>NZ_CM155289.1:0-5540300 GCF_056680575.1 Telluria sp. AIW5 | reverse complement strand
GGCCTGGACCCGACCGCCCCCGACCTGCACCTGGGCCACACCGTGGTGCTGAACAAGCTGCGCCAGCTGCAAAACCTCGGCCACCAGGTGATTTTCCTGATCGGCGACTTCACCTCGATGATTGGCGATCCGTCGGGCCGCAACGTGACGCGCCCGCCGCTCACCCGCGAACAGGTCGAGGAAAACGCCCAGACCTATTTCCGCCAGGCCTCCCTCGTGCTCGACGCCGGGCGCACCGAGATGCGCTACAACTCCGAGTGGTGCGACCCGCTCGGCGCACGTGGCATGATTCAATTGGCCTCGCGCTATACCGTCGCCCGCATGATGGAACGCGACGACTTCACCAAGCGCTACAAGAGTGGGACTCCGATCGCAGTGCATGAGTTCCTGTATCCGCTGATGCAGGGCTACGATTCGGTCGCTTTGAAAGCAGACCTTGAGCTAGGTGGAACGGACCAGAAATTTAACTTGCTGGTTGGACGCGAACTCCAGAAGGACTACGGGCAAGAGCCGCAGTGCATCCTGACCATGCCGCTGCTCGAAGGCCTCGACGGCGTCGAAAAGATGTCGAAGTCGAAGAACAATTACATCGGCATTACCGAAGCGCCGAACACGATGTTCGCCAAGCTGATGAGCATCTCGGATGTCATGATGTGGCGCTATTTCGAGCTGCTGTCCTTCCGCTCGCTGGACGATATCGCCGCCTTGCGCGCCGCGGTCGAGGGCGGCGCCAACCCACGCGACGCGAAAGTGGCGCTGGGCAAGGAAATCGTGACCCGCTTCCATTCGGCGCAGGCGGCCGAGGACGCGCTGGCCGATTTCGTCAACCGCTCGAAGGGCGGCATTCCGGACGACGTGCCGGAAGTGGCGGTGTCGGGCGCACCGCTGGGCGTGGCGCAGCTGCTGAAGGCGGCCGGCCTGTGCGCCTCGACCTCGGAAGCCATGCGCATGGTCGACCAGGGCGGCGTGCGCATCGACGGCAACGTGGTCAGCGACAAGAATGTCAAAGTCGAGGCCGGCCAGTTCGTGATGCAGGTGGGCAAGCGCAAATTCGCGCGGGTCAGCTTTACTGCATGATCGGGCTGCTGCAACGCGTCAGCCACGCCAGCGTCGCGGTCGACGGCGCCACGGTGGGCGCAATCGACGCCGGCCTGATGGTGCTGGTGTGCGCCGAAAAGGGCGATACCGAGCGGGAAGCCGACGCCCTGCTGGCGAAATTGCTCGGCTACCGGGTTTTTTCCGACGAAGCCGGCAAGATGAACCGCAGCGTCACCGACACCGGCGGCGCCCTGCTGCTCGTGCCCCAGTTCACGCTGGCGGCCGACACCCGCTCCGGCACCCGGCCGTCGTTTTCGCCGGCGGCCAGTCCCGGGGACGGCCGCCGCCTGTTCGATTATTTCGTGCGCCAGGCCCAGGCCCGTCATGGCAAAGTTGAAACGGGTCAATTTGGCGCAGACATGAAAGTAAGCCTGACCAACGACGGTCCAGTCACCATCTGGCTGCGTGTTGATCCGGTCGTTGTTTCGCGTTGAAACCCGTACCGCAGCCTGCGGTCAATACATAAGGAGGCCCCTTGGAGTCGAAGATGAAAATCTGGAGTGATTCATTTACCGAGGGCGGTTTGATTCCGCCCGAATGCGCGTTCGCGGTCATCGACCCGGCGTCCCATGTGCGGCTGTCGAGCAACCGCAATCCCCACCTGGCCTGGGACGAAGTGCCGGCAGGCACCCAGTCGCTGGTGATCCTGTGTGTCGATGGCGATGCGCCGTCCGACGGCACCGACGTCAACCAGGAAGGGAAAGTCGTGCCGGATTCGCTCAAGCGCGGCGATTTCCACCATTGGGCGCTCGTCGACATCCCGCCGAGCCTGAAAGTCATCCAGGAAGGCCAGTTCTCCGACATGGTCACCCCGGGCGGCAAGAGCGGCCCGAACGTGGCTTTCCTCGTCAAGAACGGCACCGAGCACCAGCTGCGCCAGGGCATCAACGATTACACGAGCTGGTTCGCCTCCGATCCGGCCATGGCCGGCGAGTACTTCGGCTACGACGGTCCGTGCCCGCCATGGAACGACGAGCGCGTCCATACCTATGTGTTTACGATCTATGCGCTCGACATCCCGCAACTCCCGCTCGACGGCAGCTTTACTTGCGAAGAGGCGCGGCTGGCGCTGACCGGTCACATCCTCGACGAAGCACAGATCTTCGGTGTCTATTCGCTTAACCCCGAGATCGCGCCGACGCTTTCCACCTGACGCTGTCACCTGATTCCTCCCGATTCCGCCCGGCATTCCGGGCATTTTGGACCGCATGCACAACGACACCCCCACCCGGATCGTACTGATCCGTCATGGCGAAACCGCCTGGAACGCTGAACGCCGCCTGCAGGGCCACCTCGACATCGACCTGAACGAAGAAGGGCAGCGCCAGGCGCGCGCCCTGGCAGCAAGCCTGGCGAACGAGCACTTCGACGTGCTCGTCTCCAGCGACCTGTCGCGCGCCAGCCAGACCGCCAAGGCGCTCGGCGAAGTCGCCGGGCTGCCGCTCTTTATCGATGGGCGGCTGCGCGAGCGTTGCTATGGCGGCTTCGAAGGCTTGTTGTACGCCGACATCGCCGCGCGCTTTCCCGAGGAATTCGCCGCCTGGCAGGGGCGCGATGTCGATGCCCAACTGCCGCCGGGGCAGAACCGGGGTGAGTCTTTCCGTGAATTCTATGACCGGGTGACGGATGCCGTGCTTGGTTGGGCGGCGGACAATCCGGGCAAGTCGCTGGCGATTGTTGCCCATGGCGGGGTGCTGGAATGCATTTACCGCGCTGCGCTGGGCCTCTCTCTGGAAACGCCGCGCAATTTCAAGGTGTTGAATGCCAGCATCAATCGGTTCACTGTTCAGAATGGCAAGTTGGAACTGGTCAGCTGGGGCGAAGTAGAGCATCTTCGGCCCGCTGTCCTCGATGACATCTGACGGTAGGGCGGAGCGGGCGGCGAACCGCTCCTGACTCCACGCGGTACGGCGGTTGATCCGCCTTCTCATCTGTCCAAGACGTTTCGATAAGCATAGGTGCGTACGCGTGGACTCAGGAGTCCACCCTACGGTGCGCGACTGCCGCGGGCGAGTGCGATGCGCCGATTGATTCGTCAAATCCCTCTCCATGCCTGCTGGGTAAGCCACTAAAGTACTTCTTTCCCTTTTGTCTACACCGGATTATCCCGTTCGCGACAGTTTCGAAAAAATTTTGCCCGTAAATTGAGCAGCCGTTCGGGTAAAATAGCAGGTTCCCATCCATTCTCGCCAATTCCCGCTGTGCAAATCGGTCCCTATACGCTGGTAAATAACGTCTTCGTCGCCCCCATGGCCGGCGTGACAGATCGTCCGTTCCGCCAGCTGTGCAAGCAGCTCGGTGCGGGCTATGCCGTGTCCGAGATGGCGGCCTCGAATCCGCGCCTGTGGGCCAGCGAAAAGACCAGCCGCCGCACCGACCACGAAGGCGAGATGGAGCCGAAGGCGGTGCAGATCGCCGGCGCCGACCCGCAAGACCTGGCCGACTGCGCGCGCCACAACGTCGAGCGCGGCGCCCAGATCATCGACATTAACATGGGGTGCCCGGTGAAAAAGGTGTGCAACAGCTGGTGCGGTTCGGCCTTGCTGCAGCATGAAGACCTGGTCGAGCGCATCCTGCACGCCGTGGTGCGGGCCGTGGACGTGCCGGTGACCCTGAAATTCCGGACCGGCTGGGACCGCCAAAACAAGAATGCGCTGGTCATCGCGCGCATGGCCGAGCAGGCCGGCATCCAGATGCTGACCCTGCACGGCCGCACCCGCGCCGACGGCTACAAGGGCGAGGCCGAATACGACACGATCCGCGCCGTGAAAGCGGCGGTCGGGATTCCGGTCGTTGCCAACGGCGACATCACGACCCCGGAAAAGGCGAAATTTGTGCTCGACTACACCGGTGCGGACGCCGTCATGATCGGCCGCGCGGCCCAGGGCCGCCCCTGGATCTGCCGGGAAATCGACCATTACCTGCGCACCGGCGAGCACCTGCCGGCGCCCTTGGTCGAGGAAGTGCGCGCCCTCATGAACGAACACTTGCCGGCACACTACGCCTTCTACGGCGACTACATCGGCGTGCGTAGTGCGCGCAAGCATATCGGCTGGTATGTCGAGGATTTACCGGGCGGAGAAGCCTTCCGCCAGCGGATGAACCTGCTGGAGTCGACGGCCGAGCAGCTCGCGGCGGTCGATAATTTTTTCGAATCACAACTTCGCCATGGCGAGCGGTTACAATACCGGCCCGCCTTGCTCAACGAAGAAGCAATCGCGGCATAAAAAAGCTAGTACAACTAGTAAAACAACAAAAATTATACGGGGACGCCGCCGGTACCACCGGCGGAGCAATCACTAACCAGGATGAAGCAGCAGACATGAGCAAAGAGAGTATCCAGGAAGTTGTCCAGAAGAGCCTCGAGGACTATTTCAATGACCTGGGCGAGCAAAAGCCGACGAACATCTACGACATGATGGTCATGACCGTGGAAAAGCCAATCCTCGAAGTGGTGATGACGCGCGCCGACGGCAACCAGTCGCACGCGGCCCAGATGCTGGGCATCAACCGCAATACCTTGCGCAAGAAACTGCAAGAGCACGGACTGCTCTAAGCTACACCGGCACGCGTGGCCGCGTGGGCGCGGCCACCAGGGCTTGCCGGAATTCCGACCGAATTCTCATCAACAGTGGCCACCCCATGATCAAACAAGCTCTCATTTCCGTCTCCGACAAGACCGGCGTGCTCGACTTTGCGCGCGCCCTGTCTGCGCTAGGCGTGAATATCCTGTCCACCGGCGGCACCGCCAAGCTGCTGCAAGACAATGGTGTGCCGGTCACCGAAGTGGCGGACTACACCGGCTTCCCGGAAATGCTCGACGGCCGCGTCAAGACCCTGCACCCAAAAGTGCACGGCGGCATCCTCGCGCGCCGCGATTTCCCCGAGCACGTAGCCAAGCTGCAAGAGCACGGCATTCCCGAAATCGACATGGTCGTGGTCAACCTGTACCCGTTCCAGGCGACGGTTGCCAAGGATGATTGCTCGCTGGAAGACGCGATCGAGAACATCGACATCGGCGGCCCGACCATGCTGCGTTCGGCGGCCAAGAACCACCGCGACGTGGTCGTCATTTGCGACCCAAGCGACTACGGCGTCGTGCTGGCCGAAATGAAGGGCACGGGCGCTGCGGCTGGCGCAGTCAGCTACGACACCAAGTTCCGCCTGGCCAAGAAAGTGTTTGCTCACACCGCGCAATACGACGGCGCCATCACGAACTATCTCACCAGCCTGGGTGAAGACAAGCAGCACGCGACGCGTTCGAGCTACCCGCAGACGATCAACATGGCCTTCGAAAAAGTGCAGGACATGCGCTACGGCGAAAACCCGCACCAGGGCGCGGCGTTCTACCGAGATGTCGCCGCCGTGGAGGGCGCACTGGCCAATTATCGCCAGCTGCAGGGCAAGGAACTGTCGTACAACAACATCGCCGACGCCGATGCAGCCTGGGAATGCGTGAAGTCGCTCGGCGGCTTCGCCCAGCCGGCCGGCTGCGTGATCGTCAAGCACGCCAATCCTTGCGGCGTGGCAATCGGCACCGACGCCCTGGATGCCTACACCCGTGCATTGCAGACCGACCCGACCTCGGCTTTCGGCGGCATCATCGCCTTTAACGTCGAAGTCGACGGCCGCGCCGCGGAAGCGCTGGCGAAACTGTTCGTTGAAGTGCTGATTGCGCCGTCCTTTACCGCTGAAGCACGCCAGATCATGGCGGCCAAGCAGAACGTGCGCCTGCTGGAAATCGCACCGGGCGACGCTTCGCTGGGTGCCGGCCAGAACCCGTACGACGTCAAGCGCGTCGGCGGCGGCCTGCTGGTGCAGGCGCCGGACGCGAAGAACGTCGGCATCGGCGACCTGCGCGTTGTCAGCAAAAAACAGCCGACCCAGCAGCAGTTGCAGGACATGATGTTCGCCTGGCGCGTCGCCAAGTTCGTCAAGTCGAATGCGATCGTCTTCTGCGGCAACGGCATGACGCTCGGCATCGGGGCAGGGCAGATGAGCCGTATCGATTCGGCCCGCATCGCTTCGATCAAGGCGCAGAACGCCGGGCTGTCGCTGGCAGGTTCGGCGGTGGCGTCGGATGCCTTCTTCCCGTTCCGCGACGGTCTCGATGTCGTCGTCGATGCGGGTGCGACCTGCGTGATCCACCCGGGCGGCTCGATGCGCGACCAGGAAGTGATCGACGCGGCGGATGAGCGTGGTGTCGTCATGCTGTACACGGGTACGCGTCACTTCCGTCATTAACCAGCAAGGCGCGTCGAGCGGACGCATTCGGTTCGGTAGGGTGGGCGCCCCGTGCCCACGCGTAAGCCGGATCAGTGGCAAACGCCAGCATTCAGCAACGTTTCGGTGGGCACGGGGCGCCCACCCTACATGGAACAGTTGCCCAAATCCGAATCGACCTGTGTTTTTACCCAGTATTTTTCCCACGAACGTTGCTGGCCGGTATAACATTCGTCCATGATTATCCTCGGCATCGACCCCGGCCTGCGCACCACCGGCTTTGGGGTGATTGAAAAACACGGCAGCAAACTGCGCTACATCGCCTCCGGCACCATCAAGACCGGCCTGGAGGGCGCTTTGCCGCCGCGCCTGAAGATCATCCTCGATGGCGTGCGCGAAGTCGTCGCCACCTATGGCCCGCAGTGCGCGGCCATCGAAAAAGTGTTTGTGAACGTCAACCCGCAGTCGACCCTGCTGCTCGGCCAGGCCCGCGGCGCGGCGATCAGTGCGCTGGTCGGCTTCGATCTCGATGTGGCGGAATATTCGCCGACCCAAATTAAACAATCCGTCGTCGGCAGCGGCAAGGCGGCGAAACCGCAGGTGCAGGACATGGTCGCGCGCCTGCTGAAGCTTCCCGGCTTGCCCGGCAGCGATGCGGCCGACGCCCTCGGCGTCGCCATCTGCCACGCGCACACCTACGACACGCTGGCGCTGCTCAACGTGCTCAGCCCGCAGAAGGCCACGCTGCGGATGAAAAACGGCCGCCTCGTCTAACCAGAAAAAAGGTCAACCATGATCGGTCGCATCTCCGGAATCCTGCTCGACAAAACCCCGCCGCAATTGCTGGTCGATTGCAACGGCGTCGGCTATGAAGTCGACGTGCCGATGAGCACCTATTACAACCTGCCGCATACCGGCGAAAAGGTGGTGCTGTTCACCCACCAGGCGATCCGCGAAGACGCCCATTTACTGTTCGGCTTCGGCAGCGCCAGCGAGCGCGCGCTGTTTCGCCAGCTGATCAAGATCACCGGCGTCGGTGCGCGTACCGCACTGGCGATCCTGTCGGGCATGACGGTGGCCGACCTGTCGCAAGCGGTCACGCTGCAGGAATCTGGCCGCCTCGTCAAAATTCCCGGGATCGGCAAGAAGACCGCCGAGCGCCTGCTGCTGGAACTGAAGGGCAAGATCGGCGCCGACCTGGGCACGGTCGGCGGTGCGCCGCGCGACGATACCCAGTCGGACGTGCTCAACGCACTGCTGTCTTTGGGGTATTCTGACAAGGAAGCACTGCTGGCTACCAAGAACCTGCCGGCGGGCTCGACCGTGTCGGACGGCATCAAGTTCGCACTGAAAGCGCTGTCCAAGGCGTAAAACGCCTTTCGTCATCAAAGATAAACCATGAGCATCCAGACCGACAATTTCACCGAGCAGCGGGTCATCGACGCCGCGCCGGCCTCGCCCAACGAGGAGGCGATCGAGCGCGCCTTGCGCCCGAAGCAGCTCGACGAATACGTCGGCCAGGAAAAGATCCGCGACCAGCTCGAAATCTTCATTTCCGCCGCCCGCAAGCGGCGCGAAGCGCTCGACCATACGCTGCTGTTCGGTCCTCCGGGCCTGGGCAAAACCACGCTGGCGCACATCATCGCGCGCGAGATGGGCGTGAATTTACGCCAGACCTCCGGTCCGGTGCTGGAGCGTCCCGGCGACCTGGCGGCCATCCTCACCAATCTCGAGCCGAACGACGTGCTCTTCATCGACGAGATCCACCGTTTGTCTCCGGTGGTCGAGGAGATCCTGTACCCGGCGCTCGAGGACTACCAGATCGACATCGTGATCGGCGAGGGCCCGGCCGCGCGTTCGGTGAAACTCGACCTGCAGCCGTTTACGCTGGTCGGCGCCACCACCCGCGCGGGCATGCTGACGAATCCTTTGCGCGACCGTTTCGGCATCGTCGCACGCCTCGAGTTCTATAACGTCGAAGAGCTGACCAAGATCGTCACCCGCAGCGCGGCCCTGCTGGAAGCCCCGATCAAGGAAGAGGGGGCGCGCGAAGTGGCCATGCGCGCGCGCGGCACGCCGCGTATTGCCAACCGCCTGCTGCGCCGCGTGCGCGACTATGCGGAAGTGAAGGCCGATGGCCAGATCACGAAAGAGATCGCCGACCTGGCGCTCAAGATGCTCGACGTCGACTCGGTCGGCTTCGACGTGATGGACCGCAAGCTGCTGGAAGCGGTGCTCTTCAAATTCGGCGGCGGCCCGGTCGGCATCGGCAACCTGGCGGCGGCGATCGGCGAAGCGGCCGACACTATCGAAGACGTACTCGAACCCTACCTGATCCAGCAGGGCTATTTGCAGCGCACCCCGCGCGGCCGCATCGCGACCCCGGCGGCCTATCAACACTTCGGCGTGGCAGCCCCGCGCATCAGCCCGACGGGCGACCTCTGGGACAACTTGCGTTGAGTGCGGCCCCCATGCAGATCTGGGTCGACGCCGACGCCTGCCCGTCCGTCATCAAGGACATCCTGTACCGCGTTGCCGAGCGCACGCAGATCCAGGTGACGCTGGTGGCGAACCAGCTGCTGCGCGTGCCCGGCTCGAAATTCATCCGCTCGGTGCAGGTGCCCAGCGGCGCCGATGTCGCCGATGCCGAGATCGTCGAACGCCTCAATCCGGGCGACCTGGTCGTGACTGGCGACATTCCGCTGGCGGCGCTGGTACTGGAGAAGGGCGGCTTCGCCCTCAATCCCCGCGGCGACTTTTATACGAAGGACACCATCGCCCAGCAGCTGACGATGCGCGCCTTCATGGAAGAACTCAGAAGCGGCGGCGTCGACACCGGCGGCCCGGCCGCCTTCAGCCAGTCCGACCGCCAGCAGTTCGCGAACGCGCTCGACCGGCACCTCGCCCGCTACCGGCCCCGCAGCAACTGAACACGCCGTCGCGCCGAGCGCGGCGACACGAAACTTGCTTAGCTGCCATTATCCTCCAGACTTTTTGAGAGGAGCAGGCATGTGGTGGCAGCGCAGCTGGATGGCGATACAGCAGGAATTCTCGGACCTGGGCGATGTGGAATCCATCACCCGGCTGGTCGTGCGCCTGCTGGTGGCGATGATCCTCGGCGGCATCCTCGGCTATGAACGCGAATCGGTCGGCGCCTCGGCCGGCCTGCGCACCCACATGCTGGTCTCGCTCGGCTCGGCCCTGTTCGTGCTGATTCCGCTGCAGGCGGGCATGAAAATCGAAGACCTGTCGCGCGTGCTGCAGGGCGTCACGGCCGGCATCGGTTTCCTGGGCGCCGGCGCCATCCTCAAGCAGAGCAACAAGAACGACATCCGTGGCCTGACCACGGCCGCCAGCGTCTGGCTGACTTCCGCCATCGGGATTGCCGCCGGCATGGGGCGCGAAGCGACGGCCGTGCTGAGCGCGCTGTTCGCGCTGGTGATCCTCGCCATCCTGCGGCGCAGGCCGAAGGACTGATCCCCTCGGGCCTGAACGCAAAAAACCCGCCAATCGGCGGGTTTTCTTTGGCTACGGCCTCGCCCACGCTATCTGCGTGGTGCGCGCCGTTATTTAATCTGATCGATTAAATGGCGCGGATATTGCCGGCTTTTTCGCCTTTAGGACCGGTCGAACGCTCGAACGAAACGCGCTGGTTCTCGGCCAGGCTTTTAAAGCCTTCGGACTGAATATCCTGGAAGTGGGCGAACAAATCGCCGCCGCCTGCGTCAGGCGTAATAAAGCCGAAGCCTTTGGAATCGTTGAACCATTTTACGGTGCCAGTTTGAGTAGTCATTTACATTCCTTTAGATTTGCATGGGCAACAATACCCGGGATGCACATCGACCGAAGCGGGTGAAACAGGAGGAAATCAAACTGGACTGCCGGAAGGCAAGGCGGGAGAGAAAGACCAACAATAACAACGACTTGATGTAGTGCGAGATGGAAGATACAGGTTTTTTCCCGATTGTCCTAATCATTTCTGATTTAATTTTCCATTACTGCCCATTCCTGAATAATCGGTAAATGAAAGGCAATGACTGTTAAGATCAAGAAACCGGTTCTATGCGAATCTCGCTGAATCGGGCATACAAAGGTTTAAATGAAACAATACCGACTGGATAGCTTCATACGCGACAATATGGAGCAGATCCTGCAGGCGTGGGAAGATTTTGCCCGCACCATTGAACCACCAGCATTGACCATGGACGATACCGAGCTGCGCGACCATGCCCGCCTGATGCTGCTCGCTTTCGCCGACGACCTCGGGAGTCCGCAGTCGGACCATGAGCGCGCCGCCAAATCGAAAGGACTGGGCCGGCGCGGCGACGACGACACGGCGGCCGAAACCCATGCCGAAGCGCGCCTGCTGTCCGGCTACACGGTCGTCCAGCTGGTGTCCGAATACCGCGCGCTGCGCTCGAGCGTGCTGACGCTCTGGGCCGCCGGCATCGGGCCTGGCCGAATCCCGCACATGAACGACGTCACCCGCTTCAACGAGGCGGTGGACCAGGCCCTGGCCGAGTCGGTCGCGCGCTACGAGCACATGGTGAAACAATCGCAGAACATGTTCCTGGCGATCCTTGGCCACGACCTGCGCAATCCGCTGGGTACGGTCGTGACCGGCTCCAGCTTCCTGATGCAGGCAGTCGATATCCCGCCGAAGTACGTGCTGGTTGCCACGCGGATGTTCAACAGCGCCAAACGCATGAGCAAGCTGATCAACGACCTGATCGACTTCACGCGTACCCACCTGGGGCCCGGCATCCCGATCCGGGTCAAGCAGGGCAGCATCGTCGCCGTTTGTGAAGAAGTGGTCAACGAACTGCGCACCTTTCATCCGGAGCAGCAGATCGACCTGCAGGTTCCGCCCCAGCTGGACGCCATCTTCGACGAAGCACGGATTGCGCAAGTGCTGTCCAACCTGATCGGCAACGCGATCCAGTACGGGAGCGCGGACCTGCCTGTGCTGGTGCGGGTCAGGGCCAGCGAGGGCGACGTCGTCATTGGCGTGAACAACCGCGGCACGACGATTGCGCCCGACAAGCTGGCCAGTATTTTCGACCCGATGGTCCGGATCGCCGCCAGCGTCAACGCCGCCACCGCCGACTATACCGAGCGCACCAGCCTCGGCATCGGCCTGTATATTTCGCGCGAAATCGTGCATGCCCACGGCGGCCGGATTGCCCTGGCGTCCACGGCGGCCGACGGTACGACGTTTACGGTGACGATGCCGCGCATGCCGAAAGGTTTCGACTCCGGCGAGGGCGGCGCACGGCTCTCCGGCGCGCGTGCGCCGTGATGCCGGCGGGCCCGCTCGGCCTGGCAGGGGCGCCAGCTGACCCGCGATTGGGGGAATCGCCGGCGCAATCGGCGCCAGTGCCCGGACGCACGCCGCGCCGCGTATTGGTGGTGGACGACGAGCGCGACCTGGCGGACCTGGCCGAAGCCTTGCTGGTCGCCTACGGACTCGAGGTAAAAGTTGCCTACTGCGCCGCTGACGCCTTGCTGATCCTGGAAGGCGACCCGGACATCGATGCCGTGTTCTCCGACGTGATCATGCCGGGCATGAGCGGGCTGCAACTGGCGCAGGCGATCCGGCATCTCTACCCCTCGCTCAAGGTGGTGCTGACCACCGGCTTCGCCCAGCCCGTCCTGATGGCCAGGCATGGCCGGCCTTATCCCTGCGCAGCCAAGCCCTACAGGATCGAAACGGTGCTCGAACTGCTGCGCAGTTAGAGCCTATCCCAGCAGCCCGGAGTCGCTGCTAGCGCGCCTGACAAGCGCGTGCGGCGGAGCTCGTCGCGCATTTGGCAAATTCGTGGCCCAGCCATGCGGTCTCCTCGCGCCTTGCCCGCGCTTGCCATGCATCGCTATCAGCTTCCCCCGGACTACTGGGATAGGCTCTTGCCTCCCACCACCACGGCCTGTTGATGCACGCTGGCAAGCGCGCGCCACGCACGCCCTTGTTTGCTAGGATGGCTTGCTTTCGAATCGATGGAGCGAGGCTCGCATGTCAGGAAGCGGTAATGCCGATCCGCGCGCCAATGCCTATCTGGCGGCGCGCGTCGATGACGCCTTGAAGATGCTGAAAACGGATGGAATGTCGCCAGCGCTCGAGTTCATGCAGCTCATCGGCGTGCCGCGCACGGTCGCGCTGCGGGTGCTGTGCTCGCCCGCCCAGCAGCGCTCGCGCGACCGCCGCCGCACACCGCGTTAGGCCCTAGCTGCTGCGTTTGCCGGCCCGCGTCGCCAGGATCGCGCCCAGCCGCGCGGTATCGACCGGTTTCACCATGTGATGATCGAAGCCGGCCTCGATCGCCTTCCTGCGGTCGTGTTCCTGGCCGTAACCCGTGACAGCAACGAGCAGCGCGTCGCGCGTTTCCGGCAGGGCGCGCAGGCGCCGCGCCAGTTCGGCGCCGTCCATTTCGGGCAGGCCGATGTCGAGCAGGCAAACGTCCGGCCGCTCGCGGCTGGCGCGCACCAGTGCGCTCGACGGCGTATACTCGACCATCGCCGTATGGCCCAGCACGTCGAGCAGCATGGCGAGCGTGTTCGCGGCGTCGACGTTGTCGTCCACGACCAGGATGCGCAGCGCGGTCCCGCTGCCGCCGGCGGCGGCCTTGCCGGGTGCGTCGGCGGCCGGGGCAGGCGGCGCCTCCAGGCGCGGCAGGCGGATCGTGAAGCAGCTGCCGGTCCCGAGACCGCCGCTGGCCGCGGCCACGCTGCCGTGATGCAGTTCGACCAGGCTTTTCACCAGCGCCAGGCCGAGGCCGAGGCCTCCGGAAGAGCGGTCCGGCGTGCGCTCGGCCTGGGAAAACAGGTCGAAGACATGGGGTACCAGGCCGGCGTCCATGCCGATGCCGTTGTCCGCAATCCGGATCACGATCTCGCCGGAGCCGATGCCCGCATCGGCGCCCACATCCGCGCCCACATCGATGCCCATGTCGAGCCGCAGCTTGCCGCCTTCCGGCGTGTACTTGGCCGCGTTGTTGAGGAGATTGGTCAGCACCTGCACCAGCCGTTTCTCGTCGCCCGTGACCAGCGCGGTATCGGGCGCGAGCTGCAGCAGCAGTTCGTGGCGGCGCGACTGCAGCAGCGGCGTCACCTGTTCCACCGCGTGGGCGACGACCTGGCGCATGTCGACGGCCACCGCATCGAGCGTCACCAGCCCGGTCGTCACGCGCGAGACGTCGAGCAGGTCGTTCACCAGGCCCGTCATGTGCTCGACCTGGCGCGCAATGATGCGGCTGGTGTCGCGCACCCAGCCTTCGTCGAGTTTGACCACCTGCAGCAACTGGGCTGCCGCTCCGATCGGCGCCAGCGGGTTGCGCAATTCGTGCGCCAGCATCGCCAGGAATTCGTCCTTGCGCCGCGCGCCTTCCCGCAACTGCTTCTCGGTGCGCTTGCGCTCGCTGATGTCGCGGAAGAACACGGCCAGTTCGTCGTTCAGGGCGGGCACGGCGCGGATCTCGATCCAGGCCTGGGAACCCGACGGGAACACGTGGTGGTGCTCGACGCTGGCGGCGGCGCGCTTGCGCTGCACGCGGCGGTACAGGGCTTCGACTTCGGTGCCGACCAGTTCCGGGAAGGCTTCCCAATGACTGTGCCCGATCAGGTCGCGCGCCGGGCGGCGGCTGATCCGCGCCGCAGCGGCGTTCACGTGGCGCAGCGTCCAGTCGGCGTCGAGCAGGGCGAAGCCTTCGTTGATGCTGTCGAAGATGTGGCGGCTGCGGTCGCGTTCCTCGCGCAGTTCGGCCTGGGCGCGCGCCACTTCGATGGCCGACCAGGTGCGTTCGGCCACTTCGCGCGCCAGCTGCACTTCGCGCTCCTGCCACAGGTGTGTTTCGGCATCGTGGATCACGAGGACGACTTCCAGCTTGTGCGCCCGCACCAGCGGAACGAGCAAATCCGCGCGCACGCCGATGCGCGCATACGCCTCCCCATGGCCGGCGGTGCGCGGATCGGATGCGATGTCCTCGTTGGCGACGGTGGCGCCGGCGCGCAGCTGCGCGATCATCCCGGGGCCGTAGTCGTGCAGGACCTTGGTCTCGCCTGCGAGGCTTGGAAAGCCCGGCGCGGTCCAGTCGTGGCGGATGAAGAGGGTGCCACGCGCCTCGTCGATTTCAGCATAGAACACGCGCGAGACGCCCAGCTCGCGCCCGAGCAGTTCGCTGGCGCCGGCGATGATCGCTTCCGGCGTTTCGAGCGCCAGCAGGCGGTTCGCCAGCGCCAGCTGGAAGGACTGGCTGCGTTCGTTGTCCTCCAGCCGGCTGACGGTGGCGGCCAGTTCGCCGTTGAGCGTTTCGAGCTGCTGCCGGCTGCGCACCTGGTCCGTGACGTCGCTGCCTTCGATGAAGATGCCGGTGAGCTGCCCATTCGCGTCCTTGATCGGCTGGTAGACAAAATTGGCATAGCGCTCGGTGAGCGGCCCGCCGCCGGGCGGCTGCAGCGTGAAATGCGCTTCGGCGGCCACGTACGCTTCGCCGCTGGCGTACACCTGGTCGAGCAATGCCACATAACCCTGCGCGAGGGCCTCCGGCAGCGCCTCGGCCACCGTCAGGCCGAGCACCGGGCGGTTGCCGACCAGTTTCAGGTAGCCGGGGTTGGCCAGCTCGAAGCGATGTTCGGGCCCGCGCAGCATGGCCATGAAGGTCGGCGCCTGTTCGAACATTTGCGCCAGCTGGTCGCGCTGGTTCACCAGCTCGCGCGTGGCCAACACCTGGCGCGTGGTCTCGGAGCAGACCACCAGCACGCCGCCGATGCCGTTCGGTGCGGTGTCGTCGTCGATCGGGCTGTAGCTGTAGGTCCAGTAGACCTGTTCGTAGCGGCCGTGGCGCGTGATCGGCACAAGGTGGTCGACGTTCCAGGTCGCGCCCTTGCCCGACTGCGCCTGCTCGATCTGCGGCCCGATCACGGGCCAGATCTCTTCCCACACGGCGCGTCCCGGCTGGCCGAGGGCGACCGGATGGCGTTCCGGCCCGATCGATGCGCTGTAGGCGTCGTTATACAGGCAGGCGCGGTCCAGGCCCCAGAAGATGAACATCGGGTGGCCTGTATTGAGCATCAGGCGCACCGTCGTGCGCAGCGCCTGCGGCCATCCTTCCGGCGGGCCGAGCGAGGTGGCGGACCAGTCGTGCGCGCGCATGAGCGCGCCCATTTCGCCGCCGCCGGAGAGGAAATTCAGGGAGGCGGATTTCGGTTCGGCTCTCGGTATCACGGCGGCTCGTTTCGGTAGCGTTGTCGGTGTTGGCGTTCAGACGAAGCATATACCAGGAGCCCGTGCCCAACGATATAACCGCAACACATCCTCGACCTGGGTTCTTAGCGCCCTGCCTTGGTTGCGGGCGCCAGGTCCATGACCGAATAGGTCAATGCCGCAACCCCGCCGCGTATGGTCCGTTCGCGCTCCGGTGCGAAGAACGGGCTGTGCGGACTTGGAAGGGCGGTCCCCGCGGCCTTCGCGCGCGCAAACGCGCCCGGCTCGATGGCGCCGATCCGAAGCTGGATCGACGGCGCGCCGGCGCCCCGGCCGTAGACGCCAAAGTCTTCCGAGGCCGAAATGGGGGGGATCGGCAGCACGTTGGCATCGCCGAACCCGCGACGCAGGGCGGTGGACAGGCGTGCCGCCAGGGCCACGTCGTTGAACACCACTTCCGACGCCTCCAGCGGGTCGACCGAAACGGCGGGTTCGCGGGTCGCGCCGGCCGCCGCCGCCTCGCCCCTGGCGATGCGGGCGATCGATGCCAGCAGGTGTTGCTGCACCTCGGGCTTGAACGAACGGACGGTCAGCTCCAGCTTCGCCTCATCGGAAATGATGTTGCGCTTGGTCCCGGCATGCATGGTGCCGACCGTGATCACGGCCGGATCGAAGGGGTCGATCTCCCTTGCAACGATGGTCTGCAGCGTCACCACGGTGCGCGCGGCAATCACGAGCGGATCGATGGTGGTCTGGGGCGCCGCACCGTGTCCACCTTTGCCATAAAAGGTGATATCGACGGCATTCGACGCTGCCGAGGAAGGGCCCGAAGCCACGCCGACCTGCCCTGCGGGAAGCAAGTGCGTGTCGTGCACGCCAAGCACGAAGTCCGGCTTCGGAAAGCGGGTCAGCAGGCCGTCCTTGACCATCAGGTTTGCGCCTTGCAGCACCTCTTCCCCGGGCTGCCCAACGAAAACGAGCGTCCCCTGCCACTTGTCCCTGGCCCTGGACAGCAGCGCCGCGGCGCCCACCCAGGACGCCATGTGGATATCGTGGCCGCAAGCATGCATGACCGGGACCATGGTGCCCGCCGCGTCGCGTACCGTCACGGTACTTGCATACGGCAGTTTCGTTTGCTCCTTGACGGGCAGGGCGTCCATCTCGGTACGCACCATGATGGCCGGCCCTTTGCCGTTGCGTAAAACGCCGACCACGCCGTGACCGCCGACATGCTCCGTGACCTCGAAACCGAGCGCGCGCAGTTGGGCGGCCATTTTCGCCGCGGTCTTTTCTTCCTGGAGCGATAGTTCGGGATGCTGGTGCAGGTCGCGGTAGAGGGCGTCGAGGGAAGGGTAGAGGGCATCGAGTCCGGCGATGTCGGGTGTTGGCGCCCCCGCCGCCTGGCTCGATCCAAGCACCGATGCCGCGCCAAGCGCCGCAACGAGCTGTCTGCATGCCGGTCCGAGCCCAAGCTTGTTACCGACTACCTTGCCTGTATTCCCTAGCATTGCCCATCTCCCTGAACGAATTGTTCGATCCCAATTTAGTATCACACGGGCAATTACCGTCGGCAATCACGATTTGATACTATTGGTTCATACCCACGCTCGCGTTGTTGACTGCCCAAAAAAATAGCGGCCCGCAGGCCTGATGCCGTTCAGTTAAGCGCGGATGAGCTGCCCCGGGCGAGCATAACGCGCGGGCATGCCCAGTGAACCCGTCATCGAGGCCATTGGCCTCGATGACCCCGTACGGTGCGCCACCGTCGTCATTGTTGGTCGAGACCGCTGTGTAAGGTAGGGCGGGCATGCCCGCGCGTCGACGTCAAGAACAAAGGCCGCTCCGATGTGAATCGAAGCGGCCTTCTTTACTGAACGGCATTAGGCCCGCAGGCCGCTTTGTTGAAAGCAAAAACGTCTTACTGCTCGCGCTGCCAGACTTGCGAGCGGCCGAACATCGGTGCGCCGATATAGCCGCGCACTTCGAGCTTCTGGCCGCCGTCGCGCAGCGTCGCCTTGCTCTTGTAAACTTTACCCTTGGCCGGATCGAGGATCTCGCCGCCGGTGTATTCGTTGCCGTCCTTTTTGAGGCCCGAGACGATGGTCATGCCGATCAGCGGCTGGTCCTTGCGCGAGTCCTTGCACTCGGTGCATTTCGGGTTCTGGTCTTCGTTCGGGCCGCGGAACAGCCTCTCGATCTTGCCTTGCAGGGCGCCGTTTTCTTCGGTGATGCGTACCAGGGCCTTTGGCTTGCCGGTTTCGTCGTCGATGGTCTTCCACGTGCCGACCGGCGAGGTGTTCTGGGCCCAGGCGGCGGAAGTGAGGAGCAGGGTGGCGAGCAGGCCGGCTTTAATCATCAGTGGTCGCATGGTGGTGTCTCCGTTGTTGTGGTTTCGCTGGGGCCAGTGTAGCAAACTGTGCCTGCAACTTGTCGATAAAACGGTTGCAGGATGTTTCAGGCGACGGGCAGTTCGTGCCCGACCATCAGGCGGTGGCCGTCGACGGTGCGCAGGCCGAACTCGCGCATGTCCCAGGGTTCGTCTTTTATTTCCTTGGTGATCTCGGCGCCGGCGGCGACCGCCCGTGCGAGTTCGGCGTCGGCATCCTCGACCACCAGATAGCCGTAGTACGAGTGAAAGCCGGTGTCGGCCGCGGGCATGGCGTCGCGGCATTCGCCGGCCATGATGCGGCAGCCGTCGCGCACGAACATGCGCCAGCCCGGGTCGCCCATGTCGTGGACCGCGAAGCCGAGCGCGTCGCGATAAAAGGCGGCCGAGCGTTCGAGGTCGTGGACGGCCAGCACGTACATGTGGTCACGGATCATCGCGTTCTCCATTCAGGTAAAAAAAACGCGGCCACCAGGGCCGCGTCGTTCAGTCAGCGGGTCAGCCCGCAGCCAGTTTTCCCAGCTGCTCCTGCATCTTCGCCAGCGTCGCCGAGAAGTTCGCCAGGCGTTCCTGCTCCTGCGCCACCACCGCGGCCGGCGCGCGTGCGACAAAACTTTCGCTCGAGAGCTTGCCGTTGGCCTTGGTGATCTCACCCTCGATGCGGGCGATCTCTTTCGACAGGCGCTCGCGTTCGGCGGCGACGTCGATCTCGACCTTCAACATCAGTTTCGTCGTGCCGACGATCGACACCGCGGCCGGCGACTCCGGCAGCGCGTCGACGACCTGCACTTCCGCCAGCTTGCCGAGCGACTGGATGAAGGGCGCGAAGCCGGCCATGTTGGCGCGGTCGCCTTCGTTACCCGGCTCGACGATCAGCGGCACGCGCACCGATGGCGACAGTTTCATCTCGCCGCGCAGGTTGCGGGTCGCGTTAGTGAGTTCCTTCAACTGGGCCATCCAGGCTTCGGCGCCCTCATCGATCAGGGCTTCGTTGGCGAGCGGGTAGGGCTGCAGCATGATCGAATCGCCCGTCTTGCCGGCCATCGGCGCGATCGCCTGCCACAGCGCTTCGGTCACGAACGGGATGATCGGATGCGCCAGGCGCAGGATCACCTCGAGCACGCGCAGGAGCGTGTGGCGCGTGGCGCGCTGCTGCGCCTCGGTACCTTGCTGGACCGTGACCTTGGCCACTTCCAGGTACCAGTCGCAGTACTCGTCCCAGACGAATTTGTAGATGGCGGAGGCGATATTGTCGAAGCGGTAGTCGGCAAAACCTTTCGCCACTTCGAGTTCGGCGCGGTTCATCAGCGAGATGATCCACTTGTCGGCCGGCGACAGGTCGGCCTCGTTCGGCGCACCGCAGTCCTTGCCTTCCGTGTTCATCATCACGAAGCGGGTCGCGTTCCACAGCTTGTTGCAGAAGTTGCGGTAGCCCTCGGCGCGGCCCAGGTCGAAATTGATGTTGCGGCCGAGCGATGCGTAGCTCGCCATCGTGAAGCGCACGGCATCGGTGCCGAAGGCCGGGACGCCGTTCGGGAATTCCTTGCGGGTCGCCTTGGCGATCTTCTCGGCGGCGCGTGGGTCCATCAGCCCGGCGGTGCGCTTGGCCACCAGCGACTCGATGTCGATGCCGTCGATCAGGTCGATCGGGTCGAGTGTATTGCCCTTCGACTTCGACATCTTCTGGCCCTGCGAATCGCGTACCAGGCCGTGCACGTACACGGTCTCGAACGGCACTTTATTCGTGAAGTGCGCGGTCATCATGACCATGCGCGCGACCCAGAAGAAGATGATGTCGAAGCCCGTGACCAGCACGGACGACGGCAGGAACATCTTCATGTCCGGCGTCTCCTCCGGCCAGCCCATGGTCGAGAAGGGGACGAGTGCGGACGAGAACCAGGTGTCCAGCACGTCTTCGTCGCGGCGCAATTCGCCGGTGATGCCTTGCGCGGCCGCCTTGGCCTTCGCTTCCTCCTCGTCGCGCGCGACGACGATGTTGCCGGATTCGTCGAACCAGGCCGGAATGCGGTGGCCCCACCACAGCTGGCGCGAAATGCACCAGTCCTGGATGTTACCCAGCCACTGGTTGTAGGTCGTGCTCCAGTTCTCGGGCACGAACCTGATTTCGCCGTTCGCGACCTTTTCCAGCGCCACCTCGGTGATCGACTTGCCCGGATTGAAGGTGCCTTCCGGCGCAGGTTTCGTCATGGCGACGAACCACTGGTCGGTCAGCATCGGCTCGATGACGACGCCGGTACGGTCGCCGCGCGGGACCATCAGCTTGTGCGGCTTGACTTGCTCGAGCAGGCCGAGCGCTTCCAGGTCGGCGACGATCTGCTTGCGCGCGGCGAAACGGTCGAGGCCCTGGTACTGCACAGGGGCGTTCTCGTTGATTTTCGCGTCGAGCGTCATGATCGTGATCGGCGCGAGGCCCGCGCGCTGGCCGACGGCGTAGTCGTTGAAGTCGTGCGCCGGCGTGATTTTCACGCAGCCGGTACCGAATTCCTTGTCTACATACGAGTCCGCGATGATCGGGATCTCGCGCTCGGTCAGCGGCAGCCTCAAGAGCTTGCCGACCAGGTGGATATAACGTTCGTCGGTCGGGTCGACCGCCACCGCCACGTCGCCGAGCATGGTTTCAGGACGCGTCGTGGCAACCGTCAGGTGGCCCGAGCCGTCCGCCAGCGGGTACTGGATGTACCACATCGAGCCGTCTTCCTCGACCGAATCCACTTCCAGGTCGGAGACGGCGGTGCCCAGCTTCGGATCCCAGTTCACCAGGCGCTTGCCGCGGTAAATCAGGCCCTGCTCGTACAGGCGCACGAAGACTTCGGAGACGGCTTTCGAGCGCGTCTCGTCCATCGTGAAGTATTCGCGCTTCCAGTCCGGAGAGGCGCCGAGGCGGCGCATCTGGCCGGTGATGGTGCTGCCCGACTGCTCCTTCCACTCCCAGACTTTCTTGATGAATTCGTCGCGGCCGAGGTCGTGGCGCGAGATTTTCTGGGCGTCGAGCTGGCGCTCGACGACGATCTGGGTCGCGATGCCGGCGTGGTCGGTGCCCGGGATCCAGGCGGTATTAAAGCCGCGCATGCGGTAGTAGCGCGTCAGGCCATCCATCACGGTCTGGTTGAACGCGTGGCCCATGTGCAGCGTGCCCGTGACGTTCGGCGGCGGCAGCTGGATGCTGAACGATGGTTTGTCGGCATCGAGGGTGGCGGTGAAATACCCGCGCTGTTCCCACTCGGCGCGCCAGTATTGTTCAATGTCGGCTGGCTCGAAAGACTTGGCTAATTCCATGATGTGATGGCGATTGGATGTGCGAAAACGACCATTATAGAGGAGGAGAGCAGCGATGCGTTCGCGGGCCTTGATGAATTTACGGGCAGTGCCCGAACCGAACAGGCCACGGCCCCGATCCCGAGAATTAATTTTTTAAAAGGCAATCCGGCAAGCTATAATCCGACCGCGGCCACAGGGCCGCACACGCTAGGGGTCCTGCACATCGATGATGCGCGGGTGAGAAATACCCTCTGAACCTGATCTGGATAATGCCAGCGAAGGGAAGCTTCGAGATGTCACCCGCCGTACGCGCAAATGCACGCGCCTCGCCGCCGTCTCCTGTTCCTTTGCTGGCTCCTGCCCAAAGGAGCCACATGAATGCAGCACTGAAGTTCGACGCCGCCACCGCCACGGTGGACACGGCAGCCATTGCACCCTTCCCGAATTCGACCAAGGTCTACATCGAAGGCAGCCGCCCCGATATCCGCGTGCCGATGCGCGCCGTCGCGCAAAGCGCTACGCCGGACAGCTTCGGCGGCGAAGCCAATCCGCCGGTCTTCGTCTACGACACGTCCGGCCCGTATACCGATCCGGCAGCGCAGATCGACATCCGGCGCGGCCTGCCGGCACTGCGCCGCGACTGGATCGCCGAGCGCGGCGACACCGAAGAGCTGCCAGGCCCAAGTTCCGCCTTCGGCGCCCAGCGCCTGGCGGACAAGAGCCTGGACGCGCTGCGCTTCGAGCTGCAGAGGAAACCGCGCCGTGCCAGGGCGGGCGCCAACGTCACCCAGATGCATTACGCGCGGCGCGGCATCGTCACGCCCGAGATGGAATTCATCGCCCTGCGCGAAAACCTGCGGCGCGAGGAGTATCTCGCCAGCCTCGAGGCGAGCGGCCCGATGGGCAAGCGCACGGCCGAACTGCTCGGGCGCCAGCATCCCGGCCAGTCCTTCGGCGCCAGCATTCCTCCCGAAATCACGCCCGAATTCGTGCGCGATGAAGTGGCGCGCGGGCGGGCCATCATCCCGGCCAACATCAACCACCCGGAGAGCGAGCCGATGATCATCGGCCGCAATTTCCTCGTCAAGATCAACGCCAACATCGGCAATTCGGCCGTCACGTCCTCGATCGGCGAGGAGGTCGAAAAGATGACCTGGGCGATCCGCTGGGGCGCCGACAACGTGATGGACCTCTCGACCGGAAAGCACATCCACGAGACGCGCGAATGGATCGTCCGCAACAGCCCGGTCCCGATCGGCACCGTGCCGATCTACCAGGCGCTGGAAAAGGTGAACGGCAAGGCCGAAGACCTGATCTGGGAGATCTACCGCGATACCCTCATCGAACAGGCGGAGCAGGGCGTCGACTATTTCACCATCCACGCCGGCGTGCGCCTCGCGTACGTGCCGATGACGGCCAAACGCTTGACGGGGATCGTCTCGCGCGGCGGCTCGATCATGGCCAAGTGGTGCCTGGCGCACCACAAGGAATCCTTCCTGTACACGCATTTCGAAGAGATCTGCGGGATCATGAAGATGTATGACGTCGCCTTCAGCCTGGGCGACGGCCTGCGTCCCGGTTCGATCTACGACGCCAACGACGAAGCCCAGCTGGCCGAACTGGCGACGCTGGGCGAACTCACGCAGGTCGCCTGGAAGCACGATGTCCAGACAATGATCGAAGGGCCCGGCCACGTGCCGCTGCACCTGATTCGCGAGAACATGCGCCTGCAGCTCGAACAGTGCGGCGAGGCGCCGTTCTACACGCTCGGGCCTTTGACCACCGATATCGCACCGGGCTACGACCACATCACCTCCGGCATCGGCGCGGCCCACATCGGCTGGTACGGCACCGCCATGCTGTGCTACGTGACCCCGAAGGAGCACCTCGGCCTGCCCGACAAGGCGGACGTCAAGGACGGGATCATCACTTATAAAATCGCGGCCCACGCGGCCGATCTCGCCAAAGGCCATCCCGGCGCCCAGGTCCGCGACAACGCACTGTCGAAGGCGCGCTTCGAGTTTCGCTGGGAAGACCAGTTCAACCTCGGGCTCGACCCCGACAAGGCGCGCGCCTTCCACGACGAGACGCTGCCGAAGGAGTCGAGCAAGGTGGCGCACTTCTGCTCGATGTGCGGCCCACATTTCTGCTCGATGAAGATCACCCAGGAAGTGCGCGCTTATGCCGCCGCCGGCGGCCTCGACGAGGCCGGGGCGCTGGCGCATGGCATGCAGGAAAAGGCGATCGAGTTCGTGCGCGGCGGTGCGAAGCTGTACCGCGAGGTATGAACATGATCGATATTGAACTCAATGGCGAGTCCTATCGCCTGCCGCAAGACCAGACCCTGGACGACCTGGTGCGCGCGCTCGGCATCGGTGGCCAGGCGCTGGCGCTGGCGGTGAACCGCGAAGTGGTGCCGCGCCAACAGTGGAGCGGACGGCCCCTCATGCCGCGGGACCGTGTGGACATCGTGCGCGCCATTGGCGGCGGCTGAGGCCCTGACAGGAGAAAACAATGATTGATGACGTATTGACCATCGCTGGAAAACAATACCGCTCGCGCCTGCTGGTCGGCAGCGGCAAATACCGCGACCTGGATGAAACCCGCGACGCGACGCTCGCGGCCGAAGCCGAAATCGTGACGGTGGCGATCCGGCGCGTGAACATCGGCCAGGACCCGAACGCGCCGAACCTGCTCGACGTGCTGCCGCCCGAGCGCTTCACGATCCTGCCCAACACCGCCGGCTGCTATACCGCCGCCGACGCCGTCTACACCCTGCAGATGGCGCGCGAACTGCTCGACGGCCACAAGCTGGTGAAGCTCGAGGTGCTGGGCGACGAGAAGACCTTGTTCCCGCAGATGCCGGAAACGCTCAAGGCCGCCGAGACCCTGGTGCGCGACGGCTTCGACGTCATGGTCTACTGCAGCGACGACCCGGTGCAGGCGAAAATCCTGCAGGAGATCGGTTGCGTGGCCGTGATGCCGCTCGCCTCCCTGATCGGTTCCGGCATGGGCATCCTGAATCCCTGGAACCTGTCCCTGATCATCGAGCAGGCGACGGTGCCGGTGCTGGTCGACGCCGGCGTCGGCACGGCTTCCGACGCGGCCATCGCGATGGAACTCGGCTGCGACGGCGTGCTGATGAACAGCGCCATTGCGCTCGCACGCGATCCGGTGCGGATGGCGCGGGCGATGAAACTGGCGGTGCAGGCAGGGCGCGAAGCCTGGCTGGCCGGGCGCATGCCGAAGCGCTTCGCGGCCGTGCCGTCCTCGCCCAGCGCAGGGCGCCTCGCGTGAACACGCCCTGCGTACTGGTCTTCGCCGGGCTCGATCCCGGCGGCGGCGCCGGCCTCGCGGCCGACGTGCTGGCCATCGCCGCCCAGGGCGCGCACGCGCTGCCGGTGGCGACCGCGCTCACGGTACAGGACAACAACCGTGTGCACGCCGTGGCGCCGGTCGACGCGGCCTTCGTGCTGCGCCAGGCCGAGGCGCTGGCCGCGGTCTGCGACATCCGCGCCGTCAAGATCGGCATCCCCGGCAACCGCGAGAATGCGCGCGCGATCGCCGGGCTGCTGCAGCGCCTGCGGGCGCGCGATCCGGACCTGCCGGTCGTGCTCGATCCGGTGCTGGCCAGCGGCCGCGGCGACGCCCTGGGCGGCGATGATCCGGTGGACACCGTGACCGAACTGCTTGCGCTGGCCACGATCGCGCTGCCGAACGCACCGGAGGCATGCGACATCGGCGGCTTCCCGTGCCCGCACCTGCTGGTTACGGGTGGCCATGGCGAGGGCGAGTTCGTCGTCAACCGCTGGTACCGCGACGGCGCACCCGTGCAAGACTGGCGCTGGCCGCGCCTGCCCGGCCAGTTCCACGGCAGCGGCTGCACGCTGGCCGCCGCCCTGGCCGGCCGGCTGGCGCTGGGCGAGGGCATGTCCGAGGCCCTCGGCGCGGCCCAGGCCTATTGCCACGCGGCGCTGGCGCAGTCGTACGCGATCGCACCCGGGCAGCGCATCCCGCGCCGCTATCTGCAACCCACCTCATGAGGAGTCCAATGCGCGGCTTATATCTCGTCACCCCGAACTGGGACGACACCGACCGGCTGCTGGCCGTTACCGAAGCGGCGCTGCGCGGCGGTGCGGCCCTGGTCCAGTACCGGCACAAGGAGGCAGCGGGCGGCCTGCGCCTGGAGCAGGCGAGGGCGCTGCTGACCCTGTGCCGGCGCCACAAACGCCCGCTCGTCATCAACGACCATCTCGACCTGTGCATGCGGGTCGACGCCGACGGCGTGCACCTGGGCGGCACCGATGCGGCCATCGCGCAAGGGCGCTCGGCGCTCGGGCCAGGCAAGATCGTCGGCGCGTCCTGCTATGGCGACCTGGCGCTGGCGCGTGCGGCGCAGGCGGCCGGCGCCAGCTACCTGGCCTTCGGCGGCTTTTATCCGTCCCCCGTCAAAAAATACGATTTCGTCACGCCGCCGGCGCTGCTGGACGCGGCGCGCGCCGGGCTGGCGCTGCCGCTGGTGGTCATCGGCGGAATGACGCCGCCGAACGCCGCGCCCCTGGTGGCGCGCGGGGCGGACATGGTGGCGGCGATCACGGGCGTCTACGGCGACCCCGACCCGGAGGCGGCTGCGCGCCGCTTCGGCGCCTTGTTCGGCGGCAGGGGGCAAGCATGAGGACCCGTTGCGGGCGCGAGACAAAACGGGATTTCCAGACGCTGCACTATATATTGCCGTGCAGCAAAACTATATAATCCCGGTATTCCTTTCTTTTCACACCCCCAATACCATGGACAACACATTGATGAACGATGGCGTGCTGGAAGCGCTCGCCTTTAAACTCGGCAACGAGGAATACGGCATCAAGATCCTGAAAGTACAGGAAATCCGCGGCTACGAAACGGTCACGCGCATTGCCAGCGCACCGGAACACGTCAAGGGCGTGGTCAACCTGCGCGGAACCATCGTGCCGATCGTCGACATGCGCATCAAGTTCAATCTTGGCGAGCCGACCTACGACCAGTTCACCGTCGTGATCATCCTGAACATCCAGGACCGCGTGGTGGGCATGGTGGTCGACTCGGTGTCGGACGTGATCTCGCTGACCGCCGACCAGATCAAGCCGGCGCCCGACATGGGCGGCGCCCTGAACACCGACTACCTGGTGGGACTGGGCACGGTCGACGAGCGCATGATCATCCTGGTCGACATCGACCGCATGATGTCGTCCGAGGAGATGGGCGTCATCGAGAGCGTGGCCGCCTGAGCGAGCCGCGCAGCCATCCCGAACCCGCCCATGTGGCGGGTTTTTTCTTGCCGGCGTGCGGTGTGCACGCCGCCCGCGCGCTTGTGCCTACAATAGCGTTATTGCACATTCACCAAGAAAAAACGATGCGTCTGCTCCGCTTCATCGTCCACACCCGGCGCCACCCGTCCGCCATCCTGCTGCTGGCCCAGCTGCTGGCGATGGTCCTGTATCCGTTCATGGAGCACACCGCCGCCGGGCATATCGCGCTGAACGCCTTTGGTATCGCGATCCTGACGCTGACCACCAACATGGTGCGCCGTACCCCCGGCCCGACACTCATCAGCGTCTGCCTGGCGCTGCCGATCATTGCGCTGCTGGTGATGCAGATGGTGGTCTACCGGCCGCAGCTGCAGGCCTGGTCTTCAGGCCTGGAAGCGGTGTTTTATTTTTATGCGGCCGGCTCGCTGATCGCCTACATGCTCGAAGACCGGCGCGTCACAACCGACGAGCTGTATGCCGCGGGCGCCACGTTTACCCTGCTGGCCTGGGGCTTCACCCACCTGTACCTGCTCGTGCAGGCGCTGGCGCCGGGCTCGTACGCCGCCGCAGTCCACTCGGAACTGCCACGCACCTGGACCGAACTCAATTACCTGAGCTTTGCGCTGTTGTCCTCGACCGGCATCGGCGACGTCATCCCCCTGACCGTGCACGCGCGTTCGCTCGCCAGCATCGAAATGTTTGTCGGGTTGATGTACCTGGCGGCGGTGGTCGCGCGCCTGATCGGCCTCACGATGCAGCCGACCAAGTAGGGTGGGCACGGTGGATACCGCGTCCCCTAGCCTGTCGGATCGGCATCGCGGATGTGCCGATGGTGTACCGCGTGGGCACGAGTGCCCACCCTAAGTTACGCGGCAGCAAACATAAAAAGGACGCCGAAGCGTCCTTTTTCGTTACAGTAGGGTGGAGTCCCGACTCCACGCGTTCGCCGCTCGAGACCACGCGACCTCGCTGGAATGAGGTCGGCAGCGCACCGTAGGGTGTGTAAGGGCAAAATAGTAATGTCCGGTTCTAGCAAAATAGAAATGTCCGATTTTGCTATCTCATTCAAGCTGTTGACTTCGAATATGTCGGAGTTGGGCGATGAGCAGAACCGGGAGCATGAACATGAAAGAAGTAGATCGGGGTAAGGTCATCAAGGCCTTGGTCGACAAGCAGATCAAGCCGGCAACGGCGGCGTTGCAGCTTGGACTGACGACGCGGCAGGTGCAGCGGCTGGCTAACCAATTTCGTGATGCCGGGCCAGCTGGGTTGATCTCGGCGCAGCGCGGTAAGGCTGGCAATCGCCAGCTGAAGCCAGGCTTGGCACAGCAAGCGTTGCAGTTGGTCCGGGACCATTACGCTGATTTTCCACCCACGTTCGCTTGCGAGAAGCTGGCTGAATGCCATGACGTGGTGCTCTCAAAGGAGACGCTGCGTCGCTTGATGATCGAGAGCGGTTTGTGGACACCACGCGACGCCCGCGCAGGCGTTTTGCATCAGCCTCGTACGCGGCGCGCTTGCCTGGGTGAGCTGGTCCAAATCGATGGAAGCCGGCATGATTGGTTCGAAGGCCGTGCTCCGCATTGCGCTTTGCTCGTGTACGTCGATGACGCCACTGGCCGGCTAATGCAACTGTATTTTGCCGAAACCGAAACAACCACCGGCTACTTCGAAGCCACGCGGCGCTACCTCGGGCGCCATGGCAAGCCTCGAGCCTTGTATGCCGACAAGGCTGCGGTATTTCGCTCGGCTGCGCAAAACCGCCATGCTCCGACGCAGTTTCAACGCGCTCTCGATGAGTTGGATATCGAGCTGATCTGTGCCAACTCTCCCCAAGCCAAAGGGCGGGTCGAACGCATGAATCGCAGTTTGCAAGCGCGCTTGACACGGGAACTGCGTCTGGCAAACATCAGCAGCATCGGTGAAGCCAACGTTTGGTGCGATAGCTTCGTTTGCCAATACAACGAGCGTTTTGAGCGACCAGCGCACAGCACGATCAATCTGCACCGCCCAGTCAGATCGAATGAAGATCTGTCCCTGATCCTGGCCCACCGCGAACAACGAAAACTGAGTGCCAAGTTGACGCTGCAATTTGAATCGAAGCGCTTTGTGCTTGTGGATTCGGCCGCTGCCAGGGCCCACGCTGGAAGCTCGGTAGCGCTCTACACCTTTGCCGATGGACGCATCGAAGTACGCGCAGGCACGCACCTGCTGCCGCATACGGTACAAGAATGCAACCTGACAGCGCGACACTTCATCGATGTCGACACCAAGACGATAGACCACACGCTCGATCAGCTGGCCGAGAAGCGCAAACGCAATCGTCCGTACCGTAATCCCACCGCCGCCGAGATCGCAGCCGGCGTCACCGCTGCCAAACAAACGAGCGCGCACAAAGTCGCATCCAAGTCGCCTCAACACTGCTAGGAATTGCCGAAAAAATCGGACATTTCTATTTTGCTGAAACCGGACATTTCTAATTTGCCTTTACAGGGTGGGCACTCGTGCCCACGCGGATCACCGGTCGAACAACCGCGCCCACAGTCAAACCAACAGCGTGTGCACGGCGTTCGGTTGACACGCCCAAACCGATGTCGCGTTACGCGGCAGCAAACATAAAAAGGACGCCGAAGCGTCCTTTTTCGTTACAGTAGGGTGGAGTCCCGACTCCACGCGTTCGCCGCTCGAGACCACGCGACCTCGCTGGAATGAGGTCGGCAGCGCACCGTAGGGTGGGCACGCGTGCCCACGCGGATCACCGGTCGAACAACCGCGCCCACAGTCAAACCAACAGCGTGTGCACGGCGTTTGGTTGACACGCCCAAACCGATGTCGCGTTACGCGGCAGCAAACATAAAAAGGACGCCGAAGCGTCCTTTTTCGTTACAGTAGGGTGGAGTCCCGACTCCACGCGTTCGCCGCTCGAGACCACGCGACCTCGCTGGAATGAGGTCGGCAGCGCACCGTAGGGTGGGCACGCTGAAGTGACCCCACAAAGTTGGACAGTTAAGTCTACGCAGCCAAGTGCTGAGTCCTGAATTGTACAGGGCTCAGCCCGCCGAGCTTGAGCTTGATGCGCTCGTGATTGTAGTAGTGGATATAGTCGACAATGCCGGCCTCTAACTGGTCGATACTGGCAAATTTGTTCAAGTAGAAAAATTCGGACTTGAGTACGCCAAAGAAGCTTTCCATAGCTGCGTTGTCATGACAGTTTCCCTTGCGTGACATGCTCTGCACCATGCCGCGTTCCTTGAGCATTTGGCGATAGGCCGTCATGCGGTACTGCCACCCCTGGTCGGAATGGAGCATCGGCTTGTCTGCCGAACCGAGTTTGGAAAACGCTTTTGTCAGCATCGACGTCACGAGCTCGAATGGTGGGCGCCTGTTCATCTCAAAAGCGACGATCTCACGGTTGTACAGGTCGAGCACTGGCGACAAATATAGCTTCTCGCCGGCGACGTTAAATTCGGTCACGTCCGTCACCCACTTCTCGTTCGGCGCCGTCGCTTCGAACTGGCGGTTCAATTCGTTCGGCGCCGCCTGGCCCACCTCGCCTCTGAATGACTTGTATTTCTTGGGTCTGACCAGCGACTTCAGTTTCAACACCCCCATCAGGCGCTGAACGGTCTTGTGGTTGACGTGCTGACCCAGCTGGCGGAGCGCGGCCGTGATACGACGGTAGCCGTAGCGGCCCTTGTGGCGTTCATACTCGGCCTTGATCATCGCCTTGAGCGGTTCGTACTTGTCGCCAGCCTTCTGCGCGCCGACTTGGAAATAAAAGGTGCTCCGTGCCAAGCCAATAAGCCTGAGCAAACCAGCAACTGGATACTGCTGCCTCAGTTCCTGCACTACTTGCGCTTTTTCGGCGTGGCCGATTTCTGCCGTGCTTGAACTAAGGCATCCAACTTTTTTAGGACTGCATTCTCCATGCGCAGGTAATCGAGCTCAACGAGCAATTCTTCCCGGCTGCGTGTGTCCTCGCCTGCAGGAACGACCGGCTTTGTTGGTATCGGTATTTTCTTCACTCGTCTTGTCGGCGGTAGCGTCAACGCTTTGACCCCGCCCTCTCGATATGCGCGCTCCCAAGTTCCTACTGTCGAATGACGGCGGATATCGAACTGGGCAGCGGTCTGGGTTATGGAAAGCCGATTTTCCCACATGTGCTGCAGCACCGACAATTTGAAATCGGCGTCATATCGGCTTCGCTTCTCCCTCAGTCCAGCATCGCCATGGAGCCGATAGGCCGTCACCCACCGCTCGACCAACGAGCGATTGGCCATACCGTGGCGCTGCGACAGGGCCCGATAGCCACCGCGACCAGACAAGTAATCTTGAACCACCGTGTGTTTGAACTGTTCTGTGTACTTCGACATACACCTCCCCAAAGTTGTGTCCAACTTTTGGGGGTCAGTTCACGCGTGCCCACGCGGATCACCGGTCGAACAACCGCGCCCACAGTCAAACCAACAGCGTGTGCACGGCGTTTGGTTGACACGCCCAAACCGATGTCGCGAGTTGGCCGATGGTGATCTGCCAACGAAAAAAAGGACGCCGAAGCGCCCTTTTTCCATTACAGCCTGAAGCAGTAATTACTTACCGCAGCCCAGCGACTTGATACGGTCGTAAGCAGCCTTGGCCTGCACCAGACCGTAGCCGTACTTGGTATCGCGGCCGGCCGTACCCAGGTCCAGCGCGCTGTTGTCGAGCGAGGTGCGGATCTGCTTGCCGGTACAGGTCGGGAAGTAGCTCCACACCAGCGCAGCGACAGCCGACACGTGCGGCGTCGCCATCGAGGTGCCGTCGTAGTAGGCGTAGTTCGATGCCTTGATGCCGACGGTGGCGCTCTGGCCCAGCTGGCCCTTCATCGCCGCGCCGTCGACGTCGGTCGCGGTGACCGACGGGATGGTGGTCACGGTGGTGCCCAGCGTGCCCCCGAAGGCGCCTGCCACGTTGTTGTACACCACGGCGCCGACGCCGCCGCTGGTCTGGCAGTTCGAGACTTTGGTCGCGAAGTCGACCGTGCCGCGGGCGATCAGGCAGACCTTGCCCGCCATTGCGCTGTTGACGGCGTCGCCGATGCCGAAATCGGCCAGCGGTGCGGTGGCGGTCTTGACCGGCGAACCTTCCATCGCGCCCGGCGCATAGGTCGACGCGCCGACCGTCAGCACGGCGTCCTGGCCCACGCCCATGGGCACGGTCGACAGCACGCCCACGCCAGGACCAGCCAGTTCGACCTTGGTGTTGTACTGCGAGAAGGTCGCCCACTGCTTGTTTTCGTCGACCGCGGCCACCGAGACCACGCTGGTGTAGCCGGCCGGGTAGGACAGCTTGGTGTTGGCGTCGTTACCGGCCGCCGCGATGGAGAGGATGCCGGCCGTTTCCAGCGAGGCGAAGGTATTTTTCTCGGTGATGTTCTGGGTCGGGCCGCCCAGCGACATCGAGATCACGTTGGCGCCGGCCGCCTTGCACTTGTTGGCGGCGGAAGCCAGGGTCGACGAATAAGCCCAGGCGTCCGGACCGAAGACCTTGACGATGTGGATTTTCAGCTGCTTGTTCGGGTTGACGCCGACCACGCCGGTGCCGCTGTTGTTGATGCCGGCGATGGTGCCGGCGACGTGGGTGCCGTGGTGGTTTTCGTCGGTGTACCACCAGCCGGTGCCGCTGTCGTACTCCCCGGTGAAGTTATTGCCGGACAGGTCTTCGTGGTCGCGGTTGACGCCCGAGTCGATAATGCAGACCTTGCGGTTGCCGGCGAGCGAGTCGCTCAGCTGGTCGGCCTGGACCATCTTGATGCCGTACGGGACCAGCTGGCCGCTGGTGTACGGGGTGCCGGTCGATGGGGTGGCCAGCGACAGCGGGTAACGCTTGGCGTCCTCCTCGACAAATTCGACGTTCGGGTTGTTTTCCAGGCCCTTGAGGGCGGCGCGCGGCACTTCGATGGCCATGGCATCTTCGTTGAAGATTTCGTGCTTGATCTTGCCTTTGAGACCACCGACCAGGGTCTTCAACAGGGCTTTTTGCCCTTTCTTGAACTTGACGATGACACGGGTGGTGTCGGTATCGGCAGGCTGGGCGGCGCCGGCGGTGTTGCAGAGGATGCCGGCCGCGACAGCGGTCAGGCACAGGCTAAGGATCTTGTTTGAAGCACGATTGGATCGTTGAATCATTTTTACTTCTCCGTATGAAAGCCTATCGAAATGCCGCGATTCTCTTGTCGCGTGCAGTTTTTATAAAACGCATGGTTGCCGTGATAACGGCCGAGCCAGTGTAGGCAGGAAGTGTATGTATGAGCAATGTCAATCCAATCGTGTTCACCATTGTTGCAACATTGCACTTGCGCACGATTGGAAACAATATGAACGATTTCAAATGGTGCTATATTTTTGTCCCCCTGCAATGTGCAAACGCAGCATTTTTGACCCATGAGACGGGCGGCAGGGATGTTCCGGGCTTGGTATGATGGCAAACCCGCGCAGCCCGGTGCTGGCGCGTTCATTCATCCAAGTAACAGGAAATACCCCATGAAAACCAAGGCAGCGATTGCGTGGAAGGCGGGTCAGCCGCTGACGATCGAGGAAGTCGAACTCGAAGGCCCGAAGGCGGGCGAAGTACTGGTCGAAGTCAAGGCCACCGGCATTTGCCACACCGATTACTACACGCTCTCCGGCGCCGACCCGGAAGGGCTGTTCCCGGCCATCCTCGGCCATGAAGGCGCGGGTGTCGTCGTCGACGTCGGCCCGGGCGTGACCAGCCTGCGCAAGGACGACCACGTCATTCCGCTCTACACCCCGGAATGCCGCCAGTGCAAATTCTGCCTGTCGCAAAAGACGAACCTGTGCCAGGCGATCCGCTCCACGCAAGGACGCGGCCTGATGCCTGACGCTACTTCCCGTTTCTCGCTCGACGGCAAGCCGATCTTCCACTACATGGGCACCTCGACCTTCTCGAACTACATCGTGGTTCCGGAAATCGCACTGGCCAAGGTGCGTAACGACGCGCCCTTCGACAAGATCTGCTACATCGGCTGCGGCGTCACCACCGGCATCGGCGCCGTGATCTTCACGGCCAAGGTGGAAGCGGGTGCGAATGTCGTCGTGTTCGGCCTGGGCGGCATCGGCCTGAACGTGATCCAGGCAGCGAAAATGGTAGGCGCCGACAAGATCATCGGCGTCGACCTCAACCCGGCCCGTGAAGAGATGGCGCGCAAGTTCGGCATGACCCATTTCATCAATCCGACCCAGGTCGAGAACGTGGTGGACAGTATTGTCCAGATCACCGACGGCGGCGCCGACTATTCCTTCGAGTGCATCGGCAACGTCAAGACCATGCGCCAGGCGCTCGAGTGCTGCCACAAGGGCTGGGGCCAGTCGATCATCATCGGCGTGGCCGAAGCGGGCGCCGAGATCTCGACCCGTCCGTTCCAGCTGGTGACGGGCCGCGAGTGGAAGGGTTCGGCCTTCGGCGGCGCGCGCGGACGCACCGACGTGCCGAAGATCGTCGACTGGTACATGGAAAACAAGATCAACATCGATGACCTGATCACCCACCACCTGCCGCTCGAGCGCATCAACGAAGGCTTTGATTTGATGAAGTCGGGCGAGTCGATCCGCTCGGTCGTGGTCTACTGATTACGACGCTTTAACGACGCCTGTTCCGCGAAAGCGACCGTTCGTCGCATCCCGCGGGCAGGCGGCTGCCGCTTCTTCTACATTGGTCTCCATCGACAACCGTCCTGGAGACCATCGTGCCGCAAGCCCGCTTTCCTTCCGCATCCCGCACCCTCCGTCAGGCACTCCTGCTGGGCGCCACCCTTGCCGCCTGTGCCGCACCGCTCCTGAACGTGCACGCCGCACCATCGTCGGACGGCCTGGAGGCGGTGCGCAGCATGCACCGCAGCGAAGGCGGCGAGCCCTACGCCCTGGTACGCCCGGGTTCGCGCCTGAGCATGACCGGTGACATCGACGGCAACGCCGACCTCGACGCCGTCAAGCGCAAGGTGAAGGGCGAATTCTTCTGGTTCCGCAAGGACGGCAAGGAATACATCGTGCAGGACGCGGCCACTCTCGAACGCGTGCGCCAGGCCTGGGCGCCGCTGGAAAAGACCGGCGCCGAGATGGAAAAGCAGGGCAAGGAAATGGGCCGCCACGGCGCGGCCATGGGCGGCTACGGCAGCAAGATGGCACTCGCCGCCGTGACCTTCAACCAGGCGAAGATGGAAGCACTCGGCAAGCAGATGGAAGAAGCCGGCAAGCCGATGGAGGCGCTCGGCGAGAAGATGGAAGTGCTGGGCAAGCAGATGGAAGCCCAGCAGAAGGAGGCCGACCGCACGACGCGCGGCATCATCAATGAATCCGTTACCGCTGGCACCGCACGTCCGGCGCCGCGCAACAGCTGATCCATTGTTGACCGCTGTGTAACGTAGGGTGGGCTCTCGAGCCCACGCGTTCACCATTTGCAAACCTGCGGCATGCATTGGGGCCGCAGTGCTTCATGCGGTGATCCGCGTGGGCACGAGTGCCCACCCTACGTTACCTCGGCGTCAACATAAATATTTGGCGCGAGAGGTGCATTGGAACGAACCTATTTCCCCTGCGTCGGCACGAACTCCTCCATCACCGCCTTGCGCAGCAGCTTCGGCGGCACCAGGCCCTGGGCCAGCACGAAGTCATTGAACTTCTGGCGATCGAATTTGCCGCGTAGCGCCACCTCGGCCGCCTGGCGCGTCTCCATCAAACGTTGGTAGCCATAGAAATACGAGGTCGCCTGCCCCGGCGCGCGGAAGGTGTAGCGCTGCATCTCCTGCGTCGCTATGCCTTCCGACAGCCCGACGTCGCGCATCAGAAAGGTCTTGACGCCGTCCGGCGTAATTTCGCCCAGGTTCACCATCGGGTCGAGGAAGGCGCGCGCCGCGCGCATGGCGCGTGCCTGCAGCGCGAACAGCTGGCCGTCGAGCGGCTCGTAAGGCTGCATTTCCGCTTCCGCATACAGCGCCCAGCCCTCGACGTTGACGCTGTTGAACGCAAACACGGCGCGTGCAGTGGAGACGCCGGTCTCGATCATCTTCGCGAACTGCAGCTCGTGGCCGGGACGCGCTTCGTGCGCCGTGATCGACCAGGTGCCCGACTGGTGGGTGAAATCGTCGAACACCAGGCGCTTGCCGCTGGCTTCGGGCGGCATGCCGGTGGTCAGCACGAACTCGCCGTACTCGCCCGTGTTGCCGATCAGGCGGGGAGGGCTCATGTGCGGCGCTGGTTGCGCCGCGTTCTCGGCCATCGAGGCCAGGCGGATCACGGCCTTGCGCGCCGGGAGCGTGACGATATGCTGCTCGCGCACCGCCGACTCGATCGCGGCCAGGCGCTCGGCGTACAGCGGCATCACCTGCTCCGTCGGGATCTGCTGCTTTTTCAGCTCCGCCATCACGGCGCGGTAGTCGGCATCTTGAAAGCCGCGTTCGCGCGCGATCAGGTTCGACGTGATCTGCATCTGGTTGCGGATTTCCGCGAACGAGGTCAGCGCCTTGGCGATCATTTCCTGCGGCCCGATGTCGACGCCGAAGTTCTTCAGGTTGTCGGCATAGACTTCCGGCGGCAGGCGATGGTCGCTGCGGGCGCGCGGCAGCATCTCGGTTTTCAGGCGCGCGTTGTAGGCGACGAGCTGCTTTTCGAGCGTGTCGAAGCGGCTTTCCCAACCCTTCAATTCGCTTTTCGCCAGCAGTTCGCGCATCCCTTTCAACAGGGTCGGGCCGTCGTTCAGGGCCTGGTCGATCTCGCCCTTGTAGGGGCCGAGCAGGTTCTTGTTCGCCTTCAGGCGTTCCTGCAGCCGCTCGTGCGCCAGTTCCGTCACCGGCCGATAACCCTTGGCCAGGCCCGCGTATTTATCCAGCCGAACCAGCAATGCCTGCTGGCGCGCCTTCGGGATGCGCGGGTCGAGCGTGGAACGTACGACGCCAAAGATCATGCCGGTCAGGTCGTCGAAGGGCATGAAGTAGTGGCGCTGCAGGGCGCTGGTCTTGATGCTGTCCTGCGCCTTGTCGATCAGGATCTGCAGGTCCTGCTTCACCTTCGAGTCGGTCTCGGTACGCATGCGCTTTTGCAGCTCCGCGATGGCGGCGCGCAGGTCGCGGTTGTTCGCATCGAACTGGTCGCGCGACATGTCCGTGATCTGCTCGTCATAGCCGTCCACGCCCAGGGTACTCGCGCTTTCGGGCGAATATTTCGCCAGCACGTTCAGCAGCACTTTGGCGTTGTCGTTGCTTTTCGTGACCCAGGCGGGCTCGGCGGCAGCGGCGGGCAATACCAGCGCGGCGGCCAGCAATGTGGAGAGGACGGTTCTGCTGAAGGCACGGGAAGTCGGCATTGCATTCCTTTGTAATGGATGGCGAAAGTGGGCGATCGTGGCGCAGGCCATAGTATGCCTTGCTCACCGCTCCCTGCGGCCGCGAACGCAGTTTGAAACAAGCCGTTACCAAATCGTGGACGCCGGAAAGATTATTCGCCCGGGACGCATGCGACAATCCCGCTCAACCAAACTCTGCAATGCCACCGCCTATCCCGATGCCTGCCGCCCGCCGCCCCGTCTTTGCTTCCCGTCATCGCCGCCCGGCGCAAACCGCCATTGCCCTTGGCGCACTGCTCCTCTGCGTATCGGCCGCCGCGCAGCAAGCAGCCTCCGCTGCTACCCCGGGGCCCGAGCAGAACCAGGCCACGGCGGACGCTCCTGCGACTGTCTCGGTGACCGCCAAGCGCGCCTCGAACCGGATCGACCGCCAGGTCTACGATGTGCAATCCGACCCGGCCAGCTCGAACGACACCGTGGCCGACACCCTGAACAAGGTGCCCTCGGTGGCGGTCGACGCCGATGGCGCGGTGACCCTACGCGGCAAAAGCAATGTCCAGATCTATGTCGACGGCAAGCCTTCGGCCATGATGCAGGGCGATAACCGGGCCGCGGCGATCAATGCCTTGCCGGCGGCCGACCTCGAATCGGTCGAGGTCATCAACAACCCGGGCGCCCAGTTCGGCAACGAAGGCGGCGGCGGCCCGATCCTGAACCTGGTGATGCGGAGAGAACGCACGCCCGGCGGCTTTGCCGCGGTCAATGCCAACCTCGGCACCGAGGGCCGCTACAACGCCAACAGTTTCGGCAGCTATACGACCGGCCGCATGAGTGCGCAGGGCGGCGTGTACGTCCGCAGCGACAAGCGCGAATCGACCGGCGAAACGGTGCGCGAACGGATCGACCCGGCCACCGGCGCGGTCGCGCGCAGCACCCAGGCATCGAGCAGCGACACCGACAATAAAACCATCGGCATGACCGGATCGCTGAGCTACAACCTGGGCGACAAGGATGTGGTCGCCGCCACCGTGATGGCCTCCGGCACCGGCAGCGATACCGCATCGAGCGAGCTGTACCACAGCACGAACCCGGCCGGCCTGGCCGACAGCGACTACCTGCGCCAGGGCGCGCGCGACGGTCGCAGCCGCAACTACAGCCTGTCGACACGGCTCGACCACAAGGGCGACACGCAGGGTGAACTGTTCAAGATGGACTTGCGCCTGTCCGGCGCCAGGACCGAGGGCGACCTGCGCAACGCCACCGATTACACGGTGCGCCCCATCAATGCGCAGGCCGCACGCACCCACCAGGACAACCTGAGCGAAAACCGCATCGCCGATTTCACGGGCGACTACGAGCTGCCGGGAGAACGCGGCATTTTGAAACTCGGCTACAAGCTGGCGCGCACCAGCAGCGTGTTCGACAACGCGTACTTCGACGTCGACGGGGCGACGCTGGCCGAGCGCGTCAACGCCGGCCGCACCAACCGCTTCGAACTCGACGAGACGACGGCGGCCCTGTACGCCTCCTACCAGTGGCGCATCAACAGCCGGTGGGGCGTGCTGGGCGGCCTGCGCGCCGAGTACACCGATGTCGACATGTTCCAGGCGACCACGAATGTCCATGCCGGCAACAATTACCTGGACGCGATCCCGAGCGCTTTCGTCACCTATGGCTGGTCCGACGACACCACGCTGCGCTTCAGCTACGCGCACCGCATCCGTCGTCCGGGCGCGGGCGACCTGAATCCGTTCGTCGTGTACCGCGATGAGTTCAATGTTTCCTCGGGCAACCCGGAACTGCGGCCGAGCGACTCCGATTCGATCGAGCTCGGCCTCGAAACCAAGCTCGGCAAAGTCGACACGAATGTCCGCCTGTACGCCCGGCGCGATACCGACCTGATTTCCGAACGGCGCTTCTTCCTGGCCGACAATGTCTTGCTGACGACGAAAGAAAATGCCGGCAGCAATAACTCCGGCGGCCTCGAATTCACCTTCGGCGGCAAGGTGACGGATAAACTGAGCATCAACGCCAGCGGCAACCTGGGCTATGCCGAGCAGAGCGTGCTTGGCAGCGCCAGCGGCGACAAGCGCACCGCGACCTCGCTGAGCGGCCGCGCCCGCCTCGGCTACCAGGTCAACCGCGACAACCAGCTGACCCTGGTGCTCAACGCGCAGGGCAAGACCCTGTTCGGCGAAGGCTACCGCCAGCCGAGCCGTACGGCCGACCTCAACTACCGCCACACGCTGAGCCCGGCGCTGTCGCTGGTGGTGAACGTCAACGACCTCTTCGATTCGCAGAAGATCGAATCGATCACCGAGACCGACCGCCTGCGCGAGTACAGCATCCGCCGCTTCAACGGCCGGACCTTCTTCGTCGGCCTGTCCTACCGCTTCGGCAGTTTCGGCGGCAAGGGCCAACGGCAGGGCCGGCCGGGCGGCGGGCCGGGCATGCACGGGGCGGGCGGGTTTGGCGGCGGAGGCGGGCGGGGTTAGTTGGGCGCCGCCGAAAGCGCTCCTGTGCCAGACTTGGGTATCGAACGACTAGCCAGGAGCACAGCATGAGCAACGAACAAGCCAGGCAAGAGCAGAAGGACGACAAGGCTGCCCAGCCGCAGCCGCAGGATGCGCAGCCCGCCGCGCAGACGCCCGCAGACGTATTCGACGGCCTCAAGAACAAGAAGCCGGAAGAACTGACCGCGGAGGAGTTGCGCCTGATGGCAGACACGATGCCCGGGGAAGGGCCGGGCGACTGAGGCCCTGCTGCCGGCGCCGGAGCCATGCGGTTGCAGGCGATCAGAGGTATTCGTAGGGTGCACTCGCGAGTCCACGCGGTACAAGGCCAGCACATCGGCAATGCCGCGCGCAGCCCCGCAAGGCGCTTGCGTTAGCCGCGCGGCTGCAACGCAATCACCGCCATCCCGGCCAGCGCCAGCGCAGCACCGCCCACGTCCCAGCGGCTGAGGTGAACGCCGTCAACAAATCGCAGCCACAGCAGGGCGACCGCGATGTACATCCCGCCATAGGCCGCATAGGTGCGGCCGGCGGCAGCCGGGTGCAGGGTCAGCAGCCAGGCGAACAGCGCCAGCGAGGCGGCCGCCGGCACCAGCAACCAGAGCGGCTTGCCGCCTTTGACGACCAGCCAGGGCAGGTAGCAGCCGACGATTTCAGCGAGGGCGGTGAGGGCGAACAGAAGAGCGAGTTTGATCAGTTCCGGCATGCGAGTCAGGGAATGGTGACGCACCAGTGATAAGCGTTGCCAGATCATACTAGAGCGCAGGAACCTGCATGCCCTGATCCCTCGCTCGTCAATATTGCTTTAGCAATATTTGTATGTCAGCATGGAGAATCACTTTCTGCGGAATTCATCCATGCACCAGCTCACCCGACTCGCCCTTGCCAGCGCGCTTGCCTGCAGCGCTGCCGTCGCCTGCGCCCAGGCCACCCAGGCCCCGCAGTCTACCCAGCCGGAACGCCCGGCCACGACCTTCCCCTACACACCGGGCCTGGACGTCAGCTCGATGGACAAGACGGCCGACCCCTGCGTCGACTTCTACCAGTACGCCTGCGGCGGCTGGATGAAGAACAACCCGGTCCCGGGCGACCAGGCGCGCTGGTCGGTGTACAGCAAGCTGGCGCAGGACAACCAGCGCTATCTGTGGGGCATCCTCGATGGCCTGGCGAAACAGAAGGAAGGCCGCAGCAGCACCCAGCAAAAGATCGGCGACTATTTCGGCGCCTGCATGGACGAGGGCGCGATCGCCAAACGCGGCGCGGAACCGCTGCAACCCTACCTTAAACAGATCGACGGCATGGCCTCGATCCACGAACTGCCGCGCGTGCTGGCCGGACTGCAACTTGCCCTGTCCGATGACGCTTTCTTCTTCGGCTTCAGCTCGAACCAGGATTTCGGCGATTCGACCCGCGTGATCGCCTTTGCCACCGGCGGCGGCCTCGGCTTGCCGGACCGCGACTATTACCTGAAAACGGATGCACGCTCGAAGGAGCTCCGCGCCAAGTACGAAGCCCACGTGGCGACCATGTTCGGCCTGATCGGCCAGGCGCCGGAAGCCGCGCAGCGTTCGGCCGCCACCGTGATGCGCATCGAGACTGCCCTGGCGCAGGCTTCGCTGACGCGCGTCGACAAGCGCGATCCCTATAAACTGTTCCACAAGACCGGCCTGAAAGGCCTGCAGGCAATGACGCCCGGCTTCGACTGGAAGACCTACCTGGGAGCCATGGGCCAGCCGGGCTTGACAACCTTCAACGTCACCGAGCCGAAGTTCTTCAAGGCCTTCGGCAAGCAGCTGCGCGCGAACGACCTGGCGGCCGTCAAAACCTATCTGCGCTGGCATGTGCTGAAGGAACTGTCGCCGGCGCTGGCGCCGCAGTTCGACGAGCCGCATTTCGCCTTCTTCAGCCACACCCTGCGCGGTGTCGAGCACCAGCCGCCGCGCTGGAAGCGCTGCGTGCAGCTGGTCGACCATCAGCTCGGCGAAGCGCTGGGCCAGGAATTCGTCAGCCGCGCATTTTCTCCGGAGCTGAAAGCGAAGTCGCTCCACATGACGCGCCAGGTGGAAGAGGCGATGGCGAAGGACATCGAGTCGCTCGAGTGGATGAGCCCGGACACGAAGAAGCGTGCGCGCGAAAAGCTCGACACCATCGTCAACAAGATCGGCTATCCGGACAAATGGCGCGATTACTCCGCGTTCGAGGTGCGCGCGAACGATTTCAGCGGCAACGTCGTACGCGGCACGCAGTTCGAAAGCCGGCGCCGCCTCGCCAAGATCGGCAAGCCGCTCGACCGCAGCGAGTGGCAGATGACGCCGCCGACGGTGAACGCCTATTTCGATCCGCAGATGAACGACATCAATTTCCCGGCCGGCGTGCTGCAGCCGCCGCTGTTCGACCCAAAGATGGATGACGCGCCGAACTACGGCAACACGGGCGGCACCATCGGCCATGAGCTGACCCATGCGTTCGACGACGAAGGCCGCCAGTTCGACGCCAAGGGGAATCTGAAGGATTGGTGGACGAAGAAGGACGGCAAGGAATTCACCGACCGCGCGGCGTGCATCGTCGACCAGTACGCAGGTTACACGGTGGTGGACGACATCAAGATCAACAGCAAGCTGACATTGGGCGAAGACGTGGCGGACCTGGGCGGCCTGATCCTCGGCTGGATGGCCTGGAAGACGCAGATGGCGAGCATGCCGCAGCAGGCCCAGCCCCAGCCGCCGCGGGATGGCATGACGCCCGAGCAGCGCTTCTTTGTCGGCTACGCACAATGGGCCTGCGAAAACGACCGTCCGGAAAACCTGCGCGTGACTGCCATGACCGATCCCCATTCGCCGGGCAAGTACCGCGTGAATGGTGTCGTGATCAACATGCCGGAGTTCGAAAAGGCGTTCGCGTGCAAGCCGGGCCAGCCGATGGCGGCGGTCAAGCGTTGCCGGGTTTGGTAAGGGGGCGGACGGGCGGGTGAAATCGACTCCGCGATCGTGCACGATGTAGTTGAACGCGTGGGCGGCAGAGCCGCCCACGCTACATCCTGCTGCAGTTGCCGGCGGTATTCTGGGACGTAGGGTGGGCGGGTCTCCCGCCCACGCGTTCAACCAGCGCTGAAACAGCCCAGCTGCCAATCTCACCGCACCACGTACAAACAATCAAGCCCGACAAACCATCGCTGGCCTGCCGGGCTGTTTGCCCTTGCACCATCGGTGGCAATCATTGCCACCCAGCGCGATCAATGCTGGCTGATCTTGCCGCGCCACGCCCCGGTTTCAGAACCGCGCTTCTCCAGCATTTCCTTGTAGTTCGACAGGTTCGCACGCGTTTCCATGCGCACCGCCCCCAAGGCATCGCCGATCGCTTCGAGCACGCCGTCCGGCTGGTAATCCATCTGCAGCGTGACGCGCGTCACATCCTCCGAGAGCTTGTGGAAGGTCACCACGCCGGCATGGTGCACGCCGCCGATGCTGCGCCAGGCGATGCGCTTGTCCGGGATCTGCTCGGTAATTTCCGCATCCCATTCCTTGTCTTCACCGGCGATATTCGCCTTCCAGTGCAGGCGCTTGTCGTCGAGCTGGCGGATTTCCTTGACGCTCTTCATGAACTGCGGAAAGTCCTCGAACTGGGTGAACTGGTTGTAAGCCGTGCGCACTGGCACATTCACTTCGATGGCCTCGATGATCGACGAGTCCCCGTTCGAACCACGGTTCTTCTTCATTTGCTTCGACAGCATCATTCCGCCGACTGCAAGTGCGGCGACAGTCACGACTCGGTTTAGCATGTGTTTCTCCTTTGGCAAGCACTGGGCCCGCACGCAAGCTCACGCACAGGACCCTGTTGAACATGGTTGGGTCATCATGGATCACGCGGTAGTCCGCGTATTTGTCGTTAAGTTAAGCGAATTTCTGAACAGGTGGCGCGCGGGAGAGTTGCGCGCTGTTACTGCTGAGTTAAATGAAGTTGTCGAAATATGGAATGTTATTTTTAATTTTTGACTGGAAATTGCTCATGCTTTGCGCATGAGAAATTGACGAATTTACGGGTAGGGAAGATCCTCGTCCGATCGGCAGGACGGTCAGGGGGCACAGGGGAAGCCCGGCAATGAGCTGAAATAATCTTTCAATTTGCGTGAATTTCTGAAAGATTCTGTCGTTACTCGACATTTTCTACGCGAGACTGGATGGGCATACAGTAAATCCCGGCGGTATAATGGCCGCATGAATCTCCTTCACAACCTCAATCCCGAACAATTGGCAGCCGTTACGCTGCCCTCACAAAGCGCGCTGATCCTGGCCGGCGCCGGTTCGGGCAAGACCCGCGTGCTGACGACGCGCATCGCCTGGCTGCTCCAGACCGGGCAAGTCAGTCCGGCCGGCATCATGGCGGTGACGTTCACCAACAAGGCGGCGAAGGAGATGTTGACCCGCCTGTCGACCATGCTGCCGGTAAACACGCGCGGCATGTGGATCGGCACTTTCCACGGCCTGTGCAACCGCCTGCTGCGCACGCATTACCGCGATGCGGCGCTGCCGCAGTCGTTCCAGATCCTTGACTCGCAAGACCAGCTGTCGATGATCAAGCGCTTGCTGAAAGCCGCGAATGTCGACGATGAGAAATATCCGGCCAAGAACCTGATGTACTTCATCAACAATGCGAAGGACCAGGGACTGCGCGCAGGCCAGGTCGAGGCCTATGACCCGATCGAACGCAAGATGGTCGAGCTGTATGAGCTGTACGACCAGCAATGCCAGCGCGAAGGCGTGGTCGACTTCGCCGAACTGCTGCTGCGTTCCTACGAGCTGCTGTCGCGCAACGCGCCCTTGCGCCAGCACTACCAGATGCGCTTTAAACACGTGCTGGTCGACGAGTTCCAGGATACCAACGACCTGCAATACAACTTGTTGAAACTGCTGGCCGGACACGGCGAGCAGGTTGGCGGCGCGATCTTCGCCGTCGGCGACGACGACCAGAGCATCTACGCCTTCCGTGGCGCGAACGTCGGCAACATGTCGGCTTTCGAACGCGATTTTCATGTCAAGAACCTGATCAAGCTGGAGCAGAACTACCGCTCGCATGGCCACATCCTCGACAGCGCGAACTACCTGATCGCCAACAACACCAAGCGTCTCGGCAAGAACCTGCGCACGGACGCGGGGCAGGGCGAGCCCGTGCGTATCTACGAAGCGTCGTCCGACCTCGAAGAAGCGCAGTGGATCATCGAGGAATCAAAAAGCCTGATGGCCGAAGGCCTGGCGCGCAAGGAAATTGCCATCCTGTACCGCTCGAACGCGCAAAGCCGCGTCATCGAGCACGCGCTGTTTGCGGCCGGCATTCCGTACACCGTGTATGGCGGCCTGCGCTACTTCCAGCGCGCCGAGGTCAAGCATGCGATTGCCTATCTGCAGCTGATGGACAATCCGCACAACGATTCCGCTTTCCTGCGCGTCGTAAATTTCCCGACGCGCGGCATTGGCGTGCGCTCGATCGAGCAGCTGCAAATGGCGGCTGATACCTACCGGGTCTCGCTGTACGCGGCCGTGCCCTACATGACGGGCAAGGCCGGCACTTCGCTCGGCGGCTTCGTGAAACTGATCGAGGGCGCGCGCTTCGAGACCCAGCAGCTGGCGCTGCCGGAGATGGTGCGCGTCGTGCTCGAGCGCAGTAATTTGCTCACGCATTACGGGAACGAAAAAGAAGGCGCCGACCGCATCGAAAACCTGGAGCAGATGGTCAACGCGGCGACCCAATTCGTTCAGGAAGAAGGTTTCGGGCAATACGCGCCGGCCCACCTGGGCCCGGCGTCCACGGCGCAGGCCGACGAGGCGGTCGTCTACCAGGACGGCATCGAGATCATGGATGCCGACGCGCCACTGCCGTCGGTCATGTCGCCGCTGTCCGCCTTCCTTGCCCATGCATCACTGGAAGCGGGGGATGCGCAAGCCCAGGCGGGGCAGGACGCAATGCAGTTGATGACGGTGCACTCGGCCAAGGGCCTGGAGTTCGACGCGGTGTTCATTACGGGCCTGGAAGAGGGCCTGTTCCCGCACGAAACCAGCGCCCGCGAGGCCGACGGCGTCGATGAAGAGCGGCGCCTGATGTACGTGGCGATCACCCGCGCGCGCAAGCGTTTATACATGAGCTTTACGCAGCAGCGCATGCTGCACGGCCAGACCCGTTTCAACATGAAGTCGCGCTTCTTCGACGAGTTGCCTGAAGAAGCCCTGAAATGGCTGTCGCCGCGGGTGCAGAGCCATTGGTTCGCCAACAAGAAAGCGCCCAATGCCTGGGATGACGCCGCCTTCCGCAATGCCGGCAGCGACAACAAGATCGCCGCGCAGATCACGCAGAAGTCGGGCGGCGGCTCGGGCTGGCGCATCGGCGAAGCGGTGGCGCACGCCAAGTTCGGAGAAGGCGTGATCGTGAATATCGAAGGCGGCGCCGGCGCCGCCCGCGCGCAGATCAATTTCGGCGCGGCCGGGATGAAGGTGCTGGATTTGTCGGTGGCGAAGCTGGAGCGGATTGCCCGCTAAGGGCGGTGCGGGGTAATGCTCGCAATGGTGGTTCACGACAAACATGGTTAATCGTAGGGTGGGCACCCCGTGCCCACGCGGAACGATGCGTCATGTTGACCGAATTTTGCCCGACCGGTACACATTGTGATGCGGCGTGCCGTGATCGATCGGAACGTTTCAAATACCGCCGACACGACGCGGCGTTCCGCGTGGGCACAGAGTGCCCACCCTACTTCTCGAGATTGACGCGCGGCCCCGCTGACGTATCGCTCGGCTTCCCGAAAATCTGCCGATACCCCGCATACATCGCGCACTGCAACAACAACACGAACAGGAAGATCAGCCACATGATCGCCACCCTGGCCAGGCTCGAACCCCCGAGCACCAGCGCGACGATGAAGCACACGACAAAGAAAATCGCAAACCACGCCATCAAGAGCACGATGAACACGCGCGCGCTTTTTAGCACGGCAAAGAAGCTGTAGAAGGTCGCCTTGCCTGGCCCCATCTGTTGCCAATAAGTCAGCGGCGCGGCAAAGGCCAACGCGATCAGCACGGCGACATCCAGGATAAAAATACCGAGCATCGCCAGCAAGTCAGACACATGCACCTGTGGCGGCGCGGCCGGGTCGACCGGCTGCGACACCTGCTGCCAGAAGCTCGGGTCGATCGCGACGCTGGTCAACAGGGTGAGCAGCAGCGAGGCACCGAGGTAGATCAGGCCGATCTTGCACAGCGCCATGAACACCGGCTTCCTGAAGCCGGTCAGCAGCACGGCCGGGGTGACGCGTTCGCCGTTCTCGATCATCAGGCACGCCTTCATGAATGCCATCGAGAACGAGGGAATCAGGACGACGGCCACCATCTTGCCCAGCAGCGGCACGGCGCTGATCAGCAGGCTGAACAGGATATTCGCGAACAGCAGGGTCGTCAGTGCAGCAGGTTGCTTGCGAAACAGGCCGGTGCCTTGCTTCAGCCAGTTCCAGCCGGTAATTGCGGGCATGTTGTTCATTCGTGGTGAGCCAGGCGGGGTGCGGGCGTGGCGAGTCGGTCGCGCAGGATGCGCTCGAAATGGGTCGGATCGTGGGGCGTGAGCATCTCGGCTTCGCGCGGCACATAAAAATCGTAGAGGCGCGACAGCCAGAAGCGCAGCGCGGCGGCGCGCAGCATCGGCTGCCAGGCAGTTTCTTCCTCGCTCGTGAACGGACGCGCGGCGCGATAGGCCGCCAGCAGCGCATTGACGCGCGCATCGTCGAGCTTGCCGCTGTCCAGGTCGATGCACCAGTCGTTGACGGTCACGGCCAGGTCGAACAGCCAGGTGTCGACGCCGGCAAAATAAAAGTCGAAGCAACCGGTCAGCTTTTCGCCGACGAACATGACGTTATTGCGGAACAGGTCCGCGTGGACCGGGCCGCGCGGCAATTGCGCATAGGAGGCGCCGGCGGCGAAACCGGCCTGGAAGGCCACTTCGTCCTGCAGCAGGCGCGCATTCTCGGCCGACAGATAGGGCAGCACTTGCGGCATCGTTTCCTGCCACCAGTCGAGTCCGCGCAAATTCGGCTGCTGCATCGGGAAGTCGCTTGCTGCCAGGTGCATGCGCGCCAGCATCGCGCCGACTTCACAGCAGTGCACCGGCTGCGGATCCATCTGCGAGCTGCCTTCGAGCTTGCTCACGATGGCGGCCGGCTTGCCGCGCAGCGGCACCACCAGTTCGCCCGCCGCGTTGGGCACCGGCGCCGGCACCGGGATGCCGCGCTCGGCCAGGTGGCGCATGAGCTGCAGGTAGAAGGGCAACTGCTCGAAATCCAGGTTCTCGAAGACGGTCAGCACGTATTCGGTACGCTGAATCGTTGCCTGAGCGGGGCGCTCGGTCGTCAGGAAGAAATTACTGTTTTCGATGCCGGAGGCAATGCCCTTGAGCGCGACTGCCTGGCCGAGGGGAAACTGTTCCATCCACTGGGTGAGGTCATCCAGTGTTACCGCCGTGAAAACTGCCATGGTGCGAGAGGGCTTGAGAGTCTGAAGGGAAAAGAGTCGGGGCGTGCGGGCGCGAGCGCCCGCCTGGCGGATTGGTCAGCGGGTGGCGGGCAGCGGCGGTGGCGGCGGGATATCGGCCGGCTTCGTCATCGGGACGGTTGCCGCCGGCACCTTGGGCGGCGCACCGGTGGCGGAAGCCTGCGCCGCGCCCGGCGCCGCCGTGCCTGCCGCGGCGGCAGCCGCTTCGGCGTCGGCCGCCGCTTTCTTCTTGCCGTTCAGGTCGAATTCCAGGACCTGCCATTGCGGCCCGCCGCGCGTTCCGCTCTGGGCGTCGCCCGGCTGGGCGTTGCCGGCCGGCTGATTCGGCCGCAGCACATAATGGCTCTTGCCGCTCCGGACCTCGACTTCGGTCACTTGCCCGTTGTTGCGCTTTTCACGGATCTGCGTGCCGCGGCGCGGTTCGATCTTCGTGGCCGGCTCGTCGCTGCCCGGTTCGATGCGTTCGGTCCCTTGCTGCTGGGCAGTGGGCGCCGGTTGCGTCGTTTGGGCCGTTTGCGCGATGGCCGCGCCGGCACAGCCAAGCAAGGCGATCGACAGGGTCAGGCGGGGGAGTGTGCGCGGCATGATGGTCACCTAATATCGTTTGAACCATTGTAACAAACACAGTGCCTTCCCTGTGAAATGTGTGCCGGCGTCTCCATATGAGAGCTCAGCCGCGGCCTCCCTGTTGTGCTTTCTTCATATGGGATTCTGCGATAATGACTGCCACTTCCGCTCTTGCCGGCTTCACCCATCATTCCTATGCAAAATACCCTGCTGCTCGTTGACGGTTCCAGCTACCTTTACCGCGCCTTCCACGCGCTGCCCGACCTGCGCGGCCCCGACGGCCACCCGACCGGCGCGATGCACGGCATGGTCAACATGCTGCGCCGCCTGCGCGCCGACTATCCGGCCGCCTACATCGCCTGCGTCTTCGATGCGAAGGGCAAAACCTTCCGCGACGACATGTACGCCGAGTACAAGGCAACCCGCGCCTCGATGCCGACCGACCTCGCCAAGCAGATCGAGCCGATCCATGAAGTGGTGCGCCACATGGGCTGGCCGATCCTGATGGTCGAAGGGGTCGAGGCGGACGACGTGATCGGCACCCTGGCCGTGCAGGCCGCCGCGAAAGGCATGCACACCATCGTCTCGACCGGCGACAAGGACCTGGCGCAGCTGGTGAACGACAAGGTCACGCTCATCAATACGATGAGCAACGAAAAGCTCGACGAAGCCGGCGTGCTCGCCAAATTCGGCGTGGCGCCGGACCGCATCATCGACTACCTTACCCTGATCGGCGACACCGTCGACAACGTCCCGGGCGTGAACAAATGCGGCCCGAAAACGGCCCTGAAATGGCTCGCCCTGCATGGTTCGCTCGACGGCGTGATGGAAAACGCGCACGCGATTGGCGGGGCAGTGGGCGAAAACCTGCGCTCGGCCCTGGAATGGCTGCCGCAGGGCCGCCAGCTGATCACCGTAAAAACCGACTGCGACCTGATGGGCCATGTGGTCTCGATCGAGGAAAGCCTGGTCGCCCGTCCGGAAGACCAGGACGCGCTGCGCGACTTCTTCCAGCGCTACGGTTTTAAAACAATGCTGCGCGAACTGCAGCAGGGCCCCGGGGTCGGCGCACCGGCGCTGAATTCGCCCGAAGGCGCACAGGACACGCTGCCGGGAATGCCGATCATCAAGGGCGAGTACGAACTGGTGACGACCTGGGAGCAGCTCGACAAATGGCTGGCGCTGGCCGATGCCGCCGCACTGACCTCGGTCGACACCGAAACGACCTCGCTCGACCCCTTGACGGCGCAGATGGTCGGCATCTCCCTGTCCGTCGAAGCGGGCAAGGGCGCCTACATTCCGGTCGCGCACCGCTACGCCGGCGTGCCGGAACAGCTGCCGCGCGAAGAGGTACTGGAACGCATGCGCGGCTGGCTGGAAAATCCGGACAAGCCGAAGCTGGGCCAGAACCTGAAGTACGACATGCACATCTTTAACAACCACGGCATCACGTTAAAAGGCATCGTCCACGACACGCTGCTGCAATCCTATGTGTTCGAGTCGCACAAGCCGCACGACATGGACACGATGGCGATGCGCCACCTCGGCTACACGACGATTCCGTTTGTCGACGTCTGCGGCAAGGGCGCGAACATGATCTGTTTCGACCAGGTCGAGCTGAATCGCGCAACCGAATACGCGGCCGAAGATTCCGACATCACCCTGCGCCTGCACCAGACCATGCTGCCGCACGTGGAAAAGGACGCCGGACTCACCTACATCTACAAGCAGATCGAGCTGCCGACCCAGATCGTGCTGCAGAAGATCGAGCGCAACGGCGTGCTGATCGACGCCGAAAAACTGGGCGCGCAGTCGCGCGAACTGGGCGCGCGCCTGATGGAGCTCGAAGCGCAAGCCTACGAGATCGCCGGCGGCCCCTTCAACCTCGGCTCGCCCAAGCAGATCGGCGAAATCTTCTTCGTCAAACTCGGCCTGCCGGTCATCAAGAAGACGGCCACCGGCGCACCCTCGACCGACGAAGAGGTGCTGCAAAAGCTGGCCGAAGATTTTCCATTGCCGAAGGTGCTGCTGGAACACCGCGGCCTGTCGAAGCTGAAGTCGACCTATACCGACAAGCTGCCGACGATGGTCAACCCGAACACCGGGCGCGTGCACACGAACTACGCGCAGGCCGTCGCCATTACCGGCCGCCTCGCATCGAGCGATCCGAACCTGCAAAATATCCCCGTGCGCACCAGCGAAGGGCGCCGCATCCGCGAAGCCTTCATCGCGGCGCCGGGGCACAAAATCGTATCGGCCGACTACTCGCAGATCGAGCTGCGCATTATGGCGCATATTTCGGGCGACGAAGCGATGCTGCGGGCGTTTGCCGAAGGCGAGGACATCCACCGCGCCACGGCCAGCGAAGTCTTCGGCGTCGCGCTCGACGAGGTCGAGAACCAGCAGCGCAGCTATGCCAAGGCGATCAACTTCGGCCTGATCTACGGCATGAGCGCCTTCGGCCTGGCGGCGCGCCTCGGCATCGAGCGCGGCGCGGCGGCGAGCTACATCGAGCGCTATTTCGCGCGCTTCTCGGGCGTGAAGCAGTACATGGACGAAACCCGCGCCGCCGCCAAGGCGCGTGGCTATGTCGAGACCGTGTTCGGCCGGCGCCTGTGGCTCCCCGAGATCAACTCCCCGAACGGCCCGCGCCGCGCCGGCGCCGAACGGGCGGCCATCAACGCGCCGATGCAGGGCACGGCGGCCGATTTGATCAAGCTGGCGATGATCGCGGTGCAGGACTGGCTGGAAGCCGAAAAACTGGGTACGCGCATGGTCATGCAGGTGCACGACGAACTGGTGCTGGAGGTGCCGGAGGCCGAGCTGGAACTGGTGAAGGGCAAGCTGCCGGAACTGATGGCCGGCGTGGCGGAACTCAAGGTGCCGCTGGTGGCCGAGACGGGCGTGGGCGGGAACTGGGAAGAGGCGCACTAACACCAGGTGGACGTAAAAAAACAAGCCCGGCGCGGGAGACCGCGTCGGGCTTGTTTCGTTTCCGGCGTGCGTGCCCTACGGTGCGCCGCCGCCGAAGCTTATCGGCGGCGGTCCGACGGCCTTGCGATTAACCCGCAACGGCCTTCGGTTTATCCTGCGGCGCGACGCCATCCGTCACTTGCGCAGGCCCACGTCCCTTGACGAACACCAGCGTCGTCACCGCCGCCAGCACCGCCAGCCCGGCCAGCGCATACAGGCCGCCTTCGAAACTGCCGGTCGATTGCTTGATCCAGCCCACCGCATACGGGCCAACGAAGCCGCCCAGGTTGCCGACCGAGTTGATGAAGGCAATCCCGCCCGCCATCGCGGCGCCGCTCAGGTAAGCCGAGGGCAGGGGCCAGAACGGGCCCTTGCAGCCGAGGATGCCGACCGCCGCCAGGGCCAGCGACAGGATCGACCAGATCGAGCCGCCAAAGGCCGCCGCCATGTAGAGACCGAGGGCCGCCATCACCATCGTCAGCACCAGGAACCAGCGGCGCTCTTTCGTGCGGTCCGACCAGTAGCCGATGATCAGCATGCCGGCGCAGCCGACGATGTAGGGCAGCGAGGTCAGGAAGCCCACTTGCAGGTTGCTGAAGCCTTGTCCCTTGATCATCTGCGGCAGGAAGGAGGACAGGCCGACGTTGGCGCCGGTGGCGCAGAAGTAGACGAAGGCCAGCGCGAGGATCGCAGGATTGGTGAACACGGCGCGCAGCGACGAGGTCTGTTTCACCTTGCCGGCCATTTCACGGTCGGCCTTCAGCTCGGTGTCGAGCCAGGATTTTTCCGCGGCCGTGAGCCATTTGGCGCCTTCCGGACGGTCGGTCAGGTAACGCAGCACGACCCAGGTGGCCAGCACGGCAGGCACGCCTTCGATGAGGAACAGCCACTGCCAGCCCTTCAGGCCCTGGAAGCCGTCGAGCCCGAGGATCCAGGTCGAGAGCGGCGCGCCGACGGCGATCGACACGGGGATCGAGAGCATGAAGGCGGCAATGATGCGGGCGCGGTAGCGCGCCGGGAACCAGTAGGTCAGATACAGCACGACGCCCGGGAAGAAGCCCGCCTCGGCCACGCCGAGCAGGAAGCGCATGACGATGAAGCTGTTCGGGCCCTGGATGAACGCCATGCCGGCCGAGAGCAAACCCCAGGTGAACAGGATGCGGGCGATCCAGCGCCGCGCGCCCACTTTGGCCATCATCAGGTTGCTCGGTACCTCGAACAGGCAGTAGCCGAGGAAGAAAATACCGGCTCCCCAGCCGAAGACATAGGCCGACAGGCCCAGGTCCTTGTTCATCGTCAGCGCGGCGAAGCCGACGTTGATGCGGTCGATGTACGACAGCACATATAAACCCATGAGCAAGGGCACGAGGCGCCAGAAAATCTTGCTCATCACCTGCTTTTCAACTGCGCTCATTTCAGTTGCTTTGTCCATCTTTGTCTCCTGTTGAATGCACGCGGCCGGACCGGTCCGGCACGCATGCAGCCGCCTGGCCCCTCTTGTCGGGAAGCTCTGGCGTTGGTTGTGGATCGAAGGTCTTAGTCGCGGTAGGACGTATCGCGGCGATCGAGCAAACGCAGCATGGCCGGCCACTCCATGATGCCGTACGGCCGGCGCACGTGCGGCTCGAACTGGTTGGCCGTCTTTTCGAGCACATGCTGCGGCGGCACGATCAGGGCCGCATTGCATGCCAGCGCATCGAGCTGCACCTTGCAGGCGTTCTCCAGCCAGTACATGGTGTTGAAGGCCTCGGCGACGCTCGGGCCGCAGGTCAGCAGGCCGTGGTTACGCAGGATCATCACATCGGAGGCGCCAAGGTCCGCCACCAGGCGCTCGCGCTCGTCCACGTCGACGGCAACGCCTTCGTAGTCGTGATACGCCACTTTCCCGAAGCGCATGTTGGTCTGGGCGATCGGCAGCAGGCCGCATTCCAGCGCCGATACCGCCATGCCTGCCCGCGTGTGGGTATGGATCACGCAATCGACGTCCTTGCGCGCGCCGTGGATCGCGCTGTGGATCACATAGCCGGCCTGGTTGATGCCGTAGGTCGGGTTCGGGTTGAACAGGACGTCGCCATCCAGGTTGATCCGGATGAGGCAGGACGCGTTGATCTCCTCGTACATCATCCCGTAAGGATTGATGAGGAACTCGCCTTCGCTGCCGGGGACGTGGCTGGTGCTGTGGTTGTAGACCAGGTCCGACATGCCGAAATGGGCGATCAGCCGATAGCAGGCGGCGAGGTTGACGCGCGCTTCCCACTCGGCTTCCGAGACCAGGCTGCGGACGTTCTGTGCTGGGTTGTTCATGGCTCTTCCTTGACAGGGCAATCTGATAGTGAGCGTGCATTGTCAAACAAAGTTTTGAATGGATACAGGCCGTTTTATCACATTTGAACGATAGAAAACTTATCTTCCCACGCCGGCAGTGCTAGACTCCGGCCATGGATACCCGTTTCTTGCAAAGCTTTGTCGCCGTCGCCGAATGCGGCTCGATGGCGGAAGCGGCGCGCCGGCTCGACCTGACGCCGGCCGCCGTCGCCGCCCGCATCCGCACCCTGGAAGAGGAGCTGGGCGTGGCGCTGGTCATCCGTTCCGGCCGCGCCGTCAAGCCGACCGAGGCGGGCCTGCAGATCCTCGACCAGTCGCGCGGCGTGGTCAGGAGCGTGACCGACCTGCGCGCCGCCGCCCTCGACCGCGACGGGCTCGGGCAGCTGCGCCTCGGCTGTTTTTTCTCGGCCGCGACCTCGATCATTTCGCCGGTGCTCGAGAAGCTGTACGCCGCCCATCCCGAGCTGTCGGTGTTCGTCGACGTCGGCCACTCGGTCGACATCGCGGCCAAGGTGATGGCCGGCGAGCTCGATGCCGCCATCGTGGTCGAGCATCAGTTCGCGATCCCGAAAAGCTGCGAGTGGCATGCCCTCTTCGAAGAGCCGCTGGTCGTGATCGCGCCCGCACGCTTCAAAGGCGAGCAGGATGCGCATGCCTTGCTGCGCTCCGAGCCTTTCATTCGCTACGACCGCCGCATCTGGGGCGGCCGCCTGGCCGACCGCTACCTGCGCGAGCGGAACATCCAGCCGCGCGTGCGGCTCGAGATCGATGGCCTGATGACCATCGCTACCTTTGTCAGCCGCGGCCTTGGAATTTCGCTGGTGGTGGACTGGGGGCCGATGTGGACATCGAGCCTGGCGCTGACCCGGATCGCCTTGCCCGGCGCTGCGCCGCTGCGGCGCATCGGCCTGCTGCGCACGGTGCGCGGGCCGCGCGACAAGCTGGTCGATGCGGTGCTGCGGCATGCGCTGGCCGTGTGCGGGACGAGTGATGGACAGGCGCGGATGGCAGGCCCGGACAGCATCGGCGATCAGGAGTAAACTAGATCCATGAAACCTCGCCGCGATTACGATACTGCCAGGCTGATCGATGCATCGATCGCCGCCCTGCGCTCGCAGGGCATGTATGCCGCAGCGCGCATGCTGTGCGAACAGGGCGTGCCGCTCGAGACCGCCCAACGGGTGCTGCGCCAGCCGGGCGAGCGGCGCACCTACGGCGACGCCGTCATCCACTGACGCTCTGCTGCAAACCGTTCATATCCCCGCTTTGTGCGCTTCATCGCGTGTTTTCCGCACTTCGTCGCAAGCCGGTGGAGAAGCGCGGACACGATTGCTAAAGTACTCCCATCGAAAGCCCGAACGCAGCAGCGACCGGGCTAAAGCACACCACCGAAGGGAGCCTGAAATGAACGTCCTCAAACACATGGAATCGCTGTTCCTGGTCGCCGCACTCGTCGTCGGCGTCAGCACTTACGCCAGCGCCGAGAGCTACAAGGCGCAGGTGCGCGCCGATTCGATGGTCTCGGTCGGCAGCGAAAAAATGGCAACCGTGAAGGTCGTCGGCAAGCGCCTCCCGGCCGCCACCAAGTTCGCCTGATCCGCCATCGGTGCTGGCGGCCGCATAGGGTCTTACTGCCGCCGCGCCAGCTCCCGTTCCAGCGCATCGAGGAAGATTTTTACGCGCGCCGGTGCGTAGCGCCGCGTCGGGGTAAGCGCCCAGATCGACAGGTCTTCCATCGCGGCGTCTTCCAGCACAACGCTGACCAGGTCGCCATTGCGCAACTGCTCGTGCACGTCCCAGTAGGTCAGCATGGCCAGGCCCAGCCCTTGCAGGGTGGCGGTGCGTACGGCATCGACATTGCTGGTCGTGAAGCGCGCATCCACCCGCCGTCTCTGCAGCGCGCCGCCCACGATCAAGGGCCAGCGCGGCACGCTGTGCAGCACGATGCAGCGATGGTCATCCAGGTCCGCCAGCCGCGCCGGCACCCCATGACGCGCCAGGTAATGCGGCGCGGCGCAGATAATGCGCGGATTGCCGGCGATGCGCCGGGCAACCAGTTCCGAGTCTTCGAGGGTCGCGATGCGCAGCGCCAGGTCCAGGCCCTGGCCGACGATATCGAGTACCCGGTCCGACAGGTCGAGATCGATCCGCAGGTCAGGATGCTGTTCCAGCAGCGCCGGCAGGAAGGGCAGGATGATGGTCTGGCCGAATACGCTGGGGGCGGTGAGTTTCAGCGTGCCGGACGCGGCGGCGTGCGATGGGCCCAGGGCGCCGCGTGCGCTTTCCTCGGCTTCCGCCATCGTGTTCGCATATGGAAAAAACGCCTCGCCTTCGGCCGTCAGCGACACCGAGCGCGTGGTCCGGTGGAGCAACCGCACGCCGAGTTCCTGCTCGAGGACGGCGATCCGGCGCGATACCTGCATCGGCCCGACATTGAGCTGCCGCGCGGCGGCGGACAGACTGCCGGCGGCCGCCACCGTCAGGAAAATCCGTAGGTCTGCAGTCTGCATTCTTAACCTTTTTTGATAAAGCGGCTTCACGCGAGCGGAGCTGGTCCCGGCACGCCGTGCCCGGTAGGATGGTATCTGAAGCGCCCCAGTTCAGGGGTGCAAGCAGACGAAAGAGAGTCCCGCATGAACGATTTCCGCTCCGTGATTTTATCCAAACACGATATGAAGAACTTCAGCACCCGCAACCGCCTGGCCGTGGCGCCGATGACGCGGGTGACGGCCACGCCGGACGGCGTGCCGACGGCCGCCATGCGCGACTATTACGCCGGCTTCGCCCAGGGCGGTTTCGGCCTGGTGATTACCGAGGGCCTGTACACCGACAAGGCTTTTGCGCAAGGCTACCGGAACCAGCCCGGCATCGCCGACGACGAGCAGGCCCGCGCCTGGGCCGGCATCACCGCCGCGATCCACGCCCATGGCGCGTTGGCCTTCGCACAGCTCATGCATGCGGGCGCGCTCAGCCAGGATAATCCCTTCCGTTCCCATACCGCCGGGCCGTCCGCGGTGCAGCCGGCCGGCGAACAGATGGGCTTTTATCACGGCGCGGGCGCGTACCCGGTGCCGGTGCAGATGACGGAACAGGATATCGCCGAGGCGATCGATGGCTTTGTCCATTCGGCGCTGCGCGCGATGCGCGTGGCCGGCTTCGACGGCATCGAAATCCACGGCGCCAATGGCTACCTGCTGGACCAGTTCCTGACCGCCCACACCAACCTGCGCGAGGACCGCTGGGGCGGCGACGTGCATGGACGCGTGCGCCTGTTGGTGGAGGTGCTGCGGGCCGTCAAGGCGGCGGTCGGCAACGAGGTGCCGGTCGGGATTCGCATCTCGCAAGGCAAAGTCAACGACTTCAGGGCCAAGTGGCCGGGGCGCGAGCAGGACGCCGAAGTGATTTTCTCCACGCTGGCACGGGAAGGCGCCGATTTCATCCACGTCACCGAGTTCGAAGCCTGGCAACCCGCGTTCGATGGCGGTAGCGACAGCTTGCTCGCACTGGCGCGCCGCCACGCGCCGGGCGTGGCGATCATCGCCAACGGTTCGCTGCACTCGATCGAACGTAGCGCCGAAGCATTGGAACTGGGCGCGGACCTCGTCGCACTCGGCCGCGGCGCGCTGGCCAACCCGGACATGCCGAGGCTGTTCGAGCAGGGCGCCGCGCCGCGCGCCTTCGACGGTGCTATCCTTGGGCCGATTGCCGATATCAAGGACAGCGAGCTGGCATTGCGGGCCGCTGCCGCACAATAACCGTCACGGGGACCACGCTGCCATCCCCTGGCATCCGGAGCAAGGTTTATGCTGGTTAACGCCGATTTCGCGCGCGCCGTCGTCATCGTCCCGCACCAGTACGAATGGGTCGCGTCTCCGCAAGCCGGTGTCGAGCGCGTCATGCTCGACCGGGTCGGCGCCGAGCAGGCGCGCGCCACCAGCATCGTGCGCTACGCGCCGCAGTCCAGCTTCCCGCCGCACGCGCATCCGGGCGGCGAAGAAATCCTGGTCCTGTCCGGCACCTTCTCGGACGAGACCGGAGATTATCCGGAAGGCTGGTACCTGCGCAGTCCGCCGGGTTCGGCGCACCGGCCATCGAGCCGCGAAGGTGCCCTCATTTTCGTGAAGCTGCGCCAGATGGCGGATGGCGAGACCCAGCCCGTGCGGATCGACACGCGCGACTCCGCTGCCTGGCGGCAGCAGCCGGGCGGACGCGCTGTCTGCCCTTTGTTTTCGGGCGAACGCGAGCAGGTCTGCGTGCAGCGCGTCGGGCCCGGAGCAGCAGTCTTCCCCGGCCCGATCGACGGCGCCGAGCTTCTGGTGCTGGAAGGTGAGCTCATCTTCGAGGGCCAGGCCTGCGCGCGCGGCAGCTGGATCCGCCTGCCGGCCGGCTCGTATCCGGCGCTCGCCACAGGGCAAGGGGGCGCCACGTTTTATCTGAAGGCCGGGCAGCTGGCAGCCGCCGGCACGGCGACGCAATAACCGGTGCGGCAGCTACGCATCCCGATCAGCGGCCAAGGAAACACAGGAGAGCAGATGTACTTCCCACCCCATTTCGACGAATCGCGCACCGAGGTGCTGCACGACCTGATCCGGCAGCACCCCTTTGGCACCCTGGTCACGCATGGCGCGGGTGGACTCGACGCCAACCACATTCCGTTCGAACTGATCAGCGGCCAGGGTCCGCTGGGCACCCTGAGCGCCCACGTGGCGCGCGCCAATCCGGTCCGGCAGGAACTGGCCGATGGCGCCGAGGTGCTGGTCATCTTCCGCGCCGGCGACGCGTATATCTCGCCGAACTGGTATCCGTCCAAACACGAATTCCACAAGCAGGTGCCGACCTGGAACTACATGGTCGCGCACGCGCATGGGCGCATCACCGTGCGCGACGACGAGCGCTACGTGCGCGGCGTGGTCGCGCGCCTGACGCGCACCCACGAAGCATCGCAGCCGGCGCCGTGGAAGATGGGCGACAGCGCGCCGGATTTTATCGACACGCTGCTGCAGGCCATCGTCGGCGTGGAGATCGAGATCACGCGCCTGGCGGGCAAGTTGAAGCTCAGCCAGAACAAGGAGGTGCGCGATATCCGCGGTGCCGTCGAGGCGCTCCAGGCCCAGGGCGACCGTGCGATCGGCGACGCCATGCTGGCCTGTGCCGATGCCAGGCCGGGCTGACAAAGCTTGCCTTCGGCACAATACTCCTCGTACACTCGAATTCCGAAGAGACAGAGGAGATACGCATGTTCAGTCACATCATGATCGGTTCGAACGACATCGAACGCTCGAAAAAATTCTATGACGCCGTGCTCGGCACCCTGGGCGCAAGCGAACCGCATCGCAACACGGCCCCGTCCGGCCACAGCCGCCTGTTCTACCGCCACGATGGCGGCAGCTTCGGCGTCACCGAGCCGATCAACGGCGAAGCGGCGACCTTTGCCAACGGCGGCACCATCGGCTTCCGCTGCAGCTCGCCCGAGCAGGTACAACAATTCCACGACACGGCGCTTGCCCACGGCGGCACCACCGCCGAGGAGCCGCCGGGACTGCGCGAGGGCAGCATGGGCGCCCTGCACCTGGCCTATGTGCGCGACCCGGACGGCAACAAGCTGTGCGCGGTGTATCGCGTAAAGTAAGCATAACTACAGCGCGCACAGGCGCCCGCCGTCGACCAGCAAGGATGTACCCCGGATAAACGCCGCTTCGTCGGACGCAAGAAAAGCGATCGCGGCGGCCACGTCCGCCGGCTTGCCAACGTCGGCCGCGTCGATGTGTTCGGCCCCGGATTTCACTTCCGGGTTCGTCCACAGCATCGGCGTGTCGATCGCGCCGGGCAGGATGGCATTCACCCGGATCCCCTTGGGTATGCCTTCCAGCGCAGCCGAGCGGGTCAGCGAGAGCAGGGCTGCCTTGGCCGCGGCATAGGGCGCGACATTCGGTTCGGTTTCCAGGGCGTGCACGCTCGACACATTGACGACGGCGCCGCCGGGCTGCATGTGCAGGAAGGCCTGCTTGATGAAGAAGAAGGCGCCGAGCAGGTCGACCTGCAGCACGTGCATCCAGTCGGCGCCGGTGAGTTCCTGGATCGGTTTAAAAATCATCAGCCCGGCGTTGTTGACGACCACGTCCAGCCGGCCGAAGCGCGCCATGACCGCTTCGACCGCATGGGCAACGCCTGTTTCGGCGCTGACGTCGCACTCCACTTCCATCGTTTGTCCATCGCGGCAGGCGCGCAGCTTGGCCGCAGCCGCCGGCAGGGCGGCCGCGTCGCGGTCGACCAGCACCACGTTCGCGCCCTCGGCCGCAAAGCGCATGGCCGTGGCAAGGCCGATACCGCTGGCCGCGCCCGTGACGAGCACGGTTTTACCGGAAAATCGCATGGCTGCTCTCCTGTCTACTCCGTGTTCCGGGGCGCGCTGGTGGCCGTCGCAGTCTCCCCGGAAACGCGCGGGGGAGGTTCGCCGAGTTCGGGATAATCCTGGCTGAGCGCGATCGGGACCTGCAGGCAGACGCTCTGGGTCGGCAGGACGTCGGTCCAGTCTTCGATCAGCTCGCGGTAAGCATGGCCGACTGGGCGCAGCTTGCGGTCGAGGTCGGCCAGGCCCAGTGCGTTCACGCGGCCATTGTTTTCGCGCAGTCCCGTGTCCCAGTCGACCTGGTCCGTCAATGAATACCAGGTGAAGCCGACGATCGGCACGCCGTTGTTGCGGACACGAAGCACGTTCGCCCATTCCTTGTGCAGCCAGTTGACCGCTTCGTGGCCAAGCGGGCCCTCGCACAAATTGGTTTCGGTGTGCATCACGGGCAGGCGGTAGCGGTTGTAGTACTGGTGCGTCAGCACTGCGTAGCCGAAAATTTCGCCGGACGCCCTGGTCGAGCCGTCGGCCGAGACCCGGTGTTCGTTGGTCTGGTAATAATCGTTGCCCATGATGCAGTGATGCTTCAGGTTGTTATTCAGGAAAAAATGGTAGTCGTCGCGGGCCATGCCGTTGTCCATCAGGTATTCGTACATGGTGGAGTCCACGCGGCGGCCGTAGTTCAGGTCGAGCGACAGGAAACGGCGCGCATTCATCGTCTCGGCCGGACCGATTGCCGCCGGCGTCTTGGCATGGAAATATTCGGTCGATTCGCTCTGGATGAAGAGCGCGTCCGGGCGCACTTCGAGGATGGCGCGCATGGCGAGCAGGTTGGCCTTGACCAGGTGTTTCAGGGCCGTGACGAAGGCCTTGTCGCTGTGTTGCTGCTCGTTCCACCAGCCGTAGAGGGCGGAAAACAGGGCGCAGATCGACATCTCGTTGACCGGCGTGTAGAGCTGGATCCAGGGATAGCGCTGCGCGAACGCGCGGGCGTAATCGGCGAAGATCGCGGGGAAGTCCGGGTTCTGGAAGTCGCCGAGAAAATCCGGCAGGCCGAAATGGCAGAGGTCGACAATCGCGACCAGGCCGCGGCGGCGCAAGTCCGGGAAGGTCTCGTCGGCAAAGGACCAGTCGTAGCGCCGGGGGCCGAGCAGGGTCGTGTGCAGCGGCGGGCCGTAGCGCAGGAAGCGGATGCCGATTTCCTGCACCAGGTCGAAGTCGCGCCGCCAGTGCCGGTAGTGGCCGCACTTTTCCATCTCGTCCATGCGCACCCGGCCGCCATCGATGGTGGGGATGCTGTTTTCGATGCCGGTTGCAAAGATAAAGCCTGTCTGGTTCTGAACCATGTGCCGCCCCCTTCGCCGCGTGCCACCGAATACAGCAGGATAGGAAGCGGCAGCGGTTTTCACCGTGCACTGGATAACATAGTTGCGATCCGCAGCCCGGGTGCAAAGATGAATCCCGGGAAGTTTCCTTTTTATATTTATTGCTTTTGCATAATTCAGGGAATATATTTACGCGGGTTGCAGTCGATCGTTTTTTCTTGTCTGCCTTCGTTCAGTCGTCAGCCTCGTGGTTCAATTCGCTGTTCATTCGCTCGACGGAGGATGTGTGAAGTACATTCGGGTAAATTCGCCCCTGGACCGCAAGGTTCCGCGACTGTCGCTGTACTACCTGCAACGCGTGATCACGCGGCCACTACTCCGGTCTGCGGCAATTTCCTTGCTGAGATGCTGCGTTGCCATCAGAACAGGGCGCTATCGGAAGGCCGCGGCGGACCAGGGCCAGGTGCTGGCGGCATTGCGCTCGGAGGGCATTGCGCCGCTTGGACAGGTCCTGTCGGACGAACAGTGCGGGGACGTGCTGCGCTATTTGGCGGAAAAGCCCGTCTCGGCCAGGCGAGCGGGGACATTTACCGTCGATGCCAGGCCCGCGGATATCGCGTTCGCAAATTATGCGCCGGCTGACCTGGTCGCTTGCCCGCATATACTGGCACTGGCTAACAGTCCTGCCATCCTTGCGCTGGCGAGAAATTATCTCGGGTGTACCCCAACGCTTTCCGGACTGAGTGCGCGCTGGTCCTTCCCGGCTGAATCGAGCAGCGAAGTCGTTCAGAAATTTCACCGCGATTCAGAGGATTGGCTGTCATTCCGGTTGATGGTCTACCTGACCCGGGTCGATGAGGCTTCCGGTCCCCACGTTTACGTCACGGGTACCCACCTGGACCGGCGGACGGCGCGTCTTGCGGTACTCGAAGACGATCTGGTTCGCCAACAATTCGGCATCAAGATCGTCAGGCAAAGCGGCGCGCAGGGCTTCGGGTTCGCAGTCGATACCGCAGGGCTGCACAAAGGCGAGGTTCCGAAGGACGCAGCACGCCTCCTGCTGTCCTTTCAATATTCGATTCTTCCCTGTTTCCTGTACGAGTACGAACCCGAACCGGTCGCCGAGCTTCTCCATGATCCCTATATCAATCGCCTGATCGTCAAACGCCAGCGGGATATCGGCGCGATGCAGGCGGAAGAGCCGGCGCTGGATGCGCCGGGCCTGGGCTAAGGGCTGGCGCCCGCCGCCTGGCGCGGCAGCGCCAGCTGCTCATCGAGGAATTCCACGCACACCCGCAGCCGCGCCGACCCGGCCAGGCGCTGCGGATACACGGCCCACACGTTCGCTTCCTGCGTGTATTCCGGCAGCACCACGACCAGGGTGCCGGCGTCCAGGTAGGGCTGGGCATCCCAACGCGAACGCAGTACGATGCCCGCGCCGTCCAGCGCCCAGCGCAGGGCGATCTCGCCGTGGTTGGTCGACAGCGCGCCCGACACCTTCACCGTTTCTTCGCCATTTTTCCCGCGCAGGCGCCAGACGCCGAAGGGGTGGTCGCGCTCCTTGATCGGCAGGCACTGGTGGCCGGCGAGGTCTTGCAAACTTTTCGGCGTGCCGTGGCGCGCGAGGTAAGCGGGCGCTGCGCACAGGATGCGCCCGTTCGAGCGCAGGCGGCGCGCGATCATGTTCGGGGCGATCTCGTCGCCGACCCGCACGTCGAGATCAAAACCTTCGGCCACGGTGTCGACCAGGCGGTCGAAGACTTCGAAGCGGATGTTCAGGCCGGGGCAGGCCGCCACCAGCTTGGCGATCGCCGGCGCCACCAGCTTGCGCCCGAAGCCGAAGCTGCTGCAGATGCGCAACTGGCCGGTCGGCGCGCGGCGCCGTTCGGAGACCTCGTCGATCAAATCGTCCAGGTTCTCGAGGATGGCCTGGGCGCGCGCATAGACCTGCTCGCCGTCGTCGGTGATGACGACGCGGCGGGTCGTCCGCTGGAACAGCCGCACGGCGAGGATGCCCTCGAGGACGCCAATGCGCTTGCTGACATAGGCCGGCGACATGCCGAGTTCCTCGGCCGCCGCCGCGAAGCTCCCCTTGCGCACGACGGTGACGAATACGCGCAAGTCCTCGTTTTGCAGATTATTCACGATTCGTGTCCTTTGCGATCACACCAGAGCTCATTATAAACGCGACGTAATGGGTTAAGCTGTCGTTATTCCAATTTCCCTACGAAGGAGCGCTCCATGAAAACTCATAAAATCGCCGTGATCGCCGGCGACGGCATCGGCAAGGAAGTGATGCCGGAAGGCCTGCGCGCACTCGAAGCCACCGCCCGGCGTTTCGACATCAAGCTCGAATTCACGACCTTCGAATGGGCCGATTGCGAGTACTACGCCAGGCACGGCAAGATGATGCCCGACGACTGGAAGGCGCAACTGTCCGGCTTCGAGGCGATTTATTTCGGCGCGGTCGGCTGGCCCGACACGGTGCCCGACCACATTTCGCTGTGGGGCTCGCTGCTGAAATTCCGCCGCGAATTCGACCAGTACGTGAACCTGCGCCCGGTGCGCCTGATGCCGGGCGTGCCGTGCCCGCTGGCGAACAAGAAGCCGGGCGACATCGATTTTTATGTGGTGCGCGAAAACACCGAAGGCGAGTACTCGTCGGTCGGCGGCCGCATGTTCGAAGGCACCGAGCGCGAACTGGTGCTGCAGGAAGCCGTCTTCACCCGCCACGGCACCGACCGCATCCTGAAATATGCCTTCGAGCTGGCCCAGCGCCGCCCGAAAAAACACCTGACCGCCGCCACCAAGTCGAACGGCATCGCGATCTCGATGCCGTACTGGGACGAGCGCGTCGCCGCCATGGGCGAGCAGTACGGCGACGTCAAATGGGACAAGTACCACGTCGACATCCTGGCTGCGCGCTTCGTGCTGTCGCCTGAGCGTTTTGACGTCGTCGTCGCCTCGAACCTGTTCGGCGACATCCTGTCCGACCTGGGCCCGGCCTGCGCCGGCACGATCGGCATCGCACCGTCGGCCAACCTGAACCCGGAGCGGTCGTTCCCGTCGCTGTTCGAGCCGGTCCACGGTTCGGCGCCCGACATCTACGGCAAGAACATCGCCAACCCGATCGCGATGATCTGGTCGGGCGCGATGATGTTCGAGTTCCTGGGGCAGGGCGATGCGAAGTACACGGCGGCCCACGACGCCATCGTGCAGGCGATGGAAACCTGCCTGACCCAGGGCCCGCGCACGCCGGACATGGGCGGCACGGCGAATACGACGCAAGTGGGCGAAGCGATCGCGGAATACCTGCGCACGCAGGCGTAAGCCAGGCTGCCCGCCCGGCTGCGCAGCCCGTTTCGAGCAGCGCAGCCGGTCAATCGTGCAGCCTGTCGCAAAACCGTCGCTTGTGGCGGCGCTTCGATTTACGATGGTTTCACTCTTCAACGAAACAGGAAATCATCATGCGCGCGTTTCCAACCGATCTTGCCCTCGTCCTTGCCCTTTCCCTCGCTGCGACCGCCGCAACTGCCGGCGACCAGGTCCGCAATGCCGCGCCGTTCACCTCGATCAATGTGCAGGGGCCGATCAGCGTCACCGTCGACGCCAGTGCGGCGAAGCAGTCGCTGATGGTGCGCGGCAGCGACAAGTTTCTCGACAACGTGACCAGCGAAGTCGTCAACGGCGAACTGCGCCTGCGCGCGCGCGACAAGAACTTCAGCACGAACAAGGGCGACCAGCGCGTCATCATCGCCATGCCGCAGCTGCGCGCCTTCGACGGCGAGGGCGCGGGCGAGACCATGCTGAATAACGTGCGCGTCGAGCGCCTCGACGTCAACTACCGCGGCGCCGGCCGGATGGAAATCAACGGCAAGGTCAAAACGCTCAGGATCAGCGCCGAGGGCGTGGGCGAGGTCGATACCAAAGCCCTGATCGCCGACGATGTCGATATCCGTTTCCGCGGCATCGGCGACGTCAAGGTATATGCCAAAGAGCGGCTCGACGCGAAAGTGCAGGGCATGGGCAACCTCAGCTATTACGGCAAGCCGCGCACCGTCAACAAATCGGTGGCGGGCATCGGCTCGGTCAACGCCGGGGATTGACCAAAACCTGGGGTCAGGTCTGACATTTAGACACGGCCTCAACGGTACCAGCCCGAGTATGGCAGAGGTCGTGTCCGAATGTCAGACCTGACCCCAGCTCTCGCGAAAACCCCAGCTCTCGCCCGATCGAGCGGCTGCGCGCCGGCCGGCAGCTGCCCTGACGGCCCTCAGGCCGCGGGTTCCTCGTCGGCCGGAAAGCCGTAGTCGGGCGCCCGGTTCACGGGAATCCAGGGCCGCTCGAAAGGCCGCGCGATGCTGTGCCATGCCGCCTGAAACTGCTGGTCGGTCAGGAAGACGCCGGCCAGGTCGTTGCCGGCGTAGAGCGCGTAGAAGCGGTGGGTGGCGTGCGCCAGGCCGGCATTGACGATCTCGAAAAAGGCGATCGTCGCGAGTATCCAGGGGTCTTCTTCGATGCCCTCGCCATGGATGTCGTAGCGCCTTTCGTCGGCGAACACCGTGTACGCGGCGCCGTCGGCGTCGACTTCCTCGGCGATGTCGACTTCCTCGGACGCGTATTGCCGCAACTGCGGGTGCAGCTGTTCGTAGGCCTCGAGGATGCCGCCTTCGGCCAGCTCTTCGGCATCGAGCAGGACGATGTCGTCCTCGTCGAAGGGCGCCGGGTCGGCGGAGTCGGGCCCGCTGTCGTGGGCGAACAAGTGCTTGAAGCTTTCGAACATGGCGGACCTTTTCTGCCGGCGTGAATGGATGAGTCGCCGGCACGGTCGATTTTCATCCCATCCCCTGGCCTTGGCAATCGAATTCTGCGCCCCCGCGCATCCGTGCTCCCATGCGCGAGCCCGTGTGTCGCTGTAAGATAGTCAACATTACAAACACCGAGCGGAAGGATGCACATGAAGGATCTCGTACAAGACGGCGACAGCCTCGTTGGCGCCAGCAGCTTCGAAGAGGGCGTCGATCGCCGCGTGTTCCTGAAAGCGGCAGTGGGGACGGGCTTCGCCGCCGCCACGCTCCCGGTCGCGGCGCAGACCCTGGTGCAGACCGACACCGCGGGACTGTCCGTCGGCGACCACATCATCGCCATCGACGGCCAGGACGTGCCGGTCTACCGCGCCCAGCCCGAAGGCAAGGCCAACCCGCCGGTCATCCTCGTCATCTCCGAAATCTTCGGCGTCCACGAGTACATCAAGGACCTGGCGCGCCGCTTCGCGAAACAGGGTTACATGGCCGTCGCACCGGACCTGTTCGTGCGCGCGGGCGACGCGGGCAAGGTCGCCAACATCGCCGACCTGATGAAGGACATCGTCGGCAAGACGCCGGATGCGCAGGTCATGTCCGACCTCGATACCGTCGTCACCTGGGCGAAGCAGCGGGGCGGCGATACCGGACGCCTCGGCATCACCGGTTTCTGCTGGGGCGGGCGCATCACCTGGCTGTATTCAAGCCACAACCCGAACGTGAAAGCCGGCGTGGCCTGGTATGGCCGCCTGGCCGGCGACGCGACGCCCAACTCGCCGAAGCACCCGATCGACATCGCCCCGAACCTCAAGACGCCGGTGCTGGGCCTGTACGGCGCCAAGGACACCGGCATCCCGCTCGAGTCGGTGGAGCGTATGCGCGCCGCGCTGGACAAGGGCAACAGCGGGTCGACGTTCCACGTCTACCCGGATGCGGGACACGCCTTCCATGCGGACTACCGTCCGAGTTTCAATGAGGCCGATGCGAAGGACGGCTGGCGCCGCGCCCTGGACTGGTTCCGCAGCCACGGCGTGGTGTAAGCGGCACGCCGTAAGCGTACGCAAGCAAGCCGGGAGCGGTACAATGCCCGGCTTGCCACGCCCAGTAAAACAAGAGGCTTCACATCGACCCGATTCTCGTATCCATCCTGCTGGCGACCCTGATCGCCGGCGTCGTCAGCATCTCGGCCGCGGCCATCTTTTCGTTCACGCTGCTCTCCAAAATGGTGGAGAGGCTGGTCAGCCTGTCGGTCGGCATCATGCTCTCGACCTCGCTGCTGCACGCGCTGCCCGAGGCCTTCGAGTCGGACGCCAGCCCGCATAAACTGTTTGCGACCCTGCTCGCCGGCCTGCTCGCTTTCTTCCTGCTCGAGAAGCTGGCGCTGCTGCGCCACTCGCACCATCACGAGGGAGACGGCCACCACCACGGCCACGGCCACGACGCGCGCGAGGCCGGCAAATCGGGCTGGATGATCCTGATCGGCGACGGCATGCACAATTTCACGGACGGCATCCTGATCGCGGCTGCCTTCCTGGCGAACCCGGAGCTGGGCATCGTCACCGCGCTGGCGATCGTCGCCCACGAAATTCCGACCGAGATCGGCGATTTCATCGTCCTGCTCAATGCCGGTTTCTCGCGCATGCGCGCCTACGTGTTCAACCTGCTGTGCAGCCTGTTGGCGGTGGCGGGGGGCTTGTTGGGGTATTACACGCTGGACCGGGCCAGCGGCCTGATTCCCTACGTGCTGGTGTTCGCGTCGTCCGGTTTCATCTATATCGCGGTGAGCGACCTGATGCCGCAGATGCAGAGGCGGGCGACCGTGAAGGAATCGATTCCGCAGGTGCTGTTGATCGGCCTGGGCGTGGTGATCGTGTTGTTCTTGACCGCCGGGCATTAACGTAGGGTGGGCCGGGCCGCGATCGGACTCGTGCCCACGCGGTACACAATTCGATCAATCGAAATCCCGCCCCGAGACCGCCAACATTGGCTCCGCGAGGCCGTCGGGTAGGCACCGGCACGAACGCGTGGACTCGGGAGTCCACCCTACGTATCGCGGGTTTCGAAAGCCACGGTTGAAGCGATGGTTGGCCGTCCATACGCCGCGATCGTAGGGTGGACTCCGTCCACGCGTTGACAAGGTTCGACCGATCGACACCTCCCCGCGAGACCGCCAACATTGGCTCCGCGAGGCCGTCGGGTACGCACCGACACGAACGCGTGGACTCGGGAGTCCACCCTACGTATCGCGGGTTTCGAAAGTCACGGTTGAAGCGATGGTTGGCCGTCCGTACGCCGCGACCGTAGGGTGGACTCCGTCCACGCGTTGACAAGGTTCGACCGATCGACACCTCCCCGCGAGACCGCCAACATTGGCTCCGCGAGGCCGTCGGGTAGGCACCGGCACGAACGCGTGGGCACGAGTGCCCACCCTACGTATCTGCAACGGTGGTGCACCGTAGGGTGGGCTCTCGAGCCCACGCGGTACATCATTCGATCAATCGAAATCCCACCGCGAGACCGCCAACATTGGCTCCGCGAGGCCGTCGGGTACGCAAGGGCACGAACGCGTGGGCACGAGTGTTCACCCTACGGTTAAGCTTTCGCTACCGGCCGTGCGGGATCCGCGCTCCACTCGCTCCATGACCCCGGATACAAGGCTGCTCCCGGCAAGCCCGCCACCTCCAGCGCCAGCAGGTTGTGACAGGCCGTCACCCCCGAGCCGCACTGCATGATCGCGTCCTTTGGATCGTCGATCACGCTTGAGAACTCCGCGCGCAGCTGCTCCGGCGCCTTGAAGCGCCCGTCGTTGTGCAGGTTGTCCTTGAAGAAGCGGTTCTTCGCGCCCGGGATATGCCCACCCACCGGATCGACCGTCTCGTTCTCGCCGCGGAAGCGGTCGGCCGCGCGCGCATCGACCACGGTGCGTCGCTTTTCGAGCTGATTCGTGCTCTCGATATTCTCCAGCACCTCCGCCACGGTCACCGTCGGCACGAACGGTGCGCGCACGGCGATGCTGCCGGACCTGCGAGGCTCCGGCGGATCGGACGATAAAGGCTGGCCCAGCGCCTGCCAGGCCGGCAGGCCGCCATCGAGCACCGCCACTGTCTCGTGCCCGATCCAGCGCAGCAGCCACCACAAGCGCGCCGCGTACATGCCGCCGTGGGCATCGTAGGCCACGACCTGGGTCGTGTGATCGACGCCCCAGCGCCGTAGCGTTGCGGCCAGCGCTTCCTTCTCCGGCAGCGGATGGCGCCCGCGGAACACGCCGTCCTCGCCCCGTTTCACACCCGACAGTTCGGTCTCCATGTCCGCGAACACGGCATGGGGCAGGTGGCCGGCCGCATAGGCTTCGCGGCCGAAGGACAGGTTCACGAGGTCGTGCCGGCAATCGACGATGACCCAGTCCGGGTGGTCGATGTGCGCAGCCAGATCTGCAGCGGAAATCAGGGTCGTGTACATGGGCTGGAGCTCCTTACAGTTCGCTTGCGATCGGGTCGGTCTCTTTGATGACGGCGCCTTTCGGCGTCTTCCTCGTATTGTAGAACGTCGCCGCGATGCCGGACGCAAGGATCACGCCGATGCCGAGCCAGACATGCCAGTCGAAACGGTCCCCCCAGAGCGCCAGGCCCCACAGGCTGGAAAACACGATGCCGGTGTACTGCAAATTCGCCACCACCAGCACCTTGCCGACCCGGTAGGCGCGCGTCATCGCCATCTGCGCCATCAGGGCGGCCGCGCCGATCCCCAGCAGCAGCACCGCGCCGCCCGTCGTGTGGCCGTGGAAGGGCAGGGCGCCATGGGCGCCGTCGCCCGCCAGCACGCCGACCAGGCCGGCCACCGCGGTCGTCAGCGAAAAATAGAACACGACCCGGTATTCGGGTTCGCCCATCTGCCCCAGTTTGCGCACCTGCATATAGGCCATCGCCGAGATGACGGAAGAGCAGATGCCGGCCAGGCCGCCCAGCCACTGGTGCGACTCGACCGCCGGCTGCAGCACCAGGGTCACGCCGAAGAAGCTGGCGCCGACCGCGACGATCAGCGGCCACTCGACCGTATTGGTGCGCGACCACCAGCCGGCCAGGAACAGGCCGGCGGCGATCCAGATCGGCGCCATGTAGTTCAGCGTCATGGCGGTGGCCAGCGGCAGTTTGCCGATCGCGAAGAACCAGAGCCAGAGCGAAGTCACGCCCACGGCGCTGCGGAACAGGTGCTCGCGCGGGAACACCGTGCGGAAAGTGAGGCCCTGGTGGCGCACGACCGCGAACAGGATCGCGGAGCCGATCAGGCCGCGGTAGAACAGCAGTTCGGAGGTGGTGTAGAACTCGGAAGCCAGCTTGACGCCGGCCCCCATGGCGGCGAACGCGAAGCTCGCAAATAACATCCAGAGAGAAGCCATGACTGCCTTATGCCTTTGAAGCGGATTTCAAAACGGTGGCGGCCGTCGGTGCGGCGCGCAGGTTGTAATAGCTCGCTGCGATGCAGGAGCCGAAGATGACGCCCATTCCGAGCAGCACCTGGCCGTCGAGACGGTCGCCCCAGACCAGGATGCCGAGGACGCTGGAGAACACGATGCCGCTGTACTGCAGGTTGGCGACGACCAGCGTGCGGCCCAGGCGATAGGCCCGCGTCAGCGCGACTTGCCCGGCCGTGCCGCTGATGCCGACGCCGACCAGCAGGGCCGCGCCCTGCCAGCTGTGGGCGTGCCAGCCGCCGCCCGGCGCCAGCATCACCAGCAGCCCCGCCGCCACGTTCACCAGCGAAAAATTGAAGACGATCCGGTCTTCCGGTTCGCCCATGCGGCTCAGGCGCCGCACCAGGATGTAGGCGACTGCGGCCAGCATGCCGGAAGCGAGCGCCATCAGGCCGCCGGCCCAGGCATCGGCGGCAAATGCGGGCCGCAGCACCAGCACGACGCCGATAAAACTGACCAGGATGGCGGCCAGCGGCTGCCAGGGCGTGCGCCGTGCTCCATGCCACCAGGCCGCGCCGATGACAATCGCCGCGGTCCAGATCGGGGACATGTAGTTCAGGGTGACGGCGGTGGCGAGCGGCAGGCGTGCGATCGCCGCGAACCAGAACCAGAGGGAAGCAACGCCGAGGGCGCCGCGCCAGAGATGGGCCGCCGGGGTGGCGGTGCGCAGGCTGCGTCCGCTCGCGCGGGCCATCAGGAACAGGACCAGCACGCCGACCAGGCCGCGGTAGAACACGATTTCGGCAATCGAATAGTGGAGCGCCGCCAGCTTGACGCACGCGCCCATCAGGGCGAATGCGAAGCTGGCGAACAACATCCACAACGCCGGCACCTCAGAGCTCTATCTTGCTGCGATACCACTCGTGGAAGTGCTGCATCCCGTCTTCCATCGGCGACTGGTAAGGTCCGACTTCATTGACGCCGCGGTCGACCAGGATCTTGCGGCCGGCATCCATGCGCTGGGCGATCTCGTCGTCCTCGACGCAGGTTTCCATGTAGGCGGCGCGCTCGGCCTCGACCAGTTCGCGTTCGAACAGGGCGATCTCTTCCGGATAATAGAACTCGACCACGTTGCGCGTCTTCTGCGGACCCAGCGGCCACAGGGTCGACACGACCAGCACGTTCGGATACCACTCGACCATGATGTTCGGGTACAGCGTCAGCCAGATCGCGCCCTGTTTCGGCTCCTGGCCGCCGTTAAACTTCAGCACCTGCTCCTGCCACTTTTTATACGTCGGCGAGCCGGCCTTCTGCAGGCCGCGGTTCACGCCCACGGTCTGCACGCTGTAGTCGCGGCCGAAATCCCATGTCAGGTCTTCGCAGGACACGAAATTGCCCAGGCCCGGATGGAAGGGCTCGACGTGGTAATCCTCCAGGTAGACTTCAATAAACGTCTTCCAGTTATAGTCGACGTCGTGGATCTCGACGTGGTCGAACAGGTAGCCGGAGAAATCCAGGTCTTTCGAGACCGACATGCTTTTGAGCTTGTCCATCACGTCGTAGCCGTTCTGCTCGAACAGCAGGCCGTTCCAGCTTTGCAGCGGTGACCTGGACAAATTCAGGCAGGGCGTCTCCGCGAAATGCGGGGCGCCGATCAGCTCTCCCTTGAGGTCGTAGGTCCAGCGGTGCAGCGGGCAGACAATGGTGTTGGCGTTGCCGCGGCCATTGAACATCAGCGCCTGGCGGTGACGGCAGACGTTGGACAGCACCTCGATGCCGTTGGCATTGCGCACGAGCATGCGGCCTTCGTTTTCGGAAGGCAGGGTCGCGAAATCACCGGTTTCCGGCACCATGAGTTCATGGCCGACATAGCGCGGTCCCTTCTGGAACAGCTGCTCGATTTCGCGCTGTAGCAGCGCATTGTCAAAATAAACATTTACCGGAAGCTGAGCGCAGGAGCGCGCCAGCTTGGCGTGGGTAGCCAGATCGGACATCCCAACCCCCCTTTATAAAAGCATCACCTCAAAGAGAAGAAAGAATCCAAAGACCAGTATTTTTAAGTAATGAAATACGGTATTTCGGACAGAACCGGAGATTATAACTTGGAACGAACTCTACCGTCCGGGTCCGTCGCGAGATTGTGGGGAGGAATGGCACAGAAAATGCCGGAAGGGCATGGTTTTCATGAATGTGCAGGCGGGCATGCCGAAAAAAAATTCCTGAAAGGAAACTCAGCGTTCGTGCAGGCCACCCCAAGGGTGTGGATTGTTTTAAAATACGCGATTCAATTCCCGCGCGGCGCACCCGATGCGCATGGCGGGATCGCCGGCCCAACAAGAAGACACTATGGCAATTAATTCAAACGCGGAAGCGACGACGGCGCCAGGCTCCTTCGAGGAAGCAATGGCCGAGCTGGCCCAGCTCGTTACCCAGATGGAAGGCGGCCAATTGCCGCTGGAAGCCTCGGTCGCGGCCTATGCGCGCGGCTCGGAACTGGTCAAGTATTGCGCGGCCCAGCTCGAGAAAGTGGAAGCCCAGGTCAAGGTGCTCGAAGGCGACATGCTGAAACCGTTCAGCGCCGATGGCGCGGGCGAGGGCGCGCAGTGATGCAGGCCAAGGAGACGCTGCCGTTCGCAGCCTGGATGGCCGGCGTGCAGGCCGAGGTCGAGGACGCACTCTCCGACTTCCTGCCGGCGGCCCACCTGGTGCCGACCAAGCTGCATGAGGCGATGCGCTACACCGTGCTCGGCGGCGGCAAGCGCGTACGTCCGCTGCTGGTCTACGCCAGCGGCGCGCTGTTCGGCGCAGACCCGAAGGCGCTGGCGCGCGCCGCCTGCGCGCTGGAGATGATCCATGCCTACTCGCTGGTGCACGACGACATGCCCTGCATGGACGACGACGCCCTGCGCCGCGGCAAGCCAACCGTGCACGTGGCCTATGATGAAGCGACTGCGCTGCTGGTCGGCGACGCGCTGCAGGCGCAAGCCTTCGAGGTGCTGGCATCGAGTGATTCGCTGCCGCCGGCGCGCCTGGTCGGCATGCTGCGCCTGCTGGCCGCGGCGGCCGGATCGGGCGGCATGTGCGGCGGCCAGGCGATCGACCTGGACAGCGTCGGCATCGCGCTCAATCTCGAGCAGCTCGAGCGCATGCACCAGCTGAAAACCGGCGCCCTGCTGCGCGCCTCCGTGCTTCTCGGCGCCCTGTGTGGCAAGGAGCTGGGCGCGGACGAACTGGAAAGCTTGAAAGCCTATTCGAAGGCGGTCGGCCTGGCCTTCCAGGTGGTCGACGACGTGCTCGATGCGACGGCCGATTCGGCCACGCTCGGTAAAACCGCCGGCAAGGATGCGGCCGATAACAAGCCGACCTATGTGTCGATCCTGGGCCTGGAAGAATCAAAAGCATTGGCGCAGCAATTGCGGCGCGAGGCGCACGCTGCGCTGGCGCCATTTGGAGAACAAGCACTGCGGCTGCGCGAACTCGCGGACCTGATCGTGCAGCGGAAAGCCTAAATGAAACTGCTAGAAACCATCAACGACCCGTCGGACCTGCGCCTCCTGCCGCGCACGCAACTGACGCCACTCGCCAACGAGCTGCGCCAGTTCCTGCTGCACTCGGTCGCGAAAACGGGCGGCCACCTGTCCTCCAATCTCGGCACGGTGGAGCTGACCATCGCGCTGCATTACGTGTTCGAGACCCCGCACGACCGCATCGTCTGGGACGTCGGCCATCAAACCTATTCGCACAAGATCCTTACCGGCCGCCGCGAGCGCATGAACACGCTGCGCCAGCTGAACGGCCTGTCGGGCTTCCCGAAGCGCGACGAAAGCGAATACGACACCTTCGGCACCGCGCACTCCTCGACCTCCATCTCCGCTGCGCTCGGCATGGCCGCCGCAGCGAAACTGAAGGGCGAACACCGCCACGCGATCGCCGTCATCGGCGACGGCTCGATGACGGCCGGTATGGCCTTCGAAGCCCTGAACAATGCGGGCGTCGAGGAAGACTGCAACCTGCTCGTCGTCCTGAACGACAACGACATGTCGATTTCGCCGCCGGTGGGCGCTCTGAACCGCTATCTCGCGCGTTTGATGAGCGGCCAGTTCTATGCCGCCGCCAAGACGGTCGGCAAAAGCGTGCTGCCCGGTCCCGTGCTCGATCTCGCGCGCAAGATCGAAGAACACGCGAAAGGCATGGTGGTCCCGGCCACGATGTTCGAGGAATTCGGTTTCAATTACATCGGCCCGATCGACGGCCACGACCTCGACTCGCTGATCCCGACGCTGGAAAACATCAAGAAGCTCAAGGGCCCGCAGTTCCTGCACGTGGTCACGAAAAAGGGGCAGGGCTACAAGCTGGCCGAGGCCGAGCCGATCCTGTACCACGGCACCGGCAAGTTCAATCCGACCGAAGGCATCAAGCCGGCCACGGCGCCGGCCAAGATGACCTACACCGAAGTCTTCGGCAACTGGCTGTGCGACATGGCGGCGATCGACCCGCGCCTGGTCGGCATCACGCCGGCGATGCGCGAGGGTTCGGGCATGGTGCGCTTCCACGCGCAATACCCGGAGCGTTATTTCGACGTCGGCATCGCCGAGCAGCACTCGGTCACTTTCGCCGGCGGCCTCGCGACCGAAGGCATGAAGCCGGTCGTGGCCATCTACTCGACCTTCCTGCAGCGCGCCTACGACCAGCTGATCCACGACGTGGCGCTGCAAAACCTGGACGTGACCTTCGCGCTGGACCGCGCAGGCCTGGTCGGCGCCGACGGCGCGACCCACGCCGGCAACTACGACCTCTCCTTCCTGCGCTGCATCCCGAACATGGTGGTCATGGCGCCGTCCGACGAGAACGAGTGCCGGCAGATGCTGACCTCCGCTTACCACTATCCGGGTCCGGCGGCGGTGCGCTACCCGCGCGGCGCCGGCATCGGCGCGGCCATGTCGGAAGAGCTGACCTCGATCGAGATCGGCAAGGGCGAGATCAAGCGCCAGGGCGAGAAGGTCGCCATCCTCGCCTTCGGTTCGATGGTGGCGCCGAGCATGGGCGCAGCAAGCGACCTGAACGCGACGGTCGCCAACATGCGCTTCGTGAAGCCGCTCGACGTCGAGCTGGTGAAGCAGCTGGCGCTCGAGCACGACCTGCTGGTGACGGTGGAAGAGGGCGCGACCATGGGCGGCGCAGGCAGCGCCGTGGCCGAGGCGCTGGCGGCCGCCGGCATCGTCAAGCCGCTGCTGATCCTGGGCCTGCCCGACAAATTCATCGACCAGGGCGATCCGGCGGCGCTGCTGGCTTCCGTCGGGCTGGATGCGACGGGCATTGCCGCATCGATCCGCGCGCGCCTGGGCGCGGCGGGGGAGCCCCGGCTGGTGGTGAACAACACCTGAGGCTGTCGGTGTTGAACGAAGAAGCGGCGCTGATGCGCCGCTTTTTTTTGGTTTCGTGGTACATACAAGGTTTAGTTCCAATTAGAAATTATAAATTCCAAATAGAACGATAATAGAAAAAATTAATCGGAATTCTTTACAGTTGGGTTCGCTTGTATCCAAGCGCATGAGCTAAGTTGCTGATTCTAAAGGAATACGTATAGCTGGCACGGCTATTGCTTATAGGTGAGTACTAATCAACTGAAAACGAAAACTACTTATCATGAAATTCCTGAAAAAAATTGCTTTTGCCGCAGCTGTTGCCATGACCGTCGCCGGTGCCGCTAACGCAGCGACCGTGCTGAACGACTGGCGCTTCAACCCAACCGGCGGTGGCTTCAGCGGTGCCCAGAACGTCAACGAATACCTGGACGTGAACGGCAATGCCTTCATCCAGATCAACCCAACCGGTGGTTCCAGCTTCTCGTTCGCCGAGCACGCGGTGTTCAACATCTCGCAGGCTGACAGCAACGGCCAGCTGTTCCCAGTGACCTTCCCAGGCGGCAACATCACCGCAACCTTCGAGGCAACTGGCTCGGGTAACTTCAGCGGCGCCTTCACCTTCGCCGGCGGCACCATCAACATGTACCAGAATCCAACCGCTGGCCAGTACGGCACGACGGCTGGCACCTACGGCGCCGACCTGGGCAACCAGATCGCCCACTTCACCGTGATGGCTGGCGGCGGCGGCACCGTCGATGCGAGCGGTTCGCCAGTCAACAACGGTCAAGTCACCGTGTTCGCCAAAGCTGAAGCCGGCGCGCTGGATTCGGGCTACTTCTTCCGCGAAAACGGCACGGACCTGTCGACCGAGTCGATCATGGCCTTCGCCTTCACCAACGCCAACACCATTTCCAGCCCAACCGGCACCCTGGTCAGCGAAGTCGCTTGCGAATACGCTCACTTCACCGGCGCTGGTTGCAACGGCACGGCATACGCCAACACCCCAGGCTATTTCTTCGTTGGCAACAACGGCCAGTTCAAACTGGCTGAAGTGCCAGAGCCAGGTTCGCTGGCCCTGTTCGGTATCGCCATGCTGGGCGCCGGCGTCGTCAGCCGCAAGCGCGCCAAGAAGGCGTAATAACGTTTCATGTTTGAACAGAGCCCGCTGAATAGCGGGCTTTTTTGCAGGGTGGGCCGCCGAGGCCCACTCTACGTCGCCGCTTTCCCGAACAACTCCTCCGCGCGCCTGAACAAAATCCACGAGGTGGCAATGTATTTGTCCCCGCTCGCCGGCACATGCCCCTTGTGCGTATGCGTGAACCCCGCCGGCGCGATGATCAATCGGCCCTTGCGTGCTTCCACCCTGCGACCCTGGTATAAAAACTCGGTCTCGCCGCCTTCATCCACGTCGTTCAGGTAAAACTGGAACAGCAGCACCCGATGCAGCGTCTCGCAGCTGGCATTCTGCGGATAGATCTCGGAATGCCAGTGGTGATACCCACCCGTCCCCCGCAGATACTTCTGCAGGTTGACCGGCCCGCAGCGGTACATCGACTGCAGCAGCGCGGGCAAGTGCGGCTTGCCGCATTCGTCGAAATTCTCCAGCGACAGCGCCACCGGCTCGCCGGACGTCGGATGCGCCACCGTCGGCGCCAGTGCGCCCAGCACCAGTGCGCGGTACTGGTCGATATACGAGGCCAGGTGCTGCGCTACCGCCCCCATCATCAGGTTGCCGACGTCATGCCATTCCTTGTGCGGGCCGATGGTCAAATCCCAGCTGTCCTTCTTGCTGGTCTCGACGCCGTTGCCGGTGCGCCCGCGCACGACCTTGTCGCTGGCCTCGAAACGGGCGACGATGGCGTCGCATTGCTGGGGCGTGAGGGCGTTGTCGTAGATGCCGATGAAGTCGCTCAAGGTCGATCCTGTTCGTTGTGGTTGAGATGCGAATACCAGTGTACCTGCGACGGGCGTCGCGCAGCATTGCGAAGGAGGAAAGTAATTGCCATTTAGAAAATAAGACGCGTACAATTCAAAAAGTTGTGTTCTTGGAATTAATCATGGCGCTACGTCTCTTGTTACTACTACTGGTGATGTGCTTTGGACCTTCCGCCCTGGCAGCGGGCCAGTCGCAGTTGGCACGAGACACCGCGCTGCCTGGCTGGATACTCCCACTGGCGGCAGCGGGGCCGACCACCCACAACGATCCAGTGGTCATTCGACTCGCGGAAAGCCAGGTATTTCTCGGCAGTCGCACGACCTTGCTGGTCCATCGCGTCGTACAGGTCAACGAAAAAGCATCGCTGGGCGAGATCGGCCAGTACCGCATGTCGTTCAATCCCGCTTTTCAAAAGCTGGTCGTGCATCGCATCGTCTTGCACCGCGCTCAGCAGAAGCTCGATCGCACCAGCGCCACCAAAATCAGGCTGATCGACAGGGAAGAAGAGCTGGAAGCGGGTGTCCTCGGCGGTCGCGTGACGGCCCAGATCCTGCTCGACGATGTCCGCGTTGGCGACAGCCTGGATATCGTCTATTCGATTGAGGGCACAAACCCGGTATTCGGTGATCGCTGGTCAGACTCGTTCGGTCTGGACGACAAGGCGCCAACGGAGCGCCGCCGGATCGTCGTGAACCATCCGCAGGACCGTCCGGTCCAGTGGCGGCAGTTGGGCGACCACCGGCGCAATCCGGTCAACGCAAGCGTCGAGCCGGCAGGCGCGCGCGCGCGGCTTGTCCTCGAAGCACAGAATCTGGACGGCGTACAGTTCGAGCCCTCCATTCCGTCCAGCTTCCTTCCGCTCCAGCTCATCCAGATTACCGAATACAAGAGCTGGAACGAGGTTGCGCAATGGGCGGCGCGCCTGTTCCCGAACAAGCGCCCGGGTCCGGCCGTGCAGGCGCTTGCCAAGCAGTTTGCGAAGTCGGGTTCGACGATCACGCAGGCGAGCGCGGCTCTCCATTGGGTCCAGGAACAGATTCGCTACCTGAGCGTATCGGTCGGGGAAAATTCGCATCGGCCGCAAACGCCCGATGAGGTACTGCGACGGCGCTACGGCGACTGCAAGGACAAGACGAACCTGTATCTTGCGATCCTGGCAGCGCTCGGAATCGAGGGTGAACCGGTGCTCGTCGCTTCCAGCTGGCCGACATTGCCGGGGCGAATACTCCCTGGCCCGGACTGGTTCGATCACGTTATCGCCCGGGTCCACCTGAACGGAACACCCTATCTGGTCGATCCGACCCGGACTGACGAACTTGGCGCCTTGCCTGCGCTCGTGAGCGCATTCCCGGGGGCGCATGTCTTGCCGGCGTCGATGAACACCGAGTCGCTGCAGGTACTCCCGGTTGCGCAGCCCGGTTTGCCCGCGCTCGAGCGGGAGGCAACCTGGACCATCGAACAATTCGATGGCGATGCCATCCTCGAACTCCGCCAGCGCTGGCGTGCGCTTCACGCCCTGGCCGCACGGGGTGCCTGGGCGCGCGCGTCCGGGAGCGAGCGCAAGGATATCCTGCTGGCCGACCTGGAGAAGCATTATCCCGGCATCCGCCTCCTTGGCGAAGCGGGCATCGACAACCTCGAGGATGGCGCCGTATTCTCGCTGAGCGCACGATTTGCAGTGCCGGCCCCGCTGACTCTGCGCGACGGCCGCTATGAGCTTCCCTTCCACAGCGGGATCGTCGACGGAACCATCGGCATCCCCGACAAGTTGTCGCGCAGCTTCCCGTTTGCGCTCGCGGGCCGCAGCTTTCATGGGCGCTACCTGTCCCATGTGCGGTGGCCGAAGCATGCACGCGTATCGATGAAGTCGTCGGCAAAGCACGTCGACAACGCGTTTTTCGCTGTGCACACCGAAGTGGCCCAGCAGGGCAACGCGCTGGAATTCGTGTTCGACTACCGGCTCAAGAGGGCCGAAGTCGGCAAGGAAGAAATGGTTTCCCTGCAGCGGGAAGCGACGGCGATAGCCGAGCTGATGGATGGTACATTCGGCTTCCAGAAAGAGTGGGCATCCGATCCCGAACTTGGCGCCGCATCTTATCGCGAAGTCGAGACGATGAACCTGCTGGCCGCCGCGGGCGAGCAGTGGCGGCTGCTGAAAATACCGACATGGGACGACAGTCAGACGGCGCTCGCTTGCGGCGGCGCGGTTCTCTACATGAATGCCGAAGCAATCCCGCAGGCCCGGGAACTCAGTGATGCACTCACGGCGCGGCTCGCGCGCATGACCGAGTCACCGACAGCGCAATCATGCGTTGCCGGACTGGCGTTCCTTGACGGCGACCCCCAGCGTGCATTGCAGTTATTGGGTGGCCGTGAGCTTGCGGTGGGTCCGAGCCTGCCTTTTCGGGCAGAAGTGTTGCTGGCACTCGGGAAGCCGGATGCAGCCCGTGCAAGTTTGTTGCAGGAAGCGGACAAGCGACGCTCGGATGGCACGCTCAGCCAACTCGATGCCGTGAGGTTGCTCGCATTCCTGCAGCGTACCGGCGGGCCATTGCCAACGGAACTGGTCGATTACGTCGCGCCAGGCATTGACCCGACCTGGCCCAGGCCGATCGCCAGCATGCTGCTCGACCGTTTGCCGGAAGACGCGCTGATTCGGCTTGTTGAACAGGACGATGGCGATTTGAAGGCGGCCCGCCTCGCCGAGGCTTGGTATTACGTGGGACAGCACCGGCTGGCCCGACAGGACAAAACTGGCGCGATCGCTGCGTTCAGCTGGCATCGTGCGAACGGATTGAGGACGCAGCCGGAGACCACGTTTGCACTGGCCGAGCTGAGGCGGCTCACCGAAAACGATGCCGACTACCGGACGGGCCTGGAGTTGGCCGACGCGGGCAAGTTCGATGCAGCCTACGCCCATTACGGGTCTGCCGCGCAGCGTGGCACCGTGGAGGCGGAATACAGGCTGGGCCTGCTCTATGCCGACATCAGGCACGACTACCCGAATGCGATCGAGTGGTTGAGCAAGGCCCTCGCTCACGGCAGCGCCGGCGCAGCGAACGAACTCGGGATCATCCATGACGACGGCCTGGGCGTTGCCAAGGACGAGAAGCGCGCCGGCGAGTTCTACGCGCAAGCCGCCCGGATGGGCCACAAGCATGGGGCGTTCAACCTGGGAAATCGACGGGAGTTCGGGAACGGCGGCTCCGAGCGCGACCTGGCCCAAGCTTTCCTGTTGTATCGCGATGCAGCCCTCCTGGGACACGCAGAGTCGATGGCAAAGGTGGCGGAATTCTATCGCAGCGCTGACGGCGTCTCGAAAAACTTCCGATTGAGCGCGTTCTGGTCCACGCTCGGCATGCTCAACGGTAGCATGAAGGCGCAAGCCGACCTGGCCTTCCTGTACAAATGGGGATATGGCGTCAAACAGGACCAGGCCAAGGCGGTCGAGCTCTACCGTGAAGCCGCGAAGCACGATATCGAATCGGCGCAGGTCCAGCTCGGGCACTCCTACGAGTATGGACACGGTGTTGCAAAAGATGAGGCGGAAGCGATCAAGTGGTACAGGATGGCGGCCGGGCACGGCAATACCTATGCCCAAGCCAGCGGGGCCATGCTGACACTGGCGCGCAAACCGAATCCTGCCGAGGCTGAAGGGGCGATCCGCGTGCTGGAACAGCAGTTGGATAACGGGGATCTGGACCGTGCGTTCGATCTCGGGCGCGTGTACAAATTGGGCATCGGGGTCACCCAGGATATTCCGCGGGCAAACAGGTATTACAAGCTGGCCGCCGACCAGGGGAATCCGCAAGCGCAAGCATTGCTGGCGGATTATTACTATCTCGGGTCGCCGGCGGCGCGCGATTGTGACGCCGCGCTGGTCTTGTATCAGAAAGCTGCCGATGCGAATTATCCTTATGCAATCAACAATTTGGGCGACATGTACGAGAATGGTTGCGGCGTGGTCGCCGATGTCGGCCGCGCGCGCGCGCTGTACGCCAGGGCGGCAAAAATGGCACATCCGATTGCGTTTGCCAGCCTTGGGTCGCTCTACGATCGGGGGCTCGGAATGCAGCACTCACCGCTGCAGGCCTATCTTTACTATCGCATTGCGGCTCGCCTTGGGTTCACGACGGGGAACGCAGACGCGAAGCGCTTGCGCGGTACGATAGCGGAGGACCAGTTGACTGAAGCGGATGCGAAAGCGGCGGCGTGGCAAGAAGGGGATCCGCTTCCCGGCTTGGTGGATTGATTGCATGGTCTGTCTTCAAGCTCGTGCACCGGCTTCTTCGCCCGCCCTTACCGCGAGCGCGTGCAGAACCAGACCGCGGCCCCGGTGGCGGCGAAGCCCGCCAGCGACAGCATGTTCAGGGTTTCGCCCAGCACCGCAAAGGCGATGAGCACCGTCACGCCCGGGATCAGGTAGAACAGGCTGGCCACCTGGCTCGCGCGCCCATCGCGCATCAGGACGAACAGCAGGCTGCTCGCGCCGATCGAGTTCACGACCGAGAGCCAGGCGGAGGCAAACACCATCGCCGGCGTCCACCGCACGTCGAAACCTTCCAGGCCGAGCGACAGCGGCAGCGCCACCAGCGTGGCGACCAGCAGCTGCACGAAGCCGCCGGTGCGCACGTCCATCCCGGCGCAGTATTTTTTCTGGTAGAGCGTTCCCAGGGTAATGCCGATCAATGCCACCACCGCGGCGGCGTAGGCGCCGACGCCTGCGGTACCGGTCCCCAGCTTGTGCCACACCACCAGCAGCACGCCGAGCGTGCCGCCCGCCATGCCGAGCCACTGCTTCGCACCGGTGCGCTCGCCCAGCATCAGCGCCGCGCCCAGCGCCGTGAACACCGGCATGGTGCCGACAATCAGCGCCGATTCGCCGGCCGTCACGCCCAGTTTCAGGGCCGTGTACAAGCCCGAGAATTGCAGCGCCTGGATCAGCAGGCCGACCACGAGCAGGTGCCCGAGCGCTTTCCAGCTCCTGGGCCAGGGCGCGCGCCAGGCCAGCGACACGATCAACAGCAGCAGCGCGCCCAGACCGAAGCGCAGCGTCAGCAGCGTGAACGGCGCCGCATAGGGCACGGCCAGTTTGCCGACCACATAGCCCGAACTCCACATCGCAATAAAGAGCAGGGGCAGGGCGACGCTTTTTGCGCTGGTGGCCGCGGGGGCGGGAAGGCTGATGGTCGTCATCGGTTTCTCCTGTTGGAATGTGCAACCAGCTTAGGTCCGATACAACCGGGATACAATCCATCAAACCTAGAACTGATTGTTTCCAAGGGCGATACGATGAGCGAGATGCAGCCACGCGATTTTTCCGATATCTGGGCCTTTGTCCGCGTCGTGGAGACTGGTTCCTTTTCCGAGGCCGCGCGCCAGATGGGCACGACCAAGGCCAACATCAGCAAGCAGGTCGCGCGCCTCGAAAAGACGCTGCACGCCAAACTCCTGAACCGTTCGACCCGCAAACTCGGCCTCACCGAAGCCGGCGCCGCGATTTTCCAGAACGCGCTGCGCATGCTGGAAGAAGCGCGCGCGCTCGAGGCCACGGCCGCCGGCCTGCAGGCGGGGCCGGGCGGCACGCTGCGTGTCAGCGCCTCGCTCGCTTTCGGAAATACGTATCTGGGCGGCCTGCTGCCCGAATTCATGGAGCGCTATCCGGACATCCGCGTCGTCCTCTCGATGACCGACCGCTATGTCGACCTGGTCGAGGAAAACATCGACGTCGCCCTGCGCATGGCCCCGCGCATCGACATGCTGAGCGCGGTGGCGCGGCCGATCGCGCCGATCCATTACGTGCTCGCCGCCTCCAAGGCTTACCTGGAAAAGTACGGTACACCGGCGGGCATCGAGGAGCTGGCAAAGCACCGCTGCCTCACCTTCGGCAGCACCGGTGCGCCGGTGACCTGGCAGTTCGAACGGGGAGGAGAAAAAGAGAGCGTGAAGGTGAACAGCGCGATGTGCGCCAACAGCAGCCCGGCGCTACGCCTGGCGATGCTGCGTGGCGGCGGCATCGCGCTGCTGCCGACCTATGTCGTGGGGGAAGATATCCGGAGGGGGGAGGCGCTGCGGGTGCTGCCGGAGAGCGTGCCGGTGGGGGCCTTCGGCGACCGGCTGTATGCGGTCTATCTGGAGAACCGCTTCCTGCCGCCGAAGGTCCGGGTATTCATCGACTATCTCATCGAGAAGGTCGGCGAGCGCCCGGACTGGGATACTGCTGTTAGTGGCCCATGAAAGGAATCACGCCGAAGACCAGCGCCGCGGCCAGCATCACCAGCGAGGCCGAGATCGACCAGACCAGGGTGTAGCGCTGGTGGTCGCCGAACTCGATCTCCGACATGCCGACCAGCAGATAGGTGGAGGCCACCAGTGGGCTGAGCAGGTGGACCGGCTGGCCGATGAGGGAGGCGCGGCCGATTTCGGCGGCGCTGATGCCGTACACCGAGGCCGCCTTGGCCAGGATCGGCACGATGCCGAAGTAGAAGGCGTCGTTCGAAATCAGGAAGGTGAACGGGATGCTCAGCACGCCCGTGACGATCGCGAGATAGGGGCCCATCCAGCCCGGCACGCCGGCGATGACACTGGCGGCGATGGCGTCGACCATCTTGGTGCCCTGCAGGATGCCGACGAAGATACCGGCGGCGAAGATCAGCGAGACGACCGGCAGCACGTTGGCCGCATGGTGGGCGATGCGCTCTTTCTGGTCCTGCAGCTTCGGATAGTTGATCGTGATGGCGATCGCGAAGAAGATCATGAACAGCGCCGGCAGCGGCAGGGCGCCCTTGATCAGGAGGCCCATCAGGACGACGGTCAGCGCCAGATTCACCCAGATCAGTTTTGGACGTGCGATGCGCGGATCCGAGGAGGCGCTGACGTCCGCTGCGCTGGCGCTGGTGACGCTGGTGGCGCTGGCAGTCGCGGTGGCGCCTGCTGCAGCCTGGCCGCCCTGGAAGAAGCCCGCATTGCCGGCTGGTGCGGCGGCGTGCGCCATCCACTGGCCGGTGGTGCCGTCTTTCTGGCCCGCGACTGCAAGCTCGGCGGCAACCGGTTTGAGGATGCTGTCGTTCGCTGCCACCGGTGCGTTGGCCTTGGCTTCCATCTGCAGGGTGCCGAGGCGCTTGCGCTCGCGCTTGCCCAGCACGTAGGCGACGAACAGGACCCAGGAAGCGGTGATGGCCATCGGCAGGATCATCGGCACGAAGATTTCGCCGACGTCCACGCCCAGTGCGCTGGCAGCGCGCGCGGTCGGCCCGCCCCATGGCAGGATGTTGAACACGCCGCCGGCCAGCATGATGACGCAGGCGAGGATCAGGCGGCTCATGCCGAGGCGTTTATACAGCGGCAGCATGGCCGACACGGTGATCATGTAGGTGGTGGCGCCGTCGCCGTCGAGCGAGACGAACATCGCCAGCGCCGCGGTGCCGACCACGATCTTCATCGGGTCGCCTTTGACCAGCGCGAGGATGCGGCGGATGACCGGATCGAACAGGCCGGCATCGATCATGACGCCGAAATACAGGATGGCGAACATCAGCATGACGCCGGTCGGCGCCAGGTTCTTGATACCAGTGAGCATCATCGGGCCGAGTTCCGGACCGAAGCCGCTGATCAGCCCGAAGGCGATGGGCACGACGATCAGGGCCACCAGGGCAGGCAGGCGCTTGGTCATGATCAGGAACATGAACACGACGATCATTGAATAGGCCAGCACGGTTAACATCTTCATCTCCTCACAAACGCCGTCTCCCCCAAGCGAGGGCAGGCCGGAATCTGAAACAGTTTTTTACACGGGAATGTTGCGGTTCGAGCGTTATCACGGTTGTGTATCGCCCATATTTGCGCCAACTATATGCGCGCCCGGCTTTCAATCGGCTTTCAGCGCACCACGCATGTGCAAGTGTTGGTGCACGCGCACACCAGCCCTGCACCAAGCCGGCCCCAGGGGCTATGATGGCGCCGTGAACATCCTGCGTACTTTCCTGCTGTCGATCCGGCTGTCGATCCCGACCCTGGCCTGCCTGCCCGCCGCTGCTGCCCAGCCCGCCACCCCCGAATGCCTTGTGCCCTCCAAGCCTGGCGGGGCCATGGACCTGACCTGCAAGCTTGCCCGGCAAGCCCTGTTGAAGACACCTGGCGCCGCGCCCCTCAAGCTGAGCTATTTGCCCGGCGGCATCGGCGCCGTGGCCTGGCATACCCTCGTGTCGCAACGGCGCGCCGAACCCGATACCCTGGTCGCGTTTTCCGGCGGCTCGGTGCTGAACCTGGCGCGCGGAAAATTCGGCAAGGCCGACGTCGGCGACGTACGCTGGGTCGCCGCCTTTGCCACCGACTACGGCATGATCGCCGTCCCGAGCAACTCTCCCTACCGCACGCTGGGCGAGTTCGTTACCGCAGTGAAGCGCGATCCGAAGCGCGTCCTGATCGGCATGTCCGGCACCATCGGCAGCCAGGACTGGATGAAGATGGCGCTGCTGGTGCGCCAGGCCGGCATGGATCCGCGCAAGATGCGTTTCGTGGCGCTGGAGGGCGGCGGCGAGCAGTTCGTGGCCATGGACGCGGGTTACATACAGGCGATTTCCGGCGACGCCTCGGAGGCCCTGCTGAACGCCGGTTCCGGCAAGGTGCGGGTGCTGGCCGTGCTGTCCGAACACCGCCTGCCGGGCGCGCTGGCTGCAGTGCCGACCGCGCGCGAACAGGGGTATGACGTGGTGTGGCCGGTGATCCGCGGCGTGTGGATGGGGCCGGACGTGCCGGAAGCGGACTACCGGCGCTGGGTCGCCGCCTTTGCCGGCATGGAGGCGGACCCGGCATTCGCGAAGATGCGCGCGCAGGCCGGACTGTATCCGTTTGCGCTCACGGGGGATGCGTTGACGCGTTATGCGCGGCAAGCGATTGCGGATTACAACGCGCAGGCGATGCAGTTCAACCTGGTGCGGGTGCACTAAACCGGACCGGCAGCCCGATCGATCAGCGTTGCTTGCTTGGCCTTGTTCTCAGATACCGCCGATTCCGTGCAGCACGCCATCGGCAAGGAAATGGGCGACCATCGCATGCGCCAGCCCACGCCGCCAGTACAGCCAGCCGAAGACGATACCGCCGGCGGCATTCAAGGCCACGATGCGCACGACCACCATGGCCGTCAGCGGCGACAGTGCCGCAGCGGCAGGCAGGTGACCCAGGCCGAACAGGAGGGCGGCGCCGACGATGCCGATCCATGCCGCCGCTGGAGTAGCCGCCTCGCTACGCCTCACGCACCGCCGGGCCAGCCACACCAGCAGGCTCATCAGAAATAAGCGGCACATGAGTTCTTCCGCGATGCCGCCATACAACGACGCCGCAAGCCGCTTCCACAATGCGATGCCTGACAAGGCAACGCCGGTCATGGCGGGCATGAACGGTTCGGTCAGCTTGGCCAGGACCAGCAGCGCCAGGCCGGTCAGTAGCCCGGCCGCGATCGACGTTGCCAGGCCGGCGCGCGGGGGATACTGGACCGACGCCATCAGGCCGGCCGCCTTCGCCAGCCGGATTCCCATCCAGCCCAGGAGCGTGAACAGGACCAGCGCCTGCAAGAACTGCATGCCGAGAAATACGGGCAAAGGAAAGCGGATGCGGGCGAGCAGTCCCGGCGACAACGCGGTCGCATAGGGCAGGACGGCCATCGAGGCAAACGCCCCTGCGATGCCGGCCGCGATGGCAGCACGCCTGACATCCGGAGTTGATGTTGCAGCTGATATGAACATGCTTGACCTATCTATCGACGTGGAAGGAATGGGGTTGATTGGCCCTCGAACCGCGCGACGGCGGCCGGCATGCGCGTCGCAGCCTCATGCGCGTGGCGTACCCAGATGACGGGCTGCAATCACATCTTCTTCGTCGAAATTTCTGGGGCGGGCCATCGAGATCGCAGGGTTGTTATGGAATGTTTGTTCAATAACTCCACCTTAGGCGTTATGGAACGATCAGTCAAGAATAACTGAAGCTTGAACTGACAATGAACGAGGCCGTGTTGTTGGGGCGGATGCATGTCTTATGCCGCGAATGTCCGCTCCCGGCCACGCATGATACGGTGGGCCGTCAAGCCAGGCAGGCGATCGCGGGCTACGACAAGCAGGCGATGCATTTCAACGGAGTGCGCGCGCACCAGCAAAACGAGCCCCCAACGACGCCAGTACCGAAGCAAACGCCGTCGTCAATATCATGCCGAATATCGTGCTCCCCACGCCGATAGGAAACCTACATTTCATCTGCAACTTTACGTTTCGCAGCGTTAGGTAACGCACAAAACTCATCCATACATTTCATTACAATTTCCATATTCGCATCTTCGCCGGTCGACCGACAAGGTAGTCAATGAAAGCGTATCTTGCAACCCTCACTCTCCTGGCTGGCGTTGGGGCGCCAGCACTGGCAGCCGACCCGACCTCGACTCCCGATGGCGAATGGCCCATGGCAGCCCGCGATTACGCCAACACGCGCTTCAGTCCGCTAGGGGAGATCACCCCGGCCAATCTCGGTAAACTCAGCCTCGCGTTCACCTTCTCGACCGGCGTGCTGCGCGGCCATGAAGCGGCGCCGGTAGTGGCGGACAACACCATGTTCATCGTCACGCCCTACCCGAACCTGGTCTACGCGCTCGACCTGACGAAACCCGGGGCGCCGCAGAAATGGAAATACGATCCCAAGCCGCGTGCCAGCGCGCAGGGCGTGGCCTGCTGCGACGTCGTCAACCGCGGCCTCGTCTACGCCGACGGCAAGATCTTCTTCAATACGCTCGACACCGACACGATCGCGCTCGACGCGAAGACCGGCAAGGAACTCTGGCGCACGCGGCTGGGCAGCATCGATAAGGGCGAAACCGTCACCATGGCGCCGATCGTGGTCAAGGGCAAGGTCCTCGTCGGTAACAGCGGCGGCGAACTGGGCGTGCGCGGCTGGCTCACGGCGCTCGACGCCGAGACCGGCAAGATCGCCTGGCGCGCCTACAGCACCGGCCCCGACAACGAAGTGCTGATCGGTCCCTCCTTCAAACCCTTCTATGCGCAGGACCGCGGCAAGGACCTGGGCAAGAAAAGCTGGCCGGGCGACAGCTGGAAGATCGGCGGCGGCACGGTCTGGGGTTTTTTGACCTACGATCCCCAGACTGACCTGATCTATTACGGCACCGGTAATCCTGGTCCATGGAACCCGGAGCAGCGGCCCGGCGACAACAAGTGGACCTCGGGCATTTTCGCGCGCAAGCCGGACACCGGCGAGGCCGTCTGGTACTACCAGTGGAGCCCGCACGACCTGCACGACTACGACGGCGTCAACGAGAACGTGCTGGCCGAAATCCCGATCGCGGGCAAGCAGCACAAGGTGATCCTGCACCCGGACCGCAACGGCTACCTGTATGCGCTCGACCGCGCAAGTGGCCAGGTATTGTCGGCTAGCCCCTACGCCACCATCACCACCAGCACCCGGGTCGACCTCCAGACCGGCAAGCTGGTCTACAACGCGGCCAAGGATCCGCAAGCCGGCAAGGCGGTGCGCGATATCTGCCCGGCCTCCTCGGGCGCCAAGGACTGGCAGCCATCGGCCTGGTCGCCGCGCACGAAACTGCTCTACCTGCCGATGCAAAACATCTGCCAGGATGCCGAGACTTACGAAACCAGCTATATCTCCGGCACGCCCTATGTCGGCGCCAGCATCAGGCAATATGCCGGCCCGGGCGGCAACCGCGGCGAGTTTGCGGCCTGGGACCCGGTCGCGCGTAAAAAAGTGTGGTCGATCAAGGAAAGCTTCCCGGTCTGGAGCGGGGCGCTTGCCACCGCCGGCGACGTCGTCTTCTACGGCACCATGGACGGCTGGTTCAAGGGCCTCGACGGCAAGACCGGCAAGCTGTTGTGGCAGTACAAGGTCGGCTCGGGCATCATCGGCCAGCCCGTGTCCTACCGCGGACCGGACGGCAAGCAGTACATCGCCGTGCTGTCGGGCATCGGCGGCTGGGCCGGCACCATCGTCGCCGGCGAGATCGATCCGCGCGACGGCACCGCCGCGACCGGCATGATCAACCTGACGAAGGATTTGCCGAAGTACACCAGCAAGGGAGGGATGCTGTATGTCTTCGCTCTCCCGTAAATGCTTGCTGGCGGCGCTGGCCCTTGGCGCTGCGGCGGCGCATGCGGACGAGCGCGTACTGCGCGTCTGCTCCGATCCGGACAACCTGCCGTATTCGAACCAGGCCGGCGCCGGCTTCGAGAACAGGATCGCCGAACTGATCGCCCAGGACCTGCACGCCACGCTGCAGTACGACTGGTGGCCGCAACGCCGCGGTTTCGTGCGCCGTACGCTGGGCGCGGACTATTGCGACGTGCTGATCGGCGTGCCCGCGGACTTCGACCGCGTCAGCACCACGCGGCCGTATTACCGCTCCAGTTATGTGTTCGTGACGCGCGCAAGCGAACCCGTGCCGGACTTCGGCGGCGCCGCCATCCGCCAGCGCCGCATCGGCGTGCAACTGATCGGCAACGACATGGCGGCCACGCCGGCCGGGCACGTGCTGGCGCGCGCCGGGGCCACCGCCAACGTCACCGGTTTTACGATTTTCGGCGACGGCCCGGCCGCGGGGCGGATGGTCGACGCGGTCGACGCCGGCCAGATCGACGCCGCCCTGATGTGGGGTCCGCAGGCCGGCTATTTCGCCGCGCGCAGTCACGTCCCTTTACAGGTCAGCATCGCCAGGCCGCCGGCCGGCACGCCCGAGCCCTTCGAATTTTCCGTGGCGCTCGGCGTCAAGCGCGGCAACAAGGCGCTGCTGGCGGAACTCGACGGCGTCCTCGCGCGCCGGCAGCATGAGATCGACACCATTCTGGCGGCTTATCACGTGCCGCGCACCGATGCAGTGACAGGGGGGATAGATGACGCCGACGACACAATGGCTGCGTGCCGCAGCGGCGCTGGCCCTGCTGGCCGGCGTGGCGGGCTGCTACCGCGAGGAGCGTCCGACCCCGGTGCCGCCGGCCGCGCCGACGGAATCGAACGTGCGCCAGAGCGAGATCGAGCCGGGCCAGAAGCGCCCCGTGGCCGCGGTCTCCGACCAGTACGAAGAGAACGCCTACGCGATGTCGCAAGGTAAATCGCTGTTCCGCAAATTTAACTGCAGCGGCTGTCATGGACAGGGCGGCGGTGGCATGGGCCCGGCGCTGATGGACGACAAGTGGAGCTATGGCAGCGAGCCGGCGAACATCTACGCGACCATCGTGCAGGGCAGGCCGAACGGGATGCCGGCCTTTGGCGGGCACCTGACCAATGAGCAGGTGTGGCAGCTGGTCGCCTATGTGCGCTCGATGAGCGGGCAGGTGCGCGAAGACGCGGCGCCCTCGCGCAGCGACGAGTTCCAGACCGCGCCGCCCGAAGGCCGGCGCGAGAAGGCCGAGCCGAAAGACGCCGCCGACGCTGCCGCCACGCCGAAGGGATGAGCATGCGCGCTCTTGCATCCTTCCTGCTGCTGGCTGGGTCGAACCTCGCCCTTGCCGCCGTCCCTGCGCAAAGCGCGCTGCAGCCGCACGGCATCCAGGCCGTCGAGATCCACGACCTGTGGCGCCTGACGCTGCTCATTTGCACGCTGGTCTTCGCCGCCGTCTTCGCCGCCTTTTTGTACGCCATCTGGCGCGCACCGCACAGCAAGGTGCAGCTGGCGGCGGACGTGTCGTCGCTCGATCAACCCGAGCCGCGCCTGAAGCGGCCGGTCGTCATCGGCGTCGCAATCTCCATCGCCTTGTTGATCGTGCTGATCGTGGCCGACTTCGTCACCGAACGCCGCCTGGCGCACCTGCCCCTGAAAGACGCGGTGCGCATCGAGGTGACGGGACACATGTGGTGGTGGGGCGCGCGCTACCTCGACGACGAGCCCGCGCAGATGTTCGACGCCGCCAACGAGGTGCATGTCCCGGCCGGCAAACCCGTCATCCTCAAACTCGGCAGCGCCGACGTGATCCACAGCTTCTGGGCGCCCAGCCTGCACGGCAAGAAGGACCTGATCCCCGGCCGCACCTCGCTGCTGCACTTCCGTGTGGATAAACCCGGCGTCTACCGCGGTCAGTGCGCCGAGTTCTGCGGCTTCGAGCACGCGCTGATGGCGTTTACGATTGTCGCCGACCCGCCCGCGCAGTACGAAGCCTGGGCCGCGCGCCAGCGCGCGCCCGCGCCCGCGCCAGCAACCGACCTGCAAAAGGCCGGCCTGGCCGTCTTCATGCGCAGCACCTGCGCCATGTGCCATGCCATCGCCGGTACCGACGCCGGTGCAAAGCTCGGCCCGGACCTGACCCACCTCGCCAGCCGCAGCATGCTCGCCTCCGGCACCTTGCCCAACACGCCGCAGTACCTGGCGGCCTGGATCCTCGACCCGCAACGCTTCAAGAAAGGGGCGAACATGCCCGCCACGCCGCTGTCCGCCAATGACCTGAACGCGCTGATGGCTTACCTGGAGACGCTCAAATGACGCCCAACCAGGCACTCGAAACCCGTAACCCAGTGCTTGACCGCACTTGGAGCGATCCGCCTGGCCCCATCGGCTGGCTCTCCGCGATCAACCACAAGACCATCGCCATCCGCTTCATGCTCACCACCTTCGGCTTCTTCGCCGCCGGCGGCGTGCTGGCCATGTTGATCCGCCTGCAGCTGGCGCAGCCCGAAAACAAACTGATCGGCCCGGACTTCTACAACCAGCTGTTCACGATGCACGGCACCACGATGATGTTCCTGTTCGCCGTGCCGGTGATGCAGGCGGTAGCGACCTTCCTCGTGCCCCTGATGATCGGCGCGCGCGGCATCGCCTTCCCGCGCATGAACGCCTTCGCTTACTGGATTTTCCTGTTCGGCGGCCTGATGCTGTACGCCGCCTTCATCCTCGACATCGGCCCCGACGCCGGCTGGTTCGCCTATCCGCCGCTGGCCGGCCCCGAATATTCGCCCGGCAAACGGATGGACTTCTGGGCCCAGCTGATCACGTTTACGGAACTCTCCGGCCTGCTCGAGGCGGTGATCCTGATCACCACCATTTTTAAGATGCGCGCGCCCGGCATGACCCTGAACCGCATGCCGCTGTTCGTGTGGACCATGCTGGTGACCTCCTTTATGGTCATGTTCGCCATGCCCTCGGTGATGCTGGCCAGTACCGCGCTGATCACCGACCGCCTGGTCGGCACCCACTTCTACAACCCGGCCGAAGGCGGCGACGTCGTGCTGTGGCAGCACCTGTTCTGGTTCTTCGGCCACCCCGAGGTCTACCTGATTTTCATACCGCCGCTGGGCTTCATGTCCTCGATCATCGCCACGTTTGCGCGGCGCCCGATCTATGGCTATCCGGTGATGGTACTGGCGATCATCGCCACCGCCTTCCTCGCCTTCAGCCTGTGGGTGCACCACATGTTCGCCACCGACGTGCCGGAACTGGGCAAGAGCTTCTTCACCGCTGCCAGCGCCATGATCGCCATCCCGACCGCGGCGCAGATCTTCTGCTGGATCGCCACGCTCTCGGCGGGCAAGCTGAACTTCCGCACGCCGATGCTGTTCGCGCTCTCCTTCTTCTTCATCCTGCTGATCGGCGGCCTGACCGGCGTGATGCTGGCCTCCGTCTCGCTCGACCTGCAGGTGCACGATACCTTCTTCGTCGTCGCCCACCTGCATTACGTGCTCATTGGCGGGGCGGTGTTCCCGCTCTTCGGCGCTTTCTATTACTGGTTCCCGAAGTTCACCGGCCGCCTGATGGGCGAGCGCCTCGGCAAGTGGAACTTCTGGCTGATGTTCGTCGGCTTCAATGTCGCCTTCTTCCCGATGCACATCGCCGGCCTGCGCGGCATGCCGCGCCGCGTCTATACCTATCCGGCCGAAATGGGATGGGGCATGCTGAACCTCATTTCCACCATCGGCGCCGTCATCCTGGCCGTCGGCATCCTGCTGTTCGTCGTCAACGTCCTGCTGAGCCGGCGCGGCGGCGAGGTCGCCGGCGCCGATCCATGGTCGGCCGGTACGCTCGAGTGGGCCACGTCGTCACCGCCGGCGCCCGGTAACTTCGTGCGTCCGCCGGTGGTGGCCTCGCGCTTCCCGCTGTGGAGCGCGGGCGGCGTGGCCGGTACCGTGGCCGGCCTGGCCGACGACCGCCGCGAAGTGCTGGTCACGAGCGTGCTCGATGCCGTGCCCGACCACCGCGCGGTGATGCCCGAATCGAGTATCTGGCCGTTTGTTTCGGCGCTGACGGTGACGGTGCTGTTCGTCGGCTCGATCTTCACGCCCTGGGCCATCGTCTGGGGCGCCGTACTGTGCACGCCGCCGCTGGTGATCTGGTTCTGGCCGAAGCGCGCGTCGACCAACATGAACATCGAACGCGAGGTCAAGCCATGAGCAATCTTGATGCAGTCATTCCCGCGCAGGACATCGACGTGGCCCGGCTGCCGACCTATGTCTACGGTGCGCGCAGCATGATGTGGTGGGGGACGATGGGGCTGATGCTGATCGAAGGCACCGTTTTCGCCATCACCATAGTCGTGTATTTTTACTTGCGCAGCCACTCGCAGACCTGGCCGATCAACCGCGCGCCCGAGCTGTTCTGGGGCGGCCTGAATACCGCCATCATGCTGGGCAGCCTGCTGCCGAACTGGCTGGCCAAGCGCGCCGCCGAGCGCGAGGACAGGCAGGGCGCGCGCTGGTGGCTGGTGGCCTGCCTGCTGTTCGCGCTGGCCTTCCTGGTGGTGCGCGTGTTCGAATTCGGCGGCCTGAATACGCGCTGGGATTCGAACGCCTATGGCTCGGTCGTCTGGATGCTGCTGGCGCTGCACACGACCCACCTGGTCACCGACACCATCGACACCAGCGTGTTGGCCGTGCTGATGTTCACCGGGCCGCTCGAGGGTAAACGGTTTGTCGACGTCAGCGAGAACGCCATGTACTGGTATTTCGTCGTCGGCAGCTGGCTGCCGATCTATGCCGTCATTTACTGGGGAGCGCGCCTGTAAGCGGCGCGCGAAGTGACCATGAAGATTATGCCGAACTGGCCCGCACTGCTGCTCGCACCCTCGATCGCCCTTGCCAACGCGGGCATCGCCTATGCGCTGGTCTCGCCCAGCTGCTCGCACCAGGAAAACAGCACGCTGCACGTGCTGTCGATCTGCAGCCTGCTGGCCTGCCTGCTCGTCACCTGGGGCGCGGCGCTGAACTGGCAGGGCGCCCGTGCGCTGGCCGGACCGGCGGAGCTGCCCACCGAATCGCGCCATCGCTTCCTGAGCCAGGTGGCGACCTTGTGCGGACTGCTGTCGGCATTGGTGGTGCTGGCCGAGTGGCTGCCGGTCTGGATGGTGTCGCCATGCGGCGGCTAGCCTGCGCCGCGTTCGCGCTGCTCTTTGCCGGCGCAGCGTGCGCGCACGATGTCGCTGCGCCGGTGGCGCCAACACTTCGTTGGACCTTCGAACCCTGGGTCGTGATCTGCCTTGGCGTGAGTGCGCTCTTGTACGGCGTCGGCCTCGCGCGCCTGTGGAAAAAATCCGGGGAAGGGCGCGCGCAGTTGCGTCTTCAAGCCTGTGCGTTTTTCGCCGGCTGGCTGGCGCTGGCCGCGGCGCTGGTGTCTCCGCTGGACGCGCTCGGCAGCCAGCTGTTCTCGGCCCACATGCTGCAGCACGAAGCGATGATGATCGTCGCCGCGCCGCTGTTTGTGCTGGGGCGTCCGTTTGCGTTCTGGATGTGGGGCCTGCCGCCAGGCTGGCGCCGCCCGGTCGGCGCGGCCGTGCGCGGGGGTGCGGTACAAACCTGCTGGACCCTGCTGACCTGGCCCGTGTTCGCCTGGCTGCTGCACGCGGCCGTGGTGTGGCTGTGGCATGCGCCGCTGCTGTTCGAGGCGGCGCTGCACAGCAACGGCATCCACACGCTGCAGCACGTGAGCTTCCTCGGCTCGGCGCTCCTGTTCTGGTGGGCGGTGCTGGGCGACGGCACGTTCAGGCCGCAGCGCGGGCTGTCGATGCTGTACATCTTCACGACCATGGCGCACACGGGTGCACTGGGCGCGCTGCTGACCTGGTCGGGCGTGATCTGGTATCCCAGCTATATCGGCGCCGGCGAGGCCTTCGGCATGGAGGCGCTGGAAGACCAGCAGCTCGGCGGCCTGATCATGTGGGTGCCGGGCGGGCTGGCCTATTTGATTGCCGGGCTGGCGCTGGCGTCGAAGTGGCTCGGGCACAACACGCCGCATGATCTCGCCCCCCGCACCCGCACACCGTAGAAAAGCTGGGGTCAGGTCTGACATTTAGACACGGCCTCAACGATACCAGGTCGAGTAAGGCAGAGGTCGTGTCCGAATGTCAGACCTGACCCCAGCTCGCTTCGCGTGGGCTTGCCCACCCTACGGTGCGCCGCGGTCCCGGCGAGATCATGCGGCCTGGCTAACTACTCGACCTTGCCGATCTTCTGCACGGCTTCCTTCAGCTTCTTCGAGTCCTCGGCAATATACGCCTGGAACTCCGGCGTGTCCTGGTACTGCAGCGGGCTGCCTGCAGCGACCATGATCTGACGAACGTGGGGATCGTTGGCGGCGACGCGCGCGGCCTCGCGCAGCCGGGCGACCACCGCATCCGGCGTGTCGCTTGGCACGAACAAGCCGGACCATTGCGCGAACTCGACCGGATGGCCCGCTTCCTTCAGGCTCGGCACGCCCGGGAAGGCGGCCAGCGGCTCGCTGCCCCAGTGCGCCAGCACGCGCAGCTTGCCGGCCTTGACGTGCTGCGCCACGCTGGCCGGCCCGGTCGACAAAGCCGTCACCTGGCCGCTGAGCAGGGCCATCACGGCCGGCGCCGCGCCGGTGTAGGGAACGTGCAGCAGGTGGATGCCCGCCTCGTGTTTCAGCATTTCCATCGGCACGTGCATGGTCCCGTAGTTGCCCGAGGAGCCGAAACTGTATTCGCCTGGTTTGCTGCGCGCGGCTGCGATGAACTCGGCGGCCGTTTTCCACGGACTGTCGGCGCGCACCACCAGCACGGTCGGGTCGGCGGTGAAGCGGGCGATTGGTTTCAATTGCGCCAGCTGGTACAAGGGTTTGCGCCCGGTGAGCCTGTCCGCTTCCGGGATAATCGAAATCGAGGACAGCGCCATCAATATCGTGTAGCCGTCCGGCGTGGCCCGCGCCACTTGCCCCATGCCGATCGCGCCGCCGGCGCCGCCCTTGTTTTCGATGATGATGCTGCCCTTCAGTTGCCGTTCCATGGCCGCCGCCACCGGACGCGCGACGGTGTCGGCGACGCCGCCGGGCGGGAAGGGAACGACCATCGTGATGACTTTGTTCGGATAGGTATCGGCTGCGCCGGCCAGGCCGGACAAGGCACTGCAAATGAAGCCGGCGACCAGGACTGGCGTTTTCAGGAAGTGCATGTTCATCGTGCTCTCACATTGGATTCGGTGGATGCAGCCCGGCCACGCCGGGCGACAGGAAGGTCAAGCGGCGACAGGCTTACCGGACCGTGTTCTCGATCGTGCCGATGCCTTCGATCGATATGCGCACCTCGTCCCCGGCCTGCAGGAATTTCGGCGGCTTGAAGCCGATGCCGACGCCGACCGGCGTGCCGGTGACGATGACGTCGCCCGGCCGCAGCTCGATGCCGGCGGAGATGGTGGCGATCAGGGTCGGGATGTCGAAGATCAGGTCGGCCGTATTCGCATCCTGGCGCAGTTCGCCGTTGACCCAGCACTGGACCCGGGTGTTTTCCGGATCGATCGCATCGGCGCTGACGATCCACGGGCCCATCGGGCAGAAGGTGTCCAGCGATTTACCGAGGAACCACTGGCTGTGCAGCTTTTGCAGGTCGCGCGCGGTGACGTCGTTGACGACCGTATAGCCCCAGATGTGCGAATAGGCGTCTTCCTTGCGGATGCCGCGGCCGCCTTTGCCGATGATCACGGCCAGTTCGGCCTCGTAATCCATCTGCTGCGTCACTTCGGGATGCGAGTCGATATCGTCATGCGGCCCGACGATCGTGCTCGCCGGTTTGGTAAAGATATTCGGCGCCGACGGCACGGCCTGGGCGGACGTGTCGAAACCGGAACCGCTGAATTCCTTCGCATGCTCGTGGTAGTTTTTACCTACCAGGAAGAGGTTGCGATCGGTCCGGCTCAGCGGCGCCTTGATGCGGATGCCGGCGAGCGGCTGTCCCGGCCCGACGGTTTTCAGCTGGCTTGCCGGTTCCGGCATGGCCTTGATCAGGTCGAGCATATCGCCCGTGAATCCCGGCACCACGTCCGCGATATCCCAGTAATGTTCGCCGGCGTTGTCGACGATGACGACGCGTGCCGCGTCATTGACTTCGATTGTTGCGATGCGCATTGCTACCCTTCTTTTGGTTTTAAATGGTTTGTCTCTAAAACCAATTTACAGCAATTAATCGCACTCAGTCAAAGACAAAATTGGTTTAGAATCCAACCAATTCCACGTGTAAAGCAGACTTGATGAAAAACCCGAATGGCGCCCTTGCGCTGCGTACGGCCTTGCTGGCGAACATGCGCTCAGGCCACTGGAGCGCCGGCGAAAAGCTCCCCACCGAACGCGAGTTGAGCGAGACCTGGGGGATCGGCCGTGCGGCGGTGCGCCAGGTACTCGCGGAGGCGAAGGCGCGCGGTTTGATCACGCAGACCGTGGGCAGCGGCACCTATGTGTCGAAGGAAGCGGGTACGCTGCTGGAGGCCATCGACACCGAGGCGCCCGGCATGCACACCAGCCCCGCGGAATTGATGGAAGCGCGCATGGTGATCGAACCGATGATCGCGCAGCTGGTGGTGCGCAACGGGACCAGCGCCGATTTCCTGCGCATGGAAGAGTGCTGCACGCGGGCCGAGCACGCCGGCTCGATGCAGGAATTCGAAGTCTGGGACGGGGCGCTGCACCAGGCCATTGCCGACGCCACCCATAACACCTTCATCAAGGAGGTCTTCCATTTGATGAACAAGGTGCGCGAGCAGGGCGACTGGGGCTCGCTGAAAATGAAGAGCCTGACGCCGGAGCGGAGACACGCGTATGAACTGGAACACCGCGCGCTGGTCAATGCGCTGAAGGACCGCGACGAGGAGCGCGCGCGGCGCTTGCTCATGGAGCACCTGGTGCGTATCCGGCATAACCTGCTGGGGTATTAGGCCGGGCCCGCTCCGGACGCTATCGAACAGTCGGCAGATTCCTGCCCTGATATTGTGAACGTATCGTCATCTGAAACGGAGGAACAATGAAAGCCGGCACCAGCGCACACGCTTACTCTCCCGCGGCGAAAGGCCTGCACTGGCTGATTGTCCTGTTGCTGGCGGTGCAGTTTGTAACGGCATTCCTGCTTCCGCACATCGGACGCGATACGCGCCCGACGACCGTGATCAACCTGCACTTTTCATTCGGCGTGCTGATCCTGCTTGTCATGGCAGTGCGTTTTGTCCACCGGCTGATGCATCCGGTTCCGCTGGAAGCGCACGATGCCGCGCCATGGGAACGCTTCCTCGCCCGCAGCACGCACCGCTTGTTCTATCTGATTTTGCTCGTTTCCCCGGTGCTCGGCTGGGCCTCCGCTTCGGCACACAGCCTTCCGGTCAGCCTGTTCGGCATCGTCCCCCTGCCGGCCATCGCCCCTCCGGGAGCAAGCTGGGCGCATACCGCCGGCGATGTGCACGCCACCGCGATGTGGGTATTGTTGTGGCTGGTCGGCCTGCATGCCGCGGCCGCATTGTTTCACCACTTCGTGCGGCGCGACGGCACGCTGCGACGGATGTTGCCGTCTGCCGGTCGCTGAAAGGGAGTGGGGTCAGGCCTGGCATCTGACGTGAGCTCGACCGTACATCGAGGACGTCGAGTAGCAGGTACGCATGCCAGGTCCTGCCCATCCGCCGCATAAGCATAAGCGTATTCGTTATTGGTGCCGCAATCCCGCGCCTGTTAAGCTTGCTTCCCTCCGGCAGCCGAAGCGCCGCCGCAACCCATGCAAGAAGCAAGAACACAGAGAAAACCCATGAGCTGCAAACATTCCCACGCCAATCCGGCGCGCGCCGTCCTCATCCTCGGCCTGATCGCCGCGCTGGCCCCGCCGGCCGCGCTCGCCCAGGACACGCAACAACAAGATTCCGCCGCGCAACAGCAGACGGTCGTGGTCACCGGCACCCGCTCGCTGACCCGCCGTACGCTCGATTCGGAGTCGCCCGTCGACGTTATCGGCAGCAAGGAATTGCTGAGCACCGGCTCCGGCGAGCTGGCGACCGTGCTGTCGCGCCTGCTGCCATCGATGAACTTCCCACGCCCGAGCGGCGCCGATGCCAGCGACGCGGTGCGCCCGGCGCAATTGCGCGGCCTGTCGCCGGACCAGACGCTGGTGCTGGTCAACGGCAAGCGCCGCCATACGTCCGCCGTCGTCAACGTCAACGGCACCCTCGGCCGCGGCTCGGCACCGGTCGACCTGAATGCGATCCCGCTGGCGGCGATCGACCGCATCGAAGTGCTGCGCGACGGCGCCGCTGCGCAATACGGCTCGGATGCCATCGCCGGCGTCGTCAACATCATCCTCAAGAAGGGCGCGCAGGGCGGCGAAGCGGAAGTGGTCTACGGCCAGTATGACAAGGGCGACGGCGAGCAGGCCACCGTGCGCGGCTCGGCCGGCTTCAAGCTGGGCCAGGATGGCTGGGTGCGCGTGGCCGTCGAAGCGGCCGACCGCAATGCCACCAACCGTGCATTCGCCGATCCGCGTGCTTCCGCCGGTCCGCGCCAGGGCACCGTGACCCAGCGTTACGGCGATCCGGACAGCCGTCCGCGCGCGCTGTTCGTCAACAGCCAGGTCAAGGTCAACGACGACATCGACTGGTACGCCTTCGCCAGCTATGGCGAGCGCAAGACCTCCTCGGCTGCGACCTTCCGCACCGCCTACACCGACAACAACCGCACGACGCTGCGTTCCAGCCTGTATCCGGAAGGCTTCCAGCCGCTGCTCGACAGTAAATCCGTCGACGCCTCGCTGGTGACCGGCCTGCGCGGGATGCTTTCCGGCTGGCGCTGGGATGCGAGCCTGAACCATGGCCGCAACCGCTTTTCGCTGGATGTCGACAATACGGTCAACTACAGCCTGGGCGCCGCCAGCCCGACCGGTTTTTATGCCGGCGAGCTGACCTCGACGCAGAGCCTGGCCAACCTGGACGTGGCGCGCGACATTCCGGTGTCGTTCATGAGCGGTCCGTTGACGGTGGCCCTCGGCCTCGAGGCGCGCCACGAATCGTATGAGATCGGCGCGGGCGAAACGAATTCGTACTTTGGCTCCGGCGCGCAAGGCTACTCGGGCTTCCGGCTTGAAAACGCCGGCAAGAACAGCCGCAACAACCAGTCGCTGTACCTGAACCTGGAAGGCGACATCACGAAGGAATTGTCCGGCGCCCTCGCGCTGCGCCATGAGCATTACAGCGATTTCGGCAGCACCGACTCGGCCAAGGCATCGGCACGGTATGCGTTCACGCCGACGTTCGCACTGCGCGCAACGGCATCGAACGGCTTCCGCGCGCCCTCGCTGGCGCAATCGTTCTACACGATCACGACGACCAATTCGCTGCTCGTCAACGGCACCAGCGCCCTCGTCGAAACGGGCACCTTCCCGGTCGCCAGCGCCGCCGCCAGGGCGCTCGGCGCCCAGCCGCTGCAAGCGGAAAAGGCACGCAACCTGAGCATCGGCGCGCAATGGCAGCCGACCCGCAACTGGACCACGACCGTCGACCTGTACCGCATCGACATCGACGACCGCATCGTCTTCTCGTCGAACCTGCAACTGGCGAATGCGCCGGCCCTGGCCAGCGCACTGGCCGCGCAGGGCGTGTACGTCGGCGCCGCGCGCTATTTCACCAATGCGGTCGACACCCGCACGAAAGGCGTGGACATCGTCAGCACGTATCGCCTGAACCTGCAGCAGGGCGCGCGCGCCGACCTCACGCTGGCGTACAACCACAACGACAACGAAGTGCAGCACGTGGCGGATACGCCGGCCGTGCTGTCGGCACAGAAGCTGTTACTGGTCGACCGCCAGAGCGTCAACCGCCTGACCGTCGGTTCGCCGAAGGACAAGCTGAGCCTGTCAGGCGATTACACGCGCGGCGCCTGGAATGGCCGCGCCGTCGTCACGCGCTACGGCAAATTCACGGTACCGCAGAACGATGCGGCGCTGGACCAGAACTACGATCCGCAATGGGTGCTCGACCTGGCCGCCAGCGTGCGCGTCGCCCGCCAGTGGCGCTTGAGCGCCGGCATCGACAACGTCACCAACCGCTATCCGGCGCAGGTGACTTCGCTCGCCAACCTGAACGTGAACGGCACCCAGCCGTACAGCGTGTGGGCGCCGAACGGGTTCAATGGGCGCTACTTCTACCTGAAGGCCGGCTACACCTGGTAAGACAAAAAAGGCCGGGGTCAGGTCTGACATTCAGACACGGCCTCGACCGTACAGCGACGACGTCGAACCGCGCGCTTCATCCCCGTGTTTCGACAGTTCGTCGCACGGCCCGGTCAGCCGCGGAGTCTGGAGCTTACTGTTGGGCATCGACACCAACGACAGGACAGCCCCATGACCCTCCGCCCCTTTCTGGTCCTCTTCGCGTTCGCCGGCGCTGCCCACGCAGCCCTTCCAGCGGCCAGTTCACCCGACATCATTCCCGAAGCGGGCCCCCACGCCGTCGGCCTGCGCATCGTGCAGCAATACGACTACAGCCGCGTGCTGGAAGCCCCGGTCGATGCCTTCGGCAAGACCGGCAAGGCCGCGCCCGGGCGTCCGATCCAGACCCTCGTCTGGTATCCGGCCAGGAAGACCAATACGCCGCCGATGCAGGTGGCCGACTATCGCCAGGCCAGCCTGAGCGAGGTCGACTTCAGCTTGCCCGCCGCCGAGACGGCGAAGCAGCGGGCAGGGTGGATGGCGGGGCCACAGAAAGCGCAATATGGCGCATCGACCCTGGCCGTACGCGATGCCGCGCCCGCGGACGGCCGCTATCCGGTGGTGATCTACGCCCCCAGCTTCGCCTCCTTCGCGCACGAAAACCTGGACCTGTGCGAATACCTGGCCAGCCATGGCTACGTGGTGATCGCCAGCCGCAGCCTCGGTGCGCGCTCGGCCATGATGACCGACGACATCGACGGCATCGAGGCGCAGGCGGCCGATATCGCCTTCCTCGCCAACTATGCGCAAACGCTGCCGCAGGCCGACATCAACAACATGGCGGCCGCCGGTTTCAGCTGGGGCGGCATGGCCAATGTGTTCGCGGCGGCGCGCTCAAGCCGCTTCAGGGCGCTGGTGAGCCTGGACGGCTCGATCCGCTTCCACCCGAAGATCTGGAGCGCCGCCACTTATGTGCGGCCGGCGCGCACTGCCGTGCCGCTGCTGTTCCTGGGTGCCCGCGCGCCGACGGCCGAAGCGATGGAGCGCGACGACAAACTGGGCGCGAACTACCTCAACACCATGAAATACTCGGACGTCTACGTCACCACGGCGCCGCCGATGACACACCCGGACTTCAGCTCGTGGCAGCTGCGTTTTGCCCGGGACGGCGCATTCGGCGACTACCAGCGTGCCGAGGTGCTGCAGGCCTACCGCGGCGTCGCGCTGTACGTACGCGAGTTCCTGGACGCCTATCTGAAGAACGATGCCAGGGCATTGGCCTTCCTGATGCAGTCGCCGGCGCGCAACGGCATCGGTCCGCAAGTGATGTCGATGGAGTTCCACCCCGCCAGCGCCGCGGTCCTGGGCGAAGGAGACTTCCTGCGCGCGTTCTCGAAAGCCGGCTACAGGAATGCGCAGTCGATTTATACCGGGATGAGCGCGCAGTCTCCCGAGTTCAAGCTCAGTCCCGTGAACCTGAACACCCTGGGCTACCAGCTGCTGGGTGCGAAGAACGCGCGCGGCGCCGTGGAGTTGTTCAAGCTGGCTACCACCATCGAGCCGAAATATGGCAATGCCTTCGACAGCGAGGGCGAAGCCTACGAGGCGCTTGGCGAACCTGCGCTGGCCATCGCGGCCTATGAAAAGGCGGTCGCGGTGGACAAGAACCAGGCCAATGCCATTGCGCGGATCAAGTACCTGCAGTCGGGTGCTGCAAAATAAGTGTAGCCAGGTCAGCGGCGTGATGCGTCCGCCGACCTGGACGCTTCCTCCTGTTCTTCCTCCACCACCTTGCGCTCGATACGGCGATCCGGGATCAGCCACATCACCGCGACGCCGACATAGAGCAGGAAGCCCAGCCAGGCCGCGAACCAGGCCAGCGCGATACCGGCCAGGTACAGCACGATCGATATCTTGCCCTTGCGGTCGTCGCCGATCGCTTCCGCCAGGGCCGCGTTCTTGTCATGATGGGCGATCAGCCTGCGCACCAATAATGAATATGCCGTTGCGCACATGAAGAGCACAAAGCCGTAGGCAACGGTCGGCGCGGGCTGGAAATGGTTCTCGCCCATCCAGGCGGTGACGAAGGGAATCAGCGACAGCCAGAACAGCAGATGCAGGTTTGCCCACAGCACACCGCCGCTCACCTCTTTCACGGCATGCATGAGGTGATGGTGATTGTTCCAGTAAATGCCGATGTAAATGAAGCTGAGCACATAGCTCATGAAGACGGGCCACAGCGGCAGCAGGGCGCTGAAGTCCGGGCTGTGCGGGACTTTCAGTTCCAGCACCATGATCGTGATGAGGATGGCGATGACGCCGTCGCTGAAGGCCTCCAGGCGGTTCTTGTTCATGCGGCCTCCGCTTCAGGCAAGCACAGGTGCCAGCACAGGATTACGACCGGCACCGCCAGCGCGACGAAGCCGACAGCGCGGAAGGCAAAGGCGGCAGCCGCGCAGCCCAGCGCAAACGCCAGCACGGGCCAGAAGAACTTGGCACAACGCGCACGGGTGGCGGCGTCGGCACCGCCGCGCAGGCGGTCGACCGTGTCGATCACGAGCTGGGTCACGTTCCCGGTCATCATCGAGGTCGGCGCCAGGTTCGTCAGCAACAGTTTGCTGGCCGCGCTGTGCGCACCCATGGCGGCCGCGCCCGAGAGGCCCGCGGCAAAGGCCAGCGGCCCGATGTGGCGGCCCACCGGCTCGCCCAGCATCCCGCAGACCATGAAGCCCAGCAGCAGGACCAGCTGCAGCAGGTAGACCGGTTTGACGGCCGGCGCGCCGCGCCGCTCGCAGTTCGCCACCAGCATCCGGGCCGCGGCCACGCCGAGAATGAAGGCCGGGAAGGCCAGCAGTTTCAGGAGCGAGGGCGTCTGCGCCGGGTCGGCCAGCGCCGCCGCGATCAAGACGAAGTTGCCGGTGACGTGGGCGGTAAAAAGACCGAACAGGGCGATGAAGCCGAGGGTGTCGACATAGCCGGCCAGGAAGCCCATGCCTACGCCTTGCAGGCGCTGGAATTGAGTCGTCGTCATGATCAGAACGCGAAGCAGCTGCAGCCGAGGGCACCCCAGAAGCCGCCGTGGCTCGCCACCGGCACGGTCGACTTGCGAGCCCGGTCGTGGCTGTGGGCGTGCACGCCGCAGGGACCAGAGCACTGATGGGGCAGTGCAGTAGGCAACTGCGGAGGCTGTGGTGCCGCACGGCGCCAGTGACCCGCCACCTTCTGCACCGGCGACCACTCCGGCAAGACCGGGATCGGCGGCGGCCCCAGGCTGGTAAATTCGGCGGCGCCGTACACGACATTCCCACCCACCACCGTCAGCACCGATTCGATCGATTTGATGGCTTCCTCGTCGACACTGAAAAAATCCTGCGACAGCACCGCCAGGTCGGCCAGCATGCCTTCCTGGATCTTGCCCTTGCGGCCACCCTCGTTCGAGAACCAGGCGCTGCCCGAGGTCCACAGTTCGAGTGCGACATCGCGCGGCAGCAGGCCCTTGTCTCCGTACAGCGGCAGGCCGCCGACGGTGCGTCCCGACACCAGCCAGTACAGGGCGGTCCACGGGTTGTAGCTGGCCACGCGGGTGGCGTCGGTACCGGCGCCGACCGGCACGCTTGAGGCCAGCATCTGCTTCACCGGCGGCGTGGCGCTCGCGGCTTGCGCGCCGTAGCGGTCGACGAAATACTCGCCCTGGAAGGCCATGCGGTGCTGGATCGCGATGCCGCCGCCCAGCACTTTCACGCGCTCGATATTGCGCTCGCTGATGGTCTCGCAATGGTCGAACATCCAGTGCAAGCCATTGAAGGGGATGTCGCGGTTGACCTTTTCGAAGACGTCGAGCATGCGTGTGATCGATTCGTCGTAGGTCGCGTGCAGGCGGAAGGGCCAGCGGTTTTCCACCAGGTGGCGCACCACTTTTTCGAGTTCGTCTTCCATGCCGGCGGCCAGTTCGGGCCGCGGCTCCAGGAAGTCTTCGAAGTCGGCCGCCGAGAACACCAGCATCTCGCCCGCGCCGTTGTGGCGGTAGTAATCGCTGCCTTCGCCCGGTTTCACCATGCCGGTCCAGCGCTGGAAGTCTTCCAGCTCCTGCCCCTTGTTCTGGGTGAACAGGTTGTAGGCGACGCGGATGGTCAGCTGTTTATTCCGGTCGAGTTCTTCGATGACGGCGTAATCGTCCGGGTAGTTCTGGAAGCCGCCGCCGGCGTCGATCGCGCTCGTCAGGCCGAGGCGGTTCAATTCGCGCATGAACTGGCGGGTCGAGTTGACTTGCAAGTCGTAGGGCAGGGTCGGGCCCTTGGCCAGGGTCGCGTACAGGATCATCGCGTTGGGGCGGGCGATCAGCATGCCGGTCGGGTTGCCGGCGGCGTCACGCTGGATTTCGCCGCCGGGCGGGTTCGGCGCGTCCTTCGTGTAGCCGACGGCGCGCAGGGCGGCGCGGTTGAGCAGGGCGCGGTCGTACAGGTGCAGGATGAATACCGGGGTGTCGGGGGCGGCGGCGTTGATCTCCTCGAGCGTCGGCATGCGCCGTTCGGCGAACTGGAATTCGCTCCAGCCGCCGACCACGCGCACCCACTGCGGATTCGGCGTGCGGTCGGCCTGGTCCTTCAGCATGCGCAGCGCGTCGGCCAGCGAGGGAACCCCTTCCCAGCGCAGCTCGAGGTTGTAGTTCAGCCCACCGCGGATCAGGTGGATATGCGAATCGTTCAGGCCCGGAATGACGGTGCGGCCGTTCAGGTCGATGACCTCGGTGCCGGCATCGCGGTGGCGCATCACGTGCTCGACGTCGCCGACGGCAAGGAAGCGGCCGTCGCGCATCGCCACCGCGCTGGCGTACGGATGCGCGCGGTCGAGAGTGGCGAACTTGCCGTTGGTGAGGATGCGCGTCGCGCCCGGGGTGGCCTGTGCTTGCATGGTGTGCTCCTGAATGATTCGCTGATTCGCCCGTGTTCCGGCGCGCTGCTGCTGATGGTAAGCGGTCCGTCGCCACGGCGGACCTTGTGTCGGGCTTTTAGCCGACCGGGGCCGGCACCGGGGCCAGCACTTCGTTCTCGCCCTGGTTACGGGCAGCGGCCTTGTGGACCATCGTGTAGGCGTAGTCGACACCCATGCCGTAGGCGCCCGAGTGCTCGGTGACGATCTTCATCACGGCATCATAGGTGTTGCGGTGCGCCCAGTCGCGCTGCCATTCGAGCAGCACCTGCTGCCAGGTCACCGGGACGACGCCCGCCTGCACCATGCGCTGCATGGCGAAATCGTGCGCGTCTTTCGAGGTGCCGCCCGAGGCATCGGCCACCATGTAGATTTCGTACTCGCCTTCCAGCATGGCGCACAGCGCAAAGGTGGTGTTGCACACTTCCGTCCACAGGCCGGCGACGATGATCTTCTGGCGTCCGTTTGCAGCAAGGGCGTCGCGCACTTTCTGGTCGTCCCAGGAGTTCATCGAGGTGCGCTCGAGGATCGGGTGGCCAGGGAATACGTCCAGGATTTCAGGGTAGGTCTTGCCCGAGAAGGATTCGCTCTCGACGGTGGTGATGACGGTCGGGATGCCGAAGGCCCTGGCCGCCTTGGCGAGACCCACCACATTGTTCTTGAGGGTCTGGCGGTCGATCGATTGCACGCCGAAAGCCATTTGCGGCTGGTGGTCGATGATGATCAGCTGCGAGTTTTGCGGGGTCAGGACTTCGAGTTTCGGGTTGTTCATGATGTACTCCTGTCGTCATTGGCCGCGCACGCCGCGGCGGACCATCGAAGGCGTCGAAGCTTCCCAGCAGCGTTCGCTGCCCCGGTTGTTCGTCATCGTCGATGCGATGGCGCCATTATGCGTGGCCTTGAGCGATGTGAAAAACGGAATATTTACGGATATGCAATCGAAATTTTCGATGACTGAAGGGCGGCATGAAGCGGGCTGCCGCGCGCATGCACCGGTCGATTACTTCCGGGGAATTTATGCACGTAACATACTGAAAGGCTAAAATCCGCAGTAACCAATCGTCAACTTTCTTTACATTTTTGTAAATTCTGAGTTAACGATAATCTGTAAGTGCTTGATTTGTATGGTCGTCAATACGCTGGTACGGCAGTTGCTAGTAATGAAATGCTGTGCTAACCCTGATCAACCACGTGATGAGGATAACGATCATGAAATTTCTGAAGAAACTGGCCTGCGCTGCAGCCGTTGCAATGTCCGTCGCGGGAGGCGCAAACGCTGCCACCGTGATGAACAACTGGGTGTTCAATCCAAATGGAGGGGGCTACGCGAGCGGGCAGGAAATCAACGAGTACCTGGACGTGAACGGCAATGCCTTCATTCAGCTCACCCGAACCGGCAGCACCAGCTTCTCGTTTGCCGAGCACGCTGTGTTCAACATTGCCCAGGCTGACAGCAACGGCAAGCTGTTCCCGGTGAGCTACCCAGGCGGCAATATCACCGCAACCTTCGAGGCGAACGGCACCGGCAACTTCAGCGGCAACTTCACGTTCAGCGGCGGCACCATCCGCATGTACCAGAATCCCGTCGCCGGCCAGTACGGCTCGACGACCGGCACCTACGGCGCCGACCTGGGCAACAAGATCGCCGAGTTCAGCGTGGTGGCGGGCGGCGGCGGCATGGTCGATGCGAACGGCTCGCCCACCTCCAACGGCCGGGTCACCGTACTCGCACGTGCCGAGACCGGCATGCTGGACGCCGGCTACTTCTTCCGCGAAAACGGCCAGGACCTGTCGACCGAGGCCATCATGGCCTTTGCCTTCACCAACGCCAACACCGTTGGCAATCCGACCGCCACCCTGGTCAGCGAAGTCGCTTGCGAATACGCCAACTTCACCGGCGCCGGCTGCAACGGCACGGCGTACGCGAACGCACCTGGCCAGTACTTCTTCATCGGAAGCAACGGTCAGCTCAAGTTGGCGGACGTTCCGGAGCCGGGTTCGCTGGCGCTGTTCGGCATCGCGATGCTGGGTGCGGGATGTGTGGCTCGCAAGCGTGCCACCAGGGTGTGATCGCGTTGGCGTGAAAAGAGCGGCTGGTCCGCTCTTTTTCTTTGGTGGCGGCGTCGATTTTCTTTACATTTTCTCTACTGTTGAGTTAACAATATTCTCCAAGTGATTGATTTTTAACGGCGTAAATACGCTGGTACGGTGATTGCTAGTACTGAAGTGCTGTGCCAACGCCGATCAACCACGTGAGGATGACGATCATGAAACTGCTGAAGAAACTGGCTTGTGCTACTGCTGTTGCAATTTCCTTCGCTGGTAGTGCCAGCGCCGCTACTGTCCTGAACGACTGGGTATTCAATCCGACTGGCGGCGGTTTCGCCACCGGCCAGTCGATCAACGAATACCTGGACGTGAACGGCAATGCCTTCATCCAGCTCAACCCGACCGGCGGCACGAGCTTCTCGTTCTCCGAGCATGGCGTGTTCAATATTTCCCAAGCCGACAGCAACGGCAAACTGTTCCCGCAGAACTACCCAGGCGGCAACATCACCGCGACCTTCCTGGCAGATGGGACGGGTACCCTGGGCGGCGGCTTTAGCTTCACCGGCGGCACCATCCGCATTTATCAGAACCCAACCCCGGGCCAGTACGCTACCGCTACGGGTACGTATGGCGCCGACCTGGGCAACTTGATCGCCGAGTTCGACGTGATGGCAGGCGGCGGCGGTACGGTCGATGCAAGCGGCTCGCCAACCAATAACGGCCAGGTCACGGTGTTCGCCCGCGCAGACGTAGGCAGCCTGGATGCGGGCTATTTCTTCCGCGAAAACGGCAAGGACCTGTCGACCGAGGACATCCTGGCCTTTGCGTTCACCAACGCAAATACGATCTCCAATCCGACGGCGCTGCTGGTCGACGAAGTTGCTTGCCAGTTTTCCGGCTTCACGGGCGCAGGTTGCAACGGGTCGCCTTACGCGAACGCACCCGGCCAGTACTTCTTCATCGGAGGAAACGGGCAGCTGAAGCTGGCGGAAGTGCCGGAGCCAGGTTCGCTGGCGCTGTTCGGCATCGCCATGCTGGGTGCAGGATTTGCCACCCGCAAGCGCGCTGCGAAGCCGTGACTGGATAGGGGTGGATTGACAAAGAGCGGGCTGGTCCGTGATGCCGTTCAGTCAAGAAGGCCGCTTCGATTCACATCGGAGCGGCCTTTGTTCTGGACGTCGATGCGTGGGCATGCCCGCCCTGGGTTACACAGCGGTCTCGACCAACAATGACGACGGTGGCGCACCGTACGGGGTCATCGAGGCCAATGGCCTCGATGACGGGTTCACTGGGCATGCCCGCGCGTTATGCTGGCCCGGTCTTTTTCGTTTTGGCGGCGGCTTGCGGACTTTATGCCAGCCGCTGCTCCGGCAAGTGAATCGACCGCGCCAGCAAGTGACCGGCCAGCCATCCTCCAATGAGCCCGCCGATATGCGCCGCGTTGTCCGTATGCGGGTACACGAAGCCCATCCACAAACTGAACAGCAGGAAGGGCACGAGCGAAGAACGCAATTCGCTCACGACCGTCGGCGGCACGCCGCTGTTCGGGCGGCCGAGGAAGGCGAGCAGGCCGCCGATGATGCCGAAGATCGCGCCCGAGGCGCCGACGCTGTTGACGTGCGGGTTCCACAGCACGCTGGCCAGGCTGCCGGAGATACCGGCCAGGAAGTACAGCGCGACGAAACGCGTGCTGCCGAAGATGCGCTCGGTCAGGCGGCCGACCTGCCACAGCGCCACCATGTTGAAGCCGATGTGCCAGATGCTCCCGTGCAGGAACATCGAGCTGACGAGGCGCCACCATTGGCCGCCGCGCGTCAGGCGGCCGACGTTCGAGCCCCATTCGACCAGCTGCTGCGCCTGCAGCATGGCCGAGACGTTCGGATGCAGCGCGAACAGCTGGCGCAGCGGTCCCTCCAGCGCCGCCTGGTACTTCTGGCGCGCCAGCCACATCAGGGCAAAGATGCCGATGTTCGCCGCCAGCAGGCCCCAGATCACCGGCGTCGACGGGCTCCAGTAGTCGATCCGGTCGTGGAAAACTTCGTTTTCGGCGTGCTCCTGCACGAATTGTTCGGTCTGGCGCGTCGGAAGCAGGGCGACGATACGCGCGGCCGTCTCGCGGTCGGCGACGGCAAAGCCGATCCGCATGTCGCCCTTCACGCCGAGCACGTCGAACCAGACATCCTGGCCGTTGGCATAGGCGTTGACGATGTCGACGCGGCGCAGCTTGTGCTCCTCGCGCCGCGGCATGCGGAACGAGCGCTGGCGGGTTGCGCGCACGAACACGAAGTCGGTCTCGATCGCGAACACACCTTCGCCGCGAAAACCGAAGGGATTGGTCGGCCACTTGGCCCCGGCCGAGTAGAAACGGACTTTGAATTCCGTACTACCCGTCATCGGCACGCTTTCAGCCATGCGTTCAGCCACGCTTGCGGTCGTGGTGCCAGAGCACGTCGGTGCCGCCCGCGAAGCGGTTCAGGACGCGCGCGAGCACGAACATCAGGTCCGACAGCCGGTTCACGTACTGGCGCGGCTGCGGGTTGATGGTGTCGTCTTTCGAGAGCGCGACGATGGCGCGCTCGGCGCGGCGGCAGACGGTGCGGCAGACGTGGGCAGTGGAGGCGGCGCGCGAGCCGGCCGGCAGGATGAATTCCCGCAGGACCGGCAGATCGGCGTTGTACTTCTCGAGCAGGCCGTCCAGGCGCGCGACGTGTTCGTCCTTGATCATCTGGTAGCCGGGGATGCACAATTCTCCGCCGAGGTCGAACAGGTCGTGCTGGATCGAGACCAGTTCTTCGCGCAGCTCGGGTGGCATGTCTTCGCACAGCAGCAGGCCGACGAAGGAATTGAGTTCGTCGACTTCGCCCAAGGCGTGGATGCGGGCGCTGTCCTTGCGGGTACGGCTGCCGTCGCCGAGGCCGGTGCTGCCGTCGTCGCCGGTGCGCGTGGCGATTTTGGAAAGTCGATTACCCATGATGATGTCCTGCCTTCAAAAAAAGATAGCCCGAGGATACGACAAATCGATGTGATTGTGGCTACAATCGAACGCATGTCCGCCCCTCTCCACGTCCCTCCCGAACGCCGCCGGCAGGTTGCCGCCGCCCTGCGCGCCCGCCTCCCCGAAGGCGCCGTCCTGTCCGATCCGGAGGACACCCGGCCCTACGAATGCGACGGCCTGGCGGCTTACCGCCAGCTGCCGATGATCGTCACCCTGCCGACGAACGAAGAACAGGTGCTGGCGATCCTGGGCGTCTGCCGCGAGCTCGAGGTGCCGATCGTGCCGCGCGGCGCCGGTACGGGCTTGTCGGGCGGGGCCTTGCCCATCCATGACGGCGTGGTGCTGTCCACGGCGCGCCTGAACCGCATCGTCCGTGTCGACGATTATGCGCGCACCGCCGTGGTCCAGCCGGGCGTGCGCAATCTCGCCATCTCGGAGGCCGCGGCCCAGTACGGCCTGTACTACGCGCCGGACCCGTCCTCGCAGATCGCCTGCACCATCGGCGGCAACGTGGCGGAGAATTCGGGCGGCGTGCACTGCCTCAAATACGGCCTGACCGTCCACAACGTGCTGCGCGTGCGCGTGGCCACCATCGACGGCGAGATCATCGAACTGGGCAGCGAGGCGCTCGACGCCCCCGGCCTGGACCTGCTGGCCGTCTTCATCGGCTCGGAAGGCATGCTGGGCATCGTGACCGAAGTGACGGTCAAACTGGTGCCGAAGCCGGCCGCGGCCCAGGTGATCATGGCCAGTTTTAACGACGTCGTCACCGGCGGCAATGCGGTGGCCAGCGTGATCGCGGCCGGCATCATCCCGGCCGGCCTGGAGATGATGGACCGCACCTCGGCGCGCATGGTCGAGCCCTTTGTCCACGCCGGCTACGACACCGACGCGGCCGCGATTTTGCTGTGCGAGGCCGACGGCACGCCCCTGGAAGTGGCGGAAGAGATCGAGCGCATGACGGCCGTGCTGCAGGAAGCCGGCGCCAGCGCGATCGCGATCTCGCAGAACGAAGCGGAGCGGATGAAGTTCTGGTCGGGCCGCAAGAATGCGTTCCCGGCGGCGGGGCGCATCTCGCCTGACTACTACTGCATGGATGGCACCATTCCGCGCAAGCAGCTAGCCCATGTACTCACCAACATCGAGCAGATGGAAACCACGTACGGGCTGCGCTGCGCGAACGTGTTCCACGCAGGCGACGGCAACATGCATCCGCTGATCCTCTTCGATGCGAACCAGCCGGGCGAATTCGACCGCGCCGAAGCCTTTGGTGCGGCCATCCTGGCGCTGTGCGTGGAAGTGGGCGGCACGATCACGGGCGAACACGGCGTGGGCATGGAGAAGATCAATTCGATGTGCGTGCAGTTCGAGCGCGCGGAGCTCGATGCCTTCTTCGCCGTCAAGCGCGCCTTCGATGTGCCGATGCTGCTCAACCCCGACAAGGCCATTCCGACGCCGCACCGCTGCGCCGAATTCGGCAAGCTGCACGTGCACGGCGGCGCCGTGCCGTTTCCCGACCTTCCGCGCTTCTGACTCAATGACGATGATTGAACAATTCAGGGAGCAGGTAGCAGCGGCCGCTGCTCGGCAACAGCCGCTGCGGATTCGCGGCGGCGGGACGAAAGACTGGTATGGCGGGGCGCTGCAAGGCGAGATCCTCGATACGCGCGGCCACGCCGGCATCGTCGACTACGAGCCGACGGAACTGGTGATCACCGCGCGTTGCGGCACGCCGCTTGCCGAGATCGAAGCGACGCTCGCGGCGCAGAACCAGATGCTGGCTTTCGAGCCGCCGCATTTCGGTGACGGCGCGACCTTTGGCGGCGCGATCGTCGCCGGCCTGTCCGGTCCGCGCCGCGCCAACAGCGGCGGCGTGCGTGACTTCGTGCTGGGCGCCCAGCTGATGGACGGGAAGGGAGAACTCCTGAACTTCGGCGGCCAGGTCATGAAGAACGTGGCCGGCTACGACGTCTCGCGCCTGCTGGCCGGGTCGCTCGGCACGCTGGGGCTGATCACCGAGCTCTCCGTGAAAGTGCTGCCGCGGACGGTGGCGGAGACGACGCTGCGCTTCGAGGCCAGCGAGATCGAGGCGATCCGCATGCTCAACGCCTGGGGCGGCCAGCCCTTGCCGGTCTCGGCGAGTTGCTGGCACGGCGGCGTGCTGACGTTGCGCCTGTCGGGCGCGCGGGCGGCGGTGGACGCGGCGGTGAACGCGCTGGGCGGGCAGGTGATGCCTGACGCCGCCGGCTTCTGGACCGAGCTGCGCGAACAGCGCCATGCCTTCTTTGCTGGAGAGGCGCCGCTGTGGCGCCTCTCGGTGCCGTCGACAACGGGCGCCATCGTATTGAACGGCGAACAGCTGGTCGAATGGGGCGGGGCGCAGCGCTGGCTGCGCGCGGCGTCAAGCGACGCCGGGACCATCCGCAGCGCCGTGCGCGCGGTCGGCGGTCACGCGACCCTGTTCCGCGGCGGCGACAAGTCAGCCGGCGTGTTCCAGCCGCTGGCGCCCGCCGTGGCGCGCATCCACGAGCGCCTGAAAACGGCCTTCGACCCTTCGCATATTTTCAATCCCGGACGGATGTTCTGAATCTATTCCAGTAGGGAAGGAGGAAGTTGATGACGATGGCTGGGAAGCGCGCGCAAGGCGCGAGGAGGCCGGATGGCGAGCCACGAATTTATGAAACTCGCGACGAGCAACGCAGCGCCCGCTTGCCAGGCGCGTCAGCAACGACTCATTCACTACTGGGATAGATTCTAAGCATGCAAACCAACCTGGCCGACTTCATCAAGGGCACCGCGGACGGCATTGAAGCCGAAGCGATCCTGCGCGCCTGCGTGCACTGCGGCTTTTGTACCGCCACCTGCCCGACCTATCAACTGCTGGGCGATGAACTCGATGGCCCGCGTGGGCGCATCTACCTGATCAAGCAGGTCCTGGAAGGGGTCGAGCCGACGCGCAAGACGCAGCTGCACCTCGACCGCTGCCTCACCTGCCGCAACTGCGAATCGACCTGTCCCTCGGGCGTCAAATACGGACGCCTGGTCGACATCGGCCGCCGCGTGGTCGAGGAGCGCGTGCCGCGTCCCGCATCGGACCGCATCAAGCGCACCATGCTCAAGGAATTCCTGCCGCGTACAAGCCTGTTCAAGCCGGCATATGGCGTCGGCACCGCGCTGCGGCCGCTGTTGTCGAAAGAGATGCAGGACAAAGTGCAACGCCCGCGCCCGGCCGGCCACTGGCCGACGCGCCAGCACGCGCGCAAGATGCTGGTGCTGGACGGCTGCGTGCAGCCGGCGATGGCGCCGAACATCAACGCGGCCACCGCACGCGTACTCGATGCGCTCGGCGTGCAGTTGATGGTCGCGCCGAAGGCCGGCTGCTGCGGCGCCGTGCGCTATCACCTGAACGACCAGGCGGCGGGGCTGGACGACATGCGCCGCAATATCGACGCCTGGTGGCCGTATGTGGAACGCGAAGAAGTCGAGGCGATCGTGATGACCGCCTCGGGCTGCGGCGTCACGGTCAAGGAATACGGCCACCTGCTGGCGCACGATCCTGCGTATGCCGCCAAGGCGGGGCGCATCTCGATGCTCACGCGCGACCTGTCGGAAATCATGGCGGGACTGCAGGAGGAGCTGGCAACGGCGATGGGCGGCAAGATCAGCGAGCGCGTGGCCTTCCACCCGCCGTGCACGCTGCAGCATGGCCAGCAAATCCGCGGCAAGGTCGAAGGCGTGCTGCGCGCGGCGGGCGTCGACGTCATGCTGTGCGCCGACAGCCACCTGTGCTGCGGTTCGGCCGGCACCTATTCGGTGCTGCATCCGGAGATCGCGCACGAGCTGCGCGACCGCAAGCTGGCGAACCTGGAGGCGACCGGGGCGACGGAGATCGTCTCGGCGAATATCGGGTGCATGGCGCATTTGCAGTCGGGGACGGAGACGCCGGTGACGCATTGGATCGAATTGGTGGATCGTGCATTGCGGGGGTGATGTGGCGGTCGGGTAGGTTGGGGCACGAAAACGCGTGGGCATGCCCACCCTACGGTGCGCAACCGTCCGTGGCGGACGCGTAACGTAGGGTGGGCTCTCGAGCCCACGCGTTTTTCGTGCCCATGAATACCCGCACGCCACCGCAGAGCACACGCTTGCCGCACCCGTGCTAGCAGCGCGTGGGCATGCCCACCCTACGGTGCGCAACTGTCCGTGGCGGACGCGTAACGTAGGGTGGGCTCTCGAGCCCACGCGTTTTTCGTGCCCATGAATACCCGCACGCCACCGCAGAGCACACGCTTGCCGCACCCGTGCTAGCAGCGCGTGGGCATGCCCACCCTACGGTGCGCAACTGTCCGTGGCGGACGCGTAACGTAGGGTGGGCTCTCGAGCCCACGCGTTTTTCGTGCCCATGAATACCCGCACGCCACCGCAGACCACACGCTTGCCGCACCCGTGCTAGCAGCGCGTGGGCATGCCCACCCTACGGTGCGCAACTGTCCGTGGCGGACGCGTAACGTAGGGTGGGCTCTCGAGCCCACGCGTTTTTCGTGCCCATGAATACCCGCACGCCACCGCAGACCACACGCTTGCCGCACCCGTGCTAGCATTCCGTCCCACCCCAATCGACGAGAGAGAGCAATGAGTTCCGTATTCCGCCTCGTGCGCGACGAAGGAGGCCCCGAGCCGGTCGTCGTCTTCGAGGACTCCACCACGCCCGGTTTCGTCCCCCTGTGGGAGGAAGTCGGTGTCTACGAGGCCCTCTACAACAGCGACGGGCGCCAGGGCCGCGACGTCTCGCGCGCGCTTGCCTATGGCCTCGACCGCGTGGCGAGCGAGCCCGGATTGAACCGCCTGGTGCCATCCTCGGCATCGATGGCCGAAGCGATCCGCTTCCTCGAAAACATCAACCGCGGCTGCGTGATCCACGCCTCGGCCGAGATCCAGACCCGCTGATTCGCTTCACAGCATCGATTCCATGCCACGCCCAACCATCACCCTCAGCGGCGAATCCGTCGACCGCGCCCGCATCGAACAACTGCTGCAGGAGGGCGCGCTGCTGGTCTTCGAGGACTGCGATCTGTCCGGCGCCGACCTCTCGCGCCTCGACCTGCAGGACAGCGTCTTCAACAACTGCGCGCTGCTCGACACCTCGTTCTACGCGTCCAACCTGTCGCGCACGCGCTGGCAGCGCTGCCGCGCGGGCCACGCCGATTTCGAGTCCGCCGACCTGGTCGACGCCCACTTCGCATCCTCGGACCTGAACAACAGCAAGTGGCGCCGCGCCAGGCTGGCCTCGTGCAGCTACCGCAGCTGCAAGCTGACCGGCGCCGCCTTCGAAGAGGTGACCTATCTCGGCCTGTCCTTTGAAGACAGCCTGCTGTGCGGCGCCGACCTGCGCCGCATGTCGTTCAGGAAGATGACCTTGATTGGACTGGACTTCGCCGACGCCGATTTGTCCGGCTGCGACTTCCGCGAAGCCGTGTTCGTGGGCGGCAGCCTGCGCGAGGCCCACATCAAGGACACGCGTTTCGATGGCGCCGATTTGCGCGAGGTGGATTTGGGCGGGGTGAAACTGGTGAACGCGAAGCTGTTCGTCGGCGCGACGATCTCGCCGCGCCAGGCGGCGGAGATCGTACGGGAGATGGGTTTGAATGTAGCCTGAAGGTGAGACGTTTGCCTAGGGTGCGTCAGTCGGCCGTGATTTTCGCGTCCTTCACGAACTTGCCCCAGGTCTGCAGTTCCTTGCTGGTATGGGCGGCCAGTTCCTCGGGCGTCATGTAGACCGCATACGCACCTTGCGCTTCCGCCTTGCTCTTGAATTCCGCCGTCGCCATGATCTTTTTGATCTCGCTACTGAGCCTGTCGATGATCGGCTTGGGCGTGCCCGCGGGCGCATACACGGCAAACCACGAGCTGACGTCGAGCTTCTCGAATCCTTTGATGGTCGAGGTGGTCGGCACGTTCGGCAGGCTCGGCAAGGCGACATTGCCGGTGATGGCCAGCGCGCGCAGCTTGCCGGTCTTGATGTGGCCGAGCAGCGGAGGCGCGGTGGTGAAGGTCATGTCGACCGTGCCGCCCAGCATATCGGTCAGGGCCGGGCCGGTTCCCTTGTAGGCGACGTGGGTGAGGTTGACGCCGGTGAGCTGGTTGATCATCTCGCCGGTCACGTGCTGCAGCGAGCCGTTGCCCGACGACGCATACGACAGTTTGCCGGGATGCGCCTTGGCATAGCTGATCAGTTCAGGCAGGGTCTTGACCGGCAGGTCGGGACGGACCACGATGACTTGCGGGGCGACGATGAGATTGGCCACCGGCGCAAAATCCTTGACCGGGTCGAACGGCACCTTGATCACGTGCGGGGTAATGACCTGGTAGCCGGAGTATTGCACCATCAGGGTGTAGCCGTCCGGTTTCGCGCGCTTGACCGCCGAGGCGGCGATGACGCCCGCAGCACCCGGCCGGTTGTCGACGACCACCGGTTTGCCCAGTGCCTTCGACAGCGGCTCGGAAATCATGCGCGCCGCCAGGTCGGTCGTGCCGCCCGGCGCAGCCGATACCAGCAGCGTCACCGCTTGCGTGGGGGAGGGGTCCTGCGCATGCGCGCCCGTGGCGGTCAGCGCCGTTGCGAGCGACAGGGCACAGGTGCGTAACAGGACAGAATCGAGGACGGAATTAATCGGTTTCATGGTGTCTCCTTATTTCATCAAGAATGATGGTTGTTTTATGTTGCTGCATGCTTGCTACTGTCGGCCCGGGTCAGTCGGCACGCGCATGCGCGCGCTCCCTGATCGATTCGAAATCCTTCGGCGGCGGGTGCAGGTCGAGCCGGCGTCCGGCCCTGGTGACCTGGCTCGGCGTCTCGTGTCCGATCAGGCCCGGCAGGCGCTTCGAGGCCGCCAGCAACTGTTCCAGGTCGATGCCGGTGTCATAGCCCATCAGCTGCAGGGCATGTACCACGTCTTCGGTGCAGACGTTGCCGGACGCGCCAGGCGCATACGGGCAGCCGCCGATCCCGCCGAGCGAGGCGTCGAAGCGGTCGGCGCCCGCATCGATGCCGGCCAGTACATTCGCCAGTCCCATGCCGCGGGTGTTGTGGAAGTGGAGGCTCAGTTCGATATCGGGCCAGGCCGCGCGGAAGCGCCGGGTTAATGAGGCCACCTGCGTCGGAAACGCCATGCCCGTGGTGTCGCACAGGGTAATCCCGCCGGCACCAAGCTCGCCGATGAAGCGCGCGCACCAGGCCAGTACGGTGTCCTCCGCCACATCGCCTTCCATCGGGCAGCCGAAGGAGCAGGACAAGGAGATGTTCACCGCACGCGACGCTTCCCTGGCCAGGGCCGCTACCTCGCACAGGGCGCTGAACGACTGCTCGCGCGTCATGCGCAAATTCGACAGGTTATGGCTTTCGCTGGCCGACATCACGAGGTTGAGTTCATCGACCCCGCTCTCGATGGCGCGCTCGGCGCCGCGCACGTTCGGGACCAGCGCACTATAGATCACGCCCGGTACCCGTTCGATGCCGCGCATGACTTCCTGCGCGTCGGCCAGGGCGGGAATCGCCTTGGGCGAGACGAAGGCGGTCACCTCGATCTTCGCCATGCCGGCCCGCGACAGGCTGTCGACCAGGGCAATCTTCTCAGCCGTCGGCACGAATACGGATTCGGCCTGCAAGCCGTCCCGCGTGCCCACTTCCTGCATATAAATGCGGCGCCCGGCGCCATTCCAGCTCGTCATGCCACCACTCCTTTGCTGCGCAAGGCAGCGATTTGTTCTTCGGTCAATCCAATGTCCCGCAGTACCCCGTCGGTGTCGTCACCGAGACCGGGCGCGGAGGAGCGCACGGTGCCCGGTGTGCCCATCAGCTTGGGCACCACGCCCGGCACCTCCAGTTCATAGCCGTCGCGGGTGGACTGGGACAGGATCATGTCGCGCGCCCGGTAGTGCGGGTCCTCCGCGATGTCTTTGGCTGTGTAGACTTTACCCGCCGGTACCCGTGCCTGTCCGAGGACCTCGAGCACCTCGCCTGCAGCACGGGTGGCGGTCCAGACCCCGATGGCGGCATCGAGTTCCGCGGCCCGCGCGGCGCGGCCCGCGTTGTTGGCCAGGTCCGGAGCGCTAGCCAGGTCGTCGCGGCCGATCACGCCCATCAGGCGCTTGAAAATGCTGTCGCCATTGCCGGCGATGAGCACGTAGCCATCGCTGCAGCGGTAGGCATTCGACGGCGCGATGCCCGGCAAGGCGCTGCCCGCGGCTTCGCGCACGGCGCCAAAGGCGCTGTATTCCGGGATCAGGCTTTCCATGACGTTGAACACTGCCTCATGCAGCGCGACGTCGATGACTTGCCCTTTGCCGCCGTTGACCTTGCGGTGGTACAGGGCCGTCAGGATGCCGATGGTGCCGTGCAGGGCGGCCAGGGTGTCGCCGATCGAGACGCCGCAGCGGACCGGCACGCGGTCCGGTTCCCCGGTCAGGTGGCGCAGCCCGCCCATGGCTTCGCCGATCGCCCCGAAGCCGGGCAGGTCGCGGTAAGGACCGGTCTGGCCGTAGCCCGAGATGCGCAACATGACCAGCCCGGGATTGAGTGCCGACAGGGCCTCGTAGCCCATGCCCCAGGCTTCCAGGGTGCCGGGGCGGAAATTCTCGATCAGCACATCGGCTTCGGCAATGAGCTTGCGGGCGATGTCCTGGCCCTCGGGGCTGCGCAGGTCGAGCGCGATCGAGCGTTTGTTGCGCGATTGAACCTGCCACCAGACCGAGGTGCCTTCCTTGATCATGCGCCAGTTGCGCAGCGGGTCGCCGCTGCCGGGGGCCTCGATCTTGATGACATCGGCGCCGAACTCGCCGAGCGTCTTGCCGGCGAACGGTCCGGCGATGAGCTGCCCCATTTCGATGACGCGCACGCCGCGCAAGGCGCCTTCCGGGATGTTCTGACCTGCCTGCATGATGGACCTTTACTCGATTGGTAATGCGTTAAGGTATTTTGATCCGCCGCCGCGGATGACAGAAGCGAAAAGGGGAGAAGCCAGCTTTCGCAAACCGCGAAAGCTGGAATAGGCGCATTGTCGGCTTCGGACCTGATACCGGCATGCCGTAGGGTGGGCATGCCCACGCGTTACGTGCGTGGATCTCGCTTATGTGCGTCGACGCGTCGCCACGATGCACCATGTGCGATACCTACAGCGCCAATACGAGGCGTGCTTCCGCGTGGGCATGCCCACCCTACGATACCGGCGGCTGCTGCAGGTGTTCCAGCAGCAGCCGAACGTGGCGCGACACAGCCCTGGCGTCGCGCAGGCCGATCAGCAGGCTGCGTTCGGCCCAGGGATCGTCGAGGACAATCTGGCGCAGGTCGAGCGAGCGTACCAGTTCCTGCACCGCGCCGGACGGCAGCACGGCGATGCCCATGCCGGCCGCCACCATCTTGCACATGGCATCGAAGCTGCGCACGCGGATGCGCAGTTTCAGGTTGCGTCCCAGCGCCTCGGTCTCGGCCTGCAGCCGCTGCGCGAGCGACGTGCCGGCGGAGAGGCTGACGAAGTCATAATCGAGCACGTCCCTGAAATACAGGCTGCGCATGCCGGCCAGGGCATGCTCGCGCGGTACGACCAGGCTCAGGCGGTCGTTGCGGTAGGGCACAAGGTCCAGGCCCAGCGCCGGCGTCCGGTCGGCGAAGATGCCCAGGTCGGCCCGGCCATCGAGCACCGCGACGACGATTTCCCGGCTGTCGCCTTCTTCGAATTCGATCCGGATGCCGGGGTTGGCCGCAGTGAAGGCGGCAAGGTCCTGCGGCAGGAACTGGGTGACGGCCGAGGTATTCGCCCACAGGCGCACGACGCCGACCAGGCCCGAGGCGTAATCCGACAGGTCGGCCGTCAGCAAATCGACATCGGCCAATATGCGCTGCGCATGGCGATGCAGCGCCTCGCCGGCGACGGTGAGGCTCACCCCGCGCGAATGCCGCACCAGGAGGAGGGTGCCGGTCATGGTTTCCAGGTCGGAGATGCGCCTGCTGGCGGCGCCGACCGCGAGATTGGCCAGTGCCGCACCCTTGCTGATGCTCCCGGTACGCACGACCAGCGCAAACAGGGAAAGGGAAACCAGGTCGAGGCGGTGGAGGTTCATGGTGTGGGCAGTCGGGTAAGGTGGGGCATTGTGCGCTGGTGCCGAGTTGTAAGCAAATGCCAGCGATGTAAGGGATTGTTAAACCCGTCAACAGCACCCAGGGGTGCTTCGTTTAAGGCTCAGTGACATGTGAAACGTGCACTGACAAGACAACCCACTAGGAGCCGCACCATGAAGAAAATCATCGCCACCCTGATCGCCGGTCTGTTCGCAAGCGCCGCATTCGCCCAAACCACCACCCCTGTGACCACCACCACCGCGCCCGTTGCCACCAAGGCCGAAGTGAAGGCGGACACCAAGGAAGCGAAAGCTGACGTGAAGGCCGACACCAAGGAAGCCAAGGCGACCCTGAAGGCCGATACGAAGAAATCGAAGAAAGCGATCAAGGCCGACTCCAAGGCAGCCAAGGCGGCCGTGAAAGCCGATGCCAAGGATGCGAAGACCGCCGTCAAATCGGACGTGAAGCCGCCAGCCGAGGCGAGCACCCAGGTCCACGCGGGCACGCACGGCGCCGATGTCGCCGCCACCGCCAAGACCAAGTAAGCGCAAGTCATCCAATCGAGCCCGCGCCTTGCGCGGGCTTTTTTCGCCCGTGTCCTCTCCCGGCAACAAATCTTGCATCACCTGTAAGCAAATGCCAAGGATGTAAGCGATTGTTAAACCGGTCAACAGTCTTTCGACCTGTCGCGTTCTTAGCCCAGTGACATTGAAACTAACGTGCACTACACGACAACCACAAGGAGCCGCACCATGAAGAAAATCATCGCCACCCTGATCGCCGGTCTGTTCGCAAGCGCCGCCTTCGCACAAACCCCAGCTACGCCTGTTGCGAAGGTCCACGCAGCAAAAGCCGACACGAAAACGGCCGTGCTGGTGGACAACAAGGATGTCAAGGCAACCCTGAACGCCGGCGCCAAGGACAGCACGGCGACCGCGCAGGCCGACACCAAGACCGAAGCCAAGCCTGCCGCCAAGGCGACCACCACGAAGGCGAAGAAAACCGCCAAGGCCAAGTCGAAGCACAAGGTTGCGAAGCACACGGCGAAGACCGATGCTGCCGACACCCAGGGTTCGACCACCTCCCAGGGCTCGACGGGCGCCCAGGGCGATACCGGTAGCGCAGCAGGTTCGACCTCGACCTCGACTGCGACCGGCACTGCGGCCGATAGCGGCATGACGTCGACCACGACGACGACGGCCCCGGCCTCGACCCCGGTCAGCGCACCAGTCGATACCGGCACCGCACCGGCTTCGACCGGCACGCAAGCCATGCCTGCCGCGGCCCCGATCTCGAAATAAGCCCGGGCACGCAGTAAGGAAGCCCGCGCCTGCGCGGTAATACCGTTCAGTCAAGAAGGCCGCTTCGATGCATATCGGAGCGGCCTTTGTTGTCGATGGAGCGCCGCTCCTGGCGTCGGCGCGCGGGCATGCCCGCCCTACGTTGCGCAGCGGTCTCGACCAGGAACGAGGAGGGTGGTGCGCGGTGGTTGGCGCGCGGGCATGCCCGCCCGACGTTGCGCAGCGGTCTCGACCAGGAACGAGGACGGTGGCGCGTCGTGGCCGGCGCGCGGGCATGCCCGCCCTGGGTTTCGCAGCGGCCTCGACCAAAAGCGATGGCGGTGGCGTACCGTAGGGCGGGCATGCCCGCGCGTTATGCGTGCCCGCCTGCGCGGGCTTTTTATGTGCCAAAGGACGGGCGGCCATGCGGGCTCACGCCGCGAGCAGGGCCTCGATATCGCCGAGGATTTTGTCGGGCGCGGTGTTCGGCGCGTAGCGTTTGACCACGCGGCCGTCGCGCGCGACCAGGAACTTGGTGAAGTTCCATTTGATGGATTGCGTGCCCAGCACCCCGCGCGCTGCGCGCTTGAGGTGGCGGAACAGCGGGTGCGCATTGGCGCCGTTGACGTCGATCTTGGCGAACAGCGGGAAGCTGACCCCGTAGTTCTTTTCGCAAAAGGCGCCGATCTCCGCCGCGCTGCCTGGCTCCTGCTCACGGAACTGGTTGCAGGGAAACCCGAGCACTTCGACGCCGCGTTCGTGAAAGCGACGACAGATCTCTTCCAGTCCTTTGTACTGCGGCGTGAAGGCGCAGGCGCTGGCCGTGTTGACGATCAGGAGCACCTTGCCGCGGTAACGCGACAGGTCGATGGGGGTGCCGTCCAGTAGAGCGGCCTGGAAGTCGAAAACGTTCATGCCGGGATGATACGCCATCACCCCGCGCGCGGCTCAGACCAGTCCTAGGTGCTCGGTCCCCGCCGAGAAATCGCGGTCCTTCGAATTCTTGCTGTTCAATTTGATATTCAGGCGCAGGTCATTCACCGAATCGGCATTGCGCAGCGCGTCTTCATACGAAATCTTGTCCGCCTCGTACAGGTCGAACAGCGCCTGGTCGAAGGTCTGCATGCCCAGCTCGCGCGACTTCTTCATGATCTCCTTGATCTCGTGGACTTCTCCCTTGAAGATCAGGTCCGAGATCAGCGGCGAATTGAGCATGATTTCCATCGCCACTACGCGGCCCTTGTCTTCCTTCTTCGGGATCAGGCGCTGCGAGACCAGGCCGCGCAAATTCAGCGACAAATCCATCAACAGCTGCTGGCGGCGCTCCTCGGGGAAGAAGTTGATGATGCGGTCGAGCGCCTGGTTGGCGCTGTTGGCGTGCAGCGTGGCCAGGCACAGGTGGCCGGTTTCCGCGAAGGCGATCGCGTGTTCCATCGTCTCGCGGTCGCGGATTTCCCCGATCTGGATCACGTCCGGCGCCTGGCGCAGCGAGTTTTTCAGGGCCGCTTCGAAGCTGTCGGTGTCGACGCCCACTTCGCGCTGCGTGATCACGCAGTTGCGGTGCGGGTGGACGAATTCGACCGGATCCTCGATCGTGATGATGTGGCCGTAGCTGTTCTCGTTGCGGTAGCCGACCATCGCGGCCAGCGTCGTCGATTTGCCCGAACCGGTCGCGCCGACCATGATCACGAGACCCCGCTTGGACATGACGACGTCCTTCAGCACCACGGGCAAGGCCAGGTCTTCGAATTTCGGGATTTGCGTCGTGATCGTGCGCAGCACCATACCCACGCTGCTCATCTGGACGAAAGCCGACACACGGAAGCGGCCAAGGTCACCCGGGCTGATGGCGAAGTTCGCTTCCTTCGTCAGTTCGAAGCCGGCGGTCTGCTTGTCGTTCATGATCGACCGCGCCAGGTCGGCCGTGTGCGCGGCCGTCAATGGCTGGCTCGAGACCGGCGTCATCTTGCCGTCGATCTTGATCGCGGGCGGGAAGCCGGCGGTGATGAAAAGGTCCGAGCCGCCCTTGCTGACCATCAGGCGCAGCAGGTCGAACATGAATTTTGAGGCCTGGTCGCGTTCCATGATTGTCCTTGACCGAGCTTAACCCGGGAAGTTTTCGGGGATCTTTGCTGCCGAACGTGCTGCAGCGCTGGAGATCACGTTGCGGCGCACGAGGTCCGTCAGGTTCTGGTCCAGCGTCTGCATGCCGACATTGCTGCCGGTCTGGATCGACGAATACATCTGGGCGATCTTCGCTTCGCGGATCAGGTTGCGGATGGCCGGGGTGCCGAGCATGATCTCGTGCGCGGCGACGCGGCCCGAGCCATCCTTGGTTTTCAGCAGGGTCTGCGAAATCACGGCCTGCAGGGATTCGGACAGCATGGCGCGCACCATCTCTTTTTCTTCGGCCGGGAACACGTCGACGATACGGTCGATGGTTTTCGCGGCCGACGAGGTGTGCAGGGTGCCGAACACGAGGTGGCCGGTTTCGGCGGCTGACAAAGCGAGACGGATCGTCTCGAGGTCGCGCAACTCGCCGACGAGGATGGCGTCCGGGTCTTCGCGCAGCGCGGAACGCAGCGAATTACTGAACGAGAGCGTGTGCGGGCCGACTTCGCGCTGGTTGATCAGGCATTTCTTCGAGTCGTGCACGAATTCGATCGGGTCCTCGATGGTGAGGATGTGGCCGTATTCGGTTTCGTTCAGGTGGTTGATCATCGCCGCCAGCGTGGTCGATTTGCCGGAGCCGGTCGGGCCGGTGACCAGCACCAGGCCGCGCGGTTTCAAGGCCAGTTCGCCGAAGATCTTCGGTGCATTCAGCTCTTCGAGCGACAGGATCTTCGAGGGAATTGTACGCAGCACGGCGGCCGCGCCACGCTCCTGGTTGAAGGCGTTGACGCGGAAACGGGCGAGGCCGGGAATCGCGAACGAGAAGTCGCACTCGAGCATTTCTTCGTACTGCTTGCGCTGGCCGTCGTTCATGATGTCATAGATCATGGCGTGCACGTCCTTGTGCTCGAGCGGCGGCAGGTTAATACGGCGTACGTCGCCATGCACGCGGATCATCGGCGGCAGGCCGGCCGAGAGGTGCAGGTCGGAGGCTTTGTTCTTCACCGAGAAGGCGAGTAGTTCTGAGATGTCCATTTATAATCCTGTGCGGTGGAGCGCTCTGAGGGAGCAGCTTCGGCGTACGTCTTGAGTACCTGCGCGAAAATTTCCTATAGAAAACAATTATGTCCACAATCGCTGCCAACTTGCAAGCTGTCGAAGCGACAATCGCCGCCGCGACGCAGGCCGCCAAGCGGCCCCTGTCCAGCGTTAAATTGCTCGCCGTTTCGAAGACCTTCCCGATGGAAGCCGTGCTCGAAGCGGTCGCCGCCGGGCAGCGCGCCTTCGGTGAAAACTATCTGCAGGAAGGCATCGAAAAGATCGCCGCCGTGGCGCGCGCGCAACCGGATACGGCACTTGAATGGCATTTCATCGGCCCGATCCAGAGCAACAAGACGCGCCCGATCGCCACCAACTTCCATTGGGTCCACACGGTCGAGCGTTTGAAAATCGCGCAGCGCCTGTCCGAACAGCGTCCGCCCGAGCTGGGACCGCTGAACATCTGCCTGCAGGTGAACATCAGCGGCGAGGCGACCAAGAGCGGCGCCACTGCCGCCGAACTCCCGGAGCTGGCGCGCGCGGTGGCGGCGCTGCCGAACCTGAAGCTGCGCGGCCTGATGGCGATCCCCGAACCGCAAACCGACCCGGCCTTGCAGCGCGCGGCCTTCGCCACACTGCGCCAGCTGGCCGACGGCCTGCGCGCCGGCGGCCTGGACATCGACACGCTGTCGATGGGCATGTCGGGCGACATGGAATCGGCCATTCTCGAAGGCGCGACCATCGTGCGCGTCGGCAGCGCGATTTTCGGCTCACGCAACTATGATTAAAGGACATTTATGAAGATCGCTTTCATCGGCGGCGGGAACATGGCGACCGCCTTGATCGCCGGATTAGTGAAGAATGCCGGCGCGGGAACGCAGGTGCACGTGGTCGATCCGAATCCCGAAGCACGCGAGCGGCTCGCCGCACAGTATGGCGCGACGACGGCTGGCAGCATCGACGCGGCCGTGGCTTCGGCTGACGTGATCGTGCTGGCGGTGAAGCCGCAGCAGATGCGCGAAGTGGCTGGGGCGCTCATGCCCCATTTGACGGGCGCGCCGCTGGTGCTGTCGATCGCGGCCGGTATCCGCGGCGTGGACTTGTCGCGCTGGCTGGGCGGCTATGGCGCCATCGTGCGTGCAATGCCGAATACGCCGGCACTGATCGGCATGGGCGTCACCGGCCTGGTGGCGCTGGCCGGCGTCAGCGCAGAGCAGCGCAACGCCGCCGACGCCGTGCTGCGCGCGGTCGGCCAGACCGTGTGGCTCGATGACGAAGCGCTGATCGATCCGGTGACGGCGGTCTCCGGGAGCGGGCCGGCGTATGTGTTTTATTTTCTGGAAGCGATGGTGGCCGCGGCAGCCGAGATGGGGCTGAGCGCGCAGCAGGGCAGGGAGCTGGCACTGGCGACCTTTGCCGGCGCGACGCAGCTGGCGGCGCAATCAAGCGAAACGCTGGACGTATTACGCCAGCGCGTGACCTCGAAAGGCGGGACGACGCATGCGGCCATTACCAGCATGGAGGCGGCGGGCGTGAAGGTGGCGATTGTCGAGGCGATGCAGGCGGCGGCGGCGCGTGGGCGCGAGTTGGGGGATGAGTTGGGAGCAGGTTAAGGCGCGTTCGTGTGCGTGTCCACGATGGGGTTGTACCGCGTGGGCACGGGGCGCCCGCCCTACAAGAAGCGCAAGCCCGGCGTGTCGAAATATGAGGGCGTAACAGGTAGGGTGGGCGCCCCGCGCCCACGCGGTACGCGCATCAAGCCAGGCTAGCGGCCAACAAATCGTCGCCCGCCAGCCCGTCCGCAGTCGGTTACCCCAAATGCCCGCCAATCCGCGATCTTACAATCGGCAGCACCCGCTGCACGACCGGCATCATCTTCTGCGCAAGCTGCCACAGCGACGCACCCGCCGCCACGACACCGAACACCGGCTTCGGCCGCGCAATCATCACGCCCACCGCCACACCGGCACCAGCGAGCAAGGAAATGCGATGATCGCGCATGAACCCTGCCGCGCCATGGATGCGTTCAACCGGCGCCTTGAGCACATTGAGCTCGTCCGCCAAATCCCCACGCTGGCGCGCGCATTCGGCGATCAGATGCGCGCGCCTTATCGCCAGTGGTGTCTTCTCGCTATTCATGCACCGCTCCCGTGCCCTGGATGAAGGCAATGTCCTTGCCCAGCTCCGCGCGCGTCGCCGCCAGCATCGGGCCGCGCGCGGCAAAGCCGGCACGCACCTTCGCCAGAATCAGCAGCGCGGCCAGCGCAAACACGCCGGCCATGGCGCCGATCGCCAGCAGCCGGTGCTCATCCCAGAACAGCACGATGACGAACAGCGCGACCAGCATGAACGCAAAGGCGCCGAGGAAGGCGGCCAGCAGCGTCCAGGCGGCGTAGCCGAGCAGCGAGCGCGCTTCTTCCTGCGCCTCGACGGCGGCCAGCTCCAGGCGCGTGCGCGCCATGGAGACCCCGGTCGTGCCGATCCGCTTGAGCGTCTCTGTGAAGACCATCAACGCGCCTTAACGGCGGTTGATCAGCATGCCCAGCACGACGCCGGCAGCGGCGCCGATGCCGACCGCTTTCCACGGATTGTCCTTGACGTAGGTGTCCGTGGCCTTGGCGGCGGCTTTCGATTTTTCGATGACTTCCATGTTCGCCAGGCCGTCCTTGGCGCTGGTGATGGCGCTTTCGAACTTGGCTTTCGCGTTTTTCAGTTCTTCGCCGGTCAGCGAGCTGCCGTGGCGCAGCCAGGCTTCGGCGTCCTGGAGGACGGTTTTCAGGTCGGCCATCAGTTGATCGCGGGCGCCGGTCTGGGTCGGGATTTTTTCCATCATGGGGTGGTCCTCTTCATGTCAATGTGAATGCGGCCTTGTACACCGCAACAGGTCGTGCAATTCGGACAATATTATCCTAATGCATAGTCTAACGCGACACCGATGAAAAGTGCCGCACCCAACCAATTGTTGTGCCGGAAGGCGGCGAAGCAGCGCATGCGGTCGCGGTCGCGGATCAGGGTGTAGTGGTAGAGCGCCATCCCGGCCGCGACAACCACGCCGCCGACGAACCACCAGCGCAGGCCCAGCATCCAGCCGCACACCAGGTCGATCGCCAGCGCCACGCCGTAGCACAGCATCACGGCAAGCACGTCGAAGCGCCCGAAGGTGATGGCGGAAGTGCGGATGCCGATTTTGAGGTCGTCGTCGCGGTCGACCATCGCGTATTCGGTGTCGTAGGCCACGGCCCAGAACACGTTCGCCAGCAGCAGCCACCAGGCCAGGGCGGGCACGCTGCCCTGGACAGCGGCGAAGGCCATCGGGATGCCGAAGCCGAAGGCGATGCCGAGATAGGCCTGCGGGATCGCGAAGAAGCGTTTGAAATACGGATAGGAGCCGGCGACGATCAGGGCCAGTACCGACAGCTCTTTGGTCAGGGTATTGAGCGGCAGGATCAGCACGAAGGAGATAATGGCCAGTACGGCGGCGACCATCACTGCTTCCCAGCCCTTGATGCGGCCACTGGTGAGGGGCCGGTCGACGGTGCGCTTGACGTGCTTGTCGAAATCGCGGTCCGCGTAATCGTTGATGGCGCAGCCGGCCGAGCGCATCAGGGCGGTGCCGAGCACGAAGATCACGACGACGGTCGGATCGGGCTTGCCGCCGGATGCCATCCAGAGTGCCCAGAGGGTGGGCCAGAGCAGGAGGAGGATGCCGATCGGCTTGTCAGCGCGGACCAGGCGGAAATAGAGCGCCAGCTTGTTCATGATTCGCTTCTTGTCGCGCAAGAATTATTGTGTACAAGACAGGGATTTTACCGGATACGTAGGGTGGGCTCCGCCCACGCGGTGATACGCGCCGGCTCCGATGTCGTATTCGACGATCTTGAGGTCAGGTATCACTGGCTCCGATGTCGTATTCGACGATCTTGAGGTCAGGTATCACCGCGTGGGCGGAGCCCACCCTACGTCCCACCAGATGCGTTACCGGTATTTTTACGCGGCCTTGTCCAGCCCCAGCATATCCACCCCCGGCAAATCGCACTGCGCCACCGCATTGCACACCGCCTCGATCGCCGCCCGCCTCGTAAAACTCTTGCGCCAGACAATGACCACGCGCCGCGATGGCGCCGGCGCCGAGAAGGGCACGAAGGACAGCATCCCGTTCGGATCCTCCATGTCGCGCACCGAAGCGCGCGGCAGCACCGTCAGGCCAATCCCGCTGGCCACCATGTGCCGGATCGTCTCCAGCGACGAGCCTTCGAAGGTACGCTGCATGCCGTTCCCCGGCGACGAAAAGCGCGCCATTTCCGGGCACACTTCCAGCACCTGGTCCCGGAAGCAGTGGCCGCTGCCCAGCAGCAGCATCGTTTCCGCCTTCAGGTCGTCGGCCGGGATCTCGCGCCGGCGCGACCACGGATGGGTGCGCGGCGTGGCGACGACGAACGGTTCGTCGTACAGCGTCTGCATCAGCATGCCGTGGTCGGGCAGCGGCAGCGCCATGACGGCGGCGTCGAGCTCGCCCTGGCGCAGCAGTTCCAGCAGTTTGACCGTAAAATTTTCCTGCAACACGAGCGGCATCTGCGGCACGTTGTCGATCAGGTTTTTTACCAAAGGCGGCAGCAAATACGGGCCGATGGTGTAGATCACGCCCAGGCGCAGGGGGCCGGCCAGCGGGTCCTTGTTCTGCTTGGCCAGTTCCTTGATCGCCGCGGTCTGCTCGAGCACGCGCTCGGCCTGGGCCACGATCTGGGCCCCGACCGGCGTCACCGACACTTCCGAACCGCCGCGCTCGAACAGGGTAACGCCGAGCTCGTCTTCGAGCTTCTTGATGGCGACCGAGAGGGTGGGTTGCGCGACGAAACACGACTCGGCCGCGTGGCCGAAGTGTTTGGCGCGCGCAACGGCGACGATGTATTTCAGCTCGGTGAGTGTCATAGGAGTATGGTCAGACGCATTGCAGAGATGCAATAATAAACCTGCCATGGCCCGGCGTGGTCAGCCGGGGAAAGTATTTTAACGAGATAGTAGTCGATATAATGCACCGTGGGTGGGATCGATGGTCAATCTCGCCCGGCGACTGTTCGCGACGCTCAGAAAGGCACCCCGCATGTCCTCCACGTTCGGCCCTGCCGAAGCCCTGGCCTATATCCAGAAACTGCTCACCGTCATGTACCAGCAGGGCGGCTCGGACCTCTTCATTTCCGCCGATTTTCCGCCCAGCATGAAGCAGCAGGGCACGATGAAGCCGATGAGCCAGCAGCGCCTGACCGGCGAAGTCACGCGCGCGCTGGCGCTGTCGCTGATGAACGAGCGCCAGCGCGCCGAATTCGAAGCGCAAATGGAATGCAATTTCGCGATCTCGCTGCCGAACGTCTGCCGCTTCCGCGTGAACGTCTTCGTGCAGCAGCAAAGCGTGAGCATGGTGGTGCGGACCATCGCCTCGGAAATCCCGAATTTCGAAAAACTCGAACTGCCCGAAGTACTCAAGGACGTCGTCATGACCAAGCGCGGCCTGGTGCTGGTGGTCGGCGGTACCGGTTCCGGCAAGTCGACGACGCTGGCCGCGATGATCGACTACCGCAACAGCAACTCGGCCGGCCACATCATCACGGTCGAAGATCCGGTCGAATACGTCCACAAGAACAAGAACTGCCTGGTCACGCACAGGGAGGTCGGCGTCGACACCCTCTCCTGGCACAACGCCCTGAAGAACACGCTGCGCCAGGCGCCGGACGTGATCCTGATCGGAGAAATTCGCGACACCGAGACGATGGAACACGCGATCGCCTTTGCCGAGACGGGCCACCTGTGCCTCGGCACCCTGCACGCGAACAATGCGAACCAGACCATGGACCGCATCATCAACTTCTTCCCGGAAGAGCGCCGCAACCAGCTGTTGATGGATTTGTCCGCCAACCTGCGCGCGATCGTCTCGCAGCGCCTGGTGCGCACCGAGGACGGCAAAGGCCGGAAAGCCGCCATCGAGATTTTGTTGAACACGCCGACCATCGGCGAGATGATCCTGAAGGGGAACTTCCACAGCATCAAGGAGATCATGCACAAGTCGCGCGAACTGGGCATGTGCACCTTCGACCAGGCGCTGTACGAGCTCTATAACAAGGGCCATATCAGCTACGACGAGGCGATCCGCAATGCCGACTCGGCCAACGGCCTGCGCCTGCAGATCAAGCTGTCGGGCGAACGACGCGAGCTTGATGCGGGCGCCGGCACGGCCTCGCCGCTGTCGATGATGCTCGAAGAAGAACCGCAAGACCCTGCAAACCCAAGCTGAACGCACTTCACACCTTATGCCGAATTTTGAATCGAAGATCTGCTCGCGCGCCGAGCTCAAGGCGCGCGTCGCCGCCCTGCCAAAACCCGTCGTGCTGACCAACGGCGTGTTCGACATCCTGCACCGCGGCCACGTCACTTACCTGGCGCAGGCGCGCGAACTGGGCGCCTCGCTGGTCGTCGCGGCGAACACCGACGCCTCGGTGAAACGCCTCGGCAAAGGCGATGACCGCCCCCTGAACACGCTGGCCGACCGCATGGCCGTGCTGGCGGCACTGGAGTCGGTCAGCCTGGTGGTGGAATTCGACGAGGACACGGCGCTGGAGACCGTGCTCGAAGCGCGTCCCGACATCTACGCCAAGGGTGGCGACTACGAGATGAGCGCGATTCCCGAAGGGCAGGCGGTGCTGGCCTATGGCGGCCAGGCGATCGCCATCGATTTCGAACACGACCGCTCGACCACGAAGCTGCTGACGAAAGTGCGCGCCGGCTGAACGGAAACGCAGTTCGGTAGGGTGGACGGCTCTGCCGTCCACGCGTTACGACAGCCGCCCAGGAGCCGTCCCATGCAAAAGACCCTGAGCGTCATCCTCCTGCTGGCCATCGCCGCCTACGCCGCCGCCTGTCTTGCCCTGTTCCTCCTGCAGCGCTCCTTCATCTATTTCCCTCCAGCGCAGGCCGCAGTCCGAGCCCCCACATCTCGACCATGCCGGTCCCGGGCGCGCCGACCCTGGTCCTCGCGGCGGCGCACGACGAAGTGATCCCCGCCTGGAGCACGGCGCGCCTGCTGTCGCGTTTCGGACACGGGGTGGCGACGCACAAGGTGCTCAGGGGCGCCGGCCATAATTCGATTTCCGATGGCGCCGCGTATCCCGCGGCGCTGGAATGGGCCAGGTAGGCCTGCCAACCGCGCCGGCCCGGACGGATATGCCATGCGCATGGTGGCGGCGCCGTTTCGTCCTTCGTTGCAAATTTAGATGCTGAACAGTTGTTGCCCGCCCACGGTATAGCCTCAAGGCACTGTTTCCTAATTGCACTAACTGATAGACTGATCTAACTCAAGCCCAACAAAAAAATGTGTTGATTTAACTCAAACACACAATGGGCAGACGCCCTTTGAAAGCGGCGTCAGCGTCTATATCAGGAAATCAGGGGAATGCATGTCCAACCGTCGGGTTCGTCCGAATCGCAGGCTGCCGGCGCCCGCCGCCGCAGCGGCAGCGCCGCGCATCGGCTCCCGTTTGTGACGAGGCCGGCATGAGCGCAGACATGATCGAACCGGCCGCCGGCGACCCGCGCCTGCGCGCCGACCCGCTGGCCGACGACACCATCGACCGCATCTTCGGCGACTGGACCGGCGGCACGCCGCCGCTCTCGCGCTGGGAAGCGATCGCGGTACTCGAACGCGCGCTGGCGAGTTGGGAGACCAATGGCACGCTCGCCACCTGGCAAGCCGACGCCGCCACGCCGGCACCGATTGCCGCGGCGCTGGAAGACTACGTCCGGCAAGCGCGCGCCTTGCCGGCCTGGCTGGACGCCGGGAAGATCGGTTGCGCCGAAGCGGTATTCGCCGGCGCCGGCATGCTGTCGTTCACGCTGCTGGCCTGCGCCGGCCTGCCCGAAGCCGCTATCGCCGTCGACCCGCTCGCAGAACAGTTGGAAGACCGGGTGCGCTCGGCGGCGGCGCTGCAGTGTGCGGCGCTGCTGCCCGGCGGCCTGCTTGAGCCCGGCGGCGCCGGCGTGGCCGAGGTACTCAGGCTGCGCCTGACAAATGCGCTGCTGCGCCACCTGGTCGTGCGCGGCAATCCGGCCGAGGCGCTCGCGCACGGCGCCGCGATTCCCGCGCTGCTGCCCGAAGGCCCGGAGCGCTACCGGACGCTGTTCGCGCGCGGCTGGGACGTGCGCGCCAACGGCCTGCCGCGCAACCAGGAAGAGCTGGCCAGTGCGCTGCTGAGTTCTCATTACGTGTTCCTGCGCAGCCTGCGCCGCCTCGGCCTGCGCCTGCGTAAAGAGGAGGAGGGCGCCTGGCTGCACGCCTGGAACGTGGTGGGCCACCTGCTCGGCATCGAGCAGGCGCTGCTGCCCGCGACGATGAAGGAGGCTGCGGCGCTGTTCGCGCACCTGCAGCACAAGGCCCATGCCGCCGCCGGCGCCAGGTATGCGGGGGGCGGCCCCAGGAACGGCCGCAAGAACGGGGCAGCGGCCGGAAGAGCCGCCGACCCGCATCCCGCGCTGGCCGTGGCCATGATGCGTGCGATGGCCGAGGAGATCGGGTCGCGCGCCCGGAAACGGTTCCCCGTGCTGCTGGCGCGGCGCCTGTGCGGCCGCGACACCAGCGTCGCCCTGGGGCTGGACGACCAGGTGTCCTTGTTCGCGCGTGCGGCGTTCGCGTTCGGGATGGCTGCGGCGCGCACCGCCGATACGCTGGCGCGGCTGCTGTATCCCCGGCTCTCGATCGCAGGCCTGGGGGCGCGCATCCTTGGCCGGCGCCTGGCGCTGCGCTTCGTGGCCGACGCGGTCCGGCCCCCCGCCTTGTCCGAGGCGCTGCTGCGCCAGGTCGATGCCGCCCTGCGCGACTGGGACGCCAACCCGGCGGCGCCCGGCTGGGTGAACGCCATCGAACGCCGCTTCAGGCGGCAGCGCACCCGGCACAGCGGCCGCGAGGCGGCCGCGTGCTGACAGCGGCGTCCTCCCGGCAGTGCGCGGCGCGCGCCCCGTATTTGCTGGCGCTGCTGCCGGTATTGCCCTTGGGCGCCTCGGCTTCCGGCCCGCTGGTGTTGGCCGGGCTGGCGGGCCTGCCCGGCCTGAACCTGGAGGAAACCGCATGACGCCCGTCGAAGCGCAGAAAGTGCTGGTCGCCGACGACGACCCGATCAACCGCGACGTCCTGTGCGAGCTGCTGCAGCCCGAGTACACGGTGCTGCTGGCGAAGAACGGCGTCCAGGCCCTGGAGCGTGCGGCGCGCCACGTGCCGGACCTGATCCTGCTCGACGTGATGATGCCGGACCTGAGCGGCTTCGAGGTGCTGCGCCGCCTGCGCGCGACGCACCAGCTCGAACACGTCTCGGTGATCTTCATTTCGGGCCTGGACCGCCCGGAAGACGAGGCGGCCGGCCTCAGGATGGGCGCCTCCGACTACATCGCCAAACCCTTCAATGCGACGGTGGTACTGGCGCGCGTGGCGCTGCACCTGCAGCTGGTGCGCCAGCGGCGCCTGTTGGAACATCTGGCCCACGTCGACGGCCTGACCGAACTGGCCAACCGGCGCCGCTTCGACGACGTCTACGACCTCGAATGGCAGCGCGCGCGCCGCAGCGGCAAGCCGCTGTCGCTGGCCCTGCTCGATATCGACTCTTTTAAACAGTTCAACGATTTATATGGCCACCCGGCGGGCGACCGGGCATTGCATGCCGTGGCGCGCCTGGCCGGCGCCCACATGCGCCGTCCGGCCGACCTGGCCGCGCGCTACGGCGGCGAAGAACTCGTGCTCCTGATGCCGGAAACCGATGCCGCCCAGGCGCTGCAGATCGCGCACATCCTGCGCGAAGCGGTGGCGCAGCTGATGATCGCGCACGCCGGTTCGGCGGCGGCATCGTGCATCACGGTGAGCATCGGCGGCGCCAGCCTCGATCCGGCGCATCCGGAAAGCTCGGCGGCGCTGTTCGAGGCGGCGGACGTGCAGCTGTACCGGGCGAAGCAGGGCGGGCGCAATCGGGTGATGTGGCGGATGGAGAGAGCGCTGGCGTGAATCGCCGGTCAGCATGGACGCTGCGATTCCCGTACGGGGTCATTGAGGGCAGTGCCCTCAATGACGGTTTCACCGGGCATGCCCACGCGGAACATGGCCTCATGTTGGCCGTATTTGGACCGGCGGCGTCACCGCGATCAAACGGTAACGCGATTCAAACGTCCGCGTGGGCATGCCCACCCTACGTGAATACCGTCCGGAAAGCGCGCAACGCGGCGGGATGGTAGATCGTGCGGTGCGTTTCATCGGGAAAGGCGGCGAGCTCGAAGCGCAGTCCGGGCGTGGCGGCGCTGTCGAATACCTGTTTGAGCCTGCCCGCCAGCTTGGGCATGCCCGGCTCGCCGCTGGCGGCGACGTACAGCGTTTTGCCGGCATGGCGCCGCGTGCGCAGCTGCGCCGCGCCCGTTTTCAACAGGCTTTCATGATTCCACCACACGCTCGGATCGACGGCGATACAGGTGTCGAACATCTCGGGCGCGACAAAGAAAGTTTCCATGATAAAGAGGCCCGCCAGCGATTCTCCGATGATGGCGGTTTCACCCGTCGTCCGGTAACGCGCCTTGATCGCCGGCATCAACTCATCGCGGAGGAAGCTGCGAAAGGCCTGGGCGCCGCCGATGACCGGGGCGATTTTGCGGTCTTCCGGGTCCTCGCTGGGACCGGTCATGTCGCGGCGGCGTTGCGTGTTTTCGATACCGACGAGCATGAAGGGGCGCATCGTGCCGCTGGCGATCGAGATTTGCAGCAAGCCCGCGATGTGCAGGAAATCCTCTTCCAGGCCGCCGTCGGGCATGTACAGCACGGGCAGCGGGCCGGCGTCCCTGGCGGGCGCATTGTAGACATTGATGCGCCGGTTTTCGCCGAGCACGGTCGATGGCAGCGTGAAGGTTTCGCCGATGGCCAGCGGGCCAGCTGCCGCCTGGGCGCCGGCGCGTCCGCAAGCGGCGAGGGCTGCCAGCGCCGCCGCGGCCTGTAATACGGATCGTCTGTTGCTCACTGCCGCTCCTCTGCTGTATGGATTGCGGAACAGTGTGCCTGCGCGCGGCGCGCGGGGTCAAGCCCCGCCGGCGTACCCATTCTGGCGCCAGGCCTCGTACACCACCACCGCCACCGTGTTCGACAAATTCAGGCTGCGGTTGTCGGGCATCATCGGCAGGCGGATGCGCTGGTTGGTGGGGAAGCTGTTGCGCAGCGCCGGGTCGAGGCCGCGCGATTCAGGACCAAAGACGAAGAAGTCGCCTGGCTTGAAGGCGGCGTCGGCAAACGGGGCCGAACCGTGGGTGGTCAGCGCGAACATGCGCGCAGGATCGGGCTGCGCGTCCGCCAGGAAAGCTTCCCAGTTCTTGTGCACCTTCATCGTCGCGTAGTCGTGGTAGTCGAGGCCGGCGCGGCGCATTTTTGCGTCGTCGAGCGGAAAGCCGAGCGGCTCGATCAGGTGCAGTTGCACGCCGGTGTTGGCGCACAGGCGGATGACGTTGCCCGTGTTGGGCGGGATTTCGGGTTCGACTAAAACGACGTGAAACAATTCTTGCTCCCTATTTAATGTGGTGGCGTGCGCGCGAACACCAGGTTCGACACGCGCGCCGCGCCGGCTGCCTTCAGGGCGGCGGCCAGTTCGTTCAGTGTGTGGCCGCTGGTCATGACGTCGTCGACGACGCCGATGTGGCGACCTTGTATCTGCTCGGCCATGTCTGGGGCGATGGCGAAGGCGCCGCGGATGTTATTCGCCCGTTCGCGCGGCCTTACGCCCGACTGCGCTACCGTCTCGACGGCGCGCGTCGCCAGGCGCGGCTGCAACGTCACGCCGAGCGCGGCAGCCAGGGGCCGGGCAATCTCGAGCGCCTGGTTGAAACCGCGCTCCCGCAAGCGGCGCGGTCCCAGCGGTACCGGGCACAGCAAATCCGGCAGCGGCCAGCCGGGCCGGGCCAGCGCGGCCTCGACCAGCAGGTTCGCGCACCAGGGCGCCAGCGGCAGCCGGGCGCCGAATTTCAGGCCGAGTACCAGGCCGTCGAGCGGGGCCGCGTAATCGACGGCCACGACCGTGGCATCATAAGCCGGCTCGTCGGCAAGGCAGGCGCCGCAGGCTTGCCCGGAGGGCTCGCCGGATGCGAGCGGGTTGGCGCAGCAGCGGCAGCGCGGCCCGCCGGGCATGGCGTAGCGCAGCGTGCAGGGTGCGCACACGGCCCCAGGCGCCCGTTCCCCGCACAGTGCGCAGGAACCGGGCAGCAGCGAACTGGCCAGGACGTGCGCCAGGGCACGCGGCCAGCGCATGTAAAAAGGATGCATACGCGGATGCATACGCTCGCCCATCGGCTCGACCCTCCGCAAACCTGTACACTCCCGCCATTATCTCATTTGAACGCAACAGAACCATGGCTTCTCCTTCGTCCCCATCGAAAATGAGCGCACCGATTGACCAGTCGCGTGTGCGTGCGCTGTTCGCGGAACCCCAGCGCGTGGCCGCGGCCGATTTCCTGCGCCGCGAGATCGCGGCACGCATGCACGAGCGGCTGAGTCTTGTAAAAATCGTGCCGCAGCGCGTGCTCGACGCCGGCTGCGGCACCGGGCCGGACCTCGGCACCCTGCAAAAAACCTATCCGGCGGCCCAGATCGTCGGCATGGACGCCTCGAGCGCCATGCTGGCCGAAGCCAAAACGCCGGCGCCGGCCATGCGCTCGCTGAACCAGATGCTCAGCCGCCTGATGCCGGCCAAAGCCGGCGTCGATCTTCTTTGCGGCGATTTCGGGTCGCTGCCATTCGGCCCGAACTCGATCGACCTGGTGTGGTCGAACCTGGCGTTGCACTGGCATCCCCAGCCCGACCGCGTGTTCGCCGAATGGCGCCGCGTGCTGCGCGTCGACGGCTTGCTGATGTTCTCGAATTTCGGGCCAGACACCTTCAAGGAGCTGCGCGCCGCGTTTGCCGCGCTCGACGAAACGCCGCATACACTGCCGTTCGTGGACATGCACGACTTCGGTGACCAGCTGGTCGAAGCGGGCTTTTCGACGCCGGTGATGGATGCCGAGCGCATCACGGTCACGTATGGCACGGTCGAGGCGCTGCTGGCGGACGTGCGGGCGATTGGCGGCAATCCGCTGGCGACGCGCCGGCGCGGGCTGATCGGGCGTGCGGCCTGGCAGCGCATGGTCGACGCGCTCGAGGCGCAGCGCGGGGCGGACGGCAAGATCCCGCTGAGTTTCGAGGTGATTTATGGACACGCGTTCCGGCCGGTGCCGAAGACGACGGCGGCGGGGGAGGCGATTGTGCAGTTCCGGCCGCGCAAGCAGTAAGCAGCGCGGCGTACGCACGGATCAGCGATCGTGACCCTGATGGCGGCGTACCGCGTGGGCACGGGATGCCCACCCTACGAGGAGCTGGCATTAATAACGAACGCGTTAGCACGATCCGCCCCCACCGGCAAGGCCCCTAGGGCAACGATCGATGCCATAACGCACGAAATAACCCAGCCATGACAAGGATTTTCCTTGAATAAAAATTAGCGATTTGAGTATAATCAATAACTATTTTTTCGCCCTGTGCCCCGTTATACGTTGCAAAACATGGCGTCAAGGTGGAAGAATTAGAAAATTGAAAAAAGCAACATCGCAAGTTTCGCGCCCGTCAGTGTGTTTTGCAGTTGCTGGTGGACGCGTTGGTTCAAGCCGTTATGCGTCCACACGCCATGCCGCCCGGAACCAGCTTGCACCTGGTTTCGGAGCGGCGGCGGTTCGTTCATGGAATTGCTGACCGTTTAAAAATATTCTTATATTTGGTGGTTGGGGACAATACATGACATATGCAAAGCGACTTCACGCCTTGATGCTCGGTCTCGCCGTATGGACCAGTATTCCGGCACTGGCAGCCCCTGAAATCACGGGGCGGCCGGTGGAATACCAGTTGAACATGCAAACTCCGGTAACTGGGATCGGCGCGGACATCTACAGCTTGCACAACTGGATGATGCTGGTCTGCCTCATCATCTTCCTCGGCGTCTTCGGCGTCATGTTCTACTCGGTGTTCAAGCACCGCAAATCCCGCGGCCACAAGCCGGCCACCTTCCACGAATCGACCACCGTCGAGATCGCCTGGACCGTCGTTCCCTTCCTGATCGTCATCGGCATGGCCCTGCCTGCCACAAAGACCGTCATCGCGCTGAAAGACACCTCGAACGCCGATTTGACCATCAAGGCCACCGGCATGCAGTGGAAATGGGGCTACGATTACCTGAAAGGCGAAGGCGAGGGCATCAGCTTCCTGTCGAACCTGTCGACCCCGCGCACCCAGATCGGCGAGCCGGGCATCGCGCCGACCGAAGCGCGCACCGAAAACTACCTGCTCGAAGTCGACAGGGAAATGGTCGTCCCGGTCGGCAAGAAGGTCCGCATGGTCCTCACCGCCAACGACGTGATCCATGCCTGGACGATTCCGGCCTTTGCCATCAAGCAGGATGCGATCCCCGGTTTCGTGCGCGACGCCTGGTTCAAGGCCGACAAGGTCGGCATCTACCGCGGCAATTGCGTCGAGCTGTGCGGCAAGGACCACGCCTTCATGCCGATCGTGGTGCGGGTCGTCTCGGCCGAGGATTACACGGCCTGGGTCGCCGGCGAGAAAAAGAAAATGGCCGCGCTGGCCGACGATCCGACCAAGGTCTGGACCATCGACGAACTGAAAACCAAGGGCGAAGGTATCTACGCCGCCAACTGCGTGGCCTGCCACCAGGCCAGCGGCAAGGGGGTGCCGAACGCGTTTGCCTCGCTCGACGGTTCGCCGGTCGTGAACGGCCCGAAGGCGGAGCAGATCCACATCGTCCTGAATGGCCTGCACAGCGGTAAATTCCCGTCGGCGATGCCGGCCTGGAAGCAGCTGTCGGACTCCGACATCGCCTCGGTCATCACCTATACGCGCAACACGTGGTCGAACAAGGCCGCGGAAAACATCGTTCAACCGGCCGAGGTTCTGGCTGCACGTGGCAAATAACGCAGTAACTAATTTTGCAAGTGATGAGTTCCCAGGATACTGACATGACTACCAGCACTCTCGACCATACGCACGACGACCACCACGGCCACGACCACGCGCACGACACGCCCACCGGCGCCCGCCGCTGGCTGTTCGCCACCAACCACAAGGACATCGGCACCCTGTACCTGTGGTTCGCCTTCACCATGCTGCTCTCGGGCGGCGTGCTGGCGCTGATGATCCGCACCGAGCTGTTCCATCCCGGCCTGCAGTTCTTCCGCCCGGAGTTCTTCAACCAGCTGACCACCATGCACGGCATCGTGATGGTGTTCGGCGCGATCATGCCGGCCTTCGTCGGCTTCGCCAACTGGATGATCCCGCTGCAGGTGGGCGCGTCCGACATGGCCTTCGCGCGCATGAACAACTTCTCGTTCTGGCTGCTGCCGCCGGCCGCGATCCTGCTCGCTTCCTCGTTCTTCGTGCCGGGCGGCGCCACCGCCGCCGGCTGGACGCTGTATGCGCCGCTGTCGACCCAGATGGGGCCGGGCATGGACATGGCGATCTTCGCCCTGCACATCATGGGCGCCTCGTCGATCATGGGCTCGATTAACATCATCGTCACCATCCTCAACATGCGCGCGCCCGGCATGACCCTGATGAAGATGCCGATGTTCTGCTGGACCTGGCTGATCACCGCCTTCCTGCTGATCGCCGTGATGCCGGTTCTGGCTGGCGCGATCACCATGACCCTGACCGACCGCCACTTCGGCACCTCGTTCTTCAACGCCGCCGGCGGCGGCGACCCGGTCATGTACCAGCACATCTTCTGGTTCTTCGGCCACCCCGAGGTCTACATCATGATCCTGCCGGCCTTCGGTATCGTCTCGCAGATCATCCCGGCCTTTGCACGTAAGCCCTTGTTCGGCTACGCCTCGATGGTCTACGCGACCGCCTCGATCGCCGTGCTCTCGTTCATCGTCTGGGCCCACCACATGTTCACCACCGGCATGCCGGTGACGTCGCAGCTGTTCTTCATGTACGCCACCATGCTGATCGCGGTACCGACCGGCGTGAAGGTGTTCAACTGGGTTGCCACGATGTGGAAGGGTTCGATGACCTTCGAAACCCCGATGCTGTTCGCGGTCGGCTTCCTGTTCGTGTTCACCATGGGCGGCTTCACCGGCCTGATCCTGGCCGTGACCCCGATCGACATCCAGGTGCAGGACACCTATTACGTCGTGGCCCACTTCCACTACGTGCTGGTCGCCGGCTCGCTGTTCGCGCTGTTCGCCGGCTTCTACTACTGGGCGCCGAAGTGGACCGGCCACATGTATCCGGAAGGCCGCGGCAAGATCCACTTCTGGAACTCGCTGGTCTGGTTCAACGTGACCTTCTTCCCGATGCACTTCCTGGGCCTGGCCGGCATGCCGCGCCGCTACGCCGACTACGCGGTCCAGTTCACCGACTTCAACATGCTCGTCTCGGTGGGCGCCTTCGGTTTCGGCCTGTCGCAGGTCTACTTCCTGCTCTTCGTGGTGCTGCCGACGATCAAGGGCGGCCCGAAAGCCGACGCCAAGCCATGGGAAGGCGCGGAAGGCCTGGAGTGGACCGTGCCGAGCCCGGCGCCGTTCCACACTTTTGAAAACCCGCCGCTGGTGAAGTAATGAACGCGCCAAAGAAGCCGAGTAACCTGAAAACGGCGCTGGTGCTGGCCGGGATCGCCGCGTTCTTCTTCGTGGCGGTCATCCTGCAACATCTCTGGCACTGACGTGAGCTATACATCGTGACTTACAGCGCCCTGGAACGCCTGCGCCTGAACCGCTCCACCTTCGGCAAGCTGGTGGTGGTGGCGGTGATGATGTTCGGCTTCGGCTATGCGCTGGTGCCGATCTACCGCCAGGTCTGCGAGGTGCTCGGCATTAATGTGCTGACCCAGCAGGACGGCACCGTCGAGCGCCCGGCGAACACGCAGGTCGACGCTAGTCGCACGATCACGGTGGAACTCGATGGCAATGCGCAGGGACCGTGGCGCTTCCGTCCGACCACGCGCAGCATCGCCGTGCATCCGGGCGAGCTGGCGACCGTCATGTATGAAGTCGTCAACACGCAGGCGCGTACCGTGAAGGCGCAGGCCATCCCGAGTTACGCGCCGCAGTCGGCGACGCCGCATTTCAAGAAGGTCGAATGCTTCTGCTTCCGCGAGCAGACCCTGGGACCGAACGAGGCGCGCCAGATGCCGGTGGTATTCTTCATCGACCCGAAGCTGCCGCGCGAAGTGAAGAACATCACGCTGTCGTACACCTTCTTCGAGGTGTCCGGCACGGTGGCGGTGAAGTAGATGGAACCGATCGAGCCGCCGCGCAGGAAGGCGTCGGGGTCAGCCTCATTTTCGGCATCGATGAAGGCTGTCTTCTGGTCCTTCTTTGGTGTGCGCAAGCGGAAGGACTACGAGCATGATGCGGAGAACCTGAATCCGGTTCACGTGATCGTGGCGGCGCTGCTGGGAGCAGCGATTTTTATCGGCGTGCTGTTGTTAGTGGTGAGAATGGCGGTCGCGAAGTAAGAGGCGCAGTGAAGTTTGTATCGCGTTTTTCAGTAATCCAATTCAAAGAAAATTGATTCAGGAGATGAAGATGAGTGTGTCAAAGACCGCGCCGCATTATTTCGTGCCGGGCCCGTCCAGGTGGCCGATGGCCGGCGGCTTCTCGATGCTGGTGACCATGCTCGGCGCGTCCGGCTGGGTCAACGGCGCCGCGTGGGGACCGGCCGTCTGCCTGGCCGGCATCGCCTCGATGCTGGTCGTGCTCTACTTCTGGTTCGGCGACGCCATCGGCGAGTCGGAATCGGGCCAGTACAACCAGCGCATCGATTCCTCCTTCCGCTGGTCGATGAGCTGGTTCATCTTCTCCGAAGTCATGTTCTTCGCCGCCTTCTTCGGCGCGCTGTTCTATGCCCGCGCGATCTCCATGCCCTGGCTGGCCGATCTCGACCACAAGATGCTGTGGCCCGACTTCGCCGCCCAGTGGGGCAATACCGGCCCGGCCGGCACGGTCGAAGGCTTCAGCACCATGGGACCGTTCCCGATCCCGACCATCAACACCGCCTTGCTGCTGACGTCGGGCGTGACGCTGACGATCGCCCACCACGCGCTGCGCGCCGGCCACCGCCGCAATACGGCCGTGTTCCTGTTCTTCACGATCCTGCTGGGCGCGATCTTCATGGGCTTCCAGGCCTACGAATACATCCACGCCTACCATGAACTGAACCTGAAACTGACCTCGGGCATCTACGGTTCGACCTTCTTCATGCTGACCGGTTTCCACGGCTTCCACGTGACGATGGGCGCGATCATGCTGTCGGTGGTGCTGTACCGCGTGTTGAAGGGGCATTTCACGGCGGATCACCACTTTGGGTTCGAAGGCGCGGCCTGGTACTGGCACTTCGTCGACGTGGTGTGGCTCGGGCTCTACGTCGTGGTCTACTGGCTGTAATCAGGACGCAGGCTGGTATAACAAGGGACAGCCGCTGGCTGTCCCTTGTCGTATCTGAAGGTGGGGATCAGTGGATGCCGGTCGGATGGATCCAGCCCATCTTGTAGGAGGCGAGCACGATCAGGAACAGCGTGATCGACAGCCCGACGCGCATCGCCAGCGCCTGCACCGTGCGGTTGCTGCGGCCCTTGTCCTTCATCAGGAAGAACAGCGCCGAGCCGAGGCTGGCGATGATCAGGATGAAGGCGATGGCGATGAAGGTTTTCATGGTCGGGCCAGTTGTGTGGAGTAAAGGTTAATTGTAATGCGTTTGGCATTCAGGTTTAGGGTCATTCCGTTCGTGGTGACGGTCGCCTTGGTCGTACTCGGGATCGTGCTGGGGAACTGGCAGGCGAGGAGGGCGGAGGAGAAGCTGGGCATTGCAGCGCGGCTGGCGGAGAGGTCTGCGGCGCCGCCCGTGGTGCTGGGGGGCGGTGGTGGTGCGCATGGGGACGAACGCGTGGGCACGAGTGCCCACCCTACGGTGCACCAGGGGCCAACAATGGCGGGGAGCGCAGGCGGAACGGATATCGAATATCGAAGGGTGCGCCTCACCGGTCAATGGGTTGCAGGGTGGCCGCTGTTCCTCGATAACCGGCCGCTGAATGGGCGGGCCGGGTTCGTACTGGCGATGCCGTTTAAAATAGCGCGTTCGAACCAGCATGTGCTGGTGCTGCGCGGCTGGTTGCCGCGCGATGCGGCCGATTATGCGCGGCTGCCGGATTTCAAAACGCCAACGGGCATCGTCACGATCGAGGGTGTCGCCACGCTGAGCGCGGGACACGTCATGCAGCTCGGCAGCGCGGGTGTACTCAAGCCCGGCATGCGCGTGCAGAACCTCGATCTTGCGACGGTAGCGCGGGCTGGCGGCCTGAGCCTTGAACCCTTCTTCGTCGAGCAGGCGGGCGCGGGGCAGGAGGAGGGCCTGGTGCGCGACTGGCCGGCGCCCTCGCTCGGCATCGACAAGCACCGCGGCTACGCCTTCCAGTGGTATGCGCTGGCGGCGATGGCTGCCTTATTTTTCGTGATTACAGGATTTCGAAGTGGAAGAAAACAAGGTGTCTGAGCAAGCGTCAACCAAGGCCCGCCGGGACGGCCGCCTGAAACTCTTTGTCCTGCTGTTTGTGTGCGCGGCGCCGATCATCGCCTCGTATGTGACCTTTTACATCATCAAGCCGAGCGGGCGCACGAATTATGGCGCCTTCATCGACCAGCGCACCCACCTGATGCCGAAGCTGTCCAGCACGACCCTCGACGGCCGCCCGGAAACGCTGGAGAACTACGCCGGCAAATGGATCATGGTGAAAGTCGGCGGCGGCGTGTGCGACGAAGCCTGCAATAAGCAGCTGTTCGCGATGCGCCAGCTGCGCACCATGCAGGGCAAGAACATGGACCGCGTCGAGCGCGTCTGGCTGATCACGGACCAGGAGCCGGTCGACACGGTGCTGATCCGCCAGTACGACGACATGCACATGCTGCGCGTCCCGGCCGCGGAATTGAGCAAATGGCTGCCGGTGGAGCAGGGTGGCAAGCTCGAAGACCACATCTTCCTGATCGACCCGCGCAGCAACCTCATGATGCGCTTCCCGAAAGATCCGGACCCGCGCAAGGTGAACAAGGACCTGGCCAAGCTGCTCAAAGCGTCGGCGATCGGATAATCGGAGCAAATGAGCGTGCATTCATCGACCCTGCTGCAGCTGGCCCTGATGGGCCTGTTCGTCGCCAGCATCCCCCTGACCATGGTCTGGCTCTCGTCCGACGCCAACAAATACCGCAAGCTGGTCTGGGTGATGGCCTTCCTCACCTTCGACCTGATCGTGTTCGGCGGGTTTACGCGCTTGACGGATTCCGGCCTCGGCTGCCCCGACTGGCCGGGCTGCTATGGCGCGGCCAATCCCTTCATCGCGCACGAACAGATCGCCGCGGCCGAGGCGCTGATGCCGACCGGGCCGGTCACGAAACTCAAAGCGTGGATCGAGATGATCCACCGCTATCTGGCGATGGGCATCGGCGTGCTGATCATGGCCTTGATGTTCCAGGCCATCCGCCAGTGGCGCAAAACGCACCAGCAGGCCTTCGCCCCGGCGCTGCCGGTCGCCCTGTTCCTGTTCGTCTGCGTGCAGGGGGCCTTTGGCGCCTGGACCGTGACCATGAAGCTGCAGCCGGTGATCGTCAGCATCCACCTGCTGCTGGGCATGACGCTGCTGGCGATGCTGGTCTGGCTGGGCGGGCGCGAGGATTATCTGCTCAAGCCGCCCGCGCCCAGCGGCGACCTGGCCGGCGTGCGCGCGCTGCGTACGCTCGCGCTGGTGGCCGCTGCCGTGCTGGTGCTGCAGATCGCGCTCGGCGGGTGGGTGAGTACTAACTACGCCACGCTCGCCTGCGATGAATTTCCTTTCTGCGACGGCAAGCTGATCCCGGACATGGACTTCGAGCACGGTTTTACCCTGTGGCGCGAACTGGGCAAGACGGCGGCCGGGCACTACCTGCAGTTCTCGGCCCTGGTTGCAATCCACTGGGTGCACCGCAATTTTGCCGTCGTGGTGGCGCTCGTGCTGGGACTGGCGGCCTGGCGTGCGTCGCGCCAGCCGGCGCTGCGCAGGACGGCCACGCTGATCGCGGTAGTCCTGGTTGTGCAACTGTTCACGGGCATCGCCACGGTCTTCTTTTCGTTCCCGCTGGCCATTGCCGTGTTGCATAACGCAGGGGCGGCTCTCCTCGTCCTGCTGGTGACCATGTTAAACTACAAGGTCAAGCACCTGCTCGACGTGTCGCAGCGCACCCCCGCGAATGCCGACGTTCCTGCGAACTCGTATCGATGACCACCCAGACCGCCCTCCATCCGACCAGCCGCATCTCCCAGTACTGGCAGCTGACCAAGCCCCGGGTGACCCAGCTCGCCGTTTTTTGCGCCATTATCGGCATGTTCCTCGCCACCGACGGCTTCCCCGGCTGGCGTGTGCTGGTGGCCGGCACGATCGGCATCTGGCTGCTGGCCGGCGCCGCCTTTGCCGTGAACTGCCTGATCGAAGCCGAGATCGACTCGCGCATGGCCCGTACCGCCCGCCGCGCCACCGCGCGCGGCGAACTGACGCGCAACCAGACGCTCGTGTTCTCCGCCATCATCGGCGGCCTCGGCATGTTCGTGCTGTACGCCTTCGTCAATGCGCTGACGATGTGGCTGACCTTCGTCACTTTCGTGGGATATGCGGTCGTCTACACCATCTACCTGAAACCGGCGACGCCGCAGAACATCGTCATCGGCGGCCTGTCCGGCGCGATGCCGCCGGCGCTGGGCTGGGCGGCGGTCGCGAACGACGTGCCGATGCAGGCCTGGCTGCTGGTGCTGATCATTTTCGTCTGGACCCCGCCGCATTTCTGGGCGCTGGCCATGTACCGGCGCGACGATTACGCGCGCTCGGGCCTGCCGATGCTGCCGATCACCCACGGCATGGACTACACCGGCCAGCAGGTCTGGCTGTATTCGCTGGCGCTGGCCGCGACGACCCTGCTGCCATTCGCCGTGCGCATGAGCGGCCTGATCTACCTGGCGGCGGCGATTGTGTTGAATGCCCTGTTCCTGCGCCACAGCTGGCGCGTGCACAAGCACTACAGCGACCAGACGGCGCGCAAGGCGTTTGCCTATTCGATCGTGTACCTGTCGCTGCTGTTCGCGGCACTGCTGGTCGACCATTACTTTCGGTTTTAATTCGCAGGTCCTGACATGAAACGACTGATTACCGCGTTTGCAACTGCGGGCATGCTCGCGCTGGCACTCCTGGCCGCCGGCTGCGACAAGCTGGCATCGAAAACGCCCGCCTTCCAGAACACGGACCTGACCGGGCTCGATTATGCGAAAGGCTTTTCGCTGACCGACCACAACGGCAAAGCGCGCACGCTGGCCGACTTCAAGGGCAAGGTCGTCGTGCTGTTCTTCGGCTACACCCAGTGCCCGGACGTCTGCCCGACCACGATGGCCGAGATGGCTGCCGTGATGAAGGAACTGGGGCCTTCCGCCGACGAGGTGCAGGTGCTGTTCGTCACGCTCGACCCGGAACGCGATACCCAGCAGCTGTTGGCCGCCTACGTGCCGGCCTTCGACAAGCGCTTCCTCGGCCTGCGCGGCACGCCCGAGCAGACGGCGGCAACGGCCAAGGAATTCAAGGTCTTCGTGGCGAAAGTGCCGGGCAAGGAGCCGGGCAGCTATACGGTCGACCATACGGCCGGCAGCTATGTGTTCGACAAGGAAGGGCGCGTGCGTTTGTTCCTGCGTCATGGACAGGGTCCGGCGCCGATCGTGCACGACCTGCGCCAACTGCTGTAAGGGTGTCGAAGGGGCGCCTGCTGCTATGATGACGTAAAGACTACGCATCAGGGACCGCATGCAACCCAGCTCCGGCAGAAACTACACCCGCATCGCCACGGTCGTCCTGCTCACGCTGGGCTGCCTGTACGTATTAAAACCCTTCCTGCCGGCGATCCTGTTCGCGGCGGCCGTCGTCATCTCTTCCTGGCCCCTGTACCTGCGCCTGCTGCGCGCGATGCGGGGCCGCCGCTCGCTGGCGGCGCTGACGATGACGCTCTCGCTGACCCTGCTCGTCATCATCCCGCTGGCGATCGTCGCCTACAACCTAGCCGACGACGTCGCCACCACCTTCGGCCAGCTGCGCAACAGCATCGAGCATGGCGCGCTGGTGCCGCCGGGCTGGGTGCGCGACCTGCCCTTCATCGGCGGCACCCTCGACGTTTACTTGCGCGAGCTGGTCGCCAGCCGCGACCAGATGCTGGCGCTGGCCCAGCGCATGCTCGAACCGGCGCGCCACTACCTGATGGCCGGCGGCCTGATGCTCGGCACCGGCGTGGTGCAGATGAGCCTTGCCGCTTTCGTCAGCTTCTTCCTGTACCGCGACGGCCAGGCGCTGATCGCGGTGACATCGAGCATGATGGCCAAGGTGATGGGCGAGGGCGCGCAATCGGTGTCGGACATCATCAGCCAGACCACGCGCGGCGTCATGTACGGCCTGCTCGGCACGGCGTTGGCGCAGGCGCTGGTGGCGGCGATCGGTTTTTCGATGGCCGGTGTGCCGGCTGTGCCGCTGCTGTCGGTGCTGGTCTTCGTCACTTCGCTGGTGCCCTTCGGCCCGCCGCTGATCTGGGGCAGCGCCGCATTGTGGCTGTTCGGGCAGGGCAACACCGGCTGGGGCATCTTCATGGTGATCTGGGGGACCTTCCTGATCAGCGGCGTCGACAACGTCGTGCGGCCGATGCTGATCAGCCGGGGGACCAGTTTGCCGTTCCTGCTGACTTTATTGGGCGTGCTGGGAGGCGTGATCGCCTTCGGGTTTGTCGGGATGTTCATCGGGCCCGTTCTGCTGGCGGTGGGCTACTCGCTGATGAGCGAGTGGACCGGGACGCGCGATCCGATCGTGAAGCAGAAGGACGAAGTGGCGTAGGCAGCCGCGTCCCGTGTGACGCGTTTCGATTGCGCGAGTTACGTACCGCGTGGGCATGCCCACCCTACGTTACGCAGCTGCTGCCGATTTCCAGTCGAGACCGATGTGCACCGTAGGGTGGGCATGCCCACGCGCAGCGGCATATCCGCAATCGAAACGTGCGACGACGGCCAAAAATTGTCCGCGGCGGTTGCGTAACGCAGGGTGGGCATGCCCACGCGGAGCGGCATGTCCGCAATCGCAACGTGTGACGCCGGCCAAAAATGGTCCGCAGCGGTTGCGTTACGCAGGGTGGGCATGCCCACGCGGAGCGGCATGTCCGCAATCGAAACGTTGTGACGCCGGCCAAAAATGATCCGCGGCGGTTGCGTTACGTAGGGTGGGCATGCCCACGCGGAGCGGCATGTCCGCAATCGAAACGTGCGACGCCGTCCAAAAATGGTCCGCGGCGGTTGCGTAACGCAGGGTGGGCATGCCCACGCGGAGCGGCATGTCCGCAATCGAAACGTGTGACGCCGTCCAAAAATGGTCCGCGGCGGTTGCGTAACGCAGGGTGAGCATGCCCACGCGGAGCGGCATGTCCGCAATCGAAACGTGCGACGCCGTCCAAAAATGGTCCGCGGCGGTTGCGTAACGCAGGGTGGACATGCCCACGCGGAGCGGCATGTCCGCAATCGAAACGTTGTGACGCCGTCCAAAAATGGTCCGCGGCGGTTGCGTAACGTAGGGTGGGCATGCCCACGCGGAGCGGCATGTCCGCAATCGAAACGTGCGACGCCGTCCAAAAATGGTCCGCGGCGGTTGCGTAACGCAGGGTGGGCATGCCCACGCGGAGCGGCATGTCCGCAATCGAAACGTGCGACGCCGTCCAAAAATGGTCCGCGGCGGTTGCGTAACGCAGGGTGGGCATGCCCACGCGGAGCGGCATGTCCGCAATCGAAACGTGCGACGCCGGCCAAAATTGTCCGCGGCGGTTGCGTAACGTAGGGTGGGCATGCCCACGCGGAGCGGCATGTCCGCAATCGAAACGTGCGACGCCGGCCCGCGGCCGTCGCAATCAACCCGCCGTTATTGACGCCCGCGGCGGCGCCAGCAAGGCCCGCAACTTGTCGAAATCAATCGGCTTGGTCAGGTGGTGATCGAAGCCCGCATCGAAGGCGAGCTGCTTGTCGGCTTCCTGCCCCCAGCCGGTGGCGGCAATCAGCAGCAGGTCGCCGCCGCCCGGCAGCTGGCGCACGCGGCGTGCCAGTTCGTAGCCGTTCATGTCGGGCAGGCCGATGTCGAACAGGGCCACTTGCGGCCTGAATTGCTCGAACACGTTCAGGGCCTCGGCGGCACTGTGGGCGACGCGCGCCACGCAGCCGGAGAGTTCGAGGAACATCTGCAGGGTCTCGGCCGCGTCGACATTGTCGTCCACTACCAGCACGGTGCAAGCATTGACAGTATCGGGCGCGGCGTCGAGCGAGGCCGGCGTGGCCTGCACCCGCGCCAGCGGCAGGCGCACGGTGAAGGTGCTGCCGCGGCCTTCGCCTTCGCTGTCGGCCTCGATGCTGCCGCCGTGCAGCGCGAGGATGCCGCGCACCAGCGCGAGACCAATGCCGAGGCCTCCCTTCGAGCGGTCGAGCGCGGGTTTCAGTTGCGAGAACATGTCGAACACGGTGCCCAGCGCGTGCGCCGGGATGCCGATGCCGTTGTCGCGCACGACGATCAGCGCTTCCTGGCCCTCGGCCCGCAACGCGAGTGCGATCGCGCCGCCGTCCGGGGTGTATTTGCCCGCGTTCGTCAGCAGGTTGACCACGACCTGGAACAGCCGCGTCCGATCGGCGTCGACCACGGCGCCCGGCGCCTCGATCGATACGTCCAGGGTATGCCCGGCCACGCGCAGCATGGCGGCGACATCCTCGACCGCGCCGCGCACGATATCGGCCAGCAGCACGGGCTCGCGCCGCAGCTCCATGCGGCCCTGGGTGATGCGCGAGACTTCCATCAGGTCGTCGACCAGGTGGGTCAGGTGATGCAGCTGGCGGTCGAACACGTCGATCAGGGGGCGTTTTTCCGCGCCGGCGCCATGTTCGAGCTTCAGCACTTCGAGCGCGCTGCGCATCGGCGCCAGCGGATTGCGCAGTTCGTGCGACAGGGTGGCGAGGAATTCATCCTTGCGGCGGTCGGCGTCGGACAGGGCATCGTTGAGCGCGCGCAGCTGGGCTTCGGCCTCGAGCCGCGCCTCGAGCGCCTGCTCGGCGCTTTTGCGCGCCGCCAGCAGCTCGCGCTCGTAGGAGCGCCGTTCGTTCACCGCGAACAGGGCCCATTCGTCGAATACGTCGCCATCGACCGTGCGCCGCACGATATTCACCAGCACCGGCGTGCGCTGGCCGGCGCTGTCGCGGATCTCGACCTGCAATTGCGTCACCGAACCCTGCACCTGCAACAGCGGCAGGCAGTGGGTCTGGAGGAACAGGCGCGCACCCACCGGCAGGCGGTCCTGGATGCGTACCTTGCCAAGCAGTGCGCCCGCCGAACAGCCGAGCCAGCGGCACACGGTCGCGTTCGCACGCAGGATCAGGCCGGCGCCGTCGGTGAGCAGCAGGCCGCAGGGGGCGTGCTGGTACAGCGCGTCGTCGCTCGGCAGCTCACTCAAGCCGGCTGCCCCAGCGCGTCGAGGAAGGCATCGATCAGGCGCGCGCATTCCTGCGGCGCGCTCATGTGCGGGCAATGGCCGACGTTCTGCACCTGCTCCAGCCGGCTGCCGGCCAGCTTGCGGTGCAGGTAATCGCCCACTTCCAGCCGCGCGATCAGGTCGTCGCTGCATTGCAGGATCAGGGTCGGCACGGTGGCGTGTTCGAGGTCGGCGCGGTGGTCGGCGAGGAAGGTTACGCGGCCGAAGTGGCGGGCGATGTCCGGATCGTTGCGGCAGAAGCTGTTGGTCAGTTCGATGCCCAGCTGCGGCAGGTTGGGCGCGCCCATGATCACCGGCGCCATCGAGCTCGACCAGCCGAGGTAGTTCGCATCCATTGTCGCGAGCAGTTCGTCGATGTCGCCGCGCGAGAAGCCCCCGCGGTAGCCGTCGCCATCGCCATCGTCGATAAAGCAGGGGGAAGGGGCGATCATGACCTGGGCCAGGAAACGTTCGGGCGCCTTGATCCCGGCCAGCAGGCCGATCATGGCGCTGACCGAATGGCCGACGTACACCACCGGGCCGCCGATATCGTCGATGATCTCGAGCAGGTCGTCGGCATAGCCGTGCAGCGTGCCGTGGCGCCGGCGGTCGTGCGCGGATAAATCGGAGTTGCCGCTGCCGGTCAGGTCGAAGGTAACCACGCGGTAGCGGTCCTCGAAGGCGGGCGCCATGAAGCGCCAGACGACCTGGTCGCAGCCAAAGCCGTGGGCGAAGAGCAGGGTGACGGGGCCGGTGCCGGAGACGGTTACGTTGTTACGAAGACGTACGCTCATACGGACTCACTGTGAACTGAAGGTTTTACCAACGAAACATTATACGCATGCGAACGGCGGTCTGGACCGCCGGTTTGTAACGCGCATGTTGCTTAAAGTTCGTCCTGGTCCTCGCCGCGCTCCAGGCGCGGGAACACCTTGATCAGCAGGATGCGCGGACCGTTGGTTTTTTTCACGACCACGTCGAATTTCGGGAATTCGATGCGCTGCCCCTGTTTCGGGATGTCGCCCAGCTTCGCCATCAACAGGCCGCCCACCGATTCGACGTCGTCCAGCCCCATCTCCTCGTTGTCGATGTCGATGCCGAGCAGGCGTTCGAGCGAATAGATCGGCAGCGAGGCCTTGCCGATATAGGTGCCGTCCGACTGCGGCAGCCAGTCGTTTTCGTTCATCCGGAATTCGTCGCGGATCTCGCCCACCATCGCGCCCAGCAGGTTATCGAGCGTAATAAAACCGACCGGGCGCTTGCCCTTTTCGCCGATCAGGGCGAAGTGCGGCGCGCCGGTACGGAAGCGGCGGAAGATATCCTGGGCCGGCGTGCGCGCCGAAATCGTTTCCACCGGGCGCAGGTATTGCGACAAATCGCTGATGTCCTTCCCCGACTGCTGGGCGAAGAACAGGTCCTTTAAATGGATCACGCCCAGTACCTCTTCGCCTTCTTCGTCGAAATACGGGTAGCGCGAGAAACGGTTGCGGCGCACCGTATCCAGGTTTTCCTCGATCGACAGGTCTTCGTGCAGCGCGATCACCTCGTTGATCGGACGCATCAGGTCGGACACGGCCATTTCGGAAAATTCGAGCGACTGCGCCAGGATGTGGCGCTCGTCGTGGGTAAATTTTTCCTTGCCGGTGCTGGTGCTGGTGTTGGTGCGCAGGATGAGCTTCAGTTCGTCGGTCGAATAATGCGTTTCATGGCTGCCGGTGCCGGCCAGGCCGGCAATACGCAGCACGCCATTCGCGCTCGCATTCAGCAGCCAGATCGCCGGGTACATGCTCCAGTAGAAACCGTAGAGCGGCAGCGCGCACCACATCGCGACCACTTCGGGAATGCGGATCGCGAGCGATTTCGGCGCCAGTTCGCCGACCACGATGTGCAGGAAAGAGATGACGCTGAAGGCGACGACGAACGAGACGCCGTGGATGATTTGCGGCGAGGTCACCCCAAGCAGGCCGAACACCGGTTCGAGCAGGCTGGCAAAGGCCGGTTCGCCGACCCAGCCGAGACCGAGCGAGGCAAGGGTGATGCCGAGCTGGCAGGCGGAAAGATATTCGTCGAGCTGGCCGTGGACCTTGGCCAGGATACGGCCGCGCAGGCCCGAAGTTTTGGCGATGGCGCGCACGCGGGTTTTACGTAACGTGACGATGCCGAATTCCGCCGCCACGAAGAAGCCGTTCAGGACCACCAGCAGGAGGGCCAGGACGACAAATAGAATATTTTCCATAGAAAGGGTGAGTTAATAAAGGGTAAAGCTGATGCCCATTGTACAAGGTTCCCCCTTAACTCAACTTCGTCAACCGCCACTCTGGCCTCGTTGATGCATGGAAGCAAGGATCGCCTCGACCGCCGGATGCTGGATTTTCCGCTCGTTCGAGATCGCATAAAACTGCTCGCGCACCTCGGGCACCCGGCCCACCAGCACCGCCTGCAGTTGCTCGAGCAGGTCGCTCGCCAGCGCCGCCGGCGCGAAGAACAGGCCCAGGCCGCGCCGGCCGAAGGTGTTCAACAAGGCGTTGTCCTCGAACTCGCCCACCACGTCCGGATGCACGCCCTGCAGCTCGAACCACTCGTCGATCTTGAGCCGTAAAGCATTATTCCTTGTCGGCAGCAGGAAAGGCGCGCCATTCAGGTTTTTCGGGAAATCCTGCGACCAGGCCTGCGCCAGCGCCTCGGTGCCGACCACCGTCATTTCGCTTTCGAACAGCAGGTGGCTGAACACGCGCAAGGTGCTGCCGGTCGGCAGCGCGCGGTCGGTCAGCACCACGTCGAGCTTGTGCAGGGCGAGGTCGGCCAGCAGCGCCTCGTACTGGTCCTCGTAGCAGACCAGGCGTACGGGCGTCGGGAGCTGGGTGGTCGCCTCCAGCAGGCGGAAGGCGGTGAGCTTCGGCAGCGAATCGGAAATCCCGACGGACAGCCGCGTGCGCAGCGTCGAGGACTGGTCGAGCGCGTCCTGCATCTGCTCGCCCAGCAGGAAAATCTGGTCGGCATAGGTGCGCGCCATTTCGCCGGCGTCGCTCAGCACCAGGCGCCGGCCCTGCTGGTTGAACAGCGACTTGCCGAGCGCCTGCTCGAGCAGGGCGATCTGGCTGCTGACGGTCTGCACCGCGAGGCCCAGGCGCTCGGCCGCGCGCGTGATGCTGCCCTCCTTGGCAACGACCCAGAAATAGTACAGATGGCGAAAATTGGTGCCCGCGTTTCTCATCTCGGCCTCGATATCTTCCGTTTTTACGAAGTAATACTTCGATTATCTTCGCTTTTTCAATAGATCGCCAGACCTTACACTGCAACCCGTCAACAACAACATTGAAGGAAATCAATATGAAGCACTTTAGGGGATCTTTCCTCGTCGCGATCGTCTGCCTTGCGTTAGCGGGCTGGTGGGGCTACGAGCATGCCGGCCTGTCCGGCGCGCTGACGGCCATCGGCGTGGCGGCGATTTTGTCGATCATGGAGGTGTCGCTCTCCTTCGATAACGCCGTGGTCAACGCCTCGGTCCTGAAAAACTGGAACGAATTCTGGCTGAAATTGTTCCTGGGCCTGGGCATGATCATCGCCGTGTTCGGCATGCGCCTGGTGTTCCCGCTGGTGATCGTCGCGGTCGCGGCTGACCTGGGGATGACCGAGGTGTGGAACCTGGCATTGAGTGATCCAAAGGGATTCTCGTCGCACCTGACGGCGCACCACGCTGAAGTGGCGGCTTTCGGCGGCATGTTCCTGCTGCTGGTCTTCCTGAACTTCCTGCTGGACGCGGACAAGGAAACCCACTGGCTCGGTAACTTCGAGAAGAAGCTCGGCTCCCTGGGCAAGGTGTCTTCGATCGCGGTGATGATCGCGCTGGCTTCGCTGCTGTTCTCGATGACCTTCGTTGATGCCGGTACGAAAATGGTTGTGTTGACAGCCGGTATCTGGGGCATTCTGGTCTACGTCGGTGTCGACATGATCAGCAGCCTGCTGGAGAAGGAAGAAGAAGAGGGCGGCAACGTCGGCGACATGGTCAAGAAGGGCGGTATCGGCGGCTTCCTGTACCTCGAAGTGCTGGATGCATCGTTCAGCTTCGATGGCGTGATCGGCGCCTTTGCGATCACCACCGACGTCGTGATCATCATGCTGGGCCTGGCCATCGGCGCGATGTTCGTGCGTTCGATGACGGTCTACCTGGTCAAGAAGGGCACGCTGGATGAGTTCGTGTACCTGGAGCACGGTGCGCACTACGCGATCGGTATCCTGGCTGTGATCATGCTGGCAAGTATGAAGTTCCACGTGCCGGAGATCGTGACTGGCTTGACGGGTGTGGCGTTTATCGCGGCTTCGCTGTGGTCGTCGATGCAGCACAAGAAGAAGCATGCTGCTCTTGAAGCACGTGAAGGTGTGAAAGAGCTGGCGTAAGCGGTAGCGGGACGGTGGTGGTTGTTTGCCACCGTCCCGGATGCGGAAACGGTGTACCGCGTGGGCATGCCCACCCTACGGTGCACCACCGTTAGCGGACGCGTAATGTAGGGTGGGCATGCCCACGCGTTACACAGCAAGAACAGCAATACAGAATTTCGCGAGAGCGCCATAAAGCTCCGCAAACGAACCGCACGGCGAGTGGCAGAACACCAGCTCGCTGCGCGTATTACCCCGGTGTTCACACTCGTAGTATCACTCAGGAGATATACATCATGGCAATCAGTCTGCAAAAAGGCGGCAACGTCAACCTGTCGAAAGAAGCCCCAGGCCTGGTCAACCTCAAGGTCGGCCTCGGCTGGGACACGCGCGCCACCGACGGCGCAGCCTTCGACCTCGACGGCGCCGTTTTCATGCTCAATGCATCGGGCAAGGTGCGCTCGGACGCCGACTTCATCTTCTACAACAACCTCAAATCGACCGACGGCTCGGTCGTCCACTCGGGCGACAACCGCACCGGCGAAGGTGCAGGCGATGACGAAACCGTCAACGTCGACCTCTCCAGGGTCCCGGCCGACGTCGACAAGATCGTGCTGGCCGTGACCATCCACGACGGCGAAACCCGCCGCCAGAACTTCGGCATGGTCGGTAAGGCCTTCATTCGCTGCATCAACGCCAATGGCGACAGCGAAATTGCCCGTTACGATTTGTCGGAAGATGGCTCGACGGAAGCTGCGATGATCTTCGGCGAGGTGTATCGTAACGGCGCCGACTGGAAATTCCGCGCCATTGGCCAGGGTTTCCAGGGCGGCCTCGGGCCACTCGCCAAGAACTACGGCGTCAACGTTTAATTAACAGGTTCGCGGTCCCCATGATCGGGGGCCGCCTTTCATAGGAAGCCAAATGCCTACTTTTACCGTGACCGGGGATGTCGATCCCTTCCTGCATGTGTCGATGCGTCAGGGCGAAACCATCTATTGCGAATCGGATGCAATGGTGATGATGGAATCGACCCTCGACCTGAAAGGCAAGATGCGGGGCGGGCTCGGCAGCGCGCTGATGCGCACCTTCGCCAATGGCGAGTCCTTCTTCCAGCAGCACATCGAAGCGACGCGCGGAGGCGGCGACTGCCTGCTCTCGCCGACGCTGCCCGGTGCCATGCAGGTTGTCGACGTCGGCCCGAACAACTACATCATCAGCGACGGCGCCTTCGTCGCGGCCTCGTCCAGCGTCGGCCTGAACGTGCGCACCCAGAGCATCGGCAATGCGCTCTTCGCCAACAGCGGCGGCTTCTTCGTCACCGAGACGAGTGGCCAGGGGCAGGTGGTGGTGTCGGGTTTCGGGTCGATGTCGATGCTCGACGTCGAGCCGGGCAAGGATGCGATCATCGACAACTCGCACGTCGTGTGCTGGGACAGCACGCTGCGCTACGAGATCTCGATCACGACCGGCACCAGCGGCGGCTTCCTGGGTAACCTGATCAACAGCCAAACCAGCGGCGAGGGCATGGTCCTGCGCTTTTCGGGCAAGGGCAAGGTCTACGTGTGTTCGCGTAACCGTGCCGCCTTCAAAGCCTGGATGCAAACGCCCGCCAAGTAAGTCATCTCATAAGGAGAAATGCAATGACAGTCAACCTGCAAAAAGGCCAGAAAATCTCGCTCTCGAAAGAGGGCGGCGGGGCACTCACCCGCGTGACGATGGGCCTGGGCTGGGACGCCATCAAGACCAAGGGCTTCCTCGGTTTCGGCGCGAAGACCGAAAGCGTCGACCTCGACGCCTCGGTCGTCATGTTCGACGAAGCGAACCGCCTGGTCGACACGGTCTGGTTCCGCCAGCTGAAAAGCAAGGACGGCAGTATCGTCCACACCGGCGACAACCGCACCGGCGCCGGCGACGGCGACGACGAGCAGATCAACGTCGACCTGTCCGCCGTGCCGGGCAACGTGCGCTCGCTCGTGTTCACCGTGAACAGCTTTACGGGCCAGAACTTCTCGCAAGTGCAAAACGCCTACTGCCGCCTGCTGGATGCGACCGGCAACAAGGAAGTGGCGCGCTACGACCTGTCGGTGCAGGGCGCCCACACGGCGCAGGTGATGGCCAAGCTGTACCGTCACAACGGCGAGTGGAAGATGCATGCGATTGGCGAGAATGCCAGCGGCCGCACCTTCGATGATTTGATGCCGGCGATTACGCCGCATTTGTAATTGGTCGTTTGTAGCAGTCGACGAAACCGGGGATACGTCTCCGGTTTTTTTTCGTTTCGATGGGCAGCGGGTAGAAGTTTTTTGCTTGTTATTAAGGAAACAAAGCCCGTACACTGAGTTTTTGGTGAGAGGCTGCTTTCGGCCAACAGCAGACAGTGAGATTGAATGAAAACTAGTGGTAGCTAACCGATAGGCTATGACATGACCCTTCGCTTCCGACGTGCGCCTATCTGGATCGCGCTCAACTTGATTGGTATGGCAGGATACCTTCGCTTAGGTTCAGACCTCTGGACGATCCCAAGTGATGAAGGACTGCCGGGTGGGCCGGGCGATGCGTTTTACTGGTTCTTTTTGATGGTTCCTGTGCTCCTGGCCTACGTGGTCCTTAACTTGGTTTCGCTATCCGCGATCGTTCAGCGAATGCGGCAAACGGGGCGATTAAAGTCGTTATACATCTGGGTTGCCATAGCTGCCCTTTGGATCTTGGCCTTCCGATACGACAACCTGCGCTCGTTCCGTGTTATCTGTCCAGAGCTAGGCTGTTAGTTCTCATTTTCTTAGCCTGACGAACGCTGAATGTCTGCAATGGGGTCGTAAGCGGACGCTACAATACGTCCGCTGTCGGCCAAAAGCGGACATAGCCGGCGGGCCAAAATATACGGAGATAATTTCAACTTCCACGGCCTGACCGGAGTGTTTTTGTAGCGTGGGCCCGCGAGTCGACGCTGCTTACCTATTCGCTTAATGCCTTCTGAAATTTTTCCCGCATTAATAATCCATATTTGTGCGCGACCTCGTCGACGTCCTTGCTGGTTCTGCTAAACAGGTACATTTGCGCCTCTTTTGTGAAAGCGGAACCGACTCGTTGCAGCTTGCGGCCGGTTGCAGAATTGTTAAACGCTACCATCGACGCGGTTTCGCTTTGGGTTAACTGGCCTACATATTTTGAAAACAATGCATCTGCATTCCGTCCGGTACGTGCGCTTTCTTCCTGTGACAGAAGCTGGAAGCGCGCCACTTTGGGGAATACGGATCCGCTATAAAAGCGTGCCATTTCCTCGATTTCCGAAGGGGTGAAATATTTGGGGTAAACCGCATATGCCATCTCGGTGAATAAGGCTTTTACCGGGATCTTTCGATGGAGCGCGTCGATTGCAACTGCCATCTGAGGCGTGGTTTCTTCAATGATGGCGCGCGCTTTTGCGCGTTGGGCCGCGGTCAGGTCTCCATTCTTGTCGATAGCTTCCCTAGCGCCGAGCGCGATTTGTTGGGCCCCGTCCTTTGAGGAAGTTTCAATGATCATGGGCCACATCTGGGCAAGGTTTTGCGACTCGACCAGTTTGTCGACTGCTCTCTTCAGCTGCGGGCTTGGCTCTGCCGCCTGGGCTGGCGAATAAGCAGAACAGACGGACAGCAGAAAGAGGAGCAAGAATTTAGCCATGACATTTCCGATTAGAAAAATTAAATTGTACATGCTTCTTTGGCAGCTCTGACGCAAAATGCGTTTGAAACGAGCTTAGTTCTGAATCACGTTGCTCCTATGGATACCAGCGATTGTGCGTCCTGATCCTTAGTCGGCTGACTTCAGTAGCACGCCGCGCACGCTGCGCCGCCAGACGTCGAGCGGCGTCACCGTATCGTCTACCAATGGTGTATGCGGTTCATCGGAGAAGGAACCATGAGAGAAGTCATCAATCCGGTGCTCTGTCTTCAGGCTTAACCGCACCTCTTCGAGCGGCCGCTTTGGGTCCAGGCTGTGTAAAAACTCAAACCGACGAACTGCAAGCCGAATTGTGCGGGCCTGGGCTGATTCTGGAAGATAGAGACGCGTTCGAGGCCTTGTAATCCCACTTGAGCATTTTCAGCAAGGCCATTAAGGAAAACGCTTCAAGCAGGCCTTGGCGGGTCAGAAAATGGGCGTACGCCCTGATTGCAGCCAGCATTCCCTGCATGCCAAGTAACGACATCAAGCGCCTGAAGTTATAGGCAAGCACGTGCAGGCTCATCTCGGCCTTGACGCGCTCCAGTCCTTTCGTCAGGAAGTGCGTCGCCCCCATCCACGCCTTGATCGTCGCGTACGGATGCTCGACAGTCGAACGCCGGATTCGCATTGCGTCCGGCGTCTGTTCCAGACGCGCCTGCATTTCATCGAGCACGTCTTGATGTTCCCAGCGGGTCACCCGCCGCTGCGAACTCGGCGTGCACTGGTTTTTGAGCGAACAGCCCTTGCAGTTCGAGCTCCAATAGCGGTGGTTCGTCATTCCTTTCTCGACACTCGAGAAGCGCCAAATCAGAGATTCGCCTGCCGGACAGCGGTATTCGTTCTTTTGCGGGTCGTAAATGAAGTCAGCCTTGTCGAATCGACCGTCGGCCTTGGCTCCGGAGGTTTTCGTAGGTGGCACCAAAGCTGAGATGCCCGCCTCATGACAGGCCAGGATTTCTTCGCCCTTGAAGTAGCCGCGGTCGGCAATTGCCGTCAGTGTCGTCGTGCCGATGGCAGCACGGGCTTTCTTGGCCATGCCAGACAACTGGTCGCGGTCGCTGCCGTTATTTGTGACCTCGTGTTCGACAATCAAATGATGTTTAGCGTCGACTGCAGTTTGCACGTTATAGCCAACGATGCCTGAGCCGCGCGTCATCATCGAGCGCGAGTCCGGATCAGTGAGTGAGATCTGCGTTTCCCCAGTCTCCATCAGCTTCGCTTCGATTTCCTTGAGCGTTGCCATTTGCGATTTCATCGCCGCGATCTTGTCGTTCAGACGAGCGGTTTTCGACTTTGCAGTGGCTGGTTCCTGACGGTCAGCCGTATCAAGTTCTGCCAGGTAGCGACCGATATTCGCTTCGATCTCCGCCATCCTGCGCTTGAGTTTGGCATCGGTAAAATTGCGGTCGCTGCTGTTGACGGCCTTGAACTTGCTGCCGTCGATCGCGACGACCGCATCCGAGAAAAGATCCAACTGCTGACACAGAACGACGAACTGCCGGCAGACTTTACCAATTGCCTTACCGTTATCTTTCCGGAAGTTCGCTATCGTCTTGAAGTCGGGCGCCAGGCGTCCGGTGAGCCACATCAGCTCGACGTTGCGCTGGGCCTCGCGCTCAAGCCTTCGGCTCGATTGAATCCGATTGAGGTAGCCGTAAATGTACAGCTTGAGCAGCACGGCGGGATGGTAGGCCGGCCGACCCGTCTTCGCCGGCGCCACCCGAGCAAAACCCAGGTTGGCGAGATCAAGCTCGTCGACGAACACATCGACTACACGAACCGGATTATCGTCGGCCACGTAGTCGTCCAGGTGTTCGGGCAGCAGCGTGCCTTGTCCGCGGTCTTCGCCCTCAATAAAGCGCTTCATTTAGCACCCGAAGTGATGAGATACTGGCTTAACGTTTACTACACTGGCGCCGTTTACACGACCTACGTTTTTACACAGGCTGGGTCGAAAGCGGACGCTACAATAGGTCCGCAATCGGCCAAAAGCTGCCATTTACCATTCTTCACGGAGTTTAGATGAGTGCCTGTACGAACAAGCAGTTCGCCCGGTTCTGCCTTTTGATGATCTGTCTACTCATCGGACAGCGTGGAATGTGCGCGGGGAATGTCTCGATCCGATTGGCGCATGGTGGTCCACGCGAAGCAGAGACAAGAGATCAACTTGCTCGTCTTCTTGACGCTTACGATACGTCGAGGTGGACGTTTACGAGAGAAGTGATAGTCGATGAAGATGCCATTCCTCATAGCCACCCCATCCTTACTGTTCATACGCGTCATAGGAAGGACGATGATCTACTGCTGTCTACATACGTTCACGAACAGTTGCATTGGTTCGTTGCTGCTCACCCTCGTGAGGCGAAAGCCGCAATCGCCCGTCTCAAAAAAATTTATCCGCACGTACCGCTTGGCTATCCCCAAGGCTCGGGAGACCAGGAAGGCAACTATGAGCACCTGATCGTTTGCTACTTGGAATACAGGGCGGATCAACGTCTAATGGGGGAGCTAAGGGCAAGAGAGGTATTGGATTTCTGGTCACATGATCACTACACTTGGATCTACCAGGAAGTGCAAACGCACCCTGAGGAGATAGGCGCTGTAGTCAAAGAAGCGGGCCTCATTCCTTAGTCATGAAGTCGTTTTACCAAGAGCTGAACCACCCCGTCCGAGCCTTTGTCGCGCAGGCGGTGAACTGCATCTTTTCGAACGGTTGATAGACCGCTTTGGGTCGAAAGCGGACGCTACAATAGGTCCGCAATCGGCCAAAATCGGACGGTCCCATGTGTGCGCCAAAGCAGACGCTGATGCAGCGTCCGAACCACCAATTGCAAGTTCACAACTTTTCCCTTAAGCCCAAAAGGGTAATGGGCTGTCTGCCTTTCCCGGTTTTTATTTGAGACTTCAATGACTAGATTGATCTTGTTCTGAACCACCATATTGCTTGTTGCGCCCAATGCCTTTGCTGCGTGCGCTAGCATGGCAGACACATGGTTTTCCTGTAAAACTAAAGCAGATAAGCAAATTCAACTGTGTAATGAAAAAACAAAGGTTCGGTACACATACGGTCCGATAAATGGCAAGTCAGAGATAGCTCTGTCGGTTCCAAAAGAAAAGGCTTCGACCAGTCAACCAGACGGGCAAGGACGTTGGTATAGCTATGCAGTCGATATTCCTAACGGAAAAACGATCTACACTGTTTTTTGGGGGTACGACCGACGTTCAGAAGAACACGATGTAGAGGCTGGTGTTCATGTCACGACTCCTAAGGGACATCTCGCAACGGTGTACTGCCGAGCCGGTGACGATATTACGAACAACTTGGATAGCGTTGATTTACAGTCCACACCTATCGAATGAACGTCTGCTTTTTGATTGATGCTACTTCCGCTGTGGGTCGTTAGCGGATGCTACGATAGGTCCGCAGACGGCCAAGAACGGACATCATGCTGCAGGTCGGAAGCGGAAATACCCTCAAATCATAAATTCCGGTATTCCGTCACTCACGCCGTTGCTCGCGCTGCATACGCGGTTACGACCATCACGGTTTTAGAATTTTTTCTTAGGAGCTCAGACTCATCTTTATGGTGGAGTGCCTGTGTCAGAAACAAGACGTATCTCACCCGTTGAATAGTTAACCGAAAACTCATCGAGAAAGTTCGATTTACCAATTGCTTTTAGCTGATTTTTTATAAATGACGACTTTTTCCTGTCAATAAAACCTTGGAACAAGTGCAGAGGCACAGACCCAAACGATGCTACCGCAAAGAGGGCGGTGACAAAATAGAGAAATATCTGTACTTTAAAATCCCAGAATGAGGAGATAGTATAAAACTTGTCAAATATATAGCCGGAACAACCTACCCCTGCGGCAGATACGCCCATAAGCACAGCAAGGCGATAATCCCATTTCTTCTGAATGGCAGGAAATTGCGCCGCTAGATTTTTCATTATATCAATCCGCTCTTTTAAACGAGCTTCTGACAATGCACGTAACTGCGCGTTTAGTCGTGTCTGCTCTTCGGCAGCCAAATCCTGCTCTTCTTTAGCCCGGCGTTCTTTTTCTAAGGACTCGGCTTTACTCGCAAGCACCTCATCTGCTGTAGCACTGAATTTTACTTCTAACTCTGTGATCTGCTGAGCTTTACGCAAAAGCTCCGCTTCATGAGCCGCTGCTTGTGACTCAAGCTCAACTTTCTTTCGATTTCTTTCAGCCTCAGCAGCTTCGTCCCCCGCTGCCATCTTCACCTGATCGATAAATTCGCGAAGGTTATCGACTTGGATTAGACTTGGATCGCCGAGCGTACCCTGCACCATGACCTCCGCACCGCGAGGTGTTCTGGACCAGATATTAAATGATTTGGCAAGCTCAGAACCCTCATCAGAAAGCAGAGACACCACTCGCTCTCTGATGGCCTGGTCGGTCTGCGGAATTGCTGCACAGTTAGCGAGAAGTCGGTAGTACGGCAGATTAGATGCTGCGTCTGAGCCCAGAATTAGCCAAAGAATCGCAGCAAGTGCACTATCAGTTATCGCGGCAGGCATGTCGGTCTCGGAGTAAATCCGTTGGCTTATCAAAAAGCGCTCAGACAATACAGCGAGCCGATTGTTTCTAGTTACAAAAACGTATTTAGTCTTTGCGATATATTGTCGTTCAGACTTGTGGTTTCCGCGAAAGCGGACCACTCCTGCGATCGAGCTTGCATCTCTCAATCGTGCAAAGTCACTGGTATATCCACCAATATTATTGGAAAGATGATTCTCCATATCTTCGGAGAAGAAGGTCAGGGCTTGAACGGACTCAGGTGTTTCAAAAATGTTGAAACCTAGTTCTCGCACTTCGGTCTTAATGTTTTCCTTAACTAGGGAAATGCGCTTAACGAAGTCTGGACTCGATATCATTCGAATTCCAATGGCCCCGTGGCTATTCCTTTCTTCGTAAGACCGAAGCGCAGCCTTAATATTGTTCGCTGCCTCACGCACCGAGTGCTCAAAGACAGCGATTTTAGCACCGGCTTTCTTAAGCTGTGTCGTTAACTCTTTTGCGTAGAGGTGTCGCTCTGGAGAATCCAAGTCGAGCAGGTCCATAAGCAGAGGCGAATCAAGCATAAACCAAGTATTTTTGAGATCCTGGTCACGCTTTGGACCGCAGAAATTCAAAACAGCTTCGGTTACGATAGTCGCAGTAGCGATTTTATGGAAGGCGTTTAGTTTATCTTGATCCGCAGTGGCACTACTGATAACATAATTTGAAAAAATTGTGTTTAGCCATTGCTTTTTTCGCTCAGCTTCCGCTTTACTTGAAGTCTCGTTTCCAAAGCGGGGTAAAGCTAGCGTCTGACGGCCTGCTTCCTCTTGCCCTGTTCTTGGGTGATGCAGATTCGGCAAGGGCAGAGTCTGAAGTCTACTGATGAACGCCTCGTCTAGCTCGGTATCTCCTAAGGCCGCCAGGTCATGTTTTCGCAACTCCGAATTAACATAGTCGCGAAATGAAATAAACAACTGTTCCACAGAATCCTCGTTCACGCCCACGTGCATGTCGACGGGCGCTGCAACTGAATATAATGCCGAGTGAGTACGGGGGTCTTTTCCCGATGCGATTAGTGCACCGGTTGCCGCGAGCTTTGGGGCGATAGCGGCGATTGCATAGGGGTGTATTCGTAGACCATATCTGGTCCTGAAAGAGTCGGCAACCTTTTTGCAATCAAATATCTGGCCCACATGCTCTTTAAGCACAGGATTGAACATTGGAAGAAGACCGTCTAGAGTACTAATACCTGTGTCAAAACGGGTTTGTACCCCTATCAAGTATGAGAATGCAATTTTATTTCCAAATTCTTTATCACCCACTTATGCCTCCAAGAAATTTTCTGATATTATTGGCTATTTATTAGCTTGGGTCAAATAATATGCTGCTGTTGTGCGTTTTCGCGGTTTGGACTAGGACGTAGGCAAATTCGTGCGGTTTCACCGAATTGCTAGCGCTGTGTCGTGTAGGTCCGCAATGGGTCGATTGCAGTCGCCGGAGCCCGCCTGCTCGAAAACGTTACGTCCTTGCGCCATGCCGGCGTATCACCGCGATGTTCTATCAGCCTACGGCTCCAAGATACCGTGCGCCGCAACTTGCCTGGTGAGCTGACATTGGTCCTTCGTTCATGGTAGGGTGCGGCTCCATCCACAGAAGACACTACGCAAAATGCACGACCTATCCAAATATTCGCTTGCTCAGCTTCGTACCCTAGAAGTGCAGGTGATCGATGAGCTAAAAACGCAACATTTCCTTAGTATCAGTAAAGCGCGTGAGCAAATTCTTCACATTGCTCGGAACGCCGGACTGTCCGAAAAGCAGCTCCGCGCCATTAAAGTCGCTAAAACGCCAAAACAAGGCGACGTGCAGGCCAAGTACCGGAATCCAGAAGATCCGAACCAGCAATGGAGTGGTCGGGGACGCCAGCCGGCATGGGTCAAGGCATGGGTCGCATCTGGGAAGTCCCTCGAGGACGCGAAAGCGTAATTGAAAACTGTGGCGGCGGATTCAGGCATCTGAGTTAGGTCTGCAGTCGGCCCAGCCTGTGTAAAAACGTCAGGTCATGTAAACGAAACCGTGTCGGTAAACGTTGAGCCAGTATCTCATCCAACGGGTGCCATATGAAGCGCTTTATCGAAGGCGAAGAACGGGGACAAGGCACGTTGCTGCCTGAGCACCTGGACGATTACGTGACTGAGAATAATCCGGTCCGTGTAGTCGATGTGTTTGTCGAAGAGCTCGACCTCGCCGGCCTGGGATTCGCCCGCGTGCTACCGGCAAAGACGGGTCGACCTGCTTACCACCCAGCATTGCTGCTCAAGCTCTACATCTATGGCTATCTCAACCGTATCCAGTCGAGCCGGCGGCTTGAGCGCGAGGCGCAACGTAACGTCGAGCTGATGTGGCTGACAGGACGCTTGGCGCCCGATTTCAAGACGATAGCGAACTTCCGAAAAGATAACGGCAAGGCGATCAGTAAGGTCTGCCGGCAGTTCGTCGTATTGTGCCAGCAGCTCGATCTTTTCTCGGATGCGGTCGTCGCGATCGACGGCAGCAAGTTCAAGGCCGTCAACAGCAGCGACCGCAATTTTACCGATGCAAAACTCAAGCGCAGGATGGCAGAGATCGAGGCGAATATCGGTCGCTACCTGGCAGAACTCGATACTGCGGACCGACAGGAACCGACCACTGCAAAATCGAAAAGCGTTCGTCTGAACGACAAGATCGCAGCGATGAAATCTCAGATGGCGACGCTCAAGGAAATCGAAGCGAAGCTGATAAAGACTGGCGAAACGCAAATTTCATTGACTGACCCGGACTCGCGTTCGATGATGACACGTGGTTCAGGAATCGTTGGCTACAACGTGCAAACCGCCGTCGACGCCAAGCATCATTTGATCGTTGAGCACGAGGTAACCAATAACGGCAGCGACCGTGACCAGTTGTCGGGTATGGCCAAGAAAGCCCGCGCAGCAATCGGCACGACGACATTGACGGCAATTGCTGATCGCGGCTACTTCAAAGGCGAAGAAATCCAGGCCTGTCATGAGGCGGGCATCTGCACTTTGGTACCACCTACGAAAACCTCCGGCGCCAAAGCCGACGGCCGGTTCGACAAGGCCGACTTCATTTACGACCCCTCGACAAACGAATACCGCTGCCCAGCAGGCGAATCTCTCATCTGGCGCTTCGCGAGCGTCGAGAAAGGCATGACGAACCATCGGTACTGGAGCTCGAACTGCAAAGGCTGTGCTCTCAAGGACAAGTGCACGCCGAGTTCACAGCGGCGAGTGACCCGCTGGGAACATCAGGACGTGCTCGATGAGATGCAGGCGCGCCTTGAACAGACGCCGGACGCTATGCGAATTCGGCGCTCGACTGTCGAGCACCCATATGCGACGATTAAGGCCTGGATGGGAGCGACGCACTTCCTGACGAAAGGCCTGGAGCGTGTGAAAGCAGAGATGAGCCTGCACGTGCTTGCCTATAACTTCAGGCGCTTACTGGCAATTCTGGGCACCGAGAAGATGCTGGCAGCGATCAGGGCATACGCCCATATTCTGACGTTGCAAACCTTGTCTGAAGCGTTTTCTATGCTGGTCTTACTGAAAATTTCCAAGTGGGCCTACAAGGCCTGGAACGCTTCGTTATATTCAAGAATTAGCCTTAAACCGTACAATTCTGCTCCCGACTCTTCGTTTTGAGTTTTTACACGGGCTGGGCCAGAAGCGGACACCGGTAGCACATTCAACTTCATTCGATAGGCAGGAACGTGTGCCAGTGAAAAAAGCATCCATTTACAAGCTTCCGTCGCGGTTCATTGTCTGCCCAGTTAGCACGACAACAACTGGAATCGGCCTCACGTCCGAACCCTATATCGTGTTACCCACTTCGGTGTCTGCCGTCGAACTGAGTAAGGCTATCAATCAGGCTTTGGATAGCTCGCGTGATGGCGTCGCCCATCCCGTAAGCTGGAAGGGAGTGGCTGCCCCAAGGTTGGCGGCCGCTGGTGTCAAAAGCGAAGCGACATTTCAGAAGCAGGCTTCGCTAGTTTCCTTGATTACTGACGGGAAGACAGTCACCTTCACTCCGAACCGAAACGGGGGGGCGAACGGACCCGACAAGGGATTCTCGCCAATCGATGAGTGCACGGTCCGGGTAGCCCCGAAGACCCAACAAGTTTGCGGCGAGACTGCCTTTCAAGTCTTTGAACACTGCACTTGAACGAGCTGGAAAGGTCCGCTTCGGGTCGAGAGCTGTCGTACACTGAAAGATCGATCGGCCAAAAGTGGGCAGCTGAAAAAGGCAGGTATGACCTACTCTGGGAAAATCGTTTTGGTCTCAACGTCGGGCTATATGCCTGAGCGAGACGACCAGTTTTTGCGCGACCTGATAGCCGCGCGTATCGAGCTTTTCTGCGCAACCGGTGTGGGGGCCAAGGAATGGGAAGATGCTCTTGACTGGGCTTGCATTGGTGACGATTGGCTGGGTGAACACGTGATCGTCACCACATCGCATGAGGATGAGCCTCTTGCAGAAGTGATGGAATTTGCCGAGCACTTTTCAACGTCAGCGCAGTTCAGGCCACAAGTCATCCATCGGTAAAGTCATCAGCTTCAAGGTCCCTGTGGGTCGAGAGCGGAAATTGAGGGCCACGTCTAAGTAGAAATAATTTCTAATAGGCTACAATCTTATAGACTGATCGTCATACCCGTCTGCAACAAGCCATATGGAATTTAAGTGAAACAAAAGATGCGAGCGCTTCGCCAGAAGCTGGACTTGGCAACCTATTCCCAGGACAAGGTCACTCGATTTAAATTGAGTACCAATTCAGACCCTGACGACCGAGGTATTTCTGTGCCGTTACCGATCATGTATCGGTTTTACCATATCGGGCGAGCATATGACCTGCATCAGCTGAAGAACTTCATACCTACAGCGATTTCCGCTGTCGATTTCATCTCGATGAAACTGCTGGTTGCAGAACTTGAAGCGCTACAGGAGTTGATAGACGATCCAGTGCTTAAACATTACGGCGATCAACTTATAGACTATATCGGCGGGATTTCAGTCGACACGAAATCCCGCCTGATTGTCAGCAGCTGATCGTCTGCTCACGGCCCAGCCTGTGTAAAAACGCTGACCTATGCGAATTCACTGGCAAACTCGGCCGATCAAAACTGCCGCCACGACGTTTTCCAAGAGCCGGCAATGGTAAAGCGACCCTTCCAAATGTGTCGAGTCCGCGTTTTTACACAGCCTGGGTCAGGAGCAGACGTTCGCCACCAAGTGTTCGAAGAAACGGATAGATAACGAATAATGAAGACAAGCCGCATCGAAACTATCGTGGTGCTCTCGATTGCCCTTGCTGTTCTGTTTTTTTCAACTGCGCTTGGCGTTGTCGGCTACATGTACTTGAACTTGGATTCCCATCCACACACAGATTCTGGTGCGCCACTCGCTGCAGTACTGATGCTCTTTAATTCCTACGTTTTTCTAAGTGTCTGTAATTTCGTTGCTGTAGTAGTTCTACTTTGTAGCAAAGTGCCTGTTTTTCGAAGCACAAAATAGTCATGTACTTTGGAGGCGTCGCCCAAACAATCCCAGTTATCTACTGGATTTTCTATGACTAATTGTTTGCTGAACGACGTAATCTCCGGAACTCGTAGTTCCGCTTTGGGTCGTAAGCGGACACTACAATAGGGGCGTTACCGGCCACAAGCGGACGTTCGTATACTTGAGGAAAGTGAAGGTATGGACCTAAAAATGAGAGATGCCGATGAAGCATCTGGACTAATAATTGAACTTGCATCAACGCTCATCAAGACAATGCAGTCGATGCAAAAATCTTGGATCCGTGCCTTTATTCGCTTCGAAATGACCAGCTCAAACACCTGGGGCTGCAATGGTTCATATGAAACGCCTGTTGGGGTGGTGCTGTTTAATCCATTCAGCGACGGCAGAGAGCTATTTGCGGCTCTGAACGATCTAGGACCTAGACTTCGACAAGCTGCATCCACGCCCGAAAGAGAAATTCTGGTTTTTCTTGTCGTCGTGGATAGCGACTTCAACTACAACATACATTTTGACAGCACGGATGCGGACCGCTGGAAAATTTCAAAGCTGAACAGTGCTACTGGCATACCTTTAGGGCTCAGCTGACAATTGCAGGCAAAGTTTCGCCGTCTACCGCGACAGCCTTAATCCAAGCTCTGCTTTGGGTCGGGAGCGGACGTCAGCTCGCCTCGACCAGGTAAACGAAATTTTCCCAAGCAACAATAGGTTCGGTAGACTGATCATATTACAGCGTCCGCTACCGGCCACAAGCGGACAGTCAAATTATTCGTCTGAGCACACTGTAAGGCGCTACTGAAATTCCACATCGGTTAGAAGGATATTCGATGGAGCCAAAGCTCGAACGAAGTAACAAGGAGAAGATTTTACGGAGGCTGGCCAAGCTCTTGGCGCCTTCAGGTTTCGGACGGAGCAAACCTACCTTTTACACACGTATCCGGTTGCCGGTGATTGAATTCGTTCACATCCATAAATTCACGTTTACACCAAGCTTCCGGCTACATCTTGGGATTCGAGTCGTCAACGATCCTTTCAGGGCTGTTGCGCTTAATGGTCCCAGTTCGGATGAGTTCCAAGGGCCAGCTTCTGAGTTCGCGTCGAAACGCATATACAACTTTGATTATGACGAGTCGGACGATTCGGTGGAGCGTTGTGCCCTCGACATCAGTAACTTCGTTGCCGGGGCGGGAGAGGCATGGTTTGAATCGAACCGCGACCTAGAGCAACTTGCTATCTCTCCTGGATCGCCACTGTCGAGCGATGCACGTGCAGCATTACTCCGCGCATTGGCAGGAGAGATTGAGGACCATTTCGTCGCGCAGACTCGAACTGAGCTGAATGCACCGTAGTTCTTGATACTTGTGCTCTTCTGCGGTGCCGTACACTCATCCGAGTTTGGCTGTTGCCTGTGCAACGGCAGCTTTGGGTCGGAAGCGGACGGTCGTGACAGTCTGCCAGATTTTCAGGTTGGCAACATGCTCTGCTACTCTGAACGTCTGCAACCGGCCAGAAACCCGCCTTCGCAAAAACGCGCCAGCAAACTGACTATTTTCTTGCAATGACGCTTACTGCTACCGAGTCGAATTGGGTGAAAGAAGACCGTTGGCGCGAATCGGACCTTGGCGCCGGCAATGGACGGCATATCTGGCACCCGTACATGGAATCCAGCTCATGAATAGCGAATTCATCACTTCTGTTCCCTGCCTTCACACGGAACGACTCATGCTTCGTGAATATCGACGGGAGGACTTTGACCTGTTCGCAGCGCATCTCGCCGACCCTGTCAGCGCGGCCCACTTGGTCCCGGCTGACCGCCATGCTGCATGGCGAATCTTCTGTTCACAAGCAGGACTATGGCTCCTGCATGGCGCCGGATGGTGGGCTGTCGAGGAAAAGGAGACTGGTCAACTCGTCGGGAGTGTTGGCGCGTTCTTTCGCGAAGAATCCACTGTGATGGAGCTTGGTTGGAATACCTATCGTGCCCTTTGGGGCCAGGGATTCGCGAACGAAGCGGCAGCGGCAGCCTTGAACCATGCGCTCGAGATCCGACGCGAACCAAAAGTTCGGGCTCTCATCGCTTCAGCCAATGAATCATCGCTGCATGTTGCCAAGCGCCTTGGCCTGACTTATGAAGCGGAAACTGAGATATACGGCAAAGCGGTCGGCATTTATACGCGTGAGCGGGGAGGCTTAGTTGTTTAGGCCTACAGGACTGGACGGGAAGCTGTTTGTCAGGTCCGCAATGGGGTCGAAAGCAGACGGCCAGTCAGTACTCTGCGAGCCCATACGCTACATGTGCAAGCGCCTGGTTAGTTCAGGCGAATGCCAGAGTCGCCCTTTGGACCGTTCAATACCGACAGAAAGGTTTCCGTTGCAGCTGGCGTGCCCTTCGCTCCAGGCACGCCCGGCCGGCGCGCACGATTTACTGCGCGCCTCGGCAACTACGCCAGCTTTGCCTTGAAAAACCCGACAGTCCGGCTCCAGGCCAACTTTGCCGCCGCCTCGTCGTAGCGCGGCGTCGTGTCGTTATTGAACCCGTGCTCGGCGCCTTCGTAGACGAAGTGCTGGTACTCCACCTTGTTGGCCTTGAGCGCCGCCTCCCAGGCCGGCCAACCCGCGAGGACGCGTGCGTCCTTGCCGGCATCGTGGCTCATCAGGGGCGCGCGGATCTTCGCCGCCTCGGCCGCCGGCGGCTGGCTGCCGTAGAAGGGCACGACCGCGGCCAGATCCGGTATCACGGTGGCCAGGTAGTTGGCGATGCCGCCGCCATAGCAGAAGCCGACCACCCCGACCTTGCCCGTCGACTGCGCCAGTCCCTTGAGCGCGCCCGCCGCGGCGACGAAATCGGCACGCGTTTTGGGCTGGTCCAGCTTCTCGAACAGCGCGCGCCTTGTCCTCGTCGCCCGGATAGCCGCCCAGCGGATGCAGCGCGTCGGGCGCGAAAGCAATGAAACCCTCCAGCGCCAGCCGGCGCGCGATGTCTTCGATATGGGGATTCAGGCCGCGATTTTCGTGGACGACCAGGATCGCCGGCAGCTTGCCCCTGGCATTCGCGGGAACGGCCATGTAACCGCGGACCGTGCCGTAACCTTGCGGAGACGGAAACTCCTCGTAGCTTTTTTTCAGCCGGCTGTCGGACGAGGCAACCAGGGGCGCCGCGAAGGAGGGCGACAGTTGCGCCAGCAAGGTCGCCGCCGTCGCGCCACCGACCGCGTAGCGCGAAGCGCTGGCCAGGAATTCGCGGCGCGACAGGCGCCCATGCACGTAGCCGTCGAATAGTTGCAGAACTTCGGGGTCGAAATCGTTTGCTGTCAATCGCGTCATGTCAATGGCCTCTCCGGAGGGGGAATCGCCCCGCTAGCATACGCCCCGCCCGACCTTTGTTTAATATTTCTTGTTGACATCAATTTAAAACGCGTCTACTGTATTAATCAACTAATACACTACGCGCCATGACCACCCACTCCGCCCAGCTGTTTTCCATCTCGACCGGCTCCCCCGAGCCGATCTACCGCCAGCTCGTCGAGCAGGTGCGGCGCCTGGTCGCTGGGGGCCAGCTGGCGCCCGGTGACGGCATGCCTTCAGTACGCGAGGTCGCCCAGGCGCTCACCCTGAACCCGATGACCGTCTCCAAGGCCTATGGCCTGCTCGAAATGGAAGGTTTATTGACCCGCAAGCGCGGCATGGGCATGAGCGTGGCCGAGCGTCCGAAGACCGGCCACAGCGCCCTCGAGCGCGCCGGACTGCTGCGTCCCACGCTGGAACGCGCCGCCATGGAAGCACGCCAGCTCGAACTCGATCCCGACACCGTTGTTTCCCTCTTCATCCACATCCTGAAGGAACAGGCATGACCACACCGATCATCGAGATCGCATCGATCAGCAAGCATTTCGGCGGCACCGCGGTATTGAACTACCTGACCTGGCAAGTGATGCCGGGCCAGGTCGTCGGCCTGCTGGGCCGTAACGGTGCCGGCAAGTCGACCCTGCTCGAATGCCTGCTCGGCCTGCGCGAGACCAATGGCGGTTCGGTCAAGATCTACGGCGAGGACGTGGGCGCACTATCGGATGCGACCCGCGCCCGGATCGGCTACGTGCCGCAGAAGTCCGACCTGTTCGAGTGGCTCACGCCGCGCCAGATGCTGGACTACGTCAAGGCCCTGTACCCGCGCTGGAACGATGCCAGGGTCGATGCGTTGCTGGCGCGCTGGGGATTCGATGCGCGCATGCAGGACCAGCCGATCAGCAAACTGTCCGGCGGCGAGCAGCAGCGCCTGTCGATCATCCGCGCGCTCGGCCCCGATCCCGAACTGCTGATCCTCGACGAACCCGTATCGAGCCTGGACCCGGTCGGACGCCGCGAGTTCCTGCGCGAGCTGATCGACGGCGTCATCGAGCGCGGCACCACGGTCGTGTTCTCGACCCACATCCTGTCCGACCTCGAACGCGTCGCGCTCGACATCGCCTTCCTGAAGGACGGCCGCATCATGCTGCAGGGCCAGCTCGACGCGCTGCTCGAGGGCGCGCGCCGCGTGACCGGACCGGGGACAGTACTCGACGGCGTCGCGCTGGCGGGGGAGGTGAGGCGCCAGCGCAGTGCCGACGGGACCGTCAGCGTCGTCACGCACAGCGGCGCGGCGCTCGGCGCGGTTGGCACGCATGCCGGCGTGCGGGTCGAGCCGCTCAGCCTGGAAGACCTGTTCATCGAGGTGACGCAATGACCGCGGCCCTGCGCGACTATTACCTGCTGTGGCGCATGGCGCTCAGCATCCGCCACGCGCGTGCGAACGCCTTCGTGCTGGGCGTCACCGCGCTCGCCGTCCTGTGCATCGGTGCGCTGGTGCAGATGACGGAGGGCAGCCTGCTGCAGACCGCGAGCGTGTGCGTGCGCGTGGCGCTGGGCGGCTTGCTGGCCGGCTGGATGCTGTATTTCGTGCCCGGCGCGCTCAAGCTGAGTACTCCCCTCACGGCGCGCCTGGTACCGCGCATGCGCCGGCGGCTGATGGAGTTGACGGCGCTGGCGTGGGCGCTGGCAACCGTCTCGGCCACGCTGCTGTCGCTCGACACGCGTGCGGTACCGGCCTTTGTGTTCCTGGGAGCCGGGAGCTGGATTGCTGCCTACGGGCTGGGGCAGAGCGGCCATCGTGCGGCGGGGCTCGCCCAGTGCGCGCTCGTTTTCCCCATTGTCTTCAACAGCAGCCTGCCTCCCGGCCTGTTCGACGCGCTCAGGAGCGGGACCGGCTTTGCCGTCGCCGCTTTCCTGATGCTTGCCTTTGGCGCCTTCACGCTGCAAGCCATGTTCATGAACGGCGGCGAGAAGCATTACGCCGCCTGCGAGGCACGCGCCCTGCAGAGCGAGCGCCTGTCGGCCGCTGGCCAGTTCAGGGAGCGCAAGGGCCGCAAATTCGGCGCCGCGCTGTATCTGCGGGTACTGCGCCACGACTGCCGCACCCGCGACGGCGGCCGCCTGCTCTGCCACCTGCTCGGCGCATCGAACCACTGGGTCTACCGCGCGCTCATGCTGGCCGCCCTGGTGGCCGTCGTCGGCGTCGCGCTGCTCGCTCTGCCCCGCTTCGCAGGCGCCGAGACGCAGCGAAGGGTGGCGTCGATCGGCGCTCTGTTCGCCGGCGCGCTGCTGTTCGTGCCGCTCTTCGACAGCGAACGGCGCAACGTTCGCCTGAAGGACACCGCTGGCGAACAGTCCCTGTTGCGGCTGGTACCGGCGATGCCGGGCAATGCGCCGGCCTTCAACCGCGCCGTCAACCTTGCGCTGCTGCGCGGCGCGCTGCTCGAATGGGCCATGCTGGCCGCGACCGTCCTGCTGTTGACGGTGATGACGGGCGCCCCGGCATCGACCATCTTCATGCAGGCCTGTTTCTGCTTCCTGACGCTGCCGCTGGTGGGGACCAGCCTGCGCGACCACGCGCACCGCGCCGGGCTGCTCGGTTGGCGTTTGTTCCTCGGCACGGCGGCCTCGATTGGCCTGAGTGTCGCCGTCGGCGCCGCCCTGGAGCGCGCGTCCGGCCTGCCCTTGACGGCAGGGGCGGCGCTGACGAGCATCCTCATCACCCTGGCCATCGTCACCCGGGGCCTCGCGCGCGGCCGGACGGCGCCCTTCGCCTTCCCGGCCGGACGCCTGGCGTGATCAGTGCGCGCTCTTCTGGACGAGCGCGCTGCCCATCCCGTGACGCCGGCCCTCGCTGACCGCCGTCACGGTACCGTCAGGATTGAAGACGATCGCATTCGCCGCGCCGATTTCCTCGGCCGGCGCTTCCCATTTGTGGCCGAAGCCTTCCAGCGCGCGTGCCTGTGCGGAGCCCGTAAAGCCCGGTTCCACCGAGGTGGCGGCGCCGTTCCGCTCCGACAGGCGCGGCGCGTTGATCGCCGCATCCATCGGCATGCCGAAGTCGACGTAGTTCACGATGGTTTGCAGCACCGTGGTGATGATGGTCGCGCCGCCCGGGCTGCCGATCGTGAAGGCAGGCTTGCCGTTCTTGAGCGCGATGGTCGGCGCCATGCTGCTGCGCGGCCGCTTGCCGGCTTCCGGCACGTTCGGGCGCGGGCCGGAAAAGTCGAAGTCGGTCATCTCGTTATTCAGCAGGAAGCCGTAGCCCGGCACCACGATGCCGCTGCCGCCCCAGGACTCGATGGTGAAGGTGTAGGACACCACATTGCCGTCCTTGTCGGAGACGGTGAAGTGCGTGGTATGGGCGCCCTCGCGCTGTAATGGGCGCGTCTGCTGTGGGCGCAGCGGGATGCTCTGGTCTTGCTGGAAGCCGTACGGATCGCCGGCGGCGACGTTGGCGGCGGCGCGTTTGGGGTCGATCTGCGCGCGGCGCTGGGCGGCGAATTCTTTCGACAGCAGGCCGGCTACCGGCGCATCGATGTATTCGGGATCGGCCAGATAGGCGTTGCGGTCGGCAAAGGCGAGGCGGCTCGCTTCCAGGTAGAGGTGCTCGGCCTCTGGACGCGGCATCGACTTCAGGTCGTAGCCCTCCAAAATGTTCAGCGCTTCGGCGACGGCGACGCCGCCGCTGCTCGGCAGCGGCATGCCGTAGAGTGCATAACCGCGGTAGGTGCTGGCGACCGGCTGGCGGATGCGCGCTTCGTAGTTGGCGAGGTCCGCGAGGCTCATCTTCCCCGCGCGGACGTGCGCACCGTTGGCGACCGGCGGCTTGTTGACGGCGTCGACGATGGCGCGCGCCATCGGGCCTTCATAAAAAGCGCGCTGGCCGCGCGCGGCGATTTCGCGGTAGGCCTTCGCCATGTCGGGATTGCGCAGCACTGTGCCCGCCGTGACGGCCTTCCCATCGCGCAGGTAGAGCGCGCTGGTCGTGCCGAACTGCCGGAATTTGCTTTCGTTTTCGCGCGTCAGGTGCGAGAAGGTATCGCTCACCGTAAAGCCTTTGGTGGCGACATCGATTGCCGGTGCCAGCACCTGCTTGAAGTGCATGGTGCCGTAGCGTTCCAGGGCTTCGTGCCAGCCGCGCACCGTGCCTGGGACACCGACGGCCGCGCCGCTGGCCACTGCCATGTCGAAATCGATCTCCTTGCCGTTCTCCTGGAAGACCGCCGGGGTGAACGAGGCGGGCGCCGTTTCCCGGTGGTCGATCGTGATCACGCGTTTGTCCTTGGCGAGATAGATCACCATGAAGCCGCCGCCGCCGATGCCGCAGCTGAACGGATCGGTCACGCCCAGCGTCGCCGCCGCGGCGACCGCCGCATCGACCGCATTGCCGCCCTTGTTGAGAATGGCCAGCGCCGATTGCGAGGCCTTTTCGCTGATGGTGGCAACGGCGCCGCCGCTGCCGGTGGCGACCGGCGTTTTGGCAAGCGCGAGCGGCGCGTGCAGGATGATGGAAAGGGTCAGTGCAGAGGTGAGGGCGGTCGCGGATCGGGTCATGGAGTCGTGGGCAAGGGTTAACGAGGATCAGGCGGGACGATGGTGAAGGTGGCGCGGTAATCGATGGATGCGCCCTGGGCGGCGGCGGGGGGAATCGCGCTGTCGTCGAGCACGATGCGGCGTCCGTCCAGGACGGCGGGGGCCGCACCCGGCTGGGCGGGCGACAGTGTGAACGTTTCAGGCGCCTCGCTGCCGCGCCGGATGCTGAAGCGGTAGCTCAGCTTGCCGGCCCAGACGCACTGCACGCCGGGCGGGCAGCGGCTGTCGTCGACCGCCTCGAAGGCCACCATCACGCCGGGCGCCACTTCCACGCTCGCACCGCGTTCGAGCGTGAACGTGCCGCCGATGCGTGGCGCTGCCGGCGCGGCGCAGGCGACCAGCGTGGCACAGAAGATGGACAGGGCGAACAGGTGGCGCATCGGGACAATGGTCGTGTCGGCAGGTGCAGCATAACAAAAACGCCACGGCACCGGCGCATTCTGGAGCGACATTCGCAAGGTCATACAGCCGTCATATTCGATGGCTAGACTGCGCTCGTCACTTCGATAACCTGATCCACCCGGAGCAAAGATAAAAGATGAAAATCAAGCACCTGTTCAAAACGATGATCGCCGGCGCCGCTGCCTCGATGGTCATGTCCTCTTCCTTCGCGGCCGATGTGACGGGCGCCGGCGCGACCTTCCCGTATCCGATCTACGCCAAGTGGGCTGAAATGTACAAGGCGGCCACCGGCACCGGCATGAATTACCAGTCGGTCGGCTCGGGCGCCGGCATCAAGCAGATCAAGGCGAAAACCGTCGATTTCGGCGCCTCGGACATGCCCCTGAAGGCGGCCGAACTGGATGAAGCAGGCCTGATGCAGTTCCCGGCCATCATGGGCGGCGTGGTCGCCGTGGTGAACGTCGCAGGCGTCGCCGCCGGCCAACTGAAGCTGACCGGCCCGGTGCTGGCCGACATCTACCTCGGCAAGATCACCAAGTGGAACGCGCAAGAGATCGCCGCACTAAACCCGGGCGTCAAGCTGCCGGGTGACGACATCACCGTCGTGCACCGTGCGGACAGCTCGGGCACCTCTTTCCTGTTCACCGACTACCTGTCGAAAACCAGCCCGGAATTTCAATCGAAAATCGGCGCCGGCACGGCCGTGAAATGGGCGACGGGCGTGGGCGGCAAGGGCAACGAGGGCGTGGCCGCCAACGTGCAGCGCATCAAGGGCGCGATCGGCTATGTCGAGTGGGCTTACGCCAAGAAGAACAAGCTGTCGCACACCCAGTTGAAGAACAAGGACGGCCAGTTCCTGCAGCCCGACGACGACAACTTCAAGGCCGCCGCAGCGAGTGCCGAGTGGACCAAAACCCCGGGCTTCGCGGTGGTCCTGACCGACACCGCCGGCAAGAACAGCTGGCCGATCACGGGCGTGTCCTACATCCTGATGCAGCGCGCGCAGGCGGACGCGGCCAAGGGCAAGGAAGTCGTGAAATTCTTCGACTACGCCTACAAGCATGGCGACGCCGCCGCGGCCGAGTTGGACTACGTGCCGATGCCTGATTCCGTCGTCAAGCTGGTGCAGGGCGCGTGGAAAGCGCTGCTGAAGGATGGGGCGGGCGCGGCGATTTATTGATGTAACAGCGGGCACAAAGCCCGCGCAGCGTTACCGGCAGCTTGGCGGCGGTCTTGACAGACCGCCCTTTTTTTTAATGTCACGCGCGGGGGGCTCCGGTGAACAACGCATGCGCTCCCTGGAGCCCGCCTGTACTAATAGATTCACTTGCCCTCGAACTCCGGCATTGCCGGATTCGTCGGCCGCCAGCGCATGCTGCCCAACAAAATGTCGAGTCGCTCCTTGCTTTGCTTGAAGGGCGGTGGATTTTGTTTCAGTTCTTCGGCGTGCACTTTGGTGAGGGTATGCAGTTCGACCAGGATGTAGGGGAGGACGTCCGTGCCGAGCCAGCCGCTGTAGCCGGTGAAAACGCTGTAGACGTCGTAGGTCTCGTCCCCGGAACGCGCCTGCATCACGGTGCCGCCCTGCGGCGCGCTCAGCCCACCCAGCTTGACCATATGCGGCCCGATGCGCTGGATGACGACGGCGCTGACTTTGTCCTGCTCGGTTGCCGGCGGCGGAGACATGCTGGCGTCCGCCGCCGCCATCAGCAGCGGCGCCTTCGCGCGGCGCGGATCGACGCTGCCGGTTGCGATGGTGTACAGCACGCCCGGCGCGTCCGGGTAGCGCAGCGACTGCTTGAATTCGATCGGCGTCCTGCCGTCGTCGGGCAGGAATCCGAAGGGGATGCAGACGCCGGGTTCGGTCGGGATCTCGTTCGCGGCGCGCGGGCGGAATTTCGCCAGCATGGCGGAAAAATCGCGCTGGTGTTTTTCTCTGTCGGCCGGCGTATTCATTTTGACGGTGGATTCGAACACGAAGATGTGGTCGTCACGCGTCAGGTAGGCCCGCAGGATGGAGTAAAGATTCGTGTCGTCATTGCCTTCGGTTGTGCTCGTCCAGTAGCCTTGGCTGTCTGGTACTCCAGGGTCGAAAGGCTTGAAGGTTTCCCGGTCTTCTTTGAGTGTTTTTTCCCACCCGCGAATCCATTGTTCCTGATCCTTGATTGCTTCTTGGAAGTCCTTGACGTTTTTGACAGTTCGCCTCTGCTCATCAATAGAGGCGCGAGCTTCCCTTATGTTAGTTTCGAGGCCGGCATCAAGGGCAGCGGGCGTAACTTCGAATATCTCTTCCTTTTTAACTCCGCTAACTGATCCGATGACTGCAACGCGTGTCGTACCAAACCGCATGGTGTCGAACCGGGCGGCAACATTGGGGCTGAAAGATCGAGCGAAAAAGCTGCTGTAGGCGTCGGAGTAATAATAGAGGGGCCACTCGACGTGCGGTCCTACTTCAAAAATCAGGCGCCCCAAGCATTCCGATTTGGTCCCGGCTGCTTGCCTGAAACCGGGTGCCGTGACTTTCAGCATGTCGGCGGACGTCGGCTTACGAGAGGGCACAATGTCGTCGTCAGTTTGCGTCTGTCCCGGTTTGGCGTGGCACCCGGCAGCCAGGAGGGCACACAGGGACAGCGCCGCCAGTCGGGGCCGGCGGACATTGGACACGGAGCGCTGAGTCGGGAACAGGACGTCAGACAACAGGTTTCTCGCTTGCATTCTGGCTCCATTCAGTGGGGTTGGCGTTTCCATCCTCGCCTGCGTTTGCAAGATAGCGGCCATCGTTTTCGGGAGAAAGATTGTTCGCAAGTAAAGTCAGATTCATCTTCGACGAGTTATCTTCGCCAGCTGTCCAGGACACCGGAAGGGCGACGATAAAGCCTTGGATGTTGGCCGGTACGCTCTCTTGGGGGCGCCCCTTTGCTTCCCACGAAAGCGGTTCGTCCATCACTTCATCCGGGCGCCAGAAGCGTTCGTTGAAGGGCATGTGACTCGCTAGGCGGCGTATGCCCCTGTCCCAGGTCGGCCAGATCGGACTGGGTTTTCCCTCGACCTTCGCAAGAAACGGAAAGGCATGCTGGTACGCCAGGGCATTCGCATGTGCGACACGCTGAATCGCTTCCCACGTTTCCCTCTCGGCCGGCTTTTCGATTACCGCCGCCAGGGCGGCTGCGGGACGGGCACTCCCCATCAGCCCGAAGATCTTTTTCCACAACCGCACGCGCAGTTGATGGACGTTGGCGCTGACAGCGTCTTCGTGCATGCCATCGAGCTTGACCTTCAGCGCTTCGTCGTCGCGAACGATGACGGCCAGTTCCGAGTCGCGGTCTCCCAGCTGGCTGCGATCATTGATGTTGGCGCTGCCGAGAATGGCGACCCTGTCATCGGCAATCAGCAATTTTGAATGCACGTAGATTTGCTCGGTGACGGGGCGCTTTTCCAGGACCTCCCAGTTACGCAGGTTTAGCAATGTCAGATATGTTTTCCATAGATCGCCGCCGTCTTTAACAGTTTTTTCGATCGCGTAACTATTTACCAATACCATTGCTTCCGCCGGTCTCATTTTCTTATTTTTGATGAGCGCTGCAACCAATATCGCCCGTCTGATCCGGTTCACCAAGCTATGACTCCCAAACACCAGCGACTGCATGGTCAGATGCAGCTGGGTCATGATATTCAGGGTATTCAGTGCACCTTCCGGATGGACCGGCAGCACCATGTAGACGTGAAACGGCCGCTTGTCGTAAATCGCCTGTTCGATCCGGCGCGCGAGCGCCTCGCCGATCGGGTTCAGGAGTTTTTCCTGCGCGTGGCCCATCACCTGGGACGCCTTGGTGGCGGCCAGGTTGTTCAGTACCACTTTCAGGTCGCGAATGAAGGCGGCGCCCGCGCCTTTCGCATCGCGCTCGATGTCGTCGAACTGGGACCAGCGTATCGCGCCCGGCACTTTGTCGATCGGAAGCTGGTAGATGCCGAGTCGCTTCGCATACTTCTCATAGCCTGCCAGGGCGGTGAGGTCGGTCAGGGCCGCCATGGGGCTGGTGGCCGGATCGTTCGAATCGCCGATATGGTCGGCCCCATACGCCGACTGAAAGAACTGCCCCTCGATATAAATAAATTGTTGCGCACCGTGGATCGCCGTCAGCATCGCCTTCAGGCAGTTGTTCTGCACCTGCCCCGGGGCCGGGCCCGCCTGCTCGGCATGCGCCTCGTCGCGCTGCAGCGTGCGAGGCGCGCTGCGCAGCACTTGCACCCAGCTTTTCCCCGTCTTCGGCTGCACGGCCTTTGGCGGCGGCGCGGCCAGGCGCGGCAATTTCGGGCGCGGCAGGGGCCGCACCCCGAAGACAGCGAACAGGGCCGCCACGTCCTGCTGGACAGCCGTGCTCGATTTTTCATAGCGGCATGCGATGCCATTCCAGCGGCGCACGAAATTCCTGCTCAGGTCGCTCACCGCCGGGCCGCTGATCGCGCAATGCACGTCGTGCCAGGGCATGCGCGGTTGCGCCGGCGAGATCGTCTTGCCGCTGGCGGGCACTACCTTGCGCAACTTGCCCAGGTTCGGGTAGCGTTCCTTGCGCCTGGCGGCGGCATGGCTCAACTGGCTCAGGGTGGCGCTCGTAAACGCTTCGATGAGCGTGATGCTGCCCGCGCGCAGGTCGGCCGGGACCTGGTCCGTGCTGGCGTTGTTGAGCCACGCCAGCAGCACTGCGGCGGTGTTGGCCGCATGCGCGCTGCCGGTGGTGCGCAAACCCTCGAATTTGCCTTTCAGGTTCTGGTCGAGCTTGTGGTATGCCCAGCGCGATACTTCCTGCGCCGCGTCGAGCGGCATGTCCTGCCAGCGCCGCACGAAGTCGGGCATCAAATCTTTGGTGTCCCACCAGTCGCCCACGACCTTGCGCGCATCCCGGAGCGCGTCGCTGGCCGGTTTCACGCCATCACGCACCTGCGCGATCGGTACCGCCACTGCGGAGGTGGCGAACGTGGCCGCGCCGCCGGCGAATCCGTCGAAGCAGGCGCACAGGAGCTCGGCGCGAGTCAAATAACGCGTCTGCTCGACCTGCGTCAGTTCATGGATGGGGGGAATGCAGCTGTTATAGAGCTCGTTCCCTGCGCGCCCGTGCGCGGCCAGCGAAAAGCGGCCGTCGTCGCGCCGACCATAGGCCAGGTCGATACCGCCGACGAACGCGCGCCGGTCGTCGATCACCACCAGTTTCTGATGGTGCGAGAAGCCGATGCCGAGACCGCCCGGCATGTCGCTCTGGGCGATCGCGGGCAGGGCGAACGCGCGCGCGGGCGGCGGGTGCCCCGCATTCAGTTGAAAGACGGCGAGCATCGTCTCGAAGTCGCCGGTGTCGACGCCGACCTTCGGCGACAGCCAGGGCGTGACGAAGATGCGCAGCGCGGGTTTGGCGTCGATCGCTTTTTCCAGGTATTGGAACAGGGTTTTTCCGCCCGCGAGTTCGACATCGAAATTGACCTGCCAGCCGGCGATATAGATCGACTTGGCGGCCCCGTCGATGGCGCTGGCGACGGCCTGGAAATACTCTTCTCCCGTGACGTAGAAATCCACGCTGTTGCCGCGGCCTGGTTCAGAAAATGGACCTCCCCAGCACAGGTCGGGGTATTTTTCCAGCGCGACCCCGTCATGAATGAAACATCCAGGCGCGGAGGTCGCGGCGGCGATCGCTTTGCCATCGGCGGAAACCAGTTGGGCGATGTGTTTGTTGGTCATGGGCGCTTTGATGAATCTGGATCGAAGAGGGATTCAGGTTTTCACTTTGGGGAAGATGCCGTCCGAGGCGGGCGCCTCGAAAGCTTCTTTCGCATACCGGGTTTGCGGCAGTGCCCCGTCGCCGAACAGGGAGGGGTGCAGGTCTCCGCTGAAATCGGCCGCGTGCAGGGCATGCAGCAATTTCTTCTTCGCGTCCCAGTCCGGCGACTCGGTGCGCACGTCGACCCGCGCCACATGCCCGGGGTAGACCAGCCAGGTGCGGTCGGGATGCTGGGCATACGCCGCCGCGAGTCGTTCCTGCTCGTCTTTCGTCAGGGTGATGCTTCCCTGGTCGTCAGTGCGGCCTTGCGCGATCCGGTGTTCGTCGTCGATGGCGCCGAGGCCGTAAGGCATCTCGCCGTGGGCAATCGCCCACGGCGTATTCGCCAGCGGATGGCCGTTCGGACCTGGCGTGTCGGCCAGGCGCATCTTGAACTCCAGAGGTTTCTGTTCCAGTGCCGAGCGCGGCAGTTTAGGAAGGGGGTAATTCAGGCTTGCCGGATCGACCAGGCTCTTCTTTCCGGCATACACGCTGATTTTTCCAGGGCACTGGACCGTGATATTGCCGCCCTCGATCGTGATGTTCGCGCCGCCCGCCGTCGATAAACTGATGCGTTTGGCCGCGGCCCAGTCGATGTGGGCATTCGCGCTGATGACATTGATGTCGTCGCGCGCCTGCACCTTCAGTTCGTCGCCCTGCGCCTGGACGTCGATCGCATCCCTGGCCGCGATCATCTGCAAGCCGATGCCCCGGTCGCCGGCTTTGACCGCGCCGCCCAGCAGGCCGATCGCCTGCCCGGTGTGAACCCGCATTTGTCCGCCGGCGACAAACTGCGTATCGTGCCCGCTCATCAACGCGATGGTTTCGCCATTTGCAAGCTGCAGGCTTTGCCCGGCGACGGCGCCAAGCCCATCCTTTGCCGTAATCGCGATGAGCGGTTCGGCCAGGTGCGGCAGTTTTGTGTCGCCGGATGCCGTATTGCGCGCCGCCGCATCGCCCTTTGCTCCAGCGAGGCTGTTCTTGTCGACCGCACCCGATAGCGCCTGCGCCATGGCTGCGAGTGGACCATTGGCGCCATCCAGTACGCTCGCGCCGGCCTGCGCGGCGCCCAGATGCGCGGCCAGGCCGACTGTCTGGTGGGTCGCGGCGGCCAGGTGGAACGACTGCGCCAGCTTCACGGCCTGTTGCAGCATCGCGACCCCCGGCGCGTTCTCGCCGGCCGCGTCGCGCACCGCTGCGCTGTGAGCGCTCGCGTAGCTCGACACCAGCAGTCCGGCGCCTGCGCGGACGGCGCCGTAGGCATCGGTGCGCAATTCCGCGCCGAGGCCGCGAAAGCTGCCACGGTAGTTGTCGGCGGCGTGGACCAGGTGGCCCAGGTTCAGTTCGCTCGATGCATGGCTGCATTTGAGTTGCACCCGGCCTTGCGCATCGGTATCGTCGAATAGCAACTGGCTGTAGCCGGCCCCGCCGAACTCCTTGCTGCGAATGCCCCATTGCGCAGCGCCATTGCGGTGGCCGGCGCTGTCGCCGGACGCGCCGTGCCAGACCGGACTGTTGCCGCCTGCGAGGTTGCCTTGCGTCGAAGGGGCATGATCGTGCGCACGTGCGAACACGGTGCTGTCGCTCACGGTATCGCGCCGCCCGCCTGGCGTCGGCGCGGTGCCGCCTTCGCCCCGGCCGTTGTAGAGCGTCCCAACGATGATCGGCCGGTCGATGTCATTTTCGAGAAATTGCACCATTACTTCCTGGCCGATGCGTGGCAGGAACTGGCAGCCCATGCCGCCGCCCGCGGACCGCTGCGCCACGCGCACCCAGCAGCTCGCGTCGCCGCTGTCCTGCCAGTGGAAACGGATACGCACGCGCCCCAGTCGATCACAGTAGAGTTCATCGGCGCCCCTTGGCGTATCGCGGCCGTCCGGGCCGATGACGATTGCAGTCTGCGCACCGTGCGCCGTCGGTTTTGCACGGCTGCCGCCATCGCCTCCTGGCAGTTGCGGACGCCACGGGAATTGCACCGGCACCGCGTCGAAGCAGTTGGCATAGCCCGATTCGATGGCCTGTGCAACGGCCAGCGCCATTTCGTCCGGATGTTCGCCGAGCATGAATTCCTGCAGCAATTCGGGGATCGGGCCGAACAGTTCGGCCAGCGCATGCCGGACCGGGGGCGGCAGGTTGTTCACGCCGATGCTGCGCACGCGCAGGATCGTGAACGCTGGGGCCGGACCAGGCTTTTTCAGCGGCATGCCGGTGACGGTCACGCGTGTCCCGGCGCGCAGGGTACGCACCGTCGAACGGCCGCGCCAGGCTTGGCCGCGTGCTTCGAGTCCCTCCATATGCAGGTCTGCGTAGCGTGCAGCTTGTTCGCGGTTGGCGAACGCATACTGGCCGGGATGGTCATACGCTTCGAGCGTGGGCAGTGCGAGCATGCGTTTGATGCGGGTAGGAGAACTCGCGGCGACGGGCTGCCTGGAGTTGTAGTCCGGGCTGAGCACGGTCACAAGCGAGGCGTGCCGGCGCCGCTGTTCGATCAGCGCCTGTACCGTATCCTGCGCCTCGACGGCATGCGCGCCGTGGTAGCGCACGCCGGCGCCGCGCTTGCTGCTTGGGTCTTCGGGCACCGCGCTCAGCCGGTCGCTTTCGGCAAACAAGACCATGCCGGGGCCGTCGGCCGTTTGTTCGAAGCGCCAGCAGAGCCCTTCGTCGGCAAGCACCCTGCCCACGAAATCGAGATCGGACTCACGGTACTGGCAGCAATAGCTGCGCGGCAGGGCGCGCGCCATGAACGACCTTGCGTCGTCGCTCCAGCGCCAGCGCGCCAGTGGGAGGTAAGGCTGGAATACCGCGTCGACAATCTCGATGACGGTCTTGTCCTGCCATACGCGGCTGTTACGCACTTGGCCGAGACGCCAGAGCCACGGAGAAATCCGCACCCGGTAACGCGCAAATCCGCCGTCGCTGCCCAGCATCGCCACTTCGCTGATCTCGCCGCCAAAACTGGTGCGCGTGCCGTTGGCCAGGCTGATAACCAGGCTTGCCCGCTGCCAGAGCAAGGTTTCAAGCGCAATATGGACACTGGTGGACAAGACAATGACATCGCGCGCACCAATTTCCTGCACCGCGTCGTTGGCGAAAAAGGCTTCGACCAGCAGCCCGCCGGGGCAGGGCTCGGTGCCACTGTCCCCGACTGTCAGCGCATAGAGCCTGGTGGTGCTGGAAAATTGAACCAATGCGGAGGTGAGTTGTTTCACCAGGGTAGGCGTCATGACCGGTCGGCTCCGTTATCGCGTTAAACGATTGTGGCGGCGGTGAGGACGCATATCGCCGCCGCCGCCATCGCGTCCTGCGCCGTGCGCAAGAGCAAGCATCGATCAAGATAGCGCAGAGGAAACGCAAGGAGAACGTCAGTTCATGACGCTTGCGATACATCAATAATTTGCAGGGAATCAATGGCACAGGCGCGACGCGGCAGCGTCGGCGACAGGGCGGAGGGGACGGATGGGGCAGGATGCGCGGGGGCGGGGGAGAAAATTCGATCGTGACGGCGGCCCGCGTGGGTAGCGGTGCGTTGACGATGAACTGGTTCGGAAATAAAAAAGCGGCCCTCACGGGGCCGCTGTGTCCTGCCTGATGTCTGGCTGATCAAATAAACGCCGCCAGCGCACCTTTCATCTTCTTCAATGCCGCCGATTCGATCTGGCGAATCCGCTCGGCCGACACGCCGAACTCTTCGGCCAGCGTGTGCAGGGTCGCACCCGAGCCGTCGTCGTTCGCCAGCCAGCGCGCTTCGACGATGCGGCGCGAACGTGGGTCGAGCTTGCCCAGCGCCGTTTCCAGGCCTTCGGACTGCAGGCGCGTGACCTGCTCGGCCTCCAGCACCCTGGTCGGCTCCTGCTGGTCCGACGACAGGTAGGCGATCGGCGAGAACTTGTCGTCTTCGTCGTCGGTCGGCGCTTCCAGGGCGATGTCGCGGCCCGAGAGGCGGGTTTCCATCTCGATCACTTCTTCACGCTTGACGTCGAGCATCTTCGCCAGGTCGTCGACCTGGGTCGGGGTCATCGCGTCCAGGCCCACCTTGTTGCTGCGCAGGTTGAAGAACAGCTTGCGCTGGGCCTTGGTCGTGGCGACCTTCACCAGGCGCCAGTTTTTGAGGATGTATTCGTGCATCTCGGCCTTGATCCAGTGCATCGCGTACGACACCAGGCGTACGCCCTGGTTCGGGTCGAAACGCTTCACGGCCTTCATCAGGCCGATATTGCCTTCCTGGATCAGGTCAGCGTGCGGCAGGCCATAGCCGAGGTAGCCGCGCGCGATCGACACCACCAGGCGCAGGTGCGAGAGCACCAGCTTTTGTGCGGCGTCGAGATCGTTCGCTTCGCGCAGCCGCTTTGCCAGCGAGACCTCTTCCTCGTGGGTCAGCATCGGCAGGCGGTTCACGGCGGAAATATATGCGTCAATGTTGCCAAGCTGCCCGGTGAAACCGAGGTTCAGGGCACGATTGCTGGTCGGAACCAATGCGGATGGTGCGGACGTCATATTTTTTCCTCGTAGAGTAATCTTTGCTGCATCGATCAAGTCCACCGGACATCCCGGAGGCTGACTGCACAACGATGTGCAAGATGCGTATCAGACCTTGTTTACCTTCACTTGAGTACACATATTAGCACTCCCCATGGGAGAGTGCCAGCCACGCCCTTCCTGCGTCGGCGCGTTTAAGTTTCGTTAAAGTATTTCTGTGTGGAACAGAAAAATAGGATGATTGAATGTAAAGCAGCTTCCTGCATAACTGTTGAGATAGCTCAAACGTACGGGGCTTGCGGCAGCGGTCAGGGCTCAGGTTACGGGGGCGACGCGCCTGTTTTCTGTTAGCTGGCGCACGGAGCACAAGATTCGGCGGTCAGGTGCGACGATGTCTGGCGAGGTCGCGGCGTTCACGCCTACAAGGCAGGACGTGAAAATTTGCATCAAGGCACAACATAGGGCGTTCGGTCGTACGGTGGCCGCGCAAACAAAAACGGGTGATACAGCTGCGGCCATATCACCCGTCATGTGGGCCAGCAAGCCCTCAGCGCATCCGCGCCAGGTGCCGCTGCACCGACAGCAAGGCCCCGATCAGCCCCAGCGCGGCACTGATGGCCAGCAAGCCCGCCACCTCGAACACCCCAAGCGGCGCCAGCTGGAATTCCGATGCATACAGCCGCGCGAACTCGGCAATCGCCCCATTCAGCGGATGCAGGCCCAGCGCCACCACGCCCAGCGCAACGGCGCCGGCGCACAGCCCGAGCAGGGCGCCCGTGTAATAGAAGGGGCGATGGATGAAATTATCGGTCGCGCCCAGCAGTTTGGACACGGCAATTTCCTCACGCTGGGTCATGACTTGCAGGCGGATCGTATTGAACACCACTGCAATCACCACCACACCCAGCGTGACGGCCAGCAGCAGCAGGGCCAGGCGCAGGATGGCGAGCAGGGCGGCCAGGCGTTTCACCCAGGCCGAGTCGACCTGCACCGTGTCCACGTGCGCCAGCGCGCCCATCTGCTCGACGATGCCGTCGATGCGCGCGGCCTCGGCGGTGCTCTTGAAACCGTCCAGCGTCATCACATAGCTATCGGGCAGCGGGTTCTCGCCCAGCGTGTCGAGCGCGGCGGAAAGGCCGCTACGCTCTTTCAAATCGTCGAGCGCCTGTTCGCGCGGCACGAACGCGATGCGCGCGTTGCTGCCTTGCAGGATCTGGCGCAGCTGCGGCTCCAGCGCCTGGGCCTCCTCGCGCGTGGCGTCCGGTTTCAGGAACAGGCTCACTTCCGGATCGACCGACAATTGCTCCGACATCGGGCGCACGTTGTCGAGCAGGGTGATGCCGGCAAAGGGCAGCGCGAGCGCGACCGCGACGACCACCACGTTGAACAGGAAACTGCCGGGCGCCTTGCGCACGGTCGACATCGCCGCCCTCAAGGCGAAACTGTGCTGGCGCAACCACGGGCTCATGCCGCACCTCCAACACGGTCAGTAGGGACGAGTTCACCATGTTCGAGGCGAATCACGCGCGCCGCGGCGTCGAGCACCTGCTCGTCGTGGGTCGAGATCAGGCAGGTCACGCCCACCGAGTGAAACGCGCGCAGGGCGTCGAGCACCTTGTCCGCTGCCACGCGGTCGAGGTTCGCGGTCGGTTCGTCGGCCAGGATGATCTGCGGCCGGTTGACGATCGCGCGCGCGATCGCCACGCGCTGCTGCTCGCCGCCGGACAGTTCCAGCGGATGCGCCTTGGCGCGGTCGAGCAGGCCGACCTTGTCGAGCGCGGCCCGCGCGCGCTGCTCGGCCCCGGCCTTCGGCGCGCCGGTCACCAGCAGCGGCAGCATGGTGTTGGCCAGGATGTTGCGGTCGTTCAGCAGGCGCTGGTGCTGGAAGATCAGGCCGAGTTTGCGGCGCAGGAAAGGGATGCCGGGTTTGCCCAGCTTGCCGATGTCCTGGCCGAACACGATCACGCGCCCGCTGCTTGGACGCTCGATGGCGGCGATCATTTTCATCAGCGTCGACTTGCCGGCGCCGGAAGGGCCCGCCAGGTACACCAGCTCGCCCTTGTTGATGTTCAGGGACACCTCGCGCAGGGCGGTGGCGTCGGCGGAATATTTCTTCGAAACTGAGTGGAATTCGATCATCTGGACCTGGCTCTTGTTCTTTAACCCAGCAGCGCTTCAACGAACTCTTCTGCATTGAAAGGCTGCAGGTCGTCCAGCTTCTCGCCGACGCCGATGAAGTACACCGGGACCGGACGGGTGCGTGCAATCGCGGCCAGCACGCCGCCTTTGGCCGTGCCGTCGAGCTTGGTGATCACCAGGCCGGTCAGCTGCAGCGCGTCGTCGAAGGCCTTCACTTGTGCCAGTGCGTTCTGGCCGGTATTGCCGTCGATGACGAGCACGATTTCGTGCGGGGCGGCATCCATGCCCTTGCCGATCACGCGCTTGATCTTTTTCAGCTCTTCCATCAGGTGCAGCTGGGTCGGCAGGCGGCCGGCGGTATCGACCATGACGACATCGACGCCGCGCGCCTTGCCCGACTGGACCGCGTCGAAGGCAACGGCCGCCGGGTCGCCCGAGGCTTGCGAGATCACGGTGACGTTGTTGCGCTGGCCCCAGACCATCAGCTGCTCGCGCGCGGCGGCGCGGAAGGTATCGCCCGCCGCCAGCAGCACCGACTGCTCGGAACGCTGCATGTGTTTCGCCAGCTTGCCGATGGTCGTGGTTTTACCCGCGCCGTTGACGCCGGCGATCATCATCACCAGCGGCGCGTGGCGGCCGAGCTCCAATGGCTTTTGCAGCGGCGCGAGCATCTCGACCATCAATTCTTTCAGCGCGCCCTTCACGGCGGCGGCGTCGAGCAGCTTGTCTTCCTTGACCTTGCGCCGCAGGCCATCGAGCAGGAACTGGGTCGCATCCATGCCGGCATCGGACATCAGCAGCGCGGACTCGAGTTCCTCGTACAGGTCTTCGTCGATGCGCGCGCCGACGAACAGCAGAGATAAATTGCTCGAGGTCTTGGACAGGCCGGCCTTCAGGCGCGTCATCCAGGACTTTTTCTTTTCCGCTTCCGTGGTCGGGCGTTCGGCCGTTTCTTCGATGAAGAGGTCGGCTTCCGGCAGGGCTTGCAACACGGGAGGCGCAGCCGGCGTCAGTGCAGGGGCAGGGGGCGGCGCAGCTGGCGCCAGGACGGGGGCGGCCGGTGCTGGCGCAAGCTCGACCGGTTCCGGCGTCTCGGGAACGGCTTTTTTTCTTTTAAAGAAACTAAACATGGATTGAGTAATGGAGGGTAGTGCATGCACATGCCGGGACGACGCACCGGCACGACGAAAAGGGTCGCGCGTATTTTACCAGAGGGAGGTACTGACGAATCGGCAACGAATTGGTAAATACAGGAGGCCGTCGATATGCGCAAACGCGGCAGTTCGGCTGTGCGGCCGCCGGGGATGGGGAGGACCTTGGCCGGTCTTATTGACCGCTTTTATTGGCGATTACGGCGCCACCAGTTGCCCTTCTTTTCGGGCGCCACGGGGCTCAGGCGCCAGGCGCCGTAGGGATTGTTGAACAGGGAATCGGCGCCGTAATCGATCGCGCTCACCCGTTCGACCCGGTACACCGGCTTGCCTTCGCTGACCGAAAAGGTATGGCCGTCTTCCAGCTCCGGCGCGTATTCGAGCAGGTAGCGCGTGAAAAAGCGCAGCATGTCGGCCGCCTGCGCCTTGTCGCCGGCGCTGGTGATCGCTTCCGGCAAGCCGAAATTGTGCATCCCGCAGGAGTAGACGTCGGCGCCGGCCACGTACACCACCAGCGCCCGGTGCGCGGTCAGCTGCTCGAGCTGCTCGCACATGTCGATCCAGTAGGCCGGGGCGTGGGCGATGCCGGTGCTGTCGACCTTCACGCCCAGGCCGCCGCTGTCGATCAGGGCGGCGCCGGCGCGCATCATCCCCTCGGCCGCTTCGCGCGAGCCGCCCGGTCCCACCAGATAGGCGACCGATGCATGGGTGTCGATATCGCCCATCGCCTCGGTCGCCGCCCAGTGTGGACCGGCCTTGGCGAAGTCCGACGGCAGCTCCGGATCGGCCCCCTGCAGCACGAGTTCGCAGGCAAAGCCGGTCTCGCTGTCGCGCAGCAGGTTGCCGCAAAGCGAATAGCCGATGGCGCTGACGGCGATCTCATCGGCCAGGGCACTGCTGTCTTCCCATGGGCCGGGAATGCAGAGGACCAGTTCTGGGGTGGTGCTCACGGTGCTTCGTCTCCTTGTTGTTGTGCGATGGCGCCGGAATGCGCTGTTCCGGGTGCTTGGCGGGCCGACCGGGTTCCGGAAGAGCCATCCATGGAGCAGCATAGCGTGTTCAGCGGAAACCTGGGTTTGCCAATCGAGCGCGGGTAAAAAGCCGGGCCGGGCCGTTCGGTTAGGCTGGCGCAGTGCGTTCTGGCAGTGTTGTAAGGGCATCGGCGTTCGGCGTGGGCTACACCCAGCGGGTTCCGTTGTCGAGCCGGGCAACCAGGTCCGGATAGTGTCCAGCAGGCCTGTGCAGCAGTATTGTTTCGCTGAACATCCTGGAGTGATGGTTTCCATATGATTGCCACGGCGCACAGGTCGACCGGCCCTGCGCCGATGCTGCGGTCAGCAGCGACGCCGCGTCCGCAGCACGCGCGGACGACTCAAAATGCGCGCTTTGTCACGCTGGACGCAGTGGTACGTTGGAATCGACGGGTGCTGGCAACCTATACTGTGCGGGGCTTTTGCAACAACCGGTATAAAAAAATATCGCCAGCCGGGACCGGACATTTTGCACGCCGACGTTGCATTCTTGCGTACCGTCTACAACGATCCGGCCTGGATCGAGGTTTTCATGCGCAGGCACTTTACGCAAGTCGTTCATTATCTTCGGATTTTTTTGCCCCGGGTTGAATCCATGCGAAGATCGTGCACTTAAGCAAGACACAAAGTTTCATTATCGAAATTCTGGCCGCGCACTAATCGCTACTTTCCAAAAAAATATGTGTTGTGGGTACTCTTTCTGCATGCTACCTTTCAAACCATATTAAAAAACATAACGATTAAACGGGGATTTCTGGCGCCAGCGCCATTGCATGTACCACGTCCACTGGTATATCGCTCAAGATCACACACTAATTTTTTGCAATCATGCCGGAGGCGCGTACTGTGCTTGGTCGCTATTGCTCTTGTTACGTCCAGCGTTAATCCAGGGTGTGCAATGGTAATGGGTGAATCAGTGCGCCGAATTTGAATGCACGAAGGCGTTTTTTGGTGGCAGTTGCCAGGACGTTTGTCGTCATGATTAATGAAGTTGAAGTTGAAGTTGTTGAATAGCCAGGTTCAGGAATCCTTGACGAGGATAGAACTGCCAGGCACGCCTTGTTAACCGTATGTGGAGCAAAATCCATGAGTGCCACTTCAGGTCGGTCAGATAAAAAGTTGTCCACACGTTTGATATTGGCCTTGTTGATTTTTCCCTTGGGCGCACGCAGTGGCGACATCACTTTTTCCCCATCGGGGACTCTTGTCATATCGCGGGATGTGCCGCAACATAGCGCGTTCCGTAGTGGCGATACAGGGGTGCCTACGGTCATGGCCACTGCTCGGGAAGACTTGGTTCTGTCTGGTGTCGGCTTACTCACAAACAGGCCCATAGCGCTATCCGACTTTGCTCTCTCAGGCATTTCCAGCGATCAGAGTAAGTCGACCGCACTACAGGCCTCCACGGGTGAAAAAAATTCAATAGAGCATCTTGGTTCATCACTTTCCGCTACATCCGCTTTGACAGGTGACGGTGTGCGAGCACACGGGGCCGGTATGGGCGCGACAGCGAACATTGGCGGTGCATTAAGCAAAAACTTGGCGCCCATCGGAAGTATGATCATGTCGGCTTTTCCAACAGGAAAATAATGAGCCATCCGTGGAAACGCCTATTGAAATTAATAGTTCTTTGGGGTGTTGCGTTATTTCACAATGCGGCACAGAGCCAGGCTCAAGGATTGGCGAATGCGATCAACATTATTTCTGATGCCAGCGTTTCGAACGCGGCGGGAAATATAGCCGTTAATACCAGCGCAGGCAGCGGTAATCAGCAGTCAAACATCGCCGCAATTAGCGTCAGCAATAAGCTCGCGTCCACGTTAATTTCCAACGGTCAGAATCAGACTGAAATAAATTACACACGTGGCGGTACTGCAAGTACTATTGATTCAGGCGCACTCAGCAATGTGTCGGGGATTATTGCTATTAATCAGGTAAGCGGAAATAATAACATTCAAGCAAATTTGTTGGCTATTGCTGTCGGCGGTACTGCCGAGGTATCGAATGAACAGCTTGGTCAAATCGGTACGGCCGGAAAACGAAGCGATCCTGCGGAAAGCGAAACAGGCATACAGAAAATAAACAAGGCCACAATAGCTGATTCTGCGCTATCGAATGCGACTGGGATTGTACAGATCAATCAGATCGCTGGATCCGGAAACATTACCGCGAATATATTCACACTGGCCGTAGGAGTCCTGCAGCCTTAGGTTCATCCGAGTTGTTTGTTGTTGTAGCCTGTAGATGTTGTCGTTCGTTTGTACTTCCATGTCGTTGAACCCTTAATCCTAAATTTTGGAGTCCGAAATGAAATTTGCTAAACTCAGCATTGCCTCCGCCGTCCTTGCCATTTTCTCGGCGCCTGCATTCGCCGATCCTCCGCTTAACAGCGCATCGCTTTCCAATACGACGAGCATCAGCAATGACGTGAGCGTGAAGGGCAAGGTCGATGTCAGCGGCAAGATCAAAGTCGAATCGGAGGCTGGCGCGGTCACCGACAACAGCCAGGCATCGGTCGGCAATCTGGTCATTACCTTGGGTGGCTCCAACGACGCAAGTATGGCAAACAGCGGTAACGGCATCACGGGCAACGTCGGTGTCAACATTTCCTCGGGCACTGGCAATGCACAGGGCAATGAGGCGGCGCTTGCATCGCTGGCTGATGCAAATTCCGTGTTTGCCTCGGCTCAAACCTTCTCGTCGCAGGCATCGGCTGTCAATGCCAACCTGGCAGTGTTGACAGACAACAAAGCAAGCCTGGCCGGCTCCTTCAACGGCGTGTCGGGGAACGTTGGCGTCAACACGGCCGCTGGCTCGGGCAACATGCAGGACAACCAGCTTGCCGCAGCGACCCAAACGACCTCGCCTGCAAATGGCAACATCGTAAAAGCAACGGGCAGCAACCAGCAACTGGTTGCCCTGACGCTCAACGGCGATGTTGACTTCAATAACACCAACGTCGCCTCGATCGGGAACTCGCTGACTGGCAGCGGCAACATCGGTGTCAACATGGCCGCCGGTTATGGCAACTTGCAACATAACAGTCTGTCGATCGCTTCGGCGCAATAATTTGCCGCGTCGCTCGTAAATTTCCACCAGCGATGTCGCTGGCATCGCTGGTGGGGAATTGGCGTGAGATTCCATGGTTAAAATCTTTTCAATCGCACTCGTTTTGCTAGGGTACGGCTGCACACCTTTTTTTGCGGTCGCCGCCGAATCCAGCACCTCCGTGGAGATGGTGAACATGGTTCCAGGCTTGCCGGTGACCAGTAAAGTCAGATCGGTCCGCTTACTTCGATTCGAGAACGTTGTGCGTCAGGAAAGAGACTTCACCTGTGGTGCAGCTGCTCTTGCAACTATATTGAAGAATGTTTTCGGCAAAAGTACAACTGAGCTCGAAATTATCGAGGACATGCTCAAAAATACGGACGAAAAGATCGCCAGGGAACGCGGTTTCTCTCTCCTGGACATGAAGAACTACGTCGAGCGTGTGGGCTTGCGCGGACGTGGATATAAAATCGATACTGCCGGGCTCATCAGCACAAAGATCCCTGTTATTGCCCTTCAAGTGACGCGTGGAATTCCACATTTTGTGGTGGTACGTAAGGTGGTCGATGGAATTGTCTACGTGGCAGATCCAGCACTTGGAAACCGGATCATGCCGGTAGGAGAATTTGTCGAAGGCTGGAACGGCATCATCTTTGCGGTTCTGGGCTCTGGTCTGAATTCGGACAACGCGCTGGCAGCTCCCATGATCACGAGTCCTCTGCGGCTGCGTTCAGCTATTGTCACCCTCCCTTCTCTGCCCCTGAAGGATTTCGGTATCGGCATGGACTCATTCTGAGCGGTATTCCAAAATGACACGTTTATTTCACTGTTTAGCAATTGCTGGCGCCGCGCTATGCTGCGCTTTTCCAGCGCATGCCTCGCCGCTATTGGAGGTCTGTACCAGCGCCGGCGGGTGCGGCGTCGTTAGCGCTGTCACCGATGCCGAGCTGGCGAGCATCGCTGGGAAGTTCAGCATTAATGGTGGCGTGGTAGGTTTACGGCTGACCATGCTGTCTTCATGGCAGTCAGGTGGACAATCTTTACAGGCTTCAGCTACCGTGTCGCTGGACCTTCCCTCAAGTGGCCGTCCAGGCGCTTTCAGCACACATGCAACTGCCAGTGGTAGCGATGTCGGGGGGACGCCCGATGCGGGCCCGCTAACGAATGCTGCAAACTCAGTGATATCGAACGGCGCAAGAAATGTTGACGGTGTATCACAGGTAATCCAGGTGGCTGGAGACGGGAATGGCGCGGTCAACCGCGCGGATGTTTCGATGTCGACAGAAAGTCTCAGTGCGTTCCCGGGAGGCAACGTAGCAAGCGCTTCCTATAAATCTGGAGATGGTTCGGAGGCAAGGGTCGCCGTCAGCGGCAACAGCGCGCTCGTCCAGTTGACGATCGCACGTGGGGCCGGCACTGTTTCACAAGATATTAACCTTGTTAATAACAGTCTGCGCCAGAATATCCAGATTTCGGGGGCGCAGCAAAGTGTCACTAATGAAATGCGTCTGCAGCTTCAGGTAGCACCGATGACAAACCTTGGATTCGCGGAACAGGGTTTCGCCCGTGCTGTAGGCGCATTGCGTGGGCGCTAGCTTGCGTGTCGTGAAAATCCGAGCAACATCTTTTTTCAATTCTACCGACTGCGGAAATTACTCATGATGTTAAAGCGTCTGCTTTATATTGCTGCCATTCCAATAATCGCGTCACCTCATTCGGCGGCATTGCCAGCGACCGCAGCGGCGGCCATCGTCCCAGTTGCCGGATTGAATGATAACGAAAGAATTTCTTCAACTCAGGAATACACGAGCAAACTGGAAGAGCAGCAGCGCCGGATCATCGCACTTGAAAAAAGGCTGGCGGACCTCGAGAGGATTCTGCGTGGTTCTGATATGAATGACGTGCGTGGTCGAGGCGTAGCTCAAGATTCACCTGCCGTACCCCCAGCCGTCGCGACGGCCGCAGGCGCGCCGGCCTCCTCCGTGCAACCTGGAACTGCGCAAGCGCAGGCCGTCGCTAGTGTCCAGGGTAGCCCTCTCTTTGATCGCCGATTCTCTCTCGAGCAAGGTTTCACGTACACCCACTACGATAAACGCAGTCTTGTTCTGAGCGGTTTCCTGGCGCTCGATTCGATATTGCTTGGAAAAATCAATCTGCAGCAGATAAAAACCGAAAATTTGCAGTACGATCTTACAGCCAGGTCAAATTTGTCGGACCGGCTGAGCATCGACATGAATGTTCCGTTCGTCTACCGGCGATCGAATTATTTCTCGCCAGGTGTCGGCGGCTCCGCCGGAGGCATCAGCGACGGTTCAAACCATTCCAGAGCGATTGGTGACATAAATTCCGGGCTCTATTACCAGATCCAGAAATCGACAGCCCAGACTTCCGATTGGATCGCCAGCATTCGTGTCCGCGCGCCGACAGGCAAGCATCCGTTCGGCGTAAAATTAATCAAGAATTCCGACCCGGACAACAATAATCTCCTCATACCCACGAGCCAGCCAACAGGCAACGGTGTGTGGGCGACATCGATCGGGTTGGCTGTGGTGAAGTCTTATGATCCTGTAGTTTTATTTTCGAATATCGGTTACAACTACAATTTCAAGCGCCACTTCCCCGACCTGTCCAGCACCGAAACGACTACATCGCCAGGTGATGTGCGATTGGGAAATTCATGGAGTCTCGGTGCCGGCTTCGCGATTGCGCTTAACGACAAGACTTCTGTTAACTTCGCTTATTCCCAGTCCATTCAGCTGGCATCGCGCCTGCGGGGAGATGCCGGGCCCTGGATCCGCCAGGTAGGTAGCGAGTCGAACTCGGCGACTTTCAACACAGGGCTTACCCATCAACTCAACAAGCACTGGACGATGACATCCATGGTTGCGATGGGTCTGACTCCCGACTCGCCAAATGTTTCCTTCAGCGTCAAGTTTCCATATACGTTTTGATTTTTGGATTCTGCGCGGCGCCAACAGGTATGCCAGCCTGACTCAGCGAGGTAACCAGCCTGCAGCATCGATCGAGCCCGCCGACGCGTACGCGCGGCGGGCCTTATTATTCCCGGTCCACGTATCAGCCCGCCTTCGCCTCCTGCGCCGCCTTGCGCATTGCCTCCAGCGTCGCATTCGGCGTAATCAGGTTGCCGTCGTAACGCAACTCGATCAGCGCCGGCAAACTCTTCCCGTTCGCGTGCTCCAGTGCGCGCGCCAGGGCCGGGGCGAAATCCGCCGTCTTCTCGACCACTTCGCCATACCCGCCATAGGCCTGCGCCAGCGCCGCGAAATCCGGGTTGTGCAGGGTGGTGCCCGAGACGCGGCCCGGATAGGTCTTTTCCTGGTGCATGCGGATGGTGCCGAACATGCTGTTGTTGAAGACGATGATGACGACGCCGGCCTTGTACTGCACGGCGGTGGCGAGCTCCTGGCCGGTCATCATGAATTCGCCGTCGCCGGCAAAGGTGACCACGGCGCGCTGCGGGTTGACGATCTTTGCCGCCACACCCGAGGGCACGGCGTAGCCCATCGCGCCATTCGTCGGCGCCAGTTGGGTGCGCATGCCGCCGTAGCGGTAGAAGCGGTGCGCCCAGGAAGCGTAGTTGCCGGCGCCGTTGGTGAGGATGGTGTCGCGCGGCAGGGCGGCCATCAGGTCCTGCACCACCTGCCACAAATCGAGCGGGGCTGCGCCATTGTTGAAGATCGGCGGCTGCTGCTGGTAGGCGGCGAGATCGGCCTTCCCTTCGGCCACCGTGTGGCGCCAGGCGCTCGAATCGACCGGTTCCATCGCGGCCAGCATGGCTGTGATTTGCGGCGCGCCGCTGGCGATCATCAGGTCCGCCTGGTAGACGCTGCCCAACTCCTCGGGGTCGGCGTGGATGTGGACCAGGCGCTGGGCCGGCACGGGGGAAGCAAGCAGGGTATAGCCGCCGGTCGTCATCTCGCCCAGGCGCGGGCCGATCGCAATCACCAGGTCCGCTTCCTTGACGCGCGCGGCCAGCTTCGGGTTGATGCCGATGCCGACGTCGCCAATATAGTGCGGGTGGGTGTTGTCGAGCAGGTCCTGGAAGCGGAAGGTGCAGGCCACCGGCAGCATGTTCGCTTCGGCGAAGGTTTGCAGGTCGGCGCAGGCTTGCGCATTCCAGGTGCCGCCGCCGAGCAGCACGATCGGGCGCTGCGCTTCGGCCAGCATCGCACGCAGGGTGTCGATCTGGGTTGCAGACGGCGCGGCCTGCACCGGCTGGTAGCGGCGCGTGTCAAGCACGACAGCGGTATCGACCAGCATGTCTTCGGGCAGGGCCAGCACCACCGGACCGGGACGGCCGCTGGTCGCGACCTGGAATGCGCGCGCGATGTATTCGGGGATGCGCTCGGCGCGGTCGATCTGCGCCACCCATTTCGCCATCTCGCCGTACATGCGGCGGTAGTCGATTTCCTGGAAGGCTTCGCGGTCGACGAAATCGTTGCCCACCTGGCCGATGAACAGGATCATGGGCGTCGAATCCTGGTAGGCGGTGTGCACGCCGATCGAGGCGTTGGTTGCGCCCGGCCCGCGGGTGACGAAACAGATGCCGGGCTTGCCGGTCATTTTGCCGTAGGCCTCGGCCATGAAGGCCGCGCCCCCTTCCTGGCGGTTGATGACGAAGCGGATATCGGAATCGTGCAGCGCGTCGAGCACGTCGAGATAGCTTTCGCCGGGCACGCCGAAGGCGGTGTCGACGCCGTGGACGTGCAGTGCGTCGACCAGGATCTGGCCGCCGGTACGGGAAGGGTGCGTCATGTGTCGGTCATCCTTATCAAATGGCCCAGGCCGGGCATCGTGGCATTCTATGCAATCGCCTGGGCCAGGGCTTTTCAAATGGCGACACCAAATTTCAGAAATGGCGGCGCCTGGTCGAAAGGAACTGCGCCATCGGTTACAATGGCGCCGTGAAGCAGGCCAAGGCAGCCGCTGGCTGGCACTCTCAAGGTGCCGGCGGGAGGAAGGTCCGGACTCCATAGAGCAGGGTGACGGTTAACGGCCGTCCGCTGAAAGCACCTGGCGCAAGCCAGGGGTATAAGGCGAGGAACAGGGCCACAGAGACGAGCGTATTAAGTTACGGTGAAACGCGGTAACCTCCACTCGGAGCAATTCCAAATAGGCACGCGTTGATGTTGCTCGCGGAGCGTGCGGGTAGGAAGCTTGAGCGCCGGAGTAATTCGGCGCCTAGAGGAATGGCTGTCATAGGGGCGTCCCGCAAGGGAGACCACTACACAGAATCCGGCCTATCGGCCTGCTTTACACTGAATACATAGCGCAGGGGAGAGTTGTGCCTCAGAATCTGCCGCAATACATCCTCGCACTCGACCAGGGAACGACCAGTTCCCGCGCCATCCTGTTCGACCGCGACGGCCAGGTCTTCGCCTGCGCCCAGCAGGAATTCCCCCAGCATTTCCCCGAACCAGGATGGGTCGAACACGACGCCCTCGACATCTGGAACAGCCAGCTCGCCTGCGCGCGCCAGGTGCTGGCCGACAGCCGTGTGCCGGCCTCGCACATCGCGGCCATCGGCATCGCCAACCAGCGCGAGACGACCGTCGTCTGGGACCGCGCCACCGGCATGCCGATCGCGCGCGCCATCGTCTGGCAGGACCGGCGCACGGCAGGCGCCTGCGACCGCCTGCGCGAAGCGGGCCACGCGCGCCTGATCAGCCGCAGCACCGGCCTCGAACTGGACGCCTATTTTTCGGCCACCAAAGTGCAGTGGCTGCTGGAGAACGTGCCCGGCGCGCGCGAACGGGCGCTGCGCGGCGAACTCTGCTTCGGCACGGTCGACAGCTGGCTCGCCTATAAATTGTGCGGGCGCCACGTCACGGACGTGAGCAATGCCTCGCGCACGATGCTCTATAACATCCACACGATGCGCTGGGATCCGTTCCTGCTCGACCTGTTCGGCGTGCCCGAGGCGATGCTGCCGGAAGTGGTGCGCAGTTCGGGCCAGGTGGGCGTGGCGCGCGAGGAATGGTTCGGCCATCCGATTCCCTTATCTGGCATCGCCGGCGACCAGCAGGCCGCCACCTTCGGCCAGGCCTGCTACGACAAGGGCATGGTGAAAAATACCTATGGCACCGGCTGCTTCATGCTGATGCACTCGGGCTATGTGCCGCCGGTTTCGCGCAATCGCCTGCTGGCGACCATCGGCTGGAAGATCGACGGCCGCACCGACTACATGCTGGAAGGCAGCGTCTTCATGGGCGGCGCCACCGTGCAATGGCTGCGCGACGGCCTCGGCATCATCAAGAACTCGAACGAGGTCGAGGCGCTGTCGACCTCGGTGCCCGACAGCGGCGGCGTGATGCTGGTGCCGGCCTTTGTCGGCCTCGGCGCGCCGCACTGGGACCCGTACGCGCGCGGCACCATCGTCGGCATGACGCGCGGCACGACCAAAGCCCATATCGCACGCGCGGCCGTGGAGGCGATCGCCTACCAGAGCGCGGAATTGCTGACGGCGATGCAGAAGGATGCCGCCTGCCCGGTGATGGAAGTGCGCGCCGACGGCGGCGCGGCGCGCAACGATTTACTCATGCAGTTCCAGGCCGATTTGCTGGGCGTGCCGGTGGTGCGTCCGCTGGTGACCGAAACCACGGCGCTGGGCGCGGCCTATCTCGCTGGCCTGGCCCAGGGTTTCTGGACCTCACGCGAGGAAATCCAGGCCCTGTGGCGCGCCGAGTGCCGCTTCGAGCCGGCCATGGCGCCGGAGCGGCGCGCCGAGCTGCGGGCGCGCTGGGCCCGTGCGGTCGAGCACGCCAAGGGCTGGGTCGAGCATTAAGTGATGCTGTTCGCCATTCCCGCAGTCGACAGCAGGGTGTACGCGGCCCTGTTCGCGATCGCGCTGCTGGCCTGCACGTCGCCGTTGCTGGTGCTGCGCCGCGACGGTCCCGCGCGCACCCTGCGCAACGTGGCGCTGGCGGCGATCCTGATCGTGCCTTTGACGGCGGCCCTCGGCTTCACGATGTCGGACAACGCGCTGCGGATCGAGGGCGACCGTATTGTGCTGCACGCGGCGCATTTCTACGGGCATGAACGCCCAATTGCGGAGTTCGACCTGGAGCGCGCGCGCGCCGGCAGCCTTGCATCGATTCCCGAAGCGCGGCTCGGCACGCGCAGCAATGGCATCAGCCTGTCGGGTTACGCGGCGGGGCGCTTCGCCGGGCGCGCCGACGGCGCCCTCTTTGCGCTGCTCACCGACCGTAGCCGGGTCGTATTCCTGCCGGCGCGGAAAGGACCGTCGCTGTTGATCAGTGTCGAGCAGCCTGAGCGCTTCCTGGCCGCGTTGCGCACCGCGCAAGCCAGGTGATGTGCACGCTGTCCGGTGGCCGCAGCCGGGCTTACGGCTTCTCGACGATCTCGAGATCGAACTCGTCGACCCCCGCCACTTCGCCATGCACCCGGTCGCCCGGCTGCAAGGCGCCGACCCCGCCGGGCGTCCCCGTAAAGATCAGGTCTCCCGGCGCCAGCGTCACCAGGCGCGACAAATGGCTGATGATGTCGGCGATCGGCCAGATCATCTCGTTGAGACAGCCTTCCTGGCGCACTTCGCCGTTGATGGTGATGCGGATGGAAGCATCCTCGGTCGGATGACCAAAAGCGCTTACCGGGCGCAGCGGGCTGCAGGGCGCGGAGGCATCGAAGCCCTTGGCCATGTCCCAGGGGCGGCCGGCGTCCTTCGCCACCGCCTGCAGGTCGCGCCGGGTCAGGTCGATGCCGACGCCATAGCCCCATACCTTTGCCAGTGCTTCGTCGGCCGGAATGTCGGCGCCGCCCGAGCGCAGGGCGACCACCAGCTCGATCTCGTGGTGCAGCTCTTGCGTCGCCGGCGGATAGTGCAGGGCGCCCTCGGCCGGCACGACGGCGTCGGCCGGCTTGGTGAAGAAGAAGGGCGGCTCGCGGTCCGGATCGCTGCCCATCTCGCGCGCGTGGGTCGCGTAGTTGCGGCCGACGCAGAAGACGCGGCGGATCGGGAAGCGGGCGCTGCTGCCGAAGATGGCGAGCGAAGGCGTGGCGGGTGGCGTGATGGCGAATTCGGTCATGGAGCTCTCTGGTTGACGATATGACCTCATTCTAGCGCCGCGGCGCGATCTGCGAAGCGGCACGTGCTGCCCGAACCCCTAAAACCCGATCCGCGCCCGTCCCGGTACCCCGCGCAGCCGCACGTCCTCGACCGTCACGTGCGCCCGTCCATCGGCCACCGCATAGCCCAGGCTGTCGAGCAGGGTCTTGCGCAGGTCGCGCGGGGCGACCGGCGCCAGCTTGTCGAGCACGGCGTCCGCCAGGCGGGCATCGAAGCCGGCCAGGTTCAGTTCCACCAGCAGCGCCCCATACATGCGCTGGGCGATGCCGGCCGCCTGCTCGGGCGTCGGCGCCGGCACCTCGTACACGGCCATCCGGTTCAGCAGCGGCGCCGGGATGCCTTCGGTGGAGTTCGCGGTCAGCACCCAGAAGATCTGGCTGGCGTCGATCTCGACGTCGATGAATTCGTCGCGGAAGGCGCGCGAGGTTTCCGGTTCGAGTAGCTGGTACAGCGCGGCCAGCGGATCGGATTGCGAGGAGCCGCTCGCCTTTTCGACTTCATCGAGCACGACCACCGGGTTCGCGTACTGGCCGCGTACGAGCCGTTCGGCGACCTTGCCGCATCTGGCCCCGCGCCAGCTGGCCGAGCTGCCGGTGATGACGAAGCCGGCCGACAGGGCGTTCATGCTGATCAGCTCGCAATCGGTGCCCATGGCGCGCGCCAGGCGCTTGGCGAAATGGGTTTTACCCACGCCGGGGCCGCCCAGCAGCAGGATCGGCATCACATTGAAACCCTTGTTGCCGGCATGGGCCAGGCGCAGGTAGCGCGCCAGGTCATCGAGTACGGTATCGAAATTCGGACATTCCTCGAACAGCGGAGACAAGGCGTCGAGGGAAGAAGGGGTGGTCACGAAGCGCTCGGGACCGGTTTCGAGCATGCGTTCGTAGAAGGCCTCGAGCTCGGGCGAGCGGCCCCGGCTGCGGTCGAGGGCATCCTGCACGTCGAGCAGGTCGTAGACGGCGCGGGTACGCGCGATGGTCAAGCTCACGGTCATCTCCTTGCTATTACAGCAACCCGCCCCCGGCTTTTCGCCGAACTGTTGGGCGATGAGGAAATCCTAACCCGTCCCGCATGAATGCGCAATTTCCCGCTGTGCAGTGCGGCTTGACCACAAGCCTGCCAGGCGCCCACAAACCGAAAAATTTTCTAACAAGCAAAACTGTCAAGCAGCCCGCCAGATGAGGTAAGACATTCACTGTTGAAGCTAAGTACTTAATTTTCCGGGATATTTTGTCTTGACACTGCTTGAGCGTTGCGCGCTAAGTCCTTCATTTCATTAGCAAAATTCGGGTTTTTCCTACTGGAATTCGCTTGACCAGTAACAACGCTTCCTCTAAAGTGGGAAACAGTGTGAAAAAGTGCAGTTTTGTGGGAGAAGTTCAGGTCTCCCGGCGCGCAAAACAACTAAACTGATAACTCTCCAAAGCTAGGTATTTACGTGTTTCAAGGCGCGTCAGCGATCAATCTCGATGCGAAAGGCCGGATGTCGATTCCGGCAAAGCATCGTGACGCCCTCGCGCTGCAATGCGAAGGCCGCCTCACGCTGACCCGCCACCCGCACGGCTGCCTGCTGTTTTTTCCGCGTCCCGTGTGGGAGACCCACCGCGACCAGATCGCCGCCTGGCCCATGTCCGCGCGCGCATGGCAACGCATTTTCCTTGGTAACGCCTGCGATGTCGAGATGGACAGCGCCGGCCGCGTCCTGATCTCGCCCGAACTGCGCAGCGCCGTCGGCCTGGAAAAAGAAGTGATGATGCTCGGCATGGGCACCCATTTCGAAATCTGGGACGCCGCGAAGCTTGCCGCCGATGAAGCATCCGCCGTTGCCGGCGGCATGCCCGATGTACTTTCCAATTTCTCTTTCTGAGGCACGGATGACGATTGCCACTCCGGTGCCTGAATTGCAGCATCGCACGGTACTGCTTGACGAAGCGGTCGATGCGCTCGACCTGACGGGTGCCCGCGCCTCCGGCCTCTATATAGACGGCACCTTCGGGCGCGGCGGCCACAGCCGCCTGATCCTGTCGCGCCTGGCCCCTGAAGGCCGCCTGGTCGCCTTCGACAAGGACTTGCAAGCCATTGCAACGGCCGAACAGATCACCGACCCACGCTTTTCGATCGTCCACGACAGTTTCGCCACGATGGGGATGGCCCTGGGGGCCCAGGGTGTGCTGCACGTGGACGGCATCCTGCTCGATCTCGGCATTTCCTCGCCCCAGGTCGACGACGCCACGCGCGGCTTCAGTTTCCGCAACGACGGCCCGCTCGACATGCGGATGGACACGACACGCGGACTCTCGGCCGCCGAATGGATTGCCACGGCGACCGAACAACAACTGGAAAAGGTAATACGTGATTATGGGGAAGAACGGTTTGCTTTTCAGATTGCAAAGGCGATTGTTGCTCGCCGGGCAGTCGAACCAATTTCAAGCACACGCCAGCTTGCCGCAATCGTGGCAGACACGGTCAAGACTCGGGAAAAAGGCAAGGATCCGGCCACCCGTACCTTTCAGGCTATCCGGATTTTCGTCAATAAAGAGCTTGAGGACCTCGAGGCAGGGCTGAGGGCTGCCTACGCCATGCTCGCGCCCGGCTCGCGCATGTCCGTGATCAGCTTCCACTCGCTCGAAGACCGCATGGTCAAGCAATTTTTCGCCAGTAAGGCCAAGGTGCCGCAGCCGGACCGCCGCCTGCCGATCCGCGCCGTCGACCTGCCGCAGCCGCAGATGAAGCTGATCGCCAAGATCAAGCCATCCGATGAGGAAGTGTCCGCCAACCCGCGCGCCCGTTCGGCGGTGCTGCGCGTGGCTGAGCGCCTCGAGGATGCGGTGCGATGAACAACAAGGTCAATACCGTGCTGGCGGCCGGCCTGATCGCCTGCGGCCTGACCCTGGTGAACGCGCGCTACGAGTCGCGCCACCTGTTCATCGAGCTCGAGCGCCTGCAGCAGCAGTCGCGCCAGCTCGACATCGACTGGGCCCAGCTGCAGCTGGACCAGTCCACCCTCGGCAAGAATGAGCGCATCGAACAGATCGCGCGTACCCAGTTGAACATGACTCCCCTGACCCCGGCCCGTACCCAGTACCTGACGGAGGGCGCGCGATGAAGCGCGACAAGCCATTTAGTTCGAGCCGCGCGACCACCGGGCGCGTCGCCGCCTCGAAAGGCATGGCCTTCTCGAAAAGCCCGGTGCTGGCCGTGCGCCTGCCCGACTGGCGCTCGCGCGTGATGCTGTTCGTGCTGTTCGCCGCTTTTGCTGCGCTCGGCCTGCGCGCGCTCTGGCTGCAGGGCATGTCGACCGGCTTCCTGCAAAAGCAGGGCAAGAGCCGCTACGAGCGCACGCTCGAACTGCCCGCCACGCGCGGCAAGATCATGGACCGCAACGGCCAGGTGCTGGCGTCCTCGCTGCCGGTCAAGGCCGTCTGGGCGATTCCCGAAGACGTGCTGGCATCGCCGCCGGAAAAGCTGAAAGAGCTGGCACGCCTGCTCGAGATGCCGGAATCGGAACTGCGCAAGAAGCTCGATTCGGACCGCACCTTCGTCTACCTGAAGCGGCAAGTCGAGATGGACGTCATCGCCAAGATCGAAAAGCTGAAGATCAACGGCCTCGATACGCGCAAGGAATACAAGCGCTTCTACCCGCAGGGCGAAGTCATGACCCACATGGTCGGCTTCACCAACGTCGAAGACGTGGGCCAGGAAGGCATGGAACTGGCGCAGCAAAAATCCCTGGTCGGCGTGCCGGGCAGCCGTCGCGTGATCAAGGACCGCCTGGGCCGCATCGTCGAAGACCTGGGCTTTTCGCGCGAGCCGCACGACGGCAAGGACCTGACGCTGTCGGTCGACAGCAAGCTGCAGTACATCGCTTTCACCAGCATCAAGAACGCGGTCGAGAAGTTCAACGCCAAGGCCGGCGCCGCCGTCGTGCTGGACGTGCACACGGGCGAGGTGCTGGCGCTGGCCAACTACCCGACCTACAACCCGAACGACCGCACCAAGCTCACCGGCGAGCAGCTGCGCAACCGCGTGATTACCGACACCTACGAGCCGGGTTCGATCATCAAGCCGGTGACCGTGGCGCTGGGCCTCGACACCGGGCGCATCACGCCGAACACCACCTTCGACGTCTCGCCCGGCTACATCATGATCACCGGGAAGCGCATCCGCGACACCCACAACTACGGCGTGCGCACGGTCGGCGGCATCATCCAGAAATCCTCGAACGTCGGCGTCGTGAAGATCTCGCAGCTGATCCCGCCGCAGGAAATGTGGGAGATGTACACCAAGCTCGGTTTCGGCCAGGCCCCGCGCTTCGGCTTCCCGGGCCCGGCCGCCGGCCGCGTGCGTCCATGGAAATCCTGGCGTCCGATCGAATACGCGAACATGGCCTTCGGCCACGGCCTGTCGGTCTCCTTGCTGCAGATGGCGCGCGCCTACATGATCTTCGCCCGCAACGGCGACATGATCCCGCTGTCGTTTACGAAGGTGAACGAAGAACCGGTCGGCCAGCAGATCATCTCGCCCAAGACCGCGGGCCAGGTGCGCACGATGCTGGAATCGGTCGTCAGCCCTGAGGGCACGGCCTCGCGCGCCCAGGTGGCCGGCTACCGCGTCGGCGGCAAGACCGGTACCGCGCAAAAGCTCGTCAACGGCCATTATTCGCAGACGAGTTACGTCGGTTCCTTCGTCGGCATCGCGCCGATGTCGAAGCCGCGCTTCATCATCGCCGTGATGGTCGACGATCCGAAGGGCGCCGTCCACACCGGCGGCGGCGTCGCGGCGCCGACCTTCGCCGACCTCGCGGCCAATGCCCTGAGGGCCCATAACATTCCGCCGGATTCGTCGGTCACCGACATCATCATTCCGGAAGATCCACTCGAGGAGGGTTTGTGATGACGAACAGTCTGCCCAAATGTAATCCGGACCTGGCCCGGTGGATCGTTGCCGCCGCACCGGGCGGCAAGCTCGTTTCCGACTCGCGCCAGGTAAAGCCGGGCGACGTCTTCTTCGCCTATCCGGGCGAAGCCGCCGACGGCCGCCGCTATATCGCCGCCGCGATTGACGCCGGCGCCGCCGCCGTCGTCTACGAATCGCGCGATTTCGAGTGGGATGAAGCGCTGGCGGTGCCGCACCTGGCCGTGGCCGACCTGAAGCCGCAGGCCGGCATCATCGCCCATGCCTGCCTCGGCCAGCCCGACGCCGACATGTTCACCGTCGGCGTCACCGGCACCAACGGCAAGACCTCCTGCGCCTTCTGGCTCGGCCAGGCTTTTGCAAAACTGGGCGAGACGGCCGCCGTGATCGGCACGCTCGGCGTCGGCCTGTTCAAGGGCGGCAAGGAACCCGACTTCAACGTCACCGGCTACACGACGCCCGACGCCGTGCTGCTGGCCAGCCGCCTGTCCGCCGTGCGCGAAGCGGGCGCGCGCACGCTGGCGATCGAGGTCTCGTCGATCGGCCTGGAAGAACAACGCACCGCCGGCATGCATTTCGACGTCGCGATCTTTACGAACCTGACGCGCGACCACCTCGACTACCACGGCGACATGGCGGCCTATGAAGCCGCCAAGGCCAGGCTGTTCGCCTGGCCGGAGCTGCAAACCGCTGTCGTCAACCTCGACGATGCGGCCGGCCAGCGCCTGGTCGCGCAGCTGCGCGCCAGGCGGCCGTCAGTCGCCGTCATCGGCTACACCCTGCTGGATGAAGCGGCCCAGCCATCGATCGACGGCGTCGCGATGTTGCGCGCGTCGAATACGCGCAGCCGCCCGGCCGGCACGGAATTCCAGCTGACCACACAGGGCAGCCTGACTTCGGGCAGCCTGCTGGTCAAAACCCAGCTGGTCGGCCACTTCAACATCAGCAATGCGCTGGCCGTACTGGGCGCGCTGCTGGCGAAGGGGATTGAACTGAAACACGCGGTCGAAGCGATCGAGGCGCTGGTGCCGGCCCCGGGCCGCATGCAGCAGGTCGGCGGCCAGGATGCGCCGCTGGTCGTGATCGACTATGCGCACACGCCGGACGCGCTGGAGAAAACGCTGGGCGCACTGCGCCAGGTGGCGGATGAGCGCAATGGCCAGCTGTGGTGCGTGTTCGGCTGCGGCGGCGACCGCGATCCGGGCAAGCGTCCGCAGATGGGCGCGATCGCCCAGGCGGCCGACCACGTGGTCGTCACCAGCGACAACCCGCGCGGCGAAGAGCCGGGCGCGATCATCGAACAGATCCTCGCCGGTATGGATGGCGGCAGCGCAGGCTCTCACTATCAAGCGATCGAAGACCGCGCGACCGCGATCCTCGCCGCCGTCAAGCAGGCGAACAAACAGGACGTGATCCTGCTGGCCGGGAAGGGCCACGAGCCCTACCAGGAAATCAAGGGCAAGAAGCTGCCGTTTTCCGACGCCGACCACGCCGCGCTCGCCCTGAGCGCGCGTCTCACCATGATGAGGACCCACTAGCATGCGCGGTACGCTCGCCCAATTGATCGCGTCGATGCCCGGCTCGCAGCTCACTGCCGACGCCAGCTTCGACAAGGTCTCGACCGACAGCCGCACGGCGAATGCCGGTGCGCTGTTCGTCGCATTGCGCGGCGAAACCTTCGACGCCCACGATTTCCTGGCGCAGGTGGCAGACAACGGCGCCGCCGCGGTAGTCGCCGAACGCCTGCCGGAGGGCTGGACCCTGCCGGCCATCGTCGTGCCGAACACCTTGACCGCCCTCGGCCAGATCGCGAACGCGTGGCGCCGCCAGTACGCGATTCCCCTGATCGGCGTCACCGGCAGCAACGGCAAGACGACGGTCAAGGAAATGATCTCGTCCATCCTCGCCGCCGCCTTTGGCGAAGAAGCGCGCCTGGCCACGCAGGGAAACCTGAACAACGAGATCGGCGTGCCGCTGACGCTGATGCGCCTGGAAGCCTCGCACCGCGCGGCCGTGGTCGAACTCGGCATGAACCATCCGGGCGAGATCGGCCGCCTGGCCGCGATCGCCCAGCCCACCGTGGCGATGGTGAACAACGCCCAGCGCGAGCACCAGGAATTCATGCACACGGTCGAAGCGGTGGCGCAGGAAAACGGTTCGGTCTTCGCCGCCTTGCCGCTGGACGGCGTGGCCGTCTATCCGGGCGACGACATCTATACCCCACTGTGGCAGGGCTTATCGAGCCACTGCCGCAGCATCATGTTCGGCCTGAATGGCGCATGTCATGTGAGCTGCACCTACGCGAGCACGGGATTCGGTAACAATTTGAAAGTAACGACGCCGGGCGGCGCGTTTGAGCTGAAACTGGCCGCGGCCGGCGAGCACAATGTACGCAACGCCCTGGCGGCGATTGCCTGTGCGCTGGCGGCCGGCATCGAGCAAAGCATCATCGTGCGCGGGCTCGAAGCCTTTGCCCCAGTCGGCGGGCGCCTGCAGCGCAAGCAGGCGAGCAATGGCACGCTGGTGATCGACGACACCTATAATGCCAACCCCGATTCGATGCGCGCCGCGATCGACGTGCTGGCCGCCTACCCGGCGCCGCGCATCCTGGTCGTCGGCGACATGGGCGAAGTGGGTACCCAGGGACGCGAGTTCCACGAAGAGATAGGCGCTTACGCGCAAAGCCGCGGCATCGAGACGGTGCTGGCGACGGGTGAGCTGTCCCGCCATCTGGTGGCGAGCGGCGCACAACATTATGAGCAGTTTGACGATGTATTGGCAGCACTGGACAAGGAACTGGGCGGCAATTCTGATGCAACTGTGTTGGTGAAAGGCTCGCGCTTCATGAAGATGGAACGCGTCGTCGCTCACCTGATCGGATCCACACACACTGGCAAGGACGCCCACTAAATGCTTCTCTGGCTCGCCCAATACCTGCAGGACTATATCGGTCCGATGCGTGTCTTTAACTTCATCACCTTCCGCGCGGTGTTCGCCACGATCACCGCGATCGCGCTCGGCCTGTTCACCGGCCCGGCCGTGATCCGCAAGCTGACGGAAATGAAGGTCGGCCAGGCCGTGCGCACGCAAGGTCCGCAGACCCACCTGAAAAAACACGGCACCCCGACCATGGGCGGCGTGCTGATCCTGATTTCGATCGCGCTGTCGACGCTCTTGTGGTGCGACCTGTCGAATCGCCTGATCTGGCCGGTGCTGATCGTCACGCTCGGTTTCGGCGCCGTCGGCTGGGTCGACGACTACCGCAAGGTCGTCTACCAGGACCCGGAAGGCATGCGCTCGCGCGAAAAATACTTCTGGATGTCGCTGGTCGGCTTCGCCGCTGCGCTCTACCTGGCATTCTCGGTCTCGGCACGGACCCCGTGGGGCGTGGCCCAGCTGTTCTGGGCCTGGGTGCAATCCGGCTTCTCGATGGACCTGCCGCCGAAGGCCGACCTGATCGTCCCCTTCTTCAAAACCATCAGCTATCCGCTCGGCGTCTGGGGTTTTATTGCACTGACCTATTGCGTGATCGTCGGCACCTCGAACGCGGTGAATTTCACGGACGGTCTCGATGGCCTGGCCATCATGCCGACCGTGATGGTGGGCGGCGCCCTCGGCCTGTTCGCTTATCTCACCGGTAACGTCGCCTACGCGAAATACCTGTTCATTCCGCATATCGCCGGCGCCGGCGAACTGCTGATCTTCTGCGGCGCGATGGCGGGGGCAGGTTTGGCCTTCCTCTGGTATAACGCGCACCCGGCGCAGATGTTCATGGGCGACGTCGGCGCGCTGGCGCTGGGCGGCGCGCTCGGCACGATCGCCGTCATCGTGCGCCAGGAAATCGTCCTGTTCATCATGGGCGGCGTGTTCGTGGCCGAAACGCTGTCGGTGATCATCCAGGTCAGCTGGTTCAAGTACACCAAGAAGCGCTACGGCACCGGCCGCCGCGTGTTCCTGATGGCGCCGCTGCACCACCATTTCGAACAAAAAGGCTGGAAGGAGACCAAGGTCGTGGTCCGCTTCTGGATTATCACGATGGTCCTGGTCCTCGTCGGCCTGTCTACCCTGAAGCTGCGCTAACCGATGAACTACGAAGGCAAACTCGCCCTGGTGCTGGGGCTCGGAGAATCCGGGCTCGCGATGGCGCAATGGTTACATCGTTGCGGCGCGCGCGTGCGCGTGGCGGATACGCGCAGCGAACCGCAGCGCCTTGGCGCCTTGCGCGACGCCGTGGCGGATGCCGAATTCATCGGCGGCGAGTTCAGCGCGGCGCTCGTCGAAGGCGTGGATTTCGTCGCCGTCAGCCCCGGGCTGGCGCCGAACAAGGAATTGGCTGCCATCACGCCCGCCGCGCAGGCAGGGAACATTCCTGTCTGGGGCGAGATCGAGCTGTTCGCGCAAGCGCTGGCTGCCCTGAAGGCGGAACGCGGCTATGCGCCGAAAGTGATCGCGATCACCGGCACCAACGGCAAGACCACCGTCACCAGCCTCACCGGCCTGCTGTGCCGCCGCGCCGGTTTCGAGACCCGCGTGGCCGGCAACATCAGCCCGGCCGCGCTGGACGTGCTGCGCGAAGCGCTCACCGAAGACAAGCTGCCGCAGGCCTGGGTGCTGGAACTCTCCAGCTTCCAGCTGCACACGACTTTTACCCTGAACGCCGATGCGGCCACCGTCCTGAACATCACCCAGGACCACCTCGACTGGCACGGCGACATGGCGGCCTACGCTGCCGATAAAGCCCGCATCTTCGGCGCGGACACGACGCGCGTGCTGAACCGCGACGACGCGACCGTGATGGGAATGGCCGCACCGGGCGTCCCGCAGATCACCTTCGGCATCGGCGAACCGCAGGACGCCGGCAGCTTCGGCATCGTCAACGAACGCGGCGTGCTGTGGCTGTCGACCGCCGTCGCCGGCGAAGCGAGCGAGAAAAAGCTGAAGAAAGGCGAAGTGGCCGCACCCGTGGAAACGACGGTCAGCCGCCTGATGCCGGCCGACGCCCTGAAAATCCGCGGCCTGCACAACGCCTCGAACGCGCTGGCCGCGCTGGCCCTGTGCCGCGCCGCCGGCCTGCCGCTCGCGCCCCTGCTGCACGGCCTGCGCGAATACGCGGGCGAGCCGCACCGCGTCGAACTGGTCGCCTCCATTGAAGGCATCGATTACTACGACGACAGCAAGGGCACGAATGTCGGCGCGACCGTCGCCGCCTTGCTCGGCCTCGGTAAAGCCTTCACCGGCGAAGACCAGCAGATCCTGCTCATCGCCGGCGGCGACGGCAAGGGCCAGGACTTCAGCCCGCTGGCCGAACCCGTGTCGCGCTATGTGCGCGCCGTACTGCTGATCGGGAAAGATGCGCCGCTGGTGAAAGCGGCGATCGAACCGTCCGGCGTGCCGTGCTTCGACCTCGACGACTTGCCGCAGGCCGTGCGTCGCGCGGCCGGCCTGGCGCGTAACGGCGACAGCGTGCTGCTGTCCCCGGCCTGCGCCAGCCTCGACATGTTCACCAACTACGCGCACCGCGCGCAGGTGTTCGTCGATGCCGTGCGCGAGATCGCGTTGGAAAAAGGGCAGGAGATCTGATGGCCTTCCAGATTCCCTTTAAATTCTCCGGCTCGAGCAGCGAAGCGGCCATCGCCGAGCGGTCACGCCCGTCGAAGATGATGGACTATGACCAGCCGCTGGTCTGGGTCACCTTGATCCTGATGCTGTTCGGGATGGTGATGGTGTATTCGGCTTCGATCGCGCTGCCAGATTCGCCCAAGTTCGCCTACCTGCAGGGCAAGCACGAATTCTTCCTGTATCGCCAGGCCGGCTTCATCGCCGTCTCGGTGATCGTCGCCTTTTTTGTTTTCCGGATCCCCGTGATCGTGTGGCAGAAGATGGCGCCGATGCTGTTCGTCGCGACGCTGGTGCTCCTGATGCTGGTATTGATTCCAGGCGTCGGCGTCTCGGTCAACGGGGCGCGACGCTGGCTGTCGCTGAAGGTATTCAACCTGCAGCCATCCGAGATGATGAAGATCGTCGCCGTGCTCTACGCCGCCGACTTCACCGTGCGCAAGCAGCAGTACATGCACAAGCTGACCAAGGGCTTCATGCCGATGGCCTTTGCCATGGGTGTGGTCGGTATGCTGCTGCTGCTCGAGCCCGACCTCGGCGCCTTCGGCGTGATCGTCTGCATCGCCATGGGCATCCTGTTCCTGGGCGGCTTCAACATGATCTGGTTCGGCGGCATCGGCGCCATCCTGGTGCTCATTTTTACCTCGATCATTGCGCTCTCGCCGTTCCGGCGCGCGCGCATGTTCGCCTACCTCGACCCGTGGCAGGAAGACAATGCGCTGGACAAGGCCTACCAGCTGACCCACTCGCTGATCGCATTCGGGCGCGGCGAGATCGCCGGCGTCGGCCTTGGCAACAGCGTCGAGAAGCTGCACTACCTGCCGGAAGCGCATACCGACTTCATCATGGCCGTGATCGGCGAAGAGCTGGGCCTGGTCGGCGTGCTGGTGGTGCTGGCGTTGTTCTACTGGCTCGTGAAACGCGCCTTCGACATCGGCCGCCAGGCGATTGCGCTGGACCAGTTCTTCGCTGGCCTGGCCGCGAAAGGCATCGGCATCTGGCTCGGCGTGCAGACCTTCATCAACATGGGCGTGAACCTGGGCCTGCTGCCGACCAAGGGCCTGACCCTGCCGCTGATGAGTTATGGCGGCTCGGGCGTGCTGATCAACTGCGTGGGTCTCGCGATCCTGCTGCGCATCGACTACGAGAATCGCGTGGCGATGCGGGGAGGGCGCCAGTGACGCAGGTGAAAAATAAGCTCATGATCATGGCGGCCGGCACCGGCGGCCACATCTTCCCTGGCGTGGCGATCGCGCAGACCATGCGCGAACGCGGCTGGTCCGTCACCTGGCTCGGCACCGCGCACGGCATGGAGCGCGAGTTCGTGCCGAAGCACGGCATCGAGATGGACACCATCGATTTCGCCGGCCTGCGCGGCAAGGGTTTGAAACACACCGTCACCGGCGCCTTCAAGATGGCGGCCTCGTTCGCCGCCTGCCTGCGTTACCTGGGCCGGCGCAAGCCGGACGTGGTGCTGGGCATGGGCGGTTATGTCACCGTGCCGGGCGGGATGATGGCGCGCATGCGCGGCATTCCGCTGGCCCTCGTGAACGCCGACGCGGCGCTGCTGTTGTCGAACAAGACCTTGACGCCGATGGCGCAGCGCGTGCTGTTCGGCTTCCCGGCGGACTTCGGTAATGCCGCGGGCAAGGCCGTCGTCACCGGCAATCCGGTGCGCCAGGCGATCCTGGATTTGCCTGCGCCCGCTGAACGCTTCGCCGCCCGCAGCGGTCCTTTGCGCGTGCTGGTGGTCGGCGGCAGCCTGGGCGCGAAAGTGCTGAACGACAGCGTGCCGGCTGCGCTGGCGCTGATCGACGCGAACGTGCGTCCGATCGTGACGCACCAGTCGGGCAAGAAGAACATCGACGCCTTGCGCGCGGCCTATGCGCAGGCGGGCGTGGAAGCGAACGTGGTCGACTTCATCGACGACATGGCGGCGGCCTATGCGGCAGCGGACCTGGTCATCTGCCGCGCCGGCGCGATCACCGTGTCCGAGCTGACGGCGGCGGGCGTGGCCAGTGTGCTGGTGCCCTTCGTGGCCAGCACCACCAGCCACCAGCGCGACAACGCGGTCTGGATGGAACAACAACAAGCGGCGATCCACCTGGCGCAGGGCGATTTGTCGGCGGCGCGCGTGGCGCAGCTGCTGCAATCGACCAGCCGGGCGGATTGCCTGGCGATGGCGCAAGCCGCACGCGGCGTCGGCAAGCGCAACGCGAACGAGGAAATTGCGGACGTGCTGGAACAATTAGCTAACAAGAACAAACAATAAAAATGAAACACAAGATCAAACACATTCACTTCGTCGGCATCGGCGGCAGCGGCATGAGCGGCATCGCCGAAGTGCTGCTGAACCTCGGCTACAAAGTCTCGGGCTCGGACCTGGGCAGCAATGCGGCCAGCGGCCGCCTGAAGGACCTCGGCGCGCGCGTCTATCTCGGCCACGCGGCCGACAACATCCTCGGCGCCGACGCCGTCGTCACCTCGACCGCTGTGAACGAAGCGAACCCGGAAGTGATGGCCGCCCGCGCCGCGCAAATTCCCGTGGTGCCGCGCGCGATCATGCTGGGCGAACTGATGCGGCTAAAGCGCGGCATCGCGATCGCCGGCACCCACGGCAAGACGACGACCACCAGCCTGGTGGCCTCGGTGCTGGCACAGGGCGGACTGGATCCGACTTTCGTCATCGGCGGCAAACTGAACAGCGCCGGCGCGAACGCCAAGCTGGGCACCGGCGACTACATCGTGGCCGAAGCCGACGAATCGGATGCGTCTTTCCTGAACCTGTCGCCGATGATCGAGGTGATCACCAACATCGACGCCGACCACATGGAAACCTACGAGCACGACTTCGAAAAGCTGAAGGCCGCGTTCGTGCATTTCACCCACCGCCTGCCGTTCTACGGCCGCGTGATGCTGTGTATCGACGACCGCCACGTGCGCTCGATCCTGCCGCAGGTGACGAAACCCGTCACCACCTACGGCTTCGCCGAAGACGCGCAGGTGCGCGCGCTCGACGCCTATGCCGACGGCGTGCACATGCATTTCACGGTGCGCCAGGCCGGCTATCCGGACACCAGATTCGTGCTGAACCAGCCAGGGATGCACAACGTGCTGAACGCCTGCTCGGCCATTGCGATCGCACGCGAGATCGGCATCGATGATGCCGCTACCGCGCAGGGCCTGCTCGAGTTCCGCGGCGTCGGCCGCCGCTTCACGCGCTATGGCGAAGTGGAGATCGAGGGCGGCGGCAGCTTTACCCTGGTCGACGACTTCGGCCACCATCCGGTCGAAACCGAGGTGACCCTGGCTGCCGCACGCGCGGCCTATCCGGGCCGCCGTCTCGTGCTGGCTTTCCAGCCGCACCGCTACAGCCGCACGCGCGACCTGTTCGAAGACTTCGTCAAGGTGCTCTCAAGCCCCGACGTGCTGCTGCTGTCCGAGGTGTATCCGGCGGGCGAAGCCCCGATCGTCGCCGCCGACGGCCGCGCGCTGGCGCGCTCGCTGCGCGCAGGCGGCAAGATCGAACCGATTTTCGTGGAGACGATTGCCGAGATGCCCGCCGCGATCCTGCAGGCGGTGAAAGACGGCGACGTCGTGCTGACCATGGGCGCGGGCTCGATCAGCGGCGTTCCACACATACTCACTTCTGAAAAGGCTGCATCGTGAGCGACATCATCACCAACTTCGGCAAGGTCGGCGTCCTGTACGGCGGCCGTTCGGCGGAGCGCGACGTTTCCATCATGTCCGGCACCGGCGTGCTGCAAGCTTTGAAAAGCCGCGGCATCGACGCCCACGGCTTCGACCCTGCCGAGCGTTCGCTGGCCGAGCTGGCCGCTGAAAAATTCGACTGCGTCTTCATCGCGCTGCACGGCCGCTTCGGCGAAGACGGCAGCCTGCAAGGCGCCCTCGAGCAGCTCGGCATTCCCTACACCGGCAGCGGCGTGATGGCGTCGTCGGTCGGCATGGACAAGATCACCACCAAGATCATCTGGCTGTCGAAGAACATCCCGACCCCGCGCTACGCCACCGTGGCGCCCGGCGACGACCTCGACGCCGTCGTGGCCGAACTCGGCCTGCCGTTGATCGTCAAGCCGCCGCTCGAGGGTTCGACCATCGGCATCACCAAGGTGGAAGCCGCCGAAGAGTTTGAGGCCGCCGTGGCGCTGGCCGCGGGTTTCGACGAAACCGTGCTGGCCGAGGAATTCGTCACCGGCCGCGAGTTCACGGTCGCCGTGCTCGGTACCGGCAAGGGCGCGCGCGCGCTGCCGATCGTCGAGATCGTGGCCCCGCAAGGCAATTACGACTACCAGAACAAGTATTTTACGGACGATACCCAATACCACTGCCCGGCGCAGCTCGATGCCGCGCTGACCGAAGAGATCCAGAAGCAGGCCGTGGCCGCGTACCGCGCGCTCGGCTGCGAAGGCTGGGGCCGGGTCGACGTGCTGGTGCGCGAGAGCGACATGCGTCCGTTCCTGCTGGAGGTGAATACCTCGCCCGGCATGACGAGCCACTCGCTGGTGCCGATGGCGGCGCGCGCGGTGGGCATCAGCTATGAAGACCTGTGCGTCGAGATCCTGCGCTCGGCGCGCTGCAAGATGGTAAAGGCACAAGGCTAAAAGAATGTGGCATGACGTACGCGCCCTCAACGCTACCGCCAGCACCCTGCTGGCGGCGACGGTGCTCGCCGGTATTGCAACGGGCGTATGGTGGCTCTCGCAGCGGCCGATGTTTACCTTGCGCGAAGTACGCGTCGAAAGCCTGTACAAGATCGACCTGAAACACGTGAACGAACTGACGGTACGAAACAGCGTTCTTGGCAAGATCCGCGGGAATTTCTTCACCACGGACCTGGACCAGGTGCGCACGACCTTCGAGGCCGTGCCCTGGGTGCGCCGCGCAACGGTGCGCCGCGAGTGGCCCAACGGCTTGATCGTCGAAGTGGAAGAGCATGAAGCGCTCGGCACCTGGGGCGAAGGACGCCTGCTGTCGGTGAAGGGCGATGTCTTCACCGCCAACCTGGCCGAGGCCGACGACGACCATGAACTGCCGGCTTTCGTGGGACCTGCCGGCAGCGAGAAGGACGTGCTGGCGCGCTTTTCGGAGCTGCGCTCGTGGTTCGCGCCGGTGAAGCTGGTGCCGCAGGAACTGGCGCTGTCCTCGCGTTACGCCTGGACCGTCAAGCTGGACAACGGCATGAGCGTGGAGCTCGGCCGCGAGAAGGACAAGAATTCCGTCAAGGCGCGCGTGCAGCGCCTGGTCGGGGTCTACCCGCAGCTGGTCGCCCGGCTGCAGGAAGGCCGCATCGATACGATCGACATGCGCTATCCGAACGGGTTGGCGCTGTCTTCCGCGGCCTTGACTGTGCCGGCGGATGCCACCAAGCCTGTGAAGGCCGCGGCAAAGAAGAAAACAAAAACTCCTACTAACAAGCCAACAAAGCAAATCTAAGCAGGCGAGCAATGACAAAAGACGCGAAAAACCTGATCGTCGGCCTCGACATCGGCACCTCGAAGGTGGTGGCGGTCGTGGCCGAGGTGATGTCCGACGGACGCCACGAGGTCATCGGCCTCGGTCAGCACGAGTCGAAGGGATTGAAGAAGGGCGTTGTGGTCAACATCGAGGCCACCGTCGAATCGATCCAGCGCGCGCTCGAGGAGGCCGAGCTGATGGCCGACTGCAAGATCCGCAATGTCTACGCAGGCATCGCGGGCAGCCATATCCGCTCCTTCAATTCGAGCGGCATGGTGGCGATCAAGGACAAGGAAGTCACGGCGACCGACGTCGCGCGCGTGATCGAGACGGCCAAGGCGGTCAACATCCCGACCGACCAGCAGCTGCTGCACACGGTGCCGCAGGAGTTCATCGTCGACAACCAGGAAGACGTGCGCGAGCCGATCGGCATGAGCGGCATCCGCCTGGAAGTGCGCGTGCACATCGTCACCGGCGCGGTGTCGGCGGTGCAGAACATCGTCAAGTGCGTTCGCCGCTGCGGCCTCGAAGTGTCGGACCTGATCCTGCAGCCGATGGCCTCGGCCGACGCGGTGCTGACGAACGACGAGAAGGAACTCGGCGTCGTCATCATCGACATCGGCGGCGGCACCACCGACATCGCGGTGTTCTCCGATGGCGCGATCCGCCACACGGCCGTGATCCCGATCGCCGGCGACCAGATCACCAGCGACATCGCGATGGCCTTGCGTACGCCGACCGGCGAAGCCGAGGAAATCAAGCTGCGCTACGGCGTGGCCAAGCAGGTGCTGGCCGATCCGGGCGAGACGCTCGAGGTGCCGGGCCTGGGCGACCGCGGCCCGCGCGCACTGTCGCGCCAGGCGCTGGCCGCCGTCATCGAGCCGCGTGTGGAAGAGCTGTTCGCGATGGTGCACCAGGTGGTGCGCGAGTCCGGCTACGAAGGCGTGCTCTCGTCGGGCATCGTCCTCACCGGCGGCACCTCGATGATGCCGGGGATGATCGAGATGGCGGAAGACATCTTCCTGAAACCGACGCGCCTCGGCACGCCGGACTACCGCGGCCAGCTGGCCGACGTGGTGCGCAGCCCGCGTTATGCGACGGTGCTGGGCCTGTTGATGGAAGCGAAAAAACAGTATTTGCGGGGCCACATCGTCACGCGTCAGGATGGCTCGGTAAAGGCGGTCTGGCAGCGTATGAAGGAATGGTTCCTCGGGAATTTCTAAGCAGTTTTGAAGCAGTTTCCAAGCAGTTTCTAAGCAGCAATGAGAGCGGACTCGGCAAGCGTATTTGATTCGGTACAAAACACAGATTTTTTATATAACCAAGCAGTATCCAAGCGCTAGGCCTGATAACCTTATGAGGTTTGGTGCGTGGATACCGCACTTTGAAAATTAGGAGTCACATCATGGAGTTCGATATGGTCGATAACGCAGCACTGGGAACAGTGATCAAGGTCGTCGGCGTGGGTGGTGCGGGCGGCAACGCGGTGCAGCACATGATCAACAAAGGTGTGTCGGGCGTCGAATTCATCGCCGCGAACACCGATGCCCAGGCGCTGGCGGTGTCGAGCGCGCACAATATCATCCAGATCGGCGAGTCGGGCCTTGGCGCCGGCATGCGTCCTGAAATCGGCCGCCAGCTGGCCGAGCAGACCCGATCGCGCATCGAAGATTCGCTGCGCGGCGCGCACATGGTCTTCATCGCCGCCGGCATGGGCGGCGGCACCGGTACCGGCGCCGCACCGATCGTGGCCGAAGTGGCCAAGACCATGGGCGCCCTGACGGTCGCCGTGGTCTCGAAGCCGTTCTCGTACGAAGGCCAGAAGTGCATGGACGTCGCCGAGGCGGGCCTCGAAGAACTGTCGAAGCACGTCGACTCGCTGATCATCATCCTGAACGAAAAACTGGAAGACATCTACGAAGACGAATCGATGCTCGACTGGATGAAGCATGCCGACGATGTGCTGAACAACGCCGTCGCCGGTATCGCCGAGATCATCAACGTGCCGGGTCACATCAACGTCGACTTCAACGACGTCAAGACGATCATGAGCGAGCAGGGCAAGGCCATGATGGGCACCGCCACGGCTTCCGGCGTGGACCGCGCGCGCATCGCCGCCGAGCAGGCTGTCGCTTCGCCGCTGCTCGACGGTATCGACCTGTCGGGCGCCAAGGGCGTGCTGGTGAACGTCACCGCTTCGCGCGGCCTGAAGGGTAAGGAAATCAAGGAAGTCATGGCGGCAGTGCGCGCCTTTGCCGCTCCGGACGCATCGATCGCGCAAGGTATCGCCTACGACGACGAGATGGGCGACGAGATCCGCGTGACGGTTGTCGCGACGGGCCTGGGCAAAGCCAAGAAGATGCAGCTGGTGCAGCCGCAGCCGCAGCAGGTGCTGCGCACCGGTACCTACAACGCGCCGCTGATGGGCAGCGCGCCGCTGACCGGCGGCGTGACCATGGGCCACGCATCGACCGGCGGCGACGCCGGCATGAAGCAGCCGGCCGTGTGGCGCCGCGAGCAGGCATCGGAGCAGGTGCAGGCGATGCAGCGCAATGGCGTCGAGACCTACGACATTCCGGCTTTCCTGCGCAAGCAAGCCGACTAAGCTTTTTCAGGCTGAATCGATAACCGGGATCGTGGCGAAAGCCGCGGTCCCGGTTTTTTTATGCGCTGATCGCCGACGGCTCCGACATCGTGCCGGATGATTTCGCTGCCAACTATCACCGCGTGGGCGGAATTGGTCCCCCGGACCAATTCCCCCGCCCACCCTACGTCCCAGAGGCAAGCACCGCGGCCAGACGGGTCACATCCCCGGCGGCGGCACCTCGGGAATCTGCGTGTGCAGGCTGACATTGAGCATATTCCAGCCCCTGATCGCCGCGATCGCATAACCCAGCTGGACGATTTCTTCCTCGCTGAAGTGTTCGCGCAGTTCCGCGAAGTCCGCATCCGACGGCGACGAGAATCGAATCGCGTTGACGGCCTCTGCCCAGCGCAAGGCGGCCTTCTCGCGGCCGCTGAAGAAGGGCGCCTCGCGCCAGCCGGCGACCGCATTCAGGTGCCGCGGGTCTGCCTCCTGCTTCACCAGGTCGCGCCAGTGCATGTCGATGCACAGGCCGCAGCCGTTGATTTGCGAGACCCGCAAGTTCACCAGTTCCACCAGGCGCGGGCCGAGCGAACTCTCCTTCGCGCTGGCGGAGAGGGCGATCATCGCCTGGCGGCTTGCCCTGGCGAATCCGAAGAGGTTGATGCGTGCTGCGTGCGACATGGTGTGTCCTTTCAGGTGGAAGAGGCGCACCTCGCGCCCCCATGCCATCAAGACGGCGCGGCGTTCAGCTTTGTGACAGCGCCTGCGGCACGCCGAGCAGTTTGTCGGGATTGCGGATGATGAAGGCGGCGACGATGCGGCCCGCGTCCGCGATAAAGGCATGCGCCGATTCGAGCCTGCCGTCGACATAGCGCAGCAGTCCGGGCTCGCCGTTGACCAGTGCCTGGCGGTAGGCGACGCGGCCCGGAAAGGCATGTTCGAGCGACCAGTAGACGCCCGCCACGCGGCCGGCGCCGTGCAGCACGCGCAGGAACGAGCTGGCCTTGCCGCCGCCATCGGACACCAGGCTGACCTCGTCCGCCATCAGGCCCTTCATCGCAGCGCGGTCGCCGCTGGCGGCGGCCTGCATGAAGCGGCCGAGCAGCGCGCGATGGGCTTCAGGCGGCACGTCGAAGCGCGGCTGCTGCTCGCGCACCCGCACCTGCGCGCGGTGCACGAGCTGGCGGCAGGCCGCCTGCGTCTTGCCGAGCATGGCGGCGATCTCCGCATACTCCTGGTCGAAGACCTGGCGCAGGAGGAAGGCGGCGCGCTCTTCCGGAGCGAGCCGCTCGAGCACCCACATGAAGGCGACCGAGACATCGCTCGACAGCTCGGCGACGGACTCCGGCGTGCGTTCGTCGAGCTCGACCAGCGGCTCGGGTAGCCACCAGCCGATATAGGCTTCGCGCTCGCTCCGGCGGCTGCGCAGGCGGTCAATCGCCAGGCGCGTGGCGATCGTGACCAGCCAGGCTTCGGGCGACTGCACTGCCTCGCGCGCGCTGCCGTGCCAGCGCAGCCATGCATCCTGCACCACGTCGTCGGCATCGGCGCGCGTGCCGAGCATGCGGTAGGCAATGGCGAACAGGCGCGGGCGCACGGATTCGAAGCGGGCGGTATCGGACGGATCGGTGGTCATGATGGAGTCAGTGTAGAACAGGGATGACAGCAAGACGAGGCAGCGTGCGGTGTTGTGACAGCCGGCGTTGCGGAGGCTGCCGTGCAAGCCTTTGCCGCATCAGGCATACTGGCAAGGTTTTCAAATCACTATCAAGGATCAACCCCATGACCATCAAGATTGGCGAGCGCCTGCCGGAAGGCACCCTGGCTGAATTCATCGAGACCGAAACCGAAGGCTGCACGCTCGGCCCGAACGTATTCCAGGTCGCCGACCTCGCGAAAGGCAAAAAAATCGCGATCTTCGGCCTGCCGGGCGCCTTCACGCCGACCTGCTCGGCCAAGCACGTGCCGGGCTATGTCCAGAACGCCGACGCACTGAAGGCCAAGGGCGTCGACGAAATCTGGTGCATCTCGGTGAACGACGCCTTCGTCATGGGGGCCTGGGGCCGCGAGCAGAAGTCGACCGGCATCGTGCGCATGATGGGCGACGGTAACGCCGCCTTCACCAAGGCCCTCGGCCTGGACGCGGACTTCTCCAAGCACGGCATGGGCACGCGTTCGCAGCGCTACTCGATGCTGGTCGAAGACGGCGTCGTCAAGCAGCTGAATGTGGAGCAGGGCGGCTTCGATGTCTCCAGCGCCGAAACCATGCTGACGCAACTGGGCTGAAGGCAACTGGGCTGAATTCGGCCCTGTGATTCCAACGGCGCTGCGGCGCCGTTTTTCTTCTGTAGATCATGCATATCCAGTCAGAGACCCCCGACCAGCCGGAAGTGGCAGCCCTGCTCGCGCAACTGCATGCGCTGCATGCGGCGGCTTACCCCGAAGCCCGACTGACCCCGTTGCCGCTGGCCGCCTTGCTGCAGCCCGCCGTGCGCTTTCTCGTCGCGCGCGACGAGGCATGCCGCGCTGTCGGCTGCGTGGCCCTGGTCCGGCGCGACGGCTACGCGGAGATCAAGTGCATGATCGTCGACGAGGCGGCCCGCGGGCAGGGCATCGGCCGTGCGCTGCTCCAGCAGCTGGCGCTCCATGCGCTTGCCGGCGGTATGCACCTCCTGAAACTCACGACGGGCGTGCGTCAGCGCCCGGCGCTCGCGCTGTACGAGCGCTTTGGCTTTACCGTGTGCGCTCCCTACGGTGACGCTGCCGCCTACCCGATGGAAGTACCGATGGAGAAGACGCTGTGACTGGCGTAGGCAAGCTGACCGGCAACCTGCGCAGCATCCGCGCGATGCTGGCCGCGGTCGTCATGTTCTCCCTGATGGACACGGCGATGAAGCTGCTCGCCGCCCACTATCCGGCGATACAGGTCGCGGCCCTGCGCGCGCTGTCGTCCCTGCCGCTGGTGTGCGCCTATGTCGCCTGGCGCGGCGGCTTTTCGACCATCCTGAACATACGCCCCGGCCTGCACCTGCTGCGCGGTGGGCTGGGCATCGCGATGCTGGCGCTGTTCGCGTTCGGGCTGAAAAAGCTCAGCCTCGCCGAAGCCTATTCGATCTTCTTCATCGCGCCGGCGCTGATCACGGCGATGTCGGTGTTTTTTTTAAAAGAGACCGTCAACCTGGCGCGCTGGATCGCGATCTTTGTCGGCCTCGGCGGCGTGCTGGTCGTGCTGCGTCCGGAAGGCGAGGGCATGCTGACGCTGGGCGGCCTCGCGATCCTCGCCTCCGCCGTGTGCTACGCGGTCTCTGCGATCGCCGCGCGCGTGCAGGCGCGCACCAACAGCACGCGCCAGATGATGTTCTGGCTGATGCTGCTGATGGCGATCGGGGCAACCACGCTGGCGGCGCCGAACTGGGTGGCGGTCGATGCACGCCACGCCTGGCTGCTGGTCGGGCTGGCGATTTCCGGCTTCTTCGGCCAGCTGGCGATCACCGAAGCGTTCAGTCATGGCGAAGCCTCGGTGGTGGCGCCCTTCGAATATTCGGCCCTGGCCTGGGGCGTGGCGATCGACTGGCTGCTGTGGCAGACGCTGCCCGACCAGTACACCCTGATCGGGGCGGCCATCATCATCGGCAGCGGGATTTATCTGATTCGCCATGAAAAGGTGCACGCGGAAACGGAACATCCTTAGCATTGCCATACTGCAAGAGTCGAGCCCGGCAGCGATTTCCGGTCGCAGATATAATCGACCCATGCTCAAACAACGAACCATCAAAGAACTGGTGCGCACGACTGGCGTCGGGCTGCACTCGGGCCGCAAGGTCGAACTGACGCTGCGCCCGGCCGCCGTGGACACCGGCATCGTGTTTCGCCGCGTCGACCTCGACCCGGTCGTCGAATTCCCGTCGAGCGCCGAAGTCGTCGGCGACACCCGCATGGCCTCGGTCCTGATCAAGGGCGATGCCCGCGTCTCCACCGTCGAACACCTGATGTCGGCCTGCGCCGGCCTCGGCATCGACAACCTGTACATCGAAGTGACGGCCGAGGAAATCCCGATCATGGACGGTTCCGCGTCCTCCTTCGTGTTCCTGCTGCAGCAGGCCGGCGTGCAGGACCAGCCGGCGCAGAAGAAATTCATTCGCGTGCTGAAGGAAGTCGAAGTGCGCCAGGGCAGCGGCAACAACGAGAAGTGGGCGAAACTCAAACCCCACGACGGCTTCAAGCTCGACTTCTTCATCGAATTCAACCACCCGGCGGTGGACGGCACGATGCAGAATGCGACGGTCGACTTCGCCCACGTCTCCTACGTGCACGACGTGGCGCGCGCGCGTACCTTCGGCTTCATGCAGGACGTGGAAAGCCTGCGCGGGATGGGCCTGGCGCGGGGCGGCTCGCTGGAAAATGCGATCGTGATGGACGAATACCGCATCCTGAACGCGGACGGCCTGCGCTACGACGACGAATTCGTGCGCCACAAGATCCTCGATGCGATCGGCGATTTGTACCTGGTCGGGCATCCGCTGCTGGCGGCGTACGAGGCGCACAAGTCGGGGCATGCGCTGAACAACGAGCTGCTGCGCGCCTTGCTGGCGCGGCCGGATGCGTACGAGATCGTGTCGTTCGATGGCGCGGAGGGTGCGCCGGTGTCGTATATGAAGCAGATGCGCGAGGAGTGGGCGCAGATGTGATGTTGTTGCGTTTGCGGATCGCAAACGCCGGACCGCGTGGGCATGCCCACCCTACGTTACACCACCGTCTCGAAGAATACACGCGGCCGCGGCATGACGTAGGGTGGGCATGCCCACGCGTTCACCGTTCGATTACCCGCCACGTCGTTTCGCGGCCAGCCGTTTGATCGCCGCCACCAGCGCCGCGTTCTGCGGCGTGTCGGGCAAGGCCTCCCCCAACTCCTCGAACGCATCCACCGCCGTCGGCGGCAACTCCAATACACGCATCTCGACCCGCTCCGGCATCGCCCGCGTCACCTGCACCTTCAAGCGCGTCGATGTCACCTGCCAGCCGCGTGCCAATAAGCTGCTCTGCAACTTCGGCAACTGCTGTTTCAAGCGCGCCGCCACGGCCGAGCTCGGGACGGCAAGGGTCAGCACGCCCTCCTGGAACGACAGCACGTCGCAATTGTTCGCCACGGCCGGCAGCGCCTGGCCGACGTCGCGCTGCAGGTCGGCCATGCGCAGCGCGGCCGGCAGCAGGCTGGCCATGCGTTCGTTCGAACGCAGGAAGCTGGTCACCTCGAACGAAGTGGGGCGGTTGCGGGTGCCGTAGATATGCATCGAGCGTGGAAGAAGAGAGTGGGCTACAAGGGCGCAACATACCATAAGCGCGCGCCCGGGCGGGAATGTGTGGCGGGGAAGCCAATTTGACAACATTCTTTCGCGCACGACACTTGTTATCCTGCCTATCATCCCCAAGTGTGGCCGCATCGCATGATAAAATCACTCGCTTTTCGCCTCCGTCGGTCTTAGAGGGTATCTTTTTGATATCATCCCTGGCTCTTTTTTGCGGCGTCTTTTTAAGAAACTTAGCATGTCATTACTGACCCAGATTTTCGGTAGCCGCAACCAGCGGCTGCTCAAGCAATATCAAAAAACCGTGCGTCAGATCAACGCGCTCGAGCCGCAGATGGAAGCGCTGTCCGACGCCGACCTCCAGGCAAAGACCCCCGAATTCAAAGCGCGTATCGCCAAGGGCGAGACGCTCGACGCCATCCTGCCGGAAGCCTTTGCCGTCTGCCGCGAAGCCGCGAAGCGCGTCCTCAAGATGCGCCACTTCGACGTCCAGATGATCGGCGGCATGGTCCTGCACGAAGGCAAGATCGCCGAGATGGGCACGGGCGAGGGCAAGACCCTGATGGCAACGCTGCCGGTCTACCTGAACGGCTTGTCCGGCAAGGGCGTGCACGTCATTACCGTCAACGATTACCTGGCCCAGCGCGACGCCGATTCGATGGGCCGCCTGTACGGCTGGCTCGGCCTGACGACGGGCGTGAACCTGTCGCAGATGGACCACGACAGCAAGCAGATCGCCTACGCGTCCGACATCACCTACGGTACGAACAACGAATTCGGTTTCGACTACCTGCGCGACAACATGGTGTACGAAGCGCGCGAACGCGTGCAGCGCACCCTGAACTTCGCCGTGGTCGACGAGGTCGACTCGATCCTGATCGACGAAGCGCGTACACCGCTGATCATTTCCGGCCAGGCCGAGAACCATACCGACCTGTACCACCGCATGAATGAAGTGCCGCCGCAGCTGACCCTGCAGATCGGCGAAGAAACCCCGGACGGCAAGGGCGAGATCGAAGTCCCGGGCGACTACACGAAGGACGAGAAGGCGCACACCGTGCTCCTGACCGAAGCCGGCCACGAAAAGGCCGAAGGCATCCTCACGAAAATGGGCCTGCTGCCGGAAGGCGCTTCGCTCTACGACGCGGCCAACATCACGCTGATCCACCACCTGTATGCGGCGCTGCGCGCGCACGTCCTGTACAGCAAGGACACGCATTACGTGGTGCAGAACAATGAAGTCGTGATCGTCGACGAATTCACCGGCCGCCTGATGACGGGCCGCCGCTGGTCCGACGGCCTGCACCAGGCAGTGGAGGCGAAGGAAGGCGTGCGCATCCAGAACGAGAACCAGACCCTGGCCTCGATCACCTTCCAGAACTACTTCCGCATGTACACCAAGCTGTCCGGCATGACCGGTACGGCCGACACCGAAGCTTACGAGTTCCAGGAAATCTACGGTCTCGAGACCGTCGTCATCCCGCCGAACCGTCCGTCGCAGCGCAAGGACCGCCAGGACCAGGTGTACAAGTCGGCGCAGGAAAAGTACAACGCGATGCTGATGGACATCCAGGATTGCTACGAGCGCGGCCAGCCGGTGCTCGTCGGCACGACCTCGATCGAGAACTCGGAAATGCTGTCGGGTATCCTGACCGGCGCGAACCTGCCGCACAACGTCCTGAACGCCAAGCAGCACGCCCGTGAAGCGGAAATCATCGCCCAGGCGGGCCGTCCGAAGATGATCACGATCGCCACCAACATGGCGGGCCGCGGTACCGACATCGTCCTCGGCGGCAATGTCGAGAAGCAGATCCAGATCATCGAAGCGAACAACGAGCTGTCGGAAGCGGAAAAAGCGGCGCAGTCGGCGCAGCTGCGCGACGAATGGCAGTCGCTGCATGACCACGTGGTCGCGGCCGGCGGCCTGCACATCGTCGGTACCGAGCGCCACGAGTCGCGCCGCGTCGACAACCAGCTGCGCGGCCGTTCGGGCCGCCAGGGCGACCCGGGCTCTTCGCGCTTCTACCTGTGCCTCGACGACACGCTGCTGCGCATCTTCGCGGGCGACCGCGTACGCGCCATCATGGAACGCCTGAAAATGCCGGAAGGCGAGCCGATCGAGGCGGGCATCGTCAGCCGTTCGATCGAGACCGCCCAGCGCAAGGTCGAGGCCCGCAACTTCGACATCCGCAAGCAGCTGCTCGAATACGACGACGTCGCCAACGACCAGCGCAAGGTGATCTACACCCAGCGTAACGAACTGCTGGAAGCGGCCGACATTTCGGAGCTGATCGCCTCGCTGCGCACGGGTACCTTCACCGACGTGGTGCGTACCCACGTGCCGGCCGAATCGGTCGAAGAGCAGTGGGACATCAAGTCGCTGCAATCGGTGCTGGCAAGCGAATGGGCGCTGGACGTGCCGCTCGAGCAGATGCTGGTCGACGAGCCGAACCTGAACGACGACGACATCCTGGAAAAGGTGCTGGCCGCGGCCGACGCTTCGTACAACGCCAAGATCGACATCGTCGGCAAGGAATCCTTCGGCGGCTTCGAGCGCAACGTCATGCTGCAAAGCGTCGACACGCACTGGCGCGAACACTTGTCGGCGCTCGACCACCTGCGCCAGGGTATCCACCTGCGCGGCTATGCGCAGAAGAACCCGAAGCAGGAATACAAGCGCGAAGCCTTCGAGCTGTTCGGCAGCATGCTGGACCAGATCAAGAACGAAGTCATCCGCACCGTGATGACGGTCCGCATCCAGTCGCGCGAAGAAGTCGAGGCGGCGGAAGCGGCCATGGCGGCCCAGCAGGCGCACCTGGAAAACATCAACTACCAGCACGCCGACTTTAACCCGTCGGCCGCACCGGAAGAGCTGCTGGCGCCGGTCGCCAACCCGGGCACGACGCCGCTGGCGTCGGAAGACCACAGCACCTATATGGGTGTGAAGGTCGGACGCAACGATCCATGCCCTTGCGGCAGCGGCAAGAAGTTCAAGCAGTGCCACGGCAAGCTGGCGTAAGCCGGTTGACGTAGCGCGAAGAGGCGCCCCCGCGGGGCGCCTTTTTTTCGCCGGAAAGTAGGGTGGGCCGGGCCGCGTAGGACCCTGTGCCCACGCGTAAACCTTGCATTGTGTTGACCCCGTTTTGAAAAAGACGGGGCCAACATGGTGCCGGCTTCACGCGTGGGCACGGGGCGCCCACCCTACCCGCGTGCGCAGTACAATATCGGATTCGAAATCTTTCCAATGAGACCACCATGGCCGTGAATTCCCCCCTGCCTGTCGCCGCCGACCTGAAACCGGTTGCCGGCATCGACATCGGCTTCGCCCAAGCCGGCATCAAGAAGCCCAACCGCAAGGACTTGCTCGTCATGCGCCTGGCCGATGGTGCGACCGTCGCCGGCGTGTTCACGCTGAACCGCTTCTGCGCGGCGCCGGTCCAGGTCAGCAAGGCGAACCTGGCGGCGGTGCAGAATGGCGGCAAGCCGATCCGCGCACTGGTGGTCAACACCGGCAATGCGAACGCGGGCACGGGCGAACCGGGCCTGGCGAACGCCCAGGCGACTTGCGCCGAAGTGGCGAAGCTGCTCGGCTGCGACGCGCAGCAGGTGCTGCCGTTTTCGACCGGCGTGATCCTGGAACCGCTGCCGGTGGCGAAGATCGTCGCCGGCCTGCCTGCCGCCGTGGCGAACCTCACCGCTGACAACTGGTTCAATGCGGCCGAAGCGATCATGACCACCGACACCCAGCCGAAAGCGGCCTCGCGGACGGTGACCATCGGCGGCCACACCGTCACCATGACCGGCATCAGCAAGGGCGCCGGCATGATCAAGCCGAACATGGCGACCATGCTCGGCTACCTGGCCTTCGATGCGAAAGTGGCGCAGCCGGTACTGGACGAACTGGTGAAGTTTGCGGCCGGCCGCTCGTTCAACAGCATCACCATCGACGGCGACACCTCGACCAACGATTCCTTCATGCTGATCGCCACCGGCGCCGGCAGCCTGGTCGTGAACGAAGCGAGCGGCGCCGACTACGAAGCGCTGAAGGAAGCCGTGACGGACATCTCGCGCAACCTGGCGCAGCAGATCATCCGCGACGGCGAGGGCGCGACCAAGTTCATCACGATCACGGTGGAGCAGGGCCGTTCGCTGGAAGAGTGCCGCAAGATCGCCTACGCGATCGCCCACTCGCCGCTCGTCAAAACCGCCTTCTTTGCCTCGGACCCGAACCTGGGCCGCATCCTGGCCGCCGTCGGTTATGCCGGCGTCGACGACCTCGACGTGACGAAGCTCGATTTGTACCTGGACGACGTCTGGGTCGCAAAAGCGGGCGGACGCAATCCGGACTACCAGGAAGCGGATGGCCAGCGCGTGATGAAGCAGGCGGAAATCCTGGTCCGCGTGACGCTGGCGCGCGGCGATGCCAGCGCCACCGTCTGGACCTGCGACCTGTCGCACGACTACGTCAGCATCAACGCCGACTACCGCTCGTAATGAATCCACTGGAACAGTTCCTGCACCGCGCCGAAGGTTTGTTGGCGCGGGTCGAAGCCATCCTGCCGCCGCCGGCGGCGCGCGAACCTGACTTCCGGCACGCCTTCGCCTTCCGCTGGCGCCGCCGCCCGGCCGGCGGCGGCAACTGGCTGCAGCCGGTGCTGCACGCGTCCACCATCTCCTTTGACGACTTGCGGCACGTCGACGCCCAGAAGCGGCTGATCGAGCAGAACACGCGCCAGTTCGTGGCGCGCCGGCCGGCCAACAACGTGCTGCTGACGGGCGCGCGCGGCACCGGTAAATCGTCCCTGATCAAGGCTTGCCTGAACGGCTACGCAAGCCAGGGCCTGCGCCTGATCGAGGTCGACAAGGCGGACCTCGCCGATTTGCCCGACATCGTCGACCTGGTCGCGGCGCGGCCCGAGCGCTTCGTCATCTTTTGCGACGACCTCTCGTTCGAGGAAGGGGAGGCCGGCTACAAGGCGCTGAAGGTGGCGCTGGACGGCAGCATCGCGACCCAGTCGGACAACGTGCTGATCTACGCCACGTCCAACCGCCGCCACCTGATGCCCGAGAAAATGTCGGACAACACCGGCTACAAGCACAGCGACGATGGCGAGCTGCATCCGGGCGAGGCGGTGGAAGAGAAGATTTCGCTGTCGGAGCGGTTTGGATTGTGGCTGTCGTTTTATCCGTTCCGGCAGGAGGATTACCTGGCGATCGTGGCGCACTGGTTAAGCAGTTTTGGCTGCACACCGCAGCAGACCGAGTCCGCGCGCGGCGAGGCGCTGCAATGGGCGCTGGGGCGGGGCTCGCGTTCGGGACGCGTGGCGTGGCAATTCGCCAAAGATTACGCCGGCAAGCTCGCCACGGAATCCGATCACCAATGAATCGTAGGGTGGACTCTTGAGTCCACGCGGTGCAGCGCCCGATTTATCGAGCAGTTACCGTAAGCCGCGCCTTCTGCGCTTGGCGTTTCGACATCACTGCCGTGCGTACCGCGTGGACTCGGGAGTCCACCCTACGAACCCCGGCTAATCTCGCCCATTAATCCAGGTTATTCCACCCCTTCTTTTTGTAGCGTCCACTGTCACGCTGCCCATGCTTTAAGCATCAGCCTGGCGTACAATACTGGATTTTTCCGGACGGACCAGCAATGCAGCAGACGACAGCCCGGCCGATCGATGTGGCGGTCGGCATCTTGATGCGCCCGAACGGCGACGTGCTGCTCGGCCAGCGCCCGGCCGGCAAACCCTACGCGGGCTACTGGGAATTCCCCGGCGGTAAAGTCGAGGCGGGCGAAGACATCTTCACCGCCCTGCAGCGCGAATTCGTCGAGGAACTGGGTATCGGCATCGTCAGCGCCGACGCGTGGTGCTGCGTCGAACACGTCTACGAGCACGCCCATGTGCGGCTCCATTTTTATATCAGCCGCGACTGGCGCGGCGAAGCGCAAAGCCTGGAAGGCCAGGCCTTTGCGTGGCAAGGGACAGTCGGCCTCACCCCGCTGCTGCCCGCCACCATCCCCCTGCTCGCGTGGCTCGATCAGCTGCGCTATGCCGGGTAAAAAGCAGTCAACCAATCTGTTGAAGGACTCCTGTGAAAATCATCGTCTTGGGTAGTGGTGTCATCGGCACCACCACGGCGTATTACCTGGCCCAGGCCGGGCACGACGTCACCGTCATCGACCGCCAGCCGGCCGCCGGCATGGAAACGAGTTATGGCAACGCCGGCGAAATTTCGCCTGGCTATGCGTCCCCGTGGGCCGGCCCCGGCGTGCCGGCGAAAGCCGTCAAATGGCTGATGATGCAGCACAGTCCCCTGGTCGTGCGGCCGCAGCTCGACCCGGCCCAGTGGCGCTGGATGCTCTCGATGCTGGCCAACTGCAATCACAAGAGCTACGCCATCAACAAGGGCCGCATGGTGCGCCTGGCCGAGTACAGCCGCGACGTGCTGGTCCAGCTGCGCGCCGATACCGGCATCAGCTACGACGAACGCAGCCAGGGCACCCTGCAGCTGTTCCGCAACCAGAAGCAGCTCGATGGCGCCGCGACCGACATCGCCGTGCTGCAGCAGTACGGCGTGCCGTACAAGGTGCTCGATCCGGCCGGCTGCGAAGCCTACGAGCCGGCCCTCAAGAACGTACGCGGAAAATTCATCGGCGGCCTGCTGCTGCCGAACGACGAAACCGGCGACTGCTTCAAGTTCACGCAAAAGCTGGCCGAGATGGCCAAGGAACTGGGCGTGAAATTCCGCCATGGCATCGAGATCAAGCGTTTGTCGGTCGAAGGCGACAGGGTCACCGGCGTGGTCACCTCGCAGGGCGAGCTGAAGGCCGATTCCTTCGTGCTGGCGCTGGGCAGCTATTCGCCCTTCGTGCTGAAACAGATCGGCATCCACATCCCGGTCTATCCGGTCAAGGGCTATTCGATCACGGTGCCGATCACGGACGCTGCCGGTGCGCCGGAATCGACGGTGATGGACGAGACCTTCAAGGTCGCGATCACGCGTCTTGGCGACCGCATCCGCGTCGGCGGCACGGCCGAGCTCTCGGGCTTCGACATGAGCCTGCGCCAGGCGCGCCGCGACACGCTCGAGCACTCGGTGACCGACCTGTTCCCGCAGGGCGGCGATGTGTCGAAGGCCGAGTTCTGGTGCGGCCTGCGTCCGATGACGCCGGACGGCACGCCGGTGGTCGGTCCGACGCCGTACCGCAACCTGTTCCTGAACACCGGTCACGGCACGCTCGGCTGGACGATGGCCTGCGGCTCGGGACGCGTGCTGGCAGATATGGTGTCGGGACGCCAGCCGGAAATCGGCCTGGAAGGCTTGTTCATGGACCGCTATGGCCGCCGCAACAAGCCGGTGCTGGTGCCGGGCGGGATCAGCGTCACGGCGTAACGCATAGTGGACGGGGCGCTTTTGTAGGGTGGGCGCCCCGCGCCCACGCGTTACGGGAGTCTCCTTTCGCCCGCTGCGGTGAACCATCGCTCGCGAACAATGCTCGGGGCCCGGTACGTTTCCTTGCTGGCTTTGCGAGCGAGACCTCGCCGTTCCTGGCTACGGACGCGTACGTAACCGCGTGGGCACGGGGTGCCCACCCTACGTCAGATCATCGGTTGCGGCGCGTTCACGCGCCCGTGAGGCGCGGCGAGTTCAGTGCTTGCCTTCGTCGTCCAGCGGATTTTCCTGCGACTCGTTCGGCGCAGCGGCGGGGATGGTGTACTTCTCTTCGGCCCAGGCGCCCAGGTCGATCTGTTTGCAGCGCTCGGAGCAGAAGGGCCGGAACTTGTTTTCAGGCGTCCATTCGACTTTTTTGGCGCAGGTGGGGCAGGCTACAACGGTCATGGCAGTACTCGATCAACCTTAGAAATTACAGAGCGTCAGCTCGAACGGCACGTCTTCTTCCAGCGATTTCGGCTTCAAATCGCCGCCCTGGGTTGTGAAGCGCACCCACAGCATGTATTTGTTGGCCGAGATCTCGGGAATCGCACCGAGCGATTCGTCCAGGCCCAGGCGCAGCATGTGATACACCTTCCCTTGCAGCATTTGCTGGTAGCTGCCGGCGGTTGCGATCATTTTAGTCGGACGGCCGGAATCGCGCAGCAGGCGCAGCACGAGGGCGAGGGCGTCGAACAGCGGGGCCAGCGGGCCGAACCAGCCCATGATGTCGGCATGGCGCTGCTCGCTCGGCCGCTTCTGCCAGGCGTAATAGGAAGGCAAATCGAATTCGCAGGCGCCGCCGGGGATGATGGTGCGGCCGCGGATGCTCATCAGCCACTCGTTGTCGCGCACGTTCTGGCCGGTCTTGCCCTGGGTCGCCGCCAGCGCGCTGCTTACCTGGTCGAGTTCGCCAAGGATGGCGTCGAGTGCCTCGGCGGCCACGTTCGGATTGCTGCGGTAGGCCAGCAGGCTCTGCTTCTGGCGCTCGAGTTCCTGCAGCAGGTCGGATTTGAGGTCGGCGCGGCCGGCCACTTCCAGCATGTCGAAAATCGTCGAGAGCGCGACGTGGTGCTGCATGGCGTGCTCCTGGCGTACAAAGAACTTGAATTTCTCGTACAGGTCTTCCAGCCGCAACAACGTGCGTATGCGCTCGTTGAAAGGATATTCGTAGACGATCAAAGTAACATTCCCCTGAATGTGGGCTGGCGAGCAACTTCGTGATTCTGAACCATGCGGAGCAAAATTACAAACCCTGCATGGAGGAAGCGGCAATCCGCGCCGCCTCGGCCATGTAAAACGCGTGCAGGCGCGCGACCTGGGGCGCCAGTGCATCGAGGCCGTCCTCGTTCAGGACGACGTCGTCGGCCGCCGCCAGGCGCTGTTCGCGCGTCACCTGCGCCGCCATGATGGCGCGGACCTGCGCTTCGGATAAGTTATTTCGCGCCATGACGCGGGCCACCTGCGTCTCTTCGCTGCAATCGACGGCAAGGATGCGCGTCACGCGCTCGCGCCAGGTGCCCGATTCGATCAGCAGCGGCACCACGAAGATCACATACGGGCCCGTGGCGAGCGCCGCAGCGGCGGCGGTGGCTTCCCGGATGCGCGGATGCAGGATCGCTTCCAGGCGGGTTCTGGCGCCGCTGTCCGTAAACACCAGTTCGCGCATCTTCGCCCGGTCAAGGGCGCCGTCCGGCGTGGCGAAGCCCTCTCCGAATTCGGCCAGCAAGGCCGGCATGGCGGCGCCATGCGGGGCGGTGAGGGCGTGGGCGATGGCGTCGGTGTCGACCAGCGAAGCGCCGAGCGCGCCGAACATGTCGGCCACGGTGGTCTTGCCGCAGCCGATGCCGCCGGTCAGGCCGACGGAAAATGCGTGTGGCTGGTCTGGGTCCATGGCTTAAGCGATGAAGCCGCGGAAGATGCCGCCGATCTGCTCGCCATACAGCAGGGCGATCATGCCGGCGGCGGCCAGGTAGGGACCGAAGGGGATCGGCTTGTCGCGTCCGCGGCGCGCGAACACGATCAGGCTGATGCCGACAATCGCACCCACGACCGAGGACAGCAGGATGATCGTCGGCAGCATCGCCCAGCCGAGCCAGGCGCCGAGGGCGGCGAGCAGCTTGAAGTCGCCATAGCCCATGCCTTCCTTGCCGGTCACGAGCTTGAACAGCCAGTAGACGGCCCACAGCACCAGGTAGCCGGCCGCCGCGCCGATCACGGCGTCATGCAGCGGCACGAAGGTGCCGTTCAGGTTGACCAGCAGGCCGGCCCAGAGCAGCGGGAAGGTCAAATCGTCCGGCAGCAGCTGGGTGTCGACGTCGATGAAGGTCATCGCGATCAGCAGCCAGGCGAATAGCAGGGTCGCCATGCCGGCCACGCCGGACCCGAAGGTCCAGACCAGCAGGGCGGACAGGGCACCGGTCAGCAGTTCGATCGCCGGATAGCGTGCCGAGATCGGCGCCTTGCACTTGCTGCACTTGCCGCGCAGTGCCAGCCAGCTGATGACGGGGATGTTTTCCAGCGCCGTGATCTGGTGCCCGCAATGCGGACAGGCGGAGCGCGGCACCATCAGGTTGTAGCGGTCGGTATGCGGCAATTCCTTGCCGCTTTCGTGGGCCACGTAATTGTCGGACTCGCGCTGCATCATCTTCGGGATGCGGTGAATCACCACGTTCAGGAAACTGCCGATCAGGAGGCCGAGCAGGCCGGCGACCAGGGTGGGACCGAGCAAACCCGGTGCGGCGAAGAGAAGAGTGTCCAAAGGCTGGCTTCCGAAAGTGATAAATGGTTCCGTAGATCAACCTATTTTAGGGTGTTTCAGGCGTTTTGGCGAAGAGACCTTGCATTGCACGGCAATCAGCGCGTCCTCGCTGTCGCTCCCATGCCGCTATCTTGCCAGCTTGCCCATAGTGTGACTCCCTGCGCGCCTTCCTTGCGCACGCGCTGGCAAGCGGAGATGAGATGGGTTATGATGAATCCAAGCGTTTCGATGTAATCTCAACAGGAGCTGCCATGCATGCGATCGAGCACGAGCTACACGGTATCTCGACCCTGGCGGGGGACCCCGAAGAAGTGCGCCGCCAATTGCACAAGGTCGATGCCGAACAGGTTGTCGCCGTCGCCCTGGCCCATGCCACGCCGCGCGAGGCGGCGGCGATTGCCGAAACCTTTGCCAGCATTGCCGACCTCGTGAAAAACATCGTCGGCGAGCACCACCGGCAATCGCTCGAAGCGATCGTCGGGGCGCTGGTGCCGAAGGCGCCGCCGACACCGAACGAACTGAAGGAAGCGACGATGCTGGCGCGCGCCCGCACCGAAGTGCTGGGCAGCGGCGACTGGATGACGGCCGCCGAGATCGCCTCCGTCGCCGGTTTCAGCGCCAGCAACCCGAGCGCGCAGCCGAATAAATGGAAGCGCGAGGGCGCGATCTTCGCGATCCGCCACAACGGCATCGATTATTTTCCCAGCTACGGCCTCGATCCACAGTCCGGCTACCGGCCGCGCAAGGCCATGGCGCAAGTCCTCGCCGTCTTCGGCCACAGCAAGGACGGCTGGGGCCTGTCCTACTGGTTCATGTCGGCCAACAGTTTCCTCGGCGGCAAGCGGCCGCGCGACCTGATGGCGAGCGACCCTGACCGGGTTCTTGCCGCGGCCGCCGACGAACGCGAAGGCGTACTGCATGGTTAAGGGGCCGGACCTTGCCTCCCTTGCCTCATTTGCCATCGCCGGCCGCGCGATCCCGCCGCCACCCATCTTGCATATCACCCTCACCAGCTGGCCGGCCGGCGCCAGTTTCGCCTGCGCCGCCATGGAAAGCGTGTTCCACGACGTCCCCTTCGCCGCCGGCTTCAAGGCTTGGGACAAGGGCAAGCTCGAAGGCCACGGACATTCGCAGTTCACGGCCACGCAGGACCTGGTGCTGGCCGACCTTGGAAGCAGGTCGCTGCGCAAGCTCGGGGTCGAACGCAAGCAACTCATCGATACGGAAAAAGACCAGTATCCGGTAACCCGACAGTGGGCGGTGGCGATCCACGCGGCGTTTCCGCAGGTGCAGGGCCTGCACTGGATCTCGCGCCAGGACGACAGTGCGCGGGCGGTGGTGCTGTTCGGCGACCGCATCGCGGACGGGGTGCTGAAGCCCGCCGCATCGACGCGCAGCCTGGTGGCCGATCCGGGCGCTTACGGGGAGTTGCTGGTGCTGGCGGAGCAGATCGGGGTCGACATCGTGCCGGGCAGGAGCTGAACAAAAGCGCACGCTTCCCAAATCCGGGCGTGCTCCTGCGAGACCCGCGTCGCACCTATAAAATGCGTCACGCACAGTCTTCCATCGAAAACCCCACCATGAAAATTTCGCAACGCGCCCAGTCAGTCGATCCCTTCTTCGCCATGGAGTTCGGCAAACGCGCCGCCGCCCTGGAAGCGCAAGGGCACCAGGTTATCAAGCTCAGCCTCGGAGAGCCCGATTTCGGCCCGCCGCCCGCCGTGCTGGAAGCGGCGCGCACGGCGGTCGACGCCGGTTCGCTGCCCTACACCGCGGCGCTGGGCATCCCAGGCCTGCGCGAAGCGATCGCCGGCTTCTACCTGCACGAGCACGGCGTCACGCTCGACCCGAACCGGATCATCGTCACCGCCGGCGCATCGGCGGCGCTGCTGCTGGTCACCGCGGCGCTGGTCGATACCGGTGATGAAGTGATTGTCGGCGACCCCTCGTATCCATGCAACCGCCAGTTCCTCAGCAGCTTCGGCGCGCAGGTCAAACTCGTCAGCACCGATGCGGAGAGCCGCTTCCAGCTGGATAGCGCCAGCGTGCGCGCCAACTGGACGCCGCACACGAAAGGGCTGATGATCGCGACGCCCTCGAATCCGACCGGCACCTCGGTTCCTCCCGACGAGCTGCGCGCCATTTGCGAATGGGCACGCGAGAAGGGCGCATGGCGCATCGTCGACGAGATCTACCTGAACCTGGGCGACCGCGACGCCGACGGCCGGCCGCCGCAGACGGTGCTGGTCTGGGACGATGACGCCATCGTCATCAACAGTTTTTCCAAGTATTTCGGCATGACCGGCTGGCGCCTTGGCTGGACCGTGGTGCCGGAAGCCCTGGTGCCGACCATGGAGCGCCTGGCGCAGAACTACTACATTTGTGCATCGAACCTGTCGCAGCAGGCGGCCTTGGCCTGCTTTACGCCGGCCTCGCTGGCCGTCTGCGAAGAGCTGCGGGTCGAGTTCGCGCGGCGCCGCGAGCTCGTATTGAACGGTCTCGCGGGGATCGGCTTGCCGGTGCCGGTGCCGCCGGACGGCGCTTTCTATGTCTACTTCGATGTGAGCGGAACGGGCCTGAGTTCCTGGCAGTTCTGCGAGCGCGTACTGGAGGAGGTGCACGTCGCGCTCACCCCTGGCAAGGACTTTGGCCACTGCGGCGCGGATCGGTACGTGCGCCTGTCGTATGCCGCCAGCGCGGAGAATCTCCAGGAGGCGATCCGGCGGCTTGGGGACTTCATGGATCGCCTCGCCGGGTAAACGGTTCCGGCAGTCATTGCCGGCAGCCGGCTTCGCCTCACCCGAGCGCGAGCCTGCCGTCGACGCGGCGCAGCAAGTCCAGCGGATTCGCAGCTTGCAGCGCTGCCGGCAGCAAAGCGTCCGGCATGTCCTGGTAGCAGACGGGCCGCAGGAAGCGGAAGATGGCAAGGCTGCCGACCGAGGTCGAGCGGCCGTCGGCCGTCGATGGGTACGGACCGCCGTGTACCATCGCGTGTCCCACCTCGACCCCTGTACCGAAACCGTTGACGAGGATCCGGCCCGCCCGGCGTTCCAGGGCAGGCAGGACCGTGCGCGCGGCGGCATGGTCGGCTGCGTCGATGTGGACCGCTGCCGTCAGCTGCCCCTCCAGTGCTTCGACGATGCTGTTCATCGTCGCCAGGTCCGGACAGCGCACCAGCAGCGACGCGGCGCCGAATACTTCGCCCTGCAAGCGTGGATCGGCCATGAAAGCGGCGGCCGTGGTGGAGAACAGGGCGGCCTGTCCCTGGCCGAATGCGCCTGTGCCGCCGCGCGCCTCGGTACGCACCGCGTCGTGGCCGGCCAGGCCGGCGACGCCGGCTTCATAGGCCTGCAGGATGCCGGGCGTCAGCATGGTCGCAGCCGCCTGGCCCTCGAGCGCGGTGCGCGCTGCGGCCACAAAACTGTCCAGGCCGGGCCCCTCGACCGCCAGCAGCAGGCCGGGGTTGGTGCAGAACTGGCCGGCGCCCATGACGAGCGAAGCGGCGAAGCCCTTGCCGATCGCCTCGGCGCGATTGGACAGGGCGTGCGGGAACAGCAGCACCGGATTGACGCTGCTCATCTCGGCGTACACCGGGATCGGCTCGCGGCGCGCCGCCGCAATGGTCATCAGCGCGGTGCCGCCGGTGCGCGATCCAGTAAATCCCACGGCCTTGATCCGGTGGTCCGCCACCAATCCCTGGCCGATGGCCCGGCCGCTGTCGAAGAGCAAGGAAAACGTTCCTTCCGGCAGCCCGCACTGCTGCACCGCCTTCTGGATTGCGCGGCCGACCAGTTCCGAGGTGCCGGGATCGGCCGAGTGCGCCTTGACGATCACCGGGCAGCCGGCTGCCAGCGCCGAGGCGGTATCGCCGCCGGCGACCGAAAACGCAAGCGGGAAATTGCTGGCGCCGAAGACGGCAACCGGGCCCAGCGGAATATTCCGCAGGCGCAGGTCGACCCGCGGCAGGGGTGTGCGCCCGGGCTGGGCCGGATCGATGCGTGCTTCGAGGAAGTCGCCCTGGCGCACGACGCCGGCAAACATGCGCAGCTGACCGACGGTGCGTCCGCGCTCGCCTTCGATGCGCGCGCGCGGCAGGCCGGTCTCCATCATGCAGCGCGCGATCAGCGGCTCGCCGATGGCCAGGATGTTGTCGGCGATGGTGTCGAGGAAGGCGGCGCGCTCTTCCAGCGCCGTCTCGCGGTAGCCGTCGAAGGCGGCCCAGGCCAGGGCGCAGGCGCGCTCCAGTTCGGCGGCCGTGGCGCCGCCGAACGCGGGCGCCAGCACGGCGCCCGTGGCGGGATCGATGGCCTCGATGCTGCCGTTCTGGCCGCGCACTGCGGCGCTGCCGAGCAGCAGGTGTCCGGATACTTCCATGTCGGAGTCTTTCATCATTTCGCCCAGCGCAGCACCAGCGGATCGACACGGCGCGCCACCCTGAGCAGGCTCTCGCGCGTACTTGGGTGCATCTGCGGCAGCGGATGGCGCACGGCGTCGCAGGCGATCACGCCGCCTTCTTTCATGAGCACCTTGCAGGTGGCCAGGCCGCCCTGGCGGTTTTCCATATTGATCAGGGGCAGCCAGCGTTCGTAGTTGGCGGCGGCCAGCTCGGCGTCGCCCGCCTCCCAGGCGTCCATCACGCTGCGGATCCCGTCCGGGAAACCGGCGCCGGTCATGGCGCCGGTCGCGCCGGCCTCGAGGTCGGCCATCAGCGTGATCGCTTCCTCGCCGTCCCAGGGGCCGACGATGGCGTCGCCGCCGAGCGCAATCAGCTCGCGCAGTTTATTGGCCGCCTGCGGCACTTCGATCTTGAAATAGGACACGTTGGCGATTTCCTTCGCCATGCGCGCCAGGAACGGAGCGCTCAAGGGCGTGCCGGCGACCGGCGCATCCTGGATCATGATCGGGATGTCGATGGCGTCCGACAGCGTCTGGTAGAAAGAGTAGATCCCGCTTTCGGCCACGCGGAAGGTGGCGCCGTGGTAGGGCGGCATGACCATCACCATCGCGGCGCCGGCGTCCTGCGCGGCGCGGCTGCGCTCGGCGCACAGGCGCGAGCTGAAATGGGTGGTGGTGACGATGACCGGCACGCGGCCGGCGATGTGCTCGAGCGCCGTATGCATCAGGGTTGTGCGCTCTTCGTCGCTGAGGACGAACTGCTCGGAGAAATTGGCGAGCAGGCAGATGCCGTCGGAACCCGCGTCGATCATGAAATCGAGGCAGCGGCGCTGGCCGTCGAGGTCGAGTTCACCGCTGGCGGTGAAGATGGTCGGAGCGACCGGAAACACGCCGCGGTAGGCGGACGAAACGGACGATTGGTTCAAGCTGGTCTCCTGAGAGTAGAAAAATTTACAGTGGCAGCACGCCGCGCAGCGGTGCGTCGGGCGCTGCCTGGCCCACGGTATTTATGAGGGGCATGCCGAACTCGAAGGCATCGATCTCGAATTCGTCGCCCGCCCGGGTTTGCACGCCATCGGCGAACGACAGGGTCGCCGAGCCGAAGAAATGGACATGGATGTCGCCGGGCCGCAGGAACTGGCTGTATTTGAAATGGTGGTATTCCAGGTTGTCGATGCTGTGGCACATATTCGCTTCGCCGCTCAGGAATTCCTTTTCCCAGATCACGCGTCCGCCGCGCCGGATCCGGCTCATGCCCGACAGGTTCTCGGGCAGCGCCCCGGTGCGCAGCTCGGGCCCGAAGGAGCAATGGCGCATCTTCGAATGGGCGATGTAGTGGTAGTTCTTGCGCTCCATGACGTGGTCGCAGAACTCGTTGCCGAGGGCGAAGCCGAGGCGGTAGGGCCTGGCATCAAGCCCGACCAGGTAGATGCCGACGATTTCCGCTTCTTCTCCGGCGTCGTCGCCGAAGGAGGGCGCCGGCAGCGGCGCGCCGGGACGCACCACGATCGTACCGTCGCCCTTGTAGAACCACTCCGGCTGCACCCCCGGCCGGCCCGCCTTCGGGCGCCCGCCCTCGAGGCCCCATTTGAAGACACGCATCGAATCACTCATGTGCGTTTCTTCTTCCTGGGTCTTGCGCTGCACCTGGTCGCGGCTGGCCGCGCCGCCGAAGTGGGTCAGGCCGGTGCCGCTGATCGTCATGTGCGCCGGATCCGCATGGTCCACCGGGTTCAGGACGCGCAGGCCGGCCAGCAGTTCGTTGTAATCGAACTGTTCGCCGCCGGCCGCGGCCTCTGCCGCCTGCTGCTCGAGCGTGCGGCCGCTGGCGATCGCCAGCTGCGCCAGTTCGCGCATGCTGCCTGGGGCCGCGAGGGCGCGCACCAGTGCGCCTTCGACGATGCCGACGCGGCGCTCGCCCTGGACGGTTTCAAATTGGATCAGGCGCACGATGCTTCCTATTCGATGATGTTGAAGTCGTTCAGGTATTCATCCGAGATCGACAGCCCCAGGCCCGGCAGCTTGTCGTCGAGCTGGAGGAAGCCGCGCTCCGGCATCGGCTCGCCCTTGAAAATGTAGTAGAACAGCTCGTTGCCGACTTCGACCTCGGACACCGGGAAGAACTCCGACATCGGGCTGGCGGTCGAGGCCATCGTCAGGTGGTAGTTGTGCATCTGGCCGGCATGCGGGATGACCGGCACGCTCCAGGCTTCGGCCATGGCGTTGATCTTCTGCGCCGCCGTGATGCCGCCGACCCGGTTGGTGTCGTACTGGATCACGTCGACCGCACGGCGCTCGAGCAGGTCCTTGAAGCCGTAGCTGGTGAATTCGTGCTCGCCGCCCGAAATCGGGAAGGGGCTCATTTTCTTGAGTTCCGCATAGCCTTCGATATCGTCGGCGATCACGGGTTCTTCCAGCCAGCGCGGATTGAATTCGGCCAGGCGCGGGATCATGCGGCGCGCGTATTCCAGGGTCCAGCCCATGTAGCACTCGAGCATGATGTCGACGCCATCGCCGACGAATTCACGCAGCGCGCGCACTTGCGCGATGTTCTTGCGCATGCCTTCCGGGCCGTCTTTCGGACCGTAGCCGAAGCGCATCTTGACGCTGGTGAAGCCCTGGTCGATATAGGTCTTCGCTTCGGCCAGGAAGGCGTCGAGGTCGTCGTTGGCGTACAGCTTGGAGGCGTAGCACGGGATTTGCTCCTTGGTGCGCCCGCCCAGCAGCTTGAAGACGGGGCGCTTGACCGCCTTGCCCATCAAATCCCAGAGCGCGATGTCGACCGCGGAAATGGCCGCCATGCCGATGCCCTTGCGGCCCCAGGCCATGGTGCGGCGGTACATTTTCTGCCACAGGTATTCGTTGTCGAACGGGTCTTCGCCCATCACGATGGGACCGAGGTACTGGTCGATGATCTGCTTGGCCACGCGCGGCGCCAGCGCGCAGTTGCCGATGCCGACCAGGCCGGTGTCGGTTTCGATTTCGATCACCAGCCAGCCGTGGAAGCGGAACGAGCCCATGGCGTCGCCGCGCTCGAACAGGATGTCGCTGGCATTGGTGCAGAAGTGCGCTTGCGGCGGGACGACCTTGCCCTTCCATTCGAATACGCGGGTACGGACTTTCGTGATTTTCATTGTGTGCTCCTTGTCTGGGCGTTCGGTGTTATGTGTTTTTCGCTTGTTGTGCGCGGCCCATCCTGCAGGCCAGCTCGAAGGCCTGGCGCGTGGCGCCGGGATTGGCCTTGCCCTGGCCGCTGATGTCGAAGGCGGTGCCGTGCGCCGGGGTGGCGATCGGGATCGGCAGGCCGCCCTGGACCGTGACACCGCGCCAGAAGCCCATCAGTTTCAATGCGATCTGGCCCTGGTCGTGGTACATCGTGACGATGGCGTCGTAGGCGCGCTGTTCTCCCTGCACCTTGAGGAAGATCGTATCGGCCGGGAAGGGGCCTTCGACATCCATGCCCAGGGCGCCCGCACTGGTCACCGCCGGCGCGATCACGTCGATCTCTTCGCGCCCGAAAGAACCGTTGTCGCCGTTGTGCGGGTTCAGGCCGCACACCGCGATGCGCGGACGGGCGACGCCGCTGCGTTTCAGCTCGGTGTCGATCAGGCGGATCGCGTCGACCACGCGGTCATGGGTGATCATCTGCGGCACTTCGCTGAGTGCCACGTGCGAGGTGACGCGCGAGGTCCACAGGCCGTCCAGCACATTGAATTCGCAGAAGGGCCCCGTAAAACCGAGGCGCTCGGCGAACCAGTGCAGCTCGTCGTTGTGGTCCATGCCGGCCATGTGCATCGAACTCTTGTTCAGGGGGCCGAACAGGATCGCGTCCGTGGCGCCGGACTGGGTCTGGTCGAGGGCGACGGCGAGCGTGTCGAGGCAGTAGCGGCCGCCCTTGACGGTGGACAGCGCGCGCTCGAATGGTCCCTCGGTCGCGCCGCGGAAGTCGTAGAACAGCGGCTTGCCGCTTGAAAAATCGAGGGTGTCGAGCGAATCGACTTCGGTGACGGCGACATCGACGCCGGCGATGCGCATGCCCTCGGCGAATTCGGCGCGGTCGGCGATCAGGACGATGTCGGCGGCCTGCGTCGTGGCGGGTTCGGCCAGCAGCGAGGCGATCAGTTCAGGGCCGATGCCGGCAGGGTCGCCGAGCAGCATGGCAATGCGTGGTTTGCGGTTCATGGTGGGCTCCAGGTTAATTTTTGACAGTGCGGCCGTTGAAGCTTGACGCGACATACGTCAGGGCGCGCATCAGCAGCGGCCAGGTGGCGAGCAGGATGGCGCAGGTGGTCAGGGTGCCGACCAGCGGGTTCGACCAGAAGATCGACAGCGCGCCGTTCGAGAACAGCATCGACTGGCGGAACGCGCCTTCGGTCTTGTCGCCGAGGACGGCGGCCAGCACCAGCGGGGCGATCGGGTAGCCCAGCTTCTTGAACAGGTAGCCGAGCGCGCCGAAGCCGAACATCAGGGCGACGTCGAACATCGAGCCGTGCACCGAATAGGCGCCGATGGTGCAGACCATCACGATGACCGGGGCGATGATCGAAAACGGAATGCGCAGGATCGCGGCGAACAGCGGAATGGTCGAGAGCACGACGATCAGGCTGACCACGTTACCCAGGTACATGCTGGCGATCAGGCTCCAGACGAAGTCCTTCTGCTCGACGAACAGCATCGGACCGGGCTGCAGGCCCCAGATCATCAGGCCGCCCAGCATCACGGCCGCGGTGGCGGAGCCGGGAATGCCCAGGGTCAGCATCGGCAGCAGGGCGCTGGTGCCGGCCGCGTGGTCCGCCGTTTCGGGGGCGATGACGCCTTCCAGTTCGCCCTTGCCGAAGTTTTCCTTGTTTTTGGCGAACTTCTTGGCGGCGCTGTAGCTCATGAACGAGGCAGCGGTCGGGCCGCCCGGGGTGATGCCCATCCAGCAGCCGATGGCGGCGCTGCGCAGCAACGTCGCCCAGTATTTCGGCAGCGAGGCCCAGGTTTTCAGCACTGCCCTGACGCTGATCCTGGCGTGCTCGCCGCGGAAGACCAGTCCTTCCTCGACGGTGCAGAGGATTTCGCCGATGCCGAACAGGCCGATCACGGCGATCTCGAAGCTGATCCCCTTGAGCAGTTCCGGCATGCCGTAGGTCAGGCGCAGGTTGCCGGAAATGGTGTCCATGCCGACGGCGGCCATCGCAAAGCCGAGCATCAGCGCCACCACGGTTTTCAGCGGTGGGTTCTTGCTCATGCCGATGAAGCTGCAGAAGGCCAGCAGGTAGACCGCGAAGAACTCGGGCGAACTGAAGCTCATGGCGAATTTGGCGATATAGCTCGACAGGAAAGTAATCAGCAGCACGCCGGTCAGCGCGCCCAGCAGCGCCGAGCTGAAGGCGGCGGTCAGGGCCTCCGTGGCCCGCCCTTGCCGTGCCAGCGGGTAGCCGTCGAAGGTCGTCGCCACCGAGGAAGGCTCGCCCGGGATGTTGAACAGGATCGAGGTGATCGAACCGCCGAACAGCGCGCCCCAATACATGCAGGTGAGCAGGATGATGGCCGCGGTCGGCGGCATGGTGAAGGTCAGCGGCAGCAGCAGGGTGACGCCGTTCGGCGCGCCCAGGCCGGGCAGCACGCCGACCAGGATGCCGAGCAGGACCCCGGCCACCATCAGCAGCAGGTGGTAGGGCGTGGTGACGACCAGCATGCCGTCGAGCAGATAGGAGAATTCTTGCATGTTCTGTCCTGGTTACTGGCCGATGCCAAAGTGAGCGAGCAGGGGGCCGTTATAGAGCGGCACCTGGAACCAGCGTTCGAAGATCAGGTAGCTGGCCAGCACCACGGCCGCCGGCACCACGACGACCTTCCAGCGCGCATGCCGGACTTCGCCCTTGGCATGCCACATGAACCAGCCGATGAACAGCAGCGAGGCGATGTACATGCCGAGCAGGCGGATCGCGACGCCGTACACGCAGACCGGCAGGAACACGCTCATCACGTGGGCGAAGGGCGCGCGTTCGACGAAGGAACGCGCCAGGGCGCGCCAGTCCTTCAGGGTGAGCACGATGGTGCCCAGGCTGGCCACCAGCATGATCAGGCCGATATAGAAGGGGAAGTAGCCCGACTGCGGCCCGGAGTCTTCCCAGCCGATGCCCTGTTCATGGCTGCCGTGCATCACTACCGCGCCGACGATGGCCGTGAATGCCGCTACCGCGAGTTCGGCGGCGCGCACCGTGATGAAGCTGCGCCCGCCCGGTTCCTGATTCGTAGACATAGGTTCTCCATGGCGCCGTTTTCGAACGGCGCTCTTGTCGTTTGCGAAGGGAGTTACTTGACCAGCCAGCCAGCGTCGTTGAAGACCGCGCGCACGCGCTGTTCGTCAGCCTTGATGTAGCCCGTCAGCGCCGCGCCTGCGAGGAAGGTGGGCGCCAGCGCGTTGCGCTCGACGTACTCCGTAAACTCCGGGGTCTGGCTGATGCGCTTGAGCAGGTTCACGTAGAAAGCGAGCTGGTCGGCGCTGACGCCGCCCGGCATGAACACGGTGCGCGGGAAACGGTATTCCTCGATCGCCAGGCCTTGTTCCTTGCAGGTGGGGATGTCGGACCAGGCCTTGTCGGCCACCTTGGCGGTATAGCTCATGTGCGTCTTGCTGAAGACGCACAGCGGCTTGACCTGCCCGGCGCGCCATTGCGCGATGTTTTCGCTCGGGTTGTTCAGGTTGGCGGCGATGTGTTTGCCCGCCAGCTGGGTGGCCGCCTCGCTGCCGCTCTTGAACGGGATGTAGACCATTTTCGTGCCGTAGGTCTTGTTGATCAGCAGGGTCAGGGTCTGGTCGACGTCCTTCGACTGGCTGCCGCCGATGCGGAAGGCGGCCGGGTTGGCTTTGGCGGCGTCGAGGAACTGGCTCGCGCTCTTGTAGGGCGCGTCGGCCGCGGTCCACAGGATGAAGTCGTCCTGGGCGACCGCGGCGACCGGCGTCAGTTCGTTCCACTGGTAGCCGATCTTCGCGACCAGCGGCAGCAGGTAGGCGTTGTTGGTGCCGACGATCAGCTTGTGCGGATCGCCATGGGCCAGCTTGGTGTCGAGGAAGCCTTCGGCGCCGTTGCCGCCGCCCTTGTTCAGCACGACAGTGGCGACCGGCGCCAGCTTGTATTTCGTGATGACCGACTGGATCAGCCGCGCCAGCTGGTCGGTGCCGCCGCCGGGACCGCCGGCGACGACGAGCTGGATGGTCCTGGTTGGCTGCCAGGCGGCATGGGCGGGCGCGGCGGCGGCGCAGAGGATGGTGGCGGCCAGCGCCGCTGCGGGGGCGGTGAAACGGGGAAGCTTCATGCTCGGGGTCTCCATTGGGTATTTCTAATTATGAATATGATTGTGCGCCGCGGAGGCATAACTGTCTATCACGATCTCGGCAATTGGTGATAACATCCGGTTATCGTAAATTCGCCAGCAATTCGATGATCCCGACCGCCAAATCCATGCAGAACCGCCTGCGCATCAAGCAGTTGTCGCTCATCTCCGCGCTGGAGGAATTCCGTTCGCTGCGCAAGGTGGCCGAAGCGATGCACCTGTCGCAGCCGGCCGCCACCAAGATGCTGCACGAGATCGAGGAGACGCTGGGGGTGCAGCTGTTCGAGCGCCTGCCGCGCGGCATGCGTCCCACGGTGTTCGGCGAATCGGTGATCAACTACGCCCAGCTGATGCTGGCCGACCTCGACAACCTGCGCAAGCAGCTGGTGGCGCAGGAGGCGGGGGCGGTGGGCGAGGTCTCGATCGGCTCGATCATGGCGCCGGCGCCAGGCCTGCTGACCCGCACCATCATCGAATTGCGCACGCGCTATCCGCAGATCAAGATCAGCGTCCACATCGATACCAGCGACGTGCTGCTGCAGATGCTCGAGCAGGGCAAGCTCGACATCGTGCTGGGGCGGGTGCCGGACCCCGGCGAGCATCCGGAGATCGAGTTCGAAGTGGTCGACAACGAGGCCTTGTCCGTGGTGGCGGGCGTGCATCACCCGCTGAGCCAGACGCGGCGCCTGGAGCTGGCCGACCTGGCCGGCCAGGCCTGGATCCTGCAGCCGCCGAGTTCGCCCATGCGTAAACTCCTCGAACTGGCCTTCCAGGAAGCGAATATCCCGAGTCCATCGAACCTGCTGGAGACGGCATCGATCCTGGCGACGACGACCCTGCTGCAGGACACGGACATGATTTCGGTGGTGCCGACCACCGTCGCCAAGCATTACGCGACCAGCGGGATGATCTGCATCCTGCCGGTGCGCATCAAGCTGCAGCTCGAGCCTTTCGGCATCGTCACCCGCAAGGAGCGCATCGCGGCGCCGGCGGTGTCGGTGTTCAAGGAGTGTTTGCGCGGGCTGTCGGTGCCGGTGCACCTGCGGCGCAGTGATGGCAGCAGGGATGCAATGTAGGGTGGACTCTTGAGTCCACGCGGTCGTACTATCGCACGCCGCACTGCTGAAAACACCCACTGCGTACGCGCCACGGGTTATACGTGGCGTTTCGAGATGCGGGGTAGTACCGCGTGGGCCGTGCCCACCCTACGGTGCGCTACCGGCCGTGGCAAGTTCACGGAGCCGTTGTGGGTCGTACGGCCGCGTGGGCCGTGCCCACCCTACGGTGCGCTACGGGACGTGGCAAGTTCACGGAGCCGCTGTGGGCCGTGCCCATCCTACGGTGCGGCTACCGGCCTTGGCAAGTTCATGGAACCGTTGTGTAACGTAGGGTGGGCATGCCCACGCGGTTGTACGATGCATATCGCGGCGTGTCCGGAATCACACGCCGCCAATTACGACAAAGCCCCACTTAGAACAGGTGACGAATACCCGCGCTGAAGATGCGGTCGGTCCCGCCCAGCACCGCCGTCTGCAGCTTCGCCAGGCGGTCGTTATCGAGCCGCGCGTACGAGGTGTACAGGTTGGTGCGCTTCGACAGCTTGTACTTATAGCCGACTGCCCACTGGCGGGTATCGGCGTCGGCCAGGGCGCGGTTGTCGTGGAAAATATAGGTGGCGATCACACTGCTCGCACCAAAGGGCACGTCGACGCCCAGCAGGTAGTCGCGCGTGTCGAGCTCAACGGCCGCGTTGCTCGAATTGACCTGGGCCACGGCGTGCACCGCCAGCAGCGGGAACGCATACCTGCCGCCGAGTGCGGTGCTGCGCGTGGTCACGAGCGGCGCCGTGCCGGCCGGATTATTGTTTTGCGCATCCCACACCAGTTTGAAGTCGGCCGGGCCCTTCTTGTAGCCCAGCGAGAGTCCCATCTGGCGCGCGCGCGCGGCGTCGCCCGGCTGTTCGCCCAGCACGTACTGCGCTTCGACTTCAAAGCCGCCCAGCGCCGGCGCGTCGTAGACGACCGCATTGTTGGCGCGCTTGCCGCCCGCGAGGAAGATGCGGCCGTAGTCGCCGCCGAAGCCACCGTCGAACGGATCGTAGGCGTGGCGCGCTTCGTACATCGGGGTGTACATGCGGCCCATGCGTACCGAGCCGTACGGCGTTTGCAAGCCGACGAAGGCCTGGCGGCCGAACAGCAAGCCGCCCTGGTCGGAGGCGCCCGTGTCCATCAGGATGCCGGCCTCGAGCGTGAAGAAGGCGGCGTAACCCTTGCCGAGGGCCTCTTTGCCCTTGAACCCGATGCGCGAAGCCGACTGGCCGCCGCTGACGAGGCTGCTGGTGGCGCCGGCGGCGTTGGCGCCGATGTCGCGCACGAAGCCCATGTCGGCGATGCCGTAGATGGTGACATTCGAGTCTTGCGCCTGCGCCGTACCGGCGAGGCTCGCGAGGGCCGCGATGGCCAGGATGGTTTTCTTCATTGCTCGTCTCCGTCGTTGTAATGGATGATTGAGTCAGGCCCAATTTCCATAAATATTGCCTCGCGGCAGAGATAACTGTCTATTCAGGCTTTCTGAAGGATCGATAACTTTAAGTAATCGCGCTATATCCGGGGTTATCGTGCGCCCCGCAGCGCGCGGCGGGGTGGCGCCAGGGAGCGGCGCGATAACCTGACGTTAAGCGAACTTGCCGGAACGAAAACCTTTCCCGACAGGGCAGGGCCTACAATTTCCAGCCCTCTCATCTGCCGGGCTTCCATGCGCAACACTGTCCTTCCCCTCGCCGCCATGCTGGCGATCCAGTCGCTGACGGCGCTGGCCATGGTCGCCGTGCCGGTACTGGCGCCCGCGGCCGCGCCCGATATCGGCGTGCCGCTCACCTTCACCGGCATGTTCATCGGCCTGGTGTTCCTGGGGGCGATGTGGGCGACCCTGTGGAGCGGCAGCCTGGTGCGGCGCTTCGGCGCGATCCGCATCAGCCAGGCCGCGCTGCTGGCCTGCGCCGCCGGCATGCTGGTGCTTCTGTCGGCCTCGCCCCTGCTGTTGCCGCTGAGTGCCTTGCTGATCGGCCTGGGCTACGGGCCGATCACGCCGGCCAGCTCGCACATCCTGATGCGTACGACGCCGCCGCACCTGATGTCGCTGATGTTCTCGATCAAGCAGACCGGGGTGCCGCTGGGCGCGATGCTGGCCGGGCTGGTGCTGCCGCCGGCGATGCTCGCCTTCGGCTGGCGCGGCGGCGCGCTGGGCGTCGCGCTGGCCTGCGTCGGCGTGGCCGTGCTGGCCGAGCCGACCCGGCGCCAGCTCGATACCGATACCGAACCCGGCCTCGCGCTGTCGCTGCAACACGTTGCCGCGCCGCTGCGGCTGGTCTGGTCGGTGCCGGTGCTGCGCCTGCTGGTGATCAGCTCCTTCTTCTTTTCGGCCACCCAGGTCAGCCTGACCACCTTCCTGCTGCCCTACCTGACTACCCAGCTCCAGCTCTCGCTGGTCGCGGCCGGACTGGTTTTTTCGATGGCCCAGGCGGCCGGGGTGGCTGGGCGCATTGCCTGGGGCTGGCTGGCCGACCGCCGGATCCACCCGCCGATGTTGCTCGGCGCGCTGGCGATCGGCGGCGGTGTGGCCAGCGTCGGCGCCGCGCTGCTGGCGCCCCCCACGGGGACCGTGCTGCCGCTGTGCGTGTTCGTGCTGTACGGCGCCGTGGCGATCGGCTGGAACGGGGTCTACCTGGCCGCCGTGGCGCGCGAGGCGCCGCCGGGCAAGGCGGGCCTGGCCACCGGCGGTTCGCTGGCGATCACGTTTTTCGGCGCGGTGGTCGGCGCGCCGCTGGTTGGCCTGCTGGCCGAATGGAGCGCCTCGTACGGGCTCGGGTTTGTCGTCGTCAGCAGCCTGTCGACGCTGTGCGGGATCGCGCTGATCCGGCGCCGCAAGCATTTCCACGGTGCCGGATGATGATAACCATCAGTTATCAATCGTTCAGAAAGCCGAAATAGACAGTTATGTAAGTGCGGCACACAATCACTGCACAACATTAAAAAAACTGGAGACGACAACATGACATCAGGGATGCGCGCAAGCGTACTCGGGGCTCCGTGCGCCTGCAGTTTTCCAGCCGCTTCGGCGCCGACCACCTCGACCATCATCCTCATCCCATGAACTACGAACTGCTGTTCAATGAACTGCCGGAGCGCCGCGTCCGGATCGTCCTGACCGGCGCCAGGGGCGGCTTCTCGCGCACCCTGCTGGTACAGTGCCGCGCACTCCCGAATGTCGCCATTGCCGCCTTGTGCGACCTGGACCCGGAAGGCACGCTGGCGCTGCTGGCCGAACTCGGCTACGACACCGCGAAGGTCCGCATCTGCCACGGCGCCGCCGCGGTGCAGGACGCCGCCGCTGCACAGCAGATCGTGCTGGTAAAGGACCACCGGCTGCTGGCGCATGTCGCATGCGACATGCTGGTCGAAGCGACCGGCCAGCCGGAAGTGAGCGTGCAGATCGCCCTCGATGCGATCGAACGCGGCGTGCACGTCGGGATGGTATCGAAAGAAACCGACTCGGTGGCCGGCCCCTGCCTGAACCGGCTGGCGCAGGAACGCGGCGTGGTCTACACCACGGTCGACGGCGACCAGCCGAGCAACCTGATCGGCCTGGTCACCTGGGCCAGGGTGCTCGGTTTCGAGATCGTTGCCGCCGGCAAGTCGAGCGAATACGACTACGTGTATCACCCGGCCAGCGGGGAAGTCGAATACAGCGGGCGCCGTTACGAAGCGGCCGGCATGGCCGCGCTGTGGGGTATGGAGGGGGACCTCGCCGCCTTGTTGGCGCAGCGCGACGCCGTCATTGCCGAGATCCCGAAAAGCACCACGCCGGACTATTGCGAACTCAATGTCGTATCGAATTCGACCGGCCTGCTGCCCGCGCGCGGCGCGCTGAGCTATCCGATGTGCCACATCTCCGAGCTGGCCGATATCTTCGTCCCGGTCGAGGATGGCGGCATCCTCGCGCGTACCGGCGTGGTCGATGTCTTCAACTGCCTGCGCCGCGATGACGAAGCAAGCTTCGGCGGCGGCGTGTTCGTGGTCGTGCGCTGCACCGACGACACCGTCTGGGAACTGCTGGCGCAAAAGGGCCACGTGGTGGGCCGCAATCGCAAGTACGCCTGCATCTACCTGCCTTACCACCTGATGGGGCTGGAAAGCATGATGAGCATCTTCTCGGCCGTGCTGCATGGCCGCTCGTCGGGCAGCACCACGCAAGTGGCGCATTCGACCATGCTCGCCACCGCCGAGCGCGATTTCAAGGCGGGGGAAACCCTGGTCATGGGCGGCCACCACCACACGATCGCCGGCATGGCGCCCTCGCTGGTCCCGACGAATACGGCGCCCGGCATGGCGCCGTTCTATCTCGCCGCAAACAAACGCTTGCGCGCCGACGTGGCGCGCGGCCAGGCCGTATCGATCGACATGCTCGAGCTGGAAGGCTCGGCGCTGTACGCGGCATGGAAACGCAATCCCGCATGAACTGAATAGTACGCAGCACCGCCACACCACAATAAATCACAACAGGAGACAGCAATGATGAAACAAACGAGCACGTTCTTCCGATTCTCGGCCCTGGCTGCGCTCATCGGCGCGGCCGGCACGGCGGCTGCGGCCGATTGGGCACCCTCGAAGCCGGTGGAGTTCTACGTGCCCTCCGGCGCCGGCGGCGGCACCGACCAGTTCGCGCGGCTGGTGCAATCGATCATCATCAAGCACAAGCTGATGGACCAGAACATCGTCGTCCTCAACAAGGCGGGCGGCTCCGGCGCCGAAGCCTTCGTGGAAATCGCGTCGAACCCGGGCGATCCGCACAAGATCGTCTTCGGCACCAACAACGCCTACCTGTTGCCGATGGTCGTCAAGCTGCCCTACAAATTCGACCAGCTGATCCCGGTCGCCATGGTCGCGCAGGACGAATTCCTGCTGTGGGTGCCGAACGATGCGCCTTACAAGAGCGCCAAGGACTTCGTCAGCGCGGCGCGCGCCAATCCTTCCGCCCACGTCATGGGCGGCGCCCAGTCGAAGGACACCGACCAGACGCTCGCCGAACTGATCAACAAGGCGGGCGGCATGAAGCTGACCTATGTCCCATTCAAGAGCGGCGGCGAAGTGGCCAACCAGCTGGCCGGCAAGCACGTGGCGGCGAACCTGAACAATCCGAACGAGAACCTGTCGCAATGGCGCGCGGGCCAGGTGCGCCCGCTGTGCGTGTTCAGCAAGGAGCGCATCCGCTACACCGACAAGGTGACGGCATCGATGTCCTGGAGCGACATCCCGACCTGCGTGCAATCGGGGCTGGCGATCGAGGAATACCGCATGCCGCGCGCGGTGTACATGGCGACCGGCGCCACGCCGGACCAGGTCGCGTACTACGCCCGCCTGCTCAAGAAGGTATCCGAGACGAGCGAATGGAAGGCCTACCTGCAGGCGAACGCCCTGAACGCGCAGTTCGCCAGTGGCGACGATTTCAAGCGCTACATCGACAGCAACCAGGGCACGGTGCGCGAGATCTTCAGCAACGCCGGCTGGCTGGTGAAGTAAATGGCCATCCTCCTCGGGTGTATCGCCGATGACTTCACCGGCGGTACCGACCTCGCGGGCATGCTGGTGAAAGCCGGCATGCGCACGGTGCAGCTGATCGGCGTGCCCGCCGGTCCGCTGCCCTTCGATGCCAACGGCGTCGACGCGGTGGTGATCGCGCTCAAGTCGCGCACCAGCCCGCCCGCGGAGGCGGTCGCCGATTCGCTGGCGGCGCTGCGCTGGCTGCGCGAGGCCGGTTGCCGCCAGTTCTATTTCAAATACTGCTCCACCTTCGATTCCACCCCGCGCGGGAATATCGGTCCGGTGACGGAGGCGCTGATGGCGGCGCTCGGGACGGACTTCACGATCGCCTGTCCCGCCTTTCCCGCCAACGGGCGCACGATCTACCAGGGTTACCTGTTCGTCGGCGGCGAACTGCTGAACGAATCGGGCATGCGCCACCACCCGCTGACGCCGATGCTCGATGCCAGCCTGGTGCGGGTGCTGCAGCAGCAGGTGACGGGACGCGTCGGGCTCGCCGATGCCGGCGTGGTGGGGCAGGGCGCGGTCGCCATCCGGGCACGCTTTGCACAACTGCGCGAGCAGGGCTGCCGCTTCGCGGTTGTCGATGCGATCTCGAACCAAGACCTGGAAAGCATCGGCGCGGCCTGCGCCGACTTGCCGCTGGTGACGGGCGGCTCCGGCATCGCGCTCGGCCTGCCCGATAACTTCCGGCGCCGCGGCCTGCTGCAGCAACACGCCGCGGCGGATGCGCTGCCGGCCGCCGGCGGCGCGCGCGCCGTCATCGCCGGCAGTTGCTCGCAGGCGACGCAGAGACAGGTGGCGCTGATGCGCGAACAGGCCCCTTCGTTCCAGGTCGATCCGCTGGCACTGGCGAGCGGCGAAGACGTGGCCGGCGCAGCGCTGGCCTGGGCGGCGGATCACGTCGGCCAGCAGCCGCTGTTGATCTATGCGAGCGCCGCGCCGGAGGCCGTCAAGGCAGTGCAGGCCAGGCTCGGCGCCGAACGCGCCGGCGGTTTGGTCGAGGAGGCGCTGGCCGCCATCGCCCAAGGCCTGGTGGCGCTGGGCGTGCGTCAGTTGGTCGTCGCGGGTGGCGAAACCTCGGGCGCGGTGGTCAGGGCGCTGGGCGTGTCGGGACTGCGCATCGGCCCGGAAATCGATCCCGGGGTGCCGTGGACGAGTGCGCTGCAGGCCGATCCTGATGCCGCGCCGCTGGCGCTGGCGCTCAAGTCCGGCAATTTCGGCAGCGACGATTTCTTCCTGAAGGCATGGAGCCGGCTGTCATGAGCGCGGCGATCCACGCCCATCCGGAAGAAGCGCGCCTGCGCGAGCAGATGGCCGAATTCGGCCGCTCGCTGTTCGAACGCGGCCTGAGCGCGGGCAGCAGCGGCAACCTCAGCGTGCGTAGCGGCGACGGCTGGCTGCTGACCCCGACCAACGCCAGCCTGGGACGGCTCGACCCGGCCGCGATCTCGAAACTCGACTGGGACGGCCGCCTGGTAGCGGGCGAAGCGCCATCCAAGGAAGCTTTCCTGCACCGCGCCATGTACGGGCAGCGCCTTGGTGCCGGCGCGATCGTGCACCTGCATGCGACCCATTCGGCGGCCGTCTCGTGCATGTGCGGCCTGGACCAGGACGACTGCATCCCGCCGCTGACGCCGTATTTCGTGATGAAGATCGGCCGCCTGCCGCTGGTGCCTTACCACCGGCCCGGGGACCCGGCGCTGGCCGGCGTCATCGGCGCACTGGCGGCCCGGCACTCGGCTGTGCTGCTGGCCAACCACGGCCCTGTCGTGTCGGGCCCGACGCTGGAAGCGGCCGTGAACGCGGCGGAGGAACTCGAAGAAACCGCCAAACTATTCCTGCTGCTGCGGGGCACGCCTGTGCGTACGCTCGACGCCGCGCAAATCGATGAACTCAGGTCGACCTTCGGCCTCGACATCTAACGGGAGCACAAGCATGAAGGTATTGATTACCGGAGGCGCCGGCTTCCTCGGCCAGCGCCTGGCGCGCGCACTCCTCGCGCGCGGCGAACTGGGCGACAGCCAGGGCAGGGTGCGCCGCATCGAACAACTGGTACTGGCCGACCTGGCGCCGGCCGCGGATTCCGGCGATGAACGGGTGCGCATCCTGACCGGCGACATCGCCGACCCCGCCTTCCTGCGCCAGGCCATCGACACCGATACCGCATCGATTTTCCACATGGCGGCGGTCGTCAGCGGCCAGGCCGAAGCCGAATTCGAGCTCGGCATGCGCATCAACCTCGACGCCTCGCGCCTGCTGCTCGACACCTGCCGCGCGCTGGGCCACGCACCGAAAGTCGTCTTCACCAGCTCGGTGGCGGTCTACGGCGGCAGGCTGCCCGTGCTGGTGCGGGACGATACCGCGCTGAACCCGCGCTCCTCGTACGGCACCCAGAAAGCGATCGCCGAATTGCTGCTCAACGACTACAGCCGGCGCGGCTTCGTCGACGGCCGCGTGCTGCGCCTGCCGACCATCAGCGTGCGCCCGGGCAAACCGAACAAGGCGGCATCTTCCTTCGCCAGCGGGATCATCCGCGAACCGCTGAACGGACAGGAGTCGGTCTGCCCGGTGCAGCCCGAGGCGAAGCTGTGGCTGCTGTCTCCGGGCGCCGCCATCGAAGCACTGATTGCGGGACATGAGTTGCCGGCCGGGGTGCTGGAAGAGAGCCGGACGATCAACCTGCCCGGTCTGTCGGTCAGCGTTGCGGAGATGCTCACTGCGCTGGAAGCCCTGGCCGGACCGGAAACGGTCGCGCGTGTCCGCTTCGCGCCCGACCCGGGGATCGAGCGCATCGTCAGCAGCTGGCCGGCCGCGTGGGATGTGGGCCGGGCAAAAGCGCTTGGCCTGGCGGCGGACGCCGATGTTGCGAGCATCATCGAAGCCTATAGGCGCGAAACCGCCGGGGCCTGACGGCCCGCGCGCCGCAAGCAGCCGGCCTGCATGCGGCGCGCTGTGTTTTCACGTGTCGTGTATTCTGATCCGACCTGCATCGATGCGCGCCTTGCCGCCCGCAGGTGGAGATCATCATGTCCAGACAATCAGGATCGCTCGGATTCATCGATATTGTCAGCCTGCTGTTCGCCGCACTCACGGGGCTGTACCTGCTGATCGGCGGCGCGTGGCTGCTCGCGCTCGGTGGATCAGCGTATTACATCGTGGCCGGCCTCGCGCTGCTTGGCGTGGCGTGGCTGCTGTACCGCCGCCGGCCCGGGGCGCTCGCGCTGTATGCACTCGTACTCGTCGGCACGGCCATCTGGTCGCTGTCGGAGTCGGGTCCGGATTTCTGGGCGCTCGCGCCGCGCGCGGGGGTGCTGGTCGTTTTCGGCGCCTGGCTGCTGCTCGTGAACCTGCGCCACGCAACGGGGCGCAGGTTCGAGGTGCGCTCGCTGCTGGGCGCGCTCGTGATCTGGGCGGGCGTGCTGGTCTACGCATCCTTCAACGATCCGCAGACCGTCGACGGCAGCTTCGCCGCCGGCTCGGCTGCACCGGTCCCCAGGGCCGGCGCGGTCGCGCCTTCCGAATGGCCAGCCTATGGCCGCACCCAGGAAGGGACCCGCTATTCGCCGCTGCAGCAGATCACACCGCAGAATGTGAAGAACCTGCAGGTGGCCTGGACCTTCCGCACGGGCGACATGAAAGGGCCGAACGATCCCGGCGAGATCACCGACGAGGTCACGCCGATCAAGATCGGCAGGCTGCTCTATCTGTGCTCGCCGCACCAGAAGCTGTTCGCGCTCGACGCGAAGACGGGCACGCTCAAGTGGACATTCGATCCGGGACTGAAACCTGATCCGACCTTCCAGCACGTGACCTGCCGCGGCGTGTCGTATGTCGATCTCGCGGCAGGCGCAGGCGCAGGCCCGGCAACGGCAGATCCGGCCGCTCCGGCCGCCACCTGCACGCGCCGCATCTACCTGCCCGTCAACGACGGCCACCTCTACGCACTCGACGCGCTCACCGGCGCGCGCTGCGCGGACTTCGCCGACCGCGGCGACCTGAACCTGCAGCCGGCCGTGGCGATAGAAGGCCGCAACATGTACGAGCCCACTTCACCGCCGGTCGTGACGAGCAAGGTGATCGTCGTGGCGGGCGCGGTCGAAGACAACTACTCGACACGCGAGCCCTCGGGCGTGATTCGCGGCTACGACGTCCGTACCGGCGCCTTGCTGTGGGCCTTCGATCCGGGCGCGAAAGACCCCAACAAGATCCCGGGCCCCGGCGAACACTACACCTGGAATACGCCGAACTCCTGGGCACCCGCGGCCTACGACAAGGAACTCGACATCGTCTACCTGCCGATGGGGGTAGGGACGCCGGACATCTGGGGCGGCAACCGGACGCCCGACCAGGAGCGTTATGCATCGGGCCTGCTCGCGCTGCACGCATCGACCGGCAAGCTGGCCTGGTTCTACCAGACGGTACACCACGACCTGTGGGACATGGACCTGCCTGCGCAGCCGACGCTGGCCGACATCCCCGGCAAGGACGGCAAGGCGGTGCCCGTCGTCTACGTACCGACCAAGACCGGCAACCTGTTCGTGCTCGATCGCCGCACGGGCGCGCTGGTCGTGCCGGCGCCCGAAAGGCCGGTGCCGCAGGGCGCGGCGCCGGGTGACCGGGTCGCGCCGACCCAACCGTTTTCCGCGCTCACGTTCCGCCCGACGAAGCTGCTCACCGACGCCGACATGTGGGGCGCCACCATGTACGACCAGCTGGTCTGCCGCGTGATGTTCCACCAGCTGCGCTATGAAGGCACCTTCACGCCGCCCTCGACGCAGGGAACACTGGTCTTCCCGGGCAACCTGGGCATGTTCGAGTGGGGCGGCCTTGCCGTCGACACCGACCGCCAGATCGCGATTGCCAACCCGATCTCGCTGCCCTTCGTCTCGCGCCTGGTGCCGCGCGGCCCCGACAACCCGGTCGAGCCGAAGCCGGGGACGAAGAGCGGCGGTTCCGAGCTGGGCCTGCAGACGCAATACGGCACGCCCTTCGGCGTGATGCTCAACCCCTTCCTCTCGCCCCTGGGCCTGCCGTGCAGGCAGCCGGCATGGGGCACCATTGCAGCGATCGACCTGAAGACCAACAAGATCGTGTGGAGGAAGCGCATCGGCACGGTGCGCGACAGCGCGCCGCTCCCGCTGCCCTTCAAGATGGGCATGCCGATGCTGGGCGGCCCGATCGTGACGTCGGGTGGCGTAGCCTTCATCGGCGCGACGGCGGATAACTACCTGCGCGCCTTCGACGTGAATAACGGCGCGCAGCTCTGGGAAGCGCGCCTGCCGGCAGGCGGGCAGGCCACGCCGATGAGCTATTCGATCGACGGCAAACAGTATGTCGTGATCGCCGCGGGCGGACACGGTTCCTTCGGCACGAAGCTCGGCGACCATGTGATCGCCTACGCGCTGCCCTAGCAAGCTGGTAAAAAGCGTGGATGAACTCTGCGCGGCAATCCCACTCCAACGTTCAATGTCAACCCGGCTTGGATAGGGCTTCGAACATGGCAACGCGTAAACGATTTATTCTTTCCCGACGCTCCCTGGCGAGGCTGGTAGTCCTTGCCGCGGCAACATCTGCCCTGGGCGCCGCCAACGTTCATGCGGACGACGCTGCCGGCAGCCCCTACCTGTTCGGGGACTGGGGCGGCCAGCGCAAGCAGCTGGCGGACCAGGGCGTGGCCTTCAATCTCGGCTACGGGAGCCAGATCGCGCACAACTTCAGGGGCGGCAGCGACCACCTGACCCGCTATACGGACCAGTGGGTGTTCGGCACCGCGCTCGACCTGGACAAGCGCTGGGGGTGGAAGGGCGGCACATTCCAGTTCACCATGACCGACCGTAACGGACGCAATCTCGGGGCGGACGCCAACATCGGCAACAACATGCTGATCCAGGAAGTCTACGGACGCGGACAGACCTGGCACCTGACCCAGTTGTGGCTGAACCAGAAGCTGTTTGATGATCGCCTGGAGCTCAAGTTTGGCCGCCTCACCGTCGGCGAGGACTTTTTCAGCTTCTCCTGCGACTTCCAGAACCTGACGTTCTGCAGCGCCCAGCCGGGCAACCTGGTCGGCGGCTACTGGGTCAACTGGCCCACCAGCCAGTGGGCGGCGCGCCTCAAATACCACCCCTCGAGGGAGAGCTACCTGCAGCTGGGCGTGTACCAGGTCAACCCGCGCTACGTGGATGACAACTACGCGCGCCACAACGGCTGGAAGCCGAACAACCCGGGCGGCACGACCGGTGCGCTGATCCCGCTGGAAGCGGGCTGGCAACCGGACTGGCGCGGGCTGCCCGGATCGTACAAGCTGGGCGGCTGGTACAACACCTCGAACGGCGCCGACCTCTACCTCGACCTGAACCACGACCCACGCGGGGTCACCGGACTGGATCCGCTTCAGCGCAGCGGCCAGTTCGGCGGCTACCTGAGCTTGCAGCAGCAGGTGAGCGGCAGCGCCGACGGCCGCGGTGCAACGGTGTTCCTGAACTTCACGCAGGCCGACCGTAATACGGCGCAGCTGGATCGCCAGCTCGCGCTGGGCGTGCAATACAAGGGCCCGTTCGCAGGCCGCGCGCAGGACTCGCTCGGCCTTGCCGTGGGCGCTACCCATAACAACCGGCGCTTCGCCGATTTCACAAGCCAGGCCGATGTCCGCACCGGCCAGGACACCATCGCGGGCAGCAGCTACGAGTATGTGACCGAGCTTTATTACGCGTGGGACCCGGTGCCCTCGGTATCGCTGCGCCCGAACCTGCAGTACATCGTGCATCCGGGCGGTACGACGCGGAACAGTAATGCCGTCGTGGTCGGCCTGAAAGCCATCGTCGCGTTCTGAAGATGAGCAGCGCGCGAAGTCGTGGCGCTGGCACGCGATGAGATGGTGAACATGGTGAGGTTCAAGGCACGCCCCGGCGTTTGACATGCCCGGTTTGACATGCCCAGCGACTGGACTTGCAGGCAAACTATTATCTCTGCACGGATCAGCTTGCCTGGGACTGCTGGTACTCCAGCCTGGCAAACTCAAGCATTGTCCGCGCGTTCTCCGGGTTACGGGCCGGAGAAGTCTGCATCGCCTGCTCCTCGGGCGTCCCTTTGGTTGCCGCGTCTTGCCTGTCTGGCAGCGGCTTGGGAACCGAGCGGAGAGCCGGCAGGCTGAGCGGTACACCAAGCTCCTCCCATCGCACCTGCATCCGGCTGATGATTTCCCTGGCCTCCGCTGTCGTTGCTCCAAGCAGGCATAGGTAGGGGGTAAGTACCTGGGCGACTGCCCCCCATTGACGGAAGACTTTATCGGGAAATTCGATGACGTTGTTCATTGTGTCCTTTGATCAATTGAGGCACGCCTGTTGCAAATGCTCAGCCAGCGAGGATTTTGCTGCAGCGTGGATCGCGTACTAGTCCTAACCTGCGCGCGATCGCTGCGCAAGTCAATGTAAACGGAGGGCAGGCGCGGCCGATAGCGGCCAGGTATCGGGCTACCCGACAGCAGCGGACATGGACTGACCATCGACATCCGGAAGATCGCGTTCGAACGCATGCGCAAATATCGCGTCGACAACCATACCCCCGCAGGTGCTAGTGTATAACTGCCTTGCCATAGGTTCTGCGCTGGTCCGGTTGGTGCAGGACCCGGCGAGCCGTTCAAGCAGCACGCCGCGTTCACACAACAGGCGTGCCGCGACCTAGCTGCCATGCGATTGCTGCACGTCGATCGATGCGTCAATCAGCCTTGCGGTTTGATGATCACGGCGTGGTCTCATCCAGCCACTGTACTCGCAATCTGCTTTGCCGGGGCGGCACATCGAACTTGCCGAGAATCATTGCGCGTAAATACATTTTTTATTTTGTCCCGTGCGCCCTTCAACAAGCGCATAGTCGGCTTGTTCGCACGGTCCCTTCGAGATCCTGCATCCAGGCAGCGAGTCGCTGCTTCCTCCCTGGCGCGCCAGGCACCCCCAAGTTGTCCTTCAAGTGAGCGCATTTTGTGCGACTCAACACTAAAAAGGTACCTCATGTTTCCATTTGATCAATCCGTCAATCCGGCTCTGCGCTCGCACCTGGACTCCCAGCTCGCATTTTTCAACGATTTATCGCAGTCGCTGTCTGGTTCGTTTCAAAGCGTTTGCCAGGCGAATTTGAAGCTCAGCCAGAATATGCTTGAGGAGACCCTCAGCGCCGGCCGGCGCATGCTGACAAGCGGGCAAGCGAACGACCTGGCTGGCACCGTCCTGCCTGACACGCAACCGTCGTCGGAACATATGCGCACCTATCAGCAGCACATTTCCAGTATCGCGGCAGGGTCGCAGGTAGACCTGGCACGTGTCACCCATCAGCATGGGCGTGAAACGTCCCGTACGGCGCAGGTACTGGCGGACGAGGTGGCCCGTGCTTCGGTGGAAGCAGCAGAGCGCAACGTGCAGCAGAAAGAAGAATTTCTGAAGAATTTCCGCAATCCGCTCCAGCAGGATGGCGCGCAAGGCGGCAAAGCTGCTCGAGCCAATGGAGGTGCGCACATGCACTCTGAAGCCGCTGGCGCCAGCATGCAGTCTGAAAGCCGGGCCGAACGCGCCCCATCCCAAGGCAGCATGCAGGGCCAGGCAGTAGCGCCAGCGCAGAAACCAGACAAAAAATAGTCCGGAACACCAGCTGATACGGCCCAAGCGGCCGTCCTATCTGCTACGCAAGGCCGGCCTCGAGCCGGCCTTGCTACGAAAGCCAGATGCACACGTCGCTGGCCGGGAGCCAGGGAACCTGACAGGTGTACGTCCTCACTAAATTCCGCAGTAGTTTCCTCTGCTGTATAGGAACTTCTCCGCCATCTTGCAGCGCTTTTTCTTATCAAACTTCGTGGTTTTCCAGCAATGACGTTGCGAGCTGCGCTATCTGACGCCCAGGTTCAACATGTCGCAGCTTCCTCCCGTGCCTGGGGCGCGCGGGATTGCACAGGCACTCGTTGTGTCAGTCGCTACGCAAGCTCTCCCGAGATCACCCATCTGGACTTGAAGCAAGGTCAATCCCCTTGTTTGTCCGACAACATGACGGATATGTGACTGAAGCTGCCTCAGAGGCAATCCGTGCGACAAGATTTCCTGCGACTTGTTAAATTTATGCCAATACCTGTCGCCGGTGGCGTGCCTGGCATCGGTCAGTCACGTTCTTGACGACAGTGTGATCGCAGCGACTCGATTCAGGATATAGATGACCGCCTCACGATACGAATTCAAGCTGCGCCGGCCCGTCCATGCATTGCTGCTGGCGTTGGTCGCCGGCGCCGCCCATGCCTCACCAAACGCAGCTGTCGACCCATTCGCCGACCTTGCGCCGGTGCCCGCAACAGTACGGGATCAGGATCCGCTGCGCGAACGAGCCCCTGGCGTATCAGCAGCCACATCGCCGGCCGCTGCGCCGGCCGCACCATCGCCAATGCGCAATATGGATGCCCGGCTCTACAAGAGCTACGGCGCGGCCGCGCTGGAAATTCTCGCCTTCCAGGTCGTGCTGAACCGCGTTGATCACGCCTTCGTGAAGCCGGACGACTATCGCGTCACCATGGGTTCGGTCCGACGCAACCTGCACAGCAGCTGGGTGGAAGATCGCGACCCTTTCGAAATCAACCAGATGGGCCATCCTTACCAGGGTTCGGTGTACTTCAACCTGGCGCGCAGTAATGGGCTGACATTCTGGGAATCGCTCGGCTATGCCTTCGCCGGCAGCGCGGTGTGGGAAGTCGCGGGCGAGACGACTCCGCCGTCGCGCAATGACCAGATCACCACCAGCTTCGGCGGCAGCTTCCTCGGCGAGGCCTTGTACCGGATGGCGAGCCTGGCCCTGGATCGGGGCGGCGATTCGGCGCCGCTGTTGCGCGAGGCCGGCGCGGCGCTGGTGTCGCCGGCGCTGGAATACAACCGCCAACGCGGCATGAGCCGGCGCGCCGCCTCGCTGTGGGCCGGCGCCACTCCGGCCACGTTCGGACGCCTGCAGCTGGGCGCCAGCGCCCCATCGGACAGCAACGTGGGCCCTTCTCTGTCCACGAAGAGAAGGGAAGTGGCCGCCGATTTCGCGCTGGATTATGGCCTGCCCGGCAAAGCGGGCTACACCTACCACAAGCCTTTTGATTACTTCCTGTTCCGTGCCCGCGTGTCGAGCGTGAATGGCCTCGAGAGCCTCGCTACGCGCGGCTTGCTGTTCGGCGCCCCGTACGGGCCCGGCGAGCGCCTGCGCGGCATCGCCGGCCTGTACGGAAGCTATGACTTCCTGTCGCCGCAGCTGTTCCGGGTCGCGAGCACCGGGCTCTCGGCGGGCAGCAATGCACAGTGGTGGCTGGCCGACGGCCTCACGCTGCAAGGCCATGCCTCGGCCGGCGTCGGCTATGTCGCGACCGGAACGATACGCGCCACCTCGACCGGTCAATACCACTACGGTTTCGCGCCGCAGACCATGCTGTCGCTTCGCCTGATCTGCGGTGACAGGCTCTCGTTTGACCTGAGCTCGCTCGCCTTCTTCAACGGCAGGATCACCAGTCCCGACACCGGAGGGTCCGACCGGGTCCTGCGCGGCGAAGCGTCGCTGAACTACAGGGTGGCGGGGCCGCACGGCCTCGCGCTCAAGTACATCACGTCGCGCCGCAGCTTTTCGTTCCCGAACGTGCTGGAACGGCAGCAGCGGTTTGACTCGGTTGGGCTTTATTACAGCTACCAGCCGTCTCGCGGCATGGGGACCGTGAAGTGGTGAGATAGGTGGGCGGGACAGGATCGCCTAGACCACCGACCCCAGCTTGAAGATCGGCAAATACATCGCCACCACCAGCCCGCCGATCAGCACGCCCAGGATGACCATGATCATCGGCTCCATCAGCGAGGACAGGGCAGCCACGGCTTCGTCGACCTCGTCCTCGAAGAAATCGGCCACTTTACCGAGCATGCCGTCGAGCGCGCCGGATTCTTCGCCGATGGCGACCATCTGCGTCACCAGGCTCGGAAACACGTTCACGTTCTGCATCGCCACCGTCAGGCTGGTGCCCGTGCTGACTTCCGTCTGGATGCGCCGGGTGGCGTCGAGGTAGACCGCGTTGCCGGAAGCGCCGCCGACCGAGTCGAGCGCTTCGACCAGCGGGACGCCGGCCGCGAACATGGTCGCCAGGGTACGGGTCCAGCGCGCAATCGTCGCTTTCCTGATCACCTCGCCGAAGATCGGCAGGCGCAGCAGCAGGCGGTCCATGGCCTGCTGCATTTTCAGCGAGCGGCGCCAGGACTGGAAGAAGAAGTAAATGGAACCGAAAATCGAGCCGAAGATCAGGTACCACCACTGCACGACAAAATCCGAAATTCCCATCACGATCAGGGTCGGCGCCGGCAAGTCGGCGCCGAAGCTGGCGAACACGGATTTGAAGGCCGGGACCACCCAGATCATGATCACGGCGACCACGATGAAGGCGACCGCGAGGATGGCGATCGGGTAGGTCAGGGCGGATTTGATCTTCGACTTCAGCGCCAGCGTCTTTTCCTTGTAGACGGCCAGGCGGTGCAGCAGGTCTTCCAGGATGCCGGCCTGCTCGCCGGCGCCGACCAGGTTGCAGAACAGCGGGTCGAAATAGCGCGGGTACTTGCGGAAGGCGTTGTTCAGGCTGGTGCCGGTTTCGATGTCGCTGCGGATGTCGAGCACGAGTTTCGACATCGACGGGTTCGCATGGCCCTTGCCGACGATATCGAAGGCTTGCAGCAGCGGGACGCCGGCCTTCATCATCGTCGCCAGCTGGCGCGTGAACATCGTCAAATCCTTGTCGGTGATCTTCTTGCCGCTGCGGTAGACCCGTTTTTTGACCTTGGTGACCATGATGCCCTGGCGGCGCAGGGTCACGTTGACGATCGCCTCGCCGCCGGCGCGCAGCTCGCCGCGCACGGTCTTGCCGGACTTGTCCTTGCCTTCCCAGGCGTAGACAGATTCCTTGACTTGCGCGGCGCCGCGGCTGCGGGTGGTGAGGGATGTAGCCATAGTAGTTTTGTAAATTTCGCCTATTCGTTGGTGCAGCCGAGCACTTCTTCGAGGCTGGTCAGCCCCTGTTTCACTTTCATCAGGCCCGAGCGGCGCAGCGAGTTCACGCCTTCCTTCTCGGCCTGGGCGGCGATCTGCATCGCATTGCCGTGCGCGAGGATCAGTTCCTCGATCGCCGGCGAAATCGGCATGAGCTGGTAGATGCCGACGCGCCCCTTGTAGCCGGAACCGAGGCAGCGCTCGCAGCCGACCGGGCCGTACGGCTTCCAGTCGTCCTGCAAGTCGCCTTCGCGGTAGCCGGCCGCCAGCAGCGCTTCGCGCCCCATCTCGAGCGGCTGCTTGCAGTTGCACAGGCGGCGCGCCAGGCGCTGGGCGGTAATCAAAATCACCGACGAGGCGATATTGAAAGGCGCCACGCCCATGTTCATCAAACGCGTCAGGGTCGAGGGTGCGTCGTTGGTGTGGAGCGTACTGAACACCATGTGGCCGGTCTGCGCGGCCTTGATCGCGATGTCGGCCGTCTCCAGGTCGCGGATCTCGCCGACCATGATGATGTCCGGATCCTGGCGCAGGAAGGATTTCAGGGCCACCGGGAAGGTGAGGCCGGCGCGCTCGTTGACGTTGACCTGGTTCACGCCCGGCAGGTTGATCTCGGCCGGGTCTTCCGCGGTCGAGATGTTGATGCCGGGTTTGTTCAGCACGTTCAGGCAGCTGTACAGCGAGACGGTTTTGCCGGAACCGGTCGGACCGGTCACGAGCACCATGCCGTACGGGCGCGAAATCGCCTCGAGCAGCAGTTCGCGCTGGTCCGGGTCGTAGCCGAGCGCGTCGATACCCATCTGCGCCTGGGTCGCGTCCAGGATACGCATGACGGTCTTTTCGCCGAACAGGGTCGGCAGGGTGCTGACGCGAAAATCGATGGTGCGCGCGGCGGACAGGAGCAGGCGCATGCGGCCGTCCTGCGGCACGCGCTTTTCCGAGATGTCGAGTTTGGCCAGCACCTTGATGCGCGAGACCAGCTTGTCGCGGATCGAGAGTGGCGGCATCGCGTGGTCGCGCAGCACGCCGTCGACGCGCATGCGGATCCGGTAGTATTTTTCGTAGGGCTCGAAGTGGATGTCCGACGCTCCCAGCTGCACCGCGTCCATCAGGATCTTGTTCAGGAAGCGCACGATCGGCGCATCTTCCACTTCGTTGGTCGCTTCGACCGGCGTGGCCACCGGTTCTTCTTCGGCGAACTCGATCTCGGCGTCGTCGCCGGCCATGTCGCCCAGCGCCTGCTCGGCGCTTTTCGTCAGGTTCGCGAGCAGCGTGAGCAAGGCGTCGTGCGCGACGATCACCGGCTCGACCGCGGCTTCGCTCTGGAACTTGATCTGGTCCAGGGCTTGCGTATTGGTCGGGTCGGAGATGGCGACCGAGAGGCGGTTGCCGCGCTTGGCCAGCGCGATCACGCGCTGGGCCGCCATCAGCTTGGCGTCGATCGCGCCTTCGGGCAGCGACTCGATGCCGAAGGTCGACAGGTCGAGCAGCGGATAGCCGAAGGTCTCGGCGCAGAAAGCGGCCAGCGCGGCGGCGTCGAGCGCCTTGTCGGCGATGAGGGCGTCGATCAGCGGGGTACGGTCGGCAGTGGCCTTCTTTTGCAGTGCTTCGGCCTGCTGGGCCGTGAGGCGGCCCGCCTGCACCAGCGCGCGCGCAAGTCCGGACATCGGTGTGCCTGGGGTCGCGTGCGGAAGGACTGCTGCCATATGAGCCGTGTTATCAGAGGAACTACAAGAGGCCGCGCAAGGCTGTTTCGAGGCGGCATACTTCTCGGATGATGCCTACAGGCATCAACTTTGTAAAGCGTTTCAACAGGGGGCAGATGCGTGCGCGCCACGTAGACGAAATGCCATGACGCCCCGCGAACCGGAGTTTGTTGGCGTTTCGATTATGGGTGTTGGCGGTACGTCAACTCAGCTGTTCATCACTGGGGAAAAAAGGGCCGTGCACGATGCACAGACCCGTACGGCGGCGACTCGATGACGGTGCCACCGGAACATCAGTTCCACCAGTGCGTGGTCGTACCCATTTCCGGCAAACGGGCCTGCACCGCTTCGTGGATCAGGCCGGCGCGCACGGCCTGCGCGGCCGTGTAGATGCGCGCATTGCCGAACAGGTGAGGGCGGATGTCGTGGGCTTCCGGGGCGCCGCTTGTCGCTTCGTCGAAGATGCTGGCATAGCGTTCGGCGTCGAAGTCCAGGCATTCGCGCCACTCGGACACGCGCGAATGGTCGGCCGCCACCAGGTTGCCGAAGCCCCAGTGCAGCGGATGGACGAGAAAGCGTGCGCCCGGACAGGCGTAGCGCTTTGATCCGGCCAGGAAGATGACGACGCCGACCGACTCGATGCTGCCGATGTTGAAAGTGGTCAGCGGGATCGGCAGGGATTTCAGGAAGAAATACAGCGCGAAGCCGGCCGTCATGTTGCCGCCCTCGGTCGACATGTGCAGCTCGATCTCGCTGGCCCCGTTCTGCAGGGCCTGCAGGCACAGGTTGCGCACGCTGCAGGCGGAGTTGTGATGGATCGGTCCGATGAAATGAACGATATGCAAGGCCATTGGCGCTCCCGTCGTGAACGCTCAGGATAACGATTTCTTGCGAGCGCGTGCGCTCGCTTTCGGACCGGAGCGTCGTTTTCAGCTGCCGCGGTCAGTCGAGTATGACCAGGGGGTAAGGACCAGCGGCACGTGAAGGCGACCCGAATGGGCTGAACGCGCCTAAAATGCTCTCGAACGGGCTGCATTGCCGGATTGCCGGGTGGATGGCGCGTCGCAGCGACCTCGCCGCGCACTGGTGCACGGCCCATCCGTTCGCCGACCCATATATCAGCTTGATGATAATCAAAATCAGATTTCGCACATAGTTGGTCCCGGCCTGCGCAAGGTATCCTGTACGCTGGGTTAACACCGAGGCAAGCATGGCCGATCCGATCCGCTTTTATTTCCGCAAGGCCGTCCACGAAGTGAGCGACGTGGCACCGACGCAAACCATCCTGCAGCACCTGCGGGAAGACCTGCGCTGCACCGGCACCAAGGAAGGCTGCGCCGAAGGCGATTGCGGCGCCTGCACGGTGGTCGTCGGTTCGCTCGAAAATGGCGAGCTGGAACTCAAAGCGGTGAACTCCTGCATCCAGTTCACGCCCACGCTCGACGGCAAGGCCTTGTTCACCGTCGAAGACCTGCAGCTGCCCGACGGACGCCTGCACCCGGTCCAGCAGGCGCTGGTCGAGTGTCACGGCTCGCAATGCGGCTTTTGCACGCCGGGCTTTGCGATGTCGCTGTGGGGCATCTACCTGAAACAGGAAGGGCAGGCACAAGGCCAGGCGCCTGGGCGCCGCCAGGTCGACGATGCCTTGTCGGGCAACCTGTGCCGCTGTACGGGATACCGGCCGATCATCGAGGCGGCGGGGCGCATGATGGAATTGCCGCGCGCGGAATTCGACCGCGCCTTTGTCGCGGACCAGTTGCGTGCGCTGCAGCGGGGCGAGCTTCATACCTATTCGTTCGATGGCCGCAGTTTTCATGCGCCGCGCACGCTCGATGAACTCGTGGCGCTGCGCGCCGGGCATCCGCAAGCGCTGATCCTCGCCGGCTCGACCGACGTCGGCCTCTGGGTCACCAAGCAGATGCGCGAGCTGAACGACATCATTTATATCGGAAACGTCGCCGAGCTGAAGGCCGTGCGCGAGGGAGACGGCTGGGTCGACATCGGCGCCGGCGTCACGCTGCAGGATGCCTATGCGGCCGTGTGCCGCCACTATCCGGATGCGTTAAGCGAGATGTGGCAGCGCTTCGCTTCGCTGCCGATCCGCAATGCAGGCACGCTGGGTGGGAACGTCGCCAACGGTTCGCCGATCGGCGACTCGATGCCCTGGCTGATCGCGCTCGGCGCGCGCCTGGTGCTGCGCGGACCCGGCGGCGAGCGCGAACTGGCGCTGGAAGATTTTTATCTCGGCTACCAGCAGAAGGATCTGCAGGCCGATGAATTCGTGGCGGCCGTGCGTGTGCCGCTGCCGCGCGACGGCGTCCGTTTCCGCACCTATAAACTGGCCAAGCGCTTCGACCAGGATATCTCGGCCGTTTGCGCTGCCTTTGCACTGCGCTTCGAAGGCGATATCGTCAGGGAGGCGCGTATCGCCTTCGGCGGCATGGCCGCGACGCCCAGGCGCGCTGCCGGCGCCGAAGCAGTGCTGACTGGCCGCGCCTGGGACGAAGCTGCGCTACAGGAAGCCATGGCCGCGCTGGCGCAGGATTACGCGCCGCTGTCGGACATGCGCGCGTCCAGTGCCTACCGCATGAAGACGGCGCAGAACCTGCTGCGCCGCTTCTGGCTTGAAACCCGCCCCGACAATCCGCTGCCGCCGAGTGCAGTCAACGCATTCGCAGGCGAGGCATGCGTGCCAAGCGCTGCCGAGCGCATGAGGAGATCACCATGAACGACGCAGGCGCAGCAGCAATCAAGCAGGCGGCGTGGAGCGCGGTCGGCCGCGCCCGGCCGCACGAGTCGGCCACGCTGCACGTGCTCGGCCAGGCCACCTATACCGACGACATCGCGGAGGTGGCGGGCACGCTGCACGCGGCGCTCGGGCTCTCCGGCAAGGCCCACGCGAACATCGTCTCGATCGACCTGGCGCCCGTGCGCGCGGCGCGCGGCGTCGTGTCGGTGCTGAGCGTGACGGACATCCCCGGCACCAACGATTGCGGCCCGATCATCCACGACGATCCGATCCTGGCAAGCGGCAAAGTGGAATATGTCGGCCAGCCGATCTTCATCGTCGTCGCCGATACCCACGACAATGCACGCCGCGCGGCGCGCCTGGCGAAGGTCGACTACGAAGAACTGCCGGCCATCCTGACGCCGCAGGAAGCGCACGCCGCCCAATCCTATGTCGTGCCGCCGATGCGCCTGGCGCGCGGCGACGCCGAAACCGCTTTCGCGAACGCCCCGCACAAGGTGGCCGGCAAACTGCATGTCGGCGGCCAGGAACAGTTTTATTTGGAGGGCCAGATCGCCTACGCGATTCCCGGCGAGGACAAGGGCATGCTGGTCCAGTGCTCGACCCAGCACCCGAGCGAGATGCAACACGTCGTCGCGCACGCCCTCGGCCTGCATTCGCACCACGTGGTGGTCGAGTGCCGGCGCATGGGCGGGGGATTTGGAGGCAAGGAATCGCAGTCGGCCCTGTGGGCGGCGGCGGCCGCGATCGCCGCACACAAGTTGAAGCGTCCGGTGAAACTGCGCGCCGACCGCGACGACGACATGCTCGTCACCGGCAAGCGCCACTGCTTCTATTATGAATACGAAGTCGGCTACGACGACAGCGGCCGCGTGCTGGCCGCGAAAGTCGACATGGTGTCGCGCGCCGGTTTTTCGGCCGACTTGTCCGGTCCCGTCGCTACGCGCGCGGTCTGCCACTACGACAACGCATACTATTTGTCGGACGTCGATATCCGCGCCGCCTGCGGCAAGACGAACACCCAGTCGAACACGGCTTTCCGCGGCTTCGGCGGCCCGCAGGGCGCGATCGCGATGGAATACGTGCTCGACGAGATCGCGCGCAATCTGAAAGTCGATGCGCTGGACGTCCGCAAGATCAATTTTTACGGTAAAACCGAGCGCAACGTCACGCCCTACGGGCAGGCCGTGGTCGACAACGTCATCCACGAGCTGGTGGCCGAACTCGAGGCATCGAGCGAATACCGCGCGCGCCGTTCGGCGATCGCGCAATTCAATCGCAGCAGTCCCGTGCTGAAAAAGGGCCTGGCGCTCACGCCCGTGAAATTCGGCATCGCCTTCAACGTCACCCATTTGAACCAGGCGGGCGCGCTGGTGCACGTGTACGTCGACGGCTCCATCATGGTCAACCATGGCGGCACCGAGATGGGGCAGGGCATCAACACCAAGGTGATGCAGGTCGTCGCCCACGAATTGGGCGTGGACATGGATCACGTGCGCGCCACCGCCACCAATACCAGCAAGGTCGCGAACACCTCGGCCACCGCTGCTTCCACCGGTGCGGACCTGAACGGCAAGGCGGCGCAGGACGCGGCGCGCCAAATCAAAGAGCGACTGGCCGCCTTCGCCGCCGCGCAGTACGGCGGCGAAGCTGCCGACGTGCGCTTCGCAGCCGACACCGTCTTCGTGAACGAGATGGAAGTGCCGTTCCCGGCGCTGGTGCAAAAGGCCTACCTGGCGCGCGTGCAGCTCTGGTCCGACGGTTTTTATGCGACGCCCGGCCTGTCCTGGGATGCGAAAACCATGAACGGCCGGCCATTCTCCTACTTTGCCTATGGCGCGGCCGTCTCCGAGGTCGTGGTCGACACGCTGACGGGCGAATGGAAGCTGCTGCGCGCGGATGCGCTGTACGACGCGGGTAATTCGCTCAACCCGGCGATCGACATCGGCCAGGTCGAAGGCGCCTTCATCCAGGGCATGGGCTGGCTCACCACCGAGGAGCTGTGGTGGAACCCGGGCGGCAAGCTGATGACGCATGCGCCCTCGACCTATAAAATCCCGGGCGTGTCGGACTGCCCCCAGGATTTCCGGGTGCGCCTGTTCGAGAACCGCAACGTCGAAGACAGCATCCACCGCTCGAAAGCCGTGGGCGAGCCGCCGCTGCTGCTGCCGTTCTCGGTGTTCTTTGCAATTCGCGATGCGGTGTCTTCTGTCGGTGGCCACACCGTCAATCCGCCGCTGAACGCGCCGGCGACGAGCGAGGAGATCCTCGACGCGATCGCTGCTGTCGAAGCTGCCGTCTCTTCCCACGCGTGATGGACGACTGGCTGACAGCCGCGCATCACGCACCGGCGGCGGCCGTGCTGGTCACGGTCGCCATCGTCGAAGGCTCGGTGCCGCGCGAGGCGGGGGCGAAGATGCTCGTCACGGCCGATGGCTTTGCCGGGACGATCGGGGGCGGGCATCTGGAGCTCAGGGCGATCGAGACGGCGCGCGCGATGCTGATCGATGGCGGGGCGCAAGGGGCAACCAAGCTGGAGCGCTTTGCGTTGGGGCCGGGCCTGGGCCAGTGTTGCGGTGGCGTTGCGCACCTGGTGTTCGAGGTCGCGGATCGTGATCAGATGGCTTTGCTGGATGCGCGGCGTAATCAGGATACCTGGCGCGTAGGGTGGGCGGGTCTCCCGCGCACGCGTTCAGCCAGTGCCGGCGTTGACGCGCAATTTGACTCTGCTGTTTCAACGCCATCCGGCGTCGCCAGAAACGATGTCGCGGATGCTCGTGCGTGCGTTGAACGCGTGGGCGGGGGACCCGCCCACCCTACGGGTAGGTTGTCACATGGCGCGGCCCGGCAAACGTGGGCGCTGTTCGACGGCGGCGGCATGCAACTGGCCGGCGACACCGTCCCTGCCTTCGACCGCACCCTTGGCACCCATGTGTTCACGGATACCGATGGCCGCCGCTGGCTCGTCGACGCCATCCTCGCCCCGCGCGCCCATCTGATGCTGTTCGGCGCCGGCCACGTCGGCGCGGCCCTCGTGCGTGCGCTGGCCGAACTGCCCTGCCGCGTCACCTGGGTCGACGAGCGCGAAGACCTGTTCCCGGCCGATGTACCCGCCAACGTGACGATCGAAGCCACCGACATCCCGGAGGCGCTGGTTGAACAAGCGCCGCCCGGCACGACCTTCCTGGTCATGACCCACAGCCACGCACTTGACCTGCGCCTGTCAAACGCGATACTGTCCCGTCCCGGCCAGGATTGGTTCGGCCTGATCGGCTCAAGCACCAAGCGCCGCCAGTTCGAGCACCGGCTGCGCGAGCGCGGCATCGCGAACGATCGCATCGAGGCCATGGTCTGTCCGATCGGCCTGCCCGGCATTGCCGGCAAGGCCCCGGCCGTGATTGCCGCCTCCGTCGCGGCCCAGCTGCTTACCGTCTGGGAGGCGTGTGAAGTTTCAGCCACCATTGCCGCCACCAGCCACCTGCAAGTTTCTTCGGAATCCAACTGATGTCCACTGCACCACATACTGTGCAAGCCTACCGTGCGAGCTTGCTGCATTTTCACGCCGACCCGGCCTTTGCCGGGGACGCGTATTCCTGGTTCGAGGACGGCCTGCTCGTCATCGGGGACGGCCGTGTGCAAGCCGCCGGCGACTACGCGCAACTCGCCGCGACGCTGCCGGCCGGCGTGACGCCGCATGACTACCGCGGCCAGATCATCACGCCCGGCTTCATCGACACCCACCTGCATTACCCGCAGACGGACATGATCGCCTCTCCGGCGCCGGGCCTTCTGCCCTGGCTGGAAACCTACACCTTTCCGACCGAGCGCCAGTTCGCCGACCCGGTCCACGCCCGCGCCACCGCCGAGTTCTTCCTCGACGAGCTGACCCGCTGCGGCACGACGACGGCCGTGGTCTACTGCACCGTGCACCGCGAATCGGTCGACGCCTTCTTCGAGGCCAGCGAAGCGCGCAACCTGCGCATGGTAGCCGGCAAGGTGCTGATGGACCGGAACTGCCCGGACTTCCTGCGCGATGCAGAAGGGCAGGTCGGCGAGAGCGAAGCGCTGATCAACAAGTGGCACAAGCACGCGCGCTCGCTGTACGCGATCACGCCGCGCTTCGCGCCGACTTCGAGCCCGATGCAGCTGGGTGCGATCGCCGAACTGGCGAAGGCGTATCCGGACACCTTCATCCAGACCCACGTTTCGGAAAACCAGGACGAAGTGAACTGGGTGCGCGAGCTGTATCCGCAGTCGCGCAGCTACCTGGATGTGTACGACGGCTACGGCCTGATGCGCCCGCGCGCGCTCTTCGGCCACTGCATCTGGCTCGATGACGAAGACTTCGCGCGCATGGCGGCGACCGGCTCGGCGGCGTCGGTGTGCCCGACCTCGAACCTGTTCCTGGGCAGCGGCCTGTTCGATTTCGAAAAGGCCGACGGCGCCGGCGCGCTGGTGACGCTGGGCACCGACGTCGGCGCCGGCACCTCGTTCTCGATGCTGCAGACGATGAACGAAGCCTATAAAGTGGCGCGCCTGAAGGGCAGCTACCTGCCGGCGCTGCGCATGTTCTATCTCGCCACCCTGGGCGCGGCGCGCGCGCTGGACCTGGAAGGGACGATCGGCAGTTTTGCGGTCGGCGCGGAAGCGGACTTCATTGTCCTCGACCCGCAATCGACGCCGCTGCTGGCGCGCCGGAGCAGCCATTGCGATACGCTGGAAGAACAGCTGTTCGCGCTGGCGCTCCTGGGGGATGACCGGGCGATCCGGGCGACGTATGCGGCGGGTGTGAAGGTGCACGAGCGGGGCGGGGCTGGCGCCTGATCCGCTATTCGTGTTTTCAATCCGCGTGGGCATGCCCACCCTACGGTGCGCCACTGCCGACATCGGAAGTTGTTGACCGTAGCGTAACGTAGGGTGGGCATGCCCACGCGGAATGCAATACGCCGATAAAGGCAGCAAGCAACCGCCCTCCGCGTCACATTGCCAATACTGAACGAAGCCGTTAAAGTTGCGCGGCGACGTCAACCCAACACGAAAGACCCTCATGCAGATCACATTCAGCCGCAGCCTGCTGATCGCCCTGGCGATGGCCGCCGCGCCGCTGGCGTCGGCCAAGGAGCCCGCCACCGCATCGCGCCTGGCCAACGAAGCGGCTACCGCCCGCCACTACGCCACGCTGGTCGCGGGCACGGAGCCGAAGCTGGCCGAGCTGACCATGTTCTTCACGCAGATGCCCAAGGGCGGCGACCTGCACCACCATTACTCGGGCGCGCTGTATGTCGAGCAATACCTCGACTTCCTCGACCGCCAGGGCCTGTGCGTGAACAAGGGGACCTACCGCATCGAAACCGACAAGACGGCCGTCGCGACCGAACGCGCCAAACCGGCGAAAGAGCGCACCTGCCTGTCGAGCGCCGAAGTGTATGCGGACGACCACACCTGGCGCGAACTGGTGCAGCGCTGGTCGAACAAGGACTTCGACAACCACGGCGCCCTGAACCCGGCGCCGGACCGCCTGTTCTTCCAGACCTTCGGCTACTTCGGCCCGGTCTCGAACGCGAATTTCAAAGAGGGCCTGCAGGAGCTGAAACAGCGCGCGATCGCCGAGAACGTCAGCTATATCGAGACGATGTTCAAGATGGCGCCGGCCGTTCCCAACGCAGAATTCGACGCGCGCGCCTGGCAGCTGGCGAACGACGACGCAGCCTTGACGGTCGAGATGCGGCGCGCCCTGGACGCGCTGGACCGCGACCCCGCCTTCGCGAAATCGATCGCCGACTTCGTCGCAAAAATCGACGAAGCGGCCGAAGGCATCGACGACGAGCGCTTCACGATGCGCTACCAGACCTATGTGCTGCGCCTCCTGAACCCGTCGCAGGTGTTTTCCTCGATGGTCGCCGCCTTCAAATCGGCCTCGAACGGCGGCAAGGTGGTGGGCGTGAACATCGTCGGCCAGGAAAGCACGATGGTCTCGATGCGCGACTACGCGCTCCACATGAAGATGTTCCGCTTCCTGAAAACCATCTACCCGGACGTCAAGGTGGCGCTGCACGCGGGCGAGCTGGCGCTGGGCGACGTGCCGCCGGAGGGCCTGAAGTTCCACATCGACCAGGCCGTGAGCGTGGCCGGCGCCAACCGCATCGGCCACGGCATCGACCTCGCGCACGAAGCGAATGCGCCCGCCATCCTGCGCAAAATGCGCGCTGATGATATCCCGGTCGAGATCAACCTGACCTCGAACGCTTTCATCAACGGCATCAAGGGCGAGAACCATCCGGTCACGCTGTACCGCAAGTACGGTGTGCCCTATGTGATCTCCACTGACGACGCAGGCGTCACGCGCCATACGCTGTCGCAGGAATACGTGCTGTTCGCGAGCCGCTACAAGCCGGACTACGCGGAAATCAAGAAGGCCTCGTACAACAGCATCCGCTATGCCTTCCTGGCACCGGGTGACAAGGCGCGCCTGACGCGCCAGCTCGACGCGCGCTACGCCGCCTTCGAAGCAGGCGTGGCCGGGCTGGCCCGCACGGCGGTGGGCCAGCGCAGCAAGCGCTGAACGCGCGCCAACCGCCCGCGTTAACAACAAAAGGCGAGCGCCCAACGGCTGCTCGCCTTTGTTGTTTTTAAAGGAGCGATCCTGCCTCTTTTTAGGGCGGATGTGGCCTTCTAGCTACACATTCTGAGCCGCCCCGGGGCATTTCAAAAAATAGTTGCCTGTTTTATTTCCAGCGAGAATGCCTCCTTTATAATCGCCGCCGTAGCGTAGACACATCAAATCATGTCGCTGTGGCAGGTTTAAGTGTCTAAAGGGCAGCGATTTATTCGCACAATGTATAAATTCCTAACGGAAACAATATTTGTGTCGGATATCGGAGGCGTGCATAGTTTCTCAGGTTGACAAGAAGCTTAGTCAATCGATCAACTTTGCCGCAGTCGGCAGCTGGGTCAGCGAGTTTGCAAGTTGTCATCAGCTTGACACAAGCTGTCCTTATATTGGCGTGCCCTGAAGCAGGAATCCGGTTCCCTACGTATGCCGTCATGCAGGTTCAAGCTTGCAGCTGAAAATTTTTAAACACTCTAGGAGTTTTGAATGCAATCCGCTTTGATTCAACAACCGAAGTTGCGCCTGAGCCTGATCGCTCTGGCATGCCACGTGGCATGTGTGGGCGTCGTCCACGCCCAGGAAACGACGGCTTCGGAAGCCGCGCCACGTTCGCAGGTGGTCATCACCGGCAAAAAAATCGGCATGGGCCTGATGGTGGCGGAAGACGCACCGAAAGCGCGTTCGACCGTGACGGCGGAAGAGTTGGAAAAGCAGCGTCCGACCGGCAATGCATACGAGGCACTGGAGATGCTGCCATCGGTAAACAGCTACAACCATGACGCAACCGGCCTGTTCGGCGGCGGCCTGACCCTGCGCGGCTTCAACAGCGACCAGATCGGCGCCACCATCAACGGCGTGCCGGTCAATGACTCGGGTTCGTTCTCGGTCTACCCGCAAGAATACGTCGACCAGGAAAACACCTGCAGCCAGTTCGTGACCCAGGGCTCGACCGACGTCGATTCGCCACAGGTCGGCGCGACCGGCGGCAACTTCGGCATCATCACCTGCAACCCGGAAAACACCCAGCGTTTCCGCGTCATGCAGACCCTCGGTCAGCTCAACAGCTACAAGACCTTCGTGCGTTTCGACAGCGGCAAGCTGTCGGACAACCGTTCGAAGTTCTTCGTCTCGGCCTCGCGCGCCGAAGCGGACAAGTGGAAGGGCAAGGGCCAGGCCAAGCGTGACCACATCGACGGCGGCTTCAACTACGACTGGGACAAGTACAACTACATCCACGCGACCATCCTGTGGAATGAAGCGATGAACAACAGCGTCAACAACCTGACGCTGAAGGAAATCAACGAAAAAGGTTACTACTACGACACGAGCGACGTCTTCGCTGGTCACCTGGCCCCTGTCAACGGCACCGCCCAGGTCGAAGCGACCCAGAGCCCGCTGTACTACGGCCTGTACATCAACCCGTTCAAGAACGCGATTGCGTCGGCCGAAGCGAAGTTCCGCCTGACCGACGACCTGAACCTGAAGATCGTTCCTTACTTCTGGTACGGCTTCGGTAACGGCGGCCTGCAGCAGCGCGTCCAGCGCGAAGGTTCCGGCTTCCTGAACCCGGCGACGAACAAGAACACCGGCGCGGTGGACCTGAACGGCGACGGCGACACGCTCGACACCATCATCATGGCCAACGCCAGCGTGACCAACACCAAGCGCCCAGGTATCACCTCGTCGCTGACCTGGAACTATGGCGACCACCAGATCCTGGGTGGCTTCTGGTGGGAGCGCGCGCGTCACCGCCAGACCGGCACCATGGTGCCTGTGACGGCCGAAGGCAATCCAGTCGATCCATACCTGGAAGACCAGGCCGTGCATCGCGCCGACGGTTCGCTGTTCGAGAGCCGCAACTGGGATACGGTCTCGACCGCCTACCAGGCCTTCATCCAGGACACGATCAGCTTCGCCGACAACAAGGGCCAGATCAACGTCGGTATCCGTACCCCGTTCATCAAGCGTGACTTCACGAACTTCGCCAGCGAAGGCAACCAGAATCCGACGTACAACATCCAGAAGAAGTACGACGACATCCTGCCGCAGCTGGGCGCGCGCTACCGCGTGACCAACGACGACCAGTTCTTCGCCAGCATCGCGAAGAACATGAAGGCGCCGCCGAACTTCGTGTTCAGCAACGTCGGTACGAACGTGATCCTGAACGGCAACGTCGCTACCCTGCGCGGCGACGTCAAGGAAGAGACCTCGTACAACACCGACATCGGCTTCCGTCACCAGGACAGCAAGTACATCGCCACGGTGACCGTGTTCAACGTCGACTTCCGTAACCGCCAGGCAACCGCATTCGACCCGATCACCAACACCAGCAGCTACACCAATGCCGGCCACGTGGTCACCCGCGGCTTCGAACTCGAAGCGGGTAACACCCCGTTCCACGGCTGGTCGTTCTACGGCTCGTTCGGCTACACCGACAGCGAGATCAAGGACGACCTGCAGGTGAGCGCAACGGCATCGCTGCCGACCGCCGGCAAGGAAATGCCGCTGACGCCGAAGCTGAAGGCTGGCCTGTCGGCCGAGTACCAGGTCGGCGCCTTCTGGGCCCGCCTGAAAGCCAAGGCAACCGGCAAGCAGGCCGCCACCCTGGTCAACGACGAGTGGGCACCTGGCTACACGACCTTCGGTATCGATGCCGGCTACACCTTCGACAACTTCGGTATCTTCAAGCGTCCGAAGCTGAACGTGAACCTGAGCAACATCACCAACAAGCAGTATCGCAACCCGTCGTCGCAGAGCGTGAACAACACGACCGCCTACCCAGGCGTGAACCCGGGCACCCTGCGTTACTACCTGGGCGCACCACGCTTCGCGTCGGTCACCCTGTCGGTCGACATCTAAGTCGCCCCGGGTCCGCCGCGCCGGCGTGGCGGACCGTAGCAAGGGCAACATCCCAACAGGCCTTCGGGCCTGTTTTTCATTGCGTAAAAAGCTGGGGTCAGGTCTGACATTTGGACACGGCCTCAACGATACCAGGGCGAGTAAGGCAGAGGTCGCGCCAAGGCGGTAGTCCGAATGTCAGACCTGACCCCAGCCCTGCTGTAAAGATGGCCGAGCGCGATCCCACGTGCAATAATCCGGAGCGCCGCGGGCGTCCGTGTTCACCAGCATCAGCGAAAGACTTCCATGATCGTTTCCCCGCGCGCCCGCGCATCCCTGACCCTCCTGGTGCTGTCCCTGGCCGTCGCCGGCTGCGCCACGCCGACACGTGAGCCGATCACGCTGAACCTCGTCGCGATCAACGATTTCCACGGCAACCTCGAGCCGAGCAAGTACACCTACACCAGCGCCGCCACGGGGAAAAGCGAGACCCTGCGGGCGGGCGGCATCGAAACCCTGAGTGGGGCGCTGGCCGCCTGGCGCAAGGAAGACAAGGACCTGCTGTTCATCGGCGCGGGCGACCTGATCGGCGCCAGCCCGGCGCTGTCCTCGATGTGGGCCGACGAGCCGAGCATCGAAGCGATGAACCTGCTCGGCCTGCGCCTGTCCTCGGTGGGCAACCATGAATTCGACCAGGGCCGCAAGGAACTGCTGCGCCAGCAAACCGGCGGCTGCGATTCGCCGCGTCCCGGCAAGGCCTGCCGCCTCCTGCCGAACTACACCGGCGCGCGCTTCACCTATCTCGCCGCGAACGTTCTCGACAGCGCCACCGGCAAGCCCTTCATGCCGGCTTACCGCATCGAAAATGTGAAAGGTGTGAAGATCGGCGTGGTCGGCGCGGTGCTGCAGGGCACGGCCTCGGTCGCGGTCGCATCAAGCATCGCCGGCCTGGACTTCATCGACGAAGCCGAGGCCATCAACAAGGCGCTGCCGCAGATGCGCGCCGACGGCGCCAGGGTATTCGTCGCACTGATCCACGAAGGCGGGCACACGGCCACGCCGCCGGACCAGCCGGCCTGTAACGATTTAAAGGGCGGCATCGTCGACATCGTGAAAAAGCTCGACCCGGCCTTCCGCCTGGTCATCACCGGGCACTCGCACCAGGGCTATCTGTGCAAGGTCGACGGCCGCGTCGTGACCCAGGCCGATGCTGCCGGGCACCTGCTGTCGCGCATCGCATTGAAGGTCGACCCGGCCAGCGGCGCGGTGGCCGACATCGACGTGCACAATGTCGTCATGAACCCGGAACAGTTCCCGGCCGAGCCGCGCATGACTGCCTTCCTTGCCCGCGTGAAGGAGCGCAGCCGCGCGGCGCTGGCCAGACCCCTGGGCAAGCTCGGCATCGCCACCGTCGCGCGCAAGGCCAATGAGGCGGGCGAGTCGCCGCTCGGCAACCTGATCGCCGACGCCGTGCTGGCCGCGACCCGTGCCCAGGGCGCGCAGATCGGCTTCATGAACAATGGCGGCATCCGCAAGGACCTGGACACCTCCGACGCGGGGCTGGTCACCAATTTCGGCCATGCCCAGGCGGTGCTGCCTTTCGGGAATACCCTGGTCGTGATGGACCTGACTGGCGCGCAATTGCGCCGCCTGTTCGAACAGCAATGGCAGCGCCCGAGCGCCTCCGGCACGACCATCCTGCAAGTGTCGCAAGGCCTCAGCTATACCTGGGACGAGGCGCGTCCCGTCGGCCAGCGCCTGGTGCCGGGCAGCCTGAAGTTCAATGGCGCGCCTGTTGAAGATACGAAAACCTACCGCGTGGTCGCAAACAACTTCCTGGCCGAAGGCGGCGACAACTTCCCCGAATTTGCCAAGGGCACGAACCGCGTCGACACGCAGGTCGTCGACCTCGACGCCCTGAGCGACTATATCGCCAAACATCCGGGCGCCGGCGGCACGCAAGCCGGCCTGGCCCCAAGAGTGCGCATCGATAAAGTGCGCGCGCAAAAATAAACCGCTCAACACGGAGAACCCATGAAAAAACTCGCTCTCGTCTTCGCGCTTGCAGGCGCCTTCGCCTCCAGCAATGCCTTCGCCTGGGGCGGCGACGGCCACCGTGCGGTCGGCGCCATCGCCGACAAACTGCTGAAGGGCACGAATGCCGAAAAGCAGATCGCCGCCTTGCTGCTGCCGGGCGAATCGCTCGAAGCCATCGCCAACTGGCCTGATTGCGTGAAGGGAACCTATTGCGGCCCGCAGTCGCCGGAAATGGTCGAGTACACGAACGCCAATCCGAAGCACGGCGAGTACCACTACACCGACGTGCCCTTCCAGCTCGCGCACTACCATGACGGCGCGGTCGGCACGACGGACATGGACATCGTCCAGACCCTGAAGCAGTGCATCGCCGTATTGCAAGGCAAGACCGACCCGGCGCTGAACCCGCACAAGTTCACCAAGCGCCAGGCGCTCATTTTGCTGACCCACATGACCGGCGACATCCACCAGCCGCTGCACGTGGGCGCGGCCTATGTCAGCAAGGACGGCAGGTTCGTGGTGCCGAAGACCCATGCGGAAGTGGACGAGGCCGCGATTTTCGACTCGCGCGGCGGCAACAACCTGCTGCTCGACGACCAGAAGCTGAGCCAGCTGAGCGCGAACCTGATCCCGCCGGGCGAGCCGAAGCCGGTGCGGGAAGGCGTGCTTAAGGAAGGCATACCCCAAGCGCTGACGAAACCTTTCCACTCGTACTGGGACAGCACCACGGTCGACTACGCTTTCCGCCGCATCCGCACCAAAACGCCGGGCCAGTTCGCCCAGGCGGCGATCGACAGCAAACCGTCCATCATGGCCAATACCGGCGACCCGGCCACCTGGCCCTACCAGTGGGCGGACGACGCGCTGGTGGTGGCGAAGTTTGCCTACGCCGACGTGGTGCCGGGCAAGATCACGCAACAGACCAGCAAGAAGGGCGACACCTATTACACCTTCGCGCTCGAAGTGCCGGCCAATTATCCGGTGCCGAGCTCGCAGATTGCCAAGGAACAGCTGATCAAGGGCGGCTACAAGCTGGCCGAGGTGCTGAAGGCGATCTACGGTTAAGGCGGGATGAATGGTGGAGCGGGGCGCAGGTCCCGTTCCGGCAAGGGCCGCGGCGGATGCGCCGGCGGCCCTTTTTTTGTCCTGTTTCCGGACTGCTGTGCGGTGACCCGCGGGGAGGCTGGGTTGCCGTGCATGGCGTGCGGCTGGGCTTGCGCGGCCGCGGCTAGAATGGCGGTTCCGGCGCGCCGCGCCTTCATTTTCGGGTAACGCATGAACCGTCACCTCCTTGCCTGCGCGAGCCTTGCCTGCCTCGTTGTGTCCAGCGCCCACGCCCAGACGGGTGGCGTTTCCGAAACTGCGCCCGACCCGCGCCCCGGCCAGCCGCTGTGGGAACTGGGCCTGGCCGGCGGCGTGGTCAGCACGCCCTCGTATCCGGGCGCGATGGATCGCGAAACGCGCGGCCTCGGGCTGCCCCTGCTTATCTATCGCGGCAAGGTATTCCGTTCCGACCAGTCCGGTATCGGTGCGCGCGTGTTCAAGAGCGATGCCGCGGAACTCGACGTCGGCCTGGCGGCTTCCCTGCCTGCGCGCTCGAATGATGTCGCGGCCCGGGCCGGCATGCCGGACCTGGGCGCACTGGCCGAATTCGGTCCGCGCCTGAAATTGCGCCTGGCGCGCTTCGACGCGCAAAGCGGCCTGCGTGCCGAGTTCCCCTTGCGCGCGGTGATGGAAGTGAAAAACGGCCTGCGCCACCAGGGCTATACCTTCGAACCGCGCCTGGTCTACGAGCGGCGCAGCCTGGACGGCAAATGGCTGTTCGACACCCACCTCGCCGCGGTCGTCGGCGACGGCAAGATCAACCGCTATTTCTACGAGGTGCGGCCCGAATACGCGACCGCCACCCGTGCCGCCTACAGCGCGGATGCCGGCCTGATCCTGGTGCGTGCCGGGGTGTTTGCGGCGCGCGTGGTCAATCGGGATGTGCGCGTGTATGGCTTCCTGCGCGCCGAGAATTATGGCGTGGGCGCGAATCGGAATAGTCCGCTGCACCTGCGGGATAATGGTCTGTCAGCCGGCTTCGGGCTGTCGTGGACCATCAAGCGCTCGATCGCGCTCGCCAGCGATTAGGCTTCTCGCGAGACCTTGTTCGTTCGCAATTCGTCAGGATGGCTGGAGGGAAAAATGGACTGTTTTCACTTCCTTCCAAGAAACGGACATGCGCACTCACACCCTTTGCCTGTGCCTCGCCGGCGCCTTGATCGCGCTGCCGGCAGCCGCCACCACCCCGGACCCCTACCTCGACCATAACGGACGCACGCCGGCGCCCGCCGACTACGCCGGGCCGCTGTTCAAGCTCAGCCATGACTATCCGTCCGGCCTGCCCGCACCACACATGCCCTGGCGCACGGCCATCGGCAACGTCCCGATCACGGCGGCGAACGCTGCTGCCTACACCCAGGCATTGAAGGACACGGTCGCGCGCGACATGGTGGCGCTGTTGTTTGACGATGGCGACTGGGATGCCGGCCGGCGCGGCTGGTACAACGATCCCTGGCTCGGCGCGCAGCGCGAAGCGGTCCACGGCATGCTGGTCGGAATGGAGCGCGTCGACGACGGCCTGTTCCCGAAGAGCGGCCTGGCTAAACCGTTCACGACCTATGTCGTCACCTATTACAACCGCACGGCGGCGCAGACGCTGGGCGCGATCTGGCGCGACCCGCAGGCGCCGCAGCTTGGCGGCGGCGTCACGCAGTACGCGGAAGGGTCGATCACGGTGAAACTCGCGTTCACGACGGCCGGTCCGCAGGAGTGGCCGGCCATGCGCGGCGCGCCGTCCTGGCCGATGATGATGACCGCCAACGCCACCACCGGCCAGTTCGACCGGCCCACGCTCGGCAAGGGCTACCTGATGCAGGTCGACATCGTGGTGAAGGACACCCAATCTGCGCCGCAGACAGGCTGGGTCTTCACGACCCTGGTCTATGACCGCAGCACGCGTCCCGGCAGCCGCGGCGTGTGGGACCAGATGGTGCCGCTGGGCGCGCAATGGGGCAACGATCCGCAGGTCGACAGCGCCGCCAATCCGGGCGCGCCGCTGTTGGAGTCCTGGATCAATCCGGCCGCGCCGCTGTACGCGACCGAGACGCTGGGCTGGGGAGGGCGCCTGTCGGGACCGAACGACCACGGGGCGAACGACATCTCGTTTGTCGCCGCAGGCAAGCGCAGCCTGCTGCTGCGTGCCGGCAATTCGTCCTGCCTCAGTTGTCACGGCACCTCGCAGTGGAACGCCGCCAACTCCGCGAAGGGCATGAGCTCCTTCCTGATGCCGCTGCTGCCGCCCGAGCCCGATGGCGCGCCGAACGCCGGCGCGCCCCACCTGAACTCGCCCGCGCCCGGTTCCGCCACCTGGCTGCGCTGGTTCCAGAACCGGGCGGGCGATGAGCCGATGGATGTCGGCAGCGTTGCCGGCGATTATGATTTGGCGCTGACGTTCCGGGTGCTGCCGGCCTGGCAGGAGGCGCAGAGCGGCAGGAAGCATGCGCTGCAAAAGCTCGATGCGGGTGGCGCCACGCTGCAACGCGAATGACCGATACCGGCGTGCGGAAGAGCTGGGGTCAGGTCTGACATTCGGTGGTTGTCAAGCTAGTTGTCGCGTGAGCAGCCGTTAAGCTGCTCTTCTAAAAGCCGGCATATTGGTCGCCGGCGCTGTGGTTTCGCTGATCGCGTGGTCGGGGTTGAGATGCACTTCCCTGATCGGCGACCAGTTGCGTATGGCCCCGGTCCAACGCAGCGGATTGGCCTCACGTGCAGCGTTGTAGACGGCTGTGCGGGCTGCCAGCAACACGTGGTGGAGGCCCGCGTGACGTTGGGTCGGCGTCACGAAGTTGATGGTGCTGTGACGGTGCTCGTTGTTATACCAGCGCACGAATCTGGCCACCCAGTTGCGTGCGTGTGCGAGGTCCGTAAATGCTTTACCGGGATAGTCGGGACGGTACTTCAAGGTCTTGAATAACGACTCCGAATACGGGTTGTCATTGCTGACGGCCGGCCGGCTGAACGAAGGCATCACGCCCAGTGCCTGCAAGGTCGCCAGCATAGTCGCGCCCTTCATCGGGCTGCCATTGTCGGAATGTAGAATCACCTGGTTGGGCTGGATTTTTTCACGTGCACAGATGTCGCGCATGACCTCGGCCGCAAGGTTGCTATGCTCGTCCCGATAAACCTGCCAGCCAACGACCTTTCGGCTGTAGATATCGATGAACATGTACAGGTAAAAATAGATTCCCTTTACCCCGCTCGGCAAATAGGTAATGTCCCAACTGTAGAGCTGGTTAGGCGCCGTGGCACAGATGGCGCGCGGTTTGCTGCGCTCTTGAACCGGCCGCGCCGCCTGCCGATGCTTGACCAGGCCAGCGCTTCGCAACACCCGATAGAACGTCGATTCGGAGGCCAGGTAAGTGCCCTGGTCGGCCAGGCGCGGCACGATCTGGCTAGGCGGCATCTGGCCAAACTCGGCCGAGTTGGCGATAGCGAGAATCTCTTCACGCTCTCGCGCCGTCAACGCATGAACTGGTTGTTGGACGCGCGTCGTACGCCCATCGGGCGCAGCACCGACTAGCTTCCAGCGCTGCAATGTGCGCAAGCTCAAGCCGATGATTTCACATGCTTTGGTATGGCGCGCTCCCGAGGAAACGGCTTGGGCGACCATCGCGACGATATCGGCCCGCGCTGCGGGCAAGGTCATTTGACCTCGTCCTCCCACAGCGCATTGAACTTTTTTTGCAGTAAAAGCAGCGCTGCGGCCTCCACCAGTGCTTTCTCTTTCCGATCCAACTCCCGCTTCAATTTGTCATTCTCTTGCTGCAAGCTGCGCACCTCGCGTGCATCGGTGGCCACGGCCGGCTTTGCATCCAGGCAGAAGGCCGTACGCCATGCTTCGAGATGGTGCACGAACAGCCCACGCTCACGACACCATGCCTGCAGCGCTTCCTCATCCAATGCGTGCGTTTCGTGCAGGGCCACCAGCTGCTCGCTTCGGCTCCAGTCCTGCGGCCGCTTTTCCCTGTCGGAAGAGGCTTTCAACATATACAAATTCTTTCTGCGTATCCAGTTCTTGACCGTGTAGACGTTGACGTGCAAATCGTCTGCAACGTCTTGTATGGTGCGTTTTCCGCGAGAATACACCTTCACCAAGGCTTGTTCGATGAAGGCGTCAGAATACATTTTACTCATGTTGTCTCCTAAAAATATAAGGTGACAACTAGCCTGACAGAGGGGGCATTCGGACACGACCTCTGCCTTAATCGACCCGGTATCGTTGAGGCCGTGTCTAAATGTCAGACCTGACCCCAGCTTTTTCCGAGGCCGTGTCTAAATGTCAGACCTGACCCCAGTTTTTTCCGATCAGCGCGACTTGACGAATGGCTTGCCCACCGCCTTCGGTGCCACCGACTTCGCCATCAGGCCCGCCAGCACGACCACCGTCACGACATAGGGAATCATCTGGATCAGCGAACCCGGGATGCGCCCGACCAGGGGCAGGTCGCGGCCTTCGAGCTGGATCTGCACGGCCGTGAAAAAGCCGAACATCAGGCAGCCGAGCACCGTGTGCAGCGGGCGCCAGTTGCCGAACACGAGGGCGGTCAAGGCCAGGTAGCCGGCGCCGGCCGACATGTCGCGCAAGAAGAAGCCACTCTGGACGATCGACAGGTAGGCGCCCGAGAACGAGCACAGCACGCCGGCCACCAGCATGGCCAGATAGCGCGTCTTCTCGACCGAGACGCCGGCCGCATCGGCCGCATGCGGGTTTTCGCCGCAGGCGCGCAGGCGCAGGCCGAAGCGGCTGTGGTAGACCACCCAGTGCACCACCGGCACCAGCGCAAACGCGAGATACACCAGCGGCGAGTGGCCGCCGATCACGCTGCCCCACAGCCAGCCGAGGAAGGGCACGTCCTTCAGCAGCTCGGTCCCCGGCAGGACGATGTTCGACAGGCGCGCTTCGCCCAGGTCCGGCGTGCGGCCGCCTTGCTGGAAAATGAACTGGGCGACGACAAAGGTCAGGCCGCTCATGGCGATGTTGATGGCGATGCCGGCGACCAGCTGGTTGCCCTTCTGGGTAATCGACACGAAGGCCTGCACCATCGCGATCGCAACCGAGACGGCGATACCGGCCGCGATGCCGGCCCATGGATTTTGCGTCGAATAGGCGACGGCAGCCGACACGAAAGCCGAGGCCAGGATCTTGCCCTCGAGGCCGAGGTCGACCACGCCGCTGCGTTCGGCGAACAGGCCGGCCAGCGCGGCGAACATCAGCACTGGCGCGCTGCGCACCATCGAGACGATGACGGCGCCGGCGAAATCAAAGAATTCCATGGTTTATCCCTTGCGTGTTGCGTTGATCAGTTTCAGGAGCGCGGGTGCGTAGAAGTGTTCCATCGCGCCGCAGAACAGGATGATCAATCCCTGGATGAAGATGAAGGTCTCGACCGGGATGTTCGGCTTTTCCAGCGACAGGTCGAAGCCGCCCTGGATCAGCGCGCCGAACAGCACCGACGACAGGAAAATGCCGACCGGGTGCTGGCGGCCCATCAGGGCAATCGCGATACCCACGAAACCGGCGCCCGCAGGGAAGTTCAGGCTCAGGTAGTGGGTCGATCCCATGATCGAATTCATGGCGGCGAGGCCGGCCAGCGCGCCCGAGATCAGCATCGCGACGATGATCATGCGGCTGATGCGCACGCCCGCGTAGTGGGCCGCGTGCTGGTTCAAGCCGGTGGCGCGCAACTGGTAGCCCCAGCTCGAACGCGACACCATCACGCCATAGATCGCAAGCGCGACGATGGCGATCGGGAAGCCGATGTTCAGCGGCGAATCGCCGAAGAAGGAGAACCAGGTATTCAGGGTCGGCAGGGCGGCGGCATCGGCGAACACGCGGCTGGCCGGGTTCTGCTCGCCCTCGGGCAGCAGGGCCTTGACGATGATGAAGTTCATCAGGTTGGCGGCGATGAAGTTGAACATGATGGTCGTGACCACCACGTGGCTGCCGCGTTTGGCCTGCAGGTAGCCGGGCAGGAAGGCCCACAGCGCGCCGAACAGCGCGCTGCCCAGCATCGCCAGCGGGATCAGGAGCCAGGGCGAAAGCGTGTGGTCGAAGGCCAGTACGGCCAGGGTCAGGCCCAGGCCGCCGAAATACATCTGGCCTTCGGCGCCGATGTTGAACAGGCCCGCCTTCATCGCGATCGACACGGCCAGGCCCGTGAAGATGAAGGTGCTGGCGTAGAACAGCGTGTAGCCCAGTCCTTCTGGATTGATGACCGCGGAGTTGATCAGGATCTGCATCGACTCGACCGGGCTTTCGCCCAGCAGGTGGATGACGAGCGCGGCGACCAGCAGCGCCGACAGCAGGTTCAGGAGCGGCAGGACGAAGCCTGTCGCCCAGCGTGGCAGTTCGGTGGTTTTCATCTGTTTCATGACTTGTGCATCCCGCCCATCAACAGGCCGATGCGGGTGGTGTCGAATTCATCGATATTCAGTTCGCCGGTGATACGGCCGCCCGACATGACCACGATGCGGTCGGCCAGGGCGCGGACTTCTTCCAGTTCCACCGACACCAGCAAAATCGCCACGCCTTCGTCGCGCAGGCGCAGCAGCTGGGTGTGGATCGATTCGATGGTGCCGATGTCGACGCCGCGGGTCGGCTGGCCGACCAGCATCAGTTTCGGCTGGGCCGAGACTTCGCGTGCGATCACGACCTTCTGCTGGTTGCCGCCCGAGAGCAGGCCAATACGCAGGTCCGGATTGTTCGGACGTACGTCGAAAGCTTGCAGCAGGTGCGCGCAGCGCTTGGCGATGGCATCGGAATCGAACAGGCCCCAGCGGTTTTTCACGCGCTCCTGGTAGCCGAACACGGTGTTTTGCATCACCGAGAAATCCTTGATGACACCGTCGCGCAGGCGGTCTTCCGGCACGTGGCCGATGCCGAGATTGCGGAAGGCGGCGGGCAGGCCGTCGGCGTTCGTGCGGCGGCCGAAGGGCAATGCCTTGCCTTCCAGCTCGACCTGGCCGGAGGTCGGCAGGCGCATGCCCGCCAGGATTTCCATCAGCTCGCTCTGGCCGTTGCCCGACACGCCGGCGATGGCGACGATCTCGCCGGCGCGTACGTTGAGGTCGATGTCGGCCAGCAGCTGGACGCCGTTCGCATCTTTCAATTGCAGGTTCGAGACCTTCAGCACCGGCGCGCCCGGGTTGAACGGCTTGCGCGGCAGGTTGCCCTCGATCGGGCGTCCCACCATCATGTTGGCCAGCTGCTCTTTCGACGTCTCGGCGGTCGTGACGGCGCCCGACACACGGCCGGCGCGCAGCACCGTCACCTGGTCGGTGATGTCCATGATCTCCTGCAGCTTATGCGTGATCAGGATGATGGTCTTGCCCTGGTCCTTGAACAGGCGCAGGATCTCGAACAGCGAAGCCGTTTCCTGGGCCGTCAGCACGGCGGTCGGCTCGTCCAGGATCAGGATATTGGCGCTGCGGTAGATCTGTTTCAGGATTTCGACCCGCTGCTGGGCGCCGACCGACAGGTCCTCGATGGTCGCCAGCGGATCGACGTCGAGGCGGTAGGTGGTGCAGATTTCGCGCAGCTTCGCTTCGACTGCGGCGCGCTTTGCTGCCAGCTTGAAACCGCCCTCGGCGCCGAGCATCACGTTGTCGAGCACGGTCATGTTCTCGACCAGCATGAAGTGCTGGTGGACCATGCCGATGCCCAGGTCGATGGCTTCCTGGCTGCTGCGAATAGCGCGCGCCTGGCCGTCGATCACGAGTTGCCCGCTGTCGGCGTGGTAATAGCCGTACAGGATGCTCATCAAGGTGGATTTGCCGGCGCCGTTCTCCCCGATGACGCCATGGATGGAACCCTTGGCGATCGTGAAGCTGACGTCAGCGTTCGCTTGCACCGGCCCGAAGGCCTTGCTGATGTTGCGAAATTCTACGGCTGGCTGCATAGCGATCAGTAGTGAAAATGTGAATGCTTCTACTCAAAAGCGCGCCGCGCCGGAATCCCGGCGCGGCGCGCTTTGGTTTCTTGAAACTGAAGTTGAATCAGACCGGGCAGCTGCCTGCGGCGCGGTAGTCGATGACCTTGATCTTGCCGCTGATGATGTCGGCCTTCACGCCATTGACGCGCTTTTCGATTTCCGGCGAGACGACCTTGCGGTTGTCCTTGTCCAGCACCCAGTCGACGCCGCCTTCCTTCAGGCCCTTATAGGTCGTGCCGGCCTTCCAGGTGTTGTTCTTGACCTGCATGAAGGCGTCGTAGATCGCGACGTCGACGTGCTTGACCATCGAGGTCAGCATCGAGCCCGGATGCAGGTAGTTCTGGTTCGAATCGACACCGATCGCCAGCTTGCCTTTTTCCTTGGCCATCTGCAGCGCGCCCATGCCCGAGCCGCCGGCAACGGCGAACACGACGTCGGCGCCGCGGTCGAATTGCTGGCGTGCCAGCTCGCCGCCCTTGGCCGGGTCGTTCCAGGCCGCGCTGGTGGTGCCGACCATGTTCGACATGATCTCGATCTTCGGCAACTGCGCCTTGGCGCCCTGGCCATAACCGCAGGCGAATGCGCGGATCAGCGGGATGTCCATGCCGCCGACGAAACCGATCTTCTTGGATTTCGAGGCCATGGCCGCGGCGACGCCGACCAGGTAGGAGCCTTCCTGTTCCTTGAACATGATCGAGTTCACGTTCGCGCCCGGCGCGATCGAATCGATCAGGACGAATTTCACTTTCGGGAATTCCTTCGCGACCTTGGCCACGGCCTGGGTCTGCGAGAAGCCGATGGCGGCGATCATGTCGAGCTTCTTGCGCGCAAGACCGCGCATCACCTGCTCGGCCTGGGTATCGCTGTTGGCCTGGACTTCGATATAGGGGATGTTCGTTTCTTTCTTGAAACGCTCAGCGCCTTCGTAAGCGGACTGGTTGAACGATTTGTCGAACTTGCCGCCGGCATCGTAAATGATCCCCAGCTTCGGTGCGCCGGCGGGTGCTTGTGCCATGGCGCTGCCGGCGAGGAACAAAGCCGCAATCGTGGTGCTGAGTTGCTTGAATTTCATGAATGAGCTCCTGGAATGTCGATATTGTACCCGGCGCAACCGTTGCGTTGGGAGGCATGACCTAGAGGCAAGGCTCGGCGCACCAGCGAATTGCGTGTCGCACGGCGCGGCGTAATGCCGTGCGGATTGTGTCAGTCCCCAGCGTTTCATGGGGTTACGATTTGTATCGGAACCTTTCCCCGGCGCGCTGCGGGCGCGAATGTGGCGTCATCGCAACATTTATTTCGGGGAAGGTTGGCCATGCTGCGTCGACCGGATGGCGAAAAACACTGCGCAGCTCAAGCTGTCGAATATGCATCAGTCCGCCGATGCAAGGCAAATACGATTTTACTTGGCAATTTATTCGGAGGAAATATAAATGCCGACAAGATTCGGCATTTTTTCGCCTACGCGACAGTCTGGATGAGCTCGGGCGTTGCCAGGGGCTGGCTGAAGCGCTGTGTGAGAAAACCGGCGATGCGGCTTTGCGTCGCTTCCAGGTAGGGGATGTTCATGTGGTCGGAGCCGGGAACGATGTCGTCGAGGATCAGGTTGGCGAGTTTTTCGCACAGTTGGTCGGTATGCGAGTGCGGCACGATGTCATCGCGCTCGGCGCGCACTACATAGGTCGGCACTTTCAGCAAAGGCGCATGCTTGATCGACTCGAAGCGGTGGCGCAGCATGTATTCGATCGGCATTGCGCGGAACTTGCGCTTGGCAATTGCCAGGATCGAATCGTAGGGCGTGATCAACACGACCGAATGCGCCGCGCGTTCCTTGGCGACCTGTACCGCGACGCCGGAACCGAGGCTGCGCCCGACCACGGCGATGCGGCGCGCGTCGACCTGGCCCAGGGCGGCCAGCCAGTCGAACAGCGTGCAGCCGTCCTCGATCAGCAAGGTCTCGTCGGGGATGCCATGCGAATTGCCGTAGCCGCGGTAGTTCAGCGCCAGGACCGTCATGTTCGGAAACAGGTTGCCGGCATCGCGCACGACCCAGGACACTTCCTCGGAGCGGCCGCCGAAGTAGAGCACGGCCGGACGCGGGCCAGGCGTGCGCGGCGTCATTAGCCAGCCGCACAGGCGGGTGCCGTCTTTTGCGCGCAGCACGATCGGACGGGTACGGTGGCCGCTGCTGCGCGGGCTGTTCACTTCCGGGGTGATGGTCGGGTTGAACACCAGCCGGCGCTGGTTCGCCGCGACGGCAGCCGTGAGGCCCAGCCACAACACGCTGGCGAAGCCCGCCATTCCTGCCGCCATCTTTTTGCTCGATGTGTTCATGGGCCCAGTCTACCTCGTCGTTAGAAGTTGTTCTGTGCGCCATGTCGCAATGCACCGCAGCATAAAGCGTTGTCGGCCGGCGAGTATGGTTTTCGCTACAAAAGAACATGGGGGCGGGAGGGGCCGGAAGGCCGGCAGGGACGCATGCCCGCGTCCTGCCGCTGAGGAAGCGGCACGCTTATCCCGGAAATTCGCCGATGCGGGCTCGCGTACGCCGTCGTCCCAATGGGGTAACATTGGACAACCATTGCCCATCCAACAAGGAACCGCCGTGCACTACCTGCTCACCTATGACCTCGCCCCCGACTATCTCGAGCGCCGCGCTGAATTTCGCGACGAACATCTGAAACTGGCGTGGGAAGCCCAGGAACGCGGCGAAATCGTGCTGGCCGGCGCCCTCGGCGAACCGGCCGATCGCGCGCTGCTGGTCTTCAATTGCGACAGCGCCGAAACACCACAGCTGTTCGCCGCGACAGACCCGTACGTGACGCACGGCCTGGTGCGCGCCTTCCACGTGCGTCCCTGGAACACGGTGGTCGGCGACATGGCGACCTCGCCGGTGCGCCCGGAATAAGCCTGGCCACTGCCGCGCCTGAACCCCGGTTCAGCGCGGCACCAGTTTCAGTACCAGGTTGTGCGTGGTGACCGCCAGCGCGCCGCTACCGAACGCCGTAATGCCGCGCGGCGCGTTCAGCCCGCCCGGCAGGGGACCGAGCACGTTGTTGTGGGTGCCGGCGACCCCGATCACCGTGCTGACCGCGTTCGAGATACTGATGCGGCGGACCGTGCCGTTACCGGTATCAGCCACGTATATGTTGCCGCTGCCGTCGAGCGTGAGCCCGGCCGCATGGCACAGGCGTGCATCCGTGGATGTGCCGTCGGCGCTGCCGCACTGTCCCGCCGCCCCGGCGATCGTGCGCACCTCACCCGCGGGCGAGATTTCGCGGATGGTCGAATTGCCCGTATCGGCAACGTACAAATAGCCCGCGTTGTCGACCTCGATATCCTGCGGCTCGCAAAAGCGCGCCGCCGCGCCGTGCCCGTCGCTGCTGCCGCAGGCGCCGGCCGCGCCGGCAATCGTCGTCACCACATTGGCTTTGTCGATGCGCCGGATCGTGTGGTTCAAGGTATCGGCCACGTACACATTGCCTTGGCGGTCCAGCGTAATCCCCTGCGGCGAGCAGAAGCGGGCGTTGCGCGCGTCGCCATCGACGCTGCCGCACTGGCCCGCCGCGCCGGCCAGCGTGGTGACGGCGCCGGCGGCGCTGATCTTGCGGATGGTCGAGTTGCCGGTATCGGTCACGTACAGGTTGCCGTCGGGATCGGCCTCGATCCGGGTCGGCATGTTGAAGCGCGCGGCGGTGCCGGCGCCGTCCGCGCTGCCAATCGCGCCCACGCTGCCGGCGAAGGTGACGGCCACGCCCTGGGGCGAAACGCGGCGGATCGTCGCGCTGTTCTTTTCGGCGACGTACAGGTTGCCGTCGGGGGCGTTGACGATGCCCTCGGGCGCGTCGAAGCGGGCGCTCGAGCCCGAACCGTCGAGCGCGCCGCCGCAGGTCGGGCACAGGCTGCCCGCAATCAGGAAGATGCCGGTCTCGGCGCTGGGACGATCATGGTCCGGGCGGTCCGGCCTGTCGTGGTGCCCGAGATCGTCATCGCTGTAGCCGAAGCCGATCGCCACCCCGCCGCCGCAGGCGGCCAGGGCGCCGCACAGGACGAAGGGACCGAGCCGCCGGGCGAGGCGGCGCAGGGCGTGCAAAAGCGCGGGCAAGATCGCAGGCAGGCGCATGGTGTCTCCTTGTCGATGGCAGGACTTCCCGCCGTTTGTGCCCCGAGATTAATGAAGGTGTGCGCCCTGGGCATGAGCGCGATCAAGCGTGCGCGGGTGGGTCAGGCAGCGGCGGAAAGCGTGCGGCAGCGGCGCCACAAAGCGTCGATGCGGTGCACGTCTCCATGGCCCGGTCCGCGGCCGTGTTTCGTTCCCGCAAGCTCGCTTCGGGTACACTCGCTCGGCTAAATAGTGAAGCCGGAGAGTGCATGCAAACTGCCGTCAACCTGTGGCCGCTGCTGGGCGTGGCCGTCATCGCCGCCGGCTTCCTGCTGCGGGCAAACCCTGTGCTGGCCGTGGTCGCCGCCTGCGGCGTCACCGGCGCAGCAAGCGCCATGCCCCTCATGCATGTGCTCGAGTCGCTCGGCAGCGCCTTCATCAAGACGCGCAACCTGCCGCTGGTCTTGCTGCTGCCGCTGGCGGCAATCGGCTTGCTCGAGCGCTTCGGCCTGAAAGAGCATGCGATGGCGAGCATCGCGAAGATCCGCTCGGCCACAACCGGACGCCTGTTGATCGTGTATTTATTCCTGCGCGAGATCTCGGCGGCGGCCGGCCTCACCAGCCTGGGCGGCCAGCCGTCGATGGTGCGTCCGCTGATTGCGCCGCTGGCCGAGGGCGCGGCCGAGGCGCGCAACGGCACGCTGTCGGATGCGCTGCGCCACCGCATCCGCGCGATGGCGGCGGCCACCGATAACGTCGGCCTGTTTTTTGGTGAGGACATATTCGTCGCCTTCGGCGCAATCGTGCTGATGCAGACCATCCTGCGCGCCGAAGGCATCGAGGTCAATCCGATCCGCATGGCGCTGTGGGGCATCCCGACGGCGATCTGCGCCTTCGTGATCCACAGCTGGAATTTGCGCCGCCTGGATGCCGCGATCCGCCGCGAAGGGGAGGGCAAGTGATCTTGTCGCCGATTTTTTCCCTGCCTTTGCTGTACCTGCTGGTCGGCCTGCTGCTGGGCTTCGTGGCGCTGTTGACCGCGCTCGACCGTGCGCACCCGCGCCGTTTTACCAGTGCGCTGTTCTGGGGGTTGTACGCGGCCGTCTATCTGGTGGGTGACTTCATGGCGCCCGCGCTGGCCGGGGCGCTGATGATCGCGATGGCGCTGCTGGCCGGATGCGGCCTCGTCAAGCCAGGCAAGCATGGCAGCCTGGCCGAGTCCGATCGCCGCGCCAGCGCCGCGCGGCTGGGCAACCGCCTGTTCCTGCCGGCGCTGCTGATTCCGCTGGTGACCGTGCTCGGCGCGACCTTGTTGAAGGATATCCACATCGGCGAATTCGCCCTGTTCGACAAGGCGCACCTGACCCTTGCCAGCCTGGGCCTGGGCGCGCTGCTGGCGCTGGGCACGGCTTGCTGGCTGACCCGCGCCAGCCCGCTGCAAGGCCTGCGCGAGGGGCGTCGCCTGGTCGATGCGATGAGCTGGGCGGTAACGCTGCCGCACATGCTGGCCGTGCTGGGCCTGCTGTTCACGGAAGCCGGCGTCGGCAAGGCGGTGGCGCACGTGACGACGTCCTGGTTCGCGGTCGATTCGCGCTTTGCAGCGGTCGCGCTGTATTGCGTCGGCATGGCGCTGTTCACCATCATCATGGGCAATGGCTTCGCCGCCTTCCCGGTGATCGCCGGCGGCATCGGCGTACCCATATTGGTTGGACAATACGATGCCGATCCTGCTGTAATGGCTGCCATCGGCATGTTCAGTGCGTATTGCGGCACATTAATGACACCGATGGCGGCGAACTTTAATATCGTCCCCGCCGCCTTGCTGGAGTTGCCCGACAAGAATGCCGTGATCAAGGCGCAAATTCCGACGGCGCTGCCGCTATTGGCGGCGAACATTGTCCTTCTCTACTTCCTGATGAATCGATCGCCATGAAAAAAACTGTGCTGCTGACTGGATTCGAACCCTTCAATGGCGCGACGATCAACCCGGCCTGGGAGGCGGTGCGGGCCTTGAAGGGCTGGGTGGAAGACGATTTTCTGGTCGAAGTCCTGCAGCTGCCCTGCGTATTCTGCTTTGCCAACCGCGTGCTGTGCGGCGCGGTGGACGAGATCAAGCCCGATGTCGTGATCTGCGTCGGCCAGGCCGGCGGGCGCACGGACCTGACGGTCGAGCGGGTCGCGATCAATGTCGACGACGCGCCGATCACCGACAACGACGGGCAGCAGCCGATCGATGCGCCAATTGCGGTCGATGGTCCGGCAGCCTATTTCGCGACGCTGCCGGTGAAGGCGATCGTCGGTGTGATGCAGGAGCGCGACCTGCGCGCGTCGGTGTCGCAGACGGCGGGCACCTTCGTCTGCAATCACGTGTTTTATGGCTTGATGCATCACATGCAGGGAACGGAGACGATCGGCGGGTTCATTCACGTGCCGTATCTGCCGGAGCAGGCCGCGGCCTTCGAGGGTGCGCCGTCGATGCGGCTGGCGCAGATGGTCGAGGGCTTGAAAGTGGCGGTGGAAGTGGCGGTGCGCGGTGGTGACGAACAGGTTGAGGTACTCGGAGCAACCCACTAAACGCAGGGTGGGCTCCGCCCACGCGGTGCTGCGCGTGATAGGTGGTTGCCCTTGCAGGCGAACGGTTCGCATGCGTTACGGATGACGATCGGCGCCGCCGCATGGCAACCGGTGAACCGCGTGGGCGAAGCCCACCCTACATATCGCGATCGCCGTCCGGCTTTAAAATCTTCAAAAACGCGCGCACCACCGGCGCGTCGTCCTGGCTGGTGTAGGTGATATACAAATTCGCCGACGGCGTATTGGTCCGGATCGGCACGAATACCACCCCCGGCCAGCCGATCCGGCTGGTCGTCTCCGGCATCAGCGCCACCCCTAAACCCGCGCCCACCATCGCCAGCAGCGTCTGCGGTTCGGCCGCTTCCTGGAAAATCGTCGGCTGGAAGCCGGCGTTGATGCAGCACTGGACCAGGTAACGCGGTTCGGCCGACTGGCTCAGGTGCAGGGTCAGCATCGGTTCGTTCGCGATGTCGACCAGGTCGATCGCCTCACGCCCGGCCAGCGCGTGGCCCTTGTGCACGGCCACGCAGACATCCTCGCGAAAACACAACTCCTGGTGCAGTTGCGCCGTTTTCAGTTCTTCTTCCCCGAGCCTCGGCTCGCGCCAGAAGCCGACGTCGATCTGCTTCGAGCGCAGCGCCTCGAACTGCTGGTCGGGACCCATTTCGTGCAGGGTCCAGGTCACGCGCGGAAATTCGCTCTGGAAGCGTTCCAGCAGGCTCGGGATCGGCCCCCACATCGCCGAGCCGACGATCCCGACGCGCAGGCGGCCGACTTCGCCCCGGTCGATCTGGCGGATGGTGTCGATCGTCATGCGCATGCGCGCCAGCAGGTCCGCCGCTTCCGTCATCAGCGCCTTGCCCGCCACCGTCAGCTCGAAGCTGCGCGTGGTGCGCGCGAACAGGCGCACGCCCAGTTCGGATTCGAGCTTCATGATCTGCTGGGAGAGGGGCGGCTGCGAAATGTGCAGGCGCTCGGCGGCGCGGCTGAAGCTTTTTTCCTCGGCGACCGCCAGGAAGTATTTCAGCTGTTTCAGGTCGATCGACATGGTGTGTGCAGCTTATGCGGCGTGTGCGTTCAAAGCGACGGCCAGGCGCGCCCCGACCAGGGCGTTGTGCTCGACCAGGGCGATATTCGTGGCGAGGCTGCGGCCCTCGGTCAGCTCCTTGATGCGCGCCAGCAGGAAGGGCGTGACCTTCTTGCCGGTGACGCCCTGTTCACCCGCTTCTCGTAAAGCCTGTTCCGTGATGCGGTCGATCTCGTCCTTCGGCATCGCGAACTGCTGCGGCACCGGATTGCTGACGACGACGCCCCCTTCCAGGCCCAGCTGCCATTTGGTGCGGATGAACTTCGCCTGCTGCTCGGCGCTGTCGAGCTGGAAGTCCGCATTGAAGCCGGACTCGCGCGTAAAGAAAGCAGGGAATCCGGGCTGGCCGACGCTCACCACCGGCACGCCATGCGTCTCCAGGTATTCGAGCGTGAGGCCGATGTCGAGGATCGATTTCACGCCGGCGCACACCACCGCCACGCTGGTGTTGGCCAGTTCCTGCAAATCCGCCGAGATGTCGAAGCTGGTCTCGGCGCCGCGGTGCACGCCGCCGATGCCGCCGGTGACGAACACTTCGATGCCGGCCAGCTGCGCGCAGATCATGGTTGCGGCGACGGTGGTCGCGCCCAGCAGGCGCTGCGACAGCACATAGGCCAGGTCGCGCCGGCTCACTTTAATCGCATCGGGCGCGGTGCCGAGCTGCTCCAGCTGCTCGTCGGAGAGACCGATGCAGATCTTGCCGTCCATGATGGCAATGGTGGCGGGCACGGCGCCGGCATCGCGGATGATCTGTTCGACCTTGCGTGCGGTCTGCACGTTCTGCGGGTAGGGCATGCCGTGCGAGATGATGGTCGACTCGAGCGCGACGATGGGGCGGCCCGCGTTGCGTGCACTGACGACTTCGGGGGAAAACAGCAGGAAGGAGTGCATGGTGGTTCCAATATTTTTAAATGAGAGCGCCGAAGGTGTCCGGCGCCAGTTGCGGACAAACCGTCTCGCGGCATTCGATGGTGAGCGTGGCGAGCTGCAGGCCACGGCGGCAGGCCAGCGCCAGGTCGGCACCGCCGTCCTGCAGCGACAGCACGAGCGCGGCGGCAAAGGCGTCGCCGGCGCCGGTGACATCGACCACGTTTGCCGGTGGCGCGTCCAGCCGTTCGACGCCGTTTGGCGTGGTGAACAGCACGCCGCGCGGGCCCAGGGTGACGACGACATCCTGCACGCCTTGCGCCTGCAGTTCGCGGCAGGCGGCCGCCAGTTCGTCCTCGCCGTTCAATTCGCGGCCGAGGCGTGCACCGAGCTCGCCGCGGTTCAGGATCAGCAGGCGCACGCCTTCCAGGGACGCCGGCAGCCGGTTCATCTTCGGCTCGGAGACGGCGACGATGACCAGCATCACGCCGTCGCGCGCGGCGTCGAGGCGCAGCGTTTCGACCGCCTCCACGCCCAGGTTCAGGTCCGCCACGATCAGCGAGGCGGTTGCGCGCTGCTGCTGGCGCAGGGCGAGGAAGTCCGGGGTGATGCGGTCGTAGAGCGCCATGTCGGCCAGGGCGACGACCATCTGGCCGTCATGGTCGAGTACCGCGGTGTAGGTGCCGCTGGCCGCGTCGTCGAGTTTCAGGGCGCCGCGCGTGTCGATCCCGACAGCGTCGGCGTGGGCGAGCAGGGCGCTGCCGGACGAGTCCTTGCCGACCGCCGTGATCAGGCCGACCGCTGCGCCCATCCGCGCCAGGTTCTCGGCGATGTTGCGCGCCACCCCGCCGAAGGATTCGACCGCGCTGGCCGGGTTCGAGCTGCCCATCGCCAGCGGGTTCGATGCACGCAGCTTGCGGTCCAGGTTGGCCGCCCCGATGCACAGGATCGGCCGTGCGTCGGGCAGCACATAGGCGCGTCCGAGCAGGCGCCGTTCGCGCACCAGGCTGGCGATATAGCCGGCCACGGCCGAGCGCGACAGCTGCAGCACGGCGGCGAGCTCGGTCTGCGCGATGAAGGGATTGGCGCGGATCAGCTCGTACAACTGCTCTTTTTTCGAAAGGTCGGTCACAGTGAAATAGGGTTAAACAAATGTTTGTCTAGATTAGACAAATGTTTTGGTGACGTCAACCGATATCGCTTGCGCGATCAATCTTGGCGCCCTCCGAATCGATCATTGCGGATTTATTCGATCGTCATATAAATGGGCAAGAGAAATGGTATTTGCTATACATATCCGCGATAATGCATAGTTCTCATAATTTTTCGGCTTCGTTCGCTCGCTCGACGCCGCCGGGCCGTTCCTGCGCCCGCCCGCACGACTGCCTCTCCCATTTCAGCTTATTTTCAGCTTATTTTCGGATCCAACAGAAGGAAACCTCATGTCCAGCAATACCCCATTCGAAGCCGCCGAGATCATCCGCGCCCGCAAACCAGGATTCGAGCCGCGTGTGGCGATGATCCTCGGCTCCGGCCTCGGGGTGCTCGCCGAGCAGATGCTGGACGCGGTCTCGATCAGCTATTCGGAACTGCCGGGCTTCCCGATCAGTACCGTGCATGGCCACGCGGGCGAACTGGTGCTGGGCACCCTGGCCGGCGTGCCGGTGGTCTGCATGAAGGGCCGCGGCCACTTCTACGAAGGCTACGGCGCCAACGTGATGACCTCCGCCGTGCGCACCTTTAAATTGCTCGGCTGCGAGATGCTCTTGGTGACGAATGCCGCCGGCTCGCTGCGCACCGAAGTCGACGCCGGCAGCGTCGTCGTCCTGACCGACCACATCAACTTCCTGCCGGGCAGCCCGATGGCCGGCCCGAACGACGACCGTTTTGGTCCGCGCTTCTTCAGCATGGCCAACGCGTACGACGCCGACCTGCGCGCCCTGGTGAAAGCCACCGCGCTTGAAAAGAACATCACGATCGCCGAAGGCGTCTACCTGGCCGCGCCGGGTCCGAACTTCGAGACCGCCGCCGAAATCCGCGCCTTCCGCACGCTGGGCGCCGACGTCGTCGGCATGTCGGTGGTGCCGGAAGTGATCTCGGCGCGTCACTGCGGCCTGAAAGTGGTCGGCATCTCCGCCATCACCAACCTGGCGGAAGGCTTGAGCCCATTCCCGCTGTCGCACGAGCAGACCCTGAAGTACGCGGCCATCGCGGCGAAGGACCTGGTCACCCTGATCCATTCGTTCACCGAGCGCCTGGGTTCGATCCCACGCGCTGCCGCCGTTTAATTTAACGTCGAGGACTTCCATGTCACGCGCATTCATCCTCCTGCTTGACTCCTTCGGCCTGGGCGCGCTGCCCGACGCCGACAAATACGGCGACACGGGCGCCAACACCTTCGGCCACATCGCCGAGTGGGCCGCGAAAGAGGGCAAGCCGATGTCGCTGCCCAACCTCGAGCGCCTGGGCCTCGCTGCCGCCGCGCACAAGGCGAGCGGCGAATGGGCCGCCGGTTTCGCGCAACGCGACGGCTTCACCGGCGCCTGGGGCGCCGCTCGCGAACAGTCGACCGGCAAGGACACGCAGAGCGGCCACTGGGAGATCGCCGGCGTCCCGGTGCTGTTCGACTGGGGTTATTTTCCGAAGACGGTGCCGTCCTTCCCGAAGGAGCTGACCGACAAGCTGCAAGAGATCACGGGCGTCGCCGGCTGGCTCGGCAACTGCCACGCCTCGGGCACGACGATCATCGACGAACTGGGCGACGAGCATGTCGCTACCGGCAAAGTCATCCTCTACACCTCGGCCGACTCGGTGCTGCAGATCGCCGCGCACGAAGAACACTTCGGCCTGGAGCGCCTGTACGCGGTCTGCGAAGCGGCCTATGAACTGGTCAAGCCCTACAACATCGGCCGCGTGATCGCGCGTCCTTTCCTGGGCGCGAACGGCAAGTACAAGCGCACGTCCAATCGCCACGACTACGCCGTGCCGCCAACCGCGCCGACGCTGCTCGATCACGTTGCCAACGAAGGCGGTGATGTCATCGCCCTCGGTAAAATCAGCGACATCTTCGCGGCGCAGGGCGTGACCCGCCTCGTGAAAGGCGTTGACAACATGGCGCTGTTCGACCGCCTGCTGGAAGTGGCGGACCATGCCCCGTCGAAGTCGCTCTCCTTTGTTAACTTCGTCGACTTCGACATGCACTTCGGCCACCGCCGCGACGTCGCCGGTTATTCGAACGCGTTGCACGAGCTGGACGCGCGCCTGCCGGAATTCATGGCGAAACTGAAGGACGGCGACCTGGTCGTCATCACCGCCGACCATGGCTGCGACCCGACCGCGCCGGGCTCGGACCACACCCGCGAACACATCCCGATGATTTTCTTCGGCCCGAACGTCACGCCGCAGGAACTGCCGATCGCGAGCACCTTCTCCGACATCGGCGCCACGCTGGCCAAACACCTCGGCGTCAAACCTCTCTCCAACGGAACCGCACTGCTATGACCCAGAACCTGGACTTCAAACGTAACACCGCCGTCGGCCTCGACCTCGGCTGGGTGAACAGTATCAAGGTCAACCGCAATGCGGCCGACCGCCGCGCCGCCAGCCTGGCGAACCGCCGCACGGTGAAAAAGGAATACCAGGCCGCCTGGCTGATCCGCGCCGTGCAGTGCATGGACCTGACCACCCTCGGCGGCGACGACACGCCGGGCCGCGTCGAGCGCCTGTGCATGAAGGCGATGCGCCCGCTGCGCGCGGACCTGATGCAGGCCCTCGGCCTCGAGTCGCTGACCACCGGCGCCGTCTGCGTGTACCACGAGATGATCACGCCTGCAGTGAAAATCCTGCAGGGCCGCCTGCCGATCGCCGCCGTGTCGACCGCTTTCCCGGCCGGCCTGTCGAGCCTGGAAACCAAGATCCGCGAAATCGAACTCTCCGTCGCCGCCGGCGCCGCCGAGATCGACATCGTCATCACGCGCCAGCACGTCCTGACCGGTAACTGGCAGGCGCTGTACGACGAGATGGTCGCTTACCGCGCCGCCTGTGGCGAAGCGCACGTGAAGGCGATCCTCGCCACCGGCGACCTGGTCACGCTGGACAACGTGGCGAAAGCGTCGTGGGTCTGCATGATGGCCGGCGCCGACTTCATCAAGACCTCGACCGGCAAGGAAGGCGTGAACGCCACCATCCCGGTGTCGCTGGTGATGACCCGCGCGATCCGCGAATACTACGAGCAGACCGGCTTCCAGGTCGGCTACAAGCCCGCAGGCGGCGTCTCGACTGCAAAGTCCGCGCTCCAATACCTGACCGTCATGAAGGAAGAGCTGGGCAACGACTGGCTGCAGCCGCACCTGTTCCGCATCGGCGCGTCCAGCCTGATGACCGACATCGAGCGCCAGCTCGAGCACTACGTGACCGGCGCCTACTCGGCCGCACATCGCCACGCGCAACCTTAAATACCGAACGGATTCGTCATGCCAACAATTAAAGAGATTCTGCAAACCATGGATTACGGCCCCGCACCCGAGAGCAGCAAAGAAGCGCAAGCGTGGCTGGACCAGCACGGACGCCGTTTTGGACTGTTCATCGACAATGCGTGGAGCGAGGGTAGCGAGACCTTCGCCTCGAACAACCCGGCCGATGGTTCGGAACTGGCGCAAGTCACCCAGGCGACCAGCGACGACGTGAACCGCGCCGTCGAAGCCGCGCGCCGCGCGCAGCCGGGCTGGGTCGCGCTGGGTGGCCACGGCCGCGCCAAGGTCATGTATTCGATCGCACGCCTGCTGCAAAAGCACTCGCGCCTGTTCGCGGTGCTCGAAACGCTCGACAACGGCAAGACCATCCGCGAAACGCGCGATGCCGATTTGCCGCTGGCCGCACGCCACTTCTATCACCACGCAGGCTGGGCGCAGCTGCAGTCGGAAGAATTCGCCGACTACCGCGCCGTCGGCGTCGTCGGCCAGATCGTTCCCTGGAACTTCCCGGTCCTGATGCTGGCATGGAAAATCGCACCGGCGCTCGCCGCCGGCAACACCATCGTGTTCAAGCCGGCCGAATACACCTCGCTGACCGCACTGCTGTTCGCCGAGATCTGCCAGCAGGCCGGCGTGCCTGCCGGCGTCGTCAACATCGTCACCGGCGATGGCCGCGTGGGCGAAGCCATCGTGAACCATCCCGGCATCGACAAGCTGGCCTTTACCGGTTCCACGGAAGTGGGCCGCATCATCCGCAAGGCCACCGCTGGCAGCGGCAAGAAGCTGTCGCTGGAGTTGGGCGGCAAATCCCCGTTCATCGTCTTCGACGACGCGGACCTGGACGCCGCCGTCGAAGGCCTGGTCGATTCGATCTGGTTCAATCAGGGGCAAGTCTGCTGCGCAGGTTCGCGCCTGCTGGTACAGGAATCGGTCTACGACCGCTTCATCGCCAAGGTCAAGGTGCGCATGCAGAACCTGCGCGTCGGCTCGCCGCTCGATAAATCGAACGACATCGGCGCACTGGTCGATCCGGTGCAGCAGCAGCGCATCCACGGCCTGGTGGAAGCCGCCCGTGCGGAAGGCTGCGAAATCTGGCAGCCAAGCTGCGAAGCACCTGTCGCCGGTTCGTGGTACCTGCCGACCCTGATCACCGGCGCCTCGACTTCGGCCGCTGTCGCCCAGACCGAGATCTTCGGACCGGTGCTGGTCGCGATGAGCTTCCGCACCCCGGGCGAAGCGGTGCAACTGGCAAACAACACCGTCTATGGTCTGGCCGCCTGCGTGTGGTCGGAATCGATCTCGCTGGCGCTGGACGTCGCGCCGCAGATCAAGGCCGGCGTCGTGTGGATCAACACGGCGAACCAGTTCGACGCAGCCTGCGGCTTCGGCGGCTACAAGGAATCGGGTTTTGGCCGCGAGGGCGGCAAGGAGGGCATGTACGAGTACCTGACGCCGCTGTCGGAAGATGCACGCCCAAGCGCACCTCTCAAGCCTGAACAAGCCAAGCTCAAGTCGTCCGACGCGGGCAGCCCGTTCGCAGTGGACCGCACCGCCAAGCTCTACATCGGCGGCAAGCAGGCCCGCCCTGACGGCGCCTACAGCCGCGCGATCAATGGCGCCAACGGCGCCTTCCTGGCCGACGTCGGCGAAGGTAACCGCAAGGACATCCGCAACGCCGTCGAAGCCGCCCATAAAGCTGCCGGCTGGTCGAAGGCCACCGCGCACAACCGCGCGCAGGTCCTGTACTACATCGCCGAGAACCTGGCGATCCGTGCCGAGGAATTCGCAGCCCGCCTGGCTGCCATGACCGGCGTGCGCGACCCGCAGCGCGAAGTCGCTGCTTCGATCGAACGCCTGTTCTACTGGGCCGCGTGGTGCGACAAGTACGACGGCGCAGCCCACCAGCCGCCGATGCACGGCATCACCGTCGCATTGAACGAGCCGGTCGGCGTGATCGGCGTGATCTGCCCGAACGAGAACCCGCTGCTGGGCTTCATCTCGCTGGTCGCGCCTGCGCTGGCACTCGGCAACCGCGTCGTCGCGGTGCCGTCGGAAGCCTATCCGCTCTCAAGCACGGACCTGTACCAGGTGCTCGATACCTCTGACCTGCCGGGCGGCGCACTGAACATCGTCACCGGTTCGGCCGACGAGCTGGCACGCACGCTGGCCACCCACGGCGATGTCGATGCCGTGTGGCGCCACGACGGCTCCGCCGAGGGCTGCGCCGAAGTCGAGCGCCTGTCGTCCGAGACGCTCAAGCGCACCTGGGTCGGCGGCGGCAAGGGCCGCGACTGGTTCGATGCGAAGCAGGCCTGCGGCCGTGTCGTGCTGCAGCACGCGAGCCAGGTCAAGAACGTCTGGATTCCGTACGGCGTCTGATTGGTTTTGTAGGGTGGGCACTTGTGCCCACGCGGTGATACGAACCGGCTCCGATTTCGCGATCGGGCCGGCATCCGTTAACGATCACCGCGTGGACACGGGGCGCCCACCCTACGTCGTTTTCCGGCGCAATCGATATGGTCGCGTCCAACACTGATTAACATCGAGAGGCGATTACGCCATGTTCCTCCCCCAAGAAATCATCCGCAAAAAACGCGACGGCGGCATCCTTACAAAGGAAGAAATCCAGTTCTTCGTCCGCGGCATCCCCGACAACACCGTCACCGAAGGCCAGATCGCAGCCCTCGCCATGGCCGTCTACTTCAACGACATGACGATGGACGAACGCGTCGCCTTCACCCTGGCGATGCGCGACTCCGGCCAGGTGCTGGAATGGAAATCGATGAACCTCCCAGGCCCGGTGGTCGACAAGCACTCGACCGGCGGCGTCGGCGACGTCGTCTCGCTGATGCTCGGACCGATGATCGCCGCCTGCGGCGGTTTCGTGCCGATGATCTCGGGCCGCGGCCTGGGCCACACCGGCGGCACGCTGGATAAATTCGATTCGATCCCCGGCTACAGCACCGTTCCTGACCCGGAACTGTTCCGCAAGGTCGTCAAGGAAGTCGGCGTCGCCATCATCGGCCAGACTGCGCAACTGGCGCCGGCGGATAAACGCTTCTACAGCATCCGCGACACCACGGCGACCGTCGAATCGGTGGCGATGATCACCGGTTCGATCCTCTCGAAGAAGCTCTCCGCCGGCCTCGACGCGCTGGTGATGGACGTGAAAGTCGGCAGCGGCGCCTTCATGCCAAGCTACGAAAAATCGGTCGAACTGGCCGAGAGCATCGTCAGCGTCGGCAACGGCGCCGGCACCCGCACCTCGGCCATCCTGACCGGCATGGACGAATCGCTCTGCCACGCCGCCGGCAATGCGGTCGAGGTGCGCGTCGCCATCGATTACCTGACCGGCAAGGCGCGCCCGGCACGCCTGCACGAAGTGACGATGGCGCTGTGCGCCGAGATGCTGGTCATCTCGGGCCTGGCGTCGAACGACGAGCAGGCGCGCGCCAGGCTGGTAGCGGCCCTCGATTCGGGCGAAGCCGCCGAGCGCTTCGCGCGCATGGTCGCCGCCCTCGGCGGCCCGGCCGACCTGATGGACAAGCCGGACGCCTATCTGGAGACCGCACCGGTCATCGTGCCGGTACCGGCAACCCAGGCTGGCTACGTCAATGCCGTCGACACCCGCGGCCTCGGCCTGGCTGTCGTCGCCCTGGGCGGCGGCCGTGTGCGTCCGCAAGACGCGATCGACTTCGCCGTCGGCCTCACCGGCCTCGTCGAACTGGGCGACCAGATCGCCGTCGGCCAGCCGCTGGCGATGGTCCACGCGCGCACCCAGGAAGCTGCCGGGCAGGCCGCACGCCAGGTGCAGGCTGCCTACCAGATCGGTCTTGAGAAAGCCGCCGCCGCGCCGATGATCCACCGCACCATTCGCCCAGAATAAGCAAACGCCATGAAATACGAAAAACTGATCGACGAAGCCCGCGCCGCGCGCGAACTGGCCTACACGCCGTATTCGAAATTCCAGGTCGGCGCCGCCCTGGAATGCAAGGACGGCCGCGTCTTCCGCGGCTGTAACGTCGAAAACGCGTCCTACGGCCTGTGCAACTGCGCCGAACGCACGGCCTTCTTCAGCGCCATCGCCCACGGCTACAAGCCGGGCGACTTCACGGCGCTGGCCGTGATCGGCCAGACCGATGGCCCGATCGCTCCCTGCGGCGCCTGCCGCCAGGTCATCCTCGAACTGGGCGGCAACGCGCTGCCGGTCGTGCTGACCAACCTGAAGGGCGATATCCTCGAGACGACCGCGGCCGCCCAACTGCCGAACGCGTTTGGCGGCTGGGACCTGAACAAGTAATCATCGGCCTTGCCGATGTGAGAGAACGCTGCGCGGATGACCGTCGCAGCGTTTTTTTTCGTGTCGCCATCGGATCATTCCGAACACTTCTTTCCGACTTCTCTCACACGGGTGTCGCGCCAACAGCGCATTCCATGCCGGGCGGCAAACGGCCTGATCTTCCTCAACAGTAAAAACGGCAACTCGACGTGTAATCGTCGGGTTCACTTGCGCGTGCGCATGCTGTTAGCGCCGCAGCCCGGAGTTTGCCGCATTCATGGGAGAGATCAATGCCGGACCAATCCGACGCCGCATGCCTGCTCGCGTCGTTCAACCGTTTTACGCAGGACACGCGCCTGCTCAGGCTGACCACGCCGCTCGGACAGGACCTGCTGGCCGAATGCGTGCGCGGCGAAGAGGCCATCAGCGGTGGATTTTCCTTCAGGGTCGACGCCTTGTCGACGGACGCGCACCTGTCCCTCAAAAGCCTGCTGGGACAGCCGGCATTGCTACAACTACTGACGGCGACCAGCGGCCAGCCGCGTTCCTTTCACGGTCATGTCACGGCCGCGGAGATCAGCGGCGCCAACGGCGGCTTTGCCCGTTATGTCCTCACGATCGAACCCTGGACGCGCTTCCTGGCGCTCGGGCGCGACAGCCGCGTCTTCCAGGACATGACGGTCATCGAGATCCTCGACCGCGTCTTCAAGACCTGGTCAGGACGCGGCAGGCTGGCGCCCGACTGGCGCTTCGCGCTGGCCGACAGCCGGGTCTACCCGAAGCGCAGCCTGACGACGCAGTACCAGGAAAGCGACCTGGCCTTCGCCGAGCGCCTGATGCACGAGGAGGGCCTGTTCCACTTTTTCGAGCACAGCGGCGATCCGCGCAGTCCTGCGCTGGGTGCCCACACGCTCGTCATCGCCGACCACAACGGCGCGTTCCAGCCCAACGCGCAGGCATCGGTCGCGTTCACCCGGCCGGGCGCCGTCATGCGGGCCGACAGCATCGACCGCTGGCGCATCGAATCGCGCCTTGTCACGGATGCGATCGAGATGGGCAGCTGGGATTACCGCACCGTGCGCCAGCGCCGGGTCGATGCCGCCGGTGTCGGCGGCGAGGTTTCGCTGGCGAGCCGCGACGCGCCCGGCGTCTACGCCTGGCCCGACCGCGAGCAGGGCCAGCGCATCGCCCTCAACCAGATCCAGGCGCTGGAGGCGACGCGCCAGGTGCACGTCGCGGCCGGCACCGTGCGCAGCTTCGCGCCCGGCACGACTTTTACACTGCATGGCCACGCGCTGTTCGACGCGGCCGACCACGAGGACGACCGCAGCTTCCTCATCACGCGGGCTGTGCACCTGATGCACAACAACCTGGGCGCGGACGTACTGGGTTCCGTGAACAAGCTGCTGGGGAACGGGACGGTCACGACGGCGGCCGCCGATGAATTCAGCTTGTCCGCGGACGCGCGTCCGATCTACCGCAACCGGATCGATGCGCTGCCTGCGCGCGTTCCGTATCGCAGCAGCGGCACCGACGCCCACGGCCGCCTGCTGCATCCGCGCCCGACCGTGCGCGGCCAGCAGACGGCGATCGTCGTCGGCCCGCCCGGCGCGACGATTCACACGGACCGCGATCACCGCATCAAGGTGCAATTCCACTGGCAGCGCGGCGACGCCAGCCACAGCCGGCTGGTCCACCCTTATCCGGACGGGCATACCGGCGCGCCGGGCGACGACAGGGCGGGCACCTGGGTGCGCGTCGCGACGCCGCTCGCCGGTGCGAACTGGGGCGCCTTCATGGTGCCGCGCGTCGGCCAGGAAGTACTGGTCGATTTTCTGGAAGGCGACATCGACCGTCCCGTCGTCATCGGCAGCCTGTACAACGGACGCGGCCAGCGGGACGCGCAGCACAACGAGATGGCGCACGGCGCGGCCGGCATCACCGGCAACGCACCCACGTGGTTTCCGGGGGAGGGCGGCGTGCACGCGCACCCGGCGGTGCTGTCGGGCTTCAAGTCGCAGGCGATGCAGGCCAGCCAGGAGGGCGGCGGTGCCTACAGCCAGCTGGTGTTCGACGACAGCCCGGGCCAGTCGCGCCTGGCCTTGCAGCGGCATACCAAGCCGCACGATGGCGCGGCCGAGCTGAACCTCGGCCAGTTGCGCCATCAGAGCGATAACGCGCGTTTGCAGCCGGCGGGTTTTGGGGCTGAACTCAAGACTGCTCACAGCGCGGCCGTGCGTGCAGGGCAGGGCTTGCTGTTGTCGTCGGACGCGAAGAGTGGTGGCAACCAGCTCGATTCGCGCGAGGCAGCTGCGCAGATCGACGCGAGCCGCGAATTGCAGGTCGCGCTGGCGACGCAGGCGCAGAAGCACAATGCGCGGCTGAAGGATGAGCCGGAGCCGGCCAGGCTTGCTGCAGTCGAGCAGAAGGGGCACAGCACGGAAGTTATCGAGGCCGTCGATGGCGACGCCAATGGCAAGGCGACCGCGTACGCGGAGCCGCAGCTGCAATTGTCGAGCCCTGCGGGCATCGTCGCCGCCACGCCGGCCGATGCAGTGCTTGCGGCGGGCACGACCGCCAGCATCGGTGCGGGCCAGGATATCAATCTCGTCTCCCAGGCCAACGCGGCCATCGCTGTCGTGGGCGGCATCAGCCTGTTCACCTACGGCAAGGCGAACAACAAGGCGAAGCCGAACCAGGAGGTCGGCCTCAAGCTGCATGCGGCCAGCGGCAAGGTCAGCAGCCAGAGCCAGTCGGGAACGACGTCGCTTGTCGCGGACAAGACGGTGACGGTGGCCAGCGTCACCAAAACCGTGGCGATCTCGGCGCCGAAAAAACATGTACTGCTGACGGCGCAGGGGGCGTACATCAAGCTCGAGGGCGGGAATATCGAGGTGCATGCGCCGGGGAAGGTGGACTTCAAGGCGAGCGCGAAGGAGTTGGCGGGGCCCGTCAGCGCGCCGAGTGCCGAAATTGCGTCGAAGATTTCGGAACTCAACATGAAGCGTGATCTTGAAATTGAATACGTCGATGCGCACGGAAACGTGCTCACCGATGAGCCTATCGACATCTCGTTTTCTGGCGGAGATAACAAGACGGTAACGCTCGATGGCAGCGGGAAGGCAACGCTGAAGAATGTACCCCTCGGGCCTTTTCGCTCGAAGCAACCCAAACGAAGGTAAAAGGAGGATTGATGGCTGCGACGAACGTGAACTGGAACGCTACCCCGACACAGCAGAAACTTTGCATCGATCTTCCTGGGGAGGCCGTGAGCTGCTGGCGCTCAAGCGACAATATTCAGGTAGTACTGCGAAAGCACCGTGATGTCATCTTTGAGCTGAAACTTGGGAAGGGCCGAAAGAATACGGTCGAGTCCAATGGATCAGATTTTTACAATGCGAACGAAAAGAAGCTGGTTGCTGGAAGAGGAACGGGACATGTGTCCTTTAACGATGAGGATCGCCTGCATTTGTGGTTGGCGCGTGATTTTAAAGGCGAGCTCATTTTGAAGTCTGAAGGAAAAATAATGTTGAAAATGGAGCCGATGAAGCTCGACGCTCAACAGTACGATGACGAACCTAAAACCAAACCTGCGCCGATTATCGTAGCTTTGGGCACGTCGTCTCAGCAGCCTGATGCGCAGTTGCATAAGAAAAGTCAAAAGTTGAAATCGCTTGAGACTATGCCGGAACATCCAAGTGCCCATTCAGCCGCGGCTTCGGTCGACGACGACTGTGCACTTGTATGTGTTGTGGAGGGGGATATAAAAGGTATGCCGCCGGCTATATGGGAAGTACTCAAGAACGGAGGAGGGAATTCTGGTTTGGCTGATCTGGATCCTAATAACATTGCAACCAGAAACTGGCTATTGGCACAGTTGGCTGGCGCTGGCGCTTACGTCGGCGATAATTGGGATTGGTTGAAAGCAAGTCTCGACAACAAAACGCATGCGGGATTCAAATTGGTAAAGGCGAAGATTCATTACGTACGAGGGAAAGCGCGGTTTTTCTTCTCCGGATATGGCAAACAAAATGCAGTGTTTGGTCCGGGCGGGTTTGGTCCGGGAAATGAACGTATAATGAGTATCTTCGGAGGCACAGGCAAAGCAAGCAGCGTGCTCACTGCCGCAGCTAAGGGAATAGCAGGATCTTTTAAAAACTGCGCGCTGGTCAGCTTTATTTTTGGCAGCGCCGCGGCTTTGGCGGAATGGAAGGCTGACGCTTCTAAGGACGGTTACGACTTGACCGCGTCTTTAATAACCAACTCCATAAAATCGATCGTCGTCGCTGTGCTAACGGTGACTGTTGTGGCATGCATAGTATTTCTAGTTATGTTTGCCTTGGAAGTGAGTTTGTCTGTTGTCGCCATAGGCGCAATAACGATAACGGCTGGAGCTATTATTGGCTACGGCGTCGATGCTGTAGATAAAAAATTAGGAAGAATGGTAGTGGGAGAGTCGCATCAGGATGGGCTTTCAGCCGTGCTAGCTGAACACATGAGGAGGAGTCTTGAATCTAATTGGTACTATTTGAAGAAGAAGTTCGCGTTGGACTACGAAGGAGGCGTATTTTGAGAGATCTCGACGCTATTAATCCAACGATATTGCGACCCTCCAAGTTCGCTAGTATTAGTGTTGGCATGCTCTTTTTGTTCGTGCTGATCAGTGTTCCGCTAGCGTATGGCGCGGCTCCAAGCATACCGCTTGCAGAAAACGCATTGGTGCTATTGATGGGTGGAGTTTTGGGACTATCGTCGATATTAGCCTTTCTCTCCGTGGTTTTTCGATGGGGTTGGAAGGCAAAATACTATGGAGTTTTCTCGTTAGCTGTCGCAGGTATTTCTTTTATGGGTATTGTGCCGTGCCTGGCGGCGCTGCTCTATGGTGGGGCGCCCTATTGGGTCAGGGTAGGAATTATTTTGTTCTATATAATTAGTCATTTTTTCTGGTGCCGGAAATTCTTCGTTCTTTATAGAAATGTTTTTAACGATACATCGTTGCGAAGTGTTGTTTTCGAGGAGGAAGAAGACGCCGTTTATTACATGAGGAGGGGAGATAACTTTCTCCTCGAAAAGCATTTCAAATTTTCGCAGACGCCTCGGGATCGAGACTTTTTACTATATATGGCTCTCGCACTCCTGATGATTCCAATCATGGATATTGCGCGTACATTTCTAGGGCTGCCATTTGTGCATATTTTTCTGATCGTTGCAATGCTTCCGGTTAGCTGGATGAGTATTGGTCTTGCGTTTCGCGTGTATTTAATTTTTTATTTCTATCCGGCGCGGATAAAAAAGGCCACAGGGAAGGATGTCTATGTTGACTTGGCAAGTAAGCATCGACCGTTGAGCAAACAACGTGCACAGAACGCTTAGTGGCCTTCGATGGCTCGGCCTCTCAACCCGCCCCGGCATCCATCTGCATCATCCCAAATATATTCCCATCCGGATCCTTCACGTAAGCCAGCCACCCAACCCCGGCAATCGCCATCTTCGGCACGCATATCACCGCACCGCCACCGAAGGCCTTCGCGAGCGACGCATCCAGATCAGTGACATCCACCGTAATCACAAACGCATTCGGCGACGCCATCGGCCCCGGCGCTGGCCCCGGCCGCGGCAACAGCCCACCATTGATGCCCGGCTGGCTGTCCGGCCCCGTATTGATCATCCAGTACTCGCCAGCCGGGAACTTGCTGAACGACCAGCCAAACAAATTCGAATAGAAGTCGATGAGCGACTGCGGATTCGTTGCGTGGATTTCGAAATGCACTGCGCGTGACATGACGGCTCCTCTCGACGGTTCAGCTGGCCTTGGTTTCGATAGCGCGCCGCTTGACTGGCGTACGCTCGGCGCGTGCCGGGAATTTCAGGAGGGCGTCGGCAGGACGCACCGGGCGCCGCACCAGTTCGCCCCCGCAACTGGGGCAGACGAGGGCGAGTTCGCCCTCGGCGCAGTCGCGGCAGTAAGTACATTCGAAGCTGCAAATAAACGCATCGCGCGAATCGGGCACGATGTCGCGGTCACAGCATTGGCAGTTGGGGCGGAGTGCGAGCATGGTTCCCTTGAGGGTGAACAATAAGCAGAATGATGCGTGCCAAGCGGGTCAGCCACCCGCGCGAAGCGGATCGCCAGTCCCGATACGCCAGACGTGCCCTCGAGGTCCGTGCACGCAGGCAAGGGACAACAGTTGAAGGTCGCGCCGACATCGCATTCTCCAGAAGCAAAAATAACCGGCCGTATGCCGGTCAGCATAAAAAATCACATCTGCTGAAACAGATGCGAGTGATTCCGGCTCACTTCCAGCTCCTGCGGATAATTGCGCACCCTCAGCATTTGCCGCCCGCGCAGGTCGCGCGACACTTCGGCGATCGCATCCACCCGAACCAGGGTCGAGCGGTGGATGCGCCAGAATTCGTCGGGGTCGAGCTCGTCCGCAAGTTCTTTGAGCGTCTTGCGGATGAGAAGTTCAGCCGTGGCCGTCTGCACCCGCGTATATTTTTCGTCGGACTGGAAAAACAGGATTTCGCGCGTGCTCACCATGCGCAGGCTGCCGCCCACTTGCGCCTGGATCCAGCGCAGGTAGGGGCGCTTGGGCGGCGTGCCCTGCTGCAGCAGGCTGCCGAGCTGGGCCAGTTGGGCGCCGATGTCCTGGGGCGCTTGCTGCAAGCGCTTGCGCAGGCGCTCGCAGGTGGTGGCGAGGCGTTCGGCGGTGACGGGTTTCAGCAGGTAGTCGATCGCTCCGTGCTCGAAGGCGTCGACGGCGTACTGGTCATAGGCGGTGGCGAAGACGATATGGCAGCGGTTGTACAGCTGGCGCGCTGCCTCGATGCCGCCCATGCCGGGCATGCGGATGTCGAGGAAGGCGATCTGCGGCTGGTAGCGCGCGGCCATCTCGACGGCTTCGATGCCGTTCGAGGCGAGGGCGACGACCTCAAGTTCGGGCCAGGCTTCCGCCAGGCGCGCACGCAACTGCTCGCGCATCGGGGCTTCGTCGTCGGCGATCAGGGCGGTGACGGCGCCGGTCATACTGCTCATGCTCCCTCCATCATCTTGTACGGAATGCGCACCGAGGCGCAGGCGCCGCCGCCTGGGGGCGCTTCGATCACCAGCTCGGCCTGGGTGCCGTAGAGCAGCTGCAGGCGTTCGCGGATGTTGGCGAGACCGACGCCGTCGTCGGCGTGCAGGTCGATGCCGATGCCGTCGTCGCAGACGTCGACGACCAGGGTGGCGACGTCGACCCGGGCACGTACCGTGATGGTGCCGCCTGCGATCTTCGGTTCCAGGCCGTGCTTGATCGCGTTTTCGATCAGGGTTTGCAGCATCATCGGCGGGAAGGGTGCGCTGCCGAGGAAGTCAGGCACCTCGAAGCGCACCGCGAGCCGTTCCTTCATCCTTGCCTGCATGATGGCAAGATAGGCACGCGACAGCTCGAGCTGCTTGCCGAGCGTCGCGCCGCCGGAGGAGCGCATCTGCGGCAGGCTCGAACGCAGGTAGGAAATCAGGTGGGCGTGGACCTTGGCCGCTTCGACGGGATCGGTCTCGATCAGGCGGCCGATCAGGGCCAGGGTGTTGAACAGGAAGTGGGGCTCGACCTGAGCCTGCAGGGCCGCCATTTGCGCTTCGGTCAGGCGCCGCTCCAGTGTGGCGACCTCGGCCTTCAAGGTTGCGTCTTTCGCCACCAGTTCGGCGCGGCGCTTGCCGCCGGCCGCCACCTTGATGCCGAACGACACCAAGATGTACCAGGCCGCCGGTTCCGGCATGTTCACCATGCCGAAGAACACGAGCGCGAGCAGCCAGGTGACGGCCAGCTGGCGCCATGCGACGACGGCCAGCCAGTCGAAAAATGCCCAACCGAGCTTGCTCGCTTCCCTGCCAGCGTCGCGCAAGAAATCGAGTGCCTGGTTGATCTGGCTGGCTTGCATGTTCAATCCTCGATTGGGGTGGTCTTGTCGCCATTGATCGCCAGCACCGCGTACTTGATGGCGAGGAAGATCGCGAACAGCATCAGGGCGGTCGGGATGACGGCGATCGCGCAGGCGGTCAGTACCGCGGCCAGCAGCAGGGCCGGCCAGGGCAGGGCGGAGAAGGTGCGCAGGCCGCCACGAAAGAAACGCACGCAGCCCGCGGCGGCATCTTCGAGTTCGGCGGCGAAGGATCGGAAAGTGGTCGTTTTCATGTCTGTGCTCCTCGTGGTGGGGTGTCGATGGAAGCACTGTATCCCGGGCAGCAAATGCCGGCGAGGGTACTGCGACGAAGCGCGCATTTCATGGGCTAACCGGCAGCGGCAACCGACGAACGGGACGGCGCGCGCGCATCCCAATAGCGCTTGAGCAGGCCATAGAAGGCGGTATCGGCCTTTTCGCCATGGACAATCCAGCGTTCCGGCATGCTGCCCTCGAGGCGAAACGCCAGTTTTTCCAGCACCCGGCTCGACGCGATGTTCTGCGGATCGACGTCGGCCTCGATCCGGTTCATGCCGAGCGCGCCGAATGCGTGCGCGATCACCGGTTCCAGTGCTTCACTGGCATAGCCCCGGCCCCAGTGGCGGCTGCCGAGCACATAGCCGGTTTCGCAGCGCCGGTTGTCGCGGCTGAAGGCGAACAGGCTGGCGACACCGACCAGTTCGTTTGTCGCCGTGACCACGATACCATAGCGCAGGCCGCTGCCGTCGGCATAGTCGCGCATGGCGGCGGCGAGCATCTCGTCGGCCTGGGCCATGTCGGTCCAGGCGCTGCGCGACCAATAGCGCACCACTTCCGGGTCGGAGAAGATGGCAAACAGGGCGGTGCCGTCGCCCTCAAGCAGCGGGCGCAAGGTCAAACGCTCGGTCGTCAGGATGGGCGGCATCGGTTCGGGCATGGCGGTCTCCAGTCAGCATTGCGCGCTTACCCGCGATGGCTGAGTTTGCGTTATATCAAACGCGTTGACATTCTCACACTGGCTGTCGGCCCGGTGATTTAGCATGATTGTTTACCGCCGCTGACTTCGCATATACGCAAATTGATATGACGGCATCACGGCGCGCGTTTATATTACCGGATCGGCAGGTTCTTTTGCATTTTTGCAACGACCTCGGGCCAGACCGGCCAGCGTAAAAGTTCCGCGGCTTTACATTCGCCGCGCGGACGCGCACGATTGCCTCATCGTTTTGCCATTCAGACCAAGAAATATCAACAATTGGCTGCAAACAAGGGAGAGCCTGCATGAACGAGTCCAGACCCGAATCGATGTCCGCCTTCTGGATGCCTTTCACCAATAACCGCGACTTCAAGGCCAATCCGCGCCTGCTGGTCTCGGCCGAAGGCATGTACTACAAGGACGTGGACGGCAACCAGATCCTCGACGGCACCGCCGGCCTGTGGTGCGTGCCTTGCGGCCACGCCCAGCCGAAGATCGTGAGTGCGGTGCGCGAGATGATCGGCCAGCTCGATTTCGCCCCCACCTTCCAGATGGGCCATCCTGCCGCCTTCGACCTGGCCGAGCAGCTGATGGACTACACCGGCCACAAGTTCGGCCACGTTTTCTATACCAACTCCGGTTCCGAGGCGGTCGATACCGCCCTGAAAATCGCGCTGGCCTATCACAAGGCGCGCGGCGAAGGCGGGCGCACCCGCCTGATCGGGCGCGAGCGCGGCTACCACGGCGTCGGCTTCGGCGGCCTGTCCGTGGGCGGCATCGGCTCCAACCGCAAGAGTTTCGGCCCGCTGCTGCCCGGCGTCGACCACCTGCCGCACACGCACAACCTGCTGAAAAACGCGTTCTCGCGCGGCGAGCCGGATTTCGGCGCCGAGCTGGCGGACGAACTCGAGCGCCTGGTCGCGCTGCACGACGCTTCCACCATTGCCGCCGTCATCATCGAGCCGGTCTCCGGCTCCACCGGCGTGCTGGTGCCGCCGAAAGGCTATCTGAAACGCCTGCGCGAGATCTGCACCAGGCACGGCATCCTGCTCATTTTCGACGAAGTCATCACCGGCTTCGGCCGCCTCACCACGCCGTTCGCGGCCGACTATTTCGAGGTCGAGCCGGACCTGATGACGACCGCGAAAGGGCTGACCAACGGCGTGATCCCGATGGGCGCGGTGTTCAGCAAAAAGTTCATCCACGACGCCTTCATGGAAGCGCCCGCGGGCATCGAACTGTTCCACGGCTATACCTATTCCGGCCACCCCGTCGCCTGCGCCGCCGCGCTGGCCACGCTCGAGGTGTTCAGGGACCAGCAGGTGCTGGCGCATGCGAAGGGTATCCAGTCCTATTGGGAAGACGCGGTGCATGCATTAAAAGGCTTGCCGCACGTGATCGACCTGCGCACCATCGGCCTGATCGCCGGCATCGAGCTCGAACCGATTCCGGGCAAGCCGGGCGCGCGCGCCTACCAGGCATTCAAGAAGGCGTTTGCCGACGGCATCCTGATCCGCACCACGGGCGACATCATTGCGCTGTCGCCGCCCCTCATCCTCGAGAAACAGCACATCGACGAATTGTTCGGCAAGCTGGCCACCGTTTTGAAGAACCTGGACTAGAAGAGACAACACATGAATCAACCCGAACTCAGTTCCCCCGTCATCGGTCACTTCATCGGCGGCCACGTCGTCGACACCGCGGGCGAGCGCTATGCCGACGTGTTCAACCCGGCCCTGGGCGAGCCCTGCGCCCGCGTGACGCTGGCCAGCGTCGACGAAGTCAACGCCGCCGTCTTCGCCGCGCAAGCCGCGTTTCCGGCCTGGGCCGCCACGCCGCCGCTGGCGCGCGCGCGCGTCCTCTTCAAATACCTGCAGCTGTGCCAGCAGCACACCGACGAATTCGCGGCCATGATCACGCGCGAACACGGCAAGACCTTCAGCGACGCGCAGGGCGAAGTCGCGCGCGGCATCGAAGTCGTCGAATTCGCCTGCGGCATCCCGCAACTGCTGAAAGGCGAATTCACGGACCAGATCGCGCGCGGCATCGACGCCTGGGCGATGCGCCAGCCGCTGGGCGTGGTAGCCGGCATCACGCCGTTCAATTTTCCGGTGATGGTGCCGATGTGGATGTTCCCGGTGGCGATCGCCTGCGGTAACACGTTCGTATTAAAACCGTCGGAGCGCGATCCGTCGCCCTCGCTGCTGCATGCGCGGCTGTTGAAGGAGGCGGGTTTGCCGGACGGCGTCTTCAACGTGGTGCAGGGAGATAAAGTCGCCGTCGATGCGCTGCTGGATAACCGCGACGTGCAGGCGATCAGCTTTGTCGGCTCGACCCCGATCGCCGAATACATCTATGCGCGCGGCAGTGCCAACGGCAAGCGCGTGCAGGCCCTGGGCGGCGCCAAGAACCACATGGTCGTCATGCCCGACGCCGACATGACCATGGCGGTCGACGCCCTGATCGGCGCCGCCTACGGTTCGGCGGGCGAGCGCTGCATGGCGATCTCGGTCGTCGTGGCCATCGGCGACGCTGGCGACAAGCTGGTGGCCACGCTGGCCGAGCGCACGAAGAACTTGAAGATCGGCGAGGGCATGAGCGCTGGTGCCGAAATGGGACCGGTCGTGACGCAGGCGGCGCGCCAGCGCATCGAACGCCTGATCGGCGAAGGCGTGGAGCAGGGCGCGACGCTCGTCGTCGATGGCCGCGGCCACAAGGTCGACGGTTTTGAAAACGGCTTCTTCGTCGGCGGCACCCTGTTCGACCACGTGACGCCCGAGATGAGCATCTACCAGGAAGAGATTTTCGGGCCGGTGCTGTGCGTGGTGCGACTGCCGGACATCGGCAGCGCGGTCGAGCTGATCAACGCCAACGAATACGGCAACGGCGTCGCCGTGTTCACCCGCGATGGCGGCGTGGCCCGCGAATTCGTGCGCCAGATCCAGGTCGGCATGGTGGGCGTCAACGTCCCGCTGCCGGTGCCGATGGCCTTCAACAGCTTCGGCGGCTGGAAGCGCAGCATGTTTGGCGACCATCACGCCTACGGCCCCGAAGGCGTGCGTTTCTATACGCGCCACAAGGCCGTGATGCAGCGCTGGCCGAATACGGCGAGCTCCGGCGTCGAGTTCGCGTTCCCGCAGATGAAATAACCCGGCACGCGTACATGACCGGAGGGTGGGCGCCCCGTGCCCACGCGGACGTGTGCGTCGTGTTGGCGGTATCCGGCGATGGCGATTACCTCAAGCAGAGGGACGTAGGGTGGGCCTCGGCGGCCCCGCGGTCCCCCGCCCACGCGGTGATAGTTATAACAAGATCAGCCACACGACAAATCGAAGGGTAGGTATCACCGCGTGGGGCGTAGCGGGGAATTCGGGCAGCATGCTGCTCGCCCGCGAAGCGCCCTGACCGACAGGGAAGGGCACAAGCGCCCACGCTACAAAAGCAAGGTACGAAGCAGTCGAACACCAGCACTCCAACAAACACCAGGGATGCACATGATCGAGACTCTCCAGCACCTGCCACCGGCAGCCGATTCGCACGGCGCGCTCGCGGCCCAGTTCACCGACCTGGCGCCGCCGCTCACAGCACGCCAGGCCGCCATCGAGGCAGCCCGCTGCCTCTACTGCTACGACGCCCCCTGCATGCGTGCCTGTCCCACCGGCATCGACGTCGCCAGCTTCATCCGCAACATCCACGACCAGAACATCAACGGCGCCGCCCCTCGGCATCCTCAAGCAAAACATCTTCGGCGGCAGTTGCGCCCGCGTCTGCCCGACCGAAATCCTGTGCGAGGACGCCTGCGTGCGCAACCACTACGCCGAGCGCGAGCCCGTCAAAATCGGCCTGCTGCAACGCCATGCCGTCGACAACGCGCGCTTCGCCGGTCACCCGTTCGCGCGCGCGCCCTCCACCGGCAAGACGATTGCCGTGGTCGGCGCCGGGCCGGCAGGCCTGTCCTGCGCCCACCGCCTTGCCATGCTGGGCCACGATGTCGTGGTGTTCGAGAGCAAACCAAAGGCCGGCGGCCTGAACGAATACGGCATCGCCAAATACAAACTGCCCGGCGACTTCGCGCAGCAGGAAGTCGATTTCCTGCTCTCCATCGGCGGCATCGACATCCAGTACGGCCAGTCGCTGGGCGACAACCTGCAACTGCACGACCTGCACGCGCGCTTCGACGCCGTCTTCCTCGGCCTCGGCCTGGGGGCCAGCCGCCGCCTCGGCCTGACGGGCGAAGACGCCCCGGGCCTGCTCGCCGCCACCGATTACATCGCCGCGCTGCGCCAGGCGGGCGACCTGTCGACCCTCCCGGTGCCGCGCCGCGCGATCGTCATCGGCGCCGGGAACACCGCGATCGACATGGCGGTGCAGCTGAAGCGACTCGGCGCCGACGAGGTGACCCTGGTCTACCGCCGCGGTTTCGACGCCATGAGCGCGACCGGCCACGAGATCGAGATCGCCAAGACCAATTTCGTGCGGATTAAAACCTGGGCGTCGCCGCTGGAAGTGCTGTTCGACGAGGCCGGCCGCGTGAACGGCATGCGGTTCGAGGAAACCCGCATGGACGCAGGACGCCTGGCGCGCACCGGCGCCTTTATCGAGATCGCGGCCGATGCCGTGTTCAAGGCGATCGGCCAGGCGATGGCGCCGCCGCCTGAACTCGACACCCTGGCCCAGGGCCTGTGGCGCGACGGCGAACGCATCGTGGTCGACGGCGCGTTGCGCACCAAAGTACCCGGCATCTACGCCGGCGGCGACTGCGTCGCGCTGGGGCAGGACCTGACGGTGCAAGCGGTCCAGCATGGCAAGCTGGCCGCGCTGGCGATCCACAACGACATTGCAGCGGAGGCAGCATGGCCGACCTGAGCATCGATTTTTGCGGCATCAAATCGCCCAATCCCTTCTGGCTGGCGTCGGCGCCGCCGACCGACAAGGCGTATAACGTCGTGCGTGCCTTCGAGGCCGGTTGGGGCGGCGTGGTCTGGAAGACACTGGGCGAAGACCCGCCGGCCGTGAACGTCTCCTCGCGCTACTCCGCCCACTACGGCAAGAACCGCGAAGTCATCGGTTTCAATAACATCGAGCTGATCACCGACCGCAGCCTGGACATCAACCTGCGCGAGATCACGGCCGTGAAAAAAGCCTGGCCGGACCGCGCGATGATCGTCTCGCTGATGCTGCCTTGCGAGGAAGCGCCGTGGGCCGCGATCCTGCCGCTGGTGGAAGCGACCGGCGCCGACGGCATCGAACTGAATTTCGGCTGCCCGCACGGCATGCCGGAACGCGGCATGGGCGCGGCGGTGGGGCAGGTGCCCGACTACGTGCAGATGGTCACCGCCTGGTGCAAGAAGCACACGCGGCTGCCGGTCATCGTCAAACTGACGCCGAACATCACCGACGTGCGCGCCCCGGCACGCGCGGCGCTGGCCGGCGGGGCGGATGCCGTCTCGCTGATCAACACGATCAATTCGATCACCCATCTCGACCTCGACCGCATGATCGCCTTCCCGGCGGTCGGCAACGCCAGCACCCACGGCGGCTATTGCGGTTCGGCCGTGAAACCGATCGCCCTGAACATGGTGGCCGAGATCGCGCGCGACCCGGCGACGAGCGGCTTGCCGATTTCCGGCATCGGCGGCATCGGCAACTGGAGAGATGCGGCCGAATTCATCGCGCTCGGTGCCGGCTCGGTGCAGGTGTGCACGGCGGCGATGCTGCATGGCTTCCGGATCGTCGAGGAGATGAAGGATGGCCTGTCGCGCTGGATGGACACCCAAGGCTACGCCAACATCGCCGCCTTCTCGCGCAAAGCCGTGCCGAACACCACCGACTGGAAATACCTGGACATGAATTACCAGGTGATTGCCCACATCGACCAGGACAAATGCATCGGCTGCGGCAAGTGTTTCGTCGCCTGCGAAGACACCTCGCACCAGGCGATTGCGCAGCTGCTCACGGAAACGGGCGCGCGCCGCTACGAGGTGATTCGCGACGAATGCGTCGGCTGCAACCTGTGCGAAATCACCTGTCCGGTCGAGGCCTGCATCGCGATGCTGCCGCAGGAGACCGGCAAGCCCTACATGAACTGGACCCAGGATGCGCGCAACCCGCGTGCGGAAATCCAGCCCGCGCCCAGCGTGGCGGGAGCGGCGGCAGTCATCGAACCTGCCTGAGTTCATACGACGGGCGCGGGGGGCTTTTCCCCTCGCGCCCGTACTGACGTTTGCGCTACACTGGGTCGCACGCAAGAATCAACCCAATTGGAAAGGCAATATTGTGACGCAACACCCTGTCAGCGCCGAACTCTGGAATCACGACCTCGCGCCCACCAGCGCCGCGCAGCGCACCTGGCGCTGGTATCACTTTGCGGCGCTCTGGGTCGGGATGGTGATCAGCATTCCCGCCTACATGCTCGCGTCGAGCCTGATCGAAAGCGGCATGTCGGCCTGGCAGGCAGTGGTCACGGTGTTCCTCGCGAACGTGATCGTGCTGCTGCCGATGCTCCTGATCGGCCATGCCGGCACCAAATACGGCATTCCCTACGCGGTGCTGGCGCGCGCTTCGTTCGGTACGCGCGGCGCGCGCCTGCCGGCGCTCATGCGCGCGATCGTCGCCTGCGGCTGGTACGGCATCCAGACCTGGTTCGGCGGCAGCATGATCTACACCTTGCTGGGCGTGCTGCTCGGCGGCCCCGTGGGCGGCGCCAGTCTCCCTGGTCTCGGCATCAACGCCGGCCAGCTGGCCTGCTTCCTCGCCTTCTGGGCCATCCAGATGTACTTCGTCGTGCATGGCATGGAATCGATCCGCAAGTTAGAGACCTATACGGCGCCCCTGAAGATCGCGATCTGCTTCGTGCTGCTCGGCTGGGTCTACAACAAGATAGGCGGCTTCGGGCCGCTGCTCGACCAGCCGTCAAAATTCGTCGAGGGCGGACCGAAAGCCGGCATGTTCTGGAGCGTCTTCTGGCCGTCGCTGACGGCCATGATCGGCTACTGGGCCACGCTGGCGCTGAACATCCCCGACTTCACCCGTTTCGCCAAATCCCAGCGCGACCAGGTCGTCGGCCAGTCGCTCGGCCTGCCGCTGCCGATGGCGCTGCTGGCGGCGCTGGCGGTGACCGTCACCTCGGCCACGATTGTCTTGTACGGCAAGGCGCTGTGGGACCCGGTCGATGTCGCCAGCCGCATGACGGGGGTGGCGGTGCTGGTCGCCCTGTTGATCCTGCTGATCGATACCGCCAGCGTCAACCTGGCCGCCAACCTGGTCGGCCCGGCCTACGATTTTTCCGCACTGTCGCCGCAGAAGATCTCGTACCGCGTCGGCGGCTACATCACGGCCGGGATCGCGCTGGCGATGATGCCGTGGAAAATCCTCGAGTCGTCGCAGAACTACATCTTCATCTGGCTGACCGGCTATTCGGCCCTGCTCGGACCGATCGCCGGCATCATGATCATCGACTATTACTTCATCCGCAAGACGGAGCTCGACGTCGACCAGCTGTACCGCGATAAAGGCGTGTACACCTATCGCGGCGGCTGGAACATCGCCGCGATCGTTGCCTTTGCCGCCGGCGTGCTGCCGAACCTGCCGGGCTTCCTGAACGCCGCCTTGCCGGCCTCGTTCCCGCACGTGGGCGAGGCCTTCAAGGCGATCTATACCTACGCCTGGTTCGTCGGCGTCGTCATTGCCGCCGTCGTGTACGGCCTCATGATGAAGGGCCGCACGGCCCAGGCAGTGCGCATGGCGGCCGACGCTTCCACCTGAGCCTTCGACCTGATCCCCACCACCTGACAAAGGAGTGTCCATGACGACGATTATCCGCGGCGGCACCATCGTGAACGCCGACCGTGCTTTCCGCGGCGACGTGCTCTGTTTCGGCGACAAGATCGTGGCCGTCGGCGAGAGCATCGACGCGCCCGCGAACGCCACCGTCATCGATGCTGGCGGCCAGTATGTGATGCCGGGCGGGATCGACACCCACACCCACATGCAGCTGCCTTTCATGGGCACCGTCACCGCGGATGATTTTTTTACCGGCACCGCCGCGGGCCTGGCCGGCGGCACGACGACGATCATGGACTTCGTCATCCCCGACCCGAAACAGTCGCTGATGGAGGCATACCGCACCTGGCGCGGCTGGGCGCGGAAGTCGGCCGGCGACTACACTTTCCACGTGGCCGTGACCTGGTGGGACGACTCGGTGCATGCGGACATGGGCACCCTGGTGCGCGAGCATGGCGTGAACAGTTTTAAGCACTTCATGGCCTACAAGAACGCGATCATGGCCGACGACGAGACCCTCGTGAAAAGTTTCAGGCGCGCGCTGGAACTGGGCGCAATCCCGACGGTCCATGCCGAGAACGGCGAGCTGGTTTATCAGTTGCAGCAGGAGCTGCTGCAAAAGGGCATCACCGGCGCCAGGGCGCACCCGCTGTCGCGCCCGCCGGAAGTGGAGGCGGAAGCGGCGAACCGGGCCATCGCGATCGCCAAGGTACTCGGCACGCCGGTGTATATCGTGCACGTGTCCTGCGCCGAGTCGCTCGACGCCATCACCCTCGCCCGCGCCAGGGGCCAGCGCGTGTATGGCGAAGCGCTCGCCGGGCACCTGGTCATCGACGACAGCGTGTACGCGAGCGAAGACGACGACTTCGCGCGCGGCCACGTGATGAGCCCCCCGTTTCGCAGCAAGCATCACCAGGCGGCGCTGTGGCAAGGCCTGCGCGGCGGCAACCTGCACACGACGGCGACCGACCACTGCACCTTCTGCGCCGAACAAAAGGCCGCGGGCGCGGACAATTTCACGCGCATCCCGAACGGCTGCGGCGGCGTGGAGGAACGCATGGCCATCGTCTGGGACGCGGGCGTCAATGCGGGCACGCTGACGCCCTCGGAGTTCGTGCGCGTCACCTCGACCAATGCAGCGCAGATTTTCAACATGTACCCGAGAAAGGGCGTGATCGCCGCCGGGGCTGACGCCGATATCGTCGTCTGGGACCCGAACGGCACCCGGACCATATCGAGCAAAACCCAGTTCGCGAAGGGCGGCTTCAACGTCTTCGAAGGCCGCACCGTGCGCGGCATCCCGACCCACACGATCGCCGCCGGCAAGCTCGTCTTCGAACGCGGCGATTTGCGGGCCGAAGAGGGCGCCGGCCGCCACATCGACCGGCCTGCATTCACCACGACGCAGGCATGAACCCGTAGCGTGGGCGGCTCTGCCGCCCGCGCGTTCAACGCACGCCTGCGTACCGCGCTCCGATTTACACCGCTATTTGGAGAAACCATGCCCGACACCCTGCGCATCAACGGCCAACGCCTGTGGAGCTCCCTGATGGAGCTCGCCCGGATCGGCGCCACCCCCAAAGGCGGCGTCAAGCGCCTCACCCTGACCGACCTTGACCGCCAGGGCCGCGACCTGGTCGTCGGCTGGGCCCGTGAAGCCGGCATGAGCGTCACCGTCGACAAGATCGGCAACGTCTTCATGCGCCGCGCCGGCCGCGACAACAGCCTGCCCCCGATCGTCACCGGCAGCCACGTCGACACCCAGCCCACCGGGGGCAAGTTCGACGGCAACTACGGTGTACTGGCCGGCATCGAAGTGGTGCGCACCCTGAACGACAAGCACATCGTCACCGAAGCCCCGATCGAAGTCGCCTTCTGGACCAACGAGGAAGGTTCGCGCTTCGTGCCTGTGATGATGGGTTCCGGCGTCTTCTGCGGCGCCTTCAGCCTCGAGACGGCCTATGCCGCCAAAGACGTCGACGGCAAAACCGTGCGCGAGGAACTCGAACGCATCGGCTACCTCGGCACCGAGGAACCCGGCCGGCACCCGATCGGCGCTTATTTCGAAGCCCATATCGAGCAGGGCCCGGTACTGGAAGACGCCGACAAGGTGATCGGCGTGGTGCCCGCCGTGATGGGCCTGTCCTGGTACGATTGCACGGTGTCCGGCATGGAAGCCCACGCCGGCCCGACGCCGATGGGCCTGCGCCGCGACGCGCTGCAGGTGGCGACCACCATCATGCAGGAAGTGGTCGCCATTGCGAACCGCTATCCGCCCTACGGACGCGGCACGGTCGGCATGGTGCAGGTGTTCCCGAACAGCCGCAACGTGATCCCGGGCCAGGTGAAATTCAGCATCGACCTGCGCAACGTGAACGACGCGTTGCTCAACACGATGCACGAGGAAATGCTGGCCTTTGTCGCGAAAACACGCGCGGACACCGGCCTCGGCATCGAGATCGAGCGTGTGTCCTACTACCCGCCATGTCCCTTCCACCCGGATTGCGTGGACGCCGTGCGCGCCGCGACCAGCAAGCTCGGTTACTCGACGATGGACGTGGTCTCGGGCGCCGGCCACGACGCCATCTATACCGCCCGGGTGGCGCCGTCGGGCATGATCTTCGTGCCCTGCAAGGACGGCATCAGCCACAACGAGATCGAGGATGCGCAGCCGGCGCACCTGGAGGCCGGCTGCAATGTGCTGCTGCATGCGATGCTGGAGCGCGCCGGCGTGGCGGAGCGCGCACTGGCGGCCGGGGACGAAGCAAACGCCTGACGCATCAGGCAGCGAAGGAGGGGGCGTGTTCATGGCTTGCCAGCGTGCACAGGCCTTGTGAAAACTTGGCTAAAATGCCGGCATGCCGAGCAAAACCCCTACCTTTCCCGGTCCGCTGACCGCGCGCGGCGCCGTGCTGGCCGTGCTGTTGTCGGACGAAGACCAGACCGGCGCCGAGCCGCTGCGCGGCCGCGTCACGCTGGCGGCCATCGTGCGCACCTTGAAACGCAAGTACAACTGGCCGATCGAAACGAACAGCTTTCCGTCGAACGGGGCGGACGGGCGCGCAACCTGGGCGACCGTGTACAGCCTGCCGCCGGCAGTCGTCGCCCGCGCGCTGAACGCGGGCGGACGGGACTGGCTCAAGAGCCGGGCGACGGCGAAGCGTGCGCCGCCGCGCGACGACGAGTAAGCGGCACCGGCGCCGGCTTCGGCCAGGCGGCCTGACGTGCAGCAGTGCCAAATTTGATGGGGTACAGGCCCTTGGAAAGATTACCGCCGCAGCTGGCCACGCTCGCCTTCACGGCCGCGGCGATGCTCGCGTTTGCCGCCAATTCGCTGCTGTGCCGCCTGGCGCTGGCGCGCGGCGGCATCGATCCCGCCAGCTTCGGCGCGATCCGCGTGGTGTCCGGCGCGCTCGCGCTGGCGCTCATCGTGCGCCTGCGCGCGGGCCACGAGACGAGCGTGCGCGGCGACTGGACGTCGGCCGCGATGCTGTTCGCGTATGTCGCCTTTTTCTCGTTCGCCTATGTCGGCCTGGCGGCCGGCACCGGGGCGCTGATCCTGTTCGGCGCGGTCCAGCTGACCATGTTCGGCGCGGCACTGCGGGGCGGCGAACGCTTTGCCCCGACGGCCTGGTGCGGCCTGGGACTGGCAGCCGCCGGGCTGGTCTACCTGGTGCTGCCCGGGGTGAGCGCGCCACCGCTGCCTGGCGCCACGCTGATGGCGCTGGCCGGCGCGGCCTGGGGCGTGTATTCGCTGCGCGGACGCGGCGCGCCCGATCCGCTGCGCGCCACCGCCGGCAATTTCCTGCGCGCGGCGCCGCTGGCCTTCGTCCTGTGGCTGCCGTTTGCCGGCCATGCCCACGCAGACGCACGCGGCATCGTGCTCGCCATCGTGTCGGGCGTGGTCACCTCCGGCGTCGGCTATGCCCTCTGGTACACGGCACTGCGCGGGTTGACGGCGATGCGCGCGGCGACGGTGCAGTTGTCGGTGCCGCTGATTACCGCATTCGGCGCGGTGCTGTTCCTGGCCGAGCCGCTGAGCTGGCGGCTGGTGCTGGCGTCGCTGGCGATCCTGGGCGGGATCGCGCTGGTGCTGGCGCGGCGTGCCAGGCGATAGGCGTCCTTATTGTTTGCCGTCGCGTAACGTAGGGTGGACTCCTGAGTCCACGCGGTACGGCATTTGCACGTCGCACCCCTTGACGCGGACGCTGCCTACGCGGTCCCTGGCGCCGTCGCGTCATATCAAACGCTGCACCGCGTGGGCACAAGTGCCTGCGCGGCCCGGCCACACCCTACGTTACGCGACGGCCAACATAGCTCGCGTGCGGTCCTTGCGGCGCGCTGCCCGAAGTCCGATCATTGTGCTTGCTTGATCTGGATGCGAGCGCCTTTGATTTCCCAATGACAGCAATCAGTACCCTGATCCCCCAGGCACGTCATCTTCTTTCGCACACTGACTCACCTCGACCCGACACCGATGAGGAGCGAATATGGACATGGTTTATTGCCCGGGCTGTGCGAGTGACCTGCATGACGGTACCGGAGGCTGTCCGGTGTGCGGTGTACCGCGTGCCGCACCGGCCGCCAGGGCGTCGCAACGCAATCCCTTCAAGCTGGTCGCGCTGTGCGCCCTGTACGCCGTCGCGCTCTGGTTCGCGTCGATGTTCGCCATCGATGTCGTCTTCGGTACGTCCGATGGCGCAGGCAGGGGAGAGCCGGGGCACATGTTCAGCGGCTCGCTCCTGCTGACATCCATCGCCCTGTCCATCGCACTGACCGTCCGCGGCAAGCTTCCCGGCACCGCAAAAACGGCCGCCTGAGCATTGACACCGGGTAGCGGCGCAGGAAATCGATCGCTACTTCTGCACCAGCGCCCGCGCCGCCTGGCTGACCAGGTCGCGCAGCCATTTGTGTTCCGACGACTGGTGCACGCGCTGGTGCCACAGCTGGTAAAAACGCATCGGCGGGAATTTCAGGGGCATCGTGAATGTCTTCAGCGGCAGCGTCTTTTCGTACGAGCGCATGAACTGGCGGCCGGTGGTCAGCACCAGGTCGGTCTGGGTCAGCATGTAGGGAATCAAGCCGAAATAGGGCGACTCGACCGCGATCTTGCGATGCATTCCCTGGCGCGCGAGGAAGGAGTCGATCACGCCGTGGTAGCCGGGCAGCGTCTGCGAGGGCGCCACGTGCGGCAAACCGAGGTAGTCTTCGATGGTCATCGCGTCGCTTGCGGTGCGCCGCGCGTACGGGCTGTCGGCGCGCATGGTGCAGACGATCGGGTCTTCGAACAGTTTCGAGATGTGCAGGTGCGCGGGCGGCTCGTCCCAGTTGGCGATCACCAGGTCCATCTCGCCGTCCGACAGCATGCGCAGGTAGTCGGCGCCGGCGCCCATGCCATGGATCGCGACCCGGCTGTTGGGCGAACCGCGGCGCACCGCGGCGACGACATTCGGCAGGAACTGGGTATCGAGATAGTCGGGCGCGGCGATGTGGAAGGTACGCGCCGCTTCTTCCGGCACGAAGGCCGACTTCTTGACGAACAGGCTCTCGGTTTCGTCGAGGATGCGCTTGGCGGGTTTGAGCAGGCTCTCGCCGTGCTGGGTCGGCACCATGCCGCGCGCGCCGCGCACGAGCAGCGGATCGCCCGTCAGTTCGCGCAGTTTGCGCAGCGAGGCCGAGATCGAGGGCTGCGGCTGGTTCAGTTTCAGTGCCACCCGCGAGACGTTCTTCTCCACCAGCAGCAGGTAGAGGATACGGATCAGGTGGATATCCAGGTGCTGGGGGAGGGCGGCCATGTGCGTGTTATATACGAGTGCGTATGTCGAATATACGATATCTTTCATGTTGTACAAAATGAAATCGGATTATCGTCACTCGGTTACCACTACCAATAACGCGACAAGGACTCTGCATGGACGTGTTCGGACCCCTGGCATCCTACGGCCTCGAATGGCTCAACCTGCTCGTGCGCTGGCTGCACATCATCACGGGCATCGCCTGGATCGGCGCCTCCTTTTATTTTGTCTGGCTCGATAACACGATCAAGCCGCCCGCGCCGGGGTCGGAGCTGGCGAACAAGGGCGTCGCCGGCGAACTCTGGGCCGTGCACGGCGGCGGCTTCTACAACCCGCAGAAATACCTGGTCGCACCAGGCGAACTGCCGAAGGAGCTGCACTGGTTCAAGTGGGAAGCCTATTCGACCTGGCTGTCGGGCTTTGCGCTGCTGTTCATCGTCTACTACCTGAACGCGCAGGCGATGATGGTCGATCGCAGCGTGCTTGAGCTCACCAGCTGGCAGGCCGTCGGCATTGGCCTGGGCAGCCTGGTCGTCGGCTGGCTGGTCTACGACCTGCTGTGCAAATCGCCGCTCGGCAAACGCGACCTGGCCTTCGGCGTCGTGATCTTCGCCTTCCTGGTGGGCAGCGCGTATGTGCTGACGCACCTGCTGAGCGGACGCGCGGCCTACCTGCACATCGGCGCGATGATCGGTACCATCATGGTGGCCAACGTCGCCCACGTGATCATTCCCGGCCAGCGCAAGATGGTCAATGCGATGATGGCCGGCCAGAAGCCCGATCCGGTCCATGGCATCCGCGCCAAGCAGCGCTCGGTCCACAATAACTATTTCACGCTGCCGGTGCTGTTCCTCATGATCAGCAACCACTATGCGATGACCTACCGCCACGAACACGCCTGGGCCGTGCTGGCGGTGATCATGGCGGCGGGCGTGTTGATCCGCCACTTCTTCAACCTGCGCCACAAGGGCCGCATCGAGTGGAAATATCCGGCGGCGGGCGTCGCGCTGCTGGCCGTGCTGGCGGTGCTGATCGCACCGAAAGCGCCCCTTGCGCAGCAGCCCGGCAGTGACACCGCCGCCCAGTTCACGCAGGTGAAAGCCATCGTCGACCAGCGCTGCGTGGCCTGCCATTCGGCGCACCCGACCCAGCCCGGCTTTGCCACCGCGCCGGCGGGCGTGATGCTCGATTCGCCGGAACGCGTCGCCCAGCACGCGGCGCGCATCTATCAGCAGAGCGTGCAACTGAAAGCCATGCCGCTGGCGAACCTCACCAACATGACCGACGCCGAACGTGCGCAGGTCGGCGCCTGGTTCGAAGCCGGCGCAAAGACTGGAAAATAAGGAGGAGCAGCACCGGTGCGTTGAACGCGTGGGCGGCATTGACGTCGCGTGCTCATTGCCGCCCGGGTGGAGCCGCCCACCCTACGGTTGCCCGAACTGCCCCGCCTTGCCCAGCGCCTCCGTCATCCGCACCAGCTTCACGAATTCGGCGCGATACCCCTCCGCGTCGACACCGCGCGCGCCGTTCGCCAGCTCGGCGATATCGGCATAGCTGTAGTCCGCCACTTGCGGCTCGCCGCGCAGGCGCTGGCCGAAGGCGGCGACGGCCACCGCAAAACGCTGGTCCAGCGGCGCCGAGGCCAGGGTCTTGTGCACTGACCCGGCGCGCACCGGCTGCTCCACCACGCGGCTGCTCGACTCGCCCGGCAGCTTGTAGCGCACCCGCACGAAACACAGTTCGTCGCTCTTCGCGCCGGAAGCAGGCTTTTTGGCGCCGCCGTAGCGCAGCGGATCGACCAGCTTGCCGCTTGCCGTCGCCGGCGTGATCTCGTAAATCGCGGTGACCGTGTGGCCCGCCCCCATGTCGCCCGCGTCGACCTTGTCGTCCTTGAAATCCTGGCGCGCCAGCATGCGCGTCTCGTAGCCGATCAGCCGGTAGGCCGCGACCTGCGCCGGATTGAATTCGACCTGCATCTTGACGTCGTTCGCGATCGGGAACATGGTCGAGCCGAGTTCCTCACTGAGGGCTTTGCGCGCTTCCAGCAGCGAGTCGATGTAGGCCGCGTTGCCGTTGCCCGACTGCGCCAGGCGCTGCATCAGCGCGTCGTTCAGGTTGCCGCTGCCGACGCCCAGGATCGACAGGTAGACGCCGCTCTTGCGCTTGTCGGCGACGAATTTCTCGAGCTCGCGCGGGTCCGTGATGCCGACATTGAAGTCGCCGTCGGTGGCGAGGATGACGCGGTTGACGGCGCCCTTGTCGAAGTGGCGCTCGGCCATCGCATAGGCGCGCTGCAGGCCTTCGCTGCCGGCCGTGCCGCCGCGCGCGTCGAGGCCGTCGATGGCGTCGAGGATGGTCTGCTTGTCCTGTCCCGTGGTCGGTTCCAGTGCCACCGCCGTGCCGTTGGCATAGGTGACGATCGCTACCCGGTCCTGCGGGCGCAGGCGCTCGGCGAACAGGTGGAAGCCCTGTTTCAGCAGCGGCAGGCGCTCCTGCGGACGCATCGAACCGGACACGTCGACCAGCAGCACCACGTTCATCGGCGGCTGTTCGGCCGCCTTGATGTCGAAGCCGCGCACGGCGATGTGCAGCAGCTGGTTCTCCGCTTTCCACGGACTCGGCATGACCTCGGTCGTCACCGCGAAGGGCTGGGTGCGGCTGAATGGGAGGACGTAACTGTAGGGGAAATAATTCACCATTTCCTCGACCCGCACGGCGGCCGCCGGCGGCAGGCGGCCGGCATTGAGCTGGTGCCGCACGAAGGCCCAGGAAGCGGTATCGACGTCGGTGCTGAAGGTGGAGACGGGCTGCTCCTCGACCAGGATCGACTTGTTCGCCTGCGCGTCGGGGAACTTGTCGACGCCCGGCAGTTGCAGCATGGTGAACCCATACGCCATCGGCAGCGGCGCGGGCGCATAGGTGAACTTGTCCGCCGAGGTGTTGCGCGCGCCGGTGACGTCCACCCGCCGCTGTGCAGGCGCCGGCGGCGCGCCGGCCGTGGCCCTGGCAGCCGCTTCGTGCGGCTGCGGCGGGCTGCCCCCCGTGCTGCAGGCGGCGAGGAGGAGGGAAACGGCTGCCAGGGCGGGCAGCGCGGCGGACGCGCGGTTCATGTCAGGACCTTGTCGATTTATTGTTCGACCAAGATGCGCCAGCGCCCGCGCCAATGCAACCGCGGTTACATGTTGTAATCGTTTCCCGGTCAGCGCGGCACGATCGCGAACTGCGGGCTCACGCCGTAATCGGGCTTCACACTGCGTGCCATGAACTGCGCCCAGGCCTTGCGGCCGGCCGCGCCGCCGGCATTGGCGGCATAAGCCAGGGCCGGCTGCATGTTCGAGGGGAAGCCGGCCGGCTCGGCGGAATAGCCGCCCATGTCGCCCGGTTTCTGCTTCAGCGCCGCCGCCAGCCGCTCGCTGGCGCAGGGCAGGGCCGCGATGTCCGGCCCGACGGTGGCGGCGTAGGATTCCCCGATCGATTCGAACAGGGGCGCCGAGGGGCCTGGCTTTACCGTCCAGGTGTAGTTCGCACCAGCCATCCAGCACACGCCATCGCCCGTCATCCGGCCGATCGGAAAACGCGCCTTCCACTTGAGCAGCCGCTCGGCGTTCTTGAAGCCGAGTTCCGCCACGTATCCCACGGCAGCAGTGAAGAAGTCGTCTTGCCAGGGCGCGAGTGCGACCTTGTTCTTGTAGACGACCGCATAGCCGTTGACGATGACGCCGAGCTTGTTGGCCTGCGCATTGTCGGTGTAGGTGGCGTTGTACCAGGACAGGTTGCTGTCCAGGATCGTGTTCAGGGCGCGCTTGAGCGGATGGCCGTCAGGCGTGATGTAGGCGGCCTGGCCGAGGGTGCGCAGGCTCCAGGCCTGGCCGCGCACCTGCTCCGGCGCCAGCAGGCCCTGGGCATCCTTGCGGTAACCGGGATTCGTCTCGAAGACGTTGTACATGGCCCAGAACTGCAGCTCTTCCAGGTAGTAATGGTCGCCGGTGACGAGGTAGGGCAGGTAGACCAGGCCCGGCTGGTGCGAGACGTCGGACACGTACGGAGTCGCGCACATGTCCTTGCGGCAGGCGGGAAAGGCTTCGAACTTGCCGGTCTTCGGATTGCGCGTGTCGCTGAGATGGCCGGCCAGCGTCATGAACGGATAATCGAGCAGGCTGACCGGCAGGCCGGTTTTCTTGTCGCGGTAGTGCATCGACCAGCTGCCGGCCAGGTCGGCGGTGCCCAGCGTGACCGACTTCGCGCGTGCATCCATGCTGAGCAGGTAGTCCGCGGCCCAGCCGGGCAGCAGGCCGATGTCGACGCGCCCGCCGGGACCCGGCATTTTCGGCGCGGCCAGGCCGACGCCCATCGGTTCGGTTTTCGATCCGTTCCAGCTTGCCGCCAGCCCGGCGAGCGTACTGTCGCGCACCACGACCGAGCGGTCGTAGTTCGGCAGCGCGCGCGAATCGATCAGGTAGCCGCTGTCGTGGCGCAGGTGCAGGGCCGGCGCCTCCCCGGTCCAGGCCAGGGTGCGCCAGCGCGCATGGTGGTAGTGCAGCATGTCGCGCTTCTCGTAGACCGGCTTGCCGCCTGCCGTGATCGTGACGTCGTAGCTGATGTTGTGCGGGTCGGGCTCATAGGCCCAGTCGTTTTCGACGACCACGTCGACCCGCGCATTGCGCGTCCCCGCGTAGGACCGGATCGCAAAGCGCGCCGCCAGGTGCGGATGCTCGACACCCTTTGCATTCTTCAGGGGCGCCGTCACCTCCAGCTCGGTGACGACGGGGCCCTGCAGCCACACCTGCGCTTTCTGTTCCTTCAGCAGGGCGGCGCTCGACGCCGTGTAGCGCTCGCCGTCGACGACCATGCTCACCACCGTGTCGGGCGCGGCGCCCGGCTTGGCGGCTTCCGGCGCCTTTTTTGCCGACTTGACCAGGGCCAGGCCGAGCTCCTTGCCGGCGTTCAGGCGCGGCAGGACCAGCGAGACGACCGCGTGGCGCACCGAGCCGTCCGGGTGGGTCGCCTTGACGTCCAGCTGCAGCGGCAGCAGGGTGCCGTCGGCCAGCTTGCCGGCCAGGCCGGCGCCGCGCGGCAGGTCGCCGGGCGCGAACACCTGGCCGAAGGTCAGCGGAACCTTGGCCTGGTCTTCGCGCGCGGTGCTCTCGATGACGACGCCGGTGATACCGCCCGCGGGCACGGCAAATTTTTTCCGGGCTGGCTGCGCCACGGCGGCCGCGGGTTCGGCTGGCCCGCGCGCCGGCTTCGCTTTCTCTTTGTCTTTCTCTTTGCTGCCCTTGTCCGCCGGCGCTGCGTCGTCCGGCGCGCCATGGCGCTCGGCCAGCACGCGGCTGGCATCGAGCTGGCCGGTGCTGGGCAGGCCGACGAAGCCGGGTTCATCGGCCTTGCCGCGCTCCTGGGCGTGGAGGGTGCCGCAGGAGAGCGCGGCGAGCAGGCAGGCGAGACGGAAAGGGAAGGGCAAGGAGGCTGGCGTCATGAAGGCAATCGAAAGCGGATACAGGTAACAAACCGAACAGTAAAACAAAAAGCGCCCCGGGGGGCGCTCGTTTGTGCGGTCCTGATTGCAGCCTTACTGCTTGAGCGTGCGTTCGAACAGTTTGAAAATGCGGCGGTACTGGTCGAACCAGCTCTCCGGCTGGGTGTAGCCGTGGCGCTCGAGCGGATAGCTGGCCATCTCCCAGTTATCCTTGCGCAGCTCGATCAGGCGCTGGGCCATGCGCACCGAGTCCTGGTAGAACACGTTGTCGTCGACCATGCCGTGGCCGATCAGGAGGTTTCCCTGCAGCTTGTCGGCGTACTCGATCGGCGACGAGATTTTATACGCCTCCGGATCGAGGTCGGGCGTGTTCAGGATGTTCGCCGTGTACTCGTGGTTGTAGGTGGTCCAGTCGGAGACCGGACGCAGGGCCGCGCCCGACTTGAACATCTCCGGCGCGCGCATCAGGGCCATGAAGGTCATGAAGCCGCCATAGCTGCCGCCGTAGATGCCGACGTTGGCCGCATCGCCCTGGTAATTCGCCACCATGTACTTCACGCCGTCCTGGTAGTCGACCAGTTCCGGGTGCCCCATCTGGCGGTAGATCGCGGTGCGCCAGTTGCGGCCATACCCCTGCGAGGCGCGGTAGTCCATGTCGAGCACGATGTAACCCTTCTCGACCAGCAGGTTGTGGAACATCTGCTCGCGGAAGTAGACCGGGAAGCGCTTCGTCGTGTTCTGCAGGTAGCCGGCGCCGTGCACGAACATCACGACCGGGTATTTTTTACCGGCTTCCATGTGGGCCGGGCGGTACAGCTTCGACCAGACCGGATCGCCGCCGGCGCTCGACGGCACGGCCACGAACTCGGGCTGGACCCATTCCCGCGCCTTGTATTCGGCAGTACGCGTATCGGTCAGCTTGACCGCCGCACCGCCGGTAACGGGCACCGTCGCCAGCTGGGCCGGCATGTAGCTCGACGAGTAGTGCACCAGCAGCTTGCGGCTGTCCGGCGACAGCGTGAAGCGCTCGACGCCTTCCAGGTTCGTCACCTCGCGCGTGCCGCCATCCTTCGCATTCACGGCGCAGACTTCATACGTGCCCGGATTCTTGCGGTTGCAGAGCATGTAGGCGGTGCTGCCGTCGACGTTCCAGCGCACGTCGCCGGCTTCCCATTTGCCGGAGGTCAGCGCGCGCGGACGGCCGTCGACGGGCTGCGTGTACACGTGCGCGTAGCCGCTTTCTTCCGACACGTACCACAGCGTGCGGTTGTCCGGCAGCCAGCCGAAGTCGCTGTTGTCGAAGTTGACCCAGGCTTCGTCCGTGAGGCGATGCTGGGGTTTCAGTTTCGCGGCCTTCAGGTCGATGGTGGCGATCCAGCGGTCCTTGTTGTCGATAGCGCGCAGCATGACGGCGGCCTGCTGGCCATCGAGGCTCCAGCGGACCGCATCGGCACGGTCAGCGATGCGGAGCAGGCGGTTGCCTTTCAGGGGATCGAGTCTGGCGGCGGCGCGCAGCCTCGCCAGCGGGTCTGTCGCGATGCCGGGCAGGGTGTCGAAGAGGATGTCCTGCATGCGGTTGGCAACCAGGTCGATCAGTTTCAGTTGGTGCGGCACGGGATAGCTGCGGCCGACGCGGGTGCGCTCGTCGTCCATCTCTTCATAGCCCGATTCGGTCACGTAGCGCGGCATCTTGCCGACCCGGCCTTTGTCGGCGCCCTTGGCAGCGGTGACGATCACCAGGTAGCGGCCATCAGGGGACAGGGCGCTGCCTTCGATCGTGATCTTGTCGCCCAGGTAGACCGGGCCTGGTGCGCGGGTGGGATCGAAGCGGCGCTCTTCGTCGACACGGGCGCGCGCGGCGTCGCGGTCGTCCTTCGCGCGTTTCAAGGTCGTGATCAGGCGTAGCTGCATGTCGCGCAGTGCTTCCGGTTCCTGCACAGCCGGATCCTTCGCCGCGCGCAGCAGCGCCACCGGCGCCTGCAGGCGGCTGGCGCGGTCCCAGCTGAACCAGTCGTGGCCGATGCGGAACTGCACCGCGCGCTCGTCGCTCGAGTACTGCGGGTCCTCGGCCTTGAGGCCGCGCGTGATCTGAACCAGTGCACCATTCTTCAGGTCGCGCTCGAACAGGTCGCCATTACGCACCATGATGGTGCGTGTATGTGCACGGTCATAGACCATGTCCGGGCTGTCGAGCTTCGCCAGGTCGGCGTCGGCGACTTTTTGCGGGCTGCCTTTCGTGGCGATGAAGGTGTCGCGCAACTGCGAGCCGGTGCGCTTCTGCTTGAAATACACATCCTGGCTGTTCCAGCTCCACCATGCTGCTTCGGCCGGGTTGCCGATCCAGTCCGGATGGGTCATGGCCTGGTCGAGGGTAATGGGCGTGGGCGCGGCCACAGCCGGAAGCGCAAGCAATGCGCACAGCGGGGCGGCAAGGAAAGTCAGTGCAGGAAGTCGCATCGTGGAGTTCTGGTGAGGAGAGAAAATAGCTTTCTGGCTAGAAAAAATGCGAATGCATTCTAGCGCAGCCACTGAAGCGACGGGGGATTCCGGCAGCGATCGCCGGACAATAAAAAAGCGGCCCGCGTACGTAGGTACGGGGCCGCGGGATGCGGTGCTGCCTTACTGTTGCGGAATCAGGCCGCTTGCTGCTGTGCCTTTGGCGCGCGTGGCAGCAACATGGCGATGCGCACGATGACGGCAAGGGCTGCGACGCTGGCGTGGAAGTATTCGACTGGCGACATGATGATCTCCTGTAATTCGTTGATGTTGCGGTGCAGTATAAATGCCTCCGATCCATAAATAAACTTTCTGTTTGTGATGTTGGCGATCAGGCTGGTGAATGACCCGTCGGCCTAAGCTGTTGAGATATAGGCCTGGACGATATCGATACTGTAGGGAAACTATATGAGGCGTGGCCCGTTTCTTGCATCAATTGCAGCATGAAACAAGCGGACCTCACCCCCAGCCTGCGCATCGTCGTCGTCACCGGCGGCGATGCCCAGGCCTGCGATGCAGCCCGGGCCGCCCAGGCCAGCCGCAGCGCGGCACTGCGCGTCGGCCTGCTGGAGTCGGGCTACGACATCGTCGCCTCGCTCCCGCCAGACATCTTCCTGCCCGAACGGATCGCCCAGCTGCAGCCTGACCTGATCATCCTCGACAGCGAATCCGATGCGCGCGACGTGCTCGAACACATCGTGATCGCCACCCGCGAGGCGCGCCGCCCGATCGTGCTCTTCACCGAAGACGACAGCGCGGCGACGATGGAAGCGGCGGTGGCGGCGGGCGTGTCGGCGTATATCGTGGCCGGCCTGCGCGCCGAACGCGTGCGGCCCGTGCTCGACGTTGCGCTGGCGCGCTTCAGGCGCGAACAGAAACTGCTGGGCGAACTGGCCGACACCCGCCAGAAGCTGGCCGAGCGCAAGGTAATCGACCGCGCCAAGGGCGTGCTGATGGCGCGCCACAAGCTGCTCGAGGACGAAGCCTACGGCCGCCTGCGCAGCCTGGCGATGAACAAGAACATGAGACTGGCCGAGATCGCGCAGCGCATCCTGGACGTCGAGGATTTGCTGGGCTGACGCCGGCGAAAGGAAACGCATGACTGGCCTGGCAAAAGCAGGTTTTCAGGGAGCCGGATCGGACCGCCCCGAAAAGGAGACACTTCGTATCGGTTTCATGCCGCTGGCCGATTGCGCGCCGCTGGTGATGGCCTCGATCCTCGGCTTCGACGAGAAATACGGCATCAAGCTGGCGCTCGACCGCCAGCACTCGTGGTCGGGCATGCGCGACCGCCTGACGAACGGCGAGCTCGATGCGGCCCATGCCCTGTATGGCCTGCTGTACGGCCTGCACATGGGGATCGGCAGCGCCGCGCGCGACATGGCCGTGCTGATGAACCTGAACCAGAACGGCCAGGCGATCGTACTGTCGCGCGCCATCGCAGCGGCCGGCGTGTCCGACGGCGCAGGCCTCGCCGCGCTGATGCGCGAGCAGCCGCGCCGCTACACCTTCGGCCATACCTTCCCGACCGGGAACCACGCGATGTGGCTGTGCTACTGGCTTGCTGCCGCCGGCATCGATCCCCTGGCGCAAACGAAGCTGGTCACCGTGCCCCCCAGCCAGATGGCGGCCAACCTGGAAGCAGGCCACATGGACGGCTTCTGCGCGGGCGAGCCCTGGAGCCGGCGCGCGGTCATGGAAGCGAGCGGCGCGCTGGTGGCATCGAGCAGCCAGGTCTGGCCCAACCATCCGGGCAAGGCGCTCGGCGCGCGGGCCGACTTCGTCGCCTCCCACCCGAATACCTGCCGCGCCCTGGTCGCCTGCCTGCTGGAGACCACGCGCTGGCTCGACGCTTCGCCCACCAACCGCGAAGCCGCCGCCGAGGTGCTGGCCAGTCCCGCCTATGTGCACGCCGACATCGACCTGCTGCGCGCCTGCCTGGTGCCGCGCCGTTCGGACTATCCGGAACTGCGCTTCTTTGGCGAAGGGGAGGCGACCTTCCCGTGGCTGTCGGACGGGATGTGGTTCCTGACCCAGCAGCGGCGATGGGGACTGCTGCGGGAAGACCCGGATTACCTGGGCGTGGCGGGTTCGGTGAACCAGGTGGCCTTGTATCGCGAGGCGGCCGAGCTGGCAGGGGTAGATGCGCCGTCGGTCGTCATGCGCAGCAGCCGGCTGATGGATGGGCGCATATGGGACGGAAGCGATCCTGCGGCGTATGCGGCGTCGTTCGAGATTCACCAGCGTGAACCGCAGCCATTGAGCGCGTGAGGTAATTCACCCGGGCACACCACCGGCGTAACGCGGCGCCCGGAACGCAAGAGCACCGTAGGGTGGGCACCCCGTGCCCACGCGGAAGCGCGCGCAGCGTTGGCGTTCGCTCTATTGGACGCGTTCGCACATGGCAGAGCATCCCCAAGCGCCCAGTTAGCGCTACGTTCATCGCACACGCCGCGCAGCGGCATGTCGGCGTAACGGACGCCGGATGCGTGCGTAACCGCGTGGGCGCGGGGTCCGATCGCGGCCCGGCCCACCCTGCAAAATCCACCGCGGTGCACCGTTCCGCATCATTAGCGGGCATTGTGCACTGCAATAGAGCGCCTTCTCCCGATCGACCGCGGCACCCGCCCCGCGCCCCCGCTGGCACGGCTCTTGCAATTACTCCCATCAGGATCAACGGCGATCCCTTCAGTTACACAGCCGGTCCAATGCTGGACCGGCGTTCCGGACAATGGCGTCCGCCTCCCAGGTCACACACCTCGGGACGCGGACGCCTTTTTGTTTTCAAAGACGAGGGATACCATGGCCAGCAAAGCAAACAGCATCACATTGACCGACTTCCATACGCCCCAGATGCGGGCCTTCCACCTGACCTGGATGGCCTTCTTCATCTGCTTCTTCGCCTGGTTCGCCTGCGCGCCGCTGATGCCGGTGATCAAAGGCGAATTCGGCCTGTCGGTGGCGCAGATCGCCAACATCAATATCGCCGCGGTCGCGATCACGATCCTGGTGCGCCTGCTGGTCGGCCCGCTGTGCGACCGCTTCGGCCCCCGCAAAACCTACACCGGCCTGCTCGCCCTGGGCGCGATTCCCGTGCTCGGCCTCGCCTTTGCCCAGAGCTACGAAAGCTTCCTGATGTGCAGGCTGGGGATCGGCGCCGTGGGCGCGAGCTTCGTCATCACGCAATATCACACCTCGGTGATGTTCGCCCCGAAAATCGTCGGCACCGCCAACGCGGCCGCCGCCGGCTGGGGCAACAGCGGCGGCGGGGCGGCGCAGGCGGCGATGCCCCTGCTGCTGTCGGCCCTCGTCATGGCGGGCGTCAGCGAAACCCTGGGCTGGCGCATCGCCCTCATCGTCCCGGGCGTGGCGATGCTGGTCATGGCGTTTGTCTACTGGCGCTACACCCAGGACTGCCCGGCGGGTAACTTCAGCGCGCTGCGCGCGGCCGGTGTCGCCTTCGAGGGCGGCGGCAAGGGCGGCTGGGCGAGTTTCAAGGCGGCCTGCCGCAACCACCGCGCCTGGCTGCTGTTCGTTACCTACGGCGCCTGCTTCGGCATCGAGATCTTCATCCACAACATCGCCGCCATCTATTACGTCGACCATTTCGGCCTCTCGCTCAAGTCGGCCGGCCTGGCCGCGGGCAGCTTCGGCCTGCTGGCGCTGTTCGCCCGTGCGCTTGGCGGCTGGCTGTCGGACCGCTTTGCCGCGCGTGGTGACCTCAACAGCCGCGTTACCGTGCTGTTCGTGCTGATGGTGGGCGAGGGCCTGGGCCTGCTCGTGTTCGCGAATGCCGACGGCGTCGCCTTCGCGCTGCTGGCCATGGTCTGCTTCGGCCTGTTCACCCACATGGCCTGCGGCGCCACCTACGCGCTGGTGCCCTTCGTGGCGCCAACGGCGCTGGGCGGCGTGGCGGGCATCGTCGGCGCCGGCGGCAATGTCGGCGCGGTGCTGGCCGGCTTCCTCATGAAGGGGACGGGCGACCTGCGCCAGACCCTGATGATCCTCGGCGGCCTGGTCGTCGTATCCAGCCTGTGTGCGCTCGGCGCACGTTTCAGCACTACCGCCACCGTCGCTGCCGCGGCGCGGGCTTAGTTGGAAAATAAGGAGTCAAGCATGAACATCATCGTCATCGGCCACGGCATGGTCGGCCACAAGTTTGTCGAAACGCTGGCCGCTGCCGAGTCACAGCCGAACCTGCACCTGCACATTACCGTGCTCGGCGAAGAGCCGCGCCCGGCCTACGACCGCGTCCACCTGTCGGAGTTCTTCGCCGGGAAAACGGCGGCCGACCTGTCGCTGGTGGCCCCCGGCTTTTTCGAGCGCACCAACCTTGAGCTGAAGCTGAACGCCAAAGTCGTCGCCATCGACCGCGCCGAACGCACCGTCACGCTGGCCAGCGGCGAAGTGCTCCCCTACGACAAACTGGTGCTGGCCACCGGCTCCTCTCCCTTCGTGCCGCCGGTCCCGGGCCGCGAGCGCGCCGACTGCTTCGTCTACCGCACCATCGAAGACCTGGAAGCGATGCGCGAATGCGGGGACCGCTCACTTAATCGCTCCCGCACTGGCGTCGTGGTCGGCGGCGGCCTGCTGGGACTGGAATGCGCCAAGGCGCTGCGCGACCTGGGTCTCGAAGCCCACGTCGTCGAATTCGCGCCGCGCCTGATGGCGGTGCAGGTCGATGATCACGGTGCACGCGTGCTGCGCACCCGCATCGAAGAACTGGGCGTCACCGTCCACACCGGCAAGAACACGCTCGAGATCGTCGATGGCGAAGCAGGCACCCACCGCATGCGGTTCGCCGACGGGTCGCACCTGGACACCGACATGATCGTCTTCTCGGCCGGCATCCGCCCGCGCGACGAGCTGGCCCGCGCCTGCGACCTCGCGCTGGGCCCGCGCGGCGGCATCGCCATCGACGACGACTGCCTGAGCTCGGACCCGCACATCTACGCTGTCGGCGAATGCGCCGCCTGGCGCGGCCAGCTGTTCGGCCTCGTCGCACCGGGCTACGACATGGCGCGTACCGCCGCACGCCACGTGCTTGGCGCACCGGGCGGCTTTCTAGGGGCGGACCTCAGCACCAAACTGAAACTGATGGGCGTGGACGTGGCCAGCATCGGCGACGCCCATGGCGCAACGAGCGGCAGCCGCAGCGTCCAGTACCTTGACGAGCGGCGCCAGACTTATAAAAAGCTGGTCGTCAGCGACTGCGGCAAGCGCCTGCTGGGCGCGGTCCTGGTGGGCGACGCGGCCGAATACGGCACGCTGCTGCAGATGGCCCTGAACGGCATCGACCTGCCGGAAGCGCCGGAAAGCCTGATCCTGCCGCAATTGGCCGGCGCGCCCAAAAAAGGCCTGGGTGTCGACGCGCTGCCGGATGCGGCCCAGATCTGCTCCTGCAACGACATCTCGAAAGGGACGCTGTGCGCGGCGGTGAAGGACGGCGCCACCAGCATCGGCGCCCTCAAAAAATGCACGACTGCGGGCACCGCCTGCGGCGGCTGCGTGCCGCTGGTGACGCAAGTGCTCAACGCCGAACTGGCGAAGCAGGGCGTGGCCGTCAGCCGCGCGCTGTGCGAACACTTCAATCACTCGCGCCAGGAACTGCACCACCTGGTGCGCGTGGGCCGCGTCAAGAGCTTCGGCGAGCTGCTGGCCAGGCACGGCACGGGCCTGGGCTGCGATGTCTGCAAACCCGTCGCCGCCAACATCCTCGCCTCAACCTGGAACGATTTTGTCCTGAAACCCGAGCACGCGAGCCTGCAGGATTCGAACGATTACTTCCTCGGGAATATCCAGAAGGACGGGACCTACTCGGTGGTGCCGCGCATGCCCGGCGGCGAAGTGACGGCCGATGGCCTGATCGCGGTCGGCATGATCGCCAAAAAATACGGCCTGTACACCAAGATCACCGGCGGCCAGCGGGTCGACCTGTTCGGCGCCCGCGTCGATCAACTGCCGCCGATCTGGGAAGAGCTGATCGCCGCCGGTTTCGAGTCCGGCCACGCCTACGGCAAGTCGCTGCGCACCGTGAAATCCTGCGTCGGCTCGACCTGGTGCCGCTACGGCGTGGGCGACAGCGCTGGCTTCGCGATCGCACTGGAAAACCGCTACAAGGGCCTGCGCACGCCGCATAAAGTGAAATTCGGCGTCTCCGGCTGCACCCGCGAATGCGCCGAGGCGCAGGGCAAGGACGTCGGCCTGATCGCCACCGACAAGGGCTGGAACCTGTACGTGTGCGGCAACGGCGGCATGAAGCCGCGCCACGCCGAGCTGATCGCGTCGAACCTGGACGAAGCGACGGTGGTGAAACTGGTCGACCGCTTCCTGATGTTTTATGTGCGCACCGCCGACCGCCTGCAGCGCACGAGCACCTGGCGCGAACACCTCGAAGGCGGCCTGGATTACCTCAAGAGCGTCGTCGTCGACGACAAGCTCGGCATCGGCGCGGAACTCGAAGCCGACATGCAGGCGGTGGTCGACACCTATGCCTGCGAGTGGAAGAACGCGGTCGAGGACCCGGAAGTACGCAAGCGCTTCCGCCATTTCGTGAACAGCCCGGCGCAGGACGACAACGTCGTCTTCATGCCCGAGCGCGGCCAGGTCCGTCCGGCGACGATCGAAGAACGCCGCCGCACCATCCCCATCGCAGTCGCTAACTGACAAATAAGTAAAGGAGTCCATCATGCACAGAGACATTCAACTGAGCCAGCTCGATAACTGGAACGCCGTCTGCGCCTTCGACGAGATCGTCCCCGACACCGGCGTCTGCGCGCTGCTGAACGGCCGCCAGGTCGCCGTGTTCCGCGTCGGCGACGACAGCCTGTTCGCGATCGATAACTACGATCCGAACGCCAACGCCGCCGTCCTCTCGCGCGGCCTGGTCGGCAGTATCGGCGAACGCATCGTCGTCGCCTCGCCAATTTATAAACACCATTTCGATTTGCAGACGGGCGAATGCCTGGAAGCGCCGGCGCATTCGGTGAGCAGCTTCCCGGTGCGGGTCGACAAGGGCACGGTCTGGGTTGCGTCATGAAAGCGCGCCTGGTCGTGGTCGGCAACGGCATGGCCGGCATGCGCACTGTGGAGGAGCTGTTGAAACTCGACCCCGCGCTGTACGAGATCACCGTCTTCGGCGCCGAGCCGCACGGGAACTACAACCGCGTGCTGCTTTCGCCGCTGCTGGCCGGCGACAAGAACGTCGACGAGATCATGCTCCATCCGCGCGCCTGGTACGCCGAGCACGGCATCACCCTGCACGCGGGCGACCCGGTGCTGCGCATCGACCGCAAGCGCCGCGTCGTCGTCGCCCGCTCGGGAATGGAAGCGCCCTACGACCGCCTGCTGCTGGCGACGGGCTCGACGCCTTTCGTGCTGCCGGTGCCAGGCAATACGCTGCCCGGCGTGGTCGGCTTTCGCGACCTGCAGGATGTCGACACCATGCTCGCCGCTGCAAGGCAGGGGGACGCGCGGTCGTCATCGGCGGCGGCCTGCTCGGGCTGGAAGCGGCGCACGCGCTCATGCGGCGCGGGATGGAGGTCAGCGTCGTGCACGTGGCGCCCAGCCTGATGAACCAGCAGCTCGACGGCGAAGCGGGGCGCCTGCTGAAGGAGTCGCTCGAGCGCAGCGGCTTGCGCATCCTGCTCGGCGCCCAGACCAGTGCAATCACGGGCCACGATAAAGTCGAGGCGGTGCAGTTCGCCGACGGCAGCGCACTGCCCGCGGACCTGGTCGTGATGGCCGCGGGCGTGCGTCCGAACGTGGCGCTCGGGCGCGAGGCCGGCCTGCATTGCGAACGCGCGATCGTGGTCGACGACACGCTGCAGACCTATGACCCGCGCATCTACGCGGTGGGCGAATGCGTGCAGCACCGGCGCGCCACTTTTGGCCTCGTCGCACCGGTATGGGAGCAGGCCCGTGTCTGCGCCGCCCACCTGGCTGGCGCCGGCCACCGCCGCTACGTGCAGGCGGCCACCGCCACCAAGCTGAAGGTGACCGGCATCGACCTGTATTCGGCCGGCGACATCAATGGCGGCGCGGACAGCGAAGAGCTGGTGCTGCGCGACCGGAATGCCGGTGTTTATAAACGCCTCGTGCTCGAGGACGGGCGCGTCACCGGCGCCGTGCTGGTCGGCGATGTCGGCGACGGTCCCTGGTATTTCGACCTGATCCAGCGCGGCGCCGATGTATCGAGCTTCCGCGACCGCCTGCTGTTCGGCGAAGCGCTCTGCGCCGCTATCCAGATAGAAGAGGAAACACCATGGACATGACGCTCCCCGTGCAGACCGTGCACACCACCTGTCCATATTGCGGCGTGGGCTGCGGCGTCACCGCCACCGTCAAGCCCGGGACGATCCCGATCATCGCCGGCGACATGCAGCACACGGCCAACAAGGGCCGCCTGTGCGTGAAGGGCGCGGCGCTCGGCGAAACGCTGGACCTCGACGGGCGCCTGCTGACTCCGCAGCTCCGCGAGAACAAGACCATGCGCCGCGCAAGCTGGGATGAGGCTTTGGGCCGCGTGGCCGGCGGCTTTGCCGACATCATCGCCCGGCACGGACCCGATGCGGTCGCACTGTACGTCTCCGGCCAGCTGCTGACCGAGGACTACTACGTCGCCAACAAATTCATGAAGGGCTATGTCGGCAGCGCGAACATCGACACCAATTCGCGCCTGTGCATGTCCTCCAGCGTGGCCGGCCACAAGCGCGCCTTCGGTGAAGACCTGGTGCCGGGCTGTTATGAAGACTTCGAACTGGCCGACATGATCGTGCTGGTCGGCTCGAACACGGCCTGGTGCCATCCGACCCTGTTCCAGCGCATCCTGCGCGCGAAAGAGGCGCGGCCTGCGCTGCAAATCGTCGCGATCGATCCGCGCCGCACGGCCACTTGCGAACTGGCCGACCTGCACCTGCCCATCAAACCGGGCACCGATGTCTGGCTGTTCAATGGCCTGCTCAGCTACCTGGCGAAACATGGCGCCGTCGATGCCGCTTATGTTGCGGCGCATACCGAAGGGCTGGACGCAGCGCTGGCTGCCGCCGATGTCGATTGCAGCGACCCGGCGCAAGTGGCGCGCATTTGCCGCGTCGACCCTGCCAGGCTGCTCGCCTTTTACGAAGGCTTCGCCGCCACGAATAAAGTCGTCACGGCCTATTCGCAAGGCGTGAACCAGTCCTCCAGCGGCACCGACAAGGTCAATGCGATCATCAACTGCCACCTGCTCACGGGGCGCATCGGCCATCCCGGCATGGGACCGTTCTCGCTCACCGGCCAGCCGAACGCGATGGGCGGGCGCGAGGTCGGCGGCCTGGCCAACATGCTCGCCGCGCACATGGACCTCGACAATCCTGCCCAGCGTGACGCGCTGCGCAGCTTCTGGGACGCGCCTCGCATCGCCGACAAACCCGGGCTGAAAGCGGTCGACCTGTTCCGCGCGGTGGAGGAGGGGACAGTCAAAGCGGTGTGGATCATCGCCACCAATCCGCTGGTCAGCCTGCCCGACGCCGACCAGGTGCGGCGCGCGCTGGAGAAGTGCGAGCTGGTGGTGGTCAGCGATATCGTGGCCGCCACCGATACGACCGCGTACGCCGACGTGCTGCTACCGGCGCTGGGCTGGGGCGAGAAGGATGGAACGGTCACCAACTCCGAGCGCTGCATCTCGCGCCAGCGCGCCTTCCTGCCGGCGCCGGGCGAAGCGCGCGCCGACTGGTGGGCGCTGTGCGAAGTGGCGCGGCGCATGGGTTTCAAGGGTTTCGATTACGCCGGCCCGCATGCGATTTTCGATGAACACGCACGGCTGTCGGGATGGCGCAACGGGGGCGACAACAGGCGCGTCTTCGATATCTCGGGCATGGCCGGCATGCGCCGCCAGGACTACGATGGGCTGCAACCGGTCCAGTGGCCGGTGCTGCGCGGTGAAGACGGCGCGATCCGCACTACGGAACGGCTGTTCGCCGACGGCCGCTACGCCCGCCCGGGTGGAAAAGCACGCTTCGTCGCCACGCCGCCGCGCGCCCCGGTGCACGCGGTCGATGACGAGTTCCCGCTGGCGATGAACACCGGCCGCATGCGCGACCAGTGGCACACCATGACGCGCACCGGCAAATCGCCACGGCTGTCCAGCCACGCGCCGGAACCCTCGATCGACCTGCATCCGAACGACGCCCTGCTGTGCGGCGTGCGCGAAGGGGAACTCGCGCGCGTCACCAGCCGCTGGGGCGCGATGGTGGCGCGCGTCACGCATGGCGGCGGCATCGCGCGCGGCAGCGTGTTCGTGCCGATCCACTGGAGCGGCCAGACGGCCTCCGACGCCCGCGTCGGCGCGCTGGTCAACCCCAGCGTCGATCCGGTGTCGGGCGAGCCGGAGTTCAAGCACACGCCGGTGCGCGTCGAACCCTTCGTGGTGGAGTGGCAGGCGTTTGTGCTGAGCCGGACGGCGCTGGCGGTCGACGGCGTCGCCAACTGGACGCGCGTGCAGGGCGAGGGCTTCGTGCGCTACGAACTCGGTGGCCGCGGTCCCGCGCACGCCGACTGGGCGCGTGGCGTGCTCGGCGTGCCCGAAGGGGCGGACTGGATCGAATACGACGACGCCGGCGCCGGCGCGTACCGGGCCGCCCACCTGGTGGAAGGGCGCTTGCAGGCCTGCGTCTTCGTGGCGCGCCGGGCAGCGCCGCTACCGCCGCGCCAGTGGCTTGCCGGCTTGTTCAGGCAGGACACGCTGGCGTCAGGCGACCGCGCGACGCTGCTGGCCGGGCGCGCACCGCAGCAGGGGCCGGACCCGGGTCCGACGGTGTGTTCGTGCTTTGGCGTCGGGCGCAATACGATTTGCGCGGCGATCCGCACCCACGGCCTGGAAACGACGGCGCAGGTGACGGCGTGCGTCAAGGCGGGCGGCAATTGCGGATCCTGCGTGCCGGAGATCGGCAAGCTGCTGGTGCTGACCCGGTATAGCGAGGAAGCTGCATAAAGCGGAGGGGAAGCAGCGGAGGGGAAAAACCGGACGCGGCGCCCGCCCGCTGCGGTCACGGTCACCCGCGGCGGCAGCGTAACGTAGGGTGGGCACTTCATTGTGCCCACGCGGTCCACCGGTTGATGTGTGGCGTGAACAAGCGAAAGCCGGGATGCGGGCTATCCGTGTGTTTTCAAACGTAAGCACCGACCAGCCGCCGTACCGCGTGGGCACAAGTCCGATCGCGGCCCGGCCCACCCTACGTTACTAAGCCGGTGTAGCGAGAAAGCTGCGTAAAACGAGGGGAAACTAAGGGAGGGAAAAACAACCCGGGCGCGGCGGGCGCCGGCGACCCGGGTGGAGGAGGGAGGCTTGCGCCCAGGCTGCCGCTGGCGCGGCGAAGGCTAAGGCGCGAGGTACTACAGTGACGCTACTACAGTGACGCTACTACAACGACGGTACTACAGCTGCAATTTAGCGGCAGGCGAGCCAGCGCAGTTCGGCGGCCAGGTTCGGCGAATGCTTTTCGGCGTTCGCCGCCAGCGCGAACAGTTCGGCACGGCCTTCGCGCTCGGCGACGGCGTACGATGCGCGGTCTGCGCGTTCCTTGCGGGCGGCGAGCCAGCCGCCGTGTGCTGCGAACAGTTGGGCCGAGAAGCTGCTGACCGCTCCGAACAGGTCGGCGAATTGGTGGCGCAGTCCCTTGTCCTGCGCCTGGGTGATCGTTGCTGCGTTCATGTGTCGCTCCAATGTATAAATACTGTGATGTTGCGGTGCAGTATAAATTCCTTGGGTCCATAAATATACTTTCAGTTCGTGATGTCCACGATAAGCCAGGCGTATATTTGTTGACGTATCAAGATTCCCTTATCAGCTGCGCGAATGTCCGGCTGAGCTCGTCACTGATTGCCCCCGCCGCGTTCAAAGCGCCACTTCATCGCCAGCACGCTCGACGCCAGCACGAGGGTGATCGCGTTGTTGATCGCAATCGGCCAGGCCTCGATGGCGATGCCGTAGCAGAGCCAGAGGAAGACGCCGAAGCAGAAGGTCGAGTACATCCCCATCGAGATGCCGCTGGCGCTGCGCGTGCGCCAGACGAGGACAACTTGCGGGATGAAGGCGGCGGTGGTGCAGAAGGCGGCAATGTAGCCCACCAGGGTGATATCGAGTTGCATGGAACCTCTTGTTCTGTGAATGCTGCGTCCCCTGGCCATGCGCTGATGCGCAGGCGAAACACAACATGGCGTAAATATAATAAATCACATTGATTTATTTAAGGGTGAAAATTATACTCGACGCCCCGTTTCGATGTTCGTTCACCATTTCCGCATGTTCACGCTTCCCCGTCCGCCGTCCCCTCCGCGCGATCCCGCCGCCGCGCCCCGCATGCTGGGTTCGAACCAGACCGGCATGCGCGAGTTCAACGAACGCGTCGTGCTGCACGCAATCCGCCTGCACGGCAGCCTGCCGAAGGCCGAGCTGGCGCGGCTGACGAATTTGAGCACGCAAACCGTGTCCGTCATCATCAACCGGCTGCTGGAAGAAGGCTTCGTCGTCAAGCGCGACTCCCTGCGCGGCAGGGTAGGGCAGCCCTCGCAGCCGATCGCCCTGAATCCCGACGGCGCGTTCTCGATCGGTGTGCAGATCGGCCGGCGCAACCTCGACGTCGCCCTGATCGATTTCACCGGCGCGCCGCGCTACCGCAAGTCGATCGTCTACGGCGCGCCCTCGGTGGACGCGGTGTTCGGCGAGATCGGCGAGCACCTGGAGCGGATCGAAGAGCAGCTGGGCGCGGAAAAATCGCAGCGCGTGAGCGGCATCGGCCTCGCCGCGCCGCTGGCCTTTGGCGGCTGGCGCGAACTGGTCGGCCTTTCTCCCCAAGACGCCGACGCCTGGACCCGCACCAACATGCGCGAGCGCCTGCAGGGCATGACCCGGCTGCCGGTCGCGTTTGCGAAAGACACGGCCGCGGCCTGCGTCGCCGAGCTGGTGGCCGGCCGCGGGCGCCACCTGAAGAACTACCTGTATGTGTTCGTCGACACCCTGATCGGCGGAGGACTCGTGATCAACGGCCAGCCGCACGCCGGCGTCTACGGCAATGCGGGCGCGATCGGCTCGATGGCGCTGGGCCTGGCCGACGGCAGCCGGCCCGGCGGCACGCAACAACTGCTGGCGTCGGCCTCGCTCGCGACGCTGGAGGACATGCTCGCCGCCGTCGGACTGGAAAGCCTGCCCGCCGGCGACGCCCGCCTGCTGCAGGCGCCCTGGGCGCCGGTCACGCGGCGCTGGATGGAGGAGGCGGCGAATGGCATCGCCTTCGCCATCAATACCTCGTCCTGCCTGCTCGACCTGGACGGCGTGATCGTCGACGGCGCCGTGGGCGCACCACTGCTGGAAAGCCTGATCGAGGCGATACGCGCGGCGCTGGTCCAGTACAGCTGGCAGGGCATCATGCGGCCCGAGATCATCGCGGGTGCGATCGGGCGCGATGCGAAAGTGATCGGCGCGGCCTACCTGCCGCTGCACGCGCATTTCGCGCCGGGACATGCGTCGTTCCTGAAGGCGGGCAGGGGCTGAGGACGGCCTGCGGGCACGGCGGGAATCTGGTGGCGATGCTTAATTGTTGCACGATTGCAGTTTGCAGTTTGCAATGTATTAGGGACCCTCGGTACAATCCGGGCTCCAACAGCCACCCCCAATGCTGATGCAAGCAGGCGATCCATATGAAAAATGAAGCGGCTGCAACCGATTTGTCCAAGGGCGATGGCGAGGTGTTGGCCTTGCTGCGCCAGTTCGACTGGGCAGGCACGCCACTGGGACCGGTCGAAGGATGGGCGCCCGAGTTGCGTGGCGCGGCAGGGATCTGCCTGTACTCGCAGTTTCAGATGGCAATTGTGTGGGGGGACGACTTCGTCTACCTCTACAACGACGCCGCCAGCTACCTGTTCGGCGACAAGCATCCGTGGGCGCAGGGCCGGTCCGTTTCCGAAGTATGGCCGGCAGCATGGCCGACGGTCGGCCCGATGCTGCAGGCGGTGCGCACGACCGGCAAGGCGAACCGCAGCGAAGACCTGATGCTGGTCCTCGAGCGTAACGGCGGCCGCGAGGAATGCTATTTGACGTTCTCGTACAGCCCTGTCTTCATCGCCGACGGCAGCGTCGGCGGCGTCTTCGCGACCTTCATGGAAACCACCCGCCGCGTCGTGTTCGAGCGCCGCCAGCGCTCGATCGCCGACCTGGCCACGCAGGTCGCGTTGCGCTCACGCGACCGTAACCTGCTGGCCTTCGTCAAGGCGGCACTGGAGCGCAATTGCGCGGACCTGCCGCTGGCGGCGCTGGTCGTGGTGCATCCCGGCGGCCAGCGCGAATTGGCCTTTTGCACGGGGCTGGACGCGCCATTGCCGCCAGCGCTTGCCGCAGCCCTGGACGAGTACGCCGTCCGCTGCCTGGAGTCAGGCCAGAGCGAGGTGCTCGACTGCGTGCTGGTGGCGGGCCTCGCCGCACTCAGCCCGTCGTTCGTGGCCCCGCAACAGATCGTGGCGCTGCCCTTCTGGCGTGGCGGCGAAGACACTCCCGCCGGCGCGCTCCTGCTCGGTGTGAATCCCTATTGTGTACTCGACGCCGGTTATCGCGGATTCTTCGAGTCGGTCGCCGGCCACGTCGCGCATGCCGTGGCGATCACCGAAGCCGACGCCGCCGACGCGCGGCGCATCGCGGCAAAAGCGGAACTCGAACAGAGCCGCCTGCAGTTCTTCGGCAGCGTCAGTCACGAGTTGCGTACGCCCCTTACCTTGATACTGGGTCCGCTGGAAACGATGATCGAGCAGCACGCCGCGGCCCTGCCGGCGCCCCTGCGCGCGCCGCTCGACATGGCGCTGCGCAATGCCCAGCGCCTGCACAAGCTGGTCAGCTCGATGATGGATTTCGCCATCATCGAGGCCGGCAGCCTGCCGCTGGCGCCCGAGCCTGTCGAGCCGCTCGCCGTCACCACCGAGATCGTCGCCCTGTTCCGTTCCGCGATCGAGGCGGCCGGCCTGGTACTGGAAGTGCGCAGTGCGGGACCCTTCGCCGAACTGATGCTCGACCGCGAGATGTGGGAAACCATCGTCGCCAACCTGGTGTCGAATGCGTTCAAGTACACCGAGGCCGGCCGCATCGACGTGTTGCTGGCGCGGCGGGGAGATTGCCTTGTGCTGACGGTCGCCGATACCGGGATCGGCATCGCGCCGGAGGAGTCGGCGCGGATTTTCGAGCGCTTCTACCGCAGTCCGGATCCGGCCGCACGCAGGGCAGGGGGCAGCGGCGCCGGGCTCGCACTGGTTCGGGAGCTGGTCCGCCTGCACGACGGCGAGGTGAGCGTGGAGAGCACGCTGGGGGCGGGCGCGCGCTTTACGGTGACGCTGCCATGGCGTGAGGCCGCCGGCGGTGTGCCGTCCCGGTCCCGCAACCCGGCCACCGGGTATTTGCGCTCCCGCTTCGCGGTCGAGGTCGAGCGCTACCGGGCGGGCGAGATCGAGCGGGAACATCCCGAGCCGGAGGGCGCGGCCAATCCGATGCGCGTGGTCGTCATCGACGACGACAGGGACGTGGTGCGCTACATCGCGCGGCTGCTCGCCGGTACCTGCAGCGTGGTCGGCGCGCACGACGCCGCGAGCGGCTACGAGGCCATTCGCAGCACCAGGCCCGACCTGGTGCTGGTGGACGTCATGATTCCGGGTGTCGACGGCCTCGCGCTGGTGCGGCGGATCCGTTCCGATCCACCGATCCACACGATTCCGCTGGTCGTGCTGTCGGCACGCGCAGGGGAGGAGGCACGCCTCGAGGCGCTCGATGCCGGCGCGGACGACTACCTGACCAAGCCCTTCAGCGCGCGCGAACTCATCGCCCGGGTGCGCTCGCACGTACAGATGGCGCGGGTGCGGCGTGCCGCCATCGAGCAGGAGGGCGAGCTGCGGCGCCAGATCGACGCCGTCAAGGGCGACCTGGCCAATGTACTCGAAGGAACCAGCGAGAGTTTCGTCAACCTCGACAGCGAGCTGCGCATCCGCTCGATCAACGGGGCGGCGCTGGCTGTCCTCCAGCGCGACCGGGCGGCGGTGCTCGGCAAGGCGCTGGCCGAGCTGGCGCCGGGACTGGCGGGGAGCGATCTCGAGCGCGCGCTGCACGCCGCTGCCGTGAAGGGCCGGGCCGCGGTGGTCGAATACTTCGCACCCGCCGTGCAGTGCTGGTACGACGTGCGCTGCTACCCGGCGGAACAGGGGGTGCTGCTGTTTGCCAACGACATCACGGCGCGCAAACGGGCGGAACAGGGATTGCGCGAGGCCCACGCCGAACTCGAACAGCGCGTGGCGCTGCGCACCGCCGAGCTGAGCGCCGCCAACCAGTTGCTGGCGGCGGTGTTCGACCGCGCGCCGGGCGGCATCGCGATCACCGGCACCGACGAGCGGGTGGTGCAGGTCAACCGTGCTTACGCCCTGCTGGCCGGGGTGGCGGAGGGCGCGCTGCAGGGGCGCGCCCTGGACGAGTGGATCGAAGCGGCCGATATGGCGCGGCTGCGCAACGGGCACAGGGCCCTGCTCGCCGGTACCCGCGATTCCTTCGAGGCCGAAGTGCGCTACCGCCTGCCGGACGGCCGCCGCCTGTGGGTCGCCCATTTTGTCTCGCTGATTGGTCCCGCCTGGCACGGCGAGCAGTGTTTTGTCGCGATGGCGTGGGATATCAGCGAGCGCAAGCAGGCCGAGACCGAGCGCCAGGTTTCCGAACGGATGCTGCGCGCGCTGTACGAGCAGCTGCAGACGGTGCGCGAGGCCGAGCGCACCGCGCTCGCGCGCGAAGTGCACGACCAGCTTGGTCAGATCCTGTCGGCGGCCAAGATCGACATCAAGCTGCTCGAGGACGACCTGCGTGGCGGTGGCCGCAGGATGAGCAGCAAGGACATCATCGGCGAACTGCATTCGGCCAGCAACACCCTGGAACGCGCGATCAACCTGGTGCGCCACATCGCGACCGAACTGCGCGCGCCGGAGCTCGACGAGCAGGGACTCTATGCGGCAATGGCCTGGCACGCGCGCGATTTCGAGCGGCGCACGCGGATCGCCTGCCACCTCGACTTCGACCCGCGGCGACGGCATCCGTCGCGGCCGGCAGCGGTCGCGCTGCTGCGTATTTTCCAGGAGGCGATGACGAACGTGCTGCGCCACGCCCAGGCCACGCAGGTATGGGTCAGCCTCGAACCGCGCGGTCCGGCGCTGCTCATGCGTGTGCGCGACGACGGCATTGGCATCGGACGGCGGCACCAGCGGCGAGCGGGCGGTCTCGGCCTGCAGGGCATGCGCGAACGGGCCGAACTGGAGGGCGGTACGCTGCGGGTGGGCAGGCTGCGCCCGCAAGGCACACTGGTATCGGTGCGCATGCCATTGCGAAACACGAAAGGACAAGCATGATCAGTCTCGTCATTGCCGACGACCACGAACTTATCCGCGAAGGCGTCAAGAAGATCGTGCGCGGCGCGCAGGGCCTGCGCGTGGCCGGCGAGGCCGCCGACCTTCCCGCCACGCTGGACCACGTGGCCAGGCACAATCCCGACGTCGTCGTGCTCGACATCAGCCTGCCCGGGTACGAGGGCATGGAGGGGCTGGCCGAGCTCAGGCGCCGGTATCCGGAACAGCGCGTCATCGTGCTCAGCATGTACGGCGAAGAGCAGTACGGCCTCGCGGCGCTGAAGGCGGGCGCATCCGGCTATGTCAGCAAGGCGGTGGCCGCCGAGGAGCTGGTGAAGGCGGTGCGCGAGGTCGTGGCCGGCCGCACCTACGTCGGGCCACGCCTGGCCGAGCTGCTTGCGCGCCAGGCGCGCGCTGTCGAACCGGCCGCCGCGCACGAACGCCTCACCCCGCGCGAAGCGCAGATCCTGGCATTGATCGGCGCCGGGCTGCAGGCCAAGCAGGTCGCGGCCGAGCTCGACATCAGCATCAGTTCGGTGCACACCTACCGCAACCGGATCTTCCGCAAGATGGGGTTGTCGTCGAATGCGGCGCTGATCCGTTATGCCGTCGAGAACCGGCTGGTCCGCTGACTCCCGCTGATTTTTGCGTTACATTGTTGCCCTTTAGCAACATGCATGTATGAACGCTCTGTCGCTCAGTTTGCGACAGGAAACGTAAAGATTGTGACGTCGTCAACTGCAATCGGCGCCTTCTGCGATAGAAAGTTCCTCTTAAATCAATGAGTTGTAAACAGCAGACGCGACGTTGTCGATTGGTGCTGCATGTTTTGCAACTTAAAATGACATTTTTCCGCACTTTTCAGTACACGCGACTTGGGTACTATCGAAGAATATATTGCGATAGATCAAGCCAGGGTTTGTGTCCCCGGCAGCTCAAGACCATGCCGAAACAGACAAGCACGCTACGCCTGATCGAATTCGAGTGCCGCGGCCAGCGCATCGGCCTGCCGCTCGAGTACGTCCGGCGCGCCCTCCCCAGCGCCGAGCCTTTGCCCTTGCCCGGCGCCGGCGCGATCGTCCTCGGCGTGCTCAACGTTGGCGGCACCGTCATCGCCTTGCTCGACCTCTGCTACCGGCTGGGCCTGCCACGGCTCCCAATCGAGCCTTCCCAGCAGATTGTCGTGCTTGAACTGCCCGGATTGCTGTGCGGCGTGGTGGTTGACCGGATCAACGGGGTGGTCGAGCGCGTCGCCGATATCGCCATGCCGGATGCGCTGGACGCGCCGCCCTTCGTCAAGGGGGTGGCGCGCCTCGACGACGGCCTGTGCCTGATCGTCGACCCGGCGCGCTTTCTGTTCCCCGCCGAAACGCAGGCGCTGGCGGCGGCGCTCGCGGGAGGCGCCGATGGGATGCATTGAACATCCAGCCATGCTCGAACAGCTGGCGACGCGGATCGAGGCGCAGACCGGCCTGCGCTTCAGTGACGCACGCCGCGCCGACCTCGACCTGGGATTGAGCCGCATGGCCGCCGAGCGTGGCGCGCCCGGCGCCGCCGCGCTGGCCGGGTGGCTGCTGGCCGAACCGTGGGACCGCGCGAAGGCCGACCTGTGCGCGCGCCACCTCACGGTCGGCGAAACCTATTTTTTCCGCGAACCGCGCGGGCTCGACCTGCTGTGCGACTACGCGCGCGACAGGCTGGCGGCCGACCCGCAGGCACGCCTGCGGCTGTGGAGCGCCGGCTGCTGTACCGGCGAGGAACCGTATTCGATGGCGATGGCGCTGCGCCAGGCGCTGCCGGGACTGGACCTGGCCCAGGTGTCGATCCTGGCAACCGATCTCAATCCGGCGAGCCTGGCGCGCGCGCGCGCGGGCCTGTACCGCGACTGGTCGTTCCGCCGCACCGGCGCCGCGCTGCGCAACCGGTATTTCACGCCGGCGGGCGACGGCCGCTACGCGCTCGACCCCGCGGTCTGCGCCCAGGTCCGCTTCGCGCAACTGAACCTGGCGCTGCCGGCCTACCCCTCGGCCGTCAACGGTACCGCCGGCATGGACATCATCTTCTGCCGCAACGTGCTGATGTATTTCTCGCGCACCCTGATGGCCCAGGTGATCGCGCGCCTGCGCGACTGCCTGGCCGAGGGCGGCTGGCTGGTGGTCAACCCCAGCGAAGCATGCGCCGAGCTGTTCGCCGGCTTCAGCGCCACCTACCACCCGGACGCGGTGTTCTACCGCAAGGCCAGCGCAGCGGACGCTGCGCCGGCCGCGCCGGCCCTGCGCTTGCCGGTGCGTGGATTACAAGCGGTTCCCGCCCGCGCCACGCGCGCCGCGGACCCGGCCCCGGCGGTGCGCCGCTTGCCGCCGCCGGTCGCACCCGCGCCCCCACCGGCGGCCGCGGCAGGGCCGGGCGACGAGCTGGCACAGGCCCTGGCACGCGCGCAGGCGCAGGAGCGTGCCGGCGAGCCCGGCGCTGCCTTGCACGGACTGCTGCGGGCAACCGCCCGCTGGCCGATGTCGACCCAGCTGCACGGGGCGGCGGCGCAGCTGGCCCTCGACCAGGGCGCCCTTGATGCGGCCCAGCGCCACCTGCGGCGCCTGCTGTACCTGGAGCCCGATTCCATCATCGGCCATTACCTCGACGGCGTCACCCTTGCGCAGATGGGACAGCATGCCCGCGCGCGCCAGGCGTTTGGCGCAGCGGACACGCTGCTCGCGGCGCTGCCCGCCGACCTGCCCGTGCCCGGCGCCGACGGCTGGCTGGCCGGCGGCCTGCAGGCCTGCATCCAGGCGTGGACGGAGCGCACATCATGACGGCGCCACGTGAATTCGACTGGGCCGCGATCCGCGCCCGGATCGAACGCGGCATCGAACTGGCCGACACCGGCCTGGCCAGCCCGGAGCGCAGCCGCGAGGTGCTGCGCGAACGGGCGCAGGTGCTCGCGCGGGTGCCGGCCCAGGCGCACGACGCCGACCAGGCGGACGCGCTGAAGGTACTGGTGTTCGAGCTCGGCGGTGCACGGTATGCGGTGGAAACCGGCCGCGTCCTGCACGCCTGTGCTTTGCCGCCGATCACCGCGCTGCCGGGCTTGCCCAACCATGTGGCCGGGATCGCGGCCTTCCGCGGCAAGGTGCTGGCCGTGCTGGACCTGCGGGCGCTGCTGGCGCTGCCGGTCACGCGCCTGGCCGAGCCGGCCGCGCTGGTCGTCCTGCAGGACAACGCCATGGAGTTCGCGCTGCTCGCCGACGCCGTCGCCGGCGTCGAGCACTACCCGCGCGCGTCCCTGTCCGCAAGCCTGCCCGGCCTGGGCGCGCTGCGCGCCGGCTACCTGATGGGCGTGGCCCCCGACCGCACCGCGATACTCGACGCCGGCCGCATGCTGGGCGACCGCTCGCTGGTGCTCCACGGCCAATAACGATAACAAGGAGATACAACGTGGCCCTTTTTTCAAACCTCAGTACCCGCGCCAAACTGGTGGCGGGTTTTGGACTCATGGTGGTGCTGCTCGCTGGCGTCAGCACACTGGCCTACCAGGCGATGGGGCGGCTCGAGGCCTCCCAGCGTGCCCTGTTCGAGGATGACCTGGCGGTCGCATTCAATGCCATGAGCCTGCGTAACGAACTCAATCGTGAGCGCGTCGCGATGCTGTCGCTGCTGGTGGCTGAACCGGGGACGGAAGCGCCCATCCGTGCCCGCCTCGCCGACGCTACCAAGCGTCTGGCAGCGGCGGGGGAGAAGGTGGGCGGGGCCGCTGCGCGTCGTTCCGACGCCGCCGCGTCGGAACTCATGGTCACGCACCTGCGCGAATACACTGCCATGCGCGACAGCGAAGTCACGCCCGCGCTTGCCGCCGGCCGCCGGGCCGAAGCTGCGCGTGCGATCATCGGTCCACTGCAGCGCCGGTTCGAAACGGTGCGCGACACGGCCGAACGGATCGGCACGGAGGAATTCGGACACGCGTCCGAACGCATGCGTAGCGCCACGGCGATGGTCGAGCGCAACCAGAACCTGCTGCTCGGCGTCAATCTCGCCGCCTTGCTGCTGGGGGCGGCGCTGGTGTTCTGGCTCGACCGGATCATCGCCGGGCCGCTGCGCGAGGCAACCGCGGTCGCGGGCCGCATCGCCACCGGCGACCTGAGTGTCGAGGTGCCGCAGCCGCGCGGCAAGGACGAGGTCGGCCAGCTGCTCGCCGCGCTGGGCCAGATGGTGACGTCCTGGCGCCTGCTGATGGCCGAGACCAACAGCGGCATCGCCACGCTCGGGGCCGCGGCATCGGAGATCCTGGCCAGCACTATGCAGGGCGCCGCCGGAGCGTCGCAGACGGCGGCGGCGGTGACCGAAACGACGGCGACGGTCGAGGAAGTCAAGCAGACCGCCGTGCTGGCCAGCGACAAGTCGCGGCGCGTGTCGGAAGCCGCGCGCGAGGCCGCCAGCATCGCCGCGCGCGGGCGCGAGGCGGTCGAGGAGAGCGTGCACGGGATGGAAGGCGTCCAGGAGAAGATGGAGTCGATCGCCGCCACCATCGTGCGCCTGTCCGAACGCAGCCAGGCCATCGCCGACATTACCGTCACCGTCGGCGGCCTGGCCGACCAGTCCAACCTGCTGGCCGTGAATGCGGCGATCGAGGCCGCCAAGGCCGGTGAGCACGGCAAGGGCTTTGGCGTGGTGGCGCAGGAAGTACGTGCGCTGGCCGAACAGTCGCGCCAGGCCACGCGCCAGGTACGCGAAATCCTCGGCGAGATCCAGAAGTCGATCGGCGCAGCGGTGATGATCACCGAGCAGGGCGCCAAGTCGGTGGCGCAGGGCGTGAGCCGCAGCACCGAGGCCGGGGACGCGATCCGTGCGCTCGCGGACAGCATCGGCGATGCGGCCGAGGCCGCGGCCCAGATTGCCGCGTCGAGCCAGCAGCAGCTGGCCGGCATGGACCAGGTGGCGCTGGCGATGGTCAACATCCATCAGGTCAGCGCCGAGAACGCGGCCAGCTCGCGCCAGTCCGAGCAGGCGGCCCAGAACCTCAATGAGCTGGGCATCAAGCTGCGCCAGCTGAGCGAGCGCTTCAAGGTATGAGCGCATGAGCGACGCGAACCAGGCTTTCCTGGACCGGCTGCAGGCGATCTTCGCCGACGAGGCCCGCAGCCACCTGGCGGCGATCGAAGCCGGGCTGCTCGCGCTCGAGCAGGGCGCCGCGGCCGCGCCTGCCGAGGCCATGGACGCGGTGCTCAAGGCCTTGCACACGCTCAAGGGCGCCGCCCGCTCCGTCGACCGCGACCACCTGGAGCGGCTCTGCCACGCGCTCGAAGGCGCCTGCGTCGCCTTGCGCCAGGCGGCGCAGGGGCTGGCCGCGTCCGACCTCGATCTCCTGCTGCGCGGCGTCGCCCTGGCGCGCGACCTCACCGGGACCGTCTCCGGCCGCGCCATCAACCGGACGGGCGCGCTCATCGCCCAGCTCGAGCGTGTGGCCGGGCAGGCCACGGCCGTGGCGGAGCAGCCAGGCCCGGGGGCGCCGCCGGTACCGGATGTCCTCCAGGCCGCATCACAGGCCCCCGCGCCCGCACCGGCCAGGCAGTCCGACCCGGACCCGGACGGGCACCGGGGCCAGGAGCAGGACCAGGACCAGGACCAGGCGGCGCTGCGGCCAGCCCTGCTGCGGGTCGGGGCCGCCCAGCTCGACGCCATCCGCGCCGAGGCCGAGGCCTTGCTGGCGGCCGAGCTCTCGCTGCAGCACCAGGCGGCGGAGCTGCGTGCGCTGGCCGCGGAGATGGCCCGGCAACGGCGCGCGGGCGAATTCGACCGCCCCGAGCCCGAATTGCACTGCGCCCGCCTCGCGCAGGCACTGGGAGCGACCTGCAGCGCCCTGTCGGGCACGCGTAACCGCCTGCTGGGTGCGGTGCTGGAGACGGCGCTGGTGCCCTTTTCCGAAGCGCTCGACGAATTGCCCGCGCTCGTGCGCAAGCTGGCGCGTGGGCGCGGGCGCGGCGTCGCGCTCGAGATCGAGGGCGCCGCCGTGCGCATCGACCGCCGCATCCTGGGCGTAATCCGCGAGGCGCTGATCCACCTGGTGACGAATGCCGTCGACCACGGGATCGAGCCGGAGCCAGTGCGCCTGGCCGCCGGCAAGAGCGCGGCCGGGGCGCTGCGGGTCGCGGTCAGCCAGCGCGACGCGCGCCACGTGCTGGTGTGCGTGAGCGACGACGGCGCCGGCTTCGACAGCCTCGCACTGGCGCAGGCCGCCGGAATCGAACCGGGCGAGTTCGCGCGCCTGGGCGCAGCGGCGCGCCTCGCGCTGGCGCTGCGGGCAGGGGTGACCACGCGCGCCGAGGTGACCGCCCTCTCCGGGCGCGGCATGGGACTGGCGATTGTTGCCGACAAGGTGGCCGGCGCCGGCGGCTCGCTGCAGATCGACAGCCAGCCGGGGCAGGGCAGCCGTTTCGAGCTGCTGCTGCCGGTCAGCCTGGCGAGCATGCGCGCGCTGGTGGTCACTTGCGGCGGCCAGCGCTATGCGCTGCCGCAGGCCGCATTGCAGGCCGTGCGAGCGCTGGAGGCGGGCGATATCGGCATCGTCGAAGACCGCGAAACCTTGGTCGTGCACGGGCGCGTGCTGCCCCTGGTGCGGCTCGCAAGCCTGTTCGGCCTGCCTGCCGGCGAGGGCAAGGTCGCGCTGCTGGCCGACAACGGCGCGCGCCCCTTCGCACTGCTGGTCGATGACATCGTCGCCGAGCAGGACGTGTTGCCGCGTGGCCTCGGACCGCTGCTGCGGCGGGTGCGCTTTTTCAGCGGCGCAACCGAGCTGGGCGACGGCGCGCTGGTGCCGGTGCTGGCACTCGACGACATTGCGCTCCATGCGCTGGCCGGCGCGGCGCCCGTGCCGGCGCCGCCGGATGGCGCCAGGCCCGCTGCCCGGCGCGTGCTGGTGGCCGAGGATTCGATCACCTCGCGCCTGCTGCTCAAGCACATCCTGGAGGGGGCGGGGTGCGAAGTCGAGACCGCCGCCGATGGACTGGAGGCCCTCTCGCGGCTGCGCCAGCGCCGCTTTGACGCCGTCGTCAGCGACGTCGAGATGCCTCAGCTGGACGGACTGGGGCTCACCGCCCGCATCCGCGCCGAGCCGGCCACGGCGGACCTGCCGGTGATCCTGGTCACCTCGCTGCAAACACCGGCCGAACGCGAGCGCGGCCTGCAGGCAGGCGCCGACGCCTACCTGACCAAGGGCGCGTTCGACCAGGATCAACTGCTCGCGGCACTGCGCCGCCTGACATGAGGGAGTTTTGATGATCCGGGTACTCGTGGTGGACGACTCTCCTTCGGTGCGCGAACTGCTCGCCCATATCCTGGGGGGCGATCCGGCGCTGCAGGTGGTGGGCTGCGCCGCCGACGGCGTGCAGGCGCTCGAGATGGCCACGCGCCTGCGTCCGGACGTGATCACGATGGACCTGCAGATGCCGAACATGGACGGTTACGAGGCGACCCGCCGCATCATGCAGGCCTGCCCCGTGCCGATCGTGGTGGTCAGCGGCACCGGCAGCCACGCCGAGGTCGAGGCGGGCTTCCGCGCCATCGCGGCCGGCGCCCTGGTGCTGGTGCGCCGGCCATACGGTCCCGCCCACGCCGGGCATGCCGAGAGCGCCAGGGCGCTGCTGCGCACCGTCAAGTCGATGGCGGAAGTGCGCGTGGTGCGGCGCTGGGACGGCAGCCAGGGCGGGGCGCGGCCCGTCCCGCCCGCGCGCGCGGCGGCGCCGCACCGCCTGGTCGCGGTCGGTGCATCGACCGGCGGCCCCGCGGTGCTGCGCGACATCCTGGCCGAGCTCGGGCCGGGCTTCCCGCTCCCGGTCGTCATCGTCCAGCACATGGCGCCGGGTTTTACCGAAGGGCTGGCCGCATGGCTGTCCCAGGCCAGCGGCTTCCCGGCTTGCGTCGCCACGCATGGACAGCAGCTCGCGGCGGGGCGCGCCTACCTCGCTCCCGACGGGTGCCACATGGGTGTCACGCGCTCGCTCGGGGTCACGCTCGCGGGCGGCGCGCCCGAGCATGGCATGCGGCCGGCGGTGGCGCACCTGTTCCGCTCGGTCGCACCGGAACTGCGCACGGCGCTCGTGGCGGTGCTGCTCACCGGGATGGGCAAGGACGGCGCCGAGGAACTGAAAACACTGCGCGACGATGGCGCGCTCACGATCGTGCAGGACCGCGGCAGCTCGGCGGTCTACGGCATGCCGGGCGAAGCCTTGCGCCTGGATGCGGCGATGCTGGTGCTCGAGCCGGTCCGCATCGGCAAGGCTTTGTCCACGATTGCAAACCAGCCGGGAGGCGGCCTGGCCGTCCTCGGCCTCTGAAGACGAACGATGAACTCGAAAAACGACAACAATAATATTGAATGCAGCGCCGAAGTCGAGGTCCTGATCGTCGAGGACAGCGCGACCCAGGCCCAATACCTTGCCCATTTGCTGGCAACGGAAGGCCACTACCGGGTGCGCATCGCCGCGAATGGGGCGGAGGGGCTGGCGGCGGCGCGTGCGCAGCTGCCGACCCTCATCATCAGCGACATCAACATGCCCGTTATGAATGGCTTCACGCTGTGCCAGGAGATCAAGCAGGACCCGGCCCTGCGCGATGTGCCGGTGATCCTGCTGACCTCCCTGACCAGCCTGTACGACGTCATTCGCGGGCTCGACTGTGGCGCCGATAATTTCATCCGCAAGCCTTTCGACGCGCGCTACCTGATGGGACGGGTACGCTATATCCTCGCCAACCGCGCGCTGCGCAGCGACGATCGGGTCCAGCTCGGCATGCGGATCAGCCTGGGTGGACAGACCCACTTCATCACGGCCGAGCGCCAGCAGATCTTCGACCTCCTGATCTCGACCTATGAGGAAGCGATCCAGATGACCGAGGAACTCAAGGCGCAGCAGGAGCGCATCGCGCGTTCCTACCAGTCGCTGCGCGGGCTGTACCAGATCGCCGAGGCGCTCAACCCGGCCCTGAACAAGCGCGCGATCGCCGACGGCGCCCTCGACGGCGTGCTCGAGTTTCCCGGGGTCGAGGCGGCCTGTGTCAGCCTGTTCGATTGCCAGGGCGTGCTGCGCGTGGTGGCCGCGCGCGAGTTCGACGCCGAAGCGCTGCCGGCCGGGCACCACCTGCGCTGCGCGTGCGCAGGACGGCTCGCCGCCGGCGCGCTGCGCCAGCCGGAACTGCTGCACGAATGCGCCGACCTGGGCGCGGCCGTGGCCTGCGTGCCGCTCACTGCCGGCGGGCGCAGCCTGGGGCTGCTGCACCTGCGGCTCGCCGCGGACAATTCGGCTTGCGCCGAGCTGCAGGTGCTGGACACGATCGGCAACCAGATCGCCATCGCGGTCGAGCGCGCGCACCTGTACGCCAACATGGAGTCACTGGTGCGTGAACGCACCGAGGCGATGAAGTCCGAGCGCAACCTGCTTTCGGCCGTCGTCGAAACGACCGCCGCCCTGGTGGTGGTGACCGATGTCGATGGCACCATACGCATGTTCAACCGGGCCTGTGCCGAGACCTTTGCCTGGCCGGCCGTCGAGGCGATCGGGCGCCCGGCCTGGGAGGTCTTCCGGATGAACGGCGACGAGGATGCGATCCGGCGCTTCTACCACGATATGCCGCTCGACCAGTTGCCGCCCCAGATCCAGGCCGAGTGGCTGACCCGTTCCGGCCAGCTGCGTTCGGTAATCTGGTCGACGTCGCCGCTGCGCGGGGCCGACGGCCGGATCGAGGCGATCGTCTCGACCGGACTCGACGTAACGGAACTGCGGGGCGCTGAGGACCGGCTCAAGTACCTGAGCAACTACGACATGCTCACCGGGCTGCCGAATCCGGTCCTGCTGCGCGATCGCGTTAGCCAGGCGCGGGAACAGGCTCTGGCAGGGCGCAGTGTCATGGGATTCCTCCTGTTCGGCTTCGGGCGCATGCGCATGATCCGCGAAACCCTCGGTGCGCAGGCCGAGCAGGAGCTGCTGGTGCAGGTGGCCCGGCGTCTGTCCGCGCGCGGCGCGAACGAGACCGTGGCGCGCTACTCGGAAGGGACGTTTGCCGTGGTGGCGGTGCGTCCGGGTGTCGCCGACCTTGGCCTGCTGTCGCGCCAGCTGCTCGCCGAAATGGAGCGCCCCTTCGTCTGGGACCAGGAGGACCTGCACCTCGATCCGCATATCGGCATTACTGTCTGTCCGAATGACGGCGACGAGTACGAGGCGCTGGCGCAGGGGGCGGAGAACGCACTTCGCCGCGCCCAGACAGGCGCCGGCCAGCGCATCGAATTCTACCGGCCCGAGTTCAACGATGGCGCGGCCGCACGCTTTCGCCTCGAGAGCGCGCTGCGCCGCGCGATCGAGCGCGATGAGTTCCTGCTGCACTACCAGCCACAGGTGGACCTGAGGAGCGGCGCGATCATCGGCGCCGAGGCGCTGCTGCGCTGGCGCCACCCGGAGATGGGGATGGTGCCGCCCGGCCAGTTCATCGGCCTGGCCGAGGAGACCGGGCTGATCCTGCCGATCGGCGAATGGGTGCTGCGCCGCGCCTGCCAGCAGTGCCGTGCATGGCAGCAAGCCGGCGTGCGGGTGGTGCCGGTGTCGGTCAACCTGTCGGCGCGCCAGCTTTCCGAGGACATACCGGGCACCGTGCGGCGCATCCTCGACGAGACCGGGCTCGATCCGCGCCTGCTCGAACTCGAGCTGACCGAAACGGCCTCGATGATCGATCCGCAGAAGACCTTCGTCATCCTGCGCCAGCTGAAGGATATGGGCGTGCGGCTGGCGATCGACGATTTCGGCACCGGCTACTCGAACCTCAACTACCTGAAGCGCTTCCCGGTCGACAAGCTCAAGCTCGACCAGTCTTTCGTGCGCGACATCGTCTCCGATCCCGACGACCTGTCGATTGCGCGTGCCGTCATCGCGATGGCGCACGGGCTGCGCCTGACCGTGATCGCGGAAGGGGTCGAGAGCCAGGGGCAGCTGGCCCTGCTGGCCGATAACGGCTGCGACGAGATGCAGGGATACTTCTTCAGCCGGCCGGTGCCGCCCGAGGTGTGCGAGGCGCTGCTGCGCGACGACGCCAGGCTCGATCTCGGCCTGCTGCAGCGGGTCCCCTATGCGCGCACCCTGCTGTACGTGGACGACGAGGTCAACCTGCTGGCCGCGGTGCGCCGTGCACTGCGCCACAAGGGCTATGTCGTGCTCTCCGCCGGTAACGCGGCCGAAGCGTTCGAGATCCTGGCCACGACCGAGATCGGGGTCATCCTGTGCGACCAGCGCTTGCCGGGCATGGACGGACCGGCCTTCCTGGCGCGGGTGCGGCATATGTACCCGGAAGTCACGCGCATGGTGCTGTCGGGCTACACCGACCTGCAATCGGTCACGGACGCGGTCAATCACGGCGCCATCTTCAAGTTCCTGACCAAGCCCTGGTTGGAGGAAGAGCTGGACGCGGCGCTGCGCGAAGCGTTCACGGAATATGAAAACAAACGGGCGCTGCCGCACAGCGCCGGCCGCCCATGAGCGCCCGGCGCCCCCGCTGGCTGCCGGCCGCGGCCACGTTCGGTGGCGGCCTGCTGCTGACCGTCTCGTTGTACATGGGCGTGCACGGGATCGAGGAAGCCCGCCAGCGCGCCGAGTTCGAGCGCGGGGCGACCGCGCGCTTCACCGCCGTGCAGGAGGGACTGGACAACGCGCTCGACGCGCTCGCCACGGTCAACCGGCTGTTCAGCACCATGCAGCCGGTCACGCGCCAGCAGTTCGCCGCCTTCACCGGCCCGATGCTCGAAGGCCACCTGCCCGTCGAGCTGGTTGGCTGGCAGGCGATGGTCGACGAGGCGGGGCGTGCGGGTTTCGAAGCCGCGCGCCGCGCCCAGTTCCCCGGTTACGCAATCACCGAGCTGTCCGGCGAGCGGATGGTGGCAGCGCCGCGGCGCGCGCACTACCGCGTGATCGATTACCTGGCGCCCCAGAAGGGCAACGAAAGGGCGCTCGGACTGGACGCCGATACACTGCCCGGTCAGGCGGCCGCCGCGCGCCGTGCGTGCCTGCGCGGCCAGGCCGCCATGACGGGACAGTTCGGCCTGTTCGTGGGGAACCGGCGCCAGCCAGGCTTCCTGGTCCTGATGCCGGTGTACCGCGGCGGGGCCGCGGCCGGCGGCGACCGCTGCGGGTCGGTGCTCGGCTACACGACGGTCGGCTTCAGCAGCCAGACACTGGTGCAGCGCACCCTGGCCGCGCGCGACGGCGAGGCCCCCGATGTCGGCTCGCTCAGTGTCTATGCCGCCGCCACGCCCGACCTGGAACAACTGGTTTTCGCACGTTACGTACCGCCGCAAAACGGCGTCTGGACCTTCCTCGACGGCGCCCGGCCGGGTCCCGTTTCGCGCACCTTCAGCGTGGCGGGCCGGCCGTGGTACATGGTGGTGAGTCCGCCGTCGCCACGGGTGCTGCGCGACCACCTCGGCTCGCTGTTGGCGCTGGTCGCCGGACTGGCCGGCAGCGTGGGTGCGGCCGCCTTCGCCAGCCTGCTGGCGGCGCGGGGGCGCGCCGTGCGCGACATGGTGGACAAGCGAACCGCCGAGCTGACCCTCGTGAACCACAGCCTGCAGCTGCGCCAGCAGGCGATCGAAGCCTGCGTCAACAGCATCGTCATCGCCAGCGCCGAGGAGCCCGACTACCCGATCGAGTACGTCAATCCCGCTTTCGAGCACATCAACGGCTACAGCGCTGCCGAAGTGACCAGGCTGGGATTTGCCGTGCTGTGGGGGGCCGACGCCACCCAGCGCGGCGTACGCGACCTGCTCGCCCTGGTGCGCAAGCGCCGCGGCGGCAGCGTCCTGATGCGGACCTACCGCAAGGACGGCGGCCAGCTGTGGTGCGAGATGTACGTTGCGCCGTGCACCGACGCGAGCGGCGAGGTGCGCCACTATGTCGTGGTCCAGCATGACGTCACCGACAAGCGCCGCTACCAGGTGGAACTGGAATACCAGGCCAGCCACGACGCCCTGACCGGCCTGGCTAACCGCCAGTTCCTGCGGCGCCGCCTGCACGAGGAAATCGCCGCGGCCGCGCGCGCCCGGCAGTCGATCTCGGTGCTGTTCATCGACCTGGACGGCTTCAAGCGCGTGAACGACAGCCTGGGTCACGCTGCGGGCAATACCTTCCTGTGCGCGATCGCCGACTGCCTGCGCGAGGCCGTGCGCACCGAGGACCTGGTGGCGCGGCTGGGGGGCGACGAATTCGTGCTGGTGCTGCCCGAACGGGCAGGGGAAGCGCTCAGCGGCGCCGCGCTGGAGCGCATCATGGGCGCGGTCAGGAAGCCGGTGACGATCGACAACCAGCAGTTCCTCGTCACTTGCAGCGTCGGTATCGCCAATTATCCCGCCGACGGCGATGATGCCGATGCCCTGATCGACTGTGCCGACCGCGCCATGTACGCCGCCAAGAAGCGCGGACCGGACCAGTTCCAGTATTTCTTGCCAGAGATGAACGAGCGGGTGCGCGCGCGGGTGGAACTGGAGCGGGCGCTGCGCGGCGCCCTCGACCATGACCAGTTCGAGATCGTCTACCAGCCCTGGGCCGACCTGAGCAGTGGCGCGGTTGCCGGCGTCCAGGCCCGGCTGTGCTGGCGCCATCCCGAACTCGGGCTGATTCCGCCGGAACGCTTCATGCCGATTGCCGAGGAAAGCGGCGCCAGCGTCGCGCTCGGCGCCTGGCTGCTCGGACGCGCTTGCGCGCAGGTGAGCGCCTGGCACGCCCAGGGCCTTGGCGAACTGTCGCTGGCGCTGGGCGCCGGGATGCGCCAGTTGACCGTGGGCGGCCTGCCTGCGACGGTGGAGGAGGTCCTGGCCGAAAGCGGCCTGCCGCCGCGCTGCCTGCGCCTGGAACTGACCGAGAGCGTGGTCGCGGGCGATGCCACCCAGGTGCTGACGGTGCTGCACGAGCTGCGCGCACTCGGGGTGCGCGTGGCGATCGACTGTTTCGGAACCGGCCCGGCCACGCTGGCGGACCTGCGCCGCTTCCCGATCGACGTGCTGCAGATGGACCGTTCGTTCGCGCGCGACATCGGCGGCAGCCAGGCCGCCCAGGCGATTCCCGATGCCATCATCGCGATGGCGCACAGCCTGGGCATCCGCGTCCTGGCGGCCGGCGTCGATACGGAAATCCAGTGCGAGGTCCTGGCGCGCAACATGTGCGACGAGGTGCAGGGCGAGCTGCTGTCGGCGCCGCTTCCAGCCCAGGCCATGGGCGAACTGCTGGCCGCCGGCGCGGCCCTGCCCAAGCGCGTGCTGCGCCTGCACAAGCGCCAGCGCACCCTCCTGCTGGTCGACGACGAACCGAACATCCTGGCCGCCCTGAAGCGCCAGATGCGCGGCACCGATTGCCGCATCCTGACCGCGCCGGGCGGGCAGCAGGGGCTGGAACTGCTCGAATCCGAACCGGTCGACGTGATCGTGTCCGACCAGCGCATGCCTGGCATGACGGGGGTCGAGTTCCTGCGCATCGTCAAGAACTCGCATCCGGATACCGTGCGCATGGTACTCTCCGGCTTCACCGAGTTGCAGTCCGTGACCGATGCGGTCAACGAGGGGGCGATCTACAAATTCCTGACCAAGCCCTGGGATGATACCCAGCTGCGCGCCCACATCGAGGAGGCCTTCCGTAACAAGGAGATGGTGGACGAGAACCGCCGCCTCGGCCTCGAACTGCGCACCGCCAACCTCGATCTCGCCTCGGCAAACCGCCAGCTGGAGGATGTACTCGAACAGCAGCGCGAGCAGATCCGGCGCGACGGCATTTCGCTCGACATCGTGCGCGAGGCCTTGCTGCGGGTTCCGATGGCGATCATCGCGCTCGATGAGGACCACCAGGTTGCGTACGCGAACCTGGCCGCGCGCAAGCTGTTCGGCAAGGGCGATGCCTTGCTCGGCAGCGACGCCGGCGAGGTCATGCCGGCGGCGGTGGTAGCGCTGGCTGCCCGCGCCGATGAGGTTCCCGTGCCTGCCCGGCTGGCCGGGCAGGCCTATGAAATCGTCGCGTACAGCATGGGCCGCAAGACCCGTTCGCGCGGCACCCTGATGACTTTCTCTCCCATTCCTGACGCGAGGTAAAACATGAACAAACCAACCAGGGAACTGGACTTGGATGAGGCGGAGGCCGGCATGGAGCTTGCCTGCGACCTCATCGACCAGCACGGTACCGTCCTGCTGCAGGAAGGAAGCGAGCTTACCGAGCGGCTGCTGGCCGCCCTGGCGCGGCGCGGCATTGCGCGCCTGCGCGTGGTGGGGGAAGCGCCTGCCGGGGCCGCGGACGACGGCGCCCTTGCGGCCGAGCGCGCGCGCGTGGAACAGCGGCTGGCGCACCTGTTTCGCCGCGCCGGGGAAGCGGGGGCGGCGCAATTGCAGGCCTGCCTGCTTGATTACAGGCTGGAGTCGCTGCGATGAGCCACCAGCTGACGCTCGAACAGGCCGTGGCGGGGATGAAGGACTTGCCGGCGCTGCCGCTGGTGGTCAACGAGCTGCTCGCAAGCTTCAATAATCCCGATGTCGAGCTGGGCGAGCTGGCCGGCAAGATCGCCAACGACCAGGCGCTGGCGGCCAAGACACTGCGCCTCGCGAATTCGTCCTTTTATGGGCTGCAGTCGAAGGTGCGCACGATCAGCCAGGCCATCGCGGTGCTGGGATTCGACAGCGTGCGCGCACTGGTCGTCGGCGCCGGCGTGATCGACTGCTTCAAGGCCGGGCGCGCCAGCGGCTTTGATTTCGACGGTTTCTGGCGCCACGCGATCGCCACCGCGCTGTGCGCACGCGCGCTGGCGCGCCGTGGCGGCAGCGCGCCCGAACTCGCGTTCGTGGCCGGGCTGCTGCACGACCTCGGGCGGCTGGTCCTGGTCACCCGCTTTCCAGAGGGCTATACGGAAGTGCTGGCCGAGCGCAAGCGACGCGACTGCCCGCTGCTCGAGGCGGAACGCGCCGTGTTCGGCATCGACCATGCCCAGGTCGGGCGCGCCCTCGGCCAGCACTGGCGCATTCCCGAGGCCATTTGCCGCGCCATTGCGAATCACCACCAGCCGATGCAGCAGGACCATGGCGAATTGCCGGCTATCGTGCACGTGGCGAACGTGATCGCGCACGGCCTCGATCTGCAGGGTGACGTGGACGACGTGGTACCGCCGCTGGTCCAGGGGGCATGGGACAGCCTGCACCTGGATGGGGCGGCCCTGCGCGCCGTGTTCGCGGCAACGCAAGCCCAATTCGAAGACACTTGCCAGATCCTGGCAAGCGGCACAGGGAGCAATGAGACATGAGCACGAATCCAAATCAGCCAAACCAGCCGGACCAGCAATCCGCGCCGGGCGCACTTGCGGACAATCCCACGGCGCAGCTCAAGCAGGCCTTGCAGCACCTGGAGGACGACATCCGCAAGCGCGAATCGGCCGAGGCCGAACTGATGCGCAGGAATAGCGAACTGACCGAGCTCAATGCGCGCCTGTCGATGGCGCAGGAGCAGCTGGTGCAGTCGGAGAAGCTGGCGTCGATCGGCCAGCTGGCGGCCGGCGTCGCCCACGAGATCAACAATCCGATTGGCTATGTGTTCTCGAATTTCGAGACCCTGGGCACCTACATCGCGCGCATGCTCGAAATGTTCAAGGCCTACGAGGAGGCCGAGGCCAGCATCGCGGCGCCCGCGGTGCAGGCGCGGCTGCGCGACATGCGCGCCGGGATCGACCTCGATTACCTGATCGAGGACATCCCGGGCCTGATGGCCGAGTCGCGCGAAGGCATCAGCCGGGTACGCAAGATCGTGCAGGACCTGAAGGACTTCTCGCGCGTCGACGCCAACCAGGAGTGGCAGTGGGCCAACCTGCACGCGGGGATCGATTCGACCCTGAACATCGTCAGCAACGAAGTCAAGTACAAGGCCGACGTGGTGCGCGAGTATGGCGAGATCCCGGAGATCGAATGCCTGCCGGGACAGCTGAACCAGGTGTTCATGAACATCGTCGTCAACGGCGCGCATGCCATCGGCGCAGGGCGCGGGCGGATTACCATTCGTACCGGCGCCGGCACCGGCACCGGCACCGCCGGCGACCATGTCTGGGTCGAGATCGCCGACAACGGCGGCGGCATCGCCAAGGAACACCTGGCGCGCATCTTCGATCCCTTCTTCACGACCAAGCCGATCGGCAGCGGCACCGGGCTCGGCCTGTCGCTTTCCTACGGCATCATCCAGAAACACAACGGCCAGATCGAGGTCCACAGCGAGCCCGGGCAGGGCACCACCTTCCGCATCACGCTGCCGGTGCGCCATGTGCCCGGCGCCGGCCAGGAGCCGGGCCGATGAACGGGACCGGCGTGATCCTGTGCGTCGACGACGAGCCGCACATCCTGTCGGCATTGCGCCGCCTGTTCCGCACCCAGGGCTACGAGACCCTGTGCGCCCCCGGCGCGCGCGAGGGGCTGGCGCTGCTGGCGGGCCACCCGGTCGACATCGTCATCTCCGACATGCGCATGCCAGGCATGGATGGCGTCGAGTTCCTCGAGCGGGCGCGCCAGGCCTGCCCGGAAGCGGTGCGCATGCTGCTGACCGGCCACGCCGACGTGGACCAGGTCATGGGGGCGGTCAACCGCGGCGAGATCTACCGCTACATCACCAAGCCGTGGGACGACACCGAGATCGTGCTGCTGGTGCGCCACGCGCTGGAGCGCCGCATGCTCGAGCAGGAGAAACGGCGCCTGGAGGCGCTGACGCAGCGCCAGAACGAACAGCTGCGCCAGCTGAACCAGGGCCTGGAAGCGCAGGTCGTGCAGCGCACCGCGCAGTTGAAGGAGGCGCACGACGGCCTGCTGGCCTCGAACGAAAAGCTCAAGCGCAGCTTCCTGACCTCGATCCGGGTGTTCTCGAGCATCATCGAGCTGCGCGGCGCGCACCTGGCCGGACACTCGCGCCGGGTGGCCGACCTGGCACGCCGGATCGCCCAGCGCATGGGACTGGACGCGCACGAGGCGCAGCAGGTGTTCGTGGCCGGCCTGCTGCACGATATCGGCAAGGTCGGCTTTACCGACACCTTGCTCGACCTGCCCGTGTCGATGATGAATGGCGACCAGCTCAACCGCTACCGCGAGTATCCGGCGCGCGGCCAGCAGCTCCTGACGCCGCTGGAAGACCTGGCCGAAGCCGCCGCACTGGTACGCGCGCATCAGGAACGCTTCGACGGCGACGGCTATCCCGACCGCCTTGCCGGACTGGACATACCGCTGGGCGCGCGGATCCTGGCGCTGGCCAGCGATTACGACAACCTGCAGATCGGGGTGCTGGCGCGCGGCCGCCTCTCGCGCGACCAGGCGGCCGAGCTTATCCGCGAGCGGCGCGGCAAGCGTTATGACCCCGCCGTCGTGGCCGCCTTTTTCGAGGTGACGACCGGGCGCACCGCCGCACCGCAATTGCCGCCCGACCGCGAACTGCGCGTCGCCGGGCTGCGCCCGGGGATGCGCACCGCGCGCGACCTCCTGATGCGCGACGGCCAGCTCTTGCTGTCGGCCGACCATGTACTCACCGAGCGGCTGATCGCGCAGATCGCCGACTTCGAGAAGCGATCGGGCGAACAGTTCACGGTGCACGTGCGGATGGAAGGAGAAGGAGCATGAGGCGGATCCTGCTGGTCGATGACGAAGCCAACGTACTGAGCGCGCTGCAACGGGCGCTGCGCCGCTTCATGCCGGAGAACGAGGTGGAGATCCAGGTCTGCCAGGACCCGGAGCTGGCCTTGCTGCGCTGCGCCGAGGCGAATTTCGACGTGGTGATGTCGGACTACCGCATGCCCGGCCTGACGGGAGGCGACTTCCTGCAGGTCGTGAAGGCCTTGCAGCCCGACGCCGTGCGGCTGGTGCTGTCGGCCTCGAACGATATCGGCGAAGTGATGGACGCGATCAATCGCGCCGAGGTCTTCCGCTACGTGGCCAAGCCGTGGGAGGCGCAGGAGCTTCAGAAGATGTTCGCGCAGGCCTTCGCACGCCACGACGAGGCGCTGGCGGCGCGGCGCCTGGCGCAGCAGAGGGACCAGGCCGCGCTGTCGCCGCAGGAGCGCGAAGCGCGCCGCCTCGAGGCGGAAGAGCCGGGGATCACGAAAGTGCGCCGCGACAGCGACGGCGCCATTTACCTGGAATAGCCGGTGCGCCGGCTGGCGCTGCCGGCGAAAACAAAACAGCGGGCTGGTCACCCTGATGCCGTTCAGTCAAGCTCGGTCTCGCGATGCCTCGTCGGTACTGACCTGTGCCGCGCAGTCTGAGTTTCGCGATCCGTAGAGCGACGTGGGTACGGCGAGACGATGCAATGCAGCCATGGCGATTTTTTCACACGTTCGCAGGGTGGACTCTTGAGTCCACGCGGTACAACGCATGCACCTCGAAACGTGGAGCACAGCCCCAGGATCAGGCGTAAAGCGTTGTTCGCAAGCGCTGGGTATGCAAAGGTACGACCGCGTGGACTCAAGAGTCCACGCGGTACCACTTATGCATATCGAAATGCGACGCGTAGCCCCGAACCGCATATGCAGAGGGTGGTTCCCGAGCGCCGCTGTGCGCGCAGGTACGACCGCGTGGACTCAAGAGTCCACCCTACGGCCCGCGAAACTCGTGCAGCTCGACACGATTCAATACTGAAAAATGCGCTGAATTAGGGTTGATTGACTGGCATTAGGGTCACCGGCCGATTCCCGTCAGGTCGGTAAAAATCCCGGTCAGCACGCCGATGTCGACCGGTTTCGTGCAGTGGCGGTCGAATCCCGCGTCGTAGGCGTTTTGCTGGCCGTGCGCCTGGCCGAAGCCGGTGAGGGCGATGAAATGGGGGCGGCCCAGTCCCGGGAGTGCGCGCAGCCGGCGTGCCAGTTCGTAGCCGTCCATGTCGGGCAGGCCGATATCGAGCAGGAAGACGTCGGGACAAAAGTCCGGGGCTAGCGCGATCGCGGCCTGCGGGTGGTGCACGACGGTGACGGTGTGCCCGAGCGCCTCGAGCAGCATGCCCATCGTGGTGCCGGCATCCTCGTTGTCGTCGACGACCAGCACTTTCAACGCATCCGGACGGGGCGCCTCCGCGGCGCACGGCGTGGGGGCGCCGGCCGCGGGCATGGCACGCGGCAGCGTCATCTCGACCTGCGTGCCGCGGCCCAGCCATTCGCTGGCGGCTTTGATGCAAACTTCATGGGCCCGCCGTCTCCATCGCTACCTCGAGCAGTTCGAGCTTTCCTTCCTCCCGGTTGACATGCAGACCGCGCGCCATCTCGTGAGATGTGGCATTGAGCGCCGTTGTGATCGCGTACGCCTTGTTCCGTCCTGTCTGCTTGGACAGGTACAGGGCCTCGTCGGCCATGTGCAGCACTTCGTCCCTATTCGCCTGCCGATCCGCCATCTCCAGGCGGAGTGGGCAGATTCCAAGCGACATCGTCACCGTGATCGCTCCTTCACGCACCTCGATCGGCCCGGCCGCCATGGCGCGCAGGATCCTGGCGCCGATGGCAGCCGCTTCGCCCGCCTGCGCGTCCGGGAGAATGGCGAGGAATTCCTCGCCGCCCCAACGGGCCAGCAGGTCGCCGGCGCCGAACAGCGTCGCGAGCCGCTGCGCCGTCGCCTTTAACACCTGGTCGCCGGCGGCATGGCCATAGGTATCGTTCAGGCGCTTGAAATGATCGATGTCCATCAACAGCACCAGCCCTGCGCCGGTTTCGGCTTGCTCGCGGACGCCGCCGTGCTGCAGCGCCAGGGTCGACACGAAGTTTTCGAGATAGCGGCGATTGAACAGGCCGGTCAGGAAATCCCGGTTGCTGGAGATGGTGAGCTGGCGGTTGGTTTCCTCGAGCAGGCGCTTGCTCGTTCGTAATCGCCGGTACAGAACAAGAATGCCGAGCAATCCGACGGCGGACGTGATCGTCAGCGCAAGCCACAGCTTGCGCCCTTTGCGTTCGCTCGCGGCTTCGCGTGTGCGGAAGCGGCTCTCGCGGGCCAGCGCCTCGATCTGGTCCTGCGTCTTCTCGTCCTCCTTGGCGCGTTGCAGCGCTTCCTCGGTGTCGATTTGTCTGGTGAGGGCGTCTGCCTGTACGGAGGCGTCGACATCGCCCGCCTGCGTCAGCGCGGCGGTGTATTGGGGCAGGGAGACGAGCAACTGAGCGAGCAACTGAGGGCGACCGCGGCTGGTCTTGAGCAATTGTTCGACTTCCGCCTTGCCTTGCGCCAGCCTCCCAAGCCGGATGGATGCGATGGCGTGGTTGAAATGCGCACGGCTTCCGCGACGGTGCGTTGCGCTGTCGTTATTTGATGATCTTCGGACTCCACTTGCGCCGTCGTCAACAGGGTCCTGACCCTGGCCTCGGTACTGATCGCCGATGGCGGAAACTGCTCTGCGCGGCGCGACAATTCATACGCCGTCTGTATTTTTCCCATCATCCAGTAGCTATAGACCTGCTGCAGGATGCCCAGGCATTCGAGAGTCTTGTCGCCATGGTGTGTGCCCAGGGCTTCGAGCAGTTTCGCCTCATGCAGGGCACCCTGGAAATCCTTCGCATACCACTTCGCCCGGCTGATATTTTCATGCACGCGCGCCTCCTGCGGGAGGGATAAACGCGGATGGGAAATCGTGATGGTGGAAAGCGTGTACAGCACCTCTTTCGGCGCCAGATAGACGCGCTCGGCAACCGCGCGAGTTCGCGATCGAGCGGGGAATGCGGTGCGCAGGATGCGGAAACGATGATCCCGATATATAACGCAATTGTTGCGAGCAACCTGGATCCTGCCACCTTCACCATATCATTCCCGAGAAATTTTTCAGCAACGATTATATCTCTAAGGAAACATGGCGGACGGATTGCGGAAGCCGGAAACGATAACCCTCCGACGCGTTGGTGTGATTATCCAGGTCGCTCCGCAGTCCTTTTTAGAATGCGTCCGCTGCAAGGGAATCTATGATATTTTCGAATTTGCAAGCTGTGCACCAGCATTCGACCGGACGTTTCGCACTGCATTCACGACGCTGCTCCGATTCACGCCTGCCTTTCGAGAATCCATGAAACCCATCCATCGACTCGTCACGCCATCTTTATTTCTTCCCACATTGGCCCTGGCACTCGCCGGTCCCGCGCTCGCAAAAATTGAACCGCTGAGTGTGTTCAAGGTGCGCGGCGGCCCTTTTGAAGCGGGAACCTATGCCTGCCGCCAGCAATACAACCGGGCAGGCTATACCTACAAGGTGGTCGAATTCAGCAGTGCCAGCCAATACGCCTGGGTCAGCGGAGGCAAGAAAGCCGGCATCATGTCCTATGACAGCAGGACCGGCAAAATCGCGTTCACGAGCGGGCCGCTGGGCAAGGGATTCGAGGCGTATTTCGGCAAGCGGGGTGACGGGGCGTCCGTCATCATCCTGGTCGATACCGACCTGGCGCCGAAGGCGGATGCCTACGACTATTGCACCCGGCGCGCAGGCAGCTGAGGCAGTCACGGCTATCGCATCCCGACGTCCAAAAGCAAAAGCACCTTCATCGAGGGGCTTTGCTATCGTGATTCAAGGAACCACGTGTGAGATGGCGACCTAGTCGACGTAGCCTCGTGTTGCGGGGACTTGTAGCTCCTGGATAGGGACACGTAAACATAAATTAAAGATGTTTATTTCATTTAACACCGGCCCGATAGGTCGAGGTCAGGTTATTTGCAACGAGACATGGATGCGCATGCGTGATCGTTGCCTTTCTTGGCAGTCAGGGACGGTTTGCAAGAGAAAGTCAACAATGCGCCCCTTTTTCAACCCCTCTGCCATTAATAGGGCGCGATTGCACCAAGGCTATGTCGCATAGTTCATGCGTGCCACGCCAGGCGGTTCGTGAACAGCTTCATAGCACTTTTCTGTCGGGGATCCCTGCCGCCGAATTAGTTCAGACCCATGAGCAGCGTTCCGGCTCAGGCCGACGTGTTACGTGATTTCTTGTCGAGCACGGCAGAGAGTCTCTCCATATCGACGGGCTTGACGAAATGATGATCGAATCCCGCCGCGCGCGAGAGGACCTTGTCGTGTTCCTGGCCGTAGCCGGTCAGGGCAATAAATGTCGTCTCGGACAGACCAGGACAGGCCTTGAGCTCCCGGCACAGCTGGTAACCATCCTTGCCAGGAAGCCCGATGTCGAGGATACACACGTCGAATTCCCGCGCCGTCACGCAGGCCAGTGCCCGTTCCGAGTCCTCCTGCGCCGAGATGGAATGTCCCGCGCTTTCCAGAAGCACTGCCAGCAGGCTGCGTGCGTCGGCGTTGTCGTCGACGACCAGGATCGACAGGGGCCCGTGGCCGGCAAGAGGGGCGCCGCTTACCTGTTCCGGCTCTTGCCACGCGCTGGCGTCTTGCACGCGTGGCAGGCGCAGCGTGAATGTAGCGCCCCGGCCGATGCCGGCGCTCTCCGCATGAACGTCACCGGAATGCAGCTCCACGATACTTTTGACAAGAGCGAGGCCGAGACCGAGTCCGCCTTGGGAGCGGTCCGGCGTTCGTTCACCTTGCGAGAACAGGTCGAACAGATGCGGAAGCAGCTCGGGATCGATGCCGCTCCCGTCATCCGTGACCGTAACCGTGACCGTCGAGGCGCAGGTGTGCACCCCAAGCGCGATATGGCCCCCTTGCGGTGTGTATTTCGCTGCATTGTTGAGCACGTTCGACAATACCTGTGTCAGGCGTGTCGCGTCGCCGTGGACGATGGCTTGCGGGCCCAGAACCTCCATGGTCAATTCGTGCTTGCGTGACTCGATGAGCGGACGCACCTGTTCGACGGCGCTCACCACCACCGACCTGATATCGATGTCTTCTTTTTCCAATTCAACGAGGCCGCGCTTTACCCGCGAGACATCCAGCAGATCATTCACTAGTTCGGTCAAATGGTCCACCTGGCGCCTGATCACGGCGCTTGCCTGACGTGTCCGCTGTTCGTCATGCGCCATGACGCTCAGCAGCTGTGCGGCCGAGCTGATTGGCGCCAGCGGGTTGCGTAGCTCATGCGCGAGCATCGCCAGGAAGTTATCCTTCTGGCGGCTTTCAGCCTGCAGTCGTTCGGCTGTAAGTTTCTGTCCGTGGATATCGGTGAGCGTGCCCAGCCACCGTATGATGACGCCATCCACATTGCGTACCGGAAGCGAGCGCGCCAGCACCCAGCGGTATTCCCCCGACGCATGCAGCAGCCGGTACTCAAGACTCTGGGCCTGGCCGTCACGCAAACGGGCCTGCAACAGGTCAGCATGCCGGGCACGGTCATCGGGATGGACCAGGGCCGTCCATTGGGCGTCGGACATCTCGTCCTCGCGAAAGCCGGTGAACGCATACCACTGCTTGTTGAAATAGTCGGTCGTTCCGTCCGGCTGGCCTGACCACACCATCTGTGGCATGACATCGGTAATGACGCGGAATTTTTCTTCGCTGATGCGCATGGCGCTTTCGGCCATGAGCTGTTCGGTAATGTCGATCTGCGCGACCACGCCGCCAATCATCGTACCGCTGTTGTCGCGGATCGGCGCTGCGCGCAGCATGACCGTGCGGCGCTGACCGGGAAGACCAAAGGGCTCGATGTCGATGATGTCGCGCGACGTCTGCTCGCCCTTGAGCGCCTGCGCCAGCCCCCATTCTTCCGGACCAAGCGGCTGGCCGTGCCGTTCCGACCCGTCGGCCCACCATCCTTTCCAATCGGCGTATTCGTTGGTGCTGGCGGCAATCGGATGCTCGCCCCAGATGCGGCGATTTTCTGAATTGACCTGAATGAGCTTGCCGTCGAGGTCGGCGCACGCGATCCCGACCGGAACCGCTTCCAGGACGGCATGCAGCCGCGCCTGTTCGGTTTGGGCCATCCGCGCCAGTTCCTGCGCCCGCTGCTCGCTCATGCGCAGTGCCTCCTCGGCCTCATGGCGCTGGGTGACGTCCCGAAAATACACTGAAAGACCATCGGCCGACGGGTAGCAGTGGCATTCGACCCACATATTGAGAGGATCGGGGTAATAGTCTTCGAAATGCGTCGCTTGCCCCGTTTCCGCCGCTTGCCGGTACATCTTGCCGAACAAGGCATCACCGGCCCGTGGAAACAGGTCCCATAGACGCTTGCCCATCATGTCCTCGCGCCGTACGCCCAGGATCCTGGCGCCGGTTTCACTAAAATAGGTGTAGCGCCAGTCCTGGTCCATCACCGCAAGTCCGTCGGTGATGCTCTCCAGGATCTGGCTCATGGTCCGGTGTGCGGCGCGTAATTCTTCTTCCGCAGCCTTGCGGTCCGTAATGTCGCGCGCAATGCCGAGCAGTCCGATGACATTCCCATGCTCGTCGACATAGGGTGCCTTGCGCGATAGCCAGATTTTCTTGCGTCCATCCGGAAGCGGAACAGTCTCTTCGATCTCTTCGGCAATACCGGCTTCCATGATGCGACGGTCGTTGGCCGCCACCTCCGACGCTGCGCTCTGGTCATCCAGGAACTCGGCATCGGTGCGGCCCAATACATCAGCCGGGTCTTTCCCGATCAGGGCCAGTGCGCCCGGATTCGCAAAGCGCATTCGGCCCTGCCGGTCCTTGGCGAAGATCACGTCGGGAGAACTGTTGCTGATTGCTTCCAGCAACGCCGTCTTTTCACGCAACGCCAGGCTTTGCTGCTGCGCTTTGCCGGCATCGCACAACACTGGCCGGAACATCAGCACGACACAGGATCCAGGCTGCGCATTCCCCGCAACCGGCAGCGCTTCGGCGCTCCAGACGACATTTACCCCCGCGCTGGGGGGCAACGGCAGTTCGCCGAGCTGGCAGCGCTGTCCACCTGCCGCGACATCGGCCAGCCTGAGCCGAAGACCGGCCCGGGCAGCTTCCGGGAGAACGTCCTCCAGGCAAGTATTTGGCGTGTCCACACCCGGCGCCCGCGCCTTGAATGCTGCGTTCGCAAACATCAAGCGCAAGTCGGGAACCGACAGTACGACCACGCCCCGATCTACGGCATCCAGGGCGGTAAGCAAAGCAAGGAAGGCCGCCGGGTGTGATGCCATGGCGTCCATTGAAGCACTGCTGTTCGATGTCATTGGTTCAGTGGGGCAATTGTTAAGTTTCCGAAAGTATATAGAAAGCCTGAAATAGGGTCAGTTCCCAATGCATGCGGCCTGGAAGGCATGGGATCACGCTTTCGACTACGTTTGTTTCCGCGTGTAACAGCTTATGTTGCATTCGATCAGATCCGGGAGCTGTGCACATGCATACGTAATGTAAAATCTCTACAGTTTCGTTCGTTACATCGGTGACCAGTGGAAAACCAAGGCTTAGTGGACCTAGAAGATCTTTGCAACAACGCTACTGTTGCGCTGTTTGTCATGGATGAACGGCAGCATTGCGTGTACATGAACCCGGCCGCAGAACACCTTACGGGGTACACGCTTCCCGAGGTTCAGGGGGCGCCTTTACATGATTTCGTCCATCACACCAAACCCGATGGCAGTCCCTACCCTCTTGAAGAGTGCCCGATCGATCGCGCCGCTCCCGCGAACATGCAGGAGCAAGGCGAAGAGATTTTCGTGCACAAGAAGGGGACACTCTATCCGGTAAGGTTCACCGCAAGCCCGATCCGACGCGAGGGAAAGGTCGTTGGCACGGTGATCGAGGTGCAGGATACAAGCGTCTTGCGCAAACAGGAGAACGAGCGCGAAGCGCTGTACCAGATTGGCCTGTTGATCCTGCAGGAACTCGACCACCAAACGATTGTCCAGGCTGTGACGGATACGGCGACCAGGCTGACCGGTGCGCAGTTCGGAGCGTTCTTCTACAACGTGCGAAACGAGGAAGGGGAGTCTTATACCCTTTACACTATCTCAGGGGTACCGAAAGAACATTTTTCCAAGTTTCCTCTGCCCCGCAACACGCCTTTGTTTGGTCCAACGTTCCGGGGTGAAGGGACGATTCGCAGCGACGACATCCGACTCGATCAACGTTACGGCAAGATGGCACCGCATCATGGCATGCCACCAGGACACCTTCCAGTACGATCCTATCTGGCCGTGCCGGTAACGCTCGGCAATGGAGAGGTAATCGGCGGGCTGTTCTTTGGGCATGAGAACACAGGTGTGTTCAAGGAAGAACATGAACGGATTGTGGAAACCCTCGCTGCACAGGCAGCCATCGGTCTGAACAAAGCGTCGTTATACCAGGATGCCGTATTCGCGCAGCGTCGGGCGCAGCAGGAGGCGCTGGAGAAACAAGGTCTGTATGAAGAGGCTGCGCGCGCGAATGAAGCGAAGGATCAGTTTCTCGCAACGGTCTCGCATGAGTTAAGGACTCCCCTGACATCCATTCTGGGATGGTCGCAGATGCTTACTTCCGGCCGCCTGGATAGTGCGATGACACAGCGTGCGATCGAAACAATCGAACGTAACGCGCGTGCTCAAGCTCAAATTGTCGAGGATTTGCTCGACATATCGAGGATCGTGAGCGGTAAGCTACGCCTGAATGTCCAGCTGTTTTCCCCTCAAGCCTCAGTGGAAGCAGCAGTCGAAGCGCTTCGCCCGGCTGCGATGGCAAAGTCAGTCGCTCTGCAGCTGGTTATCGATCCGATGGCAGGTCCGATTTCGGGCGACCCCGAGAGACTTCAGCAGATTGTCTGGAACCTTTTGTCGAACGCGATCAAGTTCACACCGAAAGGCGGTCGCGTTCACCTTGCGGTGCAACGTCACCACTCCAATGTCCATATCGTCGTGACAGACAACGGATCGGGCATCCCAGCGGAATATCTGCCGCGCATATTCGACAGCTTCACACAGGTTGACTCGTCGTCCAGCCGGAAGCATGGCGGGCTTGGTCTTGGGCTGGCAATTGTCAGGAAACTCGTCGAACTGCATGGGGGTAACGTAAGCGCCCATAGCGATGGCTCGGGTAAGGGCGCGTCGTTCACGGTGAGCCTGCCCATCGCGCCTTTGGCTACCCGTTCGTCAACGACTACGTCGCACGAGTCCTCGGCCCAATTCCATCGGATACCTTTGAATACCGAAGACTTCGGACTGGCTGGCGTAGTCGTGCTTCTGGTCGAGGACGATGACGATGCGCGCAACATGCTCGCATCGGTCCTGTCGAGTGCGCACGCTGTAGTCGAGACCGCATCTAATGCGGAAGAGGCATTGATGCTCTGGGAAGGGATGCGTCCCGATCTGATAGTGAGCGATATCGGTATGCCCGGCATGGACGGCTACGGGTTCATCGCAGAAGTGCGGCAGCGCGAGAAGCGGGGCAAGCTCCCAAGTGTGCCCGCGGTAGCCCTGACAGCATATGCGCGGGTCCAGGACCGGATGCGCGCGCTCACAAACGGTTTTCAAATGCATGTAGCCAAACCGGTCGAGCCCGCCGAGCTGCTCACTGTCCTGTCGACGCTTCGGTCATGGCGCGTTCCTTAGCATCTTTCTGGCTAGCTCTTGCCATGTCCGAAGCCAAGGCTTATCCGTGATTAAGCACGCTGCTGACTGAGAGCCAGAATTTAATTGACGCGAAGAGCGCAAACTATCCGGTTCGAACGGGCGGTACCAATCACGTTCTCAACAGCTTTTATTGCCACACGGATCATATTTGCGCGTTTTTCTCAAATGCACTATTGTCCAGTATTAAGCGAGTTTAATTGAGCTGTCCTCACCCCTTCAGTAATCTTCCCCAGCATTTATCAGCTGCATAGGTCATCCATGGCAAATACCGTAGTGGCTGTCAGCCACACCCTTCTTTGTGCACCGGAAGCAGCAAGCCATGCGCTTGCCGAATCGATATCTGGAAAACTGAACGGCAGCCGCCCTGACGTGCTAATCGTTTTCGCGTCACCTGAACTTGATTACCAGCCCTTGTTAGCCGCGCTCGAGGCCTCATGCCATCCACGCTTGCTTGTCGGCTGCTCGTCAGCAGGGGAGTTTTCTGGTTGTGCCACAGCAAACGCTTCGGTATCTGTGATGGCAATTCGCGCAGACGACATTCTGTTTCGGGCCGGACTGGGCACGCGACTGCGTCAAAATTTCCATGGCGCGCTCGACCAGGTCATGCCCGTTTTTAGCGGCAGTGAGCACCCTGACTTTCCTTATCGCAGTGCGCTGGTGTTGACTGATGCGCTGGCTGGCTATGTCGACGAGATCATCCACGAGATGATGGTCCTTACCGGCGGGTCGTACCAGCTGTTCGGCGGCGGGGCTGCTGATGATGCCAAATTCGATCAAACGCACGTTTTCATAGGGACCGAAGCGCATACCGATGCGATCGTCGTACTTGAAATGCTGTCGAAAAAGCCCATCGGCCTCGGGGTTCGCCATGGTTGGCAACCAGGCGGCCCTGCGCTGCGCGTCACCGAAGCGCAGGGCAACCGCCTGGTTAGCCTGAATGCGACGCTTGCGGTAGAAGTTTTTGAAGAGTATGCACTAGCCACCGGGCAGACGTTCAACCGCGCCGACGCGCTCCCGTTTTTCCTCCATAACGTGATTGGCATCGAGACCGGCGACGGTTACAAGCTGCGCGTGCCTCTCACGCTGAACGACGACGGCTCGATTTCTTGTGCCGCCGAGGTGCCGGTCGGCGCTACGGTGCGCATCATGGTCGCCGACGAAGCCTCTGCCTGCGAGGCGGCGCGCCAGGCAGCGCAATCGGCGCTCGCAGGTTTGAAGGGAGGCGAGCACGCTGGCTCGCTGCTTTTTGATTGCGCCGCCACCCGGCTGCGGCTGGGACATGAATTCGGTCACGAACTGCACGCCGTTGGTGAGGCGCTTGGGTCGGAAAATTTCGCAGGCTGTAATACGTATGGCCAGATCGCGCGGAGCAACGGGCAATTTAGCGGATTCCACAATTGTACTGCCGTCGTGTGTGCCATCCCGCTTTGAACATGCCATGATCCCTTTTGAACTCGTGTCCATCTTCATCGACCTGCAGAGGCCCGATGCCAGATTGGTCGCGACCAATAAACTCGCACGTTACGCCGGCGTCGCACAGGTTCTCATATTCGGACGGGACGCGGAGGTCGGGATATTTTTGCCCGCGCCGGGATTGCCGCAGACGCTGCGCGCCGGCAGGCGTTGGCAGGGCTTCCTCAGCCGGTGTGCAGACGCCGGCAGCGCAGAGGCATCGCTCCCCTCGGGCGAATCCGGAGCGGACTCAGCTGTTTGGGGACTGTGCGATTCTGGAACCAACGCAATCGTCGTTTTCCTCGGAGCAGAACCTGCTGCGCCGGCCCGAGCTGCCATTGCCGCCTTACTCCCCCTGCTTGGCGCCAAGCTGGCTGGCGAACTGGCCGAACTTGCCGCTGCGGGGCTTGCCGCTGCTGCACGCGAAAGCAACCGGCGCGCCAACGAACTCAATGCCGCCCTCGACGATAGCCGACGCGAGCTGCAGTCCGCCTACCAGCGCGCTGAAGACGAACTCGTGTCGCGGCGTGAGGCCGAGGCCAAGCTGCGCGAAGCCGATCGCCGTAAGGATGAGTTCCTGGCGATGTTGGCGCACGAACTACGCAATCCACTTGCGCCGATTGGCATGGCGGCCAAGATCCTGAAGCTTGGGCAAGCAACACCTGGGCGCGTGAAGCAAACCTGCGAGATTATCGACCGCCAGATTGGGCACATGAGCAGCCTGCTCGACGACCTGCTCGATGTCTCGCGCGTCACCCGCGGGCGTGTGGTGCTAGCGCAGGAACTACACGACATGAGGGCGATCGTGCGCGATGCGGTCGAACAGGCGCGGCCAATGGTTGATGCGCGTCGCCACCATTTGTCGCTTGCACTGCCGACGCAGGCTGCGCAGGTGATCGGCGACAGCACCCGGCTGGTCCAGATCATCGCGAACTTGCTTAACAATGCGACGAAGTACACCCCACAAGGCGGCATCATCGAGCTTGAACTCACGCAGGATACAACGACGGTGCAGATTGTCGTGCGCGACAACGGGATCGGTATCGACGCCGCGCTGCTGCCTCATGTCTTCGATCTTTTCGTCCAGGGCGAACGCTCATCGGATCGGTCCCAGGGCGGTCTTGGGGTCGGACTTGCATTGGCAAAGAGCTTGGTCGAGCGGCATGGTGGAAGCGTCAGCGTGGCAAGCGCAGGGCTTGCCGCCGGCAGCGAATTTACTATCCGGCTGCCTCGGGCGCATGGAGTGGCACCTGTCCTGGCATTGCCCCGGCAAGGCGATACGGCGGAAGGTCGAGCACTTGACATCCTCATTGTCGACGATAATGCCGATGCGGCCGACACGCTGTCCATGTACCTGAGTACTGTCGGGCACCGGCTGCGTGTGGCCTACGAAGGACATGGCGCTCTGGCGATGGCGGCGCGGGCTGCGCCGGACGTTTTCCTGCTCGACATCGGTCTGCCCGACATTGACGGTTACGAGGTGGCGCAGCGAGTTCGCGCACAGCCGCAGACTGCGCACGCGACACTGATCGCTTTGACAGGCTACGGCCAAGACGCGGACCGTGAACGTTCGATCGCTGCCGGTTTTAATCACCACCTTACCAAACCCGTTGACGTTGCGGCGTTACGGCGCTTGCTTACGGACGTGTCGGAAAGGCCATCGGCACACAACGGACTCCAGCGAGAAGTCCTGGATGGGGGACAACGTTTATAGGCTGCGTCACCTTTACGAGTGGATGCAAGCAGGCGTTGGCAGCCTGCCCATGAGGCAGTATTGCGGGGACTCCGCGAGCACGACCAGATCGTTTGGGATCGAGCCAGCGTCGCCGCTGCGCAATGCGCGCGGGACGCCGTTGCCGGGAATTTCGCACTCGTCACCAGGCACCGACCCTGGCCATCGACTCACCGCGCGGCACCGCTTCTCCAGTAGATCCAACCCGGACCTTGACCTTTGACGCTTCGGTCGCGGATGTCGAAGTAGTTGTCAAGGCGCGTTAAGCGAGGCTTGGGCTTTTGCGCTTTCAGGCTCCGGCAGTATTCGTCAACTGCCTCCTTTGCGTTATGCGCGAACGTCTGAGTCAGGTCGTCTCGGTTCTTGGTAGAGACCTGCTAGTGAGAGCGGTTTTCGATTGATGCCATGATGCGTACTCCAGAAGTTGTGGAGCACGGTATAAGGCGAGCGCATGTGGATAAGTTCATCGGGGAGGGCGATGCTGGCAAATGGCGCTGGAGACGCAGCCACTTATTTTTTTCAGTGGCAGGTCACGGAAGACTTGCCACTGATTTGCCACCAGCCACTGCACAAAGCAAAACAGCGGGCTGATAACCCGCTGTTTTGCTTGAGGAATTCTGGTCGGGGTGAGAGGATTCGAACCTCCGGCCTCTACGTCCCGAACGTAGCGCTCTACCGGACTAAGCTACACCCCGACTGGTTCGAGGCACCGGAAACAAACGCCTCGGGAATCGTTACTATAAATATACTCAATGGTTCCTGTCAACAGCAAAACGGCACAGCTGCAACAGGCTTTCTTTATAGATGCTTTCGGGCAGATCGGCGATCGATTCAGCCGCGCGGCGGGCGGCCGATTCGGCTTCGCGGCGCGTGTAATCGAGGGCGCCGCTGGACGTGACGGCAGCCAGCACGGCGTCGAAATGCTGCTCGTCACCCTGCTCGATGCAGGCGCGCACGAGGTCGCGCTGTTCCGGGGTGCCGTGTTCCATCAGGTAGATCAGCGGCAGGGTAGGCTTGCCTTCGCGCAGGTCGTCGCCGACGTTCTTGCCGATCTCGGCGGCGTCGCCGGCGTAGTCGAGCACGTCGTCGATCAGCTGGAAGGCCGTGCCCAGCGAGCGGCCGTATTCGCCGGCCGCGGCAACCTGCGCGCTGCTCGCGCCGGCGACCAGGGCGCCGAGTTCGGCGGCCGCTTCGAACAGCTTGGCCGTCTTCGAGCGGATCACGTTCATATAGCTTTCGTAGCTGACGTCCGGGTCGTGCATGTTCAGCAGCTGCAGCACTTCGCCTTCGGAGATCACGTTGGTGGCGTCGGCCAGGATCTGCATGACGCGCATGTTTTCCAGGCTGACCATCATCTGGAAGGAGCGCGAGTACAGGAAGTCGCCGACCAGCACCGAGGCGGCATTGCCGAACAGCGCGTTCGCCGTCTGGCGGCCGCGGCGCATCGAGGACTCGTCGACGACGTCGTCGTGCAGCAGGGTCGCGGTGTGGATGAACTCGACGACGGCCGCCAGTTCATGGTGCGCGGCGCCCTTGTAGCCATAGGCATTGGCCAGCAACAGCACCAGAACGGGGCGGATGCGCTTGCCGCCGGCGCTGATGATGTACTCGGCGATCTGGTTGACCAGGCTCACTTCCGAATGCAGGCGCTGGCGGATCACCGTGTTGACCGCGTCCATGTCGGTGGCGATCGATTGGGTGATGTTGTTCTGTTGTGCGTGGGGGGTAGCGGCGGACAAGGCGAACCTGTGATAGACGTTGATGTGCGTGAGTGCGGCGATTATACGACATGCAAGCATGAGCCGTGCCATTTGACCAGGCGCCAGCCGTGCGATCCGGTATGCCCCGGCGTTGCCGCGATGCCACGGCAAGCCGGCAATGAATCCGGCTTTTGACGCAACAGGATCACCCGTGTATAATTCCCTGTTCCCCGGCACCAGAGAAGCGCAGCGCGGTCATTGACCCGTCGCCGCCGCAGGGATTTTTATTAAACAATTGATGAGGTTTTCAATCATGTACGCGGTCATAAAAACCGGTGGCAAGCAGTATAAAGTTGTCGCTGGCGAAAAACTTAAAGTAGAACAGATACCGGCAGACATTGGTTCCGAACTCACGATCGATCAGGTCCTCGCCGTTGGCGCGGGCGAGAGCATCAAATTTGGTGCTCCCCTGGTTGAAGGTGCTACGGTTCTGGTGAAGGTCGTTTCCCATGGTCGCCACGACAAGGTCCGCATTTTCAAAATGCGCCGTCGTAAGCACTACCAGAAGCGTCAGGGCCACCGCCAGAACTTCACCGAAATCCAAGTGGTTTCGATCAACGGCTAATTGCCCCTCTCTTCAAAGTCATCAAGGAGTACTTAAATGGCACACAAAAAAGGCGGCGGCACTACCCGTAACGGCCGCGACTCAGAAAGCAAGCGCCTCGGCGTGAAGGTGTACGGCGGCCAGGCGATCAACGCCGGCGGCATCATCATCCGTCAACGCGGCACCCCAGTGCGTCCAGGCACCAACGTCGGCATCGGCAAGGATCACACCCTGTTCGCGCTGGTCGACGGCACTGTGAAATTCGTCAAGCAAGGCGTGGGCTCGAAGCAATTCGTGACCGTCGTCGCTGCCCAGGCTGCTGAAGCAGTCGCAGCGTAACTCAGTTACTCTGACGTACCGCGCCGCCTCGAGCGGCGCATCCTTGTAAGGCGCGAGCCTTCCATCGAAAGGCTCTGCCCACGGTAGGGCCTTTTTAGTTTTTTGGCGGTCAAAAATGAAGTTTATCGACGAAGCAAGAATTGAAGTCATTGCGGGCGACGGCGGCAACGGTTGCGCCTCGTTCCTGCGCGAGAAGTTCCGCCCCTTCGGCGGTCCGGACGGCGGCGACGGCGGCAAGGGCGGCTCGATCTGGGCGGTTGCCGACCGTAACATCAACACACTGGTCGACTTTCGCTATTCGAAAACCCACCATGGCCGCCACGGCGAACCGGGCCGCGGCTCGGATTGCTACGGCAAGGGCGCCGACGATGTCTATCTGCGCATGCCGGTCGGCACGCTGATCATCGACAACATCAACGGCGAGATCATTGCCGACCTGACCGAACACGGCCAGACCGAACTGCTGGCCAAGGGCGGCGAGGGCGGCTGGGGCAACATCCACTTCAAGACCTCGACCAACCGCGCACCGCGCCAGAAGACCGAGGGTAAAGAGGGCGAACGCCGCGAACTGCGCCTGGAACTGAAAGTGCTGGCCGACGTCGGCCTGCTGGGCATGCCGAACGCCGGCAAGTCGACCTTCATCACGGCCGTCTCGAACGCCAAGCCGAAGATCGCCGACTACCCGTTCACGACCCTGCATCCGAACCTGGGCGTGGTGCGCGTGTCGCACGAGAAGAGCTTTGTCATCGCCGACATCCCGGGCCTGATCGAAGGCGCCGCCGAAGGTGCGGGCCTCGGCCACCAGTTCCTGCGCCACCTGGCACGTACCGGCCTGCTGCTGCACATCGTCGACATGGCGCCGTTCGAGGCGACGGTCGATCCGGTGAAGGAAGCGAAAGCGCTGATCAAGGAGCTGGAAAAGTACGACGAAGAGCTGCTCAACAAGCCGCGCTGGCTCGTGCTGAACAAGCTCGACGTGGTGCCGGAAGAAGAGCGCAAGAAGCGTGTGAAAGACTTCGTCAAGAAGATGGCCTGGAAGGGCCCGGTCTTCGAGATCTCGGCACTGAACCGCGAAGGCTGCCAGGAACTGATCAATGCGATCTACCTGCACCTGGAAGAGAAGCGCGGCGCCGACCTGCGCGTCGACCAGACGACGCAGATGACCGAAGAGGCACGCGGTATCACCTCGATCGATCCGGACGATCCTCGCTTCAAGATCCTTGAAGACTAAGCGTCTTCCGCTGACGCGTGCCTGGGCGCGCGGCCAGCTGCTGTCGCTGGTCGCGACCGCCAGTTCGCTGGCGGCGCTCGTTGCCATGCTCGACCCGGACCGGGTCGCCACGGCGATGGGGCTGTTTCTCGTTGGCGTGAATGGCTACAGCCAGTTCTACGCCATCTATGTCGGAGTCCGCCTCGCCACCGCGGGGCTGGCTGTGCTGGCGGCAAGGCGGGGCGACCAGCCCATCCTCGGCGATCTCGTTGCATTATTCCTGCTCGCCCAGCCGGCCGGGCGCCTGGTCGCGGCCTTCGCGATCGGCCTGCCGCGCGGGGTGTTGTTCGTCGTATGCGGGATCGAGTTGCTGGCGGGCCTGGGCCTGCTTGCCTTGCGCCCGCGGAAGCATAGACTCGCACCGTGAGACTCTCGCCATGAATTCCGTTATTGCCAACGCCGGCCGCATCATCGTCAAGGTCGGCTCCTCGCTCGTCACCAACGAAGGCCGCGGCCTCGACCACACCGCCATCGCGCGCTGGGCGTCGCAAATTGCCGCGCTGCGCGCCCTCGGCAAGGAGGTCGTGCTGGTCAGCTCCGGCGCCATCGCCGAAGGCATGCTGCGCCTCGGTTTCAGCGCACGCCCCCATGACATCCACGAACTGCAGGCCTGCGCCGCCGTCGGCCAGATGGGCCTCGCACAGATCTATGAGACCAGCTTCATGGCGCACGGCGTCAAGACCGCACAGGTCCTGTTGACCCACGCCGACCTCGCCGACCGCGAACGCTATCTGAACGCACGGGCGACGCTGACGACCTTGCTGCGCCTGGGCGTGGTCCCGATCATCAACGAGAACGATACCGTCGTCACCGACGAAATCAAGTTCGGCGACAACGATACCCTGGGTGCGCTGGTCGCGAACCTGATCGAGGCCGATGCGCTGGTCATCCTCACCGACCAGCGTGGCCTGTACTCGGCCGATCCGCGCAAGGACCCGCAGGCACGCCTGATCGAACGCGCCCAGGCCGGCGACGCCACGCTGGAAGCCATGGCCGGCGGCGCCGGCAGCAACATCGGCAGCGGCGGCATGCTGACCAAGGTGCTGGCCGCCCGCCGCGCCGCGCGCTCGGGCGCCCATACCGTGATCGCCTGGGGCCGCGAGCCGGAAGTGCTGACGCGCCTGGCGCAGGGCGAAGCGATCGGCACCGAACTCAATGCGCCAACGACGCGCCTGACCGCGCGCCGCCAGTGGATGGTCGACCACCTGCATACTTCCGGCGAAGTCGTGCTCGATGCCGGCGCCGTGCAGAAGCTGACGCAAGAGGGCAAATCCCTGCTGCCGATCGGCGTGACCGACGTGAAGGGGCAGTTCGGACGCGGCCAGGTGATTACCTGCGTCGACCAGGCCGGCAAGCCGATCGCGCGCGGGCTGACCAGCTACACGAGCAGCGAAGTGCGCCGCATCATGCGCCACTCGTCAAACGAAATCGAAGCCATCCTCGGTTACATCGAGGGACCGGAACTGGTCCATCGCGATAACCTCGTCCTGCTCTGAAAGCGACTATGACAAACCCTGCTGCCGTGGTGCAGGCCCAGCTCGACGCCTACAACACAAAAGACATCGATGCCCTGATGGCGACCTATGCGCCGGACGCGCGCCAGTTTGCGCTGCACGGCGCGCTGCTGGCCGAGGGGCACGAGGCAATTCGTCCGCGCTACATCGCGCGGTTTGCCGAACCGGACCTGCATGCGCGGCTGCTCAGCCGCACGGTGCTCGGGAATATCGTCACCGATCTCGAAATCGTGACGCGCAATTTTCCGGAAGGGCTGGGGACGGTCGAGATGCTGTGCATCTATGAAGTGCGCGACGGGCGCATCGCCTGCGCCTCGTTCGCGACTGGTGCGACGACGCTGATTGCTACCCCTCTCTGATCGACGGCCGGTGGGGCTGTTGCCTGTTCTGTTCGTGGTCGCTTGAATCCGCGTGGGCTCGAGAGCCCACCCTGCGGGAGACGTCACGTATCCGGGTGTCGCCCGATTTCGCCGTTAGCGGTAACCGTAGGATGGGCTCTTGAGCCCATGCGGATCAATAACACCACCAACGCCCCACGCGACAGCGCCACATGCGCCCTTGGCCGCGCCCGGGATTACCCCTCCGCCACGACGACCGGCTCCACCGCCTCCGGCGCAATCAAGCCCTCCGGCGCCGGCGTCTTGTCGCGGAACTCGCACAAATCATTGATGATGCAGTTCCAGCACTTCGGGCGGCGCGCCACGCAGGTGTAGCGGCCATGCAGGATCAGCCAGTGGTGCGCATCCTGCAAAAATTCCTTCGGCACGAATTTCAACAGCTTCATCTCGACCTGGTCGACGTTCTTGCCGGGCGCGATTTTCGTGCGGTTCGAGACGCGGAAGATGTGGGTGTCGACCGCCATCGTCGGCTCGCCGAAGGCCGTGTTCAGCACCACGTTGGCCGTCTTGCGCCCGACGCCCGGCAGGGCTTCCAGGGCCTCGCGCGCACGGGGCACCTCGCCGCCATACTGCTCGACGAGGATCTGGCAAGTGGCGATCACGTTCTTCGCCTTGGTGTTGTACAGGCCGATGGTCGAGATATAGGTTTTCAGCTCATCGACCCCGAGGTCCAGAAGCTTTTGCGGCGTGTTCGCGACCGGATACAGGCGGCGCGTGGCCTTGTTCACGCCGACGTCGGTCGATTGCGCCGACAGCAGCACCGCGATCAGCAGTTCGAACGGCGTCGTGTATTCCAGCTCGGTGGTCGGGTGTGGATTGGCGGCGCGAAAGCGCGTGAAGATTTCTAAACGTTTTGCCGGATTCATTTTTACTTTTTTTGTTCGGGCGAAGGTTCGGCCGCAGTGGCGGCCGCGCGCAGCCGCGCACGCTCCATGGCGGCCGCGATGATGGCGCGCTTGCGCTCTTTTTCGGCCAGTTCTTCCGGCGTATTCGTCGCCTCGGCAGTGACTTCGCGCATCTTCTCGACCGCTTTCGCGGCCAGGCGCGCATCGTTTTCCTGGCGCTCGCGTTGCAGGCGCTCGCTGCGGAAATCGTGGCGCGCACGGGCGGCATCGGCCGCTTCCTGCGACCAGGCGGCCCAGCCGGTCGCCTCCCCCGTCACCGGCACCATGCTGATGCAGTCCACGGGGCAGGGCGCCACGCACAGGTCGCAGCCGGTGCACAGGCTCGGCAGGATGGTGTGCATCTGCTTGGCCGCGCCCAGGATCGCGTCGACCGGGCAGGCCTGGATGCACAGCGTGCAGCCGATGCACAAGGCCTCGTCGATGAAGGCGACCGGGCGCGGACGCTCGACGCCGTTGGCCGGATTGATCGGGATGACGCGGCGCCCGGTGACGGCGGACAAACGCTGCACGCCCTCGATGCCGCCGGGCGGGCACTGGTTGATGTCGGCTTCGCCAGCGGCGATCGCTTCGGCGTAGGGCCGGCATGCCGGATAGCCGCACTTGGTGCATTGCGTCTGCGGCAGCTGGTCTTCGATCAGGTCGGCAAGGGTCTTGGTCACGGCGAAGTGGTCGGATAAAGCCGTCATTATCCGATAAAAGGGCGGGCGGTGCGCAGCGCTTTGGCGAGCTGATGGCTTGCGTGCAGGAACGTACAGAAGCAATCGCGGCGCCATGGCCTAATGGGGTACTGCCGGATTCCCTGCCGGCCCAACCACAGGAGAAACCCATGAAGAACAAGACGATTGCACGGGCGATGATCGCTGTCATGCTGGCCGGCAGCCTGCCGGCAATGGCGCAGGACCGCGACTACCGCGACCACCGGGACGACCGCGCCCAGGAGCAGCGCCGCGACGAACGCCGCGACTACCGCCACGAGCAGCGCGAGGAACGCCGCGAATATCGCCAGGACCGCCGCGAAGCGCGCCGCGACTACCGCGACGAGCGCCGCGAAGATCGCCGCGAAGATCGCCGCGAAGCGCGCGGTGCCGGCCCGCGCCACGACCTCTACCGCGGCCAGCGCCTGCCGTCGTACTATCACAACCGCCAGTACGTGGTCGACAACTGGCGCGCGCACCGCCTGAGCGCGCCGCCGCGCGGCTACCACTGGGTGCAGGTCGGCGGCGATTACGTGCTGGCCGCGGTTGCCACCGGCATCATCGCCAATATCCTGCTCGGGAACTGACAGCTTGTACAGAAAGGGTGCGGTAAGTGGCATATCGAACAGATGCGATCCTGCGGCGATGGCTTAATGGCTCATGGGTCGCGTGATGCGGCCAACCGCCAACAGGAGAACACATGAACGAATGGATTATCGCCCCCTTGCTCGAACCCGACCCGACCGGCATGGTGGCACACCGCACTGCCGCCGATGAGGACGCAGGCAAAGCGGCGCCTGAAGAAACCGTCGACGACCGCCGCCATGGCGACCGCCGCGACAGCCACGACGACGAAGCCGATCCCGACTTCGCCCGCGGCGAGGACCGGCGCGGCGACCTGGTGTAAGGCCGGGCCGGGCCTACCGGCAGGACGGATAGCCGGACAAAAAAAATGCCACGACAAGTCGTGGCATTTTTTTCGGCGCTGCCTGGGGTCAGCTGAATTCGCGGATGAATTCGCCGATCTTCGGGCAAATGGTCTCGCGCCAGCGGCGGCCCGAGAAGATGCCATAGTGGCCGGCTTTCGGCGCCACGAAGTCGCGCTTCATGCTCTCCGGCAGGTTGCTGCACAGCTCGTGCGCGGCCTGGGTCTGGCCGGCGCCGGAGATGTCGTCGAGTTCGCCTTCGATGGTGAACAGGGCAACCGTCTTGATGTCCTGCGGACGCACCAGCTTGCCGCCGACTTCCCAGGTGCCCTTCGGCAGGCGGAATTCCTGGAACACGGTTTTGATGGTGTCGAGGTAGTACTCCGCCGGCATGTCGAGCACGGCATTGTATTCGTCGTAGAACTGGCGGTGGCTCTCGGCCGACTCGTCGTTGCCGCGCACCAGGTGCTGGTAGAACTCGCGGTGCGACTGGGCGTGGCGGCCCGGGTTCATGGCGATGAAGCCGGCGTGCTGCAGGAAGCCCGGATAGACCTTGCGCCCGTAGCCCGGGTAATTGCCCGGCACGGCGTAGATCACGGTGTTCTCGAACCACGAGAACGGCTTCTCGGTGGCCAGGTCGTTGACGGCCGTCGGCGACTTGCGCGGGTCGATCGGGCCGCCCATCATGGTCATCGTTTTCGGCAGCTTCGGATCGTTGTCGCTCGCCATCAGCGCGATCGCGGCCAGCACCGGCACGGTCGGCTGGCAGACGGAAATCACGTGCACGTCCGGGCCGAGGGTGCGAATGAAGTCCTGCACATAATAAATGTAGTCGTCCAGGTGGAACGGACCGTCGGACAGCGGCACCATGCGTGCGTCGATCCAGTCGGTGATGAACACGTCATGGTCCGGCAGCAGGGCGCGCACCGTGTCGCGCAGCAGGGTCGAATGGTGGCCCGACAGCGGGGCGACCAGCAGCACGGTCGGCTGCGCCAGCGCGGCATACGCCGCATCCGGCATGTCTTTTTTGAAATGCACCAGTTTGCAGAACGGTTTCGTGACCGCCGCATGCTCCTTGATGGCGACGGTGTCGCCCTTGATCTCGACGGTGTCGATGCCGAAGGCCGGCTTTTCGTAGTCCTTGCCCAGGCGGTACATCAGCTCGTAACCGGCGGCGATACGCTGGGCGAACGGCGTGTGGGCAAACGGGGAAACCGGGTTCGAAAACAGCTTCGAAGACGCATCCGCCCATTGCATCAGCGGGGTCAGGAAGGAGCGTTGCATCTCATGCAGTTGATAAAGCATAGTAATTCCTTCATGTAGTGCGTGTTGCCCGGGCGCGTAGCCCAGACCCTTGCGCCAGGCTCGGTTGCCGTGTTGGCGGGCCGTCCGTTGCGCGAAAATTGATCAGTCAATTATAGGATAACTTGCTTGACTGGTGGAAATATCCGTTTCAGTCATAGTCTTGGTCGGCCCACGCTTAAGGCGGTTATACACCCGATTTCGGCAGGTCGTCGGTGATGCGGCACACATAAAAACAAATGCCCCGGAGGACCGGGGCATTGTGGCTTTTTAGTAACTGAGCTTCGTGGGCAATCAGTCGAAGACCGGCGTCTCCACGCCGAGGATCTTGTGCAGCTTCGGCGAGGTCGTCGTGTACTGCATATGGATCTTCTTGTCCGGGAAGATGTAGGGCGCCGCGCCGAAGGCGGCCAGGGCCGCTTCGTGGAAGCCCGACAGGATCAGCTTCTTCTTGCCCGGGTAGGTGTTGATGTCGCCCACGGCGAAGATGCCCGGCACGTTGGTTTCGAACTTTTCGGTGTCCACAACCTTTAACTGACGCCGCTCGATGTCCAGGCCCCATTCGGCGATCGGGCCGAGCTTCGGCGACAGGCCGAAGAAGACCAGCAGCATGTCCAGCGGCACGCGGCGGGTGACGCCGTCGGCGCCGGTGACTTTGACTTCGGTCAGCTTGCCGTCGGTTTCGTCGAAACCGGTAACCTGGCCGATGATCAGCTGCATTTCGTATTCGTCGCACAGGGCCTTCATCTTGGCCACCGATGCCGGCGCCGCGCGGAAGTCTTCACGGCGGTGCAGCAGCACGACCGATTCCGCCTTGCCGACGAAGTTCAGCGCCCAGTCCAGCGCGGAGTCGCCGCCGCCGCAGATGACCAGGTTCTTGCCTTCGAACTGGCTCGGATCCTTGACGCGGTAGTGCAGCTGGCTGCCGTCGAACTTGTCGATGCCGTCGACCTTGATCGTGCGCGCCTGGAACGAACCGACGCCGGCCGCGATGAAGATCGTTTTCGTGATGAAGCGGGTACCGGCCGAGGTTTCGACGTTGAAGCGGCCGTCTTCGCGGCGCTGCACGGTCGTCACTTCCTGGCCCAGGTGGAAGGTCGGCTCGAACGGCTCGATCTGCTTGAGCAGGTTGTCGGTCAGTTCCTGGCCGGTGCACACGGGCACGGCAGGGATGTCGTAGATCGGCTTGTCCGGATACAGCTCGACGCACTGGCCGCCGACGGCTGCGAGCGAGTCGATGACGTGGGCCTTGATCTCGAGAAGGCCGAGTTCGAAGACCTGGAACAGGCCTACCGGGCCCGCGCCGATGATGACGGCGTCGGCGTCGATGGCGCCGGCGAACGAACTGTTAGGGGCGATGCTGCCCGCATCGTGGGTGGCACTGATCGTCATGTGCAAAGGTCCTGTTGATTTTGAATAGGGGCGCTGATGGTATGGCTGTTGCTACGTGGCTGTTGCTACGTGGCCGTTGACGCGTGCCCGCTGCTGCGATGGCCGCTAGTGTGCCATGAATGGAACTTGCCTGCTGTCGCCGGTGCAAACACCGGCGGCGGCAGGCGGACAATCATTGCCGCTCAGCGGGCCAGCTTGTCCAGCTTGTTCTTGACGTCTTTCCACTCGTCCGCGTCGGGCAGGGCCGGCTTGGTCTTCGTGATCGAAGGCCAGGCGCGCGACAGGTCGGCGTTGATCTTGATGAATTGCTGCTGGTCGCCCGGCACGTCTTCCTCGGCAAAGATCGCATTCACCGGGCACTCGGCCACGCACACGGCGCAGTCGATGCACTCGTCGGGGTCAATCGCGAGGAAATTCGGGCCTTCCCGGAAACAATCGACCGGGCATACATCGACGCAGTCGGTATAACGACAGCTGATGCACGATTCGGTGACAACGTGGGTCATAACAGTCCTATCTATGGTGGGGTGCCGCGGCCGTCAGCGCAATGGTGGACCGCCAACATGGCAAAGCACTGTATTTTAGGGCAATTCGTGTTTTCCTACAAATCAGGCTTAGACACAATATATATATGCAAATGCATCGGATGACGCGCGATTTGCCCCACGATGCGCTCCTCGGAGTCCGAAGCCGTGCCCCGTGAGCCCGGGGCACGGCCCCGGGGTAACGCCCGCATTCCTGCTGCCTAAGCCAGCGCACGCAGATGGGCCAGCAACGCCGGCCAGCCCGCCGCATCGACGGAGCCGTCATCGATCAGCAGCACCGAACGGCAACGCTCGCCATCCTCGACCGTGATTTCCCAGCGCGGCAGGTCGGCCCCGACCGCCGGCTTCGGGGCGGCGCCGAAGAAATCGGCCCCGTGCACCAGGGTTTCCAGGTGGGCGCCATCCGGGCGGCAGGAAGTGTCGAGCTCGACGCAGCGCTCGACGCCGGCGAAGCCGCCGGCCATTTTCGCGCGGATCTTCACGAGGCGGCCGGCATGGCGACGGCCGCCTGCGAACCGTCCCCGGACGGCACCGGCGTTTCGACCGGCAACTCCTCGCCCGCCGGGCCGTTGCGTCCATGCTCGGCGCACCAGCGCGCCAGCGCCTGGGCCTCGGCGTCGAGCACGCGCTCGATGTTGTAGTACTCGGCCAGGTTCATCGTGCCGCAGCAGGCACGCCGGTCCTGCTGGGCGCCGGGAGCGTCGCAGACGACGGAGCGCAGGCGCTGGAAGGTGCAGGGGGCCGCGGCCGGCGCGCCGGTCCCAGCCGGGTCCGCGGGTTCGGCCGGCTCCGGAGCCGGCGTCGGCGTTTCCTGGGCCGCTTCGGGCTCGCCCACGACTTCGCGGACCGTGAACTGGTGGCGGATCGACTCGGCATAGCCGGCCGGTTTGCCGTCGTTGATCGCCAGGCGCAGCATTTCGTTGACCACGTCGGCATAGGTGGGCGCGATGTCGGGCGCGGCGACCAACGCACGCAGCACCAGCCCGCGCAGCCAGGCGGCGACCCGGTGCAGCACGGCGGCGTCGTCCTCGAAGGCCGGGTTGCGCTCGAGGGCAAAGATGTCGGCCAGGATGTCGTAGACGGCGCCGGTAAACACCTGCGAGATCGCGTGCACCTGGGTGCCGGCCTGGGAGAGGGTCAGGTTGTTGTCGGCATTGCGCAGGCCGGTGGTGCCGCCCAGCGCCAGCCCGAACTGCTCGGCGATGTCGGCGAGGAAGGTCTTGTCGTGCAAGCGCGCCTTGGTCTGGGCCACCACCGCTTCGCACTGGTCGAGCTGGGACAGGGCCAGGAAAATCGCCGTCAGGTCGCCGAAGGATTCGTGCAGGCCGCCGGTCTGGGGCGGGGCGTCGGCCAGCAGCCAGTGAGGTTTCAGGCCATCGAGCACGGCGTGGCCGGTTTCGTGGGCGACGATGTCGAAGGAGCGGCAGGTGAAGACGCGCTCGCTCTGGCCGGACGGCACGAAGTCGCCGAACTTCAGGCAACTCTGGGTGCGGCTGTAGAAGGCGTTCATCACGTTCGGCAAGCCATAGGGGAAGATTTGCAGCGGCGCCGTGTCGATGCTGCTGTTCCATTGCCACGGCAGCGGCATCTCGGCGCCGGCGGAAGACAGCGAGCGCTGGTACATCGTCAGCGTCTGGCGCACCACGGCAAAGGTGTGGACGGCGTCGAACTGGGGCGTGTCGGGCATGGTCACGAAGTCGCCGAAGGCATTCGGCTCGACCGGGCTGATGGCGGGGTCGCTCGACGCGATGCGGGCGTCGCGCGGGCCGGCCAGCACCACGCCCGGCAGGTAAGCCTTGCGTGTGCCCATCTCGAGCACCGACGGATCCTGTTTCCACATCAGCACGCGCGCGCCGAAGGCGTAGGGCAGGGGCACATCGGAAGCAGGCGGCGCGTCTACCGCGCGCGGCGCGCCGGGCTGGTCGAGCAGCTGGGCCGCCTTGCGATGCTGGCGATAGGCTGCGCTCGGGGTGGGGATGAAGGCAACCGGGGTCTGGTCGCGCTCGAAGGTGTTGCTGTCGTCCGGCAGCAGGGCTCTTTGTTCCATTGCGCAATCCTCGTGTGAATGATCATGTAACTGAGCATGTGATGACTTAGCTCAGGAGATATTCGCGCCACCGGGGGATCAGGTCTTGACCCGTATCAATTGCACGGTGGACTGGCATCGCGCCGATGCAACTGGCATGATGGCGGATTGTTCGCGCATGACAGCAGAGAAAGGAAATCAGATGGCCGACATCCAGATCGTCCAGGAACACAACCTGAGCCCGGAACGGGCACGCGCCGCGGCGCAGCAAGTGGCCGACAAGGTCGCCGCCGAATTCGGCATGCAGTGGCGCTGGGAGGGCGATGTGTTGCGTTTCGAGCGCAGCGGCGTCGAGGGGGCGCTGACCCTGGGCGCACAGCGCGCGGCGCTGCAGATCAGGCTGGGAATGCTGATGAGTGCGTTTCGCCCGATGATCGAGGCGAAGGTGACGGACAAGATGCGCCGGGTGTTCGCGGCGGCGTGACGCTGTTGTAGGGTGGGCACCCCGTGCCCACGCGGAAATATGCGTCGCGTTAACGCATTTGTAATCGTAACGATTGAATAACCGGCGGCGATGAAAGAGCGACCCGTTTGCGCGTCGTTCCGCGTGGGAACGGGGTGCCCACCCTACGAAAGCCGATCGTGATCAGCCCTTCAGCTCTTCGATCAAATCAACGTATTGCTGCATGGCGTCCTCTTTCGACGTGCCCTTCAAACCGTCCCACGCATCGAACTTGGCGCGGCCGACCATGTCGGTAAAGCCTGGACGGTCGCCGCTGGCGTCGCCGCTCGAGGCCTGCTTGAACAGCGCGTAGATCTTCAGCAAGGTCATGTTGTCCGGGCGTTCCGGCAGGTTCTTCGAATCGGCCTGGGCCTGGGTAAACTGGTCTTGCAAGCTCATAAAAACTCCTGTGGTCTGAGTACTCGATGGGGCATTGAGTCTACTGCAATGCGGCCGGCCATCTTAGCGCAGGGGAGGGAAGATCGCGCCGTTTTGCGCGGTACTTTAGAGGGGATGCTCGACGTTGCCTCCGCCGCGCAAGGCGTGGCAGAGGCAAACTGGTACTACATTAAAACTTAAACGTTCAGCAGTTCGACGTCGAAGATCAGCGTGGCGTTCGGCGGAATCACGCCGCCGGCGCCGCGCGCGCCGTAGCCCAGGCTTGCCGGGATCGTCAGGCGGCGGGCGCCGCCGACCTTCATGCCCTGCACGCCTTCGTCCCAGCCTTTGATCACATGGCCGGCGCCCAGCGGAAACTGGAACGGGTCGTTGCGGTCTTTGCTCGAATCGAACTTGGCGCCGGCGGTGCCGTCGTCGTTGCGCAGCCAGCCCGTGTAGTGAACGGTGACGTAGGCGCCGGCTTTCGCTTCGGCGCCTTCGCCGACGACGGTGTCTTCGTATTGCAGGCCGGATTCAGTGGTGGTAGTGGACATGTTGTTCCCTCGATAATCTGTGAACGGCGATTGTAGTGCATGCCCTCGTAATCTGCCATCGCTTGCCCCGATAGCGCATGGCGCGCGGCGCGGCGGCCCGCACGTCGAATCGCGTCTACAATATGCTTTTGACATCGGGAGCCGCGCCATCATGCCCGCATCGATCCTGAACACCTCCTGGAGCGTCGCGTGAACGGCGTTGCCACTGCCTGGGCGCGCGCCCTGCGCGCCGGCTTCTCGCCGCGCATGATGATGCTGTCGCTGCTGCCGCTATTGCTGTCGCTGCTGGTCTGGGGCGGCCTGCTGTGGGCCTTCGGGCCGGCGCTGTTCGACTGGCTGGGCGCCGTTTTTCGGGAGTACGGCTGGTTCCAGGCCAGCGGCAGCTGGCTGTCGACGCTCGGTCTCGGCATGCTGAAGGTGGTCGTGGTGCCGCTGGTGGCGATCCTGCTGCTGTTGCCGCTGATGATCGCGTCCGCGCTGCTGTTCATGGGTGTCTTCGCGATGCCGGTCATCGAACGCCATGTCGGCCGGCGCCGCTTCCCCGAGCTCGAACGCAAGGAGGGCGGCAGCTTTGCCGGCAGCATCTGGATGAACCTGACGAGCGTGCTGGTGTTCGCGCTGCTCTGGATAGTGACGATCCCGCTGTATGCGATTCCACCGCTGGCGGTGGTGGTGCAGGCGGCGTTGTGGGGCTGGGTGTCTGCACGCGTGATGAGCTATGACGCGCTCGCCGCCCACGCCAGCGCCGCCGAACGCAAGACCCTCATGGAAACGCGGCGCTGGCCGCTGCTGGCGATCGGCATGATGTCGGGCTTGCTCGGCGCGCTGCCGGGGATTGCCTGGATGGGCGGCGCGGTGCTGGCCATGGCCCTGTTCCCTTTCCTGGCGATCCTGTCGGCCTGGTTGTATATCCTGATCTTCCTCTTCACCGGACTATGGTTCCAGTACTACTGCCTGCAGGCCCTGGAAGACCTGCGCGCAACGAGCCCGAGTGCGTCGTTGGCGGCCCGGACCGGCTGATCGATCCCGGCCCTTGCTGCGCAAATTCCCAGCCGTGTAGGAGGGCAAGACTAATGCTTGTAGGCATCAATGCCATCCCGATAACTCTGCCGTTGTTTTTTTGCGAAAATGACTAGGGCAGGTCAAATTTGTTGAAAGGGGCTTCGTGCAAAACCTGTTGATGTGGTGGAATGATGTCTTGGGCGCCGCAACAATTTGCTGAGTTGGGGCGCCAAAACATGAACTAGAAAACGTGAACCAACGACCACCTCGATCACTCGAACAGACCGGCAGCAGGGATGGCGAGCAGGTTGACAGGGATTGCAGGAATTACGATTCAAAACCGGTTGAGCCATCATGGAAAGCACCCGCCGTTTCAAACGGCCTCGTAACGTATTTCGCGCGCTGCGCGGACAAGCCAACGGTAATGTCGCGCCCGCAATCGATGCGGCAACGCAGGACGCGCCGCAAGATACCTATCCCCATCTGTCGCTGGTGACCGAAGCCGGCGCCGCCGCGGACGACACCCCGGAAACCGCGGCCGGCCCCGGCCCCGAGCCCGAGCGCGAAGGCGAGCCGCCGAAAGGCAAGGGCCGCGGCAAGCTGGTCCTGTTCGGCATCCTGCTGGTGGTCGTGGCCGCGGGCTCGGCCTATGCGGTCTACGAAACGCGCACGTCGACGCTGCAGGCGAAAATCTTCGCCGGCATGATGAAGGACGTGCACTACCGCATGGCAAAGAGCCCGAGCGACGCGATCCGCTTCCCGGCCGAAAGCCCCTACGATGCACGCCTCGGCTACTCGCACCTGCCGGGTTTCCTGACCAAGCTGCAGGCGCGCGACTACGTCATCGACGCCCAGGCGCGCATGTCGCCAAAGATGATGGAGCTGGCCGACCGCGGCATCTTCGCCACCTACCGCGAAAAGACCCGCACCGGCCTCGAGATCCTCGACTGCCGCAGCCAGCCGCTGTTCGCCTCGCGCTTCCCCGAACGGTACTACGAACACTTCGACGACGCGCCCCAGCTGCTGGTGCAAAGCCTGCTGTTCATCGAAAACCGCGAGCTGCTCGACCCGGCCTACCCGAAACGCAATCCGGCCATCGAATGGGACCGCTTCTCGAAAGCCGTCTTCGACAAATCGCTCAGCGCCATCGGCATCAGCGGCGGCGGACGTGTCGCCGGCGGCTCGACGCTCGCCACGCAAATCGAAAAATACCGCCACTCGCCGGAAGGCCGCACCGCCTCGCTGCACGACAAGCTGGTCCAGATGGCCTCGGCCACGCTGCGCGCCTACCAGGACGGCGAAGACACCACCGCCGCCCGCCGCCAGGTCGTGCTCGACTACCTGAACACGGTGCCGCTCTCGGCAAAATCGGGCTATGGCGAAGTGAACGGCATCGGCGACGGCATGTGGGTCTGGTACGGCCGCGATTTCCGCAAGGCCGGCGACATCCTCAAGGGCCGCATGGACACGCCCGAAGCGGTGCTGGTCTACAAGGAAGCGCTGTCGCTGATGATCGCGCAGCGCCGCCCGGCCTATTACCTGGGCGCCGGCGAAGCCGACCTCGAGACCCTCACCAACAGCCACCTGCGCGTGCTGGCGCAGGCCGGCGTGATCACGCCGCAGCTGCGCGACGCGGCGCTCGCCGTGAAACTGAAACCCGCGCTGGCCTCGGGCGTCGAGGCGCCGGCGGCGAACGCCTTTGTCTCGCGCAAGGCCTCGAACGCGGTGCGCAACCACCTCGGCACCCTGCTGGGCGAACCGCGCCTGTACAACCTGGATCGCCTCGACATGTCGGTCGTCTCGACGCTCGACGCCGAAGCCCAGCAAGCCGTCACCAAGGTGCTGCGTCACCTGACCACGCCGGAAGCGGCGGAAGCGGCCGGCCTGACCGGCAAGGGCCTGCTCGGCAACGGCGACCCGTCGCAAGTGGTCTACAGCTTCACGCTGATGGAGCGCGGCGACAACGTCAACTACCTGCGCGTCCAGACCGACAACTACGACCAGCCGCTCGACATCAACGAGCAGGCCAAGCTCGACCTGGGCTCGACCGCCAAGCTGCGCACCCTCGTCAGCTATCTCGACATCGTCGACCAGCTGCACAAGCGTTACGAGCCGCTCGACCCGAAAGCGCTGCGCGAAGTACGCATCGACCCGAAAGACCACCTCAGCCGCTGGGCCGTCGACTACTTCCTGGCGCTGCCGGCGAATGCCGACCGCGGCTTGAGCCCGATGCTCGCCGCCGCGATGGAGCGCAAGTATTCCGGCAATCCGGGCGAAGGCTTCTTCACCGGCGGTGGCCTGCATTACTTCGGCAACTTCAGCAAACTCGATAATGCGAGGATCATGACGGTGCAGCAGGCGCTGCAGCAGTCCACGAACCTGGTGTTCGTGCGCCTGATGCGCGACGTCGCGCGCTACTACATGTTCCAGTTGCCGGGCTCCTCGGCCGCGCTGCTGGCCGACGCCGACGATCCGCGCCGCGCCGAATACCTGGCGCGCTTTGCCGACGCCGAAGGCAAGACCTTCCTCGCGAAGTTCTGGAACAAGTACAAGGGCAAGACCCCGGCCGAAGCACAAGCCTTGCTGATTGCCGGCGTGCGTCCGATGGCCTCGAAGCTGGCCGCCGTGCACCGCACGATCGCCCCGAACGCGACGCTGAAGGAATTCGGTGCCTTCATCGACGCCTCGCTGCCGACCAACGAGGTCGACGAAGAACGCATCGCCAAAATGTACGACCAGTACGCTCCGGCCAACATGTCGCTGGCCGACCGCGGCTACGTCGCCTCCACCCACCCGCTCGAACTCTGGCTGGTCGGCTACCTGCGCAACCATCCGAAGGCAGGCTGGAGCGAGGCGGTGGCGGCAAGCGTGAAGGAACGCCAGGAAGTGTATTCCTGGCTGTTCAAGACCAACCGCAAGAACGCCCAGGACAAGCGCATCGCGGGCCTGCTGGAAGTCGAATCCTTCCTCAAGATCCACGCGCAGTGGAAGAAGATGGGCTATCCCTTCGATTCGCTGGTGCCGTCCTACGCGACGACGCTGGGCGCCTCGGCGGACCGTCCGGCCGCGCTGGCCGAGCTGATGGGCATCATCATCAACGGCGGCGTGCGCAAACCCGTCGAGCGCATCGATTCGCTGCACTTCGCCAAGGGCACGCCCTACGAAACGCTGGTGAAACGGGCACCGAAAGTGGAAAACGAAGTCGTGCTGGCGCCGGAAGTGGCGCGCGCCGTGGCCAATGCCATCCGCGGCGTGGTGTCGGAAGGCACCGCCAAGCGCGTCAAGACCGCCTTTACCACCTCGGACGGGAATGTCGTCGCGGTCGGCGGCAAGACCGGTACCGGCGACCAGCGTTTCGATGTGTACGCACGCGGCGGGCGCTTGATCGAGTCGCGCTACGTGAACCGCTCGGCTACTTTTGTGTTCAACATCGGCGAACGCTTCTTCGGGACGATGACGGCCTATGTGCACGGTCCGCAGTCGGAACACTACGACTTCACCAGCGCGCTGCCGACCCAGCTGCTGGTGACCCTGGCGCCAAGCCTGATGCCGATGATCGAACCGCCGCAAGGTAGTGTGGGCGCAACGCGCCAGTGCGTGCGTTGACGGGGCGGGCAAAAGCGGGAGAAAGGGCGCGCCGCGCGAGCCGGCGCGCCGTCTCCAAAATTCGTGGCTTCACCCTCGTCTCCCTGCGCGACCTGCTGGTCGCCGCAGGGCCGACGGTCGTTCTCGTTGTCGCCGCCTGCATCGTCGCCTACTGGGTGGTCGATCCGGCGCCGCCGCGCCAGGTGCGCCTGGCGACCGGCCAGGAAAACAGCGCCTACGAAACCTTCGGCGCGCAGTACGCCAAAGCGTTGAAGAAGGACGACATCCGCGTCACTCTCCAGCCCTCGCTCGGCTCCCAGGAAAACCTCGAGCGCTTGCGCAGCGGCGAGGCCGACATCGCGTTCGTGCAGAGCGGCTCGACGGGCGAGATCAAGGCCGGCGAGCTCGGGCTGGTCTCCCTCGGCAGCCTGTTCACCGAACCGGTCTGGCTGTTTTTGCGCGACAGCGTCAAGGCAAAAAGCCTGACCGGGCTGCGCGGCCTGCGCATCAACCTCGGGCCGGAAGGCACGGGCGTGCCCAACCTGTTCCGCCAGATCCTGGCGGTGAACGGGGTCGAACCGACCGAGCTGAAAATCAGCGCGCTCGAGAACACGCCGGCCACCGTCGAACTGCTGGCCGGGCGCATCGACGGCCTCGTGTTCAGCTCGGCCCCGGAGGCGCAGCTGATCCAGATGCTGCTGCAGACGCCGGGCATCCGCCTGTTCAATTTCACGCAGGCCGAAGCCTATACGCGGCGCCTGCCTTTCCTCACCCACGTGACGCTGCCGCGCGGGATCGTCGACCTCGGGCGCGATATCCCTGCGCAGGACTACCATTTGATCGCGCCTACCGCGACGCTGGTCGCGCGCGAAGACCTGCATCCGGCGCTGATCAGTCTGTTCGTCAAGGCGGCCGGCGAGATCCACGGCGGGGCAGGGTGGTTCCAGCAGCAGGGCCAGTTTCCGTCGCCGAAATTCACCGAGATCCCGGTCGCGCGCGAGGCGGCGAAATACTACCGCGACGGCCCACCGCTGCTGCAGCGCTACCTGAGCTTCTGGCTGGCGAACCTGTTCGACCGGCTCTGGGTCGTGGTGGTGGCGCTGGCGGCGCTGGTGATTCCCCTCTCTAAAATCGTGCCGCCGCTGTATGTGTGGCGCGTGCGTTCGCGCGTCTACCGCTGGTATGGCGAACTGCGCGCGGTGGAGCAGGCCTGGGAGGGTGTCGTGGAGGACCAGCGCGAGATCGTGCGCCATGATTTATTGCGGCGCCTGGACGAGATCGAAGAGCAGGTGAACCATATCTCGATTCCGCTCGCCTATGCCGACGGCCTGTACGGTTTGAGAGGGCACATCAATATCGTGCGCCAGCGACTGAAGTCGACCACGGAAGGCGCTGGCTTGCCCGAATAGTAATTACTTCCGGAATCAGATTACACTGGCGGCCCCGTGTATCTGCTCCGAAAGAATTCATCATGCGTCGTCCGCTGTCCCATGTTGTACTCGGCCCGGCGCTTGCGCTCGCGCTCGCCTTTGGCTCCAGTGCCGTCCTCGGCGCCGACCTGGCTGCGGCCGATGCGCCCGCCGCGAAGCGCAACCTGCGCGAAACCTATACCAAGTACGAATACCGCATCCCGATGCGCGACGGCGTCAAGCTGTTCACGACCGTCTACGTGCCGAAGGACGGCAGCCGCGTGTATCCCTTCCTGATGCAGCGCACGCCCTACAGCGCCGGTGTGCACGTCCAGGACGAGCTGCGCTACGGCGTCGAGTGGATGCCGGAAGCGCTCGGACCGTCGCGCGAGTTCGAGGATGCCGGCTATATCTTCGTCTACCAGGACGTGCGCGGGCGCTACATGTCGGAAGGGAAGTGGCAGGAAATGACGCCGCACGTCCAGGCTAAGCCCACTGCGGGCGAGGGCGTCGAAAGCCAGGACATGCACGACAGCGTGGCGTGGCTATTGAAGAACGTCCCCAACAACAACGGTAAAGTCGGCATCTACGGCATCAGCTATCCGGGCTTTTATACTGCGGCCAGCATCATCGATTCGCACCCGGCGATCAAGGCGGCTTCGCCCCAGGCACCGGTCACCGACCTCTACATGGGCGACGATTCCTACCACGGCGGCGCCTTCATGCTGGCCGCGAACTTCGATTTCTATGCCGCCTTCACGGAAGCGAAGAACCCGACGCCGCTGCCCAAGACCTGGGCCGACTTCGATTACGGCACGACGAACGCGTATGACTTCTTCCTGAAGCACCTGACCCTGTCCAACATCGCCGCCAGCATGAGCGCGGAGCAGCGCGCCCTCTTCATGCCGAACATCGAACACGACACCTACGACACCTACTGGCAGGCGCGCGCCATCGGGCCGCACCTGAAAAACGTCAGGGCGGCCGTGCTGACGGTCGGCGGCTGGTTCGACGCGGAAGATCCGCAGGGACCGTTCACGACCTGGGGCGCCATCGAAAAACAGAACCCCGGCATCGTCAACAGCCTCGTGATCGGGCCATGGGTGCACGGCGGCTGGGCACACGGGGAAGGCGCGCGGCTGGGCCACGTTTCTTTCGACAGTAAAACCTCGGAATACTTCCGCAAGGAGCTGCAGTTCCCGTTTTTTGAACAGTACCTGAAGGGCGTGAAGCCGGCCGCGGCGCTTGCCGAAATCACCGCGTTTGAAACCGGCAGCAATGTCTGGCGCCGCTACACGGCCTGGCCGCCGCTGCAGGCGAAGCCGCGCACGCTGTATTTCGGCGCCGACGGCAAGCTGGGCTGGACCCAGCCGTCGGCGCCCGCCGCCTTCGACGAATACGTGGCCGACCCGCGCAAGCCGGTGCCCTATATCGGCTACCCGGCGACGGGCGTGCCGAAGGAATACATGGTCTCGGACCAGCGCTTCGCCGCGACCCGTCCCGACGTGCTGGTCTACCAGAGCGACGTGCTGGAAGACGACGTGACGATCGCCGGGCCGGTGACGCCGAAACTGTTCGTCTCGACCACCGGGACGGACGCCGACTGGGTCGTGAAACTGATCGACGTGTATCCGGCCTCCTATCCGAAAACGACTCCCGAGCGACAGGGCGGCGACGTCCCCGCGCCCGGCGTCGAGATGGGCGGCTACCAGCAGCTGGTGCGCGGCAATCCATTACGCGGAAAATTCCGCCACGGATTCGAGAAGCCGGAGCCATTCACGCCGGGGAAAGTGGAAGCGCTCAGTTTCGACATCGGCCAGGTGAACCACACCTTCCGCCGCGGTCACCGGATCATGGTGCAGGTGCAGAGCTCCTGGTTCCCGCTGGTCGACCTGAATCCGCAGACCTTCACCTCGATCCCGAAAGCGAAGCCGGAAGATTTCAGGAGGGCGACGCAGCGCGTGTACCACGCGCCGGATGCGGCCTCGGGCCTGAAGGTGATGGTGTTGCCGGGGAACTGATGATTACCCGTTAATGGCCGCAGCAGGCCGTAGGGTGGGCGGCTCCACCGGGCAATTCGAGCAGACGCTGCCTTCGCGCCGCCCACGCGTTCAAGCGGCGGACGATCCGTCGCGAATGACCAGCCGTGCGTTGAACGCGTGGGCGGCATCCAGGCAGCGTGCACGCATCGTCCCGGGTATAGCCGTCCACCCTACGGAGCTGCGCAGCTTTTCAAGGTCAAATTCGCAAAAGCCGTTACCGACTCAGGCCCCGACCCAAGGCAAGCCCGCCTTGCACCAGCCCCCCACCGTCTTGCGGTGGCCTTCTCCATCCTTGTCGCCCTCGAACCCTTCCAGGATGTCGAAGGCATTGGCGTAACCCAGCTCGGTCGCCACGCGCGCGCCGTGGCGCGAGCGCACGCCGGAGCGGCACAGGAACAGCAGCACCTCGTCCTTGCCGGCCACGCGTTCGAGTTGCTGGCCAAACTGGGGATTCGGCTGCCCGCCCGGGTAGCTCGCCCATTCCACTGCCAGGTGCTGGCCTTCCGGAACCACGACGCGGCCGACCCAGTCGCGCTCGGCGTTGGTGCGCACGTCGATCAGTTTCACGTTCGGCGCCGCCTGCAGCAGCATGAAAGCCTCGTCCGGGGTTACGGCGCCGGCATAGGGCTGGCCGGGCGCGCGCTCGCGGGCCGCTTCGAGAATTTCTTTAGTCGTCTTCATGGTGTCCTTTGTCGTGATCGCGCACCGCTTCGGCGCAGGCTTGCCGAAAGAGTGCGCGGTGCATCAGAATGGTGCGTTTACCGCCGCTTGCACCAAGATGGTGCAAATGCGCCGTTCTGGTGCACGGTTGGATATTCTCGTTGTCATGTGGATTTTATGGTTAAACTCTCGGCTTTCCAAAGAACGATAGCGCATTTGTTCATACCGGAAGTGCTGGCATGGTTCCTGCATAGATTCCTGCGAGCATGTTGCAGGCAAGGCTGACCGGTCGCAAACGAACTTTGCCTACCAGTAGCACCCCAATTTCATTCAGGAGAAACGCATGGCAAAGACCGCCGCAGATGTGATGCAGATGGTGAAGGACAATGAAGTCAAGTTCGTGGATTTCCGCTTTGCGGATACCCGCGGTAAAGAGCAGCACGTCACCGTTCCAGTGTCGCACTTCGACCTCGACAAATTCGAATCCGGCCACGCCTTCGACGGTTCGTCGATCGCCGGCTGGAAGGGCATCGAAGCTTCGGACATGATCCTGATGCCGGACCCGAGCACCGCCAACATCGACCCGTTCATGGAAGAGACGACGATGTTCATGCAGTGCGACGTGATCGAACCGTCGGACGGCAAGGGCTACGACCGCGACCCGCGCTCGATCGCCAAGCGCGCCGAAGCCTACCTGAAGTCGACCGGCCTGGGCGACACCGCCTTCTTCGGTCCTGAGCCGGAATTCTTCATCTTCGACTCGATCCGCTGGAAAGTCGACATGTCGGGCTGCTTCGTCAAGATCGAGTCGGACGAAGCCTCGTGGTCGACCGATGCCAAGACGGAAGGCGGCAACAGCGGCCACCGTCCTGCGGTCAAGGGCGGCTACTTCCCAGTGCCTCCGGTCGACAGCTTCCAGGACATGCGCTCGGAAATGTGCCTGATCCTCGAATCGCTCGGCATCCCGGTCGAAGTGCACCACCACGAAGTGGCCGGCGCCGGCCAGAACGAAATCGGCACCCGCTTCTCGACCCTGGTCGAGCGCGCCGACTGGACCCAGAACATGAAGTACGTGATCTGGAACGTCGCCCACAGCTACGGCAAGACCGCGACCTTCATGCCGAAGCCGATCAACGGCGACAACGGCTCGGGCATGCACGTGCACCAGTCGATCTGGAAAGACGGCAAGAACCTGTTCGCCGGCGACGGCTATGCCGGCCTGTCGGAAACGGCCCTGTTCTACATCGGCGGCATCATCAAGCACGCCAAGGCCCTGAACGCGATCACGAATCCGGGCACCAACTCGTACAAGCGCCTGGTGCCTGGCTACGAAGCGCCGGTGAAACTGGCCTACTCGGCCAAGAACCGCTCGGCATCGATCCGCATCCCGCACGTGGCGAACCCGAAAGGCCGCCGCATCGAAGTGCGCTTCCCGGACCCGCTGGCCAACGTCTACCTGTGCTTCTCGGCCCTGCTGATGGCCGGCCTGGACGGCATCCAGAACAAGATCCATCCGGGCGAAGCCGCCTCGAAGGACCTGTACCACCTGCCGCCGGAAGAAGACAAGCTGATCCCGACCGTCTGCGCTTCGCTCGAAGAAGCCCTCGAAGCCCTGGACAAGGACCGCGAGTTCCTGACCCGCGGCGGCGTGTTCAGCGACGGCATGATCGACGCCTACCTCGAACTGAAGATGCAGGAAGTGCAGCGCATGCGCATGACCCCGCACCCGCTCGAGTTCGACATGTACTACTCGGCGTAATAGTTGGACCATACCGTTGCGCTACGGCATCATAAGCTGTAAGCGCAGGTAACAAACGCGGGGAAGGCCAATGGCTTTCCCCGCGTTTTTTTATGGATGCGGTATATTCGGCTCAACTTCACCTCGCACGCCCTGCCGTGCAGCTTCTACCGATGCGAATGACAACCAGACTGACTCGCCTGGCGCTGGCCGCCGGCGTCATGCTCCATGGCGCGGCCTTTGCCCAGACCACGGTCTACAAATGCGTCGACGCCCAGGGCCGCGTCGAATTCACCGATACCGGCAAGAAGGGCTGCAAGGCGCTCGACCTGCCCGGCTATATCCCCGCGCCGCCCGAGCGCCGCGGTCCGGCGCCCGCCGCTGGCCGTGCCGGCAATCCGGCACCCGTTGCCGCCACGCCGAGCCCGTCGAATTTCCCGCGCGTCGACACCTCGCAGCAGCGCGCCCGCGACGACGACCGGCGCGGTATCCTGACCGACGAACTGCGTGCGGAAGAAAAGAAGCTGGCGGACCTGCGCGCAGCGTTCAACAACGGCGAACCGGAACGCCAGGGCAACGAGCGCAATTACGCGAAGTACCAGGAACGCGTGGCGCAGATGCGCGACGACATCAGCCGCACCGAACGCAATATCGAAGCGCTGCGGCGCGAGATCGCCAACATTAGGTGAGTCAAATGAGTCCGACGAACGAACCCGACCGCCCGCAGCAGCCGGCGCGCTTTGCCGGCCTCGAATTGCTGGTCTCCAGCGTGCTGCTGGTCGATGGCAGCGACCGCGTACGCTATGCCAATCCGGCCGCCGAGAACATGCTCGACGCCTCCCTGAAAAGCCTGTCGCGCCAGACCCTGGCCGCGCTGTTTTCGAATGGCGAGGAACTGGCTGCCCTGTGCGAACAGACCCGCGCCCACCAGTACGCGGACCTGCGCCAGGACCTGGCCCTGGAGAGGCCAGGGCGCGAGACGCTGCACGTGCACAGCATCGCCAGCTTCCTCGATAACGGCGAAGTCCTGATCGAGTTGCGCGAGAACGTCCAGCAATTGAAACTCGACCGCGAGGAGCGTTTCCTCGACCAGAGCCAGGCCAACAAGGAACTCATTCGCAACCTGGCGCACGAGATCAAGAACCCCCTGGGCGGCATCCGCGGCGCGGCGCAATTGCTCGAACTCGAACTGCCGCCGCTGCACCTGAACGCGCTGAAGGAATACACACAGGTCGTGATCAAGGAAGCCGACCGCCTGCAAACCCTGGTCGACCGCCTGCTGGCGCCGCACAAGAAACCGCATATCGTCGGCGACGTGAACATCCACGAAGTCTGCGAGCGCGTGCGTTCGCTGGTGCTGGCCGAATTCCCGAATGGCCTCACGATCCGGCGCGATTACGACGCCTCGATTCCCGAGTTCAGGGGCGACAAGGAGCAGCTGATCCAGGCTGTGCTGAACATCGTGCACAACGCCGCGCAGGCGCTGGCCGGACGCATCGCGGCGGGCGATGCGGAGATCGTTTTGCGCACCAGGGTGGCGCGCCAGGTCACGCTGGCCAAGGTCCGCTACGGGCTGGCATTAGACTTGCATATCATCGACAATGGACCGGGCATCGCACCGGAGATCCGCGACCGTATCTTCTACCCGCTGGTGTCGGGCAGGGATGGCGGCAGCGGCCTGGGGCTGACGCTGGCGCAAACCTTTGTGCAGCAGCACCTGGGCATGATCGAGTGCGAAAGCCGGCCTGGACTGACGGATTTCCGGATCCTGCTGCCGCTGCCGTAGAGGCAATGCGGCATCGGCCGTGATTCCGCCCTGTCCACGACGAATTTACTGCGGAAAGCACGACCTACATGAAACCAATCTGGATTGTCGACGACGACGCATCGATCCGCTGGGTGCTCGAAAAAGCCCTGGCACGCGAGAATCTGGAGACGCGCAGCTTCGCCAACGCGCGCGATGCGCTGGTTGCCTTCGAAACCGACACGCCGCAGGTGCTGGTCTCGGACATCCGCATGCCGGGCGAATCCGGCATCGACCTGCTGCAGGCGGTAAAAGCGCGCCACCCGGGCCTGCCGGTCATCATCATCACCGCCTTCTCCGACCTCGATTCGGCCGTCGCCTCCTTCCAGGGCGGCGCCTTCGATTACCTCGCCAAACCCTTCGACATCGACAAGGCCGTGTCCCTGATCCGGCGCGCGCTGGAGGAAAGCCTGCGCGAAGCGAGCGTGGAAGCGGCGCCCGCCGAGACGCCCGAGATCCTGGGCCTGGCGCCGGCGATGCAGGAAGTGTTCCGCGCGATCGGCCGCCTGTCGCAGTCGAACGTCACGGTCCTGATCACGGGCGAGTCGGGCACGGGCAAGGAGCTCGTCGCCAGTGCCCTGCACAAGCACAGCCCGCGCGTGCAGCAACCCTTCATCGCCCTGAACACCGCGGCGATCCCGAAAGACCTGCTGGAGTCCGAACTCTTCGGCCACGAACGCGGCGCCTTCACGGGTGCGCAGGCGATGCGGCGCGGGCGCTTCGAGCAGGCCGAGGGCGGCACGCTGTTCCTCGACGAGATCGGCGACATGCCGTTTGATTTACAAACCCGCCTGTTGCGCGTGCTCTCCGACGGCCACTTCTACCGCGTCGGCGGCCACCAGCCGGTGAAGGCGAATGTGCGCGTGATTGCGGCGACCCACCAGAACCTGGAACAGCGCGTGCGCGACGGGCTGTTTCGCGAAGACTTGTATCACCGCCTGAACGTGATCCGCCTGCGCCTGCCGAGCCTGCGCGAGCGCAGCGAAGACATCCCGCTGCTGGCACGCCACTTTTTGGTGCAGAGTGCACACCAGTTGGGCGTCGAACCGAAGCGCATGAGCGACAGCGCGATGCGTTTCTTGAGCAGCCTCGAACTGCCCGGTAACGTGCGCCAGCTGGAAAACCTGTGCAACTGGATCACGGTGATGGCGCCGGGCCAGACGGTCGAGATCAAGGATTTGCCGCGCGACCTGACCCAGGCGCCGCCGGGCGGCACGGCGCCTGCTTATGTGCCGGCGCCGGCCGAGGGCGGGGCGCCAGCGCCTGCCGCCCTGGCGATGCCGCCGTCCCCGGATGGGTGGATCGGCTTGCTGGAAATGCAGGCCGCGAGCATGCTCAGCGCAGGGCAGTTCGAGGTGATGGACACGCTCGGCAAGCAGTTCGAGTCGGCGCTGATCAAGACGGCCCTGAAGCACACGCATGGGCGCAAGAACGATGCGGCGATGCGGCTGGGGATAGGCCGCAATACGATCACGCGCAAGATCGTCGAACTCGGCATCGACGGCGCGCGCGAAGAATAAGCGCGTACGGCCGTTGTAGGGTGGGCGCCCCGTGCCCACGGGGACGGTCGCGCGGTGTTGGCCGGATTCGATTGTCGCGGTTCGCCATGGCACATTGCGTCCCAATGGGTGGTCCGCGGCTCCAAACCCGCCAACATGGCGCATCGTTCCGCGTGGGCACGGGGCGCCCACCCTACAGGATGGTGTAAGCTCTCGCATCGCCGTCCCATCCATTCCACTACATGCTGATCAACTGCGTCGCCTACCAGGAAGGCAAGAAACTATCCGATATCCCGGTCGAGGATATCAGCGAGTACCTGAAACAACCGAACTGCTTCGTCTGGGTCGCGCTGCGCGATCCGGATCCCGCCGAGCTGGCGAAAATGCAGGAAGAGTTCGACCTGCACGAACTGGCCGTGGAAGACGCCTCGCGCGGCCACCAGCGGCCGAAACTCGAGGAATATGGCGACTCGCTGTTCACGGTCGTGCACACGGTGAACCTGAACGGCGACGAGCTCTGCTCGGGCGAGGTCGCCATTTTCGCCGGCCCGAATTACGTGCTGTCGGTGCGGCGCGATTCGGCCCAGGGCTTCCTGGGCGTGCGCGCCCGCGCCGAGCGCGAACCGAAGCTGCTGAAAATGGGGTCCGGCTTCGTGCTGTACGCGCTGATGGACGCCGTCGTCGACCGCTATTTCCCCGTCATCGACAAGCTCGAGTCCGACCTTGAATCGATCGAGGACCGCATCTTCGGCGGCCAGGGGGCCCAGCGCGACAACATCGAGCGCCTGTACGATTTGAAGCGCAATTCGCTGGTGCTGCGCCACGCCGTGATCCCGCTGATGGACGCGGTCGGGCGCCTGCATGGCGGCCGGGTTCCGGCCCTGGCCGAGAATACCCAGGCTTATTTCCGCGACATCCACGACCACCTGCTGCGCATTGCGGGCCGCCTCGATACCATCCGCGACACGATCGCCACCGCCATCCAGGTGACGCTGTCGATGGTGACGATCGAAGAAAACGATATCAACAAAAAGCTCGCCGCCTACGCCGCAATTTTTGCCGTGTTCACGGCCTTTGCCGGCATCTGGGGCATGAATTTCGAATTCATGCCGGAGCTGAAATGGCGGTATGGCTATCCGACGGCGGTCTGCATCATGTTCGCCGTCTGCGGCTATCTCTATTACCGCTTCAAGAAATCAGGGTGGTTATGAGGTGCGCCCGGCCGTCGCCGCGCTGCCGGCGGTAGCCACCACGATCATCCCGATCGCCAGCCACTGGGCAGTGCTCAGCACTTCGCCGAGGACAAGAAAGCCGGCCAGCGCGCCGACCGCCGGGCCGGCGCTTACCAGGATGCCGAACACGCGGCGCGGCAGGCGCGACAGGGCCATCATCTCGAGCGAGTAGGGCAGGATCGACGAGAGCAGGGCGACCGCCAGGCCGCCGGCCAGTACCTGGGGGGAGAACAGGGCGCTTCCCGCCTGGCTGATCCCGATCGGCACCGTACACAGGGCAGCGGCCAGCATGCCCCAGGCGACCACATGGCCGCCTTTCAGAGTCGAGACGCGCTTGCCGAAGACGATGTACATGGCCCAGCAGAAGCCCGCGCCGACGGCGGCGGCGACGCCGAGCGGATCGAGGGCAGCGGCGCCCGCGCGCGTCGGCGCCAGCAGCCACAGGCCGCAGGCCGCGCAGGCGACCCAGAAGAAGTCACGCAGGTGGCGCGAGGACAGCACCACCACCGCCAGGGGGCCGATCACTTCGATGGCGATGGCAACCCCGATCGGGATGCGCGCAAACGCCGCGTAGATCAGCAGGTTCATCATGCCCAGCATGACGCCGTAGATGCCGACGTTGATCGCATCGGGCCGCGCCAGCGGCGCACGCCATGGCCGCCAGAAGGCCATCAGGAAGATGCTCGCCAGTCCCACCCGCACTGCCGTGATGCCGGCGCTGCCCACCAACGGGAACAGGCCCTTGGCATAGGCCGCGCCCACGTTCACCGAAATGAGCGATCCGACGATGGCCAGGAAGGGCGCGAAGGCACGGGCTGGAGGGCGTGTGGACGCGGCTTGCAAGATCAGTCCTGCAGCGGAGGCACCGGCACGCCCATGGCGAGGGCCACCGCTTCGGCCACGCGGATGCCATCCACGGCCGCCGACATGATGCCGCCGGCGTAGCCCGCGCCTTCGCCGGCCGGGAACAGGCCGCGCGTGTTCAGGCTTTGCAGGTCGTCGTCGCGGCGCTTGATGCGGATCGGCGACGAAGTGCGCGTCTCGACGCCGGTCAGCACCGCGTCTTCCTTGTAATAGCCCTTGATCTGCTTGTCGAAGGCGACGAAGGCTTCGCGCATGGCGACGATCGCATATTCCGGCAGGGCAGGGGCGAGGTCGGTCAGGTGCACGGCCGGCTTGAAGGACGGCACGACGGAGCCGAACGCGGTCGACGGCACGCCGCGCACGAAATCGCCCATCAGCTGGCCCGGCGCATCATAGGTGCTGCCGCCCAGCAGGAACGCGCGCGATTCCAGCTCGCGCTGGAAGGCGATGCCGGCCAACGGATGGCCCGGATAATCGTCGGGCGTGATGCCCACCACGATGGCGCTGTTGGCGTTGCGTTCGTTGCGCGAATACTGGCTCATGCCGTTGGTGACGACCCGGCCTTCTTCCGACGAGGCGGCGACCACCGTGCCACCCGGGCACATGCAGAAGCTGTACACCGAACGCCCGTTCGAGGCGTGGTGCACGATCTTGTAGTCGGCCGCACCGAGGATCTTGTTGCCCGCGTTGGGGCCGAAGCGGCAGACGTCGATCAGCGATTGCGGGTGTTCGACCCGGAAGCCGATCGAGAACGGTTTCGCCTCGACGTACACGCCGCGCTTGTAGAGCATCTCGAAGGTGTCGCGCGCGCTGTGACCGACCGCCATGACCAGGTGATTCGTCGCGATCTGCTCGCCATTGGCCAGCACCACGGCGCGTACCTGGCGCACGCCATTCGTTTCGCTGACGACGATGTCGTCGACCCGGGTCGAGAAGCGGATTTCGCCGCCCAGCGCCAGGATCTCGGCGCGCATCTGCTCGACCATTTTGACGAGGCGGAAGGTGCCGATGTGCGGCTTGCTGACATACATGATCTCTTCCGGCGCGCCGGACTTCACGAACTCGGTCAGCACCTTGCGGCCGTAATGCTTCGGGTCCTTGATCTGGCTGTAGAGCTTGCCGTCCGAGAAGGTGCCGGCGCCGCCCTCGCCGAACTGCACGTTCGACTCGGTGTTCAGTTCGCGCTTGCGCCAGAAGCCGAAGGTGTCGACGGTGCGCTCGCGCACCACCTTGCCGCGCTCGAGCACCAGCGGGTTCAGGCCCATCTGCGCCAGGATCAGTGCCACGAACAGGCCGCAAGGGCCGGTACCGACGACGACGGGACGCGGCGTGCCGGCGGGCGGGCGCGGGGCGTCGACGAATTTGTAGCCGGTATCGGGCGAGGGGACGATGTACTGGTCACCCTTCAGGCGCGCCAGCACAGCCGCCTCGTCGATGACTTCGACGTCGATCGCGTAGATCAGGACGATGGCCGCTTTCTTGCGCGCGTCATAGCTGCGCTTGAAGACATTGAAGTCGACCAGGTCGATGGCGTCGATGCCGAGGCGCTTGAGGATCGCGTCGCGCAGGGCGTGGTCGGGATGGTCGAGGGGGAGTTTGAGTTCGTTAATGCGCAGCATCGGATGTCGGTTCGCTTGGAGCTGGTCGGGTCAACCTGACATTGTAACCTGCCGCAGCGGGTTGTGTACTGCCGGGGAGCGAGATATCTACGCTAACAAATGCTTCCGAATAGCGTAAATATTCTTGTTTTTCCTCTTTATTAGAATAAGTATATTTACGTTTGATAATTAATAGAATGATTCTGGTAATGCTGCCGATTCGGGCAGCGGATTGAAACGACGTATTCCAGTTTAGCGAATCTGTTTCCCTTTCCATGGGCGCCGTGTACGGGAGAAGGACAAATACCAGGGATGGATCGGGCGGCGTTGTTTAAGCCCAACAGTTTTCGCAGGCAAATGCGAAATATTTGTGTTGATCGTATGCACGAAAACCGTGCATCCCCCCGCTTTCTGCCGAAATGTATTGGTGCAATGCAGCGAAATCAGAAAACCTTGATTTAGCGCTAGCTTGTTCGAACTTCCTCGGGTTTTCGCCGAAATTACTTGCTTTTTTCATAGGCCGAGGTGCCGATTGCTGCGCGCCTCGACTTGTCTAGGCAAGGCTGCACCGATCTGGTGCAGGTTTTCCGAATTCTCTTATGCGCCTGGCGTAATTACGGGAGATTGACAGTGGAAGATCTTGTATGTTTCTATCAATACATATTCTTGCCGCAATGGAGATTTATCTTCCATGGCTGTGAATAGAGGGAGAACGTACTTTTAACAGGCCGTTTGGTGATTAAAAACTCTTGTGAGCGGCTGTTCAAGGCAGCCCGATACAAAAAATAGGGAATCACATGAAGAAAACAGTATTAGTTCACGCACTTGCCCTGGCTTTCGGAGGCGCTGCGCTGACCGTCGGAACGATGCAGGTTGCAATGGCCCAGTCCAATGCCGCGGGCACGATCTTCGGCCGCGTGGATGCACCGGCCGGCGCCACGGTCAACATGGTCAATACCGAAACCGGTACGCGCCGTTCGATCGCGCCGGATGCCAGCGGCCGCTACACGGCAACGTCGATGGCGCCGGGTCACTACCGTGTCGAGCTGATGCGCAACGGCGCTGTCGCCAGCACGACCGAAGTCGACGTCATCGTCGGCCAGGGCGTGGACGCATCGTTCGCCGCTGCCAGCAGCACGGTGCAGTCGGTCCGCGTGACGGGCCGCCGCAACCGTATCGACGTGTCGAACACGAACAACGGTGCGGTCTTCACCGCCAAGGAACTGGCGAAGCTGCCAACGACCCAGAACGTCGAAGCCATCATCCAGCTGGCACCGAACACGACCCGTGCCGACTCGCGTTACTCGGCCGGCGCCTCCTTCGGCGGCGGCGGTGCTTCCGAGAACTCGTACTACATCAATGGTTTCCCTGTCACCAACCCGGTCACCCAGCTCGGCGCATCGGAGCTGCCGTTCGGCGCGATCGCCCAGGCACAAGTCCTGACCGGCGGCTTCGGTGCGGAATTCGGCCGTTCGGTCGGCGGTGTGGTCAACATCACCACCAAGAGCGGCACCAACACCTGGGAAGCAGGCGTCAGCGCCTCGATCACCCCGAATTCGCTGCGCTCGCATGCGAAGGATATCTACTATCCGAACACCGGCGCTACCGAGAACAAGACGACCGACGGCACCCTGTACGTCCAGCGTAACAACCTCGAGCGCACCGAGAAGATGTACGGCGCGTATGTCGGCGGCCCGCTGATCAAGGATCGCCTGTTCATGTTCGCCGCCGTCGAGCGCCGCACCGACGACCTCGACCGCGTGATCGGTATCCGTACCTCGAGCTCGCTGGCAGCGACCGGCTTCGAGAGCACCCAGGACAAGACCGACCGCTACATGGTCAAGTTCAATGCGAACATCACCGACGATCATCGCCTGGAAGCCACCTTCATCGGTGACGAAGGCAAGGAAGACCGCCAGCTGTACGGCTACACCTATCCAAACGGCAACACCGGCGGTGTGATCGGCGCCCAGACCGCTTCCCAGCACTACAAGAACAGCGAAGATTTCGGTCCTGGCGTGGGCGGCAAAATCCAGATCCTGCGCTATACCGGTAACCTGACCGACAACCTGACCGTAACCGCCCTGGTCGGCCAGATGAAGACGCCCGCGTCCGCACGGTACGATGCAGTTGGCAATGTCCCTGCTGACATCTTCCAGATCACCGCAGCGAGCAATGCACGCGCGCCTGGCCTGAACTACTTCAGCCCGCAAGTGCTGTCGGGCGCCGTTTCCAGCGGCAGCTCGGAAAGCACCGTCAAGTCGCGTCGTTTCGACATCGAATACAAGCTGGGTGACCACTTCCTGCGCGCCGGTATCGACAGCAACAAGCTTGATTCGGAAGCCATCGGCCAGGTCTATGGCGGCGGCGGTATCTGGGTTTACGCCAAGGCGGCCGATCCAAACGCCCAACTGGCATTCGGTCCGACCAAGGCGTCGACCGCGAGCGGCGGCGGCCTGGGTACCCAGGGTTACTACGTTTCGCGTCGTATCTTCGATTCGCTGACCAGCGCCGGCTCCGAGCAGGAAGCCCAGTACATCGAAGATCGCTGGCAAGTCAACAAGGATGTCCTGGTGACCCTCGGCCTGCGTAACGAGAGCTTCAAGAACATCAACGGCGACGGCGAGACCTTCCTCAAAGCCAAGGACCTGATTTCGCCACGCTTTGCGGCAAGCTGGGACGTCTACGGCGACTCTTCGCTGAAAGTGTACGGTTCGGCAGGCCGCTATGCGCTGCAGATCCCGACCCACCTGGCCGTGCGCGGCGCCAGCCGCTCGACCCTGACCCGCCAGGCCTTCACCTACACCGGCACCGACCAGTACGGCCAGCCGACCGGCCTGAACGCGATCTCGGGCGTGTACTCGGTGAACAACGAGCTGGGCCAGCCGAAGGATGCCAACACCGTCAGCGCCCGCGACATCAAGGCGACCTACCAGGACGAGCTCACCCTCGGCTTCGAACGCGCCCTGACCCCGGACCTGAACGTCGGTGCCCGCGTCACCTACCGTACGCTGAAGGCGACCATCGACGACCTGTGCGATCCACGTCCGTTCGAAGCCTACGCCGAGCGTAACAACATCAACACCGACAACTGGGGCGGTTTCGGCTGCGCTTCGTTCAACCCGGGCGGTGCCTCGACCTTCCTGGTCGACTACGCCGGTACCGGCACCGGCTACACCACGGTCAACCTGAGCGCGGCAGACCTGGGCTTCGACAAGCCGAAGCGTACCTACACCGCCGTCGACCTGTTCGCCGAGCACCCGTACCGCAACGGCTGGTATGGCCGCGTGAACTACACCTGGTCGCGCAGCCGTGGCAACACCGAAGGCCAGACCAAGTCGGATAACGCACAGACCGACGTCGCAGCAACCTCGACCTGGGATAACCCTGAGCTGATGGTCAATTCGTATGGCCTGCTGCCGAACCACCGCGAGCACCAGGTCAAGGCCTTTGGCTACTACGACCTGACCCCGGAAATCACCCTGGGCGGTAACTTCCTGGCGGCATCCGGCCGTCCACGCAGCTGCTTCGGCTGGAATCCGGACGTGCCAGGCGAAGTGGACTACGGTTCGGTCTACTTCTACTGCAACGGCGCCCCGGCTCCACGTGGTACCAGCGGCAAGCTGCCATGGGATATCCGCCTCGACCTGAGCCTGGCCTACCGTCCGGCGATGCTGAAGGGCCTGGCTGTCAAGCTGGACGTCTTCAACGTTGCCAACAAGCAGACCGTGCAGACGGTTGACGAGACCTACAACGTCAGCAGCACGACCGACGTCAGCCCGACCTACGGCCGCGTGATCAGCTACACCGCACCACGTAGCGTCCGCATCGGCGCCGAGTACAACTACCGCTTCTGATGAGGCTGCTCCCCGTCCTCGGGTGAGGGCGGCGCAAAAACCGCAGGCTTCGGCCTGCGGTTTTTTTTCGTTCATGCGTCGCCGGCCCGCAAGCTGCACGCGTGGCCCCGTGCTTCGTATTTACAAATCCACCTCTTTTCCAGGGAAATTTGGTCTGTGCATCCTTTACAAACGAAAAAAAAAGGACGTTTCTGTTGCGAAAATGCACAGGTGTAACTTTTGCCGTTGACACCCATGCATGGCGCGTGTTTTTATTTGTAACTTCAGTAACACTTCTTTTCGTAAAGTGGGACTTGAACCTTGCCGGAACGAGGCGAGGGGGAAGAGCTGGGCCGATGCAGAGGTCTCTCTGCGGGGACATGTAAGCCGCAAGGTTTTATAATTAATAGGAATAAACATGTTGAGAAACACAGTTTTGGTTCGCGCGTTACAAGTTGCTTTCGCAACCGCCGCTATTACCGTAGCAGTAACGCCAACCGCCATGGCGCAATCCAACGCCTCAGGTACGGTTTTTGGCAAGGTCGCCGCCGGTTCGGGTGACACCGTTGTCCTCAAAAACAATGGCACCAACGCGACTCGTTCGTCCACACTCGATGCAAACGGTAACTTCCGCGTTACCAGCCTGCCGATCGGTACCTATACCGTCACCCTGACCAAGGGCGGCGCCACCGTCGGCACCACCCAGCTGGAAGTCCTGGCTGGCCAGGGCGTCGAAGCAAACTTCGATACCCCTGCCGCTGTTGCCGGCGTGCAGTCCGTCCGCGTGAGCGGCCGCCGCAACCGCATCGATGTGTCGAGCTCGGTCAACGGCGCGACCTTCACCGCGCGCGAACTCGAAAAGCTGCCGATCGGCCGCAACGTCGAGTCGATCGTCCAGCTGGCCCCGAATACCACCCGTGGCGACCCGACCTACGCCGCGGGCGCAAGCTTCGCTGGCGGCGGCGCATCGGAAAACGCGTACAACATCAACGGTTTCCCTGTTACCAATCCATTGACCCAGCTGGGCGCAATGGAACTGCCGTTCGGCGCAATCGCGCAGGCGCAGATCCTGACCGGCGGCTATGGCGTCGAATTCGGCCGCTCGACCGGTGGCGTGGTGAACATCACCACCAAGTCCGGCACCAACACCTGGGAAGCAGGCGCCATGGCGTCGATCACGCCGTCGTCGACCCGTTCGAAGTACCGCAACTACGACTACCCGAACATCGGCACGTTCCCATCGACGGACGGCACCCTGCGCCTGCGTCGCGAGGACAACAAGGTCGACCAGAAGCAGTACTCGGTCTATGCCGGCGGCCCGCTGATCCCCGATACCCTGTTCGGCTATGTCGCGCTGGAGCAGACCCAGCTGGAAAGCAATGGCGTGTACCAGTCGCGCACCTCGACCACGCTGGCCAGTAACGGCTGGCGCGACTACGAGACCAAGACCAAGCGCTACTACGGCAAGGTCGACTGGAACATCAACGACAATCACCGCCTGGAACTGACGCTGATCGGCGACCTGCCGAAAACCGATACCCAGTACCGTTCGTACGACTACACGACGCGTAACGTCGGCTCGGCCGTCAATACCTCGACCCATGAGGAATTGGGTCCGTTCAACGCCAACGGCGGCGAGCTGCAGAGCCTGCGCTACGTCGGCAACCTGACCGACAACCTGACCGTCAATGCCCTGTACGGCAAGATGCAGGCGCGTCACTACTACGAGCCTGCAGGCTACAACCCAGCCCTGCCACAGGTGACGGCAGCGCCGGAAAATCAATACCCGGGCCTCGTGTACAAGAGTGGCCAGTCGATCACCGGCACCCTGCCGCAAACCGGCGCGCGCGACGACGTGACGTCGAAGCGCCTGGACCTCGAGTACAAGCTGGGCAACCACACCCTGCGTGCTGGCCTGGACAACAACAAGATGGCATCGCTGGGCGCGGGCGAGGCATATGCCGGCGGTTCGCTGCTGACCTACCTGCATACCGACCCAACCAAGCCAGCCGACGACGTCGGCGTCCTGCTGGGCAAGCCTGGCCTGGCGAACGAGGGTTACTACGTCCAGAAGACCATCTATTCGACCGTGTCGAACGCCTATGCAGGCCAGGACGCGCAATACATCGAAGATCGCTGGCAGGCAACCAAGGATGTGCTGGTGACCGCCGGCGTGCGTCGCGAAGGTTTCTACAACGCGAACCAGGATGGCACCAAGTACATCCAGATGAAGAACCAGTACGCTCCACGCGCGAACGTGTCGTGGGACGTGAACGGTGACGCATCGTTCAAGGTGTTCGGTAGCGTCGGCCGCTACACCATCCAGATCCCGACCGTGGTTGCCCTGCGCGGCGCCAACGGCTCGCTGTACACGACCCAGAACTTCTCGTACACCGGCGTGGACGCGAACGGCCAGCCAACCGGTACCACCGAGCTGACCGGCGTGCTGTCGTCGAACAACGAGTTCGGCCAGGCCAAGGATCCGAAGACGGTCGCTGCCCAGAACATGAAACCGGCCTACCAGGACGAGATCACCCTGGGTATGGAACGCGCATGGAACCCGAACTTCAATTTCGGCGCCAAGGTTACCTACCGCAAACTGCGTTCGACCATCGACGACCTGTGCGATGCACGTCCGTTCGATGCTTACGCCGAGCGTAACGGCATCGACGCGAGCAACTATGCTGGCTTCGGCTGCGCAACGTTCAATCCGGGCGAAGACAACGACTTCCTGGTCGACTACGCTGGCAACGGCACCTACACCAAGGTCCACCTGACCAAAGCTGAACTGGGCTTTGAAAAGGCTGAGCGCACCTACGCAGCCCTCGATCTGTTCGCCGAGCACCCATACCGCAACGGCTGGTACGCCAAGGTGAACTACACCCTGTCGCGCAACAAGGGCAATACCGAAGGCCAGACGCTGTCGGATACGAGCACGGCGCAGGGCGACGTCGCAGCGACCCAGACTTGGGACTACGCGGAGCTGATGGTCGGCGCCAACGGCTTGCTGCCAAATGATCGCAAGCACCAGATCAAGGCCTTCGGCTTCTACGACATCACGCCTGAATGGGTGATCGGCGGCGCCGCAACCATCGCTTCGGGCCGTCCACGTTCGTGCGTGGGTACCAACCCGACCACCGCCAATCTGGGCCCTAGCTTCAACTACCAGTCGGCATCGCACTATTGCTTCGGTCCGACCGGCGCGACCAACACCCTGTCGCCGCGCGGCACCGCTGGCCGCCTGCCTTGGGAGCACACGTACGACATGAACGTGGTCTACCGTCCGGCAATGGTCGAAGGCCTGTCGCTGAAGATCGACGTCTTCAACGTCTTCAACAGCCAAACCGCACAGAAGGTGTACGAGCGTTACAACACCAACCAGTCGCGTTACAACCTGTACGAAGGCCTGATCAGCGCAACGGCGCCACGTTCGGCAAAGTTCACCGCCGAGTACAACTACAAGTTCAAGTAATCGAACCGTGTAGTGCTTGCGGCCCTCGTGGCCGCAACAAAAAACCGCAGCCTCGGCTGCGGTTTTTTTATGTCCGCCGCCAGCCGGCGAAGTTCAGAACTCGCCCCACAACGCGTTCAGGGCCGCCACCGCCGCCAGGGCGGCCGTTTCGGTGCGCAGCACGCGCGGGCCGAGCGAGAGGGCGAGGGCGCCGGCGTCGATCGCGGCCTGCTCTTCCGCCTCGCTGAAGCCGCCCTCCGGTCCCACCATCAACGTCACCGCCTGCGGCCCGGCCTGGCGCGCCCAGCCGGCCAGCGATTGGGTGGCGCGCGGCGAGAACAGGATGCGCGGCCCGGCCGCGGGCAGGGCGATGAAACGGTTGAAGTCGATCACCGGCGCCAGCTGCGCCAGGCGGTTGCGCCCGCACTGTTCGGAGGCCGACACGATGACGCCCTGCCAGTGCGCATGGCGCTTTTCGGCGCGCTCGCCGGACAGGCGCACCACGCTGCGCTGCGCCGCCAGCGGCTGCAGCGCCGCCACGCCCAGTTCGACCGCCTTTTCGATGATCCAGTCCATCTTCGAGCCCTCGGGCAAGCCTTGCGCCAGCGTGATCGCATACGGCAGCTCGGCTTCAAGCGCCGCGTGTGCCTCGACCCGGGCGCTCGCGCGCTTCTTGCCCACCTCGAGCAGGCTGGCCAGGTACTGCCCGCCGCGCCCGTCGAACAGCGTCATCGTGTCGCCCGGTTGCATGCGCACCACGTGCAAATGGTGGGCGACCGCTTCCGGCAGGTCGACAATCGCGCCGGCGGCGAGCGGCTGGGGACAGTAAAAACGGGGCATGGAATTCCTGCGCATGAGTGGGGGAAGGGCGCATTGTAAAGCGCCGGCGCCCGGCGACCAATCGTGGGTGCACTTGCGCCAGCCGGTGCCGGGCTTTTTCGTTCACCTTCCGGCTTTCCGGGTGAACGCTTTTTAATTAGGCAGCACCCGGCTCTGGTAGAATATCGGGTTACGGCCCGACGCAGCCACCGCCGCAGTGCTACTCTTCACAATCCCAGACTTACCAATCATGACATCTATGCAAACCACCACCCTGATGGCCAACGCGATCCGCGCGCTGGCAATGGACGCTGTCCAGAAAGCCAACTCCGGCCACCCGGGCATGCCAATGGGCATGGCAGAAATCGCCGTCGCCCTGTGGGACAAGCATTACCGCCACAACCCGGCCAATCCTGGCTGGATGAACCGCGACCGCTTCCTGCTGTCGAACGGCCACGGCTCGATGCTGCACTACGCGTTGCTGCACCTGGCCGGCTACGACGTCTCAATGGACGACATCCGCAACTTCCGCCAGCTGCACTCGAAGACCCCGGGTCACCCGGAAGTGGGCATCACCCCGGGCGTGGAAACGACCACCGGTCCGCTGGGCCAGGGCATCGCCAACGCGGTCGGCATGGCGCTGGCCGAATGGCTGCTGTCGTATGAATTCAACCGTCCAGGCTTCGATGTCGTGGACCACTACACCTATGCATTCCTGGGCGACGGCTGCCTGATGGAAGGCATCTCGCACGAAGTCGCCTCGCTGGCCGGCACGCTGCGCCTGAATAAACTGATCTGGCTGTACGACGACAACGGCATCTCGATCGACGGCCGCGTCGAAGGCTGGTTCACCGACGACACCCAGAAGCGTTTCGAGGCCTATGGCTGGAACGTGATCCCGAAGGTCGACGGCCACAACGTGGAAGCTGTTTCCGCCGCCATCGCGCAGGCGAAGAAGTCGGACCGTCCGACCCTGATCTGCTGCAAGACCATCATCGGCAAGGGCGCCCCGAACCTGGAAGGCGGCGATAAAGTCCACGGCGCCCCGCTGGGCGACAAGGAAATCGCGGCCGTGCGCCAGCACCTGGTCTGGGACCCGATCCCGTTCGACATTCCTGGCGAAATCTACCAGGCCTGGGACGCGAAAGCGCGCGGTGCCGAGCTTGAGTCCGCATGGAACGCCAACTTCGCCGAATACCGCGCCCAGCACCCTGAACTGGCCGCCGAATTCGAGCGCCGCATGAAGGGCGAGCTGCCGGGCAATTTCAATGAAGTGCTGGAAGCGGCGATCGCCACCTGCATCGACAAGAAAGAGACCATCGCCACCCGCAAGGCCTCGCAGAACGCGATCCAGGCCCTGGCCCCGATCCTGCCTGAATTCCTGGGCGGCTCGGCCGACCTGACCGGCTCGAACCTGACCAACTGGAAGGAAATCGTGGCCGTGCGCTCGGGCATCCCGGGCAACCACATCAACTACGGCGTGCGCGAATTCGGCATGGCCGCGATCCAGAACGGCGTCGCCCTGCACGGCGGCTTCATCCCGTTCGGCGCGACCTTCCTGACCTTCTCGGACTACAGCCGCAATGCGCTGCGCATGGCGTCCCTGATGAAGATCCGCTCGCTGTTCGTGTTCACCCACGACTCGATCGGCCTGGGCGAAGACGGCCCGACCCACCAGTCGGTCGAACACGTCTCGTCGCTGCGCCTGATCCCGGGCCTGGACAACTGGCGTCCGTGCGACACGGTCGAATCGCAAGTGGCCTGGGGCGCTGCCGTCCAGCGCAAGGACGGCCCGTCGACCCTGATCTTCTCGCGCCAGAACCTGCCGTTCATGGAACGCGACGCGGCCACCGTGTCGAATGTCGCCAAGGGCGGCTACGTGCTGCGCGACGCGGCCGACGCGAAAGTCATCCTGATCGCCACCGGTTCGGAAGTCGAACTGGCGATGAAGGCGGCCGACGCACTGGCAGGCGAGGGCATCGCCGCGCGGGTGGTCTCGATGCCGTCGACCGACGTCTTCGACCGCCAGGAGGCAAGCTACAAAGCAAGTGTGCTGACCCGCGGCGTTCCTCGCGTTGCCATCGAAGCCGGCGTCACCGATTTCTGGTACAAGTATGTCGGCCTGGAAGGCGCGGTCGTCGGTATCGATACCTTCGGCGAGTCCGCTCCGGCGCCGGTGCTGTTCAAGCACTTCGGCTTCACCGTCGAGAACGTCGTGGCCAAGGCCAAGGGCGTGATCGCTGCGTAATGTTTTCTGCGGGCTGCCTTCGGGTGGCCCGTTTCTTATTCGGGGTCCGAAAAAAGTTTTTTTCTAATCAGGAGTAAAGCATGACGATCAAAGTTGCAATCAACGGTTATGGCCGCATCGGCCGCAATATCCTGCGCGCATTCTACGAAGGCGGCAAAAAGCAAGACATCCAGATCGTGGCAATCAACGACCTCGGCAATGCCGAATCGAACGCCCACCTGACCCGCTACGACACCGCCCACGGCAAGTTCCCGGGCACCGTCACGGTCGAAGGCGACAACATGATCGTCAACGGCGATCCGATCCGCGTGTTCGCGCAGCGTAACCCGGCCGAAATCCCATGGGGCGAGCTGGGCGTGGACGTCGTGCTGGAATGCACCGGCTTCTTCACCACCAAAGAGAAAGCCTCGGCCCACCTGAAGGGCGGCGCCAAGAAAGTCATCATCTCGGCACCAGGCGGCAAGGACGTCGACGCGACCATCGTCTTCGGCGTCAACCAGGACGTGCTCAAGAGCACCGACACCGTCATCTCGAACGCTTCCTGCACCACCAACTGCCTGGCCCCGCTGGTCAAGCCACTGAACGACGCCATCGGCGTTGAAACCGGCCTGATGACCACCGTGCACGCCTACACCAACGACCAGGTGCTGTCTGACGTGATGCACGAAGACCTGCGCCGCGCGCGTTCGGCCACGATGAGCATGATCCCGACCAAGACCGGCGCTGCCGCCGCGGTCGGCCTGGTGCTGCCTGAGCTGAACGGCAAGCTGGACGGCTTCGCGATCCGCGTGCCGACCATCAACGTGTCGATCGTCGACCTGACCTTCATCGCCAAGCGCGACACGACGGTGGACGAAGTCAATGCGCTGATGAAGTCGGCCTCGGAAGGCGCCCTGAAAGGCATCCTGACTTACCAGACCGAGCCGCTGGTCTCGATCGACTTCAACCACAACCCGGCCTCGTCGAACTTCGATTCGACCCTGACGAAAGTGTCGGGCCGCCTGGTGAAGGTCTCGTCGTGGTACGACAACGAGTGGGGCTTCTCGAACCGCATGCTCGACACCACCGTTGCGCTGATGAACGCGAAGTAATCGACACGGCCTCAAAAAAAACGCCCTCTGGGGCGTAATGCCGTTCAGTGAAGAAGGCCGCTTCGATGCACATCGGAGCGGCCTTTCTTGTAGATGAGCGCTGCACTCGACGTCGACGCGCGGGCATGCCCGCCCTAGGTTACACAGCGGTCTCGACCAACAATGACGACGGTGGCGCACCGTACGGGGTCATCGAGGCCAATGGCCTCGATGACGGGTTCACTGAGCATGCCCGCGCGTTATCGCTTCTTGCAATTGGGCGGCCGGGCACTAGACTGGTTTCATGATGACATCAGTCCAGCACATCGCCAGCGGGATTGCCGGCGAAGTGATCCTGTGGCCGGTCAGCCCGGTCGAGTCGCCCGGGATGATCAACCATCGTCCCTACCAGGCCGCCATCCGCATCACGGACGAGGCAGGCCGCACCGTGGCCGAGGTACACAGCGACGCGGGCGGCCGTTTCGAGGTGATGCTGGAACCGGGCGTCTACCGCTTGCACCCGGAGTCCGACGTGGCCTGTCCGCGGGCCATGGAACAAACGGTGACCGTACGACAGGACGGGTTCACGCCGGTCCGCATCACCTACGACAGCGGCATGCGCTGAGGCCGGGCTGGCTGCCCCCGGTCAGGGCACGAAGCCGATGCCGACGATGCGGCTACCCCAGTCGTGGTTCGCCAGGATATCTTCGTTCACCAGCCACGCGCGCCTGTTATTGCGCGGATCCAGCGTCACGGCCGAGTAATCGCCCCAACGGCCTCCGCCGAACCACGTCGGGCTCGTGAATGCCGCGATCCCCGGGCTGAGCACATAGGTGGTTCCATTGTTGTGGTCGAAGCCGGAGAAGCGCACCTGGGCCTGGGTACCATTGGGCGGATCCGTCATCGTCCAGGTCACGAACACGTCGTTGGCGCCATTGGCCGCGATCGCGGCGTTGAAATCGAACGAGGTCGCCGTGCCGAAGAAGAATGCGCTGCGCACGAGCGCGTTGGTGGCGGTGTTGATCTGGTAGAACTTGGGCGCGGAAAAGCCTCCGAGGGCGACGGTATGCACCTGCCACAGCGAGTTGCCGGTCTGTGTGCTGGCGTTGACGAAGCGGCCGTCGAGCGTGTCCAGCCGGGCGGTGGTTCCCGGTTGCGCGGCCGAGGGCGGGACCGAATAGGCAGGGACGGCGACATTCACCGGCCCTGCCAGCAGGATGCCGTTCGGCCTGCTCGAGTTGGTCAGCGTGTACAGGCTCAAGCTGCTGCCGCCCGAGGCGGCGACCAGGAAGGTCCGCGCGTTCTGGTCAAGCACGATGGGCGGAGCGAGCGTCCCGCGCAGGCCGGTAAAGACCGGAACCGAGAAGCCCAGGCCGTTGTAGAGGCGGGCCTTGGCGACCGCGAACATGTCGGCGCCGCGGAATGCACCCGATGCGGTGAAGATGTTGGCCGTGAAGATGACGGCGTCCTGGTCGTACCCGAGTTGCGGGTAATCCCAGAAATCGCCTGCATTGAAGGCGACGTTCAACGCGTAGATGAAATACGAACCGAGCGGATTCGGCGTGGTCGAAACGGCGATGAAATACAACTGGCGCGTGGTCGATTCCTGGAATGCGTCCGCCGTGATGACCCAGCGGTTCCAGACAGGATCGAAGACCGCGCGCGGATCGAACAGCACGCGCGTGGAATACCCGAAAAAGGCGGCCAGCGAAATGCTGGTACGCATGGCCGGATTGGCCCGGGGGAAAATGTCGACGTGCGAGTTGGTGACTTCGACAAAATGGTCGCGCCCGATCGCGCCATGGGTGTCGGGCGGGATCAGTCCATCCACATCCGTTGCGCCTGGAATATTCGGCCCGACAAGCGAGATAGGCACAAGCGCTTCCGTTGCCGCTTCCATTCCCACTTCCACATCCACATCCAGATCGACTCCCACGCCGACTCCCGCTTCCACGTCGGTGCCCTTGTCCGCGACCGCTCCCAGCCCTTGCGCCTCCAGCCTGGCCTTGAGCTCCTCATACTGCTCCGCAGGCATGGTTGGCATGAAGGGCTTCGCCTCCGCTTGCGCAAGAGCATCCCGTGCAGGCGCCAGGTTGTCCTGCATGTCTTGCAGCATCGCTTCCATGGTTCTGAGTTGCGGAGCTGCGGCGTCTAGCTGCGTGCCAATTTCTAGCAACGAATGTTTCATGATATCACTCCTATTTGGGTTCAAGTAAACTGCCATACCCACTATGAATACCTGAGGGCGCGATGTCCTTGATAGCGCGCAGAAGATAGAACTCGCAGGGAAGGGAGCTGCGGATAGTTAATTCTGGAAAGTCGGACGGGCGCGTGAGCGGTCACGCGCATAAAAAAGCGGGCGCCGAAGCGCCCGCCTTTAGCAGCCAGCCAAAGCCGGTCAGAAGCGGTATTCCGCGGTCAGGCGCAGGCTGCGGCCCTGCACATCCTCGTAGTTCTGCGGGATCACGCCGCCGCCGTCGCTCGAGAACCGGCGCAGGTCGACCGGTGGACGGTGGTTGAAGACGTTGCGCACGAAGGCCGTCAGCGTCCATCCCTTGAAGCCACGGTAGGCCATGGTGTAGTCCCAACGCACATAGGATCCGACGCGGCACTCCGACTCGGTCCAGTCGCGGTCCGCACAACCTGCGATCGTATAGCTGTCGTCGTAGAAGTCGCCGTGCAGCTCGGTGCCGCTCTTGAAGCTGGCGCGCAGGGCGTTCGAGAAGTTGCCCGAATCGAGAGCGACCGTCGTATTGGCCACGACCTTCGGCGCGTCGTAGCGGCCCGCCAGGTTGTCGCCATAGTCGCCGCGCGCGGTGCTGAAGTAGCGCAGGTCGGTCAGGTAGGTCAGGTTGGCATCGACGTTGACACGGCCCAGGCCGGTCTTGAAGCGGGCCGAACCGGTCAGGTCAACGCCGCTGGTCTTGGTCTTCGACACGTTCTCGAACATGCCCGAGGTGCCCAGCAGCGCCCCCCTGGTCACACCGTACTGCGCCTGCTCGGCGCCGGTAAAGGTCTTGTCGCTGGCCAGCGTACCACGCTCGATGACGCCGGCAGGCTGGTCGTCTTCCGCCGCCAGGAGGTCGTCGGTGCTCTTCAGGCCGATCTCGTCCTTGCGCTCGATGCGCCAGTAGTCGAGGGCGATGTTATAGCCCTTGATCGGTTCGAACACGAGGCCGAGCGTGGCGCTGCGCGAGGTCTCCGGCTTCAGGTCCGGATTATTGCGCACATTGCTGAACACGCCTGCGGCGCACTCGTTGCCTTCGACCGTGTCGGCGCGCGCGTTGAACAGCACGGCGTTCGGATCGCTGGCGCCGAGGGCGTCGGCACGGGAACGCAGGTCCTGGGCCAGGGCCAGTGCCTGCGGGCAGCGGCGTGGATCGACTACGCCGTTGTCGAAGGCGAACTTGCTCGACTGGGCGCTCTCGGTCAGGTTCGGCGCGCGGAAGCCCGATTCGACGGTACCGCGAACCAGCAACTGCTTGCTTGCTTCCCAGCGGAAGGCCAGCTTCGGCGAGACGTGGGCGTCGAAGTTCTCGTACTTGTCGACGCGGGCGGCGCCGGTCACTTCGAAGGTCTTGGTCAGCGGGACGTTGACTTCGGCGAACGCGGCGCCGCTCATGCGCTTGGCGTTCGCGGTGGCCGAGCCGTTGCCGACGATGTCGCCGCTCAGCAGGTTGGCGGTCGGGTTGATCTCGAACTTCTCGTGGCGCAGTTCGCCGCCGACCGCCATGCCGATCGAGCGCTCGCCCCACTTGGCAACCTCGCCGCTGATCTTGCCGTCGAGGAAGACCTGGGTGATCTTGCCGTCATACCCCTGCTCCGGGAACAGGGTGTTCAGCACCGCGGCCGAGTTCTGCTGGCCGATCTTGTAGTCGTGGTTGAAGAAGTTCGGGTCGAGCGGGGTGAAGTCCGCGTCGTACTGGGTGTAGTCGCCGATCACCTGCTTGAAGCCGCTCGCGCTGAAGGCACCGCGGCCGCGCATTTTGGTCTTGCTGCCCATCACGCCGACAGCAGTCTCCCAGTCATACTTGTCCCAGCTGCCTTTCAGACCGGTAAGCGCGCGGTATTCCGAGCTCTTGACGACCGTCTCGCCGCCCGCATCGGTAAAACGGTAACGCAGGGCAGCAGGTTCGCCCAGGGTGTTGAGCGGGTGGGTGGCCGGCAGCGGAAGGTAGGTAAAGTTCAGGCGTTCGCCGGTGACCGGGTTGCCCCAGACCGAGTCCGCGCCGGTCGAGTCGTAGGTCGGGAAAGCGCCCTCATAGGTGGTTTTGGTATGCGAGAACAGGACTTCGGCAAAGGCGTCGACCTTGTCGTTGATGCGCAGCTTGCCCGACACCAGGGCGTTGACGCGGTCCGCTTGCGGGATCGCCTGGAAGCGCGAGAAGCGGTCGTACTGGCACAGGCCGGCGGCGACCGTGGTGCAGCCGTCGATCGCGCCGCCGCCGCCACCGAAGCCGAGGATGTTGCCTGGATAACTGAACGACGAAGGCGCGCCGCGGTTGCCGAACATGCGGCCGCTGCCCGGGGCGACGGTCGTAAACTTTTCGCCGTAGATCGGGTTGATGTCGTCGACCACCGAGCGCCACATGACCGCATCGCGCTTGAACAGTTCGACGTTTGCCAGCACGTTGTAGCCATCGGCGGCGAAGTCGCCCATGCCGCCGGTGATGCTGGCGTTGCGGGTCTTGAACTGACTGTGTTCCAGCGACTGGTCCTGGCTGGCTTTCAGCTGGACGCCGCGGTAGTCGTTGCGGGTGATGATGTTGATGACACCGGCGACGGCATCGGAACCGTACACGGCCGAGCCGCCGTTGCGCAGCACTTCGACGCGGTCGATCGCGTCCAGCGGCAGCGAGTCGAGGTTGGTGAATACCTCGTTGTAGTCGGCCAGCGCGTAGGGCGCCACGCGGCGCGAGTTCAACAGGACCAGGGTCGACTGCTTGCCCAGGTTGCGCAGCGATGCCGACGAGGCGCCGCCGGCGAACGAGTTGCTGCCGCCGATGTCGGTCAGGCTGCCGGTCGAGGCGGTGAGCGTATTGAGCAGTTCGGTGACCGAGTTGGCGCCGGTGCGGACGATGTCGTCGCGGCGCATGATGGTCACCGGCGTCGCCGTTTCGGCATCGATCCTGGCGATGTTCGAACCCGTCACCAGCACCCGCTGGATTGGCTGGTTGGGCTGCTGCTCGTCCTGCTGTTGGGCGAGCGCCATATGCGAACATGCGAGCGTGACGGCGACCGCCAGTGCGCTTTTTTTGCAAACACGATGTGGTTTCAAAATATCTCCAATGTATTGACAAATATTCTTGAAGGAACTTGACTTTACTTAATGAGTCAATTCAATTTGAATAAATAAGTAATTGCAGTCAAGTAGCACAAAGTGGGTTGCCAAAAAAATCACGGACTTGTGTTGAATACACAACCTAACCGTGCTTTTTCGCAAGTTACCGGGCGGGGATGTCAAGACAGAGGGTGGCCACGCGAGGCGGGGAGGCGGGAGCGGAGGGGCGTGCGAAAGGCAAATCACGACGTTCGCAGCGTGTCTGATGGCGAGCGCAAACGGGGCGGGGCAAAGGCAGGGCGAAGGCGCTTCACAGGCATGCACCCGGCAGCGCTCCGGCGCCGTGCGGCGCCGGAAAATCAGGCCGGGAAGTACCAGCCTAGCGCGGCCAGGGCGTCAGGATCTCGAAGCCGTTCGAGGTCACCGCGATCATGTGTTCCCATTGCGCCGACAGCGAGCCGTCGCGCGTGACGACCGTCCAGCCGTCGTCGAGCTGGGCCACTTCGTCGTCGCCGGCATTGATCATCGGCTCGACCGTGAAGGTCATGCCTTCCTTGAGCAGCAGGCCGGTATCGGGGCGGCCGTAGTGCAGCACCTGCGGGTCTTCGTGGTAGACGCGGCCGATGCCGTGGCCGCAGTAGTCGCGCACCACGGAGTAGCCGGCGCCTTCGGCCAGCTTCTGGATCGCGTGGCCGACGTCGCCCAGGCGCGCGCCGGGACGCACGGCGCGGATGCCCGCCATCATGCATTCATAGGTCGTGTCGACCAGGCGTTTTGCTTCAGGACTCGGGGTGCCGGCGTAATACATGCGGCTGGTGTCGCCGTGCCAGCCGTCCTTGATGACGGTGACGTCGATGTTGACGATGTCGCCGTCCTTGAGGATCTCTTTTTCGCTCGGGATGCCGTGGCAGACCACGCCGTTGACCGAGGTGCACAGGGTCTTCGGGAAGCCGTGGTAGCCGACGTTGGCCGGCGTTGCCTTCTGCACCTTGCGGATATAGTCGTTGCAGCGGCGGTCGAGTTCTTCGGTGGAGACGCCGGGGACGACGTATTCCCTGATCATTTCCAGGACCTCGGCGGCCATGCGGCCGGCCACGCGCATTTTCGCGATGTCCTTGTCGTTCTTGAGTTTGATTGCCATGTCGTGTTTCGTGGGAGTCGCGGCGGTGCCGCACAATCCGCCATGATACCGCAGCGGGGCGGGAAACCCGTGGTGGCGGGGCGGAATTGGCGCGCCCATGAAAAATGCCCGCCGGGCGAACCCGGCGGGCATTGGTCAGGCAGTCAGGACAGGCCTTGCGGCCCGGCCATTAGAAGGCCTGGTTGTAACGCACGTAGACGAAGCGGTCGATCGGCAGGTTGGCGTCGACAGCCGACGAGGATGCTGCGCCCAGCACGGTGGTACGCGGCTTCTTGTCGAACACGTTGTTGGCGCCGACCATGATGGTGCCTTTCCAGGAGGTCTTGTACGACACGCTCATGTCGTTGTAGACCATCGCGCCGAGCTTGTTGTAGCCACGGCCCCAGTTGGCGTTGTCGTTCAGGTTGGAGCATTCGACCGGCGCGGTCAGCTTGTTGCTGTAGCACTTGTCCTTGAGATTGCCGAAGTAGCGGGCAGTCCAGGTAGCGCTCCAGTTACCCATGTTCCAATCGAGCGAGATGTTCGACTTCTGGCGGTAGTAGGCAGTGCCGCCGTCGCCGTCGTATTCGCCGAGCGAGCTGATCCATTCAGCGTCCTGGTCAGCCTTCTGTTCGTACTTGGTCACGAAGGTCGAGTCCGAACGGATGCCGAACTGGCCGTACGGCGTACGCGGGAAGCGGTACGAGAACGACAGGTCGACGCCCTGGGTCTTCAGGCCGCCCAGGTTCAGGTTGCCGCGCGACAGGTTGGTGATCTGGCCGGAGACCGGGTCACGCACGATTGCGTCGCAGAACGACTGCAGGCCCTGCACGTAGCAGTTTTCGGCAACGCGGGTCGCCGAAACGGCCGAGATCAGGTTGTCGACCTTGATGCTGTACCAGTCGAGCGAGCCCGAGAAGCCGGTCAGCCACGACGGGCTGTAGACCAGGCCGATGGTGTTGGTGCGTGCTTTTTCAGGCTGCAGCTTGGTGTTGCCTGCGCCAGCCATGAATGCATAAGCACCCTGTTCGCCGCCCGAATCGCTGATCGGCGCGCCGGTCTGGTTCAGCTGGCGGAAGCCTGCGACTGCGCCGGCCGAGAGGCAGCGCGCATCGACCTGGGCATTGCTGCGCTGGCCGTACTCGCTGTCGCACGGGTCGAGGTACTCGTCGAAGCTCTGCGAGCCGCCACCGAAGGTGTCGCCGACGGTCGGGGCACGGAAGCCCTGGGCCACGGTGCCGCGCACCAGCAGGTCCTTGATCGGCTTCCACATCACGCTGGCTTTGCTGTTGCTGGTGCTGCCGAAGTTGCTGTAGTCCGAGTAGCGGGTTGCCAGGTCGACGCTCAGCAGTTGGGCGAAGCGCACACCCTTCAGGATCGGGATGTTCGTTTCCAGGTAGGCTTCACGCACCTGGTAGCCGCCGCGGGTCGCATTGCCGGCCAGGTCGGACGAGTAGCCCGACTGCTCGAACTGGCCTGGAATATCGTAGCCGCGCACCTGGCGGTGTTCGATACCGCCGGCGACGCCCAGCATGCCTGCTGGCAGCTCCAGCACTTCGCCGCCGATGTTCGCGGTCGCGCTGTTGATGGTGCTGCCGTAGGTCGCCTGGCCGGTCGACATGATGTAGTTGAGGGCTTCCTGGCTGTTGGTGCCCGGGCCGCCGATGATGTTGAACGGCTGGCATGCGCTCAGCAGGACAGGGGCGTCCGGGGTGCCGCACTGGACAACGCCGTTGGCGTTCATGAAGGACGGGCCGAGGGCGTTCTTCAGGTTCAGCAGGTTGATGTTGCCGGTGCCGAGCACGGTGCCCTGGACGGCGCTGTGGTTGTAGCCCACGTCCCAGTTCCAGGCCTTGCCGCGCACTTCGAAGTTGCCCGACAGGGTCGCGTCGATGTGCAGGGTGTTGTTCTGGTTCTCGGTCACGCGCGGCACTTCGACCGTGCGGCGGTAGAAGTACAGGTCTTCGCCGAGCCCGTTCCAGTAGCTGTTGCGATCGACATAGACCGGGAAGGTCGACTGGGTTTCGCTGTTGAGCGGGTAGCCGGCGATCTGCGCGGTCGACTTGCGCTGCGAGTACATGGCAGTGGTGCTGAACTGCATGTTGTACGGCAGTTCGATGGTGCCCTTGGTGAACAGGGTGTCCAGGCGCGTCGGCATCTGGAACATCATCTGCGAGGCGCTGTTGAAGTTGTCCGCAGCGCGGCCATCCCAGTCGTGGTAATTGGCCGGATTGCGCGGATCGGCGCCGACGCCGACGCCGTTGCCGCCTGCGCCACCGGTGTGGTTCAGGACCAGGTCATAGGCAAACTGGCCGTCGGATGGACCGACTTCACCCCATGGACCGACGCCCAGGCCCGCGGTCGGGTGGCGTGGACCTTTTGGATACTTGGTGATCGCGCGGTCGCGCGCCCAGACGGTGCCCTGCTCGGTGTGCGACAGGCCGAACATCAGCGAGGTCTTGTCGCTGTTCGCGCCGTAGGCGATCGAGAAGTCCTTGGCACGGCCGTCGCCCTTGTCGTTGGCGCCGGTGTACAGGCTCAGCTGGCCGCCATCCATTTTCTTCTTCAGGATGATGTTGACCACGCCGGAGATTGCGTCCGAACCGTAGATCGAGGAAGCGCCGTCCTTCAGCACTTCGATACGCTCGATCATGGCCGACGGGATGGTCGACATGTCGGTGTAGCCATCGACCGACTGGGTCCAGCGCTTGCCGTCGACCAGCACCAGCAGGCGGTTCGAGCCCAGGTTGCGCAGGCTGATGTACTGGCCGCCGCTTTCACGGTTCGAGGTCAGCGAGCCGCCGCGGTCGAAGTCCGGCGTACCGGCCGACGACAGCTGGTTCAGGATGTCGCCGACGGTCACCAGGCCGGTTTTCTGGATTTGTTCTTGCGTCATGACCTGGACCGGCTGTGCCGTTTCCAGGTCGACCTGACGAATGCGGGAGCCGGTCACTTCGACGCGCTGCATCGACTGCGCCGCATCCTGGGCGTAAGCGGCATGCATGCCGAGCGTCATACCGCCCAGGCAGATCACACGGATCGACCGGGACAAAATTGTTTCCATCATGTTGCAAAACTCCTCAATTAAAGATCCTCGATGCCTGGGCGGCACCGTCATTCCCATTGCGATTGCGAGGCCGCTGCAGCGCGTGCGCGGTCATGCCGCAATGCAAGGGCGTCATGGAAGCATTGCGGATACAAGCCTGTCAATGGAATGGAAGAGTTAATTGTGAAATGTTGCAAATATGCGTAATTTCAAAAAAGTGAGATTGTGTGAGTCTTGACGAACTGATGCGTAGAGGTTATTGGGAGCGTAAGCGCGACCGGCGCGATGATGCGTCACTTTAAAAAGTGAGATTGTGTGATGATTAACAAGCTGCCGCGCAGGGGGGCTTGCACGCGGCCTGCGTGGACCGGCGGCGGCGGCCGCCGGTCCGGCAGACATGCTTCGTTGCCGGGAGCGCGATCAGTCGAAACAGTGCTGCCACAGACGCCGCACCTGGGCCGCATGGCGCTCGACCAGGGCCGGATCGACCCGCGCCTCCTGGCCCTGCAGGCGCAGCTGGTGCTGGAGCTTGCGCATGGCGCGGTAGGCGTCGGCGGCGGCGCCGGCCAGTCCCGCGTCGATCAGGCCCAGTTCGCCGCTGCGGTGGAGGAGGGCGATGTTGCCGGCATTCGCGGTCAGTTGCGGGTGGTGCGCGGCATGGCGCAGCACGAGGTACTGGACGATGAACTCGATGTCGATCATGCCGCCCTCATCCTGTTTCAGGTCGAACAAGCCGCTGCGGTTCGGCATCGCCTCGTGCATGCGCCGGCGCATTTTCAGCACCTCGGCCTTCAGTTCGGCGGCCTGGGCACTGCGGTCGCGCCGCAGCACGGCTTCGCGGATTTCCTCGAAGCGCGCGCCGATGGCGGCATCGCCCGCGCAGAAACGTGCCCGCGTCAGCGCCTGGTGTTCCCAGACCCAGGCCGCGTTGTGCTGGTAGCGCTCGAAGGCGCCCAGCGAACTGACCAGCATGCCGCTGGCGCCGTCCGGGCGCAGCGCGGTGTCGATGTCGAACAGGATGCCGGCCGGGGTGTGCGCCGTCATCCAGGTGATGAAACGCTGGCCCAGTTTCGCGTAATTCGAGGGCGCCATGTCGTCCTCGTCGTCGAACAGGAAGATGACGTCCAGGTCCGAGACATAGCCCAGCTCCTTGCCGCCCAGCTTGCCGTAGGCGATGACGGCAAAGCGCGGCACCTCGGTGTGGCGCGTGGTGACCGTCTTCCAGGCCCAGCGCACGGTGGCGGCCACGACGACGTCGGCCAGGGCGGATAAATGGTCGGCGAGGCGCTCGACCGACAATTCGCCGGCCAGGTCCAGGGCGAGCAGCCGGAACAGCTGGGCGTGGTGGGCGTCGCGCAGGATGTCGAGCTGGCGTTCGGTGTCGCCCAGCGCTTCTCCCAGCTTCGCGTCCAGGCTGGCGGCGAGTGCCGCCGGCTCGTCGATGCCGCCGCGGTCGTCCAGCAATTCGTCGAGCAGGATCGGGTGCAGGGTGAGGAAAGTCGCAGCCCAGCCGCTGGCATGCATCATGCGGATCACGCGCTCGAGCGTGTGCGGGTATTCGGAGAGCAACGACAGGTAGGCCGAGCGGCGCGCAATGGCTTCGAGAAAATCGAGCAGGCGCCCGAGCGTGGCGCCATGGCTGCCGACGCCGGCTTCACGCACCACCGTCGCTACTTGCGGCAGCGCCAGGTTGACCAGGGCCAGCAGCCGCACGCGGCTGGCGTCGGGCAGGCTTTGCAGGCGCGGCGCGTTCCAGGTCGCCGCCAGGCGCCGTGCGCCGCCGGCCGGGTCGCCATAGCCGAGCGCGCCGAGATGGGACTCGATGGCGGCGATCGCTTCCGGGTCGGCCGCGATCGCTTCCAGCTCCGCGCGCTCTTCCCCGGCGGGGGTGCTCTTGTCGGCGAACATGTCGTCGAACTGGGCGGCAACGAAGGTACGCCGTTCCTCGAGCTGGGCGAGCAGGGTGGCCACATCGGGCAGGCCCATCATGCTTGCCACCACCTGGCGGTCGGCATCGTTGGCGGGCAGGGTATGGGTTTGGGCGTCGTCCAGGTATTGCAGCCGGTGCTCGAGGTTGCGCAGGAAGGTATAGGCTTCCAGCAGGCGTTCGACGGTGTCGGGCGTCATCAGCTCGCGCTCGGCCACCAGGCGCAGGGTCAGCCGCGTCGAGCGCTCGCGCAGGGCCGGGTCGCGCCCGCCGCGGATCAGCTGGAACACTTGCGCCAGGAATTCGATCTCGCGGATCCCGCCACGCCCGAGCTTGACGTTGTTGCTGCGGTCGGGATGCAGGCGTTCCTGGCGTTTCACTTCGGCGCGGATCTGGGCGTGCATGTTGCGGATCGCGTCGATCACGCCGAAGTCCAGGTAGCGCCGGAACACGAACGGCCGCACGATGGCGTCCAGCGCCGCGATGTCTTCAGGCGCGCCGGTCACCGCGCGCGCCTTGACCCAGGCATAGCGTTCCCATTCGCGCCCCTGCACGATCAGGTATTCCTCGACCATGTTCAGGCTGGCGGCGAGCGGGCCGGAATTCCCGTTCGGACGCAGCGCCATGTCGACACGGAAAGTAAAACCGTCCTCGATGACTTCGGACAGGGCGCCGATCAGGCGCCGTCCCAGGCGCACGAAGAATTCGTGGTTCGACAGTTCGCGCTGGCCGGGCCCGGCGGCCGTCTCGCCATCCTCGGGGTAGACGAAGATCAGGTCGATGTCCGACGACACGTTCAGTTCGCCGCCGCCCTGCTTGCCCATGGCCAGCACCATCATTTCCTGGGGGCGGCCGGATTCGGCACCGATCGGCATGCCGTGCGCGGCCACCAGTTCGGCCATCAGGTCGGCCAGGTGGGTGCGGATCGCGAAGTCGGCGAGGCCGGTCATGGCGCTGACAACCTCGTCGAGGTTCGACAAGCCCTCCAGCTCGCGCCGGATCAGGGTCGCCAGCAGGAGATTGCGCAGGCGCCGCATGGCGCGCGGCAGGGGAATTCCGGCAGCCAGCTCGTGCTCCAACAACGCGCCGAAATCCGGGCAAGCCAGCGATAATTGGGCCAGTTGTGCGACGCGCTGCGCACGTCCGGGCGCGGCGTCGATCCAGCGTTGGTAGAAGCGGGAGGCGCAAGCAGCAGGGGAGGCGGAAACAGCATCGGTCATCGGGTGGTCCGGCACGAGTGAAAAAGCGTTCCGGCAAGCAGCTTGCGGTAGAATTGCGCGCCGTGCTGCCCCGGTCAGCAGGATGGTAAGGTAGACGCCGCAACCCTGGCAAGCGCTCTTATTTTTATAGAACCAGACTTACATTTTCGGCGAGCCTTCTTTATTAGCACCTTGATGCAAGACCCGGAACCGCAGGCGCCCGCGGCGCCCGTTCCGCTGGCCGAACGCTGGCGGCGGCTGCGTGCCGCCTACCGCTATGTCAACCTGGCTTCGCACCATGTACTCGGCTTTACCCTCAAGCTGGTGCTGCTCGTCTATTTCGGCCTGGGCATCCTGTTCCTGGCGCTGCGCTACGCCATCCTTCCCAACATCGACCTGTACAAGGGCGACATCGAGCGCGCCGCCAGCCATGCGCTCGGCAACAAGGTCGCCATCGCCCGCCTCTACGCCACCTGGAGCGGCCTGAATCCCTCGCTGTTCCTGGGCGACGTCACGCTCACCGATACGGCCGGGCGCCAGGTGCTGGCGCTGCCCTCGGTGTCGGCCACCTTTTCCTGGTGGAGCGTGCTGGCGGCCGAGCCGCGCTTCGAGACGCTCGAGCTGATCCGGCCCCAGCTCGACGTGCGGCGCGGGCCTGACGGCGTGATCCAGGTCGCCGGCATGCGCATCGACCCGAAACAGGACAAGGGCGGGCCGGGCGGCGACTGGGTATTCCGCCAGCGCGAAATCCTGGTCCGCGAAGGCCGCGTCGACTGGACCGACGCCCAGCGCGGCGCGCCGCTGCTGACCCTGCGCGAGGTCGGCGTGGTGCTGCAGAACCACTGGACGACGCACCGCTTTGCCCTGACCGCGACCCCGCCCGCCGAACTGGCCCAACCGCTCGACGTGCGTGCGCGCTTTACCCATCCGCGTTTCGGCGGGCGCGCATCCGACGTGGCGCGCTGGCGAGGCGAGCTGTACGCCGACCTGCGCGAAGCGGACCTGGCCGCCTGGCGCCGCTACCTCGACTATCCATTCTCCCTGAGCCAGGGGCGCGGCTCGCTGCGCGCCTGGGTCACGCTCGACAATGCACGCCTGGCCGGCTTCACCGCCGACCTGGCGCTGGCCGGCGTGGCCGCGCGCGTCAAACCCGACTTGCCGCCGCTCTTGCTGGCGCGGGTGTCCGGACGCCTGTCAGCCCAGGAGACCTTGCTGCCCGGTAAAGCGGACGGCAAGCCGACGTTTGGCGCCAATGGCCACACGGTCAGCCTGGACAATTTCACGGTGACGACCCACGACGGCCGCGCCCTGCCGCCCGCGACCCTCACCGAAACCTTCGTGCCGGCAAAGGGCGGCAAGCCGCAGCAGGTATCGGTCGAGGCGCGCCAGGTCGACCTGGCGGCCCTGGCCGAGCTGGCGGCACAGTTGCCGCTGTCGCCCCTGCAGCGGCGCGCGCTGGCCGACTTCGCGCCGCGCGGACGCCTGCTCGATTTCGCGGCCTCCTGGAAGGGCCAGTATCCGCACCTGGCCGGCTACCGCATCAAGGGGCAGGTGGACGGCCTCAGCCTGCACCCGCAGGCGGCGCGCGCCGCGGTCGCGGCCCTCCCGGACGCGCCGGCCAACACCGCGCAGCCGGCGATGCCCGCCTTGCCCGGCTTCGACAACCTGTCCGGCGCGATCGACGCGACCGAGAAGGGCGGCAGCATCACGATCGATTCGAACAAGCTGGCGCTGCACATGCCGGCCTGGTTCGCGGACCCGGTCATGCCCCTCGACCGGCTGGCGCTGGGCGCGCGCTGGACCTACCAGCCGCAGGAACAATTGCTGGTCGAGGTCGACAAGCTCGAGTTCGCCCAGGGCGGCCTGCACGGCAACCTGTCGGGACGGCACCTGCTGCCCCTGGGCCCGGGCCACGGTCCGGGCGTGGCCGACATCGAAGGCAGCCTCGACGGCTTCCAGATCGCCCAGGTCGGCCGCTTCCTGCCGCTGGCCACGCCCGAGCATTTGCGCGATTGGCTGGGCACGGCGCTGCAGGGCGGCATGCTCAACGACGTACGCCTGCGCCTGCGGGGGGATTTGGCCGAATTCCCCTTCCGCGCCGACAACGCGACGGCGCGCGCGCGCGGCGAGTTCCGCGTCGCCGGGCGCATCGCCGGCGGCGTGCTCGAGTACGCGCCTTTCCACCGCACGCCCGAAAACAAGCCGGCCTGGCCGCTGGCGGAAAGCATGAACGGCAGCATCGTGTTCGACCGCACGCGCATGGAAATCATTGGCGAGACGGCGCGCACGCAGGGCGTGAACCTCTCCAACGTCAAGGCCGTGATCCCGAACCTGGGCTCGCACGAGATGCAGCTCGATATCGACGGCAATGCCGCCGGCCCGCTGCAGGACTTCCTGCGCTATGTGGCGGCCAGCCCGGTGCCGGGCTGGATCGGCCATTTTACGGACGACACGCTCGGCACCGGCAATGCGCGCCTGGGGCTGAAATTGCAGTTGCCGCTGGCGAACCTGCATGACACCAAGGTGCAGGGCAGCCTGCAGTTGCAGGACAACGAGGTGAGCCTGTTCCCCGACCTGCCGCCGCTGCAGGCCGCCAACGGCAAGATCGAGTTCACCGAGCACGGCGTCAACCTGAATGGCGTCGGCGCCAATTTCCTGGGCGGCCCGCTGGCGCTGTCCGGCGGCACCCAGCCCGGCGGCGCCATCGCGATCCGCCTGGCCGGCACCCTGTCGGCCGAGGGCATGCGCCGTACCGCGCCGGTGCCGGCGATGGCGCGCCTCGGTGCGCGCCTGTCGGGCAGCACGCGCTATGGCGGCCTGGTCGCCGTGCGCGACCACCAGCTCACGGTCACGCTCGACTCGAACCTCGCCGGGCTCGGCATGGAATTCCCGGCGCCGCTGAACAAGCCCGAGGCGGACGCCTTGCCGCTGCGTTTCGTCCTCACGGGCGCGCCCACCACGGCTGATGGCACCGGGCGCGACGAACTGCGCCTGTCCTTGGGCAATGCGGTAGCCGCGCGCTATGTGCGCAGCAAGGCCCCGCACGGCGCGTGGACGGTCGAACGCGGCGGCATCGGCGTCAACCTGCCGGCCCCGGAACCGGATGACGGCATGATGATCAACGTCGACATGAAGTCCCTGAATGTCGACGCCTGGCTGAACACGGCACGCGCGATTGCCGGCGACAACGATGCCGGCGGCGCCGGTGCGGCCGCTGGTCCCAATTTTGCCCAATACGTATTGCCGACGACGATCGCGGCGCGCGCCTCGGAACTGTTCGTCGGCGAACGGCGCATGGCCGACGTCGTGGTCGGCGCCACGCACCGCGGCAACGTATGGCAGGCCAACATCCATTCGCGCCAGGCCACCGGCTATCTCACCTGGAGCGAAGGGCAGGGGCAGGGCGTGGGCAAGGTCACGGCGCGCCTGGCTTCGCTCGTGATCCCGGAGTCGCAGGCGGCCGAGGTGAAGGAGCTGCTCGAATCGAACCGCGGCGCCAGCGCCTCGATTCCCGCGCTCGACATCGTGGCCGAGCGTTTTGAACTCTTCAATAAACAATTCGGGCGCCTGGACCTGCAGGCGAGCAACGTACAGGCGCTGGCCGGCAAGGAATGGCGCATCGACCGCCTGTCGCTGACCAACCCGGACGGCCAGCTGAAGGCGACCGGGCGCTGGCTGACGAAAGACGGCAAGAGCAATACCGGCATGAATTTCACGCTCGACATTTCGGATGCCGGCCGCCTGCTCGACCGCCTCGGTTTCCCGGAAACCCTGCGCCGTGGCAAGGGCAAGCTCTCAGGCGACCTGTCCTGGAGCGGCGTGCCCTACGCGCTCGACATCCCGACGCTGTCGGGCCAGATCGAGATGAACGTGACCAGCGGCCAGTTCCTCAAACAGGACCCGGGCGCGGCCAAGCTGCTTGGCGTGCTCAGCCTGCAGGCGCTGCCGCGCCTCCTGAAGCTCGATTTCCACGACGTGTTCTCGGAAGGCCTCGCTTTTGACGCCATCAGCGCCAACGCGATGATCACGCGCGGCGTCGTGAAGACCGACAACCTGAAAATGCGCGGCGTGGCCGCAACGGTGCTGATGGAAGGCACGGCCGACATCGCCAACGAATCGACCGACCTGCACGTCGTGGTGATTCCCGAATTTAACCTCGGCACCGGACCGCTCGTGTATGGCCTGGCGGTCAACCCGATCATTGGACTGGGCTCCTACCTCGCGCAATTGTTCCTGCGCGCGCCGGTGATGAAGGCGCTGACTTACCAGATGCGGATCACGGGCCCGTGGAAATCGCCTACCATTGTCAAACTCGACAACCCGCCGGCCCCCGCGGCCGCCAAAGCGAAGGAATAAGAAGATGACCCGTGTCGCCGCAGTCCAGATGGTGTCGACCCCCGACGTCGACCACAACCTCGCCACCGCGCGCCGCCTGGTCGGCGCAGCCGCCGCCGGCGGTGCGACGCTGGTGACCTTGCCGGAATACTGGCCGATCATGGGCATGACCGACGTGGACAAGGTGCGCCATGCCGAAGCGGAAGGCCAGGGCCCGATCCAGGATTGCATGGCGGCGCTCGCCCGCGAGCACGGCATCTGGCTGGTCGGCGGCACGCTGCCGCTTGCTTCGCTCGAGGACGGCAAGGTGCTCAACACGACCCTGGTCTACGACCCGCAAGGCGCCTCGATCGGCCGCTACGACAAGATCCACCTGTTCGGCTTCAACAAGGGCAGCGAATCCTACGACGAAGCGCGCACCATCGTGCCGGGCGCGACGGTGAGCTGCTTCGAGGCGCCGTTCGGCCGCGTGGGCCTGTCGGTCTGCTACGACCTGCGCTTTCCCGAGCTGTACCGCGCGATGGGCGAATGCGCGCTCATCGTCGTGCCGGCCGCGTTCACCCACACGACCGGCAGCGCGCACTGGGAAGTCCTGCTGCGCGCCCGCGCGATCGAGAACCAGTGCTATGTGCTGGCCTCGGCCCAGGGCGGGAAGCACGCCAATGGCCGCCGCACGTTCGGACACAGCATGCTGGTCGATCCCTGGGGCGAAGTGAAGGATGTGCTGCGCGAAGGCGAGGGCGTGGTGTCGGGCGAGCTGGATCCGGCGTTTTTGGCCTCGGTGCGCGAGAGCCTGCCGGCGTTGCGGCATCGGAAGCTGTGATCCGTCCGATCTTGCCCGGAACCGTTGCGTAACGTAGGGTGGGCACTCGTGCCCACGCGTTCGTGCCATTGCGTGCCGCAATGCGTCCAACAGCGGGATCGCCAGCGCACATGATGTTTTGTTGCAATATCACGGTGCAAAGGGGCGACCGCGTGGGCACGAGTGCCCGGTGAAACCGTCATTGAAGCCATTGGCTTCAATGCCCCCTACGATTTGCTGACATCCGGGCTCCAGGAACGCCGCGTCCGTACCGGTACGATCCGGGCGGATATGGCACAATGCCCGAATCCAACCGAGACCACGACAAGACGCAAAATGACCCCATTCGAACCGAATCTTTCCTCCCTGGCTGTCGCGCGCGATGTGCTCTTGAGCCCGTTTGGCCTCGACGAAGGCAAGTTGCTACGCACGCTGGGCACGATGTTCACCCACAAGGTCGACTACGCCGACCTGTATTTCCAGTTCACCAAGAGCGAAGGCTGGAGCCTGGAAGAGGGCATCGTCAAGACCGGCAGCTTCTCGATCGACCAGGGCGTGGGCGTGCGCGCCATCTCGGGCGAGAAGACGGCCTTTGCCTATTCCGATGAAATTTCCGAATCCGCGCTGCTGGACGCGGCCGCCGCGACGCGTACGATCGCGCGCGCCGGCGCCGGACGCGTGAAGATCGCAGCGACGACGACGCCGACCGGCGGCCGCTCGCTCTACCTGCCGCGCGATCCGCTCGTCTCGCTCGACGCCACCGCCAAGGTGCGCCTGCTCGAGCGCGTCGAGAAGATGGCGCGCGCCAAGGATCCACGCGTGGTGCAGGTAATGGCGGGCCTGGCCGGCGAATACGACGTGGTGCTGGTGGTGCGCAGCGACGGCGTCCTCGCGGCCGACATCCGTCCGCTGGTGCGCGTGTCCGTCACCGTGATCGCCGAACAGAACGGCCGGCGCGAAACCGGTTCCTCGGGCGGCGGCGGCCGTTTCGACTACGGCTATTTCGACGATGCCATCCTCGAGCGCTATGCCGATGAAGCGGTCAAGGCGGCCCTGGTCAACCTCGATGCGCGCCCGGCGCCCGCCGGCCCGATGACGATCGTGCTCGGACCGGGCTGGCCCGGCGTGCTGCTGCACGAAGCGGTCGGCCACGGCCTGGAAGGCGATTTCAACCGGAAAGGTTCTTCGTCCTATGCCGGCATGATCGGCCAGCGCGTGGCCGCCAAGGGCGTCACCGTGGTCGACGACGGCACGCTGAAGGACCGCCGCGGTTCGCTCAACATGGACGACGAAGGCAACCCGACCCAGTGCACGACGTTGATCGAGGACGGCATCCTGAAGGGCTATATCCAGGACACGATGAACGCGCGCCTGATGAAGATGCCCGTCACCGGCAACGCGCGCCGCGAATCCTTCGCCCACTTGCCGATGCCGCGCATGACCAATACCTACATGCTGGCGGGCGACAAGGACCCGGCCGAAATCCTGGCTTCGGTCAAGAACGGCCTGTACGCGGTGAACTTCGGCGGCGGCCAGGTTGACATCACGAACGGCAAGTTCGTGTTCTCGGCCAGCGAGGCCTACATGATCGAAGACGGCAAGATCACCTATCCGGTGAAGGGCGCGACCCTGATCGGCAACGGGCCGGAGGTCATGAACCGCATCTCGATGATCGGCAACGACATGGCGCTCGACTCGGGTGTCGGCGTGTGCGGCAAGGAAGGGCAGAGCGTGCCGGTGGGCGTGGGGCAGCCGACCTTGCGGATCGATGGGGTGACGGTGGGCGGTACGGCCTAAGGTTTGCTGCTGCGATAAATGAAATGCCCGGCACTGCCGGGCATTTTTTTCGTCGGTGCTTCGCGAACGGATGAGCTTAACCGTAGGGTGGGCGCCCCGTGCCCACGCGGAACGACGCGCAGACGGATCATCTCAGGAGCGTCAACGCGGCGCATGCTTTCGGTGGGCACGGGGCGCCCACCCTACGAGCAACGCTGGTTCCGCTCAGAACTTGTACGTCAGCCGTGCATACACCGTCCTCCCGAGCGGGTCCGTATAGCGTGGATCGTAGCCCAGCTGAAAGTTGGTGACCTGGTTGGTGAACGGCGGCTCCGTGTCGAACAGGTTCTTGATGCCAGCCGTCAGTTCGAACATCTTGCTGCCGGTGAAGGTCGTCGACAGCGACCAGGTCGAGTAATGCCGGACGTTGTTGGCGAATTCCGGCTCGACTGCCGTGTTCTGGTCTTCGTAGTGCGACATGTAGCGGTTCGACAGGTTGAAGGTGTAGTCGCCCCGTACCAGCGTCAGCAGCAGGTTATGGCGCCAGCGGAAGACCGGGGTGGCGTCGGCATAGCGTCCGGCGTTCTGGGTGAACGGGCCGCCGAGCTCGTTCTGGTACTCATACTTGTTGACATAGGTGCCGTCGATGCTGAGGCTGAGGTTGCCGAGGGGGTTGCGCGGCAGCCGGTACAGCAGCGACAGGTCGAGGCCGCGCGTGCGCACTTCGCCCAGGTTGTCGGTAATGTCGAGGACGTAGTTCAGGCGCGTGCCGGACGGGTCATAGACGAACAGGTTCTGGTATTTCGGGAAATTGCCGAAAATGCTTTGCTCGGCCAGGAAGTTAATCTGGTGCTTGAGCTTGATGTTCCAGTAGTCGGCCGACAGCGTCAGCGCGGGGATGGGCTCGAACACGACGCCGGCGCTGTAGGTGCGCGACTTTTCCGGCGACAGGTTGGGGTTGCCGCCCTGGCGTATGTTCTGTTGCTGGGCGCACACGATGTTCGGGTTAGCGCCCGGCACCGGCACGCCGCCCGGACACAGCAGCGGATCGTCATGGCTGTCCGAACTGTTCGTGGTCGATTGCGGCGCGTACAGGTCGAACAGCGTCGGCGCGCGGAAGCCCCTGTTGAACGAACCGCGCACCAGCACTTCCCGGGTCGGCTGGTAGCGCAGCGCGACCTTCGGGTTGAAGCTGCCGCCGACATCGCTGTAATGGTCGTAGCGTCCCGCGAAGTTCAGTTCCATGTCCTTGATGACCGGCACGTTCAATTCCGTGAAGACGGCCCAGATACGGCGCTGGCCCTGCGTGTCCTGCGCGTCTGCATAGCCCGAGCTCGACGCCTGCGACGCCAGGGGCCGGTTGACGAAATACTGGGCGCGGTCGCGCCGGAACTCCGCGCCGAGGGCAAAGCCGAGTGGACCGGCCGGCAGTGTCATCAGTTCGCGGCTGGCGCGCGCGTCGACGGCACTGCTGTTGATGCGCGCGTGCACGTATTCGCCCAGCAGCAGGGAATCTTGCAGGAACTCGGCACCCGCCGGGCTCTGGGGGCCGAAGGGGTTCAGGATGCCGGCGCCGACCCCGTCGATGATGCGCTGGTCGATCAGGTAGCCGCCGCGGAAGGCGCTGCGCGCACGTCCCTGCGACTGCGAGATCCCGGCGTTGTAGTCCCAGCCGGCCAGGTTGCCTTCCAGGCTGGCCAGCAGGCGGGCGGTCATGCTGCTGTCGAAGTTCAGGCGCCTGCCGGACTGGAGCGGGCGCCAGCTGATGTCGAGGGGTTCGCCGGTCAGGCCGGCAACGGCGGGCACGAGGCCATTGCCGGGGTAATACGGGCTGGTGCCGAACATGGTGATGCCGAGGTTCGACATGGGCGGCGGCGCCACGCGCGACTCGTTGGTGCTGCGTCCCCAGACGAACTCCAGGCTGGCGAGGTGGTCGGGGGTGAGCTGGCGGTTGAACTTGCCCATCGCGCTGTATTGGCGCGTCTTGGGAACGAGGTCGATATATTGCGTGTAGTCGAATTCGCAGACGGGATCGTCGGCCGCGGGTGCGGTGTCGGGCGAGGGGCTCCCCGTCGTGCTGCAGCCGGCGCCGTAGTAGGGGTTGCCTGCAACGCCCAGGCTTGAAAAGAAGTTGGCCGGGAAGGTCGTGCGGCTGATCTGGTTCAGGCCGCGCTCGGGCCGCACGCCGGTGCGCGCAAAGCTGCGGTCGGTCGCGCGCAGCGCGCTTTGCTGGTGGAAGTCGAGCACGCCAAACATGCTGTAGCCATCGCGGTTCAGGTCGCCCCAGCCGCCCGAGAGGTTGATGCGCTGCTCGGCGCCGCCGCCGCGCCGCAGCGGCTCGTAGCCTTCGACCGTGAGGGCGCTGCCCTTGACCGAGCGTTTGGTGATGAAGTTGATGACGCCGCCGATGGCGTCGGTGCCGTAGATCGCCGAGGCGCCGTCGCGCAGCACCTCGACCCGTTCGAGCGCGGCCACCGGGATGATGTTCAGGTCGACGGTGTCGGCGAAATACGGGTGGTTCGCGAGGCGCCGGCCGTTGAGCAGCACGAGGGTCTTGTCGCCGCCCAGGCCGCGCAGGTCGGCCGTCGCCCGTCCGCCGGTGCCGGCGCCGACGGACGAGGAGCTCACCGTCGAGGTCTGGTTCATCGGGATCGTGTTGAGCACTTCCTGCACCGTGGTCAGGCCCTGCTTGGCGAAGTCGGCGGCGCGGATGGTGGTGATCGGCAGCGAGCTTTCGGCCGCCAGCCGCTTGATCGACGAGCCCGTCACTTCGACGCGCTGCATCGGCTGGTCGCCCGGGTCCTGCGCGGCCGCCGGCAGGCAGGCCAGCAGACCGAGGCCGGCGACGGCGCCGCCGAAGAGGCGGCGCACAACAATGGACAAGATCGTTGGGGACAAGATGGTTGCATTCATTTCCGGCTCCTGGAAGCGTGATGGTTGGTCCCCGCCTTGCGCCAGATCAATTCGTTCACGCAAAGAAATTGATCGCAAGCATGGACAAATCTGTTCGGGTGGGGTGGTTGGAGCCGAGTCTTGCATCGCAACCGCGAATTCGCGTGATCGCGCTCAAGGACCCTTGGACTTTTGGTGTCGTTGGCGCGCAAAACGACGGTTGCCGGGGAAAGCCGTAACATGCGCACAACACCGGCGCGCCCGGCATCGGGACCCGCAAGCAAGGGCGCCGGCCGGTGCGGGAACACCGGCCGGCGCTTTTGACAGGAACGTCCTGCACTGCCTCCGGTCAGAAGGTATAGCGCGCCCCCAGCGTGAAGCTACGTCCGATTGCGCCCTGGAAGTCGAGCGGGTTGTAGGCCTGGGCACCGTAGGTCAGCGGATCGAGCGGCGCCACCTTGTCGAACAGGTTCTCGATGCTGCCGAACACTTCCCATCCCGGCTGCGGCTTCCACCGGAACACGAGGTCGAAGCTCGTGAACGAGGCCAGCTTGCAGCCGCCCGGCGCATCGTCGCCGTTGGCGAAGTGGCTGGCGCAGCCGGCCGGGTCGTCCTTGAACCGCACGTTGTCGATCGGGCCGCGGTAGTTGGCGTTCAGGGACACGCGCCAGTCGCCGCGGTCCCAGGCGGCGCGCAGGTTGACGCGGTGGTCCGGGGTGCCGACGCAGTTGGTGACGTCGCAGTTGCCGTGGGTGCCGGCGAAGTCGCGCTCGCTGCCGTTCCGCTCCGTGCGCAGCCATTGGTCGAGATAGGTCCATTTCCCGTCGAGCAGGACGTTACCCCATTCGCCAGGCAGGCGCACCGTATGGCGGGCGTCGACGTCGATCCCTCGCACCCTGGTCGAAGCCGAGTTGACGTAGTTCGCCAGCACGGCCGTGATCGCCCCCGGATCGCCCGGCCCCTGCGACGTGCTGGGGTCGCGCGCGACGTGGCCGGCGGCGATGGCTGCATCGGTCAGTTCCTGGTTGATCTCGTTCTTGCGCTTGATTTGCCAGAAGTCGACCGAAATGCTGGTGCGCGGCAAGGGGTCCCAGATGACGCCGAAGTTGTAGCTCTTCGAACGCTCCGGCGCCAGGTCCGGATTGGGCGAGGTGATGATCGCGACCGATGCGGGGTTGCAGGCGGCGGCGACGCCGAGGCCGCAGCGCAGCGGATCGGCTGCGGTGGAGAAGGCGGCCAGGCCGCCGACGCCGTTCTCGGCCGAGCTCGGCGCCCGGAAGCCGCGCGCAAAGGTGCCGCGCAGGGCCAGCTGGGGTGCCGGCTGCCACTTGACGCCGACTTTCGGGGTGTACGAGTTGCCGACGTCGGTGAAGTGGTCCCAGCGCATCGCGCCCGTGATCTCCAGTCCCGGCAGCACCGGCGCCAGCGCTTCGCCATACAGCGCGAAGACGTTGCGTGCGCCGCGGTAGGCCGAATAGCCGAGGCCGATGATGTTGCCGCGCTCGGTGCCGCTGGTCGGCTTGAGCTCGGTCTCTTCGCGCCGCCACTCGGCGCCGGCCGCGACGCCGATGGCGCCGCCCTCCAGGTGGCCGAATTCGCGCGTGGCCTTGAAGTCGCCCTGGACGATCCTGGTCCTGGCGTCGTTCGAGATCGCCGGCGACAGTGCGCCGTACAGTGCGGGGCTGTTCAGCGGCGCGTTCTCGCCGATGCGCCACACCGTGCCGGACGGCAGCGCCGCGTAGGCCGGGCTGCCGGCGCTCGCCGCGGCGACATTGGGCGCGCTCGGATTGAGCAGCGCAAACGCGACGTCGCGCTGCAGGTAGCCGAAGCGCTCGTTGCCGACCGAATTGCGCGAGAAGAGCAAGGAGGTGTCGTATTCCCAGCCGGCGAAATTGCCCTTGATCCCGGCGAGGGCGCGCACGAAGATGGAATCGATATTCGAGACGCGCGGTCCGACGTCGCCGGCCAGGTAGCGCAGCCGCGCGGCGCTGCCGAAATACGGGTTGTCCGGATGGCCCGCGCCGAGCGCGACATTGGCATTGCTGACCGGTCCGCCGGGGTAGCCCTCGTTGGCGCTGACGGTCGAGGGCGTGGTCGAGGACGAGGTCTTGCTCTTGTACAGGTTCAGCTCGGTATAGCCTTCGATCGCCGGCGTGATGCGCCAGGTGCCGCGTCCGAACAGGCTGTAGTTTTCCTGCTCGGGCACGATCTGGTTGTACTGCAGGGTCGAATCGATCAGGCAGCCGCCGCCGGGGTCGCCCTGCGGGTGGCTGGTGATGTTCGCGCAGGCCGCCCCGGGTTGCGGCAGCGTGAATCCGGCCGCGGGGTCGAGGCTGCCGCGGTTGTAGTAGTTGTTGGTGAGGGGATTGCGCACGTTGCCGTTGATCGCGCTGCCGGCCGCGTTCGGTCCGGTAATGGCGCCGGTGCCGCCGAGTGCCTCCTGCGCCGAATAGCCCCAGTTGCGCAGGTCGATACGGCCGATGTAGCGGCGGTCGTCGCGCTCGCGCAGCCAGATGTTGTTGGTACGCTTGTACTCGAAGTTGAGGAGCACGTTGTAGCGGTCGGCCTCGAGGTCGCCGAAGCCGTGGGTGATGGCGTAGTTTTCCTTCTCGCCGTCCCAGTCGCCGGTCATGCCGAGCGAGCCGCGCACCGTGGTGCCCTTGAAGTCGCGCCGCAGGATGATGTTGACGACGCCGGCAATCGCGTCCGAGCCGTAGATGGCCGAGGCGCCGTCCTTCAGGATCTCGATGCGGTCGACGGCGTCGGTCGGGATCACGTTCAGGTCGGAAAACACTTTCTGGCCGTCGTCGGCCAGCCCGTAGGGCGCCATGCGGCGGCCGTTGAGCAGCACCAGGGTCGAGGCCGAGCCGAGCCCGCGCAGCGAGATGCCCGAGGCGCCGGCCGCGAAACCGTTGCCGAAGCTGCTGGGTACCGAGCCCTGGTTGTCCACCGCGAGCGTCTGCAGCAGTTCGGAAACGCTGCTCTTGCCGGAGCGCTCGATGTCGGCTCGGTTGACGGTGAGCACCGACGAGGCGGTCTCCGCTTCGGCACGGCGGATGTTACTGCCGGTGACGACGACGCGCGCGGCCGGCCGCTCGGCGGCCTCCTGCGCTTGTGCCTGCGGCAGCGCCAGCAGGGTCAATCCGATGGCGCCGCTGCCCGCGAACAGGCGGCGAACCGATCGGGATAACAAGGTTTCAGTCATGTCCGCACTCCAGGTCAGGTTGACATTCCCATCCACGGACTGCAGCTTGATCGGCCACATGGTTTGAATCCGAGCAAGCTGATCCAAAACAAGGACGATGCAGTTGAACGGGGCTTGACCCGAATTTTGCATTCATGACAAGGGCATGTCTGATATCCCGCAAACATGAGTCTTGCGTTGAAAAGGCTGTCGGGTTGTCGCAACCGCTCGCCTGCCACTTCCACTTCATGCTGCAAATGACGCACTGCGACAAAACCCTTGCCAATATTCATAGCCAGGGGTTATAGTCATTTCGACTTTTTTCGGATCCGTCCATGCGCAACGCTGCTTTCTTTACCTGCTATTTTTGGTTTAGCCATTCCGGCCTTCAGGCGGTGGAGTAGCGGCAGGTTCACGCGACAGCAGAACAGACCGAACGACCAGAAACCGCCAGCGATGGCGGTTTTTTCATTTCCAGCCCAGATAAACGAACGGAGTCCCGCATGCCCCGCACCGACGATTTACGCATCCGCGAAATGAAGGAACTGACGCCGCCCTCGCACCTGATCCGCGAGTTTCCGGTGACGCCGAAGGCCGAGGAAACGGCAAGCTCGGCCCGGGTGGCGCTGCATCGCATCCTGCACGGCCAGGACGACCGCCTGATGGTGGTGATCGGCCCGTGTTCGATCCACGACCCGAAGGCCGCGCTCGAGTACGCACGGCGCCTGGTCGAGCAACGCCACCGCTTTGCCGGCGAGCTCGAGATCGTGATGCGGGTCTATTTCGAGAAGCCGCGCACGACGGTCGGCTGGAAGGGCATGATCAACGACCCGTACATGGACAACAGCTTCCGCATCAACGACGGCCTGCGCATGGCGCGCGAACTGCTGCGCGACGTCAACGAGATGGGGCTGCCGGCCGGCACCGAATTCCTCGACGTGATCAGCCCGCAGTACATCGCCGACCTGATCAGCTGGGGCGCTATCGGCGCGCGCACCACCGAATCGCAGGTGCACCGCGAGCTCGCGTCCGGCCTGTCGTGCCCGGTCGGCTTCAAGAACGGTACCGACGGCAACATCAAGATCGCCGTGGAGGCGATCAAGGCCGCCTCGACGCCGCACCATTTCCTGTCGGTGACGAAAGGCGGGCACTCGGCCATCGTCTCGACCGCCGGCAACGAGGATTGCCACATCATCTTGCGCGGCGGCAAGGTGCCGAACTACGACGCCGCCAGCGTCGAGGATGCCAGCAAGCAGATCGCCGCCCTTGGCCTGGCGGCGCGCGTGATGATCGACGCCTCGCATGCGAACAGCTCGAAAAAGCCCGAGAACCAGGTGCCGGTATGCGCGGAAATCGGGCGCCAGGTGGCCGCCGGGGACGGGCGCATCGTCGGCGTGATGGTCGAGTCGCACCTGCTGGCCGGGCGCCAGGACCTGGTGCCGGGCAAGGAACTGACCTATGGGCAGTCGGTGACCGATGGCTGCATCGACTGGGAGACGAGCGTGCAGGTGCTGGAGGGATTGGCGGCGGCGGTGCGCCAGCGGCGTTTGTGCGAGGACGCGTAAGGCAGGTGCGCAGCCGGAACGCGCGCAGGTTATAGGTCAACAACACAACTTGATGGCCCGCCCACGGCGAATTGCGTTATCGTGGGCGTTTTCAATAAGGCCGAGCCAGGAATTGTCCAAGGGCCGCCAGGGGAAGTCCGAATGCTGGCTTACATAATGCGGCGGCTGTGGCAGATGCTGCCGACGATGGCGGGCGTCATCGTGCTCGTGTTCGTGCTGTTCAACTGGGTGGGCGGCGATCCCTCCTATCTGCTCGCGGGCAAGATGGCCGACGAAGCGGCGATCGCCAACATCCGCGCCCAGCTCGGCATCGACCAGCCGGTGTACGTGCAGCTCGGCATTTTCCTCAAGCAGATCGCGACCTTTGATTTCGGCAACGCCTGGAGCACAGGCGAACCGGTATCGCACATCATCGCCAGCCGGCTGGGGCCGTCGCTGACGGTGCTGGTGCCGCTCACCCTGCTCGAAACCTTTTTCGGCATCGCGCTGGCACTGGCCATCGCTTTTGTCCGCGGCTCGCTGACAGACCGCGCGGTGATGGTGGCCTGCACGGTCGGCATGTCGATTTCGATCCTGGTCTACATCATCGTCTTCCAGTATTTCTTCGCTTATAAACTGGGCCTGTTTCCGGTGCAGGGCTGGGGCGAGAGCCTGGGCGAGAACCTGCTGCGTTATGCGCTGCTGCCGATCATCATTGGCCTGGCGGTATCGATCGCGCCGACCCTGCGCCTGTACCGCAGTTTTGTCCTCGATGAAGTGCACCAGGACTATGTGCGCACCGCGCGCGCAAAGGGCTTGTCCGAGCGCCGCATCGTCTGGGTCCACGTGCTGCGCAATGCCGCGATCCCGATCATCACCCACGTGATGGCGAACCTGCCGGCGCTGCTGATCGGCGCCTTCCTTCTCGAACGCTTCTTCGGCATTCCCGGCATCGGGCGCGAGGTCATCCTGGCCGTGGAGCGCAGCGATTTTCCGGTGATTAAAGCGATTACCGTCTACGTGGCGGCCGCGACCATGGTGTTCAACCTGCTGGCCGACTTGCTGTACGGCGCGGTCGACCCCCGCGTTCAGTTGAAATGAGGCAGGGATGCACGGCAACATGATGAAGCGCGACAGCATTTCTCCAGGTCTCTGGACGCTCGCCTGGCGCCGCCTGCGCGCCGATCGCGTGGCGATGGCGGCGCTCGGCGTGGTCGGCGCCTTTTTGCTGTTGCTGGTCCTGTCCGCCAGCGGACTGGTCGCCGGCGACTGGGAAGCCGAGGTGGCCGTCAATTATGCGCCGCCGGCTTTCATGGGGCCCGACGCTGCGAGCGCTGCGCTGGCGCGGCCGCAGGCACCGACCCCGCCGAATGCCTTCGATCCGCTGGCGGCCGAACTGGACGTCCTCAAGGCCGAGGTCCGGGCCACCCATCCGCCGCACGCGAAAGCGCTCACACTGCCGTTCGGCGCCGACAAATGGGGCCACGACATCCTGAAAAAAACCATCAAGGGCGGTGAGACCTCGATCGTGGTCGGGCTGGTCGCGGCCTTTGTCGCGGTCGGGCTGGGCACGCTGTTCGGCGCCCTGTCGGGCTTTTTCGGCGGCGTGGTCGACGATCTCTTCAACTGGTTCTACAGCATTTTTACCTCGATTCCCTCGATCCTGATGATCCTGACGGTGGCCGCGGTGCTGCAGCAGAAGGGTGTCATGACGATCGTGCTGATCCTCGGCCTGACCGGCTGGACCGGGCCCTACCGCCTGATCCGCGCCGAGTACATCAAGCACAAGGCGCGCGAATACGTGATGGCGGCCGATGCGATTGGCGCCTCGAGCTGGCGCAAGATGTTCTCGCATATTTTCCCGAACGTTTCGCACGTGGCGCTGGTGCAGCTGTCGATCCTGGTGGTCGGCTTCATCAAGGCCGAGGTGATCCTGTCCTTCCTCGGCTTTGGCGTGCCGGTCGGCACGGTGTCCTGGGGCAGCATGCTCAACGAAGCGCAGAATGAACTGATCCTCGGCAAATGGTGGCAGCTCGCGGCGGCCGCCGGCGCGATGGCGCTGCTGGTCACGGCCTTTTCGCTGTTCACCGATGCCTTGCGCGATGCGCTGGATCCGAAACTGAAATGAGTCCGCATTTGAATCCCGACGCCGGCATGCTGCTCCAGGTGCGCGACCTGCGCATTTCCTTCCGCATCGACAAGAAGAACACGGTCGAGGCGATCAAGGGCATTTCCTTCGACGTGCCGCACAACGCCACCGTCGCCCTGGTGGGCGAATCGGGTAGCGGCAAGTCGGTCAGCTCGCTCGCCGTGATGGGGCTATTGCCGGCGGAGACGACGATCGTGCATCCGGCATCGAGCGTGCTCTTTGGCGGGCGCGAACTGTTGCGGCTGCCGGTCTCCGAGCGCCGCAAGCTGTGCGGCAAGGACATCGCCATGATCTTCCAGGAGCCGATGTCCTCGCTCAACCCGGTGTTCACGGTGGGCTTCCAGATCGGCGAAGTGCTGCGCCAGCACATGGGCATGAACAAGCGCGCTGCCCGTGTGCGTACGTTGGCGCTGCTGGAGGAAGTCGGTATCCCGGACCCGGCCAACAAGATCGACGCCTATCCGAGCCAGATGTCGGGCGGGCAGCAGCAGCGCGTCATGATCGCGATGGCCATTGCCTGCGAACCGAAACTGCTGATTGCCGACGAGCCGACCACGGCGCTCGACGTGACGATCCAGAAACAGATCATGGAATTGATCGCGGCGCTGCAAAGAAAACACCGGATGTCGGTCCTGTTCATCACGCACGACCTCGGCCTGGTGGGCGAAATTGCCGACCGCGTGATCGTGATGCGCCATGGCGAAGTGCGCGAGGAGGGGGCAGCCGCGCAGGTATTCGGTGCGCCGCAGGACGCCTATACCCGGGCCTTGCTGCATTGCCGGCCGACGCTCGACACGCGGCCGGCCAGGCTGCCGGTCATCGACGATTTCCTGAGTGGCCGCAGCGACCCGCTCGCGGTGCTGCCGCAGCGCACGCGCGGCTATGCGGCGGACGACGAGAACCTGCTGGTCGTCCAGAACCTCGCCAAGAGCTTCACGCTGCGCGAAGGGCTGTTCGGCAAGCGCGTCTTCCACGCGGTGAAGGACGTGTCGTTCACGCTCCCGCGCGGAAAGACGCTGGGCGTGGTCGGCGAATCCGGTTCCGGCAAGACCACGGTCGGCCTGACCCTGTTGCGCCTGCACCGCGCCACCGCCGGCAGTGCGCATTTCGACGGGCGCGACCTGTTCGCGATGTCGGACCGGGAATACGCGGCCTATAAGCGACGCATCCAGATCATCTTCCAGAATCCGTACGCCTCGCTCAATCCGCGCTTCACGGTCGGCCAGATCTTATTGGAACCGATGCGCATCCACGGCATCGGCCGCGACGACCGCGAACGCACCAATACAGTGCATGCGCTGCTGGAGCGCGTCGGCTTGCCGGCGCAGGCATTTGGCCGCTATCCGCACGAGTTTTCCGGCGGCCAGCGCCAGCGCATCGCGATTGCGCGCTGCCTGACGATGAAGCCGGAAATCCTGGTCTGCGACGAATCGGTCTCGGCGCTCGACGTCTCGGTCCAGGCGCAGGTATTGAACCTGCTGCAGGACCTGCAGGACGAGTACAAGCTGAGCTATATCTTCATTTCGCACGATCTGTCCGTGGTGCGCTATATCGCCGACCGGGTGATGGTGATGCACCATGGCAGCGTGGTCGAGATGGCGGACTCGGACGATCTGTACCGCAATCCGCAGCATCCTTATACACAGTCTTTATTGGCAGCGATTCCACGGCTGGCGTAGGGTGGACCGGGCCGCGATCGGACTCCGTGCCCACGCGGAACGATGAGCAGACGAGTCGGGGCTCTCCACCAAGCCTGAAAAGGCGATTTGGGCTACCATGACCGGATGTCCCAGCTCACCCTCCTGATCCAGCACTACGGCGTGTTCCTCGTCTTCGGCATGGTGCTGATCGAGCAGTTCGGCCTGCCGATTCCCGCCTTTCCGGTGCTGGTGCTGGCCGGCGCGCTGGCGGTCGACGGCGGCGCCAGTTGGCAGCTGTGCCTGCTGGCGGTGCTGCTCGCCTGCCTGATCTGCGACTATTTCTGGTTCCGCGCCGGCCGTTATTACGGCAAGCGCGTGCTGCGCCTGTTGTGCCGCATTTCCCTCTCTCCCGATTCCTGCGTCAACCAGACCGAAGACCGCTTCCGGCGCTATGGCCCGAAATCCTTGCTGGTCTCGAAATTCGTCCCCGGTTTCAATACCATCGCGGCCCCGATGTCGGGCGCGCTCGGCACCGGCACGCGCGCCTTCCTCGGCTTTTCCGCAACCGGCGCGCTGCTCTGGGGCGGAACCGGTATTGCCCTCGGCGCGATTTTCCACGACAGCGTCGACCGCGTCCTGGCGAGCCTGGAAACCATGGGCAGCGCCGCGCTGATGGTGCTGGGCGGCTTGCTGGCGCTGTTCGTCGTCTATAAATATGTCGAGCGCCGGCGTCACCGCGCGACGCTCGCCGTGCCGCGCATCGCGGTCGCCGAACTGATGGCCTTGCTGGAGGGCGGGCACGATCCCCTCATCATCGATGCGCGCAGCGTCACGGCGCAAGGGCTCGAATCGGCGATTCCCGGCGCGCTGCTCTACAACAGCTGCGCGCCGGGCCAGCTGATGGCCAGCCTCGACAAGGAGCGCCATATTGTCGTGTATTGCAGTTGCCCAAACGATGTCACCGCGGCGCAGGTGGCCAAAGAGTTTCTCGCCAACGGCTTTCACCGGACACGTCCGCTGCATGGGGGACTCGATGCCTGGCATGCGCACCAGGCGCGGAGCCGCGATGCGCAGCCGGCCGTTTGCTGAGCGTACGCTGTAGGGTAACGTAGTCGGACTACTTGCGCAGGCGCCGCAATTTCGCAGATTGTCACCCAGTCCTGTACCTAAACTACAAAATCTTCTTGTAAGTCCGCAAAGAAATCCAGTAAGCTTGGACATCCCCAGCCTTCTGTCCTGCAATGACTGCTTCCCTGCCTGCATACCTCGCCCCGCCCACCGCTTCCTTCGATAGCCCGCGCCTGCTGGCCGATGTTGGCGGCACCAATGCGCGTTTCGCGCTCGAGCTGGCGCCGGGCAAGTTCGAGGCGGTGCAGGTACTGGCCTGCGGCGCGCATCCGGGTTTCGCCGACGCCATGCGCGCCTACCTGGCGTCGCCCGCAGTGCTCGCTTTCGGCAAGGTCGCCCACGCGGCGGTGGCGATTGCCAATCCGGTCGATGGCGACCAGATCCGCATGACGAATCACCACTGGCAATTCTCGATCGAGGCGGTGCGCCGTGAAGTCGGACTCGAGACGCTGCTGGTGGTCAACGATTTCTATGCGCTGGCGCGTTCGCTGCCGCACCTGCAGGATGGCGACAAGGTCCAGGTCGGCGGCGGCGCTCCCCGCGCCGGCGCGCCGCTGGGCCTGCTCGGGGCCGGTACCGGCCTCGGCGTGTCGGGACTGGTCCCGGCAGGCGACAGCTGGATTGCCTTGAATAGCGAAGGCGGCCATGTCACCTTTTCGCCTGTCGACGAACTCGAAATCGCGGTGCTGCAATACGCCTGGCGCGAGTTCGAGCACGTGTCGGCCGAGCGCTTCCTGTCGGGCGCCGGCGTCGAGCTGATCTACCGCGCGCTGGCCCATGTGCAGGGGCAGCCGGAGGACAAGCTGCCGGCCGCGGAGATCTCGCGCCGCGCGCTGGCGGGGGAGTGCGCCTTGTCCGAGCAGGTGCTCGACGTGTTTTGCGGCATGCTCGGCTGCGCTGCCGGCAACCTGGCCGTGACGCTGGGCGCGCAGGGCGGCGTGTATATCGGCGGCGGCATCGTGCCGCGCCTGGGCGAACGCTTCGCCAGTTCGTCCTTCCGCCGGCGCTTCGAACGGAAGGGCCGCTTCGCTTCCTACCTCGCGCAGGTGCCTACCTACGTGATCACCGCCGACTATCCTGCTTTCCTTGGTGTGTCCGCCGTTTTGGCCGAAAAACTGTCGGCTTGAAGCCAATCCCGGACGCGCACCCCTTGCGCAAGTGGCCGTTCCTGTGTTTTATCGGTTACAATGGCCCGCAGTTGGAGGAAACGACGTCGATTCCTGTCATGGTGCGCTGCTGAGCTGTAGAGTCTGCCAGTCGCATTCCGGGTCCGCGTTTCGCTGAGTAACCATCTGTAGGCTGCCCGCCTTGCACGCGAGCAGCCCTGTGGCCGGGTCCTGTCCCGCCACCGCTATTCCGCCCGCCGCGTCCAAGCGCGGGCCATTGATTCCTGTTTCAACGAGCAGCACGACGAACCGCGTTGGCGATATGGCCTGCGCTGCGCCGACTCCGGCCAGCCGCCGTCCGCCGGGCGCTTATTTGGTAGATTCTTTGGCACGAGCCCGACGATATCGATGAAGACTGACGAGGCCAAGCGGGTCCTCGAGACCGCCTTGCTGTGCGCGCGTGAGCCGATGTCGCTGCACGGCATGAAGAAGCTGTTTGCCGATGTGGACGCCAACGGGCGCGTGCTCGGCATCGGGGTCGGGTTCGACACCATCAAACTGCTGCTCGAGGAATTGCGCCACGACTGGAGAGACCGCGGCATCGAGATCGTCAGCCTGGCGTCGGGCTGGCGCTTCCAGAGCCGTCCCGAGATGAAGCCGTATCTCGACCGCATCACCCCGGAAAAGCCGCCGAAATATTCGCGGGCAACGCTGGAAACGCTGGCGATCATCGCCTACCGTCAGCCGGTCACGCGCGGCGACATCGAGGAAATCCGCGGCGTCGCGGTGAACTCGCAGACGATCAAGATGCTGGAAGACCGTGGCTGGATCGATGTCGTCGGCCACCGCGAAGTGGTGGGGCGGCCGGCCTTGCTCGGCACGACGAAGCAGTTCCTCGACGACCTGGGGCTGGCCTCGCTGGGGCAATTGCCTCCGCTCGACAGCATCGCCGACGCCCAGGACGGGCGCAGCCTGGAAGCGCTGGAAGCGGCGCTGCAAATGAATTTTAATAAGACGGACGCGCCAGCGGACGTCGAAGAAGAACAAGTTACTTCACCCGTTGAAGTCCCGATACACGACCCGCAACCGGCCTTCGGCGTGGACAGGGTCAACAACAACGAAACGAACGATGAATCCAACTGACACCGACATCACGCCTGCCGCACCGGGCAAGGACGAAGCGGCCAAGCCGAAACGCCGCACCAAAGCTGCCGCCGCGCATGTCGCCGATCCGGCGCCTGCCGCTGCTGACGCCGCAACGACGCCTGCTGCGAAGCCGAAACGCCGTACCAAGGCTGCCGCTGCGGACGCTGCCGCGCCGATGAGCGCCGACGCCGCGGCGCCAGCCGCCGCTGCGCCAGCCCCCGCTGCGCCAGCCGCCGCCGAGTTTGCGCCGGCACGCGTTTCCGTGCGCAAGCCGCGCGCCGCAAAGGACAGGCCGGCCGAAGCGCCTGCGCAAGCGACGGAGACCTGGCCGCAAGCGGGCATTGCCCCGGCCCCGGCCCCGGCAAGCGACAACATGGCCGCGGCCGACGCGCCGCGCAAGGAACAGAATAAAGACGAAGTCCAGCGCAAGCCGCGCGGTCCGCGCCAGATGCGTGAACAGCGCGCCGTGCGCGAAGCAACGCGTCCAGCGCCGGCACAAGCCGCGGCACCGGAAGCGCACGCAGTCGACGCGCCTCAAGCGCAGGGTGAGCAAGGCGAACCAGGCGAGCAGCCCGCGGCGCAACCGCGCCACCACCAGCGCCAGGCCAAGGGCAAAGGCAAGAACGGCAAGGGCGGCGGTGCACAGCCCGCACAGCGCAATGCACAGCCGAACGGCCAGCAGGGTGGCCGCAACCAGGGCGGCAAGGGTAAGCCAGGCGGCAAGCCGAACGACGCCGACGCCGTGTTCTCCTTCGTCACCTCGGACGCATTCGATGCCAACGAAGGCGGCCGCGGCCAGCAGTCGAAGGTCGTACGCCGCGACCTGACCTCGGACGACGACGCGCCGAAGCTGCACAAGGTGCTGGCCGAAGCCGGCCTCGGTTCGCGCCGCGACATGGAAGACCTGATCGTTGCCGGCCGCGTGTCGGTGAACGGCGAGCCGGCCCACATCGGCCAGCGCATCCTGCCGACCGACGCCGTGCGCATCAACGGTAAATTGATCCAGCGCCGCGTCACCAGCAGCAAGCCGCCGCGCGTACTCGTGTACCACAAGCCGGCCGGCGAAATCGTCAGCCACGACGATCCGGAAGGCCGTCCATCGGTGTTCGACCGCCTGCCGACCATGAAGACCGGCAAGTGGCTGGCCGTGGGCCGCCTCGACTTCAACACCGAAGGCCTGCTGCTGTTCACGACCTCGGGTGACCTGGCGAACCGCCTGATGCACCCGCGTTACAACATCGACCGCGAATACGCCGTGCGCACGCTGGGCGAACTTGAAGAAGGCATGCGCCAGAAACTGCTGGCCGGTGTCGAGCTCGAGGACGGCCTGGCGAACTTCACCAAGATCGTCGACGGCGGCGGCGAAGGCATCAACAAGTGGTACCGCGTGGTCATCGGCGAAGGCCGCAACCGCGAAGTGCGCCGCATGTTCGAGGCGGTGGGCCTGACCGTCTCGCGCCTGATCCGTACCCGCTACGGCGCGATGACCTTGCCGTCGGGCCTGAAGCGCGGCCGCTGGGAAGAGCTGGAAGAAAACGACGTGCGCAGCTTCATGTCCGCCTTCGGGATCGAGAAGAAGGGTGCGGCCGGCGGCGATCACAAGGGCAAGGGCGGCAAGAATGCCCAGCCGGCCGACCCGCGCCGTTCCGACGGCAACCGGATCGACCGTGTGGATGCGAACCGTAATGTCGATCCGTTCGGCCCACCGGTCGCGCGCGTCGGCGCGCCGCCGCGCGGCGGCCAGGCGCCTGCAGGGCGTGGCCCGGCCGGTGGCGGCAAGGGCCGTGGCGGCAACGCCGGCGGCTTCGGCGGCAGCAGCTCGGGTCGTCCGGGCGGTGGTGCCGGTGGCGGCGCCAGCGGCCGTCCGCGCCAGCCCGATCCGCTGCAGACGACCTTCGGCTTCGGCAATGCCGGCGGCGCCCGTCGCGGTGGCGGGGGATCGCGCGGCGCCGAGCCGGGCCTGCCGCGCCGCGGACGCCGGGGTTAAAAAGCGCACCACGGCCGCTGATGGACGTTCGCAACCGTGGTGCACCGTAGGGTGGGCTCTCGAGCCCACGCGGTACAGCGCTTGAATATCGGCGCCGTGTCCTCATCTGGATCGCCGGAGTTCAAGCAGTGAGAACGCGTGGGCACGAGTGCCCACCCTACGTTACGCACCTTTTTGTGGTGAAAGCCGGGGCTGGTGGTCCCTCGTGTTCCACACACCAGCAGTTTCCGCTTTAATATCGTGCGCAGCCGTTGTTGGCTTGCTCATAAAATGGTATGGCGATTGCAGCGTGCCCTCGAATACGTTATAATTTGCAGCCTAATCGAAGTCCTTCCCCAGTATTAATTTGGTGCAAGTGCTTTCATCTGGTTGGGTTGTAAATACAAAAAGATGGGCAGATGCCCATTTTTTTTTTGGTAAAACGTTTTAACCCCCTTGGAGAAGTGTCGTGCAGCAGTTTGATTTGATCGCCAAGACAGTCGCTGGCCTGGGCTACGAACTCGTTGATGTTGAGCGGGGCGAGCGCGGGGTATTACGCGTGTTTATCGATTTCCCGGCTGCCGTCGCGGAAGAGAAGGGCCTGATTACCGTCGAGGACTGCGCAACGGTGAGTCACCAGTTGTCGCACGTGTTCACGGTGGAGAACGTCGATTACGAACGTCTCGAGATTTCGTCGCCCGGGCTGGACCGCCCGGTGCGCACCCTGGCCGATTTCGAGCGCTTCGCCGGCCATGAATGCACGGTGAAGCTGCGCGTCGCCATGCCGGGCAGCGCGAACCGGAAGACCTATACGGGCATCCTGGTCGCGCCGGAAGGCGACAAGATCGGTCTGGAATTTGAAGGTAAAGATGGGCTGGCGTTGTTGGAATTTACGCTGGCCGAATTGGACAAGGCACGTTTGGTGCCGCAGGTGGATTTTAGGAGTCGCAAAGCATGAGTCGCGAAATTTTGTTGTTGGTTGATGCGCTTGCGCGCGAAAAAAACGTCGATCAGGAAGTGGTGTTCGGGGCGCTCGAGTTCGCCCTGGCCCAGGCCACCAAAAAACGCTATGAAGGCGAGGTCGACATTCGCGTGAGCATCGATCGCGACAATGGCGCCTTCGAAACTTTCCGTCGCTGGCACGTGGTGCCCGACGAAGCCGGCCTGCAACTGCCGGACCAGGAAATCCTGCATTTCGAAGCAAAAGAACAGATCCCCGACATCGAAGTCGACGAATACATCGAAGAGCCGGTTGAATCGGTCGACTTCGGCCGCCGCTTTGCCCAGGACACGAAACAGGTCGTCCTGCAGCGCGTGCGTGATGCCGAGCGCGAGCAGATCCTGCAAGACTTCCTCGAGCGTGGCGATTCGCTGGTCACCGGCACCATCAAGCGCATGGAACGCGGCGACGCCATCGTCGAGTCGGGCAAGATCGAAGCGCGCCTGCCGCGCGACCAGATGATCCCGAAAGAGAACCTGCGTATCGGCGACCGCGTCCGTGCCTACATTCTTCGCGTGGACCGCAATATGCGCGGCCCGCAGGTGATCCTGTCGCGTACCGCGCCGGAATTCATCATGAAGCTGTTCGAACTGGAAGTGCCGGAAATCGAACAGGGTCTGCTGGACATTAAATCGGCTGCCCGCGATGCCGGCGTGCGCGCCAAGATCGCCGTGTTCACGTCGGACAAGCGCATCGACCCGATCGGTACCTGCGTCGGCATGCGCGGTTCGCGCGTGCAGGCCGTGACCGGCGAACTCGGCGGCGAGCGCGTCGACATCGTGCTGTGGTCGGACGATCCGGCCCAGTTCGTGATCGGCGCCCTGGCGCCGGCAAACGTGTCGTCGATCATGGTCGATGAAGAAAAGCACGCGATGGACGTCGTGGTCGACGAAGAGAACCTGGCAATCGCGATCGGCCGCTCGGGCCAGAACGTGCGCCTGGCCTCGGAACTGACCGGCTGGAAGATCAACATCATGACGGCCGAAGAATCGGCCAACAAGGTGGCCCAGGAAACGGCGTCGATTCGGTCGCTGTTCATGGAAAAGCTGGACGTCGACCAGGAAGTGGCCGACATCTTGGTCGAAGAAGGTTTCTCGAGCCTGGAAGAAATCGCCTACGTGCCGATTTCGGAAATGCTGGAGATCGAATCCTTCGACGAGGAAACCGTCAACGAACTGCGTACCCGTGCCCGCGACGCCCTGGTGACGGAAGCAATCGCTTCGGAAGAGGGCCTCGAAGGCATGGAAGAGGAACTGGTCACCCTCGACGGCATGGACCGTACGACTGCAGGCAAGCTTGGACTGGCCGGCATCAAGACGGTCGAAGCATTTGCAGGACTGGCGTATGACGAATTCGGTGCCATCCTGGCGCTGCCTTCGGACCGCGCCCGTGAACTGATCAAGAATGAATTTAATGATGTGACCGACGATGAGATGAAGCTGGTCGACAGTAAATATGATGACCGCGCCAAGGCGCTGCAGGCGAAAGCCTGGAGCCTGGCAGAAACGGCCAAGGCATAATTTGCAAATCTTTATCATCTCCGCGACACATAGAAAAGAGGACTGAATGGCGAGTAACAACGTAGCCCAATTTGCCACCGAACTGAAGATGCCTGCAGATTTGCTGCTGACGCAGCTGCGTTCTGCCGGCGTCGAGAAAAGCTCGACGTCAGATCCCTTGTCAAAGGATGATAAGGACAAGCTGCTGAACCACCTGCGCCGTACCCACGGCGCGGCGGATGCGACCGAGAAGAAAAAAATCACGGTCACCCGCAAGGAAACGAGCGAGATCAAGCAGGCGGACGCTTCCGGCAAGTCGCGTACGATCCAGGTCGAAGTGCGCAAGAAGCGCACCTTCGTCCAGCGCGACGACGTCGCAGCGACCCCGGCCGCGGCAAGCGCGCCGGCCGAACCTGTCATCGACGCCACCGAAATCGCCCGCCGCGAGGAAGAGTCGCGCCGTCACGCCGAGCTCGTCGCTCGCCAGGAAGCGGACCTGCGTGAAAAGCAGGAACGCCTGGTCAAGCTCGAAGCCGAGCGCGCCGAGCAGGCCAAGGCCGACGAAGAGCAGGCCAAGCGCGATGCCGCGGAAGTGGCCAAGCGTGCTGCCGCCGCGACCGCCGCCGCCAGTTCGGCTGCCAGCGAGCAGGCCAAGCAGGCCGTCGCCGACGAAGCCAAGCAAAAAGCTGCGGAAGCCGCCAAGGAAGCCGCCGAACGCGCTGCCGCCACCGAGCGTGCACGCAAGGCCGTGGCCGACGAAGTGGCCCAGATCAAGCTGATGATGGCGCAGCCGCGCCGCGTGATCAAGGCGCCGGAACCAGTTCCGCCGCCAGTGGTCGCCAAGCCGGCCGCACCTGCCGGCACGCTGCACAAGCCTGCCGACAAGAAGCCGGCTGACGGTGCCGCCAAGCCGGGCGCCAAGCCGGGCGACAAGAAGTCGATCAAGTCGGCGAATGTCTCCTCGACCTGGTCGGACGACGCCAAGAAGCGTGGCGCGCCGAGCGGTCCGAAGGGTCGTGGCGGTCCGAGCGCGCCGAGCGGCCGCGACGGCTGGCGTAGCGGTGGCCGCAGTGGCGGACGTCGTTCGCACGGCGATGACCGCGAAACCAACTTCCAGGCGCCGACCGAGGCGATCGTCAAGGACGTTCACGTTCCTGAAACGATCACCGTGGCCGAACTCGCCCACAAGATGTCGGTGAAGGCATCGGAAGTCATCAAGCAGCTGATGAAGCTGGGCCAGATGTGCACCATTAACCAGGTGCTGGACCAGGAAACCGCGATGATCCTGGTGGAAGAGATGGGCCATAAAGCCTTCGCTGCCGCCGAGGACGATCCGGAAGCACTGCTGGCCGACCAGGGCGAACACGCCGAGTTCGAGTCGACCTCGCGTGCACCAGTGGTCACCGTCATGGGTCACGTCGACCACGGTAAGACCTCGCTGCTGGACTACATCCGCCGCGCCAAGGTTGCCGCAGGCGAAGCCGGTGGCATTACCCAGCACATCGGTGCGTACCACGTGGACACCCCGCGCGGCATGATCACCTTCCTCGACACCCCGGGTCACGAGGCGTTCACCGCCATGCGTGCCCGTGGTGCCAAGGCGACCGACATCGTCATCCTGGTGGTGGCGGCGGACGACGGCGTGATGCCGCAAACGAAAGAGGCAATTGCTCACGCAAAGGCCGCTGGTGTACCGCTGGTGGTGGCGATCAACAAGATCGACAAGCCGGGTGCGAACACCGACCGCGTCACGCAGGAACTGGTAGCCGAAGGCGTCGTGCCGGAAGAATACGGCGGCGACTCGCCGTTCGTGCCGGTGTCCGCCAAGATCGGTACCGGTATCGAGGATCTGCTGGAGCAAGTGCTGCTGCAGGCCGAAGTGCTGGAACTGAAGGCGCCGATCGGCTCGCCGGCCCGTGGCCTGGTGGTCGAGGCCCGTCTGGACAAGGGCCGTGGCCCGGTCGCGACGATCCTGGTGCAATCGGGTACCCTGCGCCGCGGCGACGTGGTGCTGGCCGGTTCCGCTTACGGTCGTGTCCGTGCAATGCTCGACGAAAACGGCAAGCCGGTCGCCGAAGCTGGTCCATCGATCCCGGTCGAGATCCAGGGCCTGACCGAAGTGCCGGTTGCCGGTGAAGAAGTCATGGTCATGGCCGACGAGCGTAAAGCACGTGAAATCGGTCTGTTCCGTCAAGGTAAGTTCCGCGACGTGAAGCTGGCCAAGCAGCAGGCAGCGAAGCTGGAAAACATGTTCGACCAGATGGCCGAGGGCGAGGTGAAGAACCTGCCGCTGATCATCAAGACGGACGTGCAGGGTTCGCAGGAAGCACTGGTCAGCTCGCTCCAGAAGCTGTCGACTTCGGAAGTGCGCGTGCAGGTCGTCCATGCGGCGGTCGGCGGCATCACCGAGTCGGACGTCAACCTCGCGGTCGCCTCGAAAGCGGTCATCATCGGCTTCAACGCCCGTGCCGACTCGCAGGGCCGCAAGCTGGCCGAAGCCAATGGCGTCGACATCCGTTACTACAGCATCATTTACGATGCGATCGACGAGATCAAGACGGCACTGTCGGGCATGCTGGCACCGGAAAAGCGCGAGACCATCACCGGCCAGGTCGAGATTCGCCAGGTCATCCTGGTCTCGAAAGTCGGCGCCATTGCCGGCTGTCTGGTCACCGATGGCGTCGTCAAGCGTACCTCGTCGGTCCGCCTGCTGCGCAACAACATCGTCATCTGGACCGGCGAGATCGACTCGCTCAAGCGCTTCAAGGACGATGCGAAAGAAGTGCGCGCCGGCCTCGAGTGCGGCCTCTCGCTGAAGAACAACAACGAGATCCAGGTTGGCGACGTCCTGGAAGTGTTCGAAGTGACCGAAGTGGCTCGTACGCTGTAATTCGCAAGCGCGACCAAAAAGCGCCATCCGCCGGGCCTTGTGCCCAGCCGATGGCGTTTTTTTTGCGGCGGACTGATGGCTGGTCTGATCCACTGGCGGCGGTGCACCGTAGGGTGGGCTCTTGAGCCCACGCGGATGCACAAGCTGCATGTCGCCAGCGTACGCCCCTGCCTTGCACTTAGATGTAACATCGTCAGAAAAACCCAATACAACACCATGGCAAAACACAGCAAAACCATCCCCCAGCGCGGCCTGCGCGTCGCCGACCAGATCCAGAAAGACCTGTCGGAACTGATCGCCTTCGAGCTGAAAGACCCGCGCGTCGGCATGATCACACTGACCGAAGTCCAGCTCACGCCCGACTACGCGCACGCAAAGGTTTATTTCACCCTGCTCAAAGACAGCAAGGAAGAAATCAAGCAGACGCTCGAGGGCCTGAACAAAGCCTCCGGCTACCTGCACAACATGCTCGGCAAGCGCCTGCACATCCACACGCTGCCGCGCTTGCACTTCGTGCACGACACCTCGACCTCGCGCGGCCTGCAGATGTCGGCCCTGATCGACCAGGCGAACGCCGTGCGCGCCGCCGACTTTGACGACGGCAGCGCAGCTTCGGCTGCGGCACCGGAAGCGGACGACGACGCCAAGTGAACGCACGCCCGCCAAAAAAGCCGCGTGACCTGGTCGACGGCGTCCTCCTGCTCGACAAGCCGGTCGGCCTGTCCTCGAACGACGCTTTGATCCGCGCCAAGCGCGTCATGAACGCGAAAAAGGCGGGCCACACCGGCACGCTCGACCCCTTCGCCACCGGTTTGCTGCCGCTGTGCTTCGGCGAAGCAACCAAGTTCTCGCAGGACTTGCTGGAAGCCGACAAGACCTATGAGGCGACGGTCCACCTCGGCATCATGACGAATACCGGCGACACCGAGGGCGAGGCGATCGAGACGCTCCCCGTTGACGTGACGATCGGGCAGATCGAAGCGGCGCTGGCGCGGTTCCGCGGCCCGATCCTGCAGGTGCCGCCGATGTACTCGGCCCTGAAACGCGACGGCAAGGCGCTTTACGAATACGCGCGCGAAGGCATCACGCTCGAGCGCGAAGCGCGCCCGGTAACGATTCACGGGCTGGAACTGGTCGCTTACGAAGCACCGATGCTGAAGATCCGCGTCACCTGCAGCAAGGGGACCTACGTGCGCGTGCTGGGCGAAGACATCGGCGCAGCCCTGGGCTGTGGCGCGCACCTGAACGCATTGCGCCGCATCCAGGTGGGCGCTTTGACGGCCGAGACGATGATCTCGCTGGAAGATTTGCAGGCGCATGCCGAACCGCTGTCGCTGCTGGCGCCGGTCGATGCGTTGCTGTCGAGCTTTCCTTCGGTCGAGCTGACGCCGGAGCTGGCCAAGCGCTTTCTGAACGGCCAGCGCCTGGCGCTCGGTAAAGAGTCGGTGATGGTGCCGCAAGAGCTGGGCAGGGTGCGCGTGTATCACGACGGCAAGCTGCTGGGGACGGCGAACCTGCAGGAGTACGCGATCCTGGCGCCGGAACGGTTGATTGCGGCGCCGCAATAACTTTGCCGGGTTGCTGAACGTCGCCTGACCGTAGAGCGTGTGAAAAAATTGTCAGGGCAAGGCCCTGAGGGCGAGGCGACATCGTCGAAGACAGTACGTGGGTACGGCGAGACGATGCAACGCAGCCATGGCTATTTTTTTTACACGCTCGTAGGGTGGGCGGCTCCACCCGAACGCTTGCGCGCCCGCTTCCTATGCGCCGCCCACGCGTTCAAGCCGAGCAAGCTCAGCCGGATCGGCGTTTCACCTGCCGTGGAAGTTCATTAAATCCCTGCCAACACGACCCGGCGTTCCGCGTGGGCACAGAGTGCCCATTCTACCAACTCGTTGAAATTACGGACCTTTTTGGAGGCGAGTTCACATCAACGTGCTATACTACGCGGTTTCCGAAATTGGCAGCCTCGGACACATCCGCGAGTTCATCCGCACCATCACGCAAATCACGCTGAAAATACATGTCAAATACCAAACGCGCAATTCGTAATATTGCAATCATCGCCCACGTTGACCACGGCAAGACCACCCTGGTCGACCAGCTGCTCCGTCAGTCCGGCACCTTCCGTGAAAACCAGGCGGTGGACACCCGCGTGATGGACTCGAACGACCTCGAAAAAGAACGCGGCATTACGATTCTGTCGAAGAATTGCGCGGTCGAGTACGAAGGCACCCACATCAACATCGTCGACACCCCGGGCCACGCCGACTTCGGCGGTGAAGTCGAGCGCGTGCTGTCGATGGTCGACTCGGTGCTGCTGCTGGTCGATGCGCAGGAAGGTCCGATGCCGCAGACCCGTTTCGTGACCCGCAAGGCACTGGCCCTGGGCCTGAAGCCGATCGTCGTCGTCAACAAGGTCGACCGTCCAGGCGCGCGCGCCGAGTGGGCCATCAACCAGACCTTCGAACTGTTCGACAAGCTCGGCGCCAGCGATGACCAGCTCGACTTCCCGATCGTCTACGCCTCGGGCCTGAACGGCTACGCCGGCCTGACCGAAGACGTCCGTGGCGGCGACATGAAGCCGCTGTTCGACGCCATCCTGCAACACGTGCCGGTCCGTGACGACAATCCGGAAGGCCCGCTGCAGATGCAGATCACCTCGCTCGACTACTCGTCGTACGTCGGCAAGATCGGCATTGGCCGCGTCAACCGCGGCACCGTCAAGACCGGCCAGGACGTCATCGTCATGAACGGTCCTGACGGCACCCCGATCAAGGGCCGCATCAACCAGGTGCTGAACTTCAAGGGCCTCGAGCGCGTGCTGGTCGACGAAGCCGTCGCCGGCGACATCTGCCTGATCAACGGTATCGACGAAATCGGCATCGGCTCGACCATCTGCGCACCGGACACCCCGGAAGCGCTGCCGATGCTGACCGTCGACGAGCCGACCCTGACCATGAACTTCATGGTCAACAACTCGCCGCTGGCCGGCCGCGAAGGCAAGTTCGTCACCAGCCGCCAGCTGCGTGACCGCCTCGACCGCGAACTGAAAGCCAACGTCGCACTGCGCGTGGCGCCGACCGACGACGACACGATTTTCGAAGTCTCGGGCCGCGGCGAGCTGCACCTGACGATCCTGATCGAAAACATGCGTCGCGAAGGCTTCGAGCTGGCCGTGTCGCGTCCGCGCGTGGTCTTCAAGATGGTCGATGGCGTGCGCCACGAGCCGTTCGAGAACCTGTCGGTCGACGTGGAAGAAGCCAACCAGGGCGGCGTCATGGAAGAACTGGGCCGCCGCCGTGGCGACCTGCAGAACATGGAATCGGATGGCAAGGGCCGCGTGCGTCTCGAGTACCTGATCCCGGCGCGTGGCCTGATCGGCTTCCAGGGCGAATTCATGACCCTCACCCGCGGCACCGGCCTGATGAGCCACGTGTTCCACGAGTACGCACCGGTCGACAACACCCGCGGTGAAATGGCCGGCCGCCGCAACGGCGTGCTGATCTCGCAGGACGACGGCGCCGCCGTCGCCTACGCGATCTGGAAACTGCAGGACCGCGGCCGCATGTTCGTGTCGCACAACGACCCGGTGTACGAAGGCATGATCATCGGCATCCACTCGCGCGACAACGACCTGGTCGTCAACCCGATCAAGGGCAAGCAGCTGACCAACGTGCGTTCGTCGGGTACCGACGAAGCCGTGCGCCTGGTGCCGCCGATCCAGATGTCGCTCGAGTACGCTGTCGAGTTCATCGAGGACGACGAACTGGTCGAGATCACGCCGAAGTCGATCCGCCTGCGCAAGCGCTACCTCAAGGAACACGAGCGCAAGAAGGCCAACCGCGAAGCTTAATTGACAGGGGCTCGTTCCCCTGTCCACGACAAACCGCTGTCACCGCATGCAAATGCGGGGCAGCGGTTTTTTTATTTCCGGGTCGGGTCAGCGGTGGTGACCCTGTACCGGGTCGAGGCGCACCGACTCGCAGGTGGTATCGCGGCGGCAGGCAATGCCCACGATCTGGCCCTGGTCGTTGATGCCGCTGGCGCTTGCCATGTGCCACCCCGGGGACGCGATCAGCGCATCGAGGTTGTGCAGCTGGCCGCCCGTATACACGAAGGCGACGTCATCGTCCTGCGACTGGCCATCGCCGACGAAGCTGCCGCGTTCGTTCAAATCGCGGACGGTCAGCTGCTGGCCGCCGAAGAAGCCGAGGTCGGTCATCATGCCGCGTTCGTAGAAGAACAGGTGGTAGTAGCCGTTCACGTCCGAGTAGCCCGCCATCTGGCCGGCGTTGTTGATTTTCTGCGCGGCACTGGCAGTATGCCCGCCGCCCTGCAGCACGCCGAGGTCGCGCATCACGCCCCTGTAGTACATGAACGGGTGGTAGGGCTCGAATGGCGCCGCGTCAGGGTCCTTGATGACGGACTCGCCGACAATGACGCCGGCATCGTTGATGTCCCAGCCCAGACTGGCATAGCCGCCCAGCGTGCCGATGTCTCGCATGCCGCGCCCTGCGTACACGAAGGCCACCGGCTGGTCGTTGCGGTTGTAGAACTGGCCGACGACCTGTCCCTTCGCGTTGATACTTTCGCCGTAGCTGTTTTTGCCGGGCCGCCCGTCGAGGTCGATCATGCGGCCGCGCGAATACAGGAAGGCGTGCAGCGTGTCCGGTCGCGGGTCCACGAGGTACCGGTGACCTGTCCCGCGTCGTTGATCGCACTCGCGGAGCTGTTCCCCCCGAAGCGTGCCGAGGTCGACGATCTTGCCGCGTGCCAGTACGGCGGCGTGCGACCTCGTTTCGTCCAGCGAGACGTTACCGGCGATGGCGCCGGCGTTGTTGATGTCCACCGGGTAGAAACGGTGCGTCGGGCTGGATGCCGTTTGTGGCAACGCCGAGCTCATCGGTGCGCGTGTTTTCAGCCCCGGTTGTTAAGATCGCCCCATGCGCATTCTCTGGATTTACCTCAAACCCCACTGGCGCCTGGGCCTGCTGGCTCTCGTCTTTGCCGGCATCGCCCAGGTGCTGGCCCTGGTCGACCCGATCATCTTCGGCAGGATCATCGACCACGTGACGCAGCGCCACCCGGGCGACGCCGACCCGATGCCGTACGTGATGCGGCTGCTTGGCATCGCGGTGCTGGTGGCCGTGCTGTCGCGCCTGGCGAAAGCCTTGCAGGAATACGTGACGCGCCTGGTCGTGCAGAAGCTGGGCGTGGCCATCTTCAACGACGGCTTGCGGCATTTATTGAGGCTGAAATTCCAGGAGTTCGAGGACTTGCGCAGCGGCGAGATGCTCTCCTTGCTGCAAAAGGTGAGGGCGGACAGCGAGCGCCTGATCAACACCTTCATCAACACCGCCTTTGCGGCCCTGGTCGGGGTGACCTTCCTGGCCTGGTATGCGGTCACGAAACACTGGCTGCTGGTGCCGGTCTTCTTCGTCGGGGTGGTGGTGCTGGGCGGGCTCACGGGTTTGCTGAGCCGAGAGATCAAGACCCAGCAGCGTTCGATCACGCGCGAGACCAATCGCAACTCGGGCTTCATCACGGAGTCGCTGCGGAATATCGAACTCATTAAAAGCCTGGGGCTGACTTTCCCGGAGATCCGCCGCCTGCGCAGCCAGACCGACGCCATCTTCGCGTTGGAAATGGAGAAAGTGAAGCGCATCCGGCTGCTCTCCTTTTTGCAGGGATCGACGCTGAGCCTGCTGAAGCTGGCGATCCTGTTTGCCTTGCTGTGGCTGATCTTCCGCGACCTGCTCTCGACCGGCGAACTGATCGCCATGCAGTTCATCTCGGTGTCGATCTTCGCGCCGCTGCAGGAACTCGGCAACATCATCCTGGCGCACCGCGAGGCCGAGGCTTCGCTGCTGAACTTCAAGACGCTGATGGACAAGCCGGTCGAGCGGCGTCCGCCGGACCCGGTCGAGATCGGGCCGCTCACCGAACTGCGCTTCGATGACGTGCGCTTCCGCCACAAGGGCGCGCCCGAGGACGCGCTGGCCGGCGTCTCGTTCGCGGCCACGCTGGGGCAGACGGTGGCCTTCGTCGGGCCGTCAGGTTCGGGCAAGTCGACGATGGTGAAACTGCTGGTGGGGCTGTACACGCCGAATGCGGGCGAGGTGTCGTACAACGGCGTGCGCACCACCGACCTGCGCTATAACCGGGTGCGCCGCCAGATCGGTTTCGTGACGCAGGAGACGTATTTGTTTGCAGGGACGATCCGCGACAATATCCGCTTCGTGAAGACCGATGCCACCGACGAGGAGATCGTGGCGGCGATGCGCCAGGCCTCCTGCGCCTATTTGCTCGAGCGCTCGCCGGAGGGGCTGGACACCGTGATCGGCGAACGGGGGATGAAGCTGTCCGGCGGCGAGAAGCAGCGGCTGTCGATCGCGCGGGCGCTGGTGCGGCAGCCGGCCTTGCTGATTTTCGACGAGGCGACTTCGGCCCTCGATTCGATCACCGAGGAGCAGATCACGAATACGGTGCGCGAGATTTCGCGGCGGGCGGCCCAGATGACCATTTTGATTGCGCACCGGCTCTCGACCGTGATGCATGCCGATACCATTTTCGTGCTGGAGAAAGGAAGGATCGTCGAGCAGGGCACGCATGGCGAGCTGCTCGAGGCGCGTGGCTTGTATTACGCGATGTGGCGGCAGCAGATTGGGGAGCGGCCGGGGGCGCCGGGGTCGCAAGCCTGAGTGGCTGGCGGCAGTTTTTCGAGGTGCGGACGGGGTATCGCGTGGGCGGAGCCCACCCTACGGAAGGTGGGTGACGGCGCGGTCGCGGGCCGCTGCCCGCATTGTCGAAAAGCCGGCGCCCACGCGCTCCGGCCGCCGGAGCAGCGGCGACCGGGTGAATTACGCTGGAATCAGCGCAGCCCCAGCAATGCCAGCACCCGCTCGCGGCTCACGCCGACCAGCGCCGAGGTGATCGCCAGCAGCGACTCGTAATCGTGGCTACCGGCGGTCGACGCGAAATCCTGCGCCGAGATGGCGAGTTCTTCCGCGCTCAGCTCGGACTGCGACGCGCGCAGGGTCGCATCGTTCAGCGCGGCGCTGGCGGCATCCTGCGAACGGCGCACGCGTTCCAGGGCCTGCACCACTTCGCGCAGGCTCTGGCGTAGCGCATCGGCGTTGCCGGTGCCCAGGTCCTGGAGCTTGAGGTCGGGCGCGACGGCTTCGGTCGCGACACGGCCGCGGCCGGAAATGGCGATGTTGTCGCGCACTTTCGACCAGTTCGCTTCGGCGGTCCTGAATTCGATCCGGCCTTGACGGTCCAGTCCGGCGCGCACCTGGACCGGCGCCAGGGTACGGTCGAGACGTCCGGCGATCTGTTCGGGCGTCATGTCGGGCTCGATCGCGGCAGCCAGTTGCGGGCCACCGGCGCCGCCGACCGAGAAGGCCAGCGACAGCGGCGCGGCCGCTTGCAGCATGCCGGCGTCCAGGCCCGTGATGCGGAAACGCTGCTGGGCCGGTTCGCCATCGGAGAATTGCAGTTGGGCGTCGACCGAGCCGCCGGCCTGGGCGCTGCGGGCGGCGATCGTGGCGCCGAGCTGGCGCGCACGTGCCTCGAGGTCGCGCGCGCCGCTCTTCATGCCGGAGATCTTCGCGGAGAGCGCGGCCTTGACCGATTCCAGCTGGGCGGCGACGCGGGCGAGATAGGCGCGCGCTTGCTGGGCGCTGGCGACATCGCCCTGCAGGCGCGTATCGTAATTCGCACGGACGCGGCGTACAGGCGCTTCGGCGGCAGGGCGCACGGCGGCGCGCGTTTCAAGCGCGGCGTCGTCAAGGGGCTGGGGGCGGATGATCGCCGGCGCGCCCTTGGCGGCGCCGGCGTTCACCGTCGTGTTGACGGGAAGCGTGGTGGAAGCGGTGCGCAGCGTGGTGTCCATCGATTACAGGGCAGAGAACAGGGACAGCGAACCGATCCGGCTGTAGGCCTTGTAGGTCGCCTGCAGGGCCGTCGAATAGCCGTTCAGCTCGGTGGCGGCGACGCCCATGTCGAGCTGGGCGATGTCGGTGATGGCCATCTGGTTCGAGAGGCTGACGTTACCATGGTTGGCGTCGAGCGTGTCGAGGATGTTCTCCTTGCCGCCGATGACGGCGATCTTGCCCGATACCAGGTCGAGCCCCTGGTCGAAGCCGACCAGGTTCGCTTTGAGCACGGCGCGCGTGGCAGGATCGTTGACGTTGACGTTGGCGCTGCCGAGCTTGGCGATGGTCGCGTCGAGGCGGTTCAGCACTTGCTCCATGCCCAGCATGTTGTCGTTGGCGACCTGGGTCAGGCCATTGCCGACGACGACGCGCTGTTCGTTGGTGTTGCCGGCGTAGCTGTAGCGCGATCCCGCGGGCGCAGTCGCGTCATAGGCCATCGGCGCGGTCGAGGTCTTGGTGCCGGAGAAGACGTAACGGCCTTCCTGGTCGACGGTATTGGCGCTGAAGAACAGGCTGTCGCGCAGTGCCTGCAGCGGGTTGCTCATCGCCTTCAGGTCCTCGGACGTGTTGGAGCCGTCGAGCGCCCAGACGATCTGGTCGCGGCCGGCGGCGATGTCGTTCACCATGCCGCCGAGGTAGACTTCGTTTTTGCTCAGGCGGATCTTGATCGAGGCGATGTTGTCGCGGTACTGTCGTACTCGGCCTTGATGGCGGTACGGTCGGCGCCGCTCGAGGACTGGTCGGCCGACTGGGTCGCCAGGTCCTTCATGCGGATCATCATGTTGGTGACTTCGGAGAGCGCGCCGCCGGCGGTCTGCAGCATCGAGGTCGAATTCTGGGTGTTGCGCATTGCCACGGCCATGCCGCTGGTCTGCGACTTCAGGCGGGTGGCGATCTGCAGGCCGGCGGCATCGTCCATTGCCGAGTTGATGCGGTAACCGGTCGACAGGCGGGTCATCGAGGTCGACAGGGCCGACTGGGTGTGACCGATCGAGTTTTGTGCCGACAGGGCAGCGTTGTTGGTGTGAAGGCTCAGCATGTTCAGCTCCAGTGGTTAGGGGACAAGGAGCAGTCAGAATTCTTGGCTAAGCTGCTCTCACCAGTACAAGACGACTGTTTCCGCAGATCCATTAAGTGCCGCACGGAAATTTTTCAAATTATTTGTCGGACGCCCGGATGGGCGGTGACATCGATGGCTGGACAGGGGAAGCGCGCTGCCCCGTCATGTTAAAATCCGCGCAACTTTTCCTGCGAACGCGCGGCCCGGCCGCCAGCCAGGCGCAGTAATACAGGACATCGCAAGGACATCATGGAAATCGGGCAGCGACCCCGGCGTGCGCTGGTGACGGGCGCCAGCGGCTATATCGGTTCCCGCCTGGCGCGGCATCTCGTCGCCTGTGGATGGGATGTACACGTGCTGGTACGCGCCTCATCCAGCCTCGGCCTGCTCGCGCCGGTGCTGGAATCGATCACCGTTCACCGCATCGGCGACGATGCCGGCGCACTGCCCGAGGCCGTGGGCCGTGCCGCGCCGGACGCCGTGTTCCACCTGGCCGCGGCGTATGTCGCCGAACACCGCCACTCCGATATCACCGCGCTGGTCGAGGCCAACCTGCTGTTTTCGACACGCCTGCTCGAGGCCATGCGCCTGCATGGCGTGCGCCTCCTGCTCAATACCGGCACCGCCTGGCAGCACTTCGAGGGGCGACCCTACGATCCGGTGAACCTGTATGCGGCGACCAAACAGGCCTTCGAGGCCATCCTCACCTATTACGTCAACGCGCACGGCCTGCGCGCGGCGACGCTGCTGCTGTTCGACACCTACGGCCCCCAGGACCCGCGCCCCAAGCTGCTCAACGCGCTGTGGCGGGCGCTGTCCGCCGGCACACCGCTGGCCATGTCGACCGGCGACGAGCTGGTCGACCTTGTCCATGTCGACGATGTCGCCGCGGCCTTCCTGGCCGCCGAAGCGGCGCTGCGCAGTGCTGCCCCTGCCCACATGCGCTACGGGGTCTCGTCGGGACGGCCGTTGCGGCTGCGGGAAGTCGTGGCGGTCTTCGAGAAAGCCACCGGCGGGCGGCTCGACGTGGAGTGGGGCGCGCGTGCTTCGCGGGCACGCGACGTCCTGGTGCCATGGACCGGTTTCGCGGCGCCCCCAGGCTGGACCCCCCACATCAGCCTGGCCGACGGTATCCGCGCGTGCGCCCCCGCTGGGCCGGCGGTCCGTTAGGGCGGGCTTCAGCGACTTTCGTTGTCACGTATAATCACGGGTCGATCTCCATCCCTGACTCCCGCATCCGCGCGCGCCGCTTCCGGCGGGCGGCGGCCTGCTAGCGCAGTGCCCCATCCAGCCGGCCGCGATCCTGTCGCGCCGGCGCGACCGACGCCGTCCCGCCGCTACCGCAGGCCTGGCGCCTAATGTAATGAGAAATGTGAACCAACATGAGTGACAAGAACGAAGTGCGCCCGGACATGGCCGGCCACCAGCCCACGGCCGGGACAATCGCGGGCGGACGCCGCCTGTCGGTCGCCCCGATGATGGACTGGACCGACCGCCACTGCCGCGTCTTCCACCGCCAGATCACGCGCCATACCTGGCTCTACACCGAGATGGTGACCACCGGCGCCCTGGTCTACGGCGACGTGGAACGCCACCTGCGCTACGACGAGATCGAGCACCCGGTCGCGCTGCAGCTCGGCGGCAGCGAACCGGCCGACCTCGCGAAAAGCGCGAAGCTGGGGCAGGAGTGGGGCTATGACGAGATCAACCTCAATTGCGGCTGCCCGTCCGAGCGCGTCCAGCGCGGCGCGTTCGGCGCCTGCCTGATGAACGAGCCGCAGCTGGTCGCCGACTGCGTCAAGGCGATGCGCGATGCGGTGTCGATCGACGTCACGGTGAAACACCGCATCGGCATCGACAAGAGCGAGGAATACGGTTTCGTGCGCGATTTCGTCGGCACGATCGCCGACGCCGGCTGCCGCACTTTTATTGTCCATGCACGTAACGCCATCCTGAAGGGCCTGTCGCCCAAGGAAAACCGCGAGATCCCGCCGCTGCGCTACGAAGTGGCGTATCAGCTCAAGCGCGAATTCCCGGAGCTGGAAATCCTCATCAACGGCGGCATCAAGACCGACGACGAGATCGCGCTGCACCTGCAGCACGTGGACGGCGTCATGCTCGGCCGCGAGGCCTACCACAACCCGTATGTGATGGCGAACTGGGACGCCCGTTTCTATGGCGACAGCGCAGCGCCCAGGACGCGCGCCGAGGTGCTGGCCGCGATGGTGCCTTACATTAGTGCCCAGCTGGCGCAATACGGCGGCAATGGATTGAAGCTCAACAGCATTACGCGCCACATGCTCGGCCTGACGGCCGGCCTGCCGGGCGCCCGTGCCTTCCGCCAGATGCTGTCCGATCCGAAGAAGCTGGCCATGGCCGACCCGCGCCTGCTGCTCGACGCGGCAGCCCAGATCCGCAGCCTGTAAGACGTCGCCATACCCGCGGGCGGCCGCAATGCGCCGCCTGCCTCTCCTTCCTGTTCGCTCCCCTCCGCCTGCGCTCCCCGGCCCCGGCCCGGCACGCCTTCCGGCGGCCCTGCAAAATGATTGCCTGACGACTCATATCGATTGCCGTAGGACACCGTCTATAGTCATGTAGGCAAGAACGAGCGTGCTCTCTTGCTTGCTTGTAGGAAATTTACTACACACAAATGTGCATTTGTGTAGACAAGCCCAACCGTCGCTTGCTCCATCACAAGACCCACTCCATAATTTCGGACACGGAATTGAAGATTTGCAACAGATGTGATCCGCCGGAACGGCATTTTTGTGACATGTGCACGGTTTTAGAGCCTTGGCGGCGAGCTTTTGATTTATCCTACGGGAAATAATTGCCGTTATGGAATGCAGCCTGCAACAACGGTACACCGAAGCACATCTGATCAACAGACAGGGAAGCGAAATGAATTTATCGAAGATGAAAGTCGGCATGCGCCTGGGACTGGGCTTCGCCCTGGTGCTGGTGCTGCTTGTCGCGGTCACCGCAGTCGGCATCGTGCGCATGGCGCAGATCCAGGATCGCCTCGACCACGTGGTCGGCGTGAATAATGTCTCGAGCCGTTCCGTCATCGAGATGCGCAACAACGTCCATGACCGCCTGGCTTCGCTGCGCGTGCTGACCCTGATGACCGACGCCACCGAAATGGAGCCCGAGCTCAAGAAGTTCAAGGACCAGACCGCCGTGTACGAAGCGGCCGAGAGCAAGGTCAGCAAGATTTTTGGCGCCGAAGGCACCGACGACGAAAAGGCCTTGCTGGCCGAGATCAAGGGCCACGAAGCGACCGCCATGCCGGCCATCGCCAAGGCGTCCGCACTCTATCTGGCGAACGACGCCATGAGCGCCACCCGCGTCATGATCAAGGAAGTGCGTCCGGTCCAGAAGAAGTGGACCGAAGCACTCGACAAGCTGGTCGCGCTGGAAGACAAACAGAGCGCCCAGAGCCAGGAAGATGCGGCCAGCGCCTTTGTCAGCGCCCGTAACTTCATGCTGGCCATGCTGGTGGCGGCCGTCGCCATGGGCGTGGCAGCGGCCTGGATCATCACCCGCGGCCTGATCAAACAGCTGGGCGGCGAGCCGGATTACACCACCCGCATTGCCGGCAGCATCGCCCATGGCGACCTGTCGATCGCCATCGACACCCACACCGCCCAGCGCGGCAGCCTGCTGGCCGAGATGAACGAAATGCGCAACAGCCTGGTCAAGATCGTCGGCCAGGTCCGCCGCGGCACCGAAACCATCGGCACTGCCTCGCGTGAAATCGCCGCCGGCAACATCGACCTGTCCTCGCGTACCGAACTGCAGGCCAGCTCGCTGGAAAAGACTGCTTCGGCGATGGAAACCCTGACCACCACCGTCAAGCAGAACGCGGAACATGCCCGTGAAGCCAACCACCTCGCGGCCAGTGCCTCGGACGTGGCGCGCAAGGGCGGCGACGTGGTGTCGCAGGTGGTCGGCACGATGGGCGAGATCAACAGCTCGGCCAAGAAGATCGCCGACATCATCAGCGTCATCGACGGCATCGCCTTCCAGACCAACATCCTGGCGCTGAACGCCGCGGTGGAAGCGGCACGTGCCGGCGAGCAGGGCCGTGGTTTCGCGGTCGTGGCTTCCGAAGTGCGCAACCTGGCGCAGCGCTCGGCGGCGGCAGCCAAGGAAATCAAGACCCTGATCGGCGACTCGGTCGAGAAGGTCGAGCGCGGCAGCAAGCTGGTCGGCCAGGCCGGCGTGACGATGGACGAAGTGGTGGCGAGCGTCAAGCGCGTGACCGACATCATGGGCGAGATCGCCAACGCCAGCGCCGAGCAAAGCGCCGGCATCGAACAGGTGAACATGTCGATCATCGAGATGGACAGCATGACCCAGCAAAATGCGGCCCTGGTCGAAGAAGCGGCAGCCGCCGCCCAGAGCCTGCAGGACCAGGCCGGTGAACTGGGCCGCGTGGTCAGCATCTTCAAGCTCGTCGATGGCGAAGAACACAGCATCGAGCCGGTGCTGGCGGCACCAGCGGTGGCCGCACCTGTGGCGAAGCTGCCGGCGGTGCGCACCCCGGCGGCACGCCCGGCCCCTGCAGCCCGTGCTGCACTGAAAAAGCCGGCCGCCGCGGCCGCTGCAGCCAGGCCGAAGAAGGCCCCGGTTGCGGCAGGCAGCGACGAATGGGAAGAATTTTAATTCACGGCGAATCAGCCGGACACACAGAAAGACCGCAAGCAGTCAGCGGCAGACCAACTACCTTTTTGGGGAAATAAAACCATGAAAAAGCCTTACCTGAGCGCCATCGCCACCCTCGTTTTCGCCGCCATCGCCGGCTCGGCATTCGCTGGTGAAACCCCAGCCTCGTTCGACCCGGCCAAGTGCAAGGTCGAGTATCCGAAAGCCTCGCTGATGAACGAAGAGCAGGGCACGACCTCGATGTCCTTCCTGGTCAACGCCGACGGCAGCGTCGCCGATTCGAAGCTGGACAAGTCGAGCGGCTTCAAAGGCCTCGACAAGGCAGCCCAAAAAGGCCTGAGCGCTTGCAAGTTCAAGCCGGGCACGAAAGACGGTTCGCCAGCCCAGACCTGGGCCAAGGTCGACTACGCATGGAAGCTCGACTGATTTCCTTGCCTCACCTGGTTTGAACGAGACAGCCGGCCTTTGCGCCGGCTGTTTTGTTTTCGGCGGCGCTGTTTCAATGGCACCGATGGCGGTCGATCCCCGGCCTCATCCGGTAGCAGGCTCGACCGTGCGCTGCGAAAATGCCCGCCGAGGTAGCATAAGGTTTCCAGTCTGTTAATGGAAACCCGCCAAATGTATCGATTGTAAGCACTTGCATCAGTTCTACTGTGCACTGGAACGTTTGGCTATAGTGGTCTCACACCGAACCGAAAGGAGCACTACCATGAAACGAATTCTCATCACCGTCGCAGCTGCCGTGATCAGCACCGCTGCCTTCGCCCCGGTGGCACAAGCGCAGCACAGCCGGACTGAGGTGATCGTCGTGCAGAAGGCGCCACCGCCGCTGCGTCACGAATCCCACCCAAGGGCGCGCCGTGGTTATGAATGGGCGCCGGGCTACTGGAACTGGAACGGCCATCGCTACACCTGGGTGAAGGGCCACTACGAAAGAGTCCGTCATGGCTACGTGTATAGCCGCCCTGAATGGCGCCAGAATGGCAATGACTGGACCCTGGATCGCGGCGGCTGGCGCCGTGGCGACCGCGACGGCGACGGTGTCCCGAACCGCATGGACCGCGACCGCGACAACGACGGCGTGCCGAACCGTGCCGATGCGCGTCCGAATAACCCGAACCGGAACTGATCGGGGAGGGCTGGCGATAGCCGGCGCCTGGAATGAAGAAGGCCACCTGCGGGTGGCCTTTTTTCATTGCCGCGCCTGCCGCAGTGGCCGCTGCTGTGCGGTTTCCGGCCGATTGTCCGTTGCTGCCGGATTTACGCTTTACAATACCGGGGCCCCATCTTCCCGACACCTATGCCGAACCTGATTCTTCCCCGCCTGGGCAATGCCTTCGCCCGCCTGATTGCCCACGCCATGCTGGTGCTGCTGGCGAGCTTGTCCGCGATGGCGGGAGCGGCGCCGGCCCCGGTGCGCGTGGGACTTGATGCCGAATTCGGCCTGGACAACAGCACCTCCGCCCAGGCCGTGGAACTGGGCCTGCGCACCGCCATCGGCGAGATCAACCGCGCCGGCGGCGTGCTCGGCGGCAGGCCTGTCGAACTCGTCACCAGGGACCATCGCTCGCTGCCGGCCCGCGGTATCCGCAATATCGAGGAGCTGGCGCGCATGCCCGACCTGGTCGCCGTGTTCGGCGGCAGGTTCAGTCCGGTGATCATCGAAGAGCTGCCGACCCTGAAGGCGACCCGGACCCTGTTCCTGGCGCCCTGGTCCTCGGCCGACCTGATCGTCGATAACGACATGCGGCCCAATTATGTCTACCGCCTCTCGCTGCGCGACAGCCTGGCCATGCCCAAGCTGCTGGAAACGGCGCGCAGGCGCGGCCTCGGGAAGGTCGGGCTGTTGCTGACGAATACCTCCTGGGGACGCAGCAACCTGGCGGCCGCCGAGAAGTTCGCGGCCGCCCACCAGGACGTCAGCATCGTCCACACTGCCTGGTACAACTGGCGCGACCAGACCCTGGTGGCCCGGTACAAAACCTTGCGCAGCGCAGGCGCCCAGGCGATCGTGCTGGTCGCCAACGACGACGAGGCCGCGGTGCTGGTGCGCGAGGTGGCTGCCCTGCCGCAGGCGGAGCGGATCCCGATCCTGAGCCATTGGGGCGTGACGGGCGGCGAATTTACCAGGCAGGCGGGGCCCGCCCTGAACCAGGTGGACTTTTCGGTGATCCAGACCTTCTCGTTCTTCCAGGCGGACCGGGAGCGGCGCAAGCACTTCATGCGCAGCCTGGCGGCGGTGTCGCCGATCCGCCGGATCGAGGATATCCAGGGGCCGGTCGGCGTGGCCCATGCCTATGACCTAATGCACATCCTGGCCAAGGCGATCGAGCTCGCCGGCAGCACCGACCGCAAGGCCGTGCGCGATGCCCTCGAAAAGGTGCGCGAACATCGCGGCCTGGTCAAGACCTATGCGCCGCCTTTCACGCCGGGCCGCCACGAAGCCCTGGGACCCCGCGAACTCCTGATCGCCCGCTACCGCGCCGACGGTGTGCTGATGCCGACCGGCGAATGAGCATGTGGTCGACACTGCGGGCCAGGAGCCTGACACAACGCTTTGCGATCGCTTCGGCCATCCTGACCGCCGCGGCGGTCCTGCTGGTCGCGGCGGCCTCGTTCTGGCTGATCAATCGTCAGCACGCATCCGCGCTTGACTTGTTGCAGCAGCGCGAAGCCGCATTCAATGCGCGCACTGTCGGAAACAACATCGCCACCCTGGCTGCGCGCATGGACGAGGTGGCCGACAGCCCGATCCTGGCCACCGGTCTGGTCGACAGCGCGGGCCGCGAAACCTATCTGGCCCCGTTCCTGAACAGCTTGCGCCAGGTGAACGGTATCCCGGTCCAGGTCTTGTTCACCGATTTCGAAGCCAGGCCGATCGCGGGCAACGGCCTCGAAGACTTCGATGCCGCGCAGCTGGCCTGGCTGCGCGCGCGCATCGACCAGAGCAATGAAAGCGCGGCCATCTTCGCGGGTGCGCAAGGGGCGGAACTGGTCGGCGTCAGCCTGCTGCGCTATTCGCGTACGAATACGCCCGAAGGCGCGCTCGTCTACAAGCTCAGGATCAAGGACCTGCATCCCGTCCCGGCGTCGGTGCTGACCTGGAAGGGCCAGCCGCCGCAAGCCCTGGGCGGCTGGCGCCTCGAAGTGCCGGTCAAGGTGCCCGGCGAATTCGGCCACCTGGGCCTGCGGCTGCGCGTGGACGTGTCCGCGGTCGGCCCCTCCCTGGAAACACCCTGGTCCCAATACAGCCTGATCGGCGCCATCGCATTGCTGCTGGCGCTGGTGGTATTCCTGCTGGGTTCGCGTCTTTCCCTCGGGTTGACGCAGGACTTGCGCAAGCTCGAGCGGTTCGCGGGCAAGCTGGGCGAGGAGGGTATCGGCGACGCGCGTGCCGAACTGGCCGGCAGCAGCGAAACGATCAACCTCGCCAGGTCGATCAACCGCATGCTCGACCACCTGCACCGGCAGCAGGCCGACCTGCAGCGGGAACACCAGCGCAAGGACGAATTCCTCGCCATGCTCGCACACGAGCTGCGTAATCCCCTCGCGCCGATCAGCAGCGCCGCGCAGTTGTTGCGCTTGCGCTTCGCCCACGAGCCGCGGATCAAGGAAACCAGCGAGATCATCAGCCGCCAGGTCGTACACATGACGCACCTGGTCGACGACCTGCTCGACGTGTCGCGCGTGACGCGCGGCCTGGTCGCGATCAGCAGGGCGGACGTGGAACTCGGCGCCGTGCTGCGCGAAGCGGTGGAGCAGATCATGCCCGTCATCCGCGCCAGGGGACACCGGCTGACGCTGGACATGGGCCCGCAGGCGCTGCCTGTCTGCGGCGACCGGACCCGGCTGGTGCAGGTGGCGGCCAACCTGCTCAACAACGCCGCGAAATACACGCCCAACGGCGGCGAACTACAGGTCTCGCTGCAACAGCAGGGCGCGGAAGCAGTCCTGCAAGTGCGCGACAACGGCATCGGCATCGGTCCCGACCTGCTGCCGGTCGTGTTCGACCTGTTCACCCAGGCCGAACGCACGCCCGACCGTGCCCAGGGCGGGCTGGGCCTGGGGCTGGCGCTGGTGAAGAAGCTGGTCCAGCTGCACGAAGGAAGCGTCGAGGCGCATAGCGACGGCCCGGGGCAGGGCAGCCTCTTCACCATCCGCCTGCCCTTGCGCCCGCCCGCCCGGGGCGTGGTAGCCGCCCCGGCCGCCACACCGGTGCCGGCCATCGCCCGCTCCATGCGCATCCTGGTAGTCGACGACAACGTCGATGCGGCGGCCACCCTTGCCCTCGTGCTCGAAAGCGCGGGCCACCGGGTGGCGGTCGAACATTCGGCGCAGGCGGCGCTGTCCCTGGCCGCGCACGACGCGTTCGAAGTCATCCTGCTCGATATCGGCCTGCCCGACATGAGCGGCCACGTGCTGGCCGGTGCCCTGACGCAGCTGCCATGCTGCGCCGGCAGCGTGCTGGTCGCCGTCAGCGGTTACGGCCAGGAGCAGGACCTGCAGCTGTCGCGCGAGGCCGGGTTCGCGGCGCACCTGGTCAAGCCGGTGCAGGTGGGGGAGTTGATGGAGACGATAGCGCGGGTGGCGCCGCAGGCGGTGCCGGCGCTGCGGGCTGGTTGAGCGCAGCAAGAATAAGGCCACAGGGGGGTAATGCCGGTCACCCAAGCCGCAAACTGGCCTTCTTGCTGTGCACCACCGCCATGACCTTACCGTCGGCTGTCGCATAACGTATGGGGTCATCAAGGCCACTGGCCTCGATGACCCCATACGTTTATGCGGCTGCCAACGAAAAAACGAGTGAAAGTGGCGACGGCTTCGCTTAAGTGGCGGACATTAACCTGCGGGTGGCCTTTTTTCGTTCGCGTGCGCTTGCCAAAGCGCAGGCACCAATGCAAAAAGCCCAGTCATCGACCGGGCTTTTTGCTTGAATCTTTGGGGTGGCTGATGGGACTCGAACCCACGACAACAGGAATCACAATCCTGGACTCTACCAACTGAGCTACAGCCACCATTGTTTTGCTTTTCTATCTCAGCACTGCCGAGACAGAACAAGATTATACAAACTTCACAGCCAACTGGCAAATCTAATTGTTCGGTTCGATCGACATCCCGCCGGCGCCGTCCGCCACGACCTCGTGGGTGGGCGGATCGATGCCGAGCAGGCTGGCAAAGGCGCTCGAGAGCGCGGTGCTGCTGGCGCTCGTATAGCCGTCGAGTCGTGCAGGCTGCGCGGATGCCGGGCGCGCGATGCCGGCGGCGGCCAGCAGCCGCGCCAGGTGGCGTGCCACGGCCTCGCCGGTGTCGACCAGCGTGACCGGGCGATCCGTACTGGCCGCGATCACGCCTTCGATCGACGACTGCACCAGCGGATAGTGGGTGCAGCCGAGCACCAGCGTGTCGGCGCCCTCGGCCAGCAGCGGATCGATGTAGCGGCGCAGCAGCGCGATGGTGGCTTCGGAATCGAGTTCCCCCAGTTCGATCTGGTCGACCAGTCCATGACAGGGCTGGAGCAGGAAACGCACGCCGGTGCTTTCCGCGACCTGGTCGCGCAGCAGCAGGAATTTTTTTCCGCCGAGCGTCAGTTCGGTGGCGAGCACGCCGACCGTGCCGCTGCGCGAGGCTGCCGCGGCCGGTTTGAGCCCTGGTTCGACGCCGATGATCGGCATGGAGGGATAACGCTCGCGCAGCAGGGCGATCGCGGCGACGGTGGCCGTGTTGCAGGCGACGACAATCGCTTTCGCGCCGTGCTGGACGAAGAAGTGGCCGATCGCGAGCACGCGTTCGGCCACCGCCTGTTCCGGCTTGCCGCCGTAGGGGGCGAAGCCGGAATCGGCGAAGTACATCAGGTGTTCGTGCGGGAGCTGCGCGCGGATGTGGCGCAGGACCGAGAGGCCGCCGACGCCGGAGTCGAAAATGCCGATGGGGGCGGCGGGGGAAGGGTGGAGTGTGGTCATGAGTGCCAAAGGCCGTGCGTCACGCGAACTTGGGTTGAACGCGTGGGCGGCACAGCCGCCCACCCTACGTCCTTGATCAACCGTTACCGGTCGATCTTCAAGCCGCGTTGATTGGAATGCCCTTCAGCGATTCGATCTTCGCCGCCCATTCCTTCGGCCCGGTGTTGTGCACCGAGGTGCCGCTCGAATCGACGGCCACCGTGACAGGCATGTCCTGCACGTCGAACTCGTAGATCGCTTCCATGCCGAGGTCCTCGAAGCCGACGACCCTGGCCGACTTGATCGCCTTCGATACCAGGTACGCCGAGCCGCCGACCGCCATCAGGTAGGCCGACTTGTGCTTCTGGATCGACTCGATCGCCATCGGGCCGCGTTCGGCCTTGCCGATCATCGAGATCAGGCCGGTCTTCTCCAGCATCATGTCGGTAAACTTGTCCATGCGCGTGGCAGTGGTCGGGCCGGCAGGACCGACGACTTCGTCGCCCACAGGGTCGACCGGGCCGACGTAGTAAATCACGCGGTTGGTGAAGTCGACCGGCAGCGATTCACCCTTGGCCAGCATGTCCTGGATCCGCTTGTGGGCGGCGTCGCGGCCGGTCAGCATCTTGCCGTTCAGGAGCAGGGTCTGGCCCGGCGTCCACGATGCGACTTCTTCTTTCGTCAGCGTGTTCAGGTCGACGCGCTTCGATTTCTGGGTGTCCGGCGTCCACTGCACGTCAGGCCAGGTCGACAGCGCAGGCGGTTCGATGTACGAAGGGCCCGAGCCATCGAGCACGAAGTGGGCGTGGCGGGTGGCCGCGCAGTTCGGGATCATCGCCACCGGCTTCGAGGCCGCGTGGGTCGGGTACATGTTGATCTTCACGTCGAGCACGGTGGTCAGGCCGCCGAGACCCTGGGCGCCGATGCCGAGCGCGTTGATCTTGTCGCACAGTTCGATACGGAGTTCTTCCGTCTTGTTCTGCGGGCCGCGTGCTTTAAGCTCGTACATGTCGATGTCTTCCATCAGCGACTCTTTCGCCATCAGCATCGCCTTCTCGGCCGTGCCGCCGATGCCGATGCCGAGCATGCCCGGCGGGCACCAGCCGGCGCCCATCAGCGGCACGGTCTTCATGACCCAGTGGACCAGCGAGTCGGAAGGATTCAACATCACGAACTTGGTCTTGTTTTCCGAGCCGCCGCCCTTGGCTGCGACCTTGACGTCGACGGTGTCGCCCTCGACCAGTTCCATGTGGACCACGGCCGGGGTGTTGTCCTTCGTGTTCTTGCGCTCGAAATGCGGGTCGGCGACGATGGAGGCGCGCAGCTTGTTGTCGGCGAAGTTGTACGCGCGGCGCACGCCTTCGTTGACGGCGTCGGTGACCGAGCCGCTGAAGCCTTCGAAGCGCACGCCCATGCCGATTTTCAGGAACACGTTGACGATGCCGGTGTCCTGGCAGATCGGGCGCTTGCCTTCGGCGCACATGCGCGAGTTGGTCAGGATCTGCGCGATCGCGTCTTTCGCCGCCGGGCTTTGTTCGGCCTCGTAGGCGCGCGCCAGGTGCTGGATGTAGTCAGCCGGGTGGTAATAGCTGATGTACTGCAGCGCGGCGGCAACGGATTCGATCAGGTCTTCCTGTTTGATGACTGTCATGACAATTCTCGGGTGATGTTAATGAGGCTTGGACTGGTTGTAGGTGGCGGTAACGATGCGGTCGGTGTAGGCAATCGCCAGCGCCGACAGCAGGAAAACGGCATGGATAACGGTTTGGGCGACCAGCACCTTGACCTCGTAGGCGCTGGCGTTGATAAACGTTTTCAGCAGGTGGATCGAGGAGATGCCGACGATCGCCATGGCCAGCTTGGTCTTGAGCACGGACGCGTTCACGTGCGAGAGCCACTCGGGCTGGTCGGGATGGCCTTCCAGGTTCATGCGCGAAACGAAGGTTTCGAAACCGCCGACGATCACCATGATCAGCAAATTCGAAATCATGACCACGTCGATCAGGCCCAGCACCACCAGCATGATGGTGGTCTCTGTCAGCTTGGTCGGACGAGCCGAGCCCGGCACGGTCACGACGTCGAGGATGTGGTTCAGCGCATCGACATTGCCGAGCGCGGCGCCGATCAGGTCCTTCAGCTCGACCCAGAAATGGAACACGTAGACGCACTGCGCCAGGATCAGGCCGAGGTAGAGCGGCAACTGCAGCCAGCGGCTGGAAAAGATCAGTCGATTGAGCGGGGTGAGCTTCGGTGTTTCGTTCGCGGGGAGGTGTTGGGACATCGGGTACGACTCCAGGGTGCCGGCAAATACAGCCCATCATTTTACACCTCTGGCGTACGCCTGCAGACCGCTACCTCGGTTTGCCCGGGGGTTGGTAAAATCGCAGCTGAATAGGGAAGGCACGCAGCGCGGCCACGTAAGGGTTCAGTAAGCGGGCACGCCTATGGTTATGGCAAAACTATTACTAATGGAGACTAGCATGGCCGAGACCGAGACCAATCAAGACCACGGCGCTTTGCAGGAACACCGTGTTTTCCCACCGCCTGCCGGGTTCGCCGCCAACGCAGCTGTCTCCGGCATGGACGCCTACGACAAATTATGCGCGGAAGCGGCCAGCGACTACGAAGGCTTCTGGGGCCGCCTGGCCCGCGAACACCTCGACTGGCAAAAGCCGTTTACCAACACGCTCGACGAGTCCGGCGCGCCTTTTTATAAGTGGTTCGGCGACGGCCAGCTGAACGCCTCCTACAACTGCCTCGACCGCAACCTGCAGAACGGGAATGCCGAAAAGACGGCGATCATCTTCGAATCCGACGACGGCACCGTCACCCGCGCCACTTACCGCGAGCTGCATGAGCGCGTCTGCAAATTCGCCAACGGCCTGAAATCGCGCGGCATCAAGAAGGGCGACCGCGTCGTCATCTACATGTCGATGTCGATCGAAGGCGTGGCCGCGATGCAGGCCTGCGCCCGCATCGGCGCCACCCACTCGGTCGTGTTCGGCGGCTTTTCCGCCAAATCGCTGCAGGAACGCATCATCGACGCCGGCGCCGTGGCCGTCATCACCGCCGACGAGCAACAGCGCGGCGGCAAGTCGCTGCCCCTGAAAGCCATCGTCGACGAGGCGCTGGCGCTGGGTGGCTGCGACACCATCCGCGACGTCATCGTGTATAAGCGCACCGGCGGCAACATCGCCTGGACCGAGGGGCGCGACCTCTGGCTGCACGAGCTGGTCGACAGCCAATCTGCCGACTGCGAACCGGAATGGGTCGACGCCGAGCACCCGCTGTTCATCCTCTACACCTCGGGTTCGACCGGCACGCCGAAGGGCGTCCAGCACGCCACCGGCGGCTTCCTGCTGTGGGCCGCGCTGACGATGAAATGGACCTTCGACATCAAACCCGACGACGTCTTCTGGTGCACGGCCGACGTCGGCTGGGTCACCGGCCACAGCTATATCGCCTACGGCCCGCTGGCCGTCGGCGCCACGCAAATCGTGTTCGAGGGTATTCCGACTTTCCCGAACGCGGGCCGCTTCTGGGATACCATCGCCAAACACAAGGTCAGCATCTTCTACACGGCGCCGACGGCGATCCGCTCGCTGATCAAGGCGTCCGACGTGAACCCGGACGTCCACCCGAAGAACTACGACCTGTCCTCGCTGCGGCTGCTGGGCTCGGTGGGCGAGCCGATCAATCCGGAAGCCTGGATGTGGTATTACAAGAACGTCGGCGGGGAACGCTGCCCGATCGTCGACACCTTCTGGCAAACCGAAACGGGCGGCCACATGATCACGCCGCTGCCGGGCGCGACGCCCATGGTGCCGGGCTCGTGCACGCTGCCGCTGCCGGGCATCATGGCGGCGATTGTCGACGAAGCCGGCGCCGACGTCCCGAACGGCCAGGGCGGCATCCTCGTCGTCAAACGTCCGTGGCCGTCGATGATCCGCACCATCTGGAACAACCCGGAACGTTTTAAAACCAGCTACTTCCCCGAAGAACTCGGCGGCAAGTATTACCTGGCGGGCGACGGCGCGATCCGCAACAAGGACACCGGTTACTTTACGATCACGGGCCGCATCGACGACGTGCTGAATGTCTCGGGCCACCGCATGGGCACGATGGAAATCGAGTCGGCACTGGTGGCCAATCCGATCGTGGCCGAGGCGGCCGTGGTCGGCAAGCCGGACGAGACGACGGGCGAATCGATCTGCGCCTTTGTCGTGCTGAAACAAGCGCGGCCGACCGGCGAAGAAGCGAAGAAGCTGGCGGCGGAGCTGCGTAACTGGGTCGGCAAGGAAATCGGCCCGATCGCCAAGCCGAAGGAAATCCGCTTCGGCGACAACCTTCCGAAAACCCGTTCCGGCAAGATCATGCGCCGCCTGCTGCGCGTGCTGGCCAAGGGCGAGGCGATCACGCAGGACGTGTCGACGCTGGAAAATCCGGCGATCCTGGAGCAGCTCAAGGAATCGGCGTAAGTGGTGTGGTGGTGGAGGCGGCCCGCGTTCCGTGCGTGGGCTGCTTTTGCCACTGAGTTAGTTATACTTTGCGCATGACCCGACTATTTCGACGTGCGCTGACCGCCTGGATCGCTGTTCTTGCGATCCTGTTCGGCACGCTTGCGCCGGCGCTCTCGCATGCCTTCGTGCCTGCGGGGGCGCAGGCGGTCGATTTTCCGATTTGTAGCGCACACGCGCAGGCGGTCGACGTCAAGGCCCCTGGTCTTCCGGAACCCGCTGTCGATCCCGCCAAACATTGCGCGTATTGCGCGGGCCAGCACCATGCGCCGGGGCTGTTGCCGCAGGCGCCGCCTGCATTGGTCGCGGCCGGTAGCACCTCCTTTCCTTCGCTCTTCTACCAGGCGCCCGCGCCGCTGTTCCACTGGACAGCGCCCCAGTCGCGCGCCCCGCCACGCCTTTCCTGATTCCCCGCTGACTCGTGCCCATGCCTGATGGCATGGCGCATCCGCACGTCGTGCACCGGCGCGCGCAGTCCGGCAGCTGAGCTTTTCGCAGGTCGCCGGGCACGCGCGCCCGCCTCGCAGCATCCAATGCTGCAGAACGTGCGCACGACGTGACCGTATCGAACAGGAACACAATGAAACCAAGAGAATCCATCCTCGCGCTGTCCATCGCGGCCGCGTTCGCTACCACTGCACAGGCGCAGCAGCAAGCGGCTGATGCCGCGCCGCAAAAACAGATGGGCACCGTGCTCGTCACCGGCAACCGCCCGACCTCGCTGCCGACCCAGATCCCGACCACGATCGAGGGCATCACCGCCGCCGAAATCGCGCGCACCGTCAACGCGACGGACGCGGAGGACGCCCTCAAATACCTGCCCAGCCTGCTGGTGCGCAAGCGCTACATTGGCGACTACAACCACGCCGTGCTGTCGACGCGAGCCTCCGGCACCGGCAACAGCGCACGCTCGGCCGTGTACGCCGATGGCATCCTGCTGTCGAACTACCTCGGCAACGGCGCCAGCTTCGCGCCGCGCTGGGGCATGGTGACGCCGAGCGAAATCGAGCGCGTCGATGTGCTGTACGGACCTTTCTCCGCAGCCTATGGCGGCAACTCGGTCGGCGCCGTCGTCGACTACATCACGCGTATGCCACGCCGCTTCGAAGCGCACGCCAGGCTGTCGCTGTCGCACCAGCCGTTCCGGCTCTACAACACGCATGACAGCTTCAATGGCCGCCAGGGCAGTGTGTCGCTCGGCAACCGGCAAGGTCCCTGGTCCTGGTTCATCGACCTCAGCCGCAACGATAGCGACGGACAGCCGCAGACTTTCGTGACCCGGCTGCCGGGCGCCGGGATGGCAAGCGGCAATGCCGACAGCGTGGCCGGCGCCGTGCCTGGCCAGGACCGCAGCTACCGCGACTGGCTGATCCTTGGAACGGCCACGCAATACCACACCGTGCAGGATCATCTGAAAGCCAAGCTCGCCTACGACTTTTCGCCGACGCTGCGCGCCACCTATGTCATGGGCCTGTGGCAAAACGAATCCGAAGGCCGGCCCGACAGTTACCTGCGCAACGGCGCCGGCCAGCCGGTCTACAGCGGCCCGGTCACGATTGGGGGACGCAGCTACACGCTCGGCCAGGCCGATTTCAACGTATCCAACGAAGAACTGCGCCACGTGATGCATGGCCTCTCGCTCAAGAGCAACACCAAAGGCGTGTTCGACTGGGAGCTCGCCGCCAGCCTCTACGATTACAACCAGGACAGCTTGCGCGCCGCGACGGTCGCGCTGCCGGGCGCCCTGAACGGCGGAGCGGGCCGCATCGTCGACGGCAGCGGCACCGGCTGGAATACCTTCGCTGCCAAAGGTGTGTGGCGGCCGCAGGGGCAGGGCAGCGTCCACATCGTCGAGTTCGGCTACCAGCGCGAAGCCTACAAGCTGGCCAGTATCGAGAACGCGACGGCGAACTGGATCGATGGCGCACCGGGCGCGCGCAACGCGGCTTTCGGCGGGCGCACCCGCACCCAGGCGCTGTACGCCCAGGACACATGGCGCTTCTCACCCACCTGGAAAGCCGTGCTCGGCCTGCGCATGGAACGTTGGGAGGCGCAGGATGGCCGCACGTCGAACGCGACGACGACGGTCACGCACGGCGAGCGGCGCGAGAACCATGCTTCTCCGAAAGCGGCGCTGGCCTGGCAGGCCACGCCCGATTGGGTGCTGAAGGCCTCGCTGGGACGCGCGGTACGCATGCCGACCGTCTCCGAGCTCTACCAGGGCGGCGTCAACGGCGCGGGCGTCCTGATCAATAACGATCCCGGCCTGGCGCCGGAACGTTCCTGGACCGGAGAACTGACGGCCGAACGCAAGCTCGAGGCCGGAACACTGCGCCTGACCGCCTTCGGCGAGCGCACCCGCGACGCCCTGTATTCGCAGACGAACGTGCTGGTCACGCCGAACGTCACGAATGTGCAGAACGTCGGGCGCATCGATACGCAAGGCTTCGAGCTGGCCTATGGCGCGACGGACGTGTTGCGTCCAGGCCTGGACCTGAACGCGAGCCTCACCTGGACCGATTCGGAAATCAAACGCAACGACAAGTTCCCGGTCAGCGTCGGCAAGCGCCAGCCGCGTATTCCCGAGTGGCGCGCGACCGGCGTGGCCAGCTATCGCGTCAACGACAAGCTCGCGCTGACGCTCGCCGCGCGTTACAGCGGCGAGCAGTTTTCCACGCTCGATAATTCCGATCCGAACGGGTTCGCCTACCAGGGCGCGAGCAAGTATTTCACGGCCGACCTGCGCGCAACTTACCGCGTGAATGCCAGGTGGAGCGTGGCGCTGGGGATCGATAACCTGAACAATTATCGCTACTGGAATTTCCACCCATATCCGCAGCGCACCTGGCTGGCGGAGTTGAAGTACGACTTGTAAGGGCAGGCCAGCGGAAATGAAAAGGCCGCCTTCGCGGGCGAATGCCGGTCAGTGAAGAAGGCCGCTTCGATTCACATCGGAGCGGCCTTTGTTCTTGAGGTCGACGCGCGGGCATGCCCGCCCTACGTTACACAGCGGTCTCGACCAACAATGACGACGGTGGCGCACCGTAGGGCGGGCATGCCCGCGCGTTATGCTGGCCCAGAGTCAGCTCATCCGCGCTTAACTGACCGGCATTAGCCTTCGCGGGCGGCCTTTTCATGCGGAAACCGCCGCGCTTACGTTCCGGCGAACGGGCTGCCGACGATGCCGACGGCGAGCTCCGCCCAGATGAACAGGAAGGCCAGCCCGATCACCGCAGCGGCGATGACGCGCGTCCTGCGCGTGCGCGCCGTATTCATTGCCAGCTCGACGATGATGCCGGTGCCCGCCAACAGGGCGCCCGCGACGATAAAGTCGCCGCCGGTCCAGCGTACTTCCGCCGTGAACTGCATTGCCGCCAGCGGAACAAGCAGGAGGGCGGCAGTTGCCAGCAGGATGAGAAGAAAATGCCGGGCCCTGACCTGCCTTGCCGGAACTTTGCCGCCTGCCATGATGTTCATCGCCGCTCCTGGGTATCGGGTTGTCGCCAACTGTCAGTCTGCCATCAACGCACCCCGGCTTCAACCGATGAATACGGGCGTGTTGCGGTATTCCCGATCAGCGCAAGCTTCCTTCCTCGATGACGGCTTCCTCCGTGACTTTGGCCACTTGCACATCGTCCTCCGTCAGGCGTACGGTTTTCCAGCTGCCGCGTGCGAACCAGGCGACGGAGATCAGTGCCACCAGGACGTTGGTGACAGGGAAGGACCACCACAGTCCATCCGCGTGCAGGCTGGTATGTTTTGCCAGGACATAGGCGAGCGGAAACTGGATCATCCACTGCGAGACCATCGCAATGATCATGGCGCTGAGCATATTGCCGGATGCGCGGAAGGCCGACACGACGCACAACTGGATACCGATGCCGCCCCAGGCCAGGCACATGATGCGGATGAAGTGGGCGCCGCCGGCGATCACTTGCGCATCGTTCGGGATAAAGAAGCGCACGAACCACGGCGCACCCAGCCAGGCAATCCCGCCGAGCACAGTCAGGATGGCGAAACTGGCGAGCGTGCCCAGCCAGGTAATGCGCTCGGCACGTTCGATGTTGCCGGCGCCGATATTCTGGCCGACGAGCGTTGCCACCGCCATCGCCACGCCCATGACCGGGATCGTGATGACTTGCAAAATGGTGGAGCCGACCCCGTAGGCGGCAATCGTGAGCGTCCCGAAGCTCGTCACGAGGAAGGACATGACCATCAGTCCCAGCGCCCGCGTCGAGAGTTCCACCGAGCCCGGCAGGCCAAGGAAAAATGCACGCTTCAGGTAAGCCGCATCGGGCCTGAAGCCTTTCCAGTCGAGCGCAATGCCGTGCTGCCCGCGCAGGAAGATCACCATGCCCAGGCCGGCGGCCAATGCCTGGGTAATCAGGGTGGCATAGGCCGCGCCCATCACACCCTGGCCCGCGATCGGGCCCCAACCGAAGATGAACAAGGGGTCGAGCAGGAAGTTCAGCAGCACGGTGCCGGCGACGATCATGAGCGGCACCTTCGTCTGGCCCACCCCGCGCATCAGCGACTGGAACATCGCGTACATGAAGACGAAGATGATGCCCACAAAAGAAACGCGCAGGAAACCGAGCGCGCCTTTGTACACTTCCGGGGCGACGCCGAGCAGGTGCAACAGCATCGGGGCCAGCGCGAAGCCGAGGGCGCCGAAGACGACGGAGGTGATGACGACCATCAGCATGGTTTGGGCGGCGACGTGGTTGACCATGTCCTGCTTGCCGGCGCCGACATATTGGGCGGTCATCGTCGCGCCGGCCATGGCCAGGCCGGAACCGAGGGCGATGACCAGAAAGGTGACAGGGAAACTGACGGAGATGGCGGCGACCGCGGCGGCGCCCAGGCGGCCGACCCAGAAGGCGTCGGTGAGCTGGTAGCCGGTCTGGAGCAGGTTGGCCAGGATGATGGGGATGGCCAGGGTGGTCAGCGCGCGGGGGATGGAGCCTTCGAGGAACAGGGCTTTGCGGTTGGATGCCATGTGGTGCCTGTGGACGGGGAGAATGGGTATGCTAAACGAGGCGCGGGGAGGAGGATGTGCTGTAGGTAACAGAGAATTTTATTTCCTTGCGGAAATTGCGAAACGTTCTTAGAATTTTGTGCTCATGGGAGCGACGAGGCTGGCCTTCCCACATTTCGACTCGTCAGTAACCCGAATTTCTCAACCTTTGTTCCCGACCCAACATGTTTGAATTCCTGAATGCGTTCTTCCTTGCCGCCACTCTTACAAGCCAGATGGTTAATATCGTTGCGCAAGCCAATGTGGACGTCAAAATTCAGGAAGGTGTTCGCGTCTATTCGGTTGCGATGAGGCAGCAAACTCCATATGGAGTAGACAAGTGCAGCTACGATGGCGTCATGGTTCAGTACGCAAGGGATTGGGAGGAGGTTCAGTCATCGACCGAACAGGTTCTCCCTCCTGAACCAGACAAGCCTGTCGGTTACGCTTTGATTCTGACCAAAGAAAAATGTCCGGGCAAGAATGAGCGCCCCATTTTCAGTACGGGCAGCAAGTTCTTCTATCCATTATTCGGCCGTGGTTACGTCATTCGCCAGGGGCATGGTGTGAACGCCATGGACTACGCCGGACTTCCGGAAAACATGCGCCCGAAATGGATGCCGCAGGTATTAAAGACCATTGAGGCAGAAGTACCTGAAAATAAAGTCGCTCAGATGTTTGTGGCGGAAATGATGGAGCGAACAGAGGCCGCCAAAGCGACCGCGCGAAGCAATATGTGATGTAGCCGAGGTCTGAGAGTCGGAGGTAGGGCGCGCGCCCTCGGCGCGCGAAGCCGCCGCCCTTGGGGCGACGGCAGACAGGCGATTCGGAGAGGCTTGGGCCTGCAGGCCCAAGCCCTCGAACCTGCCGCCTTGGCGACCGCGCAGAGCCCGCAGGGCTCTGCTTCTCTCCGCCACGAAACAAAAAAAATGGCCGCCCGAGGGCGACCATTTTTTTGTACTCCTGGCGGAGAGAGGGGGATTCGAACCCCCGGTAGGCTATGAACCTACACACGCTTTCCAGGCGTGCGACTTAAACCACTCATCCATCTCTCCTGCATGCTTCGCTTCAGCGAAGCCGCCTATTATAGCAACAATTCTCGGCAGTTCAAGCACTATCCCACCGCCTCCCCCAGTAAGCCCCACCCGCACGATGCGGTCGCAAGGGGCTCACGTCACAAATGGCGCGACCGCGCTGATCGATCGCCTCTGCCTCATGGCTGCGCGGCGCCGCAAAAAAGACCTGGGCCGGCTGCGGAATCGCATCGGTTGCGGCCGGTGCGTGCATCTCCAGCTCAGCAGGAGATGCACGAAGAAGCTGTTAAAAGAACAAAGTTGTCTCCAAAACTGCAAGCGATGGCCGACAAGGCGATGGGGCCTATTCCTACGTTCCGACAAGGCGCGCTTAGTGGTCAGTACGGCTCGCACTGACTAGGATGTACCTGTCTCAGCCGACATTGGGCTGGCACTTCACTCATAACAGGAGGCAACTATGGCATCGAACAACCAAGGTGGTAACAAAGGCGGCAACCAGGGCAACCAGGGCGGCAACCAAGGCAACCAGGGTAGCAAGCAGAGCGGTGATACCAGCAACCGCGGCTTCGCATCGATGGATCCGGAGCGTCAGCGCGAGATCGCCAGCGAAGGCGGCCGTGCAGCACACGCATCGGGCAATGCCCACGAGTTCAACTCGGAAGAAGCACGCCGTGCCGGCTCGATGAGCCACAAGAACGACGGCAACAACCAGTCGGGTGGCGGCGGCAACCAGGGCGGCCAGGGTGGTAACCAGGGGGGCCAGGGCGGTGGCGGTACCCGCGGCGGCTCGCCAGAGCAGCATGCCGAAGCCGGCCGTCAAAGCCACAAGAATGACGGCAACAACCAGTCGGGTGGCGGCGGTAACCAGGGTGGCCAGGGCGGTGGCGGTACGCGCGGCGGCTCGCCGGAGCAGCATGCCGAAGCCGGCCGTCAAAGCCACAAGAACGACAACAAGCGTTAAGCGGTTGTCGACCTACCCTGGCTAAGCGGCGGGCAGCCGCGCAGCCAGGCTCAAGCAGGTAGCGGCGGGGAATCCTACCCCGGCCGTGCAAGGGCGCCGTCGCGCCGGTCGTTCGACCGGTTGCGGCGGCGCTTCGTCGTGTTTGGGTTCCTGCATCGGTGCGCGGTTTCCGGGGATGGTTGCACGCGTGGGCGGCGCACTCACCGCCGGGTGTTCAGGCCCCCTGGATGCGGCCACCTACGCCGGACGCATCCCGGCCGGCTCTGGCACAATCGTGTTTTCGCGCAGCGGTTCCCCCGGAGTAAATGTGTTGACTGGAGTGTTGTGTGGCGTGCTGGCCGGCGCCTTGTGGGGCATGGTGTTCATCGTGCCGGAATTGTTGCCGGGCTTTACTCCGGTCGAACTGGCTGTCGGGCGCTACATGGCCTATGGCGCCATCTCGCTGGGACTGATGCTGCCGGGCTTACGTCATCTGCTTCGCCGGCTCGCCCCGGGCGACTATCTTGCCTTGCTGCGCCAGGCCCTGAGCGGCAACCTCGTCTACTACACGCTGCTCGCGCTGGGCGTCAAACTGGCGGGCGTGGCGCCGACCTCGCTCATCATTGGCCTGATCCCGGTCGCCGTCACGCTGCTGGGCCGGCGCGACCAGGGCGCGGTGCCGCTCAGGCGCCTGGCCGCGCCGCTGCTGGTCATCGGCGTTGCGATTGCCTGCATCAACGTCGACGCCTTCCGCCATGCGCAAGCGGGCGGGGCGCCGCTGTCCTCGACCGTGCTCGGGCTGGCCTGCGCCTGCGGTGCGCTGGCGTGCTGGACCTGGTACGCGCTCGACAATGCGCGCTACCTGAAGCGCAATCCGCAGTTCAGCGGCGGCCAGTGGTCCTCGCTCTACGGCCTGGCCAGCGGCCTGGTGGCGCTGCCGATCGGCGCGCTGTCCCTGCTGCTGGCGCATGCCGGCATCACCGAAGCGGCCGCACCGGGACGCGACTGGCCCCTGTTCTGGCTCTACAACGGCTTGCTGGCGCTGGGCGCCTCGGTGATCGGCAACCAGTTGTGGAACATCGCCAGCCGGCGCCTGCCGGTGACGCTCACCGGCCAGTTGATCCTGTTCGAGACGGTGTCGGCCATGCTCTACGGTTTCGCCTGGCGCGCGCAAGGGCCGCGCCTGCTGGAAGGCGTCGCCATCGGGCTGCTGGTACTCGGGGTCACCTGGTCGGTGCGCCTGCATGCGACGCCGGCGCCGGTGCAGTCGTCCGTCGCAGCCTGACAACAGGGCAGCGCAGAACCGCACAATACAGCACGATTCGGCTTGGGATCGTTGCCGTTCGCGACACACAGCCGTCCTGGCGCCAGCTTTCTGCGTACAATCGGTTGTTTCGCCACGGCAATATTCCAATCATGGACCGATTCCCCGCCACGACAGCGGCGCCGGCCGCCGCCCTCAAGCTTTCCGAACTGATCGGATCGCTCAGCTACGCGCTCGACCTGACCGAAGGCCAGCCGGCCGGCCATTGCGTGCGGGTGTGCTGGATCGGCATGCACATCGGCCGCGACGCCGGCATGAGCACCGAGCAGTTGTGGGAGCTGTATTACATGCTGCTCCTGAAGGATGTCGGCTGCAGCAGCAACGCCGCGCGCATTTGCGAGCTGTACATGACGGACGACCGCATGTTCAAGCACGATTTCAAGACCGTCGGCGACAGCCTGCCGCAGGTGCTGTCCTTCGTGTTCAAGCATGCCGGCATGAAGGCGGGCATGGCCGAGCGCTTCCGCACCGTGCTGACGATCCTGCGCGACGGCCGCAGGACCGGCAAGGAATTCATCGCCACCCGCTGCCAGCGCGGCGCCGAGATCGCGCGCCTGCTGCGTTTTCCCGAGCGCGTCGCGACCGGCATCTACAGCCTCGACGAACATTTCAACGGCAAGGGCAGCCCCGAGGGCCTGAAGGGCGAGGCGATTCCCGTCTACGCCCGCATCGCGCTGCTGGCGCAGGTGGTCGACGTCTTCCATACAGCCGGGGGCCGCGCCGCCGCGCTGGCCGAAGTGCGCAGCCGCGCCGGGACCTGGTTCGACCCGCGCCTGGTCGCGGCATTCGAGCGCGTGTCGAAGCTCGATGCGTTCTGGAGCATGCTCGGCGCGCCCGACATGGACAAGATCGTGTTTGCGATGGAACCGGTCGAACACACGGTCGCAATCGATGACGACTACCTCGACGACATCGCCACCGCTTTCGGCCAGGTGGTCGACTCGAAGAGCCCTTACACCAGTGGCCACAGCAGCCGGGTGGCGCTGTACACCGACATCATCGCCGAAGAGATGGGCATGGCGCCGGAGCGCCGGCGCTGGCTGCGGCGCGGTGCGATGCTGCACGATGTCGGCAAACTTGGCGTCAGCAACAGTGTACTGGACAAGGCCGGCGCGCTCGACCGCGACGAATGGGCCGCGGTGCGCCAGCATGCCGAGTTCACCGAATCGATCCTGTCGCGCATCGGCGCCTTCGCCGAACTGGCGCGCATCGCCGGCGCCCACCACGAGCGCCTCGACGGCGGCGGCTATCCGCGCGGTTTGAAGGGCGACGAGATCGATCTCGAGACGCGCATCATCACCACCGCCGACATCTTCGACGCCATCACCGCCGAGCGTCCTTACCGCGGCGCGATTCCCGTGCCGCAGGCCCTCGAGATGATGGAAAAGACGGTCGGCACGGCGCTCGACGCGCGTTGCCTCGCGGCGCTCAGGCGCGGGCTCGAACGCGTGCCGCTGTAAGTTTCGCCAACCCGGCACCCGGCAGGGCGCCGCTGCCGGTCTACTCTGCCAGCGGGTAGACCCGGCCTTTACCCGCGCGCTTGGCGGCATACATCTGGCGGTCCGCTTCCTTGATCAGGTCTTCCGCGCTGGCGGTGCCCGCCGGTGTGAAGACCGCCATGCCGATGCTGGCGCCGACGTCGGCAAAATCGTCGCCGACCGGCACCGGGCGGCCCACTTCGGCAATGATCTTGCTGGCCACCTGGCGCGCGTCGCCGAAGGTGTCGGCCATCGCTTCGAGCAGCACCGTGAACTCGTCGCCGGCCAGGCGGAAGACGCTGTCGGTCTTGCGCACCACGTCCTGCAGGCGCGCCGCGACCGCGCGCAGGACGGTGTCGCCGGCGTCGTGGCCAAGGTCGTCGTTGACGGCCTTGAAGCCGTCCAGGTCGATGAACAGCAGCGCCATGCTTTTTCGCGTGCGCGCCGCGCGCGATTGTGCGATCGGCAGGATTTCGAGCAGGGCGCGCCGGTTCAGCAGGTTGGTCAGCGTGTCGTGCCGGGTTTCGTATTCGCGCCTCGCCTCCGCTTCCTTGCGCTCCGAAATATCGTGCAGGAAGGCGCTGAACATCTGCTGGCCATGCACTTCGAGGGCGCTCATGCGCAATTCGACCATCAGCGATGAGCCGTCCTTGCGCACCGCCGGCACTTCGAGGCGCTTGCCCAACACCGTCGAGACCCCGGTCGTCACGTAGCGCAGCATGCCGTTGCGGTGCGCGTCGGCCATCGCGTCCGGGATGATCAGGTCGTCGAGCGATTCGCCGATCGCCTCGGACGGGCTGTAGCCGAAAGTCTGCTCGGCCGCGCGGTTCCAGACCGTGACGATGCCGCGCTGGTCGAGGCCGATGTAGGCGTCGTTCGCGTTTTCGATCACGCTGCGCAGCTCCAGCTCGCGCTCGTGCAGCGCGAGGGTACGCTCGGCAACGCGCGCCTCGAGGTCGGCGTGCAGCGCGCTCAGGGCGGCTTCGGCTGCCTTCTGCGCGCTGATGTCCTTGATCACGGCGATGAAATATTCGACCTCGCCATCCTGGTTGCGCTTGACGCTGACGTCCAGGTTGGCCCAGACGATCGCACCGTCCTTGCGGATGTAGCGTTTCTCCAGCTGGTACTGGGCGAGGTCCCCGCTGCGCAGCCGTTCGAGCAGGTCGAGATCCAGGTCGAGGTCGCCGGGATAGGTGATCCGCTGGAAGGTAATCCGCTGGAGTTCTTCCGACGAGTAGCCCAGCATCCGGGACAATTCGCGATTCACGCTGACCCAGCCGCCGGTCGGCGACACCAGCGCGATGCCGATGCTGGCCAGGTCGAAGATCGAACGAAAGCGCGCTTCGCTGGCGCTGAGCACCGCTTCCGAACGCAGCACGTGACGCCCGGCCACGGCCAGGCGCTCGCGGTACTGCACTTCCTTCTGCACGATGTCGGCCAGGTCGATCATGATGCACAGCTCGTCGGCGGTGAGCACGCGCGCCCGGTCGCCGATCGCGCACAGGGTGCCGATCGCCAGCCCGCCGCTCGAGCGGATCGGCACGCCGGCGTAGAAACGGATGTTGGGCGCGCCGGTGACGAGCGGATTGTCGGCGAAGCGCGCGTCACTGGTGGCATCGGCCACCACCAGCGGCTGGTCCTGCAGGATGGCGTAGGCGCAGAAGGCGTGCTCGCGCGGCGTTTCGCGCACTTCCAGGCCGACGCGCGACTTGAACCACTGGCGCTCTTCGTCGACCAGGGAAAACAGGGCGACCGGCACTTTCAGCAGGCGGCTGACGAGGCGGGTGACGCGGTCGAAGACTTCTTCATCCTCGGTGTCGAGCAGGCCGAGCGAGGCGAGCAGTTGACGGCGCTCGCGTTCGTCGGGTGGGGTGCTGGGTGCTGGCATGGGTTCGTGGTCCAGATGCGTTCGATAACTTATACGGTTTGCATGATGCGGATGATCCCGTGACTGTAGCAGATCGGCATAGCGGGGCGCTGTGTGCGCTTCCTGTGCCGTCGGCTTGCACGATGCGCAACTCTGTCGCGTTTGCGCCATAACGGCGCAGTATTTCACACTTTTCTTGCCGTAGTTAACAGTTCACCATGGAGTTCAACGGATTCGCGCCGTAAGATGCTTTCCATGCGGCAATTAATCGTTCTCACTCATCGTCGGGCCTTCGCGCGCCTGGTATCCGGCGAGACGCTTCCTCTTGCCGCCTGACGCGGCGCTGCCTTCATCCTTTTCAAGCTTATTCCATGAAACTCGCAAACCTGAAAATCGCCCAGCGCCTCGCGCTCGGCTTCGGCGCCCTGTGCCTCATCCTGGTCGCCATCCAGACCTTCAGCATCAACATGCTCGGCAAGGTCAATGACGGCACGGCCGACCTGGTCTCGCGCCGCGTTCCGAACATCGTCGCTACGAGCGTCGTGCTCTCCGAAGTAAACGACGCCGCCATCGCGCTGCGCAACATGATTCTCAGCGCCGACCCTGCGGACCGCCAGAAACAGCGCGACGAAATCCTCACTTCGCGGAAAGCGGGGCTGAAAAACCTCGACAAGCTGCGCCAGAGCGTGTTCTCGCCGGAAGGGCGGGCACTGATCGAGCGCATGACGGCTGCCAACGAGCGCTACATCAAGGGCCAGGAAGTGATGATGACGCTGATCGACGCCGGCGACGAGCAGGCAATGCGCCGCTACATGAAGGACGTGATGCGCCCCATCCTCTTCGACCTGAAGCAGGCGGTCAACGGCCAGCTGGCACTGCAAACCGGCATCGCGCACACGACCGCACTCAATGCACAGGCCACGTTCGAGTCGACGCGCATCCTGATGATGGTGCTGGCCGCGGCCGCGCTGGCACTGGCCGGCTTGATCGGCTGGTGGATTACCCGCTCGATCACCCGTCCGATCGCGCGCGCGCTGGAAGTGGCCAGCACGGTCGCCGCCGGCGACCTCACCAGCCGCATCGAGGTCACCACGACGGACGAAACCGGCCAGCTGCTGCAGGCCCTGAAAACGATGAACGAGAGCCTGGTGCGCACCGTCATCACGGTACGCAGCGGCACCGAGACCATCGCCACCGCCTCGGGCGAAGTGGCGGCGGGCAGCCTGGACCTCTCCGCGCGTACCGAGCAGCAGGCGGGTTCGCTCGAGGAAACCGCTTCCTCGATGGAAGAGCTGACCTCGACCGTGAAACAGAACGCCGACAATGCGCGCCAGGCCAACGTCCTGGCCGAGGCAGCGTCGAATGTGGCCGAGCGCGGCGGACGCGTGATCGGCGACGTGGTCGGCACGATGGACCGGATCAACAGCGCGGCCGGCAAGATCGTCGACATCATCGGCGTCATCGACGGCATCGCCTTCCAGACCAATATCCTGGCGCTGAATGCGGCCGTCGAAGCGGCGCGGGCGGGTGAGCAGGGCCGCGGTTTCGCGGTCGTGGCCTCCGAGGTGCGCAACCTGGCGCAGCGCTCGGCCGCCGCGGCCAGGGAGATCAAGGGCCTGATCGGCGACTCGACCGAGGCCGTGCAGGCAGGCGGCAAGCTGGTCGGCGAAGCCGGCGCGACGATGCAGGAAATCGTCGAGAGCGTGCGCCGCGTGACCGACATCATGAGCGAGATTTCCGCCGCCAGCGTCGAGCAGACGGCCGGTATCGAGCAGATCAACGAAGCCATCACGCAGATGGACCAGGTGACCCAGCAGAACGCGGCGCTGGTCGAGCAAGCCGCGGCGGCCTCGGCTTCGATGCAGGAGCAGGCAGCGAACCTGACGCGCGCGGTCAGCGTGTTCCAGGTCCAGGGCACCCAGCTGGCCAAGCCAGCCGCAAAGTGGCCGATCCAGGTCACAATGGCCGAACCGGAGTGGCAAGCCCTTTAAAGAACAACGTAGGGTGGGCACTCCGTGCCCACGCGAACCTTCGCATGGTGTTGGCACGTTTTGGACTGTTGCGCTCGCAAAGCCGAACATGTCACCAATGATCCGCGATAACGTGTCGCGTTCATTGGCGCCGTCGCCGCGTTGAACGGCAAACACAATGCGAACGTCCGCGTGGGCGCGGGGCGCCCACCCTACCGGGGCGCATCCCGTGCACGCAAGCCTGCGCGGCCATGGGCAATGCCCATGCTACGATCGCGTCATCGAATCCAGAGGACGCGACACCGTGCCATCCGCAATCACACAAGCCCCTTTCGCCCAACTGCCGGGCGGCGCGCAGGTGAATGTCTTCACCTTCGTCAACGCGGCCGGGATGTCCGTCCGCGTCCTCGACTTCGGCGGCATCATCACCGGCATCCACGTGCCCGACCGCGACGGTGTGTTCGCCGACGTGGCGCTCGGCTTCGACACGCTCGAACCCTACCGCGGCGACAGCCCGTATTTCGGCGCCCTGATCGGCCGCTACGGCAACCGCATCGCCAATGGCCGCTTCACGCTCGACGGCAAGACATACACGCTGCCGGTCAACAACGGCAACAACCACCTGCATGGCGGCGTGCCCGGCTTCGACCGCGTGCTGTGGCGCTCGCGCATCGAAGGCGAGGAACTGGTGCTGGACTACCGCAGCCAGGACGGCGAGCAGGGCTACCCGGGCACGCTCGAGGCGACGGTGCGCTACCGCCTGACCGACGACAACGAGATCGTGGTGCGCTTTTCGGCCGTGACCGACCGCGCCACGCCAGTCAACCTGACCCAGCACTGTTACTTCAACCTGGCCGGCGGCGGCGACATCCTCGGCCACGACATCACGATCGATGCGGACAGGTTTGTCCCCATCGACGCCGGCCTGATCCCGCTTGGGACCCTGGCGCCGGTCGCGGGCACGCCTTTCGATTTCCGGACGCCGTCGCCAATCGGCGCGCGCATCGGCGAAGAGGACGCGCAGCTCCTGCACGGCAGCGGCTACGACCACTGCTTCGTGCTGAACAAGCCGGTGCCGGGCGCGATGACCCGCGCGGCGCGCGTGCGCGAACCGCGCTCGGGCCGCGTGCTCGAGCTGTTCACGCAGGAGCCGGGCGTGCAGTTCTACAGCGGGAATTTCCTCGACGGCTCGCTCGCGGGCAAGGGCCGCACGTACATCCATCGCAGCGGCTTTTGCCTCGAGCCCGAGCACTTCCCCGATTCGCCGAACCAGCCGGCCTTCCCGAACACGATCCTGCGTCCGGGCGACGTCTACGCCACCGAATCGCGCTTCCGGTTCTCGGTCGAGGCTTGAACCAGGCGCGCCGCACCGGGTGTGGCGCGCCGGCCCCGTTTTTCATGCGCCGCGCATGACATCTATCCACCCCGCATGACCCGGTCACGCCAGCGTGACGCTTGCTTTTTCGGCACGCTTTCGGCCGCTATAATCGGAAAATTCCTACCCGCCGACAAAGGCTTCCCGAATGAGCCGAGCGATGCGCGCAGTTCCACCCGACGCCGGCGGCGAGGGCGTGCGCGCGATGCTGCGCGCCGTGCCGCTCGCCGGCGGCAAGCCGTGGCCGGACGCCTTGCGCGTGGTGGTCGACCTGATGCTCGGCTCGCGCTTCCCGATGTGCGCGGCCTGGGGCTCCGAGCTGCGCCTGGTCTACAACGACGCCTTCGTCGACCTGCTCGGCGAGCGCCATCCTGCCGCCTTCGGCCAGCCTGTGGCGCAAGCGTTTACCGATTCATGGAGCGGGGTGGTGCCGGTCGTGGATGCCGCGCTGGCGGGGGAACCCGCGCTGGTCGAGGACCTGGTGCTGGATGTGGTGCAGCATGAGCGCGCGGCGCGCCGCTATGTCACGATGTCGAGCTCGCCGCTGCGCGAGCGCGGGGATATGTCCGGCGTGGCCGGTGTGCTCTGCGTGTTCACCGACACCACCGCGCGCGTGCTGGCCGCGCAGCAGCACCGCTTCCAGCGCAAGCTGAACGCCACCCTGCGCGAGCTGCTCGATCCGGTCGACATCATGGAAGCGGCCAGCGCGCTCGTGGGCCGGCACCTGGCGGTGGGGCGCGTCGGCTATGGCGAGGTCGATGCGGCGGGGCAGGCCATCAGTGTCGAGCGCGACTGGACGGACGGCAGCGTCGCCAGCCTGGCCGGCGAGACGCGTCCGCTCGACAGCTTCGGACCGGCCCTGATCGCCGAGATGCGCGCCGGGCGCTCGGTGCAGCTCGACGACGTCGCGGCCGATCCGGTGGCCGCGCCCTATGCCCCCGGCTATGCGAGTATCGGCGCGCGTGCGGTGATTGCGGTCCCGATCATCGAGGCCGGGCGCCTGGCGGCCGTGTTCTACCTGCACGAGGCCGCGTCGCGCGACTGGAGTGCGCGCGAAGTGGCGCTGGCCGAGGACGTGGCGCGCCAGACGCGCGAGGCGGTGCGCCGCGCCCGCGTCGAGGAGACGCTGCGCGACGAGACGCGCATCCTCGAACTGCTCAACCGCACCGGCCAGGCCCTGGCCTCGACGCTCGACCACGACATGCTGCTGCAGGCGATCACCGATGCCGGCACCCAGTTGAGCGGCGCCCGCTTCGGCGCCTTCTTCTACACCGCCCAGGACGAGCGCGGCGAAAACCTGCTGCTCTATACGCAGTCCGGCGCACCGCGCGACGCCTTCGAAAACTTCGGCCACCCGCGCCCGACCGCGGTCTTCGGCCCGACCTTCCACAACCAGGGCATCGTGCGCAGCGACGACATCACGCTCGACCCGCGCTACGGCCAGGCGGCGCCGCACTACGGCATGCCGCGCGGGCACCTGCCGGTGCGCAGCTACCTCGCCGTGCCGGTCGTGGCGCGCTCGGGCGCGGTGCTGGGCGGCCTGTTCTTCGGCCACCCGGAGCCGGGCGTGTTCAGCGAACGCAGCGAACGCATCGTCGCCGGCATGGCGGCGCAGGCGGCGGTGGCGCTGGACAATGCGCGCCTGTACGAGGCGGCGCGCAAGTCGGCGCTCGAGCGCGAAGCGCTGCTGCAAAGCGAGCGCGCGGCGCGCGTCGAGGCCGAGCGCCTCTCGCGGATGAAGGACGAATTCCTGGCGATGCTGGCGCACGAGCTGCGCAACCCGCTGGCGCCGATCAGCAGCTCGGCGGCGCTGCTCAACATCCAGTTCCGCGAGGAGCCGCGCATCCGCCAGGCCAGCGCCATCATCGGCCGCCAGGTCAAGCACATGAGCCGCCTGATCGACGACCTGCTCGACGTTTCGCGCGTGACGCGGGGCCTGGTGACGCTACAGGTGGAAGAGATCGACCTGTGCGACGTCGTGCGCAGCGCCCTCGACCAGGCGCGCCCGCTGATCGACGAGAAATCGCACCGCGTCGATCTCGTCTTGCCCGCGGGGCGGGTAGCGGTGCGCGGCGACGCGACCCGCCTGATCCAGGCGGTGGCGAATATCCTCAACAACGCGGCCAAGTACACGCCGCCGGCCGGCACCATCCGCATCGCGCTCGGGGTCCGGGAAGGCCGGGCGCGCCTGGAAGTGCGCGACAACGGCTCCGGCATGCCGCCCGAACTGCTGCCGAGCGTGTTCGAGCTGTTCACGCAAGGCGCGCGCACCCTGGCGCGTTCGCAGGGCGGCCTCGGGCTGGGCCTGGCGCTGGTCAAGAAGCTGGTCGAGATGCACGGCGGCGCCGTCACGGCCCACAGCGACGGGGTCGAGCTGGGCAGCGTGTTCACGATCGACTTGCCGTGCGCGCAAGGCGAGGGCGATGTCGAGGGAGCGGCGCGCCCTTGCGGCACGCCGGCGCGGCCCGCCGATGCCGCGGCCTACCGTCCCTTGAGCGTGATCGTCGTCGACGACAACGAGGACGCGGCCGACAGCCTGGCCACGCTGCTCAGGACCCAGGGGCACGCGGTGGCGGTCGAGTATTCGGGAGAGGGCGCGCTGCGGCGCGCCACGAACGAGCCGCCGGACGCGATGGTGGTCGATATCGGCCTGCCCGACATGGATGGCTACCAGCTGGGCGCACTGCTGCGCGCCCAGCCCGCAACACGCGGCGCCGTGCTGATCGCCGCGACCGGCTACGGCGGCGAGCAGGACCGGGTGCGGGCGCACGCTGCCGGGTTTTCGCACCACCTGGTGAAACCGGTCGACATGGGGGCGCTGGTGCGTATCCTCCAGGATGCCGCCAGCGCGGCACGTCCCTGAGGCCCTGTCGGGCGATCCTATCGTTCGCTGAGCGAGTCCATTTGCGCCAGCAAGGTGGCGCGCGAAGCGTCGATCTGGCGCGCATTGGTGCGCGATGACAGCGCCGCGCGGTCTTTCCGGCCGAGGAAATAGGCGACCCGTTCGGCATTCGCGCCGGAGGGGTGGGGCAGGCCATGCAGGATACGCTCGCGCCGGATCACGCCTTCGCGCGCCAGCCAGTCGAGTCCTTCGGCGACGCTGCCGCCCATCGGGATGTAGAGCGCATCGGGCAGCTGCGCCGCTTCATGCGCGAAATAGCGCAGCACCTGCTCGCGGAGAAAAGGCAGCTTGGCCATGCCCGGCGTGCCGCTGTAGTTCCTGCCGTCGGCGAACACCGGATGGCGCAGGATCGCGCTGATCTGCACCAGTTGGGCATCGGCATCGAACAGCGAGGCGCAACTGGCGATGCCGAGCCAGCGCTGCACGCCGATGGCGTCCAGCAGGGCGATGAAGTTGGGGCGGATCGCGCCGCTGAAGGCGCCGGCCAGGCGCGCCGCGCGCAGCACCTCGTCCTGGGGCGCGCCGGCGGCCATCGTGCGCTGGGCTTCGCGCATCGCGTTCTTCCACTGCGCAAAGCCGGGTGCGATGCCGACGACGACGATGCGCGCGGCCGGGTTCACGTATTCGAAGGGAATGTAGTGCACGCTGAGCCGGCCCTCGCGCGCCAGCAGGAAGCGTTCGGGTAGGGCGGCGGGCGAACCGATCGCCGCCAGGTCGAGGTCGCGGATGGCGTCGGCGTAGGCGGGAAACAGGATTGGGCTCATGGCTGTCCCGAGGCGCTCGCCACACGTGCCGGCGCCGGCCGCGCGACGCCCACGGCGCGATGCGGCCCCTGCATGCGGGAGACAGGGCAGGGCGGCGTGGCGGTCGATCGGCGCGTTTTGATGTGCATACAATTGGACAAATGCAGTTATATTTTAGAAAATTATAGTTCCTACAACAAATACAGTAAAGCAGAAGCTCGCGGCCCTCGTGTGCGGCAGGGTGCTGGCCTGCGTGGCGGACCGGCCGGTGGTAAGCTGGCGTTAGGAATCCGCTTCATTGATGAGGCCGTTTCTGATGACAGTTTTTTAGTCCGGAAGGAGGGCGCCATGCCCCAGGTCGCACTGATCACGGTTCACGGAATGGGCGAAACGCCGCGCGACTACGCGGCCGGCGTGTTCGGCGAGATGCGCAGCCGGCTCGGTCCCGCGCTGCGCGAGCGCGCGGCCTTTTATTCGGTGTATTACCAGGACATCCTGCAAAAGAACGAGCAACTGGTCTGGGACCGCGTCGACAGCGGCGGCAAGGTGCATTACGACGCGCTGCGCAAGTTCATGCTGTTCGGCTTCGCGGATGCCGCCGGCCTCGAAAACCGCAAGGAAGACCCGGGCTCGGTCTACGAGCTGGCGCAGGTGCAGATCGCGCGCGCGTTGCTGGCCGCCTGCGCGGCCAACCAGGACATGCCGGTCGTGTTCCTCGCGCATTCGCTCGGCTGCCAGGTACTGTCGAGCTATATCTACGATGCGCAGAAGGCGCTCGGCGGAGGACGGGTCGAGGCCGGCATCTGGCGCGACATCGACGCCTGGTCGCGCCCGGCGCTGGGGCGTGTGCTGAGCGGACGCGAAAAGCAGTTCCTGGCCGGCGGCACCTGCAGCGCCCTGGTGACGACCGGCTGCAATATCGCGATTTTCGTCGCCGCGCACAAGGAAATGCACATCAAGCCGATCGCGCCGCCGACGCCCTTGTTTCGCTGGCTGAATTTGTACGACCCCGACGACGTGCTCGGCTGGCCGCTGCAGCCGCTCTCCGAGGGCTACCGCGTGATGGTCGAAGACCGGGTCATCAATGCCGGGCAGGGCGCGGTGGCATGGATGCTCAAGAGCTGGAATCCGCTGTCGCATAACAGCTATTGGCAGGACGGGGAGGTGCTCGAGCCGCTGGCGGGGATGCTGAGACGCTTGGTTTCGTAGGGTCGGCACTTGTGCCCACGCCGTATGGCACCGTTGCGTGTCGCGATCCGTAGGGTGGAGTCCCGACTCCACGCGTTGCAGCGCATGATCAACGCCGCGGCTCGCAATAAATTCCGGCGGACGCGACGGTGCGAACGCGTGGGCTCGAGAGCCCACCCTACGTTACGCGCCGGTCAACGGCGAGTTCAGATGTATTTTCGTAGGGTGGGCACTTGTGCCCACGCCGTATGGCACCGTTGCGTGTCGCGATCCGTAGGGTGGAGTCCCGACTCCACGCGTTGCAGCGCATGATCAACGCCGCGGCTGGCAATAAATTCCGGCGGACGCAACGGTGCGAACGCGTGGGCTCGAGAGCGGTTCGCCGCCCGGCCCACCCTACGTTACGCGCCGGTCAACGGCGAGTTCGGATGTAGCGATTACGCCCGCTGCAGCGTGAATAGCGTGCGGATATCGCCGGCCACCGTGCCGCGTGCGTTGCGGATCCGGGGCTGGCGAAACCGCTCCAGCACGGCGCGCCTGCCCTCGTCCAGCAAGCCGAGTTGATCGAGCACCTGGTACGTAATCGTGTGCAGGCCGCGGTTGTTGCCGTCGGCGACCTTGATGGCGATGCCGATCCCGAGCGAACGGATGCCGATCGCCTGCACGGCGTCGGCGCCGATTTTTGCTACCCAGTCTCCGCCGCCCGCCGTCATCAACACCAGGTCGCTGCGCTCGGTGCCGGAGACCATGTCCGGACGATGCGTCATCGCGTCGAACAGGGGACCGAGCGCGTTCCCGAGCAGCGGGTCGCCCGCGCCTTGCGCCAGGCGCGCGTACAGGTGGGCGAGACTGGCCAGCGGCAGCGCATAGTTCGGCGCCGAGCAGCCGTCGATCCCGCTCGGCAGCTGCGCTTCCGGCAAATTCACTGCATCGGCCAGCGCGGTGCGGATCGCGCGCTGCAGCGGGTGGCCTGGGTCGACATAGCCGGCGGTCGGCGCGCCGTGCAGGCGGCACCATCCGAGGAAGCCGCTGTGCTTGCCCGAACAGTTGTGGTGCAACGGGGTCCAGCTGCGGTCCTGCGGCACCGGCAGGTTGTTGGTCTCGTAGTACAGCGGCGCGGCGCAGCCGCATTCGAGGTGGCCGGCGTCGAGGTCGATTTTATTCAGGATCGCGCGTACGCCGTTCAGGTGTTTTTCTTCGCCCGAATGGCTGGCGCACAGCAGGGCCAGCTCTTCTTCCGCGAGGCCGAATTTCGCGGGACCGCCGGACAGCAGGAAGGGCAGGGCCTGGAAGGGTTTCAGCGCCGAGCGCGTAAAGGTCTGGTACTGCGGATCGCCGGCCCAGGCCAGCAGGCGGCCCGTGGTGTCGACGACGGCGATCGAGCCGGCGTGGACGTTTTCGATCGTGTAGCCGGTGTCTGGATAGCCGCGCGTGGTGGCGGCGAGGGGGACGGCGTGCATGCTCGCATCTCGTGAAGTTGAGTAGCCGCCTACTCTAATCGAGGCCGCAAAAAAGGAGCGCACCCCCTCACATCGGCTGTCCGAACTTGCCGGCCTGGTAGTCGCGAATCGCCTGCTCGATCTCGGCGCGCGAATTCATGACGAAAGGTCCGTGCGACACCAGCGGCGCGCCGATCGGCTCCGCGTGGCCGAACAGGATCAGTGCGTCTTCCAGCGCCGTCATCTCCACTTCGTCGCCCTCGTGCCCGAGTTCGACCAGGTGGAAGGCACTGACGCGGTCCTCCGCCATGCCGACCTGCAGGGCGCCGCGCACGACATAGAGGAACACGTTGCGCCCGGCCAGGCCGCGCACGCGCAGGCGCCCGCCCGGTTGGTACGCGATGGTACTCATGAAGACCCCGGTCAGCGACTGCACCGGCCCGCGCGTGCCTTCCCATTCGCCTGCGCTCAGGTGCATCGTCACCCGGCCGTCGTCCAGCTGCAGCGCCGGGATCTCGTCCCGTTGCAGGCCGGTGTAGGCGGGCCTGGTCATCTTGAGGTGCGGCGGCAGGTTGATCCACAGCTGCAGGATCTCGAGCGGCCCGCCGCTTTGCAGGAATTCGGGCGGCGAGATCTCGGCGTGAATCAGGCCGCTGCCGGCCGTCATCCACTGCACGCCGCCGGCGCGGATGATGCTCTCGTAACCGGCGCTGTCCTTGTGCATCAGCATGCCCTCGAGGATGAAGGTGACGGTCTCGAAGCCGCGGTGCGGGTGCGGGCCGAAGGGCAGGCCGTGGTTGTGGGGCGGGTAGGTTTGCGGGCCGTGGTGGTTCAGGAAGAGGAAGGGGTCGACCTGCTCAAGGTGGCGGCTGGGGACCGGGCGCTGGGTAACCAGGTCGCCGATATCGTCGCGCAGTGCCGGGTGAATCCGGCTCACCAGTTTGTCGCTCATTGTTAGCCTCGTTCGTCTTGTCGTTGACCGCCACGATACCGGAATGCGGGCCGCCGTGCAGCGCCGACGCTGTGCTAGACTCGTTGCGCCTATGCAATGGAGACACCCCAGACCATGAAAAGAACGATCCTCGCCAGCCTGCTGCTGGCCTGCGCGCTGCAGGCGCACGCCGAGGCGCCAGGGCGCGCCGCTCCGGGTTCAGTCCCGAGTGCGGCCGCCGTCAAGGCTGCCAAGTACGCCGTCACCACCTATCGCACCGAGGTCGTCAAGACGCTCGCCGGCCTCGTCAGCTTCAACACCGTGGCCGACCCGAAGGTCCCGTCCGACCAGGACCCGCAGCACATCGCATTCAAGAACTATCTCAGAACCGAGGCAAGCCGTCTCGGTTTCGATTTTACCGACCATGGCTGGGTGATCGTCATCGGCATGGGTAAAGGCGAGGAGCGCGTCGGCGTCGTCACGCACGGCGACGTGCAGCCGGTCGACCCGGCGAAGTGGAGGAAGTCGCCCTTCGTGCTGGACCAGACCAGCGAACCGGGCAAGCTGCTGGCGCGCGGCGCGGAGGACGACAAGGGCCCGATCGCCACCGCCCTGTACGCGATGAAGGCCCTGAAAGACCAGCAGCAGCTGCCGCTCTCGAAGCGCATCGAGCTGTATGTGTACATGGGCGAGGAATCGAACTGGCAGCCGCTGGTCGACTTCCTGAAAACCCACGAGCCGCCGCAGATGAACATCACGCTCGACGCCGAGTATCCGGCAGTCGTCGCCGAGAAGGCATCGGGCACGATCGCCGTCACCTTCCCGAAGAACGGGGCGGCGGTGCCGGCTGCGGGCGAAGCCTATATTGCAGCCTTCGGCGGCGGCTTCTTCGGCAGCCAGATTCCGGAAGACGCGAACGCGACGATCGCCAACGCGACACCCGCGCTGGAGGCGCAGGTGCGCGAGCGCGGCGCGAAGCAGGAAGGCATGCATTACGAATTCACGCGCAAGGACGGCGACCTGGAGGTGCGTGCGCGCGGCGTGTCGGCGCACTCGTCGAAGCCGGAAGATGGCGTGAATGCGGTGGCGATGCTGGCCGATGCGCTGGCCGTGCAGCCCTGGCTGAACACGACGGCCGGCGCAGCGGTGAACTACCTGAACGAACTGGTGGGAACAGGCCTGTACGGCGAAAAATTCGGCGGCATCGCCTATCGCGACAAGTTCATGGGACCGATGACGGTGGCCCCGACCGTGATCCGCCAGAAGGACGATGGCATCGAGGTGTCGATCAACCTGCGCCGTCCGCAGGGCAAGAGCATCGAACAGCTGACCAATGAGGTGAATGCCGCGCTGGCCGGCTGGCAGGACCGCAACGTGAAGCTGGCGAACGTGACGGTGCGCACGGGCGAACCCTGGCTACGCACGAATGCGCCGCAGCTGCCGGTGCTGATGAACGTGTTTTCGTACTTTACCGGCATGAAGGATCCGAAGCCGGTGGCGATCGGCGGCGGCACCAACTCGCGCCTGTTCCCGAATGCGGTCAGCTTCGGTCCCGGCATGCCCGGCGAGGTGTACACGGGCCACTCCGAGCATGAATTCATCACGCTCAAGCAGCTGTTGCTGAACCTGCAGATGTACACGGCGGTGCTGGCCGAACTGGCGAAGTAGGCAGGGCTTGTCCATACCGCCGGCGCACCCCGCGCCGGGGTTCCGCCGCCATCGCGACGGCCCGCAACGGGCCGATCCAGCGCTCGCCGTTCCGCTTGGGCTTGTCAGTGTTTGTCTTGCCAAAACCCGTAAATACTTCTTATCGTTTTGTAGGCTTGGTCCTACAAAAAACACTGGTTTCAGCCATCCAGACCGGGTCCAGGCCGCGTCTTCATAGGAGCGGCGCAGCGCTGCCTCCCGCACCTGTCCCGACAGCTCCGCTGAGTCATTAACTGTTGGAAAAAACATACGTTCTGCTCGGAAAATGTAGCGTAAGCGCCATGTTAGGATCATTGCTTAGCCGCGTACGCAGAGTGTTGGTCACCCTGCGCGCGTATGTGATCTGCCGACACGAAGCGATGCCATGCACAGTAAAGAACTGACAAAGCCAGACGGACGACACCTGACCCTCTACAGCAACCGGCCGATTCCGGACGGCCTGGTGGCGCCCAGCCCTTTCCCCGACCCCATGAATGCCAACCCGCACCTGCGCTGGCATCCCTTGCGCGGCGAGTGGGTCACGTATGCCGGGTTCCGCCAGAACCGCACCTTCCTGCCGCCGCCCGAGTACAACCCGCTGGCGGTCACCAAAGACCCGGCCAATCCAACCGAGCTGCCGGCGGGCGACTACGAGATTGCCGTGTTCGACAACCGCTTTCCGTCGCTGGCGCTCGAATCGCACGATCCGCCCCACCTTACCGTGCCGACCGCGCCCGCCAATGGCCACTGCGAAGTGGTGGTCTTCACCCAGGACCCGACCACGGCCCTGGTGCACCTGCCGCTGTCGCGCATCGAACTCCTGCTGCAGGTATGGGGCGACCGCACGCGCCGCATTGGCGCCAACCCCAACATCGAATACGTGCTGCCCTTCGAAAACCGCGGGGCCGAAGTCGGCGTGACGCTGCACCATCCGCACGGCCAGATTTATTCGTATCCGTTCGTGCCGCAGGTCCCGGCGCGCATGCTGGCCCAGGAGCGCGAATACTATCTCGAGCACGGCGCCAGCCTGCTGTGCGACATGGCGAAAAACGAAGCGGCCGACGGGCAGCGCGTGTTGTACCAGGACGAGCATGCGATCGCCTTCGTGCCGGCCTGCGCACGCTATCCGTATGAAGTCTGGGTCATGCCGACCGGCCCCTGCCAGGATTTCGCATCGCTGACCGACGTGCAGCGCGCCAGCCTCGCGCGCTGCCTGAAAACCGTGCTGCTCAAGTACGAGACGATGTGGAACCGGCCTTTCCCTTACCTGATGGCCTGGTACCAGGCGCCGACCGATGGCATGGCGCATCCGGAAACCCAGCTGCACGCCCAGTTCTTCCCGCCGTACCGCTCGCGCGACCGCCTGAAATACCTGGCCGGTACCGAGATTGGCGCGGGCATGTTCGCGATGGACGTCCTGCCCGAGAACACGGCGGCCGAGCTGCAGGCGGTGGCCGTCACGCTGGAGGACGGCGCATGAGCGGCGTCGAGCGTGCCGCCGAAGTGGCGGCCAAGCTGGCCTTGCTGCGCGATTGCCTCGAGCGCAGCGGCGCCGCGGCGATCCGCCTGCGCGGCATCGACTGGTTCGCCTGGGTCACGGCCGGCGGCTCGAGCGCGGTGCTGCACACGTCGGAACTGGGCGTGGCCGAGGTGCTCGTCACGCGCGACGACGCCGTGATCCTGACCGATGAGATCGAGGCGGCGCGCCTGCGCGAGGAAGAAGTCCCGGCGGGCTTCACCTTCCACGTCACGCCCTGGGCCCAGGTCGAACTGCGCGAACGTTATGTGCTGGGCCTGGCGGGCGACCGCCCGGTGCTGTCGGACCGTCCGCACGGCAGCGAGCAGCCGTTGCCGACGGCCTTGCGCCAGCGGCGCCTGGTGTTGCAGGCGTCCGAGCAGGCGCGCTACCGGTTGCTGGGACGCGAAGCGGCCGAAGCGATGACGCAGGTGATGCGGACCGCGCGCCCGGAATGGACCGAATACGACCTGGCCGCGGCCGGCGCCGCCGCGCTGTGGCGACGCGGCATCCATCCGGCCCTGGTGCTGGCCGCCGGCGAGCGGCGCCTGCCGGCCTACCGGCATCCGACGCCCTCGCATGAACCAATCGGGTCGCGCGCCATGCTGGTGTTCGGCGCGCGCCGCCACGGCCTGTATGCGAATTTGACGCGGTTTGTCAGCTTCGGGCCGGCCCCGCAGGACCAACGCGCGCTGATGGAAGTCGAGGCCACCGGTCTCGCCACCGTCACGCCGGGCAAATCGCTGTCGGCCGTGTACCACGCCTTTGCCGCTGCCTACAAGCACGCCGACCGCCAGGACGCGATCAACGAACACCACCAGGGCGGCATTACCGGCTACCTGGCGCGCGAGATCGTCGCCACCGCCAGCACGGCGACCGAACTGGAAGAGGGCATGGCCTTCGCATTCAATCCCAGCTTTGACGGCCTGAAGATCGAGGACACTTTCCTCCTCGGGCCGCAGGGGCTGGACAACCTGACCCTGGATCCGCAGTGGCCCGCCGTGACGGTGCATGGCCGCGAGCGGCCCCTTTGGCTGGAGACAAACTGATGGTGACAACCGATTCCTTCTTCGGCGGCCCGCCCGAGGTTCACGCCTCCGCACCCGGACGCGTGAACCTGCTGGGCGAGCATACCGATTACAACGACGGCTTCATGCTGCCGGTGGCCACGCCCCAGCGCACGACGGTGGCTTTAAGTCGTAGCAACGACGGCCATTTCCATTTCTATTCGAGTACATTGGACGCCAACGTCACCTTCGCCCCGGACGGCAGCGCGCCGCCTGGTTTCGGCAGTTATATCGAAGGCTGCATCCGCCTGGTCGAAGCCGAGGGAGTAAAGGTACCGCCACTGCGGGCCTGGATCTCGACCGACGTGCCGGTCGGTTCCGGCCTGTCCTCGAGCGCCGCGCTGGAAGTGGCGACCCTGCGCGCATTGCGCCAAATGCTCGGTTTCGAACTCGACGACGTCAAGCTGGCGCGCATCGCCCAGCGCGCCGAGATCGAGTACGCGCGCGTGAACTGCGGGATCATGGACCAGATGGCGTCCAGCCTGGCGGACGAGTCGCACATGCTGTTCATCGATGCGCGCACCCTGGAGCACCGGCTTGCGCCGCTGCCGCAGGGCGCCGAGATCATCGTCATCGACTCCGGCATCGCGCGCAAACTGGCCGGCAGCAAGTACAACGAACGGCGCGCCGAATGCGAAGAAGCCTCGCGCAAACTTGGCGTAACGGCACTACGAGACGTCACCGATCCGGCATCGGTGGAAAGCCTGCCGGAGCCATTCAGACGCCGCGCCCGCCACGTGGTGCAGGAAAACCTGCGCGTGCTGGAAGCGGCCGAGGGCGTTCCGCTGGAACGCTTCGGCGAACTGATGAACGCGTCGCACTTCAGCCTGCGCGACGATTACGAGGTATCGATCCCTGAACTCGACGAACTGTGCGCCCTGCTGCGCGCGCAGGACGGCGTGGTCGGCGCGCGCCTGACCGGCGCCGGTTTCGGCGGCGCCTGCGTGGCGCTGTGCAAGGCGGGTTTCGCACAAGGGGCGGCCGAGGCTGCCCTCACCGAATACAACAGGAACGGACGACAGGGCCGCATCCTGATCCCGCGTCTGAGCCCGACTTCGAATGAAGGAAAGGAAAACAATGAGTCAGTTTGAATATCCCCGTCCGCAACTGGTACGCGACAACTGGATGAGCCTGAACGGCAAGTGGCGCTTCTGTTTCGACGACGAGATGCGCTGCAAGCTGCCGGGCGAGGTGCCGCAATGGACCCATGAGATCGAGGTGCCGTTCGCACCCGAAACGAAGATGTCCGGCATCGGCGACACGGGCTTCCACCGTGTCTGCTGGTACGAGCGCGAGTTCACGCTCAGCCCGACCGAAGGGCGCACGATCCTGCACTTCGGCGCGGTCGACTACCTGGCGCGGGTCTGGGTCAACGGCCAGCTGGTGGCCGAGCACGAAGGCGGCCATACGCCGTTCATGGCCGACATCACCTCGGCCATGAAGGCGGACGGCATCCAGCTCGTCACCGTGTATGTGGAGGATGACCCGGCCGACCTCGCGAAGCCGCGCGGCAAGCAGGACTGGCTGCTGGAGCCGCACTCGATCTGGTATCCCCGCACCACCGGCATCTGGCAGACGGTGTGGGTCGAGCAGGTTGAAAAGACCTTCATCAACAAGTTGAAATGGACCCCGATCTTCGAGACCTTCGAGATCGGCTGCGAGGTGTTCGCGGGCGGCGAAATCCGCGACGACATGTTTATAGAGGTCAAAATCTGGCATGGCGAACATTTGCTGGCGGACGACCACTACAAGCTGCTGGGCGGTGAAGCGAACCGCAAGATCGCCCTGTCCGACCCCGGCATCGACGATTCGCGCAACGAATTGCTGTGGAGCCCGGAACGCCCGACGCTGCTCGACGCCGAGGTCACCTTGCGCTGCGGCGACCGCGTGGTCGACCGCATCCGTTCCTACACGGCCCTGCGCTCGTTCGCGATCAACCGCGACCGCCTGATGTTGAATGGGAGGCCCTACCAGCTGCGCCTGGTGCTCGACCAGGGCTACTGGCCCGAATCCTTCCTTACGGGCCCGTCCGACGAGCACCTGAAACGCGACGTCGAACTGGCGAAGCTAATGGGCTTCAACGGTGTGCGCAAGCACCAGAAAATCGAAGACCCGCGCTACCTGTACTGGGCCGACAAACTGGGCCTGCTGGTCTGGGAAGAGATGCCGTCGGCCTATCGTTTCAGCGCCAAGGCGATCACGCGCATGGTGCGCGAGTGGACCGAGGCGATCGAACGCGACTACAGCCACCCCTGCATCATCGTCTGGGTGGCCTTCAACGAATCCTGGGGCGTGCCGAACCTGACGCTCACGCAGGCGCACCGCAATGCCGTCGAGGCGCTGTACCACCTGACGCGCACGCTGGACGCGACGCGGCCGGTGATCGGCAACGATGGCTGGGAAGCCTCGGCCACCGACATCCTCGGTATCCACGACTACGACTGCGACCCGGAAAAGCTCGGCGCGCGCTATGCCGTCACCGACCCGGTACGTACGCTGTTCGACCAGCGGCGTCCAGGCGGGCGCATCCTGACCCTGGACGGCTTCCCGCACCGCGGCCAGCCGATCGTGCTGACCGAATTCGGCGGCATTGCCTACGACACCAAGGGCACGCCGGAAGAGGGCACCTGGGGCTATTCGCGCTCGACCACGGCCGAGGGTTTCCACAACCTCTACCGCGGCTTGCTGAAAGCGGTGAACGAAACCTTCATGTTCAGCGGTTTTTGCTATACGCAGTTCGCCGACACCTTCCAGGAGGCCAACGGGCTGCTGAACGCGGACCGCACCCCGAAACTGCCATTCGAGCTGATCTCGGCGGCAACGCGCAACGCGCAGCTCAAGCCGGTCAAGGCCGAGGACGAGAAGGACGACGGTCCGGCCTGAGGCTTGACGCCCGTGCGCTGAAATGCCGACCACGCCGCTGCCCGACCCGGGGCGGCGGTTTTTTTTGTGCGCGGAGTTGTTGCTGCCTCGCGCACGAAGCTCTGCTGCGTCACGCACGGAAACCCTGCTACCTCATGCACGGCAGCCGGGCTGCCGTGCATGCTGCGGTTTGCTCGTCCGGCGCTGAGGCGGCCGTCAGTGCTTGATGGCGCCGCGGCTGTGGTTCACACGGTCGCCGCTGCGAAAGTCTGGCGTGGCGTCCTGCGTCACGACCTGGGTACTGCCGTCGTCCATGCGCAGGGTGACCCGGTAGACGCGGTCCGACGTCATCGAGCCGCCCGAAGTGCCGGCGGCGCCGCTGCTGCCGCTCGCACCGCTGCCGCTGATACCGCCGCTCGTGCGCGGCACCATTTCGATCGAGACGACGGTGCTGTTCGGGCTCGCGCCGGCCGCCATGCCGCTGCCGGTGGCGGCGCCGGCCTGGGAGCTGCCGCTGGCGGTGTCGGACATCGTGCCGGCCGAGCTGCCCTGGGTCGTGCTGCCCGAGCTGCTGGACTGGTCGACGCCGCTGCTGCCCGAGGTTCCCGACGTGCCGGAGCTGCCGGAGCTGGTGCCGCCGCTCGTGCCGGACATGCCGCCAGCATCGTTGCCGGTCGCGCCGCTGGTCGAGCTGCCGGTCGCGCCGGCTGCGCCGCTGCTGCCGCTGGCGGCGCTGCCCGGGGTGTCGCCGCCGCCCGAATCGCCGCCGCCGCGCATGCTTGCGCAGCCCGACAGGCCGAGCGCCATGGCCAGCAAGCCCGCCAGCAACATGCTCTGATGTTGTTGTTTCATGATGGATCCTCCGTTGATTTTGTCAGTGGGTATGCGTGACGATGTCGTCTGCCACTGTGGTAAGAGGGGCAAACGGGGCACGACGTTCCAGCTGACTCGGGTGTCACATGAGGCAGATCAAGCGGGAGGTGGATTCGGGGAAACGGGCGCTGGCCGGGCTCAGCTGCGGTGGAGTGCCGCTCTCGGCAGGATCGCCCACAGGATCGCGCACATCATGAGCGCCGAGCTGCAGTCGACCATCCAGTCGCGCACATCGGCGCCACGGTAGGGGAAGAAGCTCTGGACCGATTCATCGATCGCGCCCATCACGGCAATGGCCAGCAGGGTCGCGACCGTCCGGCTCGCCGCACTGCCGCGGCTGGCGGTGAACCAGAGCAGCGCCAGCACGGAATAGGCTGTCGAATGCAGGACCACGCCGGGCGCATACTCTCCGATCCCGGCGCGCGCCCCGGGGATCGATCCGGCCACCACAATGGCCAGGAAGAAGACGATCGCGGCGGTATGGCGCAGCTTGTTCAGGCGTGGGTCGAGGAGGAGGAAACAGAGGAATTGCGGCATGGCTGACGAGCTTGCAAAACGACAACCATACCACGACCTGCGACCGCGCGCCGCACGGCCGGGTGTACGGCGGGGGAACTAGATGGTCAGCGCCGGGGCGCCGTCGGCATAGCGCGCGTCGAAACAGCCCTGGCATTCGGCGCAAAACAGGTGGGCCATGCGCACCGAGGTCTGGCGCAGCACGAGTTTGAGGCCTTGCTGGCATTTCGGGCAGAGTTCACGCACGCTGCCGAAGGTGTGGAGGGTGAGCGCGGCGTGCGGGCCGTCGAGGTGGTCGATGACGACCAGCGGGTTGAGTTCGCTAAGAACCAGGGGGCCCACTTCCTCATGCTGGCGGCGGCTGGCGGCAGGATGTTGGCTGTGCTTTTCGAATAGCTGAAAATTCATCGGTCCGGCTCCCTAGTGTGGTGTGTAGCAGCGTCCGCCTTGGGATCGTGCAATCTGTCCCGCTTGCGGCGCACGAACTTCATGATAGTCAAAAGCCGACAGGCTGCAAGGCCAGTCTTCACATTTATGCAATACGGGCGTCCTGCAAACAAAAAAATGCCCACCAGGGAGAGGCGGGCACAACCCAAGATCGGGCCAAGAGACGCTATTCGGTGGGTGTGCAGCGCAGTTGCGCTACACACCTGTCTGCAATCAGGCATATCGGTTGCGTGTATTGCAGATGAACCCAGTATAGGGAGCGATTGTGACCCGAGTATGACCTGGCGCAAGCATTCGGGCTCTGCGGCGAACGAATCTCAGCCATGACGATCTATCAATGTGGGAAAAAGTGTTCTGGCGCGGCGCAAAAAAAAAGCCCGCTTCATGAGCGGGCTTAAAACTATTTTCTTGGAGGAGAATAGTGGAGACAGGTGCATTATGTTGCGCTGCCATATATTTGTCTAATTGCATATTCAGATACCAGATATGCGGGCGGTGAATATGGTCGCGTTTGGCGTCTGCGCGGGCGCCCGGATTGGCACTTGCCTACGCGCTTGCCGTCCTCTCATTCGCGTACCGGGACCGTATAGTTCAGCGGCATGCGTCCGCCATCGGCATACAGGGTCTGGCCGGTGATGTAGGAGGCATCGTCGCTGGCGAGGAAAGCTGCAATCGATGCCACTTCTTCCGGCTCGCCGCAGCGGCCGAGCGGCGTGCGTGACAGGATCGTGTGGCGCGCCTCGGGACTCGACAGCACGGCCTGTTTCGCCAGGTCCGTCAGGATCGTGCCCGGGCCGATGGCGTTGACCCGGATGCCATGCTGGGCAAGGCTGATGGCCGCCACGCGCGTGAGCTGGTTGACGCCGCCTTTCGAGATCACGTAGGGCACCTGGTTCGGGATGACGAGTTCGGCGTTCACGCTCGACATGTTGATGATGCAGCCGCTCTGGCGCTTGACCATGTCGCGTGCCGCGGCCTGGCTGCACAGGAACATCGATTTCAGGTTCACGCGCAGGACGCGGTCGAAGTCTTCCTCGCGCAGGTCGAGGAAGTCGGCCGCATGCGTGACGCCGGCATTGTTGACGAGGATATCGACGCGGCCAAAGGCTGCGAGGGTGGCGGCGAACAGGGCGTCGACGTCGGACTTCTGGCTGACGTCGGCGCAGAAGTGGCGGGCGGACTCGCCCAGCGCCGCGGCGGCCTCGGCCACTTCCGGCCGCACATCGGCCAGCATCACGCGCGCGCCTTCGCGCACCAGGCGCTGGGCGCAGGCCAGGCCGATGCCCTGGCTGGCACCGGTTACGAGGGCGACTTTGTCGACGAGTTTCATGGTTGGCTTTCGCGGAGTTCAGGTGCCGCCATTGTAAGGGCAGGCATGTCCGCCGCACCAGCCGTTGCCAGGCGTCCTACAGCATGATCGGACTGTCGGGCAGCTCGTTCGGACGCGCACCCGTGGCCGGGAAGTGCTCGCGCAACAGCGCATTCACCGCCTCGATCGCCGCCAGCGTGGCATCGTGGAAGCTGCCTTGCCTGAAGCCCTCGGTCATCGTGCGGCAGACGCCTTGCCAGGTGGCCTCATCGATCTTCCGGTCGATGCCGCGGTCCGCGACGATGTCGACCTTGCGCTCGGCCAGGTTCACGTAGATCAGTACGCCGCAATTGTCCTCGGTGTCCCAGACGCCGTAGTCGGCGAACAGGGCCAGCGCACGCTGGCGATTCGTGACGCCGTCCCAGATTTCGTCGGTCGGGAGCGATTTCTCGACGATGAAGCGCACTTCGCCGCGGTGGGTCTGTTCGCCCGCCGTGATCGCCTGCGCCGCTGCCGTCAAGGTGCTTTCGGGGAAGGCGCGCTGGGCGTCGGCGCGGCTGCTGCGCCAGTGCCGCAGCACGCGGCCGAAGCGTTGTCCGAATGATTCGTTGTTCATGTCGTGCGCCATCACCAGTCTCCCGAGGCGCCGCCGCCATCAAAGCTGCCGCCGCCGCCGGAAAAACCGCCGCCGCCGCCGAAGCCGCCGCCACCGCCGGAAAAGCCACCGAAGCCGCCGCCGCCGCGTCCCGCATTACTGAGGATGCTACCGAGAATAAACCCGGTCGCGCCGCTGCCCCAGCCGCCGCGCGAGAGGCGCGAACGGCGCGGGCGGAACATCGAACGCACCAGCATGAAACCGAATACCAACATCAAGATGCCAAACATACCGATCCCGCCTCCTTGTCCATCGTCTGCCGCGTTGGCCGGTGCTGCAGGTGCTAATTGCGGCTGCGCCGGCTCGGGAAATCGCTCCCGGTTCAGCACGGTGGCGATCGCGCCCACGCCTGCGACCAGGCCCTCGTAGTAATGGTTTTGACGAAAATGTGGCGCCATGACGTCCTGCAGGATGCGTTTCGATTGCGCATCCGTCAGCACGCCCTGCACCCCGCGTCCGGCCTCGATGCGCAGGCGCCGCAGCGCACTCGGGTTGTCGCGTGCGACGATCAGCAGCACGCCGTCGTCGACACCCTTGCGCCCGAGCTTCCAGGCATCGGCCACGCGGATCCCGTATTGCTCGATTGCTTCCGGCTCCGTCGATTTGACCAGCAGCACGGCGATCTGGTTGCCGCTTTTGGTTTCATGCTCGGCGAGCACCGCTTCCAGGCGCTGGCGCTGGGTGGCGTCGAGCATGCCGGCTTCATCGGTGACGCGGCTGGTCAGCGCCGGCACGGCCTTGAGCTGGGCCTGGGCCGGGCCGGCCAGCGCGAACGCCAGCGCCAGCAGCCAGAGTGATCGCAAGAAACGCATGATTATTTGCCGAAGTTGACCGTCGGTGCGGTCGAGATCGTTTTTTCGTTCTCGACCGTGAACGAAGGCCGGGCTTCGTAGCCGAACATCATCGCGGTCAGGTTGGTCGGGAACTTGCGCACGGTGACGTTATAGTCCTGCACCGACGCGATATAGCGCTGGCGCGCGACGGTGATGCGGTTTTCCGTGCCTTCGAGCTGCGACTGCAGGTCGCGGAAGCTGGTGTCTGCCTTCAGTTCAGGATATTTCTCGGACACGACCATCAGGCGCGACAAGGCGCTCGAGAGTTCGCCCTGCACCTGCTGGAACTTCTGGAAGGCCGCCGGATTGTTCAGCACTTCCGGCGTGATCTGGAAGCTGGTCGCGGCGGCGCGCGCACGGGTGACGGCCTCCAGGGTCTCGCGCTCGTGCGTGGCATAGCCCTTGACCGTGTTCACCAGGTTCGGGATCAGGTCGGCGCGGCGCTGGTACTGGTTGACGACTTCGCCCCAGGCGGCCTTGGTGGCTTCGTCCTTGGTCTGGAATTCGTTGTAGCCGCAGCCCGAGAGCAACGAGCTTGCCAGGGTTGCGATCGCCAGCAGGCGGGCCCAGCGCGAAAACGAAGAAGAAGATGCGGATGACGTCATGATGTCCTGTCCATTGCAAGTTGTCGAATGATTAAAAATATACAGCAGTCCACCAACTGCGGTCGCACGGTCGTGCCCGCGGCGCCATCGAGGTGCAAGCCCGGCGCGGCCGGCGGGTACAATAGTGGGTTTGCAATGACACTGTTACAAGGGGCCCGACGTGAACTTCATCAACAAACTCTCCGCGGCCTGGACCCGCAACGATTCGCTCCTGTGCGTCGGACTCGATCCTGACCTGGGGCGTTTCCCGGCCCACCTGCAAGCGGAACCGGACGCCATTGTCCGCTTCTGCAAAGCCATCATCGACGCCACGGCCGATCTCGCCTGCGCCTTCAAGCCGCAGATCGCCTATTTCGCCGCCCTCGGCGCCGAAAGCCAGCTCGAGGAAATCTGCCGCTACCTGCGCGAAACCTATCCGCACATCCCCCTGATCCTCGACGCCAAGCGCGGCGACATCGGCGCCACGGCCCACCAGTACGCGCGCGAAGCCTTCGAGCGCTACGGCGCGGACGCGGTGACCGTGAACCCCTACATGGGCTTCGACTCGGTCGAGCCCTACATGGCGTGGGCCGACCGCGGCGTGATCGTGCTGTGCCGCACCTCGAACGCGGGCGGTTCGGATTTGCAGTTCCTGGATGTGGGCGGGCAGCCGCTGTACCAGCATGTGGCGCGCCTGGTCGCCGAGAAATGGAACCGCAACGGCCAGTGCGCGCTGGTGGTGGGGGCGACGTATCCTGAAGAACTGGCGCAGGTACGGGCGATCATCGGCGACATGCCCTTGCTGGTGCCGGGTGTGGGCGCCCAGGGCGGCGACATCGAGGCGACCGTGCGTGCCGGACGGACGGCGGGCGGGACCGGGATGATGATCAATTCTTCGCGGGCGATTTTGTATGCGGTGCCGGAGGAGGGCGAGGACTTTGCGGCGGCCGCGCGCAGGGTGGCGCGCGAGACGCGCGATGAGATCAATCGGTATCGGGGCTAAGTGACGAGCTTGCCGCCGATAGAGCGCTGACGCGCTGGGGCGGTTGACGCTGGTGGGGCTGTTGCCTGTGGTGCTATCGATTCGCATGATCCGCATGGGCACGAGTGCCCATCCTGCGGGCGGCGTTAGCGGCGAGGTCATGCGGCATTTCACCTGGACTCGCCGATAAGCTCATCTGTAGGATGGGCACTTGTGCCCATGCGGATTCAACATGCCAATAGCAGCGCGGGCAACAGCCCCATGAGCCTCAATACCTGCTCGGCGCAATCGCCTCCACGTACTCGTACAAGGCGCCGAGAATCTCCTCGGCCCGCTCATCCGCCGTCTCCGACAGCGCATCGATCTCGCCAAACAACTGGTCGACCGTACGCGCCCCGCCGGCGCCATCGAACAAGCGCGCCGCCCGGTGTTCTTCCCAGGTCTCCATTTCCTGCTCGCTTAAAGTCTGCGGGAAATTGCGCGCACGGTAGCGCCACAACAGTTCGGCCAGGCGTTCGTCCTCGAAGGAAGGACGGGCGGTCGCCAGTTGCGCCGGCGTCTGCATGCGCAGCGACTCCAGCTTGCGGCGGTCGTTGTTGCTGACAAAACCGCCATACAGGTCTTCATCGACATCGGTCTCGTTCGAACCGGCCGGCTTCTGGTACACCTGCGCCCAGATCGCGCTCATGTCGGGACCATTCGCCGCCAGTTGCGCATGTGCGCGCCCCTGCTCGAGGTCGAGTCCCCAGCGCGTCGCCATCGCGGGGCTCAGCGTTTTCAAATTGCCGACCAGCATCGGCGACTTGTTCAGGTGCACGCTCTTGATCGGCAGCCGCGTCACGCCTTCCGGCAAATCGGCGGAGCGCGTGAACATGCGCAGGCGGATCGTCTCGGCATCGAGGCCGAACAATTCCGACGGATCGTGACGGCAATCCCAGACGAGGATTTCATTCTTGTTGCTCGGATGCTGGGCCAGCGGCCAGACCAGGCCGAGGCAACCGCTCTCGGCCGGGAACATGCCTGACACGTGCAGGAAGGGCTGGCGCGATCCGCGCTCCAGGTGCAGCCCCATTTCACTGGCGACCTTGTCCTTGCGCCGCAGTTCGAGGCAGAAATCGAACAGGCGCGGCTGCTTGCTGCGGATCAGGCGTGCCAGCGCGATCGTCGCGCGCACGTCCGACAGCGCATCGTGCGCGGCGTCGTGCGACAGGCCGTTGGCGCGGGTCAGGTCCTCCAGGCGGAAGCTCGGCCGTCCATCCGGATGGTTCGGCCATTCGATACCTTCCGGACGCAGTGCATAGGTCATGCGCACGACGTCCAGTAAATCCCAGCGGCCACAATTGTTTTGCCACTCGCGCGCATAAGGATCAAACAGGTTCCGCCAGAACAGGAAGCGCGTGACTTCGTCGTCGAAGCGGATCGTGTTGTAGCCGACGCCGATCGTGCCCGGTTCCGCGAAGGCGGCCTCGATCTGGCGGGCGAACTCGTGCTCGGGCACGCCCAGTTCCAGGCATTGCTGCGGCGTGATGCCGGTGATCAGGCAGGATTGTGGATCGGGCAGGAAATCATTGGCCGGCTGGCAGAACAGCATCAGCGGCTCGCCGATCTCGTTGAGCTCGGCATCGGTGCGGATCGCGGCGAACTGCGCCGGACGGTCGCGGCGCGGCTGTGCGCCGAAGGTTTCGTAGTCGTGCCAGAGGAAAGTGTGTGTGCTCATCGTTTTATTGTGTGGGGCCGTCTTGACCAGGCATCAAGAATCGCACGGATTGTCGGCGCAGGGCCGCGTTCCGTCAATCTCACACGCTCACACAATTGCGGCCGGCTTCCTTGGCCCGATACAAAGCCGCATCCGCCGCTTCGATCAGGCTCATCTCGTCGCCGGCCGGATCGAGTACCGCAACGCCGAAGCAGGCCGTCAAATGCGGCAGCGGCACGCGCATGTCGGGAAACAGCACCACCTCGCGCATCTGCTGGCACAGGCGGTCCGCGACCATGTAGGCCAACTCGCCGTTGGTTTCCGGCAGCACGGCCATGAGTTCCTCGCCGCCATAGCGCACGGCAAAGTCCGACGGGCGCAAGCCATCGCGGATGACGTTTGCCGCGGCGCACAGGGCGGCGTCGCCGACCAGGTGGCCGTGCGTATCATTGAACTTCTTGAAGTTGTCGAGGTCAACCATCAGCAGGGAGAGCGGACTGCCCTGGGCGCGCGCGCGGCCGACGAGTTTCGGCAGCATGTCGGCCAGCCAGGTCCGGTTGTACAGGCCGGTCAGGGTGTCGTTCAACGACAGCTGGCGGTAGAACTCGCCGAGCTTCTGGCGCCGGCGCAGCAGCGCATTGGCGGCACGGATGCGGAAGGACATCAGGCGCAGCAGGTTGCGCGCGACCGCGTTCGAGTGATCGATCAGTTCCCATGCAAGGGCCGATTCGATGACGAGCAAGTGCGTCTCCTCGACCGCGTGCACGGCGTCGAGGTTGGCGGCGTCGTCCAGTACCGACTGCTCGCCCACGCTTTCGCCCGCCAGGATGCGGTTGACGTTGCCGTCGGAACTGCCGGCGTGGCCATCGGTTTCGACTTCGAGCATGCCGGACAGCACGATATACAGTCGCGCCCGCACCGCATCCTCGATCGGTTCGCCCGCGGCCAGTTGCACCACTTCGCAATCGGCCAGCGCGACGGCCGCGGCAGCTAGGTCGGCGCCGCGGAACAGCTCCAGGTTCTCCACCGTGTAGCCCGAATCCCGAAATGCTCCGATAAGTTTCAAAACGTTCCTCCGCGTGATCGCTGGGTAATAAAAATTAGAGAATCCATCATAAACCATCCGACGCCACGTTCCTGCTGGCGTTTCGGAAACAGGAGTGTTCCAATAGCGCCCATGAACGCCCCTCATCCACACCTTGTCGACGCCCTCGGCGTGGCGCATGTCCCGGCTCCCGGCGCGCGCATCGTTTCGCTGGTTCCCTCGATCACCGAACTGCTGTGCGACCTGGGCCTGGCGCCGCAACTGGTCGGGCGCACCGGCTTCTGCATCCATCCGGCCAGGCTCGTGGCCGGCATTCCGAAAGTGGGCGGCACCAAGGACGTCAATCTCGAGAAAATCCGCCAGCTGGCACCCACCCACGTGATCGTCAATATCGACGAAAACGAAAAGCCGACCGCCGAGGCCCTCGCCGAATTCGTGCCGCACCTGGTCGTCACGCACCCGCTCGCGCCGCGCGACAACCTGTCTCTGGCAAGGCTGATGGGCGGCCTCTTCGGCGCCGAACAACAGGCCGAACACTGGTGCGGGCAATTCGAGGCCGAGTACGCGGCGCTGCGCGCGGAAGGGGCGGGGCCGCCGCGCACGGTCCTCTACTGCATCTGGCAGGACCCGTGGATGAGCATTTCAAACGACACCTATATCGCGCGCATGCTGGCCGAGCTCGGCTGGAAGCTGCCAACCCTGCCTGACGCCAGCCGCTATCCCCGGTTCGCATGGTCGAGCGAACTGGTCGACGGACTCGATGCGGTGCTGCTGTCGACCGAGCCCTACCGCTTTACCGAGGCGCACGCGGACGCACTCGAAAAACAGCTCGGCATTCCGGTGTTCCTGGTCGATGGGGAAATGATGTCCTGGTACGGTAGCCGGGCGCTGGCCGGGCTGCGTTACCTGCGCCAGCTGCGCGCGATGCTCGAAGGATAAAAAGAAGCGCGGGCCAGCCGCGCTTCGTCCTGCCGAGGCCGCACTTGGCGGCTTACTTACATGCCGCTCGTCAGGTTCTTGTCCTGTTCCGGTGCGAGATCGCCGTCGATGTCGCCCAGCGGCACGGGCTCACGCCGCGCCTTGTCGGTCAGGCGGCCCAGGGCGCTGTCGAGAGCGCGCTTGAGCTTGTTGCCGGCATTGGTGATGGCCTGGTGCAGGTTCACCGCATGTTCGTTGACGACCACCGGCGCGTAGCCGGTGACGTGGGCTTCCATCATGCAGCGGTTGCCGCCGTCGGCTCCCTTCTGGCTGTTTTCATTGCTCAGGTGGACGTCGATGCGGTGCACCTGGTCTTCGAAGCGGCCGATGGCGCCCGTCACAACGGATTGAACGTGCTCATCCAGGCCTTGGTGTTTGTCGATGGTACGGTCGGTATTAACATTGATTTGCATAAAGATGGCTCCGTTATCAAAGATCTTGGAACTAATCTTACACTTTTTGCCATTTTTACCGCGTCCCGCACGCCAAGCCGTTCAGGCGTCTTTGTGATGGGGGAAGCGGTCCATCTTCGAGAGCACCGGAAACAGCACCGTCCACAGTCCGGTCACGACCAGAGTCGCCGCGCCGCCCAGCAGGATCGCGCGCGTCAGGCCGAACCAGCCGGCGGTGACGCCCGATTCGAATTCGCCCAGCTCGTTCGAGGCGCCGATGAAGACGGCATTCACGGCGCTGACGCGGCCGCGGATTTCGTCCGGCGTTTCATATTGCACCAGCAGGTGGCGCACATACACGCTGACCATGTCGCCCGCGCCGAGCAGGAACAGTGCGCCCAGCGCGACCATGAAGTGGGTCGTCGCGCCCAGCGTGAGCGTGGCCAGGCCGAAGAGGGCCACGCCGCCGAACATCCAGGCGCCGACATGGCGCCTGACCGGCACGAAGGCCAGCGCGATCGAGCACAGCGCTGCGCCGGCGCCGGGAGCCGTGCGCAGCCAGCCGAGCGCGGTGGGACCGGCGTGCAGCACATCGTGCGCGTAGGCGGGCAGAAGGGCGGTGGCGCCGCCGAACAGCACCGCGAACAGGTCGAGAGAAATGGCACCCAACACGATGGGACGCGAGCGTACGAAACGCAGGCCCTCGAGCAGGGTATGCCAGCTCATCGGCGCCGTGCTGCGCACCTGGGGCGCACTCGTGGTCGAGGCCATGAGCAGGGTCGCGATCAACAGCAGCGCGGCCGCGACCAGGTAGACAACCGTCGGCCCGAAGGCATACAGCAGGCCGCCGAGTACGGGGCCGGCGATCACGGCGACATGGAAGGTCGAGGAACCGAGCGCCACGGCCTGGCTGAAATCCTTGTCCGGCACCAGGTTGCGCAGCACGGCCTGGGAAGCCGGCATCATGAAGGCGCGCGCGCTGCCGAACAGCACCAGCACCGCGAACACGGGCCAGACCACGTGGCTGCCGCTAGCGGTGAAGGCCAGCAGCAGGGCGCTCACCAGCAATTGCGTCAGCATGCACAGCACGATGATCTTGCGCCGGTCGTAACGGTCGGCGACGTGGCCGGCCCATAGAATCAATACCAGGAAAGGCGCGAACTGCGCCAGCCCGATCAGGCCGAGGTCGAACAGGCTGCCGGTGATCTGGTACACCTGCCAGCCGACGGCCACGCTTTGCATCTGGACGGCAAGGGTGCCGAGGAAACGTGCGGACAGGTAGAAGGAAAGATTACGATTGCGCAGGACGCTGAGGCCGCTGGACGAGGAAAGCAGGGACATGAAGGAAACATTGACTGGCGAGAAGCTGTCAATTGTGCCTCATTTAAGATATTGCTGCGTAGGGTGGGCGGCTCGATCGTCGGCGGGTGATCCAACGTGCCGTATGCGCCGCCCACGCGGTGATCGTTTGCGGCGATATCATCCGGAACGCGAGCGGAGCCGCAGAAGAGCTGGGGTCAGGTCTGACATTTGGACTCCCGCCTTGGCGCGACCTCTGCCTTACTGGGCCCGGTATCGTTGAGGCCGTGTCTAAATGTCAGACCTGACCCCAGGTTTTTGGCGAGATCATCCGGAACGCGAGCGGAGCCGTGAACAGTCAGCCCTTACTCCGCCGCCAGATCCGCCTCGGTCGTAAACGCATCCGCAAAAAACTCCTCCGCCGGCAAGCCGCACTGCGCTACATACTCGCTGCGCGCGGCGTCGACCATCACCGGCGCGCCGCAGGCATACACCTGCCAGCCGGACATGTCCGGAATATCCTGCATCACCGCCGCGTGCACGTAACCGGTGCGGCCCGTCCAGTTGTCCTCCGGCAGGGCATCCGACACGACCGGCACATAGGCGAAATCGGGCATGGTCGTCGTCCAGGCCTGGCACAACTCGTCCATGTACAGGTCTTGCGGACGGCGGCCGCCCCAGTACAGGCGTACCGGACGGGTCGACTTCAGGTGCATCAGGTGCTCGACCAGGGCTTTCACGGGCGCAAACCCGGTACCCGACGCCAGCAGCACGATCGGCTTCTCCGACTCTTCGCGCAGGAAGAAGGTGCCGAGCGGCCCTTCGAAGCGCAGGATGTCGCGTTCCTTCATGGCGCCGAACACGTGGTCGGTGAACAGGCCGCCCGGCAGGTGACGGATGTGCAGTTCCAGCGGACGCTCGAGCGTCGGCGCGCAGGCGAGGCTGTAGGCGCGGCGCTTGCCGTCTTTCAGCAGGAATTCGACATACTGCCCGGCGCGGTAGGCCAGCGCCTCATTGGCCGGCAGCTGCAGCGTGACGATCGCCACATCCGGCGCCGCGCGCGTGACCGAGGCCACCCGGGTCGGCATCTTGCGGATCGGATAGTCGCTGCTCCCGCCGATCTCGCGCGCTTCGATCACGACATCGCCTTCCGGCAGCGCGCAGCAGAACAGCGACATGCCGCCCAGCTTCTCCTGCTCGGACAGGGCGCGCGCCTGGTGCGGCTTGTGCGTGACCGAGCCGCCGACGACCTTGCCCTTGCACGAACCGCAGGCGCCGTTCTTGCAGCCGTAGGGCAGGCCCACGCCGGCGCGGATCGCGGCCGACAGCACGGTTTCGTCGGCTTCGCAGGCGAATTGGGTGCCGCTGGGCTGGACAGTGATCTGGAACGTCATACAATCCTCAAAATGAACTTCAACAATAATACAAACCGTTTGGGCCGTCCGCGCCTGCTGCTGATCGGCTGCGGCGATGTCGGCATGCGCCTGCTGCCGCTGCTGTGCCCGCGCTTTCGCGTCTTTGCCCTCACGCGCGATGCCGGCCGCGCCGCGGACCTGCGGGCGGCGGGCGCAGTGCCGATCGTCGCCGACCTCGACCAGCCGGCGAGCCTGGCGCGCCTGCGCGGCCTGGCGCCCTATGTGGTGCACCTGGCGCCGCCGCGGCCTGAAGGCGCGCTCGATATCCGGACGCGCAATGTGACCGCCATTCTACCCGAGGGGGCGCACCTCGTTTATGTCAGTACGAGCGGGGTCTACGGCGATTGCGGCGGGGCGCTGGTCGACGAAACCCGGCCTGTGGCGCCAAGAAATGCGCGCGCCGCACGTCGGGTCGACGCCGAGCGCGTGCTGCGCGCCTGGGCGCAGCGGACAAAAAGCAGCGCCGCGATCCTGCGCGTGCCCGGCATCTACGCTGCCGACCGCTTGCCGTTCAAGCGCCTGCAAGAGGGCACGCCGGCGCTACGGCTTGAGGACGATGTCTACACGAATCACATCCAGGCCGACGACCTCGCGCGGATCGTCGCGCTGGCGCTGTTTCGCGCGCGGCCGGGGCGGGTTTATCATGCGACCGACGATACGCGCCTGAAAATGGGCGACTATTTCGATGCCGTCGCCGACGCATTTCACATGGCGCGCCCGCCGCGGCTCGAACGCGCTGCACTGCGCGCGGCCGTGTCGCCGATGTTGCTCTCGTTCATGTCGGAATCGCGCCGTCTCGACAACACACGCATGCGCCGCGAGCTCGGCGTGCGCCTGCGCTATCCCGACGTCCATCACGCCCTGGCGCATTGGTCGGCAATGGGCGCTGGTACAATGACGTCCCCCCGAAGCCTGCCTAAGGCTTCACGCACGCCTGAACCGATAAAGAGCTGACATCATGACGACCCTGACTTACGAAGCATTCCTCGACGAAGTAACGACCCTGCTGACCGAACTGTATGACCTCGATGATGCCGCCGCCATCAAGCTGGTCGTGGACGCGCAGGCGGACGATTATTTCGTGGCGCACGATGACCATGCCGAGATGCGGACGGTCGAGCAGGCGAAGAAAGAAGCGGTCGCGTTGTTCGAGAGTAAGCAGAACAAGCAGCAGACCCAGGAAAGGCAGCAACTGCGGGCACGGCAGAAGAAATAAGGTCAACCTGGGGCAGCAGACGCTTGCTGCCACTGCGTCGATGACGCACTCATCCCTTTGATCTTTATCATGCCGAACGCCGGCACTGCCTCTGGACCATTCCCTACGCATCGTACGGATATTCCGATGGTGGCCTGAGCAAAAAATCCGTGGTGAAAAAACAAATGCCCCGCGAGCGGGGCATTCGTCAAGTGAGCACGGGCGTCAGGCGGCCAGTGCCAGGGCCGGGGCGCGTCCGCACCAGGCGGTCTGTACCCCGGCTGCTTCGGCTACCTCGGCTGTCACCGGCGCCCGGCCGCACCAGGCGGTCTTCATGCCTTCGGCTTTCACCGGAGCACGTCCGCACCAGGCCGTTTTGGCGCCATCCGCGGCAACCGCCTCGGGAGCACGACCGCACCACGCCGTTTGCGCGCCGTCCGCTTTGACCGGAGCACGACCGCACCACGCGGTCGCCCCAGCCCCGACTTTCGCCGGAGCACGCCCACACCACGCCGTCTGCATCGCCGCTTCCGGCGCACGGCCGCACCGGGCCGCATTCGCCGCCGAGGCTTCGGCATCGACCGGAGCCCGGCCGCACCAGGCCGCTTTCGCCGCTGCGCCTTCCGCTTCGACCGGCGCCCGCCCGCACCATGCGGCATCCGCGCCATACTCCCGCACATAGGCTTCGCCGAAAGTCGACTCATACAGTTCGCGCGTCCGGTCGCCCGCCTGTTCCAGCACCTCGAGGCCGTTTTCGCCGACCATGCCGAGGTAAGGGTAATGGTGCAGGAAGTAGCCGAAGACTTCCTCGCAATCGCGGGCGTACTTCATCGTGTCGAGGATGTGGTAGTGCCAGAACGTGTCGACATCCTCGAGCGGCGCGGTCTGCTCGGTCGGGAAGGCTTTCATCAGGTACAGGAAGCGGCGGTATTCGGTTTCGATGGCCTTCGCGTGTTCCAGCGACCAGCCTTCACCCGATTGCTCGTGCGTCAATTTCATTTTGATCGAGTCCAGGTCCAGCGCGGCAATGCGTTCGAAATCGAGGTTGGAGATCATGATTGTTCCTTAGTTTTGGAGAACTGCATCGTTATTGTGATTGGGCGGCTCGGGTGCGATGAAGGCGTGCTGGCGAATGGTCGACCCTCCTTTTTCGTCTGTACCGGCGGTTGTTGACGTGAAGCATTGATACAGATTCTCCACTCCAAGCTTTCGGAAATCGTTGATTTTGCGCAAGTTGAGAAGGGTCAACTAATTTCTTGTGGTAAAGACGCCTACGACCTCGCGGCGGCACTTCCTACAGGCTGGCGAGCGGCTTCCCTACAGGGTGCCGACTGCTGCGTGGACGATGTTTGCCGGTTCCGGGGCGGGCGCCACGGACAGCAGGTTTTCTGCAGCGGGGATCGCCACGTGGACGGTGGTGCCGGCGTTCGGGCGGCTGGTGATGACGCATTTGCCGCCCAGTATCCGGACCCGCTCTTCGATGCCGACCAGGCCGAAGGAGCCGGGCTTCTGGCCGGCCTTCTGCAAGCCGATGCCGTTGTCGCTGACAGTCATCGAAATCGATTCCCGGTCGACGGCGAGTTCGACCCGCACCGCCGTCGCGCGGGCGTGGCGCGAGACGTTGGTGAGCGACTCCTGCAGGATGCGGAACAGGGTGGTGGCGCAGCGGTCGCTCACATGCAGGTCGTGGTTGTGCGAGACGAGTTCGCAGACCAGTCCCGTGCGGCGCTGGAATTCGGTGATCTGCCAGTCGACCGCGGCGGTCAGGCCGAGATCGAGCACATGGGGGCGTAGGTCGTTGATGATCTGGCGCACGCTTTTAATGGTGGCATCGATCTGTTCGAGCATCCAGCGTGCGCGCGAATGCAGGCGCGGGTGGCGCTTGTTGGTGCGCGAGGCGAGCAGGTCGACCTCGATGCGCAGCGCCAGCAGGTTCTGGCCGAGGTCGTCGTGGATCTCGCGTGCGATGCGCTTGCGCTCGCTTTCCTTGATGCTTTCCGCGTGGGCCGCCAGGCGGCGCAGGTTGTCGTTATTTTTCTGGAGTTTCGTTTCGCTGGCACGCAGCTCGCCGGTCATCTCTTCGGCCAGCCGGATGGCGCGCCGCCGCGACGAGCTCAGCGCCTGGAACAGCGCATACAGCAGGGCCGTGCCGATCATGCCCGCCAGCATCGCCACCCAGGGCAGGACGCTGTCGATCTCGGAATACATGCTGCGCTTGCGCACGGTGAAATCGATGTCCCAGCCGCGTCCGCTGACGCCGACCGGCAGCAGCGCACGAAACTCGACCTTCTCATCGGCCGCCTTGCCCGGGCGGTTGTCGAAATACACGATGCGCCGGTAGACACCCGGCGAACCGTCCGGTCCCTCGGTCGGGCTCATCCCGGAAATCACGAGCCGCGTGGCGTCCTTTGGCGTGTTGTCGAGCACCCCCCGGGCAAGATGGTTGACGCTGAAGCCGATCCCGACCGACCCCAGGTAGGTGGCGCGGCGCTGGTTCACGTCCTGCAGGGACATGGCCGCGCGGTACACCGGCATGCGGATCGCCAGGCCGCTCGGGCTGGATGCGAACCTGACGGGGGCGCCCGAGGTCGACGCGTCGCCGGTATCGCGCGAGTGCGCCAGCGCCAGCGCGACGCCGGGCCGGGTCTGCAGGTCGATGCCGATCCGGTCGGCCCAGGCCGTACCCGGCTCGAGGAAGGTCAGCACCGTGTACTCGCGGCGCTGCCCCTCCGGCACGATCCTGAAGTCGCGTCCGCGTCCGTCGACATTGCGCAGCATCTGCGCTTCGAATTCGCTGCGTTCGGCGTCGGTCAGGTAGCGCGCGAAGTTGATCGTCTGGACACCGGGAAATTCATTGACCAGGTCGAGGCCGGCCACGTAGCGGCGGAAAGCGTCGCGTGTGATGTTTTCGTTTGTCAGGAACAGGCTGGAGGCGCCGCGCAGCAAGTCGGCATAGGTCTTGATGCGGCCATTCAGGATCGACTGGACGTTGCGCGCCATGTGGTTGAAGCGCTCGCGGGTGTTGTTTTCGATGGACTGGCTGGTACTGACATACAAGCCGAGGCCGACGCCGAAGGACAGCAAGGCGCCCAGCCAGGACCCCAGCCTGATCGCCTTGATTTTTCCCAGCCATTCGGCCCCGGTCGCCATGTTTTGCCCGCGAATTGATTCTTGTTTGATTTGGATCAGAATCGCGCAAGCAGCCCTGAATGAAACCTAGCAGGCTTGCTAGTTGGAGGGGCGGGCAGAAGGGCCTATGGCGCTTCCAAAAAAAATCCCGCCGCGGGAAGCCCGGGGCGGGAGGGTGTGGCCGAACGCGCGTGGCGTACATCGCCCGCGTGCGGGCAATTACTTGGCCCAGCTGTCCTTCAAGGTCGTGACGCGGTTGAACACCGGCTTGCCCGGCTTCGAATCGACCTGGTCGGCCACGAAATAACCATGGCGCTCGAACTGGAAGCGCTGCTCGGGCGTCGCGGTCGCCATGCCCGGTTCGAGGTAGGCGGTGACGGTTTCCAGCGCGTTCGGGTTGAGCAGGGTCTTGAAGTCCTTGCCGCCGGCATCGGGATGCGCGTCGAGGAACAGGCGGTCGTACAGCCGCACTTCGGCTTCCAGGGCGGAGGCCGCGCTGACCCAGGTGATATTGCCCTTGACCTTGTAGTTGTCGGCGCCCGGCGTGCCCGATTTCGAATCCTCGAAATACTTCACGTGCACCGCGGTGACCTTGCCGTCCGCATCTTTTTCGAAGCCGGTGCACTCGACCACATAGCCGTACTTCAGGCGCACCCGGCTGCCCGGCTGCTCGCCCACCGGCGGCGTGAAGCGGAAATAGCCCTTGGTCGGGACTTCCATGAAGTCTTCCTGCTCGATCCACAGCTCGCGCGTGAACGGGAAGGTGCGCACGCCCATGTCGGGATGGTGCGGGTGGACCGGCGAAGTGCACGCATGTGCTTCGCCTTCAGGGAAATTGTCCACGATCAATTTCAACGGACGAAGCACGGCGATCGCGCGCGGCGCCTTCGGATCGAGGTCGTCGCGCAGCGCGCCTTCCAGCGTGCTCATGTCGATCCAGCCATCGGATTTGGAGACGCCGATGCGCTCGCAGAACAGCTGGATCGATTCCGGCGTATAGCCGCGGCGGCGCAGGCCGACGATGGTCGGCATGCGTGGATCGTCCCAACCGGAAACGATGCCTTCATCGACCAGCTGGCGCAGCTTGCGCTTGGACATGACAACGTAGGTCAGGTTCAGGCGCGACATCTCGTACTGGCGCGGCACCGGCGGCGTGAAGAACCCGCCCTCGGTCGCGGTGGCGATCAGCCAGTCGTAGAACGGGCGGTGGTCCTGGAACTCGAGCGTGCAGATCGAATGGGTGATCGACTCCATCGCATCCGACAGCGGGTGCGTGTAGTCGTACATCGGGTAGATGCACCAGTCGTCGCCCGTGCGGTGGTGGTGCGCGTGGCGGATGCGGTACAGGGCCGGATCGCGGTTCGTCATGTTCGGCGAGGCCATCGCGTCTTCGCTCATCTTTGCGCGCAGGATGTGTTCGCCGTCCTTGTACTTGCCGGCCTTCATGTCGCGGAACAGCTGCAGCGATTCTTCGATCGGGCGATTGCGGAAAGGCGAATTGGTACCCGGCGTACCGAAGTTGCCGCGGTTTTTCGCCATGTCTTCGGCGCTCTGGCTGTCGACATAGGCAAAGCCCTTCTGGATCAGGTACTCGGCGATTGCGTACAGCTTGTCGAAATAGTCGCTGGCGTAGTGCAGGTATTCTTCGCCGCCTTGCTCCCACGAAAAGCCGAGCCACTTGACGCTGTCCATGATGGTGTCGACGTATTCCTGGTCTTCCTTCTCCGGATTGGTGTCGTCGAAGCGCAGGTGGCAACGGCCGGCGTAATCGCGCGCCAGGCCGAAGTTCAGGCAGATCGATTTCGCGTGGCCGATGTGCAGGTAGCCGTTCGGCTCGGGCGGAAAGCGGGTGATGACCGGAGGCATGCCTTCGCGCGCGTGGGTGCCTGCCGCCAGGTCGTTGTCGATGATGGCGCGCAGGAAATTGGACGGAGGCACGGGTGCAGCCGCCGCCTTGTTCTTGTCGTTACTCATGGGTGGTGTTCTGGATAGGTAAAAGTTAACGGCATTTTACCGTACACGGCCTGGCGGCGGCCTCCCTATGTGGTGGAGCGCACGGTTCGCTGCGTATGCAGCGGTCATACTTGGGGCGCTTCACCCCGCCTGCCGGGGCAGGCGCGCCTGCTGGCCGGCGCCGTCGCCGCTGTCACGCTGGCGTTTTCTATAGGATAATCTCGTTTTGCCGTTTGTTCGGCACCAGCCGGAGAGTTCCAAAGTGGAAAATTTATACGCGATCCTCGGCGTCGCGCCGAATGCCAGCGACGAAGAGATCAAGAAGGTCTACCGCTCGCTGGCGATGCGCTATCACCCCGACCGCAACGACGCACCGGGCGCGGAAGCGCGCTTCAAGGCCGTCACCAAGGCCTACGAAATCCTGTCGGACCGGACCAAACGCGACGAATACAACCAGAGCGTGAATCACCGCATCGTGCTCGACGCCGAAGCCGAAGCTTTCGAGCTGTGGCGCTCGCTGTTCGCGCTGAATGGCGTAACGCTGCAGGCTTGACGCTGCAGGCGCGAGCTCTCCCCCAATACAGGACAGAACATGAAAAGAGTACATCCCGAATTCGCTTACCAGTCGCGCGAGCTGGAGGGCCAGATCGACGGCACGCTGGGCGACCCGCCGAACAAGAAGAACTACCAGATGATGGTCGACGCCCTGGTCTCGGAATACGCCGGCGGCTCCGGCATCGACGACGTCAACCTGATGGCCTTCGCCCTCGTTGACAAGATCAAGTTCACCGATCCGAAAGGGCTGCTGCGCGAAGCGGCCGATTATGAAGGCGACGACCCTGCGAAAGTCTTCGCCATGGCCGAGTGCACCGGCGACGACGGCGCGGCGATGTACGCGTCGATGACCGAGAACCACCCCGAGCTGGCGCGCCAGGCGATCATCACCGCCTTCCTCTTCAAGCACCAGCAGCGCTGGGAAGACGACGACCAGTCGCTCGAACAGCTTGGCAAGAACGACGAGGGCGACGACGAGGACGAGGAAGAAGGCATGGTCTCGGATGACTTTACCGGGATCTTCGATGGCGAAGGAGAGCGTGAATGAGCGATAACGAAAACAGCGGCGCCAACCTGCCGGCACTGACCCGCCAGGTCAGCGAACTGGTGCTGGCCGGCTCGCTGGGGCACGCCGAAGAGGCGTTCTCGAAAGCGGCCGACGAACACGGCGACTATGCCGTGGCCGAGGTGCTCTCGACGCTGCCACCGCAAGTGACGGCCCTGCACCTGGCCGGCTTCGATGGCGGCAAGACCTCGCTGGCGACCCTGCTGGTGCCGCCCAAGGCATGGGCGGACAGCCTGGCCTACATGGCCGCGACCTGGCCCGACAACATGATCGAGGACGACCCCGAGCGCATCGCCGAGGCCCTGTTCAACCACGTCCACGGCGTGGTCTACGCGACCGAGGACGAAGACCGCCGCCACGAGCTGTTGATGGAGGCCTCGGCCACCGACCACGGTGCGACCGTGTTCGCCATCCTGTGGTCGCTGGCGCCGAAAGAGATCATGGAAGTGGCCGGCGAGATCAACCTGAAAGGCCGCTATGTGACGGGCCAGACCTCGTCCGACAGCGACATCATTCCGCTCGCAATCGACCTGGCCAAGGCCAGCGAAGACGGCTGGGAGCGCTCGCTGATCGAGCTGTTCCCGGAATTCAGGCATAGCAATGAAATGGCCGAGGCCGAGTTCCCGGACGACCCGGACGAAGACCCGGACTTCCAGCAGCGCAGTACGCGCGACCTGTTGTACCGCCTGCGCAAGCAGGTGCCGTCGGTGCGCACCATGCCAAGGCGCAGTACGCGCAAGAGCATCGGTTCGGACATCTTCTCGTGACCGGATCGCCCTCGATGCTGCCCGCAATCGTCATTGAAAAGCTGCCGCGCCTGGTGCGTGCGATCAAGCTGATCCCCAACCTGGCCAACGCCGACGAGGCGATCGGCCTCGCCGACGAGCTGTCCTCGATCACCGCGATGGTGGCCGAGAAGTTCACCAACGACCGCACCGCCGAAGGCATCCAGCGCGCGCTGATGCTGACCATCGGCGGCATGTCGCTGGGCCTCGAGCACCTGGTCGACGACGACAGCGACGAGACCGCGCTCGACATCCTGATCGCCGACGGCGCCGAGTACGTGTTCCAGGCCGGCTTTCGCATGATCCGCGACCTGGCCGCGCTGCCCGAGGATAGCCTGGTCGGCGAATACGATACCGACCCGGTGTACGCCGGCCGCCGTTTGAAGGAACTGTTCGTCGACATCTGCACCGCCGATCCGAACGAAAGCTGGAGCGGCTACGACCGCTATCTCGGCCAACTGCGCCAGCGCGAAGGCGTGCTGGCGATCGTCAACGCCGCCAAATGGCTGCGCAAGAATCACTACGAAGGCCCGGTCACCGACCCCGACCTGAATGCCGAAGGTGTGATTGCGCTGGCGACCATTTTCGCCGTCGACGGCGGGACGATCGTCGCGCGCGCCGGCCAGAAGGACTTCGAGCGTTTCGTGAAATCGGTTCGCAAGAACAACCCCGACTACGAGACCGGCTGGGCCGCGCTGCTGGAAAAAGTGCCGCCCCCGCACCGCGCGATCGTCGCCGAGCGCGTTGCCGCCTACCGCGACAACTGCACGGTCTTGCAGAACATCCGCACCAAGGCGCCGATGACGCAGCTGATCGCCGAGCTGGAGAACTATGCGGGGTCGGAGCTGGATACCGAGTATCCGTAACGCGAATTTTGAACCGGTGGGCACGGGGCGCCCACCCTACATGTGCGTGTTTTTGTAGGGTGGGCGCCCTGTGCCCACGCGGACGCTGGCATCGCCGCACATTCCACCTGAGCCGCGCGTTCAACCCACGTTCGCGTCATCGTAAACACACCCCGCCATAAAAGCCCCCGCCGACGCTCCGCTCCGTTTTTCGCTATCATGGGCAGTCGAGTTCCAGGATCCACCCATGTCTTCCCCCGCCATCGCCGCCGGCAGCGCCGACTTCAAACGCATCAACCGCGCCATGGCCTTCGGTGGCTTCTCCACCTTCGCCTTGCTCTACAGCGTACAGCCCCTGATGCCGCTGCTCGCACGCGACTTCGCCCTGACGCCCGCCCAAAGCAGCCTCGCATTGTCGATCTCCACCGCCGCGCTGGCCGTCTCGCTGCTGGTCTCGAGCGTGCTGTCCGAACGCTTCGGCCGCAAACCCATGATGGCCGCCTCGATGCTCAGCGGCGGCCTGCTCACGCTGCTCGCCGCCTTCACCAACGACTACACCCAGCTCCTGATCCTGCGCGCGCTGCTCGGCTTCATGCTGGGCGGGATGCCGGCGGTCGCGATGGCTTACCTGAGCGAGGAAATCGAAGGCGCCTCGCTCGGCCTGGCGATGGGCATGTACATCAGCGGCAGCGCCTTCGGCGGCATGTTCGGGCGCGTGCTGGCCTCCGTCATCAGCGACTTCTGGTCCTGGCGCGCCGCGCTCGGCCTGATGGGCGCGGCGGGCCTGTACGCGGCCTGGGAGTTCTGGCGCAGCCTGCCGGCCTCGAAGCGCTTCCGGCCAGGGCAGGGCGGCTTCGCCGGCCTGGTGGACGGGGTCCGGCGCCATGCCCGCGATGCCGGGCTGCCCTGGCTGTTCGCCTTGTCCTTCCTGCTGATGGGCTCATTCGTCAGCCTGTACAACTACATCGGTTACCGCCTGCTGGGCCCTGAATTCGGCCTGCGCCAGAGCGCCGTCGGCGCCTTGTCCGTGCTCTACCTGCTGGGCATTTTCAGCTCGGTCTGGGCCGGCCGCCTGGCCGACCGGCTGGGCCGGCGCAACGTATTGTGGCTGGTGATGTCGGTGATGTTCGCCGGCCTGCTGCTGACCTTGTTCGGCAACCTGGCCGCGGTCGTCGTCGGCGTCGGCCTGTACACCTTCGGCTTCTTCGCCTCGCACTCGGTCGCCAGCAGCTGGGTCGGCCGGCGCGCGCGGCCGCCGCAGGCGCTGGCCTCGGCGCTGTATCTCTTCTTCTACTACCTCGGCTCAAGCGTGGTCGGCTGGTTCTGCGGCTTCGTCTGGGAGCGCGGCGGCTGGCCTGGCGTGGTCGGCCTGCTGGGCGCGATCCTGGTTGCCGCCATGCTGATCGCATTGCGCCTGCGCGGCCTCGCGCCGCTCGAGGCGAACGCCCCGGCCGCGCCGGCTTCGCCAGCCCGCTAGAACCCGCCAAAGTGTTGATGCGGGTCATGCCCGCCGCCGCCATCGCCATCTTTTCGTCCGGTAACATTGACGGTTGGTAAGCGTTCAGGTCGAGCATCTGCTGCGGCTTTCGACCTGTTTCAAGCTTGCCTTCGTTTCCCGACGCGAAGGAGGCATCACGATGGCAATGCTCACCCGCCTGGCGCGCGCATGAACGCGCCCAGCTTTCCCACCCGCGGCCTGTTCGGTACAGGCCTGAGCCAGAACGCGCGGCTCATCACCCTGGCCAGCAGCCAGGACAGCGATTTACCGGAAGCCCTGGCGGCCGAACAGTTCACCGGCCGCGAGGCCGTCAACGAACTGTTCTGCTTCGACATCGACGCGCTCAGTACCTCGACCGATCTCGACATCGACGCCTTCATCGGCGAAGAGCTCAGCGTCAAGCTGCTCCAGCCCGACGGCAGCCGCCGCGCCTGGCATGGCCTGTGCACGGAAGCGGCCTGGCTGGGCGCCGACGGCGGCGTCGCGCGCTACCGGCTGCGCCTCGAACCGGCGCTGTCCCTGCTGGCCCGGCGGCGCGACAGCTATATCTTCCAGGACCAGAACGCGCGCGACATCGTCACCGAACTGCTGGCCGATTATCCGCAGGTTCAATTTGACTTCGACCTGACCCAGGAACTGCCGAAGCGCGCCATCTGCACCCAATACCGCGAGAGCGACCTTGAATTTTTCGTGCGCCTGCTGGCCTCCGAGGGCCTGAGCTGGCGTTTCGAGCACGAGTCCGGGGAGGGCGGTCGACAAGCCGGGCACCGCCTCGTCATCTTCGACAGCCGCGCGCGGGCGCCGGCCACGCCGGGCGGCGACATCATCCGCTTCCACGGGGTGTGCGCCACCGAACGCGACGACGCCATCGACGGCTTCAGCGCACGGCGGCGCATCGCCGCCAACGGGGTCGCGATCAGCAGCTGGGACCCGACGCAACTGGTGGCCCCAGCCTGTGATCAGCGCTCGAACCTGGACGCGGGCGACGTGCCGCCGATGTGGCTCTACGACGGCAGCGCCGAGCGCATCGCCAGCGAACGCGGCGTGGCCGGCACTCACAGCGGCTTGATGCTGCAGGCGCTGGAGCTGGAAAACAAGGCCTTCGACGGCACGGGCGCCGCACGCCGGCTGGCGGCCGGCCACGCCTTCCGGCTCACCCAGCACGATCGTTATCCCGCGGGCGAGAACGCCTTCACAGTGCTCTGGGTCCGCCACGAAGCGCGCAACAATTTTGATACCGGCATCACCCAGGCTGCGCGCGGCGCGATCGAAAACGGTACTTACCGCAACACCTTCGGCTGTGTACGCGACACCGTCGCCATCGTCCCCGCGCTGACGGCGGCGCCGCTGAAGATCACCGCACCGGGCGCGCAATGCGCACTCGTCGTCGGCCTGGCCGATTCCGTCTCGACCACCACACGCGACCACCAGGTCCGCATCCAGTTCGCCTGGCAGCGCGGCAGCCGCCCGAATGCGGGCGGTCTGTCGCACGATACCGACGCCGACGGCTGCGCCCCCGGCAACGAGCGTTCGGGCACCTGGGTGCGCGTCGCCGAAGCCTTGGCCGGCCCGAACTGGGGCACCCTGTTCACCCCGCGCGTCGGCACCGAAGTACTGGTCGATTTTATCGAGGGCGACATCGACCGGCCGGTCATCGTGGCCCAGCTTTTTACGGGATCGGACCTGCCGCCGTTTGCCGCAGGCGTCGATTCCGGCATCGAGCATGCGGGCACGCTGTCGGGCATCCACAGCCATAACTTCGACGGTGGCGGATTCAACCAGTGGCAGCTCGACGACACGACGGGACAGGTGCGTACGCGCCTCGCCACCAGCACGGCGGGCACCCAGCTGAACCTGGGCTACCTGGTCCAGCAGTCGCCCGGCTCGGCGCAGCGCGGCGCCTATCGCGGCAGCGGGTTTGAACTGCGCACCGATGCCTGGGGCGTGGTGCGCGGCGGGGAGGGCGTGCTGCTCTCGACCAGCGCCCGTTCCCAGCAGGGGTGTGGCGTCACCTCCACGCAGATGAATGCTGCGGAAGCTGTCTCCCTGCTGAAGGGCGCGCAATCGCTCGGTAAAACGCTTGGCGACGCGGCGGCGCAGCAGAAGGCCTTGTTCAGCAAGGACGCTTCAAAGGCGCAGGCGGACTTTATCTCGTTGGTCGATCCGAAAGCGAAGGGCAAGCATGACGGGGCGGTCAATGGCCAGACGGCGCTGAAGGCCAAGGCCGGATCGCGCGAGCTCGATGCGTCGCAGCCGGTGGAGAAATTCGGTGCCTCGGTCGTGCTGATGGATTCGGCGGCCAGTATCAACTGGGCGACGCCGGCCTCGACCGTGCTTTACGCGGGCCAGCAGCTGCACTGGACCACACAGTCCGACCTGCACCTGGCATCCGCGCATACGGTTTCCTCGGTCGCAGCCAATGCCGTCTCCCTCTTTACGCATGGCGGAGGAATCCAAGCGATTGCCGGAAATGGCCCGGTCTCGCTGCAGGCGCATACGGATGGGCTGGAGATCGTGGCGGACAAGGAGATCACGGTGATCTCGGTGAACGACTGCATCGAAATCAAGGCGAAGCAGAAGATCGTGCTGCAGGCCGGGCAGGCGGCGGTCACGCTGGAGGGGGGCGATATTACGTTTGCTTGTCCGGGGAAGTTTTCGGTGAAGGGAGGGAAGCATCTATTTGACTCCGGCGCATCTGTTGCCTCGTCAACAAACAAGCTTCCCGATACTCGCCTCCCGTTATTTGATGAGGCATTCATCATCAAAGACCCCGACGGACATCCAGCTGTCGGTTTGCGGTATCAAATACGACGTTCCGATGGCAGTTTAGAGGATGGAATTACAGACGAGTTCGGAAGAACACATGTCGTAAGCGGCGCCGACTCGGAAGACTTGGCGCTCTACGTAAACAGGGGTGAGATTTGATGCCTAATCCACGAGATCTACTGGGTCGTTCTACGACAACGCCAGTGGAAAACCAAACACGTCGCGTCGTCGTGTTGCCTGGCGCGCCTTCTAAAGACTTCATACTCACGGCTAAGTGCAGAATTGTCAGCGTTGGCGGGCGCGTCAGCATGTCCGCGAACGACCTGCCCGGAGAAAGCAGAGGTACCTACGCTTGGAGTACTACGAGTAACAAAATACGGCTTGTGAATACAACAGGGCCCGTCCTCGTAGTAGAAGGGCTATCAATTCCAAGCAGCGCGCGGGATAGCGAATTAATTACCGTCCAGCGAGTCGGGCCTAGTGGCTCCGTCACCACAAAAACCGTTTCCCTCACGGTTGCCAAAGTAACTTTCAGGGCCGAAAAATCACAAACCTATGGTTACGATAATTTTGACACGTCACTCGATACGAATGATGACCATATCTCCGTAAGAAGTGGAGACTCTACATTCTTGTCAGTCCTTATTGAAGGCGGCGCGGTCGGTACCGACTTCGACTTTGTTTGTGACGACCAAAAAATATGTACTTGCGGTCCGGCACCCGGCGCTTCCGATTTTCCGCTTCGTATCAATGCAAAGCCGTGGAGCAAATCCTCAACCGTTCTTCGCGCAAATGGAAAATGCCCGGCAACTTCAAGTTTCGCCACGACAACAGTACATGTATATTCAGAAAAAACGGTTAAAGTCTTGGTTGCTAAAGTCTCCGACCCCAATTCTCCGGGAACTGTCTTGAAGTTTCCGGGAGGAGATTATGCTGCTCATCAAGCGGTCGCCAACGGAAGCTTAAAGACGCAGTCGTTAAATACGAAATAACGAATTTCGACCCGAACAATGCCGTCGTTAACGTTTCTTTCGATACGTTTGCGCGGGGAGTACTCGCATACGATATAAATGAAGGAGGAGGCGTCGGCTTTGACATGATCGATAAAGCCGTTCCCCACGCGATGCGGACGGCTACCGTGTCGTCATCGTCCGTAAAATGCGTTCTTTTTATTATCTCGAACGGGCGGCGAAAAAGGGTGATACGAGCATCGCAGTCAAAGGCCATAACCTCTTCATCGCACAAATGCCGCTAGGTAAAGGCGCAACGGAGGAGCGCGTGAATGTGACCAGAAGTATAGGTAATGTTGGCTACCTCGCTGCACCGTTAGTCTACGATCACGCAGTGGGGGAAACGTTGGAGTTTCCGGCTGCCGCATGGAGTAACGATCCGATCGTTATCGCAGAAGGTGAGACCTCGCTTCAACAGGCGTGTTGGACCCTGCTGCATGAAGTTGGCCATAGCGCCCTGGACTTGAACGACGTCGTCGACCCAGCAGACTTCATGCATTTTGAACAAAACAACAGTGATTATCGCTTGCGGTACTGTCCCCGACAAACTCGTTACGATCCGGCAGTAACCGAGAACCAGTGGGAAAAGATCCCGCGGCCAGAACCAGCCAAGCCGACCAAGAAATAAAAATGCGAATTATAAGAGCCCTCGCATTTTGTTGTCCGGTCGTTATGATATTTTTTTTTGCGTGTATTGAAGATGTGAAGGGGACGAGCGTGCAAAAGACTGCTAAACAATTCATTTCCGACTTCCGAGATGGCGTGCGCTTCGCAAGCAGTGATCCTGTGGATGGGATCGCACCGAACAAAAACGTCCCACCGGGCGCACTCTTTCTTTTTTCCAAAGAACTCGCAGAAGGTAGATCCCAGGTTAGGGAAGATATAGTGCGGCTTTTGGAGAAGTTAGGTTTATACCTGGACTCGCCGAGCGCGGATAAAATCGCCGTCATACGCGAACGCTCGATAATCAATATATTACTGGTTCAAGGTTTCGCGAAGGATGATCCGGCTTCTAATATCGCGGCAGGGATAGTACGCGATCGGTGCACACCTGCCGATCTTGCGTTATTCAACGACCTGTATTTAAAGTCATTACGCGAGTCAAACGGCGACTATCTGTATCTGGTGGCGAAAGCAAAGACGCAACAAGCGTTATCTCTTGTGGAAAGCCTTGCCAAGTTACCCGCGTGGCAAGAACATAAAAACGATCTCATGATAGTCAAGATCGCGCAGGCGGCGTTGGGGAACACAAAAATAGAGGACGAGTTTATCGATTCCCTACGCACCACAGAGGCCAGGCTCCCTCCCGCGCCACCAAATCGTTTATATGACGTAGGAGAGGAAAAAGATGGTCAAAAGCTGGCCGAAAAATTAGGTCCGTTGGGATTTATTGGGACTCGACGGAGCTTGGCCGTCTTGTGCAGCTATTTGCGTTCTCCATTGAAGACTTACGTGCCAAACCTCAGGGAAAGGTCGATCCGGTATTATGCTTTGGACGCCATCCGCTATAATTTTCCAGACGAACGTGTCCTGGTTCGGCCGAAAAGTGTTTCTGATTGGTCTGCTGCAGAGCAGTTCTGTACGCAGAATATTGGTTTTGTGTTCGACGGTCCGACACCGGACCTCCCTCGTGACAGAATCTATCCTACAAGCGTAACTTCTGCCCTCTGACAACAAATTTGACTCAAGAGGTGAACAGCAGTCTCCAGATGTCCGCGCCAAGAACGATCGGCGCCCAGCTGCAGATCCAACGCGGATAGACCGAATTTTCATCATTGCAGGAATACGCGAACGCCAACAGGGGGATATGACTGGGGGTCTTGCCGGCGTGATAGCGCGCCCAATCAGCTATGCTATATCACTTCACGTCTACTCAACATTGGCCCCGAACCGGATCTTGTCGATCGTTGCAATAGGCGGACCAGCTCTCTCTGCCATCTCGACGCCTCCCCATTCCCTCACCAGATCAGGCATATGTCCGGCTGCTTTGGCTGGCGCCTTCATTAAATCGCCCTGCAGCACTTTTGCCGTCGCTGTAGCGTTGGATGTCAGTTAAGGCGCACCGCGCGCACGCCTTTTCGATCCAGCGCTAAAATCAACGGTTCTCTCTATGTTGAGGAGGTCATCATGCTGCAAGCCAACGAAATCCAGCAACGGTACAGTCACCTGCAACAGACCATCGGCGAAGCCGAGCAGGCCTGCAAGGCGTCGCAGGATACGCCGCCCGAGATGCGTGACTGTATCGAGCGCATTGCGCGGGAAGTGAAGCAGGCGCGCGACGTCATGCAGTCGAACGATGAAGCGCGCATCGTCAAGTGCGTCGACAGCCTCGAGGACATGGGCGACGAGGCCAAGCGGATCAGCCGCACCAACGCGCATGTGCCGGCGCACCTGGAAGCGGTCGTCACCCGCGTGCATGCCGAGCTATCCGACTTCAAACACAAGCTGCACTGACGAAGGAGGCCGGCCGAGGCACGCGGCCAGCCTTCCAGAACGAGCTCCCACACGCGGCGGCATGCGCCGCGTACCAGGCGATCCCGCCGCTTACACCACTCCGCGCGCGCGTAGCGCCGCAATCTCGTCGGCGCTCCTGTTCAGCACATCGCGCAGCACCTCGTCGGTGTGCTGGCCGAGCAGCGGCGGCGCCTTGTCGCTGGTCGCCGGCGTGACCGACATCTTCATCGGGCTGCGCACCAGCGGTACCTTGCCGGCAGTGGGGTGCGCCAGCTCGACCGCCATCCCGCGTGCCTGCACCTGTTCGTTGGCGAAGACTTCGCCGACATCGTTGATCGGCCCGCAGGGCACGCCGACCGCCTCCAGCAGCGCGATCCATTCGTCGCGTCCACGCGTGGCCACCATCTCCGCCAGCAGCGGCACCAGCACCTCGCGATTCGCCACGCGCTGCGGATTGGTCGCAAAGCGCGAGTCGAGCGCCAGCTCCGGCCGTCCGCCGGCTTCGACGAACTTCTGGTACTGGCCGTCGTTCCCGGCCGCGACGATGATGTGGCCGTCGCGGCAGGCGAAGGTCTGGTAGGGCACGATGTTGGCGTGCGCATTGCCCCAGCGTTTCGGCGCTTTGCCGCTGTTGAGGTAATTGCTGCCGACGTTGGCCAGCATCGCCACCTGCGTGTCCAACAGCGCCATGTCGATGTACTGGCCCTCTCCGGTGCGGTCGCGGTGGGTGAGCGCGGCCAGCACCGCGATCGTCGCGTACATGCCGGTCATCAGGTCGGTCAGCGCCACGCCGGCTTTTTGCGGGCCGCCACCCGGCAGCTCGTCGCGCTCGCCGGTGACCGACATCAGGCCGCCCATGCCCTGGATCAGGAAGTCGTAGCCGGCGCGGTGCGCGTAGGGGCCGTCCTGGCCGAAACCGGTGATCGAGCAGTAGACGAGATCCGGCTTGACCGCTTTCAGCGCGTCATAGTCCAGCCCATAGCGTTTCAGCTGCCCGACCTTGTAGTTTTCCAGCACCACGTCCGCATGGCGCGCCAGCTCGCGGATCAGGGCCTGGCCGTCGGCGCTGGCGATATCGACCGTCACCGAGCGCTTGCCGCGGTTCGCCGACAGGTAATAGGCTGCTTCGCCGGTGTCGTTCCCGGCCGCGTCCTTCGCGTAGGGCGGGCCCCAGGCGCGCGTGTCGTCGCCGCAGCCGGGACGCTCGATCTTGATCACGTCGGCGCCGAGGTCGGCGAGGTTTTGCGAACACCAGGGCCCGGCCAGAACGCGCGACAAATCGAGCACGCGGATATGCCCCAGCGCCTTTGGTGCGCCCTTCACGTTACCGGAATCGATCATGATATTTTTACCAGGGTTGTCGAGCCGCGATTATAGCTAACCGCGATGCCCGGGCTCGCGCAGGCCGGCATCGTTCAGCTGCTCGGCAAACAGGTCGCGTTCGTAATCGACGATATCGTCCACGGTGCGCTCGTCCAGTCCCATCGACTCGAGCACGAAGGCCGACAACTGCAGGCTCGCCTCCAGCGTCTCCGGCACCACCACCGTCGCGCCGGCGCGCTTGAGCGAGCGCGCGTGGCGCTCGTCGCGCGAACGCACGAACAGGGGCACGTGCGGAAACTCGCGGCGGATGCCGCGCACCGCCTGCAATGCCGACGCCGGATTGTCCATTGTCAGGACGATGGCCGGCGCTTCATCGGCTTTCACGAGGCGCAGCAGCTCGGGACGCGAGGCATTGCCATAGTAGACCGGCATCCCCAGCGCGTGCAGTTTCGAGACCAGCCTGGCGTCGTTCTCGAATGCGATGAAGGGGATGTGCTGGGCCGTCAGCAGCTTGGCCAGCTGCTGGCCGACGCGCCCGAAGCCGGCGATGACGATCTTCCCCCGGCCCGCGGCCAGCACGTCTTCGTCGCGCTGGGCCGCGTTCTCGACGGCGGCGCGTTCGCCGCGTTCGCCGATCATCCGTCCCAGGCGCGCCAGCAGCGGCGTGATGAACATCGACAGGCCGACCGCCAGCATCACCCGCGCGCCCAGGCCCGGGTCGAGCAGCCTGGCCGCGACCGCGTCGCCCAGCACGATGAAGGCGAACTCACCGCCCTGGGCCAGCAGCAGGCCGCCCTCGAGCGCGCGGCTCCAGGGCAGGCGCCCGGCGCGCAGCAGCAGCGTGACGACGAAGGCCTTGATCAGCACCAGCCCCAGCACGGCGCTGGCCAGCCACAGCGGCGCCTCGATCACCTCGCGCATGTCCATGCTCATCCCGACCGACATGAAGAAAAGGCCCATGAGCAGGCCCTTGAAGGGCTCGACCATCAGTTCGACCTCATGCCGGAATTCGGTCTCGGCCAGCAGCAACCCGGCGATCAGCGCACCCAGCGCCATCGACAGGCCGGCCGCGGCGGACAGGCCCGCGATGCCGAAGGTGCTGAGCAAAATCAGCGCCATGAAGACGTCCGGCTGGCGGTGGCGCGCAAAGGCCTTGAACAGGGGATGGATCACGCGCCGGCCGACCAGGTAGATCAGCGCGATGGCGCCGCCCGCTTTCGCCACCGTCAGCAAGGCCAGGGTGGCGGCGCCGTCGCCGCTGCCGCGTGCCAGCACGCCCATCAACACGAGGATCGGCACCACCGCCAGGTCCTGCAGCATCAGCACGGAAAACGCGGCCTGGCCGAGGCGGCTGCCGGTGCTGTTTTGCTCGTTCATCAGCTGCATCACGACGGCGGTCGAGGACAGCGACAGCACCAGGCCGAGGATGGCGGCGGTGGCGAAGGGCAGCTTCAACAGCATGGCGGCGCCGCCGATCAGCGCCGCCGTGGCCAGCACTTGCACCGTGCCGCCGCCGAAGACCCAGGCGCGCATCGCCCACAGGCGCGCGGCCGAGAGTTCGAGGCCGATCATGAACATCAAAAACAAGACGCCGATTTCGGCCAGCATCGAGATGCCCTGGCCGCTGGGGAAACTCAGCCAGGCCAGCCAGGGAAAGCGGGCCGCGTGCAGTCCCAGGCCGAACGGGCCGACCAGGGCGCCGACCGCGAGGAAGCCCAGGACCTGGTTGATGCGCAGGCGCTGCAGCGTGGGAATCAGGATGCCGGCGAGGATCAGGAAAAGGATGATTTCCCGGAAAAACGGGAAAGCGTGTTGCTCTTGCACGGGAAGAGGCCTTTGCGGTTGTGGGGTGGCCTTAACATTTTATAACGGGCGGCAGTCACCCTCTCACACCCACAGCCGGTACATCCAGAACGACTCGTCCTCGGCGAAGCGCTGGGCGAACTCGGTCGGCGAAAAGCCGGTAATGCGCTTCACGCTGCGGATCATGTGCGCCTGGTCGGTGAAGCCTTCGTCCAGCGCCAGCGTGGGCCAGTCGAAAGGCAGTCCGGCCTCGTGACGCTCGCGCGCCGCGAAGAACAGGCCTTCGGTGCGCACGATCGCCTGCCACTCGCGCAGCGACCTGCCGCTGAAGGATTTGACGCGGCGCTCCACGTGGCGCGGGCTGTGCACGCGCGCCCACTGGCCGGCCTGCCAGGCCAGGCGCTCGACCCAGTGGCGGCCCAGTTGCTGGAGCGACGGGCGGCCCGAGTCGCGGCCCTGCAAGGCTTGCCAGCGGATCGCGAGCTGCGCTTCCAGCAGGTCCAGCGCGCCGGCGTCGTCGCTGGCGGCGAGCGCTTTCCACAGCGGCGCGAATTCCGGACCGGTCACCTCGTGCACCGGCACGAACCGGTCCTGGATCGCCGCCAGGTCGAGGCCGAACAGCGCCTGCGCCGCATCGGCGTTGAAGCACGCGACGTAGCCGCAGCCGGTCGTCGGCGCCCAGCTCACGGACGGCCGCGACCGGGTGCCGGACACCATCACCGGCGCGCCGAAGGGCGACCAGTCCGGGCCATGCGGGCCAGGCGTCACCAGGCCGACATCGGCGCCGCGGAACCACGACAGGGTGACGAAAGGAGAGGCCGGGAAGTGGGTCAGGCGCTGCGCATCGTCCAGGGCCAGGGCGCGGGTATCGCGCATCACCAGCGCGAGCAGGGCACCCTGCAGCGCCGCCGGCGCCAGGCGCAGGGCTTCGTGCGATGCGCCGGCCACGCGTGGGGCGCGGGGAGCGCGCGCGAGCGAGGAGGGGTGCGAAGCGGGAGGCCGGGCAGTCATGAGCACCGAGTATAGCAAGGAAACGCTGTCAAATTGTCATGTCGTTTTCGTACAATACCGGTCCTGGGCGGGGGCAGAGAATGCAAGGCATGAAAACGTCGATGACCCCCGAATGCCCGCACCATGCGGCCTCGCGCGATGCGCCTCCTTCGGCACTGCCGCATCCGCCGGGCAGCTGGCCGCCGGGTCCGGCGCCGGGCCTCACCGGCTGGGGCCTGCTGCGCGCCATGTCGCGCGACCTGCCCGGTACTTTGGCGCGGTGGCGCCGGGAGCACGGCGACATCGTCCACCTGCGCATCTGGCCCGAACACCAGGTGGTGCTCACCGACCCGGCGCTGGTACGCGAACTGCTGGTGACGCAGCACGAAGGACTGGTGCGCTGGGAACGCGGCATCCAGGTCATGTCGCAGCTGCACGGCCGCAGCGTGTTGACGGCGGAAGGTCCGCTCTGGCGCGCGCGGCGCCAGGCGCTGCAACCAGGCTTCACGCCGAAGGCCGTGCAGTCCTTCGTGCCCGTCATCGCGGCCGCGGCCGACAAGGCATTGACTCAGTGGGGCGCAGGCGAGGAGGGGTGGCCGATCGAAACCGCCTTCACCTCGCTCGGCATGGACGTCATCCTGCGCATGATGTTTTCGAGCGAGATCGACGCCGATGCGCGCCAGGCCGAACGCGCCGTGCACACGGTGTCCGTCGCAGGAAACGCCGAGATGTTCTGGCCGGCGAGCTGGCCTGACTGGATGCCGTGGAAGAAAACCAAGCGCGAGGCGATGACGGTGCTGCGCCGGCTGATCGACCGCCATGTGACGGCGCGCCTGGCGCTGGCGCGCGCGGAGTGGCCCGCCGACCTGCTGGCCCGGCTGCTGACCCTGCACCTGGACGACCCGAAAGCATGGCCCCTGCAGGCGGTGCGCGACGAATGCATGACAGCTTTCGTTGCGGGCCACGAGACGGCTGCCGCCACGCTGGCCTGGTGGTCCTGGTGCATGGCCGCCAATCCCGCGGCGCAAGCTGCGGCATGCGGCGAGGTCGACGCCGTGCTGCAGGGACGCGCTCCCACAGCGCAGGACCTGCCGCAACTGGCGCAGCTGACCCGCACGCTGCAGGAAACCCTGCGCCTGTATCCTGCGGCGCCGGTGCTGCTGTCGCGGCGATCGCAAGGCCCGGTCCATCTCGGCGGCTGGCAGTTCCCGGCGCGCACCATGTTCACGGTGCCGGTCGGCCTGATGCAGCGCGATGCGCGCTGGTTTCCCGAGCCCGATGCCTTCCGCCCCGAGCGCTTCGCCGACGATGCGCCTGGCATCGTGCGCGGCGCCTGTCTGCCCTTCGGCACGGGCCCGCGCGTCTGCCTGGGACAGCACCTGGCGCTGGCCGAGATGACGGTCGTCGCCGCGATGTTCCTGCAGCGCTTTTCCGTGCGGCCGATGACCGGCATGACGCCGCCCGACCCCGTGTTCAACATTACGCTGCGCCCGCGCGAAGCGCTGCGGCTGGTGCTGGACCGGCGGTTGCCATGAAGCGCGTGCGCAAGCTGCACCGCTACGGCGCCATTGTCGTGACGCTGTTCGTGCTGGCGCATCTCGCCAATCACCTGGCGGCGCTGGGCGGCATTGGGACCCACCTGCGCTTCATGGAAGCGGCGCGCGTCGTCTACCGGCAGCCGCTCGTCGAGACGCTCCTGCTGCTTGGCGTGGCGGCGCAGGCTGGCAGCGGTTTGCGCCTGCTAAGGGCAGGGTGGAAGCGGCGCAGCGGATGGGTCGCATCGCTGCAGGCCGCGTCCGGCGCATACCTGGCGCTGTTCCTGCTGATTCATGTATCGGCGGTCCTGTTCGGGCGGGCGGTGCTCGATCTGGACACGAATGTCCACTTCGCGGCCGCCGGCCTGCAGGCCTGGCCCTATAGCCTGTTCTTCGTTCCCTATTATTTCCTGGCCGTGCTGGCGGTGTTCACCCACCTCGGCTGCGCGCTGGCGCGGCGTGCCGGTCCTGCGCCGGGCAAGCGTGCGGCCGTCCTGGCTGTGCCGATGGGCGTAGGTGTTGTATTGTCGAGCCTGGTGCTGGCGGCGCTGATGGGCAAGCTGTACCCGTACGAGGTGCCGCAGGTGTACATGAGCACTTACCAGGCGCAGGCGTTTGCGGCGCCCCCATCACCGTCATCCAGATGAAGGAGTCACACTTGCCGACACTGCCATCCATCCTGACCGGCGCCAGCGCCGCGGTCATCCTGCTGCTGGGACTGGCCCATCTGCTGTTCACTTTCCGCGGCCCCGCCTTCATGCCGCGCGACCGCACCCTGAAGGCGCGCATGGAAGAGGTGGCGCCCCTCATCAGCGGGGAGACGACGATGTGGAAGGCCTGGATCGGCTTCAATGCGAGCCACGGTGCCGGCGCCATCCTGTTCGGCGCCGTGTACGGCTACCTGGCGCTGCTGCACCCGGCCTTCCTGTTCGCATCACCCTTCCTGCTGGCGCTTGGATTGGTGACCTTGTCCGGCTACCTCGCCCTGGCCAGGCGTTACTGGTTCAGGACGCCGTTTCGCGGCATCCTGCTGGCGCTCGTGCTGTACGCGGCGGGGCTGCTCGTCCTCTGGCGTTGAAGGCGCCCCGCGCACGCCTCAGGACTTGGCCTTCAGCGCCTCGGCCGGCGTTTCTTCCTGCTGGCGGTGGCCGCCGGCGGCAGGCACCCGCGTTTCGGCGGTCCTGACCAGTTCCTCGTATTCCGGGTCGTCGACGCCGCGCAGCTCGATGTAGCGGTCCAGTGCGTTTTCCAGTTTCGGCAGCAGGACGCCGCGTTCGCTGTGCATCACGCTGTAGCCCGGACGCGCAGCCGCCATGCCCATCGTGCTTGAGGATTGCGCGACCAGCGTGCGCGCATCGATCCCGGCCTTCTCCGCAGCCAGTTTCGCGAGCTCGAACCAGGTGACCGAACCGCCGTTGTTCAGGTGCCAGACGCCGCACTCGCGGTCGATGGCGAGATCGAGGCAGGTGTGCACGAGATCGGGCACATAGGTTGGCGAGACCGTCATGTCGTCGGCGGCGGCGAAAGTCTCGCCGCGTTCGAGCGCGTTCAGCGCCTGCGTCACGAAATTGTGCTTGTCCCAGGGGCCGAAGAAGGCGCTGGTGCGCACGACGAGCGCACCCGGGTGCTTGTTCAGCACGGCCTGCTCGGACTCGGCCTTGCTGCGGCCGTAGACGTTCAGCGGCTTGAGCGGATCGCTTTCCACGTACGGGGTTTCTTTCCTGCCATCGAACACCAGGTCGCTCGAGAAGGTGGTCAGGTGCACGCCATGGCGGGCGCAGGCGTCGGCCAGGATCGCGGCGCCATGCGTGTTGTCGCGCATGCAGCGTTCGACATCGTTCTCGGCATCGTCCACGCGCACATAGCCGCTGGTATTGATCAGCGCCCAGGGTTTGTGGTGGGCGAGGGCGCGTTCGACCGAGGCCGGGTCGGCGATGTCCATGTCGTGGCGCGACAGCAGTTTATAGGCGAGGTTGCGCTTCTGGCAGATGCGGGCAAAGGCGCGGCCCAGGGTGCCGGTGGCGCCCGTGATCAGGATCGGCGCGGCGCTGATGCCGGCCAGGCGCTGGGCAGGGGCCGGGATCGAGGTCAGCGCCGCCGGCGTGGCGACCGGGGTGCACAGGAAGCGGTCCGGACGGCGCCACCAGCCCTGGCCGCGCAGGACCGGGTTCGACAGCGGTTTGCCGGACGACAGCTCGCGCATCATGGCGGCCAGCGCGGTCGGGCGCGGCATCGGCGAGCGCACGTCGAACGGGCCCGGCTCGTAATAGCCGCGGTTTTGCGTGACCAGGCTGTTCCAGTCGAAGGAGCCGAGCAGCGACCAGACCGTGACCGCGCGCAGGTCGACGCCGTTGGTGCGCGCCGTCTGCGCGGACTGCCAGATTTCCAGCAGCCAGCGCAATTGGTCTTCGCGGTTGGCGTCGATGTGCGCTTCGGTGATCGCCAGCGGCAGGTGGTAGCGGTCCCAGGTTTCGGTGAGCAGGGGGGCGATGCCGGCCGTCGGCGTGGCCAGCGCGCGCGAGGCTTCGATGTCGGCGCAGGGAACGCCGTCGGCCACGCCGCGGTGGTGCTGCGGGTAGCGCTCCGGACGGTGGTCGAGCCAGCGCTCGCTGGTGACGTAATAATTCACGCCGATGATGTCTGGAGGGCAGGTGTTGTCGCGGAACCAGAGCAGGTCGGCCACATCGACGCCGGTGCCGGTCAGGTAGTTCCACAGCTTGTGTTCGGGGCCGACCGTGCCGCACAGCAGGTCCCAGGCCAGCCAGCGCCGTTCGTTGTAGAACTCGGCGACATGGCTGAGCTCGGGCGTGCTGTAGGTCTTGCCGAGGTCGTCCGTCTGCACCAGTTTGGCGTTCGGGTTGACCTTGCGGATTTCGCGCATGCACAGCACCACGGCGCGGCACTGGATCAACAGGGCCTGGATGAAACTTTTATCGTCGCGCGCATGCGGATACCAGACGCCGTACAGGCCGGCAAAACGCGCGGTGGTGCAGGGTTCGTTGACGGGGGTGTAGTACTCGAGCCACGGATAGCGGACTGCCACCGCGCCGGCATACTCGGCCAGGCGTTCGGGGAAGGCGGGGTCCAGCAGGCTGGTGTCGCGCGGGCCGCTGCCATGGTGGATCAGGCCGGCAATCGGGGTGATGCCCGCTTCGCGCAGCGCAGGGAGGCGCTCGTCGGGCCAGCTCCAGTCGGCCTTGTCGATGCCGTCCGGGGCGGTGCGTTCCCACAGGATTGGATAACGGATGGCGCGGATGCCGAGGCCGGCAAAGCGGCCGATGTCGCAGTTGCGCAGCGCGTGGCCGTTACGGTCGAGCTGGCTGAAGTATTCGTCCTGCACACGGTTGACAGTACATTCAAGGCCGCCCCAAAGTTCCATTGGGCGGGGTTGGCTGTTCGGGCTCGTGTTATTCATGATTTCACCACTTGTTAGAATTTTAACAACAAAAAACTTTTAGACGGTCGCCGAAAAGCTAAAGTTCGGAATAATCGACTGTCTGGATTGGCCACCGCTCGCGAAAAGAAAACCAGCGTCTCCCGGCACCTCATGGTTGGCCGATGACGCTCCCCCTCGTCGCGTCCGGCTCGACTTCCGGTTGACAGCGCGCCGCCAACCTGCAAACATGCCATCCATGAAATTTCTCAACCCACACTCTTCGTTGATCACCTGGTGGCGCCGCTGACGACGCGCGGCCCAGACGAGAAGATGTGACTCACATGAACGCCGCCTCGATTCAGGTGGCGTTTTTTTTGGCGCGGCGGGATCGGGGCACAGACTAGGAAATGCAATGAGTTCCACAGCAACGACCACTACCCCCGCACCCGTCATCCTGACCGGCGATCGTCCGACCGGTCCTTTGCACCTCGGCCACTTCGTGGGCAGCCTGCGCAACCGCGTTGCCTACCAGAACGAGTACCGCCAGTTCGTGATGCTGGCCGACGCTCAGGCGCTCACCGACAACATGGATGACACCGGGAAGGTACACCGGAACGTTGTCGAAGTGGCGCTCGATTACCTCGCCGTCGGCATCGACCCGACCCGCTCGACGATCTTCATCCAGTCCCAGGTTCCGGAACTGGCCGAGTTGACATTCTATTATCTTAATCTCGTGACTGTCGCCCGGTTGGAACGCAACCCGACCGTCAAGACGGAGATTGCGCTGCGCAACTTCGAGCGCGACATCCCCGCCGGCTTCCTGACTTACCCGGTGAGCCAGGCCTCCGACATCAGCGCCTTCAAGGCGACCCTGGTGCCGGTTGGCGAAGACCAGATCCCGATGATCGAGCAGTGCAATGAGATCGTGCGCCGCTTCAACCGCCTGGCGAAGCAGGACATCCTGGTCGAGTGCAAGGCCCTGGTGCCGGAAATCGGCCGCCTGCCCGGCATCGACGGCAAGGCCAAGATGAGCAAATCGCTGGGCAACACGATCAACCTCGGCGACACTCCCGACCAGATCCGCGCCGCCGTGAAACAGGTCTACACCGACCCGCTGCACCTGAAGGTGTCGGACCCGGGCCATGTGGAAGGCAACGTCGCTTTCCTCTACCTGGATGCCTTCGACACCGACAAGGTCGCGCTGGAAGAGATGAAGGCGCACTACACGCGCGGCGGCCTCGGCGACAGCATCGTCAAGAAGCGCCTCGACGGCGTGCTGCAGGAGATGCTGGCGCCGATTCGCGCCCGCCGCGAAGAGTTCGCCCAGGACAAGGGGCAGGTGCTGCAGATGCTCAAGGAAGGCACTACGCGCGCGCGCGAAGTGGCGGCGGGCACGGTCGACGAAGTGCGCCGCGCGCTGGGTTTGTCCTACTTCTGATTTTCCGCAACGGTCGCGCAGACGTAGGGTGGGCGGCTCCGCCCTGGTCGATGCAAGCACGCGTCCTGTGCGCCGCCCACGCGTTCAACGGACGCCTGAAAGCGGGCGCGGCTGTTCGGACGCTGGCTGAACGCGTGGGCGGCGCAACGGCCGCATGGATGCCACTGCCCGGGTATAGCCGCCCATCCTACATCCCTGTCCGGCGGCTGCCTGCATCCCGTACCGTGGCGCAAGCGCAGACCCTTTTTCATCCGCCGCGGGCGCGCATCGCGCCCCCTCCAGTACCGCCAAACGCTCTCCCTGCATCCCCCACTGGTTTCCCGCCTTGAGCCATGACAAGCTCCATTGCACGGCTTTGCGCGAAGATGCCGTACATCTTATTCGGAGGAAAATATGAGCAAAGGATTGCGGCTGACCGAGAAATGGCTGCAGCGCGCGTTGTGGCTGGTGGCGCTGGCGTTCGCCGGCTTTCTCATCGGCCTCGGAGGCAAGCTGGTCGAGAACCTGGCGGACGTGGAAGCGACGCCCACCATGGAGCAGTTCATCGACCCGGCAAAACTTGCCGCCCTGCGCGCGGAGGAGGAGGGGGCGGACAAGCGGCAAACGCTGGCCCGCGAGCGCCACGAGCAGGCCGAGGGGAAATACCGGGTCGCGCAGTCGAACACGAAATCGGCCCGCGCCACGTTTGACAACTGGCTGGCCACGCGCAGCGTCACCGCGCGTCCCGACCAGGATCCCGAACTGCTGGCGCGCACCAGGGCGCTCGACACGCTCGAAGCGGACGAGCGGCGTGCGCTGGGCGTCGTGGAAGCGCAGCGCCAGGCCCTGCTCGACGCCACCCAGCAAGCGGAACGCGCCATGCGGCGCCGCGGCGACCTCGAGCATCCAGCTTACATGAAGCGCGACGCTGCCCTCCGGTCGCAAACCCTGCGCATCTTCGCCTACCGCCTCGCGCTGACCTTGCCGCTGCTGCTGGCGGCCGGCTGGCTGTTCAAGCACAAGAGGAAGGACCCGTCCTGGCCCTTCGCCTGGGGTTTCATTTTCTTCGCCCTGTTCGCCTTTTTCTTCGAGCTGGTGCCCTACCTGCCGAGTTACGGCGGCTATGTGCGCTATATCGTGGGGATTATCGTCACCGTGGTCGCGGGACGCTATGCGATCGCGGCGCTGCAGCGCTACCTGGCGCGCCAGAAGGAGAGCGAAGCGATGCCGGACGTGCAGCGGCGCCAGACCCTGCGCTACGACACGGCCCTGGCCCGGCTCGACAAGAACGAGTGCCCGGGCTGCGAGCGGCCGGTCGATATGAAAGATGGGAAGATGGACTACTGCCCGCACTGCGGCATCGGCCTGTTCGACCGCTGCGGCGGCTGCACGGCGCGCAAGAATGCGTTCGAACGGTTCTGCTTTGCGTGCGGAACCGCCGCCAATACGAGCCTGGCGGATTGAGCGCCGAGCCGGCGCGTTCGGGCCGGCTCGGACATTTCATTGAGAAGCTTAGTCTTTCAGGTCAGCCGGCACCTTGCCGCCATTCTGGGCCAGCTTGTTCATCACCTGCTTGTGCAGCCAGATATTCATCGAGGCCGAATCGGAGGTGTCGCCGGTGTAGTGCAGTTCGGCGGCCAGTTCCTTGCGCGACTGCAGGCTGCTGTCGAGGTCGAGCAGTTTCAGCAGGTCGACGATCGAGCTGCGCCAGTTCAGCTGCTGGCCGGAGGCCTGCTGCTTGCTGGTCAGGATGGCTTCGACGTCGACCTGTTCCATGGCTGCCGGGGCCGGTGCTGCCTGGGGTGCTGCCTGCGGTGCGGCTGGAGCGGCCTGTGCCTGCGGTGCTGCCGGTGCGCTTGGTGCCTGCGCCTGTGGCTGTTTGTTGGCCGCGTGCGAGGACGGGAAGATCTTGCTGAAGATATTGCTCAGAATGCCCATGTGATGCTCCTTTTGTTGTTGGTGGTTGATGTAACCAAGTCGGGACGCGCTTAGCGGCGCATGCCTTGTGCCATGTGTGCCAAAGCAATTGCAAGCGCCGCGCCGCCGAGGCCTTTGACGAGGTTCGGATGCTCGGCATAGAAACCTCCCATACGCTCGACCACGCCCGGGTTCTCCTGTTCCGCCTTTTGTGCGATCTCCTGCACCTGCTCGGGCGACAACTGCGAAGCCTGTTCCGGCGTGATCTGCGGCTGGCCGCCGCTGGCGCCGCCGAGCAGGTTGCCCAGCATGCCGCCCAGGCCACCCAGGCCCCCGCCCGCGCCGCCGCCCATACCGCCCAGCCCGGCGCCGCCGCGGCCGGCAAGCATGCCCAGCAGGGAAGGACCGGCGGCCGCGATCAATTGATTGAGCATGCCGGCCTGCTGGTTCGGATTACTTTGCCCAAACATCTGGCCGACCATTTGCGGGAAGGGCGGAGTCTGGTCCGAGCGCAGGGCCTGGGTCACGCCCTGGGCGACCGCTTCGCGCGGCGCCGCCTGGGCGACGCGGTCGAAGTCTTCCTCGGCGCGGGTATTGTCGGCGCCGGAAGCACCGCCCATGTATTGTTGCAACAAATTTCCTAGATCAAAAGCCATGACGTCCTCCTGCAGAATTGACAAATGAGTGACAAGCGAACGTCGAGGGTAGGGCGGACGATTGCCCGCTTCGGTACGGTATCGAACGCACGAGCAATAAAACGGTCACATCGGTTCCATCTAGCAATTGAACGCGCGCCGCGCTAAGCTGACGAGATGCCCTACCTGCCCATTGTCCTTTTCGCCGCGATCTATGCAGGCGCCGTGCTGGCCTGGAACTTGCCCTGGCTGGTCGGCGGCGCCTACCTGATCACCAGCCTCAGTTGCTTCGTCGCCTACGCAGTCGACAAGTCGGCCGCCCGCAATGGCAGCTGGCGCACGCCCGAGCGCACCTTGCTGCTGCTGGGCCTGGTTGGCGGCTGGCCGGGCGGCGTACTGGCCCAGCAGTGGCTGCGCCACAAGACGGCCAAGCGCTCGTTCCAGCAGATGTTCTGGTGCACGGTGCTCGCGAACATCGCCGGCTTCCTCTGGCTGTCGTCGCGCCTTTCCGGAACCTGAGATGGCGACGATGCCAGGTTCCTGGCCTTACCCGCGTGTCCTTGCCCACCGCGGCGGCGGGGTGCTGGCGCCGGAAAACACGCTGGCCGGGCTGCGCGAAGGCATGCGGCGCGGGTTTCGCGCCATCGAATACGACATCATGCTGGCGCGCGACGGCGTGCCGGTGGTGATGCACGATCCCTACCTGGGCCGCACGGTGCCTGGGGCCGGCAATGCCTTCGATTACGACGCGGCCGAGCTGGCGGCGATGGATGCGGGCGGCTGGTTCGCCCGCGAACACGAGGGCGAGCCGGTGCCGCTGTTCGTCGAGTTCGCGCAGTTCTGCAAGGCGCACGGCGTCTGGATGAACATGGAGATCAAGCCGGCGCCGGAGTACGACATCGAGACCGGCGGCACGGTGGCGCGCATCGCCGCCGCCCTGTTCGCCGACGAGATCGCGCGTGGCGACATGACGGCGGTGCCGCTGCTGTCGTCGTTCAGCATGCTCGCGCTGGAAGCCGCGCGCGAGGTCGCGCCGCAAGTGCCGCGCGCCTGCCTGATGAGCGAATTGCCGCCCGACTGGGAGCGCCGGGCGCAATCGGTCGAGGCGGTTGCGATTCATACCAATCACAAGCACCTGACGCCGCAGCTGGCGCAGGAGGTGAGGGCGGCCGGGTACGGGCTGTTCTGCTACACGGTCAACGATCCCGCACGGGCCCGTGCGCTGCTCGGCTGGGGCGTCGAGGCCTTCTGTACCGACCGCATCGACCTGTTCACGCCCGATTTCGCTTGAACGGCGCTGTGGGCGGGGTGGGGCTGATGCCTGCCCTGTTATCGGTAGATTGAATCCGCGTGGGCATGCACACCTTACGGCAGCGCTATTGGCAAGATCAGGCAAACCGCGCAATGGTTTCAGGCTTTCGTCTGAACTTGCCGATAACGCCACTCGTAGGGTGGGCATGCCCACGCGGATCAAACACACCGATAACGCCACAGGCAACAGCCCCACGAACCCGGCCCGATTTCGCCCGAAATCGCCCCCGAAACCCCGTCTTGTAAGCGTGTAAATAAAGTCAGCGCCGACTGATATAATCGTTGCTTTATCTACCGTACTGCGCTCTTTCCGCACCCACCAACATGAAATCTTCCGAAATTCGCGAAAAGTTCCTCAAGTTTTTTGAGTCCAAGGGCCATACGATCGTACGGTCCAGCCCCCTCGTGCCGGGCAACGATCCGACCATGTTGTTGACCAACAGCGGAATGGTGCAGTTCAAGGACGTCTTCCTCGGTCTCGATTCGCGGCCCTACTCGCGCGCGACCTCGGTGCAGCGCTGCGTGCGCGCCGGCGGCAAGCACAACGACCTGGAAAACGTCGGCTACACGGCGCGCCACCACACCTTCTTCGAGATGCTGGGTAACTTCAGCTTCGGCGACTATTTCAAGCGCGACGCCATCAACTACTGCTGGGAGCTGCTGACCAAGGTCTACCAGCTGCCGGCCGAAAAGCTGACCGTCACCGTCTACTTCGAGGACGACGAAGCCTACGACATCTGGGCCAACGAAATCGGCGTGCCGAAAGAGCGCATCATCCGCATCGGCGACAACAAGGGCGCGCGCTACGCGTCGGACAATTTCTGGCAGATGGCCGACACCGGCCCTTGCGGCCCGTGCACCGAAGTGTTCTACGACCACGGCGCCGACATCTGGGGCGGCCCTCCGGGTTCGGCCGAGGAAGACGGCGACCGCTTCATCGAGATCTGGAACCTCGTGTTCATGCAGTTCAACCGCGACGAGTCGGGTGTCCTAACCCCACTGCCGAAGCCGTCGATCGACACCGGCATGGGCATGGAGCGCCTCGCCGCCGTGCTGCAGCACGTGCACAGCAACTACGAGATCGACCTGTTCCAGAACCTGATCAAGGCTGCCGCCCGTGAAACCGGCGCGACGGACCTGGAAAACAATTCGCTGAAGGTGATCGCGGACCACATCCGCGCCGCGTCCTTCATGATCGTCGACGGCATCATCCCGAGCAGCGAAGGCCACGGCTACGTCCTGCGCCGCATCATCCGCCGCGCGCTGCGCCACGGCCACAAGCTGGGCCAGACCCGTCCGTTCTTCTTCAAGCTGGTCGGGGACCTGGACGCTGAAATGGGCACTGCCTATCCGGAACTGACTGAGGCGAAAGAGCGCGTCGCGCAGGTGCTGAAGGCCGAGGAAGAGCGTTTCGGCGAGACGCTGGAAAACGGCATGAAGATCCTGGAAGCGCAGCTGGCCAAGGATGCGAAGAACCTGGATGGCGCGACGGCTTTCACGCTGTACGACACCTACGGCTTCCCGCTCGACCTCACCGCCGACATCTGCCGCGAGCGCGGCGTGACGCTCGACGAAGCCGGCTTCACTGCCTCGATGGAGCAGCAGAAGAAGACCGCGCGCGCCGCCGGCAAGTTCAAGATGGCCGCCAAGGTGGAATACGCGGGCGAGAAGACGAAATTCGTCGGCTACGAGTCGCTGGTGCATAACACCCACGTGCTGGCGCTGTACTCGGAAGGCGTTTCGGTGCAGGAGCTGAAGGCGGGCCAGGAAGGCATCGTCGTGCTCGATACGACCCCGTTCTACGCGGAGTCCGGCGGCCAGGTCGGCGACCATGGCCTGATCCGTGCGGGCGCGGGCGAATTCGAAGTCGAAGACACGCTGAAAATCCAGGCGGACGTGTTCGGCCACCACGGCGTGCTGCGCAGCGGTTCGCTGAAGGTCGGCGACACGGTGGATGCGCAGGTCGACCAGGCCAAGCGCGCCCGCACGATCCGCAATCACTCGGCGACGCACCTGATGCACAAGGCGCTGCGCGAAGTGCTCGGTTCGCACGTCCAGCAAAAAGGCTCGCTGGTCGATCCGGACAAAACCCGTTTCGACTTCAGCCACAACGCCCCGGTGACGCAGGAGCAGATCGCGCAAGTCGAGACGATCGTCAATCGCGAGATCCTCGAGAACCACGCGACGCAGGCGCATAACATGTCTTTCGACGACGCGGTGAAGCACGGCGCGATGGCGCTGTTCGGCGAGAAGTACGGCGACGAAGTGCGCGTGCTCGACATCGGTACGTCGAAGGAACTGTGCGGCGGCGTCCACGTGACGCGCACTGGCGACATCGGCCTCTTCAAGATCGTGTCGGAAGGCGGCGTCGCCGCCGGCATCCGCCGCATCGAAGCGGTGACGGGCGAGGGCGCGCTGGCCTGGGTGCAGGCGACCAACGCCAAGCTGCTGGCCGCTGCTTCGGCTTTGAAGACGGCGCCGGAAGAACTGCCATCGCGCATCGCGCAGGTCCAGGATCAAGTGAAACTGCTGGAGAAGGAAGTCGCCGCGCTGAAGTCGAAGCTGGCCTCGGGCCAGGGCGATGAGCTGGTCAGCAAGGCAATCGACGTCAAGGGCATCAAGGTGCTGGCGGCGACGATGGAAGGCGCCGACGTCACGAGCCTGCGGGAGACGATGGACAAGCTCAAGGACAAGCTGCAGACGGCCGCCATCGTGCTGGCCAGCGTCGCGGATGGCAAGGTCAGCCTGATCGCGGGCGTGACCAAGGATGCGACCGGCAAGGTCAAGGCGGGCGAGCTGGTCAACTTCGTGGCCCAGCAGGTGGGCGGCAAGGGCGGCGGGCGTCCGGATATGGCGCAGGCGGGTGGTACCGATCCGTCGGGCTTGCCGGGTGCGCTGGCTGCGGTCGCGGGCTGGGTCGGCGAGCGCGCGTAAGTAGCTGTAGCTGTAGGGTGGACGGCTCTGCCGTCCACGCGTTCAACTAACTCCAGAGCAGCCTGCACGGCTATGCATGGGCTGGTTGAACGCGTGGGCGGGAGACCTGTCCACCCTACGCCGTTTACGGTCGCGTTTCGGCAAACCGTTGCGGCGAGGCATCATTCTAGTGCGTTAATGTATCGAAACGGTGCAGTGCAGCTCGCTTACCGGCGCGTCAATTTGCATGCGCCATGGGTTGGATGAAGGACCCAGCGCAGGTAAAAGAACCCTGCTTACCCTGCGCTACGGGGCGTCGACCCTACCCAATGCACTCTTGTCAAGCCTTCCCAGCTCATCTATTGTCGTTGCGACAATGCAACAATTCGTGACTATTTTGGTGCGGCGCGTCATAATCCTGTAATTGGAGTAGTATCCAAACCTAGTATCACCACCTAAGCAGGCATGCGATGAGCGACACCATTCTCGACACCGATACGATTCAATTCCAGAAGGACCTGGACGCGCGCGGCCTGAACTGCCCGCTGCCTATCCTGAAAGCCAAAAAGGCGCTGGCCGAAATGGCCACGGGCGAGGTGCTGCGCATCACGGCCACCGACACCGGTTCCGTGCGCGACTTCCAGGCCTTTGCCAAGCAGACCGGTAACGCGCTGCTGTCCCACTCGCAAGCCAACGGCGAGTTCGTCTTCCTGATGCGCCGCAAGTAAGCGCCCTCTGCGGCGGGGCAGTACCAGGCCCCGCCAAATACCCTGTTCTCATACGATCGCGCATTTTCGAAGCATCCTTCTAACAAGAAATCGCACGATCGTGCTTTAATTCAGCCTTGATTCTGATTATCTCTTATAATCTAGGCCATTTCAGCCCTCGTCTACCTCTTCAATTTTTCAAAGGCACACCTATGAAAGTCCTGGTACCCGTCAAACGCGTGGTCGACTATAACGTCAAGGTCCGCGTCAAGTCCGACGGCAGCGGCGTGGATATCGCCAACGTCAAGATGTCGATGAACCCGTTCGACGAAATCGCGCTCGAAGAAGCGACCCGTTTGAAGGAAGCCGGCAAGGTCACCGAAGTGGTGGCCGTGTCCATCGGTGTGCCGCAGTGCCAGGAAACCCTGCGCACCGGCATGGCGATCGGCGCCGACCGCGGCATCCTGGTCGAGACCAATGGCGAGACCGAGCCGCTGGCCGTGGCCAAGATCATGAAGGCGCTGGCCGATAAAGAGCAGCCGCAGCTGATCATCCTCGGCAAGCAGGCGATCGACGACGACTCGAACCAGACCGGCCAGATGCTGGCGGCCCTGCTGGGCTGGCCGCAAGCCACCTTCGCTTCGAAAGTCGTGCTGGAAGAGGGCAAGGTCACCGTGACGCGCGAAGTCGACGGCGGCCTGGAAACCGTCGCTTTGACGCTTCCTGCCATCGTCACCACCGACCTGCGCCTGAACGAGCCGCGCTATGTCACGCTGCCGAACATCATGAAGGCCAAGAAGAAGCCGCTGGAAACGATCAAGCCGGAAGACCTGGGCGTCGACGTGGCCAACCGCCTGAAGACCCTGAAAGTCGTCGAGCCGGCCAAGCGCTCGGCGGGCATCAAGGTGCCGGACGTCGCCACGCTGGTGCAGAAGCTGCGCACTGAAGCCAAGGTCATCTGACCTGCCGCCATCAATAAGATATAGGACACATCATGGTCGCACTCGTAATCGCTGAACACGACAATGGCTCCCTCAAGGGCGCAACCCACCACACCGTGACCGCCGCCGCCCAGTGCGGTGGCGATGTGCACGTGCTGGTCGCCGGTGCCAACTGCGGCGCCGCCGCCGAAGCCGCCGCGCAAATCGCCGGCGTCTCGAAAGTGCTGGTCGCCGACGCGGCTTATTTCGCCGACGGCCTCGCCGAGAACATCGCCGAGCAGATCCTGGCGATCGCAGGTTCGTACTCGCACATCCTGGCCCCGGCCACCGCCTACGGCAAGAACATCCTGCCTCGCGTGGCCGCCAGGCTGGACGTGGCGCAAATTTCGGAAATCACCAAGGTCGATTCGCCTGACACCTTCGAGCGTCCGATCTACGCCGGTAACGCGATCGCCACCGTGCAGTCGAGCGACAGCGTGAAGGTCATCACCGTGCGCGGCACCGGCTTCGATGCGGCGCCTGCCGCCGGTGGTTCGGCTGCCGTCGAAAACATCGCCGCCGCTGCGGACTTCGGCAAGTCGAGTTTCGTTGGCCGCGAGCTGGCGAAGTCGGACCGTCCGGAACTCACCGCTGCGAAGATCATCGTCTCCGGCGGCCGCGGCATGGGTTCGGGCGACAACTTCAAGCTGCTCGAGCCGCTGGCCGACAAGCTGGGCGCGGCCATGGGCGCCTCGCGCGCCGCGGTCGACGCGGGCTATGTGCCGAACGACTGGCAGGTTGGCCAGACCGGCAAGATCGTCGCACCGTCGCTGTACATCGCCGTCGGTATCTCGGGCGCGATCCAGCACCTGGCCGGCATGAAGGATTCGAAGACCATCGTCGCCATCAACAAGGATCCGGAAGCGCCGATTTTCTCGGTGGCCGATTATGGCTTGGTGGGTGACCTGTTCGAGGTCATTCCTGAACTGGTGAAAGAACTCGGCTAATTAACGTACGGTGCGCATCGGTTATCACTGATCGTGAAGTAAGGCAGGGTGGGCAAGCCCACGCGGTTCACCGTATGCGATTCGATCCGTTTGGCCGAAGCCAATCAAGAAGAACACAGGCCACGCTGGTCCGGCATCACGCCCGGCTATCGTGGCCTGTTTTACATCCAAAAATCTGAGGAGATATCGTGAGCTACCAAGCCCCGATCAAAGACATGCTGTTCGTCCTGAACGAACTGGCCGGCTTGCAGCAGGTGAGCCAGCTGCCAGGCTGCGAAGACGCAACCGTCGACACCGTCGAAGCGGTGCTCGAAGAGAACGCGAAATTCTGCGGCGAAGTCGTCGCCCCACTGAACGCGCCGAGCGACAAGGAACCGAGCTTCTGGCACGACGGCCAGGTCACGACCTCCGCCGGCTTCAAGGTCGCCTTCCAGGCCTTTGGCGAATCCGGCTGGCAGGGCGTGCAGCACCCGACGGAGTTCGGCGGCCAGGGCTTGCCGAAGCTCGTCGCCACACCATGCACCGAGATGCTCAACGCCGCATCGATCTCGTTCGCACTGGTCGCGCTGCTGACCGATGGCGCCATCGAAGCGCTGCTGACCGCAGGTTCCGACGAGCAGAAAGCCCTGTACCTCGAGCCGCTCATCACCGGCAAATGGACCGGCACCATGAACCTGACCGAGCCGCAGGCCGGGTCGGACCTGGCCGCCGTGCGTACCCGCGCCGTGCCGCAGGGCGACGGCACCTATAAAATCTTCGGCACCAAGATTTTCATCACCTACGGCGAGCACGACATGGCCGAGAACATCATCCACCTGGTGCTGGCGCGTACGCCGGACGCGCCGCCGGGCGTGAAGGGGATCTCGCTGTTCATCGTGCCGAAGTTCCTGGTCAATGCGGACGGCACGCCGGGCGCGCGCAACGATGCGCACTGCGTCTCGATCGAACACAAGCTCGGCATCAAGGCCAGCCCGACGGCGGTGCTGCAGTTCGGCGACCACGGCGGCGCGATCGGCACGCTGGTCGGCGAAGAGAACCGCGGCCTGGAATACATGTTCATCATGATGAACGCGGCGCGCTTCGGCGTCGGCATGCAGGGCATCGGCCTGGCGGAACGCGCTTACCAGCAGGCCGTCGCTTTCGCGAAGGACCGCGTGCAGTCGCGCGACCTGGCGGGTTCCGCCGGCCCGGTCGCCATCATCAACCACCCGGACGTGCGCCGCATGCTGATGTCGATGCGCGCCCAGACGGAAGCGGCGCGTGCGCTGGCCTATGTCGGCGCGGGAATCTCGGATATCGCCCACTATCACGCCGACGAAGCTACCCGTAAAGCGAACCTCGCCGTCTACGAATACCTGGTCCCGGTCATCAAGGGCTGGTCGACCGAGATGAGTGAAAACGTCGCGCGCGACGGCGTGCAGGTACATGGCGGCATGGGCTTCATCGAGGAGACCGGCGCCGCCCAGCACTACCGCGACGCCAAGATCCTGACGATCTACGAAGGCACGACCGCGATCCAGGCGAATGACCTTGTCGGCCGCAAGACCGTGCGTGACGGCGGCGCGGTGGCGAAATCGATCATCGCGCAGGTGCGCAAGACTGAATCTGAACTGAGCGAAGCCGCTTTGGGTGAAGTGCAGGGCGCCGATTTCGCTGCGATCCGCAGGCAGCTGGTCCTTGGCTCCACGGCGCTGGAAGAGGTGGTCGACTTCGTCGTGGCCAATGTGAAGTCCGACATCAAGGGCGTGTTCGCCGGTAGCGTGCTTTACCTGAAGCTGGCCGGCATCGTGCTGGGCGGCTGGCAGATGGCGCGCGCCGCGCTGGTCGCACAGCAGAAACTCGATGCCGGGGAGGGTGACGCCACCTTCCTGCGCGCGAAGATCGCCACCGCGCGCTTCTTCGCGGATCACATCCTGTCCGCTGCGGGTGGTTTGCGTTCGGCCATCGTCGAGGGCAGCGCCGGCGTGCTGGCGCTCGACAACGAGCAGTTCTGAGCCTGACGCGCGCCTGGTTCACCGAAGCGGCCTGCGGGCCGCTTTTTTCATGCCGGCGCGGAAATCTGCACGATTTGCTGAGTTTGATTTCGGTTAAACGGAGCATGACAGCCGCGTTCGTAGACTGGCTCCACTGTTCAACTCTGGAGCTCCACATGCCAACCATACCAGCGCGCCCCATCCGCTTCCCGGCCCTTGCCGTCTCGTCCCTGCTGCTGCTGAGCGCCTGCGGAGGCGGCAATTCCGCTCCGGATCCGGTGGCCACCAGTCCCGATCCGGCCCAGCCCGGCCCGACCGCACCGCCTGCGCCGCCCGAGCAACCGTCCCCGCCGACCCAACCCGGTCCGGACACGCCGGCCGACCCGGCGCCCGAGCCGGAGCCAGTGCTGGCCGCCACCTATGCCGGCCTGGGTGACGACACTACTCAGCCGGCCTGGAACGCGTGGGTCGCCCCGCCGAATCGCGCGCCGGTGAGCGGTGTCGGCTGCCTGGTCAACGAAAACTTCCACCAACATTCGCTGGTATCGATTTACAGGGATGGCGTGCGCCTGGGATTGCCCGACAATATCGGGCGCGGCGGCTGCGCCAGCGCCTACGAACTGCATACCCAAGACACGACGGGCGTGGTGCACATCGAGACCGATGTGCCGAAAAAGTTCACGCTGGGCCAGTTCTTCGCGCTGTGGAAACAGCCGCTCGGCGCGAACGGCACGGCGGGCCTCGGTGCGCCCGTGCGCTTCTACCTGATCGCGAACGAGAAGCTGACGCGCTATACCGGCGACCCGGCCACGCTGGAACTGGTGGCGCACCGCGAAATCGTCATCATTGGCGGCACCGCGCCGGCCGTGCTGCCGAAATATCGCTGGCCGGCCGGCCTTTGAGGTAAATCGGGCCGCGACACTTCGACGCTCTCAGCCGTACGCGCCGCCCGTGTAGAGCAGGTCAAACAGGCGCGAGATGGTGGCGATCAGCACCGTCGTGCCGACGAGCAGGGTGGTCACCAGCAGCAGGGCGAGGAGCCAGGTCGAATGCGAACGGGTGCCTGCCGCGGCATTGTGGCGTGCGTCCCAGCGCTCGTCGGGCGTGAGGCCGATGACCAGCGCCTCGATGTAGCCGGCGATGCCTGAGACCAGCAGCGGCAGCAGCGCATAGAAGGGATTGACCCCGTGCGCGTTGCTGAAGATAAGGCCGGCAATGGGCAGGCTGCTGATGTGCAGCAGGCCGAGGCGATCGAGGCCGCCATGCAGGTAAAAGCGATGCGCCCCCAGCGTCCCCAGGGAAAGCGCGAGCGCGGTGGCCAGCGTCTTGTTCTTGTGTGCCATTCGTCAGCGGATGTGTTACACGAAAGGCCAGAGTATCGTTCATAAACGTGACAAAAGCATCATCTTTTATGTAAATGCAATGTATCAAGCTGTTGCAGCGAATGCGCGGGCGCGGCCGGGCGGGTAGCGGCCGGGCGAAAAATAGCGGATAATGCCCGATTCGGCCGGGACCGCGCGCCTTGTTGTCCGCTTCTTGTCATTTCGCTTGCTGCTCTGCGGCATTGCGCGCTATAATCGTCGGCTTTCTCCGTCCAGTACAACTTTTTGGAATTATTATGGTCGTTATCCGTTTGGCTCGTGGCGGCGCAAAAAAGCGCCCGTTCTTCAACATCGTTGCAACCGATTCGCGTAATCGTCGCGACGGCCGTTTCATCGAGCGCATCGGTTTCTACAACCCGATGGCCTCGGGCGCCGAAGTCGCCCTGCGCATCACCGCTGACCGTCTGGCTTACTGGCAAGGCGTTGGCGCACAACTGTCGCCAACCGTTGCTCGCCTGGTCGCTCAGCAGACCCCGGTAGCAGCTTAAAGCAAGGTTCCAGGTTTGACCGATTCAGCTGCCGCAGTTGCGAATGGGGCGCAAGCCCCTGACGACCTGACCCAGGTCGGGTATGTTGCCGGTGCCTATGGCATCGCCGGCGCCATCCGCGTCACGCCGTTCTCGACGGATGCGGATGCGCTGCTGAGCGTGAAAACCTGGTGGCTCGATAAGCCGAGCCTGCGGTCCGTCACCGTACGGACCACGAAAATGCATGGCGGCGACGTGGTCGCCACCCTCGTCGGGATGGCGGGCCGCGATGCGGCGGAGGCGCTGAAAGGTGCCGCCGTGCACGTATCGCGCCGCGAGTTTCCCGCGCTCGAGGAAGACGAGTATTACTGGTCCGACCTGATCGGCATGGATGTCGTGAACCTGCAGGGCGAAGCCCTTGGCAAGGTGATTGACATGATGAGCAATGGTCCGCAATCCATTCTGCGCATTGAGCCCGTCGCCGATCCGGAAAATGCAGAAAAGGCGCCTGAGCGCCTTGTGCCGTTTGTGGACCAGTTCGTCAAGCACGTTGAACTCAAGGCAAAAAAGATTACCCTGGACTGGGGCCTGGATTATTAACCCGGTCTGTTCGAGGCGAGGTCCCGATGCAGTTTGACGTCGTGAGCTTGTTTCCCGAGATGTTTGCCGCGTTGACGCAGTCGGGTGTGACCCGGCGCGCCTTCGAGCAGGAACGCTGGGGCCTGACGCTGTGGAATCCGCGCGATTTCACGACGGATCGCCACCGCACCGTGGATGACCGCCCCTATGGCGGCGGCCCCGGGATGGTGATGATGGCCAGGCCGCTCGAGGCAACGATCAATGCGGCCAAAGCGCGCCAGGTCGAACATGGCCTGCCGCCGCCGCGCGTGGTGTTCATGTCGCCGCAGGGCAAACCGCTGACGCACGAACGCGTCATGGCGCTGAAGGACGAGCCCGGTCTGGTCGTCCTGTGCGGCCGCTACGAAGCGGTCGACCAGCGCCTGCTGGACCGCATCGTCGACGAGGAAATTTCCCTTGGCGACTTCGTGCTCTCCGGCGGCGAATTGCCGGCGATGGCCTTGATGGATGCGGTAGTGCGGCTCTTGCCAGGCGTGCTGGGCGACGAAGCCTCGGCGGTCGAAGACAGTTTCGTCAACGGCCTGCTCGATTCGCCGCATTACACCCGCCCCGACGTCTACGAGGGCGTGCCGGTACCGCCGGTCCTGATGGGCGGGAATCACGCCGAGATTAATAAATGGCGCCGCCAGCGCATGCTGGAGGCGACCCTGAAGAAACGGCCGGAACTGTTGGACAAGGCGCGCGAAGCGGGCCAGCTGACGAAGGCCGATGAAAAGTTTTTGACCTCGCTCCGTCCTGCGGAGTAAGGTCGGAAAATGCACCATATGGTGCGAGACGTGCGGGCATGTTGCTCACACGTTCAACCCCATCCTCTACTGGGCGACGCATCGAGCGTCAACACGCGCCAGCAAGATGGTTTTTGGAGTCATAAGAATGAATCTGATTCAGCAACTCGAGCAGGAAGAAATCGCGCGCCTCGGCCGTGCCATTCCTGATTTCGCACCTGGCGACACCGTGATCGTCAACGTCAACGTCGTCGAAGGCACCCGCAAGCGCGCCCAGGCATACGAAGGCGTCGTCATCTCGCGTCGTAACCGCGGCCTGAACTCGAACTTCATCGTTCGCAAGATCTCGTCGGGTGAAGGTGTCGAGCGTACGTTCCAGCTGTATTCGCCGCTGATCGCTTCGATCGAAGTGAAACGCCGCGGTGACGTGCGTCGCGCCAAGCTGTACTACCTGCGTGAGCGTTCGGGCAAGTCGGCTCGTATCAAAGAGAAACTGCCACAACGCAAGGTCGCTAACACCACCGCAGCCGCTAAGTAATAGCGATTGTGGAGCGAAAAAAGGCATCCCCCGGGATGCCTTTTTCTTTATCCGTTGGAGGAAATGCTTTTGGTTAAGGTTCATTTCGACCCATCCCGCCTGCCAATCGACGCCGTTGCCGGCGAGCCGGCGATCGACCCTGCATTATTGACCACCGAGGCGCTGCGCGCCCGTTTCGCCCGCTCGCGCCTGAGCTGGGAGCCGGAAACGCCGGATGAGTCCTGGATGCCCCCGGGCTTCAAACTGCGCCGCGCCGCCGTGCTGGTGCCCGTGGTCGAACGCCCCGAGGGCTTGACGGTGCTGCTGACCCTGCGCACCGATCACCTCAGCAGCCACGCCGGCCAGATCGCCTTTCCGGGCGGACGCGCCGAAGAACTCGACTCCTCGCCGATCGAAACGGCGCTGCGCGAATCGGAAGAAGAAATCGGCCTGCACCGGCGCCACATCTCGATTGTCGGCGTGCTGCCCGACTACGTCACCGGCAGCGCCTACCGTGTCGCACCGGTTGTCGCACTGGTCAAGCCGCCCTTCGAACTGACGGCCGATCCGGGTGAAGTGGCCGATATTTTCGAAGTGCCGCTCGCCTTCCTCATGAACGGCATGCATCACCAGCGCATGTCCTTCGAACTGCCGGAAGGGAAGGGGCGGCGCAGCTTCTATGCGATGCCTTATGAACGTTTCTTCATTTGGGGCGCGACTGCCGGCATGCTGCGCAATCTCTTCCATTTCCTGCGCGCGCCTGCCCAGGCAGACATGTTGTAAAGAATACTTACCAGTCCTGATTTGATTATGGCGAGCACCTGCGCTATCGTAGCGGGCAGCGTGGTATTGCCATAACAAAAGAAGGACTTGCATGACATTTTTTTCCATTCTGTGCGCACTGATCATCGAGCAACTGAAGCCCTTGCGCGCGGATAACCAGGTCTACGGCGGGATCAAAAGCCTGGCGATGCGTATCGAAGGCTGGTTCAACGCCGGCGAATCGAAGAACGGCCGCATGGGCTGGTTCCTGATGATGGCGGTGCTCGTGGTGCCGGTCGCGCTCGTCTACTGGGTGCTGCAATACTTCGGCCTGGTATTCCTGGCCTTTGCCTGGAACGTCGCCATCGTCTACCTGACGCTGGGCTTCCGCCACTACAGCCACTACTTCACCTCGATCCAGCTCGCCCTGAACAGCGGCGACGAAGCCACGGCGCGCGTGCTGCTGGCCGAATGGGCGCGCATCGACACGGTGGGCATGGATGCCGGCGAGATTGCCCGCATCGCGGTCGAAAAGTCGCTTATCACGACCCACCGTAGCGTCTTCGGCGTGTTCTTCTGGTTCCTCATGCCGGCCGGGCCTGCCTGCGCCGTGCTGTACCGCGTCTCCGAATACCTGGCGCGCGCCTGGAACGAACCCGAACACATGCGTAATGAAGCCTTCGGCCAGTTCGCGGCCCGCGCGTTCTACTGGATCGACTGGATTCCGGTGCGCCTGACCGCGATCGCCTTTGCCGTGGTCGGCAATTTCGAGGACGCCATCTACGCCTGGCGCAACTTCGCCAACCGCTGGGCCGACGAATCGCGCGGCATCATCCTCGCCGCCGGCGGCGGCGCGATGGGCGTGCGCCTGGGAACCCCGAACGAGAATGCGCCGCAACTGTTGCCGGTCGATGCCGCCATGGTCGACCTGAGCGAAGCCGACACCGAGGTCCTGCCCGGCGAAGAGCCGAGCCTGCGCGCACTGCAAAGCACCGTGGGACTTGTCTGGCGTGCGCTGATACTATGGATGATTCTGTTGTTACTCCTGTCCAGTATGGTCTGGCTGGGATAAGGGAGTACGGTGCATCTCCGCGGCTTATCGGGGCCTCGAGAAACCGTAGCGAGCGGAAGGGCTGTTGGCCGAGCCGCCAAGGCGACGCGGCTGTACTGATGTACAGCGAGCTATCGCCTTGGCGACGCAGGCCGACAGACCGACGCGCAGTAGGTTTATCGAGGTCCCCTCATCAAGTCTTCTATAAGATATAATACTCGTCGTCTACTCCACGCACTCTTGTATCAGCAAGCAGCACTATGGCCGAGTTACCGCATACCGGGACGGAAGGCGCCGTCGGCGAATTCTTCATCCTGGGCCTCACAAGTAATGGCAAGCAGTTCCGCCCGAGCGACTGGGCGGAGCGCCTGTGCGGGGTCATGTCCTGCTTCCGGCCCGAAGGCAGCGGCGGCCGCCACGCCCACCTCCAGTTTTCTCCCTACGTCCACCCGACCGTCGTCAACGGCGTCAAGGCCGTGGTCGTCAACAACGCGCTGAAGAAGGCCGAACCGCTGGCCTATCACTTCGTTGTCAATTTCGCCAAAGACAATGATTTGCAGGTCGTCGACGCCTGCTTCGTCGAGTTGCCGGGCGATCCGAAACTCTGAGTTCCCCCGGGGCGTTTGAGCCAGATCAAACCCGCCCCAAATCTGCGCATTAGCTTGGGTTCGTACGGTGGGCATTCCGTGCCCGCCGTACGAACCCGGTTCAACGATCAGCAGGGGAGGCCACCATGAACATCAGCGAGATCTGCACCATCCAGACCGTCAGTTGCAGCCGCGACGAAACCGTGCAGGGCGCCGCGCTCCTGATGCGCAAGCACCACGTCGGCGACCTGGTCGTCGTCGACGGCGCCGACGATGAGGCGATTCCGGCCGGCATCGTCACCGACCGCGACATCGTCGTGTCCGTCGTCGCGCTCGGGCTCGATCCAGCCAGCCTGCAGGTCGGCGACATCATGAGCGACGACCTGCTGACCTGCCGCGAAGAAGACGACGTCTACCAGACCATCGAACACATGCGCGTGCGCGGCATCCGCCGGGTGCCGGTGGTGAACCGCCACGGCGGCCTCGCCGGGATCGTCAGCGCCGACGACCTGCTCGAATTCCTGGCCGAGGAAATGGGCGACCTGTCCCGTATCAGCGGGAGCCAGCAAGCCCATGAGAAACGGGCAAGACACTGACATAAGCTGCAACCCTCGTTTGTCCCGCCCCCGCGCACCGAACCGGTGCGTGGCGGCATCCCGACATCGACCATCTGTTACCATCCCCGCTGGCGCGCCGCAGCATGCGGCGCACGATACTGACGGGATGACATGAATTTCACGAGCTACCAGCGCCGCCTGCCCGCGCACCTGATCGCGGGCGCCTTTGCCTTCCTCGCCGCCGGCACACTGGCGGATGCCGCAGCCGCAAAAAACGCACCGCATGCGCCGCTGCCGAAAGGCGTCACCCTCGGCGCCTCGGTCGAGGGCATTACCGAATACCGGCTGCCCAACGGCCTGAAAGTGCTGCTGTTCCCGGATACCTCGCGTCCCACCGTCACCGTCAACGTCACCTATCTGGTCGGCTCGCGCCACGAGAATTATGGCGAAACCGGCATGGCCCACCTGCTCGAACACCTGCAGTTCAAGGGCGCGCGCAAGAATCCGGACATCACGCGCCAGTTCGCCGACCGCGGCATGGATTTCAACGGCACCACCTCGCTCGACCGCACGAATTACTACGAAGTGTTCCAGGCATCGCAGGCCAACCTCGACTGGGCGCTGCAGATGGAAGCGGACCGGATGACCGGCTCCTTCATCGCGAAGAAGGATCTCGACTCCGAGATGACGGTCGTGCGCAACGAGTTCGAGAGCGGCGAGAATTCGCCCTCCAGCGTCCTGATGAAACGCATGCAGAGCATCGCCTATGACTGGCACAGCTACGGCCGCTCGACGATCGGCAACCGCAGCGACATCGAGAACGTCAGGATCGGCAACCTGCAGGCCTTTTATCGCACCTGGTACCAGCCCGACAATGCCGTGCTGCTGGTGGCCGGCAAATTCGATGCCGATGCCACGCTCGCGAAGATTGCGCGCCTGTTCGGCGTCATCCCGAAACCGAAACGCACGCTCCCCGCATTCTGGACGGTCGAGCCGACCCAGGACGGCGAGCGCAGTTTCGCCGTGCGGCGCCAGGGCGACGTCCAGATCGTCATGCTCGGCTACAAGGTGCCATCGAGCCTGCACGACGACAGCGACGTGATGGCCTTTGCCTCCGCCATCCTCGGCGACGTCCCGACCGGGCGCCTGCACAAGCAGCTGGTCGAAACCGGCAAGGCGAGCCAGGTGTTTACGTTCGGCGAGACCGGCTACGCGCCGGGCCTGCAGTATGTGGGCGCGATCGTGAAGAAGGGCGAGCCGGTCGAACCGGTGCGCGCGGCGCTGACCGAAGCAGTCGAGCATTTCGGCGACAAGCCGCCGACGAACGAGGAGATGGCGCGCATCCGCCGCATGTACGAAAACGACATGGAGCGCAGCCTGAACGATCCGCAGCGCGTCGGCGTGGCGCTGTCCGAGACGATCGCGCTGGGCGACTGGCGCCTCTTCTTCACCGGCCGCGAGCGCATCAAGACCATCACGGCGGACGAAGTGGCGGGCGTGGCGAAGCGCTACTTCAAGCGCGACAACCGCGTGACCGGCATCTTCATTCCCGAGGACGCGCCGCAGCGCGCCATCATTCCGCCGGCGCCGAGCGTGGAGAGCATCCTGAAGGACTTCAAGCCGAGTGCCTCGACCCTGGTGTCGGAAGACTTCGAACCGACCCAGGACAACATCCTGAAACGCACCCAGCTCGTGACAAAAGGCGGCGTGAAGCTCGCGCTGCTGGCCAAGAAGAACCGCGGCGAGGCAGTCACGGTCGACTTGCGCCTGCACCGGGGCGACGAAAAGAATTTGTTCGGCAAAGGCGCCGTGCCCGAGCTGACGGGCGCCATGCTGATGCGCGGCACCAGCCGCTACACGCGCGAACAGCTCGCCGACGAATTCGACCGGCTGAAAATCGCCGGCGGCCTGACCCATTTCCAGACCACGCGCGAACACCTGGCCGAGGCCTTGCGCCTGGTCGCCCACGTGATGAAGGAGCCCGCCTTCCCGGCGCCCGAATTCGAACAGCTGCGGCGCCAGTCGCTGGTTGCGCTGGAAGCCAGCCGCGCCGAGCCGCAGGCGGTGGCGGCGCGCGCGCTGTCGCGCCATTTCGACCTCTACCCGAAGGGCGACGTGCGGCACGCGAACAGTTTTGATGAGGACCTGGCCGAACTGAACGCGGCGCGCCTGGAAGACCTGCGCGCTTACCACCGCGAGTTTTACGGCACGGTGCCGGCCGAGATGGCCATCGTCGGCGACTTCGACGCCGCCAGCATCACGCCGCTGGTGGACGAATTGTTCGGCGCCTGGAAGCCCGCCGCCAACGTGGCGCCGGTGCTGCGCCGTTACGCCGACATCGCGCCCCTGAAGACGACGCTGGACACGCCGGACAAGGAAAACGGTGTGTATACGGCGCGCCTGAACCTCGACCTGAATATCGACGACCCCGACTATCCGGCGCTGACCCTGGCCAATTATATTTTTGGCGAAGGCGGCCTGCGCTCGCGCCTGATGGACCGCATCCGCCAGAAGGATGGCCTGTCCTATGGCGGCGGGTCGCAGCTCGAGGCCGGTGATCTCGACCGGGCGGGGGCCTTCGGCATCAGCGCCATCGCCGCGCCGCAAAACCTGCAGCGGCTCGATGCCGCGATCCGCGCCGAGCTGGCGCGCGCGGTCAAGGACGGCTTCACCGCCACCGAACTGGCCGGCGCCAAGTCGGGCCTGATGCAGCAGCGCCAGCAGACCCGCTCCGACGACGGCGCGCTCGCCACCGGCTGGACCGCCTACCTGTACCGCGGCCGCACTTACGCATGGTCGCGCGAGTTCGAAGCGAAGCTGATGGCCGTCACGCTGCCCCAGCTGAACGCCGCCTTCCGCAAGGCGATCGACCCGTCGAAACTGTCGGTGGTGATGGCGGGCGACCAGAGCAAGGCCAGGCCGGCGCCCTGAGCCTGTTCGCGCCGTACCCGCTTGGAGAATTTGCGCAGGGACCTTAGAATGTTGTCCTTCGGCATCATCTAGCGGCAGGAGCAGTGTCATGAAGGGCAAGAAAGAGCAGGGACCGGACCACGCGCTGGCCGGTATTTCCTTTGCGGGCAAGGTCGCGCTGGTGACCGGCGGCGCCAGCGGCATCGGCCGCGCGGTAGCGTTGGCCTTCGGGCGCGCCGGCGCGGCGGTGGTCGTGGCCGACATCGCCATCGACGGCGGCCATTCGACGGCGGCGATGATCGTCGAGGGCGGCGGCAAGGCGCTGTTCGTGCCGGCCAACGTGACGCGCGCGCAGGATGTCGCAACGCTGGTCGACAAGGCCGTGCACCATTACGGCCGCCTCGACTGCGCCGTCAACAGCGCGGGGGTATTCGAGGAGGGCGCGTTGCTGGTCGAGTGCGAGGAGGCCATGTACGACCGCATCATGGACGTCAACGTCAAGGGCGTCTGGCTGTCGATGAAATACCAGCTGCGCCAGATGAGCCGCCAGGGCGGCGGGGCGATCGTCAACCTGTCCTCGGCCCTGGGGCTGGTCGGCGCGCCGGCGCAGGGCGTGTATGCCGCCAGCAAGCACGCGCTGGCCGGCCTCACCAAAAGCGCCGCGCTCGAGCATGCGAAAGAGGGCATCCGCGTCAATGCCGTCTGCCCCGGCGCGGTGCGCACGCCGATGCTGGCGCGCGCCGCCGGGCGCGAACCGGCCATGGAAAAGAAGCTGCGCGCCGCCCACCCGATGGGCCGCTTCGCCGAGCCGGCCGAGATCGCGAACGCGGTGCTGTGGCTGTGTTCCGAGCAGGCCTCGTTCGTGACCGGGCACGAGTTGTCGGTGGATGGCGGGTTTACCGCGATTTGAATCCGGCACGCGGCCGGTATGCAGCCATGGCCCGCAAAAATGGAATGATCGTGCACGGTACAAAACCGCCACCCATCATTTCGGCCGTGGTGTCTCCAACTTTGCCGATGGCGGTACGATGCGCCCCGCGCGCAGGTCCTGCACCGTCAGCGCCACCGAACGCGCCACGTTACGCACTTCTTCCTGCACGTTCGTGTCGCGGTCGAGCGCCTCGTGGCTCTCGGCATACGATTCGTAATAGCCGATGAAGCGGTCGAGCGTGCCGAAGCTGCCCGAATCGACGAGGCCCATCCAGTTCAGCCAGTCGGTCAGCGACCGGCGCGTGCCTTCGATGCCGGCGACGTCGCCATGCACCACGACGCCGAAAGCGCGGCCGGCCAGGTGCTTCGGATAGTCCCAGCCTGCCAGCTCCATTTCCTTCGCTTTTTCGGCGTCCTTGCCCTGCGTGGAACTCGGGTCCGGGTTGCCGCCGTCGGCGCACACCAGGCGGTCGATCATCAGCTTCAGCGTGGAGGGCGTCTGGTACCAGTACACCGGGGTCAGGATGATGATCCCATGCGCGGCGACCCAGCGTTCGTAGATCTCGTTCATCCAGTCGCCGGTCTGGCGCTCGGCGTGGTTCGGATAGCAGCTGCAGGGCCAGTGGCACAGCGGCATGGCGGTCGAAGCGCAGGCCTTGCAGGGATGGATGTGGCGGTCGTAATCCGAGGTCAGGCGCGACAGGTCGAGCAGGTCCGCTTCGATGCCGTAGCCGGCCAGCGTGTCGCGCGCGATTTTTGTGAGGCGCCAGGTTTTCGACATCTCGCCCGGACAGCTGCCGTCGTTGCGGGCCGAGGCGTTGATCAGGAGGACCCGGTGCGGCGTGTCCGGGTTCTTCTGGTGCAGGTCGGCGGCCAGCAGGCGATCGCGCGCGGCCTTCCATTCGATCGAGAGGTCGTAGCCGGGATCGGCGAAGCCGACGCCCGCCTTCACGGTACGCGGCGCCTTGCGCTTGTCCTGGTAGGCCTGCCAGGCGACTTCTTCCACCTTCGCCAGTTCGCCCGACACCTGCTGGTAAGCCGGATCGAAGAAACCGTCCATGAAATTGCGACGAAATTCGTCGCGCTCCAGCCGTGGCGGCGCCTGCCCCTTGCGAACCGATGTCATGTGGTCTCCTCGAGAAGGACCGATTATGCGCAAGGCCCGGCCGGGCGGATGTACGCTGGCGAACTGTCGCGGCAATAAAAAAGCGGGCGGCGCCATGTGGCGACCGCCCGCTTTTCGATACGGCGTGAGGCTTACTTGCCTGCGGCAGGTGCGGCAGGTGCGGCAGCAGCAGGTGCGGCGCCCGCGCCGGCTGGCTGCTTGAGCGTCATGATCCAGACGCGCGCCACGTCCGCCAGGCCGCCGCCGGCCTTGACGCTCTCGAAGGTCTTGATGGCTTCGTCCTTGCGGCCGGCCTTGGCCTGGGCGGTGCCCAGGCGCAGCTTGGCTTCGTCAGGCTGCTTCAGGCCGCCCTTGGCGATACCCTGCTGGATGAAGCCGATGCCCTTGTCGTGCTGGCCCATCGTCGAGTAGGCCCAGCCCAGGTTGACCAGGCCGGCGCCGCTCTTGGCCTTGGCAGCCGAGGCTTCGCCGGCGGCGATGTTCTTCGCGTCGTCGGCGGCGCCCTTGTCGGCTTTCGCACGCAGCGCGCTGTGGGCCTTGGCGTTTGCGCCCTTGCCCAGTACGCCCGCGGCGTAGCCGGCGTCCATTGCGTTCTTCGCTTCGGTCGGGAAGCCGTCGCGCAGGGCGCTTTCGGCCAGGTCCACGTAGTCTTCCTCGCGCAGGGTCTTCATGGTGGCGAATTCCAGGCGCAGCACCGGCATGTAGTTGTTCTGGTCGAATCCGGGCTTGCGGATCACGCCGACGCGGATGACTTCGCCCCACATTTCATCGCTCGGATAATACGCCACCAGCTTCTGGACCGCGCTCTCGTAGGCGGCGTTATCCTTCGACTCGTGGGCGGCGCTCAGCATCAGCTTCAGGTCTTCCTGCGACGGGGCCTTGCCGGCCTTTTCGGCTTCGCCGATCAGCTGCTGCAGCTGGGCCTTGGCGCCGGCATAGTCCTTGTTCAGGTACTGGGCGCGCGCCATCATCGGACGGGCCACGCTCATCTCGCCGCCCATCGATTCGTAGCGCTTGAGCTGTTCGATGGTCGCGCCGTAGTTCTTCGCGCGGTACTGGATGTCGGCCATCGCCAGTACCAGCTTTGCCTGCGATTCCTTCGGTTCGAAGCCGGACTTGATGACTTCGTCGGCGGCGGCGAGCACGCCCGCATCATTGCCGCTGACCGAGGCAGCCACCATCTTCAGGCGGTTGACGACGTAATTCTCGTAGGGCGTCTTGTTCGGCAGCGCCTCGGCCTGGGCGATGCGCGACTGGATTTCGGCCGTGTTCTTGGCGTTGATCAGCGGCTGCAGGGTGTTCTGGTCCATCAGCTTGTACAGCTCCGGACGCACGTTGTTGGTCGGCGCAGCCGCAGGCGCGTCGGCCTTCTGGGCGTGGGCGCTCGTCATCAGGGCAGGCGCGGTGTTCAGGCCGACGGCGGCCAGCAGCAGGCAAAGGCGAGCGAGGCGGAAATGGGACATGAGTGATCCTTCTAAAAAGATGAGCGGAGAAAAACGAGAGATGCGATCCGCGGCAAGGTGGCAGTTTTGCCAAGCTTGAGCAAACGCGCATTGTCCCATAAACGGTGGAGACCCTGCGGCGCGATTGTGCCGCAGGCGGGAAGCGAAGGGGGCTGCCGTTACATTGCGTTACGGTGAATGCAACCCGGCATCAGAAACCGGGCACCGGGCACTGGCCGGTGGCGTCGATCTCGCCGGCCAGCCAGGCATTCACCGCCGCCAGCGCCGGCGCGGCGAAGCCGTAGGTCATCAGGGCGGGAGCATCGACGTCGAGCGCCTGATAGGGGTTCCAGAGCGCCAGGTGCAGGTCGGGACGCCAGGTTTCGCGCACGCGCGGGCCGTAGCGGCGGCGCGAGGTCGAGGCCAGGATCGTGAAGCGGCCGTCCTGCGGCAGCGCGCTCCAGTCGAAGGTCTCGGCGTCGGCGAAGGTCACCAGCTCGACCTCGAACAGCCGGGCCAGCGAAGCGGCGATGGCCGCCGCCGGCACGCCCGCTTCCGAGACGCCGTCGCTGACCACGTCCTGGCGCGCGACCAGGCGCAGGCGCGCGCCCGCGGGTGGCCGGCGCACGGCGCCCCGGCTGCTCAGGCCGCGCTGCCAGGCGCGCGCCATCAGTGCGCGGTCCTCCAGGTCGGTCGTGTAGATCGGCGCTTCGTCGGCGCCGGGCGCCTCGCTCGCCATGACTTCCGGTGTGGCCGCTAGCGTCACGCCCGCGGCCGGGCGCGACGTGCCGCCGGCGGGGTGTGCCGCCGCCAGCGCGGCCAGCCGCGCCAGCCTCGCCTCGACTTCCGCCATCGGCAGCTCGCCCGACGCAATCGCGGCGGCAATCGCCTCGATGGTCTCGATTTGCGTTTCGCGCGAACCGATCGCCATCACCATGTCGGCGCCCGCGACCAGCGCGCGCACGGCAGCCGGGCCGGCGCCATAGCGGTGCGCGATCGCGTGCATGTCCATGCCGTCGGTGATGATGACGCCCTGGTAGTGCCACTGTTCGCGCAGGATGCCGGTCAGGATCGGACGCGACATCGTCGCCGGATACTCGGCGTCGAGGGCCGGGTAGACGATGTGGGCGGTCATCATGGCGGGAGCAAACGGCGCAGCCATGCGGAAGGGCGCGAACTCGAAGCGCTCCAGTTCGGCGAGGGGCTTGTCGACCGTCGGCAGCGCGCGGTGCGAGTCGACGTGGGTGTCGCCATGGCCGGGGAAGTGCTTGACGCAACAGGCCACGCCCTCGGACTCGCTGCCTTCCATCCAGGCCAGCGCAATGCGGGTCGCGGTGTCAGGATCTGCGCCGAAGGAGCGCTCGGCGATCACGGGATTGTGCGGGTTGTTGTTCAGGTCGAGCACCGGCGCGAAGTTCCAGTTGAAGCCCAGCGAGCGCACCGCGCGCGCGACGGCCGCGCCGACTTCGCGCGCCAGAAGCGGATCGTTGGCCGCGCCGAGCGCCATGGCCGACGGCGGCGCCGGCACCCAGGTCGAGCGCACGACGGCGCCGCCTTCCTGGTCGAGTGCGATCAGCGCCTCGGGCCCCATGACCCCGCGCAGGCGGCTGGTGAGGCGCGTCAGCTGCGCCGCGTCCGTCATGTTCTGGCGGAACAGGCAGGCGCCGCGTACACGGTGCTGCGCCAGGAAGGCGGCCGTGTCTTCGTCCAGTTCGGTGCCGAACAAACGCACCATGATCAGCTGGCCGGCAATTTTCTTCAGGTCGTCCATAGCTTGTTTGCTCAGTTTGTCTTCGTGACTTTGCTCAGGTGGCGTGGCCGATCCGGATCCATGCCGCGTGCTTTCGACAGCTGCGCCGCCATCACATAAAACGCCTGGATCGCGACGATCGGGTCGAGGTCCGGCGTGGCGGCAAGCGGCAACGTCAGGTCGCGCTCGTCGACGTCTCCAGGCGCGGCCAGCAGCACGCGCGCGCCGCGTCCGCGCATCTCGGCGGCCAGCGCGACGAGGCCCGCTTGCGCCGGACCGCGCGTGGCGAAGATCAGCAGCGGGTAGCCATCTTCGATCAGCGCCATCGGGCCGTGCCTGATCTCGGCGCCGGAAAAGGCCTCGGCCTGCAGCGCCGAGGTTTCCTTGAACTTCAGGGCCGCCTCCAGCGCGATCGGAAAACTGATGCCGCGTCCGACGACCATGATGTTGCGCGCCGGCGCCAGCACCTCGATCGCGGCCGACCAGTCGACCTGCGAAGCCGCGCGCAGGTCGTCCGGCAGGGCGGCGAGGCCCGCCTTCAGTTCGGGGTCGTCCTGCCATTCGGCCACCAGGCGCGCGCCGGCGACCAGGCTCGTAATGAAGCTTTTGGTCGCGGCCACGCTCTGTTCCTTGCCGGCGTGCAGGGGCATGGTCCAGGCGGCGGCCTGCGCCAGCGGCGACCCGGCATCGTTCACGAGTGCCACCGTGGTGGCGCCGCCGTCGCGGAAGTACTGGATTGGTTCGACCAGGTCCGGGCTCTGGCCCGATTGCGAGATCGCGATGGCCAGCGTGCCCTGCGTGACCAGCGGCGATTTATACAGCGTGATCAGCGACATCGGCAGCGAAGTGACGAGGCGCCCCAGGCGCGACATGATCAGGTAGGCGACATAGTTCGAGGCGTGGTCCGAACTGCCGCGCGCCACGGTGACGGCACTGTTGAAACTGGACGCCCTCAGCGTGCGTCCGAGTTCGGCGTAGCGTTCGGCGTCCTGCGACAGTTGCAGGGCGACGCAGTCGGCGGCGGACATGGCTTCCTGCAGCATCCGTGAGCTCACAGCGCTTCTCCTTCGATACCGATACCTTCAATAAAAACCGCTTTGATGTTCAGGTCGCGGTCCAGCACGACGAAGTCGGCATGGCAGCCGGGCGCGAGGCGCCCGCGCTGGCTTTCGCCGAGGTAGTCGGCGGCATTCGTCGAGACGCGGCGCGAGGCTTCTTCGAGCGACAAGCCGATTTTCACCAGGTTGCGCAGCGCGCCGTCCATCGTCAGCGTGGAGCCGGCCAGCGTGCCGTCAGCCAGGCGCACGCCGCCCATGCATTTATGGACGACCTGGCGCCCCAGCATGTATTCGCCGTCCGGCATGCCGGACGCCGCGGTCGAATCGGTCACGCAGAACAGCTGCGGGATCGAACGCAGCGCGACCTTGATCGCGCCCGGATGCACGTGCAGCAGGTCGGGAATGATCTCGGCGTACTGCGCGTGGGCCAGTGCCGCGCCGACCATGCCCGGCTCGCGGTGGTGCAGGCCCGGCATGGCATTGAACAGGTGCGTGAAGCCGGCGGCGCCATGCTCGAGCGCGGCGACGCCGTCTTCGTACGAGCCGCTGGTGTGCCCGACCTGCACGCGCACGCCCTGGCCGGCGAGCAGGCGCACCAGTTCCAGGTGGCCGTGGATCTCGGGGGCGACCGTGATCACGCGCATTGGCGCCAGGCTCTCGTAGGCTTCGATTTCGGCCAGCGTCGCTTCCTTCGCGAACGGCGGCTGGGCACCCAGTTTGGCGGCGTTGATGTACGGGCCTTCCAGGTGCACGCCGAGGATGCGCGCTTCGCCCGGACCGCGTTCCTTGCAGGCGGCGCCAATGGCTTTCAATGCCCGTTCGATGTCTTCCGGCGGGGCCGTCATCGTGGTCGCCAGCAGGCTGGTGGTGCCGTGCTTCGCGTGCAGGGCCGCGATCACGTGCGGCGCGTCGCCGCCTTCCATCATGTCGCGCCCGGCGCCGCCGTGCACGTGGACGTCGATGAAGCCGGGCAGGATGTAGGCGTCACTGTTGGTGTCCGGGTGGGCGGCCTTGCCGTCGATCGCGGCGATGCGTGCATTGAACTGCAGCTCGCCGTGGACCCAGCCCTCGGGAGTGAGAATATTGCCTTTCATCGGGCTTCCTTCACATGGCGTTCGATCATATAGAGCGCGCCGCGCGCCGAGTCGCCCTGGGGCGGCAGGCAGCGCGCACGGGTGTGCGGCGGCAGCCAGGCCAGCAGCACGTCGCCCAGGCCCCCGCACAGCGCCAGCGGCAGCGTGTGGCCCGGGTCGAGCGCCTCGGCGATGCTCGCCACTTCGCGCCCGGCGTGTTCGAGGATGGCGCGCGCCACCGGATCGCTGTCGCCGTGGATGACCACGAAGCGCGCCAGGCTGGCGTAGGCCGTCTGGTTCGCGCGGCCCAGCCAGATCTGCACCGCGTCGCGCTTGCCGCCGCAGGCTTCGATGACCTCGCGCGCAAAGGCGCCGCCTTCCACGCGGCCATCGACCACCTGCTCGATATGGTTCAGCGCGCGCAGGCCCATCCAGGCGCCGCTCGCTTCATCCCCGGCCGGGAAGCCCCAGCCGCCGACTTCGACTTTCGTGCCGTCTTCCAGCATCGCTTCGCCGACGCTGCCGGTGCCGATCGCGACGATGGCGCCCGGCTTGCCGCCGTGGGCGCCCATCAGTGTCGAAAAACCGTCGGTGTCGAGCACGAGGGCGGCAAAGCCGGGATCGGCGGCGACGAATTGCGCTGCCCAGTCCTTGTTGTGCACGCCGGCCAGGCCGAGGCCGATCGCCATCGAGGACAGGGGAGGGGAGCCGATATCGGCCAGCGCGCAGGCTTCGCCGACGGCGGCCAGGATGGTCGTCCAGGCATTCTCGATGCCGTGGGAAAGGCCGGAGGGGCCGGCGCTGGCCTGGGCCAGTTCTTCGCCGCTGGGGCCGGGCCGGGCGAGGCGCACGCGGGTGCCGGTGCCGCCGCCATCGACGCCGATGAGGTATTCGATCATGGGAAATGCGTGCCGGGGAAGGTCAGGGCACTATAGGGAGGCGGGTTGAGCTTGTCAACAGGTATTTAAGTGGTATTGAATCCTGCGGTATGCGCGCCGCTGCGGCGCCGCTGTGGCGCCTGCTGCTCCTATGAAACGGTAGCGCCGGCGTTGGTATGCAAACTGGTATGGTTGAGCAGCTATGGCAGGCGCGACGGATGGCCCGCAGGGCCACGACGGAACAGAATCTCAGCCTGCTGAAATCGGGAACAGTAAAAGGTCAGAAATGGAATGAGCCTATTATTTCCAAAATGGAAAAAATAAGTAATACTCATTCCATGAGCGCGCTATTCAAACTTTCCAAACACCGCATGGCCCCCCTGGTCGACGGGGGGGGGGGGGGGTGCTGTCGCGCCGACGATCCTGGCGCTGGAAATCAAGGCGCCCCGGCTCGAGCGGGCGTGCCGGCTGCCGGGGTGCGCGGCGCGCTGCTGACCTGGGCGGCACGGGCCGCTACATTGCGCCAGCACTGCCGCCCCTTCCCTTTGCCCGCCGTTGCGGCGGTATTGCCTGAACCATCAACCGATTAGACAGACCATGACCCAGACGCAGATGATTTTGTTCGCAGCCTCGCCACTCATCATGTGGCGCGTATATAAACGGGTGCAGCGCCTCACGGTACGCCAGAAATCGCGCATGTGGCGCCATTGGTTCGGCGTGACCTTCCTGCCGACCGCCTTGCTGGTAATGAGTGTCCTGTTCAGCGCGAATACGTCCGTCCTTGCCGCGCTGCTCGGCGGGGCCGCCGCAGGGGCCGCGCTCGGCCGGGCCGCCTTGCGCCGGTCGGGTTTCGAACGGGTCGGCAGCGATTTTTTCTATACGCCTTATGCGCCGATCGGCATGGTTGTCTCCATGCTCTTTATCGCCCGCGTGCTGTACCGCATATTCGAAATGGTGACCCTGGGCGTGCAGCAGGCGCCCGCTTTCGGCAGCAGTCCGCTGACGATGGGGATCCTGGGCGTGGTCGCCGGTTATTACCTGATGTATGCGTCCGGCTTGCTGAGGTGGCGTCTCGCAGCGAAGCGCACAGCTTCTTGATTTCCCAATAAAAGGAAGACAAATGCGGTTTGCTCAACTTCTTTCGACGGCATGTTTCTGCATTTCCGTTGTGGTGCTGAGTGCCTGCGCTACCCGGCACCCTGTGGCTTCTTCGAATAATGTAGCGGCCACAGTAAACGATCTCGCTTACTGCTTGCAAAGCGATAACGGTCATTCAGTCACTTGTGGCAAGTCGGCGGCTTTCTGCCTGGAGTCAAAAGACCACCGTAGTGTCGCGTGTGGGGGACTGGCGCCATTTTGCGCAAAGTCGAGCTCTGGAGAAAACGTGGCGTGCGGTGGAAAAGCAGCTTTCTGCGAGAAATCGAATGATGGCCAGCGGGTTGCGTGCGGTGGCGAAGCGCCGTTCTGCGAGACATCGAAAGATGGGCTTGTATCTGCATGTGGCGGCAGGGCGCAAGCGTCTGCTTATTAACCTGGGTCGAAGGCGAAAGCAATGCGGAAATCCGTCTGGGTAGGCATGCTCTTCATGCAATTTGCTTATGCAGCTCCGGCGGACGTCCATCCAGACGATGCGCCGCAAGTACCGGCCAGGCCACCCTCTGACGCGGATTTTTGTCGGAACGGCTTGTTTCCCCGTGAGCAGGAACGCCTTGACCTGGGCGTGATCCAGGGCCAGGAAGCGGAAAAGGTGCATTTTTTCGACGATCTCGACGGCTGCCCGTCGGAGGGCCCGCAGTGCATGCGTCCCGCCTATCTCGTCCCGGGCGACGAGGTGTTGGTCGGCAAAAGGACTGCCGACTGGGCCTGCGTCTGGTATCAGGGACGCAAGCGTGAATCTGTTTCGTGGATACCGAAACAGAACGTGGCGTTGCGCCCGGCGCCGCCCATTCATCCCGTGAGCGATTGGGTCGGCGTGTGGGGCAGCGGTCCCGACAAGATCCGGATTTCCGTGTCGAAGCCGAAGGGCGAACTCCAGATCCGGTCGCGTTTGCGCTGGGAGGGAGGCACGACTCCCGGTGGCGAGGCAATCGCCCACTATGGCGGAATGACGGGGACCCTCGAGGTGCATGGTCCGAGAGGCAGCGCTGTCGAGGGCGATTGCCAGGTGACGCTTGCCAGGATCGGGAAATATCTGGTAGCCGACGATAACGGCGCCTGTGGCGGCATGAATGTCAGGCACACGGGCATGTATTTCCGTTTGCCGAAATAAGCCGGCTACGCGCTCGTCCTGGTAGATCAGCGCGCGGCCTGGTCAGCGCGGCTTGGACGATGAGCGCATGCGCAGCAGCGCCACAAGCAAGCCCATCCCCGCCGCCGCCGCCGCGATTCCCAGGGAGGTGCCGGCGCCGCGCGTCCCGTACAGGTCGAGCATGACGGTCGCAATGGCCGCACCGGCGGTCATGCCGAGCATGCGCGACATCGTCATCAGTCCGCCGGCCGCGCCGCTGCGCTCAGGTGGCCCGGAGACCAGCATGAGCCGGTTGTTCGGGGTCTGGAACAGGCCGAAGCCGATGCCGCACAAGGTCACGCGCCAGACGATGTCGAGGTCGGAGGGAGACGCGGGCAACAGGGCCAGGGTCACCAGCCCGAGGCTGAACAGCGCGAGGCCGGCCGCGCCCACGAGTTCCGGATTGAAACGGTCGGAAAGCTTGCCCGACAAGGGTGCGATGACAACGATGACCAGCGGCCAGGGCGTCATCAGCAAGCCCGTGGCAGCCGCGCTGCGGCCCATCTCCGAGATCAGCAGGAAGGGCAGGGCCAGCATGGCGATCGTCTGCGCGATGTAGGAGCTGACCGAGGTGCCCACCGACAGGCGCAGCACGGGGATCTGCAGCAGGTCGAGCGGCAGCAGCGGTGACTTGCGGCCGCGCTGGTGGCGCACCAGCACGAAGGCGCTGACGCAGCCAAGCACCAGCATGATGCCGGCGGCAAGGCGTCCGTTCGCATCGCCCAGCTCGCTGGCCCCGACGACGAACAGCGTCAGCGTCAGGGCGTTCAGTAATGCGCCGGTGATGTCGAGGCGGCGCTCGCCGGGCGTGTTCGCCGGCAGGAGCCGGCCGGCGAGGGCAATCGCAAGGAGTCCGAGCGGCAGGTTGATCCCGAACAGCCAGCGCCAGCTGCCGGCCGACAGGATGCCCGCGGCGACACTGGGGCCGATCGCAGCGGAGATCGCCACCGTCAGCGCCAGGTAGCCGATGCCGGTGCCGACCAGTGTGGGCGGGTACACCGCGCGCAGCAAGGCCGGCACGATGGTCGAGACGCAGGCCCCGCCCAGGCCTTGCAGGATGCGCGCGGCCACCAGCGTATCCAGGTTGGGCGCGCAGGCGCAGAGCAGCGAGGCCAGCGTGAACAGGACGAGGCCTGCCATGAAGACGCGCTTGTAGCCGAGCTTTTCGCCCAGCGAAGCCAGCGGCAGCACCGCGATGACCATCGCCAGCTGGTAAGCGTTCACGACCCAGATCGCCTGCGCCGCCTGCACCCCGAGGTCGGCTGCAATGCTGGGCAGGGCCACGTTGGCGATCGAGGCGCCGAGGTTGCCCAGGAAGGTGCCCAATAATATCGACAAGCTCGCCCAGCGCAGCGCCGGCATGGCCAGGCCCTCGCCGGCAGCGCGCAGGGCTGGTTCCGGTTTCATCATTTCCCACTTACCTCATCGTCATGTGCCGTCCACATCATGCTGTCGTGCTTGAAGCGCGCTGAACGGCGCATGGACGGGACGATTATATCCGTTGCGCATGATTGGCTGAGCAGCTCACGCTCGCCGGGCTGCCTGCTGCAAGGAGGGAGGGTTCTGGGTCAATACGCGTTCCGGCCGGGAAAACGAAAAAGCACGCTGCCCGCGAAGGCAGCGTGCTTTTACGGATGCAAGAAAAATCAGTCCGACTGGCGTCGTCCACCACGCTCGACCAGCACCAGCTCCTCGCGGCCGCCTCCTTCACGCACCTGGTTCACGGACGCGCTGCCCGGGCCGCGCACGCTGATATCGGTCTGGCGCACCGTCAGGCGGCGTGCCTGCAGGCTGCCCGAGCCGCTCAGTTCGGCATTCAGGCGCTCGGCGCGGCCCTCCAGCTGGACGTTGCCGGGGCCGCGCATGTTCAGCGTGACCCGCTTGCCTTCGATCGCGGCGGAGAGGTCGCCCGAACCGTGCAGCGAAGCGTCGAGGGTGTCGGTGACGCGTGCCAGCGACACGTTGCCGGGGCCGCCGCTGTCGATCAGCGCAGTGCGCACGGTGAGTTTCTCGGCGTCCAGTTCGCCCGAGCCGCTCAGGTCGGCGCGCAGTTCGTCGGCGCTGCCGGACAGCTGGGCGTTGCCGGGACCGTTCATGCGCAGAACCGCGCGCATGGCTTGCAAGCCGCGCGCTTCGAGGTCGCCCGAGCCGTTGACTTCGGCTTCGAACTGGCGAATCGTGCCGGCGACGCAGGCATTGCCGGGTCCGCGCTGGAAGCTGCTGACTTTTTCGGCCTGCAGGCCGCAGGCATCGAGGTCGCCCGAGCCATTGAGGTCGACCCGCAGCTCGCGCGCGCTGCCGCGCAGGCGCACGCCGCCAGGGCCGGACATCGTTGCCACGGCGCGCGCCACGTGCAGCTCGTCCGCCGCGAGGTCGCCGGAGCCGCTGATGCGCGCCGTCAGTTCCCTGGCGACGCCGCCCAGCTGCACGTCGCCGGGGCCGGACATGGACAAGGCCACGTTGTTTGCTTTTACCTGATGCAGGTCGAGGTCGCCGCTGCCGCTGCTGCTGACGTCGAAGCTGCCCGTCGCGCCGCGCGCACGGATATCGCCGGGACCTGTCGAACTCAGCACGAAACGCTCGCCGCCGACCGATTCGAGCTCGACGTCGCCGCTGCCGCTGTTGGCCAGCGACTTCAGGCTGGAGGCGCCGATGCGCACGACGACCTCGGTCCTGTCGTGCCTGCCGAAATGAAAGCTGAAGCCCGAGCGCGAGGCGCGCTGGCGCACGACCAGGGTGCCGTTGCGTACTTCCGTTTCGATCTCGGCCAGCTGCTTCGCTTCGCCCGACAGTTCCAGGCGCGGCGCGCCTTCGGTGACGATGACGCGGAACGGACCCGCCAGTTCGATGGCGGAAAATGCGCCGACGGCGCGTTTTTCGACCGTCACGGGCGCGCGCTTGTCCTCGGCGGAAACCGTGTGCATGCCGGACAGGCCGGCGCACAGGACGAGGGCGGCGAGGGCGGTGTGCTTGGTGCGGATGTGCATGATGTCCTTGTTGTTTTTGTGGGGGCAGGAGCGTGCACGATAGGGCAAACTGCAGGCGTGCGTGCAGCCGAACCGATGGACGTGCAAAATCACGGTATCAACGGTTGAAGACGGGCGCTGAACGGTGCGGGTAGTCTCCTGGACCCCGTGAGCGCAGGCCCCACCTGGCAGACGAAAGGGATCGCATGTCCACGCTGACTGTCCGCAAGATCGATGTCGACCTGGCGCAGGGCTTCGGGCGCCACTGGAATGGCGGCGACGCCTACCGCACCCAGCTGTTCAATGCGCTGTCGATGAGTTTTCCTCTCGGCGAGCAATTGTTCATCGACGCCGTCCGTGCCGTGCCGCCCGAATCCCTGACGGATCCGGTCTTGCGCGCCGAAGTGAACGATTTCATCGGGCAGGAGGCGACGCACCGCCACATCCACGTGCAGTACAACAAGGAGCTGGAGCGCCAGGGTTTGCCTTACACGCGCGAGGCGGCCACCATCAAACGGATGCGCCACATCGACCGGATGGGCGTGCTGGACCGGCTTGCGATCACCTGCGCGCTCGAGCATTACACGGCGATGCTGGCCGACGGCGTGCTGCGTTATCCGGAGTGGCTCGACGGCGCCGAGCCGCGGATGCGCACCGTGTGGTCCTGGCATGCCGCCGAAGAGACCGAGCACAAGGGCGTGGCCTTCGATGCCTACCGCGCGGCTGGCGGCGGCTACCGGCGCCGGGTGCTCTGGTATGTGCACGTCAGCTTCATGTTTGCCTTCGAAACCTTCCTGCAGACCTGTTTCAACCTGCGCCGCGACGGCACGCTGTTCAAGGCGCGTACCTGGGGGAATGCCGTGCGCTTCTGGTTCGGGCGCCACGGACTGGCCTGGCACCTGCTCGGGCCGGGGCTGCGATATTTTTCGCCGGACTTTCACCCCTGGCAGCACGACAACCGCCAGCTCATCGAAGCGTGGCTCGAGCACAACAGTTCAGCGTGGCGCCCGGTGCGCCAGAAAGCGGCCTGAGGCGTCTGGCCTGCTCGCGGTCGGCAAGTGTCATAATGGCGGCGTCGAGTGAGGAGAATACAGTGATTCGTTACATGGGCACCCGCAAGAACGGCGAGGGCGCCACCGTCTGCGTGTTCATCGTGAACGGCCTCGAGAAAGAGGTCCGCGAGAACGCGCTGAAACAGCATCCGGGCTGCTACGAAGCCTTGCCGGCCTCGGCCAAGGCGAAAATCGCCGTCAACCGCGACTGGCTGTCGAAGCTGTGATCGCAACCCAGCCTGTGCTGCGCCGCGCCGCTGCCGGCGTGCTGCTGGCGCTCGCCTGTAGCGCGGCGCAGGCGCTGCCCTCGACCTTTGCGCCCGTGATCGGCAATGCGCTGCTCTGCCACAGCCAGCTCGACAATGCATATTTCCACGCCTACCTGAGCACGGCCTTCGGCCCGGCGTACAAGCACGAGGGCGGCGCCTTCTGGTTCAAGGGCGATGCCATGCTCTGGGGCAAGCAAGTGCAGGACATCATGGTCAGCGACGACACGAATCCGATGGTCTTCATCGCGGCCGTGTTCGACGCCAGGCCCGAAGAGCTGGAAGAAGCGGTCCACGCCGCCGTCGGATTGCGTCACAAGGCGCTTGACGCGTCGCAGACTCCCTTGCGGGCGTCGAACCCGGGCAGCGTCATCGCTTATCACAACAGCAAATCCAAAATATACTGCGCGAGGTATAAACCTCTGCCGCCAGGCCGTTAGCGCTCCATGTACACCAATTTCTTCCACCTGAAACAGGCGCCGTTCTCGATCGCCCCCGACCCGCGCTACCTGTTCATGAGCGAGCGCCACCGTGAGGCGCTGGCGCACCTGCTGTACGGCATTGGGAGCGGCGGCGGCTTCGTGCTGCTGACCGGCGAGATCGGCGCCGGCAAGACCACGGTCTGCCGCTGCTTCATCGAACAGGTGCCGGAGAATTGCCGGCTGGCTTACATCTTCAACCCGAAGCTGAGCGTCGGCGAACTGCTGCAATCGGTCTGCGAAGAGTTCCGCATCGCGCCGCCAAACGGGCAGGGCGGGGTGAAGGGCTATGTCGATGCGATCAACGCGTATTTGCTGGCATCGCACGCGCAGGGAATGAACAACGTGCTCGTGATCGACGAAGCCCAGAACCTGGCGCCGGACGTGCTCGAACAATTGCGCCTGCTGACCAACCTGGAAACCAGCGAGCGCAAGCTGCTTCAAATTATCCTGATCGGCCAGCCGGAACTGCGCACGATGCTGGCGCGTCCGGAACTGGAACAACTGGCCCAGCGCGTCATCGCGCGTTACCACCTGGGACCGCTGTCCGAGGCGGAAACGGGTGCATATATCGCGCACCGGATGGCGGTCGGGGGCGCGCAGGGAGCGCCGGTGTTTCCGGCCTCGATCGTGCCGTCCATACACCGCATCACACAGGGCGTACCGCGCCGCATCAACCTGCTGTGCGACCGCGCGCTGCTGGGCGCCTATGTCGAGAACAGCGGGCAAGTGACGCGCACCATCCTGCGCAAGGCGGCCGAGGAAGTGTTCGCCGGGGAAACCACGCCGGCGGCCCGCACGGCGCGCTGGCCACTGCTGGCCGGCGGTCTGCTTGCCGGCGCGGCGCTGAGTGCGGCCGCGGCCTGGCAGGTGCTGCCGCATGCGGTCTCGACGTCGCCGGGCGCGGAGAAGGGCGCGATCCCGCCTGCCGCGGCGGTGGCAGCGCCTGCTGCGAGCCTGCTACACGGAAATTCCGACGAAAACGCGGCCCTGCGCGCACTGGCCTTGCTCTGGGGCGCGCAACTGCCGGCGGGCGAGGCCTGCCTGGCCGCCTCGCGCGTCGACCTGCGCTGCCATGCGGGCCGCGGCGGCATCTACGAATTGCGCCAGCTCGACCGTCCGGCGGTCATCACCCTGCGCGACGGACGCGCCACCAGCTACGCCGTGCTCGCCGGAATGGACGAGCGCAGCGTGAGCTTGCTGGTCGGAGGCAAGCGCGAAAAAGTCGAGCTCGCGGCGCTGGTGCCGCGCTTCACGGGCGAGTACACGACCTTCTGGAAGATGGCGCGCGGCTTTCGCAACCAGCTGGCGCCCGGCGACCAGGGGCTGGACGTCGACTGGCTGGGCGCGCGCCTGGCGCAACTGAACAACACAGCCGCGCCGGCGGCGCAGACGCCCTTCGATGCGCGCACCCAGGAATTGCTGCGCGCCTTCCAGTCCGCACAAAACCTGAAGGCGGACGGCGTCGCCGGCCCGCGCACCTACATGCGCCTCAACCAGCTGACCGGGGTCGCCGAGCCGCGCCTGCTCGCCACTGCCGGGACGGGACACTAAATGTCGTACATTCTCGAAGCACTCAAAAAGGCGCAAGCCGAACGCCAGCTGGGCAATGCGCCCGACATCCATACGCCGGCGCCGCTTGCGGTTCCGGCCGCGTCCGCCGCGGCGAACCGCAAGCCGCTGCTGATCGGCCTGGGTGCGGGCCTGCTAGTCGCGGGGATTGCGGCCGGGTTCGTGTGGCGTGCGCAGACGCCGGCCGGGGCGCCTGCCGTGCTGGCGCAGGCGGGCGCGGTGGGTGGGCCAGCGGCGCCATCACGCGCTGTGGCCTCGCCGGCTGCTCCGGTCGAGGCGGCGCCGGTGGTGCGGGCGGCCGAGCCGCCCGCAGCGCCGCCCGCAGCACCGCACAAACCGGCGCCGGTCCCGCAGCCGGCAGCGCGGGAGCGCGCTGCCGCTGTTGCCGCCACCCCGGCCCCGCCGCAGCCGGCCGCCGCGCCAGCTGCCGCGCCGCGCGGCGCCGCTCCTGCCGCGACAAGGCCGCCACCGGCCCAGGCCGCCGCGCGCGAGCCCGTACCACAAGCGGTCTACCTGCCGGCCCCCGCGCCCGAGCCGGCGCCGGCGCCGCCGGTCCGTGCGCCCGATCCGATCGTCGACGAAAACCTGCGCACGCTGCAGCAGTTGCCGGAAACCCTACAGCGCGAGGTACCGAAGGTAACGGTCGGTGGCTATATTTATTCGCCGAATCCGGCGGACCGCCTGCTGCTGGTCGACAAGATGCTGCGCCGCGAAGGAGAGGAGCTCGCTCCCGGCCTCGTGCTGGAACGCCTGAGGCCGAAGTATGCCGTGATGAATTACCGCGGCACCCGCTATCGTGTCGCTTACTGATACGGGCACGATGCCCGCGGTGCTGGCCGTGGTTGGCTGGTCGGGCAGCGGCAAGACGACGCTGCTCGAGTTCCTCGTCGCGCAACTCGCCGCGCGGGGGCTGCGCGTAAACGTCGTCAAGCACAGCCACCACGACATCGAACTGGAGCCGCCGCACAAGGACAGCGCGCGCCTGCGGATGGCCGGGGCGGCCGAAGTGATGATCGCGTCGCCTTACCGCTACGCCATCCTGCGCGAACTGCGCGGCGAGCCCGAGCCGGCTCTTGCCGAACAGCTGGCGCGCCTGGCCCCCGCCGACCTGACCCTGGTCGAAGGGTATAAATGGGAACCGCTGCCGAAACTCGAGGTCTGGCGGCCCGCGCTCGGCCGCGCGCCGCTGTATCCCGACGATCCGCTGGTGGTGGCGGTAGTGTCCGACGAGCCTGTGCCTGCCGGCGTCGAACGGACCTGCCTGAACCTGAATGCGCCTGATGAGGTCTTGAGCTGGCTCATCGATTGGATGGCGACCGGGGCTAAAGTTTCCGCAAAACAAGACGTTAATAAAGGATAACCCTCTTCAGGAGATCTACATGGACCTTACGAGCATTGCTGCCCTGTCTACCACCATGGCCGAGACCGGCAACAAGCAGGATGTCGCCATCACCATGCTCAAAAAGCAGCAGGACATGCAGCAGTCGACCATGACGCAAATCCTCGACGGCATCCAGCCGCCGCAGAGGCTGCCGGCCCACCTTGGCAACACGATCAACACCACCGCCTGAGCTGACCCCTCCGGTTGCCGCCCCGCGGCGGCCGGGTTATCCTGCCGGGCTCACCCACGCCACCGACAGGACTTTCCCATGAACAAACGCCAAGCCGCCATCGCCGCCGCCCTCGCGGGCGTGTGCGCCGCCGCAGCCGCCCAGGACGCGCCCATGCAGGGCAACAATGCCGACCAGGAACGCTGCTACGGCGTCGCCAAGGTCGGCCAGAACGATTGCGCCACCGCCACCCACGGCTGCGCCGGCCTGGCGCGCATCGACAACGACCCCGCCGAATGGAAGCTGGTGCCCAAGGGCAGCTGCGAAAAGGCGGGCGGCAAGCTGAACGCGCCTTCCACCGACGCTCCGGCGCCGCCGCCGGCACGCTGAGCCGTGCAGTTGCCGGACTGCGCTGGGTCCGCTGGCGTCGGCGTGGGGCTGCGCTCCCCGCATTACCGCCAGTTTCTCGAGACCCGCCCGCCTGCCGGCTGGCTCGAAGTCCATAGCGATAACCTGCTCTCGCGCAGCGGGCGCGACTGGGACGTGCTGCGCAGGCTGCGGCGCGACTATCCGATCAGCCTGCATGGCGTCGGCCTCGGGCTCGGTTCGGTCCACGGTTTTTCGGCCGCGCACCTCGAGCGCCTGCGCTTGCTGGTGGAAGAAGTCGCGCCATTTCTCGTCTCCGAGCACTTGTCCTGGGGCGCGTTGCGCGACCGTCACCTGAACGACCTGCTGCCGCTGGTGCTGGACGGCGACACGCTGGACTTGCTGGTCGAGCGCGTGGCGCGTGTGCAGGACACCCTGCGGCGCCAACTGCTGGTCGAAAACGTCTCCACCTATGTCCGCTTTCGCGCCGACGCCATGAGCGAAGCCGAGTTCCTCGCCGAGCTGGCCCGGCGCAGCGGCTGCGCCATCCTGCTCGACGTGAACAACCTGTACGTGAACCAGCGCAATCACGGCGAGGATGCGCTGGCGGCCATCGCGGCGCTGCCGCGCGGCGCCGTGGGCGAGATCCACCTCGGCGGCCACCTGGACCTGGGCGATGTCGTGCTCGACCATCATGGCGCCGGGGTGGCCGAACCGGTGTGGGCCCTGTACCGGGCGGCGCTGGCGCGCTTCGGACGGGTACCGACCCTGGTCGAGTGGGACAGCGAGATTCCGGCGCTTGCGGTGCTGCTGGGGGAGGCGGACAAGGCGCGGGCGATCGCCGCGTCTTTCGCCCCGGCGGGGGGCGCCGGCGTGTTGTCGCCCGCAGGCCGGGGCGGGGCAGGGACGGCTGCGCATGAGGCGGTCCAGGCAGCCTTCGGCGCGGCCCTGTTCGACGCCGCGCAGGAGCCGGCGCTCGCCTCCATGCTGGTCGGCGGCGGCGATGCGCAACAACTGGCTCGCCGCCTGGCCATTTATCGGGGCAACCTCACTGGCGGCTGGGAACGGGCGCTGGGGAATGCCTATCCTGTGCTGCGGACCCTGGTCGGCGAGGAATTTTTTGCTGCACTGGCACGCGCCTATGGCAAGGCCTGTCCATCGGTCGATGCGGATTTGAATGCCTTCGGTGCGGGGCTGGCCGGATTCGTGGCCGGTTTTGCGCCGCTCGGCGGGTATCCTTACATGGCCGATATGGCGCGCCTGGAGTGGGCGCTGCATCTGTCCCACTATGCCGCCGCAGTGCCGGTGCTGGCGGCGGCCGATATCGCGCGGCTCGCTCCGGCGCAGATCGAGGCGCGCCGCTTCCGTTTGCATCCGGCCTGTTCGCTGTACGAGAGTGCATGGGCGACGCTGGGCTTGTGGCTGGCGCACCAGCCGGCTGGACCCGCGTTTCCGGATGAGATGGCGATGCCGTGCCGTGGCCTCGTGGTGCGCCCGGGCTGGCAGGCGCAGGTGCTGGCGCTCGACGCTGCGGCCTACGCTGCCTTGACGCGGCTGGCCGAGGGGGCAAGCTTCGGCGAAGCGCTGGATGCGGCCTTCGAGGTGGACGATGCGTTCGATGTGGTCGCACAGTTGAACAGCTGGCTGGCGAATGGCGTGTTCGCTAAGCTGTAAAGGCGTCCGTCAACAGCAACCGCAAAATCAGTCGGGTCCGTAGGGGGGACCGGGCGGCGAACCGCTCCCGAGTCCACGCGGTACAGAGCGCGCAGGTCGAACACGCATTTCGACTCGGAACAGTTGCACCGCGTGGACTCGGGAGTCCACCCTACGAATGCGTGATGTTCTACGGACAACACGGGATGAATTGAAAGCTCAGGCAAGGCCGTTCAAGACGCCCTTGCAGGCGCCCGAAGGATGATCGCGGCGCCCTTGCGGCGGCGCCGTGACGTCAATGGAAAGCGCGCAGGATACGCTCTTCGCCGCTCAGGCCGGCGCAACTGGCCGTGGCCATGCGGGTCGCTTCCATCATGCGGCTCAGTTGCGCGTCTTCGAAGCGCTCGAGCTCTTCGTTGGCGGCGTTCAGGGCCATCGCCAGTTTCGAGCGCGCGTTCTGGTAGAGGACGCTCGTGTACTGATCGGTGTTTTTCAGCAGCTCTTGCGCGTTCTCGATGACGAGGCGCAGGTCGCCGATCAGCCGTTCCTGCGTTTGCGGGTTTTCTTCCGGGGTTTCCATTGCCGTCACCTCAAAAAGGCGGTTGGTCACGCTTAAAATATAAACACGGACTACCGGTCGCGTTTGTCAGCGCGCAAACGTGCGCCGTAGAGGCCGGCTGTCCCGACTACTTCACGGAGATGCGCACGTCGCCCACGGTCACGGTCTGGCCGGTGCGAATCTTTGCGGTCTTGCGCAGCTCCTTCTTGCCATCGACCGACACCACGCCACTGGCCACCATGTTCTTGCCGGCGCCGCCGCTATCGCACAGGCCGACCAGTTTCAGCAGCTGGTTGAGTTCGACGAACTCGGATGTCAGTTCGAAAGTTGTGTTTTGCATAATATACTTGGGATAAATTGTGGGGCGCACGCTTGGGCTCGCCATGCATTTCATGACAAGCCCAAGCGTGCGGCGGCAGGGTCGCTTATTCCGGATCGGGACGCGTCATGTCCATCGGAACGATCCATTGGTCGAACTGTTCCTCGCTGACATGACCCGATTGCCGGGCCGCCTCGCGCAGCGTGATGTCCTCGTGCTGCGCGTGCTTGGCAATCTGCGCGGCGGCATCATACCCGATGTGCGGAGCCAGCGCTGTCACCAGCATCAGCGAGCGCTCCATCAGCTCGCCGATCCGGGCGCGGTTCGGCTCGATGCCTTTCGCGCAGTGTTCGTCGAAGGAGCGCATGCCGTCGGCCAGCAGCCGGGCGCTTTGCAGGAAATTGTGGGCAATCATCGGCTTGAACACGTTCAGCTCGAAATTACCCTGCGAGGCGCCGACGGTCAGCGCGACGTCATTGCCGAACACCTGGCAGCACAGCATGGTCAGCGCTTCGCACTGGGTCGGATTCACCTTGCCCGGCATGATCGAGCTGCCCGGCTCGTTTTCGGGAATCGTGATTTCGCCCAGGCCCGAGCGCGGGCCGGAGGCCATCCAGCGTACGTCGTTGGCGATCTTCATGAGCGCCGTGGCCAGCGTCTTGAAGGCGCCGTGCGCGGAAACCAGTGCATCGTGCCCGGCCAAGGCCGCGAACTTGTTCGGCGCGCTCTTGAAGGACAGGCCCGTGCGCGAACCGAGTTCGGCGGCGATGCGCGCGGCGAACTCGGGATGCGCGTTCAGGCCGGTGCCGACCGCGGTGCCGCCGGCCGCCAGCAGCAGCAGGCCGGGCAGGGAGGCGCGGATTGCTTGTTCGGCGAATTCGAGCTGGGCGACATAGCCGGAAAACTCCTGGCCGAGCGTCAGCGGCGTGGCGTCCTGCAAGTGGGTGCGGCCGATCTTGACGATGTCGGCAAAGTCGCGCGATTTGGTCAGCAGCGTGCCGCGCAGGCGCGCCAGGGCCGGCAACACCTCCTTCGCGACCGCCAGTGCGGCGGCCACGTGCATGGCGGTCGGGAAGATGTCGTTCGAGGACTGGCCCATGTTGACGTGGTCGTTCGGGTGCAGCAGGCGCGCTTCGCCGCGTTCGCCACCCATCAACTCGGACGCGCGGTTGGCCAGCACCTCGTTCATGTTCATGTTGCTCTGGGTACCGGAGCCGGTCTGCCAGACGGCGAGCGGGAATTCGTCCGGATAGCGCCCTTCGAGCACTTCGTCGGCAGCGGCGATGATGGCGTCGGCCTTGTCGCGCGGCAGTTTGCCGAGCGAGCGGTTGACGGCGGCCGCCGCGCGCTTGACCTGGGCCAGCGCGGCAACCAGTTCCGGCGCCATGCGCTCGGTCGAAATGTGGAAGTGGTGCAGGGAACGCTGGGTTTGCGCACCCCAGAGGTGGGCGGCCGGGACCTCGATCGGGCCGAAACTGTCTTTTTCTATCCGGTTTTCCATGAAGTGTCCTGTTATTTATTTCGTGGGCTGGAGCTAAAGAGTGTAGCCGAACACCCGTTAATTACGCTTAGGCTACAAATTCTTCCTGCCATGTCGCTGCGCTCTCCTGCCATCCTCTCGATCCTGCTGCTTGCCGCCACGGCAGGCACTGCCCATGCCGCTGAACTGGGCGAGGCGCAAGTGCTGTCGCACATCGGGCAGGCGCTCGTGGCGGATGTCGAGCTGAGCCTGATTGAAGACGGCGCGAACCCGGTCCGGGTCCGCCTGGCCAACCCGGACGTGTACCGCGGCGCGAACATCGCCATGCCGGCCGTGCTCTCCAGCCTGAACATGACTATGATGCGGCGCGACGGCCGCCAGTTCCTGCATCTGACCTCGCTCAAGCCGGTCGAGAGCCGCCACCTGCACCTGTACCTGGAACTCGTCGACGGCGCGCAGCGCAACGTGCGACTCGTGACCCTGTGGCTGACGCCGGACCCGGCCCCGGCGCCGCCGGCCGTGCGCGAAACGGTGCCGGAGGTACTGAAAGCGCAGGCCGCGCCCGCTCCTGCTCCTGCTCCTGCTCCTGCGCTGCGCAGGCCGGCGCCGCCGGCGCGTCCTGCCAACGCCCTGCAGGCAGGCGAGGAATACGTGGACCCGGCGCCGGTCCGTCGCAAGCTGGTTCCCAAGCCGGCACCGGTGGCCAGGATGGTAGCGACCAGGAAGCCGGCGCCTGCGCAGGCAAGCCACGCCGACGCCCCCAGCTGCGCACCGCAACCATCGTCCGATCACCTGGATGCATGCGTCGCGCTCGGCGAAAAGAATGCCGCCTTGCGCCACGATCTCGGAAAGCTGGAGGAAAAGGTCAAGTCCTTGCAGGGCGCGAAAGCAGCCCCGGCGGGTGCTCCCGAGCTCGCGCACCTGGCCCAGCCAGCCCCGGCAGCAAAGGAAGCGTCCAGGGAAGCGCCGCGCATTCACCCCAAGCCGAAGAAGGTCGAGCCGCCCGGGCCGGACCTGCCATGGCGTGCGATCGGGGCCGGCCTCGCTGCCGTGCTCGCTGTCGGTGCGCTGGTGCTGATGCTGCTACGCCGTCGCAGGCATTCGAGTGTTGGCAAGATCCCGGCCGCCCACAAGCCCGCCAAATTGCCCAAGGCAGCGCCGGCAGCCGGGGCGGGCGAACCGAAGCCGAATTTCATGGCTGCCGTCAAGGCGCGCCTGATGCCCGGCCGCGGCAAGGAAACGGCGCCGGGTGCCGCCGAGCCCGTGCTGACCGACGTGATTCCCCAGCAAGAATAGAGGGCGTTTCGGGCCGCGCACAATTGGTCTACACAAGCTGCATATTTGCGCTATACTGGGTTCGTTGGTTGTCAAAACCACAAAACGGAACAGAGTCCGGCGCAGCCACCACCGATAGCGTGGCGCGGGACCCGGGTGATCGCCGCAAGGCGCCTGTTTCCGGAAGCGGTCATGCTGCCAACAGCGGCAGAGGACGCCGGATGCAACCGGCAAAGAGGCAACACTGGGATTACTCCGTGTTGCTCTCCGAATTCATACGGGCTTTGTCCGTAGCAAAAAGGCGCCTTCGGGCGCCTTTTTGTTTGCCCGCCTTCATGTTCGGTTCCGCCGCCACCGGCCATAAAAAAAGCGCCCGCAGGCGCTTGATTCGAAACAGGGGCAGGGCGGCTCAGTGCGCACGCATGGCGCGGTCCAGCTGGCCCATCCATGGTTCGGTCACGTCGCGCACGGCGCGGTCGTTGGCCATGATCTGTTTCAGCAGGTCGATCTTGCGCAGGCGCTTGGCGCCGTCCAGTGCCGGCACGCCGCTTGCCGTGGCGCTCGCCTGGGCTGCGCATTGCGCCTGCAGGCTGTCGAAACCATTCCAGTCGCCCGATTGCGCCGCCGCGGCCATCTTGCCCGTCAGGCCAGCAATATTTTCGTACATCGAGAGAACTTCGTTGGAGGTCATGTGAACACCGCGACAATTTTTTTCGGCCGGATTACCGGTTGTCCTCCTTTTACGGCAGAGCTCGCTGGAACTTTAGGCCTGTTTGCAAAAATAATTGAAAATTTTTCACGCACGCCTCGCAAGACGGGAGACCGCCCGCCATAGCGCCGGATTTTTGCAGTCCAGCGCCTGTTTTTGCCGTCTGTCGCATTCCGAAGCTGCGGTTTCCCCGCTTCCCTTACAGTGCGTGCTGGATTGCTGCGCCAGCCGCCGCGCCGACATAATAAGAGAGAGGAAACAATGAGACACCACCGAGCATCGCGGACGGTCGCCGCTGTGGCCACGCTGGCGCTGGCGCTGGCCACCGGCGCCGCCTGCGCCGAAGCCCCGTTTTCGTTCGAGGCCACGCCCGGCAAGCTGCCGAAGGACGTGATCCCGCTGCTGTACGACGCGCGCCTGGTGCCCGACATTGCGGCCGACACCTTCCGCGGCGAGCAGCGCGTCGAGATCGAGGTGCTGCGCCCGACCCGCCGCATCGTCCTGAACGCCGCCAACCTGAACATCGAGCGCGCCGCCTTGTCGGGGCGCGGCATGGCCGAGCGCGCGTTGACGCCCATCCTCGACGAGAAGCAGGAAACGCTGGCTTTCGAGCTCGGCGCGCCCCTGGCGCCGGGCCGCTATACGCTGGCCCTCAGCTTCAACGGAAAGATCAACCGCGAAGGGCGCGGCCTGTTCCAGGTCGCCTACAAGGCCGGCGGGGTGGAAAAGAAACTCGTTGCCACGACGATGGAACCGTCCGACGCCCGCCGCCTGCTGCCCACCTGGGACGAACCAGCCTTCCGCGCGCGCTTCAAGCTGACGGTCGACGTGCCGGCCAGCTTCAAGGCCTATTCGAACACCCCGGTCGAGAAGCAGGAAAAGCTCGCCAACGGCCTGCAGCGCATCGCGTTCGCGCCGACCCCGAAGATGCCGAGCTACCTGGTGGTGCTGGTCGCGGGTGAGCTGGAACGCGTGGCCGCACGCCAGGACGGCGTCGAGATCGGCGTGGTGACGACCGCCGGCAAGCTCGGCTCGACCGCCTTCCCGCTGCAGGCGACCAAGGACTTGCTACGCTACTACAACAATTACTTCGGCGTGCCGTATCCGCTCGCCAAGCTCGACCAGATCGCGATTCCCGGCGGTTTTAATGGCGCGATGGAAAACTGGGGTGGGATCGTCTACAACGAGTCGGCCCTGCTCTACGACCCTGTGAAGAGCCCGGAAGACGTCAAGAAACTCACCTTTGAAGTCAACGCCCACGAAGTCGCGCACCAGTGGTTCGGCAACCTCGTCACCATGGCCTGGTGGGACAACCTGTGGCTGAACGAAGGTTTTGCGTCCTGGATGGCGGCAAAGTCCACCGAGCACTTTCACCCCGAGTGGCGTCCGCATCTGGACGGCATCGCCGAGCGTGAAGGCGTGCTGAACCTGGATGCGCGCAAGACCACGCACCCGATCCAGACCCGCATCGACAACGAGGAACAGGCGGCGGGCGCGTTCGACGGCATCACCTATGTGAAAGGGCAGGGCTTCCTGCGCATGCTGGAAGCGTATGTCGGCGAGGACCAGTTCCGCAAAGGCATCCGTGCCTACATGGCGAAGCACCAGTATTCGAATACGACGGGCGCAGACCTCTGGGCCGCGATCGAAAAGGCTTCCGGCAAACCGGTGGGCAAACTCGCGGCCGACTGGACCACGCAGCCGGGTTACCCGCTGGTCTCGGTCAGCCAGTCCTGCGCCGACGGCAAGCGCCAGGTGACCTTGTCCCAGGAACAATTCCGCCTCGACGAACCGGCGCCTGAAAACCGCCTGTGGAGCGTGCCGCTGCAGGTCGGCACCGTGAATGGCAAGGCCTGGTACACGCTGCTGGCCAACCGCAGCACCACGATCACGCAAGGCGGTTGCGAGGGTACGCTGGTGGTCGACCCGTACAGCGTGGGCTTCTTCCGCATCCAGTACGACCGCGCCAGCTTCGATGCGCTGGCAAGCAACGCCGCACGCCTGCCGGACCCGACGCGCCTGAAACTGCTGCTCGATGCCTGGAGCCTGGTGACGGCCGGGCGCATGCCGCTGGGCGACTATGTGCGCCTGGCGGGCAAGTATGGCGACGAGCCGCGCCTGGCCGTCTGGGAATCGATCCTGTCGAACCTGGGCACGCTCGACCGTCTCGCGCGCGGCGAACCCGAGCAAGCGCTGATCCGTCGCTTCGTGATCAATTTCGTCCAGCCACGGTTTGCGCGGCTCGGCTGGGAGCCGAAGGCGGGCGAGACCAGCGAAGATCGCCAGCTGCGCGCGCTGCTGGCCTCCAGCCTGGCGCGCGCCGGCGACGAGCGCGCGATCCGCGAAGCACGCGAGCGCTTCGCCCGCTACCAGGCCGACCCGGCCTCGAGCAGCCCGGAAATGCTCGACTTCGTCGTCAACACCGTCGGCCGCTATGCCGACGGCGCCACCTATGCCGCGCTCGGCAAGCTGGTCGCCGGCGCCACGACCGACGAGGAGCGCAACCGTTTCGGCGGTGCGATGACGCTGGTGCAGGATCCGGCCCTGGCCGCGAGCGCGCTGCGCATGGCGGTTTCGCCGCAGGTGCCGGCCAACCTGGCAACCGTCATCGTGGCCAGCATCGGGCGCGAGCATCCGGACCAGGCCTGGGACTTCGCGGTGGCCAACCGCGAAGCCCTCTTGAAAAGTGCGGATGCCGTCGGCCGCAACCGCGCGCTCGCCTCGGTCGTGGCGGGATCGCTTGAGACGCGTCATGCGGATATGATGGAGCAGTATGTCGGCCAGAACTTCGGCCCGGACGCGCTGGTCGAAGCTCGACGGGTGGGGAACGGGATCCGCGTGCGCGCCGCGCAAAAGGCGCGCCTGCTGCCGCAAGTGCGGGCCGCATTGCAGGAAGAGCAACAGTAAACCGTGATAACTAAAAGGAAAAGCATGAAGACTCGTTGGACCCTCACCAAGACCGCCGTCGTCCTCGCCCTGTGCGGCGGCACCTTCGCCCATGGATTGGCAGCCGCCCAGGAAGCTGGCCAGGTCAAAGCGCCGATTGAAAAGCCGGCGCCGACCAGGGACACGAACATGACCGTACTCCCCGGCGACGATTTCTTCACCTGGGCCAACGGCGACTGGCTGGCCAAGACCGAGATCCCGGCGGACCGTGGTTCCTGGAGCGCGATGGGCGCCCTGGCGGAAGACACGAATACCCGGATCGCGAAGATGATCGAGGACCTCGGCGCCGACAAGAATGCCAGCGGCGACGCGCGCAAGGTGGCCGACTTCTACGCCGCCTACATGGACGAAGCCGGCATCGACAAGCGCGGCCTGGCGCCGATCAAGCCAATGCTGAACAGCATTGCCGGCATCAAGGACAAGGCGGGGCTGGTGCGCGCCCTCGGCGGCTCGATCCGCGCCGACGTCGATCCGCTGAACGCCACTAATTTCTTCACCGAAAACCTGTTCGGTGTTTGGGTGGCGTCGGGCCTGACCGATCCTTCGCATAACATGCCTTACCTGCTGCAGGGCGGCCTCGGCTTGCCGGACCGCGCTTATTACCTCGAAAACAATGCGCGCATGGCCGAGCTGCGCACCAAGTACCAGCAGCACATCGCCGCGATGTTGAAACTGGCCGGCATGGACAAGACCGACGAGCGCGCCGCGCGCGTGTTCGAACTCGAGCTGGCGCTGGCGCAGACCCACGCCACGCGCGAGCAATCGGCCGACATCCAGAAGGCGAACAATGTCTGGACCCTCAAAGAGTTCAGTGCCAAAGCCCCGGGCATCGACTGGAACGCCTTCTTCAAGGCGGCCGGTTTGTCCGGCCAGGACCGCTTCCAGGTCTACCATCCGAGCGCGATCACGGGCGCGGCCAGGCTGCTGGACCATGCCGACGTCGCCGCTTGGCGCGACTACCTTGCTTTCCACAAGCTGAACCAGTACGCCAGCCTGTTGCCGAAGGCCTTTGCCGACCAGCGCTTCGAGTTCAACGGCAAGACGCTCAGTGGCACGCCGCAGCAGTCGGCACGCTGGAAACGCGCGCTCGGCGCCACCAATGCCGCGATGGACGAGGCGGTGGGCAAGATCTATGTGTCACGCTACTTCCCCGCCGAGAACAAGGCGCGCGTGCAGACCATGGTCGCCAACATTATCGACGCCTTCAGCCGCCGCATCGACAAGCTTGAATGGATGGCGCCGGCCACCCGCGCCCAAGCCCAGGCCAAAGTCAAATCGCTGTATGTCGGCATCGGCTACCCGGAGCACTGGAAGTCGTATGACGGCCTGCGCGTGGTCGCCGGCGACGCCTTCGGCAATGCGATCCGCGCCGAGGAATACCATTATCGGCAGGAACTCGCCAAGCTCAAGCGCAAGCCCGAGCGCACCGAGTGGGCGATGCCGCCGCAGCTGGTCAATGCCGTCAACCTGCCGCTGCAGAATGCCCTGAACTTCCCGGCCGCGATCCTGCAGCCGCCGTTCTTCGACCCGAAGGCGTCGGACGCCGCCAACTACGGCGCGATCGGCTCGATCATCGGCCACGAAATCAGCCACAGCTTCGACGACCAGGGCGCGCAGTTCGACGCCCAAGGGCGCCTGCGCGACTGGTGGACGAAGGAAGACCTGGAGCATTTCAAGGCGGCGTCGGCCAAGCTGGTTGCCCAGTACAGCGCTTATAAACCCTTCCCGGACCTGGCCGTCAACGGCCAGCTGACGCTGAGCGAAAACCTGGCCGACCTGGCCGGGCTGCAAGCGGCCTACGACGCCTTCAAGACCACGCCTGCCGGCAAGAGTCCTGAATCGGACCGCGAGTTCTTCCGCGGTTTCGCCCAGGGCTGGCGCAGCAAGGCGCGCGAAGCCTCGCTGCGCCGCGGCGTCCTGACCGACGGCCATGCACCGGCCCAGTACCGCACCTATATCGTGCGCAACCTGGACGCCTGGTACAAGGCCTACGACGTCAAGCCGGGGCAGTCGCTCTACCTGGCGCCGCAGGATCGCGTGAAGATCTGGTAATGCCGTAAAACGACGCGGGCGGCCCATCCTGCCGGCCCGCGCACTACCGATGAATTTTATGACCGACAGCCTCGACGACATCTCCCGCCGTACCCTCGCGCATTACGAACGCAATGCGCCCGCATTCTTTGCCGGCACGATCGACCACGACGTCAGCCAGAACGTGGGGGCGCTGCTGGACGCGATCGAGGCGCCGGCGCCGTTCACCTTGCTCGACCTGGGCTGCGGCCCGGGACGCGACCTGAAAACCTTCAGCACGCTTGGCCACCACGCGATCGGACTCGACGGTTCGGCCGAATTCGTCGCCATGGCGCGTGGACATAGCGGCTGCGAGGTCTGGCACCAGGATTTCCTGCACCTCGACTTGCCGTCCGCCTTCTTCGACGGGATCTTTGCGAACGCCTCGCTGTTCCATGTGCCCAGTGCGGCCCTGGCCGGGGTGCTGGCGGCCTTGTACGGTAGCCTGAAGCCTGGAGGCGTGCTGTTCAGCTCGAACCCGCGCGGGAACAACGAGGAGGGCTGGAACGGGGCGCGTTACGGCACGTATTTCGATTACCCGAGCTGGGAGCGGCATCTGGTCGCTGCAGGGTTTGCTCCGCTACATCACTATTACCGTCCACCGGGTTTGCCGCGCGCCCAGCAGCCCTGGCTGGCGAGTCTCTGGCGCAAGCCGCTTGTGTAAGTTAAATGTTATCCAGCGAACAGAACCCGCGGATCAGGGGGCCTAAGGTAGGGCTTCGATTCCAACCGGAAGGAGACCATCATGAACGAGGACCAAGTCAAGGGCAAAGCCAAGGACATCGGCGGCAAGATTCAGGAAAAGGTCGGCGAAGCTGTCGGCAGCCGCCAGCAGCAGTCCGAAGGAATGGCAAAGCAGGTTGAAGGCAAGGTGCAGGAAAAAGCAGGCGATGTGAAGGATATCGTCAAGGGTAATCGCTGATTTCCTGGCCTTTGGAGTAAACGAAGCCGCGACATGTCGCGGCTTTTTTATGTGTGGAAAGGGCAGGGCGAATCCTCGACTACGCCATCCCGGCATGCTCCAATATTGTCGAGCTATGTGTGTGGCCGTACAGAACGCGGCCGTATCGGGGCGTAATCTGTACCCATCGCGTCGTCATCCGACCACGCCTTAATTAACCCAGCGCAAGGAGATCATCATGAACAAGGACCAAGTCGAAGGCAAACTGCAAGACATCGGTGGCAAGATTCAGGAAGAAGCCGGCAAGCTGGTTGGTAATCCCGAGCAGCAGGTCAAGGGTCTGAAGAACCAGGTCGAAGGCAAGACCCAAGAGAAATTTGGCGACGTCAAGGAAAACCTGAAAGACGCAACCAACTGATTCCCGGGCCGTCTTGCGCGGCAGGCAGTGAACGAAAAAAGGCCCCGGCGTTTCGACGCCGGGGCCTTTTTATTGATCGCAATCGCGCGCTGCTTTACTGGACTTCGTAGGCGCCGATGTCGTTCTTCGAATTGATCGCGACGCGGTTGATGCCCGAAGCCGTGTGCTTGTAGCTGGCCGCTGCGTTCAGCGACACGCCAGCCTTCGAGAAGCCGGGAGCCACGCCGGCGTTCACGATCAGCGGGGTGACCAGCGGACGCAGGTCGTAGGCCGCGCGGTTGACGAAGCCTACCGACAGCGACTGGTAGTTCGCCGTCTTGATGCTGGACGCCTGGGTGCTCATCGGGCCGTAGCCGCTGAACAGGTTGTTGATCAGCTTGGCCGGGGTGGCAACGCCGCCGCCCACCATCACGAAGTAGCCGCGCGAACTCTCGTCGTTGATGAAGGTATTGTTCACCACGTACAGGTCGGTCGCGTAACCGGCGACGCCTTCTTCACCATAGGCGACGATGTTCGGATTATTGCCGCCGACCGGCTGCATGATGACATTGCCGATGATGAAGGTGGTGCCGCCGTTCGGCACGTCGATTTCGTAGCTCGGCTTGCCGGCGGCGGTGCTGCCGGTTTCGCCTGCACGCAGGCTCGAGAAGCGGTTGTAGGCGATGGTGTTGTACAGCGCGCGCGTCTTGAGGTTGTGGCCGACGTTGGCGTCGTGCGAGAAGTTGTAGCGGAAGGTCAGCTTGCCGGCCTTGCCGATGTACACGTTGTGGGTGTAGCCATCGCCGCGGCCATTGTGGCCGAACTCATTGTTCTCGAGAACGATGGTGCTGGCGGTGTTCACGCCACTCAGGATGCCGTTCTCGTTGTCGTGCAGGAACGAGTTACGCAGCGTGAAATTGGTGCCTTCCAGGCGCAGGGCGGCGCCGTTCTTGTCGGCCACTGCCGCGCCATACATTTCGACGTTATCGATCGTGATGTTGCTGCCGCCCACGACCCAGATCGCCTTGCCGCCAGCACTCTTGCCGCCGGCAGCGATCTTTGGACGGCCATTCACGCCGCGGATCGTCAGCTTGCTTTGCGAGATCGTGCAGACGTCACCGGTGTAGGTGCCGGCCTGGATTTCGATGAGGTCGCCGGCAGTTGCCGCGGCAAAGGCCTTGCATGGGGTCGCGTACGTCTTGCCGGCGCCGACGCTGCGGGTAGCGGCCGATGCCGGGGCCGCGATGGCGGCGCCGATGACCAGGGCGGAGACTGCGAGGGAAAGGCGGGTGGCGCTGATACGGATGACTTGCATTGTTTGTCCTCGGGTAGTGCGTGTTCGCTTTGAAGCGTGTCGCTAGATCAGGAACCCAGAGAATACCCTGTGGAATTAATTCCGTGGGGACAGAATTTGTTACGAACATCCTGTACTGTTGAGTTCAGAATTCACAATTCCCCTAGGAAATCTATGCATTTACCCCCAAATGTATTCACAAAAATATTTTCAACAACGTCGCGCGCACGCAACACTAGTCGTTGACATTTTGTTGAGTTGTCAGAAATTCTGTATCCCTCGAAGCAACTGTTGAGCTAACAAAGCGAAAAAAAAGCCGGAACACCAAGATGGCGTTCCGGCTTTCAGGAGCAGGTAGCTGGCTTACTTCGCCGCGGTCCCGCCCAGGTTCTTCTTGAAGAAGGCTTCGATCAGGCCATACACGTGGCGCTGGGGTGCGCGGCCCGAAATGCCGTGCTTGGCGCCCGGATAGGTCATCAGTTCGAACTGAACGTTGCGCTTGACCAGTTCGTCGATCAGGCGCGTGCTGTTAGCAAACAGCACGTTGTCGTCGGCCATGCCATGCACCAGCAGCAGCGGCGATTTCAGGCCGTCCAGGTGCGCGAACACGCCGCTGCGTGCGTAGGCGTCCGGATCCGACTTCGGCGTGCCACCCACGAACTGCTCGCTGTAGTGGGTGTCGTACAAGGACCAGTCCGTCACCGGCGCCACCGACACGCCCATGGCGATTTTGTCCGACGCCGCCGCCAGCAGGCGCAGGGTCATGAAGCCGCCATAGCTCCAGCCGAACACGCCGACCCGCTTCGGATCGACATAGCTCTGCTGCGCCAGCCAGTCGATGCCGGTGACCTGGTCTTCGACTTCGTTCTTGCCCAGGTTGTTATAGATGACGTCGGTGAAAGCGCGTTCACGGCGGCTCGAACCGCGGTTATCCAGGCGCCACACGATGAAACCCTGCTGCGCCATGTACTGGTCAAAATAATTGCCCCAGGTACGGGTCACGCGCTGCGAGTGCGGGCCGCCATAGGTGAACAGGAAGACCGGATATTTTTTCGTCGCATCGAAACCGGCCGGTTTGATCATCGAGTAGTACAGGGTCTGGCCGTCCTTGGCCTTGATGGTGCCGTATTCGGTAGGCAGCAGGTCGGGCAGGTATTTCGCGAACGGGTGGCTGGCGTTCAGCTCGTTATGCTCGAGCCATTGCACCATCGCGCCGTCGGCCTTGCGGATCGATACCTGCGGCGGGGTGCGCGGGTTCGAATACGTGTCGACGAAGATCTTGCCGTTGTTTGCAAACGCCGCCTCGTGCCAGCCGTCGCCGGTGGTGACGCGCGCCGGCTTGTTGGCCGTGCTGCCATTCAGGGCCAGTGCATAGGTCTGCTTGTCGATAACGGCGTCGCGGTTCGACGACACATATACCTTGCCGGCCGCTTCGTCGACGGCCAGCACGTCGTCGATGCCCCATTCGCCGCTCGAGATCGGGTTCAGCAGCTTGCCGTTCAGGTCGTACAAATACAGGTGGTTGCGGCCGCTGCGCTCGGAAGCCCAGATAAAGGCCTGGCGGTTTTTCAGGAAGCGCAGGTCGTTATGGATGCTGACCCAGGTCTTCGAGGTTTCGGTGAGCAGCGGGCGCTGTGCCAGCGTGGCCGCATTCACGGCGATCAGGTCGAGGCGCTTCTGGTCGCGCGTCTGGCGCTGGTAGACCAGGGTCTTGCCGTCCGCGCTCCAGTCGGCGCGCACCAGGTAGATGTCTTTCTCGGCGCCGATGTCGACCTTGCGCGCGGCACCCGTTTCCGGCGACACGATGAACAGGTCCACCAGCACGTTCGGGTCGCCCGCGGCCGGGTAGTGCTGGTCGATCACTTCGGTGCGGTCGGCAAAGATCTCGAAGCGGCGCGCCACCGGCACCGGCGCTTCGTCGTAGCGTTTATAGGCAATGCTGGAATCGTCCGGCGCCCAGTAGTAGCCGGTCGTCTGGTCCATTTCTTCCTGGGCCACGAACTCGGCTTCGCCGTTGTGCACGGTACCTGCGCCGTCGGTCGTGAGCTGGCGCTCGGCGCCGGTTTTCAGGTCGATCACGACCAGGTTCTGGTTGCGCACGAAGGAAACGTAGCGGCCCTTCGGCGAAATCTTCGGGTCAATCACATTGCCCGAGGCCACCTTGCGCGCGGCATCCGGCTTCGCCACGTCGACCAGGTACAGGTCGCCGGCGATCGGCACCAGCAACTGCTTGCCGTCGGGCGACCAGCTATAGCTCAGGATGCCGGACAGGCTGGCGGTACGGGCGCGTTCGCGGCGGGCCTTTTCCTCGAGAGACAGGTTTTCGTTCGGCACGAGCTGCTTGGAGTCGACCAGGCGATGCGTGGTCTTGTCCTTCATGTTGTATTCCCACAGGTCGAGCTGGAACTGGTTGTCTTCGCGGCCGCGCAGGAAAGTCACGCGCTCGCCGTCGGGCGACACGCGCAGGCTGCGCACGCCGGGACCGGCAAGGGACGGGTCCGCATGAATGCGGTCGAGCGTCAGGCGTTCCGCGGATGCGGGCGCGGCCGCGAGTGCGGCCAGGAGGCAGAGGAGAAGGCGCATTGTTTGTCTCGTTGAAAGTTAGCTTTATGCAACGGACGAGACGATACCAGAGTCCTACGGTAAAAGCTGTACATACCACTTCATTCAGGGGCGTCTGCGCCACAATGTCAGTGCGTCGCCATGAGTACCTTCCGGCGCGACAGCTTTTCCATCGACCAGCTCAGCAACACCGCGGCAATCGTCAGGCCGAGCACCAGCCCGATCCAGAAGCCTGTCGTTGCCATCGGCGCACTTGGCGACCACGGGAACCACGCCGGCGCGATGCCGAGGATATAGCCCAGCGGCAGGGAAAAGCCCCAGAAGGCGACCAGCTGGATGATCATCGGCGGACGCGTCACCTGATAGCCGCGAATCGCGGACGCGGTCGCGACCTGGGTCGCATCCGACAGCTGGAACAGCGCCGCGAACAGCAGCAGGTGCACGCAGGCTTGCTGCACCGCCGGGTCCGAGGTATAGGCGCGCGCGATTTCCCAGCGGAACAGGGCGATGCAGGCCGCCGACAGTACGCCAAAGGCGACCGAGATGCCGACCCCGACCCGCGCCACGAACTGCGCCCGTACGGGATTGCCTTCGCCCATTGCCTGGCCGACCCGGGTCAACAGGCCTATGCCGAAGCTCAAGGGCACCATGAACACGAGCGAGGAAAAGTTCAGTGCAATCTGGTGCGCCGACACCTGGATGACGCCGAAGCGCGCAACGAGCAGGCTGATCAAACCGAAGGCGCTGACCTCGGCGAAATACGTGATTCCGATCGGGATGCCGAGGCGCAACATCGTGCGGATCTCGTTCCAGTCCGGGCCTTCCCAGCCCGTGAACGGATAGGTCATGCGATAGACCGGGGAAATTTTCACCCAGACCAGCATGGCGATCAGCATCAGCCACATGCCGACGGCGGTCGACACCGCGCAGCCGACCGCGCCCAGTTGCGGAAAACCCCCCTTACCGAACACCAGCAGCCAGTTGCTGGCGATGTTGAACAGCAGGCCCATGATTGCGATGACCATGATCGGCTTGGTCTCGTTGATGCTGGTCGTATAGCCGTACAGCGCCCGGTAGCAGGCAAAGGCGGGCATGCCGAGGCTGATCACGTGCAGGAACAGGGCGGCCCGGTCGGCCACTGCCTGCTCCATCCCGATATGGTCGAACAGCAACGTGCACAGGTTCGTCGCCAGACAGGCGATGAGGCCGATGCAGCCGCCTTTCCACAGCGCCTGGCGCACCGAATGGGGAATCTTGTCGTAGCGTCCGCCGCCGATTTCGTGCGCGACCACGGTGTTAATCGACATCATGATGCCCATCACCGTCACCAGCACGATCGACCAGACCGAGGCGCCCAGCGAGACGGCAGCCAGCTCGGCCGCACTGACGTGCCCCGTCATCGCCACGTCGGCCACGCCCATGCCGACGGTTGCCATCTGGCCGACCAGCATCGGCCAGGACAGCTTCCAGAGGGTCGCGATTTCGAGGCGGACAGGAGACGGGGCAGGGGCGAGGGTGGTGGTCGAAGTCATGGGCGAGCAGGAAACGGTAACCCATGATTTTACTGTCTATTTGACTGTTTCGATATCAAGCGTCAACGGAACGGATCATACCGGCGTTGGAGGAGGGAGCATATTGCTCGCCATTTCAAAAACTACTCGGAGAACCCCATGAAATCGATGTTCAAGATTGCAGGTGCTACGTTGTTGTTGGTTTCGGGCGCAGCTTTTGCCACTGGTCAGACGGCAACGCCTGCCCCCGCCAAAACGACGACAACGCAGAGCACGACGACCGTCCCCGCCACGACGACGGCGACAACCACCACTGCCCCTACGAAGATGACGCATGCACAGTACAAAGCCGCGAAAAAGCAGATCGAGGCTGACGAGAAAACCGCGAAGGCAGCGTGCAAGAAGATGAAGGGCGCCGATGAGTCGGCCTGCAAGAAGGATGCTGAGGCGAAAGAGGAAACCGCGATGGCGGACCTGAAAGCCAGGAAGTAAGCGAAGCTGTCGATATGAAAAGCCCTGCTTTCATCGCAGGGCTTTTTTTATGACGAGCCAATCTACCCGGCGCGCGGAACTTTATTTTCCGCGCCGTGACCCCATCTCCGAAGGAACAAGCAACCATCCGGGAGTGCACTGTGGAATACAAGGACTACTACCAGACCCTTGGCGTCGACAGGGGCGCGGCTGCGGACGACATCAAGAAGGCGTACCGGAAAATGGTGCGCAAGTATCACCCCGATGTCAGCAAGCACGAGGACGCGGACGCGAAAACCAAGGAAATCAACGAAGCCTACGAAGTGTTGGGCAACGCCGAGAAACGCGCCGCCTACGACGCACTGGGGCGCGGCCATCATGCCGGTGAGCAGTTCCATCCGCCGCCGGACTGGAGCGAGCACTTCGATTTCGCCGGCGCCGGCGCCGACGACTTCTTCGCCGACCTGTTCGCCCAGGCCGGACGCTCGCGCCGCGGCGGCGGTTTCCAGATGCGCGGCGACGACATCCACGCCGCCATCACGATCGACCTGGCCGATGCCTACCGCGGCGCGACCCGCACGGTCAGCCTGCGCGTGCCGAAAGCGGAAGGCCCGGGGCGCGCCACGATGCAGGAAAAAACGCTCAGCGTGAACATCCCGCGCGGGGTGACGCCGGGCCAGCAACTGCGCCTGGCCGGGCAGGGGCACGAAGGCCACGGCGGCGGCGGGCCCGGCGACCTTTACCTGGAAATCGGCTTTTCTCCCGATCCGCGCTACCGCATCGAGGGTTCGCACGTCTACGAGAACGTGCCGGTCACGCCCTGGGAGGCGGCGCTGGGCGGCAATGTCGCGGTGCCGACGCCGTCGGGCACGGTCGAGGTGACGATCCCGGCCGGCTCGCAAAGCGGCCGCAAGCTGCGCCTGAAAGGAAAGGGGATTCCGGCCAGCGTGCCGGGCGACCTGTACCTGATCCTGGACGTCGTGCTGCCGCCTGCCAACAACGACAAGGCGCGAGCCCTGTACCAGGCGATGGCGCGCGACCTGGCTTTCAATCCACGACAGAATGCCTGAAGAGGAGAGGACGATGTTTGCGAACCAGACTGTCACCGGGGTCTTGATCGACGAGGCCGCCCTGGACCTGATCGAACTGGCGCGCGCCTGTCGGGTCGAACCCGACTGGGTGGTGCGCCATGTCGAGGCCGGCGTGCTCGGCGCCGAGGCAATGCAGGCGGCGCAGCTGCGCTTTCGCAGCGGCGACCTGGCGCGGGCACGGCGCCTGCTCGAACTGGAGCGGCAGTTCGATGCCAACGAGGAGCTTGCTGCCCTCGTGATCGACCTGGCCGACGAGGTGCGCCGCCTGCGCGCGCGCCTGCATGCGCTCGGCCTGAAGGACACCTGAAGCGCGCGCCGTGCACGCTGGCGTCCTCCTAGAATTGTGTCAGATGAATCACCAACAATTGATTGAGGAGGTCATATGGATCAGGTAGAGGTACAAGCGCCGGAGAGCGAAAAGGCGGGCCGCGGGGAGTTGGACGGTAAACGCGTTGCCGTGCTGATGACGGATGGCGTCGAACAGGTCGAGTACACGGGCCCGCGCAGCTTCCTGGAGCAGCACGGCGCGCAGGTGATGTTGATTTCGCCGAAACGCGTGGGCGAGTCGGTGCAGGGCATGAACCACGACGACAAGGGCGACAGCTTCCCGGTCGAATTGAACGTGAACGACGCCAGGCCCGGCGATTTCGATGCGTTGCTGCTGCCGGGCGGCGAAAAGAATCCGCTCGCATTGCGCAAGAGTGCCGAGTCGATTGCCTTCATCCGCGACTTCTATGCCGAGGACAAGCCGATCGCCGCCATTTGCCACGCGCCGTGGGTGCTGATCGACGCAGGCATCGCCGAGTCGAAAAATTTGACCAGCTGGCCCGACATCCAGGACGACATGAAGAAGGCCGGCGCCGAGTGGATCGACCAGGAAGTGGTGATCGACGAGAAGCTGATCACGAGCCGCAAGCCGGACGATATTCCGGCGTTTAACGATGCCTTGTTGAAGGCGATGATGATTTCGCCGGATATGGCCGATATGGGGCCGTCGTCCTGATGATATAGAAGCAGGCTGTGGACTTGCGGGCGCCCGCCGGTTATGTGCCCGCGTCGCGTCCTCATATCCGTGCGGCGTCGACCACGAACCTCTCCCGTAGGGGGGGGCATGCCCACGCGGATCAAACCCACCGATAACGCCACAGGCAACAGCCCCACGTCCCCAGGCACACGACGAGGCCTGCAAATCGCCGGCACTAAACCCCGCCTATCTCCCGCTGCAACTTCTTCGTCAATTTTCCAAACACCAGCTCATACGACCTGCGCAGCAACTGCGCCGCTTCCTCATCGCCCAGCGCTTTTGCATCCTCGACATACACCCACTTCGCCCGCGCCAGGTAGGGCGCCGGAATAATCCCCGGACGGTCCGTCAGCTCGAGGAAGCGCTCTTCCTCGACCTTGAAGCTCATGCCAGTGGCCTCGTCCAGGTTGGTCACAGCGAACATTTTTTCACCAACGGAAAAGACGAGGTCGTTGTCCCATTTCGTGTCTTCGGTGACGCCGGGAAAAGTGCGGCAGAGGGTTTTTGCGCTCTCAAAATTCACTATTTTGCTCTTTCGGCTGAGTAAGGTTAGCGGACGGGCAATTTTATACCGCCGCCATGACTGCATTCCGGGATCTACACCATTTACTCGGCCTCACCTTCGACTTGCAGCAAACCCTGGAAGGAAAAGACCGGTGGTTTGCCTGTAAAAATCGGTGCCGCGTAGTTGTCTTTAGATCATGATTGAATTTGAGGCCACAGTCACATTTTCCCTTTGCGGGGTGTTGCACATTTTCATATCGCGGCGCCTGGCCCGGCAACTTCCACGAGCATGCGTCCGGCGCGGCGCTGTTGCTGGCTGCGCGTACGCCTGTGGCGCTGACATCCGAGCCGCTGCCGTCTGAGTGTTAACAGGAGAATCCACATGACTAAGTTTCGTACCTTGCCGGGCCTGCTGCTCACTGCGCTGGCCATGGCGTCGCCGCACGCCGAGCCGCTGCGCCTGGAGACCCGGCTTCCCGCCGCCAGCGTCAGCCCGAGCCTGAAGGAACTTGCCGCTGCGATGCCGGCGGCGCGGGCCACCGCAGCGCCTGCACACACCGTGGTTCCGCTGCGCCTGGTGACACCCGCAATGAAAAGCCGCGCGCCGCAGTCCGCAGCCGCCGCCGCACCCGAGGCCGCAGCCCTGGGCGCGGCCCCGGCCAGCGCACTGCTGGCCGGCAGCGGCGCCATCACGCCGAACGTCTACACCAACGGCACCCGCGTCAACGTCGAAGGCATCGTATCGGACAACACCGTCGCGCCGGCCGACCCGAACGGGGCAGCCGGCGCGACCCAGTACGTCCAGTGGGTCAACCAGCGGCTTGCGGTCTACAACAAGGCGGACGGCGCGCTGTTGCTCGGCCCCGTCCCGGGCAACATCCTGTTCGCGGGCCTGACCGGCAGCCCTGGCGCCGACGCCTGCGCCAACAGCAACTTTGGCGATCCGATCGCCCAGTACGACAAGCTGGCAAAACGCTGGATCCTGACCCAGTTCGGCTGGGACCCGGCCAACACCGCGACCGGCCCGTACTACCAGTGCATCGCGGTCTCCACCTCCTCCGACGCGACCGGCTCCTACTATCGCTACGTGCTCGAGAGCCGCACCAGTGGCGGCGCCGTGGCGTTCAACGATTACCCGAAGCTGGGCGTGTGGCCCGACGCCTACGTGCTGACCTCCGTGCTGTTCGAGAGCGCGACCGAGGGTGGCTATCTCGGTCCGCAAGTCTGCGGCCTGCAACGTGCCGCGATGCTGGCTGGTGCGGCGGCCGCCGTCCGCTGCTTCGACCTCGGTGACGCCTTCGGCCCTGTGCTGCCCGCGGACCTCGACGGCACGAAGTTGCCGCCGCACGGCAGCCCGAACTACCTGTTGTCGCTCGACTTCAACGCAGACGGCAGCGGCGACCACCTGTTCCTGTGGCGCTTCTCATTCACCCGGAACACACTCGGCAGCCCGGTCACGATACCGGTGGCGCCGTTCACGATCGCCTGCCCGAGCTTGTTCGGCGGCCCATGCGTCCGGCAACCCGCGCCCGGCGAGCCGCTCGATGCGCTCGGCGATCGCCTGATGTACCGCCTCGCCTACCGCAACTTCGGCCACCACGAGTCGCTGGTGGTCAACCACTCGGTGCAGCAGCGCGGCGCGCCCACGGATGGCCCGGTCGGCGTGCGCTGGTACGAGCTGCGCAACCTGTCGACCACACCGGGCGTGTACCAGCAAGGCACCTGGGCACCTGACGCCAACAGCCGCTGGATGGGCAGTATCGCGATGGACCGGATGGGCAACATCGCGCTCGGCTACAGCATCAGCGGTCCCAGGGTCTATCCGGGAGTCCGCTACACGGGCCGGCTGCGCGGCGAGCCGCTGGGCCGCCTGGAGCGCGAAGCGGTCATCGTCAGGGGCGGCGGGGTCCAGGTCGACACCTTTAACCGCTGGGGCGACTACAGTGCGATGACGGTCGACCCGGTTGGCGATTGCAAGCTGTGGTACACGCAGCAGTACCAGGCCGAGACGGGGAGCTTTAACTGGCATACGCGGATTGCCAACTTCAGGTTCAGGAATTGTTGGTAGGTGATGCGGCAGGGCGCGAGGGCTGAACGCCACGCTCGCAAAAACAAGGCCCCGCCGGTTGCGGCGGTGGGGCTTTGTTTCTTGTGTACGGTGGTGGTGGCGGAAAGGCAAAAACTTGCTGCCCCGATTTTCTTTAGGTAGTCGATGTTGCTGGCGACGATGGTGTCAATGCGGCGGCATCATCGCTACTTCAGCGGCCAGAACTATACCTTCGTCGACGACCAGTAGCAGTCCTCTTCGCATGTCGGGCCCCAGTCACCGGGCGCCACAAGGTCAATGTGACCCTGTCGGTCGCTCCCGCCGTACAGGCTGAAAAAGCTGATCACAACAAACAGAATAAGGTCAGGTCTGACATTCGGACGCGAGCTCAGCAGGACACAGCAAAGGGTTCGAAGGAGGGCGAGAGGCAAAAAATCGCTGCGCGATTTTCCTTAGTCAGGCGAATCGAAGAGCCCTTGCGCCCGGAGGCGCAAGGTCGCTCGTGGGCTCGTCGCTGCGCGACTCGAAACCCCTGCTCGGCCTTGCGCCTGCATGCGCAAGGCCGTTCACAGGCTCGCCGCTGTGCGACTCGAAACCCCTGTTCACCCCACGCGTCCGTGCCGTCCGCGGATTCGATTCCCGACGCCGAAACGACACCGCACAAAGAACAACGCCCCGCCGGCTTTCGCCGGCGGGGCGTTGTTCTTTGTGCGGTGGTGGAGGCGGCGGGAATCGAACCCGCAGCTTTTTTGCCCTTTTTCATAGGAGAGCACTGTCAATTTCCACGGTCGCGTGTCGTACGCGTGTCGTTCGCCGGTTGCGTGTCGCTCCAGTCGTTGACCGGGCGGTACTGGCCGCTGTCCGCGTTCGGTATCCACTTGCCGTAATGCCTGAACACCATCTCGACGTCGACGTGTCCCATCTGCTTCGCCACCCACCACGGGTTCTCGCCGGCCGACAGCATTCGCGATGCATAGCTGTGCCGGGTTTGGTAGGGGTTGCGGTACCGAACCCCCGCTTTCTTTAGAATCAGCGTCCAGCACGTTTTCCGGATCTGCCCGTCGGTCTCCCAAGCCAGGCCAGTTCGTGGATTGTGGAATACGCGCTTGCCCTCCAGGAATGTGTGATCCTTCTGTGCCTGCAGCGCGGCGCGCGCGAAAGGAAGGAGCAGCACATCACGTGTGCCAGCCTTGGTCTTCGGTCCCTTCTCAGTCTTGGCAACCACGGCGCGCTGGACGCGCACGGTGCCGTGGATCCAGTCGATGTCGTCCCACTCGAGTCCGATCAGCTCTGACGTGCGCAGGCCGGACCAGAAGGCAAACTGGAAGAGGTTGCGCGCCTGGCCGGCGGCGGCGCCCACAATCGCGTCGATTTCGAGATTGTCGAACGGGTCGACCTCGTACTCGGACTTCTTCGAAGTCGTCGACAGCAGCTTCTTGAGCGCGATCCTCTCAAGCGGGTTCTGATCGATCAGCTCATCGTTCACGGCGTCGTCCAGGGCCGACCGAAGTACCGACACGATGTTGCGCGCGGTCTTCGCGGTGACCCCGAGGGACGACAGCCACTGGCGCAGCACCGACGGCGCCAGCGCCCGCACTTCGACCTTGTCGAACTGGGGCAGCAGATGGCCCTTGATGATTCCCCGGTACCCGACGATAGTCGACGGTGACAGGTTTCCATTCTTAACCGCATGCTCGCATCCCTCGAGGTGGGCGCGCAGCAGGTCGCCGACAGTCTTCTTGCTGACCACGTAGCCGAACAGGGCCGCCCGGGGTGAGTCCGGAAAGTAGTCCTGATACTTGAACGACTCGCTCACGATCTTGCGCATGATCTCGGCGCGCAGCCCCTCCGCATAGCGAAGGTTCGCCGTCGTCGGATCGAGCCGCAGGCTTTCCCGGCAGCGCACGCCGCGAAACACGAAAGCAATCTGGATCGACTTAACGCTCTTGTGTTCGCGTATGCTTACCCCGCGCGGAGGGCGCTTATCGCCGACCGATTTCCCTGTTCCACCCATTTTTCCACCGCCTCCACATTGACCCACAGATTGCCGTCACTGGCGATTTTGCAGTGCACTCCGTCCAGGAACTGCCCCTTTTTCCGCTTCGAGTGCACCGCGTTCGAGGTATCGCCCGACAGTTCACAATACTTACTCAGCTTAACCCAGCGCATGGCCCATCCTTTCCTGGTTCGGCGTTGTTATCGCGTTTTTTAGAAGAATCCTGCTTAGCGCGGACCGCGTCCCATTTATCGCGCACCATCGGGGCGTACACGCCGGCCAGCGCTGCGCGGAGCTCTTCAATTGCTTCCAGCATCGCGTTGGCGCGCTTTCGAGGGTCGGCCGGGCTCCGTGGACTGCACGTATCCCCGCAAATCTGCGCCCAGCTGATGATCGCCAGGTGAAGCCGGCTGTGCACCTCGATGGGCGCCGACCCGATGCCCTGCGCCTTGTGAGCGTTGCAGAAGATGGCCACCCCATACGCCATGCCGTTTAGAAATTCATCGCCGCAGTCGTCACGCTTGACCATGTGCGTAAGGATGGTGAAGACCAAAGCAAGCGCATCTTGGAGTGCACGCGCGCCGTAGCCGCCGTCGTCAATGCTTACCCCAGGGGAGGGGTCGTTTTCCTGAACGACACCCCCGTGCTGCTCGCCGGGGAGGGTGTCCACAATTTGTGGCTTCCCCTCCATTTGAGCGGGGGCCATCCCAGCATGCTCATGCCCGGGCTGTTCGCTCTGCCGGGTGCGCGGGTCGCGCTCGTACGACAAGCGATCGCAAGGGATGATGCGCCGCGACCTGCAGCTTTCGACATAGGCGTCGTACGCGTCGACCGGACCTCGTTTTATAGGCTTCATTTTGTGAAGTTCTCCACTACGGTAAGGATGATGCCGGCCAGGCGATCAAGTGCGAAGCCGGCGCCCAGCACCAGGGCGATAAACGCTGCCTCGGCGGCGGCACGGTGGCGGGCCAGGCGAACCAACGCCGGCGCCGAGGTGCGGTAGGTCGTGTAGCCAGCCAAACTGGGGGACGTGCGCTTCATTTCGCCACCTTGGCCTGGCGCAGGAGCGATCCCATATCGGCGTCCACCTGCTGCAGGTGCTGGGCCTCCACTGCCAGATGCTTGATCAGCTGACCGAGATTGCGGAAGTGCTGGTTGTCGGTGTCGTCGTCGCTTCCGCCGGCGATATACAGGAGCTGCCCGATCGACTCGATGCCGGTCAAGATCGTGTCGCTCGCGTTGATGGCGTGACACTGGGCAGCTTCGATCATTTGAACCTGGTCGGCCGAAAGCTTGGTCGAGCCGGTCACCGGTCCGAGGTTCGCGATGAGGTAGGGCAGCTCATAAGCTGGGCGCTCGGAATTATTGAAATGTGGATTCTTCGAAGCCATGATCACGCTCCTTCGGTGGTGCGGGTGTTGAAGTAATCTATGCGACGCTCGGCAAGGTCCGCCAGCATCTGCATCGATTCCGACAGGAGGCCAGCCAAAGCGTCGATGCTGTTCCCATCGAGCAGCGGGCGATCGCCGTTTTCCGCGGCGAGGATGTCGGCGTGGATGATCCCCGCAACTACCTGCGCGCCACGCGCCACCGCCAAAACGCGCACAGCCAAGTACGCTTCGTTGCTGACGACCTTCCCCTGGCGGAGAGGGTTGTTTGGGGTATGCAACGGCTCAAGGTGGTCTCGAACGCTTGCACTCGACATTTCCTTTGTGCTACTCTCATCATTCGCCATTTCTTTTCTCCAAAAGGTTAGGGGCGTAAGGGGCCATCCGGTGCTGGATACACCGGGTGGCTTTGTTGTTTCTGCTGGGTTAAATCAGGGCGGACTTGCCGCTGGGCCGGTTTCACGGTCGCACTGGGCTGAAAATTCAGCCCACGGTATTCCGGCGGGCTTCTCAGCGCGTGCCCTCTGTTCGGCCACCATGCAGGCCAGCTTGGTCAGCCCTCGCGGCGTGACGAGCACCTGCTCCTTCACCTTCTGCTGGCCGCTGTTCGGATCTTCGTACTGGCCCATCTTGTGGATCAGATAGCCTTCACGGATCTTCGCTTGGCTGGCGAGGTAACCGGGCTTGCCCGGGCGGTGATACGTCCATCCATTCTTGAGTAACAGCTCAATCAGCTGCTGGCGCTGGATCTGCAGCGTTTTGGCGGCTTCAGTGATGCACATTGATCCGTCCTGCTTTGCGATCATGTCCAGACCTGCGGCGGCCGGCGCCAGGTCGGCGAGTTGGTGCTCCAGTTGCTCGACTTTGCTTGCCAAGTTCCGCTTTGCCTCCACCTCGTCAGCCCAAGCGCGTGCTGCCGCGACGGGGTCAGAGAAGTTTGGCAGCCCAGAAGGCTGTGGAAGAGTAGCGTGCAGTGGTGTATTCATGGGTGCCTCGGCGTTGATCCCCGACATGGTGGAACAACTTTATCACGCCTAAAAACGCTTTACAACACATAAGGCGTAAAAAGGCGTGAAGTAAGACAAAAAAAACGCCCGAAGGCGCTTTATTCGTAGGGAATCGGCTCTTCGCCAGGGTACTCGTAGTTCCATCCTGCATCGTAGATGCGAGCGGGGTTTGTGAGGAAAGCAACGACATTCGCCGGCGTGCGAGCAAGGACTAAATAGATTCCCATGTCGGCCGCCTCGGCAGTTATCCGTCTCAACAGCATTTCATTTGTTGCACTGGACTGCGTGCCTGATGGGTCAACAATGCGCTCGTTGATTGGTTGATTCTGTGGGTAGGTAATGATCAAAAGTCTGTATCTTCCAGACCCTTCTGCTAGGCTGCCTGGTAGACCGATCGTTAGGTATTGCCACAAATAGCGGTATATGTTCACCCGCAGATGCAGGGCTAAAGCAGATGCCGTCGGCGCGGGCAAAATCTGAGCATATAGCTCATCATTCGTATAATCAACACGCCAGATTCCATGTGCGCTCTTGATCATCTCATCCCATGTACTGGTAGGGTCGACGCCTTGAACAACAGGGGCAATCATCCGCTTGAGAGCTACGGGGTTCGCGCCAAAATTGAACCGCGCTTCCGCTGGAAATGTCGCGGGAAGTGACGTGGACATAACACCGCTTGGCGGCGAATCCTCCGCCTCCCAAGCAGTGATCTCAGGATCAGTAAGCATCAACTCTGCGAGGCGGTCATTACCTAAATATTTTGAAGTATCTATGGTGGACGACGCCTCCATTTCCCGGAGCTTATTTCCGTTAATGTTGAGTGCGTGGAGTAGGTTTGCGAGAGCCTTTGGCCTTGGCTTGCTCTTTCCTCCCTCCCACTTTGCGATGGTTTGCTGAGAGACACCGATGCGGTCACCCAGCTCGTCCTGGGTGAAGCCAGCCCGCTCTCTGAAGGTTTGAATGATGCTCCCAAGCTTATCGCTCATGCTAACAACCCCTTGGTTGTAAAAAACGATAAGTGTAACGGTTTCCACACGTTTGTAAAGCAAATGGACTACATAGTTGTTTTTAGTTGTACAATGGCGTAAAACAACTTTGGTCGAGGTCAATAATGTTGGAAGTAAGCTCTACCCCCTCGGGTATCGCGGATGCAATCGTCGCCGCAGGGACGCAGGCGGAGTTGGCAGCCCATCTGGGGGTAACCCAGCAGGTCGTAAGCCGCTGGCTGCGTCGGGGATGGGTGCCGCTCCGCAGGGCCAATCAAATCGAACAGCGCTACAAAATACCGCGAGGACGCCTGGCTAATCCTCGACTGATGGCGCTGATCGTGCCAAGCGAAAGCGCGCCCGCGCGCAGCAGCTAGAAACCAAACATGAGTAACCACACGAACGCCGCCGCTCACTCGGCCGGTGTAGGGCCTCTTTACGCCCAAACTTCAAAAGCCGAGGTCAAGCATGGCTAACCCATGGTTCCGCATGTACGCGGAATTCGCGCACGACCCGAAGGTGCAGATGCTGCCCGAGGCAATGCAGCGCCGCTACGTCATGCTGATGTGCATGCGATGCAGTAACGCCCTTGTAACGTTACAGGACGATGAGATTGCGTTTCATCTCCGGATCGATACGGCGCAGCTGGCCGAAACGAAGGCACTTTTCGTCGCCAAGGGATTCATCGACGAGCGGTGGACGCTGCTGAACTGGGACAAGCGCCAGTTTGCATCGGACAGCAGCGCACAGAGGGTGGCCAAGCACCGAGCGGCCAAGAAAAAGGGCGCGAAGGATGGCGGTAACAGCGATGTAACGTTACATGAAACGATGGGTAACGCCCTAGATACAGATACAGATACAGATACAGAAGAACCTACTACTACTGACGTAGTAGTCGTCGCCAGCGCTGCTGACGGCCATCCGCCCGCCGAGCCAAAACGAGACTGTCCCCATAAGGAAATCATCGCCCTGTACCACGAGGTGCTCCCCATGTGTCCGGAGGTTCGGGACTGGACGCCGACCAGGGCGCAGCAGCTCCGCACGCGATGGAAGGAGGACGCAGCCAGGCAGGATCTCGACTACTGGCGCCGGTTCTTCGAATACGTGCGTGATAAATGCGGCTTCCTGGTGGGCAAATCGGTTAGCCCGGGGAAGCGCCCGTTTCTCGCCGACCTGGAATGGATGACCAAACAGGGGAATTTTACGAAGATCCGTGAAGGGAAGTACGCAGAATGAGCGACACGACGAATCGGTTATCCCCCAACGGGGGAACACCACCACACTCTAACGAGGCTGAGCAATCCGTTCTGGGCGCGCTCCTGCGCTTCAACGACGTGTTCGACCGGGTCGGCGACCTGCAGGTGAAGCACTTCTACCGAGAGGATCATCGCATGATCTACGCCGAGATCGTGCGCATGATCGGGCGCGGCGAACCTGCCGATGTGATGACGGTATGGGCGGCGCTCGAGGGTCGAGGTGGCGCAATCGGCGACGACATCGCTGCATACCTTAACCAGCTCGCGCAGACGGTTCCCAGCGCCGCGAATATCGCCCAGTACGCCGCTGTCGTGGTGGATCGCGCGTTGCGTCGCGCCACGATGCTGTTGGCCGATTCGATCAGCGGCCTGGCCATGAACCCGAAGGGCAAGAGCGCCGACGAGATCCTGGATGCGATGCAGTCGATGGTCACGGCGCTGGCCGAGCGACGCGTGCGCAACGAACCTAGGATGATCCGCGACGTCGTGGCCGAGTTTATCGACGGCGTCGCCAGGCGTTCGGAGGGCCAGGACAACACCATCCCGACCGGTATCCCCGGCATCGACCGAATGTTGACCGGCGGCGGCCTGAGGCCTGGCCAGCTGGTCATCGTCGCTGGCCGCCCGTCGATGGGCAAGAGCGCGCTAACGGCTGACGTGGGTCTAAACATGGCCGCCGACCACAGTGTGCTCGACTTCAGCATGGAGATGGAAAGCCAAGAGATTGCAGGCCGCGCGGTGGCGAGTCGCGGCCGGGTGTCGCTGGGGAAGGTGATGAGCCAAATTCCTGCCGACGACGTGGCCACCTGGGGCGGAGTGACGGCCGGCTGCATCAAGCTCGACGCACTGCGCTTCGCAATCGATGACACCCCGGCGATTTCGCTGATCGAGCTGCGCATGAAGTCGAAAGCCTGGAAGCGCAAGCACGGCCTGCATGTGATCATCGTCGACTACTTGGGCCTGATGTCGGGCGGCGACGGGGAGAAGCGGCACGAGCAGATCGGCTCGTACTCGCGGGGCCTGAAAGCACTGGCCAAAGAACTGGGCGTTGCCGTGATCGCGCTGGCCCAGCTGAACCGCAAGGTGGAGGACCGGCCCGACCGGCGCCCAGTGCTGTCAGACCTGCGCGATTCAGGTGAACTCGAGCAGGATGCGGACATTGTGATGCTGGTGCATCGGCCCGAGATGTATGAGCCCGAGAATCCAGGCCTGCGCGGCTATGCCGAAGTGCTCCTCCGGAAGCAGCGTGGCGGCGAAATCGGCGACATCCCTTTGCTTTTCGACGGTCCAACCTGCAGCTTTTCAGATTGGTCGGGGCCTCCCCCGGCGACTGCATCAAAAAGTCGGGGCTCGCGGAGTTTTGAGGGATGAGCAGGCGCGCCTCGACGATCAAGGGTGTCGCCAAACGCTACCCCCTTTGGGGAAAATTCGACCGGCTGAATTTTCAGCCCGTTGAATTTCGCTCGGAGGGGGTAACGTTTCGTTACCCCCTTTGGGCAGGATTCAGCCGCCTCAAAATTGAGTTGGTTAAATTTTGCTCGGATGGGGTAGCGGGCTGCTACCCCATGCAAACCACCACCGGTGGGCGGACGTCATGAGCGCCGGCGCGCGCGCGGCGCTGATCGAGATCCTGGAAGGTGTCGAAGCGATCGACGTTGACGCCTCGGCAAAGCAGAAGTTCCGCCAGCTGGTGGGCGCCATCGCCACCACCCACGGCTACGACTGGATCGAGCGCGCCAATCGGATCGCATTCGCGCGCGGGCTATTGCGCACGCGGGTCAGCCGGCCCGAGGTGCGAGACCGGCTGATTGTGCTGTACGGGATCTCGCGCCCTCAGGCCTACCGGATCATCAGCCACGCGCTGCAACTGTCTCACGAATGAACTGCGGATGAGACGCCCCGACGGTTTAATGAACACATCGGAAACCCCAATCACGAAAGAAAATTGCTATGCCGAACACTGCAACCGAGACCGTAAAAGTGCGCCTGCTGAGGGATTGCGAATTAGGGCAATGCGACGACGTCGTTTTCATCGACCCTGCGCTGGTGCCTGGATACTCGAAGGGTGGGCTCGTCGACCCTCACCCAGCTGCTATCGCCTACGCTGAATCGTTGAAGTGATGGGAGAATTTCCAATGGGTTTCACAAGGCTTGGCTCACCCGGCGTCATTGCCGCAAAAGGCCACTGGGGAACGATGATGCAGGCGGCGGTCAACGCCAAAATAAGGCAGGCAACTGCCACGGCGGCGCCGCGCGCCGCAGGTTCAGAGAAGGGCAGAGCTACCTTGGCGAAGAACAAGGCGGCACTCGCGAAAGCCCTGGCGAACATCCCTGCCAGTAGGGCGCCGCACGCCTCGAGCCCCAGGGCCACCCCCGCGAACTCCACCGCAAATAGGGCGCGCCTCAACGCACTGCTGGCGGATAACGACTAAGCCGCGACGCCTCCAATCAAACAAATCGAAGGATCAATTTACATGCCATACGCCAGCACCACCGACGTCCTCGTCAGAAGCATGACCGGCCCAAAGGGTGGGCTCAGGGAGGTGGACGCACCACCACCGGTACCGCCGAAGCCAGCGATCGAAATCGATTATCCCCACATCGCCACGCGCCCCGAATACAAGGCCGAACTCGACAAGCTTAATCATTTCGCCAAGCAGAAAGATGAGGCAGAGGCAAAGGTGGCGGACCTGTTCAAGCAACTGGAGCTGGCCAGTAAGACCGTCGAGCGCACCGATGAAGATGCGATTTCGAAGGCGGAAGCGCTGCTGGCCGGCGAGGTGCATGGTGTCAATCTGCATGCCGAGATCCAGGCAGCAAACAAGCTTATCGAGGCCCTTCGCGCTGCCATGTATGCCCAGCACGCTGTTCTCCGTCGTGTGAACCAGCAGCTGTCCACAGCCGCAGGGCGCCGATACCAGGAAGAACATAAGAAGCGGGTCAAGCGTCTGATGGCGGCGCTGGATGAGTTGTACGCCGCTGACTATGCCGAACGGGCTTTAAGAGATGATCTGGCGCGCTTGGGCTATAACGGCGAAGCCCTTCCGGCGATGACTTTTCGAGGGGCGGAAGACCCGCACGACCGCAACGGGAATCTTGCCTACTACTGGTATCGGGAGGCCGAGAACTACAGCCAGTCCGCCACTGAGATCGCGGCCGGCCTGCGCAAGTCGCGCCTTGCGGCAGCGCTCGCTGAGTAGTCATCGTCGTCATGGAAGGGGTCGCTTTCAACACAGACCCTTGCGCCAAGAGTTTTGCGACTTAGTCGTAAAACTCATCCGATAAATTTTAATTAATAGCTGACCTGCAAAGTTGGTCGGCTATTTTTTTATCAACCGGAATGAACCCTATGCAAAAACAAACTAACGAATTAACAGTCCCGACTGAATTGCCGGCTGCGCTGAAAGCTCGTGTTAATCAGCTCGCGTCCCGCCGTGGTAAGCAGGAGGCGAAACTGGTCCGTGAAAGTACGCTAGCGGCGCTTCAGCTTATGGCCAACGACGGCGCCTCGTGGGACCGGTTGTCGGCAGCATTTGCCGTAATCGAAGAGGATGGGGCTCGCAGGTTGTGCCATCCGCCCACCGATAAGTAAGCAAGCCCTCCCGCGAAAGGGGCTTTGCGGTCGCAGCCACTGCGCCGCTTGATGGAAGAAGGGGAAATCATGGTTGTAGGCGAACTTGAAATTCGTATCATGGCAGATATCGCCAGGCTAACCCGGGACATGGGCGCCGCCCGGCGGATCGTTACAGAGACGACCGAGGGCATGTCTCGAGCTGCGGCGCAGGCAAAGGCCGCTCTCGGCGCAATCGCAGGAGGGATCGGGCTCCAGCAGATTGCTCAGATGGTTGATCAATACCAAAAATATACGGCGCAGTTGAGGCTTGCTACAAATTCCGAGCGTGAATATGCGGCCGCACGCGCCGACGTGCAGCGTATCGCGCGCTCGGCGCAGCAAGACCTTGGGGCGACTGGCGTCTTATACGCCAAAATTGCCAATGGCACCCGTGAGCTCGGCGTCACCCAGGCGCAGGTGGCCGCGATTACTGAGACGGTCAACATGTCGCTCAAGGTGTCCGGGGCGACTGCCTCGGAGTCAGCATCTGCCCAGCTGCAGCTGTCCCAGGCATTCGCCGCCGGCGCGCTACGCGGTGAGGAATTTAACGCTGTGAACGAAGCCTCGCCAAGGTTAATGCTGGCGCTGGCTGACGGCATGGGCGTTCCTGTGGGCGCGCTCAAGAAAATGGCGGAGGAAGGCAAGATCACGTCCGCCATCATGGCCGATGTGCTGCCCCAGGCTCTGGAGAAGGTGCGCGAGGAGGCGAAGCAGATCCAGACGATCGGCGGCGCCTTGACGGTGCTGAAAAACAGCGCGATGGAATTTTTCGGCGTCCAGGCTAATGCAAGCGGCGCGGTTGCCACATTGACTGGAGCAATCGGTTTGCTTGCCGATAACCTGGCCCTGGTTGCTGGCGCCGCGGCTACGCTGACAGCGGCAAAGCTCGTGACCTGGCTGGAAAAAATGGTGACAAGCGTGTACAGCGGTATCGCGGCAAACCGCGCACTTGCTGCGTCGACGCTGGCGACAGCCGTTTCGACGACTGAAGCGGAATCGATCATGGCAGCAGCGAAGCTGGCGGACGCGCAAGCGAATGTGCGTACGACCGCGACGGCGATGAACCTGGCTAACGCGCGCGTTGCTGAACTGCGCACGGCTGTACTCGCAGCCGAGGGCGAGGTTGCACTTGCGATCGCTACCAATGGCCTAATCCCGGCGCAGACGCGCGCCCTCATGCTGACGGAGGCGAACAACATCGCCCTGGCGGCACAAGCTGTTGCTGCGAATGGGGCAACCGTCGCCGCTGGAGCTCATGCAGTGGCCATTGACGCGCAGGCAGTGGCTGCGACGCTTGGCGCGCGCGCGATGGGCGTGCTGCGCGGCGCCATGATGTTTTTGGGCGGGCCCATCGGGGCAGTCGTGACGCTTCTCGGCTTGGGCGCGACAGCCTGGATGATGTGGGGCGACAAGAGTAAGGAGGGCAACGACAAGGCCACCAAATCGACTGACGAATCGACGGTCGAAATGATTGCGCGCCTGGACAAGTAAATCGAGAAACTCCGCGAGCGAAACAGGCTGGCGGAGACCGAGCCGCGCATTAAAAGCCTCACCGAAATGAGTGATGCGGACAAGGACGGGATTGCTCGTGCGCAGAAGGCCCTTGAGGCGCACCGGAATAGCTCCACCAAGCCGGCCGCTCCATATGACCATCAGTTCCACCCTTGGCGCATGGAAGAGCAGCGGCTTGTAATCGAGTACGAAACCGCACTCAAACGCGTGGGTGATGCGCAGGAAGCGGTCGCACGGGGTGCAAAGAATACCCGTGATGCAGACATCAAGGAGTGGTACGGAAAGCACGGCACTGCTGCGCAAAGGATGGCTGCCGAACTGGATGAGCTGAAGAAGAGATTCGGCACAATTCCGGAGGAGATGCGCAAGCTGGTAGAGGCAAAATACGCCGACAAGGGCGCGGCCTCGGCGGTCAAGCAGGAGGCTACTGCATACGACACGCTGATCACGTCGATCCGCGAAAAGATTGCCGCGAACAAGCTCGAGGCGGCAGGCTATTCGACGATGACCGATGCCCAGAAGATGACCGTCCAGCTTGACGCGGCCATCGAAACGGGCAAGAACAAGCTGTCGAAGGAACACATCGCCACGGCCCGCGCCTTGATCGCTCAGGTCGAGGCCGAGGACGCTGCGCTGAAGTCGGCTGCCAACGTGAAGAAGGCGGTGCAGGACCTGACCGACGATCGCAATGGCGCCTTCGCCGCCGCCATGGCCGAAGCACAGGCCAACGAGGAACTGGTGGCCACCTACGGCATGACGAAGACCCAGATCGAGCAGTTGACCTTGGCGCGTCTCGAAGACCGCCTGGCGCAGCGCGCGACGCTGGATCTGGACGAGAAGGAGGTGGCCCAGATCACGCGAATGATCGAGGCAAAGCGTCGAAATGCCACGGCTGTTGGCACGCTCGATATGCTTGAGCGCGGGACCGACGTCACCAAGGCCAAGGAACTGCTGGACATCATGACGTCCGTGGACGACATCGCCAGGTCGGCAGCATCCGGCATGACGGAATCGTTCGGCCGCGTCGGCTCCGCGATCGGCAGCCTTACCACCGCGCTGACTGGCCTAGGAAAAACCCAGGCGGCAATCGCGGCCCAGCTTGCAGCAGCAACGAAGGCCGCCGGCGGCGACCAGGTCAAGATCGCTGCGGCGACCACCTCGGCGGCGCGCGAGACCGCACAGGCCCAGATCCGTTCGTACGGCGACATGGCCGGGGCCGCGAAACGCTTCTTCGACGAACACTCCCGTGGCTACCAGGCGATGGAAGCTGCGGAAAAAACCTTCCGCGCGTTCGAAATCGCCCTGGCCATCAAAACCATGTTCGAGAAGAGCGGGATCCTGCAGGCCTTCACCGCGATTTTCGTGACCAGTAAGGCGACCGAGACGGCGGCTACCGTGGCCAGTGTGGCGCCGGATGTCGCGGCGTCGATGGTCAAAGGTCAGGCAGCGGCAGTTGCGGGCGTGGCCGGGCAGGCCCAAGGCGATCCATACAGTGCCTGGGCGCGCATGGCGGCCATGGCTGCGGTCATGGCAGCGCTGGGCTTCGCGGTCTCAGGTGCGGGTGGACGAAAGGACACCACCGCGGTCGACCGGCAGAAGGCAACCGGTACCGGCTCAGTGTTGGGCGATGTCGACGCAAAGTCGGAATCGATCGCGAAGGCAATCGAACTGTCGGCCGCGAACTCCAACATCGACCTGAACTACACGGCCGGCATGCTGCGGTCGCTGCGGGCGATCGAAAGCTCGCTTTCTGGCCTTGGCGGCATTTTGGCCCAGAACGGTGTGAGTGGTGCAGCGCCAGGGTCTGATATGAGCGGCCCCAACAGCATCGGGCGTCTCCTCAATGGTGGAGCCCTGGGTGCGCCGTTCATCACCGCATTGGACAAGATAACAGGGGGATGGATCAGCAAAACGACCGGGCAAATCGCTAACGCTATTTACGGCGGCAAGGTTTCGACACTCGACGTTGGGGTCATGGCCGGCGCGGCAACCGTGGGCGGCGTGCGTTCGAACGGACTGCAGGCATCGAACTACGCCGACACGAAAACCGACGGCGGCTGGTTCCATAGCGACAAATACCGCACCGCAACGGAGGCCCTCGGCGCTGAGTCGAACGCGCAGTTCACGCTCATCGTAAAGAACATGGCTGACGCTGTAGGCGAGGCCGGCAAGCTGTTGGGCATAGGCGGCTACGCCTTCGCTGAGCGTCTGAATGGCTTCGTGGTAGATATCGGCAAGATCAGCACCAAGGGTCTAAATGCGGAAGAGATCCAGAAGCAGCTGGAGGCGGCGTTCTCGAAGGTCGGCGACGACATGGCGCGCTGGGCCGTCGGTGGCCTGACGCAGTTCCAGAAGGTTGGCGAGGGCGCGCTGGAAACGCTGGTGCGCATCGCTTCGAACTATGCCAACGTCGACGCGGTGCTGGCCAGCGTGGGCAAGACCTTCGGCGCGACTGGCTTGTCCAGCATCGCCGCGCGCGAGAGCCTAGTCGAACTTGCCGGCGGCATCGACGAGCTGGCCAGCAAGACGGCCGGCTTTGCCGAGAACTTCCTGAGCGAGGCCGAGCGCCTGGCGCCGGTGCAGAAGTATGTGGTCGACCAGCTGGCATCGATGGGCCTGGCCAACCTGCGGTCGCGGGACGCGTTCAAGCAGTATGTCCTGGAGCTGGATCTGACCAGCGAGGCGCAGCGTCAGCAGTATGTCGCGCTGATGGATTTGCAGGATGCCTTCGCCAAAGTCTATCCCGAGATCGAGGCGGCAACGTCGTCGCTCGCCGATGCGAAGTCGGCATTGGCCGAAGCGTACAACGCGGAAGTCGACGCCATCGGCGCCACGATCGACCGCATGGGTTCATTCGCTTCCACCTTGCGCAACCTGCGTGACAGCGCGCTGCTGGGCAACCTGTCGCCGCTGTCGCCGCAAGAGAAGTATGCGGAGGCGAAAGCGCAGTACCAAGCGGTGCTGGCGGCCGCGCGCGGCGGCGATGAGGGCGCCCAGTCGAACTACCAAGGTGCGTTCACCTCGTTCCTCGAGGCGTCGCGCACGGTATTCGCCAGCAGCGGCCAGTACCAGGTGGACTTCGCCATGGCGCAGGCTGCCACGGAAGAGGCCGCGCGATGGGCTGAGCTTGAGGCCGATGTGGGCCGGGCCCAGCTGGACGTGCTAAAGCTTCAGGTCTCCGGAATCATCGAGATCAACAAGTCGGTGCTCTCGGTGCGTGATGCGCTGCTCCAGTACCAGGCTGCGATGGGCGGGAACACCATGCCGCTGACCGGGTATGCGCCGCCGGCTGCTGGCCCGATCCCGTACGCTTCGTACGGCGCCGCAAACACCACGGCGCTTGTCGCGGAGATCAAGTCGCTGAACAGCCGGCTCGAAACCCAGACGCAGGTGATCGAGGGCCTGCGCGCCGACCAGCGCCAGCAGACCGGCGATGTCATCCAGGCGCAGTACGGCTCGGCGGACGAATCGGCAAGGCGCATCAGCGGTAGTGTCAAAGCGGCGGCCTACAGCGAAGCGAGGGTCTATCCTGAGTGAGTAGGCCCGGCCTGCAGATGGCGCAGGTCGGGTATTCCATAGAGCGATGCATCCAAATCTGGATGCATCCTTCTCTCCTCAACTTGAGGAATGCTGTGTAATCAATGAGTTAGCGATGGGGTGCAAAAGCTGCACCCATCTCTAATTAGATGCGCGCAAATCTGCTCACATCTTCCTAGACTCCCTCAACCTGAGGAAGTGCGGAAACCTGCTTAATTTTTAAGCAAAACCCCCCGCCGGCCTGCAAAGTGTAGAAGCGGTGGCCGGCGGACACCACCATGTCTCCCACGCGCAGAAAAAATCCCCCTTTGGAGATTTTGTTAAAGCCTTTAACAGGCGTGACCTACCTGCGGATCGCCGGTTTTGGCTGTGTTCTCCTATGTGGGAAGCGGTGCCTGGTGCCCAGTTCGATGACGCGGACCTGTTAAAGGCTTTAACACGCCGGCGCCGGTGCCTTTAACACCTGGCATTTGAATTCCATTTGAAATGAGGGGACTTTTTTGCGCGTGAGAGACATGGTGGTGTCCGCCGGCCGCGACCTCCTCGACTTTGCAGGGCCGCCGGGGGGGGCGGTCTGAAGTGGCCGGCTCGGGGCGTCAGGGACCGTCAGGTTCCATCCGCGTGCGCACCCGCGAATTGAGAATTTTTTTCCGGCCGCTGTTCGCCGGGGAACCAGGGATCCGTCGTGTCCTCGCCTGTTATCGATTCTTCACCGCGTTCGACTTCCACTTCACTTTCTTCTCCACCGTTTTCACATCCCCGCGACCCTCTATCACCGCCCTGGCGACGACCGGCCTACCTACCGCGTTCACCCAGAACGGGATGCCCATGTTGCGCAGCTGTTCGATCTGAAGGCTTTTGATCTTGCGCGCCGTAAGGGTTTCGATCTCATCCTTGGTAAGGAACATTTCAGGCATGGCATCTCCTGCTTGTAGAGGAAACCCTTAGGCCAAAAACGAACGAGCGCCGAGACCGTGCATCGGCCGCGGCGCCCGCGAGGCGTCTACTTTTGTTTGGTTTAACTGCTGCGAGCAGTGCCGCATCTGGAAAGAATAACGTGCTTGACCAGAGGGCGGACGGCCTCGCTGACATTGGTGAGGCGCACCCGGCTCTTAAAGTCGGCTAGCCCTATCGATGCCGCGAGTTGACCAATGCACTCGTCTGCAAACGAGGGCGTCAGACTCTTGTTATGAAAATCAATTTCAATTGACTCATGTTCTTCCAGAAAGTTTAGGAGCTCTTGACGCGCCTTAGCTCCGACAGGGCGTGTTGTCAGCTCACTTGCTACATCATCAATATCGATGCTAAAAGTCGAAGTCATCATCTGTCATTCCTTCCGGAAGTGGGAAGCTTTTGTACACCGCACCGAGGTCCATCGGTCGGTCTAGATCCCACTCAATTACAAGTAAGGTACCATTCCAGCGCCATTTGCTGGTTGTTTTGTGGCTAGCGGTTTGCGATAAGTAAAACGCTTCATTGCCTGACCGAACATACAGAACTCCTTGGCATCGCTCAATCAACCTCCTCGCGACCGCCAGGCCGTAACCGTTGTGCCCCCGACCAGGCTTGCTTGTTATACCGTATTCAGTTGCCATCTCGCAACTGTTTTCATACTTAAGTCTGTTGAGCAACAACGGGTTTTCCATCAGTGAGCCGCGAATGCCAATCCCTGAATCTGCCAAGACAATCTGTGCCTTCCTCCCGCCGCCCCACACTTGAGCACAGGTGATCCCAAACAGGCCATCATTGACAGCAGAGTGAGCAAAGCAGTTCCCAATCAGTTCTCTCAGCATCGTCTGAACTGCATCCAGAGTCGGTGCGTCCAAGCACACTTGGTGAAAAAGCTTCACCAGCGCTTCGGCGGCCGGCTCGATCGATCGCTCATCCTGCAGTAACGTTACGGGATGATACCGGCCGCCGGGATTGCGTTCGAAATGCCCGAACGGAGAGTTGATGCCGAGCGCGCCCCACAAGTCCATCGTGTGCGCATACGGAGCAATTTTTTCTGGAAGATTAAGTTGTGCGACTGGATTGCGCCGGAGGGCGTGGGCAAGCGTAGCCAGGTGGAAGGGCTTAACGAACTTTGGGCCTCGGCAACGATGCTGAGTGCGCAGAATTTCAAGCTCTTCGAGCCAGTTCTCGATCTCGCCTGCTTTAACAAAGTCCATTAGGTACCTTTCGGAGGGCAATAAAAAACCCAGCCTGAGCTGGGTTTCCGCGTGTCGCCTGCGTGTCATTTGGGTGTCATTCTGCCGACAATCAAAGACCACAAGAGACAACCTAATACTACTGAACACCTACCGAAAAACCTTGTCGTTTCAATGGCTTACATGGTCTTTCGTGGTGCTTCATTACAATGTGCATTGGTGGAGGCGGCGGGAATCGAACCCGCGTCCGCAAGCACTCTACAGACAGTTCTACATACTTAGCACTGTCATTTAATTTAACCAGTACAACGGGGACGTGCACCCTTTGTACCAGCGAGTTACCTTAAATTTCGGAAGCAACCAAGTAACCCGGTTGAGTCCTAGCCTCTGTAAATGACTCTACTTGCCTTTCGGCCCACCCCAGAGGCGAGGTAGTGTAGAGCTAGCAGCAATTAAGCTGCGAGTGCGTACGAGTTATCGTTTGCAGTTATTGATTTCTGGATGTATTTACGAGGTAACCAGTCCTCGGTATGCCCTGCACTGCTTTGCAACCCACGTCGAAACCAGGTCGCCCCCAACGAAACTCCATTGTACTCCAATCGGAACGGCCTGGCACGCAACTGCGCTGAATCAAAGTGGTTAGCTAGCAGATCAAACATCTTTACTTCTTGCCAACGATGTCATAGTCTTTGGCGTGGACTTTCCCAAAGAAAATTTTTCTGAGGTGAAGAGGATGGCGTGCATCGTGTGCGGGAATTCCCAAACTGCTGGACTGGCTGCCTGGCACGCACGCTGTCCGGCGTGTTCCTACGAAAGCGCGGCCCTGGAAGTGGCCATCAACGATGCGCACGCCTGCCAGCAAGTCAATGAAGAGGAACGCGAAGCCGCTCTCAAGGCATTGCGGCTCGAGAATTTCAAGGTGATCGTCGATCTCGCGGAGCGTTTTGCGCCGGCGGGCGGAGGCTCGCTGCTCGACGTGGGGAGCGCCCACGGCTGGTTTCTCGAGACGGCGCGGGATCGCTTCAAGGTGCTCGGCATCGAGCCGGACGCGGTGGTCGGGGCGCTGGCGACAGCGCGCGGACTGCCGGTGCGGCCAGGCTTTTTTCCGGAGGCGCTGCATGAGGATGAGCGTTTCGATGTCATCGTCTTCAACGACGTCATCGAACATATCCCGGACATCCATGCCGCACTGAGCGCTTGCGAGGAGCGGCTGCAGCTAGGGGGAATCCTGATCCTGAACCTGCCGAACAGCCGGGGCTTCTTCTATCGCTTGTCGAAACTCATGGCCCGGGCGGGGCTGCGCACGCCGTTCGACCGGCTCTGGCAGAAGGGCCTGCCGTCGCCGCATGTCCATTATTTCGATCCGCATAACCTGTCCAGGCTGGTCGGCACGCACCGCTTCGAACAGGTGTACGGCACCCAATTGCCGTCACTGAGCGCGAATGGCTTGCTGGAACGCCTGCGTTACGTCGGCAAGATGTCGCCGGTCGCGCTGTACACGCAGTACGCCGCGATCCGCTGCGCCATTCCCTTCCTGCGTTTTTTCCCGAGCGACATTATCGTCGGCATCTTCCGTAAAAAAACCGCAGCCTGAGACAGCGCTGCGGTTTCGGGTGGCGTCGATGGCCGCTTACTGGCTGTTGCGCTTGGCGACTTCGTTGCCGACGAAGCCGCCGCCGATGATGCCGGCCAGCGTTGCCAGTTTCTTGCCGTTGCCGCCGCCGACCTGGTTGCCGATCAGGCCGCCGATGACGGCCCCGGTGCCGATGCCGACATAGTGTGGCTGCGCAGGCGCCGGGGCAGCCTGGTAGGCCGGCTGCTCGTAGTGGTTGACCGGGCGTGCCGGACGGTGTTCGACGACGCGATGCTCGACGATACGTTCCACGACGCGCGGCTTCTGCACGACAACCTGCTTCACCACCGGCGCTGGTTCCTGCCTGACGATCACGGCCGGCGCGTTGGGGGCCTGCACGTAAGTCGTGGTACCGGGCGCGGCGCTGATGACCATCGGTGCCGCGGCAGGAGCGGGGTACTGGGCAACTGCGGCAGGAGCGGGGTACTGTGCAGCCGCAGCGGTTTGATACTGGCCCGCAGCCTGTGGCGCGGCGAGCGGCATGCCGGCATTGGGCGTCATGACGGCTTGCGGCTCCGGAGCGCTACGGGACGAAGGCAGCATGCCGCTGATGGCGGCGGCGCCGGTCAGGCTGACGATGATCACCGACACGGCTGCGGTGGCCATCAAAGGATGAATGCGGGTGGCGGTGGTGTTCATGGTCTGCTCCATCTGTTGTTGCGTTGTCGATGGATGCAGATTACGGCTCACAACAGTTACACGGTAGACAGAAACCCGTTTCAGTCGTTAACGAATGTAACAGCGAGATGTAACTGCAAGACGGTGGTTCACACCCGTGCGATGGCGACGCTGCGCAGCAGCTCCAGCAAGTCGAGCGGCGTGGCGCAGAGGAAGTCGGCGCCCCAGCGCGATGGCTCGATCGCGCCGCAATAGCCCCAGGCGCAAGCGACGGTCGGCATGCCGGCCGCACGGCCCGCTTCGATGTCGCGCAGGTCGTCGCCGACATACCAGCAATCGCGCGGAGAAATGTCCAGCCGGCGCGCGCCTTCCAGCAGCGGTTCCGGGTGCGGCTTGGCGTGCGGCGTGGTGTCGCCCGAGACGATGCAGCGCGCGTGCGCCAGGCCGATCTGCGGAATCAGCGGATCGGTGAAGCGGGCCGGCTTGTTGGTGACGACGCCCCAGGCCATGCCGGCCTCTTCGATGCCCTGCAGGAGTGCATCGATGCCCTCGAACAGCCCGCTCTCGACGGCCATGTTCGACTGGTAGCGGTCGAACCACTGGAGGCGCAATTCTTCGTAGCCGTCGTCGCCCGGCGCCAGGCCGAAGGCGGCGCCGATCATGCCGCGCGCGCCGGCCGAGGCGGTCGGGCGCAGCACGCTGTAGGGCGTGGGCGCGAGGCCGCGCTCGGTACGCAGCCAGTTGACGGCGGCGGCGAGGTCGGGCGCGGTATCGGCCAGCGTGCCGTCGAGGTCGAACAGGACGGCACGCGGTGCCGTGGTCAAAGCAGGGGAGGTCATCGAATCGAAAGCGTCAAAAAGGGGCTTGGTCAGACAGGCTTGGTACAGGCCACCATGTAGTTCACATCGGTGTCGTTGTTGAGCGAGTAGATCTTGGTCAGCGGGTTGTAGGTCAGGCCCTTCATGCCTTCGACCTGCAGGCCAGCGGTGCGCATGTATTGCGACAGTTCGGCCGGCGTGATGAATTTGCCGTAGTCGTGGGTGCCGCGCGGCAGCATGCGCAGCACGTACTCGGCGCCGACCACGGCCAGCATGTAGGCCTTCATGTTGCGGTTGATGGTCGAGAAGAACAGGTGGCCGCCCGGTTTTACCAGGGCTGCGGCCGCGCGCACGATCGAAGCAGGGTCCGGCACGTGTTCGAGCATCTCCATGCAGGTGACGACGTCGAACTGGCCCGGTTCTTCAGCCGCCATGTCTTCGGCGGCAATCAGCTTGTAACGGACGTCGACGCCCGACTCCAGTCCGTGCAGGTCGGCGACCTTCAGGGCCTTCTTCGACAGGTCGATGCCGGTGACTTTGGCGCCCTTGCGCGCCATCGATTCGGACAGCACGCCGCCGCCGCAGCCGATGTCGATCACGTTCTTGCCGGCTAATGGCGCGCGGGCGTTGATCCACTCCAGGCGCAATGGGTTGATTTCGTGCAGCGGGCGGAACTCGGAGGTGGGGTCCCACCAGCGATGGGCCAGCTCGCTGAATTTATTGATTTCGATTGGGTCGGCGTTCGTAGTCATAGGTCGGAATAATAGCGGGAAATATTGGGCTGCGACGGACAAAAGAGGGCGCCCGCGCGTAGGGACGAAAAAAAACCCCGCCGCAGCGGGGTTCTTCGACCCTCACACCAGATTACTGCTGGCGGGTACGGGTACCGACGACTTCGATCTCGACGCGGCGGTTTTTCGCGCGGCCAGCCGAGCTCTTGTTGTCAGCAACCGGCTGCTTCTCGCCCTTGCCTTCGGTGTAGACGCGGTTGGCGTCGATGCCTTTGGTCTGCAGGTAAGCCTTGACCGATTCGGCGCGGCGGATCGACAGCTTCTGGTTGTAGGCATCGGTGCCGATCGAGTCGGTGTGGCCGACGGCGATGATGACTTCCAGGTTCATGTCGCCCAGCTTCGAGGTCAGCTCGTCGAGCGACTTCTTGCCTTCTGGCTTCAGGACGGCCTTGTCGAAATCGAAGAAGGCGTCAGCCGAGTAGCTCACCTTTTCCGAGGTCGGGACCGGAGCTGCCGCAGGGGCCGGGGCCGGAGCAGGCGCTGGTGCGGCTTCGACCGGTGGTGGCGGTGGGGCCACGCACTTGCCGTTTTCGAGCTTTTCAGGCGGTACGCACAGTGGCGCGTCGCAGCCAGGGACCGCATCGGCCGGGGTCCAGTAGCCGGTACGCCAGCACAGGCCGAAAGGATCGCGCGCGATCACGCCGCGGCTGTCCTGGACGTACGCGCTGTACGGCTTGTTCGCCTGGATGTCGGTGGTCAGCGGAGCATACGGAGGTGCGCTCTGTGCGAACGCACTGCCAGCCATCGCTGCCGAAGCCGCGAGCATGAGGGTTGCAATCTTTTTCATATTTTTTGATCCTTTCGGGTTTTAAATCTTATCGCTGCGAAACTTTAACCATTCACGACAACGTAGGCAGAATAATAACACCATTTGCCGCCGTGTTCGTTTCGCATTGTGAAACAAGCAATTAACTTCTGGACCATTTTGCCACATTCGCCATAGTCGTACGATCTGCGCCTGCTCAATCGTGGTGCATGGAATTTGCCGTGTTGTTTCTGCGCAACAATCCTACGGTAGAGCACGCTATCTTGACGAATGTTTATGACCTGCATGTGTCAACTCAATAAACAGGCAGAAAATCAGGGGATGTTGCCGTGTCGGCAAATGTCGCCCGCTGTATAGGTGCATGGTAGAATCATCCGTTGGAACTCATAACCATTAGCCTGAAAGCAGTCGACCCGCCCAATGGATCAATTCGCAAAAGAAACAGTCCCCATTTCCCTCGAAGAAGAGATGCGCAAGAGCTATCTCGATTACGCCATGAGCGTGATCGTGGGCCGTGCGCTGCCGGATGTGCGCGATGGCCTGAAACCGGTGCACCGCCGCGTCCTGTTCTCGATGCACGAGAGTAACTACAACTACAACCGTCCGTACGTCAAGTGCGCGCGCGTGGTCGGCGACACCATGGGTAAGTACCACCCGCACGGCGACTCGTCGATCTACGACACGCTGGTCCGGATGGCCCAGGATTTCTCGCTGCGCTACACGCTCGTCGACGGCCAGGGCAATTTCGGCTCGATCGACGGCGACAGCGCCGCGGCAATGCGTTATACCGAGTGCCGCCTCGACAAGATCGCCAGCGAATTGCTGGCCGATATCGACAAGGACACGGTCGACTTCCAGCCGAACTATGACGGCAAGGAAAAAGAGCCGACCGTCCTGCCGACCAAGATCCCGAACCTGCTGATCAACGGCTCGTCCGGCATCGCGGTCGGCATGGCGACCAACATCCCGCCGCACAACCTGTCGGAAGTCATCAACGGCGCCCAGCACCTGCTGCGCAACCCGGACTGCACGATCGACGAGCTGATCGAACTGATCCCGGCGCCGGACTTCCCGACCGCCGGCATCATCTATGGCGTCTCGGGCGTGCGCGACGGCTATCGCACCGGCCGTGGCCGCGTCGTGATGCGCGCCAAGACCCACTTCGAAGAGTATGGCAAGGATGGCGGCCGCATCGCGATCATCATCGACGAGCTGCCGTACCAGGTAAATAAAAAGTCGCTGCTCGAGCGTATCGCCGAGAACGTGCGCGACAAGAAGCTGGAAGGCATCAGCGACATCCGCGACGAGTCCGACAAGTCGGGCATGCGCGTGGTTATCGAACTGAAGCGTGGCGAAGTGCCGGAAGTGGTGTTGAACAACCTGTACAAGCAGACGCAATTGCAGGACACCTTCGGCATGAACATGGTCGCGCTGGTCAACGGCCAGCCGAAGCTGCTGAACCTCAAGCAGATGCTCGAGTGCTTCCTGTCGCACCGCCGCGAAGTCGTCACGCGCCGTACCGTGTTCGAACTGCGCAAGGCGCGCGAGCGCGGCCACATGCTCGAAGGCCTGGCCGTCGCGCTGGCGAACATCGACGACTTCATCGCCATCATCAAGGCCGCGCCAACGCCGCCGGTCGCGAAGACGGAACTGATGCAGCGCGCCTGGGATTCGTCCCTGGTGCGCGAGATGCTGCTGCGTACCGCCGAAGGCAGCACCATCGGCGGCATCGAGGCCTTCCGCCCCGAGCACCTGCCGAAGCACTACGGCATGCAGCAGGACGGCCTGTACAAGCTGTCGGACGAGCAGGCCCAGGAAATCCTGCAGATGCGCCTGCAGCGCCTGACGGGACTGGAGCAGGACAAGATCGTCAACGAGTACAAGGAAGTGATGTCGCACATCGCCGACCTGCTCGACATCCTGTCGCGTCCGGAACGCGTGACGACCATCATCAGCGACGAGATGGTGCAGATCAAGAGCGACTACGCGGACAACGGCAAGGACACGCGCCGTTCGGCCATCGAGCACAACGCCAGCGACCTTGACACCGAAGACCTGATCACCCCGCAGGACATGGTCGTGACCCTGTCGCACACCGGCTACATGAAGTCGCAGCCGATCGCCGAATACCGCGCGCAAAAGCGCGGCGGCCGCGGCAAGCAGGCGATGGCGACGAAAGACGAAGACTGGATCGACCAGCTCTTCATCGCCAACACCCACGACTACATGCTGTGCTTCTCGAACCGCGGCCGCATGTACTGGCTGAAGGTGTGGGAAGTGCCGCAGGGTTCGCGCAATTCGCGCGGTAAGCCAATCGTCAACATGTTCCCGCTGCAGGACAACGAGAAGATCACGGTCATCCTGCCGCTGTCGGGCGAAAACCGCAGCTTCCCGGAAGACCATTACGTCTTCATGTCGACCTCGCTCGGCACCGTCAAGAAGACGCCGCTGAAGGACTTCAGCAATGTGCGCAAGGCCGGCATCATTGCGGTCGACCTGGACCCGGGCGACTTCCTGATCGGCGCCGCGCTGACCGACGGCCAGCACGACGTGATGCTGTTCTCGGACGGCGGCAAGGCGGTGCGCTTCGACGAGAACGACGTGCGTCCGATGGGCCGTCTGGCGCGCGGCGTGCGCGGCATGAACCTGGAAGACGGCCAGAGCGTGATCGCGCTGCTGGTGGCCGAGAACGAGCAGCAGTCGGTGCTGACGGCAACCGAGAACGGCTTCGGCAAGCGTACCCCGATCACGGAGTACACCCGCCACGGCCGCGGCACCAAGGGCATGATCGCGATCCAGCAGTCCGAGCGTAACGGTAAAGTGGTGGCCGCGACCCTGGTCGACGTCAGCGACGAGATCATGCTGATCACGACCGGCGGCGTGCTGATCCGCACCCGCGTGTCCGAGATCCGCGAGATGGGCCGTGCCACCCAGGGCGTGACCCTGATTGCGGTGGAAGACGGCACCAAGCTGTCCGGGCTGCAGCGCATCGTCGAGACCGACCTGGAAGAGGTCGAGCTCGAAGCGGCGCCGGAATAAGCCAATGAACGCCACTCCTTCGGGGTGGCGTTTTTTTTCGTACAATGGAACACTTCCGCTTTCCCTTCATCGCATGACCCAGGTATTCAACTTTTCAGCAGGACCCGCCGTCCTCCCCAAGGAGGTCCTGCAGCAGGCCGCCAGCGAGATGCTCGACTGGCACGGCAGCGGCATGTCGGTGATGGAGATGAGCCATCGCGGGCCGGAATTCATCTCGATTTATAAACAGGCCGAAGCCGACCTGCGCGAGCTGCTGGCGGTGCCGGCCAACTATAAAATCCTGTTCATGCAGGGCGGGGGGCTGGGCCAGAACGCCGTCATTCCCTTGAACCTGTTGAACCGTGTGCGCGCGCCGGCGACGATCGACTTCGTCCACACCGGTTCGTGGTCGGGCAAGTCGATCAAGGAAGCGGCACGCTATGCCAACGTCAACGTCGCTGCCTCGAGCCAGGCCGAGGGCTTCACCTGCGTGCCGCCGCAGGATGCGTGGAAGCTGACGGACGGCGCGGCCTACCTGCACGTCTGCACCAATGAAACCATCGACGGCGTCGAATACAATTTCGTGCCGCAGCCACTGGACGGCGTGCCGCTGGTGGCGGACATGTCCTCGCACATCCTGTCGCGCGTCATCGACGTGTCAAAATACGGCGTGATCTTCGCCGGCGCCCAGAAGAACATCGGGCCGGCCGGGCTGACGCTGGTGATCGTGCGCGAGGACCTGCTGGACTACGCGCTGCCGACCTGCCCGTCGGCCTTCCACTGGAAGAACGTGGCCGAGCACGAGTCGATGTTCAATACGCCGCCGACCTATGCGATCTATATCGCCGGCCTCGTGTTTGCCCACCTGAAAGCGCAGGGTGGCGTGGCGGCGATGGAAGCGCGTAATATCGAGAAGGCGCGCCTGCTGTACGAGGCGCTGGACCGTGACGATTTTTATAGCAACCGCGTCGAGAAATCATGCCGCTCCCGCATGAATATCCCGTTCTATTTGCGCGACGAATCACTGAATGAACAATTCCTGGCCGGCGCGAAGGCGCGCGGGCTGCTGCAGCTGAAGGGCCACAAGTCCGTCGGGGGCATGCGGGCATCCATTTACAATGCGATGCCGATCGAAGGGGTGCAGGCCCTGGTCGATTATTTGAACGAGTTTGCGGGGCGGTAGAACCGTCCGCAGCGGTCGTGCACGAACCCGCGGCGGTTGTGCACCCATCGGTGTGATGTACCCGGATCGGTGGTGCACCGTAGGGTGGGCTCCCGAGCCCACGCGTTCGTGCCGGTGCATTCCACCATCGCGTCCGCGCACGCCACGACCGCGTGATCATGCTGGACGGGCGTCGCCGGATGAGCCGCAACCGATCGAACGGTGAACGCGTGGGCACAAGTGCCCACCCTACGTTTCGCAAATGCCAACAAAATTTAGCAAGCACAACATGACAGACAAACTCACCCCCCTGCGCCAACAGATCGATGCGATCGACGCCCAAATCCTCGACCTCCTGAGCCGCCGCGGCCGCATCGCCCAGGAAGTCGGCCACGTCAAAGCCGAAACCGACGCCCCCGTGTTCCGCCCCGAGCGCGAAGCGCAGGTGCTGCGCGGGGTCGCCGAGCGCAATCCCGGCCCCCTGAAAAACGGGGACGTGCAAACCATCTTCCGCGAAGTGATGTCCGCCTGCCGCGCGCTTGAGAAACGCGTCACCGTCGCCTACCTCGGCCCGGCCGGCACCTTCAGCGAGCAGGCCGTGTACCAGCATTTCGGCCACGCGGTGGAAGGCCTGCCCTGCGCCTCGATCGACGAAGTGTTCCGCGCGACGGAAGCCGGCACCGCCGACTTCGGCGTCGTCCCGGTCGAGAACTCGTCGGAAGGCGCGATCAACCGCACGCTCGACCTGATGCTGGCGACGACCACCGCGATCAGCGGCGAAGTCTCGATTCCCGTCCACCACAGCCTGATGACGAAGACCGGCAGCATGGACGGCGTCACCGTCGTCTGCGCTCATTCGCAGGCGTTGGCCCAGTGCCAGGTGTGGCTGAACCTGCACCACCCGAACGTCGCGCGCCGCGCCGTCGCATCGAATGCGGAAGCGGCCGTCATGGCGAGCCAGGACCCGACGGTGGCTGCGATCGCCAGCGAGATGGCCGGCGAACAGTATCAACTGGGCGTGGTGCAGGGCCACATCCAGGACGACCCGCACAACCGCACGCGCTTTGCCGTCATCGGCAGCCTGCAGACCAACCCGTCGGGCCGCGACCGCACCTCGCTGGTGCTGGCCGTGCCGAACATCGCCGGCGCCGTCTATAAACTGCTGGCGCCCCTGGCCACGCACGGCGTGTCGATGACGCGCTTCGAGTCGCGCCCGGCGCGCATCGGCACCTGGGAGTATTACTTCTATGTCGACGTCGAAGGCCACCGCCTCGACGCACCGGTCGCGCGCGCGCTCGACGAACTGCACACCAACGCCGCCTTTTTCAAGCTGCTGGGTTCCTACCCGGTCGGTCTCTAATTTTTAGTCGAGAAAACCCCATGTCGAAATTCGGTCCAGAATACGTCCGCGCCATCGCCCCTTACCAGGCCGGCAAACCCATCGCTGAAGTCGCCCGCGAGTTCGGCCTCGACGAAGCGAGCATCGTCAAACTCGCCTCCAACGAAAACCCGTTCGGCGTGCCCGAGTCGAGCAAGGCCGCGATGGCGCAAGCCGCCGCCGACCTGGGCCGCTACCCGGACGCCAACGGTTTTGAACTGAAGGCAGCGCTGGCCGCGCGCTACGACGTGCCGGCCGACTGGATCACGCTGGGCAACGGCAGCAACGACATCCTCGAAATCGCCGCCCACGCCTTCGTGCAAAAGGGCGAGTCGGTCGTGTTCGCGCAGTATTCGTTCGCCGTGTACGCGCTGGCCACGCAAGGCGTGGGTGGACGCGCGATCGTCGTCCCGGCCGTGAACTATGGCCACGACCTGCAGGCGATGGCGGCCGCGATCGAAGAAGACACGCGCCTGGTGTTCGTGGCGAACCCGAACAACCCGACCGGCACCTTTGTCAAAGCCGACGAGATCGAGGCTTTCCTGAAGCAGGTCCCGGGCAACGTCGTCGTCGTGCTCGACGAAGCCTATAACGAATACCTGGCGTCCGAACACCAGTTCGAGTCCGCCGACTGGGTGCGCAAGTACCCGAACCTGATCGTCTCGCGCACCTTCTCGAAGGCTTACGGCCTGGCCGGCCTGCGGGTGGGATTCGCCATCGCCCAGCCGGACGCCACCGACCTGATGAACCGCATCCGCCAGCCCTTCAACGTCAATTCGCTGGCCCAGGCGGCAGCGATCGCCGCGCTGAACGACAAGGAATTCCTGCAAAAGGGCGCCGAGAACAATGCGCAAGGCTACAAGCAGCTGACCGCCGCCTTCGATGAACTGGGCCTGGAATACGTGCCGTCGTTCGGCAACTTCGTGCTGGTACGCGTGGGCGACGACGACCAGGCCGGCGCGCGCGTCAACCTGGCCTTGCTGAAGCAGGGCGTGATCGTGCGTCCGGTCGGCGCCTACGGCTTGCCGCAGTGGCTGCGCATCTCGATCGGCCTGCCGCAGGAGAACGCGACCTTCATCGAGGCGCTGAAGAAGGCCTTCGCGAACGCGGGAGTTTAAATGCTGGGCAAGGTCGTCGTCGTCGGCGTCGGGCTGATCGGCGGGTCGTTCGCGCTGGCCCTGAAAAAGGCAGGCGCCGCGCGCCAGGTCGTCGGCATGGGACGTTCAAAAGAAGCACTGGGGCGCGCGCTGGAACTGGGCATCGTCGACAGCATCACCGACTCCGCTGAAGAAGCCATGGCCGGCGCGGACCTCGTGCTGCTGGCCGCACCGGTTGCGCAAACGGGGCCGATCCTGAGCTCATTGTTGCCCTACCTGGACATCGGCACCGTGATTACCGATGCCGGCAGCACCAAGTCCGATGTCGTCGCTGCCGCCAGGGCCGCGCTGGGCGACAAGGTCAAACAGTTCGTACCGGCGCACCCGATCGCCGGACGCGAATCGAATGGTCCGGATGCCGCGCTGGCCGAGCTCTACCAGGGCAAGAAAACCGTCATCACGCCGCTGCCGGAAAACGCAGCCGGCGACGTCGGCCTGGTCGTCGCCGCCTGGCGCCTGTGCGGGGCCATCATCCACACGCTCACGCCGGCGCAGCACGACCGCGTGTTCGCGGCGGTCAGCCACTTGCCGCACCTGCTCGCCTTTGCGCTGGTCGACGACATCGCCAGGAAGCCGCATGCCGACCAGCTGTTCCAGTACGCCGCCAGCGGCTTTCGCGACTTCACCCGGATTGCCGGCTCGTCTCCCGAAATGTGGCGCGACATCAGCCTGGCCAATCGCGATGCGCTGCTCACCGAGCTCGATGCATATCTGGCACAATTGACCGTATTGCGCGGGCACCTCGCCACCCACGACGGCGCCGGCCTGGAGCTCATCTACACGAATGCGCAGCGCGCCCGCCGCGCCTGGAGCGAGGCCATCGAAACGGCCGAGCCCGCGCCGCCAAAGAACCAGGAACCCGAATGACGCAGCAAAAACCGCAGTTGAAACACTATCCGCAGCACATCGACCTCGAGCCCGTGATGCATGTCGCGGGTACGGTGCGCCTGCCGGGCTCGAAAAGCATTTCGAACCGCACGCTCCTGCTCGCCGCCCTCAGCGAAGGCGACACCACGATCCACGACTTGCTGGCTTCCGACGACACGATGGTCATGCTGGGCGCGCTGCGCTCGCTCGGTGTCCAATGGGAAGAAATCGACGAGCGCACCATCAAAGTGCAAGGCAATGGCGGCGTGCTGCCGAACCCTGAAGCCGACCTGTTCATGGGCAATGCCGGCACCGCGATCCGTCCGCTGACCGCGGCGCTGGCCGTGATCGGCGGCGACTACACCCTCCACGGCGTCTCGCGCATGCACGAGCGTCCGATCGGCGACCTGGTCGACGCCTTGAACGAGATCGGCGCGCAAATCGAATACACCGGGGAACAAGGCTTTCCGCCGCTACGCATTCGCCGCGGCCACATCCATGCAAACCGCATGTCGGTGCGCGGCAATGTGTCGAGCCAGTTCCTCACCGCGCTATTGATGTCCGCGCCGCTGATGGCGCGCGGCCACGCGGTGACGATCGACGTCGTCGGCGAACTGATCTCGAAGCCCTATATCGAGATCACCCTGAACCTGATGCGCCGCTTCGGCGTGACGGTCGAGCAGAACGGCTGGGCTTCGTTCACGGTGCAGCCGGGGCAGAAGTACGTGTCGCCGGGCAGCATCCACGTCGAGGGCGACGCCTCCTCGGCCTCCTATTTCCTGGCGGCCGGCGCGATCGGCGGCGGGCCGGTGCGGGTAGAGGGAGTGGGGCAGGACAGCATCCAGGGCGACGTGCGCTTTGCCGACGCACTGGAACGCATGGGCGCGATCGTGACCCGCGGCGAGAACTGGATCGAAGCGCGCGGGAATGGCGTGCTGAAGGCGATCGACGCCGACTTCAACCATATTCCCGACGCCGCGATGACGATTGCGGTCGCCGCCCTGTATGCCGACGGCACCAGCACCTTGCGCAACATCGCCAGCTGGCGCGTGAAGGAAACCGACCGCCTCGCCGCAATGGCGACCGAGCTGCGCAAGGTCGGCGCGATCGTGGAAGAGGGCGCGGACTACATCCGCATCACCCCGCCCGAGGAGCTGCTGCCGGCCACCATCGACACCTATGACGACCACCGGATGGCGATGTGCTTCTCGCTGGCCGCGCTGGACGGCAAGGCGCGCCGCGGCAACGCCATGCGCATCAACGATCCGAAATGCGTCGCCAAGACCTTCCCCGACTACTTCGAAGCGTTCGCCAGCATCGCACGCAACGAATTGTTTTAACGGCGCGCCACAAGCGCACCCGTCCACCAAGAGCTAGAAAAAAATGCCCAATTCCCATATCCCCGTGATCACAATCGACGGCCCGACCGCCTCCGGCAAGGGGACGGTCGCGGCGCGCGTTGCCGACCGGCTCGGCTACCACCTGCTCGACTCGGGCGCGCTCTACCGCTTGACAGCGCTGTCCGCCATGCGCGCGGGCGTGGCGCTCGACAATGAACATGCGGTGGCCGAGCTCGCGCAGGCACTGCCGGCAAGCTTCACCAATGGCGGCATTTTCCTCGCCGGCGAAGAGGTGGGGGCGCTGATCCGGGCCGAGGATGTCGGCAACAATGCGTCGAAAATCGCCGCCTTCCCGAGCGTGCGCCAGGCCCTCTACGCCCTGCAACTGGGCTTTCGCAAGGCGCCCGGACTGGTGGCGGACGGGCGCGACATGGGCACCGTCATTTTCCCCAACGCACGCCTGAAAGTGTTTCTCACGGCCAGCGTCGAAGCGCGTGCGCAACGCCGATATAAGCAATTGATTGACAAAGGGTTTTCTGCTAATATGGACGGTCTGCTTGCCGATTTGCAGGCGCGCGACGACCGCGATACCCATCGCACCGTCGCCCCGCTGGTCGCGGCAGAAGGCGCGTACATCCTCGATACGTCGGACATGACGGTCGATGAAGCGGTGGAGCAAGTGCTTCACTGGCATACATTGTTGTGACTGCGTGCTGTAATTGTTTGGTGCCTGTGGTGGCGTATCGCCCCGCAGGTGTTGTTTTAACCTGACCCAGTTCAGAACCGCACTATCGCCGGTCCTGCTGGCTAACTCGTAAATAACCTATGTCTACTGCAACTACCCAAGATTCCGGTATGGAAAGCTTTGCCGCCCTGTTTGAAGAGTCGCTGTCGCGTCAAGACATGCGCTCGGGCGAAGTCATCTCCGCCGAAGTCGTGCGTCTGGATCACAACTTCGTGATCGTCAACGCCGGCCTGAAATCTGAAGCATTCATCCCAATCGAAGAATTCAAGAATGACCAGGGCGAACTGGAAGTCGCAGTTGGCGACTTCGTTTCCGTGGCCATCGAATCGCTGGAAAACGGTTTCGGCGATACCATCCTGTCGCGCGACAAGGCCAAGCGCCTGGCATCGTGGCTGGCTCTGGAAAAAGCAATGGAGTCGGGCGAGATCGTCACCGGCACCGTCAACGGTAAAGTCAAAGGCGGCCTGACCGTCCTGACCAACGGCATCCGCGCATTCCTGCCGGGTTCGCTGGTCGACACCCGTCCGGTCAAGGACACCACCCCGTTCGAAGGCAAGACCCTCGAATTCAAGGTCATCAAGCTCGACCGCAAGCGTAACAACGTCGTCCTGTCGCGCCGCGCCGTCATCGAAGCATCGATGGGCGAAGAGCGCCAGAAGCTGATGGAAACGCTGAAAGAAGGCACCGTGGTTACCGGCGTCGTCAAGAACATCACCGACTACGGCGCGTTCGTGGACCTGGGTGGCATCGACGGCCTGCTGCACATCACCGACCTGGCATGGCGTCGTGTGCGTCACCCGTCGGAAGTGCTGTCGGTTGGCCAGGAAATCACCGCCAAGGTCCTCAAGTACGATCAGGAAAAGAACCGCGTCTCGCTGGGTGTCAAGCAGCTGGGCGACGACCCATGGACCGGCCTGTCGCGTCGTTACCCACAGAGCACCCGCCTGTTCGGTAAAGTCACGAACCTCACCGACTACGGCGCGTTCGTCGAAGTCGAGCAGGGCATCGAAGGCCTGGTGCACGTGTCGGAGATGGACTGGACCAACAAGAACGTGGCCCCGAACAAAGTCGTGCAGCTGGGCGACGAAGTCGAAGTCATGGTCCTGGAAATCGACGAAGAGCGTCGCCGTATCTCGTTGGGCATGAAGCAGTGCAAAGCGAACCCATGGGACGACTTCGGCATGACCCACAAGAAGGGCGACAAAGTCCGTGGTTCGATCAAGTCGATCACCGACTTCGGCGTCTTCATCGGCCTGCCAGGCAACATCGATGGCCTGGTGCACCTGTCGGACCTGTCGTGGACCGAAGCCGGCGAAGAGGCAGTGCGCCGCTTCAAGAAGGGCGACGAGCTGGAAGCCGTCGTGCTGGCCATCGACGTCGAGCGCGAGCGTGTTTCGCTGGGCGTCAAGCAACTGGAAGGCGACCCGTTCAACAACTTCGCTTCGCTGAACGACAAGGGTTCCCTGGTCACCGGCACGGTCAAGTCGGTTGAGCCGAAAGGCGCCGTCATCGCGCTGAACGAAGAAGTCGAAGGCTACCTGCGCGCTTCGGAAATCGCCCGTGACCGCGTTGAAGATGCTGGCACCCACCTGAAGGTCGGCGACAAGGTCGAAGCCCTGGTCATCAACATCGATCGCAAGGCTCGCAGCATCCAGCTGTCGATCAAGGCGAAAGACAATGTCGATACCCAGGAAGCGATGACCAAGCTGTCGAACTCGAGCGACAGCAATGCCGCATCGGGCACGACCAGCCTGGGCGCGCTGCTGAAGGCCAAGTTCGATAACAAGGGCTAATTGCCCCTGCCTGAGGCGAACAGATGACCAAGTCCGAGCTGATTGCCCGACTGGCTGAGCGTTATTCTCAGCTGGTCGCCAAGGATGCGGAGTACGCAGTCAAGACCATTCTCGACGCGATGACCAACGCCCTGGCGACCGGGCAGCGCATCGAGATCCGTGGTTTCGGCAGCTTTGCACTCAACAGCCGCCCGCCCCGCATCGGCCGCAACCCGAAGTCGGGCGACAAGGTGATGGTTCCCGAAAAACGGGTGCCCCACTTCAAGCCCGGCAAGCAGCTGCGCGAGCGGGTCGACGCGATGGTCGGGCAACCGATTATCGAAGACTGAGTCGTCTGCCACGTGCAGGCAACAGAGAACGGCATCCTCGCGGATGCCGTTTTTTTTTGTTCGCGCGGCTGATCTTGCTTGGGTTGAACGCGTGGGCACGGGGCGCCCACCCTACCGAAACGCATGCGTCCGTAGGGTGGGCGCCCCGTGCCCACGCGGTACGAAACCCCCGCGAACACCCATCAATTTTGAAATAACGGTACAGATATGCGACACTGCGCCTTTGCATCCCCCACCGCCAGGCCCATCAGATGAAATTTGTCTCCACCATCGCGGGATTTATCCTGTTCGTCCTGTTTTTCGGCTTCGCGCTGAAAAATACGCAGGAAGTCGACCTGAACTTTTTCCTCGGCTATGAACTGCGCGGCCCGCTGGTGCTGATGCTGCTGGCCTTTTTCATCGCCGGCGCGGCGCTCGGCATCCTGGCCATGTCGCCCACCGTCTTCCGCCATCGCCGCGAAGCATCGCAGCACAAGAACACCGTGCAGGCGCTGCAGAGCGCGGCCGGCACCGGTACCGCCCAGCCCGCCGCGGATGCGGTCGCGCCGCGCTGACGCCGTGCCCATCCCGCGCTCATCAACTGAACCAACAATAACAACTCATGGAATTTGAAACCTGGTGGCTGCTCGCCGTCCCTGTCTTCTTTGGCCTCGGCTGGATCGCCGCCCGGGTCGACATCAAACAGATCCTGTCCGAATCGCGCACCTTGCCGCGGGCCTATTTCAAGGGCCTGAACCTGCTGCTGAACGACCAGCCCGACAAGGCGATCGACGCCTTCATCGAGATCGTCACGCTCGACCCTGAAACGGCGGACATGCACTTTGCGCTCGGCAACCTGTTCCGCCGCCGCGGCGAAATCGAACGCGCCATCCGTGTCCACCAGAATCTGCTGGCGCGTCCCGACCTGCCGGCCGAACAGCGCACCCAGGCCCAGTACGAACTCGGCATGGACTATTTGAAAGCCGGCCTGCTCGACCGCGCGGAAGAAACCTTCAACGGCCTGGTCGAGGGCAGCTACAGCGTGCAGGCAAGCAAGGCGCTGCTGGAAATCTACCAGCGCGAAAAGGAATGGGGTCGCGCGATCGATGCCGCGACCGGCCTGCAGGCCTCGGGCGCCGGCGCGCGCCAGAAGGAAATCGCCCAGTTCTATTGCGAGCTGGCCCAGGACACGCTGGTGCGGAGTGACTTGCCGGACGCGATGGCGCTGCTGGACAAGGCCCTGCACGCCGACCGCAACAGCGTGCGCGCGACCATGCTGCTGGGCGACGCCCTGCTGGCCCAGGGTGACGCCGAAGGCGCGATCGCCGCCTGGAAGCGGGTGGAACAGCAAAGCGTGCCGCACGTGGCGCTGGTCGCCGGGCGCCTGATGGACGGCTACCGCCGCGTCGGCCGGCCGCAGGAAGGCGTCAACCTGCTGCGTTCCTACCTGGCGGAAGCCTCGTCGATTGACCTGATCGAGGTTGTCTTCAAGGCCGTGATTGAACTCGACGGCGTGGAAGCTGCCAAACAGCTGGTGGTCGACGAGTTGCGCCGCAATCCGACCTTGCTCGGCCTCGACAAGCTGCTCGAAGCGCGCCTGATGGACGCCCCGGCCCACCTCTGGGAAGAGCTGTCGATGGTGAAGAACCTGATCCACGGTTACACGGCAAAGCTCGCGCGCTACCAGTGCAGCCATTGCGGCTTCAAGGCGCGCCAGTATTATTGGCAATGTCCGGGCTGCAGCCGCTGGGAAACCTATCCGCCGCGTCGCACGGAAGAACTGAATGTCATGAATTGACATAGCCAACGAGACGCGACGTTCCGCGTGGGCACGGAGTCCGATCGCGGCCCGGCCCACCCTACATACCTACGCACACGCAGATGATTACCGAAACACCAAGCCGCCTGCTCGACGGCGCAGACTACCTCCACACCGCCGCCCCGCGGCTCGACAACGTGCGCATGCTCGTGGTCGGCGACGTGATGCTCGACCGCTACTGGTTCGGCGACGTCTCGCGCATTTCGCCGGAAGCGCCGGTGCCGGTGGTGCGCATCGAACGGCGTGAAGAGCGCCTCGGCGGCGCCGCCAACGTGGCGCGCAACGCGGCCGCGCTCGGCGCCCACAGCGGCCTGCTGGGCGTGGTCGGTGCCGACGAAGCGGGAACATCGGTCGAGCGCCTGCTGCTCGATTCCGGCATCCATAGCTACCTGAAGCGCGACGAGGCGATTTCCACCATCATCAAGCTGCGCGTCATCGGCCGCCAGCAGCAGATGGTACGCATCGACTTCGAGGACGCCCCCACCGAGACCGTGCTGCGCGACAAGCTGACGCAATTTCGCGCGCTGCTGCCGGACTACGACGTGCTGATTTTCTCCGACTATAACAAGGGCAGCCTGGTCAACGTCGCCGAGATGATCCGCGCCGCGCGCGAGGCCGGGAAGATCGTGATGGTCGACCCGAAGGGGGACGATTTCTCGCCCTACGCGGGCGCCAGCATGCTCACGCCGAACAAGTCCGAACTCAAACGCATCGTCGGCAACTGGAAGAGCGAAGAGCAGCTGACCGCCAAGGCGCAAGCGCTGCGCACGGAGCTCGGACTCGAGTCGCTGCTGCTGACGCGCTCGGAAGAGGGGATGAGCCTGTACACGGAAAACGAGGTGCTGCACGTGCATGCGGATGCGCGCGAGGTGTTCGACGTGTCGGGCGCCGGCGACACGGTCATCGCGACCATGGCCGCCATGCTGGGCGCGCGGGCGCCGCTGGACGTGGCGCTGGCAACCGCGAACCGCGCCGGCGGCATCGTCGTCGGCAAGCTGGGTACCGCCACTGTCACCCGCGAAGAATTATTCCCAGGCTGATCATCGTAGGGTGGGCATGCCCACGCGTTACGCACGGCTCCCGGTCGAAACGTTTTACGTGGCCTGCGGGCTCCGCACGCGTGGGCATGCCCGGTGAACCCGTCATTGAGGCCACTGGCCTCAATGACCCCGTACGTTACGCGGAGGCCAACTCCATTTGATCCGGCTCAATCGCTTCAGGTCAACAGCCTTTCATCTGCCGCGTTAAGCGCGGATGGACGGCATCCGCCGTCCGTTACCCAAATGGAGACTTTTGATGATCAAGAAACTGATGCTTGCCGTTGCCATGCTGGTCGCCTCGACCGGCTTCGCGTTTGCCCAGGTCGACGTCAACAAGGCCGATGCCGCCGCCCTCGATGGCGTGAAGGGCGTGGGGCCGAGCATGTCGAAAGCGATCCTGGAAGAGCGCAGCAAGGGCGAGTTCAAGGACTGGGCCGACTTCCAGAAGCGCGTCAAGGGCGTCGGCGAGAAGAAGGCGGCCAAGCTGTCCGAGGCCGGCCTGCAGGTGAACGGCAAGGGCAAGAAAGGCGCCGCGGCCGGCGTCAAGCCCGACACGAAGACGGCCAAGGCCGCTCCGGGCGCGAAGGAATCGAAAGCCAAGCCGGCCGAAGCCAAGCCCGGCATGTAAGGGCGAGCTGCCGCCGTCGCCCCGGCGGCAGCTGTTCCACCCCGGATTTTCGCCCGTAAAGACTGTAACAGGCGGGGGCGGCATGAGAAGATAAGGATTCGCACCGACTCCAGGGACCTTCATGCATCGCCTCCGCATCACCGCCCGCCTCATCGCCGGTCTGCTCGCTTCCGCTTCCAACGCCGCGCCCGCCAGCCCGGACGTTTCCCGCCACCAGGCCCAGATCGACAAGATCGTCGCCCAGATTTCCCCGAAACGCATCGATGCCTATGTGCGCAAGCTCGTCAGCTTCGAGACGCGCCACACGATGTCGGACACGGCTTCCGGGACGACCGGCATCGGCGCCGCGCGCCGCTGGATCAAGGCCGAACTCGAGCGCTGCGGCGCCGGCACGCAACTTGAGGTCAGCTTCGACAGCCACATCGCCCCGATCTCGGCGCGCATCTCGCGGCCGACCGAGATCGTCAACGTCGTCGCCACGCTGCCGGGTACCCAGGAGGCCTCGAAAGACCGCCTGTACGTGGTGACCGGCCACTACGACTCGCGCAATACCGACGTGATGGACGCTGCCGGCCGTGCGCCGGGCGCGAACGACGACGCTTCGGGCACGGCCGCCGTGATGGAGATGGCCTGCGTGATGGCCAGGTACACATTCGACGCGACCCTCGTCTTCATGGCGGTCGCCGCGGAAGAGCAGGGCCTGCTCGGCGCCGGCCACTGGGCGAAGATGGCGCGCGAAAAGAACCTGAACGTGGCCGGCATGTTCACCAACGACATCATCGGCAGCTCGCACGCCGACGACGGCCGCGTCGACAACAAGCAGGTGCGCCTGTTTGCACAGGGCGTGCCGGCGACCAGGGAGATGAGCGACGCGGTGCGCCAGCTCGTCGCGACCGGCGGCGAAAACGATTCGATCTCGCGCCAGCTCGCGCGCCATGTGAAGGAGCAGGGCGAGCGCTACGTGAAGGGCTTCAAGGTCAATGTGATCCAGCGCCACGACCGCTACCTGCGCGGCGGCGACCACATGCCTTTCCTCGAGCAGGGCTATGCGGCACTGCGCTTCACCGAGCCGAACGAGGACTTCTCGCACCAGCACCAGAACCTGCGCACCGAGAATGGCAAGGTGTATGGCGACCTGGTCGACTTCGTCGATCCTGATTACACGGCGAAGGTGGCGAAGGTGAATGCCGCCGCGCTCGCTTCGCTGGCCCTGGCGCCGGCCGCGCCGCAAGGCGTGAAGGTGCGCACGGACAAGCTGGTGAACGATTCGACGCTGGTGTGGCAGGCGAATGCGGAACCGGATGTCGCGGGTTACCGGATTGTGTGGCGCGATACGACAGCGGCCGGGTGGCAGGGGGCGAAGTTTGTCGGCAATGTGACGGAGGCGACTGTGAACCTGTCGAAGGACAATTACTTCTTCGGCGTGCAGGCGGTCGATAAAGACGGCAACGTCAGCGTCGCGACCTATCCCGCTCCGCTACGCTGATTCGTAGGGTGGGCATGCCCACGCGGAACGGTGCATGGTGTTGGCGCGATTCCGGTCCGCACCGTGAAACCGCCGAAACGTCTTGAATGAACATTTGGACGCGCTGGCGGGTATCCACGTTCGCGTCTCCAAAATCACCACCATTGATCATCGTTCCGCGTGGGCATGCCCACCCTACGTTACGTCGGCGCCGCGGAATGACGGTGATTGCGTCGGGGCGGAGACCGGCCGCGACCCCTCTCCATGCGCACTCTTGCGTCCCGGTTTAGAATGGCATTTTGAAGAACAGCAAGAGAGCGAGCATGGCCTATAAAACCATCGAAGATACGATCGGCAATACCCCGCTGGTGCAATTGATGCGCCTGCCGGGCGCGGATGCCGTGGCGCGCAATAACGTCATTCTTGGCAAGCTCGAAGGCAACAACCCGGCCGGGTCCGTGAAGGACCGCGCCGCGATGTCGATGCTCAAGAATGCCGAGGCACGCGGCCAGATCAAGCCGGGCGATACCATCATCGAGGCAACTTCCGGCAACACCGGCATCGCGCTCGCCATGGCGGCCTCGATCCGCGGCTACAAGATGATCCTGCTGATGCCGGATAACCTGTCGATCGAGCGGCGCCAGAGCATGGCGGCCTACGGCGCCCAGATCGTGCTGACCCCGAAGACGGGCGGCATGGAATACGCGCGCGACATGGCCGACCAGATGCAAAAGGAAGGCAAGGGCATCATCCTCGACCAGTTCGCCAACCAGGACAATCCGCTCGCCCACTATGAGACGACGGGTCCGGAAATCTGGCGCGACACCGATGGGCGCATCACCCATTTCGTCAGCGCCATGGGCACCACCGGCACCATCATGGGCGTGTCGCGCTACCTGAAGGAACAGAACGAGGCGGTGCGCATCATCGGCGCCCAGCCCGAAGAAGGGTCGTCGATTCCCGGTATCCGCAAGTGGCCGCAGGCTTACCTGCCGAAGATCTTCGACAAGTCGCGCGTGGACCAGGTCGAAAACGTCGGCCAGGCCGCGGCCGAGCAGATGGCGCGCCGGCTGGCGGCGGAAGAGGGGATTTTCTGCGGGATTTCAGCGGGCGGCGCCTGCGAAGTGGCGCTGCGCATTTCACAGACCGTGGAGAATGCGACGATCGTGTTCATCGTCTGCGACCGCGGCGACCGTTACCTGTCGACCGGCGTGTTCCCGGCCTAAGACGCGCACAGGACGGCAAAAGGGGCGATCGCATCGCCCCTTTTTTTCGTTCAGCATCCTGCACGGCCGCATGATTGCCGGCTGCGCGGGAATGCGTGAAAATTACTCGCCGCTCGAGGCGGACGGTGCCGCGCCTTCTTTTGGCTTGAACTGCTTGTCGCTGATGCGGAACTTGTTGCGGCGGTCGCCCATCAGGTAGCGCAGGTCGCGGATCGACAGGTCGCTCACTTCGTGCATGCGGATCAGGAGCGATGCGCCGACCGGCAGGCGGTGGTGGCGGATCTTCGAGATCACCGGCGGCGCCACTTCCAGGGCGCGCGACAGGGCTGCGTCGTTCTTCAGGCGCAGGTTCTCGATCAGGGTGTCCAGCAGACGGTTCGGGTTGTATTGCAACAGTTCATCCGACTCCGCATCGCTGCTCATATCAATGCCGACTTGGTTTGTCATGATTCAAAAATTCCTATTGTGGGTTACGGAAAGTTGCTTGCGGCGTTTCGGTTCCGGAAGTTCTTTCGAAAAAATCTACTCAATTGTACAACTAATTCAGGCTCTAGTACTTATGAGCAATAGAATTCGGTGCGAAGCCTCGGCTCTGTTGTCTATTCGCAACAATAGCCGCAATGCAATTCTCTCACAAACTCACGAAAAAAATAATTGTTTTTTCATTAAACCTGAGTGTAAAGGAAACAGACGTTGCGCGCCGCACGTTTCAGAATGATATGCACAAATGGCAACATCGGAGGGAGTATGCCGCGCCTTTGAATGTTTCCATAGAGTACAGAAATCAGGCGGGTCGGGATACACCGGGGGAGTACCCGGGGTAAGGAGCGCTGCGCCGGGGAAGAACGGGGGCGCAACGCTGTTACAGCCTGTTACAACTTTGTCAGCTCTACAATGCCTGGGCCATCCGGGCTTCGCGTACGGCGCGTCCCAGGTCGATGACCGACATGGCATAGAAATAACTGCGGTTATATTTGGTGATGGCAAAGAAGTTATCGGTCGCCAACCAGTACTCGGTCGCTTCGGCGCCGTTCTGCAGGTCGACCAGGCCGTACAGGCGGCCCGGCGCCAGCGCCGCGGGCGGGATGACGCCGGCCGCTTCCAGTTCGTCCGGACGCAGCGTGGCGGCCAGGCCGCGCTCGAGCAGCGGCTCCCAGGCGCGGTGCGCGGCGACGTCGACCGGGATCACGGCCGGACCCGGGTCGCTCGGCTTCCAGCCGTGTTCGATCAGGAAATTGGCCACGCTGCCGATCGCGTCCGCGGTCGAGTTGCGCAGGTCGATATGGCCGTCGCCGTCGAAATCGACGCCATACTTCAAAATATTCCCGGGCATGAATTGCGGCAGGCCGACGGCGCCGGCAAAGGAGCCGAGCAGCGTGAACGGGTCGATCTTCTCGTGGCGCGCCAGCAGCAGGGTGTTCTCGAGTTCGCTACGGAAGAAGTCGGCGCGCGCGGTCTTGTTCGGCGCGTCCGGATAAGCAAAGGCAAGGGTGGTCAGGGTGTCGAGCACGCGGAAGCGGCCGGTATCGCGCCCGTACACCGTTTCCACGCCGATGATGCCGACCAGGATCTCGGCCGGCACGCCGTACATCGCCTCGGCACGCGACAGTGCGGCGTCGTTTTCGTTCCAGAAGCGCAGGCCGGCATTGATGCGGATCGGCTCGATGAAGCGCTCGCTATAGGCTTTCCAGTTCTTCGGCTTGCCCGGCGGCGCCGGTTTCACCAGCTGCACTGCGGACTCCACGAAATGGACCTGGCGCATCTGCGCTTCGAGCTCGGCGCGGTCGAAACCGTGCTTGACGACCATGTCGTCGACGAAGCCCTGGACGGCCTGCCATTCGCCGAAATTGATCGGCTCGCCCTTGTAGTCGATGGCCGACACGGCAGCCACCGCCGCAGCGGCGGCCAGCGCCTTGCGCACCCTGGGACCGGGCCTGGAGAGCGATGCTTTGGCCGCGCTTGCCTTGGCCTTGCCGGCCTTGGCCGGCGGATGCTTCGTCGCGGCGTTGGCGTCGAACACCGGGGGTGCTGCGAAAACGAGTGCTGCGAGAACTAATACTAAGGATTTCATCGAACTTGCGAAAGTAAGCGCTTCAGGGTCGCGGCCAGATGGGCGTCGTCGCGGCGCGGCGCATACCGCCAGGCGCTGTAACGGCCGAGGAACTCGGCGGCGGCCGCTTGCGCGGGCGCTGCCAGGCTGCCTGCCGCGACAATGCGCGCGCAATAGGCGGTCGGGCCTTCATCTGCCGAACGCGCCAAACCCAGCCGGGCCAGGCGCGAACACAGGGCCGAGTATAGCGCATCGACCGGATCGCTAGCCCGGCGTTGCTGGAACATTCTAAACAGCAACAACACTCCGGCCAGGAAAGCCAGCAAGACCGGCATGTGCCAGCCGAACAGCGAGGACTGCACGCTCGCGACGACGCTTTGCTGGCGCTGCGGCGTGTAATTGAGCACCCACTGGTTCCAGCCATTGTTCATCGCCCCGGCCGCGTAGCGCATCTGGGCGATCCATGGCGTGCTCTCGCCGTCCATGCCCATGAAGCGCCCGAATCCTTCGATGCCGAAGGGCGGGCGCGGCGGGATCGCGCCGTCCAGGCCGCGCCGCACCCGTTCCGGTGCCACGGCCGCGGTCGGGTCGACACGCACCCAGCCGCGTCCCGCGAGCCAGACTTCGGCCCAGGCGTGGGCATCGGACTGGCGCACGGTGACATACCCATCGAGCGGATTCAACTCGCCGCCCTGGTAGCCGGTGACGACCCGCGCCGGCACCCCGGCCGCGCGCATCAGGAAGACGAAGGCGCCCGAAAAATGTTCGCAAAAGCCGGCGCGGCTGCCGTAGAGGAAATCGTCGACCGCATTGCGCCCGAGCAGTGGCGGGTTCAGCGTATACACATAGTTCTCGCGCCGGAAGCGCTGCAGCACGGCCTCGACACGGCGGCGCGGATCAGGTTCGGCGCGCAGGTTGAGGCCGGCCAGCAGGGCACGCGGGTTGCTGTCGGCCGGCAGCTGCAGCCAGTCATCTGCGTCCGGCGGCAAGCCATCCTTTTGCAGGCTGTAGTCCAGGAAGGAGCGCATCCGGTAGCGCAGGCGCGTCTCCACCGGGAGATTCGTCGTCAGTTCGAATTCGCCCGAGACATGCGCGAGGTTGCCGTCCAGCGCGGGCAGGCGCTGCGGCATCTCGAGCGCGAACAGCCAGCGGTTTGACCCGGGTTCGAGCGTGACTTCATAGCCGACCGGCTTGCCGGCAACCAGCAGGGACGGCGGCTGCTGCGCCGAGCGCCGGCGTGCCCTGGCGTCGATCCGGGTCCAGGTGCGCCCGTCGTAGGCGCCCAGCACCGGGCCGCGCCAGTACAGCTGCTCCTGGCGCGGCACCGGGCCGTCGAAACGCACGCGGAAGGCGGGCTCGCCCGACTGCGCCAGGTTCGCCATCGTTCCCGGCGCCATCGTTTCCGACAGGCCGGAACGGGCACTGGTGGCGTCGCCCGGCAAGCCCCACAGCGGCCCCTGGATGCGCGGGAACAGGAAGAACAGGGCGAGCGCCAGCGGCGCGGCCAGGCCCAGGATCTTCACGCTCATCAGGAAGCGCCGGCGCAGCGGCGGCACGGCGCCCGTGAACTGGAAACTCAGCTGGGCGGTGAGCAGGGCCAGCACCGAGAGCGCCATCAGCAAGGCCGTGCCGATGCCCTGCTCGTAGAAGAAATTCGTCAGCACCAGGAACAGGCACAGGAACACGACCACGAACAGGTCGCGCCGCGCATGCATTTCCAGCATCTTGAAGGCGACCAGCAGCACCAGCATGGCGACCCCGGCATCGCGCCCGAGCAGGGTCTGGTAGCTTTGGGCGACGCCGAACATGGCAAGCGCCGCCAGCGGCAGCAACAGCAGGCTGGGCGGCATGCGCTTGCCCTGCAGCGTGATCGCGCCGCGCCACAGCAGGGTCAGCGCGCACAGCCCCGACACCCAGGCCGGCAGGTGCGCCACATGTGGCGCCAGCACCAGCAGGGCGCTGGCGAGCAGCAGCAGGGTGTCGGCCTTGTCGCGCGGCAGGGCATGCAGTCGGGCAAAGAGCGCCTTCATCGCGGCGTTTCCAGGCCATACAGCGCCAGCGCGCGCAGGCAGGCGGCCGCGTGGGCGGGGCCGCTGGACGCTGCGAACGAGGCCGCGCCCAGGTAGAAGGCGTAGGGCAGGGCGCGGCTCTCGGCCTCGAGCACCCAGCGTGCCATGCGCGACAGGCGCAACTCCAGGTCGAGTGCGGGAGGCAGGCTGGCCAGGTCCAGCACCAGCTCCTCGCGCGCGCCGCCCTCGAAATGCTTGATGGCGAGCTGGCCGCCGTCTTCCAGGGCGAGGCGCGCGATCTGGCGCCAGGCCAGCCGGCGCAGCGGGTCGCCCGGCTGGTAGGGGCGCACGCCGGCGAAATCGTCTTCGCCGCCCGCACTGGCCGTGTCCCCGGACGAAGGTGCGCCCGTGGCCCGCGGCAGCGGTGGCGCATCTTCCTCGGGGAACGGATAGACCAGTGCGCGCAGGTCAGGCTGCCAGTAGCTCCAGGCGCGGAACAGGCCGAGCGGAAAGCGCGTGCTCAGCACCAGGCGCGGCGCGGCCAGCCAGCCGCGGCGTTCGGTCGGAACGGCGAGGCGCACGATGGCGTCGGCACCGGCCGCAAGGTCGGCCGCGTGGCGCGGTTCGTCCTCGCTTGCGGCATCGACCCGGATGGCGTAGCGGGGACGGGCGGTCGTGTTGACCAGTTGCAGCTCGAAGCTGGCCTCCTGGCCGGCGAACACGGCCGGCGTGCGGCCGGCTTTCAGGCGCAGGTGGGCCAGGTTGCGCCAGGTGAGCAGCATGTCGACCAGCGCACAGGACAAGGCCAGGAAGGTCAGGGCATAGCCCAGGCCCAGGTTGTAGTTGATCGATCCGACCAGCAGCACCAGCAGCAGCGCGCCGAAACCCACCCCCGGTCCACTGGGCAGGATATAGATGCGGCGCTGGCCGAGGAACAGCTCGCTGGTCGCGCGCGCTTCGCGGCGCAGGCGCCAGTGGCCGCCCTCGGCCGGGGTCGGGCCCATGCTGTCCATCGTTTAGAACCTATCCCAGTAGGGATGAGTCGTTGCTGACGCGCCTGGAAAGCGCGTGCTGCGTTGCTCGTCGCGCATTTGGTAAATTCGTGGTTTACCATGCGGCCTCCTCGCGCCTTGCCCGCGCTTCCCATGCATCGTCATCAACTTCCTCCTCCCTACTGGCATAGGTTCTTACACCGGCACCGATTTTTGCAGCTGCAGCACCAGGTCGCGGCTGGCCTGCGCCATCCCGTGCGCCGACTTCAGGGGCCGCAGGCGGTGCGCGCAGACCGGCACCAGCACTGCCTGTATATCTTCCGGCAGCACATGGTCGCGTCCCTCGAGTGCGGCCCAGGCGCGTCCGGCCTGCAACAGGGCGATCGCGGCGCGCGGCGACAGGCCCTCGGCGAACAGGGTGCCCGAGCGCGAGGCCTGGGCCAGCGCCTGCACGTAGTCGATCAGCGAGCTTGACGCATGGATCGCACGCAGCGCACGCTGCGCCTCGAGAAGCTCTTCCGGATTCATCGCGGCGTCCAGCGTGCGCAGCAGGACGCGACGGTCTTCGCCCATCAGCAGCGCACGCTCGGCGGCGGCGTCCGGATAGCCCAGCGACAGACACATCAGGAAGCGGTCGAGCTGCGACTCCGGCAGCGGGAAGGTGCCGAGCTGGTGCGCCGGGTTTTGCGTGGCGATGACGAAGAAGGGTTCGGGCAGGGCGCGCGTCATGCCGTCGATGCTCACCTGCCGCTCTTCCATCGCCTCGAGCAGGCCCGATTGCGTTTTCGGCGTGGCGCGGTTGATCTCGTCGGCCAGCAGCACCTGGGTAAAGATCGGTCCCGGGTGGAAGGCGAAACCGTTCTTCTCGCGCTCGTAGACGGAAATGCCGGACACGTCGGCCGGCAGCAGGTCGCTGGTGAACTGGACGCGGTTGAATTTCAGGCCGAGGGACAAGGCCAGCGCATGCGCCAGCGTGGTCTTGCCGACGCCCGGCACGTCCTCGATCAGCAGATGGCCGCCGGCCAGCAGGCAAGTGAAAGCGAGGCGCACCTGCTGGTCCTTGCCGACCACGATCTGGCCGACCTGGCGCGCGGCGGCGTGCAATTTGTTGAACATGGTTGGGTTCCAAGGTGGAATATGCGGGGCCGCGGGCGGCATGGTAGATTAGCGCTATTGGCAACTATTCTTTCCATGCAGCGGGAACGTCCGTCTCCGGATGATTCTATGCGAGAACGGGCATTCCCGGTGTATGGCTGAGCAGCAGGCAACACATCGACAAGCAGCCACGATCATGAGCACAGCAATCTACAGCCATCCAGACTGCCTGAAGCACGACATGGGCGACTGGCATCCCGAATGCCCGGCCCGCCTGCAGGCGATCGACGACCAGTTGATCCGGGCCCGGATCGACGGCCTGCTCGAACGCCGCCTGGCGCCGCTGGCCGAGATTCCCGCGATACTGCGCAACCATACCGAGGGCGCGCTGGCGCTGGTGCGCGACCATATCCCGAGCACCCCGGGCGACACCTATCCGCTCGACGGCGACACCCTGCTGTGCCACGCGAGCTACGACGCGGCCCTGCGCGCGGCTGGCGCCGCCCTGGCCGCGACCGACGCCGTCATTGCCGGCGATATCGACAACGCCTTCTGCTCGGTCCGCCCGCCCGGCCACCACGCCACGCCAAGCGAGCCGATGGGCTTTTGCCTCTTCAATAACGTCGCGATCGCCGCGCGCCACGCGCTCGAGGCGCACGGGCTGGAACGGGTCGCGATCGTCGACTTCGACGTCCACCATGGCAATGGCACGTTGGAATCCTTCCGCAAGGATCCGCGCGTGCTGATGGCGAGCTTCTTCCAGCATCCGTTCTATCCGTACGTGGAACCGGAACCGGTCAGCGCCACCATGGTCAACATCCCGGTGCCGGCGAGGAGCGGCGGCGATGTCGTGCGCCAGGTGGTGCAGGAATACTGGCTGCCGGCGCTGCACGCGTTCCGGCCGCAAATGATTTTCATCTCGGCGGGTTTCGATGCCCACCGCGACGACGACATGGGCGGCATGGCCCTGGTCGAAGCCGATTACGCCTGGCTCACGCGCCAGGTGATGGCGGTGGCGCGCGAGCACGCGGGCGGCCGCATCGTCAGTTGCCTGGAAGGCGGCTATGAATTGTCGGCACTCGGCCGCAGCGTCGTTGCACACCTGAAAGTTCTGGCAGAGCTTGATTAAAGGCAAACTTTGTTCGTTTTCGCGCGAATACAACGCACTATTCTTCTCTCGCTTGTTCAATTGACTCGTTTCTAGTGCAGGCATACAGTCAGCTCAGCCGCAGGAAGCGGCTGCGCCTGGCTCTGCCGGCAGCGATGGCATCGGGACAGGCGTCAACTCTACAAGAGGAGATGATTGTGAAGAAAGCCCTACAGTTGGTCATGGCGGCCTGTCTGATGGTCGTTTCAGGCTTCGCTGCCGCAACAAACTACACACTCTGGATCAACGGCCGCACTGGCGGCGGCGTGGTCGGCAACTACAACAGCTGGTCCTACTGGGGCCCCGGCACCACGGCTGCGGGCGTCAACAAGAAATCCGTCAACTGGGATGGCCGCAGCAGCATCGCTTCGCAAAGCGGCAAGATTCGCGACGCGCTCGACTGCTTCTGCACCGGGAACAACTGGTGCTATGTCGTCACCCACAGCGCCGGCGACCTGATGATGGGCTACAACATGGCCAACTACGGCGGCTCTTCGCGCGTCAAGAAAAACGCCATGGCCAACGCCACGGGTGCCTGCGGCAACAGCGACGGCACGGCCCAGACCGGCTGGAACATCAAATGGGTGCGCGCCGCCTCGGGCGCGGGCGGGGGATCGGAGCTGTCGGATGCCGGTTCCTGGACGACGTCCGAACCCCTCGTGCAGGACCTCAAAACCAGCACCGCGCGCGCCATGTACAACCACAACACCACGCGCAATGTCTGGTTCTACATGTATGCCGCGGCGAAGGGGACGGCCTATTCCGGCATCCTGCCGGGCCAGGACGATGAAGCCGTCGCTTACCACAGCACCGGCGGCGTGTCCGGCAGCGGGGGCGGCTCCTACTGCAATCCGAGCGACTGGTTCTGCAACGACCTGACCCTCGGCACGGCGGCCAACGAAGGCGGCTCGCTGAAATGGAGTTACCACTCGGTCAGCTTCCGGGACGATAACGAAACCTACAATCACTATGCGAACGGCAACTGGAAAGGCATCGTCGGGGTCGTGCGCAGCGCCGTGGTGAACAGTGCCCTCTGATCGACAACAACCGGGCCGCGCAAGCGGCTTGCGGCGCTGGCTGCCCCTCGTGCTGATCCTGGCGCTGCTGGCGGCCGTCGCCTGGCTGGCGCTGCGCGGCGACACGCAGTCGCCGGTCACGACCGTCGCCGCCGGCGGCGGCCCGCAACAGCGCCCGCAGTTCTTCGGCCAGGTCGACGGCCAGCCGCTTGCGCCGGCCCCGGGCGAGCGGGCACGCCAGCGCCAGCAGCTGGTCGACAACTATGCGCTGGCCGACAACACGTATTGCAGCTACCGCGAGGGCAGCATGTATCCGCCGGGCTCGCAGCCGATGTCGCGCAATCCCGACCAGGTCTATCCGAACCGCCCGGTGACGGAGACCAACCCGATGCGCGGCGAGGACCGCCGCGGCGATCCGAACATCCTGCTCCAGACCTCGCAGTCGCGCGTGTTCCTCGCCGCCGGCGAGTCGGCCGCGTTCTCGCTGCGCGCGGTCGAACCGAACGGGACCACCGTGCCGCTGGTCGTCACGCGTGCGCTTGCGGCCGGCATCGTCACGGCCGGCGCGCGGCCCACGACCCAGGTGCCGCTCGCCTTTGCCGACGATGGCGCCGGTGCCGATCCGGTGGCCGACGACGGCGCCTTTGCCGGGGTACTGACCCCGGCGCAGACGGGACTGGCGGGTTTTCACGGCACCATCCGCACCGAGGTGCGCTACACGGCGGGCGGCAAGAATGGCGTCGTGATCTTCGACGTCATCTATTCGCCGAAGGTGCCCGCGGTCTGGGCCGGGCCGCCGCGCGAAGCGATGGAGGACGGTTCGCTCACCTTCATCCTGCGCGCCGACGTGCGCCAGCCTGGTCGTTACGTCGTCACCGGCCGCATCGACGATGCGAAAGGCCGTCCGTTCGCGCTGGCGACCTTCAACGAGGTGCTGGGGCCGGGGCCGAACGACATCAAACTGACGGTGTTCGGCAAACTCATGATCGATGGCGGCGCCGCTGCCTTTGATGCTGCGCGACGTCGACGGTTATCTGCTCAAGGAGAACACCGACCCCGACCGCGAGCTGATGCCGCGCCTGGAAGGGCCCGTGCTGGCCAGCCGCAAGCGTTCGCTCGAGGGTGTGCTCGACACGGAGTGGGACAGCGAAGAACGCCAGCGCCACCTGGCGGAATTCGCGAAGGACCGCAAGGGCGCGGCCGCCGAACTGGCGAAGTTCGACCCCTCGCAACCCTTGCCGCCGAGCGCCTGCGGGCCCGTGAAATAAGCGTCCTCATCTGGAGTCGGCGCCGCCTGTGTTGGCGGCGCCGCATTCTTCCGGCTGTTCAGTATCCTTCCTCCAACGTGCGCCTCGTGCGCGGTTGACGTGCCAACCGACTTGTCACAAGAATGGTCGTTCGCGGTCGGCCGTCGACACGTCCCACTGCAACCAGAACGATGGAGGATGACATGGGACGATCCGCACGCCTTGCCGCTTTGCCCTACCTGCTATGCCTGCCCGGCCTGCTCGCCGCCGGCGTGGCGAGTGCCACCAATTACAGTCTCTGGATCAACGGCCGCACCGGCGGCGGCGCGATCGGCAACTACAACGACTTCACCTATTTCGGCCCCAATGCCGTGGCGGCGGGCGTGAACAAGAAGTCGGTCAACTGGGACGGCAGGAGCGGGATCGCCTCGCAAAGCGGCTATGTCCGCAACGCGCTCGACTGCTTTTGCACCGGCAACAACTGGTGCTATATCGCGGTCCACAGCGCCGGTGACATGCTGATCGGCTATACGCTGGCCAACTACGGCGGCTCGGCGCGCCCAAGGACGAATGCGCAGCCGAACGCGTCCGGCGTGTGCGCGGCCGGCACGGGCGGCACGCAAACGGGCTGGAACATCCGGTGGGTGAGGGTGGCGGCAGGCTCCGCCGGCGGCAGCGAACTGGCCGACATCGGCGCCTGGACCACGAGCGAACCGCTGGTCCAGCAGCACAAGGTCTCGACCGCGCGCGCCCTGTACAACCACAACGACACGCGTGGCGTCTGGTTCTACAACTATGCCGGCGCGAAAGGCACGCTGTATTCGTTCATCCTGCCGGGCCAGGACGACGAGGTCGAGGCCTATCACAGTTCGGGCGGGGTGTCCGGCACCGGCGGCAGCTCATTCTGCAATCCGGGCGACTGGTTCTGCAACGACCTGACGCTCGGCTCGGGCCCGAACCAGGGCGGGCGCGCGAAGTGGGCCTGGCACTCGGTCGTGTTCCGGGACGATGGGGAGGACTACGGGCACTACACGGACCGCAACTGGGGCGGGGTCACGTCACTGGTGCGCAGGGATATGGAAGCCATGGCGAGGTGAGGGGGAGTTGCCGGTTTGGCAGGATGGGCACCCGTGCCCATCCTGGTCGTGCACCTGCAGGTGATTTTCTTTACCCCGCGCCTCCACGCGCGGCGGCCCGCTTCTTCGCTGCAGTGGGCCGCTTGCCCACCACATACACCACATACCGCGCCTCGGTGCCGGCCGCCTGCGGCCCCGGCTGCGCCAGCTCCACTTCCGCCACCGCGCCCACCCGGCTTGCCGGCTTCGCCCGCTCGGCCGGTCTGTCCAGGCAGGCCAGCAGGATCAGCCCACCGAACGCCCCAAAAATCCATACCTCGACATTGCGCGCGACACCCATCAACTTCGCCATGACCTTCTCCTCGACATTGTCCCTTGACCGGCCACAAGCGGCCGTTCCCTCATCGTGCCCGTCCGCGGTGACTCGATATTGCAACGAATCAAGCCAAAATCATTCCAGTTGGAAACATAACGACAATGGAGCCGGGCACCGGTCGCGGCGCCAGCGTAAAATACCGCCTCGTTCGCAGAATTTGAAAGCACAGCATGTCGATACAATGGTTCCCGGGCCACATGAACTCCGCCAAGAAGCAGGCGGAGGAGCAGATGGAATTCATCGACCTCGTCATCGAGGTGCTCGACGCGCGCCTGCCCGAGGCAAGCTGCAACCCCCTGGTCGACCGCATGCGCCAGTTCCGCCAGCGCCCGGTCCTGAAGATCCTGAACAAGATCGACCTGGCCGACCCGGCGGCCACCGCCGCCTGGAAGGCGTATTACGACGCCAAGCCGGGCGTGACGGCCTACCCGATGACGACCAAGAAGCCGCTCGATGTCGCGCGCATTCCGGCGCTGGCGCTGTCGCTCGCCCCGCACCGCGGCGTGCCGACCAAGCCGCTGCGCATCATGATCATGGGCATTCCGAACGTCGGCAAGTCGACGCTGATGAACGCGCTGCTGAAAAAGCGCGTGGCCAAGGTCGGCGACGAGCCGGCCGTCACCAAGGTCCAGCAAAAGCTGTATCTCGACAAGCACACGGTGCTGGTCGACACGCCCGGCCTGATGTGGCCGAAGATCGAGATGCCGAGCGACGGCCTGATGCTCGCCGCCAGCCACGCGATCGGCACCAATGCACTGATCGAAGAAGAGGTCGCCTTCTTCCTGGGCGACATCCTGCTCGAGCGTTACCCGCAATTGCTGACCGCCCGCTACGGCTTCAAGACCGAGGGGCTGGACGGTATCGGCGTGGTCGAGCAAGTGGCCGCGCGCCGCGGTTTCCGCGTGCGCGGCGGCGAGTTCGATGTCGAAAAGGCGGCCCACGTGCTGCTGCACGACTACCGCAGCGGCGCCATCGGGCGCATCAGCCTCGAGACGCCGCAATCGCGCGCCGCGCGCCTGGAAGCGCACCGTCTCGAGAAGGAAGAAAAAGAGCGCATCGCCGCGGAGAAGGCGGCTGCGAAAGCGGAAGAAGCCGCACGCGGCAAGCGCGGCACGTAAGGACATGTCGACTGCGCACCGGTCTCGTAACGCATGGGCATGCCCATCCTGCGTTATGCAGCTTCCGCGGCCCGTGGTGCACCGTAGGGTGGGCATGCCCACGCGTTCACCACATGAATACCCGCGCCGCAAACCCTGACCCATTGTCCGATATATAATCACGCCGTTCTGGTGCCCGCGTGCGCAGTCTGCGCACGCAGTTAAACGGGAAACACGAAGCCATGGCGCCCCCGGCGCCCGGCCAACGTGTGCTGCCCCCGCAACGGTAAACAAGCGTCGCCCCGGCGACAGTCCGTCTCGAAAACCACTGTGCCCGCACAGGAAGGTGAGGCGCTCGCGCTTGCTAGCCCGGATACCGGCCAGGACAGGTGGACAGGTCATTGCCTTGTCCGTTGAATCCGGACTGCGGGGACGCAGGCCGGGTGCACACTTATCGAAGAACCACAACATGACTTTTGCTGCTGTTTCGAACAGCGCGCCGGCACGCAAGCCGATCGCGCTCGCCTGCGCCGTTTCCCTCTCTCTCTCCCTCTCCCTTTCCTTGTTCGCCGCCGCCGCCGCCCACGCCGATGAGCAGGCCATGTCCACCGTCCACGTCACGGGTGCGCGCTTCCCGAGCGATGCCGCCTTGCCGCCCGTGGGCGCCACGGTGATTACCGCCGACGAGATCCGGAATGCCGGCGTCAACGACGTCAACGCAGCCATCCGCAAGATCGGCGGCGTCTACGGCCGCCAGAGCCTGGACGGCTCGCCCGACTTCGGCCTCGACCTGCGCGGCTTCGGCACCAACAGCGCCCAGAACCTGGTGATCCTGGTCGACGGCGTGCGCCTCAACGAAAACGAGCTGGCCGGCACCGTGCTGTCGACCATCCCGGTCGACACCGTCGAGCGCATCGAGATCACGCGCGGCGGCAGCAGCGTGCTGTACGGCGAAGGCGCGACCGGCGGCGTGATCAACATCGTCACCAGGGGCGGCAATGAGCATGGGGCGGAGCAGGGCTATCACGGTAGCGTGGTGGCCGAAGCCGGCCAGCGCCACCAGTTCGATACCCGCGCCTCGCTGCGTCATGGCGAAGGCCCGCTGTCGTTCGACCTGGCCGCCGCACGCCAGGGCACCCATAACGACCGCGCCAACAACCAGTTCCTGCAGAAGAGCGTCAGCGGCGGCGTCCAGTGGGCCGCCGGCGATACGCGCGTCGGAATGCGCGTCGAAAGCGCGCGCCAGGATGCGCGCTTCCCGGGCGCGCTGACGCTCGAACAATTCGAACAGGATCCGCGCCAGGCCACGACCCCGAACGATTTCGGCACGCTGGCCAGCGACCGCGTGGCGCTCTTTGCCGGGCAGCGCATCGGCAGCGTCGAACTGGCCGCCGAGCTCTCGCACCGCGAACGCGAGAGCCGGGCGCATTATGAAACCACCTTCGGCACCGGCGACGTCGTCAACACGAGCCGCCAGACGCAGTTCTCGCCGCGCCTGCGCCACCTGGCGCGCATCAGTGGCCCCCTGAGCGGCCTGCTCAACGAATTCGTGGCCGGTGTCGACCTGCTGCAATGGGAGCGTGTCTCGACCTATGCCACGGCCTTCGGCACCTCGCGTAACGACGCGGAGCAAAAGTCCCGTGCCTTCTACCTGCGCGACGAACTGCGCTGGAGCGACGCATACAATGCGCGCCTGGCCTTCGGTGCGCGCCACGAACGCTTCGACAAGGACTACGCCGACGCGGCCGCAAGCGTCCCTCAGGAAAGCAGCGCGCAGTCGCAGAATGCCTGGTCGCTCGAGGGCAGCATCGATCCGGTCCCCGGCGTCACCCTGCACGCCAAGGCCGGCAAGAGCTACCGCTTGCCGAATGCCGACGAGAACAGCTACCGTTCCAGCGCCGGCGTGCTGGACGTCCAGACCTCGCGCGACCTCGAGCTCGGCGTGACCGTCGGCGACAAGGCGCGCCAGGTGTCGGCGCGCGTGTTCCGCCACCGCCTGCGCAACGAAATCTTCTTCGATCCGACCCTGTTCGGCGGCTTCGGCACGAACACCAACCTCGACCCGACCCGGCGCCAGGGCGTCGAGCTCGACGCCCACGTGGACCTGCCCGCCGACCTGCGCCTGAGCGGCCACGTCCAGCACGTGCAGGCCGAGTTCACCGACGGCCCGAACGCAGGCCGCGACATGGTGCTGGTGCCGAAGAACGTGCTGACCGCGCGCCTGGCCTGGACCCCAGGCAATGGCCAGAGTGCCGACATCGGCGCGCAGTACGTGTCGAACCAGCGCTACGGCAGCGACTTCGGCAACGATTGCAGCGCGCGCATTCCTTCGTACACGACCTTCGATGCCCGCTACGCGGTCAAGGCCGGCGCCTGGGAGTTCGCAGTGAACGCCCTGAACCTGGCCGACCGCCAGTACTTCAGCCAGGCCTACGGCTGCCGCGGCGGCATCTACCCGAGCGATGGACGCCAGCTGAAGCTGTCGGCGCGCTACGACTTCTGATGCCGTCGGCCGCATGAACACCATCGCCGCCACCTCGCCCGCACGCCGCCGCGCCACGCTCGCGCTGCTGGGCGCGTGCGCGCTGCTCGCGCTGGCCGGGGCGGGGCTGGCCGGTTCGGTGGCGGTCCCGCTGGCCGACCTGCCGCGGGCCTTTGCGAGCCTGCTGGCCGGCAGTCCGGACGGCATGGCGGCGACCCTGCTCGACCTGCGTTTGGGACGCGCCAGCAGCGCTTTCGTCACCGGCGCCTCGCTGGCGCTGGCCGGCGTCATGATGCAGGCCTTGGTGCGCAACCCGCTGGCCGACCCGTATGTGCTGGGCGTGTCGGCGGGCGCCGCGGTCGGGGCGCTGGCAGCCTTGCTGTTCGGTGCGGCCCTGTGGCTGGTCGACGGTGGCGCGCTGCTGGGAGCGGTGGCGATTTCGCTGCTGCTGTACCTGCTGGCGCGCCGCGACCTGGCCGGCGGGCGCGGCGGCGCGCCTGGCGGCGAATCGAGCGTGCTGCTGCTCACCGGCGTGGTGCTGGCCTCGGCCTGCATGGCGCTGGTGACCCTGATGCTGTCGGTGGCGCCGGAATCGCGCTTGCGCGGCATGGTGTTCTGGATGATCGGCGACCTGGCCGGCACTTCCTGGCGGCTGCTGCCTTGGCTCGTGCTGGCGGGCGCCTTGTTCCTGGCGCGGCGCCAGGCGCGCGCCCTGAACGTGATGGCGCTGCATGCCGATGCCGCCGTCACCCTCGGCGTCAACGTGGCCGCGCTGCGCCGTTTCCTCTTCGTCTGTTCGGGCCTGCTGACGGCCTGCGCGGTCACCACGGGCGGCAGCATCGGCTTTGTCGGCCTGGTGGTGCCGCACGCCTGCCGCCATGCCTTCGGTCCGGACCACCGCATCCTGTTGCCCGGCGCGGCCCTTGCCGGCGGCGCCTTCCTGGTGCTGGCCGACACGCTGGCGCGCACCGTGCTCGCGCCCCAGCAGCTGCCGGTGGGCGTGCTGACCTCGCTGATCGGCGTGCCCGTGTTCCTCGTCCAGTTGCACCAACTTCACCTGCGCCCGCGATGATCGAAACGCATGAACTCACCCTGCGTGCCGGTGCACGCCTGCTGGTCGAGCACCTGGACTGGCGCGTCGCGGCCGGCGAATGCTGGTGCGTGATCGGCCCCAACGGCGCCGGCAAGAGCACGCTGCTGCGCACGCTCGCGGGCCTGCGCGCGCCGGATGCCGGCAGCGTCAGCCTGGCCGGCACGCCGCTTGCCCAGTGGCCGCTGCCGGCGCTGGCGCGCGAGCGTGCCTGGCTGGCGCAGTCGCGCGGCGACGCCTTTGCCTACCGCGTCATCGAAACGGTGCTGATGGCGCGCCATCCCTATCATGCCGACCGCTACTGGGAAGGCAGCGACGACCACGCCGCCGCGGAAGCTGCGCTGCGCACGCTCGACGTGCTGCACCTGGCCCAGCGCGACGTGCGCACCTTGTCCGGCGGCGAGCGCCAGCGCGTGGCGATTGCCGCGCTGCTGGCCCAGGACACGCCGCTGCTGCTGCTTGACGAGCCGGCCAATGCGCTCGACCTGGCGCACCAGGTGGCAATGACCGATTTGCTGGCGCGCCTGTGCCGCGACGAGGGCAGGGCAGTGGTGAGCGTCGGCCACGATTTGAACCAGGCCTGGAGCGGCGCTACCCACGCGCTGCTGCTGCACGGCGACGGCGAATGGCGCGCCGGGCCGGTAGCAGAGGTCATGCGCGCCGAGCTGCTCGGTGCCTGCCTCGGCCATCCGATTTCCGTCATCGAACATGGCGGACGCACGATCTTCCTGCCCGAGGCGCCCGAAGCGCCCGCCCGCGCAGGGACCGTCCTTCCCGTCCGGAGAGCCCAATGAACGCCTTTCTCTTGTTCCTGCTGGCGCTGTGCGCTCCGCTCGCGCAGGCCGCCGTCAGCGTGGTCGACGACAGCGGCCGGCAAGTCGTCCTGGCGCGTCCCGCGCAGCGCGTGATCTCGATGGCGCCGCACGTGACCGAGCTGCTGTTCGCGGCCGGCGGCGGCGCGCACATCGTCGGCGCCATGAACTACAGTGACTACCCGCTTGATGCGCGCAAGATTCCCCTGATCGGCTCGAACAGCCAGGTCGACCTCGAGCGCGTGATCGCCATGAAGCCCGACCTGCTCATCGTCTGGCAAAGCGGGAACACGGCGCGCCAGATCGCCCAGCTTGCCAGCCTGGGCATCCCGGTCTTTCACAGCGAACCGCGCAACTTCGGGACGGTGGAGACGAGCCTGCTGCGCTTCGGCCGCCTGCTCGGCACCGACAAGACCGCCGCCGCCGCGGCCGCGCAATTCCGCGCGAAAGTGCACAGCCTGCGCACGCGCTACGCCGGCCGGCCGCCGGTCACGGTGTTCTACCAGGCCTGGGACAATCCCCTGTTCACCCTGAACGGCGAGCAGATCGCCAGCGACGCGATCCGCCTCTGCGGCGGCCGGAATATCTTTGCCGGGCTGAAAACAATCGCGCCCCAGGTCGGCATCGAGGCGGTGGTGCAGGCCGATCCGGAAGCCATCGTCGGCGGCAAACGCTACACGCCCCAGGACCGCGGGCTGTCGATCTGGCAACCGTATCGGGGCATGACGGCCGTACGCCGCAACAACCTGTTCACGCTGGACGAAGAAATGATTACCCGCCCCGGACCGCGCGTGGTCGATGGCGCAGCCACCCTCTGCGCCCGTCTCGAAGAGGCGCGCACGCGGCGTTAAGAAGCCCGGTTGCAGGCCGGTTACAGCGGTAAGCAAATGCAAAAAACGGCGCGGGCCTCCTTGGGGCGGCCGAAAAAGTGGTAATCTCGCGTCGTTTTCTTCAATTCCAAACAAGAAGGATCTATTCATATGCGCCGTTCCCTGCGTTTCGCCCTTGTCGCTGCCAGCCTGGTCGCCAGCACCGCTTTCGCTTCGCCCACCAATCCGCAGAACGGGGTCGAATACGTGACCTTGTCCTCGCCGCAGCCGGTCCAGGCTGTCGGCAAGAAGGTCGAAGTCGTGGAATTCTTCGCTTACCACTGCCCAGCCTGCTACGCGCTGGAAGCGCCCCTGCTCGAATGGACCAAAAAGAACGCCGACAAGGTCAATTTCCGCCGCATTCCGCTGCCGTTCCAGGGCCCGGCCGATCCGGAAGCCCACCTGTTCCTGACGCTCGAGGCGATGGGCAAGGAAGCCGAGATGCATGCGAAGATCGAGAACGCGGTGCACGTGCAGCGCATCCGCCTGATGAAGGATGAGCAGATCATCGACTGGGTGGCGAAGAACGGTATCGACAAGGCCAAGTTCATGGAAACCTGGAATTCCTTCGGCGTCATGACCAAGCTGCGCCGCCTGCCGCAGACAACGACCAATTACCAGGTGAGCGGCACCCCGACCCTGATCGTCGACGGCAAGTACCAGACCGCGCCGGGCCTGGTGGCCGAGAAGCTGAAGATCACCGACCGCAACCAGATGCTGCAGGCGCATTTCCAGGTCCTCGATGCGCTGGTCGCGAAAGCAGCCGCCACGAAATGAGCGACGGAGAACGCAAAGTCCTGGAAATGTACGAGGGCGCCCGCCCCCGGGAAGAGGACTTGTTCGAGATCAGCCACGTGAACCACGTGGCCTGGTCGCTGGCCGTCATCCTGTTCGGCCTCGTCATCTGGCTCTGCATTGCACTCGTCAATGCCGAGAACCAGCGCTACGCCCTGATGACGAATAAATGCCAGGACCCGGTCTTCAAGACCGGCGTCGACAAGGCCTGCCTCTACACCGTCCGCTCGCGCGACCATTGGTGGGAACACCTGTGGTACGGGTTCACGCATGTGAAGCCGGAGAGCAAGTAGGTTTCGAGGTGCCGACCTTGTACCGCGTGGACTCTTGAGTCCACCCTACGGTTCTCTGGATGCAAACTGGTGTGGCAGTAAGGTGCCCCGATTCCGACCGCTCGCGCAGAGACGAACGTAGGGTGGACTCTTGAGTCCACGCGGTACCACGCCCGCACATCGAAACGCACCGCGCAGCGCCGCTCACCCCTCCAACACCACCACAAACCGCGCGCCCCCGAGCTCCGAGCCCTCCACCTGCAAGCTCCCCCCGTGCACCAGCACCGCCTTGCGCGCAATCGACAGGCCCAGCCCGAAGCCCCCGGTCGCCCGGTCCCGGCTGCGGTCGAGCCGGTAAAACGGCTCGAAAATCCGTTCCCGCTCTTCCACCGGAATCCCCGGCCCGTCATCCTCGACCGCAATGAGCACGCGCCCACCCTCGCGCCACGCGCTCATCCGGATGCGTGACAAGGCATACTTCTGCGCATTCCTGAGCAAATTCGACAGCGCCCGCCCCAGCAGCCGCGCATCGGCCTCGATGCTCCCCACCTCGAGCCCGCACTCGATGCCGATGGAAACCTGCCCCGGCGGCAGCGCCGCCTCGCTCGAGCGCAACAGCGCGGCGACATCCACCGTCGCGCGCTGCGGCGCCTGGCCGCTGTCCAGGCGCGCCATGCCGAGCAGTTCGCCCACCAGGCTGTTCAGTTCCAGCACGTCGCCCTCCATCGCCGCGATCCGCTTCTTCAACACGGGATCGTTCGCCTTCGCATCCAGCAGCTCGAGCGCGAATTCTAGGCGCGCAATCGGCGTGCGCAATTCGTGCGAGACCGAATGCAGCAGCGTCTTTTGCGACACCAGCAGCTCTTCGATGCGGTCGGCCATGTGGTCGATTCGTTCGGCCAGCGGGTAGATGCTGGAGGAGGGCTGCATGCGGGCGCGCGCCGACAGCTTGCCGGCACCAAATTCGTCGGCCACGCGCGACAGCGACTGCAGCGACTGCCAGTGCGAGCGCGACCACAGCGCGATCGGCACCAGCAGCGCCAGCGCCACGATCACATAGCGCACCGCCTCCATCTGCAGCGCCAGGCTGACATCGATCGGCAAGTCCTGCGCGTGGATGACTTCGTCTTCGCTGCCGATGTAGCGCTCGCCCTTGAGGTCGACGCGGCGATAGAAGGACTTGCCGTCGACATCGAGCACGACCTCGCCGCGGTCGAGCGCGCCGAGGCTGGCGGCGGGGAGGAAGGCGCGGGCTTTCGGCAGCGGGATCAGGTCGAAGCGGGTGTCGGACACCTCGCGCACCCGGTTCAGGCGCGCCAGCCACTGGTCGGCGGGGGCCGCGTCAACATATTGTTCGATCAGGAAAATCTGGGCGGCGGCCTGGCGCCGCGCGATGTCTTCCAGCGGGTCGCCGAACAGGCGGCTCATGGCGAAATAGATGACGAAAGTGGCCGCCGTGATCGACAGCATCACCAGCATGAAGAAACGGAAGAAGATCCGGTTCACCCGGGTCCTCCTGCAACGTGCCGGCCGCCTTCTCGTTTCAACACCATTTTTTTCTCCTAGCGGCATTGTATCGGAGCAAACATTACCTTGCCAGCTTACAAATTCGCGACAATTCATCGACATCTGCTGCGAGTTTGGAAAGTTTTCGCAAGTTAAGATGTCCGGTAATCAGGTTTTCCGTTTGCCCACTCGGCATGCGAGTGTCGATGGGCTTTTTTATTCGGGTCGCCGCCTTTCCAGGCGCGCGGCCACATGGACTGCAGCCGCCCGGCCCTGGTGCAGTCGATACCAACGATTTGTAGACAGGCAAACACGACACTTGGGAGGAGGGCTTGCCTCAACGTAAAATACTGGCACCTGAGCTTTCGCTATCCCAACCATGACCAAGCTTTTCGCCCTGGCGCTGGCCACCGCATGCTGCGCAGCCTCTGCGCAGACGCCGGCGACCAATCCGATGCCCGACGGCAGCCGCGACATGTATGTCGGGCTGGGCATGGTCTCGAAGCCGCGCTACGACGGCGCCGGGCAAAGCGAACGGTCGGCGCTGCCGGTGCTGCAGCTTCAGTTGAGCAATGGTTTGTTCGTGTCGGGCATGCGCGCCGGCATCCACCTGGCGCACTCGCCCCAGCTTGAATTCGGCCCCTTGCTGGAACTGCAGCCGCGCCGCGATGCCGAAGGCGAGGGCGGTGAAGCAGGCGGCGTCAGCGAAGTGCGTTTCAGCATCGTCGCCTTCCCGCCGGCCGCCTTCAGCGACAACCGCCTGGCCGGCATGCCGGTGATCCACAGCCGCGTGCAGGGCGGGGGCTTCCTCAACTATTACCTGACGCCCGGGTGGCGCTTCACCAGTAGCCTGCTGTACGGCGCCGGCAACGACCGCAAGGGCACGAAACTCGAACTCGGCGTGCAGCGCCTGGCGCTGGAGCTGGGCACCCATCACCGGGTCGCACTCGATGCCGGGGTGACGCTGGCCGACCGCCGCTACAACATGGCCTTTTTCGGCGTCGGCGAAGAGGATTCGTACACCAGCGGAAATGCCGTGTTCGCGGCCGGCGGCGGCCTGAAGGATGCGCACGTCGGTGCGCGCTGGAACTGGGCCTGGTCGCCATCCTGGATGCTGAACTCGAGCGTGCAGCTTACCCGCCTGCTGGGCAGCGCCCGCCTGAGCCCGCTAGTCGAGCGGCCGACCAACCTGACGGTTTCCACCGCCATCGCCTACCGCTTCTGACGATGCCACCGGCCCCTCATCTCATCGCCACCCTGACGCTGGCCGCGCTGTCCGCCAGCGCGCCGGTCTACGCCGGCGACTGGGTCAGCTACCGCGACGCCTACCGCGCCATGGTCGTGTTCGAAAAATACGGCGGGCCGAAGAATTTCCTGCAAAGCCAGTTGCAGGTCGCGCCGCAGGACCGCGGCGCCCAGGTCGAGGGCTTGCAACTGACGCTGGCCGGCAAGACGAACCAGGTCAACCTGCCGCTCGACCCGCTGGGCCGCACCCCGTTCCCCCTGCTCAAGGGCGCCTACGACGAAAACGTCGCCTTGCTGCTGAGCCGCAAGATCGGCAGCTTCATGGTACGTCCGCGCGTGTCGATCGCGCTGCAGGCCGATGGCGTCTACGAGGATGGCGAATTGCGCGCCGGCTGCGAGCAGGCGCTCGGTTTTGCCCGCTACGGCGACGGCTCGCTGCGCACGCGCGTGTGCGGCGGCGTGCGCTTCGTGTTCGCCAAGCGGGCGGGGGAGGTCGGCGTGCGCCTGCACCGGCCAGACGGTTCCGACGCTGCGCTGGCCGTCGTCGCCGGCGTCGCGTTTCCCGGGGACGCCGACGACAATTTCCCGACGGTGCAGTACCGCTTCGCCGGCAACGAGCGGGGCCAGCTTGTCACCGCCTATCCGCCGCTGGCGATCGTGCCGCTGTTCGACTAGGAGCCGTTGTCGACATGCCGGGCGCGTCTATTTCCGGCGACTTCCTTCCATCTCCTTGCTGAAGACGAGCAAGGCTGCGCCACCGAATACAAACACGTCGGCAACATTGAATGAATATGGGTTGGTAATGGTGCAGCAGCTGACGTTGAGGTAATCGGCAACCGCACCATAGACCACCCGGTCATAGGCATTGCCGAGCGCTCCACCGATGACGGCACCGGAGGCCAGCGGCAAGACCCAGCCTGGCTTGTTGCGTGTCCATAGTGCCAGCGCCAGCGAGACGGCGACGCTGAATGCGACCAGCAACCAGCGGCCATCGATACTGTGCAAAAAACCGAAATTGACGCCTTTGTTCCAGGCCATCACAAAGTTGAGATAGGGCGGCCATACCTCGATCGTGTGGACCGATGCCAGGTCGAGCCGATGAACGATGATGACTTTGGACAGCCGGTCGAGGCCGAAAGCAATCAGTGATGCGATGAGCGTCCGGAGCATGGGCATGGGCATGGATGACATGGTTGCTTGTGTTGCAGGGGCTACACCCAGGCCGATGGCGAGAACAGATACCCTTCGCCCCAGACCGTTTTGATTTTCTCCGATTTGGTATCGTCGAACTTGCGCCGCAGCTTGGAGATGCAATTGTCGATGCTGCGGTCGAGCCCGTCGAACTCGATGCCGCGCATCTTCTTGAGCAGTTCGTCGCGCGACAGCACCCGTCCGGCCGCCTCGGCCAGCACCAGCAACAGTTTGTATTCGGTATTGCTCAGCACGCAGAGTTCGCCGCGCCAGAACACGGTGCGGTCGGCTTCGACGATGCGCAGCGCGCCGAAAGCGAGTTCACCGGTTTCGGGGGCGGCCTTGGGCTGGGTGCGGCGCAGCAGGGCGCGCAGGCGCGCCAGCAGCACGCGCGGCTGCACCGGCTTGTTGACGAAGTCGTCGGCCCCTTGCTCCAGGCCCGACACTTCGTCGTAGGAATCCTCGCGCGCCGTCAGGATCAGGATCGGCACCTCGGACAATTCCCGGATCTGGCGGCAGACGACCATGCCGTCCAGGCCGGGCAGCATCAGGTCGAGCACGACCACATCCGGCGCAAAGGCCTGGAAGCGCGCCACTGCCTCGTCTCCGCGCGTGACCAGGTCGACCGCGAACTCGTAGCCGGACAGGTATTCCGTGACCAGTTCGGCCAGGCGCGCATCGTCTTCCACCAATAACACTCGGTACATGCTGTTCTCCTCAGTCCGATATTGTATAGAAGCAATCGGATCGCAGCACAGGCCGGCGACACTCTGCCGACAGTTGAATACATTTTCGGGACAAATGGAAGCAAACGCGCTTGCCTGGCGTAACTGCGACAAACGCAGCCCGAGTTGCCCTGCAGTGGGTACCCTGGTTCTTTTGAACCAGCCCAAGGGGCGGGGCCGGCCGCATGCGAAAATCTCCAGCTGCTTCCGAAAAAAACGCACACATGGGAATAGCGATATGTCGACAAGAAATGAAAACAGCGTCGACGCCATTTTTGAAAAACGACGAACCTTCACTGTGCTGGTGCGTTATTGGTTGTTATCTTTTGTTGTGCTATGGGCAGTTGTGCTCGGAACAAGCTGGTTATTGCGGCCGCAACTCTTCCATGCAGATTTTTTGCGGTCTTTCACACCGATCATCGTTATTCTTTCGACGCTGTGCCCGGTTCTCGTCATTCTTCCAGAAGCGCCGAACTCAGGGGCGAACAAAGCGCCTCGGCAACGGACCCCAGTAGTGCATGAGCATCTCCGGGAATAAGGCTGCGACGATTCCAGGTGGAAACAAGAGATGTGTGAGTACAGATCGGCTCGCACTCGGACGGTCCAGACGACTGGCCGATCCGCACGATTCAGCCAGCAATCGCAGAAATATCTGCGCTTCAAAAGACACGGCCCGCGCGAGGCGGGCCGTGAGTCACGAAGCGTTTCGGCCTCGATCAAGTTGTGCAAACTTGATGAGGGCGAAACAGACGCGTCGAATTACGCCATGTTCTTGCCGACGAATTCCCAGTTGACCAGGTTCCAGAACGCTTCCACGAACTTGGCGCGGGCGTTGCGGTAGTCGATGTAGTAGGCGTGTTCCCAGACGTCGCAGGTCAGCAGGGCCTTGTCGTTCGAGGCCAGCGGGGTGTGCGCGTTCGAGGTGTTGACGATGTCGACGCCGCCGTCGGCCTTTTGCACCAGCCAGGTCCAGCCCGAACCGAAGTTGCCGATGGCCGACTTCGAGAACTCTTCCTTGAACTTGTCGAACGAACCCCACTTGGCGTTGATCGCGTCAGCGACCGGGCCGGTTGGCGCGCCGCCGCCGTTTGGCGTCATGCAGTTCCAGAAGAAGGTGTGGTTCCAGACCTGGGCCGAATTGTTGAAGACGCCGCCCGAGGACTTCTTGACGATTTCTTCCAGCGACATGTTTTCGAACTCGGTACCCTTGATCAGGTTGTTCAGGTTCGTCACATAGGTGGCATGGTGCTTGCCATAGTGGTATTCCAGGGTCTCGGCGGAGATGTGCGGCTGGAGTGCGTCTTTCGCGTACGGCAGCGGTGGCAGGGTGTGTTCCATGTCTTATTCCTTTATTGGTTGGCAACGAATTAATTCTTCGGAAACGGTGCATATTTTAAACTGGATGGGCAGACCCTGCATGTTTGCTGCCGAAAGGACAAGCTTGCCCCTCCCGGCAGCCTCATTCCAGGCGTGCCTGCACGCTCGATACCTTCATTTCCGCGCTACCCTCGGCCAGGCGCACCGTCAGCACTTGACGCGCCTTGATCTGTCCGGGCGCACGCAGCGCCTGACCCTCGGCATTGCTGACGATCGCATAGCCGCGCTCGAGCGTGCGTTGCGGGTTCAGCAGTTCCAGTTGCGCCGACAAGGCCTCGAGCGCGTCGCGCCGCTGTTTGACCGCGCCGCACAGGCTTGCGTTCAGGTGGCGGCCTTCGGAGATGATCTGGGCGCGCAGCGAGCGCAGGTCGGGCCGGTGGCGGGCCCAGCGCTGCTGGAGTTGCGCCAGCAGCACGCCGCCGCGGTTCAGGGGCGCGCGCACCACGTGGGTCAGGCTGGAGGCCATGGCGCGCAGTTTGAGGCGCTGGTGCGCGATCTGGGCCGTCGGGCTGAGCAGGCGGCGGCTGAAGTTATCGAGCCCCTGGTTCGCTTCCGACAACTGGCGCCGCATCGCGCGGCGCAGGTCGGTGGCGTCCGCCGCCAGCGAGCCCATCCAGTCGTCGCGTGGCGTGGCCGCCAGTTCGGCCGCCGCCGTCGGGGTGGCGGCGCGCATGTCGGCGGCGAAGTCGGCGATGGTGACGTCGGTCTCGTGGCCGACGCCGGCAATGACCGGCATGCTGCAGGCGGCGATCGCGCGCGCCACGACTTCCTCGTTGAAACTCCACAAGTCTTCGATCGAGCCGCCGCCGCGGCAGACCAGCAGCACGTCGACCTCGGCGCGCCGCGACGCGGTCATGATGGCGCCGGCGATTCGTTCCGCCGCGCCCTGGCCCTGCACCGGCGCCGGATACAGCACGATGTTCACGTGCGGCGCGCGGCGTTTCAAGGCGGTGAGGATGTCGCGCAGGGCCGCGGCCTGGGGACTGGTGACGATGCCGATGCTGCGCGTAAAGAGGGGCAGGGCGCGCTTGCGGTCCTGGTCGAACAGGCCCTGGCTTGTCAGCTTTTCCTTCAGGCGCAGGAAGGCCTCGTACAGCTGGCCGACGCCGGCGCGCCGGATCGCTTCGACATTGATCTGGTAGTCGCCGCGCGCGCCATACAGGGTGACCAGCGCGCGCACCTCGACCTTGTCGCCTTCGCGCGGCACGAAGCCGGCGTACTGGGCGCGGCCGCGGAACATCACCGCGCGCACCTGGGCCGCATCGTCTTTCAAGGTGAAATACCAGTGGCCGGAACTGGCGCGCGTGAAATTCGAGATTTCGCCGCCAATCCATGTCAAGGGAAACGAGCGCTCGAGCAGGCGCGCCACCTGTGCATTCAGGGCGGTGACGGTGAGGACGGGCGGAGCGGCGAAGGGCGCGTCGGAGTCGGAATCAAAATTCGGGTTGTTCAGCATGGCATCGTTGCGGACGGTGGAGCGGAAAGCTTATGGCATAAGCCGCGCCGCCCGACAAGGGCTTTTTGTCCCGAATCGCAGCCAGTGCGGTGCGCCTTATTTGCTGGCAGTGCAGGTTGATTTGTTTAAAATCAAAGGCTTAGGAGGCGGTAGATGCACTTGGGCACAATGTTATCCACAAAAAGTGTGGGGAACTCATCCAGAAGACTTGTGCACTGCTGTAAAAGCGGGCAGGCATCCGTTTCCTGTGTCGAATCAAAGGCTTAGTCATTAGACGCTGCGTTTGCGCACATTGTTTTCCACAGTTTGTGTGCATAGCGGGTGACGGCGGCCTGCGCGCGGAGCAATCGAGCGCCCTGAATACCCCGGCAACCCTGCCTGCCACTGACTACGGGGCTGGACTTACCCACTGCAAGGATTTTGTGCAACGTAAATTTTCCCTTTTAAATCAATGTACTTGCGCCACATCAACGCTCTTCCTCACAATTTTGTCCACAGAAACTGTGCAGAACGGCGGGACGTGCACGCCGGTACAGGAGGGCGGCAATAACATCGCCGCGCCTGCCATAAAAACAAGCACGCATCTTAATCCGTATCGAATCAAGCACTTAAGCCAACACAAGCGCGCTTGCGCACATTCTTTTCCACAGAATGTGTGCACAGCGAGGACAGCGCACAAAGCCCGGGCAGCGGAAGTCTGCTATGCAACGCAACGCGCGCAGCGACAATGTGGATAATGTCCGGTGCTCAATTTCGCGACAGTAAAATCTTTCCTTTTGAAATCAAGTACTTGAGTATGCTCCGATGCTATTGCACACAATTTTGTCCACAAAAAATGTGGGAAACCGGCGCAATACGCTGCGCAGCCAGCGCCGTGTTTTCTTGCCGCAATTTTCAGCGCTGCCTTAATGTTGATTAAAATCAATGACTTAACTCGTACATATGTCCATTGCACACAATTTTATCCACAGAAAATGTTTACAAGTCGCGCCCGGCGGCCGCGGCGCGTTCGATGAATTCGGGCAGCAAAAACCCACAGTTTCCCTAGGTGCTACATAATTGCGCATAGGAAAAATTCCTTTAAGAATCAAGGCGCTTTGATCCAGAACAAGCCCTTGCACACAATTTTATCCACAGAACTTGTGCAGAACTTCACTTGCCGCATTGCTGCCAACTTGCTACATTGCCGGGATTCGAGTCTCATCCTTATCTTCATCCTTTCTTTCATCTTCAGGAGTTCCCTTGTTCGCCATTCTTCAAGCCGCAGGCTGGCCCATCTGGCCATTGCTGATTGCCTCCATCGTCGCCCTGGCCTTGATCATCGAACGCCTGATTTACCTGCGCCGTGAAAAAATCTTGCCGAAGCAATTGCTCGCTGAAGTCATCCAGGTTCACCGCAACAAGAAGGCGACCCCCGAGATCATCAACACGCTCGAGCAGAATTCGCCGCTGGGCACCGTGCTGGCCGCCGCGCTGCGCAATGTCGATGCCCCGCGCGACGTGATGAAGGAATCGATCGAAGAGGCCGGCCGCGGCGTGGCCCACGTGCTGGAACGCTTCCTCACGACCCTCGGCACGATCGCCTCGCTGGCCCCGCTGATGGGCCTGTTCGGCACGGTGGTTGGCATGATCGAGATTTTCGGTTCGCAAAACGCCAGCGGTGCCAACCCGGCCCAGCTTGCCCACGGTATTTCGGTGGCGCTGTATAACACCGGCTTCGGCCTCGCCATCGCGATGCCGGCCCTGGTCGCCTACCGCCACTTCCGCGCCCTGGTCGACAGCTTCATCATCGACATGGAACTGCAGGCCGTCAAATTTGTCGACGTCGTCCATGGGGCACGCAAATGATGGATTTCCGCCGCGGCCGCAAGCGCGAGGATCCGGAGATCAACCTGATCCCCTTCATCGACGTTCTGCTGGTCGTGCTCATCTTCCTGATGGTGTCGACCACCTACAGTAAATTTACCGAGCTCCAGATCACGCTGCCGACCGCCGATGCCGACAAGGTCGCCGAGAAGCCCTTCGAGATCAATGTCACGGTCGATGCCAAGGGCAATTACACGGTGAACAACACGCCGGTGTCCTTTCACGGCGTCGCCGGCCTCGCCGACGATTTAAGGGTGGCCGCAAGGCAGGGCCCGAACGGCCAGCCGGTGAAGGATCCCGTCATCATCGTCAATGCCGACCAGTTCGCGATGCACCAGATGGTGATCAACGTACTGGAAGCGGCGCGCCTGGCCGGCTATGACAAGCTGACCTTCGCCGCCCAGACCGGCGGCAAGAAGTAAAGCGGAGCCGGCACCGGACGGGCGCATTGCCCGCCGGTGCTGGTTTCCCGTATCTCATGTCCAAAAACAATTCCCTCGAATCGAGCCTCGAATCCACCATCATGCGCGCCTGGCTGCGCCGCGGCCTGCTCGCCTGCGCGCTGTGGCCGGTCTCGCAGCTGTTTCGCGCGCTGGCCAGCCTGCGTGCCGGCCTGTACCGCGCGGGCATCCTGAAAGCCGGGCGCCTGCCGGTGCCGGTCGTCGTGGTCGGCAATATTTTTATTGGCGGCACCGGCAAGACGCCGCTGACGATCTGGCTGGCGCAGGCCCTGCGTGATGCGGGCTTTCGTCCGGGCGTGATTTCGCGCGGGCACGGGGCCGAGGGCGATGCGCCGCGCGCGGTCACCTGCGAATCCAGCACGCTCGAGGTGGGCGACGAGCCGCTGCTGATCGCGCGCCGCGCCGGCGTTCCCGTGTTCGTCGGCAGGAAGCGCGTCGAGGCGGGCAGGGCGCTGCTGGCCGCGCATCCGGAGGTCGATGTCGTGCTTACCGACGATGGCCTGCAGCATTACGCGCTCGCACGCGACGTCGAAGTGCTGCTGTTCGACGGCCGCGGCGTCGGCAATGGCTGGCTGCTGCCGGCCGGCCCGCTGCGCGAAGCGCCGTCGCGCAAACGCGATGTCACGGTCGTCAACGCGCCTGTCATTACGCCGCAGCTGGCGTCCAGCGTGGGCGCTACGCCGTTCCAGATGCAGCTGGTCGGCGAGGTCGCCGAGCAACTGGCGGACCCTCGCCAAAAGCGGCCCCTGGCCGCGTTTGCCGGACAGCGCGTGCTGGCCGCCGCCGGCATCGGCAATCCGGGCCGCTTCTTTACCCTGCTGCGCGGCGCCGGCCTCGCGTTTGCCGAGCTGCCCTTGCCCGACCACTATGATTTTCGCGCGGACCCGTTTGCCGGCGTCGATGCCGATGTCATCCTGATCACCGAGAAGGATGCAGTAAAATGTGGGCAACTTGAAAACCTGAAGGACGATCCACGCTTGTGGGTGGTCCCGGTCACGGCGCGCATCGATGCGGCCCTGGCCGAACATATTGTGGAGAAATGTCGTGGACGCTCGCCTGCTTGATATCCTGGTCTGCCCGTTGTGCAAGGGACCGCTCGAATACGATAAGAAGGCCCAGGAACTGACCTGCCGTCCTGATCGCCTGGCCTATCCGGTGCGCGACGGCATCCCGATCATGTGGGCCGACCAGGCGCGCAAGATCGAGCCGCTCTGAGCGTCGGCATGGGTTTCACCGTCATCATCCCGGCACGGCTCGCTTCGACCCGCCTGCCGAACAAGCCGCTCGCCGATTTAGGGGGCAAACCGATGGTCGTGCGCGTCGCCGAGCGCGCCCGCGAATCGGGCGCCGCGCGCATCATCGTCGCCACCGACCACCCCGACATCCTGGCCGCCTGCGCGGCGCACGGGGTCGATGCGCGCATGACGCGCAGCGACCATCCGTCGGGCACCGACCGCATCGCCGAAGTGGCGCGCGAGATCGGGCTCGGCATGGATGAGGTCGTGGTCAACCTGCAGGGCGACGAGCCGCTGATCGACCCCGCGCTGCTGGCCGCCTGCGCCAGCCGCATCAGTGCGGAGGTGCCGATGGCCACTTGCGCCCATCCGCTGCATACCGTCGCTGACGTCTTCAATCCGAACGTCGTCAAAGTCGTGCTCGACAAGGCGGGCAGGGCGCTGTATTTCTCGCGCGCCACGATTCCCTGGCACCGCGATGCCTTTGCCGCCAGCCGCGAAGCGCTACCAGGCGGCTACGCGCCACTGCGCCACATCGGCCTGTATGCCTACAGCAACGCCTTCCTGCAAGCCTATCCGGGGCTGGAACCGGCCCCGCTCGAGCACATCGAGGCGCTCGAACAATTGCGCGTGCTGTGGCACGGCTACCCGATCGCGGTCCACGTCACCGACAGCGCGCCCGAGGCCGGTGTCGATACGCCGGAGGATCTGGCACGGGTGCAATTGCACTACGCGTCTTGAGCTACGCGTCTTGAGCTACTTGGCAATTGATTTTTATCCTATCTGCGTAACATCAATATTCTGTTGTTGCCGGCGCCAGGATTGGCGCTGAGGCTTGGTTTTGTGGTAAGTTTCGTACCAAGGTAGTCAGATATGCATCAATTGACATGTATTGCCAACACAATAACGATTTTCAACATTTGCTTTAGGAATTTTCATGCGTCTCATTCTGTTAGGAGCGCCTGGCGCCGGCAAAGGCACCCAGGCTAACTTCATCAAGGAAAAATACAATATCCCGCAAATCTCCACCGGCGACATGCTGCGCGCGGCGATCAAGGCCGGCACCGAGCTGGGCCTGGCGGCGAAAAAAGTAATGGACGCAGGCGGACTGGTGTCGGACGACATCATGATCGGGCTGGTCAAGGACCGCCTGCAAGAGGCCGATTGCGCCAACGGCTACCTGTTCGACGGCTTCCCGCGCACCATCGCCCAGGCCGACGCCATGAAGGACAACGGCATCAATGTCGATTACGTGCTGGAAATCGACGTGCCTGACGAACTGATCGTCGAGCGCATGAGCGGGCGCCGCTCCCACCCGGCATCGGGCCGCGTGTATCACACCAAATTCAACCCGCCAAAAGCGGCCGACATCGACGACGTCACCGGCGAAGCGCTGGTCCAGCGCGACGACGACAAGGAAGAAACCGTCAAGAAGCGCCTCGCGGTCTACCATAACCAGACCGAAGTGCTGCTCGGCTATTACAACAAATGGGCCCAGTCGGGCCTGCCTGGCGCGCCGAAGTATCGCAAGATCACGGGCGTGGGACCAGTCGAACAGGTACGGGACGCAGCCTTCGCGGCGCTGTCCGAGTAAGACACCAGGCGGACAGCGATGTCCGCTTTTTTTTTGGACCGGGATGACACCGTAGCCATCCGTCGCACTATAAGTTTGCATCAAAGATTTGCAGTACGCAGTGAGTCAGACTGCTTCGCCGAAGAGGTGAGCATCTTTCGTTGTGTTGTTGTGACTTGATCGAAAACTAAGGGGACGATATGGCTGCAAACTATCTCGCGTTTGCCGTGGCATGCGGCGTCATCGCGGTACTCTACGGGCTCTGGGCCCGCGCCTGGATTCTCAAGCAAGACCCCGGCAATGCGCGCATGCAGGAAATCGCGCAGGCCATCCAGGAGGGCGCCTCGGCCTATCTCGGGCGCCAGTACCGCACCATCGGCATCGTCGGGCTGGTCTTGCTGGTCGCCATCTACGCATTGCTCGGGCCACGTACCGCGCTCGGCTTCTTCGCCGGCGCCGTACTCTCGGGCGCCTGCGGCTTCATCGGCATGAACGTCTCGGTACGCGCCAACGTACGCACCGCCCAGGCCGCCGTAACGGGCATGAACCAGGCGCTGAACGTGGCCTTCAAGGGCGGCGCGATCACCGGCATGCTGGTGGTCGGACTGGGCCTGCTGGGCGTGACCCTGTTCTACTGGTATCTCACGAGCACTGGCGGTAGCGGCCAGACGCGCCACGCCGTCATCGAGCCGCTGATCGGGCTGGCCTTCGGCGCCTCGCTCATTTCCATCTTCGCGCGCCTCGGCGGCGGCATCTTCACCAAGGGCGCCGACGTCGGCGCCGACCTCGTCGGCAAGGTCGAGGCCGGCATTCCGGAAGACGATCCGCGCAACCCGGCCGTGATTGCCGACAACGTCGGCGACAACGTCGGCGACTGCGCCGGCATGGCGGCCGACCTGTTCGAAACCTATGTCGTCACGCTGATCGCGACCATGCTGCTCGGGGCATTGCTGGTGGGCGGCGAGAACGGCGCGGCGATCATCTATCCGCTGCTGCTGGGCGCGGTGTCCATCATCGGCTCGATCGTCGGCTGCTCGATGGTGCGCTACCGGCCCGGACGCAAGATCATGTCGGCGCTCTACACCGGCCTGTGGTGGGCCGCGGGGCTGTCGCTGATCGGCTTCATCGTCGTCACCTGGCTGGTGTGGGAAGATTCAGCGATGCGTGGCAGTATGCTGGGCTGCGCCGTCGTCGGCATCGTGCTGACCGGCCTGATGGTCTACATCACCGAGTACTACACCGGCACCGACTTCAAGCCGGTGCGCCACATCGCCGAAGCCTCGACCACCGGCCACGGCACCAACATCATCGCCGGCCTGGGCGTGTCGATGAAGTCGACCGCCTATCCGGTGCTGGTGGTGTGCATCGCCATCCTCGTCTCCTACCAGTTGGGCCAGCTGTACGGGATTGCGATCGCGGCCACCTCGATGCTCTCGATGGCCGGCATCATCGTCGCCCTCGACGCCTACGGCCCGATCACCGACAACGCCGGCGGCATCGCCGAGATGAGCGGCATGCCGGAATCGGTACGCGCCATCACCGACCCGCTGGACGCCGTCGGCAACACGACCAAGGCCGTCACCAAGGGCTATGCGATCGGCTCCGCGGGCCTGGCCGCGCTGGTGCTGTTCGCCGATTACAGCCATGCGCTGGACACGGCCGGGATGTCGATGGCTTTCGAATTGTCGAACCCGATGGTGATCGTCGGCCTCTTCATCGGCGGCCTGATTCCCTACCTGTTCGGAGCGATGGCGATGGAAGCGGTGGGGCGCGCGGCGGGCGCGGTCGTGGTGGAAGTGCGGCGCCAGTTCCGCGATATCCCCGGCATCATGGCCGGCACAGGCAAACCCGAGTACCACAAGGCGGTCGACATGCTGACCGCCTCGGCGATCCGCGAGATGGTGATTCCGTCGCTGCTGCCGGTGGTGGTGCCGATCGCGGTCGGCATGCTGCTGGGGCCTGCGGCGCTGGGCGGGCTGCTGATGGGCACCATCATCACCGGCCTGTTCGTCGCCATTTCGATGACGACCGGCGGCGGCGCCTGGGATAATGCCAAGAAATACATCGAGGACGGCCATTTCGGCGGCAAAGGTTCGGATTCGCACAAGGCGGCCGTCACGGGCGACACCGTCGGCGACCCCTACAAGGACACGGCCGGGCCGGCGGTCAACCCGCTCATCAAGATCATCAACATCGTCGCACTGCTGATGGTGCCGCTGCTGCCGGCTGCGGGCTGGGTGGCCGTGTCGGAGCCGAATGTCGCGCAGTTGAAGTGGTCTGCCAAGCCGGCCGGGCAGGGCGGCGTCCAGCCGGCGAGTGCGGTGCAGGCAACGACCGTGGCGCAGGAACCGCGCGAGCAGCATTGAAAGCAGCGTCCGCAGTCGATGACGTCGCGTACCGTAGCGTGGGCACTTGCGCCCGCGCGGTACACCGTGTGATCTGTGGCGGCTGTACCGGCAACGCACGAATCGGCGAATTCTCGTTCGCCTTTCGCGCAATCCATATTCAACCGTCGTAACGCGTGGGCACAAGTGCCCACCCTACGTTACGCCGCGGTTAGCGGTAAAAAATAACTGCCGCTCATCGCGTTTTGACCAGACCCGCTTGCCCGACGCGACCGTCTCACGCCTCGCCCAGCGCTTTCCCGATCGCCGCCGCCAGCGAAGCCTGGTCCGAATCGCCGTGATAACGCTCGCCGTTGATAAAAAAGGTCGGCGTGCCGCGCGCGCCGAGCGCGCCGGCCTGCCCGGCGTCGGCCGCGACGCGGGCGCTGTGCTTGCCCTCGTCGAGTTCGTGCGCGAAACGCTGCGTGTCCAGGCCGAGGCTGGCGGCGACGGCGGGCAGGGCGTCCTCATCCAGCATGTCCTGGTTGTCGAACAGGGCGTCGTGCATCTCCCAGAACTTGCCCTGCGCGCCGGCGGCCTCGGCCGCTTCCGCCGCAGGCATGGCGAAGGGGTGCAGGTCGGCGAGGGGCAGGTGGCGGTAGACCAGCGCCACGCGTCCCTCATGCTGCGCCATCAGCCCGGTCAGCGCCGCGTGGGCGCGGGCGCAGTAGGGGCACTGGAAGTCGCCGTATTCGACCAGCATCACCCGGGCGTCGCGTGCACCCCGCAGGTGGTCATGTTCTTCGATCCTGATGCTTTCGCTCATCTTTCCTCCAATAGTCGGGCTTGCTTGAACTGGCGCCGCCAACCGATACACTGAGAGATTGGGACACCTGCTGAGGAGGTCATCATGGCACGCAAATTCATCGATTGCCGCGAGTTTCCGAGCGAAAAGAACTGTTCGGTCACCATCGCCGCCGACAGCGAGAAGGAGTTGATGGAAGTCGCCGTCCAGCACGCCGTCAGCGTTCATGGACACCAGGACACGCCGGCCTTCCGCGAACAGCTGCGCGCGACCATGCACGACGGCCGGCCGCCCGAGTAGAACGGGCGGCGGCGCGGTGTGCAGGTTGGGTGAGGCGCGCGCCCGCGCTCAGAACACGCACATCCGGTTTGCCTCCTCGCGCAGCCAGCCCCGAAAATCCGGATGCGCGATCGCGATCAGCGCCTGCGCCCGCTCCTTGGCGGACTTGCCGCGCAGCTGGGCCACGCCGTATTCGGTGACGACATAGTTGACGTCGTTCTTGCTGGTGGTCGCATGGGTGCCGGGCGTGAGCGTCGGCACGATGCGCGAAATCGTGCCGTCTTTCGCCGTCGAGGGCAGCACGATGAAGGACTTGCCGCCGCGCGAACGGTTGGCGGCGCGCACGAAGTCGACCTGGCCGCCGGTGCCCGAATAGGGCAGGTGGGCGATGCTTTCGCTGCCGCACTGGCCGAGCAGGTCGACCTGCAGGCTGGCGTTGATCGACACCAGATTGTCGTTTTGCCCGGCGATGTACGGATCGTTGGTGAAGTTCGATGGATGCATTTCCAGCATCGGGTTGTGGTGCATGAAATCGTAGAGGCGGCGCGAGCCGAGGGCGAAGGTGGCGACCATCTTGCCGGGCAGCAGGGTCTTCTTGCGGTTGGTCACCGCGCCGCATTCGACCAGTTTCAAAATGCCGTCGCCGATCATCTCGGTGTGCACGCCGAGGTCGCGTTTGTGGGTCAGCTGCATCACGACCGCGTCCGGAATGCCGCCGTAGCCGATCTGCAAAGTCGATCCGTCGTCGATCATGTCGGCCACGTATTTGCCGATCGCTTCCTGCACCGGGCCGATGCCGGGCAACCCGACTTCGAGGATCGGATCGCTGCTTTCCACCAGGCTCGTTACCTGCGAAATGTGGACGTGGCAGTGGCCGTGCGCGAAAGGCACGTTCGGATTGACCTCCAGCACCACGACGCGTGCCTTTGCTACGGCCGCCATCGTGTAGTCGGTGCCCAGGCTCAGCGCGAAATATCCCTGGGCGTTCATGCTGGAGGCCATCGCGAAGACGACGTCGGCCGGCATGTACTCGCGCTCGATCAAGGTCGGGATTTCGGAAAAATAGTTCGGGATGAAATCGCACCAGCCGCCCTGGCCGCTGGCGCGCGAGGCGCCCCCGAAGAACAGGGCGGCGTGGCGCACGTGCTGCGCCGTGTCCTGGTCAAAATAGCCGTATTTGCGCATCGCCAGGATTTGCGCGACGCGCACGCCGTGCCAGCGCGTGCGTTGTTCCGACAGTGCCGTCAACAGCGTGGGCGGTTCGCCGACGCCGGTCGGCACGATGATCATGTCGTCGTCGCGCAGGTGCGCCAGCGCGTCCGTCGCACTGCCGCGTTTGGCTGCATAAAGGTCTTGTACGGTCTGCATCAGGGTCTCCGTTTTTTCGATTGTCGCCACGCCCCGCCGGGCGGATCGCTGCCCAGCGTACCGCGCGAAACTGACGCGGACATGACATGGCCGCGTCCCGTGGCGCATGGCGTCGACACACGCGCGCCATGCCGGTCCATGGCGGCAGATAATTGCTCCATTGGCCGCATGGAGGCGAACATGAAGCACGCGAAACATTCGAAGCCGCTACGCATCGTCCGGATCGCGCTGGTCCTGCTGGCCGTGCTGGCGGCGAGCACGGTGGCAGGGCAGGGGGCGGTGCAGGGGGCGCAGCCGCCCGGGCAGCCCAGGGCAGGCGCAGCCCCGGCCGCACAAGTGACACCGGTCCCGGCCGGCCCGACCTACGGCCCGGTCCTGCATCCGCAGCCACTCAAATCCGAGCCGGGCGCCCAGCCCGGGCAAACCCCGCAGGCCCAGGAAGAAAAATCCGGCGCAGCACCGGCGAACCGCGCGCTCGAGGCCGATCCATCCGCCCGTCCGGCCCCGCAGCAGAAGGATTCCGCGAAAACCGACATCCGCAAGGAGCAGAAGAAGGGCAGGCACCGCAGCGCGCGCCGTTCCAACCCGCAGCGCGTGGACCTCGTGCCACCGGCGTCATCGGACCCCGCCTGGCTGGCGCCGCCGCCCCCGGTCCAGCCGGTGTCGATCGTGCCCGGCCCGGCCCAGATCAACAGCTGCATCGGCGGCACCTGTACCGACACCAGCGGCGCGACCTACAACACCGGTGTCGGCAACGCCGCCGTCAATGGCCAGGGTCGCTTGTGTACCCGCAGTGGCAACACGATGCAGTGTTTTTAGGCCGCGCCGCCCGAGACCCGGGGCGATCCCGGCCTTTTGCGACCAACATGGTTTTCGCCCCAAAAGTTCGCTACAATCCTGCTGGTTGACGTTAACGTAAACGTCAAAAAAAGAACGCCAAAAGGAAAAAGGGACAGCCATGCAAATTCAGAACAATGTGTTCATCATCACCGGCGGCGCGTCGGGCCTGGGAGCAGCAACTGCGCGCATGATCACGGAAGCGGGCGGGAAGGTCGTCATCGCCGACGTGCAGGCGGAAGCGGGCGCGGCGCTGGCGCTTGAGCTCGGCGGCCAGTTCGTCAAATGCGACGTCACCTCGGAAGCGGACGGCCAGGCGGTCGTGGCTGCGGCCGTGGCGCTGGGCACGCTGCGCGGCCTCGTCAACTGCGCCGGCGTGGCGCCGGCCGTGAAGACCGTCGGCAAGGACGGTCCGCATCCGCTGGACGTGTTCCAGCGCGCGGTGAACATCAACCTGGTCGGCACCTTCAACATGTCGCGCCTGGCGGCCGAAGCGATGGGCAATACCGAAGGTGCGGAATACGGCGAGCGCGGCATCATCATCAATACCGCCTCGGTCGCGGCTTTCGACGGCCAGATCGGCCAGGCCGCCTACGGCTCCTCGAAAGCGGCCGTGGCCGGCATGACGCTGCCGATGGCGCGCGACCTGGCGCGCAGCGGCATCCGCGTGATGACCATCGCCCCGGGCATTTTCGAAACCCCGATGCTGATGGGCATGCCGCAGGAAGTGCGCGAGTCGCTGGGCAAGATGGTTCCGTTCCCGCCGCGCCTCGGCATGCCGAAGGAATACGCGCACCTGGCAAAAGCGATCATCGAAAACGTCATGCTCAATGGCGAGACGATCCGTCTCGACGGCGCCATTCGCATGCAGCCGAAATAAGCCGTGGAATGAACTGTCTGACAATTTGATGTAGGATGCCAACGGTATCGGGCGTGCGACCCCTCGCACGCCCGTTTTGCTTTCAGGGATTCCGATGATCAAATTCAAGATGCTTGCCGTCGCGGCGGCACTCGCCGCGCTCTCCGCGCCCTTCAGCACCGCACTGGCCCAGAAGGTCGAGCAAAAGCTCGAGCAACAAGTCGCGCAAGAGACCACCCAGCGCGCTCCCGAAATCGCGACCGGCTATGCCGAAAAGGCCGGCTGGGCCGCACGCAATTACATGGTCGCTGCGGCCAACCCGCTCGCCGTCGAAGCCGGCTACGAAATGCTCAAAAAGGGCGGCACCGCCATCGATGCCGCGATCGCCACGCAAATGGTGCTGACCCTGGTCGAGCCGCAAAGTTCGGGCATCGGCGGCGGCGCCTTCCTGATGTATTACGACGGCAAGAAAGTGCAAGCCTTCGACGGCCGCGAGACGGCGCCGATGGCGGCCGACGAACACCTGTTCCAGCATCCCGACGGCACGCCGCTGTCGCGCACGGCGGGCATCGTCGGCGGCCGCTCTACCGGCGCGCCGGGCGTGCTGCGCATGCTGGAACTGGCCCACAAGCAGCACGGCAAGCTTCCCTGGAAAACCCTGTTCGCACCCGCGATCCGCCTGTCCGAACGGGGCTTTGCCGTCAGCCCTCGCCTGAACGGCCTGCTGACCTGGGACGCCCACATCCGCAAGGACCCGGCCGCGGCCGCCTATTTCTATGACCCGTCCGGCCAGCCCTGGCCCGTCGGTCATATCCTGAGAAACCCGGCGCTGGCGAAAACCCTGCACGAGATCGCGCAGGGCGGCGCCGACGTCTTCTACAAGGGCCATATCGCACGCGACATCGCGGCCAAGGTCCACGCGCATCCGACCAATCCGGGACTGCTCACCGCAAAAGACATCGCCGACTACCGTCCCCGCGTGCGCGAGCCGGTCTGCAGCGATTACCGTTTCTATACGGTATGCGGCATGCCGCCGCCATCCTCGGGCGGCATTGCCGTGGCGCAGATGCTCGGCATGTTCGAAACGCGCGACATGGCAAAACTCGCGCCAAAAGACGGCGTGCCGGGAGCGGACGCCGTGCACGTATTCTCCGAAGTCGGGCGCCTCGCCTATGCCGACCGCGACCGCTATGCCGCCGACACCGATTTCGTCCCGCTGCCGGGGCGCGGCTTGCCGGCCCTGATCGACAAGACCTATCTCGCGCAGCGCGCCAGCCTGATCGGCGAGCGCTCGATGGGGGAAGCGCCGCACGGGAATCCGCCCGGCCTGAACGTGGCCTGGGGCAAGGACAACGCCATCGAGGAACACTCGACCTCGCACCTGGTGGTGGTCGACAGCCAGGGCGCTGGGCTGTCCATGACGACGACGGTCGAGGACGCCTTCGGTTCGCGCCAGATGGTCGACGGCTTCATCCTGAACAACCAGCTGACCGATTTCTCCTTCGATTCGCGCGACGCCAGCGGCCCGATCGCGAACCGGGTCGAGCCGGGCAAGCGTCCGCGCAGCGCCATGTCGCCGACCGTCGTGTTCGACAAGCAGACCCGGAAACTGGTGCTGGCGGTCGGTTCGCCCGGCGGTCCGGCGATCATCAATTACGTGGCGAAAGTACTGGTCGGCACCCTCGACTGGGGCTTGAACGTGCAGCAAGCTATCAACCTGCCGAACTTCGGCAGCCGCAACGGCCCGACCGAACTGGAAGCGGGGCGTTTCCCGCAAGCGACGATCGACGCCCTGACGGCGCGCGGCCATGCGGTGCGCCAGACTGAACAGAACTCCGGCCTGCACGGCATCATGCGTTTGCAGATCCATGGCGAGCCATGGTGGTTCGGTGGTGCGGATCCGCGACGCGAAGGTGTGGCAAAAGGCGATTAATAGTGGCTTTTGGGCAAGAATTGCCCTCAGGCTCAAGTTTGTTTGCTAACCTTGCGAAGTGGACCGCCAACCAGAACCCTACCTCTTCGCCGCCGGCGCCGGGAAGCAGCTTTCCCGGCCACCGCGCATTCCCTTCCTTACCTGCATGCGCCCCCACGGAGCGGGCAGGGCATCACGCGTTTCCGTCGTTACCGCATGAGGGCGCTGCTGTGCGCATTGCTGCTGGCGCTGGCCGGCTGCCCCGGCGCGCCGGCTTTCGCCGGGCCGGCGCCGACGCTGCGCTTCGAACACCTGAGCGTCGAGGATGGCCTGGCCCAGGAGACGGTGCTGGCCATGGCCCAGGACCGCGACGGCTTCATGTGGTTCGGCACCCAGAGCGGGCTGTCGCGTTTCGACGGCTACCGCTTCGTCAATTTCCGTAACGCCGCCGGCGACCCGACGACGCTGCCCAGCACCTGGATCCGCGTGCTCCACGTGGACGGCAAAGGGCGCCTGTGGATCGGCAGCGACGGCGGCCTGGCGCTGTACGACCCGAAGGCCCAGACCTTCCGCCAATACCTGCCGGACGACGAGTCGGGCCGGCGCGGCAACGGCAACCGCCATGTGCGCGCGATCGTCGACGACGGCAAGGAGGGCCTCTGGCTCGGTACCGCCGACGGCCTGCAGCACGTGGACATCGCCAGCGGGCGCTTCACGACCTGGCACAGTGTTCCCGGCGACCCGCGCAGCCTGGCCGACGACGACATCAACGCGCTCGCCCTCGACAAGCGCGGCCGCCTGTGGATCGGCACCGGCTCGGGCGTCGACAGCCTGGACCCGGCGATGCAGCGTTTCGAGCACCACCCGCTCGGCACGGGCGGGCCCGAAACCGTGCACGCGCTGCTGCTCGACGGTGCCGACAACCTGTGGATTGGCCTGCTGAACGGGCTCGAGCGCATGACGCTGGGCGCCGGCAAGCCGACGCTGCGCCATTACGGCCCGGAAGACGGCATCGGGCGCGTCTGGATCGCCGCCCTGTACGACGACGGCAAGGGCCAGGTCTGGGTCGGCGGCCACGACGACGGCATGTACCGCTGGGACGCGGCGCGGGACCGTTTCGAGGCGCACCGGCGGGTCGTCACCGACAAGCACAGCCCGGCGGACGACCACATCGCCTCCCTGTTCCGCGACCGCGTCGGCACCTTCTGGGTCGGCACCTGGTATGGCGGCGTCTCGCGCGTCGACCTCAGCAGCGGCGGCTTCGCGCGCGTGGTGCGCGAGCACGACGGTTTTGGCATTCCCGCCGACAACCGGGTGCGCGCCATCGACAACGACGGCAGTGGCCGCCTGTGGCTGGCCAGCGCCGACACCCTGCAGCTGTTCGACCCGGCCAAAACCGGCCCCGAGGCCTACCGCATCTGGCGTCACCAACCGGGCAACCCGAACAGCCCGATCGACCCCTCGATCAATGCCCTCGTGCGCGACCGCGACGGCATCCTGTGGATCGGCGGGCGCGCCGGCATCACCCGTTTCGACGCCGCCAGCAACCGCTTCACGCGCCGGGTGCTGGTGCCGGGCGACGCCGAGGCCAACAACGTGCGCGCGCTGACGCTCGGCCGCGACGGCGCGATCTGGATCGCCACCCGGGGCGGCCTGCACCGGATGGAGCCGCGCAGCGGGGCGCTCGAATCCTGGCGCCACGACCCGGGCCGCCAGGCCAGCCTGGCCGACGACATCGTGCGCCCGGTGCTGGAAGACCGGCGCGGCCGGACCTGGATCGGTACCTTCAACGGCCTCGACCTGCTGGACCGCGCCAACAAGCGCTTCCGCCATTTCCGCCACGAACAATACAACCAGAGCAGCCTCAGCCACGACGAGGTCCACGCCCTGCTGGAAGACCGGGCCGGCAACGTCTGGGTCGGCACCGCCGGCGGCCTGGACAAGATGGTCACCGCCGCCGACGGCTCGGTCAGCTTCGTGCGTTACACCACGCGCGACGGCCTGGTCGACGACTCGGTGGCGGCGATCCTGGAAGACCTCGACGGCGTCATCTGGATCAGCACCACCAACGGTTTGTCGCGCTTCGACCCGGCCAAGAACAGCTGGCGCAGCTACATGGCGGCCGACGGCACCATCGACGGCGCCTATTTCGACGGCTCGGCCCTGCGCGCGCCGGACGGCACCCTGTATTTCGGCGGCTTCAACGGCATCACCGCTTTTGACCCACGCGCGCTGCGCAACAACGGCATCGCGCCGCCGGCCGTCATCACCGGCATCCAGATTTTCAACCGGCCGGTGCAGCAGGCCTATCCATGGCTCCTGAAGGGGCCGGTGGAGAACACGCGTGCGATCACGCTTTCGCACAAGCATTCGGTGTTCTCGCTCGAATTTTCGGCGCTGCATTACGCCGCGCCCAAGCGCAACCGCTTCGCCTACAAGCTCGAGGGCTTCGACCAGGGCTGGGTGTATGCCGACGCCAGCAAGCGCTTTGCCACCTATACCAACCTGGAGCCGGGCCATTACGTGTTCCAGGTGCGCGCCGCCAACAAGGACGGCGTCTGGAGCGAGACCCCGGCCACGCTGGCCATCACGGTCGAGCCGCCGGTATGGGGCACCTGGTGGTTCCGCAGCGCCGCCGCGCTGCTGCTGCTCGGCGCCTGCTACGCCGGTTATTTCCTGCGCGTGCGCGGCTTGAGCCGCCAGAAGGAACGTCTCGAGGGGCAAGTCAACGCGCGCACCAGGGAAATTGCCCTGCAAAACAGCCGCCTCGAACGCCAGACCGAGGAATTGCGCGAGCGCGAGCGCGAGGTGAGCCGCAACACGGCTGAACTGGCCGAGGCCAACCGTGCGCTGTACGAAAACGAGCAGCGCCTGCAGCTGGCCAAGCAGCGCGCCGAGGATGCGGCGCGCCAGAAATCGGAATTCCTGGCCAACATGAGCCACGAGATGCGCACCCCGCTGGCCGGCGTGATCGGCATGCTCAATTTCGCGCTGCGCGACAGCGGCGTACGCGACAGCACGCGCGAGCAGATCCAGCGCGGCCAGGCGAACGCCGAGTCGCTGCTGGCGATCATCAACGACCTGCTCGATTTTTCGAAAATCGAAGCGGGCAAGCTGACCATCGAAAACATCGACTTCGCGCTCGACGCGGCGATCCACAACGTGGTCGGCCTGTTCGCCGAGCAGGCGGCCGCGCACAGCGTGGACTTTGCGATCGGGATGGCCGAGGACCTGCCGCGCTTCGTGGTGGGCGACCCGACGCGCCTGCGCCAGGTGCTGATCAACCTGGTCGGCAATGCCTTCAAGTTCACGCCGAGCGGGCAGGTGAACTTGCGGGTCGAGCGCCGCGGCGAAGACCAGCTGCCGGGAACCGAGCACATGATCCGTTTTTCGGTGCAGGACACTGGCATCGGTATCGCGCCCCAGGCGCTGCCGCGCCTGTTCCAGAAATTCGAGCAGGCCGACACGACCACGACGCGCCGCTACGGCGGCACCGGCCTCGGCCTGGCGATCTGCCGCCAACTGGTGGAATTGATGGGCGGCACGATCGGCGTGACGAGCACCCAGGGCAGGGGCAGCACCTTCAGTTTCGTGCTGCCGCTGCGCGATGGCGTCGAGCCGCCGACGGTCGAGCAGGCGCCGCGCATGCCGCACACCCACCGCCTGCGCGTGCTGTGCGCCGAGGACTTTGCCACGAACCAGATTATCGCCCGCATGATGGTCGAGGAAATGGGCCACCAGATCGAAGTCGTCGAGAACGGCGCGCTGGCGGTGGCGGCCTGCGCGCGTACCCGCTTCGATATCATCCTGATGGATGGACGCATGCCGGAGATCGACGGCGCCACCGCCACCCGCCTGATCCGCGCCGGCGGCACGCTCGACGCGCCCGTGTTCGACCAGCACGTGATGATCGTCGCGCTCACGGCGAATGCCAGCGACGAGGACCGCGACCGCTATCTCGCCTGCGGCATGGACAGCTTCCTGGCCAAGCCGATCGACGAAGCCGCGCTGCATGATCAATTGAGCCGGGCCATAGAGCGCCAGCTGCAGCGCGGAATCGAGCTGCCGCCGATGCCGCAGGCCGGGCCGAGCGTGGCCGAACTGGACGCGATGTTCGGGATCGACGGCGCCGGCGGGCTCGCGCCGGCGCCGCCGGTCGACCGGGCCGCGCTGCTGCACGCGCGCATGCGCGCCGCGTTTGCCGCCGACCTGCCGCGCCGCCGCGCCGAACTGCGCACGGCACTCGAGACCGGCGACGTCGAAGGCTGCGCGCGCGTGCTGCACGGCCTGCGCGGCAGTGCGGCCCATCTCGGGGTGGACGAGCTGGTCGCCATCTGCGCGGGGCTCGAAGTGGCCGCCGACCGCGGCCTGCACGCCGAGGTGCTGGCCGCGCTGCCGGGACTCGAGGCCATGCTGCGCACGTTTGAACAGCTTCCGGCCTGATGTGGGCGAGCGACGTATAATGTTCTTCAAAGCAACAAATTGGCGAGGGCCGCGATGAAGGTGCTGGTGGTAGACGACGACGTGGTGTCGCGCATGATGCTGATGCATCTGGTCGACAGCTGCGGCACATATGAAATCCTGGAAGCGGAAGATGGCGCCGACGCCTGGCGCCAGCTCGAAGCGGGCCTGCGCCCGGCGATCGTGTTTTGCGACCTGCGCATGCCCCACCTGTCGGGCACCGAATTGCTGGCCCGCGTGCGCGCCCGGCCCGAGCTGTCGAACCTGCCATTCGTGCTGGTGTCGGCGGCCAACGACGGTGAGACGATCGGCGAGGCCGACGCCCTGGGCGCGAACGGCTATGTCGTCAAGCCGTTCCGGATCGAAAGCCTGCGCCCGCACCTGATGGCGCTCGAACACGACGAAGCGCCGGCGGCCAGCACCCAGCGCCTCGGCATCGATGCGGCCCGCCTCGCGCTCTACCTGGGCGGGCTCGAGCGGCAGCTGGCCGAGGCCGGCGGGGTGATCGAGACGGCCCTGGCGCAGGGCGACGCAGCGTTCGCCAGCGAACGCCTGCGGCGCCTGCGCGAAGGCTGCGTGATGCTCGGTTTGCACGCGGCGGCCACGACGCTGGCGCGGGTCGAAGCGGCGCCGCAGGCGGCGCCGGTGGCGCAGGCGCTGGCGGCGGCGCAGGCGGCGGTGGCGTCGCGCGCGGCATCCTTGCGCAGCGGGCGCGACGGGGCTTAAAGCGCGTTCATCCCGGTTCGTGTTCCTTTTCCCGGCGCTCGCTCTTGGCCGGCGCACGGTAGGTGATCACACGGTACAGGTACCAGGCCAGCATCGCGCCCAGCACCACCTTCGACACCGGATCGACATACTTCGCCACTTCCTGATAGTTAGTCTCAAGCAAAAAGCCGGCCGCCGTCAGCAGGCCGGTCCAGGCCAGCGAGCCGATACCCGAATACAACAAGAACTGTCCCAGCGACATGTTGCCAAGGCCGGCGGGAATCGAGATCAGCGTGCGCACGGCGGGAATCAAGCGTCCGAACAGCACCGCCTTGCGCCCATGCTTGCGGAAGCTGGCGAGCGCGGTATCGATGTCGTCCGGGCTCACCGTCAGCCAGCGTCCATGGCGCCCAGCCATGCGCTTGAGGCGCTCGCAGCCGTAGAAGCGCGCCGCGTAATACCAGGGCAGGGCGCCCGCGACCGAGCCGGCGGTGCCGGCCAGCAGCACGCCGGCCAGGTTCAGCTTGCCGCGCGCGACGACGAAGCCGGCGAAGGGCATGATCATTTCGGAGGGGATCGGGGGGAAGATGTTCTCGAGCGCCATCAGCGCGAACAGGCCGAGATAGCCGCCATGTTGCAGGAAACCGGTGATGAACTCGAACATTCGCGCACTCCAGGCAGGCTCGGGAGTGGCGATGATAGCGCGGATGGGAAAACGCCTGCGCGCGGGGCGCGGGGCCTTGAGTAGCGGGCGCAGCCGCTCGCGCATGGAGGGTGCGCGGCGGGGCGGAGCAGGGTGGTCCTCCCGACTGGGTTCGATTGCCGTTTGGAGCTCAGCCAAGGCGTCGATACGAAAGGATTTTTGTTGTTGATGAATTCGTGGCGTACCACGGTCGCTACCGCACTTCGTCCTGCTTGAGCGTCATCGCATGACGGTTGGAACTTGTCTTGATGGCATTCTCTTCGTACACTGAGCCTTTACGAAGGTCTGCAATCGCGCCAGGAACGGACCTTCGCTTGTAGCCGACAATGGACGGCTTGTCTGGCACCAGTACATGGAATCCAGCTCATGAATAGCGAATTCATCACTTCTGTTCCATACCTCCACACGGAACGACTCATGCTTCGTGAATATCGACGGGAGGACTTTGACGCATTCGCAGCGCATTGCGCCGACCCTGTAAGCGCGGCCCACCTGGTTCCGGCTGACCGCCAGGCTGCATGGCGAATCTTCTGTTCACAAGCAGGATTATGGCTCATACATGGCGCCGGATGGTGGGCTGTCGAGGAAAAGCAGACTGGTCAACTCGTCGGGAGTGTTGGCGCGTTCTTTCGCGAGGAATCCACGGTGATGGAGCTTGGCTGGAATACCTATCGTGCCTTTTGGGGCCAGGGATTCGCGAACGAAGCGGCGGCGGCAGCCTTGAACCATGCGCTCGAGATCCGGCGCGAACCAAAAGTCCGGGCTCTCATCGCTTCAGCCAATGAATCATCGCTGCGCGTTGCCAGGCGCCTTGGCCTGACTTATGAAGCGGAAACTGAGATATACGGCAAAGCGGTCGGCACTTATACGCGTGAGCGGGGAGGCTCAGTTGTTTAGGCCTACAGGACTGCATGGGAAGCTGTTGGCCAGGCCCGCAATGGGTCGGTTGCAGGCGTTTGCGCATTCGGGGGGCTGGTCTGACATTCGGACACGAGCCCTGCCTTATTCAGCCGAGTCTTGTGGGGGGCGTGTCTCACGATCGTCCAAAGGATAGTTTCAACATCCGCATCACGTATCTTTTACAGCCCTTGCTTGCCAGGGAGTGGGTAGGCGACCATCTGTGCACCTCCTCGGGGTGCCAGCGTTTCCCAGATAGTTGCCATCCCTGTATAATTCACGGTTGTGTGTCGCCATCGTACAATGGATAGTACAAGGTCCTCCTAAGACTTAGATGTGGGTTCGATTCCCGCTGGCGATACCACTTTTTTTCCCGTCCCCGGTCAAGGCACTGCAGTGCCGGGAGCGCCGGGGCCGGTTCATGCCGGTCGCCCGCAACGCCTGCTTGCATATCCGCCTGACCGGCTTTGGCTTTGAGTGGTTTGAACACTTCGCAGCGCTCGGGCGGGACACCTCCCATGTTGTTGGCCCATCGCATTCGCCTCGACGCTCCCTCGCGCAGTGCGATGACTTCGCATGCGTGGCGGGACCGCACGCCGGGTCTGGAACCGGGCCCTGGTCGAGTGGCAACGCCGGATCGCCGAGGGCCTGCGACCCGACGCGATGGCGCCGAAAAGACAGGTCAATGGCGACGAAAGCCGCTAATTTGGAAGACTATTGGAAGGGTCGCCTCCGCAATCGGTACAATGGCGGCTTCTTTCACCTTTCCCCGCCGCGCCACATGTCTCCGAGCACGCTCGTCGAGCCCATCGCGCGTGGCCTGCTCACAGATTATGGCTGTCATTTCTCTCTCGTCCGCGCAACTCGCGTTCGGTCACGTCGCGTTGCTCGACCATGCGGACTTTTCCCTCGAAACCGGCGAGCGCGTCGGTTTGATCGGGCGTAACGGCACCGGCAAATCCTCGCTGCTCAAAACCATTGCCGGGCGCTTCAAGCTCGACGACGGCCTGCTTGTCATGCAGCAGGGTATCAAAATTGCCTATGTCGAGCAGGAGCCGACCTTCGATCCGGAGTCGACCGTGTTCGACGCCGTGGCCGCAGGCATGGGCGAACTGCAAGGCATGCTCGCGGAATACGAAGCGCTGACCGGCCAGTTCGGCCAGGGCGACGACGATGCGCTGATGGAGCGCATGCACGTTATCCAGGTCAAGCTCGACGCCACCGACGGCTGGAACCTGGGCAACAAGGTCGACACCACGCTCGACCGCCTCGGCCTGAACGCCGATGCGAAAATGGGCACCCTGTCCGGCGGTATGCAGAAACGCGTCGCCCTGGCCGTGGCGCTGGTTTCGGCGCCGGACGTGCTGCTGCTCGACGAGCCGACCAACCACCTCGACTTCAAGTCGATCATGTGGCTGGAAGGCCTGCTGCGCGAATTCCGCGGTTCCGTCCTGTTCATTACCCACGACCGCAGCTTCCTCGACAACGTCGCTACCCGCATCATCGAACTCGACCGCGGCAAACTGCTGTCCTTCCCCGGCAATTTCTCGACCTACCAGGAACGCAAGCGCGAACTGCTGGCCAACGAAGAAGTCGAAAATGCCAAGTTCGACAAATTCCTGGCCCAGGAAGAAGTGTGGATCCGCAAGGGCGTGCAGGCACGCCGTACCCGCGACGAAGGCCGCGTGCGCCGCCTCGAGGCCTTGCGCCTGCAGCGCGTGGCGCGCCGCGACACGCAGGGCCAGATCAAGCTCGACGTCGGCATGGGCGAGCGTTCCGGCAAGATCGTGGCCGAACTCGAGAACGTCTCCAAGAGCTACGGCGAGAAGGTGATCGTGTCGAACTTCAGCGGCACCATCCTGCGTGGCGACAAGGTTGGCCTGATCGGCCCGAACGGCGCCGGCAAGACCACGCTGCTCAAGATCATCCTCGGCGAGGAAACCGCGGACGGCGGCACCACGCGCCTGGGCACCAAGCTCAATGTCGCCTACTTCGACCAGATGCGCACCCAGCTCAACGAAGAGGCGAGCCTGGCCGACACCATCGCGCCGGGCAGCGACTGGGTCGAAGTCAACGGTCAGCGCAAGCACGTGATGACCTACCTGAACGACTTCCTGTTCGCTCCCGAGCGCGCCCGTTCGCCGGTCAAGTCGCTCTCCGGCGGCGAGCGCAACCGCCTGCTGCTGGCGCGCCTGTTCGCGAAACCGGCCAACTGCCTCGTGCTCGACGAACCGACCAACGACCTCGATATCGACACCCTGGAGCTGCTCGAAGAGCTGCTCGAGGAATACACGGGTACCGTCTTCCTCGTCAGCCACGACCGCACCTTCCTCGACAACGTCGTAACCCAGGTCATCGTTGCCGAAGGCGAGGGCCTGTGGCGCGAATATGTCGGCGGCTACAGCGACTGGGAACGCGTCAAGGCGACCGCGCCGCAGCCAAGTGCCGCCGCAACGAAGAGCTCGCCTGTGAAGGCCGCGGAAGCCCCGGCGCCCGACACGGCTGCGAAAAAGGTCAAGCTCAGCTACAAGGAGCAGCGCGAGCTGGACGAACTGCCGAAACTGATCGCCTCGCTCGAGGATGAGCAATCGGCCATCACCGCCCAGCTCAATGCGCCGGACTTCTACAAGACCAACCCGGCCGACGCACGCCGCATCAACGCCCGCTTCGCCGAGATCGAAGACCTGCTGCTCGACGCCCTTGAGCGCTGGGAAAAGATCGAAGCGCGCTCGCGCGGCGAGGGCTGATGTAAAGCCGCTGCCGCGCCTGCGGCGGCAGCAAGTGCGACGACACGCCACGGGCACTGTGCCTGTGGCGCTCCATCGACGGCGGACGCGCCCTGCGTCCCGCCATCAGGCTGCGCCCCGGCGCACATCCTGATTACTCCCGAGTCCCTTCCCGGCGCCTGCAAGTGCTGACTCCACCTCTCGAACGGTAGCACCGGCATCGGTGCGCTTCTTCCCTTGCGTCAAACGCGCCGGCGGAACTCATGCGCACCGGCGGCGTCGCAGGCAGGGGCAGCGCCGCCAGGGCAGGGTAGCCTGCAACGTGTGGCTACTCGTCCTTGATCGACCTCAATCGCGCGCCCCGCACGCGAGGGCGGGTACGGGCATTTTGGCAGGGCCCTGCGCTAGTATCGACTGCGACACCCCGACAAGGCTCCCATGCGCACCCGTCCATTTTCGATTGCCTTCATCGTTCGCGACCCGCTGCCGCCGCTGTGCGCGGACGTCGCGACCCTGTTCGGCGCCGAGATGCCGCGCCACGGCGTGCACACCGAGCTGGTGGGGCAGCGCGGCGGCACCGGGGGCGTGCCATGGCGCGCCGGCGGCATGCACATCGTCGGCAACCTGCGCAGCCGCTTCGCCAGCCTGCGCGCGCCCCTCTGGGACGGGCTCGGGCTGCTCCGCGCCTGGCGCCACACGCGGCCCGACTGCATGCAGGTGCGCGACAAGGTCGCCAGCGCGCTGCTCGCCCTGCTGGCCGCGCGCCTCCTGCGCATTCCGTTTATTTACTGGATGTCCTTCCCGCTCGTCGAGGGCTTCGAGGCGCGGCGCGATGCGCTTGCGCTGCATGGCCGCGGCCCGGCCTGGCTGGCCCATGCGCTGCGTGCGCGCATCGCACGCCGGCTCGTCTACCGGCTGCTGCTGCCGGCCGCCGACCACCTGTTCGTGCAGAGCGAGGCGATGCGCGACTGGCTCGCCGGCCTGGGCATCGCGCGAGCGCGCATGACGCCGGTGCCGATGGGGGGCGATGCCGGCCTGTTCGACCGCGCCACCATCGCGCCCAGCATCGACCCGCGCCTGGCGGGGCGGCGCGTCGTGCTCTACCTCGGGCGCGTGGCCCGGTCGCGCCGCTCTGACTTCCTGCTCGAGGTCGCCGATTGCCTGCGCAGGGAAGTGCCCGAGATGCTGCTGGTGATCGCCGGCGAGGCGCCTTCGCCCGACGAAATGGTGTGGATGCGCAGCGCGATTGCCGCGCGCGGCCTCGGGCACCATGTGCTGCTGACGGGCTGGCTGCCGCAGGCGGCCGCGCTCGGTTATGCGGTGCGCGCCGAAGTCGGGCTGTCGCCGATCCCGCGCGGCGCGCTGTTCGACGTCTCGTCGCCGACCAAGCTGGTCGAATACCTGGCGCTCGGCATTCCTGGCGTGGCCAACGACATCCCCGACCAGCGCCACGTCATCGAAGAGAGCGGCGCGGGGCTGTGCGTACCGATGGAGGCGGACGCCTTTGCGCAGGCCACGCTGCGCCTGCTGCGCGAACCCGCGCTTGCCGCGCAGTGCGCCGAACGCGGCCCGCCCTGGGTCCAGGCGCATCGCACCTACGACATCCTGGCGCGCGAGGTCGCGCTCGCCTATCACCGCATCCTGATGCCATGTGGACCTGGTCCCTGAAGGGATCGAGGGCCTGGTGTTGTATGCGAACGACGGCCGCTTTCGCTGGCGGGGCGTCGCCACCCCGGCCTTCACGGCGCTCGAGGAGGCGGGTTTGGGCCGCGCCTTCCTGCTGCGCGTACCGGGCGGGGAGCTAGCGGTGGGGCGGGTTCCGGCAATTCTGCCCGGGCCGAACGGCAAGTTCGAATTTGTTGCGCCCGAAGGCTGAACCGTGCGCGGAAGCTGCAATAGGTGATGTATGATCGAAATATTGCGCCTTTATTAAGAATAGTGAACCCGTCTCCCTTCAACAGTTTGGCTGTGCCCCTGAGCGCCGGAGTTCGTGCATGACAGCGCGCGCGCCGCGCATCCAGATGGCCGGCACCGCTCCGGAAGGGCGGGGCGCGGTGGCGGCGCTGGCGGCGCTGGTGGCGGACGGATTTGCAAGGGCGATTGCCTGCCTGTGCCCGCTGGCGATCGCCCATGCGCATGCGGCCTCGCTCGCACGCTTCGCGCGCAAGTCGCTGCTGCCGTGGCTGGCGCGCTGCGCCGCCTGCCAGACCATTTTCCACCTGCACGGCGGCGGCGCTCGCCAGTTCGCCACGCCGGGGCCAAGCGTCGTGACGCGGCGCCGGATCCGTCATGCGCTCGAGCGCAGTTCGCGCGTCATCGCCCTCACCGAAGACCGGGCCGGTTTCGTGCGCGGCTTCGCGCCGCGCATCCGGACCAGGGTGGCGCAGCACTATTCAACAGAAGCGGCAGGCAGCCGGCTGGCTGCGATCCATAACGATTTGACGAGGGCTTGATGAACGCAACAGTACGCATGGTGTGGTGGGTGAATCGTCTGCGCTGCATGTCGGTGGCTGAAATCGGCTACCGCGTGCGGCGGGCGGCACGCTCGAAAATGGCGCGCGGGGCTGCCGCGCGCACCGCACCGGCGCCGCTGCCGCGGGCACGCACCTTCAACGTCCATGGCGCCCCCGCGCTCAGCCCGGTCCAGGTCGATGCACTGCTGGCCGAGGCCGATCGCATCTGCGCCGGCCACGTCGTGCTGTTCGCCGACCGCAGTTTCGACGTCGGCGTGCCGACCGTCTGGAACCGCGATCCCTACAGCGGCGTGACGGGCCCGTCCGTCTTTTCCAACGACATCGCGATCGACAATCCCGAGCTGGTCGGCGACATCAAGCATGTCTGGGAGCTGAACCGCCACCTGCATCTCGTGCGCCTGGCCCAGGCCTGGAGCGTGAGCGGCGACGTGCGCTGGCTGCACGCCCTCGAGCAGCAGCTGCGCAGCTGGCTCGACCAGTGCCCGGTGCTGACCGGGCCCAACTGGACCAGCCCGATGGAACTGGGCATTCGCCTGATCAACTGGGCCTTGCTGTGGCAACTGGTGGGCGGAGAAGCGAGCACCTTGTTCGCCGGCGAATCCGGCCAGCGCCTGCGCGCCGACTGGCTGGACAGTATCCACGCCCACTGCCGTACGATTTCGCGCAACCTGTCGCGCCACTCCTCGGCCAACAACCACCTGATCGGCGAACTGGCCGGCCTGTTCGTGGCCAGCTCGGTCTGGCCCTGCTGGAAGGCGTCGAGCGGCTGGATGGAGCAGGCCCGGCGCGAACTCGAGCAGCAGGCGCGCCTGCAGTACTCGCTCGACGGCGTGAATCGCGAGCAAGCCTTTGGCTACCACGTGTTTTCGGCCGAGTTCCTGTTCGTGGCCGGCCTCGTCGGCCAGGCCTGCGACGTCGCCTTCTCGCGCACCTACTGGAGCGTGCTCCAGCGCGCCCTGCGCTTCCTGCGCTCGGTGCGCGATGTCGGCGGCCATGTGCCGAACGTGGGCGACAGCGACGACGGCAGCGTGTTCCGGCTGGACGCCGCCGGCAGCGATCGCGCGGTCCAGTTGCTGGCCCTGGGCGAGACCGTCTTCGGCTTTCAACCGGCCGGCCATCCGGGCGTGCGCTGGCTGCTGCACGCGCTGCCCGGCAAGCGCCCCGACGCCGATCCCCACGAGTCCGATACCGGCTGGGCCTTCCCGGATGGCGGCTACCTGCTGTTCGGTTCGCACTTCGGCGAGGAAAACGAGATCAAGGGCATGCTCGACTGCGGGCCGCTCGGCTACCTCGGCACCGCCGCCCACGGCCACGCCGACGCCCTGTCGCTCACGCTGTCGGTGGCGGGCGAACAGGTGCTCGTCGACCCGGGTACCTATTCGTACTGGCAAGGGCAGAAGTGGCGCGATTATTTCCGGGGTACCTCGGCCCACAACACGGTGCGCGTCGACGGGCGCGACCAGTCGGTCTCGGGCGGGCGCTTCATGTGGCTGCGCAAGGCGCGCGCCAGCATCGAGCGCATGCCGGCTTCGCCCCACGAATTCGATTTCCGCGGCTCGCACGACGGCTATGCGCGCCTGTCCGATCCGGTGCGCCACCTGCGCAGCGTGCGCTTCGACGCGGCCAGCAGCACGCTGGTCGTGCGCGACGAGGTGGCCGCGAAAAAGGCGCATCCGCTCGAGCTGTTCTGGCATTTCGCGCCAGAACTGAACGTGCGCCTGACCAGCGCGGGCCTGCACGTGCGCGGCAAGCGCTTCGCGCTGCAGATGCACACGACCGGGGCCGATCTGAAGCTTGAACTGGTGCGCGGCGCCGAGAACCCGCCGCTGGGCTGGTATTCGCGCTGCTATCAATCGAAGGAGCCCAGCGACGTGCTCCGTATCTCAACCGTATCGTCCGCCGTTCCGGTGGAGTGCAGGTTTACAATAACGTTTTTCTAATTTGTTTCCATAATTACTATAGTTTCAGGACAGTCCAAAATGCTTATTTATCTGGTTGCAGGCGCAAGGCCCAATTTCATGAAGATCGCTCCTATCGTGCGTGCACTGCAGGCACAACAGGCGCTGTCGTTCAAGATCATCCATACCGGTCAGCACTACGACCGCGACATGAACGACGTGTTCTTCGAGGAACTCGGCATTCCGCAACCTGACGTCTTCATGGCCGCCGGCGGCGGCAGCCATGCCCAGCAGACCGCCAAGATCATGGTCGGTTTCGAAGAACTCTGCATGGCCGAATGCCCGGCCGCGGTGCTGGTCGTGGGCGACGTGAATTCCACGCTGGCCTGCTCGATCGTCGCCAAGAAACTCAACATCCCGGTCGCCCATGTCGAAGCGGGCCTGCGCAGCGGCGACATGTCGATGCCCGAGGAAATCAACCGCCTGGTGACGGACAGCATCTCGGACTGGTTCTTCGCCACCGAACCGGCGGCCGTCGAACACCTGCGTCGCGAAGGCAAGCCGGATTCGGCCGTGCACTACGTTGGCCACGTGATGGTCGACAACGTCCTGTTCCAGGCCGACAAGCTGACCCGCGCCGACACCTCCGGTTTCGACACCGCCGCTTTTAAAGCAGCGGCCCAGCAAAATGGCGGCAAATACGGTGTGGTCACGATGCACCGCCCGAGCAACGTCGACGATCCAGTGATGTTCGCCCGCATCGCCGGCGCATTGAAGGAAATCGCGGCGGAACTGCCGCTGATCTTCCCGGTGCACCCGCGCACCCGCGCCAACATCGAAAAATTCGGCATCGACCTCGGTCCGAACGTGACCCTGGCCGGTCCGCAAGCCTACATGGCCTTCCTCAACCTGTGGAAGGACGCGGCCGTGGTGCTGACCGACAGCGGCGGCCTGCAGGAAGAAACGACGGCGCTCGGCGTGCCCTGCGTCACCATCCGCGAGAACACCGAGCGTCCGGTCACGGTCGACGAGGGTTCGAACGTGCTGGCCGGTACCGACCCGGCGAAGATCATGCTGGAAGCGCGCAAGGTCTTGCGCGGCGAAGGCAAGCAGGGCCGCCGTCCGCACCTGTGGGATGGCAAGGCCGCCGAACGCATCGTGGCGGTACTGGCACGCGAACTGGCGTAATCCCCGCCGTCGCATGGATGGGCCAGCCGCGACGCGAACCGCGCGCCGGGCCCGTACGCGGCCACTGGATACAGCGCGCTCCCCGGGGCGCGGCCGAATTAGGGAAGACGCGGTCGGAGAACCGCTGCCGAAGGACAAAGAGGGGGATGGCGCCAGGCGCCGTTCCGAGCGCCGAAACAGGCGCGCATCAACTGTTTACAAGAGAGTGACGACAATGAAGATTCTGGTTACCGGCGGCGTGGGCTACATTGGTTCCCACACCGTCGTCGAGTTGCAAAATGCCGGGTACGACGTGGTCGTGGTCGACAATCTCTCCAACGCCCAGCGCTCGGTCCAGGACCAGGTGCAGAAAATCACCGGCAAGTCCTTCGACTTCGTCGAAGCCGACATCCGCGACCGCGCGGCCATGGAAGCGGCCTTTGCCGCCCACAAGGTCGACGCCGTGATCCATTTCGCCGGCCTGAAAGCCGTCGGCGAATCGGTGGCGCAGCCGCTGCGCTACTACGACAACAACGTTTCCGGCAGCGTCGTGCTGTTCGAGACGATGGCCAAGTTCGGCGTCAAGACGCTCGTGTTCAGCTCGTCGGCGACCGTGTATGGCGATCCGGCCTCGGTGCCGATTACCGAAGATTTCCCGCTGTCGGCCACCAATCCCTATGGCCGCAGCAAGCTGATGATCGAAGACATCCTGCGCGACCTGATCAAGGCCGAGCCGGACTGGCATATCGCGCTGCTGCGCTACTTCAACCCGGTCGGCGCCCATGAAAGCGGCCTGATCGGCGAATCGCCGTCCGGCATCCCGAACAACCTGGTGCCCTACATTGCCCAGGTCGCCACCGGCCAGCGCGAAAAGCTGTCGGTCTACGGCGGCGATTATCCGACGCCCGACGGCACCGGCATGCGCGACTACATCCACGTGGTGGACCTGTCGATCGGCCACGTCAAGACCCTGGAAAAACTGGCGCAGGGTCCGGGCCTGGTGACCTACAACCTCGGCACCGGGCACGGCAACAGCGTGCTGGAAATGGTGCGCGCGTTCGAGCAGGCCAGCGGCCGTCCGGTTCCCTACCAGATCGTCGACCGCCGTCCGGGCGACATCGCCAAGTGCTATGCCGATCCGGCCCGTGCGCGCGACGAACTGGGCTGGGTGGCGACGCGCGACGTTGCGCAGATGTGCGCCGATACCTGGCGCTACCAGACGATGTCCGCCAAGGCCTGAAGCGCCTCCGGCCAGGCCAATCGGGCGACAGACACGTACAACAAGCGCAAATAAACCGACAAAGTTTTACAGCTGAAAAGCTTAACAGCATAGAGAATGAGGACGGTTCAATGAAAGCAATGATTCTCGCGGCAGGCAAAGGCACGCGCGTTCGCCCGCTCACCTACGACCTGCCGAAACCAATGATTCCCCTGCTGGGCAAGCCGGTGATGGCTTACCTGGTCGAACACCTGAAGAAACACGGCGTCACCGAGATCATGGTCAACGTCAGCTGGCTGCACGAGAAGATCGAAGAGTATTTCGGGGAAGGCGAGCAGTTCGGCGTCCAGATCGGTTATTCCTTCGAAGGCTATACGACCGACGACGGCACCATCGTGCCCGAGCCGATCGGTTCGGCCGGCGGCATGAAGAAGATCCAGGAGTTCGGCCAGTTCTTCGATGACACGACGATCGTCCTGTGCGGCGACGCCCTGATCGACCTCGACCTGAAGGCGGCGCTCCTCGAGCACCGCCGCAAGGGTGCGATGGCCACGGTCATCACCAAGGAAGTGCCATGGGACAAAGTGTCCTCGTATGGCGTGGTCGTCACCGACGAAGGAGGGCGCATCACCGAGTTCCAGGAAAAGCCGAGCCAGGAACAGGCGAAGTCGAACTTCATCAGCACCGGCATCTATATTTTCGAACCGGAAGTCGTCGACCTGATCCCGTCGGGCGTGCCCTTCGACATCGGCTCGGAACTGTTCCCGCTGCTGGCCGAGCGCGGCCTGCCGTTCTACGCCCAGGGCCGTCCGTTCAACTGGCTCGACATCGGCACCATGTCGGATTACTGGGAAGTGCTGCAAACCGTGCTGACCGGCGAAGTCAACCACATGGACGTACCGGGTACCCAGATCGAGCCGGGCCTGTGGGTCGGCCTGAACACGAGCATCGACTGGAACGGCACGACCATCGAAGGCCCGGTGTATATCGGCTCGGGCGTGCGCATCGAAGCGGGCGCGCACATTGTCGGACCGACCTGGATCGGGCACGGCAGCCACATCTGCGAAGGGGCTGAAGTTGTCAGAAGTGTATTGTTTGAATATACTCGTGTGTTGCACGATGTAACACTTAACGAAATGATTGTGTTCAAAGAATATAGTGTCGACCGCGCAGGGGAGATGAAGCACGCCTCCGAATACAGCTCCGAGGAGTGGTTGAACGCACGCGATCGCCGACGTAGTAGCCGCAAAGAAAACGCAGGCCAGAAAAGTATTAATCGATAGAAAGCGAACGCATGAAAATTTATCCAGTGATCCTTTCCGGCGGCGCCGGCACCCGTCTGTGGCCGCTGTCGCGCGCTGTGCTGCCCAAGCAGCTGCTGCCGATCGTGGCCGACAAGACCATGCTGCAGGACACGGCCTTGCGCGTGGCCGGCCTGCCGGGTCTGATGGCGCCGCTCGTCGTCTGCGGCAACGACCACCGCTTCATGGTGGCCGAGCAGCTGCGCGCGGCCGGCATCACGCCGCTGGGGATCCTGCTCGAGCCGGTCGGCCGCAATACCGCTCCTGCCGTGGCCGCGGCGGCTCACTACCTGAAGTCGATCGATCCCGAAGCGGTCATGCTGGTGCTGCCGGCCGACCACGTGATCGAAAACACGGAAGCGTTCAAGGAAGCCGTCACCCGCGCCGCGAACCTGGTGCAGGACGGCGGCCTGGCCACCTTCGGCATCGTGCCGCAGTCGCCGGAAACCGGCTATGGCTACATCCGCCGCGGCGCAGCCCTGGCCGGCCGTGAGGGCTGCTACCGGGTCGAGCGCTTCGTCGAGAAGCCGGACCTGGCCACCGCCGAAGCCTTCGTCGCCGATGGCGGCTATTACTGGAACAGCGGCATGTTCATGTTCGCCGCCGAGCAATACCTGGCCGAGCTGGCGAAGTTCGCGCCAGGCATCGCCGAAGCGGCCGAAAAAGCCATCGGCACCGGTTACCGCGACCTCGATTTCTGCCGCCTCGACGAGGCTGCATTCTCGGCATGCCCGTCCGATTCGATCGACTACGCCGTCATGGAACACACGGCCAACGCGGTCGTCGTTCCCGCCGATATCGGCTGGAACGATGTCGGTTCGTGGTCGGCCTTGTGGGAAGTGCAGCCACACGACGAGAACGGCAATGCGCAGCGCGGCGACGTCTACCTCGACGGCGTCAAGAATTCGCTGGTGCGGGCCGAGAGCCGCATCGTGGCCGTGGTTGGACTGGAAGACATCGTGGTGGTCGAGACCAACGACGCCGTGCTGGTGGCGCACAAGAGCCAGGTCCAGCGCGTCAAGCAGGTGGTCGACCACCTGAAGTCGAAGGAGCGTACCGAGCACCTGCACCACACCAAGGTCTACCGTCCGTGGGGCCATTACGAGGGCATCGATGCGGGCGACCGTTTCCAGGTCAAGCGCATCACGGTGAAACCAGGCGAAAAACTGTCGCTGCAGATGCATCACCACCGCGCCGAACACTGGGTCGTGGTGTCGGGCACGGCGCGCGTGACCTGCGGCGAAAAGGTCACGCTGCTGTCGGAAAACGAGTCGACCTATATCCCGATCGGCATGAACCACCGCCTCGAGAACCCGGGCAAACTGCCGCTGCACATCATCGAAGTGCAGTCCGGCAGCTACCTCGGCGAGGACGATATCGTGCGCTTCGAGGACATCTACAAGCGTTCGTAACCGGCGTGGGCCGCACATGAAAACGGGCAGCGATGCCCGTTTTTTTTCGTCCGTCGCCCGGCCGTACGCGCGCCACTGCCGGGGCAGTCTGGCTCGACCGGCCACGCCAGCCCGCGCACGCTTGACCCGTACGCCTGCGCGCGTATGATGAGCTGATGCGACAACTTGCCATTCTCTTATTGCTGGCCTGCACGGCTTGCGCGACCCGGGCCGATGCGCCGGCCGACCAACACGCGGCGCCTGCGCCGGCCGCCGCACCCGTCGCGCGCGTCGGGGCCGGCGCCACGCCGGCGCCAAGCGCTACCCTGGAGCGCATCCAGGTTCTCGTGGGGAAGGCGGAGTGCACCAGCGACAGCCAGTGCGAGGTGCTGCCGATGGGCGCCAAGGCCTGCGGCGGCCCGGCCGGCTATCTCGCCTTTTCGAACGCGAAGACGAATGCCGCCGAGTTGCAGGCCCTGGCCGAGCGTTACCATGGCGAGCAGCAGGCAAGCAACCAGCGCTCGGGCATGGTCTCGAACTGCCAGGTCGTCCCGATGCCGGTCGCGGCATGCCGGGCGAATACCTGCCAGCTGACGGAAGCACTGCCAGCACGTTGAGCTCACATTGCTCATCCCATCCCGGATGTTGCTGCCGGATGTTGCTGCCTCTCACGGCCTGCCTTGCAGTGGCGCGCCACGGCAAGGCCTGGCCCGGTCAGTGCTCAGCCTGCGAAGAACTGATCGATCAGGATCGCTGAAATTCTCCCGCTCACCATTGGTTCATCACGCACATCCGGGCCGCCCTTGATTACTTGGCGCGGCGCTTGAAGTCGCGCGGACGGAAGCCCAGGCCAATCAGCACGCCGAAATAGGTGACGGCGGAAAGGACGATGATCCCGAACAGCGCCGCGGCGCGCAGCAGCGGCCGGGCGCGTAGCGCGGCCCAGTCGAACTGCGCCTGGCAGACCCAGGCGACGACGCCCATCAGGCTCACGGCCAGGGCCAGTTTCAGGAAAAAGACCGCCCAGCCGGCCTGCGGCGTGTAGATGCCGCGCCGGCGCAGGCCCGTGTACAGGAAGCCGGCATTGATGCAGGCGCCCAGGCCAATCGACAAGGCGAGGCCGGCCACGCCGAACAGCGGCACGAAGACCAAGTTCATCAGCTGGGTGGCGACCAGCACGCCGACGGCGATGCGCACCGGGGTGCGGATGTCCTGGCGCGCATAAAAGGCGGGCGCCAGGGTTTTCACCAGGATGATGCCGACCAGGCCGGCGCTATAGGCCATCAGCGGCATGGCCGAGCTGGTGATCGCGGCGGCGGTGAATTTGCCGTAGTGGAAGAGGGTGGCGATCAGCGGCTCGGCCATCGCCGCCATGCCGACCGCCGAGGGCAGGGCCAGCAGGAAGGTGAGGCGCAGGCCCCAGTTCAGCAGCGAAGAATATTCATGGGTGTCGTTCTCGGCGCTGGCTTTCGACAGGCTTGGCAGCAGGATCGTGCCCAGCGCCACGCCCAGCATCGCGGTCGGGAATTCCATCAGGCGGTCGGCGTACTGCAGGGCCGAGACGGCGCCCTCGGCCAGGCTGGCGGCGATACTCGTATTGATCAGCAGGCTGATCTGGGCAGCCGAGACGGCGAACACGGCCGGTCCCATTTTCTTGAGCATGCGCCGCACGCCGGCGTCGCGCAGGCCCGACAGGGGATTGAAGGAGATGCGCGGCAGCATGCCGATTTTCACGAGCGCCGGAATCTGGATCCCGACCTGCAGCAGGCCGCCGACGCAGACGGCGATCGCCATCGCATAGATCGGTTGCTCGAGGAAATGCACCAGCACCAGGGAAGCGAAGATGAAGGAGAGGTTCAGCAGCACCGGCGTGAAGGCCGGGATCTTGAACTGGCGCCAGGTGTTGAGCACGCCGCCGGCCAGGGCCACGAAGGACATGCAGGCGATGTAGGGGAACATCAGGCGCGTCATCAGGACCGAGGCGTCGAAGGCTTCCGGGTTGCGCTCGAGGCCGCCGGCGATCATGTACAGCAGGACCGGCGCCCCGATGATGCCGACCAGGCTGGTCAGCACCGTGGCCCAGACCAGCGAGGTGGCGACATGGTCGACCAGGCCTTTCGTTGCATCCTGGCCGTGCTGGGTCTTGTATTCGGACAGGATCGGCACGAAGGCTTGCGAGAACGCGCCCTCGGCGAACAGGCGGCGCAGCAGGTTCGGGATGCGGAAGGCGATGATGAAGGCGTCGGTGTAGGCGGAGGCGCCGAAGGCACGGGCAAACAGGCTTTCGCGCAACAGGCCGGTGACGCGCGACAGCATCGTCATGCTGGAAATGGCAGCGAGGGTCTTGAGCAGATTCATGGGGCGAGATTATAGCTGGGCAACACCCCGGAGACAGCTTCTGTCGCAGCAAAAATGAAGAATGAATTGCCGGTAGTGGATTCCTTCGCTATAATCGTGGGCTGTACTGAATTCTGTTAGCAGACACAATGTTTTGGCAGGCACTGGAATGGGCCAGTTTGACTCGCTAATGTTTGCAAACGCAACTTGACCCCGATTTAGGAAATTCCATGGCAAATACCGCACAAGCGCGCAAACGCGCTCGTCAAGCAGTTAAGCAAAACGCACACAACAGCTCGCAGCGCTCGACCCTGCGTACCGCCATCAAGGCCGTCCGCAAAGCCATCCAGGCAGGCGACAAAGCTGCAGCAACGACCATCTTCCAGTCGTCGGTCTCGACCATCGACAGCATCGCTGACAAGAAGATCATCCACAAGAACAAGGCCGCTCGCCACAAGAGCCGCCTGGCTGCTGCCCTGAAAGCCCTGTCGGCTTAATAAGCTGGTTGGCGCGCGACCCAGGTCGCGCTGGCAGTACAGTGGAAGAAAGACCCGCCCGGCGCAAGCCCCGGCGGGTTTTTCCGCTTTCGGAGTGTCATGGCTCCGTTTCCGGAGCCCGTCGCCGATGTGCACCGTAGGGTGGGCACTCGTGCCCACGCGTTCGTGCCCGTGCGCGCCGCACCATTTCCCGGGATCGTGGACGTCGCGGACCGGGTTCGATGTCGCAGTTGATCAACCGGTGAACCGCGTGGGCACGAGTGCCCACCCTACGGTGCGCTTCGGTCAACGGGATGCCGACGTCCACGCCAGGCAGCCGATCGCCAGCGCCGAGTTGCTGACCATCCAGGCCCCATGCCGGTAGAGGAAGGCGGTTTTCTCCTTGTCCTTCACGTCGAGTGCCCACACGTCCCCCGACGGCGCCGACCACAGGATGCGGCCGTCGACCGCGTCGATCCCGGCAAACACCGTCGCCGGCGACGTTCCCGGCTTGAAGAACACCATCACCGTGTCCACCCCCGGCGGCGGCAGCGCGGCCACCGGACCGCCGGCCAGCACCGCCAGCACCAGTGCCGCCGCAGCGCCCCTGCCGCCGAGCGATCCGCCATTCCCGCGCCGCAGCCACCAGCCGAGCGCAACGAACGCCACGCCGAACACGACGAACCACAGCAGGTCCCAGAACAGCAGGTGCTCGCTATCGAGCCGGACCCGGTGAATGCCGAGCAGCCAGTGCGACAGCACCCCGTCGAGCATGTGCCAGGCGCCGAAACCGGTCGCCGCGTTGGACAGCAGCAGGCGGTCGCTGCCCGGGACGCTGAACTGATGCCGCCCCTTCCACAGTTTCCGCAATCCGGCAAAAGTAATCACATACATCAGCAGGTGGAATACCCCGTCGGCCAGGATCTGGACGCGGATGTCCTGGAAGGGCGCACGGGTGACGAGCGAGAGCAGGTGGTGCCATTGCAGGATCTGGTGCAGCAGGATGCCGTCGAAGAAGCCGCCCAGGCCGAAGCCGAGCAGGAAGCCGGCCCAACCGAGGGCGCGCAGTTCGGGAATGATGAACGCATCGGCCTGGCGTACCGTCATGGCAACTCCTCCGGAGAATGTGATCGTCCTTCGATATCCTAGCGCGTTCTCACGCAGCCGCGCGCCGCGCAGCACCCCGAGGCTTGCTAAAGCTGTAGCGCACAGTAAAATACTGGTGCATAATGTGAAACGCCGTCTTATGTCTTATAGAAGACTTGCGGGTGTAGAAGAGGTCTCCCGGCAGTGTGGTTGAAGCTGGCCGGGCTACCCTTCGCACTCCATTCCCCTTCGCGTGGAGGTGGAGTAGCATGACCGGCGGGCCGCGTAGGACGTCGCGTTCACCGCGAACGACGACAGGCGTTACTTATCAAGATTTACACATCGCGAACCGTTCGCGAGAACCGAGGAAAAAGCGCATGAGCAGTAATCCGACCATCATCTATACCCTGACCGACGAGGCGCCGCTGCTGGCGACCCACGCCTTCCTGCCTGTCGTCAGCACCTTCACCAAGGCCGCCGGCATCGATGTCGTGTCGAGCGACATTTCGGTCGCGGCCCGCATCCTGGCCGCCTTCCCGGAAAACCTGACGCCCGAGCAGCGCGTGCCGGACGCACTGGCCGAGCTGGGCAAGAAGACGCTGGAAGCCGATGCGAACATCATCAAGCTGCCGAACATCAGCGCTTCGGTCGGCCAGCTGACCGCCGCCATCAAGGAACTGCAGGAGAAGGGCTATAACCTGCCCGACTACCCGGCCGACGCCAAGACCGAGGAAGAAAAAGCGATCAAGGCACGCTACAACAAGTGCATCGGTTCCGCCGTGAACCCGGTGCTGCGCGAAGGTAACTCGGACCGCCGCGCGCCGCGCGCCGTCAAAGAGTACGCACGCAAGAACCCCCATTCAATGCAGCCATGGTCGCCGGCTTCGCGTACCCACGTCTCGCACATGACCCATGGCGACTTCTACCACGGCGAAAAGTCGATGACGGTGCAGGGCGCCCGCGACGTCAAGATGGAACTGATCACCAAATCGGGCCAGACCATCGTGCTGAAGCCGAAGGTCGCGCTGCAGGATGGCGAGATCATCGATTCGATGTTCATGAGCCGCAAGGCCCTGCTCGAGTTCTACCAGCAGCAGATCGACGATGCCAAGGAAACCGGCATCCTGTTCTCGCTGCACGTGAAGGCGACGATGATGAAGGTCTCGCACCCGATCGTCTTCGGCCACTGCGTGCGCATGTTCTACAAGGAAGCCTTCGAGAAGCACGGCGCCCTGTTCGACAGCCTCGGCATCAACGTCAACAACGGCATGGCCGACCTGTACAACAAGATCGCCGACCTGCCGGCCTCGCAGCGCGAAGAAATCGAGCGCGACCTGCACGCCTGCCAGGAACACCGTCCGGCGCTGGCCATGGTCGACTCGGCCAAGGGCATCACCAACTTCCATTCGCCGAACGACGTCATCGTCGACGCCTCGATGCCTGCGATGATTCGCGCCGGCGGCAAGATGTACGACGCCAACGGCCGTCTGAAGGAAGTCAAGGCAGTCATCCCTGAATCGACCTTCGCCCGTATCTACCAGGAGATCATCAACTTCTGCAAATGGCATGGCGCTTTCGACCCGAAGACCATGGGCACCGTCCCGAACGTGGGCCTGATGGCCCAGCAGGCCGAGGAATACGGCTCGCACGACAAGACCTTCGAGATCCAGGAAGACGGCGTCGCCAACATCACCGACCTCGCCACCGGCGAAGTGCTGATGAGCCAGAACGTGGAAAAAGGCGACATCTGGCGCATGTGCCAGGTCAAGGATGCGCCGATCCGCGACTGGGTCAAGCTCGCCGTGACGCGCGCGCGCAACTCGGGCATGCCGGCCGTGTTCTGGCTGGACCCGTACCGTCCGCACGAGAACGAGCTGATCAAGAAGGTGCGCACCTACCTGAAGGACCACGACACGGCTGGCCTGGACATCCAGATCATGTCGCAGGTCCGTGCGATGCGCTACACGCTGGAACGCGTCAAGCGCGGCCTGGACACCATCTCGGTGACCGGCAACATCCTGCGCGACTACCTGACCGACCTGTTCCCGATCATGGAACTGGGCACCAGCGCCAAGATGCTGTCGATCGTCCCGCTGATGGCCGGCGGCGGCATGTACGAAACCGGCGCCGGCGGTTCGGCTCCGAAGCACGTGCAACAGCTGACCGAAGAAAACCACCTGCGCTGGGATTCACTGGGCGAGTTCCTGGCCCTGGCCGTGTCGCTGGAAGACCTGGGCATCAAGACCGGCAGCAACAAGGCCAAGGTCCTGGCGAAAACGCTGGACGCCGCCACCGGCAAGCTGCTGGACAACCGCAAGTCGCCTTCGCCGAAGACCGGCGAGCTCGACAACCGCGGCAGCCAGTTCTACCTGTCGCTGTACTGGGCGCAGGAACTGGCCGCACAGACGGAAGACGCCGAACTGGCTGCCTACTTCGCGCCGCTGGCCAAGAACCTGGCCGAGAACGAAGCGAAGATCGTGGCCGAGCTGCTGGAAGTGCAGGGCAAGCCGGCTGATATCGGTGGCTACTACAAGGCCGATGAAGCGAAGGTGAAGGCGATTATGCGTCCGAGCAAGACGTTCAATGCGGCGCTGGAGTCGCTGGGCGCCTGATTAGCGCTTTGCTCGTAATGAAAAACCCCGCCCGGCTATTGGCCCGGCGGGGTTTTTTGTAGGGTGGGCGCCCCGTGCCCACGCGGAAAACGGCATGGTGACGGCCGTGTTTGCGCGGTCAACGCCGCGACGACATGACGCCACGTTCCGGTGGGCACGGGGCGCCCACCCTACCTTATCGCCGATGCAGGCACCTCGACGAACTCGCCCGGCATCAACGGATGCGTCTGCAAGGAAAACGGCCCGATACTGCTGCGCACCAGCCGCAGCGTTGGCAGCCCGACGGCCGCCGTCATGCGCCGCACTTGCCGGTTCTTTCCTTCTTCCAGCGTGATCGCGATCCAGCCGGTCGGCTTGTCCTGGCGCGTGCGGATCGGCGGGTTGCGCGGCCACAGCCATTCGGGCTCGGCGATGCGTACCGCGCGGCAGGGCTTGGTCACGAAATCGCCCAGGTCGAGCGGCGCCTGCAGGCGGGCCAGCGCGGCGGCGCCCGGCACACCGTCGACCTGCACCAGGTAAGTCTTCGCTTCCTTGTGATCCGGATGGGCAATCTTGTGCTGCAGGACGCCGTCGTCGGTCAGCAGCATCAGGCCCTCGCTGTCGGCGTCGAGCCGGCCGGCGGGGTAGATGCCGGGAATGGTGAGGTAATCGGCAAGCGATTGCCTGCCCTCCTGCGGCGAAAACTGGCACAGGACCTGGAAGGGTTTATTGAAGAGAATCAGGGGCATGGATGAAGTTTCGGGTCGAAGCGGCGAGGGCGGTTGGAACGCCGGGCGCCAAGGTATGACATCTGGCAAAATACTGATGCATAATGCAAGTCGCAATCCGTACGTCTTATAGAGGACTGCGCGGCTGGTCATCGATCGCCGCTATTGTAATGCAGAGCGTATGCCACGCTTCGCCGCAGTCCTGCGGCCACCTGGGAGAACACGATGTACCAACATATTAATGTACCGGCCGAGGGCCAGAAAATCACGGTCAATCCCGATTTCTCGCTCACCGTACCGGACAATCCGATCATCCCCTATATCGAAGGCGACGGCACCGGCCTGGATATTACGCCCGTCATGCTCAAGGTGGTCGATGCGGCAGTGGCAAAGGCCTATGGCGGCCGGCGCAAGATCAGCTGGATGGAAATCTTTGCCGGTGAGAAGTCGACCAGCATCTATGGTCCCGACGTCTGGCTGCCGCCCGAGACCCTCGACGTGGTCAAGGATTACGTGGTCTCGATCAAGGGGCCGCTGACGACGCCCGTCGGCGGCGGCATCCGTTCGCTCAACGTCGCGCTGCGCCAGGAACTCGACCTCTACGTCTGCCTGCGCCCGGTGCGCTATTTCAAGGGCGTGCCCTCGCCGCTGAAGCAGCCGGAGAAGACCGACATGGTCATCTTCCGCGAGAACTCGGAAGACATCTATGCCGGCATCGAATGGGCGGCGGAGTCGGAAGGGGCGAAGAAGATGATCGATTTCCTCACGAGGGAGATGGGCGTCAGGAAAATTCGCTTCCCGGAAACCTCGGGCATCGGCATCAAGCCCGTGTCGCGCGAAGGCACCGAGCGCCTGGTGCGCAAGGCGATCCAGTATGCGATCGACCACGACAAGCCATCGGTGACGGTTGTCCACAAGGGCAATATCATGAAGTACACCGAAGGCGGTTTCCGCGACTGGGCTTATGCGCTGGCGCAAACCGAATTCGGCGCAGCGCCCATCGACGGCGGCCCGTGGTGCAGGCTGAAAAACCCGAAGACGGGGCGCGACATCATCATCAAGGATTCGATCGCCGACGCCTTCCTGCAGCAGATCCTGCTGCGTCCGGCCGAGTACAGCGTGATCGCGACGCTGAACCTGAACGGCGACTACATCTCGGATGCGCTCGCGGCCCAGGTCGGCGGGATCGGCATCGCGCCGGGCGCCAACATGTCGGATTCGGTGGCGATGTTCGAAGCCACCCACGGCACCGCGCCCAAGTATGCGGGCAAGGATTACGTGAACCCGGGCTCGCTCATCCTGTCGGCGGAAATGATGCTGCGCCACATGGGCTGGACCGAGGCGGCCGACCTCATCATCTCCTCGATGGAAAAGGCGATCACCTCGAAACGCGTCACGTATGATTTCGCGCGACTGATGGAAGGGGCGACCCAGGTATCATGCTCGGGCTTCGGCGAGGTCATGATCGAGCAGATGCAGTAAGCAGATGCAATGCCGGGCAGGGCGTATGTATTCTGGATAGGCGAAAAAAAACCCCGCGTGTGGCGGGGTTTCTCGCTTCCTGGGGATGTATTACATGCCCTGGATGTTGGAAGCTTGCTTGCCTTTAGGGCCTTGCGTGACTTCGAATTGGACTTTCTGACCTTCTTTGAGGGTCTTAAAACCGTTCATGTTGATTGCGGAGAAATGCGCGAACAGATCCTCGCCGCCGTCATCTGGAGTGATGAAGCCAAAGCCTTTGGAATCATTGAACCACTTAACAGTACCAGTTGCCATAAAAGAACTTTCAAATATAAACAAATCACACGAGCCATAAAAGCAAGAAGCTTCTTGCCCCCTCCTCAGCCTGCTCACTTCTTATCAACAAGTACATAAGTACATGTCAACAGTTGCATTGTTGATGCACTGGATTTTGAAGTCAAGCCCTTTGATGCGACTGTTGTTAATTTTTTCATACGCCATGCATACGTCCAATGAAGCTGCCCCTTGATTTCTGCAATCGGGACGCCATCTGCGCTTTCAACGGAAAACAAGTAAGATGAAGGCGAGTCGAAGTGAGCCGGTCGCCGTGATCCGATCGCATTGATCTGACCACACTGAATGATATTTACGCTTTGCATCATCCTGGAACGCTTTAGAATACGCCCATGGCAACCAAGCACGATACCGAACAGCTGCTGGAGCGGCAAGTCGTAAAACCACCGCCCCTGTATCAGGTGGCGTTGCTGAATGATGACTACACACCGATGGAATTTGTGGTGGCAATCATTCAGGAGTACTTCAACAAGGATCGCGAGACGGCGACGCAGATCATGCTTTCCGTACACCGTCATGGTAAAGGAGTGTGCGGGGTGTTTTCCAAAGATATAGCGTGTACCAAAGTGGAGTTTGTCTTAACGCATGCACGCAAGGCGGGGCATCCCCTGCAGTGCGTGATGGAGGAAGTATGATTGCGCAGGAACTTGAAGTATCCCTACACATGGCCTTTGTCGAAGCTCGACAGGCACGGCACGAGTTCATTACCGTGGAGCACCTGCTGCTTGCGCTCCTCGACAATCCCTCGGCCGCTGAAGTCCTGCGTGCATGCGCGGTCAATATCGATGACCTGCGCAAGACCCTGACCAATTTCATCGGTGACAACACCCCGACCGTGCCCGGCACGGGCGAGGTCGACACCCAGCCGACGCTCGGCTTCCAGCGCGTGATCCAGCGCGCGATCATGCACGTCCAGTCGGCCTCGAACGGCAAGAAGGAAGTGACCGGCGCCAACGTGCTGGTCGCGATCTTCGGCGAGAAGGACTCGCACGCTGTTTACTACCTGCACCAGCAGGGCGTGACGCGTCTCGACGTGGTCAACTTCATCTCGCACGGCGTGCGCAAGGACCAGCAGATCGACAGCCAGAAGGCGTCGGAAGGCGTGGAAGAGGCGCAGGTCGAGGGCGCGACGAAGGAGAGCCCGCTCGACCAGTTCACGCAGAACCTGAACAAGGCTGCCGCCGACGGCAAGATCGATCCGCTGATCGGGCGCGAGGAAGAAGTCGACCGCGTCATCCAGATCCTGTGCCGCCGCCGCAAGAACAATCCGCTGCTGGTGGGCGAGGCTGGTGTCGGCAAGACCGCCATCGCCGAGGGCCTGGCATGGCGCATCGTCCAGGAAGAAGTGCCCGAGATCCTGCAGAACGCCGTCGTGTTCTCGCTCGACATGGGTGCGCTGCTGGCCGGCACCAAATACCGCGGCGACTTCGAGCAGCGCCTGAAGGCCGTCCTCAAGCAATTGAAGGACACGCCGAACGGCATCCTGTTCATCGACGAGATCCACACGATCATCGGCGCCGGTTCGGCTTCGGGCGGCACGCTCGACGCATCGAACCTGCTGAAGCCTGCGCTCGCCAACGGCCAGCTCAAGTGCATCGGCGCGACCACGTTCACGGAATTCCGCGGCGTGTTCGAGAAGGACCATGCTTTGAGCCGCCGCTTCCAGAAAGTGGACGTCAACGAGCCGTCGGTCGAGCAGACCGTGCAGATCCTGCGTGGCCTGAAGTCGCGCTTCGAAGAGCACCACGGCGTGAAGTATTCGTCGTCGGCGCTCTCCACCGCGGCGGAACTGGCGGCGCGCTTCATCAACGACCGTCACCTGCCTGACAAGGCGATCGACGTCATCGACGAAGCCGGGGCAGCCCAGCGCATCCTGCCGAAGTCGAAGCAGAAGAAAACGATTGGTAAAGCCGAGATCGAGGAAATCATCGCCAAGATCGCGCGCATTCCACCGCAAACGGTCAACCAGGACGACCGCAGCAAGCTGCAGACGATCGACCGCGATTTGCGCAACGTCGTCTTCGGCCAGGACCCTGCGATCGACGCGCTGGCGTCCGCCATCAAGATGGCGCGTGCCGGTCTCGGCAAGCAGGACAAGCCGATCGGCTCCTTCCTGTTCTCGGGTCCGACCGGCGTCGGCAAGACCGAAGTCGCTAAGCAGCTGGCCTTCATCCTCGGCATCGAGCTGATCCGCTTCGACATGTCGGAGTACATGGAGCGCCACGCCGTGTCGCGCCTGATCGGTGCGCCGCCGGGCTATGTCGGCTTCGACCAGGGCGGCTTGCTGACGGAAGCCATCACCAAGAAGCCGCACGCGGTGCTGCTGCTGGACGAGATTGAAAAGGCCCACCCGGACATTTTCAATATCCTGCTGCAGGTGATGGACCATGGCACGCTGACCGACAACAACGGACGCAAGGCCGACTTCCGCAACGTGATCATCATCATGACCACGAACGCGGGCGCCGAGAGCCTGACCAAGCGTTCGGTGGGCTTTGTCGACTCGAAGGCGGCCGGCGACGAACTGGCCGACATCAAGCGCATGTTCACGCCGGAGTTCCGCAACCGCCTCGACGCGACCATCAGCTTCCGCGCGCTGGACGAGGAAATCATCCTGCGCGTCGTGGACAAGTTCCTGATGCAGCTGGAAGAGCAGCTGCACGAGAAGAAGGTGGAAGCCATCTTCACCGAGAAGCTGCGCAAGTTCCTCGCCTCGAAGGGTTTCGATCCGCAGATGGGTGCGCGTCCGATGTCGCGCCTGATCCAGGACATGATCCGCAAGGCGCTGGCCGACGAGCTGCTGTTCGGCCGCCTGGTCAACGGTGGGCGCGTGACGGTCGACCTGAACGAGAAGGACGATGTCACGCTCGAGTTCCCGGAAGGCGACGCATTGCCACCGCCGGCTCCGGCCGAGACGGTCGAGATCGAGTAAGCTTTGTAGCTCACCCAAAACCGCGCCGGGTGCGCGGTTTTTTTTCGTCCATGCCGTCGTACATTACGGGCGTGCCGGTGGTCTATCGATTGCGCATCGGCCCCGTCCGCGTGGGCACGAGTGCCCACCCTACGATACGCCACTGCCGCATGAACCAGTCGAGACCGTTGTGCACCGTAGGGTGGGCACTCGTGCCCACGCGTCCCGGCCATCCGATCACAAGCGCATTCACGCTCACCGCGATCGACGAGCACCCGTTCATGATGTTGTCACATTCCCTACCTACACTGCGGCCACCTCCACCCACCGTGATCCGCATGTCCCTCGCCAAACTCCAGACCGGCACCCGCATCCTCGGTTCCTTTTGCATCGTCTCCCTCCTCATCGTCCTCATCACCTTCGTTGCCCTCTGGCGCATGGCCGCCGCGGACGCCATCACGCGTGATCTCGTGAACGACAAGCTGGTGAAGCAGCAGCTGGCGTCCGACCTGCTCGGCGTGGCGCGCCTGAACGGCCTGCGCGTCATGTCGGTGGCGCGCAGCGACAGCCTGGAGCTGGCCGACCTGTACAAGGCGCAGCTGCAGGAGGGAGAAGGGCGCGTGGCCGTCATCGACAAGGCCATGCGCGCGCTGCCGGCCTCGCAGGCGGAGCAGCGCATGCTGCGGGCAATGGCCGAACACAAGACGGTCTTTGCCGACGCGACGCAAGCCGTCTTCACCGCCAAGGACCTGGGGCGCACCCAGGAAGCCGAGGACCTGCTGGTCCGGTCGCTGGAACCGGCCTTCGTACGCTACAGCGCCAGCCTCGAAGCGCTGCTGCAGCACCAGGCGCGCCAGGCACGTGCACTGGCCGCCGACTCGGCCGGCGCCTCCGCCTTCAGCCGCAGGCTGCTGCTCGCACTCGGCGCGGCCGCGCTGGCGGCGGGCGGCCTGCTCGGCTGGATCCTCACGCGCAGCATCGTGGTCCCGCTCCAGCAAGCCGTGACCCTGGCCGAAGACGTGGCGCGCGGCGACCTGCGCCCGCTCATCCGCCACGATCGTTTCGACGAGATCGGCCGGCTGTTCGAGGCCCTGAACGGCATGACGGACGGGGTGTCGGCCACCGTCACCGAAGTGCTGCGCGGCGCGCACGGAATCGATGCCGCATCCGGCGAGATCGCCGAAGGCAACCAGGACCTGTCGCAGCGCACCGAGCGCCAGGCCGGCGCCCTGCGCCAGACCGTTGTCGCCATGGAGGCGCTGACCGATGCCATCGCCAGCAACAACAGCAGCGCGCGCGAGGCCAACCTGCTGGCGCAGTCGGCCTCGCAGGTCGCCGGGGAGGGCGCCGCGGCCGTAGCCCAACTGGTGCAGCGCATGGGCGCGATCAGGACCTCGGCGGACAGGATTGTCCACATCACGGGGATGATCGACAGCATCGCCTTCCAGACGAATATCCTCGCATTGAACGCGGCCGTGGAAGCGGCGCGCGCGGGCGCCGAAGGGCGCGGCTTTGCTGTCGTCGCGGCCGAAGTGCGCAGCCTGGCCCAGCATTCGGCCGGGGCGGCGAAGGAAATCAAGATGCTGCTTCAGGCGTCGGCCGGCGAGATCGAGGCGGGCACCGGCATCGCCCACGGGGCCGGCGACACGATGCGCGCCGTACTCGGCAAGGTGCACGAGGTCGCGGCGATTCTCGGTGCGATCCACGGCGCCAGCGAACAGCAGGCGCAGGGCGTGGCCAGGGTAGGACAGGCGATCGCCGAGATCGATCTGTCGACCCAGCAGAACGCGGCGATGGTCGAAGAAGCGGCCGCTGCGGCCGCCTCGATGCGCGAACAGGCAGCGGCCTTGTCGAAGCTGGTCGGCACCTTCCAGGTACGCCGGCAGCTGGACATGCCGCGTCTGCCCGCAGCGGCCTGAATCAGCTTGCGCCGCGCAGGCCTCGCCGCGGCTGCACTAGACCTGGTCGAGCGCGCGCCGCAAATCCGCACGCTGGTCCTCCACATGCTCGATCCCCACCGACAGCCGGATCAGCGTATCGCTGATCCCCAGTTCCGCGCGCTGCGCCGCCGGAATCGTCGCATGGGTCATCAGCGCCGGATGTTCGATCAGGCTCTCGACGCCACCCAGGCTCTCGGCCAGCGTGAACACCCTGCATGCCTCTAGAAAGCGCCGCGCACCCGCGAGGTCGGATTCCAGCTTGATCGAGACGATGCCGCCAAAACCGCTCATCTGGCGCCGCGCCAGTGCATGCTGCGGGTGCGTCTCCAGCCCCGGGTAAAACACTTTCCGTACCTTGGGCTCGCGCTCGAGCCACTGCGCCAGCGCCATGGCGTTCGCATTGCTGCGCTCGACCCGCAAGGCCAGGGTCTTGATCCCGCGGAGCACCAGGAAGCTGTCGAACGGCCCCTGGATCGCGCCCACCGCGTTCTGGATGAAGCCCAGCCCCTCGCGCAACTCGGCGTGGTGCGGCGCATCGCCCACCACCGCCACGCCGCCGATCACGTCCGAGTGGCCGTTCATGTACTTGGTGGTCGAGTGCACGACGATGTCGATGCCCAGTTCCAGCGGGCGCTGGTTGATCGGGCTGGCGAAGGTGTTGTCGCAGACGGTGATGATGCCGCGCGCGCGGCACAGCGTCGCGATGGCTGCCAGGTCGGCCAGTTTCAGCATCGGGTTGGTCGGCGTCTCGACCCAGACCAGGCGCGTGTCAGGCGTGAGTGCGGCAGCCAGCGCTTCCGGTTCGGCCAGGTTCACATAACTGAACCGGTGGCCTGCGCTCTTGCGGCGCACGCGTTCGAACAGGCGGTAGGTGCCGCCGTACATGTCGTCGCCGGCGACGATGTGGGAGCCGGCGGGCAGCAGTTCCAGCACCGCCGAGATGGCCGCCAGGCCGGAGGCAAAAGCGAAGGCGGCGCTGCCGGACTCGATGTCGGCCACGCAGCGCTCGAGCGCCCAGCGCGTCGGGTTGTGCGAGCGGCCGTAATCGAGCCCCTTGTGCACGCCCGGGCTCTCCTGGGCAAACGTCGAGGTGAGGAAGACCGGCGGCATCACGGCGCCGGTCGCCGGCTCGGGCGACTGGCCGCCGTGGATGACGCGGGTGGCGAGATGGAGTTTAAGGGGAGGATAATGAGCGGATGAGTTCACGATAAGGTCCTGCGCAGGTGGTTGAGGAGGTCGAATCGGGTGATCAGGCCGTAGAAGCGCTCGCCGTCGGCAATGACGGCGGTCAGGCCGCGGTCGAGGATGGCGCGCAGCTGGGCCATGCCGGCCGAGGGCAGCAGCGTCTGCAGCTGCACCGTCATGGTCCTGGAAACCGGCGACTTGAAGTGCGCGGCTTCCACGGTCACGTGCATCAGGAGGTCGGACTCGTCGATGATGCCGACCAGCTGCCCCTGGTCGATCACCGGCAGCTGGGCCAGGTCGCTCGAACGCATGCGGCTGAAGGCCGTGAGCAGGGTGTCGTTTGGTCCCACGGTGACGACTTCGCCGGCGTCGAAACGGCGCCCGACCAGGTCGCGCAGGTCGCCCAGCCGCGGGCGCTGCAGCAGGCCCTGGTCGACCATCCAGCCGTCGCTGTAGACCTTGGTGAGATAGCGGGTGCCGGTGTCGCACACGAAGGTGGCGACGCGTTTCGGGCGGGTCTGGGCGCGGCAGTATTTGAGCGCCGCGGCCAGCAGGGTGCCGGTCGAGGAGCCGGCCAGCAGGCCTTCTTGCTGCAACAGGGCGCGCGCCGTACCGAAGCTTTCTTCGTCGGTGATCGTATAGGCGCTCTTCACGCGCGACAGGTCGGCGATGCCGGGAATGAAGTCTTCGCCGATGCCTTCCACCGCCCAGGAGCCGGCCTCCTTCGCCAGGTGCCCGGTATGGATGTAGTCGGCCAGGATCGAACCCTTCGGGTCGGCCAGCACGAACTCGAGCGCGGGCTGGACGCGCGCGAAATAATTCGACAGGCCGGTCAGGGTGCCGCCCGAGCCGACGCCGACGACGATCGCATCGAGTTCGTGATTGGCCTGCTCCCACAGCTCCGGGCCGGTCGTGGTTTCGTGGGCGCGCGGGTTGGCCGGATTATTGAACTGGTCGGCGAACCAGGCGCCCGGGATCTCGCGCGCCAGCCGGGCGGCGACGTCCTGGTAATACTCGGGGTGGCCCTTGCCGACGTCGGAGCGGGTCAGGTGGATCTCGGCGCCCAGGGCTTTCAGGTGCAGGATCTTTTCGGCCGCCATCTTGTCGGGCACGACCAGCACGACCCGGTAACCCTTGATGCGGGCGACCAGCGCCAGGCCCAGGCCGGTATTGCCGGCCGTGGCTTCGACCACGGTGCCGCCGGGCTGCAGGCTGCCGTCGAGTTCGGCCTGCTCGATCATGGCGCGGCCGATGCGGTCCTTGATCGAGCCGCCGGGGTTTTGCGATTCCAGTTTCAGGAATAACTGGCAGGGACCGGTGTCCATGCGGGTCACTTGCACCAGCGGGGTGTTGCCGATCAGGGAAAATATAGCTGCCTGAGTTGCCGCTTGGGGCGTATTTTGCGTACTGCCTTGCATAGTGCCTCCAGAGAAGCGCCTTGTGGGCGCCGTAAGCTCGGAAAAGACGCGGAAGAAGAGGGCGCAGATGGGTGCCCTGCCATGATAAAAAAGACATGGTACGGCGGATCGGCGCGCAGTGGATATGCGATTAATCAGGCGTGTGGATGGGGCGGGGAGCTAGCATGGCCCGCGCTGCTCGAAGCGGGTAAAGGGCTCGGACCAGCGCCCCTGCGTGGCTAATTACTTATCAATTGTTTTAGAAAAAACGTTATAGTGAAGCATCATTTTCCTCCTGCACATCCATGACCTCCAAACGACTGCTTGCCCTTGTCACGACCTGTGCACTGTTCCTGCTGACCGCTTGCGGCAGCAACGACGGCGTCAAGCTCGGCGAATTCCCCGCCATCAGCGCGACCGAAGGCGATGCCCCTTTCGAACTGAAGGCGCCTTCCTCGAGGAGTCCCGCCGCCTTCAGTTTCACCAGCAGCGACCCGAAGGTGGCCACGATCGAGGGCAATATGGTGACCGTCCACGTGGCCGGCAAAAGCACGATCACGGCGCAGCAAGGGGAACTGGGCAGCTACAACCCGACCTCGACCAGCACCGTGCTGACGGTCAAGGAGCGTGTCTGCACCGCGCCCCTGGTGCGTGAGAATGGCCAGTGCGTGGCTCCCCCGAACACGGCCGGCTACGTCACACATGAGGGCGCGACCTGGATGCCCGCGACCGTCGCGCTCACCTGGGCACAGGCCGACGCGTACTGCAAGAACACGAAGATCCAGGGGGCGACCGGCTGGAAGCTGCCGGGACAGTTCGAGCTGGCGGCCCTGAGCAGGTCAGGCATGCTGGAGGGGCAGGGCTGGGCGGCTGGCGACGCCTGGACGGCCACCGCCGGCAGCACGGCCGACAGCCACTTCGCGGTCAACCTGGCGAGTGGCGCATCGAACGCCTTCCCGAAAGAGAACAAGGCCTACGTGACTTGCGTGCGCTGACCTGGGCCTTGCTCAGGTCCCGGCGCGCAGCCGCCGCCACAAGGTCGTGCGGCTGATGCCGAGGTGGCGCGCGGCGGCGTCGCGCTGGCCGCCGAAGCGGGCCATGACCTCGGCGATGCTTTCCCCCATTGCCGGCGTGGCCGGCGCCGGCGCATCGGGCACGGCTGCGCCGGGCGCGCCCAGCTCGGGTGCGATCCCCAGCAAGAATGTCGGGCTCAGGGCCTGCAGCGGTTCCGCCGCCAGGAACAGGGCAAGCCGCTCCATCAGGTTGCGCAATTCGCGCACATTCCCCGGCCAGGCATAGCTCGTCAACAGCGGCGCGCAAGCCTGGACCTCGGCATGCAAATTCGGATGCGGCTTCGCGCCGAGCGCGGCCAGCGACTGCTTGAGCGACCATTCGGCCAGCGGGACGATGTCCGCCACGCGCGCCCGCAATGGCGGCAGGGCCAGGCGCAGCACCGCCAGCCGGTAGAACAGGTCGGCCCGAAACCGTCCTTCGCGCACCCGCGCTTCCAGGTCGCAGTGGGTGGCGCTGACCACGCGCACATCGATCGGTACCGGCCGCGTGCCGCCGACCCGCATCACCTCGCGCTCTTCCAGCACCCGTAGCAGCCGCGTTTGCAGGGCCAGGGGCATCTCGCCGATCTCGTCCAGGAACAGGGTGCCGCGGTTGGCCGCCTCGAACAGGCCCGCATGGCCGCCGCGGCGCGCTCCCGTAAACGCGCCTTCCTCGTGGCCGAAGAGTTCCGATTCCAGCAGCGACTCGGCGATCGCCCCGCAATTGACCGCGACAAAGGGGCGGTTCGCGCCCAGGCTGCGCGGCCCTTCGCGGTGGATCGCCTGGGCGACGAGTTCCTTGCCGCTGCCGGTCTCGCCCTGGATCAGCACGGTGGCCGGCGAGCGCGCGTACAGCACCACCGTCTGGCGCAGGCGTTCCATCGCATCGGACTCGCCGCGCAGGTCGTTCAGCCCACGCCGCGTGCGCCGCGATTCGTTGACCGGGCCGCGCCGGATGCGGTTCGCTTCCAGCTGCGTCAGGCGCGCCAGCTCCAGCGCATCGTCGAAGGCCTGGCGGATCGAGCCGGCCGAATACAACAGGATGCCGGTCAATCCCGCTTCCTCGGCCAGGTCCGTGATCATGCCCGCGCCGACGATGACCTCGATGCCGGCCGCCTTCATCTCGTCCATCGTGCTGCGTGCATCCTCGCGCGTGACATAGCTGCGCTGGGCAACCGTCAGGCCGAAGGTGGCGCTGAACTCGGCCAGTTCCGGCAGTGGTTGCTGGTAGCTGATCACGCCGATCCGCGTCGAGACCTTGCGCGCCCGCACCAGCGCGCCCATCACGTCGTAGCCGCTGGCCTTGGCGACGATCACCGGCGCCGAGACCCGGCCTTTCAGATAGGCGCCGTTCGAGCCGGCGGCGATGACCACGTCGCAGCGTTCGTTGGCCATCCGTTCGCGGATATGGCGGGCGGCTTCGTCGAAGCCGAGGTCGATCGGCTCGATCGTGGCCAGGTGGTCGTACTCGAGCGTGATGTCGCGGAACAGGTCGGACAGGCGCGATACGGAGACGGTCCAGATCACCGGTTTGTCGAGGTCTTGCGGGGCGGGCGAGAGGGGGCGCATGTTGCAATTTTACTGCAACCTTGTTTCGTCTGTTTCATTATGAAACGCCTCGTGAAACACCGGCGCGGATTTCGGCCTCGTCAATGATGAGCCAAGTGCTTGAAACGATGTGGTTTTCCGGCGGTCGAACACTTGGGCAGACGCTGGCACGTTCTTTGCGAAAGAAAGCGCATACTCAATCGATTCACCAGGAGACCCCATGATCCAATCCGCAGGCGCCGCGTTCCGCAAAGCCGTCCAAGAAGAATCCCCGCTGCAAGTCGTCGGCGCCATCAATGCCAACCACGCGCTGCTGGCCAAGCGCGCCGGCTTCAAGGCCATCTACCTGTCGGGTGGCGGTGTCGCCGCCGGTTCGCTCGGCCTGCCTGACCTCGGCATCTCGAACCTGGACGACGTGCTGACCGACGTGCGCCGCATCACCGACGTCTGCGACCTGCCGCTGCTGGTCGACGTCGACACCGGCTTCGGCTCGTCCGCCTTCAACGTCGCGCGCACCGTGAAATCGATGATCAAGTTCGGCGCCGCCGCGATGCACATCGAAGACCAGGTCGGCGCCAAGCGCTGCGGCCACCGTCCGGGCAAGGAGATCGTCTCGAAGCAGGAAATGGTCGACCGCATCAAGGCCGCCGTCGACGCCCGCACCGACGAGAATTTCGTCATCATGGCGCGCACCGATGCGCTGGCCGTGGAAGGCATCGACGCCGCCATCGAACGGGCAGTGGCCTGCGTCGAGGCCGGCGCCGACATGATCTTCCCGGAAGCGATGACCGACCTCGCCATGTATTCGCGTTTCGCCAAGGCGGTCGGCGTGCCGGTCCTGGCCAATATCACCGAGTTCGGTTCCACCCCGCTGTTCACGGTCGAGGAACTCAAGACGGCCGATGTCGGCCTGGTGCTGTACCCGCTGTCGGCCTTCCGCGCCATGAACAAGGCAGCCGAAAACGTCTACACTGCGATTCGCCGCGACGGTAGCCAGCAGGCCGTGGTCGACACCATGCAGACCCGCGCCGAACTGTACGACCGCATCAATTACCACGACTTCGAGCAGAAGCTCGACGCCCTGTTCGCCGCACAGAAGAAATAAGACACCAGAATTGGAGATCACGATGACTGAACAAGCCCCAGCATTCAAACCAAAAAAATCCGTCGCCCTGTCGGGTGTCGCCGCCGGTAACACGGCCCTCTGCTCGGTCGGCAAATCCGGCAACGACCTGCACTATCGCGGCTACGACATCCTGGACGTCGCCACTTCCTGCGAATTCGAAGAAATCGCCTACCTGCTGGTGCACGGCAAACTCCCGACCGCGGCCGAGCTGAAGGGCTACAAGGCCAAGCTGAAAATGCTGCGCGGCCTGCCGCAAGCGGTGAAGCTGGCGCTGGAAGCGCTGCCGGCCGGCAGCCACCCGATGGACGTGATGCGTACCGGCGTTTCGGCGCTGGGCTGCGCGCTGCCGGAAAAGGACGACCATGGCACCGCCGGCGCGCGCGACATCGCGGACCGCCTGATGGCTTCCTTCGGTTCGATGCTGCTGTACTGGTACCACTACAGCCATAACGGCAAGCGCATCGAAACGGAAACCGACGACGACTCGATCGGCGGCCACTTCCTGCACCTGCTGCACGGGACGACGCCATCGGAAGAGTGGGTGCGCGCGATGCACACCTCGCTCATCCTGTATGCCGAGCACGAATTCAACGCCTCGACCTTTACCGCGCGCGTCATCGCCGGTACCGGTTCCGACATGCACTCGGCCATTACGGGCGCCATCGGCGCGCTGCGCGGTCCGAAGCACGGCGGCGCCAACGAAGCTGCATTCGAAGTCCAGAAGCGCTACGAAAACGCCGATGAAGCCGAAGCCGACATCCGCAATCGCGTGGCGAACAAGGAAGTCGTGATCGGCTTCGGCCATCCGGTCTACACGATCAGCGATCCGCGCAACGTCGTGATCAAGGAAGTCGCACGTTCGCTGTCGCAGTCGGCGGGTTCGATGAAGATGTTCGACATCGCCGAGCGTCTCGAGTCCGTGATGTGGGAAGTCAAGAAGATGTTCCCGAACCTGGACTGGTTCTCGGCCGTGTCGTACCACATGATGGGCGTGCCGACGGCGATGTTCACGCCGCTGTTCGTCATCTCGCGTACTTCCGGCTGGGCCGCGCACATCATCGAGCAGCGCATCGACAACAAGATCATCCGCCCGAGCGCGAACTACGTCGGTCCGGAAGACCTGCAGTTCGTGCCGCTCAGTGAGCGCACCTGAGCGCACCTGAGCGCACCCGATGACTTCCTCGCCAGGCGCCGCGTTCACCGTACGCCGGCTCGGCTCGGCCGATGCCGCGCAGTACCGTGCGCTACGCCTGGCCGGCCTGCACGCCTTTCCGCATGCCTTTCGCCCGGCCGTCGAGGAAGCGCTGGCCCAGCCCCTGTGCTGGGCCGAAGCGCGGCTGGCAAAGGAGGGCGAGTACTGGTTCGGCGCTTTCGATGGCGAGGAACTCGTGGGCGCCATCTGCCTGCGCACGCAGGAGGGCATCAAGATTCGTCACTCGGCCAGCCTGAACGCGTTGGTCGTCGATCCCGGGCGGCAGCGGCGCGGCACCGGTGCCGCGCTGGTTGCGCACCTGGTCGACTTTGCGCGTTCGCTCGGCTTCATCCGCCAGATCACGCTCACCGTCCACGACGGCAACACGGCCGCGGAAGGGCTGTACGAGCGCTTCGGCTTCCGCCAGTTCGGCCTCGAGCCGGACGCCTTGCTGCAAGACGGGCAGTATTACGCCAAGCAGCACCGACAACTATTACTGGTAACTAATTAGGCTTTAACACCGTCATGAACAACGCATACCGCAAACCCCTGCACGGCACGAATTTGCATTATTTCGACGCGCGCGATGCCGTCGACAGCATCGAAGCGGGCGCCTGGGACAAGCTGCCCTACACCTCGCGCGTGCTGGCCGAGAACCTCGTGCGCCGCTGCGAGCCGATGGCGCTGGTGCCCTCCCTGAAGCAGCTCATCGAACGCAAGCGCGACCTCGACTTCCCGTGGTTCCCGGCGCGCGTCGTCTGCCACGACATCCTGGGCCAGACGGCCCTGGTCGACCTGGCCGGCCTGCGCGACGCCATCGCGCAAGAGGGCGGCAATCCGGCGCTCGTCAATCCGGTGGTGCCGACCCAGCTCGTGGTGGACCACTCGCTGGCCGTCGAGTGCGGCGGCTTCGATCCCGATGCGTTCGCGAAGAACCGCGCCATCGAGGACCGCCGCAACGAAGACCGTTTCCACTTCATCGACTGGACCAAGAAGGCTTTCCAGAACGTCGACGTGATCCCGCCGGGGAACGGCATCCTGCACCAGATTAACCTCGAGCGCATGTCGCCTGTCGTGCAGGTGAAGGATGGCGTGGCCTTCCCGGACACCCTGGTCGGCACCGACTCGCACACCCCGATGGTCGACGCGCTCGGCGTGATCGCCATCGGCGTCGGCGGCCTGGAAGCGGAAAGCGTCATGCTCGGGCGCGCTTCCTACATGCGCCTGCCGGACATCGTCGGCGTCGAGCTGACCGGCAAGCCGCAGCCGGGCATCACCGCGACCGACGTCGTGCTGGCGCTGACCGAATTCCTGCGCGCGTCGAAAGTGGTCTCCACCTACCTCGAGTTCTACGGCGAGGGTGCGTCGAACCTGACCCTGGGCGACCGCGCGACGATCTCGAACATGGCGCCCGAATTCGGCGCCACGGCCGCGATGTTCTACATCGACGAGCAGACCATCAAGTACCTGAAACTCACCGGCCGCGAAGACGAGCAGGTGGCGCTGGTCGAGCTGTACGCGAAGGAAACGGGCCTCTGGGCCGATACGCTGACGAACGTCGACTACGAGCGCGTATTACGGTTCGACCTCTCGAGCGTGGTGCGCAACATCGCCGGCCCGTCGAATCCGCACAAGCGCGTGCCGACTTCGGAACTGGCGGCGCGCGGCATCTCGGGCGTGGTCGAGAATGAGCCTGGGCGGATGCCCGATGGCGCCGTCATCATCGCCGCGATCACCAGCTGCACCAACACTAACAACCCGCGCAACATGATCGCCGCCGGCCTGATCGCGCGTAACGCCAACAAGCTCGGGCTGCTGCGCAAGCCGTGGGTCAAGTCCTCGCTGGCGCCGGGATCGAAAGCGGTCTCGCTTTATCTTGAAGAAGCGGGCCTGATGCCGGAACTCGAAAAGCTGGGCTTCGGCGTCGTCGCGTTTGCCTGCACCACGTGTAACGGCATGAGCGGCGCGCTCGACCCGGTCATCCAGCAGGAGATCATCGAACGCGACCTGTACGCGACCGCCGTCCTGTCGGGCAACCGCAATTTCGACGGCCGCATCCACCCGTACGCGAAGCAGGCCTTCCTGGCCTCGCCGCCGCTGGTGATCGCCTACGCCATCGCCGGCACGATCCGCTTCGATATCGAGAAGGACGTGCTGGGGCTTGATGCCCAGGGCAATCCGGTGAAGCTGGCCGATATCTGGCCAAGCGACGAAGAGATCGATGCCGTGGTCGAGCAGAGCGTGAAGCCCGAGCAGTTCCGCAAGGTCTATACGCCGATGTTCGCGCGGGTCGCCGACGATGGCGAAGCCGTGTCGCCGCTGTACGACTGGCGCGAGATGAGCACGTATATCCGCCGTCCGCCGTACTGGGAAGGCGCGCTGGCGGGCGCGCGCAGCTTGAGCGGCATGCGCGCGCTGGCGGTCCTGGGCGACAACATCACGACCGACCACCTGTCGCCGTCGAATGCGATCATGATGGACAGCGCCGCGGGCGAATACCTGTTCAAGATGGGCTTGCCGGAGGAAGACTTTAATTCGTATGCCACCCACCGCGGTGACCACCTGACGGCGCAGCGCGCGACCTTCGCGAATCCGACCCTGAAAAACGAGATGGTGCGCAATGCGGACGGAACTGTCCGCGCCGGTTCGCTGGCGCGCATCGAGCCGGAAGGGCAGGTCACGCGCATGTGGGAAGCAATCGAGACCTATATGGAGCGCAAGCAGCCGCTGATCGTGATCGCCGGCGCCGACTACGGCCAGGGCTCCTCGCGCGACTGGGCGGCCAAGGGCGTGCGCCTGGCGGGCGTGGAAGCGATCGCCGCCGAAGGCTTCGAGCGCATCCACCGCACCAATCTCGTCGGCATGGGCGTGCTGCCGCTGGAGTTCCAGCCGGGCGTGAACCGCCTGACGCTGGGCCTGGACGGCACCGAGACCTATGACGTGATCGGCGAACGCACGCCGCGCGCGGTGCTGACGCTGGTAGTCAACCGCCGCGATGGACAGCGCGTCGAGGTGCCCGTCATCTGCCGTCTGGACACGGCCGAAGAGGTGTCGATTTATGAAGCCGGCGGCGTGCTGCAGCGTTTTGCGCAGGACTTCCTGGCGTCCTCGAAAGTCGCGGCGTAAGGGATGTTCAACGTGCGTAACCGCGTGGGCACAGGGCGCCCACCCTACCGCAAGGTCTTGTAGGGTGGGCGCCCCGAGCCCACGCGGTACGCACATACGCCCGGCCACGCACGTCAACTGATCGCTCGCACCGTCAAACAGGACCACGAAAAAATGCCACACACCCCCCAAATCAAAATCCCTGCCACCTACATGCGAGGGGGCACCAGCAAGGGCGTCTTCTTCCGCCTGCAAGACCTCCCCGAGGCCGCCCAAACCCCCGGCCCGGCCCGCGACAGGCTCCTGCTGCGCGTCATCGGCAGCCCCGACCCCTACGGCAAGCAGATCGACGGCATGGGCGGCGCCACTTCGAGCACCAGCAAGACGGTCATCGTCTCGAAAAGCACCCGCGAAGACCACGACGTCGACTACCTGTTCGGCCAGGTCTCGATCGACAAGCCCTTCGTGGACTGGAGCGGCAACTGCGGCAACCTGTCCTCGGCCGTCGGCTCCTTCGCCATCAATGCGGGCCTCATCGACCCAGGGCGCGTGCCGCAAAACGGCATGGCCACGGTGCGCATCTGGCAGGCCAACATCAATAAAACCATCATCGCCCACGTCCCTGTGACGAATGGCGAAGTCCAGGAAACCGGCGACTTCGAACTCGACGGCGTCACCTTCCCCGCGGCCGAAGTGCAGCTCGAATTCATGGACCCCGCGGCCGAGGAAGAGGGCGCCGGCGGCTCGATGTTCCCGACCGGGAACCTGGTCGACGAGCTCGAAGTCCCGGGACTCGGGACCCTGAAGGCGACGATGATCAACGCCGGCATCCCGACCATCTTCGTCAATGCCGAGGACGTCGGCTATACCGGCACCGAACTGCAGGACGCGATCAACGGCGACCCGCGCGCGCTCGCCATGTTCGAGACCATCCGCGCCCACGGCGCCGTGCGCATGGGCCTGATCAAGGATACGGGCGAGGCCGCAGGACGCCAGCACACGCCGAAGGTCGCCTTCGTCGCGCGTCCGCTGGACTACACCTCCTCGAGCGGCAAGCAGGTGGCGGCAACCGACATCGACCTGCTCGTGCGCGCGCTCTCGATGGGCAAACTGCACCACGCGATGATGGGCACGGCCGCGGTGGCGATCGGCACCGCGGCCGCCGTTCCGGGCACCCTGGTCAACATCGCGGCGGGCGGCGGCAAGCCGGACGCGGTGCGCTTCGGCCATCCGTCGGGCAGCTTGCGCGTCGGCGCGGAGGCGGTGCAGGTGAAGGGCGAGTGGAGCGTCACCAAGGCCGTGATGAGCCGCAGCGCGCGCGTGCTGATGGAAGGCTGGGTACGCGTGCCGGGCGACTGCATGAAGTAAGGCATATGAAGCAAGGCGTCTAATACAAGGCGCGTCCCCGCCGACCGGCCCGGCCCCTGCAGCGCGCAGCGGTCGGGCTTTTTTGTTAATACCTGGTAGAGATTCCATCCACCCTGGTTTATTATCGTGCAACAACAAGCGGCCCCCAGGGAGGCCGCACGCAAGGGGACCGCCTGGATGGACAGAATCACGAGCAAACCCGCAGTCGTCGCTGCGGCACTGGACCTGGTCGCGGCACCTGCCTGCGCCTGCGACGCCTCGGGCATGGTCATCGCCGCCAACGCCGCGATGGCGCTACTCGCGGGCGAATCGCCGGCTGGACGGCCCCTGCTCGACCTGTTCAGCGGCCGCGCCGCGCGCCAGGCCGCGGTCGAACTGCGCAAGGCGGCGCGCGCCGAACGGCAGTGGCGCGGAAGGCTGGACATCGCAGGCGAAGCGCTTGCCGTCGAGGTGAGATCAAAGCCTTTGCCGCCGGATTGCGGCGCGCGCGGCGCGACCTTCGTCTTCACCGATGTCAGCGCCTACGAGCGCGGCCAGGAGGCGCTCAGGAAGACGATGGTCGAGCAGCAGGCGATCCTCGGCCACGCGCCGGTCGGCATCGTCTTCACCAAACCCGGCCTGCTCAAGGAATGCAATGCGCGCCTGGCGCAGATGGTGGGCTACAGCGTCGACGACCTGGCCGACCGCGACGCGGGCGAGATGTTCGCTTCGCCCGAGGCCTACCAGACCTTCCGCGACGAGGCCTTCGCCGCGCTGGCGCAAGGGCTGATCTACGAAAACAGCGAGTGCCAGTTCCGGCGCGGCGACGGCTCGCTTTTCTGGGCACGGGTGCGCGCCAGCGCCGTGGTGGCGGGGCAGCGCGAAGCGGGCACTATCTGGATCATCGAGGACGTGAGCGAAACGCGCCAGGCGCGGCGCGAACTGCAGGCGCTGATGAACAACGCCTCGCTGGCGGTCATGTTCACGCACGAACGGAGCATGCGCCGCGCCAATACGGGCTTCCTCGAGATGTTCGGCTACGGACCAGGCGAATGCGAGGGCCTGCCGGTGCAGCGCCTGCATCCGAGTCCCGCCGCCTTCGAGCGCCTGGTCGCCGCGGCCTATCCGCTGTTCGCCCAGGGCCGTACCTTCGAGTCCGAACTTGAACTCAGGAAGAAGGACGGCACCCCGCTCTGGGCCAAGGTGATCGGCTACCCGGTCAATCCGGACGATTTGTCTCACGGCTTCGTGTGGATCGCCGGGGACCGCACGCGCCAGCGGCGCGACGAGCAGGCGCTGCGCGAGGCGCTGCAGGAAAACCAGGCCATTTTCGACACTGCGGTGCTCGGCATCGCGGTCGTCGAGAACGGCCGCACGCTGCACGGCAACCGCAAGATGGAAGAGCTGTTCGGCTATGCACCGGGCGCGATCGGCGGCGTCGCGATCCGTGCGCTGTATCCCGACGTGGAAGCCTGGCAGGCGGCGCGCCTCGACACCGCGCGCGACTTCGCCGCCGGGCGCGTGAGCGTGAGCGAGCGCCTGCTGGCCAGGCGCGACGGCGCCACCTTCTGGGGCCGCCTGTCGGGCCGTCCGTTCGACCTGGACGACCCGGGCGGGCGCAGCCTGTGGCTGATCGACGACGTCACCGCGCAGCACGAGGCAGCCGACGCCGTGCGCCGCGCGCGCGACGAACTCGAACTGCGCGTGCACGCGCGCACGGCCGAACTGGCGGGCGCGAATGCGCTGCTGCAGGACGAGATCGTCGAACGGCGCCAGGCCGAGGCGCGCGTGCTGCACATGGCCTACCACGACAGCCTGACGGGCCTGCCGAACCGCGCGCTGCTGGCCGACCGCCTGCAGCAGGCGATCCGCGCCGCGCAGCGCGCCGGCACCCGCCTGGCCGTGATGTTCCTCGACCTCGACCGCTTCAAGACCATCAACGATTCGCTCGGCCACGCGACCGGCGACTTCCTGCTGAAGGAAGTGGCGAGCCGCCTGTGCCACGCGGTGCGCGCCAGCGACACCGTGGCGCGCCTGGGCGGCGACGAATTCGTGGTGCTGGTGCCGGGCGCCGGCACGCGGGAGGAGTGCAGCGAGGTCGGCGACAAGATCATCGAGGTGCTGGGCGCGCCGGTGCGCTTCGAGGGCCACAGCCTGCACATCTCGCCTTCGATCGGGATCTGCCTGTATCCGGACGACGGCGGCGACGTCGACCTCCTGATGCGCCATGCCGACGCCGCGATGTACCAGGCCAAGGCGGCCGGGCGCAACAACTACCAGTTCTTCAACGAGCGGCTCGACGACGCGGCATCGCGCCATTTCGTGCTCGAATCGAACCTGCGCCACGCGCTCGCCAACGGCGAGTTCGAACCCTTCTACCAGCCGATCATGGACATGGCCACCGGCCGCGTGCATGCGCTGGAAGTGCTGCTGCGCTGGCGCCGGCCGGGCAATGAGGAAAACCTTGGGCTTGTGCTGCCGGACGACTTCATCCCGACGCTGGAAGAGAACGGCATGATCGTGCCGGTCGGCGAATGGGTGATCCGGCGCGCCTGCGAACAGAGCATGGCCTGGCAGCGCGCGGGCCTGGCGCCGGTGCCCCTGGCGATCAACCTGTCGGCGCGCCAGTTCATGCACCGCTCGCTGGTGGCGTCCATCAAGAACATCGTCGACGAGACGGGCATCGATCCCGCGCTGGTGGAGTTCGAAATCACCGAGACCGCGCTGATGCAGCACGGCGAGCAGACGCTCGAGATCCTCGACCAGATCAACCGCATGGGCATGCGCCTGTCGATCGACGACTTCGGCACGGGGTATTCGAGCCTGGCCTACCTGAAGCGCTTCCCGGTCAGGAAGATCAAGATCGACCGCGCCTTCGTTCGCGAGCTGGAGTCGAGCGGCGAGGATCGCGCGATCGTCGCGGCCGTGATGGCGCTGGCGAACAGCCTGCAGCTGCAGGTCGTGGCCGAGGGCGTCGAGACCGAGGCCCAGCTGGCGCTGCTGCGCGAGTACGGCTGCCAGTACGTGCAGGGCTGGCTGTTTGCGCGCGCGCTCGATGCCGGGGCGGCGCAGGCCTTGCTGGTTGGCGACCAGGCGGCGCCCACCCTACGTCAATCGATGGTCGCAATCACCGGCGTGTGATCCGACGGCTGCTCCCACTTGCGCGGCTCCCTGTCGATCACACAGGCCGTACACCGTTTGGCAAGCGCCGGCGACAGCAAGATATGGTCGATGCGCAGCCCCCGGTTGCGGCGGAAGCCCATCATCCGGTAATCCCACCAGCTGTACTGTTTCTCCGGCTGCTCGAACAGCCGGAACGAATCGGCCAGCCCCAGGCCGACCAGCCCCGTCATCGCCGCCCGCTCGCGCTCGGAGCAGTGGATCTTGCCTTCCCACTCGACCGGATCGTGCACGTCGCGGTCTTCCGGGGCGATGTTGTAGTCGCCCAGCAAAGCCAGTTGCGGATGGGCGCGCAATTCCTCGCCCAGCCATTCGTGCAGGGCCTCCAGCCAGGCCATCTTGTAAACGTATTTATCCGAATCGACCGCCTGGCCATTCGGGATATATGCGCAGACGAAACGCACGCCTTCGATGGTGGCCGCAATGATGCGCTGCTGCGCATCCTCGAAACGCGGATTGTTCCTGACCACGTCCTGGATCGGGAAACGCGACAGGATGGCGACACCGTTATAGGTTTTCTGGCCGGTAAAGGCGACCTGATAACCCGCCGCGTTAATTTCCGCAACCGGGAACTTATCGTCGGTGAGTTTTGTCTCTTGGAGGCAGAGCACATCAATTGGATTCGCTTCCAGCCAGCGCAGCAGGTGGGGCAGGCGTACTTTCAGCGAATTGACGTTCCAGGTTGCTATTTTCATGTCGGCGCGTGTAGATGAAGCGCGGCGGACCGTCCGCCGCGACTGCGCGCAGTATCGACGCTGTAAGGGATTCATGCAACTTTCCCGCATCTTTCCCACAGCGCGCGCCGATAAAACGGCAGCGTTGTATCGGTTTGCCCAAATTGCAATCGCAGTGCTCCGGCGACAAGTTTGTGGTTTAAAATATATTGTCGTTTCGCACGGATGGTATTTAGGCCTAGCAATATGTAACAATCACCGGCTAAAATGTGACACACCTATTGTTACTGATAGGTAATATCTGGTTGTTTTTATATAACGCCCAAGGTAGTATCTCGGCTGGTCGATAATTGGTCGGCCGCATCACGGCACCGCACGATTGAGAATCATTCGTGCAAGGCTTTAAGTGATGAAATGGTACTATGGTGAAATATTGCTGTTTCGATAGCGAATATCCGTACCCATATGAAAAGGACAGAGATGCGCAGTGCATTTGAAGCGTGGGCCCAGCGTGATGGCCACATCGTTCGCCGTCGTGAAGACAAGCCGGAGGAATACCTCGTCTATGAAACGCAGCGCCGCTGGGTGATCTGGCAGGCCGCACTGGCGCATGGCGCCAAGACCGCGGACGCCGCTCCCTCGAAGTTTGCCGCGGCCGAGCAGGGCGCGAAAGCGGTCCAGCCCGACGAGGCAGCGGTACGCAACCGCGTGCTCAACGAAGTGCTCGACGCCTTCAGCGACCTGGATGAAGACACCGGCATCGAAGGCGTGCTGAAGGTCATCCAGAGCCTGAAGAAAAAGCAGAAGGCCACGGCCGAGCAGGCCTGAAGGATCACGCTTGATACAGTACCGTCACTACAAGGGCGGCCTCTACGAGCTGGTCTGCGAGGCCACGCTCGAGGCCGATCTCACGCCCATGATCATCTACCGTGCCCACGACGGCTCGATCTGGGCACGGCCGAAGTCGGTGTTCTTCGAACTGATCGAGGTCGAGGGCTTGATGGTGCCGCGCTTCGCGCCGGTGTCGTAGCGCGTTTGAAATAAAATTTCTCGGCGTACCGTAGGGTGGGCATGCCCACGCGTTACGGACGGTTGCGTTACGAAACGACCTTCCTTGCGGTTCATCCATTCCCGGATGTCGCCATCCGCGCCATATGCCGATGGTGACGCGTGGGCATGCCCACCCTACCGTGCACGACCGTTCCAGGCAAAAAAAATGGGCCGCATCAGCGGCCCATTTTCAATTCGGCTGACCGTTTCAAACCCGCGCTTTACACCCTGTTCATCAGGAAGGTCGTCAGCAGCGGCACCGGGCGGCCAGTGGCCCCTTTTGCCGCGCCGCTCTTCCACGCGGTGCCCGCGATGTCCAGGTGCGCCCAGGTGTAGTTGCGGGTGAAGTTCTCGAGGAAGCAAGCCGCCGTGATCGAGGCGCCGCCTGGCGTGCCGATGTTGGCGAGGTCGGCGAAATTCGACTTCAGCTGCTCGTTGTACTGCTCGCCGATCGGCAGGCGCCAGGCGCCGTCGCCGGTCTGCTTGCCGGCGTCCATCAGTTCGTCGGCCAGGGCGTCGTGGGCGGCATCGTGGCGCGTGAACAAGCCGCTGTTGTGGTGGCCCAGCGAGACGATGCAGGCGCCCGTCAGCGTGGCGATGTCGACCACGGCGGCCGGCTTGAAGCGCTCGGCGTAGGTGAGGGCGTCGCACAGGATCAGGCGGCCTTCGGCGTCGGTATTCAAAATTTCGATGGTCAGGCCGTTCATGGCGGTGACGATGTCGCCCGGCTTCGACGCGCGACCCGACGGCATGTTCTCGCAGGCGGCGACGATGCCGATCACGTTCAGCTTCAGGCCCATCTCGCCGATCGCCTGGAAGGTGCCCAGCACCGAGCCGGCGCCGCACATGTCGTACTTCATTTCGTCCATGCCGGGGCCCGGCTTGATCGAGATGCCGCCCGTGTCGAAGGTGATGCCCTTGCCGACCAGGACCACCGGCGCGTCCTTCTTGTTGCCGCCCATGTGCTTCAGGACGATGAACTTCGGCGCTTCGTCGCTGCCCTTTGCCACCGACAGGAAGGAGCCCATTTTCAGGGCTTCGAGCTGCTTGCGCTCGAGGACTTCGATCTCGAAGCCATGGTCGTCGGCCAGCTTGCGGGCGACGGTGGCGAGATAGGTCGGGGTGCAGATGTTCGGCGACAGGTTGCCCAGTTCCTTGGTCAGGTTCATGCCGTTGGCGATCGCGACCGATTGCGCCAGCGTGGCCTTGGCCGCGGCGTCGGCCAGCGGCAGGGCCAGCGTGATCTTGCGCACGCCGGTGAGTACGGGATCCTTCTTGCTCTTTTGCGCGTCGGTGCGGAATTCGCCCTCGGTGGCGGCAACGACGATGGCGCGCGTGGCCCACTCAGGCGTGCGCTCTTTCACTTCCGTCATTGGAAATGCGATAATGGCGTCCGCCGCGCCCAGCGACGCAAAGGCTTTGAGCGTCGCGCCGACCGCGGTCATGAAATTCTTTTCGCTGACCGCCTCGTCCGCGCCCATCCCGACCAGCAGCACGCGCTGTGCGGCTACACCGGCCACGCCGCGCAGCAGCAGGGTCGAACCGGCCTTGGCGGTGATATCGCCCGACTTCAATGCCGCCGTGATTTCGCCGGTTTGATCGAGGGCTTTCGCAGCCTGCGACAGTTTTTTGTTTTCGAACACCGCCACTGCCACACAGCCGGTTTTGGCTGCGGTCAGGGTGTTCCTGGTGTCGAATGCTTTTATGCTAAAGTCCATTTGATTCTCCGTTTCGTTTTTGTTCGCGCGATGGGTACGCACGATGTGTATCCATGAGGCGGCGCTACTCAACCTGCAATTATAACTATCGAATGATTTTCCAACGCGCCCTGCACCGTGAACTTGCCAGCGCAGCCGGGGCAACCTTCACGGTATTGTTCACGGTGTGCGTCACCTGGACCCTCATTGCCATCCTCGGCAGGGCCGCCGGCGGGCGGGTCGCATCGGGCGACGTCGTCGCATTGATTGCGTTTCAATCATTGAATTATCTGCCAACTGTCCTGATTCTCACCAGTTTTATTTCCGTATTGGTGGTCGTCACGCGCAGCTACCGCGATTCCGAGATGGTCGTCTGGTTCGCCTCGGGCCAGTCGCTGCTTGCCTGGGTGCGTCCGGTGCTGCTGTTTGGCCTGCCGCTGGTGCTGCTGGTGGGCGCGCTGTCGCTCGTGGTCGCGCCCTGGGCCAAGATGAAAAGCGCGGAATTCATCCAGCGCTTCGAAAAGCGCGAAGACCTGAAACGCGTCGCGCCCGGCCAGTTCCGCGAGTCTTCCTCGAGCGACCGCGTGTTCTTCGTCGAAGGCAGCACCAACGGGTCGACCGTGGTGAAGAACGTTTTCGTGAGTACCAACCAGAAGGAAGGCAGCTCGATCGTCGTCGCACGCGAGGGCGTGGTCGAAGCGGACGGCAAGGGCGGCCAGTACCTGGTGCTGAAGAATGGCCGGCGTTACCAGGGCGTGCCGGGCCAGGCCGATTTCCAGTCGATGGAGTTCGAGCGCTACAGCATGCGGGTGGCGACCAGGGTGCCGGTGCTGGGCGCCGACGTACCGCTCGACGCGATGTCGACACCGTCGCTGCTGGCCGTGGTCAACCAGTACACGCGCTCGGAACTGCTCGACCGCATTTCGGCGCCGATCACCTGCCTGGTGCTGATCCTGCTCGCCATTCCGCTCGGCTTCGTGAACCCGCGCGCCGGCAGTTCCGCCAACCTGATCCTGGCCTTGCTGATCTTCTTCACCTATAACAACCTGGTGAAAATGTCCGAGGCCAGCGTCAAGCAGGCGAAAGTCGATTTCGCGATGGCCTGGTGGCCGCTGCACCTGGTCGTGGCGCTGATCGTGCTGGGCCTCTTTGCCTGGCGCCTGAACGTGAACCACCATTACCACCCGCTGGTCCTGATCAATGCCTGGAAGCGGCGCCGCCGGCAGCGCGCGCCGGCCGCCCAGGTGGAGTCCCGATGAAAGTCCTGCAGCGCTATTTCGCGGTCAACATCACGCAGGCGGTCGCCTTCGTGCTGGTCGCCTTCCTCGGCCTGATCGCCTTCATGGACCTGACCACCGAGCTGCCCGCCGTCGGCAAGGGCAACTACATGTTCCAGCATGCGCTCCTGTACGTGGCGCTGATGCTGCCCGGGCACGTGTACGAAGTGATGCCGGTGGCGGCGCTGATCGGCACCATCTACGCGATGGCGCAGTTCGCGCAAAGCTCGGAATTCACGATCATGCGCGCGTCCTCGATGTCGACGCGCATGGCGGGCTGGATGCTGTTCAAGATCGGCATCGTGTTTGTCATCGTCACCTTCATCTTCGGCGAACTGATCACGCCGCGCACCGCGCCGCTGGCGGAAAAGGTGCGCCTGTCGGCCAAGGGCGCGACGCTCGCCTCGGAATTCCGCTCCGGGATGTGGACCAAGGATAACGTGCATGCCGAAGGGCCGAACGGCACCCGCGGCGCCGTGATCGGCTCGCGCTTCTTCAACGCGCGCCAGATCCAGCCAGACGGCGGGCTGCTCGATGTGCACGTCTACGAATTCGACCAGGCGATGCGCATGCGCGCCCTGATCACGGCGGCCAGCGCCACCTTCCTCGGCAACGGCACCTGGCGCCTGAAGGATGTCGCCGAGACCCGGTTTTCCAACAGCCGCACGCTGCCCGAGCCGGGCGCGCCGGTGCCGCAGGGCCAGACCATCCAGAGCACCTATGGCCAGGAGACCAGTGCGGCCGCCAACCGCAAGCTCGCCAGCATGGACCTGGTGTCGGAAATCACGCCGAAGATCCTGCAGGTCTCGCGGCGCGACCCGGAGCGCATGTCGGCGCACGAACTGAGCGTGTATTCGCGCCACCTGGCCGAGAACCGCCAGGAGAGCGAACGCTTCCAGATCGCGTTCTGGAAAAAGATCGTCGACCCGCTGGCGATTTTCGTGCTGATGGCGCTGGCGCTGCCCTTCGCCTACCTGCACACCCGCAGCGGCGGCGTGAGCCTGAAGATCTTCATCGGCATCATGATCGGCGTCGGCTTCCTCCTGATCAATTCGCTGTTCTCGCACCTTGGCCTGCTGTCCACCTGGCCGGCCTTCTTCACGGCGGTGGCCCCGAGCCTGCTGTTCCTGCTGCTGGCAATCGGCGCCTTGCGCTGGGTGGAGCGACACTGATGAACGGTCCGTCGAATCGGCGCGCGCTCGTCCTGTTTGCCCATGGCGCGCGGGCTGTCTCCTGGGCGGCACCCTTCGAGCGGCTGCGCGAACTGACGGCGGCGCGGCTGCCCGATTGCGCGGTGCGGCTGGCCTTCCTGGAGTTGATGGAGCCGCGCTTGCCGGAGGCGGTGGCGGAGCTGGTGGCCGACGGCGTGGAGGAGGTCACGGTCGTGCCGGTGTTCCTGGGGCAGGGCGCGCATTTGCTGCGCGACTTGCCCCTGCTGGCGGAGGGCTTGCGCGCCGCGCATCCGGGCTTGCGGCTTTCGGTAGTCGGCGCGGTTGGCGAAGATCCCGGCGTGCTGGCTGCGATGACGGACTATTGTGTCCGGTCGATAGGGTAGCGTAACGTAGGGTGTGTAAAGGCAAATTAGAAATGTCCGGTTTCAGCAAAATAGAAATGTCCGATTTTTTTCGGCAATTCCTAGCAGTGTTGAGGCGACTTGGATGCGACTTTGCGCGCGCTCGTTTGTTTGGCAGCGGTGACGCCGGCTGCGATCTCGGCGGCAGTGGGATTACGGTACGGACGATTGCGTTTGCGCTTCTCGGCCAGCTGATCGAGCGTGTGGTCTATCGTCTTGGTGTCGACATCGATGAAGTGTCGCGCTTTCAGGTTGCATTCTTGTACCGTATGCGGCAGCAGGTGCGTGCCTGCGCGTACTTCGATGCGTCCATCGGCAAAGGTGTAGAGCGCTACCGAGCTTCCAGCGTGGGCCCTGGCAGCGGCCGAATCCACAAGCACAAAGCGCTTCGATTCAAATTGCAGCGTCAACTTGGCACTCAGTTTTCGTTGTTCGCGGTGGGCCAGGATCAGGGACAGATCTTCATTCGATCTGACTGGGCGGTGCAGATTGATCGTGCTGTGCGCTGGTCGCTCAAAACGCTCGTTGTATTGGCAAACGAAGCTGTCGCACCAAACGTTGGCTTCAGCGATGCTGCTGATGTTTGCCAGACGCAGTTCCCGTGTCAAGCGCGCTTGCAAACTGCGATTCATGCGTTCGACCCGCCCTTTGGCTTGGGGAGAGTTGGCACAGATCAGCTCGATATCCAACTCATCGAGAGCGCGTTGAAACTGCGTCGGAGCATGGCGGTTTTGCGCAGCCGAGCGAAATACCGCAGCCTTGTCGGCATACAAGGCTCGAGGCTTGCCATGGCGCCCGAGGTAGCGCCGCGTGGCTTCGAAGTAGCCGGTGGTTGTTTCGGTTTCGGCAAAATACAGTTGCATTAGCCGGCCAGTGGCGTCATCGACGTACACGAGCAAAGCGCAATGCGGAGCACGGCCTTCGAACCAATCATGCCGGCTTCCATCGATTTGGACCAGCTCACCCAGGCAAGCGCGCCGCGTACGAGGCTGATGCAAAACGCCTGCGCGGGCGTCGCGTGGTGTCCACAAACCGCTCTCGATCATCAAGCGACGCAGCGTCTCCTTTGAGAGCACCACGTCATGGCATTCAGCCAGCTTCTCGCAAGCGAACGTGGGTGGAAAATCAGCGTAATGGTCCCGGACCAACTGCAACGCTTGCTGTGCCAAGCCTGGCTTCAGCTGGCGATTGCCAGCCTTACCGCGCTGCGCCGAGATCAACCCAGCTGGCCCGGCATCACGAAATTGGTTAGCCAGCCGCTGCACCTGCCGCGTCGTCAGTCCAAGCTGCAACGCCGCCGTTGCCGGCTTGATCTGCTTGTCGACCAAGGCCTTGATGACCTTACCCCGATCTACTTCTTTCATGTTCATGCTCCCGGTTCTGCTCATCGCCCAACTCCGACATATTCGAAGTCAACAGCTTGAATGAAATAGCAAAATCGGACATTTCTATTTTGCTAGAACCGGACATTACTATTTTGCCCTTACAGGGTGGGCACTCGTGCCCACGCGGTTCGGCCGTTGATCATTCACGGCGTCTCGGCAATTCACACGCTTCCGGCCTTCGGCTGATTCTCGAATAATCAACGGTGCGTACGCGTGGGCACAGCCCACCCTACGGTGCGCCGCCGTTCGTGGGCTACGCGCAGCGCATCAGGGAATCAATCAAGATCCGCCGCCGAATGCCTCTCCGGCAGCTGCTCCGCTTCATTCCCGAACACCCGATTGACCCGGCGCCCGCGCTTCACCGCCGGCCGCGCATAGACCTCTTCCGCCCAGCGCCGCACGTGTTCGTACTCGTGCACCGACAGGAATTCGCCCGCCCCGTACAGCTCCCCGCGCACGAGGTTGCCGTACCAGGGCCAGATCGCCATGTCGGCGATCGTGTACTCGTCGCCGGCCACATAGCGGTTGGCAGCCAGCTGGCGGTCCAGGACGTCGAGCTGGCGCTTCACTTCCATCGCGTAGCGGTCGATCGGGTACTGGTATTTTTCCGGCGCGTAGGCGTAGAAGTGACCGAAGCCGCCGCCCAGGAATGGCGCCGAACCCATTTGCCACATCAGCCAGTTCAGCGTCTCGGTGCGCGCCTGCACCTCTTTCGGCAGGAAAGCGCCGAACTTCTCCGCCAGGTAGATGAGGATCGAACCGGATTCGAACACGCGCACCGGCTCGCTTCCGCTGCGGTCCATCAGCGCCGGAATTTTCGAATTCGGATTGACCTCGACAAAACCGCTGGAGAACTGCATGCCTTCGCCGATCTTGACCAGCCATGCGTCGTACTCGGCGCCCGTGTGGCCGGCCGCGAGCAACTCTTCCAGCATGATCGTCACCTTCACGCCGTTCGGCGTGGCCAGCGAGTACAGCTGCAGCGGGTGCTTGCCGACAGGCAGCGCCTGCTCGTGGGTGGGGCCGGCGACCGGGCGGTTGATGTTGGCAAAGGTGCCGCCGGAGGAAGCCGGCGGGATCCAGACCTTCGGTGGCACGTAGTTCGATTGTTCAGTCATCATTTCTCCTTGCGCTCGTTGGAATGCGCCGCCGCCGTGCAGGCGGCGTGCCCGTAATCAATCCTGAACGGGGAGCTTACCGCAGTCCGGCGCTTCGCGTGGGCGGGGCACCGTGGCAGGGCTGGCGCGGCGATTTCATTGACGGCGTGGCAAGCTTGAGGAAGAACCGCGTGGTCCTTGTTCCACATCATGCTGCTTCACCGCCAGTCCGGTTTGACAGCCCTGGCGAACCAACACACACTGCTCGGGCTCCGGCCGCGTCCGCCTATTCACTCGACTGCGCTTCCATGCTCCCATCCTTCCTGAAACAGATCCTCGCCATGCTCCTGCGCCCACGCGCGGGACGGGAGTCGCTTTGGAAAGGCATGCGTTTGCCAGGCGGGCTGTTCGCGCAGATGCGCTGCGCGCGCCACATCGATGCCACCGCGCGCCGGGTAGCGCTGCTGGGCCACAAGATCACGATCCTGTCGAACCGCCTGCTCGCAGGCAGCGTGTCCGGCCAGGTCGACGCCGACCGCAGCCTGCGGCGCATGCTCGACGAATTGAAGGAAGATTTGAACAGCATGCGGCGCGACCTGGCGCGCTGGCACAACCGCGAATGCGCAGGACGTTCCGGCGCGCGCCTGCAAGCGGCGATTGCGCGCCTGAACCGGGTCAATGCGGATACCCATGCGGCGGCCGACCGGCTGCTGCGCCAGATCGACGAATACGACGGCGCGCGCGCGCATATCCCTGGCTAGAAACCTGCCCGGTAGCGGGGCGGCCAGGCCCGAGGGCTTGCAGCGGCGCGCCCGGCTCAGGCGCTGCGCACCTCGCCGACCTGCGCGGCGAGCGCCGGCTGATGCGCACGCAGGCGCAAGGCCTCGCCGATCATCACCAGCACCGGCCCATGCGCCGCTTCCAGGCCGCGTGCCAGGTCCGCCAGCGTCAGGCGCGCGATGCGCTCGTCGAAGCGGCTGCAGTTTTCCACCACCACCACCGGCGTGTCCGCGCGCCGTCCCTGCGCCAGCAGACGCTCGGCGGTGGCCGCGGCTTCGCGTCCGCCCATGTACTGGACCATCGTGTCGGTGTGGGGCAGGGCGGGGTGTTCCGGCTGGTCCGGCCCCGTGCTGGACGTGAAAAAGGCGACGCTGCGGGCAACGCCGCGTTTGGTCAGGGGCTGTTTGGTGGTGGCTGCCGCCGCCAGCGCGGTGGTGATGCCGGGAACGATCTCGACGGCGATCCCCTCCGCTTCGAGGGCGCGCAACTCTTCGTCGGCACGTCCGAACAGCATCGGATCGCCGCCCTTCAGGCGTACCACGGTAGCGAATTTGAACGCACAGTCGACCAACAGGGCGTTGATCGCATCCTGCGCGGTGGAGCGCTGGCCCGAGCGTTTGCCGACCGAGACCAGCTCGGCTTGCCCGCAGAGGGCCAGCATCTCGGGCGTCACCAGCGCGTCGTAAAGGACGACATCGGCTTGCGCCAGCAGGCGCGCGCCGCGCACGGTGATCAGGTCGGCGGCGCCGGGGCCGGCGCCGACCAGGTACACCTTGCCGGCAGACCTGCCGGACGGCCCAGGTACTTGGTTTTCCAGCAAGGCCATACGCCGCTCCTGTCTTATTCGCTCAGGCGAATCATACCCGCCGCAACGGTCTGGTGCGTGACTTCATCGATCAGGATAAAGGCGCCGGTGGCGCGGATGTCGGCATAGGCGTCGGCCACCAGGGGCTGCTGCACGTTCAGGTTGATGCGCGCGATATCGTTCAGCTTCAAGCCCTCGAGCGGGTTGTCGACCACCTTGCGCTGCTGGGTGTTGATGTCGAGGATGGACTCGACCTTCGTCACCTTGGCAGCCGTCTGGCGCGTGCCGTGCTTGATCCAGTATTTGCGGCGCGCGTCCAGCGGCTCGTCCGACATCCAGCACACGTCGGCGACGACCTGCTTGAGCAGGGTTGCCGGTGCATTGGCGCCGGACAGCGTATCGCCGCGCGAGATGTCCAGGTATTCCTCGAGCAGCAGCGTGACCGACTGGCCGGCGGCGGCGGTGTCCTTCGATCCGTCGAAGCTCAGGATTTCCTTGACCGTCGCGCTTTGTCCGGAAGGCTGCACCACCAGCTTGTCGCCGACCGCGACGCTGCCCGACTCGACGCGGCCCATGTAGCCGCGGAAGTCCTTGGCCTCATGGCCGTTGTGGCGGGCGACCAACTGCACCGGGAAGCGGAAGGGCGCATCGTGCGCTTCGTCGTAGACCGAGACCGACTCGAGCAGCTCGATCAGGGTCGGACCGGTGTACCAGTCCATGTTATCGGAGCGATCGACCACGTTGTCGCCGGCCAGGGCCGACAGCGGAATCGCGGTGACGTCCTTGAGGCCCAGCGAGTTCGCGAATTCCTGGTAGGCGGCGACGATGCGGTCATAGGTGACCTGGTCGTAGTTGACGAGGTCCATCTTGTTGACGGCGACGATCACGTGCTCGATCTGCAGCAGGTGGGCGAGCGTCGAGTGGCGCTTGGTTTGAATGAGCAAATCGACGCCGCCGTCTTCGCGCAGCTTCACTTTCGACACGTCGACCAGGATGATCACGGCGTCGGCCGTCGAGGCGCCGGTCACCATGTTGCGGGTGTACTGCTCGTGGCCCGGGGTGTCGGCGATGATGAACTTGCGCTTCGGGGTCGCAAAGTAGCGGTAGGCCACGTCGATCGTGATGCCCTGTTCGCGCTCGGCTTCCAAGCCGTCGGTCAGGAGCGACAGGTCGATCGTGTCGCCGACGGTGCGCTTGTGCTTCGAGCGCGAGACGGCCGCCAGCTGGTCGGCGAAGATGCCCTTGCTGTCGAACAGCAGGCGGCCGATCAGGGTGCTCTTGCCGTCGTCGACGGAACCGGCCGTGATGAAGCGCAGCAGGCTGTGTTGGGTGAGCTTGTCGTTGAGGGCGTTCATCAGAAATATCCTTGCTTCTTGCGTTTTTCCATCGATGCTTCGGAGGTCTGGTCGTCCATCCGGGTGGCGCCGCGTTCGGTCACTTGCGTCACGGCCGTCTCGGCGATGATCGCCTCGACCGTGCTGGCGTCCGACGACACCGGGCAGGTGCAGCTGATGTCGCCGACGGTGCGGAAGCGCACGGTCTGCATTTCGACGCTTTCGCCTTCCTTCGCCGGGGTCAGCGGGGTCAGCGGCACCAGCAGGCCGTTACGCGGGATCACTTCACGCTGGTGCGCGAAATAGATCGACGGCAGGGCCAGTTGTTCGCGGGCGATGTACTGCCACACGTCCAGTTCGGTCCAGTTCGAGATCGGGAACACGCGCATGTTTTCGCCTGGGTGGACGCGGGTGTTGTACAGGTCCCAGAGTTCCGGGCGCTGGGCCTTCGGGTCCCACTGGCCGAATTCGTCGCGGAAGGAGAAGATGCGCTCCTTGGCCCGTGCCTTCTCTTCGTCGCGGCGGGCGCCGCCGATGCAGGCATCGAAACCGTGTTCGGCGATCGTTTCCAGCAGGGTCACGGCTTGCGCCGCGTTGCGCGAGTCGGTGGCCGGGTTACGCAGGCGCACGGTGCCCTTCTTGATCGAGTCTTCGACCGAGCCGACGATCAGGCGCTCGCCGAGTTCCGCGACCTTGGCGTCGCGGAAGGCGATCACTTCGTCGAAATTGTGGCCGGTGTCGATGTGCACCAGCGGGAAGGGGAATTTGCCGGGGCGGAAAGCCTTTTCGGCCAGGCGCAGCAGCACGACCGAGTCCTTGCCGCCCGAGAACAGCAGGGCCGGATTCGTGCATTCGGCGGCCACTTCGCGCAGGATGTGGATCGCTTCCGATTCGAGGGCGTCGAGATGGCGCGCGTTCACCGTGGCAAGGATGCCGGCGTTGTCCAGGAGGTTCGTCATGAGTTGCCTTGTATTCGTGTTGTGGCTCAGGCGGCCACGGATTTGATGCGGATGAGTTTGCCGTCGACCACGTGCAGGCCGCATTCCTTCGACTCCGGGTTTTCCCACCACCAGCGCCCGGCGCGCACGTCCTCGCCCGGCTGGATGGCACGGGTGCAGGGCTCGCAGCCGATCGAGGGATAGCCGCGGTCGTGCAGTGCGTTATACGGCACCTTGTTGGCGCGGATATATTCCCAGACGTTTTCTTCGGACCAGTCGGCCAACGGGTTGAACTTGGTCATGAAGTGCGCCGGATCGTCTTCCTCCACCCGCAGGTCCGAACGGGTGGCGGACTGCGCGCGGCGCTGGCCGGTGATCCAGGCCTGGTTGCCGGCCAGGGCGCGCCCGAGCGGCTCGACCTTGCGGATGCGGCAGCATTCGCGGCGCATCTCGACGCTGTCGTAAAAGGCGTTCAGGCCATTGCCGGCAACATAGGCGTCGACCGCCTCGGTTTGCGGGCGGAACAGCGCGATCTCATAGCCGTAAGTCGCCTTGACGGCGTCCAGCACGGCCAGGGTTTCTTTGTGCAGGCGGCCCGTTTCCAGCGAGAAGATGCCGATCGGCAGCTTCGAACGCAGGATCAGGTCGGTCAGCACCATGTCTTCCGCCGCCAGGCTCGAGGCGAACACGGCCGGCGTGAAATCGCGGGCAATGCGCGCCAGGATGGCTTCGGTTTCGCTGACGCGGATGGCGAGGTCGCTCATGGGGTTTTCCAATGCGTTATCCAATGCGGTCCTTAGATGCCTGCGCCGAGGTCGCTATGTTCGAGCGGCACGTCGCGTTCCTTGCGGCGGAACAGCGGCAGCGGCTGGTCGACCGAGGCCTGGTAGGTTTCGGAAAACACGGTCAGGCCCTTCAGTGCGTCATGGATCGACCGGTCCTGGCGGGTGGCGTAGGCATTGAAGCCGACGCGTGCCATCGAGAACAATTGATCACGCAGCACGTCGCCGATCGCGCGCAGTTCGCCGGTATAAGCGAGGCGCTTGCGGACGTTGTAGGCGATCGAATAGCCGCGGCCATCGCTGAACTTCGGGAAGTCGACGGCGATGACGGCAAAGCGGTCGGCGTCGCCCTTCAGGGCTTCGAAGCGCTCGTCGGCCGCGAGCCACACGCCGAGTTCGGCACGTTGCGCCAGGGTTTCCTTCTGCGCCAGCCACACCGTCAGCGGCACGATGAGCTTGCCTTCGGGGACGACGACGCTCTCGGCCGCTTCGTTTTCTTCCAGGCGCAGCACGCGCCAGTCGTCGGCCACGACTTCACGGCCGCGGATGATGTGTTCGTGGACTACTTCAAGCATGGTCTTCCCCAACCAGTTCGCCCGCCGCGATCGGCGTGGCATACACGTGTTCCTTGAATGGCGCGATGCCGAGACGCTGCGCCGTCTCGGCGAAACGTTCGCCTTCGAAACGGTTCTGCACATACACATTCAGCAGGCGCGCCACGACTTCCGGCATCTGGCCGCCGGCAAACGAGGGGCCGATGATCTTGCCGATCGCCGAGTTGTTGCCCTGCGCGCCGCCGATCGAGACCTGGTACCACTCGCTGCCATCCTTGTCGACGCCCAGCACGCCGATCGAGCCGACGTGGTGGTGGCCGCAGGCATTGATGCAGCCCGAGATGTTCAGTTCGATGTCGCCGATGTCGTGCTGGAAGTCGAGGTTGTCGAAACGCTCGGCGATGGCGGCCGCGATCGGGATCGATTTCGCATTCGCCAGCGAGCAGAAATCGCCGCCCGGGCAGGAAATGATGTCGGTCAGCAAACCGATGTTCGGCGTCGCCAGGCCTTTCGATTTGGCCAGGGTCCAGACTTCGAACAGGTCCGATTGCTTGACGTCGGCCAGCACCAGGTTCTGTTCGTGGGTCACGCGCAGTTCGCCGAAGCTGAACTTGTCGGCGAGATCCGCCACGAAATCCATCTGCTCGGCGGTGGCGTCGCCCGGCGGCACGCCGGTCTTTTTCAGCGACAGCACGACCGATGCATAGCCCGGCACCTTGTGCGGCTTGACGTTACGGCCGAGCCAGTTGGCGAAGGCCTTGTTGTCGGCGTGGGCCGCCAGCGGATCGACCGGGCCCAGGGTCTCGTAAGGGGGCGATTCGAAATAGGCGGCCACGCGGTCGTATTCCTCGCGCGTCAGGGTTTCCGGGCCATCCTTCAGGTCTTGCCACTCTTCTTCGACCAGGCGCGCGAATTCCTCGACGCCCAGTGCCTTCAGCAGGATCTTGATGCGGGCCTTGTACTTGTTGTCGCGGCGGCCGTACGAGTTGTACACGCGCATCACGGCTTCGGTATAGGTCAGCAGGTGCTGCCATGGCAGGAAGTCGCGGATCACGCTGCCGATGATCGGCGTGCGGCCCATGCCGCCGCCGGCCATGAACTTGAAGCCGACTTCGCCGGCTTCGTTGTGGGTCAGGGTCAGGCCGATGTCGTGGATCGCGATCGCGGCGCGGTCTTCCACGGCGCCGTTGATGGCGACCTTGAATTTACGGGGCAGGGCGATGAATTCGGGGTGGAAGGTGCTCCACTGGCGCAGGATCTCGGCGAACGGGCGCGGATCCATGATCTCGTCCGCGGCCACACCGGCGAACTCGTCGGTCGTGATGTTGCGGATGCAATTGCCCGACGTCTGAATGGCGTGCATTTCCACCGAAGCGAGTTCGGTCAGGATGTCCGGCGTCTGTTCCAGCTCGATCCAGTTGTACTGGATGTTCTGGCGCGTCGTGAAGTGGCCATAGCCGCGGTCGTACTTGCGGGCAATGTGCGCGAACATGCGCATCTGGCTTGTGGACAGCAGGCCGTAGGGCACCGCAACCCGCAGCATGTAGGCATGACGCTGCATGTAGAGGCCGTTTTGCAGGCGCAGCGGCAGGAACTCTTCTTCGGTCAGCTCGTCGTTCAGGCGGCGGGCAACCTGGTCGCGGTATTGCGCAATGCGCTCGCGGACGATGAGATGGTCGTACTGATCATAACGATACATAGTAAAAATCCTGGCGTGTTCGGGGTGGAAGGCCCGCTAATCTGGATCGAATGGTAAGCCCAGGCAGCTTTATTCCAAACGACTGACAATTTATTTGCTTATATACGGTAGGGGCATAAGCATTCGCATAAAATAGCGACTGGCGTTTTCACAACATCTAGAAAAACAGGAATGAACCTTCATCAACTGCGCTTCGTCCGCGAAGCCGTGCGCCAGAATTACAACCTGACCGACGCGGCGAAGGCCTTGTTCACCTCCCAGCCGGGGGTGTCGAAAGCCATCATCGAGCTCGAGGAAGAGCTCGGCGTCGACATCTTCACCCGCCACGGCAAGCGCATCCGCGGCCTGACCGAGCCGGGCCGCCTGGTACTCGAGTCGGTCGAGCTGATCATGCAGGAAATCGAAAGCCTGAAACGCATCGGCAAGGAATACGCGGCCCAGGACAGCGGCAGTTTCACCATCGCCACGACCCACACCCAGGCGCGCTACATGCTGCCGAAAGTGGTGCAGGCCTTCATGGTCAAATACCCGAAGGTGCGCTTGTCGCTGTTGCAAGGCAACCCGAAGCAGATCGCCGACATGGTCAAGGGCGGCCAGGCCGATCTCGCCATTGCAACGGAGGCGATCGCGTCGATGGACGGGCTGGTGACCTTGCCCTGCTACCAGTGGGAACACGTGGTCGTGGTGCCGCCGGAACACGATTTATTGCGCTCGAAAGCGGTCTCGCTGGAGGAAATTGCCGGTTACCCCTTGATCACCTATGATGCCGCCTTTGCCGGACGCAGCAAGATCGACCATGCGTTCAGCCTGCGCGAACTGAAACCGGACGTGCTGCTGGAAGCGATCGACGCCGACGTCATCAAGACCTATGTGGAGTTGGGCATGGGCGTGGGCATCATCGCCGGCATGGCCTTCGACACCGAGCGCGACCGCAACCTGCGCGCGATTCCCGTCGGCCACTTGTTCGGCATGAACGTGTCGCGCGTCGCGGTGAAGCAGGGCGCGTATTTGCGCAGTTATATTTATACCTTCATCGAGCTGCTGGCCCCGAGCCTGACGCGCAAGATGGTCGAGTCGGCCATGCGCGGCGGCGAGAACTATGAACTGTAATGCGGCGAGCTGTGTCGCAATGAGCTGTAAGAGAAAAACATGAACAATCAACAAGTTGCAAAATACTATGCCCTGCTGGGCGAAGCGCTCGAGGACAAGTACCTCGAGCCGGACATGGGCGACGACATCGACGACATGAGCATCCACCTCGGAAACGTCCTTGCCGGGCATACGGTGCTGGAACTGGGCTGCGGCACCGGGTTCTGGACCGAAGTGACGGCCGAGTCGGCGGCGTCGGTGCTGGCGGTCGACATCAACGCCTCACTGATCGACATCGCCCGCGAGCGCGGCATGCCTGAAGGCAAAGTGTCCTTCCGCGTGGCCGATGCGCTGGATTTGCCGGAAGACATCGGCAACGACCTTGGTAAATTCACGGCGGTGCTGGTCAGTTTCCTGTGGTCGCATTTGACCAAGGGCGAGCAGGAAAAGCTGCTGGCGACGCTGAAAAAGCGCCTGGGCAAGGATGTGCTGCTGGTGATCCTGGACGATTCGTTTGTGGAAGGCTTCAGCGAAACCATTGCCCGCACGGATGCCGAAGGCACGACCTACGAGATCCTGACGGCACCCGAGGGCGAACGTTTCGAGCTGCCGAAGAGTTACCAGTCGGACAGTGCTTTGCGCAAGCGGCTGGGGAATGTCAGCAAGGAGATCAAGATCGAGCGGGTCGAGTTTTTCTGGATCCTCACCTGCCGGCTCAAGTGATCACTGCGTTGGCGATCGCATGACGTAGGGTGGGCTCGTGAGCCTACGCGGTACGGCGCTTGCATATCGCGGCGGATGATCTCGCACAATGTGGTGATCATCCGCCGCGTTTTTTTACAACGTGTGCGGAGCGCATCGGCACGAACGCGTGGGCATGCCCACCCTACGTTACGCGACTGTCTGCGGCTAACCGAGACAGCTCGTATCACTCTTAAAACGCGTGGCGCATGCCCACCGTGAACGCGGTCGGATCCGCACCCAGCGCGGTCGCCACAGGCGTGACGTTGTTCGACGACGAGTTCAGGCCGAATACGCCGCGCTCGTTGTTGCGCATCGCGCCGTAAGCAGTGTACAGGTTGGTGCGCTTCGACAGCGCGTAGCTGTAGGCCAGCGACCAGGCGTTGCCGCGGGCGCCGTTGTCGATTTTGTTGCGTTGCACGTTCGCGTAGAACTTGTTCGAACCCATAGTGTAGACGCCGCCCAGGTTGACCTGCTCGAACTTGTTGTTCGCGCCGGCCTGGTCGGCGGACATGTAGTTCGCCTTCAGGTCGAAATCGCCGAATTTGTAGCCGGCGCCGACTGCGACTTCCTTGTCCTTTTCCGTTGCCACGCGTTCCACCTGGTGATAGCCGGCGCCGACGTAGAATGGGCCGTTCGCGTATTCCAGCGCCACGCCCAGCAGGTTGCCGTTCGGGCCGCCGGTGGTGCGCTCGCCGGCCGAGTAGGCCGCCAGCACGCTGAAGCCTGCCATCGGGTTGCTCTTGAAGTTCACCGAGTTCGACAGGCGGCGGGTCAGGCGGTTGGTGGTGAAGGCCGACAGGTTGCTGCCGTAGAAACCCTGGCCGAGCGCGTCGGTGGCCGCGGCGATCGAAGCGATCGGGCTGTATTCGCGGCCGATCGTGACCTGGCCGAAGCCGCCTTGCAGGCCCACCACCGAGCGGCGGCCGAACAGGGCGGAATCGGCGGCGCCGGTGTCGAGCGCGACGCCCGCTTCGATGTTGAAGATCGCCTTCAGGCCATTGCCCAGGTCTTCGGTACCGCGAAAGCCCAGGCGGCTGCTCGACTGGTTGCCCGAGCTGACGACGGTGCGGCGCTTTTCGCCCGGTGCGTCGGTATCCTCGATGGCGACGGCCGCGTCCATGACGCCGTAGACGGTGACGTTGGTCTGCGCATGCGCGAACAGCGGAAGGGTCGTGATCAGCGCGGCGGCCAGGGCTTTGTATTGCATGAAGATCTCCAATAAGGTGACGAAGGATTGAGTTGGCGTTTTGCAAACTCAAGGTCCAGCGCATCTTATCGAAGCAATATTTCTTCTTGATGACAGGCAGTCATCGGCACTACACGACGTGGCCGGCGATCGGCAACACGATGTCGATGCGGGTGCCGGGCGGATCCTCGGCGCTGATCGTGATCTCGCCGTGCAGGCCCCAGACCCGTTCGCGCATGCCGATCAGGCCGAGCGATTCGGCCTTTTCCAGGTCTTCCTCGCGGATGCCGCGGCCGTCGTCGCGGATCGTGACCAGGAGTTCGCCATCGATGCGGTACAGGTTCATCGTCACGGCGCTTGCCCCGGCGTGGCGCGCGATGTTGGTCAGCGCTTCCTGCACGATGCGAAAGATGGCGGTGCTGGCCTGGTCGTCCAGGCGCAGCTCGGCTTCGTCTGCCAGGACCTGGCAGGCAATGCCGTGGCGCTCGGTGAAGTCGTCGCGCAGGCCCTGCAGCGCGAAGTACAGGCCGCCTTCGTCGAGCGAGCGCGGGCGCAGGTTGGTGGCGATGCGTCGCAGCGAGGTAATTGCCGTGAGCAGGTTGCCGTCCATGCCGCGGATCAGGCGCAAGGCGTCGGGCGTGGCGCCGCATGCGTCCTGCAACAGCGTCAGGTCCATGCGCAGCGAGGCCAGCAGCTGGCCGAGATCGTCGTGCAGTTCGCGGGCGATGTGGGTGCGTTCTTCCTCGCGGATGGTCTGCAGCGCCGCCGACAGTTGGCGCAGCTGGTCGTGAGAGCGGGCAAGTTTGCGCTGCACGCGCTGGCGCTCGGAGACATCGCGCAGGATGATGGTGTAGACGATGCGCCGGTAATGCCGGGCTTCGGCGATCGAGCCTTCGATCGCGAACGCGGTACCGTTGGCGCGCAGCCCGGTGCCGGCGTAATCGGTGCCGCGGCGCCCGGCGCTGCCGCCGGCGCGGAAATAGTCGAGCGGACCGGCGCCGTCCGCTCCGAAGTCGACCGCCCGGGGCGCTTCGATGAAGCGCGCCAGCGGACTGCCTTCCATTTGCTGCACGGTCACGCCGAACATGCTGGCCGCGGCCGGATTGGCCAGCACGATGCGGCTGGTCTCGTCGGCCGCGATGATCGCTTCGCCCGCGTTGTGGACGATGCGCCGGCTGTGGCGGGTGGGTGCATCGCCGGCGCCGTCGGTATCGAAACGGGCCAGCAAACGCCCGCCGAGCACGCCGAGCGCGAACATCGCCAGGCCCCGCCCGCGTGGGCGCGCACTGCGCTCTTGTTTCATCTGGATATGCCTGCGGTAATGTCCGCGTGCGCGGACCAAACGCTACGATACGGCGGGCGAAGCGGGGTATGGTTGAGCCGGCACAAGCAGGGAAGATGGGCCTGGAACTGTTGCGTAAGGTAGGGTGGACTCCTGAGTCCACGCGGTCGTACAGTTGCGTGCCGCAACGCGTGACAGCATCACGAACGCACGCACTGTGAAGCTGACGCGCGGCGTTTCGATATGCATATGCCGTACGCGTGGAGTCAGGACTCCACCCTACGGTGCACGACGGCCAACAATGCTTTTTACATCTGCTTGAACAGGTGCAGGAAACTGCGGCTCACTTCCAGCTTCTCCGGGCGCCCCTTGACCAGCACCAGGTGGCGGCCGCGGATGTCGCGCGTCACGCCTTCGATCGCGTTGACGTTGACCAGCGTAGCGCGGTGGATTTGCCAGAACAGGGCAGGGTCGAGCTCGTCGGCCAGGTCGCGCACGGGTTTCCTGATCAAGGCCTCGAATGTCGCGGTCTGCACGCAGGTGTATTTTTCGTCCGAGCGGAAGAACAGGATGTCCTCGACCGGAATCATCCGTAAATCCTGGCCGATGCTGGCCTGGATCCATTGCAAATGCTTCGGCTTGGGCGCGGCGATCTTCTCGGCCAGTTGCGACAGCATTGCGGTGACGCTGTCGTTGACCACGGCGCCGGGCTTGCCGAGGCGTGCCTTGAGTCGTTCGACCGTCACCTTCAGGCGCTCGGGCTCCGACGGTTTCAGCACGTAATCGACGGCGCCGCGCTCGAAGGCCTCGACCGCGTACTGGTCGTAGGCGGTGACGAACACGATCTGGCTGCGGTCGCCGATCTCGCGCGCCGCTTCGATGCCGGTCTTGCCGGGCATGCGGATGTCGAGGAAGGTGAAATCCGGCTTGCACTGGCCGACCAGCTCGACCGCCTCTTCGCCATTTTTCGCTTCGCCCACGATGTCCAGTTCCGGCCACACCTGCTCCAGGCGCAGGCGCAGCTGGTCGCGCATCAGTCTTTCATCATCGGCAATAATCGCGGTCGGCATGGTCGTGGTCCTGGCGGAAAGAGGAAGTGACAATTATTCAACGAATTGGCGCCGCAGGCAAGGCCGGCGGTGAGCATGGTGTCAGCGCGAAACCTGGTAGGGCACCTCGACCATCGCGATCACGCCGCTCGGGCTGTTGGCGGCGATGTGCAGCTGGCCGGCCTCGCCGTGCAGCAATCTCAGGCGCTCGCGGATGGTCGGCAGGCCGAGGCCGGTACCGGTGCTCGGCACGACGCCAAAGCCGACGCCGTCGTCGGTGACGGTGACGCGCAGTTTGTTGTCGGCGACGTCGGCCACGATCTTCAGGGTGCCGCCCTCGGGCTTGCATTCGAGTCCATGCTTGATCGCATTCTCGACCATCGATTGCAGCATCATCGGCGGAAAGGCCGCGCTGCGCAGTGCGTCGGGAATGCGCATATCGACCGTCAGGCGCTCTTCCATGCGCATTTTGAGCAGTTGCAGGTAAGCCGTCACCATGTCGACTTCGCGCCCGAGGTTGGTCACCAGGGTGTTGTCGCGCATCTGCGGCAGCACGGCGCGCAGGTAGAGGATCAGGCTGCGCTGCATGGCCGAGGCACGCGGCGGATTGGTCTCGATCAGGTGTTCGACGGAAGCGAGCGTGTTGAACAGGAAGTGCGGTTCGACCTGCGCCTGCATCATCTGCATGCGCGCTTCGGACAGCTGGCGCTGCATCGACTCGCGCTCGGCGGCGGCGTTCGCGCTCTGGGTCTGCAATTCGGCGCGCTTCTTGCCGCCCATCAGTGCCTTGATGCCGAACAGCGCCATCAACAGCAGCAGCACGAAGCTCCTGAACCAGGTCGAGGCCTGTTTGTGATAACGCGACACTTTCGCTTCGGCCGCATCGTCCACCGCACCTTCGATCGCGACCGACAACTCTTCCGCGATCTGCGGCGGCAATTCGATGTGCACCGAATCGCTGCCGGGGCGCGCGCCCTTCGGCAGGACGAGGTCGGGCGCGGCCATCGCGGCCGCCGCTCCGGCGGCAGCTGCTGCCCGGGCAGCGGCTGCCGGGGAGGCCGCCGGCGCAGCGGGCGCTGCAGGAGCGGCGGGAGCGGCGTCTGCCGGGGCCTCCGGCGGCGCCGGCGGCACGGGCGGGGGGAGGGCCGCAGGGCCGTTCGGGCTGCCGGGTTTCGGCTTGTTGCGCGGGTTGAAATGGATGCCGCTGTCGTCGATCAGGATACTGGGCTGGTCCTTGCGCGCGGCGCGTTCGGCTGCTGCGATGTCGGCACCGCTGTCGGAAAATAGCTCTTCCTGCAGGATGATGCCGGCGATCAGGGTCAGCGCCGCGAACAGGAAGAATTTCCACCACGACAGCTGGGTCACCCAGGTAGCGACGGCGTCGAAGGCGCGGTAGAGCGACGACAGGATGCCGGAAAAATAATGATTGGTGGAGCTGCGCGCTTGCATGTCTGGTCTTGTCGTTCGATTCGTGGGCGCAACGAGTGTACCGCGCCGGCGCCGCCCGGTGCCGGTTTGCCTTCCTCGAAAGGCAGGGTCTGGCGTCCGGATTGTTGGAATGTTGCAACTTTACCCCGCTCGCCGGCGCGGGGCACCTGCTTTGCGACAGCCTGCACGATGCGGGGCGTGGAATGCAAAACCGGACGCCGGGACCGCCCTCTTATTTGCGAAACAGCCTGACAAAAACTAACAGCTGGAAACATTGCACGGTATGATGAAAAAACGATTTGATGCTTCCACAGTCAACCATTCGACGAAAGGGTCCGCCGATGTCCGCCGTTCCAGCTCAATTCCGCCTCGTCACCCGCAGCGACTTCGATGGACTGGTCTGCGCGGTCCTGCTCAAGCACCTGAACCTGATCGACGACATCCTGTTCGTCCATCCGAAAGACATGCAGGACGGGAAGATCTCGATCAGCAGCCGCGACATCACGACCAATCTGCCCTACGTCGCCGGCGCCCACCTGTCCTTCGATCACCACCTGTCCGAGACGATTCGCAACACCGGCGTGCGCAACAACCACGTGATCCAGCCCGAGGCGCCCTCGGCGGCGCGCGTGGTCTGGGATTATTACGGCGGCGAGAAAGTGTTCCCCGTCGCCTGGCTGGACATGATGGCGGCCGTCGACAAGGGCGACAGCGCCCGCTTTTCGCGCGAGGAAGTCCTCGAGCCGGCTGGCTGGAACCTGCTCAATTTCCTGATGGACGCCCGAACCGGCCTGGAGCGCTTCCGCGATTTCCGCATCTCCAACTACCAGCTGATGATGGAGCTGATCGAGGCCTGCCGCCAGCATTCGATCGACACCATCATGGCCATGCCCGACGTGCAGGAGCGCACGAAGCTGTATTTCGAGCACAGCAACCAGTGCAAGGAACAGATCCGGCGCTGCGCCCGCGTGCACCGCAACCTGGTCGTGCTCGACCTGCGCAACGAAACGACGATTTTCGCCGGCAACCGTTTTATCATCTACGCGCTGTTCCCGGAGACGAACATCTCGATCCACGTGCTGTGGGGGCTGAAGAACCAGAACACGGTGTTTGCGACGGGCAAATCGATCCTGAACCGGACGTCGAAGACGAATATCGGCGCGCTGATGCTCGAATATGGCGGCGGCGGGCATGAGAATGCGGGGACCTGCCAGGTGGATAATGCGATGGCCGAGGATGTGCTGGGGGCGCTGATCCAGCGGATTACGACCGAGGGCTAATGCGGTTCGCGAAAGGCGGTGTGCGGACAGGGTGGGGCTGTTGCCTGTGCGGTACGTGGTGCGCGCGATCCGCGCGGGCATGCCCACCCTACGGTCGCCTTTCGTGGCGAGTTCACGCACACCCCGGACCCGCTATCGTGTCCCGTAGGGTGGGCATGCCCACGCGGATTAAAAACACCGATAACAGAACAGGCAACAGCCCCACGGCCTGTCGCCCTGAAAGTTCAGGCCCCCGCCATGCGGCGCAGCGCCGGCACCACCTCATCGAGCCGCCTCACTTCGCAGGTCGGCAGCGCTCCCGTGTCATTGCCCAACCCGCCCGGATTGAACCAGCAGCTCTCGATCCCGAACCGGTTCGCGCCTAGAATGTCGGCGTCCAACCGGTCGCCGACGATGACCGTCTCCGCGTTCGAAAACGCGCGCGCCATCTTGACCGTGTAGTCGAAAAACCGCGCGTCCGGCTTGGCATGGCCGCAGGCCTCCGAGGTTGCGACAAACGACACATGCGCGTGCAGCTTCGATGCGGCGATGCGCCGATGCTGGATATGCTCGACGCCATTCGTGATGATGCCCACTTCGCCGATGCCGGCCAGCGTCTCGCACAACTGCTGCGCGCCGTCGATCAGGACCACCGTATTCGACAGCGATTCGAGGTAGAGGTGGCTGGCCGCCTGCGGATCGAGATCCAGCCCGGCCGCGGCGAAGGTCGCGCGGAAGCGCTCCACCTTCAGATAATCTTTCGAAACGGCGCCAAGCTCGAAGGACTTCCAGAGTGCGAGGTTGATCGCCTGGTAGCGCGCGAACAGCCCCTCGGGAAGCGTATCGAGCCCGAGTTCGCGCATCGTGCGATCAAAGGAGCGTTGTTCCGAAGCCTTGAAGTCGAGCAGGGTGTCGTCCAGGTCGAAAAGAAAAAGTCTGTGTTTCATCGTGTTGGATGCGCGCACGGCAGTGGCGCCGTGCATGGCAAAGAATGCGTCGGGAACCAGGCATGATACCGGAAGCGCCGACCCGACTCCCGCCGCCGGGCCTGGTGCCGGTCCTTTACGCAGGCATGCGGTCGCGGTCGCGCACCAGTTCGCGCGCCGCCTCGGCCGCCATCGGCTCGCTCATCAGCAAGCCCTGCAGCACCGCGCAGCCGTGCGAAGTAAGAAAGTCGCGCTGGGCGTGCGTTTCGACCGCTTCGCCGATCACCGGCATGCGCAGGTTATGGCCGATGTCGATCAGGGTGCGCGCCATCGTGCCGCCTTCGGCATCGCGCTCGTCGGCAATCGCGTGGACCGCTTCTTTCGACAGTTTCAGCTGGCCGACGGACAGTTCGCGCAGGAAGCCGAGGTCGCTCATGCCCTGGCCGAATTCGTCGATCGACAAGGTCAGGCCGAGCTCGCGCAACTGGGCCGCCAGGTCGCGCACCTGGCCGGGATTGCGGATCACGGTTTCCTCGCGCAATTCGATCTGCAGGCTGTCCGGCGCCAGGCCGTAGGCCGTGAGGCGCGCCGCGATGTCCGGGACAAAATTCTGCTGGCCATATTCGCGCGCCGAGACGTTCACCGTGACCGGCACGTCGGTCACGCCAAGCTGTTTCAAATCGTGCAGGAAGGCGCAGGCCTGGTCGAGTACCCAGGCGCCGAACTCGACGATACGGCCGTTTTCCTCGGCCTCCGACAGGAAGGCCGAGGGCAGCAGCACGCCATGCTCCGGATGGCGCCAGCGCAGCAGCGCCTCGAAGCAGGAGACCCGGCCGCTGCGCGCATCGATGCAGGGCTGGTACAGCATGAACAGTTCGCCGCGCTCGATCGCGTGCGACATGCCGGAATCGAGCCGCTGGCGCGCCTCGCTGCTCGACTTCATATCGTTCGAGAAGAAATAGATTTCGTTGCGGCCGGTGGCCTTGGCGTGATACATGGCGACGTCCGCCGAGCGCACCAGCTCGGCCGCCGTGACGCCATCGTGCGGATAGACCGCGACGCCGAGGCTGGCGCCGACTTCGATCTGCTTGTGCATGAAGGAGGCCGGCTGGGTCAGGCTCTGGCGCAGGCGCTCGATCATGCGTAGCGTGAAGCGCAGCGAAGGTTGATTCACCAGCACCAGCACGAATTCGTCGCCGGACAGGCGTGCCACGGTGTCGATGTCGCGCACCGAGGCCTGCAGGCGCCGTGCCACCACCTTCAGCACCACGTCGCCGGCCTCGTGGCCGAAGCTGTCGTTGATGCTCTTGAAGTTGTTCAGGTCGATCAGGACGATGCCGACCATCGATTTCTGGCGCTGCGACAGGTGCAGCGCCTGCTCTAGCCGGTCCCACATCAGGTTGCGGTTGGCGAGGCCCGTGAGCGGGTCGTGGTTGACCTCGTGCTCGAGGTGGGCGGTGCGCTGCTTGGTGGCGGTGACGTCCATGATGACGCCGATGAAATGGGTGGTGACGCCGTGCTCGTCCAGCACCGGCGTGACGGAGAGGTCGTTCCAGAACAGCTCGCCGTTCTTGCGCATGTTGCGAAACACGACGTTCACCGGCTGGCGCGCGGCGATTGCCTCGTGTACCTGCATGCGCTCGTTGTTGTCCATGCCGGGCGCGGCCATGAAGCGGGAATCGCGCCCGACGACCTCGAGGGCGCTGTAGCCGGTGATGCGCTCGAAGGCCGGATTGACGTATTCGATCGGGCAGTCGCGCCCGGCTATGCCGGTGATGACGATGCCGTTGCTGGCCGCGTGCAAGGCGCGCTCGCGCAGTTGCAGCATGCGTTCCTGGTCGCGCCGCGCAGTGATGTCCATGCCCATGCCGAACAGGTACTGGCCGCCGTCGCAATCCACGCGCGCGCCGCACAGCAGCATCGGCGTCTCGCGCCCGCTGCGCGACACGACCTCGGCTTCGATCGCAATTTCCTCGTCCTGCTCGAACACGCGGCGGATACTGTCGGCAATCAGGGGACGGGTCGGCAGGTCGAACAACTCGAGCACGTTGAGCGCGGCCATCTCGTCCGGGCTGTAGCCCGTGGCCCGTTCGTGATTGCGGTTCCAGAGCACGAAGCGGCTGTCGCGATTGAGCGCATACACGGTGCCGGGCAGGAAGTCGATGACCGCCGACAAGGGGGTACGCCCAACCAGCACGGTGTCGGGCGTGTCGTCGCCGTGGACATTGTCGATGGCGGCGACCCAGACCCGGGACACGCCGTCGGGGCCGTACTGCGGACACAAGGCCAGGTCGGCTTTCACCTCGCCGCCGTTCGCGCGACGCAGCACCACCCGGTTGGTGTTGCCATGGTCCTCGGCCAGGCCGAGCCAGCGCTCCCCGCTGTCTTCCGGCGCAACGCCGGTGAGCAGGGCGCCGAGTGGCTGCCCGATGGCATCCATGGCTGTGAAACCAAGCAGCTTTTCGCAGGCATCGTTCCAGGCCGCGATGATGCCGGTCTCGTCGACCAGGAAGGCGGCATTGGCTGTCGGTACGGACATGGTCATGCTGGGCGCCTTTGGCTGGTTGGGCATCCTCAGTTGGACTCGCCCAGCGTACACGCGTTCCCGAAGACGTGTCGCCGTTGTGCCAAAACAAAAAAGCCATGCGTGGGCATGGCTTTTCGCTAAAAACGCGGCGCGGTTCAGGCCGCCGCGCTCTCCTGTTTTTCCGGCAGCGCGATGGCGTTGTCCACGCTGAACTGGTAATCCTTGAACACGTGCTCCGCGCTCAGGATCTGGTAGTTACCGTCGGCCAGTTTATGCGTCGTGTCCTTCAGGCGGTAAGTGTAGTGGCCGCAGGTCCAGCAGTTATAGTTGCGCATGTGCGTGCACAGGCAGGTCTTGTCCATCACCGGCGGATTTTTCACGTCCGGATTCGCCAGCACTTCGCGGTTGTACGAATTGATGTAGGCGCAGTTGCCGGTGGCGTCCAGCAGGTAGCCGTAGGATTCGCAGCCCGGACGGATGCCGGAACCGATCGCCGGCGTGCTTTTCAGCATGCGCATCGGGTAGCCGGTCGGCGAGATGCCGTTGACGATGATGTCTTCCTCGCTGGCGCGGAAGTATTCCTGCTTGACGCTGTCGGGCATGCCGCACTCGCGGGTGACGGTGAAGCGGGTCGCCACCTGCACGCCGCCGACGCCTTTTTCGAGGAAGCTCACCGCATCCGAACCGGTGAACACGCCGCCGGCCGCGATCAGCGGGATATCGATGTTTTCCGCGCGCATGTAGGCGAGGATTTCGTCGATGATCAGGTGCAGGTCGTAGTTCTTCCAGTCGAAACCGAAACCCAGGTGGCCGCCGGCCAGGGGACCTTCGACGATGATGAAATCGGGCGGGCGGTTCAGTTTGGCGACCTTGCGCAGGAACAGCTGCAGCGCGCGCACCGACGACACGATGATGCCGAGCTTGGCTTCGCGGAAGCGCGGGTGGTCCTTGATCAGCTCGAACGAACCGAGGTGCAGGCCGGCCGACATGGTGATGCCGTCGATGCCGGCGTCCAGCGCCGAGGCCAGGCGCGTGCGCAGGGTTTCCTTGGGCGCGTTCATGGTCAGCTTTTCCATGCAGTTCACGAAAATCAGGCCATCGCCTTTTTTCGCCGCCATGGTCGCGCCCACGTGCAGGCGCGTCGCTTCAGCCAGGCGTTCGAGGTCGAACTTCACGACCGCCTTGTCCATGTTGTTGATGTTGAACTTGTAGAGCTTGGTCTTGTCCTTGACGAAGGTGGTATCGAACTTGCGGTCCGAGACGTCCTGCACCATCGCGTCCGAGATGTGGCCGATGCCGCCCAGGCGCGCCGCTTCCAGCGCCAGCTCGGAGGTCGAAATGTCCACGCCCATTCCGCCAATCATGATGGGCACATATTCCTTGTTGCCCAGACGCAGGCGGAAATCATCAACACGTTTCATTGCTATCCTTAGACTACCGAAGTTACTCTTGCTGCCACAGCAGGGCCGATGCGAGCGAGTTTGTGCCGCCTCAATTCTACCTCAAGCAAAAAGTGGGTAGCGCGAGGCGTGCGGCGATATGCAGAGTGAGAGAAACAGAGGCGCCGCCCCTGTTCCGGATCTTCTTATTGCATCAATCGCGGAAGTTGTTGAATGCGAGCGGCAAGTCCTGGATGTCCTTGCGCAGCAGCGCCATCGCGGCCTGCAGGTCGTCGCGCTTGGCGCCGGTGACGCGCACGGTTTCGCCCTGGATGCTGGCCTGCACCTTCATCTTGCTTTCCTTGATCGCCTTGGTGATCTTCTTGGCGTCCTCGGTCTCGATGCCGTTGCGCACCTTGATCAGCTGCTTGACCTTGTCGCCGCCGATTTTTTCCACTTTTTCCTCGTCGAGGAAGCGGACGTCGACTTTCCGCTTGGTCATTTTGTTGACCAGCACGTCGTACACCTGGCTCAGCTGGAAATCGGAATCGGCGAACAGCGTCAATTCCTTTTCCTTCTGCTCGACCTTGGCCGAGCTGCCCTTGAAGTCGAAGCGGGTGGTGATTTCCTTGTTCGATTGCTCGACGGCGTTCTTCACTTCGACCATGTCTGCTTCGCAGACCACGTCAAACGATGGCATGGCGGTTTCCTTTTATAGTTTTGCTGCTGAACTTATGAATGGCAGTATTTTAACGGAATGGCCCAAATAGAACGACCGTTTTAGGCGGCAAGGCCGGGCTTGCTACGATAATTGCCACTATAATCGACCGCTTATTTCTTCTCGACCCGCCTTTCTCGACCCGCCCCTCAACTGTTCCTGCCCATGTCCATTGTCCTCCCGATCGAACACGACGTTTCGCTGCAAGCCTTCAACACGTTCGGCCTCCCCGCGCGTGCCCGCCACTACCTGCGCGTCACCGACCCGGCCCAGCTCGACGCCCTGCAGGGCGATGCACGCTTCCCGAGCCTGCCGCGCTTCGTGCTGGGCGGCGGCAGCAACGTATTGCTGACGAAAGATGTCGAGGCCCTGGTGCTGCACATGGCAATCGCCGGCCGCGAGATCGTGGGCGAAGAAGACGGCAAGACCCTGGTGCGGGCCGGCGCCGGCGAACACTGGCATGCCTTCGTCGACTACACGATCGAGCAAGGCCTGGGCGGGTTGGAAAACCTGTCCCTGATTCCCGGCACCGTGGGCGCGGCGCCCATCCAGAATATCGGGGCGTATGGCCTCGAGATCAAGGACGTGTTTCATTCGCTGACGGTGTTCGACCTGGCAAGCGGCGCGCGGCGCACCCTGAGGGGGCCGGAATGTCGTTTCGGCTACCGCGACAGCGTGTTCAAGCACGCCGACGGCGCCAACCTGGTGGTGCTGGACGTCACCTTCGCCTTGCCGCATGCCTGGCAGCCGAACCTGCGTTATGCCGAGCTGGCGCAGGCGCTGGAGTCCGCGGGCATCGCCGCGCCGACGCCGCGCCAGGTGAGCGACACGGTCGTCGCGATCCGGCGCCGCAAGCTGCCCGATCCGGCGGAGATCGGCAACGCTGGCAGCTTCTTCAAGAATCCGGTGGTATCCGGAGCGCGCTGCGCCCAGCTGCTGGAACGCTTCCCGCAGCTGGTGCACCACAGGCAGCCCGATGGCAGCGAGAAGCTGGCGGCGGGCTGGCTCATCGACCAGTGCGGCTGGAAGGGTAAACACCTCGGCGCTGCCGGCGTCTACCCGAAGCAGGCGCTGGTGCTTGTGAACAATGGCGGGGCGACGGGGGGGGAAGTCATGGCGCTGGCGCGCGCGATCCAGCACGATGTGCAGGAGCGTTTCGGCGTCGGGCTCGAACCCGAACCCGTCTTTATTTAAGCGCGAAAAGCCGCCACGCGGTTGCGGCCGCGCGACTTGGCCGCCTGCACGGCTTCGCCGGCCCGCGCCAGCACGGCGTCGAAGATGGCTTCTTCGGATGGCACGGTCGAGGCGACGCCGACCGACATCGTCACGATGCGGCGTTCCGGCGCCGGGTGCGACAGGGCCAGGCGCTCGAGCGCCGTGCGGCAGGCTTCGGCCACCTGCACGGCGCCGTCCAGTCCGGTATCGGGCAGCAGGATCGCGAACTGCTTGCCGTCGTAGCGCGCGGCGAGATCCGACGGGCGCTTCAATTGACCGGTGAGCACGCCCGCCATCTTGCGCAGGCAGAGGTCGCCCGCTTCGCGCCCGAAGCGGTGATTGAAATAACCGAAACTGTCGACGTCGCACACCAGCAAGGACAAGGGCTGGCCATTGCGGCGCGCGCGCTGCCATTCGCCCTGCGCGACCTGGTCGAAGCGGCGCCGGTTCGGGATGCCGGTCAGGCTGTCGACGCCGTCGATGCGGTCGAGTTCGCTCTGGGCGCGCGCCAGCAGCGCTCCGGTTTCGGCGAGGCGGCGCAATGCGTCGTCGCGTTCGAACAGGGCCTGGCCGGCGCGCGCGTGGTAGCGCAGGCGCGCCAGCCATTCGGTCTGGGTCGGCAGCTCGGCCAGGTAATCGCTGGCCCCGGCGGCAAAGGCGGCCTCGCGTCCGGCATTGCCCGCCGCATTGCCCGCCGCGTTGCCTGCATTGGGTGCGAGCACCAGCAGGGGCAGACCGCCAAGCAGCGGGTGCGCGCGGCAGGCGCGGATGAATTCGCTGCTGTCTTCCGTCCCGGCCAGGGCGCGCACCAGCACCGAAGGACGCAGCGCAGATGCCTGTTCCAGTGCCTGCGCGGCATCGGTGATCACCAGTTCGATATCGTCGACAGCCGCCAGCATGTCGCGCAGCGCGCCGGCAAAGGGCGGGGCGCCGACCAGCAGGACGCGGCATGGACTGTTCAGTGACGCAAAGGCAGTGGCAAGTGGCATCGGTGGCTAAGTGGCGAGACAGGTGGACAGGGCGGACTCATTCTACCTGAGGCATGTTCGAAGTGTTGCATTTAACCTACTTAAAGTGTCCGCATACAACGGTCTGCGCCGGCGGCGCGCATTCGGCTATGCTTGGGTTCCATTCCCGAGGAGAAGTGCATGAAAGCCATCGTCACCGGCCACACCAAAGGTCTCGGCGCCGCCATCGCCGCCGAGCTGATCGAACGCGGCGTCCCGGTGCTGGGCCTGGCGCGCGGCCGGTCCGCCGGGCTGTCTTCCGAACTGCTGGCCGAAATCGAAGTCGACCTGTCCGACCCCGCCGCCATGGGCGCCTTCCTGGCCGGCGACACGCTGGCGCGCTGGCTGCGCGACGAGGGCGCCACGCTGCTGGTGAATAATGCCGGCGTCGTTGCACCGGTCGGTCCATTGGCTGAACAAGATCCATTGGCCGCGCTGCGCGCCGTGACGCTGAACGTGGCCGCGCCGCTGGCGCTGGCGGCGGCCGTCGTGCGCGCCAGCCGGGGCGAGCGCCGCATCTTGCACATCTCGAGCGGCGCGGGCCGGAATGCCTATCCGGGCTGGAGCGTCTACTGCGCCACCAAGGCCGCGCTCGACCGCCACGCGGAGGCGGTGCTGCTCGATGGCGATGCCTCGGTGCGCTGCTGCAGCATGGCGCCGGGCGTGATCGATACCGGGATGCAGGCCGAGATCCGGGCCACGCCGGAGTCGAATTTTCCGATGAAGGAGCGCTTCGTACAGCTCAAGCAGGAGGGGGCGCTGGCCAAGCCGCAGGACTGCGCGCGCCAGCTGGTGGACTACTTGCTGGCTGAGGGTTTCGGCAACGAGCCGGTGGCCGATCTGCGCAAGGCCTGAGGCGGCCCGGTCGAGGACATGGATTCATCGGCACGGCCGGGACGGCGCCGCGGCAAGGGCGTGCGCTGGTACGCCGTGCGGTCGAGCACGCGCTGGGCGACTGCGTCGGGCACCCGGGTTTCGCGCAAAAACGCGGCGGCTACCCCCATGCCGACGTTGTCGCGATAGGCGATGGCCACATCGACCACTGCGCCGAGTACGGGATCGGCGCGCCGGTCCCGCATGCTGCCTGCAACCGAGTCGTCCACGCTGTCTCCTCATCGCTTTGCAGCCACACCGCGGCCGGCCCGAAGGGGTTACCCGCGCCATCGCCGCTGGAACCAGGCGCAGCGGCTGTTCCGGCTATGCAGATCGGGTAAGCTCATGTCAGTTTAGTAAAGACATGTGATCAACGCAACAGGTATCGGCGCAACTGATCTGCGCCACAGTGACTGGCGCGGCCGGCCCCGAGCGTGCCGGCGCTGTGCAAAAACGGTAGCGCGTGCCTGCTACGAAACCAATGAAAAAGCCGCCCGCAGGCGTAATGCCGTTCAGTTAAGCGCGGATGAGCTGCCCCGGGCCAGCATAACGCGCGGGCATGCCCGGTGAACCCGTCATCGAGGCGATTGGCCTCGATGACCCCATACGGTGCGCTACCGTCGTCATTGTTGGTCGAGGCCGCTATGTAACGTAGGGCGGGCATGCCCGCGCGTCGACCTCAAGAACAAAGGCCGCTCCGATGTGAATCGAAGCGGCCTTCTTCACTGAACGGCATTACGCCCGCAGGCGGCTTTCCGTAGCGGTCGAAAGACCCTTACTGCCCGCGCTTGGCGCGCGCCTTCGCCGCAATCCGCATCCGCAGCGCATTGAGCTTGATGAAGCCGCCCGCGTCCGCCTGGTTGTAGGCGCCGCCGTCTTCATCAAACGTCGCGATGTTCATGTCGAACAGCGAATCGGTCTTCGAATCGCGCGATACGACGATCACGTTGCCCTTGTACAGCTTGATGCGTACCCAGCCATTCACGGTCGCTTGCGTGTGGTCGATCAGCGTCTGCAGCGCGACGCGTTCCGGCGCCCACCAGTAGCCGTTATAGATCAGCGACGCGTAGCGCGGCATCAGGTCGTCCTTCAGGTGCGCCACTTCGCGGTCGAGCGTGATCGACTCGATTGCGCGGTGCGCGCGCAGCATGATGGTGCCGCCCGGGGTTTCGTAGCAGCCGCGCGACTTCATGCCGACGTAGCGGTTCTCGACCAGGTCGAGGCGGCCGATGCCGTGCTTGCCGCCGAGGCGGTTCAGCTCGGTCAGCACCTGGGCAGGCGACATGCGCACGCGGTTCAGGGCGACGATGTCGCCGCGCTCGTATTCGAGGTCGAGGTACTCGGGAGTGTCCGGCGCCTGCTCCGGCGACACGGTCCAGCGCCACATCGATTCCTCGGCTTCGGCACTCGGGTTTTCCAGGTGGCGGCCTTCGAAGGAGATGTGCAGCAGGTTGGCGTCCATCGAATAAGGCGCGCCGCCGTTCTTGTGCTTCATGTCGACGGCGATGCCGGCGTCTTCCGCGTACTTCAGCAGTTTTTCGCGCGACAGCAGGTCCCATTCGCGCCATGGCGCGATGATCTTGACGTCCGGTTTCAGGGCATAGGCGCCCAGCTCGAAGCGGACCTGGTCGTTGCCCTTGCCGGTCGCGCCGTGCGAGACGGCGTCGGCACCGGTTTCGTTGGCGATCTCGATCAGGCGCTTGGCGATCAGCGGACGCGCGATCGAGGTGCCGAGCAGGTATTCGCCTTCATACACCGTGTTCGCGCGGAACATCGGGAACACGAAGTCGCGCGTGAATTCTTCGCGCACGTCGTCGATGTAGATGTTTTCAGGCTTGATGCCGAACTTGATCGCCTTGGCGCGGGCCGGTTCGAGTTCTTCGCCCTGGCCGAGGTCGGCCGTGAAGGTGACGATCTCGCAGCCGTAATTGTCTTGCAGCCATTTCAGGATCACGGAGGTGTCGAGGCCGCCGGAGTAGGCGAGAACTACTTTTTTGATGTCGCTCATGGAGATTCCAGTGTGGAGGAGAGGTAGGATTGAAGTGGTCAGCCGGCCCGCTTTTCAACGGGGCCGACGATCAAACAAAGGGGTGGTGCTTTACAAATTATTCCTTGGCTTCGCTCAGTTGTCGATTCTGCCGAGCAGCAGGTATTCGATCAGCGCCTTCTGCACGTGCAGGCGGTTTTCCGCTTCGTCCCAGACAACCGACTGCGGGCCGTCGATGACCTCGGCGGAGACTTCCTCGCCGCGGTGCGCCGGCAGGCAGTGCATGAAGAGCGCGTCGGGCGTGGCGCGCGCCATCTTGGCGGCGTCGACGATGAAGCCGTCAAACGCTTTCAGCCTTTCTGCGTTTTCCTTCTCGTAGCCCATGCTGGTCCACACGTCCGTGTTGATCAGGTGCGCGCCTGCGCAGGCGTCCGACGGGTTCTCGAAATGCGTGTAGCGGTTGGTGGAGACCAGCGCCGGGTCGAGGTCGTAGCCTTTCGGCGTCGAGATGTTCAGGTGGAAGCCGAACACTTCGGCCGCCTGCAGCCAGGAGTACAGCATGTTGTTGGCGTCGCCGATCCAGGCCACCGTCTTGCCGGCGATCGGGCCGCGGTGTTCGTAGAAGGTGAAGATATCTGCCAGCACCTGGCAGGGGTGGTGCTCGTTGGTGAGGCCGTTAATCACCGGCACGCGCGAGTTGGCGGCGAAGCGCTCGATGATGTCCTGGCCGAAGGTGCGCACCATGATGATGTCGCACATGCGGCTCATCACCTGGCCGGCGTCTTCGACCGGCTCGCCGCGGCCGAGCTGGCTGTCGCGCGTGTTCAGGTAGATCGCGGCGCCGCCCAGCTGGTGCATGCCGGCCTCGAAACTCAGGCGCGTGCGGGTCGAGCTCTTCTCGAACACCATCACGAGCGTACGGTCGACCAGCGGGTGGTACACCTCGTAGGCCTTGAACTTGCGCTTGATGACCTTCGCGCGCTCGATCACGTATTCGAATTCGTCGAGCGAGAAATCGGAGAACTGCAGGAAGTGCTTGATCGCTTTGGAGCCTGGCATATCGTGTTCTTCAGAGGGAGTATCCCCTTGATTATAGTGGTTTTGCGAAGGCTGGGGTCAGGTCTGACATTCGGACACGGTCTCAAGCGTAATCGCATCGACGTTGAACGTTGCTTGTCCAAGGCAGAGTTCGTGTCCAAATGTCAGACCTGACCCCAGCTTTTTTAATGCAGAGCTCGTGTCCAAATGCGGTGGTTGTCAAGCTAGTTGTCGCGTGAGCAGCCGTTAAGCTGTTCTTCTAAAAGCCGGCATATTGGTCGCCGGCGCTGTGGTTTCGCTGATCGCGTGGTCGGGGTTGAGATGCACTTCCCTGATCGGCGACCAGTTGCGTATGGACCCGGTCCAACGCAGCGGATTGGCCTCACGTGCGGCGTTGTAGACGGCTGTGCGGGCTGCCAGCAACACGTGGTGGAGGCCCGCGTGACGTTGGGTCGGCGTCACGAAGTTGATGGTGCTGTGACGGTGCTCGTTGTTATACCAGCGCACGAATCTGGCCACCCAGTTGCGTGCGTGTGCGAGGTCCGTAAATGCTTTACCGGGATAGTCGGGGCGGTACTTCAAGGTCTTGAACAAGGATTCCGAATATGGGTTGTCATTGCTGACGGCCGGCCGGCTGAACGAAGGCATCACGCCCAGTGCCTGCAAGGTCGCCAGCATGGTCGCGCCCTTCATCGGGCTGCCATTGTCGGAATGTAGAATCACCTGGTTGGGCTGGATTTTTTCACGTGCACAGATGTCGCGCATGACCTCGGCCGCAAGGTTGCTATGCTCGTCCCGATAAACCTGCCAGCCAACGACCTTTCGGCTGTAGATATCGATGAACATGTACAGGTAAAAATAGATTCCCTTTACCCCGCTCGGCAAATAGGTAATGTCCCAACTGTAGAGCTGGTTAGGCGCCGTGGCACAGATGGCGCGCGGTTTGCTGCGCTCTTGAACCGGCCGCGCCGCCTGCCGATGCTTGACCAGGCCAGCGCTTCGCAACACCCGATAGAACGTCGATTCGGAGGCCAGGTAAGTGCCCTGGTCGGCCAGGCGCGGCACGATCTGGCTAGGCGGCATCTGGCCAAACTCGGCCGAGTTGGCGATAGCGAGAATCTCTTCACGCTCTCGCGCCGTCAACGCATGAACTGGTTGTTGGACGCGCGTCGTACGCCCATCGGGCGCAGCACCGACTAGCTTCCAGCGCTGCAATGTGCGCAAGCTCAAGCCGATGATTTCACATGCTTTGGTATGGCGCGCTCCCGAGGAAACGGCTTGGGCGACCATCGCGACGATATCGGCCCGCGCTGCGGGCAAGGTCATTTGACCTCGTCCTCCCACAGCGCATTGAACTTTTTTTGCAATAAGAGCAGCGCTGCGGCCTCCGCGAGTGCTTTATCTTTACGATCCAAATCCCGGCGCAATTTGTCTATCTCTTGCTGCAGGCTGCGCATCTCGCGTGTATCGACGGGGGCGGTCGGCTTTGCATCCAGGCAGAACCCGGTACGCCAGGCTTCAAGATGGTGCACGAACAGCCCACGCTCGCGGCACCAGGCCTGCAGCGCTTCCTCATCCAGGGCGTGCGTTTCGTGCAGCGCCACCAGCTGCTCGCTTCGGCTCCAGTCCTGCGGCCGCTTTTCCCTGTCAGAGGACGCTTTCAACATATATAAATTCTTTCTGCGAATCCAGTTCTTGACCGTGTACACATTGACGTGCAGGTCGTCGGCAACGTCCTGTATGGTGCGCTTGCCGCGAGAATACACCTTCACCAAGGCTTGTTCGATGAAGGCGTCGGAATACAGTTTGCTCATGTTGTCTCCTAAATGTGAGGCGACAACTAGCGTGACACAGGGGGAATGCCAGACCTGACCCCAGCTTTTGTTACTAATACAGCGTCTGCGCCGACTCGTGCAGCAGCTGGCCGTACAGCTCGTGCCTGTGCTTCGCGATCTTGCCACTGGCGACAGCGTCGAGCACCGCGCATTGCGGCTCGGCCAGGTGGCGGCAGTTGTAGTACTTGCAGCCGCCCAGATAGGGCTTGAACTCGACGAAAGCCCGTTCCAGCATGCCTTCGCTCAGGTGATACAGGCCGAATTCCTGGAAGCCCGGCGAATCGATGATCGCGCTGCCGTCGGGCAGCCAGTAGAGGCGGGTGAAGGTGGTGGTGTGCTTGCCCGTATCGAGCGCGGCCGAGATTTCGCGCACGGCGATGTCGGCGTCCGGCACCAGCAAATTGATCAGTGAGGATTTGCCCATGCCCGACTGGCCGATGAAGATCGACGATTGCCCCGCCAGCAGCGGCTGCAGCACGGCCAGTGCATGCTCGGGATTGGCGCGCGCCGACACTTCATGCACCGGATAGCCGAGCGCCGCATAGACGCCGGCCCGTTCGCGTGCGCGCGGCAGCAGGTCTGCGACGTCGGTCTTGTTCAGGATGAGGTGGGCCTCGATGCCGGCCGCTTCGGCCGCGACCAGCGAGCGCGAGACGAGGTCGTCGGCGAAACCGGGTTCGGTGGCGATCACGATGAACAGGCGCGAGATGTTCGCTGCCAGCAGCTTCGATTTGTACTGGTCCGAGCGATACAGCAGGGTCGTGCGGTCGGCGATCTTCTCGATTACCGCCTGGTCGTTCGAGGTTTTCACCAGGTGCACCACGTCGCCGACGGCGACATTCGTCTTCTTGCCGCGGGTGACGCACTGGAGTTTTTCGCCGTTCGCATCGGCCAGGTAATGGCGTCCGTGTGCCGCGATGATGGTGCCGCTCAGGCTGGCGCTTTCTTTGTTCTTCGTGCTCACGCGCGTGTCCGTTCTTCGTAAATTGCGTCGGCTTTCGCAGCGCAGATCAGGTCGTTCAGCGAAACGGTATTGCCCGCCGAGTGGGTAGTGTAGGCGACGATGCAGTGGCGATAGCGCACCGTCAGTTCGGGATGATGGTCTTCAAGGTGGATCATCGCCGCCAGCGCGTTCACGAAGGCGATGGTCTCGTGGTAGTCCTTGAATTCGAACGCGCGCACGATGCGATCGCCTTCGCGTTGCCACTGCGGCAGCTGAGCCAGCAAGGCGCCCGGTTCGATGGCACCCAGCGCCGGCGCGCCATGCGTGCAGTGTTGCTCGACCAGCCTCATGCCGCCGCCGCGTTCAGGTGGGCGATGCGGACCGACGCCGGCGGATGCGAATCGTAAAACGCCGAGTGCAGCGGATCGGGCGTCAGCGTCGAGGCATTGTCCTCGTACATTTTCACCAAAGCCGACACCAGGTGGCTGGCGTCGCTGTGCTTCGCCGCGAAGGCGTCCGCCTCGAACTCGTGCTTGCGCGAGGTGATCGCATTCAGCGGCCCGAAGACGAAGGTAAAAATCGGCAGCACCAGCGCGAACAGCAGCAGGGCCATCGCATCGTTCGGCGCCTGCAGCATCGGCGTCACGCCCAGGCCCGTGTAGAACCAGCTTTGTTCCTTCAGGTAGCCGAGCAGGGCAAGGAAGGCCAGCGACAGCGCGAACATGACGACGATGCGCTTGACGATGTGGCGCAATTTGAAATGGCCCAGTTCGTGCGCCAGCACCGCTTCGATTTCGTGCGGCGCCAGGCGTTCGATCAGGGTGTCGAAAAAGACGATGCGCTTGGCCGCGCCGAAGCCGGAAAAATAGGCGTTGCCGTGCGCGCTGCGGCGGCTGCCGTCCATCACGAACAGCCCTTTGGAAGCGAAACCGACGCGCGCCATCAGGCCTTCGATGCGCGCCTTGAGACTCTCGTCGGCGAGCGGCGTGAATTTGTTGAACAGCGGCGCGATCACGCTCGGGTACAAGACCATCATGAGGAGTTGAAAGCCGCTCCAGACCAGCCAGGTCCAGAACCACCACAGGGAACCGGTCGACTCCATCAACTTGAGCACCACCCACAACAGCGGCAGGCCGATCACGGCGCCGATCAGCGCGCCTTTGACGCCGTCGCCGAGCCATAGCCCGACGCTCATCTTGTTGAAGCCGAAGCGCTCTTCCATCACGAACTGGCGGTAGTAGTCGAAGGGCAAATCCAGCAGGCCGGAGACTGTCGCGAACGCGGCGACCAGCAGCAGTTGATGTAGCATTCCCGGACCGGCGACGTGCAGCAGCGCATTCGACAAGGCCTGCAGGCCGCCGAGCAGGGTGAAACCGACCAGCACCAGGCCGCCCCAGAGCAGGGCCGCGATGCCGAATCGGCTTTTTGCGACCGTGTAGTCGGCCGCTTTCTGGTGCGTCTCGAGCGAGACTTTGGGCGCGAACTCGGCCGGCACGCTGGCGCGATGGCGCAGCACGTGGCGGATCTGGCGGTTGGCCAGCCAGAAGCGCAGGCCGAGCGTGAGCACGAAGAAAACGACGAACAAAACCGAAAACGCGAATGAAGACATTCCGTGCCTGTGAGAAAATGCAGGATTGATTAGGCAAAGAGAGAATTATGTCACACCCCACCGATTCCGCTGCATCTGCAACCTCTGCTACCCCAACTGCGACCGCCCAGCGCCCGAACGACATGAACCTGGTCTGGGTCGACATGGAAATGACGGGGCTCGACCCGGACAACGACCGCATCATCGAGATCGCCGTCGTCGTCACCGACATGCACCTGAACGTGCTGGCCGAAGGTCCCGTGTTCGCGATCCACCAGTCGGACGAAACGCTGAACAAGATGGACAACTGGAACAAGGGCACCCACGGCAAGTCCGGCCTGATCGACCGCGTGAAGGCCTCGACCGTCACCGAAGCCGACGCCGAAGTCGCCCTGATCGCCTTTTTAAAGAATTTCGTGCCGGCGAATAAATCGCCGATGTGCGGCAACACGATCTGCCAGGACCGCCGCTTCATGGCGCGCGGCATGCCGAAGCTGGAAGCCTTCTTCCACTACCGCAACCTGGACGTGTCGACACTGAAGGAATTGTGCCGCCGGTGGAAGCCGGAACTGGCCTCGGGTTTCAAGAAGCACCAGAAACACACGGCGCTGGCCGACATCATCGAGTCGGTCGAAGAACTGAAGTACTACCGCGAGCATTTCATCAAGCTGTGATGCGCAAGCTGTAGTTCGAGTTGCAAGAAAGACGATAGGCGATGTTCGCGGGCAAGTCGTGTTCTGGAACATCGCCGAACTGTGGGACAATCGGCAGATGCCCGGCATCCTCCCCAACGACCCATCCTCTCCTTTGACAGGCGTCCGCGCGCTCTACGCCGCGTACGACTGGCGTCTTTGCCCGCTCGGACACCCCGATACCTGGCCGCCCGAACTGGCGACCGCGGTCGGCATGAGCCTCAATTCCTCGTTCCCGATGTTCGTCGCCTGGGGACCGGACCTGCGCTTCCTGTACAACGACGCCTACGCGGTCATCCTCGGCGCCAAGCACCCGGCCGCGTTGGCCCAGCCGTTCCGCAAGGTCTGGGCCGAGATCTGGCGCGACATCGTGCCGATCATCGACCAGGCGCTGTCGAACAAGTCCGCTTTCCACGAAGACCTGCCCCTGACCGTGGTGCGCCAGGGTTTTCCGGAGCGGGGCTATTTCACGTTTTCGTATTCGCCGCTGCACGATGGCACCGGGGCGGTCGCCGGCATGTACTGCACCGTCATCGAAACCACCAGCCGCGTCGAGGGCGAACGGCGCGCCGCGCTCGAACTCAAGCTCTCGGATGCACTGCGGCCCTTGAGTTCGCCCGACGACGTGCTCGACACCGCGAGCGCGCTGCTGGGCCAGGAACTGGGCCTGACGCGCGCGATATACGCGCAGGTCGACGACGCCGCCGGCACCTTCACCGTACAGCGCCAGTGGATCGAGGCGGGCGCGGTCGAACTGTCCGAGGCGACCATGGCGATCGCCGGCTTCGGCCCGGAAATCGGTGCGGTGTTGCGCGCGGGCGATACCCTGGTCATCAACGATCCGGCGCTCGACCCGCGGACCGCCGCCTTTCCCGCCGCCTACCGCGACGAACGCATCGGCGCCGTGATCACCGTGCCGCTGGTTCGCAACGGGCGCCTGGTCGCCTTCCTCAGCCTGAACCGCGCCGAGCCGTATTACTGGTCCGAAGGCGAAGTGCGCTTCACCCGCGAGACGGCCGAGCGCACCTGGGCCGCGCTGGAAACGGCGCAGGCGCAGGCGGAACTGCGCGCCGAGCGCGACCGCAGCCGCTATATCTTCGACACCATGGTCGAAGGCTTCGCGCTGATGGCCCCCGACTGGACCATCGCCACGATGAACGCCGAGGGCCTGCGCATCTGCCATATGGCCGCGGAGCAGGTCATCGGGCAGAACTACTGGGCGCTGTTCCCGGCAATCGAAGGCAGCCAGGCCGGCGCCATGCTGCGCCGGGCAATGGAGGCGCGCGAGGCGGGCGCCGTCGAACACCGGCTGTCCGAGATCGGGGGGCGCGGCGGCTGGAACGAGATCCGCGCCTTTCCTACCCAGGATGGCGGCATCGCCGTGTTCTTCCGCGAGATCACCGACCGCAAGCGCGCCGAGGAACAGTTGAAGGTGGCCGACCAGCGCAAGGACGAGTTCCTCGCGATGCTGGCGCACGAACTGCGCAACCCGCTGGCGCCGATCAGCGCGGCGGCGATGCTGCTCGACATGGGCTCGCTGAATGAGACCCGGGTGCGCCAGAGCAGCGCCATCATCGGGCGCCAGGTGCGCCACATGACGCGCCTGGTGGATGATTTGCTGGACGTGTCGCGCGTCACGCGCGGCCTGATCGAGCTCGATCGCAGCCTGCTCGATGTGCGCGCAATCGTCGACGAAGCCGTCGAACAGGTGCGTCCGCAGCTGTCGGCGCGGCGCCAGCGCCTCGCGCTGCATTTGCCGGCCGGGCCCTTGCCGGTTGAAGGCGACCGTGCGCGCCTGGTGCAGGTGTTGTCCAACCTGCTCGGCAACGCGGTCAAGTACACGCTGGACGATGGCGCGATCGAGGTCGGGGTCGAGGCCGGCGACGGCATGCTGGTGCTGTCGGTGCGCGACGACGGCATCGGCATGGAACGCGAACTGACCGAGCGCGCCTTCGACCTGTTCGCCCAGGCCCGGCGCAGCTCCGACCGCTCGCAGGGCGGCCTCGGGCTGGGGCTGGCGCTGGTGCGCAACCTGGTCGAACTGCATGGCGGCAGCGTTACCTGCGCCAGCCCGGGCCTGGGCCAGGGCAGCACCTTCACGGTCACGCTGCCGCTGGCGGCGGCTGCGGCCGACGCCGAGCCGCAGCCGGAAACGGCAGCCGTTGGTGGCGCGGGGCTGCGGCTGCTGGTCGTGGACGACAATGTCGATGCCGCCACGACGCTGGCGATGGTGCTCGAGGCCATGGGCCACGAAGTCCATATCGAACACGAATCGCTGCGCGCGCTGGAGCTGGCGCGCAGTGCGCTGCCGGACGCCTGCCTGCTCGACATCGGCCTGCCCGATATCGACGGCATCGAGCTGGCGCGGCGGATGCGGGCGCAGCCGCAAACCGCGCACAGCGTGCTGATCGCGGTGTCGGGTTATGGCCAGGAGCAGGACCGCAAGGCGGCGCTCGAGGCGGGATTTTCGCATCACCTGGTCAAGCCGGTCGATCTCGAGGCCTTGAATGCATTGCTGGCCACCGTGCGCCGGACCGAGGCCGCAGCGGCTTGAGCGATCCGTAGGGTGGACTCCCGAGCCCACGCGGTCGTACCGTCGCACGCCGCAACGCTGACTCAACAACGGTACGCTTGCATCCCGATGTTGTCATGCGCTTCGGACGGGACGCGCCGTACCGCGTGGGCGGAGCCCACCCTACGGATCGCGATACGCAACGCAGCGGCTTGAGCGATCCGTAGGGTGGACTCCCGAGTCCACGCGGTCGTACCCTCGCACGCCGCAACGCTGAATCAAAAACGGTACGCTTGCATCCCGATGTTGTCATGCGCTTCGGCGGGGACGCGCCGTACCGCGTGGGCGGAGCCCACCCTACGGATCGCGATACGCAACGCAGCGGCTTGAGCGATCCGTAGGGTGGACTCCCGAGTCCACGCGTTCGTGCGCTCGCACGCCGCAACGTTGACTCAACAACGGCACGCTTGCATCCCGATGTTGTCATGCGCTTCGGCGGGGACGCGCCGTACCGCGTGGGCGGAGCCCACCCTACGGATCGCGATACGCAACGCAGCGGCTTGAGCGATCCGTAGGGTGGACTCCCGAGTCCACGCGGTCGTACCGTCGCACGCCGCAACGTTGAATCAAAAATGGCACGCTTGCATCGCGATGTTGTCATGCGCCTCGAACGGGACGCGCCGTACCGCGTGGGCGGAGCCCACCCTACGGATCGCGATACGCAACGCAGCGGCTTGAGCGATCCGTAGGGTGGACTCCCGAGTCCACGCGTTCGTACCCTCGCACGCCGCAACGCTGACTCAACAACGGTACGCTTGCATCCCGATGTTGTCATGCGCTTCGGCCGAAACGCGCCGTACCGCGTGGGCGGAGCCCACCCTACGGATCGCGATACGCAACGCAGCGGCTTGAGCGATCCGTAGCGTGAACTCCCGAGTCCACGCGGTCGTACCGTCGCACGCCGCAACGTTGAATCAAAAACGGTACGCTTGCATCCCGATGTTGTCATGCGCTTCGGCGGGGACGCGTCGTACCGCGTGGGCGGAGCCCACCCTACGGATCGCTACGCAGTCAAGGCATCCGCGTGTAGTTGACCGGCATCCAGCGATAGCCCTTGCCCTCGACGCGCAGGTAGCCCAGTCCCGGGAAGGAGAGGTGGGCGCCGCCGACCAGCGAACCATCCTTGGCCGCCGCATCGAACAGTTTTTTGCGCGCCGCGGCCGCCGCTTTCTGGTCGCCGTCGAAGCCGATCGTCACCGCCGGGTCTTCGAACTGCACCGCCGCCACGTGGATCAGGTCGCCGATCGCGACCATCTTCTGGCCGCGGCTCTCGATAATATAGGTGGTGTGGCCCGGCGTGTGGCCGTGTCCGCCCTGGGCGCGAATGCCGGGTACGAGTTGGGCATCGCCTTCGAAGGCCTTGAACTTGCCGGCCTTGACGTACGGATCGAGCGCGGCCATCGCATTCTTGAAGCTGCCTTTGCCGTCTTCCGGCGCCTTGTCCATGTTCGCCTGGCTCAGCCAGTGGTCGGCTTCCGTTTTCGATGCGCGCACGACCGCGTTCGGGAAGGCCGGCTTCGACTGGGCCGCGAGGCCGCCCACGTGGTCGCTGTGCATGTGGGTCAGGTAGATTTCGTCGACCTGCTCGGGCGTGTAGCCGGCCGCCTTCAGGCTCGCCCCGATCTTGCCCAGCGTCGGCCCGAACAGCATGCCGGCGCCGGTGTCGATCAGGATCAGTTTGCTGCCGGTATTGATCAGGAAGGCGTTGTCCGAGGTTTCGAGCGGCGCCTTCAGGTGCGCCTTCGCCAGCGCGGCATTGGTCTTGTCGGCCTTTTGTTTCAGCAGCTTGTCGACCGGCAGGTCGACCGTGCCGTCGGACAGGGGTGTGATTTCGAAGTCGCCCAGCATCACGCGGAAATAGCCCGGGGCCTGGGTTTTCGCCATCGGCGCGGCGGCGAAGGAAGACGTGGTGAGGAGGGCGGCGGCGAGCAGGCACAGGGAGGTGCGTTTCATGGGGGCTCCGTGAGGGGTGTTGTGGTCGAAAAGACAGGGTGACCTATCGTACCTCAAGGGGGCCGCCGGTATGTAAACGCCGTCAACGCGTGGCGTCAGGATGCCCTGCGATCATCGCGATGCGTAGGGTGGAGTCCCGACTCCACGCGTTACAAGGCCGGCATATCGAACAGGGCCTAGTCCGCGCGAACGGCCGGCCGGCGGGCAAACGGCCGGGCGCGCATCACCCGGCGCTCGTGCTCCTCGACGTGCAGGACCGCCGTTGCCTTGATCAGGTCGCTGCGGCTGACAATGCCGACCAGTGCCGGCGAGTCGGCCCGCGCCACCACCGGCAGCCGTTCCAGTCCCAGCACCGCCAGGCGCGTGGCGATCGTGCGGCAGGTTTCGCCGGCCAGCGCAACGGCCGGGGCGGCGGCGCCGAACAAAGCGCCCACCGGCGCCTCGGGCGGCTGGCCGTCGAGCGCTTCGCGCTGGATCATCCCGACCAGCGCGCCGTCGCGGGTGACCGGATAGGCGCGGTGCGCCTGGCCGGGCCCGAAGTGGGACACCAGTATCGCGCCGACGCTGGCGCCGGCATCGATGCTGCGCACCTTCGCCGTCATGACTTCGGCCACGCTGTGGCGCTCGAGTGGATCGATGCCGTATTCGCGGTAGATATGGTGGCCGCGGCGCGCGATCTTTTCGGTCAGGATCGAGCGGCCCATGGTCAGCACCGTGAAACCGTAGGCGCCGGCGGTCGCCGCCAGCAGGGGCAGCAGGGCGTTGGCGTCGTGGGTCAGTTCGAAGGCGAACACGGCCGCCATGACCGGCGCGCGCATCATGCCGCCCAGGGTCGCGGCCATGAACACCAGCGGCCACAGCGCGGGTTCGGCGCCCGGCAGCCAGGGGGCGAGGAGGGCGCCCAGGCCGGCGCCCAGCATCAGCAGCGGGGCCAGCACGCCGCCCGAGGTGCCGGAGCCGAGCGCGATCAGCCAGATCACCAGTTTGACGCCCAGCAGCGCGGCGATGGCGCCCAGCGCCAGGTGGTTGTGCAGCAAATCGCCAATGACGTCATAACCGACGCCCAGCGCGCGCGGCTGGAAATAGCCGCCGATGCCGACCGCGAGGCCGCCCAGCGCCGGCCACCACATCCAGTGCATCGGCAGGCGGTGGAACCAGTCCTCGACCCGGTACAGCGTGGTCGACATGAACCAGGCCAGCGCCCCGCAGAGCACGCCCGCGAGCAGGCAGGACAGCAGCGCGACCGGTTCGACCGGCGCCGTTTGCAAGGGGAACAGCACCTCGCCGCCGATTGCCAGCGGGCGCAGGAAACCGGCCACCGCGCAGGCGACCGCGACCGGCAGCAGGCTGCGCGGGCGCAGTTCGAACAGCAGCAGTTCGATCGCCATCAGCAGGCCGGCCACCGGCGTGCCGAACACGGCCGTCATGCCGGACACGGCGCCCGCCACCAGCAGCGTCTTGCGTTCGCCGCCGGTCAGGTGGAAGTGCTGGGCGATGAGCGAGCCGATCGCGCCGCCGGTCATGATGATCGGGCCTTCGGCGCCAAAGGGGCCGCCGCTGCCGATCGCGATGCCAGAGGCCAGCGGTTTCAGTACGGCGACCTTGGGCGACATCGCGCTGTTCTTGAACAGGATCGCCTCGATCGCTTCCGGGATGCCGTGGCCGCGGATCTGTTCGGTGCCGAAGCGCGCGATCAGGCCGATGATGAGGCCGCCGATGACCGGGATGGCGATCACCCAGGCGCCCAGCGTATTGTCGGCCGGCGAGAGGTCGGCCAGCGACAGGCGTCCGTAGAAGAACAGGTCGGTGAAGAAGCGGATCAGGAGCAGCAGCACGCGTGCGGCGAGGGTGCTCAGCAGGCCGATGAAGGCGGCGAGGGCGGCAATGCGCAGCAGGCGGCGGTCGCCGGAAAAGTCGCGCCGGGGAGCGTCGTGCCGGGTAGTAGAGGACAAGGACATAAAAATTCAGCCAGGATCAAAGAAGGTTGGGAATCGTGAACACGCCCTGCAGCGCGCGCAGTTCGGCGCGGTGGACTGCGGCCAGGTGGGTCAGGATGGCTTCGCCGGCGGGCAGCAGGTGCACTTCCACGCGGCGGCGGTCGCCGGCGTGCGCGCGCCGCTCGACCAGTCCGCCGGCTTCGCAGCGCGTCACCAGCGCCACCACGCCGTGCTGCTTGGACTGCAGGCGCTCGGCCAGTTCGCCCACCGTGGCCCACTCGCGGCCGGGAAAACCCTTGATATGCAACAGCAGCAGGTACTGCAGCGGCGTGATGCCTTCGGCCTGCACCGCGGTTTCGGAGAAATGCTCGTAACGGCGCATCTGGTAGCGAAATTCCGAGAGTGCGCTAAAGTCGGATTTGGAGAGTGCAGGCTTGGACGGCGGACGGGTGGGAGAGTTCACGGCGGGCAGTGGTGGGGGCAGAGGCCGGCGAATATATCATAAAGTGATACAATTGCGGACCTGTCGTGATGTTTGTTTCGTTTCGGTATTCTCTGCAATACGCAGTTTTCGAGCACTTTCCCCCAGCAGTTCCCTGTCGACATCCGGCCTGCGTGCTGGTGAAGCATGGTTTTTATTGTTTTTTCGAGTAGACGTATATGTTGGACAAAAGTGTGGAATGGCTGTGGTCTTTCGTGCCCCAGCCGAATACGGTCCCGCGCACCGAGCGGATCCGAGCGGTGGCGGGGGCGCTGGTCGGCCTGTTCGTGACCGCGATGTTCAGCGACATGCTGAGCACGGCCGGACCGGGGGGACTGGTCCCGCTGGCCCTGGTGGCGCCGATGGGCGCGTCGGCGGTGCTGCTGTTCTGCGTGCCGGCCAGTCCGCTGGCCCAGCCCTGGTCTGTCATCGGCGGCAATACGATTTCGGCGCTGATCGGCATCGTGTGCATGAAGCTGATCGGGGTGCCGATGATCGCGGCCCCGGTCGCCGGCGCGCTCGCGATTTTCGTCATGTTCCTGCTGCGCTGCCTGCATCCGCCCAGCGGCGCCGTGGCGCTGACGGCGGTGCTGGGCGGCCCGGCGGTGCATGCGGCCGGATTCAGCTTCGCCTTCATGCCGGTCTGCCTGAACTCGACCCTGATCGTGCTTGCCGCCCTGGTCTTCAACAACCTGACCGGGCGCCGCTATCCGCACACCCAGCAGTCAGGGATGCGCAATGTCCATGCAACGAAGGACCCGGTCCCGACCGCGCGCCTGGGATTCTCGAAGGAAGACCTGGACGCCGTGCTGGCGCACTACGGCCAGGTGCTGGACGTGAGCCGGGACGACCTCGAGGAGATTTTGCTGGAAACGGAGATGCGTGCCTTCGAGCGCCGCTTCGGCGTCGTCACCTGCGCGGCCATCATGTCGCGCGACGCGGTGACGGTCGGGCCGGACATGGCACTCGCTGACGCCTGGCGCCTGCTGCGCCGGCACGGCCTGCATGCCTTGCCGGTGCTCGATGGCGAACGGCGCGTGATCGGCATGATCGGGCAGGGCGACTTCCTGCACCATGTCGGGCTGGACGATTACCAGACCCTGGGCGAACGCCTGCGCGACCTGTTCGGCCACCTGCTGGGCGTGCGCGCCGACCAGCGTCCGGCCACGGTGGGGGAGATCATGCATGTGCCGGTCAAGACCGTCGAGGCCGGCGAGTCGATCGCCGAACTGATCCCGCCGATGAGCAACAACGGCCTGCACCACGTCCCGGTCGTCGACGCGCGCGGGGTATTCCTCGGCATCGTCAGCCAGACCGACGTGCTGGCGGCCTTGTACGAAAGCCGGCTGGCGCAGGCGCTGACCTGACGGCTGGGGTCAGGTCTGACATTCGGACACAAGCTCTGCCGTATTCGCCCGTTATTGTTGAGGTCGTGTCTAAATGTCAGACCTGACCCCAGCTTTTTTTACGCCGATTCGGCCCCGCAGCACTTCTTGAACTTCTTGCCGCTGCCGCAAGGGCAGTCGTCGTTGCGGCCGACCTTCGGCGTTTCGTGGCGCACGGTTTCCACTGCGGCTTTACGCAGCGGCAGCCAGTAGCGGTAGATCGCAGGCAGGTTCGCTTCGATTTCGAGCGCCAGCTGGTGCGCCTTGGCCGGGTCTTCGACCAGCGGCAGTTCGGCTTCCTCGATCTCGTCGGCGCCCAGCAGGTAGAGCGGGCGCATCAGTTCGGCGACTTCCGATTCCCAGATCGGCTCCCAGGAACCCGGGCGCAGTTCCATGCCTTCCCAGAAGCCCCAGCACCAGGCTTCGCCGTCGATCAGGGTCTGGCCGTTGTGCTCGTGCTCGCAGTACAGCGGCTCGAACTCTTTCGGCGCGACTTCGAAGGTGATCAGCACTTCGTTCATGAAGCGCATGATCAGGTTGAGGATGCGCTCTTCTTCCTTCGGGCTCTTCCACTTCGGCGCGGCGCCGTCTTCCTGGCCCCAGACGCGCGGCAGCCATTCGGCCGGCATGATGGTTTCCGGGCCGATCGCGATCGCGGTCAGGTAGCCGTGCAGGGTGTCCATCGTCATCGCGTCTTCCGGGCTGCGCTCGGAGAGGAGGAACTGGTCGAGTTCGTCGAATTCTTTTTCGCTCAGGGGCTGTTCGAGTTGCATATGTAGGCTCTAATTTCGGTGAAGTCTGCCAGTTTAACGCGTGGCAGCCGGAGTGCGTACGAAATAACGCGCCGCGCCGTACAATGGGCTTATGCATAACGAGTCTATTTCTTCCCCAGAATCCGCGGCGCACCCGTTCTCGCGCCTCGACCCAAGCCGCGTGCTGGACGCCGTCGACAGCGTCGGCCTGCACGGCGACGGCCGCCTGCTGGCCCTGAACAGCTATGAAAACCGGGTCTACCAGGTCGGCCGCGACGAGGGCGAGCCGGTGGTGGTCAAGTTCTATCGGCCGAACCGCTGGAGCGACGCAGCCATCCTGGAAGAACATGCCTTCGTGGCCGAACTGGTCGAGCATGAAATCCCGGTCGTGCCCGCCATGGAAATCGATGGGCGCACGCTGCACGAATTCGACGGTTTCCGGTTCGCCGTCTTCCCGCGCCGCGGCGGACGGGCGCCGGAACTGGGCAACCCGGATACGCTGGAATGGATGGGGCGCTTTATCGGCCGCATCCATGCCGTGGGCGGGGTCAGGCCCTATGCGCTGCGTCCCGAGCTGAACCCGCGAACCTTCGGGCGCGAACCCTTCGATTTTCTTTTGAAGCACGACTTCATCCCGCTCGAGCTGCGCGCAACCTATGCCAGCGTGGTCGAACAGGCCCTGGCCGGCGTGGCACGCTGCTACGAGCGCGCGGGCGACTTGCCGACCCTGCGCCTGCACGGCGACTGCCATGGCGGCAACGTCCTGTGGACCGGCGACGGCCCGCATTTCGTCGACTTCGACGACAGCCGCATGGGCCCGGCGGTGCAGGACCTGTGGATGATGCTGTCGGGCGAACGCCATGAGATGGTGCGCCAGATGGCCGACGTGCTGGCCGGCTACGAGGACTTCTGCGATTTCGACCCGCGCCAGTTGTACCTGGTCGAAGCCCTGCGCACCCTGCGCCTGATCCATTACGCGGGCTGGCTGGCGATGCGTTGGGACGATCCGGCTTTCCCGGCGGCATTTCCGTGGTTTAACACGCAGCGTTACTGGCAGGATCGGATCCTCGAGCTGCGTGAGCAGGTCGCGCTCATGGACGAGCCCCCTCTCTGGCCCGTTTAAGCCTCGAACTGCGAGGATTTCCTCACCCAGTTCCGCGTGCCATGATTGTCGGGTTTCGTTGATAATGAATCAGCGACTCAGCGACTCAGCGCCTGCACTCAGCGCCTGCAACAACCCGAGAATGATCATGGAACCAGCACCACACGACGATACCGACTTCACCATCGACATGCCGCCGTCGAAGGCCCAGCCTGCCGCGCCTGCCGCCCCAACGGCTGACCGCGGCGCTGTCGAAAAAATGGCGATCAAGGAAGCGATCGCGCGCGTGGAAGCCGAGGCCAAGGCCAATGTCGCCGCCGAAACGCGCGCCCATGCCGAGGCGCGCGCCCGTTCGCTGGCCGACGAGCGCGCCGCGCTCGATGGTGCCGCGGCGGCCGCCGCGCTGGCCAACGCCCAGGCGTCGGAAGAAGTCATCGAACTCAATCGCGACCGCCTGGAAACCCTGCGCGCCGCCGCACTGGCCTCGAACGAGCGCCTGGAAGCGATGCGCCTGGAAACGGCCGAGCTGCGCGCGCGCGTGCAGGCCGATACCGAAGGGCGGCTGGCGGTGGAAGCGCGTGCCCGTGCGGCCGAGGAAGCCAGGCGCCGCGCGACCGAACAGATCGAGGCCGAGGCGGCGATGGCGGTCGAAGCGGCGCGCGTGGCCGAAGAACTCCTGGTGCAGACCGAGGAAGCGCGGCGCCAGGCGGCCGAGCGGGTCGCCGCCGTCCAGGCCGCGCGCGAAGAGGTGCTGCACAGCGCGAGCGCCGACGCCCGCGTCGCCGTCCTCGCCCGCGAGCGCGAGCGGGCCGAAAAAGCCGCGCGCCAGACCGCCGAAAAGCGCGCGCAAGTCGAAGCCGAGGCGCTGGAACTGGCCCTGCAGCGCGAACGCGCCGACCAGGTCGCCCTCAGCTCCGCCTTTGCCCGGGCGACGGCCGAGGCGCGTGCGCTGGAAGAAGCGCGCGCACTGGCCCACGTCGAAAAGGAGCGCGAGTCGATCGCGCAATCCCAGGCCGACTCGACCCGGATCGCGGCCGATACCCTGCGCGCCCGGCTGCAGCTGGAAAAGGAATTGCGCGACGCCGCGATCCACCGCGAGCGCCTCGAACAAACCGCCGCCGCCACCGCCGAAGCGCGGCGTGAAGCCGAGGCGCGCATCGCCGTGGCGACCGAAGCGCGCATCGAGGCCGACCGCAAGCTGCGCGAAGTGGCGCTGGCGCGCGCCGAAGCCGAACACGAAGCGGGCTTGCAGGTCGAAGCCCGGCTGCAGGCCGAAACCGATGCGGCCGAACACGCGCGCGCCCGCGCCGAGGCCGACCGCCTGGCCGCGCAGGCCGCCGGACAGGACGCCCTGGAGCAGGAGCGCGAGCGGGCGCTGGCCACGGAACGCGCGGAGCTGGCCCAGGCCGCGGCCGACGCCAAAGCAAGGACCAATGCGGCCCGCGAAGCCGAGCTGGCGCTGGCGACCGGGGCGCTCGAAGACGAACAGCATGTGGCGCAACTGGCGGAGCAGCGCGCGCAGGAGGCGCAGGAACTCGCCGCCGCCGAACGCGCGCGCCTGGACGCCGAAAGCGCGGCGCTGGCGCAGCAGCAGGACAAATTGCAGGCCGAACGTGCGCTAAGCGAAGCGGCCGCCGCGCGTGCGCAAGCCGAGGCGGCGGAGGCGGCCGCGCTGCGCGAGCAGCTCGACGCCGAGGGGCGCGCGCAGGCTGCGCGGCAGGCCGCGCTCGAAGCGCAGCGCATCGAGACGGCACGCGCGGTCGAGGCGGCTGCACAGGAAGAAGCGGCAGCCGCGGCCGCACAAGCCGCAGCCGAGGCTGCAACGGAACTGGCGCGCCTGCACACCGAACGGGCCACTGCCGAACAGGCGCGGCTGCTGGCCACCGAAGCGGCGCTGGAGGCCGAACGCGAAGCTGCCCAGGCCGCGGCCGAAGCCCTGGCGCTGGCCGAACAGAAACTGACGGCCCAGCGTCAGCAGGTCGACTTCGACACGCGCGCCAACGCTGCGGCGGCCGAGCGCCTGGCGTTCGAGGAAGAAGCGGCGCTGGCCGCACGCGTGCGTTGCGAAGCCGAGGAGGAGGGCGCGCGCCTGGCGCGCGAGCACGAACAGGCCGAGTCAGCGGCGGCGCAGGCGGCGATGGAAAAACGCGACGCCCAGCGCGCCTTGCTCGAACACGCCCAGGCCCACGCCGAGATGCAGCGCCGCACCGCTGCCACCACGCACCAGATGGCCGAGGCCCGGCGCGAGTTGTTGGAACTGGAAACGAAGCGTCTCGAGGAACAGGCGGCCGAGCTGTCCGCCACCGAGGACGCCATCAACGAGCGCAAGGCCGAAGCGCACCAGCGCACGGCGTCCGAAAACATCACCCGCGAAGTGCTGGGCCGGCTGAAGCAGCCGTCGGCGCAGCAGGCGGCGGCCAGGCTGGCCGAGGTGATCATGAACCAGAGAAGGTCGAGCGGGGAATAAAACGACCGTTACCGATACGTCCCTCCGGATAATACGTGGAATGAATCACCCGTTTCCGGTGATATATCCAACGTATCACCGCGCCCCGGCCGGCGCGTCGCTCGGCGCCACCGGCGACACCGGCCCGATATTCACCGCGTTCACGAAATACTCGGTCTCGCCGAAGCAGTTGGTCGGCACCCCGCGGTGCTGCTCGTAACCGATCTCCACGCGCTGTCCCATGGTTGCCTGCAATTTCTTGACCAGCGCATCCTCGCGCACGGTAAAGGCGAAGCGTTCCGGAATCGCGCCCGGCATGCTCGAGAGCAGGATTTCGCCTTCCCAGGTCTTGCACAGCCAACCCTTTTTCGAGAACTTCTGCAGGTAGCCAGCCCGTGTGCCTTCGGAATACGACCAGCTCAGCGTCGCCCAGGTGTACAGCCCGGCGATCACGATCAGGGCGGCGACGAGGGACAGCAGGATGGCGGTGGCGCGTTGCGGCAGGGCTTTCGGCATGGTATCGGGAATGGTGGGTGGAGAGGGCGCTCAGCGGCGAGGGTAGCCTCATTCTGCCACGCGCGCCGCGATTGTCAAAATGGCAGGCCGTGTCGGCGCTGCCGTTTAAGGTCGGCTTAAGCGCGAGCCGATGTCAGGTCACATCACCTCGGCCTTGTCCGGCGTTTCCTCCAGCGCCACGCGCTTGCGGTGCCGGATCGAGGACCAGAGCGAGACCAGGATGAAGGCCACCCCCGACAGCCCCGTGAACCACTCCGGGATTTCGTAGTGCACGCTGGCGAACATGATCAGCGCCAGGATGCCGATCGCGTAGTGGGCGCCGTGCTCGAGGTAGACGAATTCCTGCAGCGTGCCCTTGTAGACCAGGAACACCGTCAGCGAACGCACGAACATCGCGCCGATCGCCAGGCCCAGCATGATGATGACGACGTCGTTGGTGATCGCGAACGCGCCGATCACGCCGTCGAAGCTGAACGAGGCATCCAGTACTTCGAGGTAGAGGAAGCCGCCGATACTGCCCTGGGAAATCAACTTGCCGATCGTCGGGTCTTCTTCCTCTTCTTCCAGCAGGCTGCTGATCCAGTCGACGCCGACATACACCAGCACCCCGACCACGCCCGAAATGAGCACCGCCAGCTTGCGGCCCTCGGGCATCAGGCTCATCGCGCCGAACACGGCGAGCAGGGTCAGCAAAATCGCCAGGCCTTCGGTACCGTACTTGCCGACTTTTTCTTCGAGCCAGCCGAGCCAGTGCAATTCTTTTTCGTCGTCGAACAGGAAGTTCAGGAAAACCAGCAGCAGGAAAGCGCCGCCGAAGGCCGACACTTCGGCATGGTGCTCGGTGAGGTGGCGTGAATACTCCTGCGGGGTCTGGATCGCCATGTCCCAGACGTCGAGCAGGCCGAGGCCGGTCGCCACCGAGACGATCACGAGCGGGAACAGCAGGCGCATGCCGAACACGGCGACGACGATACCGACGGTCAGGAACAGCTTGCGCCAGAATTCGTTCCAGTGCCGCAGGACCGACGCGTTGACCACCGCGTTGTCGAAGGAGAGCGACACTTCGAGGACCCCAAGTACCGCCGTGATCCAGAGGGCATTGACCAGCCCTGTCGTGCCGCCGTGCTGATAACCCCACCAGCCGGCCAGGAACATCAGCACGACGGTGACGGCGAACGAAAGCCTGAAGTGACGCATATAAGTTTCCCTTTGAGTCTTATTGGTTGAAATGCCACGTTTTTCAGTATCTTAACCGCAGCCGGGGCGCTGCGGCGCATCGGAGTCGCCGTATAGCATTGCTTCTGCGATAATTCCGGCGGGCATATGCACTCATCCAGAGCACACCAGCAGACAAGGATTCCATGGACTACGCTTACCTCATCACCCCCTTCCTCACCTGGCTGGTCGTCGGCCCGATCAAGTTCCTGATCAACAGTGCGCGCCAGCGGCGCTGGGCCTTCAATCTGGTCGGGAATGGCGGCTTTCCGAGCAACCATAGTTCGGTCGTGACCAGCATGGCGACCCTGATCGCATTGCGCGAGGGAATCGATCACCCGGCCTTCGGGGTGGCCGTCACGCTCTGCTTCATCGTGATGATCGACGCCAACAGCCTGCGCCAGCACGTCGGCCGCCAGGCCGCCGCCATCAACCGCCTGGCCGCGGGCGCTGCCAGCCACACCACGCTGCGCGAGCGCATGGGGCATACGCTGGTCGAAATTTGCGGCGGCATCGTGACCGGCATCTGCATGGGTTTCCTGGTGTATCACCTGTTCGGCGGGTAATCCGATTCCATCCCGGGGCGGTGCCCCGGGCTCCCGCTTGTGTAACACAGCACGCACGGCCCGCATTTCGTCACGTACGTATGCAGCTCATCGCAGCATTTCGCAGTTCATCCCTCCAAAATAACAACGGGCGGGAACGTCAATTGACGGGTGCGGCAAGCTCCCGGATACTGCGCGCTGACAGTTTTCATCCAATTTTAATAAATACGTCATCAGCGTCCAACCGGGAGATTCTTCAATGCTGCGCAACACATTACTCGTCCTTGCCATCGCGTCCGCCCTGGGCGCCTGCAGCAAGGGGGCCAAGGATCCGGCCAAGGCAGAAGGCAAGGCGGTCGCCGGTGCCGGCCAGAAGGACACCCGGCCGAGCCAGCTGCTGGTCGCCCCCCAGGACCTGCTGACCGTCTCGAGCGATGCGCTCGCTTCCGGTCCCGTGGTCACCGGCTCGATCCAGCCGGAACGCCGCGCCGACCTGCGCGCCGAAGTGTCCGCCGTGGTACTGCAGGTACTCAAGGAAAATGGCGAGCCGGTCAAGCGCGGCGACCTGCTGGTGAAACTCGACGAGACGGCGATCCGCGACACCCTGGTCTCCGCCGACGCCGCCGTGCGCGCGGCGGGCCAGGCGCTCGACCAGGCGAATCGCCAGCTCGAGCGCCTGAAGACGCTGCGCGCTTCCGGCATGACCTCGGCCGCGGCCCAGGACGAAGCCGAAGTGCGGCGCAATACGGCCCTCAGCGAAGTGTCCGCCGCCAAGAGCCGCGCGGCACTGGCGCGCCAGCAGATCGCGCGCACGATGGTGCGTGCTCCGTTTGATGGCATCGTCAGCGACCGCAAGGTCTCCGCCGGCGACACCGCCACGGTCGGCAAGGAGCTGGTCAAGGTCATCGACCCAACCAGCATGCGTTTCGAAGGACGCGTTTCGACGGACAAGATCAGCACGATCAAGGTGGGCCAGCACGTCAAATACCACATCAACGGCTATGGCACCCAGCAGTTCACGGGCGTGGTCAAGCGCATCGACGCCTCGGCAAACGACATCACCCGCCAGGTCGAGGTGCTGGTCGCCCTGACCGGCGAACAGCCGCGCGTGGCCGGCCTGTATGCGGAAGGCCGGATCGATGCCGAGACGGCGAACGTGCTGATGCTGCCGGAAAGCGCCATGGTGAAAACCGGCGACAAGACCTATACCTGGCGCGTGAAGGGCAACCTGCTCTCCAAAGTCGACGTGCAGACGGGCATGCGCGACCAGCGCACCGGCAACATCGAGATCAAGTCGGGCCTGGCCGCCGGCGACGTCGTGCTGCGTAGCCCGAGCTCGAACCTGAAGGATGGCCAGAAAGTCCAGTTCGCCGGCGGCGCGCCGGTTGCGGCCAAGACCGTCGCCAGCGCGGCTGGTACGGGCAGTACAGCGGTCAAAGGAAACTAAGTCATGTTCCTGTCCAATTTCTCAGTCAAAAAGCCGATCGCGACGGTCGTGCTGATCCTGGGCATGATGGCCATGGGCCTGCTGGCCCTGTCCAAACTGCGCGTCAACCAGATGCCGGACGTCGAGATTCCGGTCATCGTCGTCAACATCCCGTATCCGGGCGCATCGCCGGAGACGAGCGAGCGCGAGATCATCAACCGCCTCGAAAAGCAGTTGCTCAGCGTGCAGGGCGTCACCGAGATCGAGTCGTATGCGAACGAGGGCAGCGCCACGCTGGTGCTGCAGTTCGACTTCAAGCGCAACCTGATCGAAGCCTCCGACGACGTGCGCAACGCCATTTCCGCGGTGCGCTACAAGCTGCCGACCGAGATGCGCGAGCCGATCCTGCGCCGCGTCGACCCGGCGGCCCAGCCGATCATGCAGTTGGCCCTGTCCTCGGACAAGCAGACGCACGCTGAAATCTCGCGCCTGGCCGAGGACGTGCTTGCCGACCGCTTCCGCGCCATCGAAGGCGTGGCCACGGTCAACGTCAACGGTTCGCTGCGGCGCGAGCTGTCGGTCCTGCTGCGCGCGGATAAACTGCGTGAATACAATGTGTCGGTGAGCGAAGTGGCGAACGCCCTGCGCAACCAGAACACGAACGCGCCGGTGGGCAAGGTACGCGGCGAAATGGACGAGAAGGGCATCCGCCTGATCGGCCGCATCGAGCGTCCGGAAGACTTCTCGCAGGTCGTCGTCAAGCGCAGCGGCGAAACCATCGTGCGCCTGAACCAGGTGGCCGAGATCCAGGACGGCTTCGCCGACATCGACAGCGCCTCGATCCACAGCGGCAAGCCGAACGTCGGCATCTACGTCGTCCGTTCGCGCGACGCCTCAACCGTCTCGATCGCGAAAAAGGTGCGCGAAGAGGTGGAGAAAATCAACAAGGAGCTGCCGAAGGGCACCGAACTGGCGATTACCCGCGACGGCGGCAACGAAGCGCAAAGCAGCCTGAACAACGTGATCGAGTCGCTCATCTTCGGCGCCATGCTGACCGTGTTCGTGGTCTACGCCTTCCTCAATTCGTGGCGCTCGACGCTGATCACCGCGCTGTCGCTGCCGACCTCGGTGCTGGCGGCCTTCATCGCGGTCTGGCTGTGCGGCTTCACGCTGAACTTCATGACCCTGCTCGGGTTGTCGCTGGCGATCGGCGTGCTGATCGACGACGCCATCGTGGTGCGCGAAAACATCGTGCGCCACATGGAAAACGGCGCCGACCGCCGCACCGCGGCCCTGGTCGGTACCTCCGAGATCGGCATGGCGGTTGCGTCCACGACCTTCTCGATCATGGCCGTGTTCATTCCGGTGGCCTTCATGCCGGGCGTGCCCGGCGAATGGTTCCGTCCGTTCGCGCTGACGGTGACCTGTTCGGTGCTGGTCTCGCTCGGCATTTCCTTCACGCTCGACCCGATGCTGTCGGCCTACTGGGGCGACCCTCCGGGCCACCACCACGCGCCGAAGAAGGGCATTTCGAAGGTGCTCGGCCGCTTCAACGACTGGTTCGACCGCCAGGCTTCGCGCTATGGCAACATCATCGCCTGGGCGCTGCACCACCGCCGCTGGATGGGTTTCATCGCACTGGCCAGCCTGGCCGGCGCCATCGCCCTGCAAGTCTCGATCGGCGGCACCAGCTTCATGCCTAAAGGCGACGGCAACAAGATCATGATCGACGTGCGTACCCCGGCCTCGTCGAGCCTGGAATACGCCCGCATCAAGATGGAACAGGCCGCGGCGCTGGCGCGCAGCATGCCTGAAACCCGCGCCACCGACAGCGTGGTGCGTGCGAACGGCGGCTCGATCTATATCGAGATCGGCAAGCGCAACACCCGCCACCGCACGGCGGCGGATATCGGCGCCGACCTGCGCACCAAAGTCGGTCAGCTGGTGGGCGCCGAGTACACCGTGCTCGACGACCTGAACGGCGGCGGCAAGCCGGTGCAGATCGAGTTCACGGGTACCGACTCGCGCAAGCTGATGGAGCTGACCGCGGCCTACATGGAGAAACTGCGCCAGGTGCCGGGCGCGGTCGACGTGACCCTGTCGCAGCAGGATCCGAAGAACGAGCTGCAGATCGAGCTCGACCGCGGCCTGGCCAATTCGATGGGCGTGTCCGTCGGCGACGCCGCCACCGCGCTGCGGGTTGCTTTCGCCGGTATCGAAGTGGGCGACTGGGTCGACCCGACCGGAGAGACGCGCGACGTCGCGGTGCGCCTGCATCCGGAAGACCGCGTCAACATCGAGAACATCGAGCGCCTGCCGATCGCGATCGCCGGCACCAATATGATGGTGCCGCTCGAGCAGATCGCCCGCATCAGCATGGGCAAAGGTCCATCGGAAATCATGCACAAGGACGGCAAGCGCGTGATCACGGTCTCGGCCAACGCGCAGGGCCGTTCCAGCGGCGAAGTCACGGCCGACGCCATGAAGCTGGCCAAGACCTTCGACTTCCCGCCGGGCTATGGCCTGGCGCTGGGCGGCGCCGGCAAGGACCAGGCGGAACTGTTCGGCGCGATGCTGACCGCGCTGTTGGGCGGCATCGGCCTGATGTACCTGATCCTGGTGATGCAGTTCGGCTCGTTCACGGCGCCGCTGGGCGTGATGCTGTCGCTGCCGCTGTCCCTGATCGGCGTCGTGCTGGCGCTGCTGCTGACCGGCGGCACCCTCAACCTGATGAGCTTTATCGGCATCATCATGCTGATGGGCCTGGTCGCGAAGAACGCGATCCTGCTGCTCGACGCGGCGCGCGGACTGGAAGCGGAAGGCTACGGCCGCGAGGACGCCCTGATGAAGGCTGGCCGCATGCGCCTGCGCCCGATCCTGATGACGACCTTCGCGCTAATCGCCGGCATGCTGCCGGTGGCCTTGGCCCTCGGGCCCGACGGCAAGTTCTACCAGCCGCTGGCGGTGGCGATCATCGGCGGCACGATCACCTCGACCTTGCTGACGCTGCTGGTCGTGCCGACCTTCTACGACAGCATCGAGATCGCCCGCGACCGCATGGTGGCCAAGTTCCATCGCCGCGCCGAGCGCTGGCACGCGCTGCCGGCCTTCCTGATGACCTTTGTGGAAGCGGTCCTGACCCTGGTCTTCGTACGCCTGGTGTTCCGCACCATCGTGCGCGGCTTCCGCCTCGTTACCGGCCGCGGCCGCGGTCCTGCGGAGCCGGTGGCGCTGGCGAAAGCGCCGGCTGCCAAGGTGACCGAACGGGTTTGAGCCCTGCCTTGATGGACAAAGAAAAGCCCGCGCAAGCGGGCTTTTCTTTTTGAGGAACCGGGGTCGGGTCTGACATTCGGACTCCCGCCTTGGCGCGACCTCTGCCTTATTCGGCCGGCTACCGTTGAGGCCGTGTCTAAATGTCAGACCTGACCCCAGCCTTGGTTAGTGGCTGCTGCCGTCGCCGCCAGTGCCTGGTTTGGTCGAGGCCGGGCCGGTGCCGGTGGTGTTGCCGGTGTGGCCGGTGCTGTGCGTGCCTGCCGCCGGCGCCGCCTGCATCGGGGAGCCGCCGGGGTTGGTGCCGCCGGTGGTGTTGCCGCTGCTGTCGATCGGCTTGACGCCGTCGACCCCGCTGGCCCCGCCGGACGCGCCGAGGCTGGTTTCCTTGGTGCTCTCGGCGTTGCCGACGGTGCGCGGCGTATTGTTGGTGTTGTACTCGGTCGAAGACAGGCCTGCGTTGCCCGAGTTGCCGGTGGCGCCGCTGACACCGGCAGCCGAGCCGGCGCCCGAGCCTTCAGTCCGGCTCTCGACGTGGGCGGCGTCGCCGGCGCCGCCGATGCCGGAATCCTTCTTGGTGCAGGCGCCGAGCGTGGCCGCGAGGAAGGCGGCGGTCAGTACGATTTTCGGTAAAGCATTCATGGTACGCATGGTGGAACTCCTTGTTCGATGGCTTGCCGTTGCCGCATGGATGGGGCGGGCGGCGTCGGGTACTGGGTTTTATTCTGGCATGGAATGAGGGGATGCACTGTGCGCTGTTTGACAGAGCGGGAACGGCAAAGCGCCGGCGGTCCGATCAAGCACGGAGGCGGGTGGCACTTCTGGCGCGGGATGCACCGGGCAGTCGAAGGGTGCGGGAAGGGCGCAGGTAAAAAAGGCGGGGTGCAGGCAAAGGCAGGACGAAGGTCGACTCAGGACGCAGGCATAGGCGCGACGGAAAGAAACGGGGAGGAAAGCGGAGGACGAAGCGAAACCGCCCGAACGACAGGCGTACAGCAAAACGCCGGCTGCTTACGTGCCGGCCAGACGCAAACGCGGAGCCCGCGTTATGGGGCTCCGGTTTGTGGGCGGACGGAAGCCGGTTAGCGGCCGGTGCCCGTGGTGCCGGTGCCGGTGGTGCCAGTACCCGACGAGTCGGTGTTGCCGGTGGTGCCGCCAGCGCCGGTGACGCCGGTGGTGCCCGAGGTACCGGTGGTGCCGCTGGCGCCCGTGCCCGTGGTGCCGGTTGCGCCGGCGCCGCTCTGGTCGGTCATGGTGCCGGTGCCCGTCGTGCCCGCTGCACCTGCTGCGCCGGTGCCGGTCGCGCCGGTGCCCGAGGTGCTGCCGGTGGTGCCCATTGCGCCGGTGCCGGTGGCGCCGGTGCCGGTATCACCCGTGGTGCCCGTCGTGCCGGTGGTGCCGCTGGTGCCCGAGGTCGAGGTCGGCGAGGTTGCCGAGGTGTCGCCAGCCGTACCGGCCGTGTCGTTCTTCTTGCATGCGCCGAGCATCGAAGCGAGCAGGGCGGCGGTCAACAGGATCTTTGGTGCTTTGGTGATTGCGTTCATTTTTTAACTCCTCGTTCACGTCTATTTTGTGCCGTCGTCCCCAGGTGAGGCGGTGGGGAATGACGGCGCCAGTTCGGTCTTGCCATGCACATCTGTCGGCGTGACCGATTGCTCGATACGCCTCTGTGTTCATTGGCAAAAACCACCAGGGAACCGACGCAACACGCGGCCCCAATTCAGTGCACGAATTCGACTGAAAAAATTAGACTGCCGTCACTACCGCCAGTTCACCGAATTGTGCACTTCTTGCCTTGTTCCGCGATACCGCTTGCGGAGTTTGATACCGGTCAAACGGCTTCCCGTTCAACCAGCCCCCCGGCGTTCGCCGGATGGTTGGTACAGGGAGCATCTCAGGACTCCCTTTGCTTGCCCGCCTCGCGGCCGGCAACGGATTCGAGTAGCGCGGGGATCTCGTCCGGGATCTCGCGCGCCAGGTAGCCGAGCACGCCCAGGCGTTCGGCCAGGCGTTCGCCGGCGCGCGCGTGCAGCGCCACACCCCAGCAGGCGGCCTGTTCGAGCGTCGCGCCGCGCGCGGCGAGGCCGGCGATGATGCCGGCCAGCGTGTCGCCCGAGCCGGAAATGGCGAGGCCGACATTGCCGCCTTCGTGCTCCCACATGTCGCCCTGCGGCGAGGCGATCACGGTGCGCGCGCCCTTCAACGCGACCACCGCGTTCCAGGCCGCGGCCGAGGCCAGCGCCCGCGCGTCCGGTCCGGACACGATCTCGGTCTTGTCGATGCCGGTCAGGTGCGCCATCTCGCCGCAATGCGGGGTGACGATCACCGGTTGCCGGAAGCGGAAAGCTTCGCCCGGCGCCCAGCCCTCGGGCGCGTGCAGCAGTGTGCCCATCGCGCAGGCGTCGAGTACCACCGCCGTTTCACTGCCTTCCTTGCTGCCTTGCATCCGTTCCAGCAGGCCGTGCACCAGTTCGGCGGCGGCCGCTTCGTCCTGCATGCCCGGTCCGATCAGCACCGCGTTGACGCGGTCGGCCAGCGGGTCGAGGCGGGCGATGGCTTCCGGCAGGAAGCCGCCGGCATCGGTTTCGGCCAGGCCGATCACGCGTGCCTCGGGCATGGCCAGCGCAACGAGCTGGGCGACGCTGGCGCCCGTCGCCACCGTCAGCTTGCCGGCGCCGGCGCGCAGCGCGGCGGTGGCGGCGAGGATGACGGCGCCCGGCATTTCGCGCGAGCCGCCGAGGATCAGCACATGGCCGCGTTCTTCCTTGTCGCCGTCAAAGCCCGGCATCGGCAACGGCCAGTCGCGCAGCAGTTGCGTGGTGACCTCGTGCACGGCGGGAGCGGCGTGGATCGCATTCATGATGGTCATTGGATGCGCGGCCTCAGGCTTTAGGCGCGGTCGGCACGTCTTTGCCCACCGTGACCGGGGTGCCCGTGTTTTCCAGCGGCGCGACGAAATTCACGAGGCGCACGACCAGCTTGCCGTGCTTGCCCTGGATCGGGTCGAAGCCGTAGGAAGTGACCGAGCAGTTCGGGACGTCGCTGGCGCGGTCGAAAGCGAGGATGCTCGCTTCGTCGAGGCGCTCGATCAGGTAGCGGAAGCAGTTGACGATGACCTGGTGGGCGACGATCACGACGCGCTCGTGGCAGTAGTCGCGGCTCAGGGTGTCGAGCACGCTGCGCAGGCGCAGGATGACGTCGCACCAGCTCTCGCCGCCGGGCGGGCGGAAATAGAACTTGCCGACGTGCTGGCGCTGGGCGTAGAGCTCGGGATATTTGTGGGCGATGCCGTGCGTGGTGAGGCGGTCGAGGATGCCGAATTCCTTTTCGCGCAGGCGCTCGTCGGCATTGATGGCCAGCATCGAATCGCGCTCGAGGCGGCGGATCAGGATTCTTGCGGTCTCGGCCGCACGCACGTAGGGCGAATGCAGGACGACGTTCGGACGCTCGTGCTGCGGCAGGGCGGCGAACCAGGAGGCAAGGGCTTCGGACTGGCGGATGCCCAGATCGGACAGGGGGACATCGACGTCGCGTTCGGCGATGTCGATTTCGTGCCCGGCAGCGGCCTCGGCCACGTCACGTGCGACGTTGCCGGCGCTTTGCCCGTGCCTGATCAGCCAGAGTTCCTGAGGCCACTTCTGCTCCATTACTTGTCCATTGTTGATGTTGACATGTCATCATCATAGACAGATTCGGCAAGTGGGCCGCGCACGATTCCGTGCGCAAACTATTAACTTTTCTTTGCTTCAGGCGGCTTGTTCTTCCCCGTCCAGATTGGTTTCCACGTCGCTATTAAATATGCCCATGTCGGTGGCGCCGAGCGCGCGCGAGGTCAGGGTGCCGGCCGTGATCGAACCGCTCACGTTCAGGGCGGTGCGACCCATGTCGATCAGCGGTTCGATCGAAATCAGCAGGCCCGCCAGGGCGACCGGCAGGTCCATCGCGGAAAGCACGATCAGGGCGGCGAAGGTGGCGCCGCCGCCGACCCCGGCCACGCCGATCGAGCCGAACACGACGGTGGCCAGCAGCGGCAGCAGGAAGCTCGCGTTCCACGGGTCGATGCCGACCGTCGGCGCGATCATCACGGCCAGCATGGCCGGATAGATGCCGGCGCAGCCGTTCTGGCCGATCGTGGCGCCGAAGGACGCCGCGAAATTGGCGATGCCTTCCGGGATGCCGAGGCGCGTGGTCTGGGTCGCCACGCTCATCGGGATGGAGCCGGCGCTGGTGCGCGAGGTGAAGGCGAAGGCCAGCACCGGGAAGATTTTCTTGACGTAGCGCGCCGGGTTCAGGCCGGACAGTGCCACCAGGACCAGGTGCACGCAGAACATCAGGATCAGCGCGCTGTAGGAAGCGAGCACGAAGCCGAGCAGGTTCAGGATGTCCTGCAGGCTCGACCCGGCCACGACCTTCGCCATCAGCGCGAACACGCCGAACGGGGTCAGGCGCAGCACCAGGGTCACCATGCGCATCACGATCGTGTGGGCGACGTGCACGAAATGGCTGAAGGAGGCGAATTCGCCTGGCTTCTTTTGCGCGATGCCGGTCGCGGCGATGCCGACGAACACCGAGAAGAACACGACGGCGATGGTCGAGGTCTTGCGCGCGCCCGTCATGTCGAGGAAGGGATTGGCCGGAATAAAGGACAGCAGCATCGACGGCAGCGAGATTTCCTGCGCCGTCGACAGCGAGCCCTGCAGGTATTCGCCGCGCGCCACTTCGGCGGCCGAGGCCGTGAGGCCGACGGCGGTCAGGCCGAACAGCTTGGCCATCAGGATGCCGATCATGGCGGCCACGGCCGTGGTGGCGATCAGGATGCCGATCGTCAGCGCGCTGATCTTGCCGAGCGAGGCCGCGTCGCGCAATTTCAGGATCGCGCCGATGATCGAGACCATGATCAGCGGAATCACGATCATCTGGAGCAGCTTCACATAGCCGCTGCCCAGCACGTCCAGCCAGGCGTTCGTGGCGGCGACGGCGGGAGAGCCGGCGCCGTAGATCGCCTGCAGGGCCGCGCCCAGCAGCACGCCCAGTCCGAGGCCCGTGAACACGCGCTTGGTGAACGAGGCATGCGCCGCCTGCATGCGGTAGAGGAGGGCGCACACGAGCAGGGCGACGACCAGGTTCAGGATCAGGGGCAGGGTCATAAGGATTCTTCGATGGGCGCTTAGCGCAATTGAAATTTATCCGCAGCATTTTATAGGCAAACCGATTACCCCGCAGGACAGCAAACTTGCCGATTTATCCTGAGCGCTTGACGGCTTGCTATTTTTTCGTTGCACCAACGCGACGAAAACCCTGAAAGCGGTATGGATATCCGATAGTGTTTCCTTGAGGATTGATAAATTTCTATAATCTAATTAACCCAGCCGGTCGGGCCTTCCCCATTACTTCTTTCGCGGTCGAATCATGTTCAAGAACATTACCATCAAGACGCGCCTCATTTTCGTCATCGGCTTTCTCGCCATCGAACTCATCGCTGGCTTTGCCGTCGGCATCCTCAACCTGGAAAAGTCGAACGACGCCATGAAGAGCATGTACGACGACCGCCTGGTAGCGCTGTCGCAGCTCGGCGAGGTCGAGCGCGCCACCAAGCTGAACCAGATCCTAGTTGCCAAGGCCGTCACGACCGGCGCCCCGGCGGCGCCGATCCTGGAGCAGGTCGATGCCAACACGGCCCTGGCCGACAAGGCATGGCAGGCCTATGTGGGGACCAGGATGGACGACGAGGAAAAGCGCGTGAGCCAGCAGTTCGCCGCTTCGCGCGCACGCTTCCAGGAGCAGGCCATGAAGCCGATCATCGCGGCCTTGCGCGAGGGCGACGTCGACCGTGCCACCGCACGGATGAATGGACCGATGCACGCCCTGGCGGCGCCGATGGGCCAGGCGATCGCCGCCCTCGTCAAGATCCAGACCGATGTCGCCGCGGCGGATTTCAAGCGCTCGCAGGAAATCGTCGGGATCGTGCGCATCGTCTGCTTCGCCGGTCTCGTCGTCGGCCTGGCGTTCGCGGTGGTGCTCGGCTGGCTGCTGGTGCGCGCCATCGTGCGTCCGCTGGAAAAAGCGGTGCAGATCGCCGGCGCCGTGGCCCAGGGCGACCTGACCCAGCACATCGAAGTGCGTTCGAACGACGAAACCGGCCGCCTGATGGGCGCGCTGCGCGACATGAACGATTCGCTGGTCGAGATCGTCACCCGGGTGCGCGCCGGTACCGACACCATCTCCACCGCCTCGAGCGAGATCGCCGACGGCAACCTGGACCTGTCTTCGCGTACCGAACAGCAGGCCGGCGCGCTCGAGGAAACCGCTTCCTCGATGGAAGAGCTGACCTCGACCGTGCGCCAGAATGCCGACAATGCGCGCCAGGCCAATGTACTGGCTGGCTCGGCCTCGCAGATCGCCGGCAAGGGCGGCGCAGTGGTGGCGCAGGTGGTCGAGACGATGGGCGACATCAATACTTCGGCCGGCAAGATCGTCGAGATCATCGCCGTGATCGACGGCATCGCCTTCCAGACGAATATCCTGGCGCTGAACGCCGCCGTCGAAGCGGCGCGTGCCGGAGAGCAGGGCCGCGGTTTCGCGGTCGTGGCGGGCGAAGTGCGCAACCTGGCCCAGCGCAGCGCGGCGGCGGCCAAGGAAATCAAGGGCCTGATCGACGATTCGGTCGGCAAGGTGCGGTACGGTTCCGAGCTGGTCGACCAGGCCGGCGCGACGATGAAGGAAATCGTCGCCAGCGTCAGCCGCGTGACCGACATCATGGCCGAGATCAGCGCCGCCAGCCAGGAGCAGACCGCCGGCATCACGCAAGTCAACGAGGCGATCGTGCAGATGGACCAGACCACCCAGCAGAACGCGGCCCTGGTCGAGCAGGCCTCGGCGGCGGCGCAGTCGCTGCAGCACGAAGCGGCCTCGCTGGCGCGCACGGTGGGCGCGTTCCGGATCGCGGGCAGCGTGGCGGTCACGGCCGCGGCGCCCAAGCGCCAGGTCGCTCCGGCGGCAAAAGCGCCGGCACCTGTACCGGCCCGTGCCACGCTCGCCAGGCCCGCCGCGCGCCCGGCAGCCGCGAAGCCGCGTCCGGTTCAAATGGAAGCGGCAACCGCGGGCGACGGCTGGGAAGAGTTCTGAGCGTCTAAGCCGGCTCAGGCGACGACGGCGCGGTTGCTCTCGATCAGCGCCGGCACCATCTCGGCCTCGACCGGCCGGCTGAACAGGAAACCCTGGTAGTCGTCGCAGGCAAGGCCGCGCAGGATCGCCAGTTGTTCCTCGGTCTCGACCCCTTCGGCCACCACGGCCAGCTTCAGGTTGCGCGCCAGGTTGACGATCGAGCGCACGATCGCCGCGCTGTCCTCGTCGCGGCCGAGGTCGCGGATGAAGGCGCGGTCGATTTTCAGGCGCTGCACCGGGAAATGCTTCAGGGCCGCCAGGCTCGAATAGCCGGTGCCGAAATCGTCGATCGACAATTCGACCCCGAGCGCGCGGATCGCGTGCAGCAGGTCGTCGACTTCGCCCTCGCGCCGCATCAGGGCCGTTTCCGTGATCTCGCATTCGAGGCAGGTCGGATCGATACCGGTCTCGAGAATGCAACGCTGCATCATCGGCACCAGGTCTTTCTGGTCGAACTGGCGCGGCGACAGGTTCACCGCCACCTTCAGCCGCTCGCCGCCCGCGTTCCAGCGCGCCAGCTGGCGGCAGGTTTCCTGCAATACCCAGGCGCCGATCGGCACGATCAGTCCCGTGCGTTCGGCCAGCGGAATGAAGCGCACCGGCGACACGTCGCCCAGTTCCCCGTTTTTCCAGCGCAGCAGCGCCTCGAAGCCGACAATGCGGCCGGACCCGATCGCCACCTTCGGCTGGTAGACCATGCGCAGCTCGCCGCGCTCGAGTGCGCGCCGCAGCTGGGCCTCGACCGTGAGGCGCTCGTCGAGGTCGGTCTGGGCGCTCTCGGAGAAGAAGTGGATCGTGTCGGCATCGGCGCCGATGCGGTTGCGGGCGCTCTCGGCGCGCCGGAACAATTCGTCGGCGCTTTGCCCGTCCTCGGGGAAGATCGACACGCCCACGCGCGGACCGAGGGAGAATTCGCGGCCGTTGACGGTGAGCGGGCTCGATAGCCGGCGGTGCAGGGCGGCCGCGAATTCCTCCAGCTCGCCGCGCCCGTGGTGCGCATGCACGAGCACGGCGAATTCATTGCCCTTGATGCGCGCCACCCCGGCCGCGCGCGGCAATTGCGACTGGAACAGGGTGCCGACCTCGCGCAGGGCGGCATCGCCCGCTTCATGGCCCAGCAGGTCGCTGATTTCGTGCAGGCGCGCCAGCGACACGACCAGGGTGCCGAGCGGGGTTCCCTTGGCGGCGGCGTCGGCCAGCTCGGCCCCGAGCAGGTGGCGGAAGTGGTTCTGGTTCGGCAGGCCGGTGAGCGCGTCGAAATTGGCAAGATAGGCCAGGTGCGCCTCGGCCCGTTCGCGCTCGGTGATGTCGGTCAGCAGGTTCACCAGCTGTACCTGTCCCGAGGCGTCGAGCAGCTGCGACGTCTGCTGGATCACCGTGCGCGCCTCGCCGCTGCCGTCCTTGACGGTGGCCAGCGCCTCGTCCGTGCGGCCGGTGCCGAGCACCAGCGCGTAGCGGCGTTCGCGCTCGGCGCCACCGGCCGGGTCCAGCACCTCGGCCTCGAGCGATCCCTGCATCTCCTCGGGCGCGCGTCCGGCGAAGCGGGCAAACGCGTCGTTCCACACCACCAGCCGGCGCGCATTATCCAGCACCCAGATCGGCGTGCGCACGGCATTCAGGATCGCCGCCAGGTAACCTGCGCTCCTGCCGGCGCGCGCTTCGCTCGCCTCGAGGCGGGCGATCAGGGCGTGCTGGCGCCGGGTGTCGCGCGCCACGCGCCAGGCGAGGAACACGAGCACGACGCAGACCAGCAACAGCAGCGGCACCGCGGTCCACAGCCGGCCATACCAGGACGCCAGTGCCGCCGATTTGTTCATGCCGGTGATGATCACCAGCGGATAGTGGCCGACCGCGTCATAGCCATACACCCGCGCCAGGCCGTCGACCGGGCTGACCGTTTCGAAGGCGCCGCGCTCGCTCACCGGCAGGTGCTGGCGGAACAGGGGCGTGCCTCCGAACGAGCGTCCGATGCTCTGCGCCAGCGTCGGTCCGCGCACCAGCATCGTGCCGTCGCGGTGCAGCAGGGTCACGGAACCGCCTTCGCCCAGTTCCACCAGGCTGTAGATGCGCTCGAAGCGCTCCGAGTCGACCTGCGCCAGCACCGAGCCGACGCGCCGCCCGGCCGCGTCGTGCAGCGGCCGCACGAACTCGATGATGCCGCGCCCGGTATTGGCGTCGACTGCGGTGATGCCGATCTCGAGCCCGTCGCTGCGCAGCAGGTCGCTTGCCGGCGCGGCCGGGGCACGGGCGCCCGCGGGCGCACCAGGCGGCAGGGCGCTGGCCAGCAGATGCCCATCGAGGCCGTAAACATACAGGCCAAGCAGGTAATCCTGGGCGGCGCCCTGTTCGTTGAAATAGTCGAGCCGAGGCGGCTGGGTGCGGGGGCCGGCCTTGTAGCTGCGCTCGACCTGGTGCAGCGCCTGGTCGACCGCCTGGGCCACGATCTGGGTCTGCGCCGCAAACGCGATGGCCAGGTTGCGCAGCGTGGTTTTCTGCTGGCGCATCGTGTCCTGGTAGCTGACCTGGAGCATGGCTGCGGTACCGAGCACCAGCGTCAGGATCAGCAGCGCCGCGAGCGCACCCAGGCGGGCCAGCGAATAGGGACTGAGCCGCAGGGGCGGCGTGGCGGTTGGCGGGGATGGACCGCGTAATATCATGTTTGACGCATCGATCTGCCTCGTGGGCGTGGAGTCTGGGCCATGTCGCGGCGTGGCCGGGCTGGCGCTTTACGGCCGGGCCGGCCTTGTCGCGATGCCTCACCCGGATTATGCAATAAGGCGCGCAATGGCGGCACGCAGGAAACTGAGCAGTACGGTGGACGGGCGCGAACGCGGGGCCGGAGCGGATGATAACGCTGCCGGCGCTTCTGGAGCGTATTTGATGTCCGGATGCGTCAGTTGAGGACGGCGCCTTGATAAATGTTGACTTTCCGATCACGCGGGAATAGCCTCGAACACAGCACTGGCGCCGTCCAGGTGTCGACGACTGCATTTCCTTCGAGGTGATCATGACGTTCACGCTGCCTGCCAAATCGACGTGCAAACCCTCCGATGCCGGCGCGGTCGAAAAATACCTGCGATCGATTGTCGCCTACCAGCCCAAGGCCCGCACGACCTACCAGTTCTACGAAGTGATCGATGCACGGCTAGGCCCATGGGGGGAGGCCGGCTACCCGATCGGCTACGGCAAGAAATACAATATTGCGTTCACGACCGACGCCAGCCTGAACGATCCGTCGCGCTGGGTCAGTGCCAAGTGGGTCAGGGAAACCACGGTCAACCTGCAACTGCCGCTGATCGCACTCATCGTGGCGCGCATCAAGGCCGGCACCCTTGCCAGCCTTGACGAGAAAACCTTGCGCCAGGCAGCGTTCGCTTCGCATCCGAAGGCGTATCTCGACGCCGGCCTGGTCGATGTCGCGAGCTACGAGGTGGAATCCATCCCGCGCATTCTCCTCATTCCCTACGCCGAGTTCAACCCGACCAATCCAAGTTTCAAGGCGACCGTCATGCAGGTGATCGCCGTGATCAAGGACCCCGGCCTGCTGGGGTGGATCACAGCCCTGTCCAACGGCGTCACCAACTGGCCGGTGCGGGAGATCAAGAGCAGGCTTGGCAGCCTGTTCACCTATCTCGACTGGGAGATCAAACAGTCGTACGGCTATCCGGCCAACCTGTATTGAACGTCGCCACAGCCCGGATGCGGGCGGGCTGGACTCCCACGTCCTTGTGTCTTGACGGCACGCTCAACCTTGACGCGGCGCAAACTATAGATGAGGCCGCGAACCCTGCGTTTCCACTGCGATATCGTGATGAGTGCTTTCCTTTGAGCACGGCCGAGGTGTGCGAGCAGCGATGCCCGTGCCGAGGTCGCGGATCGATCCGTACATGGAGCGTCGTCGAGGATGCCAAATCTTTCAGCGCGAGAACTCAGGCGGACCCTGGCCGCCTTTTCCAGCACAACCAGGCTTTACGAACTGTTCGTTAGTGACGGCAGGGCGGCGCTCTCCACGGGATTTCTGGTCGAGGCCTTTGCGGCGGACGACGCGGTGCAGGAGATCGGGGCCCGCGACCTCATCGTCCTGTCGACCAGTGCGCATGTCGACCCGTCGTCCCTGCTGGGGAAGGGGGCCAGGCTGGAGATCAGCCTGGCCGACGGCACGCGCACGCGCTTCGCCGGCGACATCAGCGAAGCGGCGATGCTGGGCAGCGACGGCGGCTTTGCCCGTTACCGGATACGGATCTCGCCCTGGTTCTGGCGGCTCGGCCAGGCGCGCAACAGCCGCGTATGGCAGGACAGGACGGTGGTCGAGATTGTCGATGAAGTGCTCGCGCCTTACCGGCCATTGGCACGCTGGCGCTGGAGCGACGACACCGGACAGTTCATGGCGATGGCCGTGCCGCGCAGTTATTGCTGTCAGTACCGGGAGTCCGATCTCGATTTCGTACGTCGGCTGCTGTCCGAGGAAGGACTGTGCTGGCGCTGCGAGCAGACCCCGGACGGGCCGGGAATGGTGCTGTTTGCCGACAGCAGCCGGGCCTGCGCCGTGCCCGAGGACCCGTGCAGCAAAGTTCAGGGCGGCGTCCGTTTCCATGGCGTCAGTTCCGTCGAACGCCAGGATACCGTGCAGGCGCTTGTGGCACGGCGCAAGCTGTCTGCGTCGCTCGTCACGGTCGTCAGTCCGAACTATAAGTCGAAGCAGGTAACGGCGGCCAGTTCGCCCTCCACCCTCCGGCGTTCGTCCAGGTTACCCGTGCTGGAGTCCTATGATGCCCCTGGCCAGTATGCGTATGCGAACAGGAAGGACGCCGAGCGCTACGCCGACCTCGCCATGGAAGGCATGGAAGCACGCACCCAGCTGTGGCGCGGCCGCTCGACTGTGCGCACCCTGCGCGCGGGAACCCGGATGGTCGTGTCGGGTGCGCCGCGGCGCGCGCTCGGCGCCAGTGCGCCGTTCACCATCCTGAGGGTGACGAGCGTCGGGGTAAACAACCTGCCGCCACCGGCCCGTGATGCGCTCGCCGAGCTGTTCGGGCCGATTCCCGAACTGCTGCAGGAACTTGCGCCCGACGCGTTTTCGGTCGACTTGGCACTAGCGATCGCCCAGGCCATCGAATCCGGTTATGCCAACTGCTTCGAAGCCATCCCCACGGAGTTTCCCTGGCGTCCCCAATTGCCCGGCAGCGAGGGTCGCCGGAACGCCAGGCCAACCGCAACCGGGTCGCAGACTGCGATCGTCGTTGGGCCGGACGGCTCGGCCGGCAGCGGCATGGGCTGCCAGTTCCTGCCGCGCATCGGCCAGGAAGTGCTGGTGCAATTCCTGGAAAACGATATCGACCGGCCGATCGTCGTTAGTGCCCTGTACAACGGCCAGGGCGAGGGCGGCGTCATTCCGACACCGGGCGGCCGTGTCGATCGTGCCAGCGACGCGAAGATATTCGGCCGCGCCCCTGATCACGCGCCTTCGGCGCAGGGCAACCTCGCCGGCGGCAATAGTCCCGTCTGGCACGGCGCATCGGGCGACAGCGCCGGCCACCGCAACGGCGCCGCGCAGTGGGGCATCCGCAGCAAGGAATTCGGCGGCGCGGGCTATAACCAGCTCCTGTTCGACGACACCGATGCGCAAGGCCGGGGGCAATTGAAGTGCAGCCATGCGTCGACCGAACTGAACCTCGGTCACCTGATCCACGCCGCCGACAATTATCGGGGCAGCTTCCGCGGTACGGGCGCCGAGCTGCGTACCGATGCCTATGGCGCAGTGCGGGCCGGCGCCGGCTTGCTGATCACGAGTTACCAGATCGAACACAGCGCTGCCAGGCGCGATCCGGCCGGCGAGAACGCGGCTGCGGGCAGCTTGCTGCAACAGGCGGTCAAGCTGGCGGAGACATTCAATGGGGTAGCGGTAACGCATCAGGCGGTTGGCCTGGCCGCTCACCTGGGGGCCGCATCGGCTGACGGGAGCGTACTGGACGGCACAGCGGCACCGTTGGCCGCGATGTCGAAGGCGGTAGCGGGCGAGGTGGAAACGCAGGGCAGCGAGCCGCTGCCGCACCCGAGCGCGCCTGTCATTGCGATCGCCGCGAAGGATGGCTTCGGCGCGAACGCCGCGCAGAGCTTGCAGCTATCGAACGGCGAAACCGTCAGTGTGATGAGCGGACAGGACACCCAGTTCGTGGTCGGTGGACAGATGCGCATGCATACACGGCAGGCAATCGGCGTCCTCGGGGGCGTCGTGAAACCAGGCGAGGGCGGAACCGGGCTGCAGATGATTGCCGCCAGGGATGCGATCGATCTCCAGGCGCAGGGCGATGAGCTGAAAGTACAGGCGCGCGACGCCATCGATGTGATCAGCGCGAATGGCCATATCGACTGGGCAGCGGCCAAGCGCATCAGTTTGTCGACGGCGGGCGGGGCGAACATCACGATCGAGGGCGGGAATATCACGGTGCAGTGCCCGGGAAAGATCAAGGTTCATGCGGGCAAGAAGAGCTTGATCGGTCCGGCCCGACTCGACTATCCGCTGCCAGCCCTGCCGACGAGCATTTGCGTCGAGTGCCTGCTGAAGGCGCGGGCCGCGGGCTCGCCTTTTGTCGTGAGGTCCGAATGAGTATTCCCATCGATTTTCGCGCTGTTGCCGAGGAAATTCTGGCGGCACATCCGAGCTCGAACCTGTACTTCCTGCTCGACCATGCCGGTATGCCCGGCCTGCACCGGCAGCTGCTTGCCAGTTCGGTGGAATGGTCGAGCTTGTTCGATTGCAGCAGGGAGGCCAATGCGCTGCAGGTTGCGCCGTTTCTCGTACTGGTCGGTAGCGTGGGGCAATTGCGGATGTTCCGTCATCTGTTCAAGTGGATAGGGGAGCACGGGACCTACTCCTCTTCCGTTGTGATGTTAACGACTCCGCTGGATATTGGGCAGCTTCGAAATCGACTGGCTGCGCGCCTTGATGTGATGTTCTCGGAAAACATGGAGGCAATGCTGCGTTTCTTCGATCCGCGGGTGTTAGAGAGTCTGGTGAGTATTTTGTCTGCCGAGCAGGCAGAACCTTTTTTTGGGGCGGCGGAATCCTGGCGATATGTCGACCGCTCCGGGAAGCTTGTGAATTTCAACACAAAATTTGACCCCCAGAATAACTTTTCCGCTCCACTCCTACTCACTCAGCGGCAAGAAATTGCGTTGCTCGATGCGTGCGAAATCGATCAGGTACTCAATCTGCTTCGAGAGAACTTTTCGAACCTCTTGAGGGCGGTCCCGCCGGTTGATCAGCCTGCATTCGTCAGCGAATCCATTGGCATGGCAAAACAGGGCGGGGTGGAATCGGTTTTCAAATTCTCGATTTTTACCGCGACGATTCTGATGTACAGGAAAAAATTCGCTGATGGGGCAGAGCGAGAACGATTGCTGGAAGAATTAAAGCGGGACGACTTTGCTTCAGAACGGCTAAGCATTTTTGATCTTGATGAAACTGGGGAGCAGGTATGAAGAAAATGTTGACTCGTGATCGAACACAACAGTCCATCGTGCGATGCGCTTGTCTAATGATGTTATGTATGACGTTCAGTGCATGCCATGCACGGTCGGGCAATTCGACAGGGGGAAATGACGACGGCAACGATCTTCTTTTGGGGCTTGTTGGCTATAATTACACAGATCGCAATATTTCGAGTTACACGGTGAATGACTCTGGAGGCGGCCACGTCTTTCTGAGCTCTCCGGATAGCGGCGGTAGCGGTGTAACCTGCTGTGTAAGGATTTCTAAAAAATCGACGAGACCTTTGCGCGTCAAGGTTCGGTGGCAATACGATGGCTGTACATATCTCATCAAGGACGAACGCACTGGGGCGGCTGATAGGGTAAGACATTTTTATTTCAGAGAGACTGAAGTAGACGTTCCCCGGCCCGCCGGCGAAGAGCCGAATACCATCGAAACCCATTTTTATCCCGACGGGTCCGTGCAAGTTTTTCTATCGAAAGATGGAGCTGGGCCGCGCCTCTCCCTTGATGGGAGGCGGAAGGACAAATCTTCATTCCCAAGGTGCAAAAATGACGAAAAGCCAGAAGTATGACTCAGTGGGCGATCAAAAGACGCCTGGCCTTCAGGCAACGGAGTCCGGCCTTAGTACCGCAACCGATCAGGCACGGGGTATCTCAGCAGAAAATCCTGGACCAGCACAAAGACTGTCGACTTTGCAAAACATGGCCGCGTCGTTAAAAACCCGAAACAATCTGAATGGCGCTCCGGGCGCATGCACACAAATCCTATGGCTCTCGTTTTTCTTCGATGGTACTGGCAATAACCTCGATGCAGACCTTGGTCTGGCAAAGCACAGCGCTATTGCAAGGTTATACAGGGCGCATGTACCGAAGAACGATAATCAAGGAATCCTTGTCGTATATATCCCGGGAATCGGCACCTATTTCCCTGAAAAGGGCGATGACGGGGGCAGTGCATTGGGCCTGGGCTGCGGGAGGATGGGCGACCGACGCCTCGAGTTCGCACTCGAGCGACTCGATAGCTTTCTAGCCAAACCGTTGGCACGTGCCAAGGCGCCGTCAAACGCAATCAAGGAAATCAACATCGCCCTGTTTGGATTCAGCCGGGGTGCTGCGCTTTCCAGGGCATTCGTCAACATGGTGATGGAGGAGCGATGTGTACTACGCAACGGCAGGTGGATTTTGAAGGAGGGACACTGGCCAGTTCGCTTCCGCTTCCTCGGCTTGTTCGATACCGTTGCCTCGGTTGGTTTACCCATGAGTTCAGGTACTACGGGTGTGTATGAAGCCGCTAACGGAGATACCGCGGGCTTGATGGCGAAACGCCGGAGAAACTACCGAGCGACTCGGCCCGAGGAACTGGCTTATGCGATCAATGCACTTCCAGGCGCAGACCCAGCATGGGGAAACTCTCATGGGCATGACGACTGGGGCGACAGGTTACGGGTTCACGCGACCATTGAGGAGGTGCGCCATTTTGTTGCGGCGCACGAAATTCGGAATTCATTCCCGGTCGACAGCATAAGCGCCATCGAGAATGGACGAATATTCAAACCGGCGCATTTTCACGAAGCGGTGTACCCTGGCGCGCACTCCGATGTAGGTGGCGGCTATGCTCCCGGCGAAGGCGCAAAAGGAATCCGTCCTTCGCAAAACCTGAGCTTAATTCCGTTGCGCCACATGTACGAACATGCCTTACGCCAAGGGGTGCCAATGCTCGCCGAATGGCAAGCAGATAATGCAAACGATTTTGCAACCGATCCGGCAATGTGTGCCGCTTACAATAGTTATTTGAAAGCCGTAGGACCATTTAAGACCCTAGGTGAGGGTATCAACAAACACATGGCCTTGTACTATTCTTGGCGTTTCAGGGCAATCAAGCGTAAAGTCGCTGGCGACATAACGGAAGCCAGACTTATCGAAGTCCACGACAGGAAATTCCGGGAGCAAGATGGCGCATTGACGCGTGAAGTTGACAACCTGGCAAAAAAGAGAAGCTCGCACAGTTATCTTTGAATGCATCAATGACCTTGCAGGATATGCAAGCGAGCGCTTCGAGCGACAGTGCTCAACAGCCGATGGTGTCTGAAACTAATGGTATCGTGGAGTCGGCACGCGAAGACTACCAAGCCTCCCGCCGCGCCTACCTGAAAGCAAAAGCCCGCAAAGATTCGGTTCCGAATCTGAATAAGCTGCAAGCCTTGATAGAACTCTACGACAGGGAGTTGTTGGCTGATATACGTGCAATCCGCCCGGCTTTGTCCGGACCACGCAACAACAGGAAAATGGAAGAGTTACGTCCTCATTACAAAGCCTTGGTCGAAGCGTACGAAAATGAGTTTGAACGGAACAACGGGCTGAAGGACGAGCAAGTCATCAGCTTCTTCGACAACTATGTGCACGATTCGCTTGCAGGGTTCGGTAAGGACGCGACACTGCCATCCGATCCACGCGTCGTCTACATGGGCGACGATCAGAAGTACAAATATGCCGGCTTGGACGAGGATTTGTCGAGCGATAGCGTATCGAGGACGGCGTGAGCAATCTCGTAGCGAACCAATGAAAATCCTGCTCGCCATGCCGTACCGGCCAGGAAAACAAAAAAGGCGTCACGATCACTCGTAACGCCTTCATTGTTGCAACTAAATTCGTGGTAGGCCGTGCGGGATTCGAACCTGCGACCAACGGATTAAAAGTCCGCTGCTCTACCAGCTGAGCTAACGACCCGAAAGAAGCAAGATTATAGGGGGGCGCCGTCGTGCTGTCAAATGTGCGACCCCTGAATCTTGCTTTAAGACTTTATTTCAGGGCAGCCAGGCGGTCCTTGGCGGACTGCGCGGCCTGCGAATCCGGGAACTTCGACACCAGCGACTGCAAGGTCTTCTTCGCTTTGACTTTGTCCTTCAGCTCGGCGTAGCTGGTGGCGATGTTGAGCATCGCGTCCGGCGCCTTGGCGCTGCTGGCGTAGGTGGTCGTCACGACTTCCTGGGCGGCGATCGCGTTCTTGTAGTCGCGCTGGGCGTAGTAGGCGTTGCCGAGCCAGTATTGGGCGTTGGCGGCATACGCCGACTCCGGGTAGCGCTTGACGAAGTCCTGCAGGGCGCCTGCTGCGCGCTTGTAGTCGCCGGTCTTGAAGACTTCCATCGCGCTCTCGTAGGCCTGCTTTTCGGACGGCAGCACCTGCGCCGTTTCGCCGTCGATGGTCTCGGCGCGCGGCTCGATCTTCTTGATGCGCGCATCGAGGTCGGAATACAGGGTGCGCTGGTTGTTCTGGGCCTTGCTCACTTCGTTGGCCAGCACTTCGATCTGGCCGCGCAGCCTGGCGACCTCGGCCTGCAGCTGCTCATTCTGGTTCAGGAGGTCGAGCGTCGCGTTCTTGTCGGCCTTGGCGTCGAGGCGGGTGGTCAGGTCGCGCGTGATGGCGTCGACCTTCGCGCGCAGGTCGAGGATGGCGCGGCGCGCTTCATCGTCGTCCAGGATGCCCGCGGAGGCCTGCAGCGGCAGCACGAGGGCCAGTAACATGGCGGCAAGGCGGGACGGGGTCAGTTTCATCATGTCGTACTCTTTCTATACCAGTGAGGCAATGAAAAACGGGGCGGGTTGCAGTCTGCACCGCACCCGCCCCGCTGTCAATCAGCTGAGTCTTAAGAGCCGAGTCTTAAGCGACTCTGTACATACGATTACTGATAGACGATGTCGGCGCGACGGTTTTCAGCCCAGGCGGCTTCGCCCGAACCGGTTGCCTTCGGCTTTTCTTCGCCCAGCGAGACGGCTTCCATCTGGCCTTCGGCCACGCCCTGGGTTGCCATTGCACGGCGCACGGCTTCGGCGCGCTTCTGGCCCAGGGCCAGGTTGTACTCGCTGCCGCCGCGATCGTCGGTGTTACCCTGGATCAGGATCTTGCGGCCCTTGTTCTGGTTCAGGTACTGCGAGTGGTTGGCGACCACTGGCTTGCCATCTTCACGCACGACATAGCTGTCGAAGTCGAAGTAGACGCTGCGGTTGGCCAGCACGCCTTTTGGATCGTTCAGTGGATCGACGGTGGCGGTTTCCACTGGGCGGATGTCGCGGCTGTCGGTCACTGGGGCCGCGGTTGGGGTACGCTCGACAACGGTCGGCTCGGCGACTGGGGCTGGCGATTTGCACGCTGCCAGCAGGGCAGCGGTTGCGATGATGAAGGACACACTCTTAACGTTGCGCATGGTTTTTCTCCTGGTCTTGGTTGGTTGATTTACTTCTTACTTCATGAAGGGACCCCAGCTGGGCTCCCGAATGTTTCCCGCTTTGGTGGTCAAGCGTTGCTTGACCCGACCATCCGTCGATACGACCGCCAGCGCGACACGCCCGCCAGCCTTGTTCGCATACATGATGTATTTGCCGTTCGGCGAAAAACTCGGTTCGGAGGCCCCATCGGCCAGGCGCAGTTCCTGGCCGCTCGCCAGGTCCTTCGCGTAAAGAGAGAAGCCACCATCGCGCTGCGAGATCCAGGCCAGGGTCTTGCCATCCGGAGACAGGCGCGGGCTGATGTTGTAGTTGCCGTTAAAGGTGACGCGGGTGGCGTTGCCGCCCGAGACGCTCATTTTGTAGATCTGCGGTCCGCCGCTGCGGTCGCTCGTGAAATAGATGCTCTGGCCGTCGGCGGAGAAGCGCGGTTCGGTGTCGATGCCGCTGCTGTTGGACAGGCGGCGCAGGCCGGAACCGTCGGCGTTCACGATGTACACCTGGTAGTTGCCCGACTTCGACAGGGCGATCGCCAGCTTGCTGCCGTCCGGCGACCAGGTCGGCGCCGAGTTGCTGCCTTTTTCGTTGGCGATCACGCGGCGCTTGCCGGTGACCAGGTCCTGCATGTAGATGACCGGCTTGCGGTCTTCGAACGACACGTAGGCGACCTTGCCGCCGTCGGGCGACCAGGACGGCGAGATGATCGGCTCGCGGCCATGGGCGGCGACGATTTCGTTCTCGCCGTCGGCGTCGGCCACCGCCAGCACATAGTCGCGGCCGGCACGGTTTTCCTTCACGTAGGCGATGCGGGTCGAGAAGATGCCGCGGGTGCCGGTCAGCTTTTCATACACGTCGTCGGCGATGCGGTGCGCCTGCAGGCGCGTGAAGCGCGGCTGGACTTCGTTGCCCAGCTGCGAGAGCTGGCTGCCCTTGACCGTGTCGTAGAGCTTGTAGCGCACGGCGAAACGGCCGTCGGGCTGCTTCTGCACGCTGCCGACGACCAGCGCATCGGCGCCGCGTGCTTTCCAGCTGCCGGCGTCGACGCTGGCGCTGTCGCTGATGACCTGGCCGGCGTTGATGACCTTGAAGACGCCGCTGCGCTCGAGGTCGGCACGGACGATGGCCGAGATCTGTTCCGGCGCCATGCCTTCGTCGGCGAAGGCGGCGACCGCCACCGGGATCTGGTTGCTGCCGACGCCGGCAATTTCAACTTGTAGCTGGGCATTGGCCGCCGACCCGATCAGGAGGGTGGCGGAAAATAACAGGGTATGAATTTTTTTCATGCGTTCTTTTCTCGACAATGATTATTCAGGTGCGATCAGTCCAGGTCTTTCATGGAGAAATTGACCACGATTGTGCGCTCCACCGTACCATCTTTCTTTTTAGGAAGTGGTGACGATTTGTTAATGCCACGCTCCACCGCGTCGTCGAATTGCGGCACGCCGCTGCTCTTCGACAGGCGCACCGACAGGATCTCGCCGGTGGGCAGCAGCTCGACCCTGAACACGGCTTTCGGATTGCCCGGCACATCGGTACTGCCGGCAAAGGTCGTATTGCTCTTGATGAGGGCGGTCAGCTTGCCGATGTAGCCGGCGTCGATCTTCGGCGCGCTCGACTTCTGCGCGCTGCCGGAGGTGCCGGCGGCGCCCATCATGCGCTTGAGCTCGTCGGCGTGCATCTTGTCCAGCCTGGCCTGCTCGGCAGCTTCCTTCTTCGCCTTCGCTGCTTTTTCCGCTTTTTCCGCTGCGACTTTCTTCTTCTCGGCGTCCGCTTTCTCGGCGGCCAGCTTTTTCTCGTCGAGCTTCTTTTCTTCGAGCTTTTGCTCCAGCTCTTTCTTTTCCTGCTCTTTCTTGGCGAGTTCTTTCTTTTCCTGCGCCTTCTTCTCGGCCAGTTCCTTCGCCTTCAGTTTTTCGCGCTCTTCTTCACGTTCTTTTTTCTCGGCCAGCTCGCGCTCACGCTCTTTCTTTTCCAGCAGGTCGCGCTCGCGCTGCTTCTTCTGCTCGGCGAGTTTCTTTTCGCGTTCGAGGTTGATGTCGGGCGCGGCAGGCTTGACGGGTTCGGGTTCCGCGACCTTCGGCGGTGGTGGCGGTGGGGCAGGCGTCGGCTCCGGTTGCGGTTCCGGCTCCTGCATCTCAGGCGGGGGCGGCGGAGGCAATGCGGGCGCGGCGGCCGACTGGACCTTCATGTCCCAGACCTCGGCTTCGACCGCGGGCGGTTCGGTGTTCTGCCAGCTGATGCCGATCCACAGGAAGGCCAGCAGCAGCGCGTGCACGGCCAGCGCCAGCGCGATGGCGGGCAGGCGGTTCGGTTCTGGCGGCACCGTGTAGGGGGCGCCCATGGTGGCTGGCTTCATTGCGGACATTGCTTACTTCGTCGCGAGACCGACGCGATTGATCCCCAGCTTCTTCGATTCCGAAATCAGTTCGATCACGTCGGCGTATTTGCTGTCGCGGTCGCCCGCGATCATCACCGGATAGTCGGGATTACTCTCGTGCAGTTCACGCAGGCGGGCGAGCAGGGCGGCGCGGTCCGGCATCGATTCGGCGGCAATCGTTTCCTTGCCGCTCACGCCGATCGACAGCGTGGCGTCGGGTTTCACGGTGATGTGGATAAAGGTGTCCGGCGGCAGCGCCGATTTCTCGGCGTTCGGCAGGTTGATCACGTTCGGGGTCGGGTTGCTCGGGACCGCCATGAAAATGATGAGCAGCACCAGCATCACGTCGATATACGGCACGACGTTGATTTCGGATTTGAGTTTGCTGCGGCGTCCGCCGCGCATGCTGCTGGAAAAGGCCATGGTCGAATCCTCTCGATCAGCGCGACTGGCGCTGCAGGATGTTCGAGAATTCCTCGACGAAGCTCTCGAAGCGGGTCGCGAGGCGGTCGATGTCGTGCGTGAAGCGGTTGTAGGCGACGACTGCCGGAATCGCGGCGAACAGGCCGATCGCGGTCGCGATCAGCGCTTCGGCGATGCCCGGCGCGACGACGGCGAGCGTGGCTTGCTGGACGCTGGCCAGGCCGCGGAAGGCGTTCATGATGCCCCACACGGTGCCGAGCAGGCCGATGTAAGGCGAGACGGAACCGACCGAGGCCAGGAAGTTCAGGTGCAGGTCGAGGCCGTCGAGTTCGCGCTGGAAGGCGGCGCGCATGGCGCGGCGCGAACCGTCGAGCACGGCGCCCATGTCGAGGGCGTCGCGCGAGGCTTGCTTGCCCTTGATGAATTCGCCCATGCCGGCTTCGAAGATGCGTGCCAGCGGACCGCTCTGGTCGCGCTGGGCGCTGGCGCTCTGGTGCAGGGTATGCAGGTTGCCGCCGGCCCAGAAGCTGCGCTCGAACTGCTCGGTCTGGCGGCGCGCGGCGCGGATGGCGAACAGTTTGCGGAAGATGTACGACCAGCTGACCACGGACAGCAACAGCAGGAGCAGCATGATGAGTTGCACGATCACGTGCGCATGGCTGATAAGTGTCAGGAATGAAAGGTCAGGGGTTGGTGTCATCGGGTATGCAATATTGTTAATGGATCAAGCGGCACGCATTTTATCAGCCACTTCGATCGGGAGCGAGCGCGGGCGTACGGTGGCGATGTCGACGCAGCCGACTTTCACCTGCGCTTCGACCAGCAGCAGGTCGCCGAGATACGCCTTCTGGGCGAACTGCACCGAGGCGCGGCCGAGCTTTTCGATGGTGAGAGTCAGTGTCAGTTCGTCGTCGAGGCGGGCAGGCGCGTGGTAGTCGATGCTGGCGCTCTTGACGACAAAGGCGGCGCCGTCGCTGGCGATGAGCTTCTGTTGATCGACACCGGCAGCGCGGAGCCATTCGGTGCGCGCACGTTCGAAAAACTTCAGGTAGTTCGCGTAGAACACGATACCGCCGGCGTCCGTATCTTCGTAATAGACCCGTACTGTCCAGGTGAAAAGCGCAGGCATTCGTTTTTGCCAAAAATGATAATAGGAAACATTTTACGCTATCGGCGCAAATGTACGCTAGCGAACGCACCACCCGGGACAGTGGGGCAGGGCGTTCGGTCGGAAATCCATGGAGCGCGCGTAGTAGACGAGAGAAAACGCTATCAGGACAATAACTGTAACACTTTCTCACAATTATCGTCGCCGAGGCGCACGATGGCCGGCGACCCGGTTTTTCACGGCCTGCTTTTACAGGCCCGACCGATACTTCGCTCAATCAGGATCAAACAAGGCGCAGGCTTTCGCGGAACGCAATACCGCCGAGTGGATCAAACATTGATCAGTGCACGGGTTCGTGACGACTGGCGATGCATGTCGGGATCGTCCGATCGCGGACTTCTACCTATTTGGCGGAAAAGATGAGAATTCCCGGCATAGTCGAGAGGGATGGCGACGGCAGCACCCGGTTGGTCGCTCTCGCCGCGGTTGCTGCTCTTCTGCTTGGTGCGATATTTCTTGCTTGCGCAATTCCGGATGTGCGTCCGAAGGCAGCGACACAACCGGTCCCCGCTACGCCATCGAAAGCGCCGCCGCCGGGGAAGGGGGCGGAAGGCGCGACGTCATCAGGGCAAGGGGCAGCGGGGGCGACAGCTGCCACGGGAAAGCCATCCGCTACCCAACAGCAGGCCGCTGCGGGAAAGCCCGCCGCTACGGTCAAGCCGGCCCCTACGGTCAAGCCGGCAAATGCATCGGGAGGCGGCGCTACTGCCGGGCAGCTTCCTGCCGCGACAGGCTCGGCGGAACCGGTCAAGCCGGCAGCGGCCGGTCTGCCGATATTCCCCGAGGACGGGGAAACGCGCAATGCGGCGCGTTGGGCAGCACTCCTGTGGGCCTTTGCATGCTGCGCGGTCGGTGCATTCCTCGGGTTTATTTTCGGAATACCGAGGTCGCTTTCATCGGACACCGCGCGTACCACGGTCCCGCTATCAGCACGCGCATCCGACGCCGCGAAAGCAAAAACGGTGGCATTGAAAGCTGCTGCCGCCAAGGCTGCAGCCGACAGGGACAAGGCGACAGCGGAAGCGAACAACGCGGCTGCGGCGCTTTCACGCGCCGCTGCGGAGCTGAATGAACTCAGGGCGGCGGCGGGGCAGGGGGCGGACAGCGACGCGCGCGTGCGCGCCGCGACGCAGGCGCATGCCGGGCTCGTGCTAAAGAAAACGAACCTCGACAAGATCGCTTCGGAAAAAGCGAGGGCGGCGGAGGATGCGGAAGAACAGGCGAAAAAAGACGGCGAAACGAGCGCTGCAAGCGGCGCGCCGAGTACCGCCACGTTTTCGCAGCCCCAGAATTCACGCGGTCCTTCGACCGCGGTGAACACGAACCTCGAGCAGATTTCCGATTGGCTGACCAAGATTATCGTTGGCGTGTCGCTGGTGAACAGCGAAAAAATCGGCACTGCCCTGATGACGGCTTCGAAGGAAATGGCAAGATCCTTCGGTGGCGAACCCGCCAGTTCACTTGCCCTGGCGATGTTGACGTATTTCGGCGTGATCGGACTACTGGGCGGCTATCTGTTAACCCGTCTTTATCTGCAGCGCGCCTTCGAGGCGGCCGGATCGTACGACATGGCCGCACATCGCCCGGGGTAGCGCCGTGGCAAACGGCGCTCTGCAAATCGGCTACCGCGCGCTACAGCCAGCCTCAGGCCCGCTTGATATTGAAAGGCGAGAAGCCCTGGCAGGTCGGCATCATCTCGATGCTGTTGACATTGATATGGGGCGGCAGCGTCGCGATCCAGTAGGCCGTCTCGGCAATGTCTTTTGCCGTCAGGGGCGTCGTGCCTTCGTAGACCTTCGCCGCCGCGTCGTCGTTGCCCTTGAAGCGCACGTTCGAAAATTCGGTGCCGCCGCACAGGCCGGGCGCCAGGTTGGTCGCGCGCACGCCGGTGCCGACCAGGTCCGCGCGCAGGTTCAGCGTGAACTGCTCGACGAAGGCCTTCGTTGCACCGTACACGTTGCCGCCCGGGTAGGGGTAGTGGCCGGCCACCGAGCCCAGGTTGATCACCAGGCCGCTGCCGCGCCCGACCATCGCCGGCAGGACGGCGCGCGTCATCGTCACCAGGCCCTGGCAATTGGTGGCGATCATGGTTTCCCAGTCGTCGAGCGGCGCCTCGTGGGCCGGCGCGGTGCCGAGCGCGAGGCCGGCATTGTTGATCAGCACGTCGATCTGGCGCCAGGATTGCGGCAGCATGGCCAGCGCTTCCTCGATCGATTTCTTGTCGGTCACATCCATTTCGACCGGCAGCGCCGACTCGCCCAGTTCGGCCGCCAGCGCTTCGAGGCGCTCGATGCGGCGCGCCGCCATCACGACCTGGTGGCCGTTGCGGACGAAAGTGCGCGCCATTTCGGCGCCGAAGCCGGCGGAGGCGCCGGTAATGAAAACGATCATGATGGAGTTCCCCTGGTGGCAGATGCTGCAAGATTGTAGCCGAAATGACCATCTTGTCGGAATCATGACAGTGGTTGCCGACCTGGCAGGGCTTTCCTTGCCCTCAGCGGGCAGTTCACATACAATCCCCAGTCCATTTATGTCTCGCGTAACTGGCGAAAACTTCAGCGCAACCGCTGCGGGAAAGGTGGGTAACCACCGGGAAGCGTGAGACTTCATCCGCCGTTCGCCTGGGCAGCCGACAATGGCTCGCGTGCATTGCATCCGCAGCCGGCTGCTTGCTGGGCCACGCGCCGATCCGACACTGCCGTTGTCCGGTTCTCTTATCGATTGGAGTTTTGTTCATGTTTGCAAAAGATCACACGCTGGCCAAGGTTGACCCGGAACTGTGGGGCGCCATCCAGAAGGAAAACACTCGTCAGCAGGATCACATCGAGCTGATCGCGTCCGAGAACTACACCTCGCCGGCCGTCATGGAAGCGCAGGGTTCCCAGCTCACGAACAAGTACGCCGAAGGCTATCCGGGCAAGCGTTACTACGGCGGCTGCGAATACGTCGACGTCGCCGAGCAGCTGGCGATCGACCGCGTCAAGGAACTGTTCGGCGCTGAAGCGGCCAACGTCCAGCCTAATTCCGGCTCGCAGGCCAACCAGGGTGTGTTCTTCGCGATGCTCAAGCCTGGCGACACCATCATGGGCATGTCGCTGGCCGAAGGCGGCCACCTGACCCACGGCATGGCGCTGAACATGTCCGGTAAATGGTTCAACGTCGTGTCCTACGGCCTGACCCCGGAAGAAGACATCGACTACGAGGCCATGGAACGCCTGGCGCGCGAGCACAAGCCGAAGATGATCATTGCCGGCGCCTCGGCGTTTGCGCTGCGCATCGACTTCGAGCGCTTCGCCAAAATCGCCAAGGAAGTCGGCGCCTACTTCATGGTCGACATGGCCCACTACGCCGGCCTGATCGCGGCGGGCGAATACCCGAACCCGGTCCCTCACGCCGACTTCGTCACCTCGACCACCCATAAATCGCTGCGCGGCCCGCGCGGCGGCATCATCCTGATGAAGGCCGAGTTCGAAAAGCAGATCAATTCGGCGATCTTCCCGGGCATCCAGGGCGGTCCGCTGATGCACGTGATCGCCGGCAAGGCCGTTGCCTTCAAGGAAGCACTGACGCCTGAGTTCAAGCAATATCAGCAGCAAGTCGTAAAGAACGCCAAGGCCCTGGCCGACGCGCTGATCGCACGCGGCCTGCGCATCGTGTCGGGCCGTACCGAATCGCACGTGATGTTGGTGGACCTGCGTTCGAAAGGCCTCACCGGCAAGGAAGCGGAAGCCATCCTCGGCCAGGCGCACATGACCTGCAACAAGAACGGCATTCCGAACGATCCGCAAAAGCCGTTCGTGACCTCGGGTATCCGCCTGGGCAGCCCGGCCTTCACGACGCGCGGCTTCAAGGAAGAAGACGCGACGAAAGTCGGCAACCTGATCGCCGACGTGCTCGACAACCCGCACGACGCCGCGACCATCGAGCGCGTGAAGGCGGAAGTCAAAGTGCTGACCGACAAGTACCCGGTGTACGCCGCGTAAGCGAAATGTCCTCCAGGCTGCAAACGTAGTAGAGTTCAGGAACGGCAACCAGCAATGGGAGCTGTTCCTTTGCATCACCCAGCACGATCAAGCACCACCGGCGCCCATGAAATGTCCGTTCTGCCAGCATGAAGACACCCAGGTCCTCGATACGCGCGTATCCGAGGAGGGCGACGCGATCCGGCGCCGGCGCCGCTGCGTGCAATGCGACAAGCGCTTCACCACCTACGAACGCATCGAACTGTCGATGCCGATCATCGTCAAGAAAAACGGCAGCCGCACCGAATTCGCGCCAGCGAAGCTGCGCGGCAGCCTGATGCTGGCCCTGCGCAAGCGCCCGGTCTCGGCCGAGGCCATCGACGCCGCCGTCGCCTCGATCGAGGAAAAGCTGCTCACCAGCGGCCGGCGCGAAGTCGATACCGGCTATGTCGGCGAACTCGTGATGCAGGAACTCAAGCGTCTCGATGAGATCGCATATATCCGCTTTGCCTCTGTCTATAAAGACTTCAAGGATCTGGCGGAGTTCCAGCAGGCCCTGGCCGAAGTCGGGCAGGCGCGCAAGTAAATCAATCTCTCCTGAACCACCTGCGCACGCTTGAGCCAACGCAGGGGAGCCTCCGACCCCGCTGATAACTTCTCGGTTCGCGCGAATTCCCGCGCCCGGACTGTGGAGGTGTTCCTTGCAGCGCTGTCGTATCAATGGCTTCACGCTCATCGAAGTGCTGGTCGCCATGTTCGTGCTGGCGCTCGGCGTCGTCGGCGCGGCAGGCACGCAGGTGACGGCGGCGCGCCTGCGCCAGCAGGCCGCCCTCGAGTCCGAGGCCGTGCAACTGGCGGCCTCGCTCGGGGCGCGCATGCGCGTCAACGCCGCGCAGATGGCGCTGGCCGATGCAGCGAATCCCTATCTCCAGTTCGCGTACGACGCGCTCGATGGCGATCCCGCCGCGCCGCCCGTGCAATGCTTCGGCGCGGCCGCTTGCGATCCCGCCCAGATGGCCGCTTTCGACCTGTACGAGGCCGCGCGCATCGTGCAGGGCGCCTTTCCCGGCGGGCGCATCGCGGTCTGCCGCGATGGCGGCGGCTGGAACGCGGCGCTGCAATCCTTCGAATGGACCTGTGCCGGCGGCGCGGGCGCGCCGGTCGTCGTCAAGCTGGGCTGGCGCGCGCCAGGCAGCGATGCAGCGGCGCCGTTCGTGGCGATGGTGGTCGCGGGATGAGTGCGCGCCGCTTCCCCCTGCGCGAGGCCGGCATGACCCTGGCCGAGCTGCTGGTCGCGCTGGCGCTCGGGCTTGGCGTGCTGCTGGCCGGCGGGGTGTTGATGATCGGCGCGAACCGGGCCTATGTCGCCCATGAAGACGCGGCCGGCATCGACGATGGCGGGCGCTATGCGCTGGCCCTGATCGGGCGCGCCGTGCGCCAGGGCGCCTATGTCGACTGGGAGCACCAGGGCGCGGCCGGGCCGGGCAAGGATGTGCCGGCGCCGCTCGCCGGGCTGGACAGCCGCTCACTCGTCAAGACAAGCGTCGGCATCGACAACGCGGTATCGAGCGCCGTGAACGGCAGCGACGTGCTGGCGGTGCGCTATGCGGGTGCCGGCGCCGCGCCCGGTGGCGACGGCAGCGTCATCGATTGCGCGGGTTTTTCCGTGCACGAGACGAAAGAGGGCTGGAGCATCTTCTATGTCGCCCGGAATAGCGACGGCGTCGCCGAGCTGCGCTGCAAGTACCGGGGCGCCGCCAACTGGAGTGCGGATGCGGTGGTGTCCGGCGTCGATGGCTTCCAGGTGCTGTATGGCCTCGACAGCGATACGCCGCCCGACGGCATCCCGAACCGTTACGTGAACGCGAGCGCGCTCGCTGCGCTCGACGCCGGGCTGCCCGCCGCCGAGATCAACGAAAAGACATCGTGGAAGCGCGTGGCCACCGTGCAGGTGGCGCTGCTGCTGCACGGAGAGCGTCCGTCCGCGGCCGTGCAACAGCCGGATGGCTACGCGCTGTTCGGCCCGGCCTACAGCCTGGCGCAGGCGGAAAGCGACGCCGGCGTGCAGCTGGCGACCGCCGGTTTGCAGGAGCCCGCATCCGCACCCGCGTCCGCGCCCTCGCGCCGGCTGTTCACGGCCGTATTCGCGGTCGGCGCGGCGCAGCCCTGAGGCGGCCATGAAGATTCCTGTTCGCGAGCGCGGCGCGGCGCTCGTCACCATGCTGTTCCTGATGCTGGCGCTGCTGATGATGTCGCTCTCGAGCACGCGCGCCGCGCTGGCCGGCGCCAAATCGGCGCGCTACGAGCGCGACCGCCAGGTGGCCCACGCGGCGGCCGAGGCGGCGCTGCTGGATGCCGAGCGCGACATCGATGGCGCCGCCGGGCCGGCCTCGCCGCGCACCGCGATTTTCACGGCGCTCGACGCGGACGCGTTTGCCGAGCGCTGCACGGGCCAGGCCGAGAGGACGGGACTGTGCAAGGTCGTGCCCGGCGCCGGTGCGCCGGCCTGGCAGGCGGCCGACCTGGCGGGCGAGGCCGCTGTCGAATATGGGCGCTTCAGCGGCCGCGCGCTCCCGACCGGCGCCGGCACGCTGCCGTCTGCCGCGCCGCGCTACGTGGTCGAGCTCCTGCCCGGCGCGCAGCCGCTCTTTCGCATCACCGCGCTCGGCGTGGGCGCGGACCCGGCGACGGCGGTCGTCTTGCAGGCTTATTACCGGCGCGCGGCCGGCAGCGCGCCCGGCAAGCGGCTGGGCTGGCGCGAGATCGCCAACTGGCCCGAGCTGCACCGGGCGGCCTCCTGAATTGCATCCTGATTGACTACCGGAGAGAGCTCGATGACGCACACGCGTGGTTTCACCCTGGTCGAAATGATGATCGTGCTGCTGATCGTCTCCGTGCTGGCCAGCCTCGCCTATCCGGGCTATGCCGCTTACCTGACGAAGACGCGGCGCATGGAAGGGAAGGTCGCGCTGATCCTGGCCATGCAGCAGCAGGAGCAGCACCACGCGCTCCACCACACCTATGTCGCTTTCTCGAACGCCGCGCCGGTGGACGGGCTGCCCTGGTGGTCGGGGAACCTGGCCGCCGGCAGCGCGTACGAGCTCGACGCCGAGGCGTGTCCGGACCGGGACTTGCGCGACTGCGTGCAGTTGAGGGCGCGTCCGGGCACGGCAAATGTCGACGCCCGCTTCCTCGATCCCGAATGCGGCACGCTGACGCTACGCAGCACGGGCGAGCAGGGCGCCGGCGGCAAGGCGACGCGCTGCTGGCCATGAGCGCGGCGCGGTCCAGGCGCGGCTTTTCGCTGCCCGAACTGTTGATCGTCGTGGCGATCGCCGGGGTCCTGCTGGGGATAGCCTTGCCCAACCTCGGCGCGCTGCTGCGCGCCCAGCAGCTGCGCACGGCCAGCAACGACCTGTTCGGCGCGATCGGGCTGGCGCGGGCGCAGGCGATCGCGCGCAACGAGCGCATCTTCCTGGTGCCGCGCGATGCCGCCGGCGTCGACTGGGCCCAGGGCTGGACCGTGTTCGCCGACCGCGACGGCGACGGCCTGCCGGGCGCCGGGGACGACGTCCTGGCCGTGCACGAAGCGCTGCCCGTGGGCGTCAGCGCCGTCTTTGCCTTCACGAGTCCTGCAGCGCCGTATTACATCGCCTACAATGGCGCCGGGCGCAGCTGCGGCGTGGCCAGCAGTGCATCCGCACGCTGGGGCACGCTGTCGCTGTTTCATGGCGGCGCAATCCGCCGTATTAAAATCAACATGCTGGGCCGGGCGCGGGCATGCAACCCCGAACGCGACGACAATTGCGACGGCGCCGAGGCACCCGGCTAGATTTCGAACGAAGACAGTGCAGATCAAAACCGATACCGAAGGCATGGCGCTGGCGCTGGACTGGGCCGCGAAAGGCATGACCATCACGGCGCCTAACCCGCGCGTGGGCTGCGTGATCGTGCGCGATGGCGAAGTCATCGGCGCCGGCCACACCCAGCCCGCCGGGCAGGCGCATGCCGAAATCCAGGCCCTGCGCGACGCGGCCGCACGCGGTAACGACGTGCGCGGCGCCACGGCCTATGTCACCCTCGAGCCCTGCAGCCACTACGGCCGCACGCCGCCCTGTTCGAACGCCCTGGTCGAAGCGGGCCTGGGACGGGTGGTCGCGGCGATGGGCGACCCGAATCCATTGGTGGCCGGGCGCGGCATGGCGCAGCTGGCGGCGGCCGGCATCGCGACGGCATCGGGCCTGATGGCGGACGAAGCCCATGAGCTGAACATCGGCTTCTTTTCGCGCATGCGCCGCGGCCGTCCGTGGGTGCGCCTGAAAACGGCGGCCAGCCTGGACGGCATGACGGCGCTGGAGAACGGCGAGAGCCAGTGGATCACCGGGCCTGAAGCGCGCCAGGATGGCCACGCCTGGCGCGCGCGCGCCTGCGCCATCCTGACCGGCATCGGCACCGTCAAGGCGGACGATCCGCAACTGACCGTGCGCAGTATTGGTACGGGCAGCGATACGGGCGTCGCTGCGCCGACGCGCCAACCGCGCCGCGTGATCGTCGACAGCCGGCTCGAGATCGCCCTGGGCGCACGCATCCTGCAGGGCGAGCCGTGCTGGATCGTGGCTGCCGTGCCGAGTCCGGACAAGGAAGCCTTGCTGCGCGCCGCCGGGCATGAGGTGATCCTGCTGGCCAATGGCGCCGGCAAGGTCGACCTGCCGGCGCTGATGCTGGAACTGGGCCGGCGCGAGATCAACGAGGTGCATGTCGAGGCGGGTTCGAAACTGAACGCTTCGCTGGTGCGCGAAGGCTGCGTCGACGAATTGCTGGTCTACCTGGCCCCGAGCCTGATCGGCGCCGGGCAGGGCATGTTCGCGCTGCCGCCCTTGCATCGCCTGGCGGACAAGGTGGCACTGCGCTTCCATGAAGTCACGCCGGTGGGCGCCGACCTGCGCATCCTGGCCAGATTCAACAATCAAGAACCAACCTGAAGGAAAAGCAGCATGTTTACTGGAATCGTCGCCGCCGTCGGCACTATCAATTCGGTCGCGCCGCTGGCGGGCGGCCTGGACGCGGGCGTGCGCCTGCAGATCGATGCCGGCGGCTTGCCGCTGGCGGACGTCGGGCTGGGCGACTCGATCGCGATCAACGGCGCCTGCATGACGGTGGTCGAGAAGAGCGCATCGCGCTTTTGCGTCGACGTCTCGCGCGAAAGCCTGAGCAAGACCGTGGGCCTGGATGCGCCGGGCGAAGTCAACCTGGAAAAGGCGCTGACCCTGGCCGAGCGCCTGGGCGGACACCTGGTGTCGGGCCACGTGGACGGCCTGGGCCGGGTGCACAGCTTCGAGCCGGTCGGCGAATCGCGCGAACTGGTCATCGACGCGCCCCAGGAACTGGGCAAATTCCTCGCCTACAAGGGCTCGATCGTGGTCAACGGGGTGTCGCTGACCGTGAACCGCGTGGAAGACCTGGCCGTCGACGGCGCCAGGGTGTGCCGTTTCTCGATCAACCTGATCCCGCACACGATCGAGGTCACGACCTTGAAGCACCTGCGCGCCGGGTCGCAGGTGAACCTGGAAATCGACCTGATCGCGCGCTACGTCGAGCGCATGCTGTCGGCCGCGAAGGCCTGATCGCGGCGAGACGCGCAGCTACACGCTGCGCAGCTCCGCGCCCTGCGGCGCGTCCGCGCAGCCGGGCGCCGCACCGGCACCGGCCGGCCCCGGTCCCGGCGCCGCTTCGCGCCGCAGCCCGAAGCGCGCCATCGTGTCGGCCGTCGAGGGCCGGTGCAGCGCAATCAGTCTCTGGGCGATGTCGCCGATCGAATCGGACATGCGTGCCCGGTTCAGGTTACCCAGCACCGTCAGGACGGGCGCATTGTCCATCCCGCTGTTCAGCCTTTCCATGAACTGGTCGGCCTTCATCACGCGCGCGCTGTCGAAGCGGCGCGGGCGCTCGATGCGGGCGTTCGGGGCCAGCAGCACCAGGGTGTCGACCGGGGCGTCGTCGAGCCCCAAGGGTTCGAGCACGTCGCGCAGGACCGTGACGTGGCGCGCCAGCGCATCGAGCGGCGAGGGCATCGGCTCGAAACGCTTGGTCGCCTCGTCCCAGCGCAGGAAATCGCCGTCTTCCGTGATTTTGAGGCCGTGCGAAAAATGCCGCGTGTCGAGCAGGTAGAAGCGGCGCGAGCGGTGGATCAGCAGGTGGTCGATCTGCGCCGCGGCGCCCTCGTTCGACACCAGCCGCAGGTCGTGCACAACGGCCGTGCGGGTCGAATCCTTCAGGTACACGTCGATCAGGCCGGTCGCCTCGCGTTCGGCGATGATTCCCGCACGCATCATGCGCAGTTCGCGCTCGATCAGCGGCCGCTTGTCGGGGCCCGCCATCGCCAGCATGCGCTGCAATATCGCGACGACGGGCATCTTGTTGTCGCTATCCTTGTAGATCATCGTCAACTCCTGCTGAGGTCGAACTCCCACTCTAGCTCTGCGTCAACGATCCGCCACCGTATTTCTTAAGTGCAAGCAAGATTATCCCGCCTGCATACAAAATGTTGCGCTCCCGACTCAGGAAATTCGGCGTAGACTGCCTTCCACAATAAACATGAGCTTGCCCCCATGTGGCGCGGCGGCCATTTTGAGGAGAAAAGATGAGAGTCAAGGAAACCTGGTCACGGCTTGCGTTGGGAACGGCACTCGGCACGGCATTGCTCGCGGCCACGGCAGCGCAGGCCGCGCAGATGCGCGAATACCGCTCGGTGGCGATCAGCGGCGGCGAATCGGTGGCCGCGATCGAATCGATCGACCCGGGCATCCCGGGCCGGCATGCGCACGGCCGCATCGTCGTACGCGATGCCGCCAGCGGCAGGATCACGGCCGAATACGATCCCTGCGCCACCTGTTCCTATGATTTCCCGGCCTGGTCGCCGGACCGCAAGGGCCTCGCCTTCATCGGCGCCAACCGCGACACCGGAGAAGCGACGCTGTGGGTTGCGCAGGGCGGCAAGCTGGCGGCGGCGGCCACGATCAAGGGCGTGGCGAACACCGCGCGCTGGTCGCCGGACGGCGCCAGCATCGCGCTGCTCGCGACGGTGGGCGCGAAGAAGCAGACCGGCGCGGTCGAAGCGGGCGCCCGCCAGGTGGGCGAGATCGGCGTCGACGAGGATGCGCAGCGCATCGCGCTGGCGCCCGCCGCGGGCGGCGTGCTGCGCCTGGTGTCGCCGCCCGATTCGTTCGTCTATGAATACGACTGGACGCCGGACGGCCGCGGCTTCGTCGCCACCAGCGCCAGGGGCAATGGCGACAACAACTGGTGGGTAGCCACCCTTGGGCATGTCGATATCGCCAGCGGCGCGCTGCGGGTGATCGCGGCCCCGAAAATGCAAATCAGCCTGCCGCACGTGTCGTCCGACGGGCGCACGGTCGCTTTCGTCGGCGGCCTGATGAGCGACTTCGGCTCGGTCGGCGGCGACGTGTTCACGGTGCCGATGGCCGGCGGCGAGCCGCTCGACGTGACGCCGGGTTATGCCGGTTCCTTCAACGGCCTGGCCTGGAAGGGCACGCAATTGCTGGCCTCGAGCCTGCAGGGCAGCGAGATGGCGGTGGTCGCGCTTGATCCGGCCGCGCCCACCGCACACGCTGCGCGCACGCTGTGGAGCGGCGCGGTGTCGGCGAACGGTTCGGCCGACGGGCGCATCGTGTTCAGCGCGGATGGCAGCTCGGCCGTCTCGGTGCAGGAGAGCTTCGAGCAGGCGCCGCGCATCGTCGCAGGACGCCTGCCGAAGCTCGCCCCCATCACGCGCGACAACGACGATTTCGCGCCCCAGGTGGCGGCGAAGAGCATCAGCTGGACCAACGAGGGCATGCGCAGCCAGGGCTGGCTGGTCGGCCCGCGCAAGGCCCTGGCCGGCGTGAAGCACCCGATGGTCGTGCTGGTGCACGGCGGGCCGTCGTCGGCCGCCACGCCGCGTTTCGTCGCGGCGGGCGAGTTCGGCAATCCGCTGGTGCGCGAACTGACGGCGCGCGGCTTCTATGTGTTCCAGCCGAACCCGCGCGGCAGCTACGGGCAGGGCATGGCCTTCGGTAGCGCGAACCGGCGCGACTTCGGCGGCGGCGACTGGCGCGACATCCTCGCCGGCGTCGACGCCGTCCTCAGGGAAGCGCCGGTCGACGGCGCGCGCCTCGGCCTGATGGGCCACTCGTATGGCGGCTTCATGACGATGTGGGGCGTCACCCACAGCCAGCGCTTCAAGGCGGCGGTGGCCGGCGCCGGCATCGCCAACTGGATCAGCTACTACGGCCAGAACGGCATCGACCAGTGGATGGTGCCTTTCTTTGGCGCGACCATGTACGAGGATCCGGCCATCTACCGCGCCGCTTCGCCGATCGAATCGATCCGGAATGCGAAGACGCCGACCCTGATCTATGTGGGCGAGCGCGACGTCGAAACGCCGGCGGTGCAGTCGATGGAATTCTGGCACGGCCTGCGCGCCGTGGGGACGCCGACGGCGCTCGTGATCTACGATGGGGAAGGGCATGCGATTCGCAAGCCGGAGCATCAGCTGGACCAGCGCCGGCGCACGGTGGAGTGGTTCGAGAGGTATTTGAAGTAGGTGGCGTCAGCCGTAGGGTGGCGGGCTCCACCACCAAATGATGAGCAGAGGCGCCCTGTGCGCCGCCCACGCGTCGATAGCTAGCAGCGAGATCAGCCGGCACGATAGCGGAGCCGCCAACGATCGACGCGTGGACGGGAGACCCGTCCACCCTACATCAATCCACCGGTTTTGCGGCAGCTTGCTGCACCACCGCCTCCGCCTTCTTCTCCGGATACAGCACCACCTGCACGTAATTCCCCGTGTCCAGGTAACGCCGCGCCGCGTCCTGCACCTCGCTTGCGGTGAGCGCGTCGATCCGCTCCTCCTGCGTCAGGATCGCCGCCGGGTCGGTCCCGTCGAGCAGCGCCGTCTGGATGCGCCCCAGCCAGTAGCCGTTCTCGCGCAGCGCCTTGCGGTGGTTCTGGATCCAGTTCTGCTTGACCTTGGCCAGGTCGGCTGCCGCCGGCCCTTCGCGCTTGAGGCGCTCGAATTCGGCGAAGGTCGCCGCCAGCACCTTGTCGACATTTTCCGGACCGGTCGGCAGGGTGACGGCCAGCGTGTAGTTCCCGTAGGGGATGCGGCCCAGCTGCCCGCCGGCGCTGCCGCCGTAGATCAGGGAGAGCTGCTCGCGCAGCACCTCGATGATGCGGATGTTGAGCACCTCGACCAGCGCCTGCAGCCGCATTTGCTCCGCTTCCGAGAATGGCGCCTCGCCCGTAAACGTCAGCGAGATCGTGCTCTTCGGTTCGCTGCCGCTGTACACCGCGCGCTTGACCACGCCTTTTACGGGACGCAGGCCGACGTCGCGCCAGGCGGTCGGGATCTCGGGCGTGGGCAGGCTGCCCAGATAGGTCGCCAGCAGCGGCTTGAGCCTGGCCGGGTCGAAGCTGCCGACGATCACGAAGGTGAGGTCTTTGGCGCTCGAGAAACGCTCGCGGTAGATCGCGATGCTGCGGTCCAGGCTGATCTGGCTGAATTCTTCCGGACGCAGCGGACGCGGGGCGCGCGGGTGGTTGTTGTAGAGCGTGGCGACGACGGTGTCGCCGAAGCGCGCGCCCGGCTGGCCGAGGCGGTTGCGCGCGCTTTCCACCTGCTTGCCGATGAAGGACTTGAACAGGTCTTCGTCGCGCCGCACGGCGTCGAAGCGCAGCCACAGGAGCTGCAGCATGGTCTCGATGTCGGTCGCGCCCGATGAGGCGCCCAGCACTTCGCTGTAGCCGGCCAGGCCCATCGTCACGGCGGCCGCCTTGCCCGCCAAAACCTTCGACAGGTCGAGCGGTGAATAATCCTGCAGGCCCATGCTGGCGACGATCGCGTTGGCGTAGCGCGCGTTGAGGATGTCTGCCTCGCCGTACAGGCTCTGGCCGCCGAAGCGGGCCGCGCTCATCATGACCTGGTCGTTGCGGAAATCGGTGGGCTTCAGGATCGCCTTGACACCGTTCGAGAACGTCAGACAGGTCAGGCCGAGCGCCTTGTCCTGCGTCTCGGCCACGATGCTGCCCGCTTTCGGCGGCTGCGCCATCAGCTGGGTGCCGAGCTGCCTTTCCTCGTGCGGCGCGACCTCGGCTTTTTCGGCCGCGGCCACGGCGGCCAGCAGCGCCTCGCCCGGAGGCGGCGGGCTGTCCGCGCGTTCGATGCCGGTATAGATCACGAGTTTGCCGGAGCTGGCCGGGATCGTGCGCCGCGCATAGGCGTTCATTTCGTCGAGCGTCACCGCCGGCAGCATCTCGTTGGCGTAGCGGTATTCGGCGGCGATGCCGGGGATCGGTTCCTGCTGCAGGAAGCTGCGCAGGTATTCGGCGACATAGGCGCCGGAATCGGTCTTCTCGCGTTCGTTGTAGGCCTGCTCGAAACTGCGCAGCATGTTCTTGCGGGCGCGATCGAGTTCGGCCTGGCCGAAGCCGTAGCGGCGCGCGCGCTCGTTCTCGCGCACCAGGGCGTCGATGGCTTTTGGCGCGCCACCCGGGCCGATGACGGCGCTGGTGTTGAAGGATTTGTAGAAGGGCGTGATCTTGCCGAGGGCGCTGCCGCCGCGCAGGAAAGGCGGCTCGGCCAGCTGCGACAATTCCTGCAGGCGCGCGCCGAGCATGCCGGTGAACAGGCTTTCGATCAGCTGCTCGCGGTAGCCGCGCGGCGTGTCGGGCTCGCGTACCGGCTGCACCGGATAGCGCACCAGGATGCTGTTGCCGCCGGCCTCGCGGTCGGTAACGACGACGGCCTCGGTTTCTTCGCGGCGCGGGATCTCCGCATACACGCGGGGGCGCTCCGGTTTCGGGTTGGCCAGCCGTGAAAAGTGCGTGCGTATGAGTTTTTCGATGGTTTTCGGGTCGATGTCGCCGACCGCCACCACCGCCATCAGGTCGGGCCGGTACCAGTCGCGGTAGAAGCGGCGCAGGGTCTCGGGCTGGAAGTTGCGCAGCACTTCTTCCTTCCCGATCGGCAGGCGCTCGGCGTAGCGCGAGCCGTTATAGATCTTCGGCCAGATCTGCTTGCCCATGCGGTCCCCCGCGCCTTTCCCGAGCCGCAGTTCCTCGAGCACGATGCCGCGTTCCTTGTCGATGGCGGCGTCGTCGAACGAGAGGCCGTGCGCCCAGTCTTCCAGCACCTGGAAGGCCTTGCCGAGGTTTTCCGGACGGTCGAGCGGGATCGGCAGGATATAAACGGTTTCGTCGAACGAGGTGTAGGCGTTCAGGTCCGCACCGAATTTGACGCCGATCGATTGCAGGTAGTCGACCAGCTCGTGCTTCTTGAAATTGGTCGAGCCGTTGAAGGCCATGTGCTCGACGAAGTGGGCCAGGCCCTGCTGGTCCTCGTCCTCCAGGATCGAACCGGCTTTCACTACCAGGCGCAGTTCGAGCTTGTGTTCGGGGCGGGTGTTCTTCTGGATGTACCAGGTGAGGCCGTTGGCCAGCTTGCCGACCTTGACCTGCGGGCCGACCGGAATCGGCCCATCCAGTTTCAGGGCGGCGTCGGCGACAAAGGACTGGGTCAGGAGGACGGCGGCGAGGCAGGCGTTGCGGACGAATTGACTGAATTGCTGACTAAGCATCGGGGCTTCCGTTGAAAGGCGTCGAGCGGCCATTGTAACGGCCGCCCGCGCCCCTGTCCTTCAGCTGTGTCCTCAGACGATCACGCGCCCCGCCAGCAACAGCATTTCCATCTCGCGCGCCGGCACCGGCCGGCTGTAGAGGTAACCCTGCAGCACCGCGCAGCCGATCTTGCCCAGGAAGTCGCGCTGCGCCAGCGTCTCCACGCCTTCGGCCACGACTTTGAGTGACAAGCCTTCGGCCAGCGCGATCGTGGCCTGGGCAATCGCCGCGCTGCGCGGGTCGGTGGTGATGTTGCGCACAAAAGCCTGGTCGATTTTCAGCTTGTCGAGCGAGAAGCGCGACAGGTAGCCGAGCGAGGAATAGCCGGTGCCGAAGTCGTCGAGCGAGAGCGATACGCCCATGGCGCGCAGTTCGGCCAGCTGGGCTTCGGCCGCCGTGGTGTCGCCCATCATGACGCTCTCGGTCAGTTCGATCTCGAGGTACTGCGGCGCGAGTCCCGTTTCCTGCAGCGCCGCGCGTACCACCTGCGGCACCGTGCCGGCCTTGAACTGGTGTGCCGAGACGTTCACCGCCACCGGCACGCAGGGCAGGCCCGCATCCTGCCAGGCCTTGTTCTGCAGGCAGGCCTGGCGGATCACCCAGTCGCCGATCGGCAGGATCAGGCCCGTGTCCTCGGCCAGCGGGATGAAGTCGGCCGGCGAGACGCGGCCCAGTTCCGAGCTGTGCCAGCGCAGCAGCGCTTCCATGCCGAGCACGCGCCCGTCCGCGCAGGCCACCTGCGGCTGGAAGTGCAGCGCCAGTTCGGCCTGGCCGATGGCGCGCCGCAGGCGCGTTTCCAGCGCCAGCCAGCGCATCGCCTGGTCGTTCATCTCGCCCTTGAAGAAGCGGAAGCCATTGCGGCCGGCGTCCTTCTGGTTCGCCAGCGCGGCGTCGGCCGCCTTGAGCAGGTCGCCGGCCGCATTGCCGTCGCGCGGGAAGACGCTGATGCCGATGCTGCCGGTGACGACCACGTCATGCCCGTCGACCGCAATCGGCTGGGCGATCGCCTCGATCAGGCGCTGGGCGGCGAGGATGATGTCCTCGGTGTCCTCGCAGCCGGTGAGCAGCACGAATTCGTCGCCCGAGAGGCGCGCCACCGTGTCGGCGGGGCCGGCGACGGCGCTGGCCCGGAGCGCCACTTCGCGCAGCAGGGCGTCGCCGGCGGCGTGTCCCAGGCTGTCGTTGATGCGCGAAAGCCGGTCCACGTTCACCAGCAGCAGGGCCAGCTGGCTACCGTCGCGCCGCGCCGCGGCGATCGCCTGCTGCAGGCGGTCGTGGAACAGCGAACGGTTCGGCAGCAGGGTCAGTGCATCGTGGTTCGACAGGAAGTCGAGCCGGTTGTGGGCCGCTTTCAAAGCCGACAGGTCGGTCGACACCGAGACATAGGCCGTGAGCTTGCCGGCCTCGTCGCGCACCGCGCTGATGCTCATGCGCTCGGGGTAGACTTCGCCGTTCTTGCGGCGGTTCCAGATCTCGCCGCGCCATTGGCCGTCCTGTTCCAGGCCGTCCCACATGCAGCGGTAGAACGAGGCGTCGTGGCGGCCGGAGCGCAGCACGCTGGGATTGCAGCCGACGACCTCCGCTTCGCGAAAGCCCGTGATCTGCTCGAAGGCCGGATTGACCGCGACGATGTTCGCACTGGCGTCGGTCATCATGATGCTTTCCTGGGTGCTGTCGAAGACCTGGCGCGCGAGCTCGAGCCGGTGTTCGCTCTCGCGCAGCGCGGCGTCGGCTTCGGCGCGCGCGGTCGCTTCGAGCTGCAGCTGGGCCGCGTGGCGCTGCACCACGCCGTACAGGTTCAGGTTTTCGTAGGCGACCGCCAGGTGGGCGGCCAGGGCCGAGGCCCAGCGTTCGTCCTCGAGTTCGAAGGGCGCCGCGCTCGGGGCGCGCACGAAGTACACCCAGCCGTGCAGGTGGCGCAGGTCGCGCACCGCGAGGCCGAGGAAGGAACCGCAGCGCGGCAGTTCGGGCGGCAGCGTGGACAGCAGCGGATCGCCTTCGGCCAGCAGCAGCGGCCCGCGCGTTTGCAGCAGGGCGCCGGGCAGGCGCGTGCCGGCCGCATGGGGTGCGAGCAGGGCGCCGTCGAGGCCGCGCGCGGCCAGGTGGCGCACCGTGCGCTCGTCGTTCTCGAGCAGGCACAGGGCCAGCTGGTCGGCGTCGAGGATGCGCGCCGCGGCCTGCAGGAACAGGTCGACCAGGCCCTCGACGCGGCGTTCGCCCGCCAGGCGCAGGCACATGTCCTCGAGGGCGGCCAGGCGCGTGGCGAGGCGGCTGTCGGCGGGTGGCGGCGCGGGCGGCAGGAATGCCGCGGAGGAGGGCGCGTTGCGTGCTTCACGGACGGCTTCGCGTGGCGCCTCCTGCGCCGCCGCGGCCGACAGGCCCAGTTCGGCATTGACCGCCGCCATGATGTCCTGCGGGTCGGAAGGTTTGGAGAGCACGGTCTGCACGCCGCAGCTGCGCGCCATCGCGATCGTCTCGCGCTCCGCATATACGGCTGAATAGAAGATGACACGGGTGGCGGCCAGGGCGCGGTCGGCGCGCAGGCGCTGCACGAACTCGTAGCCGTCCATGGTCGGCATCAGGATGTCGGTGATGATCAGGTCTGGCCGTTCGGCGCGCACCAGTTGCAGCGCGGCGGCGCCGTCTTCGGCTTCGAGCAGCCGGTGCTCGGTAAATCCAAGCAGTGCCATCAGGTAGGCGCGGTTGCTCGGCCGGTCATCGACGATGAGGATGGTCGCCATCAGTGGGTCTCCCGGGCTGCGGCGGTGGACTGACGGGCAAATAGCGGTACCAACATGACTACTCCATGAGTGCGCCGGCAGCAGCACGGCGGCGCGTTAGGCCAGATCGCGATAAATTGACATCGGAATGATGTCGCAAACCCTACATAGTTGCATAGTAAAACATAAAAATTAACAATTGTTTTTGAACAAATGTATTCTTGTTGCATTGGTGCAACGTTCGAAGTGTTCAAATACAACTCTCTGCTGCCAGCTGGCTACAAGCTGGCTGCCGGCTTCCTCGCATCGACTCGGTCGGAACCCCATAAATCCTTTAAAATAGCGGATTACGCACGACGCGTCACCGTTTCAAGGAACCGAATGTCTATTTCTAGTACTCAGGAAATCGTTGCCGAACTGCGCGCCGGGCGCATGGTCATCCTGGTCGACGAGGAAGATCGCGAGAACGAGGGCGACTTGGTGCTGGCGGCGGACTTCGTCACGCCTGAAGCGATCAACTTCATGATCCGCCACGCGCGCGGCCTGGTCTGCCTCACCCTGGCCGAAGAAATCTGCGACCGCCTGGCGCTGCCGATGATGACGAGCCGGAACGGCACCTCGTTCGGCACGAATTTCACCGTCTCGATCGAAGCGGCCGAAGGCGTGACCACCGGTATCTCGGCGGCCGACCGTTCGCGCACGATCCAGGTCGCGGTGAGCAAGGGCGCCAAGCCCGACGACCTGGTGCAGCCGGGCCACATCTTCCCGCTGCGTGCGGTGAAGGGTGGCGTCCTGATGCGCGCCGGCCACACCGAAGCGGGCTGCGACCTGACCGAAATGGCCGGCCTGACCCCGGCCTCGGTGATCTGCGAGATCATCAAGGAAGACGGCACCATGGCGCGCCTGCCGGACCTGATCGAGTTCGCCAAAGAGCACAACCTGAAAATCGGCACGATTGCCGACCTGATCCACTACCGCAGCGAGAACGAAAGCCTGGTCGAGCGCGTTGCCGAGCGTACCCTGAACACGGCGCAGGGCGAATTCAAGCTCGTCGCCTACCGCGACAAGCCGAGCGGCTGCGCCCACCTGGCGATGGTCCATGGCGACGTCAGGCGCGAGGTCGAAACCCTGGTGCGCGTGCACCAGCCTGTTTCCATCCTCGACGTGCTGGAACACCGCGCCACGACCCACTCCTGGACCATGGCCTCGGCGATGGAAGCGATCCAGAAAAGCGAGAGCGGCGTCGTCGTGTTGCTGAACTGCGGCGAGACGGCCGAGCAGCTGTTCGCCCAGTTCGGCTCGCTCGACGCGCCGGGCGCGCGTCCGACCGGCCGCGCGGCCACGATGGACCTGCGCACCTACGGCATCGGCGCCCAGATCCTGAAGGAACTGGGAGTGGGCAAGATGAAGCTGCTGGCCAATCCGCGCAAGATGCCGTCGATGACCGGTTTCGACTTGGAAGTCACCGGCTACATTGCGAATCCGACGGCCTGACGCAGTACCATACATACACTATTAATACGAACATACCAAGAAGAGGGCAGCCATGACCGTAGGAACTTATGAGAGCAACATGACAGGCGAGGACCTGCGCATCGGGATCGTGCAGGCGCGCTTCAATGCCGACGTCGGCCATGGCCTGCTGTCATCCTGCCTGGCCGAGCTCAAGCGCCTGGGCGTGGCCGACGAAGACATCCTGCACGTGACCGTGCCGGGCGCCCTGGAAATCCCGCTGGCCCTGCAAAAGATGGCCGAGACCCAGCAGTTCGACGCCCTGATCGCGCTGGGCGCCGTCATCCGCGGCGAGACTTACCACTTCGAGCTGGTCTCGAACGAGTCCGGCGCCGGCATCACCCGCATCGGCCTGGATTACGGCATCCCGATCGCGAACGCCGTGCTGACCACCGAGACCGACGAGCAGGCCGAAGTGCGCATGGCAGAGAAGGGCGCCGACGCGGCCAAGGTGGCCGTCGAGATGGCCAACCTGCTGCTGGCGCTGGAAGAGCTGCACCCCGAGGAAGAAGAAGAGTAATCGAAGGACGAACATGACCGACAAGACCACCCACGCCAACCCGAGCAAGAACCGCACCCCGCGCCACCGCGCGCGCGAGTTCGCGCTCCAGGGCCTGTATCAATGGCTGCTGAACAATGAGCCATCGTCCCAGGTGGCCAACAACATCCGCGCCGCCCACGGCTTCGACAAGGCCGACGGCGAGTATTTCTCGACGCTGCTGAACGGCACCATCACGACCTCGGTCGAGCTGCGCGAATCGATCGCCCCGCTGATTGACCGCAGCGTCGCCGAACTGTCGCCGATCGAGCACGGCGTGCTGTTGCTGGGCGCCTTCGAGCTGAAGAACCACCCGGAAATCCCCTACCGCGTCGTCATCAACGAAGCGGTCGAGCTGACCAAGTCCTTCGGCGGGATCGACGGCCACAAGTACGTCAACGGCGTGCTCGATAAACTGGCCTCGCGGCTGCGTCCCGAAGAAGTCGGCGCCGACGCCCGGCGTTAATTTCCCTCTCTATATAGTAGGGATGGCGAAAAGCCACCGTTGCCGAGCCGGCACGGTGGCTTTTTTGTTGGTTCGCGGACTTTGTGCTCGCCGTTGGCGGAAGTGCACCGTAGGGTGGGCACGCCCACGCGTACGTGCCGGTGCGCAGGCATAACGCCACCGCAAGACCGCGAACGATGGATGGACCGTGGTGTGCGTATTTCGCGGGCGATCGTCGGAGGTTGTAAGCTCTCATATGCCGTAACGCGTGGGCATGCCCACCCTGCGTTACGCAGCTGCTGCGGACTCCGGCACGGTATCGCAATACATCTTCATCGCCATAAAAAAGCCACCGCGAGCGGTGGCCGTGAGGAGTGTTCGATGCGTCGCCTTACAGCGTCGCCAGCGCTTCCACGTGCTCGGCCGGGGCCGCCTGGTCGGCCTTCGGCACCGCCGGGGCAGCGGCTGGCGCTGCCTTGACGACCATCTGCGTAGGGGCGGCCGGCGTGGTGGTCGGCACCTTCTTGCCGCCGGCGACCATTTTCAGGCGCTTGTATTCGGCCAGCACCTTGGCGCCATAGCCGGAATCGTCTTCCATGTCGGCCGCGCCCACGTAGGTCTTCAGGCCGCCCTCGACGGAGCCGGTGCGCTTCACGTAATCCTTCAGGATCTGCGCGCCCACCTTGATGTTGGCGACCGGGTCCAGGGCCGCTTCGGCGCCGCCGAGTTCCTGGAATTTGTCGTGGTGGACCTTTGCCATCACCTGCATCAGGCCCTTGGCGCCCATCGGGCTTTCCGCGAACGGGTTCAGGCCCGATTCGATGGCCATCACGGCCAGGATCAGCAGGGGATCGAGCTTGATCTCGTGGGCCGTCGTATAGGCCGTCGAGACGAGCATGTTGGCCGCATCGCCGGCTACCCGGTAGCGCTTGGCGAGCCAGGAGGTGACGTTCTGCTGTTGCTTGCTGTTGCCGAGGACCTTCAGCTCGGCCGGGGCTTGCGTCGTCTCGTGCGCGGCATCGTGGGCCGGCAAAGGGGTGGCGGTTGCGACGACGACGCCAACGGGTGCGCGGGCCGCGGATCCTGGCGTCAGCAGTGCGGACACTTTTTTCGCTGCATCCGGGTTCGTGTAGAGCAGGGCCAGTACTGCCACTGCCGAGAGACCGAACACGGTCAATGTGTGCTGCATTGTGGTCAACAGACCACGTGCCGTTTTCGTCACTTGTGAAAACGTGATTGGCTGGCTGGCCATGTGGACGAGCCTTGCGCTCGAGCCGAACAAACGATTGATCATCGAAGTCCCCTTTGTCGCGGCGAAAAGGATCCCGTCGTGGCGCACTGAGCGCTACGGAGGTACCAATGCCGTGCATCAGAAAAATCGTCAGGGCTTCCAGTAGGGAAGACCAAAACGCCGTCATTGCTTTGCTTCAGCTGGCCGGTGTCCCAGGGCGGGTGCGGTCCAGTGGCTCAACAACTGTGTCGGGGGTTCAGGCAGAAGCCTGGTGGAAACACTCCTTAAAAATGTCGTTGGGGCCCCGACCCCGTGAAGTTATGAGAGCGGCTACAATCTGCTTTTCAAATGGCCGCCTCATCAAGTAGGTGCGATTGTAGGAGGTCGTTTATACCAAGTCAATACTAGCACGACTGCGCCTTATAACTTATAGATCTGACTTTTCGTACCTGAGCTCAGCAATACCTTGCCAAATCAAACACTTGGCGGCGCAATTTGATTAACCTCAAGCAACCGAAAAAACAAGCAAAACTTGATGAAATATTCAGATCTTCGGGATTTTATGTCCCAACTGCAACTAAATGGCGACTTAAAGCGTGTAAGCGTCCCGGTATCGACCCATCTCGAGATGACGGAAGTGTCCGATCGCGTCCTGCGCGCCGGCGGACCCGCGCTTTTGTTTGAAAAACCGACGGGTCCGGGCGGCGCTCCGCAGACGATTCCCGTCCTGGCCAACCTGTTCGGCACGCCGCAACGGGTGGCGCTGGGCATGGGCGCGGACAATGTCAGCGAGCTGCGCCGCATCGGCCACGTGCTGGCGCGCCTGAAGGAGCCCGAGCCGCCGCGCGGCTTCAAGGACATCCTGGGCCTCGGCTCGCTCGTGAAAGCCGTCTGGGACATGGCGCCCAAGGAAGTGAAGGGCGCGTCCTGCCAGGAAATCGTCTGGGAAGGCAATGACGTCGACCTGGCGCGCCTGCCGATCCAGCATTGCTGGCCCGGGGATATCGCACCGCTGATCACCTGGGGCCTGGTCATTACCAAGGGTCCGAACAAGAAGCGCCAGAACCTGGGCATCTACCGCCAGCAGGTGTTATCACGCAACAAGGTCATCATGCGCTGGCTGGCCCATCGGGGCGGGGCGCTCGACTTCCGCGAGCACGCGATCGCCAACCCGGGCCAGCCGTATCCGGTGGCCGTCGCGCTGGGCGCCGATCCGGCCACCATCCTCGGCGCCGTCACGCCGGTGCCCGACAGCCTGTCCGAATACCAGTTCGCCGGCCTGCTGCGCGGCCAGCGCACGACGCTGACGAAAGCCATCGGCAGCGAACTGCGCGTGCCGGCTTCGGCCGAGATCGTCCTGGAAGGCCATATCTATCCGGATGCGAACCACCCGACGGGCTTCGAGCACGCGCTGGAGGGGCCGTACGGCGACCATACCGGTTACTACAACGAGCAGGACAGCTTCCCGGTGTTCACGATCGACCGCATCACGATGCGGCGCGACCCCATCTATCACTCGACCTATACCGGCAAGCCGCCCGACGAGCCTGCCGTGCTGGGCGTGGCGCTGAACGAAGTCTTCATTCCGCTGCTGCAAAAGCAGTTCAGCGAGATCACCGACTTTTACCTGCCGCCGGAGGGCTGCAGCTACCGCATGGCGGTGGTGCAGATGAAGAAACAGTACGCCGGGCATGCCAAGCGCGTCATGTTCGGGGTCTGGAGTTTCCTGCGCCAGTTCATGTATACGAAGTTCATTGTCGTGGTCGACGAGGATGTCGACGTGCGCGACTGGAAGGAAGTCATCTGGGCGATCACGACCCGGGTCGATCCGACGCGCGACACGGTGCTGGTCGATCACACGCCGATCGACTACCTCGACTTCGCCTCGCCGATCAGCGGCCTGGGCAGCAAGATGGGCATCGACGCCACCAATAAATGGCCCGGTGAAACCAATCGCGAGTGGGGCACGCCGATCGTGATGTCGCCGGACGTCAAGACGCGCGTCGACGACCTCTGGCAGCAGTTGGGCCTGTGAGGGGATAGCCCTTGCGTGCGGCGCGCGCGGCGGCGTGCGGGTAGACTCGGCCTTCGATCATGAACGCCCAAGGAGGCCCGATGAATATCCTGATGGTGCTGACCTCGCACGACCGCCTCGGCGACACCGGCAAGAAAACCGGTTTCTGGCTGGAAGAGTTCGCCGCTCCCTATTATGTGTTCAAGGACGCCGGCGCCAGCCTCACGCTGGCTTCGCCCCAGGGCGGCCAGCCGCCGCTCGACCCGAAGAGCGACGAGCCGGATTCACAGACCGAAGCAACGCATCGCTTCAAGGCAGACCCGGCCGCGCAGCAGGCGCTGGCGAACACGGTCAAGCTGTCCACTGTATCGGCGGAGAAGTTCGATGCCGTGTTCTATCCCGGCGGCCACGGCCCGCTGTGGGACCTGGCCGAAGATGCCGACTCGATCCGCCTGATCGAGACGATGGCCGCAAGCGGCAAGCCGGTCGCCGCCGTCTGCCACGCGCCGGGCGTGCTGGGGAAGGTGAAGGGCCCGGACGGCGCGCCGCTCGTGAAAGGCAAGCGCGTTACCGGCTTCACTAATACGGAAGAGGCTGCCGTCGGCCTGACCGAGATCGTGCCTTTCCTGGTCGAGGACATGCTGGTGAAAAATGGTGGCCAGTACAGCAAGGCGGGGGACTGGGCGCCCTATGTGATTACCGACGGCTTGCTCGTTACCGGACAGAATCCGGCCTCGTCCGAGCCGGGCGCGCATGCCTTGCTGGCCCTGCTGAAACAGGGGGGCTGAACCGTCTGCAGGCAGGGGCCGAAAAGCCGGCCCCAAAACCGGTGCGGTCGGTTATAATGGCCGCTGGCGGGCCCCTGCGCATTGTGGCATGGTTTACCTGGTCAGGTCGGGAACGAAGCAGCCAAAGCCGTTCACCGCAAGTGCCGCAGATCAGGCTCGCCTCCTTCGTTTTCCTCGTCGTTCTCCCTCCCGCAGTCCCCTCCGGTTTCAGTGCGCCTCAGTCTCAAACAATTGTTTGTCGATCAAGACAAAAGTGCTGCGCCAACAGATAGCCTTCCGCCTTGCCTCAGCCGGGAATGTTCGCGCCGACCGCCATCTGCGGTAAAATCGCGGTATGTCCTATCAAGTCCTCGCCCGCAAATACCGTCCCAAGAACTTCGAAACGCTGGTCGGCCAGGAGCACGTCGTGCGCGCGCTCACGCACGCGCTCGGCACCGGCCGCTTGCACCACGCCTACCTGTTCACGGGCACCCGCGGCGTCGGCAAGACGACGCTCTCGCGTATCCTCGCCAAGTCGCTCAACTGCACCGGGCCCGACGGCACGGGCGGCATCACCGCCCAGCCCTGCGGACAGTGCGAAGCCTGCCGCGCGATCGACGCCGGCCGCTTCGTCGACTATATAGAGATGGACGCCGCATCGAACCGCGGCGTCGACGAAATGGCCCAGCTGCTCGAGCAGGCCGTCTACGCGCCGAGCAATGCGCGCTTCAAGGTCTACATGATCGACGAGGTGCACATGCTGACCAATCACGCGTTCAATTCGATGCTCAAAACGCTCGAAGAACCGCCCGAGCACGTCAAGTTCATCCTCGCCACGACCGACCCGCAAAAGATCCCGGTGACGGTGCTGTCGCGCTGCCTCCAATTCAACCTGAAGCAGATGCCGCCGGGTCACATCGTCGGCCACCTGGAAAATATCCTGGGGCAGGAAGGCGTCAGCTTCGAGCAGCCGGCCCTGCGCCTGCTGGCGCAAGGCGCCCACGGTTCGATGCGCGATGCGCTGTCGCTGACCGACCAGGCGATCGCCTATGCCGCCGGCGCCGTGACGCTCGATGCCGTGCAGGGCATGCTCGGCGCGCTCGACCAGTCCTACCTCGTGCGCCTGCTCGACGCGCTCGCGCTTGAAAACGGTGCCGACCTGCTGGCCGTGGCCGACGAGATGGCCAGCCGCAGCCTGTCGTATAACGGCGCGCTGCAGGACCTGGGTACCTTGTTGCACCGGATCGCGCTGGCGCAATCGGTGCCGGCCGCGGTGCCGCAAGACTTGCCGGAGCTGGCCGACATCCTGCGCCTGGCCGGGTCCTTCGATCCGCAGGAAGTGCAGCTGTTCTACCAGATCGCCGTGCACGGCCGCAACGAGATCGGGCTGGCGCCGGACGAGTACGCAGGTTTCACCATGACGCTGCTGCGCATGCTGGCTTTCCGCCCGGGGCAGGGCGGGGCCGAGCGCATCGCCGCGCCGGCTGCGGCGAGCGCACCGCGTCCGGCGCCGCCGGCGGCGCGTGCAGCAGCGGCTGCCGTTGCCAGCCACGCGCAGGCGCCGGCGGCTGCGCCGGCTCCGGCTGCCGCACCGCCGCGTCCGGCTGCGCCGCCGGCCAACCCGGCCCCGGCCATGAATTCGGCGCGCGCCGCGATCAACGCCGCGCTGGAGGCGGCCCGCGCGGCCTCCGGCCAGCGTGCGCCGGCCAGGCGTCCGGGCGCCGACGCGCCGCCTGCAGCCGAGGCGCCGTCCGCGCCGGCAGCACCGGCACGCCCGATCAATGTCGGTCCTTCCGGCGGCCAGCCCGGCAGTGCGTCCGCGCCGCCCGCCGCCGGCATGCCGGCACAGCCCGCGCGTCCCGGCGCGGCGCCGCCCTGGGACAGTGGCCAACAGCCGCAGGCGGTGGCGCGTCCGCAGGCACAGGGCCGCCAGCAGGCCGCTGGCAGCGATGACGACGGGCCGCCATCCTGGGTCACCGAATTTTCCGACGACACCGCCGTCGCCAACGAAACGGCGGCCGCAACCGCAACCGTAACGGCGCCGGCGAGTGTACCTGTTTCAGCGCGGGCGCCGGCCAAGGCGCCGCATGCCTACGTCGTCACGCCCGTGCCCGAGCTCGACTGGGACGGCAACTGGCCCGCGCTGGCCGCGACCTTGCCGCTGCGCGGCGTGTCGCAGCAGCTGGCCTTGCAGACCGAACTCATCGACTGCCATGCCGACACCCACTCCGCCGTGTTCCGCCTGCGGGTGCCGGTCGACACGCTGCGTGCCAGCGGCAACAGCGAAAAACTGCAGGCGGCAGTGCAAGAGATGTTTGCCGGCAAGCGCATCACCGTCGAGACCGAAATCGGTCCGGTCTGGTACACGGCCAGCGCCGAGGCGAAAGCCGCGAAGGAAGAGCGCCAGCGCCTGGCCGAAGCCATCGTCGCCGGCGACCCCTTCGTGCAGGAAATGGAGCGCTTGCTGAACGCCTTCGTCGTGCCCGGCTCGGTGCGCCCGCCGGTCTGACCACCTACTTTCAAACAATTTATTGGAGAACCACACCATGATGAAAAACCAGCTCGCAGGCTTGATGAAACAGGCGCAAGCCATGCAGGACAACATGAAGAAGGCGCAGGACGCGCTGGCCCTCATCGAAGTCGAAGGCCAGTCGGGCGCCGGCCTGGTGAAGGTCACGATGACCTGCAAGAACGACGTCAAGCGCGTCCAGATCGACCCGTCGCTGCTGGCCGACGACAAGGACATGCTGGAAGACCTGGTGGCCGCCGCCTTCAACGATGCCGTGCGCAAGGCTGAAGCCACCTCCGCCGAAAAGATGAGCGGCCTGACCGCCGGCATGCCTGGCCTGCCGCCCGGCTTCAAGATGCCGTTCTGATTGCCGTTCTGACCGAGCTCCCGACCTTCATCGCGCACCGCCCGACATGTCCAAGTCCCTCGACTTCCTGACCGAGGCGCTGCGCCGCCTGCCCGGCATCGGGCCCAAGTCCGCCCAGCGCATGGCCTTCCACCTGCTGCAGCACGACCGCGAAGGGGCGGCGATGCTGTCGCGCGCGCTCTACCAGGCGGTCGACTCGGTGCACCACTGCGCCATGTGCAATACCTTCGCCGACACCGAGGTCTGCGAGATGTGCGCCGACGAGGCGCGCGACCGCACGCTGCTGTGCATCGTCGAAACCCCGGCCGACCAGATCATGATCGAGCAGACCCTGACGTACAAAGGCCTGTACTTCGTGCTGATGGGGCGCCTGTCGCCGCTCGACGGCATTGGTCCGAAAGACCTGCACCTCGATAAGCTCGTCGGCCGCGCCGCGGATGGCGTCGTCGTCGAGGTGGTCCTCGCGACCAATTTCACCAACGAGGGCGAAGCGACCGCCCACTACATCAGCGAGATGCTGAAGGCCCGCGGGCTGAAGGTCAGCCGCCTCGCGCGCGGCGTGCCCGTGGGCGGCGAGCTCGAGTACGTCGACGCGGGTACGATAGCGCGCGCCATGCTTGACAGGCGCAGTGCATAATCTTCTGATAAGAACCCCGTAGCGACGGAGCATTGGAGCGGCTGACAAAGCCTTCAGGACAGGCACCTCATCGAAGTCAGTACATTGGTACGGCGAGACGATACAGGGCCGCCATGAAGGCTTTTGTCAAACGGTCCGCGGCGGTGGGCGTTTGCGTGCGCGCAATCGGCGCCCAAAGTCCGCTGCTATCGTGGGACTGACCTCAAGCGGACCTGCGAGCATGCACCTAGTCGACATCACGATGTTCTACGCCGCCGAAGGCAACGGCGTGAGCACCTACCTGAACGCCAAGGCCCGCTGGCTGGCGCGGCAGAGCCGCGTCCGGCACACCATCCTCAGCCCGAACGTCGACAGCGGCGGCGAAGCGCCGGCCCTGGTGCGCGTGCCCGCGTTTGCGCTGCCGGGCATCAACGGCTTTCGCATGCCGACCTCGGTGCGCGCCCCGGCGCGCCTGCTGCGCCAGGCCGAACCCGACCTGATCGAGGCGGGCGACGCCGGCCACAGCGCCTGGGCCGCCTTGCAGCTGCGCCGCCGCCTGGGCGTGCCGGCCATCGCTTTCTACCATTCCGACCTGCCGCGCCTGGTGCGTCCGCGCTTCGGCCCGACGGCCGAGGGCGTCACCTGCAAATACCTGTCGCACCTTTACCGCCAGTTCGACCTCGTGCTCGCGCCCAGCCGTGCCATGGTCGAGCAACTGCACGAGATGGGCGTGCCCGACGCGCGCCACCAGCCGCTCGGGATCGACAGCAGCGTCTTTCATCCGGCACGCCGGGTCGAGACCCTGCGCGCACACCTGCGCCTGCCCGACAACGCGCGCCTGCTCGTGTATGCGGGGCGCTTCACGCAAGATAAAAAACTCCCGCTGCTGATCGAGGCGGTGCGCAAACTCGGCCGGCCCTACCACCTGCTCATGATCGGCGGCGGCCTCGACCTGCCGCGCTATCCGCAGATCACCTATGTCCCGTTCAAGCGCAACCAGCGCCACCTGGCGCGCCTGCTGGCCAGCTGCGACGTGCTGGTGCATCCGGGCGACTGCGAAACCTTCGGCCTGATCGTGCTCGAAGCGATGGCCTGCGGCTTGCCGGTCGTGGCCACCAGCGGCGGCGGCGTGGCCGAGCTGGTCGACGAGCACACCGGCATCCTCGCGCGGCCGAACTGCGTCGACAGCCTGGCCAGCGCGATCGAGGCCATCTACGCGTGCGACCTGGGCCTGCTGGGCGCAAACGCGCGGCGCAAGGCAGCCGAGTATTACGACTGGAACGAGATCCTGCCGCAGGTGATGCGGCGCTACCAGGCCGTGCTCGGCACGCGCGGGCAGGACGAACCCGGAGCGAGGAGCATCTGTGTCACCGATTGAAGCCCATCTGGCCCCAGGCGAGCCGCCCCTGCTGTGCGTGTCGATCCACGACGTCGCGCCCGCCACCTGGGAGGAGTGCGCGCGCCTGGCGCGGGCCATGCGCGAGGTCGCCGACATCCGCCTGACCTGGCTGGTCGTGCCGCGCTACCACGACCGTAGCGACGACGAGGGCGCCATGCGCCGCGGGCTGGACGCGGTGCTGGCGCGCGGCGACGAGCTGGCGCTGCACGGCTATACCCATCTCGATACCGCGCGCGCATCAAGCGGCCTGCGCCAGCGATTCCTGCGCGGCGTCTACACGCAGAGCGAAGGCGAGTTCGCGGCGCTCGCCGCCGAGGAAGCGCGCGAGCGCATCGCGCTGGGACTCGAATGGTTCCGCCAGCGCGACTGGCCGGTCGCGGGCTTCGTCCCGCCCGCCTGGTTGCTGGGCGAGGCATCCTGGCGCGTGCTGCCGGAGTTCGCCTTTTCGTACACCACGACGTTTACCCGCTTTCACCTGCTGCGCCAGGGACGCTCGGTATTCGCGCCTTCGCTCGTGTACACGGCCAGGAACCGCACGGGGAGGGCGCTGTCGCCGGTTGCCGCAAGCATCGCCGCGCGCTGCCTGGCGACCGGGCCGCTGATGCGCCTGTCCCTGCATCCGCCCGACGTGCGCCATCCTCACCTGGTGGCGCACGCGCAGCGCCTGGTCGAGCGCATGCTTGCCACGCGCGAGGCCGTCACGAAAGCCGAGTGCGCGAGGCGTCTGCTAGCGCTCTCTCCCGCACCATTTTTACCGGGAACCGCTACGTAACGTAGGGTGGGCATGCCCACGCGGACGTACGCATGCATGCCGCAACGTGAGCGACGAATCCACGCGGTCGAATTCCAACGACATCACGCGCGAGCCGATGCGGTCCCCGGTGACCGTGCAACATGCCGGAGCATGAGCGCGTGGGCATGCCCACCCTACGTTACGCAGCGGTCCCGGGCTCTCGGCAACTGTTACCAGCCGCGACCCCAGAATCCGCCGCCCCAGTAGCGTCCGCCCCAGCCTCCGCCATACCCGGCGGAACTGCCGTAGCGCTGCACCTCATCCTTCGTGCTGAGGCTGATAATGCAGTTGCGCCATTGATCAGATTGCTGGGCATAGCCGAGCCGGTCGCAGGCCGGTCCGTAGACGGCGATCATCTCCGCCATTTCCGCCTGTTTGCGCGCCGCCCGTTCCTGTGGAGTGGCGCAGGCGCTCAGCAGCAGCGCTGCTGACAGGATGATGTAAGTACGCATTGCGAGCTCCTTTGCGGTGAACTTCACCGGTTTCGAGCTTAGCGCAAGAACCAGAACACTGCTCGATCCGGTCCAATCGGACGCTCCCTTGCATCTTCATGCGCACCGCATGGAATCGCGCAGACCGCTTTCTCCGGTGTGGTTTTTCTGGCAACATCATCCGCATAAATAAAAATAACTGGGGGAGAGATGCGAGCTCGAGGCTGGAAGGCCTGGACGCGGCGCCTGGCGCTCGTCCTGTTCGCACTGGTGGTTCTGGCCGGCCTCGGCGCCTGGCTGCTGCTGCGCGCCAGCCTCGCGCAGCTCGACGGCAAGCGCGACGCGCCCGGCCTCGCCGGCCCGGTCACGATCGCGCGCGACGAAGCGGGCGTACCGATGATCCGCGGCGGCAACCGCCTCGATGTCGCCTATGCCACCGGTTTCGTCCACGCCCAGGAGCGCTTTTTCCAGATGGACCTGCTGCGCCGTACCGCCGGAGGCCAGCTGGCCGAGCTGTTCGGGCCGCGCGCCTTGCCGCTCGACCGCGCGCGCCGCCTGCACCGTTTCCGCGCCCGCGCCGTGCAGGCGCTGGAGACCCTCTCGCCGGCCGAGCGTGCCTTCGTCGACCGTTACGTGGCCGGCGTCAACGACGGTGTGAAGGCGCTCGCCGCGCGGCCCTTCGAATACCTTTTGACGGGCACGGCGCCGGCGCCGTGGCGGGCCGAGGATTCGCTGCTGGCAGTGTGGGCGATGTTCATCGACCTGCAGGGCAACCAGGAGCCGCGCGAACTGGCGCGCGGCTGGCTGCGCGAGCACAGCGATGCCGCGCAACTCGCCTTTTTGCTGCCGCAGGCGACGCGCTGGGACACGCCGCTCGACGGCCCATCCATGGCAGCGCCGGCCGAGGCAGCGCTGCCGGACCGCGCACCGGCCTGGTGGGGCAGCAGGGCGGGCCAGCCGGCGCCGCTGGCCTTGCTCGGGCGCGGCGACCTGGTGGGGAGCAACAATTATGCGATCGCCGGCAGCCGCAGCACGACGGGCGCCGCGATCGTCGCCGACGACATGCACCTGGGCCTGCAGTTGCCGAACATCTGGTACCGGCTGGCCTTGCGGTATCCGGACGGGCAGGGCGGCGAGCGGCGCCTGGTCGGGGTGACGCTGCCGGGCGCGCCGCCGCTGGTGATCGCAGGCAGCAACGGCAAGGTTGCCTGGGGTTTCACCAACAGTTATGGCGACTACCTGGACCTGGTCGAGGTCGGGCGCGAGCTCGAGCGCACGCGTCCCGGGGAGGTGCGCACGCCGCAAGGATGGGAGCGCCCGGCCGAGCATGCCGAGACGATCGCCGTGAAGGGCGCGCCGGCCGAGCGGCTGCTGGTACGCGAGACCCGCTTCGGGCCGCTGCGCGAGGCGGGCGGCAGGACCTGGGCGCTGCACTGGGTGGCGCACGCGCCGGGCGCCGTCAACCTGAACCACCTGCGCCTCGAGGGGGCCGCCACGCTCGAGGAGGCGCTGGGGATCGCCGCGCTCGACGGCATTCCGGCCCAGAATTTCATTGCCGGCGACGCCGCCGGGAACATCGGCTGGACGATCGCCGGCCGCTTGCCGCAACGCGCGCCGGACGCCGCCGGCGCTACGTCTCTCACCGCGCCTCTCGCCACGCCTTTCGCCACGCCTTTCGCCAGCTTTCCGCTGCTGGCGGGCGAGCCGACGCCAACCTGGAGCGGCCTGCTCGCGCCCGAACATTATCCGCGCGTGATCAACCCCGCAGACGGCCTGCTCTCGACCGCGAACAACCGCCAGCTGCTGGGATCAAACAGTGCGCTGCTCGGGGACGGCGGTTTCGACCTCGGCGCGCGCAGCAGCCAGCTGCGCGACCGCCTGCGCGGCCTCGGGCCACGCACCGACGAGCAGGGCGCGTTTGCGGTCGCACTCGACGACCGCGCCCTCTTCATCGCACTCTGGCGCCAACGCGCGCTCGACGTGCTCGACAGTGCCGCGACAGCGGGAAAGCCGCGCCGCGCCGCCTTCCGGCGCCTGCTCGAGACCAGCTGGAATGGCCGCGCCGACGTCGATTCGGTCGGCTACCGCCTCGCGCGCAGCTTCATGTGGGCGCTGCACGACATCCTCTTCGAAGGCGTCGATGCGCAACTGGCGGCGCTCGACCCGAAGGCGACGATGGCGCTGGCCAATCCGCGCTGGCCGGCGCTGGTCGCGCGCCTGCTCGATGCACAGCCCGCCGGCTGGCTGCCGCCGGGGCGGCGCAGCTGGCGCGAGGTGCAGCTGGGCGCGGTCGACCGGGTGCTGGCCAGCCTCGACGCCGAGGGCCTGCCACTGGAGGCGGCGACCTGGGGTGCGCGCAACACGGCGGCGATTGTCCATCCGATCGCGCTGGCGATGCCCTTTCTCGGCCGCTGGCTGGGCGTGCCGCCCGACCAGTTGGCGGGCGACGCCAACATGCCGCGCGTGGCGGGTCCGAAATTCGGGCAGTCGGAACGGATGACGGTGTCGCCCGGGCACGAAGAGCAGGGGCTGTTCAACATGCCGGGCGGGCAGAGCGGCCATCCGCTCTCGCCGTATTTCCTGCACGGGCACGCCGACTGGGTGCAGGGCCGGCCGGTGCCGCTGCTGCCTGGACCGGCGCGCCATACGCTGACGCTGGCGCCGGCCGGGTAGGGTGGTCGGCTCCACCCGATAATGTGAATTGACGCGGCGTCCGCGCCGCCCACGCGTTCAACGCACGCCGGCATCGACGCGGGATATCACAAGGCGGGCGTCACGCGTGGGCGGCGTCGGGCGCAGGCGGGTGTCAGGCACCCCGGGGGGAGCCGACCACCCTACGGCGCCGGCAATGCAGGCAGCTCCGGCTGGATCATGCGCAGCTGGCCCAGCATCTGCGTGATCGCCTCCGCGCTCGCCGGGTGGCCGAGGAAGTAGCCCTGCACGAGGTCGCAGCCGAACTGCTCGAGCAGCACCAGCTGTTCGTCGGTCTCGACCCCCTCGGCGACCACGGCCATTTTCAGGCCATGGGCCATCGCGATGATCGCGCGCGTGATCGCCGCATTTTCCGAATCCTGCGGCAGGCCGCAGATGAAGCTGCGGTCGATTTTCAGGGCCCGCACGTCGAAACGTTTTAGATAATTCATCGACGAGTAGCCGGTGCCGAAATCGTCGATCGACAGGTAGACGCCGATGCCGCGCAACTGCTCGAGGGTGGCCATCGTCGCCCTGGCGTCGTCCATCAGCGTGCCTTCGGTCAGTTCGAGTTCGAGCAGCTTCGGATCGAGCCCGGTCTCGTCGAGCGCGGAGACGACGATCTGCGACAGGTTCTCGTCCTTGAACTGCTTGGCCGACAGGTTCACCGCCATGCGCACCGGGCGGTGCAGCGCACGCTGCCAGGCGCGCGCCTGGTTGCAGGCGGTGCGCAGCACCCATTCGCCGATCGGCACGATCAGGCCTGTCTCTTCGGCCAGCGGGATGAATTCGGTCGGCGAGATGATGCCCCGCTCCGGATGACGCCAGCGCACCAGGGCCTCGACGCCGACGATTTCGAGCGAGCGCACATCGAGCTGCGGCTGGTACAGCAGATACAGCTCGTTGTTCTGCAAAGCCTTCCGCAAGCCCACTTCGAGCTTCACGTGGCTCATGATCTGCATCGTCAGCGAAGAGCTGTACAGCTTGGCGTTGTTCTTGCCGCAGTTCTTGGCGTGATACATCGCCGTATCGGCGAACTTGAGCAGCGAATTACAATCGTCGCCGTCTTCCGGGAACAGCGAGATGCCGATGCTGGCGGTGACGAAGATCTCGTTGCCGTCGATGAGGAAGGGACGGCGCATCGCTTCCTTGACGCGGTGCGCGACGTTCAGTGCATGCTCGACCCGCTCGAGGTCGGGAATCAGGATCGTGAATTCGTCGCCGCCCAGGCGCGCCAGGTTGGTGGCCGAGGATTCGGTTGCGGGTGCCTCGCCGGGTAGCGCTTCGCTGCGCGACACCAGGTCGCTGGGACGGATCGTTTCGCGCAGGCGCTCGGAAACGATCTTGAGCAGGTGGTCGCCGACATTGTGGCCAAGCGTGTCGTTGATGCGCTTGAAGGCGTCGAGGTCCATGAACAGCACCGCGAACTTCTTGTTGCCGACTTTCGAACGCTGCAGTTCGCGTTCCAGCGTTTCGAGGAAAGCCTGGCGGTTCGGGATGCCGGTCAGGCTGTCGCAATAGGCCAGGCGCCGGATCTGCTCTTCACTGCGCTTCCTCTCGCTGATGTCGCGCACCAGGCCCAGGACTTCGGAGGGCCCGGTCGCCACCAGGCGCGCCTCGAAATGCTGGGTCGCGCCGAAGCGCAGCAGTTCGTATTCGATCGAGCGGATCTGCTGGGTGCGCAGCACCTCGGCCAGTTGTTCCATCACCCGTCCCCCGATGTCCTTCGGCAGCACTTCGGAGATGTGGCGTCCCACGCAGCGTTCGCTGGTGAAGGGCACGGCGCCGTCGCGCTCACGGCTGGGAAAACCGCGGCCCGGTTCGTAGTCGAGATAGAAGCCGTCGCGGTTCATGCGGAAGAACGTGTCCGGAATCGCGGCCAGCACGGCGCGGTTCTGGGCGTCGGCGATGCGCAGGCGGGCGATGGCGTCGCTGGCGCGCAGCACGTAGAGCACGCGGTGGCCGAGGATCGGCCAGTTGATCGGCTTCGAGACGAAGTCGGTGGCGCCGGCCTCGTAGGCGCTGGTGACGGCTTCGATATCGTCGCCGCCGGTGACCATCACGATCGGCACCGAGGCGCCCGGACCCTCGCTGCCGCGGATCGCGCGGCACGCGGCGAAGCCGTCCAGGTACGGCATCTCGACGTCCATCAGGATCAGGTCGGGGCGGCGCTCGCGCGCCAGGGCCAGCGCTTCGCGTCCGTCCCCGGCTTCGATGCCGTCGAGTCCGACCTGCTGCAGCATCTCGAGCATCAGCAGGCGCATCACCGGATCGTCGTCGGCAACCAGCACGACACCGCGTTGGGAAGAAGGGGAGGCTGGCATCATGTTTCCTTCACTAGTTTTCCAGCATGGCATTCAGTGACTGCCGCACGGTCTGGAACTCTTCTTCCATGTCGGTCAGCAGGGTGGCCGCGCCGCTCACGCTGGCATTGCGGCCCATCTGTTCGAGGTCCTTGCACAGGCGCGCGAGCGTCTCCGCGCCGACGTTGGCGCTGGCCGATTTCAGGCTGTGGGCGACGCGGCGCACGGTATCGGCATCCCGCCCGCCGACCGCCTGGCGCAGCGTGCGCAGGTGTTGCGGGGCGTCGCCGACATAGGCCCGGATGACTTTCCGCACCAGGGCGTCGCCTCCCTGCTGGCTGAGCGCGCGGATGTTCTCCAGCGCTTTCGCGTTGATGACGTCGCGCTGGATCACTTCGCGCGCTTCGATCGGCAGGGTCGGGACGGACTCGTCGTGGTGCACGCTGGCGGCCAGCGGCAGCGCGATCCAGCGCCCGATCACGCCCGCCAGCTCGGCTTGCGTAAACGGTTTCGACAGGTAGTCGTCCATGCCGGCGGCGAGGCAGGCCTCGCGGTCGCCCTGCAGCGCATTCGCGGTAATCGCGATGATCGGCAGCGTGCGCGCACGGCCGGCATCCTGCTCCTCGCGCCGGATCGCCGCCGTGGCGGCAAAGCCGTCCAGCACCGGCATCTGGCAATCCATCAGCACGGCCTCGAAAGCGGTGCCGCGCGTCGCCTCCAGGGCTTGCAGGCCATTCTGCGCGACCTGCGCCTGCAAGCCCAGGCTCTCGAGCATGGCTTTCGCCACTTCGACATTGACCGGATTGTCTTCGGCCAGCAGCACACGCCGCACGCGCGCCGTGCCCTCGCCACGCGGCGCCTGCGGCGGCGGCAGGAACTGCGGCGCGGGCGCGGTCAGGCCGCGCGGACGGGTACCGAGGCAGGCGAACAGGTCGGCCGCGCGCGCCGGTTCGATCAGCTGGTAGGCCACACCCGCTTCGCGCCGCTGCACCGGATCGGCCGCGACGCGTTCGGGGCTGAGCAGGATGATGCGGGTCGGCCGCGTCAGCGGGGAGGACTTGATCGTCGCCGCCAGCAGCAGGCCGCTCGACTGGGTCAGTTCCATGTTGACGATCGCGGCGTCGAAAGGCTGGCCGGCGCGCGCGCGGCTGACCAGGCGGTCGAGCGCGGCGCCGGCGCTGGCCGCACCCTCGCAGGCGAGCTCCCATTCGGCCAGATGGCGTTCGAGCGCGATGCGCGTGGTCTCGTCCTCGTCGACCACCAGCACGCGCATGCCGGCAAGCAGGTCCTGCTGCCCGCCGGGCGCGTCCGGATCGACGCGGCGCTTGTCGAAGCTGACCGTGAACCAGAACACCGAACCCTGCTTTGCACCGTTGTCGACCCCGATCGCGCCGCCCATCAGTTCGACCAGCTGCTTCGAGATCGCCAGGCCCAGGCCCGTCCCGCCGAACTTGCGGGTGGTCGAATCGTCGGCCTGCGAAAAGGCTTCGAACAGGCGCCCGCGCGCCTCGCGCGAAATGCCGATGCCGGTATCGATCACTTCGAAGCGCAACACCACGGCCTGGCTGTCTTCGCTGGCCACGCGCACGCGCGCCTCGATCCGGCCCTGTTCCGTGAACTTGATGGCGTTGCCAAGCAGGTTTGCCATGATCTGGCGCAGCCGGTTCGGGTCGCCGCAAATGGCCACCGGGATGTCGTTGGCGATGTCGAAGTCGAGCGCGATCCCTTTGTTCTGGGCTTGCGGCGTGTAGACGGTGTGGATGTCTTCCAGCAGGTCCCACAGGTTGAAGTTGATGTATTCGATGGTCAGCTTGCCGGCCTCGATTTTCGAGAAATCGAGGATGTCGTTGATGATCACCAGCAGGTGCTCGCCGGAGCGCTTGACCAGGCGCGTGTAGTTGCGCTGGGCCTCGGTGAGATTCGTCCCGAGCAGCATCTCGGTCATGCCCAGCACGCCGTTCATCGGGGTGCGGATCTCGTGGCTCATGGTGGCGAGGAAGGCGCTCTTCGCGCGGCTGGCCGCCTCGGCGGCGTTCTTGGCCCGTTCGAGCTGCTCGGTGCGCACCGACACCTGGCGTTCGAGTTCGTCGCGGTGCAGGCTCAGGGCCGCGCCGCGGCCTTCGATCTGGGCCAGCATGTCGTTGAAGCTGTTGATCAGGGTGCCGAGTTCGTCGCGCCGCTCATGCGGCACGCGCAGGGTGTAGTTCTGGCTGCTTGATACCTCCTGCGCGGTCTGGATCAGTTTCGTCACCGGGGCGGCAATGCTGCGCGTGAAACGCCGCGCCAGCACCAGCGACACCAGCAGCGAGGCGCACATCGCCCCCGCCAGCACGCCGCTGCTGCGCAGGATCCCGCGCCACATCGGCAGCAAGTCGACTTCGATCACCAGCACGCCAACCTGGGCTTTGGCGCCGGCCACCCCGCGCACCAGGCGCATGCGCGGCGACCACAGGCTGCCGGCCTCCGGGTTCGCGGCCGGCGCGGACTCGTCGCCCGGCTCGAGCACGGCCGCCGGCTCCTCACCGGCGTGGGCGGGGGCGCTGTAGGAGGCGAACAGCTTGCCCTTGCGGTCGTACAGGGCGGCATGCGAGATCTCGTCCTTCGCTTCGAGCGAGGCGAGCAGGGTGCGCGCCAGGCTGCGGTCGTTGAACACGAGCGCGTCGGCGCTGTTGGCCGCGACCACGCCGGCCAGCGAGGACAGCTGCCGGCCTTCGTTCTCGCGCCCGTTCAGCACCGAGGCGACGGTGAAGGCGACGAACACGCAGGCCAGCGCGACGCCGGTCGACAGCAGCGACATCGTGGTCAGTTTGCGATACAGGCTGGAGCGCGCGAAGTTCGGCATGGAAGATGGGCAGGAGCGGCATCATCGTGCGGGCCGGCGCCAGGTTGCGTGCGCATGCCCTCCTTGCAGAAATGCAAATTCCTGCAGGAAAAAATATTACGTTGTAGGGGAGGGGGTGGCTTTGCGATGGCGCAAAGCGGGAGGGGAGGGATGGTAGGGTGGACGCCTCTGCCGTCCACGCGTTCAATGCACGTGTGATGTTGCGCGCTGTGTCGATATGCGGCGTTGACAGAACGCGTGGACGGGGGACCCGTCCACGCCACAGTTCAATGCAGTGTTTGTGCTAGCAACACCCCCCGCTGCGCCCCGACCCATACCGCGCTTCCTGGCGCTCGCGGAAAAACTCCTCGTAGGTCATCGGTCGCTTGTCCGGATGCTCGCGCTCCATGTGCGCGAGGTAGGTGTCGTACTCGGGCAGGCCGACCATCAGGCGCATGCTTTGCCCGAGATAGCGGCCGGCCTGGGCGAGGGTGGAGAACATCACTGCACCTGCGCGGCGGCCGGCGCGGCGACGAAGGGCGATTCCTTCACCGACGGCGTGTTGTTGTTGCGGGCGTTCAGCACCGTGCGGATGCCGTAGAACAGCACCGCGACGACGACGACCATGAAGAAGCCGGCCAGCGTAGCGTCGACATAATCGTTGAAGATGATGCGGTGCATCTCGTCGAGCGACTTGGCCGGCGCCAGCAGTTGGCCCCCGTCCAGTGCGGCCTGGTACTTGCGGGCGTGGGCGACGAAGCCGACCTTCACGTTAGCGTCGAAGATCTTCTGCCAGCCCGCGGCCAGGGTGCAGATCAGCAGCCAGATGGTCGGCACGATCGTGACCCAGGCGTATTGGCCGCGCTTCATCTTGAACAGCACCACGGTGCCCAGCACCAGCGCGATACCGGCCAGCATCTGGTTGGCGATGCCGAACAGCGGCCACAGGGTGTTGATGCCGCCCAGCGGATCGACCACGCCCTGGTACAGGAAATAGCCCCAGGCCGCGACGCACAGGCCGGTCGCCAGCAGGTTGGCCGGCAGCGATTCGGTGCGCTTCAGCGAAGGCACGAAAGCGCCCAGCAAATCCTGCAGCATGAAGCGGCCGGCGCGGGTGCCCGCATCGACCGCGGTCAGGATGAACAGGGCCTCGAACAGGATCGCGAAGTGGTACCAGAAAGCCATCATCGACTTGCCGCCGGCGACATTGGCCAGGATGTTGGCCATGCCGACGGCCAGCGTCGGGGCGCCGCCGGCGCGCGAGATGATGGTGTGCTCGCCGACGTTCTGCGCGGTCTGGGTCAGGATTTCCGGGGTGACGACGAAGCCCCAGTTCGACACGGCGGCCGCTGCGCTTTCCGCGGTGGCACCCAGCACGGCGGCCGGCGCGTTCATCGCGAAATAGATGCCCGGGTCGATGGTCGATGCGGCAACCAGCGCCATGATGGCGACGAACGACTCCATCAGCATGGCGCCATAGCCGATGAAGCGGGAATGGGTTTCGTTCTCGATCATCTTCGGCGTGGTGCCGGAGGAGATCAGCGCGTGGAAGCCGGAAACGGCGCCGCAGGCGATCGTGATGAACAGGAAGGGGAACATGTTACCCGACCACACCGGGCCGGTGCCGTCGATGAAGCGGGTCACGGCCGGCATCTGCATGTGCGGCGCGACCAGCACGATACCGATGGCCAGCGCCATGATGGTGCCGATCTTGAGGAAGGTCGACAGGTAGTCGCGCGGGGCGAGCAGCAGCCAGACCGGGATGACGGAGGCAACGAAGCCGTAGCCGATCAGCATCCAGGTCAGCTCGGTGCCGGTGAAGGTGAACATCGGTCCCAGCACCGGCGAATCGTGCACCCACTGGCCGCCGATGATGGCCAGCATCAGCAGGATGAAGCCGATGAAGGAAATCTCGCCGATACGCCCGACGCGCACATAGCGCGAATACACGCCCATGAAGAGCGCGATCGGGATCGTCGCCATCACGGTGAAGCTGCCCCATGGGGAGCCGGTGAGGGCCTTGACGACGATCAGCGCCAGCACCGCGAGGATGATGACCATGATCATGAAGGTGCCGAACAGGGCGATAATGCCCGGGATTTCTCCCATTTCGGATTTGATGAGGTCGCCCAGCGAGCGGCCGTCGCGGCGCATCGACATGAACAGGACGATGAAGTCCTGCACCGCGCCGGCGAACACGACGCCGGCGAGGATCCACATCATGCCGGGCAAATAACCCATTTGCGCCGCCAGCACGGGGCCGACCAGCGGGCCGGCGCCGGCAATCGCGGCGAAGTGGTGGCCGAACAGCACGTACTTGTTCGTCGGCACGTAGTCGAGGCCGTCGTTGTATTTATAGGCGGGGGTCTGGCGGCCTGGGTCGAGGCCCATTACCTTGGTGGCAATGTAGAGGCTGTAAAAACGGTATGCAATCAGGTAGACGCAGACGGCGGCCGCGACCACCCACACGGCGTTGATGGACTCGCCGCGGCGCAAGGCAACGTAAGCGAGCGCACCGGCGCCGAAGAGTGATAGCGCCGCCCAGCCGAGTCGGTTTCCGAGACTTTTCATGGTGGCTCCTAAGGTTTTTCTCATGGGGGTGCGGCGCGTCCGCCTCGCTGCGGGCGTGCCAGCGCGGCGCAGAGGAATCCGACCCGTATCTTGCACTATTATGGAAACGGCAAGCGCATGATTCTAACTGTCGGGAATGTCAATTCGGCTACGTAATAACACGTAATAAAGGCGATACGAAATGTATCCATATGGAAACATTTCCATTGCTTTTGGCCAGTTGCTAGACTAATATTGTCCGACTACCTACTCCAAAGACCACGATGGCTTTGCTGGACCACATCCCCGCCCCAACGGTACGCCTGCACCCCGTAGCCAACGGCCGGAAGGAATGGGTGGCGCTCGGCATGGACCTGAGGACAGGCAGCCTGCCCGAGCTGCTGGGCACCCTGTTCGGCGCGTCCGACCTGCTGGCGGCCATCGCCCCCCTCGACTGCGTGCTGCTGCTGGCCACGCCAGGCCAGCTCACGCCCAAGCTGCTGGCCCTGCTGCCCCCGAACCGCGTCGTGCTCGGCTTCGGCGCCGCCGCGCTGGCGCAGGAGGGCACCGCGCAGCAGCTGTCGGCGCTGATCGAGGGCGGCTACCGCCTGATGCTCGACGGCGCGCTGCCCCCTGGCCTTGCGCGTCCCGCCGGCATACGCGCCGTGACCATGGACTGCCGCGACGGGGCGCCGCCGGCCGCCAGCCTGCTGCCGCTGTTCGGACCGCACCTGGCGCGCGGGGTCGACAGCGCGGCGCGCCTGCTCGAGTGCGAGCGTGCCGGCTTCACCTGGTTCTGCGGCGACTATCCGCTGGCGGTCGAGGCAGGCGGGCATGGCCAGGACGGGACCTCGCGCCGGCGCCTCCTTGGCCTGCTGGCCCTGCTCGCAAGCGATGCCGATTCGCGCGAACTCGAACTGCTGCTCAAGCAGGACCCGGCGCTGTCCTACCACCTCCTGAAACTGGTCAATTCGGCGGCGTTCGCCGTCAACACCGCGATCACCGGTTATGCCCAGGCGATCGCCGTGCTCGGCCGGCGCCAGCTGCAGCGCTGGCTGCAACTGCTGCTGTATGCGCGCAGCGATGCGGACGGCTTGCCGAACCTGCTGCTGCCCCTCGCGGCACTCCGCGCCGGCCAGCTGCAGCTGCTCTGCAAGCGCGACGGCGGCGATCGCGACGCCCAGGATCTTGCCTTCATGACCGGCGCCTTTTCCCTGCTCGACCGCCTGCTCGGCATGCCGATGGCCGAGATCCTGGCCGACCTGCGCCTGCCCGGCCACGTGGCGGCCGCGCTCCTCGAACGCCAGGGCGTGCTGGGCCGGCGCCTGCTGCTCGTCGAGCGCGGCGCCGATGCGGCGCTGCTCGCCAGTGCGGGCATCGACGCCGGCACCTGGTGGGACAGCCAGCTGCACGCGCATCACTGGGCGATCCAGGTGGGCCGCAATGTCTGACGCCCGTCTTGACCACTGCGTCGACCAGCGCATCGACCGCAGCGACGACTTCGTCGCCTGCAGCGCCGCTTTAAGCGAAGCCGTGATGCGCCTGCGCGGCGAGGCGCTCTCCGCGGAACTCGGCCGCATCGCGCGCGCCTTGCTTGACAGCCCCGACGGGCGCTTCGTGGCGGCCGACCCGCTGGCCCCGGCGGACTTCGCGCCGCGCGCCGCGCGTCGAGGCATGCTGGTGCAGGAGATCCACGTCGACGGCGCCTGCTACGGCTGCTATGAAGTCGGCGGCCGCCACGGCTACGACGCGCAGGACCGGCGCCAGCTGGCCGGCCTGGCGGCGCTCACCGGCACGCTGTTGCAGGTTCATTCGCTGGCCCGGCGGGCCACCCACGCCTATGCCGGCATCGAGGCGCAGCTGGCGCACCAGTCGCAGATCCTCGACCAGATCCACGAGTCGGTGCTGACCCTCGACCTGATGGGCTACATCACCAGCTGGAACGGCAGCGCCGAGCGCCTGTTCGGCTACTCCTCGCTCGAAGCGGTCGGAAAAAACATCCTGTTCCTGTATGCCGACGAGGACGAGAGCACGCCCGACGCCTTTGCCGAAGGGGGCGGGCGCATGATGGAAGTGCGGCGCCGGAAAAAATCGGGCGAGGTGTTCTGGGCCAGCCTGTCGCTGTCGCCACTGCGCGACATGGAGGAGCGCCCGGTCGGCCTGATCGCCTACCTCACCGACATCACCGAGCGCAAACTCGCCGAAGAGCGGCTGCACCATCTCGCGTATTACAACGAGCTGACCGGCCTGCCGAACCGCACGCTGTTCGCGCGCCTGGTCGACCAGGCGCTGATGGTCGCGCAGCGCAACGTGGCGACCGGCTGCGTGCTGTTCATCGACCTGAACCGCTTCAAACTGGTCAACGACACCCTGGGCCGGCCGGTCGGCGACGAACTGCTGCGCCAGGTCGCGGCGCGTTTCCGGGCCGCGCTGCGCGAGGAAGACGTGGTGGCGCACATGGCCGGCGACGAATTCGCGGTCGGCCTGTTCGACATCCGCCAGCACTTCGAGGCCACCACCGTCGCCCAGAAACTGCAGTCGGCCCTCGACGCGCCTTTCCTGATCGACGGTCACGACCTGCGCGTGGGGGCCAGCGTCGGCATCAGCGTCTTCCCGCAAGACGGCATGGAAGCCGAAACACTCCTGCGCAATGCCGACATCGCCATGGCGCGCGCAAAAGAAGGCCATGCCAACCCGGACCACAGCGTCGCCTTCTACAGCCTCGACATGAACCAGGGCATGCACGAGCGCATGCGCATCGAGTCCGGCCTGCGCCACGCGCTCGGCCACGGCGAACTTCTGCTGTATTACCAGCCGAAGTTTGAAATCGGCAGCGACCGCATCGTCGGCGCCGAAGCCCTGGTGCGCTGGTCGCATCCCGAGCGCGGCCTGGTGCCGCCCTCCGAATTCATCCCGCTGGCCGAAACCACGGGCCTGATCGTGCAGGTCGGCGAATGGGTGCTGGAACAGGCCTGCGCCCAGGCGGCAGTGTGGCAGCGCGCCGGCCTGCGCCCGTTCCGCCTCGCCGTCAACGTCTCCGCGCGCGAATTCACCGAGTCGCTGCCGACCCGCGTCGCCGCAACGCTGGAGCGCTACGGGCTGGACGCCTGCTGGCTCGAGCTGGAGATCACCGAGAGCACGCTGATGCACGACATCGACCGCGTGATCGGCATCATGGACCGCATCAATGCGCTCGGCGTGGCGCTGTCGCTGGACGACTTCGGCACCGGTTACTCGAGCCTTTCGTACCTGAAGCGCTTCCCGATCCATACCCTGAAAATCGACCGCTCGTTCACGACCGGCATTCCCGCGGACGCCAGCGACTGCGCGATTGCCAGCACCATCATCAGCATCGGGCGCCAGCTGGGGCACCGGGTGATTGCGGAAGGGGTGGAGACGCTCGAGCAGCTGGACTTCCTGCGCGAGTCGGGCTGCGACGAGGTGCAGGGCTATCTGTACGCGGCGCCCTTGCCGGCGGCGCGCTTCGAGCAGGGCTTGCGCGAGAACTGGCTGCTGGTGGAGTAGGGAACCGTAGGGCGGACGGGTTTCCCGTCCACGCGGCGATACACGAACCTTGACCTGCCGAGCTCCTGCCGACAGTGATGGCGCTACGCGCGGCCTCTCGTGCCTCGTACCGATTGCCTGCCGTCAGCACAGTGATTTATGTATAATGCCGGACTTCAGGAAGCGTGGCCGAGTGGTTGAAGGCAGCAGTCTTGAAAACTGCCGACGGGGGAACCCGTTCGTGAGTTCGAATCTCACCGCTTCCGCCAGGAAATAAAAGAAACCGCCGAAAGGCGGTTTTTTTATTGTCGGGCGAGAGCGAGATGAGCGTCCGTTATCAGCCCGCGAGGCGGGCAGCGGCGCGCACGCCGTACCGCTGATCAAAAAGCCCGGCAGCAGGCCGGCCCGCTGCAGTTCACGCCCAGCCCTGTCGATCCCCTACGATACCAGGTGCCGGCCTTCAGGAGCTTCCTACGCCATTGCCTGTCCGTTCGCGCAACCCAAGCGGCTCCCATGGCCTGAGCCCCTGATCCTTGCTCAACCTGATCCTGTACAGCTTCATCGCATCGATGACGTCGGCCGTCCCCGGGCTGCTCGCCAGGACTGGCAAGGTCTGATTGGCCTCCAAAAAGAACTGCCGTGCCCGCTCCTCGCCCTGGCTCAGGAAAGCCTCGGACCACCAGTACGTGATGCAATCGCTGGCCCGCTCCAGCGCCGCCTGCGTCACCAGCCGGTTCGACTTTTGAATATTGATGCGCCGTGAAGCCGGCATCAGGTTCCATGCATCCCCGCAAGGCCAGGCAGCGAACGGAAAGCAGTGATCGACATCGTACTCGTCACCCAGGCGCGTACCCGACCAGACGCAGTACACCGGCTTGCCGCCGGCGCGGATGCGGTCAACCGCAGCCCGCGCGAAGCGCGTATCACGCGCAGGGTCAACCCAGGCGAGCAGTGCGTGCGCAAGCATGCGAATGTCAGGGCGCCGGTGCGCAGAGTAGCCTTCGATCAGCCTGACCCATTCCGATACGAGCGCCGGTTCGACCCACACGTTGTAGTGGGCCAGGGCTTGCCAGATCTCGTGTGGAATCCGAAAGTCGCCGAAGCTCCACAGGAAGGCTTCGTCGATCAGCAAGCGGGACGGCGTCGAAACCTGGCGGCGCCGGCAAACGGCGAAGATCGGGTTGTCGCTGGACGGCCAGCGCAAGTACTTCGCAGGCATGTCCCGTATTACTTGCGCAATCTCCGACAGGCTTCGGTGAAGATGCTTTGCCGTCTGGCCGCCGAACACCGAACCGACGCGCAGCTCGACTGCGGTGACTTCCCGCAGCGCGTTGAAGTGGTCGGTAACGAAGCCGGGTCGGGTTCCGAGGCGCGAGGGCGGCATCTGCGGCAGATCGTTCTCGATCAGCGGCTTGAACATGCGCATCCAGTACAGCGATACCAATCCCAAAGGAACGACGACGGAATCGGATTCATAGCGCGCCAATCCCGCGGCGGTATCTGCGATACGGGCCAGGACGCGTAGCAGCGCAATCTTGTACGTCGAGGACTTCTCATCGACCAGGATCAAATGCCGCAGCAGGGGCAGGGCGCCAAGGCCATCGTCGGGAAGCCCCAACACGACATTCGTCCAGGACACCTCGGCCCGCCCCAGCCTGTCGGGACTATCGGTTGTCTGCACGATCCGCATGCCGAATTGTTGAGCAAGGGCGGACAGCTCCTGCAACGACACCGCATACATTGCGCGCTCGGTGTCGGGCGGCCCGAGCCGGAGACTGATCGCAATGCGCCCCTTCGGCGCAAGCAGCGTGGCCAGCTTTCTCAACGCGCGTTGGCGCGCAGCCGGCGGGATGTGCATCCATACGGCGGACAGGAGAATGAGGTCGAAGCTCAGGCCGAGACGCCGGACCTTTGCAAGTTCAGGCAGGCTGTCCGATAACCAGTGGATGTTGTTCGAGGGGTGGAGCGTCCGCGCACGGGCGAGCATGGCTTCTGCCGGCTCGACAGCAACGACCTCATATCCATTTGCCGCGAGCCACGCGGCGTCGCGGCCGGAGCCGGCCCCAACGTCGAGTACGGTTGCTCCCCGCGCCGGAAGGATGTCGACCAGCCCAGCATGCACATCCTGGAAAGAGAGCGACTCGTACTGGTCGGCCAGTCGCGCCGCATGCTGTTCGTAGTGGGGGATCGATGCCATTGACCATTCGTTCAGGATGTTGAGCTACAGACTATTGTAGTCTGGAACTGTCCAGCCGCCGAAGGTGGATGCATGCAGGCATCCACCGCCCCGTCGTTTGTCACCAGAAACTTCCGGTCCCAAACAAAATAACTCAAAAGCATTGCAATAAAGCATCAGCCCGGTTGTCCACATCTTCCCGCGCAGCTATCATTGCCGATTACCCACGGACTTCATGCCGATGAACAACCCGCCCCGCAGCCCGGCCCGCGCAGTGGCCCGGCGCCCGCTGCGCCTGGCCACGCTGGCCATGCTCACCGTCAGCATCGCGGTCACCCTGACGGTGCTGCTGCATTTCGCCCTGGTCAGTCATTTCGCGCACCAGCAGGCGCGCAAGGAAGCGCAGTTGCGTCTGCAGCAGCTGTCGTGGCAGATGCGCGACTCGCTCAACCGGGTGACCGGCAATGCCGTCGCCAACGTCAGGCTGCTCTCGGAACTGCCGCAGGTGCGCTCCTTCGAGCGTCCGGATGCGACACGCCACGCGCTCGAATCGTTGCAGCGCGGTTTCCCGGACTATGCCTGGATCGGCGTCGCCGATATGCAGGGCAAGCTGGTCGCTGCCACCGGGCGCCTGCTGGAAGGGGCGGCGGTCGAGGCGCGTCCCTGGTACCAGGCCGGCATGCACGGCGTGATGGCGACGGACTACCATCCAGCGGCCTTGCTCGACAAGCTGCTGCCGCAGGCGGCAGATCCCTGGCGCTTCATCGATGTCTCGGCGCCGCTGATCGGCGACGACGGCAAGCTGCGCGGCGTCGTCGGCGTCCACATGAGCTGGCAATGGGCGCGCCGCCGCGCGCGCGAGCTGTTGACGCCGGCCCTGCGCGAGTACGGCGCCGAGGTGCTGGTGGTGCGTTCCGACGGCGTCGTGATCCTCGGGCCGGAGGCCCTGGTCGAGAAAAAATTCGAGAGCCCCAGCCTGCGCCTGGCGCTGGCGGGCGCGACCGCCTCGTTGCGCGAAGTGGGGCCGGACGGCAAGGCCTACCTGACCGGCTACAGCCGCACCGGCACGGCGGGCGACCGGTCGACGCTGCAGTGGGCTGTGCTGGTGCGCCATACGGAAGACGCGGCGCTGGCCGATGCGCGTAGCCTGCAGGACCGCATCATTGCGCTGAGCGTGCTGATGGCCGCGGTACTGGCTGGCTGCGCGGCCTTGCTGGCGCGGCGCCTGACGCGGCCAATGGATGCGCTCGCCGGCGCGATCGAGCAGGCGGTCGAGGCGACGCGCGCCGGCGGCCGCGCGCAGGACATTTCCGTGGTCAGCGGCTTCCATGAGGCGCAAGTGCTGTCGCGCGCGATGCGCGAACTGGTGCGCAGCGAAGAAGCCCACCGCAGCGCCCTCGAAACGATGAACCAGCAGCTCGAGATCACGGTCACCGCACGTACCGCCGAGCTGCAGGCCTTGCTGCTGCACGACGCCCTGACCGGCTTGCCCAACCGGCGCGCCCTGATGCAGGCCTTGCCGGAAGCCATGCATCGCGCCGCGCGTGCTGGCAAACCCTGCGCCTTGCTGTTCCTCGACATGGATGGCTTCAAGGCCGTCAACGATACCCATGGCCATGAAGAGGGCGACGAGTTGCTGCGCCAGTTCGGCGCCCGCCTGCAGGCTGCGGTGCGCAAGACCGACCTGGCCGCACGCCTGGCCGGCGACGAATTCGTGGTCGTGCTGGAAGGCTTGGGCGACGCCCGGGATGCGCATGAAAAGGCGGGCAGCGTGCTGGCCGTGCTGCGCGCGCCCTACACGCTGCGTCGCGTCACCGTCAGTGTCGGCGCCAGCATCGGCGTGGCCCTTCACCGGCCCGCGGACCGGCACGATCTCGACGCCTGGCTGGCCCGTGCCGACGGCGCCATGTACGCGGCGAAACGGGGCGGCAGGAACGCGGTGGCGCTGGCAGCCTGCGCCCTTTAGCGTGATCGTGGGAGTTTGCCTACACAACGACAAGCCTAACTGGTCAGCTGTATGTGCGACATTCGACAGATGAAACCGCTCCAGAGGGGTAAGGTAGAGGCGTAGAGAGGGATACGCCGATGCTCAAGTCGTTTGTCACGTTTGCAATACTGGGTGGAAGTGCCGCGCTTGCCTGCGCGCAGACCGGCGTCACGACTTATGGCGTGATCGATGCCGGCGTGGTGGGGCAGGGCGGCTGCGGCGATGCCTGCGCGACCCAGGTCGGCAGCGGCATCGCATCGGAATCGCATATCGGTATCCACGGCAGCGAGCCGGTCGGCAATGGGACCTCCGCCATCTTCACGCTCGAGAGCGGCGTGCGGGTCGACACCGGCCGCAGCGACCAGCGCGAGCGCCTGTTCGGGCGCCAGGCCTTTGTCGGCCTGGCCGGCGAATTCGGCGCGCTCACGATCGGCCGCCAGTACAACCTGCAATACCTGGCGCTGACCGATGTCGGCGATCCGTTCAAGGGCGGCATGGCCGGCAGCGCCAGTAACCTGATCGGCGGCGGTCGCCGCGTCGACAACAGCGTCCAGTATTTCGGGGCGCTGGCGCGCGGCATCTCGGCCGGCGCTTCGTATGCATTCAGGGAAAACGTCGATACCTCGCCTGCCGGGCGCGCCTGGGGCATGACGGTCGGCATCGAGGCCGGGCCGCTGACCGTGCGCGCTGCCCACCAGAACCTGAGCGCCGTGCGCGTCCAGCTCAACAGCAAGACCGCCAACGACACGGTGTCGCGCAATTCGATCCTGGCGGCCAACCTGCGCCTCGGCTGGGGCACGGCCTATGCGGCCTACAGCCTGAGCCGCGGCTGGGCCAGTTCACCGCTGTTCAATCCCGATAATCCTTACGGCGCCGGCCTGGCGCGCACCGCCTCGACCAACAGCCGTGACGTCCTGCTCGGCATGGCGGTGCCGGTCAGCGAGCGCACGACCCTGCTCACCTCGTTCATCCGCAAGGACGACCGCGACCTGGCCAACCAGGACGCCGACCAGGTCGCGTTCGGCGCGAGCTACGCGATCTCGCGCCGGACCGATTTCTACGGCGCCTGGTCGCATATCAAGAACCGCAACGGCGCCGGCTATACGGTCGGCAACGCCAGTGCACGCGGAAACGGTAATTCGGCCATCAACATCGGCATGCGCCACGCCTTCTAGCAGCCGGCGCTAGCGCAAGCCCTGCGCTGCGACGTGCGCTGCCGAATGGCTGTAGCCTGACACCATACAAAACTATCCGACAACCATCTTCACGGAGGCATCATGACTGGCAGTAGCACACTTGATCCGGACAACTTCCCGGAAGGCCCGGACCGCAGCCTTGGCAAGGGCCATGGCACCGACGCGCTGGGACCGAGCGATATTTCCGATACTGGCAGCGACGTGGTCGGCGGCCCGGGTTTCTCGACCAACCTCGACGACGACCAGGTGCTGCACCTGGACGAAGGCACGACCTCCGACCTCGAACAGAGCCATGCGGGCGACACCGCCGGTCCCGACGTCGGCGACGCGGATTTTTCCGGTGACAGCGACATGGGCGGCACCGGTGAACGCGCCGCGGCCGGCCGCGACACCGTCGCCAGGGATGGCGCCGACATCGATACCGACCGCATCGAGTCGATTCCCGACCTGCCGCTGACGGAGGAGGACACGGACTTTTTGGCCAGCCGTCCGCCGATCGGCAAGGACGCGGGGCAATAAAACCCCGTGCCGCGCAGGCTGCATTTCGCGATACGTACGACTACGACGCGGGGGAATAATCCCGTGCCGTGCTGCCTGCGCTCCGCGATCCGTAGGGTGGACTCTTGAGTCCACGCGGTACTGCGCCTGCACCATGAGAAGCAGAGTACGGCCGAGGCGCGTGCTTATAGCATTGTTTGCACATGCCACGGTGTGCGAAGGTAGTACCGCGTGGACTCAAGAGTCCACCCTACGGATTGCTCGTATCGGGCGTCGCCACTGAGTCTTTACCGAGAACCAATCAAAAAAAGCTGCGTCGATCAGATCGAGGCAGCTTTGTTTTGTGACCGCTCAGGCAGGTTCAAGCCCGGCCCAGCCGGCGCCGCGACAGCCCCGGCCCGGCCAGCTTCCAAGCCGCCAACAGCACGCCCCCGCCCAGCAAGGCCGTGACCAAAGGCGTTTTGTTCAGGCTCAGCGACGTATAGGCCGAGGTTTCCTTGACGCTACGCTCCGTCATGCCCTGGCGCTCGCGCAGCGCGTGCGTCGGATCCGGCGCGTGCAGGGCGTCCGGCCGTCCCGGCATCTTGTCGAACTTCGATTTTTGCTGGCTGAACATCGTGGCGCGCACATAGCGGTCCATCAGGTGAGGCAGGCGCGCGCGGCTGGCGGAGATGAACTTCGAGGCGCCGCCGACGAAGACTTCGCGCTTCGGGTGCTGGGCGCAGTGCAGGATCGCTTTGGCCACGATCTCGGGCGCGTACACCGGCGGCGGCAGCACCGCTTCCTTGTCCATGTAGTTTTTCGCGTGCACGGCGAACATGGTGTCGATCGCCGCCGGCTTGATCAGCGTGACGGAAATCGGCGCTTCTTCCTTTTCCAGTTCCATGCGCAGCGAATCGGTAAAGGCTTTCACCGCATGCTTGGAGGCCGAATACATGCCTTGCAGCGGTACCGGCGCATCCGACACTTCGCTGCCGACATTGATCAGGGCGCCGCCGCCGCGCTGCTTCATCTGCTTCACCGCTTCCAGCGAGCCATTTACCACGCCCCAGAAATTAGTCTGGAACAGGCGCTGGTGGTCTTCCAGCGACACGTCCTCGAGACGTCCGAAGGTGCCGACCCCGGCATTGTTGACCCAGGTGTCGATGCGGCCGTAGCGCTCGAGCGCGGTCTGGCCGATGCGGGCGACATCGGCAACATTACCAACATCGGCGGCCACCGCCGCCACCTGGCAACCCTGGCGCCGCAATTCGCTGGCAAGTTGGTCCAGCGCGTCGCCGTTGCGCGCGGCAAGCACCAGTTTGGCGCCCTGTTCGGCCGCCATGCGGGCGGTGGTGAGACCGATGCCGCTACTGGCGCCGGTGATGACGATGACCTGTTCGTTGATGTTGCGAAGTTTTGCTGACATGTCGGCTTCCTTTCCTGGGGGTAGTACGGGAAGGACTGCCGCTTCAAAGCCACAAGGGTGCCCGGCGGCAGGCCACGAATATCAAATAGACACAGTCGTGGCCAAGTGCTGGATTTCAAGGCATGAATTTCACCTCATTTTTTGCCTGGCTGGTAAACCTGGTCGAACACGCCGCCGTCGGCGAAGTGGGTCTTCTGCGCATTGGTCCAGTTGCCGGCGATCTGGTCAAGCGTGAACAGCTTGATGTTTGGAAACTGCGTCGCATACTTGCGCGAGAACTTCTCGACTGCCGGGCGGTAGTAATTTTTGGCGATGATGTCCTGGCCTTCGTCGCTGTACAGGTATTCGAGGTAGGCCTGGGCCACCTGGCGCGTGCCGCGCTTGTCGGCGACTTTGTCGACCACGGCCACCGGCGGCTCGGCCAGGATGCTCACCGAGGGCGCGACGATCTCGAACTTGCCCGGACCGAGTTCGCGCAGGGCGAGGAGCGCCTCGTTTTCCCAGGCCAGCAGCACGTCGCCGATGCCGCGCTCGACAAAGGTGGTGGTGGCGCCGCGCGCGCCCGAGTCGAGCACCGGCACGTTCTTGTACAGGCGGTTGATGAAGTCGCGCGCCGTGGCCTCGTTGCCGCCCGGCTGGCGCAGCGCATAGCCCCAGGCCGCGAGGTGGTTCCAGCGCGCGCCGCCCGAGGTCTTCGGGTTCGGCGTGATGACCGAGACACCCGGTTTCACGAGGTCGCCCCAGTCCTTGATCCCTTTCGGATTGCCCTTGCGCACCAGGAACACGATCGTCGACGTGTAGGGCGCGCTGCGGTACTTCAGGCGCTCCTGCCAGTTGTGCGCGATAAGGCCGCGTTCACTGATAGCATCGATGTCGTAGGCCAGTGCCAGCGTGACAACGTCGGCCGGCAGGCCGTCGATCACGGCGCGCGCCTGCTTGCCCGAGCCGCCGTGCGACTGGCGCACCGTGACCTTGTCGCCGGTTTTGGCCAGCCAGTGTTTGGCAAAGGCCGCGTCGAAGTCCTGGTACAGCTCCCGCGTCGGGTCGTACGACACATTGAGCAGCGTAATGTCAGCCGCAGATGCGACCGTGAAAGCGGCGGACTGGGCCAGCAGCGCGATGGCCACCAGCGATTGGGCGATTTTCTTGAACATACGTTTCTTCCGGATGAGTTGGGCTTACTGCTAGAGTAGGTCCCGCTTCACCCGAAGAAAACGAATGATTTCAGCTATGGTTATGCGAATTTCAACGCTTGCCCTATTGCTACAAACAGGCAGCGTGCAGGCCCGAGGGCCCGCCATTCAGTGCGCCCTGGAGAGGATGAGGAGCCAACGGCCGAACAGCAACACCTCGACGTGGCCCGGCTCGACGCCCGTATCGCACTCGATGATCGGGTTGATCGGATAGAAGCGCTTGCGGAAGTCGCGGGTGATCAGGATTTCGCGTTGGCCAAAACGCATAAGAAAAGGTGCAGGAGCGTATTCCAGGCCGAAGGAGTTGTTCAGAGTGGTCATTGACGTTTCCCTTGTTTGAATTATGTTGGTCAGTGAAAACAGAATAGCACAACTACTGTATAAATCCACAGGTACTGTACATAACACCAGTAAAAATAATTAACTGTAGTTTTTTTGCCATGGCCCATCCATTTGATGATTGATTCCTTGACGACCCGCCGGCACCTGATGCCCGGCCTGCTGGCGCTACTGCTGGCGCTGGCCGGCTTCGCCTGCATCGCCGCGGCTGTCATGCACAATGCGCCGATCACCTTGCTCGACCTGCGCCTGGCGAACTGGCTGCATCTCCACGCGAACGACAGCACGCTGCTGCGCAGCTTCATGTTCGGGATCACCCAGCTGCACAGCACGCCCGGCGCGCTCGGCCTGACCGCGCTGGCGGGCTGGTGGATGGTGCGGCGCGACGCGTACTCCTGGATGCTGGCGCTGGTGGCCGCGGTGCCGGGCGGGATGCTGCTGAACGTGGCGCTGAAGCACATCTTCGTGCGTGCGCGCCCGCATTTCGACCAGCCGATCATCACGCTGACGACCTACAGTTTCCCCAGCGGCCATACGGTCGCCGCGACCCTGTTCTACGGCGTGCTGGCCTGCTACCTGACGCGCCATGCGCACAGCCGGGGCGCGCGCCTCGGCATCGTCGTGCTTGCTTGCGCGATGGTGCTGCTCGTTGCAGGATCGCGCCTGTACCTGGGCGCCCATTACCTGTCCGACGTGTTGGCTGGAATGCTCGAGGGCTGCGCCTGGCTGGCGATCTGCGTCACCGGGAGGGCGATGCTGCAGCGGCCCCGGCGAAGGCCAGCAGGGCAATCCGAACACTCCGAATATCCCGAATATCAATGAGCGAGGAACCCCGATGCGAACACTCATCCACCTGTCCGACCTGCATTTCGGGCGTGTCGACCAAGCCTTGCTGGGCCCGCTGCGCGACCTGATCCATTCGATCGCGCCCAGCGTCGTCGTCATCTCGGGCGACCTGACCCAGCGCGCCAGGCCCGAGGAATTCGAGGAAGCGCGTGCCTTCCTCGACACCTTGCCCGGGCCGCAGATCGTGGTGCCGGGCAACCATGACATTTCCCTGTACAACGTGTTCCGGCGTTTCGTCAAACCGCTCGACCGCTACAAGCGCTACATCACGGACGACCTCGACCCGATCTATGCCGACGAGCAGATCGCGGTGGTGGGCGTGAACACGGCGCGCTCGCTGACGATCAAGGACGGGCGCGTGAACAAGGAGCAAGTGGCGAAGATCCGTGAGCAGCTGGCCGGCCTCGATCCGAACGTCACGCGCATCGTCGTCACCCACCACCCCTTCGACCTGCCGACCACCTTCGAGGAACAGGACCTGGTCGACCGCGCGCCGATGGCGATGGAGGTGTTCGCCGAATGCGGCGTCGACGTGCTGCTTGCCGGACACATGCACGTGAGTCATGCGGCCAGCACGGCCTCGCGCTACCAGATCGACGCTTACGCGGCGCTGGTGGTGCAGGCAGGCACGGCGACCTCGACGCGGGGCAGGGGAGAGGTCAATTCCTTCAACCTGCTGCGGGTCGAGCATGAACGGGTCGAGGTGGATCGTTATGGCTGGGATGCGCTGACGAAGTCCTTCCGCGTGATCCTTACGGAGAAGTTCCTGCGCAGTGGGAATGTATGGGCGTCGGCGGCGGAAGGCATGCTGGCGGCGGGCTTGTGACGGGTGAACCGAGCGGCGCGGCCTGAACCTTGCGATCCGTAGGGTGGACTCTCGAGTCCACGCGGTGCAACGCAGGCATATCGAAACGCGCGCAAAGCGTATGTCCAGGGATGTTCTCAGGCGCCGCGGTATGCAAGGGTGCGACCGCGTGGACTCGGGAGTCCACCCTACGGATCGCGCCTCGCAAGCGGCGCCGTACTCAGATCCAGTACTCCGTCAAGCGCGACGCCCATTCCTTGATCCGGTCCGCCCAGGGCCGGTCGCGCCATTTTTCCAGCGTCACTTCCTTCGAGTCGCGCAGGTCTTCGTTGAAGGCGCTTTCCATGTCGCGCCCGAAGGCAGGGTCGATCACGACCACGTTCAGCTCGTAGTTGTGGATGAAGCTGCGGCGATCAATATTGGCCGAGCCGATCGTCGACCAGGCTTCGTCGATGACGGCCGTCTTCGCGTGCAGCACGGCCACCTGCAGCTGGAAGATCTTCACGCCGCCCGCCAGCAACTGGTCGAAGAAGGCCTGGCCCGCATACATGACGAGGCCGTGGTCGGACACGCCCGGCAGCACCAGCTTCACGTCCACGCCGCGCTTGGCGGCGGCAATGAGCGCATCGACCACCTGCTGGTCGGGCACGAAATAGGCCGAGGTGATGTGGACCGATTTCTTTGCTTCGCCGATCGCCAGCATCAGCGACTTGTAGATTTCCGAGTTGCTGCCCGGCTCGGTGGCGAGCACGCGCACGAACTTGTCGCCGACGGGCGCCAGGCGCGGGAAATAATCGCGCGCCGACAGCTCGCCGCCTTCCTGGCGCACCCAGTTGTTGACGAAGGCCCACTGCAGCGTCGCCACCGCCGGACCTTCGATCTTCACGTGGGTATCGCGCCAGCCGACCTTGTTCTTGTCGACGTTGTCCGGCTTCCTGCGCGAGCGGAACAGCGAGCTGTTGGCGTAGTCGCTACTGATGTTGATGCCGCCCGTGAAGGCCGTGCTGCCGTCGACCACCATGAGTTTACGGTGGTCGCGGTTGTTGATCGACCAGTTGCCCCTGGCCTTGGCCGGATTGACGGGGTTGAAGGCGATCATGTTGATGCCGGCCGCGCGCATGCGGTCGAAAAACACTTGCGGGGTGCCGAGGGTGCCGACGCTGTCGTACATGACGTTCACCGTCACGCCCTGGCGCCGCTTTTCCATCAGCAGTTCGGCGAACTGCAGGCCGATCGGGTCCTGGTCGAAGATATAGGTTTCGAGGTTGATCGAGGTGGTCGCGCTCTTCACGGCCGCCATCATTTCGCGCATCGTGGCCGGACCGTCGAACAGCAGCTGCACGCGGTTGCCGGCGATCAGCGGCAGGCCGGTGGCCTGTTCCTCCAGCACGGCCAGCTGCTTCAGGTCGCCGGTCGCATTCGCCCAGCGGCGCTTGAGCAGCTGCGCGGCCTGCTGCTTCTGCAGCGTGCCTTTCGCGGTTTCGACCGTCGGGTTGGCCTTCTGCGGCGTGTCCGGCAGCCGGTCGGCATCGGGCAGCGTGCGGCAGGACGCCATCACGCCCACCAGAAGCAACGATGCGAGCGACCATTTGATCCGTTGCATGTTCATTTGTTTCCCCTTGTGGCGACGTGGATCTCGATCGTGTCGACGTCCCTTGGTCCGATAAAAAAGTCGAGCGGCGCGCTCATGAAGCGCCGGCCGAGTGCGCGCAGCAGCAGGATGCTGCGTTTGAACTGGATCTTGCGGGCGCGCAGCGCCACCCACAGCGCCAGGCTGAAGCTCACCAGCAAGTTCACGGCACCGATCAGCGCCACGCCGAGCGTGGCATTCGCGGCCATCTCCCAGCTCATCCGGTAATCCAGTCCCACCAGGGCGGTCGCGACATTCGCGGTCGAAAAGGTGACGTGGCGGATGTCGAGCGGCAGGCCGAGCAGGTAGCCGACGGTGCCGGTGGTGCCGAGCAAAATGCCGAAATAGAAGTTACCCATCAGGCCGCCGAGATTGTCCTCGACATAGCGCGCCAGGCGGCCGCGCCGCTTGTCGCCGATCAGGCTGCCCAGCCAGCGCAGCTGGCGCACCCGCTGGCCCATGCGCGTGTAGAGCGCCTTGTTGTCGTAGTAACCGGAGATCAGGCCGGCCACGAACAGCCAGACCCCGGCAATGGCGGCATAGAACAGGGCCGGGGTGTGGATCGGATCGATGTCGTGCAGCAGGTGATGCGCCTTCTCCGGCGAGACGAGGTGGTGGCCGGTCATTTGCTGCCAGGCGATGGCGATCACCAGCGCGGTCGGGAAAGCGACCACGACGTTGCCTAGCACCGAAACGATCTGGGTGCGGAACACCTTGTTCACCAGCTCGGCCATGCTGTCGAAATCGATGCTGCGCCCGTCGCGGCTGTGCAGGCCGGCGGCGATGCGCTGGGCCGTCATGGCCGGCTGCTTGGTGGCGATGGTCCAGTGCAGCATGTGGACAAACATGAAGCCGAGCGAATAGTTCATACTGAACAGGAAAGCCTCGACCAGGGGCGCGGCGCGCAGGTAAGACAGCAAGATCTTGAAAGTCGCCATGAAGCCGACGATGAAGCCGGCGCCGGCCGCGGCCTTGAACATGTCGCGCAGCTGGGCGCGGCTTTCGGCGATGTAATGCTCGCCGGTGCGGCTGGCGTTTTCGGTGACGTTACGGGCCAGCAGGTGGATATTGTCGCGAAACAGCCCGCGCACCTGGTATTTCGTGTTGTGGGCCTCGACCAGTTCCTGGGCCAGGGCCAGCGCCGCCGCACGGCGCGCGCTGACCGGACGCGGCGGTCCCGCGACGGGCGGGATGGGCACCAGGGCGCGGCTTTCCGAGGCCGGCTGTTCGGGCAGGTCCTGCGGCGCGGCCAGCAGCACCGGCGCCTCTTCTTCGGCCGATTCGCTGCTGTCGACCAGGAACAGCAGTTTGCGCAGCCGCTCGATGCTCTGCGTAATGGCGACAAGCACATAGGTCAGCGCGACGCTGGTGCCGAAGGAGAGCGAATTGCGGCGGATCTTGCCGACGACCTCGTCGCACTGGTCGAGCATCACGAGCAGGTGGCGCGGATCGTCCGGGCGGGCAATCGTGCCTTGCAGGAAGCTGCCGTATTCGTCGAGGTAGTGGTTGACCTCGATGTTCTGCATCAGGAAGGGCGAATCGAAATCCTCGATCTCGCTGTAGCTGTGCACCAGGCGCGGCTCCAGGCCCAGCGCGCAGACGCGGCAGGACAGGGTGCGGATGGCGTCGAGCATGCCCATCGTCGTGACCAGGTGCGCGCGGTCGGGCGCGGCGTCCATCGGCGGCGGCGCCTCGGCGACGACGTCGAACAGGGCCAGCCAGTCGGCGTCGGGGACCGAGCGGATCCAGTAATGATCCTCTTCCGCATACAGCACCTGGTCGAGCGCATCGGACAGGTATAAATCGTCGAGCGCGGGCGGCAGCACGCGCCAGGCGATGCGGCGCTTGAGTTCGGTGAAGAAGCCGTCGTTCGAGAGGATGCCGATGTCGCTGTAGAGGCTCGTGTGGCGGCGTTTTTCGAGCAGGGTGACGATATAGCTGCGCAGCGCCCAGGCCTGCGCCGGGTTCCCTTTCAACAGTTGTGTGAGCGTACGCACGGCCGCGCGCGCATGGCCGGGATGACGCCGGCGCGGGCGCAGGCAATCGACCAGCTCGATGAGCAGGTCGATGTCGTTGCTGTGCGGGTCGACGCGTTCAAGAATGTCAAGCATACAATTTCCGTTTCCTCATAGCGGATAGTGTACGCGTTGAAACCGGACGTGCTTGGTACGGCAGCGTACGCATCGGCAGATGAGGACGCTTGAGAGAACGATCGCGTTATACGGGTAAGGTGGGCGGGTAAGCCAGTTCAGGTGTATGCCAGAAGCAAACTCGTTAACATCGCTCCTGCGCCCCAGCAGGCGAGGCCGCACAGCACCGCCATGCCCAGCGCGCCATTCCAGCCGCGCCGCGCATAGCGCCGGCCGAAGCGCCGCCGCACCAGGCGCCACTGGGGCGCGGCCGCGCCCAGCAGCCACAGGCCGAGCCAGGCCAGGGCCAGCCACCGGGCAAACGGCGCGTTGCCGTTGACCCGCTCGGTAATGGCGCCGGCCAGCAATTCCAGCGCCAGCACCAGCACGCTGCCCAGTAGCCACCACTGCGCGCTGCGGGCGGCACGCGCCTGCCCCAGCACGCGCCAGTTGTGCATCAGGAGCCAGGACCCGAACACCGGCGTGAAGAACAGGCTCCAGGCGACGACCGCCGACGGACGCCACAAGGCAGGTGTTTCATGGGAGTCGTGCTGTGGCGGCGCGCAGGTATCGGGCATGATGGCGACAGGAAATGTTGCTTAAACGAAGCAACACTATCCCGCCGGAACGGCTTCCTGTCCTTGCGCTGGGTCCGCGTTCATGGCGTCCAACGGAAGGGTTTGCAGCAATACGACAGTCTTGACGCCGACGCCCTCGCCGTGGGGCAGGCGCAAAAAAAGCCGCCCGGCGTGCACCGGGCGGCTTGCTCTTCATAAGAAATACTTATGCGTGCGGTCGAAGTAGATGCCAGTCTTATGAATCGACTTAGCCGCGGCCAGGTTCCGCCACGTAGATCTCGACGCGGCGGTTGCGTGCGCGGCCGCTGTTGTCGTTGTTCGAGGCGATTGGCTCGCGTTCGCCGCGGCCCTCGACCGTGATGCGGCTCGGGTTCACGCCGCGCCCGGCCAGGTAGTCGCGGGTGCGCGCCGCGCGGTCGACCGACAGCGGCTGGTTGATGGCCGGGCCGCCGGTGTTGTCGGTGTGGCCGATGATGACCACGTTGGTTGCCGGGTTCTCGTTGAGGGTGGCGGCGAAGCGCTCGAGCACTGGCTGGAAGTTCGGCTTGATGTCGGAACGGCCAGAGTCGAAGGAGACGTCGCTCGGGATGTCCAGTTTCAGGCGGTTGTCGGAGGTCTGCGTCACCTGCACGCCGGTGCCGCGGGTCGCCTGCTCCATCGCCTGTTTCTGCTGCTCCATGCGCTTGGACCAGATGTTGCCGATCACGGCGCCGGCTGCGCCGCCGATGACGGCGCCCTTGGCGGCGCGGCCGCCGCCGCCGCCGTGGGTGGTGCCGCCGATCAGCGCGCCGAGGGCTGCGCCGGCGCCGGCGCCTTGTGCGGTGCCGCGCTGGGTGGCGCTCATGTCGGCGCAACCGGAGACGCCCAGGGCGAGGACGGTGGCTGCGACGGCGGATTTGGTCAGTTTCGAATACATGATGTGCTCCTTGAAAGAAAAAATCCGTTTCGTAGGCGCGCCCATGGGGCACGACCGCGAAACGGATTGGTCAAAACCTGCTACGGGTGGTGCTTGGCCGGTACCGGTAATGCGAAGCTTAGCGCCGCACACCATCCGGTACAACCGATTTGATATTGCATGCAGCCTGCTATATGCCTCGACCGCTGATCAGGCGCACCAGGATCATGATGACGGCAACCACGAGCAGGATGTGGATGAAGCCGCCCACGGTGTACGAGGTGACCAGGCCGAGCAGCCACAAGACGATAAGAACGATGGCAATGGTATAGAGCATGATGAGTCTCCTCACTGGGGTTCGCGCCGATAGTGGCGCCGTGAATCCAGTATCGCGCGCCCAGCTCAGCATGACCGTTCGCTGGCGTACATTATGCGCGAGATTTTTGTTTATTTCGCAAGCCCGCGCCCGGCATTCCGGCGCTCTGCAAGCCTGGAATCCAGCCCATGAAGCCGAGCAGGCCGACGATCCCGATCAGGCAGGTGAGCAAACCGCCGCTGACGAGGAAGAAGACGTCGTGCGCCGCGAGCTCGCCCGCCTGCTCGAGCGGCGGCGTGGCCGAGACAAGCCCGAAACCCGTGACGACCAGGCCCCAGGCGATGATGCCGATCCATGCAAGGCTGTTCATGGTGCTCCCCTTATGCGAAGTTTGAATTGAGCGGAAGGTTCACATGAACGCTATCCGCCGTGCGCCGCCAGCGTGGCACGCGCCCTTTCGGCGCTCATCCATTCTCGGGGTAGCTCAGCAGTATTTCCGTGCGGTGGCGCACATTGCACGTAGGAAAAAGTCAAGGCCGGCGGTCTGGCGACGGCCGGCCTTGCTGGGTGTTGCTCGAATGCCGCGAAGCGGCTGCTATCGGTATCAGGCGCTGCGCAGGTGGCCCTTGACGATGCGCACGCGGTCGCCACTACGCCATTGCGGCTGGCTCGACTGGTGGAAAGTGCGCAGGGTGCCGTCGTCCAGGCGCACCCGGATCTCATAGCTGGTGGTCGCCTTCATGTTGCCCTCGACCTGGTTGCCGACGACCGCGCCGCCGACTGCACCGGCGACGGTCGCCAATTGACGACCATGGCCGCCGCCGATCTGGTTGCCCAGCAGGCCGCCGAGGATCGCGCCGCCGGCCGCGCCGACGCCGCTGCCCTGGGCACGGTGCTTGAGCGCCTGCACCGATTCGATGTTGCCGCAGTTGCCGCACCATTTCGGTTCGCTGGCGGCCACCTGCACCGGCTTCGGTTTGACGATCGTGCGCGGGGCCGGTTCAGGCTCCGGCGCATAGGCCTGGCTTGTTGCCGGCGCGTAGTTCTGGGCCAGCTGCTGCGACGGATAGGCCGGTGCGGCAGGCGCCACCTGTGCGGCCTGCGCGGCAGGGTAGGCCGGACCTTGCGGCGCCAGCTGCGCCAGCGGGGCAGCGGGGGCGGCCGCCGGCAGGCTCGATGCCAACGCGGCACGCTCGGCCTCGTTGAGCTGGCGCGTTGAATTGCCGCCGATCGAAGAGGGGATCCAGCCCATGATGGCTGCGGTGCCGATCAGGCAGAACAGCACGACGGCGAGCGCGGCAAGCAGCAGCAATGGATGGTGCTGGGCGCGGGCCGGTGGAGTGGGAATGTTGTTCATAGCTTGTTCTCCAAGAGTTGCGGTTGGCTTGTCCATTTCCGCATCGGCAGGCGGGGCCGGCCGATGGGAAGGATTGTCCCTAGGAACAACAAGGTATTCCGTGCGTCACCGAACATACACCCTGCTATCAGAGCATTTAACCTGATCGAAATTGTTTGCAAATGTATCTAACTATCCGTCCCGGCACTTGCCGGGCCTGTCATTTATCGCGAGGGTTCGATGGACTTTGCTGCTACTCCCGACGTCGCCGAGCACAACGCCAATTTGTTGCTGGCCGCGCTCCCGCCGCAGGAGCTTGCCCAGGTGTTGCCGATGCTCGACCAGGTTCACGTCGAGGCCGGCGAAGTGCTGGGCGAAGCAGGCAATCCCATCCGGTATATTTATTTTCCGCATGATTGCCTGATCTCGCTGCTGGGCGTGGCCGGCGGGCGCATGACACTCGAGGTCGGCCTGGTGGGCCGCGAAGGCATGCTGGGCGCCACCGTCGCGCTCGGCCATGAAACGGCCCAGGTACGCGCCGTGGTCCAGCGGCCCGGCAGCGCCAGCCGCATGGACAGCGCCGCCTTCCGCGCCGAATTCGCGCGCAACGCCGCACTCCAGCGGGTGCTGTACCGCTACACCGACACCTTGCTGGCGCAGGCGATCCAGATCGCCGTCTGCAGCCGCTTCCACGTGCTAGAGGCGCGCCTGGCGCGTTCGCTGCTGATCACGCGCGACCGCCTGCAATCCGACAAATTCCACCTGACCCACGAATTCCTGGCCCACGCGCTGGGCGTGCGCCGGGTCGGCGTGACCAAGGCGGCCAGCGCCCTCCAGCAGCAGGGGCTGATCATCTACAGCCGCGGGAATATCGAGATCCTCGATGCCGAAGGACTGGCGGCCGCCTCCTGCACCTGCTACGAGATCGTCAAGGATGCGGGTGCTGGTGCCTTGTCGAGCGCCTTTGTTTAGCGCCTTTGTTTAGCGCTCAGCGCAGCCTGGGCGCCACGCGCATCAGGATGAATTTTGCTGCGTACAGAACGGTGATCGTGCCGAAAAAGTCGCCGGTCGCCATCACCATGAAGCTGCGCACGAGGCCGGTCTTGCCTTCGTACAAAGCGAACCAGATGTGATGGAGCAGGGGACTGGCCAGCGAAAAGGCGAGCGCACAGATGAGCAGGCGCGTGGGCGTCAGGTTGGTCAGCGCCGCCTGCAAACCGAAGTGGCGCCGCATCCCGAGGTAGACCAGGTACGGGCTGACGCTGGCCAGCACGCCGCCGGCGAACGAGCGCACCGGGTCGTCCGGGAAAAAATAGAAGAAGCACACGGCCCAGGACACCAGCAGCAGGCCGACCGCGCCGGCTTCGGCGAACAGCAGGGTGCACAGCAGGCGCACGCCGGCCGGCAGGTAAATCCAGTTGATGCCGGGCGCAAATTCGAGGCGCGTGAACAGCAGTTCGTTGATCGCCAGTGCCAGGGTGAACAACAGGATGGTCGCGCTGATCATCAGCGTATTCATTTTGAAGGGGCTCATTGTGCCCGTACAGTACAATATTCGCCAGCCAGCCGGTAGGGGAAAGCGACACTGCGTCGCGCCAGCTTCCGGCGTTGTACTGACAGGATCATGAAGAAAACCCGCCCGGCCGACATCTACCTGCGTTTCCTGCAACTGAGCGAAGCATTGCGCGGCTTGCCTTCGCTGCCCCCGCTCGATCCGCTCGAAGAACGCATCCTCGCCCTCATCGCGCGGGCCGGGCAGACCGACGAGCGCCTGTCGGTGCGCGACGTGATGGGCAACCAGGAACTGGGCGCCCCCGCGACCGTGCACAACCGCCTGAAATCGATGCGCCAGAAGGGCTGGATCATGCTGGCCGATACCGAGGACACGCGGCGCAAACGCATCGAGCTGACCCAGGCCGCACTCCAGCATTTCGACAAGCTCTCCCAATGCATGGTGCGCGCAACGAATCCGCAAGGCTGAGCGCTCTCGTCAGCACCACCCCAGAAACGTTACGCCCCGCCGGCGCAGTGCGCGAGCGGGGCGTTTCGTGTGTGTTTGCCTTTGGGTACTACCAAGGGGGTAAATCAGTGCGTCTTGCCAGTCTGGTTGCCGATGACGCCGCCAACGGCTGCGCCGCCGACCGTGCCCACAGCGCTTCCGCCAGTCAACACGCCGCCGACCACTGCACCGGCGCCGGCGCCGATCGCGGTGTTCCTGTCCTGTCGCGTCATATCGGAGCAACCGGTCATGCCCAGTGCCAGGGTAGCCAGGGTAGCGCATACTGCCAGGTGTTTGATGTTTTTCATACTGATCTCCTTGGTGGGTTTTACTTCAGGCGTAGGTCATTCCTGACCGACTTTACGCCCTTCACTGTGCGCGCAACCGATGCTGCGGTGGCCACGCTTTCCGCCGAGACGACATAGCCGCTCAGCTGGACAATGCCTTCGCGGGTAGCGACATCGATGTCGGCCGCATGGAGTTCCGTATTGCCGCCGATGGCTGTTTTGACGCCGGTGGTGATGGTGGAATCTTCCACCGCCGGGCTTGCAGCCAGCAGGCCGCCGGGACTGCCACAGCCCGCCAGCGGAGCCCCGAACATCAGGGCCGCCAGCAAGGCCAGGGCCGGTTTCCAATGCGTCATGCGTAATCCTCGATTGCCGTATTCCTGTTTCAGCGTTGATGCCAGAATAAATCCGTGCACATGTCGAGTCTGTTCGACAACACACACACACGCCAACTTACTGCTCAGTGCGTCTTGGCCTTGCCCGGCGGCGGCGCGACCGGCTTTTCCTTCGCCAGTGCGACCAGCTTGCCGCATTCGCTGTTCTCGCCGGGACCGGTATTGATCAGCGGGATCAGCGCGGCGACCGGCGCCGCAGCCGCCGCCAGCACGGCGGCGCCGCCGGCCTTCAGCGCCAGCACGCCCTTGTCGACCGACACATCGGGCTTGCTGAACGGGCCGCGCACATACAGCGGTGCGCGCAGCGTGAACAGGCGCAGCGCCTTGGTGTCGGGCTTGATCGTCAGGTCCATCTGCTCGTTGGCCAGGCTGATGCTGCCGTTCACGCGGATGATCGCTTCCGCGGTATCGACCACGAACACGTTCGACTGCATCAGGCCCTTGTTGACGTCGAAGTCGGCGGCCATGCAGTTCAGCTGCACCGTCTTGTCGCCGAACAGCTTGGTGACAATGATGTTGCCGACGTTCAGGCCCATCTCCTCCAGCAGCATCTTGCTGATCGTGCCCTCGTTGACCAGCGCCTTGACCTCGCCGTTCGAAGAGCCGAGCAGGGCCGCCACCGAGCTGCCGGTGGCCGACAGCTGGGCGTCGCCGTTGATCTGGCCGACCGTCGCCTGCATCTTCTCGATGGTCGGGAACAGCTGCTTGATCTGGATGTGGCGCGCCGTGACCTTGGCCGTGGCCGCGATCGTGTTCTTGCCCCTGGCGCCGCTGCCGTCCAGGCGGATGGTCGAACGCAGCGTGCCGCCGGCCGCGCCGAAGTCGAGCGGGGCGAGGGTGATGACGCCGTCCTTCATGATCAGGTGGGTCGACAGCTTGCTGATTGGCAGTGTCTTCTCGCGCCGGATGCTTTCGGCGGTATAGCGCACGTCGGCGTCGATCGCCTTCCAGCGCTCGGTGCGGAATTCTTCCACCGGCAGCACCTTGCCGCCCGGCTGCACGGTCGCGACGCCGCGCGCCTTCTTGCTCTCGTTCGAATCGCCGCCGATCAGCGGGGCGAGGTCGGAGAACAGCAGCTGGCGGGTCGATACATTGCCCGACAGTTTGCCGCGCGGCTTGCCGCCTTCGTACACGAGTTTGCCGCCGATGTCGCTGGCGCCGACCTTGCCCTTGAACTTGTCGTAGGTCCAGCGTCCATGCTCGCGGTCGAGCTCGCCGACCAGGTGGCCCGAGGTCGAGAAGGCCGGGGTTTCCGGCAGCGTGATGCCGGTGAAGTTATACAGTTGCGCCATGCTGCGTCCCGCCAGTTCGAGCTGCAGGTCGACCGCCTTCAGCTTGGCCGGGCTGGTGACCGTGCCTTCGATGGCGATGCGGCTGGCACCGCTGCGCATGTCGGCCTGCACCGGGTAAGGCGTGTCCTGGTCCTTCAGCGAGAGCACCTGCCCGACCTTGCCGCCGCCGGTGACCGGGGCGCCGTTGTAGCTGCCCGTCACCTTGAAGCCGATGCCGTATTTCGCATCCTTGTCGAGCGTGTGCACATTGGCCGTGACATCGGCCTTGGTCACCGCATCGACGACCCGGATCACGCCATCGGTCAGCACCACGCGCTCGAGGTCGAGCTCCCACTTCGATTTCTCGTCCTTCTTTTTATAGACCCAGTTGTAATGGGTACTGTCGGTGCGCTGCAGTTCGACATACGGCGCATCGAAGCGCAGCACCGGGATGCCGATCGTGTGGTGCAGCAGGCCGAAGGGATTCAGGGAGAACGAGAACTGGCGCACGCGCGCCATGTCCATCTGCTTCATGCTGGCCGGATTGCCGACGTGCACGTCGTTGGCGATCAGGTGCGGCCAGGGCAGCCAGTCACGCAGGTGGCGGTCCGAGGGCGCCATGCGCTTCGCCGGGACTTCCCATTGCACCGCGAGGTTGCCGCGGATCGCGAAGGGACGCTCGATGGCTTCGCTTACCTTGGCATTCAACCACGGGCGCGCCTTGTTCCAGTCGAAGGTCAGGATGAAAATGATGGCGATGACCGGAATCGCAATCAGGATGGCGAGCAGGCTGAGGAGGATTTTCTTTTTCTTGCCGCCATGCTTGTGGGCGGCATCGTGCTGGGTGGTGGTATCGGGCATGACGATCCTTCAAAGGGTATCGATCTTGCGGCCAAGCTTAGCGCAAAGGGAAGGGCGGCAAATGTGCGGTGTCGCACGGTGCGGCCGATGAGCATGGGTGGATGCCCCGCGATGTACGATCTATGTGCGGCAGCGAACCGAACGCGACCGATAACAGGCTTATAACGTTAACAACTTGCTTACATCCACAGGAGAAAGATATGGATATGAATCGCCCGATGAACACCCTCGGCCGCGCCGCGGCACTCGCCGCAGTGCTGGCACTTGCCGCCTGCGCCAGCCAGAAGGCGCCGGCCACGGCCGATGTCGCGGTATCGCGCAATGCAGTCGCCAACGCCGTGCAGGCCGGCGCCGCCGACCTGGCGCCGGAGGAAATCACGGCCGCGCGCGCCAAGATGATGCGCGCCAACGAAGCACTCGCCGCCAAGGATTACAAGCTGGCACGTGAACTGGCGATGCAGGCCCAGGCCGATGCACAGCTGGCGCAGAGCAAGGCCAACTCGGCCAAGGCGTCCGCCGCCTCGAACGCACTCAACGAAGACCTGCGCGTGCTGCGCCAGGAAGTCGACCGCGCCAATTCGCAGTAAGCAGCTGCTACCTCGTTGCGCTGGCCGGCGCCCCGCACGCCGCGGCAGCATCCACAAGAACGCGAACGCGCCTTCACCGGCGCCATGAATGAAGGGGAAGACCATGACACCACGTTTCCTGAAACCGGCCGTCCTTGCCAGCGCCATCCTGCTGGCCGCCTGCAGCACCGTGCCGACCACCACGCCGACGCTGGACCAGGCGCGCGCCGATTTCGTCGCCGCCAATAACGACCCGCAAGTGTCGAGCTATGCACCGCTGCAATTCAAGGAGGCCAGCGATGCGCTCGACCGCGCCAACGCGGCCGCCGCCAAGAAGGAAAGCCTGAACGACATCGACCGCCTGGCCTATGTCGCCAAGCAGAAAATCGCCACCGCCCAGGAAGTGGCGCGTGGCAAGGCCGCCGAGGCGAATATCGCCGACGCATCGCGCCAGCGTACCGAGGTGCGCCTGGAAGCACGCACCCTTGAGGCCGAGCGCGCCAAGCGTGACGCGGCGGACGCGCAGGCTGCGGCGATGGCTGCCCAGCAGCAAGCCGCGACGGCACAGCAGCAGGCCGCCATGGCCCAGGACCAGACCCGGATGATGGCCGAACGCACCGCCAAGCTCGAAGCCCTGCTGGTCGAGCTGCACGCGACCAAGACCGAGCGCGGGATGGTCGTGACCATCGGCGACGTGCTGTTCGCCACCAACGAAGCGAACCTGACACCGAACGGAATGTCGACCCTGCGCAAGCTGGCCGACGTGATGGCACAGAACCCGGAGCGCACTGTGCTGGTCGAAGGGTTTACGGACAGCACCGGCAGCTCGAGCTACAACCAGAACCTGTCGCAGCGCCGCGCCAATTCGGTTGCCATGGCACTGGCCGGCATGGGCGTGGCGCGCGAACGGATCGCCATGAAAGCCTATGGCGAAGCCTTCCCGGTTGCCGCCAACGATACGGCATCGAACCGCCAGCTGAACCGCCGTGTCGAGATCGTGCTGTCGAACGACAACGCGCCGATCCCGCCGCGTTCGGCCAACCGCTAAAGTTTTAACCTGCACTTTTAAGGAAACATCATGGAACAAAGCAAGACGCCACTGGCGCATGGCTTCGATATCGAGGCCATCCGCCGCGCCGCGGCCAACCTCGACGATGGCGCCGTCACCGCGGGTTACGCGGCCGACCGCGAAGCCGTCATCGCCATGCTCAACGACGCGCTCGCCACCGAACTGCTGTGCGTGCTGCGCTACAAGCGCCACTACTTCACCGTCAGCGGCCCGAACAACGGCGCCCTGAAGGCCGAATTCCTCGAGCATGCCCAGCAGGAACAGGACCACGCCGACCGCATCGCCGAGCGCATCGTGCAACTGAACGGCTCGCCGAATTTCAACCCGGCCACGCTGACGGCCCGTTCGCATGCCGAGTACGACGATTCGGAAGATACGCAAGCCATGGTCCGCGCCGACCTGATCGCCGAGCGGGTCGCCATCGAGTCGTATCGCCAGATGATCCAGGCGATCGGCGACAAGGACCCGACGACCAGGCAGATGCTGGTCGAGATCCTCGCCGTCGAGGAAGAGCACGCCGACGACATGCACGATTTCCTTGTGCGCTAATTTTTCTAACCATCACATCACCGATAACAGGAGTTCACCATGCTAGACACCACCCGCACCAGCCGCTCGATCGACGACGGCATCCAGAACGCCGGCGCCGACATGAAGGTCCTCGTCAAGGATGCCCAGGCCCTGCTGACCGCCGCCGCTTCGCTGACCGGCGTGAAGGCCGACGAGCTGCGTTCGCGCGGCATGGAATTGCTCGACCGCGCGATGGGCAAGGCGAGCCAGTACCAGGGTCAAGCAGTCATCAAGAGCAAGGAACTGGCCGAGAGCGCCGATGTCTACGTTAAGGACAACCCATGGCGCACCGTCGCCGCGGCGGCAAGTGTCGGCCTGCTGGTCGGCATCTTCCTGGGTCGTAAATAATTCGCGCCGGAGAGAACGCCATGGAAAAGACCGAAACCGTCGTGCATGGTCCCGGACTCATGGGCGGGATCTCCGGCCTGGCGAAGAACCTGTTCGGCCTCATCGTGTCGCGCGTGGAGTTGGCGGCGCTCGAGATGTCGGAAGTGCGTAACCACGTGATCGAACTGCTGGCGATCTTCGCCGGCGCCGTTCTCGCCGTGTGGTTCGCACTGGCCTACGGCACCGCGACGATCGTGATGCTGGCCTGGGATAGCTGGGGCTGGAAGATCCTGCTGGTGATGTTCCTGGTGTTTTTGGTGATCACGGTCGTCCTCGTGATGAAGGGACTGGCCATGCTCAAGCAAGGCAAGCTCGCCTTCCCGGAAACGATGAACGAACTGCGCCACGACCGCGACGCGCTGATGTAAGCGGCCACCAACAGGGGAGGGAACATGGACAAACACGATCATCAGGATCACAAGCCTCACAAGCACGACAAGGACGAGCCGACCGGACTGGCTGGCCACAAGCACAGCGCCGACCCGGTCAAGCGCAAGGCCGAGCTGCTGCGCGAAGGCGAGTTCTACCGTGCTGGCGTCACTTATGCGAAGGCACAGGTAAAGCACGGCGCGCGGCCCGAAGTCATGCTACATTCTGCTCTGGACCACGCAACGTGGGCACTGCGGGCAAGGGCTGATGCTCTGCTGAAACCTACGGGCACCAGCATCTCGGTACTCGCACCGTACGCGCTGACCGCATTCAATTTCCTGCGCCAGCGCCGCATGGGCAAGCAAGCCCTCGCGGGTGCCGTACTGGCGGGTGTCGCCGGCTGGTACATGAAGAAACGGCGCGCGCAATCGCAGTACGAAGCCTGATAAGTCCCGCATGGCGGCTGTGGCCGTCATGTCGGCCAGGCCTGAGGGTCAACGAATATGGTGGGGCTTGAGCGGCGTCGCAATCATTGATTGGACGCCGTCTTTTTTTGCTGGTCGGTCCAGGCGATGCTGCACCTGCGGCCCATGCGTACCGGAGGGTGGGCATGCCCACGCGTTACGCACGCATCCATTCTCGTTGGCCGCGAAGACGCTTGTCCGTCGCCCGCAATATCAACGCGTCCGGGTCCCCGGTTGCGCACCCGCTTCGGCACGCGCCGCATTCAACTCTTCCCTGTATGTCGCCTGCGCCGCCCTCACGCACTCCGACCGCTCCGCCGCCGGCCCCTGGCCGCAAGCCCGCTTCGCTTCATCCAGCGCCGCGCCAATTTCCTTCTGGCGCGTACGCCATTGCTGCTGGGCCGTCGCATCCTCGCGATACCAGCGCGCCGGATCGCCGCGCGCGATTTCGCGGGCTTGCTTGCTGGCCGCGGCCGGCGTCACCATCGCATCGTTGCTGGCGTTGCTGGCGTTGCTGGCGTTGTTGCTCGTTTGTGCGCCGGCCATGCCGCCCGCGCCCGCCAGCAAACAAGCCATCACCACGCGCATCGTTTGGGTCTTGGCATTCATCTTCACCTCCATGAAATGAAACGGGCCGGCAAGGCCGGCCCGGTGATGCGTCAAGCGATGCGTGCGGCGCAGGAGGCAGTACGTGTCCATGCCCGATATGACATCGGAGAGGACGAAGGCACCACGGCTGCGCCGCGCACGCCGGATCAGTAGCGGTAAGCGCGGCCGTCGACCAGGCGCACGCGGTTGCCCACGCGCAGGTCGTAGACGTTGTCCTGGACCACGGTGCGGTATTCGCCGTTGTCCATGCGCACGTTGACCTGGTACATCTCCTGGCCGTTGCCGGTATTGCGGTTCTTCTCGACGTTGTTGCCGATCGCAGCGCCGGCAACGCCGCCGGCGACGGTCGCGGCGGTACGGCCCGTGCCGCTGCCGACCTGGTTGCCCGCCAGGGCGCCGACGAGGCCGCCGACAATGGCACCGGCACCGCTCGTGCGTCCTTCGGCCTGGGTCACCTGGATCGATTCGATGACGCCGTAGCCCATCGAAGCGGTGTTGTTGTAGCCGCTTCTGTAACCATTGTTGTTGCTGTAGCCGTTGTCATACGAAGGCGAGCTGGCGCAGCCCGAGAGCAGGGCGACGGCTGCAACGGCTGCGGCGGCGAGGGTGCGTGGTGCTTTCATATTGTTCTCCTGGCAAAAAGGTGTGAGTCAAGAATACGAGCGGGCCAGGGTGGGGTCTGTGCGATGACGCACTGTGAGTTGCCAGATTACTATTATATAAACAACATTTTCTGTTGTGTTCGACAGCGAACAGAGAACGCGGCAGGATCGGCGTAAAACATCACTCACGGTCACGCGACATGCGCAATCAGGAGAACAAGAACATGACAACCAAGATGAGAAACGTCCACGCATTACTGATCATCGGCGCCGCCCTGGTGTGGTCCGCCCATGCCCGCGCACAGACTGTGCCGGACGCCAAGACGGCGTACAACACGGCGCGCGACCAGGCGGCCACCCATTACAAGGCAGCCCACGCACGCTGCGAGCTGGTGACCGGCAATCCGCGCGATGTCTGCATCGCCGAGGCGAAAGCCGAGCGCGTGCGGGTCGAGGAAGAAGCGGGCGCCGCCTACAAGAACACCCTGAAGGCCTATACCCAGGCCCGCATGCGCATCGCCGACGCGAACTACGATCGCGACAAGGCACGCTGCGGCGCGGTAACGGGCAACGACCGCGACGTGTGCATCAAGCAGGCCAAGGCGACCCTGATCGCCGCCCAGGCCGATGCCACGGCCGATCGCAAGATGATCGAAGCGCGCAGCAATGCGCGTGAAGACAAACTGACGGCGGAATACCGGGTCGCACTCGAAAAGTGCGACGCGTTTGCCGGCGCGGCGAAAGACCATTGCGTCGACGCCGCAAAAACCGCGTACGGCAAGTGACGTACCGGATTCGCTCATACGAGCAATTTTGATTTTGACCAACGAAGAAAGGGATACATCATGAAAATCACCCAACGTCTCGCCACCGCTATCTTCACCGGCGCGCTCGCCTTCACCATGGTCGGTTGCGCATCGAGCCCAACGAAAGAAAGCGCCGGCGAATACGTCGACGACAGCGTCATCACCGGCAAGGTGAAGGCTGCCTTCGCTGCCGACCCGACCGTGAAAGCGACCGAAATCAACGTCGAGACCTTCAAGGGCGACGTCCAGCTGTCGGGCTTCGTCTCGCAGCCAGGCGATGCACAGCGTGCTGTCGAAGTCGCACGCGGCGTCAAGGGCGTAACATCGGTGAAGAACGACATCCGCGTGAAGTAATCCCAGCCGCTGGGCGGCGGTCCGGCAATTTGAAACGGCAAACATATGCATCTCGCCAGTCCTGGCTCGGCTCCCGCCGGGCAGAACAATCCCGCCGCCCTCGAGGCATCGCCGGCCATCACGGCCGACATCGTCCCGCCGGAGATCCACTCCGGTCCGGGCGATGACCTGACCCTGCAGTCCGGCAACCTGCGCCTGCCGATTCACGTGAATGCGCGCGGCCTGTCGCTCGGCATCCTGGCCACGGTCGCCTTCGTGTTCGCGCTGCAATGGGCGCAAAAATTCTTCGTGCCGCTCCTGCTCGGCATCTTCATCGCTTATACGCTCAGCCCGGTCGTACGCTGGCTCGAGCGCATCCACGTCAAGCGCGTCATCGGCGCGACCCTCGTCACCGCCATCCTGATCGGCGGACTCGGCGCGACCATGTACCGCTTGCAGGACGAATTCTTCAACATCATCGACGAGCTGCCCACGCTCACCCACAAGGTCACCAAGCTGCTCGCCTCCGCCGCCAGCGGGGAGGGGACCATCCAGCAGATGCAGAAGGCGGCCGCCGAGATCGAGCAGGCCACCGCCAGCGTCGGCCAGAACAAGGACGCGCGCCTGGTCCAGCGCCGTCCCACGCTGTCGCAGCCGCATTCGCCGGCTTTCCGCGTCACGGACTGGCTGCTCGCCGGCTCGGTCGGGCTGGCCTCTTTCATCAGCCAGGCCACGATGGTGCTGTTCCTCGTGTTCTTCCTGCTGCTGGCCGGGGACACCTTCAAGCGCAAGCTGGTCAAGCTGACGGGGCCCTCGCTGACCCGAAAAAAAGTGACCGTGCACATCCTGGACGACATCAACACCTCGATCCAGAGCTATATGTTCATGCTGCTCGTGACGAATATCCTGCTGGCGCTGCTGATGTGGGTAGCGCTGCGCGCGATCGGCCTGGAGAACGCCGGCGCCTGGGCCATCTTTTCCGGCGTGGCCCACATCATGCCGTATTTCGGCCCGCTCCTGATCACCACCGCCACCGGGCTGGTCGCCTTCCTGCAATTCGAATCGCTGCGCATGGTCATCCTGGTCGCGGGCGCCTCGATGGGCATCGCGACGCTGGTCGGCATGGTCGTTACCACCTGGATGACCGGCAAGATCGCCAAGATGAACCCGGCGGCGGTGTTTGTCAGCCTGCTGTTCTGGGGCTGGCTGTGGGGGATGTGGGGCTTGCTGCTGGGGGTGCCGGTTGTCGTGATCCTCAAGACGGTGGCGGAGCGGGTCGAGGGGATGGAGTTTGTGGCGGAGTTGTTGGGCGAGTAATTGCGGTCGGGTGTGCAAAGGCACGTAAAACGCGTGGGCATGCCCACCCTACGTTACGCAAGGGTCCCCAGGGTCGGCAGGCCCACGCGGTCAGACGGTCAATCAGCCACAGGGCCGCCGCATCGTCATCGCTTGCACACCAACATGAAAAAACGGCGCGGACCCCATCGGATCCGCGCCGTTTCATTTCATCGAACCGCCCGTCACGCCATCCGCTTCACATTCTTCGCCCCGGTCTCCTGCTCCGGCTTGTGCCGCAAACTACCCAGCTGCAGCGCATACTGACGCGCGAACTCGGCGCCCAGGAAGAAGATCTGTGCCGAGTAGTACACCCACAGCAGCAGCGCGATCAGCGAGCCGGCCGCGCCGAAAGTGCTCGCCGCGCCGCTGTTGCCGATGTACAGGCCAATCAGGAATTTACCCAGCGTGAACATGGCGGCCGTACCCAGCGCCCCGATGATCACGTCATGCCAGGACAGCTTGATCCGCGGCAGCAGCTTGTAGATCACGCCGAACATCGTCGCGATCACCAGGAAACCGATGCAGGACGAAATCCAGCCCATGAGTATGGCCGAGTCTTTCCACATGCCGCCGAGATAGCCGTCGACCACGTTCATCGCCGCACTGACGACCAGCGACACCAGCAGCAGGAAGCCCAGCACCAGGATCAGCCCGAAGGACAGCACGCGGGTGCGCACCGTGTCCCACCAGCTGGCGTCTTTCGGCGCCGGGACGTCCCAGATTTCGTCGAGGCTGTCCTTCAGCTCGGCAAACACGCTGGTGGCGCCCACCAGCAGCAGCACGGTCGCAATGATGGTGGCGATCTTGCCGGTTTCCTTGTTCCGGGCGCCGGCCAGGATGGACTGGATCGTCTCCGCGCCTTCCTTGCCGACCAGGCCGCGCAATTCGCTGAGCAACTGGCCCTGCGCCGCTTCCGCGCCATAGAAGAAGCCGGCGACGGCGATCACCAGTACCAGGATCGGCGCCATCGAGAACAGGGTATAGAAGGCGAGGGCTGCGCCCTTGCTGGCGGCACGGTGCGCCAGCCATTCGGTCACCGCGCATTTGATGATGTGGAAGATCTGGCGCGGGGACGGAATCCACTGTCTTTTTTCTTTACTGACCGTATCCATACCGATTCTCCGAAAAAGAAAAAGGGGCACCGGGCTCCGCGATCAACCTGTCATCGTGAGAATCGAGATTGACCGGGCCAAGTGCCCCCCAGGCCGCGGCCGACCAGGCCGCGTAGCGCCGCTCGGCCGTGATGCCGGAGCGGCGGCTGAGATGCCGATTACTGAACGCGCTTTTCGATCGTGATCTGTTCGACTTCGACGCGGCGGTTTGGCTCCAGGCACTTGATCAGGGCTGCACGGTTTTTCTCGGTGCAGGTCACGACCGGGTTGGCTTCGCCCTTGCCGTAGGCCTTCAGGCGGCTGCCGTCGACACCCTTGTTGACCAGGTATTCACGCACGGCATCGGCGCGGCGCTGCGACAGCTTCAGGTTGTACTTCTCCGAACCCAGGCGGTCTGCGTAGCCGGTGACGTCGACGTCGGTGATGCTCGTGTCGGCCTGCAGGGCAGCGGCGATCTCGTCCAGCTTCGGCTGCGGCGCGCGCAGGGTGGCCTTGTCGAATTCAAACAGTTCGGTGCTCGACAGGGTGACCTTCTCGAAGCGTGCCGGCGGCGGAGCGACCGGTGCCGGCGCTGGTGCAGGTGCCGGAGCTTCGGCGACCGGTGCCGGTGCCATGACTGGTGCGGCTGCGACTGGCGGCGGGTTGAAGGCGTAGTTCAGGCCGACGGTGATGTACTTGTTGTTCGGCTTGTTGAAGCCGAAGTCTTCGTCGTGACGCAGGTCGCTGCGCACGGTACGGATGTCGGCCTGCAGCGACCATTGCGGGGTCAGGGTTGCCTGGACACCGACGCCGGCGGTCCAGTATGGCGAGTTGTGGCTCACGTGGCGCAGCGGGTTTTCAACCTTGTCGCGCTCGACGCCGGCGCCGATCAGTACGAATGGACGCACCCGGTTACGCGACAGCATCAGCAGGCCATCGACGCCCAGCAGGGTCTGGCGGTAGGCCGCCGGGCCGTCTTCGGTACGCACGTGGGAGCCGCCGAACTGGACGTCCCAGTACTGGTTGATGGCTTTACCGAACTTCAGGCCACCGCCCACGTCCTTCTTGTCCACGCCGAAGTCAGCGTCCGGCTTCATGCCGACGATGCTCGGCTGGATGTACCAGGACGGGTTGATTTCTTGGGCCAGCGTGGTACCGGCGGCGCACAGCATGGCCACGGCCAGGGCGATCTTCTTCGTATTGTTCACAGGAAACTCCCATAAGTTGAAAAGGTAGGTGACATCGCGTGCTTAACAGTGATGTTGGAGTGAAGAATACGAGTGGGGTTCCCGAGGGTCGGTGCGCTAGCGCACCTATTCATACTGCTGAGTGACAAATTCGCAACAACATGCTGCACTCACAAAATTCCCCTTATATAGAGCGCATAAAAAGGTGTAATTTCGATAATTATTTCTATGGCAAAAATCTTTACTGAAACGTCGCGTTTTTGCAACAAAAGTCGAGTTAGGCCCGCACGATTGATTTTCCGCTAGGACAAATTCATAAAAATGCTTAGAGGAATTTTGCCAATGTGGGATGGCGCACAGACCGGCCGGGCTGACGCAGGCAATCTTGTGGTCAGTTAAGCGGAACCCGAGGTGTTGTCGGAGTGTCAGACCACACACAGCGACCCGGGCCTTCCAAGTCTCTCTCTTTATTGGAGTAAATCAACATGCATGCAACGACTCATCACAACGCGGTGCAAGGCGACATCGGCGCAGTGCACACTTCCAGCAATTCAGCGCTGATCGAACGCGTCCCGCCACAGCCAACCGAACGCGCGCCCATCTCGCTGGCGCCGATCGAGCGCGTGCGGTCGACTTCTGCAACGCAGCGTCGGATCGAGAACATGCAAAAGCTGATCAACGAACTGTCGACCCACGAAATGCTGGCCGACGAGATCGCGTGGTTCCTGAAATTTTCGCCGTCGGGCGCCCGCAAGTACATCCGCGACCTGCGCGAAGCCGGCGTGATCGAACTGGCTCGCTATATCGAAGGCACCGCCACCTACCTCGGCAAGGCCGTCTACCAGATCTGCCCTGACCAGGAACGCGTGAAAGCCTTCCTCGCCGCCATCTGCCAGCCCAAGCGCGAGGGCGTCGCCCCACGCAAGGAACGTCCAGGCCTGCGCGAGCAGAGCATGGCCGGCAGCGGCCGCCACTTCCACATCCTGGCCGACGACACCCATTACGCGATCCGCGTGAACCGCAGCCCGGTCACCCGCGATCCGCTGGTCGCCGCGCTGTTTGGCCCGGCGCCGAGCCAGCTGGCCAAGTAAGCCTACCGACGGGAGGCGCCGCGGTGGAGACCCGGGGCGCAATCCCGTAACCGACGATCGCTGTCGTCAAGCAAACGCCGCGCATTGCGCGGCGTTTGCCGTTTACGTCCCTGTCACGGCACGGGGACTGCGAATATTGAAAACCCGGCAACAGGCCCAAACTGCGAGGGAAGCGGCCACCCTGGCCGCATCACCCACCGCAAAAGGAGTCTCCATGCTGCCAACTGCCGAATCGCTCGAAGGAAAACCCGTACCGCAAGTCACGTTCAAGGCCCGTCCCGAGAACCAATGGCGCGACCTGACGACCGACGAACTGTTCAAGGGCAAGACTGTCGTCGTGTTCTCCCTGCCGGGCGCTTATACGCCCACTTGTTCCTCGACCCATTTGCCGCGTTATAACGAGTTGTCCCAGGTGTTCCGCGACAATGGCGTGGACGACATCCTGTGCCTGTCGGTGAACGATGCCTTCGTGATGAACGAGTGGAAGCAGGGCCAGGACGCGGAGGGCATCACGTTCATCCCGGACGGCAATGGCGATTTCGCGCGCGGCATGGGCATGCTCGTCGACAAGCGCGCGCTCGGCTTTGGCATGCGTTCCTGGCGCTATTCGATGCTGGTGCGCGACGGCATCATCGAGAAGGTCTTCATCGAGGAAGAGGGCGAAGACGAGGACCCGTTCAAGGTATCCGACGCCGACACCATGCTGCGCTACATTAACCCGGAAGCGCGCGCACCGGAGCCAATCGTCATGTTCTCGCGTCCGGGCTGCCCGTTCTGCGCGCGTGCCAAGGAAGCGCTGTCGGAACGCGGACTGCGGTATACCGACTTCTCGCAAGACCAGCGAATCAATACGAGCGTGCTGCGCGCCGTCAGCGGCCGCCTGACCTGGCCGCAAGTGTTCATCGGCGGACGCCTGATCGGCGGCGCTGACGAACTGGACGCGCACCTGGCCGACGCGTGAACGTCGCCACAGTGGCAGGAGCCGCCTGATGGAAGCCTTGTTGACCGTCTCGATCCTGGCTGCGGCCGGCCTGCTGGCCTGGGCGCTGCCGCGCTGGCGCCTGCGGCGCGCGCTGGCGCAGCCGCTGGGGGCGGACGCCATCGCCATCCTCGAACGCAATATCGGCCAATACCGGGCGATGGACAAGGCGCAACGCGCCCGGCTGGAGCGCCTCGTGCGGCGTTTCCTGCACGAAAAAACCTTTGTCGGCTGCGCCGGGCTCGAGATCACCGGGGAGATGCGCCTGACGATCGCCGGCCAGGCTTGTCTACTGCTGCTCGGCGCCCGCGGCGAGGCCGTCTATCCGAGCCTGAACGCGGTGCTGGTCTATCCGGGCGCCTTCCTGGTGCCGCGGCGCCAGGTCGACGCCGCCGGGGTCGTCACCGAGGAGCGCCAGGATTTACTCGGCGAATCCTGGGGCGACGGCCGGGTGATCCTGTCCTGGGACCATGTACGCCGCGCCGGCCTGGATGCGCCGCCTTCGCATAACGTTGTATTGCACGAATTCGCGCACCAGCTCGACAGCGAATCGGGCACCACCAACGGCGCGCCTTACCTGGGCAGCGCCGAGCGTTACCGCAGCTGGTCCGAGGTGCTCGCACGCGATTTCGCGGCCCTGCGCCACGACGCCTGGTTCGGCCAGGAGGGCGTGCTCGACCATTACGGCGCAACCAATCCGGCCGAGTTTTTCGCCGTCGCCACCGAAGCCTTCTTCGAGCAGCCGCACCGCCTCGCGGGGCGCCATCCGGCCCTGTACGACGAGTTCCTGAAATACTACCGGGTCGATCCGCGCGCCTGGCAGGAACCCGAACCTGAACCGGGTTTCGACGAAATGGCGTATGGCCAGTGGCGGTAGGCTGCGTGCGTTTGCGTACAGAGAGGACAGCCCAGCAGGAGCATGCTTCGCCTAAACAACGATGCAGGAGAAACCGATGTCGACGATCATTGCAGGGCATTTCCAGACCCAGGGCGAGGCCGACGCCGCGTCCCGGGCGCTGGCACAGGCCGGCTTCACCGGCGAGCGCGTCAGTATCTTTTATTTAAGCCAGGCGGGACAGCACGACATGACCCCGATCGGCGGCGACAACCTGCATTCGCCGGGCGCCAAGGAAACGCCGATCGGCGTGGTGCAGGGCGGCGCCACCGGCGGCGCGGTCGGCGCCATCCTCGGCGCCGCGACGGCGCCGGTCACCGGGCCGGCCGGCCCCATCGTCGGCGGCCTGGTGGGCGCCCACGTCGGCTCGCTGTTCAGCTTCAGCAAGATGAAGGAAGCTGGCGAAGGCGAGCAGGGCGGCCGCGCGCCGATCGAGCAGCGCAAGGCCGGCATGCTGGTCGCTGTCGCCTTTGACGACGCCGGCCAGGAGTCAGACGCGGTCGACGTGCTGCGCCGGCTGGGCGCGGTCCAGGTCGAGCGCGCCCGCGGCAATATCGTGGATGGCGACTGGGCCGATTTCGACGCCTCGATTCCGCCCGAGATAGTCCGCTGAGCGCTCACTGAGCGCTCACTGAGTGGTCGTTGACGCAGGGTCGCGGCGCAGCCCCGGCTAGCGTTTTTCCGCGCGCGTCTGGCACCCGATGCACAGGCGCGCTTCCGGGCGTGCCTGCAATCGAGAAAAGCCGATGTCGCTGCCGCATTCTTCGCACAGGCCATAGCTGCCGTCGTCGAATTTCGCCAGTGCATGGCGCAGCACCTGCATCCGGGCCGCGTGGTGCCCGGCCGCCTCCAGTGCGAGATCGTTCAGCAGGCGCACGGTGGCCTTGTCGGCCGGCGAGGTTTCCACTTCCGGCACGGGCAGGTCGTGCCCGCCGTCCGCCTGCGGCGCGTCCGTGCTGCTGAGCGCAGCCAGTTGCGACACGAGCGCTGCGCGCAACTGGGCCAGCTGGCCTTGGTCGAGGGCGTTCATTGGGAGACCTGCGTGTGTCAGGATTGGGCGGCGGCACGCCGCGCGCATGGACAAAGCAAGGAAAAGCCGTGCATTGCGACCTCCCACATGAGCTGGAACTGAGCTGGAACTGGAACCGGTGTGGGATCAGTGTAGCGCGACGTGCGCCCATTGAACATGGGCGCACGTCTGCCTTATTTGCCTACTTGGAGCCTATCCCAGTAGGCAGGAGTCGCTCCTGTCGCGCCTGACGAGCGTGGGCGGCCTTGCTCGTCGCGCGTTTGGCAGATTCGTGGCTGGCCATGCGGCCTCCTCGCGCCTTGCCCACACTCGCCATGCATCGACATGCGCTTCCCCTCCCTACTGGGATAGGCTCTCAGGCCGGCTTCGGTGCGCCGGCGCGGTGGGTGTCGATGTCTTTGATGTGCGTGTGGATCTTGCCGAGCGCAAGGACGATCGGTGCTGCCTGGCCGGTGGCGGCCGCACCAGCCAGGCTGAGCAGGCCCCCGACCAGGCCCGTCACGTCTCCGATCAGCGCGATCTTGCGGATCTTTTCCGCCGCCGCGCTCGTGAGCGCCACCACTCCCTCCTGCGACTTGCCGAGCGACTTGACGATATAGGTCGCGGCATCGGCATACAGGCCGTTGGCGCGCTGGCGCAGCAACAGCTCGTCTTCCAGCAGGGCGCGTGCAGTCGCCTGCACATGGGCCGGCACGATGCCGCCGTCATAGGCGCGGATGTCGCGCATGATGCGCTCGTGCAGCTGGTCGGCGCAGGCCGATAGCTGGTCGGCCAGCTCGACGATCTGCTTCACGCTGGCCAGGCCGCCGTTGCCGCCGGCCGGGGCCGGGGCGGGCGAGCGGATGACGGCGCCGTCGCCGCTGCCTGCCGTGGTGGCCGCCGGCGACTCCGCCGGACTCGCGGGGTGCTGCGCCGTTGCCACGCTGGCGACCGCACCGGCGAGGGCGTCGATTGCCGCATCGGCCGGGTCGACCGTTACCTTCGTTTCGTTTCCCATGCTGCCTCCGTAAAAATCAATTGGCCGCGAGGCCTTCGTGGATCACCCGCAGGTCGCGTCCATAATTGCCGAGCAGGCGCTTGACGTCTTCCTGCGTCAGCTTGTGCAGGTTTTCGCGCAGCTTCTGGTGCCCGAGCGCCACCTTGGTCAATCCCTGCAAGGCCAGGTCGTAGCGGCGGTCGATCAGCTTGTATTCGCTCGCCTTGTTCAGGTAATGCACCTTGGCCAGGGTCACCAGCATGCGTTCGTTGCTGCCCCGCGTGATCGGCAGCTCGACGTCGAAGATGCCGAGGATCGTCTTCTTTTCGTTCTCGTTGGTCTTGTAATACAGGCGGGTGAGCGAGATCATCGTTTCGAGCAGGGTCTGGACGTCGGCGTCGCCGTCGCGCACCATGGTCTCGACGCTGCGGTTCTGGTAGCCGGAAGCGATCACCCGCGTCAGCAGGCGGGTGAGGCCCGTATAGGCGGCGATATGGCGCTGCTGCAAGCCCGATTCGGTATTGGCTTTCAGGCCGTTCCCGAGGTCGTCGATGCGCTCGGTCAGGTCGTAGCGCGTGTCGCCGGCGAGCAGGCTGAGCGTCTGCATGTAGAGCACGACGGCCTTTTGCACGCTGACGAAATCTTCATACACGGCGCGCCGCTTGGCGTCGTTTTCGCGCGCCAGTTTGTCGCTCGAGGCGGGCAGGTACGGCTGTTCGCGCTCATAGGTATCGCGGTAGCGGCGCGACAGCTCGGAATAGCCGCCGAGCCTGGCCGAAGCATCCGCGAATTCGCGCACTTCCTGCAGGCTGACGGGCCCGCCGGTGGAGGCGCAGCCGGCCAGCAGCAGGTTCAGGCCGAACAGGCAGATGGCGAGGGCAAGGCGGAATGTTCTCATTGGGTCCTCTCGAAGCGGCAATGATGCCGGACGGAAAGACCCTATTCTGGCGAACGCCGCGCGCGGCGACGTTGCATTGGATCAACTAATCAAGCGACGTTGGCCGCGTCGAAGTGGGGATTTTCGATGATTCCGAACAGGTTGCCGTACGGATCGCGCACAGTCGCGACCTTGATGCCGTCGCCGACATCCGCGAGCGCAGACTCGACCGTCGCGCCGAGCGATTCCAGCCGCGCCAGTTCGGCTGCGGCGTCGGCCGTGCCCCAGTAGGCCGTCGCGCCGGCACTCCCGGGCACGCCATCGGGCACCAGGCCCAGTTCAAAGCCGCCGACCTCGAAGCCGACATAGAAGGGCTGCTCGAAATAGGGCGCTTTATCGAGCACGCGGCGGTACCAGTCGGTCGCCTCCAACAGTTGCGTGACCGGATAGATGACGGTGCGCAGTCCCTGGATCATGATGTTCTCCTTATTGGTAAGGAAACAATGGTGCCCCAGCTGGCGCAGCCTGTCTAGCCCAGGGCCGCCGTGGCCGGGGCGCCGCGCCAGCCGAGCCCCTCGAGCGTCCCCGCGGCCGGGTTGTATTCGCAGCCGATCCAGCCCTCGTAGCCCAGCTCGTCAAGCAGGCGGAACAGGTAATGGAAATTGATTTCGCCCGTGCCGGGCTCGTGCCGGCCCGGGACGTCGGCCAGCTGGATGTGGCGGATCACGGGCAGCAGTTCGCGCAGGCTGTTGCCCAGGTCGCCTTCCATGCGCTGCATGTGATAGATGTCGAACTGCAGGAACAGGTTGTCCACGGCGCACTCGGCAATGATGGCGGCGGCCTGGCGCGAGCCGGTGAGGAAATAGCCCGGCATGTCGCGGTCGTTGATCGGTTCGATCAACAGGTTCACGCCTTTTTCTTTCAAGGCCGCTGCCGCGAAGCGCAGGTTCGACACATACGTGGCGTGGGCGCGCTCGCGCGGCACGTTGGGCGGCAGCTTGCCCGCCATGCAGTGGAGTTGCTTGACGCCGAGTTCTTCTGCGTAATCGAGGGCCAGTTCGACGCTGTCCTGGAACTCGCCGATACGGCGCGGATCGCAAGCCATGCCGCGGTCGCCCGCCGCCCAGTCGCCGGGCGGGAAATTGTGCAGCACGAGCTCGAGGTGGTAGCGCGCCAGGCGGCCGGCGATCCATTCCGGTTCGCAGGCATACGGGAACAGGAATTCGACGGCATCGAAGCCGGCCTCGCGCGCCGCGGCGAAACGGTCGAGAAAGCTGAGCTCGGTGAAGAGCGTGCTCAGGTTGGCGGCGAATTTGGGCATGGCGGTCTCGAATGTTGTCAGCCCGTTATCGTAGCACCGTGTCGATCGGCGCGCCGGGGACGCCCAATCGTGCGGGCGACGTAGGGTGGGCGGCTCCACCCGGGTGTTCGATCATTGGCGACGTCTGCGCCGCCCACGCGTTCAACGCACGTGTGACATGGCGCGAGGTTTCCGGAGCCGGTTGAACGCGTGGGCGGCGCATCCGCAGCGTATGCGCAGGCAGTGGCGTGGAGCCGCCCACCCTACAGGTCAGCACAAATAAAAACAGCCCGGCAAGCCGGGCTGTTTTCCATTCACCTGCGTGACGGCTTAGCGGCCGCGGCCGCCCGTGCGCGGCGCGGACGCCGAACGCGGGCCATTGCCATTGCCGCCACGGCCAGCGCCGCCGCCGGCGGCAGCCGGACGGCCACCGCCATTGCCGGCCGGACGCGCACCGGCGGCAGGCGCCGCGCTGCGAGGCTGGCCCTGGCCGCGGCCACCACCACCCGGACGGCCGCCACGGCCGCCATGGCCCGGCGCGCCGCTGCGCAGCTGGATCGGCTGGGCCTTGGCGTTCATGTCCGGCTCGAAGCCCGGGATCACGTGACGCGGCAGCGTCTGCTTGATCAGCTTCTCGATGTCTTTCAGCATCTGGTGCTCGTCGACGCAGACCAGCGACACGGCTTCGCCGGTGGCGCCGGCGCGGCCGGTACGGCCGATGCGGTGGACATAGTCTTCCGGCACGTTCGGCAGGTCATAGTTGACCACGTGCGGCAGCTGGTCGATGTCGATGCCGCGCGCGGCGATATCGGTTGCGACCAGCACCTGCAGGCTGCCGTCCTTGAACTCGGCCAGGGCCTTGGTACGGGCGGTCTGGCTCTTGTTGCCGTGGATCGCCATCGCGCCGATGCCGTCCTTGCCGAGCTGTTCGACCAGCTTGTTGGCGCCGTGCTTGGTGCGCGTAAACACCAGCACCTGGCTCCAGTCGTTTTCCTTGATCAGGTGCGACAGCATCGGGTGCTTCTTGTCGCGGTCGACCGGGTGGATCTTTTGCGAGATCACTTCCACGGTCGAGTTGCGGCGTGCGACTTCGATTGAGGCAGGGTTGTTCAGCAGCTTGTCGGCCAGGGCCTTGATCTCGTCCGAGAAGGTGGCCGAGAACAGCAGGTTCTGGCGCTTCGGCGGCAGCACGGCCAGCACTTTCTTGATGTCGTGGATGAAGCCCATGTCGAGCATGCGGTCGGCTTCGTCGAGGATCAGGATTTCGACTTTCGACAGGTCGACCGTGCGCTGGCCGACGTGGTCGAGCAGGCGGCCAGGGGTGGCGACGAGGACGTCGACGCCTTGCTTCAACAGCTTGATCTGCGGGTTGATGCCGACGCCGCCAAAAATCACGGCCGAATTCATGTTGGTGTACTTGCCGTACAGGCGCACGCTTTCCTCGACCTGAGCCGCGAGTTCGCGGGTCGGGGTCAGGACCAGGGCGCGGATGGCGCGCGGCGAGTTTTTACTTTTCTGGGCTGCGCCGACCGCGTCGGTCGACAGGCGCTGCAGCAGCGGCAGGGTGAAGCCGGCGGTCTTGCCGGTGCCGGTCTGGGCGCCGGCGAGCAGGTCACCGCCGCCGAGCACGGCGGGAATGGCTTGCGCCTGGATCGGGGTAGGCGTGGTATAGCCTTGTTCAGTGACAGCACGAACGATAGCGTCGGACAAGCCGAGGGTAGCAAATGACATAGACTCTTCTGGTGAGGTTGATCCGCCGCGGCGCAAGCGGCGCCAGGAGCGGAAGAGGTGCAGGGCGTCGGGGCCACGCAAAAGCGCGGTCAGCCGTCGAGCCGGAGCATTATAGTGATTTTGTTGCGCAGTGGAAATGCTGGGGTGAGGGGCTGCCACCGTGTGCACTGCGGGTCACGGTGGCGAGCAAGACCGCTATTTTACGCGAATTACGCGAACGGGACCATCAGCGGGACCATCTGTGCGAATACCTTCGGGCCGGCGGCCATGATGTCGCCCTTGTTCAGGTACGAGGACTCGCCGTTGAACTCGCCGCAGATGCCGCCCGCTTCCGTCACCAGCAGCGAACCGGCTGCGATATCCCAGATTTTCAGGCCCTTCTCGAAGAAGGCGTCGACGCGGCCGGCGGCGACGTTGGCCAGTTCCAGCGCGGCCGAACCGCTGCTGCGCACGCCATGGCAGCGCGAAGCGACGACTTCGTACATGCGCAGGTATTCCGCCAGCGCGCGCGGGTCGGGGCCGTGGCCGGCGGCGATCAGTGCCTTGCCGATGCGGTCGTGGTTCTTGACGCGGATGCGCTTGTCGTTCAGGTAGGAGCCGGCGCCCTTGCTGGCGGTGAACAGGTCGTTGCGGACCGGGTCATAGATGACGGCCTGGGTGATCACGCCCTTGTGCTGCAGCGCGATCGAGATGCAGAAGTTCGGGTAGCCGTGCATGAAATTGGTGGTGCCGTCGATCGGGTCGATAATCCAGACATACTCGCTGTCGTCGTTCAGGTTGCGCGACGCGCCCGACTCTTCGGCAAGGATGGCGTGGTCGGGGTAGGCTTTCAGCAGCGTTTCCACGATTGCCTGTTCCGACGCCTGGTCGACATCGGTGACGAAATCGTTGTGTTGTTTTTCAGAGACCACGATACGGTCGATGTCGAAAGACGCGCGGTTGATGACGGTGGCGGCGCGGCGAGCGGCCTTGATGGCCGTATTGAGCATTGGATGCATTGTGCTTTTTCCCTGAAAAAAACGCTGACGCCCACGGGGCGTGAAGCACCATGGACGGTCGAGTATGGATTGAATTAAAGAGCAAAGCGGCGCCGAACCCGTTAAAATTCCGGCCCTTGATGCCAGAAATTCAATTGCTCGTCGCCGCGCGATAGCGCTATTTTAAATGAACCCGCCAAATTCCGACACGTCTCTTTTCAATCGCCTGCCTCATGGGCTACGTTTCGTTCTCGTCGAGACCAGCCGCGCCGGCAATATCGGTTCGGTCGCACGTGCCATGAAGACCATGGGTTTTACGGAACTCGTCCTCGTCGCGCCGCGCTGCGCCGATCCCCTGAATGACCCGGAAGCGGTCGCCTTTGCCAGCGGCGCGATCGACGTATTGCAGAACGCACGCATCGTCGGCAGCATCGGCGAGGCTTTGGAAGGCTGCAATTTCGCCGCCGCCGTCTCGGCCCGCCTGCGCGAATTTTCGCCGCCGGTGTGGACGCCGCGGTCCTTCGCCGGCCACGCTGCCGGCCAGGGCGAGGTGAAGGCCGCGCTCATCTTCGGCAACGAACGCGTCGGCCTGCCGAACCAGATCGTCGAGAAGTGCAATGTGCTGATCAATATTCCCGCCAATCCAGCCTATTCCTCGCTGAATTTGTCGCAGGCGGCGCAGGTGCTGGCCTACGAATGCCGGATGGCGGCGATCGCCGATGAGGTGCCTGACACGCCGGTCGGATTCCACGGCGACGCCGCCAGCCTGACCGAGATCGAGGGCATGTATGCGCACCTGGAAGAGGCGCTGGTGTCGATCGGCTTCCTGAATGCGGACAATCCGAAAAAGCTGATGCCGCGCCTCAAGCGACTGTTTTCGCGCACGCAGCTCGAAACCGAAGAGGTCAATATCTTGCGCGGAATTGCGCGCCAGATCCTGAAGCGCTGACGATTTCCCCCGATTTGATGTTCAAACATACTATGTTGATGGCGCCGGTGCACCTCTGACTTGTGATCCGGCGCCAGGGCACATGCGCTCCCCGGCCTATTCCTTGAAATAGACCACCTGGTGGCTCGTCGCCAGCAGTTCGCCGGATGCGCTCCAGACTTCGGCGCTTTGGTCGAAGAAGCCCTTGCCGAAGCGTTGGGCCCTGGCGCTGCCGAGCAGGTGGGCCGTTCCTTGCGCCGCCAGTGCCGCGGCATCGGCATGGAAATACGTGGTCAGCGCGACCGTGCCCACCGGGACCCATTTCGGCCGGCGCACGAAAATGCGGGGGAAGAATGCGTCGCAGATGGCCGCCAGCGCCAGGTAGTCGAGCGGCCGCGGCGGCGCGTCGCGGATCCAGAGCCGGCTCTCCGACGCCAGCGCATCGCTGCCCGGCGCGCCGGGAATGCCGTCGATGAAGCGCATCTCGTAGGCGCCGGTCCAGGCTGCCCGCGCAATCGCCGGCGCGCGCTCGCGTTCGCGGGCCGCCGGCACGCTGGGAAATACGGCATCCTGCGCCTCCCAGGTGGCGCGCGGCAGCGCGGTGACGGCGGTGGCAAACGCGGCGACCTGTGCGTCCTGGATCAGCTCGACATGCCAGTGCTGGGTCGTGCGGTTGGTGCGTACGGCCCTGGCCTCGACCGAGAAGCCGCCATCGGCGATGGGGGCGGCGAAATGCACGGTCAGCGACACCGGTTCACCCAGCAGGGCCGGGTGGCACAGGACGGCGTTGAGCAGGGTCGCGCCGATCACGCCGCCGAAGGGCCCGACCATGTTGCCGTATGCGGGATGGGTCTGGCCGCTGAAGCTGCCGGCGCCGGCGCCAGTTGGTGCGAGGGCCGTGGCCGCGTCGAATACATGCAAGGCGCCGTCCGGCGTCGTTTCCTGGTCCATTTACGCTCTCCTGTGGTGTGTGGGCAGGCCCTATGGTGCCATGGCGCGCGCTTCGGCGCCCGGTGGCGGTCGGCGCCGCCGCAGGGAGGTGTCGATCCGCTCAGCCAGGAATAACCGGCGCGGGACTGCAAGGCAGGTGCGGAAGCGTTGAACGGCTCCCTTACGGCTTGACGTAGCCGGTCTTTTTCGCCGTCCGCACCGCGAGATAGCTGCCCAGCCAGATGACGAACGCCGTCGCCATGGCTTCCGGCGCGGGCAGGGCAGGTGGCCCGATCACCTGGTAGTCGGCCCACAGCTTGACGGCCGCCAGGGCCAGGAGCACAACGAACATGGTGTTGTACTCCTTCACCAGCACGCGGCGCCAGTTGAAGCGCATGCCTGCCACCGCCGCACGCCAGCCGCGCAGGCGCGGCACCCACCTGGCGACGCGCCGGCAGTACTGCACATATTGCGCGCCGAATTTCTCGCGCAGGAAGGCTTCTTCGGCCGCGACGATGGCAACATAGGCGTAGGTCACCAGGGGCAGCACGAGCAGGTAGAACACCAGCGAATTGACGACCAGCGCCAATCCCGCGGCCAGCAGCACGTTGCCGACGTACAGCGGGTTACGGCATTGCGCGAAGACGCCGCCCTGTACGAGCTTGCTCGCATACACCTGTCGGTTGCGCCCGCCGCGTTCGATGTATTCGAAACCGATGGTCACGATACGCAGCAACTGGCCCGCCAGGGCCAGGGCGATCCCCGCACAGTCGAGCAGCAGGTTCAAATCGGGGCTTCCCGCCGGGAAGGTAGGGCGGCCCCCGAGCAGCGCCAGGATGAAGAGGACCGGGCCGAGGCCGTTGCGGTAGCGGAAGAGGAAGTTCCCGACGCGTATATTTAGTTTGCTCATTTGATTGCGAGAAAACCTTCAAAGCATACATATTTATGGACGGTCATGAGATCCGTGAAGCCCGCGCGCCCCAGCATGTCGGCATTGCCCTGGCTGGAAAACGGCTCCATCACGCCCTTGATGCTACGCGACTTGTTCAGCACTTCCGCTTCGGTAAAACCCTTGTCCAGTTTGTATTCGACATACACCTGGCTGGCGTAATCCTGGAATCGGCCATCGGGCGCGCGCACCTTTTCGAACATGAAGAAGGCGCCGCCCCAGTTCAATGCCCGATAGACCTGGTCGACCAGCACTTGCCGGACCCGGGGTGGCAGGAACTGGATCGTGTAGTTGGCGATGATCATGTCGCAGGGCTTGAAATCGATATCGAGGACGTCGCCCTCGATGAAGGACAAACGCGGATCGCGCTCGGCCAGGCGGCTCGCGCGCTCGATCATGTCCGGCACGCAATCGATGCCGATCAGCTGCAATTGCTGTTTGGACGGATGGCGTTCCGCCAGCTGCGCCAGCATGGTGCCGGTCGAGCAGCCGATGTCATACACGACGCTGTCCGGCTTGAGGAAGAAATCGCTGTAGTAGCAAACGAGCTGATGCCCTTCGCGGTACAGGGGGATCGATTTGAGGATGTGTTCGTCGAAGCTGGCGCTGATATTCTCGAACGTCCAGCCGGCGTTGTGCTGGCTGATGTGCGCGTCGACGTATTTCTTTTCGAGTTCGTTCATGGCGTCGTCCTTCACAAGGAAAACACCAGCCTGCGGCCGTCGACGTGAAAATTTTGTTAAGGTCGGCCTCGCGTTTCCTCAGCCTTGGGCAGCTTGCGCTGTACCTTGATCTGGCTCAAGGGCGATCACCTCGTCGCCCGGCATCGGGCGGCACTCCGCTCCCAGCGGCGCCCACCCCCGGCGCACGACGATGCGTTCCCTGTCATGGCACATCTCCACCCGCCGCGCGCCAGGCAGGCGGCGCCGCACGAAGGCCTCGATCGATTCCGGCACGCTGACCTGCAGCGCCAGCGCGTAGATGTCGTCCAGCGGATGGTCGTCCACGTGTATGAGCGGCACGAACTGGCCGCCGAACATCATGGCGCGCGAAGGCACCTTCACCGGACCGGCCGTATAACCCTGCGCGCGCAGCCAGGATTGGGCCTGCACACGTGCATCGGCCGTGCCGCCCAGGTGGCCCCAGGCGCTGGCGAGGAGCTCCGCCACCCATTGATTGCAGTTCTGGTAGCGCGTGCCGAAGGCATAGGCATTCGCGCTGTACTGGCCGGCCAGGAGAGAGAGGGCGAGCGGCTTGTCGAGGGCCGCGCGTTCGAGCAGCGCGCCGTCTTCATCGGGCAGGAATACCAGCGACATGTGGCCGCGCTTTGGGGCGTCGGCCCCGAGCGCGAAGCCGGCGATGCCCTGGTCGAACAGGCGCGGGCGCGATTCGTCGCAGGCGTAATAGAGCTGGCGCACGGCCCACGGGCTGCCGGGATTGTCCTTGAGCGCAATGCCGGAGTGCGAGTACAGCAGGCCGAAGCGGCTCAGGTCGAGCCCGGCGCGCGAGACCAGCGCGACCTTGCCGCCGGCGTGTTCCAGCTCACGCTTGACGACGCCGGCAAAACGCAGCACACGGTCCTGGTCGGCAGCGGTGACCTCGTTGGCGCGCTCGCAGAAGGTCGGGATGCCGGCCCAGGCGCTGCCGCCGGCACAGAGCGCCAACGCGGCCAGGCCCAGCCGCAGCGGCAGCGGCAGCGGTTGACGCATCAGATCGCGACTTTTTGCGAGCCCAGTTCGCGGTACCAGCTGTCTTCCAGTGCGAGGAAGAAGGATTGCTTCGTGTCCGCGTGTGCGAACTCGTAGCCGTATTCCCGCTCGTTGACCTGGACCAGTTCACCTTTGGCCACGTCGCGCTGCGCCAGGGCGCGGTTCGGCACGTCGAGATAGAACTCGCGGGTGGCGCCGGCGGCGGATGCGTGCAGGGTCATGCGCGTGGTGTCCCGCTTGCCCGGTGCGGCGGCGATGTCGATCACGCGGTACTGGCCGGCGGCCACGCGTTTGTCGTCGCCCGAGCTGTTGCTCGACGCGCCGATCGAATCGGACACGCTGCCCGACGAGGCCGAACCCGCGCTGGAAGCGGAAGAAGCGGCGGTACTGGCGGCCTGGACCGGCAGGGTGCAGGCGGCGGCAAACAGGGCCAGGCAAACGGCGCGGGAGAGGGAGGTGAGGGTCATGGCAGTCTTTCGTAGTCGAGCTGAATGGCGCTATGGTACTAAGTACTCGGCCAGAAAGAAATGTGTTTTTGGCTGCCAGAACCGGCGCGTTGCTGCGTTGGCTCGTGCTTGCAGTGCTCGCACTGCGGCGCACTCGCCGCCTTGCACCGCATCCGGTTCTGTTTGCCAAAATTCACATTTATTTCTGGTCGAGTACTTAAGCCGGCGCTCCGCTGAGAAGGCTGGACGCAACTGTGCAGGCGCCTGAACGGACCTTGTGCTGGTCTGCCGCTGCCCGGGCACCGTGCAAAGAACTTTGCATCCCTGGCTCCCGATGCAAATATTGTTTGCATCCCAAGCGCTCATGCATGATTCTGTATGGTGTCCAGATGCCATCGTCAACACGCTAAAACGGTACCTCTACTACTCCGCTGATGCCCGTGCCCTGGTCGCGAGGATGTATCGGTCGAGTGCCGCCATTGCGGCTGGCGACAACACCACCCGTGGCTGCGCGGCCTTGACCAGCATGACTGCATCGTCGCGCGAGCTTGCGAACCCGCACCGACTCAACCAGGCCGCAATAACGAGTGCGCTGCGCGCGTATCCAAGCGCGCAATGCACCAGCACCGGACCGCCAGCATACAACTCGTCGAGGGCCCGCGTCGCCTCCTCGAGTCCCGAGAGCGGCGGTGCGAGGAGGTCGAGCATGGGCACGTTTCGGTAGCGCAGCCGGCGTGACTGGGGCCTCGCGATGAACTCTGCTGTCAGGTCAAGGACCGCGCACACCTGCAGTTGTTCCAGATCCTTGCGGCCAGGAGCGCGGGCGATCCAGAGCCCCGGGACGACTTGCGCGCCAGGTGCGGCGCCACGCGTCAGCCAGCGCGAACTTAACCAGGCTCCGGTCTGGTACGGAAACAATAGTAAACTCGCCGCCCATGCCGTGCCTCCGCCGCTTTTCTGAAAAATTGCGGGACCGATTCCTGCGTAGGCCAGGGAAACCAACCCCAGGGAAAGCGCAGGCCACAGGAGCACCCATGCCCAATCCCCAATCAGGATCGCGAACGCAGCAAGCGTACATGCAGTTGCGCCGTAAATGCCGGCAAGCTTGACCCGGGCGGGATCGGTGGAGCACGCCCCCCGTGCCCAGTATGGCTTGGCTGGAAATACGTACACGCACATGATTGCGACGACGATGCCGCCGATGCAGTCGATGATGCGGTGTTGAAAAGTCGTGAGTGCCGAGAGTCCGATCAGGGCAAACCACAGGTGCATCGCGCATTTCGCCCGCCCGTTCAGATGGCGCGCGTACACGAACCACAAGAGCAGCAACAGGCTGACGTGCAGGGAGGGCGCCTGGTTGAAGGGCGGATCGGCACTGGACAGGATCGCGAACAGTGCGCCGCACAGGCCTGTGCTGGGCGGGCGTATCGTGTCAAAGCGCAGCGGAAACAGGAGAAAGCACACAACCGACACGAGCGTAGCGCAGAGCAAGCGTTTGCCGTGGATGTCGAGCTCGGAGCGTTTCGTGCAAAGGAACAGTGAGGCAACATAGAACGCGTCGATGGACATATACGGGATGATCGTCCATTCGATGAACGGTATCTTCCTCTCCCAGGCAAAAGCAAACGAAGGTACCTGCGGCAGCGTGGAGGTCCAGTGCGCCGCCATACCGTAGGTAAGGAAAAAAACCGGTCCGAGGATCAGTAGCCAACGCACGGCGCGTGCGCGCAGCAATCGCCCGCTGCTTTTCCGCAGGGGCGCGGTCTGGGCGACAGCGGCCAGCCGCATCAGGTCCGCCGGGCAGTGCGGCGGCACACGGAGACGGTGAAGATGCCCCATTCGTCAACCAGCTGGTCGATTTTTTCGAAACCCGCTTGCGTGACCAGTTGATCGATTTCCCCCTGGGTCCGCCGTCTCATGACCCACGGTTGACCCTTGCGGTGACTGGTCAGCGAGCGCGCGATCATTTCCAGCTGTGGATGCCAGGGTTGCCCGGTATAAACCAGATAACTGCCTTCATCCATGCAAGCGGCAACCCCTGCCAGCGAACTGCGCACCGGGCCGTTGTCGGGAAAGAGTTCGTAGAGCCCGGAGACGACTGCAAGGGTAGGACGAGGCTCGATGGCGGCGAACGCCGCCTCGTCGCAGGCATCGCCCTGAACGACCTGCGCCACGTCTTGCAAACCCAACTGTTGAACCATCCGCTGCGCGCCCTCGATACTGCCCGCGTCATAGTCGCGCAGCGTGATGCGCTCCACGTGCTTGCGTAAAGGGGCGAGCGTTTCCAGCAGGTAGCGGCCATGCCCCGCGGCAATGTCCAGCACACGCACCGGCGTGCCCTGCGTCACGAGCCTGGCTACGGCGCTGGCAATCAAGTCCTCGATGTGGGTCTTGCGCAGCCGGATACCGCGCCACCCAATGCTGTCGAGATAGATGCGGTCGATGAGCTTGCCCAGCAGGGGCAAGCCAGTTGCACGATTGCAGTAGACGTAGTCGAGCGTGCTTCCCGAATCGAAACCGGTTTTGATGCCGAGGGCGATTCCGGCAGAAAATTTCCCTCCCAAGCCAATCGAGAACCGGGCCATGCGCCAATATGCACGGGCCGCCGGCGAGCGGGGTGCACAGTTGAGCCGATCGAATTCAGTCCTTGTAAAACCACCTTTGTCCGCGTTCGCCAAGTCCAGCGGACGTGCCGATGCTGCAAATTGTCGGGTAACAAATGCTCGGACCTTGGTGACTGCCTGCGCACGCTCCAGCTCGCCGAGCGTGTCGTGATAAAAGCCGTCCAGCACGTGGACTTCCTTGTCCGCGCTGCCAAGCTTGCGCATGAACGCATGCTGCGGCGCGTGGTGGACAACGAAGTCCGCGCCAGAAATGAGTAATTGCGTCGGAACCGTGATCGTGGCTGCGTCGGCGACAATGCGTTCGGCAGTCGAATACAGGCCTAGCAGGACATTGACCGCAATAGGACGTGTGATGAGTGGGTCGGCCTGATAGGAGGCGATGCGTTCGGGATCGTGCGTGAGGAATCGTGGTTTGACGTAGGAATTGACAAAAAATTTCTTGCGGAACCTGCTGAGCAAGGCGAGGCATGGACGTGCAAAAGGGACGTACAGCTTGACCTTGAAGGCAGGAGATGCCAATACCATGCAGCGGATTCGCGGCGCAAAATCGTGGGCCCAGGCGGCAACGGCAACTGCCCCCACGCTCTGTGCGATGACGGCCATGTTCTCGACGCCGACCCCGTACGTGCCGGCGATATGGCGAATGAACGCGTCGACGTCCTTGACGAGCGTACTGAAGTTATCGGCGTATCCGCGTTCTCCGCTCGAACGGCCGAGTCCGCGCGCGTCCCAGGCAAAGATGGCGTAATCCGCCATGTCGAGCTCGTCGGCCAGGTGTGCCATGCGGCCCCCATGTTCATGCCCCCGGTGGAACAGCACCAGGGCGCCCCGGCATGCTTGTTGTGAGCTGGGCCAGTAGCGATAGAACAGCCGCGTTCCATCGCTGCTTTCGAACCCGGCTTCCAGGAAGGGGCGCGCCCCGTGTACTCGTGCGTTCATAGGCTTTCGTGCTCGTGGGTTGAAAGGGTGTTCGCCCGCAGGCGGTGCAAGCGCTGGCTCAGGAGCGCCAGGAATTCGCTCTTGTCCAGGTTGCCGTGCAGGGCGCGCCCGACGGTGACTTTGACGACGAAGGGCAGTGGAAACACGCGTCCTTTCGGCATCGACTTTCCCGCGCCATACATGAATACGGGGACGACCGGTACCTGCGGAAACCGGCTGGCCAAGTGCCAGATACCAGATTTCAGTTTCGCCATCTGCTCCGGCTCGCCGCGCGTGCCCTCCGGGAAGAGCACGAGCACCTTGCCCGCGTCGAGGGCGCGGTAGCACTCCTCGAGCGGATCCTGTGCTCCTGAGCCACTGCTTCGCCTGACCGGCACGATGCCGACCAGGCGAAGGGAAAACCATCTGAGCCATCGATTGGCGAGGAAGTAGTCTGCCGCCGCGACCGGATGTACGTCGGCGATGCGGGTCAGCGGGAAGAGCGACAACAGGACGAGAGTATCGAAATGGCTGTTGTGATTCGCAGCGACGATCGCGGGCCCCGCCAGCGGCAGGCGCCCGGCATGACGCACCCTCAGGCCGAGCCACAGCAGCACGACGGGATAGGCAGCCATCAATACAAACATCACGCGCAGGGCACTCGCTAGCAGGCGTCGCATGGATGACCCTAGTAATAAAAGTAATGGAGGTAGTGGAAAAACACGGGGGCGGTAAAGGTCAGCGAGTCGAGCCGGTCCAGCATGCCGCCGTGGCCAGGCAACAGGCTGCCGCTATCCTTGACGCCCATATCGCGCTTGACCGCGGAGATGACGATGTCGCCGATGAATCCGGCGAGGCCGACCAGCAATCCGCTGACGCAGGCGTGGAGGCCGTTCATCGGCGTGAGCGACGGCGCCAACAGCCAGGCGAGCGCGGTGGTCGTCGCGACGCCGCCAAGTATGCCTTCGACGGTCTTGCCGGGGCTGACCTGCGGCGCCGCGCGGCGCTTTCCGCAGGCTTTTCCCCACAGGTACTGCGCGACATCGTTCAGCTGGGTCAGCACGAGCAGGTAGAACACCAGCATCTCGCCGCTCGCCTGACTGCCGGCCGCCTGTGGCAAGGTCAACAGGCAGGCCGCGTGGCTGATGCCGAAGACAATCGTCATCAGGCCCCATTGCAATGTGCTGGCTGCGCGCAGGAAACCTCTCGGGTCGCCCAGCAGGACGAGATGCAGCGGTACCGCCAGCATGGTCCACAGTGGAATAAATGTGAGAAATACCTGGTAATAGCCGAGCCCTGTCCATGTGTACTGGAGTGGAACGAGGGCATAGGCGAGCAGCAGTACCCAATGATCGCCCTTGCGTGTCGGGACCATCGACAAAAACTCTCGCAGCGCGAGAAAGGTCACAACAGCGAAGATGGCGAGGGCCAGTTTCTGGTCGACGCTGAGCGCCAGGAGGAGCAGTCCCACCAGCCACCACCAGGTCTGGACGCGCAGTTTCAGTTCGACGAAGGATTTTGCCGGATACAAGCGGATCAGGACAGCCGTGATCGCCGACGCCACAGCGAGGACGACGAACAGCGCAACGAAACCGAGGCTGAGCGGACTGGCGCCGATTTGCTGCATCGGGTTAGTCCGCCGTGCGCGCGAATGCGGCCGCACTGCGCACGCGCCGGAAGATGGTAAGGGCGAGCAGGACTGCGGCCAGGTCCAGGATGGTGTCGACGAGTGGCAGGATGGCGCTTCCCGCGCCGATCAGGAATCCCAGTATCCCGAACAGGGCGGACCTGTCGCTCTTTCCAAGCGGTCCCTCCTGCCGGCGCCCGGTCCCGGTGGCATGCCCGAGCACCCCGACGAATTCGCTCATCATCGCAAGGAACACGACGATCAGCACATCGATGGACCTGACCCCGGCCACGAAGGCAAATGGCAGGTACAAGGCGATGTCGGACACGACATCGCTCACTTCATTCAGGATCGCACCGAGTGCGCTTTGCAGTTGAAAATCACGGGCCAGCATGCCATCGAGCGCATTGAGTGCCATCCGCAGGAAAAGGAAGCCTGGGAGCAGGAGATAAGGCGCCGGACTCCTGGAGGCCACCATCCAGAACCCGTATACGAGCGACAGAAGAAGAGCAGCTACCGTGATGCTGTTCGGCGTCGCGCCACAGCGGCGAGCCAGCGGCACGAGCGGGCGAAGCAGGCTCTGGAATTGTGGTTTGAGCGAATAGAGCGTCATCGAGGTTCCCGGTGCCTGGCGGTGCTGGCGTATCTCACGAACGTATGCGAAACACGCAGCAATAAAATTGGCGTAGATCAATCTTACAAATAGTCATCTTTTCTGCGTTGTAGAATTGAGCGAAAGGGGAGGGCAGCGTTTCCGTCGACTGGTCAATCATCGCGGGTGTTTGCGGCTAGACGACTTCGTCTAATCTGCTGCTTAGGTGAACGATTCTTCTTTCGGTACACTACGAAAAACAACAAGGATGCCAGATGGAGACAAACCGCAGATCCTTCCTGAAAGCCGGCGCCCTCGGTGCGCTCGTGCTGGCCGCGGGCGGCGGCATTTACCGCGCCGTGCACACGCCGCGTCCGCAGGGTTTCGTCCTCGACGGCGAGGCGCGCGCCGCGCTCGGCGCCATCGTGCCGGCCATGCTGGCGGGCGCACTGCCGGGCGAGCAAAACGAACGGAAGGCGGCGATCGCCAACACGGTCGAGGGCGTGCATACAGCCATCTCGAACCTGCCGCTGTCCGTGCAAAAGGAAGTGCAGGACCTGTTCGGCCTGCTCGCCCTGGCGCCCGCGCGGCGCCTGCTGACCGGTGTGTCCGGCGGCTGGGCGAATGCCAAAGAAGCCGAGGTGACGGCCTTCCTGCAGGACTGGCGCCTGCACCGTTTCGCCCTGCTGCGCACCGCCTACGGCGCCCTGCACGACCTGTCGCTCGGCGCCTGGTATGCGCAGCCGGCCAACTGGGCTGCGATCGGCTATCCCGGCCCGCTGAAGGAACTGTCCTGAGATGAGCGACAAAACCATTCCCGTAAAACCTGCGCAGGGCCTCGTCCCGGACCCGATCAAGGCCGGTATCGCGCGCGGCTGGAAGATCGTCGACGCAGCCAGCCTCGAGGCCGACCGCACCCTGGAAGCCGACGTCGTCATCGTTGGCAGCGGCGCCGGCGGCGGCGTGACGGCCGAGATCCTGGCGCTGGCTGGCCTGAAGGTGCTGATCGTGGAGGAAGGCGCGCTGCGTTCTTCAAACGACTTCAAGATGCGCGAAGCCGATGCCTATCCGTCCCTGTACCAGGAGTCGGCCGCGCGCCAGACGCTGGACAAGGGCGTCAAGATCCTGCAGGGACGCACTGTCGGCGGCTCGACCACCGTCAACTGGACCTCGAGCTTTCGCACGCCCGTGCCGACCCTCGACTACTGGCGCGACCGGTTCGGCATCGCCGGCTACGACAGCGACACGCTCGCCCCCTGGTTCGCGATGATGGAAGCGCGCCTGCACGTGGGCGACTGGCAGGCGCCGCCCAACGAAAACAACGATCTGTTGAGACGCGGTCTGGAGAAGCTCGGCATCCAGCCGGGCTTCATCCGCCGCAACGTCAACGGCTGCTGGAACCTGGGCTATTGCGGCATGGGCTGCCCGACGAACGCCAAGCAGTCCATGCTGGTGACGACGATTCCCTCGGCCCTCGACCATGGCGCGACCCTGGTCACGCGCGCGCGCGCCGAGCGCTTCGTGCTGCGCGGCGAACGCGCCGACGAGTTGCTGTGCAGCGCCCTGGGTCTTGATGGCGTGGCGCCGACCGGCCGCGTGCTGCGCCTGCGCGCGAAGCACTTCGTCGTGGCCGGCGGGGCGATCAATTCGCCGGCCCTGCTGTTGCGATCCGGCGCGCCGGACCCGCACGGCCTGCTGGGCAAACGCACTTTCCTCCATCCGACACTGATCTCGGCCGGTATCTTCCCGCAGCGCGTCGACGCCTACGCGGGCGCGCCGCAGACGGTGTATTCCGACCACTTCCTGCACACGGCTGCCATCGACGGCCCGATCGGCTACAAGCTCGAAGCCCCGCCGCTGCATCCGGTGCTGCTGTCGACGACCCTGAACGGTTTCGGGCAGCAGCATGCCGCGATCATGCGCCAGTTCCCGCACATAAGCGGCATGCTGGCGCTGCTGCGCGACGGCTTCCACGCCGAGTCGCCGGGCGGCGCCGTGCGGCTGAAGGATGGGGCAGGGGTGCTCGACTATCCATTGAACGACTTCCTCTGGGACGGCGCGCGCCGCGCCTTGCTGACGATGGCCGAAATCCAGTTCGCCGCCGGCGCCAGCGCCGTGCAGCCGGCGCACGAAACCGCGCGCTCCTACGCCAGTTGGGCGGAAGCGAAGCGCGAGATCGCGGCGCTGCCGCAACGCCTGCACATGACGCGCGTCGCCTCGGCCCACGTGATGGGCGGCTGCACGATGGCGGGCGATGCGCAACGCGGCGTGGTCGCCCCCGACGGGCGCTACCGGGAATTGTCGAACCTGTCCGTGCACGACGGCTCGCTGTTCCCGACCTCGATCGGCGCCAATCCGCAGCTGTCGATCTACGGCATCACCGCACGCCTGGCGAGCGGCCTGGCGCACACGCTGACCGGCAAGCCGGCGCCGCGGGTCGTGGCATGAACATCAATGCGCGCCAGATGACGCGGGGCCTGCTGGTCCTGCAGCTGGCCAGCGCGACCGCCATCGCGCTGGCCGGCTGGCACTGGCGCGGCCTGGCGCCGGCCGCCGCGCTGGCGCTGGGCCTGGGCTGCGTCATGTTGCTGCGGCTGGCGATCAACATGAACAACTTTGTCCTCAGCGCCTGCTTCGCCAGCCCGACGCCGGCCGACTTCCGCCTCACCCTGGGGGCTCGCCTGCACCTGCTCGGCGAGGAGTTCAGGACAAGCATCCTGTGCACCTCCTGGCTGATGCCGCGCGCAGCGGCCTGCCGCAGCATCCATCCCGATTCGACCGCGGTGCCGGTACTGCTGGTGCATGGCTATGGCTGCAACAGCGGCTACTGGAGCTACCTCATGCCGCGCCTGGACCGCAACGGCATCAGCCATGCCAGCGTCGACCTCGAACCGATGGGCGGCGCCATCGACGACTACGTGCCGGCGCTGGAAAGGGCGGTCGAAGACTTGTGCGCGGCGACCGGCGCGCCGCAGGTCGCCATCGTGGCCCACAGCATGGGCGGGCTGGTGGCGCGCGCCTGGATGCGCGCGCACGGCAGCGCGCGCGTCGCGCGCCTGGTCACGCTCGGCACGCCGCACCACGGCACGCGCCTCGCGGACTTCGGCCCCGGCGCCAACGCGGTCCAGATGCGGCGCACCAGCGACTGGCTGCGCGAACTCGCCGCCAGCGAAGACGCCGGCCGGCGCGCGCTGGTCACCTCGATCTTCAGCCACCACGACAACATCGTCGCGCCGCAAACCTCGAGCGTGCTGGAGGGCGCGCGCAATATCGCGCTGGGCGGCGTCGGGCACGTGGCACTGGGCTGCAACGACCGCGTGCTCGATACCGTGATGGCGGCGCTGGATGCGCTGGCGCTGCCTGCGGAGCCCCACGATACGCTGGAGCCCCCGGTCCTGCTGCTGGTCGACGACGACCCCTTCATGCTGGAGGTGCTGGCCGACGCCGTGGCGGGGCAGGGCTGGCGCGTGGAGACGGCCGATTCCGGGCGTGCCGCGCTCGGCGTGCTGGCGCGCGAGCCCGTCGCCGTCATCGTCAGCGATCACCTGATGCCGGAGATGAGCGGCGCCGAACTGCTGGCGCAGGCGCGGCGCCTGCAGCCGGCCAGCTTTCGCATCCTGCTGTCCGGTGCGCGCGACGACCCGGCGATCGCGGCCTCGCTCGCCGGCGGCGACGCGGACGCCTTCCAGCCCAAGCCCTGGCGCATGGACGCGCTGCTGGCGCTGCTGCATGAAGGCTTTGGCGCGCAGCGGGTGCACGGCGTTTAGAATGCAGGTTGGATCGTGCAGACCCCGAATGGGTTTGGGACGATGAGGAAGCGGCATGAGGAAGCGATGACGAAAAATATCAGGGAACTCGAGCAGGAAGAAGAAGAGCTGTCGCGCGCGGTGCGCAGCTCGGCCCAGCAGATCTGGCAGGCGGGTCTCGGCGCTTTCGCCAAGGCCCAGCAGCAGGAGGGCGGGCGCGCGGGTGGACGTGAATTTACGCGCCTGGTGCGCGACGGCAGCGAGCTGCAGAAGCGCGCGCGCCAGGTCGAGGATGCGACCGACACCGTGGCGCGCAAGGCCGAGCGTTCCAGCCGCCGCGCGTCCGGCACCTGGGGCAAGCTGGAACAGGTGTTCGAGGAGCGCGTGGCGCGCGCGCTGGCTACCATCGGCGTGCCGGCGCGCAGCGAGATGGAGGCGCTGAACCACCGCATCGAGGAGCTGGAGCGGATGCTGGCCGAGCTGGCGGGCGAGCAGATGCACCGTGCCGCGAAAAAGGCAGCGGCGCCGGCCTCGAAGAAGGCGGCCGCAAAAACGGGCGCAGCGAAGGGGAGCGCCACGAAGCGCGCCACGGCGAAACCCAGGGCCGCCGAGTGAGCTGCAAGCCCGGCCGCAGTGTCGTCGAGCTGCGGTTCGATGATATGCTTGCGGACGACACCAATCAGACCGCCATCCATGCTACAGAAAGCTCCACGCCGCACCCGCGAACGCATCCTCGAGCTCTCGCTCAGGCTGTTCAACGAGTTCGGCGAGCCGAACATCACGACGACCGTCATTGCCGAGGAGATGAATATCTCGCCCGGCAACCTGTACTACCATTTCCGCAACAAGGACGACATCGTCAACTCGATCTTCGTGCAGTTCGAGGCCGAGATCGAGCGCATCCTGACGGTGCCGGCGGGCCGGCGTTCGAACATGGAAGACGTCTGGCTCTACCTGCACCTGATGTTCGAACTGATCTGGCGCTACCGCTTCTTCTACCGCGACCTGAACGACCTGCTGTCGCGTAACCGCAAGCTCGAACTCCACTTCAAGGCCATCCTCGCCCACAAGATCAAGGTCGCGCGCCAGCTGTGCGAAGACCTGCGCAGCGAAAATTCGCTCGAAGCGGGCGACCAGCAGATCGGCGCGATGGCGACCAACATGGTGGTGGTGGCGACCTATTGGCTGTCCTACGAATACGTGCGCAACCCGCGCAAGTACAGCGAGCAGCAGGCCATCGCCGACGCGCTGGCGCGCGGCTGCTACCAGGTGCTGTCGATGCTGGGGCCCTACCTGCGCGGCGACACGCGGCTGCTGTTCGAGAAGCTGGCCGAGGAATACCTCAAAAAACTGCCCGGCGAGGGCAGGGACCCGTCCTGATTAGCGAGAACTCATGAAATCGATTGCTGTCTACTGCGGCGCCTCCAACGGCGCCAAGCCCCAGTATGCCGACGCCGCGCGCAGCCTGGCGCGCGTGCTGGTCGAGCACAACATCGCCCTCGTCTACGGCGGCGGCAAGGTCGGTCTGATGGGCGTGATCGCGGACGAGGTGTTGCGGCTTGGCGGCGAGGCGACCGGCGTCATCCCGCGCGCGCTGGTCGAGCGCGAAGTCGGGCACGCCGGCCTGACGCGGCTGTTCGTGGTGAAGGACATGCACGAGCGCAAAGCGATGATGGCCGAGCTGTCCGAGGGTTTTATCGCGATGCCGGGCGGTTTCGGCACGCTGGAGGAACTGTTCGAGATGGTGACCTGGGCGCAGCTGGGGATTCATGCCAAGCCGATCGGGCTGCTCAATGTGGACGGGTTTTACGATGGCTTGATGGGCTTCGTGCGGCACCAGCAGGAGGAGGGGTTCGTCAGGCCGGGGCATGCCGGGCTGATGCAGGTGGACGCGGATGCGCACGCGTTGGTGAAACGATTACGCGAGGTTTCGTAGGGTGGGCATGCCCACGCGGACGTGGGCATTGTGTTGGCGGGATTCCGCACGCGCCGTTCGCATCATGGAAACGTGTGCGGATGATCCGCGATAGCGCGTCGGGTTTGATGGACTGTCAACATGACGAAAACGTCCGCGTGGGCATGCCCACCCTGCGTTATGCGGTCGCCAACTCCAGCGCATACGCTTCCAGCATGTCGACGATCGCATCCGCCGTTATCGGCTTGCTGAACAAATACCCCTGCATCTCGTCGCACTCGTTCTCGCGCAGGAAAGCGCGCTGCTGCTCGGTCTCGACGCCCTCGGCGATCACGCGCAGGTTCAGCTTGTGGCCGAGCGAGATCACGGCCATGGCGATCGCCTGGTCGTCCGGGTTGTCGGCCAGTTCGCTGACAAAACTCTTGTCGATCTTCAGGCGGCTGATCGGGAAGGTCTTCAGCGACGACAAACTCGAGTAACCGGTGCCGAAGTCGTCGATCGACAGCGACACGCCCATCGCCTCCAGCTCGCGCATCCTGGCCACCGACCGCGAGAGGTCGCGCATGATCAGGCTTTCCGTCACTTCGAGTTCCAGCAGTTCCGGCGCCAGGCGCGTGTCGCGCAGGGCCGTGGCGACGCGCTCGACCAGGCGCGCTTCCTCGAACTGGCGCGCCGAGACGTTCACCGACATCGTCATCTGCGGCAGGCCGGCGTCGACCCAGGCGCGCGCCTGGCGGCAGGCTTCGCGCACCACCCAGTCGCCGATCTCGACGATCAAACCGCTTTCTTCGGCCAGGCCGATGAAGCGCTGCGGCGGCACCATGCCGTGCTCCGGATGCTGCCAGCGGATCAGGGCCTCGACGCCGAACACGCGCCCGGTACGCAGGTCGACTTTCGGCTGGTACAGCAGCCGGAAGCCGTTGTCGACAGCGCCCTCGATGGTCGCCTGAACAGCGCCGCGCAGGCCGTCGAGCAGGACCAGCTTTTCCTCGACGCTGGCATTCATCTCGCGTGCGTAGAACTGGAAGTTGTTGCTGCCCAGGTCCTTGGCGCGGTACATGGCCGCGTCGGCGTTCATCAGCAGGGCGTTGGCGTCAAGCCCGTCGCGCGGGTACATCACCACGCCCATGCTGCAGCTGACCTGCACCGCCTGGCCCGACACCGCGACTTCCTCGGTGACGGCGATCCGGATCTTTTCCAGCAGCGGCGCGAGCGCCTGCGGGTCGTGGCCCTGGTCCGGCAGCAGGATCACGAATTCGTCGCCGCCAAAGCGCGCCAGCGTGTCGTTGCGGCGCAGGCAGGCACCCATGCGCTTGCTGACCACCTTGAGCAGCTCGTCGCCGGCCTGGTGGCCGAGACCATCGTTGACCAGCTTGAAGCCGTCCAGGTCGACGAACGCGAGCGCCACTGCGCTGCCCTGGCGCGCGGCATTGCTGATCGCCTGTTCGATCCGGTTGCGCATCAGGTTCCGGTTCGGCAGGCCGGTCAGCTCATCGTGGTGCGCCAGGTGGAAGATGCGTTCCTCGACCTGCTTGCGCTCGCTGATGTCGCGCACGATGACGACCACGCCGTCCTCGACCGCGACAACCTGGCGGTGCAGCCAGCGGCCGCTGGCCGGGCGCGAGGACGCCTGCCATTCGCCTTCGCGCGGCGCGCCGTCGAGCGCCACGAGCGCGATGTCGTCGAAGATGCCGTTGTCGCGGAGCGTCGGCAGCATCTCGCACACGCGCATGCCGCTCATCGTGTCGCGCGGCAGGCCCATGATGTCTTCGGCGCGCGAGTTGGTCGCCTCCACCATGAAGTCCAGTACGATCCCGCCGGGGCCGCGCACGCAGCGCAGCACGAAGAAAGCGTCCAGGCTGCCTTCGGAGGCGGCCGCATAGGTTTCCTGGGCGCGGCGCGCGCGCCGGCGCACCCGGGCCAGTTGCCAGGCCCAGCCCGAGATCATGGCCACCACCAGCAGCAGCAGCGCGCTGGCGCCGCCGGCGGCAAGCAGGTAAGTCCGGCGTTTTTCGACGAAGGGCGCGAACTGCTCGTCGCGCGACAGGCCGACCACGATCGCCAGCGGGAAGCCGTGCAGGCGCTGCACGCTGGTGTAGCGGACAATACCGTCCGGTCCCTTGTGCAGCGTGACGGCGCCGCCGGCGGCGGTGCCGAGTTCGATGCGCTGGCCCCAGGTCACGCTGTCGCCGACGCGCAGGGCGCGCATCAGGCCATCGAGGCCGGCCAGGCCCAGCATGCCGTGCTCGCCGTCGCGCGAACGCTCGTAGGCGCTGGTGAAATAGGATGGGTCGGCTTCCACGATCGCGACGCCCGCGAACTTCCCGGCGCGGTCGTTGATGCGGCGCGTGAAGTGCAGGTGCGGTTCGCGTTTGGGACTGTCGGCCATGGTCGCGCTGACGAAAGGCAGGCCGAGGTCATTGTTGCGGTGGTAAAGGAAAAAGGCGGTACCCGAGACGTCCTGCGCGTCGTCGTCCGGATTGGTGGCGGCAATACGGCCTTCGCGATCGGCGACTTCGACCACGAACACCAGGCCGGGCGGCAGCAGGCCCTGTGCGCGCAGGGCCGGCAGGGCGCCCGCGGTGCCGTTCAGTTCGACCGCGTACTTGAGCACCTTCAGGGTCTGGTCGATGCCGTACAGGCTGCGCGCCATCTGCGCTTCATAGGTTTCGACGCGCTCGAGCGTGGCCGCTTGCACCGCGCTCGCGGCGGCGGCATGGTCGGCGTCGATCACGCGCAGGGTCAGGATCCACAGGCCGATGACGAGCAGGCCGGCGAACAGGGGCAGCGAGATATGGGTGTCGAGGCCGCGTCCGAGCCAGCGGGCGAGGCGCGACCCGCGCGAGCGCCGTTCCTTCGTGGGTGGGAATGAGAACATGGAGCTCCTTTCAATGCAGCAGCAGGACCGGCCGCACCGACGGGTCCAGGGCTTCGCGTTCGATATAGCCGACCAGGGCCGGGTCGTCGGCCACCGCCTTGCGCACCTCGGCGCTGCCGGCCAGTTCGCGCGGCGGCTGGCCGCGGCCCGTAAACACCATCTTCGACCACCAGGCCTTCAGCAGGGCCGGGGTCTTGCCCGCCACGCGCAGGTAGAACTGGTCGCGCTCGGGCGATCCGATCGGCTGGTCGAGCGCGGTGGCCAGCCGCCCGTTCGGAAAGCGCGGCGCCTGGCCGAGGAAGATCGCCGCCACCTGGTCGGGCCGCAAGGCTTCCACCGGGCTGCGCGCCGAGACCACGACCACCAGGTCGTCGGCCTGCGCCCGGCCGGCGCACAAGGAAATGAGGAGGGCGGCCAGCAGCCGCGTACGTCTAAATCGCATGCCGTCCCTCAGAAAACGAAGTCGAGGGCAGCGCTGGTCACCTGCGCCGTGTGCCCGGACTGGTAGTCCGGCACCGTATTGATGAACATGCCGCGTGAGCCGCGCCTGGTCGTGACGCGCTGGTGCTGCAGCTTCAATGCCATGTTCGACGCCAGGTCCCAGCGCAGGCCGGCCCCGAAGGTCGACTGCGAGGGTACCGCACGCAGCATCGTCGCCAGCGCGGTATTGAGCGTGGCGCCGGCGGCCGCATACGGCGCCGGCAGGCCGGCCAGCGACAGGGCGGTCGCGCCTTCCGGCGGGCTGCCCCAGACGCGGGCCCAGGTGGCATATGGCGTCAGGTTGGCGTGGCGCCAGCCGGCGCTGAGGTAGGTCGAGCGCGTGCTGCCGAGATAACCGTCGACTTTGCTGCGTCCGGCTTCGCTCATCACGAACCACTGGCCCGGATCGTAGTTCAGGCCGATGCTCATGGCCGCTGCACGCTTGTCGTCGATGCGCAGGCGGCGCGCGATGTCGCGGCCCTGGGGCCCAAAGCCGTCGAGCGCGGCGAACAGCTCGCCGAACAGGTCGACCGACAGGCGGCTCGTGATCACGGAGGCGCGGGCGCTGAAGGCGCCCTGTTCGACCGTGTGCGAGAGCCCGGCGATGTCACGGCCGCGCAGGCGCGCGCCGTCGTACAGTGGCACGTCGGTGCGGCCGTAGAACACCTGGGTCGTGCTGCGCAGCGCTTCGCCGTTCCAGTGCCAGCTGAGGTCGGCCCCGTCGCTGTTACTCAGCGGCAGGACGCCATACACCTCGACCGGCGTGCGCACCCATGGATAGGCGTAGCCGACCTTGCGGTAATCGGCGGCGATGAATATCGGTAGGGCGATCCGGCCAAGGCGCAGGGCCAGCTCGGGCGTCACCTGGTATTTGATGTTGGCCCATTCCACGCGTGGCTGGTAGCTGTTGTCGGCGCGCTGCTCGGTGACGACTTGCAGCACGGCCGACCAGCGCGGGCCGAGCGCCAGGTCGACCTGGGCGCCCAGTTTGCTGTCCACATGGCGGCTCCAGCTTGCCGTGCGCCCGGCGCCGCTGCCCTTCAGGATGGAGGCGGTGAAGTCTGCCTGGCCCTCGTCGGAGTGCACGAAGCCGGCGGTGCCGAAACCGGAAAACTTCCAGGCCGGCGCCGCCGTTTCGGCGCAAGCGGCGCCGCCGAGCGCAAACAGGACGGCGCCCGCGCAGGCGGGAAGGGTGGTGGCAGTGGGTGGGAAAAACATGAATCGCTCTCAATCGGGTCTGGCCTGCGGCGGCGCGGACGGGCAGCGCGCAACAGCCTGGTCGCCGGCGGGAGCCGGCTGCGTACATCGCGCACGCCTCGGATTGGACTGTAAGCGAGCGACCCCTCGAAAGTCGATATATTTGCGAATGGAAACGGACTGGGTCGCGCTAACCGTTGTGATTCGGCAACGAAACTTGCATCGAATGGAACGCCCAGCGTGTCCGCAGGTCGTCAGATCTTCTGCAACTGCCGGTCGATCGCCTTGCGTGCGCGTTCGCTGCGCTCGCTGTAGCGGTCGGTCAGGTAATCGGTGCGGCCGCGCGTGAGCAGGGTGAACTTCACCAGCTCTTCCATCACGTCGACCACGCGGTCGTAGTAGCTCGATGCCCGCATGCGGCCATCCTCGTCGAACTCCTTGTAGGCCATCGGCACCGAGGACTGGTTCGGGATCGTGAACATGCGCATCCAGCGTCCCAGCAGGCGCAGCGTGTTGACCACATTGAACGATTGCGAGCCGCCGCAGACCTGCATCACGGCGAGCGTGCGGCCCTGGCTCGGGCGCAGCGCGCCCTGCTCGAGCGGGATCCAGTCGATCTGGTTCTTCATCACCGCCGTCACCGCGCCGTGGCGCTCGGGACTGCACCAGACCTGGCCTTCGGACCACAGGCACAGCGCGCGCAGCTCGGCCACTTTCGGATGGGTCTCGGGCACGCTGCCGGCCATCGGCAATTCCATCGGGTCGAAGATGCGTACCTCGGCGCCGAAGTGCTCGAGGATGCGCGCGGCCTCGAAGGTGAGGAAGCGGCTGAACGAGCGCTCGCGCAGGGAGCCGTAGAGCAGCAGGATGCGGGGCGGGTGGTCCATGGCGCCGGCCGGTGCCAGCTTCGCGTCGTTCGGGATGTCCACCAGTTCGCGCTGGAGGTTGGGAAGGTTCGGGATGGAAGTCATGGTCGTCTTTTCTCAGGAGAGGCGCAGGGCCAGTGCGCACAGGGTGACGAACAGGATCGGCAGCGTCAGCACGATCCCGATGCGGAAATAATAGCCCCAGGAGATGCGGATGCCTTTTGTGGACAGTACGTGCAGCCAGAGCAGGGTGGCCAGGCTGCCGATCGGCGTGATCTTCGGCCCGAGGTCGGCGCCGATGACGTTGGCGTACACCATCGCTTCGCGCACCACGCCGTGCGTGGAGGTCGCATCGATCGCCAGCGCGCCGACCAGCACGGTCGGCATGTTGTTCATCACCGAGGACAGGATCGCGGTGACGAAACCGGTGCCGAGCGCCGCGCCCCAGACGCCGTGCGCGGCAAAGCGATCCAGCAGGGCGGTCAGGGCATCGGTCAGGCCGGCGTTGCGCAGGCCGTAGACGACCAGGTACATCCCGAGCGAGAACACGACCACCTGCCAGGGCGCACCGCGCAGCACGGCCCGTGTCGAGATGCGGTGCCCGCGCGCGGCCACCGCCAGCAGCAGGAGCGCGCCGGCCGCGGCCACCACGCTGATCGGGATGCCGACGTCGTCGAGCCAGAAGAAGCCGACCAGGAGCAGGGCCAGCACCCACCAGCCGGTGAGGAAGGTGGCGCGGTCGACGATGGCCTCCTGCGGACGCCTGAGCTGGGCGAGGTCGTATTCAAGCGGGATATCCTTGCGAAAGCACCAGGTCAGCGCTGCCAGCGTCGCGGCCACCGAAACCAGGTTCACCGGCACCATCACCGCCGCGTAGCGCGCGAAGCCGATATCGAAATAGTCGCTTGATACGATGTTCACCAGGTTCGACACCACCAGCGGCAGGCTGGCGGTATCGGCGATGAAGCCGGCCGCCATCACGAAGGCCAGCGTGGCCTGCGGCGAAAAGCGCAGGGCGGCCAGCATGGCGATGACGATGGGCGTGAGGATCAGCGCGGCGCCGTCGTTGGCGAACAATGCCGCCACGCTTGCTCCCAGCAGGACCAGCAGCACGAACAGGCGCCGGCCCTTGCCCTTGCCCCAGCGCGCCACGTGCAGGGCCGCCCATTCGAAGAAGCCGGCTTTATCCAGCAGCAGGCTGATGACGATGATCGCGACAAAGGCGCCGGTTGCATTCCAGACGATGTGCCAGACCGTCGGGATGTCGGAGACGTGGATCGCGCCGGTGAGCAGGGCGGCCGCGGCGCCGGCACTGGCGCTCCAGCCGATACCCAGGCCGCGCGGCTGCCAGATGACGAGGACGAGGGTGGCGAGGAAAATCAGGGAAGCGGTCAGCACAAGGTTCTTCGCGGGTTCGTTAGGGCAGCATCGTGCCGATGCGGTCCAGCTCCGCCTTGAAGCGTGCGGGGTCGTTCTTCAACGCTTCCAGCGGCAGCGCCAGCAAGGCTTGCGTGCGTGCCAGGATGATGTCGTGGGTGCGCTCGAAGGCTGCCTCGATCTCTTCGTCGGTGCCGGTGACGTGGCTGGGGTCATCCAGCCCCCAGTGCGTGCGCAGCACCGGCCCGAGATAGGCGGGGCAGGTTTCGCCGGCGGCGCTGGCGCAGACCGTGACGACGATATCGGGCACTACCGGCAAGTCGTCCCACGATTTGCTGAAATAGCCCTCGGTCGAGATGCCCTTGCGCCGCAGCAGCGCCACTGCCCGCGGATGGAGCCAGCCGGTTGGCTGGCTGCCCGCGCTCATCGCGCGCAGGCCTTCGGGTGCCAGGTGGTTGAAGACGCCTTCGCTGAGGACCGAGCGGCAGGAGTTGCCCGTGCAGAGAAACAGGATGTTCATGTGTCGTTTGTTCGTTCAGGATGATTGCTGGCAGTTTGTCGCCGCAGGCACACCGCAGGGCACGCCGCCGCAGCAGTTCTCTGTCAGGAAGCCGACCAGGCCGTTCATCGCGTCCACGTTCGCCGAATAAATCACGAAGCGTCCGTCCTGCCGCCCGGCGAGCAGCCCCGCGTGCGTCAGTTCCTTCAGGTGGAAGGACAAGGAGGAGGGCGCGATGTCGAGCTGTTCGGCAATCCTGCTGGCCGCCATGCCGGCCGGGCCGGCCTGCACCAGCAGGCGAAACACGGCCAGCCGGCTTTCCTGTGCCAGCGCCGAGAGCGCTGCCAAGGCTGTTCGGGTATCCATCACGGCTCCGCTTGAAAAAGATGGACACATGATACCGGAAGCAATACGACAATTCAACAAATGTCGAATTGTCAGGGGAAGGAGGCTCGTCGGGAATCCGGCTATGATGCTGTTGGCGCCGTGCAATTGCCGCGGCGAGCACCGCCTTCATTGAAGAGGACCGATGACTTCCCAGTGGCGCACCATCAGCATCCTTGCCCCGACCCAGATCATCTCCTGGGGCTCCCTCTACTACGCCTTCAGCATCCTCGCCCCCGGCATTCAGCACGAGCTCGGCTGGAGCACGGGACTCGTGTTCGGCGCCTATTCGTGGAGTTTGCTGGTGGCGGGGCTGGCGGCCACGCCGGTCGGCATCCTGCTCGACCGCCACGGCGGCCGCGGCGTCATGGGGGCGGGATCGGTACTCTGCTGCATCGGCCTGCTTCTACTCAGCGCGAGCCGCAGTCCGCTCGCTTACCTGTCGGCCTGGACGGTACTCGGCCTGGCCATGGGCATGAGCCTGTACGAAGCCGCCTTCGCCACGATCAACCGCCAGTTCGCGGGTATGGGCCGGCAGGTAATCTCGAACCTGACCTTGTTTGCCGGCTTCGCCAGCACCATCTTCTGGCCGCTGACGCAAGCCATGAACGCCGCGCTCGGCTGGCGCGAAACCTGTTTCTGGTACGCGATGCTGCAGTTGCTGGTGTGCCTGCCCTTGCACCTGCTGCTGGACAGCCGGCGCGCGCGGCCGCTCGAAGCGCCGGGGGCGGGGCGGCGCAGCCATACCCTGGGCGAGGCCCTGCGCCATCCGGCCTTCTGGAAGCTGACGATGGCCTTCGCGGCCAATACCCTGGTCTTCTCCGCACTCTCGGTCCATTTGATCCCGCTGCTGCAGGACCTGGGACACAGCGCCCGGCTCGCCGTGCTGATGGCGATGCTGATCGGTCCGATGCAGGTGGCGGGGCGGGTGCTGGAGCGCACGGCCGGGCGCGCCCTGGCGCCGCAGACCGTGGGCAAATTCTGTTTTGCCGCGCTCCCGGCCGCGCTGGTGAGCATCCTCCTCTTCGGCACCCAGGCCTGGGCGGTGGCCTGCTTCTGCATCCTGTACGGATTGAGCAATGGCGTGATCACCATCGTGCGCGGCACCTTGCCGCAGACCCTGTTCGGGAGCGAGAACTATGGTGCGATTTCCGGCGCCATGGCCGGCCCTTCGCTCCTCGCCAAGGCGGCCGGTCCCGTCATCGGGGCGCTGGTGCTGGCCCGGCATGGGGCGCCGCAGATCGTGCTGGGCCTGATGTTCGGGGTGGCGGCAAGTTCGGTGCTGTTTTATTTCGCCGCGATCAGGGTGCGGCCGGAGACCGGCGCGTCACCCGTGGCGTCGGGCGGGGCGTAAGGACGAGGCCGGAACAGCTCAGGCGCCTTCCGCCCAGAGCCGCTCGCCCGTCTGCTCCATATGCGTGAGATACAGGCGCAGGTCGAGTTCGAACTGGTGGTACTGCGGCTCCATCCAGCAGCACAGTTTATAAAACGCCTTGTCGTGCTGCTTTTCCTTCAGGTGCGCCAGTTCGTGCACGGCGATCATGCGCAGGAATTCGAGTGGGGCGTCGCGGAACACGCTGGCGATGCGGATTTCGTGCTTTGCTTTGAGCTTGCTGCCCTGCACGCGCGAAATCGCCGTATGCAGGCCGAGGGCGTGCTGAACGACGTGGATCTTGCTGTCGTAGGCGACCTTCGCCACCGGGTCGGCGTTGCGCAGGTGCTCAATCTTCAGGTCCTGCACGTAGTCGTACAGGGCGCGGTCGGTGCGCAGGCCATGCGGACTTGGGTAGCGTGAACGCAGCAGGGCGCCCAGGCGTCCTTCCCCGAGGAGGGTGGCGGCCTGCTGGCGCAGCTGGTCGGGATAGGCGGTGAGGTAGCGGAGTTCAGGCATGGGGCGCAGAATGTACCACAGCCGTGCCTCCGCCGCAGGCAGGGCCCGCGATCAGAAAACGATGGGGCGAAGCTTCGCCCCATCGCGCCTTGCCGGCAGGCCTGCGGCTTATTCCTTGCCGCCCTGGCGATTGCCGCCCTTGGCCGCCGCATCGCCAGTAGCTGCCGCACCGCTCGCCGCCGCCCGGCTGGCCGACTGCCGGCTCTCGCCTCCCTTGCGGCCGATATCGGCCATGTGCGCACGGTTGCGGCTGACCGCCTCCCCGCCTTTTTGCCCCGCGCGGCGCGCTTCTTCGGAATCGAATTCGTGCGCCGTGCCTTTCTGGTGGGCCGCCTGGCCGCCCTTGCTGGCGATCTCGCGCTGCTGGTTCTGGTCCATCGCCGCGAAGCCGCGCTTGGCCGGGCCGCTGCCGCTGCCGCCACCACTCTTTTGCGCGCTGCCGGGGCTGCCCGCGCCCTTGCCGCTCTCCTTGCCTGTCGCCATGTCGTTCTCCTGGTTGCCCTGCAGTGAAGTGGAAGTGAACGCACATTGCTGCGCTCGTCCGGTTAGAGACACCGCGCCTGTGTTAGTTCCGCCTGTTTGTGGACGCCGCTTGCAGGCCCCTTTGCAAGCCTTCCTGCGGCGCCTGCGGGGGCAGCCGCGCACCATGGGTTCAGTCCGGCGCGCGCGGCGGCGTGCGCCTGCCGTCGTGCGGCTCGGGGGCCTCGAAACTGCCGGGCGGCGCGGCCATGTCGTCGTCGAGCTGGGCACGCCGCAGCGCCAGCCGGTGTCCGAGCTCGACCAGGTCGATGCCGGCCGCGCGCGCGGCGTCGAACATCTCGCCTTCTTCCTGCGCCACGTGGTGCGCGAACTCTTCGCCCAGCACTACGAGCGTGGCGTCGAAATGCTCGTCGCCGGGGTACATGACTTCGAGCTGGCTGATCAGCTCGCGTGCGCCGGCATGCTCGAGCTCGGCGTCGTCGAACAGTTCGTCGTCGCCCGTCGCCGCGCGCACGGCGGGGTAGAACAGCTCTTCCTCGATCATGGTGTGGACGATGAGCGCGTCGCACAATTCGTCGACCAGTTCGGCCAGCGTTTCTTCCGCGTCGTCCAGGCCGCGCAGGTCCTCGCAGCGTGCGAACAGCCGGCGTACCTGGTCGTGCTCGGCGAGCAGCAGCGCGAGCGCGTCCACCACCCCATCCGGGTGATTGCCAATCGATGCCATGGCTTCTCCTCCTTGTGAATGGGTCAGGTGGGGTTGTGGGCGGCGCCGACGTCTTCGCCGCCGGCGACCCGGCGCGCGGCCTGCCAGCTGCCGTCGTTGGCGTCGTGCGCGAGGAGCGCGCCGCTGGAGGTGAGCACGCCCATCAGGGCGCTTTGCCAGATCTGCCAGTGCTCGGCCGCCGGCTGCGTTTCGCGCAGCGCGACTGTGCTCATCTGGAAGGGATCGTTGCAGCTTGCCAGCGCATGCCCGAGCTTGAAACCATCGTCGAGCATCTGGCGCGCCGTGCGCATGTTCAGTTCGCTGAGCTGGCGAATGGTGTCGAATGCGTGGTGCGAGACCTGGTTCAGGAAATCGACCTGCGCCCCGAGTTGGGTGCGCAGGTCGGGAAGGGGAAGGGAAAAGGCGTTCATGGGGTCCTCGACGAAAGTGAAGTGTCGGTAGACGCCGTAAACGTGCGGGAGTTCGCGCAGGAATTCGGGCAAGGGGCTTGCGCCAGCGACTGGCGCAAGCGTGCTCCACTAATTTTCAGGCATCGGCCACTTTGAGCACCAGCTTGCCGAGGTTCTCGCCCTTGAACAACATCAGCAGCGTGGACGGGAAGGTCTCGAAACCCTCGACAATGTGCTCGCGGCTCTTGAAGCTGCCTTCCTTCATCCAGCGTGCCAGCGTCGCGACGCCTTCAGGATAGCGCGCGGCATAGTCGGTGACCAGCATGCCTTCCATGCGTGCGCGGTTGACCAGCAGCGCCAGGTAATTGGCCGGGCCCTTGACTGCTTCGGTCGCGTTGTACTGCGAGATCGCGCCGCAGATCACGATGCGCGCCTTCATGTTGATGCGGGTGAGGACCGCGTCGAGGATGTCGCCGCCGACGTTGTCGAAATACACGTCCACGCCCTGCGGGCAATGCTGCTTCAGGCCCGCCTGCACGGGACCGGCCTTGTAGTCGATGCAGGCGTCGAAGCCGAGTTCCTCGACCACGAAGCGGCACTTGTCTTCGCCGCCCGCAATACCGACCACGCGGCAGCCCAGGTGTTTGGCAACTTGCCCCACCGTCATCCCGACCGCGCCGGCCGCACCCGACACCACGACGGTGTCGCCGGCTTTCGGCTGGCCCACTTCGGTCAGGCCGAAATAGGCGGTCATGCCGGGCATGCCGAGGGCGTTGAGCCAGGCCGGCAGCGGCGCCATGCCAGGGTCGACTTTCGCCAGCATCGCGCCCGCATCAATGGCCGGTCCGGTCCAGTAGCGCTGCACGCCCATCACGCCCATGACGTGGTCGCCGGCGGCAAACTTCGGCGACTTCGATTCGACCACCACGCCGACGCCGCCGGCGCGCATCACTTCGCCGATCGCGACCGGGCGCACGTAGGAGCGCGCATCGTTCATCCAGCCGCGCATGGCCGGATCGAGCGAGATGTAGAGGATCTTGACGCGCACTTCGCCGTCGGCAAGTGCGCCGAGGGGCGGGGCGGCGCGCTGCCAGTCGCTGTCTTTCGGCATGCCGACGGGACGTGCGGCAAGCAGGAACTGGTCGTTGGTGGCTTCGGTCATGGGTGTCTCCCTCAGTGTTGGTATGAACCGCCAACTATACCGAAAAAAAGACGGTCGTGCGTTTTTAAAATCAGGGTCGATCCCGGCTGTTTTTGCGAGGCATGCGACAATGCAGGAGACCTCTACCATGACCACCTTCCCACCATGACGCATCCGGAATACATCCTGACCCTGTCCTGCCACGACCAGCGCGGAATCGTGCTGCGCGTGGCCGGTTTCCTGGCCGAACACGGCTGCAACATCATCGACTCCGCCCAGTTCGGCGATCCGGAGTCCCAGCTGTTCTTCATGCGCGTGCACTTCGCATCGGAAGACGCGAGCGTGCAGGATGCCGACCTGCGCGCCGCCTTTGCCGCCCTGTGCGAAGCGAACGCGATGCGCGGCCAGCTGCACGACGCGCACGCCAAGCCGCGCGTCCTGATCATGGTCTCGAAAATCGGCCACTGCCTGAACGACCTGCTGTTCCGCTACAAGAGCGGGCTGCTGCCGGTCGAGATTCCGGCGATCGTCTCGAACCACATGGAGTTCTACCAGCTGGCCGCGAGTTACAATATCCCGTTCCACCACCTGCCGCTGGCAGCGGGTGCGCCCGAAGAAGCGAAGCTGGCGCAGGAAGCACGCATCATCGAGCTGCTGGACATGCACAAGATCGACCTGGTGGTGCTGGCGCGCTACATGCAGATCCTGTCGCCAGGTTTATGTGACGCGTTGCAGGGCAGGGCGATCAACATCCACCACTCCTTCCTGCCGAGCTTCAAGGGCGCGCGCCCGTATGCGCAGGCCCACACGCGCGGCGTCAAGCTGATCGGCGCGACCGCCCACTTTGTCACGGGCGAACTCGACGAAGGCCCGATCATCGAGCAGGATGTCGAGCGGGTCGACCATGCGATGACGATCGACGAGCTCACTGCGATCGGCCGCGATGTCGAATGCGTGGTGCTGGCGCGGGCAGTGAAATGGTTCGTGGAACACCGCATTTTGCAAAACGGCCATCGTACGGTCGTCTTTAAATAATTTCAGATAAAAGAAGCATCAATGGCACTCAAAGCGACCATCTACAAGGCCGACATCCAGATTGCGGACATGGACCGCAACTATTATGCGGAGCATGGCCTGACCATCGCCCGCCATCCGTCCGAAACCGACGAGCGCGTGATGATCCGCGTGCTCGCCTTCGCGCTGCACGCCAACGAAGCGCTGTCGTTCACGAAAGGCCTGTTCGATACCGACGAACCTGACCTGTGGCAGAAAGACCTGACGGGCGCGATCGACACCTGGATCGAGGTCGGCCAGCCGGACGAGAAGCGTTTACTGAAAGCCTGCGGGCGGGCCGAGCACGTGTATGTGTACTGCTACAGCGCGACCAGCCACATCTGGTGGAAGGGCATCGCGAATAAACTCGAGCGGGCGCGCAACCTCACCGTCATCAACATCCCGGCCGAGACCAGCGCCGCGCTGGAAAAGCTGGCCAAGCGCGCGATGCAGCTACAGTGCACGATCCAGGACGGGCAGCTGTGGCTGACCGACAGCGTCGACACCGTGCTGGTCGAGCGCGAGAGCTTCAAGGCCGCTGCCGCCTGAGTCCATCCTCCTCCGACCAACATTTACCGAGCCCGAACATGATCCGATCCCTGTCCGTCCTGCTGGCCGCCGGCCTGTTTTCCGCCAGTGCGCTGGCCCAAGTCACCGTTACCGAACCCTGGGTACGCGCCACCGTGCCGAACCAGAAGGCCTCCGGCGCCTTCATGCGCGTGCAGTCGGCGCAGGCGGCGCGCCTGGTCGGCGTCAGCACCCCGGTCGCGGGCCGCGCCGAGCTGCATGAGATGGCGATGGAAAACAACACGATGCGCATGCGCCAGGTCGACGGCATCGAGCTGCCGGCCGGGCAGCAGGTGAACCTCGCGTCCGGCGGCTACCACGTGATGTTCTTCGACCTGAAGCGCCAGCTGAAGGAAGGCGAGACCGTGCCGGTGACGCTGGTCGTGCAGGATGCGGCGAAGAAGAAAAGCAGCGTAACGGTCGAGGCGCGGGTGCAGCCGCTGACCTATGTGGCGCCGCAGGCGGGCCACCAGCACTAGCAATCGTAGGGTGGGCGCCCCGCGCCGACCCGACAACGGCGACCATGTTCGTGTCGCTTATTTCGGCGCAGCTCCCATCCTGCGCACATTACCCGATCCCACGCTCGACTTGCTCACCTGCGGGTCGCCGTAATAATTCACGTCCCCCGAGCCCGCGATCGTCGCGCTCAATTCATTACGCGGCCACACCGTCGCTTCGCCCGAGCCGGCAATCGTCACGCTGGCGCTCCTGGCCTGCACCCGTCCAAGATCGACATCGCCCGAGCCGCCGATCGACACGCTCAGCCTGCCGACCGTGCCGCTCGCGGCCTTGAGGTCGCCGCTGCCGCCGAGCGACACCGCCAGCGCATCGCTTTCGACGCCTTTCAGCCTGATCGTGCCCGAGCCGCCCAGGTCGACGTCGAGCTTGCGGGCGCGCAGCGCGTCGGCGTCGATGCTGCCCGAGCCGCCCAGCGCCAGGCGCTCGATCGAACGGGCCTGCACGACGATGCGGATCGATGTCGATTGCAGGTTCAGGTTGCGCTTCGACGGGCGGATCTGCAGGGTGCCGCCTTCGACGACGGTCTCGACCAGCGGCAGCAGGTTGTCGTCCGCTTCGATGGTGAGGCCCTCCGCATTGCCGATGCGTAGCTCGACATGTCCCGGCACCCCGAGCGACAGTCCATTGAAATTGCCGACCTGGCGCGCCTGCTTGACGATGCGCCCGCTGCCCTGCACCTGCTCGCCGCCCCAGAACGAGGGCGCGGCAGCCACGTGTGCGGTGGCGGCCAGGCCGGCTGCGATGCAGGCGGCCAGCAGGGTGCGGCGGGCGTAGGTGGAGATTGTCTTGTTCATGATCGTGTCCTTACGGTTGTCGATGACAGGAATGTAAGCACATACGGGCCCGGACGCGACAGGATTGCGACAGACTGCGCAGGAAGGCGACAGACGGCAGCCGGCCACATCGAAAATGGCTGCACATGCGCGGCCCACTTCCACTACAATCTTGCCCTTTTTGCTGCGGCAGCGCCGGTTAGGTAGAGATTCATGAATGCGATTTTGTTTGTCCTGGCCTTTTGCGTCGGCATCTTCATTTCGGTCCAGGCGGCCGTCAACAGCCAGCTGGCCAGCGCGCTGCATGCCAACTCGGTGGTGGCCGCCCTGATTTCGTTTTCGGTCGGCACGCTGGTACTCGGCATCGCGGCCTTTGCCCGCGGCGGCGTGGGCGAATCGCTCGGGCTGCTGGGCCAGCAGCCGCTATGGAAGCTGACCGGCGGCATGCTCGGCGCGGCGTTTGTATTCGGCACCGTGTTCCTCGCACCCCGCATCGGCCTCCTGAACCTCGTGGTGCTGGTGATCGCCGGCCAGCTGCTCATGTCCATGGCGATCGATAACTTCGGCCTTGTGCAGATGGCCGTGCGCAAGGTGTCGAACATTCGCATGGCGGGCGCCCTGGTCGTCGTGGCTGGCGTGGCGCTGACTCTGTTCGGCGACAAGATCGTCGCCGCATGGGGACGCTGAGAGCCTATCCCAGCAGCCCGGAGTCGCTGCTGGCGCGTCTGACAAGCGGGTGCTGCGTTGCTCGTCGTTGCATGGCCAGCCATGCGGCCTCCTCGCGCCTTGCCCGCGCTTGCCAGCCATCGCCATCAGCTTCCCCCGGTCTACTGGGATAGGCTCTAAAATTTCTCTCTAGCAGCTGCAATTTCTGATGAGCATGGTTCTATAATGGCCGGTATTGTCTGAACGACACTTCGAATATCAAGAGAGCCACGCCCGATGGAATTCCACCAGTCCTCGCAAATCCCCACGCTGTCGTATGTCGAAAACGAAGACCATCCGGTCTTCGGCACCCTGGTCGAGCAGATCCTGCACCTGCTGAACTCGCGACTGGTGTTTTCCGACATCATCATCCACCAGAACAGCCCCCTGATGCTGCGCCAGCCGAAAGGCCTGGTCGCGGTCACGGATTCGCCGATCACGCGCGAGGAGCTGGAGGAATTCTTCGAAGTCATCGAGCCGAACTGGGCCGAGCGCATCGCCGACCGCGCCTTCGACCGCTCGATCGACCTGCACACGGCGCGCATCCGCGCCAACTGTTTTACCTTCCAGGGCAAGAAGCGCCTGGGCTGTGTGATCCGCCGCTTCCCGAAAGAGCCGATCGCACTCGGCGAACTCGGACTCGACGCCGACGCCCAGGAATTCGCGCGCCTCACCAGCGGCCTGGTGCTCATCATCGGGGACACCTGCCAGGGCAAGTCGACCACGATCGCGTCGATGCTGGACGAAATCAACAAGCGCCGCTCGGGCCACATCATCACGATCGAAGACCCGGTCGAAACCCTGATCCCGCAGCGCAAATGCATCATCACCCAGCGCGAAGTGGGCATCGACGGCGACGTCGAAAGTTATTACCTCGGTGCGCTCGATGCCTTGCGCGAGCGGCCGGACGTGATCGTCATCGGCGAGATCCGCGACGCCCAGACGGCCCAGGAAGCGCTGGCGCTGGCCGAATCGGGCCCCCTCGTGCTTGCCACTCTTCATGCGCGCTCGACCGAGATGGGTTTGCAGAAGATGCTGCGCCTGCTCGGCAATTCGGACGCCCAGGCCCAGGCGCTGGCGCATGCCCTGCGCGGCGTGCTGTGCCAGGCGCTGCTGCCTTCGAACGACGGCAACCGTTACCACCTGGCCACCGAATGCCTGACGCCCGGCCCGGCGGTGGCGCGCCTGATCGAGGAGGGCGACCTCGGCGCCCTGCGCGAACACATGAACAGCGGGCGCGATCCCGGCTGCCATACGATGAACGCCTCGCTCGAGCGGCTGCTGTCCGGTCACAAGATCGGCATCGAGGATGCGCGTGCGGCGACGACGGACCGCGTCGGATTCGCCGACCTGGTTTAAGTCAGGACATCCGCCCAGATTTGCTGGGCCCATGCATCGGCATCGACCCCTTCCTGCACCGATGGATGGTCCGACAGGATACCGCTGCCGTCGGCTTGCATGCTTTCTTTCGCCGGATCATAGCGGTACAGGGTCGATATGTGCATCGCCTGCCTGTCGTCGATAAAGCTGTAGCAGGTATTGGCAAAGGCCGGTGCCGGGTCGGGCGCCTGTCCCAGCATCAGGTCGACGATGGCACGCGCGCAGGTCTTCGCCTGCGCATTGGCCATATGGGCCGATTTCGGCAAGCCCGATTCGATCGCATCGCCAATCACATGAACACGGGGCAGGACCTTCGATGCGTAGGTGACGAAGTCGACCTCGCACCAGCGCCGCCCGGCATTGGCCAGGCCGCTGTCCTGGGCAATCCGGCCCGCGCGCTGGGGTGGAATGATGTTCAACACGTTTGATTTCACCGTATCGAATGCGGTCCTGACGGTCTTCGTCGCCACCTCGACGTGCTGCAGCTCGCTGCCCGGCACGTATTCGATCATGCCCGGATACAGGTCGCGCCATGCCCGTTCGAACAGGAGGCGTTTCGAGGTAATCACGGGATTGGCATCGAGCACGATGACTTTGGACCGGGGTTTGTGCGTCTTGAGGTAATACGCGACCTGGCAGGCGCGCTCGTAGGGCGCCGGTGGGCAACGATAGGGCTGCGGGGGAACCACGATCGTGAAGACGCCGCCATCGGGCATCGCGATCAGCTGGCGGTGCAGGTTGCGCGTTTGCGGTCCCGCTTTCCACGCATGGGGAATGTACTCCTGTGCGCCGGCGAGCATCGGAAAGGCATCGTAGATGAAGTCGATGCCGGGGGCGACGACCAGCCGGTCGTAGGCCAGTTTTTTCCCTGCCACCACGATGTGCGACTTGTCCGCATCGATCGCGCTGACGCTGCCCTGCATGAACTTCACGCCATGGTGTCGCTGCAGCGCATCGTAGCCGAACGTGAGTTGATCGAGCGTTCTCTGGCCGCCCAGCACGCGGTTGCTGACAGGGCAAGAAATAAAATCGGCGCCCTGGTCGACGAGGATGACTTCGATGCGCCCGCCGCCCAGGATGCTCACATACCTGGCCGCGGTAGCGCCGCCATAGCCGGCGCCGACGACGACGACACGCCCCAGGGCAGGGCGTGCCCGGCCGGGCTTGCCGGCTGCCGCAGCCATGGATGACCAGGCCGATCCGGCCACTGCCAGTTCGAGAAAATGCCGCCTGCGCATCAGCTCACTCCCATTCCAGGGCCGGATAGATAAAGTTGACGTTGCGCCGGTTGACGACGTCAAAGAGTTGCCAGCGCGCCCGTTCAGAGGCAGCAGCGCTTGCCATCGACTCGGTCATGCTGCTGCCCTGCCGGATGCTGCTTCGCACGTCTTGCAGCAAGGTCGTCAGGTAGCCGCGCTGCCTGGCCAGCGCCCCGTTTTTATCGCGGGTAAGGGGGCCGTGTCCGGGGATCGTCGTCACGGCAGGCAGCTTGTCCAGTGCGTCCATGGCGGAGAGCCAACCCTTGATATCGCCATCGACGGCGGGCGTGCGCTCGATGAAGAGCAAATCGCCCGTCCACAACGTGCCGGTGCCGGCGTCGAATACGGTCACATCGGTATTCGTATGCGCGCTCGGCCAGGCGGTCAATTCCAGCTTTCGGCCACCCAGGTCGAGGACCAGGTGATTTTGCACGGTCTCGGTGGGGGCGATCAGCGTGCTTTTTTGCGCCGCGCCTGCCAATTGCTTTTTCAAATTGCGTAAATAGGTGTCGCTGCGCGACGCCATCGCAAGAGGCAGTGCCGCATGACCGACGAATCGCGGTGGCGCGCCGGCCCCGGCGGAATCGTCATCGGCAAAGGCGGCGTTGCCGAATACGTGGTCGGGATGCACGTGCGTATTGATCACATAGCGAATCGGGAGCCGGGTGATGCCGCGCAGCGCTTCCTTCAAGGCCATGCCGACGGCATACGATCCGCCCGTATCGATGATCGCGACCGCGTCGGTGCCGATCACGAAGCCGATGTTGGCGATATCGCCATCGTAAGCATCCTCGAAATCCTTGTGCTGCCCGATGTGCACGTACACGCCCGGCGCGACTTGATCGACGCGCAGTGGCGCCGCGGCAAGGTGCGGAGCGGCGGCAGCGACAGCGGCTGCCAGCAGCCAGGCCGCGGGGTTCGGGCGCCGCTTCAGGCCTGTGCGCATCTAGCCTCCCACCTCCAGCGAGTGGCGGAAGCTGGCGCCCTCACTGTCGCGGATCAGCACTTGCAGGGCCCCGGGTTCTTGCGCGACGAAGCCGAACTGGATCGAGGGATCTTCGCTGATGCCGATCGACGTGTCCGCCGTCAGCACCGGCTTGCCCTTATAGGTGACTTCGATCTTGTTGATGAAAAACGCGGGCCGATATCCATTGGTGGACAGGTCGCGCTGCAAGCCGGTGTACATCGGATGCCTGATCAACAGCCTGGCCTTGTTGAGGCCTGCGCGTTTGAATGGCCCGTCGAGCGCCATTTTCATTTTTCCTGCCGCCGCCATCGCTGCCGCATTATCGCCCAGCGTCGTTCCGCCGCAACCGCCGGACGCTTTCACGACAATGGCGTTCACATACAAGCGGCCATCGTTCGACTCGGCCACCACGTGTACCGGCGAATCGGACTCGAAGCGGATTCTGGTGGCAATTTCCGCCTTGCCGCTCTCGGGATAGAAGTGAAAAACCGCCGTCAAGGGCGCCGGATTGGCGTCGACGATCACGGTCACCGACTTGATGTACTGTTTTGCAGTCATCGGATGATCGATGCTGAAAGCGAAAGGAACCTGGTCGCCGCTGGCCGCGCGCGCGGGCGCGGTCAGGTGGATGAAAGGGGCATCTTCCAGTTGCTTGCCGGGGAAGTAGGACTGTTGCAAGGCCGTCCAGGAAGCGTCCGGCGCCTGGGCCAGCGCCGCTGGCGGGCAGGCCGACAAGGCCAGGGTTATCAGGCTGAGCAATAAATACAGACACCGCGCGCCGCGTGTACGAGTTTTCATCGAATCAACCTTTATCCCGAGGTGGCTACACGATCTCATTTGTGAAACCGGCGCCCCGTTGTTTTGCCAGGCACCGTGACGTCCTCGCACCGACTGCATGCGTCCTTGCCGATAAGACGACTATAACGCATGAAATCCGTTGTATGAATCGTAGCTTGTGAAGTCGCAAAAATTCCTTGAATGGCAATTCGAGAAATTCATTTTCCTTAGGGAAGTGCTGATGAATTTAACTTTTACTCAACATTTATAAGTCAGGCGCTCACTTCTTTGCTTCATGGATGCGACGGCAAAAGATGCGATGTGACATTGTGCCAGCTCGGCGGGGCTCGCAGAGGCAAGCTCAGGAATAATTCAGCGGTTCCCTAACCCGCTGGATAAAAGCGCGTCCAGCGAAACTGGGATTGCGGCTTGCGCTCCCGATTTGCCGTCGAGATTGGGGTCTGTGGCACGACAAAGGTTGTGTTTGCGGTAGCTCAACGTCCCCATGCATTTTTGAGAACCTACCGCTTAACGTTTGGTCATAACACTGAGCGCCGAAAAGTAGAAGCGGGGAGACGCTATTCATTCGGAGGTAAGGAATGAAAGTCTCGCGGGGACGTCCGAGTCGGTGCGCTGTCAGCATTCCCGATTACATTTTGCAATAGCGATGCAAGGGATTCCTGGAGAGAGCGATGGCGAAAGAGAATAACACCCTTCCAACCCCGAAGCGGGGCGCGTTCCCGACCCCCAGAAGCGTACTGGCCGGCGCCACACCCTACGCGCCCGAAAAAACCGCCGACCAACCAGGATCGGAATCGTACTCCCCGGAAGTATCTAACCGTTCAGGTACTAGTACAGGAGGAATAGCTATGAGTGATCAGTCAGGTTCGGCGAGCTATGTCGGGACTGCAGGTACGCCACCGCCGCCCTCAGGCGCCGCTGCCGCTGGTTCGAAGTCTGGCTCACAGTCCAGTGCGAGCTATGTCGGGACTGCAGGTACGCCACCGCCGCCCTCAGGCGCCGCTGCCGCCGGTTCGAAGTCCGGCTCGCAGGCCGGTTCGGGCTATGTCGGAACCGCAGGTACGCCACCGCCGCCCTCAGGCGCCGCTGCCGCCGGTTCGAAGTCCGGCTCGCACGCCAGTTCGGGCTATGTCGGAACCGCAGGTACGCCCCCGCCGCCCAAATAAGATCTGTCCAATAGAGCGGTCTGATCCAGGGAGCGGGAAGAGGCCCCTCGAGATGTAGAGGGCTCAGTTTTCGCCTTATTGTCAGAAGGAGTAAGACGCGATGCCTGCGATTAGCACTCTGAAGCGAGGCGCATTGCCTACCCCACGGTCGGTATTGGCCTCGGCGAAACCTTTTGTCGCCAAATTGGGTGCGCCACCCGAATACATCGTCATCCCGCAACAGCTCTCGATGTGGGGCAACGACGTGCACGGAGACTGCGTAACGGCGGAGGAAGCATTTGCGAAGGCCTGCTATCAGCCGGAGATTTTTATCACCGAGGGCGAGGTCATCAATTGGGCGACGCGCCATGGAGTCCTTGAAGGCGCCTATATCAACCAGGTGCTCGACTGGATGGTGAATGACGGCTTTCAGCAGGACGGTCAGACCTACAACGATGGCGGCAAACTGTCGGTCGATTGGAGCAATGCCGGCATCCTCAAGAATGCAATTTCGCAGGGTCCGGTGAAGATCGGCATTGCCGCCGATCAGATTCAGACTGCTTATCGGCGACAAAATGGCTGGTTCGCGACCGGGTTTTACGCCGACGCCAATGAGGATCACAGCGTCGCGCTTTGTGGCTACGGCAGTATGTCCTGGCTGGCGCAGCAGCTCGGCGTCTCGGTACCATCCGGGGTGGATGGCAACGCGCCAGGCTATGCCCTGTATACCTGGGACACGATCGGCATCATCGACGAGCCGTCGATGCAGGCGATCACGCACGAGGCCTGGCTCAGGGTGCCGACAACGGTCATCGTGTCCGCGCAGGGTGTGCGCATCCATGTCTGCGCCCGTGGCAGCGACGGTGCCGTGTGGCACAGGTGGCAGACGGCTCCCAACAATGGCTGGAGCGACTGGTATTCGCTCGGCGGCTGGGTCGACTTGATCGAGGTCGCGACGAACCAGGACGGGCGCCTCGAGATCTTCGCGCGCGGCGGCGACGGCGCTCTCTGGCACAATTGGGAGCTTAGCCCCGGCGGCGGCTGGAGTGGCTGGTACTCGATGGGCGGCTGGATCGACCGGCTGAACGTGGTCCAGAACGCCGATGGCCGCCTCGAGATCTTCGCGCGGGGCGGCGATGGTGCACTCTGGCACATGTGGCAGACCGCTCCCAGCAACGGCTGGAGTGACTGGTATTCGCTCGGCGGCTGGATCGATACTCTGGACGTGGCTCGAAACGCCGACGGCCGGCTAGAAATCTTCGCACGCGGCAGTGATGGTGCCGTCTGGCACATGTGGCAGACCGCTCCCAACAACGGCTGGAGCGACTGGTATTCGCTCGGCGGCTGGATCGATATACTGGACGTTGCTCGAAACGCCGACGGTCGGCTAGAAATCTTCGCACGCGGCAGTGATGGTGCCGTGTGGCACATGTGGCAGACCGCTCCCAACAACGGCTGGAGCGACTGGTATTCATTCGGCGGCTGGATCGATAGGCTGGACCTCGGCAGAAATGCGGATGGCCGCCTCGAGATCTTCGCGCGCGGCGGTGATGGTGCGGTCTGGCACATGTGGCAGACCGCTCCCAACAACGGCTGGAGCGACTGGTACTCGCTCGGCGGCTGGATCGACCTGCTCAATGTCTCTTCGAACGATGATGGCCGCATGGAGGTCTTCGCGCGCGGCGGCGACGGCGCTGTCTGGCATATGTGGCAGACGGCTCCCAGCAATGGCTGGAGCGACTGGTATTCGCTCGGCGGCTGGATCGATATTCTGGCGGTATGGCCCAAGGCGCCCGGGACGCCGTAACCCGAAGGCGGGAAGAGAACATCGGCCGCGCGGCTGACGATACCCAGAAGGCGCCATGGACTCGACTCCGTGGCGTTTTTTCCGTGCGCTCAGCATGAGCGCTATATTTTTATGGGTGAGTACTTAGAATCAAGGCGGCAATCGTGGCGGCGCCAGGTGTGGGCTTCTCGCCGGGGCCACGCGCGCTCGCCAACGTTCCGGTGCCTATCCAGCTTTTGGAGCGGCGACAAAGATGAACCGGTGGGCATGTTTGAAGTAAGCGTACCAGCCTCGCAGGGGCGGATTGAGCGACGCAATCACGCACTCGATGGAATGACGCACGGTACGCTTCGTCTTGGCGCGGATTTTATCGCGCAACGACCGCAGACTTTTCTTGCGCACCCAACGCTGCGCTGCTTCAAAGCGGTAGCCCAGAAACTCGAACCCTTGCCCCTCCACCCGGCAATTTCCGACATGCGTCTTGTCAGGATGTAGCGTCAAGCCGTTCGCAGTCACCCATGCCCGCATTCGAGCCAGCGCTGCTTCCGCTTCCTCCCACCACGGCATGACCCCACGGCATCTAATCGAGCGGCACGCTGCGGTAGCGATTCACCTCCGAGGCCGTTGCGGGCGCCGCGGCGTTGCCCCAGCTGGCGCGCAGGTAGCTCACCAGCGTCGCCACCTGGCTGTCGTCGAGCACGTGGCCGAAGGGCGGCATGCCGTAGGGACGCGGGTTGCCCTGTGTTCCAGGTGCAAAGCCGCCATTCAACACGACGCGGATCGCATTCACCGGCTCGCTTAATGCCAGCGCCCGGTTACCGGCAAGCGCCGGATACGGTCCCTTGCCTTCGCCGCGCTCGCCATGGCAGGTGGCGCAATGCTTGCCGAACAATTGCTCTCCCGCGCGCATCATCTGCTCGGGCGGCGCCGCCGCGGCCGCGCGCTCCACGCCGGATCCGGCCGGCAGCGCTTTCAGGTAGACGGCCATCGCGCCCAGGTCGTCCTGCGTCAGGTATTGCAGGCTTTGCGCCACCACTTCGGCCATGGGCCCGGTCACGCTGGCGCCCGGCGCAACACCGGTGCCCAGCAGCTGCACGATATGCGCCTCGCTCGACTTGCCCATGCCCGCTTCTGCATCCGACATCAGCGAAGGCGCATACCAGCCAAGCATCGGGATCAGGCCGCCGCCGAGCGTGCCGCCGCTTGCGCCGAACTGGTTGCGCGCGCTGTGGCAGGCGCTGCAGTGGCCGAGTCCCTCGACCAGGTAGGCGCCGCGGTTCCAGCGGGCGTTCTTCGCGGCGTCCGGCTGCTGCACGCCGGGCTTGAAGTAGAGCAGGCGCCAGCCGGCCAGCGTCAGTTGCTGGTTGTAGGGGAAGCCCAGGTCATGCTCGATATTTTGCTGGCGCACCGGCGGCAGGCTGCGCAGGTAGGCAAACAGGGCATCCGCATCCGGCCGCGTCACCTTCGTGTAATTCGTGTAGGGGAAGGCCGGATACAGCAGGCGGCCATCCTTCGATTTGCCGTTGTGCAGTGCGCGCCAGAAATCGTCGGCCGTCCAGTTGCCGATGCCGGTCGCCGCTTCCGGCGTGATGTTGGGCGCGAACAGGCGGCCGAAGGGCGTATCGAGCGCGCGGCCGCCGGCCCAGGGCACGCCGCCGCGCGCCGTGTGGCAGGCCATGCAGTCGCCGGCGCGGGCCAGGTAGGCCCCGCGGGCGAGATTCGCCTCGGTGGCCGCATGGTCGGCGGGCGAAGCCGAGGCAATGAATTCCTCGCGCGGCCAGGCCAGCGCGACGAGCCCCGCCGCCACGACGAGCAGCAGGATCAGGCCATAGGCAATGCGCCGCTTCATGGCACGCTCCCGCAGGCGATCGGAAGGGGTTGCGTCAGGCGTTCGGCCGGACGCGCGTCGGGCGGCGTCGGCTGGCTGGCGAGCCAGGCCGAGATGGCGGCGACGTCGCCCGGTGCCAGCCGTTCGGCGATCAATGCCATGCAGTCGGGCGCGTGGGCGCGGCGCACCTTGTTGCGCCAGGCGCCGAACTGCGCATTCACGTAATCGCGCGGCAGGTTCAGGAGGCCGGGAATCGCGGGCGCCACGCCGGCCAGGCGCTCGCCATGGCAGGCGACGCAGGCCGGCACCTTCAGTGCCGGGTCGCCCTGGCGCACCAGGCGCTGGCCGCGTTCGAGCACGCCGGCTGCCACGGCCGGCGCGGCAGGCGCCGGGACTGGCGGGTGCTGACTCGAGAAATAATCCGCGATTTCATGCAGGTAGGGATCGGGCAGGTGGGCGACCATCCAGGTCATCAGGGGATACTGGCGCCGGCCGTCGCGGAAGTTCACCAGCTGGTTGTACAGGTAGCCCGCTGGTTTGCCCGCAATGCGCGGAAAATAGACGCCGCCCGCGCTGGTGCCGGCGCCATCCTTCGGCGCATGGCAGGCGATGCAGGCGGCGACGCGCTGCTCGATCGTATCGGGGACGGGTGTGCGGGCGCCGGCAGCAAAAGGCAGGGCGCACAGGAGGAGTGCTGAAAAACGGAGCGGAGCAGGGATCGGCATGCGGCTTCCAGGTTATCAATATCAGGATGATAACCCAAGGCCGCAGGCCTGGCTCATGCGGGCGGGTTTGCCCGCCAGTGGCGATAGATGCGCAAAGCCACATGCGCATCGTCGGCGGCGTAGCGGATCTGCTGTTCCGACAGCCGCGGCAGCGCCCAGTTGGTGGTGGTGATGCGCTTCGACTTGGCCAGGCGCTGGCCGAAGAAACGCGCCACCGCCGTCTTCGCGCCGAGCGTGTTGCGCTCGCCGCGGCGGCGCAGCGTGGTCGACAGGTCGACCACGTTCTGCGTCTCGATGCCGAGCTTGCCGCGCAGGCGGCGCAGGTCGTCGCCCAGGCCAAAGCCCACTTTCAGGATCGACGGGGATTCCAGTATCGCCTTCAGCACAGCCTGCAACGCGTCGGCGCCGGGCTTCGCGCCGATCTGGAACAGGTAGGCGGTGCTGTCGGTGGCCAGCTGCACCAGGTGCGGACCGGTCGATTCTTCTCCCTTGGCGAAGGTCGGTTTCGACTCGGTGTCGAAACCGACGACGTCGGCGCGGGACAAGGCCGCCAGGGCCTCGGCGGCCTCGGCCTCGGTCTTCACCAGCACGATGTCGTCGAGGGTGATGCCTGCGTACGGCGGCAGCTCTTCTTCTTCAGGAAGGGAACTCATTCGCGCTGCGGTTAAAAGAACTTAACCGCGCGAAAACTTCGAGGCCAGCTGCTGCAGCTTTTCCTGGCGCAGGCGCGCCGCTTCGGCTTCTGCGGCCGCGGCCTTTTCGGCCTTCTTGCGGTCGGCTTCCTTCTTGAAGCGCAGCTGCAGCTGTTCCTTGGCGTGCAGGCGGTGGGTGTCGGTCACTTCCGCGCCGGCAACGCCGTCGAGGTCGTAACGCACGGTCGCCTTTTCCATGGAACGCAGGTAGCGCATCGAGCCGGTATGGATGCCGAGCGCGGCGCGCATGGTCTTGCGGTCGAGGCCGGGAATGCGCGACAGCAGCTGCTTGTCGATGCCGATCGCCAGCGGCAGGCAATCGCGGAAGGCCGGGAATTGCTGCTGAAGCTGTTTCAGCAGCGCACGCGCCGACTGGGCTGGCGCAGTGGCTGCCGTCGCGGCTGCGGCCGGTGCGTCGCTGGCCGCGGGCGCCTCGGCGCCGCTGTCGACGGAGGTATCCGGGGCCGTTGCCTCGGTGTTCGGGGTCTCGGCTGGGGAAGGGGTGGTAGCGTCGACGGACTCGGCGGCAGAACTAATGGTATTCATTGACTTCATGGTAATAACAGGAATCCGAAGGATAGCATGCTGGCCCGCACTAGTGCGCTGCCAATCGTGTGACTTCTGCTGAGCGTGAAAGGGTGACCGATTGTGGAAAGGCCGTACTCAACAAGCCGGCGCGCAGGGCGGCGCCCCGGTTCGCGAAATCGTGTATGATCCGCCTCTTGCCTTGCGCGCGGCTTGCGTCGGCGCAGACGGATCGAAGGCCTGAGTCGTGACTGAAAAGCAACAGTATGTGATTTGCTTATATCTCATATCGGATATATCAATTATCACCAATTCCGTGCCTTAAGGCATAATGTTGGCTGTCCCGTCTCTTCGATCCGATAGAGCTAGATGCAAGCCCGCCCCGCCGACGGGCTTTTTTTCGTTTCGACATGCACACCGCGATCCTGACCACTGCCTATTCTCATCCTGCTTCTCGCGCATCCGGCCCCGCCGCATGCCGCCGCAGGTGACGGCGTCCTTGATTTGCGGCCTGTCCGCCCTTAACTAGGGCCCTTCCCGATCCTTTAACCGCGGCCGATCCAGGCCGTGGTGACCTTTGACCTCGCAGGCGCGCACCCGCCTCGACAGGAGAGTTTTTTAATGAAGAACACCGCCAAAACACTGACATTGACAGCAAAGAAAGCGCCGGCCAAGAGCGCCACGGCGCAGTTGGCGGTGCCGAAAACCGCGACCTCCTATTTCCTCGAAACGGAAGCGGCGTCCAAGGTCACGGTGGTCAAGACGCGCTCGCGCCTGGCCTCCCTGAAAGCGCAAGCCGATGAAATCCTGGCGGCCGGCGCTGCGCTCGCCCCAGTGGAAGCGCCCGAAGCCCTTGCCGCGGCGGAACCGGTCGAAGCCGCGATTCCAGTCGCGGAGCCGGTCGAAGCCGAAGCCGTTTCGGCATCGGTTGCGGACGCTGTCGAGCCCGAGCCCGAATACATGCAGGCCGCGCCAGCCGAGGCTGCGCCGGCCCCGGTCATCGTCCGCAAGCGCGGCTCGAAACTCGCCGCCCTGAAACCTGCCGATACCGCCGAGGCCGCACCTGCCGCCGCCGCGCCTGCACCTGTCGACGACGAGGCGCCGAAAGCCGCCAAGCCGCGCGTCGTGCGCCGCATCGAGCCGGCCCCGACCGTGATCCAGACCGCCGGCAGCTCGGTGAGCAAGACCACCGACGCCGCCACGCTGGCCGCGATCGACACCACCGGCTACCTGCTGCCGCAAGTCAAGGTGCCGGGTCGCCGTGGCCGCAAGCCGAGCGAATTCACGCCCGAGAACGACGAAGTCGCGGCACTCAACGCCGTCGAGCGCGCCGAACTGAAGGCCGTGTCGAAGGCGCGTGAGCGCAAGGCCAAGGGCATGCCGACGCTGGGCACCGAGCAGGGCTTCTCGGAAGCCGAACTCGAAAAACGCCGCACCCAGTTGCGCAACCTGATCAACATGGGCAAGGAGCGCGGCTACCTGACCCATGCGGAGATCAACGACCACCTGCCGGAAAACATCATCGATCCGGAAGCGATCGAAGGCATCATTGCGACCTTCAACGACATGGGCATCGCGGTGTACGAGCGCGCCCCGGAAGCGGAAATGATGCTGCTGTCGGACAACGCCGTGACGCCGACCAGCGAAGACGAAGTCGAGGCCGCCGCCGCGACCGCGCTGTCGACCGTCGACTCCGACTTCGGCCGTACGACCGACCCGGTGCGCATGTACATGCGTGAAATGGGCGCCGTGTCGCTGCTGACGCGCGAAGGCGAGATCGAAATCGCGAAGCGCATCGAACAGGGCCTGAAAGACATGGTGCAGGCGATCTCGGCCTGCCCGACGACGATTTCGGAAATCATCGCGCTGTCGCACAAGATCGCCGCCGACGAAATGAAGATCGACGAAGTGGTCGATGGTTTTGTCGACCACAACGACAGCGGCACGCCGGCCCCGGCCGCGCCTGTCGCCGCACCGCGTGCGGCTGCGGACGACGAGGAAGAGGAAGAAGAGGAAGAAGTCGAGGAAGAAGACGGCGATGCCGCCGGCGGCGCGGCCGGCTACTCGACCGAGCAGCTGGCGCAGCTGCGCCGCGGCGCGCTGGACAAATTCGCGCTCATCGAAGAGCAGTTCGACCGCATGGGCCATGCCTTCAAGACCAATGGCTACGGTTCGGCCGCTTATATCAAGGCGCAGGACATCATCACGAACGAGCTGCTGGGCATCCGCTTCACCGCGAAAGTGGTGGAAAAGCTGTGCGACACGCTGCGCCATCAAATGGACGAAGTGCGCGCCATCGAACGGGCCGTGCTCGACATCTGCGTGAACCGCTGCGGCATGCCGCGCGCCCACTTCATCAAGGTCTTCCCGGGCAACGAAACGGATCTCGCCTGGGGCGACCGCGAAGTCGACTGTGCCTATCCGTACAGCGCCGTGCTGGGCCGTAACCTGCCTGCGATCAAGGAACTGCAGCAGCGCATGATCGACCTGCAGGCCCGCGTGGCGCTGCCGCTGGCCGACCTGCGCAAGATTAACAAGCAGATGGCGGCCGGCGAGAAGCGCGCCCGCACCGCGAAGCGCGAAATGACGGTGGCCAACCTGCGCCTGGTGATTTCGATCGCGAAGAAATACATCAACCGCGGCCTGCAATTCCTCGACCTGATCCAGGAAGGCAATATCGGCCTGCTGAAGGCGGTCGACAAGTTCGAATACCGCCGCGGTTATAAATTCTCGACTTACGCGACCTGGTGGATTCGCCAGGCGATCACGCGTTCGATCGCCGACATGGCCCGTACCATCCGCGTGCCGGTGCACATGATCGAGACGATCAACAAGATGAACCGCATCTCGCGCCAGATCATGCAGGAAACCGGCAGCGAGCCGGACCTCGCCACCCTGGCCGTCAAGATGGAAATGCCGGAGAACAAGGTTCGCGAGATCATGAAGATCGCGAAAGAGCCGATTTCGATGGAAACCCCGATGGGCGAGGATGGCGATTCGCAGCTGGGCGACTTCATCGAAGACAACACGACCCTGGCCCCGCTTGACGCTGCGCTGCACGCCTCGATGCGCAACGTGATCAAGGAAGTGCTCGACTCGCTGACCCCGCGCGAAGCGAAAGTGCTGCGCATGCGCTACGGCGTCGAAATGTCGAACGACCACACGCTGGAAGAAGTGGGCAAGCAGTTCGACGTAACGCGCGAGCGTATTCGCCAGATCGAAGCGAAGGCGATGAGCAAGCTGCGCCAGCCGTCGCGGTCGGACAAGCTGAAGACGTTCTTGCACGATAAATAAACCTTTATCGCTTCATGAAAATGCCGCTCAGTTATCGCTGAGCGGCATTTTTTTTGTAGGGTGCGCTCCGCCTACGCGGTGATACGCGCCAGCGAGATCGTCGAGCACGAAATCGGAGCCGCTAACGATCACCGCGTTGAAGGCGTGCACTTCAACCATGCTCATCATTGCCCGGTATAGCCGCCCACCCTACGCCGGCCTGCGTGTTCAATATTGAATCGCTACACGAATGCCTGGACCGATTGTCAATCTGACGAAAGCACAACACTTACTTAAAACTGTATAAACACTTTCTGGTAAACAAGTTGACGCGTGTGGGCGCATACGTGAACATGCGCTACGGAAACATTCTATCAATAGTCACACATTCCCACCGCCCCATGCTCGCCCAATTCCTCCGTCGTTCGTCGATCAAGACCAAGCTCATGCTCAGCATGGCCGCCTGCCTGCTGCTGTTCCTTGTCATTTCCACCACTCTGAGCGTCACCCTGACCGGACGCAGCCTGAGCGAGCGCGCCGTCAACCAGGAGTTGCCGGCCGTGGTCGGCGAGATCCGCAATGACGTGCTGCGCCAGATGGGCGGCCCGATCACGGCCTCGCTGGCGCTGGCCAACAACAGCTTCCTGCATGCCTGGGAGCGCGACAACCTGGCCGACAGCGGCCTGGACGCCTGGCGCACCTATGCCGGCAAAATGAAAGACCTGAACAAGGCAATGACCGTGTTCTGGGCCTCGCCGAGCCAGATGAAATTCATGGACCAGACCGGCCTGTCCTACATGCTGGAAAAGGGCAACCCGCGCGACAAGTGGCTGCCTGAGTTCCTCGCCGGCGGCAAGCCCTACGACCTGAACCTGGACCCGGACCCGAAGACGGGCGAAATGAAGCTCTTCATTAATACCCGGGTCGACGCGGGCGAGGGCAGGGTGGCCGTCGCCGGCCTGGGCCTGTCGGTGAAGGCGATGGCCGACGCCGTGCGTGCGCACAAGGTCGGCAAGTCGGGTTACGTGTTCCTGGCGCGTCCGAACGGCACCATCGTGCTGCACCGCGATCCGACCCTGGCCGATGGCGACCACAAGATGGTCGACCTGCCGGGCTTTACCCCGGCCCTGATCGGCACGCTGTTCAACAAGAGCCAGTTCACGCACGCGACCCGCCAGTCGCCGCAGGGCAGGCTGATCGTCGCCTCGTCCTATGTGCCGGAACTCGACCTGTACGTGGTCGCCGAAGTGCCCGAGAGCGAAGTGCTGGGCGACCTGGCGCGCACGGCCATGATCGCCGCGCTGGTGGCCGGCCTGGTCGGCGGCGGTATCGGCCTGTTCGTCTTCTATTTTGTCAGCCGCGCGATCACCGCGCCGGTCTCCCGCGCGGCCGCCATGCTGGGCGAAATCGCCGACGGCAAGGGCGACCTGACGCGCCGCATGCCGGTCGAGTCGCAGGATGAAGTGGGCGCGCTGGCCGACGCGTTCAACCGCTTCGTTTCCTCGCTCAACCACACGATGAGCGAAGTGCGGCGCAGCAGCCACGCGATCGCCGAAGCATCGAGCGAAATCGCCGCCGGCAACATGAACCTGTCAAGCCGTACCGAAGCGCAAGCCTCGAGCCTGGAAGAGACGGCGGCCGCCATGGAAGAACTGACCTCCACCGTGCGCCAGAACGCCGACAATGCACGCCAGGCGAACACGCTGGTGGAGTCGGCCAGCGACCAGGCGCACCAGGGCGGCCGGGTGGTGGGCGAGGTCGTGTCGACGATGGGTTCGATCACCGACAGTTCGCGCAAGATCGCCGACATCATTGGCGTGATCGACGGCATCGCCTTCCAGACGAATATCCTGGCGCTGAACGCGGCGGTCGAAGCGGCGCGCGCCGTCGAGCAGGGCCGCGGCTTCGCGGTCGTCGCCAGCGAGGTGCGCAACCTGGCGCAGCGCTCGGCCGCGGCGGCGAAGGAAATCAAGGGCCTGATCCAGGATTCCGTGGACAAAGTCGAGACCGGCGCGCGCCTGGTCGATACGGCCGGTGCGACCATGAACGGCATCGTGCAGGCAGTCGGGCGCGTGGCCGACCTGATGCGCGAAATCGATGCCGCCAGCACCGAGCAAAGCCATGGCATCGGCCAGGTGAACCAGGCAATCGCGGCCATGGACGACGCCACCCAGCAGAATGCGGCCCTGGTCGAGGAAGCGGCCGCTGCCGCCAGCGCGCTGGAAGAACAGACCGCCACGCTGGAGCAGGTGGTCGGCGTGTTCAAGCTGGAAGAAGACGCCCGCGGCGCGGCGCCTGCGCCGCGCCGGCCTGGGCACGCGACGGCGCTGCTGCCTGCCTGAACGGCCAATCGGACGGGCTTGACCTTTCGATATCGGTAAAATCCGGGCGTCCTGGCGGAACGTTTCGCCAGCCCGATCGAATCGAAGGAGCTTCGCATGTCTCGAAACTGTACTCCACGCCTGTCCCGCCTGTTGCCTGGTCTTGCGCTCCTGGCTGCGGCCTGGCTTCCCGCACAGGCCCAGGAGGCGCCTGGCAAGGACGAGCCGCTGGAGACCGACCGGCCCGATTTCGTCGAAACGAGCAAGGTCGTCGGCAAGGGCCGGTTCCAGGTCGAAACCAGTGTCCTGGCCGAGCGCGAGCGCAACCCGGAGGAGCGGCAGCGAACGTACTCGATGCCGACCATGCTGCGCGTCGGCCTGAGCGATGCGGTCGAACTGCGCATCGAGACCGACGGCCGGATGGTCCAGCACAGCACGGACAATGCAAGCGGCGAGCGCAGCACGACGGCGGGCTACGCCGATAGCGCTATCGGTGTGCTCTGGCATGTGCAGGATGCGGACGGCAAGCGGCCATCGGTCGGCGTGGTGCTGAACGCAACGCTGCCGACCGGCTCGAACAGCCTGCGCGGCAAGGGCGTACGGCCCTCGCTACGGGTGGTCGGCGAATGGGAGCTGCCGGGCGACATGGAGCTGGGCATGATGCCCGGCATCGCCTTCGATCACGACCAGGAGCACGACCGCGCCACGCCGCGCCATGCCTACGGCCTGTTCGGCATCGTGCTGGACAAGGCCTTCAACGAACGCCTGCACGGCCTGGCCGAAATTTCGCTGCCGCGGATCGCCCGCAGCCGCCATGGCGGCACCGAGGCCAGTTTCGATGTCGGCGCCACCTATTTGCTGACGAAAGACTGCCAGGTCGACACGCTGTTTTCGCGGGGGCTGAATCATCGCACGCCGTATTCGAGCTGGACGGTGGGGCTGTCGTTCAGACTCTGATTCGGCGCGGCTCACGGAAACGTGTGCGGATGATCCGCGATAAGGTGTCGGGGTTGACCGCGTTATCGCCGCGGTCGACCGCCAACGCGATGCACACGTCCGCGTGGGCACGGGTGCCCACCCTACGGTTATGCGTCGTTTTTGTCCATCAGCCCGTATTGCGCAAGCCCGCCGCCACACCATTGATCGACAAATGAATCCCGCGGTGCACGCGCGGGTCCATCTCGACACTTTCGCCGCCTTCGTTCACCTTGTGCGACATCGCGCGGTGGCGGTGGATCAGTTCGACCTGCAGGTGGTTCAGCGGATCGAGGTAGGCAAACCGGTTCTGGATCGAGCGCGCCAACAAAGGATTCGCCGCCAGCCGTTCGCCCGTTCCCGTGACCGCTTCCAGCTGGCGCAGCGTCTCGCCGTGTTCGGCGGCGATGCGCTTGAAGATGCGGTCGCGCAGCGCCGCATCGGGCACCAGGCCGGCGTAGCGCGAGGCGACCGCGAGGTCGGTCTTGGCCAGCACCATGTCCATGTTCGACAGCAGCGTGGCAAAGAAAGGCCAGTCGCGGAACATCTCCCGCAGCGTCTTCAAACGCTCCCCGCCGCTATCCTCGCTCAACCAACCGGCGACCGCCGCGCCGAAGCCGTACCAGCCCGGCAGCAGCAGGCGGCACTGACCCCAGGAGAAGCCCCAGGGAATCGCGCGCAGGTCTTCGATGCGGCGCGTCGACTTGCGCGAAGCCGGGCGCGAGCCGAGGTTCAGTTCGGCGATTTCGGCGATCGGCGTCGCGGCGAAGAAGTAGTCGGTGAACCCCGGCGTCTCGTAGACCAGGTCGCGGTAGGCCGCATACGCCCGCTGCGACAATTGCGCCATGACGCCTTCGAACACGGCCAGGCGCTCGGCTTTTTCTCCCTCGAGCGCATGCGGCATTAGGCTCGCTTCCAGCGTGGCGGCGACCAGCAGCTCGAGGTTGCGGCGGCCGATTTCCGGGTTCGAGAATTTCGAGGCGATGATTTCGCCCTGTTCCGTTAGCCGGATCTGGCCGTTCACGGTACCCGGCGGCTGGGCCAGGATCGCCTGGTAGCTCGGGCCGCCGCCGCGCCCGACGGTGCCGCCGCGGCCGTGGAACAGGCGCAGCTTGACGCCGGCGCGCTCGAAGACTTCGACCAGTTTGAGTTCGGCCTGGTACAGCTCCCAGTTCGAGGTGAGGAAGCCGCCGTCCTTGTTCGAATCCGAATAACCGAGCATGACTTCCTGCAGCCGGCCCTGGTTGTGGACGATGCGCGTGACCGGGGCCAGGCCCATCCAGCTTTCCATGATGGCGCCGGCACGCTGCAGGTCGGGGATGGTTTCGAACAGCGGGATGACCATCACGTCCGAGACGCCGGCGGACGGGCGCACCAGGCCCGCTTCCTTCAGCAGCAGCAGCACTTCGAGCAGGTCGGACACGGCCTCGGTGTGCGAGATGATGTAGTTGCGGATCGCGCGCGCGCCGTAGCGCTGGCGGATCTCGCGCGCCGCGCGCACGATCGCCAGTTCCGATTGCGTCTCGTCGGTATAGGTTTCGAAAGGCGAGTACAGGAGGCGCGGCTGGGCGATTTCGGCCAGCAGCAGCTTCACCTTTGCCTCTTCCGACAGGGCCGCGTAGTCGGCTTCGACCTTCGCCTTTTCGAACAACTCGGCCAGCACGCGCTCGTGCACGTCCGAGGTCTGGCGCATGTCGAGCGAGGCCAGGTGGAAACCGAAGATGTGGGCCGCGCGCGTCAAGCCGGCCAGGCGCGGCATGACCAGCATCGCGCCGTGGTTCTGCTTCAGTGACTCGGCGATGATGCCGAGGTCGGCCGCGAATTCGGCGGCGTCGGCGTACGGCTCGGCGTGGCCGACTTCCTTGCGCAGGATGTTGGTCGCACCGAGTTCGCGCGCGCTGGCGGCGAGGCGCGCATACATGCCGATCAGGGCGCGGCGATAGGGTTCGTCGGCGCGGTGTTCGGACTGGTCGGTCGAGCGTTCGGAGAGCGCCTGCATGGCGGGCGTGACGTCGACCATCAGCGTGGACGTCGACAGCTCGGCGCCGAGCGCATGCACTTCATCGAGGTAAAAATCGAGGATCGTGGTCGCGTGGCGCATCGTCGCGTGGCGCATGGTGGCGGCGTTCACGTTCGGGTTGCCGTCGCGGTCGCCCCCGATCCAGCTGCCCATCTGGACGTAGGCGGCATCGCCTAGTTGCGGCGCGCTGCCGTGGTATTGAAAGCCGATCTCGTCCTCGATGTCGTCGTACAGCGCCGGCAGCTCGCGGAGAAAAGTGATGCGGTAGTAGGAGAGGGCATTCTCGATCTCGTCGGCCACCGTCAGCTTGGTGTAGCGCAGCATGCGCGTCTGCCACAGGGTCGCGATGCGGGCATGCAGCAGCTGCAGGTTGCGGACTTGCTCCTTGGGTGTCAACGGCTGGTCGCGTTCGGCCAGCAGGCGCGCGATGTCGTGCTCGGCGTCGAGGATGGATTTGCGCTGCACCTCGGTCGGGTGGGCCGTGAGCACGGGCGCGATCAGGGCGTTGCGCAGGAAAGTCTCGATCGTGTTCTGCTCGACGCCGGCGCCGCGCAGCTTGCCGAGCGCATGGCCGACGCTGCCTTCGCGCGGACGCGAGCCGGCCAGCAGGTGGGCGCGGCGGCGGCGGTTGTGGTGCTGGTCTTCGGCGATGTTCGCCAGGTGCGAGAAATACGAAAAGGCGCGCACCACCGAGATGGTCTGGTTGCGCGTGAGCTTGTGCAGCAGGGTGGTGAGCTCTTCGCCCGCTTCCGGATCGGCGTCGCGCCGGAAGCGCACGGCGGTCTGGCGGATGGTTTCGACGACGTCGAACACGGCGTCGCCCTCCTGGTCGCGCAGCACGTCGCCGAGCAGGCGGCCGAGCAGGCGGATGTCTTCTTTCAGGGGCGCGTCCTTGTCGGCGCCTGCTTCAACTTGGGGTGCAACGGGTTTGTCCATATCGGCCACTGTTCTCACTTGTCAGGTACACCAGTTGGCATGGCGATCGGCCATGATCCAGGGGAGGCCGCATGCTAAAATTTGTGATCTTATGCAAGAGGCGTTGCTAAAGCTGATTTACTAAAGCTGATACTGGCATCGGCCGGGTCGGCGCAACGGCAGTGAAACAATTCGTTTTGAAAGCACTTACATGACGCAGCAGCAGCAGCCAGCAGTACGCTTGCCAACACAGCTGATTATCGCCTCGCGCGAGAGCCGCCTCGCCATGTGGCAGGCCGAGCACGTACGCGACCGTCTCGCCGCATTATATCCAGATTGCCAAATCAGCATTCTCGGGATGACGACGCGCGGCGACCAGATCCTCGACCGCACGCTCTCGAAAGTCGGCGGCAAGGGCCTGTTCGTCAAGGAGCTCGAAGTCGCGATGGCCGAAGGCCGCGCCGACCTGGCCGTGCATTCGCTGAAAGACGTGCCGATGGACCTGCCGGAAGGGTTCGAGCTGGCGGCCGTGCTCGAGCGCGAAGATCCGCGCGATGCCTTTGTCTCGAACGATTACGCCAGTCTCGACGCACTCCCGCCCGGCGCCGTGGTCGGCACCAGCAGCCTGCGCCGCCAGGCCCTGGTCGCCGCGCGCTACCCGCAGCTCGTCATCAAGCCGCTGCGCGGGAACCTCGATACCCGCCTCGGCAAGCTCGATCGCGGCGAGTACGCGGCCATCATCCTGGCCGCCGCCGGCTTGAAACGCCTCGGCCTGCCGCAGCGTATCCGCGCCGTGCTGGCGCCGGAACTGAGCCTGCCGGCCGCCGGCCAGGGCGCGATGGCGATCGAGATCGCGAGCGGCGCGCGTTCGGATGGCGTCGATTTGCAGGCGATCCTCGCGCCCCTGAACCACGCGGACACGCGCCATGCCGTGCTGGCCGAGCGCAAGGTGTCGAAAATTTTCGGCGGCAGCTGCCAGATCCCGCTGGCCGCGCATGCGACCGTCGACGGCGCCAGCATGCACCTGCGCGCGATGGTCGCCACGCCGGATGGCACGCGCAGCGCCGTTGCCGAACTGACCGGTCCCGCCGATCGCCCGGAACTGCTGGGCGAGCAGGTGTCGGCGCTGCTGGAAAAACAGGATGCGCAGGCGATCCTGGCCGTCTGCCGGCTCGATGCCGCGCCTGACGCCTGAACCTCGCCTTCGCTGATGCCAGGCTCTGTCGTCATCACCCGTCCGCGCGCCCAGGCCGAGGGCCTGGCGCAGGCCGTGGCAAAGCTCGGCCGCACGCCGGTGCTGCTGCCGCTGCTGGAGATCGCGCCACTGGCGGACCAGTCGGCCTTGCGCGCGGTGTTGGCTGAACTCGACCGTTACGCGCTGGTCGCCTTCGTGTCGCCGAATGCGATCGACGCGGCGTTTGCGCATATCGCGCACTGGCCGCGCCAGGTGGCGCTGGCCGTACTGGGCGAGGGCAGCCGCGCCGCGCTGGCGAAGCATGGGCTCGACGCCGGCAATGCCACCATCCTCGGCCCGCTCGACCCGACGCGCAGCGATTCGGAGAACTTGCTGGCTTCGCTCGACCTTGCCGCATTGGCCAGCAAGCGCGTGCTGATCGTGCGCGGCGAGTCGGGGCGCGAACTGATGGCCGACGGTTTTCGCGCCGCCGGCGCCGAGGTGACGGTCATCCCCGCCTATCGCCGCAGCGTGCCGGCCCTGGGCCCCGAGCTGGACGCGACGCTCTGCGCCTTGCTGGACACGCCGAACGACTGGATAATCACGAGCTCGGAGGCGCTGCGGGGGCTGTTCGACCTGCTGCGCCAGCTTGGCGATGCCCGATTGGATCAAATGCAACAGCAGCACGTCATCGTGCCGCACGCCCGGATTGCCGCCACCGCGCAGGCACTCGGGCTGGCGCGGGTGACGCTTACCGGCTCGGGCGACGAGCGTTTGCTTGCCGCGTTACAATCTCAAAAATGAACGAATTGCCGAATAGTCCAGAGCTGCCGCCGACGCAGCCACCGATACAGCCACCCCAGGCGCCGCCGGCGCCGGCTTCCGAATCGTATCGCCCGCGCGCCCCGGAGCGCAGGGCAGGCCCTGCGCTGGGCGAACAGCTCACGCGCCCGCTGCCGCTGGCGGTCATGGTGCTGGCCGTGCTGCTGGCAGCCCAGACCTGGTCCAGCCACAGCCGCATCAACACGCTGCGCCAGGAAATGGCGCGCAGCCTGCAAAAGGGCAATGAGACGAATGCCGAGACCGCCTCGCTGGCGCGCGACGTTGCCGAGCAATCGAAAGCGCTGCAGCTGAAAGTGGGCGTGCTCGAGAGCCGCCAGCTCGAGAACCAGAGCCAGCAGCTGGCCCTCGAACAGCTGTATGCGGACCTGTCGAAGAGCCGCGACGAGTGGGCGCTGTCGGAAGTGGAGCAGGTCCTGTCCACCGCCAGCCAGCAGCTGCAATTGGCCGGCAACCTGCAGGGCGCGCTGATCGCGCTGCAGAATGCCGACCGTTCGCTGTCGCGCTCGGACAAGCCGCAGTTCATCGCCGTGCGCCGCGCGATTGCCGGCGACCTGGAAAAACTCAAGGCCACGCCGGCGGTGGACCTCGCGGGCGTCGCCCTGCGCCTGGACAGCGTCATCGGCCAGGTCGACACGCTGCCGCTGCTGTCGGACGAAAAGCCGCTGCTGCCGGCGGCGCCCTTGCGCGCCCAGCGTGCCCAAAAACAGGCCACGCCTGCCGCCCCCCTCGGCATCGGCGAGCGCATGCTCGCCACCTGGCGTAACTGGAGCGAGGAAATGTGGGACGACGTGCGCCAGCTGATCCGGGTGCGCAGCGTCAATACGCCGGAAGCGCTGATGCTGTCCCCGGGCCAGAATTATTTTGTCCGCGAAAACCTGAAGTTGCGCCTCCTGAACGCGCGCCTGGCGCTGCTCTCGCGCGACGAGACGACCTTCGCCGGCGATTTGGCGGCCGCCCAGGAAACGCTGGACAAGTATTTCGACACGCGCGCCCGCACCACGCAGCAGGCGCAGTCGGCGCTGCGCCAGGTACAGGCGAACAATCTCGCCATCGAGATGCCGACGCTGGCGGACAGCCTGAACGCCGTTCGCAACTACAAGAAGCCTTGAATAATTTATGCGTCTACTTCTCTGGTTAGTCGCCCTGATGGCCACGGCCATCGGCATCGCCGTGACGGCGCGCTTCAATCCGGGCAACGTGGTGCTGTTCTACCCGCCGCACCGGATCGACATGTCGCTGAACCTGTTCGTGGTGCTGCTCGCGCTCCTGTTCCTGACGCTCTACGGCCTGGCGCGCGCGATCGTCGCGACCTTGCGCATGCCCCAGCGCGTGGCCGCCTACCGCCAGCGCAAGCGTGAGCGCGAAGGCAACAAGGGCATGCGCGACGCCCTGAAAGCCCTGTTCGAGGGCCGCTTCGGCCATGCCGAAAAGGCCGCCATGCGCGCCGCCGAACTGCCGGAAAACGCGGGCCTCGCCGCCCTGATCGGCGCGCGCGCCGCGCACCGCATGCGCGAGCCGGCCCGGCGCGATGCCTGGCTGGCCGGCGTCGCCCACGACAACGCCCTGAAAACGGCGCGCCTGATGACGGTCATCGAACTGCTGGTCGACGACCACCAGCCGGAAGCGGCGCTGGCCGCGGTCGACGAACTCAACGCCAGCGGCCAGCGCCACATCCACGCCCTGCAATGGTCGATGAAGGCCAACCAGCAAGCGCGCAACTGGCCGGAAGTGCTGCGCCTGGTGCGCATCCTGGACAAGCGCAAGGCGCTGCACCCGGCGCTCGCCGCGCGGCTGCGCGAGCTGGCCTACGAGGCGCTGCTGTCGGAAGAGGGACGCGACCCGGAAGCGATCCGCCGCGTCTGGGCCGGCGTGCCGGCGCCCGATCGTACCAAGCCCTATATCGCCGCACGGGCGGCGGCCGCCTTCAACGCCAGCGGCCTGCAGGACGAAGCGCGCGTGATCGCCGAAGAGGCATTGAAGGCAGGCTGGGACGAACGCGTCGTGCGCGCTTACCGCGATGCCGCCGGGCCGGCCGGCTCGCCGACCTTGCTGGCGCAAATCGAGCACTGCGAAGCCTGGCTGCGCGAGCGTCCGAACGACGCGGAACTGGCGCTCACGCTCGGTTCCCTCTGCCTGCGCCAGAAACTCTGGGGCAAGGCCCAGCGCTACCTCGAACTGGCGCTGTCCGACGCCACCCAGTCGCACATGGTGCGCGACGTCCACCTGAAGCTGGCGCAGCTGCACGAGGCGCTGGGGCAGGAGGAGTCGGCGGCGAGTCATTACCGGCAGAGCGCGCTGGCGACCATGCTGTAATCGGGCGCGGTTCCGCCGGCACCTACGATCCTCCTCCGACCAATCCGCACGGCAAGGTGCTGCGCCGCACAAGCGTATGCTGATTCGATATAATGTTTCCCTTTATTGATTCTTCAGCAACCAAGGAACGACCCATGAGCCTGAACCACGTCCCAGCCGGCCGCGATGTGCCGAACGACTTCAACGTCATCATCGAAATCCCGATGAACGCCGATCCGATCAAGTACGAAGTGGACAAGGACACCGGCGCGATCTTCGTCGACCGTTTCATGGGCACCGCGATGCACTATCCGTGCAACTACGGCTATGTGCCGCAAACCCTGTCCGACGACGGCGACCCGTGCGACGTGCTGGTGATCACCCCGTTCCCGCTGTTCCCGGGCGTGGTCGTGCGTTGCCGCGCGATCGGCGTGCTGAAGATGACCGACGAAGCTGGTGGCGATGCCAAGATCCTGGCCGTGCCTGTCGACAAGATCCTGCCGATCTACAGCCACTGGCAAAAGCCGGAAGACCTGCAAGACCTGCGCCTGCAGCAGATCCAGCACTTCTTCGAGCACTACAAGGACCTCGAAAAAGGCAAGTGGGTCAAGATCGAAGGCTGGGAAGGCCCTGAGGCAGCGAAAGAAGAGATCGTCAACGGCGTCGCGGCGTACAAGGCAAAAGAGCAGAAGTAATACGCTTGCTGTTCGTGAGAAGGCCCGCCCACCCTCGAGGTGGCCGGGCCTTTTTTATTGCAGGGCCTTAGCGTCGATCGGGCTTACCATCCAATATCTTGCAGCAGCGGATAGGTCAGGTCGCGCGGCGGCGTGACGGTGTGCGTCAGGTCCGAATTGATCGCCGGTTCCATCAACTGGTTCGGCTTGGCATCGGTCGTGTAATGCGACACCGAGGAACCGGGCGCGTTCGTGGTCGGCGTGTACATCAGGATGCGGCTGCGGTTGTCGGCGCCGGCCAGGCGGTGCCGGTAGACACTGAGGCTGGCGAAGACGCCGGAGCGGGTGCGCGAGCGCGCCTGCAGCGCCGCGCGCAGTTTCACGCCGGCTTCCTGCGTTACCCGCACCGACGGGATCCGGATGTTCGGGTCGCTGCCGCTCATGCCGGCCGGCTCGCCCGGCGCATTGTCGGCCACCACCATGCCGATCGCGCCCGCCGCCTGGACGTTGCGCGCCTTGTCGACAAAGGCGCAGGTGCCGCGCGAGACGAGCGCGATGTTGCCGCGCACTGCCCAGGCATTGTGCTTGTTCAGGGGCGCGCAGGCCAGGCCGCTACCGTCGGGCTGGTCGATCACCGGCATCAGCTGTCCCTTGACGGGCCGGCGGCCGAGCGGCGGGCCGAACGAGGCGTCGCCGACCTGGTAGTCGCCGGACGCGCGGCCGGCGACCTTGCCGAAGACGGTCATGCGCGAGCGTGGATCGAGTACCGCCGGCACGGCCGCGGTAACGATCCGGCCATTCCAGGACAGGCCGTTGCCGCTGATGGCCGAGGCCACCCGCTGTTCGGGCGTCATGTTGACCCAGAGCTGCTCGGTGCGGTTGTCGACGAGGTAATGGTCCCAGACCGAGGGAAGGTCGAGGATTTCGGCGCCGGTTTCGTCGTCGGTGAAGGTCTGGAAGCCCAGGCCGTGCGCCATTTCGTGCAGCAGCACGGTGACGAGGTCGAGGGCCTCGCCGGCATTGTTGTCCAGCCCGAGGTAGAAGCCGGGACCGGGCAGGCAATCCGGGAACAGGCCGAGGCGTGAATTGAAGCGCGCGATGATGTGCGGCTCGCCCGGGGTGGAGACATCGACCCCTGCGAGTTTGCTCGCCAGCGCGCTGGGATACCAGGTGGCTGCACGCGGCGCGTTGGGGAAGTCGGACCAGATCTCGTTGGCGCCGGCCGAACCGAGCACGGCGCTGCTCGCGGTGCAGGACAGCGGCACGAAGGAGGCGCCGATGCGGATCGGCACGCTGCTGCCGAGGGTGGCGCCCCAGATGTCGGCCGCGTGCTGGAACGCGATCAGGCGCTGCTCGCCGAGCGTGACGCCGGGATTGCCGCCGACCGCCGTGGCCGGCGTCGGGTCGTTGAAGCCGATGCCGGGCGCGTTCTGGTTGACGATGGTGATGGTGGCGGCCTGGGCGCCGACCTGGGCGGCGGCAAAGGCGGCGCAGGACAGCACGAGGGCGGCAACGCGGCCAAGCGGGGACTTATTCATGTGACTGCTCCTTGTGCTGGGCTGGCGCTGGGGTGTGGACGGCCTTGTCGGCGGCCGCGGCGCCCTGTACGCATTGGTCGTGCAGCTTGCCGTCGGCATCGCGCGTGACGACCGAATAGACGAGGCTGCGCTCGCCGAGCCTGACCTGGCGGCTGCCGCCCGGATGGGTCACGAGGGCCGGCTGCGCCGGGGCGGCCATGGCCGCGGATGCGCGGGCGGGCGGCGCCAGCGCGCGGCTCTCGGCTGCGGTGGGCGCGCGCAACTGCCCGGTCTCGGCGTCGCGCACGACGACCATGCCGGGTTGCTCCTGCGCCGAGGACGGCGAGGCCAGTGCGGCGCACAGGGCGGCGCACGGCAGGACTGCGAGTAGGTTTTTATAAGACATGGTGGGTCTCCGCTCAAGCTTCAGATGACGGCTTGCGGCGCATGAAACTCGGCGCGCCCAGGCCAGGGGCCAGCATCAGGTGCAACGATGGTCGGGGAACCGCCGTTACTACTCGGACCGTGTCGAGCCCGAGGTAGTTCAGGGTGCCGGCTCAGACCATCATATGAGCTGAACGATCACGAACCTTGATCTGGCTTCAATGTGCGTAACGGTAGAGCGGGCAGGAATTTCGTGTGCGCGCGGGAATGTTTTTTGCACCAAGGTGGTGCAAATGGACGGGGCAAGGGGGGAAGCAGCAGCGCGCGGACGGCAGGACGCCGCCCGCGCGCAAGAGCGGTCAGCGGCGGGCCAGGTGGCTGCGCAGGCGCAGCTTGCCGACGATCCCGATCGGGAAGAAATAGATCGACAGGACGAAGAGCACGCCCAGCCACAGCATCCAGCGGTCCGGGTGCAGGGCCGCTGCCAGCAGCGGCACGCCTTCCATCGCGGCCGAACCGTGCGCCATCAGTTCCTTCAGGTAGTTCTGGGCCAGGATGAAGAGCGCGGCGCCGACCACCGCGCCATACATCGTGCCCATGCCGCCGATCACCACGATCAGCAGGATGTCGGTCATCACCTCGAAACCCAATGAGGTCTTGGGGCCGACATAGCGCAGCCACAAGGCCATCAGCGCGCCGGCCAGCGCCGCCACCAGCGCGGCCAGGCAGTTGGCCCAGATGCGGTAGACGACGGTGCGGTAGCCGAGCGCCTCGGCGCGGAACTCGTTTTCGCGGATCGCCTGCAGCACCCTCCCGAACGGCGAGTTTACGAGGCGCAGCAGGAACAGGAACAGGAGCAGGCAGCCGAAGAACACCAGGTAATAGCTGAGCAGCTTGCCGTCGATCGCACGCCCGAACACGGCGTTCTCGACCAGCGTGAAGCCGGGCGAGAGCACTTCCGGCACGCTGAAGGTCTTGCCGTCTTCGCCGCCCGTGAAATCCGACAGCTGCGAGGCGAGAACCGCGAACGAGGAAGCCACCGCCAGCGTGATCATCGCGTAGAAGATGGCGCGCACGCGCAGGGCGAACAGGCCGACGACCGTGGCCAGCGCGAGCGCCAGCAGCAGCGCGAGCCCGAGGCCGGTGAGCGCGGCCGACCAGGTCGGCTCGTCGACGGAAGAGAGACCCAGGCCGATGCCGTAGGCGCCGATCCCGTAGAACATCGTGTGCGCGAACGAGACGATGCCGGTGTAGCCGAGCAGCAGGTCGTAAGAGGCCACCAGCACGATGTAGACGCAGATCGTGGCCGCCGTATTCAGTGGACGCGCGCCGCTGGTGAGGAAGGGCGCGCAGGCCAGGCCGAGGAAGATCAGCAGCAGGACCAGCGTGAGGATGCGGCTGCGCGGCAGGTCGCCGGAAAGAAGTCGGTTCATGAGTCAGTTCCGCGATGTCGAATACAGACCGGCCGGACGCCACATCAGCACAGCGATCATCAGGGCGATGTTCGAGACCAGCGCGAATTTCGGCGCCAGGAAGCCGGCATAGTTGGCCACCAATGCCATCAGCAGCGAACCGATGAAGCAGCCGCCCACCGAACCGAGGCCGCCGATGATGATGACGATGAAGATCATGACGATGGTCTCGCTCCCCATCGCGGCCGACAGGGTTTCCTTGTACAGGCCCCACATCACGCCGCCCAGGCCGGCCAGCGCGGAACCGGCCGCGAACACGGCCACGAACAGGCGCCGGATGCGGTAGCCGAGGCTCTCGACCATGTCGCGGTTTTCCACGCCGGCGCGGATCAGCAGGCCGATCTTGGTGCGGTTCAGCGTGAGGAAGAGCACCGCGAACACGACCAGGCCGACCACGACCGCCAGCAGCCGGTATTTCTCGATCGCCGCGTCGCCCAGGAAGATCGCGCCGCGCAGGGAAGTCGGCAGCGGCAGCGGAATCGTTTCCGCGCCCCAGATCACGTTGATCAGCTGTTCGGCCACGATCATGCCGCCCATCGTGATCAGGATCTGCTTCAAATGCTGGCCATACACCGGCATGATGATGATGCGCTCGAAGGCCCAGCCCAGCAAGGCGGTAACCACCATCGCCAGCGTGACGGCCAGGCCCAGCACGCCGAGGTTGAGCAGCAGCGAATCGGCTTCGAGCCAGCCGCGCATCGGCAGCAGCACGAGCGTCGCGGCAAAGGCGCCGACCGAGACAAAGGCGCCATGGCCGAAGTTCAGCACGTCCATCAGGCCGAAGACCAGCGTCAGGCCGCTGGCCATGATGAAGATCATCATGCCCATCGCGAGGCCGGCAACGGTCAATGTGACCCAGGTGGGGAAACTGCCGACCAGCGGCAGCATGAGCAATGCCAGCACGGGAATAAGCAGCAGCGGCGCCGGGTCGCGCTTCGCAGCCGGCAGCGGCGTGTCCGTTGGCGCGAGGGGGAGGCTTGCACTCATCGTTTCAATCCTATTGGTGGGAAGCGAGCGACAGGCCGAGCAGGCGCTGCTGGAGCTCATCGTCGTTCGCCAGCGCTGCCATGCTGCCGGCATGGGCCACGCGGCCGTCGTCCATCACGCTGACGCTGTCGCCGAGCGAGCGCACGAAATTGAAGTTCTGCTCGACCAGCAGGATGGTGGTCTCAAGCTCTTTCAACTCGCGGAAGGCCGCGATCAGGCTTTGCACGATGCTGGGGGCCAGGCCCTTGGTCGGCTCGTCGACCAGCAGCAGTTTTCTCGGCTCGATGATCGCGCGGGCGATCGCCACCATCTGCTTCTGCCCGCCCGAGAGGTTCCCCGCGGGGTAGTTCCAGAATTTTTTCAGGGCCGGGAAAAAGCCGAAGATCCAGTCGACGCGCGCCCCGTCCATCGGCCCATTGCGCGCGGCGAGGTGCAGGTTTTCGCGCACCGTCAAATCCGAAAACACGGCCATGCTTTCCGGGACATAGGCGATCCCGAGACGCGCGATGTCCGGCGTGGCCAGCTTCGTGATGTCCTGGCCGTCGAAGGTGATTGAGCCGGCGCTGGCCTTCCACAAGCCCATGATGGTGCGCAGGGTCGTGGTCTTGCCGGCGCCGTTGCGGCCCAGCAGCACCGACAGGCCGCCGCGCGGCACGGCCAGGTCGACGCCTTGCAGGATGTGGTACTGGCCGATGTGGGTGTGCACGCCGGATAACGTCAGGAGCGGTTCAGGCATGTTCGGGCTCCGGTGTTCCAAGATAGGCTTCCTGTACGATCTTCGATTGCATGACGTCGGCGGGCATGCCGTCGGCGACGAGGGTGCCGTTATGCAGCACGATGATGCGGTCGGCCAGCTGGCGCACCACGTCCATCTTGTGCTCGACCAGCAGCACGGTCTTGTTGGCGTCGCGTTTCACGGCGTGGATCAGGTCGAGCACCACCGGCACTTCGTCGACGCTCATGCCAGCGGTGGGCTCGTCGAACATCAATATATCCGGCTCCAGGGCCAGCAGGATCGCCACTTCCAGCTTGCGCTGGTCGCCATGCGAGAGCGAGCCGACGTGGGCGTCGCGCTTGCCCGCCATCGCCACGCGCTCGAGATAGTGTTCGGCGCGGTCGATCAGTTCCTTGTGCCCGAACCAGACCGAGAACATATTGAGTCCCAGCCCGGCGCGGCTTTGCACGGCCAGGCGCACGTTTTCCATCACCGTCAGGTTGGGGAATAAATTCGTGAGCTGGAAGGCGCGGCCGATACCGAGCCGGGTGCGCTTCGCAGCGCCGGCGCGGGTGACATCGAGCCCCTTCAACAGCACGCTGCCCGAAGTTGCCGACAGCTGGCCCGAGACCAGGTTGAAATACGTCGTCTTGCCGGCCCCGTTCGGGCCGACGATCACCGTCAGCGTGCCCGGATAGAAGTCGGCCGTGACCCCGTTCACGGCGACGTGTCCGCCGAAGCGGATCGTCAGGTCGCGCGTGGACAGGGAGGGCTGCCGTGCCGCCTGTGCGTTGCTAGGCTCCATCTCAGCGCTTGTTCCTGACCGGCAGCGGCAGCTCGGCGGCCGGGATCTCGCGCACCAGTTCCAGCAAGTCCCATTCGTCCTTCTGGTCCTTCTTGATGCGGAAGTGGTACATCGATTGCAGCGCCTGGTGGTCTTCCTTGCGGAAGCTCATCGGGCCTTTCGGCGTGTCGAATTTCATGCCTTCCATGGCGGCCACCAGTTGGTCGCCATTCCCGCTGGGGACCTTCGACAGCGCGTTGAACACGGCGCTGGCCGCGGCAAAACCGCCGGCGGTGAACATGTCGGGCGGGGCCTTGAAGCGCCTGGTGTGTTCCGCCACCAGCCAGTCGTTCATCTTGTTCTTCGGGAAGGCGTAGTAATAATAGATCGTGCCCTCCGTCCCGGCGTAGTTCTTCCAGGTCTTCATCACCGGCAGGATGTTCCCGCCCGGCGCCAGCGAGATGCCGAAGCGCTCGGGCTTCATGTCGGCGATCTTGTTCATCGGGTTCGGGCCGGCCCAGACGATGCCCAGGACGCGCGGCTGCGGCTTGTCTTTCAATGCGTCGAACAGGCGCTGCGTCGGCGCGGTGAAGTCGGTCGCGGTGGCCGGCGCGTATTCCTCGTGCACCACCTTCGCCTTGCTGCCGGTGGCGGCCAGCGCTTCCTTGCCGGCCTTGACGCCGTCGCGCCCGAACGCATAGTCCTGGGCCAGGAAGGCGACGCTGCCGCCTTTCAGGGTAGTGGCGGCGGCCAGCGCATCCTGCATCGAACTGCGCGCGGTACGGAAGATGTACTTGTTCCACTTGTCGCCGGTGATGGCGTCGGCCACGGCCGGTTCGATGACCAGGACCTTCTTGTATTCCTTCGCCACAGGCAGCATGGCGATCGCCGAGCCGGAAGACGACGTGCCGACCGCGATCTCGACCTTGTCGTCGCCATAGGCTTCGGCCAGCAGCGTGCGGCCCAGGTCCGGCTTGCTCTGGTCGTCCTTGACGATGACCTTCAGCTTGCGTCCGCCGATTTCCATCTTGCCGCCGGTGAGGTATTCCAGGCCCAGCATGAAGCCGGTCTCGGTTTCCTTGGCATAGGCTTCGAGCGGGCCGGTCTTGCCGGCGATGAGGGCGATTTTCAGGTCGGGGCCGGCGGCGTGGGCCGAGGCGCCCACGGTGGCCGTGACCGCGCCGGCGATCAGCAGGGGTAGCATCTTTTTCATTGTCGTCTCCGTCATAGTGTCAATCCGCCCGTCACTTCGAGCGTCGCGCCGTTAATGTAACTTGCTTCGTCCGACAGCAGGAAAACGGCCGCGTCCGCGATCTCGCGCGGCTGTCCCATCCGCTTCTGCGGAATTTGCGCCACCATGTCCTCGACCACCCGTGCGGGCATCGAGGACAGGATCGGTGTTTCGATAAAGCCCGGGCAGATGGCGTTGCTGCGCACGCCTTTGCGCCCCAGTTCGCGGGCCCAGGTCTTGCTCATGCCGAGTACGCCTGCCTTGGCGGCGGCGTAGTTGGTTTGCCCGAAATTCCCCGACATGCCGACAATCGACGAGATGTTGACGATCGCGCCTTGGCTCGCCAGCAAGGCATCGACACACGCGCGGGTGCTGTTGAAGACCCCCTTCAGGTTGATGCCGATCACCCGGTCCCACTGCTCCTCGCTCATCCTGGCCAGCTGCGCATCGGCGACCACGCCGGCATTGTTGACCAGGCCGTGGATGCGGCCGAAGCGCGCCAGCGTGGCGCCGGCGGCGTGCCGTACGGCCGCCAGGTCGGAGACATCGACGATGAAACCGGCGAGGTTGGCGCGCGTGGTCAGGGCGCCGATGCGTTCGAGCGCGGCGGCAACCGCGTCGGCCTGGTAGTCCCATAGGGCCACGTTCGCGCCCTCGGCGGCGCAGCGCTCGGCGATGGCCAAGCCGATTCCCTGGGCGCCGCCGGTCACGATGATGGTCTTTCCTGTCAAATTCATGTCTTTTTTCCGTTCAATCGACCTGGTCGAGGAAGGCGCGCAGCGCGGTCTGGGATGCGCACTCCATCAGCATGGGAGCGTGGCCGACGTCGGGCACCTCCGCCACCGCCAGCGACGGCGCCGCCGCGCGCATCATGGCCACCTGCTCCGCTTCGATCAGGTCGGACAGGGTGCCGCGCAGCAGCAGCGTAGGGCGCGCGCGCGCCAGGCGCCGGAAGGCGTAGCGCGCGATCATGGAAGTGGGCTTGATCTTGCCGGCCTTGATCGCGACGGCGATATTCGGGTCATAGCGCATTGCCAATTCGCCGCTCCCGGTGTCGGCAAAGGCGCGCCGCGCCCATTTGTCCCAGTCCGCCCCGGAATTCGACGGGAAGGCACAGCCGTTGATGGTGCGCAGGTACTGCGCCGCTTCCTCCCACGTGGCCGGCGGCTTGCCGCCACCGACGTAGCCGGCGATGCGTTCCAGGCCGCGCAGCGAGAGCGCGGGGCCGATGTCGTTCAGGACTGCGGCCGCGATCAGGTCCAGCCGGCGCATGGCGAGCGTCATCGTGATCAGTCCGCCCATCGAGGTGCCGATGAACACGGCGCGGGCGATGCCCAGGTCTTTTGCCAGCTTGGCGACGTCGCCGGCATACACGACCGGGTTGTAATGCCTGGGGTCGGGATCGTAGGCCGAGTTGCCGCGGCCGCGCACATCGACCGCCAGCACGCGCCGCCCCTGGCCCGCGATCCACGGCGCGACTTCCTCGAAGTCGGCGGCGTTACGCGTCAGGCCGTGGATGCAGATGACGGGCAGGCGGGCGCGGCCGCTGGCGGCCGGGTAATCGCGCGCGTACAGCTGCAGGCCGTCGGTGCTGGTGAAGCGAAGTTCGGAATAGGTCGACACATTGGCACCGTTGGTGAGGTTACGGGTGAGCACGCCGGAGTGCATGCTCTGCAGTTTGCGCGAAAACGCCAGGCTCTGGAAGGCAGGGGGGCGCCCACCGTGTGTGCATGAATGCACAGCCTCAGATGGCACGCCCGCGTCCGCTCCAGTAGGGGTCGCGCAGCACGCGTTTGAGGATCTTGCCCGCCACGCTGCGCGGCAATTCGTCCATCAGGAGCACCCGGCTGACCCGCTGGTAACGGGCGCCGACGCGTTCGTTGATCCATTCGCGCAAGGCGTCGGCGTCGAGCGCTTCGCCGGGGCGCAGCTGGACCGCCGCGACCGGGGTTTCGCCCCATTTATCGTCGGGCACGCCGAACACGACCGCTTCCGCAACCTGCGGATGGCGGGCGATGACTTCCTCGATGTCGTGCGGGTAGACCTTGACGCCGCCCGAGTCGATCATGTCTTTCTTGCGGTCGACCAGGTAGAGGAATCCGTCCTCGTCGACATAGCCGAGGTCGCCCGTCATGAGCCAGCCGTCGCGGATGGCCTCGGCGGTGAGTGCGGGCTGCTTGTAGTAGCCCGGCATCAGGAACGGCCCCTGTCCGGCGATTTCGCCGACTTCTCCCGCGCCCAGCGCCTGGCCCTGTTCATCGACTATGCGCAGCGAAAAAAATGGCGGCGGGATGCCCACCGAGCCGCGCTTGCGGACGGCATCGGCGCGGTCGAGGATGGTGACGAAGCCCTCGGTCAGTCCATACAGCTCGTGCAGGCGCGCCGGCAACAGCGCCTCGAGCCGCTCCTTGTGCGCCAGCGGCAAAGGGGCGCCCAGCGAGACCAGCACCTGCAGCGACGCCAGGCGCGCCGGGTCGAAGCCGGGCAGGTCGAGGACCGCGGCCAGCTGCGACGGCACCAGCATGGTATGGGTCACGCGCTCGCGTTCAACGGTGTCGACAAAGGCGGCGGCGTCGAATTGCGGGTGCAGGATGAACCCGGCGCCGGTCGTCAGCGCCGGCAGCAGCGTGACGAACGCACCGTTGAAGAGGAGTGCCCCGGTGTGCAGGACGACCGACTCCGGCGCCATGCGCCAGGCATTGGCCAGCAGCGTGGCGTAGTGGGCCCGGATGCGGTGGGTCAGCGCGATTCCCTTGGGCAGGCCGGTGGTGCCGCTGGTGTACATGATGTTGAACAGGTCGTCCGGGGCGATCGCCGCGGCGTCGGGGGCGGCGGGCGCCGCGCGCGCGGAATGGACGAAATCGTCGTATTCGGCGCCGGTGCGGATGCGCAGGCAGGACAGGCAGGCGCTCGCGTCCGCGCTGGCGGCCTCGGTGGCGGCGCTGCAGACGATCAGCGCCGGTTCGGCGTCGGCCAGCAGGGTGCGCAGGCCGGCCGCCGTCAGCAGGGGCGACAGCGGCACCGCCACCGCGCCGATGCGCGCGCAGGCCCAGTAGAGCTCGACCAGCTCCGGGCAGTTGGCCAGGACGGTGACGACGCGGCTGCCGTGGCCGACGCCGGCGCCATGCAGTGCGCGGGCGAGGGCGTCGACGCGCCGCTCCAGCTGCGCCCAGCAGAGCCATTCTGCGCCGAATGCGAATGCCCGCGCCTGCGGCCGGTAGCGGGCGTGATGGGCGACGAGGCCGCCGATGTTCAGGGAGTCCATGGGTATCCTTGAGTGAACGATCAGGCAATTCTAGTGCGGGGTGATGCCGATCGGTGACGAAGAAATTGCCATATGCTTGTGCATTGATGCACAATGGAATCATGAAAACCTTGCCTGAATGGACAGACCTGCGTTTCTTCCTCGAACTGGCCCGCAGCGGCACCCTGTCGGGCGCTTCCCGTGGGCTCCAGGTCGAGCACACCACCGTGGCGCGCCGGATCGACCGGCTCGAGGCGCAACTGGGTTCGACGCTGTTCGACCGCTCGCGCGAGGGCTACGAACTGACCGAAATGGGCGCGGCGCTGCTGCCGCATGCCGAGGCAATGGAAAGCGCGGCCCTGGCCGCCCAGGACCAGTTGAGCGGCAACCGGGTGGGCGTGCGCGGCGTGGTGCGCCTTGGGGTGCCGGAAGTGCTGGGCGTGCGCATCATCACGCCACTGCTGTCGCGCTTCCTGCAATCGCATCCCGACCTGTCGATCGACTTGCTGGTGCAGCCGCGCTTCGCCAACCTGGCCAACCGCGAGGCAGACCTCGGCGTGACGCTCGATGCACCGAACACGGGGCGCTACATGGTCACGCGGCTGGCGTCCTTCCGCGTCTACCTGTACGGTTCGCCCGACTACCTGGCACGGCGCCCGGTGCGCAGCCGCGCCGACCTGGCGAACCACGATTTCGTCGATTACGTGCAGGACCGGCTGGCCAGCAACGAGCTCAACTTCCTCGATGAACTCGGATTCACGCCGCGCCGGCGCCTGTGCTGCACCGGCATGATGGCGCAAGCCGAGGCGGCCGCGGCCGGGCTCGGGCTGATCATGGCGCCGCCCTATGTGATTCCGGCCGACGGCAGCCTGGTGCCGGTCATGCAGGACGCGATCTACGCCGAGCGCGCCTACTGGATGGTGGCGCCCGTCGACCTGTACCGCCTGCCGCGCGTGCGCGCCGTGTGGAATCTGCTGCGCGAATACGCCGATACCCAGCCGGCCCTGTTCGCCCATCCCGACAGCACGCCGGCGGCCGGCGCGCGGCGCCGCTGAGCGGCCACGGGAAATAAAAAAGGGCGCCCGCCGGGCGCCCTTGCCGTTCATGCGGGCCGGATCAGAACTTGTAGGCCAAGGTCAGGCGCACGGTGCGCGGATCGCCGTAGAAGGTGGTGACCGTGTTGAAGAAACCCGAGAAATTGTAGCCCGCGACCTTGTAGCGCTTGTCGCCCAGGTTGCGGCCATGCAGGCCGACCTGCAGCTTGCGGTCGCGGCTGGTCCAGACCAGGCCGGCGTCGAACAGCGTGTAGCCGCCCTGGGCCAGCATCAGGTTGCCCGGTACCGTGGCGTCGAGGGCGGCGGTGGCGCCGAGGCGCGCGAACTCGGTCTGGTAGACCATGCTCTTGTATGAGCTGCTGCCCAGCAGCGACAGCGAGCCGCTGCGGCCCATCATCGTCAACGGCCAGTCGTAGCTTGCCGAGAGGTTGGCGGCATGCCGGGGCGTGTTCTGGAACTCGGCCTGGTCGGCCACGTTCTTCAGGCCCGTGCCGTTCGCAACGATCCACTCGTCGTGATTGGCGTCGATGAAGCTGTACATGGCGCTGATGCTCAGCGCATCGGTCGGGCGCATCACCGCTTCGAGTTCGACGCCCTTGATCTTGGCCTTGCCGGCGTTGGTCAGCGAGCCGGCGAAGCCGTTCACGTTGCCGGCCGCATCGTAGGTCGGGATCGAGCCGGGAATCTGCACGTTCTTGTACTTGCTGAAGAACACGGCCGCGTTGGTTTGCAGGCGCCCGCCGGCCATGTTCGACTTCAGGCCCAGTTCCACCGAGGTGACGGTTTCAGGATCCACGCCCTTGCGCTTTTGCAGCGAGGCGGCCGAGTTCGGGTTGCCGCCGAGGTCCATGCGCGGGTCGTACATGCCGCCCTTGAAGCCCTGGGTGGCGGTGCCGTACAGGTTGTGGTCGGGCGCCAGCTTCCAGCCGAAACCGAGCTTCGGCGTGAACTTGGTGTCGGTCCGGTTCAGGTCGTTCTTCGACATGTCGGTGTTGGTCGGCAGGCCCACGGCCGCCGGGTTGCCCAGGGTCGGCGAGCCGGTCGGGCTGACGTAATTGCGCTTGAAGATGCGGGCGCTGCGTTCGTCGTCGGTATAGCGGCCGCCGACGTTGATGTTGAAGCTGTCGGTCAGCGAGTAGCTCAGGTCGGCGAAGGCGGCCCAGGTGCGGGTGTCGATGTCGTCGAGAGTGTACAGCGACAGGCCGGAGAACAGCACGTCGAACTCGTTGAAGGCATTGCTCTTCATGTAGAACAGGCCGGCCACGCCCTGGATCTTCGCGCCGGTGTAGGTCAGCTGGAATTCCTGGCTCTTCTGGTTGTCGGAATAGATCGACGGTGCTTCGAACAGCGGCGTATTGAGCGAATCGAAGTCGATCGGCGCGTACGATTTCGACTTGCGGTAGGCGGTGATGGACTTGACGGACAGGGTCGGGTCGATCGCGTAGTCGACCAGCAGCGAGCTGCCCTGGGTGATCACCTGCTGCTCGTGGCCGTTGACCTGGTAGAGGTTGGCGCGGGTGTCGTAGTCGCCGCCCAGCGGCGCGAGACTGGCCGGGGCCGGGCCATTGGTCAGGCGGTAGCCCTGCTTCGGCTGCGAATCGTCGACGGTGCGGTCGGCGGCGAGGCGGATGAAGAGATCGGGAACCGGGTTGGCCTCGACGCTGACGCGTCCGGCGAGCACGTCCTTGTTGTAGTTTTCCCTGCCGTTGACGACGTTGCGGCCGAACCCGTCGCGGTTGAAGGTGCCGATGGTGGCGCCGATGCGCAGCATGTCGTTGATCGGCGTGCTGGCCTTCAGGACCAGGTCTTTCTCGCCGTAGTTGCCGAAGGTCGCCTTGGCATCGAAGGTGGGCTTGGCGGCCAGCTTGCGGGTCACGTATTTGACCGCGCCGCCGATGGTGTTGCGGCCGTACAGGGTTCCTTGCGGACCGCGCAGCACTTCAATGCGTTCGAGGTCGTAGATGTCGGTCAGTGCGCCTTGCGGACGGACCAGGTAGATGTCGTCGAGGTAGATGCCGACCCCCTGTTCGAAACCGGCCACCGGGTCTTGCTGGCCGACGCCGCGGATGAAGGCGGTCAGCGTGGTATTCGTGCCGCGCGAGCTTTTCAGGGTGGTATTCGGCAGCGTGTCGGCCAACGCGGTCAGGTCGGGGGTGGCGCGTTTTTCGAGTTCGGCGCCGGAGATGGCAGTGACCGCGCCCGGCACGTCCTGGATCAGTTCTTCGCGGCGGCGCGCGGTGACGACGACCCGGGTGGTCTCGACGCCGGCAACCTCGGTCTCGGCGGTGTTCGTCTGTGCCAGGGCGGAGTCGGCGACTGTAACGGCAGGAAGGGCCATCATTACCGCAACAGAACGTCGCAGCATCGCCTTATGTTTCTTCGAAATACGCATTACAGTCTCCAAAGGTTTATGTTTCTTGTACGCGGGCCGAGACCCATCGCCTTGGAGTGTGCGACTTTTCCTTGTTGAGTTAAAGATAAAGGCTTGCAAGGCCTGTGTGCAAAATTGCACACAGGCGCATCGGGGACGGCGTCGCCGCACGGCACAGGAATGAGGAATGGGCTGAAAGCGTGCCGGACGCTGCGCGCCGGCAGCGTAGTAAACATGCAACTCTTGAGTGTGGTCAAGACTTGTGCGGTTTAGTCACGAACGAGTCCTGGACGCGCATGTAATCTGCGCCGCGAGCAAGACGTCGCAGTCAGGTTGGCTGATCCTGGCACGGAAAAAGCGATATGCTCGGAATAATGAAAAATTGCTTTCATAGCCAGAAATTTGTTTGCGCAAGGGGTAGGCATGACTAATTCGGGTCCGGTGCTGGTGCGCGGCTTCGTGTCGGCTGACGAGCGTCAGGTCAACACGATTGCGCGTGCCGGCTTCGCGCAATACGAAGGGCGCTACGCTGGCTGGCTTTCGTTCAATGACGGGATCGGACAAACGGCGCAGTTGGCTGCGCGCCGCGATCTTTCCGGAGGCGTGGTCGGTGATTCGCATGCTCGTGGTCGCACCGGAACATCGCGGCCTGGCATAGGTGCGCGGCACGATCGGGCGCCGGCGGTGGGATTGCACACCAGGCCCCTGATGGCCTCGGCGCTACGGATATACACGGCGTTCGGGTTCAAGCGCGATTCGTACCTTCCGCCGATCAGGGGCGTGCATATGGGCGCTATGTATTGCGGGCAGATGGACTCGGTGCTGCCATTGCCCGGCTGGTGGGGCGCTAACGTAGGGACGCAGGGTGGGCTCAGGAGTCCACCCTGCGAAGTCCTTTGAACGGATTACGCTCGTTCAGCTCACTGATGTAATCGTCGATACCGCCCGCCTCGCGTTCGAGGAAACGCTCGATCGCATCCGCGAACGCGGGATGCGCCAGCCAGTGCGCCGAGAAGGTCCGCGTCGGCAGGAAGCCGCGCGCCATCTTGTGTTCGCCCTGGGCGCCGCCCTCGAAGGTCTTGATGCCTTGCTCGATGCAGAACTCGAGCGGCTGGTAATAGGCCGCCTCGAAATGCAGGCAGGGCACGTGTTCAAGTTCGCCCCAGTAGCGCCCGTACAGGGTATCGGCGCTGTGGATCACCAGCGAGGATGCGATCGGCCGGCCTTCGCGCTCGGCGATCACGAGGAGGATATTCCCGGGCATCGTGCGGCCGATGCGGCGGAAGAAATCGAGGTTCAGGTAGGGCGTCGAATGGTGCGCCGCGTAGGTGTGGCGATAGCAGCGGTTGAACAGCTTCCAGTCCGCATCCGTGGCGTCGATACCGCGCACGCGCCGCAGCGTAACGCCGGCCTCCGCCACCTTGCGCCGCTCGGCGCGGATGTTCTTGCGCTTCTTCTGCTCCAGCGTGGCGAGGAACTCGTCGAAATGCGCATAGCCGGGATTGAGCCAGTGGAACTGCACGCCGCTCCTGAGCGTGAAACCCGCCGCTGCCAGCTGGCGCGCATGCGCTTCCGGCGGGAACAGGATGTGGGTCGACGACACTTCGGTCGCGCGCTGGGTCGCCTGCAGCACGTCGATCAGCGCGGATCGCGCCTGCGCGTCGACCGCCAGCAGGCGGGGGCCGGCCACCGGCGTGAACGGCACGGCCGCCAGCAGCTTCGGATAGTAGTCGAGCCCGTGGCGCTGGTAGGCATCGGCCCAGGCCCAGTCGAACACGTATTCGCCGTAGGAGTGGCCTTTCACGTAGAGCGGCAGGGCCGCGGCCAGGGTGTCGCCATCGTAGAGCGCGATGTACTGCGGCTGCCAGCCGGTCTCGGGCGAAGCGCTGCCCGACTCGTGCAGCGCGTGCAGGAAAGCGTAGGAAAGAAACGGGTTTGCTTCGTCCTGCAGCGCCAGCAGGCCGTCCCAGGCTGGCTGGCCGATCTCGGACAAGGAAGAAACGATATGCGTGCGATAATTCAAGTGATCTACTACCTAAAAGAAGAAGTGCGAGAAGTGCTTTCCGGGGACCGGCGCAGCTGGCTGGCGATCCGTACTTCCCGCATGCGAAAGGGGCTCAATGAACAACCGATTTTTTAACCTGTACTCGCATGGATTCGCGCGCGTGGCCGTGGCCATTCCCCGTTGCCGCATCGCCGACCCGGCCTACAACGTCGAGCAGACCCTGGACCTGGCGCGCCAGGCGGCAGGGCAGGGCGCGGCCCTGGTCGCGTTCCCGGAACTGGGCCTGTCCGCCTACAGCTGCGACGACCTGTTCCACCAGAAGACCTTGTTGGACGCCTGCATGGAAGGCTTGCAAGCGATTGTCGAAGCGTCGAAGGACCTGCCTCTGGCGATGGTAGTGGGCCTGCCCCTGCGGGTCAATCACCAGCTGTTCAATTGTGCGGCCGTGGTCGCGAACGGGCGCGTGCTGGGGCTGGTGCCGAAGAGCTACCTGCCCAATTATGGCGAGTTCTACGAATCGCGCCAATTCAGCGCCGCCGAATGCGCCGCCGTCGACACCGTCGAGCTGTTCGGCGAGAGCGTGCCCTTCGGGCCGAACCAGGTGTTCGAGGTAGAGAACCTGCCGCTGCTGCGCTTCCACGTCGAGATCTGCGAAGACGTCTGGGTGCCGGTACCGCCGTCCTCGTTCGCCGCGATGGCCGGCGCGACCGTGCTGGTGAACCTGTCGGCCTCGAACGTGCTGGTCGGGAAGAGCACCTACCGCCACCAGCTGGTCAGCCAGCAGTCGGCGCGCTGCATGGCGGCCTACCTGTACACCTCGGCCGGGCGCGGCGAATCGAGTACCGACATGGCCTGGGATGGCCAGGCGATCATCTACGAAAAGGGAGAGATGCTGGCCGAGTCGCAGCGTTTCCTCGACGAGTCGCACATCATCTTCGCCGACGTCGACCTCGAGCGCCTGTCGCAGGAGCGCATGCGCGCCACCACCTTCGCCCAGTCGGCGCGGCGCCATGCGCAAGAGGTGGCGAGCTTCCGCGTCCAGCGCGTGAAGCTGGCGCTGCCTTTCGAATCCACGCTGCCCTTGCAGCGCGAGGTCGAGCGCTTCCCCTACGTGCCGGCCGACCGCGCCTTGCGCGACGAGCGCTGCACCGAGGTCTACAACATCCAGGTGCAGGCACTGATCCAGCGCCTGTCCTCGAGCGGCATCCAGAAGGTGGTGATCGGCGTCTCGGGCGGGCTCGATTCGACCCACGCGCTGCTGGTCTGCGCCGCCGCGATGGACCGCCTCGGCCTGCCGCGCACGAACATCCTCGCCTACACGATGCCGGGCTTTGCCACCAGCGGCCGCACGCTGCAGCAGGCGCACGCGCTGATGGACGTGGTGGGTTGCACGGCCCGGGAAATCGACATCCGCCCGAGCTGCCTGCAGATGCTGAAAGACCTGGGCCACCCTTACGCCGAGGGCAAGGAGCAGTACGACGTCACCTTCGAGAACGTGCAGGCGGGCGAGCGCACGAATCACCTGTTCCGGCTCGCGAACCACCTCGGCGCGATCGTGATCGGCACCGGCGACCTGTCCGAGCTGGCGCTGGGCTGGTGCACCTACGGCGTGGGCGACCATATGTCGCACTACAACGTGAACGCCAGCGTGCCGAAGACGCTCATCACGCACCTGGTGCGCTGGGTCGCCGAGACCGGCGCGGTGGTGAAGGGCGGGGCGGAAGTGCTGCTGAACGTCCTCGGCACCGAGATCAGTCCGGAGCTGGTGCCGGGTACGGGCCGCGACGACAAGCCGGCCCAGATCACGGAAAACGTGATCGGCCCGTACGAGCTGCAGGATTTTAATTTGTACTACATCCTGCGCTACGGCTTCACGCCCTCGAAGGTGGCCTTCCTGTCGTATTCGGCCTGGCGGGCGAGGGACGAAGGACGCTGGCCCGACGAGCACGGCGCGCGCAACGAATACGAGCTCGCGGCCATCAAGCGCAACTTGTCGATCTTCTTGTGGCGCTTCTTCAAGACCAGCCAGTTCAAGCGCAGCTGCGTGCCGAACGGGCCGAAGGTCGGCAACGGCGGCTCGCTCTCGCCGCGCGGCGACTGGCGCGCGCCGAGCGACTCCGAAGCGACGGTCTGGCTCGACGACCTGGCCAACATCCCCGACACACAATAAAAACCATTCATTCAAAACAGGAGCAGACATGAAACAGATTACCTGCGTAATCAAACCTTTCAAACTCGACGAAGTACGCGAAGCCCTCGCCGACGTCAACGTGACCGGCCTCACCGTCACGGAAGTCAAAGGCTTCGGCCGCCAGAAGGGCCATACCGAGCTGTATCGCGGCGCCGAATACGTGGTCGACTTCCTGCCGAAGGTGAAAATCGAAGTGGTGGTGGACGACGGCGTGGTCGACCAGGTGGTCGACGCCATCATCAAGGCGGCGCGCACCGGCAAGATCGGGGACGGCAAGATTTTCGTGCAGGATGTGCAGCAGGTGATTCGCATCCGGACCGGCGAGACCGGCGCGGACGCGGTTTAAGCGCACGTCAAATGGGGCGTCAACGCCCCATTTGAATATCGAACTTCCAGGTCACCAGCCGCAGCACGCTGATGAACAGGGCGCTGCTCCACAGCGCGAAATCGTGCGACACGCTCGTGTACAGGCCCATCAGCAAAAACATCCAGTTGCCGAGGAAGGCGCAGATCGCATAGGGCTTGCCGTCCCTGAATACCATCGGCACTTCGTTGCAGACGATGTCGCGCAGGACGCCGCCGAAAATGCCGGTGATCACGCCCATCATCGAGGCGATGAAGAGCGGCATGTTGGCGTCCAGCGCCGACGACACGCCGGCGATCGAGAACAGGCCCAGGCCGACGGCATCGGCAATGACGATCAGGCGCTCGGAGACCATGTGGCGCAAGGTGCGGATGAGCGGGGAGGCGATCAGGGCCAGCACGAAAATCAGGATCGCGTATTCCTGGTGCGTGACCCAGAACAGCGGACGGCGGTCGAGCAGGATGTCGCGCAGGGTGCCGCCACCGAAGGCGGCGATGAAGGCGACCGTGAAGACGCCGACCAGGTCCATGCGCTTGCGGCGCGCCTCGATGAAGCCGGAAAACGCCCCGACCAGGATCGCCATGATTTCGATGAACTTGATGAGGGTCATGCAGCGGCTTATTCTGTTGGCGTGTTGCTAGCCTAACATGCGGCAGACTTTCTCTGCCACTGGCGGCTGTGTAACGTAGGGTGGGCATGCCCACGCGTTTTCACCGTCCGATGTCCGGCGACGCCGAATGCGTGACGCGACGCATGCGGCACATCGCATGTACACGCAAACACAAATCATCCGCCGTACCGCGTGGGCATGCCCACCCTACGCTTCGGCCAGCGGCAGGCGCACGCTGAACACGACTTGGCCATCTTCATGGTGGTAGGCGATCTCGCCCCCGTGCTCGCGCACGATGCTGGCCACGATGTACAGTCCCAGCCCCATGCCGCTGCGGTTACGCGGGTTGTGCAGCGACGAACGCTTGAACGGATTGAACAGCGTCGCCGCGAGATCGTCGGCAATCGGCGAGCCATTGTTCGCCACCTCGAGCGTGGCCCAGCCGGCCCCGGCCTTCAACAACACGCGAATCGGGTGGCCAACGTGTCCGTGATGACGCGCATTGCTCAGCAAATTCGACAGCACCTGGGACATCCGCCCGGCATCGGCGCGCACCAGGGTCGGTCCCGGATTCGCGTACTCATAGCGAATCGTCGGATACGCGAGGCGCATCTCGTCGACCAGGTCTTCGGCCAGCGCCGCCAGGTCGATCGGTTCGAGCAGCAAGCCCAGGCCCAGGCCGCCGTCGATGCGGCTCATGTCGAGCACCTGGCCGATCAGGCGCTGCATGCGGTTGCTCGACGACTGGATGCGCTTGCCCAGCGTCGGCTGGTTATTGCCATTGCCGCGCTCGAGCAGGGTGCCGGCCATGTTGATGGAGTGGAGCGGGTCGCGCAGGTCGTGCCCCAGCATGGCCAGCAGCTGGGCGCGCGTGGATTCGGTCTGGGCACGGCGTGCATTCGAGGCGCGCAGCAGTTCCGAGAGCATCAGCCGGGCATGGCTTTGCACCGGCGCTTCCCAGGGCTGGGCACGTCCGCGTACGGTTTCGTGCCAGGCGTCGAAAGAGCCGCGCGGGGTCAGGCGCGCACCCAGCGGGCCGTAGGTGATCGTCTTTTCCGGGCGTCCCGCCCAGGCCACCTGTTCGATCTGCTCGGTGCGCAGCAGCAGGCACCAGCCGCCGCCCGGCGGATCGAAGGGCAGTCCCAGCATGCCGACCCACTTGCCCAGCAGCGGCTGCAGCGCGGGCGGCCAGTCGTCGCGCCTGTCGCGCACCAGCAGGGCGCTGCCATCGTCCGGCAGCGAGCGCACGATGGCATCGAGCGTGGCGCCGTCGATTGCGCCGAAACTGGCCACTTTGCCGTTGTGGACGCAGACCATCGCATGCGAGCCGGTGGCGCCCTGCAAGGCCGCGGCATGGCGCGCCAGCGCGTCCAGCGGCTCCTCGTCGGTCAGCAGCGACTCGACCAGGCTGGTACGCACCTGCGCAGCCTGTTCAACCTGTTCGGCATCCTGGCGCGCTTCGATGCTCTGGATGGTCGAGGCCATGACCTGGGCCAGCACATCGGCCGCCATCCGGATCGCGTAGGGCACCTGTTTCGACGCCATGTGGTGGCAGGCCAGCAGGCCCCACAACCGGCCGTTGATCACGATCGATACGCTCATCGACGCGCACACGCCCATGTTCTGCAGGTATTCGAGGTGGATCGGCGACACGCTGCGCAGCACGCTGTAGCTCATGTCGAGCGGCAGCGCGCCGGGCACGCCCAGCAGCGGCACCGGCGCGTAGCCGACGCGTGCGATCATGCGCAGCGTGGTCAGTACGTACATGCGCCGCGCTTGGGCCGGGATGTCGCTGGCCGGATAGCGCTGGCCGAGGTAGGGCACCAGGTCCTCGCGCCGGGCCTCGGCCACGACATCGCCGCTGTCGTCGTCGCGGAAGCGATAGGCCATGACGCGGTCGAAACCAGTGAATTCGCGCACCTGGCGCACGGCCGTCTCCAGCAGGGCGTCGATGCTTTTCTGGCGCCGCACGCGCTCGATCGAACCGTGTGCCTTGACCGCGAACAGGCCCACCGCGTCGGCAGGCACGTCGCGCGTTTCGAATTCGGCGACGATGCGCCCGCGCGTGGCGTGCACGATGCAGTCGTATTCGAGGCCGCCCAGCCCGACGGCGGCCAGGGCCGGCGCGCACTCGCCGTCGACCTGGGCGCCAACGCAATCTTCGACCAGGCCGGCCACGGCTGCCGGCAGCGGCAGGCTGTCGAAGTGCTGGCCGGCCTGGAGCCGTGCCAGTTCGGCGGGCAGGTTCGCGCTCCAGCCCTCGACCAGGCCGTCGAGGCCGAAGAACAGCAGGAAGCCGTGCGGCTGGATGAATCCGGGAATGTGGATCGGTTCGTCCGCGCAGGATTGCAGGTCGACCAGGGGCGCCTCGGACATGGGAACGGTCAAGCTCGACTTCAATGGACTTCCCTTATGTTGGGCGCGGCGCGGAGGGCAACAGCAATCGCGGCATTCTACAACGCGCGCCAAACCGGTGTCGCCTCGACATTGTTGCAGCGTGGGGGGTGTGGTATCGACCCGGATGACAGCCCGGGTACTACAGGTCGAGCGCAGGTTTCAGCAGCACGATCAGGGCGCCGTTACCGCCATCGGCGCGGTTGGCGACACAGAAGGCCACCACCTCGTCGAGCTGCACCAGCCAGCTGTGCACGACCGAACGCAGCACCGGCTCGCCGTTCGGCGAACCATAGCCGACGCCGTGGATGATGCGCACGCAGCGCACGCCGCGGCGAATCGCGCGCCGCACGAAGTCGCCCACCTGGCCGCGCGCGACGTCACGCGTCATGCCGTGCAGGTCGAGTTCGTCCTGCACCGGCCAGTGGCGCTTGCGCAGCTTTTTCACCACGTCGGGACCGACGCCTTCCTTGGCATAGCTGAGCGTCGGATCGTCGTCGAGCAGGCCGTCGACGTCGAACTGGTCGGACAGCGACTGCTGCAGCACCAGGGCGTCGTCTTCTTCCTGCGACAGGGCGCGGCGGGCAGGGTGCTCGTTTCGCCCCCCTTGCAGCAGCGCTTCCTGCACCGGGCGGTAGACGTAGCGGTTCGACTCCGGCATCTTCTTGACGCCTTCCATCGCACCACGGAACTCGACTGCGCGTTCGCGCGCGATGCGCTCGCGCTTCTCGCGCTCGGCCTGTTCGATGGCGCGCACGCGTTCTTGTTCCCTGAGCGCGTCGCGCAGGGATTTCAGGTCGCCGAAGTCTTTCATGCCCGCCGTCGTTCTCCGCTTACTGGTCTTCCAGCGCTTCCAGGTAGCGCTGGGCGTCCAGCGCGGCCATGCAGCCGGTGCCGGAACTGGTGATCGCCTGGCGATAGATGTGGTCCTGCACGTCGCCGGCCGCGAACACGCCCGGCACGCTGGTGGCGGTCGCCATGCCCTCGTTGCCGCTGCGGGTCTTGATATAGCCGTTGTGCATGTCGAGCTGGCCTTCGAAGATCATCGTGTTCGGCTTGTGGCCGATCGCCACGAACAGGCCGTGCACGGTCAGGTCCTTGACCGCGCCATCGGCGGTGGACTTGAGCTTCAGTCCCGTCACGCCGCTGTTGTCGCCGACGACTTCGTCCAGCGTCTGGTTCAGCTCCAGCACGATCTTGCCCTCGGCAACCTTGTTCATCATGCGGTCGACCAGGATCGGCTCGGCGCGGAATTTCTCGCGGCGGTGGATCAGGGTGACTTTCGAGGCGATGCCGGCCAGGTACAGCGCTTCCTCGACCGCGGTATTGCCGCCGCCGATGACCGCCACTTCCTGGTTGCGGTAGAAGAAGCCGTCGCAGGTGGCGCAGGCCGAGACGCCGCGGCCCATGAAGGCCTGTTCCGATTCGAGGCCGAGGTACTGGGCCGAGGCGCCGGTGGCGATGATCAGGGCGTCGCAGGTGAATTCATGCGAGTCGCCGACCAGGCGGATCGGCTTTTCGTTCAGATAGGTCGTGTGGATGTGGTCGAACACGATGTCGGTATTGAAGCGTTCGGCGTGCTGCAGCAGGCGCGCCATCAGTTCCGGACCTTGCACGCCCAGCGGGTCGCCCGGCCAGTTCTCGACATCGGTCGTCGTCATCAGCTGGCCGCCCTGTTCGACGCCGGTCACCAGCATCGGGCTCAAATTCGCGCGCGCGGCGTAGACGGCGGCGCTGTAGCCGGCGGGACCGGAACCGAGGATCAGGACTTTGGCGTGTTTCTTAGTGGTCATGGGGTGCGAGGTAGTAAGGTGGAGAGTGGAAACTGGGGACGAAGGGGATACAAATCAAGTCACCGGATGCAGCCCGGATTATAGACGATGATGCGCACGAGCATGAATGATGGGGCCGTGTGCGGCCATATGGCTTAGAATGGCTGGATTCCGAAACGGCGAAGCCATCAGCACCCAGCAGCATGAGCAAGAAGAGTCCCGCACAGCCCCCGATCCCACCCCGTCATCCGTCCCCAAGGTCGCCGATGCCGCGCCGTCTCGCCCGTCTCCTGCTGGAGGCGCGCTGGATCGCCATGGCCGTCGCTTTCCTGTATTTCGTGCTGATATTGCTAAGTTACAACAAGGCCGATCCGGGCTGGTCGCACGCGAACACGGTCGCCAGCATCACCAACCTGGGCGGCAAGGCCGGCGCCTGGCTGGCCGACCTGATGCTGTTCATCTTTGGCTTCTCGAGCTGGTGGTGGGGCGTGTTGTTCCTGCGCGCCGTCTGGCGCGGCTGGCGCAAGCTGACCAATAAATTGCCGACGCCGGCCGAACCGGAACACCAGGACGAATTCATCGTCCGCTGGATCGGTTTCGGTTTGATGTTCGCCGGCAGCGTCGGCCTCGAATACCTGCGCATGTGGTCGTGGGACGTGGAACTGCCGCGCGCCCCGGGTGGCGTGCTGGGCCAGATGCTGGGCCACGCGTCCCAGGTTGCCTTCGGTTTCACCGGCGCGACGCTCTTGTTGCTGCTCTTGTTCGGCCTCGGCTTTTCGCTGTTCTTCCACGTTTCCTGGCTGGCCGTCGCCGAGCGCATCGGCGAGACCTTCGAGACGACGATGGACTGGTTCCGCATGCGCTATGAGGATCGCGAAGACCGCCGCCACGGGGAAGCGGCCGCCGTGCAGCGTGACGAAGCAGTGGTGACGGAACGGGCGAAAATCGAGAAGCCGGCGCCGTCGCGCCGTGCCGAGCCGATGCTGGACGACGATGACGAACCGGTGCATATGCCTGCGCCGGCACGCGTTGCGCCGTCTCTCGCCGCGCCAGCGCCAGCGCCTGTCGTCGCCGCACAAACGGTGCCGGCTGAACCTGCGCCGATGAAGATCGAGCCGCAGATGATGTCGGTGCCGAAAGGCGAGCGCGCCCAGAAAGAGCAGCAGACGCCGCTCTTCCGCGACCTGCCGGGCGACTCGCCGCTGCCGCCGCTGTCGCTGCTGGACGAGCCGCCGCCGGTGCAGGAAACCGTGGCCGTCGAGACGCTCGAATTCACGAGCCGCCTGATCGAGAAAAAGCTGTCGGACTTCGGCGTCGACGCCAAGGTCGTGGCCGCCTTCCCGGGCCCGGTCGTCACGCGCTACGAAATCGAACCGGCCACCGGCGTCAAGGGCAGCCAGATCGTCAACCTGGCGCGCGACCTGGCGCGTTCGCTGTCGCTGACCTCGATCCGCGTCGTGGAAACGATCCCCGGCAAGAACTACATGGCGCTCGAGCTGCCGAACCCGAAGCGCCAGATCGTGCGCCTGACGGAAATCGTCGGCTCGAAGGTCTATAACGACAGCCCGTCGAACCTGACGGTTGCGCTGGGCAAGGACATCGCCGGCAAGCCGGTGGTGGCCGACCTGGCCAAGATGCCGCACCTGCTGGTCGCGGGTACCACCGGTTCCGGTAAATCGGTCGGCATCAACGCGACGATCTTGTCGTTGCTGTACAAATCCGACCCGGCCGACGTGCGCCTGATCCTGATCGACCCGAAGATGCTGGAAATGTCGGTGTATGAGGGCATCCCGCACCTGCTCGCGCCGGTCGTGACCGACATGCGCCAGGCCGGGCACGCGCTGAACTGGGCGGTGAACGAGATGGAGCGTCGCTACAAATTGATGTCGAAGCTCGGCGTGCGTAACCTGGCCGGATACAACACCAAGATCCTGGACGCGCAAAAGCGCGAGGAGCACATCCCGAATCCGTTCTCGATCATGCCGGATAATCCCGAGCCGCTGGAAAAGCTGCCGACGATCGTCATCATCATCGACGAGCTGGCCGACCTGATGATGGTGGTCGGCAAGAAGGTGGAAGAGCTGATCGCCCGTATTGCGCAAAAGGCGCGCGCCGCCGGCATCCACCTGATCCTGGCGACCCAGCGTCCGTCGGTCGACGTGATTACCGGCCTGATCAAGGCGAACATCCCGACCCGCATCGCCTTCCAGGTGAGCTCGAAGATCGACTCGCGCACCATTCTCGACCAGATGGGCGCCGAAGCGCTGCTGGGCATGGGCGACATGCTCTACATGCCGCCGGGCACCGGCCTGCCGGTACGGGTGCACGGCGCCTTCGTGTCGGACGACGAAGTGCATCGAGTTGTAAAACATCTTCAATCGCTGGGCGAGCCGAATTACATTGAAGGCATCCTGGAAGGCGGCACGCTGGAAGAGGGTGGTGCCGGTGGTGGCGGCGACGCCATGGCAGGCGAGGGCGGCGGCGAGTCCGACGCCCTGTACGACCAGGCCGTGGCCGTGGTGCTGAAGAACCGCCGCGCGTCGATTTCCCTGGTCCAGCGCCACCTGCGCATCGGCTACAACCGCGCCGCCCGCCTGCTCGAGCAGATGGAGCAAAGCGGCGTCGTCTCGCCGATGCAAAGCAACGGCAACCGCGACATCCTCGTGCCGGCCACCCAGGCGGAGTAAACGGCTGGCTGTTTGCTCCCGCACCGACTGATAACGGTTGTGCACCGTAGGGTGGGCTCTCGAGCCCACGCGTTCGTACCCCTGCACGCCGCACACTAAACAAAGGACCACGATGCCCAACATCAAAAACACCATCGCCGCAATGCTCACTGCAACCCTGGCCATCTCCGGCGCCGCCCACGCATCCGCCCTCGACCAGTTCAAATCCTTCGTCGCCACCACCAAGGCCGCCAAAGGCGAATTCACCCAGCAACAACAGCGCAAATCCCAGACCGGCAAGATCTCGCCCATCTCCAGCGGCAGCTTCGTCTTCGCCCGTCCCGGCAAGTTCATCTGGAACTACCAGAAACCCTACGAGCAACTGCTGCAGGCCGACGGCGACCAGCTCTACATCTACGACAAGGACCTGAACCAGGTCACCGTCAAGAAACTCGGCAACGCCCTCGGCTCTTCGCCCGCCGCCATCCTGTTCGGCAGCAACGACCTGGAAAAGAATTTCACCCTGTCCGAAGCGGGCACCCGCGACGGCCTCGAATGGCTGAACGCCGTGCCGAAGGCAAAGGACACGACCTTCGAACAGATCAGCATCGGCCTGAAGAACGGCACGCCGGAAGCGATGGAACTGAAGGACACCTTCGGCCAGACCTCGGTGCTGAAGTTCACCAGCTTCCAGCGCAATCCGTCGCTGGGCGCCCAGCAGTTCAAGTTCGAGATCCCGAAGGGGGCCGAGGTCAGCAAGCAGTAAACAACTGTTTGCCAATGTGAAACAATTGTTGTGCCCGGGCGTGGCGGCGCGCCGCCCCGGCGGCCCTTGCCGTAGAATCGTCAGCGACGACGACGGCAAGGAGCAGGCATGAAAGCAGTACGCATCCATCAGTACGGAGGGCGCGAAGTCCTCTCCATCGACGACATCCCGGTCCCGGCCATCGCGCCGGACGAGGTGCTGGTGCGGGTCGTCGCCGCCTCCATCAATCCGGTCGACTGGAAGGTCCGCGCCGGCTACCTCGCGCACATGATTCCCCACGCGCTGCCGCTCACGCTCGGCTGGGACGTCTCGGGCGTGGTGGCGGACGTCGGTAGCGCGGTGACGCAGTGGCAGGCCGGCGACGCCGTGTTCGCGCGTCCGGACCTGGCGCGCAATGGCACCTATGCCGAGTTCGTCGCGATCCGCGCCGGCGAGTGCGCGCGCAAGCCGCGTACCATCTCGCACGTCGAAGCAGCCTCGCTGCCGCTGGCCGGCATCACCGCCTGGGAGGCGATGGTCGACGTGGCCAAAGCGGGGCCAGGCCAGCGCGTGTTGGTGCATGCCGGCTCGGGCGGCGTCGGCTCGCTGGCGATCCAGATCGTCAAGGCGGCCGGTGCCACCGTCATCGCGACCACATCGGGCCGCAACCGCGCCCTGGTCGAATCGCTCGGCGCCGACCAGGTGGTCGACTACACGACGACGGCCGTCGCGGAGGCGGTCGAACCCGTGGACGTGGTCTTCGACACCATTGGCGGCGCGGTGCAGGAGGCCTCGTGGGCGCTGCTCAAGCCTGGCGGCATCCAGGTATCGATCATCAGCCCGCCAGACGAAGCGCGTGCGGCCGAGTTGGGCGTAAGCGGCGTGCGCGGGGCGTTTGTCTTCATCGGGCCGAACGCGCCGGTGCTCGATGGCCTCGCCGCGATGGTCGACGGTGGCACGCTGCGCCCGATCGTCGGCGCCGAGTTCGCGTTGGCCGACATCGCCGCCGCGCATGCGCTGAGCGAGAGCGGGCGCGCGGTGGGCAAGATCGTGCTGTACGTGGGCACGCCCTGAGTCGGCGCAAGCGGGCACGGACGCAGCCCGCGTCCGGCGCATCGGCTACACTAGCCGCATGACCAACAATCCCATGATTTCCATGCTCGCGCCCCTTGCCACCGGAGTTCTCCGTGGATGATCTGTTCAAGCACGAACCCGCGGCCCCGCTGGCCGAGGCCCTGCGTCCGCGCACGATCGACGAAGTCATCGGCCAGAGCCATTTGCTGGGACCGGGCAAGCCGCTGAACCTGGTCTTTAAATCCGGCAAGCCGCATTCGATGATCCTGTGGGGCCCACCGGGCGTCGGCAAGACCACGCTGGCGCGCCTGACCGCCTATGCCTTCGATTGCGAGTTCATTGCGCTCTCGGCCGTGCTGTCGGGCGTGAAGGACATCCGCGCCTCGGTCGAGCAGGCCGAACAGTACCTGGCGCGCGGGAAGCACACGATCCTGTTCATCGACGAGATCCACCGTTTTAACAAGTCGCAGCAGGACGCCTTGCTGCCCTTCGTCGAATCGGGGCTCGTGACCCTGATCGGCGCGACCACCGAAAATCCATCGTTCGAAGTGAACTCGGCACTGCTGTCGCGCTCGCAGGTCTACGTGCTCAAGGCCCTGACCGACGACGAGATGCGCCTGCTATTGAAGCGCGCGCAGGAGCGGGTGCTGGCCCATCTGAAATTCGACGAGATCGCGATTTCCACCCTGATCGGTTACGCCGACGGCGACGCGCGCCGTTTCCTGAACCTGCTGGAGCAGACCAAGACCTCGGCCGAGACAAGCGGTATCACGACGATCACCGGCGAGTTCGTCGACAATGCGCTGACCCTGAATTCGCGCCGCTTCGACAAGGGCGGCGACAATTTCTACGACCAGATATCGGCCCTGCACAAATCCGTGCGCGGATCGCATCCGGACGCGGCCCTGTACTGGCTGTGCCGCATGCTCGACGGCGGGGCGGACGCCAAATACCTGTCGCGCCGCATCGTGCGCATGGCCTGGGAAGACATCGGCCTGGCCGACCCGCGCGCACTGCAGGTCGCCAACGATGCCGCCACGACCTACGAGCGCCTCGGTTCGCCCGAAGGCGAGCTGGCGCTGGGACAGGCCGTCGTGTATCTCGCGATCGCGGCCAAGAGCAATGCCGGCTACAACGCCTTCAACGCCGCCATGGCCTTTGTCCGCAAGGACAAGTCGCGCGAGGTCCCGGTCCACCTGCGCAATGCCCCGACCAAGCTCATGAAAGAGCTCGGCTACGGCCACGAATACCGCTACGCCCACGACGAGCCGAATGCATATGCGGCCGGCGAAACCTATCTGCCCGAGAACATGCCGGAGCCGCGCTGGTACCAGCCGGTGCCGCGTGGGGTGGAAGCGAAGATCGCGGAAAAGCTGGCCTTCCTGCGCCAGCTCGATGAGGACGCCAGCGAGACGTGAATCTCGGCGTCAAGAACCGCTGCCCACTTGGTACAATTGCGGTTTAGACAAACTGCGCGACATACTGCCGGCCTGACCCATACTACGATATCCCGACAATGATAGACATCCAACTCCTCCGCAAAGACATCGACACCGTCGCCACGCGCCTGGCCGCGCGCAAGTTCCAGCTCGACGTGGCTGGCTTCAACGCGCTGGAAGCCGAACGCAAGGCGATCCAGACCCGCACCGAAGAACTGCAGGGCAAGCGCAATTCGCTGTCGAAACAGATCGGCATGTTGAAGGGCAAGGGCGAGGACACCTCTGGCGTGATGGCGGAAGTCGCGGGCCTGGGCGACGAGCTCAAAGCCAACGAAGCATCGCTGGCCGACGTCCAGCGCAAGATGGCGGAATTCATGGAATCGATCCCGAACCTGCCGCACGAGTCGGTACCAGGTGGCGTCGATGAATCGGGCAACGTCGAAGTACGCAAGATCGGCACGCCGCCATCGTTTGACTTCGAGGTGAAGGACCACGTCGACATCGGCGAAAAGCTGGGCCTGGACTTCGACACCGCAACGAAACTCACCGGTTCGCGCTTCTCGGTCATGAAGGGCGGCATCGCGCGCCTGCACCGCGCGCTGGCCCAGTACATGCTCGACACGCATACCGACAAGCACGGCTATACGGAGTGCTACACCCCATACATGGTGAACGCGGACTCGCTGCGCGGCACCGGCCAGTTGCCCAAATTCGAAGAAGACCTGTTTTCGGTGAAGAAGGGCGGCGCGGAAGGCGAGGGCGAGACCTTCTACCTGATCCCGACCTCGGAAGTCACGCTGACGAACACGGTACGCGACGAGATCGTGCCGCTGGATGCGCTGCCGATCAAGATGACGGCGCACACCCCATGCTTCCGCTCGGAAGCCGGCAGCTATGGCCGCGACACCCGCGGCATGATCCGCCAGCACCAGTTCGACAAGGTCGAGATGGTGCAGGTCGTGCATCCAGAGCAGTCGTACGCCGCGCTGGAAGAGATGGTCGGCCATGCCGAAACGATTTTGCAAAACCTTGGCCTGCCATACCGCGTGATGTCGCTCTGCACCGGCGACATGGGCTTCGGCGCGGCCAAGACCTATGACCTCGAGGTCTGGCTGCCGGCGCAGAACACGTACCGCGAAATTTCCTCGCTGTCGAACTGCGAAGCCTTCCAGTCCCGCCGCATGGGCGCGCGTTTCCGCAACGCCCAGAACAAGCCCGAATTGCTGCACACGCTGAACGGTTCGGGCCTGGCAGTGGGCCGCACGCTGGTCGCGGTGCTGGAGAATTACCAGCAGGCCGACGGCAGTGTCGTGATTCCGGAAGTGCTGCGTCCGTACATGGGTGGGCTGGAGCGTCTGTCTCCGGCAGCCTGAGCGTAGCCTCGTGCGAATTTGGGAAGGGCGCGATTTTGCTCTTCCGTTTTTGCCCGGGGCTGGCTATAATGTTTGTCTCTTGCAGCGACCGTGACACCGATTTAGGAGAGGTGGCAGAGTGGTCGAATGTACCTGACTCGAAATCAGGCGTACGTTAAATCGTACCGTGGGTTCGAATCCCACCCTCTCCGCCAATAAATAAGAAAGGACTCCCTCGGGAGTCCTTTTTTATTTGGTGGCGGAGAGGAGGGAAGCGCCTGCGCGCTTCCCGTGTGGCGCCAAGGCGGTAGATTCGAAGACCCGCGCATACGGGAGGCTGGGCACTTGTGCCCAGTGGAACGGCGATCAGTGTTGGTTCCCCTGATGCATCCAACATCGTTCCCTTGCACAACACCCGATCGCTCGCTATAATGCGAGCCTCTTGCAGCGACCGCAACACCGATTTGGGAGAGGTGGCAGAGTGGTCGAATGTACCTGACTCGAAATCAGGCGTACGTTAAATCGTACCGTGGGTTCGAATCCCACCCTCTCCGCCAAAAAATAAAAAAAGGCTCCCTCGGGAGTCTTTTTTTATTGCGTGATCGGTAGCGCAGGCGCCAGGTATCGGGTCTGCGACCGCACGTAAACCGCGTGGGCACAAGTGGCCACCCTAGGGTACGCAGACGTTCGTGGCGCATCAAGCCCGCTTCGTCGCCCGCAACCACACCGCCGCAATCCGCTCCACCTCTTCATACCCCTCGCAATCGAGCTGCCCGCCGAAGATATCCGGATCGAGCTCCTCATACGTCCACGACTCGCAGGCCGCCGCCAGGCGCGGCCGTATCGTCTCGAGGAACTCGTCGCGCCCGTCGACGATCGCAATCCCCGTGTACAGCAGCAGCGTCCCGCCCGGCGCCAGCCGATCGAGCGCCGCGTCGACGATCTGCAGCGACAGGCCCGCCCCGCGCATGTCCCCGCCGTGGCGATAGCGCAGCTTGCGCGGATCGAGGATGAAGGGCGGGTTCGACAACACCAGGTCGAATTCGCCGTCGAGGTCCTTCAGCAGGTCGCTGTGGCGCGCCTGCACGTTGTGCGTGCCCGCAAGCCGTGCGTTGACGCCGGCCAGCGCCAGCGCGCGGTCGTTGATGTCGGCCGCGAACACCTGCGCCCCGGGAAAACGCGCTGCAACCTCGATCGCGCCCGGCCCGCCGCCGGCGCCGATGTCGACCGCGCGGCGCGGCGGCCGCAGGTCGGCCATCGCACGCTTCAAGGCCGCGACATAGCGATAGGTATCCGGCCCGAAGAAGACCGCATCCTCTTCATGTGTCGGAAACGCCGAGTGAAAATACAGTCGGGTGCCAATCGTTGAAGCGCGCACCGTAGAACACAGCTGGCCGTCGCGCTCGACAACCACGCCGGCCCGCCGCATTAACGACGTAATGTCCGCGGGAAGCACGCCGTCGCGAAACGGCCGGCTCCAGCCGAAGACGCCGCGCAAGTCCTGCGCCGAGGAATTTCCGGGCCGGCCGTTGACGCGCCGGTGCGTGGCCGGCGTGACGGTGGTGAACTGGTAGCCTGCTTCCTGCAGGGCCCGGCCCAGCGCGAGCAGGGCCTCAATATCCTGGATGGTGGCGGTCATGACGCCAGCATGGCTGATGGGGTCTGCGGCCTCTGTACGATGGCGCACCGAAGCTGGGGGATGGCGGGCGCCGCTTATGTGAATGCCCGAACATACTGCGTGACGGGACACGTCCATACTGGAGGACATGTTCAAGTTGGCAACGGTGCCGGCGCGACGACATTTTTAGGATAGCCATGAAGCCATTACTCCCGGATCAGGAACACGCACGCATCGACCGCGAGGTCGCGCGCGAGCGTCAGGAACGCAGTCTCAACGATGAAGCCCGTGCCGGCCTGGCACTCGACGACGAATTCCGCATGAAAGATGCGCGCGAAAGCATGAATTCGTCCAGCCTGCGGCGGGCACGATGAAGTGGGAAGGCGACCGCGAGAGCAGTAATGTCGAGGACAACCGTGGCGGTGGCGGTGGCGGGGGCGGTGGCGGTTTCAATATCGGCCGCGGTGGGATAGGACTCGGGACGGTGGCGATTGCGCTGGTGGCCTCGATTTTCTTTGGCGTCGACCCGGGCACGGTGATCGGCATGCTCGGCGGCGGCGGCGGACCTGCCCCGCAGGTGCAGCAGCAGCGCGCCCCGAACGCGCCCCAGGCCAACGACCGCGAGACGCGCTTCGTGCGCACGGTGCTGGCCTATACCGAAGACGCGTGGACGCCGATCTTCAAGGCTCAGGGCAGCACCTACATCCCGCCGAAGCTGCAGTTGTTCGAAGGCCGCACGCAAACAGCCTGCGGCGCCGGCAACGCGGCCACGGGCCCCTTCTATTGCCCGTCCGACCAGAAGGTGTACATCGACCTGAGCTTCTTCCGCCTGATGCAGGAGCGCTTCCACGTCGGCGGCGAGTTCGCGCAGGCCTATGTGATCGCGCACGAGGTCGGCCACCACGTGCAAAAGCTGATCGGCGTGTCCGACCAGGTGCACAACGCGCAGGCCCGCGCATCGGAGACCGAAGGCAATGCGCTGTCGGTACGACTCGAATTGCAGGCCGACTGCTTCGCCGGCGTCTGGGCTTACCACACCGAGAAGAAGGAAGCCTTCCTCGAGCAGGGCGACGTCGAAAGCGCGCTGGCCACCGCGACGGCGATCGGCGATGACACCCTGCAGCGCCAGTCGCGCGGCACCGTCGTGCCGGACTCGTTCACGCACGGCAGCTCCGAGCAGCGCGTGCGCTGGTTCAAGCGCGGACTCGAGAAGGGCGACGTGCAGCAGTGCAATACCTTCGAGGCACGCCAGCTCTGATGGATGCCTGAATAAGGCTGCCAGCAGGAACATCCCGTTTCCTGCTGCGAACGGAATGCGAACGCATGGCTAAAATCTGTTAAAAAACACGAGTTCGTTTCCGTGCGCGTATCGCAATTGATAGCGTTTTGACATAAGTTTAGCTTCTACGCGCTCATTCGCAAGGGTGAGTACCGCAAACTTTCGAGGAGGAATTTATGCTGGCAATGAACTATCGGGGGCCCTACCGCGTCCGCGCGACTCACAAGTCGGATCCCGTGATCGAACATCCGGGCGACGCCATCGTGCGCGTGACGCGCTCCTGCATCTGCGGCTCGGACCTGCACCTGTACCATGGCATGGTGCCGGATACCCGGGTCGGCCATACCTTCGGCCACGAGTTCATCGGCATCATCGAGGAAGTCGGCTCCCAGGTGCAGACGCTGAAGGTGGGCGACCGGGTGCTGGTGCCCTTCAATATTTTCTGCGGCTCCTGTTACTTCTGCCAGAAAGAACTCTACGGTAACTGCCACAACGTGAACGCGGAAGCCACCGCCGTGGGCGCCATCTACGGCTACTCGCACACGGCCGGCGGCTACGACGGCGGCCAGGCCGAGTACGTGCGCGTGCCGATGGCCGATGTGGCGCCAATCAAGATCCCGGACGATATTGTCGACGACGATGCCGTGCTGCTGACCGATGCGCTGCCGACCGGCTACCAGGCCGCCGAAATGGGCGACATCAAGGAAGGCGATACCGTCGTCGTGTTCGGCGCCGGCCCCGTCGGCATCTTCGCCGCGAAATCGGCCTGGCTGTTCGGCGCCGGGCGCGTGATCGTCGTCGACGAGGTGGAGTACCGCCTCGAATTCGTCAAGAACTACGCCCAGTGCGAAGTGGTGAACTTCAAGGACGTGGGCGACATGGCGCTGCACATCAAGAAGATGACCGACTGGCTGGGTGCCGACGTCTGTATCGACGCGGTCGGCTGCGACGCCGCCGGCAGCATGGCGCAAACCGTGACCGGGCGCCTGATGAAGATGCAGGCCGGCGCAGCCACGGTGCTGCACTGGTGCATCAACTCGGTGCGCAAGGGCGGCAATGTGTCGATCGTCGGCGTGTATGGCCCGACTTTCAACGCCGTGCCGATCGGGAATGCGCTGAACAAGGGCATCACGATGCGCATGAACCAGGCCAGCGTCAAGCGCCACCTGCCCCGCCTGATCGAGCACATCCGCGCCGGACACATCGACCCGAAGCAGATCATCACGCACCGCATTCCGCTGGAAGAGGTGGCCGACGCTTACCACATCTTCTCGAGCAAGCTCGATAACTGCATCAAGCCGATCCTGATCCCGCCGCGCGCCCACGAAGTGCGCGCCGTTGCGGCCAGCGCCGGCAAATAAGGAGAACCGCATGGAAAACGGAACCGCCCTGGTCAAGCACGACAACAACCCCGATCATGACCACGATTTCGAGAACACCCACGACCACACCCACCATCACCATGTGCAGCCCGAGTTGCGCCAGACCCGCCGCACGCGCGAGCAGCTGACGCACATCAAGGGCTGGGGCGCGGACCTCGACCACAAGAACCGTCCGGGCGTGCCGATGGAGCGTACGCCGCCGCGCTACACGCCGGCCGGCATGGCCACGCCGCAGGCACAGGAACAGAAGGTCGAGGTGCTGGTGTCGAACGAGCGTCCCGGCATCACCCAGCTGCACGGCTCGGCGCAGCCGCCGTCCGGGTTGTCGGGCATGCTGCGGCGCGCCGCCTTCAAGTTCAGCGAGAACGACCTGCGCCACTGGCTGATCCTGCTCGGCGCCGACCGCATCAATGTGGTCGAAGGGATTGTCGAGGACCTGGCCCACGGTCACGTCCCGAACATCCTCGGCGAGATGGGCCTGAAGGCGGAGCTGAAGCACAATCCGAAAGGCCTGGCGAAGAAGGTGGCGATCGCCGGCGCCATCGGCGCGGCTGCGTACTTCCTGCTGAAGGACCGCGACGAGTCTTATTGACGCACCCGGCTGACGCACCCGGCTGATGCGGACGGGCGCCGCCTGCCGCATCGCGCGGACGCCTCCGTCCCAACAGCTCCGCCGTTGCGTACTCGCGCAGCGGCGCAGCGGCGCACCGGCGGCGCGTCTTGCGTTTGAGCAAATTCCTTTTTTGAGCTTCATCCACACTTCGATGATGTCCGGCCCATTGTTGCGGCTGGGAACCTTCGAATGGAGAGATGATGAAGCTTCGAACCCGCCTGCTGGCCACGCCCCTTGCCGTCCTGATCGCAAGCGCCTGCGCGGCCGCCGCGACGCCGGCCGTGCCGACACCCATGATGAGTGCCCCGACACCGCCGTCTGCCGCCACCACGGCCGCCCTGGTGTCGAAGCTGGCCCAGGGGCGTGCGGCCTATGGCCTCGACAACAACCACAGCTTCACGGTGGCCCAGCAGCACCCCGGCATGCAGGGCACGCAGGTGGTGCGCGCCGCCCATACCTACAAGGGCCTGCGCGTGTTCGGCTCGGAGTCGGTGGTGGTGGTCGATGCGGGCGGGGCCATCGTTTCGGAGTCCGCCTCGACCCGGCGCCTGCACCTCGGGCACGGCGCCGCCAACCGGCTGGGCGCGGCCACGGCCGACTTCAAGGTCAAGCCCGCGATGCCACCGAAAGCCGCGATCGACGCCGCCGTCGGCGCCACGCTGGCCGCAGCCGGGCCGGATGCGACCCACATCACGCCCCCGAGCGCCGAGCTGCTGATCTATCCGGTCATGAAGACGGAGCGCGCGCCGGGCGCCGCCGACAAGGCGGAAGAGGAGTTGAACGCGCTCGACCTGCAGGAAGTCGTCGACCATTATGAGCTGGCCTACCTGGTACGCACCCGCATGCGGCGCGGCGACCATCCGTATTACCACGACACCATCGTCAGCGCGAACGACGGCCATATCGTCGATCGCTGGAGCGCCCTGCAGACGGTGATCGGCGTGGGAAAAAGCCAGTACAACGGCGAGGTGCCGATCAGCACCACCTTCAGCGAAGGCAGCTACAAGATGCTCGATCCCGAACGCGGCACCGGCGGCGTCTATGGCGCGATGGCCATCACGAATGCCGATGGCAGCAGCAACGCCGGCAAGATGTACACGCAGTCCAGCAATACCTGGGGCGACGGCAAGCAGTACATCCGCGGCGGCAGCACGACCGACGCCAACGGCCAGACCGCGGCGGTGAACGCCATGTGGGGCCTGATGAATACCTACGACACGCTGAAGAACGCGCTTGGCTGGCATTCGCTCGACGGCCAGAATACGGCGACCTATATCGCCGTGCACGTCAACACGGCCTACGACAACGCCTATTACAGCGATACCTGCCGCTGCATGTTCATCGGCGACGGTTCGAGTTTCAACAGCCTGGGTGCGATCGACGTGATCGGCCACGAGATGGGTCACGGCGTCACCGCCGCCACCTCCGACCTCGTGTATTCGGGCGAATCGGGCGGGCTCAACGAATCGAGCTCGGACATCGGCGGCGAAGTGGTGGAAGCCTATGCGCGTGCCGGCGGCACCGGCGAGAGCATTCCGGCAAGCGGCAACGACTGGATGCTGGGCACCGAAATCGCCCGCGACAACATTCCGCTGCGCTGGATGTACCGCCCGAGCAAGGACGGCAGCAGCCCGGATGCATGGAGCACGTCATTGAAACGCCTCGACGTGCACTACAGCAGTGGGCCGAACAACCGGATGTTTTATTTCCTGGCGATGGGTTCCAGGGCGGACAAGGCGGGCGACTACTACAGCAAATTCCTCGTGAAATCACCCGCGGCCATGAGCGGTATCGGGACCGATAAAGCGTTCCGGATCTGGTTCAAGGCGAATACGACTAAGTTCACGTCGAGCACCAATTACGCCGATGCGCGCGCCAAGATGGTCGAGGCGGCGCAGGAGCTGTATGGGGCCGCCAGCCGCGAGGCAATTGCCGTGCAGCGCGCCTATGCGGCGATCAATGTGGGCGCGGATGTCGACGAGCCGGCGGCTGTCGAGCCCGCGCCGCCGGCGGAGACCCCGGCGGGCGTGCGGGCGCCGGGCTAGGGCGTCCACTGTAGGGTGGGCGCCCCGTGCCCACCGCAAAGCCTGCGCAGCGTTAGCAGCGATCGCCGCCAACAATGGTCATCATTCCGCGTGGGCACGGGGCGCCCACCCTACGTACGCCATGCCCCCGGCATGATTAATCGCCAAGCAGCGGATACGGATTGACCGGCATTCCCTTCCACCACTGCTTCTCCGGCGTCAACGCCACCACCGCGAAATGCAGGTGCGGCGCGTTCGGATCGGCGTTGCCGGTCGTGCCGACATAGCCGAGCAGCTCGCCGCGCTTGAGCTGCATGCCTTCCTTGATGCCGTCCGCGTATTTGTCGAGGTGGGCATAGTAATAGGCATGCTGCTCGCCCGGATCGAACTGGTACAGGGTCAGGCCGCCGGGTTTGCTGTCGAAGAGTTTTACCACCTTGCCGTCGCCGGCCGCGCGCACCGGCGTGCCTTTCGGCGCCATGATGTCGAGCGCTTCGTGGTGGCGTTCCTGGCCGCGCGGCTGGTCGAAGGTGTCGGTCAGTTTCGCATACGGCACGCCCTCGACCGGCACCAGCAGCTTGGCCGGCATGCCGCCGGCGGCCGTCAGTTCCGGCGCGGCCGGGGTCGCCGTCGACGATTGCGGGGCCGGGCGGATCGGCAGGTCGGCGTCCTGGAGGTCGGTCTGCACGAGACGGTCGGCAGGCGTGGCGCCCGCCGCGGGCAGGGCGGCGCGCGCGGGCGGATCGCTCGGCGGCGCGGGCACCGGGGCGCCGGCCGGCGCACCGCCGTCGGTGATGATCGGATTGGGCGCGTCAGCGAACTGGCGCAGCCCGACAAACAATCCACCGGCGCCCACCGCCACGCCGAGCAAAAACGTCATCAACCATCTCATCTGCACACCTCCTCCAGGTAATTACTCCTGCAATACGACTTGCGTACCCGCCGCGACCACGGCTGACACTTCGGCCGCGCTCCAGTTGGTCAGGCGGATGCAGCCGTGCGATTCGGTCTTGCCGATGAATTTCGGCACCGGCGTGCCGTGGATGCCGTAATGCGGCTTGGACAAGTCGATCCAGGTCACGCCGACCGGGTTGTTCGGGCCGGCGGCAATCGTCGCTTTCTTGTCGCCCGGCTCGGCATCCCAGAACAGTTTCGGGTTGTAGTGATAGGTCGGGTTCGGATGCACGCCGTCGATTTTCCAGTTGCCGATCGGCAGTGGGTCGTGTTCGCTGCCGGTCGAGGCCGGGTATTGCGCGATCAGGCGATCCGATGCGTCGAACAGCATCAGTACCTTGCGGCTGTCGCTGACGACGACTTTCGACGCCGCCGGCAGGGCCGCGCCGCCGTGCACGCTCGGCACGACGATCTGTTCGCCGGCACGGGTCAGGTTCTTGCCGGGATTCAGGCGCGTGATCAGCTCCGGGCTGGCGTGGAATTTCTCGCCGAGTCCCTCGGCCGGGGTCGCGTAGCCGAGCTTGGGCAGCTTGGCCTTTTCCATCATGTCCTCGGGAATCGGCTGGAACGGGCCGGCCACGTCTTCGTTCGTGAGCACGTAGTTGGTGAGCGTCGGCGTCGTGTCCTGGTTCAACGCATTCATGGTGGCGTCGTCGAGCTTGCCCGTCGCTTCCAGGTTGCGGGATTTCTGGAAGGCGCTCAAGGCCTGGCGCATGTTCGAACCAAAGGCGCCGTCGATCTCGCCCGGCGAAAAGTGCAGGCGGTCGAGCAGGACCTGGGCGCGCAGCATGCGCTCGAATTCGGCGCGCTCGGCGGTAGCCGTGTCGCTGGCGGCGGTTTGGCCCGGCTGCTGGGCAGCGGCTGGTTGCTGTGCCGCCTGCGGGGCAGACTGGCCGGCATTGGCGGCGAAGGGCAGGGCGCCGGCGAGGACGGCGAGGAAGAGGGGAGCGACGATTTTTTTCATATGGCACCTGCAATACTTGCTAAGGGAAACCCCAGCGTAGAGGCGCACCGCTCAGCGGTCTGTGCGGGAACGAACTCAGGCTTTCGGGGCCCGGGCGGCGCTACAATGGCGGCCATGACCATCGACGCCACCGTCCACACCATCACGCTGCTCCCGCTTGGCTGCAGCGTACCGGCATCCGGCGCGACCGTGCTGCACACGCTGGAAGCGGCCGGCATCGACCTGCCCAATTCCTGCCGCAACGGCACCTGCCGCACCTGCCTGTGCCGCCTCGCATCCGGCAGCGTGCGCTATCTCGTCGACTGGCCCGGCCTGTCGATCGAGGAAAAGCGCGACAACTACCTGCTGCCCTGCGTCGCCGTGCCGACGGGCGACATCGTCGTCAACGCGCCGCTGGCAAAGCGGCGGCCCTGACCGCATCCTTGTCCGTCGCCTTGTCCAGGGTATGCGCCAGCGCGCGTTCGATGGCGGCCGCCACCAGTGGCCAGGAGGGCGAGCTGGCCGCGACTTCGTCGTAATGGCTGGCGCCCGGCAGGATCACCACTTCGGCATTGTCGCCGGCCGCGCGTGCCCGCGCCGCGTAATCGTGCGCCACCCGCGGCGGCGAGATCGTGTCCAGTTCGCCCGTCACGAGGATCGTGTGGCTGCCGTTGGGCACCAGCTCGGCCGCATTGGTGTCCACGTAGACGTCGGGCCGCGTCGCGCTCGGCAGCCCCGCCAGTTCCGGTGTGTCGCGCCCGCAGCTCGACTTGATCAATGCGCGTTCCCGGCGCAGGTCGGCCAGGCCGCCCAGGCTGACGACGGCGCGCACCGGCAGCATCTGCGTGCGATGCAGGGGACTGCCGGCAGGGATGCGGGCGCGCCCGGCGATCCACTGCACCAGCTGCCCGCCGGCCGAATGACCGACCGCTACCACCCGCTCCAGGTCGAGGTGCTGCGACCCGGCCTGGGCCGCCAGCGCATCGAGGGCGGCATGCATGTCCTGATACATGCCGGGATAGCCGCCGCCGGGCTCATCGACGCGGCGGTATTCGACATTCCACACCGCGATGCCGCGCCCGACGAGCGCGCCGGCCATGTTGCGCAGCTGGTCGATGCCGCCGAATTCCTTGGTCCAGCAGCCGCCGTGGACCAGCACCGCGACCGGGTACGGGCCGGCGCCTTTTGGAACGAACAGCTCCGCGTACTGGGAGGGAGCGGGACCGTAGGCGACGCGCGAGGTGGGGGCGGGGCCGGACAGGGCCATGTAGTCGGCAAGTTTCATCGGGGTAGCCGACACGAGGGCCGGTGCAAGAGTGGAGAACAGGGTGGCCAGGAGCAGGAGGCGAATTTTCATCGGGCGGATGTGGACGGAAAACTTGCACTATACGCATGTTTTAGCCTTGCGCACGATTGAAAACCTCCTCCGTTCTTCCATGCTAGTCTGCGCAAAACGTCAATGTTTTCAACCACCACGGGAGATTTTCCATGAACGAATCGAAAGCGAACGATAACCAGAGCAAGCAGTCCGAGCACATGTCGGAAGAGGACCTGGCGAAACAGCGCGCCGGCAAGGACCACAAGAGCAGCCATGACCACATGTCGCGCGAGAAGGCCAGCACCAACGAAGGCGCCGGCGGCGGTGCCAAGCAGAAGCAGAACCACTGACCTGGGCAGGACGGCTGAGGCTATCCACCTTTGACCACCACGGCGGCGCGGTCCTCCCGGCCGCGCCGTCTTCGAGTACAACCCGGAGCACGACCTTTTCGAAGCGAGGACGCTGATGGATACGAACGATCCGCTGGACGGCGGCCGGGGCGCGCTGCATGCCCATTCGACGCCCGAACCCGATCAGACCCCACCCGCCATTCCGGTACCCGACGACGTGCCCGATCCGGCGCATGCTCCCGTCGAGGAACCTGTCATGCCTGAGCCGCCCATCCGCGCGCTCTGAAACAGCGGGGACAGTCGAGCGACAAGCAAAAGCGCCACCCGAAGGTGGCGCTTTGTTTTTCGCGGCGGCTTTTTACTGCTTCGGCTGGTCGCTGCCGTTGGTGCCCTTGAGCGGCGGAATTTCCTTGATCATCTCTTCGGTTTCCTTTTCCGCCGGCGTTTTTTCGCCGCTGCCGATGTCGCCTTCATGCATGAGGGCGCCGCCCTTGACTGCCGGATCCTGCGGTTGTCCTGATTGCTTCATGATGCTTCCTCCCTGATCAATGTTGGGTCCATCCTAACAGTCGCCTGACGCCACCGGCGCGCAGTACGACAGTGTGGCGATCTTGCTGAATTACACATAAAGTTACAATTATGTTGGGTGCCGAACGTTCCCAATGTGTGATTTTTTTTATAATATCAGCTCATGGTTTTTAGATCGAATCGACGGAGACTTAGATGGGCAATTCGCTGCATAACAAGATTTACCTGGGCCGGAGCACCGGCTTCGCATCGCGCCGTTTCCAGGGCGTACTGGCCGTCGGTGCCATCATCGGCGCAGGCCTGCTGTGGATCGCTTTGCGCACGCTGCGCTGATCCCGAAGCGCCTGCAGACCTTCGCCGGTTGCCGCCAGGCGCCACGGCGGTTACCATGACGGCCCAGCACACGATATGAGCCGTAATGAAGAACGAAAAACTGACCACTGACGAATACAACGCCCTCGAATTCATCCGGGGCGGCGCCCGCAGCGACCGGGTCAACGCCTGCGTCGGGCGGAATGCCAAGCGCCTGGCCGGCCTGAAGATGATCGCCTATGGGCGCGACGGCAAGGTCGAGATGACGGAAAAGGGGCAGCAGGTGCTGTTCCTGCGCGCATGCGTCGAAGCATTGACGAGCCTGGCCCAAGATCCGGCGGCGGCGGTACCGGGCGATGTCGCGCAGTTCTTGATTCGCAAATCGCACATCGCGCCGCGCGAGGAAGGTGGCTTCGAGGTCACGGCGCGCGGCCTGGAGTCGCTGGCCGACATCCAGGCGCAGGAACCGAAGAAGTAAATCGGGGAATCCCCTGCGAGCGCAGGGGAGGGGCTTTACCGAAGCGCGCCGTTCAGCGCCGGCGGCGGCCCGGATACACCAGCGTGCGCACCGCAACCTCGGCCGGCACGTTCATCGCCGCAAGGAATTCCGCTGCGCGTTGCAGGCCCAGCGTCGGCACCGATGCCACCGCCTGGTTCACCAGGTCGCGTGTGCGCAGGTCGGTCCTCACCACGCGCGCATTCGCCGCATGGCGCGCTTGTACTTCTTCCATCTTCATCATCTTCCCGAACGTTGCAATATCGACACGGCTATTGTAAAGCACCGATATGCAAATTGTCACGTTTTTGTAGGAATAATCCTTCAAGCAGGCAAGGCGACCGCCTCGGGAGCGATGATTTCCTCCGGCGCCAGGCCGCGGCCCTCGATCAACAGCTGCTCGAACTGCGGCGCCGCCAATGGCCGGCTGAAGTAATAGCCCTGCATCTCGTCGCAGCCGTGGCGGCGCAGGTAGTCGAGCTGTTCGCCGGTTTCCACGCCTTCGGCGATCACGGCCAGTTTGAGGTTGTGCGCCAGCGCGATGATCGAGGTGACGATCGCCTCGTCGTTGGCGTCGCGCGTGATGTCGGCCACAAAGGAGCGGTCGATCTTGAGCACGTCGATCGGGAAGCGCGACAGGTAGGACAGGCTTGAATAGCCGGTGCCGAAGTCGTCGATCGACAGGTTCACGCCGAGCGCCTTGATCCGGTGCAGCAGCTCGACGGCCGGGGTGATGTCGCTCATGAACAGGCTTTCGGTGAGCTCGATCTCGAGGTATTTGGGTTCCAGCCCCGTATCGGCCAGGACCGCGGCCAGGTTCTCGATCAGGTCGGCCGCGCCGAACTGGCGCGCCGACAGGTTCACGGCCACGCGCAGCTTGTCGTAGCCGGCGTCCTGCCAGGCCTTGTTCTGGGCGCAGGCGCTGCGCAGCACCCAGGCGCCGATCTCCACGATCATCCCGGTTTCCTCGGCGATGCCGATGAAACGGCTTGGGGGGACCATGCCCAGTTCCGGGTGTTGCCAGCGGATCAGCGCTTCCATGCCGACGATCTTGCCCGTCTTCATGTCGAGCTGGGGCTGGTAGTAGAGCACGAACTCGTCGCGCTCGACCGCGTTCCGCAGTGCGCTTTCGATGCGCACCCGTTCCAGCGACTCTTCGTTCATGGCCGGCGTGTAGAACTGGAAGTTGTTGCGACCCAGCTTTTTCGCGCGGTACATGGCGATGTCGGCATGCTCGATCAGGGTGTCGGCGCTCGTGCTTTCGCTCGGGTAGACGGCCACGCCGATGCTGCAGGTAACGAAGAATTCCTTGGTGCCGAGCATCACCGGCTGGGCGACCGCATCCATCACGCGCTGCACGACATCGGGCGTGAGCTGCTGCTCGCCGCTTTCGGACACGATGACGACGAATTCGTCGCCCGACAGGCGCGCCACGGTATCGGCGTCGCGCAGGGACGAGCGCAGGCGCGCCGCGACCGTCATCAGGAGCACGTCGCCGGCCTTGTGGCCCATGCTGTCGTTGACGAATTTAAACCGGTCGAGGTCGATCAGCATGACCCATACCGGATTGCTGCTGCGCGTCGCATAGGCTACGGCCTGGCCGAGGCGGTCCTGCAGCAGCGAGCGGTTCGGCAGGCCCGTCAGGGCATCGTGCTGGGCCACGTGGTGCACGCGCTGCTCGGTCAGTTTGCGTTCGGTGATGTCGCTGCCGGTGCCGCGGTAGCCGGCAAACTGGCCGCGCTCGTCGAACACGGGCTGGCCGTTGACCAGGAACCAGCGCGTCTGGCCGATATCGTCCAGCACCTGGTATTCGAGGTCGGCGAAGGGCTGGTAGGCCTGCACTTGCGCGATGTGCCTGCGCCCATAGTCGGTGTCGCCCAGCGCCGGGATGTATTCCCAGCGCGTCTTGCCCAGCAGGTGCTCGACCAGGACGCCGGACTTTTCGCTGAAGCCCCCGGTGACCATCGTGAAGCGGAACTGGCTGTCCTGTTCCCAGTACCAGTCCGAGGACATCGACACCAGCTGGCGGAAGCGCTGCTCGCTTTGCTGCAAGGCCTTTTCGGTGCGTTCGCGCGCGACCATGTCGTCGACCAGGCGCCGGTTGGTGCGCTTGAGGTCGGCGGTGCGCTTGCGCACCAGTTGCTGGACGCGCCGGGCGCGCTCGCCCGAGGCCTGCACCCATGCCGCCGTCATGAGGCTGAGCAGGATGCCGCCGGCCAGTATCGCGAGCGACGCCAGGTGGTCGGCCGCGAAGGGGCGCGGCCGGGTGCCGACTTCGACCAGCCAGGGGCGGCCCGCAACGTCGAGGGTGCGGGCGACGCTGGTCGCGTGTTCGGGAGCGATCCAGCTGCCCAGCAGCTCGCGCCGCGGCCGCGCGCCATCGAAGCTGGTGGTGAACACCCGGTCCGCCGCGTCGGGGCGGGCGCCGGCATACACCGACATCACGATCTGGCTGTCGTCGAGCAGGCCCGCGCCGGCCAGCGCCATGCTCACCAGTTCCTCGGCGCGCACCACGACGGCGGTGTCGCCGACCAGCTGGCCCCTGGCGTCGTAGACCGGCAGGATGATCTGGAAGCTCGGCTGCGGACTCGCGTCCTGGACCAGCGGGAACAGCGGGGTCGCGGCGGCGCGCCGCTCGGCGTGGGCGCGCGCCAGGGCCGCGTTGATTTGGGGCCGGGTTGCGGCGTCGAAGCCGAAGGCGGCTTCGTTGCCTCCCATCGGCACCAGGTAGTCGACGATGCTGTAGGCCGGGCGCCGTGCGGCCGGCAGGCGCGCGCTGCCGCGTTCTTCGCTGATGACCGTGCCGGGAATCACGCGCTGCAGTTCTGCCTCGACCGCGGCGCGCTCGCCGTCCTTCACGATGCGGTGGTAGTTGAAGGCCTTGATGAAGGGGTGGCGCAGCAGCAGGGGCGCGGTGAAATCGTGGAACTGGGCGCGCGTCACCGGGGCGCCGAGGGAAAACAGCTGGTTGGCCACCGTCACCACTTCGACCGCGTCGTGCAGGCCCTGGCGCACCGTTGCCACGCGCTGGTCGGCGCGCTGTTTGAACGACAAGGCGAGGTTATCGTATTCGAGATGGCTCACGCCCACGAACAGGGCGCTCGAGGCGGCGAGACCCGCCCCCAGCGTGAGGGCCGCCGCGCGGGTCAGCGAAAACGGCAGGCGACGCAACATGTCTGTTCCCAAAGTATTATTTGCCTGAAAGCACAAAAGCGCCCAAGTGTGTCATTTCCTTCGGGTTTGTGCAAACAAATCCTGAGCTTGCCGGGCAGGATCCCGGCCCTGTCGCGGCGATCAGACAGGACGCCAGGCGAGCCAGGCGACAAGCGCCCGTGCCAGCAGCTTGTTCAGGAAGGCAAAGCGCAGGCCACGGTGGCGCTCGAAGGGGCGGGCAGCGCCGCCCGCCCCGGCCCGCAAGGCGAACAGCAAGTGGTTATTCCCGGCGATGCCGGGAAAGTCGCAGACGCGCCCGTCGAAGGCGCGCTCGATCCGCTCGACCAGCGCGTCGTGGCTGGGATCGTAGCTGAGGATGTTCGCCGCCAGCACGCCGCCATCGCGCAGTGCGCGCCGGCAGTCGCGGTAGAAGGCCGCGCTGCCGAGCGCGGCGGGCATGCCGGCGGCGTCGAAGCCGTCGACCAGGATCACATCGCAGCTGGCCGGCGCCGCGCGGATGTAGTCGGCGGCATCGGCGTGGACGATACGCAGGCGGGCGTCGTCCGGCGGCACCTGGAAGGCGTCGCGCAGGGCGATCACGTCGGCGCTGATCTCGAGTACCGTGATGTGCGCGTGCGGAAAATGGCGGTAGCAAAATTTCGCGAGCGAGCCGCCGCCCAGGCCCACCATCAGGATGTGGCGCGGGCGCGGCGCGAACAGGGCGAAGCACATCATCGCGCGCGCATACTCGAGCACCAGGGCATCCGGCTTCGACATCAGCATTTCGCTCTGGATGTCCCCGGGCTGGAATTCGAGCGTGCGCCGGTTGCCGCGGGTATGCACGCGCGGCAGGGAGGGCGGTGGCGGATCGGTCGGTTCGGAGCGGGGCGGCATGACGCCAGTATAGAAGAGAAGAGCGTCGTATTTCGTCTGGTAGTGCGGCCCCTTGTTGCGTCTTGTTCGCAGGCATGAAACTCTGCTAAGCTGGCCGCTGCCGACACCGGGAGTTCCCATGTTCCTCGATCACCCATCGATCACCGCCACCAACAGCGACCTCGAAGCCGACCGCATCGAGCGGCTCAACCGTGTTTATGGCTATGCGATGGCGCTGGCCGACAGTGCCGGCAACCCGCAGTTCGTCGACAAACTGACCCAGCTGCACGACCACAAGGGAACGCTGATCGTGTTCTGGAACGAGCCGCCAAGCGACGCCGAACGCGGCTACCTGGTGCGCGCCTGGGCCAGCAGGGTCGGCGACGGCACCGAGAACGTGGAGCACGAATGCTGAGCGGCGCGATGCTGAGCCTCGATTCCACCACCATGGTGCTGGTGCTCGCGCTGGGCAACCTGGCGCTGTGCAGCCTGCTGTTCTTCTTCGACTACGGTGCGGTGCGGGCGCCGGCGCTGGCCAGGTGGGGCTTGTCGAAACAGGTGCAGGCGGCCAGCTGGATCCTGCTCGCGCTGGGCGGAGCGCGCGTGGTGCCGGAGCCGCTCGCGCTGCCGGTCGGCTGGGCGCTGCTGATCGCCGGTGTCGCGCTGGAATCGGCGTCCCTGTGGGAGACTGCGCACCGGCGCAGCCTGCACCGCGTCATGCTGCCGCTGGCCATCGGCGCGGTATTGATCTTCCTGGCTTCCTACGCGATCGACCCGATCGGCCTGCGCACGCTGGCCGCAGCGCTCATCCTGGGCGCCTGTTACCTGCTCGGTGCGGCGGCCCTGGCGCGCGGCTGGGGCGAAGCCTCGATGCTGCAGCGCGCGCTGGCGGTGGCCACGGCGGTGCTGGCGCTGCTCGTCGCCGCACGCGGCATCCTGGTGCTGGTCACGCCCGACGGCTGGCGCTGGCTTTCGCACGACTTGCTGCGCCAGCTCTCGACCATGGCGTTTTATTTGCTGATGCTGGTGAACGGCGTCGGCTGCCTGCTGCTCGCGCGCGAGCGCCTGCAAAGCGATGTCGCGCGCCTGGAAACGCTCGACCTCGTGACCGAGGCGCCCAACCGGCGCGGCTTCTTCAATGCGCTCGCGCCCTGGATGGCGCTGGCGCGCCGCCCCGGTTCGCCGACCGCGCTGGTGGTGCTCGACCTCGACAGCTTCAAGCGCGTCAACGACGGCTACGGTCACCCGGTGGGCGACGTGGTGCTGCGCCACGTGGCCGACCTGTGCAAGGGCCAACTGCGCGACAGCGACCTGCTGGGGCGCCTGGTGGGCGGCGAATTCGCGCTGCTGCTGCCGCGCACCGGCGCCGACGAAGCGATCCTGGTGGCCGAGCGCCTGCGCGCGGCGATCGAGTCCACGCCGGTAAAAACCGAGCGCGCCATGATCTCGATGACGGCCAGCTTCGGCGTCACCACGATCCGTCCCGACGACAGCAACGTCACGCTGTTCGGCCGCGCCGGCGCCGCCATGCGCGAAGCGAAGACGGCGGGGCGCAACGAGATTCGCCTGGCGCCGCGCGCGGTCGTGCCGGAAGCCTGAGCCGCCACCGCACTCGCCTCTCGGCGTCATCAGGCGGCGCCAACCTGCCGCTTTCTCCAGCCAGTTCACGCGCTGCGCCAGCGCTGGCAACAGGACGCCCCTATCGGGAATGCGCCCGATCGACTATATTGTTTACCTTGTTAAGCAGTGGATTACCCAATGACCAAAAAACCGGCTCCCGCAACGGGAGCGGCCGCATCGACGCGGGCAAAAGCAGTCCCGGCACCCTCAAAAGCTGCGCCGAAGCGCGCCAGCGGCGCCGCGAACAAAACCACCAAATCCGTGCCTGCGAAGGCGGCCCCTGCAAAGGCCGCCGCCAAAACCGGCGTGCGTGCGGCGACGAAGACCGTTGCCGTCAAGGCGGTGAAGCCGGCGGCGAACACCGTGCCGAAGGCGGTGCCGAAAGCGCCTGCGAAGACGGCCAGGCCGGCGCCGAAAGCCGCCGTTAAAGCCGCAGCCAAACCCGCAGCCAAGGCCGCCGTCAGGCCGGCGGCCAAAGCCGTTGCCGTGAAGGGGCCGGCACTGAGCGTCAAGAATGCGGCCAAGGCCCTCGTCAAGGCTGCAAAGGAAACCCCGGCGGCCGGCCGTGTGCGCGCCGCCCAGGCGGCCCCGGCAGCGGCAGCCGGACGTCCCGTGCTGGTACGCGACAGCTTCACGATGCCCGACGGCGAATACGCGGTGCTGGCGACCGTGAAACAGGCTTGCCTGAAGGCGGGCTTCGAGATCAAGAAGAGCGAGTTGCTGCGCATCGGCGTGGCGCTGGTGGGGCGCCTGGACGTGGCGACGCTGCGCCAGGTACTCGACAGCCTGCCGCAGCTGAAGACGGGACGTCCGCCCAGCCAGTAGGGCGGTTCGCGCATCGTGCGCGCTGCGCTAATGCAGCGCGGCCGAGGTCAGCTCCTTGAGTTCGCGGATCGGGATATTCGATTTCTCGTGCATGCGCAGCAGGATGGTCGCACCCACGTTCAGTTTGCGGTGGCGGATTTTGCTGATGATCGGCGGCTGCACTTCGAGCACGCGGCATAGTTCCGCATCATTCTTGAGGTGCAGTTTTTCGATCAAGGTGTCGAGCAGCTTGTTCGGCACGAAAGTCGACGGCTCGAGGGCGCGGGCGCGGTGCATCGCGGCCAGCATTTCCTGTTTTTTTTGGCGTACGTTCATGTACTCCTCCAAAATGCTTGCTTTGGTTGAGGGGACAGGACCGTTCTGGATACGCCCGGTATTTTGATAACTTATGCGTGCGGGTCGTTGTGATATTACTACGCCTTCACGGCGGGCGCCGCACTATTCGCTGCGAACAGTGTCTAACGTGCTTATTTCCGCTCGGAATTTACGCTAAATGTCACGCTGGCTTGAGGCCGTCACGGGTCAGCAGCAGGATCTCGTCGGCCATCTCGGCCGCGGCATGCGAGTGGGTGACCATGATGGCGCCGGCGCCATTGGCGCGGACTTCGTCGCGCAGCAGGCGCAGGATGCCGCCCGCCGTTTCCGGGTCGAGGTTCCCGGTGGGTTCGTCCGCCAGCAGGAGGGCCGGCTTGTGCACGAGGGCGCGCGCAATCGCCACGCGCTGCAGTTCGCCGCCCGAGAGCTGGCGCGGGAAATCCTGCCCGCGTCCCGCCAGCCCGACCGCCGCCAGCATCGCGTCGGCGCGCGCCGTACTTTCCCTGTTGAGGAGCAGCGGCAGCGCCACGTTCTGCTGCAGCGTCAGGTGCGGCAGCACGTGGAAGGCCTGGAAAATGAAACCCATGCGCGTGCGGCGCAAGCGCGTGGCGGCATCGTCGTCGAGCGCGGACATGGCCTGGCCGTCGACGATCACCTCGCCGCTGTCGGGCGCGTCGAGCCCCGCGATCAGGTTTAAAAGCGTCGACTTGCCCACGCCCGATTCGCCCATGATGGCGACGAAACGGCCCGCTTCGAATACATGCGACAAATTCGACAGGACCGTGCGTCCTCCATAGGTCTTGGTCAGGCTGGCCAGTTCGAGCATGGGCTTTTCGAGGTTAGCGAGTGAGGACGCGCCGCAGCGCAAAGCTGATCGCATCGACCAGGGCAACCAGCAGCAGCATCGCCAGCACCACGGTCGCGGCGCTTTGCATCTGGAACAGCGACAGGTGGTATTTCAGCATCTGCCCGAGGCCGCCGGCGCCGACCACGCCCAGCACGGCCGCGGCGCGGATATTGTTCTCCCAGCGGTACAGCGTGTAGGAGAGCATCTGCGGCAGGGTCTGCGGCAGGGTGGCGTAGAAAAAGGCGGCCAGCGCGGGCGCGCCGTTGCTGCGCAGCGCCGCTTCCGGTTGCGGCTCGGCGTTTTCCAGCGCGTCGGCGAACAGTCGGCCGAGTACGCCCGAGGTGTGCGCGGCCAGCGCCAGCGTGCCTGCGAACGGGCCCAGGCCGGCGGCCACCAGCAGCAGCGCGGCCCAGACCAGTTCCGGGATCGAGCGCAGGACGTTGAGCACGATGCGCACGGCCGCGCGTGGCGATGCGCCCCAGCGTCCGGCCGCCGGCAGCGCCAGTACCAGTCCGGCCATGACCGCCAGCAGGGTGCCGAGCGCCGACATCGACAGCGTCTCGAGCGACGCGTTCAGGGTTTTCATCAAAAACGGCGTGGCCGTTTCCGGCGGCGCGAAGCCGCTTAAAAATTCGCGCGTGGTGTCGACGGCTTCCGGCGTGAAGAAGGCGGCCAGGTCCAGGTGCAGCGTGGCGAAGCTGGCCACGACCAGTGCCAGCAACAGCACCAGCAGGACAGGCGTGCTCCAGGAGCGCGCCGGCGCAGGCGGTAAAACCGGCCGGTTCATCCGAGCCTCCGGCGCAGCAGGGTCGAGACCAGGTCGGCCGCGGCCACCAGCAGCACGAACATGAACAGCATGGTCGCCACTTCGCCGCCGGCCATCATCTTGGTCGATTCATCCATCCGCTGCCCCAAACCGCCGGCGCCGACGAAGCCCATGACCGCCGAGCCGCGGATCGCGCACTCCCAGCGGTAGATCGTGTACGACACCAGTTCGGCCGCTGCATCGGGCAGGGCGCCGTACAGCAGGGCCGGCAGGCGCGCGCTGCCGTTCGCGAGCAGGGCGTCGGTGGCGTGGGCGTCGCTCGATTCGAGGATCTCGGCGTACACCTTGGCCAGCATGCCAGAATAGGTGAGCGCGATCGCCAGCACGCCGGCGGTGGGCCCGAGGCCGACCACGCGCACGAACAGCAGCGCCCAGACGAGTTCCGGCACGCTGCGCAGCAGCACCAGCACCCAGCGCAGGACCTGGCGCAGCAGCGCCGCCGGCCAGCGCACGCGGCCCGTGCCGAGGCGCGAGATCGACAGCCGCTCGCTCACCAGCAGCGTGGCGGGAATCGCGCCCAGCAGGGCCAGCGCGAGGCCGCTGGTCGCAATCGCCACCGTGATCCAGGTTTCGCGCAGCACCATCGCCAGGAAGTCGAGCGAATGGGCCGGGTGCAGGAAGTCGCCCAGGAAGGCGCCGGCCGCCGCCAGGCTTTGCAGGTCGAACAGGACCCAGGGCTTGAATTCGCTGTAGACGAGGGCGGGCCACAACAAGGCCAGGGCAATGGCGCAGGCCAGCAGGCGGCCGCGCCAGGCCGGGTCGGGATGCAGGGAGAGGGCCGTCATCGGTCAGAGGCAGGCAGAGTGTCGAAAGCAGGCATCGGTCAAAAACAGGCGCCCACGGCGATGCGTTCGGGCGACTCGTGCTGCGCATGTGGGTGCGCTTCGATGGTGTCGTTTTCGTAGAGCGCGGCAATCATCGCATCGGTGACCTGTTCGCGCGGCAGGTCGAACACGATGCGGCCGTCGCGCAGGCCGACGATGCGGTTGAAACAGGCACGCGCCATCTCGACCTGGTGCAGGCTGCACACCAGCGTCGCATTGCGGCGCGCGGCTTCTTCCTGCAAGGTGGCGAGCGTGAGGCGCGCCAGCGCCGGGTCGAGCGCGGAGATCGGCTCGTCGACCAGGAAGGCGTCCGCATTCGATAACAGCAGCCGCGCCAGGCTGCAACGCTGGCGCTCGCCGCCGGAGAGGCGGTCGACGCGCGCATACAGTTTGTCGCCGAGGCCGAAGCGGCGCAGCGCTTCGAAGGCGGCGTCCGGGTCGGCGGGCTTGAACAGCGAGCCCAAGGCTTTGAACAGGCTCCAGTGCGGCAGGCGCGCGGCCAGTACGGCGGTGACGACGCGCTGGCGCGGCGGCAGCGGCGGCGTTTGCGGCGCCAGGAACAGCCGTGCGCGCAGGCGGTGGCGGGCGGCCTGCGGCAGCGCCCACGGATCGGCGCCGAACACGGCCAGGCCACCCTCGGCCGGCTGGTGCGCGCAGGCCAGGGTCGACAGCAAGGTCGTCTTGCCGGCGCCCGACGGACCGATGAGCGCGAGCTGCTCGCCCTGGCCGATGGCCAGGTCGAGTTCGTGCAGCGCGGCCGTTTTGCCACCGGTGAGGTGGCGCACGGTCAGTTTGTCGAGCTTGAAACTGTCGAGCTTTAAAGTCATCGGTCCGCCAGCGGGTTGATGTCGATGCTTATTTCAGCAGGCCGGCATTGCGCGCCGCCGCTTCGATCGCCTTGTAGTTCTCGGCCTTGGTCGGGATGAATTTGGTCGCGCGCTGCAGGTCGAGGATTTCCTTGCCCTGCGGAGTCGACGCGTCCAGCGCCAGGAAGGCGTCGCGGATCTTCGTTTGCAGCGCCGGCGCCATGCTGGCGTTGACCGACCAGTTGTAGTCGAAATAGCCCGGGGTCGTGTAGAACACGCGCACCGTTTTCGGATCGACCTTGCCGGCTTCGACCAGCTTTTCCCAGACCGAGATGTTCAGCGCGCCGGCATCGACCTTGCCGCCGGCCACGGCCGCCACCGTCGCATCATGCGCGCCGGAGAAGGCGACGCGCTTGAGGTCGGTGTCCGGATTGATCTTCGCGCCCAGCAGGAAGGAGCGCGGCATCAGGTGGCCCGAGGTCGAGGACTCGGAACCAAAGGACAGGGTCTTGCCGCGCAGGTCTTCGAGCTTGTTGATGCCGGGCTGGACGGTGATGAACACGGAACGGAATTTCTCGTCCTCGGCGCGCTGCACCAGTGGCACGATCTTGCCCTTGCTGCGCACATTGGCCTGGACGAAGGTGAAGCCGCCGAACCAGACCATGTCGAGCTTGTGGTTGATCAGGCCCTCGACCGACGCCGCGTAATCGGTGACCGGGGTGAATTCGACTTTCAGGCCGGTCGCCTTGGCCAGGTAGTCGCCCAGCGGCTTGAACTTGCGCTGCAGTTCGGTCGGCGCTTCGTCGGGAATGGCCGAGACGCGCAGCACGCCCGGGGTGTTCTGGGCGGAAGCGGGAGCGGCCAGGATCAGGGCGACGGTCGAGGCGGCAAACAGCGATTTCAGGGCGGACAAAGGCGACAAGGAGGACATAAAAGGGGCTTTCTTCTTTTAAATGGCAGGGGAAACGACGGCGTGCACGCTTGGCGGCGGGCGAACGCGGAGGAGCCGGGACTTCCGCTATGATAGCAAAAACAGCAACTTCCTCCCTAAGCCAGGGCGCATCGGGTGCTCCGGCGGCACGAATGATAAACCTTATGCTGACGTCTTGCACAACCGAGAAGCCCGCCGCCGTAGCCAGCGCCCATGTGCCCGCCGAGCTTTTTGCCGGCCTGGGCGCGCGCCAGGCGACGATTTCTCCCAAGTTCCTGTACGACGCGCTCGGCTCGAAACTGTTCGAGGCGATCTGCGAGCTGCCCGAGTATTACCCGACCCGCACCGAGGCCGGCATCTTCGAGCGCCACGGCCGCGAGATCGCCCACGCCTGCGGCATGGGCAGCACGCTGATCGACCTGGGCGCCGGCAATTGCGCCAAGGCGGCGTCGCTGTTCCCGCTGCTGCGCCCGGCGCAGTATGTCGCGGTCGACATTTCCACTGAATTTGTCAGCGAGGCCCTGGCCCGGCTGCGCCTGCGTTTTCCGCACATCGACATGCGCGCGCTCGGGCTCGATTTTTCCAGTGGCCTCGACCTGCCGGAAAGTGTACGCGCCGAGCGCCGCCTGTTCTTCTATCCGGGCTCCTCGCTCGGCAACTTCACGCCGCCCGAGGCACGGGTCTTCCTCACGCGCCTGCGCAAGGGCTGCGGCCCCGATGGCGCCTTGCTGATCGGGATCGACCTGGCCAAGGACAAGGCCATCCTCGACCCGGCCTACGACGACGCGCTTGGTGTCACGGCCGCCTTTAATCTGAACGTGCTGCGCCACGTGAACCGCCTGCTCGGCAGCGACTTCGACATCCGGCACTGGCGCCACGTCGGCTTCTACAACGAGGCGGCGGGCAGGGTGGAAATGCACCTCGAGGCGAAGCGTTTTCAAGCCGTGCGCTGGCCCGGCGGCGGCCGCGATTTCGCCGCGGGCGAGCGCATCCATACCGAAAACAGCTACAAATACCGCCAGGCCGACGCCATCGGCCTGCTCGAACAATCCGGCTTCGAGGCAAGCCGCGTGTGGACCGATCCGCGCTGCCCGTTCGCCGTCATCCACGCGCAGGCCAGCGCTTGACCGGCATTATGCTGCGCGATGCATTCCAGGCCGTGCGCCAGCGTTCCCTGCAACTGGCCGCGCCGCTATCAAGCGAAGACTGCTGCGCGCAGTCGATGCCGGACGCCAGCCCCATCAAATGGCACCTGGCGCACACGACCTGGTTTTTCGAGACCTTCATCCTGGAAGCGCGCGAGCATGGCTTCACGCCTTACCATCCCGCTTTCCGCGTGCTGTTCAATTCGTATTACAACGGCGTCGGCGCCAGGCACCCGCGCGCGCAGCGCGGCCTGCTGACGCGGCCCTCGCTGGAGGAGGTGAAGGCCTACCGCGCCGACGTCGATGCGCGCATGCTGCGACTGTTGGAGGCCGGGACGGACCTTGCGATGGATGCGCCGCTGGCCGAACTCGTCACGCTCGGCCTGCAGCACGAGCAGCAGCACCAGGAGCTGATGCTGACCGATGTGAAGCACCTGCTGGCGCAGAACCCGATCGCGCCCGGCTACGACGGCGAGCTGCTGGCGCCCGGGACCGAACCGCCGCCGCTGGAATTCCTCGAATTCGACGGCGGCCTGGTCGAGATCGGCCATGACGGCCGCGGCTTTTGTTTCGATAACGAGCTGCCGCGCCACCGCAGCTATGTCGCGCCCTTCGCGCTGGCCTCGCGCCTGGTGACGAACGGGGACTACGCCGCCTTCATCGAGGCCGGCGGCTACCGTGACCCGGCCCTGTGGCTGGCCGAGGGCTGGGACATGGTCGCGTCCGGCGATCTGGCCGCGCCCCTCTACTGGCGGCGCCAGCCGGACGGTGGCTGGAACGAATTCACCCTCCACGGCGAACACCCCCTCGACCCGGCGCGCCCGGTCACCCATGTGTCGCTGTACGAGGCCGACGCCTACGCACGCTGGTGCGGGGCACGCCTGCCGCTTGAAGCTGAATGGGAATTCGCCGCGCGCCTGGCCGGGATCGAGGCGGGGAGCCTGCATCCCGCAGCCGCGGCAGCAGCCGGTGACGGCCTGGCGCAAATGTTCGGCGCTTGCTGGCAATGGACCAGCAGCAGTTACGCGCCTTACCCCGGCTACGCGCCGGCGGCGGGGGCGATCGGCGAATACAACGGCAAGTTCATGGTCAACCAGTACGTGCTGCGCGGCGCGTCCTGCGCGACGCCGGCCGGCCATGCCCGCGCCAGTTACCGCAATTTCTTCCCGGCCTGCGCGCGCTGGCAATTTACCGGCATCAGGCTCGCACGATGATCGGTACCGGCCGCCTGCGCATGGGCCGCCTGCGCGTCCGCATCCTCAACCGGCGCGCCAACGCCTATATCCTGTCGCATCCGCTCGCGTTTACCCTCAGCGTGATCAAGGGCTTCCGCGCCAACCAGGGCTTGCTGCTGGCGGGCGCCGTCGCCTATTACGCGCTGCTCTCGATCGTGCCCTTCCTGATGCTGGTCGTGGTGGCGCTGTCGCATTTCATCGACCAGGCCGAACTGCTGGTCACGCTGCGCCGCTACCTGGAGTTGCTGGTGCCGGGCCAGTCGGCCTCGATCGCGGCCGAGGTCGCGAACTTCCTCGACAACCGCGACCTGATCACCTGGGTGCTGGGCGTGACGATGCTGTTCTTCAGCTCCTTCGCCTTCACCGTGCTCGAAAACGCGATGAGCGTGATCTTCATCCACCGGGTGGCGATCCGGCGCCGCCATTTCCTTGTGTCGGCCGTGCTGCCTTACTGCTACATGCTGGCGCTGGGGGTAGGCGTGCTGCTGGTGACGATCGTGGCCGGCACCTTGCAGGTGATGGGGCAGGAGAGCGTGCAATTGTTCGGCACCACCTGGTCGCTGGGCGGCGTGTCGGGTGCGCTGCTTTACCTGCTCGGGCTGCTCGGGGAAATCCTGGTATTGACCTCGATCTACCTGGTGATGCCGGTCGGACGCCTGTCGCTCTCGCATGCGCTGGTGGGCGGGGTGACGGCGGCCTTGCTGTGGGAAATTGCGCGCCACGTGCTGGTCTGGTATTTCTCCACGCTCTCCCAGGTGAACGTCGTCTACGGTTCGATGACCACCGCCATCGTCGTCATGTTCAGCCTCGAGATCGGGGCGACGCTGCTGCTGTTCGGCGCCCAGGTGATTGCCGAGTACGAGCGCGTCGGGCGCGGCAAGCCGGAAGCGCATACGCCGCTGACCACTGTCGCCTGAAGCGCGCCGCAGCAGCGACTCCCCTGGCGTCGCTTTGTTCTACCTCAATTTCGTAGAAGCAAGCCAGTGGCACAGTAGCCTCTTGCGCCGGCATGACGCTGGGCAATAGACGAGGAGGCGGTGTCATGGAAGCTGGTTCGTTCATGGGTTTGCAATTGCCGGTCATGCTGGCATTCGTCGCGCTGCTGGCCGGGCTGGCCATGGTGGCGCGCCAGTTGCACAAACTTCGCCAGCCCGTCATCGTGCGCCGCGGCGCCCATCCCCCGTCCCCGCACCGGGGACCGTCCCAGCCGGACTAGAGCACCACGCTGCGGTCACGTCCGGCCGACTTGGCCGCGTACAGGGCACGATCGGCCCGTTCGATGGCCTGGTCGATCGGCTCGCCTTCCTCGTAACGCGCAAAACCCGCGGAAAAACGTACGCGCACGTCGTGCAGCGCGACGCTGGCCGGCATGTCGGCCAGGCTGGCGCGCAGGCGCTCCACGCCCAGCGTCGGGTCGCCCGGGGGCGTTTCCGGGAGCAGCAGCAGGAATTCCTCGCCGCCCCAGCGTCCGATCATGTCGGTGGTCCGCAGCACAACCTGGGCTTGCGCCGCAAACGAGCGCAGGACGGCGTCGCCGGTGGCGTGGCCGTAGGTATCGTTGATGTTCTTGAAGTGGTCGAGATCGATGATGCACACGAAAAAACGCGGGCCGCCGCGCGCGCGCCGCGTCGCATGTTCCTGCAGCAGCGTCATCATGCGGCGCCGGTTCGGCAAACCCGTCAGCTCGTCGCGCGCGGCCATTTCCTTGATGTGCGACAGGGCTTGCTCGAGCGCGATTTTTTGCGTTTTGAGGCGGGTGCGCATGTCCGTCAGCTGGCCCGAGAGCTGGGAAATGGTGAGCATCACGATGGCCGTCAAGGCGAAATTGAAGATCTCCTGGCGCACCGGATAATGCAGCGGCGTGTATTGGGTGCACCAGAACATCACGATGCCCATCAGCGTCACCGTATAGACGCAGGCGAGGCGCACCGAGGCCGGACGCAGGCTGAACATGCCGAACACCATCACCAGCGACAACATGATCACGGTCGCGCCGTGCACCGGTCCCGTGACGGCATACGAGGCCGCGATCAGGGACTGCGCCATGATGGACTGCGGCATGGCCAGGGTCGGGTCGGCAAAGCGCCGGTTCATCCCGCTGCGAATGACGACGTAGAAACCGACGATGAAGACGAAGTACAGGGCGGTCAGCACGCTGACCTCGCTGACGTCGGCCACGCCGATGCTGGCGGCGTAGACCAGCAGCACGACGACGGTGGCGGTTACCAGGGCGGCCAGGCCCAGCAGCGCCAGGGTCAGGCGTTGCAGGCTGTCGGAGCCGAGGAGGACGGTGGCCAGGTGAGTGGTCCACCCGAGGGAACGAGGCGAGTCGAGCGCCGCCGAAGCGGCCTGTTGCGTGGGCATTGTCTCTGGGATTCGTTGTTAGCTTACACGCCGATCTGTGCCGGCGAGGGAATTATACAACCGACAATTCTTGAAAAAACAATGCTTCGCTTTGCTGATACAAAATATATGTGTTGACACGGCAACGTTTTGGCTTGCCGCGTCCCCTCGATAAGGGCTTGCCGGGTCAGGCCTTGACGACGACGCCCGGGGTGCCTGCCGCCATGCGGCCGATTACCTTCGCGTCGCCGAATCCCTCGCGCGCGAACAGGGCCAGTACGGCCTCGGCCGCGGCCGGGTCGCAGGAAACGAGCAGGCCGCCCGAGGTCTGCGGGTCGGTCAGCAGTGCCTGCTGCGCCGGCATGATGCTGTCCGACAGCGCGACATCCTTGCCGTAGGCATCCCAGTTACGGCCCGAGGCACCGGTGAAGAAGCCATCCTGGGCCAGCTGGAGCACGCCGGGGAGGAGAGGGATGTCGGCCATGTCCAGTTCGGCCGACAGTTTGGCGCCGCGCGCGAGTTCCAGCAAATGGCCCAGCAGGCCGAAGCCGGTGACGTCGGTCAGCGCGTGCACGCCTTCCATCGCGGCCAGCGCCTGGCCGGGCTTGTTCAGTTTCGTGGTGTTGGCGATCATCGCGGCATAACCTTCCGCGCCCAGCACGTCCTTCTTGAGTGCGGCCGACAGCACGCCCACGCCCAGCGGTTTGCCGAGGATCAGCACGTCGCCGGCGCGGGCGTCGGCATTGCGTTTCACCCGGTCCGGGTGCACCAGGCCCAGCACCACCAGGCCATAGATCGGTTCGACGGAATCGATGGTGTGGCCGCCGGCGATCGGGATGCCCGCTTCCGCGCACATCGATTCGCCGCCGCGGATGATCTCGCCGATCGTCTCCAGCGGCAGCTTGTTGATCGGCATGCCGACCAGGGCCAGCGCCATGATCGGCGTGCCGCCCATGGCATAGACGTCGGAGATGGCGTTGGTGGCGGCAATGCGGCCGAAGTCGAACGGATCGTCGACGATCGGCATGAAGAAGTCGGTGGTGGCGATCAGTGCCTGCTCGTCGTTGAGCTTGTAGACGGCCGCGTCGTCGGCGGTCTCGATGCCGACCATCAGCTGGGGCGGCACCGGGAAGCCGCTCGACTTCTTCAGGATTTCGGCCAGCACGCCGGGAGCGATCTTGCAGCCGCAGCCGCCGCCGTGCGAGAAGGAAGTCAGTTTGATGGTCTGATCGGGCGCGTTCATGTGTGGTTCCATTCTTTATGAGTGTTCGGGCTGCCCGGATCGCGGGCGCAGCAGATTATCCACCAAGTCGGCCACGGCCGCTTGTTCGGCCTGCGGCGTGAACAGGGCGGCGCGCGCGGCGCACTGGCGGCGCAGCAGGGCGTCGAACGCCTGGTCCTGCGCGCAGCGCTCGACCAGGCGCGCCAGCGCGGCGGCGTCGCCCTGCGGGAAGTAGCCGGCGTAATCCTGCCCGAGCATGCCGACGTTGCCGTCGATGCGCGAGGCCAGCACCGGCACGCCGCTGGTGACCGCCTCGATGATGACGTTGGCGCCGCCTTCCATCCTGGACGCGATCACCATCGCGCGGCAGCGTTTCAGTCGCTGGCGGGTTTGCGCATGGGGCATCGGGCCCAGCCAGCGGTAGCGCTCCGTCGCCGCTTCAGTGGTGCGCGCGGCTTGTCCGAGTTCCGGGTCGAGCGCGCCGCCGATGTGCAGCAGGCGCACGCCCGGCGTGCTGACCAGCTTTGCTGCGCGCATGAAGGTCAGCGGGTCTTTTTCCGTGCGCAGGTGGCCGATCATGCAGATGTCGATGGTGCGGCTGCTGGGCGTGGCCGGGCGCAGCGCGGGCGAGGACTGGTAGATCACGCTCGCCTTGGCCTGCACCTGGGCCGGCAGGCGCGCCAGGCCGGCCTCCTGCAGCACCACCACGGCGTCGGCCAGGTCGAGCGAGGCGCGCGCCTCGGGAGCGTTGTCGACGTCGCGGTACAGATCGGTGCCGGTGAGGACGAGCAGGGCGGGGCATTGCGGGTGCGCGGTTTTGAACGCAGCCAGTGACTGTGCCGAACGCCGTGCGTGGAGGGCGATCAGCAAGTCGGGTGCGGGGTCCGCCGGGCTCCAGCTTGCGGTGACCTCGACCGCATGGCGGCCGCGCAGGAAGCGCGCCCAGCGGCTGGCGGTTTGCCAGTTGCCGTTGTTGTCGCGGGCGGCGGCGGGGCTGACGATGAGGATGCGCTTGCGGACCATCGGGGGAGTCATAGGGGGGCTGGGCGGGAGCGCGATTATACGTCGTGGGGCGTGTGGGTCCGTTTGCTTTTGTAGGGTGGACGGCTCCACGCCGAATGCGTGATTCGTCGCGGCGCCGATGCCGTCCACGCGTTCAAGCGCCTTTGAAACGTCGCGCCGGGTCATATCACGCGTTCAAGCGGCTTCGTGAAACATCGCGCCGGGTCATACGTGCGTTGAACGCGTGGGCGGCATACACGCCGCGTCGGTGCGGACGGACGGGTGGAGCCGACCACCCTGCGCGCCACCGACGTGCATGGGGTAGGCGCCGGCGTCCAGGCGAAAAAAAAACGGCTGCCGAAGCAGCCGTCCTTGTTCATCCAGCGACAGCGATATTAATTATCGCCGAAGCTGCGGCGCGCGCCGTCGGTCGAACGTGGGTTCGAACCGCGGTAGCCGCCGCCGCTGCCTTCACGGCGTGGGGCGCCGCTGCTTGGGCCGCGTGGCGCTGCGTCACGGCTGTAACCGCCTTCGCGCGGTGCTGCCGATGGCTTGCTGAAGCTGCGCTGGCCTGGCTTGGCGGCGGCGCTGCGGCCGTCGCCTGGTTTCCAGCCGCCTGGGCGGGCGCCGGTACGGGCAGGTGGCGCCGAACGCTTCGGCTCGAAACCTTCCACCACGGTCGCCGGGATCAGCTGCTTGGTGAAACGCTCGATGCGCTTGATGTTCATGCCTTCGGCATGGTTCACCAGCGAGATCGCGAGACCATTGCGGCCGGCACGGCCGGTACGGCCGATGCGGTGCACGTAGTCCTCGGGGAACTTCGGCAGGTCGTAGTTCACCACGTGGGTGATGGTCGGCACGTCGATGCCGCGGGCAGCGACGTCGGTTGCCACCAGCACGCGCACCTGGCCGCGGCGCAGGCTGTCCAGGGTGCGGTTACGCGCGCCCTGGTGCATGTCGCCGTGCAGCGCGGCGGCTGCGAAGCCGGCGATGTTCAAGCGGTCGGCGATGGTGTCGGCGTCACGCTTGGTGGCGGTGAACACGACTGCCTGGTCCATCGACTCGTCGCGCAGCAGGTGGTCCAGCAGGCGGTTCTTGTGCGACAGGTCGTCGACGAAGTGCACGCGCTGCGAGATGTTCTCGTGGCGGTTCGTGGCGCTGGCGATCTGGATCACCATCGGGTCCTTCGTGATGCGGCGCGCCATGTTGCCGACGACGCCGTCCAGCGTGGCCGAGAACAGCATGGTCTGGCGGTTTGCCGGGGTCGCGGCGACGATCTTTTCGATGTCGTCGATGAAGCCCATGTCCAGCATGCGGTCGGCTTCGTCCAGCACCAGGATCTCGAGTTCCGAGAAGTCGATCTTGCCGGACTCCATGTGGTCGATCAGGCGGCCTGGGGTAGCGACCAGGATTTCAGGATTTTTTGAGAGCAGTTGCATCTGCTTCGGGTAAGGCATGCCGCCCAGGATCGAGACGGCGCGGATGCGGCGCATGTAGCTGCCGTATTTTTCGGTCGCGACCGTGACCTGCAGGGCCAGTTCGCGGGTCGGGGTCAGCACCAGCATTTTCGGCTTGGCTGCGGTGAAACGGACGCGCTCGCCGCGCGAACGGGCCGACTGCGCATCTTGCGCAGGGGTGCGTGCCGGGACCGGCGCGACTTCGGCGCTGACCAGCTTGTGCAGGGCAGGCAGCATGAAAGCTGCGGTCTTGCCCGAACCAGTCTGCGACGAGACCAGCAGGTCGCGGCCTTCGATGGCGGCAGGAACGGCTTGTGCCTGGACCGGCGTAGGGACGGTGTAACCCGCTTCGTTGACTGCTTTGACGATCGTGGCGTGGAGGCCTAGTGCTTCAAAACTCATTGTTTTCTTACTTTCGGTAGTGATCAGCGCTCAATAGTTTTACGAGCGCGAAATAGCAACGCGAACCAACAGAACGAAATGACTCAGAAATGAAAGAAATTTCGGCACAAAAGCTTTGCGCCGGGACGGTGTCAAAGGTCGACACGCAGGGCGGGAGGGCTTTAGAAGGCTGCCTGGAACGGCGGGCCTGGCTGCGATGCTGCTTGTTGTTACTTACTGCATTAGTGCGCTGTCTGGCGACAGGTAGTCGCTTTATTGCAGCGCACAAACAACACTATACAGTAGTTTGCGAATGCTTGCACAGGTCAGCCAATTTGATCTTGCGCAAAGCGTGGTGGTTTGTGGGCCGGGGGAGGAAGGCAGGAGGCGCGAAAAAAACACGGTCCCGGGCACGATGGCCCGGGACATTCACCGGTCAGCGGTTAGCGGTGCTTACGGCGGGAGTTGGTGTTGCGGGACACGCGTGCGTTCGACGCGGCGCTTGCCTTGACCTTGAAACGCCCGCTGCGCGCTTCGCCGCGGTCGGCTTCGAGTGCCATGACGGCGCTGTCGACGATGTTCTCGGCAATGTCCGAACCCATCGAAGCCGAGGTCTTCGGCACCAGAATGGTCGAGCCGGCTTTCAGGCGGGTCTGCATCGGGATGTTGTTCGCCTGGCGGATGACTTCCGCCGTGGTCCCGAACTTCGAGGCCAGCGAGGTGATGCTTTCCCTGGCGCCGGTGATCTTGTGCGTGGTCCAGGTGGAGAGCGCATGGCCCCATTGCGCCAGGTTCAGGTGGAATTTCTCTGCGTTCTTTTGCGGCAGCAGGATCTTGGTGCCGTCTTCGCCGGTGATGACCGGGCGCTTGAACTGGGGATTGAGGGCCTTGAATTCGTCGACCGACATCTCGGCCAACTGGGCGGCAATGGCGAGGTCGATGTCGCTGGTCTTGTCGACCGTCGTGAAATAGGGCTGGTTCTCGATCGCCGGCAGGGTGATGCCATACTGGCCCGGGTTGGCGACGATGTTCTTGACGGCCTGCAGCTTCGGCACGTAGTTGCGCGTTTCCGCCGGCATCAGCTCGGCCAGGCTTTCGAAGTCGGTCGGCTTGCCGAGCGCCTGGTTTTTCTTGATCGCCTTCTGGACATTGCCTTCACCCCAGTTGTACGCCGCCAGCGCCAGCTGCCAGTCGCCGAACATCGTGTACAGGCGCTGCAGGTAGGTCAGGGCGGCATCGGTCGAGGCCAGCACGCCGCGGCGTTCGTCCTTGAACATGTTCTGCTTGAGGTTGAAGTCTTTACCGGTACCAGGCACGAACTGCCAGATGCCGGCAGCGTCGGCGGTCGACATGGCTTGCGGGTTGAAGGCCGATTCGATCACCGGCAGCAGGGCCAGTTCGGTCGGCATGCCGCGCTTTTCCAGCTCCTGCACCACGTGGAACAGGTAGAGCGAGGCGCGGCCGGAGATGCGGGCCATGTAGTCGGGCTTGCTGCTATACGACTTGGTATGGCGCTCGACCAGGTTGTTGCTGATGTCGGGAATGGCGTAGCCGCTGCGGATGCGGCCCCAGACATCGGTTTCCTTGTATTCGTCGGCTTTCAGCGCGTCGACTTTCAACGATCCGGCACCGGCAGGCGCGGCAACAGCGGCCGGGCGCATGAGGGCGGCGTTCTGCACAGCGCTGACCGGAGCATTGTCGATGGCATGGGCGAATGGGGCCGAGAGCAAAAGCACCAGCGCGGCAGCAATAGAGGTAGGGCGGGTCATGTCGTACATAGCTTTCCAGTATGTTGCGTCCAGGAACTACAGGACCTGACGATAAGGGGGCAGTGTAAGGAGCAGCTGTTGAGGCAGTCAAGCAGTAATCCCGGGCGGTTACAAAATTTTTTGTCTATCCTTTTTGCTAACATGAAATTATTTTGATAACACACACCGGGGGGTATGCTGAATCAGGCAAGTAATTTCATAGGACCGGATCAGCGTACGAATTGCATACCGCCCGGGAGTATGTGATGTAATACGTCTGTAATTACATTCCACACGGAAACAATTCAGCCGTTCCGCATACTTGTCGAGATGATAATAAAACCCTGCTTTTCCCGTCGAGGCGGGCATGTTTTCAACTTACCCGCCTCGAATGCTTGACCTATGAGCGCACGCAAACTGTGCGTACAATCCGGTTTCGCACGCAGCGTTTCCCAATAAGAGAAGACCCCACTATGAGTACCGCAAACCTGAACGCCGACGACGACGCCATCGTCGCCGCCACCCGCCGCTGGCTGGAAAAGGCCGTCATCGGCCTGAACCTGTGCCCGTTCGCCAAGGCTGTCTATATAAAGGAGCAGGTGCGCTACGTCGTCTCGCCGGCGCGCACGCCCGAGGCGCTGCTGGAACAGTTGATGGACGAGCTGCAAACCCTCTCCGACACCCCGGCAGAAAAAATAGACACGACGCTCCTGATCCACCCCTTCGTGCTGGACGATTTCCTCGACTACAACGAGTTCCTCGATGTCGCCGACGCCGCGGTCGAGGACATGCATCTCGATGGCGAACTCCAGGTGGCGAGCTTTCACCCGGACTACCAGTTCGCCGATACCGACAAGAACGATATCGAAAACTTCACCAACCGCGCGCCCTACCCGATCCTGCAGCTGCTGCGCGAGGACAGTATCGAGCGCGCCGTCGAGGCCTTCCCCGACGCGGCCGAGATCTTCGAGAAGAACATCGAGACCATGGAAAAACTGGGCCACGACGGCTGGGACAAGCTCGATGTCGGACCAGCACGCTGATCCCGCGGCGGCGCCGCCGCGTCCGGACACACCCTGCGTCGCAGTCTGCTCGACGACGTTTGACGACGTCTGCCGCGGCTGCGGGCGTACCGTCGCCGAAGTCGCGCACTGGGTGTCGATGTCGGCCGAGCACAAGGAACTGGTCTGGCGCCGCATCCTGGCCGAAGGCTATCCCCGCCGCAATACCTGAACACGGCTGGACAGCCCGCCGCCGGGGCGGGCACGGCTGTGCGATGATAGGCTTGTAACGGGAGGGTTCGCGCCTGTGGCAACCGCCGGTTTCCGGCGCCGCAGGCCAGCCTGATCTGGTGGCTTACGGCAATATTTACATGCATAATCCCTGGCGTGAGCATCTTCCCGACCCAGGCCGGCGACCCCGGCGCCAACCATTGCGGCCACGACCATGCCACCGATTGATCCGAGCCGATTGACGTCGAGAATAAGCCGGCTCTACACCAGGTCGGTGTACGGCGCCATGCTGATGGTCGTCGTCGGCGGCCTCGTCATTCCCGCGCTGCTGGCCAGCTACTTCCTGCTCGTGGTGCAGGAGCGCCGCAACACGGCCGCCGAACTCAACGAAACCCTGCAGCGCAATGCCGAGATCCTCGCGCTGGGCGTGCAGGAATCGCTCTGGAACATGAATGCCGGCGCCGCGCGCTCGCTGGTCGACTCCGTGATGCGCGACCCGTCGGTGGTACGGATCCAGGTGCGAGGCCAGGGCGACACCGGTTTCATCGACGTGCGCGCGCCCGAGCGGGCCCGGGGCCATGTGTTGCGCGCCGAGCGCCAGATCGTGATGCAGGGCGAGCGCATCGGCGACCTGACGATCGAGATGGACGACCTGCGCGCCGGGCAGGAGCTGCACCGCAAGCAGCGCAACTACGCGCTGGTGCTGGCGGTCCAGGTCACAGTGTCGCTGCTGCTCATCCTCGCCTTCCTGCGGCGCCGCCTGCAGGCGCCGCTGCGCACCCTGGCCGGTTTTTCCGACCGTCTCTCGCGCGGCGACTTCGATACGCCGCTGCGGCTCGACGTCGAGGGCGAACTGGGACGCCTCGGCATCCAGATGGAACGCATGCGCGTGGCGATCCGCACCCTGTTCGAAGACGTGGCGCGGCGCGAGGAGCAGTTCCGCACCATCGTCACCCAGGTGCCCGGCGCCGTCTTCCGGGCCCATCCGGGCGGCACGATCGATTTCGTCAGCGACGCCATCGAAGACATCTGCGGCTATCCGGCGGCGCAGGTCATCCGTGGCGGCACCGGACTCTGGACCGGCCTGATCCGCGAGGAGGACCGCCAGCGGCAGAGCCAGTTGATGCGCGATGCGCTTGCTTCCGGACGCAGCTACGAGGCCGAATACCGGATTGTCGATGTCCACGGGGTCGAGCACTGGGTGCTCGAGAGCGGACAGCCGCAGGGGCGGGAAGGCGAGAGCGCGGTCTGGGTCGACGGGATCATCTCCGACATCAGCGAGCGCAAACACAATGAGATGCGCATCGGCGCGCTGCTCGCCGAGCAGGGCGCGATCCTCGACAACGTCATGTTCGGCGTCGTCTTCACGCGGGAGCGGCGCATCGTGTCGGTGAACCGGCGCAGCGAGCAGCTCTTCGGCTACCCGGAGGGCAGCATGCTCGGCCTGCCGGCGTCGGTCCTGTTCGTGAATGCGGGCGAACGTGCCCGGGCCGAGGGCGAATTCTTCCCGCGCCTGGCGCGCGGCGAAGATGCCAGCCACGAGCGCCAGTTCCGGCGCCGCGACGGCAGCTTGCTGTGGTGCCTGGTGAGCGGCAGCGCGATCGATGCCGGCCGGCCCGAGGCGGGCAATGTCTGGGTCTTCGCCGACATCTCCGAGCGCAAGCAGAACGAGGAAAAACTGCGCTTGTCCGCCACCGTCCTCGAGCACATCGCCGACGGCGTGATGGTGGTCGACGTGCTTGGCACGATCGTCACCGTCAATCCCGCCTTCACCCACATTACCGGCCACGATGCCCGGGATGTCATCGGCAAGTCCTGGAGCGTGACGCGCACCACGGGCCAGGACCAGGACATCTTCTGGACGATGTGGCGCCAGCTGAGCGACACCGGCTTCTGGCGCGGCGAGCTGTGGAGCACGCGCAAGGACGGCGAGACCTTCCTCGAGTGGCTCACCGTGTCGACGGTGCGCGGCGACGACGGCCGCGTCACCCATTACGTGGGCGTCTTCAGCGACATCACCCGCCTGAAGGAATCGCAGGAGAAGCTCGACTACCTGGCGCACCACGATCCGCTGACCGGCCTGCCGAACCGCCTGCTGTTCCAGGACCGCCTGCTGCATGCGATCGGCCGCGCCGCGCGGGAAAGCCAGCAGCTGGCCGTCGTGTTCATCGACCTCGATCGCTTCAAGAACGTCAACGACACGCTCGGCCACCACGTCGGCGACGAACTTCTCAAGCACGTGGCACAAGCGCTCGGTGCGCGCCTGCGCGAGGGCGACACGCTGGCACGCCTGGGCGGCGACGAATTCATTGTCCTGCTCGAGGACGTCGACGGCAGCTACGGCGCCGGCCAGGTGGCATCGAAAATGATGGCCCTGTTCGAGCAGCCTTTCACCGTCGCCGGCCACGAGCTGTTCCTCACCGGCTCGATCGGCATCAGCCTGTTCCCGGGCGATGGCGAGGACGCGAACCTGCTGGTACGGAACGCCGACGTCGCCATGTACCAGGCCAAGTCGCGCGGCAGGAACGGCTACCAGTTCTATGCACCGGCCATGGATGGCGAAGGCGTCGAGCGCCTGCGCATGGAAGCGCTGCTGCGGCGCGCGATCGACCGCCAGGAGATTTTTCTCCATTATCAGCCGCAGGTCGACATCGAGACCCGCCGCCTGATCGGGGTCGAGGCGCTGGTGCGCTGGCATAATCCGGAACTCGGCCACGTCAGCCCGGTGCGTTTCATTCCGATGGCCGAGGACACCGGTTTCATCAACCAGATCGGCGAATGGGTGCTGGTCGAGGCCTGCCGCCAGATGGTGCGCTGGGACGAGGCGGGATTGATCGTTCCGAAGATGGCGGTCAACCTGTCGGTGCGCCAGGTCGAGCGCGGAACGATGGCGCCGCTGGTATCGCACACCCTGGCCGCGACCAGGCTGGCGCCCCACCGGCTGCAGCTGGAAGTGACGGAGTCGGTGATCATGAATACCGGCGACGCGCTGGCTTTCGTGCACGAACTGCATGCCATTGGCGTGGGGCTTGCCATCGACGATTTCGGCACCGGCTATTCGTCGCTGGCCTACCTGAAGCAGCTGCCGGTGGACGTACTGAAGATCGACCGCAGCTTCATCAAGGACATTGCCCTCGATGCGAACGACGAGGCGATCGCGATCGCGATCATCCAGCTCGGAAAAAGCATGAACCTCTCGGTCATCGCCGAGGGGGTGGAAAACGAAGAACAGGCGGCATTCCTGCTGCGTCACGGCTGCACGCGCGCACAGGGTTACCTGTACGGCCGGCCGGCGGCGCCGGACGAGCTGCTCGACACATGGGGAAACGGGAATAATGAGAGACACGAACACGGCGGCCGCGAAGTCGGCACCTGAGCCGGTACCAGAAGGGGCAATCGCCAAACGGCGCGCGCGCCGGCGCTTCCTGCTCGGCGGCCTGGTGGCCGGCGGCGCGCTGCTGGTCGGCTGGGGCACGCGCCCGCCGCGCCAGCGCCTGCACACGAGCGAACCGCTGCCGGTGACGAATGGCGCGGTCGCCCTGAACGGCTGGATCGCGATCGCGCCCGACGGCACGGTCTCGGTCGTGGTGCCGCGCAGCGAAATGGGGCAGGGCGTGCACACGGCGCTGCCAATGCTGGTGGCCGAGGAGCTCGACGTGCCGCTGCATGGCGTCGCAATCGCCCAGGCGCCGATCGACAAGATCTTCGGCAACCTGGCCGTGCTGCGCGAGAACCTGCCCTTCCATCCCGACGATCGCGGCAACGTGAAGGACGGCACCCAATGGGTGCTGGCGAAAATCGGGCGCGAACTGGGCATCATGTTCACCGGCGGCTCGACCAGCGTGAAGGATGCCTGGCAGCCGATGCGGGAAGCGGGCGCCGTGGCGCGCGCGATGCTGGTCAAGGCGGCAAGCGAAGACTGGAAGGCGCCGGTCCGCGACCTGCGCACCGAGGATGGCTTCGTGATCCACAAGGATGGCCGGCGCGCCTCCTACGCCAGCCTGGCCGCGCGCGCGGCGCAAGTCGGCGCCGGGATCGATGCCGGCGACGTGCGCCTGAAGGATCCGCGCGCGTTCCGCCTGATCGGCAAACCCGTACCGCGCCGCGACAGCCCGGCCAAAGTCGATGGCAGCGCGCGCTTCGGCATCGACGCGCGCCCGGCCGGCATGCTGTACGCGGCCGTGAAGATGGCGCCCGTGGTCGGCGCGAGCGTGGCCTCGTTCGACGCGGTGGCCGTGAAATCCATGCCGGGCGTGGTCGGCGTGGCCGACGTCTCGGCCTCGCTCGGGCCCTATGCCGGCGCCGGGGCCGGGGTCGCCGTGATCGCGAAGAGCTGGTGGCAGGCGAAGACCGCCGCGGCCGCGCTCCACGTGACCTGGAACGAGGAAGCGGGCAAGGGGCTGTCTTCGGAGGGCATCTTCAAGGGCTTTGCCGATGCCCTCGACAACGAATCCGGTTTTGCCTATTACGAAAGCGGCATCCGCGATGTGGCGGGCATCGCGAAAACGGTGACGGCCGAATACCGCGCGCCTTTCCTGGCGCATGCGACGATGGAACCGGTGAACTGCACCGCCCAGGTCGCAAACGGCAAGGTCCACCTCTGGGCCTCGACCCAGGTGCCGAGCATCGCGGTCGACGTCGCGGCGAAAGTCGCGGGCGTGGCGAGGGAAAGCGTGACGATCGAGGTGATGCTGCTGGGCGGCGGCTTCGGGCGCCGGCTGGAAGGCGACATGGTGGCGCAGGCCGTGGCCGTGGCCATGGCCGCGGGCGGGAAACCCGTGCAGCTGATCTGGACGCGCGAAGACGACACCACCCACGACGTCTACCGTCCCGCCGCCCTGGCGCGCTTCACGGCCAGCCTCGATGCAAAAGGAAAGCTGCTGGCCTGGGACAACAAGTCGGCCAGCGGCGCGATCGGCCACCAGTACTTCCCGCGCAACCTCGGCCTGCCGGGCATGGGGCCGGACAAGACGACGGCCGAGGGCGAGTACGACATGCAGTACGAAATCCCGAACCAGCGCATCGCCCACGTGATCGTCGACAGCGCGGTGCCGCTCGGCTACTGGCGCTCGGTCGGCCACTCGCACAATGCCTTCTTCAAGGAGGGATTCCTGGACGAAGTCGCGCATGCGGCGGGCCAGGACGGCGTGGCCTATCGGCGCGCGTTATTGAAAGGGCACCCGCGCCACCTGGCGGTACTCGACGCGGCGCTGGCGAAGGCCGGCGCGCCGGCCGCGGGCCGTGCCCATGGCGTGGCCCTGCACCAGTCTTTTGGCAGCATCGTCGCCGAGGTGGCCGAGGTCTCGGTCGAAGGCACGGAGATCCGCGTGCACCGCGTCGTCTGCGCGATCGATTGCGGCATCGTGGTCAACCCCAACATCGTGGCCCAGCAGATGGAGTCGGCGGTCGTGTTCGGGCTGTCGGCGGCGCTCGGCGGCGAGATCACGCTCAAGGATGGCCGCGTGCAGCAGTCGAATTTCGGCGACTATCCGGTGCTGCGCATGGGCCAGGCGCCGCTGGTGGAAACCGTGATCGTGCCGAGCGCGGAGCCGCCGGAGGGCGTGGGCGAGCCGGGCGTGCCCCCGGTGGCGCCTGCCGTGGCGGCGGCTGTATTCAAGCTGACGGGGAAGCGGCTGCGCAGCCTGCCGCTGCGGCTGGCCTGAGTAGCCGGGCAGGTAAATAGTGACGGCACTGGGTAATAAGGACGGCGCTGGGTAATAAGGAAGAGCGGAATGCCGGTGTATTTATTCGGATGCTTCGCGGGTAAAAAAATGAACGAAGCCCGGTTATTTCCGAAAGGCTAGCGAACGCAGCCGTCTTGGCATCTTGACTATACTGGCCTCGCAAGTGAAGCACATCATCCTGCGACCATGAGTTGCGCGATATTCTCGCTCTACCTTAATTAAAACCGATCTTTATAACCCAGGAGTGGAATATGAAAAAACTTAATACCATTGCAGGCACCGCCGTTCTCGCCATCTCGATGGCCGCCGCTTTCTCGCTGCCGGCCCAGGCGCAAAACACGGCCACCACCGATCCCGCCGCCACCAGTACGACGACCACGCAAACGGTCCCGGTGCGCGAAAAAGAAGACCATGACTACGGCTGGATCGGCCTGCTGGGCCTGGCTGGCCTGCTCGGCCTGCGCCGCAAGAAAGAAGAACATATTCATCGCACGACCACCACGACCACGCCGCGTTAATAGTCGCGAAAAGGAAATCGTGGCCGCTTTCCGCTGATAACGCGCTCGCACGCGATATCCCGGAAGCGGGGCGGTAATAAAGAAAAGCCGGGCGTCGCCAATGCATATTGGCGCTGCCCGGCTTTTCTTTATTTCGATAAATGTTTTTATGCCTGAGATAATCCGGAAGGGATGATCGGGGCCGGCATCGTTTATTCGGCACCGCTATCAATTCGCGCGCCTGCCTGTATTTCCGGTTATCCTCAACCGGCCTGGCGCAGCAGGGTCTGCAAATTGCAGTCGCGCTGCCAGTCGCGCCGTTCCTGGCTCGACTGGGCCAGGCGCACCAGTTCCTCGGGGGGCAGTTCGGCCTGGGCCTGCACCAGGCGCTCCGCCAGCAGCGCGTCGGGCAGCATGGTGCCGAAGAAGGCCACCGTGTCGCCCCGCTGCAGCAGCAGGGTCGGGAAATTGTCGACGTCGAGGTCGCCGACGACGTCGGCCTGGTCTTCGATGTCGATCCAGACGAAGGTTTTGTCCGGGTGGCGCGCCGCCAGGCTCTCGAAGGCGGCGCGGTAGCCGCCGCAGGTGCCGCACCAGGCGGCGCACAGGCAGGCGACGATCCAGCGGCCGCCGCCGATCGAGGCGGCGAGCTGGTCGCGGTTGGTGGTATCCAGGGTCAGGGAATGCATGGGCGGATTCTACCCCGGCGCGCCGATCCCGGCCAAGGACGCCATGGCCGGGGCCGGGCGCGGCGGGTTAAAATAGCGCATGCCTATCATCCTTGCCATCGAAACCTCGTCCGAACTCGCTTCCTGCGCGCTGCTGTCCGGCGACACCACCCTGTCGCGCGAATCCGGCGGCGTGCGCACCCATTCGCAATCCGTGCTGCCGATGGTGCAGGAACTGCTGGCGCAAGCGCAGGTGCGCCTGAACGAGGTCGATGCCATCGCCTTCGGCGCCGGGCCGGGATCGTTCACGGGCGTGCGCACCGCCTGCGGCGTGGCCCAGGGCCTGGCCTTCGGCGCCGACCTGCCGGTGCTGCCGCTGGTGACGCTCGAGGCGATGGCCGAGGCCTGCCGCGCCGCCCACGGCGCGACCGAGGTGCTGGCCGTGCTCGACGCGCGCATGAACGAAGTCTATTGGGCGCAATACCGTTTCGAGGGCAGCTGGCAGGTCGTGGTGGAACCTGTTCTCTCGGGTCCCGAGGCGGTCGAGCCGCTGGCGGCCGATGGGCTCAAAGCCTGCGGCAACGGCTTCGCGGCCTATCCCGACGCCTTTGCCGGCAAACCGTTCGCCGCGCAGGCCGACGCGTCCATCGTGCCGCACGCGCGCGACCTCGCCCGCATCGGCGCGGCCGCGCTGGCGACGGGGCAGGCCGTGCCGGCCGCGCAGGCCCAGCCGCTCTACCTGCGCAACAAGGTCGCCTACACCAGCGCCGAGCGCCAGGTGATCAATGCGGCCAAGGCCGCGGGGGCGAAGCCATGATGGCTGCCGCTGCCTGCCCTGCGGCCGGCCTCGCGCTGGTGCCGATGACGCTGGACGATGTCGACGAGGTCCACGCGCTCGAATGCAGCGTATTTCCCCATCCGTGGAGCCGCACCAACTTCAGCGATTCCGTCCAGGCCGGCTACGACGCCTGGCTGCTGCGCGACCCGGCCGGCGAGCTGGCGGGCTATTTTCTCCTGATGTACGCACTCGACGAAGCGCACCTGCTCGACGTGGCCGTCGCCGGCAAACGCCATGGCACGGGCCTGGGACGCCACCTGCTCGATACCCTGTGCGCACGGGCAAAGGAGATGGGCGCCGAATCGGTGCTGCTCGAAGTGCGCCCGTCGAACGAACGCGCGCTGGCCGTGTACCGGCGCTATGGCTTTGTCGAGATCGGACGGCGCAAGGGCTATTATCCGGCCCATGAGGGCAAGCGCGAGGACGCCATCGTGATGAGGCATGCGGTATGAACCTGAACGAACGCGACGAAGTCTTCCTGGCCGAGATGGGCATCACGCCGCTATGGCGCTTGCGCAGCGTGCCGGCGCAGCCGGAGGGAGGGCAAGAGGCTGCCCAGCCGGACCAGGTGCAGGCAGAGGCGCCTGCCGTGGTCCCGGCGGTGCCGGCGCCCCGCGCCCCAGCGCCCGCGATCATCCCGCCGCCGCCGCGCGACCCGGCCTGGGGCGAGATTCCGAGGACGACCGCGCCGCCACCGCCGGCCTGGACGCCTCCGGCTCCCGCGCCCGTCGAAGAAGAGCAGGGCGACAGTCTTGAGGCGATTGCCGCCATGGACTGGGACGAGCTGCGCACCGCGATCGCCCGCTGCACCCGCTGCGGCGACTGCACGGGCCGTAAACCCGGCCGTAAACCCGTGTACGGCGCCGGCGCGATGCAGGCGCGCTGGCTGGTCGCCGCCGGCGCCACCAGCGCCGCCGACGAACAGGCCGGCACGCCGCTGGCGGGCGAGGCCGGCAAGCTGCTGGACAACATGCTCGCCGCCGTCGACCTGGCGCGCGGGCAGGATGTTTACGTCACCAGCCTGGTCAAGTGCCGCCCAAGCTCCGCCAACGGTGGCGACCGCGCCCCCACGGCCGACGAAGCGGCGGCCTGCCGTCCCTTCCTCGAGCGCGAACTGGCACTGACCGGCGCCGGCGTCGTGCTGACCCTCGGCCAGATCGCCGCCAACGGCCTGCTCGGCCAGCCCTTGCAGGAGCCGCTGGCGGGCACCCGCGGCAAGGCGCACACGCTGGGCAAGGCCGCGCTGGTGGCGACCCTGCATCCGGGCGAACTGCTGCGCCGCGGCGGCGACAAGGCGCTGGCCTGGGCCGACCTGTGCCGCGCGCGCGCCCTCGATGGGCAAGCTTTCGATGAGCGAGCTTCGGATGCAGGACGGCGCCGCTAGCTACCAGGCCGCCTTCCACCGCCGCTGGGGACACCTGCGGCGGGCCCGGGTGCGCGCGCTGGCCTGGCTGCTCGACTCCCCCGACCTGCTCGACGCCGGCGCGCCGCACTGGCAGGGCCGGATCGCCTCGACCGGCCCGGTGACGCCTGAAGTCGAGCGCTGGCTGCGCGAGCTCGACCACGACCCGGCGCCGCTCGACGCCGCCCTCGGTCCGCGCGTCTACACGCGCCTCGGCCTGTATGCCGAAAAGCTGATGGCCTTCTATTTCCAGGAGCAGGGACGGCTGGTGGCCCACGGCCTGCAGATCCGCGCGAACCGCAACGACACGGTCGGCGAGTTCGACTTCCTGCTGGAGTCCGGTCCCGACGCCCTCGAACACATCGAATTCGCCACCAAGTTCTACCTGCTGCAGGGAAAAGCCGGGCAGGAGTTCGATGCCCTGGTCGGACCGAACCTGGCCGACAGCCTGGGCGCGAAGATGCGCAAGATCTTCGGGCGCCAGCTGGAATTGGGGTCCCATCCCGCAGCCCAGCCGCTGCTGCCGCATCCCGTGACTTCGGCGCGCGCGCTGGTCAAGGGCTGGCTGTTCTATCCCGCCGGCAGCTGGCCCGCGATGAGCGGCATCACCGCCGGCCACTGCCGCGGCTTCTGGTGCGCGCTGGGCGAACTCGATACGCTCGGCGCCGACGCCTTTCTGATCCTGCCGAAGCTGCAATGGCTGGCGCCGTTCCGGGCGGGGCAGGCGGAGTGGCTCCTGAATCGGGCCCAGTTGCATGCGGAGCTGGAAGCGCAGTTCGAGACGAATGCCTCGCCGGTGCTGGTGGCCGTGGTGCGCGCGGCGCCGGGCCTGGTGGAAGAGGTCGAGCGCGGATTCATCGTCCCGAACGACTGGCGCGAGCGGGCCGAAGCGCGCAGCGCCAACGACAATATGCGAAATATTGTTTGGTAAAACTTAGTATACTGCAAACAAAATTTGCATGGCAGGCAGTCGTGTAACGTAGGGTGGGCACTCGTGCCCACGCGTTACGCACGCCCCCGCCAGCCGATAACGACGCCGCGGGGCAAGCACGTTTCAGTGCTTGTGCTCCCCAATCAGCGCCAGCGAATCATGCTGCGCCTGGTTACGCTGATGCAGCCGCATGATCATGAAGGTCACCCCCGCGATCGACAGCCCGAACATCACGATGATCACGTTCAGGTCGAGGTTCAGCGTGATCATGATCGCGTACAGCGCCAGCATGGTCAGGATCGACAGGTTCTCGTTGAAGTTCTGCACGGCGATCGAGTGGCCCGCGCTCATGAGCACGTGGCCGCGGTGCTGCAGCAGCGCGTTCATCGGCACCACGAAGAAGCCCGACAGGAAGCCGATCAGGGCCAGCAGCGGGTAGGCGATGATGACGTTATGGACAAACACCATGATCGTCACGACCAGGCCCATCAGGATGCCCATCGGAATCACGGTCAGGGACTTCCTCAGCGGGACGATCTGGGCCGCCAGCGCGGCGCCGATCGCCACGCCGATCGCGACCACGCCGATCAGGCTGGTGGCTTTATCCAGCGGCATGTGCAGCGAGCGCTCGGCCCACTTCAGCACGATCAGCTGCAAGGTGGCACCCGCGCCCCAGAACAGGGTGGTGACGGCCAGCGAGATCTGGCCCAGCTTGTCCTTCCAGAGCGTGGCCGAGCAGTTCGCGAAGTCCGAAATCAGCGTGGCCGGATTGCGTTCCTGGTGTTCGTAGCGCGCGCCGGTTTCCGGGATGCGCAGGTTGAACAGCGCCGCTGCCAGGTAGATCACGACCACGACCGCCATCGCCGCCTCGCTCGTGGTGTCGATACCGGTATCGATCAGCGGGAAGTCGAAGCCCAGCAGCAGGGCCGAGCCCTTGGCGCTGACCAGGGCGCCGCCCAGCACGGTACCGAAGATGATCGAGAGAACGGTCAGGCCCTCGATCCAGCCATTCGCGGCCACGAGTTTTTCGGGCGGCAGCAGTTCGGTCAGGATGCCGTATTTCGCCGGCGAATACACGGCCGCGCCGAAGCCGACGACGGCGTAGGCCACCAGCGGGTGCACGGTCAGGAACATCAGCGCGCAGCCGAAAACCTTGATCAGGTTCGCGATGAACATGACGCGGCCCTTGGGAAGCGAATCGGCGAAGGCGCCGACGAAGGCGGCGAGCAGCACGTAGAACAGGACGAATGAAAGCTTGAGCAGCGGGGTGAGGGACGCCGGGGCGTGCATCGACACCAGCACGTCAATGGCTACAAACAGCAGCGCATTGTCTGCCAGCGACGAGAAAAACTGCGCCGCCATGATGGTATAGAAACCACGATTCATTCGAGTGAGTCAGAAAACAAGAGTGGGTTGCTTTATACCATGAAAGAACGGCAAGCCAAAGAAACGGACGGGCAAAGGTCGGGCAAAACACGGGCAAAATACGGGCCAGTCCGGTAAAATATCCGCTTTCGCCCGACCGGCTTTTTCGCCCAAATACCTCCATGCCACGCCCGCTCTGCGCCACCATCCATCTCGATTCGATGCAGCATAACCTTGCCCGCGCGCGCAGTTGCGCCCCGGAGGCGAAAGTCTGGGCCGTCGTCAAGGCGAATGCTTATGGCCATGGCCTCGAGCGCGGCATGAAGGGCTTCGCATTGGCAGACGGCCTGGCGCTGATCGAAACCGAGAACGCGCTGCGCCTGCGCGAACTCGGCTGGATCAAGCCGATCCTGCTGTTGGAAGGCATTTTCGACGCAACCGACGTGCCGCTGCTGGCAGAACACAATATCAACAGCACGGTCCACTCGATCGAGCAGATCAAGATGCTCGAGTACACCCAGCTCTACCGCCCGATCGACGTCCACCTCAAAATGAATACCGGGATGAACCGTCTCGGCTTCAGGCCCGAAGAATACGCGGCCGCCTATAAACGGCTGCGCGCGATTCCGGGCGTGCGCAACATCACCCTGATGACCCATTTCGCCAACGCCGACGAGCTCGAACATCCGCGCCTGGCCATTGCCGACCAGGTCCAGCGTTTCCGCGCCGGTTCGGAAGGGCTGGAGGGCGAGCGCAGCCTGTCCAATTCGGGCGGGGTGCTGCACCAGGCGGAGCTGCAATCGGCGCTGCAGAACGACTGGGTCCGTCCCGGCATCATGCTGTATGGCGGCACGCCCGGCGGCGGGCGCACGGCGCAGGATTACGGCCTGCGCCCGACGATGACGCTCACCTCGGAGATCATCGCGATCCAGAACCTGGTGGCGGGCGACACCGTCGGCTACGGCAGCCGTTTCGAGGCGAGCGGCCCGATGCAGGTCGGCGTGGTCGCCTGCGGTTATGCCGACGGCTACCCGCGCCACGCGCCGCACGGCACGCCGGTGATCGTCGACGGCGTGCGCACCAGCGTGGTGGGACGCGTCTCGATGGACATGATGACGGTCGACCTGACCCCGATCCGGAACGCCCGCGTCGGCAGCCAGGTTACCCTCTGGGGCGATGGCCTGCCGATCGACGAGGTGGCGGCAAGCGCCGGCACCATCGGCTATGAATTGATGTGCGCACTCGCCGCGCGCGTGCGCATCACGGAAGGACGTCTGGGTACCCATGGCTAAGGCAAAAACACAGTTCGTCTGCAGCGAATGCGGCAGCGTCACGAGCCGCTGGACCGGCCAGTGCGCCGATTGCAAGGCCTGGAACACGATGGTCGAGCAGACGGTGGAGACGGGCGGCGTGAACCGCATGTCGCAGGCGGTGAACCACAAGGCACTGGCGCAGACCGCGCCGGTGCTGTCGCTCGCCGACATCGACGCCGTCGACGTGCCGCGCTTCGGCACCGGCATCGAGGAATTCGACCGCGTGCTGGGCGGCGGCCTGGTCGCGGGCGGCGTGGTGCTGATCGGCGGCGACCCGGGCATCGGCAAGTCGACCCTGCTGCTGCAGGCGCTGGCCAACCTGGCCGCGACGCGCAGCACCTTATATGTGAGCGGCGAGGAATCCGGCGCCCAGATCGCGCTGCGCGCGCGCCGCCTGCAGGTGGAGGCGAAAGACCTCAAATTGCAGGCCGAGATCCAGCTCGAGAAAATCCTCGGTACGCTGGCCGATTTGAAGCCGGAAGTGGCGGTGATCGACTCGATCCAGACCCTGTATTCGGACGCGCTCACCGCGGCGCCGGGTTCGGTGTCGCAGGTGCGCGAATGCGCGGCGCAACTCACCCGCGTCGCCAAGCAGACCGGCGTCACCATCATCCTCGTCGGCCACGTGACGAAAGAGGGCGCGTTGGCCGGTCCCCGCGTGCTGGAACACATCGTCGACACCGTGCTGTATTTCGAGGGCGATACGCAATCGAGCTTCCGCCTGGTGCGCGCCATTAAAAACCGCTTCGGCGCGGTGAACGAGCTGGGCGTGTTCGCGATGACGGAAAAGGGCTTGAAAGGGGTGTCGAACCCGTCGGCGCTGTTCCTGTCGCAGCACGACAACCAGGTGCCCGGTTCCTGCGTGATGGTGACCCAGGAGGGCACGCGGCCGCTGCTGGTGGAAATCCAGGCGCTGGTCGACGCCAGCCATCTGCCGAACGCGCGCAGGCTCTCTGTGGGTCTGGAACAAAATCGGCTGGCGATGCTGCTGGCCGTGCTGCACCGGCATGCCGGCATCGCCGCCTTCGACCAGGACGTGTTCATCAACGCCGTCGGCGGGGTCAAAATTGCCGAACCGGCAGCCGACCTGGCGGTGCTGCTGGCGATCAATTCCTCGATGCGCAACAAGGCGCTGCCGCGTGGTCTCGTGGTGTTCGGCGAGGTCGGCCTGGCCGGCGAGATCCGCCCGGCCCCGCGCGGCCAGGAACGCCTGAAGGAAGCGGCCAAGCTCGGCTTCTCGATCGCGCTGATCCCGAAGGGGAATATGCCGAAGCAAAAGATCGAGGGCATGAACATCATCGCGGTCGAGCGTATCGACCAGGCGTTTACCAAGCTGCGCGAGCTGGACTAATACGCGACCTGGGCTGCCAGGTTCAGCCATCTTGCATATAATTGCGCCTTGAATTGACCGACCAGGCGTACCGTGCAAGCAGATCAAAGGCAGTCCCAACGCAAGATACTGAAAACCCGGGCCATGCTGGTCTTCGAAGGCAGCGCCCCGGTGATGGGGCGCACGACCGATGTCAGCGCCAAGGGCGTCAGCGTGAACGTGCCGCAGCCGCTCGGTACCGGTCAAACGGTCCAGATGCGCTTCGACTTGCTGGTCGAAGGCAATGTGGTCCCGATCCAGTCCCGGGCGTGCACCCAGTATTGCATCCTCAGCAATGGCGAATTCAAGGTCGGGCTCCAGTTCCTGAACCTGGAACTGGCCGCCATGACAGCACTGTCGCGCTTCCTCCGTTAAGCGAACCAGGCGGCCGCGCCATACTGCTGCCAATGCCGCGTTTGCGCTGCGTGCGCTCGCGCGGCCGTTAAAACGAAAGCGGCGAGCGCCCATTGGGCCTCGCCGCTTTTTTTACGTGTCCCGCAAAGCGGGTAGGGCACTATTCGTGATAGTGGTCATGCAGGGCTTCTGAACTGCCACCGATCTCCTGGAAAATTTCGTAGGCGATGAGGCCGACCATGCCCGATAAAATTGCAAATACAAACATATTCCACATAAATACCAAACGCTCTTCAGCATCGCTCCGTGTAGTGACTACGCTTTGAGCATAGCAGCCGCCAGTGTATTTACAAGAGTGAAAAGCCCCTAAATTTGCGGCCCGGTTCGCCCGACGCCGGCGCCGCGTTTTGGTGCCGCCTGTATAGACGATATCAATTGTGTGACGGTCATTCCCACATCGCGGCACTATGGCGCCACCGCTCGATTGCGCGGCAATGTCATGCGCCTGACACCGAACTGAAACAGGAAGATGACAGGGCCACGCCGTATGTCATCGATTCGATGACATACCGGGCTGTCGATGTCATCAACTTGTCATATTCGGCCGCTAGACTGCGCAGCAATACCGGGGCGCAGCCTGCGCCCCCACTCAAAGGAATTCGATATGCGCATGAAGCCCTGGTTCGTCTCGATCGCACTCACTGCTGCCACCTTCGCCACCTTCGCAGCCTCCGCCCAGGCCGTGAACATGACCGGGGCCGGCGCCACCTTTCCCTATCCGGTCTACGCGAAGTGGGCGGAAATGTACAAGGCCGCCAGCGGCAATGGCCTGAACTACCAGTCGGTCGGCTCGGGCGCGGGTATCAAGCAGATCAAGGCGGGCACCGTGGACTTCGGTGCGTCCGACATGCCCTTGCCTGCGAACGAGCTGGCGGCTGCCGGCCTGTTCCAGTTTCCGGCCGTGATGGGCGGCGTGGTGCCGGTGCTGAACCTGCCGGGTGTCGGTCCGGGTCAGGTGAAGCTGACCGGCGCGGTGCTGGCCGATATCTTCCTCGGCAAGATCACCAAGTGGAATGCCCAGCCGATCGCCGCGCTGAACCCGGGCGTCAAGCTGCCGGCGGCAGACATCACCGTCGTGCACCGTGCCGACAGCTCGGGTACCTCCTTCCTGTTCACCGATTACCTGTCGAAGGCCAGCCCCGACTGGAAGCTGAAGGTCGGCGCCGGCACCGCCGTGAAATGGGCGACGGGCGTAGGCGGCAAGGGCAACGAAGGCGTGGCCGCCAACGTGCAGCGCATCAAGGGCGGCATCGGCTACGTCGAATGGGCCTATGCCAAGAAAAACAAGATGGCGCACACCCAGCTGCAAAACCACGACGGCGCCTGGCTGCAGCCGGACGACGCGGCCTTCAAAGCCGCCGCCGCCAGCGCCGACTGGGCCAAGGCGCCGGGCTTTGCCGTGGTGCTGACCGACCAGCCGGGCAAGGCCAGCTGGCCGATCACGGGCGCCTCCTACATCCTGGTGCACAAGGCGCAGGCCGACGGGGCCAAAGGCAAGGAAGTGCTGAAGTTCTTCGACTGGGCGTATAAAAACGGCGATGCCGCTGCAAGCGAGCTGGACTACGTGCCGATGCCCGACGCCGTCACCAAGCTGGTGCAGGACGCCTGGCGCGTGAACCTGAAGGATGGCGCCGGCAAGGCGATCTGGTAAGGACCGCATGAACCTGGATACCGCCGCACCCGCGGTGCGCGGCGGTCCTCCTCGCAGTACACTATAAGAACAGCACATGAGCGCACAACCTTCCGTCGCCATCGACAAGCCGGCCGCCAATGACGCCGGCACCGTCGACCTCCAGTACGCCGCCCTGCGCAAGACCATGCGCAACCAGCGCATCCAGGACTTCCTCTTCCATAAGATCACTTTGCTGTTCGCGGCCAGCGTGCTGCTCGCCCTGCTTGGCATCATCGTTTCGCTGGCGATCGGCGCCGCGCCCGCCTTCAGGGAGTTCGGCGCGAGCTTCATCACCACCGTCGAATGGGATCCGGTCGAGGACAAGTTCGGCGCCCTGATCGCGATCTGGGGCACGATCGCCACCTCGCTGATCGCTTTGCTCGTCGCCTTCCCGATCAGCTTCGGCATCGCGCTCTTCCTCACTGAAATCTGCCCGGCGCGGCTGCGCCGCCCGATGGGCACGGCGGTCGAGCTGCTCGCCGGCGTGCCTTCGATCATCTACGGCATGTGGGGCCTGTTCGTGTTCGCGCCGCTGTTCGCCGACCACGTCCAGCCATTTTTAAAAGAGACGATCGGCCAGTTGCCCGTGATCGGCCAGCTGTTCCAGGGCCCGACGATGGGCATCGGCATCCTGACGGCCGGCCTGATCCTGGCGGTGATGATCATTCCGTTTATCTCGTCGGTGATGCGCGACGTGTTCGAGATCGTGCCGGCCGTATTGAAAGAATCGGCCTACGGCCTGGGCTGCACGAAGTGGGAAGTGGTGCGCAAGGTGGTGCTGCCTTATACGCGTAACGGCGTGGTCGGCGGCGTGATGCTGGGCCTGGGCCGGGCGCTGGGCGAGACGATGGCGGTGACCTTCGTCATCGGTAACGCGCACGAGTTGAGCTGGTCGCTGTTCTCGGCTGGTAACTCGATCTCCTCGACCCTGGCCAACGAATTCGCCGAAGCCGCCTCGCCGCTGCACGTGTCCTCGCTGTTCGCACTGGCGCTGATCCTGTTCGGCATCACCTTCATCGTGCTGTCGGCTGCGAAATTGATGTTGGCGGGGATGTCCCGCAAGGAAGGCACGAAATAATGAATTCGAAAAATCCTGTCTACCGCAAGCGCCTGCTTGGGCACCGCATCGGCATCGCGCTGTCGGTGCTGGCGATGGCGATCGGCCTGGCCTTCCTCGGCTGGATCCTGTGGACCCTGCTGGCCAACGGCCTCTCCGCCGTCTCGACCCTGATGTTCACCGGCGACACGCCGGCGCCGGGCGGCGAGGGCGGTGGCCTGCGCAATGCCATCGTCGGAAGCCTGATGATGGTCGGCCTGTCGACCCTGATCAGCACGCCGGTGGGCATCCTGGCCGGCATCTACCTCGCCGAATACGGCAGCACCAACCGCTTCGGCCAGGTCACGCGTTTTGTCACCGACATCATGCTGTCGGCGCCGTCGATCGTGATCGGCCTGTTCGTGTACGCGCTGTATGTGGCCAACGCCAAGCACTTTTCGGGCTATGCCGGCACCATCGCACTGTCGCTGATCGCGATTCCCGTGGTCGTGCGCACGACGGACAACATGCTGCGCCTCGTGCCCAACAGCCTGCTCGAAGCCGCCTTTGCTTTGGGTGCGCCGCGCTGGAAAGTGGCGATGCTGGTGCGCCTGCGCGCCGTCAAGGCGGGCGTGATCACCGGCGTGCTGCTGGCCCTGGCCCGCATTTCGGGCGAGACCGCGCCGCTGCTGTTCACGGCCCTCAACAACCAGTTCTACAGCACCGACATGAACGCGCCGCTGGCCAACCTGCCGGTCGTGATCTACCAGTTCGCGATGAGTCCCTATGACGACTGGCGCGCCCTGGCCTGGGGCGGCGCCTTGCTGGTGACCTTCACCGTGCTGTTCCTGAACATCCTGTCGCGCACCGTCTTCACCCAGAAGACCCCGCGCTAACCCGGCCAAACAAGTATCGTGATAAACATGACCCAAGCAATGGCAACCCCGGCAGCGTCGACGAAGACCAAGACCATCGAAATCTCCGGCCTGGATTTCTTCTACGGTAAAACGCAGAGCCTGAAGAATGTCTCGCTCGACATCCATGAAAAACAGGTGACGGCCTTTATCGGCCCGTCGGGCTGCGGCAAGTCGACCCTGCTGCGCACCCTGAACCGCATGTACGACCTGTACCCGGGCCAGCGTGCCGAAGGTTCGATCATGTACCGCGACCGGAACATCCTCGAGCCGGGCGTCGACGTGAACATGCTGCGCGCGAAAATCGGCATGGTGTTCCAGAAGCCGACCCCGTTCCCGATGTCGATCTACGACAATATCGCCTTCGGCGTGCGCCTCTACGAAAACCTGTCGAAGGGCGAGATGGACGAGCGCGTCGAATGGGCGCTGAAGAAGGCGGCACTGTGGGAAGAGGCGAAGGATAAGCTCAACAAGAGCGGCCTGTCGCTGTCGGGCGGCCAGCAGCAGCGCCTGTGCATCGCGCGCGGCGTGGCGGTGAAGCCGGACGTCCTGCTGCTCGATGAGCCGACCTCGGCGCTGGACCCGATCTCGACGGCCAAGATCGAAGAGCTGATCAGCGAACTGAAGCAGGACTACACGATCGCCATCGTGACCCACAACATGCAGCAGGCGGCGCGCTGCTCGGATTACACTGCATACATGTACCTGGGCGAACTGGTGGAATTCGGCGAGACGGATCAGTTGTTCATGAACCCGGGCCGTAAAGAGACACAAGATTACATCACGGGCCGCTTCGGTTAAGCGCCCCTTAAAAAAGATAGAAAAGAATCGCGTCAGCGGCGGGCAGAGCGTGATCGCGGTTCCACCCCCAAAACTAGGAGAGCAGCATGATTGGCGAGCATTCATCCAAACAATACGACCAGGAACTGGAAGCGATCCGCTCCAAGGTCCTGCTGATGGGCGGCATGGTGGAAACCCAGTTCGAACAGGCACTCAACTGCTTCCGGGTCGGCGACCTCGCGGCGGCGGACAAGGTGATGGCGGACGACCACGCGGTCAACCAGCTCGAAGTCCAGCTCGATGATGCCTGCAGCCACCTGATCGTCCGCCGCCAGCCGGCCGCGAACGACCTGCGCACCATCATGGCCACGATCAAGGTCATCACCGACCTCGAGCGCATCGGCGACGAAGCCAGCAAGATCGCGCGCACGGCGAAGAGCCTGCACGAGCGTGGCGCCACCAGCTTTGCCCATTACGACATGATCCGCGCGATCGGCAAGAATACGTCCGACCTGCTGCACGATGCACTCGACGCCTTTGCGCGCCTGGACGGCAAGCAGGCGATGGGGATCATCGCGGGAGATGAGGTCATCGACCACGAGTTCCGCACTATCCTGCGCAACCTGATCACCTTCATGATGGAAGACCCGCGCACGATCTCCTCGGCACTGGACACGCTGTGGGTGGCGAAAGCGATCGAGCGCATCGGCGACCATGCGAAGAACATCGCCGAATACGTGATCTACGTGGTCGAAGGACGGGACATCCGTCATAGCAAACCCGTGGCACAGGAAGGCTGAGGGATGCAGACTACGAGCGTACTGGTGGTCGAGGATGAACCGGCCATCGTCGAGCTGGTGAGCTACTCGCTGCGCGAAGCCGGCTGGGCGATCGAGTCGGTGGGCACGACGGGCGCGGCCTGGGACAGCATCCGCCAGGGGAAACCCGACCTGCTGCTGCTCGACTGGATGCTGCCCGACCAGAGCGGCCTGCGCCTGCTGGCGCGGCTGCGCGCGGATCGCGATTTCCAGGACATCCCGGTGATCATGCTGACCGCGAAAAGCATGGAAGAAGACAAGCTGGCCGGCCTGAATACGGGCGCCGACGACTATGTGACCAAGCCGTTTTCGCCGCGCGAACTGCTGGCCCGCTCGCGTGCGCTGCTGCGCCGGAAGAGTCCTCACCTGGCCGAGGCGCCGCTGCGCGCCGGCGCCGTCGTGCTCGATCCGGCCAGCTGTACGGTCACGATCGAGGGGCAGGGCGTCGACATCGGCAACGCCGAATACAAGCTGCTCAAGTTCCTGCTGGCGCACCGCGAGCGCGTGTTCTCGCGCGCCCAGCTGCTCGACAAAGTCTGGGGCGACCATGCCGTCATCGAGGAGCGCACGGTGGACGTGCACGTGCTGCGGCTGAGGAAGGCCCTGAAAAGCGCCGAAGGCCTGATCCGCACGGTGCGCAGCGTCGGCTACATGCTTTCCGAAAAATGACGCAGTGTTAAACAAGTCGAAGGCCCGATGAATCCCAAATTGCTGTTCTGGGTGCCGGCGCTGCTGCGCCTGGCCACCGTGTTCGTTGCCGCCGGCGTCCTCTGGTGGATGGCGGGGCCGGTTGCCGGCCTGTCGCTGGCGCTGGCCGGCGCCATCGTTGCCCTGTTCGTCCAGCTGTCCTACCTGCACCAGCTGGGCGAGTGGCTGAACGACCCGCAATCGGGACGCCTGCCCGACGGCTGGGGCGCCTGGACCGACGTCTTTGCGCGCCTGTACCGCATGCGCCGCGAGGACGAGCGCAACCAGTCCGAACTGGCCGAATGGCTGGCCCGCTTTCGGCAGGCCATGCACCTGCTGCCCGAAGGCGTGGCGATCATGGACGACGTGCTCTTCCTGGAATGGTGCAACCCGGCGGCCGAGCGCCACCTGGGCCTGACGATCGAGCGCGACAAGGGCCTGCGCGTGACGAACCTGGTGCGCCATCCCGACTTCATCGACTACATCATCCTCGGGCGCTACGAACAGCCGCTGACCCTGTCGATACGCGGCCGCAAGATCGAATGCCGCATGATCCCCTTCGAGAACCGGCGCCAGATCCTGGTCACGCACGATGCCACCGACACCGAGCGGGTCGAGGCGATGCGGCGCGACTTCATCGCGAACGCTTCGCACGAACTGCGCACGCCGCTGACCGTGATCGTCGGCTTCCTGGAGATCGCGCTGTCGGACCCCGGCATGGATGCGGCGACGCGCGTAGCGCACCTGACCTTGATGACCGAGCAGGGCCAGCGCATGCAGCGCCTGATCGAAGACATGCTGACCCTGTCGCGCCTGGAGTCGGACGAATTCCCGCTGCGCCGCGAGCGGGTCGACGTGGCTGCGCTGGTCGAATCGGTGGCGCTTGAAGCGCGCGCGCTGTCCGGCGGGCGGCACGAGATCCTGGTCGCCATCGACGGGCCGGATGTCATGGGCAGCATGGAAGAACTGCGCAGCGCCTTTGCCAACCTGGCCTCGAACGCGGTGCGCTACTCGCCGCAGGGCGGCACGATTGCACTGTCCTGGCGCCGCGGCGAGGACGATTTGCAGTTCGTCGTCGCCGACTGCGGCATCGGCATCGACCCCCAGCACATCTCGCGCCTGACCGAACGGTTCTACCGGGTGGACAAGAGCCGCTCGCGCGAGACGCAGGGCACGGGCCTGGGACTGGCGATCGTCAAGCACGTGCTGCTGCGGCATGGCGGACGCCTCAAGATCAGCTCGACGCCGGGGCAGGGGAGTACGTTTATTGCGTCGCTGCCGAATACGTCCTTGCAAGGTTGACGGTCGCCTGACGTAGGGTGGGCATGCCCACGCGTTCGTGCCGATGCGTTCCGCGCATTGCCTACGGCTCGCAACCGTCGCGTCGAATTCGTCGTCACGTCGATTCAAACGCCGTAACGCGTGGGCATGCCCACCCTACGTTACGCCACTGCCGTGGGCGAGCCCATAAGCCTGGCCTCATCCACGCGCCAACATTGCGCGGTACAATCGGGAATTGCTCTTTTCGATCCCGCACATGCTCTCTCGCCGTACTTCCCTCATTGCCTTGAGCAGCCTGCTGCTCGCCGCCTGCGGCAGCACTCCATCGCCACCGCCAGCCCCGGTCGTCGTCCAGGCACCGCCACCCGCACCGAAGAAAATCAGGATCGGCCTCGCCCTCGGCGGCGGCGCCGCGCGTGGTTTCGCCCACATCGGCGTCATCAAGGCGCTGGAAGCGCAGGGCATCGTCCCGGACATCGTCGTCGGCACGAGCGCGGGCTCCGTGGTCGGCGCCCTGTACGCCTCGGGCTACAGCGGCTTCGCGCTGCAAAAAATCGCGATGGACATGGACGAGGCGACCATCTCGGACTGGGCCATGCCGCTGTTCTCCAGCTCGCCCGGCCTGCTGAAGGGCGAGGCGCTGCAGAACTATGTGAACAAGGCCGTCGGCAACCGGCCGATGGAGAAGCTTCCGAAACGCTTCGGCGCGGTCGTCACCGACCTGAAGACCGGCGAGGCCGTCATGTTCGACAGGGGCAACACCGGCATGGCCGTGCGTGCGTCGTCCGCCGTCCCCTCCGTGTTCCAGCCGGTAAAAATCGGCGGCAAGACCTATGTCGACGGCGGCCTGGTCGCGCCGGTGCCCGTGAAGTTCACGCGCGACAAGATGGGCGCCGACTTCGTCATTGCGGTCAATATCTCGACCCAGGCCGACACCCAGGCCACGGTCAGCTCGCTCGACGTGCTGATGCAGACCTTCAGCATCATGGGCCAGCGCCTGAACCATTTCGAGCTGAAGGAAGCCGACATCGTGATTACGCCGGCGCTGGGCAAGATGGGCAGTGCAGATTTCAACGGCCGCAACCTGGCGATCCTCGCCGGCGAGCAGGCCGCCGCCGCGGTCATGCCGCAAATTAAGGCCAAACTCAAGGCCAAGCAGCAGCCATAACTTCCAACCATAACAACCCACAGGAGAATTGAATGAAGACGAAACCGATGCTGACCCTGGACGACGTCAAGAAGATCGCCGCCGCCGCCGAAGCCGAAGCCCTGCAAAACAACTGGGCCGTGACGATTGCCATCGTCGACGACGGCGGCCACCTGCTGTGGCTGCAGCGCCTGGATGGCGCGCCGCCGGTCTCGAGCCACATCGCCCCGGCCAAGGCGAACACGGCCGCAATGGGCCGCCGCGAGTCGAAGGTGTATGAAGACGTCATCAACGGCGGACGTGTCTCCTTCCTGTCGGCGCCTGCGATCCAGGGCATGCTCGAAGGCGGCGTGCCGGTGATCGTGGATGGTCACGTCATCGGGGCGGTGGGCGTGTCGGGCGTGAAGTCGAACGAGGATGCGCAGATTGCGAAGGCGGGTATTGCGGCGCTGGTTGGTACGGCGTAATCATCCCGTCGTGATGCTCCGCGTCGTATCGCACCTGCGTTGAACGCGTGGGCGGCGGACGCGGTTCGGGTCCGCATAGGGAAGCGGGGAGCCGGCCACCCTACGCGTCAACGTATGCTGTAGGGTGGACGGCTTGACCCGAACGTGAGCGGACATGCGGCTAGTGCGCCGTCCACGCGTTCAACCAGCTGCCGCCCCGCGCCACCGTTGAACCACGGAAAATCCCAGCTCATCTGTAAGTAAAAATGGCGATGTTGCCCCGCAAAGCGCCGATGGTGCATTGCGGCGAAGCTTGAACCACGCTATAATTTGGGGGTTTAGCCATTCACTTACTTGCCGTAGCGCCTACCCTCCATTCCTCATTCAAATACGACTTCCACCCTCTGGCACGCTGAACGCGTCCGCAGGTTTTGGATGCCGGTCTGACGTGGCGCAGCTACGGTAACTTTATTGGGAGTTACCTTGCCGCCATTTTTTTCTGGCCCTGCCGTCCCGGCCATCCTGGCCCTCGCAGACGGAACTATTTTTCGGGGATATTCGATTGGCGCCGCCGGTCACACGACCGGTGAGGTGGTGTTCAATACCGCCATCACGGGCTACCAGGAAATCCTCACCGACCCCAGCTACTCGCGTCAGATCGTCACGCTGACGTACCCGCACATCGGCAACTACGGCGTCAACGCCGCCGACGTCGAAGCGTCCAAAGTCCACGCCGCAGGCCTGATCATCCGCGACCTGCCGCTGCTGGCATCGAACTTCCGTTCCACCCAGTCGCTGGGCGATTACCTCAAGGCCGAGAACGTCGTCGCGATTGCCGGCATCGATACCCGCAAACTGACCCGCCTGCTGCGCGAGAAGGGTGCCCAGGGCGGCGCCATCCTCACCGGAACGCAAGGCAACCAGCCTTCCGAAGCGCAGGCGCTCGAGCTGGCACGCTCGTTCCCGGGCCTCGCAGGCATGGACCTGGCGAAAGTCGTGTCGGTCAAGGAGCCGTACGAGTTCACCGAAACCGAGTGGAAGCTGGGCGAGGGCTTCGGCAAGCAGGACAATCCCCAATACCACGTCGTCGCTTTCGATTACGGCGTCAAGCGCAACATCCTGCGCATGCTGGCCGAACGCGGCTGCAAGGTCACGGTGCTGCCGGCCGAGTCCACCGCCGCCGACGCGCTGGCGCTGAATCCCGACGGCATTTTCCTGGCCAACGGTCCGGGCGACCCGGAGCCCTGCGACTACGCCATCAAGGCGACCGCGGAACTGATCGAGAAGGGCATCCCGACCTTCGGCATCTGCCTCGGCCACCAGATCATGGCGCTCGCGTCCGGCGCAAAGACGATGAAGATGAAGTTCGGCCACCACGGCGCGAACCACCCGGTGCAGGACCTCGATTCGAAGAAGGTCCTGATCACGTCGCAGAACCACGGTTTCGCGGTGGATCCGGAAACGTTGCCCGCCAACTGCCGCGTCACGCACGTGTCGCTGTTCGACGGTTCGCTGCAGGGCTTCGCCCGCACGGACAAGCCGGCCTTCTGCTTCCAGGGCCACCCGGAAGCCTCGCCCGGCCCGACCGACGTCGCCTACCTGTTTGACCGCTTCATCGGTTTGATGCAAGCAGCGGAGAAGAAATAATATGCCAAAACGTAGTGATATCAAAAGCATCCTGATCATCGGCGCCGGCCCGATCATCATCGGCCAGGCGGCCGAATTCGATTACTCGGGCGCCCAGGCCTGCAAGGCCCTGCGCGACGAAGGCTACAAGGTCATCCTCGTCAACAGCAACCCGGCGACGATCATGACCGACCCGGAGATGGCGGACGTCACCTATATCGAGCCGATCACCTGGAAGGTCGTGGAAAGCATCATCGAGAAAGAGCGTCCGGACGCGATCCTGCCGACGATGGGCGGCCAGACCGCGCTCAACTGCGCACTCGACCTGCACCACCACGGCGTGCTGGAAAAATACAAGGTCGAACTGATCGGCGCCTCGCCGGAAGCGATCGACAAGGCCGAAGACCGCTCCAAGTTCAAGCAGGCGATGACCAGGATCGGCCTCGGTTCGGCGCGTTCGGGCGTCGCCCATACGCTGGACGAAGCGCGCGCCGTCCAGCGCGAACTCGGCTTCCCGACCATCATCCGCCCGTCGTTCACGATGGGCGGCTCGGGCGGCGGCATCGCCTACAACGAAGAAGAATTCGAGACCATCTGCAAGCGCGGCCTGGAAGCCTCGCCGACCTCGGAGCTGCTGATCGAAGAGTCGCTGCTGGGCTGGAAAGAGTACGAGATGGAAGTCGTGCGCGACAAGGCCGACAACTGCATCATCATCTGCTCGATCGAGAACCTCGACCCGATGGGCGTGCACACCGGCGACTCGATCACCGTCGCGCCGGCGCAGACGCTGACCGACAAGGAATACCAGATCATGCGCAACGCGTCGATCGCGGTGCTGCGCGAAATCGGCGTGGACACGGGCGGCTCGAACGTGCAGTTCGCGATCAACCCGCAAGACGGCCGCATGATCGTCATCGAGATGAACCCGCGCGTGTCGCGTTCGTCGGCACTGGCATCGAAAGCGACCGGCTTCCCGATCGCCAAGGTTGCGGCGAAGCTGGCCGTTGGTTTTACCCTTGATGAGCTGCGCAACGAGATCACCGGCGGCGCGACCCCGGCTTCGTTCGAGCCGTCGATCGACTACGTCGTCACCAAGATCCCGCGCTTCGCCTTCGAAAAATTCCCGGCCGCGGACAAGCACCTGACGACGCAAATGAAATCGGTCGGTGAAGTGATGGCCATGGGCCGCACCTTCCAGGAATCGTTCCAGAAAGCGCTGCGCGGCCTGGAAGTGGGCGTGGACGGCCTGAACGAAAAGACGCGCGACCGCGAAGTCATCGAAGAAGAGCTCGGCGAGCCGGGACCGGAACGCATCTGGTACGTGGGCGACGCCTTCGCCCAGGGCTTCACGCTGGAAGAAGTGCACAACCTGACGAAAATCGATCCCTGGTTCCTCATCCAGATCAAGGAAATCGTCGACATCGAACTGTGGCTGGACCACCAGACGCTCGACTCGCTCGACAAGCCGACGCTGTACAAGCTCAAGCAAAAGGGCTTCTCGGACGCGCGCATGGCCTTCCTGATGCACACCGCGCAGGCCGCGGTGCGCGAGCGCCGCCACGCGCTGGGCATCCGCCCGGTCTACAAGCGCGTCGACACCTGCGCCGCCGAGTTCTCGACCGACACCGCCTACATGTACTCGACGTACGACGAAGAGTGCGAGGCCGCGCCGACCGACAAGAAGAAGATCATGGTGCTGGGCGGCGGTCCGAACCGCATCGGCCAGGGCATCGAGTTCGACTACTGCTGCGTGCACGCGGCCCTCGCCATGCGCGAAGACGGCTACGAGACCATCATGGTCAACTGCAATCCGGAGACCGTGTCGACCGACTACGATACCTCGGATCGCCTGTACTTCGAATCGCTGACGCTGGAAGACGTGCTGGAAATCGTCGACCTGGAAAAGCCGGTCGGCGTGATCGTGCAGTACGGCGGCCAGACGCCTTTGAAGCTCGCGCTGGACCTGGAGGCGAACGGCGTGCCGATCGTCGGCACCTCGCCCGACATGATCGATGCGGCCGAAGACCGCGAGCGCTTCCAGAAGCTGCTGCAGGACCTGAAACTGCGCCAGCCGCCGAACCGCACCGCGCGTACTGAAGCCGAAGCCCTCACGCTGGCCCAGGAAATCGGTTATCCGCTGGTCGTGCGTCCTTCGTACGTGCTGGGCGGGCGCGCGATGGAGATCGTCCACGAGCAGCGCGACCTCGAGCGCTACATGCGCGAAGCGGTCAAGGTCTCGCACGATTCGCCGGTGCTGCTGGACCGCTTCCTGAACGACGCGATCGAAGTCGACGTCGACTGCATTTCGGACGGCGAGACGACCTTCATCGGCGGCGTGATGGAACACATCGAACAGGCCGGCGTGCACTCGGGCGACTCGGCCTGCTCGCTGCCGCCTTACTCGCTCTCGCAAGAGACGATCGATGAACTCAAGCGCCAGACCGCGCTGATGGCCAAGGGCCTGAACGTGGTCGGCCTGATGAACGTCCAGTTCGCGATCCAGCAGCAGGAAGTCGACGGCAAGACGGTCGATACGGTGTTCGTGCTGGAAGTGAACCCGCGCGCCTCCAGGACGGTGCCTTTCGTGTCGAAAGCGACCGGCATCCAGCTGGCCAAAGTCGCCGCGCGCTGCATGGTCGGCCAGACCCTGGCGGAGCAGGGCATCACGAAAGAGGTGACGCCGCCGTTCTACAGCGTCAAGGAAGCCGTGTTCCCGTTCGTGAAATTCCCGGGCGTCGACACCATCCTCGGACCGGAAATGAAGTCGACCGGCGAAGTGATGGGCGTGGGCGAGACCTTCGGCGAAGCCTTCGTGAAGTCGCAGATCGGCGCCGGCATCAAGCTGCCGACGGCGGGCCGCGTCTTCCTGTCGGTGAAGGCGTCCGACAAGCCGCGCGCGGTGCAGGTGGCGCGCGACCTGGTCGCGATGGGCTTCACGCTGGCGGCCACCAAGGGTACTGCAGCGGTGATCGCCGCGGCCGGCCTGCCGGTGGTGGCGGTGAACAAGGTGATCGAAGGCCGTCCGCACGTCGTGGACATGATCAAGAACCACGAGATCGAAATGGTCATCAACACGGTCGAGGAAAAGCGCAGCGCGATTGTCGACTCGCGCACGATCCGTACCTCGGCGCTGCTGGCGCGCGTGGTGACCTACACGACGATCGCCGGCGCCGAGGCGGCGATCCAGGGCATGCGCCATCTGGACGCAATTCGGGTCTATGATTTACAAGGCCTGCATAAAACCTTAAACTAAGCGGCAATAAGCTACACTAAGCAGTACCGTCAAACCACAGAGCTCGCGCGGCTTGCGTCGCGCGCCTCTGTGGTTTTCGCTTGGTACGTCCACGAATTCGATACCTGAAGATTTATGAACAATACGATTCCACTCACGAAGTACGGTGCCGAGCTTCTCAAGCAGGAACTGCATCAGCTGAAAACCAAGGAACGCCGCAGCGTCATCGACGCGATCGCCGAAGCGCGCTCGCACGGCGACCTGTCGGAGAACGCCGAATACGACGCCGCCAAGGAACGCCAGGCTTTCGTCGAAGGCCGCATCGCCGAACTCGAAGGCAAGCTGAGCGCCGCCCAGATCATCGACCCGGCCACGCTCGACGCCGAAGGCCGTGTCGTCTTCGCTTCCACCGTCGATTTAGAGGACCTCGATTCGGGCCAGAAGGTGAGCTACCAGATCGTCGGCCTCGATGAAGCCGACCTGAAGCTGAACAAGGTCTCGGTGACCTCGCCGATCGCGCGCGCCCTGATCGGCAAGTACGCCGGCGACGTGGTCGAAGTGCAGGCGCCGTCCGGCCCGCGCGAATACGAAATCCTCGAAGTACGCTACATCTGATGACGGGCGCTGGCGGCCGCGGTGTTGGCCGAATCGCAGCGGCGCGCGTGCTGGTGGCGGCCCTGTGGGCGGGCGCCATCTGGGTGCTCGGCTATATCGCCGCGCCGGCGGTCTTTTCGATCGCCAGCGGGCCGCTGGCCGGCGACATCGTCGGCGCTTTCCTGCGCCGCCTGGCCTGGATCAGCATGGCCTGCGCCGTGCTGATGCTGGTGCTGGTGCAGGTGTCGCCGGACCTGGAGCGGGGGCGCCGGCGCTACCTGTTCCTGCTGGTGCTGGCGATGCTCGCTTGCGCGCTGGTGATGTTCGTCGGCCTGCAGCCGGCAATGGCGCAGATGCGCGAGGCGGCAGGACCGCTGGGCATCCGTGCTTCGCCGCTGTGGACGAAGTTCGCGGTAATGCATGGCGTGTCGCAGCTGTTCCACCTGATCGAGGGCGTGCTGGCGGCAGTGTTGATTCTGAAAAGCCGCTGACCCGTAGGGTGGGCACTTGTACCCACGCGGTACGGCGCATGATCCGTGTTGCCGCTAGCGGAAATACCGCCCGCTGCACAAGGCCGGTGAAAAAAAACCGGAGACTCGCTCCGGCTTTCGATCACTTGTTCAGTGCATTCTTCTTGGTGCTGGCCTGGCGCGGTTTGGCGCGCTTGATGTTGCCGCCGGCGGTGACGCGTTCATTCCCCTTGATCATGACCTTGGTGACGCTTGGCTTCTTGGTGCCGCTGGCGCTGGCCTTGACGATGGTGACTTCGCGCATGCCCTTGCCGGCCTTGCTGCTGCGTTCCTTGACCGTCTCGACTTTCGGACGGTAGAGGACCAGCAGTTTGCCGATGTGCTGGACCGGCGCGGCGCCGAGTTCGCTGCAGATCTGTTCGTACATGGCGGCGCGCGCCTCGCGGTCGTCGCCGAAGACGCGGACCTTGATCAGGCCGTGCGCGTCGAGGCTGCCGGCGATTTCCTTCATGACGGATTCCGTCAGGCCGGATTCGCCGATCATGACCACAGGCTTCAGGCCATGGGCTTCCGCACGCAAGGCGCTACGTTCGCCGGGTGTAAGTGTAAGCATAATAATTTTTTGATGTACCTTTAAAAGCAGTATTCTACGCGAATGGCCAAGAACAAATCCAACCAAAACTGGTTACACGACCATATTAACGACCCGTACGTGAAGCAGGCGCAAAAAGACGGGTTCCGCGCCCGGGCCGCCTACAAGCTGAAAGAAATCGACGAAGCGGAAAAACTCATCAAGCCCGGCCAGGTCATCGTCGACCTCGGCTGTACGCCCGGCAGCTGGGCCCAGTACACGCGCCGCAAACTCGCGGGGAAAGAGGGCGGCGGCATCAGCGGCACCATCATCGGCCTCGACCTGTTGCCGATGGAACCGATTGCCGACGTCCATTACATCCAGGGCGACTTCCGCGAAGATGTTGTATTGGACCAACTGGCGACCGTACTCGAAGGCCGCAAGACGGACCTCGTGCTGTCGGACATGGCGCCCAACCTGTCGGGGATTCCGACGGCCGACGCTGCGCGGATGGAACATTTGATCGATCTCGCGATTGAGTTTTCTCAAATGCACCTGAAACCCGGTGGAGCATTGTTGGTTAAGTGCTTTAAGGATATGGGCTTCACACAAGTCGTGGAGAGGTTCCGTAGCGAGTTCAAGACCGTCAAGCAAATCAAGCCAAAGGCGAGCCGCGATAAATCGTCGGAAATTTTCTTGCTCGGGCGCGGTCTCAAGAATCCGGTGGAGTACAAATCGGGACTTGATCGCGGCGCCGCTCTTGATATTTGAGATCGCAGCCGCACATGCACCGCATGACGCCTCATTTCCTCCAGGCGCCGGGAGCGTTCCTGCGCGCTTGTCGAGGTGGAAACGGTGGCAATATGGCATCATGTCGGGCTGCGCGTAGCGCGGCGTGCATGTTGTAAGTAAATCCCGAGTAAAATCGCGGGTAGAATCGGCAATCTCAAATTGGTATTGGTGCGATCGGCATCGGAGGAGTTTTCGTGAATAATATGTTTTCCAAATCCGCCATCTGGGTGGTCGTCGCACTGCTGTTGTTCATGCTGTTCAAGCAGTTCGACAACCATAGCCCGGCAGGCGGCAGCAAGACCATCGCTTATTCCGAGCTGCTCGACGATGTGAAAGCGCGCCGTGTGAAGGACGTCGTGATCGAAGGCGCGAACATCACCGCCACCCGCACCGACGACACCAAGGTGCGCGCGACCGCCACCATGCTCGACCGCGGCCTGATCGGCGACCTGCGCGAGAACGGCGTGCGCTTCGACGTCAAGCCGCCGGAAGAGCCATCGTTCCTGCAGCAAGTCTTCATCTCCTGGTTCCCGATGCTCCTCCTCATCGGCGTCTGGGTATTCTTCATGCGCCAGATGCAGGGCGGCGGCAAGGGCGGGGCTTTTTCCTTCGGCAAGTCGAAGGCACGCATGCTCGATGAAACGAACAACAGCGTCACCTTCGCCGACGTCGCCGGTTGCGACGAAGCGAAAGAAGAAGTCAGCGAGATCGTCGACTTCCTGAAAGACCCAACGAAATTCCAGAAGCTCGGCGGCCGCATCCCGCGCGGCGTGCTGATGGTCGGTCCTCCGGGCACCGGTAAAACCCTGCTGGCGCGTGCCATCGCCGGCGAAGCGAAAGTGCCGTTCTTCTCGATCTCCGGTTCCGACTTCGTCGAGATGTTCGTCGGCGTGGGCGCGTCCCGCGTCCGCGACATGTTCGAGAACGCGAAGAAGCATTCGCCTTGCATCATCTTCATCGACGAGATCGACGCCGTCGGCCGTCATCGCGGCGCCGGCATGGGCGGCGGCAACGACGAACGCGAACAGACGCTGAACCAGCTGCTGGTCGAGATGGACGGCTTCGAAGCCACCTCGGGCGTCATCGTCATCGCCGCCACCAACCGCGCCGACGTGCTGGATAAAGCGCTGCTGCGTCCGGGCCGTTTCGACCGCCAGGTAATGGTGGGCCTGCCGGACATCCGCGGCCGCGAACAGATCTTGAACGTGCACATGCGCAAGGTGCCGATCGGCGCCGACGTGAAAGCCGACATCCTGGCCCGCGGTACCCCGGGTTTCTCGGGTGCGGACCTCGCCAACCTGGTCAACGAGGCAGCCCTGTTTGCCGCGCGCCGCAACAAGCGCCTGGTCGAGATGGCCGACTTCGAGGACGCCAAGGACAAGATCTACATGGGTCCGGAGCGCAAGTCGATGGTCATGCGCGAGGAAGAGCGCCGCAACACGGCCTACCACGAGTCCGGCCACGCGGTGATTGCCAAGCTGTTGCCAAAGGCCGACCCGGTGCACAAGGTCACGATCATGCCGCGTGGATTCGCGCTCGGCCTGACCTGGCAGCTGCCTGAACACGACGCACTGTCCGGCTACAAGGACAAGATGCTGGAAGAAATCTCGATTCTGTTCGGCGGCCGCATTGCCGAGGAAATTTTCGTCGGCCAGATGTCGACCGGCGCCTCGAACGACTTCTCGCGTGCGACCAAGCTGGCGCGCTCGATGGTCACCCGCTTCGGCATGTCCGAAAGCATGGGCGTGATGGTCTACGAAGACAGCGAGAACGAAGGCTTCTTCGGCGGCGCCACCAAGACGATCTCGGAAGCGACCCAGCAAAAGGTCGACGCCGAAATCCGCGCCATCCTCGACACCCAGTACGCGCTGTCGCGCCGCCTGCTCGAAGAGAACCGCGAGAAGGTCGAAATGATGACCAAGGCCCTGCTCGAGTGGGAAACCATCGATTCCGAGCAGATCAACGACATCATGGCCGGCCGCGAGCCGCGTCCGCCGAAAGCGGGCATCCTGACTAAGCGCACGCCGCCTGGCGACAGCGGTTCGGGCGGTGTCGCCACCAACGCGCCGGCACCGGCCTGATTTGTCCTGATCCGTCCACGCGCTTGATCGCTTAGCACCTCGCCAGCAAAAGGCATCCATCCGGATGTCTTTTGCTCGTTAACGAGCTGCGCTTGCTCACTCGCGCACATTCTTCCTCGACTTTCCACTTCTACTATGCGTCAACTGCTGCAATGCGGCCGCTTCAGCTTCCGGCTCGAGAAGCAGCCCCTGGTCATGGGCATCCTGAATGTGACCCCCGATTCCTTTTCCGATGGCGGCCGCTACGGCTCGCTCGAGTTCGCCATCTCGAAGGCCGAGGAAATGGTCACCGACGGCGTCGACATGATCGACATCGGCGGCGAATCGACCCGCCCCGGCTCGCCGAGCGTCCCGGTCGCCGAAGAACTGCGCCGGGTAATGCCTGCCATCTACGCCTTGCAGGGCCTGGGGCGGGCCTTGTCGGTCGACACCTGCAAGCCCGAGGTCATGCGGGAGGCGATTATTGCCGGTGCTGACATGATCAACGACATCAACGGTTTCCGGGCGCCGGGCGCGATCGAGGCCGTGAAGGACAGCGATTGCGGGCTGTGCGTCATGCACATGCAAGGTACGCCCCAGGACATGCAGGCCGAACCCGTCTATGGCGACGTGGTCCGGGACGTGACTGATTTCCTGCGCGAACGCATCGACGCGCTGCTGGCAGCCGGCGTCGAGCGCGAGCGCATCTGCGTCGACCCGGGCCTCGGTTTCGGCAAGACGGTCGAGCACAATTACGCCTTGTTGCGCGCCACGGCCCGCATCGAGCAGGAACTCGGCTTGCCGGTGCTGATCGGGCTGTCGCGCAAATCGATGATCGGCGCCGTCACCGGCCGTCCCGTCGAAGGGCGCTTGCCCGGCAGCATCGCAGGCGCGTTGGCTGCTGTCGCGCATGGCGCTAAAATCGTGCGGGTACATGATGTGGCAGAAACGGTCGACGCGCTGAAGGTCTGGCGCGCGGCCACTATTGCTTAATTGCACAATTTGTTATTGATTAATTTACGATAAAGAGAAGAAAATGGCACGCAAATATTTTGGTACGGATGGCATTCGCGGTCAGGTCGGCGTCGCGCCGATCACGCCTGACTTCGTGATGCGCCTCGGCTACGCCGCCGGCATGGTGCTGGCCAAGGACTACGCTGCCAGCAGCCGTCCGACCGTCTTGATCGGCAAGGACACGCGCATTTCCGGCTACATGCTCGAAGCCGCGCTGGAAGCGGGCTTCTCGGCAGCGGGCGTCGACGTCATGCTGGCGGGTCCGATGCCGACCCCGGCAATTGCCTACCTGACGCGCGCGCTGCGCCTGCAGGCCGGCGTCGTGATCTCGGCATCGCACAATCCGTTCCAGGACAACGGCATCAAATTCTTTTCCGCGCACGGCACCAAGCTGCCCGATAGCGTCGAACTGTCGATCGAAGAGGCGATCGACCAGCCGATGGCATGCGTTCCCTCCGACAAACTCGGCCGCGCCACGCGCCTGCGCGACGCGCAAGGCCGCTACATCGAATTCTGCAAGAGCACCTTCCCGAGCGAACTCGACCTGCGTGGCCTGAAGATCGTCGTCGACAGCGCCCACGGCGCGGCCTACGCCATCGCCCCGCACGTGTTCCACGAGCTGGGCGCAGAAGTCGTCTCGATCGGCGCCACGCCGGACGGCTTCAACATCAATGCCGGCTTTGGCGCCACCGCACCGAAAGCGCTGTCGGCCGCCGTGATCGAGCACAAGGCCGACCTCGGCATCGCGCTCGACGGCGACGCCGACCGCCTGATCATGGTCGACGCTTCCGGCCGCGTGTATAACGGCGACGAATTGCTGTACCTGATGGTGCGCGACCGCATGTCGACCGGGCAGGTCGCCGGCGCCGTCGGTACCCTGATGACGAATATGGCACTGGAAGTGGCCTTCAAGGAACTGGGCGTCGGCTTCGCCCGCGCCAAGGTCGGCGACCGCTACGTGCTGGAAGTGATGCAGGAGCGCGGCTGGATCCTGGGAGGCGAGGGCTCGGGCCACCTGCTGGCGCTGGACAAGCACACGACGGGCGACGGCATTGTCTCGGCCCTGCAGGTGCTCTCGGCGCTGAAGCGCAGCAACAAGTCGCTGGAAGCGTGCTGCAGCGAACTGACGCTCTATCCGCAAACGCTGATCAACAAGCGCGTCAAGCCGGGCTTCGACTGGACCAAGGACATGGGCATGGTTGCAGAGAAGGAAGCGGTCGAGCGCGAACTGGGCGACGCCGGCCGCGTGCTGATCCGCGCATCGGGCACCGAGCCGCTGATCCGCGTGATGGTCGAAGCGAAGGACGCGGAGATGGCCGACAGCATGGCGCGCCGCATCGCGGACAAGCTCGCGGCCTGAGAACGGAATGCAAGTCCTGAGGTGCCCGCATTGACGCGGGACCTCCGGGCGAGTATGATGAATGTATTCGGAGTGTAGCGCAGCCCGGTAGCGCACCTGGTTTGGGACCAGGGGGTCCAAGGTTCGAATCCTTGTACTCCGACCAAGTATTACGAACGGGCCGTTTCGACGGCCCGTTTTCATTTCTGCGTCGACATTCGTCAGCGCTTCTCTCTGCCCATAGCTCAGTTGGATAGAGCATCAGCCTTCTAAGCTGAGGGTCGCAGGTTCGATTCCTGCTGGGCAGGCCAGTGAAATCCAGAATTTTCCGCTTTTCAATCGCGCTTTCTATCCTTGCCCTGCCGCGTTCAAACCGCGGCGCCCTGCGCCGGTTTTACTGCCCCCTTGGCAAACGACTTCGCGAGTACCGCATGCCGGTGTTCAAAAAACAATTTCACGAACCAGCCGACCAGCGGCCCCGCGATGCGCGGCCTGAAGGTCAGGTTGTCGGTCACGAGCGTGCCGTCCGCCGTGGGCGTGACGATGCGCTCGTGGCGCCAGGAACGCATCGACAGCAGGGGAGACTGCTCGACGAAACGGCGGCCCGGTTCGAGTTCGGCGAAGGTCAGCTTCGACATATCGATGGGAAAAAGTCCGAGCAGCAGGAACTGGCAGCGGCATAGGGGCTTGTCCAGCGTCATGTCCTCGGCGATGTGGGTCATGCCCTTCGGAAAAGTCATCTTCAGGACGGGCCACATCTCGGCCTTGATGCCCTTGATGGAGGTCGACCAGGCCCAGACTTCCTCGGCGGAAGCTGGAACGGTCGTCGTAAAGGTGTGTCGTACTGTGCTCATCGGGCCTCCACTGTTCATCGAACAGATTGTCGGCGCAACTGTTACATCAGTCCGTTAGCCAGTTCGCAGTTCGCGTAAAGTTTTTGGGAATGCGTTTCAGGCGCGGGAGGAGGGTGCGGCGGCGGCGCGACGCACCGCCTGAGCAGTCGTTCAGGGAACGAGGGGCCGGATCGCGCCCCTCCCATCCTTATTTCAGGTTGCGGCCTTGCCAGATACCCAGGTACTTGGCCGCCTTCGGATTCTTCGCATCCCACTTCGGCGCGGTCGTGCCGTTAGCGATCGTCCAGATCGCCAGCGCAACAGTGCGGTCGACTGCGGCCATGTTCTCGTAATCGATCTTGTCCCAGTGGTCGCCCGCGCCATGGTAGTCGGGGAAACCGTAGGCCACGCTCACCGTGTGCGATGGAATGCCCTGGTCGGCGAGCGCCTGGTTGTCGCTGTGGGCGAAATACTTGTCGCTGTTGACCGGGTGCTTCCAGACGCGGATGCCGGTGTCGTCGCCGGCCGACTTGAGGATGGCGCCGACGTCGGAAAAATCGAAGCCGGTGACGCCGACGGAACGCACCTGGGCGCCTTCGTTGTCGTCTGTGCGTCCGACCTGTTCCAGGTTGATTCCGGCGATCGTCTTGTCGATCGGCACCAGAGGGTGAGCGCCGTAGTAACGCGAACCCACCAGGCCATGTTCCTCGCCGAACACCGTCATGAACACGATGCTGCGTTTCGGGCGCGTCTTGTTCTGGCTGAAGGCCCTGGCCAGCTCGATCACCGACACCGTCCCGCTGCCGTCGTCGTTGGCGCCGTTGAAGATGCCGTCGCCCTGGCCGGGTTTCATGCCCACGTGGTCGTAGTGCGCCGTCACCAGCACATACGTGTCCTTCAAGGCCGGGTCCGAACCGCGCAGGATGCCGACGACATTGCGCACCTTCACAGGCGCGGCCGGCGTTGCCGGTGGATTCTTTGCGCGCCGGGGATCGATCAGGTTCCAGTCGGCCGTCTGGAAATAGCCATCGTCACCGAGCGGCTCGAGCCCGGCCGCGCGGAACTGCGAGGCGATGAATTCGGCCGCGATATCGAGCCCGCGCGAGGGCGTGCCGCGGCCCTCGAGCGCATCCGAGGCGAGGAAGGACAGGTTGCCGCGCATCGAAGCGGCCGAGATGCGCTCGATTACCGGCGCCACCTCGGCCGGTACCGGAGCGGCAGTGGCGGCAAGAGGCAAGGCCAACGACAGGCCGAGCAGGGCGGGGATGATGCGGGGAAGCAGACCTTGGGACATGGGAGAGCGCGTAAGCGTTTTGATTAGTTGGTGAAGTAACAAAGCTGCTCAAGTATATCCCGGCGCGTTGCGCTCGGGAACCGCCTTGCATGGCTGGCGGACGCGGGGGAGGAGCGCTGAACATGGTGCGAGTTGTTTGTCTGGAAACGAACGCCGCCGGGATAGTCTTTATGTTAACGTCTTGGCCTCCAAGGGGCTCCAAGTAGCGGGCTCGTCCATTTACGGAGTGTGTATGCGTGTTCATCGTTTGCTGGGGTCTGCCGTCTTGCTGGCCGCATTCGGGATCTCCTTCGCGGGCCTCGCGCGAGCGGAGAGCCAGCCGCAGGCGGTCGTGCCGCAGGGCGATACATATACCCTCAAGCTCCCCGCCGGCGAGCCGGCGGCGGCCGCGGAATCGGGCACAGTGCAGTTCATCGGCACCGCGACCGTGCTGATCCGATACCAGGGACTGACCATCCTGACCGATCCGAACTTCCTGCACAAGGGAGACCACGTGCACCTCGGCTACGGCCTGACCGCCCAGCGCCAGACCAACCCGGCCATCGACTTCGACAAGCTGCCGCCGATCGACCTCGTGATCCTGTCGCACATGCACGAGGACCATTTCGACAAGCTGGTGCAGGAGCGCCTGAACCGCAACACACCGATCGTTTCCACCCGTGAAGCGAGCGAAAAGCTCAAGCGCCTCGGCTTCCAGCAGCGCTTTGCGCTCTCCGACTGGGACAAACTCGAGGTGACCAAGGGCGACACCCGCCTCCGCGTTACTGCCGTGCCCGGCCGTCATGGCGCGGCCGGGGTGTCGGTGCTGCTGCCGACGGTGATGGGCAGCGTGCTCGATTTCGGCGCGAACGCGGAGACGCCGGACTACCGCATGTATATCAGCGGCGACACCCTTGTGTACGACGACATCCGCAGCATTCCGCAACGCTTCCCGGGCATCGACCTGGCCCTGCTGCACCTGGGCGGCACCCGCATCCTGGGCGTTTTCAAGGTGACGATGGATGGCAAGGACGGCGTCCAGATGATGCAGATCATCAAACCAAAGAAGACGATCCCGATCCACTACAACGATTACGACGTGTTCAAGTCGCCGCTGGCCGAGTTTGCGCGCGAAGTGAAGGCGGCAGGGCTGGAGGACGGCGTGGTCTACCTGGCGCACGGCGACACCTATTCCTTCACGCTGCGCAAGCGCTGAACCGGTCAGCCCTGGATGGCCCCGCTGGCCGGAGCCTCGGGGGCGATCGACGTGATCTCGGTGCCGAATTCGTGCGGCATGACGACCGGCACCTGCAGGCAAATGCTCTTGGTCGGCAGTACGGCTTCCCAGGCTTTCACGAGTTCGCGGTAGGCGACGCCGACCGGACGGATCTGGCGGTCGAGGTCGAACAGGCCGAGCGCGTTCACATTGCCGTTGTTGACGCGTAGCGCGCTGTCCCAGTCGACCTGGTCCGTCAGGGAATACCAGGTGAAGCCGATCAGGGGGACGCCGTTGTTGCGCACCCGGAGGACATTCGCCCATTCCTTTTTCAGCCAATACACCGCCTCGTCGCCCCCCGGGCCCTGGCACAGATTCGTTTCCGTGTGCATCACCGGCAACCGGTAGCGGTTGTAATACTGGTGAGTAATGACCGCGTAGCCAAAGATCTCGCCGGCCGCGCGCGTCATGCCGTCCGCCGCGACATAGTGCTCGTTGGTCTGGTAATAGTCGTTGCCCATGATGCAGTGATGCTTCAGATTGTGCTGGAGGAAGAAATGGTATTCCTCGCGCCGCATCCCGTTGTCGAGCAGGTATTCGTACATGTCGGAATCGACGCGCCGCCCGTAATTCAGGTCGAGCGCGAGAAAGCGGCGTGCATTGTTCATCTCAGCGGGGCCGACGGCGTCGGGCGACTCGGCGTGGAAGTATTCGGTCGACTCGCTCTGGATGAACAGGGCATCCGGGCGTACCGTCAGGATCGCATGCATGGCCAAAATGTTAGCCTTGACCAAGTGCTTGATCGCGGTCACGAAGGCGGTGTCGCTGCGCATTTGCTCGTTCCACCAGCCGTACAGGGTCGAAAAGACCGCACAGATCCACATCTCGTTGATCGGCGTGTACATTTGCACCCAAGGGTAGCGCCGAGCAAAAGCGCTGGCGTAGTTGGCGAACAGCTCGGGAAAATCCGGATTCTGGAAATTTCCGATCCAGTCGGGCACACCGAAGTGGCAGAGGTCGACGATCGGGGCGATGTTGCGGCGCTGCAGGTCGGCGAAGGTCAGGTCGGCGAATTCCCAGTCGAAGCGATTCGGGCCGAGCCAGGTGCGATGCAGGGGCGGGCCGTAGCGCAGCACCCGCAAGCCGAGTTCCTGCACGAGGTCGAAATCGAGCTTCCAATGCTTGTAATGGCCGCATTTCTCGAGCTCGTCCATGCGCACCTGGCCGTCCGCGATGGTCGGCGCGCTGTTCTCGATCCCGGTCGCGAAAATGAATCCTGCAAGCATAGGTAGGCCTCCATTGGTATCAGGGCGCTACCAGTATCGTCCACGCCGCCGGCAATTGCCAGCGTGTGCACGCGCTGGCCCGGTCAACGCGCTGCTGCCAACTCGACAATACAGGGTCGCGGCAGCATGTGGCGCGCTCGCTGCCGACGTGAAGTTTGCTCCAGCGACTCGTCGGGTGGTGATCGGATTGTCGTTGTCTTCGATGATGCATGCGCTGATCCTGTCGGTCCCGGCATGCTCCCTTTCGCTGGACCTGGCCGCGCGTCGACGTGACCGGAATCTGCGGTATCCGGCTGTTTACCCGAGTCCTTCGGGTTGCCGGGAGAATCGCGCCGGTCTTTCCTCGTCTTGCGGGAATCGTCCGGGCGGCGTCATCACCAGCTCAGCCGTGCATCACCAGCTCACTTGCGCCTGCCGTTTGACGTGCAGCAAAGTCTCCGATGACGGACGCCTTACGCTGAGTTAGTCAGCCATAACATCCCAGTCCATCCCATAGGCAAGTCATGAAACTCCCATCAGTAGTTGTGCGGTTGCGCTTTGTCGCCGCCTTAACTGTGCTGGTCCTGGCCGGTTGCGCCCCCGGGTTGCAATTCCGATCCGAGGGCAGTGGTGCCTCCGCGGACGCGCCGCCTCCCACGGAAATGATTACAGAGCAGTTGATCGCCACGGAGAAGCAGGCCAATTTGCAGCAAGTCGACCAGGACCTCTCGCAGTTGCTGCTGCCGCATCAGTCGCGGTACACCATCGGCCGCGGTGATATCCTGTCGATCGTGGTTTGGGACCATCCTGAACTGGCCGCCGGCGGCATGACCGCGGCCACCGCAGCGGCCGACGTCACCGCTTCCAGCGCCGCCAATGCCAATACATCACAGCCGGGATTCGTGGTTGACCACCAGGGGCGCATCCAGTTTCCTTTCGCCGGACTGCTGCCGGTCGAGGGACTGACCGAAGACGAGGCGCGCGCGCATCTGACGCATAAGCTCGCCAAGTACATCGCCAACCCGAACATTACCCTCCGCGTGCAGTCCTACCGTAGCAAGCGCGTCTATATCGATGGCGAGGTCAAGTCGCCCGGCCTGCAGGCGATCAACGATATTCCGATGACGCTGGTCGAAGCGCTCAATCGCGCCGGTGGACTGCTCCCGACCGCGGACCAGAGCCGCATTGCGCTTGAGCGCGGCGATGCGCGCTACCGCATCAATCTGCGCGAGCTGGTGCAGAAGGGCGTTAATCCCGGAAACATCATGCTGGCGCACGGCGACGTCGTGCGGGTCCACTCGCGCGACGAAAGCAAGGTGTTTGTCTCGGGCGAAGTGGTCACCCCCCGCGCGCTCCCGATGCACGACGGCCGCCTGACCCTGAACGAGGCACTCGGCGAGACCGGGGGGATCAGCCCCCTGAGCGGTGACGCGCGCCAAATCTATGTCGTCCGCAAGACGCCTGAGCGCACCCGCGTGTTCCAGCTCGACGCGCGCCTGACGGGCTCCATCGCCATGGCCGAGTCGTTCGACCTGCGGCCAAAAGACGTGGTCTACGTTGCCGCCTCGCCGATGGCGAAATGGAACCGCCACCTCAGCTTGTTGTTCCCCGGCGCGCTTACCTCCGCGGTTGGCGTCACCAACCGGCCCTGAGCCAAGGGAGCCGAACATGACCAAGCACTCCGACAACCATACGCTGACCCATCTTGCGCACAGTCCGCCCATCCTGAGCGTTCCGTTCGACCCGCACCCGACGCAGGGCGCTGCGGACGAACCCACGGTCGACCTGAAGGCATATTTCAATACGCTGTACGAGAGCCGCTGGCTGATCGGCGGCATCACGGCACTGATCACCCTGATCGCGGTGTTGTACGCCCTCGTGGCCAAGCCGGTGTACGAAGCCAACCTGATGATCCACGTCGAGGAGGAAAGCCCATACGCCTCAAAGAACATCTTGAGCGAGGCGTCCTCATTGTTCGAGACCAAGAAGGCCGCCATCGCCGAGATGGAACTGCTGCGCTCGCGCATGGTCGTCTCACAGGCGGTGGACAACCTGCAGCTCTACATTGAGGTGCAGCCAAAATATTTTCCCGTCGTCGGCTTCTGGTTCGCAAACCAGAACGACGGCGTGCTCGCCAACCCGGGCTTGTTCGGCTATGGCGGCTATGTATGGGGGGGCGAAAAGGCAGAAGTGTCGGTGTTCGACGTCCCTGAAAGTTGGCTCAACCGCGAGTTCACGCTCACTGCGAATGGCGTCAATCGCTATCACTTTTCCGGAGGGGGCCAGCGCCTGGCTTTCGACGGTACAGTCGGCCAGCGTTATCGCGTCGCGACGCCGGACGGGAGCATGGAGATCAAGGTCGACCGGCTGTACGCGAACCCCGGTGCGCGCTTCAGCCTCAAGCGCAAGTCCCGCCTCGGGACGATCCAGGCGATCCAGACGGCCATGGTCATCACCGAGCAGGGCAAACAGTCGGGCGTGATCGAGGTCAAGCTGCAGGGCGAAAACGCGAAGCGCATCAACGCCTTGCTCAGTGAGATCGGCCGCGAATACATGCGCCAGAACCTGGCTCGCAAGACGGAGGAAGCGGAGAAATCGCTGGCATTCCTGAACAAGCAGCTGCCGATCCTGAAACGCCAGCTGGAGCAATCCGAAGACCGCTACAACCAGTTCCGCAATTCGCACGGCACTGTCGACCTGCGTGAGGAAGCGAGGATGAGCCTGGCACAGGCGACTGCAGCAAGGGCGCGCCGGATCGAGCTGCTGCAGAAAAAAACCGAGTTGCTCGCACGCTTTACCGAAGACCACCCGATCGTTGCTGCGATCAACCGCCAGCGCAAGGAAGTCGACGCCGAGATCGAGGAAGTCGCCGCACGCATCAAGACTTTACCGGTGCTCGAGCAGGATGAGGCGCGGTTGACGCGCGACATCAAGGTCAACACCGATTTGTACACAGCACTGTCGAATACGGCGCAGCAGCTGCGGCTCATTTCGGTGGGCCGTGTCAGCAACGTGCGCCTGATCGATGCGCCGATCGCGCCCGAAAAGCCGCTCAAGCCGAACCGCCCGCTGATCGTCGCGCTCGCGGTCGTTACCGGCCTGTTGCTGGGAACGCTGCTGGCCTTTGCCCGCAAGGCGTTGAAGGGCGGCATCGACGATCCGCACAAAATCGAGCGCTTGCTGAACGCACGTGTCGTCTACGCATCGATTCCCCACAGCGGCAACCAGGACAAGCTGCTGCGCAAGGCGCGCGGCGACCGCGCCGTGCTGCCCTTGCTGGCCCAGATCATGCCGGAAGATCCGGCGGTCGAAAGCCTGCGCAGCTTCCGGGCAGCGTTGCAATTCTCGATGCCGCACTTCAAGAACAACATCGTCATGTTCGCCGGCCCGACTCGCCACCTGGGCAAGTCCTTCGTCGCCGCCAACTTTGCGGCCGTCATGGCGGCGAGCGGCAAGCGGGTGCTGCTGATCGACGCCGACCTGCGCAATGGCCAGTTGCACCGCTATTTCGGCGTGGCGCGTGACCTGGGACTGTCGAAAGCGATCACTGGCGCAATGCCGGTCGAGGACGTGATTCATCATGAAGTGATGGAGAACCTGGACTTCATCCCAACCGGCGCCTTGCCGCCGAACCGTTCGGAGTTCTTGCTGCATCTTAATTTAGGCGAGCTGCTCGAAGCGGTCAGCGCCGATTATGACCTGGTGCTGCTGGACCCTCCGCCCATCCTGGCCGTGGCGGATTCGCTGATTATCGGCGCCCACGCCGGCGCGGTCTTCATCGTGACCCGGGCTGGGGTAACCAACGAGGCTGACATCACAGAGTCGATCAAGCGCCTGAACCTTGCAGGAATCTCGCCGCAGGGCATTCTGTTTAACGATATGATGCCTGTCATTGGCCGGCGTGGGACTCTATATCAGTCGGAGTCTAGTGTGCAGATCGGCTACTCGGCCTGATTTGTGTATGCCGTCGCGGGTTCGCGCCAGCCCGCCGCAGGGAGTCCTCTCCACAGCTATAACGCTTGGCGTCGGCCGGCGTTGGGTCCTCTGTCAGTCGGAGTCTGGTGTGCAGATCGGCTACTGGGCCTGATTCGTGTGCGCCGCCGCGGGTCCCGCGCCAGCTCGCCTCAGGGGATCCTCTCCACAGCTATGACGACTGGCATCGGCCGGCGTGAACACGATATCGGTCGAAACCTCGCGTCCAGATTCCGTCCACATCGGCGATTCGGCCTGAGTCCACGCCGCGGCGGTGTGCCATGTCGCAGTAGGGATGTCGGTTGAATGAAGCGACGATCGACGTCGCCCCGGGCCGGGGGCCTATCATGCGCATCCTGCTGAGTTGCTGCCCTATTCAGCCTGATGATTCGGTGCTGCGGGTCTTCGCCAGTGGGTTGGCGGCCCCATCGGCGGCCACTTCTGATCGCAAATAAGCCAGCTACCTATTCGCGAATGAAGCAGGCCGGTGGCCGATACCCGCGCGCCGAGCCGGTCCCGGATTCGTGATTCTGCGAAGCCGGGCGGCGGGTTGGCTATTGGAGTTAGCGCTTGGCCCGCGCCGGCACGGTTTCTTGAGGTGCTGCATGGCGCCGCGCAACCAGGTCCTTCACGATTCGCCGGATGCGGTAGGTCCGCGATTCGAACATGAGGTAGGACAGGTAAGACGCGCCCATCAGGATTGCCAGCATGCCAAGGTAGACCACGAAGTGCAAGGGCTCGCCGGGCGACAGCTGGGGCAGCGCGAATTGCGTGGTTGCGATGTGTTTTAGCAGGAAAATCAGCGGGACGTGCAGCACATATAGGCTGAAGGAAAAGTCAGCGAAGAAGTTGCCGACGCGGGCGAGCGGCTGGCTTAGCGTCGAGTCCGGCGCCGCCTTGAATTGCAGGCTGGAGAGCATTACCAACAACAGGACGCTGGCCACAAGGTCCGTTCCGAGCGTGTCTGCGTTGAACTCGTCATTGTCGCCAGTCAGCCGGAAATAGGACAGGGCGGCGACCAGCAGTACCAGCCATGCGCAACGCGCCGTAACGCCGCACTCGATGCGCACGCGCGAGAACACCACCCCGAGCAGCCAGATGGCGAAGTACATCGTGATTTTGCCGGGAAGGAGGGCGGCTGCCAGTGCCAGCGCAGCGCCGCTGGCGATGCGGGCGCTGTGGCGGCGCGCGGTGAACAGCACCACCAGCAAGGGGAATAACGCGTAATACCAGGTCTCGTTAGCGAGGCTCCAGAGTGCGTAGTTGCCGCCGAAATCGTCCAACGTCACGTTCTGCAGCCCAAGCAGATTGCCGAGAAACGATAGCGCCGAAAATTCGTTAGCGGCCGAGAAATCGATACCATTCGGATGGAGCATACCGGTGGCGAGGCCGAACAGCAGCGTCAGCCCGAAGGTTGGAATCAGCACGGTCCAGAGACGGGTGGCGCGGTCGATCGCATAGTTGGTGATGGCGCCCGGATGGCCCATCTTGTTGAGCAGGCTGCCACCGACCAGCCATCCGCTCATGACGAAGAACACGAGCACCGCCTGGTGTCCGAATCCCGTGATGAATGCGAAACCCTGGAACCACAGGGAGGGATCTGCCAGCGTACTCAGGCCCGGATACATGTGTGCGCGCAGGTGTGCGGCGGCGACAAGAAACGCGGCGAGACCCCGTAATATCGAAATCGTGATCGAGTGCCAGTAATCCTCGCCGAGCGGGCTCTGTCGCTGGAAGGACGGGCGCGGTAGGTTGTGCGTTCGCATGGGAGACCCTTGGTATGGTTGGTTTTTAACTGCCGGTGCACCATTGCACAGGAGGGGAATTACCTGAAATAAGTACGGCGGTACGGGCCATCAGGTAGCCGTATGGCACCTCATGCATGACCCAGGCTGCCGACGCGAATACCAGCATCGCGCACAGCACGCCAAGTGGCAGTGCGCGGGAGGCTGGCTGTCCACGTGCCATGTGGACAGCGCCGAGGCTCACGGCCGCGCCGGTGAACCAGCCGACCAGCGCTTCGGCCAGGCTGTGCTCGTTCTCGGCGACAAGGAGGATGACCATCAGGCCTCCCAGCGCCAGGCCAGCGACGATTCCGCCCGCCTGCGCACGCGCCCCGCGGGGCTGCAGGAGCAGGTAGAGCAGGGTGGGGAACACCGCGGTCACGCCAGTGGCGTGGCCGCTGATTGCCTTGAATTCGACGTCGTGCAAGCTCATTCCCCAAGCCATGAATGCGACTTTGCTGGCAGTGACCAGGCCGATGCCAAGTCCGAAAAGCAGGCTCCACCAGAACGCCATGCGCCACGCGCGCGCCGTCAGCAGCCAGGCGCTGATTCCCGCCGCAAGCGCCAGCGTCAGCTTGATGTCGCCCAGTTGCAGGAATGGGATCCAGGTCATCTGCGTTCCTCAGTGAATGATGGCTACCAGGGTGCCGAAGATGATCCGCAGGTCGGTCCAGAAGCTGCGTTCCTGGACATACCGGACGTAGTAGCCAATCTTGATGGGGAGAATCGTATCGAGGTAGGCCCGTTCAGCGTCCGGCGCTTGCCCGAGTATCTGGCTTTCCTCGCGATACAGGATCGAGGCCCAATCGGTGATGCCCGGCGCTACAGACAGAACGATCGCGCGGGCATCCGGTGGATAGCAAGCCATGTAGCGCGGTACCTCCGGTCGTGGACCGACCAGGCTCATTGTTCCCTGGAGCACGTTGATAAGTTGTGGTAATTCATCAATCTTGTATCGGCGCAGCAGGCTGCCCGCCCTGGTGATGCGGCAGTCAGCGCCGATCGTCAGCTCGAGCCCTGCGCCGGTTCGCGTGCTCATGGTGCGGAACTTGATGATGTTGAACGGCTTGCCGAAGCGGCCGACGCGCAGCTGGCGGAAAAATACCGGGCCTGTGGAGTCGACTTTGATCCAAAGGGCAACGAGCGCGAACAGAGGCGCCAGCAGCACCAGGCCCGCAGCCGCTGCAGCGATATCGAACAGGCGTTTGATCATGACAATATCGTCCGCACAGCCGCGATGACGCGGTCCTGATCCGCATCGCTCATTTTTGTATACAGGGGCAGCGTCAGCATGCGTTCAAAGCTGTCTTCGGCAACCGGAAACTGGCCCGGAGACAAGTTGCAAGTGTCGCGCCAGTAGGGATGGCGGTGCAGGGGAATAAAATGCACGCTGGTCCCGATGCCCCGCTCGGACAGGGCAGCGATGACCATGTCGCGGTCCAGCGCGGCATCATTGGTCAGCTGCACCGGATATAAATGCCAGGCATGGCTCGAGCCATCCGTTGCGTCCGGGGGCAGTTGTAGCGGCAAGCCCGCAAGGCCCGCAGCGTAGCCCCGTGCGAGCTGCTGGCGGCGCAGCAGGAAGCGGTCGAGCTTGCGCAACTGCTGGACGCCGATGGCAGCGGCGATGTCGGTCAGATTGTACTTGAACCCGGCCGCAATCACCTCGTAGAACCAGGCCGGCTTGGGCGAGGTATAGCGCGCGAACACGTCCTGCTTGATTCCGTGGATGCGCATCAGCCGTACCCGGGCCGCGAGTGCCGGATCGCGCGTGACCACCATGCCGCCTTCACCGGTGGTCATGGTTTTGTTGGCATAGAAGCTGAAGACCGTGATGTCGCTGTCCAGGGTGCCGACCAGCCTGCTTTTGTAGACCGTGGGGAGCGCATGCGCAGCGTCTTCGATCACGCGTAGACGATGCGCTGCCGCGAGCGCGAGAATCGCTTCCATGTCACATGCCAGGCCGGCGTAGTGCACCGGGATGACGGCCTTGGTGCGCGGCGTGATCGCAGCCTCGATTGCGGCCGCGTTCAGGTTGAGGGTGCCCGGCTCGACGTCGACGAGCACCGGTTGCGCGCCCAGGTAACGTACGACTTCGGCGGTAGCGGTGAAGGTCATGGTCGGGAGAATCACTTCGTCGCCGGGGCCAATGCCAAGCGCTTCGAGTGCCAGATGCAGTCCGGCGGTGGCCGAGTTGACGGACACCGTCTCGATGCCGCCGCCCAGGTAGGAAGCGAAATCCTGTTCGAACTGGCGCACTTTGGGGCCTGTCGTCACCCAGCCGGAACGCAGGCAGGCGACCACTTCGGCGATTTCTTCATCGCCGATGTCAGGTAGCGCGAAGGGGAGGAAGGGTCGGGTGTCGACAGGCGCTGCGAGCGGTTCGATCATGATGTCCTCATTTGAAAAACGGCTGCCTTCGGCGTGCCCTTGCCTTTTGTCAGGCACAGGCTTTCAAGAAGCGTTGTCCCAGCACCGGATAGGTGAGGTTGTCCAGGACGAACTTGCGACCCTGCAGACCCAGCGCCTCGCGCCGGTCCGGGTCTATGGCGCGCATGGCGCGGATGGCTTGTATGACGGCCGGCGCGTCCTCGGCCGTGACGGAGATACCGCATCCGGCCTCCGCCACCAGGTCATTGCCTGCCTCGACGGCGTACAGGACCGGGCGTGCGGCCATCATGTAGTCGATCAGCTTGTTGGGAGCAACGCCAAAACGAAACAGCGGCTGGCGTTGCAGCCCGATGTACGCCAGGTCGAAGCACGCGAGCAGCGCAGGCACATATTGTTTTGCGACCGGGTCCAGGAAACAGACATTGTCGAGGCCTTCATCGCGGGCGCGCTGCCTGAGCCTTTCTTTTTCGGGGCCGGCGCCGGCCAGTAGGAAGACAACCGGATCGTCGCGCATCAGTGCGGCGGCACCGAGCAAGGTGTCCAGCGCATTGGCGATGCCATGGCTGCCGGCGAAGCCGACGATGAAATGGCCGCGTTGGCGCAGTGCCGCCAACGTATCCGCTACCGCAGCCGGCAAGGGCGTGGGATGGCTGAGCCACTCGGACGGGTCGGTGCCGTTGGGGACGAGGTGCAGCTTGTGCGGCGCCATGCCATGCGCTTCCAGATGTTCGCGGACTTTGGGAAGGATGGACACCACTGCGTCGGCATGGCGGCAAGCGTAGTTCTCGGCCGCCTGCAAGAGCATGATGAAAGGGTGCCTGGTAGAGTAGCCGCCCAGCTCCATCGGCGACAGTGGCCACAGGTCGTGCACCTCGAACAGCAGGCGCGCACCAGACAGGCGAGCAATCCTGTGGGCTGGCCAGATGTCGAGCGGATAAGTGCTCGAGGCGATGACGGCATCAGGGCTGAACTCGCGCGCAAGGGCCGGCCCTTCGCGGTACAGGCGCGTGACGAATGCCGCCATGTTGAGTGCTCGGCCGGCGCCGTTGCCGTTATAGGCGGGTGTCTTGAACCAGGTGTATTCGATGCCGTCGATGACTTCGTCGACGCGCGACTGGCCCTGTGGATCGGGATTGCGTGTTCTTACGTGCGAGTGGGCCGATGCGACGATCCTCACCCGGTGACCCAAGCGCAGCCATTCGCGCGCCAGGTAGTAGGGGCGGTATTCCATGCCGTGTCGCACTGAACCTGCGTAATGATTGATTAGTAGAATGTTCACGCTGAGCCACTCGGTTCTATTCGGTCTTGCCTGTGTCAAGCGTGAAGGATATCAATCTAGTAAGTCGGCGCTTTGAACCGACGCAAAGAAGCTGAGCGCAAAAAAAACCCACGCGAAGCAGAGCTTGGCGTGGGTTGGGGAACTGGCGGGGACGATGTCCCCGGCCATTCGGACTATTAGTAGCTTTCGTAGGCGCCGATGTCGACCGCGCCGCCGCGTGGGCGGGCGATACCGTCGATATCGGTGGTCGGTGCCGAGGTCGCCGTGCCCTTGTTGATCGCTGGCGAAGTGCTCTTCAGGCGGTAGTTGCCTGCAGTGCCGCTAGCCTGGTAGCTGACGAATTGTGGATCGGCCGAAATCGTGCCGGTCGCGGTGCCGACCTTCATCGTCACTGCTTTTCCGTTGCCGTACACCAAGTTATTGGCGACGACGTTGCCGCTGCCAATGCACTTCTGGCCGGAAGCGCAGTACTGCAGGATGCCATTGGCCGGGTTCTTGTAGACGATATTGTTGATGATCTTGGTGTTGGTCAGGATCTTGCCGCCTGGGGAGTCGCCCACGCCTTCCACGATACCACCGCCCATGCTGCCGCCGCCATTGGCGAACGAGGTATTGTTCGCGACCAGGACTTTGTCCGCGGCATGCCACAGGTGGATGCCCCACGACGCACTACGGTAGACGATGTTGTTCAAAATGTTGCCGCGCAGGTTGGCGTGATAGATGCCATGCACTGCGTTGCACTTGCCCGGGACGCCGATATCGTGGACGACGTTGCCGATGATGTCACCATCCGAAGCCGTGTAGACAGCATTCATGATGCCCGCGCCGCCGGCGCCGGTACAGCCGCCGGAAACGGTGAGGTCGTGCACGTGGTTACCCTGCACGAGGGTGTACGAACCCTGGTTCAAGACACCCAGGCGGCCTGGACCGGTGATATCGAAACCGACGATGTCGGTGTAGTTGGCATTGTTGGTCCACATGCCCTGGGTGCCGCTACCGATGATCTTGGCGCCCCACTTGGTGTCGGACACATAGCGGATACGCGCGCTCGCAGTGCCATGCACTTTGGTCGTGACGTTTGCGCGGTAGGTGCCGGCGGCGACGTGCACCGTTGTCGAAGGCTTTGCCATGTTGGCAGCGCGCTGGATCGTTTTAAATGGCTTGGCCTGCGTGCCCGGGTTCGAATCCGAACCGGTGGTGGCAACGTAGAGGTTGTAGATCGACGGCGATGCTGCGGCAGCGGCCGAATTGGAAGCGAGCAGCTGGCTGGTAGCGTCTACCGGTGCCATGAGCGCTGGGTCAGCTTGGAATGCGGTGTATGCCTGTTCAAATCCAGCTGCGGAGACTTGTTGCATTACACCTGCGGTCAACAGGACCGTGGCGCTGCAGCACAACAGGGCGTGGATACGAACATTTGAAGCAAAAGTAACGACGTTTTTCATCTAAAAAATCCTAGTAACAGCGTGTGAATGAGTAAGCTTTGAGTGGCGGAAACTTCTTTAGTTCAATAGATTTTCGGAAAAATTTCTATGCAGTATCAAATTTCTAAATCTCTTGAACCTACCAACAACATGCAGGTGAGTAAGCTTTGAGTGGTAGAAAATTCCAAAGTTCAATAGATTCTCAGAATAATTTCCATGTAGTATCAAATCTCCAATGCTCTTTAACCGTGAGGATTACTTACGAGCGAGTAAGCTTTGAGTGGTAGAAAATTCCAAAGTTCAATAGATTTTGAGAAAAATTTCCATGTGGTATCAAATTTCTAAAAAGTTTTTCTTTTCAGAAATTAAACTATCGGCTGGGAATTTATAGTGCAATCGCGTGAGCGCGACGTGGCAGAGTCATTGACCGGGCCCCGCCGCACATCGGCGCCAGTGTCCACGCAAGCAAACCCGCGATAAAGTCCAGGTTCAACGAGGCTGAGGTCGATGACGTCGATGGCCGGGGATTTTCCTGCACGCGGGGTACTGCAATGCTGCGCGCCCATGCGACCTTGTCGGTGCGGAGAGCGGCCTCCAGTTCGGGGCGGCACAACTGGGCGGGATCGACGGCGAAGTACGCTTAAGGCGGACGTATCCGTGCCTATTGAGCGGATAATCGACGAGGGGATAGTGGTGGGCCGTGGCGGGAGGGTGGTTCCTGCCTCGCTGTGATCCGATTGGAGACTGCCGCGACCATGGCAATGGACGCAGTTCGGCCGCTGCCGATCCGGACGGCAAGAACGAATTACCTAGAGCCTATCCTGGTAGTCCGGTGAAGCTGATAGCGACATGCGCGTAGGGATGCATGGCAAGCGTCGGTAAGGGGCGAGGGGGCCGCATGGCTGCAACGAATTTGCCAAATGCGCGACGCGCTCCGCAGCCCCCGCTTGGCAGGCGCGCCAGCAGCGACTCCTGGCTACTGGGATAGGCTCTTACTGGCTTTCGTAGGCACCAATGTCGGGAGACACGCGCCGTGGGCGGGCGACATGCTCGATATCGGTAGGTGGTGCGAAACTCGCCAGTCCCTTCTCGACGCCTGGTGAGGTGTGCTTCAGGCGATAATTCCCATGGCCCGTGGCCTGATAATCAATGAACTGCGGATCCTCTGTGATCGTGCCGGTCGCTTCGCCCACCTTCATAGTCACGGCTGAGGCGCTGCCGTATACCAGGTTGTTGGCCACGATGTTGCCGCTTCCAATGCAGTTCTGGCCCGGGTAACAAAACTCGGTGATTCCCTTGGCCGGGTTGTTATAGACGATATTGTTGATCACCTTGGTATCGGTGAGAATTTTCCCGCCCGGGCTGTCGCCGACGCCGATCACGATGCCGCCGCCCATCCCGGCGGAGCCGTTCTCGAACACCGTATTATTGGCAACGATCACGTCGTCCGCGGCATGCCACAGGTGAATGCCCCACGCAGACGCACGGTACACGATGTTGTTGAAGATCCTGCTACGCAGGTTGGTCGCATAGATACCGTGGATGCCGATGCACGAACCCGGCACGCCGATGTCATGCACTACATTGCCAATGATGTCGCCGTCCGACGCGCTGTAGTCGGCGTTGTGGATCCCGGCGCCGCCGGCGCCGGTGCAGCCACCTGACACGGCCAGGTCGTGTACGTGGTTGCCTTGCATGAGCGTGTGGGATGCGAGGTTGAGGATGCCCAGGCGGCCGGTGCCCGAAATGTCGAAACCGATGATGTCGGTATAATTGGCGCTATTGGTCCACATGCCTTCGGTACCGCTGCCGACGATCCGCGCTCCCCATTTAGTATCGGATACGAAGCGGATACGCGCCGCGGGGGTGCCATGTACCGTGGACGACACGTTTTCCTGGTAAATACCCGGAGCGACGTGCACGGACGTACCCGGCTTTGCCAGGTCAGCGGCGTGCTGAATGGTGTGGAACGGCTCGGACTCGCTGCCCGGATTCGAATCCGAGCCGGAGGGTGCGACATACAGTCTGTACCCGACAGGCGGCTCGAGCGTGGTCTTGCCGACGCAAGCGGACGCGGCTGCAGCAATCAATACGCTGCCAATAATTGGTTTGTACACGTTAGTCCCTGTTATAGCGGAACAAAGGCGGCTTAACCTGGTCGGCGCCGCAGTCCCCGATACGCGTGCGGTGATAGGGACCGATCGGCGTCGGATACGCGCGCCTTGAGATGTTTTTTTCTGTGTTCGTAGCGCACATAAGCGCCCAGCGTGGCACCGATCAGCATGTCCGAGAAAAAATGCGACTTGACCAGCAATAAAATGGTGGCGCATTCCATTGCGAATGCGAGCGCAAAGTCCCCATTTTTTTTCCCCGAAAAATATCCGGTAATAATCATCCAGATGGACGGGACAATCATTAATGCGAGCAGGTAGATAAATCCGAGTATGCCGAGGTCGACCCAGGCCGACAATACATTGTGCGCATAATGGCCGGGCGCATAGCTGGCGTAATCGCCAAATATTGGATAGTTTGAAATGGTCTGTATTGCGTGTTCGTTTAAGTGATGTCGTGCGATGGCTGAAGTCGAATGCGACAAGTCAAACAACTCCAGTATTCTGTTATCCGGAATCTGGGCCAGTATCGGATCTATATTCATGGTGATCAGCGCCGCAATCGACGCCAAGACAATGGCAAACAGAACTTTCTGGCTGGCGAAGTAGAATTCGATGATAGGGATCGCGAATAGTAGCGCGACGAACTCGCTGCGCGCGGTGTTGAGAAACAGGGAGGCGGCGCCGACGGCATAAAGAGCGACGCGTAGTGGCAGCCTGTGCGTATAAGCGATTACACACAGAAAATTTATCAGGTAAGAGCGGGCCAGGCCCTGGTAGGTAGACAGGCTGCTCGGATCCAGGGCGAGGCCCATCGCATCCATGCGGAAAACACCATCGACGGAAAACCCGAAGATGACGCCGGACATTCCCAACAAGCACAACACAAGAGGGTAGCGAATCTCCGGGTGTGCGAAATCCATCATTTTGAACATGACGAAAGTGTTCGCCATATACAGTATTCCCAGCAGATGGGAGCCGACAATGGTCGGGTTCGCGCCGGTCACGGCGTTGACGGCCACTACGAGAAAGAAAAAAATCAGGAACACGCCGTAGAGCAGCTCACTTGGCAACACCCGGCCACGTTTTTGAATAAGTTGCTTGGTATAAATTATGGCGATCGGCAGCGCAAATGCCAGCGATACGGGGGCGAAATATCCCCCTAGGAACGCGCGTATCCGTCCCGTCCCCAACAGGAAGTGATAGAAAAAGAATCCCGGGAAAAGAGCCAGGTAAGCGATCGTCAGGATTGCGCGTTCAATCCGGGACTCGCGTGTAGTAAGCGTCGTCATGCGACCGCCGGGCGGTTCCGGGCGCACTGGTATGACATGTGCAGGTACACCAGGTAGAGCAGGCAATAACCGGTCGCATACCAAAGTACGCTTTGATGTAGCGACACGGGTGCCATGAACACGGTAATCGTCATCAGGAACAGTGCCACCTGCCAGAACAGTTCCTTCTTCTGCTTGCCTGCGACAAAAAAAACATAACTCAGGGGACTGGCAATGAAGTTCAGGAAGCACAGTGGGGCCAGGATGCGCGCCAGTTCTCCGGCCGGGCGCCAGGCCTGACCGAATATTGCGCCAAATAGTTGGGGCGAAAACAGCAACAGGATCAGCGATGGTCCAAGCGCCAGCAATGTCAGGGCTTTAAACGTGGCGCGATAGACCTCCTCGCAATTGCCGACAGTTTGGAAATCATGTACCGACTGGCGCTTGAATACTTCGAGCACCGAAGCCGCGAGCAAGGAAACCGGAGCAGCGACCACGCGCTGGGTCAGGGCGAACAGACCTGCGGCCAGCGCGCCGTGTTTAAGTCCAATCATAAACAGGGGCAACTGCCCGACCAGTGCGTTGAGCAGACTCGAAGGCAAGGAAAAGCGCCAGAACGCCTTGTGCTTCATGAGGTAGTTGCGTTGTTCGGTGTCGAGCCTGAATCCCACGCGTGCGGAAGGTGGTGACAGTAGCATCCGCGCCGCCCACAGTCCGGCGGCAAGACCGATCAGTTGGCCCCCTGGCAGTGCGGTCCCGCCCAGCCCCGTGGCGAGCAGCGCCAGCTGGCTCAGGGCGATTGTGCCAGCACCCAGCATCTTGGCTTTTGCTGCCTTTCCGAACTCGTTGTGCGAGGTTGCATAGGCGAGCGTGGTTTGGGTGTAGGCGGTGAGCCAGGTACCGACCCCGACCGTGAGCAGGCCGAACCAGGTGATGCCACGCAGCGCCGGCAGATCAAGGGCGTGGACCGCTATGGCGATCAGCGTTATCGCCAACGCCAGCAGGGTCGCGGAGTAAGCGACGACTCCGAAGCAGAGGCGCTGCTCGTGCTCTTCGTGATCGAGGATCATGGCGATATCGACGCGCAGGGTGGCACCGATCGCAGCCACCGTGATCACGCTCAGCCAGATACTGAAGGCGCCCATATCGGCCGGCGTACACATACGCGTGAGAAGCGGTGCTGCCAGCAAGGGCAAGGCTTGCGCGCCTGTCGCTCCGGCCAGAACGGTGGCGACGTTGCGCCAGAAATCGGGCCGCAGTGCGCTCATGAGCGTGCGTTCTCGAACGGCTTGGATATCGCCGTCGCGCAGTGTGGCGCCCGCGGCCGTGGGACGATCAGGTGTCAGAACGTCAAGGCGAACTGGTTCACCGCCGTGATGACCGCTTTTGCCGTCCGACGTCGAATGCATAGGCTTGGCAATTTTCTGGGAAGGGCGGAAAAACCGCATAAAAAATAATTCCTATCTCCATGCAAAACGACGTTCATCAGTTGGATTGTCAAAACGAAGGTTCATTATCACAAGGAGTTCTCATGATGGGTTTGATGATTCTTAAGGTCTAACTTATGCCGCCAGGGCGGTCATCGGGTCACGATGCTTCCTTGTCGAAGCCATTCATTTGAGGCTGTACTTGGCGCGGTAAGGCTGGAAACCGAGGGCCAGTTTGAATTGACGCAGCCCGGGCCCAGCGCCGAAAAATGTGTCGTACATGACGTAATTCAGGGCGCCTTCCTCGATCAGACCGCACACGATGTCCATCACCAGCAAGTGCATGATGCCGTCGTTGTTGCGGCAGCCAATCACATGCGAGAAAGCGCAGAAATCACCGTAGATACCCAGGTTTGCGTAAGCCATCAGTTTGCCACTGGCGTCGAACAAGCCGAAGTACTTGAAATGGGGCCAGTTTTCGAACTGAGTCACTTTCTGAAGATAGTGCTGCTCCATAGGGCGGCCCTGGCGGGTTTCCACTGAAGTATTAATTGCATGGATCTCTTCGATGAAATTGTTGCGCTCGATCTCGGAGACGACGTAGCCACGCGCCCGTGCGCGCTTGGCGTGGTAGGCACCGCGATTTTTGCCTTGAATCTTTTCCAGATAGCTGTCGCGGTCCGGGGTTGCGTGCAGGTCGATGAGTGCGGCGCCCACACTCTTGTTCTGGATGACGCGGTATTTCGGATGGGGCTTGGTGAAATAGCGGTACGCCTCCTGGATCCGTGAAGGATCGATGTGCGAATGGAAGCGCAGCAGAGCGACCGGCAGCCGGACTATCTCGACGACCGTGGAGAAGTGGCGGGCAAGTGATTCCATGGTGACAGGCCTTGCGAGAGGGTTGCGGCCGCGGTCTGATCGGTGGATCGGATACGACCAGGATGGCAATGGGTTGACTGGCAGGATCCAGGGCAGACCCGTCAATCCAGGTCCGAAACGAGCTGTTGAACGATGCGCCCGGCGGCGTCGCCCCGGCCGTAAGGGAGGATGTCATCCCCGCAGGTGCCGAGGCTGGCGCGTAGCGCCGCAAGGACCGTGGACGCATCGGTGGGTGGCGCAAGGCGGTTCCAGCCTCCCTCCACGAGCTCGGTCCATTCGGTCTCGTCGCGCAAGGTGACGCAGGGCACGTGGTAGAAAAAGGCTTCTTTCTGGATACCGCCCGAATCAGTGGCGATCAGGGCAGCGTGCTTTTCGAGATAGACCATGTCCAGGTAACCCAGCGGATCGAGCAAGGTCATGGTGCGTGCCAGGGTTTCCAGTTGCCTTTGCCTGGCAAGCACGGCGCGGGTACGTGGGTGCAGGGGCCAGATCACTGGCGTATCCCTGGCAAAGGCTGTCAGGGCATCGACGATGACGCCCAGACGCGCCGGATTGTCGGTATTTTCGGCCCGGTGAATCGTGACCAGGCAGTATGGTTGCCGCCGCAACACCGGGTCCAGCTTGCGCACGGCGTCGCTGGCGCTGGCGCGTGCCCCATAGCGCAGCGCGACATCGAACATCACATCGCCAACCTGGTGAATGCGTGCGCTCGCAACGCCTTCTCGCAACAAATGCTGGTCCGCCGCATCCGTCGGCGTGAACAGCCATTCCGACATCCGGTCAGTCAGTATCCGATTAATCTCTTCCGGCATCGCCATGTTGAAAGACCGCAATCCGGCTTCTACGTGGGCCACCGGGATATGCAATTTGGCTGCGGCCAGCGCGCCTGCCAGCGTCGAGTTGGTGTCGCCATACACGAGGACCGCGTCGGGCCTTTCCGCCAGTACCACCTTTTCGATATCGATCAGCATGCGACCCGTCATCTCCCCATGTCCGCAGCCATGGATCGCCAGTTGGTAGATGGGCTTGTCCATGCCGAGTTCGGGAAAGAACACATCGGACATATTGGCGTCGAAATGCTGGCCCGTGTGGACCACGATTTCGGTCAGCTGGGGGCAGGCTGCGATGGCGGCCGACACCGCGCTGGCTTTGATGAATTGAGGGCGTGCCCCGATAATCGTCAGGATCTTCCTAGGAGTCATAGATCACCAATACTCAGTACTGTTCAGGTCCGAATGACATGCGCTTACCAGGTCAAGCCCTCGTAGAAGCGCACCAGGTTGCTTTTGGTGTTTTCCTTCCAGTTGGTCGCGTATTGCCTGGGATGGGTCAGCAGATAGACCCGGCTGTGGCGGCGAATGGCGTCGAGCGGCGAAGTCGGGTGATAGTATTGCGGCGGCGGACGGTCCGAAATGTACACCCCAAAGTGTCCGATCACATCCTCGTCATAGGCTTCGCACTCGATGCCGCAGTCGCGGCGTAGCGCCGGGCAGCGCAAGATTTCCGTGTTGGCCAGCTTGAGGCGGCGATTTGCGAAATCTCCATGGCTGGCAACCGTCACCATTTTGCGTCCAAGCTGGCGCTCGAGTACCTGGAAGTTCCGGAGGAAGTGGTCGCGGATCTCCGGGAGCCGTTCGCGCAGTCTGGCGGGATCCTTGATGTTGTGTTTCTTCGCAAACGTCGCGAGTTCCTCATAGTGATAGCTCGCCTCGCTGCCATAATCTTCGATCTCGTTCATCAGGTCGACATCCAGAGTGCACAGCCTGAAGTAGTAGCTTGACTTGACGTTGTACTTTTTTTCGATCTCGAACAGCCGTCGCGCGGTACGCACGTCGGTGTCGACGTCGTGCCGGTGCAGGATGATTTTGTCGGCCGGCGCGGGCCGCGTTTTCAGCGACTTCGAAAAGTCGCGCAGCGACGTCTGGGTATAGCCGGCACTGCATGCCGCCTGGACGATTCGCTCGTGCTCGTCCAGGCGCGACGGCATCATGTAATCGCTGTAAATCCTGTCCAAAATTGTTTTCATCGTCGCGAGACTTGTTCGGGTTGATGGCAATTTCTTTTGCGGTCCGGCGTACGGGTCGGTGTCAGCTTGCATATCATTGGACCTGGCTGAACTGCGTGATGGCGTTGACGACGTGCTGCTGTTGCGCGTCCGTCATTTCGGGAAACAAGGGCAGCGACAGGATCGTCGACTGATTGGCATACGCGTTGGGAAACTCATGGTGTGCATGCTTGTAATGGCGATACGCGGGCAGGAATGGCAGCGCAACCGGATAATTCACAACCGTTTGTATGTTCGCTGCCTGCAGGTGGGCGGCCAGGCCGGCGCGCTCCGGATGGCGCACCACGTACAGGTGATAGACGTGTTCGCGTTCCTCGATTGACGGCGGCAGCATCAGCGCCTCGACCCTGGCCAGGGCCGCGCTGTAGCCTGCGGCCCATTGCTGCCGCGCACGCGTCCAGGCCCGAAGATGGGGTAGCTTGGCACAAAGAATCGCGGCCTGCAGGCCGTCGAGCCGACTATTGATGCCTTCGATCTGGTGGTCGCCCTTGAACAGGCCGCCATGCCGTGCGAACATCGCCATGCGCTCGGCGAGGCGCGCATCGGCGGTCACGATGGCTCCCGCATCGCCCATCGCTCCAAGGTTCTTTCCCGGATAAAACGAGAACGTCGCGGCGTTGCCGAACGTCCCCACGGTACGACCTTTGTATTTTGCCAGGTGCGCCTGGGCACAGTCTTCGATCACCCACAGATGATGCTTGCGCGCGATGGCCATGATCGCGTCCATGTCGGCCGGTTGGCCGTAGAGGTGGACCGGGATGATGCCCACGGTGCGCGGCGTGATCTTTGCTTCGATCTGGGCTGGATCGATTGTGAAGGTGTCGCGATCGGTATCGCAAAACACCACCTTGCCGCCGGCCTGGGTGACCGATTCCGAAGTCGAAATCCAGGAATGCGCCGATGTAATAACCTCCATTCCCGGCTCGACCCCGAGCGCGTGCAGCGCAATGTACAGTGCGTCAGTACCGTTGGCGCAGGAGACGCAGTGCGCGATGTCGAGTGCGCTGGCGAACTCGCTTTCGAAACGCTCGACATGCGGGCCGCGTATATAGGCCGACTCTGCGATGACAGTAGCGATGGCGGCGTCGATTTCATCCTTGATGGACAGGTACTGTGCATGCAGGTCAGCGAAGGGAACGGTAGGCATGGTGTCGGCAGGTCAGTGGTTGTAGGAGCGATGGCAATTACGTCTGCGCTGGCAATGGGCGGATCAGGCGTGCGGGGTTGCCGGCGTAGATCCCGGGTTCCAGGATGTCCCTGGTGACGACCGCACCGGCACCGATGACGGCCCCGTCACAGATATGGACCGGCATGACGGTGGCATTCGAGCCGATCGATACGGCGCGGCCGACATGCGTGGCGCGCCATAAATGCTGCTGGCCACCAGCAGGCCCACCGCTGGCGAAGGTGTCGTTGATGAACATGACACCATGCCCGATGAAACAGTCCTCGCCGATGCTTACCAGGGAGCAAACGAAGGTATGCGATTGCACCTTGGTACGCGCACCGATCAATACATTGGACTGGATCTCGACAAACGGTCCGATGAAACAATCGTCGCCGATTCCACAGCCGTACAGGTTGACGGGGCCCACGACCTTGACGCGGTGGCCGAACGACACGTCCCGGGTACCCGCCTGAAGCAGGGTAGGCACATGCGCCGCAGGCACCGCAGCTGCGTCGAGCGGATTCATGCAACTTCTCCGAGGCGGCAGCGTTTGGGCCGAAAGTGCAACGGTACTTCGCGGCCGGTTTCGATTGACTCGTAGAGCGCGCTGATTAACTCCAGGCTGCGCCGCCCGACCAGGCCGTCGACCAGCGCGGGGCTGCCGTCGAGCAGGCAGGCGGCGACGTGTTCGTAATAGGCCTGATGACCGAAGCCATACACGTTCGGGGGATTGACCGAGAAATTCTCGACGACGTCGGCATCCTCCAGGGTCGGCTTGGCAAATTGCCACGAGCGGATCTTGTTGACCGAAAAGCCGGCGATCTCGACCGAGCCGTGCTCGCCCATCACCGACAAGGATCCCTCCAGGTCGCGGGGACGCACGGCGGTCGTCGCTTCGATAATGCCCAGCGAACCATTGCGAAACTTCAGCGTCGCCACGGCGGTGTCTTCGGTCTCGATACGGGCCAGCGCCGTCGAGGAACGGGCATGGACTGAATCGGCTTCGCCCATCATCCATTCGAGCAGGTCGATGTGGTGGCTGGCCTGGTTGGTCAACACGCCGCCGTCGAGCTGCCAGGTCCCGCGCCATGCGTCATGGTCGTAATAAGACTGCTCGCGGCACCAGCGCACCCGGACGGTCCCCAGGATCAGGCGCCCGAACCTGCCCGCGTCGAGGGCTTCCCTGAGCTTGACGACCGGCAGGTTGAAGCGGTTCTGCTTGACGACAAAGAGCTTGACGCCGGCATCGTCGCAGGCACGGATCATCGCATCGGCATCTTCCAGGCGCAGGGCCATCGGCTTTTCGACGACCACATGCTTGCCGGCCCTGGCTGCCGCGATGGCATGCTCGGCATGCATGCCGCTCGGTGTGAGGACGGCCACGAGGTGGATCCCCGGGGCATTCAGGAGTTCGTCGATATGCTGGAACGCCGGCACGTTGAACTCATGGCCGTAAAGCTGGGCGCGTTCCGGCACGACGTCGCAAACGGCGCCGAGACGCAAGTTGGCGACCTGGCGGTTCCCGAGCAATTCGATATGACGTTTTGCGATACGGCCGCAACCGAGTATTCCGACGTTGATCATTACATTGCTCCCGTATTCAAGAAACTGTTGCCGGCGGCTCGGCCGGCGCTATGGGGGCGCCCGACCGAGTAATAATCGAATCCCGTTTCACGCAGCCATTTAGGTTCATACAGATTGCGCCCGTCAAAAATCACCGGCGTGTTCAGCTTGCGCATCATCAAGCTGAAATCCGGACTGCGGAACTCTTTCCATTCGGTGACAATAATCAGGGCATCGGCGCCTTCCAGCACCTCATACATATTGGTGCCGAACTGAATGCGCGGCGAATCTGGAAAGATCTTGCGCGCCTCGTCGATCGCGATTGGATCGAACACCTGGATGTTTGCGCCCTCCGCCAGCAAGCCGTTAATAATGGCGATGCTGGGTGCTTCCCGCATATCGTCGGTGTTCGGCTTGAACGACAGCCCCCATATTGCGAAGTTCATTCCGGCCAGGCTCTGGCGGAAATGGCGCCTGACTTTTTCGACCAGCAGCAGCTTTTGTGCGCTGTTGGCAGCCTGGGCTGCGTCGATGACCAGCATCGGGCTGCCATGTTCGGCTGCTGTCTTGCGCAAGGCGCTGACATCTTTCGGGAAGCAGGAGCCGCCGTAGCCGCACCCGGGATACAGGAAATGATGTCCGATGCGTGGATCGGCGCCCATTCCCTGGCGTACCTGTTCGATGTCGACGTCGAGTTTTTCAGCCAGGTTCGCCAATTCATTCATGAACGAAATGCGCGTTGCCAGCATCGCGTTCGACGCGTATTTGGTCAATTCGGCCGACTGGATATCCATCACGATCATGCGCTCGTGGTTGCGCTGGAACGGCTGGTACAGGTGGCGCATCGTCTCGGTGGCGTGTGCATCGTCGACGCCAATGATGATGCGGTCCGGGCGCATGAAGTCCTCGATCGCCGTGCCTTCCTTCAGAAACTCCGGATTCGATACGACACCGAACGCGAGGTCGAGGCTGCGCCTGGCGAGTTCCTGGCTAACGGCTTTCCTGACTCTCTCGGCGGTTCCGACCGGAACCGTCGATTTATTGACAATCACCTTGTAGCTGTTCATATGGGCACCGATGTTGCGCGCGGCGGCCAGCACGTGTTGCAGGTCGGCCGAGCCGTCCTCATCGGGCGGGGTGCCGACTGCAATGAACTGCACATCGCCAAAGGCGACCGCAGCGGCAACATCGCTTCCAAATTGCAGGCGGCCCGCCGCCATATTGCGTCGGACAATATTTTCGAGGCCCGGCTCGTAAATCGGAATGTGCGATGCATTCAGCAAGTCGATCTTTTGCTGGTCGATGTCGAGGCAATAAACCTGATTGCCGACTTCAGCCAGGCAAGCGCCGGTCACCAGACCGACATAACCAGTTCCGACCACGGTGATTTTCATGATAGGCGTAAGTGAGTCATTAATTTATTAGCAGGCGCGCTGCGAGACTGGATTGCAGCTACCGTTATCGCCTGGCCGGTGTTTAGACAATGTTTTTAACAAAACAATATTGTCCTGTTGTTATCATGGCGGCAAAGTGCTGGTACAGTTTTGAGGGATCGCAACGGGAATAACGCTTATGGATAAGCCCGCCCGCGTCCGGTATCTATGCTGCGCGCTTGCCTGTTTCACGGCGCATGATTGCGCTGTAAAACTCCGTCAGTTTTTCTGCCTCGGCGTCCCAGTTATATCGATCGTGTACCGCCTTTCTCCCGTTTTCCCCCATCTCCTGCGCGAGATCGCGGTGGGCGACGAGATGGTCGATCGCGGCCGCGATGGCGGCGGGATCGAAAGGATCGACGCAGATGCCGCACCGGTTGCCCTCGATGATGGCGCGCCAGGACGGGATATTCGATGCGATAACGGGAATGCCAGCTGCCATGTATTCGAACATCTTGATCGGTTGCCCATACAAGAAATTGCCGATCGGGTGAGACGTCACGAGGCCAGCCACCGAGCGGCCCAATACCGCGCGCACACTGGCGCGGTCGAGAAAGCCGAGTTCATTGACCCGGTTCCAGCCGGGTTCGGCCTTGACGCTTGCCTCCAGTGCGGGCTCGGTGAATTGTCCCGCCAGGTTCAGACGCGTCCCCGAACGCAGCAATGCGCAGGCGCGCACGATTTCACGTGCGCCGCGGATGGTGTCGATGCCGCCGACGAAGCAGACCTCATCTCGTTTTGCGCTCCAGTCGCCTGGTGCATCCAGCTCCCCTGCGAGCGGAAAGTTACTGACGTCGATGGTGTATGGGTTCATATGCCGGAACTTGTCACGGATAAACGGTGTCGCGCCGATGATGCCGTCCAACCTGGGACAGGCGAACCGTTCATAAGAAGCGAACACGCTGGACAGCAGGCGCAACGCGGCAGGATTAAGGTAGGGCTTGTCGAGCAGTTGCTGGGGGACGTCTTCGTGCGAGTCGAAGACTACCTTCTTTCCCATGCGCTTCAGGCGCAGGCCGAAAGGGATCAATTCCGGATCGTGCAGGTGGTAAATCTGGGCGTCCAGCGCGGAGGCTGTCCGGAACACCCGTCGGGTGCTGCGCAGGATGCGGTTCATGCGGCCCGGCAGCCGGCCGACGTCGGCGATCGCAACGCCGTCCCTGGCGTCATTGCCCTTGCCGTCGGCCACCACCAGTGTCACGTCGTAGCCATGCGCTGCCAGCGTACGGCATTGTTTGATGAAAATGCGCGTATCGTGGCGTGGGTGGACCGAGGTCAGGTGGGCGACCCGACACGGGGCGGCGCTGTGGTCCGATGCGCTGGCTATTGACATGGTGCAGCTTCCGGAAGTGCCACGCCCGCAGCCGCGAGCAGCGTGGTGGCCACGCGGCTGGCGTCGGCGGACGACAGGTAGGGGCCGAATGGCAGGCTCATCACCTTTCTTGCCATCTCGAGCGCGACCGGGCAGCTGTCCGCACTGCCCAGGTGGGCATAGGCGGGCTGCACGTGGATCGGTACCGGATAGTGGACGGCGGTCGGGATCCCGGTCGCCTGCAGCAGCGCCTGCACCCGTTCGCGTTCCTCGAGCACGACCGTATATTGGGCATGTACGCTGGTGCAGTTGCGGCTGCGGCCGACCAGGCCGAGGCGGCCCGACAGCAGCGCGTCGTAGTGTGCCGCCACCCTGGCGCGCTCGCCCAGCTCCCAGTCGAAGCGATCGAGCTTCGCCAGGACGACGGCGCACTGAAGCGTGTCCATCCGGCCACCAACGCCGACCCGGGTATGCACATAGCGGCGCGACTGGCCGTGCACCCGGATTTCGCGCGCCGCGGCGGCAAGCGCATCGTCGCTGGTGAACAGCGCGCCACCGTCGCCGTAACATCCGAGCGGCTTGCTGGGGAAGAAGCTGGTACAGCCGATCGTCGACAGGTTGCAGCTTTTCCTGCCTTGGTAGGTGGCGCCGAAGCTCTGGGCCGCGTCCTCGATCACTGCCAGCCCGTGGCGCCGTGCGATCGCGTTGATCGCTTCCATGTCGGCCGGCTGGCCGTACAGGGAGACCGGCATGATCGCCCTGGTGCGTGGCGTGATGGCGGCTTCGATCAGCCCCGGCGCGATATTGCAGCTGGCCGGATCGATGTCGACGAACACCGGCCTGGCGCCGACCAGCACGATGGCCTCGGCAGTGGCGATGAACGAAAAGGGCGTGGTGACAACCTCGTCGCCCGGTCCGATACCAAGCGCCATCAAGGAGATGATCAGCGCCTCGGTGCCGGACGCGACGGTGATGCAATGGCGCGCGCCGGTGTAGGCCGCCAGCCGTGCCTCCAGTTCCGCCACCTCCGGCCCCATGATGTACTGCCCATGGTCGAGTACTGCCTGGATGCGCTGGTCGATCAGCGCGCGCGCATGCTGATATTGCGATTTGAGGTCGATGAATTCCATGGTTGCTTACTCGGTCCGGTCGGTTCTGGTTAAGGGCTGGCTAGGGGCAAGTGCGGGGTGGGCGGGGAGCAGAGTGCAGGCGCCGTCCTGCAACACGTAGGCATCGCCTGTGTGGGGACAGAGCGCCTCGCCGCTGCCGTCGCGCGGCAGCGGCAGGCGTTCGCCGAAGCGGCTCATCCAGCCGATCCTGCGTGCCGGAACACCTGCCATCAATGCAAATGCCGGGACGTCGCGGGTGACCACCGCGCCGGCGCCGATGAAGGCGTATTCGCCGACCGTCACGCCACAGACGATGGTGGTGTTGGCGCCGATGGTCGCCCCGCGGCGCACCAGCGTGCGCCGGTATTCGTTCTTGCGCTCTACCGCCGCGCGCGGATTGTGGACATTGGTGAAGACCATGCTGGGGCCGCAAAAAACATCGTCTTCGAGCGTGACAGCGTCATAGACGGACACGTTGTTCTGGATCTTGACGCGGTCGCCAATCTGCACGTCGTTGCCTACGAAAACGTTCTGGCCGAGCGAGCAGGCGGCGCCGATGCGCGCGCCGCCGCAGACGTGGGCGAAGTGCCAGACCCGTGTGCCGGGACCCAGCGTCGCGCCGGCGTCGACGATGGCGCTTGCATGAACCGGTGACTCCAGGGCATGCCGGTCCATCTCAGTACTCCAGCGGCAGGGCGACGCGCTTGCCGTCGCGCGCGGACATGTAGGCGGCGACCAGCACTTCGAGCGATTTGAGCCCTTCGCGGCCATCGGTTTCGGGCTCGGCCTCGCCACCCAGCACCTTGATGACGTTGTCGTAGTAGAGCGGGTGGCCAAAGCCGTAGACCGAAGTGGTCTGGTAGCTGGCATCGCGCACCAGGACGTCGTCCGGGTCGGGCTGGGCGAATTCCCACTGCTGCACCTCGTTGACGGCCACGCCGCCGATGCGCACAGTGCCGTGCTCGCCCAGGATCGTGATCGAGCCTTCCATGTTGCGCGGGTAGGTCAGCATGGTGACGTTCATCGAGCCGAGCGCGCCGTTGCGCCAGCGTAGGCTGATGACGCCCGTATCCTCGACCTCGATATTGCGCGCCAGCGTGGCCGTGTACGCCTGCAGGCTTTCGACCGGACCGACGATCCAGTCGATCAGGTCGACATAGTGGCTGGCCTGGTTCATGAAGGCGCCGCCGTCGAATTCCCAGGTGCCGCGCCACTTGGCGCTGTTGTAGTACTCGTCGGGGCGGGTCCAGAATACGTTCAGGTTGACCATGTAGATGCGGCCAAAACGTTTTTTCTCGACCGCGCTCTTGAGCAGTTGCAGGGTCGCGTTGCGGCGGTTCTGCTTGACCACGAACAGGCGCACGCCCGCGGCATCGGCGGCCGCGACCATGCGCTTGCCGTCTTCCCAGCGCGTGGCCATCGGCTTTTCGGTAATGACGTGGCGCCCTGCGCGTGCGATCTTGACGGCTTGCTCCGGATGCAGGCCGGAGGGCGTGGTAACGATGAAGGCATCGGCGTTGCAGCGGGCCAGCATCTCGTCGAGCGTGGCATAGGTCTCGGCGCCGGTCTTGTCGGCAGCCTGGGCCATAGCACGTGGATCGATGTCACACACGCCGACCAATTCGCAGCGGTCGCGGTGCTGGCGGATGGCGCCGAAATGGTTATTGGCAATACGGCCGCAGCCCACGAGGGCGAAGCGGATCTTGCGGTCGACGATGGCGGGGGGATAGTTGCGCATGATCTTCTCCGGTAGACAGCTCAGGCCTTGACGACGTGGGGCAGGCGTTCGAGGTACACGCCACGGGTATCGACGATCAGGTTGGCGTAGCGGCGGATCATGTCGTAATCGAAAGCGGTATGGCTGGTCGCCAGCAGGACCAGGTCATAAGACGCCAGGGCGTCGGGCGTCAGCTTCACGCTGGAGAGCTCGAACCGGTGTTCGCGCATGCGCGGGAAGGTCGGCACGTGCGGATCGGAATAGTCGACGTGGGCACCCTTGTCGCGCAGGATCTCCATCAGTTCAACCGAGGGCGACTCGCGCATGTCTTCGACATCTTTTTTGTAGGCGATGCCCAGTACCAGCACACGGCTGCCCATCACCGAGCGCCCGCGCTGGTTCAGCGCGTCGGTGACCTTGCCGATCACCCAGTGCGGCATTTCGCTGTTGATTTCGCCCGCCAGTTCGATGAAGCGCGTGTGCACGCCATACTGGCGCGCTTTCCAGGTGAGATAGAACGGATCGATCGGGATGCAGTGGCCACCCAGGCCGGGACCCGGGTAATACGCGGTGAAGCCGAAGGGCTTGGTGGCGGCGGCCCGGATCACCTCATGGATATCGATCTCCATCTTGTCGGCGATGATCTTCATCTCGTTGACCAGCCCGATGTTGACCGCGCGGTGGATGTTTTCCAGCAGCTTGGTCAGTTCCGCGGCGCGGGTCGAGCTGACCGGCACGACGCGGTCGATTGCGGCGCTGTACAAGGCCACGCCCGCTTCCAGGCAGGCGGCGGTGCTGCCTCCGCACACCTTGGGAATGGTCCGCGTTTCGAAATGTGGATTGCCCGGGTCCTCGCGCTCTGGCGAAAACACCAGGAAGATGTCGTGGCCGACGGCAAGGCCGCGCGACTCCAGGCGCGGACGCAACTCTTCCTCGGTCGTGCCGGGGTAGGTGGTGCTCTCGAGCGAGATCAGCTGGCCGGGACGCACGAAGGGTAGCAGCGCATCGGTCGTGTCAAGGACGAAGGAGAGGTCGGGCTCGCGATAGGCGTTCAGGGGCGTGGGTACGCAGATGATCAGGACGTCCGGCTCGCCGGCGCGCGTGAAGTCGCTCGTCGCCTCGAAACCGGTGCCGCGCGCGGCCTCGATAGCGCTGACCGGGATGTGTGCGATATAGCTTTCGGCGCGATTGAGTTTATCGACCTTGGCCGTATCGATGTCGATCCCCAGCACCCGGAAGCCGACTGCCGCATAGCGCAGCGTCAGGGGCAGACCGACGTAGCCGAGTCCGATGATGCCGATGACCGCCGTGCGGTCGCGCAGTTTGGCTGTGAGCTGCTGCAGGTGGGCCGATTGTGGTTCGTCGCGCATGTGTTCCTCGCCAACATGAGGTGGTGGGTGGGTGGGGATGGGGTGCCGCCGCTAGATGCGGAAGGGCACGAATTTATGGATGAGACTGAGCCGCGCCTTGCCCGATTCGAGTTCGGGCTCGGGCACTTGCGCCGGTGCGGTGACCGGCAACTGGGGTGTGTATTCGCTGACGATGGCCTTGACCATCGATACGATCATGCCGCGCTCATGCGTCTCGCAAGCCATCATCAGACAGGTGATGCAGGTCTCGAGCACGCTCGGACGCAGGGCGTTTTCCTTCATGCGCATGATGCGCGGGTGTTCGCTCGGGAACACGGTGCCGTCGGTGAGCAGTTCTTCGTGCAGCTTCTCGCCCTGGAACAAGCCGACAAACTTCACTTCGATGTCGCCCTCCGGGTTTTGCGGGGTCTTTTCGGTCAGGCCCGACATGGCGAGCAGCGTGCGCGCCAGTTCGACGATGCGCACCGGTTCGCCCATGTCGAGCACAAACACGTCCCCGCCCTTGGCCATCGCGCCGGCCTGGATGACAAGTTGCGCCGCTTCGGGAATGAGCATGAAGTAGCGCGACACGTCGGGATGGGTGATGGTGAGCGGCCCGCCGCGCGCGATCTGGCGCTGGAACAAGGGGATGACCGAGCCGGACGAGCCGAGCACGTTGCCGAAGCGGACCATGCAAAAGGTGGTTTGTCCACCGTGCTTGGCGGCCGCCGCCTGGAAGATCAGCTCGGCAATACGCTTGCTGGCGCCCATGATGTTGGTTGGACGCACTGCCTTGTCGCTCGAGATCAGTACGCAGGTTTCGACATGGTGGCTGGCGCAGGCCGCGGCGATGACCTGGGCACCGAGCACGTTGTTGCGCAGGCCCTCGACGATGTTCGTCTCGACCAGCGGCACGTGTTTATAGGCTGCGGCGTGGTAGACCGTATCGACATGGCTGTCGGCGAGGATGCGCTCGATGAGGTCGGCATTGCAGACAGAGCCGAGGTGGGCGTCGATGCGCAGGTCGGGAAAGCGCGTGCTCAGCTCTTGACGAATGGTGTACAGCGCGAATTCGGAGTGGTCGAGCAGGTGCAGGCGGCTCGGGGCAAGCGTGACGATCTGGCGGCACAGTTCGCTGCCGATGGAACCGCCGGCGCCGGTGACAAGTACCGTCTTGCCGCGCACGCAGCGGGCGAACATGTCGAGCCGCGGCGGTACCGGGGGGCGGCCGAGCAGGTCTTCGAACTTCAGCTCGCGGATCGAGTCGCGTGGACGCACCCGGTCGTCGGCCAGGTCAACCAGCCGGCTCAGGATCTTGGCGGTGACGCCGGCCCCGGCCAGTCGCTGCATGATGTCGCGCAGGCGTTCAGCAGGGATGCCGGGTACGGCGATGACGACGGTGCGGATGCCGTGGGCGGACACCAGGTCGGCCAGGCGGTCGGTGTGGAACACACGCAACCCGGCGATGGTGCGGTCGTTCAGCGCGCGCTTGTCGTCGAAGAAGCAGACGGGACGGTATTCGTCGCTGCTCCGCATGGTTTGCGCCAGGCGGGCGCCGGCCTCGCCGGCACCGTAGATGGCGACGGCGTCCGAGGTCGGGCGGCGCGTGCTGTGATTGCGCAGAAAATTGCGCATGCCGATACGCGAGGTCACCACGTAGGAAAAGACGATGAACCAGTAAATAGCCAGGGCACTGCGGGGAAACATGGCGTCGTTAATGGCAAACAGCACGACATACGCGCACAGGACCGCAATGCCGAGCGCGAAGCCCGTCGCGCTTAATAACCTGCCGTCGATGAAGCGGATCACCGCGCGGTACAAATCGGACATCGAAAAGGCAGCGATCGTGACCAGCGCCACGATTAAGAAAGAGGCTGGACCATAATGGGACGCTAGTTTTATGTCGCCGCCGCGCAATAACAACGCGATCAGAAAACATAAAGGCAATGCCACCAGGTCGATGCAGACCATCAGCGCTATTTTGGTAGTCCGATGCAGCGATACCATTCCGGCGCAAAACTGGCTTAAGACTCGGGTCGATATAGTTGGCATGGTGCGCGTTACTCGGTCGGGTGGTTGCAATAGGAGCGGTAAAGGCTTGCGCAGTGGAATTTCAGTGCGGACTAAATTAAGAAAGATGTCGTCGGAAATAATTGGCGCGAGAATGGAATTGATGTTGCATTCAGCCTTGCCGTTGCTGAGTAAATTTATTATCTGCTCCACTCGGATTGCTGAGGTTGACCCTGCTCAACCGCGAATTCCGAATTAAAACGAAATGGCCTGTTTATTTAACTCAGGAAATGTAATTAGGAAATGAATTGAGATCCGGTCGGCAATAGATTTCTGATGGGAATATAAATCTCGGGAAGCGGCGGATAATATGGTGCGACGCTGTGCAGCCGATTCCGGCGCTCATTTGCTGGCGTCGAGATGGCCGGCAGGAGGGGGAGTTGGACTGACTCGACCCGGGAGCCGAGCGGGGAAGGACGGCGCCGGTGTGGCGGCGCAGGGAACTGGCCGGGCGCGCACCGGTGGCGCGTCCGGCAGTACGGCTGATCAGGTACCCGGGCGCGGCTGCGGTGCCATCGGCGGCGCCACGATGTTGTCGTTCAGGCGCAGGAACTTGAAGCCGGCCAGGCGCTGGCCCTTCCTGCCTTCGCGCGCGTTGCGGGCTTCGCGTTCGGCGGCGCGCGCAATGAAGGAATCGAAGCTTTCCTCCCGTACCTTCGGCTCCGAGGAATGCAGGAAGTGGCGTTCGCCGTTCGCACCGAGTACCACCAGGCCCACGTGCGAGGCCCAATGCTGGCCGTCGCGGGTCGAGATGACGTTGACGAAATCGCCTTCCTGCAGCTGGCTGACGATTGCCGCAACCTGTTCTTTCGGCACGTAGCTCTGGCGGCTGGTTTCCACCGGAATGCTGCGTTCGGTGTTGTGGCGCGTTTTGAGGAAGCGCGCGCGGTCGACGCGCATCGCGTAGCTCGGCCCGTTCGCGCCAGCCAGGGCGGCGCTGACGTCGGTGACGAGCCAGTTGTTGGCGACGTTCCAGTCCATCTCGGTGTAATGGTTGCGCGTCGCCACGCCGATCACGCCGTCGCGGTAGCGGATCCGCTGCAGCATCCAGAAAAATTCTTCCCACGAACGGGACAGCGCCATCGCATACGTGTGTTCCACAAACACGACGCAATCACTGCGATCGAGGCTGAACATCGGTAAATCGTCGTGCACCTCGAAGGGAAACTCGCCGAGCAGGTTCAGCAGATATGGCTGGCCCAGGTTCTTGCGCCCGATCGCGGCGATGCGTTTGCGCAGGTTGGGCTCGGCAGCGTGGACCCAGGCGACGTAGCGCCCGGCTTCGACCGGTGTCATCTGGAAGATCTGCTTCTGCAGCAAGGTCTCGATCGCGACCGGTGCAGGCGACGCCGGCGTCACCGCGGGCGGCAGGGTGGACTGGCTGGCGCAGCCGCCGAGGGCGGCTGCGGCGAGCAGCACGGGGGCAAAGCGCATGGATGGGGCTCCGTATTGTGTTTTCAAGACGCTAACGCGGCCACGCGGCGTTTCACAATCACTATTTGTCGGGCATCCATCACTCAGTGTTGCGGAAGCCAAACATAGCTTCAAGTCAGGGCTACAGGATTACGAGTAATTTTCCAGTTATTTATTTATAGCTAATGCTATCAATATGGCAGCGCTCACCTACCGCCAACATCACGCCATACTAATATCCAGGCGCTCGCTGCAGCGCCTGGCCGACGTGGCGGTGCGTACGACTACGACGAAGCGGAAAAAGTGTTGATGCGCCGCACCAAACCGGACACGTGCGCCGGCCACGACCGCCCGATGACCACGCTGGCCTTCAGTGCCAGCCACAACCTGACGCCGAGCGTGATCGTCTCGTTTGACGCCCCACGGCGACTACGGCAGCAACCAAAGGGGAGCTGCGGTTTCCTGTTTTTCGGCCCTTTCCGCAAGGAGGCAACTCATCCTTGCGCACAGTGTGCGTCACCTAACGGTGCGTCAGCCACGGCCTCGCTATGATGAAGCCGTGTGAGTGAGGCGCCAGCGAATTCGTTCTGCAGGCCTGCCGAATATCTCAACAGGTTAGCCGGTCGCCTCGAGGATCGGCACCAGATTTCGGCCGGCGCCATGTGGCGGCGGTCTACAAAAACCGGAAGCGGAGGCCGCATGTCTGCGACGACCAAGAATCCACCGAAGCATCTTGTGCGCGAATACCTCGCGCGCCGCTCGCGCGATCCGCAACCGCCGCCGGCACCCGAGGAAATCCGGCGCCAGCTGGGGTGGGGGATGCTCATGCCGGCGGACCTGAAGCTGGCCACCGGCCGGTCCTGAGGGCGTTTTCGGAAATACTGATTTCACAGAGGAGAAGCACATGACCAAGCGTATCGGCAACAAACACGAAGCACAGCACCGCGGACGCGACGAACGTCTCGACATCCGCCGCACCAACATCGAACGCGAGACTGTCAAGCAGCTTATCGCGCGCGCCAAATACCGCAACCAGGTCAAGGGCCAGCCGCCAATGAGCCTGTCCGCATCGGCCGCCTGATTTTTCCAGGCAGCGAACAGCCCGCCCGGCAACGCGGCGGGCTTTTTTTCGTCCATCGCCGCCGACGCCGGCGCCGGCCATGCCGCTTCGCTCGCTTTGCTTCGCTTCGCGCAATTCACCGATTCCTTCGCCATTCGCCGATCCGGCGCCGCCGTTCGCCGAAAGGCGCTTTCCTTCCCAGCCGCTCCCCGCTATCGTCCATCCATCACAACACGGAGGACGACATGAGTTCCGAAAATAGCTACACGACGCGCAAGCAGATGGTGTGGGGCCTGGTCCTGATCGCGGTCGGCCTGGTCTTCCTGCTCGACCGCATGTATATCGTCGATGCCGAAACGGTATGGCATTATTGGCCGTTGCTGCTGGTCGTGGCCGGCATCAACCAGACCATCGGCTACCCGAGCGCGCGCCAGTTCCGCAACGGGTTGTGGACGATTTTCACGGGACTCTGGCTGTTCGCGGTGTTCGAGCATTTGTTCGGCCTGACCTTCCGTAACAGCTGGCCGCTGTTCCTGCTGATGTGGGGCCTGCTGATGGTGCTTACCCCTGTTTTCAACCGCCGCTTCCCGCAGTCGCAGGAGAAAGACCATGTTTAAGGACACCATCGAAGACCGCCGCGCCGCGCGCCAGGCACGCCGGGCAGCACGCCGCGCCGACCGCGGCATGACCAGCCAGGTCCTGATGGGCGTGCTGGTGATCGCCCTCGGCCTGCTGTTCCTGCTGGATAACCTCGACATCATCGAGGTGCGCGACGCGCTGGCCTTCTGGCCGCTGATCTTCATCTTCGCCGGCGTCGCCAAGCTGCTCGACACCACGACCCCGAACGGCTACCTGATTGGCCTGGGCGGCATCGCGGTCGGCGTGACGATGATCCTGCACCGCCTCGGCATCATCTATTTTTCATGGCGCGCGGCCTGGCCGCTGGTATTGATCGCCGTCGGCCTGATGGTGGTGTACCGCGCCATGACGGGCCAGCGCATCACGACCCATGGCGTGGTCGACGACAAGCCGGGTTCGGAAAGCCAGGTAGTGGACGTGACGGCGGTGCTGGGCGGCTTCGAACGCCGCGTGCAAACCCAGGACTTCCGCGGCGGCGAGGTCACCGCGGTGATGGGGGGCTGCGCACTCGACATGCGCAGTGCCTCGATCGTGGGCGAGGCAGTGATCCACGTGTTCGCGTTCTGGGGCGGGGTGACGCTCAAGGTGCCGCCCGACTGGACCGTCGTCCTGCAAGGCACGCCGATCATGGGCGGCTTCGAAGAGAAGACGATCGTCCCGCCGGACGGCAGCAAGCGCCTCGTCGTTCGCGGCTACGCGATCATGGGCGGTGTCGAAGTGCGCAACTGATGATCGGGGCGCTGAGTACGACGCGCAGCACCGCGCTCTACCTGGCCGCCTGGGCGCTGTTGGGGGTGCTGCTGTCCGGCCTGATGGTGGCGGCCGGTGACGCGCCCTGGGGCGCAAGCCTGTTGTTCGCCGTCCCGCTGGCGCTGGTGTATGGCTGCGCCAGCGGATTCTCGTCCTATTACCTGTGCCGCGCGTATCCGCTCGCAAGCCGGCCGCTGCTTGCCGTGCTGGGCGTCTTCACCTGCACGGCAGTGTGCGCCAGTGCGCTCTGGACCGCGGCCGGGGGCGGCTACGCCGACACCCTGCGTGGCCTGGTGCCCGGCCTGCCGCTCATGACGCGCCCGTTTGCGGCATTGATGTTCGGCCTCGGCGTGATCCTGTACGGCCTGACGGCGGTGGCGCACTACCTGGGCCTCGAGTTCGAACGGGCGCGCGCACTCGAGCGGCGCGAGCTGGAAATGAAGCTGGCCGCGCAGGAAGCCGAGCTGCGCATGCTGCGTACCCAGATCGACCCGCATTTCCTGTTCAACAGCCTGAACTCCATCAGCGCGCTCACCTCGATCGACCCGGCCGGCGCGCGCGGCATGACCTTGCAGCTGTCCGATTTCCTGCGCCGCAGCCTCGGCATGGATGCGCAGCGCAAGGTCGCGCTGATCGAGGAGATCGCGCTGGTGCGCGCCTTCCTCGCGATCGAGCAGGTGCGCTTCGGGCCGCGCCTGCGCTTCGAGGATGCGATCGGCGAAGGGGCAGGGGAATGCCTGCTGCCGCCGATGCTGCTGCAGCCGCTGGTGGAGAACGCCGTCAAGCATGGCATCGGCAACCGGCTCGATGGCGGCACGGTGCGCATTGCCGCCGAACGCGCCGGGTCCCTGTTGCGCATCCGCGTCGAGAACGATGCGGACGAGGACGATGCCTTGCAGCCGGCCGCCGGTTGCGGCATTGGCTTGGCCAACGTGCGGCAGCGCCTGTTGGCGACGTATGCGCACGAGGCGAGCGTGCACTGGGCGCGCCTCGGTGCGCGCTTTCGCGTCGATATCGCGCTGCCCGTTGAAACCGAACCCCTTGCGGAGACCTGATCCATGCGTGTCATCATCGTCGACGACGAACACCTGGCGCGTGCCCTGCTGCGCGAATACCTGGCGGCCCATCCCGAGGTCGAGATCGTGGCCGAGTGCGCAAACGGCTTCGAGGCGGTCAAGGCGATCGGCGAGCTGCAGCCGGACCTGGTCTTCCTGGATATCCAGATGCCGAAACTCGACGGCTTCGAAGTCGTCGAACTGGCCGGTACAGGCGCGCAGTACGTGTTCGTGACCGCCTACGACCAGTTCGCGCTGAAGGCGTTCGAGGTGCGGGCGATCGACTACCTGTTGAAACCCTTCAGCCGCGAGCGCCTGGCCCAGGCCCTGGCCAGCGCCCGCACGCGGGCGACACCGCCCGAACAGGTCGAAGCGGTGGCGATGGACGCCGCGCGGCGCCACGGCCCGCTGGAGCGCATCCTGATCCGGGACGGCGCGCGCGTGCACGTCGTGCCAGCCAGCTCCATCGACTGGATCGAGGCGCAGGACGATTATGTCCAGATCAGCGCCGGCGGCCGCACGCACCTGAAGAACGGGCGCATGGCCGAACTCGAGCAGGGACTCGATCCCTCGCTGTTCCTGCGCGTGCACCGCTCCTACATCGTCAATGTCGGCGCGATCGAGCGCATCGAGGCCGCCAGCAAGGACAGCTGGTGCGCGGTGCTGAAGGACGGCAAACGGGTGCCGGTCAGCCGCAGCGGCTATCAGAAGGTGCGCGAGCTGCTGGCGTGATCAGGCGCTGCTCATGCGCTGAGCCGCTCGACCTGCCACCAGCGCGGCAGCAGTTCGCGCACGGCGCCCTGGTCGAAGCGGTCGTCGATCAGGTAGACCACGCCGCGGTCGGCTTCGGTGCGGATCACGCGGCCCGCCGCCTGCACCACCTTCTGCAAGCCGGGATATAAATAGGTGTAGTCGTAGCCGGCGCCGAACATCGCCTGCATGCGCGTGCGCAGCTGCTCGTTCACGGGATTCAATTGCGGCAGGCCGAGGGTGGCGACGAAGGCGCCGATCAGGCGCGCGCCCGGCAGGTCGATGCCTTCGCCGAACGAGCCGCCGAGTACGGCGAAACCGATGCCGCGCCCTTCCGGCTGGAAGCGATCGAGGAAGGCGGCGCGTTCAAGCTCGCTCATGCGCCGCTCCTGGCGCCAGGTCGGCACTTCGGGATGGAGTTCGGCGAACAGCGTTGCCGCCTGTTCCAGGTAGTCGAAGCTGCTGAAGAAAGCGAGGTAGTTGCCGGGTGACTCCGCGTACTGGGCGGCCATCAGCTGCGCGATCGGCGCCAGCGACGCCGCGCGGTGCTGGTAGCGCGTCGAGATACGGCCAGCGATATGGACCGCCAGCTGGCCGGCGGAAAACGGCGACTCGACATCGACCCAGCCGGTGCTCTCGGGCAGGCCGAGCAGGTCGGCGAAATAATGCCAGGGGCTGAGGGTGGCCGAGAACAGCGTCACCGAGTGCGCGGCCTCGAAGCGCGGTTTCAAAAAAGGCGCCGGGACCACGTTGCGGATGCAGAGCAGGCTGTCCTTACGCTGGCGGGTCAGGTCGACCAGGGAGTGAGGGCCAAACGATTCGGCCAGGCGCGTAAAGTGCATGGCGTCGAAATGAAAGCGCTGCAAGGCCGGGTCGAGGAGCCCCGGTTGTTCGGCGACGTAGTCGTTGACGGTGCTGGTGGCGTTCGTGAGGGCGGTCAGCAGCTTTTCGCCGGGCGCGTCCAGCACCTGGTAGGGAAGCGGTGCGGCTTCATCGATCTCGCCCCAGACCCGCGCGACTTTGCTCAAGGCCTTTTTCACGGGCGACGGCGCCGCGGCGCGGGCGGCGCGCAGGGCGACCCGATCGAGTTCGCAGGAATACATCGAGCGCGCGCGCGCCACCATGTTGTGCGCCTCGTCGACCAGCACGCTGGCGCGCCAGCCGTTGGCCTGGGCCAGCGCGTACAGCATCGCGCTGCCGTCGAAATAATAGTTGTAGTCGCCGATCGCCACGTCGGTCCAGCGCGCCATCTCGCTGCCCAGGTAGTAGGGACACACATCGTGGGCCAGGCCGACTTCGCGCAGCGCGGCGCGATCCAGCACCGGGACGCTCAACGCCGCTTGGCGTGCGGCGGGCAGGCGGTCGTAGAAGCCCTTCGCCAGGGGGCAGGACTCGCCGTGGCAGGCCTTGTCCGGATGCTCGCAGGCCTTGTCGCGCGCGGTCAGCTCCAGCACGCGCAGCGGCAGTTCGGGGGCGTGATTGCAGATGGCCCCGGCGGCGTCGAGGGCCAGCTGGCGGCCCGGCGTTTTCGCGGCAAGGAAGAAGATCTTGTCGATGCGCTGCGCTGGAGCGGCTTTGAGCACCGGGAACAGGGTGCCGATGGTCTTGCCGATGCCGGTCGGCGCCTGGGCCAGCAGGCAGCGCCCGGTAGCGTTTGCCTTGAACACGGTCTCGGCCAGCTGGCGCTGACCGGGCCGGAACTGCGCGTGCGGGAAGCGCAGGCCGGTCAGCGCCGCGTCGCGCGCTTCGCGGTGGCGCAGCTCCTGTCCGGCCCATTCGGCGAAGCGCCCGCAGGCTTCCTCGAACATGGCTTTCAGTTCGCCCGCGCTGCGCGTTTCGCGCAAGGACGTCTCGAGGCCGCTGCCGATTTCGTAATACACGAGCGCCAGGTTGACCTGCTCCAGGCCACGGGCGGCGCACAGCAGGTGGCCATAGACGCGCAGCTGGGCCCAGTGCAGGTGGCGGTGGTTGTCCGGCATCGTCGATAGCTGGCCGCGGTAGGTCTTGATTTCCTCGAGCAGATTCTGCGCCGGGTCGTAGCCGTCAGCGCGGCCGCGCACGTGCAGCGGGCCGTGGTTGCCGCTGAGGGTCACCTCGGCCTGGTAGCCTTCGCCCCGACGCGCGGTGACGACGGCGTGGCCGGCGATGCCTTCCTGGGCGGTGGGCGAGGGCGTGAAGCGCAGGTCGAGGTCACCGCGTTTGGCCGTGAATTCGCACAGCGCACGCACCGCGACGACATAGCTGCTCAAGCGGCATGCTCCCACTGCAGGTAGCACACGGCGACCGGCATCTCGTGCGCCGCGCAGTAATCGATCCAGCGCAGCTGGTTGTCCTGCAGGCGGTCGCCCGGGCCCTTCACTTCGATCATGCGGTAGCGCCGCTCTGCAGGCCAGAACTGGATCAGGTCGGGAAAGCCGCTGCGATTGACCTTCACGTCGGCCAGGATGCGTTCGCACCAGCGCTTCACGTGCGCCGCCGGGATGCAGTCGAGCGCCAGTTCGAGGAGCGCGCGGTCGAGGTATTCCCAGGACAGGAAAGGCGCCGAGATGCCGGCCTTTTCCTCGAAGTGGGCCAGGATGGTGGCGCGGTAGCGGCCGTCGTCGCACTGGGCGAGGCAGTCGGCGAATTCGGCCGCGCGGCGCTGGTGGAAGTCGAGGCTGTGCAGGTCTGCGGGGGCGCGGTGGAAGGGGTGGAAGAAGGCCCCGGGGATGGCGGCGAAGATCGCGCGCCAGCACAGCAACCCGAACAGGGCGTTGGCCAGCATGTTCTCGACATAGAACACCGGCGCCTCTGCGCTGCCGAGGTGGTCGCGCACCGCGCCCTCGACCCAGGGACCGTCGCCCGGCACGGGCAGGCAGAGGTCAAGGCGCACCGGCGCGGCCGGACGGCGGGCGATGGTTTTCGGGTGGCCCAGCTTGCGCGCCAGGCGCGGGCCGATGCGCAGCAGGTGCTGGGATTCGGCGTCGTTTTCGGGCGCGCGTTCGGCTTCCTGCAGCAACTGCCAGGCCTCGCGATAACGCTCGGCCTTTTCCAGAACACGAATGGCGCGTCCGCGCGAACCCGGATAGCCGCAACGCGTGTAGACCTCGGTGGCGCGGGTCCAGTCCTGCTGCTTCTCGAAGTGCTGGCCGACCTGGAACAGGAATTTCTCGCGCCGGCTGTCGAGCCACTCATTGTCGAATGCCTGCAGCGGCAGCTCGTTCAAGACGTCGTCGATCGGCTCGCCGCCTTCGGCGAAGCGCCCCTTGCAGGCATGCAGTTGCAGGTAGTGATCGATGTCGCGCCGGTCGCGAAAACCGCGCGAGGCGGGCGAGAACTCGACCTGCTCGTAGCGGAAGACGCCGAGGTCGGCGAGCACGAATTCGGTCCAGTCCTGGTGCAGGTTGCCGAAAAAAATCAAGCGCAGACGGTCGCACAGGGGTTTGACGAGAATGCGCAGGGCAAGGTCGTCGCAACCGGCATACCAGCTTGAAAAGGCGCGGCTGTCGGTGAAGGCTGCGCGCAAGGCTTCGAGCTGCTCGGCCTTGCGTGCACTCTTCTGGTGCGGATGGGCCGCGAATGCCGTGGCGATCTCGGGCTTGGCCAGCAGGTCGAACAGTTCGTCGAGGCTGAGCACGGGATCGAGCTCGATCCAGCTGGTGGGAAGCAGGTGATGCGCGGCCTCGACCGGGCAGCCGATTTCCGCATACCGCATTTTGCTGGCCCGGAACAGGTCGCCCTTGCGCATGACCATACGCACGAACAGGGCGCGCGCAGGCTGCGGCAGCGTGGGGAAGGCGGCGATGAAAGCTTGTTCTTCGTCGGTCAGCAAGTCGTGGTAACGCTCGATGATCCAATCCAGGACACTCTGGAAATTATCCAGGTAATAAAACTCGTTTTCCAGAACCCTGTTCATTTTGTGAGGCGACAACTGTGCTTATGTACAGTATAGCCTCACGGTCGCCGCAGGCCCAGCGCTTTCGCCCGCAGGTGCCAGACGCCGTGGTTTTTTGCCACATCAGGGGCGGGTGGCCTTTGGCGGGCATTTGGACCCGCTGCAGGCAGCCGAGGGATCGTGCTCGCCGCGATGGCGCTCGGAATGCCGGATGATTGCGGAGATCAGGGCGACGTCGCTGTCGACCTGGGTGTCGGCATTCGCGGGGGCCTTGCGGGCGTGGCTGATGGCGGCAGATCTGGACTTCGCCGCGCCACCGGCGCGGGCCTGGGCAGGTTTGGCGGCACGGCTCGCCGGCTTCGGCGCCTTGTCCGCTTTTTTCTCGACGCTGCTGCGCGCTGCAAGCTCGGTCGGCTCGGACTTGACCGGCTTCGGAACAGCACGTTCCTCCGCCACGCGGGCCGCGGTCGGCACCGGTTTCGTCTCCTTGAGTTCGTGCGGCGGGAGCATGACCAGCGGCGGCACGTTGCCGGCAACCGTCACATCGCGTTTGCCTGCCGACTCGTCGACGATGACTGCCGTGCGCGGCGCGTCGACCACCGATGCCGGCGCCGCTGCTGCAGGCGGCTGGGGCGGCAGAACCGCGTCCGGCATGACCGGCGGCACTACGACGGTGATGGCATCGTGCCGGGCCTGCAGCTCCTGCGCGCCCTTGTGGTTGTCGTAAGCGAGCCAGGCGACGCCGCCGGCGAGGATGCCGGCCAGCGCCGCCGCGGCCCCGTACGAAGCCAGTCGGATGCCGGACATGCGCGCGCCGGTACGGCGGGCCGAGTCGCGCTCGAGCATCGCGAGGATGTTTTCTTCTCCGGCGCCGCGACGCGAGGACATCAGGTTTGGTCTTGTCGAGGCTGCTTGATTTTCGTCTGTAGGGCGCACGGCGTACCTCCTAAGATGGACGTTCCTGCTTCGATTAGAAACGCTCTGGGAAAACCCATGCTGATCTTTATCGCACTTCTGTATTTTTGTGTCGCTTGCAGCCTGATCTGGCTGGCCTGCTTCCCGAGCGGGCGGGCTTTGATCAACCATTTCATGTTTGGTTTGCGCAGCCGGCTCGGGCGCGTGGCGCTGTGGCGGCCCGGGCCGGCCGCGCATGGCTTGCCTTCCCGGCGCGACCTGCGCGGCGTGTTCAAGGCGCTCGTCAAAAAGATGCACCGCAACTGGGTCGTGCTGGCGATCGTCGTGCCGGTGGTAGCGATTCCCTCGCTGCTGGCGCTGGCCCTGCGCACGCCCGACATGCTGCCCGGCTACGAGCCGACCGAAGCGCTGCCCGACGCCCAGATCGCCGCATTGCTGCAGGGCGAGCAGCTGGTGCCGCCGGTGGATCCGCCGCCGCTTGCCTTTTCCACCCAGGAAGTGGTGCAGGTGCGGCCGATGCTGGTCAATGCGAGCCGCAACTGGGGTTTGATGCACCCGGACTTCAGCCAGCGCTTGCTGCTCGCGTTCAAGATCATGAAGGAAAAGCATGGCTATGACATGGCCCTGCTCGAAGGCTACCGCAGCCCGGCGCGCCAGGACATGCTGGCGGAAATGGGGGGCGCGGTGACGAATGCGCGCGCCTTCCAGAGCTGGCACCAGTATGGGCTGGCTGCCGACTGCGCGTTCTGGCGCGACGGCAAGCTCGTGATTTCGGAAAAAGACCCCTGGGCCATGCGCGGTTACCAGCTCTACGGCGAGGTTGCCGAGCAGCTTGGACTGACCTGGGGCGGGCGCTGGAAGATGATGGACCTCGGTCACACCGAGCTGCGCCTCCGGGGTGTGATGCGGCGTTGAGCGGTCCGTTGGGGGTTGAGGAAAATCCAATTTTCCACAGGCAATTGATGCGAGCATTGCCTGTCGGACTTTCCCCCAACCTTCACAACGCTCCCGCCATGGCCCGTCTCTGGAAGTTCCTCACCGACAGCCACGTGCTTGTCGTGATTGGCATCATCGCCTGCATCGGCATCCTGTTCCTCAGCACGGACACCTTCGAGATTGGCGCCATCTGGGCCGTGATCGGGGCGCTGGTCCTGCTCGCCCTGTGGGGCAGTTATTGGGGCCTGTGCCAGTTGCTGCGGCGCCGCGCCGCCGCGCGCCTCACCGACAGCCTTGCTGCAAGCGGCGATGCGGGCGGTTTTGAGGACGGCAAAAGCGAAGTGGCGGTGCTGCGCAGAAACATGCTGGAAGCGATCACCACGATCAAGACCTCGAAGCTCGGTCTCACGCGCGGCGCGGCGGCACTCTACGAACTGCCCTGGTACATGATCATCGGGAACCCGGCGGCGGGCAAGAGCAGCGCGATCGCGCACTCCGGCCTGACGTTTCCTATCCCGGGCAGCAAAGCGGTGCAGGGCGTGGGCGGCACCCGCAACTGCGACTGGTTTTTCACCACCGACGGCATCCTGCTCGACACCGCCGGGCGCTATTCGGTGCAGGAGGGCGACCGCGCCGAGTGGTTCAGCTTCCTCGAGCTGTTGAAAAAGCACCGCCGCCGCGCGCCGATCAACGGCATCCTGATTGCGGTGAGCGTGGCCGAACTGACGGCTGGTCCCGCCAGCGCCTCGATGGAACTGGCGAAGAGCCTGCGCACGCGGGTGCAGGAACTGACCGAGCGCCTGGGCGTGTATGCACCGGTCTATGTGGTGTTCACCAAGGCCGACCTGATTGCCGGCTTTTCCGACTTCTTCCATGACGCCGAACGGGGCGAGCGCGACCGCGTGTGGGGCGCGACGCTGCGCTACAACCGGCGCAGCACGCCGCAGGACGTGCTGGCCTTTTTCGACGCGCACTTCGACGAACTGCACGACGGCCTGAAGGAACTGAGCCTGGCCAACATGGCCGGCAATCGCAGCGCCCAGATGCGCCCCGGCGTGTTTACCTTCCCGCTCGAATTCGCGGCCATTCGCAGCCCGCTGCGCGCTTTCCTGTCGACGCTGTTCGAGGAGAACACGTATCAGTTCAAGCCCGTGTTCCGCGGCTTTTATTTCACCAGCGCGCTGCAGGAAGGGCAGGTGCAGGACCTCTCGTCCAAGCGCGTGGCGAGCCGCTTCGATCTCGAACTGAACGACCGCAAGCAGGCGCAGATGGGTGACGAAGCCCACGCCGGCGAAGGTTCGGGTGAAGGTTACTTCCTGCTCGACCTGTTCCGCAAGGTGATCTTCGCCGACAGGGACCTGGTCAAGCGTTACACCAATCCCGCCAGCGCGCGCCTGAAATATACCGCCTTCTTTGCCGCCACCGTGCTGCTGGGCGCCGCGCTGGGCGGCTGGAGCTGGGCCTACATGGGCAACGTCCAGCTGGTGGCCAACGTGCAGGCCGATCTCGACAAGGTGATGCGCCTGCAGGAAAAGCGCGTCGACCTGCAATCGCGCCTGGAAGCGCTCGACATCCTGCAGGATCGCATCGAACAGCTGTATAAATACCGCGAGGACCAGCCCTGGGCGCTGTCGTTCGGCCTGTACCAGGGCGACAAGCTGGAACGGAAACTGCGCGACGAGTATTTTGCCGGCGTGCGCGCGGTGATGGTCGAACCGGTCGCCGCTGCCCTGGAGACCATGCTGGCGGAAGTGAATGCCCACGCCGACGCGCTCGATCCGAACGCCGCCGCCGCGCCGAGTTCCAAACCGGGCCAGCCCTACCAGGAAGTCTCGCCGACGAACGTCGCCGACGCCTACAACGCCCTGAAGACGTATTTGATGTTGGGCGATAAAAGCCACGCCGAGCCGGGCCACCTGAACGACCAGTTGACGCGCTACTGGCGCACCTGGCTGGTCGCGAACCGCGGCGCCATGCCGCATGAGCAGATGATCCGCAGCGCCGAACGGCTCCTGACCTTCCACCTGTCGCAGATGAGCGACCAGGCCTGGCCGCAGGTGACGCTGAAACTGAGCCTGCTCGACTCTGCACGCGAAAACCTGCGCCGCGTCGTGCGCGGCACCCCGGCGCGTGAACGCGTCTACGCCGACATCAAGACCCGCGCCGCGACGCGCTTCCCGGCGGTGACGGTGGCGCGCCTGGTCGGCGACGGCGATGCGGGCCTGGTGGTCGGCAGCCATGCGGTGAGCGGCGCCTTTACCCGCGCGGCCTGGGAAAAATATGTGCTGGGTGCGATCCGCGACGCCTCGAACCGCGAACTGCAAAGCACCGACTGGGTGTTGAAGACAGTCGCCAAGGACGACCTGACGCTCGAGGGCAGCCCCGAACAGATGCAGAAGACCCTGGTCGACATGTACAAGGCCGAGTATGCAAAGGAATGGGCGAAGTTCGTGCAGGGCGTGACCGTCGCCGACCTGAAGGGTTTCGACGGCAGCGTGCTTGCGATGAACCGGCTGGGCGATCCCCAGAACTCGCCGATCGCGCGTCTCCTGAAAGCCATCTACGACGAAACCTCGTGGGACAACCCGGCCGCGGCGCGCGCGAACCTCGGCAAGACCGAGCGCACGCTGGCCGCCTGGTTCAAGGAGGTCGTCATGCGCCGCGCGCCGTCGGATGCGCGCACCCTGGCCGATGCCGTCGGCCCGTTGGCAAGCGGCGCACAGGGCGGGATGGGGCCGATCGGACGCGAGTTCGCCGGCGTCGCGCGCCTGGTCGGCACGCGCGAAAAGGAAGCCTCGCTGATGACCGGCTACCTGGACTGCCTGTCGCGCCTGCGCACGCGCCTGAACCAGCTCAAGAACCAGGGCGACCCCGGCCCCGGCGCCAAGCAGTTCATGCAGCAGACCCTGGAAGGCAGCGGCTCGGAGCTGGCCGATGCGCTTAAATATGTCGACGAGCAGATGCTGACCGGGACGAGCGACGCGCAAAAGGCGGCGCTGCGCCCTCTGCTGGTGCGTCCACTGGTGCAGACCTTCGCGATGATCGTACTGCCGTCCGAATCCGAGATCAACAAGACCTGGCAGGCGCAGGTGGTCGAACCCTTCCAGAAAACGCTGGCCGAAAAATACCCGTTCTCACCGGGCAGCAGGATGGAGGCGACCAGCGCCGAGATCGGCCAGGTGTTCGGACCGGAGGGCGTGGTGGCGAAATTCATCAACACCTCGATGGGGCCGCTCGTGATCAACCGCGGCAGCATGCTCACCGCGCGCACCTGGGCCGACATCGGCATCACGCTGGCGCCGCAGGCGGTCTCCGGCTTTCCGGGCTGGGTGGCGCCCTTGTCGAGCAACGGCGTGGCCCAATCGAATGGCAGTGGGCCGCAAACGGTGTTCCAGCTTCAGGCCTACCCGGCGCCCGGCACGACGGAATACACGGTCGAAATCGATGGCCAGCAGCTGCGCTACCGGAATACGCCGGCCGCATGGACCAACATGGTGTATCCGGGCCCCGGTCCCGCCGGTGCGCGGGTCAGCGCCGTCACTTTCGATGGACGGACGGTGGAGCTGTTCAATGAGCCCGGCCAGTTCGGCATGAAAAAAATGATCGAGGCCTCGACCCAGACGAAAAAGGGTGGCGGCGTGAACGAGCTGCGCTGGGTCAGCGGCAACCTGGCCATCGTCGTCGACCTGCGCCTGGTCAGCAGTGCGGCAGTCGCCAGCAGCGGCAAGGGCTTCCAGGGCCTGCGCCTGCCGCAGACCATCGTCGGCCGTCCAGTCGCCGAACCGGCGGCCGCCACCCTGGCAGGCGGAGGCCAGTAATGCGCGCTCCCGCCATGGACCGCATCGGCTACTTCGGCAAAATCCCGGCACGCAGCGACTTCGTCAAGCTGGCCCACGACGCGCCAGCCATGGGCATGCTCGACGACTGGCTGGCGGCCGTGATGCAACGCCTGCCGTCGGACGCGCGCTGGAAGATCAACTACGATGCGATGGCGCCCGTCAGTTTCGCCTTCGTCGGGCCGGCGCGCCGCCATGCGGTCGCCGGGCACCTGGTCGCCAGCCACGATGCGCCCGGCCGCCGCTATCCCTTCCTCATGATGCGCACGCTCGACGTCGCCGACCCCACCGCCTTCGTCTCGCGCTGCCCGCTCGCCTTCGCGCCGCTCTGGGCCTTCCTCGAAACGGCGGCGCCGCAGGTGGTCGAAGCCTGCGATCCGACGCTGCACCTGCAAGGCATCAGCGACGCGGCCATCACGCTGGGCGAGGCCGATGGCGCGCTTGCGGCCTTCCTCGCGACCGGCACCATCGGCTCGCTGTCGAACCTCCTCGGCGGCGAGGATGCAAGCCGCGTGATCCTGGCGCTCGGCCTGCTGCTGCAGCCGGTCATGCATAGCAAACCCACCCAACTCGACAAAAGCCTGGTGCTGCCCCTGCCGGAGGACGAAGCCTTGCGCGCGCCGGTGGCCGCCTTCTGGCTGGAGCTGGTGGCCCCATTCGTCCGCCGCGCGGCGTTCGACCTGGCGCTGTTCCTGACCCACCAGGACGAGCGGCCGGTGCTGGTGATCGGTTTTTGCGGGGCGGCCGCGCAGGCGCTGCGCGGCATCATCGATCCGCTGGTCGGGCAAGAGCTGCAAGTGCGCCTGCTGGACACCGGCTGGATCGACGAGCAGCTGGGGCTGGACGTCGACGTGCGCGCGCTGGCCAGCTACCTCGACCAGCCGCAGCTGCCCTTGAAGTTGGCGCGCGAACTGTTCCTGAAGACCTTCATCGGAGACGCAACGTGACCAAGATGCTTATCATTGCAGCCTGCCTGCTGGTGGCGGACGCTGCCCGGGCCCAGGCGCCCGCCGCCGCGCCGGCGGCGCCACCGGCTGCCAACGCCGGCGCGCCGATCGTGGTTGCCGGCACCGTCGCCGACGAAGCCAGCAAGGCGGCCCTGCTGGCGCGCCTGCGGGCCGTCTACGGGCTTGACCGCGTCGTCGACCAGCTCGCGGTCGGTACCGTGTCCACCCCGGCCAACTGGAACGATTACGTCGGCCGCCTGATCGGCCCGAACCTGAAAATGATCAGCCGCGGCCAGTTGAAAGTCGACGGCAACACGGTCAGCCTGCGCGGCGACGTCTCCAACGAGGCGCAGCGCCAGCAGATCGCCGGCGACATCGCCGCCAGCCTGAACCCGACCTATACCGTCAACAACGGCTTGCGCGTGGCGGCCTCCGAACAGGGAGTACTCGATGCCGCGCTGGCCAACCGCATCATCGAATTCGAATCGGGCAAGGCCGCCTTGACCCCGTCGGGCATGGCGATCCTCGACCAGATGAGCGAAGCCTTGAAGAAGCTGCACGGGATCAAGGTCGAGGTGATCGGCCACACCGACAACGCCGGCTCGCGTGCGGGCAACCTGTCGCTCAGCCAGGCCCGTGCGGAAGCCGTGAAGGCCTATGTCGCCGCCCGCGGCATTTCCGCCGATTCGATCGCGGTATCGGGTGAGGGGCCGGACCGGCCGGTCGCGGACAACCGCACGCCGGATGGCCGCGCGCGCAACCGGCGCATCGAATTCAAGGTCGTCCAATAAGGAGAGCAGACAATGAAAAAGCCGCCGGTATCGCTACCGGCGGCTTTTTCTTTTTGGCCGGCTAAGGCAGGGTAATCGTCACGTTCGCCGCGCGCGGCGGCAGCTTGACCAGGTCGTTGTAGCTGGCCAGTGCGGTCTCGGTGTCGTGCGACAGCTTGGCGCGAAAGCCTGCATACGCGCCGAGGCCGGCCAGCGCGAATACCGCGCTCAGCACCCACAGCGACAGGTCGCTGCGCAGCGTGTTCGTGATCTGGTCGGGGCGTTCCGCGTGTGGTGCGAAGCCGCGGTTCTTGCCGCGCATGCGGGCGATCTCGTCGCCCAGGCGCGCCACCAGGTAGCTCAGCTTGTCGTGGCCGTCGAGTGCATAACGGCCTTCGAAACCGAGCAGCAGGCACATATGGAAGACCTCGAGCGCCTGCAGGTGCACACTGCCTTTCGCGCGCAGGTCTTCCAGCCGGTGGAAGAAGTGCTCCCCCGCGAGCTGGTCGCCGAACACGCGCAGCTGCAGCGGGCGCGTTTCCCAGGCTTCGCGCACCTCGAAGTTCGAGCGCAGGATGATCTCGTCGACCGCCGAGCAGAACGCATACTTGGCCGCCGTGACGTCTTCGGCCGCGACGCCGATGGCCTTGGCGTTGCGGTCGACGTCGCCGAGGAAGGCCGTCATGTGGTCGGCAAAGGCGGCTTTGTCGTGCGGCCCGCAGCCGTTCTTCAGCAGGAACAGGGCATAAAAACCTTCGTACATCAAGTCGACCAGGGATTGCGGCGCGTTGCCGGCGGCGCCGCGTGCCGCCGTGGCAGCGGTACGGCGTTCGACGTGGGCGCTCATGCCGCCACCCCGATCAGGTCGAGCTGGAGGTCGCGGATCCCGTTCGGCACAAAAATCGAGATCGCCTGGGCCTTGAGCATGTTCTCGTACAGGATGCCCTTGTTTTCGAGCGCGAAATAATGGGTGTCGGGCCGCACCGGCAGCGCCGCCGGCACCTGCGGCGCGTGCATCAGCTTCACGCCGGGCAGGGCCGAGAGCACGAATTTGTCCACGTCCTGCGGCGCGCCGAGCTTGAAGCGCAGCGGCACCACGTCGATCAGCTGCAAGGCCGGCATGTCGGCCGACACCGCGAGATACAGCATGGTCTGGGCGTTGATCTTGCCCGAATCGAGCGCGCCGACGTGGTAGGACGGGCGATCGTTCGAGAGCGCGATCGAGAAATAGCGGCTCGAGACGACAGTGTCGAGCAGGTCGCGCAGGATCGCGTCCAGGCGCGCGAACGCCGGGCCGGGATCGAGGTGCGAATAGGCCGGCAGGTCTTCGAGTTTGTAGCTGCGCGAATAGGCCATCAAGCCACCGGCGAGTGCCAGCATGTCGCCAAACAGGCGTTCCGGATGCAGGTCGGGATGGTGGAGGTAGTGCGACAGCGCCGCGTAGCCGCTGCTGGCCGTGTGCAGCAGCCAGAACGAAGACATGTCGCCGCCGCGGATCTCGACCACGTTGCGGCTCGGCTCGCGCATATGGCCATACAGCGCATTCACCTTGGCCAGCAGCTTTTCCATCAGGCGCGCGACGGCGTTGTGCAGCCCGGGTGCACCCTCGATCGAGACGCTTGGCGCGATGAAAGCCGGGTCGACCTCGAAGCCGCCGGTCGCCACGCGGCGCAGGCGCACCAGCGGAAAACTCTCATAGGCGGCCAGGGCATCGATGTCGGATACCAGGCGCACTGTCTTTTTCAAATACGTGATGCCGGCGTCCGCGGCCTGCGTAAACAAATCCTGCGTATCGCGCTCGTGCTGCACGAAGCGGGCGTCGTCGCGTTCGGCGTCGAGGTCGGCGCAGTTCTCGCCATGCGCTTTGAGTGCGGGCAAGGCGGCGTGGAAGGTGATCGACTGGGTCGATGGGGGCAGGGCGCCGAGCTTGACCTGCAGCGGCAGGGCGTCGCTTTCGGGCGCGCGGACAATTTCGCCGTCGGCAAAGACGAGCGACAGTGCATCGATACGGAGCACGTCGCTTGTCAGCGCCTCGTGGTCGATCGCGAGGCGGCGCACCCCCCAGGCATACGGATGCAGGGCGCGCGCGGTCTGGTTCAGGCGCGCTTCATGGTAGCGGTCCTGCTGCTGGAAATGCTGGGGGCGCAGGAACAATCCCTCACCCCACAGCAGTTTCGATGGCATGTTCACTGTTACCTCGCGATTAAGTGTTTGCGGAAGTGTTTAGCGGAAAGAGTTGAGCTTGCTGGAAGGCCGCGACACCTTCATTGACAGCGCGCAGAACCCGGCGCCCTGCTACCCGAAACGCTTGGCGCCGCGCCGGCGCCGGCTGCCAGCGCGCAGGCTTGCAGGGCAACGGTGATGCCGTCCTTCTCCGCCTCGGCGGCAGAGAACGACATGCGCCAGCGCTGCGGCGCCGGCGAGCGGAACAGGGCGACGACGCCGACATAGGCCGCTTCGCGCGGAAGTTTTTCGACGACCTCGTAGCGCTGCCCGGGCACCAGGGTCACGTCCTTGACCTCGACCAGGTCGGCGCCGAAGGCCTCGCGGTCGGCTCCCGGCGTGAGGAAGGTGGCGTAGGGCGCCGCCTCGAAAGCGGCGTTCTGGCGCAGCGTGTAGACGCGGGCGACGAGCGCCAGCGGCCGCCCTTTGGCATCGGTATTGAGCCTGGGCGCCGCGTGCAGGCGCAGGGCGACCGGACGCGGCCCCTTGAGCATGTCGGCCTGGGCCGTCTTGCGCAGGCCCGCCACATCGCGGGCGCAGCCGGCCAGGGAGGCAGCGAAAAGGAGGAGGCCGATCGAAGGAAACGCTTTCAACGGAACCGCTTTCAAAGGAGACGCTTTCAAAGGGAACGCTTTCAAAGGGAACGCTTTCAAAGGGAACGCTTTCATTGAGTACTTTCCTCTTGTAAATAACGCCAGCGCTCATTTAACAGCAACGCCATGCGCTCCGTCTGCGCCAGCGCAAGCGGTCCGGCCACGTGTCGCATTCAAGCGACCTGTGCCATTGTTGACCATCCGCAACTCTCCTCAATTTCCTTCCCGAATAATGGCGGCTGGTTCAACGTACTGGAGACCGAAATGATGTTCACACGACTGATGCCGGCCATGGCGTGCGTCGCACTACTTTCCGCCTGCGCCAGCACCGGCGAAGCCACGGGCAGCGCACCGAAGGCGATGACGATGGCGTCCTCCATCGCCGCGGCCGACGCCGCAACCGCCGCCGGGCAGCCCGACAAGGCCTTTGCGGTGCTGAAAACTGCAAGCCAGGCCTTCCCGACCGACAAGACTCCCTGGGTGCGTATGGCGCAGATGCGCTTCGACGCGGACAACTATGGCGAGGCGATCACTGCTGCGCTGGAAGCGCTCGAACGTGACCCGGACGACACGCTCGCCAACAGCATTGCCGCAGTGAGCGGCCTGCGCGTGTCGAGCAAGGCGCTGGGCGAACTGACGCGCAAGAACAGGCTCAATGGCGACGTCAAGTCCGAGGCCCAGGACCTGGCCAAGCTGCTGCGCTCGAGCCTGGGCGAGGATGTGCTGGTGCCGGGCAACAAGCCGAAGTCGACGCCGCGCTCGCGACCAGCGACGGCGACGGCAGCCGCGACCCAGGCCAAACCCGCATCGACCTCGAGCGACCCGTTCGGCGCGCTCAAATAAACCCCGCGGGCCGGCGCCCGCCGGCCCGTTACTCCTTGGAGCAGCCATGGCAAAAAGTGAAAGCGTGCAGAAACGCTTGCAGAAGGTACGCGCGCCGCGTGTGCAGATGACCTATGACGTCGAGATCGGCGACGCCATCGAGAACAAGGAGCTGCCCTTCGTCGTCGGCGTGATCGGCGACTTCGGCAACGACCCGAACGCCGAAAAGAAGCGCCTGAAGGACCGCAAGTTCGTCAACGTCGATGCCTCGAATTTCGACGAGGTGCTGGGCGGCGTCGCCCCGGCCGTGCAGTTCCGCGTCGAGAACCACCTGTCGGAAGAGGGCGGCCAGTTCGGCGTGCAGCTGCAGTTTCGCGAGATGGCCGACTTTCGCCCGGAGGCCGTGGTGCAGCAGGTCGCTCCCCTGAAAGGCTTGCTGGACGCCCGCACCAAGCTGGCCGACCTGCGCAACAAGCTGGCCGGGAACGACAAGCTCGACGATATCCTGAGCGAAGTGCTCGGCAATACCGAGAAGCTGGCAGGCCTGCGCAAGACGGAGGACAAATAAATGGCGGCCATGCTCGAACAAGCGGTGAAGCCCGCGCTGGAACTGGCGCCGCAACTGAATACGTCGCTGCTCGACCAGATCGTCGAGCAAAGCCGGGTTGCCGCTTCGCCCAGCGAACACGAACGCGCGCGCGATTTGATTTCCGAGCTCGTGACCCAGGTGATGTCGGGCACGATGGTGGTGTCGAACAACCTGTCGGCGATGATCGATGCGCGCCTGGCGGAACTGGACCGGATGATCTCGACCCAGCTCTCGGCCGTCATGCATGCGCCCGAATTCCAGAAGATGGAGCGCAGCTGGACCGGCCTGCAATACCTGGTGAAGAATTCGTTCACGAGTTCGGGCCTGCAGATCCGCATGCTCAACGCCAGCAAGCGCGAACTGGTGAAGGACTTCCAGGCCGCGGTCGAATTCGACCAGAGCACCCTCTTCAAGAAGGTGTATGAAGAGGAGTTCGGCACCTTCGGCGGCGCGCCCTACGGCACCCTGGTCGGCGACTTCGAAATGAGCCGCCAGCCCGAGGACATGTACTTCCTAGAGCAGATGTCGCACGTGGCCGCGGCCAGCCATGCCCCCTTCGTCACCTCGGCCGCGCCGGAACTGTTCGGCGTCGACAGCTTCGGCGACCTCGGCAAACCGCGCGATCTGGCGAAGGTCTTCGATACCGTCGAATACGCCAAGTTCAAGGCGTTCCGCGAATCGGAAGACTCGCGCTATGTCGGCCTGACGCTGCCGCGCTTCCTCGGGCGCCTGCCGTATAACCCGGTGGACGGCATGACCACCGAAGGCTTCAATTATGTGGAAGACGTCGACGGCACCGATCACAGCAAATACCTGTGGTGTAACGCCTCGTATGCCTTCGCGTCCAAGCTGACGCGTGCCTTCGAGGACTACGGCTGGTGCGCGGCGATTCGCGGCGTCGAAGGCGGCGGCCTGGTCGAGAACCTGCCGACCCACACGTTCAAAACCGACGAGGGCGAAGTCGCACTGAAATGCCCGACCGAGGTCGCGATCACCGACCGCCGCGAAAAGGAACTCTCGGACCTGGGCTTCATCTCGCTGGTGCACTGCAAGAACACGTCGTACGCGGCCTTCTTCGGCGCGCAGTCGGCGCAGAAGGCGAAGAAGTACGCCAACGAAGCGGCCAATGCCAACGCCATGCTGTCGTCGCAACTGCAGTACATCTTCGCCGTTTCGCGCATCGCCCACTACATGAAGGCCATGATGCGCGACAAGATCGGCAGCTTCGCCGCCGCCTCGAACGTCGAGGATTACCTGAACCGCTGGCTGACGCAATACGTCCTCCTGGACGACAACGCCAGCCAGGAACAGAAGGCGCAATTCCCGCTGCGTGAGGCAAGCGTCCAGGTGTCGGAAATACCGGGCCGCCCCGGATGCTACCGCGCCGTGTCCTTCCTGCGTCCCCACTTCCAGCTCGATGAGCTGTCCGTTTCGCTCCGACTGGTCGCGGAGTTGCCGCAGTCGACCAAAAATTGAATCACTCGTCACTTCACCACTCTCAACCTGAACTGGAGTAAGCAAACATGGCAATTGACGTATATCTGCAGATCGATGGCATCAAGGGCGAATCGATGGACGACAAGCACAAGGACTGGATCGAGTGCACCTCGGTGAACTGGGGCGTGAGCCAGCCCCGTTCGGCCACGGCCTCGACCGGCGGTGGCCACACGGCCGAACGCTGCGAGCACAAGGAAGTCACCTTCACCAAGCTTGCCGACCTGGCTTCGCCGATTTTGCTGCAGACCTGCTCGGCCGGCAAGACCATCCCGAAAGCGAAGCTGGAATTCATGCGCGCCGACGGCCAGGGCGAGCGCATCAAGTACTTCGAGATCGAACTGGAGAACGTCCTGATCGGCGCAATCATGCCGGCGGTGCACGAAGGCTCGATCATCCAGGAGCAGGTCGGCCTGAAGTTCTCGAAGATCAAATGGAAGTACACCCAGCAAAAGGTCACCGGCGGCGCCGGCGGCAACACCTCGGGTGGCTGGGACCTGGCGACCAACAAGATCGCCTGATCGTAGCGCCGGGCGCGTCACCGCATGGTCACGCGCCCCTTTTTTTTGATCCCGTCAGAGGAGATCCCATGAAAGGCTTCACGCCCGGCCTGCTCGACCGCCTGATGGACGAGCGCAGGGAACCGGGCGCAGCCTCCCCGCCGACGACCCAGGGCTTGCACCTCGACCAGATCAAGGACCATGTAGCGCGCGACCTCGAGGCCTTGCTCAATACCCGCGCGGCGCTGCCGCCTTCGGTATTCGAGCGCTTCCCGCTGGCACGGGCGTCGATCCTGAATTATGGACTGGTCGATTTCGCCGGTTTCTGCCTCTCCAGCGACGAAGACCGCGTCGCCATCTGCGCCAGCCTGAAAGCCGCCATCGAAATCCACGAGCCGCGCCTGAAGGACGTCAGCGCCAGCCTGGAGCTGGTCGAGGGCAGCGTCAACCGGCTCGACTTCGTCATCCACGCGCGGCTGGAACTCGATTCCGGCGGCGATACCGTCAATTTCAGCGCCGTGCTGCAGCCTTCTTCGCTGCACTACGCGATCAGGAAAGTGGCGCGGCCGCGCCCTGAGCGCAGCCGCCGCCAGGCATAACCCGACACAAAGGACGCGACACGCATGGACATCAACCTGAAAACCCTGATCGGCAAACTGAACGACGCGACGCGCATGGCCGCCACGCGCGCAGCCAATATCTGCGTCGGGCTGGGCCAGTACGAAGTCGATATCGAGCACCTGTTCCTGGCGCTCCTCGAGCAGCCCGATTGCGATGTGGTGGTCGCCGCCCGCGCCTGCGATATCAGCGTCACCAGACTGGAAGCGGACCTGCGCCACGAGGTGGCGCGCTTCGCCGCCGGCAGCGCGCGCACGCCCGTGTTTTCGAAAAATCTGCCGATGCTGCTCGAACATGCATGGCTGATCGCCTCGCTCGGCACGGGCGGTCCGAACACGATCAGGAGCGGCCACCTGCTGCTGGCGCTGCTCACCGAACCGAGCCTGGGGCAACTGGCCCAGCGCGCATCGACCCTGTTTGCCGAGTTTCCGCTCGACCGCCTGAAGCACGATTTCGACAAGCTCACGCGCGGCTCCGGCGAGACCGTCGCCCCTGCTTCCTGCATGACGCGGGGGCAGGGGCAGGGCGGCGATCCGGTGGGCGAGCTGGAGTCGCAAGCGCCCGGCAAAACGCCGGCGCTCGACCAGTTCACCACCTGCCTCACCAGCCGCGCGCGCGAAGGCAAGGTCGATCCGGTGATCGGGCGCGATCCGGAAATCCGCCAGGCGATCGACATCCTGATGCGGCGCCGCCAGAACAACCCGATCCTGACCGGTGAAGCCGGTGTCGGCAAGACGGCAGTGGTCGAAGGCCTTGCGCTGCGCATCGTGCAGGGCGACGTGCCCGAGGTGCTGCGCGGCGTCGAGATCCACACGCTCGACATGGGCCTGCTGCAGGCCGGCGCCAGCGTGAAGGGTGAATTCGAGAACCGCCTCAAGAACGTGATCGATGAAGTGAAGAAGAGCCCGCACGCGATCATCCTCTTCATCGACGAAGCGCACACGATGATCGGCGCGGGCGGCGCGGCCGGCCAGAACGATGCGGCGAACCTGCTGAAGCCGGCCCTGGCGCGCGGCGAGCTACGCACGATCGCCGCCACCACCTGGAGCGAATACAAGAGGTATTTCGAGAAGGACGCGGCACTGGCGCGGCGCTTCCAGGTGATCAAGGTCGAGGAGCCGGACGAGGAAACTGCCTGCGCCATGCTGCGCGCGATGGCGCCACTGATGGAGCAGCACTTCGGCGTGCGCGTCTACGACGAAGCCATTACCGAGGCGGTGCGACTCTCGCACCGGTATATCAGCGGGCGCCAGCTGCCGGACAAGGCCATCAGCGTGCTCGATACGGCCTGCGCCAAGGTCGCGCTGGGCCAGAGCGCCACGCCGGCGCTGCTGGAATCCTGCATGCGCCGCATCGAGCGCATCGACGCCCAGGTCGCGTCGCTCGAACGCGAGCAGAGCGCCGGCGGCGAACACTCGGCCCGCCTGATGCAGCTGCGTGGCGACCGGATGGCGGCGCTGACCGAGCAGGAGCGGCTGACCGCGCGCTGGGAGCAGGAACGCCAGCTGACCGCCGACATCGCCCGCATGCGCGGCGAACTCGAAGGCGGGCGCGCTTCGTCCATGAGCGCCCCGGTCTTGAAAGCCGCGCTCGGCGAGCTGCGCAGCGTGCAGGGCGAGGCGCCGCTGGTGCCGGTGCAGGTCGACGGGCACACGGTCGCCGGCATCGTCGCCGCCTGGACCGGCATTCCTTTGGGCCGCATGGTGAAGGACGAGATCAGGACCGTGCTGCAGCTGCAGGCGCTGCTGGACGAGCGCATCCTCGGCCAGTCGCATGCGACCAGCGCCGTGGCCCAGCGCGTGCGCACGGCGCGCGCCAACCTGGACGATCCGAACAAGCCGAAGGGCGTGTTCCTGTTCGTCGGCACCTCGGGCGTCGGCAAGACCGAGACCGCGCTGGCGCTGGCCGACCTGCTGTATGGCGGCGAGCGCAAACTCGTCACCATCAATATGAGCGAATACCAGGAAGCGCACAGCGTCTCCGGGCTGAAAGGCTCGCCGCCGGGTTATGTCGGCTATGGCGAAGGCGGCGTGCTGACCGAAGCGGTGCGGCGCAATCCGTACAGCGTGGTGCTGCTGGACGAGGTCGAGAAAGCGCACCCGGATGTACTCGAGCTGTTCTTCCAGGTCTTCGACAAGGGCGTGCTCGACGACGCCGAAGGGCGACAGATCGACTTCCGCAACACGATCATCATCCTGACCTCGAACACGGCGTCTTCCACGATGATGCAGGCTTGCCTGAACAAGACGCCGGCCGAGATGCCCAAGCCCGAGCAGCTGCTCGAAGCGATCCGTCCACAGCTGATGAAGCAGTTCAAACCGGCCTTCCTCGGCCGCCTGGCGACCGTGCCTTTCTATCCGATCGCCGACGAGGTGCTGGCCAATATCATCCGCCTGAAACTGAACCGCATCGGCCAGCGCGTGCGCGACAACCATGGCGCGACCTTCGAGTACGACGAGGCGCTGGTCAATGCGGTGCTGAGCCGCTGCACCGAAGTCGATTCGGGCGCGCGCAATGTCGACACGATCCTGAACGGCACGCTGCTGCCCGAGATCGCCGACAGCGTGCTGGCGCGGATGGCCGAGGGCGGGGCGATCGCGCGCATCAAGGTCGGCGCAACCAGGGCCGGCAAATTCAAGTACGCGATCGACGCCGCCTGAGGACCGCCATGTTCAAGGTCGAACAATTACTCAACCCGGTCAGCGCGGCCAGCCCCTGCGGCGAGGACCTCGCGTTCTCGCCCGAGATCGATGCGATCGCCCAGGCGCGCAAGGCCGACGATCCATCGATCGAGCAGGGCGCCTGGGTCACGACGCTGAAAGAAGCGGACTGGAAGTTCGTCGCGAAACGCTGCGCGCACCTGCTCGAGACGCGCAGCAAGGACTTGCAGCTGGCCGTCTGGCTGGCCGAAGCGAGTGCCAAAACGGGCGGGCTGCGCAGCCTGGGCGAGGCGCTGCAGGTGGTCGCCGCGCTGTGCGAACGCTTCTGGGACGGGCTGTATCCGCAGCCCGACGAAGGCGGCTTCGAGCAGCGCATCGGCAACCTGTGCTGGATTGCGGCGCGCGTGCCGCAGCTGGTCACCGAGTGTCCGGTGACCGAAGGCGCGGCCTTTTCGATGCGCGATATCGAAGCGGCGCGTGCCCACGGCGCCGAGGCGATCGCCAATGTCGAGGCGGCCCGTAGCCGGACCTCGAAAGTCTTCCAGCAGTCGCTGCTGGAAGACTGCACCCACTGCCTGGCGGCGCTCGCGCAGCTTGAAAATGCGGTCGACGCGCGGCTGGGTGCCGACGGCCCGGGCTTCAGCCTGGCACGCACTGCGCTGCAGAACCTGGCGCATTTCGTCACGCCTGCCACGGCTGCCGTCGCCGCCGCGCCAACGGCGCTGCCGGCCGTAGCACAAGCGGGTGCGCTCATGCCTGCGGCAGCAAGCCTGCCGGTATTCGCGGGCGCGATCGCCAGCCGCGCACAGGCGCTCGGCCAGCTGCGCGCCGTGGCCGACTATTTCCGCCAGACGGAGCCGCACAGCCCGGTCGCCTACCTCGCCGAAAAGGCGGCGCGCTGGGGCGAGCAGCCGCTGCACCTGTGGCTCAAGACAGTCGTGAAGGATGCGGGCGCGCTGGCCCACGTCGAGGAAATGCTGGGAATCGTGCAGGAAGAGAAGGGTGGATGAAATATTCTTTCATCCAGCGACTTCGGATGAAAGAATGTTGCAGGGCGGCGCAAGCCGCCCTGTTTGCGTTAACCGACGCCAAAGCGGTGGCCTGCACGCCTTTTACTGAGCAGGCTTGTCGCCCGGCTGTGCGCCCGATGCTGCCTTGTCCGCCCCTGGGTTGACCAGTGAGGAAGCCTTGGCAATCTGCTCCTCGACATTCTTGACGGCGTCGCGCGTGGCCTGGGTCACCTGCTCATAGCCCTTGAAGGCATTGTCGATCGCCGCCTTGATAATTTCCACCGCGTTTTCCGATCCCGGCTTCACGTTTTGCGTGACGTCGTAGATCAGCGCCGACAGCGTGCTCTTCGCCTCGGCCACGTGGACGTCGGCGGCGCGCCGGAACTCGCTTTGCATCTCCTCGATGATGACCTTCATCTGGTCGCGGTATTCGACGCTGCCGGACATATCCGGGGTCATCCGCGCCGACAGTGCGTCGAAAGCGGCGCGCGCGTCGCGTGCCTGGGAAACGTCGCGGCTGGCGGCGAGCGTTTTGTCCATCGTGCTGCGGGCGGTGGCCATGTTCAGGGCCATCACCTGTTCCAGTCCCTTCACAGTCTTGTTGGCAAGCATGTCGAAGGTCTGCATTTGCAGGTCAAACAGGGTTTTGGTAGCGGATGCGAATTGTTCCGGACTCGTGAACATCAATGTCTCCTCGGTTCTAATGAATACAGCGATCGGCGACCTGCGACTAACGAAACCTATTATTTAGCAACGATGAGCTTTTCGCAACGGCTGTCCCGATAGGAAGCCGGCAGGCGTGCGAACGCAGGCATCGTAGCCCGAGCATAGCCCCTTATCGGGCGCCGTCAAGGAGTTTGTCTTGAGCTTCCCACGGTGGGAAGGTGTATCCTGCCTGTCGATGACGGGAGAGAACATGGAAGCATTGAGTATCGGCGAGGCGGCGCAGGCGTCGGGGGTGTCGGCCAAGATGATCCGCCATTACGAGTCGATCGGCCTGATCGGCGCGGCGCGGCGCACCGAAGCCGGCTACCGGCTGTATGCGCAGCGCGACGTGCAGGTGCTGCAGTTCATCCATCGCGCTCGGGCGCTGGGCTTTTCGCTGGAACAGATCCGCGCATTGCTGGCGCTGTGGCAGGACAAGGCACGCGCCAGCGCCGACGTGCGGCTGCTTGCGCGCAGCCATATCGCGGAACTGGAAAAGAAAATTGCGGAGATGGAGGCGATGAAACGGACCCTGGCGGCGCTGGCGGCATCCTGCCATGGCGATGCACGTGCCGATTGCCCGATCCTCGACGACCTGGCGAGTCGGGAGGGGAGTGAAGCTGGTCGATAGCGCACGTACGAACTTTGCGCCCCGGTTTGCGGTCAAAGGGCTTGGTTCGACGGATCGAGCGTGTGGAGAATCCACTGTGAGCTGGGAAGACTACCAAAACGGACTCAACGGCATCGGCGGCGGGTCCGGCATGGACTATTTGAAGGGCGTGAACGAACGCGAGCGCGATCGTGCGGCGCAGAAGCCCCAGCCACCACCGCCACCCGCGCCCGGTCCGGGCCTGACCACTTACCATGCACCGCCGACTGGCCCTGTATGGCGTGGCGGTGCCGGAGGCCGCGAGGCAATCCACGCGGCGCCAGCCACTCTTCGCTCGATGGCGAAGTCCGGGGCAGGTCTGCTCTGCGTGCTGTTCGTTGGCTACCTGCTGCTCATCGATCCTGCGTGGACATGGGGCAAGCTGGTCATCGGCGCGGCCGGGGCCGCTGCGGTCGGCGCTATCGCGGGCGCGGCCCTGTACGTCGCGATCAGGATTTTGCTGAAACTGCTCAAGATCGCCGGGGTGCTGCTGCTGATCGGTGTGGTGCTGGATTTTGCCAACGTGATCAATCTTGCCGACGTACTCGGTCGCCTTGCGCGGATGGTCGGCTTGTAATCGTGGCCGGCTGAAAATTCGACAGCGCGCGCAAAAACGCAAAATGCAAACGCAATAACGCAAAACGCCGCAATCCTTTTGCAAAGATTGCGGCGTTTTGCGCCGGTCAGCCATCAACCAGAAAACTTTGGTGCCCACGGAGGGACTCGAACCCCCACACCTTGCGGCACACGGACCTGAACCGTGCGCGTCTACCAATTCCGCCACGTGGGCACTGCGATTACGATATTACGATATTACGATATTACAATTGCCAACAACATTCCAACAATGAGTCATGCGCTCAAGAGCACATGCTACGCGGATTTAATGCCAGTAGATGGTGCCCACGGAGGGACTCGAACCCCCACACCTTGCGGCACACGGACCTGAACCGTGCGCGTCTACCAATTCCGCCACGTGGGCATTTTATTACGACATTACAATTAAAACGGCACATCAAAATATTGCGGAGTGCTTCCAGTAGATGGTGCCCACGGAGGGACTCGAACCCCCACACCTTGCGGCACACGGACCTGAACCGTGCGCGTCTACCAATTCCGCCACGTGGGCATTTTACTGCTGAAGCCAACATCATTTCGGCGATGAGTCTCTGTGCTCAGGAGCACAGGCTGCGTTATCTATCGCCGAAGCTGATACAATATCAGGCTTTCCTGTTTTTCGCTAGATCAACTTTCGCTGCTCCGGCGCAGGACTTCCTCTTATTGCCCCTGCTTTTCTTCGCTCAAACAATGCTGTCGTTGCGAAAGAGCCGAGATTATAGCGGAAGGTTTGCAAAAGTCAAAGACCCGCCTGCCTGGGCCTCGGGCAGCCTGGACGCCCCGCACGCCAGCACGCTATGTTAGGCGAATAGCGCCGTCCTCCGTTACACTACGCCTGACAAGGTGTCAATCCAACCACGGCGCCGGCCGGTCCGGATCCTATTAAAAAGAATTCAAGAAAACGATTTGAAGCAACCTACTCATACTATTCCTAGCCGAGAGGAAATCCTCGGTGTGTTCCGTGATGCAGGCACGTCGCTCGATGCGACCACGCTCGCACGTGCCCTCCAAGTCAATCCAGCCGCCCAGGAAGTCCTCGGGCGCCGCTTGAACGCAATGGAACGCGACGGCCAGATCCGCAGCGAAGGCGAGGGCGCTTATGCACTCGCCGACCAGGCTGGTTTTATCGCAGGCAAGGTCGCCGCGCACCGCGACGGCTTCGGCTTCGTCATTCCCGACGAGCCGGGCAACGACCTTTTCCTGAACGACAAGGAAATGCAGAAAGTGCTGCATGGCGACCGCGTGCTGGCGAAGGTCACCGGTACCGACCGCCGCGGCCGCCTCGAAGGCACGATCGTCGAGGTCGTCGCGCGCGCCAACACCCACGTCATCGGGCGCCTGCTCAATGAAGGCGGTGTCTGGATCGTCTCGCCCGAAGACCAGCGCATGAACCAGGACATCCTGATTGCCGGTTCTCCCGGCAAGGCGAAGGCCGGCCAGGTGGTGAGCGTCGAACTGATCGAACAGCCGGCGCGCTTCCAGAAGCCGACCGGGCGCATCGTCGAAGTACTCGGCGAGCTGGACGACCCGGGCATGGAAATCGAAATCGCCGTGCGCAAGTTCGGCGTGCCGCACGTGTTCTCGCCGAACGCCCTGAAGCAGGCCAACCGCCTGCCGAACGAAGTGATCGATGCCGATCTCGCGGACCGCGTCGACCTGCGCGACGTGCCGCTGGTGACGATCGACGGCGAAGACGCGCGCGACTTCGACGATGCGGTGTATTGCGAGCCGGTGAAGATCGGCCGCGAAAACGGCTTCCGCCTGCTGGTCGCGATTGCCGACGTCAGCCACTACGTCAAGCCGAACGATGGCCTCGATGCCGACGCCATCGAGCGCAGTACCTCGGTATATTTCCCGCGCCGGGTGATCCCGATGCTGCCGGAAAAGCTGTCGAACGGCCTGTGTTCGTTGAACCCGGCGGTCGACCGCCTGAGCCTGGTGTGCGACATGGTCGTCAGCAGCGAAGGCGTGGTCCAGGCCTACCAGTTCTACCCGGCCGTGATCCACTCGGCTGCGCGCCTCACCTATAACCAGGTCGCCGAGATCCTGGCCGAGCCACAGGGCGAGGAAGCGGCCCGCCGTCCGGCCATCGTGCCGCACCTGCAGAACCTGAACGGCGTGTTCCAGGCGCTGCTCGGCGCGCGCCAGCTGCGCGGCGCGATCGATTTCGAGACGACGGAAACCTATATCGTCTGCAATGCGATGGGCAAGATCGAAAAGATCATCCCGCGCACCCGCAACGACGCGCACCGCCTGATCGAGGAATGCATGCTGGCCGCGAACGTTTGCGCCGCCGACCTGCTGATCCGCCACAAGCATCCGGGCACCTTCCGCATCCACGCCACGCCGACCGAGGAAAAGCTGAACCAGCTGCGTACCTTCCTCAAGATGACCGGCCTGAACCTGGGCGGCGGCATGAAGCCGAGCGCGAGCGACTACGCGGCCCTGATGCGCGAGATCAAGGAGCGTCCGGACGCATCCCTGCTGCAGACCATGCTGCTGCGTTCGATGCAGCAAGCCGTCTACAGCCCGGACAACGTCGGCCACTTCGGCCTGGCCTACGAGGCATATGCCCACTTCACCAGCCCGATCCGCCGCTACCCGGACCTGCTGACCCACCGCGCCATCAAGGCGGTGCTGGCCGGTAAAAAGTACGAGCCGAAGGGCATCGATCTCGCCAAGCTGAATACGACGATGTCGAACGCCGGGCGCAAGCAGGCGGCGAAGCACAAGGCCGAGGGCACCGCCAAGGATCCGAAAGACCTGACGATCTGGGATGCCCTGGGCGTGCACTGCTCGGCCAACGAGCGCCGCGCCGACGAAGCCTCGCGCGACGTCGAGAACTGGCTCAAGTGCTACTTCATGCAGGACAAGCTGGGCGAGTCCTTCACCGGCATCGTCGCCGGCGTGACGACCTTCGGCATCTTCGTGCAGCTCGATGAACTGTACGTCGAAGGCCTGGTCCACGTGACGGGCCTGGGCGAAGATTATTTCCAGTACGACGAAGCGCGCCACGTGCTGCGCGGCGAACGTACGGGTAAAACCTTTGGCCTGACCGACCGCGTCACCGTGCAGGTGGCCAAGGTCGACCTGGAAGCACGCAAGATTGACCTCGTGCTGGCGCAGGACGGCAGCACTGAAGCGGCGCCTGTGCAACAGCGTGAGCAGGGTCGTTCGGGCGGTCGTCGCGACGAGAACAAATCGGACCGCAACCGCGGTTCGAACGCCCAGCCGGCAGCCCCGGCACCGGCGGCGCGCCCGGCCGGCAATGGCGCCGCGGAAGAAGGCAAGGGCAGCCGCTCGAAGCGTTCGCGCCGCGGACGCAAGGAGCGCGCAGCGGCACGTGGGCTGGCAAATGAGCTGGCAGGCGATCTGCCGGTGATGGCGCAGCAGCAGCCTGAATCGCAAGCGCAGTCGCAGCAGCCGGCCGCCGGCAATGCTGGCGAGACCGCCGGCAGCGGCAAGTCGAAGCGTTCGCGCAAGGAGCGCAGGGAGCGTGCAGCCGCGCGCGAGTTGGCAAACGGATCGGCGATCGAATCGGCGAACAATGTAGCCGCCGAACTGCCGGTGATCGAGCAGGCCCAGCCGGCGCCAGGCCAACTGGCGGACATCGGCCAGGAGACCGGCGCATCCAAGCGAGCACGCCGTGCGCGCAAGGAGCAGGAAGCCGCGCCCCAGGTGCCGGTGCAGGCGAGCGTCCAGCCAGCCGTGGCCGAGCCGGTGCAAGCCGCTCAGCCGGTGGCCAGCATCGCCGAGGCGAAGCCTGCGCGCCGTCCGCGCAAGGCGCCCGCCGCGCTCGACATGGGTGCAGCGGTAGCACCGCAGCCGGTCGTGGACGTCGTCGAAGCACCTGCGCCGGTCGCCGCCAAGCGTCCGCGCAAGGCCAAGGCAGTCGCCGAGGCGCCGGTCGAGGCGGCACCAGCCGTCCGGGCCGAACCTGAGGCCGCGCCGAAACGCGCGCGCCGCGCCAAGGCAGCCGAACCGGCAGCGGCGGCTCCGGCACCAGCACCGGAAGTCGCTGAGGAGGCGCCAGCCAAGCCGCGCCGTGCCCGTGCGGTCAAGGCCGCGCCGGTCGTGCAAGAGAGCATCGCCGTGCCAGCCGCTGCAGCAAAAAAGAGCGTCGCCAAAAAGGCCGTCGCCAAAAAAGCCGTCGCCACAAAGAGCGTCGCAACAAAGAGCGTCGCCGAAAAGAGCGTCGCCACGAAAGCCGCCACCAAGGCGGTCACCGCCAAGGCGGGTAGTACACCATCCAAAACGAGCAGCAAGAAGAAAAGTAACGCATGAAGAATAAAATGATTTTCGGCTTCCACGCCGTGACCTCGCGGCTGCGCCACGAAGCCCAGTCGGTGGAAGAGATTTTTGTCGACGCCGAGCGCAATGACGGCCGCATGAAGGACCTGATCGCCAACGCGAAAGCAGCCGGCGTGCGCGTCATGCCGGTCGAGGCCGGGCGTCTCGATAAAATCGTCGGCACCCGCCGCCACCAGGGCGTGATCGCCTTCGCCAGCCAGCTGGCACTGGCGCGCAACCTCGACGAACTGCTGGACGCCATCGAAGGCCCGCCGCTGCTGCTGATCCTCGACGGCATCACCGACCCGCACAACCTGGGCGCCTGCCTGCGCGTGGCCGACGGCGTCGGCGCGCACGCGGTCATCGTGCCGAAGGACCGCGCGGTCGGCCTGAACGCCACCGCCGCCAAGGTCGCCAGCGGCGCCGCCGAGACCGTTCCGTACATCACGGTGACGAACCTCGCGCGCACCATGCGCGAGCTGAAGGACCGCGGCATCTGGCTGATCGGCACCTCGGACGACGCCGAGAAGGGCCTGTACGAAGCCGACTTCACCGGCCCGACGGCGCTGGTGATGGGTTCCGAAGGCGAGGGCATGCGCCGCCTGACCCGCGAAACCTGCGACCTGCTGGTCAATATCCCGATGTTCGGCTCGGTCGAGAGCCTGAACGTCTCCGTCGCTTCGGGCGTTTGCCTGTACGAAGCACGCCGCCAGCGCGGTATCAATGCCTGAAAGCCGGTGCTAATTCCTTAGCCTGGTTTCATAGTCTGTTTGAACGCGTGGGCATGCCCGCCCTACGGTAAGCAACAGCTAAGGGCTCGATTCCAGCCCGTGGCCGGTGTGCACCGTAGGGTGGGCATGCTCACGCGGAACATGCCCACCAATCACGGTGCTGGCAACAGCCCCACCGAAGCCCGCACGCAAGCAAGCGTGGCATCCAGAATCGCCCCCCTTCCAAGCAACAAGTAGCCGTATAAGCTACCATTTGTCCCTGTTTTCCTCCTGTACTGATTATGTTTTCCTCGTTGCGCGAAGATATCAAGAGCATCATCGAACGCGACCCGGCCGCCCGTAACGGCTGGGAAGTGCTGACCTGCTACCCGGGCCTGCACGCCATTGTCATGCACAATTGGGCGCATGCCTGCTGGCACCTCAGGCTGAAGTGGCTCGGCCGCTTCATCTCCTACCTTGCGCGGGTCATCACCGGCATCGAAATCCACCCCGGCGCGACCATCGGCCGGCGCGTCTTCATCGACCACGGTTTCGGCGTCGTGATCGGCGAAACGGCGGTCGTCGGCGACGACTGCACGATCTACCAGGGCGTGACCCTGGGCGGCACCACACTGGTCGCCGGCACCAAGCGCCACCCGACGCTCGAGCGCGGCGTGATCGTCGGCGCCGGGGCCCAGGTGCTGGGCGCGTTCACGGTCGGCGAATTCGCGAAGGTCGGCTCGAATGCCGTGGTCGTGAAGCCGGTGCCGGCCGGCGCCACGGCGGTCGGCAACCCGGCCCACATCATCCGCAAGGAAGACCAGTCGAGGAGCGCGCGCATGTTCGCGGCGTATGGCGTGGCGCCGAACGGCGACGATCCGATTTCCAAGGCCCTGCGCGGCCTGATCGACCATGTGGCGCGCCAGGACGAGCAGCTCGAACGGCTGACCGCCACCATCAAGGCGGCCGGTATCGCCTGTCCGAACATCTGCGAGGGTGATAAACTCGATTCGGCCGAACTGAACCGGCTGGTTGATTAATCGCGCGCTCAAAGGAATCCCATGACTGAAGAAATCATTGCCGGTGTTGGCGCGGCGCCGGTACTCGACCCGTTCGAGATCCGCGTGCTCGCGGTGCTTGCCGAAAAAGAGGCGCTGACGCCCGACAATTACCCGATGTCGCTGAACGCCATCGTCAACGGCTGCAACCAGCTGTCGAGCCGCGATCCGGTGATGCAGTTGTCGGAAGAAACCGTGCAGGACACCCTGCAGCGCCTGATCGAGCGGCGCCTGGTCAGCGGGGTCAGCGCCGCGGGCGCGCGCGTGACCAAGTACGAACACCGCATGCGCATCAAGTGGACGCTCGAACAGGACAAGGTAGCCGTGCTGACGGTGCTGATGCTGCGCGGCCTGCAGACCGCCGGCGAGATCCGCACGCGCACCGGACGCCTGCACGAATTCAAATCGGTGGCGGACGCCGAGGCAGCGCTGCAGTTCCTGATCGACAAATATCCGCCGCTGGTGGCCCGGCTGGAGCGTGCGCCGGGCACCAAGGAGCCGCGCTACGGCCAACTGCTGGGCGGCGAGATTTCAGTCGCCCGCGACGATTCGGCTTTCGGCGCAGTCTCGGCACCGGCACCGGCACCGGCACCGGCGCCTTCCAGCCGCATCGGCCAGCTGGAAGACGAAGTCGCCGCATTGCGCGGCGAGCTTGACGCACTCAAGGCGCGGTTCGAGGCGTTTCAGCAGCAGTTCCAGTAACCGGTCCGGCAAGCGCGGCAGTCGCCCCGGGTTTGCGGGCAGGCTCCTCGAAGGCCAGCTCGATCAGGGCATTGTCGCTCCAGCCCGGTTCAAACAGGGCCACGCTGAAGCTGTGGTCCTCGGTTTTCAGCTCCTCGCTGCGTTCGCCTTCGCGCAGGACGGCCGCGACAAGCTGCTCATCGGTCGTGAAGCTGAAGGTATAGTCCTTGCGGTCGAAGAAGGCGCACCAGTCGCTCGTACGCAAAACACCCGTGATGGCCAGCTTGCCCCACAGGGGAATCTCCGCCTTCCCGATGCCGATCAGGACCTTGCACTCGAGCCGCAGGTCGCCCAGGCGCCGTACGTTGTCCGGGAGCCCCGGCGTACGCACGTACGGCACCATCCGGTAGTAGCGCCGCGTCTGGTTCAGGACCAGCTCGCTGTTCGCATCCAGCGCCGCCTCGCTGCGCGGCACGGTGAACAGCCTGGTGCTGTCGAGCGCGACCGGCAGGATGAAACCGCCGTCGCCCTCGAGCCGTACCTGCAGCGCTTCCTTCGGATCCGGTACCGTGATGCCGGTGCGATGCCGGATCCTGAACTGCAGCGCCGGCACGCCTGGCGCCAGCGCATGGTATTCATCGAAAGCATCCAGGCCGGCCAGGACCGACTTGTACTTGCGCAGTTCAGGTTTGCGAATCGCGTTGACATGGATGGTCGAAGGCTCGTCTACCCCCGGCACCGCCGCGGCCGGGCCGCAGCAGAGCAGGGAGCCGAGCGCACATGCAAGCAATGAGCGTCGCATCATCAACCTTCATCGCGCCAGCGGCGCAGGCGGATCGCCCCAAGAATCATCGCCACGCCCGCCAGCACCCCGGTCCAGAGCGCCGGCTTGCCCAGCGTCGACCACGAGTAGCCGAGCATGGTCAGCATGTCGACACCGTGATGGGTCGGCAGCGGCAGCTCGCCGCCGGCGTTCATGAACCAGGTGCCGGGAACCAGGCCGAGCAGGATGGTCTCGAGCACGTTATGGATGATCCAGCCGGCGTTGATCGTCAGCCCGCTCGTCATGCCCAGCAGGAAGTCGAGCCACTTGAGCAGCACGGCGGCGATCAGCGGCACGCCGACGGCCCACAGGAAGACCTTCGACTTTGCCCAACTCGACACCAGCATCAGCCAGCCCGCGGTCGGCAGGGCCCACAGGATATACACCGGCAGCATGCCGACCAGGTAGAGCGGCGCCAGGTAGAAGTTGACGTTGGTAAGCACGGCGCCGAACAGGCTGACCCCGTGGTAGCTGGCGGCGATCCCGCCGAAGAACAGGATCGCCAGCGCCGCCGCGGTCGCCACGCCGATCGAGATCAGGGGCGCGACGACCAGCACCGTGACCAGCTTCGAGAGCACGGTGTCGGCATCCGAGATCGGCAGCGACTTCCAGAACAGGATGCTGCGGTCGCGCCGGTCGTCGTACAGGGCGGACAGGCAGTAGAAGAAGGCGACGACCGGCAGCACCACGAAGATCGGCGCGCCCACCGCGATATAGTTGTTGGCGGCGAGCCTGGCCATGTCCGCGCGTTTTTCGGGCGTCACGACCTTCGAGATCGAGGTGTTGTGCACCTCGTCGCCATTGACCTGGATGGTGATGCTGTCGCCGTGCATCTTGCCGCTCGAAATGCCGTAGCCGACGACGCCGCCGACCAGCACCACCATGATGATCGCGGCGATCAGCGGCGCCCACACGAAGCCGCCCTTGTGCTCCCAGAACTCGCGGCGGAGCAGCCATTTCATCGTATTCATGCGTAGGTTCCTTTCATGGTTGCCACGAACAGGTCGGCGACGCTCGGATTGCGCGTTTCGCCCAGGGCGGACAGCTGGGCCCGCGACACGCCGCCCGCGCGCGCCGAGTCGAACAGCATCACGTTCTTGCCGAACACGGTGCGCTGGTCGAGCGGCTGCAGCGCATTGGCGGCGTTCACTTTGTCGGCGGCCACCATCACTTCGACATAACGCTCGCCCACTTCGTCCATCGACGCGGCCAGCACGATGCGCCCGTCGCGGATGAACAGCAGGTCGGTCAGGATGTGCTCGACTTCCTCGACCTGGTGCGTCGTGATGATGATGGTCTTGTTTTCGTCAAAATAATCCTCGAGCAGGTTCTGGTAGAACTGCTTGCGGTAGATGATGTCGAGGCCGAGCGTCGGCTCGTCGAGCACGAGCAGCTTGGCGTCGATCGCCATCACCAGCGCCAGGTGCAGCTGGACGATCATGCCCTTCGACATTTCCTTGACCTTCATGGTCGGGCGCAGCCGGGTATTGGCGATGTAGCGCTCTGCACGCGAGCGGTCGAAGCGGGGATGAACGCCGGCCACGAAGTCGATGGCATCTATCACGCGCAGCCAGCGCGGCAGGATCGCCACGTCGGCAATAAAACAGACGTCCTGCATCAGGGCGTCGCGCTGGGTGCGCGGGTCCAGGCCCATCACCGTCAGTTCGCCGTCGAAGGGGATCAGGCCCAGCGCCGCCTTCAGGGTCGTGGTCTTGCCCGAACCGTTGGGACCGATCAGGCCGACGATGCGCCCGGCCGGGATATCGAAGTCGATGCCGTCGATGGCGGTCTGCTTGCCGTAGCGCTTGGTCAGGCCACGGGCGGAAATCACGGCGCTCATGCTGTGCCTCCCGGCTGCGTAGTGTGCAGCAATTGTTCGACGTTCAGACCGAGCAGGCGGATGCGTTCCACCATGGCCGGCCATTCCTCGCGCAGGAAGCGTTCCCGTTCGCTTGCAAGCAGTTTCTCGCTCGCTCCTTCAGTGACGTACATGCCTATCCCCCTTCGTTTTTCTACTAGGTTTTCGTCCACCAGCTCCTGGTACGCCTTGGAGACGGTGATCGGATTCAGTTGGTACTCGGCCGCAATCTGGCGAACCGAGGGCAGGGCGTCGCCGGCTTTCAGGATGCCGTCGAGCATCATCTCGATGACCCGGTCCTTGAGCTGCCGGTAAATCGGTGCGTTGTCGTTCCAGCCAATATTCATGGATGGCCTCCCTGTCGCTCGGGTGCTGCAGCATGGTCGTGCATGTCTGGCTCCTGTGGATGAAGTGTCGCTTTGGTGTTGTAGTGAACTATAACAGTGACACTTTTTGAGGCAGGCGGAATGCGACGAACTGCACAAAAACCGGCGTGAAGCGCGCAAACGCCGCGCCAAACCGATGGGCCGCAGGTCGGCACGGTGTGGCGGGACATACACAGGGCGGGCTTCCAATTTGTTTCATTTCGGCATGATAGGCTAAATAATTGCTTGAAAACTAACCAACTATTGCATTTAGTCGCGGGGAGTGGGGACGGGCTGGCTGGTCCCACCGTTCGTCGCCACGGGGAAATTTCTATTGAGCGACACATCCAAAAAAAATGTGTAAAAATCAATTATCAAGAATTATTGTAATTTTTTTATCATAACGTTTCGTGTCGAATAGATGAACGGCGTGGTTTGCCCCCCCAGTAAGTGCTCAAGGAGAAAAAAATTGAAACTCAAACGATTTGAATATGCAGTTGCCACGGCGCTGCTGGTATTACTGGCTGGTTGCGGCGGCGGTGGCGGCGGCGGCGGCGGTTCGACCACCCCGGCCAACCCGACCGGCCCGACGTCGCCGGCGGCCCAGTACACCGTGGGCGGCACCGTGGCCGGCCTCGGCGCCGGCGCGGTCGTCACCGTCAGCAACGGCAGCGACACGAAGCTCATCACCGCCAACGGCCCGTTCACCTTCGACACCAAGCTCAGTACAGGCGCAGCTTACGAGATCAAGACGACCTCGCCGCAAGGATTCACATGCCAGGTCACCGATGGCAAGGGCACGATCGGCAGCGCCAACGTGAACGCCACGGTTGCCTGCGCCCCAGCCTACGGTAACCAGGTGGCCGGCCAGATTGCCGGCCTGTCGACCGCCCTGAAGGAGCCGCTCGCGATCACCTCCGACGGCGCCGGCAACCTGTACGTCGCCGATGCCGGTCCGCACGCCATCTTCAAAGTCGATACGGCTGGCCAGGTGAGCACCTTCGCCGGCAAGACCGGCAAGCCGGGCATGGCCGACGGGAACGCCGACGGGTCGCAGTTCTGGCTCGGCGGCGCCGGCGGCATCGCCCTCGATGCGCAGGGCAACCTGTTCGTGTCCGACGGTTGCAACGGCGAAATCCGCAAAGTGGCCGCGGACGGCACGGTATCGACGCTGGCCGGCCATGGCTCGACCGCCTGCAACAACGTGGTGACGGCCACGACCCGGGTCGACGCCACTGGCGCCGCCGCCCGCTTCGAACGCCCTGGCTCGCTGGTCGCCGACGGCGCCGGCGGTGTCATCGTGATCGACACCAATGGTGCGCTGCCTGCGGTGCGCCGCGTCAGTGCGGCCGGCGTGGTCACCACCCAGACCTATGCCCAGCCGGAGGCAGGTACCACGCTCACCCTGCAGCGCATCGCTCGCGCGCCCGACGGCACGCTGTACTTCTCCGACGCCACCAACCGCATCTGGAAAGACGTCGGCGGTTCGCTGGTCCTGTTCGCCGGCAAACTGCTCGGTACCGGCTCGATCGACGGCGCCGGCGCCGCGGCCCGCTTCAGCGCCATCACCGGCATGGTCATCCTGCCGAACGGCAAAATGTATGTGACCGACCTCGCGTCGGTGCGTGAAGTGAGCGCGACAGGCGCGGTCACTACGCTCGCCGGCAACAACGCCAACCGCGGCTACAAGGATGGGCAGGGCGCGGCGGCCGTCTTCGGCACGCTGCTGTCGATCGCCTTCGACGGCACCAACCTGGTCGTCGTCGACAGCGGACAGGAAATCCTGCGCAAGGTCAGCTTGACCGGTGCGGTGACGACCGTCTCCGGAACCCCTGCGCTGCGTGACAGCGTCGACGGTCCGGGCATCGCGGCACGCTTCGGCTCCTTCAGCGCACTGGCAGCGGGCACCGACGGCAAGCTGTATACGGTCGACCCGGCGCGCAATGTGGTTCGCATGTCGACGACGGGTGGTGTCGTGACGACGATCGGCGGTACCGGCGCGTCCGGCAATGCCGATGGCGCACTTGCGACGGCCACGTTCGCAACGCCTAACCGGATTGCAGCGGGCAAGGATGGCAGCCTGTGGATCGCTCAAACGACGGGCCTGCGGCGTATCGTGAACGGCATCGTGTCCACCCCGAATGCGACCGTTCGTCCAATCAATCTCGCCATCGACCCGACCAACGGCGATGCGATCGTGGTGACGGGTACCAACACGAGCGAGGTGCTGCGCGTTACCGCAGCAGGCGTGCCCTCGACAATCGTGACGCAGGCGCAGGTCGCAGCCCTGTTCCCGAGCCGTACGGGTGTCAAGTTCACACCGCAATCGGTCGCCGTCGATGCCGCCGGTAACATCTATATCGCCGATACCGCAACGGTGGCAGTCTACAAGCTGCCGGTGTCCGGGCCGCTGAGTGTGTTCGCCGGCACGCCGTTCAACGAAGCCGGCAATATCGATGGCCCGGTCGGCACCGCCACGCTCGGTTTCTATGAAATCGATCACATGACGATCGACGAGCAGGGCAACCTGTACCTGAGCGGCCAGGGCAGCGTACGCAAGATCAGCGCGACCGGTGTCGTATCTTCGCCAGGCTTTGGCTGGGGCAACGCCGACATCGGCGCGCTGACCTACGCCAATGGCAAGCTGTACGGCATGACGCGTTACGCGCTGCTGCAGTCCTCCCTGCCGTAATTCAGGGCAGGACGGGCAAGCCGTCGATGCCATGCCGCGTTAGCGAGCCATGGTCATCGACGGCGATCCAGCCGCCGCGCGGCGGCTGGAGATCGAGTTCCCAGTCGGGCAGGACATAGCGGCGCTTGCCGCCGTGCAGGTGCAAGGCAGGACGGTGGGTGTGGCCGTGGATCAGTACATCGGCACCGGTGGCCTCGAACACAGCGTCGATGGCGCCTGGGGTGACATCCATGATCTCGTAGGACTTGGTCGTATGCGCCTCGCGGCTGCCTTCGCGCAGGCCGGCGATGATCGCCTTGCGCTGGGCCAGCGGCATGGCCAGGAACTGCGCCTGCCAATGCTTGTCGCGCACCATTGCGCGAAATTCCATATATTTACTATCCAGCGTGCATTCGGCGTCGCCGTGCACGAGCGCAATGCGTTGGCCGCCGATCGTGGCCACGTGCGGTTCTTCCAGCAGGCGCAGGCCGGCCGCTTCGGCGAAACCATCGCCAACCAAAAAGTCGCGGTTACCCGCCATCCAGAACAGTTCGACTCCGGCATCCGCAAGGCGCCGCAAGGCCGCGATCACGCGTGCGTGGAAGGGCGTCTCGAGGTCGTCGTCGCCGGCCCAGTATTCAAAGATGTCGCCCAGGAGATAGAGCTGCCGCGCATGCGCCGCATGGTCTTCAAGGAAGCGGAAGAAGGCATCGGCCGTGTGCGGATGGGATTCCTGCAGGTGCAGGTCGGAAATGAAGAGCGCGGCCGTGCGCGCGGGAGTGGACATGGAAATACGGGCTCCCGCGCGAGGGTGTTGAGGGTGCTGCTAACGACTACTAATTAAATGACTTCGGCTTTTTCGATGATGATCGGCTCGACCGGCACGTCGGCGTGCATGCCCGAACGCGAAGTCGCGACCTTGTTCAGTTCGTCGACGATGTCGGTACCGGCGGTGACCTTGCCGAAGACGGCGTAGCCCCAGCCATCCTGGCCCGGGTAGTTCAGGAAGTCGTTGTTCTTCGTGTTGATGAAGAACTGGGCCGATGCCGAATGCGGCGCCGAGGTGCGCGCCATGGCGACGGTGTACTTGTCGTTCTTGAGGCCGTTCTTGCCTTCGTTCTCGACGGTCGCGTCGGTGGCTTTCTGCTTCATGCCCGGTTCGAAACCGCCGCCCTGGATCATGAAGTCCTTGATCACGCGGTGGAAGATGGTGTTGCTGAAGTGACCCTTGTTCACGTAGTCCAGGAAGTTGGCAACCGTCTTCGGCGCTTTCTCGGCGTCGAGTTCGATGGTGATGTTGCCCTTGTTGGTGGTCAGCAGTACGGAGGTCATGGAAAGTCCTGTTCTATTGTTGAAAGAGGTAGCAAGAACGTTATTTTACAAGCTTATCGGATGACAGCACGGTTGCGGAGCGGATCACGATCGGCGTGACCGGCACGTTCTGCATGCCGCGCATGTCGTCCACCATCACGCCCTTGATCTTGTCGACCGTCTCCTGCCCCTTCACCACGTGGCCGAACACGGTATAGCCGTAGCCATCCTGGCCCGGGTAATCGAGGCCGGCATTGTCGTTGACGTTGATAAAGAATTGCGAGGTGGCCGAGTTCGGGTTGTCGGTCCGCGCCATGGCCAGCGTGTAGGGCTTGTTCGAGAGGCCGTTCTTCGACTCGCTCGGGATCGGCTTGCGCACGCCAGGCTTGTCGACCAGTTTCTCGGTATAACCGCCGGCCTGGATCATGAAGCCGTCGATCACGCGGTGAAACACCGTATCTTTATAAAAGCCCGATTTCACGTATTGCAGGAAATTCGCGGTACTCTTCGGCGCGTTCTGCGCGTCGAGCTCGACCACGATCTCGCCCAGCGTGGTCTTCAGCGAGACCTGGGGATTGTCGGCGGCAAGGACGCTGCCGGCCAGGCCGAGGGCCAGCGCGGCGCCGGCCAGGCGGGCAAAAAGTGCGCGGCGGGATTGTTTTTGTGCGTGCATGGAGCGTCTCCTCGGTGGACGTGGCGCAAAGCCCTGTCAAGTCTTTTACAGAAAAATAAACCTGAACCATATGCGGCCAGTCGGGATTTTATCAATGCTATACTTTGCGCAGAACGTCCCCATTCTATCAAAAGAACTTAGTATCCAAGAACAACAAAGAGGGTTGACGGTCCCGTAGCAAAGATTGAATCCGGCATGCGCCTTTGGCGAAATGTGCCCGGAATTCGTATTGTTCCGGGCTTCCGATCCCCTCTCGAATCATCACCACCAATGAGCCAATTAAAGATCTACAACACGCTGGCGCGCGAGAAACAGGTATTCGTTCCGATCGAGGCCGGCAAGGTCGGCATGTATGTCTGCGGCATGACCGTCTATGACTACTGCCACGTCGGCCACGCGCGCATGATGATGGCCTTCGACGTCATCTATCGCTGGCTCATGGAATCGGGATATGAAGTCAAGTACGTGCGCAACATCACGGACATCGACGACAAGATCATCAAGCGTGCGGTCGAGAACGGCGAAACGCTGTCCTCGCTCGTCACGCGTTTCACCGCCTACATGGATGAAGACTTCGCCGCGCTGAACCTGCTGCCGGCGAGCTTCGTTCCGCGTGCCACCGAACACGTGCCGGGCATGCTGTCGATCATCGAAAAACTCGAGGAAAAAGGCCTGGCCTACAAGAGCGAGGATGGCGACGTCAACTACGCGGTACGCAGTTTCGAAGGCTACGGCAAGCTGTCGGGCAAGTCGCTCGACGACCTGCGCGCCGGCGAACGCGTCGACGTCAATACCGGAAAGCGCGATCCGCTCGACTTCGTCCTCTGGAAAGCGGCCAAGGAATCGGAACCCGCCGAAGCGAAGTGGGATTCGAAATGGGGCCGCGGCCGCCCGGGCTGGCACATCGAGTGCTCGGCCATGAGCTGCGCACTGCTGGGCGAACACTTCGACATCCACGGCGGCGGCCAGGACCTGCAATTCCCGCACCACGAAAACGAGATTGCCCAGAGCGAGGGCGCTTTTGGCGGGCCGATGGTCAATTACTGGATCCACAATGGGTTCGTGCGCGTCGATAACGAGAAGATGTCCAAATCCCTGGGCAATTTCTTCACGATCCGCGACGTCCTCAAGAAATACGATGCCGAAGTGATCCGCTTCTTCATCGCGCGCGCCCATTACCGCAGCCCGCTGAACTATTCCGACGTCCACATCGACGACGCCAAGGGCGCACTGACGCGCCTGTACACGGCGCTGGCGGATGTCGACCTGGGTGAGGACACCCCGGCCGTCGACTGGGATGAAGCCCGTGCCCGGCGTTTCCGCGAGGCAATGGATGACGACTTCAATACGCCGCTGGCCGTGGCCGAGCTGTTCGACCTGGCAAGCGAAGTCAATCGCACCAAGTCGGTGCCGGCGGCGCGCCAGCTGAAAGCCTTGGGAGGCGTGCTGGGCCTGCTGCAGCGTGCGCCGCAGGAATTCCTGCGCGCCGGTAGCGGGGAGGGCGGCCTTGGCGAAGCAGAAATCGCCGACCTGATCGCCGCCCGCGCCGCCGCCAAGAAGGCGCGCAATTTTGCGGAAGCCGACGGCATCCGCGCCGAGCTGGTTGCCGCCGGGATCGTCCTCGAAGACAAGCCGGACGGGACGACGAACTGGCGTCGCGCATGATGGCAGCAGAAAAGGACAACGGCGCTGGCGGCGCGCCGGAACTCGAGGTGCCCCCGTACTGGGCCGAGGCGAAAGCCGAGCTGATGAAGCGCGACCGCATCATGAAGCGCCTCATCCCGCAATTCGGCGACATGCACCTGAAGGGCCACCCCGACCCGTTCACGACGCTGGCGCGCTCGATCGTCGGCCAGCAGGTCACGCCGAAAGCAGCCGACGCCGCCTGGGCCAGGCTCGGCCAGTGCTGCCCGAAACTGGCCCCGAGCCAGGTCATCAAGCTCGGCGCCGAGCAGTTGTCCGCCTGCGGCCTGTCCAAGCGCAAGACCGAATACATCCTCGACCTGGCCGACCATTTCAAGGCCAAGCGCGTGCACACCAACCTCTGGTCTGAAATGGACGACGAGGCGGTCATTGCCGAGCTGGTGCAAATCCGCGGCATCACCCGCTGGACGGCCGAGATGTTCCTGATCTTTAACCTGCTGCGTCCGAACGTCCTGCCGCTCGACGACGCCGGCCTGATCCAGGGCATCAGCCAGAACTATTTCTCCGGCGAACCGGTGTCGCGCAGCGATGCGCGCGAGGTCGCGGCGAACTGGGAACCCTGGCGCACCGTCGCCACCTGGTATTTGTGGCGCAGCCTCGACTCCAGCGCAGCCTCAGGTTTGGCGTCCGCAGCGGCCTCCGGTACGGTAGAATAGCGCCGAATTGCCACATCGTGCCGTGTGGCCGCCCGGCGCCCGCGGCCAGAGAACAACCCCGGAGGTACAATGACTAAAACAACTTTCCTCAGTTTCGAGCAGCCTATTGCCGAGCTCGATTCGAAGATCGAAGAGCTGCGTTTCGTCCAGGACGATTCCGCCGTCGACATCTCGGAAGAGATCGACCGCCTCGACAAGAAGAGCCAGCAGCTCACCAAGGACATCTACGCCAAGCTCACCCCCTGGCAAGTGTCGCAGATCGCGCGCCACCCGCAGCGTCCGTACACGATGGACTACGTGAACGCGATCTTTACCGACTTCCACGAACTGCGCGGCGACCGTAGCTTCGCCGACGACCAGTCGATCGTCGGCGGCCTCGCGCGCTTCAACGGCCAGGCCTGCATGGTCATCGGCCACCAGAAGGGCCGCGATACGAAAGAGCGCGCGATGCGCAACTTCGGCATGCCGCGGCCGGAAGGCTACCGCAAGGCGATGCGCCTGATGAAGGTCGCCGAGAAGTTCAACCTGCCGATCTTCACCTTTGTCGATACGCCGGGCGCCTTCCCCGGCATCGATGCCGAAGAGCGCGGCCAGTCCGAAGCGATCGGCCACAACCTGTACGTCATGGCCGAGCTGAAAGTGCCGCTGATCGCCACCATCATCGGTGAAGGCGGTTCCGGCGGCGCGCTGGCCATTGCCGTCGGCGACGCCGTGCTGATGCTGCAGTACGCGACGTATTCCGTGATTTCGCCGGAAGGCTGCGCCTCGATCCTGTGGAAGACCTCGGAGCGCGCGGCCGATGCCGCCGACGCGCTGGGCCTGACCGCGCACCGCCTGAAAGCGATGGGCGTGATCGACAAGATCGTCACCGAGCCGCTGGGCGGCGCCCACCGCGACCCGAAGAGCATGGCACAAATGCTCAAGCGCGCGCTGGCCGACACCCTGCGCCAGTTCCAGGGCATGAAGACCAAGGACCTGCTCGAAGCCCGTCACGCGAAACTGATGGCTTACGGTAAGTTCAAGGAAATGACGCCGCTTGACGAGTGAGTTTTGATCAGTGAGTAGTCCGCTAGCCGGGTCCGTCCCGGCCACTTTCGCACGCGCCCTGGATTCACTCCTTGCGCTGCGTACCCCGGTTTCTCCCTCCACGATAGCAATTGCCTGCAGCGGCGGCCTGGATTCGATGGTCCTGCTGCAACTGGCATCGGCCTGGTGCCACGCGCACGGGCACACGCTCCTCGTTTTCCACGTGCATCACGGGCTCAGCCCGCATGCCGACGCATGGCAGCGCCATGTCGAGGCCCGTGCGGCCGCGCTTGGCCTCGGTTTCGATGTGCGCCACGTCCAGGTCGACGCCGCCGGTGCCGGAACCGAAGCGGCCGCGCGCAAGCTGCGTTACCGCGCGCTGGGCGACATGTGCCGCGCGCACGGCGCCACGCTGCTGCTGACCGCCCACCACCTGGACGACCAGGCCGAAACCGTGCTGCTGCAATTGCTGCGCGGCTCAGGCACGGCCGGCTTGTCCGGCATGGACGCCGCCAACGCCGCGCCCGAACTGCTCGGCAATCCGGACCTCGTGATGGCGCGCCCGCTGCTGCCGCTGGCACGCGCCGAACTGGACGCCTATGCGGCCGAGGCCGGGCTCGCCTGGGTCGAGGACGAATCGAACCTCGATACCCGTTACGCCCGCAATGCCCTGCGCCACCAGGTGATGCCGGCGCTGGCCGCTGCCTTTCCCGGCTTCCAGCAGCGTTTCGCGCGCAGCGCCGCGCACGCCCAGTCGGCGCAGCGCCTGCTGACGGAACTGGCCGAGGCCGACCTTGCAGCGAGCGTGATCGACGGCGCCATCGATGTCGCGCGCCTGCGCAGCATGAGCCTGGACCGCGTCTACAACCTGCTGCGCCACTGGTTCGCAGGGCAGGGCCTGGCGATGCCGTCGACCGCCTGGCTGACGGAGCTGGTGGCGCAATTGATCGAGGCCAGGCACGACGCCCAGCTGCTGGTGACGCACCCGGCCTGCCACCTCCGGCGCCACCGCGACCGCCTGTACATCACCCCGAAGCTGGCCGACCTCGCCGGGATGCGCGACCCCGACGATGAGGGCGTCATCGAAAAAGAGGGCGAGTCCTTCCGCTGGCAGGGAGAGGCGCAACTGGCTTTTCCGGCCTACGGCGGCGTGTTGCACTTCGCGCCTGCGACGATCGGTTTCGATCCTGCCTGGCTGCGCGAACGAGCCCTCGTCATCGACTTCCGCAAGGGAGGCGAGCGCCTGAAACTGGCCCATAACCGGCCGACGCGCGCCCTCAAGGCGCACTACCAGGCAGCCGACATCCCCGCCTGGGAGCGTACGCGCCTGCCGATCGTCAGCAGCGGGCGCGACCTGCTGTTCGCGGCCGGCCTCGGCATGGACTGCCATCACTTCGGCGTGGAATGCGCCGAGCCCGTCGCCTTGCGCTGGGAGGCGAAGCTCGATTAGTTTCTATGCGAAAAGCGTATTACTTTATTTTCTTTTCGTATAGCTTTTCGGACTTCCCCTCATTGCGACCTTGCACTGCAACATGCTAGAGTAGGTGTTCCCTTTTCACCCTCACCACGCTGGGAAGCTTCCTGTTATGGCATTAATTGTCCACAAATACGGTGGTACGTCGATGGGCTCGACGGACCGCATCAAGAACGTCGCGGCACGTGTCGCCAAGTGGCACGACGCCGGCTACCAGATCGTCGTGGTGCCGTCCGCGATGTCGGGCGAGACCAACCGCCTGATCGGCCTCGCCAAGGAAATCATGGCGCAACCGGATCCGCGCGAACTGGACATGATCGCCTCCACCGGCGAGCAGGTCTCGGTCGGCCTGCTGGCGATGGCCCTGCTGGCCATCGGCAAGGACGCCGTCTCCTACACCGGCTGGCAAGCCGGCATCCGCACCGATTCCGCGTTCACCAAGGCGCGTATCCAGTCGATCGACGACACGCGCGTGCGCGCCGATCTTGACGCGGGTAAGATCGTCATCATCACCGGTTTCCAGGGCATGGACGAGGAAGGCAACATCTCGACGCTGGGACGCGGCGGTTCGGACACCTCGGCCGTGGCGATCGCCGCGGCGCTGAAGGCCGACGAATGCCTGATCTATACCGACGTCGACGGCGTCTACACGACCGATCCGCGCGTCGTCGATGAAGCGCGCCGCCTGGATAAGATTACGTTCGAAGAAATGCTGGAACTGGCCTCGCTCGGCTCGAAAGTGCTGCAGACGCGCTCGGTCGAATTCGCAGGCAATTACCAGGTGCCGACACGCGTGCTGTCGTCGCTGACCGACCCCCTGATGCCATTGGCGCAAGAAGCCAACTCCGGCACCCTGATTTCGTTTGAGGAAGAAACCAACATGGAACAAGCCGTCATCTCCGGTATCGCATTCACCCGTGATGAAGCCAAGATTACCGTCCTCGGCGTGCCGGACAAGCCGGGCGTCGCCTTCCACATCCTGGGTCCGATCTCGGACGCCAATATCGAAGTGGACATGATCATCCAGAACCAGTCGGTGGACGGCAAGACTGATTTCACCTTCACCGTTTCGCGCGGCGATTACCAGCGCGCCATGGCGGTGCTGGAAAGCCAGCGCGACGAGCTCGGCTTTACCCGCCTCGTGGGCGACGCCAAGGTATCGAAGGTGTCGGCAGTCGGCGTGGGCATGCGCAGCCACGTTGGCGTTGCCTCGCAGATGTTCCGCACCCTGGCCGAAGAGGGCATCAACATCATGATGATCTCGACCTCCGAAATCAAGATTTCGGTCCTGATCGACGAGAAGTACATGGAGCTCGCCGTCCGTGCCCTCCATAAAGCTTTTGACTTGGAAAAAGCTTAACTTTTTCCATATTTTTGGCCGCGCCGCCTTGACCAAACGGGCACCGGCCATTAAGATGCTTGCACTCAGCGCTAGCGAAACTTGCTGGAGTTGATTGGAGACGTGGCCGAGTGGCCGAAGGCACATCCCTGCTAAGGATGCATACGGCTTATACCTGTATCGTGGGTTCGAATCCCACCGTCTCCGCCAGATTCAAGAAAAAAGCCACCGCGAGGTGGCTTTTTCTTTTCTGCGTTCCTGAACCCGCACACCGGCCTTCCACCTGATCGCTCCGCCCGTCACGGTTTGCGCCTGCGCCCCGAGACAGCCTTCCCGGCCCGCGGCAAGTGCGGGTGATTCGGGCCCGGATTCGCCGGCCGCGCCAGCACCAGCGCCAGGTCGGTCGTCAGCCGGTGCAGCGAGAGCAGGTCGGCCGCGGCAGAGAGGCCAGCGCGGCCGAGCGCCGCGTCGCCCGCCTCGACCTCCGTGACGATCCGGTGCAGCGAGGCCAGCAGCAGGGCATTCTCCGCCAGGCGTTCGTGCAGGCCGTCAAAGGCCAGCGTTTCCATGACGGTTTCTTCGTGCGCCAGGTCGGCTTCGATCGCGGCGACGATCGCCTCGAACCCGGCGCTGAACTCGGCATCGGCCATGGATGCATGCTGGTGGATGCGGACAAACAGGAGCTTGCGCGCGTGGCGCAGCGCGGCGACGGCTGTGTGGGAAGGGGAAAGGAAGAGCGGAGGCATCGGAGGCTGCGCGTGCGCGGGTTCATCCCGGCCAGTGTGCATCGACTACCGTTATAAACCTTGAGGTGAATCAAAACAACGTATGTCAGTTTGTTGTCCCAATCCGAACGCCCGATCAGGTACGCGCTGTCGTTCGAGGCGCAATCGCTTCTTATCCCCAGTCAAAGTCGCAGGGGCAACGCAATGGGAGCATGGTTGTTTCCAGCGAGCACGGAGAACGTATGGATGAGCTGCTACGGTATTTCGAGGAGGAGTTGGGGCTGTTCGGGCAGTATGCCCGCGAGTTCCGCAGCCGGTTTCCGAAGCCCGCGGGCGACTTGCACCTCACCGGCGAGAACTACGAGGATCCGAGCGTCGCGCGCCTGATCCAGTCGGTCGCGCTGTTGAGCGCGCGGATCCACAAGCGCCTCGACGACGACCATCCGAAATTCACCGAGTCCCTGCTCGAGAGCCTGTATCCGCATTACCTGCGGCCACTGCCCTCGTATTCTGTGGCGCGCATCGCACAAACGGGCCGCGACGTCGGCGAATTCACCAGCATCCCACGCGGCACGCCCCTGCGCAGCAGCCCCGTCGCCGGCACGGTCTGCCAGTTCCGTACCGTCTATCCGGTGCTGGCCGGGCCGCTGCGCATCGACCATGCAGCCTTTTCGCTTCCCATCGATGCGCCGCGCGCGGCCCGGCTGCCCCGCGGCGTGACGGCCGGTCTCGCGATCGGGCTTGCGCTGAAAGGTTCGCTGCTTGAGCTCTGCCGACGGGGGCTGGGCCGGGTGCGCGTGTTCGTCGACGGCGAGCCTGCGCTGCGCGCGGCCCTGATCGATGCGCTGTTCATGCGTGCACGCGGCGCCTGGGTCCAGGCCGAGGGCGCCGGGCAGTGGCTGCCGCTCGATGCCGTACCGCTGGGCCTGGCCGGCCTCGCCGAGGACGAGGCGCTGCTGCCGGCGCCGGCGCGCTCGCATCCGGCCTTCCGGCTGCTCACCGAGTATTTCACCTATCCGGAAAAATTCAACTTCATCGATATCGACCTGGGCGACATCGCGCGCTGCCTGCCGGCCGGGTGCGAGCGCTTCACGCTGCACGTCGGATTGACCGGGATGGCGGGGGAGGGCGACGCCGCGCGCGTGCTGGCGCAGTTGGCGGCGCGTCACCTGCTGCCTGGCTGCACGCCGGTGGTGAACCTGTTTCGCAAGGCCGGCGACCCGGTCCAGCTGTCGCATACCGGCGCGGAGTACCGGCTGGCGGCCGATGGCGCCCATGCGTCTGCTTTCGAGATCCACAGCATCGACAAGGTCTGCGTCGTGCGGGAAGCGCGCGGCCATGCCAGCGTGACCGAATTCTCCCCGTTGTATGCGGTGCGCCACGACGGCAACGGCGCGCCCGGACATTTCTGGGTGGCGCGCCGCGACGAAACGCTGGCCCGGATCAGTCCCGGGCACGAACTGAAACTGGCGCTGGTCGACCCGGGCTTCACGCCGGATGAGGCCTCCAGCGCCACGATCTCGACCGAGCTGACCTGCTCGAACCGCGACCTCCCGACCCAGCTGCGCATCGGCCAGCCAGAGGGCGACCTGCTGGCCGAATCGTCCGGCGGCGCCGCTCCCTTCAGCCTGCTGCGCAAGCCGACGCCGAGCTGGCGTTTTCCGGTTGGCGACGGCGCCCACTGGCGCCTGATCTCGCACCTGTCGCTGGACTATGCGGGGCTGACGACGGCGGACCTGCCGGACCTGCAGAAGATGCTCGCCCTCTACGACCTGCCGCGTTCGCCGATTGCGCGGCGCCAGATCGCGGGCATCGTCGGCCTCGAGCATGGCACCCTGCGCGCCTGGCTCAGGACGCGGCCCGTGTCGTCGCTGATGCCGGGCGTGGGCATCCGCATGACGGTCGACGAGCAGGCCTTTGCAGGCAGTTCGCTGTACGTGTTCGCGCAGGTGATGGACCGCTATTTTTCCCTGAACAGCCAGCTCAACTGCTTCACCCGGCTCGAGATCGTCTCGCACCAGACCGGAGAGGAGATGCTTGTATGCGCCCCACGCACCGCCGAGAAACTCAGAGCGTCATCGACCGGCTGCTAGCGGCGCCGCAGAAATTCGAGTTCGTGCAGGCGGTCTCGATCCTGCTGGCCTGGCTGGAAGAACGGGGCGTGTCGCGCGAGCAGGGCTTGCGCGACTGCCTGCGATTCGAGAACAGCCTGCAGCTGGGTTTTCCTTCGTCCGAGATCGAGGCCATCGCGCGCACGGCGTCGGCGTTCGAGGACGCCGATGGCGAGCGCAGCCGATTCACGATCACGCCGGGCTTCATGGGACTGCTCGGCGTGCACGGGGCGCTGCCCGCCCATGTCACCGAACGCATCGCTGCCTGGCAAGGCGGGCGCGATGACGGCGCGCCGCGCGCCTTCCTCGACCTGCTGTCGAACCGCATGCTGGCGCTGTTCTACCGGGCATGGCAAAAGAGCCGAGTCGAGCACATGGCGGCCGCGCAGAGAGGGGGGCGGGACCGGTTCCAGCCGCTGCTGCTGGCACTGGCCGGCTGCCCGCCGGGCCCCAGGACGCAGGCGCAGGAGCAGGAGCAGGCGCTGCAGGCGGTGCAGGCGGTGCCCGATGGCCTGATCGCACATTTCGCCGGCCTGTTGCACCAGCGGCCGCGATCGAGCCTTGTACTGGCGCGCGTGCTGGCCGATTTTTTCGAGGTTGCCGTGGAGATCGAAGAAGCGGTCGGCTACTGGGACCGCTTGCAGCCCGGCGAACAGGCCGCGCTGGGCGTCAATGCCGAGCTTGGCGACAACGTGCTGCTGGGCGAGCGCAGCTGGCGGCCGGACCTGCGCGCCCGCCTGCGCATCGGTCCGCTCGGTGCGGCTGCGTTTGCCTGGCTCCTGCCCAGCGGCGCGGGCAGCGCTGCATTGCGCGCGATCCTGGCCAGGTTCGCGGAACCGACAGTCGGCTTCGAAGTGCAGCTCATCCTGCGCGCCGATGAAGTCCGCCCGGTCCAGCTGGCCGGGCTGGCATCCAAACCGGCGCGCCTGGGACGCGACAGCTTTCTCGTCAGCGCCGCCGCACAGCTGGACCGCACCGACATGCGCTACCTGGTCGCGCCGATGGCCGCGCTCGGCTTTATCGGTGGGGGCCGCTCCGGCAGTGCAGGCGCCGCCTCCTTGCCTCCTACTTCAGCGTCAGGTCGGAGAAGTCGATCGCCTTGCCGTTGAACGCGACGGCGCAGCCAGTGGACGGATACGCGTAGCTGAACGCAACCTTGCCGCCGCTGTCGAGCGCGACGAGCTGGGTCCTCGTTCGCGCGGCCGCCGCCGAATACGTGATGAGGTAGTGGTTCGCTGCCCCTCCTTCGTAAACACTCGAGCAGATGTCCGAGAAGATGGCCGGCGTCGGCGAGTAGGTCCAGGTTTCGACGGCGGTGCGGGTGCTTTCGTCGATGACATAGCGCGACGGCGTGCTGTAGTCGCGGCTGACGCCGGGGGAGGTGCCGGCAGGCTGGTTGAGGCTGCCCAATCCGTTATTGAAGAGCATCAGGTCGCCGTTGGACGCCATCGACAATGAATGCTGCCCGATCGGCGTTTTGCCGGACTTGAGCTTGAGGGCGAGCGCGCGCAGCGACGGGTAGTCGGCATACCAGTGCTTGGTGGTGTCGCCCAGCAGCCATTTGATACGACCGGTCGCGTAGTCGATCTTGACGACGAAGTTCTCGCGGCTCGAGATCAGCAGCGAATCGTCGGCCGCGACATAGACGGCGGAATTCATGTGGAACCAGTCGCCCCCGTCGCGCACGAAGCTCGATGGATCGTCGCCGGCGGCTTGCATGACGGCGCGGAAGATCGCCGCCATGTCCCATTCCTTGATCACTTCGCCCGTCGGGCTGATTTCGGCGAGGATCGACTCGATCCGGGGCACGCCGCCTTCGAGCGCGTCGAGTTCGGCCAGGAAGCCGGTCTTGCCGCGCACGAAGTCGTGGTGGAAGTTGGTGTAGCGGGTCGAGGCCAGTGGACGCGCGCCCAGGGTGCCGTTGAACTCGACGCGGTAGAGATCGGGCGTCGACTGGCTGCCGACGAAAAAGGCGTCCTCGTTGAACAGCGACGAGTACGAATCCACCGGCGCGCTGGCGACCCAGCGCAGGTTGCCGTCGGTATCGAGCACCGCCGGCGAGGAAACGCCGTTCTGGAGCATCATGTAGTCGAAGCCGGGCGACACCGCCGCCGTGCGGGCGGTCCGCACCTCCGGCGCGTTGTAGGCGGCGGCGGGACCGGTATAGGCGGGCGTCGCGACCGTCAGGCGCTCGACATGGGTTGTCGCATCGCGAAAGCGCATGGTCAAGGTGACGCTGTTCTGGAAATTGGCGTACAGGCCGAAGACGGCGAAGGCCAGGCGCTTGTCGGCCGCGTGCCAGGCGCCGGTGCGTTCGAGCCAGGCCCGGGTGTAGTTGACCGAGACCGGTTTCGAGAACGTGCCCGGCTTGGCGGCGATGGTGAAGGAAACGCCGTCGAGATTTGAAAAGTCCTCGAGCCCGAGCGCAAGGTTCATGATGAAGGGGGTGGGCCCTGGAGACTGCTCGACGACCGTCACGTGGGCCGAGTCGGCCTGGGTTGCGTTTTCTTCGGCGAGCCGGCTGCACGCTGCCGCCAGCAGGCAGGCGGTCAGCACCATGGAATTACGGAATAAAATTTTCAATGCATTCTCCAGTGAGGGAAACCGACGAGTTAACCCTTCGATATGGAACGCGGCGCGAAGTTCATCCGCCGCCGCCCGGTCGAGGACGGGATCAAGGAGTCGTCATCAGGGCTTGACCTTCCCACGGTGGGAAGGCATATGCTCGATGAATCGAAAGGAATGGACACCATGGACAACAACATCGATCAGCTTGCCAAGACCACCGTCGTCAGCTTTGATATTTCCGGTATGACATGTGCCTCCTGCGTCGCGCGTGTGGAGAAAGCGATACGCAGCGTGCCCGGAGTGTTGGATGCAGGCGTCAACCTGGCCACCGAGCGCGCCAGCGTGCGGGGTGGGGCGGCGCCCGAGGCGGTCGTCGCGGCCGTGCGCAAGGCCGGGTACGAGGCGGACATTACGTCGGCCGCCAGGCCGGCCGTAACGAAACGCGCGGCGCCGGCCTGGTGGCCGCTGCTGGTGGCGGCCCTGTTGACGGCGCCCTTGCTGGCGCCGATGCTCGGCCATTTGTTCGGCCAATTAAGCGGACGCGACTGGTCGCTGCCGGGCGCCGTGCAATGGCTGCTGGCCACGCCCGTGCAGTTCTGGCTGGGCGCGCGCTTTTACCGGGCCGGCTGGAAAGCGCTACGCGCGGGCAGCGGCAACATGGATTTGCTGGTCGCGATTGGCACCAGCGCCGCCTACGGCCTGTCGGTCTGGCTGCTGGCGCAAGGGGGCCCGCATGGCGCCGCGCACCTGTACTTCGAATCGTCGGCGACGGTGATTACCCTGGTCCTGCTCGGCAAGTGGCTGGAGGCGCGCGCGAAGGGTCAGACGGTCGAGGCCATCCGTGCGCTCGAGGCACTGCGCGCGAGCGAGGCCATCGTACGGCGCGCCGGCGCCGACCGCGCGATCCCCCTCGACGCGCTGCGGGTGGGCGACCTGCTGGTGGTGCGTCCCGGCGCCCGCGTGGCGGCCGACGGGCGGGTAATCGAGGGCCGTAGCCACCTGGACGAGTCGCTCCTGACCGGCGAAAGCCTGCCGCTGGCGAAAGGGCCGGGGGCGCGCGTGACGGGCGGCGCCGTGAATGGCGAGGGCCTGCTGCTGGTCGAGGTAACGGCGGTCGGGGCCGAGACCATGCTCTCGAAAATCATCCGCCAGGTCGAGGATGCGCAAGCGGTCAAGGCGCCGGTGCAGCGCCTGGTCGACCGCGTCAGCGCCGTCTTCGTGCCGGTCGTGCTGCTGGTGTCGCTGGTGACCCTGCTCGGCTGGGGACTGGCAACGGGCGACTGGCAGGCGGCGCTGCTCAACGCGGTGGCGGTGCAGGTGATCGCCTGTCCCTGCGCGCTCGGGCTGGCGACGCCGACGGCGATCATGGTCGGCACCGGCGCCGCCGCCCGCCACGGCATCCTGATCCGCGACGCCGAAGCGCTCGAGCGGGCGCATGCAATCGATACCGTCGTCTTCGACAAGACCGGCACCCTGACCGAGGGCCGGCCGCGGGTCGTCGCGGTGGAGGGCAGCGATGTGCGGCTCGTTGCCACCCTGGCCGGCGCCGTGCAGCAGCACAGCGAACACCCGCTGGCGCATGCGGTGGCCGCCTGGGCGCAGGAACAGGGCCTGCCGGTCCCGGCGGCCGGCGCGGCGCGCGCCTTGCCTGGACGCGGGGTGCAGGCCGAGGTCGACGGCACGACCGTCTGGCTGGGCAACGCGCGCCTGATGGAGGAACTGGGCGCCGGCATGGAAGCCTTGCGCGCGGCGGCGCAGCGCCACGAGGCCGACGGCCGCACGGTATCGTGGCTGGCGCGCCATCCGACAGGGGGGCCGGGCGCGGTCGAGGCACTCGGCCTGCTCGCCTTTGGCGACCGGGTCAAGGAGGGCGCCGTGGAGGCCGTCGCCCGCCTGAAGGCCATGGGCGTGACGCCGCTGATGCTCACGGGCGACAATGCCGGCGCGGCGCGGGTGGTCGCCGCGGCGCTCGGGATCGAGCGCTACACGGCCCAGGTGCTGCCGGACGAGAAGGCCGCTGCGGTACGCGCGGCCATCGCGGCAGGCGGCACGGTGGCGATGGTCGGCGACGGCATCAACGACGCGCCCGCGCTGGCGGCCGCGGACGTCGGCATCGCGATGGCTGGCGGCACCGATGTGGCCATGCACACGGCCGGCATCACCCTGATGCGTGGCGACCCGCGCCTGGTGGCCGAGGCCATCGACGTTTCGCAGCGCACCTGGCGCAAGATCCGCCAGAACCTGGGCTGGGCCTTCATTTATAACCTGGTCGGCATCCCGCTGGCCGCGTTTGGCCTGCTCAACCCGATGCTGGCGGGGGCCGCGATGGCGCTCAGTTCGGTGAGCGTGGTGGCCAATGCGCTGCTGCTGCGTGGCTGGCGGCCGGGGGCAAACGATTCCTCAAGCGCCGGCACCGGCGTAACATTAGCGGCACCTCAATCGACTGGAGAAAACACGATGTATGAATTGACTGTGGAAGGCATGAGCTGCGGCCACTGCGTGGGCCGCGTGACGAAAACGGTGCAGGGACTGGACGAAAACGCAAAGGTCGACATCGACCTGGCGAGCAAGAAGGTGCGTATCGACAGCAAGGCCGAACTGGAGCGGATCGCTGCTGCAATCGATGAAGCCGGCTATCCGGTGACGGCGCGTTCGGCGGCGTAAATCGGCCTTCACGGGGCGGATGCTCCGTGTGCCCCACCATTGCGAATCGTAGGGTGGACGGCTCTACCCTGACGCACGCAAAAACGCGGCCTCGGCGCCGTCCACGCGTTCAACGCACCGCAGAGTCGTCGTGCAGCGACAGCGGTTGAACGCGTGGACGGCGCCAGGACCGCGTGAGATCACGATCCTGGGTGGAGCCGTCCACCCTACGATCAGTGACTGTGCGTGCTTGGCTTGCGTACGGTGACCGTTTCCCCCGCCGGCGCTGCGGCGCTGCCGGGCGCCTGCGGCGCGGCCGGCAATTCGCCGGTCCACTCGCGCGCGACGGTGCCCGCCGGGTGCTGGTACCAGCCCGGATCGCGGTAGTCGTTCCTCCCCAATCCTGCGCGTACCTTCAGCGTCGTGAACATCCCGCCCATCTCGAGATTGCCGAAGGGGCCGCGTCCGTCCATCATCGGCAGCGTGTTTTCCGGCAGCGGCATCTTCATGTCGCCCATCGAGCCGCCTTTCTCGCCCATGACCATGTAGCCCGGGATCAGGTCGTTGATCTTTTTCGCCACCCCCCGGTGGTCGACGCCGACCAGGTTCGGCAAGTCATGGGCCATCGCGTTCATCGTGTGGTGCGACTTGTGGCAGTGGAAGGCCCAGTCGCCCGGATTGTCGGCCACGAATTCGATGGCGCGCATCTGGCCCACGGCGATGTCGACGCTCACTTCCGGCCAGCGCGCCTCGGGACGCACCCAGCCGCCGTCGGTGCCGGCCACTTCGAAGCGGTGCCCATGCAGGTGGACCGGGTGGTTCGTCATGGTGAGATTGCCGACCCGGATGCGGACCCGGTCCCCGAGGCGCGCCACCATCGGGTCGATGCCCGGGAAGACGCGGCTGTTGAAGGTCCACAAATTAAAGTCGAGCATCGTGTTGGTGCGCGGGGTATAGCTGCCCGGTTCGATATCGTAGGCGCCGAGCAGCAGCACGTAATCCCGGTCCACCGCGTGCTGGCGGAGGTCCTTTGGGTGCGTCACCCAGGAGCCCATCATGCCCATCGCCATCTGCTGCATCTCGTCGGCGTGCGGGTGGTACATGAAGGTGCCGGCATGGCGCGCCACGAATTCGTAGACGAAGGTTTTGCCGGGCGCGATGCCAGGTTGCGTCAGGCCGGTAACGCCGTCCATCCCGCAGGGCAGGACCTGGCCATGCCAGTGGATGCTGGTGTGCTCGGGCAGCTTGTTGGTCACGAAGATGCGCACCCGGTCGCCTTCGACCACCTCGATCGTCGGCCCCGGACTCTGGCCGTTGTAGCCCCACAGGTTGGCCTGCATGCCGGGCGCGAGTTCGCGCACGACCGGTTCGGCCACCAGGTGGAATTCCTTGACGCCGTCCTTCATGCGCCAGGGCAGGGTCCAGCCGTTGAGGGTGACGACCGGGTTGTAGGGGCGGCCGTTCGGGGGCGCCAGCGGCGCCGACGTGGTGCCAGAAGACTGGCTTGGGGCTTCCGGCAGCGTTGCCGCCCCGGCCTTGCTGACGAGCGAGGCGCCGACCATGGCGATGCCGGTCCCGCTCAAAAATGTGCGGCGTGTAGTCATTGTGCTTGTTCCTTGTGCTGTAGCGGCGCCGGCTGCGCGCCGTGGGCGACCGGGCCGCCGAGGGCTTCCTCGAGGTCGACGTGGGCGCTCCAGAATTCCTTGAGGGCGTCGATGCTGGCGTTGACGGCGCCGGCCTGCTCGCGCGCGTCGGACAGCAGGTCGAAGCTGCTGGCCAGCATGCCGTTGTAGCGCAGCAGGACCTCGTTCGAGATCCGTTTGCGCAAGGGCAGCACCTCGTCGCGGTAGTGGCGTGCGAGGTCCCAGGCCGCGCGGTAGCCGAGGTAGCGCTCGCGCGCCTGGCTGCGCGCGTTGACCGCCGTTTCCGCCACGCGCCGCAGCGACTGCATGTACAGCGCTTCGGCACGCGCGCTGCGTGCCTGGCCCCAGTCGAACAGCGGCAGTTCGATCGCCACCTCGTAGCCGCGCGCGGCCGGCATGCCGGTCTCGCTCTTGCGCACGGCGCCCAGTTCGAACACGTTGATGAAACGCGTGGCACGGGTCAGGCCCAGGCTGGACGCAAGGGCCGCGCTATCCTGGCGCGCCGCGGCGACGTCGAGGCGATGCTCGAGCGCGCGCTGTTCCAGGCCGGCTATCTGCGCCGGCGCCGCCGGCAGGTCCGGGAGGCGCTCGGGCAGGGTGAACGCACTGTCCTGGCCCCACAGGCCAAGCAGCCGGACCAGGCGCTCGCGCGCCGTCACCGCTTGCCGGTCGGCGCGCGCGACGCCGGCAAAGGCTTCCGCGTGGAAGGCCTGTTCGCGTGCCAGGTCGAGTTTGGCGGCATTTCCGGACCTGGCCATGCGTCCCATCAGTTCGGCGCTGGCTTCGGCTGCGGCGTTCACGCGGCGCGCATAGTCGAGCGACTGGCGCGCGCTCACCGCGTCGATCCAGGCGCGGCGCGTCTCGACCGCATGGCGCTCGATCTCGGCGCCCACGGCAAGTTTGACCTGTTCGAAGCGCGCGCCCTCGAGGCGCCGCGCCAGCGGCAGCGTCAGCGCCTGCACCAGGCTGAAGGTAAACGAGCGCTCGATCTCGACATCGCCTCCGCCCGCCATGCGCTTGAAGCCGAACGCCGGATTTTGCAGGCGTGCGGCCTGGGCCAGGTCGGCCTGGGCGATACCGACGTTCCAGTAGCTCGCCTGCAGGCTGGGGTTGTTGAGCAGCGCGATCCGCACCGCGGCGTCCATGTCGAGCGGTTTGGCCAGCAGCGCGCGCGTGGCCTCGGCGACCGCGCGTGCATCGGCCTCGTCCAGGACGATGCGCGGCTCGAGACCGCCTCGTTCGTGCGCGCGCCGGGCCACGGCATCGAAGCCGCCGTCCGGCGTGACGCCGGCGCAACCGGCCACCAGGGCAAGCAGGGCGGCCGCGCCGGCGCGCCGGGGAAGCGGGCGCGCCCTCACGGGTGGTCCCCGTGCTGGTGGCTGCCGGACCGGGCGGCTTCGGTGGCCCTGGCGGGGGCACAGGATTGCGGTGCCGCGGCGCTGTCCTGGCAGCAGCAGCCCTCGCCGGGGCAGCAGGGCCTGGCGGTGACGGACATCTTGCCGGCTTGCGCCATCGCATGGCCGGCATGGGGATCGGCGGCAGCGGTGGGGGCATGGCCGGCATGTCCGGCATGCGGGTCGGCGCCATGGGCCGGTCCGCCCATGGTCAGCATCATCGAATTCTGGGCGGCGACGATGCGGTTCTGTTCGCGCCAGGCGCGGTCGGGGCTGGCGGCGTCGGGTGCGGCAGGCTGGTAGCGGGCGGCCGGCGTATAGACGGTCGGTGGCACCGGGACGCCGGCGTCGGCGGCGCCAGAAACGGGAACAGGAGTCGCGTGGGCGGCGCCGGCCAGCAGGCATAGCGCGGCCACGCGGGAAAGCGTGATGGCGAAGGTCATGACATCCTCGAATGAAAACGTGAATTGAAACGTCCTGCGGGACCGCGCACGGGCGCGGCGGGACACGAATCAGGCGAGGCGGGGGCGCGGAGGTCGTTCCGGCTGGGCGAGATCAACCGATGGCAGATGGCCGTCGGCGGCAGGGTGGGAGGCGACCGGCGGCGCGTGGACCGCGAGCGGCGGGAAACCGGCCGGCAGGACCGCGACGCCGATGCCGCAGGCCGCGCAGTGCGCGCACTTGGTCCAGCCAGGGTGCGCCTGCTTTTCCTGCTTTTGCTGCTTGCCGCCGGATGGCGCTACTGCGGCCGTTTCATGGCAGGGCGGCTGCTGCGCAGTGTGGGCGCGGTGCGGTATTGGGGCGGTCATCGGCATCGCCGGCGCGCACGCGGCCATGGCCGCTGCTGCCACGCCCTGGTAAGGCAGGGCCAGCATCAGGAGCCAGACGATCAGCGAGCGCAGGAGAGTGTTCACGAAAATATTCTAGCACGCTGTCTCGGCGGTGCCGCAGTTGCTGATTGCTATCAAATGTTGTGGCTGATCTGCCCGCCGCTACCGCAGCGCCGAGCGCAGGGCCGCCGCTTCGAAATAAACCCGCGTGATCGTGGGATCGAATTCGGCGACGGCGCGTTCCAGGCGCGCGATCGCGAGGTCGACCTCGTCGATGCGCATGCCGCGCTTGAAGCGCACGGCCGCCGTCAGCAGGACGTCGTCCGGCCCCAGCTGCATCGTCATCAGCTGCCCGACCGTTTCGATGGCCGGGTCGGCGCGAAACAGTTCCTTCAGTTTCCCGGTCTGCTCCACGCCGACGCCTTCTCCCAGCAGCAGGGCGCCCGTCTCGCGCGCCAGGGTAAAGGCTGCGCCGATCAGCAGCAGGCCGATCACGATGGAGGCCGCCGGGTCGATGGACGGATTCTCCAGCAGGTGCCCAAGGAAGATGCCGCCCGCCGCGATCACGATCCCGATCAGCGCCGCCGAGTCCTCGATGAAGACCGTGAAGGTCGAGGCGTCCTTGCTGGCTTTCATCGTCTGCCAGAGCGAGGCCCCAGGACGCCGTTTATCGTTCAGTGCGCGGCGCGAAACGTTCCAGCTGTATCCTTCGAAGATGAAGGCCACGCCCAGCACGACGTAGTTCCAGAACGGGTCGGTGAGCGGTTCCGGCGCCTGCATGCTCTGGACGCCGTGGTAGATCGACAGCCCGCCGCCCAGCGAAAACACGGAGAGGGCGACGATCAGCGCCCAGAAATAGACGGCCTTGCCGTAGCCGAAGGGATGGCGCGCGTCCGGTTTGCGGGCGCTGATTTTTTCGCCGACGAGCAGCAGCAATTCGTTGCCGGTGTCGACGGCCGAGTGGATGCCTTCGGCCAGCATCGCCGCGCTGCCGGTGAGCGCGGCGACGACGAATTTGGCGGCGGCGATGCCGAGGTTGGCGACGATGGCGGCATAGATCACCTTGCGGCTGTCGGTGGCGGGCGGCGTGTCGTTATGCGTGTCGTTATTCGTGTCGTTATTCTTGGTCATATCGGGAGAGGGAGGTCAGCTTGCGGTCCAGTCTAGCGAATTCGCCGTTTTTACCGGGCACGCCTGAGCGCGCAGCCCCGGGCCATGAGCGTCCGTAACCTCGGCAAGCTGTTCGCGCCGCGCTCGGTGGCCCTGATCGGCGCCTCGAACCGCCCCGGCAGCCTGGGCGCAACGCTCTTGCGCAACCTGGTGGCGGGCGGCTTTCGCGGCACGATCCATCCAGTCAATCCGAAATACACCGAGCTGGAAGGCCTGCCGACCGTTGCCCGCGTGGCCGAGCTGGCCGCCGCGCCCGACCTGGCGGTCGTCTGCACGCCGCCGGCGACGGTGCCGGCCATCATCCGCCAGCTCGGCGAAAAGGGCACGCGCGCGGCCATCGTGCTCAGCGCCGGGCTGGCGGACGCGCGCGACGAACGCGGCCGCTCCCTGAAGCAGGTCATGCTGGACGCGGCCAACCCCTACTTGCTGCGCATCCTCGGGCCCGACAGCGCCGGCCTGCTGGCGCCGGGCATCGGCCTGAACGCGAGCGTCGCGCACAGCGGCGCGCTGCCCGGGCGCATCGCCTTCGTCTCGCAGTCCGGCGCGCTGATGACCGGGGTGCTGGACTGGGCCCGTTCGCGCGGCATCGGCTTTTCGCATTTCATCGCGCTCGGCGACTCGAGCGACGTCGATTTGGGCGACGTGCTCGACTACCTCGCCAGCGATGGCGCGACGGGCTCGATCCTGCTGTACGTGGAGCACCTGCGCTATGCGCGCAAGTTCATGTCGGCCGCGCGCGCCGCGGCGCGCAGCAAGCCAACCCTGGTGCTGAAAGCCGGACGCGCCGGCGGCACCCTGCGCGCAGCCGCCAGCGAGAGCGGGGCGCTGGCGAGCATGGACGAGGTGTTCGACGCCGCGATCCGCCGTGCCGGCATGCTGCGCGTGTTCACCACCGAGCAGCTGTTCGCGGCGGTCGAGACCCTGGCCCACGCCAGGCCGCTGCACGGCGAGCGGCTGGCGATCGTCTCGAACGGCGCCGGGCCCGGCGTGCTGGCTTTCGATGCGCTGGTCTGCGGCGGCGGCAGCGCGGCCACGCTGGCGCCGGAGACGGTCGAGCGCCTTGCCGCGATGTTGCCCTCCCTTCTGCCGCAGCGAACCGCGCTCGCCAATCCGCTCAAGCTGCACGGCGCCGCCGAGCCCGAAGGCTACCGCCGGGCGCTCGAGATCCTGCTGCAAGACCCGAACACCGATGCGGTGCTGGTGGTGCACGCACCGACCGCCACCGTCGACAGCGCCGACGTCGCGCGCGCGATCGCGCCGCTGGCCAGGGGCGCCTCGCGCAACGTGCTCGCGTGCTGGCTCGGCGGCGATTCGGTCGCGTCGGCGCGCGAGATCGCCTCCAGCGCCGGCATGCCGACCTTCGACACGCCCGAAGACGCGGTTGCCGGCTTCCTGCAGATCGTGCACTACCGCCAGAACCAGAGCCTGCTGATGCAGGTGCCGCCGTCGGTCTCGAGCATCCCGGCCTTCGAGCGCGGCGCGGCGCGGGCGCTGGTGCGCGAAGCCCTCGCCGGCGGGCGCTACCTGCTGTCCGACCCCGAGACCAAGGCCATCCTGCGCGCCTACGGCATGTCCCTGGTCGAGACCCGCGCTGCTGCCAGCGTCGACGACGCGGTCGCGGCCGCGCGCAGCATCGGCTTTCCGGTGGCCGTCAAAATCCTGTCGCCGGACGTGATGCACAAGTCGGACGTCGGCGGCGTGGCGCTCGACCTCGACTCCGAACAGGCGGTGCGCGCCGCGGCCCGGCGGGTGCGCAAGCGCCTGGCCGAAATGCGCCCCGACGCGCGCTTCGAGGGCTTCTCGGTGCAGGCGATGGCGCGCCGCCCGGAAGGGCATGAACTGATCCTGGGCGCGGCGACCGACCCCGTGTTCGGGCCGGTGATTTTGTTCGGCCAGGGCGGCATCGCGGTGCAGGTGGCGGACGACCACGCGGTGGCGCTGCCGCCCTTGAACGCCGTGCTGGCGCGCGAGATGATCGGGCGCACGCGTGTTTCGCGGCTGCTGGCCGGCTACCGCAACCGCCCGCCGGCCGACATGGACGCCATCGTCGCCGCGCTGGTGCAGGTGTCGCGGCTGGTCTGCGACATCCCGGAAATCGTCGAGCTCGACATCAATCCGCTGCTGGTGGATGCGAAGGGCGCGATCGTGCTCGATGCGCGCATGCGCCTGGCCCTGGCCGACCGTTCCGGCAGCACGCTCGACCGGCTGGCGATCCGGCCCTATCCGCGCGAGCTGGAACAGACGATCGACTTCGGCGGCGCGCCGCTGCTGCTGCGGCCGGTGCGGCCCGAGGATGGCCCGGCCCATTTGCGCTTTTTCGACGCGCTCACGCCGGACGACGTGCGCTACCGGATGTTCGTGCGCATCCGCGAGCTGCAGCCCTCGCAACTGGCGCGCTTCACGCAGATCGACTACGACCGCGAGATGGCCTTCATCGCGACCCGGCCGGGGCCCGATGGCGTGGCGGAGACCCTCGCCGTCGGGCGCGTGGTGGCGGACCCGGACAATGTGAGCGCCGAATTCGCGGTGACGGTGCGCTCGGATTTGAAAGGGCAGGGGCTGGGCAGGATTTTGATGCAGAAGCTGATCGACTACTGCCGCGTGCGCGGCACGCGCGAGATCGTCGGCGAGGCGCTGCCACAGAATAACCGGATTATCGGGCTGGTGAAGAAGCTGGGCTTCGAAGTGTTCCCGGCGGGGGAGGAGGGGGTGAGGAAGTTTCGGCTGACCTTGTGAAATAATATTTCAAGGTGCCGCGCGAGATGAAAGATTATTTCAAAACGGCCGCGTGCCCGTAGGGTGGTCGGCTCCACCCGGCGGCTCGATCATCGGCAACGCCCGCGCCGCCCACGCGTTCAGCCAGCTCCCGAAACCTCGCGCCGTGCACACGTGCGTTGAACGCGTGGGCGGCGCGAGCGCTGCGTCTGTTCAGCCCGTGCGGTGGAGCCGACCACCCTACGGCAGACGCAATCATCGCCGGAAGCGGACGTCCTCTGTGACGACTTTCGCGTCGCCCTTCGGCTTCTTGGGCTTCTTCGGTTTCTTGACCACCTGCCCGCTGGCATTCGTCTCCGGCACCCGGTGATCCGGCGCGAAGCCCGGTTCCTCGACGCGTTCCAGGCTCTGCCCGGTCAGTTGCTCGATCGCCGCCAGCTGGGCTACTTCGTCGGCGCAGACCAGCGAGACCGCTTCGCCGCTGGCCCCGGCGCGGCCGGTGCGGCCGGTACGGTGGACATAGTCTTCGGCCACGATCGGCAAATCGACATTCACCACCACCGGCAGGTCGTCGATGTCCAGCCCGCGCGCGGCGACGTCGGTCGCGACCAGGATATCCACTTCGCCGGCCTTGAAGCGCTCCAGCGCCCGCAGGCGCGCCGGTTGCGGCTTGTCGCCGTGGATCGAATCGGCGTTGATGCGTTTGGCCGCGAGCAGCTCCACCAGTTCGTCGACCCCACGCCGCGTCTTGACGAAGGCCAGCACCTGGCCCCAGGCGTGCTTCTTCAACAGGTGCAGGAACAGCTCGGGTTTGCGCTTCTTGTCGACCGGTACCGCCCACTGCTTGATCGCCTTGACCGTCGTGTTGCGCGGCGCGGTCTCGATGCTGAGCGGATCGTTCAGCAGCTTGGCGGCAAGCGCGCGGATCGGGTCGGAGAAGGTGGCCGAGAACAGCAGGGTCTGGCGCGCTGTCGGCAGGGCGGCGAACACCTGGTCGAGCTCGCGCGAAAAGCCGAGGTCGAGCATGCGGTCCGCTTCGTCCAGCACCAGCATCGTCACGCCGTTCAGCTTCAGGGCGTTCTGGCGCTGCAGGTCGAGCAGGCGGCCCGGCGTCGCCACCAGCAGGTCGACGCCTTTGCGCAGGCGCATCATCTGCGGGTTGATGCTGACGCCGCCATAGGCCACCATCGTGCGCAGCGGCAGGCCGGCGCCGTAGGACTTGAAGCTCGAGTGCACCTGTTCGGCCAGCTCGCGCGTGGGCACCAGCACCAGGGCCCGCGCCGAGTTGGGCGCAGCCTGGCCGCCTTCCATCGCCAGGCGCTGCAGCAAGGGCAGGGCGAAACCGGCCGTCTTGCCGGTGCCGGTCTGGGCGGCGGCCATGACGTCGCGCCCGGCCAGCACGGCGGGAATCGCCTGCGACTGGACCGGGGTCGGCGTGGTGTAGCCGAGTGTGGCGAGGGTGCGCGTGATCTGGTCGATCAAACCGAGCGAGGAAAACGACATGTCAACCTTGGGGCAAATGAACAGCCGACAGTTTACCTTGCACGGCGCCGGAGGGTGGACATTTCGATGCGCGCGTCGGCGCGCGGGCAGCGCAGGCCCATCCGCACGGCGGCCGGAAAAGTCCGGCGCCGGCTAGTAATCGATGAAGCAGACGATGGGCGTCGACGCGATCGGCTTGACCGGGTCCCGGGGCCCCTTGCAGGCGGCGGCGAGCAGGCAGGCAAGAGCGACGGCGCCGTAGCGCAGGGCACGCGATGGCATGGCGATTCCTCCTTCGCCTCCATGATAGCGAGGTTCGGCATCAAAGCGCGCGCCATTTCGTGCCCGGCGCCGTGCCGTTCCGCGTAGAAAGGCGCAGATGACATTGGCAATGAAATTGTAAAGGTGTGTTGCAACGAACAAAGATTTCCGAGAGAACCTGTTAAAGTCCGCACAACATCGCAATGAAAGGATCACCATGACATCCCCGCTCCGTTCCCTGTTTCTCGGCGCCGCACTGGCCGCTGCCGCCCTCCCTGCTTTCGCGCAGACCAACGTCAGCATCAGCGTCGGCCAGCCCGGCTTCTATGGCCGCGTCGACCTCGGCGACTTCGGTGCGCGTCCGGTCGTGTATGCGCAGCAGCCGGTGATCGTGCGCGAAGTGCGCCATGTGCGCAGCGAGCCGGTCTACCTGCGCGTGCCGCCCGGCCACCGCCAGCACTGGTCGCGCTATTGCGGCCGCTACGACGCCTGCGGCCGTCCGGTGATGTTCGTGCGCGACGACTGGTACACGAATACCTATGTGCCGCACTACCGCGCGCGTCACCATGGCTATCGCGACGTGCGTGAAGTACGCGAAGTGCGCGAAGTGCGTTACGAGGAGCGCCGCGACCGCCACGACCGCGACGATCGCGACGATCGCCACGGCCACGGCCACGGCGGCGGCCACGACAAGCACGGCAACGGCCACGGAAACGGCCACGGTCACGGCCATTGATGTGCGGCGCGGTCACGGCCGCGCCGCGTTTTTCCTCCGGGTGTACACTTGCCATGTAGCCAATAGCCGGCCGGGCCGGCGGCGCAACCAACGGAGGATGGCTTGCAAAGCGAAATCGTGATCGTAGGTGGAGGAGCGGGCGGACTGGAACTGGCCTGCAAACTGGGACGCAAGCTCGGGCCGGCGAAGGTCCTGCTGGTCGACACGAGGCTGTACCATATCTGGAAGCCCTCGCTGCACGAGGTGGCCGCCGGCACGCTCGATATCCACCAGGAGGGCCTCTCTTACCAGATGCTGGCCCACGATAACGGTTTCACCTTCATCTACGGTCCCATGACCGCGCTCGACCACGGGGCGCGGCGGATCACCGTCGGCGCGGTGCGCGCGCTTGATGGCGAAGACGTCCTGCCCGAGCGCCGCATCGATTACGGCTCGCTCGTCATCGCGGTCGGCAGCACGTCGAATTATTTCGGCGTGCCCGGCGCGCGCGAACACACGATTTCCCTGAATGCCACCGAGGACGCCGAGCGCTTCCGCCTGCGCCTGCTGCGCCTGATGGCGGTCGCCGAGCAGGCACGCGAGGAACGCAATGATGCCGATGCGGCGCTCGACATCGTCATCATCGGCGGCGGCGCGACCGGCGTCGAACTGGCGGCCGAACTGCGCGAAGCCTCGGGCGTGTACGCCACCTACGGTTTCTCGCGCCTGCAGGTCAAGCGCGACGTGCGCATCACCCTGCTCGAAGGCGCGCCGCGCATCCTCGCGCCGCTGCCGGAACGGGTCTCGAACGCGGCCCTGAAGCTGCTCGACGAGCGCGGCATCCGCGTGGTGAACAATTGCCGCGTCACGAACATCGAAGCGGAGCGGGTCGTCGACGCCGATGGCCATGTGTACCCGGCCAGCCTGTGCGTCTGGGCCGCCGGCATCCGCGCGCCTGAATTCCTGGGCACGCTCGGCCTGCCCGTCAACAAGGGCGGGCAGATCGAGGTCGACGGACAGTTGCGCGTGCAGGGTGTGCCCGGCGTGTATGCGCTGGGCGACTGCGCCGCCTGCATCGACGCTTCCGGCAAACCGGTGCCGCCGCGGGCGCAGGCCGCGCACCAGCAGGCCGACTACCTGCGCAAACGATTCGTGCGCGTCGCGGCCGGCAAGCCGGTGGACGAGAAGCCGTATCTGTATCGCGACTACGGCTCGCTGGTTTCGCTCGGCAAGACGACCAGCGTCGGCAGTTTGATGGGTTCCCTGAGCGGCGCCAGCTGGTTCGTCGAAGGCATGATCGGGCGCATGATGTACACCAGCCTGCACCTGATGCACCACCAGGCCGTGCTGGGCGCGATGCGGACCGGGGTGCTGGCGATCGCGCGCTTCCTGATTCGCAGGACGACGCCGCTCGTGAAGTTGCATTAACGGTAGGGTGTGCCGGGGCAAGTAAACGCGTGGGCATGCCCACCCTACGGTGCGCAGCGTCCGCGGCAGTAAAGTACCGTACGGGGTCATTGATGCCAATGCCATCAATGACGGATTCCCGGGCATGCCCACGCGTTTTACGTGCCGTAAAACACCCAAACGCCCGCGATGCTCACTCCCCCTGATGCTGCCTCGGCAAAATCATGGTCAACGCCGCCCCGCCGCCTTCCACCCCCGCCAGCGTCACACTCCCGCCCAGCGCCCGCGCCCGTTCGCGCAGCAGGCGCAGTCCATGGCAACGCAAGGATTCGGGACCCGGCGGCTGCGCCCGCCCCACGCCATCGTCGCGCACGGTCAGCATCAGCTGCTCGCCATCGTCGTCGAGGATCACGTCGACCGTAGCGGCGCGCCCGTGGTGCAGCGCATTGCGCAGCCCTTCCTCGGCGCAGCGCAGCAGCGCGACGCCCTGCGCACGCGGATAGGCGTCGTCGTCGTCGGGCAGGCTGACCCTGGCCGTGATGCCGTGCTCCTGCGAAAATTCCGCCACCAGCTCGGACAGCGCCGCCTTGATGCCCAAAAATTCCAGCTTGTCGTTCCAGAGAGACAGCTGCACCTTGCGGTTGGTCTCGATGATGCCGCCCAGCAGGCTCTTCATCTGGCCCGCACGCTCGACCGCCTTGGGGTCGCTCAAGCCCTTCGCGAGCAGGCCCAGGTGCATCGTCAGCGCCGTCATCGAGGAGCCCAGGCTGTCGTGGAGTTTGCGCGCGAGCAGGCGCCGCTCGTCGTCCCAGCAGCTCATCAGGTGGGCGACGAGCTCGGTCAGTGCGGCGGTGCGTTCGGCAACCAGCCGTTCCAGGTCCGGGTCTGGGTGTTGCGGGTCCGGTGCGGTCATCGTGGGCTCGGTTGAATGTTTCCCAAATCATACAACAGCTTCATACAGGAAGTGCGCACACTGGCGCATTGGCGTCCGCGCCTGCGTGCGCTGCCGTACAGTACGGCGCGCCATTTCGGACGATGCTGGAGGCCTGGATCACTTATTAAATAAACAAACCTTCAGGGAGCTCCCATGCCTAAAACCAATGGATCGATTGACGCCGTCGAACTGCTGACCCAGCAACACCGCGAGGTCAGGGAGATGTTCGATCGCTTCGAAAACATGACCGACCGCGCCAAGGTCAGCAAGAAGAAGCTGGCCGACGAGATCTGCAATGCGCTGATCATGCACACGACGATCGAGGAAGAGATCTTCTACCCGGCCACCCGCGAAGCGAGCGAAGAGACCGAAGACATGGTCGACGAGGCCGTGGTCGAGCACGCTTCGGCCAAGGACCTGATCGCCCAGATCATGGAAATGGACCCGGGCGACGACCTGTACGACGCCAAGGTCAAGGTGCTGGGCGAGCTGGTCGAGCACCACGTCAAGGAAGAAGAAGAGGAAATGTTCCCGAAGACGAAGGAACTGAAGCTGGACATGCAGGCGCTGGGCCAGGAAATGAAGTCACGCCAGCAAGAAATCGAAGCGGCGCAGTAAGCCGCACCGCCGGCCAGGCAGCCGCCAATAAAAAAACCGCACAGCGAACTGTGCGGTTTTTTTTATTGATGGCACTTAGCTCGTAGACGTCGGCAGCGGCGCCGGTTCGCCCAGCGCGCCGAGCAGCTGGGCAATATCCACCGGCTTGACCAGGTGCATGTCGAAACCCGCTTCCAGCACGCGGCGCTGGTCTTCGGCCAGGCCGTAGCCGGTGAGGGCGATCAGGCGCATGGCGCCCGTTGCCGGATTGGAACGCAGGCGGCGCGCCACTTCGTAGCCGTCGATGCCGGGCAGGCCGATGTCGACCAGGGCCACCTTCGGCAGGTGGGCGGTGGCCAGGGCCACGCCGTCCAGGCCGTCGGCCGACTGCAGCACCGGATAGCCATACACGTCGAGCATGGTCGCCATCATTTCGCGGCCGTCCTCGTTGTCTTCGATCAGCAGCACCGCCGGTTTGCCGCATGCCTCAGCCGATGGCGCCGCGTGCGGCGTCGCCTCGGCCGCGGGGGCCTGCGCGCGCGGCAGGCGGATGGTGAAGGCGCTGCCTTCGCTCGCCCCGCCGCTGGTGGCGCTGACGCTGCCGCCATGCAGCTCGACCAGGCGGCGCACCAGCGACAACCCGATACCCAGGCCGCCTTGTGCGCGGTCGAGGCTGATCGAACCCTGCACGAAGACGTCGAATACATGCGGCAGCAGCTCGGCGGAGATGCCGACGCCGGTGTCGCGCACAGTCAGCAGCACTTCATCGGCATCGAGGCCGAGCGTGATGTCGATCGTGCCGCCGGCCGGGGTGTACTTCAGGGCATTGTCGATCAGGTTGGTCGCGATCTGTTCCAGGCGGGTGGCGTCGCCGTCGACCCAGTTCGGCGCCAGGTCGACATTGATGCGGTAGCCGCCGGTGCGGCCGGTGGCGCGGAAGGTGTCGAGGCAGGCGCCGACCAGGCTGGCCATGTCCACGGGTTTCCGGGCCAGCAGGATCTTGCCCGACATCGCGCGCGACAGGTCGAGCAGGTCGTCGACGATGCGCGACAGGTGCTGGGTCTGGCGCTGGATGATCTGGCGGGCCCTGGACGCCATTTCGGCGTGCGCGCCCGGCATGTCGATCAGGGCGGCGGCGCTGGAAATGGCCGAGAGGGGATTGCGCAGCTCGTGCCCGAGCATGGCCAGGAACTCGTCCTTGGCATGGCTCTTGGCCTCGGCCGCCTGGCGGTCCTCGATCTCGCGCATCAGGCGTTCGTTGGTGCCGGTCAGTTCGAGCGTGCGCTGCGACAGCTTCTCGGTCTGGCGCCGCAGCTGCTCGTTCTTGTTGGCCAGGGCCACGAAGACCGAGACCTTGGCGTGCAGGATCTGCGGGATCACCGGCGTGAACAGGAAGTCGGCCGCGCCGCGCTGGTAAGCCTTCAGGCGGTCGATCTCGTCGGCCAGGAAGGCGGTCACGAAGATGATCGGGATATCGGCGGAGCGGGCGCGCTGGTGGATCGCCTCGGCCGTCTCGAAGCCGTCCATGCCGGGCATGTTGACGTCGAGGATGATGACGGCGAAATCGTGCAGCAGCACCTGGCGCAGCGCTTCCTGGCCGGAACGCGCGGACATGACGGTATAGCCGGTTTCCACGGCCCATTGGTCCAGCAGGCTGGAGAGGGCCAGCAGGCTGGCGGCATCGTCATTAACGACCAGAATCTTTGGTTTGTCGGTAGTTGGCACGTCGTTCCTGCTGCGTTCGTCGTAGTGGGCCAGAATCCTGCGGGATTGAAAGGATAGCAGAGCGTTTGTGTTTTCCAAAGTAAAGACACAATTCAGGCGCACGAATGATAGCACGGCAATTTCTGGTGTTTTAACGCAATCGTGCGCAGTGTTGCGTGTTCGCCAGCGCACATACCAAAAGGAGGCGTCGTGCGATAGTGGAAGCGCGTCCCCTCGACCGTATGAGGTCGAGGGACAGGCTGCTTACTTGAGAGGACAAAAATGAATATCAACACGATTGTTACCGAGCAGTTTCACGGCAAATCGCTGCGAGAACTGGTGGATGCGCCGCTGACGGCCCTGTGCGGCATTGGCGAGAACGAGGCAAAGGCGCTGCAGGATGCGTTCAATGTGAAGACGATCCGCGAGCTGGCCCAGCTCAAGATCGTCGCCCACGCCGTCGCGATCGAAATGATGGCGAGCGCCGAGCATCCGTCGGCCTCGGAAACGGCAAAGGAAACCCTGCTCGACGACGCGGTCGAGATGACCTTCCCGGCGAGCGACCCGATCTCGGTCGACTCCGGCATTACGCGCATCGAAGTCGCGCCGGAAAAGGTCGAGGCCTCGCGCGACCACCAGAACGCGTCGGCGATCGCCGTCCATAACAAGGAGGCCACCGGCCAGACCTGCGTGGGAACGAAGGAAACCGAGGCCAAGGATATCGGGTCGGCTTGATGCTCTGACTGTGGGGCGCCGAAGCAGGGCGCTTCAACAAGGAACGGCGCCTGCCCGCAGTAGTGTAGGCAGGCGCCGTTGTCGTTTGCGCGGTGGCGGCTGCCGTTGTCGATTGCGATGCGGTAAACGTAGGGTGGACTCCTGAGTCCACGGCCGTACGCATGCGTACCGGACAGCGACCGGAGGCCGTGGCTGTTGCGTCGCGAAAAAAGAGCGCGTCGGGAGCGGAGCGTGTCCGCGCAAGTGTGGCACTGATCGGGCGCCGTAACGCGTGGACTCGGGAGTCCACCCTACGGATCGCAATGATTCAAAGGATTTGACCGGGCGCGAACGCCCGTCCACCATGTTACCGGTGCGGGACCAGCTCGGGTACGGCTTGCTTGCTTGGCGTCTTGACCGCCATCTTCGGCGCGCTGCCGGTCGAGCAGTAGCGGTTCTTGCCGGCGCGCTTGGCTTCGTACAGGGCGTAGTCGGCGATGCTGATCAGGGCGTCGACCGATTCGGCGTCGTCCGGATAGATGCTGATGCCGATCGACGTCGACAGGCGCAGCGTCAGGTCGTTGATGAAGAAGGGCTCGCACAGCGCCTCGACCAGCTTGGCGGCCGGACCTTGCGCATCGGCCAGGTTGTGGATGTCGCCCAGCACGACCATGAATTCATCGCCGCCCAGGCGCGCGACCGTGTCTTCCTTGCGCGAGGTGGACAGCAGGCGCTGCGAGACCATTTTCAGGATCTCGTCGCCATAGGCGTGGCCGTAGGTATCGTTGATCGCCTTGAAGCCGTCCAGGTCCAGGTACATGATCGCGGCCTTGGCATGGCTGCGGTTCGCGTGCTGCAGGGCGGTTTCGATACGGTCTTCCAGCAGGCGCCGGTTCGGCAGGCCGGTGAGGGCGTCGTGCAGGGCGAGTTCCTGCTGGGCGCGGCTGTACTGGGCCAGCTCTTTATAGAGCAGGCGTACTTCGAGCATGTTGTGGATGCGCTTGTGCACTTCCAGCAGGTCGAAGGGTTTGCTGATGAAGTCGCGCGCGCCCGCTTCCAGGGCGGCGATCTTGAAACTCGGCTGGGCGGTCAGGGCCAGTACCGGCAGGTAGCCGCCTTTTTCGATTTCCTTCAGGCTTTTCATCACTTGGAAACCGTTCAGGCCTGGCATTTGCAGGTCGAGCAGAATGAGGTCGTAGTTATGCTCGCGATGCAGCGGACAGACCTGCTCCGGCTCCATGGTCGAGCTGACGTTGGCGTAGCCCTCCTCGCGCAATATCTCTTCCATCAATTCGATATTGTCCGGGGAATCGTCCACGACCAGGATCTTGGCGTTCAAAATTTCTTGTCTGCTCGGCATGCTTGTTCTCGTCGAAATAGGTACTGGAAGGAAACTCATTTCACTGCAGAAATCCAACTTTCCCACTCCACGTAGTCTAACTCAGGCCAAAGAATTTCTTGTAGGACAGCGCCGCGTCCGATAGTAGGAACTTCAAGTGCGCTTTCTGGCCGCCGTCATGCGCACCAGCGAAGCGACCGCCTCGATCAATTCGCTCGGTTCGACCGGCTTTGAAATGTGCGAGCTGAAGCCCGCTTCCAGTGCCCGCAAACGGTCTTCGGAACGGGCAAACGCGGTCAGGGCGACGGCCGGCAGCAGCCCGCCGCGGTCGCGCGGCAGGGCGCGTACCCACGACAATAACTCGAAACCATCGACTTCGGGCATGCCGAGGTCGCTGATCAGGAGGTTGGGCATGTCGGCCTGCAGGGCGGCGAAGGCTTCGCGCGCGCTGGCGGCGATGCGCACCCTGGCGTTGCAGTCGGTCAGGATGCGCGCGATCAGTTCGCGCGCGTCGCGGTCATCGTCGACAACGAGCACCGACACGCCGGTCAGGTCGCGCGCCGTCAGGTCGGGCGCGGCCGGCGGCGGGTTGCCCTGGGTGCCGATAATCAGGGGGTTGCGGCGGGCCGGCCGTGCGGCCGCCTGGGCCACCGGCAGTTCGAACGAGAAGCTCGCGCCGAGCCCTTCGCCCTGGCTGTCCGCGCGCACGGTGCCGCCGTGCTGCTCGATCAGGTGCTTGACGATGGCGAGACCCAGGCCGAGGCCGCCGTGGCGGCGCGTCATCGAGGCGTCGGCCTGGCGGAAGCGCTCGAACACGTGGGTGATGAATTCGGGGCGGATGCCCGAACCCGTGTCGCGCACGGTCACCACCACCGAGCCGTCGCGCCGGCCGAGTTCGACCGTCACCAGGCCATCGCGCGGGGTGAACTTGATCGCGTTCGACAGCAAATTCCACACCACCTGCTGCAGGCGCGCCGGGTCGCCGGCGATCATGCCGGCGTCGGGCTCGTAGCGTTTCTCGATCCGGATGTTCTTGGCGTCGGCCGCCGGGCGCACGGTTTCGATGGCGGCGTCAAGGAAGCCTTGCGGATTGAGCGTCTGCATGTCGAGCAATACCTTGCCCGAAGTGATGCGGCTCATGTCGAGCAGGTCTTCGATCAGCTGGGCCTGGGCGCGCGCGTTGCGCTCGATCGTCTGCAGGCCGCGCTGCAGATCGTTTTCGTCCTTGCCGCCGCGGCGCAGCACCTGGGCCCAGCCGAGGATGGCCGAGAGCGGGGTACGCAGCTCGTGCGACAGGGTGGCGAGGAATTCGTCCTTCATCTGGCTCGAGCGTTCGGCTTCGGCACGCGCCTCGCGCTCGCTTTCCAGCAAAACCTTGCGCTCCTCGGCCGCCTGCTGGGCCGCTTCGTAGAGGCGCGTATTGTCGAGCGCCACTGCCGCCTGGGCGGCGATGCCGCGCACGATGCGTTCGGTGCGCTCGGTGAACACACCCGGCTCCGGATGCCCGAAGAACATGGTTCCCAATACTTCGCCCGAACCGGCCGTGACCGGCACCGCGAGGTAGCTGCGCACCGTCGGCTGGCCCGACAGCAGGCTGAATTGCGTCGGGGTAGGGCCGTAGCGCGGATCGTCGAGGATGTCGCTGGAACGAACGACGCCGGAGCCGCGGAAACTCGGCCCGAACAGGGTGCTGGCCTGGGGCTCGCCGAAGCTCTGGAATTCGTTGGCGGTGCCGCCGGTCACTGTGTACAGCGAGAACCTGGGCCCTTCGCTTTCCTTGCCGTGATAGAAGAAGGCGCCGAAGCGCGCGCCGGCGATGCCGCTCGCGGCGTCGGTCGCCACTTGCAGCAGCGAACGCAGGTCGCGCGTGGAGGCCAGCGCGCCGCCGGTGCTGTTGAGCAGTTCCAGCACTTTCGATTCTTCGCGCAGGGCCTGCTCGACGCGCTTGACCTGGTCGACGTCGGTATTCGTGCCGAACCAGCGCACGACCTGGCCGTTGCGGTCGCGTACCGCGTTCACCCGGGTCAGGAACCAGCGGTACTGGCCGTCGGCGCCGCGGATCGGGAATTCCATCTCGAAGGGTTCGCCGCTGCGAATCGAGGCGTGCCAGTGTTCCAGCATGGCGGGCAGGGCGTCCGGCTCGACCGTGTCTTGCCAGCCCCAGCCGGTAGCGCTGTCGGGCGTGGTGCCGCTGTACTCGTACCAGCGCTCGTTGAACCAGACGATCGCGCCGTCGGCGCGCGCCATCCAGGCCAGTTGCGGAATCGTGTTGGCCAGCGTGCGCAGCACTTCCTCGCTCTGGCGCAGGCTGTCCTCGGCGTTCTTGCGCGAGGAAACGTCCTGCATCACGCCGGTCATGCCGGTGACGCTGTCGCGCAGGGCCGGATTGGCGTAGTCGGCACGCCCGACCAGGGCGATCCAGCGCGCCTGGCCGCCATCGGGCAGCAGCCGGCATTCGATGTTCAGGTCGGTATGCGTCGAAAACGCATGCAGCACTTCGCGCCGCACGCGCTCGCGGTCGGGCTCGTCGATGCGCGCACGCACGTCGAGCCAGGCATGCGGCACATCCGGCGCCAGGCCCAGGATCTCGGCGGCGCGCGTGCCCAGGCTGATGCGGTCGCCGGCGGCGTCCCAGCGCCAGTCGCCCAGGCGCCCGGCGGCAAGCGCGACCTGCAGCCGGCTGTTGCCGTCCATCAGGGCCTGCTGGTCGGCGCGGCGCCGGGTGACGTCATGGAAGTACAGGGTCAGCCCGTCGGGCGAGGGGTACATACGCGCCTCGATCCAGACGGCAAGGCGCGGATAGAAGAATTCGCGGCTGCCGGTCTGGCGCGAGCTCATCGCACGCTCCAGTTCGGCGGCCAGGTTGCTGCCTGTGAGTTCCTCGAACTCGTCCCACAGGCGTTTTCCCAGCAAGCCTTCGCGCGTCTTGTTCAGGGGTGCCAGCAGTTGCAGGGCGCGGCCATTGACATAGGTGATGCGCCAGTCGAAGTCGACCGCGCAGAAGGCGTCGGTCAGGCTTTCCAGCATGTTTTCCATGCGGGCATTTGCCTGGCGCAGGGCTTCCTTGGCGGCCGTCAGCTCGGCTTCGGCCTGGCGGCGCGCGTCCAGCACCTTGCTCGCGCTGCGCAGCGCCGCCGCACGCATCGTTTCGAGGTCGTCGCGGTTTTCGCTCACGCGGGGCCTCCGGGCTGCGTCCGGCCGCGTGCCGGCGCCGCGCCGGCGGCACGGGAACGGAAACGGCAATGGCGTGGCTCAAGAGGGATCATGGAAGACTGGACGTTTGGCTGGATGCAAATGGGGGCAGTTGCGGTATGCGCGCAGGCGCGCCTGCGCGCCGCACCAGGCCATTCTAGCCCGGCCGCGCCGTTTCGCTGCACACGCGTGAGCGGCACTCAGGCGCCCGCCCGCAGCTGGCTCGCCACTTGTCCGAGCGCGTCCTGCAGCTGGTCGAGCTCATACGGCTTTTGCAGCGACTGGTAGGGGAAGTCGAGATGGCGCAGCAGCATGTCGCCATAACCCGAGGCGAAGATCACTTTCAGGTGCGGGTAGCGCGTCAGGGACTGGCGCGCCAGGTCGACGCCGGACATGCCGGGCAGGCTGACATCGGTAAACAGCACGTGATAGTGGCGCGCGGCCAGGTGCGTCAACGCATCGTCCGGATGGGCAACGCCATCGGCCTCGTAGCCAAAGGCCTTGAGCATCTCGCACACCAGGTACTGGGAATCGAGGTTGTCTTCGACCACCAGGATGCTGAGGGTGCCCGGTTCCTCGGCCGCCGGCGGCTGCGCCTGCGTGGCCGCGCCCAGGGCGCAGAGTACGCCGCCGGCGCCACCATTCGAAGCGCCGATCGGCGTGAAATACAGGTCGAAGCGCTCGCCGCCGCCGCCGAAATTGACGCTGGCCGCCGGGACGCAGGCCGCTTCGCCGCGCTGCGCACGCGCCAGCGCGTCGCCGGCCGCCGCGAACGGTGGCGGCAGCACGGCGGGAACGGAACCGCCCGGCACGCGGCTGAATCCGGCGCCGGCCAGCAGGCCATAGGCCTCGTTGCACAGCACGACCGGCTGCTCGCCCCAGGCCAGCAACATCGGCAGCGGCGTGTTGAACATCAGGTCGGCGGCCAGGCGCAGCGGCTGCGGCCAGCGGGTGGGATGGCCGAGCGCGCTGGCGCTCCAGTCGTAGGACGAGGCGGTGCGGGCGGAATTACCGGAAGCGGACATGGGAAACGGCCTGTTGTGTATTCAAAAACATGGCCGAATCGTACACTAAATGATTGCCGGTCGTCGGCGCGCAGGTGTACAGGGCGCCGTCATGCGAGGCTGCGGCCCTTCGCACAGGCGATGGCGTCTTCCAGCCGATCGTTGCCCCAAAACATCTCTTCGCCGACGAAGAAGGTCGGCGCCCCGAAGATGCCGCGCGCCGACCCGAGCTCGGTCCGTGCTCGCAGGCGCAGCTTGTTGTCGGGCGCGAGGGCGGCGGCCAGCAGGGCATCCGGATCCGGCACCAGGCCGGTCAAGGCCTCACGCACGGCCGCCGCATCGTCGATCTCGCGGTCCTCGACCCAGTTCTGTTGCATCACGTTCCTGACGAACTCGCCCATCCAATCTTCCTGCGCACCGAGGGTGGCGACGCGCATGGGCAGCAGGGCAGTGCGCGGGAACGCGCTCGGGCGGCGCCAGGGCAGGCCATATTTTGCCGCTTCGCGCTCCATGTCGCGCCACATGTAGCGGCCCTTGGCGGCTTGCAATACGAAAGGGGAGGTGCTCCAGCCGAGTTCGCGGAACACCGGACCGAGCAGGAAAGGGCGCCAGAGCACGGCGACGCCGGCGGCGCGCGCCAGGTCCTCGATGCGCATCGCGGAGAGGTAACTGTAGTTGCTGCCGAACTCGAACCAGAACTCGATGGCCGCAGGGGCCGCTTCACGCTGTGTCATCGCAGTCTCTCCCTTGCTCTCTTCGTGGCTAAACAATGATAACAAAGCAAGTTCGTTTGCGCGGGCAAAAAAAAGCCCGCTCGGTTGGAGCGGGCTGAATCTATTTCCGAGGAGGAGATAGAGGAGACAGGAAGAATTATGCTGCGATGCAATACCGATGACCAATTTAGATTTCTAATGACCGTCATTGATGTTGCATATGGCTGGTGCATATGTGCACGGAAGATCGCACTCGCTTGGTGCATTGGAGAAAATGTTTTAACATCGCATATGTCACGAAACAATTCAGCGCCTTGCAATACCGGCACGCCGAACATCGCATGCCCGCACTGGCCCGATTGCCCGCGCCGCGATGTCATGAGCTCGATGCCCGTGGCAGGCGGCGCGCGTGGCGGGCCGCGAGGCCCTCGGCGGCATTGCCCGGTTAGGATGGGCATGCCGAACCTGGCGAACCGGGTGTGCGCCAGGCGTTCGAGCGCTTCACCCATGAGCGCGACCTGCAAACTTAACCCCGGCCAATGATTCGACACCGCTTTCCGCCTACCCCGCAGCTGTCGTCCTCCGCGCGCATGCGCCGGCTGGCCGTCGGCCGCCTGGCCGGCTGGTCGCTGGCCTGGGCGGCGGCCCTGTTGGCCGGCGCCGCCGCGGTGCCGGCGCCGGCCCATGCGGAAAGCGAATCGAGCCAGGCGCTCGAGCGCCGCGTGAAAGCCGCCTTCCTGTACAAGTTTCTCGGCTATGCCGATTTTCCGGCGTCGGCGTTTGCCGACGCCGCGTCGCCGGTGACGATCGGCGTGGTCGGCTCCGACGAGATGGCGGCCGAGCTGGCGCGCGTCGTGGCCGGGCGCCAGGTACGCGGACGGCAAATCGTCGTGCGCACGCTGCGCGAAGGCGATCCGGCCCAGGTCCACCTGCTGTTCGTCGCCGGCAGCGACAGCGCGCACACGGCGCGCATCCTGCGCGCCGCATTGTCGGCAAGCCCGGCGGCCCTGCTGCCGGTCACCGAGTGCGACTCCGGCCTGCAATACGGCAGCGTCATCAATTTCAGGATTATCGAGGAGCGGGTGCGGTTCGACGTCTCGCTCGACTCGGCAGAGAGGAATAACGTGAAACTCAGTTCGCGCCTGCTTACGGTCGCCAACCGCGTGGTAAAGGGAACCAGCTGATGCAATCCCGCCAGGCTTCCCACGACGGCGGTTCCGTCCGCAGCAAACTGATCAAGATGGCGGTCTTCACGACGCTGGCGGCATTGCTGTCGGCCTCGATCGCCATGCTCCTGCTCGACCTGCGCACCTTCCAGCGCTACTGGGTCGACGACCTGACCACGCAAGCCGACATCATGGCCAGCGTCACCGCGCCGGCCCTGTCCTTCAACGATGCCGCGACCGCCCAGCAGCAGCTGGCCGTGCTGCGCGCGCGTCCGCAAATCCTGGCCGGCGCGCTGTATGCCAATACCGGCGCCCGCTTCGCCACCTATGCCAAGGCCGGCACCGAGCAGGCGCTGCCGCCGCGCCCGCAGCCGGCGGGCTACCGCATCGAACACGGCGAGCTCGAGGTCTGGCACAACATTGTCGAGAACGGCGAGGCGGTGGGCACGGTCTACCTGCGCTCGCGCTATGGCCTGCTCGACCGCCTGCTGAACTATGGCGCGATCCTCGGCGGCGTGATGCTCGGCGCGCTGGTGATCGCGGCCCTCGTTGCCTCGCGCCTGCAGGCGGCCATTACCCGGCCCCTGGAAGCGGTGACCAACGTCGCGCGCCAGGTGATGCAGCAGCGCGACTTCACGCTGCGCGTGCCGGGCAATAACAGCGGCGAGATCGGCGTGCTGGTCGAAGCCTTCAACGACATGCTGGCCGAGATCGGCCGCCGCGCCGACGCCCTGCAGACGGCCAACCGCACCCTCGAGCACGAAATGGACGTGCGCCAGAAGGCCGAAGAAGCGCTGATCGTGGCCGACCGGCGCAAGGACGAATTCCTGGCGACCCTGGCGCACGAACTGCGCAATCCGCTGGCGCCGATCCGCACCGGCCTCGACATCCTGCGCATCCGCAGCGGCGACGCCCAGGCGACCCAGCGCGCGACCGACATCATGGAACGCCAGCTGCGCCAGATGGTGCGCCTGGTGGACGATTTGCTGGACGTCTCGCGCATCAATACCGGCAAGTTCGCGATCAAGATGGGCCGCGTCGAACTGAAGGCGGTCGTCAACGACGCCATGGAAGTGGTGCGCTCCTACATCGAGCTGCACGGCCATGAGCTGGCGATCGACTTGCCGGACCGTCCCGTGTTCCTGCACGGCGACGCCACGCGCCTGGCGCAGATCCTGTCGAACCTGCTCAACAACGCCGCCAAGTACACCAACCGCGGCGGACGCGTCACCCTGTCCGCCCATGTGGAAGACAAGACCCTGGTGCTGGACGTGAGCGACACCGGCATCGGCCTGGCGCCGGACATGCTGGACTCGGTATTCGAGATGTTCGTGCAGGTCGATTCGACCCTCGAGCGCACGAATGCAGGCCTGGGCGTGGGCCTGTCGCTGGCGCGCAAACTGGTCGAGCTGCATGGCGGCACGATCGCCGCTTCCAGCGAAGGCCTGGGGCGCGGCAGCCGGTTTACCGTGCGCCTGCCGATCGTGGTCGAGCCGGAACTGCCGACCAAGCCGACCCCGGCCGCCTTCATCAGCACCGAGACCTACCGCATCCTGCTGGCGGACGACAACGTCGACTTCGTCAACAGCATCGGCGCCCTGCTGACCGCGATGGGGCACAGCGTCGTGATTACCCACAACGGCCCGGACGCGCTGGCAGCCGCGGCGCGCTTCTGCCCGGACTATGCCTTCCTGGATATCGGCCTGCCGCAGATGTCGGGCTACGACCTGGCGCGCGGCATCCGCAAGCTCAGCTGCGGCCCGATGACGGTGCTGATCGCCGTCACCGGCTGGGGCCAGGAAAAGGACCGCCAGCTCGCCTTCGAGGCCGGCTTCGACCATCACATGGTGAAGCCGGTGCGCTTCGAGCAGATCGAGGAAATCCTGGGCAACCGCACCATCATCAAGAAGCTGCGTACCTGAGGCGGTGGCAGGGCAGGGCAGCTTGGCTGCCGGCCCTGCGGGGCGCCGGCGGAAATGTGAGGCGGAAAAGAAAAATGGCTCAGAATCGCTTCTGAGCCATTTTCTTTGAAACTAGTGGTGCGGCTGGCAGGAATCGAACCCACGACCCCTTGGTTCGTAGCCAAGTACTCTATCCAGCTGAGCTACAGCCGCCCGAAGCACGCATTATAGCGGGGCATGGCCAAAAAGGGAAGTGCCCTGCCAGCGCCGGCAAACAGGCGTAGGGTAGGCGGCTCGGCCCCGGAAGGTGCGTGCCCGATGCCGGTGCGCCGCCCACGCGTTCAACAGGCAGCGAAGCAGCCGCGCGGCCAGGCGAACGCTGCTTGAGCGCGTGGGCCGCGCACCCGCTGGCGCTGTTCATGCACCATGGTCGAGCCGCCCACCCTACGAGCGTGTGAAAAAATCGCCATGGCTGCGTTGCATCGTCTCGCCGTACCCACGTACTGTCTTCGACGATGCGTCGGGCGGCCGCATCCCTTGCCCTGACAATTTTTTCACGCGCTCTACGATAGGTCGGCAGCTTCGCGAAGGTGCGGCCCACAACGAAAAAGGCCAGATCTCGCGATCTGGCCTTCATATTCGTGGTGCGGCTGGCAGGAATCGAACCCACGACCCCTTGGTTCGTAGCCAAGTACTCTATCCAGCTGAGCTACAGCCGCCCGAGCACGCATTATAGCCGGACATTGGCAGAATGGGAAGGGCCGCGCCAGCCCCGGCAAGCAGGCCGTAGGGTGGGCTCCGCCCGCGAAGGTGCGTGCCCGAAGCAGGTGCGCCGCCCGCGCGTTCAACAGGCGGGAAGGCAGCCGCGTCGCCATGCGGGCGCCTTCGCGAACGCGCAGCCCAAACGAAAAAGGCCAGATCTCGCGATCTGGCCTTCGTATTCGTGGTGCGGCTGGCAGGAATCGAACCCACGACCCCTTGGTTCGTAGCCAAGTACTCTATCCAGCTGAGCTACAGCCGCCCGAAGCACGCATTATAGCCGCACATTGGCAGAATGGGAAGGGTCCTGCCAGCCCCGCAAACAGGCCGTAGCGTGGGCGGCTCGGCCCCGGAAGGTACGTGCCCGACGCCGGTGCGCCGCCCACGCGTTCAACAGGCAGCGAAGCAGCCGCGCGGCCATGCAAGTATGTCGGCACTTCCCGAATGCGCAGCCCAAACGAAAAAGGCCAGATCTCGCGATCTGGCCTTCATATTCGTGGTGCGGCTGGCAGGAATCGAACCCACGACCCCTTGGTTCGTAGCCAAGTACTCTATCCAGCTGAGCTACAGCCGCCCGTGAGACGCATTATAGCAGCGGCGTCGGCATTGCGGAAGTCTTAATTTATTACAACTCTTTGGCTTCCTCTGGTAGATTAGGCGTCCTGTATTCGATTCCAAGACACTATGCTGGGCAACACCTTGCGCGGGGGACGGACCGCGGTGCGCACCTTGCTGGCGGCCACGCTGGCCCTGCTGGCGCTGGGCGACCCCGCCACCGCGGCGCCCCCGCCCAACCTGCGCAACCTGCGCTTCGACCAGGTGTCGATCGAGCATGGCCTGTCGCAGGAAACCGTGCTCAACATCCTGCAGGACCGCCGGGGCTTCATGTGGTTCGGCACCCAGGCCGGCCTGAACCGCTACGACGGTTACCGGATGACCGTCTACCGCACCGACCCGCAAGACCCCGCCTCGCTTCCCGACAGCTTCATCAACGCCTCCTTCGAAGACGCCGAGGGACGCCTGTGGTTCGGCACCAAGGGCGGGTTGGCGCGCCTGGACGCCGCGTCCGGCAAGTTCGTGCGCTACCCGCTGGCCGATGCCGGTACGCCGCAGGACGGCAACCGCAGCGTCAACGCGATCGTCGCCGACCGGGAGGGCATCCTCTGGCTGGGCACCAATGACGGCCTGAAACGCTTCGATCCGGCCAGCGGCGCCTTCACCACGATCCGCCACCCGGCGCACGACGGCGCGCCCGGTGGCGACGCCGTGGTCGCACTCGCCTTCGACGGCCGCGGCGCGCTCTGGGCCGGCACCTCGCGCGGGCTGGGCCGCCTGGCGCCCGGCGCGCAGCAGCTCGAACACTTTGCGCCGCGCGGCCAGGACCCGCGCAGCGCACGCGTCAATGCCCTGTCGATGGGCCCGCGCGACACCCTCTGGGTCGGCACCGACGCCGGGATCGAGGCCTGGGACCTGGACGAGGGCACGCCGCGCCGGCGCACGCTCGGCGCCGCGGAAGGCGTCGGCGACATGCGCGTGCTGGCGCTGTACCACGATGCCGGCGGCACGCTCTGGGCCGGCACCGATGCCGAAGGCGTCAAATGGCGCGACCCGACCACCAGGCGCTTCGTCTCGTATGGCAACCGCCCGCTCGACCCCCACAGCCTGGCCGACAACCAGGTCGGCTCGATCCGGATCGACCGCAGCGGCACGCTCTGGGTCGGCACCCGTTTCCGCGGCCTGTCGCGCACCGACCTCGCCAGCGGCGGCTTCTCGAACTTCAGCTTCCGCCCCGAAGGCAGCTACCGGATCGGCTTCGAAAAGGCGCGCGACGTCGCCGTGCGTCCCGACGGCAAGCTCTGGATCGGCACCTTCGGCGGCGGCCTGGTGCTGCTCGACCCGGAGACCGGGCGTACGGAACAGCTGCGCCACCAGGGTGGCCGCGACGACACCATCCCGAGCGACGTGGTGCACAGCCTCTCCATCGCGGGCCAGCGCCTCTGGGTCGGCAGCCAGGGTGCGCTGGCATGGAGCGACGTGAACGGCGGCCCCTTTCACCGGGTCGAGCTGCCGGGGCTGGGCACCGCTTCCGTGCAGGAGGTGCAGCGCACGCGCGACGGGGTGCTGTGGGCCGTCACGCGGGCCGGCCTGTACCAGCTGGACGAGGACCTGCACGTGCGCCAGGTCTGGCGCCACGACCCGCGCCAGCCTGCGAGCATCGGCGACAACACGCTGTTCCAGATGGTCGAGGACGCGCAGGGCATCCTCTGGATCGGGACCGACAATGGGCTCGACCGCTTCGACCGCAAGAGCGGCCTGTTCACCCATTACCGGCACGACCCGCAAGACCCCTCCAGCCTGCGCCACAACCGCATCTACGGCCTGGCCCTGACGCGCCGCGGCCGGCTCTGGGTCGGCACCGCCGGCGGCCTGCACCGGGTCGACCGCGGCGCCGGCGGCAAGCTGGCCTTCACCCTCGTCAAGCTGATCGACGCGCACGGGCCGCTGCCGATCGGCGCCGTGCTGGAAGATGCGCGCGGCCGCCTGTGGGCCAGCATGACCGACGGCATCAGCCGCTACGACCCCGTGACCGGCCAGTACAAGCACTACACGGACAAGGACGGCCTGATCGACGGCACCTTCTTCGTGGGTTCGGGCGCGCGCGGCCCGGACGGGCAGCTGCATTTCGGCGGCGTGAACGGCCTGACCTCCTTCATGCCGGACGCGATCCGCGACAATCCCTATCCGCCGCAGGTGGCGATCACCGATTTCCTCGTTTTTAACAAGTCGCAGCGCCTGCCGCCCGGGCGCACCCGCGAGATCACGCTGTCGCAGCAGGAATCGGTGTTCTCGTTCGAATTCGCGGGCCTGCACTACGCGGCGCCCGCCAGCAACCGCTATTCCTACCGGCTCGAGGGCTTCGACCAGGGCTGGGTCGATACCGATGCCGGCAAGCGCTATGCCACCTACACCAACCTCGATCCGGGCACCTATGTGTTCCGGGTGCGCGCGAGTAACAAGGACGGGGTCTGGAGCGAGGCGCCGGCGGCGCTGTCGATCACGGTGACGCCGCCCTGGTGGAAGAGCTGGTGGTTCCGCCTGCTGGCGCTGGCCGCCGCCGCCGCACTCCTGCTGGCCGGCTACCGCCTGCGCATCCGCGCACTGGTCCAGCAAAAGGGGATGCTCGAACGCGAGGTCGGCGCCCGCACCGCCGAACTGGTGCTGCAGAAGGATGCGGCCGAACGGCGCAAGCGCGAAGCCGAGGAGCAGGGCGAGGCCGCCGACAGCGCGCGCCGCAACATCGCGCTGCTGTCCGATATCGGTCGCCGCCTGACCGCCAACCTCGACACCGAGGCCATCACCACCACGCTCTACGAACACGTGCAGGTGCTGATGGACGCGCCGGTGTTCGCGGTGGCGGTGGCGCGCGGCGAGGGCGCGCAGCTCGAGTTCCCGTATGCGGTGATCGATGGCCGGCGCTGCGCGTCGCCGGTGCGCGAACGGGACGACCCGCTCCAGCTGGCCGCGTGGTGCATCGAACATGGGCGCGAAGTCTTCATCAACGACCTGGCCGCCGACACGCCGCGCTACCTGCCGGGCGTCGATCCGCGCGAGGCGGCGGCGGCGGCCTTGCCCTGCGCGCCAGGCGCGCGGCCGGCATCAAACCTGCCGCAGTCGCTGCTGTATGTGCCGGTCGCGGTCGGCCAGCGCGTGCTCGGCGCCTTGTCGGTGCAAAGCTTCGCGCCGCATGCCTACCAGCGCGTGCACCTCGACATGCTGCGCACGCTGGCCGCCTATGTCGGCGTTGCGCTCGACAATGCCCGGGCCTACCGCCAGCTGAAGGACGTGCAGGGCCAGCTCGCGGCCCAGGAAAAGCTGGCTTCGCTCGGCTCGCTGGTGGCCGGCGTCGCCCACGAACTCAATACCCCGATCGGCAACAGCCTGCTGATGGCCAGCACCCTGCACGACAAGACGCTGGACCTGTCCACCGCGCTCGACACGGCGGCGCTGCGGCGCTCCGAACTGGCCGGCTACCTCGGTTCGGCGCGCGAAGCGTCCGAGCTGATCATGCGCAGCCTGCACCAGGCGGCAGACCTGGTGAACAGCTTCCGCCAGGTCTCGGTCGACCAGGCCAGCGCCCAGCGCCGCCGCTTTGACCTGGCGCGCGCCTGCCAGGAAATCGTCGCCACGCTGATGAACAAGGTGCGCCTTGCCGGACACGTGCTCGAGATCGACGTGCCGGCGGGGATCACGATGGACAGCTATCCGGGCCCGCTCGGCCAGGTCCTGATCAACTTCGTCAACAACGCGCTGCTGCATGCGTTTGAAGGCCCGGGAGGAACCATGCGCCTGTCGGCCCGACTGCTCGACGGCGACTGGGTCCGCATCGCTTTTGCCGACGACGGGCGCGGCATCGCGGCGGAGCACCTGGCGCGCGTGTTCGACCCCTTCTTCACCACGCGCACGGGGCAGGGCGGCACCGGCCTGGGCCTGAATATCGCGCATACCATCGCCACCTCGCTGCTGGCCGGCGCGATCCGGGTCGAGAGCACGCCCGGCAGCGGCACCGTCTTCATCCTCGAGCTGCCCCTGCGGGCGGCCGACGCACGAACACCGACAAGTACCCCGTCCCCCACCGAAGAGAGGAAACTGCACGCATGAGCATCATCACCACGATCGAGGATCTGCGCGTCCTGGCAAAAAGGCGCGTACCACGGATGTTCTACGACTACGCCGACGCCGGGTCCTGGACCGAATCGACCTACCGCGCCAACGAGGAGGATTTTGCGAAGATCAAATTCCGCCAGCGCGTGGCGGTCAACCTCACCAACCGCAGCCTCAAGAGCACGATGATCGGGCAGGAAGTGGCGATGCCGGTGGCGCTGGCGCCGACCGGCCTGACCGGCATGCAGCATGCCGACGGCGAGATCCTTGCTGCGCGCGCGGCCGAGAAAATCGGGGTGCCGTTCACGCTCTCGACGATGAGCATCTGTTCGATCGAGGACGTCGCCGCGCGCACCAGCAAGCCGTTCTGGTTCCAGCTGTACGTGATGAAGGACCGCGAGTTCATCAACCGCCTGATCGACCGCGCGAAAGCGGCGCAGTGTTCGGCGCTGGTCCTGACGCTCGATTTGCAGGTGCTGGGCCAGCGCCACAAGGACCTGCGCAACGGCATGACGGCGCCGCCGAAGCTGACGATTCCGAACATGATCAACCTGGCGACCAAGCCGCGCTGGTGCTGGAACATCCTGCGCACCCCGCGCCGCCAGTTCGGCAACATCGTCGGCCATGCGACCAGCGTCTCGGACATGAGTTCGCTCTCGTCCTGGACCGCGCAGCAATTCGATCCCGCGCTGTCCTGGGACGACGTGGCCTGGATCAAGGAGCGCTGGGGCGGCAAACTGATCATCAAGGGCATCATGGACCCGGAAGACGCGCGCCTGGCGGTCAAGAGCGGCGCCGACGCGCTGATCGTCTCCAACCACGGCGGACGCCAGCTCGACGGCGCGCAGTCGAGCATCGGGGCGCTGCCGGCCATCGTCGCCGAGGTCGGCAGCCAGATCGAAGTGCACATGGACGGCGGCGTGCGCTCCGGCCAGGACGTGATCCGCGCGCTGGCGCTGGGGGCGCAGGGCGTGTATATCGGGCGGCCCTTCCTGTATGGCCTGGGGGCGATGGGTGAGGCGGGCGTGGCGCGCTGCCTCGAGATCATCCGCAACGAGCTCGACCTGACGATGGCCTTCTGCGGCCTGCGCGACGTGCGCGACGTGGACCGCAATATCCTGCTGCCAGGCACTTACTAAGCAGGGGCCATGGGCCTTGCCCGTACGGAGCGATGTGTTGCGTGGAGCCTGTGATAGCATTGCTGAGTTCCTTGCCAGTTTGGCATCTCCGCAATCGTCACCATGATCACATCGATTCACCAGGCACCCCGGCCACGGAAAAGCGCGGCGCATGACTGAGTTCACGCCTGCGCAAAGGCTGGCCGACTGGCGGCCCGCTTTCTTCCTCCAGGGCCGCCCCGCGCGCATGAATACCGCGTTCCTGCTGTCGGCGGCCGTTCACGCGCTGCTGCTCAGCCTTGCCGTCGGTGGAGAGACCCTGGGCCTGCCGGGCCTGCACTTTCCGTGGGAAGAAAGGCGGCTCGGGCCGAATGAATTGCAGGTCCGGCTGGCGCCCGCCCCCGCTGCGGCGCCCCTGCCGCCGGCACAGCCCGCGCCTGCACCCGCCGCAGCGGAAAAGCCCGCAGTGGCGAAGGCGGCGACACCCCGCGCCACGCCGGCAGCGGCCGCCGCATCGATCCCGGCACCGGCAGCCATGCCGGCGGCGCCAGCCGCGCCGCCGTCCGCACCTCTTCCGGCCCCCGTGCCGGCCCCCGTACCCGCGCCCCTTCCAACGACCGCTGCTGCGGCGCCGCCAACGCCGCCGGTGATGACAGCGCAACTTGCCCAGGAGAGCACAAGGCCGGAATCCGAAAAAACGGCCGATGTGGCACAGCGGCGCATCGACGAGGACCGGCGCGAACGAGCGGTCGAGCAAGAGCGGGAGCAGGCGCGCACACAGCGGCTGCGGCAGCTTGCGCTCGAGGCGGACGCGCAGCGCGAAGCGGCACGCCTGTCGGCCGAACGCGAGGAGCTTGCGCGGCAGGAGGACCTGCGCCGGGCAGCGCAGCGGCAGGAAGAGGCGAGGCTGATCGAAAAGGCGCAGCAGGAGAGCGCCCGCCAGGAACGCGAACGGCTGGAGGCCGCGCGCCACGACGCCGATCTGCGGGAACAGTCGCGGCAAGCGCAAGCCGAGGCCGCGCGGGCGGAAGCCGCGCGTCAGGAATTGGCCCGGCAAGAGGCCCGGCGTCAGGAAGCAGCACGCCAGGAGCAGGAACGGTCCGAGTTGGCGCGCAGGGAAGCGGCACGCCTGGCCGCCGAGCGTGACGAGGCGCTGCGCCAGGAGCAGGCAAGCCTGCGCGACAAGGCCCAGCAGGAAGCGGCGCGCCAGGAGCAGGAACGGCAGGAGGCTGCACGCCGGGACGCAGCCAAGCAGGAGCAGGCAAGACAGGCGCAGCAGGAAGCTGCCCGCCTGGCCGCCGAACGCGAGCAGCTTGCGCGGCAGGAAGCCCAGCGCCAGGAGCAGGCGAGGGTGCTTGAAAAAGCGCGCCAGGACGCCGCCCGCCAGGAGCAGGAACGCGCCGAGGCCGCGCGCCTGGTGGCAGCGCAACAGGAGTCAGCGCGGCAGGAATCAGCCCGTCAGGAGTCAGCCCGTCAGGAATCAGCCCGGCAAGAGGCCGCTCGCCAGGAAGCCGCGCGCCAGGACGCCAGCAGGCAGGAGCAGGCCCGCCAGGACCAGGCCCGTCTGGAGCAGGACGCACTAACGCAGGCCAGGCTGGAGCGCGAACGTGAAAAGGCCGAACAGGAGGCGCAGCGCGAGGAGCGCCTGCGCGCGATCGGCAAGCAGCTCGACGCGGAAAAAGCCCAGCGCGACGCGGCGGCCAAACCCGCCCCCACGGTCAGCAGCCTGCGCCGCGGCTGGCTGTTCGGCCGCGCCGATGCGAACGCCGACCTGGTCCAGTATGCACAAGCCATGAGCCGCAAGATCGAGATGAACCAGTCGCTCGACACCGTGCGCGACCTGCTGAAGCAGCCGCATGCGCAGCCGGTCGTGACGGTGGCGGTGCGCGCCGACGGCTCGGTGGAGAAGGTGACCTTCGTGGCCTCCAGCGGCGTCCCGGCGCTCGACGAGGCGATCCGCAACGTGGTGGCCGGCCAGGCGCCCTACGGCCGCTTCCCGCCGGCCCTGGCGCGCCAGTACGATGTGGTCGAGATTCGCCGCACCTGGATCTTCGACGTCGCTATCCGCCTGGAGTAAATCGGAACCGGCGGCGGTGATGCCGCCCTCGGCCTGATCCTGCGAGGCCGCGAAATACGTAGGGTGGGCGCCTGTGAAGTGACCCCACAAAGTTGGACAGTTAAGTCTACGCAGCCAAGTGCTGAGTCCTGAATTGTACAGGGCTCAGCCCGCCGAGCTTGAGCTTGATGCGCTCGTGATTGTAGTCATGACAGTTTCCCTTGCGTGACATGCTCTGCACCATGCCGCGTTCCTTGAGCATTTGGCGATAGGCCGTCATGCGGTACTGCCACCCCTGGTCGGAATGGAGCATCGGCTTGTCTGCCGAACTGAGTTTGGAAAACGCTTTTGTCAGCATCGACGTCACGAGCTCGAATGGTGGGCGCCTGTTCATCTCAAAAGCGACGATCTCACGGTTGTACAGGTCGAGCACTGGCGACAAATATAGCTTCTCGCCGGCGACGTTAAATTCGGTCACGTCCGTCACCCACTTCTCGTTCGGCGCCGTCGCTTCGAACTGGCGGTTCAATTCGTTCGGCGCCGCCTGGCCCACCTCGCCTCTGAATGACTTGTATTTCTTGGGTCTGACCAGCGACTTCAGTTTCAACACCCCCATCAGGCGCTGAACGGTCTTGTGGTTGACGTGCTGACCCAGCTGGCGGAGCGCGGCCGTGATACGACGGTAGCCGTAGCGGCCCTTGTGGCGTTCATACTCGGCCTTGATCATCGCCTTGAGCGGTTCGTACTTGTCGCCAGCCTTCTGCGCGCCGACTTGGAAATAAAAGGTGCTCCGTGCCAAGCCAATAAGCCTGAGCAAACCAGCAACTGGATACTGCTGCCTCAGTTCCTGCACTACTTGCGCTTTTTCGGCGTGGCCGATTTCTGCCGTGCTTGAACTAAGGCATCCAACTTTTTTAGGACTGCATTCTCCATGCGCAGGTAATCGAGCTCAACGAGCAATTCTTCCCGGCTGCGTGTGTCCTCGCCTGCAGGAACGACCGGCTTTGTTGGTATCGGTATTTTCTTCACTCGTCTTGTCGGCGGTAGCGTCAACGCTTTGACCCCGCCCTCTCGATATGCGCGCTCCCAAGTTCCTACTGTCGAATGACGGCGGATATCGAACTGGGCAGCGGTCTGGGTTATGGAAAGCCGATTTTCCCACATGTGCTGCAGCACCGACAATTTGAAATCGGCGTCATATCGGCTTCGCTTCTCCCTCAGTCCAGCATCGCCATGGAGCCGATAGGCCGTCACCCACCGCTCGACCAACGAGCGATTGGCCATACCGTGGCGCTGCGACAGGGCCCGATAGCCACCGCGACCAGACAAGTAATCTTGAACCACCGTGTGTTTGAACTGTTCTGTGTACTTCGACATACACCTCCCAAAAGTTGTGTCCAACTTTTGGGGGTCAGTTCACTGTGCCCACGCGGACGTTTGTGTCGTGTTGACCGATGCACGCGGCGATAAGGCCCGCAAACCAGAATACGTTATCGCGGATCCTCCGTATAGATTGCAGTATGCGGTGGGCGCGGAATCCAACCCGGCCAACGCGGCGCATGGTTCCGCGTGGGCACGGGTGCCCACCCTGCGGGAATCGACCGTTCGTCGTCACCCCACCAGGTTCGTCGCCCGTCCCGCTTCCCACGCCTCGATATTGTCCACCAGCATATCCGCCAGCGTCTGCATCGCCCCGGCGCTGGCCCAGGCCACGTGCGGCGTCAGGATGAAATTCGGCAGCCGCAGCCCCAGCAGCGGATTGTCCTGTGACGGCGGTTCCTTGGAGAGCACGTCGAAACCGGCGCCACCGATCGTGCGCCGCATCAGCGCTTCGGCCAGCGCGTCCTCGTCGACCAGGCCGCCGCGTGCGGTGTTGATCAGGAGTGCGCCCGGCTTCATCAGCCCCAGTTCGCGCGCGCCGATCATGTGGCGCGTCGCATCGGTCAGCGGCAGGTGCAGGCTGACCACGTCCGACGTGGCCAGCAATTCGTCCAGGGCGAGCTGCTCGACGCCCGGCTCGCTGACCGGCGAGCGCGAGGTCGTGGCGATGCGCATGCCGAAGGCCTGGCCGATCTGCGCCACGCGCCGTCCCAGCGCGCCGTAACCGACAATGCCGAGGCGGCTGCCGGCCAGGTCGCCGATCGGGTGATCAAGCAGGCAGAAACGGTTGGAGCGCTCCCAGCGCCCCGCCTCCACATCCGCGACATAGGCGCGCAGGTTGCGGCGCAGGGCCAGCATCAGGGTAAAACAGTGCTCGGGCACCGACACGACCGAATAATCACGGATGTTGGCGACCGCAATGCCGCGCGCGCGGCAGGCCGCGAGATCGACGTTGTCGGTCCCGGTGGCGGCGACGGCCACCATGCGCAGTTCGGGCAGCTGGTCGAGGACTTCGGCGCGCAGCGGCACCTTGTTGGTGACGGCGATCGTGGCGCCGCGCAGGCGCTCAAGCACCTGGTCGGCCGCGGTGGCCGGGTAGTCGAGCCAGTCGTGGGCAAACGCGGGAGGCCGCACCTGGGCAAGCAGGCTGTCGCGGTCGAGGAAGACAATCTTGTGCATGGCGCGCTCCAGGGCAGGGGAGCGCATATTGTAGAGCATGCGCCCGATGGGGGAAGAAACCGGCCCGGAACGAGCGCGGACAGGGGATGTACCGCTGGATAAGCAGCGCTTGCCCGGCGTGGGTAAATCAGTGGGTAAATCAAGCGCCGGCGTGGCGCGGGCCGGCGCGATGACAGGCGAAAAAAAGACAGGGCAAACCCTGTCTTTTTTGGGCTATGGTGGGGCTCGAGCGGCCTGTAATTATTTGGTGGCGGCGGTGGTGCTGTCCGCTTTGTGCGTGGCAGTGTCCGCCTTGTGTTCCGCCTTCGCTTCGGCGGCGTCGGCTTTTGCTTCCGCTTTTTTCTTGCTGGCTTTCTTCGTGGCCTTGGCCTTGTCCTTCGCGGCGTCCGCTTTCGCGTCGGCGACATCGGCCTTCGCTTCGGCCTGGGCCTTCTCTACCTTGGCATCGGCCTTCGCAACTTCCTTGGCTTCCTTCGCTTCCGCCTTGGTGCTAGGCGTGGCCGCGTGCGTTGCGTGCGTTGCGGTCTGGGCGAATGCCGAGGTAGCGAACAGGCCGGCGATCAGGGTAGCGACGATTTTGCTCATGGTCTTTCCTTCAGGAGTGGACATATGAATGGAACCTGGACCGCGTTCCGGTGCTGCTGTGCCGATAACGCGGCTCGGATCGACAGCGTTGACGTCCTTTTACATCCGGTTACAAACAGCACGCGATTTGAACCCGGGCGCAACCGTTAGCTGCCGTACAGTCGCCCCGGCACAGCTCTCCTACACTGGGCCTTACCGGAAAAACGCAGGAGTTCGCCATGCCCGACGCCCTCAAGCTCTACAAATCCAAGCGCGATTTTTCGATCACGTCCGAGCCTGCCGAAGGCGGCGTGCCGGGGAAGGACGCGCTCAGCTTCGTGATCCAGAAACACTGGGCCAGCCGCCTGCACTACGATTTCCGCATCGAACTCGACGGTACGATGAAGAGCTGGGCCGTGCCGAAAGGCCCGAGCTACGACACCCACGACCGGCGCATGGCCGTGCACGTCGAGGACCACCCGATTTCCTACTCCGATTTCGAAGGTACGATTCCCGAAAAGCAGTATGGCGCGGGCAAGGTCATCATCTGGGACAAGGGCACCTGGGAACCGGAGGGCAATCCGCACGAGGGCTACCGCAAGGGCAACCTGAAATTCCGGCTGCATGGGCACAAAATGCACGGCAACTGGGTGCTGGTACGGATGAAGGGCCGTGGCGACGAGAAGCAGGAAGCCTGGCTGCTGATCAAGGAAAAGGACGATTACGCGCGCCCGGCCGAGGAGTTCTCGGTGGTCGACGAAATGCCCGATAGCGTGAAGTCGCTGCCGATGCCCGGCACGAGCGAGAAAGTGCCGGCGAAGGTGAAGGGCAAGGCGAAGGCAGCTGCGGCCGATGAGGCGGCGCCCGCGAAGACGACCCGCGCCACGAAAGGCAAGGCAGCCGCCGCGGCGCCGGCCGCTAAGTCGACCGCCAAAAGCCGCACCACGAAAGCGAAGGCCGACGCCGCCGCCGTGAAAGCCGCCGACGCGGCGCGCGACGGCAGCCTGCCCGAAGGCGTGGTCGAGGCGCCGCTGCCGGCGCAATTCGCGCCGGAGCTGGCGACCCTGGTCGACAGCCCGCCGGCCAATCCCGAAGAATGGGTATTCGAAGTCAAGTTCGACGGCTACCGCATGCTCGCGCGTATCGAGAATGGGGAAGTGCGCCTGATCACCCGCAACAACAACGACTGGACCGACAAGCTGCGCCCGCTCCAGAAAGAAATCGAACGGATCGGCTTGCCCGACGGCTGGTATGACGGCGAAATCGTCGTGCACGACGCCAACGGGCGCCCGAATTTCGGCTTGCTGCAGCTCGCTTTCGACGGCAGCGACAAGGCCGACATCGTCTATTTCATTTTCGATGCGCCTTACCTCGGCGGCTATGACCTGCGCAATGCGGCGCTGGTCGACCGGCGCGCCTTGCTGGAAGGGGCGCTGAACCAGGCGAAGGCGTCCGAGAGCGTGCGTTTTTCGGGCGTCTTCGGGACCGATCCCGAGGGACTGGTCGCGGCGGCCTGCAAGATCGGCCTGGAGGGCGTGATCGGCAAGCGGCGCGATTCGCGCTATGTCTCGCGCCGCTCGCCCGAATGGATCAAACTGAAATGCGGCCAGCGCCAGGAATTCGTGATCGCCGGCTATACCGACCCCAAGGGTTCGCGCACCGGCGTCGGTTCGCTCCTGCTGGGCACCTACGACAAGGAGGGCGTGCTGCGTTATGCCGGCAACGTCGGCAGCGGCTTCAATGCCGAGAGCCTGCGCGACGTCACCGCCAAACTGAAGGCGCTCGATACCGACGCCAGCCCCTTCCCGCCGCGCTCGGTCCCGGGGCGCAAGCACCACTGGGTGAAACCCGAGCTGATTGCCGAGGTCAGCTTTTCGGAGTGGACCAATACCGGCTCGGTGCGCCATCCGGTGTTCCAGGGCCTGCGCACCGACAAGCCGGCCGCGGGCATCACGCGCGAACTGCCTACCCCTGTGAAGGAAGTCGAAATGAACGAAAATGCCGAACCCGTCTCGAAGGAACCCGCATCGAAGCAACCCCTTGCGCCCGAGGGCAAGCTTCCCGCGACGCTGAAGATCACGAACGGCGACCGCGTCGTCGACGAAAAGAGCGGCGCCACCAAGATGGACGTGGTGCGCTATTACGCGCTGGTGGGCGAGCTGATGATGGAACACCTGAAGGGGCGGCCGGTATCGCTGGTGCGCGCCCCGGCCGGCATCAAGGGTGACCTGGTGTTCCAGAAGCACGCCGACATCAAGAAGCTGCCCGGCGTAAAACACATGGACCAGGCGCTCGATCCGGACCATCCGCCGATGCTCACGGTCGATAACATCGCCGGCATCCTGTCGGCGGCCCAGTGGAACGCGCTCGAATTCCACACCCAGAACGCGCTCGGCAAGGCCTACGACAAGCCCGACCGCATGGTATTCGACCTCGACCCGGGCGAGGGCGCCGAGTGGCCGGCGATGCAGGAAGCTGCCCAGGTGATGCGCGCCTTGCTCGAGGAGCTCGGGCTGCCGGCCTTCCTGAAGACCAGTGGCGGCAAAGGCTTGCACGTGGTGGTGCCGATCAAGGGCGGCAAGGACTGGGACACCGTCAAAGGCTTCTCGCAAGCGATCGTGAACCACCTGGCCAAGACCTTCCCGGATCGCTATTCGGCCAAGAGCGGCGCCAAGAACCGGGTCGGGAAGATCTTCATCGACTACCTGCGCAACGGCCAGGGCGCGACCACGGTCTGCGCCTGGTCGGTGCGCGCGCGTCCCGGGCTGGGGATCTCGGTGCCGCTGGCCTGGGACGAACTGCAGTCGATGAAGTCGAGCGACCAGTGGAATGTACTCAACGCGCATACGCGCCTGGACAAGGGAAACGATCCTTGGGAAGGGTATGCGAAGGCCGCCAGAACGCTGACGGCGGCGATGAAGAAACTCGGCTACGAGGCGCCGGCCGGGGGCTGATGCATCTCGAGCCGCGGCGGCCGCGCCAGTTGCTCAGCGCTGGCGCCCGATGAAGGTGGCGACGCGTTCGAGCGCGGCGGGCGCGATCGTTTCGTCGATCTTCTCGTATTCCGCCGTGCCCCCGGTTTTCGCCGTCTGGAACAGGTGGTTCAGGTTCGGCAGGATCGCCGACTCGACCTTTTTATTGCCGCCCTGGCGCAGCGCGCCGGTGATCCCTGCGACGTTTTCCTGCGCGGGCACCTGGTGGTCGAGGCTGCCGTTCAGGACCAGCACCGGTACCCTGACGGTGCGCCAGTCGCTGCGCGGGTCGGACTGCAGCAGCGTGCGCAGCCACGGTTTACGCGCCTCTTCCAGGCGCAGCGAGCCATAACCCATCTTGTACTTGGCGAGGATGGCGACGGCGTCCGGCTGCTCTTCCCGCAAGGTCTTCAGCGCCGCCATGCGGGTGTCCGCATCCTCGTGGGCGACGATCGTGCGGTAATACGCGCCGGCGTAGGCGACGACGCGTCCGGCTTCCTCGGGCGTGGCCCCGGCATCCATGGTTTCGATGCGGTCCTGCAGCAGGGTCAGGTCCAGGCCCGGCAAGCCGATGCCGGCCATCGAGACGAGGAAATCGGCATCGCGCGGCGCGCGCGCCGCCACGGCCGCGGACAGTCCCGAACCTTCGCTCAGGCCCAGCAGTCCCACGCGGCTGAAGCGCTTGCTGGCGCGCAGGGCACGCAGGGCGCCTTGCGCGTCGTCGACCAGCTTGCTTGTCGTGAGCGTTTCGAAGTCGCCGCTCGAGCGGCCATTGCCGCGCTTGTCGTAGCGCAGCACGGCAATCCCGCGCCGCGCCAGGTAGTCGGCCAGCACCCGGAAGTGCTGGTGGCCGGCGATGTCGGCGTCGCGTGTCGACGGGCCGCTGCCATGGACCAGCACCACGGCGGGCGGGCGCTGCACGCCATGCGGGACCGACAGCGTGGCACCGAGCATGACGCCGTCGCCGCCGGCGATCGCCAGCGTTTCCTCGGTGTAGGGGAAGGGAGGCTGCGGCGTTTGTGGCCGCGCCTTGCGCGGGAAGTCGGCTACCTGGCGCAGCGTCAGGGGAAAATTCTCGCCGGCCTGTTTCCAGACGCCCTTGAAATGGTCCTGCTCCCAGGTCAGCACCAGCACGCCGAAGGGCAGGACCAGTTCCGCCTGCGCTCCGTTTTCGGTGACCGCTTTCAGGGGCAGGTCGTACTGGCCCTGGTCGGGGCTGGCCATCGAGGCCCAGGCCGCACCATCGGCGCGGGTGAACAGGTCGGCGCCGAGCTTGAGGACAGGGCCGTTCGGAATCGTGATTTCGCCCATCCAGCGGCCCGGGTGGTCGGCGATCACGCCGGCATGGGCAGCCGCCTGTGCAGCGAGGAGGGAAGCGATGGACAGCGTCCTGAGGATTGCCGTTTTCATCGTCGTTCACCTTGCCGTTAGCATATCGATATCCGATTGTAGAGCGGAAAATTTACTTGAGGGAAATTTTCGGATATGCATGCGGCGGCCTGCGGGGCTTTCGCGCCCTGCGGTTGGCCATGAAAAGGGAAGGCCGCGGCATGCGCCGCGGCGCAACATCAATAGCGGCGCGAGCTGGTCGTGCCGTTATAGGTTTGCTTGTTGACCTTGGCCGAGATTTTTTTCCAGATGAAGCCGGCAATCGCCATCATGATCATTTTGCGCATCGTATTCTCCAATAAGTGAAAGGTTGGTGTTCTTCAGGACTCGTTCTTGTAGATTCCACGGAAATTCATCGCCATCAGCGCCACCTGCAGCGCAATCAGTGCCCAGGCTTCGTCGTGGACGCCCCAGATGATCCACAGGACGTTACTGAGGATGAACATCCAGAAGCCGAAAATGCGTTTGCCGGCTTTTTTCGAGCCGATCATGAAGGCGGCATACAGGCTGACCGCCATCGCGGGCCATTGCAGGAGGTCGAGCAAATCCTCCATCCGTCAGGCCGCCTTCTTGCGGCGAACGGGCGCCTTGGCAGCTACCGCCTTGGCGACCGCCTTGGCCGCCGGCTTTGCGGCCGCCTTCTTTGCAGGAGCGCGCTTCGGGGCGGCCTTCGCAGCCACGGCCTCGCGGCTGGCGGCGGCCGTCCTGCGGCGCGGCGCCGGTTCCTCGTCCTCGTCTTCCGCGGCGGGCTTTTTGGCGCGCTTCGGCGGCGGCGGTTCGTCGTCATCGTCGTCCCCGGCTTCACTATGCGCCGCCTTGCCCGGCTTCTTGCCCAGGCTGGCCTGCAGCAGCGAGACCAGGTCGATGACATTGGTCGCCTTTGCCGGCTTCTCGTCCGGGTCGGGCATGGTGATGGTCTTGGTCTGCTTGGCCTTGACCTTCTTCTCGATCAGGGCCAGCACGTCTTCGCGGTAGGTGTCGTGGTACTGCTCCGGCTCCCAGTCCTCGCTCATGCCCTCGACCAGGGCCATCGCCATTTTCAGTTCCTTGTCGCTGATCGCCGTTTTCGCGTTCTTGCCCGGGATTTTCAGTTCCGCGGCGTCGCGGATCTCGTCGGCATAGCGCAGCGTGTTCATCACGATCGTGTTGCCCACGCAGTGCAGGGCGGCCAGGTGCTGCTTGACGCGGATGACGACGTGGGCGATGCCGATCTTGCCCACTTTTTTCAGGGTGTCGCGCAGCAGCGCATACACCTTGTCGCCGCCCTTGCCGGGGGCGAGGTAATAGGGCTGGTCGTAATACAGGAGCGGCACGTCCCCGGCGTCGACAAAGGCGAGGATGTCGATCGTTTGCGTCGCTTCCGGATTCGCGCGCCTCAAATCCTCGTCCGAGAGCACGACCCATTCGTCGTCGGCGTATTCGTAACCCTTGATGATGTCGTCCCAGGTCACTTCCTTCTGCGTGTTCTTGTTGTAGCGCTTGAACCCGATCGGGGAAAAGTCGCGGCGGTCGAGCATGTGCAGGTCGAGTCCTTTGTCGCTCACCGCCGGATACATCTCGACCGGGATATGCACCAGCCCGAAGCTGATCGCACCTTTCCACATACTGCGTGCCATAACGATTCTCCTTATGTCGTGCCTGACAAAACCGCCATGGCGGCGTTGCACCGTCTCGCCGTACTAGCGTACTGTCTTCGCGGTCCGCCGGTGCGGCGCTGCGCCTTGCCCTGACGGCTTTGTTTGACGCCCTGAAATGAAGCTGTTTATTCGCCCACGCTGCCGGTCACCGGCAGCACGATGCCCGTGATATAGCTCGAGCAGGCATTCGAGGCCAGGAACACATAGGCCGGCGACAGTTCTTCCGGCTGGGCGGCGCGCCCGTAGGTCGTGCTCTCGCCGAAGTGGACGATCTTGTCCGGCGCCTGGTCGGCGGGATTCAATGGCGTCCAGACCGGGCCCGGGGCCACGCAGTTGACGCGGATGCCCTTGTCGAGCAGGTTCGCCGCGAGCGACATCGTGAAGGCGTGGATCGCGCCTTTGGTCGACGAGTAGTCGAGCAGGAGCTTGGAGCCCTTCAGGCCCGTCACCGAACCGGTATTCACGATCGCCGCGCCACGCTTCAGGTAGGGCAGGGCGGCCTTGGCCATGTGGAAGTAGCCGTAAATGTTGGTCCGCATCGTTTCGTCGAAGCGCTCTTCGGTGATGTCCATCAGCGAGTTCGCATGTTCCTGGAAGGCGGCGTTATTCACCAGCACGTCCAGGCGGCCCCACTGGCCGACGATGGTATCGACTGCCTGCTGGCAGAAGTCCATGTCCTTGACGTCGCCGGCAATCGTCACGCAACGCCGGCCCTCGGCCTCGATGCAGCGCTGGGTCTCGGCCGCGTCTTCGTGTTCGTTCAGGTAGAGGATGGCGACGTCGGCGCCTTCGCGCGCGAACAGCACGGCGACCGCGCGCCCGATGCCGGAGTCGCCGCCGGTGACGATCGCCACCAGCCCCTCGAGCTTGCCGCTGCCCTTATAGTGCTCGGCCATGAAACGCGGCTTGACGTCCATCTGCGCTTCCAGGCCCGGCTTGGCCAGGTGCTGCGCAGGCATCGGCGGGACCGGCTGCTCGGCGCCGAACTGCGCGGGCATCTGGCCCTCGTCCTGATCGCCACTGCCGCCGCTGGCATCGATCTGGTCCTGGCGGTTCTGGATTGCCTTCTGGTGGTTCGCTACATCGTCCTGGTTGGCCATCGCGTGATTCCTTTCGTCTGCATGTTCGAAACCCGCCCAGTATCGGCCCGCCGAACACGGCGCGACGGTGCGCTCCCACACACAGGACGCCACTTCGGCTGCGGTTCGCCTGTCCTGCGGACGCCATTTATGTCAAAATTCGCATCGTTATGTAACAAATATGCATGCCAAGGAGAAAACCATGCCACAACAGGTCGCGCCGGAAGGCCCTCGTACCGGGTTGTTCGTCAATCCGGCAGCCGGGCGCCGCGGCGATTTCGAGGCCGCCTGCGGCGGGGAGTTCGGCGCGCTGACGCTGGTCGACGGCGCCGATACCGCCCTGGCGCTGCCCGGTTTCGCGGCCTGCGACCTGCTCGTCATCGATCTCGACCATTTCGATCCGGAGCTCGACCATGCGGGTCTCGCGCGCCTGGTCGCGGCGCGCGCCGGCGCCCCGACCTTTGTCCTGTGCCCGTTCGCGAACACGCGCTGGCTGCCGGCCCTGATGGCTTGCGGCCCGATCGACTATGCGATCGCGCCCCTCGGCGACGACGCGCTGCGTGAAGCGATCCGCACCTGCCTGGCCAGCACATCGGCGCCACCGGCCGAGCCCAGCCCGCGCGAACGCGAGCTCGATGCCTTGCAGGAGCTGCGCGCGCGCGTGCGCCAGGCGCTGGCCGAGGGCGAAGAACTCGATGCGCTGGCCGAGCGCCTGTGCCAGGCGCTGTGCGGCTGGCCTGGCGTGATGCATGCGGCGCTGTTCTACCTGCAGCCGGGCGGCGACCTGCAGCTGCAGGCCCAGGTTGGGGAGCGCAACCTGAACCTGGCCAGGGTGCTGGGACGCGCCGACCGCCTGCTGCAGTCGCCGCTGCGGCACGCTTTCCCGGGCCTGCTGGCGGCGGCCGCGAACACCATCGCGCTGCTCGACGACCTCGACAAGTCCGGCGAGCCGCAGCTGGCCGAGGCCTTGCGCGAGCACGGCGCCGGGATGGCGCTGGCGCTGCCGATTCCCTCGAGCGGCCCCGGCGCGCCGCGCGGTTCGCTGTGCCTGCTGTTTCGCCAGCCGCGCCGCTTTTCGCGCGACGAACTCGATGCGCTGGCCGAGCTGGCCGACCTGGCCGCCGTCGGCCTGCGCCTGGCGGACCTGAACCGCGAGAGCGAGGAAATGCTGGTGCGCGTGACGCACCTGTCGACGCTCGACGCGCTCACCAGCGTCGCCAACCGGCGCCATGGCGAGACCCTGCTCGAGCAGGAAATCAAGCGCGCGCGCCGCTATAAAGTGCCGCTGGCGCTGATCGCCTTCGACATCGACCGCTTCAAGGGCGTGAACGACCGCTATGGCCATCCGGTCGGCGACATGGTGCTGCGCGCCGTGGCCGAAGCCGCGCAAAAACTCGTGCGCGCCAGCGACGTGCTGGTGCGGGCGGGCGGCGAGGAATTCCAGGTGATCGCGCCGCATACGAGCGCGATCGACGGCCTGAAAATGGCCGAGAAGCTGCGCACGGCGATCGAGGGCACGGCAATGCCCGGGGTCGACCAGGTGACGATCAGCCTCGGCGTGGCGCAGCTGGGGGAGCACGAGAGTGCGGATTCGCTGACCGTGCGCGTGAATGCGGCACTGGGACGGGCGAAGCGGGCGGGGCGCAATTGCGTGGAATTGGCGATGGGTTAGGGTGAATGAACGCCAGTGGGGCTGTTGCCTGATGCGTTAGCGCTACCTATGATCCGCATGGACTCGGGAGTCCATCCTACGGATTGCGCCGTTGGCTCGTCCCTGCGGTTCTCGACGGCAAAGGCCCGCGGCGTTTGCTGTCGGCTGGCTTGGGATCTCGATGGCTGCGGACTGCGGCGTTTTCCGTAGGATGGGCACTTGTGCCCATGCGGATCGTGCATACCCATGACCCCACAGGCAACAGCCCTATTGTCACCGGCATGCCGCTCGGAATCGCGGCCACCACGCCCCCGCCGTGCTACCCTTGCGCCTTTTGAAACGGACGAGCAATGCTGCACTGGTTGAGGCACTACCGGCGCGCCATGCTGCCTGGCGACATCAGCGCCGGCGTCGTGGTGGCGATGATGATGATCCCGCAAGGCATGGCCTACGCCCTGGTGGCCGGTTTGCCGCCGGTCGTCGGCATCTACGCCAGCATCGTGCCGCCCGCGCTGTATGCCCTGTTCGGCACCAGCAACACCCAGTCGGTCGGGCCGATGGCGATCATCTCGCTGATGACGGCCTCCAGCCTGGCCCCGCTCGCCGCCAGCGGCACCCCGCTGTACGCGACCCTGGCCGCCCAGCTGGCCCTGCTGTCCGGCGCCGTCCTGCTGGCCTGCGGCCTGCTGCGCATCGGCTTCATCGCCAATTTCTTCTCGCGCCCGGTGATGAGCGGCTTTACGATCGGCTCCTCGATCGTCATCGCCCTCGGCCAGTTGCCGGCGCTGCTCGGCGCCGAGCTGCCGTCGCTGCACCTGCCGAGCGCCGTCCTTGGCCTGGCCTCCCTGCTGCTCCTGCTGCTGGCGAAAAGCCTGCTCGCGCCGCTGCTGCGGCGTTTGGGTTTGAGTGCTTCCTTGGCCGACATTGGCGCCAAACTCGCGCCGATGGTGGTGGTGCTGGGCGCGACCGCGCTGGTGCCGCTGCTGGGCCTGGAAGCGCTCGGGGTGCGCACCACGGGCGCGGTGCCCGCCGGGCTGCCGATGTTCACGTTCGCGATCTCCAACGCGCACTGGCAGGCGCTGCTGCAGCCGGCGCTGCTGATCGGCTTCATGGTCTTCCTGATCAGCATGTCCGGGGCCCAGACCCTGGCCCTCAAACGCGCCGAAAAACTGCACAGCAACCATGAACTGATCGGCCTCGGCGCGGCCAACCTCGGCAGCGCCCTGACCGGCGGCTTTCCCGTCACCGGCAGCATTTCGCGCTCGGCCGTGAATTTCGCGGCCGGCGCCAACACCCAGCTCGCCAGCCTGATCACCGCCAGCCTGCTCGCGCTGGCCCTGGTCGCGCCGACCGGCTGGCTGGCGCTGCTGCCGCTGCCGACCCTGGCCGCGACCATCATCGTGGCCGTGCTCGGCATGCTCGACACCACCACCTTGCGCACCGCCTGGCGTTACGACCGGGCCGATGCCGCCGCGCTGGTGGCGACCGCCGCCGGCGTGCTGGCGCTGGGCGTCGAGGCCGGCGTGGTGGTGGGCGTCGCCTTGTCGATGGGGGCGCTGATCTGGCGCGCCAGCCGGCCCCACATCGCGGTGCTGGGACGCATTCCGGGCACCGAGCACTTCCGCAATATCGAACGCCACAGCGCGGACACCGCCCACGGCCTGCTCTTGCTGCGCGTCGACGCCCAGCTCTTCTTCGGCAACGCGGAGGCGGTCAACGAACGCATCGAGGACGAACTGGCGGCCCATCCCGCCACGCGCCACCTGGTGCTGGTGCTGTCGGCCGTGAATGCGATCGATACCTCGGCCCTGTTTGCGCTCGCCGAGCTGAACAGCATGCTGCGCGGACGCGGCATCGGCCTGCACCTGGCCGAGGTGAAAGGGCCGGTGATGGACCGCCTGAAACACAGCGAGCTGCTAAGCGCGCTGAACGGCAAGCTGTTCCTGAGCACGGCGATGGCCTGGGACGAATTGTCTGCCGGCGCGCCGATGGACTGAAATACGGACTGGGTTATGCACTGAGCATTGAGGTAGCGCAAAGCCTATGGCAGGATGGGTGGACAACCAAGGCCAAGGAGGCTGCGATGGATCGCCTGATGACGTTCGCGTGCATGGTGCTGGCTACGCTACTCTGGATCGTCGGGCTCAACGGCGGCCCGCTCCTGGTCTTCCTCGCCGCCGCGCTGGCCGAGCTGATGGTCCAGCGCCGCATGCCGGCGCGCGGCGCCGTCTGAGGCGGCTGCGCCATGGACTCGCCTTCTGCTCCCCGGCACGGCGCCGGAACCTGCACACGACAATTCCTTTCCCATCCGCTTTCCCGCGGCGGCGCGTTGCTGGCGCTGGCGGCGGCCGCTTTGCCGGCCGCGCAGGCGGTCGATTTCAAGACGAGTGGACGCCTGAGCTTCGGCTCCGTGCTGCGGCTCGAAGATCGCGATCCGCAACTGCTCACCGGCGTCAATGCCGCGGCGATTGGCCTGCAAGGCTACGGCAGCGGCGGCAATGCCGACGACGCCAACATGAATTATGCGCGCGGCGACGCGGTCTCCACCGCGCTGAAGGCTTACCTGGACGTGAACGCGCGCGAAGGCGCCTGGTCGGCACTGGTGCGCATCAAGGCCTGGCACGACCTGGCGCTGGCCGACCGCAAGCGGCCCTGGGGTAACGTCGCCAACGGCTATGCGGTCGATGCGCCCCTGGGCGATGCCGGCGCGCCGCGGCTGTCGCGTTTTTCCGGCGTGGCGCTGGGCGACGCGTGGCTCCAGTACGCCACGCAGGGCGGGCCGGATTCGCTGCGCTACACGGCCCGCCTCGGGCGGCAGAGCCTGGGCTGGGGCGAGCGTCCCGGCATGGCGGGTACCCCGGGCGGCCTGGAAGCCCTGGATGCAAGGGACTTGCCGGCACTGCACCGGGCAGGGGCTGTGCCGCAGGAGATGCGCGTGCCGGCTGCCATGCTGTCCGGCCGCATCGACCTGAACCCGGCCATCGGCGTCGAGGCGTACTACCAGCCGCGCCATACCCCGACCGCGATCGACATGTGCGGCACCCTGTGGTCGCTGAGCGACTACCTGACGCAGGGCTGCGACTTCGTGATGTCGGGCCAGCCGGCGGTCAACGACCGCGCAAGGATCCCGCTCGGGGCGACGATGAAGCGCCTGCCCACGCCCGCGGTCGACAAGGGCGAATACGGCCTGGGCCTCACCTGGAAGCCGGCGCAGTCGGGGCCGGGCCTCGACCTCGGCCTCTATCACGCACGCTACAACGCGCGCACTGCGCTGCCGAGCCTGCGCCGCAGCACCCGGGTCGGGGGGGCGCCCCTGGTCGCGGGCGACCCGGACGGGCGCAACATGGCCTATTTCACCGAGTACGTGGAAAACCTGGCGATCACGGCGCTCACCTTCGCCCACAAGCGCGAGCGCACCACCTTCTACGGCGAAGCCTCCTACCGGCCGCGCGTGCCCTTCATGCTGGCGCCGGGTGACGTGCTGCCGCCTTTCCTCAACGCGAACGTACCGGCCCTGCTGCGCGCGAGCGCCAACGCGGTGCCGCCGGGCGGCCTGTTCCACGGTTATGACCTGTACGCCATGTCGCAGCTGCAGCTCGGGGCAGGGCGGGAATGGCAGGCCGGGAAAGCCATCCTGGCGGCGAGCGCGGAAATCGTCGGCAAGCACGTGTCCGGCCTGCCCGACCAGGCAGTGAGGCGGTATGGCCGCGCCGACATCTTCGGCGTCGGGACGGTGAATGGCGCGTGTAATGTCACCACCGGCAATCCCGAACGCCAGTGCAGCCTGCGCGGCTATGCCACGACGAACAGCTACGGCTACCGCCTGCGTTTCGAGGCCCGCATGGCGGCGCTGGCCGAGGGGCTGGCGGGCAGCGCCAGCATCACGTTTGCGCACGACCTGAAAGGCTGGGCCGGCGACTTCCTGCTCAACGAAGGCCGCAAGACGGCCAACCTGGCGCTGCGCTTCGAATACCGCCGGCGCTACCTGCTCGAGCTGTCCTGGCTACCGAACTGGGGCGGCGACTACAACCAGGTCGCCGACCGCGACCTCGCCGCGCTCGCCGTCGGGGTGCGCTTTTAGAAGGAACCCGGTGCGCCCCGGTACGGCAGCGTGTGCGTAGGCACGGGCCGACGCAGCAATGCGGGATCAGGCCTTGCGGCGATCCGGGCCGATGTGGGGCGGGGCCAGCTTGATCGGGGCCGCGTCCTGTGGATTCAGGGCATGGCGGTCCTGGTAGACGGCGGCGATCGCCGCCATGTCGGCCTTCTGGTCGCCGCTGAGGCGCACGATGTCGACCACGCCCAATTCCTTTTTCTTGTAGTCGATGTACACCAGCACCAGCGGCACCCTGGCGGCCATCGCGAGATGGTAAAAGCCGCTCTTCCAGTGCGGGCGGTAGCTGCGCGTGCCTTCCGGGGTAATGGCCACCCAGCACCACGGTTCGCCCAGCATGCGTTCGGCGAGCAGGCGCGTCGCACCCATGGGGGCGCGCCGGTCGACGGGCACGCCGCCCCAGTAGCGCATCACCGGGCCCAGCGGACCCTTGAACAGCGAATCCTTGGCCAGCCAGCTGAAGGGCAGGCCAAGCGCCCACTTGCCGAGCAGGCCGATCAGGAAATCCCAGTTCGAGGTGTGCGGGTAGACGACGGCAATGCCGTGCGGGCCGGGCAGGGGCCGGTAATGCAGGTTCCAGCCGATCATGTTCAGCAGGCGCAAGGAGGCGCGCTGGCCCCAGGTGGGCAGGGCCGCAGGATGCATCAGGGTGTCGCTCATCGTTTCTCCGTCGTGCGCCATCGGGCGGCCGTCTTGTTCTGGGTATGCTGGCTACTGCTCGCGCAAGGAAGCAATACCTTGCGGAAAAGCGACGGATTTTATAGCGCTAGGGCAAGAGCGACAAGCAAAAAAACTGGTCTGTTGCAAGGCCGGGCCGTATCATGGCGCCTTGTTCGTCATTTTGATCATCATGGACATCACGATCTACCACAACCCACATTGCAGTAACTCGCGCAATACGCTGGCGGCGATCCGCGAGGCCGGCCTCGAGCCGCGCATTGTCGACTACCTTGCCACGCCGCCCGCGCGCGAGGAACTGGTGCGCATGCTGGCAGCGGCCGGCTTGCGCGCGCGCGATGCGATCCGCAGCAAGGAAAGCCTGTACACCGAACTCGGCCTGGGTGCCGAGGGCGTGGACGACGATGTCCTGATCGATGCGATGCTGGCGCATCCGGTGCTGATGAACCGGCCTTTCGTGGTCACGCCCAAGGGTGTGCGCCTGTGCCGGCCGCCGGAAACGGTGCGGGAAATCCTGTAGGGCGTTTCCCCGCCAGGCCGGGGCCGCGGCTAGCGCGTCGCGTCCGCCTCCTGGATGGACTGCAACTCCGCGTCCGGCACCTGCTCGTGCTGGAAGGCGCCGATATCGAAACCGGTGGCCGTGCTGCGCGGCTTGCCCTCGAAGTCGGGTTCCGCCGCATCGACCGCGATCCCGCGCCCGATCGCGGGCGAGCGGCTGCTGAGGCGGAAATCCGGCGTGCCGGTGCGGCTGTACTCGACGAAGCCCGGTTCGGCCGCGACCGTTCCGACATGCCTGCGGCCGGGCGCCAGGCGCCAGTCGCTCGCCTCGTTCTGGAATACCAGGTTGTTCACAAAACGGTTGTCGGGACCGGTGGCGCCCTCCTCGAGGATGCCGCGCTTGTTGTCGAAGACGATATTGTTGGCGACAACTGTATTGTCGTTCGGCCCCTTCGTGTAATAGAAGTCGCCGCCGCCGACGACGATCCCCGATCCGGAGGAGGACACGGTGTTGCCCGTGATGTCGACATGCTCGGCGTCGTGCCAGAGGTGGATGCCGGCACCGGATACCCGGTAGATGACGTTGCTGCGGATGCGCGCCTGGGTGCCGACATAGATGCCGTGGTGGTAGCGGCAATCGGCCGGCCCGATGTCGTGCACGTTGTTGCCGACGACATCGACCTGTTTGCCCTTGTAATAGCTGTCCACGCCGATGCCCGAGCCGCCGGTCGGCTCGCATGCGAGGTCGACGGCGATGTGGTGCACGTGGTTGTGGCGGATGCTGTTGTACGCGCCGCCGTTGTAGATGCCGCTGAGCCATTTGGTGCCGCTCTGGTACTGGAAGCCGTCGATCTCGAAACCGATGATGTCGACGTGGCTGCCGCGGTTGTCCCAGGCGCTGGTGGTACGCGAGTCGAGCGGCGGGACGATTCTCGCGCCCCAGCGCTCGGACGAGACGAAGATGATGCGTGCCTCGGCGCTGCCGCTGACATTGGTGCGAAAGCCGCCCGTGTACTGGCCTGGCGCCACGTACACCGTGGTGCCCGCCGTGACGACCTGGGCCGCGCGTGCGATCGTGCGGAAAGGCTCGGCCTGGGTGCCGGGATTGGCGTCCGACCCGCCCGGCGCGACAAACAGGTTGGTGCGCACGACTTCCGGAATGACCTGCTGTTCGGAGGACCCTTCGCGCAGGCGGCAGCCATTGAGCACGAGCACCAGCACGATGGCGCAGAACACGGCTGTGAGCAGCGGGTTGGCGGCCCGCGTCAGGGACAAGAGCAAGGGCAAGGAACCGGACATGGCGAGACCTCGTGGGCGGCGGACACCAGTGCAGTGTCACCCGGCCCGAACGTCACCCGGCCCGGTTTGCTCAAGTTTGCCTTTGAGCGCACGCAACGCGTGTCGCGCAAGCCCATGCATGGGTCAGCGTGGGCCGGGCAGCCTCATTTGCCGTTCACGACCTGGGGCATATAGGCCGCGAGGAATTCGGGCGGCATGCGCCGCGGCCGGCCGCCGCTGATGTCGATGCAGACCAGGTCCCAGCGCCCGCGCAGCACGGTCGCCCCGTCGCTGGCGCGTACCAGCTGGAAGCGGCGTTCCATGGAGAGCTTGCCGTCGCCGCCGACGAGCCAGGTTGCCAAAGTGAGTGCCTCGCCCAGCAGCGTGGGCAGGATGTAATCGTATTCGCCGCGCCGGATCGCCATCGCGCGGTCGAGGCGCCGGTAATCCTCGATGCCGAGCCCGAGCGACTCGGAATGCGCCCAGCCGACCTGCTCGCACCAGCGCACGTAGACGGCATTGTTCGTGTGGTTCAGTCCATCGATATCCCCGGCGCCGGGGGCGAGGGAAAGCAAGTAGGGTTGCGGGTAATCCCAGGTCAATTCAGGTCCTTCTCGGGCACGGTGCGTGGCGCCGGCGGCAATGACGGCTGCGGCGTCGGCAAAACCTCATTCTAGCCGGAGGGCGGGCTCGCCGTCGCGTCGGCTTGCCGCTCGCGTTTTGCCGGCCCGCTGACTGCCGCCCTGCCGGCGGCTACCCGGGGGCGTCATCGAGTTCGAGCACAAGGGGCTGGTGCGCCGACCCGGTATCGAGGCCATCCACGCGCAGCCGCCGCACCCGTGCCGCGAGGTCGGCCGTGACAAAGGCGTAATCGAAGGTGAACGGCATCCGGGCGCCCGGCGCCTCGTTGTGCAGGCCGACCGTCGGCGCGTGGCGCTCGTCCGGATGCGCCAGTTGCCAGGCGTCGCACAGGCCGGGCATGCGGGCGTCGGAGGGCGCGAGCAGGCGCGCGTATTCCGGCGAGCCGGGCAGCATGTTGAAGTCGCCGAGCAGGATGGCCGGCGCCGCGCGCGGCAGGGCGGCAAACGGGCCGCCGCCGGGCAGGCCGGGCGCAGGGTGGCGTACGTGGCCCAGGGCCTCGCAGTGCAGCTCGCGCAGGCGTCCGACCTGGGCCATGCGCTGCGGCAGCGAGAAATACTCGAGGTGCACCGACAGCACGCGCAGCACGCCGCCGGGCGCGGCCAGCGTCACCTCGAGCACGCCGCGCGGCATCGAGGGCTGGTCCGGATCGGCCGGCCAGGGCAGCGAGTGGCGGAGCACCTGCAGCATGGGATAGCGCGAGCAGATCACGCTGCCGAGCCGCTCGTGTGCGCCCTCGCGCGAGAACCTGTCGAGCGGCGCCAGCGCGGCAAACTGGTGGCCGGGCAGCTGCGCCGCCAGCGCCGTGAACCAGTCGCCCCTGGCCGTGCCGTCGGGGTCGCTGAAGCCGGCGGCGACTTCCTGCAGGCAGAGTACATGGGCATCGGCGAAGCGGTCGAGCGCGGCCACGATGCGGCCCGGATCGAGGCCGTCGGCACGCGTGCGGGCCGACTGGATATTCCAGGTGACGAAGCTGGGCATGGCGCTCCTTTCAACGATCCGCCAAGGCTAAGGCGCGCCTGCCTGCGCAGTCTGATCCAGGTCAGCCGTGCGCGCCGAACCGATTCGGCTCCCGGCGCATCCAATCCTGAAGGTGAAGCCCCGAGGGTGCTGCCCTGAAGGCAAGGCGCCATGAAAGCGCGCGGGAACGGCGCGCGCAGCCTTGCCGTTACCGGCTGCGTCTAATGGCGGGTCCAGCTGACGCCGGTCGGGCAGGTCGTTTTGCTGGCGCCATGGCCGTCGGCCACGCCGAAGCCGGTGGCGAGGCCGCCGACGCTGCCGCTGCGGTAACAGCTGACCCGGTCGCCGACGGTCTTGCGGTAGACGATGACGCCGTCAGCCTCCGTATAGCTGTCGAGCGTGACGGTGTTGGGGCCGCCCGTACGTGCGGCCGCGACGGCCTCGGCGAAGCGTTCCCATTTGCGGTCGGGTTCGGCCGTGATGACGCTGGCGCCCTTGCGCAGCGCGCGGTCGACCCGCCCCGCCATCGCCTTCGCGCTGGCGAGCAGGTCGCCGGGCAGGGCAGCAGGCGTCGGGTCTTGCGGGACACTGGCGGTGGCGGGGGCGGGGGCGGACGACGGCGGGGACACGTCGGGCGCTTGCGCGACGGGGGGCGTAACGACAGTGGGCGAAGCAGGCGGGCCCATCCGCGCCGGCAAGCGCACCCGCGTGGAAGGCGGCGGCGGCGCCGGTTTCGGCAGGGCCAAGGGTTGCAGCAGCACGAAGGCCGACGCGGGCGGCGGCGGGTCGCGCGCCATATCGCCGCGCGCGCCGCTGAACCAGGCCAGCACCAGCAGCAGGTGCAGGCCCAGCGTCAGCGCGAGCGGCGTCCACGGCCGCGCGCCCTGGTAGGTCGCAACGCCGCCGCGCTGCACGGCTTACTTCGGCGCCGTCATGGCCTGCTTGATGCTCACGCAGCGCTGGTCTTCCTGCTGGGCGTCGAGCAGGGCGCGGCGGGTGCCGGCCGACAGCTCCTTCATCGTGGCCGCGGCCTGGCTCAGCCGCTGGACGCTGGCAGGGGTGCAGCCGGTCGGAATCAGCGCTCCGGCATACGAACGCATGTACACCGGACCGGCTGCCTTGTCGATCGCCGGCAGCTGCGCCAGGCGGCGGGCAGCGGTCTGTTCGGCCAGCGATTTTTGCTCGGTCGGATACAGGCTGTGCATCGCCGTGCGGATCTTCGAGAACGGCAGCGCCGTCTTGAGGTTTTCGACCGTGCCCAGCCACTCGGCCTTGACTTGCGGGTCCGGACGCACGACGGTGGCGGCGAGTGCCGCGGCCTGGCCACTGTCCGACTTGTCGCGCGCGGCTTCCTGCTCGACCAGGGCGGCGGCGCCCGCGTGGTTGTAGCGGTTCAGGCGGGCGATGATGGCCCAGCGCAGGTCCTGGTTGATCGCCAGGCCATCGACGCTCACGCTGCCGGCCAGGATGCCGGCCAGGCGGTCGAGGGCGGCCGGCGTGCTGGCCAGGCCCAGGTAAGTGTTGAACCAGCGGCGCTGGAAGTTGTCGTTACCCTTGTTCGCCAGCGTGCCTTTCCAGGCCATGTCTTCCAGCGCGGCGCGGGTCTGCTGCGCCCAGCGAGACTGCAGGCCCATCGCGTCGAGGTAGTGCGCTGCCATGCCGACCTTGCCCAGCACGTCGCCCAGCAGGGTGTAATCCTTTTCCTGGGGCGCGTTGGCCAGGGCCGTCTTGATGAATTCGTTCAGCGGCAGCTTGCCGTCACGCACGCCGTCCCACAGACTCTGCCACAGCATCGTGCGCAGCAGCGCGTCGTCCACTTTCGACAGGCTGGCGCGCGCGGTCTCGAACGAGCGCTTGTCGAGCTGCACCTTCACGAAACCCCAGTCTTCGTAGTTCGGGTACACCAGGTCCGGGCAAGCCGCGCCGTTCAGGGCGGGCACGTTGGTCGTGGCGCCGGCATAGGTCACCGGCACGTTTTGCAGCGCCACCAGCTTGTCGCCCTCGACCTTGAAGGTCGCGACCTGCACGCGTTGTTCGCGCAGCGTCGGCAGCGCCTTGCTGGGCGCTGTCTGGTGCAGCGTGAAATTCCTGATCTTGCCGCCACTGCAGGTGAAGTTGGCGGCGATCGTGTTCACGCCCGGCTCGTACAGCCACTCCTTGGTCCAGCCCGACAGGTCGCGGCCCGCGGCTTCGCCCAGGCTGCCGATGAAGTCGTCGAGTTTCGCGTTCTGGAAGGAATACTTGACCAGGTAGTTGTGCACGCCCTTGCGGAACACGTCGGCGCCCAGCAGGTGGCGCAGCTGCATCAGGGTCGAGGCGCCCTTCGAATAGGTGATCGCATCGATGTTGTCGAAGGCGTTCGCGGTCGACGGCACCGGCACCTCGATTGGGTGGGTGTTCGACTTCTGGTCCTGCGCGTAGGCGGCCTGCTTGCCGGTCGAGTAGAAGTGCTGCCAGGCGTCCTTGAACTCGGTCGCCTCGGCCGTTGCCAGCGTGCCCATGAAGGACGCAAAACTTTCGTTCAGCCACAGGCCGTTCCACCATTTCATCGTGACGAGGTCGCCGAACCACTGGTGCGCCATCTCGTGCATGATCACCGAGGCCAGCGACTGGCGCTGGGCATCGGTCATGGCCGCCTTGTGCAGGAAGCCGCCCTCGGCGAAGGTGATCGCGCCGGCATTTTCCATCGCGCCGTAGAGGAAGTCGGGCACCAGCAGCTGGTCGTATTTCTCGAACTGGTAGTCGACGCCGAAGTAGCCGTCGAAGAAGGCCAGGCCGGCCTTCGTGTAGCGGAACCAGTCTTCGGGCGCGACTTGCGAGGCCACCGACTGGCGCGCCAGCAGGCGCATCGGGTATTTGCCGCTCTTGTCTTCCCAGACTTTATACGGGCCCGCGTGCAGCGAGAAGTTGTACGGGCTCAGTTTTTTCGACTTCGGGAAGATCCAGCGCCTGGCTGTGCCGGCGTCCTCGATGCGCGTCTCGCGCGTGGTCGAGACGACCTGCCAGTCGGCGGGCGCGGTCGTCGTGACCTGGTAAGTCGCCTTGAGGTCGGGCTGGTCGAAGACGGCGAACATCTGGTGCGCGGCGGCCGGCTCGAAATGCGAATAAGTGTAGACCCGGTTATCGACTGGGTCGACCATGCGGTGCAGGCCTTCGCCGTTCGTGCTGTGCAGGCGATCGTAGGCGATGACGACGGTGTTGCGGCCCTTCGCCAGGTCGGCGGCCGCGATCGTGACGAACCAGTTGTTGTACTGGGTTTGCACCTGCTTGCCGTTGACGGTCACCGATTTCACGGTCGCCTTGTCGAGGTCGATCGTCAGCGGCGATCCGTTGTCATTCAGGTCGAAGCTGGCGGTGGTGACGCCGCTGAAGGATTCCTTGCCGGTCAGCGTGAATTCGAGGGCGTAATCGACGTTCGACACGCGCGCCGAACGGGCGGCGGCATCCTGCTGGGAAAGGAAAGCGTTCTCGGCACGGGGAGTGGATGCGGCGGCCTGTGCGCTGCTGAAGGAAAATGCGGATGCGGCAAAAGCGGTCGCGACGGCGAGCGTCATCGCGCGTGGTGCAAAGATAGTCAAGATGTGTCCCTGTTATTGTGTGTGCACCGCCAACCGGCGCACCTTGCGAATCGCGCAAGAATAGCATGAGCGCAAGGGCAATTACAGGGGAAAACGCCGCCGCCGGGAGACATGCATATTCCGTACATATGCTGTCAATACGGGCGCCGTTCGGCGCGGAGAATAAACAGAGCTGGGGTCAGGTCTGACATTCGGACTCCCGCCTTGGCGCGACCTCTGCCTTACTCGGCTTGGTATCGTTGAGGCCGTGTCTAAATGTCAGACCTGACCCCGGATTTTCATGACGTCGATCAGGCTTGTTGCAAGGCCGCGTAATCCGTATAGCCTTCGGCGCCGCTACCGTAGATCACTTCCGGACGCAGCGGATTCAAAGGCGCACCTTGCTGCAGGCGCTGCGGCAGGTCGGGGTTGGCGATGAACCACAAGCCGAAGGCGATGGCGTCGGCGTTGCCGGCCGTCAGCAGGCGCTCGGCGGTCTCGACCGTCATCTTTTCGTTGGCAATGAAGGCGCCGCCGAATTCCTTCTTCAGCAGTGGACCCAGGCTGTCCTCGCCCACGGCTTCGCGCGCGAAGATGAACGCGATGCCGCGCTTGCCCAGTTCGCGTGCGACATGGCCAAAGGTCGCGACCGGGTCCGAATCGCCCATGTCGTGCGCATCGCGGCGCGGCGCCAGGTGCATGCCGACGCGGTCGGCGCCCCAGACGGCGATGCAGGCATCGGCCACTTCGAGCATCAGGCGCGCGCGGTTCTCGATCGAGCCGCCGTAGGCATCCGTACGCTGGTTGGTGCTGTCTTGCAGGAACTGGTCGAGCAGGTAGCCGTTGGCGCCGTGGATCTCGACGCCGTCGAAGCCGGCTTTCTTCGCGTTCTCGGCGCCCTTGCGGTAGGCCGCGACGATGCCCGCGAGCTCATCGGTTTCGAGCGCGCGCGGCGTGGCGTATTCGCGCTTCGGGCGCACCAGGCTCACCGTGCCGGCCGGCTTGACCGCGCTGGCGGATACCGGGGCGGCGCCGTCGAGGAAGACCGGGTCCGAAATGCGCCCGACGTGCCACAGCTGCATGACGATGCGGCCGCCGACCGCGTGCACGGCCTCGGTGATCTGCTTCCAGCCCGCCACTTGTTCGTCGGACCAGATGCCGGGCGTGTCCGCATAGCCGACGCCCATCGGCGTGACCGAGGTCGCTTCCGACAGGATCAGGCCGGCGCTGGCGCGCTGCACGTAGTATTCGGCCATCAGGGCGTTCGGCACGCGGTCCGGGCCGATGGCGCGGGCGCGGGTCAGCGGCGCCATGATGATGCGGTTCGGCAGCTCGAAGGCGCCAATCTTGATCGGGTCAAATAAAGTGGTCATTCTCATTCCTCATGCGTGTCAGTCGGGGCATCTTACGGGATGCACCGGATTCCTGCCGGGGCCGCCGCGTTTTGGCCGCCGAGGCAGGCTGGACCGGGCGCGGTGCTATACTGCGGGCCAATTTTTGTCAGCCGGGCAAGTCCCGCGGGAGCGAGTAATGAGCTGGATTTACCTGGTGGTGGCGGGACTGCTGGAAGTGGCCTGGGCGGTCGGCCTGAAGTACACGGAAGGCTTTACGAAGCCGGTCCCGACTGTCCTGACGCTGCTGGCCATGGCGCTCAGCGTCGGCATGCTGGGCCTGGCCCTGCGCCACCTGCCGCTCGGCACGGCGTACGCCGTCTGGACCGGCATCGGCACCATCGGCACGGCCGTGTTCGGCATGATGATGCTGGGCGAGCCCGCCGGCGCGCTGCGCATCGGCTCGATCGGCCTGATCGCGCTCGGAATCGCGGGCCTGAAGCTGTTGACGCCGGCCTGAGTCGAGGCAGGCGAAAACAAGAACTGGGGTCAGGTCTGACATTCGGACACGACCTCTGCCTTACGCGGCCGGCTATCGTTGAGCCCGTGTCTAAATGTCAGACCTGACCCCAGCCGTTCGCGTCAGAAACGGTAGCTGACGCCGACGCGGATCACGGGGTACAGCTTGAAGTCTTTCACTTCTTCGCCCAGCTTGACGTTTTCGGCAGCCACGTCGCTGACGAGTTGCGAGCACACGATCGCCACTGCCGTGCAATTGTTCGAGGCCAGCTGGGTTTTTGGCGTGCCCTGGAACATGACGCCCAGGTCCATGCCGAAGGCGAAGCCTGCTTCCCTGACGGCGTTGCCCCAGCCAATGCCGAGGTAAGGCGCGGCCTTGCGGAAGTCGATCTTGCTGCTCAGGTCACCGACGGCGGCGGTGCTATAGACCACCCTGTTGATCGTGTAGGTGCCGTCGTTCGGCTTGGCGCGCGCATCGATCTTGTTGCCGTTGTAGACGACGCCGCCGGTGACGCGGAACACGCCGTCGAAGGGGTGGTAGTCGAGCAGGGCATCGACCGTTTTCAGCTTCAGCTTGAAATCGTAGTCCATGTCCGAGGTGTTGCCGTCGTACGAATAGCTCGCGACGTTCAGGCCGATGCGTGCGTTCAGCTGCCGGGTCAGCGGGGTGGCGACATGCAGGCCGAGGCCGGTGGTGCCGAGCGCAAACGTCGTGGCGATCTCGCGCGCCTGGACGGTTCCGGCCGCTGTCAGGGCGATCAGCAGGGTCGAGACAAGTGTCGTTACTTTCATCTGAATTCCAAATAGCCACGGAGGGCGGTGAGTGCGGGAGTTGCCGTACTGCAACCAAGAGCCGCCATCATATTGTTCCGTATTGGAGCAGGCAAGCGCTATCGCCGCCGCGAAGTTGATCTGTTGCGGTGCGGTAACAGCGCGCGCCGACGGATCCGCGGGTCGGCAGATGGCAGGGGAATCCGTGGGGACTGGAGGCAGGCGGGGAGACGTAGCCGAGTCGTCCGGCAAACGGCAGGAGCCGGCGCAGCAGCTGCGCCCGGCTCGACAAACGTGATGGTGGAAGGCGCCGGCCAGGCCTGGGCCACCGGCCCGATCGATCAGCGGTAGAACGCCTCGACCTTGCCCTTCAGTTTGATCAGCATCGGCTTGCCCTTGCGATCGAGGGTCTTGCCGGCGGCGACCTTGATCCAGCCTTCGCTCAGGCAATATTCTTCGACGTCGTGGCGGTCCTTGTCGTTGAAGCGGATGCCGATGTCGTTCTGGAAGACGTCGCGGTTGTGGAAAGGGCTGCTCGGGTCGATCGAGAGGCGGTCTGGGAGTGGGGGGAGGGTGGCGGTATCAGTCATGGGGCGAATTATCCACTAGAACGCGGGCGGGGACAACGGCGCGAATAAGAACTGCTAGTAGTGAGAAGAAACATGGCGTACGAACGATGTCACGCGCCAAGTTCTTCTCTGTAGAGTTGCTCAATTAAGCCACAACATGCTTCTGAAGCAAGAAAAAAGTTGCTGTTGATTTAATGGTGCAGTTAAGTCGGCTCATCGTCGAGGACGTACAACGTGTCTAGCACTTGCGCGACGAACAGATTTTTACTCGAACCTTTCGTTTTTTTGGCGTTGGTACGCGGTGTCCTTACGTCGTTCATCGTAATTTCCAGCCAGCAATTCTGCCTTAGCTGACTTAGCAAAGACTTGGAACTCTTCGTCAAACATATTGAGTACCTCGTCAAGAGCTGTCGAGTTAACTTCAATAACGGCCGCGCTTGAACCAGCCCAAGAGTGAGGTAATAAACGCCTAATAATACCGACGAGCGCATTCTTCGGTAAGGGGGAGTGCTTCAATATTGACCGTGCTTGTGCCGTCAACTGCATTCGCCCACGCTCTCCTGCTGGCTCAACTACAGGCACAATCGTGAGTGCGAAATCGTAACGCAACGAGGAATCTATGTTGCACCAGGAAATCAGATCGTCCGGCGCTAGTGCTCTGCCCGGATGATCGCTCTCATATTCCACATCGTTCATCATTTGCACAGCGTTAGCGCGACCCTCGTCATCAGTATCGTAAAGCGCCGAAAGTAGTGAATGAGGCTGCAACTGCGACATCACTAGAAGAGTCTCGTCACGCGATCCATGGTATGAAGCATCCGTATCTTTGCTGGCATAAATTTTTTGAACCAAAACTTTTATTAGCGCTTCGGTGTCTGGTTCGTTACGCTCTAAAGCGTATGTTGCCAAGTCGGCAGTGCCGATGTCCAGCGGGTCCGTGTATTCTCGAAAATCTGCATAACTTAGGACGGTGCGGCATAAATCTCCAAAGTCTAGATCGCAGCTCGACCGGCGCTCTCGGACCATCGCGATCCATGTGAGAATTACGTCTACGGCTACCGCAAATCCTTTAGGCTCCATTGCGACTTTCGTTATTACCTCGGCAGCGTCTACGAGTATCGATGGCCCTGATTTTGGAACATTGTAAAGGTGACGATACTGTTCTAGTGGAATGGATTTTTTATCGTGCAAATTTAAAAGCCGCGCAATTCCTGAAGTGTCCCATCCAATTGTACTTGTTAGTGCGGGTAATGCTGAGATTAGCGTGCTATTGCCTAGGATATCATCAAGCCATTGTTCGGTAACCAGTTCACCACGATCGATCATTGAGCTGACATAGCCCTGTAGAAACGTCGGATTTAGTTCGCTCGGCGGAACAGTGGCCCAAGCTTCAGTAAGAATCTTCCATGTCTTGACTGGGTCGGCTGCTGAGGCGCCTACTCCGCGACCAAACGTGTAGGCGTAAGGCCCAAAACGCAAAAGTATGATTGCCAGGTTTTCGATAGCGTCAGGTTGCGCTCCAACTTTTCTACCAAGTTGTTCGCTTATCTTGTCAAGCCGCTCCATTTGAGCAGTATATGTTTCTGGACGTAGCTTATCCCGCGAACTTAATGTCGTCGATAACGAAATTTCGAGTACTTCGTTAACCACGCCCGTGGGGCCGAATTTTTCTATTAGCGATCGCAGTTGTGCTTCAGCAGTTTCATCAGCCTCGAATCGATGCAACGCTCGATAGCAAGCAGCCCAACCCTCCTGCCAAATTTTGCCTGATCCGCACTCAACCATGTATGCGACGAGATCTTCGCGTAAATCAGGGAGCGTCCAAAGTGCCGCAAAGCTCTCAGCCAGCTGTGCGCAGACGAATGAAGCCTGCGTCCCTGCCTCATTTTGAAAGTTTTTGGTTGCTTCCAAACTTTTCCGATACCAGCTAACGTATTCGATATCGGTTAGCTGACGAGGGCGCCGAATCAGCGGGTGCAGGGTATGTGTTGAAGGCCTTGTCCTTGATGACTCAGTCGAGAGCGCTTGTCCAAGAGCCATTTCCGATAGATCTTTTAAAGTACGATCTTCGCTGTTGCGCCATCGAAGAATATGCATGAGCCGCATTTCGGTGGGAGCGCTTGTTTGTGGATCAGTGGCTTGATAGAACGACAACAAGACTTTACGAACGCGGCTAGATAGAGCCTCATTTTTACTGATCAAAGCTACTTCAAGCAAGGAAATACACCGATCAAATAGGTCTTGGTTTATCGCGAGTAGTTGTATTAGTGATAGTAAATCGAAGGTTTTTGGGTCACGTAGGTCATTCTCTTTTGCCGCCCGCTCGATTGCAGATAACACTTGGTTCGGCACAACCAGAGCCACGTCTTCCAACGCCTTGATTTCGTCAGTCCCTAATTTATATATCTCCGAGAATTTCCCGCCAGGCTGGACTAAGGATGTGCAAATTTGAATGGCGACGGGATGGTCATTCAAATATGCGAGGCGCCGCGTTAAAGAGCATAGTAAGCGCGAATTACTATTTTCGGTAACCTGTTGATATATCCGACTTGCAGGGATTTCCTGCAACGCTCTTCTTGCTAGATGGTTGGCGAGAGCATGTGGGAGCACTGCAGCCCAGTGGTCACGCTCTTGAATTAGCTCGCGACGTCTCATCTCAGCAATATGTTTTAGTAGCTCGTCTGCGTCTTGCTTGACGAGACTGCCGAGCCGCGCTAGCTCTGACGTTCCCCGGTCGATGGCAGGACCGCTGATATCAAAGGAGTATATAAGAGAGAGAACTTGCGCGGCCTGTAGAAGAGAGCGGTCTTTTTCATGCCGCTGCCAAAACAGTCGGTCAAATAGTTCAGCGCTGCTTAGGCTCGTTAGATTATCAGAGGCACGAACCGTCCCCGCAATTGCTAACGCAATTCTCGCATTGCCGTCTGCCGCGTTAGCAATAATCTCAACGTCTGTCTTAGCTAGGCTTGGATGTCGGCGTTGGACTAGCTCCTCTATTAACTTAATTGACGCCGCGTTAATCGTAACGATCGCTGTTTCTTCGGGTAAATCTTCGCGCACATCATACTCAACGGTGATAATGCTGAGGCGGCTATTCGGATGCGCACACGTTCTCGCTAACGCTGCATGCAAGTCGCTGCCGCAATTATCGACAATTAGGACCGCTTGTTGGCGTTGTGCAATCAGCGAACTTGCGAGCGTAACGGGTTGCGGAGTTGGGTTTAAATTTAAGTCCGTATAAACGGCCGATGATGTCGGGAGTGCTTGCTGGCCGATTTGCGGCTCAAAGAGCGCTTCAATAAACCGAGTTTTACCTACGCCCGATAACCCAACCACCCTGACGGCCTGCCCAGGACGGTTCAGCAATTCGCGGAGACGCGATATCGCCTCAGCAGCGGTATATTGGGCGGCCCCGCGACTTCCTATGCTGACAATCAGGCGATTGTCGAGCAAATAAGGTCCTTTGTCATACCCTTGAGGATGACTCCATCGATCGAAGGAATGCCAGCCATGAATCTCTCGTCCGGCAACACTACGAACCCAAAGAATCAGACCAGGATGACTACGAACCCAAGTTGCAATACGTGTTCGGTCAAAAAAATCAGTATGTAAGTTCTGGCCGTCGCTGCAGTCTTTTAAGGCGTCACGCATTGCTTGGCGTCGCTCTTCTAGGCGTAGTTCGGCAGTCGTACCGGTTGAACTAACTATGATGTATGCGCCTCCGTCCTTTGCTAGGTCTTGGATGACTGACCGAAGCTTTCCCTTTGGCCGCATCTCATCAATAATGGCGGATGGTCCCATATCAGGCTTTTTAACTTGATAGCCTGTATGAGGCTTGGGGAGCCCCGGGCCACAATACCGTGCGTCAGAAGGTAACGCGGCGCGAACATCTAATCCGCCGTCTGCTGCTGTTTGATTGCCTCCCCAAGTTACGTGCAGTGACGAGTACCCATGAGCTTGGGCATCTGCCTCTACTAGGCGAGCGATAAGTTCACGAAGTTGTACATCGTCCAGTCGGAGTATGTCATCGGGTGAGATATCAAACATTAGTTAGCGGGTCTCCGCCTGTAGAAGTTGTTGACAGGGTTTGTCAAGATCGATTTATGCCTCTCAACGACACTCGTTGTTCTCCTGCCATAATAGCGAAAATGGCATCTTGATATATTGCCAATAGTAAATTATTTCGCTCTTCTAGTCCCGCTTACCCGCGCCCGAATTCCGGATTGGCCCGCGTCAGGTAATACCACTCCGAATTCGCCCCCGCCTTGGCATCCGGGAACAGGATGCGGCCGCTGAATTCCGCCAGCACCGGCGCGCCGTCCGCGCGCGTGCCGATCTGCTCGCCCTCGGCGACCGGATCGAAGCTGGCCCAGGCGCGCGAGAAGCTGTCGCGCGCGTCGAGCTTGTCGTACACCGCCACCATGTGCAGCGCTTCCATCTCCTCGAAGGGCACCGGTTCCGGCTCGGGCGCTTCGATCAGCTTGAGGAAGGCCAGCGTGTTGACAATGGCGTTGTAGGCGACCTGCGGGGCCTGTGGATCCACGTGCTGGCCGCATTCGAGGGTCAGGGCGTAGCCGCCCGTGGTGCGCATGTATTCGGTGGTGCCGACGCCGTAGCGCAGCACGGTTTCGAGCTCCGCCGCGTTGCCGCGCGAGCGGCGCTGCACGCCGCCGCCGTAGGCCGCCATCCAGCCGGTGACGAAGCGGCGCACGCCGAGGCGGCGCGCCAGCGCGCGTTCCTTCTCCGCATGCACGAAAGGCTCGAGCGGCCCGTCGTTGTTGACCGGACCGACCATCACGAAGGGTTCGCCGTGCGCGGCGTTGAAGGAATGCAGGTCGAGCAGCACGTCGTGCTGGGCCAGCAGCGGGCACAGCCAGTTGGCGACCTGGTCTTCGAAATCCTGCGGCTCATCCTTCGGGAACAGGTTGCGGTTCAGGTTGCGGTCGCCGTTGCGCTCGTTCTTGAAATAAGCGAGGGGATTGACGATCGGCACGAAGGTGACGCTGCCGGCAGCGATCTTGCGCTCGCCGCTGTCGAGTTCCGCCATGACGCGGCGGATCGCCTCGGTGCCGCAAGTTTCGTTGCCGTGGGTCGCACCCATGATGATCACGCTCGGACCCTGCTCCAGGCCGGTATAGTTGACAAACTTGAACTGCAGATTCGGTGCGGAAGCCATGCGTGGTGATCCAAAGAAATATCGGTGCCGCCATTTTATCGGGAAAAGATGGCACGCGCGGAGAGGGCGTGGCATGATCCGCCACCCATCACTTGTCGGAATCCCATGAACCAGTCCCGCAGCGTCCGCCTGCACGGCCTCGACACCTTGCGCGCGCTCGCCGTCACGCTGGTCGTGCTGCACCATTACACGCTGTTCGTCTCGAACGACGACCATACCTTCGGCTGGGTCGGGCAGATCGGCTGGGCCGGGGTCGACCTGTTCTTCGCGCTGTCGGGCTACCTGATCGGCAACCAGATTTTCGCTGCCCTGAAAACGGACGCCGGCTTGTCCCTGGCGTCCTTCTACGCGCGGCGCCTGCTGCGCACCTTGCCGAACTACCTGGTCGTGCTGGCGTTGTATTTCATGTGGCCCGCCGTGGGCGAGGAGGCGCCGCTCGCGCCCCTGTGGCGCTACCTGACCTTCACGCAGAACTTGGGGCTGGCGCCGGGCACGGCGTTTTCGCATAGCTGGTCGCTCGCGGTCGAGGAACAATTTTATGTGCTGCTGCCCGCGCTCGCGCTGCTGGGGGCCGCGCTGCGCCTGCGGATGGCCAGCGCCTGGACCTTCGTCGCCTGCGTGATCGCAGCCGGCATGCTGCTGCGTGCCGGGCTCTGGTCCGGGCAGGTCGATGCGCACGAGTATGGGATTTACTTCTATTACAAGCTCATTTATTACGCGAGCTTATGCCGCCTAGACGAACTGGTGGCCGGTGTCGCGCTGGCGCTGGTGAAGAACCGCCATCCTGGCCTGTGGGCGCGCATGACAAGCCACGGCAATCGCGCGCTGGCGGCGGGCGTGGCGGTGCTGGGCGCCACCTTCTGGCTGTTCCTCGACAATCACTACGGTTTCGCGGCGACTGTCTTCGGATACCCGCTGCTGGGGCTCGGCTTCGGCCTCCTGATCCTGGCCGCGCTGTCGCAGCGTTCCTTGCTGCGCGACCTGCGCGTGCCCGGCGCCGGGCCGCTTGCCGCCTGGTCGTATGCGATCTACCTGACCCACCGCGGTGTCGGCGAGATCGCCGCCGGCCGGGTGCAGGACCTCGGTTACGGCCCGCAGGCGCCGCTTGCCATCGTCGTCCTGCTGGCCTTGTCCGTGCTTGCGGGATGGGTGCTGTACCGGCTGGTGGAAACGCCGTTCATGATGCTGCGCGAGCGCTATGTGCCGAGCAACCTGGCGCGCCCCGCGCTCACTCGCGCGCCTCAATGACGTCGAACGCCGCCGGCATCGCACCGAGGAAAGCGAGTACCGCGTGCACGCGTTCGCGCGCTTCCTGTCCCGAGCTGGCCTCGATTGCCGCACGCAGGCCGGGCCGCGCTTCGATCGTGTACGGACTGCGGTAAGCTTCGACCAGCAGCAGCACCAGGTCGGAAGGCGCGCCGCAGGAACGGCGCAAGCGGCTATCGATGACGCCCAATAAAGTGCGCTGCATGGCCGGCGTCGGGTTCGCGATGTGGGCGAAGACAGAGGGCGTATTCGCGATCGAGGCGCACAGCGCACGCTCGATGGCGTCGGGCTTCAGGTCCGAGGCGATATCGAAGTAGGCCCGGTCCCAGTGCGTGCGCGCATGGACGTGATGCGACGGAAAACGGTCGACCGTCTCGAAGCCGAGCGCAAAGCTGGCGCGCGCCAGCAGGTCGAGCAGGACGGGAATCAGCGGCATGGAAGGAGGGCAGAGGTGCGCATGCCCGCAGTGTAACGCAAGCGCGCCGGGCGATCCAATGACGGCCGGGCGCGCGTAAAACAATATAACCAGTTTCTACAACTCAGCCGGCGAAACGCCCGGCGCGGAAATCCTCGACCGCCTGCTGCAGCTCGGCCTGGGTATTCATCACGAAGGGGCCATACTGCGCGATCGGCTCCTTCAATGGCCGGCCCGCGATCAGCAGCAGGCGCGTCGCGCCGGCCGCCTTGATGACGACGCCATCCGCGCCCTCGGCATTGTCGAGGATCGCCATGCGCGTTTGCGGCACGGCCTTGCCGCCGACGACCGCTTCACCGCGAAACACATAGATGAAGGCATTGTGCCCGGCGGGCAGCGGCTGCTCGAAGCGGGCACCCTCGGGCAAGTCAATGTCGAGGTACAGGGGCTCGGTGCCTTCGCGCTGCACCGCGCCTTCGACGCCGTGCGCGCTGCCGGCGATGACCTGCACCGTCACGCCGGATTCGGTCGTAAACCGCGGCACCTCGGCGTTCGGGATGTCGCGGTACCAGGGCGCGCGCATCTTGTCCTTTGCCGGCAGGTTCAGCCACAACTGGAAACCTTCCATCAGGCCTTCGTTCTGCTCCGGCATTTCGGAGTGGATCACGCCGCGCCCGGCCGTCATTCATTGCACGCCGCCGTCCGTGATCAGGCCTTCGTTGCCGCCGCTGTCGCGGTGGCGCATGCGCCCGGCGAGCATGTAGGTGACGGTCTCGAAGCCGCGGTGCGGGTGCTCCGGAAAGCCGGCGATGTAGTCGCCGGCCTTGTCGCTCCCGAATGCGTCGAGCATCAGGAAGGGATCGAGGCGGCGCTGCAAGGTTTGCGTGAGGACGCGGTTGATCCTGACGCCGGCGCCGTCCATCACGAACTGGCCGCTGATCACGCGTTCCACGCCGCGTGGCCGCGCGACGCGCTCTTCATTACGTTGGTCCGTCAATGCATTCATCACGCTCTCCTTGATAACGCTGCCCGAACAATCAGGCCAGTGCGGCCTCGATGGTGGCATCAGCTTCCGAACGGCCCTTGGCCGACGCTTCCGGACCCATCGCCTGTGCCGGCGAGTGGATGAAGGTGTGGTCCGTCATGCCCAGGAAGTTCAGCAGCATGCGCACGAACGGCACTTGCGGATCGGCTTCAGCCGGGTAGATGCCGCCGCGCGAGGTCGCCACGAACACCTTCTTGCCCTTGAGCAGGCCTTCTGGGCCGCTCTCGGTGTAGCGGAAGGTCACGCCGGCACGGGCGATCGCATCGAACCAGCTTTTCAGTTGCACCGGGATGCCGAAGTTGTACATCGGCGCACCGATCACGACCACGTCCGCCGCCTGCACTTGCGCGATCAGGGCGTCGTCCAGGGCCACGCGGGCAACCTGCTCGGGCGTACGCGATTCGGCCGGGGTGAACAGGGCGCCGAGCGCCGCTTCGTCCAGCACGGGGTGCGGTGCACGCGCCAGGTCGCGGGTCACGACGGTGGCGTCCGGGTTCGCGGCGAGCAGTTTGGCGACGATGCTGCTGGTGACACGGCTGGACTCGGAATCGGCGCCGCGCAGGCTGGAGGTGATTTGCAGGATGTTCATCTTGTGTTCCCTTTAGGTGGTGTCTGTGATTCGATGAGACCACTTTAACAGTTCCAAAATCAATCTGGAAGGCGCTAAAATGGATAACATTATTCAGCCAATGGAACAATCGAATGGAAGTCGAACCGAACGACCTGCTGCTCTTCGCCCGCATTGTCGAGGCCGGCAGCTTCAGCGCGGCGGCGACCCGCGTCAACCTGCCCAAGTCGACCGTCTCGCGCCGCATCTCGCTGCTCGAAGCCCGCCTCGGCGAGCGCCTGCTTGCCCGGACCACGCGCAAGCTGATGGTGACGGAATTCGGCGCCAGCCTGCTCGAACACGCGCGCAAGGTGGCCGAAGAATCGGAAGCGGCCGGCGCCCTGGCCCAGCACCGCCAGGCGGCTCCCAGCGGACGCCTGCGCATTTCGCTGCCGGCCGATTTTGCCAACCTCGGCATGAGCGCGATGATCGCGCGCTTCCTCGAACGCTATCCGGCGGTGAGCGTGGAACTCGACCTGTCGCCGCGGCGGGTCGACCTGGTGGCCGAAAACTTCGACATCGCGATCCGCATGGGCGATTTGCCGGATGACGCCACGCTGGCCGCGCGCCGCGTCACGCTGCAGCGCTTCGGCCTGTATGCCTCGCCCTGCTACACGGCCGTGCGCGGCCTGCCCGAGCATCCGGACGATTTATCGGGCCACGATTTGCTATGCCTGCTGAGCCGCGGCGGCGGGCCGTCCCCCTGGGTCCTCACGCGCGGCAAGGTGCGCTGGCAGCGCGAACTGCCGGCGCGCCTGACGGCGAATTCGCCGGACCTGTTGGCGCGCATCGCCTGCAGCGGCGCGGGGATCGCGGCCAGTTCGGAGCTGTTCGCCTCGCCGCTGGTGAAGAAGGGGGAACTGGTACGGGTGCTGCCGGAATGGGATTTGCCGCCGGCGGTCGGCTGGGCCGTCTTCCCGGGCCGGCGCCTGATGCCGGCCAAGACGCGGGCCTTCCTCGACATGATGGAAGAGATGTTTTGCAGCGAGGCGGGTCAGCAGGGCTAAAAGGGGTGATTCGCTGCGGGCACCCCGTGCCCACCCTACAACCAGGTGCCTCAGCCGAATTTCTTTACAAAGCCCACATACACGCGCCGCGCGACGAAATGATCGAACCCCGCCTGGCGGAAGGTACGGGTGTCCGTCCGATAGCTGCGCCGGCTGCCGTCAAAGATATCGCTGGCGTTCACCGTCAGGCTGAGCGACTTGCTCAATGCGTGTTTCCAGGCCAGGTTCACGCTGCTGGTCGCCCCCTGGCGGCCGAGCGGCGTGATGCCTGATGACTGTCCATGCGCGTCGAGCGACAGGTCGTCGGCTCCGGCGCTGTACGCCGCCCTGAGGTTGACATAGCCCGCGATATCGTCCTGGCGCACGGGGCCGGAAAGGTCGGGCGTCGCCAGCATCACGCGATAGGCGCCGCCGTCCACGCCCAGGCGCAGCGTCGCATCCGGCGTCCAGTCGAGCGAGCCGCTGATGCCGGCCGAGCGCGCGCGCCCGCCGTTCTGCTTCGAGGTCACCAGCACATTGCCGGCGAAGCTGCGTTCATCGAACACCGTATCGCGGCTGGCCCGATAGAAGGCACCCAGGCTCCCGCTGAACTGTCCACTTTCCGCATTCGTGCCCAGTTCCCAGGCGCCCAGGACCTGCGGCTGCAGGCCGGGATTGCCGCGGCTGAGGTTTTGCGCATCGACATAGGTCGTGTGCGGATTGAGGTCGCGCGGATCGGGCATCTGCAGGCTGCGGCGATAACTGAGCGTCAGGTCGGCTTTCTCGCTGACGGCATATTTCAGGTGCAGGCTGGGATTGAATGCGCGCCAATGGCCTGTGCGTGCGCTGTCCCGTGCCGGACCGACCCGCAGCGCCATCCGTTCGGCGCGTGCGCCCAGCAGCGCTTCCCATTTGCCGTGCCTGAGCTGGTCGGTCAGGTAGGCGGCGGCGAGGGTCGTCCGCACCGCATAGGCGTTGGTCGTATTCGGGTCAAGCGTCTCGGCAGCCGAGGAGGCGTCGACCCACGCCTGGTAATTGTCGACGTCGTCGACCTTGTCCTGGACATCGACGCCCATGCCCCACTGGCCGTGTCCGGACGCGCGCGTCCAGTCGACCGTGGCCTGGTCCAGGCGCCGCGCCGACCTGGTCGCGCCGTGGCTGTAGTCCGTGGCGCGCGCCGGCACGAGGAATACGTCGCTGTACGACTTGTCGACCAGGCCGGCCGTCGCGCTGTGCTGCAGCATCGCCTTGAGCGCCGCCCCCTTGCCCTGGTGGCTGTAGGCCAGGCTGGCGCTGTCGTCGGACTGCTCGTTGGGCCCCTCGGAGATGCGATGAAAGATGGTCTCCTCGCTGCCCGTGCGGTTCTCGTTGAGGACGTCGAACAAGGGACGCGAGCGGCGCGCGTTATGGCGCGCCGCCAGGCTGAGGGTGTCCGTGTCGCTCAGGGCATCGTCGATGCCCAGGGCCGCGGTTTCCACGACGCGGCGCACGAACACCGTCGAGGCCTGCCGCGCCTGCCCGGCCCGGCCTGCGAGCGGATCATTCCAGTCCACCGTCGACGCGCGCATTTTCAGCGTGCCGTCGTGGCGCAGCGCCAGGCTGCCATGCGCGCTGATATGGCCGCGGGTCAGGTCGCCCGAAGTGCCGGCATTCCACAGGCCCTGGCCGGTGGCGCTTCCTTGCACCTGCGCGTGGGCGCCCGGCTTGCGGTTGCGCTTCAGGACGATATTCAGGATCGTGCCGCCATTCGCGTTGTAGGCCGCCGACGGATTGGTGATGACTTCGATGCTGGCGATGTCGGCGCCGCTCATGGTCTGCAGCGCCACGGCCCGCTCTTCGTCCGAACCCGACAGCATCGCCGTCGGCTTGCCGTCCACCAGCACCGTGACTTGCTGGCTTCCCTTTACACGGATCTGGCCATCGGCCGTCACGGAGACGTCGGGAGTCGATTGCAGCAGGTCCTGGGCGCTGCCGTTCGCCGCCTTCGGCGTGCCGGCAAGGTTATAAACGGTCTTGTCGAGCTTTTTAAGGACCGGCTCTTTTTTGCCCGTTACCGAGACGGTCGGCACCGGTGGATCGTCGGCGCGCGCCGGCGCGGGCAGCGCGGCGAGCCCGCACAGGATGAGGGGCAGGGCCGTCCTCAGGACGGGCACTGTCAGGCGGGCCTGTTGCCCATCATCTCGCCCAGGCGCACCTTGCGTTCCGGCGCCCAGTCGGGATTGAAGGCGATCGTCTTTTCCTTGAACAGCATGACGACGGTGGAACCGAGCAGGAAGCGGCCCATCTCTTCGCCCTTTTTCAGCACGACCGGGGTCGTGTCATAGGTCCACTCCGAGATGCGCCCGGTGCGCTGCGGGTTGACCACGCCATGCCAGGGCGTGGCCATGCTGCCGACGATGGTCGCGCCGACCAGCACCATGACGAAGCTACCGAATTCCTCGGACTCGAACACGCAGGTGACGCGCTCGTTGCGCGCGAACAGGCCCGGCACGCCGCGCGCGGTGGTCGGGTTCACCGAGAACAGGGCGCCGGGCACGTAGATCATGCGGGTCAGGCGGCCGTCGCAAGGCATGTGCAGGCGGTGGTAATCCTTGGGGCTCAGGTACAGGTTCGCAAACGAGCCATGCTGGAACTGCGCCCCCAGCGCGGCGTCGCCGCCGACCAGCTGGGTGGTGGTGAACTTGTGGCCCTTGGCCTGCAGGATGTGGTGGTCGTCGATCGCGCCGAACTGGCTGATCGCGCCGTCGACCGGGCAGACGAAATCCGCCTGGGCCAGCGGACGCACGCCGTCCTTCAAGGGACGGGTAAAGAATTCGTTGAAACTCGGGTAGCTCGCGATGTCGGAGTTGGCCGCCTCGTCCATGTTGACGCCGTACTTGCCGACGAACCAGCGGATCAGGCGGGTCGTCATCGCGCCTCCGCGGTGGCCGGCGACGCGGCCGGCGAACGAGGTCAGCGCCTGCTTGGGCAGGACATATTGTGGCAGTACTTTGAAACGATCGGACACGGTGGCAGCCCTTATTACATTTGACGATGGCGAATTATAAATAAGGGGCGTGCCCGTGCATATCATTGTTTTCGACGGCGGCGCCCCGGGGCCAGTGTAGCGCATCGGTCCAGAAGCGGACGCCGGCATGCAGATGAGGATCAGGCCAGGCGCAGCGCCGCCGCCAGGGCTACGGACGCCCGGGTCATCCCCCACAATGCGATGCCGTACGAGGCCGCCGCATCGGACGCAAATGAATGTGTGTCCCATAAAAGCAAATAGCCTGGCGAGCCAGGCTATTGTCGTGCTGCCAGGGCGAACCCCGATTACTTTACGCGGCGACGCATCGCGCCGATACCGAACAGGGCGATGCCGAACAGGGCGACCGACCCTGGCTCAGGAACGTCGGCGAACTTGAACTGACCGTTATTGCTGACGAAGAAGTGGTCGCCTGCAACGTTTTTGTATATACCGGGCTTATTGCCAGGGATGCAGCCTGGACCGGTGAAGCCCGCGAACTGGCAAGCCACTTCGTTGACCAGCCTGCTAGTCGGCGAGCCGACGGCATTGGCGTTGGTGAAGGCGAACGAAGTGCTCTTCATGGTCGACATGTCGATGCCGCGTGGGTCGAAGAAATAGCCTGCCTTCAGATCGCCAACCTGCGACTCGGCGAACACGCTGACCTGGCCGTTCGTGACCGGATTGCCGGTACCATCGACCATGCCGCCACCGCCCAGGATGCTGAAAGTGCCGATCAGGTTGCCGAGGTCTGCGCCGTAGATGCCGTTAGCCGTACCGTACTTCCCTTTCTGGGGGTTTTGGTACATCTTGATGGTGCCGCTGGTAAAGGCGAAGCTGCCGTTGAAGGTGCCGGCGCCAACAGCATCGAGCGTTGCAGAGATGTTTCCGGTTTTGTAGCTTATTGGGAAGAGCTTGCCATTGCTGTCAGCCTGGCTCAAGTTGAACACAGCGTGCTCGGTGAACGAGAACGCGCCGGTGCCGGTCGCTTTCAACTGGATGAAGCCATTACCGTTTACATCCAAGTATTCGTTGATTTCCTGACCTTTCGCCAGACCGGTGCCGGCCGGGTTGAAGGTCCAATCGTTCATGATGGCGTCAGCTTGAGCGGCGCCGGCGGCGAGGGCGATGGCTGCAGCGCAGCCCAGTTTTTTCAGGACGGTCATCGTTTTCTTTCAGGTTGAGGGTGTTGACTGCTGCCATATAAGCAACACTCATGCCAACCAGAAAGTTTTGTTATAAATCAATTAGTTGCGACTTGGAACCCGGAATTTCCTGGGGCAACTGTAAAGATTTCCGACAGGCATGCTTCCTTTCACGCGGCCTCGCTTTGACGGGCCCGGCGGAAGTAGCGCAGCGCGGCCAGCACTGCGAGCGCCTGCATGGCCGCCGACAGGAAAAAGCTGCTGCCGATGCGCGCGTCGCCCGGCGGCAGGTGGCTGACGGCGCCGAGGATGGCCGAACCGAGCAGGGGCATCACGATGACCCCGAGGCTGTTGATCGACTGTAGTGAACCCATCAGTTCTCCCTGCTCGCCCGCAGGCGTCCCGCGCGAAATGATCCCCTGCAGCGCGGGCCCGGCGGCAAAGGCCAGCAGGTTGCAGCAGATGAGGACATACATCATCCAGCCCTGGGTGGCCAGGCCGTACAGCACGAAGGTAAGCGCGCCAGACGCCAGGCCCAGCACCGCCACGCGCGCTTCGCCGAAGCGCCGCAGCAGCACCCCCAGCAGCCAGGCCTGGACGACGACGGTGGAAAGGCCGATGCAGAACATGGCGATGCCGTTGTCGCGCGGGCTCCAGCCGAAACGGAAGGTCGTGTACAGCACCCAGGTCCCCTGGGTCATCATCTGGGCGAAGGTGGCCAGCGCGAACACGCCGACGATGCCGCGGATGTCCTCCTTGCCGGCCAGCCGCGCCAATGCGCGCAAAGGATTGATGCGTTTCCAGTCGAAGGGGGCGCGCTCGCCCGGCGCCAGCGACTCGGGCACGTACAACCACCCGTAGACCAGGTTGACGGCCGCGAGCGCGCCGGCGACCCAGAACGGCAGCGTGAGCGAGACGTCGCCCAGCAGGCCACCGAGCACGGGGCCGCAGATGAAGCCGACACCGAAGGCGGCGCCGATCTTGCCGAAGCTTTTCGCCCGGTTCTCCGGCGTCGAAACATCGGACGCATAGGCCGAGGCGACCGACATGCTGGCCGCCGAGACGCCGCCGATGACCCGCCCGAGAAAGAGCCAGGCCGGGCTCGGCGCCCAGGCCGTGACGAGGAAATTCAGGCACATGCCCGCCATCGAGTACAGCAGCACCGGGCGCCGCCCGACGCGGTCGCTGATCGCGCCGAGCGTGGGCATGAACAGGAATTGCAGCAGTCCGAACACGGCCGCCATGAGGCCGTACCACAGTGCCTGCTCGTCGCGCCCGGGCACGAACTGGCCCACCAGCACCGGCATCACCGGGATGATCAGGCCGATGCCGAGCACGTCGATGAAAACGCTCACCAGCACGAAGCCAAGTTTGCCGCTGGCGGCGGGCGCCTCCGCCTCGAGCGGGACGGGCGCGTTCACGCGGCGTTCCCAAACCACTCGGCCGCAAAGTCGTCGCGGAAGGCGAGCAGGCGCGCCAGGCGTTCCCCGGCCAGGGCGCGTCCCGCCTCGAGCTGCATCATTCCCGGCAGTTGCGCGAGCTTGACCATGATGTGGTCGAGCGACCAGGCGCCGTCGTCGAGGTCGCGCGCCTGGGCCAGCGGATCGCTCGGGTGCGCGAGCGCGCGGCCCATCTTCCCGGCGACATAGAACATGCGCGCCAGGCCGACGGCGCCGAGGGCATCGAGCCGGTCGGCGTCCTGCACGATCTTCGCTTCGATCGTGACCGGGACGACCGCCGCGGAATAACTGTGCGCCTCGATGGCGTGGGCCACGCCGTCCAGGCGCCCGCCAGGAAAGCCGAGCCGCGCGAGTTCGGCGCGCGCCAGCTGCGCCGCCCGGCGCGAGGCCTGGGCCCGGCCGGGGTCGTTCTTCGGCAGGTTGACCAGGTCGTGCAGGTAGCAGGCGGCCATCACGACCAGGACATCGGCCTCGGGATGATGCGCGAGCAGGTCCTGCGCGCTGCGCCAGACGCGCTCCAGGTGGCTGGCGTCATGGGCGCCGTCGTCGCCGGCGTGGGCGGCGGCGAGCGCGGCCAGGCGCGTGCGCCAGGCCGACAGTTCAGGGGACAAAGGAAACATCGGGCTCCAGGGAGGACGGCATGCTGGCGCGCTGCGAGAGCGCGTCGGCGTCGAGGTTCTTGTGGCGTGGTACCCAGCGCAGCAGGGTGCCCGGCAGCTGTGCCAGCAGGGCGCGTGCGCGGGCCCGGTAGGGCTGCAGGGCAGGAGCGCTCTTCGCATCAGGCGCGGCGACGTCGTCGAGCACGACGCGGCTGTCGCCATACACGGTGAGTTCGCGCGCGCCCTGGGCCAGGGCTGCCCCGAGCACGGCGATCAGGGCCAGGTATTCGGCTTCGCCGCTGTTGCCGTAGCCGGCGGGCTCGGATAATTCCACGACCTGGCCGGCCGGGCCGAGCAGGCGCGCGCCGATGCCGCAGCGGCCCGGGTTGGGACGCGCCGAGCCGTCGAACCAGGCGCGCCAGGCGGTGGGGGCGCCCTCGTGGCGTGCCTGGCGTACGGCCAGGGCGGCGGCACGCGCCGCCTGCCGGGCCAGCGCGCGTGCGGCTTCGGCTTCGCGCAAGGCGCCGCGCTCGGCCAGCAGCGTGGCCAGGCCCGCAGCGCCGGCGCTGGCGGCAAGCGTCATGCGCAGCGCTTCCTCGAGCGGCAGGCTCCTTGTCAAGGCCAGCTTGCGGCTGGCGGCAAGTTCGGTTCGGTTGGAGGCGCCTTGCAGGCGGTCGAGTTCGGTCATGGCGTCAGCATAACCGTTTTCGGGCCATCCAAAAACCCTTCGCCAGTCCGCAACGGACGCAAAAAAGCGCCCCGGAGGGCGCTTCGTGCGGCTGCCTGCGATCAGCGGCGGTAGGGATTCTCCGGCCGCGCATCGCGGTGGTTCGGTACGCCATCGCCGTCGACATCGCGGTCGCGGCGGTTCGGGATGCCGTCGTTGTCGAGATCGCGGTCATAGCGGTTCGGCACACCGTCGTGGTCCGTGTCGCGGCCGCGGCCGTGGTGCTCGTAGCGGTCGGGCACGCCGTCGCGGTCACGGTCGCGGTAGCCGTCGTGCTGGCCGTAGCCGCGGCCGCCGTCGCGGTCGTAGAAACCCTGGCCGCGGTAGCCGTCACCGCCGCGCGGGGCCCAGTAACCCTGCTGCATGAACCAGCGGCCGTCGCGCTGCTGCCAGGCCGGCGGCGCATAGATATAGCCGGGGCGCTCGACGATATAGGTGCCCGGCACCCAGTGGTGGCGATGGCCGCGCCACTCCCAGTAGCCCGGCGACCAGACATAGCCGCGGCGCACGACGGGAGCGCGTTCGTACAGCGGCGCCGGCGGGGCCGAGCCGACGTACAGTTCAACGTTTTGCGCCATCGACGGCAGCGGTGCATAGGCGGCGGCGGTCACGGCGATCAGGGCAGCCAAGTTCAGGCGTATGTTCGAGCGTAACTTCAGGCGGGATTTCATGTCGGTCTCCATCTCCAAAAGCGGATGATTCAATATATCAATCGCTTGAACGAAATGGTGCGTTTGACGCATGTGCTTACAACTGACACAAATTGCAGCAGCCGGGGCAGCAAGGGTCGGAGGAGGGGGCTGTGGGGGGTGGGACGTGGCGGGTGGCCGGGCAGGCCTCAGCAGGCGGCCCGGCACACACGGGTAATCAAATGCGGCTCACTGGAACGCGGCGATCGGCCAGCACGGTCGGCTGCCGTTCGGCGCCCGGGCGCTTGCCTTTCACGACCACGACGGCCATTCTGGTTTCGGTGGCGATGCTCGAATCCTGGATGGCGGCGGGGCGGGCTTCCGCTTGCGGCAGCGCTTCGGTGAAGAAGCTGGCCGAGCCGGCGGCGGCGAGGGCAACGACGAAAACGGCTTCCATGTGCTTGGCGATGTTCACGGTGTTTCTCCTTGCGGGTGGGTGTGCGATGTGTCCAATGTAGCCAAAGCCGCCAGGGACCTCCATCGGATTGCGACAAGGTGCATGAAAAGCGGGATGGCCTGCACAAAACCGGGTGCGACGCGAAGCCCGCAACGTCGCGCAACTCGACGCTATCGCCGCGCTTTTCGCCTCCCCCCGCTAGAGGCCGGCGGAGGCGGCCACGTCGGCGCGCGGGGAGGGGAAGATGGGGGAGATGTTCGTTACGGTGTTCGCCGGACTGGCCGCCAATGGCCGGGCGCGGCGGCGCGCGCGCAACCTGCGGGCCGGCGCCGTACCAGGCGTGCCGGCGCTACGCATGGTGCCGGGACGCGCCGCGACGCGCTGGTGGCTGGCGCTGGCGGCGCTCGGCTTCGTCGCGGCCGGCGCCTTGCTCATCGCCGGCCATGCGCGTTCGCTCGGCGCGGCCGCTTCCAGCCGCTCGGCGGCGGCCGGCGGACCGGTGCGGATGCTGGCCTCGTTCCAGCCGGCCCTGCCTGGCGCTTCCTTCAGCGTGCCGCTGGTCCCGGCCGTGAACCTGGCCGCGCAGCCCGGCGGCGCTTTGCTCGTCGTGGCGAATGTACGCGCAGCCCGGCCGGTCGTGATCGACCTGTGCAGCCAGGCGCTCGCGGGATCGGGCGGACGGCTGGCGCCCCTGCGCATCGGCTACCGGTTTGCCGATGTGGCGCGCTGGGCGGGACGCAACGCCACCGCCGCCAGTCCCGTCACGCTGCGCAATATCGTGCTGGCGGGTGCTCCCATGCCGCAGGTCGACATCAGCGGTTCCCTGGGGATGCCCCTGCAGCTGGCCTGGCGCGGCGAGGCGCGCTGGATCGGCGACGCGGGCGCTGGCGTGATTGCCCGCGGCCCCCAGGGCGCGGTAGCGCTCGGGCGCGAAGGCTGGCTGGTGTGGGGAGAGAACCGCGCGCTGCACATCGCCCGCCGCGCCAGCGCCGCCTGTGCCGAGGGCGGCGAACTGGTGCTCACTTCCTATCCGGGCGAAGCCGGCAGCGCCGGCGCCCTGGTGGCCGCGTTTCCCGAACATGGGCCGATGCGCAGCGCGCACCTGGCGCCGGGAGCCTACCGCGTGCCCGCCGAGCCGCCGGCGGAGCTCGAAGACGGCGCCCTGTTCGACAGCCTGCTGGCGCGCGGCTTCGTGCGCCTGGCGCATGACGGCATGATCGAGACCGCGCCGCGCGACCTGCTGCAATGGCGCGCGGCCGCCCCTGCCCAGCGCGCGGCCGACCTGCACGGCTGGGACGGCGTCGAGCTCGACGCAACGGGCCTGCGCCTGCTCGAGCGCCTCCACGCGCGCGCCGATGGCGCCTATGTGCGCGAACAGATCCGTGTCTTCAATGGCGAACGGCGCCTGCTGGCCTGGCGCCTGCGGCCCGGTGCCAACACCGCATGGCTGGCGCAAGCCGGCGCGGTCGCTGCCGGCACCGTCGAGACAATGCCGCTGGGCGCCGCGCGCCTGTTCGACAGCCTGCCGCAAGGCTGGGCGCCGTGGCGGCGCCTGGCCGACTGGCCGGCCGGCGCGGCCAGCGCGCGCCTGGTCCTGACGCTCGCGCAGCCGGCGCGTGGCGACGAGCGCATCGAGCTGATGCTGGCGGGCCGGGTGCGCGCCATCGCCGGTGCCGCGCTGAGTGGCGGGCGTGCGGTCTGCGGCGGGCGCGCCTGCACTGGAGCCGACGATGTGCGCGAACTGGTGCTGGCGCCGCGCCCGGGTACGCGCCAGGTCGTGATCGAAGCGGCGCCGCTCGACCTGGCGGCGCTGAGCGGTAGCGGCGACGGGCCGTACCGGCACCTGCAGCTGAAGGATGGCCGGCTGGCCTGGCAGGCCATCGCGCCACAGCATCGCGCGGCCCGCGGCGTATCGGCGCCGGTGCTGCTGGCCGACCGCGGCGGCGCGCCCCTGTGGGAAGCCGGCGGCGCGACAGCGCAGGCGCGTGCGGCCGGCCTGTCCACGCTGCTCGGCCTGGACCCCCGGCACGGCAGCAGCGTGGCCGGGATGCTGGCGCGCGTTCCCGCACCGGACGGCCGCCCGCATGCCGCCACGCTGACCCTCGACCTGGACTTGCAGCGCATGGGCCAGGCGGTGCTCGACTGCGTCGGCATGCGGCGCGGCCAGTGGGATGGCGCGCGCTGCCTGGGCGGGTCCGCGCCGCCGGCGGGACGCCAGGCCGGCCTGGTGCTGCTCGACACCGGCAGCGGCGATATCCTGGCCGCCGCCAGCGGCGCCGCAGGCTCACCACCGGCGGCCGCGGATTGGAACGAGCTGCGCGACTTCGACCGCGTCGATCCGGCGCGCAGCCCCTTGCGCCAGGCCGCCTTCCAGCACGACGGCGGCGCCGAGCGCAGTCCCGGTTCGACCTTCAAGATCGTCAGCGCGCTCGGCCTCGAACTGGCAGCCCAGCGCGACCCACGCCTCGACGATCTGCTGGGCGGGATGCCGCTGGCCGACCTCAACCGGTTCGCGGCCGCGCGCGGCTTCGCCTTCCGCACCGACGGCGCCAGCTATCCATATGAGGGAAAGGGCGCGCGCATCACCAATTTCCGCGACGGCACCCTGGACCGCCGCGCCCAGGACGGCAAGCTGGGCCTGGCCCAGGCGCTGACCTACAGCCTCAATACCTGGTTCGCCTGGAGCGCGGAGCTGAGCGACGCCAGCCTGTTCGGCAAGGCGCAGGGCGGCGCGCCCAGCCTGCGCGCGCTCGACGACACGGCCTTCGCCGGCGTGCGTCCCATCGCCGAGATGGCGCAGCGGCTCGGCTTCGAGCGCCCGCTGCCGCTCGACGGCGGCCTGCTGCCCCCTGACTTCGCGTGGCGCAATTGGGACGCACTGCAGGCCAGCGTGGCCGGCTTCGATCCGATCGGCTCGCGCCACGAACTGCGCCAGATGGCGATCGGACTGCGCATGCAGGCCGCGCCGCTGCACATGGCGCTGGCCGCCGGCGCGGTGGGCGAAGGCAGGACGATCGCGCCGCGCCTGCTGCTGGCGCTCGACGGGCGCCAGGCCGAAGCCCGGCAGGGCGCGCCGCTCGGCGTACGGCTGGACCGCATCCGCGCCGGCCTGCACGGCGTCGTCGCGAAGGGCACGGCGGCCAGCGCCTTCCGCGCTGCGCAGTTCAACGACATGCGCCCCGGCCTGTACGGCAAGACCGGCACCGCACCGGTCGGGCAGGACGGGCAGGCCACGGTCTGGTTCACCGGCTGGCTCGAGCCGGGCAGCATCCCGGGCCAGCCCCGGCGCCTGGCCTTCGCCGCCTTTGTCAGCCGTTCGGAGGCGACCGGCGGCGAGCATGCGGCGCCGGTGGTCGCGGCCCTGCTGCGGACGATGGCGCAAAAGGCCGAACAGAAAGGGTAATGCGCCCCTCCAGCGCGCCTTGTTTTTGTGTTTGTATGGCATGATTTACAAAATCCGTTATCTGGCGGATACGCCATGGGCTCACGAATTCAAGAGGAAGGTATGCGTTTGCCGGGAACCCGGTATCAGGAGCCTGGCTGGGAGCAGGTGCGCAAGCTGCTCGGCCAGTGTTCGCTCGATGCCTTTGCGCGCTGCGATCCTGCAGGCTTGCTGGCCCCCGCGCCGGCAGGCGAGGCGCTGGCGCTGTATGTCGAGGTGCTGGCCGAGAGCCTGCATGCGGCCGGCCGCGGCGCGCGCGCCGGGGCGCCTGGCAACAGCTATGGCGACAGCGTCGCCGAGCTGGCCCTGCTGCTCGCCTATGAACTGGCCGCGCGCCCGTCGGACTGGGAAGCGTTTCGCACGGCCCTGGCCAGCGAGCATGCGCGCGTGCCGGCCTTCTGGCGTCGGCCGGGTGGCGAAGCGCTGCTGCGCAAGAAGGTCAACGACATGTTCGCCCTCCTGCGCGACAGGGTCGACGCCGACAATTACCAGGCCGCCTGCGGACGCGCCTGCAGCCCGAACCGCATCTACGCCTTCCGCATGCTCGACACGGCCTATGGCGAGATCGCGCGCCTGTTCGACAACTGGCATGCGCACCGGGCCCAGGTCGGCGCCATCCTCGGCCGTCCGCTCGATGGCGCCTTACCGATCGAGGTGCGCCAGCTGGCCTCGATCGGCGGCTGCCGCCCCGAATGGATACTGCGCTGGAGTGCGACGCTGGAACGGTTCACGGGTTCGCCCGGTCCCCTGCACACGCGCTCGAAGCGCTTCGACAGCCTGAAGGACAATGCGGCCAGGATCGGCGGGATGCTGGCCGAGATCGGCGAATACGAAGCCCTGTCGGCCAACCGCGACCGCGACTGGCTGCAGGACGCCGATACATCGGCTTCCTGGATCGAGGATTACTGGCGCGTGCTGGACGAGTCGGGCGCGGCCAGCACGCCGGGGCCGGACCTGGTCCTGGAAGCGCTGGAAGATGAACTGGACAGCGCGGACCCGCCGGCGCCGCCCGCGGTGATCGACGAAGATGAACCGCTGCACGCCCTGCGCGCGCAATCGGTTTCACTGCCCCCCGGCTTTGTGCATGCGGCGGGCGCGGCGCAGGATCCGTCCAGCTGGAGCGCGCGCATGCTGGCGCCCGACTCGCTCGCGGTGCGCCTGGCGGTCTACCTGAAGCTGCTCGGGCCCGGGGACGACAGCTATCCGGACGAATGGCGCGATCCGGCGACCAATGCGCTGCCGACCATGGCGCAACTGGCGGCGCTCGACGCCGTCTCGCTGCCGACGCTGCGCAAGCGACGCGACGCGGCCATTGCGCGCCTGGGCGCGGCAGCATCCTCGAATGGGAGTAGCGAATGAAAACGAACCATGACATCGAACGCAAACTCCGCGAACGCCTGCTGCTGGCCCCGCGCGTGGCGGGCGACCGCCTGATGCTATCCGACGCGGTGCTGCAAGCGGCGCTCGACGGCAGCCGTCCGCTGACGCATGCCGAGCGTGCGGCCCTGCAGGCCTCGCCGCTGACGACGCGGCGCCTGCGCACGCTCGTGCTCGAACGTCGTGCGGCCGCGAACGATGCCTGGCAGGGCAGCAGCGGCATGCTGCGTGCGGCCGACAGCGGACAGGGGCTCGCCGAGCTGGCGACCGACGACGGCTGCTGGCGCCTGCACTTCGTCGACAGCGCAGGAAGGCGGCGCGTGATCCTGCAACTGATGCCGGACGCCCCGTTCTCATCGCGCCTGCTGCGCGAGGCGCCCTTGCTGCGCGTGCTCGATGGCGCCGGAGCGGAGCTGCTCGTTGGCCGCCTCGACGCGGACGGCGAGCTCGAGGCCGACTGGCCGTTCGAGGACCTGCCGGCCGCGCACTTCCAGCGCCACGGTGCGGCCTTCACTGTGCAACCGGCGGCCTGACCATGCTCGACCTGTTCAAGCGCATGGCGCGCGCGCCCGCCTTCGACGCCGCAGGACTCGGCGCGCAGGTGATCGCGCGCCCGATTGCGTCCGGCTGCATGCTGCCTGCGGGCGCTGTCGGCGTCGCCGTGTCGTCGACCGGCCACACGCGCCGCGTCCTCGCCGGCGGGCGCATGGTGCTGGCCGAAGGCGAAGCCGGCTGGTGCTTCCACCCCGGCCCGTATGGCTGCGACCTGCTGCCCTTTGCCGCCGCGCCCGAGATCGGGCTGCGCGTGCACTTCGCGATCGACAGCCCCGATCCGCGCGTGACCCAGCAGCGCTTCGACCTGTTCCTGGCCAGCGAAGGCGCGGGCGAACTGGCGCTCGGTGCGCTGGCCGAGCGCATCGAGGCGGCCCTGCAACGCGAGCTGGCCCAGGGCAACCTGGAGCTGCCGCCGTGCACGACGCTCGACGAATGGAATGCGTTCCGGGGCGGCTTCAACCAGCTGCTCTACACGCGCTTCGGCGTCACGGTCGACGACTGCGTGCCGGTCGACCTGGCGGACAGCCGCGATTTTGCGCGCGAACTGGCGGCGCGCGCGGTGGCCGGCGCCGCCGCGGTGCCCGTCGCGCAGGAGGCGTCCGCCGCCGCGCCGCCGGCGCTGGTCGATGCCGGCCGCGACGACGCCCGCGCGCTGCGCCGGCTCTTCCTCGAACTGCCCTGCGTGATGTGCCGCGTGCGCCAGGCGGCGCTGCCCCAGGGGCAAAGCCTGTTCCGCCAGCAGCAGGCCTTGCTGCAGCGGCTCGACCTGGTCTGCCTGGCCGCTTCCACCATGCCAGCGCTCGGCCTGGCGGCGCCGGGGCAGGCGCTCGACAGCGACAATCAAGCGCGCCGCGCGCACCACAGCCTGCGCGCAGCGGGCGCGCTCGACGAAGCCTGGGCCCTGCTGGCGCGCCTCGAGCGCGCCGGCGACGAAGGACTGGATGTGCTCTTCGACGAAGCGGACCGCATCGTGGCCAACCTCGAATACGAACTCGCCGGGCGCAAGCGTGTGGCGCCGGAAGAGGAGGACGCATGAACGCGCCGCTGCCGAAGCGTCCCGATACCGTGACCGTGCGCAGCGGCTTGCCCGATGGCGGCTACGTCGCCGTCACCGCCACCCGCCGTCAGCGCGGGGGCCGCGCCGAAGTGAAATGCAGCGTGCCCGGCGCGCCGCAGCTGGCCGCGCGCATGGCGCTGGTGGCCAGGCTGGCGCGGCACACCGAAGCGCGCTACGACAGCCGCGACCAGGTCGTGATCAGCATGGACCGCGCACCGGGGTCCTCGCTGCGCGACTGGGAACTGGCAGTGGTGCTGGCCGACCGCGCCGTGCGCGGCCTGCTTGCGCTGCGCGACGGCGTCGTGGCGAATGGCTGGTCCGGCGACTGGCAGCGCGGCCGTATCGATGGGCACGACGTGTCCGACCTGCCGTCCGGCGCGCTGCGCGGCGGACCAGGGTACTTGCACCATCTTGGTGCAGTGTCCGGCCAGCCCGACGTGGCGGCCTCGGTATCGAGCGCGCGTGCCTGGTTCCCGCTGCACAGCGGCGGCATCAACGACAGCCTGTGCTGGGTCGAGGTCAGCGTCTATCCGCTGGAGGCCGGCGCGCCGGCGGACGAAGACGCGATCGCCGCGCCCGGCCTGGACGGCGTGCGCCAGCAGGCGGTGCGACTGGCCTTGCTCGGCGCGCGCCATTTCGACGGCGCACGCCCTGCGCGCTGGCGCACCACGGTGCGCTTCGGCCACGACGGCCTGGCCGGCGCCTCGTATGAACTGGCGCTGGTACTGGCGGACCGCCTGGCGCGCGGGCGCGAGTTCGTGCCGCGGGGGCGCATCATCGCCAGCGGATGGTCCAGCGCCTGGCATGCCGGGCTGGTCGAACCGGTCGAAGGACTGGGGCCGAAGTGCGCGCTGATCGAGCGCGAAGCCCAAGCTGGGGACCGCATCCTGCTGCCGCGCGCCTGGGAAGCCGGCCTGCCGCCGGGCCTGGCCGATGCGGTCCGTGCGAAAGGCGCCAGCCTGGTGTGCGTGGAGCGGATCGGGATCATTTAGAATCGGTCTGTTACCACGGACCGTCGGTAGATAGAGAATCACGTGAGGATGGAGTCGGATCATGGTCCAGATGTTCGGTTTTGGCGGCAGCCGCTGCCCGCGTTGCGAGCACAGGAACGCGGGCGGCGCCGGCTATTGCGCGGCCTGCGGCATCACCCTGGGCGCGCCGCGCAATGCGCCGGTGCTGGTCGAAAACCGCTGGATCGCCGGCCCCGGCGAGCTGGCCGTGTTCTTCGGCGTGCGCGCGCTGTCGGGCCTGTTCGTGAAAACCCTGCGCGTGCCCGCCACCGCCCGCGCCTACATCCTGCAGGGCGGCGATGCGACCGAAGTGCCGCAGGGCGAATACGAAATCGAGGGCTTTTTTTCGCGCCTGAACCACCTGCTGCGCGACGGCCACGCCGAAATCCTGGTCACGCGCACGAATGCCTTGCCGGTCGATTTTCATTTCGACGATCTGCAGAGCGCCGAGCACCTGGCGGTGGGCGCGCAGTTCAGCGTCAGCCTGCGCATCGAAAACGTCCCCGCCTTCGCGCGCCATTTCATGACCATGCCGGGCACGGTGACCGTGGCCCAGCTGCGCGAACTCCTGCAGCCGGCCGTGCGCCAGCTGGCGTCCGAGTTTGTCGGGGCGCGCTCGCTGCGCGAAATGGCAAAACAGCCGGAGCTGCGCGCGCAATTCGACGAGCGCCTGCAAGGCGCGCTGCGCCTGCTGCTGGCGGACTATGGCCTCGGCGTGGTGCAGGTCGACACGCTCTCTCTGCGCCACGATAAATTCGACGCCAACCGCGCGCGCATCGGCACGCTGTGGCTGGCCGCCGACGAGCGCCGCGTGCAGATGGAACACGCGCGCCAGCTCGAGGAACTGTACGACGAAGGCGAGTGGCACCGCATCACGCGCGAAGAGCAGGCGGCGCGCCTGCGCCTGCGCCGGCTCGAGCTGCAGCAGAACGAAACGCTGGACCGTGCCGAGCTGACCCTGGCAAACGGCGAGCGCGCGCAGGCCGTGCGCGCGCGCGAACTCGACCTGTTTGCGCGCGTCGCCGAATCGCGGTCGCGCCGCGAAGCGGTCGAGCGCGGCGCCGGCGAGATCCTGGCCGAACTCGATCACGAACTGGCGCAGAAGCGCGGCCAGCGCGCCGGCGAACAGGCCGAATGGGCGCAGCTGCAGGCGCTGGCCGGCATCCGCATGCGCGGAGCGCTCGAAGTGGCGCAACAGGAAGCGCTGCAAGCACGCACGCTTGCGCGCCAGCGCTTTTCGCAGCAGCTGCTGACCCAGCAGATCCGCAACAAGGTCGAACAGGCGAAGGAAATCGAAGACGCCTCGCGCCGGCGCGCCGAGCTGGCGCACCTGCGCACAAGTGAAGAAGCGGCCGCGCGCCGTGCCCGCGAGCTCGACGACGAGGAACACAATGCGCAGTTCGCGCTCGTGGTGCTGGCGAATAATGCGCGCAGGCGCTCGCTCGAGCGCGAAGAGGAATGGATCGAGCTGCAGGCGCAGGCGCGCGTGCGCGAACACGCGCTGGGAAATGAGCTGGAAACCGAAGGCGTCAAACAAAAGATTGACGCCTTGCGCCGCGAGGGCGGCCAGCAGGAAGCGATTGCACAGCACGAAAAGCTGCTGCGCACGATCGAAGCGGAGCATCGCCAGGCGCGCGCGGCGAAAGAGGTCGAGCTGCTGGCCGAGGAGCGCCGCCACCAGCAGCGCCGCGCCGAACAGGAAGCGAGCTGGCAGCACGAGTTGCGCCGCATGGGCGCCGAGCGGGCCGAACGCGCGGCCGAGCTGGCGCATGCGCTGGACCTGGCACGCATGGAAATCGCGCGCGCCGAATCGCTCGACGCGTTGGACGACACGACCAAGCTGGCCGTGGCCGGCACGCCGAATGCGGCGGTGCTGGCCGATTACCTGAAAACGCGGGTGCACGCGACGATGGATGCCGGCCAGCTGGCGGCGCTCGCCGGCGTGGTGGCGGCGGGCGGCGCACTCAGTGCGGCGGACGCGGCGCGCCAGGCCCAGGAAGCGCTCGAGCGCGAGCGGGTACGGCGCGAAGTCGAGGTCGACAAGGACCGGCGCCACCAGCTCGACCTGCTGGCGCTGCAGAACGACGTGAACAAGGCGGCCCTCGATGCGCAGGCCTCGGTGGCGGCGAGCGCGGGCCGTGCCTGCGCCAACGGCCATCCGGCGCACGCGGGGGACCGCTTCTGCGGCGCCTGCGGCGCGCCCCTGCACTGACGCAGGCCCGATGCAAACCGCCATCGACAAGATCCGCGAACTGCGTGCCCTGCACGAGGATGGCCTGCTGAGCCGCCAGGAATTCGACCAGCGCAAGAATGCGATCCTCGATGCGGCCCATGCGCCGCCGGCGTCCGCCGCGGCGCCCCTGGCTTCGCGCGGCACCGAGCTGGGACTCATGGCCGGCCAGCAGGTGGGCCCGCCGAACCGGCGCTACCGCCTCGAGCGCCTGGTCGCGCTCGGCGGCATGGGCCAGGTCTGGCAGGCCACCGACCTCGCGACCCACGCGGAGCTGGGCCACAGCGCCCGGGTCGCGCTGAAGATCCTGTCGCCGGAACTGACGCTCAGCTCGGCCCACGCCAGGCTGCTGGTGCAGGAAGCCACCCGCGCGCGGCGCCTGGCGCACGAACACATCGTGCGTGTTTATGACTGGGCGCAGGACCCGGCGACGTCGAGCTATTTCGTGATCATGGAATGCCTCGAGGGCGAAGACCTCGACAGCCTGCTGGCGCGCGAAGGCGCGCTATCCCTGGCGCGCACGCTCGACCTGGTGCGGCCCGTCGCCATGGCCCTCGACTATGCCTGGGAGCGGCACCGGCTGGTCCATCGCGACATCAAGCCGGGCAATGTCTTCGTCACCGCGCGCGGCGACGTCAAACTGCTCGACTTCGGGATCGCCGCGCGGGCGCGTGCGGGCGGGCGCACCGGTGGACCCACTGCGGCCGAGGCGCCGGCGCTGTCGGGAACGCCCGGCTACCGCGCGCCGGAAGCGGGTTCGCCCGGCACGGTGCCGTCGCGCGTGCTCGACGTGTATTCGGTGGCGGTGATGGTGCACCAGATGGTGTCCGGCAGCGCCACGCCCGTGGTCGGCGAGGCGCCGAGGCCGGACGGGCTCGACGACGCACAGTGGGACGCCTTGCGCAGCGGTTTTGCGCACGATCCGGCGGCGCGGCCCGCGAGCGTGTCGGCGCTGCTCGACCGGTTGGGCGCGGCGCCGGCCGAGGCCTTGCCTGGCGCGGTCGCGGAAAGCCCGCCGCCGGACGCGGTGCCCGATGAAGCACCTGCTGCCGATCCGGCGCCCGCGGCCGACGCGGTCGCGCAGCAGGCGATCGACGCCGGCGAACGCGCCCGCAACGCGGCGGCCGCGGCAGCCGCCCAGGCCGCGCGCCAGCGCCTGCGCGAGCAGCAGAAACGCGAACGCGCCGAAGAGGAAGCCGCGCGCCGCGCCCGCCGCGAAGCGCTGCGCGAGCAACTGGCGGCGCGCCGCGACGAGGAAGTGGCGAAGACGCGCCAGGCCCAGGACGAGGCCCAGCGCAAGGCGCTGCAGGCCAAAGCCGCGGCGGCCTACCTCGCCGAACAGGAACGCGCGCGCACCCAGGCGGCGGCCCAGGAAGCGGCGCCCCCCACAGCGGCGCCCGTCCCCGCGGAGCCGCCGACGCTGCTGCGCGACGCCTTCCTCGACGGCAGCGGCGCGGGCCCGGAACTGGTCGTGCTGCGCGCCGGCCGCTTCCAGATGGGCTCTCCGGAACACGAACGAAAAATCGCCATGCTCTGCGGCGCCCAGAAGAACTGGCTGGCGCGCGAAACGCCGCAGCACTGGGTCGGTATCGGGCGGCCCTTTGCCATGGGCCGCTACCCGGTCACGGTCGGCGAGTGGCGCGCCTTCGTGGAGGCCACCGGCTGGCAGCCCGCCGGCGAAGTCGACTGGTCGGCGCCGGGATTTCCGCAAACAGACCTGCATCCGGTGGTCGGCGTGACCTGGGGCGACGCCCAGCGCTACGTCGCCTGGCTGAGCGAACGCAGCGGCCAGCGCTACCGCCTGCCCAGCGAAGCCGAATGGGAATACGCCTGCCGCGCCGGCACCAGGACCGCGTTCAGCTTCGGCGACGCGATCGACACGACGCTCGCCAACTACGACGGCAATTTCACCTGGAACGGAGGCGCGCGTGGCGAGTACCGGCGCGGCACTACCCCGGTGACCCAGTTCGCGCCGAATCCCTGGGGCCTGCACGACATGCATGGCAACGTCTGGGAATGGGTGCAGGACGTGATGCACGACAGCTACGACGGCGCGCCAATCGACGGCAGCGCATGGGAAGCGGGGGGAGAACGCGCGCGCCGCATCCTGCGCGGCGGCTCCTGGCTGTACAACCCGCGCTACCTGCGCTCGGCGCTCCGGAACGGCTTCTCGGCCGTGATGGCGAACGATATCGTAGGTTTCCGGGTCGTGCGCGAACTGCCTGCGGAGCCGGACGAAGCGGACGTTTCCTGAGCGCAATTTCTTCGCGGTAGCGTGCGCAAGCCGCGGCATGGCCGGCGTAGGCTGGAGCAGTAAGAACGGTCTATTGAAAGCGCACAGGAGGACGTGCCATGAAAATCCCCGAAGAGCTGCGGATCCCGGCCATCGTGTTCGCGCTGCAGGCGGCGCTGCTGGCCGGCTGCGGCCTGATCTTCATCGTGCTGCTGACCCAGGGGCACTAGCGCCCGGGCATGCGCCGGTTGAGGCGCCGATGCGGTCGGCGCGGCGGCCGTGCGCGGTGCCTTCCTGCGAGTGCGGGACCAGCGTGGCCGGCCCCTTGCGGTGTTCCGGATAGGGCCGGGCGGCGAAGCGCGCGCCGTGCGGCCAGCCGGCCAGGGCCGGACCCTGCTCGGCGAGTGTCGGAGTGAGCGGCGTCTGCTCGCCGCTTTGCGGGTCGAGCTGCCAGAAGCCGCCGTCAAGGTGGAACAGCGGCGGCAGCCCGAGCGCGGCCAAACGCGGCGCGGCCTCAGGCTTGCGTTCCGGGTCCATCAGATAAAACGCTTCATGCGCCATGGCGGCATCGAGCCGGTTCAGGATGACGCCGTTCGTCAGCACGGCGCTCACCTCGAACAGGACGACGCCGGGGATGCTGGCCGTCAGCTCGATGCGCATGCCGGGACGCAGGGTGACGGGGACGTGCTTGCCGGGCCAGGCGCCGTCGAGCAGCAGGCCGTAGCGCGACACGTCCTCGATTTCGTAGCCGTCGCGCCCGCGCCGGATCAGCGCATGGCGGCTCGAAATGCGGCGCGTCAGGCCTTCGGGCAGGCAGCCCGATTCGCCGTGGTGCATCAAACGGATATCGGCATCGATCGCACCCGGTTCGTCGCGCCCGAGCACGCATTCGTCGAGCGCGAACAGGCGCAGGTAGCGGGGAACCGGCGCGTCGGCCGCGCCGTCCAGCACCAGGCAGGCGCTGCTTGCGGGGCAGGGGTGGACGGCAGCTGGGGCCGGCACGTCGATTTCGAGCAGGTCTTCGTCCCAGGCGATGCTGGAAAAGCCGAGGTCGATCTTGCCGGTGGGGGCCTGGGCGTCGAGGTCGAGGTGGGCGATGCCGGCGTTGGTCGCGCTGACGTCGATGTCGACCCGTCCGCCGCTGGTGCGGGCATTCACCCGCGCGATCGAGGCGTCCTCGGCATGCATGCGCACGTTCTTGTGGGTGGCGAGGAAGGTCTGGTGGATCTCGTGCAGGCTGGCGTCGGCGCGCGGGGCCAGGATCAGCAGGGTGGCGATCCAGGTGCGCGCGTTCGCGCCGGGCGCCTCGGCGCGGCTGTGCAGCTCGGCTTCGATGCGGTATTGGCCGTGTTCCAGGCCGCGCGAGGAAAACTCGAGGAAGACCGGCAGCCATTCGCCGCGCACGGTGCGCGTGAAACTGTGGCGATCGCCGTTTTCCAGCTGCAGGCGCGAACTCGCCAGCAGGGTGACCTGGGCGGCGCAGTCGAGCGGCATGCCGCGCAGTTCGAGTTTCAATACCTGGCGCCCGCCGGCCGCGCGCGGATCGAAGCCGCTCACGTGCAGGTGCGGGCGCAGCGCGGCGGCCGTGCCGATCGGCTCGCTGGCCGGGAGGGCGGCGATATCGGAGGGACGGATTTCCGGCACGGAGGCATCGGCCGCAAGCGGGGAAGGCTGCGCATGACCGTGCGCGCAAGCACGCTCGCCTGGCATCACCCAGACGGTGCAATGCGGATGATCGGGATGACGGCAACGGTTCATGAAAGGCCTCGTGGACCGGTGGAGCTTACGCGGATTGGCCCAGCCGTGGCGCGCGCGAGGGTCCGGCTGGAGTTGATTTATCGCATTATTTCCCATTGTAAAGCAACTCCCGTCCGACAGTCCGTGGCCGCGGCGCAGCGTAGGGTGGGCATGCCCACGCGTTCGAGCGCATGCATGTCGCCCAGCCCCACCCGGAACGCAGACGCCGCGGGCCAGGCAAGATTTTCGTCGTCATTACCGCCGTACGCGTGGGCATGCCCACCCTACGTTACGCGACGGTTAGCGGGCCAGGTAGGCCTGATCATGAAGCTAAGCGCGGCGCACCGTAGGGTGGGCATGCCCACGCGTTCGAGCGCATGCATGTCGCCCAGCCCCACCCGGAACGCAGACGCCGCGGGCCAGGCAAGATTTTCGTCGTCATTAACGCCGTACGCGTGGGCATGCCCACCCTACGTTACGCGACGGTTAGCGGGCCAGGTAGGCCTGATCATGAAGCTAAGCGCGGCGCACCGTAGGGTGGGCATGCCCACGCGTCAGGCGCACGCATGTCGAAAAGTCCACGCCGCCATGATCAACGATTCAGCCAGCTTGCGGCAGCGCCGTCTCGTCCCTGCCCGCGCCCCGCACACGCAGCACGATCGCAGTCAGGTTATCCGGTTGCAGCCCCACCGGCGGCCGCTCCTCGATCTCGGCAAACAGCGCGTCCAGGCACGCCTGCGCGTCGCCCTGCGCGAACAGGCGCGGCCAGCGCGCGACGAATTCGGCCGGGTCGCGGCAGGACCAGAAGCCGTCGGTGGCGAGCAGGTAAGCCGCATCCGCCCGTAAAACAAGGGCGCGGCGGTCGGGCAGGGAGCGCAGCCAGGGCGGCAGCGTGTCCACCTCGAGCGCGAACAGGCCGTCGTCGAGGCGCGCCGGATCGGCAAAGGTATTCCCGAGGATGAAAGCCTGGGCGATCTGCGGCGCATGGCTGCCGTGCACGTGCCGGCGCCATTCGCCTTCGTCGAGCAGGCCGGCAATCGCCAGCACCGTGGCCGGCACGTGGTCGACGGTGAGCGGCGTGGCCGCTCCCTGCGTGATTTCGTAGAGCCGCGAGTCGCCCGCATGCCAGAGCAGCGGACTGCCGGAGGCCGGGATCTCGAGCATCGTCAGCGTGGTGCCTGGACGCGGCCCCGCCTCGTGAAGCGCGTCGAAACGCCCCTGCAATGCGTGGTGCAGGCCGTCGAGATGGTGCGACAGGCTGGCAAGGTCGACACAGGCGGGAATCGCCAGCAGGCCGGCCGCGACAGATTCGGCCGCCTCGCGCCCATGCCCGTGGCCGCCCATGCCGTCCATGACGGCCAAACGCAGGTGGCCCGGCGGCCAGCCCGCGACCTGGACCGATTCGGGCTGGCCGCCCAGCAGGTAGCCGGCGCGGCCGGCGCCGTCGATGACCAGCAAATTGTCCTGGTTCTCGCGCCGTCGATGCGGGCCGGCGCCGATCCGGCTGTCCGCCGCGATCTCCATCCGTCCCCCGCTGTTCAGACCTTCAAGCATCGCTTTCCGTTCCCGTCCGCCGCTCCCATCAAAGGCATATCGTATGGTATGTTTTAGTTTTGACAAAGCCCCGCACGCGATGCTGATACGCCTCCTCGAATCGCCGGACCTGCCCGCCTGCGCGCGCCTGCTGCGCGCGAGCGCGACCGAATTCATCGTCCACGAATCGCCACGCGAAGGCGCCTGCACCTTCCTGCGCGAGAACGACGAAGCGGGGATGCGCGGCCATGTCGCTGCCGGCCACGTCTACCATGTGGCGATCGACGGGAACGAAGTCGCCGGCTTCATCTCCGTGCGCGACAACAGCCACGTCTTCCATATGTTCATCGACAAGCGCTGGCATCGCCAGGGACTGGCGCGGCGGCTATGGGAGGCTGCGCGCGCGGCGACGCTGGCGCGCGGCGGCAGCGGTGCCTTCACGGTGAACGCCTCGAACTACGCGGTGCCGGTCTACCAGTCCTTCGGCTTCGAACGCACGGCGCCGACCCAGTGCCTCAAGGGCCTGTACTTCAATCCGATGCGCTACACGCCGGGATAGGTTCCAAGCCCTCACGGCCGGGCTTCGTCCGCGCGGCGCAGCCACAAACTGCTGGCCCAGCCCTCGAAACGCTGGCCGTCCGCCTCGGCGCTCACTTGCCACCAGTCGCCCTCGCGTCTCCCCGTTGCCCGCACCAGCGAACCGGCCGGCAGCACCAGGACGCGGCGCGCGCCGACGCCGCGCGCGGCGCGCAAGTTCAGGGCATCGGCCACGCGGTAGCTGCGCCCGGCGTCCGGCAGGGGCGGGGCGCTTGCCTCCGGCAGGGCGGCGGCATGGGCCGTGTCGGCCGGCGCGAAGCAAGCCCACAGCGCGCCGCCGATCAGGCCCGTGCCGAGCACCAGCACCGCGAGGGCGCGCGCGTTCGGCCGGCGCCACCAGGCCCGCGGCGTGCAGTGCGCCGCCAGCGCGAGCGTCAGCAGCAAGGCGCCTGCGCCGCAGGCCGGCAGGAGCAGGGCCGGCGCCATGTCAGGCCTCGACGCGCAGCACGTAATGGCCGGCCACGATGTGGTGGCCGAGCGGCACCACATACGCTTGTTCTGCGCCGGCCGTCTCGATCGCGGCCACGAAACCGAGGCGCTCGTCGAGGTGGTACAGCGCCTGGGTCGGCGACTCGCGCGTGACCCGATAGCCATCCGGACCGGCTTCGAAACCGAAGGCATTGCGCGACAGGCCGAGGCGGTCGGCGCCGCCCGCATCGAGGCTGTCGGCCCCGCGCAGGCAGCCCCCGTCGAGCACGCGCAGGCCGGCCAGCATCGGGGCCGCGCGCCCGAAGACGTGGCGGGTGCCGCCCGGGACCGGCAGGCTGTGCTCCTGCGGCAGGCAGACGATGGCGCTGTAGCGCTCCGCCATCTGCGGGCTCGGGGCAAGCACGCGCACGTCGACGCCATCCCTCGGCGCAAAGCGGTTCGGCACCGCGATGCGCTGGCGGCCGTCGGGCGTGATCGCGTACACGGCATCGTTCGCATCGAGGGCAAAACCGAGCAGGCAGTCGGGCTGCACCGGGCCGGGCGCGAGCTCGCGCGTGAACCCGAACTCGATGGCGGCCGCGCCGGTGTCGCGGTAACGGCTCAAACGCGGCAGGGCCAGCGCGGCCAGGCTGACGCGCTGGCGCAGCACGGGGGCGTAGGTTGCGTCCTGGGCGGGCATGGACTGCGCGGCCGGCGCGGCGGCGCGGTGCAGCACCGGCACGGCGGTCAGTTCGGCGTCGTCGGTGCGGGCACGCGTTTTCCAGACCGCCGGCGCGCGCGGAGCCGGCGGCGCGCTGACGGGACGCGGCGCGGCGGCGGCCGCCTTCGCCTGCGCCGGCGTCACCTTCAACAGCAGCCGGGCAGGGGTGCCGGCCGTCTCCGGCGCGCGCGCGCGGATCGTGTAGTAGCCGCTGGCGGCGTCAAAACTGCAGTCGAAGGCGTCTTTCGGGCGCACCTGGAGTTCGAGCGGCGCATCGGGACCGTCGTTGATGATGAGGATGTTCGCGTGCGCCGCAAACGGCCAGCCCGGCACGCCGTGGGTGGCGCTGGCCGCGTCCGCGCCAAGCACGGTGAGGCGCTGGTTCGGATACACCGGGCAGACCGGCTGCCAGATGGCGCTGTCGCGCGAGACGCTGACCGTGTACAGCACTTCTTCGCCCGGCGCCGGCAGGTAGACGGCATGGCCGAACTTGACTTCGACCTGGCCGGGTTCCAGCGCATCGGATCCGAGCACGTGGTAGCGCACGTCGTCCGCGCCCAGCAGGTCGCCGAAATCCTTCTGGTGCAGCGCCTGCAGCGTCTGCGCCAGGTCGCGCACGCGCGCGCCGCGGGTCAGGTGGCGGTCGTCGTCGACCTCGTCCTGGGGCAGCACCAGGGTGACGTGGGAAAAGCAGCGCGTGGCCGCGCGGCCGCGCTGCTCGCGGGGAGAACGTTCCAGCAGGTCGCGCAGGAAGGGACGGCGGTTGAGAAGCGCCAGGCCCGGCGCCTGCCACAGCGCTTCGGCATTGAACACGTCGCCGACGCGGTTCAAGGTTTCGTGTTGGACGTAGACCGGCATGGTGGGTTCTCCTCGATTGTTGGGGCTGGACTAGCCAGGGCTAGCAGGGGGAAGATGAAAAACAGCAGGTGCGAGCCGCCGGCGGACAGGAAACTCATCGGCTGGCCCATGATCGGAAAGAAGGCGAGATTCGTCCCCCACGACAGGAGGAAATGACCGAACACGAAGGCGGCGCCCCCGCACAGGACGAAACAGCGGAAGCGCCCCAGCCAGGCCTGGCGGTAGTCGCGCGCCGCAAGCGCCCCCTGCCAGGCGCGCCAGGCGCCCGCCAGCAGCGCGCACAGGAACAGCGCCTGCAGCGTCCACAGCGCCAGTGCCGCGAGCAGGCCGTGGCGCTGCAGCAGGAAGGATGGCGCGAAATCGTCCTGCACCGCGGGGATCGCCAGCGCCTCCAGCGCGCCTTGCCCGAGCGCGGCCATGCCGAACAGGCCGTCGGCGCCCGTCCAGCCGCCGTCGGCGATCGCCTGCGCGCCGAGCAGCAGTTGCTGGCCCGTGTGCGGGTGCGCCGCCGGATCAAGCCAGACGCCGAAGCGCTCGCCATAAAAGGTCCACTGCGCCACCTCGTCCGGCGCGGCGCCGCGCAGCATCGCCAGGGCCAGCAAAGCGGTGCATGCCAGCGCGGCCACTGCCAGCGCCGGACCGGGCTTGCGCGCCGCGTACGACCAGGCCAGCAGCATTGCCGCGCCCCAGACCAGCAGCAGGATCAGCGGAGAGTAATCGTCGACCTGGACCAGGGCGACGGCCAGCAGCACGACGAAGAGCAGGACGGGCGAGGCCAGGCGCAACCAGCGCAGCAGGAAGCTGGCCCGGCCGGCGTCGCGTTCGCCCGCGCCCAGGCCGAGGGCCACACAGTGGGCCGTGAGGACCACCAGGGCGAGCTTCGCGAACTCCACCGGCTGCAGGTCGAACACGCCGGTCTCGTTGCCCCAGCCGACCTGCAGCAGCAGCGCCGCGAGCGCGGCGCCTGCGAGCAGCAGCAGGAGCAGCTCGACCCGGCCCTGCGCCGGCGGCTTGGCGCGCGCGAGGAGCAGCGCCAGGCTCGCCAGGCCCAGGCCCAGCGTGCTGGCGGCGGCCGTCTTCTGGAAGTGGCGCAGCCAGGAGGTGTCGGGCGCGCCGCTGCCCAGTTCCAGCTGCAGCAGCAGGCCGGCCGCAAGCAGCAGCACGCCAAGCTGCATGACGGCGCCGGCGCGGCGCGCAGTGAACGCATGCCACAGTGCGGCCCAGGACAGCAGCAGCGACACCGCGACACCGGGTGCGCCGCCCGTGCGCTGGGCCAGCAGCAGGCCGAACCCGGCGACGGCAAGCGCGGCGCCGGCCCCCAGGTGGGCGCAGCTTGCAAGGTCCTTGCGGTAGCGCGTGCGGCTGGCGATCGCTGCGGCCAGCAGGCCGGCCGCCCCGGCAAACAGGGCCCACCAGCTCCCGGCCGCCGGCCAGGTCCAGGCGTCGCGCGGCTGCCAGTGCCAGCGCACGCCTTGCGGCAGCTCGGTACGGCCTTCGGTCGAGAGCGCGACCCGGCCCGTCGGCTGCAGGCGCAGCAGCTTGCCCTCGACGCTGGCCAGCATGCGCGTGCGGCCGGCCGTGATCGACGTCACGCCGGCGAGCGCCTGTTCGGCCAGCGCCAGGTCCTGCGGCAGGCCGCGCTCGTCGAACAGCAGCGGCACGCGCTCGACGCCGGTGGCCGCGGCGAGTACGGGCACCCCATCCTCGAAGACGAGTTGCGCGCTGCCGGCCGGCGCGTCGGCGTTGCCGACCTGGGTGCCGCAGGACAGGTTGCCGCCGAAGCGCAGCGGGCGCTTGAGCGTCAGCGCGTGCGGCGCCCAGCGGTTCCACAGGGCCAGCAAGCGTGCGCCCGGACCCGCCGCGGGACAAGGGCCGAGCGTGGCGCCGTCGCGGCGCAGGCTCGCGCCGTCGTAAGTCCAGGCGTGGGCGCCGTCGCTGAAGGCTACCCCGTCCTCGCCTGCTCCGGTGATCCGGTAGGGGACGGCGCCGAGCCGGAATTGCTGACCGGCTTCTACCCGCCGCGCTCCGCTGCGCAGGCGCTCGTCGCCGCGTTCGAAGCGCAGGCCCTGCATGCCGTCGGCGCTGGCGGCGAACCAGCGGCCCTGTTCGTCGCGGCGCAGGCGCATATGCTGTTTTGCGGCCTGGGGCGCTGCCAGCTCGGCGCGTCCGAGCACGATTGCGGCGCCCGGGTCCAGCGCGATCTCGATCGAGGACGGCAGCCAGGCCGGGGGCGTACGCAGCACGGCCAGCGCCTGCAGGATGCACAGCAGCGCGAGCGCGGCCGCTGCGAACATCCTGCTGCCGGGCGCGCGCATCATGCGGCCCTCCGCAGCGTGCTTCCCTGGGCCGCCGCGATCAGGCGGCTGATCGCCAGCGCGTGCGGCGGGCGGTCCTGCGGCCTTCGCGCGAGCAGGGCGCGCAGCAGCGTCAGCGCAGCCGCGCCGCCATCGCCGGCGCAAGCGAGGAAGCGCGCGGCTTCGTCATCGGGCAGGATCGCCAGTGGTGCGCCGCCCAGCTGCACCGCGCCTTCACGCCCATGTGCCCGGAAAGCGTCGCCGCAGGCGCTGCAATAGCGCAGCGTGGCGCCGTCGGTGACGAGGTAGTAGAACAGGGCGCCGAGGGCGAAGTAGTCGGCCCTGGCCCCGGTGAGGTAGCCGGCGGGAGTGGGGAAGAACTGCTCGGGCGCCTGCCAGCTGGCCGTGCCGGCGTAGGAGTGGGCGGCCGTGTCGGCCAGGCTGCGGTTGGTGCCGAAGTCGGCCAGTTTGACACGCTTGTTGGCGGCATCGACCAGCAGGTTGGCCGGTTTCAGGTCGAGGTAGCGCCAGCCGTGCTGGTGGACCTTGGCCAGTGCGGCATTCACTTGCCCGATCCAGGCGAGTGCCTGGGGCAGGCCGATGCGGCGGCCCGCCGCGGCCTGCGCGGCAAGGTGCGCGGCGAGGTCTCCGTCGAGCAGTTCGAGCGCCATGGCGGGCAGGTCCTCGTGCCGGCCATGGTCGAGCAGGCGCACGATGTGGCGCGCGTCCCACGGCGCCAGGGAGTCGAGGAAGGCGATTTCGTGCGCGGCGCATTCACTCCAGCGCGGGCGCAGCGTGGGTACGGCGCGCTCCATCTGGGCGCGGTTGACCAGCTTGATCGCCACCGGGGCGAAGCCGTCGCGTTCGGCGCGCCAGACCGTGCCGTAGCTGGAGCCGGCCAGCTGCTCGCGCAGCCGGTAGTGGCCTGCCTTGAGCGTCACGATGTCGCCGCTTCGTACCATGTTTTCCCCGATGAACGCGGCAGGATGCCGCTGCTTCGACTAGCGGGGGGCGCTGGAAAACGACAGCGCCGGTCGCGCACCGTATGGGGTCATTGAGGCCAATGGCCTCAATGACGGGTTCACCGGGCACTTGTGTCCACGCGGTACGGCGATCGATCACTGGTTGCCGTCGAGCTCGCAAACCGCCCTCATGCACCGGATAAAGGCTTGGATGTCGAGCCGCGTGTTATCCGCCGGTGAACCGCGTGGGCACGAGTGCCCACGCTACGGTGCGCTACGGACACGAGTGAGCTCGGCGTGGACGAAAAAAACCGCGCTCGGGAGCGCGGTTTTTGCTGCAGCAGGGCCTGGATCAGCGGCGATAGCCGTCGTGGTCGCGGTAGCCGCCGCGGTCATGGTCGCGATAGCCACGGTCGCCGCGATCCCAGCCGCGGTCGCCACGATCCCAGCCGTGGTGACGGCCCCGTGGTTCGACGTACACGACCGCAGGTTCGCGGTAATAGCGTGGCTGTTCGTAATACACCGGGCGTGGCTGGACGTACACCGGAGCCGGCTGGTAATAACCAACCGAAGCGTAGCCGCGGTTGTTGTTGTAGTAGCGGCGATCGTCGTGGCCGCCGATCGAGTTGCCGACGGCTGCGCCGAGGACGCCGCCCACCAGGGCACCGCCGCCACCGCCCGCACTGGCGCCGATTGCTGCGCCGAGCACCGCGCCGACTGCCGTATTGGTGCCGCGGTCGCCAGCGAATGCCGAGGGCGAGACGGCGACAGCGGCCAGGATCACCGCACCAAAGCATTTTTTATTCAACATGGCATTTCCTTTTTTGCCTCAACGAGGATCGACATGATCGCTGTGACGCCGGGGCATGGAAACCACTATAGCCCGGGCCGCCGTGATCGCCACCTGCTAATACAGATTCTTACAACTGATCCGCACTCGGTAACATTCTTTTGACAAGCCTTGCAGACCGCCATGCCCGCCCCATCTGGGTTAAATATCTTCTTTTTCCCGAGCCTACATGTCCGCACGCCGTAACCTGGTCTTTGTCCTGTCCCTGCTGGTTCTTCTCCACGTGTATATCGGTGTGCGCCTGTTGCCCGCCCTCGGCCTGGGCCTCGGCGGCATGCTTGCCGGGACCGCTTTGCTGGCCTTGTCGACGGTACTGGTGCCGGTCGGGCTCCTGTCCTCCTCGCTGCGGCGCCGGCGCTGGTCGGAACAACTGGCCTGGATCGGCCTGCTGGCGATGGGCCTGTTTTCCTCGCTGCTGGTGCTGACCTTCGTGCGTGAGCTGGTGCTGCTGGGCGCGGCGATGGCAGGCGAGGGCAGTGCGCTGCTGGACCACACCAGTGCGCTGGCCGTGCCGCTGCTCGCGTTTGGCGTGACGGTCATCGGCTTCGTCAACGCCCGCCGCGTCGCGCGCGTAAAACGGGTCGACGTGCCGATCGAGGGCTTGCCGGAAGCGCTGCACGGCTATTCGATCGCGCAGATCTCCGATATCCACGTCGGCCCGACCATCAAGCGGCCCTACCTGAACGCGATCGTCAACCGCGTCAATGCGCTCGACGCCGATGCGATCGCGGTGACGGGCGACCTGGTCGACGGCAGCGTGCAACGCCTGGGGCTGCATACCCAGCCGTTGGCGCGCCTGTCGGCGCCCGACGGCGCGTTTTTTGTCACCGGCAACCATGAATATTATTCGGGCGCGGAAGAGTGGATCGTCGAGCTGCGGCGCCTGGGCCTCACCGTGCTGCTGAACCAGCACGTCGTGCGCCGGCGCGGCGACGCCGCGCTGATGATCGCCGGCGTCGCCGATTATTCGGCCCACCATTTCAATCCGGCCCACCGCAGCGACCCGCAGGCGGCCGCTGCCGGCGCGCCGCTCGGCCTTGCCGTGAAGATCCTGCTGGCGCACCAGCCGCGTAGCGCAACCGCCGCCGAAGCGGCGGGCTTCGACCTGCAACTGTCGGGCCATACACATGGCGGCCAGTTCTTCCCGTGGAATTTGTTCGTGCCCTTGCAGCAGCCGTTTGTTGCCGGGCTGCACCGGGTGCGCCGCCTGTGGGTGTACACCAGCCGCGGCACGGGTTATTGGGGACCGCCGAAGCGTTTCGGGGCGCCGTCGGAGATTACGCTGGTACGCCTGGTTCCTGCCTGATCGGGGCAGCGGTCCCTCTACCGCCTTTGCATTGGCGCTTGTAAAGACAGCAAAAACTTGCAGTATGCGCTATCGTTCTCATCCCCGACTCTTGAAGGATAGAACGCATGAACCGTCTCCGCCAGCCAGCCCTCCGCCTCGCGGTTGCAGCCCTGTTCGCCGCGCCGTCCGTGGGCAGCGCCCAGGCTGCCAGCCCCGGCAACGACCCGGCCGCGCTGGCGAAGATCCGCGATACGGCGCTGCAAAGCGACTATGCATGGGAACGTACGGCGGACATGACCGACCTGATCGGTCCGCGCCTGGCTGGCTCGAACGGCGCGGCGGCCGCGGTGACCCAGGTCGCCGATGCCATGCGCAAGCTGGGCGCGAAGGTGACGCTGCAGCCGGTCAAGGTGCCGCATTGGGTGCGCGGGCAGGAGACGGGCGAGCTGGTCGACTACCGCGGCCGGCCGGGCGGCATCAGCCAGCACCTCGTGCTCACCGCACTCGGCGGCTCGGGCGCCACCCCGGCCGCGGGCCTGACGGCGCAGGTCGTCGTGGTCTCGAGCTTCGACGAACTGAAGGCGCGCGCCGGCGACGTCAAGGGCCGCATCGTGCTCTTCGACGTTCCCTTCGACCAGAACATGGCCGACCGCGGCCTGGCCGGACAGGCCTATGGCGCCGGTTCGAACTACCGCACCAACGGCCCGCGCATGGCGGCCGAGCTCGGTGCGGCGGCGGCGCTGGTGCGTTCGGTGGGCGGCGCCAACTTCCGCCTGCCGCATACGGGCGCCACCAACCTGCAGGACGGCGCGCGCATCCCGGCCGCGGCCGTCACGGTCGAGGACGCCATGCTGATGAGCCGCCTCGCGAAACGCGGCCCCCTCACCATGCGCTTGCTGCTTACGCCGCAGATACTGCCTGACGCCGACAGCTACAACGTGATCGCCGACCTGCCCGGCACGGACAAGGCGGACGAGGTCGTGATCGTCTCGGGCCACCTCGATTCCTGGGACCTGGCCACCGGCGCCAACGACGACGCCGCCGGCGTGGCGAGCGCCATGGCCGTCTTCGACACCCTGAAAAAGCTCGACTACCGGCCGCGCCGCACGATCCGCCTGGTCGCCTGGATGAACGAAGAGAACGGCACGCGCGGCGCGCGCGCCTATCTCGAGGCGAACACGGCGAACGCCGCCAGCCACGTCGGCGCGATCGAGAGCGACAACGGGGCAGGGCGTCCGTTCGGCCTGCGCGCAAGCGTGCCGGCAGCGTCGAGCCGCCTGTTTGCGCCGCTGCAGGCGGCCTTGCAGCCGATCGGCGCCGGCGTGTTCCAGCGCCAGGACGCGCTCTCGACCGGCGACCTGTCGGGCCTGGAACGCGCAGGCGTGCCGAGCTTCGCGCCGCTGATCGACACCTCGCGCTACTTCGACTACCACCACACGGCAGCCGATACGCTGGACAAGGTCGACCCGGACAACCTGCGCCGCCACGTGGCCCTGATGGCGACCACGGCCTGGTTCCTGGCCAATGTCGAGGAGCCGATCGGGCGCGCGGTGGTGCCGGCTCGGTAAGAACCTGTCCCGGCGGGCCGGAGTCGCTGCGCGCGGGCTGGCCCGCTCACTCGATCGGCACCCGCCTGACGGCGCGCGCATGGCCGCGAAACGGCCGGCCGTATACTGTCTGGATGCCGCTGGCGAAGTTTTCGCCCCAGACCAGTTGCGCGCGCGTCTCGTGCGCCTCGGACGACCAGTACCACTCGCGTTCGAATTGCTCGCGCAGGTTCGCGAACAGCAGGGACAGCTCGCGCCGGCTCGGCAGTTCGCCGCCCTGCGCCGTGGCCCATTCGAGTGCGCCCGGCCAGCCCACATCGGCTGCGTCGCCGGGAAGCAGGATCAGGTGGTGGTCGGCGCCGCCATCCTTGCCCAGGATAATGCCGGCGTAATGTTCGCCTTCCTTCAGCGTGTCTCGTAATTGCATATAGATACCCATCGGTGTCCTCGCGCGTCGGTTTGGTTTATCCGGTCATGCAGGTATGACACCGGCCTCGGCGTTTTAGTTGCCTGGCTGGCTAGACATAGATCAGGAAGCTATTCGATTTCAAGGCAATAAACGGTTTTAATCGCGTAGCAGAACTGAATTTCATTCACGCCGCCCGAACAAGGGCCGCGCGGCTGCAAGGCCTGCGGGTTTTTGGCGTCGAATGGCAGGAGTGTGATCTGGCGCAAACACATTGCGCAAATTCGTATTTAAGAGTCAAGACCTTCGTGTAGAATCAATTTTTTAAGTTGCGGGTCAGGGCGGACGTCCTGGTGGCGTGCGGTTCGTTCCGGCGTTCCCGGCAGCAGATCGAACACGGTACCTGGCATGTCACGCACTGCGCATCACGAGTTGTTCAGTTTCACGTGTTTTACGTCCTTCCACGGCGCGGCGCCTGCCCGCGCCGTTGTCTTTTCTGCCCACACGATCGCGCGCCGCAACTGTCCGCGCGGCGCCGCCCGCATCCGCAGGCCAGGATCTCCCGCCCGGCTTGCCTGAGCTCGGCCGACGCCGCGCGTCGCGCCCGAGCTTCCCCCGACACTCCTGCCACCGCGCCGCGGCCCGGCATTCCCACAGTCTTTTCTTCGCCCACGATGTTGGGGAGTTATCGAATGGATATCGAGATGAACACGAACGAATCGCAAGCACAGCCTGTCCCCGACGCTGCACGCCGTCCACGCCGCCATTTCGCGAAACAACTGGTCGAACGCGGCCAGCGCCTGCGCAACCGCACGGGCGTGCTGATCGGTTTGTCCCTTGGACTGGTCGCCCTGCTGACGATGCTGGAATAGGACCGCCGTCCCTCCACGCTGGCGCGTGAGGGGAGGATGGTGTTGAGTGGACCGACGCCGCGCGCGTCGTGCTACTCGGGCATCGGCAGCGCCATTTCCGGGCCGTCGGCATTCGCGCGGTTGACTTGCGGCGTGACCTTGAACCACTCGAAGGCCTCGGGCGGAAGCGCCGCCTGGCGCGCCAGTTCGAGCGCCTGTTCGGGACTGATGTCCGGATCGAGCCAGAGCGCGGCGTCGGCCGCCTCGAGCACGACCGGGCGCCGGTCGTGGATGTCGAGCATGCCTTCGGCGGCATCGTCGGTGACGAGTACGAAGCCGGCCTCGGCCCGGTTTTCGGTAAACGTGCCAAAACTGGCCAGCGCCAGCATGTACAGGGGAGCGCGGTCCTTGCGGTGGATATGCCAGGGCTGCTTTTTCCCCTTTTCGCCGGTCCACTCGTACCAGCCGTCGGCCGGCACGATCGCACGGCCGTTTTTCAGCAGCCGGCTCCAGTAGCGGTTGCTCAGCTTGTCGAGGCGGGCGTTGATGGAAATCGGCAGTTTCCCTTCAGCCCATTTCGCGCGATAACTCCAGAAGACATCGTCGATGCGACGCTCGCCGTCCTGCATGTGCATGACGGGGCGATACGTACCGGGCGGCACGTTATAGGCCGGCGTCGATTCGCTGTCGTACACGGCATCGGCCCAGCCGAAGACGCTCGCGTAATATCGTGCCGTTTGGCTCTGGTCAAATCGTCCACACATGGGACCATGGTACTGCAAAATTCGCGCCGCACGATTGGCAAGGGGGCAGCGGGGCGGGGCTGGGCTACGGGTGGTGCTATCCTGCAAACCTGACACCAGAAGGAGAAAACGACATGGCGGCAGCCTGGCTGAAAGTACTGAAATCCGTTCCCTGGGGCGAGGTCATTTCGGCCGCGCCCCAGGTCGCAAGCAGCGCGCGCCGGCTGTGGGAGACCGTCGGCCGCAAGGTGACTCCCCTGCCCAACACCGAGCTCGACGAAGCGGTGGCGCACATGCCGGTCGACGACGGGCTGGCCATGCTCGCGGCCCAGGTGGAACAGCAGGACGCCGCGATCGCCCAGCTCCACGGCCAGGTGCGCGAAGCCTCGAAACTGATCACGGAACTGGCCGACCAGAACGCCCAGCTGATTGCGAAACTGCAGGCCGCGCGCGAGCGCCTGACCCTGGTCGGTTTCGTTGCCGCCGCGTCCGGCGTGCTGGGCCTCGTTGCGCTCGCGCTGGTGCTGGCGCGCACTTGATGGCGAACTGGACAAGTCCTGCATGAAATTCGTCCTGATCCTGTTCACGAGCTTCGTCTTCATCGCCATGCTGATGAATTCCGGGCGCAAGCGCGGCATGCTCAGCAAGGACGCCGACAAGGCGGTGGCGGGCCTCGCCACCGCGATGCGCTATTTCCTCTACGGCGTGCTCGTCATCGGCGCCGCCGCTTGCGCGGTGCTGCTCTACCAGGGCCGTTAGGCCTGCTGCGCGCGCCGGTCTCCCGATCGGCGCCGGATCTCCTCACCGTTCCTGCCCCCCGTTCGCAGCGGCCTGCCCGCCTCCGGGTAGCGGCCGCGTTATCAAACACGAATGCCATCCTTGCTACTTTGTGGCGCGGATGATGCAGCGCAAAAAAATCTGGTTTTCATTCTGGCATGAAAGCGCGGCTCGGCTGTGGGATACGCATAAAATTCCTGCAGGAAATTTGCCTTACGGAATCTTTTAGCCTCCAACCGGCGCAATGCGCCCACCACCATGACCCTTTCCATCCAGCGGCTGCTGCCGCTCGCCTGCCTCATCCTGTGCACGCTGCCGCCCGCGCACGCCGACGACGCCATCGACGTCGGCAGCATCGACAGCGCCTGGAGCGTGACCGGCAACGCCAGCCTGGCGTCGCAATACATCTCGCGCGGCTTTCGCCAGACCTGGGGCCAGCCCGCCGTCCAGGGCGGCATCGATGTCACCCACCGCAGCGGCTGGAGCGCGGGCAGCTGGGTGTCGAACGTGAGCGACCGGTACATCGAACACGGCAAGCTCGAGTGGGACCTGTACGGCGGCTATAGCGGCACTGTGCGCGATATCGGCTACAGCCTGGTCGCGCTCTACTACAAGTATCCGGGCGCGGTCATCGGCGCCACCGGCACCCGTTTCGATTACGGCGAACTGTCGGCCGGCCTGACCTGGAAAGCCGTCTACGCTAAATACAACTACACGTTTACACGCGACTTCTTCGGCATCGTCAACGCCCGCGGCACCGGCTACTTCGACAGCGGCGCCAGCCTCACGCTCGGGCACGACACCACGCTCACCCTGCACGCCGGCGAAGGCCGGGTGGCCGGCGCCGGCAACGATTACTGGAACTGGCGCGACATCAAGGCCGGCCTGTCGCGCCCGCTGCCCGGCGGCTGGACCGTGGCCGCGGCCTGGACGCGCGCTTTCGGCGCCACCCACGCCTACGACCGTTACAGCACCGGGGTACCGGACGCCCGCGGCCACATCGCCTGTTCGAATCCGGCCAAGGGCAGCGTCGTGTTGTCGCTGACGCGCAGCTTCTGACCCGCAATCCGACCCGCAACCCGACCCGCATCCCGACGCCCACCGCATCCATGAAGACTCCCGACTCCACTCCACGCCGCGCGCGTTTCTCTTTCTCGCTCAACACCCGCATCAGCACCACTGCCACCGTGCTGGTCATCCTCAGCCTCGGCATCACCTCGAGCGTCATCGGCTTCAAGGGCAGCGAAGCCTCGGAAGCCGCCGCGATGCGCCTGGCGCGCACTGCAGCGCGCGAGACCGCGAGCGTGCTCGATGGCCGCATCGGCGCCAACCTGAACGCGATCTCGACGGTGGCCGGCGCCGTGCGCGCGACCGGCGTGGCGAACGAAGGCCTCGCGCGTGGCCAGGCCGGGGCGATCACCCGGTCGATGCTGCTCGGCTCCGAAGACCTGATCGGCGCCTCGATCACCATGGAGCCGGATGCGCTCGACGGCAAGGATGCCGAGTTCGCCGGCAAGAAGCCGGAATATGATGCGAACGGCCGCTACATGCCGTATTACACGCTTGGCGCGGACGGGAAGGTCGGCGTGGAACCGATCGTGTTCACCACGGTGCCTGGTGCCAACGACTGGTACGACGTGCCGAAGAAAACCGGGAAGCGCTTCCTGACCGAACCGTATTCCTACCCGATCAACGGCAAGGACGCGCTGATCGCCTCGCTCGTGGCGCCAATCATGGTGGATGGCAAGTTCAGGGGCGTCGCGACCGGCGACATGATGGTCTCGAAGCTGTCCGCCATCCTGGCCACGATGAAGCCGATCGAAGGCGGCGTGCTGACCCTGGTGTCGAACGGCGGCCTGTATGCGAGCCACCCCGATGCGGCGCGCAACGGCAGGAAGGCCGACGACATCCCGGCCGCGGGCCTCGACAGCATCCGCCAGGGCAAGCCCTACGAATTCATCGACGCCCACGGCATGGTGCGCCTGCTGGAGCCGCTGCGTCCGCACCCCGAGATGGCGCCCTGGGCGGTCCAGCTCAGCTTCCCGCATGCGGTCGCCACCGCCTCGGCGCGCGAACTGATGACCTATTCGCTGATGATCTCGGTCGTGTGCGCGCTGCTGGCCGCCGCCGTGATGGTCACCGTGCTCTACCGCCTGATGCGCCCGCTGCGCGCGTTGGCCGCCACCATGACGGGCCTGGCCGGCGGCAATGCCGACCTCTCGGCGCGCCTGGACGTGCGCGGCAACGATGAGCTGGCCACGATTGCCGTCGGCTTCAATACCTTCGTCGCCAAGATCCAGGACGTGCTGGCGCGCGTGCGCCTGAGTTCCGACAGCGTGGCTGGCGCCAGCCACGAAATCCGCCAGGGCAACGCCAACCTGTCGGCCCGCACCGAACAGCAGGCCAGCGCGCTGGAAGAGACGGCGGCCTCGATGGAAGAGCTGACCTCGACCGTGCGCCAGAACGCCGACAATGCGCGCCAGGCCAACCAGATGGCGGCCTCGGCCTCCCAGGTGGCGGTGCGCGGCGGCGAGGTCGTGGCGCAAGTGGTAGACACGATGGCCTCGATCGACGCCTCCTCGCGCAAGGTGGTCGACATCATCTCCGTGATCGACGGCATCGCCTTCCAGACGAATATCCTGGCGCTCAATGCCGCGGTCGAAGCCGCGCGTGCCGGCGAGCAGGGCCGCGGCTTTGCCGTCGTCGCCACCGAAGTGCGCAATCTTGCGCAGCGCAGCGCCGCCGCGGCGAAAGAAATCAAGGGCCTGATCGGCGACTCGGTCGACAAGGTCGGCATGGGTTCGATGCTGGTGGCCGAAGCCGGCCAGACGATGCGGCAGGTGGTCGAGAGCGTGCGCCGCGTGACGGATATCGTCAGCGAAATCAGCGCCGCCAGCGCCGAGCAGAGCACGGGCATCGGCCAGGTCAACCAGGCCATCGTCCAGATGGACGACGCGACGCAGCAGAATGCGGCGCTGGTCGAACAGGCCGCGGCGGCGACCGAAAGCCTGCAGGAACAGGCGGCGACCCTGGTGGCGCTGGTGGGCGAGTTCAAGCTGGAAAGCGCGGCGGCTCCTGCAGCCGCCGCACGCCAGCTGGCATTGGCGCGGCCGCGATGAGCGCGGCCGCCTGCACCCGGACGCGCAGCCCGCTGGCCGTGCGCTCGCGTCCGCCGCTGCGGCCCGCGCGTGCGATCTCTCCGGGACGCGCTGCTTGGCGCGCAACCGATCACGGCCCCGCGCACGGCGGCGCGCGCCTGCTGCCGGCTTGCAGCGCCGAGCAGGCATAACAGGGCGACGCTCTCAGCGAGGCCGGCGCGCAAGCTGCAACGCCGGTTAGCGCAATTTCGGCGAGGTGCAGAGCGTCAGCAAACCGCCCGCCAGCAGGCAGCCCGCAAGCATGTACACGCCGCTGTCGAGCGAACCGGTGACGCTCTTGATCCAGCCCATCAGCGTGGGGCCCACGAAGCCGGACAAATTGCCGAAGGAGTTGATCAGCGCGATCCCGGCTGCAGCCGCCGCGCCGCCGAGGTAGGCCGTCGGGATGCTCCAGAAAATCGGCAAGGCGGTCATGATGCCCATCGTCGCGACCGACATGCCGAGCATGGCAACCGGGATATTCGCGCTGAACTTGACGCTGACGATGAAGCCGATGGTGCCGAGGACTGCAGGGATGGCGATATGCCAGCGGCGTTCGCCGCGGCGTTCGCCGCGGCGGTCGGCACTGCGCGCGACCAGCACCATGGCAACCACGCCGGCCGCCCAGGGCAGGGCGCTCAGCAAGCCAATATCGAGGGCGTCCTTGACGCCGGTTGCCTTGATAATGGTCGGCAGCCAGAAGCTGATGCCGTACAGCGAAAACACGAACAGGAAGTAAATCATGCTGAGCAGCCAGGTGCGGCCGCTGGCGAAGGCCTTGCCGATCGAGGAATGGGACTTGCCCACTTCTTCCTTTTGTAGCAGGGCAAGCACTTCGCGCTTTTCGGCATCGGTCAGCCACCTGGCATCCTCGACTTGATCGTCCAGGTAGCGCAGCAGGAAGAAGCCGGCGATGACTGAAGGAATACCTTCAGCCACGAACATCCATTGCCAGCCCGCCAGGCCTCCGAGGCCATTGGCGTCGCGCAGGATCCAGCCGGACAGGGGGCCGCCGATCACGCCGGCCAGCGCGATGGCCGTCAGGAACAGCGAGGTGGCGCGGCCGCGGCGGTCGGCCGGATACCAGCGCGTGAGGTAGTAAATAATCCCAGGAAAAAAGCCCGCTTCAGCCAGCCCCAATAGAAAACGCACCACATAAAACGAGGTGGCGCTTTCGACGAACATCATCGCGGCCGACAGGACACCCCAGGAAATCATGATGCGGGCGATCCAGCGCCGCGCGCCCACCTTGTGCATGATGATGTTGCTGGGGACTTCAAAGAAGAAGTACCCGAGGAAAAACACGCCGGCGCCCATCCCGTAGACCGCGTCGCTCCATCCCAGGTCGCCCAGCATTTGCAGCTTGGCGAAACCGATATTCATGCGGTCCAGGTAGGACAGGATGTAGCAGAACAGGAGGAACGGGATCAGCCGCACGCTGATTTTCCTGTAGATCCGGTCGATATTCGTCGTCTCGTCCAGCAGCAACTGCCCCGCAGTGATCTCGTTCATCTCTTGTCTCCAATGTTTGTTTTCCGGCTTGTGCCGGTTTTTATATTGGCGCTATTGGACGCCGCTCGGTACATTCGTTAGTTCAGTTCGAATATCTTCCCGGGATTGAGCAGGTTCTGCGGGTCCAGCGCCCGTTTGATGGCGCGCATGACGTCCAGCGCATCGTCGCCATGCTCGGTGCGCAGGAACGCTTTCTTGTGCATGCCGATGCCGTGTTCGCCGGTACAGGTGCCGCCCATCGCGAGTGCGCGTTCGACGACCCGGGCGTTGATGCGCTCGGCCTCGTCGCGCTCATCCGGCTTGTCCGGATCGATCAGGATGATGACGTGGAAATTGCCGTCGCCGACATGGCCGACGATCGGGCAGGGCAGCGACGACGCCTGCAAGTCGGCTTCGGTCGCCGTGACGCATTCGGCCAGCCGCGAAATCGGCACGCACACGTCGGTGACGACCGCCTTGCAGCCGGGCTTCAACTGCAGGGCGGCAAAATAGGCGCTGTGCCGCGCATTCCACAGTTTCTTGCGGTCTTCCGGATGGGTGGCCCATGCGAAGCGATGGCCGCCATTGCCTGCGGCAATCTGCTGGACCGTTTCAGCCTGTTCCTTGACGCCGTTGTCGCTGCCGTGGAATTCGAAAAACAGCGTCGCCATCTCGGCCAGTTCCAGTTTGTCGTGCCGGTTGATGGCCCTGATCGACAAGGCATCGACGAATTCGACACGCGCGATCGGTACGCCCATCTGGATCGTTTCGATGACGGTCCGGACGGCGTCGGCCACCGTCGGAAAAGCGCAGACGGCGGCCGAAATCGCTTCCGGCTGCGGATAGACGCGCAGCGTGACCTCGGTGATAATGCCCAGCGTCCCTTCGCTGCCGATATAGACGCGGGTCAGGTCGTAGCCGGCCGAGGACTTGCGGGCCCGGGTTCCCGTATGGATGATCTTGCCTTCGGGCGTCACCACGGTCAGGGCCAGCACGTTTTCCCGCATCGTCTGGTAGCGCACGGCATTCGTGCCCGACGCACGGGTCGCGCACATGCCGCCGATGGACGCGTCGGCGCCCGGATCGATCGGGAAGAACAGGCCCGTATGCTTGATTTCCTCGTTCAATTGCTTGCGCAGCACGCCCGCCTGCACGGTGACGGTCAGGTCCTCGGCGTCGACGGCGACGACGGCGTTCATTCCACTGAGGTCGAGGCTGATGCCGCCGTGCGGCGCCAGCAAATGGCCTTCGATCGAGGTGCCGGCGCCGAAAGGAATGACCGGCACCCGATGCTCGGCACACAGGCGCATGACGGCAGCCGCCTCTTCGGTATCGAGGATGAAGGCGACGGCATCGGGCGCGATGATGCCGAAGGGCGATTCGTCCTTGCCGTGGTGTTCGCGTACCGGCAGGGACAGCGTGAACCGGGTATCGAGCAGGGCGCTCATTGCTTCTCGAAATGCTGCTGGAAGGGGTGTCTCGACGACATCTGCTGGCAGGGACATGGTGGTCATGGGATCGCTCCGTTTTATTGCGCTGCCGGGGAGCTTACTGCGAAAAGGCGCCATGGATGGCATATCGAATGCATATCCTTCGTTCTCGTTTCCAGATGACCCGGTACGACGCTGCCGATATCATTAGAGAAATAGAACAAAACGAGCCGGGGCGGGAGACAATCAGGTGGAAATCAGGCAAATGAAGTATTTCGTGGCCGTCGTCGACAGCGGCAGCGTCTCGCGTGCGGCGGGGCGGCTGTTTGTCGCGCAATCGGCCCTGAGCAAGCAGATATCGGACCTCGAAACCGATCTGGACGTGATCTTGCTGCACCGTAGCCACAGCGGCGTGTTCCCCACAGAAAGCGGCAAGGTCTTCTACGAATATTGCAAGGCGATCCTGAAACAGATGGGCGACGCCCGCGAAGCGGTGCATTTCTCGGCCGAGGCCATCGTCGGCAATGTCGTGGTCGGCGTGCCGCAAAGCGCATCGGTGGCGCTGGCGCTCCCGCTGATCAACGCGGTCCAGGCGCAGTTGCCGAATATTTCCCTGCACATCAACGAAGAACTGACCGGCAACCTGCTCGAACAACTGCGGCAGGGCCACGTCGACCTGGCGCTCTTTACATCGAACATCGCCTTGCAGGGCTTTTCCTTCAGTCCGATTGCACAGGAGGATTTTTACCTGGTACAGCCGGCCAGAGGAAGCAGCGCCGGAAGCGGCGAGGAAGGCGACGTCGGCCTGGAGGAAGCGCTGTCCGGGCCGCTGCTGCTGTCGGGCCTGCAACACAGCCATTGCCTGCGCAGCATCATCGAAGAAACGGTGGCGAAGCTGGGCCTGCACATGCCGGCGCTGCTCGCCGAAATCAATTCGGTGCACATCCTCAAAACGGCCGTCGAGGCCGGCAAGGGCAACACCATCATGCCGCTCGCCCTGGTACAGCAGGAAGTCATGCAGGGACGGCTCTCTGCCAGGCGTATCGATCCGGCGCAGGTCTCGCGCACCCTGGGGATTTGCCGGTCGAATAATATTCCCGAGACGAATGCGAAGCGTGCCGTGTCGGACTTGATCACGCGGCTGGTGGGCGAGCTGCGCGAGAACGGGAAGTGGCCGTCCTTGCGCTGCGTGAGCTGAGCAGATGGGCTGAGCAGCTGTTCAGGCGCGCGATTGCACGTGACGGGGCCGCGCGCTCGTCGCAAAGATACCGCAGGCGATGAGCAGCGAGCTGCCCCCGAGTCCGACCCATTTCGTCAGGTTCGCAAGCATCATCAAAAATCCAAGGGCGGCCGATATGGAGGGGTTGTCCCAGTAAAGGGACCAGAGCGTCAGGATGGTCAGCAAGTTTTCACCGACATCGGCGGCGACGGCGATCATCGGCGCCCGTCCCAACACGAACAAAGGCTGCGCTTTTTCGTCCGGATTGCGCCATCCCGCCATTTCCTTGAACGCCCATGCCGCGAACAGCCCGAGCAGCCAGCTATACGAGGCGATGAAGCCGAAGTCGACCACGATGGCCCAGAAGGCCGGCGGCAAGGATTTCAACCGGGGCGAACAGGCCGGCCAGTCGTTCACGCATGCCGCGAGGAAGTCCCGTTGCCAGGCATCGAACTCGATCGCGCCCAGCCGCGCGCGATCGACAAGGCCGAGCGTGCCTTCGGGATCGAAAGCCCCATGGGCCAGCCAGCCGCATGCCAACGCAAGCAGGCAGGCGGAGACCAGCGCCAGCCAGAAGCGATAATTGTTCAGTACCGCTTCGGCATTCCACGCCGGATGGATGCGGTCGGCGGGCTCGCGGGCCGCCCCTTCGGGGAGCACCCTGATCGTCCTTTCCTTGCCCTTCGTGGTATGCGTCACGTTGGTACGCACGCTCAGGCCGGCCACGCCCCACCACGGCGTGTCGAAACAGGGATCGTGCGCAATGCGGGGTTTCGCGCGCTGGCGAGGGGCGGGCTCGGCGGAACCGATGCGCAAGCCGCGCCCGACCGCTTCCCCGAGCATCCAGCTGAATGCCTGGTCGGACAGTCCCGTTTCGTTCTCGTCGTAGCCGCCGCCGACGTCGCTGTGGACGCCGCGGAACCAGCGTTGCCGCAGCGACCGCGAATTGGAGGGCTGCTGCGGGTCGTCGACCGTGTAATCCTCGTCCCAATACAGGCGCGGCGCGAAGCTGAGCCGGTGCTCGTCCATCGACAGGGCATGGCGGATATGGCGGAAGCCATCCTTGTCCCTGGTCGAGCCGCTGCTGGTAATGCTTCGAGTAAACAGCGGGACGCCTACCGACTCGACCGTATCCCAGACGCCGACAAAGTAGGTACAGGCTGTCCTGCCGTGGCGCGAGGTGAACGAGTCGCGCACTTGTTCGGCCACCTCTTCGCGCAGGACTTTTCGACCTTTCTTGTGCGCCAGGTAGGTCTTGACGTCGCCGGCAGCAACGTCGCCCGTGGCCATGCCGGTGTCCCGCGCCAGCTGCGCGTTCTTCGTCTTCTTGTGCAGGGCCCGCTGCGCAGACCAGGCCGCCCACCAGGGGCGGTCCTTTTGCTGGCTGTCGGACGGCGTCGTGAAATACACCCGGATGAGTGTCAGGATCAGGGACTTGCTGTCGGGCCTGATGATGCCGAAGGTGTTGACCATGCCGGCCACGCAGCGCGCGGTAAAGGCACCACGCGAAAAACCGAAGATGTAGATCTCGTCGCCGGGAGCATAGTTGTCCACCAGGAAGGAATAGGCTTCCGCGATATTTTCGTAGACACCTTTTCCCTTTGCCAGACCCGCGATGCGCTCCATTTTGCGATGCAACTCGTTCAACAGGCCCAGCGGCGGCATCTGGTCCGGCGCCCCGACCCCCGGATCGTAATACACCAGCTGGTTCTGCTGCTCGGGCGCCAGCCGGCCGACGAGTTTCAGGACATTGGTGTCGCGGCTGCCGCCGGTGAGGGTATTGTTGGTGCCGTCGCAGCACACGATGATCTGGCGTGCCCCACCTTCGGTGACGGCCGCTGTGCTCTCGTCGGTATGCATGGGACCCCGCGCTGTTGTTGCCGGAATCAGGTTCCGGGGCGCTTGCCTGCCTGGGAAACCTGCCTGAACACAATCGGAAGTACGACCATCCTGAGATGCGGGCTACATCGATTACTCTACGCCTGAAATGATCGTGATCAAAACAGTATCGAGAATGCGGGCGTTGTTTTTATCCAAACGGGAAACAGCTTGCGCGTCCATACGAAAAAACCCGCGTGGCCGTGAGGGCAAGCGGGTTGCGATGGGGGTGTTACGGTGCGCTGCAGCCATATTGGTGCCCCGAGCCGGAATCGAACCGGCACGCCCTTGCGAGCACGGGATTTTAAGTCCCGGGTGTCTACCAGTTTCACCATCGGGGCAGCGCGGCAGGATTCTAGCACAGGCCTGTCCTGGCCGGGTCAAAGTTGCAAGATTGCACTCATCGAGGAAGGCCGCACCCTATGGCCGAGCCATCGAATGGTGTAGCATGCTCCCCGGCGCAGAGAAGCCTCCGCATTGACGCTTCGATGTGCGCCCCGAACAAGAAGTGCAAGGACCCGAATTTTGAATATCACCATCAACGACCAGCTGCGGGCCTTCGTCGACCCGCTGTCCGCCATCGAACACGAAGCGCTCGAGCGCAGCCTGCTGGCCGAGGGCTGCCGCGACGCCCTCGTGCTGTGGCGCGACGTCCTGATCGACGGCCACAACCGCTACGAGATCTGCCGCCGCCATAACATCCCGTTCCGTACCGTCCACAACAACAGCTTCGAGACCATCGAAGACGTGATGCTGTGGATGATCGACAACCACCTGGCGCGGCGTAGCGTGTCCGATTTCCAGCGCGGCCTGCTGGCCCTGCGGAAAAAAGAGATCGTCACCGCGCGCATGGCGCAGAAGATGGCGGACGAGCCGCCGGTGCCGAACCCGGACGACATGGACGCGCGTCCGCCGCCGCCGTGGAACACGCGCGAGGAAGTCGCCAAGGCGGCGCGCGTGTCGAGCAATACCATCAGCCAGATCGAACGCATCCAGAAGGCGGCCACGCCGCAGCTGGTCGAAGCAGTGCGCTCGGGCACGATCTCGATCAACGCCGCCGCCAACGTGGCCTCGCTGCCGGAAGAAGCGCAGATCGCCGCCGTCGCCGGTGGCCGCAAGGAACTCCAGCAGGCCGCGCGCCAGGTGCGCGAGCAGAAGGCGGCGAGCAAGCCGAAGAAGCTGGGGCCGGATGGGGAACCGATCGACGAAAAGGCGGCCCTGAAAGCGGAGATCGCCGCGCTGAAGGACCGCATGGCGACCTTGCTGACCGAGAACGAAGTGCTGAAGCAGAAGCTCGCCAACAACGCCGGCTGAGCAGGCGGCGCAGGCGCCAGAACGATAACAATAACGGAGAATCCGCATGTTCCTGTCCCGCTTACTTTCATCGGCCTTCGCAGCGGCCCTGGCCGCCACCGCAGTTCCGGTATTCGCCAAGCAAGATGTACCGGCCAAGGTGCCGGCCGTGCCCGCCCGCGGCGCAGCCAGCGCCGCCGAGCTTGCACGCTGGCAAAAGCTTGCTGCCCGGGTCACGATCATGCGCGACAAATGGGGCATTCCGCACGTGTTCGGCAAGAGCGATGCCGACGCCGTGTTCGGCATGCTGTACGCCCAGGCCGAGGACGACTTCAACCGCGTCGAACTCAATTACATCAACGCGATGGGGCGCCTGGCCGAAGTCGAGGGCGAGAAGGAAGTCTGGCGCGACCTGCGCATGAAGCTCTATATCCGGCCCGCGGACATGCGGGCGAAGTATGCGGCCAGTCCCGCCTGGCTGAAGGACTTGATGACTGCCTTCGCCGACGGCCTGAATTTCTACCTGCACACGCATCCGGAAACGAAGCCGAAGCTGCTGACCCGCTTCGAGCCGTGGATGGCGCTCGCCTTCAGCGAAGGCAGTATCGGCGGCGACATCGAGGAGATCGGGCTCAAGGACCTGGAAGCCTTCTACGGCAACGAATTGAAGCCGAGCGTGCAGCCGACCATACAGCCGACCCCAACCGTGGCCGACAACACCAACCTGCGCGACGCGGAACCACGCGGCTCGAACGGCTTTGCAATCGCGCCGAGATTGTCGGCGTCGGGCCATCCGCTCTTGCTGATCAACCCGCACACCTCCTTCTACTTCCGTCCCGAAATCCACATGGTCAGCGAGCAGGGGCTGAACGCCTATGGCGCCGTGACCTGGGGCCAGTTCTTCATCTACCAGGGCTTCAACGAGAAGACCGGCTGGATGCACACCTCGGGCGGCGGCGACGTGATCGACGAATACCTGGAAACAGTGGTCGAGCGTAAAGGAAAGTATTTTTATACATACGGCGGCGAAGAGCGCGCGCTGCGCGCGGTGCCGATCACGCTGCCCTTCAAAAAGCCCGACGGCAGCATGGGCAGCCGCAGCGTCACCGCGTACTTCAGCCACCACGGCCCGATCATCCGCAGCGCAGACGGCAAGTGGGTTGCCGTCAAGATGATGGACGAGCCGGTCAAGGCGCTGACGCAATCGTATTCGCGCACCAAGGCAAAGAGTTACGCCGCCTTCTACAAGGCGATGGAACTGCGCACGAATTCCTCGAACAATACCGTGTATGCCGATGCCGACGGCAACATCGCCTACTTCCACGGCAATTTCATTCCGAAGCGCGATCCGGCCTTCGACTGGTCGAAGCCGGTCGACGGCAGCAACCCGGCCACCGAATGGCAGGGACTGCATGCCATCAAGGACACGATCACGCTCTTCAATCCGGCCAGCGGCTATATCTCGAACACGAACAACTGGCCGTTCAGTTCGTCGGGCGCGAACAGCCCGAAGCCCGAGGCCTATCCGGCTTACATGTGGTCGCTGCCGGAAAACGCGCGCGGCAAACACGCCGAGCGGGTGCTGAAGGATGCGAAGGCGCTGACCCTCGACAGCCTGATTGCCATGGCCTACGACAGCTATCTCACCGCCTTCGAACCGCTGGTGCCGCAGCTGACGAAAGACTTCGACGCGCTGCCGGCCGGCGATGCGCGCAAGGCGGCCCTCGCCGAGCAGGTTGCCAGCCTGCGCGGCTGGGACCTGCGCTGGGCCGCCAACTCGGTGCCGACCGCGCTCGCCGTCTACTGGGGCCAGGAAATGGTCGCGGCGAATGCAGCACGGGCGCGCGCGGCCAACGTCCCGACCGTCGATTTCATCACGACGAAACTGAATGCGGACGAGCGCCTCGAGGCACTTCAACGCGCCAGCGAGAAACTGACGCGCGACTTCGGCACCTGGAAAACGCCTTGGGGCGAGATCAACCGCTTCCAGCGCATCAGCGGCGACGTCCAGCAGGAGTACGACGACAGCAAGCCGAGCTGGCCGGTCGCGTTTACATCCGCCAACTGGGGTTCGCTGGCCTCCTTCGGCATGGTCGCAAAGCAAAAGACCAAGCGCATCTACGGCGACCGCGGCAACAGTTTTGTCGCCGTCGTCGAGTTTGGCCCGAAAGTAAAGGCGAAGAGCATCCTGGCGGGCGGCCAGAGCGGCAATCCGGCCTCGCGCCACTTCGCCGACCAGGCCGAAATGTACAGCCGCGGCGAATTCAAGGATGTGCTGTTCTACAAGCAAGACATCGAGAAACAGCTCGAGCGCAAGTATCACCCGGGACAATAAGGGGGCAAACAAGGATGACACGCAGCGAGAAAGACAAGATGCTGGCGGGCGAGCCATATCACCCGAGCTGCCCGGAACTGCAGGCCGAGCTGGAGGCCTGCGCCGCCTGGCTGGCGCGCTACAACGCGGCAATGGGCGAGCCGGCTTCGGCGTGGCGCCAGCTCCTGGCCGAGCGCCTCGGCGCGGTGGGCGAGGGCGCGATGCTGCGTCCGCCGTTCTACTGCGACTATGGCTTCAATATCCGGCTCGGCGCCAACGTCTTCCTCAACTACAACTGCGTGATCCTCGACACGGCGCCGGTCACGATCGGCGACGATACCCGCATCGGTCCGGCGGTCCAGATCTACACGGCCGATCATCCGCGCGATCCTGAAGTACGCCGCAGCGGGCTGGAATCGGGCCTGGCGGTCAGCATTGGCAAAAATGTCTGGATCGGCGGCGGCGCCGTCATCCTGCCGGGCGTGAGCATCGGCGACGACGCCATTGTCGGCGCCGGCAGCGTGGTCACGCGCGATGTGCCCGCGGGCGCGACGGTGGTCGGGAATCCGGCGCGCGTGGTGGGCGGCAAGGTGAACGGCTGAGCTGGCGCGGTCCCCGTCGCACTTGTATAATTTCGCGATTCGGTCTCAACTTCAATCCGCGCACGGGCAGGCAGTGGCAAAACTCTATTTCAGGTATTCGGCGATGAACGCCGGCAAATCCACGGCACTGCTGCAGGTGGCCCACAACTATGAAGAGCAGGGCCAGCAGGTCAAGCTCTACACGGCCGCGATCGACAACCGCTACGGCGTCGGCCTGATCACCTCGCGCCTCGGTCCGCAACGCCATGTCGATACTTTTGATGGCGGCACCAATTTCCTGGCCGCCGCGCCGACGGTCTCCTGCGTGCTCGTCGACGAGGCGCAATTCCTCACGAAAGCCCAGGTGCAGGAGCTGCACCAGCTGGCCCAGGTGCGCGGCGTGCCCGTCATCTGCTATGGCCTGCGCAGCGATTTCCGCGGCGACCCCTTCCCGGGTTCGGCCTACCTGCTGGCGCTGGCCGACGACATCGAGGAAATCAAGAACATCTGTACCTGCGGCAAAAAGGCGACCATGAACATCCGCGTCGACGATAACGGTCGCCGTATCCGCGAAGGCGAGCAGGTGAGTATCGGCGGCAACGAAAGCTATCGCCAGGCCTGCGGACGCTGCTTCTACGCGCGCTGACCGCCTGAGCCCGCCATGAGCCCGCCATGAGCCCGCCATGAGCCTGCCCGCCTGCACGGCCTGGCTGCCGGGCTTCCTGTGCAGCCATGGCGCGCTTTTGCCTGCGCCTTTGCCCGCGCCTTTTCTTGATATCCTGGTCTACCTCGTGCCGTCGATCGCGATGGCCTTCCTGTTCTGGATCTTGTCCGGCGCACATCCGGCCTTCTTCCTGCTCACCGCACCTGGCACCCTGTGCCACGAGCTGGCGCATTTCAGCGTCGGCCTGCTGACCAATGCCGAGCCGACCAATATCAGCCTGTTCCCGCGCCGCAAGGGCAAGGTCTGGGAACTCGGCTCGGTCACCTTTTCCAACCTGCGCTGGTACAACGCCGCCCCTGCGGCGCTGGCGCCCTTCCTGGTCCTGTTGCTGCCACTTGCGGTCGCTGCCTGGCGTACCGGTCCCGGCTGGCGCTTCGCGCCGCTCGACCTGCTGCTGGCCGTAGTGCTCGCGCCCCAGTTCCTGTCCTTCTGGCCCTCGCCGGTCGACTGGCGCCTCGCAGTGCGTTCCTGGCCCTGGGCGGTCCTGCTCGGCCTGGCTGGCGCGCTGTACCTGTGGCACGACGTGCTGCTGCGTTCAATACGAGGCTGACCACGCAGCCTTAAGCCAACCTTAATCTTGTCACGACGCCCCGCACAAGCCGACTCGACGCGCGCCCCCGTTCCTGTAGAATGGGTTCGCGCGCTTTGGATACCGCAGGTATCGGCGTAGCGTCGCCAGTTACTCAAGTTCACGTTCGGAGAACGACTACATGAAGAAGCAGATGTTGATCCTTGCCCTGGCCGCGGCCTGCGTCGTGTCCACGCATGCGGTGACCGCACAGCCGGAAAAAGTCGCGTCGACCCAGATGAAGCCCATTGCCGCACAGACGCAAGCTGCGCTGTGGGCCTCGCGCGTGCTGGGCCGCTACCATTACAAGGCGACCCCGCTCGACGACGCCATGTCGGAAAAGATCTTCGACAACTACTTCGAAACCCTGGACAGCGAAAAGCTGTATTTCACCCAGGCCGACATCGACCGCTTCGCCCCGCTGCGAACCAAGCTCGACGATGCGATCAACAACGAAGACCTGAACCCGCCGTTCCAGATCTACAACCTCTACCAGCAGCGCTTTGCCGACCGCATGAGCTATGCGCGCGGCCTGCTGAAGACCAAATTCGATTTCACGACCGACGAAACCCTGCAGCTCGACCGCGAAAAGGCCCCGTGGGCCAAGAGCGAGGACGAGATCCGCGACCTGTGGAGGAAGCGCGTCAAGAACGACTGGCTGCGCCTGAAACTGGCCGGCAAGGATGAGAAGGGCATCCGCGAGACGCTCGACAAGCGCTACGAGACCTACGTCTCGCGCATGAAGAAGCTGAACAACGAAGACGTGTTCCAGATGTTCATGAACGCGTACGCGACCGCCATCGAGCCGCATACCAATTACCTCGGCCCGCGCTCGGCCGACAACTTCGACATCGCCATGCGCCTCTCGCTCGAGGGCATCGGCGCCGTGCTGCAGACGCGCGACGACTACACGGTGATCCGCGAAGTCGTGCCCGGCAGCCCGGCCGACAAGTCCGGCAAGCTGAAGGTGGGCGACCGCATCGTCGGCGTGGCGCAGGGCACCGGCCCGTTCACCGACGTGCTCGGCTGGCGCATCGACGACGTCGTGCAGCTGGTGCGCGGCGAGAAGGGCTCGACCGTGCGCCTGGACGTGATCCCGGGCGACGCCGGCATCGACGCCAAGCACGTCACCGTCTCGATGGTGCGCAAGAAGATCAGCATGGAAGAGCAGGCGGCCAAGAAGTCGATCATCCAGGTCAAGGAAAACGGCATCAACCGCCGCATCGGCATCATTTCGCTGCCGACCTTCTACCAGGACTTCGAAGCGCGCCGCAAGGGCGACAAGGACTTCAAGAGCGCCACCCGCGACGTCGCCCGCATCCTGGGCGAACTCAAGAAGGACAAAGTGGACAACGTCCTGATCGACCTGCGCAACAACGGCGGCGGTTCGCTGGTGGAAGCGGTCGAACTGACGGGCCTGTTCATCGACAAGGGTCCGGTGGTGCAGCAGCGCAATGCTGAAGGCCGCGTCGAAGTCGAGGCCGATACGGCGCCCGGCCTGGCCTGGGATGGCCCGATGGGCGTCCTGATCAACCGCGGTTCGGCGTCGGCGTCGGAGATTTTTGCCGCGGCGATCCAGGATTACGGCCGCGGCCTGATCATCGGCGAGCCGAGCTTCGGCAAGGGAACGGTGCAAACCCTGATCGACCTCGACCGCTTCTCGCAGTCGGACAAGACGCGCTTTGGCGAACTCAAAATGACGATCGCCCAGTTCTTCCGCATCAACGGCGGCACCACCCAGCTGCGCGGCGTGACGCCCGACATCAAGCTGCCGGTGACGACCGATCCGGACAGCTTCGGCGAGTCTTCGTTCGATAACGCCTTGCCGTGGGTGTCGATCAAGCCGGCCAATTACGTGCCCTCGGGCGACCTGAAGGAACTGGTGGCGCCGCTGCAGAAGCGCCACGAGGCGCGCATCGCCAAGGACAAGGATTTCATCGACCTGCGCGAAGACATCGCCGAAGTCATGAAGCTGCGTAAGGAAAACGCAATCTCGCTGAACGAAGCCGTGCGCCGCAAGGAGCGCGATGCCCAGGACGCGAAAGCGAAGATGCGCGAAGCACGCCTGGCGGCAGGCAAGGGCGCGACCACGCCGGACGAACCGGCGGCAGCGCCGGGCGGCAAGGAAGCACGCAGCAAGGTGCCCGAGCCGACCCGTCCAGCCAAGACCGTCGTGGCCTCGCGCAACTCGCTGTCGCGCGACGACGGTTTGCAATCGGACGAGCGCGCATTGTCCGCCGAGATCGCCGCCGAGAAGGCAGCGAAGGACGCGAAGGACGTGCTGCTGCAGGAAACGGCCCATATCCTGGCCGATGAGGCAGGGATGCTCAAGACCGATACCCGCATGGCCTCGCGCACGATGCCGTACATGGCGGCGCCCGGGCCAGGCAGTCCGGATGTCGTGAAGAAGTAAATGCCTTCAAAGAAAGCTCCTTCGGGAGCTTTCTTTTTGCCCGCTTTATCAGGCGACCGCCGAGTAGAGATAACCGTAGGGTGGGCTCCGCCCACGCGCTCGTGCCCCTGCATGCCGCAACGCTTGCGAACGGTGTGTCGATCTGCATGCGTACTACCGCGTGGGCGGAGCCATTCGTGGCCCGGCCCACCCTACATCTTGCGCCATGCACGCGGGGTGGCCGAATCCCCCTCTTTTTTATTTGATAAATCCGCCATTTTTTCGGGTAGAATCTTTCGTGAACGATCGTGCTTTTTCACCCGGCGCGACGATAACAAGGAGACCGAATGGACCTGAATTACCTGGACCAAGACCTGGCATTTCGCAACGAAGTGCGGGCCTTCCTCGACGCGGCCTTGCCTGCCGACCTGCAGCACAAGGTGCGCCACCACCTGCGCCTCTCCAAGGACGACAGCGTACGCTGGCACAAGATTCTCGCCGAGAAGGGCTGGGTTGCGCCCGGCTGGCCGGTGGAGTTCGGCGGTCCGGGCTGGACCCCGGTCCAGCGCCACATCTTCGACGAAGAATGCGCACGCGCCGGCACGCCGCAAATCCTGCCTTTCGGCGTCAATATGGTCGCGCCCGTCATCATGGCCTTCGGCAATGCCGAGCAAAAAGCGTATTACCTGCCGCGCATCCTGTCCTGCGAGGATTGGTGGTGCCAGGGATACTCGGAACCGGGCGCCGGCTCCGACCTGGCTTCGCTGAAGACCACCGCTGTTCGCGACGGCGACCACTACGTCGTCAACGGCCAGAAGACCTGGACCACGCTGGCCCAGCACGCCGACATGATCTTCTGCCTGGTGCGCACCGATACGGGCGTGCGCAAGCAGGAGGGCATCTCCTTCCTGCTGATCGACATGCACACCCCCGGCATCACGGTGCGCCCGATCATCATGCTCGACGAAGACCACGAAGTGAACGAGGTCTTCTTCGACAACGTGCGCGTCCCCGTGGCCAACCTGGTCGGCCAGGAAAACCGGGGCTGGACCTATGCCAAATACCTGCTCGGCCACGAGCGCACCGGCATCGCAGCGGTGGGCCGCAGCAAGCGCGAACTGGCCTTCCTGAAAACGCTCGCCAGCCGTGAGACCAGGAACGGCAAGCCGCTGATCGACGACCCGCTGTTCAGTGCGAAACTGGCCAGCCTTGAAATCGAACTGATGGCGCTCGAAATGACGGTCCTGCGCGTGCTGTCGCGCGCCGACAAGGGCCCGGGGCCGGAAGCCTCGGTGCTCAAAGTGCGCGGCACCGATATCCAGCAACTGCTGTCCGAACTGATGGTGGAAGCGGTCGGCCCGATGGCGCTGCCTTTCGACCCGGCCTACCTGGACGGCGAGCGCGCGCACAGCCTGGTCGACCATGACGACGCCGCGCCGCTGCTGTCGCACTACTTCAATTATCGCAAGACCTCCATCTACGGCGGCTCGAACGAGATCCAACGCAACATCATCACCCAGATGATCCTGGGCCTGTAAGGAGAAGGCATGGACTTCAATTTCAACCAGGAGCAGCTGCAGTTTGCGGACGCCCTCAAGCGCTGGATCGGCCGCGACTACGGTTTTGAAACGCGGCGCGGGATCATTCATTCGGACACCGGTACCTCGGACGCCGCCTGGGCCACGCTGGCCGAACTCGGCATGACGGCATTGCCGGTGCCGGAAGAACACGGCGGCTTCAACGGCAATGCCGTCGACATGTTCGTCGTGATGCAGGAACTGGGCCGCGGCCTCGTGGTCGAGCCCTACTTTGCCACAGTGCTCGGCGCCGAATTCCTGCGGCTGGCAGGCGGCCGCGGCGAGCTGCTGGAGAGAATCGCAACGGGCGAACTGAAACTCGCCTGCGCACTGGGCGAGCGCCAGTCGCGCCACGACATGTTCGACATCGCCACCCGCGCGGTCGCAAACGGGGACGGCTGGACCTTGAACGGCGAGAAGAAGGTCGTCATCCATGGTGCCCAGGCCGGCATGCTGGTGGTCTCGGCACGCACCGGCGGGGAGCAGCGCGGGCAGGATGGCGTCACGCTGTTCGTGCTTCCTGCCGACACGGCGGGCGTTACGATCACCGGCTACCGCACCCTGGACGGCCAGCGCGCCGCGGACGTCCGCTTCGACAACGTGCTGGTGCCACGCTCCGGCTTGCTGGCAGAAGAAGGCAAGGGCGCCGGCATCCTCGACGCCGCCCTCGATTACGGCGCCGGCCTGCTGTGCGCCGAAGCGCTGGGCGCGATGGAAGCCATCTTCGAGGCGACCCTGGAATACCTGAAAACGCGCCAGCAGTTCGGCGCCCCGATCGGCAAGTTCCAGGCCCTGCAGCACCGCATGGCCGATATGTACATCCATCTGGAGCAGGCGCGCTCGATGGCGCTGATGGCGGCCGTGAAGCTCGCCTCGAGCGATGCCGAGGGTGCACATGAGCGCCGCCGCGCCGTCTCGGCCGCCAAGTACCGCATCAACCAGGCCGCGCGCTTCGTCGGCCAGCAAGCCGTGCAGCTGCACGGCGGCATGGGCGTGACCGACGAACTGCCGGCCGCCCACTACTTCAAGCGTTTGGCGACGATCGAACTGACGCTGGGCGACAGCGACCACCACCTGGCGCGTTTCATCGCCCAGCCGGGTTTCAGGGAAAGGGCGGCATGAAGAAGCAGTGGTATTTCGACGACTTCGTGCCCGGCCAGGAATTCGAACTCGGCCAGCGCACCGTCAACGAAGACGAAATCATCGCCTTCGCCACCCAGTTCGACCCGCAGCCCTTCCACGTCGACAGGGAAGCGGCGGCGAAATCGATCTACGGCGGCGTGATCGCCAGCGGCTGGCATACCTGCGCCATGATGATGCGCATCGTCCTCGACGGCATGGGCTGCGAGGAAGCGAGCATGGGCTCGCCGGGCCTGGACGGCGTGCGCTGGCTGCAGCCGGTACGCGCCGGCGACACCCTGCGGGTGCGCTATGTGACGAAGGAGGTCAAGCCATCGACCTCCAGGCCGGACCGCGGCGTGGTGTTCTCGACCTGGGTCGCTACCAACCAGAACGGCGAACCCGTCTGCACCATCGAGGGCAAGGCGCTGTTCCGGCGCCGTCCACAAGCCGCCGCGTAGCAAGCACAAAGCAAGCACAAAGCAAGCACGAAGCAAGCACGCCCATCCTGTCGATGCGCCGCTGCCCGCCAGCGGCCTGCGCGCGCATCGACCGACCTGAGGAGACACAGCACCATGCTCGAGCGTCACGTCGATTTCTGGCCGCGCGGTTTGCCGCGGCACCTGACCGTTCCACAAACGAACCTGTTTTTCAACCTCGAAGTATCGACCGCGCGCTACCCGGACAAGCCCGCGGTGATTTTCTACGACACCCCGCTCAGCTACGCCGCGCTCAAGGATGACGTCGAGCGCGTGGCCGGCTACCTCGAGCAGGAATGCGGCGTGAAGGGGGGCGACCGCGTCCTGCTCTACATGCAGAACAGCCCCCAGTTCATCATCGCCTACTACGCCATCCTGCGCGCGAACGCGGTCGTAGTGCCGGTCAACCCGATGAACCTGACCGAAGAGCTGCGCCACTATGTCAGCGACACCGGCGCCACCACCATCTTCGTGCCGCAAGACCTGTATCCGCAGGTAGCGCCCTTGTTGGACGCCGGCTTGCGCCACGTGCTGGTGGCCGCGTATTCCGATTACATCACCCGGCCCACCGACCTTGCCGTCCCCGAATTCGTCGCCGCCCCGCGCCGCGCGCTCGAAGGCGAGGGCGTCGTGCTGTGGAGCGCGATGCTGGCGCGCGCATGCCGCCCCGGACCGCTCACCGCCGGCCCGGCCGACCTGTGCGCCATGCCCTACACCTCGGGCACCACCGGCCTGCCGAAAGGCTGCATGCACACCCACCGCAGCGTGATGTACAACGCGCTGGCCGGCTTGCAGTGGTTCGGATCGCAGCAGGATTCGATCGCGCTGAGCGTCCTGCCGCTGTTCCACGTGACCGGCATGCAGGGCGGGATGAACGGCCCGATTTTTGTCGGCGGGACCATCGTGCTGCTGGCGCGCTGGGACCGCGACATGGCGGCCGAATGCATCCGCCGCCACCGCGTGAATGCGACCCAGCTGATTTCGACGATGGTGATCGATTTGCTCTCGAGTCCACGCGTGGCCGAATACGACCTGTCGAGCATCCGGCGCATGAGCGGCGGCGGCGCCGCCATGCCCGAAGCCATCGCGCGCAAGATGCAGGAGCTGCTGCGCATCGATTACGTCGAGGGTTACGGCATGTCGGAGACGATGGCGCCGACCCACATCAACCCGCCCGACCGGCCGAAGAAGCAATGCCTCGGCATCCCGATCCAGGATGTCGACGCGCGCGTGATCGATGCCGATAGTTTCGAGACGCTGGGCGTCGACCAGGTCGGCGAAATCGTCGTGCACGGGCCGCAGGTGATGCTGGGGTACTGGAACAATCCGGAGGCCAGCGCCGAGGCCTTCATCGAGATCGGCGGCAAGCGCTTCCTGCGCACGGGCGACATCGGCCGGGTGGATGAAGACGGCTATTTCTTCATGGTCGACCGCCTGAAGCGCATGATCAATGCCTCCGGTTACAAGGTCTGGCCGGCGGAGGTCGAGGCCCTGATGTACCGGCATCCGGCGATCCGGGAAGTGTGCGTGGTCTCCGGCGTGGATGCGCGGCGCGGCGAGACGGTGAAGGCGGTGGTGGTGCTGAAGGATGGCTTCCACGGCACGGTGAGCGAGCAGGACATCGTCGACTGGTCGCATGCGAACATGGCGGCCTACAAAAGCCCGCGCATCGTCGAGTTTCGCGAGGCCTTGCCGAAGTCGGGGACCGGGAAGGTGCAGTGGAGGTCCTTGCAGGGCGCGTGACGAGTGAAACGCGGGGTGCCAGGCCTTGCCAGGTTCCGCTATCGGCGAGAAACTCAGGTCCCGCTTTACGATGATGGATCCTGGCAGGAAACCGATATGAATGAGTTTCTTTCGCTGAATGCAGGCGAGTTCAGCCGGAAAGATTGTTTTGACAGGATTTCCGAACTGCGTTCAAATGTGCGCAAAGAATTGCACACCTTACACAATTGGAGCGCCGCTTGAAGATTCAAAGGAATAACAAAATCGCAGGCCGCCTGCTCATTGCATCCGGCGTCGCGTTTTTCGTCTCGTTCGCACTGATGCAGCAACCAGCGCTCCTGAGCGTTGGCTGCGCCCTGATCGTCATCGGGGTCATCACCTTCCGGAAGCGGAATAAAGACTAGTCCTGGCGCCCGGCACTGTGTGCACCGTGACGGGCCCGGGGCAGCTCGTCGCCGCGCTCCAATGAAGAATGGCCGCGCCCCGCCAACCACCGGCGAGGACGCGGCCATTTTCAGGATCAGCTTATTTCCTGGTGGTGGCGGGGGCGTTGGCGGGCGCCGTGTTGTTTGGCGAAGCGGCCGCTGCTGCAGCCGCAGCCTGCTTCTGCTTCTTCTTTTCGGCATGGTGCCCGATCGCGCATCCGATTGCCGCGCCGGCGATGCCGTGCTTGCCGGCCACGTGGCCGACGACGCCGCCCGCAATGGCCCCTTTACCGCAGCCTGCCGTGGCTGAACCGGCAGCCAGCAACAAGGCGGTGGATACGACGGCAAGCTTGGATTTCGTGCTCATGACTGCTCTCCTTGGGTAAGCGAATGAGATTCATGCTAACGGTTTCATGATCCGGGAACAGTTCGTTCGCTCACATAGAGTGTCAGGCATGCCCTCGCCATGCAGGTAGCCGCAGCCGGCAGCTTGCGTCAGCCGGGCAGCACGATGTCCGCGGAGCCGACACAGACCTTGCGCGCGAATTCGCGCGAGAAGTCGATGCAGCCGCCGGCGCCGTATTCGCCGGGACCATCGCGCAGGCGCATCATGCGGTCGACCACTGCCGCGAGGCGGGCCGGGTCGGCCATGGTGTGCGCGGTCCTCGCTTCGACGATGGTTTCGTCCATGCGCAGGTCCCCGTCCGCATCGACGAAGGTCCCGTGGCGCCAGTGGTAGATCTCGACGCACTTGCCGGCCAGGCTGTAGGGGCGCTCGCGGTTCCAGAAATTGCTGAACATGCCGTTGCCCAGATAGATGACCCAGGAGCCTTCGTAGCCTGATGCGTCCGACGAGTGCGCGTCCGGATTCCTGAACCAGACCCGGTCGCCCGGTACGTAATAACCCGGCGGCAGCGGCGCCTCGAGCGAACCATATTCGACCAGGAAGACATCATGGAAAGCACGCGACTGGATCGCGCGGGCCTCCCACCGCCGCTGCAGTGCCGCGAGGAGGGGCGGATTGACCCGTTCCAGCTCCTGCGCAATCCCGAGCAGCATCACGTACTCGCTCGCCCGGTAGCCGGAGAATGCATACAGCCGGCCACCGCCCGCATCGGGCTGGGTGGCCAGTGTCAGGGCCTCGATCAGGGAGCTTTGGGAGAGCAGCGTGAAGCCGCGGTCCTCGTCATACGTCCAGTGGCTCGGCGGGCGTTCCGCTTGCGCGGTGCCGAACGCCAGCTGCGTACGGCGCGCTGCGAGCACGATGTTGCGGCGGATCGCCACGGCCGACAGGAACTCGGCGGCGCTGGGGAAGGACAGGGGACGCGGTGCCGCCAGCACGGCCAGCACGATCTCGCGTTCGAGATCGGCCACGCTGGAAAGTGGTTCGAGGCCGAGCTCACGGCACAGGTTCAAGGTGTCGCCGCCACTGGCCAGTTGCGCGGCCGCCTCAAGCGACAGTCCGAACAGCTGATGGCATTCCAGTGCGCGGTGGGCGAGATAGGGTCTCAAGCCGAGTTCGTCGAGCTTGTCCAGCACGGGGCGGCATTGCGCCGCATCGCTTGGCCGGACATCGAAGCCACCGATGGCCGGTGGGGATTTCTGGAAAAAATCGAGCTTCATGCAGACAGTCCATATCGGGAGAGTCCGGGAAAGGACGACCGTCCTTCCCTGCGGCAGTATGAACTTTACATCCGGAAACTTAAGCCGTCACTAGCCGGCCCTGGATTTTTGTAAACAGCACAACTGGCCCGGCCCGTCACAAGGTCGCGAACATCGCCACCACCGCCGCCAGCATGATGGCAATGCCGCACCAGCCGATCAGCGTGTGGCGGGTGCTCAGCGTGTACTTCCCCATGATCTTGCGGTTATGCGCCAGCATCATCATGACGGTCATGATCGGCACCGCGATTACGCCGTTGATCTGGGCCGACAGCACCAGCGCCGCGATCGGGTCGATCGGGGCGAAGTCGAGCAGCACGCCGCCCAGTGTCGCCAGCGCGATGATGCCGTAGAACTCGCGCGCCTCGACCACCTTCAGGTCCATGCCGTTACGCCAGCGGAAGCTCTCGGTGACGGCGTAGGCGGCCGATCCGGCCAGCACCGGCACCGCCAGCATGCCGGTGCCGATGATCCCCAGCGCAAAGGCGAGGAAGGCGAATTCGCCGGCCACCGGGCGCAGCGCCTCGGCCGCCTGGCTCGAGGACTGGATGTCGGTGATGCCGTGCGCGCCCAGGGTCACCGCCGTCGTCAGGATGATGAAGAAGGCGACCAGGTTGGAAAAGCCCATGCCGATCAGGGTGTCGGCCTTCATGCGTTTGAGCTGGGCGAGGGCGTCCAGCGGGCGCGTGCGCAAGGCGCGCGTGTGCGGCGCGTTGCGGATTTCCTCGACTTCCTGCGACGCCTGCCAGAAGAACAGATAGGGGCTGATCGTGGTGCCGAACACGGCGACGATCAGGGCCACCGACTCCTTCGTGAACGTGAAATGCGGCCAGACGGTGCGGGCGAATACCTCGGTCCAGGGCATGTGCACGGCGAAGGCGGTGGCGACATAGGTCAGCAGGCCGAGGGTCAGCCACTTCAGGTAGCGGACATAGGTGGCGTAGGGCAGCAACACCTGCAGCGACAGGCACAGCACGCCGAAGCCGAGCGAGTACAGGTGGCCGGAGCCGGTGCCGGTCACGAGGCGCATGGCTTCGCCCATCGCGGCGATGTCGGCCGCGATGTTGATCACATTCGCCACCAGCAGCAGCGCGACGATGACGTACAGCAGCCAGGGAGAATAGGCGCGCCGGATGTTGGCGGCCAGGCCGCGGCCGGTGACGCGGCCGATGCGTGCCGAAACGAGCTGGATGCCCACCATGAACGGGTAGGTGAGCACCAGCGTCCACAGAGTGTTGAAGCCGAATTGGGCGCCGGCCTGCGAATAGGTGGCGATGCCGGACGGGTCGTCGTCGGCGGCGCCGGTGATGAGGCCGGGGCCCAGGGACTTCAGGGTGGCGTTGTCGGTGAGGCGGCGGAAAAGCTTGAACGGCATGGTCGGCGTGCGCAGGTAAGAACCGGCGCAACCGAAGAATCACGGCGCCGGAATGATAGAGGGAATAGGGGGACAGTTCATGGTCGGCGCGCAGTGTAGCATAGTGGAAACGACAAGGGCGAAAGGAAGCGCAACGCTAAGCCTGGCTTAAGGCAGGCTCGCCGGCTCGGCGCGCTGCCCATCCGCTGCCAGGCAATCGGCGCAGCGCGGCCAGAAAGCACATTCCTTTCCGCGAGAGTACTTACTAAAATTAAATAATAACGGCTTCCTGGGTGCAATAAAAATTCCCCGATAGATAGTCCGTGGCATATCGGCATCTCGTGCGCAATAAATCTCCTGTAGGAATGGACCTACAGTCAATCGACTGCTATGCTTTACACATGTTTCACCCACGGGAGTTCGGCCACTCGAAAGCCCCTTCCACTGCAAGTGCAGGCATCAGAGATGGCTTCCTTGCCAAACGACTGTCGCACTTTGCCAACCTGATAACACGGAGCGCTTGTGGAATTGATGCCAGCACAATCCATATTCGAATGCAAATCTGCAGATCCCCGCGTCGATAGCTACACCGCGGCGCGGGTGAATGACGCGTTAAGGATCCTGGCGAAAGATGGGATAAATGCGGCACTCGAATTCATGCAGCTCGTCGGCGTACCCCGCCGCGTTGCGTGGCGTGTACTGTGCTCCCCACTTTACAAACGAAAGCGGGACCGGCGCAATTCGCCTCGGCAGGAAGCGCCGCAGGCGCGCGCTTTCGGCTGATTTTTAAGTTCGTAGATCGAAGGACGGGGGGACAAGTCTATGTCTAACTATGAACGGCTGAATGCCAGTCTTCAGAGTATCGTTCAGCAAGGCGTTATTCTCGACGCGGAGCAGGGCGCATTGAAGGCCTGGATGTTCATGCAGCAGGGTGGGGTTAGCGACACCACGATCTTGCGTGTCCTGGCAAATCCACATAGACGAAGGGCGACGGACACCGCTGCGCTGGAGCGTGCCCGGAAAGACGGTTTTTCGCCGGGGCGCCGACGCGGAATCTGTTTCTCTTGATATCGCTACCGTCAGGCAAGCTATCGACAGCGTGGCATGTTGCCGATTCGGCCGTCCGTCGACAGGACGGTGGCCGCCATCGTCGATCAAGCGTCAAAGTGCTCCAGCTAGGCGAATTGATCAGCGACACAGGCGAGGTAAAGCCAGACCAGGGCGAAGAGGACGGGGAGGGAAATTCCTGAAATCTGTCCTAATATCGATGGAAGCCAGTGAATCCCATATTCGAACGAGTTTCTGCTTTCCTGATTCGCGTAACGGTGGATAAAAAACATTGCCGTTAGCGCTCCCACGATCCCAATCCCGATAATAATGGCGATCCCGATACCTACCCAGGGGAATACGCGCCGCACGATGTCGAGCACCAGTACCCTGGTTTCGCCCTCCAGACTCTTTTGTGTATCGAAGAGCAGGACGAGAAGAGTGGCATAGCCGGAGAAAAGGATGGCTTGGGCCACCAGTAACCAGGTCAGCCGATGATTGATCAGATCATCTTCGTGCAAACCACCGCTCGCGCCAGTAATTGACGCCTTTCATGGGCAGACCCGATATGGGTGAACGCCGGGCCATTTTGCTGTTTCACCGCTTATTTTTAACGTCGACGCGAAAGTCCGGGGTCGTCCGACATGATACGGAGCGACTACTCAGCATGATCACGGTGCCCGGAAGGACCTGACGGAAGCGGTTCGCCCTGGGATGCTTCCTGTCGGCTGAAAGCGTGATCAGGGCGTGCAGTTGTCCGCGCAGCATATTGCAGGCTGCGCCTGGCAGTCGAGATTGTCAAGCCTGACACGGCCCACGCGCGGCCTTGTGGAAAAAAGAAACCCCAGCTTTTTTTTGCGCTGCGCTCGACATCGCGCGGGCGCATGACCAGCAAGCCCGCGCGCAGCAGATCCGCCGGCACATGTTCGATGCCGAGGCCAAGGCCCGAAAAAGAAACCGGGGTCAGGTCTGGCATTCGGACACGGCCTCAACAATAACAGGCCGAGAAAGGCAGGGGCCGTGTCCGAATGCGGTGGTTGTCAAGCTAGTTGTCGCGTGAGCAGCCGTTAAGCTGCTCTTCTAAAAGCCGGCATATTGGTCGCCGGCGCTGTGGTTTCGCTGATCGCGTGGTCGGGGTTGAGATGCACTTCCCTGATCGGCGACCAGTTGCGTATGGCCCCGGTCCAACGCAGCGGATTGGCCTCACGTGCAGCGTTGTAGACGGCTGTGCGGGCTGCCAGCAACACGTGGTGGAGGCCCGCGTGACGTTGGGTCGGCGTCACGAAGTTGATGGTGCTGTGACGGTGCTCGTTGTTATACCAGCGCACGAATCTGGCCACCCAGTTGCGTGCGTGTGCGAGGTCCGTAAATGCTTTACCGGGATAGTCGGGACGGTACTTCAAGGTCTTGAATAACGACTCCGAATACGGGTTGTCATTGCTGACGGCCGGCCGGCTGAACGAAGGCATCACGCCCAGTGCCTGCAAGGTCGCCAGCATAGTCGCGCCCTTCATCGGGCTGCCATTGTCGGAATGTAGAATCACCTGGTTGGGCTGGATTTTTTCACGTGCACAGATGTCGCGCATGACCTCGGCCGCAAGGTTGCTATGCTCGTCCCGATAAACCTGCCAGCCAACGACCTTTCGGCTGTAGATATCGATGAACATGTACAGGTAAAAATAGATTCCCTTTACCCCGCTCGGCAAATAGGTAATGTCCCAACTGTAGAGCTGGTTAGGCGCCGTAGCACAGATGGCGCGCGGTTTGCTGCGCTCTTGAACCGGCCGCGCCGCCTGCCGATGCTTGACCAGGCCAGCGCTTCGCAACACCCGATAGAACGTCGATTCGGAGGCCAGGTAAGTGCCCTGGTCGGCCAGGCGCGGCACGATCTGGCTAGGCGGCATCTGGCCAAACTCGGCCGAGTTGGCGATAGCGAGAATCTCTTCACGCTCTCGCGCCGTCAACGCATGAACTGGTTGTTGGACGCGCGTCGTACGCCCATCGGGCGCAGCACCGACTAGCTTCCAGCGCTGCAATGTGCGCAAGCTCAAGCCGATGATTTCACATGCTTTGGTATGGCGCGCTCCCGAGGAAACGGCTTGGGCGACCATCGCGACGATATCGGCCCGCGCTGCGGGCAAGGTCATTTGACCTCGTCCTCCCACAGCGCATTGAACTTTTTTTGCAGTAAAAGCAGCGCTGCGGCCTCCACCAGTGCTTTCTCTTTCCGATCCAACTCCCGCTTCAATTTGTCATTCTCTTGCTGCAAGCTGCGCACCTCGCGTGCATCGGTGGCCACGGCCGGCTTTGCATCCAAGCAGAAGGCCGTACGCCATGCTTCGAGATGGTGCACGAACAGCCCACGCTCACGACACCATGCCTGCAGCGCTTCCTCATCCAATGCGTGCGTTTCGTGCAGGGCCACCAGCTGCTCGCTTCGGCTCCAGTCCTGCGGCCGCTTTTCCCTGTCGGAAGAGGCTTTCAACATATACAAATTCTTTCTGCGTATCCAGTTCTTGACCGTGTAGACGTTGACGTGCAAATCGTCTGCAACGTCTTGTATGGTGCGTTTTCCGCGAGAATACACCTTCACCAAGGCTTGTTCGATGAAGGCGTCAGAATACATTTTACTCATGTTGTCTCCTAAAAATATAAGGTGACAACTAGCCTGACAGAGGGGGAATGTCAGACCTGACCCCAGCTTTTTTTGTGACCCCAGCTTTTTTTTTGCGCTGCGCTCGACATCGCGCGGGCGCATGACCAGCAAGCCCGTGCGCAGCAGATATGCCGGCACATGTTCGATGCCGAGGCCAAAGCCCGGGGCGGCTGCGCAGCCGCCCCGGGCCTCGGGCCCGAGCGCCGGAATCAAGCTCGGCCAGGGGCATCTCCAGGCCTGTGGCCCGGGCGCGGTCCTGTCAGCGCTTCAGTTGCGCCAAATCGCGCACCGCGCCGCGGTCGGCCGAGGTGGTCAGCGCCGCGTAGGCCTGCAGGGCCTGCGACACGTAACGTTCGCGGCCCACCGGCTGCCAGGCATCCTGGCCGCGTGCTTCCATCACGGCACGGCGCTCGGCCAGGTCGGCAGCCGTGACGCGCAGGTTGATCGTGCGCGCCGGGATGTCGATGTCGATCATGTCGCCTTCTTCCACCAGGCCGATGGCGCCGCCTTCGGCCGCCTCCGGCGAAGCATGGCCGATCACCAGGCCCGACGAGCCGCCGGAGAAGCGGCCGTCCGTGAACAGCGCGCAGGCCTTGCCGAGTCCCTTGGACTTGATGTAGGAGGTCGGGTACAGCATCTCCTGCATGCCCGGGCCGCCTTTCGGGCCTTCGTAGCGGATGATGACGACGTCGCCCGCGGCCACGCTGTCGCCGAGGATCGCTTCGACCGCCGCGTCCTGGCTCTCGAACACGCGCGCCTTGCCCGAGAATGTCAGGATGCTGTCGTCGACGCCGGCGGTTTTGACGATGCAGCCCTTTTCCGCGATGTTCCCGTACAGGACCGCGAGGCCGCCATCTTCGGAATAGGCATGGGCGCGGTCGCGGATGCAGCCCGTGCTGCGATCGATGTCGTTGCTGGCAAAGCGCTCGGACTGCGAGAACGCGGTCTGGGTCGGTACCCCGCCCGGCGCGGCGCGGAACAGCTGGTGCACCGACTGGTCGTCGCTGACGCGGATGTCGTATTTCGCGATCGCGTCGGCGAGCGTGGGGCTGTGGACCGTCGGCAGCGAGGTATCGAGCAGGCCGGCGCGCGCCAGCTCGCCCAGGATGGCGACGATGCCGCCGGCGCGGTGCACGTCTTCGATGTGGAACTTGTCGGTCATCGGCGCGACTTTGCAGAGGCAGGGTACCTTGCGCGAGATGCGGTCGATGTCGGCCATCGTGAATGGAACCTCGGCTTCATGCGCGGCGGCCAGCAGGTGCAGCACGGTGTTGGTCGAGCCGCCCATCGAGACGTCGAGCGCCATCGCGTTTTCGAAAGCCGCCTTGGTGGCGATCGAGCGCGGCAGGACCGAGTAATCGTCCTGTTCGTAATGGCGCCTTGCCAGTTCGACGATGACGCGGCCGGCTTTCAAAAACAACTCCTTGCGGTCGGCGTGGGTGGCGAGGATGGTGCCGTTGCCCGGCAGGGACAGGCCCAGCGCCTCGGTCAGGCAGTTCATCGAGTTCGCGGTGAACATGCCCGAGCAGGAACCGCAGGTCGGGCAGGCCGAGCGCTCGGCTTCCAGCACGTCGGCGTCCGACACCTTCGAATCGCCCGCCTTGATCATGGCGTCGATCAGGTCGAGCTTGATGACCTTGGTCTCGTTGCCCACCACCTTGACCACCTTGCCCGCTTCCATCGGGCCGCCGGAGACGAAGACCACCGGGATGTTCAGGCGCATCGCGGCCATCAGCATGCCGGGCGTGATCTTGTCGCAGTTCGAGATGCAGACCATCGCATCGGCGCAATGGGCGTTGACCATGTATTCGACCGAGTCGGCGATCAGGTCGCGCGAGGGGAGCGAGTAGAGCATGCCGCCGTGGCCCATGGCGATGCCGTCGTCGACGGCGATGGTGTTGAATTCCTTGGCGACGCCGCCGGCCGCTTCGATCTCGCGCGCCACCAGCTGGCCCAGGTCCTTCAGGTGCACGTGGCCCGGCACGAACTGGGTGAAGGAATTGACGACGGCGATGATCGGCTTGTCGAAGTCGCCGTCCTTCATGCCGGTGGCGCGCCACAGCGCGCGGGCGCCTGCCATGTTGCGGCCCTGGGTGGTGGTGTGGGAACGGTAAGTCGGCATGGGGTTTCCTGATGAGGCGAGTAAATGTTGCCTTCAGCATGCCGGATGGACATCGATATGTCCAATACTTGATTTTGCGCGCTGTGATTCTTTTGTCGTATCACAGCGCAGCGTGTGCGGGATTACCGGGGATCCCGCAAAGCCGCCGGCTTATGGCGCGGACGCGGGCGGCCCCACGCAATACCGGTTACGCCCCTCGTCCTTGGCCTGGTACAGCAAGGCATCGGCCGCGCGAATCAGCGAGGCGCTGGTCTGCGTACGGTCGGGCACCAGCGCGGCGATGCCCATGCTGGCAGTGAGCAGCGGCGCGGTCGGCGAGGCGGCGTGGGCGATGCCGAGCGCCGCCAGTTCGGCCAGCAGGCGCTGCGCCACGCAGGCTGCCCCCAGAGCATCCGTCTCGGGCAGCAGGATCGCGAATTCCTCGCCGCCGTAGCGGGCGACCATGTCCTGGGCCCGGTTCGCGGCGCGGCACATGGCGCGCGCCACTTGTTCCAGGCAGGCGTCGCCGGCCTGGTGGCCGTAATGGTCGTTGTACAGTTTGAAGTGGTCGATGTCGGCCAGGACCAGCGCCATCGGCAGCCTGGCGCGGGCGGCGCGGCGCCATTCGGAATCGATCCGTTCGCTGAAGGCGCGCCGGTTTGCCACGCCGGTCAGGCTGTCGGTGAGCGTGAGGGCGCGCAACGCGTCGGCCTGGCGTTTGACGGTCAGCTGGGTGCGCACGCGGGCGCGCACGACGGCGGCGTTCACCGGCTTGCTGATGAAGTCGGCCGCGCCGGCCTCGAGCGCGCGGGTTTCGTCTTCCGGCGAGGAGAGGGCGGTCACGAAAATGACGGGCGTGCCGGCGGTCTCGGGCGCGGCGCGCAAGGCTTGCAGCACCGCGTAACCGTCCATGCCGGGCATGACGGCGTCCAGCAGGATCAGGTCCGGAACCTGGCTGTGCACCAGCGCGAGCGCCTTCGCGCCGTCGAGGGCGAACAGCACTTCGTGCTCGTCCTGCAATGCCGCGTGCAGGATCTGGATGTTTTCCATCGCGTCGTCGACGACCAGGATGCGCCCGTTCAGGGCGAGTTCGGTCCAGCTCATGCGTCTCCCTTTTGTTCCAGTATAGCCGCCAGCAGCGAGGCCGCGTGGTCGAAGCGCAGCGTGCCGACCGCCTCGGCCAGCGCGTGCGCTTCGCTCGCGCCGGCCAGCAGGTCCAGGCCCGGGGCAAGCGCAGCATGGGTCGCCAGCGCCTTCAAATTGTTATTCTGAAGCAATTCCAGCAAGTATGCCAACGCGGACCCGTCCACCTGTCCGGTCGGCGTCGGCAACGGGGCCGGGGCGAGTGCGCGCGCGGCGGCCTGCAGCGGCGCCAGGCTGGCATCGAGCAGGACCAGCTGGCGCGCGGCCTGCGCATCGTCGCCCGCGCGCAGCGCCGCTTCCAGCGCGAGCGCGTGCGCGGCCAGCGCGCTGGCGCCGAGATTGGCGGCCACCCCGCGCAGGCGGTGCGCGCCCGCCAGCACGTCCTGGCGCTGGCCTGCTTCAAGCTGCGCGTGCAACTCGTCGACGCCCGCGCCGGCGCCGGCCGCGAAGCGGTTGAACACGGCGCCAAAGGCGTCGAGACTGCCGCCGAAGCGCGGCAGCGCCGCCTGCAGGTCGATGCCGGGCAGGTCCGGCAAGGCGGCGCCGGCACCGGCGCCGGCAACACCGGTTGCGCCGGCGCGCCCGGTCAGCCGCGCCAGCGTCGCGACCAGCTCGTCGACGTCGATCGGCTTCGATAAATGGTCGTCCATGCCGGCGTCGAAGGCGCGGCGCCGGTCTTCGGCGAGCGTGTTCGCGCTCATCGCGATGACGGGCAGCGCGTGCAGGCCCATCGCGCGGATCGCTTCGCAGGCGGCGTAGCCGTCCATGACCGGCATTTGCAAATCCATCAGCACGGCGTCGTAGACGGCGCCGGGCGCCTGCAGCAGGTCGAGCGCGGCGCGGCCGTCCGGCGCCACCGCGACCCGCGCGCCGGCATGGGTCAGCACATAGGTCGCCACTTCCTGGTTGATGGCGTTGTCCTCGACCACCAGCACGGAGAGGCCCGCCAGGCAGGATGCCAGCGGCGAACGCGCCGCGGGCACCGCCGTGGCCTTACTGCGCAGCTCGTCGAGGGCGGCCTCCAGCGCCGCATGCGTGAATGGCTTGCCGAGCAGGGTCACGCGCGGTGCAGCGGCCGGGAACACAGGCGCCTCGGCATACGCGTCTTCCACCAGCAGCACCGTCGGCGGCAGCGTGGGGGCGGGGATGGCGGCGGCAAGATCCGCCATCCCGGCGTCGACAAAGGCGAGATCGAAGGCGCCGCCGGCCAGCAGTTCGCGCATTGCACGCCCGTTCGCCGCCCAGGCAGTTTCCCAGCCCCGCGCATGCAGGGCGCTGCGGAGCGCCGCGGCCGCGCTGGCGTTGTCGTCGGCGACCAGCACGCGCAGCGGCGGGCTGCCGGTGCGCGCTGCTTGCGGTGGCTCCAGCTCGCCGAAATCCGCTTCGAAATGGAAGGTCGAGCCGCGGCCAGGCGCGCTTTCCACGCCCAGGCTGCCTCCCATCAGCGCCACCAGCCGGCGCGCGATCGACAGGCCCAGGCCCACGCCGCCGTACTTGCGGCCGGTCGAGCTGTCGCCCTGCGAGAAGGGTTCGAACAGGCGTGCCTGGTCGGATTGCGCGATGCCGATGCCGGTGTCGCGCACGGCAAAGCGCAGGCGCACCCGGCCCGGACTGCGCGCGGCCACGTCCACCGACAACACGATCTCGCCGCCCTCGGTGAATTTGACGGCATTGCCCACCACATTGAGCAGCACCTGCTCTAACCGGGTCGGGTCGCCGCGCAGCAGGTGCGGCACGTCCGGCGCCACCGCGAACACGGTCTCGATGCCCCTGGCCCGGGCGTTGGGCGCGTTCAGGACGGCGATGCCCTGCAGCGTGGCGTCGAGCTGCAGCGGCACGTGTTCCAGCACCAGCTGGCCGGCGTCGGTCTTGGCGTAGTCGAGCAGGTCGTTCAGGATGCCGAGCAGCGAGCTGGAGGCGCGCCGGATGTGGGCGACGTGAGCCCGTTCGCGCCGGCCCAGCGGCGCTTCTTCCAGCAGGCGCGCCAGGCCCATGATGGCGTTCATCGGGGTGCGGATTTCGTGGCTCATGTTGCCGAGGAATTCGCTCTTCGCGCGGCTGGCCTGCTCGGCCTCGCCCAGCGCCTGCACCAGGCGGCCCTCGGTGAGTTTCAGTTGCGAGACGTCGGCATGCAAGGCGTAGACGCCGCGCACCTTGCCGGCCTTGTCGATGTCGGGGAGATAGCTGCCCCAGACGTGGACCGGCTCGCCGTCCACGTTGCGCAGCTCGGTCTCGAAATTCTGCGGCGTTCCTGCCAGCACGCCGCGTATGTGGGGGGCCAGCTGGGCGAGCACGTCGGCCGGGATCAGTTCGCGCGCGTGGCGCCCGAGCGCGGCGGCATCGTCGTCGACGCCGAGCCAGGCCAGCGCAGGGCGGTTCGCGAAACGCAGCCGCTCGTCGGCATCCCAGTAGCTGACCAGCGCCGGCAGGTTGTCGGTGACGGTGCGGATGAAGCGCTCGCTCTGGCGCAGCTGGGCGCCGCTGGCGCGCAGCGCGGCATCGGCCGCCACGCGTTCGGTGATGTCGCGGATCGTCACCTGCATCATGCCGCGCCCGCCGATGTCGACGCTGGAGAGCCGGATGTCGGCGTGGAAATTGCCGCCGTCGCGGCGCCGGTGCACCCACTCGAACTGGACGCCGCCTTCGTCGAGCGCGCGGCGCATCAATTCGGAGGCCATCTCGTCGGAGCGCCGGCCGTTGGGCTGGAATTCCGGCGAGGCGCTGGCCGGGGACAGCATCACGAGTTCCTCGACCGTGCAGCCGAACAGGGTGGCCGCGGCGGGATTGGCGCTGACGAAGTGGGCGTTATAGGCGAGCAGTGCCTGGGCATCGCCCGACCCCTCGAACAGGACGCGGAACATCTCCTCGTTGTCGCGGTTTTTCTGCTCGAGCATCTTGCGCTCGGTGATGTCGATCACCACCGCGTTGATGCCGACCAGCTCGCGCCCCGGCCCGAACACGGGGTAGTAGCTCGACAGCCAATAACGGGACACGCCCGGCTCGGCCGGCACTTCGCCGGCCACCTCGAGGTCGCGTAACGCGCGCCCGGTTTCCAGCACGCGGCGATACGGCGCTTCGAAGGTCCTGCCGACCTCGCCCAGCAGTTCGGGCAGGGTGCGCCCGAGGTGGGCGGCCGCCGGGATGGCATTGATCGCCGCGAGGCAGTCGTTGATCATCACGAAACGCAGGTCGCGGTCGAGGAAGCACAGGCCGACCGGCGCCGTGGCATACACCGTTTCGATCCGCGCGTGCAGGCGTTCCAGTTCGGCCGTGCGGTCGGACACGCGCGCTTCCAGGTCGCCGCGGTAGCGCAGCAATTCGCTTTCGACTTCCTGCAGCGCTTCGGCCACCACGGCGGTCTCGCGGATTGCCGGCGGCATCAGGCCGAGCGGCTCGCCACGGCCGAGCGCGGCGGCCGGCTGCACCAGGCCCCGCACCGAGCGCGCGATGGCGCCGCCGATGATCCAGGCCAGCAGCAGGCCCAGCGCCAGCAAGCAGGAGGAAGCGGCGACGGTGGCCGGCAGCGTATCGCCGAGCAGCTCGCGCGCCGCATCGTCGGGATAGCTGACCGCGACCATCCAGCCGTGCCGCGGCGAGCGCATCCAGGCTGCGTGCACGCGGGCGCCGCCGTCGTCGGGCAAGTCGACCAGGCCTTCGGGCCTGGCCGCCGCACTCGAGGCCAGCACGCCGTTCATCGGCGTGCCGGCGTAGCGCGCGCCATCGGCGTTGCTTGCCACCACCATGCCGCGCCCGTCGAAGACTTCGGCCACCCAGCCGGGCGGCAATTGCTGGGCCGCAAGCAGGTCGGCGATCCGTTTCGGGCGCACACGGCTCGAGAGCACCCAGGCGACCTTGCCCTCGCGCCAGACCGGCACGTCGGCGGAAAAAACGAAGGCCTGGCCTGGTTCCGGACGGTACAGGCTGGAGATGCGGGCGTCGCCGCGCAGGAAGACAGCGTCGATCGACTCGCGATTCGGTATGGCCGGCAAGCCGCTGGCGAAGGGGTGGCCGGTGTCGAGCAGTGCACGGCCGCCGGGGCCGCTCAGGGCGAAGCCGGATGCGGGAAATTCCGGACGCAGCACCAGCCGGTGCGCCTGGGCGTGGAATTCGCCGAGCGTGGCGGGCGCCAGCGTCGGCCAGGCGGCGGCGACCCGGGCGGCGGTTTCGGCGCTCTCGAGCTCGCGGTCGAGGGCGGCGGCCAGCGCGCGGGTGATGGTCGCGGCGTCGCGCGCCACGTGGCGTGCCTCGCGCTGGCCGGCATCGCGCACGAACGCGATGTAGGCGAGCAGGAGCGGCAGGACGCTGGCAAGGACAAGGGTGAACAGCTTCGAGCGGATCGAAGGCAGGGATGAGCGGCGAAACAGAGACAAAAGCGATCCAGGTCGGCGCGGCGCGAATGCGCCGCCAGCGAGCATGGTATCCAAGACTGGGGCGGGCGGTAGCGCCGGGGGCCGCCGCCATCCCTATCTGTAGAGCATCAGCAACACTTATTTCCAACAATCATAGGTATTTGGCAAGCTCCACCTTGGCAATCGCGTTGCGGTGCACCTCGTCCGGACCATCGGCCAGGCGCAGCGTACGGTTGCCCGCCCACTGGGCAGCCAGCGGGAAGTCGTCCGATACGCCGCCGGCGCCATGGGCCTGGATCGCCCAGTCGAGCACCTGCTGGGCCACGTTCGGCGCCAGCACCTTGATCATCGCGATCTCGGCCGCGGCGACCTTGTTGCCGACCGTGTCCATCATCCACGCCGCCTTTAACGTGAGCAGGCGCGCGGTGTCGATCCGGATGCGCGATTCGGCGATGCGCTCGCGCCAGACGCCCTGTTCCGAAATCTTCTTGCCGAAGGCGACCCGGGAATCGAGGCGCTTGCACATCAGCTCCAGGGCCCGTTCGGCGACGCCGATCGCGCGCATGCAGTGGTGGATGCGGCCTGGTCCGAGGCGGCCCTGGGCGATCTCGAAGCCGCGGCCTTCGCCGAGCAGCATGTTCGCGGCCGGCACCCTGACGTTCTCGAACAGGATTTCGCAGTGGCCGTGCGGGGCGTCGTCGTAGCCGAAGACGGGCAGCGGACGCTTGATGGTGATGCCCGGGGTATTCGCCGGCACCAGGATCATCGATTGCTGCTGGTGGCGCGCGGCCGTCGGGTCGTTCTTGCCCATGACGATGAAGATCTGGCAGCGCGGGTCGCCGGCGCCGGAGATCCACCATTTATGGCCGTTGATGACGTATTCATCGCCCTCGCGCTCGATGCGGGTCGCGATGTTCGTCGCGTCGGACGAAGCGACGTCGGGCTCCGTCATTGCAAAGGCGGAGCGGATCTCGCCGCGCAGGAGCGGTTCGAGCCACTGCTGCTTGTGTTCTTCGGAGGCGTAGCGTTCCAGCGTTTCCATGTTGCCGGTATCCGGCGCCGAGCAATTGAACACTTCCGGCGCCCAGCCGACGCGGCCCATGATTTCGCAGAGCGGCGCGTAATCGAGGTTCGATAGGCCTTCCGGCGCACGCTTCGATTTCGGCAGGAACAGGTTCCACAGCCCCTGTTCGCGCGCCAGCGGCTTCAGGCGCTCGATCAGCTCGGTCGGCACCCAGCGGTTGCCGGCGACGCCGTTGGCATCGATTTCCCTTTTATAGGCTTTTTCGTTCGGGTAGATGTGCTCGTCCATGAAGGCGAGCAGGCGGGTGCGCAGTTCCTTGCAGCGGTCGGAATACTCGAAATCCATTGTGGTCTCCTGGGTGTTATACCTGCGGGTTCGCGAATTGCCAGGCCATCTCGGCCATCGGGCGGGCGGCCTTGCCGTTTTCCAGCGCCTGCGCGCTCGAGGCGGTGCCGTCGACATAGCGTTTCATGATGCCTTGCATGATGCCGGCCAGCCGGAACATGTTGTAGGCGAGGTAGAAATTGAAATCTTCCAGCCGGATCGTCTTGCCGGTGCGCTCGGAATAGCGCGCAACATAGGTTTCCAGGTCAGGAATGCCGAGCCCGGCCAGGTCGAGCCCGCCGATGCCGCGGAATTTACCCGGCGGGATGTGCCAGCTCATGCAGTGGTAGGAGAAATCGGCCAGCGGATGGCCCAGGGTCGACAGCTCCCAGTCGAGCACGGCGAGGATGCGCGGCTCCGTCGGGTGGAAAATGATGTTGTCCAAGCGGAAGTCGCCGTGCACGATGGAGGTGTCTTCTCCCGGCGGGATGTTTTTCGGCAGCCATTCGATCAGGCGGTCCATCGCTTCGATCGGTTCGGTCGCGGAGGCCTGGTACTGCTTCGTCCAGCGCTCGATCTGGCGCGCGAAATAATTGCCGGGCTTGCCATAGTCCTGCAGGCCGATGGCGGCGTAGTCGATCGTGTGCAGCTGGGAGATGACGCGGTTCAGCTCGTCGTAGATGGCGCCGCGTTCTTGCGGCGTCATGCCCGGGAGCGATTGCTCCCACAGCACGCGGCCCTCGACGAAATCCATCAGGAAAAAGGCGCGGCCGATGACCGATTCGTCGGTGCACAGCGCGATCTGGCGCGGTACCGGAAAGCCGGCCCCGTGCAGTGCACGCATGACGCGGAATTCGCGGTCGATGGCGTGGGCCGAGGGCAGCAGTTTCGCGGCCGGGCCGGGTTTGGTGCGCAGGACGAATTGCTGCGTCCCGGCGCGTAATTTGAAGGTCGGATTCGACTGTCCGCCCTTGAATTGTTCCACGGCCAAAGGGCCGGCCGGGAAGTCCGCCACGTTCGCCCGCAGCCAGCCGGCAAGCGCCTCGACATCGAATTTCTGGCGCTCGGACACCGGCTTGGTCCCCATCATTTCTTCATACACTGGCGTCTCCTCCTGTGTTGTTGTCGACCTTCATTGTCGATCGATTGTAGCTGATGAAGTGCACGACCGTACTATTTATTTTGCCAACTTATTTGCCAACCTGGTTGCCGCCTTCAGCTGCCGCGGCGGTACTGCGTGTACAGCTGTTCCATGGTCGTACTGCGGGCGTCGGGCTGCAGCGGGGAGGGTGGCACGTGGTTCACGAAACGCACTACCCAGTCGAGCGGATCGCTGCCCACATCGAGCGCGTTGATGCAGCCCGCTTCCTGCGCCAGGCCGCCGAGGAACAGGCGCTGGCCGGTGAGGGCGAGCGAGAGGATCGCGCAGTTGACGCCGCCGTGCAGGACCAATAAGGCGGTGTCCCAGTCGGGGGCGGCACGCAGGCGCATCAAGGCGGGGTGGACCCGGTCCATCATCTCGCCGACGGATTCGCCGCCGAGGAAGCGCTGTTCGGGATTCACCAGGCCTTCGAAGGCGCCGGTGAAGGCGCGTTTCAGGTCAGCGTCGGGGATGGTCGAGAGCCGGCCGCCGCGGATTTCGTGGAGCTCGGGCCAGGTGTCGGGTTCGATTTGTTGGCCCGTGACGGCGAGCACGCGGGCGGCGGTTTCGACGGTGCGGGGAAGGCCGGAGACGATGACGCGGTCGAAGCGGATGCCGCTGGCGGCAAAGGCGGCGCCTGCGGCATCGGCCTGGGCGCGGCCTTTTTCGTTGAGCGGGACTTGTTCGGGCAGGGCGGGGCGGCCGGCTGCGTCGAAGTAGGTGACGCTGCCGTGGCGCATCAGGAAAATGCGGCGGCGGGCACTGGGTTGGTCGTGCATGACATCTCCACGTAAATTGAACGGAGCCGCGTAGGGTGGGCGCCCCGTGCCCACGCGTGAAGCCCGCACCGTGTTGACCGGTTTTTTCCCAAAACGAAGCCAACACGATGCGACATTTACGCGTGGGCACAGGGCGCCCACCCTACGAATCTTGTTTATATTACACGCGCCCAACTATCCAACGCGGCCTTTCAACCACAAAACTAATTCCAACGGTAAATATCCCCCCGTTCTGCCTTAAAATGATTTCCCATTTTTAAAGCATTACAAGGGGCGGTATGGCGAGGCCAGAAAAAGTCCGGCTCGGCGAAATCCTGGTGCAGCAAAAGCTGCTGTCCGAGGAGCAGCTGGACCAGGCATTGAGCGACCAGAAACGCACCGGGCGCAAGCTCGGGCGCGTCTTCGTCGAAAACGGATTTGTCACCGAAGAGCAGATCTCGGGCGCGCTGGCGCGCCAGCTGAACATCCCCTACATCAACCTGAAGTTCTACAACATCAGCGACGCCCTGGTGCGCCTGCTGCCGGAAACGGCCGCGCGCCGCTTCCGGGCGCTGGTGCTGGAAGAACGCCAGGGCGGCCTGCTGGTGGGCGTGTCCGATCCGACCGACCTGTTCGCCTACGACGAGATCGCGCGCCTCCTGAAGAAGAACGTCGAGCTGGCCGTGGTCAACGAGACCGAGGTGCTGCACACGATCGACCGCATCTACCGCCGCACCGGGGAAATCACCGATTTCGCGAAAGAGGTCGAGGCCGACATCGGCGACGCCTTCGTCGACTTCGGCGCCATGACGGCGAACCCGGGCCTGGAAGAGGCGCCGGTCGTCAAACTGCTGCAGTCGGTGTTCGACGACGCGACGCAGGTGCGCGCTTCCGACATCCACATCGAGCCGCAGGAAGGGCGCCTGCAAATTCGCTTTCGCATCGACGGCGTGCTGCACCTGCAGACCGAGGCCGACATCAAGATCGCCACGCCGCTCGCCTTGCGCCTGAAACTGATGGCCGACCTGGATATTTCGGAAAAACGCCTGCCGCAGGACGGCCGCTTCGCGATGAAGGTCAAGAGCCAGCGCATCGACGTGCGTATCTCGACCATGCCGACCCAGTTCGGCGAGTCGGTCGTGATGCGCCTCTTGAACCAGGCCGGCAACACGCTGCGCCTGGAATCGATCGGCATGCCCCGTAAAATGCTGGAGCGCTTCCGCGCCATCGTCCAGCGCCCGAACGGCCTGGTGCTGGTCACCGGCCCCACCGGTAGCGGCAAGACCACCACCTTGTATAGCGCGCTGGCCGAACTGAATTCGGTCGAAAAGAAGCTGATCACGGTGGAAGATCCGGTCGAATACCGGCTGCAGGGCATCAACCAGGTGCAGGTGAACGACAAGATCGAGCTCTCCTTTGCACGCGTGCTGCGCTCCGCGCTGCGCCAGGACCCCGACATCGTGCTGGTCGGCGAGATGCGCGACCAGGAAACCGCGCAGATCGGCCTGCGCGCCGCCATGACCGGCCACCTGGTGCTCTCGACCCTGCACACGAACGATGCCGCATCGACCCCGCTGCGCCTGATGGACATGGGCGTGCCGCGCTACATGGTCGGCGGCTCCCTGCAGGCCGTGCTGGCCCAGCGCCTGGTACGCGTGATCTGCGAGAGCTGCAGCACGGCCTACACGCCGACCCCGCCCGAGCAGACCTGGCTGCGCGCCGAACTCGGTAGCTTCGTCGAGCAGGCCCAGTTCTTCCACGGCAAAGGCTGCTCGCATTGCAACGGCACCGGCTACCGCGGCCGCACCGGCGTCTACGAGCTGCTGGAAATGACGCGCGCCGTCACCGACGCAGCCAACCACCCGGACCCGGCCCACTTCCTGAAGGTGGCGCATGGCGAGATGGGCGGCGAGACCTTGCGCCGCCACGGCGTGCAGCTGGCCGTGCAGGGCCGCACGACAGTCGGCGAAGCCATGCGCATCAGTAACCAGATGGACGACTGATGCCCTTCTTTGCCTACAAGGGCCGCAATGCGCGCGGCGAACTGATGCAGGGCGTGCTCGAAGGGCTCGACGCCGGGGCGGTCGCCGACCAGCTGTTCGGCACCGGCGTCACGCCGGTCGAGATCGTGGCGACCCGGCGCGGCGCTGTCAGCAACGGCGGCAGCGGCGGCGGCCTGCAGGACGTCTGGCGCCGCCTGAAAGAAAAGAAAGTCACGTCGATGGACGTGCAGCTGTTCTCGCGCCAGATGCATACCTTGCTCAAATCGGGCGTGCCGATCATGCGCGGCCTGGCCGGCCTGCAGGAGTCGGCCACCAGCGCGGCGTTTGCGCGCGTGATCCGCGACGTGCGCGAGTCGCTCGATTCGGGGCGCGAACTGTCCGCCGCGATGCGCCGCCACCCGGAATGCTTCTCGAGCTTCTACCTGTCGATGGTGCGCGTGGGCGAGATGACGGGCCGCCTGGAAGAGGTCTTCCTGCGCCTGTTCGACCACCTCGAGTTCGACCGCGACATGCGCGACCGCGTCAAGACGGCGCTGCGCTACCCGAGCTTCGTGATGATCGCGATGGCCCTGGCCATGGTCGTCGTCAACATCTTCGTGATCCCGCAGTTCGCCAAGGTGTTCGAGAGTTTTCACGCGACGCTGCCGCTGATGACGCGCATCCTGATGGCGACCTCCCGCTTCACGATCGACTACTGGCCGCTGCTGGCCGGCGGCACGGTCGGCGCCTTCGTCGCCTTCCGCTCCTGGGTCGGCACCACGGCCGGGCGCTACAGCTTCGACAAGCGCAAGCTCGGTTTCCCGATCGCCGGCAAGATCATTTTGAAGGCGACGATGGCGCGTTTCGCGCGCAGCTTCGCGCTCTCGATGCGCAGCGGGGTGCCGGTGGTGCAGGCGCTGACCGTGGTCGCGCAGACCGCCGACAACGCGTATCTTGCCGCGCGCATCGAGCAGATGCGCGACGGCGTCGAGCGCGGCGAGAGCATCCTGCGCACCTCGACCGCGGCCAACGTCTTCACCCCGATCGTGCTGCAGATGATCGCGGTGGGCGAGGAAACCGGTTCGCTCGACGACCTGATGGACGAGATCGCGCTGATGTACGAACGCGAGGTCGATTACGAACTGAAAACCCTGTCGAGCCAGATCGAGCCGATCCTGATCACCTTCCTCGGCGTGATGGTGCTGGTGATGGCGCTCGGTATCTTCCTGCCGATCTGGGACCTGGGCAAGGCCGCCTTGCATCGATAATGCGAACGATCCTCTCCACCCGGCAGCGCGGCGCGACCCGCCTGGAAGCGGCACTGGCCAGCATCCTGGCGGCGCTGCTGGCCGGCGTGTTGCTGAACAGCCTCATCAGCGTGAAGGGCGAAACCGAGGACGTCGCGGCAAAACAACTGATCGGGTCGCTCCGCACCGCACTGGCAGTGCGCACCGCCAGGGTCATTTCAACAACAGGCGAAGCCGGTTTATTGGCACTTGCTCAACAGAATCCGATGACATGGTTGCAAAATCGCCCCCAAAACTACCTCGGCGAATACTATTTGCCCCAAAATGAGGCGCTTCCGAGCGGAAACTGGTACTTCGACCGCAGTGCACAAACGCTCGTCTACCTGCCCGCTGCCCAGAAATCTTTTTCTTCTGGGATACAAAAAGTTCTTACCTTCAAGGTAAAATTGGTTGGCGCATCCGGTCCGGTCAATGCAGCGCGACGGGAAAGCGGCAGCGCAGGCCTGGTGCTTGATCAAGTCGACGACCAGGCGGTCGCTTTCAACAATATTGCGGGGTCCGTTCCGCGCTTACATTTCTCGGAGAATAATTAAATGAACAAGAGCATCAAAGCAGCGCAAGGCGGTTTTACCCTGATCGAATTGATCGTCGTGATCGTCATCCTCGGCATCCTGGCCGCGACCGCGCTGCCGAAGTTCGCCAGCCTGAGCGGCGAAGCCCGCCTGGCCAGCCTGAATGCAGCCAAGGGTTCGCTGAGCGCGACCTCGGCCATGACCCATGGTAAATACCTGGTCGCGCCGAACGCGACCATCGCGGTCGAAGGAACCGATGTCACGATGAACGCGACCTCGGGCTATCCATCGGTCAAGACCCAGGCCGACGCGGACGCCCTGGCAGCCGCAGCCGGCCTGTCGGCCGCCGACTACACGGTGTTCGTCCGCGGTACGGCCGGCGCCAACAAGCCAGCCGTGAAAGCAAACCAGGTCGCCATCGTGCCGAACAGCATCGTCGGCACCAAGACTGCCCAGAAGTGCTTCGTGCTGTACGAGGCGTCGACCGCCCTCAACACGCCGCCGGTCATCACCGTCGGCACCCCGACCAATCCGACCCAAGTGGCGAACTGCGAGTAATCGCGTAGTCTATCTGTAACCCCGCCCGTGGCTGGCCCGCATCCCCGACCCTTGCGTCCAGCGTCCAGCCGCGGCACCCGGTTCCACCTTGGCTTCACCATGGTGGAACTGATCGTCGTTATCGTCCTCATCGGCATCCTCGGCACCGTTGCCGCCAGCCGCTTCTTCGAACGCTCCACCTTCGACACCGCCGCCTGGACCGAACAGGTCAGGTCGACGCTGCGCTTCGCGCGCAAGGTGGCGGTCGCCCAGAATGCCCCCGTCTACGTCCACATGACGCGCGAGCGCGTCGCCGTCTGCCTCGACCGCGACACGGCCTGCGCCAACGCCGATTTCCGGCTGCCGGCGCCCGGCGGCGCCAACAGCGGCTCCGCATCGACCCGCGCCGCTTGCGGTTCCGGCAGCTGGATGTGCGAGGGCCGCCCGTCCGGCGTCACCATGGGCCTGCCGGGCGATGCCGTGTCTTCCCCCGGCGGTGTCGAGTTCAACGGCCTGGGCCAGGCGCGCATGATCGACGGTTTCAAAGGCCGCCTCGAGATCGGCGGCGACGGCCTCACCAATACCATCGGCGTCGACCCGGAGACCGGCTATGTCGACTGAACGCCGCCTCCACGGCCGCCACCGCCAGTCCGGCGTCACCTTGGTCGAACTGATCCTGTTCATGGTGATCGTTTCGATTGCGCTGGCCGGCATCCTGCAGGTCATGCGCATGACGACCGCCAACAGCGCCGACCCGCTGCGCCGCAAGCAGGCCCTGATGATCGCCGAGGCCCTGCTCGAGGAAGTGCGCGGGGCGGGCTTCACCATCTGCGACCCGCGCTCGAAAGACGTCGACACGATTACCAAAACAGGCGACTGCGAGTTCCCGGAAAACTTCGGCAACGAAGGCCCCGCGGGCACCCAGTTCGTCCGTCCTTACGACAACGTCAACGATTACGGCGCCCCCGCCAACGCACCGGTCGCCGCCTTCAACGACAGCACCGGCAAGCTGGCCGACGCCCTCGGCCGCCGCATGGACGTCGCCGGCTACAGCGCCTCGGTCGCCGTCATCCCCGACAAGCTGGGCGACATCGCCGCCGGCGCCGGCGCCGACAGCGATGCCCTGCGCATCCGCGTGACGGTCAGTTACGAAGGCGACGGGCCGGTCGTCCTCGACGGCTACCGCGCGCGCTATGCGCCGACACCGGGGGGGCAATGAGCCCGGCCCGGCAGCGCCGCGCGCGCGGCTTCACCCTGGTCGAGGCGATCGTCGTGATCGTCATCATCGGCATCATCGGCGCCATCGTCGCCGTGTTCATCCGCGCGCCGCTGCAGGGCTATGCCGACAGCGTCGCGCGCGCCGAGGCGGGCGACGAAGCCGACCTGGCGCTGCGCCGCATGGCGCGCGACATCCGCCTGGCGCTGCCCAACAGCGTGCGCGTGAACGCCGCCGGCAGCGCCATCGAATTCCTGCTGACGAAAACCGGCGGGCGCTATCTCGCCGTGGAGGATGCCGTCGCCGACAAGCCGGTGCTCGATTTCGCCGACGCCGCGAAGACCGAATTCACCGTCGTCGGCGGCCTGCAAACCGCCGTCGAAGCGGACGAGTATGTCGTCGTCTACAACCTCGGCACCGGGATGGCGCCCGCCGACGCGTATGGACAGGACCCGGCAAACCGCAACATCGCCCGGGTGGCCGAGCGGGCCGACGCCGGCGCCACGCTGCTCAAGCTGAAAAGCAACCCGTTCGCGCGCGAGGAGCCGATGCCCTCGCCGGGGCGCCGCTTCCAGGTCGTCAGCACCCCCGTCACCTATGCCTGCGAGAGCAGGAACGGCAGCCTGGTCCTGACCCGCTACGCCGGCTACGACATCCGCGGCGAGATCACCGACCCGATGGCGGGCGCCGCGACGACTTCAGGCGTGCTGGCGCGCCGCGTGGCGAGCTGCGCCAACCTGTTCAGCTACGGCGAGGCCGACGTCGAACTGCGCCGCAGCGCGCTGGTCCTGCTGGCGCTGACGCTGCACACGCGCGGCGCCGGCGACGCCGGCAACGGGACGGTGCGCCTCATCCACCAGGTCCACGTCGACAACACGCCATGAACTACGCCCTCATTTCCACCGTCCGCGCCCGCCGCCGCAGCGCCGGCATCGGCATCGTCACCGCGATTTTCCTGCTGGTGGTGCTGGCCGGCCTCGGGGTCGCCCTGGTCACCCTGTTCACGCAGCAGCAGCAGGGGATCGCGCTCGACGAGCAGGGCGTGCGCGCCCAGCAGGCGGCACGTGCCGGTATCGAATGGGGCTTGTTCCACCGGCTGCGCGACCAGGCCTGCGCGGACGGCCAGACCTATCCGGTCGCCCTCGCAGGCGAGGTGCTGCGGGGGTTCACGGTCGCGGTCTCGTGCAGGATTGCGGGCGATCCGGCGGACAAGCTGGTCTCGTCCGACCCGGACGCCAACCTCGAGCGCTGGATCATCCGCGCGGTCGCCTGCGCGCCGGCAAAGGAGGGCGCCTGTCCGCCCAGCTGGAACAATCCCGATTACGTACGGCGCGTGATCGAGGTGCAGATATGAGCCTGCGCTCCGTCTTCCTGCGGCTGCTGGCGCTGGTATTGCTGGCCACCGCGGGCGCGGCGCGTGCCGACACGCCGATCACGCTCTGGAAATCCTTCGACGGCCGGGTGAACTTCGCAGGCACCCAGGTCTCGCTGCGCACCAGGAGCAACACCAGCGGTGCCTGTACGGTCAGTTCCGCGGGCACCAACCGCACGGCGAAGCTGTCGCTGCCGTCGGGGGCGACGGTCCTCTCGGCGCAGTTGTACTGGGCCGGCTCCGGCACCAGCGACAGCACCGTCAGCTTCGAGGGCAAGTCGGTGACGGCCAGCCGCAAGTACACCTCAAGCACCGTCGGCGGCGGCCTCAATTACTTCGGCGGCGCGGCCGACGTGACGACAGTCGTCCAGAAAAAGGGCGCCGGCACCTACAGCTTCTCGGGCCTGACGGTGTCGAACGGGAAGCCGTGGTGCAACTCGCAGGCCGTGCTCGGCGGCTTTTCACTGCTGGTCGTGTATTCGAATCCGGCCGAACCGGAACGCGTGCTGAACCTGTACGAAGGTTTCCGCTACCTGCAGAACAGCGAACTGATCGTCAGTGCCAGCAATTTCCGCTGGAACCGGACCGCAACGCCCGTGAGGGAAAAGGCGCGCATCGGCCACATCACCTGGGAAGGCGACCCGACCCTGGCCCAGGATGGCGAGCGCCTGCTGTTCGAGGGCAACGAGGTATCCGACTCGCTCAACCCGGAAGGCAACCAGTTCAATTCGAAAAGCAATATCAACGGCGACAGCGCTTCCTACGGCATCGACTTCGACGCCTACGATACCTCGGTCCTGATCTGGTCCTGGCAAGATGCGCGCGTGACGACCTCCTACCGCACCGGCCAGGACCTGGTGCTCCTGAATGCCGAGATCCTGGTGGTGCCGACGGTGCCGGTATCGGACCTGTCGGTCGCGATTGCGCGGCCGGGCGGGCTGCAGGTCGGCCGCAATGCCGTCTATACCGTCACCGTCACCAACAACGGCCCCTACACCGAGGCCGGGCCGGTCACGGTCACCCAGGCGCTGCCCGATGGCATGAGCTACGTATCGGGCAGCGGCACCGGCTGGACCTGCGTGGCCAATGGCGCGCAGGTCACCTGCACCTACCGCGCGGCCATGGCGCCCGACACCAATGCGGCGCCGCTCACGCTCACGGCCGCCGTGACGAGTACCGGCGACAAGACGACCACGGTCACCGTGAAAGGCACAGGCGACGACAATGCGGCCAATAACACGGCCTCGAACAAGGGCACGGCCGCCGCCGCGGCCGTAACGCCCGGCACGGGCCCGGCCACGGGCACGACCGGCTACGTCTTCACCGACAGCAAATGCACGGCCGGCATCAAGGTCGGCGCTGCCGGCCAGGCCTGCAAGGAATACAGCGCCGCGATGGTCGGCGGCCAGTCCGTCGACATCTACCTGACCGCGATCAGCGGGGACCTGCCGACCGCGCCCAGCAAGAGCAAGGAGACGAGCGTAGCGATGCAGTTCTCGCTCGACTGCGTCAATCCCGCCAGCGGCAGCGTCAACGCGACCTATGCCGGCATCGCCCTTCCGGTGTGCGCCGCGTCCGGGCTGCCGGCCGCCTGGTCGGGAAGCACCACCGTCAAGTTCGCGGCAAACGAGGTGTCGGTGAAGCAGGCTTTCGCTTACAACGACATCGGCAGGGTCGCGCTCAGCCTGCTGGCGGGCGGCGCCACCGCCTCGACCCGGCAATTCGTCGTGGCGCCGCTGCGCATCGATTTCAAAAGCATCCGGAGCGGCGCGCTGGACAACCCGAAGAGTACGGCGCCGGACGGCGCCGGCTTCGCCCCGGCGGGCGCGCCCTTGAAGGTCGAGATCGGCGCGCTGCTGGCCGGCACGGCCGGCTACGCCCCGAATTTCGGCAACGAGGACGTGCCGTCGGCGCTCAAGCTTGTCCATGCGGAAGCGGTCAAACTCGTGAGCCTGGGCGAGCTGACGCAAGGCGCGCCCGACTGGACCAAAACCAAAGGCATCGCCACCATCGACGCGGCCTGGAGCGAGGTCGGCGCCATCAATGTCGTGGCCGGCCTGGTGGACGCCGACAATCCCGACGACGCGAGCAAGTCCAACCTCTACCTGGGCGTGCCGACGCCGGGCAGCACGGTCGCGGTCGGCCGCTTCTATCCGGCCTATTTCAAGACCATCGTCAGCGGCCGCTTCGATTGCCCGGCCGTACTTCCCGCCACGCTGAACTGCCCCGGCGACAAGGGCGCCGTGTATTCGCAACAGCCGTTCACGGTCACGGTCGAGGCCTACAACGCCAGCAACGAGCTGGTACAAAATTTCACGGGCGACTGGTACCGGACCGTCACCCTGAGTGCGGTGAAGGAGGCGCGCGGCGAGCCGGCCGAGACGGCGCTCGGTACCGCGACGGGCACCGCCCCGGTGACGATCGCGCCGCCGCCCAAGCCGGCCGATCCGGCCGCGAAGCCACTGCCGTACCCGATGCAGGCGACGGCGACGTTCAAGCTGGCGAGCCCTTACGTCGATACGCCGCCGCGCCCGGCCGTGGGCGATCCACGCACCATCGCCGTGCGCGCCACCGCCGGCGACACGCAGCTGGCCGCCGGCGGCGGCCCCGCCACCGTCGCGGTCGCGATCAGTTCGAACGTCGAGGACTCCGAGGAGGGCGGCATCCTGGTGCTGCACGGCCGCCTGAAGCTGCCGAACGCGCTCGGCACCGATACCCTGCGCACGCCCCTGAACCTGCGCGCCGAATACTACCTCGGCACGGCGGGCTGGCTCTTCAATCCCGGCTTTGCCGAGGCCATCGCGGGCGTGGTACAGCCGGTCTCCTGCGCGGCCGTTGCGGCGACTTTCCTCGACCCGGGCGAAACCTGCGCGGCGCTCATCGGCGCGGCGGACACGAATCCGGTCCTGATGAAAGAGCAAAAGGGCGGCACCTTGTGGCTGCGCGCACCGGGCAAGCGCAAGAACGGCGCGGCCCGCAGCGGCAGCGTCACCCTGCGCTACAGCAGCTGGCCCTGGCTGCCGAGCACGACCGGCCGGGTCAGCTTCGGCAGCCACCGCAGCCCCGTGATCTACGTGCGCGAGTTGTATTTCTGACGCCGCTGCGGCCTGTGTCGCCCGGCGCCGTCCAGTGTGGCCGCAGTCGATTTAGTTCGATGAAAATGTCGATCTTGAATATAATCAATCTTCTACGGTCAAGACACCAGAGATCGCCCCATATCGACAACGGCCCGCATGCGTTTTTTTAGAAAAGCAAAGAAAAGAGAAGGGTGGCTGGCCATCGCGCTGCAAGGCGACGGCCTGGCCGCCGTCAGCATGCAAACGGCGCCCGATATCAAGCCGCAGGTGCGCCAGGCCGTCTTTTATCCGGGCAAGAACGCCGCCGAGTTGCTGGAGAAAGCGGGCCACGAACTGCATGCCCACGCCTACCGCTCGATCACCATGCTGTCCGCGGGCGAATACCAGATCCTCTCGGTCGACGCCCCCAATGTCGCGCCCGACGAGCTCAAGACCGCGGTGCGCTGGCGCCTGAAGGACATGCTCGACTTCCACGTGGACGACGCCACCATCGACGTCCTCGATTTGCCGGTCGACCCGAACGCCGCCGTGCGCGCCCAGCATTCGATGTTCGCCGTCGCCGCGCGCAACAGCGTGATCGAGGCGCGCCAGAAGCTGTTCACCGCGGCCAAGGTCGAGCTGGCCGTGATCGACATCCCGGAAATGGCGCAGAGGAATATCTCGGCCCTGGTCGAGCCGCCCGGGCGCGGCGTGGCGATGCTCTCCTTCTGCGACGAAGGCGGCCTGCTGACGGTCTCCTACCGCGGCGAACTCTACCTGGCGCGCCGCATCGACCTCGCGCTCGCGCAGCTGCTCGACGAGGACGCCGAGCGCCGCAACGCCGCGTTCGACCGCGTCACGCTCGAGCTGCAGCGCTCGCTCGACAACTTCGAGCGCCAGTACTCCTTCATCAGCGTGGCCAAGCTGGTGCTGGCGCCGTCTCCGGTCGTCGGGCTCGACGACTACCTGTCGAGCAACCTCTACACGCCGGTCGATACGCTCGACCTCGCGACCTTGTTCGACTTCGAACGCGCGCCCGAGTTGGCCGACAAACTCCTGCAGCAGCGCTTCCTGGTACCGCTCGGCGCCGCCCTGCGCCACGAGGAGACGGTGCTGTGAGCCAGCAGATCAACCTGTTCAACCCGGTCTTCCTGCAGCAAAAGAAGATTTTTTCGGCACGCACGATGGCGGCCTCGCTGCTGGTGCTCTTCCTCGGGATGGCCGCGCTCCAGGCCTACGGCAAGATGCGCCTGCGGGATTTGCAAAGGCAGGCCGACGCCGGCGCCGCCCAGCTGACACAAAAGCAGAAGCGCCTCGAGAGCGTGAACGCCGAATTCGCGCCGCGCCAGAAAAATCCGGCGGTCGAGGCCGAACTGGCCGAGGCCCAGACCCAGCTCGCTTCGCTGCGCGAAGTCTCCGGCGTGCTCGAACGCGGGGAGCTCGGCAACACGCAGGGCTATGCCGAATACTTCCGCGCGCTGGCGCGCCAGCACGTCGACGGCCTGTGGCTGACGAGCGTCAGCATCACCGGCGCCGGCCTGGACATCGGCGTGCGTGGACGAGCGCTCGATCCGCAGCGCGTTCCCGGCTACCTGAACCGCCTGACCACGGAACCCATCCTGCGCGGCAAGGCCTTCGGCAGCCTGTCCATCAGCCAGGGCGTGGCCGGTGCCCGCCTCGACGAGGGCGGCAAGACGGTCACCACCCCGGCGCCCTTTGTCGAATTCAGCCTGCTGTCGACGCCGGAAGGAGCCAAACCGTGAAGGAACAGCTCACCCGGCTCGCCGCCCGCGTCGATGCGCTCAGCCTGCGCGAGCGGGGGCTGCTGTTCGCGGCGATCGCCGCCGCTACCGTCTTCCTCGTGCATTTCTTTGCGCTGGGGCCGATGTTCGCGAAGCAGGGCCTGCTGCGCACCCAGATCGTCCAGCAGCAGAACAACCTCGAAGGCATCGACAACGAGATCGGCGACAAGGTGCGGGCCGCCCAGGTCGACCCGGACGCGCCGGTGCGCGAACGTATCGCCGCCGTGTGCGCGCAGACGGACGCACTGGCAACCAGCCTGCGCGCGATGCAGAACGGCCTGGTGCCGCCCGAGCGCATGGCGCCATTGGTCGAAGCCATCCTGCGCGCCAACGGCCGCCTGCAACTGGTGTCGATGCGCACGCTGGCGGTCGAGCCGCTGCTCGGCGCGGGCAAGCCGCAGCCCGCCGCGCCCGCGGCACCCGGGGCCGCCAGGCCCGCGGCGCTGCTGTATCGCCACGGCGTCGAAGTGACGGTGCGCGGCAACTACCTCGACATGATCGGCACCATGGCGGCGCTGGAATCGATGCCGACCCAGTTGTTCTGGGGCGCAGCAAAGCTGGACGCGGAAACCTGGCCGGCCTCGCGCCTGACCCTGACCCTGTACACGCTGAGCCTGGACGCGAAATGGATGAAACTGTGAGGCGCATTGTATTCTGCCTGCTGCTGGCAGGCGCGAACCCGGCGGACGCCCAGGCGCTGCAGGACCCGACGCGCCCGCCGGCCGCCCTGATGGCGGGGCAGGGCGGCGCGGCCGGCCAGCCGGATGCCGCTCCCGTCGAGCGCGCGCCGCAGTTGCAGTCGGTGCTGATCGCACGCCAGCCAGGCGGGCGCCACGTGGCCGTGATCGACGGCGAGACCCTGCGCCTGGGCGACACCTACAAAGGCGCGCGCGTGGTGCGCATCGAACAGAACGAGGTGGAGCTGGTGCGCGGACGCGCGCGCCGGGTCCTGACACTGAATGCGGCCGCCGCGCCCAGGGCCGGCGGGATGACGCGGGTACACGACAAATGAAGGACAGGACATCCATGCGACATCATTCCCTGCTGGCGCTCCTGGCTGCCGGCGCGCTGCTTGCCGGCTGCCGGAGCACGCCGCCGCACCAGACTTACGACGCCATCAAGCGCGAAGTCGCCACGGCCAGCGCCGCCACCCGCGCCGCCCCGCAGGTCGACGATGCGGTGGCGAATGCCTTGCTGCCGCCCGCGAGCGCCCTCGCGCGCGAGCTGCCGAAGGCCAGGCCGGCGCTGGAAGAGCGCTTCAACGTCGCCTTCAACAATGTGCCCGCGCAGCAGTTCTTCCGCTCGATCGTGGCCGGCACCCGCTACAACATGCTGGTCCATCCCGATGTCAGCGGCAGCATCAGCGCCAACCTGAAGGACGTGACGCTGGCCGAGACCCTGGAAGCCGTACGCGAGATGTACGGCTACGACTACAAGATCGACGGCACCCGCATCACGATCCGCCCGCTGACGATGCAGACACGGATGTTCCATGTGAACTACCTGGTCGGCAGCCGGCGCGGCTCGTCGAACCTGCGCGTGACCTCGACCTCGGTGTCGAACGTCGCCAACAACGGCGGCAACAACCAGGGGCAGCAGGGCAACCAGCAGAACCAGAACCAGAACAACGGCAATAACCAGAACCAGAACGGCGGCAGCATGACGCAGGTCGCCAGCACCGACGTCAACATGCTCTCCGACAGCGACTTCTGGGGCGACCTGAAGGCGGCCATCGACGCCATCGTCGGTGGAAAAGAGGGCGGGCGCAGCGTCGTCGTCAGCCCGCAGTCGGGCGTGCTGGTGATCCGCGCGATGCCGGAAGAACTACGCAACGTCGATATGTACCTGAAGGCGACCCAGTTGTCGGTCGACCGCCAGGTGATCCTGGAAGCGAAGATCCTGGAAGTCGAGCTGAACGAGCAGTTCCAGAGCGGGATCAACTGGGCCAGCTTCTCCTCGATCGGCAACGCGCGCAACAACCGCGTTTCCACCGGCCTGATTTCGCCCGGCGCCGCGCTGGCGCCGCTGCCTTTCAATGGCGGCCAGCCCCCGGTGATCAGCAACGGCAGCGGCCTGGCCGCCAGCACCGGCTTTTCGCTCTCGAACGCGGCGAACGCCGCCGGCGCCCTGTTCGGCTTTGCCTTCCAGACGAATAATTTCGCCGCACTGATTTCGATGCTCGAGCAGCAGGGCACCGTGCACGTCCTCTCGAGCCCGCGCGTGGCCGCCGTCAACAACCAGAAGGCGGTGCTGAAAATCGGCACCGACGAATTCTTCGTCACCGGCGTCACCACCACGACCAACACCAGCACCGCCGGCAACACGACCACGCCGAGCGTGACCCTGCAGCCCTTCTTCTCGGGCGTGGTGCTGGACGTGACCCCGCAGATCGACGAGAAGGGCAACATCCTGCTGCACGTGCACCCCTCGGTCAGCCAGGTGACGACCGTTACCAAGGGCATCGACCTCGGTTCGGCCGGTTCGCTGACGCTGCCGCTGGCCGCGTCCTCGACCTCGGAACTGGACAGTATTGTCCGCGGCCAGGACGGGCAGGTAGTGGCGGTGGGCGGCCTGATGCGCCAGGCCGCGACCGACGACACCAGCCAGCTGCCGGGCGCCGGCCGGGTGCCGGTGCTGGGCGCGCTGTTCCGCAACAAGAACAAGGTCGTCCAGAAGCGCGAGCTGGTCGTATTGATCAAGCCGACCATCGTCGACAGCGCCAGCAACTGGAGCCAGGACCTGCTCGACACCTCGCGCCGTATCGATGCGATGGATCCACGCAGCCTGGAGCGCAAGTAATGTACGCGGCGCATTTCGGCTTGCGCGAACTGCCGTTCGGGATCACCCCGGACACGAGCTTCTTTTTCGGCAGTCCGCGCTCGCAGGAAGCGCTCAATACGCTGCTCATCGCCGCGCGCAGCGGCGAAGGCTTCATCAAGATCACGGGCGAAGTCGGCACCGGCAAGACGCTCCTGTGCCGCAAGTTCATGGCGACCCTGGGCGAGGAATTCGTCACCGCCTACATCCCGAACCCTTTCCTCGAACCGCGCACGCTGATGCTGGCGCTGGCCGACGAACTGGAGGTGCCGCTCGAGCGCAACGTCGACCAGCACCGCCTGCTGAAATCGATCATGCAGCGGCTGCTCGAACTGGCCGGGCAGGGCAAGCGCGTGCTGCTCTGCCTGGACGAAGCGCAGGCGATTCCGGTCGAAAGCCTGGAGGCGCTGCGCCTGCTGACGAACCTGGAGACGGAAAAGCGGAAGCTGCTGCAGATCGTCCTGTTCGGCCAGCCCGAGCTGAACCGCAAGCTGGAACTCGATGCGATCCGCCAGCTGGCCCAGCGCATTACCTTTCATTATCACCTCGGGCCGCTGTCCCGCGACGACCTCGATTTCTACCTTGCGCACCGCCTGCGCGTGGCCGGCTACACTGGCGCGCGCCTGTTTTCGGCCGCCGCGGTCAAGCGCCTGTACCGCGCCAGCGGCGGCATCCCGCGCCTGGTCAACATCATGGCGCACAAGGCGCTGATGCTGTGCTATGGCGAAGGCAAGCAGCAGGTCAATGCCCAGCATATGGATGGCGCCGCGCGCGACACGGTCGCATCGAGGCACCGCTTGTGGCCATGGCTGGCCGGCGCGGGCGCGCTGGCCGGGATGGCAGCCTCGCTTGCCTGGACCCTCACACGATGAGCCTTCGATGAGCCTGATAAACAAGATGCTGCAAGACCTCGACGCGCGCGGCAACGCGCGGGCCGATGGGGTGCCGCCGGAGATCAAGACCGTCGGCGGCGGCGAGCGCCGGCTGCCGCTGGGACGCATCGCCGCCGTCACGGGGGGCGTGCTGGTGGCCCTCGGTGCGGCGGCCTGGTTTGTGCTCCCGTTGAAGGGCAAGACCTATGACGTGCAGCCGCCTGCGCCGGCGGCAAAGGCGGTGCCGGCCACCCCGGTGACGGTTGCCCGGGTGGCGCCGGCGCCCGCCGTGCGGGAAGAAAAACCGGTGGAGGCGCCGCGCGCAGCGCCGGTGTCCGAACCTGCGCCCGAACCGACGCCGGCGGCGGCCATCGCGCACGAGCCGCGCGAGCCGCGCAAGGCCGCAGCCGCGGCGGGCAAGAAGGAAGCTGTCGTACCGCCCGAACCGGCGCCACTGCCGAAGCCCCACCCGGCCCCGGCGCCCGCCCTTGCGGATGCGGCTGCCGAGGCCACGACCACCTCATGGGCGGTGGCCAGCGAACGCGCGCGCGCCGAACGGGCGCGCCTGGACAAACGCTGGAAGGCGGAGGAAGCCCGGCTTGCCGCGCTGCCCCGATCGCAGCGCCGCGAGGCGGAACGCAGGCTGCGCGAAGAACGCGCGCGGGCAGCGGCCAGGGCGAAAACCGAAGCATCCTGGCTGGCCGCCCTGAAGCGCAAGGAAGCAGGCGGCGCTGTTGCCGGCGCCGACAGCGCGCCGCACCTCGCCTCGACGGCAGCGCTTGCGACCCGCGGCCAGGGACGCGTCGAGACCGAGAGCCAGGGTGCGGAGAATGCCTACCGGCGCGCGCTCGCCGCCCTCCAGGACGGGTGCGTCAGCGAAGCGATGGCGAGCCTGCACGGCGCGCTGCGCAGCAATCCCCGCCACGAAGCGGCGCGCCAGACCCTGGTCGGCCTGCTCATCGAAAACAACCGCGGCGACGAAGCCATGACCCAGCTCCAGCAGGCCCTGGCGCTGGACCCGCGCCAGCCGGCGCTGGCGATGCTGCTGGCGCGCCTGCAGATCGAGCGCGGCAAGAGCGGCATCGAGGCGCTGCTGCGCACCCTGCCTTATGCGACGGGCAATGGCGAATACCACGCCTTCCTCGGCGGCGCCTTGCAGCGCCAGGCGCGTTTCCACGAAGCCGCCGAGCAGTACCAGAGCGCGCTGCGCGTGGCGCCGAACAATGCCGTGTGGTGGATGGGCCTCGGCATGGCCCTGCAGGGCGAAAAGCGCAACCCCGAGGCCGCCGACGCCTTCCGCCAGGCGCGCGCGCTCGGGACCCTGCCGACGGATTTGCAGGGCTTCGTGGAGCGCAGGCTGCAGCAGGTCGCGCGCTGATCCTCGCGCCTTGATGCCTGCATGATCATGACGCTCGTAGGGTGGGCTCTGCCCACGCGGATCGTGCGCACCGATAACGGCACGCCGACGGGCTCCGCGCCTACGCGCATCACGGGTGACCGGTCCCTGCCAACGAAAATGGATGCGCACGTACCGCGTGGGCGGAGCCCACCCTACGGATCCCGGCATGCATCGTGCGTGGTCTAGCGCTTAGATTCCTGCCAGCCGTTCGAGCGCGAGCTTCAGGGTCGCATCCTCTTTCGCAAAACAGAAGCGCACGATCCCTGACTCCCTGCCGCTGCTATAAAACGCCGACACCGGAATCGCCGCCACCTTCAGTTCCGTCGTCAGCCACTGCGCAAACTGTGCCTCGGGCATAGCGGACACCGCCCGGTAATCGACGCACTGGAAGTAGGTCCCGTCCGCCGGCAGCAGCCGCAGGCGCGTGCCCGCGAGTCCCGCGCGGAACAGGTCGCGCTTGCGCTGGTAAAAACCGGACAGCCCGAGATAGGGCGCCGGATCGCCCATATAGCCGGCCAGTCCATGCTGCATCGGGGTGTTCACGGTGAACACGTTGTACTGGTGCACCTTGCGAAACTCCGCGGACAGCGCTGCCGGCGCCGCCACATAGCCGATCTTCCAGCCGGTGACGTGATAGGTCTTGCCGAAGCTCGAGACGACAAAGGCGCGCTCGGCCAGCTGCGGGTGGCTGGCGACAGAGGCGTGCCGCTCGCCGTCGTAGACCATATGCTCGTACACCTCGTCCGACAGGACCAGGATATCGGTGCCGGCGACAATCGCGGCCAGCTGGTCGAGGTCGGCGCGGCGCAGGACCGAGCCGGTCGGGTTGTGCGGCGAATTGATTACGATGAGGCACGTGCGCGGCGTGACCGCGGCGGCCACTTTCTCCCACGGCACGCTGTAGCCGTCCTCGCCCACCGCCATCTCCAGCGGTACCACGATCCCGCCGGCCAGCGTGATCGCGGGCGCATAGCTGTCGTAGGCAGGTTCGATGACGATCACCTCGTCGCCCGGGTGCACGCAGCACAGGATCGCCGTGGTGAGCGCCTGCGTCGCGCCCGCGGTGACGGTGATTTCAAGCGCGGCATCGTAAGCGTGGCCGTAGAGCCGGGCGATCTTGGCCGCGATCGCTTCGCGCAGCGCCGGCACGCCGGTCATCGGAGGGTACTGGTTGTGGCCGGCGCGCATGGCCTCGTTGACGGCGTCGAGCAGCAGCGGGTCGCAGCCGAAATCGGGGAAACCCTGGCCGAGGTTGACGGCGCCGTGCTGGCTGGCCAGCGCCGACATGGTGGTAAAGACGGTGGTGCCGACCAGGGGCAGGCGCGATTGCAGGGCAGGGGTGCTCATGGGGACAGTGGAAAGTTGCGGTGGCTTATTCTAGCGCGGCTGGGGTTTCGACCGGGGCAGCCGGGGTTTGCAGCTTGACCCAGGCTTCCGGCAGCATGATGCGAAACAGCCCGCCCTGCAGGGTCTTGCGCCCGAGTTTCAGGAGCGCCTTGTCCTTGGTGATCAGGATGGACGCACTGGCGTCGCGCGCGATCTCGAGGAATTTCTGGTCGTCGCGGTCGCTGCAGATGGGCAGGCGGATCGGTTTGCTGTCGGGCGCGACGACGGCAACGAGCTGGTCGAAACGCGCCGCGGCAGCGAGGCGGCTGTCGTCGTCGAGCGGCAGGTGCGGGTAGCGCAGCACGATCAGGTATTCGTCGCGGCAATCGGCGCGCGTCACGGCCCTCAGTTCGCCGCGCTCGAGGGCCGCCAGCAGCGGCGCCCAGCGCGGGTCGTGGAAGACGAACAGGTCGAGGCAGACATTGGTGTCGATGACGATGGGTTGGGCGGAAGCGGGTATCATGTTGGAAATCTTAGTTGCCTTAGAATGTATATGCTGATTGTCTTATCGCCTGCCAAATCCCTCGACCTCGACACGCCAAGCCCTACCCAGGAACACACGCTCCCCGCATTCACGACACGCGCCGCACAACTGATCGGCGTGCTGCGCGACCTGTCGCCCGGCCAGGTCGGCGACCTGATGCACATTTCCGACCAGCTGGCGACGCTGAACGTGGCCCGCTACGCGAGCTGGACGCCCGATCATGCCGAGGGTTACCAGGCCGTCATGGCTTTCAATGGCGATGTCTATGCCGGTCTCGATGCGCGCAGCCTGCAGCCTGCCGCGATCGATTTTGCCCAGCGCCGGCTGCGCATCCTGTCCGGCCTGTACGGTCTGCTGCGCCCGCTCGACCTGATCCATCCTTACCGGCTCGAGATGGGCACCAGGCTCGCCACGCCCGGCGGGAAGGATTTGTACGCCTTCTGGGGCGAAACGATTACCGCGGCGCTGAACGCGGAACTGGCCGCCACGCAATCGACGGCGCTGGTCAATCTCGCCTCCGAAGAATACTTCAAGTCGGTCAAGCCCAAACTGCTGGCCGCGCCGGTGATCACGCCGGTGTTCGAGGACTGGAAGAACGGCAAGTACAAGATCATCTCGTTCTACGCCAAGCGTGCACGGGGGATGATGGCGCGCTTTGCGATCGAGAATGCGATCACGGATCCGGAGCGCTTGAAGGACTTCGATGTCGATGGCTACGGGTTCGTGGGTGATGGGTCGACGGACCGCAGCTGGCTGTTCCGGAGGAAAGTAGCGTAAGGTAGGGTGGGCATTCATGCCCACGGCGTGATACGTGCGGGCTCCGGTATCGGGCGCGACGATCTCGCCGCTACGTATCACCGCGTGGGCACAAGTGCCCACCCTACGCCAGTCGCAATTATTTCAACGCATCCTTCGGCGCTGGCCGCGGCCCGGACTTCGACCAGAACTTCCACCATGGCGCGTCGCCGCGGGCGTTCGGGTTCAGGAAGCGGCTGTTCGGATAGTTCAGGGTCAGGACGCGCTGGGTGTCGTCGCGCAGCGGCAGCATGCCGAGCTTGTCGTAGCTGCGGATCATGATGAACAGCGCTTCTTCGCGCGCCGGCGAGTCGGCGTAGTCGCTGACGGCGCTTTGGGCACGGTTCAGGGCGGCCAGCCAGGCGCCGCGGCGATAGTAGTAATTCGCCACGTGCACTTCGTACGACGCCATCGCGTTGACCAGGTAGTTCAGGCGCGCGATCGCGTCCGGCGCATATTTGCTGTTCGGGAACTTGTCGACGAGGGCCTTGAACGCGGCGAAGGCTTCGCGCGTTGCTCTCGGATCGCGCTCGGTCGGGTCCTGCGAATAAATCACGCTCAGGAAGCCGATCTGGTCGTTGAAGTTGATCAGGCCGCGCAGGTAGTACATATAATCCACCTGCGGATGATTCGGGTGCAGCTTGATGAAGCGCTCGACCGCGGCGAGGGCCTCGGCCTGGTCCTGCGCCTTGTAGTGCGCATAGGCGATTTCCATCTGCGCCTGGGCGGCGTAGGTGCCGAACGGATAGTTCGCTTCGAGGCGCTGGAACAGCTTGATGGCCGCCTCATAATGGGCGCCCGACATCTCTTCGCGTGCCTCAGCGTATAATTTCTCCGCTGACCACTTTGCGGTCTCGTCGGTTTTCTCGGGCAAGAGCCCGCAGCCCGACAGACCGAACAAGGCACTCATAGCAACAACAACCAACAGTTTTTTTTGCATAGCTTTTTGCAGAAAAGTTTTACCGAGATTCAACGAACGGCTGATTATAGCCGATGGGACTGACGTGATATTAACTCCTGAGCCGAATTCGGCGGATTTGCCCCTGGACCCCGATTTTGACGAAGAAATCGATGCCGACGAAATTGCGTTCCTTGCCCCCAGCGGCATCGACCTTTCGCCGATCACCTTGCACCTGGACGAGTCCGCTTGCGGCCAGCGTCTCGACAAGGTCGTCGCCGGCCTTGTGCCGCAGTTTTCGCGCAGCCGCCTGCAGCTGTGGTTCGACGGCGGCCACATCCTCGTCGACGGCAAGACCGCGCGCGGCAAGGACACCGCCTATGGCGACGAAACCATCGAAGTGCGCCCGCAACCCGCGCCCGAGGATACCGCTTTCGCGCCGGAAGAAATTGCGCTGAACATCGTCCATGAAGACGAGCACATCATGGTGATCAACAAGCCGGCCGGCCTGGTCGTGCACCCGGGCGCCGGCAACTGGTCGGGCACGCTGCTCAACGGCCTGCTGCACCACGCGCCGCAACTGGCTTCCGTGCCGCGCGCCGGCATCGTGCACCGCCTCGACAAGGACACCAGCGGCCTGATGGTGGTCGGCAAGACGCTGGCCGCGCAGACCGACCTCGTGCGCCAGTTGCAGGCACGCACCGTGAAGCGCGAATATTTTGCGCTGGTCTGGGGCACGCCGCAATTGTCCGGCACCATCGATGCGCCGATGGGCCGCCATCCGAAAGACCGCGTCAAGATGGCGGTCTCGTCCAGCCTGGGCGCCAAGCCGGCGATCACGCATTACACGCGCCTGGCCGAAGGCATGCTCGACCGCCGCCCGGTCAGCCTGGTGCAATGCCGCCTGGAGACGGGCCGCACCCACCAGATCCGCGTGCACATGCTGTCGATCGGCTTCGGCCTGGTCGGCGATTCGGTTTACGGCAAGACGCACCTGAGCCCGGTGTTCCACCGCCAGGCGCTGCAGGCACGGCGCCTGGGCCTGGTGCATCCGGCCACCGGCGAGCAATGCGAATGGGTCGTGCCGCTGGCCGCCGATTTCGCCGAGCTGATCGCCAAGGCCGGCATTCCCGAGCCGGAAACGGTCTGATGGAGGGACTCCTCGTTCCCGACTGGCCGGATGCGCCCGCCAACATCGGCGCGCTGGCCACGACGCGTGCGGGCGGCGTCTCGCAGGCGCCGTACGGCGACGGGCGCGGCGGCGGCGGCTTCAACCTCGGCCTGCACGTGGGCGACGATCCGGCCGCTGTCGCTGCCAACCGTGCGCGCCTGCAAGCCGTGGTGCCGGGCCGGCCGGCCTGGATCGCCCAGGTGCACGGCGCGGACGTGGTCGATGCCGCCACCGTCGGCACCGGCCAGCCGGTGCGCACCGGCGACGCCAGTATTGCAAGCGCGCCCGGCATCGTCTGCGCGATCCTGACCGCCGATTGCCTGCCGGTGCTGTTCGCCGACCGCGCCGGCAAGGTGGTGGGCGCGGCACATGCCGGCTGGCGCGGGCTGGCCGGCGGCGTGCTCGGGCAGACGGTCGCCGCCATGCGCGCGCAAGGGGCCGATGAGATCACGGCCTGGATGGGGCCGGCAATCGGTCCGCAAGCCTTCGAGGTCGGGCAGGATGTGTTCGACAGTTTTGCGGCCGCACTGCCCGGGATCGACGTCGGTTTCGCCTTTGTCGCGCGTCCCGGGTTTTCAGGCAAATACCTGGCCGACATGTTCGCGCTGGCGCGCCTGATGCTCGCGCGCGATGGCGTCACCAGCGTTGCCGGCGGCACGCACTGCACCGCAACGGAAATCGACCGCTTTTATTCCTATCGCCGCGACGGCGTGACGGGCCGCCAGGCCAGCCTTGTCTGGATTAAATAGCGCCGCCCCGCCTCATTCGACTTTGCCGGGCGCCGCAGCGGCTGCCGCGGCTTTTTCCGCGCGCCGCGCACGGCGCCGCTTCGCGCCGGTGAGGTAAAAAAGTAAAGACAGGGGTATCATGCAGTACACGAGAAAAGTCATCACTCCCGCGACGAAGGACGTTTCCGTCGCTGCCATCAGGATGACGACATAGCTCCAGCCGATTGCAACGATCCACATGCTTTCCTCCAATTGATAATTCAATTCTAACGGACGCCGACATGAATATGCCCGACCCACAAGCTTTCGCCGCCACCTGGATGAACCAGTTCACCGATCCCTCGGCCTGGCAGGGGTGGCTGAAAATGCCCGCGGCGGCCGGCATGAATGCGGGCGCGGCCAATCCGCTGGCCGGCGTGTTCAGGGATTTCGGCGTCAGCATCGACCCGGCGCGGCTCGACGCACTGCGCCAGGACTACCTGCAAAGGGCAGGGGCCTTGTGGCAGGAGTTCATGGCGGGCAAGGCGCCGCAACTGCAGGACCGGCGTTTTTCCAGCGCCGAATGGACGGCCAGCCCGCTCGCCGCCATCACGGCCGCCTCCTACCTGCTCAACAGCGAATTCATGCTGTCCCTGGCTGATGCGGTCGAGGCCGGTCCGCGCGAGCGCCAGAAGATCCGCTTCACGGTGCAGCAGATGGTCGACGCGATGTCGCCCGCCAACTTCCTGGCGACGAATCCGGAAGCCCAGGCCCAGCTCATCGAAACGAAGGGCGAGAGCCTCACCAAGGGCTTGCAGAACATGCTGGAAGACTTGCGCAGGGGCCGCATTTCGCAGACCGACGAGTCGGCTTTCGAAGTCGGCAAGAACGTCGGCAACAGCGCCGGCCAGGTCGTCTTCGAGAACGAACTGTTCCAGCTGATCCAGTACAGCCCGACGACGCCGACCGTGCGTGCGCGGCCGCTGCTCATGATCCCGCCGTGCATCAACAAGTTCTACATCCTCGACCTGCAGCCGGAAAACTCGCTGGTGCGCTACACGGTCGAGCAGGGTAATACCGTGTTCATGGTTTCGTGGCGTAATCCCGACAAGTCGATGGCGAACCTCGGCTGGGACGATTACGTCGAGCGCGGCGCGATCGAGGCAATCCGTGTGACGCGCGAGATCAGCGGCCAGGACAAGGTGCACGTGTTCGGTTTCTGTGTCGGCGGCACCATTGCCGCCAGCGCCCTGGCGGTACTCGCCGCGCGCGGGCAGCAACCGGCCGCCAGCCTCTCGCTGCTGACCACGCTGCTCGACTTTTCCGACACCGGCGTGCTGGAAGTCTTCATCGACGAAGCCCAGGTGGCGCTGCGCGAATCCTCGCTGGCCAAGGGCGGCATCATGCCGGGCCGCGACCTGGCGACGACCTTCTCGGCCCTGCGTCCGAACGACCTGGTCTGGAATTACGTCCAGCAAAACTACCTGAAGGGCAAGGTACCACCGGCATTCGACCTGCTGTACTGGAATGCCGACAGCACGAATTTGCCGGGGCCGATGTTCTGCTGGTACCTGCGCAACACCTATCTGGAGAACAAGCTCAAGGTGCCGGGCCAGCTGACGGTCTGCGGCGTGCCGGTCGACCTGGGGCGCATCGACGCGCCGGTCTTCGTCTACGGTTCGAAAGAAGACCACATCGTGCCGTGGCCGGCGGCGTTTGCCTCGCTGAGTTTGCTGAACCCGAAGAAGCCGAAAGCCAACCGCTTCGTGCTGGGCGCCTCCGGCCACATCGCCGGCGTCATCAACCCGGCCTCGAAAGGCAAGCGCAGCTACTGGGTGAACGACGGAGCGGGGGCAAAGAAAGGCGGGAAGGGGCCGCGTTCGGCTGAGGAGTGGTTCACGGGCGCGACGGAAAACAAGGGCAGCTGGTGGCCGGAATGGGCGCGCTTCCTGCAAGAAAATGGTGGCGAAGAAGTGCCGGCCCCGGGCGTATTCGGTAACGCGCAATACCAGCCGACCGAGCCGGCGCCCGGCCGCTATGTAAAGGCGCGCGCCGACTGAGGGGCAGGGTGTCTCTTGCCTTGAAATAAATTCAGTAGCAAAAGCGATAATTGCTGCACCTGCGCATCGAACGTGGTATTTTTAGCCGGTTCGTCCTGTCCGGCAACATCTTGGCCAGCGAGGGCGGACCGACACCGGCCTATTGAACAATCTTCGCAGTGCCCGCCCATGAGGCGGGCGCAACATTGGAACTTGAGATGAGTAGTGCAAAAAACAGTACTGAACGCCTGATCAAGAAATACCCGAACCGTCGCCTCTACGACACCCAGACCAGTTCCTACATCACCCTGACGGACGTGAAGCAACTGGTCCTCGACGCCGACGAGTTCACGGTGGTGGACGCCAAGACCAGCGAAGACCTGACCCGCAGCATCCTCCTGCAGATCATCCTGGAAGAGGAAGCCAATGGCGCGCCGATGTTCTCGAGCGTCGTGCTGGCCCAGATCATCCGTTACTACGGCCACGCGATGCAGGGGATGATGGGTTCCTACCTGGAAAAGAACGTCCAGGCCTTCACCGACATCCAGAACAAGTTCACCAGCAGCGCCGCCGGCGCCGTCGAAGGCAAGCCCTTCAGCCCGGAAATGTGGACCCAGTTCATGAACGTCCAGGGTCCGATGATGCAGGGCATGATGAACAGCTATATCGACCAGAGCAAGAACCTGTTCGTGCAGATGCAGGAGCAGATGCAGAACCAGAGCAAGGCCTTGTTCAGCGCGTTTCCGTTTCCGCCGGTGCCGCCGGCGGACAAGAAGTAAACGTTCCGGTCTCGCCGGCCTCGTGTGCGAACGCCCGTGGGGGCTGTTGCCTGCACGGTTCGTGGCAGGGATGATCCGCATGGGCTCGAGAGCCCATCCTACGGGTGAGGCCGCGGCGCATCCCGTAGGATGGGCACTCGTGCCCATGCGGATTTAACACACCGATACCAGCGCAGGCAACAGCCCCGTTAGCGGCTGCCCGCCTTAAAACTCTTCTCAGCCAGCGCCGCCCGCCAGCGCCATCTTGCGCGCCGGCGCGGCCGTCAGTTCCCGCTGGGGCGAGGTCGAGCGGCCCGGGCCCTGCGCCTCATTCCCCACCTGGAACACACTCACCAGCTGCGCCAGGCTCGCCGCCTGCTGCTGCATCGCCGCCGCCGCCGCCGCCGCTTCCTCGACCAGCGCCGCATTCTGCTGCGTCACCCCATCCATCTCGATCAGCGCGACATTGACCTGCTCGATCCCGCGCGACTGTTCCTCGCTCGCGGCCGAGATTCCCTTCACCAGCGTCGCGACCTGGCGGATGCTGTCGACAATCTCGTGCATCGTGCTGCCGGCTTCATCCACGAGCTTGCTGCCGGCGTCGACCTTGTCGACCGAATCGGCGATCAGCCCCTTGATCTCTTTTGCTGCAGCCGCCGAGCGCTGCGCCAGGTTGCGCACTTCGCTGGCGACGACCGCAAAGCCACGGCCCTGTTCGCCGGCGCGCGCCGCTTCCACGGCCGCGTTCAGGGCCAGGATATTCGTCTGGAAGGCGATGCCGTCGATGACGCTGATGATGTCGACGATCTTCTTCGACGAATCATTGATCGCGCCCATCGTGCCGACCACTTCCGCCACCACGCTGCCGCCGCGTTCGGCCACCTGCGAGGCCGTGCGGGCCAGGGTGTTGGCTTGCGCCGCGTTGTCGGCATTGTGCTTCACGGTCGAGGTCAGTTCTTCCATCGACGAGGCCGTCTCTTCCAGCGTGCCGGCCTGGGCTTCGGTGCGGTTTGATAAGTCGGCGCTGCCGCCGGCGACCTCGGCGGACGCCTGGGCGATGCTGTCGGTGGCAACGCGCACCTGGCCGACCAGGGTCGCCAGGTTGTCGCGCATCGTGCGCAGCGCAAATAGCAGGCTGCTGGTGTCGCCGTCGCGCGTGCGGATCGGCACGTTCAGCGCGCCTTGCGCGATCTGCTCGGCGATCCTGGCGGCGTACAGCGGCTCGCCGCCCAGCTGGCGCAGCAGGCCGCGTGTGATGGTCCAGGCCAGCAGGGCGCCAATCGCCAGCGCCGCCAGCGTGATGAGCGCCGTCTGCATGCGCGCGGTGTGGTGGGCGGCGGCGGCTTCCTGCGCGGCGTCGGTGACCAGGCTTTCCTCGTGCGCCACCATCGCATCCATCGCCTCGATGGTTTTCGCCTGCAAGGGTTGCAATTCGTTCAGCAGCACGTGGTTCGAGCCTTCGCGGTCGCCCGCCTTGACCAGGGCCGTCATTTTGGTGACCACATCGACCGCGGCGGCGCGGGTGGCCGTGATCTTGTCGAGTGCGGCCTTTTCGGCCGGGGTCGCGGCCAGCACTTCCAGGCGCTTGAAGGTATCGGCGTAGACCGCGCGGTTTGCGGCCAGGCGCTTGTTTTCAGCGTCGATCTCGGCCGGGTCGTTCATCAGGGCGATGTTGCGGCCGTTCATGAGCGCATTCATGACCGACTGGCGCATTTCCATGATGGTGCTCACCTTGACGTTGTCGTGGCTGACGATACGGTCGAGCTTATCCTGGATGGTCGCCATCCTGGACAGGCTCAGGAGCGCCAGCAGGACGATGATGGCCAGCATGACGGAAAAGGCAAGGGCGAGGCGCCGGCCGACGCCGAGCTTGTTGATATTCATGATATGAAAAGTCGCACGGAAGTGCGCAGAGAGAATGGGAGGGTATTGACAGCGCCGGAAAGTATATCTACACAGCAATGTTTAGTGGTTTCCAGAAAACGACAGTCCGGCGAAAACCGTGGAAACCCACAAGCCCGAAATGCCGCCCCGGTGTTCCCGAACTGCGCGTTCAGGTACAATCGCAGATTGCCCAGAACCTTTGTCGCCTCCACTCCATGCTCGAACTCCGCCGCAATCCCGTCCCCGCCGCCAATCCTGAAGTTGCCGCTGCTGCTCCAGCCGCCGCCCCGAAGGTCGGTTTCGTCTCGCTCGGCTGCCCGAAGGCGCTGGTCGACTCGGAACAGATCCTGACCCAGCTGCGCGCCGAGGGTTACCAGACCGCCAAGTCGTATGCCGGCGCGGACCTCGTGATCGTCAACACCTGCGGCTTCATCGACGCCGCGGTGCAGGAGTCGCTCGACGCGATCGGCGAAGCGCTGGCCGAAAACGGCAAAGTCATCGTCACCGGCTGCCTGGGCGCGAAAAAAGACGCCTCGGGCCAGGACATCATCACCAAGGTGCACCCGAAGGTGCTGGCCGTGACCGGCCCGCACGCGATGGCGGAAGTGATGGAGTCGGTGCACCTGCACCTGCCGAAACCGCACGACCCCTTCATCGACCTGATGCCGGACCACGGCGTGAAGCTCACGCCCAAGCACTACGCCTACCTGAAAATTTCCGAAGGCTGCAACCACCGCTGCAGCTTCTGCATCATCCCGTCGATGCGCGGCGACCTGGTCTCGCGCCCGATCCATGAAGTCTTGATCGAAGCCGAAAACCTGTTCAAGGCCGGCGTGAAGGAACTGCTGGTGATTTCGCAGGACACCAGCGCTTACGGCGTCGACGTCAAATTCCGCACCGGTTTCTGGAACGGCCGCCCGATCAAGACCCACATGACGCAGCTGACCGAGGCCCTCGGCCAGCTGGCGCGCCAGTACGACGCCTGGGTGCGCCTGCATTACGTCTATCCGTATCCGCACGTCGACCAGGTCATCCCGCTGATGGGCGACGGCCACGTGCTGCCTTACCTCGACATCCCGATGCAACACGCGCATCCGGACGTATTGAAGCGCATGAAGCGTCCGGCTTCGGGCGAGAAGAACCTGGACCGCATCCTGGCCTGGCGCAAGATGAACCCGGACCTGACGATCCGCTCGACCTTCATCGCCGGCTTCCCGGGCGAGACCGAGGCCGAGTTCGAATACCTGCTCGACTTCCTGCGCGAGGCGCAGATCGACCGCCTGGGCTGCTTCGCCTATTCGCCGGTCGAAGGCGCGACCGCCAACGAGCTGGCCAATCCGGTGCCGCAGGAAGTGCGCGAAGAACGCCGTGCGCGCGTCATGCTGCTGCAGGAAGAAATCTCGATGAAGCGCCTGCAGGCCAAGGTCGGCAAGACCATCCGCGTGCTGGTCGACGAAGTCGGCCCGCGCGAAGCGATCGGCCGTTCGTCCGCCGACGCGCCCGAAATCGACGGCGTGGTCCACATCAAGCGCCCGCTCGTTCCCGGCAAGAGCAAGCTGGCGGTCGGCCAGTTCGCCGACGTGATCGTCACCAAGGCCGACGCCCACGACCTGTGGGCCACCCTGGCGTAAGAAGGCGGGGACCATGACGAAGAAGTCGCTCCAGACCACGCTGGTCCACACGGCTTACACGGCGCCGGAAGGCTTCGACGCCTTCCCGCCGGCCATCCACCACGCCTCGACGGTGCTGTTCAAGGACGTCGCCGCGATGCGCTCGGGCGAGTGGAAAGAGAAGAACGCCTATACCTACGGCCTGCACGGCACGCCGACCACGTTCACGCTGGAAGCACGCCTGGCCGAAATCGAGGGCGGCCATCACTGCCTGCTCGCGCCTTCGGGCCTGGCCGCGATCGCGATGGTCGACTTCGGGCTCCTGAAAACCGGCGACGACGTCCTGCTGCCCGATAACGTCTACAACCCGAACCGCGAACTGGGGCGCTGGCTGGCGAACGATTTCGGCATCACGGCGCGTTATTACGATCCGCTGATCGGCGCCGGCATCGCGGACCTGATCCAGCCGAACACGAAGCTGATCTGGACCGAGGCCCCGGGCTCGGTGTCGATGGAAGTGCCCGACCTGCCGGCGATCTGCGCCGCCGCCCACGCGCGCGGCGTGCTGGTCGCCCTCGACAACACCTGGTCGGCGGGCCTGGCCCTGCGCGGCTTCGACCTGGGCGTCGATATCGTCATGCAGGCGCTGACCAAGTACCAGTCGGGCGGTTCGGACGTGCTGATGGGCGCCGTGATGACAGTTGATCGCGCCGTGCACGACCAGCTCGCCATGGCGCACATGCGCCTCGGCCTGGGCGTGAGCGCGGATGACGCCTATCTCGTCATGCGCGGCCTGCCGAGCATGAAGCTGCGCTTCGACGCCCACGATGCCGGGGCGCGCACCGTTGCGGCCTGGTTGAAAGGGCGTCCCGAGATCACCCGCGTGCTGCACCCGGCCTTCACGGACTGCCCGGGCCACGACACCTGGAAGCGCGACTTCACCGGCGCCGGCGGCCTGTTCTCGGTGATTTTCGACGAGCGCTACACGGAAGCGCAGACCGACCGGTTCGTCGATTCGCTCGCCTTGTTCGGCCTCGGCTACAGCTGGGGCGGTGCGAATAGCCTCGTGATGCCCTACCGGATGGCGGCAATCCGCCGCAACTGGGAAGGGAAGGGCACGCTGGTGCGCTTCAATATCGGCCTCGAAGATACGGATGACCTGATCGCCGATATCGCGCAGGCGCTGGGACAGCTGTAAGGCAGTCGCCGCCCAGTCCGGAGAGATGAAAACCACCGCATGCGGTGGTTTTTTTTCGTGCTCACCGTCCCTGGTGCTGCACACGGGTAACCGCATCGACGCCGTGCTGGGGAGCGAAGTGTTCCGCCACATGCTGCGCCTGTCGCTCCCCTTTTTCGAGCAGCGTCCGACCGGGACCCTGGTCGCGCGCCTGCATGGCGTCGAGACGATCCGCGAATTCATTTCCGGCGCGGCCGTCACGCTGATCCTCGACCTGCCGTTCCTGCTGATCTTCCTGGCCGTGATGTTCAGCTACAGCTGGCAGCTGTCCCTGATCGCGGTCGGCCTGCTCGGCGTCATCGCCGTCATGAGCGTGCTGGTCACCCCGCTGTTTCGCGAGCGCCTGAACAAGCAGTTCATGCTCGGCGCGCGCAACCAGGCTTTCCTTACCGAATACCTGGCGGGCATGGGAACCGTGAAGTCGCTGCAGATGGAACCGGACGTCGACCGCAAATACAGCGACCTGCTGGCCCAGTCGCTGGCGGCCGGCTTCTCGACCAAGCAGGTCGGCAACACCTACAACGTGGCCGCGAATGCCATCGAGCAGGTGATGACGCTGTCGATCCTGCTGGTCGGCGCCTTGCTGGTGATGCAGAACGACGGCTTCACGATCGGTATGCTGGTCGCCTTCCAGATGTTTGCCGGACGCATGAGCCAGCCGATGCTGCGCTTATCAAGCCTGTGGCAGGAATTCCAGCAGGCGAACATTGCCGTGAAACGACTGGGCGACATGATGGACATGCCGGCCGAGCCCTACGCGCTGACGCCGAGCCGCGAGGCCGGAAGGCAGGGCGCGCTCGAACTGGTGAATGTCGCCTTCCGCTATTCCGAGCACCATCCCTTCCTGTACCGCAACCTGAACCTCGCGTTCAAGCCGGGACGCCTCTCCGTGCTGATGGGGCCATCGGGCTGCGGCAAGAGCACCCTTGCCAAGCTGCTGCTGGGCTTTTACCAGCCGAGCGACGGCCTGATCCAGCTCGACGGGCGCGATATCCGCTTCCTGGCCGCGAATGAGCTACGGCAAGTGTTCGGCGTCGTGCCGCAGGAGACCGTGCTGTTTTCCGGCACCATCTACGACAACCTGGTGATGGCGCATCCGCACGCCAGCTTCGAGGACGTGATCGCGGCCTGCAAGGCAGCCGAGATCCACGAGACCATCGAGAAGCTGCCGAACGGTTACCAGACCGAGATCGGCGAGCGCGGCACCGGCCTGTCCGGTGGACAGCGCCAGCGCCTGGCCATTGCGCGCGCGCTGCTGCGCAAACCCAGGATCCTGATTTTCGACGAAGCCGTCTCGAACCTCGACCAGCACACCGCCGAACAGTTCGCGCGGACCGTGAATTCGCTCAAGGGCAAGGTCACGATGGTCTTCATCACGCACCAGATCTCGCGCGGCCTGCAGGTCGACGAAGTGTTCAGCTTCGATCGTTCCGCGTGGTCGTACTTCGGCCACCTCGACATCGTCGCCGTCGCCGAGGGCAAGCTGGTGCCGCAGACCTACGTGAAGATCGTCCAGCCGGCCGAATCGGGCATCGTGAAGGAAATCCTGGTGCGCGAAGGCGATACCGTGCGCGCCGGGCAGGTCCTGATGCGGATGGACACCCTGCTCACCGACGCCGACGCCAAATCCGTTCAGTCCGACCTGCAGGGCAAAGGCCTGGCGCTGCGCCGGATCGACGCCGAACTGGCCGACGCGCCGTTCCAGGCCAAGCCCGGCGATTCGGCCCACCTCGCCGCCGCCGCAGAGGCGCAGTACCGCGCCGACCGCGCCGCCTTCCAGGCCGCGCTGGCCGAGGAACGCAGCCGCCTCGCCAAAGCGCGCCAGGACCTGGCCGCCGCGCTCGAGATCGAGCACAAGTTCCGCGCGATCCGGCCGCATTACCGCGAACAGGAACAAGCGTTCGAGAAGCTGGGCCGCGACGGTTTCGCCAACGGCGTGCTGGTCAGCGACAAGCGCCGTGAACGCATCGAGAAAGAGGAAGAGCTGGCGACCCAGGCCCATATGATCGAATCGGCGCGTGCCGGCGTGCAGCAGTCGGAAATGAAGCTGGTGCAGATCGACTCGGACTACCGGCGCCAGTTGCACGTCGAGCGCGGCGAAGCCCAGCGCGCCTTCGACCAGCTGTCGCAGGAACTGGCCAAGCAGACCCACCGCAAGGAACTGCTGGAATTGAAGGCGACGCAGGATAGCGTGGTCAAGGACCTGGCCACCCATTCGATCGGTACCGTGGTCCAGCCCGGCACGGTGCTGCTGACCCTGGTGCCCCAGCACGAAAGCCTGCGCGCGGAAGTGTGGCTGTCGAACGACGACATCGGCTTCGTCAAGGAGGGCCAGTCGGTGCGCATGAAATTTGCCGCTTTCCCGTTCCAGAAGTACGGCATGGCGCAGGGACGGGTCGAGCATATCGGCGCCGACGCGAGCGACGCCACCCAGGAGGGCATGCCGAACGCTGCCCCGGGCGCAACGCCGCGCTCGACCTACAAGGCGCTCGTCGCGCTCGACGCCTCGGCGCTGGAAGCGGACGGCACGCGCTTCCCGCTCAGCGCCGGCATGCAGGCCAACGCCGAAATCCTGCTCGGCACCCGCACCGTGCTCGAGTACCTGCTCTCGCCGATGCAGAAAGCCTGGCACGAAGCCGCGCGCGAGCGCTAAAAGGCTGGGGTCAGGTCTGACATTTGGACACGGCCTCAACCATTCGACGCCGACTAAGGCAGAGCTCGTGTCTGAAAGTCAGACCTGACCCCAGCTTTGCCGATGGCGCAATAACGAAAAAAGGGCGCGTGGCGGAACCTTCCGCCACGCGCCCTTTGTCTTTCCTGCCTGCGCTTATTGCTTCATTACCCGGCGCAGCGTCGTCGACAAATCCTCCGCCGAGAACTTCGCCACATACGCATCGGCGCCGACGTTCTTGACGTGTTCCTCGTTCGTCGTACCCGACAGCGAGGAGTGGATCACCACCGGCAAATTGGCAAAGCGCGCACTTTTCTTGATGTTGCGGGTGAGCGTAAAACCGTCCATCTCCGGCATCTCGAGGTCGGTCAGCACCAGGGCCACGCGGTCGTACACGCTCTTGCCTTCGGTTTCGGCCGCGTTGGCGATCGTGTTCAAATGATCCCAGGCTTCCTTGCCGCTCTTGGTCATGATAAAGGGCAGGCCCATCGCGTCCAGGCCCTGTTCGATGAGTGCCCGCGCGACGACCGAATCGTCGGCGGCCAGGATCACGGCACCCGGCCTGATCTGGATCTTCGCGCCGACGGTCTGCTGGCTGATGTCGGGCGCCGATTCCGGATTCATGTTGCGCAGGATGGTCTCGACGTCGAGCACCTGGGCCAGGCGGCCCGGCGTGCCGTTCTCGCCCTCGAGGCGGGCAATGCTCGTGACCATGCCGCTGCCAGTGCTCTTTTCCGCCGACATCACCTGGCTCCAGTCCAGGCGCACGATCTCTTCCACGCTCTCGACGGCGAACGCCTGCGTCGTGCGTGCGAACTCGGTGACCAGCATGATGTTCAGGCCGGTCTTGGGCTTGACGCCGGCGATTGCCGGCAAGTCCAGCACCTGGATGATCTGGCCGCGCAGGTTGACCACGCCCAGCACGTGCGAGGGCGACCCGGCCACGGCCGTGATCGCGGGCATGGCCACGATTTCGCGGATCTTGAAGACGTTGATGCCGAACAGCTCGCTGCGCTCGCCATTGTCATCCCCGCCGAGGCGGAACAGCAGCAGCTCGAACTTGTTGGTGCCCGTCAGATTGCTGCGCTCGTCGACTTCCTGCTGAACCGATTTCATATCTCATCCCGAATAGTAGTGGTGCCATCAGGAAAGTATTCTAGCTGCGAATATGTCGAAAAGCGCGAAACAATCCTCAGATCGGCATCGCTTTGTTGCTGTTCAAATCCAAAAAACCACGAATTAGACGATAGGCCTTCCACAACCACGCCAATCCCCAGACCAGCCATGCGACCGGGATACCGATCAGCGTGGCGAACAGGATGAAGCCGACCACCATCCACAGCGCGTAGAACCAGAACGAGCGGATCATCCAGCTGTGGTGGCTGTAGACGATGGTGCCGTTCGTTTCCGGGCGCTTGAGGTAGTTGACGATCAGCGGCAGGAAGGACAGCATGCCGAGCGAAAAGAAGAAGGTGCAGGCATGGACCAGGTAAAGGATGCGCGCCATCTGCTTGGCGTCTTCGGTCCCGCTGTCCAGAACGAGTTGTTGCGACATGAATGGCTCCTTGTTGATTCCTGAATGGGACGACCCCGCCTGCATGCATTGTAGCAGCGCCTCGTGGCATTTTCGCTAACGTTGCAGGAATGCGCCCGTCTACAGTTTCGACTGCACCCAGGCCACGATATTGCCCGCATCCATCGCCCCCGGCTGGCGCGCCACCTCGCGTCCGCCGCGGAACAGGGCCAGCGTCGGAATGCTGCGGATGGCGAACTGCGCGGACAGCTCCTGGGCGCGCTCGGTATCGACCTTCAGCAGGCGCACGCGCGGCTCGAGCCGGGTTGCGGCCTGGGCGTAGGCGGGCGCCATCATCTTGCACGGACCGCACCACTCGGCCCAGAAGTCGACCAGCACCGGGATGTCGTTGCGGGCGATGTGTTTGTTGAAGCGTCCGGCAGTGACGTCGAGCGGACGGCCGGCGAACAGGGGCGCGGCGCATTTGCCGCAGGTGGGATTGTCGGCCAGGCGCGCCGGGGCCAGGCGGTTGACGGCGTCGCAGGCGGGGCAGACGATGTGGATCGGATCGGTCACGGAGTACTCCTTCGAAAAATCGTGTTATCGCCATTCTAAGAGCACCACGCAAAACCTGCCGAACATGTCTCATTTTACCCGGGTATTATTGACGCCGTAATTTTACCCGGATATTATTCGTCTACCCCAACCCGGCCTGGCCGCAAAAGGATTCATGATGACAAACAAGCAAATGCTGAAACGGCAGTATCTGGAGACGGCGACCCGGGCCGGCGTGTATGCGATCCGCAACCAGGTCACGGAGCGTGCCATGGTCTCAGGCAGTACGGACGTTCACGGCACGCTCAACCGGCACCGGTTCGAGCTGCGGCACGGGCAGCATCGCAATGCGCGGCTTGCGCGGGACTGGGTCGAGCACGGGGAGGCGAGCTTTCGCTTCGAGGTGCTCGACATGGTCAAACCCGATGGCGATCCGGCGTTCGATGTCGCGCAGGAACTCGACCTGCTGGTCAGCCTGTGGCGCCAGGAAATCCCGTGCCTGGGCGAACACGGCTACGACCTGGCGGGGAGCGAACCGCGATGAGCATCCATCTCGATTTCTGCCTGGGGCTGCATCGTGCCCACGCCAGCCTGCAGCTCAGGCTCGACGACGAGTTGGGCACGTATCACGGCATCAGTTTCGGCGACTTCGCGCTGCTCGATTTGCTTGCGCAAGCGGACGGTGGACGGGCAAGCATTCCTGAACTTGCCCGGCCGGCCGGCCAGTCTCCATCGGCTGTCCTGCGCCAGTTAATCGTGCTCGAGAAAATAGGCCTCGTGCGGCGCGACGGCGGCAATGGAATCCGCGACGCCGTTCTGCTACCGGCCGGCAGTGCGCTGGCGAACGCCGCGCGCGCGACTGCGGACAGCATTTGTGCCGACGCCCTCGAATCGATCGCCCCCTTTGTACCCGAGACGGTGTCGTTTGCAATGACCAGGCTGGCACGGGCGCCAGGCCTGGCAGCTTGAGGCGCAAGGCTGGCGCTGCGCAGCTCAAGCATGCGCCCCGGCAAGCGCCGCGGGCGTACAATCGGCGCAACATCAAGTGCAAGAGCGTCAATGAAAAAACAGAGCGATGCCGCCCCCCTCATCGGTTGCGCCGGCTGGAACATCCCGAAAGAAGCGGCCGCCGCCTTTCCGCCCACCGGTAGCCATCTCGAACGCTATGCGGCCGTGTTCCCGATGGTGGAAATCAACTCGTCCTTCTACAAGCCGCACCAGCCCAAGACCTATGCGCGCTGGGCGGACAGTGTGCCGGCCGGTTTTCGCTTCTCGGTCAAAGTGCCGCGTGCGATCTCCCACGACGCCCAGATGCGCGACATCGACGACTTGCTGGCGCGTTTTGCGAACGAAGTAAAGGAGTTGAAGGACAAGCTCGGCTGCCTGCTGGTGCAGACGCCGCCCAAGCTCGGCTTCCACGACGAGACCGCGCGCGATTTCTTCCTGAAGCTGTACGACACCTTCGGCTGCATGATCGCCTGCGAAGGGCGCCATCCGAGCTGGTTCAGCGACATCGCTACCGAGGTGCTGCGCGAGCGGAAGGTCACGCGCGTGATCGCCGACCCGGCCGCCGGCCAGCCGGGGCCGCACGTCCCGACGACGAACGACATCTACCTGCGCCTGCATGGGGCGCCGCGAATTTACTATTCCTCCTACCCGCAGGACTACCTCGACGCGCTGGTGCGCGACATCGACGTGCACCGCGCGGCCGGGCGCCAGGTGTGGTGCATCTTCGATAATACGGCAGCCGGCGAGGCGGTGCCGAACGCGCTCGACGTCCTGCGTGCTACCGGCGGCATCGCTACGGCATGAGGGCGCCATGGTCCAGGCGAGCTTTCGCTTTTTCGGGGAATTGAACGACTTCCTGCCGCGCGCGCGCAAGGACGCAGCCTTCGCCACGCCCTGCGCGCGCGCCGCCACGACCAAGCACATGATCGAGGCGCTCGGCGTGCCGCATACCGAAGTCGGGTGCCTGCTGGTGAACGGCGCAGCGGCGGGACTGGAGCGGATGCTGGAGGAGGGCGACGATGTCGCCGTTTATCCGCAGCGCAGCCGTGCCGCGAGCGGGATCCGCTTCATCGCCGACGCCCACCTCGGCGGCCTGGCGCGCCTGTTGCGGATGGCCGGCTTCGATACGCTCTACGACAACGGCTATCAAGATGAAGAAATCGTCGCCATCGCCGGACGCGAGGGGCGCACCGTGCTCACGCGCGACCGCGAACTGCTCAAGCGGCGCGAGGTCGAACAGGGCTGCTACCTGCACACGATCCGGCCCGAGGCGCAGTTGCGCGAACTGTTCGAACGCCTCGGCCTGGCCGCGCTGGCCCGGCCATTCACCCTGTGCCTGCACTGCAACCTGCCGCTGCGTGCGGTCGACAAGGCCGCCGTGCTGGAGCGCCTGCCGGAAGCGGTGCGCGCGACCCATGATGAATTCACGACCTGCGACGCCTGCGGCCGCGTGTTCTGGAAAGGCTCGCACCACAAGCGGATGCTGGCGATGCTGGCCGGGGCTTTTCCGTTAGAATCGGCCATGCCTCCCACCTCGGACGACAACGCGTGACCGCTTCCTTGCCCCTGCTATCGTTTCCGATCCGCGTCGAGTGCCCGCCCGGCGCCTGCGTCTGCGAGCGCGATCGCCTGCTGCTCGACCCCGACGGCGACCTGCGGCCGCTGGCGATCGACCGCAAGCAGGAGCAAAAGCTCATCGACCGTATCGAGCGCATCGACAACTACGCCGACCTGCGCCACGTGCAGGAACTCATCCGGAAGAACATCGGCGCCGAGCTGCGCATCGCGCCGGGCCCGAACGAAGTGCGCACGATGCGCGGCATTATCATCGTGCTGGAAGAAAAGCCGGGGCTGTGCAAGAAGGTGAGGCAATCGGTGCCGGCGGCGATCCGCAAGCGGCTGCAGGAGAAGCCGGAGATCGCATACGCGATCCTCGATGCCGGTGACCTGTTCGGCGAAGCTTAAACCTTCACCAGGTATTTCAGCACGAAGCCGACCAGCAAACAGGCCGCCATCGCCAGCGACAGCGCGCCGTGCAGCACGCTTGATCCGACCGAGACCTCGCGCGACATCTCTTCCTTGCTCATTTTCCCCGCGCGCGTCAGGACGACCGGGCGCAGCAGGCCCTGGATGCCGAGCAGGAGCAGTCCCAGTCCGATCAGCGATTCGCCGACCAGGCCCTGGCGCAGTCCGCTCCACAGCCCCATGCTGCCAAGCCCGACGCCGAACAGGAACCAGAAGATGCGCGAGCCGGTGTAGCGCGAGAATTTCGAAGTGGTCATGGGAAGGTGTGCAGTCAAAGCCGCGCTGTCAAAACGCGATTATAGCGGCGCCGCAGCCCGTACCCGCGGCCTGACCATGACCAGCGCCAGCGAAGCCACCACCAGCACGATCCCCGCCCACTGCCAGGGCGTGACGACTTCGCCCAGGCCCAGCATGCCGGCCGCGATGCCGACCGGCGGCACGGCCAGGCTGAAAGGCGCGACGCGGTTGGCGGGATGGCGTTTCAACAGGCCCGTCCACATCGCATAAGCGAGGATGGTGGCGAACCAGCCGAGATAGGCCAGCGAACTCCAGGCGGTGAGCGAGACGGCGTGCCAGTCCCAGCGGGTGGAGGGCGGGTCAAAGGCGAGCGAGAGCAGCACGAAGGGAACGATCGGCACCAGCGAACTCCAGACCATGAAGGGCAGCACATCGAACTGCGGCGTGCTGCGCTGAGCGATGCGCACGACGATGTTCGAGGCCGCCCACAGCGCGCTCGCTGCCACGCACAGGATAAAACCGGCCGGGGTCACCGCCGAACCGCGCCCCAAAGCGGCGACGCACAGGCAGGCCAGGCCCAGGGCGGCAATGCCCATCGCGCCCTGCAGCCTGCGCGAGACGCGTTCGCCGAGCACGACACGCGCAAAAAGGGCGGTGAAGAAGACCTGCATCTGCAGCAGCACCGACGCTACCGAGGCCGACATCCCTGCACGCAGCGCCAGGAACAGGAGCCCGAACTGGCCGACCCCCTGGCACAGGCCGTAGAGCACGACCCAGCGCGGCGCCAGCCTGGGCGGGCGCACGAACAGCAGCAGCGGCAGCAGCGCGAACAGGTAGCGCCCGGCGCCGAGCTGGAAGGGCGTGAGTTCGCGCAGTGCCAGCTTCATGGCCACGAAATTCGTCCCCCAGATCAGCACGACGCACAGGGCTGCGGCATAGTCGCGTCCCTCGAACGAACTTGAACCACTCATCAGTACTCGACCTTAATGTGCATTTCCGCCGCCGAGATAGGCCGCCACCACCTTCGGATCGTTTTTCAGGCTCTCGGCCGGGCCGTGCACCGAGATGCGCCCGTTCTCCAGCACATAGCCGTAGTCGGCCACGTTCAGCGCGGCGGCCGCGAACTGCTCCACCAGCAGCATCGTCACGCCCTCGGATTTCAAACGCGTGATGATGCGGAACACCTCTTCGACCAGGATCGGCGCCAGGCCCATCGACGGTTCGTCGAGCAGCACGACGTCCGGGTTCAGCATGACGGCGCGCGCCATGGCCAGCATCTGCTGCTCGCCGCCGGATAAAGTCCCCGCCAGCTGGTTGCGCCGCTCCTTCAGGCGCGGGAACAGTTCCATCGCCTTTTCCAGGTCGCGCTGCACGTCGCCTTTTGGCCGGGCACGCGTGAAGCGCGGGAAGGCGCCGAGCAGCAGGTTGTCGGTGACGCTCATGGTGGCGAACACGCGCCGTCCTTCCGGCGAATGGGCGAGACCAGCGCGCGCGATGCGGTGCGAGTCGAGGCCGGTGATGTCTTTCCCGCCCAGGGTGATGCTGCCGGCCTTCGGCTTGATCATGCCGGAGATGGCGCGCATGGTCGTGGTCTTGCCGGCGCCGTTCGAGCCGATCAGGGTGACGAGTTTGCCCTGCGGGACCTCGAGCGAAATGCCGTGCAGGACCTGCACCTTGCCGTAGGCCGCTTCCAGGTTTTGAATGTTGAGCATGGTCGGTCTCCTTACATTGCGGCCGCGGCCGGAGGGGCGGCTTCGGCGGTGCCGCCGAGGTAGGCTTCGATGACCTTCGGATCGGCCTGCACGCGCGCGGGCACACCCTCGGCGATCTTCTGGCCGAAGTCGAGGACGGTGACCGTGTCCGAGATCGACATCACGACATCCATGTGGTGCTCGATCAGGATGATGGTGATGCCGTGGTCGCGGATCTTGCGGATGATCGCCATCAGCTCGCGGATGTCCGGCGCCGTCAGGCCCGCGGCCGGTTCGTCGAGCAGCAGCAGCTGCGGGTTCAGGCCCAGCGCACGGCCGATTTCGAGCAGGCGCTGCTTGCCGTAGGGGAGATTTCGCGCTTCCTCGTCGGCCAGGTTCGACAGGCCGACGAATTCCAGGATGGCCGCCGCGCGCCTGCGTGCGGCCGCTTCCTCGCGGCGCTGGCGCGGCGTCGAGACCATGGCGTCGAATACGGTCGAGCGGAAGGTGTGGTGCAGGCCGACCAGCACGTTTTCGGTGGCGGTCATTTCGCCGAACAGCTGCACGTTCTGGAAGGTACGCGCCACGCCGCCCAGCGCGATTTGCGAGGGCGTGCGGCCGCTGATCGGCTGGCCGGCGAAGACGACGCCGCCCGCGGTCGGCTTGTAGATGCCGGTCAGGACGTTCATCATCGTGCTCTTGCCCGAGCCGTTCGGCCCGATGAGTCCATGCACCGAACCGCGCGCGACGGTCAGGTCGACCTGGTTCAGCGCTTTCAGGCCGCCGAACTGCATCAGGATTTGTTCGGCACGCAGCAGGTCGCCGCCGGCCTGGCCCTTCGCCACGCCCTCGAAGGCGTCTGCGGCACCATCCGCCGCTACCGCCTGCGTATGCTGCACGCGCCGCCCCAACAGCTGGCGGAAGAAGCCGACGATGCCGTCCTGCAGGTAGTAGACGACGAACAGCGTCATCAGGCCGAAGATCGTCAGGCGCCAGTCGACCATGTTCGCGATCCGGTACGACCAGATCGCGAGGCCGATCGTGGCCACCAGGGGAATGAGCACCTTGCGCGGCGTCGCGCGTTTTTTCGCCAGCGCGAAGCCTGAACCGATCACGCCCAGCACGGCGGCGCCGACCGCGATCTGGCGGAACAGGGCGATGTCGGACAGGAGGCTCGGCAGCATGACGACGATGATCGCGCCGAGAATGGCGCCGACCCGGGTCTTGCGGCCGCCCATGATCACGGCCAGCAGGAACAGGATGGTCAGTTCGAAGTTGTAGGTGTTCGGCGAGATGTACTGCTCCGAATAAGCATACAGGCTGCCGGCCAGGCCCGCGAAGCCGGCGCTGATCACGAACGCATACACCTTGTAGCGGTACACCGACACGCCCATGCAGTCGGAGGCGATCGGGCTGTCGCGCAGCGCTTCGAAGGCGCGCCCGATGTTCGATTTCAGAAGGCGGTGCACGACCAGCAGCGAGAGCACCATGAAGACGGCGACCATATAAAAATACTGGGTCTCGTTCAGGTCCGCGCCCAGCACCTTCGGTTTCGGGACCATGATGCCGAGCGGGCCTTCGGTCAGGAAGGTCATCTCGTTGATCAGGATTTGCACGATGGTGCCGAAGGCCAGCGTCACCATCGCCAGGTAGGGCCCGGTGACGCGCAGCGCCGGCAGCGCGAGGACGGCGCCGAACAGCGCGGTGATGCCGATACTGGCGGGGATGGCGAGGAACCAGGGCGCGCCCAGCTTCATCACCAGCACGCCGGTGACGTAGGAGCCGACGCCGAACAGGCCGGCGTGGCCAAGCGAGACCTGGCCGGTATAGCCGACCACGATGTCGAGGCCGAACAGCAGGATCGCGTAGATCAGGATGGTTTCGGCGAGGTGGATGTAATACGGATTCGGGAAGACGTGCGGGAACATGGCCAGCACGATCAGCCCGAGTACGCTGGCAGCGAGCAGGGTTTTATTTTTCATCATGTCAGACCTTCTTGATCGCGGCCTTGCCGAACAGGCCGGACGGTTTCACCGCCAGCACCAGCAGCAGCAGGATCAGGCCCGGCACTTCCTTGTAGCCGGTCGAGATGTAGTAGCCGGTCGCGGTTTCCGCGATGCCCAGGATCAGGCCGCCGACGATCGCGCCCATGCCCGAGGTCAGGCCGCCGATGATGGCGACCGCAAAGGCTTTCAGGCCGAGCGAGGCGCCCATGGTGGCGCTGGTAAGCGTCAGCGGCGCGATCAGCGCGCCGGCAAAGGCGGCCGTGGCCGAAGACAGCGCGTACGAGAAGGTGATCACGCGGCCCGTGTTAATGCCCATCAGGCCGGCGGCGTCGCGGTCGTTCGAGGTGGCGACGACGGCCTTGCCGTAGATCGACTTGCGGTTGAAGAGTTCGACCGCGAGCATGATGGCCAGGGCGCCGACGATCACGGCCACCTGCATCGGCTGCACGTTGGCGCCCATGAACTGGAAGGGCGTCGAGGACAGCGGCGAAGGGAAGGGCAGCACGTCCTTGCCCCAGATGTTTTCGGCGACGTTCTTGAAGATGATGGCCAGTGCGATGGTCGACATGATCCAGCCGAATTCGGACTTGATCTTGATGGCCGGGCGCACGCCGATCCATTCGACGAACATGCCCTGCAGCGCGCCGAAGGCGATCACCAGCGGGATCATCAGCCAGTAGCTCATGTAAGGGCCGCCGTGGATGCCGCCGACAAAAGAGAGGCCGACCAGGGCGCCGAGCATCAGCGCCTCGCCCTGGCCGAAATTAAGGGTGCCGGAAGTGGCGAAAGTGAGTTGATAGCCGAACGCGACGACGGCATAGATCATGCCGAGCGCGATTCCGCTGAAGACGAGCTGCAAAAGGATATCCATGATTTCCACCGTTTTTCACACGCTGGGAAGCGCAGGGGTGACACCCCGCGCCTCCGGTCAACAAGAAAATGGCCAGCCCGAAAACTCCTGGCTGGCCACGATCAGCTTATTGCTGCCTTACTTGGCGTGAACGACGCGGCCGCCGCGCACTTCGCCGAACACGGTGTTGTTGAAGTTGATGGCTTCGTGGTCGGTCTTGCTGTATGGCTTGTCGTAGGTGGTGACGACGCCTTCGAGCTTGGTGTTCAGGTTCTCGAGCGCGGCGACGATCTTCGGGCCTTCCGTCGAGTTGGCCTGCTTGATGGCCGCGGCCAGCAGGTAGATCGAGTCATAGCCCTGGGCGGCCGACACCGCGGAGGGCATGCGTCCGCCCGGCGGGTTGTAGGCTTTCACGTAGGCGTCGATGAAGGCCTTGCGCTTCGGCGTGTTCGGATCCTGGATGAAGGTCTGCGGCATGCGCGTGCCTTCGCCGTTCTTGCCGGCGTTGTCGACGAAGTTGGCCATGGCGAGCGTCCAGCTGCCGATCATCGGCACTTTCCATCCCAGCTTTTCCATGCCGTTGGCGATCTGCGCCAGTTCCGGGCCGATACCGTAGGTGAGCACGGCTTCGGCGCCGGCCTGCTTCGCCTTCAGCAGCTGCGAGGTCATGTCGACGTCCTGCAGGTTGTATTTTTCGACGGCGACCGGCTTGATGCCTTTCTTCTCGAGGGCCTTTTCCAGGTCGGCGCGCCCTAACTGGCCGTAGTTGGTCGAGTCGGCCAGGATCGCGACCTTCTTGAAGCCGCGGCGGCCGATCGCCTCGTCGACGATCATCTGCGACTGGATGGTATCGTTGGCCGAATTGCGGAAGACGAAATTCATCGGCTGGGTGGCGAATTGCTGGGTGACGATCGAGCCGGTGGCGACGTTGTTCATCACCGGGATCTGCGCCTGCTGGTAGAAGCGCTGCGAGGCCAGGGCCACGCCGGTGTTGATGTAGCCGACGGTCGCGGCGACGCGTTCCTTGTTGATCAGCTCCTGGGCGATCTGCACGCCGCGTTCGTTCTTCGCTTCGTCGTCGCGTTCGACCAGCTCGATCTTGCGGCCGAGGACGCCGCCGGCGGCGTTGATCTCATTGGCGGCGAGCCGGACGCCATCGCGCATCGATACGCCCATCGGGGCCGAGCCGCCGGTGAAGGGACCGGACACGCCGATCTTGATTGGCTCCGCAGCCATGCCGGACATCGAAAAACCCAGTGCTACTCCTGCAACCAATGCTTTCAACTTGAAATTCATTGCCGTCTCCGTTATGTGTTTTTGGTCATGCGCTGCGTTCGACTGCACCGGCTAACAACTCGCCGCATTGCCATCGCCCAACCCATTGTAGGTTAGCAATTGGCCAACAGCAATCGATTGCTATGACGCATTGCACCATGTGTACAACATAAGTCGGTGCAAGGAAAACGTAAGTAAGCGGTAAGGAAAAGGGCGTAGGCGGACAAAATAAAAGAGGCCGCACATCCCGTGCGGCCTCCCTGTTCTGGTGCATTTTTGCGGCGGCGCGATGCGCTGCGCCGCTGTCGATCAACGGTGGCGGTAACCCCCACCGCGATGGTGGTAGCCGCCGCCCCAGCTGCGCCCGAAACTGAAGCCCAGGCCGATCGAGACCGGCGGATACCAGAACGGATCCTGCACGTAGACGGGCGGCGCGACATAGACCGGCGGCGCCGCATACACGGGCTGGCCGGCATAGAGCGGGGCCGGGGCCGGATTGACGACGACGTTCGAGCTGGTGACGACACCGGCATCGCCCGCACGGGCGCCGGTACCGGCCGGAACCGGCGTCACCGACACGACTTGCCAGCCGTTCGGATCGTTCGATTGGGCGTAGCCACGGGTGCCGTAGTTGGCCGGGCCGGGGCCCGGCGCGGCGCAGCCGGCCAGTGCGGCCAGCGAAGCAAAGACAAAGATGAGTTTTTTCATGGCGGTCCTCCTGATGACGCCATGGTAGTTTTTTCGTGTCCATTTTGGCGCGGAATTACAGCTTGTTACACCTCGGGTTGTATCGAAACATGAGCCCGTTGCCCTGCCAAGCCGGTTCGTGCCCGGGAGCGCTGCGGCGCCGTCCGCGAGCATGCAGGGTGGCTGCACAGGCACTCGGCTCAGAGCGCAAGCTCGCCCGCGACGAGGCCGCTGGCGACGAGGCCGATGGCGACGAAGGGCGCGAGCGGCACCGCGTTGGCGATGGCCTGGTAGCCAGCGGCGTTCGGGTGCAGGTGGTCGCCGCTGTCGTAGGCGGCCAGGATGCGCCCGCGCCTGGCAGGATCGCGCAGCGCCGCTTCGGTATCGAGCAGCCCATCGAATTCGCTGCTTGCGCGCATCCAGTCGTTCACCGCGCGCCGGACCCTGTCGCGCGCGGCCGTGTAATAGACAAAGCCCTCGAAGGGCGGCAGGGTGGCGCCGATGATGGCGACGCCCCGTGCGTGGGCGCGCGAAATCATCTGGCGGTAGCCGGCGATGAGATCGTTCGCCGGGACCGGGTTCGATCCGTTACTGTAGCAAATGTCGTTGATGCCGATGAGCGTGACCACGAAGCGTACCCCGCTGGTTGCGAGGACGTCGCGGTCGAAGCGCGCGAGCGCCGCGCGGCCGGCGAGCAGGGCGTTCGGGTAGTCCTTGAGCATCGAATTGGCGCTGATGCCCCGGTTCACGATGCCGATGCGTCCGGCCGCGCCGAGCGAGGCCTGCAGGCGGCGGGCCAGGTAATCCGGCCAGCGCCGGTTCGTGTTCGCAGGACTGCCCTGGCCGTCGGTGAGCGAGTCGCCCAGGGCCACCAGGCAGGGCAGGGCGGCGTCGACGTCGACCTCGGCCAGGAAGGGCCAGGACCCCAGCGTCCGCGACACCGGCATCGAGATGGTCGCGGTGTAGTCGCCGCCGGGCGACAGATAATTGCTCTGGAGCGCGAGGTTGTGGAGCGTCGTTCCCTGCATGTTGCCGGACAAATAGAGGCTGACGGCGAGGTCGGCCTGGGCCGGCACGGCGAGGTCGACCGGGTCGGACATGGCCGGGGTCCCGGCGGGAATCGTGATCGCCGCCTGGCCGCCGAAGCGCAGTTCGCGCAGGCTGGCCGGGTTGATGGCCGCCCCGCTGGACCGCAGGGCGATGCTGGCATGGCCGATCCGCAGCGGCGCCGACCCCATTTCGTTGGACACCCGGATGCGTACCCGGTTGCCGCCGGTGCTGGTGTGCACGATCAGGCGCAGGGTCTGGTTCGAATAGGTCTGGATGCTCCCTGAAGGCGGCGGGCCGGCCGGCCCCGCACCCCAGGTCCCGCACCAGCGCGGGCCGCCCGAGGTTTGCGCGCGCGCCGGCAGGACCGGCGCCGCGAGTGTGGCTGCGGCGAGTGCCGGGGCCGCCTTGAGGAAGACGCGCCGCTTGGAAACAGGGTCCTCGGGCTGGACGGACACCGGGCTTGACGCGCTCTTCATGACAGTGCTCCAGGGGCAGGTTGGCGGAACCGGGGCGCCCATGGGAAATGCAGGGCGCATGAAGCAATCTAAATCGGGGGAGGCGGTTGACTCAAGGGACGCACGACAGGGGATTTGCGTTGGCGCAGGAGTGGATGAGAAATGGCCTGCGGTTGGGCAATTGTTTGTTGGGTTTAACGCGGGACAGCGGGTGCAGGGTGGGGTGTGCGCGGTCAACCGGTGGCGGACCGTGGGGATGTCGACCGGAATGGAGCAAACGTGAGGCGACGTTCCGCGTGGGCACGGGTGCCCACGCGGAAGCCTAGCCCAGCACCGCCAACATGCCATCCAACCCGCTGAAATTGAGCGCCACATCCGCCTGCGCCCGCACCACCGGCTTGGCCCGGAACGCCACCGACAGCCCGGAAACGCCCATCATCTTCAGGTCATTCGCCCCATCGCCCATGACGATCGCGCGCGAGGCCGGCACACCCAGTTGCGCGCACACGCGCTGCACGGTGCGCATCTTTTCCTCGGCGTCGACGATGCCGCCGACCACGCGGCCCGTCAGCCGGCCATGCTCGATCTCGAGCACGTTCGCATGCGTGTAGTCCAGCCCCAGGCGCGGCTTCAGGCGGTCGGTGAAGAAGGTAAAGCCGCCCGAGACCAGCAGCGTCTTCAGCCCGGCCGCCCGTACCGCGGCCAGCATCGTTTCCGCCCCCATCGACAGGCGCAGGCGCTCTTCGTACACGCGCTCCAGGGCCGAGGCTTCCAGCCCTTCCAGCAGCGCGACGCGCCGCGTCAGGCTGGCCGAAAAATCGAGTTCGCCGCGCATCGCGCTTTCCGTGATTTCCGAAACCTGGGCTTTCAAACCCTGCATGTCCGCGATCTCGTCGATGCACTCGATCGTGATCAGGGTCGAGTCCATGTCCATCGCCACCAGCGCGAAGTCGGACAGCGTGCGGCCCGCCTCGATGAAGGTCGCATCGACCCGTGCCGCCAGCGCGGCGGCCTGCACTGCCTCCACGAGCCCGGGTGAAGAAGCGACGTCCTCGCAGCGCAGCGCGCCACCCGCCAAGGAAACCACACGCGCCGGACGTGCCGGCGCCGCGATCGATTGCAACACGTCCTGCGAGGCCCCGGGCCCCTGTAACACCAGATTCATCGTCATGGTTCGTCTTATTCTTATGCCAAGAGTTGTTTGATCGTTTGCTTCACCTGCAGTACCCGTGCCGCGAGGTCGGGCATGGCGGCGGTGATGCGCAGCTTGTCCTGGCCGGCCAGCTTGATGTGGCGGTTCTTCTGGATCAGGGTGATGATTTTGATGGGGTCGATCGGCGGCTTCTCCATGAACTGAAGACTTGCCGCTTCGCTGTGCGCGTCGATCTTGACGATGCCGACCGTCTTCGCCGCGATGCGCAGGCGGTGCGTCTCGATCAGCGCCTTGACCTGCTCGGGCAGCTTGCCGAAACGGTCGATCAGCTCTTCCTGCATGTCGTCGATCTTGCCCGCGCTTTCGCAGTTGGCCAGGCGTTTATAGATCGACAGGCGCTCGTGCACGTCGCCGCAGAAGTCGGCCGGCAGCAGCGCCGGCACGTGCAGGTTGATCTCGGTGGTGGTCGACAGCGGCGCCGCCAGGTCCGGTTCCTTGCCGGCCTTCAGCGAACGCACGGCCTCGTTGAGCATGTCCGAATACAGCTGGAACCCGATCTCCAGCATCTCGCCCGACTGGTTCTCGCCCAGCACTTCGCCGGCGCCGCGGATCTCGAGGTCGTGCATGGCCAGATAGAAGCCGCTGCCCAGTTCTTCCATCGCCTGGATCGCATCGAGCCGGCGCTGCGCCTGCTTGGTCAGGGTCTGCACGTCGTTCACCAGTAAATACGCATAGGCCTGGTGGTGCGAACGGCCGACGCGCCCGCGCAGCTGGTGCAGCTGGGCCAGGCCGAATTTATCCGCGCGGTGCATGATGATCGTGTTCGCGGTCGGCACGTCGATGCCGGTTTCGATGATCGTCGTGCACAGCAAAATATTGAAGCGCTGGGCCACGAAATCGCGCATCACCTTTTCCAGGTCGCGCTCGTGCATCTGGCCGTGGGCGACCGCGATGCGCGCTTCGGGCAGCAGTTCGCGCAGCATCGCGTAGCGGTTCTCGATGGTCTCGACTTCGTTGTGCAGGAAGTAGATCTGGCCGCCGCGTTTCAGCTCGCGCAGGCAGGCTTCGCGGATCACGGAACCGTCTTCGCTGCGCACGAAAGTCTTGATCGCCAGGCGCTTCTGCGGCGCGGTCGCGATGATCGAAAAGTCGCGCAAACCTTCCAGCGCCATGCCCAGCGTGCGGGGGATCGGCGTTGCGGTCAGCGTCAGGACGTCGACTTCGGCGCGCAGGGCTTTCAGCGCTTCCTTCTGGCGCACGCCGAAGCGGTGTTCCTCGTCGATGATGACGAGTCCGAGGCGCGTGAATTTGACGTCGGGCGACAGCAGTTTATGGGTGCCGATCACGATGTCGAGCGTGCCGTCGGCCATGCCCTTGATCGCATTGTTAATTTCTTTTCCTGTCCTGAAGCGCGACAGCTCGGCGATCTTCACGGGCCAGTCGGCGAAGCGGTCGGCAAAGGTCTGCGCGTGCTGCTCGGCCAGCAGCGTGGTCGGCGCCAGGATCGCGACCTGCTTGCCGCCCATGACGGCGATGAATGCCGCGCGCAGCGCGACTTCGGTCTTGCCGAAGCCGACGTCGCCGCACACCAGGCGGTCCATCGGCCGGCCCGAGGTCATGTCCTTGATGACGTTGATGATGGCCTCGCGCTGGTCCGGCGTCTCGTCGAAGCCGAAGCTCTGGGCGAAGTTCTCGTAGTCGATCGACGAGTATTCGAAGGCGTGGCCGGTGCGCGCCGCGCGGCGTGCGTACAGGTTCAGGAGTTCGGCCGCCGTGTCGCGCACCTGTTCGGCAGCCTTTCTCTTGGCCTTGTCCCACTGGCCGGAGCCGAGCGAATGCAAGGGGGCATCCTCGGGGGACGTCCCCGAGTACCGTGAAATAACGTGCAGCTGCGACACCGGCACGTACAGCTTGGTGTCCTTCGCATATTCGAGGTGCAGGAACTCGGTCTGGCCTTCGCCCAGGTCCATCGAAATCAGGCCCATGTAGCGGCCGATGCCGTGGTTGATGTGCACCACCGGGTCGCCGATTTTCAGCTCGGAGAGGTCGCGCACCATCGATTCGACCTGGCTGGTCGCTTCCTGCTTTTTCTTGCCGGCGCGCCGTCCCGAACCCGCATACAGCTCGGTCTCGGTGATGAAGGCGATGCAGCCGCTCGATTCTTCCAGCAGTTCGAAGCCGGCCTGCAAGGGCGCCACGCCCAGCGCCAGTCTGGCGTCGCTGGCACGCATGCCTTCGAAGCCTTCGACCGGCACCAGGTCGAGGTGGTATTCGTTGAAGTACTGCTGCAGCGTCTCGCGCCGTCCGTTTGACTCGGCGCAGATCATCACGCGGCAACCGGTACGCGAGATGAAGGAACGCAGGTTGGCCAGCGGGTCTTCCAGGCGGCGGTTGACGGCGACGTCGGGAATCGGGGCCGACAGCTCGGAAGCAGGGGCGTCAGGATCGCGTGCGATGTTCCAGCGCCCGTGCGGCTTGGCGAGGGTGAAGAACTGTTCGTTTGATAAGAACAGTTCGCGCGGCTCCAGCAGCGGGCGTTCGCGGTCGCTTTTCAGGAAGCGGTAGCGCGATTCGGTGTCCGTCCAGAAGCGGGCGATGGCACCGTCGATGTCGCCGACCAGGGCCAGCGGGCTTTCCGCCGGCAGGTAGTCGAACAGCGTCGACGTCTCGTCGAAAAACAGCGGCAAATAATATTCGATGCCGGCCGAAGCGATGCCGCTGCCGATGTCCTTGTAGACCGGCGAACGCGAGGGATCGCCCTCGAAACGCTCGCGCCAGCGGCTGCGAAAAAGCGTGCGCGCCGCTTCGTCCATCGGGAATTCGCGGCCCGGCAGCAAGCGCACTTCGCGCACCGGATACAGCGAGCGCTGGGTGTCGGCATCGAAGGTGCGGATCGTTTCGATCTCGTCGCCGAACAGGTCCAGCCGGTAGGGCAGGGCCGACCCCATCGGGAACAGGTCGATCAGGCCGCCGCGCACCGAGTATTCGCCGGGCGACATCACCTGCGACACGTGCGAATAGCCGGCCAGGGTCAGCTGGGCTTTCAGCTTCGCTTCATCGAGGTTTTCGCCCTGGCGGAAGAAGAAGGTGTAGGCCGCGAGGAAGGAGGGCGGCGCCAGGCGCACCAGGGCGGTGGTGGCCGGGACCACCAGCACGTCGCACTGGCCGTTGCGGATCTCGTGCAGGGTCGCCAGGCGTTCGGACACCAGGTCCTGGTGCGGCGAGAAGGCGTCGTAGGGCAGCGTCTCCCAGTCCGGCAGCAGGTGGCAGGCCAGTTTGCCGTCGGCGAACCAGGCGATTTCATCGAGCAGGCGCTGGCCGTCGCTGGCATTGGCCACGATGACGGTCAGGATGCGTTTCTCCGCCTTGAATTCGAGGCCGGCGACGGCGAGCGCATAAGCGTCCGACGAACCTGCCAGGGCGGGCAGGACGAAACGGTTACCGGGCTTGGGGAGGTGCTTTTTGAGGTCGAAAGGCATGCAGGCGTGCGGTTTGGGCTGGGGCCGATGGGGCCTTCATTATAGACGAACCGACACGGCCGCGCCCCCGCACGCGAGGCCTGCGCTTATCTCCGGCGCCCGGCCGCCAGCGCCACGCCGGCGAGGATGATGCCGAAGCCCACGGCGTGGTACAGCCGCGGCGCTTCGCCCAGCAGCGGCCAGGCCGCGAGCGTGGCGAACAGCGGGATCAGGTAGACCGACAGGCTGGCGCGCGCCGGTCCCGCGAGCGCGACCAGGCGGTCGAAGCAGAAGTAGGCGCCCAGGCTCGGTACCACCGCAAGAAACGCCAGCGCGATGTACAGGCGCGGATCGTGGAAGTTGGCCACATCGCCGAGCGACGCTTCCAGCACCGCGAAGGGCGCCAGCACCAGCGCGCCGCCGCCGATCAGGGCCGCCAGCTTGACGGTGCTCGGCAGGGCGGGGAGCGGCAGGCGCTTGCCCAGCACCGTGTAGAGCGCCCAGCCGCAGGCGGCCAGCACCACCCACAGGTCACCGGTGCCGAAAGCGAAACCGCCCAGCGCTCCGGGGTCGCCTTTGGTCAGCACGACCAGCACGCCGCAGATCGCCAGCAGCATGCCGCCGGCCTGCTTGCGCGCCAGCGGCGCCTTCCAGACCAGGGTCTCGAGCAGCATGACGAGCGCCGGGCAGGCGGCGAAGATGATGGCGATATTCGCCGCGCTGGTATGGCGCGCGCCGATGTACTGGGGACCGACCGCCATGCCCATGCCGAGGCCGGCCAGCAGCATCAGGCGCGGGAAGTTGGCCATGATGACGTGGCGCAGCGCCCACAGGCGCGGGCCGACGGTTGGCAGCAGGATCGCAAAGGCCAGCGCCCAGCGTCCGAAAGCCAGGAACAGCGGCGGCAGCGCCGCGCTTTCGGCCCAGCGGGCAACGACCAGGTTGGCGGCAAACAGGGCGGGGGTGACCAGCATGAGCGGCAACTCGGCATTGAGGCCGTCAAACCGTGGACTTGCTCCGGCTACTGATCCTGCGCGTGAAACTGCTTCTGACACGAAAACTCCAAATTCGGGATGCTGCAATGCGGGCAAAACGGCGGTTCGGACGCTGGGAACGAGCGCTCTCTGCTGCTGGGATGGCGAGCCGAAATTTTACTGCACTGCACAAAAAATATTCTTTCGTTCATCCGCCCAATGGCGGGAATGTATGGATAATCCTTCTATGGATCGGATAAAATGAAGAAGAGTTATCTATTCACACTCGTATAGACAGGAGGGACCGCACATGAAGGAAGGTGTTCTCGACGAGATCGACAGGAAAATCCTGCGCACACTCAGCCGCGATGGGCGCATCAGCAACCAGAAGCTGGCCGAAACGGTCAACCTCTCGCCGACGCCCTGCTGGCACCGGGTACGGGCGCTCGAGGAAGCGGGACATATCAGCGGGTATGTGGCCGTGCTCGACCAGCGCACGCTGGGCCTGCCCGACACGGTGATCATCGAAGTCACGGTAGACCGCCACGACGACGAGCTGTTGCAGGCCTTTTCGGACGCGCTGTCCGAGCTGCCGGAAGTGATGGAGGCGTATTTGCTGTCGGGCGAATACGATTACCTGATCAAGGTGGCGGTGTCGGGGACGGAGGGTTATGAGCGCTTCCTGCGCCAGAAACTGTACAAGCTGCCGGGCGTGCGCAATACGCGCTCGACGTTTACCTTGCGCTGCCTGAAGCGGACGGTGTCGGTGACGCCTTGACTAAAAACTGCTGTGGCGTAATTGCATCAACGTAATACCAACGTCATATCAACGTAATAATCCGTCATCAACATGCTGTAGCATGCTTGATTTTGACCAACACTCATCCACCATGGACGCCTTCCCGGCACTTCTTGACGACGCCCGCGCACTCCTCGCCGACGCCGACCAGAAACTGGCGCAGTTGCGCGCCATCGAACCCTACCTGATCGATATCTCGCTGCGCGAGAATCCGGTCGGTTCCGGCATCGGCCACACGCTGGCCGACAAGCTGCGCATCCTGCCGCAACTGCGCGCTTTCGGCATGAAGAACATCCACCTCGGTTCGCTCGACTACGCCCTGCCCGAGGAACCCGAGGTCGACGACGATTTCATGGCCTGGCTGCGCGACCACGAGGTCGACATGACAGGCTGCTTCGCCTTCACCGACATCGGCGCGCTCACGCAAGACGGCAGCTTCCAGCCATCGCCCTCGATGCTCAAGCTGCAGGCCTACACCGTGCCGAACACCCTGCACGAGATCTACCTGAGCGACGAGGGGATGGCCGGCCTGTACGACTTCGAGACGCTCAAGCGCAACCTGCGCGCCAGCATCGCCTGGCTGCACGCGAACATCGTCGGCGACGCCGGCGGCGCGCCGCGCATTCTGATCAACATCGTCGACGGCTGCGATGCGCTCACCAACAGGCTCGAGCGCAGTTGCGCGCTGCTGGCCCTGCTGGCCGCCGAGGACATCGAGGGCGTCAGCATCGAGGACGACCGCGGCACCTATCTGCCCTTCCAGGTGGGCGCCTGCGTGGCGATCGCGCGGCGCTGCCTGCCAAGGCCGAAGAAGCTCGTGGTCCACGTGCACGCCGGCGCCGGTTACGAGAACGCCTCGGTGATCGAGGCCCTGCTGCGCGGCGCCGACGGCGCCTGGGGCGGCATCCCGAAGCAGGCCGCGCTCATCGGCCATGCCTCGCTCGGCGAATTGATCGCCAACCTGGTCTGAATCGGCAATCCGCACATGGCCGCCTACCAGGTCGAGCGCCTGCTGCCGCTGGCCACCAGTTTGCAGGAGTGCGATTCGGGCGCGCCGGTGCCGGACGACGTACCGGTCCTGGGCCGCAACGCCTACCGCCTGACGCTCGGCTTCTTCCGCCAGACGGCGACGCGCCCGATGGACTTGCCGCCCGAGCGGATCGGCGGGCGCTACGGCTACCGTATCTGCCCGGTGGTCAGCGACCGTCCCGTGATCGCCGGACGCCTGGCCGAAGTGACCGGCCATCCGGCCGACTCCTTCCCGGACGAGGTCCTGGACTGGATGATCCGCCTGATGCGGCGCGACCTGCGCGCCGGCCGGCGCCTGGCCTACGACAAGCCGGCCGAGCTGCTCGCACTGCACCGCCGCGCGCTCGCCATGCCGCCGGCCCCACTTGCTTCCAGGTCCCCATGAGCACCAGCCCCAGCTACGACGACCCCGGCGTTTACCGCACGCTGCTCGAATCGACCAAAGCCATTCCCTGGAAGATCGACTGGGCCAGCATGCGTTTTACGTATATCGGCCCGCAGATCGAAGCGCTCCTCGGCTGGCGCCAGGACAGTTGGCAGACCGTGAGCGACTGGGCCGACCGCATCCACGAGGACGACCGCCAGAAGACGGTCGATTTCTGCGTCGCGCAGTCGATGCAGGGCGTCGACCATGAGGCGGATTACCAGGCGCTGACGAAAGACGGCGACCTGGTGTGGATTCGCGACGTGGTGCACGTGAAGCGCCATCCCGACGGCAGCGTCGACTGCCTGGTCGGCTTCATGTTCGACATCACCGAGAGAAAAGCGGCCGAAGACAGGATCCTGCAGCTGCAGAAGGAACTCGAAACCCTGTCCTACAGCGATCCGCTGACCGGCATCCCCAACCGCCGCATGTTCGACCGTATCCTCGACGTCGAGTGGAGCAAGGCGCGCGCTTGTGGCGAGCCGCTGTCGCTGGTCACGCTCGACATCGATTTCTTCAAGCAGTACAACGACAGCTACGGCCATCCCCAGGGCGATGCCTGCCTGCGCCAGGTGGCGGGCCTGCTGGCCGACACCGCCGTCCGCACGCGCGACCTGTGCGCGCGCCTGGGCGGCGAGGAATTCGTGATGCTGCTGCCCGCCACCAACGAAGACGCGGCGCGCGCCATCGCCGGGCGCCTCGCGCGCCAGCTGTCGCGCGCGGCCATCCCGCATCGCAATTCGCGGGTGGCCGACGTGCTCACCGTCAGCATCGGCCTCGCCACCATCGTGCCCGGCGCGCGCGACACGCCCGGCGCCTTCATCGACCTGGCCGACACGCGCCTGTATCGGGCCAAGACGGAAGGACGCAACCGGATCGTCGGCGCCGGCGACTAGCAAACGGCTGGGGTCAGCCTTTTATTTCGATTTCTTGCGCAGCGCGTCCACTTCCATGCGCAGCGCGCCGCGGTCACTTTTGGCGGCCGCCAGCTGCGCCTGCAGATCCTTGACTTCCAGCGCCAGGCTGTCGCGCGCGGTGGTGGCGCCGATCAGTTCCATCTCGGCCGCCAGGCGCGCGTCCGACTGGGTCGACGAGGCCGCCACGCTGCGCTCGAGCTGGCCGCGCAGGTCGGCCAGCTGGGCATCCTTGCCGTCGATCGCCAGTTGATCCTTGGCCTTGCCGACCAGGGCGTCCATCGCGATCTGGCGTGCGTTGCGCAGTTCGGCGTTCAGGCGATCGATTTCCTCCTGGCGCTCGTCGGCCGCGGCCTGCGCCACATCGCGCGCGCTGCTGGCGTTCTCGATGTCGGCTTCCAGGCGCTCGCCGGCGCCCAGCAAGTCTTCCATGTCGCGTTCCAGCTGCGACAGTGCGCCGCGCGCACCGGCGCCGGCGTCGTCGGCGTACTGGCGCGCCCATTTCGCGAGCTCGGCGGCGAGCGCGGCCGGCAGTTCTGCCAGCGGAGGCGGGGCCGGCTGTTCGTGTTCGAGGCGCCAGGCGCGCAGGTGGCGGCCGATGGCGCTCGGCGAGGCATCGAGTGCGTCGACGAGCGCATCGAGCGTCACGGGCGTACCTGCGCCCCGCAAGTTGGAAGCCGCCGCGGCGACTTCGTCGAAAGTGATTTCCTGGCCTGGTGAATCGGTGGTCATTGAGCGAAAGAGAGCGTTGTGATTGGCCCGTATGAGACGCGAGGCCCCGCCGGCGCTGGGCGCCGGCGGCGGCATAAACGGCCGGCACGGCGCCGTAGAGCCCGCTAGTGTGGCGTTATTGCCTCACTGCAATATTTTCGGCATTGTCAGGATGGCAGCTGCAAGGATGGCGCTGGTGCCCGGTTCGCGATCCCGAAGGGCACATGCACCATCGGAATCGTGCCGCCCGGCCCGGCACGCAAATGCGTCAGCTGGTCGTCGAAAAAGATGTGCGGCCGGAAGATTTCGAGCACGCGCGACTTGTCCATCCCGCCCAGGAAGAAGGTTTCGTCGGCCGAGACGCCCCAGCTTTTCAGGGTCGTCACGACCCGCTCGTGCGAAGGCGCGCTCCGCGCAGTGATGATGGCGATGCGCACGATCCGCCGGTAGCCGGCGTCGCGGCGCTGGGCGCGCTCTTCCAGGCGCTGCATCATCGCCAGCTTCTGGAACATGTTGGCCAGCGGCCCGGGGCTGTGCGGGCGGCCCATGTGCAGCGTTTCGTGGGCGTGGAACTCATCGAGGCCGTCCTGCTTGAAGACGGTTTCCGATTCGTCGTCGGCCAGCACGCCGTCGAAGTCGAAGGCGACCCGCAATTCCAGATCGTCGCCGCCGTCGTCGATCTGCGAGGGCAGCACCAGGCCGGCCGGGTAGTTGACGGCGATCGCGCTTTTCACGTCTTCCTCGTTGGCACTCAGGAACAGCGAGGCATTGAAGGCGGGCAGGTAGGAGTAGGGCGACTTGCCGGCCATGAAGGCGGCGCGTGAAATATCGAGTCCGTAGTGCGCGATCGAACGCATGACGCGCAGCCCCGTTTCGGGAGAATTCCGCGAAAACAGCACCACCTCGACCGGCGACTGGCGCGGAAAGCATTTATTGATGTTCAGGAAGCGCTTGATGAAGGGAAAGGCCACGCCCTTGCCGAGGATGGCGTCGATGTGCGCTTCCTGGTAGAGCCGGTATTCTTCCGGCCCCTTCTCGAGGTAGACCGCATGCGATTCGGAGAGGTCGAACAGGGCGCTGGACGCGATACCGATCACGAGTTTTTGTTCAATGGGAAATGGCATTCAGGTTTCCTGTGGCAGCAGCAAGTCGAAAACGGGACGCAGGCGGGGGCCGGCGTGGGCGGCGACCAGTGGATCGTCCGGCGCGAGTTCGCCGGCGTCGACCAGCAGGCGCAGCTTGGCCAGGGCGTCGGCGCTGCCGAGCACGCGGGCCAGCGGGCTCGCATCCGGTTCGCCAAGGCCAGCGATGGCGCCGGCCACCGCCGGCGGGAATTCCCAGGCGAGCGCGATCCCGTGCGCGAGCCGGCGCGCATGGCGCATCAGGGCGAGGCAAAACGCATCGGACCTCGGCAGCACGTCAGCGTTATACACCTGGTCGACCAGGCGGAAGGCGACGATCAGCCCGACGTTCTGGATCAGCCCCGCCAGGTAAGCTTCGAAAGGATTGGCCCCGCCGTGGGGCGCCAGCGTGGCGCAGGCGAGCGCGCATTTTTCCGACTGCATCCAGATGCGCGGCGCGACCTGCTTCGTGAAGCGCCCCGACTGCATGCTGATCACCGGACGAAAGGCGACGCGCGCGAGCAGCATGCGCAGCCCGTTCTGGCCGAGCAGCATGACGGCGCCCTCGATGTTGCGCACGGGAGTCGGCGGCCGGTAGAAGGGGCTGTTCGCTTCGCGCACCACTTCGGCCACCAGCACCAGGTCCTGGGAGACCAGGCGCGAGAGGTCGGCGTTCGAGACGCTGTCGTCGCGCAGGCTGCGCAGCAGTTCGGGAATCACGGCCGGCACGCGCGGCACCAGCCCGGCGGCGCGCGCCGGATCGTCGGCCAGGCGCGCGAGTTCGTCCAGGATCAGGCGTTCGGTCGCTTCGGAAGCATCGCCCCCGGCGGCGCCGGTCAGCCAGCGAAAGAAGGCGGCGTCGACCCCGGCGCTGGCGGCGGGCCCATCGGGCCCGGGGGCGCCAGGCACTGCCGCGGACAGGGCCGGCTGGACGCGTTCGCCCTGGCGCCGGGCGCCGCCGAACAGGCGCGCAAACCAGTTTTTCATCGTTGTGAAGCCTTGGCCTTGGAAAAGACCGATTCTACCTGACAAGTTTGGGGGAGCGAACAGCGCCGCGGCGTGGGGTAAACGATGAGCGGGCCGGCTATTGGGCCGGCCCGCGGGCACGCTGGTAGCGTGCCGGACAAGACGCGATCAGGATCAGCGGCGGGTGCCGTCTGTGGTCGGGGTGGCGGTCGAGTCGGTCGTCCCCGTGGCGCCGGTGGTACCGGTCGTGCCGGTGGTACCAGCCGCGCCCGCAGTGCCATTGCCCCAGGCGCCGGCGGTGCCCGCAGGCGCGCCGGTCGTGCCGGTGGTCGGGGTGCTGCCGGTGGTGCCCGTGGTCGGGTTGCCGCGTTCGGTCATGGCGCCGCCGCTGCCGGTCGTGCCCATGGTGCTGGTGCCCGATGAGTTGTCCATGGAGTCGGTCGACTTGCAGCCGGCCAGTGCCAGGCCCATCGAGGCGGCGAGGAGAATGCTCAGGGTGGTTCGTTTCATATTCTTCCCTCCACATTGGTTCGAAGCCTTCATCATGCGAGCGCACGATTGGGGCCGCCATAGGAAGAAAGCGTCAATACGTGTAGGAGATGCCGGACAGTTAATGCCCGATCCTTACTGGAAGTCAGCAGCGCCCGTCGTGCGGCTGCGCGACTATCCACTCCACCAGCGCGTTCGACACCAGCGGCCGGCTGAAGAAATAGCCTTGTCCCTTGGCGCAGGACTGGGCGCGCACGGCGTCCAGCTGGGCTGCGGTCTCGATGCCCTCGGCCACCGTGTTCATGCCCAGGCTTTGCGCCACTTTGACCGTCGCCTCGATCAGCACCCGGTGGTGGTGGCTGGTGTCGGCCTTGCACACGAAGGAGCGGTCGATCTTGACGGTGTCGACCGGCAGCAGGTGCAGGCTCGACAGCGAGGAATAGCCGGTGCCGAAATCGTCCAGCGCAAGCTTGATGCCGAGGCCTTTCAGTTCGTGCAGGCACACCTGGATCTGCTCGTCCTGGGCGGCCAGGCTTTCGGTGACCTCGAGCTGCAGGCTCTCGGCCGGCATCCCGGTCTCGGCCAGGATGCTCGCCACTTTGGCCGTCCAGTCGGGCTGGGCCAGCTGGGCGCGCGACAGGTTCACGGCCATCAGGCGCGGCGCGGCTTCGCCCAGCTGCGCGCGCCAGCGCATGAAATCACGGCAGGAGCGTTCCAGCACGAAGTCGCCGATGCGGTCGATCAGCCCGCATTCCTCGGCCACGCCGATGAAGTCGAAGGGCGGCACCAGGCCGCGCGCCGGATGCTGCCAGCGCACCAGCGCCTCGACCCCGGCCGAGTAATCGGTCGAGCCGTCCGGGTTCAGGCCGACCACCGGCTGGTACATGACGAACAGCTGTTCCTCGGCCAGCGCCAGGCGCAGCTGGGCTTCGATGTCGGCGCGGCGGGCGGCGCGTTCGCGCATGTGCGCTTCGAACATCACGTGGCGCGCGCCGCCGGCGCGCTTGGCCTCGATCATGGCGATGCTGGCGTCGCCGATCACGTCGTCGGCGTCGCGGCCCGCGTCGACACTTCCATGCGCTCCACCGCAGAACACGCCGATGCTGGCGCGGCAGGCCACCTCGACGCCGTCGACATGGTGCGGCCTTGCCAGCGTATCGAGCAGGCGCAGCGCCAGGCGCTCGGCTTCGTCCGGATGGCGCAGGCCATCGAGCAGCACGACGAATTCGTCGCCGCCGACGCGCGCCACCAGTCCGGCGCCGCCGGCGGCCGGGTCGACGCGGCCATTGGCCGGCAGGCCGCCGGCGCGCATGCGGTCGGCCAGCGCGGCCAGCAGGCGGTCGCCGACGCTGGTGAGCAGCCGGTCGCCGGCCGCCTGGCCGAGGGTGTCGTTGACCTGGCGGAAGCGGTCGCAATTGAGGAAGAGCAGGGCGAAGCGTTCGTCGCCTGCTACCCGCCCGAGCATGCCGCGCAGCTGTTCGACGGCGGCGGCGCGGTTCGGCAGCCGGGTGAGCGCGTCGGTGCGCGCCGCGCTGCGCAGGCGCCGGCGCAGGTTTTCCTGCTCGCGCTGGATGTCGAAGGTGGCGTCGGTGATCGCCGCCATCAGGCGTTCCGGGTCGAGTTTCAGGAGGCTGATCGACAGTACCTGGGGCGCGCCAGGCGCGCTGTTGTCGGCGCCGAGCGGCACGCGCAGCGCTTCGCAGACCACGCCCGAGGGCTGGTCGAAGGCGGCCGCAAGCTGCTTCACCTCCGGCGCGACCGCGTCGAGCGTGTCGAACAAATTATCCAGCCCACCGTCGCGTGCGAGCGGCATCAGCAGGTTCGAGGCCATCGGATTGAGCATGTCGACGGCGCCTTTCAAATCGGTTTGCACCAGGCCGATCGGGGCGCGGTACAGGAACTGGACCAGGGTTTCGTAGGCGTCGATCTGCTCAACCTGCATTGCGGCTTCGCTGTGGAGTGTCTGCATGATGGTTCAATTCGTCGGTCCAGGCGGCGACGCGGTTGCGTCCCGCCGCCTTGGCCTGGTAAAGCGCCTCGTCGGCGCGCTTGATCAAAAGGTCGATGCCGACGGGGCCGGCGCCGGCATCGCTGTCGAGCACGGCGACGCCGGCGCTGACAGTGTAGGCGATTTCAAAGCCGTCCGCCGCCACGAGGCGGGTCGCCACAAGCGCGCGCAGGCGCTCGGCGCTGGCCAGCGCCTGCGCGATGCCGGTCGACGGCATCAGCACGGCGAATTCCTCGCCGCCCAGGCGCGCCACGGTATCGACGGCGCGGAAGCTGTCGCGCAGGGCCTTGGCCAGGTCGCACAGCACGCGGTCGCCGGCCGGGTGGCCGTAACGGTCGTTGACATGCTTGAAGTGGTCGGCGTCGAACACGATCAGGGCCAGCGCGCGCGGCGTGTGGGCGGCGCGCTCGAATCCGAGTTCGGCCGCCTCGAAGAAGGCGCGCCGGTTCGCCAGTTCGGTCAGGTGGTCGCAGAAGGCGGCCTGGCGCCGCTTTTCGGTGGCGGCGCGCTTGTCGCTGATGTCGCGCAGGATCAGGCAGTAAGCCGGTGCGGACGGATCGTCGCCGAAGGCTTCGCGGTCCGGCAAGGGCGCGATCAGGGCGCTGCACCAGTACTGGCTGCCGTCGGCGCGCAGGCGCAGGCCTTCGTCCATGCTCCAGCCGTTGTTGTCGGCTTCGCGCAGGCGGTCGAGCAGGTGTTCGCCTGTCATCGCGTCCGGCGGGTAGAAGATGGACCAGGGCGACCCGACGATGTGTTCACCAAAACCCGTCACGCGCGCGATGCTGTCGTTCCAGTCGCACAGGCGGCCCTGGCGGTCGATCGCGGCCAGCGCGTAGTCGCTGATGCGGGTCAGGATGGCGTTCAGCCAGGCATCGCTCTGGCGCAGTTGGCGTTCGCGCCGCACTTCCGCCGTCACGTCCTGGATCACGGCCATGACGCGCGCGGCGTCGAGTTTCAGCAGCGTCAGCGACAGGATCTGCGGCGTGCCGCGCCGGTCTTCGGCGCACAGGTGGATGTGCACACCTTCGAAGACCATGCCGTTGTTTTTCGGGTACTGCGCGCACTCCAGGCGCAGGCCGGGCGCCACGCCTTCGAGCGCGGTGAAGAGATTGGTCAGGCAGCCATCGGGCGACAGCGGCATCAGGAGCTGGGCCGAGATCGGGTTGATCATCACGATCTCGCCGTCGATGCCCGCCTGCACCAGGCCGACCGGCGCCAGGTAGAGGAACTGCATCAGCGCTTCGTGTTCGGCGCGCAGGCTCTCCATGCTGTCGGCGGCGTCGATCACCGGCGTTGCACCAGCACGTAACGCATACCCGGGGTGGCGCTGTTCGCGCCGGCGAGCAGGCGCAGCTTGACCTTCACCGGGCGCATGCGCAGGGTCAGCACGTAATCGATCGTATCGTCGAGCTCACTGGCGTCGTCGGCCGCGTCTTCGAAACGCTGGGCCACCATGAAATTGTTCATGCACGGCGCGACATTGGTGAACAGCGGCTCGCCGATCACGCGCTGCGGCGACAGGCCGGCGGCCTGGGATTCGACGGCGTTGTAGCGGCGGACGATGGTGTCGGCGTCGAAGGCGATCACGCCGAAGTCGAGGGTATCGAGCTGTTCGGGTTTGCTGGCGTCGAGGATGTCGGCCAGGCCGCGCGCGTCGAAAGAGGGGGATGTACTGGTCATGAGGGTCTCCGCCGCGTGGGCCGAATTGATGAATTTATTTGAGGAAACAAATGTTGGCATGCGCTCGTACAAGTGTCAATCGCCAGAGCTAGTCTGGGCCACAGTTTTAGCGCTGTTGACAGAAAAGGCTACCTGCCGCGCTATCGCCAGCCCTGATTCCTTTCGAAGGATCCAATCTCGCAGCGCACACGTACGGTAGTGTGAGGTTCAGGCGATGGCTGTCGGGCCGACGTCGCATTTTGTCCCTCGTTTCGGCGAATCGTGTTTCCGGCTTATGTGGTGCTGCTCCAAAGGGATCTACTCCGGCCCGGAGCGCTTCTCTCCGACGATTTGGCGAGCACAACTCACTCCGGCGCGTGGGTGCCTGTTCACTGTAGTCCCAGAGTACCTTGGTGGCTCGCTCCGCGCCTTTTCAAGGATGTAAATGGCTCAATTTTTGGCGGTTTGTTCGGGGCGACCGGCGAGCCTTAACAGGCTCCGGTCATCCCCACTTCTTGGGGCAAGGTTAACGAACATTTGATAGTCGGGCAAAACCGGATCGTCCGGTCACTGAAGGTTAAGGCGCATCCGCGCTAAACGTTAATCCGATCTTGCCAGCTCATTGCCGCATCGACCCATGTTCGGTTGATGTGGATAGCAGCGCTTGTCGCCATGATGTTGAAGGTGCAGGTAGACCGGAGAGGCGAGCGGGTTACCAACATGAACCTAAATGCCGTGGCCACGGCCGCGAGGAACCTGACAAGGGCGATAAACCGAGATTTTCACATATTGTTTAGCCGTCGGGCTAGGGTGTTGCACATTTGAAAAACAAATGTGCGGCTATCGCGGCTGGATTTAACGGAAGCAGGCAGGCGCGTGCAACCAATACTGTGCCGCGATTAACCCATCTTGAAATATAAAATAATTCCGGCCATAACTTCCCTCAGACATGATTCATAGCGTAGGAAATGTTGCGCCGCCAAGTTTCGGTAACAGAGGCGGTCTTTTCGTTCGCACCGCCAGATGGGATAACGCGTTCTAGCTTGCCAGCACGGCCGCATATGTGACGCTTTGGTTGCTCTTCGATAACAAAGCTCGTTTCCAGTACCAACATTAACGCGGCTCCCGATAAATGCGTGCATCCGAGTCGGCCGTAAGAAACATGCTTCAGAAAAATTTCGGGCTTGTCCCTTTCCGTCTGTCGCGCTACACGGCAAGCGCCGCGTTTGAGCAAAAAAGAGCGTACCCGTGGCGTTTAACACAATCGCCTCGACCTTTTTCGCGGCACAACAAGACTCACTAGTGCCGTGACTATCGCGATCGGCATCTTCGGGTTAGGTGCAGGCGACGGTGCAGTGACCGCATGAGCGAGCGGAGTCGGGCGAGGGTTTGTTCGCAATGGCACCCTGATGGCGTGGGCCATACTGAAGGCGGCCGGACGACCCGCAGGCCTGCTGCACTTGGTCGCGCACGGTCGGTGCAGGCCAGTTTCGTTAATACGAGTCGCTGCCGTCACTTACGTTCTTTTGTGTCGATTATCTTGCTGGAGATCGCCGTCGCGCCAATGGATGGGATCACTCGTGATTCACCGCCGAGCGTCAATAGTTCGCAAAGTGTTGCAGCGCCGTATCACAGATTGCGGATTTGTGAAAGGTAAGCGACGCGGCCATTTAACATACTTTGGTTTGTGAAACATAAAAACAATCCCAAGTCGCTAGGCAATTCTTGGCAGTTCCGAAGGCAGTTAGCGGAGTAATGGCGGGACCGGGGGCACGCCGAGGAGATGCTCAGCATAGCTCGGCTATTCGGGCGATTTAGAAGCCGAGCAGCCGACTGCGCTGCGACGTTCCACACGTTTCGCGAGCCTATCGTGATTCCCTAAGCCAGCAATCAATAATCACGATAGCCGGCTAAGCAGTACAAGCGTTGTTCTGACGTTCAAAATTTAACCGGGGCCCCACAATTAATATTGACAGTAATCTCAATTACCCGTAACTTTGGGTTCATAGAACAATGGCACTGGCCCAATGTGAATGCTCGGTGGAATCGATAGGAAAAGCAGAGTACCTGGGCGCAGAGTACGGTGACGTGGCTTTGATCAATCTTCAGCACAATGGGTACCGCCGGAGCTTTAGAGTACGAGACGCTACCAGTCTGTGCCCATAAACCTTCAGCGCTTTTTCGAAAAACGTCGGGGGGACCTGTAGTCGAAAAGGTGACGGCGTATCAGTGCGGGTGACTTGGGCAGGAAAGCGATGCGCCACGATGGTGAGAGCTAGCCGTGCCTGCACCTACGTGCGGTCACGCGCCGTCCGCTATGAGCTGCGATACCCACTTTGCATGGCGCATTAAAGCCGAGCCGACTAATCGTCGCCCAGGAAGCCCGAAAGGACGCCCGCGAAAAAATCTTTTGGACCTGCCTAAACCTTGATCGTTCCGAAGGCGTATTTGCGGCGAGTACGCATTTCTGTCTGACCTGTTGCACATAAAAAAAAGTTGAATAATGATAATTAATGTTGTGTTGTTGAAACTGCGACCGAAAAATCTTTGCGTTTTTTAGTTTGCGCCATTGACGCACTTCCATCCATTTACTAGGGGCTATCATGAAGTACAGCAAACTCTTCTTTGGCGCCGTGCTCATGGCGTCCGCGACAGTCGCACTTGCGGGTAATACGCCACCACCTGAAACCGAACTTCCCGCGCGGAACAGCGTCTGCATGGGCGGTTTTGGGAACACTATTGCCACCGTAGGTGGGTCTTTCCTGAGTACGCATACGCTTGCCCGTCAAGCGATGTCGAGCCTTGCCGCGGAGCCGACTATCGACCGTCCCGTCCTTGCTGAAACAAGCCATTCGGGCGGTGGCAATCTCAACGTCGCTCTGCCCTAGGCTAGAAAGCTGGGCCACGATGGCCTCCGGTATCTCTGCCTTAGCTTTTGTCGCTTGTCGTCGCAAGCAACGCGCACAAAAGCCTGGCGCTGCGCCTCGCTAACCGTTCGGCGCGGCCACCAAAAGGTGGTCGTACCAAGCTCTCGTGTCGATGCTTGTCGAGCGAAAGGACGGGGGCCTGCTGCACATAGCCACGCATTTCCACCGAACCTGCGCGTTATTGCGCGATCGGGTCCCAACGCGCGTATCCAGCGGTCAAAGTGCTATCGCGGCGCCGTCATCCCGGTTTTGAAACGGATTGTGCAGGCCGATCAGGAGCTTAGTCTGCGTGTTTGTATCAAAAGGTTCTTATTTAAGAATCTTTATGGGAAAGAACGTTCTCGTTCGCACTTTTTCACCTGTGGTTTGACGGAACCAGACGCATAAGCCTACCCGCCGGCACCGGCAGTGCCGCAACGGAAGGGCGATTCCAACTGATTGACGAACACGAGTATGCAAAATGAATAACTCTGAGTCGACTATTAATTCTGATGACGAGGAAATGCTATTGCCGCAAACTAAAGGGAGCGAGTTCGGCTTCGTGTCTCGGGAGCGCGCAGCTCAACGTTTGAGGAAATACCGTCTCTCGTACATTCTGAACGCGTTGAAATTTGCCGATATTGCTGCACTTCTGGCTGCCGGATTTGGCGGGTATGTGCTCCGTTTTGGGTTTACGGCGACGATGACCTCGTCTGACCACTTATTCATATACCTGAGCACTATCGTCACGACCGTGTCACTGCATGTCGTGCACGCATATTGTATTCGCTCACTTCCTTCCCTCTACTCCCTTCTAAGCACATTATTGATTGGGAGCGCGGGTGCGCTGTCGGTGATCCTGGTCTGCGGTTATCTTTCAGGGACACTGCACTTTTTTTCTCGGGTCTGGTTGGTATTCAGCGCAACGGGTTCCCTGATCTTGTTGTTCCTGAACCGGGCAGCCGTTACGCGCGTACTGCACTACGCTGGACAGGTGGGCCTGCTGAACGAATCCATTGTCGTAGTCGGCGCGAACGCATGCGCCGAGATGACGATTGATGCTATCAGCAATCATCAGCGTTCGAACATCAAAGTCCTCGGGGTGTTCGACGACCGCATAGGGCGGGAAATGCCAGCTTCGCTGCGTCCGCAAATGTTGGGGTCAACTAACTCTTTACTTAACTACATCCGCAGCAACCATGTGGATCGGGTCGTCGTAACCCTCCCGTGGATCGCGTCCGATCGTGTCGAGGCGCTGCTGAGGAAAGTGCGCACCGTGCCCGTCCGCATTGACTTGGTGCCGAACAATGTGGTCTGGCAGTTTCCCGGCATCAGCACGGAGCGTCTGGCCACCGTGCCCGTATTGACAGTAGCAAATGGGCGCGTCGATGAGCAAATGGGCACTGTAAAGCGAGTGGAAGACCTTGTTATTTCTAGCCTTCTGCTGATCATGATCAGCCCTCTGATGTTGATGGTCGCTCTATTAATCAAGATGGATAGCAGGGGGCCGGTCATCTTTAAGCAGCGCCGCCACGGTTTTAACAATCAAGTCTTCGAAATCTACAAATTCCGGTCAATGACGGAGAACGATTTCGACAGCAAAGCGGTTGTACAGGCAACCCGCAACGACCGCCGTGTTACCCGTGTTGGCAAATTCCTGCGCCGCAGTAGCCTGGACGAACTGCCGCAACTGTTCAATGTGATATCCGGGCAAATGTCCATCGTCGGGCCACGCCCGCACGCCGTGCAGCACAACGCGGCATATGGCGCGATCATCTCCGAATACTTCGCCCGCCATAACGTTAAGCCAGGCATCACCGGATGGGCTCAAATCAACGGGCTACGTGGCGAAACCGATACTCCGGAAAAGATGCGCCGTCGGGTCGAACATGATCTCCATTATATCGAGAACTGGTCACTATTGCTGGATCTAAAAATTATTTTATTGACGTCATTTGCTGTCTGGTTTCAAGCGAGCGCTTATTAACGCCGGTTTCGTTGGCGCCCCGTGGCGGCCGATCTCAGACAAGGGTTAACTTTGGAAGCGCCGAGCCAGGGATCTCGGGGAGAAACCTGCATTGCCACCTATCGAAGCCGCGCCTGTAGGTCGCATGCCAGATTTCGAGACGATGTCCGAAAATTCACGGTCCGGGCCACCTCAGGTCAGATCTCGCGCTTGCACGATGACCATTTGGCAAACCCGCAAGCGCCGTATTCGACTTGGAACTCGTATGCAAGAACAATGGACAAACAAATTTTTTTCACGGGCAATACCGCGGTCCGGAATCCTCCATGTTCAATGGTGGCGTTGGCGAAGAACTTTAATGCATAAGCGGACGTCCCTCATATCGAAGCAATTGCCAAGTATTGCTGCGCCGCTGCTTACTCTGGGGGGTGGTTTCGCCGCTCCTGCCCACGCCCAATTTGACGGTCAGGTTTTACGGCCATTCCTGACGCTATCGGGCTCGTACGACTCGAACGTTCTGGGTTTGTCGAGTGCCGATGACGCGACCGCGGCCACGGGGTCCCGAATAATGTCAGATAAGACACGTACGTTGGGTGGCGGACTAATATTTGCGCGGTCCTTCGGCCGCCAGTTTGTTACCGCCAACGTTTCATCAAATCAGGTACGTTTTGACCGCTTTTCTCAACTCAATTACGACGGTAGCAATGTGAGCCTGGAGTGGGCATGGCGTCTAGGGAGCACATGGGAGGGGAAATTGGGCTTCGGCCGCATCGTTAGCCTTGCGCCATTTACCGACTACCACCAACTGGAACGGAATATAAGCGCGTCGAACCATCGGTACTTTTCGGGCGCATTACGCATCCGCCCTGACTGGCGCATCCGCGCTGTGCTGACCCGTTACGGGATTGATTACAGTGCCCATTTGCAGAGTGCATACGACCGCTTTGAAAACCACGGTGAAGTGGGAGTCGACTATATAAGCCGGGCCGGTAACACGATTAGCATTCAACGGCGAACAATCGAAGGCATCCAGCCGAAGCAGTTACTTGGCTCGTATCAGCAGCCGAATAGTTACCGACAAGACCAATTAGAAGTGAAAGGGCACTGGGCAGTTAGTGGGTCGACAAGTGCCGACTTTGTCGGAGGCCGGGTGTCTCGTACTCATGCGGCGAATCCTGAGCGCAACTTTCACGCCTCTAACGGTCGAATGACCGCCAGTGTTCTGCTGAACGGACGTAGCGCAATCACGGGCGCTGCATGGCGCGAGACCGGTATGTTTGACGAACTATCGACAACATATTCGACAAATCGTGGGCTGAGCCTAGCTCTTCGGTGGTCAGCTACCGATAAGACATCAGTCGAAGCGTCTGTTCGGCGAGAGCACCGTGACTTTAGTTTAGCCCCCCAGGTTGCTTTCTCGAGGGAATATCGGGATGTCCTCCATACAGCGCAATTAACAATTACCTATTCGCCAACGCGGCATATTAATGTTCAGCTGACGGCAGTCACTGGGGGGAAGATTGTCGCCAATGGTATAGGCGGGTACGCCCACCGTGGGGCGAATCTGAGTACACGTTACCAGTTTTAAAATTCTGAATCGCTCAGTTCTGTCAGGAAAGTATAAGATGTGATGCTTAACAATAAGCAGTCGACTGAATTTCAGATTTACGCTGTTATCGTGGTTTTGCACCGATGAAGCATTGCCCCCAAGCAGCTAACCTTGAATATTGCATGCGATTGTGCGGCACTTAAGACACCTAAGAGAAGGGATCTCGAAAAAAGTGGGATCTTGCGTTAAAATGTGGGCGGCCTAGCTCTGTGTTTGGTCAACTCAAAGGGGGAGATCAAACGAATTAGGCATTACCGATATATTCCAGCTAGACAGGCCAATGCAGTACTCAATGGCGCCGCCGTGCTACAGTTACCGCGGCACTCGCGTGCTCACAGGTCGTTGGGATACTACAAATTTCGCCTATGGTGTTTGGGTGCGAGCGCTAAACTCATTGTTAGATTTTTCATGCAGCGAGGAATTGCCCTTTGAAATTGAGGAATGCATTTATAAATTCGACGTGACCGGGTTTTTGGTTTACGCTCATGAGATAGTGAGAGCATAGTACGTACGGGCGTCGACGTGAGCTAGGTTCGGTGCGACATCGTGATTTAAGATTCGTTGCAGGAATGTTCAGGTCAGCGCTTTCCGGAGGCAGAGGACGTAGAGAGTTGCCGAAAGGGCGAAATCCAGTCAGCTTTCGCATCACTTGTTGATGCAGGCAGCGCTGCTAGTGGTATTCATCAGTCATTGCATGATCGGTAGGAGTGATATGAAGGCATGGATCACACAGATGGGCGCATACACGTTCGCGGTTGCGTTAGCGTTATTTGCTGGGATTGCTTCCGGCCAAGACATGGCATTGGGAGTAGGCGATGTCATCCATGTTCAGGTATTCGGGAATCCAGACCTGACGCTGGAGACGCGTGTTGGCGAAGCTGGAAATATCTCCTACCCGCTGATAGGTGAGGTGAAAGTGGCTGGCTTGGGTACTGCAGCTGCGGAGAAAAAAATTTCCACCGCTTTGCGCACTGGCGGTTTCGTGCACAATCCGCAGGTAACGATTACGGTGGCGCAATTTCAGAGCCGCCAAATTTCAGTGTTGGGTGACGTCAACCGGCCGGGGCGCTATCCACTCGAGACCCGGAGAACATTGGTAGATGTGCTGGCGCTGGCTGGTGGGGTCAGCCAGGAAGGTGGTGAAATTGTACAGTTGCTGCATACAGCAGATGGTAAGACAACTCGGACGACTGTTGACCTGCCGGCTATGATGAGTTCGGGTGCATTGGACCAAAACGTGGTGGTCGCAAGCGGGGACGTAATTTACGTCGAGCGCGCTAAGAAATTTTATATTTATGGCGAAGTCCAACGCCCAGGCGCATATCGTCTGGAGCGCAACATGACCGTTATTCAGGCGCTAGCGGCTGGTGGCGGACTAACGCCGCGGGGCACCGAGCGCGGTATTCGTATCAAACGTCGCGGCGCGACCGGCGGCATCCAGGTCATCGAAGCCGCGCAGGAGTCCCCCGTGTTAGTGGACGACGTCGTCTATGTAAAAGAGTCGTGGTTCTAACGATCCTTCGCAACGCAGCAGCCCAATTAGGAAATTGGCAGTGAATACCGCACGAATACGAATTCCAGCGAAATTCGAACAACCGATCCTCGATGGCGCGCGTAGTTTGACTTGCAGAAAGCCGGCTTTTAGCTGCGCACAGGTTCAGCTAGTCTCTTTCGTCCAAACTATTCTCGCGGGCCCTATAAAGGCACAGCTTCCATGAACCTGTCGCAGTTAATTTTAATTCTCAATGCGCGACGGAGGATGGTTGTGTTGACCGTCGTCCTCACGATAATTATTACGACGGCCGCCACTCTGGTTATGCCCAAGAGTTACGAGGCCAGCACCACTCTAGTTCTCAACTTCAAGGGGACAGACGCGGTAACGGGCGCGATTGCGCCGTCGGCGCTCGCGCTGACCTACCTGTCCACTCAAACGGACATTATCCAGAGCAAAAACGTGGCGCTGCGGGTGGTGGATCGGCTGAACCTGGCTAAAAATCCAACGGTTAAGCGCGACTTCCTCGAGGCAAACCAAGGAGAAGGCGATGTCCGCGACTGGCTTGCGGGCCTGCTCCTCAAGAAGCTTAGAGTGAATCCTGCGCGTGACAGCATGGTCGTCGAAATTGTCGTCAAGGGTAGCACGCCTGAGTTCGCTGTCGCCGCGGCAAACGCCTTCGCATTTGAATATCAGGAAACAGCCGTGCAGTTGCGGGCTCAGCCGTTGATCGCTGCCTCGGCTTACTTCAACGAACAAATTAAAAGCCTCGGGAGCGGTATTGAAGCCGCCCAGGCCAAACTGTCCAAGTATCAGCAGGAAAAGGGGTTGGTGAGCGTCGATAACCGCCTGGATGTCGAAACGGCACGACTGAATGAGTTATCGAGCCAACTCCTCGTTGTCCAAAACCAGCTAATGGAAGCGTCGTCGAGGCAAAGCCAGGGCCAAGGCGCGCACGCGTCGGAATCGCCAGATGTAGTGAGCAATCCGCTCGTTCAAAACCTAAAGGTATCTTTGGCTATCGCCGAGTCAAAATTTTCCGAGGTTTCTGAACGACTGGACGTGAATCATCCGACCTACCGGTCCAGCCGGGCCGAGGTGAATAAGCTCCGCCTCGAATTGCAAAAACATATTGCCTCTACGGCTGGAAGCCTGGCTTCAAACTCACGTATTCTGCAGCGCCGCGAAGCAGAACTGCGCGCCGCACTTGATACGCAAAAGGCGAAAGTGCTCGAACTCAACCGTGCACGCAATGAACTCACAGTAATGATGAAAGAAGTGGAGAGCGCTCAGCGGGCCTATGATCTGACCACGCAGCGTCTCGCCCAGACCAACCTGGAAGGGCAGTCGAACCAGACCGACGTCGCGATCTTAAGCCCGGCCGTGCCGCCTCTCGGGCCCTCCAGCCCGAATTTGCCACTGAATATGACATTATCGACCTTCCTGGGCACACTGCTGGGTGTTGCAAGCGCTATTGCGCTCGAACTGGCTAACCGCTTGACCCGTGGCCCGGCCGACCTTAGCGAGGTTCTTGGCATTCCTGTACTTGCCATACTGCGCAAAGACCGCCCAAAGCACAAGTGGTACATGCTTGGTAACACGGTACCGTCAATTAATCACGCGGCATCGAGGGGAGAGAAATGAGTTCGGAAATCGTCGAGCGCAAGGTGTTGCCCGCAAAGGCCCGCGAACTTACCACCGCTGAGCGCCCGGTAGCGGTTGCGAAACCTCGCGAACCAAACATTGGACAGATGCTTCTCGACGCGGGAAAGATTCGCCCCGAGGACGCAGAGCGTGTGCTATATGCGCAGCGTGAACGCGGATTGCGGTTTGGAGAAGCTGCCGTAGCGCTGGGACTTGTGACCGAAGCGGACATTCAGCAGGTCATTGCTCGCCAGTTTCATTACCCCTATCTTCTCCCTGGGGAAGGTTCATATCCCAATGACTTGGTGGCCGCATATGAGCCTTTCTCCGCCGATGTGGAAGCGTTGCGCGCCCTTCGCACCCAGCTGATCCTCCGCTGGTTTGCACAAGGGCATAAATCACTCGTCCTTCTGTCGCTCGACAGGGGGGCAGGTGTCAGCCATGTGGCCGCCAACCTTGCAGTAGTATTTTCACAGCTGGGTGAGCGTACCTTACTGGTGGACGGTAACATGCGTGCCCCAAGGCAGCACGCTATCTTCAACCTTTCCGGAAGGGCCGGGTTTTCTGACGTACTTGCCGAGCGCAGCGGGGCTGAGGCAATTGCTCAGATCAATTCGTTTCTGTCGCTCAGCGTTTTTCCTGCCGGCACGAGGGTACCCAACCCGCAAGAGTTGCTCAACCGTCCAAGTTTTACAGCGCTCGCCGACAAGCTTGAGCTCAGCTATGACACCGTACTTTATGATGTGCCCGCTTTTTCGGAGGGCGCCGATGCGTTGACGCTTGCAGCTAAAGTCGGAGGCGTGCTCGTGGTCGCTCGTAAGGACGTGACGAAAATTGACGGCTTGGCCGACATGTGTAAACAGTTGTCGCGCACTGGTGCCACGATCGTCGGTTCAGTACTCGTCGACTTTTAAGTTGAACTTGCCATGAGTTACAGCGCATGTGCGATCGGTAACGACCCAATGACGAGCCGCACCAACATGAAGCTTGTGGAAATGCAATGCGGTTTGCACATACTAACTTCCGACATGCTTCTGTCGCGGATTTCCACAACCGAGCGCAATCCCCCTGCGCATTCAGTTCTCAAGAGCGGTTTGTCAGCGAACTCAGCGTATTCGTTCCGACAGCGACATACACATGTTTGTTTGGACGGCGAGCACCGAATATGTATACAGCCGCGCTCGTTCCAAGGAACAAAGGGGTGTAGACGTGCGTAGTTCTTCTCTGCAGAATCAGAGCATAACCGCCGTCAAGTGGAGTGCAATTGGCACAGGTACTCGCTATGTGCTACAACTCGGCGCGCAAGTCATCCTCGCGCGACTGCTCGGTCCGGAAAACTACGGCATATTCGCCATTGGCTTGCTGGTATTGACCCTGTGTACATTTATCGCCGACTTCGGTATCGCATGGGGTCTCGTGCAAATGCAGCAAATCGACGACAACACAGTCCGATTTGCTTTTACTTGGCAGCTTGTTACGGGGGGCTTGGTAACGGGGCTGCTGTACAGTTTTTCACATGAAGTCGCAAGTTATTTCAAAGAAACCCGTGCAGACCAAGTTATCCACTGGCTCAGCTTGGCATGTGTGTTCAATTCGGCAGCGACAACTTCAACCAACCTGCTGAGGCGTACGCTCGATTTTAAATGGATCAATATTGTCCAAGTCGTGAGCTATTTCCTTGGCTACATTTGCGTTGGTATCCCTGCCGCTATTTATGGCGGTGGAGCGCTTTCGCTGGTCGCGGCCTCCGTGGTACAGTCACTTTGCACCTTGGTAATGACGTATGCGCGGTGCCGGCATTCAGTGCGTCTTTTATTCTGGTTTCCCGGCGCGCTTTCGCTTATTAAGGTCGGCACGGCAGTATTCGGGACAAATCTCGGCAACTGGTTGTTGACGAATCTCGACCGCACCATCATGGCACGCTTCCTTAACGCGCATGCAGTCGGCGTTTACGCAGCCGGGTACAACTTGGCACAGATTCCCAATAATCTCTTCATTAGTGCGCTTCAGCCAGCCTTCCTCGCAGCCGGTGCACGCCTACAGGACGACGTGCCGCGTTTAAAGGAGGCTTATTTGAGCGTTCTCAGCAGCGTCTGGGTACTGGTTGCTCCACTGTTCGCCGTCCTTGCTGCTCTTGCACCGGATGTTATCCTTACCGTTTACGGTGCGACTTGGGCAAAAGCTGGTGCGGTGCTACGTGTGCTTGCGCTCGCAATGCCTGCTTACATTTTCTGGGCGATGTCGACGCCCGTATTGTGGAACACCGGCAAAAAACAGTGGGAATTCCTGTTGCAACTGCCCGTTATTCTACTGAGCGGTCTGCTGCTTTATCGATATGCGGCCGCAGGTCCGCTCACGGTGGCTTTGATTGCGGGATTTGTATATGTCCTGAGGGGCGCAATAATCACCGTAGCCGCTTGCAGCCGCCTCAAAATTCGGGCGAGCGACCTTGTACCATATGGCTGGCGAGGGGCCGCATTCTGCTCGCTCTCGGCAGGGGGAGCACTGGTTATCTCCGGCGCACTGCTACGTACCGATACCCTACCGGCCCTGCGACTGATAATGTCTGGCGCTGTTGGAATAACCTGTGCTGCTGCTGTCGGGTGGGCATTTCCGGGCCTACTTGGCAACCGAGTAAAATTGGTATTAAGCCAATTCGTGCCCCGACTAACCGCTATTGCGCCACAGGCGTCGGCGTGTCGTATAGAACAAGGGACGGGACCGTGAGCGAGTTGATATTCCCGGCGCTTCTCGGAATCAGTGCGCTGTTAAGTGCCGCGTTGCTGGCGTTGGGTGCTGGCGTACTTGTCCACTTTGGGAGAGGCAGCGAACGAGGCCTTCTGCCGTATGTCTTCTATTTGGTCCTATTGGTCGTCGCACTCAGCGTTGTTCTGTCCAGCCGGAATTTGTACCTGCCGTCTGACGTGAATCTGACTACCGTTCAACCAAAGCACGACTTTGCATCTTGGGTCCAACGGCTTTGCTCCATTGTTATGATTCTGGTCGCATTCGAACGCATTGCGACCCGCACTTTTACATGGGGCCAAGGTCGGCCGTTTCCACATCGGCTGTTTGCAGCATTCGCAGCGTTTTTTTTCACGAATGTCCTCAGCGCAGCATTACTGGGCGCACACCGCAGCTTTTCGCACGACTACATCTATCCGCTTGTCATAGGGTGTGCTGCCTTGCTAGTCGTTGCGAGCGAGGGGCCCAAGGCGACACAATCATTTCGCAATGCTCTGTTCCTATTCCTACTTGGGAGCGCTATCGCAGCGCTGACCAAACCCGAGCTCGTGTTGAGCAAGGATTATCAGGGATTCATCCCAGGTGTGAGTTTCCGCTATTCTGGCTTCGCACCTGGTCCGAACGCGCTAGGCCCGCTTTGCGCGGTCTTCATGCTAAATCTTTGGCAATCTCCTTTTCGGCGAAAAGCCCTGGCTATTTTCGCATGGCTGCTGGGGGCAGTCAGCTTCCTACTGGCACAATCCAAAAGTAGCTGGATTGCATTTATGCTGAGCGTCGCGGTCGTTTGCTTTTATCGATACCCAGAACAGTTGAGGTCGATTTGGCGCAGTAAAAGAGCAGTGACGGCGATCGTCCTCATTTATGCTGTGATTACGTTAGCGTGCGCGATCCTGTTAGCCATGATGTTTTCCGATTTTGGCGATTCGATCACGCGGTTTCTTAACACACGTGCTGGCTCCGATCTGATGTCCCTTACAGGGCGCGACCAGATCTGGACGATTGCGCTGTACGAATGGAAGTTGCACCCCCTGTTCGGCTATGGTTTGAGCATATGGGATCTCGACTTTCGACTCCGCGTTGGTTTGCCGGAAGCCGTGCATGCGCATAATCAGCTGTACCAGAGTCTTTGTAGCGCCGGACTGGTCGGTGCTTTCGGCTTGACGATCTACGTCGGTGCCTTGTTTAAGTATTCAGTTGCTACTGCTCATGCCAGCAAAGGAATGACCTTAGGAATCTTTATATTAATAATTGCGCGGGCGATCAGTGAGGTTCCGCTTTCCCTAACCGGCTTCGGGATAGAACAAATGACGCACATGTTTCTTCTCATGCTGATCGCAGCTTATTACTTGCCGGCCGTACGGCTGCCGCCAAAGGGCCGAACGACCGGATCAATTTTATGACCAGCGAACCTGAATCGATATTGTGTTCTATCGTTATTCCGCTTTATAACAAGGCGCCATACATTGTTTTTGCAATCGAATCCGTTTTAAACCAGACTTATCAAAAATTCGAAATCATAATAGTCAACGACGGCTCCACAGATGAGGGGCCGGCCTTGGTGGAGGCAGTTAGCGATTCCCGGATTCGCCTCGTCCATCAGGAGAACGGCGGCGTTTCGAGGGCGCGTAATCATGGGATCGGCCTAGCGACAGGGGATCTCATGTTTTTTCTAGACGCGGACGACTGGTATTGCCCCGAGTACCTAGAAACGATGGTTGTTATGTCCCGAGAATACCCAAGCCATCAGGCGTTCGCGACCGCTTTCCGGCGCGTTTGCGGGGCGCCAGTTTTGAGGCTCAATACCGGATTAGCGGAGTTGAGACGCAGGGAGGTGGTAGACAATATGTTCGCGCGAGTCATCGGGCAGGCCCCACTTTTTCACCTCACTTCAATCTCTTTGCGCCGGCCTTTTTTGCGCACGATGCAACTATTTTTCCCTGAAGACGAACGCATGGGTGAGGACCTGGATTTTCTGTTCAGACTCGCGTCGAGTACTTCTATCGTCTGGTGTCCAGCCCCCCTCGTCGGTTATCGACAGGAAGTGGAGGGCAGTCTTTGTGCAACAAACCCGGTTACCACGTTGCTTCCAGTGTTTCAGCGACTCGAAACGCGGGCAAAGACCGGGGAACTTCCGAGCGAATTACGTTGCTCCATGCTCGCGCTGGCATCGGATGCACGGATTACCATTGCGCGTACAGCTTTGATGTCTGGGGAGTGGCGAACAGCTGTTCAGCAATTGCTCACCGCGCGCAATGGAATCGGGAGACACCGGTGGTGGGTCACTTTGATGATGTGCCTGTTCCCAGTTCCTGGAATGGCCGCTCGCTGGGAGCGTTGGCGTGCTTCGCGAACTAAAGGATAACTATGTTGTATTTCAACCAAAGAATTTCCTTGATTGTTTTGGCTCTGGCCATTCTGGTGGCGCCTCGGTTATCGAGCGCTGAACTCCTATTTTGTGGCGGTTGCAAGGAACCATACGCGAGAGGACAGTGGACAGATACCCAGCAGTTCGCGGCTCGGCGAATTACCGTTGCCGATGACCCCGGCGGCGGACGCGGCATGGTCACAAGGGTTGTGGTAGCACCCGGTGACAACGTCGGAGGGTGGGGGGGGGAGAGAGCAGAGAAATACGGTATGCTTGGACCGTCCGGTGCGCGATTGCCTGTGCTAGCTTCTACCCCGCATGAATTTTACGCTATCTCTATTAAGCTTCCGCTAGGTTGGAAAGGACCTGACCGCGACCCGATAAATGGAACCTGGGGATTATTCTTTCAACTGCACGGACCGGACCGATACCGGGCTCCCCCGAGTTTGGGGCTTACGGTTGAGGAAAAATTCCGTCTTAACGTGCTTGGTGGCGACGTCTCGCCGCTAAAAAGAAAGTTAGTCGACAGTTTCGAACTGTCTGATGCGTCATTAAGGCCGGGAAAGTGGATTGATTTCGTAATTGAAACGCGTTGGTCGTCTACCGCAAATGGCCTAGTCGTCGTATACAGGCGCGACGAGGGTGAGAGTGTATGGCGTCAGGTGCTCTACCGAAGTAGGATAGCGACATTGCAGCGCTGGGGGAATGAGCCGAGTGGCGAACACTACTGGAAGACCGGTTATTATCGTAATCCAAGTAAATTGACCAGCGTCCTTTGGTTAGGGCCAGTTGCGCGTGCGACGACGTGGGAGGAAGTCGAAATTGCTGCATTTCCTTCGGGTATGTGAAATGTGACATATTTTTAGACGCGTCGTGGCGACGGGCGTTCCGCACGCGCACGTTCTGAGATGGGAGCAGGACATCCGGACAGCAGGAATGTTTGAATTGATCGTAATGCCTGCATAGCGGCACAAAGCTAATGGAAGGGCACTACTGACGCGCGCAATTATTTGCTTTAAAAATCGAATGGGCTTGAGAAATGGTTAACCACACTCGTATTCGCGTGCTCCAGCTGGTACCTGAGCCGTTACCGACGCACCGACCTGATGTCTCAGCGCTCTTCGAAAAATATTTGTGTAGATATGGGGTTGATTGTAAGTTAATTGGGAAGAGCAACTCAAAGATAGGACATGTTCAACAAAGGGTAATTGATGAAGCAAGCTTTTTAGTCAGCTGTCTAAAGCATCTGGCGTTAGCAACGAAAAAATCGTTCGACGTGATTCAGGTAATGGACATGGTTTCGATAGGCCTACTCGGATTGTTCGTGGCACGCTTGAGGGGCGTACCCTTCGTGTACTGGATGTCTTTCTTGATGTCAGAGGCGAGAATTGAACGTGCGACCGGTCGATTAGAGCGCAAACGTACGATGCGAAACATTGCGGTGCTGCTAAAGGGAAAGCTCGAGCGATGGGCATTGTACTCGATAATTTTGCCGTTCAGCGACCATGTGTTTGTTCAAAGCGAGGCAATGCGGGCTTTCGTGGAAGAGCATGGCCTGCCCCATAGTCATATCACGCCGGTGCCGATGGGTGTTGACACTGAAGTCCTTTCGACCAAAGATATTCAGCGCCGCCGACTTCCAGGGTGGGAGGATGCAAAAATTATTGCGTATCTTGGCACGGTCGACAAAATGCGACAGTTGACAGTCGCGATTGATGCTTTAGCTCTGCTCCGAATCAAGTACTCGGATGCGAAGCTGCTTTTCATTGGTAGTTCTTCAACAGTATCAGATATTGCCGAGCTCCTTGCACATGCTCGGAGTAAAGGGTTGGAAAATCACGTCCATGTTACCGGATGGATGGCAAGTAAAGACGCACTTTCGTTACTGGCCGGAGCCGACGTCGCACTTTCTTATGTTCCCCGAGGGAAAATACTCGATACAGGCTCCCCTACGAAATTGCTCGAGTATCTTGCGCTTGCCGTTCCATGCGTTGGGAACGACAATCCAGATCAAGGAAAAGTGCTTGGCGATAGCGGTGCGGGTCTGCTTTGCGCGAGCAACATAGATGCTCTCAGCAGGGCCCTCGGTGAAATACTCGGGAACAAGTCTTGTGCGGCAGTTCGGGCAGCAGCAGGTCCGGAATACATTGAAAAGAATCGTAGTTATCGCGTCATTGCGGCCGAGCTTGCGCTGGTCTATAAAGCCCGCTTTTTGAAAAAAGAAAAGTCAGTCTGAATTTATCAAGAAACTTCGTTTAGGAGCGCCGAGGAAGTAGGCTGCTGCATTTTCTTGTGGCGGTCACGGAATGTTTGAAGAACTGAGGAATGAATGAGCAAACAAAGCGGGCTTTATATTCCGTCATTAGATGGTATTCGCGCTATCGCGGCGTCGTTGGTGTTCGTAAGCCATGCTGGCTTTCAGGACGTCGTTCCCGGAGGTTTTGGCGTAAGTCTGTTCTTTTTTCTAAGCGGCTATTTAATAACGACATTGCTTCGGGTCGAGTACGAGAAGTATGGGAGCATCAGTTTAAAAAATTTCTATTTGCGTAGAATTTATCGAATTATACCGCCGATGTACTTCGTTCTCGCTTGTGTTCTATTGTTGTGCAAGGCGGGAATCCTGAAATCCGACCCAAGCGCTATTGGGCTACTAGCGCAACTTTTACAGTTCACCAATTATTATCTTATCGTTTCGCCAGATCCCCATTTATTGCCGACTACTGCTGTGTTTTGGTCGCTTGCCGTGGAGGAGCACTTCTATCTTATTTTTCCCATATCATTAATATTCTGTTTAAAGCGATATCGATATATAACGATTTCCCAAGTATTCTTGACAGTCTGTATTGCGGTATTGTGCTGGCGTATCGCTTTAGTGTACTGGATGCACGCTCCCGAGACAAGAACCTACTGGTCGACTGATACTCGCTTGGATAGCTTGCTGTTCGGATGTGTGATGGGATTATGGAATAATCCTGCGTTGGACCGAATCCCAAGGGTGTTTAACTCAGCGGTTGGGCGTTCGGGGGGCGGTTTGGTTGCCGTAGCTTTGCTGCTTTTTACGCTTTTGTATCGCGACACTGGGTTTCGAGAAACGCTACGGTATACTCTGCAGGGGCTCGCTCTTTTTCCGATTTTTTGGCTTGCTATTAAACAGCCGCATTCGTGGTTGTTTCGTCCGCTAAATTGGAAGTGCGTCCGTGGTTTGGGAGTTGTCTCTTACTCCTTTTATTTGTCGCACGAGTTTTGGCTTCTGACCGTGGATAGTGCGATCGGTCACGGGAAAATAGTTACTGGCGTAGTGGCATTTTTGTTGACGGTTATTTTTGCTACTGCAATGTATTATGGGATCGAAAAACCTTTTGCGCGCCTTAAAGACGGTTTGAAAAATCACCATAAAGTAGTCACGCAAAATTTCGATAAGCCCAGCACGACCTAATTAGCGTCCCTGTTTACGACCCCGTTGTTTTCTTTCGTCTTGTTGGATGACGGCGTTCTGCGTTCTTAACGAACGGGGTAGGTTTTGTTGACATATTCCATTTTCACTATGGTACGCTTACAACCGCCGTGAGTGCACGAGCTCGAACTCGATCGAGTGGAGAATTCAGTGGCGCGTACCTCGGTTGTTCGACGACAAATTTAGATGCCTCAAACGCAACCAACCTGGCGAGTTCGCTGGTAAGAAAAGGTTCCTCGTCGGAATCGTATACCAGCGATGAGTTTTCTCTGCCTTTTCCATAGGGTGTTGCTATGAACGCGTGGCTCATCGGCTTCCATTATATGTTCCCAGCTTTGAACGCGGCGGATCGTGAAAATCTCTACAGCACGCGCCGACAGTAGTTGTATTTTGGTTCGATCGCGTCAAAGGGTGTCAATTTTTTATTATAATAATTGGTCAGCACAATAGCTTGGGGGAAGTGTGAAGATCAGCATATTCGGTTTGGGGTACGTGGGTGCCGTCTCTGCCGGATGCCTTGCCGCCGATGGGCACACGGTCATTGGCGTCGACCCGAATGCGACCAAAGTCGACCTGATTAACGCTGGAAATACGCCAATCATCGAAAAGGATATCGGCGAAATGATTGGCAAGGCGGTGCGCGAAGGTCTGTTGTACGCGACCACGGATGTGCAGGTGGCCGTACTGCAGTCTGAAATTTCGCTGATTTGCGTGGGGACCCCGTCCCAGTTGAACGGCAACCTGGATCTCAGTCACGTTCGCAAGGTGTGCAGGGAAATCGGTGTCGCCCTACGCGAAAAACCGGGTTTTCACGTTGTTGTTGCACGGAGCACAATGCTTCCCGGATCGATGCGCGACGTCATGATCCCAACGTTAGAAGAAGCGTCCGGCAAGAAAGCCGGAGTAGACTTCGGGGTGTGCAACAATCCGGAATTCTTGCGCGAAGGCACGGCTGTTTTCGACTACTATCATCCTCCGAAGACCGTGATCGGCGAGACCGACGAGCGATCGGGTGCGCTGCTGCTGAAGCTCTACGAAAAAATGGATGCGCCGCTCGTGCGTACGGACGTCGAAACCGCAGAAATGGTCAAATACGCCGACAATTCTTGGCACGCGGTCAAAGTTTCCTTCGCCAATGAAATTGGGAATCTGTGCAAGGCCACTGGCATTGATGGGCATGAGGTCATGAAGATTTTCTGCCAAGACCTCAAGCTCAACCTGTCGCCGTATTACATGAAACCGGGCTTCGCCTTTGGCGGCTCGTGCCTGCCGAAAGACGTACGGGCGCTAACCTACAAGGCTCGCAGTCTTGATCTCGAGCTTCCGTTGCTCAATTCGATCCTGCCGTCGAACGAGAAGCAAGTGCATAAAGGGATCCAGATGATCGTCGACAAGGGCAATCGGAAAGTAGGTATTCTCGGTTTTTCGTTCAAAGCGGGAACTGATGACCTACGCGAGTCGCCGTTGGTGGAAGTTATCGAGTACCTGATCGGCAAAGGCTATGACCTTAAGCTTTACGACAAGAATGTGAATCTTGCAGCGCTCACGGGTGCGAACCAAAACTTCATCTTGAATCATATTCCACACATTTCGAAACTCATGGTCGGATCGGTGGAAGAGGTCCTCGATTTCGCCGGCACCGTCGTAATTGGGAACGGGGCCGAAGAATTCCGGTCGGTGCCTGGCAAGCTAAGTGATGACCAGGTAGTGGTCGACTTGGTACGTATCAGCGAAGCGAAAAGTGGAGGAAAGTACGATGGTATCTGCTGGTAAGAACCGCCGTGTTCTGATTCTCGTGGAGAACTTGCCATCGCCGTTCGACCGAAGGGTCTGGCAGGAAGCGACGACATTATTTTCGCACGGGTACGAGGTTTCGATTATTTGTCCGACCGGCGAGGGTCACGGGAGCCGCTTCGAGGAAATTGACGGCGTCCATATTTACCGGTACAGGCTCCCGCTGGAAGCTGAGGGGGCCAGAGGCTACGCGATCGAGTACGCTGCAGCACTGTTCCACACATTCCGGCTCGCCTTCAAGGTGTGGCGCACCCGCGGCTTCGATGTGATTCATGCGTGCAATCCGCCAGACTTGCTCTTCCTGATCGGAGGGTTCTTTAAGTTGTTCTTCCGCAAGAAATTTCTGTTCGATCACCACGATATTAACCCGGAATTGTACGAAGCGAAATTCGGTCGCCGCGATTTTTTCTATAAGCTCATGGTGTTGTTCGAGCGGTGGTCGTTCAAAACGGCCGACGTGTCGATCGCGACCAACGAATCCTATAAACGGATCGCGGTCGAGCGCGGCGGGATGGACCCTGCTGATGTCTACGTGGTGAGAAGCGGCCCGAAGCTTGATCGCATGCGCGTGCTGCCTCCGACGGAAAAACTTAAACGAGGGCGCAAGTATTTGGTTGGCTACGTCGGCGTTATGGGGGCGCAGGAGGGCATCGAGTATCTGCTCCAGGCAGCGCGGCATATCATCCTCGACATGGGCCGCACTGATATTCACTTCGGTCTCGTGGGCGGTGGCACTTCGCTGGAGGAAATGAAGCGCTTGACCGTATCGCTCGGTATTGCTGACTACGTCACGTTCACCGGAAGGGTACCGGATCAGGCCTTGCTCGAGATGCTGAATACAGCGGATGTTTGCGTCAATCCCGATGTCGCCAACGACATGAACGATAAATCTACCATGAACAAGATCATGGAGTTCATGGCATTAGGCAAACCGATGGTGCAGTTCGACTTGACGGAAGGGCGGGTGTCAGCGCAGGAGGCGTCGCTCTACGCGAAGCCTAACGATCATGTCGACTTAGCGCTGAAGCTGGTCGAGCTCATCGATAACGCCCCCTTGCGCAGGGTAATGGGTGAGTTTGGCCGTCATCGTGTGGTGAATGAGCTTGAATGGAAGTACGAGGTGCCGAAATTGCTCGCAGCGTATGAAGCCGTATTCACGGGGCGCCGCGTCATTCCGCCACGAGTGTTGTCGATCCAGCCAGAGATCGTTGCTCCCTCGGTTACCGGAAATGCCGACGCTGCCCTTGTGGCCGCACCAGGAAGTGTAGCTGGGCTGCCGGCGTCCGAGTTCAAGAGCGCAGATTCGGTCTGATTATGAAGTTGCGTAGGAGCCGACCGCGTGAAACACTCGATAAGGATGGATTGTGTTTTAACACTACCGGGGCAGCAGGCGCATCTGTGCGAAAACGTAAAATATCCATCATGTTGCTCGGGCCGTCCCGCACTGCCGTAAGCGGCGTCAGCACTCACCTAAACCAGATATTCCAATCATCCCTGGCCGACCAGTTCTGCTTGTACCACTTTCAGATTGGTAGCGAGGGGCGGCAAGAATCGCGCGTCGCGAAACTGTCCCGTCTGCTGTTGAGCCCAGTGCAGTTTGCATGGCAGGTGGCGAGCAAAAGGCCGACCGTAGTCCACATTAATACATCTCTGGAGGTAAAAAGCTATTGGCGCGACATCGCGTATTTGCTCGTGGCGGCTATTTTCGGCCGCCGGGTACTGTACCAGGTGCATGGGGGCGCATTGCCGGCTGACTTCTTTGCAGGTAGCCGTGTGCTGACCCACTTGCTGGGTTGGGTGTTGCGTCTGCCGGACGTGGTGGTCCTGCTGGCACGTCAGGAGATCGACGCTTATCGGCGCTTTGCCCCGGATCTGCGACTTGCACTCGTACCGAACGCAATTGAATTAGTTGCCGACCCTGCGCACAAGGCAACTATGCCGCTAGACAGACCGTTGCGAATCGGCTTTGTAGGACGCCTAGTCGAAAGCAAGGGGGTATTCGAGGTAATTGAAGCCGGCGCGCTGCTGTTGGCTCGAGGTGTCCAAGTTCATCTGATTGTCGCCGGTAGCGGCCCGGACGAAACTCGATTGCGCCAGCGGGTCTCGGATTTGGGGCTAGAGACGTCCGTGCGCTTTACTGGACCGGTTCATGGTACGGACAAGGACGGAGTTTGGAACGAGTGCGACCTTTTCGCGTTTCCCACAGCTCTTCGGGAAGGCCTGCCATACGCACTCTTGGAGAGCATGGCCAGCCGTACGCCGCCTATCGTAACGTCCGTCGGCGCCATCCCTGACGTTATTGAAGACGGGATCCATGGCGTCATCATACCTGCGCACGATCCTGGTGCGCTTGCCAACGTGGTAGAGCGCCTGCATTGCGACCGTGTAGTCATTGCGCGTATGGGCGCCGCCGGGAGGCGACGCATCGAACAGGCGTACACGGTCGAACGTCTTTCGCGGGACCTTACAAGTTTGTACGTTAGACTGGCCGCGGGCAAGCAATACTCTGCGAGCGAGTCGGAAACGTAGTTCAAGCCGGCTAAGCACTGGTGACATTGGGTCAGTGCCCCGTCTCTTTCAGCCGCGCCAGTGCGGCGCTCTTTTCGACAGGATTGGGGATATCACTGAATGTGCGGTATTGCAGGTTTTGTAACATCTAGAGGCGGGATGGACCATGCCGAGGTACTCCGGCGGATGACCAGTTTGCTGGCGCACCGCGGCCCAGATGGGGACGGGCACTTCCTTACGACGACGGCTAACGGGACAGATCGTGTCGGGCTGGGCCACCGGCGTCTGGCTATCATCGATCTGGCGACGGGTGCACAACCGATGGCCAACGACGACGGGAGCATCCAAGTCGTCTTTAATGGGGAGATCTATAATTTTCAGGCACTACGTGCCGAGCTAACCCAGTACGGTTATGTATTTCGGACAACGTCCGACACTGAAGCAATCGTGCACGCTTATGCGCAATGGGGCGAACGCTGTTTCGAGCGGTTGCGTGGCATGTTCGCAATCGCAATTTGGGACCAGCGGAGAGACCGGCTGTTTCTGGCACGCGACCGTTTCGGCGAAAAGCCGTTGTTCTATCGGGAGACCTCGGGTGCGATTGCCTTTGGGTCGGAGATCAAAGCGATACTGTCGTTTCCTGGGATGGATGGTCAGATCAACCTGCCTGCCATCTCTGGCTATCTGACTTACCGCTACGTTCCGGCGCCCGATACACTCTTCGACGGCATCCGTAAGCTTATGCCGGGGTCATATGCAGTCTGGGATGGCGGCGCGCTGCGTGAGCACCGCTATTATGAGCCGCCTGACCGGGGGGCGTTGTGCAGGTCTACCGAACCCGAGGGTGACTTCGTGGGCGGCTTCCTTGAACAACTGGAAGATGCCGTGCGCGTGCGGATGGTGGCCGATGTACCGTTTGGCGCATTTCTGTCCGGCGGGCTGGATTCGTCCGGCGTAGTGGCGTTAATGGCACGCCAGATGACCGCGCCCGTGAAAACATTTTCCGTCGGCTTTGACGCCAACAAATATAACGAGCTCAGTTATGCCGCCCAGGTCGCGCGGCAGTTCCGCACCGAGCACCACGAGTTGACGGTCGATGGCGATCACATCATGGAGCTGCTGCCTGCCATGATCCGCTTTCGCGACGCGCCGGTCGCTGAGCCGTCAGATATTGCGATTTATTTGCTAGCCAAGGAAGCGCGCAAGAGCGTGAAGATGGTGCTGACTGGCGAAGGTGCCGATGAGTTCCTGGGTGGTTATCCGAAGCACGTCTACGAGCGCTTAGCGCAGCCATACCAGTGTCTGCCCGTAGCGTTGCGGCATCAGGTGATCGAACCTATGGTAAATGCGCTCCCGTATCGCTTCTGGCGGGCAAAGACCGCCGCCGCCACCTTGGGAATGGAAGCCTATGACGAGCGAATGCCACGCTGGTTCGGCGCTTTGTCGCATCAGGGAAAGGCGCGTCTACTATCGATACCAGCACAGGAGGGCGCAGAAGCCATTTATGCTTTGTCCGGCGATTCGGATAATAGTGCGCTGCGCCGTATTCTCTTCTTCGACCAAGCCAGCTGGCTTCCAGATAACTTGTTAGAACGCGGCGACAGCATGACGATGGCTGCTTCGCTCGAGTCGCGCATGCCTTTTGTCGATGTAAAATTAGCGGCATTTGCCTCGCGCCTGCCGGACCGTTACCGCGTGCGCGGCCGGACAACGAAATGGATCCTGCGCCAAGCGATGCAGCGGGTCCTTCCGCAGGAAATCCTGCAACGTCCCAAAGTGGGTTTTCGCGTTCCTGTCAGCGAATGGTTCCGCGGTTCGATGCGAGATTATCTGTACAGCCACCTGACCGGGCCCGACTCCCGGACAGCGCACTACTATCAGACCAAGCAAATGGAAAAAGTGCTGCGAGACCATGTCACGCGGCGTGAAAATCATGAAAAACTGCTCTGGACCCTGCTGAGTTTAGAGATTTGGCACCGCGAATACATGTAGGCCACATCCTGCAAATCCGCGGTGGATAGCAGAAGAAAGCATCTACATGTTAAATCAACTTGCTTGGATCTTGAATCGCTTGCGGACCATGGACAAGGCCGAGCTCGTCTACCGAGTCCGCCAAACCACGCAAACTTACATCGAAGCGTGGGGCTGGGGGCTGGCGTCCCGCCCGCCCTGCGCACGGGACGCGGGAGGCGCGCCATGGGTGGCAGTCCTGCCGCGCGAATTTGATGTCGCTCCATATCTCGCAGCAGCCGATCGCATCCTGGCTGGCCGGTTCGACGTGTTTGCACTGCAGGATGCACCGCTAGGATTTCCGCCGGATTGGAACCGTGATCCGAAGACGGGGACGGTCGCGCCGCTAAGCTATGGCAAGCGCTTGAACTACCGCGACGAGCACCTCGTCGGGGACATCAAGTATATGTGGGAACCTGGCCGGCATCTTCAGATGACAACCTTGGCGCAGGCCTACCATCTGAGCGGCGACCTAAGGTATGCAGACGCTATACGAGTGTTGTTGACCTCCTGGCTGGACCAGTGCCCATACCCCAACGGTGTTCACTGGGTAAGCTCGCTCGAACTTGCGATCCGCCTGATGAACTGGTCCGTGAGTTGGCATCTTTTGGGCGGTCAGAACAGCCCCCTTTTTCGTGACGACGAAGGCAAGCGCTTTAGAGGGCGCTGGCTGCAGAGCATCTACCAGCACAGTCACTTTATCGACGGCTATTGTTCCCGGCACTCTTCAGCCAACAATCACCTGTTTACCGAGTTGCTCGGACTGTATGTGGCCTCGCTGACCTGGCCCTGTTGGCGCGAAAGCAAACGCTGGCATGCGCAGTCGCGTGCCGAACTTGAAGCTGAAGCGATCAAGCAAAACCATCCGGACGGAGTCAATCGCGAGCAGGCGATCTACTACCATCGCCAAGTCGCGGACATAATGCTGTTGTGTTGTCTGATCGGGCGTACTAATGGCATGCCCGTGACTGACGCGCTCATGGACCGCCTTGAACGCATGCTTGAATTTTTGGCATCGGTCATGAACGTGGCGGGGGAGGTCCCGATGATCGGCGATGCTGATGACGCCTCGTTAGTGCCATGGAACCAATCAGCCAATTGGGACCACTATCGCTCGTTGCTGGCTGCTGGCGCTGTGTTGTTCAATCGGGCGGATTTCAAGCGCAAGGCAGGGTGTTTCGATGACAAAACCCGATGGCTGCTGGGAGACTCGGCGGCGGCGGCATTTGCCGCTCTTCCTACGGCCGCAGGCGATGATGCGCCGTGCCGCGCATTCCCGGAGGGTGGTTACTACATTCTGGGAAATTGCTTCGGCACGGCAGCCGAAGTGCGTTTGATCGTTGACGCAGGACCGCTGGGATATCTGTCCATCGCCGCTCACGGCCATGCTGACGCACTATCCTTTACCTTGTCAGTTGGCGGGGTGGCTGTGCTGGTGGATCCAGGCACGTATGCCTATCACACGAAAAAAAAATGGCGAGACTATTTCAGAGGCACCTCAGCACACAACACAGTACGCGTGGACGGTCTTGATCAGTCCGAGCCTGGGGGCAACTTCATGTGGCTCCGCAAAGCCCACGCGCATAGTGAAAGATGGACATCAAGCGACCGTGCTGACGAGCTCGTCGCCAGTCATGATGGCTACGCCCGCCTGACCGATCCTGTCAGCCACCGCCGTCACATCACTTACCTGAAGGCCGAGCGCCGGATTATCGTCGAGGACACGCTCGAATGCCGGAGCTGCCACGTCGTTGAGTTCCACTGGCACTTTTCCGAAGCTTGCAGTGTGCGCAAGGAAGGCATGGCGGTCGTGGCACGCGTGGATCGAAATCGCGTGGTGCTGACCGTGCCGAATGAGATCGGCGTACTGAGTGTGGTAGTTGGACAGGAAGACCCTCCGCTAGGTTGGATATCGCATAGAATGGACGAAAAAGTACCATCACCGACGGTCGTTTGGAGGGAGACAATCAGTGGCACCGTCCGACGAACTACCGTGTTCGACCTGGTATCGGACTGAGCGATCGGCCGACGTGCCAAGGCCACCACGGGCGATTCTTAGATACTGTCGCTCATCTGCACGCGTAGAGACTCAACAAGCGTGTGAGTGAATGCGGCGCGTTTCTGACAACAATTGCTCAGCCAATGCTGGAACGACGCACTGATGCAGGCTTGGGCATAGCGTAGGCAACCAACCACCTACGGGCATTCTCGGCCGTATTCCTAACGGCCGCTGCTTGGCATGACGGCGACACAGCCGCTCCTGTCATGCGCCTCTGCCGCAGCGTCGCTTGCCGGCGCCGGGAGCAGAGACCTGCACAACCATCATGTACTGCTCAACGCCTCGACCACACGCGGCGGCAATATCGCAAAGTTCGGCTGGACGACGGTGCAGAAGCAATCTCCACGACGACGCTGTTGCGGAGAGTTTCTTCCAGCTATTGAAACGAGAGCGAATCCGCCCCGTCGAATCTACGCCACAGGCAAGAAACCAGATAGGACCTCTTCGATCATATCGAGAGTGTCTAGAAGACATAGCGCCGACACGGCTTAAGCAACGATATCTCGTCAGTCGAGTACGATAAGCAGGATTCCCAGCAGCTCACAAGTGTCTAGTGAAGCCGTGGCGATTCATTCCTTTCCCCCGTTTTGCATATCCGTCCGATTGCCTGGACTACGGCAACAGCCTTACTGCGCCGGCACGAACACCGGCGCCGGCAAGGGCGCGGCCGGCGCGTCGTCGGCGCGCGGATGGTCCGCGCCGTTGTCGTCGTCATCGGTCAGGTAGGGCGTCGGCGCGGCCAGCGTCGCCGGATCGATGTCGATCGTCCGGAACTGCGGCATCTCGGCGAACTCCGCATAGACCCAGTCGTCGTTCTCGCGCATCACGCCTTCCGGTTCGGGACGCGCGGCCTCCGGCTTTTTCGCCAGCGCCACCTGCATGTAGTCGATCCAGATCGGCAGGGCGAGGGTGGCGCCGAATTCGCGCCCGCCCAGCGAACGCGGCTCGTCATAGCCCATCCAGGCTACCGCCACGATATTGCCGCTGTAGCCGGCGAACCAGCCGTCGATGGCGTCGCTCGTGGTGCCGGTCTTGCCGGCGATGTCGGAGCGCCCCAGGCGCTTGGTGGCGGCCGCGCCGGTGCCATAGCGGGTCACGTCGCGCAGCATGCTGTCCGTGACGAAGGCATTGCGCGCATCGAGTACGCGCGCGCCTTCCTCGCGCACCTGCGGCGGCTTGTTCTCGACCAGCACCGCGCCGTTGCCGTCTTCGATGCGCGCGATCAGGTAGGGCTTGACGCCATAGCCGCCGTTGGCGAACACGGCGTAGGCGCCCGCCATCTGCAGCGGCGTCACGGCGCCGGTACCGAGGGCCAGCGTCAGGTTCTTCGGATGGCGCGCCAGGTCGAAACCGAATTTACCGAGGAAGTCGTGGGTGTAGGGGACTTCGAGCGCGCGCAGCAGGCGCACGGTCGGCACGTTCTTCGAATGTGCCAGCGCATAGCGCATCGTGATCGGACCGTCGAACTTGCCGTCGTCGTTCCCCGGTGACCAGTCGGCGCCGGCATTCTCGCCGGGCATGGTGAGCGCTTCGTCGAGGATCAGGGTGCCCGGCGAATAGCCCTTGTCGAGCGCCGCCGAATAGACGAAGGGCTTGATCGAGGAACCCGGCTGGCGCCAGGCCTGGGTCACGTGGTTGAATTTCTGCAGGTTGTAATCGAAGCCGCCGACCAGGGCCCGGTAGGCGCCGTTTTCGGCGTCGAGCGCGACAAAGGCGGCCGCCACCAGCGGCACCTGGGTGATGGCCCAGCCATCCTTGCCCTGCTTGCTGATGCGGACGACGGCGCCGGGCGCGATGCGCTGGGCTTCCTTGGCTTTGTCCGATAACCCGGCCGCCGCGAACTTCAGGCCCGCGCCGGAAATGCTGATGGTGTCGCCGTCGATGGTCTCGACTTTTACCGACTTGCTTGACGCTGCAGTCACCACCGCCGGCTCGAGGCCGTCGCTCGACGGACGCTTTTGCAGCGCCTCGACGATCGCATCTTCGCGTTCTTCCCCGCTTGCGGGCAGTTCGATGCGCGCTTCCGGACCGCGGTAGCCGTGGCGGCAGTCGTAGGCCAGCACGTTGCGGCGCACCGAATCGTAGGCCGCTTCCTGGGCTTTCGAGTCGATGGTCGTGATCACCTTGATGCCGCGCGTGTACGACGCTTCCGCGTACTGGGCGAACACGGCCTGGCGCGCGAGTTCGGCCACGTACTGGGCGTGGGTGCCGAATTCCTGCGGTTTGGAGTGCACGCGCACCGGTTCGGCGACGGCCTGTGCATACTGGGCGTCGTCGATGTCTTTCAAATCGCGCAGGCGCCGCAGCACCTGTTCCTGGCGCAGTTTGGCGCGCTTCGGGTTCACGGCCGGGTTGTGGCGCGCGGGATTTTGCGGCAGGCCGGCCAGCATCGCCGTTTCCGCGATCGTCAGCTGGTCGAGCCGCTTGCCGAAATAGCTGCGCGCGGCGCTGGCGAAGCCGTAGGAACGCTGGCCGAGATAGATCTGGTTCATGTACAGCTCGAGGATCTGGTCCTTGGTCAGCGCATCTTCGATCTTGTAGGCCAGGACGATTTCGTTGAGCTTGCGCGACAGGACCTTTTCGCGCGACAGGAAGAAGTTGCGCGCCACCTGCATCGTGATGGTCGAGGCGCCGCCGGAGCCGAAGCCGCCCGTCACGTTGGTCTTGAGCGCGCGCCCCATGCCGACCCAGTCGATGCCGCTGTGTTCATAGAAGCGCGAGTCTTCGATCGCCAGCACGGCCTTTTTCATCATCGGCGGGATTTGCGCGATCGGCATGAAGTCGCGGTGCTCCTCGCCGAATTCGCCGATCAGGACATTGTCGGCCGTGTAGACACGCAGCGGGATCTTCGGCTTGTAATCGGTGACGGCATCGATCGAGGGCACGTTCGGCACGATCGACATCATGAACCAGACGGCGGCGCAGGCAATGACGAGGACGATGGCGGCGAGGATGAAGAAGATGAAACCGCCTTGCTTGTTCAGCGCGAGGCGAGGCAGCGGCAAGCTGCGAGGGGACTTGGTCAAGACAGTATTCTCCTGCTGTGGGGCCGCGCAAAAGGCAGGCCCGGCGGGGCATTATAATCCGCTTTCTTTCGCCCTCTGCATATGCCATAGTCACGCCTTCAGCCTGCCTTAAGAAAGCCTGGCACTCCCAGAACCAAGGAATACGATGCCTTACGATCCTGCTCCCGCCCCCGTCAAGCCGTACATACCGGCGACGGCCGATCTCCCCGAAATGACCATCCGCGCCCTCGTGATGGGCGTCGTGCTGGGGATGATCTTCGGCGCTTCCTCGCTCTACCTGGTGCTGAAAGTCGGCCTGACCGTCAGCGCGTCGATCCCGGTGGCGGTGATCGCCATCACCCTGTTCGGCATGTTCAAGAAGATGGGCGGGCGCGAGTCGACCATTTTGGAAAACAGCATCACGCAGACGGCCGGTTCGGCCGGCGAGTCGCTCGCCTTTGGCCTGGGCGTCACCATGCCGGCGATCATGATCCTCGGCTTCGACCTCGAGATCTCGCGGGTGATGTTAGTGGGAATATTGGGCGGCCTGCTCGGTATCCTGATGATGATCCCGATGCGCCGCACGATGATCGTCGACGCCCACCGCGAACTGAAATACCCGGAAGGCACGGCCTGCGCCGAGGTGCTGAAGGCCGCCGCCACCGAAACCTCGCGCGAAGCGGCGGGCGAAGTGCGCGAAGCCGGCTCGGATGCGGCGCGCGATGCGAAGCGCCGTGCGGCCATCATCTTCGGCGGCTTTGGCCTGGGCTTGCTGTACAAGGTGGCCAATGTCTCGTTCAAGGGCTGGAAGGACGTCGCCAACTTCGAATTCGGCGCGCCCCTGAAAGCCGGATCGGCCGGTGCCGAAATCTCTCCGGAGCTGGTCGGCGTCGGCTACATCATCGGCCCGCGCATCGCCTTCACGATGGCGGCCGGCGGCGTGCTGTCCTACCTGCTGCTGATCCCGATGATCAAGTTCTTCGGCGAGCTGCTGACCGTGCCGCTGTCGCCGGGCACGATGCTCATCAAGGACATGACGCCGGACGACATCCGCGACGCCTACGTGCTGTATATCGGCGCCGGCGCGGTGGCCGCGGGCGGCCTGATTTCGCTGGCGCGCTCGCTGCCCTCGATCTGGAACGGCCTGAAAAGCGGCCTGGCCGGCATGGGCAAGAATAAAGCGGGGACGGGCGCAGGCAGTGGCAACGCGGCGCTGCGCACCGACCAGGACATCCCCTTCAAATGGGTCGCCATCGGCTGCCTCGCGATCATCGCCATCATCACCTTCGCCACGCCGCTGCACATGAACCTGCTGGGCGCGCTCCTGATCCTCGTGTTCGGCTTCCTGTTCGCGACCGTGTCCTCGCGCCTGACCGGCGAAGTCGGCTCCTCCTCGAACCCGATTTCGGGCATGGCGGTGGCGACCTTGCTGTTCACCTGCCTGATCTTCCTGGTCATGGGCTGGACCGGTGGCCGCTATTACGTCACCGCCTTGTCGGTCGGCGCGATCGTCTGCATCGCGGCCAGCAACGCCGGCACCACCTCGCAGGATTTGAAGACCGGCTTCCTGGTCGGCTCGACGCCGAAGCTGCAGCAGTACGCGATCCTGTGCGGCGCCTTTGCGTCGGCGCTGATCCTCGGGCCGATCCTGCTGAAGCTGAACGATGCCGGCACCGTGTACGTACCGGCCGTCCAGGTCGCACCGGGCATCACGGTCGACGCGTCGAAGCTGACGGAGACCGCGCAGCTGCAAGGTCCGCAGGCGGAAACCGACAACAAGACTTATAAGGTCTGGCGCAAGACCGGCACCGCCGGCGGCCCCGAGGGCAAATACCTGGTGGCGGACGACGGCAAGCTGGCCTACCTGGTCGACCCGGGCATCAACGGCCACCACCACACGCGTCCGGACGGGACCGAGGTGAAGAAATACGACGCACCGAAGGCCGTGCTGATGTCCTACATCATCAAGGGCATCCTCGACCAGCAGCTGCCGTGGACGCTGGTGCTGTTTGGCGTGATGATCTCGGTGGTGCTGGAGATGGCGGGCATCCAGGCGCTGGCCTTCTCGGTGGGCGTCTACCTGCCGCTGGTGTCGACCTTGCCGATCGCGGTCGGCGGGGCAGTGCGCTGGGCGGCTGACCGCCGCAACAACAAGCTGCCGCAGTATGCCAGGCTCAATGAGGAAGAGCGCACCGCCGCGGGTGACCGCAGCTGGGGCACCTTGCTGGCCTCGGGCTATATCGCGGGCGGCGCGCTGGCGGGCATCATCATCGCGATCACGGCGGGGGTGCTGACCAATTTCGACAGCATGATGGCGAAGTGGGCGGAGGCGTCGAACCCGTTCTTCGCGGGGCCGCGTGCGGACTTGCTGTCGCTGATACCGTATGCGGCGATCGTGCTGCTGCTGTATTGGGTGGCGCGGGAGAAGCCGCAGCAGTAAATGGAACGGGCGCCAGGAAGCGCCCGTTTTTTTATGTGGCCGTTGTCGAAGGCCGCGTGCCCGGAGGCGGGGAACGCGTGGGCATGCCCACCCTGCGGTGCACCACCGTTAGCGGTTGCCTAACGTAGGGTGGGCATGCCCACGCGTTTGCACCCTCCGAACAAGCACGGCTCAAACAAATGCCAGATCGTGCTGGCGAATCACATCGTCCAGCCATTCGTCCGTCCGGCTGAACCTGAACCCCAGCTGCGCAGCGCGTCCGGTGTCGAGAACCATCGCCGCCGGCGCATCGAACGGCGACAGCACTCCCGGCGCCACCGATCCGGTCACGGGCTGGAAACGCACCGCCGCATCCAGCACATCGCCCACCCTCCCGAACAAATCGTGCGCCGACAGCGCCCCCTGTGACGCTGCATTCACCGGCCCCGTAAAGTCCTGCGCACCCACCCAGTCCAGGAAGGCTGCCGCCTCCTGCGTGCCAAGGAAAGACAGCTTCGCCTGCGCATCGGTATAACGCAGCGCCATCCCCTGGCGCAGGGCGTCCACATACCAGGACAGCCGCCCCGTGAATTCCTCCGGCCCGCCCAGCACATGGGCCAGGCGCGCCGTCGCCAAAGGCAGCGAGCCGTCGCGATAGAGATAGGCCTCGGCCTGCACCTTGCCCGCGACATAGCTTTCGACCGCGCGCGTCGGATCGTGCCAGGGATAGCGGGTGTCGATCGGCTGCGCCAGCACGCGCAGGCCGGATTCGGCCAGCGCGCCGCCGGCCGGCTGCACGCCGCGGTAAACGTCGATCGTGGAAGTCATGACATAGCGCCCGACCTTGCCCGCGAAGCTGCGCACGGCAATCGCCGCATCCAGCGGGCTGTAGCACATCTGGTCGAACACGAGGTCGTAGCGCTTGTTGGCAAAGGCGCTGCGCATCGCAGTGTCATTGCGGCGATCGACGCGGATGCGTTCGATGCGGCTTCCAAACGGGTCGGGGGCATAGCCGCGGGTGGCGATCGTCACCCGGTGGCCGGCGCGCACCAGGCGCTGCACGAGCAGCTTGCCGAAATAGCGGGTCCCGCCGATCACCAAAATATTCTTGTGCATGGCTTCTCCTTGACGATTCGCGTATATTTTCTGCTCAGCAGTAAATTCGCACAAACGAGAAAAACCGAGCGCTATGAACAAGAATAACTTATGCATGGCGGCGCCATGAAGCCGCTGCGCTCCCTGTCCGGCCTGATCGACTTCGAGTGCGCAGCGCGCTGGGGCAGCTTCAAGCTGGCCGCGCGCGAGCTGCACAAGACGCCGGCCGCCGTCAGCCTCCAAGTGAAACAGCTGGAACAGGCTGTTGGTTTTGCGCTGTTCGTGCGCCACCCGCGCCATATCGCCCTCACCGAAAAGGGCCAGGAACTCTCGGTCGCGGTCGGGCGCATGCTGGCCGACCTGCGCGCCAAGGTGGCGGCGCTGCAGCGCGGCGACGAGGAATCGGTGCTGCGGATCTCGACCACGCACTCGTTCGCCATCAAATGGCTGGTGCCGCGCATGCACCGCTTCACCAAGCTGTATCCGGAACTCGATATCCGGATCGATTCGAACGACGCGCCGGTCGACCTCGAGGCCGACACGACCGACGTCGCGATCCGCTACGGCCAGGTGCGCGACGGCGACCCGTCGACGCTGTTTCGCGAGCGCCTGGTGCCGGTCTACAGCCCCGAGCTGCTGGCCCCGGGCGAGCCGGGGCTGCAGCTGTCCGACCTCGGGCGCTGGCCGCTGCTGTGCGAGAAGTCGCCCGAGCGCTGGCTGCAGCTGCTGAACGAAAATCGCGCCTTGAAGGGCGACTATGCGCGTCACTTCGATTTCTCTCGCGCCTACAGCCACTGGGGCGTGCTGGTGCAGGCGGCGGTGGCGGGGCAGGGCGTGGCCCTGGTGCCATACGGGATCGCCTGCCAGGACATCGCCTCGGGCGCGCTGCGCCAGATCGCCTGCCGCAGCGCGCGCTTTGAAAACGGCTACCGCTTCCTCGCCAATCCGCACAAGGAAAACATGGGCAAGGTGCAGCGGTTCAGGGCCTGGATCGAGGGGGAGATGGAGCAGATGCGGCGCGAGCTGGATGGGGTGTCGCCCACCGATACCGCATGAAAACCGGCCCGTCGGGCGGGCGGCTCCACCGGCCGGATTGCACAACAAAAAAACGGCAGCCGCGGCTGCCGTTTTTTACGAAGCGACAAGGCGTTTACTTCACGCCGTGCATCAGCTTCTGGATCAGCGGTGCGATCACGAAGAGCAGGATGCCGCCGCCCACCAGGATCCAGAAACCCATGGTGTAGCCGTCAAGCGCCGAGCGGACCGACATGCCGGTGTCGCCCGAAACCCACGAAGCAAAAATGCCCGAGAGGTTATTGCCGATACCGGTCGACAGGAACCAGCCGCCCATGCCGAGGCCGACGAGGCGGGTCGGGGCCAGCTTGGTGACCATCGACAGGCCGATCGGCGACAGGCACAGCTCACCGACCGACTGGATGAAGTAGACGCTGAACAGGGTCCAGAACGGGATCTTGCCGTTCATGTCCACCAGGGTCGACAGTGCGTACATCAGCAGGCCGAAGGCGAGGCCGTTGAAGATCAGGCCGAGGCCGAACTTGCGCGGGATCGACGGGTTGGCGTTGCGGCGGCCCAGCATCACCCAGATGGCGGCGATGATCGGCGCGAAGACGATGATCGCGATCGAGTTCACGCTCTGGAACCAGGCGACCGGGAAGGTGAAGCCGCCCAGGTTGCGGTCGACGATCTGGTCGGCCAGGAAGGTGAACGAACTGCCGGCCTGTTCGAAGAAGCACCAGAACAGGATGTTGAAGACGAAGATGATCATCATCGCGATGGTCTTGTCGCGCGCGACCTTGCCGTTGCGGATGCCCTCGACCATCAGCATCACCGCCAGCACGATGAACAGCACCGACAGGATGCCTTGCAGCGTATCGGCGCCGAGTTTCAGCAGGAAGTAGAAGGCCGGGATCGCGACGACGGCGCCGACGGCGACGGCCAGCGTGCGGCCGTGGGTTGCTTCCGCGCTTGGCGCGCCGATACCCTTGAGCGTCTTGCGGCCGATGAAGAACCAGACCAGCGAGATCAGCATGCCGATGCCGGAGGCGAAGAACACCACCTTGTAGGCCGGCGTGCTGCCGTCGCCGAAGTGCTGGGCCAGCACCTGGGTCAGGATCGGTGCGATGAAGGCGCCGGTATTGATGCCCATGTAGAAAATGGTGAAGCCGGAATCGCGGCGGGTATCGTTCAGCGCATACAGCTTGCCGACCATGGTCGAGATGTTCGGCTTGAACATGCCGTTGCCGACGATGATGGTGGCCAGGCCCAGCTTGAAGATGTCCGGGTTCGGCAGCGTGATCATGAACAGGCCGGCCGCCATGAAGACGGCGCCGATCAGGATCGAGCGCTGGTAGCCGATGACGCGGTCGGCGATCAGCCCGCCGAAGACGGCGCCGGCGTACACGAGCGCGAGGTAGGAACCGTAGGTGAGGTTGGCGTCGGCCTGGCCGACGGCGGCGCCGCCGTAGAACTGGGCGACGATATAGAGCACGAGGGCCCAACGGATGCCGTAGAAAGCGAAGCGTTCCCAGAATTCGGTCATGAACAGCATCCACAGCGGTGCTGGGTGCCCCATGATCTGTTTGAATTCGGGAATGGCGACGTTATTGGCAGGTGAACTTACTGCACCACTTGCTGCACCGCTCATGCGGGGTCCTCCGGAAAATAGTGTTTTGAGAGTGACTTTTTTATTGGAACGCCCGGGATTGCCGGAATTTCCAGTTGGGACGCATTTTAGAGGAAATTGCTTACCTCAAGAAAAATATTTGCCATTGTGGTAAGTACGCGCGCAAGCGCTGCATTAGCTTGCCGTGGCGTTGCCTTGTTGCACCATTGCCGCACACAAGCGCAGGCGTCTCGCGGCGAGTTGTCGTATATTGGTGAAACAGCCAGCCAAGTTTCCGGAAGCCTCTATTTCCGACGTAATAGCAAAAGGAATACCCGCATGAACTACGAAGTCATCGATACGCTTATTTCCCCAGAGGGCCGGCTCGAAGTCCTGTCGAAGGCCGAAGTCGCCAAGCTGCTCGACACCAGCCAGGGCGGCCTGTACAACATCTTCCGCAAGTGCGCGCTCGCTGTGCTGAACTGCGGCAGCTCGATCGACGACGGCAAGGAACTGCTCGAGCGCTACAGCAGCTTCGAGATCAGCATCATCCAGCGCGAGCGCGGCATCAAGCTCGATATCCGCGGCGCCCCGTCGATCGCTTTCGTCGACGGCAAGATGATCAAGGGTATCCACGAGCACCTGTTCGCCGTGCTGCGCGACATCGTCTACGTCCACTTCGAAGTCACCGACAACCCCAAATTCAACCTCGCGAAACCGGAAGGCATCACCGACGCGGTGTTCCACATCCTGCGCAACGCGAACATCCTGCAAACCCAGCGCAACCCGAACCTGGTCGTGTGCTGGGGCGGCCACTCGATCAACCGCATCGAGTACAACTACTCGAAAGAGGTCGGCTACGCGCTCGGCCTGCGCGAACTCGATATCTGCACCGGCTGCGGCCCGGGCGCCATGAAGGGTCCGATGAAGGGCGCCGCGATCGGCCACTCGAAGCAGCGCCTGCACGGCGGGCGCTATCTCGGCATCTCCGAGCCCGGCATCATCGCGGCCGAGTCGCCGAACCCGATCGTCAACGACCTGGTCATCATGCCGGACATCGAAAAACGGCTGGAAGCGTTCGTGCGCACCGGCCACGGCATCGTCGTCTTCCCGGGCGGCGCCGGTACGGCCGAGGAGATCCTGTACATCCTCGGCATCCTGCTCCATCCGGACAATGCCGAGATGCCGTTCCCGCTGGTCTTCACCGGTCCCGCCACGGCGCGCGAATATTTCGAGCAGATCGACGGCTTCATCGGGCAGACACTTGGACCGCGCGCCCAGGCCCGCTACAAGATCATAATCGACGACCCGGACGCGGTCGCGCGCGAAATGCAGGCGGGGATCAAGCAGGTACGGGAATTCCGCAAGGCGAAGAGCGACGCCTATTACTACAACTGGCTGCTCAAGATCGACCACGAATTCCAGAAGCCCTTCAAGCCGACCCACGAGAACATGCGCAACCTGTCGCTGCACAAGAACCAGGAAACGCACCTGCTGGCCGCGAACCTGCGCCGCGCGTTTTCGGGCGTCGTGGCGGGGAATGTGAAGGAAGAGGGTATCCGCGAGATCGAAAAGCACGGCAAGTACGAGATCCACGGCGACAGCGAGATCATGGGGCCGATGGATGCCTTGCTGGCGTCCTTCGTCGAGCAGAGCCGGATGAAATTGCCGGGCAAGGCGTACGTGCCTTGCTATACGATCGTTCAATAAACCGTAGGGTGGGCTTGCCCACGCGGTGCGGCATATGAATCGCGTTTCGACATGCAAGCGCCGTACCGCGTGGGCATGCCCACCCTACGTTACACCGCCGTCATCAATGGAAACCGGGGCATGGTAGGGTGGGCGCCCCGTGCCCACGCGGACGCGTGCACGGTGTTGGCACCACATTCAACAAAAAACGGGGCGCCGCAGCGCCCCGTTTTCATTCGATCAACCGATCAGTCTTCCTTGCGAAGGTGCGGGAACAGCAGCACGTCGCGGATATTCGGCGAGTCCGTCAGAATCATGATCAGGCGATCGATACCAATGCCGCAGCCACCGGCCGGCGGCATGCCGTATTCCAGCGCGCGGATATAGTCGGCGTCGTAATACATCGCCTCTTCATCGCCCGCATCCTTGGCCTCGACCTGCGACAGGAAACGCGCAGCCTGGTCTTCCGGATCGTTCAGCTCCGAGAAGCCGTTCGCAATCTCGCGGCCCACCATGAACAGCTCGAAGCGCTCGGTGATGCCCGCACGCGTATCCGACGCACGCGCCAGCGGCGACACTTCAACCGGATAGTCGATGATGTAGGTCGGCTCCCACAGCTGCGACTCGGCCGTCTCTTCGAACAGCGACAGCTGCAGCGCGCCGAGGCCCGCATTGGCGAACGGCTTGACGCCGAACTTCTTCAGCTCCGCCTTGATGAACTCCGCATCCTCCAGCTGCCCGGCCGTGTAGCCCGGCGCATACTTGTTGATCGCCTGGACGATGGTCAGGCGCTGGAAGGGCTTCGACAGGTCCAGCTCGCGCCCGCCATACGACAGCACGGCGGTACCCTGGGCGTCGACCGCGGCCTGGCGAATGATCGCTTCCGTGAAGTCCATCAGCCAGGTGTAGTCCGTGTAGGCCGCGTAGAACTCCATCATCGTGAATTCCGGATTGTGACGGATCGAGACGCCTTCGTTGCGGAAGTTGCGGTTCACTTCGAAGACGCGGTCGAAGCCGCCCACCACCAGGCGCTTCAGGTACAGCTCGGGCGCGATACGCAGGAACATCTGCATGTCGAGCGCGTTGTGGTGGGTGATGAATGGTTTCGCTGCCGCGCCGCCCGGGATCGGGTGCAGCATCGGCGTTTCCACTTCCATGAACTCGTTCTTTTCCATGAAGCGGCGCATCGACGACAGCGCGGCGGTACGCGCTTTAAAAGTGCGGCGCGTCTCTTCGTTCATGATCAGGTCGACGTAGCGCTGGCGGTACTTGGTCTCCTGGTCGGCCAGGCCGTGGAACTTGTCCGGCAGCGGACGCAGCGCCTTGGTGACCAGGCGCAGCTTGCTGACCTTGATTGTCAGCTCGTCGACCTTTGTCTTGAACAGCGTGCCCTCGACGCCGAGGATGTCGCCCAGGTCGTAGCTGCGGAAGGCTTCCATCGCGGCTTCGCCGGTCGCATCGAGCGTGACGTAGATCTGGATGCGGCCGTCGGCGCGGATGCCCGACGCGTCCTGCAGCGTCGCGAAGGCCGCCTTCTTGCCGGCTTCGCGCTTGAGCATCATGCGGCCGGCCAGCACCACGGGAATCGCCTTTTCTTCCAGCGCTTCACGCGACAGGGAACCATACTCCTCATGCAGCGCGGCCGCCTTGTGCTGCGGCTTGAAGTCGTTCGGGAAGGCGACGCCCTGTTCGCGGATCGCGGCCAGCTTCGCGCGGCGCTCGGTCATGATCTTGTTGTCGTCCGACGTTGCGGCCGATTCTGCCGTGTTCTCTTGGTTTTCCGTAGTCATGGTTGGTTCAACTCTTGTTGGTTTGTTCAGGCGACGAGCGATGCAATGAGCGAGTCAAGCGACACGCCCGAGAAATCGTCGACGATCGCGATCACGTTGTCGAATTCGGCAAACGCTTCACGCGGCAGGGTGGTGGTCAGCACCACCACGCGCATGCCGGCGCGGCGCGCCGCTTCCACGCCCAGCGGCGCGTCTTCGAAGACGATGCAGTTGGCAGGTAGCGCGCCGCAACGGCGAGCCGCTTCCAGGAACACGTCCGGATGCGGTTTGCCGCGCGGGACGTCGGTGGCGCCGACGACGGTCTCGAAATGGCGGCGCAGATCCAGCCCGTCGAGCGTGAACGCGACGTTCGCCGGTGGCGCGGCCGTGCCGACGGCCAGCGCGATGCCCTGGGAGCGGGCATCGGCGATCAGGTCCTCGAACCCGGCGACCGTTTTCAAATGCGGCGCATACAGCTCGCGGTACACGGCTTCCTTCTCGTGGTTGAGCACCGCGACTTCAGCGTCGTCCAGGTGCTCGCCCATCTGCGAACGGATGATCTCCTTGCCCTGGCGGCCGGCCGTCGCGCGGAAGAATTCGTCCGCATCGATGTCGCGCCCGCGGCGCTCGAAGAAGGTGACCCACGACCGCGTGTGGAAGGCCATGTTGTCGACGATGGTACCGTCCATGTCGAAGATCAGCGCGCGCTTCACCGGGTTCACGGACTGCATGTTCGGCTTCATTACGCCACGCCCTGTTTCAGCGAGGCCGAAATGAAGTCGTCCAGGTCGCCGTCCAGCACGTTCTTGGTGTTGCCGGTCTCGAAGCCGGTACGCAAGTCCTTGATGCGCGACTGGTCGAGCACGTAGGAGCGGATCTGGTGGCCCCAGCCGACGTCGGTCTTCGAGTCTTCCAGCTTCTGCTGCTCGCTCATGCGCTTGCGCATTTCCAACTCAAACAATTTTGCGCGCAGCATGTCGAAGGCTTCGGCCTTGTTGCGGTGCTGCGAACGATCGTTCTGGCACTGCACGACGATGCCCGACGGGCCGTGCGTCAGGCGCACCGCGGAGTCGGTCTTGTTGATGTGCTGGCCGCCGGCGCCGGATGCGCGATAGGTATCGATGCGCACGTCGGCCGGGTTGATCTCGATCTCGAACGATTCGTCCACTTCCGGATACACGAACAGCGAGGTGAAGGACGTGTGGCGGCCGTTGGCCGAGTCGAACGGCGACTTGCGCACCAGGCGGTGCACGCCGGTTTCGGTGCGCAGGTGGCCATAGGCGTACTCGCCCTCGACCTTGATGGTCGCGGTCTTGATGCCGGCGACTTCACCGTCGGACTGCTCCAGGATCTCGGCCTTGAAGCCCTTGCGTTCGCAATAGCGCAGGTACTGGCGCAGCAGCATCGAGGCCCAGTCCTGGGCTTCGGTACCGCCGGCGCCGGCCTGGATGTCGATGAAGCAGTTGGCGTGGTCCATCGGGTTGCCGAACATGCGGCGGAACTCCATGCCCTCGATGACCGCGCGAATCGCATCGGCGTCGCCGCTGACGGCTTCGATGGTGTCGTCGTCGCCTTCCTCGCGCGCCATCTCGAACAGGTCGGATGCGTCGGCGAGATCGGCTTTCGCTTTTTCAAGCGTCAGCACGACGCCTTCCAAAGCCTTCTTCTCTTTACCGAGGTCCAGCGCCCGTTTCTGGTCGTTCCAGACGGTCGGATCCTCGAGTTCTTCGTTGACCTGCTCTAGTTTCTCTGCCTTCCGATCGAAGTCAAAGATACCTCCGAAGTTCGGCCTCGCGACCGGTCAGGTCGTTCAGCAGGGCGGAGATGGCGTTGATGCGTTCAGCTTCCATGGTCGTGGCGTGTAGTATGAGTTGAGATGAGTTGAATCCAACCTTCGATTATACCCCAGTCGCAGGAAGCGCCGGTGGGGCGAACGCCCGCGCCTTGCCGCCGTTCGCGTCGCTGCCGTATCATCGGCCCGTTCCCATCCGAAGAGCCTCCATGCGCCACTCCATTCCTTGTCAAATCGGCATTGCCATCCTGCCTGCCGTTCTCGCCGTGCCCGTCCTCGCCGCCAGGCCCGCCGCGCCGCAGGGCGCGACGGCGACCCTTGCCGTGCTGGAAACCACCGACCTGCATTCGAACGTCGTCGGCTACGATTATTTCAAGCTCGCCGCCGAGCCATCGATTGGCCTCGACCGCACGGCGCGCCTGATCGCGCAGGCGCGGGAGGAATTCGCGAATACCGTCCTGTTCGACAACGGCGACACGATCCAGGGCAATGCGCTGGCCGACTGGCAGGCGCTGGTCAAGCCGCTGCGCTGCGACCAGACGCTCGGCATCTACAAGGTGATGAATGCGCTGAAGTACGACGGCGGCTCGATCGGCAACCACGAATTCAACTACGGCCTGGCCTATCTCGGCCAGGTGACGGGCAGCCGCTTCCAGGTCGCGGGCATCGACCAGCCGAAGCGCTGCGCCGGCCCAGCCTTTCCCCAGGTGCTGGCCAACGTCTACAGCGTGAAGACGAAGCTTCCGATTTTTGCTCCATACCGCATCATCGCGAAGCAGGTCAGCGCGCAGGACGCGGACGGGCGCCCGATCACGGCGACGGTCAAGGTCGGGATCATCGGCTTCACGCCGCCGACCATCATGTCCTGGGACAAGCGCTGGCTGGACGGGAAGGTCTACACGACGGGCGTGCGCGAAGCGGCCCTGAAATACATCCCGGAGATGCGCAGGAAGGGCGCCGACATCGTCGTCGCCATCTCGCACGGGGGGCTGGACGCCAGCCCCTACAGCCCGACGATGGAAAACGCCGGCTGGTACCTGGCGCAGGTGCCGGGCGTGGATGCGATGCTGCTCGGGCATGCGCACCAGCTGTTCCCGAACGCGGCCAGCACGGCGCCGCAATTCAACCTGGCCGGCGTCGACAAGGCGAAGGGCCTGGTGCATGGCGTGCCGACCGTGATGGCGAATTTGTGGGGCAAGCACCTGGGCGTGATCGCGCTGCAGCTGCGCGCGGACGGCAAGCGCTGGAAGATCGAGAAGGACAAGACGGTCGTCGAGGCGCGCGCCGCGCAGAACCTCGACAAGAGCTTCGTCGCCGCCGACCCTAGCGTGATGGAACTCATCCGCGCGGAGCACGAGGCGACCATCGGCTACGTCAAGACGCCGGTCGGCAGCACCGACTTCCGCATGACGACGTATTTTGCCGATGTCGGCGACCCGTCCGCGCTGGCGGTGGTGAACGCGGCGCAGACGCAGTATGTGAAGAATTATGTGGCGGCCAACCTGCCGCAGTACGCGAAGCTGCCGGTGCTGTCGATGTCGGCGCCGTTCAAGAGCGGCCTCGCGGGCGCCTTCGATTTTACCGACGTCCCGGCCGGGAACCTGGCGCTGAACAACGCGGCCGACCTCTACCTGTACCCGAATGCGCTGTATGCGGTCAAGGTCGACGGCGCGGGACTGAAGGCCTGGCTCGAAACGTCGGCGCGCCGCTTCAATACGATCGACCCGTCGAAGGCGCAGCCGCAGGAGCTGGTCAACGCCGCGGTGCCGAGCTATAACTTCGATACGCCGACGTCGACCGAGATCAGCTACGAGATCGACCTCACGCAGCCCGCCGGTGCGCGCATCCGCAAGCTCGCCCTGCGCGGCGTGCCGGTCTCGCCGGATCAGGAATTCATCGTCGCGACGAATAACTACCGCGCCAGCGGCGGCGGGAATTTCCCGGGCCTGGACGGCAGCAAGACCGTGCTCGCCTCGCCCGATACCAGCCGCGACGTGCTGATTGCCTATATCCGCGACACCCGCAAGCTGACGCGCGCGCAGCACGGCGCGACGCGCAGCTGGCGCTTTGCGCAAGTGAAGACGGCGGGGCCGGTGGTCTTCCATTCGGCGCCAGGCATGCTGGAGCTGGCGCGCGAGGCGGGGCTGGAAAATGTCAGCCAGGTCGCGACCGACGATGGCCTCGGCAAGGGCTTTGCGCTGTATGCGGTGGACCTGGCGAAATGAGGACGCTGGCGCTGCTGCTGGCACTGCTGTGCGCCGGGACTGCCCAAGCTCAGGCCCAAGCCCAGGCGGGCGATGCGCGCGCTGCTTACGCGCTGGGGCTGAAGTATCGGAACGGGATTGGCGCCGCGGTCGATCCGGTGCTGGCGGCGCGCTCGATCGAGGCGGCCGCGCGCGGCGGACTGCCCGAGGCGATGTTTACCTGGTCGAACATGCTGGCGGCGGGGGAGGGTGTCGTGGCGGATGCTGCCGCGGCACGGCGCTGGCTGGAAGCAGCGGCCGCGCTTGAATTTCCGGCGGCGCTGCAGGAGCTGGCATTACGTGCGCCGGATCCGCGGGAGGCCGAGCTGTTGATGCGACAGGCGGCGCATGCGTTGCAACATCAACCGTAGGGTGGGCGCCCCGGGCCCACGCGGACATATACGTCGCGTTGACGCTCGATCGGGGCGTTAACGCTGGCCATCGTTCGCGGCGCAAATGGCGTTCCGTTTGCGCGTCGTTCCGCGTGGGCACTGGGCGCCCACCCTACGCGCCACCGTTCGTCGAACCCACCCGCCACACGTCAGCGCGGGCGCTTATGGTTTCAACGCTCCGCCGACGCCTCGATCTCGCCGGCGGCGATCGCCGCCAGATCCACCAGCGCCTGCAGTTCCGACGCGCGCAGCTTGCGCGGCTCGCGGTCGATCACGCACAGGGTGCCCATCGCCATGCCGGAACGGTCGCGCAGCGGCACGCCGGCATAGAAGCGCATGTGCGGGTCGGCCAGCACCAGCGGATTGCCGGAGAAGCGCGCATCGCTCATCGCGTCTTCCACCACGAAGGGCCCATCCTGCAGGATCGCATGGGTGCAGAAGGCCCACTCGCGCGGGGTCTGCTGGGCCGGCAGGCCGACGCGCGCCTTGAACCACTGGCGGCGCGCGGTCAGCAGCGAGATCAGGGCGATCGGCGACTCGGTCACTTTCGAGGCCAGGCGCACGATGCGCTCGAAGCGCTCTTCGGGCATGCTGTCCACCAGCCGGGTCGCGGCCAGCGCGGCGAGGCGCTCGGCTTCCTCTTCCGGCACCGGGAAGCCCGGGTCGGGATTGGGCAGGAATTCGGGATCGGTCGGCGTCGGGAGCTGGCGCCGCTCGGGGACGCCGCCCTGGCCCGAGACCTTGGTCATCAGGGCGCGGATGTAACTCTCGCGCGTGCGGCGGTGTCCGCCGGGCGTTTTCCATGACTCGATCGCACCACTTTCCATCCAGAGCTGGACGGTACTGGTCGCCACGCCGAGCAGGCGCGCGGCGGCGCTAGTGGTGAGGATCGGGTCCTCTTCGATTAAATTGCTGTTCATCAATCTTCCTACAGTTTACGGAAGTATATCCGATTTGACGAAATGAACAGGGTGTTCCGGTTTTGTCCCGCAAACTGAGAAAGGAAACGGCAAAGTACGCATATTTTCTTGGCTCGACGGAAACTACGTTCGTGCAAATGCTGCATTTTCGTCAATTTCTAACCGGCATTTCGCGGCGCTGGTGCAAGGCGGCGCACGCGTCCGCCACCTTGCCAGGCCCTCATGCAAGCGCCAGCGCCAGGTGCGCGCCGCCGGCAGTGCGTGGGCGCACTGCCGCGGTACCGGCGTCATCGAGCTTGAAGGTGCTGACCACCTGCGCCAGCTGCTCGGCCTGCTGCTGCATCGATTCGGCGGCGGCTGCCGCTTGTTCGACCAGGGCCGCGTTCTGCTGGGTGACGCTGTCCATGTCGACGATCGCGCTGTTGACCTGCTCGATGCCCGCGCTTTGCTCTTCGCTGGCGTTGGCGATGTCGCCGATGATGCTCGTCACGTGCTCGATGCTGCGCACGATCTCGCCCATGGTGGCGCCGGCGCGGTCGACCTGGCCGGTACCGGCGGCGACCTTGTTCACCGAATCGTCGATCAGCGCCTTGATCTCTTTCGCAGCGCTCGCCGAGCGCTGCGCCAGGTTGCGCACCTCGCTGGCGACGACCGCGAAGCCGCGGCCCTGTTCGCCCGCACGGGCCGCTTCCACCGCCGCGTTCAGCGCCAGGATGTTGGTCTGGAAGGCGATGCCGTCGATGACGGAAATGATGTCGACGATCTTGCGCGACGACTCATTGATGGAGCCCATGGTGGTCACGACTTCGGCGACCACGGTGCCGCCTTCGGCCGCGATGGCGGCGGCGCTCTTGGCCAGCTTGTTCGCTTCGCGGGCATTGTCGGCGTTCTGGCGCACGGTCGAGGTCAGTTCTTCCATCGACGACGCCGTTTCCTCCAGCGAGCCGGCCTGCTGTTCGGTGCGGCTCGACAGGTCGGCGTTGCCGCTGGCGATTTCGTCCGAGGCCGTGGCGATCGCGCCGGTGCTGCCGCGTACCTGGCCGACGATGCCGGCCAGTGCCTGCGACATGCTGCCGAGCGCGCGCAGCAGGTCGCCGGTTTCGTCGCGCGTGTCGACGGCGGCGCGGCTGGTCAGGTCGCCGCGTGCGACGCGCTGGGCGAAGCCGACGGCATGGCCGAGCGGCACCGTGATCGAGCGGGTGATGAACCAGGCGCAGGCGACGCCCAGCAGCAGGGCAATCATGCCGAGGGCGATCAGGATGATGCGGGTATTCGCGTACGAATCGAGGATCGTCGTGGCGACGCCGTCGGCGGCCTTGATCTGCATGGCTGCCAGCTTGTTCATCTCGGCCAGGTAGGTCTTGCTGCTTGTGCTCATCTGGCCGTTGTAAAGCTTCTCGGCCAGGGCCGCGTCGCCTGCGTCCTTGGCCCGGAACAGCGCGGTGCGCGCCTGCAGGTAAGCTTCGCGCGTCGTCTTCACCAACAAGAACTGGGCGCGCACGGCTTCATTGCGAAACGAGGACGCGACCATGTCCTGCAGTTCGGTCGAGCGAACGGACGCGGCCTTCATTTGCGCCTCCACCCTGCCGAGGACGGCAGGATCGGTCGAGACGTAGGCCGTCTGCAGCCTGGCGTCGTTGAGTTCGATCATCTTGCTCCATTCGGCCACGGCACGCTGGTTCTTGATGCTGGTGTTCACGAGCCGGTGCGTCATGTCGCCCGCGGCCTGCATGCGCAGTATGGCGGTGACGGTGACGGCCAGCAGCAATGCGAGGACGATGGCGAATCCAGCGCCCAGGCGGACGCCGATCTTGAGGTTCTTCACGTTGGATATTCCTGAGGAAGGTTGATGTCGAAACGATTGCAGGCGGGCTGGCGCGGTCGATCCGCAGCCTGGCTGTTCGAGGAGTATACCAGTGCAGGAGCAACAATTGATGCTTTGCAGCAAAATTGCAACATCACGCAATGCCGATGTTGCAATTTCCGGGTGGCGCAGGAACCGGCGCCGGAGAGGATTAATGCAGTTGCTTCTTCTCGGGCTGGACCAGGATGAAGGGGTGGACCACCGCCGCCCACAGCGCCGCTTCGGCGGCGGCCCAGGTCTGGGCCTGCAGGTCCGATACTTTCGCGACCTTGCCGTCGGCCATCCAGCGCGCGATGTTGTCCTTGTCGTCGTGCGAGATGCGCATGGCGACCTCGATCAGGTCGAGTTCCTCGCTGACATAGATGACATTGCCTTGTGCGAAATGGCGCTCGAGCTCGCTCCAGGCGATGCGGCCGGTTTCGCGGTTGATCTTGTCGTGCAGTTCGGTGTCGCGCAGTGCGGAGTCACCCTTGGGATTGGTTTTCATGTCGTGCATTCCTGAATCAGATGATGTCCACCGTCGGTTCCGGCGAACCCGCCCATGTTAACCGATAGGCCTGCCCCCTGCGCACATTGCCGACGAGGGCGGGGCGGGAGCAGGCGAGGTTGACGCCGCCCGGCGCCCGCACGCTCGGGTAGATGACTCCCATCGAGCCAAGCTCGAGCAGGCTGTTGGCCAGCTCCTGGGAGGCGACATAACTGCGCGGATCGAGGCATGTGTGGAAGCCGCGCGCGCCGCGGATGTCGTGGAAGCCGGCGTTGAAGTCGGCCAGCATCGCCTGGTAGGTGACGCTGTCGTCGAAGCGGCCGATTTCCTGGTATTCGACGGTCTTGTGGAAGCCGATCTCGGCCAGCGCGGTGTCCGCGTCGAAGGCGCAATACCAGGCGCCGCGCTCGCCGTCATTGAAGCGGCTGCCTTCGGGACGCGCATAGGTAAATGCCGCATTGATGATGCGGAAATTCGGGACGCCGAACACCAGTTCATCCATGCCGATGCCCGGCAGCAAGCCCGCTTCGCCGCGCAGGCGTTCGTTGGTCGCGTTATCGAGGTCGAACAGGTCGCGCAGGGTGGCGTCGTTGTCGGCGAGCGGCGCCAGCACCGAATCCTCGAGGTCGGCGAAGCGCGAGGGCAGCAGGCGGCAGGTGTCGAACTGGCGCAGGCTGGTCAGTTTGGGAAGTACCGCCAAGGTCACAAGCCTCCGCGGCGCGCGTCGAGCAGCTTGCGCACTGTCTGCATGGCCAGCAGGCCGCCGCCCAGCATCAGGGACAGCGGCGTGCGTCCGCCGAAAATCAGGTTGCTGTTCGGCAGCGCCACCCATTCGTCGGCCAGCTTGTCGCCGTACAGGATGTGCAGCGCCTTGTAGATGCCGAGCAGATAGGAAATGCGGGTGATGCGGTCGACTTCGAGCAGGCGGTCCGGGTTCTTCTTCCAGTCGTAGAAGGCGGACGCCGACAAGCCGCCGAGCAGCTCGCGCGCATCCTCGTCGCGCAGTTGCCAGGCCTCGGCCAGCCTGAAGAAACCGGTCAGGGCCGACTTCGACAAGCGCTCGCGCTCGGCGCGGGAATTGAGGTCCACCAGCACCGCCGGTTCGAAGCGGCTCTTCGGGTAGGAATAGGCCAGGCTCATTGTTTCCTCCGTTTATGGAGTCTTTATACTCCGTTTCCGGAGTGGGTGCAACTGGCGGTTGTCAAGCCGTGTGCGGCGTGACAGAATTGGCGCCGAGTTGTCGAAAGGAAAATGTTCGAAAGGAAAGGTAATCCTATGCGGTGGCGATCGGCGGCAGTTCTTTTCTTGATGGTGGCCTGCGTTGCGGCAGCGGCCGTCGGCATGGCGCGTGGTTCGCGCGTGGAGCCGGGCAGCCTGCGCCAGCAGGTGCTCGCGGCCGAGCGCGGTTTTGCAGCGACGATGGCCCGGCGCGACTTCGAGGGGTTTACGGCCTACGTGTCGCGCGAGGCCGTCTTCATGAACCCGGACGGGGCGCTGCGCGGCAAGGAGGCGGTGGCGCAGGCCTGGCGCGGCTATTTCGACAAGCCGGCGGCGCCGTTTTCGTGGGCGCCGGATGAGGTCGAGGTGCTCGCTTCGGGAACGCTGGCCTTCAGCAGCGGGCCGGTGAAGGATGCGGCGGGCAAGCAGGTGGGACGGTTCAATTCGGTATGGAGGCTGGAGGGGCCGGGGACATGGCGGGTGGTGTTCGATCGGGGGTGTGATTGCGGGCGTTGATGAGCAGCATAAAATCGCGTTATCGCTGTTCTACCGCCGTAACGCGTGGAGTCAGGACTTCACCCTACGATTCGCGCCGCTTGTAGGGTGGCGTCCCGACTCCACGCGGTTTCACCGGTTGATGATCGGTGCGATCATCAACCGGTGCGAATAATTCAATCCGCCGTCGCGCCCGACACCTTCACCGTCTTGCCCCACTTCTCGGTCTCGCTGCGGATGAATTCGGCGAACTGTTCCGGCTTCTCGCCATGTGGCTCGGCGCCTTGCTCGGCCAGCTTCTTCTTCACGTCCGGATCGGCCAGCGCTTTCAGGATCGAGGCGTTCAGCCGGGCGATCACCGGCGCCGGCGTTCCCGCAGGGGCCAGGATGCCGAACCACGAGGTGGCGCTGTAGCCGGGCACGCCCGATTCGGCGATCGTCGGCACGTTCGGCAGGGCCGGCGAGCGGTTCGGGGTGGTCACGGCGATCGGACGGAGTTTACCCGCGCGGACGTGGCCGATCGCCGATGGCATGTTGTCGAACATGATCGCGGTCTGGCCGCCGAGCAGGTCGGTCATGGCCGGCGCGCTGCCTTTATACGGGATGTGCTGCATCTCGACGCCGGCCATCTGCTGGAACATCTCGCCCGACAGGTGGATCGAGCTGCCGCTGCCCGAGGACGCGAAGGTGAGCTTGCCCGGATTGGCCTTGGCGTAGGCGATCATTTCCTTCACGGTCTTGAAGGGCTGCGAAGGATTGGCCACCAGCAGGTTCGGCACCAGCGCAACGCGGCTGATCGGCGCGAAGTCCTTGATCGGGTCGAAGGCCATCTTCTTGTACAGGCTCTGGTTGATCGCGTGGGTGCCGACGGTGCCCATCAGCAGCGTGTAGCCGTCCGGCGCGGCGCGCGCCACCAGCTGCGCGCCGATATTCCCGCCGGCGCCGGCGCGGTTGTCGATGATGACCGGCTGGCCCAGGTCCTTCGACATGAACTGGCCGACCACGCGCGCCAGGATGTCGGTCGTGCCGCCCGCCGAGAACGGCACCACCAGCGTCAGCGCCTTGGTCGGAAACGCCGCCTGGGCGCTGGCGCCGAGGGGCAGCAGTGCGATGGCGCCCGCCGCCATGACGGCAAGGGCGAGGGTACGGCGCTTCGGTACGAGGGCATTACGGTGCATGAAAAATCTCCTGGATTGTTTTAGTGATGGGATGGTGAACGCAGGGCGTCAGATGGGTGCGACGCCGAGCGTGGTGCCGCCGCAGACGTAGAGCACCTGCCCGGTGACGAAGCCGTTATCGGGCGCGAGGAAGAACAGCGCGGCGCGGGCGACGTCCTCGGGGGTGCCGATGCGCTTGACGACGATGCTGTCGAGGATGCGCTGCGTTTGCGGCGCGCCTTCCGGGTTGCTCTTCATGAAAAGCTCGGTCGCGATCGGGCCGGGCGCCACCGCGTTGACGGTGATGCCGTCGCCGCCCAGTTCCTGCGCCAGCGTGCGCGTCAGGCCGATCAGCCCGGCCTTGGTGGCGGAATAGACGATGCGTTCTGGCTTGCCGAGCGCGGCGCGCGACGAGATGTTGACGATGCGGCCATGGCCGCAGGCGCGCAGCGAGGGCAGCGCGGCCTGGATCAGGAGGATCGGGGTTTTCAGGTGCAGGCCGACGACGTCGTCGAGCTGCCCGATGGTGGCCGTGTCGATGCTGCCGGGGCGGGTGGCGCCGGCATTGTTGACGAGGGCGGTGACGGCGTAACGGGCGGCGATGTCGCGCGCCACCGCCTCGACTTCTTCCTGCCGGGTCAGATCGGCCTGGAAGGAGACGAGCCGCTCATGGCGCCAGTCGGGCGCCTTCAAGTCGAGATTCACGACCGTGCGGCCTTGCGCCAGCAGCGCTTCGCAGATGGCCCGGCCGATGCCGGAACTGCCGCCGGTGACCAGGGTAACTTGCTGTACTTCACTCATGCAGACGACTCCTCGAAACGGCCGGGCCCAGCGGCCCGGCATGGGCCGATATTAGCATGTCAACGGAGCTCGATGAAAGACGGGTATGCGGGCTGGGTGGGCGCGAATGGCAGTGCAGCTGCGGTGCGGCGGGAGCGCGTGGGCATGCCCACCCTACGGTGCACGACCGTTCCCGGCCAGCCCGCGGCACCCGCGTAACGTATGGTGGCATGCGCACCATGCGGTGCACGACCGTTCCCGGCGAGCCCGCGGCACCCGCGTAACGTATGGTGGCATGCGCACCATACGGTGCACGACCGTTCCCGGCGAGCCCGCGGCAGCGGCGTAACGTAGGGTGGGCATGCCCACGCGTTCGTGCGCCTGCACGCCGCAACGCCGGATGCAAACGGATCGCAAGCGCTCCGGGTGTCATGCCGGCTCCGCGTGCTCCACCAACAACTGCACCTTGGTGACGCCGTTGTACTCGTTCGCATCGAGCCGGAAGGCGACGCGGGCGCGCTCTCCCAGGCCGTCGGTGCGGCCGAACCAGATGGCGTCGTAGCGGCGGCCATTGCGCTCGAGCAGCAGCTTGAGGTGCTTCTCCTTCAAAATGCGCTGGCTCAGCACGCGGAACTCGTCGCAGAACACCGGCGGCGCAAAGCCTTGCCCCCAGACCTGGCCATCGCACAGCTCGATGAACGACGTCGAATAAAACTCGTCCTCCAGCGGGCCGTCGGTTTCGACGACGCGTTCCAGCTGCGCCTGCGTCAGCCAGGCGCGCCCGACCGCCTCGAAGGCCTGCTGGAAGGCCTCGAAGGATTCCGCCTTGATCGTCAGGCCCGCCGCCATCGCGTGGCCGCCGAACTTGTCGATCAGGCCCGGCACCCGTTTCGAGACCAGGTCGAGCGCGTCGCGCATGTGAAAGCCGGGAATCGAGCGTCCCGAACCTTTGATCAGGCCAGGCCCGCCCGGCGCGAAGGTGATCGTCGGGCGGAAGAATTTCTCTTTCAGGCGCGAGGCGACAATGCCGATCACGCCCTGGTGCCAGCCCTCGTCGAACACGGCAATCGTACTGCTGTCGGCAGGTTCGAATGCATCCAGGTGCAGCAGCGCCGTGTCCTGCATGTCGGCCTCGATCTCGCGCCGTTTGAGGTTGATGTCGTTGAGCTGCTGGGCGATCGCCCAGGCGCGTCCCTCGTCGTCGGTGGTCAGGCACTCGATCCCGAGCGCCATGTCTTCCAGGCGCCCGGCCGCGTTCAGGCGCGGGCCGACGGCAAAACCCAGGTCGAAGGGAGAAGCGGAGCGCGCCTCGCGTCCCGCCACACGGAACAGGGCCGCCACGCCGGCGTGCATGCGGCCGGCGCGCATGCGCTTGATGCCTTGCGCGACCAGGATGCGGTTGTTTGCATCGAGTTTCACGACGTCGGCCACGGTGCCCAGCGCCACCAGGTCGAGCAGGTTGTCGAGCTTCGGCTGCGTCTGCGCATCGAACACGCCGCGCCTGCGCAGCTCGGCGCGCAGGGCCAGCAGCACATAGAAGACCACGCCGACGCCGGCCAGGTTCTTGCTCGGGAAGCCGCACTCGGGCTGGTTCGGGTTGACGATCACGCGCGCCGGCGGCAGGGAGTCGCCCGGCAGGTGGTGGTCGGTAACGACGACTTCGATGCCGCGCCGGTTCGCTTCCATCACGCCGTCGACGCTGGCAATCCCGTTGTCGACCGTGACGATGATGTCGGGCGACTTTTCGCGCGCCGTCAGTTCGACGATCTCGGGCGTGAGGCCATACCCATGCACCACGCGATCGGGCACGATGTAGTCGACGTTCGCGCCCATCGCGCGCAGGCCGCGCAGGGCCGTGGCGCAGGCGGTGGCGCCGTCGCAATCGTAGTCGGCGACGATCGTCATCTTCTTGTTGGCGGCAATCGCGTCGGCGAGGAAAACGGCTGCCGCATCGATGTGTTTCAGGCCGCCCGGCGGCACCAGGGAAGAGAGTTCGCAGGACAGCTCGCGCACGTCGAGCAGGCCGCGCGCGGCGTAGATACGGGCCAGAACAGGATGTACGCCGCCCTGGCGCAGCATTTCGGACTGGCGGAACGGGCAGGGGCGGGTGGAAATACGGGTTTTCAAAGCAGTCGGTCCAGGGTGGTGCGGCGCCAGAACATGCGTTGCGCCAGGGCGGTGGTGGAGAATTCGGCATGCGCGTCGCGGTGGCTCAGCACCAGCTTCACTTCGCGCACGCGGCCCTTCATCAATGCATTCAAGATGGGTGCGAACAGCGCGGCTTCAAGCTGCTGCACTTGCGCGACCCAGCCGCCCCAGTCGGCGCCGACGGCGTGCGGGGCGGCGCTGCCGCACCAGAGGATGGTCTCGGCTTCCAGGGCGGCGGCGAAGTCGGGCAGCCCGGCCGGCTGCGCAGCGGCCAGCAGCGCGACCGCGCCAGCGGCCTCGAAGGCCATCAATTGCGGCGCCTTCGACGCCGGCAGCAGCGCCGCATCGGCCGCCCCCCAGGCCCAGAAAGCGTTCACCGGCGGCAGCCGCCGCGCCTCGCGCGCCACGTTCACCGGGTGCGTATGCCACAGGATCTGCACCTCGTTCTGCAGGCGGCGGAAGGCTGCGGCGCTGCTGCCTGCCGGCATCCAGTCGGTCAGGTCCATGCCCAGCGCCGCGTCGGGCGTGGAGGTGTCCAGGCCTGCCCAGTGGTCGGCGCGCATGAACCAGGTCTGCGCGTCGCCGTACACCAGCGCGTGGCCGGCCTCCTCGAAATAGGGCAGGGCCGTTTCGAACAGGGCGCGGGAGTCGGCCTCGTTCAAACCGAGATTGCGCAGGTCGCCCATCATCAAATGGGTACGCGCGATCTCGATATGGATCGGGTTGACGATGAACCAGGTGCCGTCTTGCGCTTCGATGCCGCAGGCGCGCATCGCGCCCGCCGCAAAGGCGGGACGGCCGGCGCCATCGATGCCGAGCGCCTTCGCCAGCCACTGCTCGTGCGGCAGGGCGCGGATCGTGTCGTTGGCGGGTACGCGCGCATGGCTGCTGGTACGCGACAGCAGGGCGGCGAGCGCCGGCGCCTGCAGGGCGCGCACCAGGTCGGGTGCGAATTCGGGAATGGGGAGGGCGAACGGAAGGACGAGCGTGATCTGGGACATCCCGTGATTGTAGGCCAAATGGGCGGTGCGCGAGTAGTCGGCCGCCGCTCCGCAGGGCGCATCCGTGCCCGCGCCGCCACACCACGGCAGTTCGCGCCGGGCGCGGCCGCCGATAACTGTCGGGAGCGTGCAGGAAGCCAGCCGCGGCATGTCGTCTCCACATCCGTTTGCCCGTTTGCGGACTCACGGGTTCGACAGGCCGCGCCGGGCTGAAGTTCCGGGCTCGCCAGGGGCAAGTCGGCGCCTCCCGTGCTGTCACGGATGAGCTTTGTGTGGCAAACTGCGGGGTCAAGTTGTCAAACATTAAAATTCATGAGCATCATCTACAAGCTGCCGTACGAGGCCCTGGTGGGGCTGCGCTACACGCGCGCCGGCAAGCGCAGCGGCCGCAACCGCTTCATTTCCTTCATTTCGATGATTTCGGTGGCCGGTATCGCCCTGGGTGTGGCCGCGCTGATCGTCGTCTTGTCGGTGATGAACGGCTTCCAGAAAGAGGTCACCGACCGCATGCTGTCGGTGCTGTCGCATATCGAGGTCTACGACGCGAGCGGCGTCATGCCCGACTGGCGCGCGGTCGCGCGCGACGCCGCGCGCAATCCGCAAGTGGTGGCCGCCGCGCCCTTCGCCGACGTGCAGGGCATGCTGCTGCGCGACGGCGTCATGAAGCCGGCCCTGCTGCGCGGCATCCTCCCCAGCGAGGAAGCGAAGGTGTCGGAAGTGGCGCACGAGATGCGCCAGGGCAGCCTCGGCAAGCTCACGCCCGGTTCGATGAACATCGTGCTGGGCAGCGCGCTGGCGAAATCGCTCGACGTAACGGTGGGTGAGCGCGTTACCATGTTGCTTGGCAGCGCAGGCAACGGCGGGGCCAGTGGCTCGACGCCGGCCGCGCCGCGCACCCAGACCTTCACGGTGGTCGGCATCTTCGAAGCCGGCCACTACGAATTCGATTCCACGCTCGCCTTTGCCCATATCGACGACGCGATTCAGGCCGCGCGTATCGCAGGCCCGGCCGGCCTGCGCCTGCGTTTGCGCGACCTGCACCAGGCGCCGCGCGTCGCGGCCGAGCTGCGGCGCAGCCTCGCGGGCGAGCTCGTGCTGCGCGACTGGTCGCAGGTGAACACCGTCTGGTTCGCCGCCGTGCAGTCGCAAAAGCGGATGATGTTCATCATCCTGGCGATGATCATCGCAGTCGCCGCCTTCAACCTGGTCTCGACCCTGGTCATGACGGTCAAGGACAAACAGGCCGACATCGCGATCCTGCGCACGCTGGGCGCTTCGCCGCGCTCGATCATGAAGATCTTCATCGTGCAGGGCACGCTGGTGGGCCTGCTCGGCAGCGGGCTGGGCGTGCTGCTGGGCGTGACGGTGGCGCTGAACGTCGGCGTGATCGTGCCCTTCATCGAGCACCTGTTCGGGATCCAGTTCCTCTCGAAAGAGATCTACCTGATCAGCGAGATCCCGTCCGAACTGCGCTGGCCGGACGTGGCCAGCATCGGGGGCCTGGCGGTTCTGCTCGCCTTTGTCGCCACCCTGTACCCGAGCTGGGCGGGCGCGCGTGTAAAACCGGCCGAGGCCCTGCGGTACGAGTGAGACTATAAACATGAGCATCATCCATAAATTGCCTTTTGAATGGCTGGTCGGCCTGCGCTACACGCGCGGCGGCAAGGGCGGCGACAGCAACAGCGGCGGCGGCTTCATTTCCTTCATCTCCCTGATCTCGGTGGCCGGCATCGCGCTCGGCGTGGCGGCGCTGATCATCGTGCTGTCGGTGATGAACGGCTTCCAGAAACAGGTCACCGACCGCATGCTGTCGGTGCTGGCCCATATCGAGGTGTTCGACGCCCAGGGCAGCATGCCGCAATGGCGCGAGGCGTCGAAAGAGGCGCTGCGCAACCCGGCCGTCATCGGCGCCGCGCCCTTCGTGCAGAGCGACGCATTGCTGCAGCAGGTCGATGGCGCCATGCGCCCGGCCGTCATCCGCGGCATCCTGCCTGAGGCCGAGCGCAAGGTCTCCGAGATCGCCGACACCATGCGCGAGGGCCGGCTCGAGTCGCTCACGCCGGGCAGTTTCAACATCGTGCTCGGCTACGCGCTGGCCGGTGCCTTGAATTTGCGCGTCGGCGACAAGGTCACCATGCTGCTGGCGCAGGCCCAGGCCACGCCCGCGGGCCTGCTGCCGCGCATGCGCACCTTCACCGTCTCCGGCATTTTCGAGGCGGGCCATTCCGAATTCGACGCCGGCATGGCCTTCATCAGCCTGGGGGACGCCGAGAAGATGGAACGCCTCGGCGCACCCGCCGGCCTGCGCCTGCGCATCAAGGACATGCACGCCGCGCCCCAGGTGGCGAACGAGCTGAAAAAATCGATGTCGGGCGACCTCGTGATGCGCGACTGGTCCAAGCTGAACGCGGTCTGGTTCGGCGCCGTACAGACCGAGAAGAAGATGATGTTCATTATCCTGACCCTGATCGTGACGGTGGCCGCCTTCAACCTGGTGTCGACGCTGGTGATGACGGTGACCGACAAGCAGGCCGACATCGCGATCCTGCGCACGCTGGGCGCCTCGCCGCGCTCGATCATGAAGATCTTCATGGTGCAGGGCGCGGTGGCGGGCCTGCTCGGCACCGCGCTTGGGGTGGCGGGCGGCGTGCTGGTCGCGCTGAACATCGATGTCATCGTTCCATTCATTGAACATTTGTTGGGAGTGCAGTTCTTGTCCAAGGATATTTACCAATTCACGGCCGTGCCGTCCGACCTGCGCTGGCCGGACGTGGCGCGCATCGGCGTCGTTTCCGTGTTCCTCTCGTTTGCCGCGACCCTCTACCCGAGCTGGTCGGCGTCGCGCGTGAAACCTGCGGAGGCGCTGCGCTATGAGTGACGCTTTGAATCCCATGGCCGACACGCCAGTGCTGGCCTGCCGCGGCCTGAGCAAGACCTTCAAGCAGGGCGACTACCAGGTCCAGGTGCTCGACAAGATCGACTTCGCGATTTCGCGCGGCGAGCGGGTCGCCATCGTCGGCGCTTCGGGCTCGGGCAAGTCGACGCTGCTGCATTTGCTGGGTGGGCTCGATACGCCGACCGGCGGTTCGGTCACCCTGCTCGGCGAAGACTTCGCGACCTTGTCCGAAACCCGGCGCGGCGACCTGCGTAATTCCTCGCTCGGGTTCGTCTACCAGTTCCACCACTTGCTGCCCGAGTTTTCGGCGCTCGACAACGTGGCCATGCCGCTGATGATCCGGCGCGAAAAGCGCGCGCAGGCGGTCGAACAGGCGAATGCGATCCTCGGCCGCGTAGGCCTGGCCAAGCGCGTCGTGCACCGTCCGGGCGAGCTGTCGGGCGGCGAACGCCAGCGCGTGGCGCTGGCCCGCGCCCTGGTGACGCAGCCAGCCTGCGTGCTGGCCGACGAGCCGACCGGTAACCTCGACCACACGACGGCGCTCGTCATCTTCGACCTGATGCTGGAACTCTCGCGCACCCTCGGTACGGCCTTTGTCATCGTCACCCACGACATGGAGCTGGCCCGCCGCTGCGACCGCGCGCTGCGCCTGACCGAGCACGGGCTGGTGCCGCTGGAGGAGTAAGCCGTGTGGATCGACACCCACTGCCACCTGGACGCGCTCGAATTCGGCGCGTCCTCGCTCGACATAGCGCGCGCGGCCGGTGTGCAGGGCGTGTCGATGATCGTGATCCCGGCCGTAGCGCGCGATAATTTCGATATCGTCGCACGGCTTGCGCATGCGGCGCCGAACGCCAGCTATGCGCTCGGCATCCATCCGATCTACGTGCCGCAGGCGCGTGACGAAGACCTCGTCGCGTTGCGCGCCGCGGTCGAAGCCGCGATGGACGATCCGCGCTTCGTGGCCATCGGCGAGATCGGTCTCGATTTCTTCATCCCGCTCCTGTGCGAGCCCGCCATGCGCGAGAAGCAGGAACGCTTCTTTCGCGAGCAGCTGCGCATCGCGCGCGACTTCAAGCTGCCGGTGCTGACCCACGTGCGCCGCTCGCAGGACCAGGTGCTGAAACACCTGCGCCAGATACAGCCGGCGGGCGGCATCGCCCACGCCTTCAACGGCAGCGAGCAGCAGGCGGCGACCTTCATCAAGCTCGGCATGCATCTCGGGTTCGGCGGTGCCATGACCTTTACGCGCGCGCTGCAGATCCGGCGCCTGGCAGCGAACCTGCCGCTGGAGCGGATCGTGCTCGAGACCGATGCACCCGACATCTCCCCGAGCTGGATCCACCCGGGGCGCAACAGCCCGGAGCAGCTGCCGGCGATCGGCGCGGCGCTGGCCGGACTACGGAGTGCCGGCATCGATGAGGTGCGGGCCGCGGCCTGGCGCAGTTCGCTGGCCGCGATCCCGCGCCTGGCGGCGCTGCTGGCCGAATAAAACCGGCCTCGAACGGAACTATTCAGGCTGGCTGAACTCTGCTGTGTGGGCAACCAGATGACGGTCCCGGCAGTGCAAAGTTCGCCACATTCTGCTTGGACACAATGATGCTGCGCAATCGGGTATTGTCGGGTTCGTGGGACGATGGCTCTTTCGGCATGGGAGAGGGAAATTGGACAGCGCGAGTGCCTTCCTGCGGGTGCTACAGCACGAACAGTCACTGAGCACCGCGCACCGCGCGCTCCGGCTGCGCCTCGCGCATGCCGAGGGTCTCGCCGACGACGTCCTGCTGCCGCAGCAGATCGCCGGCACCGAGTCGATTTGCGGCGGCATCGAGTACCGCGTCGCCTGCGTCGCCAGCGACCCTGCGCTCCCTTTGAAAAGCTTCATCGCGCTGCCCGCCGAGATCCAGGTCGTCACCGACCGCGGCGCCTTGCGCAGCATCTGCGGCATCGTTACCGAAGCGCGTGCCGGCGACAGCGACGGCGCATTGACCACTTACCAGCTGGTGCTGCGCGATGCGCTCGCAATCATGGAAAAGCGCGTCAACAGCCGCATCTTCCGCAACCAGAACGAACTGGCGATCGTGCAGCTGCTGTTCGACGAGTGGCGCCACGCGAACGCGGTGCTGGCCGGCGCCTTCGAGTACGAAGTGGACGGGCTGCTCGACCTGGCAGCGTATCCGGCGCGCGAACAGACCATGCAGTACAACGAATCCGACGCCGCTTTCGTCCGGCGCCTGCTGCGCCGGCGCGGCATCTCCTGGTGCGTGCGGTCCGGCCGCAGCCGCGGCAGCGCGGTCGACCCCAGCCACGACCGCATCCCGGCCCACACCCTGGTCCTGTTCGCCGACGCCGCCAGGCTGCCGCAGAACAGCGCCGGCACCGTGCGCTATCACCGCGACGACGCCACCGAAGAACGCGACACCATCACCGCCTGGAACGCCGCGCGCAGCCTGCAGCCGGGCAGCGCCGCGCGCCACAGCTGGGACTACAAGAATGCCGGCGGCGAGCGCTTCATGGGGAGCAGCGTGCGCGGCGCGTTCGAGCAGGGCGGGCGCGGCAACGCGCTGGCGGCCAGCCTCGACGACTACCTGATCGAAACGCCGCACGCCGGCAACGACGTCGAGGACCATGCGCGCCTGGGCGAACTGCGCATGGCGCGCCACGCCTTCGAGGCGAAGTGCTTCCATGGCGAAGGCACGGTGCGCGACTTCTGCGCCGGGCAGTACTTCACGCTGGCCGGGCATCCCGAGATCGACATGCATCCGCAGGCCGAGCGCGAATTCCTGATCACCGAACTGCACGCCAGCGTACGCAACAACCTGCCGGGCGACATGAACGGGCGCATCGAACGCCTGCTGGAGCGCAGTGGCTGGGTGGCGCCAGCCGGCGGCGCGCCGGTCAAGGTTCGCTTTTCGGCCGTGCGGCGCGGCGTGCCCATCGTCCCCAGCTTCGACCCGCGCGTCGACCTGCCGCATCCGCAACTGCAAAGCGCGATCGTCGTCGGCCCGGCCAACGAAGAGGTGCATTGCGACAGCCTGGGCCGCGTTAAAATCCGCTTTCCCGGCATGCGCACGGTCGATCACGAACACGCGCACGGCGCCGGCGCATCCGGCTCGCCGCTCGATTCGGCCTGGGTACGGGTCGCCTCGAACTGGGCCGGCAATGGCCCCGGCAGCCACCAGCAATGCGGCACGCTCAGCCTGCCGCGCGTGGGCGGCGAAGTGCTCGTCGCCTTCCTTGGCGGTGACCCGGACAAGCCGATCGTGCTGGCCCAGCTTTTCAACGGCCAGGCCGTGCCGCCGGCGCTGAGCGCGAACGGCGAGCTGCCGGGCAACCGCTACCTGTCGGGCCTGCGCAGCCGCGAAGTGAACGGCCGGCGCGGCAGCCAGCTGCGTTTCGACGACACCCGCGGCGAAATCGGCGCCCAGCTCGCGAGCGACCACGCGGCCTCCGAACTGAACCTCGGCTGGCTGTCGCGTCCGCGCGCGAACGGCGAAGGCAAGGCGCGGGGCGAGGGCGCGGAACTGCGCAGCGAGCAGGCGGTCGCCATCCGCGGCCGGCGGGGCGTGCTGGTGACGGCCGAGGCCTCGCCGGCGGACGAAGGACAGCAGCTCTCGCGCGCCGGCCTGGTCGGCCTGGCGGAGCTGATGCAGAGCGTCGCCGACGAAATGGCGAAACTCGCCGAGCAGCACGCGGGTGATGAGCAGAGCAGCGGGCGGCTGGCGGAACTGGCCGATAAACTCAAGCGCTGGGACGAGGGCACGAACCTGGCGCCGGGTTCCAGCCCGGCCGCGCCGATCGTCGCCGTCACGGCGCCGGCCGGCATCGTGCTGGCCAGCCAGGACAACGTGGCGCTCGGCTCGGAGAAAAAGGTCGACATCGCCAGCGGCGGCGACGCGCAAATCTCGGCCGGGCGCAACGTCTTCGTGCGCGCGGCGCGCGGCATCAGCGCGTTTGCGCATGCGCTCGGGATCAAGCTGGTGGCGGCGCGCGGCAACCTGACGCTGGAGGCGCACCAGGGCGGCGTCGAGATCAAGGCCTCGAAGCGCATCAGCCTGATTTCGTCGGAGGCCATCTACATCGAGGCGCCGGTGGTGCGGGTGGTGTCGAAAGGGGCGCAGACCGATTGGGCGGACGGCACGATCGTCCAGCAAAGCGCGGGCAAGCAGGTCGTCAAGGCGGCTTCGATCGTGCACGGCGGTCCGGGTGGCGGCACGCCGGCCACGCTCGATTTCGCGAAGTCGAACATCCGCACCGACGAGCGCGTGGTGCTGCGCGACCTGCAGACGCGCGAACCGGTGCCCAACCAGCGCTACACCGCGCACCTGCAGGACGGCAGCAAGATCGACGGCATCAGCGACGAGGAGGGACGCACGTCGCTGCACCAGAGCGCCACGCTCGGTCCGGTTCGTTTCGAACTTCTTCCCTCGAACGCCTGACGCTTCGCCCTTCCCATGAGTGAAAAGACCAGGCCGTTACCGCCTCCCGTTCCCTTGCCCAACGGGGGCTGGGAACTGAATTCCTTTATGTCGTCGACCGATTACACGATTCGGGGAATGGGGCTCATTCCGCCGAATCATGTGATTCCAGTGATTGTGGTGCCCGGGATTATGGGGACCAATTTGCGGGCGAAGCGCAAGCCGCGTTCGATGAGGATCATTAACGAGAAAAACACGAAGGTCACGCCTGGGGAGCTTGTCTGGCGGCCGCCTAACGGTAAACAGGAGGGCATCAGTGCTGTATTTGAATGGCGCCGTATTTCGCCAGCAGACCGTCAGAGACTGTTCGATGGCCCGACACTGGAGGTGGACGATCTCGGCCCCGTCGCAGCGCTGGACGCCGTCCACGGCTACGAGCTGTCGGAGGCCGGCGCGCGTGAACGCGGGTGGGGTGAAGTGCATGCCGAGTCTTACGGCGAACTGTTGCACGCGCTGCAGACACGCCTGAACCAGACGTTGGGGTACGACGAAGCCAAGAAAGAGCACTTCGTCTTGCCGCACTGGAAAGATGTGATGGCCTGTGAGCCACAAAAGTGGGGCGTGCGCGAATTCGAGCCGCTGACGGAAAAACATCTCAAGAAAAACGCAAAACGATATTTTCCAGTCTACGCAGTCGGCTACAACTGGCTCGAAGATTGCGGGAAATCGTCGGAGCTGTTGGAGAATCGGATTCTCGAGATTATCGAATCCTGGACCAAGTCGAAACGGCACTGCGAACAGGTCATTCTCGTTACGCACTCGATGGGTGGACTGGTGGCACGCGCCTGCGCAAAACGCATCCCGCACAAGATCGCCGGCATTATCCACGGCGTCATGCCCGCATTCGGGGCACCGGCCGCATATCGCCGGATGGCCTGTGGTACAGAAAGTTCGAGTCCGGATAACGGCCCGCTCGCGAACGCGGAAGCCTGCGCGTTGGCATCAATTCTGGGCGAAACGACCGAGAAAACCACTGCCGTGCTGGCGACGTCGCCGGGGGCGCTCGAACTGCTGCCGAACCACCTTTATCCTGCGCCGTGGCTGCATGTCCGTGTTATGGCAAGCGATGGAAAAGCGCAGCCCTCAGGTCGTGAAGCAATAGGGCAGGCTCTCAACAACGGCCTTGCACGCGGCGACTACCTGCACCTTCCAGGCGGAAAGTTGTCGAATCCATATGATGTCTACCGCGACCTGACCCCTTGGTATCGGCTGATCAATCCGGCGTTGGCCGACCCCGCTGGGAAATATAAGAAAACACGGGACGGTGTGGAAAAGGCGATTACTGACGCAATTGACACCGCAGAGCAATTCCACCGTTCCCTTGGCGATTATTACCATCCAAACACGTACGCGTTTTACGGCGACGATCAACACAAACGGTCGTATGGTCAAGTGCGATGGGTTGCGAGGCAACAGGCAGGTTCTGCAATGGTCATCACGGCCGCCAACGTCAGCGCGGCACGTTTCATGGGGCAGACTCCTGTTGGCCAGCGCCGCGTTCGGATAGAGGGGAAGACCGACCTGGTTTTCGAACTCGAAGAGCAAGACGCCCGTGGGGACGGCACGGTTCCTCACCAGTCGGGAACGGGGCCAGGTCGAAAAGTCAGGCAGGTTTTCGCGACGCAGGGATATGACCATCAGGGATGCTACAGCAATCAGGAAATGCTGATGCTGACGCTGCGCCTGATCGTCAAGATCGTTCAGGAGACGTCGTGACGCATTGGCTCCGTAACGGGCTGGCCAAGCTGCTAGCCGGGATCGTCATCGTCGGATTAACGGGAGCCTGGGCCGTCGGCGAGGTTCGCGACAAGCGCGAGGCGGCACGTCGGGACCAACAAGAGGTGGCGCAAATGACTAGGAAAATGAAAACGGTTTGCATTGGCAGGTTCCTGATCGACATACCGGAAGAGGCACAGCTGGAGTTAACCCAGCCGCACATAGACGGGTTCGACATCTCGTCGTTTGACGAGCCGGAACCAGACTTCCAGAATCGTCTAGTCCAGCGCGAGGCGCGCCTGCGGGCCGAGCCAGACCGGCTTGGCGGAAACAAAAACCTCGAATCGGTGAGGGAAGTTAAAACGCAAAACGGCGTAGTTGGAAAAATTTTTTTACACAGCCGAAACGTAACGGAAGGCACCCGAGCAAGGGGCCTCGAGCTGGAGCGTTACCGTTATGAAGGCATTGCGGTCGAAGCCCTCGTGCATGGAGAGGGCATGAGCTTCGAACTGTCGGCAAATGATTACAATCCGGATCTCATCGAAAATTTGCCAAAGCTGATAGCTAAGCTGGTGCCGAACCCGGCCAACAAAGCGCCAACGGAGCCAGGCTTCTGTGTCCACCGCGCTTGGTTCCGTGATCCGCTAACCGCCGATCAGGGCGAAGAAATCATCAGGCACGCGCAGTTGCCAAGCCATCCGGATATTCGATTCATGGCCATTCTGGCTGCCGGAAACAAGCCGGCAACCCAAACTCTGCTTGAAAGGACAGCAGACGCGATGGCAGGATTGACACCGGACGAAAAGAAGCGCATTTCGAACTTGCGCGAAGAGCGACGAACAATTGGAGGAATCGCCGGTGATGAGGTGCTCACGCGCGTCGCGGAGCAAAATGACGCCATCGTCTACACGTTCTGGTGGGAGGTCGACGGGACGGAGGACAACGTGTTTCTTCCGCACGTCGCTTTCAAGATGTATGTCGGAAAAGGCGACAACGGCCCGGTTCCTTCGTCATTATCGCAAGAGGCCGGGATGGCCCTCTGGGACAAGATCTCGTCCAGCATTCGATTACGTCCTACCGAAATTCCCAAGCCTGTCGCGGTCGAACCGCCGCACACACCGCTCGGCACCTACGCATGGGCGGGCGAGCGCTGTCCCGAAAGCGGCTGGTGGCAGTGCGGCGACGGCGGCAACGGCATCGGCGTGCTGGGTGGGCAGCGGCAGTACATCAAGAAGGGCGAGCGCATGCCGCAGGCCTTGTTGCTGCCGCCGCAGAACCTGTGGGAAAAGCTCAGGGGAATGCAGCAGAGCTTCGAATCGAAAACCCAGACTTCCTGGAAACTGGTCGACAAGCGCAGCCGCAAGCGGGTGCCGCTGCCGCTGGCGCAGGCGACGCCGGTGGCGGCTGCCGGCTTTACCACTGGCGGTACCGGATCGCGCATCATGGAGGAGCAGCGCGTTCCGGTCGGCAGTTTTGCCGCAACCGGCGTTCCGTGTCCGGCGAGCGGCTGGTGGCATTGCGAAGACCCGCGCGCGTTGGACGGGACGCGCTGGTTCGCCCAAGGCAGCTTGCTGCCCTTGGCAACCTTCGCGCTCCCGCCTGGCGCCTTCGGCCGTTCGGCAAACGCGGCGAGGTCGATCGAGCGGCGCGGCGCGTGGCGTTTGGTGCGGCTCGCGGATGCACCGCGGCAGGCGGGCGGCGATAGCAACGGGGAGTCGACGTGAAGCGCGCGTTCTGGATGAGGGTCAGCAAGCTGGTTGCCGCCGGCGCCTTCGGCTTGGTCGCGGCCAGCTGGGCAGTCGGGCAGTTGCAGGGAAGAGAAGTCGTGCGCAGGGACCAGCAAGAGGTGGCGCGCATGACAAAGGGAATGAAAACGGTGTGCATGGGCAGGTTCCTGATTGACATGCCGGAAGAGGCGCAGCTCGAGCTCGAACAGCCTCGCATCGACGGCTTTGACATCTCGTCATTCGACGAGCCGGAAGCCGATTTTCGAAAGCGCCTTGTCCTGCGCGAAGCGCGCCTCAAGGCTGCGCCGGACCTGCTAGGCGGAAACGAGAACCTCGAATCGGTCAAGGAAGTGACGACAGACAACGGTGTCGTTGGCAAGATTTTTGTACACAGCCGCAACGTGTCGGAAGGCACCCAAATGAGGGGCCTGGAACTGGAGCGTTACCATGACGAGGGTGTTGCAATCGAGGCTCTTGTGCATGGGCAAGGAATGAGCTTTGATATTTCCGCACGTGATTACAACCCAGACCTGATTGAAAACTTGTCAAGGCTGGTCGCGAAGCTCGTCCCGAATCCGGACAGCCGAGCGCCGACGGAACCGGGCTTTTGTGTCTATCGTGCGTGGTTCCGCGATCCACTTGCCGCCGATCAGGGTGAGCAAATCATGATGCACGCCCAAGTGCCAAATCACCCAGATATCAGATTCATGCTCATCCTGGCAGCTGGAAACAAGCCAGATAAGCAAAGCCTGCTTGAAAGGAGCGCGGAAGTGGATGCGAGATTGTCGTTATCCGAGAAAACGCGCGTTAAAAACCTGCGTGCAGCACCACGCACGATCGCTGGCATTGCCGGTGATGAATTGGTCACACGGGTAGTTGAGAACAACGATGCAACCGTCTATGGATTTTGGTGGGAAGTAAATGGAACCGAACACAATGTTTTGATCCCCCACCTTTCCTTTACCATGGACATTGGCAAAGGCGATAATGGACCGGTTCCCTCGTCATTGTCGCAGGAGGCCGCCGTGACCCTGTGGGACAAAATAATCTCCAGTATCCGCTACCATCAGTCCAGCTCCGCGCAGGCCGCGCACCCATCGCCGCCCACCAGCGCCCCGGCTACCTGACGGCCGCCGGCCTTCCTCGCGGCGCCCCATGCGCTCCACCATCCTCGGCTTCGTCGCCGGCGCCGCCTTCCTGCAAACGCGCGCCGCGCTGCCCGATCCCTGGCAGATCGCAGCCTGCCTCACAGCAGCCATCGCGCTCCTGCTCGCCCTGCGCGGGCCCGTGCGTGCCACGGTCGCCGGAACACTAACCGGCTTCGCGTGGGCCGCCTTCCTCGCCCACCTCACCCTCGCACCCCAACTCGCCAAGTCCGACGAAGGCCGCGACATCGAACTGGTCGGAACGGTCGCCAAGCTCCCGCACGATTTCGGCCAGGGCGTCCGTTTCCAGTTCGCCGTCGAACACGTCCTCACCAGGCAAGCCACGGTCCCGCCGATGCTCGCCCTGTCCTGGTACCGCGCCGAAGGCGAGTCCGCAGCCATGCACCCCGGCGAGCGCTGGCGCCTGACGGTCCGCCTGCAGCGCCCCCACGGCAACGCCAACCCGTTCGGTTTCGACTACGAAGCCTGGCTGCTGGGGCAGGGCATCCGCGCCACCGGCTATGTGCGTGCGGCGCCGGACAATCGGCGCCTCGACGATTTCATCCTCACGTCCGGCCACCTGGTCGAGCGCTGCCGCGACGTCCTGCGCGCACGCATCGTCGATGCGCTGGCCGGCAAACCGTATGCCGCCGTGATCGTGGCCCTGGTCGTCGGCGACCAGCGCGGCATCGAGCAGCCGGACTGGGATGTCTTCAACCGCACGGGCGTGAGCCACCTGGTCGCCATCTCCGGCCTGCACATCACGATGGTCGCGGGGATGGCGGCGCTGGCGATGTCGCTGCTGTGGCGCCGCTCCTTCTTCACCCACGCCCAGTTGCCCCTGCTGCTGCCGGCGCAGAAGGTCGCGGCACTGAGCGGTGCCGCCGCCGCGCTGCTGTACGTGCTGCTGGCGGGCTTCGGGGTGCCGGCCCAGCGCACCCTGTACATGCTGTCGGTGGTGGCAGCGGCCTTGTGGATGGGACGCCTGACGAGCGTGTCGCACATCCTGTGCCTGGCCCTGGGACTGGTGGTGCTGCTCGACCCCTGGGCCGTGCTGTGGCCGGGCTTCTGGCTTTCGTTCGGCGCGGTGGGCGTGATCCTGTATGTGGGCCTCGGGCGCCTGCACGGCTCGGCGCAGGGCTGGCGCGCGGCATTGCGGCTGGCGGCGCGCACCCAGTACGCGGTGACCCTCGGCCTTGTGCCCCTGACCCTGCTGTTGTTCTCCCGGGTGTCGCTCGTCGGCCCGATTGCCAACGCGGTCGCGATACCTGTCGTGAGCTTCGTCGTCACGCCGCTGGCGCTCCTTGGCAGCCTGCTGCCCGCGCCCCTGGCCGGGCCAGTGCTCTGGTGCGCGCACTTCGTGCTCGAAGTGCTGGCGCGCGTCCTCGGCTGGCTGGCGACGCTGCCGCTCGCGGTGTGGAGCGCACCCGTGCCGCCGGCCTGGCTGTTCGCGCTGGCCCTGGCCGGCACCGGCTGGATGCTGGCGCCGCGCGGCTGGCCCTGTCGCTGGACCGGCGCGGTGGCCTGGCTGCCCTTGTTCCTGCTGCAGCCGGCGCAGCCGCCGGCCGGCAGCTTTGCCGTTACCGCTTTCGATGTCGGCCAGGGCATGGCGCTGCTGGTCGAAACGCACGGGCACCGGCTCCTGTACGACACCGGCCCGCAATACGCGCCCGGCCAGGATGCGGCCAGCCGCGTGATCCTGCCTTACCTGCGCGCCCGCGGCATCCGCCGCCTGGACACGCTGGTGGTGTCGCACAGCGATGTCGATCACGTGGGCGGGGCGCTGACGCTGCTCGAGGCGCTGCCGGTCGACCTGGTCAGCAGTTCGCTGGGGGAGGGGCACCGCGTCGTCGCCGCGGCGCGCATGCACACGCGCTGCGTTGCGGGACAGCGCTGGGAATGGGACGGCGTCGTCTTCGAGATGCTGCAGCCGGCGCCCGCCAGCTACGCAGCCCCCGACCTGAAGGCGAATGCACGCAGCTGCACCTTGCGCATATCGGCGCAGGGAAGGGCGGTCCTGCTCGCGGGCGATATCGAGGCGGCGCAGGAAGCGGCGCTGGTGGCCGGCAGCCTCGACAAACTGCGCGCCGACGTCCTGCTCGCGCCGCATCACGGCAGCGGCACTTCATCGACGCCGGCCTTCCTCGCGGCTGTGCAGCCATCGATCGGCGTGTTCCAGGTGGGTTACCGCAACCGTTACCGGCACCCGAAAAAAGAGGTCTTCGAGCGCTACGGCGGGCTCGATATCAAGCGCCTGCGCACCGACGAATCGGGCGCGATCGGCTTTGCATTCGGACCTGCCATCGCGGTAGAGGAATTCCGCCGCACGAACGCGCGCTATTGGTTCGAACCCTAGGCCACGCGCGGCAGCGCGATCGTCACCTGCAAGCCGCCGCCCTCGCGGTTCGTCGCGCGAATGCTGCCGCCATGCCCCTGCACCACGCGCTCGGCAATCGCCAGGCCCAGGCCATGTCCATCGACATTGTTCGTCGACGGATTCGAGCGGAAGAAGGGCTGGAAAATCGTCGGCAGGTCGCCGGGCGCGATGCCCGGGCCGCGGTCGAGCACCTCGACCTGCACGAGCTTCGCATCCGCGCGCAGCCTGAGTTCGACGATGCCACCAGCGCCGCCGTGCTTCACCGCGTTGCGCACCACGTTTTCGATCGCGCGCCACAGCAGGTCGGGCGCCCCGCGCACCGCGATCTGTGCGTCGCCCTCGATGGACACCGCGATCGCCGGCCCGTCCGCGCCCGCCTCGAAACGCGCGTCGGAGGCGATGCCGTCGACCAGTTCCGCCATGTCGACCAGCTCGACCTTCGGCAAGTCGGGATTCGCTTCCAGGCGCGACAGCGTCAGCAGCTCGCCGACGAGTTTATCCATGCGCACGCTCTCGCGCTCGATGCGCTCGAGCGAGGTGGCGATCCGGTCGGGCTGCTGGTGGGCCAGGCCGATCGCCGCCTGCAGGCGCGCCAGCGGCGAGCGCAGTTCGTGCGAGACGTCGTGCAGCAGGCGGCGCTGGCCGTCCATCAGGGCGCGCAGGCGCGCGCTCATGCGGTCGAAGTCGCGTCCCAGGTCGTTCAGTTCGTCGCCGCCCTTGCGGCTCGCGGCGAAGCGCGGCGCGAGGTCGCCGGCGGCCGCGGCCTCGAAGGCATTGCGCAGCGCGCGGATCGGGCGCGAGAAATACCAGGCGAGGAGGAAGGCGAACAGCAGGCTGACGATGACGCTGGACAGCAGCGGGATCGGTTTGCTGAACTGCCATCCTGGACCGAAAGGGCCGGGAGGGCCGTCGCCACGGCCGAAACCTGGGCCGCGCTCATGGCCCGGGCCGCCGGAGCCCGCGTGCGGCTTGCCGCGCCCGTCCTTGCGCGCGTCGAGCGCCGGGTCCGGACAGGCGTCGCCGGATGGCTGGCCTGGGCGTGGGATGGCCGGCGCGCCGGCCGGTGCCGGGCGCAACTGGCGCGGCACGAAGGCAAGCAGGCGCCGTCCATCGGGTGCGACGAGTTCGCGCACCGGCTGGAACGGACGGCCCGCCCCCAGCTCGCGTCGCGCCTGCGCCAGCATGGCCTTCGTCACTTCGCGTCCGAGCAGTTCCTGTCCGTTCGGGTCCACGACGAACACGGTGTGCCGGTTGCCTGGCTTGACGATCTCGCGCAGCGCCGGCAGCCCGCCGTATTTGAGGGCGACCGCGGCCGAATCGAGCATGAAGGCGGCTGGCGGTCCGGTCTCGATCGTGGTGACGGTATTGGTTACCCGCGCCTGTTCGCGCAGCCAGAAATAGGTGCCGATGCCGACCGCCGCCGCGACCTGGGCCAGCAGGATCGAGAGGAAGAACTTCCAGAAGAGGCGTCCCGCGGGTCTTCCGTGCGCGCGCGCCATCGTCACACGCGAATCAGCTGGTAGCCGAGACGGTACACGGTCTGCAGCGGCGAGCGGCCATCGTCGAGAAGGCCGAGCTTGTGGCGCAGGCTGGAAAGGTGGACGTCGATATTCCGGTCGAAGCGGGCCAGCGGCCGGCCCAGTCCCTGTTCGGACAGCTCGTTCTTGCTGACCGGGCGCCCGGCATGGCGCGCCAGCACTTCGAGCAGGTTGAATTCGGTGCTGGTCAGTTCGAGGCTGGCGCCATCCCAGGTGGCGCGGCGCTGCTCGGGCAGCATGGTGAGTTTGCCGACGCTGAGCACGGCGCCGGCATTGCCGTCCGGCTGGGTGTCGTGGGTGCGGCGCAGGATGGCACGCACGCGCGCGGTCAGCTCGCGCGGCGTGCAGGGCTTGGTGACGTAGTCGTCGGCGCCCAGTTCCAGGCCCAGGATGCGGTCGGCGTCGTCGCCGCGGCCGGTCAGCATCAGGACCGGAATCTTGCTGAACGCGTTGCCGGCCCCACGGATGCGGCGCAGCGTGTCGATGCCGTTCAGGGAGGGCATCATGACATCGAGCACGGCGATCGCATGGCGCCCGCTCAGGGCTTCGTGCGCGCCGTTCACGCCATCGTGGGCGCAGGACACGGTAAAACCTTCCTGCTCCAGGTATTCGGTAAACATGGCGACGAGTTCGGTGTCGTCGTCGATCAGCAGCACATTATTCATCCCGGGGATGATAGCAAAGCCGCGCGCGCGCAGGCATGGCAACGCTCAGCATTTACCGATCTTTACAAGGCTGTGCGCGAGCGCCGCACTTACGCGGTTTTACGTCCGATTTACAGCGATTTACAGGCCGGCATTCAACAATGGCGTCTTTCGAATCATCGTCCAGGAGCCAGCATGAATCCGTTTCGCATCACCGCCGCCTCATTCATCGTCGCCATCATCGCCGCCAGTCTTGCCACCGCCGCGCCCGCCATCGCCGACCCGGCGCCGCCGCAGGGCGAGTGCATGGCCGGACCGGGCTTTGACGCGGACCACGGACCAGGCGCCGGACCGGGCCCGGGCGAAGGCCGCGGCCCGGGCGGCCACGGTCCCCGCCACGCTTCAGGCCCCGGCCTGCCGTTCCTGCGCGGGATCGAGCTGAGCGAAGCCCAGGAAGACCGCCTGTTCGCCATCCTCCACGCCCAGGCGCCGCAGCTGCGCGAGCAGGGCAAGATCGAGGACAAGGCGCACGAGGCGCTGCGCGCCATGCTGGAATCGGGCGACTACAACGAAGCGGCGGCCGCCGCACACGCCAGGGCGCTGGGCCAGGCGATCGCCGCGCGCGCGCTGCTGCGCGTGCGCACCGCCGGGCAGGTGATGGCGCTGCTCACGCCTGAGCAGCGCGCCCGGCTCAAGCAGGGACGCGCACCGCGGGCATCACAATAATTAGGCGAGGGGCGCAAGCCGCACGTGCACTTCGAGGTCTACCCGACGCCGGCGGCGGCCACGGGTGCAGCGAACCGGGTGAAAACCTCGCAGTTCACCTTCCCGCTGTCCACGCTGAACGAGGTCTGCACGGCGACCGGCTACAGCGCCAGCGCCGGCAACCTGGCGCGCATCAGCTATGCGACCGACAGTGTCTTCGGCGACGGCACGCTGCTGGCAGATGGCGAGCATGAGCGGCGACATGGTCACCGGCTACGTGGCCGACCTGGCTGTAGGTGTTTCCCTCTAAAGGAAGTTCGGGCGCGCGTCGGCGGCATTACAATCGACTCTCTTTCGACCGACCCCGCGCGCTTCATGACCAAGCCCCTGCTGCATTTTTGCCACGGTAACAGCTTCCCCTCGGGGACCTACCGCCAGCTGCTCGACGGCCTCGCCGTGCATTACGAGGTCGGCATGACGGACATGGTCGGCCACGACCCGCGCTATCCGGTGGACGACAACTGGAGCCGGCTGGTGGACGAGTTGATCGCCGATATCGAGGGCCACGGCCGGCCCGCGATCCTGGTCGGCCATTCGCTCGGCGGCATGCTCAGCGCGATGGCGGCCGCGCGCCGCCCGGACCTGGCGCGCTGCGTCGTGATGCTCGATTCGCCGGTGGTCGCGGGCTGGCGCGCGCTGGCCTGGCGCCTCGTCAAACTGCTGGGGAAGGGCACGCGCTTTTCGCCGGCGCGCTTTTCCGAACGGCGCCGCAATGTCTGGCCCGACCGCGCCGCGGCGCGCGCCCACTTCCTGTCGAAGGATATTTTCAAAGCCTGGGCGCCGGGCGTGATCGACGACTACCTCGACGTCGGCCTCAAACCGCATCCCGAGGGCGTCCAGTTGCGCTTCGACCGTGCCGTCGAAACGGCCATCTACAATTCGCTGCCGCATCACCTGGGCGAGCTGATCGCCAGCGACTTTCCGGTGCCGGTCGGTTTTATTGGCGCCACGCGTTCGGAAGAGTTGCGCCAGGCGGGGCTGTCCTCGACGCGCAAACTGGTGGGCGACAATTTCGTGATGACCGAGGGCAGCCACCTGTACCCGATGGAAGATCCTGCACGGGCTGCGCAACTGACCTATGAGATGATCGTGCGCCTGCTCGGAGTAGGGCTTGGCGAAGATGCAAGGCTGGCAGAACGGCAAGCCTGAGGACGACCGGCCGGCGCTTTTCGCGTAAAATCGCGGGATTCCAAGCAATCCTGAAAGAACCCAGCATGGCAATCAAGAGCGACAAATGGATCCGCCGCATGGCGGAAGAGACCGGCATGATCGAGCCCTTCGCGCCAGGCCAGGTCCGCGAAGAAGAGGGCCGCCGCATCATTTCCTACGGCACCTCATCGTACGGCTACGACATCCGCTGCGCCGACGAATTCAAGATTTTCACGAACATCAACAGCACCATCGTCGACCCGAAGAATTTCGATTCGAACTCCTTTGTCGACGTGAAAAGCGACGTCTGCATCATCCCGCCGAACTCGTTCGCGCTGGCGCGCACCATCGAATACTTCCGCATCCCGCGCAATGTGCTGACCGTCTGCCTCGGCAAGTCGACCTATGCGCGCTGCGGCATCATCGTCAACGTCACGCCCTTCGAACCGGAATGGGAGGGTTACGTGACGCTGGAGTTCTCGAACACGACGCCACTGCCGGCCAAGATCTACGCCGGCGAGGGCTGCGCGCAAGTGCTGTTCTTCGAATCCGACGAAGTGTGCGAGACTTCGTACAAGGACCGCGGCGGCAAGTACCAGGGCCAGCGCGGCGTGACGCTGCCGAAAACCTGATACGGTTTCAGGAGGCAGGCCTCCATATTTGTATCATTTCTGGCGGGAGGTCTTGCATGGCCGATTGCTGCAGCGGCGGCTGTTCCGCCGACAAACCGCCGGTCGACCCGCGCTACCGGCGCGTGCTCTGGATCGCGCTGGTCGTCAACGTGCTGATGTTCGGCGTCGAGATCGTCGGCGGCTGGGCGGCGGGCTCGGTCGCGCTGCTGGCCGACGCGGTCGACTTCTTCGGCGACGCGGCCAATTACGGCATCTCTTTATTCGTACTCGGTCTCGCGCCCATCTGGCGTTCGCGTACCGCGCTCGTCAAAGGCGCGACGATGGGCGCGTATGGCGTGTTCGTGATCGGTGCCGCCCTCGCGCACCTCGCGGCCGGCACCGTGCCCGCCGCGCAGACGATGGGTGCGATCGGCGTCGCGGCGCTCCTTGCGAACGGGCTGGTGGCGCTGCTGCTGTTCGCCTTCCGCAATGGCGACGCCAACATGCGCTCGGTCTGGCTGTGCACGCGCAACGACATGATCGGCAATCTCGCCGTGCTGCTGGCCGCGCTCGGCGTGTGGCAGGCGGGGAGCGGATTGCCCGACCTGTTCATGGCCAGCGTGATGGGCGTGCTCGGCCTGACGGCAGCGCGCAGCGTGATCGTGCAGGCGCGCGGGGAGATGGAGGCGCGGGCGCTTGCGATGCCAGCGCCGATTGTCGAGTTAAAACGGCGATAACGAAAAAAGAGGAGCCAGCGGCTAATGCCGTTCAGTTAACCGCGGCTCAGCTGGCTCTGGGCCAGCTAACGCGCGGGCATGCCCGCCCTACGGTGCGCCACCGTCGTCGTTTTTGGTCGAGGCCGCCGTGTAACGTAGGGCGGGCATGCCCGCGCGTCGACGTCGAGAGCAGCGCTCCATCTACAACAAAGGCCGCCCCGATGTGCATCGAAGCGGCCTTCTTGACTGAACGGAATGAGCCAAGGGCTCCTCTTTTCACATCGGCACAGCGCCCATCAATCCTGGCGTACGCAATCGACGAAGTAATCGCGCTTGCCATCCACTTCGCGTTTGACGAGGCCATGGACGTCAGTCTCGAAGCCCGGGAACTTCTCGTTGAAGTCGCGCGCGAAGCGCAGGTAATCGACGATGATCTTGTTGAAGCGCTCGCCCGGAATCAGCAGCGGAATGCCCGGCGGGTACGGCGTCAGCAGGATCGCGGTGGTGCGGCCTTCCAGGTCTTCGATCGCGACGCGCTCGATGTCGCGGCGCGCCATTTTCGCGAATGCGTCCGACGGCTTCATCGCCGGCACCATGTCCGACAAATACATCTCGGTCGTCAGGCGCGCGACGTCGTACTGCTTGTAGAAGGTGTGGATCTGCGTGCACAGGTCGCGCAGGCCGCTGCTCTCGTAACGCGGATTGGCGGCGGCGAACTTCGGCATCACGCGCCACATCGGCTGGTTGCGGTCGTAGTCGTCCTTGAACTGCTGCAAGGCGGTGACCAGCGTGTTCCAGCGGCCCTTGGTGATACCGATCGTGAACATGATGAAGAACGAATACAGGCCGCACTTCTCGATGATGACGCCGTGTTCGGCCAAGTACTTGGTCACGATCGAGGCCGGGATGCCGGTCTCGCCGAACTGGCCGTCGAGCGACAGGCCCGGCGTCACGACGGTCGCCTTGATCGGGTCGAGCATGTTGAAGCCCGGGGCCAGGTTGCCGAAGCCGTGCCAGTCGTCCTCGGCGCGGATCATCCAGTCGTCCTGGCTGCCGATGCCTTCCTCGCACAGCTTGTCCGGGCCCCAGACCTTGAACCACCAGTCCTGGCCGAATTCCGCGTCGACCTTCTTCATCGCGCGGCGGAAGTCGAGCGCTTCCAGGATCGATTCCTCGACCAGCGCGGTACCGCCCGGCGCTTCCATCATGGCGGCGGCCACGTCGCAGGAAGCGATGATCGAGTACTGCGGCGAGGTCGAGGTGTGCATCAGGAAGGCTTCGTTGAAGGCGTCCTGGTCGAGCTTGACCGACTCCGATTCGCGCACCAGCACCTGCGATGCCTGCGACAGGCCGGCCAGCAGTTTGTGCGTCGACTGGGTCGAGAAGATCATCGACTGCTTGGCGCGCGGGCGGTCGCGGCCGATCGCGTGCATGTTCTTGTAGAAGTCGTGGAAGGTCGCGTGCGGCAGCCAGGCTTCGTCGAAGTGCAGGGTCTCGATCTTCCCGTCCAACATTTCGCGCAGGGTCTCGACGTTGTACACCACGCCGTCGTAGGTCGACTGGGTGATGGTGAGGATGCGCGGCTTCTTGTCGAGCGCTTCGCGCGCGAACGGATTGGCCTCGATCTTGCGGGCGATCGATTCTTCCGTGAATTCTTCGAGCGGGATCGGGCCGATGATGCCGAGGTTGTTCCGGGTCGGCATCAGGAACACGGGGATCGCGCCGCACATGATGATCGAGTGCAGGATCGACTTGTGGCAGTTGCGGTCGACGACGACGATGTCGCCCGGCGCGACGGTGCTGTGCCAGACCATCTTGTTCGAGGTCGAGGTGCCGTTGGTGACGAAATAGCAGTGGTCGGCGCCGTAGATGCGCGCGGCGTTGCGCTCGGATTTCGCGACGGGACCGGTGTGGTCCAGCAGCTGGCCCAGTTCCTCGACCGCGTTGCAGACGTCGGCGCGCAGCATGTTCTCGCCGAAGAACTGGTGGAACATCTGGCCGACCGGGCTCTTCAAAAAGGCGACGCCGCCCGAGTGGCCCGGGCAGTGCCAGGAATAGGAGCCGTCGTAGGCGTAATTCACCAGCGCGCGGAAGAAGGGCGGCGCCAGCGAATCGAGATAGGCCTTCGCTTCGCGGATGATGTGGCGCGCGACGAATTCCGGCGTGTCCTCGAACATGTGGATGAAGCCGTGCAGCTCCTTCAGGATGTCGTTCGGGATGTGGCGGCTGGTGCGGGTCTCGCCGTAAATATAGATCGGGATGTTCGAATTCTTGTGGCGGATTTCTTCCACGAAGGCGCGCAGGCGGGTCAGCGCGGTATCGGTCTCTTCGACGGAACCGCCGCCGAATTCCTCATCGTCGATCGACAGCACAAAGGCCGAGGCGCGCGACTGCTGCTGCGCGAACGACGACATGTCGCCGTAGCTGGTCAGGCCCAGTACCTCCATGCCTTCCTTTTCCATCGCGGCGGCGAGGGCGCGGATGCCCAGGCCCGAGGTGTTCTCGGACCGGAAATCCTCGTCAATAATGATGATGGGGAAACGAAATTTCATTGACTGCTCCAATGCGAAGCGCCGTGGGGGCCGGACCGCGCAGGTTGCGCGGCCCGCCGCGCACGGCACCGAAAATAAGAAGCGGATTTTCGCAGAAAATCCGCTGCCCGGTGTAGGTTTTTTTACTGGCTCATCGACTAGATTAGCGGGATGCGGCCAGCCATGGCGCACATCAGTGCGCCAGGCGCGATCGGACCGGCCTGCCGCAGGCCGCTAGCGCCCCGGACGTGGCGCTCAGGCGGCGCTATCCCGGCGTTCCCAGGTCACGAAAGCGTAGTCGTAGCCGTTGGCGTCCGAGTGATGGGTTTCGCGCGCGGTCTCGACCCAGGCGGCCGGGTCGATCGGCGGGAAGAAGGTATCGCAGGCGAAGGTATGGTCGATCTCGGTGACGATCATGCGGTCGGCAATGGCCATCGACTCCGTGAACACCTGGGCGCCGCCGATGATGCTGGCCGGCGCGTCGCCCGCGAGTGCGATCGCGGCCTCGAGCGAGGTCACGGCGTCGACGCCTGCGTGGCGCCACTCCGCATTGCGCGTGACGACGATATTGCGCCGGCCCGGCAGCGGGCGGCCGATCGAATCGAAGGTCTTGCGGCCCATGATGATCGGCTGGCCGAGGGTCACGCGCTTGAAGTGCGCGAGGTCTTCCGGCAGGTGCCAGGGCAGCTTGTTGTCGATGCCGATGCCGCGCTGCGCGTCGACCGCCACGACCAGGGTCAGGCGGCTCACCGGGCATCCCCTGTGTGGCGGAAAAAGGCGGGGGAAAGCAGGCGCATGTCGGTAGTCCTTATCGATTGACCGGGTGGGGAGGCCAGATGGTGTCGCGTGCAGGACGGCGTGTCAAGCCTCGTGTGGGCTGCGGCGGCCATGTTCAGGAATCCTCGAACAGGCGCTCGCCCTGCCAACGCGGCAGCGCCGGCGCCGAGCGCGCCGGCACCGCCCTGGCCGCGTACCGCGGGCCGAGCCGGGCAAGCAGGCGTGGAAAAGCGCGGCAATAGCTGGACTGGATGCCGGCCAGGCGCGCGAGGTGAGCGTATTCGATCACCGCCTCGGCCGGAACGGCATCGAGCACGCGCCGCACGCGTTCGCGCCAGTCATCAAGCCAGGGACGTGCAAGGACGCCGAGGTCGCGCACACGGTCGCCGCGCCGGATCGTGCCGCCGGCGAGCACCCGCGCCAGCATGCCGCGGCGTGCGCCGATGCGCCCCGACAGGCCCGGGACGATGGCGTCGAGCTGGCCGCAGGCTTCGCACTGGAACATCATCCTGAGCCGCACGTCGCCGCCAATCTGCAGGACGGTCCCCGAACCGAGACAGGAAGTATCGATATCGAGCATCAGGTTTTCGCGCAGCGCATGCGGAGGAAGGGCGAAGTCGTCGTACGCCGAGGCGCTTGCCAGCAGCAGCTGGCGCGGCGAGAGCGCGTCGGCGTGCACGTCGCCATCGATGCCGACGCCGGCGCGCACGGCAAAACGCTCGCACGCCGCCGGCGGCACAGCGCGCGCTGTGCGCGATGCCAGTGCAAGCACAGTACCGATGTCGATGTCGATGTCGATGTCGATGGCGGCCACCCGCACGCCGCCTTACCGCTTCAGGCTGCGTACGAGCCCGTCCTCGACGCCGACCCGGCTTGCCGCCGGCTCGGCCAGCAGCGCGCGTCCGATGCGTTCTTCCGCATCCGCCGTCGTACGGCTGATGCCGAACAGCCGGCATACCGCCCGCGCCAGGCCTTCCTGGCTCGTCGCGCCTTGCTGGGCGAGGACGTACGATGCGGCATTGCCGAGTTCCTCGAGGGCGATATCGTCGATACCGCGACGCGACTCCGCGTCCGCGTTCGGGACGCGCAGGCCCTCCCAGTTTGCCGGGACGACGCCCTCGGGCCAGTAGACCACGGTCCCATCGTTCGCAGCGACAGGAGCGTGGGGCACGAGGCGCGCCAGGTGTTCCTCGGCGCGGCGGGTGAGGCGCGCCACGCCCCAGGCACGTGCGACGCGCCTGAAGAGCACAGCTTGCGTGACCGGGCCCTCGGTGCGGATCACGTTCGCCAGCTGCGCGCGCAGCAGCGGAATCGAGGCGCGTTCATAAAACAGGTCGGCATCGCCACCGTCGATTGCGGTGACGAGATAAGGGGCCAGGCCAGGAGTAGCCGCCGGATCGGCCGGCGCCGCCGCATCCGGAACGGACGCGGCCTCCGCGGCAGGCGCCTCGGCCGCGCTCTCCGGCTCCGGCACGGGTTCAGGCATGATCGCAGGCTCGGGCTCGAACACGGGTTCGCTTTCGATCGGCTCCTGCACCAGCGCTTCCAGGCGCGCAATCAAACGCCGCGCCGGCTCTTCCGGATTGATCCACCAGTCGGTCGACCAGATCCGGTGCAATTCCCAGCCCAGGCCTTCGAGCACGTGCTGGCGCAGGCGGTCGCGGTCGCGTGCCGTGGCCGCCGAGTGGTAGCTGGCGCCGTCGCATTCGACGCCGAGCAGGTAGCGGCCCGGCGCGCGCGGATCGACCACGCCGATATCGATCCTGAAGCCCGACACGCCCACTTGCGGGTGCGCTTCCCAGCCGCGTTCGCGCAGCAGCGCGATCACCTGGCGTTCGAAGGGGCTGTCCGGTTCGCGCCCGGTCGGGATGCGCTGCTCGACGAGCGCGCGCGGTCCGCGGATCGCGAACTCCAGGTAGTGTTTCAGGTCGCGCACGCCGCTGGCACGCACGCGCGACAGGTCGATCTGTTCCGGCATCAGCGTGCTGTAGACGACGACCTGCTGGCGTGCGCGCGAGACCGCCACGTTCAGGCGCCGGTGTCCGCCTTCCAGGTTCAGCGGCCCGAAGTTCAGGCTGACCTTGCCGGCGGCGTCGGGCCCGTAGGTGATCGAGAAAAAGATGATGTCGCGCTCGTCGCCCTGGACGTTTTCCAGGTTCTTGACGAACAGCGGCTCGGGGCCGGCCTGCGCCTGCGCCAGCGCCGCGTCCAGCTGGGGCAGGGCGCGCCGGCGCTCGTCGAGCAGGCGCTCGATCAGGGTTTGCTGCGCCTGGTTGAAGGTGACGACGCCGACCGTCTGGCGGCGCTTTGCCGGGTCCAGGTAATGGGCCTCGACGGCCTGCACGATCGCGTCGGCTTCGGCGCGGTTGGTGCGCGAGCCGCCGCGGTCGTACACGCCTTGCACGCGCTGGAAGCGCACGCCCGTGTCCGCGGTGTACGGCGACGGGAAGGTCACGAGCGCATTGTCGTAATAGGTGACGTTGCTGAAGGTAATCAGGCTTTCGTGGCGGCTGCGGTAATGCCAGTGCAGCGTCAATTGCGGCATGCCGATGCCGAGGCACTCGTCGAGGATGCTCGCCAAGTCCTGCAGTTCCTCTTCATTGTCGTCGCCGCCTTCATCGACCTTGCTGAAGAAGCTCGTCGGCGGCAGCTGCTTGGGGTCGCCCACGCAGACCAGCTGGCGGCCGCGGGCGATGGCGCCGACCGCGTCCCAGACCGGAATCTGCGAGGCTTCGTCGAAGATCACGACGTCGAACTGGGCGTGGCCGGCGTCGAGGTACTGGGCCACCGACAGTGGCGACATCAACAGGCAGGGTTTCAGGCGCGGCATCAGCGTCGGCAGGTTCTGCACCAGCTGGCGCACCGGCATGTGCCTGCGCTGCTTTTGCAGTTCGCGGCGCAGCTTGCCCATTTCGGAGTCGGCGCCGGGTGCGAGGGCGCTGCCCGCCGGGATCTGGCCGGCCAGTTTCGCCACCACGTATTGCTGGGTCAGCGCCTGGAAGCGCTCATCTGCCTGGCGGAATTCGCGTATCTTGCGTTCGTGGTCGGCACTCGAGAAGGAACACAGCACCGGTTCCGCGCCGATGGCTTCGCGCACCCACCAGTTGCGGTAGCTGAACTCGAAATAGTCGGCGACGTCTGCCAATGGCGTGTCGCCCGCCTCCAGCGCATCGACGATGCCCTGCAGGCCCTTGCCGATGGCGTCGTGGCGTGCGCGCTGCCACAGGCTCCAGGGCTGCAGCTGGCGCGCCGCCTGGCGCCAGCCGTGCAGCATCGCGCGCAGGCGGTCGAGGGCCGCGGGACTCGACGGGTCCGCGCCCGCCAGCGGCACGCCGCCTGCCAGCTGCCTTACCTCGTCGATGCCGTCGATGGCGGCGCGCCATGCGGCGCGATACGCGAGCAGGATGCGGCCATGGGCCATGTCGCCCGCGAGCAGTGCGCGCTGGCCGTCGACCAGGGCGCCCAGCTTTTCGCGCAGCACCCCGGTCAAGTCGGGTTCGCCGCCGCCCAGGCGCAGGACGGCCTGGGCGAAGCGCGCCGCCCACTGTTCGGCAGCCTCGACCCGGGCCCAGTCGGTCTTGTGGCCGGCGAAATCGTGCTGGAGCAGGGTTTCGGATTCCACTGCCATCGTGCCCAGCGCCCGGTCTTCGGCGTTGAGCGCAGCGAGGGTGTCGACCAGGCCCGCCATGTTCGCCTCGAACGGACGCTGTCCATCGCTGCGGTAAGCACCGAGGCGCTTCAGGACGGCGCGTTTGGCAAACCAGCTCTTTGGCCACCAGGCCTGGCTGGACGCCGCCCATTCCAGGCGCAGCGCCTGTGCGTCGAGTGTGGCCACATCCTCGCGCCAGCCGCCGCCGAGTGCATCCCAGGCTTGCGCGCGCGCCAGGCCGTGCCGGCGCACGAGCGACAAACGGGCGCGCGCCGACTCGTCGTGGGCGGCGCGTGCGACCCCCACCGGCACCGCGGGTGCGGCCAGCAAAATGTCCGCCAGCTCGTCCAGCACGGCCAGTTCGCCCAGGGAGAGGCTGCCATGGTCCAGGCCCAGCAAGCCGACATACTGTCCCGCCGCGTCCTGCAAGGCGGCAGCCTTTTCCGCCAGGCTGGCCGCCGCTTGCAGCAGCGACTGTTCCCAGCCCGGGGTCCAGTCACGGCGCGTTACCTGCGCCAGCGGGTGGTTGGACAAGCTGGTGAGCTGGCCCGCCAATGCGGCCATCTGGCGGCAAGCGGCGCGCAGGCCATCGAGTTCGGCCCGCGTATGCGCGTCGAGCCCGGCGAAATGCATGTGCGCCGGACGCCAGCCGGGGTGCGCGACCGTGGTGCCGATCGCGTCGTAGATGGTCAGCTCGTTGCGGTGCACCCGGTGCAGGGCTTCAGCGACGCCGTTCAGGTCCTGGCGCAGCGACCACAGGCGACCGGCTTCCAGTTCCCAGTCGCGCACGGTGCGCGTGCCCGCCGCCTCCAGGGCCGTACCGAGCTGCTTGAGCACGTCCGCCTTGCGCGCCTTGGCCGAATGCAGCTCGAGGCAGAAGGCGCCCAGGCCCAGTGAACCCAGGCGGCGGTGCACGACGTCGAGCGCCGCCATCTTTTCGGACACGAACAGCACGGTGCGCCCGGTCGCCAGCAGGTGGGTGATCAGGTTGGTGATGGTCTGGCTCTTGCCGGTGCCCGGCGGACCCTCGATCACGAGGTTCTTGCCGCCGCTGGCCACGCAAATGGCGCGCAGCTGCGAGGAGTCCGACAGCATGGGCGCGAACAGGTCGTGCGGCCGGTGGGTGTCGTCGAGCGTGCGCGGCTCGAAGCCGAGCGGCTCGTTGACGAAGGCCTTGCCCGGGTTGTTGATCAGGTGGGAGACCACGCTGTTTTCCTGCAGCTGGCGGTGGCGGTCCTGCAGGTCCTTCCACATCAGGTATTTGGTGAACGAGAAGATCCCGAGTTCCACCGTCTCCCTGACTTCCCATCCCTTCAGTTCGGCCACATGCAGGCGGAAGGTTTGCAGGATGGCCGCGACGTCGATCCCTTTTTCGTCGCTCGGGAGCAGGTCGAAGGCGGGCAGCTTCAGGTCGAAATCCTGGGCGAGCTTCTGGCGCAGGGTCGGATTCACCAGCGCCTCGTCGTCATGCCGCGTCAGGCGAAAGCCGCTGCGCACCGACTGGCGCGAGAGCGTCACGGGAACGAGCAGGATCGGCGCCAGGTGCGTCGCCTCGGCGTCCACGCTTTCCTGCCATTGCAGGAAACCGAAGGCGAGGAACAGGGTATTCGCTCCGCCTTCCTCCAGCCCGGTCGAGGCTGTGCGGAATACTTCGAGCAGCCGCGCGTCGAGCGCCTCGCTCGTGCTGTCGACGACAATCTCGCCGCGGCCGAGTGCATCGAGCGCGAGCGCGTCGAGCGGCGTCGCGCCATGGCGGGCGGTGTAAACGGCGGCGTCGCGCTTGTCCACTCCCGTCATCAGGGGCGGGGTGGCCCGGATCTTGAACTCCTTGCCCTCGGCCAGGCTGTCTTCGAAAGCGGCCAGGTCAGGACAAATCACGCGCAGCGTCGTCTTCGACGGTTTGAAGTTCAGCAGGCGGTTACGCAGCGTCAGGTCGAGCAGGCGGCTCTTCCACTTTGCCAGGCGGCCTTCCGGCGTGTCGGCCGCGAGTTCGCGCACGGGCAGCGCACCGGGGTCGAGCGGCGGCAGCGGCGGCATCTCTTCGATTCCCGGCGCGCCTGTGTCCAGCATCGGCAGGGCCGGCGCCTCCGAGGTCGAGCGCGAAGGGAGCGGGCGGACCTGGGCTTCGCGCGCGCGCCGCACGTCGATGGCGCAGCTGAACGCCATGTCGTCGGCGAGCTGGTCTTCACCCTGTTTGCAGGCGGCGCGCAGCGTGGTTGGGGCGCCGCCGGCGACAACGGTCGTCTCGAACACGATCAGTTCGCCGGACTTGACGCGCTTGCGCACGGACTGCACGTCGTCGACCAGCGCGGTGGGAAACGTCGCTTCGACCAGCCAGGCGCCGACCCAGGCGTGGCCTTCCTTGAGCAGCAGGACCGGGTTCAGGCCGGCCTGCTCGAGGCAGGCCGCGAACAGCATCACCAGGTCGAGGCAGGTGGCGACCCTGGTGTCCAGGATGCGCTCCGGCGTGCGGATTTTCTGCCCGTCGCTGCCGAACGAGGCCGGCGGGTTCGAATATTGCAGGCCTTCGGCGGCGATGGTGCTGTAGATGGCGGAGGCCTGCTTCCATGCGTGCTCGCGGTTCTTCGACTGGTAGCCGCTCATGGACAAGCCGGGGGCGCTCGCGCGCAGCAGGCTGGACGCCCTGGCGAGCAGGCGGTCGACGACCGGCGAATTGGGCATGCAGAAGGCGGCGAGCAACTCCGGCAGGGCCCGGGTTCCGGCCCACTGGTCGTAGGCCAGCACCTCGACCGGGTGGATCGCTTGCGCCACGGGTGCCCCGCCCACGGCCACGCTGACGGTGACTGCGCCGCGCTCGGACTCGTCGAGCGCCGCAAGGTGGCGGTGGTCGGGCTTCAGGTCGAGCGGCGCGATACGGCGCACTTCGCCCGGCGCGAGGCGCTCGAAATGCAGCCGCTCCCCGAGCGCGAAGGCCGGGGCACAGGCGATCACTACCTCGACGTCTTCGAGGGGCGCGTCGCCGGCGTTGGTGAGCGTGAGCGCGCGCAGGACCGGGAGGTTGTTCTGGATCGCCGCGTAGCCTGTCGTCGGGTCGGCATGGAGTTCGATATGCAGGGTAGATGGCAGGGTGGATGGCCGGGCGAGTTGCTGTGATGATGCGTCGGCAGGGTGGGGCAAGACTGGCTCCGCGAGCTGGTCCATGGTCATGGTGCGATCCTGAAAAAAGGAAAACCCGCCAGGCGTGCGCGAGGCGGGCAATGCTTCAATCTAAAGGATGAGTCCTGCCTTGTCAATTGTGTACAGTCCGCGTGCACGGCTGGCCAGGACAAGGGGCGTGCTTACACCGCCACCGGCGCCTTGATGCCCGGATGCGACTCGTAGCCGACGAACTCGAAATCCTCGTAGCGGTAATCGAAGAGCGAGTCCGGTTTGCGCTTGATGACCAGCTTCGGCAGCGGGAAGGGCTCGCGCGAGAGCTGCAGGTCGGCCTGTTCGAGGTGGTTCGAATAGAGGTGGCAGTCGCCGCCGGTCCACACGAAGTCGCCAACTTCCAGGCCCGCCTGTTGCGCCATCATGTGGGTCAGCAGCGCGTAGGACGCGATATTGAAAGGCACGCCGAGGAAGATGTCGGCGCTGCGCTGGTAGAGCTGGCAGGAGAGCTTGCCGTCGGCGACGTAGAACTGGAACAAGGCGTGGCAGGGCGGCAGCTTCATCTGCGGGATGTCGGCCACGTTCCAGGCCGAGACGATCATGCGGCGCGAGTCGGGCGTGCTCTTGATCTGCTCGAGCACCTGCGCGACCTGGTCGATGTGCCCGCCGTCTGGTGTCGGCCAATTCCTCCACTGGTAGCCGTAGATCGGACCGAGTTCGCCCTTGGCGTCGGCCCATTCGTCCCAGATCGAGACGCCGTTTTCCTTCAGGTAGGCGATGTTGGTCGAGCCCTGCAGGAACCAGATCAGTTCATGGACGATCGATTTGAGGTGCACCTTCTTGGTGGTCACCAGCGGAAAACCGTCCTGCAAATTGAAGCGCATCTGGTGGCCGAACACGGACAGGGTGCCGGTGCCGGTGCGGTCGGTCTTGAGCGCGCTGTGCTCTTTCACATGGCGCATGAAGTCGAGATATTGGCGCATTGCTGTCCTTCTGACGAAACCGGCTATTTTAACGTATTTGCAAAGATGGCCAGCGCCTCGCGCAGGCGCGCTTCCGGCACGCCCAGCAGGTTGTCGCCCACGTAAAGCTCGAAGTAGCTGGTGTCCGGCAGCACGCCGTTCGACACGCGGTTGAACAGCCAGATGCCGTGGCGTTCGGCCAGCTCGGTGCGGATCGCCAGCGCGCGCTCGCGGCCCACCGGCAAGTGCAGGTGCAGCATGTTGGCGGCGGGCCGGGCCGGGTTCACGCGGATCTCCGGGTGCGCGCGCAGCGCATCGTAGAGCAGTTCGGTGCGGCGGAAGTAGTCCGCCATGGCGGCCAGGCGCGCATCGAACTGCATGGCGGCGGACACCACATAGGGCGACCTGTGGATCACGTTGCCGCCCTGGCGCCGGAACCATTCGGCGGCGCGCTCGACAAAGGCGCGGCTGCCCGCCAGCATGGCGCCGCCGAGTCCCCCGATGCCTTTATAGAGCGACACGTAGACCGAATCGAAACCGGCCGCGATCTCGGCGGCGCTGCGGCCATAGCCGGCCTGCGCCTCCCACAGGCGCGCGCCGTCCATGTGCAGGTGGGCGCCGCGGGCCTTGCAGTGCGCCTTGATGGCGTCGAGTTCTTCCCAGCTTGCTGCCTGGCCGCCGATCTCGCGCATCGGGATTTCCAGGCCGACGGCGCCGAGCTTATCGGGCACGGCTTCGAGGTCGGCGGCCGTCCATGGACGGTTGCGGTCGCCCACCTGCAGCGCGTCGAAGTGGCCGAGCATCTGGTAGTTCGAGCGCTCGTGGACAAAGATGTGGGAGGTCGGGTGCAGCGCGGCGGGGGCGTGGCCGCGGTCGGTGCAGGCCAGGCGCAGGGCGGTCACTTGCGCCATCGTGCCGCTGATGCAGAACACGGCCGCTTCGAAGCCGAGCAGGGCGGCGATCTTGTCTTCGAAGCTTTCGATCAGGGCGCCCGCGCCGTAGACGTCGTGTTCGACGCCGTGCTGTTCGCACCAGGTGGCCATGGCGGCGTACGTCTCGGCGGGGGTGCGGGCGCGGTGGCCGGGAAAGACGGTGTCGCAGCGGCGTATGAGTTCGGCGTCGGTCAAGATGGGCTCCTGGGGTGGGGCACGACTTTACACCGAACGGGTGGCGTCCGGAAGGGCGCGGGACCGCCGCGCACTGTAAGGCGGTCAACGCCGTACGAACATCCGCGTGGGCATGCCCACCCTACGGTGCATCAAACGTGCGTGAGTGCCACGCGTTGCACAGGTGCTTCCAGAGCACCGGCGCCGCCATCGAGCCTGAACAGGCGCACCGCGCGCGCCAGTTCCTCCGCCTGGTCCTGCATCGCCTGCGCCGCGGCGCTGGCCTCTTCGACCAGGGCGGCATTGTGCTGGGTCGTCTCGTCCATCTCGCCGATCGCGCGGTTCACCTGCTCGATGCCCTTGCTTTGTTCCGCGCTGGCGGCCGTGATGCCGGCCATGATGTCGGTCACGCGCCCGACGCTGGCCAGCACCTCGTTCATGGTGGCGCCGGCTTTAGAGACCAGCTCGCGCCCAAGGTCGACCTCGCCGCTCGAGGCGGCGATCAGGGCCTTGATTTCCCTGGCCGCGGCGGCGCTGCGCTGGGCCAGGTTGCGCACTTCGCCCGCAACGACGGCGAAACCGCGTCCCTGTTCGCCGGCGCGCGCCGCTTCCACCGCGGCGTTCAGGGCCAGGATGTTGGTCTGGAAGGCGATGCCGTCGATGACGCCGGTGATGTCCGCAATCTTGCGCGAGGACTGGTTGATCGACTCCATCGTCTCGACGACCTGGGCGACCATGCTGCCGCCTTTCTGGGCGATGGTCGATGCGCTGACCGCCAGCGTATTCGCCTGGCGCGCGTGCTCGGCGTTCTGGCGCACGGTCTCGGTCAGTTCGCCCATCGACGAGGAGGTCATGGCCAGGCTGCCGGCCTGCTGTTCGGTGCGGGCGCAGAGGTCCAGGTTGCCGCTCGAGATTTCGTTCGAGGCGGTGGCGATCTGCTCGGCGCCAATGCGCACCTGGCCCACCACCGCGGACAGCTTGCGGCTGATGCCGTTCATGGAGTCGAGCAGCAGGCCGATCTCGTCGTTCCGAGCGGATGCGATGTTGACCGTCAGGTCGCCGTCGGCGATGCGCAGCGCGGCGTCGCGGGCGCCGGCCAGCGGACGGGTGATGGTGGCGCGCACAAAGGCGTACAGGATCGCGGCGAAGACGAGGAGGGCGACCAGGCCGAAACCGATGTACTGGTTGCGCAGGCGCGAAGCCTCCTGCGTGATCTCGTCGCGGTAGGTGCCGCCGGCGATGACCCAGTTCCAGTCCTTGAACCAGGTGAACGCAACGACTTTTTCGCGCGCCGTCGTTTCGCCCGGATTCTTCCAGTCATAGTTGATCAGGCCCGACTTCTTCTCGAGGATCTCTTTCACGAATTCGCGGCCATCCGACGCGCGGCTGCCGAGGATGTTCTCGCCCTCCCGTGTCGGGTGCACCAGCAGCTCGCCATTCGCCTTGCCGGGCGCGGCATTGAGCACATAGAAGTAGCCGGTCTCGCCGATCCTGATCGAGCGGATGCGGTCCTTCAGCGCCGCCACATCCTTCGTGATGTCGACCCCGACGTAGAGCGCACCGACGATGGTGCCGGCGCTGTTCTTCACCGGTTCGTACTGGGTGATGAACTGCTTGCCGAACAGCTTGGCGAGGCCGACGTAGACTTTGCCGTCCTTCAGTGCGGCATAGGCCGGGCTGGCGCGATCGAGCTGGGTGCCCACCGCCCGGTCGCCGTTTTCCTTCTTCACGGAGGTGGTGACGCGCACGAAGTCTTCGCCGTCGGCCACGAAAATCGTGGCGTTGCCGCCGGTTTGTGCGCTGAAGCGGTCGGGCGCGCTGAAGTCGAGGTTCAGGACCTTGCCGTCATGCGTCAGCGACGGGACCTGCTTGCCGCCGATCTCGACGGGCTTGGATGGGTCGGCCTCGAAGGTGCCCGCGAACTGGGTGGCGAAGATGCTTCCGAAGCTGACCGCTTCGCTCGACACGGTGCGGTTGAACAGCTCGACCGTGCTGACGACGCCTTTCAACTCGTTCTGCATGTTCTGCTTTGCCCGGTCTTCGAGCATCGACGCGGTGGTGACCGTGATCGTCAGGACCAGCGCGGCGATGATCGCTCCGACGAGGGTGAAGCTGAAGGCGCTGATCTTGGTGCCGACGTTCCAGTTGGCAGGGTGATACCTATTCTTGGACATGGTTGATTGTGACAATGACGGATGTCACCAATCATACCAAGGTATTGCTTCCAGTTAATAAAACGGCGGAAAAACCGGACGTCCCTGTGTCGCCAGAAACACAGGATGCTGGAACGTCAATGCGCGACGTGCACCTGGTGAAACTGCAGCGCCGCCAGGTTGGCATAGATGCCGCCCATCGCTACGAGGGACGCATGGGTGCCGGTTTCGACCACGCGGCCGTCTTCCATCACGACGATGCGGTCGGCGCGCTGCACGGTCGCCAGGCGGTGCGCGATGATGACGGTGGTGCGGCCGACCATTGCCGCTTCCAGCGCCCCCTGCACCAGGCGCTCGGATTCGGCGTCGAGCGCGCTGGTCGCCTCGTCGAGCAGCAGCAGCGGCGGGTTTTTCAGCAGGGCGCGCGCGATCGCGATGCGCTGGCGCTGGCCACCCGAGAGGCGCACGCCGCGCTCGCCCAGGAAGGAACGATAGCCCTGCGGCAGGCGCTCGATGAATTCGTGGGCCGCCGCCAGCTTCGCGCAGGCGATGACTTCCTCGTCGCTCGCATCGGGCCGGCCGTAGCGGATGTTTTCCATCGCGTCCGCCGAGAAGATGACGGTGTCCTGGGGGACGATGCCGATCGCGCCGCGCAGCGTATGCAGGTCGAGGTCGCGGAGGTCGACGCCGTCGAGGGTGATCGCGCCGGACTGCGGATCGTAATAGCGCAGCAGCAGCTGGAACAGCGTGGTTTTGCCGGCGCCCGAGGGGCCGACCACGGCGACCGTTTCGCCGGGACGGATCGCGAGCGAGACGTGCGACAGCGCCGCCGTGTCCTGGCGCGACGGGTAGGCGAAGGTGAGGTCGTGCAGCGCGAGGGCCGCCCCATTCGACGAGCGCGCCGGCAGGGCGCGCGGATGCGCCGGATTCCTGATGTCCGAGCGCGCAGCCAGCAGTTCGAGCAGGCGTTCGGTGGCGCCGGCGGCGCGCTGCGCTTCGCCCATCACTTCGGCCAGCGCGCCGATCGATCCAGCCACGATCGAGGCGTACAGGATGAACTGTCCCAGGTCGCCCCCGGTCATGGTCCCTTCCAGCACCGCGTGCGCGCCCAGCCACAGCACGAAGACAATCGTGCCGAAGACCAGCACGATGGCCAGCATGGTCAGCAGCGAGCGCGCGCGGATGCGCTGCATGGCCGCGCCGAACGCGCCTTCGACGGTGGCGCCAAAGCGTTCGGCCTCGATTTTCTCGTGGGTATACGCCTGCACGGTCGGCATCGCGTTCAGGATTTCACCGGCCAGCGCCGAAGCGTCGGCGATGCGGTCCTGCGAATCGCGCGAGAGCTTGCGCACGCGCCGGCCGAACAGCACGATCGGCAGGATCACCGCGACGAGCAAAGCGAGGATGATCGCGGTCAGCTTCGCGCTGGTCACGAACAGCATCACCAGGCCGCCCAGGAACAGCAGGGTATTCCTCAGGGCCAGCGAGATGCTGGTGCCGACCACGGCCTGGATCAGCGTGGTGTCGGTCGTCAGGCGCGACAGCACCTCACCCGTTTGCGTGGTCTCGAAAAATTCGGGGCTCTGGTGCACGACGTGGCGGTAGACCGCGCTGCGGATGTCGGCCGTGACGCGCTCGCCCAGCCAGGACACCATGTAGAAGCGCGCGGCGGTCGCCACGCCCAGCACGGCGGCGACGCCGAACAGGGCGAGGAAGGTGGCGTCGACGTGGCGGATGCTGCGCGCGCCGGCCTGGGCGCCGAAGCCGAGGTCGATCATCTGCTTGAAAGCCGCGGGAATGGCCAGCGTGGCGCCGGCGGCGAACAGCAGGGCGATGCCGGCCAGGATGAACTGGCGGCGATAGGGCGCCAGGAAGGGGAGCAAGCCCCGGAGTGCGGCGAGGCTGCCTTTGCGCGATGTGGCGGAATCGGTGCCGGTGGTGCTCGTATCGGTGCTGGTAGTGGTGCTGGGTGAGCGCTTGGTCATCGTGTCGCTTGTTGTTGTTCTGCTTGTAATGTTAACGTGTGGTTCAAAGTTTCATCCGTCGTACATAGCCGGTCATCTCGAGGTAGCCGCGTCCGGCCGGCACGCCGTCGCGCTGTAGCGTCACCGCGCCTTCCCAGTAGACAGCGCCGGTCGAGCGGCGCGAATCGAGTTCCTGATCGGGCTGCAGGGGCGCGATTTGCCAGCGCGTGGCGCCCGTCGTGATCGTCGTCGACACCGGATACTCGCCATTCGTGCGCGGCGACTTCCACCGTGCCTGGGGCGCGAAACTCACCTCGTCCGGTGCATAGCGCGTGACCTTGCCGTCGCGTCCGCGAACGGCGGCATACGCCCATAGTTTACCACCGTCCTTGCTGCGGATCTGGAAAGCGGTCAGCGCCGAGCCGTCGTCGAGGTTCGCGGCGATCCAGTCCCAGCCCTGCGCCTCGGGCTGCAGTGCTTCGCTCGACCATTCGTGGTCGAACCAGGCGCTGCCCGTCACGGGCCCCACGGCGCCTGTGCGGCCAGCCATACCGGACACCTTCAGCTGCGGCAGGCTGTAGTAATAACTCGCGTGCTGCGCGGCGGGTCCCTTGCGCGAGTAGCCGGCCTCGCCCTGCAACAGGGGCGGCTGGGTCGGCGCCAGCATCAGTTCGAGCGTCATTTCCGCAGACTTCAGCGTGACGCGGTAGCTGCCGTCGGCGGCGCGCACCATACGCCAGTCGTCGAGTTTTACATCGAGATCACCCGGTTTGGCCCAAGCCAGGCCGAAGCCTTCGCGGGCGCTGCGCTGGTCGTGCACAAGATGGCCGAGCCCGGGGTCGGACAGCGCCGCGTGGCCGATCACCAGCTGATGCGGCGCGAACGCGCTCGGGTTGGCCGGATCGTGCCCGGTACGGCTCCGGAAAAAGGTGACCTGGAAACCGAGCGGTTTGCCGGCGGCTGTGTTGAGCCAGCCCGTCACATACCACCATTCGGTCCGGAACGCGGGATGGGCGCCGAAGTCGCGCGGGAACACCAGCGCCTGCCCGGGTTTTACGGGCGCGAAGGTGGGCGGCGCGGCCTGCGCCAGGCCGGCCAGGTCCGCCAGGAACAGCAGCAGCACGACAAAAATAAAGCGCATCACCAGTCCTCCCGCACGGCGCGCACCGGCCCGCCCGACAAAGCATAGCGTCCCGACACCAGCGCGGTGCCGACCGAGGCCGCGACCAGCACGGCGGCGACCGTTCCCAACAAACCCCAGGGCAGGTGCAGCCCCATGGTCCAGTGGAAGGATTGCGGGTTGACGACGAAAACGAGGATCAGGCTGATCACGAGGCCGAGCACAAAGCCGCAAGCCACGCCGAGCAGGGTCAGCAGGCCGCCCTCGCAGGCGAGGATGCCGAGTACCTGCCCGCGCGTGACGCCTACGTGGCGCAGCATGCCGAACTCGCGCGCCCGCGCCAGCGTCTGCGCCGAAAAGGTCGCGGCCACGCCCGACAGGCCGATGACGATGGCGATCGCCTCCAGCAGATAAGTGACCGCGAAACTGCGGTCGAAGATCTGCAGGCTGGCCGCGCGGATTTCGCCGGGCCGCGCCAGCTGCAGCGCGGGGCCGAAGGGCAGCTTGCGCAGCGCGCGTTCGATGCGGTCGAGCGCCGCTGCGTCGCCGGCATAAATGGCGGCATCGGTCACTTCCAGTGCGCCGGTCAGCGCGCGGTAGTCGGGCAGGCGCACGACGATCGAGCCGGACTGGTTGGCGTAGTCGCGCCAGACGCCGGCGACAAAAAAGGGAGCGGGACGCCCGCCCAGCGGCAGCGCCAGCGTCTGGCCGGGCTTGACGCCGTAGAGGTCGAGCATCGCTTCCGAGACCCAGGCGGGACGCGCGCCGGGGGGCGCCGGAAGCGAGGCGCCGACCAGGAACAGCAGGCGGCCGGGGTCGGCGGCATCGATGTCGCGCGCGATCAGGATTACGTCCGGGCGGTCGGCCTGCAGCGAGATCGGCCGCGTGCGCAGGAACTGGACTTGTGCGCCGCTGTTTCCAGTCCTGGCCGCGCTGGCGATGGCATCCTGCTCGGGTTTGCCGAAGAAGCCCGAGCTGTTGCCGGCCGCGCTACGCACGTACAGGTCGGCCGGCAGGATGTGGCGCATCCAGTCGTCGACCGAGATGCGGAAGCTGGCCACCATGATCCCCATCGCCACCATCAGGCTGAAGCTGGCCAGCACGCCGCCCAGCGCAATCGATGCCTGGCCCGGGGCATTCGCGAGGCGCGAGAGCGTCAGCGCCAGCACCGGCGGCGGCCTGGAAGCGCGCCGCAGCGGGCGTTCGAGCATGCGGAAGCTTGACGCGGCCAGGCGCGGCATCAGGCCGATGCCGCCGATCAGCAGCAGGGCGATGGCGACATAGCCGAACAGCGGCAGCTCGAACACGGGCGGGGCAAAGGCGAACAGCCCGGCCAGCGCCAGGCAGATGAAGGAAGGCCAGACGCGCGACAGGCGGCTCAGCGCCGCTTCGTCGTTGCCGGCTTTCAGGGCCACCGCAGGTTTGGCGCGCGCCGCCTCCAGTGCCGGCGCCAGGCAGCCGAGAAGGGCCACGCCCAGGCCCAGCGCGAAGAAAACGAAGGCGGCGAGCGGCGTGAACACGACTTGCGGTTTGATGCCGGGGAAGTAGCCGGCGCCGAGGTCGCCGCCGAAAAAGCGCAAGGCCAGCGCCGCCAGCGCGTAGCCGGCCGCCACGCCCAGCAGCGCGCCGATCACGCCCAGGCCGGCGCCTTCGACCAGGACCTGGCGCAGCAGCTGCCCCCGTTCTACGCCCAGCACGCGCAAGAGCGCGAACTGGCTGCGCCGCCGCATCACCGACAGGGCCTGGGTCGAGAACACGAGGAATGCGCCGGTGAACAGCGCGACCAGGGCCAGCACGGTGAGATTGACGCGGTAGGCGCGGCTGAGGTTATTGTTGCGGCTTTCCTGGTCGCTGTCGTTTGGCTGCTGGACGCGGAAGCGGCCGGGGAAGCGGCGTTCCAGGTCCTTCCTCAATCCAGCCTCGAACCCGGCGCGGTTCACGCCGTCGCGCAGTTTCAGGTCGACGCGCGACAGTTTGCCGAGCTGCTTGAGGCGCCACTGGAGGGCGCCGATATCCATCACGCCGAAGCGCTGGCCGGGCCGGGCGCGCTGCACGGGGCCGGCCACGCGTAGCGCAAAGTCCGTGGTGCCGGCGCGCACCCTGAGCGGCGCGCCTGCATGCAGCTTGAGCCAGCCCTGCGCCGCGGGAGACAGGAAAACCGTATCGTCGGCCAGCACGTCGGCGCCGCGTCCCTCCGCCGGCACACCGAGCAGATCGGGCGCGATATAGCCGGCCCGCAGCGGGTCGATGCCGACGATGCGCAGCGAAGCTTTCGCACCCGGCACCGCGGCCTGCAGTTCGAGCACGGGCGAGGCCAGCGCCACGCCCTCGTACTGCGCGAGAAACGGATAGACCGCCTCGTCGAACAGGGCTTCGCGTCCGGCCACCTGGACGTCGGCCTGGCCGGACAGGCTCTTGATCGCCGCCGAGAACTCGTTGAAGGCGGCGGCGTTGATCAGGTGGATGGCAAAGCCCATCGCCACCCCGACCGCGATCGCGGCCACGGCCAGTACGGCGCGCACGGGATGCGCGCGCCATTCGCCGACCAGCAGCCAGGTTGATAAGACGTTCAGGCCGGACATTGAATTGCCAGCGCCTCCGCCCGCCGCTTCGCCTTCAGGCGCGCGGCGGCGGACGCCGCCTTGCCGGCGCGCGCCGCGTCTTCTTCCGCCCATTTCTGCTGCAGGCGCAGGCGCTCGCATGTCGAGCGCGCGGCCGCTGCCGCCCGCGCCGCACGCCCGTGTTCGCGCTCGTCGCGCGCATCGCGCGCGTCGGCGGAGGAGCGCTCTTTTTGCAGCGCCGCCAAATGGGCCTTGTCGCGTTCCAGCGCTTCGGCGGCATCGGCGCCGGAAGGGGCCGGCGGCACTTCCAGCGCCGTCGTTTTCCCATGCGCGCAAGGCCGCTCGCCATAACTGACCTTGCCGTCCACCGTGCATTTGTAGACCGTCTGCGCCGCCGCCGGCCCGGCCAGCGCGCACATGCCCAACACCACCATGGTCTTCATCGCGCCCATTGCTTCACCCTCCCTCACAAAATTTTGCCAGGGTTCATGATGCCGAGCGGGTCGAGGGCGCCTTTGATGGCACGCATCATGTTCAGTTCGACGGGGTCCTTGTAGCGTTGCAGGTCTTCGCGTTTCAGGGCGCCGATGCCGTGTTCGGCCGAGATCGAGCCGTCGAAGCGGGCCACGCTGTCGTGCACGATGCGGTTGACCGCCGGCTGGTTGCCGAGGAAGGCATCGTGCGAAACGCCCTCCGAGGGCGCGACGTTGTAGTGCAGGTTGCCGTCGCCCAGGTGCCCGAAGCAGACCACTTGGCAGCCGGGAAAGGCATGCGCCAGCGCGGCGTCGGTGGCGGCGATGAAGGCGGCGATCTGCGAAATCGGCAGCGAGACGTCGTGCTTGATGTTCTTGCCGGCGCTGGCCTGGGCCAGCGGGATGTGTTCGCGCAGCTGCCACAGGCCGCTCGACTGGGCGATCGAGGTGGCGACCACGGCGTCGTCGGCCAGGCCGCCCTCCAGGGCCGCTTCGATCGCGCCTTCCAGCAGTCCCACCGCGTGCTCCTCGGATTCGCTGCTCGACACTTCCAGCAGCGCGTACTGCGCATGGCTGCGCCCGAAAGGACGCGGCAGGTGCGGGAAGTGTTCGGAGACGAGTTTCAGGCAGAAGTCCGACATCAGCTCGTAGGCCGTCAGGCTCGAGCCGCACTGGTCCTGCATCAGCGACAGCAGGGACAGGGCGCGTTCGGGCGAATCCATCGCCACCAGGGCCGTGGTCGAGGCCTTCGGCTGCGGATACAGTTTCAGCACGGCGGCAGTGATCACGCCCAGCGTCCCTTCGGCACCGATGAACAGTTCGCGCAGCGCATAACCGGTGTTGTCCTTGCGCAGGCCGCGCAGGCCATCCCAGACCTCGCCGGCCGGGGTGACCACTTGCAGCCCCAGGCACAGGTCGCGCGTATTCCCGTAGCGCAGGACGGCGGTGCCGCCGGCATTCGTCGACAGGTTGCCGCCGATGGTGCAGCTGCCTTCGGCCGCGAGCGACAGGGGGAACAATAAACCGGCGCGGCTGGCCGCTTCCTGGATCTGCTGCAGGATGGCGCCGGCTTCGACCGTGATGGTGCGGTTCGTGGTGTCGATCTCGAGGATGCGGTTCATGCGCCGAAGCGACAGCACCACGGCCGCGCCGCTGGCGTCGGGCACGCTGCCCAGCACGAGGCCCGTGCGTCCGCCCTGGGGGACGATCGGCACGCGCGCCGCCGCGCAGGCGGCGACGAGTTGCGCCACCTGTTCGGCGTTCGCGGGCAGCAGCACGGCGCGCGCGCGCCCGGTGAAGCGGCCGCGCCAGTCGGTGAGATAGGGCGCCATCTCGCTTTCCAGCGACAGCACCCAGGACGCGCCGACGATGCCGCGGCAGCGTCCGAGGAAGTCCTCAGTCATGCGGTACTTTTACCTTGTCGAGCAATTCCTTGGCCATCTTTTGCGCCGCCTTTTTATACGGTCGCAGGTAGAGCAGGGCGCAGGCGAAATACACGCAGACCAGCGCCACTTCGCCGAGGGCCATCATGCGCGACAGTTCCTGGGTGTCGCTCCAGGCCCGCACTGCGCCTTCGGCAAAATAAATCAGGATGAGCATCGACGACCACTGCAGCGTGTACAGGTCGCGCTTGATGACGCCGCGCAGCGGCACCAGCAGCAGCACGGCTTTCAGGGCCAGCAGCGAGCCGCCCGGATGCAGCGGGGCGACCCAGATTTCCCAGGCCACCAGCCAGCCGATCAGCCAGATCAGGCTGGCGATGGCGCCACCATGGAAGAGCTTTTGGGTTTGCATCAACGTGGTCCGTGCAGTGGTAAGTGCAACTTGGCAGCGGCTTCGGCCAGGCGGCGGCCAAGGGCGATCGCGAGGCGCTTCTCGTCTTCGGTGACCTGCTTGTCGCCGTCGATGCCGGCCCAGTGGGTGGCGCCGTAGGGGCTGCCGCCGCTCGAGGTCGTCATCAGTTCCGGGTGGGTGTAGGGCAGGCCCATCACGAGCATGCCGTGGTGCAGCAGCGGAATCATCATCGACAGCAGGGTCGCTTCCTGGCCGCCATGCAGGCTGCCGGTGGAGGCGAACACGACCGCCGGTTTGCCCGACAGGGTGCCGGCCAGCCATTCGGCCGCGGTACCATCGAGGAAGTATTTCATCGCCGCCGCCATGTTGCCGAAGCGCGTGGGCGAACCCAGCGCCAGTCCCGCGCACTCGGCCAGGTCGGACAGTTCGACATAGGGCGCGCCATCCGTCGGGATGCTGGGCGCGGTCGCTTCGGCCACCGTCGACACCGCCGGCACCGTGCGCAGGCGGGCATCGACGCCCGGGATGCTTTCGATGCCCTGGGCGATCAGCTCGGCCAGCTTGCGGGTGGCGCCATGGCGCGAGTAATACAAAACGAGAATAGTCAGGGAGGTCGGGTTCATCGTTGGTATTATAGAATGCTTTGCTGGAGCAACTGCTCTTCGGCCGATCTAAAACGACAACATGCTATCCAAAACCGTTCATGCAATTTCGCGCTCGACCAACGAGATGCTCAGCGACGGCTTCGAGCGCGTGCGCGGCCTGACGCTGCTCGAGGTGCAGGACCTGGTGCGCTTCGCGCGCCGGCGCCTGCGCGAGGAAATGCTGCCCCAGGTGGCAGGCAGCCTCACCTTTACCACGACGCTGGCCCTGGTCCCGCTACTGACGATCGTACTGGCCATTTTTACCACGTTTCCGATCTTCGGTCAGCTCCGCACGGCCCTCGAAACCTATTTCGCCCAGGCCCTGATGCCCAAGGCGATTTCGAACACGATCATCGCCAACCTGACCCAGTTTGCCGACAAGGCCAAGGGCTTGTCGATGCTGGGTGCGGTGGTGCTGCTGTTCACGACCACCGCCATGATGGGCATGATCGAGCGCGTCTTCAACCAGATCTGGCGCGTGCGCCGCCCGCGCCCGCTGATGCAGCGGATGCTGACCTATTGGGCCCTGATCACGCTCGGCCCACTGCTGTTCGGCCTCTCGATTTCGCTCACGGCGCAGCTGTTCATGGTCACCGGCGGCGTGATGAAGGCGGTGCCGTTGCTCGGCACGGTGCTCTCGACCCTGGCCTCGATCGCGCTCACGACCGGCGCCTACACGCTGCTGTACGTGGCGGTGCCGAACCGCTACGTCAACTGGCGCGACGCCTTGTGGGGCGCGCTGGGGGCGGCGATCGCCTTCGAGCTGGCGAAGCGACTGTTCGCCCTGTTCATCCGCCAGTTCCCGACCTACGCCATCATCTATGGCGCCCTGGCCGCGCTGCCGCTGTTCCTGGTCTGGATGTATCTGTCCTGGCTGATCACGCTGCTGGGCGCCGTGGTGGCCGCCGCGCTGCCGGTGGTCAAATACGAACGCTGGTGGCATGTGCCTGCACCGGGCGGGGTGTTCGTCGACGCGATGGCCGTGCTGAAGGTGCTGCACGGCGGCGCGCATGCAACCGGTTCGGCGCTGGTGTCGAGCGCGGCGATCCGCGCGCATACCCGGATCGGGTTCGATGAATTGAGTTTGCTGCTCGAGCAGATGGTGGCTGCCGGCTGGGTCGGGCGGGTGCAGGCCGAGCTGCCGGCGGGGGGGCGCTGGAACAGCGCAGGGCGTGCCGGCGCCGACGACTGGGTGCTGCTGGCCGATCCCGACAAGCTGCGCGTGGCCGACGTGTACCGCCTGTTTGTATTCGGCGGCGCCAAAGCGGCGCTGGCGCCGAACGCGCAGCAGGTGGCCGGCTCGACGCTGTCGCTGGACGCCGGCGCGCTGGCGCGGCAGGTGGAGACGGCCGTGGGGCAGGGGCTGGACCAGCCGATTGCGGCGTACTTCACGAGGATGCACGCGCCGTAAACGCGTGGGCATGCCCACCCTACGGTGTGCAGCAGCCAGCGATCGTCGTGTAACGTAGGGTGGGCATGCCCACGCGTTACGCACGGCCAATCAGTCGAAATATCAATATGGGCACCGCACCCGGTCGCCCCATCAAAAACTCAGCTTCCCGGTCAGCATCTGCCAGTACATCACCCAATCCGCCTTGAACGACAGCCACGGCTGCGCGAACGTCGCCGGGCGGTTGTGCTCATAGAAGAAATGTCCGATCCAGGCGCCGCCATAGCCGAACACGAGCGCCACCAGCACCCACCAGGCATTTGCCGTCACGATCGCCGCGGCGATGGATGACAGCGCCCCCGAGCTGCCGATGAAATGCGTGCGCCGGCAGCGGCGGTCGGCGTGCTGGCTCAGGTAAAACGGATAGAACTCGGCAAGGGTCATGGGGTGGTCTCCTCGAGCGACAGGGCAAAGGCGTCCAGCGCGTCGAGCACGGCATCGGGCTGTTCGCTCATGAGCGAATGGCCGGCGTCGACCTGGACCACTTTTCCATGCGCGATCGTGCTGGTCAGCAGTTTGGTCGAACGCGCCGGCGTCATCATGTCCTTGCTCCCGAAAATGAAGAGCGTCGGGCAGCGCACCGCAGCCGCCGCCGCCTCACCGTTGGCATACGCATTGCAAGCAGAAAAATCCTTGTAGAAGAGCTGGTCCGGATTCAAGGCCGACATGCGCTGCATGAGCCGGCGCGCACCGCCCATCACCGAGAATCCAGGGGCCGGCGAAGACGGCTTGTGCGCAATCGTCGAATGCGACCAGATGTTGACCATGTCGATCGCCCTGCCTTCGTCGTCCCGCGCGGTCGCCAGCAGGGCGTCCGACACCTTCATCGGCCAGGTCGTGCCGAGCATGGCAAGCGCGCGTATCTTTGCCGGCGCACGTTGCGACGCTTCGAGCGCAATCAGTGATCCCATGCTGTGGCCGACCAGCAGGGCCTTGCGCACCCCGGCGGCATCCAGCACCGCCAGCAGCCAGTCGGCCATCTGTTCGACGCTGCCGAGCGCCGGGCCGGCGCTGCGGCCATGCCCCGGCAGGTCGACCGCCAGTACGCCATAGCCGTGATGCGCGAACCAGCGCGACTGCAGGCCCCAGACGGAGTGGTCGTTCTGGGCGCCGTGGATGAAGACGACGGTCGGCAGCATGGCGTCGAACGCCTTGCCGCCGGTGTAGCAATAGGACGCCTTGCCTTCGATATCGAGGATCATGTTTACGCTCCTTTCTGCGAGGCTTTGAGCGCGCGCGCCAGGTCTTCGATCAGGTCGTCCGCATCTTCCAGTCCGACCGACAGGCGCATCGTCCCTTCCGTGATGCCGGCTGCGGCCAACTGGTCGACAGGGACGCGGAAGTGGGTGGTCGAGGCAGGATGGATGACGAGCGACTTGGCGTCGCCGACATTGGCCAGGTGCGAGAACACTTTCAGGCTGTCGACGAAACGGCGGCCGGCGGCGCGGTCGCCCTTCAGGTTAAACGTGAACACGGCGCCGCTGCCTCTCGGCAGCAGGGAGAGTGCCAGCGCGTGGTCCGGGTGGCTGTCGAGCTCCGGATAGGACACGGATGCCACGGCAGGATTCGAGAGCAGGAATTCGATCACGCGGCGCGTGTTGGCCACGTGGCGGTCCATGCGCAGGCCGAGCGTCTCGATGCCCTGCAGGATGGCGAACGCATTATGCGGACTCATGGTCGCGCCGAAGTCGCGCAGACCTTCGCGCCGCGCGCGCAGGGCAAAGGCGCCGACGGTCGACTCTTCGGTGAATACCATGCCGTGGAAGCCATCGTAGGGCGTGCACAGTTCGGCGAAGCGGCCGGTCCGGTCATGCGCCGCCTGCCAGTCGAAAGTGCCGCCGTCGACCAGCAGGCCGCCGATCGCCGTGCCGTGCCCGCACAGGAATTTGGTGGCCGAGTGGAACACCAGGTCGGCGCCGAGGTCGAATGGCCGCTGCAGGTACGGCGTCGTGAAGGTGGCGTCGACCATCAGCGGCAGATCGTGCTCGTGGGCCAGCGCGGCGATGCGCGGGATGTCGAGCACGTCGAGGCCCGGGTTGCCGAGGGTTTCGCCGAACAGCACCTTCGTCTCCGGGCGAATGGCGGCGCGCCAGGCGTCGAGGTCGCGCGGATCGACAAAGGTCGTCTCGATGCCGAAGCGCCTCAAGGTATAGCCCAGCAGGTTGTGCGAGCCGCCGTAGAGGGCACGCGAGGCCACGATATGCGAGCCGGCGCCGGCGATCGTCGACAGGCCGAGGAACATCGCCGCCTGGCCGCTGGCGGTCGCGATGCCGGCCACGCCGCCTTCCAGGGCCGCGATGCGTTCTTCCAGCACCGCATTGGTCGGGTTCGAGATGCGCGAATACACGTGGCCGCTGCGCTCCATGTTGAACAGCGAGGCGGCGTGGTCGGAATCGCGGAAGGCGAAGGAGGAGGTGAAGTGGATCGGCGTGGCGCGCGCGCCGGTCGCCGGATCGACGGCTGCGCCTGCGTGCAGCGACAGGGTGTCGAAGCCTGGGTAGTGTGGACCGCTCATGAATGTCTCGTTTTAAGGAATAGTTATGGGCGGCATCGTAGCATTCTTTCATCGCCGCGCAAGCCGCCGAGGGCTTCTCCCTCGCGTAACTGGATTTTCTGCTAGGCTTAGGCTACATTCGTGTTATGCCTTAGACAAAGAAATCGACTAGTGAATATTCCAACAGAAGCCGGGGTGGCTAATATGAAAGTTTCAGAAATCCTGCAGGTCAAGGGCAATATCCTCTACACGGTGACCCCTGAAACACTGCTCGCCGACGCGGTCAACACGATGTCCGAAAAGGACATCGGTTCGCTGGTGGTCATGGAGTATGGCGACCTCGTCGGGATGCTGACTTTCCGCGAAGTGATCAAGGTGCTGCATTCGAACGGCGGCGCCCTCGGCGCCGGCACCGTACGCAAGCACATGGATGAAGCGCCGATCACGGTCACCCCTGAAACCGAGGTGAACGAAGTACGGCGCATGATGCTGGAAAAGCACGCGCGCTACCTGCCGGTGATGGACGCCAAGACGCTGTTGGGGGTGATTTCGTTCTACGACGTCGCGCGCGCGGTGCTCGAGGCGCAGAGTTTCGAGAACCGCATGCTGAAGGCGTATATCCGGGACTGGCCGGCGGAGCAGACGGCGGAGGATTAACGAGCCGCGGTCCCTGGCGCCTGGATGGCGCTGTTCGTAGGGTGGGCACTCCGTGCCCACGCGGACGTTCGCGTCGTGTTGGCGGTGTTGATCGCGGCGACCTGTTCATGTCGCGGCGTCAACCGAGGCGAGTTCGCGGCTCTTCCATGGATAACGACACCAATGGCGCTACCACTGCGCTGACTTCCGCGTGGGCACGGGGTGCCCACCCTACGATCAAGCAGCGTTCAACTGCTGCATTCCCAACCATTCCAATAATGCCTCCGGCGACAAGGGCCGCGAGAACAGGTAGCCCTGCGCCAGCGGGCAGCCCAGCGCGTGCAGGATCTGCGCCTGGCGCTCGTCCTCGACACCCTCGGCGATGATCGACAAGCCCAGGTTGCGCCCGAGCTGGACGATCATCTCCGCGATGCTGCTGCCGCGCGCGGAATCGGTGATTTCGGACACGAAGGCACGGTCGATTTTCAGGCGGTCGACTTTCAGGCGCTGCAGGTGCGACAGCGACGAGAAGCCGGTGCCGAAGTCGTCGATCGCGATCGAGACGCCCGTGCACTTGACCTGGGCCAGCATTTCGGCCAGCTGCTGCGGCTCTTCCATCGCCATCGACTCGGTGATCTCGAGCTCGATGAATTCGGGCGGGGCGCCACTCGCCGCTAATGCATTCCGCAGCACGTCCACGAACTGCGGATGGCGGAACTGGGCCTGCGACACGTTCACCGACATCGTGAAGTCGAGGTAGCCGGCTGCGCGCAGGCGCATCAGTTCGTCGCAGGCTTCGCGCAGCACCCAGGCGCCGATCTCGACGATGAGGCCCGAGTATTCGGCGATGGGAATGAAGCGGTCCGGCGGAATCATCGTGCCGTCCTTGCTGCCGTCCTGCATGCGCCAGCGCAACAGCGCTTCGGCGCCGAAGGGACGGTGCGTCGCCAGGTCGACCTGCGGCTGGTAAGCCAGGAACAGTTCGCCGCGCTGGACGCCGGAGCGCAGCGCGTGCATCAGGCGCACGCGTTCGCGGATCTCGACGCCCATGCTGCGCGAAAAATAGAAGTGGCCGCCGCGCTGCTGCGATTTCGCGCGTTTCAGGGCAATGTCGGCATCCTTCAGGGCATCCGCGCCGCAGCCGTCGTGTTCGACCAGGCGCACCAGGCCGAGCGTGGCTGATACCTGCACGTCCTGGCCCTCGATCGAGAAGGGCGCTGCGAACAGCGCGTGAATCGCTTCCGGCGTATTGAGTGTACCCATCCCCAGCACGGCGAAAATGTCGCCGCCGATGCGCGCCACCTTCAGGCGCGGGTCGAGCTGCGCTTGCAGGCGCCGGGCCACGGTGACCAGCAGCTGGTCGCCGAACTGGTGGCCGAGGGCGTCGTTGCTCTCGGCGAAATGGTCGAGGTCGACCAGGGTCAGCGTGGCGTCGGAGGCTTCGGAGGGTTCCGCAGCGGCCACCACGCTGTCGAGGTCCTCGACAAGCTGGGTGCGGTTCGGCAGGCCGGTCAGCTGGTCGAAGAAGGCGGCATTGTTCAGGCGCCCGACCAGTTCAAGGTTGTCCAGGCTGACCGCGACCACGCTGGCGAAGACCTCCAGCAGGCGCTTGTTGCCCTCGCTGACCGGCCGCGCGAGCGGGACCGCGGCGGCGAAATCGCGCCCGGATTTACCGGGGAAGTACAGCGTCAGGCAGGTCGGGCTGAATTCGGGCTGGCGCTGTGCCAGGGCGCGCGCAAGCGGGCCCGCCAGCAGCGCGTGCTGCTGGGCGTCCCGTCCTGCGTCGTGTTCGGTGTCGAGAATGCGCTGCTCGAGTGCGAGCGCGTCGCCGGCGCCGCCGAGCACGCGCAGCCCGTGGGCGTCGCGCGCGCACAGCACGCCGCCGGGTTCCTGGCCGAGCAGGGCGGCCGCCTGCTGCAGTACCGACCGGGCGACGTCGCGCGCGCCGTGCAGGCGCATCAACTCGGTGCCCGCGTGGACGATGCGCTCCAGGCCGGCGCGCCCGGCGCCCAGCGCATGCAGCTGCTGGTAGGCGCGCACGGCGGCGGCCACGGTCGTGTAGAGCTTGGTGCGGGTAAGTTCGGACTTGGTGCGGTAGTCGTTGATGTCGAGGTCGCGGATCGCTTCCATCTCCGGCGTGTAGCCTGGCTGGCCGGTGCGCAGGATAATGCGCACGTCCAGCATGGCCAGCGTTTCGCGGATATGGCGCACCAGGTGCAGGCCGGCCTCGGGCTGCTCCATGACGACGTCGAGCAGGATCACGGCGATGTCGGGCTCGCGCGCCAGCAGGGTGCGCGCGTCGCTCGCCGAATAGGCGTGCAGGAACTCGAGCGGACGGTCCTGGATTTCGAGGCCCGCCAGTGCGAAGGTGGTCGTCGAATGGACGTCGGCGTCGTCGTCGACGATGAGGATGCGCCAACCAGGGACGCCGGGCCGGCCGCCGCGCAGCTGCGCGAGCGGCGCTTCATCCAGGAAAACCAGGTCGTCGTGCGCGTCGAACGCGACCCCGGGCGACATCGATGCGGGCATTATTATTGCGTCTCCAAGAGTAGGCTCGGCAGTTCTTACCCGCGAAGTATAACGGACATTGGCGGCCGGAGCGGCCAAATAATGTTGCCGCAGGCAAATATATATCCACAAGGAAACATGAGCGCACCAGGCCCGGCGAAAAATCCGGGCGCCCGCGGCTTGCGCCGCGGGCTGGTAGAATGGTCTTTTTCGCACCTTCCGCCTACGCATATGTCTGGTAATTCCTTCGGTAAGCTGTTCTCAGTCACCACCTTCGGCGAATCGCATGGCCCCGCGATCGGCTGCGTCATCGATGGCTGCCCGCCGGGCATGGCCCTGTCGGAAGCGGACATCCAGCTCGAACTCGACCGCCGCAAACCCGGCACCTCGCGCCACGTGACCCAGCGCCAGGAAGGGGACCGCGTGCAGATCCTGTCGGGCGTGTACGAGGGCGTGACGACGGGCACCCCGATCGCGCTGCTGATCCCGAACGAAGACCAGCGCAGCAAGGATTACGGCAACATCGCCGAGACCTTCCGACCCGGCCACGCCGATTACACCTACTGGCACAAATACGGCGTGCGCGACCCGCGCGGCGGCGGCCGCTCCTCGGCGCGCCTGACCGCGCCCGTGGTCGGCGCCGGTGCGGTGGCGAAGAAATGGCTGCGCGAGCGCTACGGCATCGCCTTCATGGGCTGCATGCGCCAGCTGGGCGAGATCGACATCCCATTCGGCGGCTGGGAACACGTCGCGAACAATCCCTTCTTTGCCGCCACCGGCGATTGCGCCCTGCTGGCGAAGATGGAAGACTACATGGACGAGCTGCGCCGGGCCGGAGACTCGATCGGCGCGCGCATCGACGTCGTCGCTACCGGCGTGCCGGTGGGTTTCGGCCAGCCGATCTATGACAAGCTGGACGCCGACATCGCCTACGCGATGATGGGAATTAATGCGGTGAAGGGCGTCGAGATCGGCGCCGGCTTCGGCGCGGTCGTGCAGAAGGGTTCCGAGCATGGCGACGAACTGACGCCCGAAGGTTTCGTCGGCAACCAGTCCGGCGGCGTGCTGGGCGGGATCTCGACCGGGCAGGACATCACGGTCTCGCTGGCGATCAAGCCGACGTCTTCGATCCGCGTGCCGCGCCGCTCGATCGACAAGGCGGGCAACCCGGCCATGGTCGAAACCTTCGGCCGCCACGACCCCTGCGTCGGCATCCGGGCGACGCCGATCGCCGAAGCGATGCTGGCGCTGGTGCTGATCGATCACGCGCTGATGCATCGCGCGCAGTGCGGCGACGTGCGGGTCGATACGCCGCGGATCTGAAGGGGAAGCCCGGTCGCTACGCGAGAATTTAGCGGTCCGTAGGGTGGACTCTTGAGTCCACGCGTTGTACCTATGCACACCGCGGCGCTTCAAATTAACGTTGCGTACGCGCTGCGTGCGACGTTTCGATATGCATGCGCTGCACCTCGTGGACTCGAGAGTCCACCCTACGTATCGCGAGATGCACGCTTCTCGGCGTCGGACTCAGGGTTTCCCGGCCGCCGCCAGCTCGGCCTGCGAGCGCCGCTCGATCGCGCGCACCACGAGTCCGCGCAAGTCGTTCAGCAGCGAGAACTCCGTCTGGCTCAGCGAGATGCTCGGGAAGCTATCGTCCCAGTCGCCATAGATGAAGCCGACCGGCTGGCCGTTCAGGCACAGCGGAATGACGACGAAGCAGCGCGCCTCGGACAGCGTGCCGCGCCACCAGCCGGGCAGCTTGGCGGCGAATTTCGGGTCGCGCGCATTCTCGATGAAGATCACGCGGTCGCTGGTGAGGGCCGCATGGAACACGTCGGCCTCGTAGGCGTCGTCGAAAGCCAGGTTCGGCATCATGGACTTTGCGCCCTCGCCGAAACCCATGCGCGCCAGGTATTTGCCTTCGCGCCGGTTGCGCAGGAACGCAAAGGCGCGCGTAAACGACAGACCCTGAAAGATCGTTTCGAGGGCCATCGACATCATCTGGCCCGGGTTGACGTTGACGCCGGCGTCGCGCATGTCGGCCGCGCCGCTCATCAGGATCCGGTTGCCGGCCTCGCGCTTGCGCGCCACCTTTTCCACCTTCTCCTGTTTTTCCTGCGGCCGGGACATGGGTGCGATCGAGAGGTCCGCCTGCGCCTCGGTCTTCGCCTTGTCGATGGCGGCCAGCATCCGCTCCGGCGCCACGCCCAGCATCGGCGCGAAGGCCTCGGCCAGGGCCAGCACCTCCGCGGCGCCGGCCTCGTCGTTGTTCCAGAGCGAGCTGGCGCAGCGGGTCGACATGGTGCCCAGCGCGGCCAGCCAGTCCTCGTGGCCGAAGCCTTCCTCGCGCTCGCCCGGTTCCAGCGTGCGCATGCCCGCCACCAGGTTGCGCGGCAGGCCCCAGTGCTCGGCCGTGGCGCGGCCCAGGGCTTCGAGCGGCAGTCCGAGTACCGCTTCGGCGGCCGCATCTTCGCCGCCGGCGCCGGCGATGTCCTGCATCCGCGCCCAGCGTTCGGGCATGTAGAAGGTCACCATCATGCGGCCCAGCGAATGCAGGATCGAGCAGACCACGGCTTCCTCGGGGTCGCGCGTGGCGGCGCTGGCGGCCACCTGGTGGGCCACCATCCCGGCCAGCACGGCCTTTTCCATCTCGACGTGGGCGAGTGCCGAATCGGGCGTGCTTTTCGCCAGTTCCTCGATCAGTTTCAGGCCCAGCGCCAGGTGGCCGATCGCTTCGGTACCGAGCACCAGTACCGCTTTCGACACCGTGTTGATGCGCTGCCCGAAGGCCGAATACATGCCGCTGTTGGCCAGGCGCAGGACCTTCTGGGTCAGGACCGGGTCCGACAGCACGGTTTGCGTCATCGAGAATTCGCGCTCGTCCTCGCCGCGCATCGAGGCCAGGATGGCATTGATGGCGCGCGTGAAGCCGGGCATGTCGCCCTGGCGCCGGGTGCGTTCCCACAGTAGCGAAAGCGTCGCGTCGGCCGTCGGCGCGCGGTCTTGGAAAGCGGGAGCGGTCATGGTGTCCTGGCCTGGCGATCGGGCGGCAGCAAAGCCGTGTAATGGTTGTCCTGCAGGGCGGCGAGGGCCACGTGGGCCGGCATCGGTTTGCCGGTCAGGTAACCCTGGACGTAGCGGCAATCGCGCTGCTGGAGCCAGCCCAGCTGCTCCTCGGTCTCGACGCCTTCGGCCACCACCGACAAATCGAGGTGGCGCGCCATGTCGAGCACGGCGCTGCAGATGGCGGCTTCCTTCTGCGCGCCGGGCAGGTCCTTGACGAATGCGCGGTCGACCTTCAGCACCGAAATCGGGAAGCGTTTCAGGTAGGCCAGCGACGAGTAGCCGGTGCCGAAATCGTCGATCGCGATGCGCGCGCCGCGTTCGGCCATCTTGGTAAGGATGGTTTCCGCATGCTGCGGATCGACCATCAGCGTGCCTTCGGTGATCTCGAGCACCAGCTTGTTGCCCGGCAGGCCGGACAGGGCCAGGGCATCGTCCAGCACGCCGAGGAATTTATCGTTGCGGAACTGGCGCGGGCTGATGTTGACCGAGATGTAGAGGTCGCGCTTGGCCGCTTCCTCGAACTGCTGGATCTGGGCGCAGGCGGCTTTCAATGCCCAGGCCCCGAGCAGGTTGATCAGGCCATTCGTTTCGGCGATCGGGATGAAGCGCACCGGCGGCACCATGCCCAGCGTCGGGTGCTTCCAGCGCATCAGCGTCTCGAAGCCTTCGATCAGGCGCGTGCGGGCGTCGACGATCGGCTGGTAGTAGAGCAGGAATTCGCCTTCGCGCACGGCGGAAAACATCGCCGCTTCGAGCGAGATGTCGTGCTGCGGCGGGCCCTGTTCGCGCGCGCTGTAGACCAGCGCGCGGCCCTTGCCGGTTTCCTTGGCGCGCATCAGGGCGGCGTCCGCCAGCGACAGCAGGCCGTGGTCGTCCTCGGCGTGCTGCGGGTAGAGCGCGACGCCGACCGAGGCGCCGAGGTGGATCGTGTGGCCGTCGGCCTCGAACGGCGACTGCAGCGTCGCCAGCAGGCGGCCGGTGACGAGCTTGATCTGCGCTTCGCTGGCGGTGCCGGGCAGGATGACGACGAATTCGTCGCCGCCCACGCGCGCCAGCGTGTCGCTGTCGCGCATCGCGCGGCGCAGGCGGGCGCCGGCCTGGCGCAGCACGTCGTCGCCGATCGCATGGCCGAGCGCGTCGTTCACTTTCTTGAAGCCGTCGATGCCGATCGTGGCCACGGCGAAGCCTTGGCCCGAGCGGCGCGCGTTGGCGACCACCATGCGGATGCGGTCCGACAGCAGCACCCGGTTCGGCAGTTCGGTGAGCGCGTCGTGGGTCGCCATGTGGCGCAGTTTTTCTTCGGTGGCGTGCTGGGCGCTCATGTCGCGCCCGATCACGAGCAGGCCGTCGTCGCCGAGCGTCGCGATGCGCAGTTCGAAAGGGATCTCGCGATCGAGGCAGCGCAGGTGCACGCGGACCAGCACCGGTTCGGCCGCCGCGTGGGCGCCGACGATCGCCATGCGCAGTGCGGCAGCGTCGGCCTCGGCGATAAAGGCAGCCAGGGACATGCCCACGACCGGCGCCTGCAGGCCGAGCAGGCGCACCGTGCGGCGGCTGGCGCCACGGATGTCTCCGCTCGGGGCGATGCGCAGCGCGCAGTCGCCTGCCGCTTCCATCAGGCTGTCGGCGCCATCGACCGGCGCGGGACGCGGCTGGTCGATCGGCACGGAGGCGGAAGGGGAGCCCATTGTTGAAATATCTGCCTTATTGCTGACACCCGGAGCAGGTGGAACCGTGCGAGTTTAACAAACCACAGGGCACTTTATCACTGAAAAATTCCAAGGGGCACGAAAATACATCGCCCCCATGCCTCTTTACGATTCATTTGCGCTACCGCAGTGACGCCTTGCCTGCCGTGTCGCTTTGCGCTAGTCTGTTGACGGATCGCTAACGTGCTTTGCGCTATGCAATGTCAATACAAGACCGCCATTGTCGCGCAGCAGTTGCATCGAGGAAAGCAAAACTGAGCTAATTGATGCTTTTCTGCAACATTATAGCCCAGAATGCGCATCCAGCGAGGAGCCGCCATGAACCAGTTCGATACCCACGAAGTTTTCAACCAGGCGCCACCCTTCGGTGACGTGAACCTGCTGCGCTGCGACCCGGCGCTGCAGGAAGGCCTGGCGCGCGAGGGAGCGGACTGGGCCCTCGGCGAACTCGATGCGCTCGGCGCGCGGCTTGGTCGCCCGGAGATGCTCGAGCTGGCGCGGCTGGCGAATGCGAACGGCCCGCGCCTGGTCAATTTCGACCGCAGCGGCCGGCGCGTCGACGAAGTCGAATTTCATCCCGCCTGGCATGAACTGATGTCGATGATGATCGGCGCCGGCGCCCATTCGGCGCCCTGGACCGATCCACGGCCGGGCGCACAGGTCGCGCGCGCCGGCGCCTATTTGCTGTTCGGCCAGGTCGAGAACGGCGCCCAGTGCCCGGTGACGATGACCTATGCATCGGTGCCGGCGCTGCGCCGTGCCGGCCGGCTGGGCGAGCGCTGGCTTCCGAAAATCCTCTCGACCGACTACGATCCGCGCTCCTTGCCGGTCGAGCAAAAGACCGGCGCCCTGGTTGGCATGGGCATGACCGAAAAGCAGGGCGGCACCGACGTGCGCGCGAACACGACGCGCGCCACCGAAATGCTGCCGGGCGAGGCGCGGGCGCTGTTTGGCGAGGAAGGCGAGGGCGCCTGGCGCATCGTCGGCCACAAGTGGTTCTTCTCGGCGCCGCAGTCGGATGCGCACCTGATCCTGGCCCAGACCGATGACGCAGGGAGTGCGGGACTCTCGTGCTTTTTCGTGCCGCGCTACCTGCCCGACGGCAGCCGCAACGCGATCCGGGTGCAGCGCCTGAAGGACAAGCTCGGCAACCGTTCGAACGCCTCCTCGGAAGTCGAGTTCTGCGATGCGACCGGTTGGCTGGTCGGCGCAGTCGGGCGCGGCATCCCGACGATCCTGGAAATGGGCAGCCATACGCGCCTCGACTGCGTGGTCGGCACCGCCGGCATCATGCGTGCCGCGCTCTGTCACGCGCTGCACCACGCGCGCGGCCGCGCCGCCTTCGGTAAACCGCTGGCGCAGCAGCCCTTGATGCAGAACGTGCTGGCCGACCTCGCGCTCGAGTCGGAAGCGGCCACCGCGTTCGCGCTGCGCCTGGCGCGCTGCTTCGACAACCCGGACGATCCGCAGGAAGCCGCCCTGGGGCGCATCCTGACCCCGGCCGGCAAGTACTGGCTGTGCAAGCGCGGCCCGGCCTTCGGCGCCGAAGCGATGGAAGTCATGGGTGGCAACGGGTATGTCGAGGACGGCCCGCTGGCGCGCCTGTACCGCGAATTTCCCGTCAATTCGATCTGGGAGGGTTCCGGCAACGTGATGTGTCTGGACGTGCTGCGTGCGCTCGGCAAAGCGCCCGAAGCGGCGCGCGCCGCGCTCGAGGCCGAGCTGGCGCCGGCCGCGGCGCTGGATGCGCGCTTCGCGCGCTACGTGCAACAACTCGGGGAGGACATGTCGAACACGGACGAATCCGGCGCGCGCCGGCTGGCCGAGCGGTTGGTGATCGCGGTGCAGGCGGCACTGCTACTGTGCCATGCGCCGCCCTTCGTGGCCGAAGCCTTCGTCGCTTCGCGCATTGCCGAGGATGTGGGCGGCGCCTTCGGCCGGCTGCCGCCCGGGCTGGACCTGGAAGCGATCCTGGCGCGCTCGCTCGCCGTCCAGGATGAACTTTCTACACCCGGGCCGCGACAAAAGCGCGCGCGGCTGGGATAATGTCAGGTTACGAGCAACAACCAAAGTACATCTCCTATGTCCATCATGAAACAAGACCCGCGTTTTCCGAGCCTTTACATCCTGAGCCACCCGCTCATCCAGCACAAGCTGTCGCACATGCGCGAGCACGACACCTCGACGCGCACCTTCCGCGAGCTGCTCAAGGAAATCACGCTGCTGATGGGCTATGAGATCACCCGCGACCTGCCGCTGACCACGCGCCCGATCCAGACCCCGCTGGTGACGATCGACGCACCGGTCATCGCGGGCAAGAAACTGGCCATCGTGCCGATCCTGCGCGCCGGTATCGGCATGAGCGACGGCCTGCTCGAACTGGTGCCGTCGGCACGCGTCGGCCACATCGGCGTGTACCGCGACCCGGACACCCACGAGCCGGTCGAATACCTGGTGCGCCTGCCGGACACGTCCGAGCGTACCTTCATCCTGTGCGACCCGATGGTCGCCACCGGCAACTCGGCCGTGCATGCGGTCGACGTCCTGAAGAAGCGCGGCGTACGCGACGACCAGATCATCTTCCTGGCCCTGGTGGCGGCGCCCGAAGGCGTCACGGTTTTCCACAATGCGCACCCGGACGTGAAGCTGTACGTCGCCTCGCTCGACTCGCACCTGGACGCGCACGCGTATATCGTGCCGGGCCTGGGCGACGCGGGCGACCGCATCTTCGGTACCAAGTAAGGGGCGGCCGAGTGATGACGGGAACGGTCGATACGGACTTCTTTGTCCGTTTGACGCAGGCGAACGAAGACTTTCGGGCCGGGTTGCCGGACACGCTGCGCCGGCTGGGCGCAGCGGGAGCGGACTTCGATCCGGCCGCGCCGGCGCCCGCGCTGGCGGCCGAGCTGCAGGCGCTGCTGCATACGCTGGCCGGCGCCGCGGTCACCTTCGGCTTTCGCGAGCTGGGGCAGGGCGCCCGCGCCCTCGAGCAGCGCCTGCGCGTACTCACCGCCTTCGAACTCGTGGGCGAAGACGACTGGCAGGCATGGCTGGCTTCACTGGACGATTTTGTCCGCAGTGGCCTGGCGGCTCCTCTGCCTGCCTATCACAGCGCCGCGTTTTCACTCTTGCCCTGAGTTAAAAGTCTAGCGTCGAGCCGTTTGATCCAGCGCAAACTTGCCCAGCTTCGATGACCTATATTGTCCCTACTGCCGATGCTAAATCAGGGCCGCGTAAAGTTGATCTGGAGCATTGTTACGTAGGCGGTTTTTTTATTTTGCGAAAATCGCTTGCGCGGGGTTTTATTCGGTATAATACGGGATCGTTGGGTTCGAGCTAGTAGTGCAGTCTGTCTGTCATTTCTTTCTTGCTACTTCAAACGATCATAAACGGGCGTAAGCCCACTTAACTGAAATAGGAAATTGTAATGGCAACTGGCATCGTTAAATGGTTCAATGACTCCAAGGGTTTCGGCTTTATTACCCCTGACGAAGGCGGCGAAGATCTGTTCGCTCACTTCTCGGCTATCCAGAGCCAAGGCTTCAAGTCCCTGCAAGAGAACCAGCGCGTCTCGTTCGACGTGACCTCGGGTCCTAAGGGCAAGCAAGCATCGAACATCCAGCCGATCTAATCGCTGAATGAAGATAAAAAATCCTCGGCATTGCCGGGGATTTTTTTTCGCCTGTCGATTCCGGACAGCAATGTCCGGTCGACCGGACATCAGTGTCCGCTCCAACATACGGCCGCGGTAACGCGGCCGTTTTACTGCCGGCTCAGGTTTCCGCAGGCTGCTTGGTTTCCGTCCGCCAATAATCCGCTTGCGCATAAGCACGCCGCAGGAAATCGACAAAGGCACGAATGCGCAGCGGTAAATGACGCCGCTGGGCAAACACTGCGTAAATATCGTTGCCGGGCGCCGCATAATCGTCGAGCACTGTCACCAGTTCCCCCGCTTCGATCTGCGCGCCGACTTCCCACATCGAACGCCAGGCCAGGCCCTTGCCGTCGAGCGCCCAATCGTGCAGCACTTCGCCGTCGTTGCAGACCATGTTGCCAGCGACTTTCAGGGTCACCGTTTTGTGATGGTCGCGAAAGGTCCAGCCGCGCTGGCTGCCTTCGCTGCTGATTGCCAGGCAGTTGTGGCGCGCCAGGTCAGCCAGCGTGCGCGGCGTGCCGTGACGTTGGAGGTAGCCGGGCGTGGCCACCACGACGCGCGCATTGTCGGCCAGTTTCACGCCGACCAGGTTCGAGTCGCCCAGGCTGGCGATGCGGATCGCCACGTCGACGCCTTCGCCGACCACGTCGACGACGCGGTCGTTCAGGTTCAGGTTGACCGTCACGTCGCGGTGTTCGGCGAGGAAGGAGGGCAGCAGCGGCGCCACGTGCTGGCGCCCGAAGCCCGCCGGCGCCGATACCAGAAGGTGCCCCTTGGCATGCGCACTGCGCTCCGATACGGCGGCCTCCGCTTCTTCCATCTCCGCCAGGATGCGCTGGCAATCCTCGAGGAAGGCCGCGCCCTCGTCGGTGAGCGCGAGGCGCCGCGTCGTCCGCTGCAGCAGCTTGACGCCGAGGCGGCTTTCCAGCGCGTCGAGCCGCCTGCCGATCATCGCCGGCGCAATCCCCTCGGCCCGCGCCGCCGCCGACAAGCTCCCGCGCGCCACAACTTCGACGAAGGTCGATATCTCCCTGAACTTGCCCACGCCTCTCCCGTCCGGTCCGCGTTCACTTGTGACAAATACGCACAAATGAAGTGCATAAATGTATCGTTCCACTATTTTATGTTGAATATACTTGATGATATGACAAACGCCAAGCTGACCTATACTTGACGTTCATTGGCCAACTGCCGCGCACGTTCATCCCGCACTATCATCCATCCGCAAGGAGCACCACATGACCATCGCCACCCCGCAAGGCCTGGAAATCTCGGGCGACATCAAACCCGGTTTCGAACAAATCCTCACCCCCGGGGCCCTCGAGCTGGTGGCGATGCTGACCCGGAAATTCGAGCCGCGCCGCCAGCAACTGTTGGCCGCCCGCGTCGAGCGCGCGCAGCGCCTGGACGCCGGCGAGCGTCCCGACTTCCTGCCTGAGACCGCCCACATCCGCGATGGCGACTGGAAAATCGACCCGATCCCGCAAGCACTCGAATGCCGCCGCGTCGAAATCACCGGCCCGGTCGAGCGCAAGATGGTCATCAACGCCCTGAACTCGGGCGCGGACAGCTACATGACCGACTTCGAGGATTCGAACGCCCCGAACTGGGACAACCAGGTCACCGGCCAGATCAACATGCGCGACGCCGTGCGCCGCACGATCTCGCTCGAACAGAACGGCAAGAGCTACAAGCTGAACGACAAGGTCGCGACCCTGGTCGTGCGTCCGCGCGGCTGGCACCTCGACGAAAAGCACGTGCTGGTCGACGGCAAGCGCATCTCGGGCGGCATCTTCGATTTCGCCCTGTTCATGTTCCATAACGCGAAAGAGCAGCTGGCACGCGGCGCCGGTCCGTATTTTTACCTGCCGAAGATGGAATCGCACCTGGAAGCGCGCCTCTGGAACGACATCTTCATCGCCACCCAGGAAGCGCTCGGCCTGCCGCGCGGCACGATCAAGGCGACCGTGCTGATCGAAACGATCCTTGCCGCCTTCGAGATGGACGAGATCCTGTACGAGCTGCGCGAACACAGCGCCGGCCTGAACGCGGGCCGCTGGGATTACATCTTCTCGTGCATCAAGAAATTCAAGCTGGACAAGGACTTCTGCCTGGCCGATCGTCCGAAGGTGACGATGACTTCGCCCTTCATGCGCGCCTACGCCTTGCTGCTGCTGAAGACTTGCCACAAGCGCGGCGCGCCGGCGATCGGCGGCATGGCGGCCCTCATCCCGATCAAGAACGATCCGGAGAAAAATGAAACGGCCATGGCCGGCGTGCGCACCGACAAGGCGCGCGATGCGACCGATGGTTACGACGGCGGCTGGGTCGCGCACCCGGGCCTGGTCGAGCTGGCCATGACGGAATTTACCAAGGTGCTGGGCGACAAGCCGAACCAGATCGAGAAGCAGCGTCCGGACGTCGCCGTGACGGCCGCCCAACTGCTCGACTTCAAGCCGGAAGCGCCGATCACGGAAGGCGGCCTGCGCTACAACATCAACGTCGGCATCCACTACCTGGGCGCCTGGCTGGCCGGCAATGGCTGCGTGCCGATCCATAACCTGATGGAAGATGCGGCCACCGCCGAGATCAGCCGTTCGCAGGTCTGGCAATGGATCCGTTCGCCGAAGGGCGTGCTGGACGACGGCCGCAAGGTCACTGCCGAGATGGTGCGCGCCATGATTCCGGAAGAGCTGGCCAAGGCGAAGGAGGCCGCCCCGAACGGCGACAACCCGAGCTATGCCCGTGCTGCCCAAATCTTCGAAGAAATGTCGACGTCGGAACAGTTCGCGGAATTCCTGACGCTGCCGCTGTACGAAGAAATCTGAGCTTGCAACAAGCAATCCGGAGCGGCGCCGTCACCGGGACGGCGCCGCTTTTTTAGCGCCAAAATTTTCCACAAAAACGTAACTAACCAACATTGGAAAAAAATACAAAATCGCGCGCTCCCGGCTACTCATGCACGCTCGCCCAGCCACCAGGCAAGGAGGCCGCCAAAGCGCTCAAACGGGTAGGGTGGGCACTCGTGCCCACGCCGTTTCACCCTCTGTTCATGGGCGACATCACTCCACCGCCCTCACTGGTACACGTTCTTCCATTCCCGCAAGGCGGCAAACACCTGCACCGGCATTGCGCCCTCAGTCAACTTGCCGGCCGCAACCAGCGATCCCGCAATCCCCGGTTCGCGATAGCGCAGAAAAGGATTCGTGCTCCGCTCCAGCCCTATGCTGGACGGCACCGTCGGAAGCTCAAGCGTCCGCTTCGCGCTCACGTCCCGCATTCGCAGCTGCAAGGCTTCATTCCCCGGCTCGACCGCCAGCGCGAAGCGCAAATTCGACAGCGTGTATTCGTGTGCGCAATAGACTTCGGTATCCTCGGGCAGGGCGGCGAGTTTATCGAGCGAAGCCGCCATCTGGCCTGGGGTGCCTTCGAACAGGCGCCCGCAGCCGCCGGCGAACAAGGTATCGCCGCAGAACAGCCAGTGCAGGCCCGGCGTCGTGCGCACATAGGCGATATGGCCGAGCGTGTGGCCGGGCACCTCGAGCACCGCCAGTTCCAGGTCGAGCCCGGGCACGGTCACGCGGTCGCCTTCCGCCAGCGGATGGGTGACCGCGTCGATACCGTCGTTGCGCGGGCCGAATACAGGCACCTGGTAACGGTCCAGCAGGGCGGGCACGCCACCAATGTGGTCACTATGGTGATGGGTGAGTAGAATGGCGGTGAGGGTGAGCCCGTGTTCAGCGAGCGCTGCCATGATCGGGGACGCGTCGCCGGGATCGACCACCGCGGCATTGGCACCGTCGTGGATCAGCCAAAGGTAATTATCCTTGAACGCGGGCACGGTCAGGACACTCAAATCATTACGCGCGGCTTTCGCGTTCGCGCCGATAGGGTCAGGTTTGGTTTGCATGGGTTGCAAGGGTTGCATATGAGGGGGTCGCCATGGATAGCGCTGCGTCCGAAAAATCCATTATAGCGCTCGACGAATGGCTGCTTTCGCCGGCGGGCGCCTACGTGCGCGCCTTCGAGCAGGCTTGCCTGGATGAGCTGACGGCCGACATCTTCGGCTACAACGCGGTGCAGATCGGCGTCCCGCAAATCGACGCGCTCGCCGCCAACCGCATGCCGAACAAATGGCAGGCCGCAACGCGCACCTCGACTTTCGACGAACTCGCGTTCGCCGCCAGCGGCAAGCAGATCGCCGTCGCGCTCGACTTCGCGGATTTGCCCTTCGCCTCGCAAAGCCTGGACCTGGTCGTCCTGCCGCACGTGCTCGAGTTCGCGGCCGAGCCGCACCAGGTCTTGCGCGAGGTCGAGCGCGTGCTGATCCCCGAGGGGCAGGTGATCATTTGCGGCTTCAATCCGGCCAGCTTGTGGGGCTTGCGCCAGGGGATCGGCAAGGTCACGCGCAGCGGCTACCTGCCGGCGGCAGGCGAATTCATCTCTATGCCCCGCATGAAAGACTGGTTAAAATTGTTGAATCTTGGCGCCACGCGCAGCCACTTCGGCTGTTATGCGCCACCGTTTCGCTCCGCCCAGTGGATCAACCGCTTCGCGATGATGGAAGGGGCAGGGCAGAAGTGGTGGCCCTACCTGGGTGCCGTCTACATCGTGCACGCGATCAAGCGTGTCAAGGGCATGCACCTGATCGGGCCGGCGTGGAACAAGAAGTCGAGCCGGGCGCCGCAGGCGGTCCCGGCAACGAATCGAGAATAAATGCAGAGAATAGAGAATCAAGGAAACCGCGCAGCATGACGACGAAAGTGGAAATTTTTACCGATGGCGCCTGCAAGGGCAACCCGGGTACGGGCGGCTGGGGCGCGCTCCTCGTTGCTGACGGTCACGAGAAGGAAATCTTCGGCGGCGAGCCCAACACGACGAATAACCGCATGGAGCTGAAAGCCGTGATCGAGGCCCTGGGCGTCCTGAACCGCCCCTGCGACGTCGTACTGCACACCGACAGCCAGTACGTGCAGAAGGGCATCTCGGAGTGGATCCACGGCTGGAAGGCGCACGGCTGGAAGACGGCGGCGAAAGAGCCGGTCAAGAACGACGATTTGTGGAAGGCGCTCGACCTGGCCCAGCAGCAGCACACGGTCGAATGGCGCTGGGTGCGCGGCCACAACGGACACCCGGGCAACGAGCGCGCGGACGTGCTGGCGAACCGCGGTGCGGCCGCCGTACGGCGTTAGGAAGAGTCCGCTTGCGCTATACTGCCGGCTTGCCTCAACTCACTATTAGCCGCCATGCGCCAGATTGTCCTCGATACCGAAACCACCGGCCTGAACCCACGAACCGGTGACCGCGTCATCGAAATCGGCTGCGTCGAGCTGTTCAACCGCACGCTGACCGGCAACAATTTTCACCGCTACATCAATCCCGAGCGCGAGTCCGACGAGGCCGCGCTGGCGGTCCACGGCCTGACCACCGAGTTCCTGAGCGACAAGCCGAAGTTCGCCGAAATCGCCGAGGAACTGCGCGCCTACATCGACGGCGCCGAAGTCATCATCCACAACGCGCCGTTCGACTTAGGTTTTCTCAACGCCGAATTCCAGCGCCTCGGCCTGCCGAGCTTCACCTCGCATTGCAGCGGCGTGATCGATACCCTGGTCAACGCCAAGGAAATGCACCCGGGCAAGCGCAATTCGCTCGACGCGCTGTGCGACCGCTACGGCGTCTCGAACGCGCACCGTAAACTCCACGGCGCCTTGCTCGACTCGGAGCTGCTGGCGGACGTCTATCTCGCGATGACGCGCGGCCAGAACTCGCTGTCGATGGACCACGAGGTGGAAACGTCCAGCGACGGTATCGAGCTCGATGCCGTGCCGCTGGGCGAGATCATTGTCGTCGCTGCCAGTGCGGACGAAACGGCCGAGCACGAAAACGTCCTCGCCGGACTCGACAAAGGCGTCAAAGGCGAATGCGTGTGGAGAATTTATTCGCCAAAGGTTTGACGGTAGAGAAAGTTTTTGGCATAATACGCCTCGTTGTCAGGGAGGTTAGCTCAGGGGTAGAGCACTGCATTCACACTGCAGGGGTCGCAAGTTCGAAACTTGCACTTCCCACCAGAATTTAGGTTTTCGATTCAGGCGCTTAGGTGCGCCCAGCGAACCCAGCATAAAAGCTTGGGGGGAATCGAAAGCGAGCTGAAGAAGCGTTGCACGCGAAAGCGGGGCAGCGCTTTTTTGCTTTTTGGGGGCGATTTTTCAGTACTGAGTGAGCGAGCGCAGTGCTGGTTTCTACTCTGAAAACGGCTCGGTTCGCCTGGGCCGTCTATCTTGCGAAGGCTGCCAGAGCAACGCTGGCGCGCTCGCCTTCATGCGGGCGATGGTGTTGTCAGGGACCACAGCCCACGCCAGGAGCCGCATCATCTCTCGCTAGCCCGAGGCCGCGCCAGCCGTGTATCCCATCGACCGGGCCGGGGAAGTTGTTGTCGAGCGTGGCAAGACCAGGCGGGAAAAGTTGACTAATGGGAAAAACATTTGGTATGGAACGGGCATACAGCGGTCCGTAACATTGGGCTGGCATACCTGTACGCGAACAAAACGGATACAGTTTGCGCCGTAAGGATCAGACAGGCAGTTGAGCCGGTTCGCAGTCGGACTTGCAGGCAGGGGGGACACTGGCTGCATCGTAAGCGCGCCGCCAGGGGCACGGGCGAGCGACAGGTATTCGAGCCTCAGATGCTCAGCGGTTATCGGCTTGCCGAGCACCAGATTCCCGGTCTGGTCAGCAAATATTGCTTGCTGCCGGACGGTTGTTTGGGCGGTATCGCTAAAGGGCGAGTTGACTGCAATCGCTGCCGCCCGCCGGGTCACCTCCTGGAGGGTGTTCAAGAGATACACCATACGGGCTATCTCAAGTATGCCGAATACAAGCGCAAAGAATATCGTGGCGAGCAGGGCGAACTCGACAGCCGCAACGCCTCGCTGTTTCGAGGTCTGTCCGTTGCGGCGGCCGCCTGGTCTTTGATTAGCGTCCCACATAGGGCAATGTCACTCCGGCTTTAATAGATAGTCCTTCAAACCCGATAAGGGATTCAATTATGGGAGAAAGAAACGGATCGCTTACCTTCATCGAAATTTGCGCTTTCATCGCGGCGGGTCGGCCGTCGGAGCAGAGACTTGGTGTCGTTGCTCCGTATGGGGTTGCAAAGAGGCAATAAGTAGCAGACCCACCCGCAGACCGCGTGGTTTGATCGATGTCCGCAAGTCCGTCATTTATTATCTGTTTCGCTATCGCGTCTGCTTTGTCACTCATGACATCGGCGAGTGGTGCAGTGGAAAGATATACCGACGCATCGTGCGCGGTTTTTTGTGCAACGGTGTAATACCAGAAATACCTGCCGAAAAAAAGGGTGAAGGCCAGCAATGGAATAAGAACGAAACCGATCGTCACCGCGGCTTCTATGGCCACCGATCCTGTCTGATTCCGGCATTTAACGGGGCGCGAAAGAAGCCTCATTTGTAGAGCTCCACCTGTCCAACGAGTGATTTGGGCTTGGCCAGTCCGGCAAATTCGGCAAAGAGATCCTTATCCGTTGCCCGAACGGTCATAAAGAATTTTCCGATCGCCAGTACTTCAGCCTGTGCGGGCGAGCCTTCCGGGACGGGGCAGCGCAGCAGTGGAATGTTCAGGACACGCCGGTCGGCGACGGCGCGAGCCCCTCCGTTCCTGGGGTCTGCTTTGTAAGGAGATGGCGAGGGATAATTACCTTTTGGCTTAGGCGAGCCAGGAGTGTATAGCGTTGCCCAGTCCGCTGTGGTGAACGTGGAATATCCGGCAGGCTCAGGTTCAGGCTGGTCGGAATATTTGGCTGCCTTCGCAGATATCCAGAGCGGACCGTACAGGTCAGCTGTCGTCTTATCGGAAATCTCGGAGGGTGCCAGCTCGGCAATTGTGAACAGCTGTGTGTCGGTTGTCCTGGGATCGGCCGACTGCGCTTTGGGTTTATCGATCATCCAGCTAAGTGCGCCAGTGTATTCCTTGGTATTCGTGTCCGGCGGAGCGCCATTCTCTGTACAAGGAGCGGCATATGTGCCGCCGAAACGGGAGTTGATCTGCCCAAAAACTGAACCCAAAGGGAATCCATGATCGACTGTAAGCTTTCCCTGAGTAACCTGAGGCATATCCAAAGTCCCTGTACAGACAAATGGTTTGATGACCTCGAGTTTCGTGCCGTCGGAGCTGCCCATCGTTCCCGGCGCTGCGACGGGATTGACGAGAAAATGCGCGCCGCTTTTATTGTCGTTCGGGTTCAGTTGCATCAAGTTATAGCTGATCCCTCGTCGGAACCCATGTTCAACGAGTTCCTGTCCACGTTTCGTTGCCCGCGTGTCTGACATCGCGCATAGAGCAAGGGGCATGACGTTGATTGTCGAGCGGCCGGCAACTGCCCGGCTTCCAGTTTGTGCAGACGCACTGGCTGACGGAAGCACACGGAGCAGTAGCAAATCGAGAGTGCCAGGCGTTGCGTTAAGCCGGCTGGTGTCAACCTCAACATAAAACATGGTTTCGGGTTGAAGCTTGGCCTCTGCAGTGGGTACCCATGTGCTTCCGGAAGGTGCGGAGCCAAATCTGATGGCGTCCGGCGACCATACGACGGGAAGCTTCCCGTAGCCATAGATAATGGCGTATTTGGCACCCGCTTCGGAAGCAGCCAGCGCAGCACTGTCGATGCCTTCCTTGGTTCCATCCAATCGCGCCGCGGCGGCGAGTGCAATGGCATCCGCTACCGTCTGCAATTCAACCTTGCGGTTGTAGAGCCTGCTCAGGTCAAGAGCAAAACCGCAGCATCCGATGATGACGATGATAAGCACGGCTGTCATCACCGCGAAGGCGCCTTCCTCGCGCCGTAGAATCAGCGTGCCTCTGCCCGGCCGAACATGCGTGCATCGAGGCGGGTCTGTCAGCTGGTGGCGTTGCTTGAGCATCCGTCTCTCTCGTGTCCGCAGAATTTTTCAAACGAAATCTTGCACAAGAAAAAGTGTAAAGCCGAGAGAACAGGGAAGATTGAGATACCGCAACTCCGGTTGCTCTTGAGTTGGTGTTCGGAGATGCACAGTTGTATCGAAACCAATGGCTGAGAGGCATCAGCTCCCTCCAGTTCATCCCTTGCGCTCGAGCGCTCATTCCAGCAGATTCACATTCTGGTCGATCTAAATATGGCCGGATTCAAACTGTGGCCCACTATTTTTCGAGCGGCGCGCGTCGTCATACCTTGGCGGATTTTTTTTGTTTATTTCCGGAGTCATGGCAATCCTTGCAGTGACGATTCACGGCCATCGGTTCGACAGAATTCCGGTGTCCGGGTATTCGCTCCTTTGCTTGATGACGCGCGCCGCGGCCAGCGCTGCACGAGGGTCCTTAACGGGGACGAAACATCTGGAACAGCTGTTCCGGCCCGACCGTAAAATAATCGGCCGGACCGCCGCCGCGCAGGATATGGCCGGCGGAAGCCGTATCGTAAATCCCGTCCCTGAGCAGGGCGTTTGCGATGTGTATCCCCACCACCTCACCCAGCACCAGCCATGTCGGGACGGTCTCGCCGTTTTCGCGTTGCAGCTGGATGAGCTGGGTGAGCTTGCACTCGAAGGACACCGGGCTTTCGGCCACGCGAGGCGTGGCGATCAATCGCGAAGGCGCCGGCGTCAGGCCGGCGAGGGCGAATTCGTCCACGTCCGGCGGCACAGCCGCGCAGGTGCTGTTCATCGCCTCCGCCAGCGACCTGGTCGCCAGGTTCCATACGAATTCCCCAGTCTCCTGCACGTTGTGCAGCGTATCCTTGGCGCCGATACTGGCAAAGCCGACAATCGGTGGCACGTAGTTGAACGCGTTGAAGAAACTGTAGGGGGCGAGGTTCAGCGCCCCGGTTTTGCCGCGGGAGGATATCCAACCGATCGGGCGCGGCCCGACGATCGCATTGAAAGGATCATGGGGAAGTCCATGCCCGTTGCAGGGCTCGTAGAAATGGGTCGACATTTAGCGAATGCATGGGGTTTCGAAGCGTTCAGCATAACAGCACAACTGCACGGTACAACTGCCCGGTCCACGCGGCAGCGCCACCATTATTCAAAAAGCTGATTATATAAATCAGAGTCCAACAAGTATCCAGCGTCCGCGAACTTGGGCACACTGTGGCCGATAATTCCAAGAAACAAAACGACACAACCGGAGACAACAGCATGAAAAAACTCGCATCCAGCGTATTGATTGCAGCGGCCGCGCTCGGCGTCACCTTGCCGGCGCAAGCCGCGGGCCAGGACACCATCAAGGTCGGGCTGATCGCACCATTTTCCGGGCCGTTTGCCGATTACGGCAAGCAGATGGAAGGCGGGATCAAAGCGTATATGGCGCAACATGGCAGCACCGTCGCCGGCAAGAAAATCGAGGTCATCATCAAGGACTCGACGGGCCCGGCGCCGGAAATCGCCAAGCGGCTGGCCCAGGAGCTCGTTGTGCGCGACAAGGTCGACTTCCTGGCCGGCTTCGGCCTGACGCCCGAGGCACTGGCCGTCGCGCCGCTTGCCGAGCAGGCCAAAAAGCCGATGATCATCATGAATGCGGCCAGTTCGGTCATCACGACGAAGTCGAACTACATCGCGCGCGTATCGATGACGCTGCCGCAAAGCTCGGCGCCGATGGCGACCTGGGCTTTGAAGAACAAGATCCGCAACGTGGTCACGCTGGTAGCCGATTACGCGCCGGGTATCGATGCCGAAACGGCGTTCAAGGCGACCCTGGCCGAAGGGGGCGGCAAGGTCCTGGAGGCGATCCGCGTACCGCTGAAAAATCCCGACTTCGCGCCTTACATCCAGCGCATCAAGGACGCCAAACCGGATGCGGTCTTCGTCTTCGTGCCGCCCGGCGAGCACACCATCGCCTTCATGAAGGGCTACCGCGAGCGCGGATTGGCCGAAGCCGGTATCAGGGTGATCGGCACCGGCGACCTGACGGACGACCACATGCTGGCCGCGATGGGCGACGCGACACTGGGCGTGATCACCACTTTTCACTATTCGGCGGCGCACAAGTCGCCCGAAAACGCCGCATTCCTCAAGAGCTTCGCGAGCGCCAACCCAGGCGCGGGCCGGCCCAATTTCATGGCCGTCGGCGGCTATGACGGCATGGCGGCCATCTACGAGGTGGCGCGCAAGCTGAACGGCAAGATCGATGGCGACCAGGCCATGGCGGTCCTGAAGGGCATGAAGCTGAACAGTCCGCGTGGACCGATCATGCTGGACGCCGCCACGCGCGACGTGGTCCAGACGGAATACGTGCGCCGGGTCGAGAGGGTCAACGGGGAACTGTTCAATATCGAGTTCGACAAGTTCCCGAATCAGAAGGATCCCGGAAAACCGTAGCAGTCGCTGGCGTGAGGCCATCGCCTGGCGGCAGCGGACGCCATCATCGCGATGGATCGGACGCGCTGGTGTTCACGGTGCTCCCGGCCTCCTCCCCGCTGGCAAACAGCGCGGCAACCATCTGCCGCAGCCAGCGGTTCGAGACGTCGGCATGATAGCGTTCGTGCCAGTGCTGTTTGACCTGGTAGCTGGGCAGGTCCACCGGGATCGCCAGGAAGCGGACCGCTTCGCTGCTTGCCATCGTGCTCGCATAGCGCAAGGGGACAATGGCCAGCAGTTCCGTCTGTGCCACGACGGGCGCAACGCCCAGGAAGCTGGGCAGGTTCAGCACCACGGTGCGCTCGATCTCTTCGCGCGCCAGGACCTTGTCGACGATCGCATGGCCGGTGCCCGAGGTCCGCACCCGCACATGTCCTTCCTGCCGCAGGTTCTCGACGCTCAGCGAGTCGCCCACGCGCGGATGCGACTTCGCCACCAGGCAGACGAAGTGCTGGTCGAACAGCTTTTGCTGGTAGAAGCCCGCCTCCAGGTGCGGCATGAAACCCACCGCCAGGTCGACCGTGCCATCGGCAAGCTCGCCAGGCGTGTCGGGGGAAATCCGCGATATCTCGAGATGAATGCCCGGGGCAATACCGCGCAAGTGGTTCAGCATGCGCGGCAGGAGCACGATCTCGCTGATATCGGTCATGCAAATACGGAATTGACGCGCACTCGCGGCGGGGTCGAACACCGGCTGGTCGGACAGCGCATGCTGCAGTGCCTCGATCGAGCGGCGCACGTCCCCGATCGCGTTCTGTGCGCGCGGCGTGGGCACCATCCCCCTGGCGGTACGGCTGAACAGCTGGTCATTGAAATGGCCGCGCAGCTTGCCCAGGGCGAGGCTGACGCTCGACTGCGGCAGGCCGAGGTTATGGGCGGCCCGGGTGACGTTTCCGGTTTTGAAAATTTCATCGAAGACCAGCAGCAGCTCGAGGTCGAATCGCTTCATCGGTTTATCAGTATTTAAAATCCTGATTATAGCAATCAACAATCATCGGTTTTCAAAATACGGCTTTTCGGTCAAAGTGATTCCCATCGCGGGACCGGGGTTCGCCAGCACGCGGCCTTCCTCCCCCGCCATCAAATACAACGGTAGTAACAGCCTCCAGGAGACCAGCCATGCAATTCCATCTCGACGGATTTCGCCCCGGCGACCCGCATCGTCACCCCGCTTCGCCGCTCGCGCGGCCGCACACCGATGCCGTGCCGGCACAGGTGGACGTGCTCATTGTCGGCTGCGGCCCGGCCGGCCTGACGCTGGCGGCGCAACTGGCGGCGTTCCCGGAGATCCACACGGCCATCGTCGAGCAAAAGGATGGCCCGCTGGAGAAAGGGCAGGCCGACGGCATCGCCTGCCGCACGATGGAGATGTTCGAGGCCTTCGACTTTGCCGGGCGCGTGCTCCAGGAGTCCTGCTGGATCAACGAAGTCACGTTCTGGAAGCCGGGCGAAACGAACCCGGAGGACATCGTGCGCCATGGCCGCGTGCAGGACACCGAGGACGGCTTGTCGGAGTTTCCGCACGTGGTGCTCAACCAGGCGCGGGTGCACGACCTCTACCTCGAGACCATGCGCAATTCGCCCAGCCGGCTCGCGCCCCATTACGCGCGCAAACTGGTCAACGTCGAGGTGGACGATGCGGCCACGGACTATCCGGTGACGGTGACGCTGGAACGGTCCGATCCGGCGCATGCCGGGCAGCGCGAGACCGTGCGTGCACGCTACGTCGTGGGCTGCGACGGCGCGCGCAGCGCCACCCGCGCCGCCATCGGCCGCGAACTGGTTGGCGAGGCCGCGCACCAGGCCTGGGGCGTGATGGACGTGCTGGCGGTGACGGACTTCCCCGACGTGCGCTACAAGGTGGCGATCCAGTCCGGCGCAGGCAGCCTGCTGATCATCCCGCGCGAGGGGGGCTATCTCACGCGGCTGTACGTGGAGATGGACAAGCTGGGCGAGGACGAACGCGTGTCGCAGCGCCAGCTCACGGTCGAACAGTTGATCGATGCCGCGCAGCGCATCTTCCATCCGTACAAGCTCGATGTGAAGGAAGTAGCCTGGTGGTCGGTGTACGAGATCGGCCAGCGCATCTGCGACAAATACGACGACGTGAGCGCTGGACAGGAAGGAGGCCGGCTGCCGCGCGTCTTCATCGCCGGCGACGCTTGCCACACCCACAGCCCGAAGGCGGGCCAGGGCATGAATTGCTCGATGCAGGATGCGTTCAACCTGGGCTGGAAGCTGGCGGCCGTCCTGCGCGGCCAGTGTCCCCCGTCGCTGCTGCATAGCTACAATGCCGAGCGCCAGGCGGTGGGAAAACAGTTGATCGACTTCGACACCGAGTGGGCGAAGATGATCAGCGAAAAGCCGGCGGACGGCAAGGGCGGAGGCCTCGACCCCAAGGAGTTCCAGAAGTATTTCGAGCGCCACTTGCGCTTCACGGCGGGCATGGGCACGCAATACACCCCATCGCTCCTGTGCGGTGACGACAGGCACCAGGCTTTGGCCAGCGGCTTCGAAGTGGGGACGCGTTTTCACTCGGCCGAAGTGGTGCGCATCAGCGACGCCAGGGTGGTCCAACTGGGACACGCGGGCAAGGCCGACGGGCGCTGGCGCCTCTACGCCTTCGCCGGCAAGGATGACGCCGCGGACGACACCGGCGGCGTACGCGCGCTGTGCCGCTTCCTCGCGGGGGCGCCCGCTTCGCCGGTGCGAAAGTACACGGCCGCGGGCCAGGATCCGGATGCCGTGTTCGACCTGCGCGCAGTCTTCCAGGACGGCCACGCCGACCTGGACATCCAGTCGATGCCCGCACTGCTATGGCCGCAGAAAGGGCGCCATGGCCTGCACGACTACGAAAAGGTATTCAGCGCCAGGCTCAGGCACGGCCCCGACATCTTCGACCTGCGCGGCGTGGATCGCGGGCAGGGCGCCCTGGTCGTCGTGCGCCCCGATCAGTATATCGCCCTGGTATTGCCTTTGAATGCGCACGAGGCCCTGGCCGATTTCTTCGCGGGTTTCATGTTGCCGCAGGTCTGATGCAGGCGGTCGATCATGGGCTGCCGCACACAGTACAAGCTGTTTGCCACAGCTGGTGGCAGAGGGGGCGGTCGTAACGCGTGGGCATGCCCATTCTACGGTTATGCGGCTGCCTCCGCCCCCATGTCGTGGTGCATGCCGGCGTCAGCCCAGCAGGTCGAACAGGGTGCGCGCCACGACCTTGGTGGCGCGGCGCAGGTCCTCGAGGTCGATATGTTCGTCGGCGCGCTTGGCATTGCTCTCCGCGACCGTGCGCGGGCCGCAGCCGTACAGCACGGCCGGAATGCCGCGTTCGCCGAACAGGCGCGCATCGGTGTAGAGCGGCGTGCCGGCGGCTTCGATCGGCTCCTCGAAAAGCGCGCTGGCGTGCCGCGACAGCGCGTCGACCATGCCCGCGTTACCCGCCAATGGCTTGAGCGCCCTGGCCAGCAGCAGGCGTTTGATCTCGATCGTGATGCCCGCGCAATCGGCGACCGCATCCTGGATGAGTTGGCGCAGGGCGGCTTCGACCTCGGCCGGGCTCTCCTCCGGGATCATGCGGCGGTCGAGCTTGAGCACGACCTTGCCCGGCACCACGTTGGTATTGGTGCCGCCCGCGATCAGGCCGACGTTCAGGTAGGGGTGGTTGATGCCTTTCACCCCGCTGCGGGTCTGCTTGTACAGCGTGTTCTGGCGGTACAGTGCGGCCAGTATCTGCGTGGCGGCCTGCAGGGCATCGACGCCGGTCTCGGGCACCGCCGCGTGGCCCATCTTGCCGTGCACCGTGACCTCCATCTGCAGGCAGCCGTTGTGGGCCGTGATGACCTGGTAGCTGAAGCCGGCCGCAATCAGGAGGTCGGGCTTGGCCAGCCCCTGGTCGAGCAGCCAGCCCGGACCGAGTTCGCCGCCGAATTCCTCGTCATAGGTGAAATACAGTTCGACCCCGCCCTTCAGCGGCATTTTTTCCGATGCTGCGAGCGCCTCGAGCGCGCGGGTGGCGAAGGTAAAGGTCGCGAAATCGCATTTGCTGACGGCGGCAGCGCGGCCATAGAGCTTGCCGTCGACGATGTCCGCGCCGTAGGGCGGGTGGGTCCAGCCTTCTCCGGGCGGGACCACGTCGCCATGCGCATTCAGGCCGACGATCTTGCCGCTGCCGTAGCTGCGGCGCACGACCAGGTTGGTGATGCTCTGCAGCCCGGCATCCCGGACTGCCTGTGCCGGTACCGCATGTTGTTCGGCCTCGAAGCCGAAGTCCTGCAGCAGCTGGGCGGTGCGCACGGCATGCGGGGCGTTGTTGCCCGGCGGGGTATCGGTGGGAACGCGCACCAGCTCCTGCAGGAAGCGCAGCTCGTCGTCGAAATGGGCGTCGACCCAGGCGTCGAGGCGCTCGTAGGCAGGCGTTGCGGGAAGCGAAACAGGAGTCATGTCAGGTCCGTGGCGAGTTGATCGAGGAGGGTCTGGAAGGCGCGCACACAGAGTTCGGTGTCGTCGTTGGTGATCGCTTCCAGCGGGTTGTGGCTGATGCCGGCGTTCAGGCCGCGCAGGAACAGCATGGCCTGGGGCATGACCTGGTGCAGCATCATGGCGTCGTGGCCGGCGCCGCTGGGCAGGCGCAACACGGGCAGGCCGAGCGCCTCCACCGCACGTTCCCAGCGCAGGCGCCATTCGGGCGCGCAGGGTGCGGCCGCGGCGCGCATGGTTTCTTCCAGCGTGTACTGCAAGCCACGGCGGGCGCAGATCGCCGCCAGTTCGGCCTGTATGTCGCGGGCGCAGGCATCGCGCACGGCGTCGGTGGTCGCGCGTACGTCGAGGCTGAAGCGGCAGCGTCCGGGGACGACGTTGATCGAACCGCCCGGCACCTCGAGCATGCCGACCGTCGCGACCAGGTCCGGCTCGGCGCCCGCGCGGCGTTCGACGAACAGCAGCAGTTCGGCCGCGGCGGCGGCGGCATCGCGGCGCATCGCCATCGGCGTGGTGCCGGCGTGGCTGGCCATCCCCACGATCTCGCCGAGGTAACGTAGGCTGCCGTTGATCGAGGTGACGACGCCCAGCGGCAGGTCGGCCTCGTTCAGGACCGGGCCCTGTTCGATATGGGTCTCGACAAAGCCGAGGTAGCGCGCCGGGTCGCGCCGCAGTCCGGCGATATCTTCCATGTCAACTGCGCGCAGGCCGGCATGTGCCATCGCCGCCCGCATCGTGATGCCGTCGGCGTCCTGCTGCTCGAGCCAGGCGGGGTCGAACTGCCCGGTGAGCGCACCGGAGCCGAGGAACACCGCCTTGTAGCGCTGGCCCTCTTCTTCGGCAAAGGCGACCACCTCGATCGTACAGGGCAGGCGGCGGCCCGCGCGCCGCAGTTCGCGCACGCAGGCCATCGGCACCAGGATGCCGAGCCGGCCATCGTACTTGCCGCCGTTGCGTACCGTGTCGTAGTGCGAGCCGGTCAGCAGGCGCTTCGCCTGCGGGTCGGCGCCGTGGTAGACGCCGACCACATTGCCGACCGCATCGATGCGCACCTCGTCGAAGCCGCAGTCGTGCTCCATCAGCTGCGCCAGTTGGGCCGCGCAGGCGCGGTGGGCGTCGGTGAGGTAGGTGACGCACAACTCGCCGCGTTCGGCGTAACCCGGGTCGCTGTGCACGGCCAGCGCTTCGGCCCAGTCCCAGACCTGGTTGCCGAGCACCGGCTCGTGGCCGAACTTGTCATCCAGGCGGATCTCCGCGATGCGGTGGATGTTGCGCAGCGCTTCGGCGAACTCGAAGGCGGGTGCGTTGGCGAGGCGCCGCGCGAAGCTTGCGATGATTTCCTGCCGGGAGAGGCCGGCGCCGCGCGGTCCGCGAATGGCAAGGATGAAGGGAAAGCCGAACTTCGCGTTATAGGCGTCGTTCAGGCGCCCGATCGTGGCGAATTCTTCCGGCGTGCAGTCGGTCAGGCCGGCCTTGCCTTGTTCGTTGGTCGATTCCGCGGTCAGGGTCTTCGACACCATCGCCTTGCCCGCCAGTTCCGGGTGCGCGCGGATCAGGCCGAGCCGGGCGTCCTCGGACGCGCCGCGCACCGCCGCGGCCAGCGCCAGTTTCAGTTGCGCCAGGCTGGCAAACGGCCGCTCCCGCCAGGCACGGGCCGCGATCCAGGGCGAGTGTTCGTAGACGCCGTCGAGGAGGGCGGTGAAGGCCGCTTCGTCGGCGGCGTTGAGTTGGTCGAGGGTTGGCATGGTCACTCCCAGGTAAACGCGCTGTCCGGATTGAAGGGGTGGACGCGCTTCCAGTGGCGCGCGATGTCAATGCGGCGGGTGACCCAGACGCGGTCGTGCCCTTCGATGTAGTCGAGGAAGCGCTGCAGCGCCTTGAAGCGGCCGGGACGCCCGAGCAGGCGGCAATGCAGGCCGATGCTCATCATGGACGGGCGTTCGGCGCCTTCCTCGTAGTGCACGTCGAAGGCGTCGCGCAGGTAGGAAAAGAACGGGTCGCCGTGCGAGAAACCCTGGGGCAGGGCGAAGCGCATGTCGTTGCAGTCCAGGGTGTAGGGGACCACGAGCTGCGGGGCCGTGCTGCCGTCGCTCTTGCGTACCTGCAGCCAGAAGGGCAGGTCGTCGCCGTAGTAATCGCTGTCGTATTCGAAGCCGCCGTCGTCGGCCACCAGCCGGCGCGTATGCGGGCTGTCGCGGCCGGTGTACCAGCCCCGCGGCCGCGTGCCGGTCAGGCGCTCGATGGCCTCGATGCCGCGCGCCATGTGCTCCCTTTCGGTGGCCTCGTCCACGTTCTGGTAGCTGATCCAGCGCCAGCCGTGGCAGGCGATTTCGTGGCCGAGGTCCTTGAAGGCGGCGCTCACGTCCGGGCAGCGCGCCAGCGCCATGCCGACCCCGAACACGGTCAGCGGCAGGCCGCGCCGTTCGAATTCGCGCAGGATGCGCCAGACGCCGACGCGCGAGCCGTACTCGTAGATGCTTTCCATGCTCAGGTGGCGCGCCGGGAAGGCGGCCGGGTTGAACATCTCGGATAAAAACTGCTCGCTGCCGGGGTCGCCGTGCAGCACGCTGTTTTCGCCGCCTTCTTCGAAATTGAGGACGAACTGCACGGCGACGCGGGCGCCGCCTGGCCAGCCGGCATGGGGCGGCTCCTTGCCGTAGCCCTGCAGGTCACGCGGATAGGATGGGTTCATGGTGGACTCGCGGGTGAAGGTCACGGGTTGAAGTCACTGAGTGAGGATGTCGGCGAGGTCGACCTGGGGCGGCTCGAGGTCGAGGTTGTGCTGGACGTTGGCGAGGTGCTTGCCGACCAGGCGCACGGCGGCCTTGACGTCGCGCCGTTCGAAGGCGTCGACGATGGCGACATGCTCGGCGAGCGATTCCCCGGCCGATTGCGAGGACTGGCGCATCAGCGCGATCAGCGAGGAACGCGCCAGCAGCTCGCCCAGCATCTGGACCAGCACACCGTTGCCCAGCATCTGCGCCAGCACCAGGTGGAAGTCGCCCAGCAGGCGGGTGCGGCCCGGTACCTCGGCGTTGTCGACGGCCGCGCGTTCGAGTTCCAGGTGCGCGCGCAACTCCCGCACCTGGTCGTCGGTAATGACCGCGCACAGCTGCTTCGTCACCGTCGTCTCGAGGATGGCGCGAACCTCGAACACGTCGCGCGCTTCCTCCGCCGTGGGGGTGGCGACGAAGGCGCCGCGGGCCGGCTCGAGCACCACCAGCCGGTCGCGGCTGAGCTGGTTGAATGCTTGCCGCACCACGGTGCGCGAGACGGTGAAGATATCGCCGATCTTCTGTTCCGACAGTTTCGTTCCCGGCATCAGGCGCCGGTCCGCGATCGCATTCGTGATGGCGTCGACGATGCGCTGCGTGGCGTTTGCCGCGGGCGCAGCGCCCTGGCTGGACTCAGCGAGGGCGGGTGGAGTGCGGGAGCGGGCCATAGAGTGGGTGGTGATGAAGTGGCTATCGCCTGATTGACAACGTGCACAAAGTGTATACACTTTTTCTCAGCTTGAAAATATCAACTGTATGCAGTGATCGATCTTCAGCTCCTGACCTGAAAGGAAACCGATGGGACACCTCAGCACCCACGTGCTCGACCTCATGCATGGCTGCCCGGCCGCGGGCATGCAGGTCACGCTGCAGGCAATCGACGCCGCCGGCGCACGCACGCTCAAGACCCTCACGCTCAACGCCGACGGCCGCACCGATGGCGGACCCTTGCTCGACGTGGCCTCCATGGCGGTCGGGCGCTACCGACTGGTGTTTTCGGTGGCCGCGTATTTCCGCGAGCGCGGCGTCGACCTGCCGGAACCGGCCTTTATCGACGAGGTGCCGATCGAGTTCGGCATCGCCGACGCCGACGGCCATTACCACGTGCCGCTGCTGGCCAGTCCTTGGGCGTATTCGACCTACCGCGGTTCATAGTTGTAAAACGCAGTTATAGAAATATATATCCAGGCTGTTCAGGATCGTATACAGTTATTTGGTCGCCGCGGAGCGCATCGGCATGCTGAATCAGTTGCCGGTGCTTGCGATGTTTTGCCCCTCACAGAGCCCGCTGTGGTGAAGGGAGAGTACTGCGTCGTTTGCGCGGTACTGCTTCCTTTTCGCTTGAGGCTCTATGGAATCTTATCTGCTCGACTGGGCCAATTTGCTGCTGCGTTGGACCCACGTCATCACCGCCGTCGCCTGGATCGGCGCATCCTTTTATTTCGTCTTCCTCGATAATTCCCTGCACAAGCCGAGCGCGCCCGACCTGGTCGCCAAGGGCGTGGACGGCGAACTCTGGGCCGTGCACGGCGGCGGCTTCTATCATCCGCAAAAATACCTGGTGGCGCCCAAAGCCATGCCGGAAAACCTGCACTGGTTCTATTGGGAGAGCTACGCCACCTGGCTGTCCGGTTTCGGCCTGTTCACGGTGCTCTACCTGTTCAATGCGGGCACCTTCATGGTCGATAAATCGGTCCACGCCTGGTCGCCGGGCCAGGCCGTCGGCGCTGCGCTCGGCTTCCTGGTGGCTTTCTGGTTCGTCTACGACCTCATCTGCCGCGTCTTCGGGCGCGGCAAGAACGGCGACCTGATCGTCGGCGCCTGCGTATCGGTGTTCGTCGTCGGCGCGGCCTGGCTGGCCTGCCAGCTGTTCGCCGGGCGCGCCGCTTTCCTGCTGGTGGGCGCCATGCTGGCCACCGCGATGAGCGCCAACGTTTTCTTCTGCATTATCCCGGGCCAGCGCAAGGTCGTGGCCCAGCTCAAGGCCGGCCAGCCGGTCGATCCGCTCCACGGCTGGCGCGCCAGGCAGCGCAGCGTCCACAACACCTATTTCACGCTCCCCGTGCTGGTCGCCATGACGTCCAACCATTACGGCTGGCTGTATTCGGGCGCGCACAACTGGCAGGTGCTGGTCCTGCTGATGCTGGCCGGCGCCCTGGTGCGCCACAGCTTCGTGGCGCGCCACAAGGCCGGGGTGCAGGGCAGGCGCGTGCCCTGGGAACATGCCGGCGCCGGCGTCGCGATCCTGCTCGGGATGGTGTTCTGGCTGGCGCCGGCGTCCGCTCCGCAAGCGCCGCTCGTGGCGGGGCCGGCTGCGCAAGCCGTCAGCTTCAGCCGGGTCAAAAGCGTGATCGACCAGCGCTGCGTGCTGTGCCACTCGGCCCAATTGCAGAGCAAGGGGATCGCCTTCGACTCCCCGGCGGCGATCGGGCGCCATGCGCAACAGCTGTACCAGCAGGCAGTGGTGCTCAAAGTCATGCCCTTGAATAACGCGACCGGGATCACGCCGGCGGAGCGCGACCTGCTCAAGCGCTGGTACGAAGAGGGCGCGCGCATGGACTGATTTCATCGCCCCGGTAAGGCCCAGGCGGCATGCATTCTTTGGTTTTCGACCTTCGTCAATCACTATCAACAAGAATCGGGAGACACGCATGAACCATCCCCGCCACCATCCGGTGGACGAGCCACTGCCCATCGGGCGCCTGGGCGCACTCGGGCTGCAACACGTGCTGGTCATGTACGCCGGCGCCATTGCGGTGCCCCTGATCGTCGGGCGCGCGCTTCAGCTGTCCCCCGAACAGGTCACCACGCTCATTTCCGCGGACCTTTTCTGTTGCGGCCTGGTGACCCTGATCCAGTCCTTCGGGCTGTCGTCCTGGTTCGGCATCAAGCTGCCGGTCATGATGGGCGTGACCTTTGCCGCGGTCGGGCCGATGGTCGCGATCGCGCATGCGGTGCCGGGCGTCGAGGGCGCCCGCGCCATCTTCGGCGCCGGCATCGGGGCCGGTGTGCTGGCCCTGCTGATGGCGCCGATGATGAGCCGGCTGCTGCGCTTTTTCCCGCCGGTCGTCACCGGCACCATCATCCTGGTCATCGGCATCAGCCTGATGCGCGTCGGGGTCGGCTGGGCCATGGGCGGCCCGGATTCGGCCGCGCAGGTGGTCGATACCGCCAGGCTGGTCGCCATGGTCGAGCAGGCGAAGGCGAACGCGGCCCTGGCGCCGGCCACGCTGCAGCCAGGCGTGGCCACGCCGGCCCTGAACCTGGCCGGGCCGGTCCCGATGCTGCCCAATCCCGCCTACGGCGCACTCGACAACCTGGCGATCGCCGCCTTCGTGCTGCTGGTCGTGCTGGGCCTGGTGAAGTATGGGCGCGGCTTCGTCTGCAACATCTCGGTCCTGCTCGGCATCGTGGCGGGCTGCGGCCTGGCCTTCGCCCTTGGCAAGATGAATTTCGATAAGATCGGCAAGGCCGCGTGGTTCCAGGTCGTGACGCCGTTTGCCTTCGGCATGCCGACCTTCGACCTCGTCATGATCCTCACCTTCACGGTGGTGATGATCGTGGTGATGATCGAATCGGCCGGCATGTTCCTGGCCCTGTCCGAGATGACGGGAAAAAAGATCGACCAGGCCCAGCTCGCGGCGGGGCTGCGCACGGACGGCCTGGGGACGCTCCTCGGCGGCATCCTGAACACCTTCCCGCACACCAGCTTCTCGCAGAACGTCGGCCTGGTGGCAGTCACCGGCGTCAAGAGCCGCTGGGTGTGCGTGGCGGGGGGCGGCATCATGATCGTCCTCGGGCTGCTGCCGAAAATGGCGGCCATGGTCGAGGCCATCCCGCAGTTCGTGCTGGGCGGCGCCGGGCTGGTCATGTTCGGCATGGTGGCCGCTGCCGGCATTCGCATCCTGGCCCGCGTCGACTTCAGGGACAACCGTTTCAACCTGTACATCGTCGCGCTGTCGATCGGCTTCGGCCTGATCCCGCTCGTGGCGCCGCACTGGGCCCAGCAGATGGCGCATGGCCTGCACCCGCTGCTCGATTCCGGGATCCTGCTGACCGCGGTGGCGGCGGTGGCGCTGAACCTGTTTTTCAATGGCAGCGGCGCCATGGCGGACGCGGCCCATGGGGCGGACGTGGTCGAGCATCCGGTTATCCAGGGAAGCAGCGCCTGAAGGCGCCCGGGCTTGCCGTCAGGCGAAGCCCAGCATGCCGGCGCCGGCCAGTGCGACCAGTGCCGGTGCGAGCTTCTGCAGGCGCGCGCTGCGTCCCGCCACCTGGCCCAGGACCATGAGGCCCATGCTCGTGCAGATGGCGCCGGCCGCCGCCGCGAAGCCGGCCATTTCCTGGCCGTGCGCGTGGCCGTGCACCAGGCTGAATGCGCCGGCGAGGACCAGGCCGAGGCCTGCCGGCAGGCGCGCCGCGCCGAGGCCCATCAGGCCGGCGGCCAGCACGCTCGCCGCCAGCAGCGGCTCCACCGCAGGCAGCGCCAGGGGCGCGAAGGCGCCGGCTGCCAGCGCTATGCAGACCGTGGCCAGCGCCTTGCGCGGAATGCCGGCAGCGCCGCTCCAAAGGCCCAGCCCCAGCATGGCCAGCCAGTGGTCAAGCCCGAGCAGGGGGTGCAGGAGGCCATTCGTCAAGCCCCCGGCGCCGTGGCCGGGGTGGGCCCAGGCGCTGCCGGCGGTCATCAGGATAATTAAAGTAATCAAACGTTTCATACTGCGTGCTCCTTGGTAGCGGCCTCCAGCAAGCCCTGTTCGCGGATGAAGGCGACAATCTCGGCCACGCCGGCGCCGGTGCGCAAATTGGTAAAAACGAAGGGCCGCTCGCCGCGCTGGCGGCGCGCATCAAGGGCCATGATGTCGAGATTGGCGCCGACGTGCGGCGCCAGGTCGGTCTTGTTGATGAGCAGGAGGTCCGAGCGTGTGATGCCCGGCCCGCCCTTGCGCGGGATCTTCTCGCCGCCCGCCACGTCGATGACGTACAGGGTCAGGTCCGACAGTTCGGGGCTGAAGGTGGCCGCCAGGTTGTCGCCGCCCGACTCGACCAGGATCAGCTCCAGGTTCGGAAAGTCCGCTTGCAGGCGGGCGATGGCCTCCAGGTTGATGGAGGCGTCTTCGCGGATGGCCGTGTGCGGACAGCCGCCGGTCTCCACGCCCATCAGGCGCTCCGGCGGCAGCGCTCCGGCGCGCACCAGGATATCCATGTCTTCTCGGGTGTAGATGTCGTTGGTGATGACGGCCATGTCGTGCTGGTCGCGCATCGCCCTGCAGAGCTGCTCGCAGAGCGCCGTCTTGCCCGATCCGACCGGGCCGCCGACGCCCACGCGCAAGGGATTGGTTTGCATGCTTGTTCCTCTCAATATCAAGACCGGTACAGCCGGCCGCTCTGGACTTCGTGGTACATGGACAGCCGGGCCAGTCCCGGCGCCCAGCTCGATAGTTCTTCATCCGGCAGCGTGCGCGCCTCCGTGGCCGCCGCTTCGATGGCCGGCCGTAGCGCCAGCAGCAGGCGTTGCCCGGCCACCTGGCCGAGCGGGATCGATTTCACGCACACGAGCACCTGGTTCTCGGCCCACGAGAACAGCATCGCCAGCAGCGCTTCTTCATGCGGCACGCCCAGCGCGTGCACCGCTTGCGCCAGCGCGGCGGGAAAGCAGGTGTCACGCATGGCGGTGTCTGGCGCCAGCCCCAGTTCGATCAGCAGCCGGGTCAGCGAAAAGCCCATCTGCACCGTTTCGGCACGCAGCTCGGCGCTTTCGCGCGAGGCCAGGTAACGCGCGTTCCACTGCTCGAATGCGACGGTGTCGCCGCTGCTGTCACGATCGCGGCAGGCGGCCAGCAGGCGCCAGAACACGGCGCCGTCCCAAGGCGCCAGCACATCGCCCAACTGGTGCACCAGGTAGCGCGCGGCGCTGTCCGGGCACGACACGCGGCCGCGTTCGATGGCTGTTTCCAGGCCTTGCGAATAGCTGTACGCGCCGACCGGCAGCGATGGACTGGCCAGCTGCAGCAGGTGCAGCAGGGCTGTCCCGTTCACGCGCTCTCCACGTCGCCGGGCCGGTGGATTTTCTGGCGCAGCGGCACCGGAGCGAGCAAATGGCGCGGCTCGTGGTCGTGGCCGTGTCCATGGCCGCCGCCATACGCACCGGGTTCCGGATGAAACGCGGCTTGTTCCTCGGTCACGGTCGCGCCGAGGCCGGCCAGCATGTCGCGCAGGACCGGGTCGGCGCGGATGCGCAGGTGGTCAAAGCCGATCTGCACCTGGCCATGGCGATTGCCGAGGTGGAAAGCGCAGCGCACCAGCGCTTGCGGGTCCTGCGCGCCAATGCGGTAGGTCGCTTCCAGGGCCGCGCGCACGCGCACTACCGCGCCTTCCGGCCCGGTGAGCAGGTCACCGTCGCGCAGGACCGAACCGCGCGGCAGGAACAGGGCCGCCACCGCGCCCGAGCCGAGCGTGATGCGCAAGCGGCAGCGCTCGCGCTGGTCGTAGGCCAGCACCGCCTCATCGGTGACATGGTCGGCCCGCTCGAGGCGGGTATGCAGGGTCAGCATTGGAAACTCCTTAAAACAGAAAATAGCGCTGCGCCAGCGGCAGTTCGGTGGCCGGTTCGCAGGTGAGGAGCTGGCCGTCGGCGCGCACCTCGTAGGTTTCCGGGTCGACCTGCATGACGGGTGTGGCGCCGTTGTGGATCATGTCCGCCTTGGCGAGGCCGCGCGTGGCGCGGATCGGCAGCACGGTCTTGGTCAATCCCAGGCGCGCGGCGATGTCGTCGTCGAAGGCGGCCTGAGAGACGAAGGTCACGGACTTCTTCAACCCACCGCCAAAGGCGCCGAACATGGGCCGGTAGTGCACCGGCTGCGGCGTCGGAATCGACGCATTCGGGTCGCCCATCTGCGCCATCGCGATCATGCCGGCCTTCAGGATCATCGAGGGTTTGGCCCCGAAGAAGGCCGGCTTCCACACCACCAGGTCTGCCAGCTTGCCGACCTCGATCGAGCCCACCACGTGCGCAATGCCGTGGGTGATGGCCGGATTGATGGTGTACTTCGCGATGTAGCGCTTCACGCGGAAGTTGTCGTGGGTGGCCTCCGGTCCGTCCGGTTCGGCGAGGTGCCCGCGTTGGACTTTCATCTTGTGCGCGGTCTGCCAGGTGCGCATGATGACTTCGCCGACCCGGCCCATCGCCTGGGAGTCCGAGGACATCATCGAGATCGCGCCAAGGTCGTGCAGGATGTCTTCGGCGGCGATGGTCTCGCGCCGGATACGCGATTCGGCAAATGCCACGTCCTCCGCGATGGACGCGTCGAGGTGATGGCAGACCATCAGCATGTCGAGGTGTTCGTCGAGCGTGTTGACGGTGTAGGGGCGGGTCGGGTTGGTCGACGAGGGCAGGACGTTGGCCTCGCCGACCGCCGCGATGATGTCCGGTGCATGGCCGCCGCCCGCGCCTTCGGTATGGAAGGTGTGGATGGTGCGGCCCTTGAACGCGCCCAGCGTGCTTTGGAGGAAGCCGGCTTCGTTGAGGGTATCGGAGTGCAGCGCGACCTGCACGTCGAAGCGCTCGGCGACGGCCAGGCAGTTGTCGATGGCTTGCGGCGTGCTGCCCCAGTCTTCGTGAAGCTTCAGGCCGACCACGCCGGCCCGGATCTGTTCCTCCAAAGGCCCCGGCAGGCTGACGTTGCCCTTGCCCAGGAAACCCAGGTTCATCGGAAAGGCATCGGCTGCCATCAGCATCGAATGGATATGCCAGGGGCCGGGCGTGCAGGTCGTTGCCGCCGTACCCACCGCCGGTCCCGTGCCGCCGCCGATCATCGTGGTGACGCCGCTGGTGAGCGCTTCCTCGATCTGTTGCGGGCAGATGAAATGGATGTGGGTGTCCACGCCGCCGGCGGTGACGATATTGCCTTCGCCCGCGATGATTTCCGTCGCCGCGCCGATGGTCATCGTGACGCCGGGCTGGATGTCGGGATTGCCGGCCTTGCCGATGGCGGCGATGCGCCCCTCCTTTAATCCGATATCGGCCTTGACGACGCCCCAGTGGTCGACGATGACGGCATTCGTGATGACGGTATCCATGACATCGGCATGCAGCCGCTGCGACTGGCCCATGCCGTCGCGAATGACCTTGCCGCCGCCGAATTTGACTTCCTCGCCGTAGTGGGCCGCGGCGTAGTCATGCTCGATTTCGATGAACAGTTCGGTGTCGGCCAGGCGGATGCGGTCGCCAATGGTGGGGCCGTACATCTCGGCATAGGCCTGCCGCGTGATGGTCGCCATCTCAGTTGCCCTCCAAAGGCGGCAAGGCGCCCATCACCTGGCCATTGAAACCGTAGACTTCGCGCGCGCCGGCCAGCGCGATGAGTTCGACCGTGCGGTACTGGCCGGGCTCGAAGCGCACCGCCGTGCCCGCGGCAATGTCGAGGCGCATGCCGAGCGCCGCCGCACGATCGAACTGCAGCGCCGCGTTCACCTCGGCGAAATGAAAGTGCGAGCCGACCTGCACCGGGCGGTCGCCGCTGTTGGCCACGCGCAGGATGTGGGCGGGGCGGCCGGCGTTGAGGACGATGTCGTCCTCGCGCAGGATATATTCACCGGGGATCATAGTGTGTCCTCAAACTTGGTCCTCAAACGATCGGGTGGTGGACGGTGACGAGCTTGGTCCCGTCCGGGAAAGTGGCTTCGACCTGGATGTCGGGGATCATCTCGGGCACGCCCTCCATCACGTCGGCGCGCGCGAGGATCTGCGTGCCCTCGTACATCAGTTCGGCAACGCTGCGGCCATCGCGCGCCCCTTCCATGATGGCCGCCGAGATCAGCGCGACCGACTCCGGATAGTTCAGCTTCAGGCCGCGCGCGCGGCGCCGCTCCGCCAGCAGGGCGGCGGTGAAGATCAACAGCTTGTCTTTTTCTCTTGGTGTCAGGTCCATGTCGGCACTATGCAAAGGTCAGGTGGCCCAGATGCGGGGCAGGAGGGCGGGGCGGCCAATCACTTGCGGACGCAGCAGCTGCCACACGCCCGTCATCACGCGGCGCGCATGCTCGCTGTCGCTGCACAGCAGGCGCGCGATGAAAACGGATTTGAGCTGGCTGGCTCCGAGCGCCGGGTCGAGCGTGCGGACCTGGGCCAGCAGCGGGGCGGGGAGCGCGGGTCCCACTGCCGTGAGGGTGGCGCAGACGGTTTCGCCATCGAGCCCGAAGGGCCCCGCGAGCGCATCGGAGCCGGCGTCGAGGCGCGCCTGTTCGTACCACAGCAACTGGCAGCCGCACCAGATCTCGGAATGCAGGCGCAGCCGGCCGCGTTCGAAGCGCTCGCCGCTGGCCTGCCGGCCGAGGCACATCACATCGCAGCCGATGTAGCGCGCGCCGGCGCCGAGATGCACGCTATGGCGCTGCACCGCGCGCGCGCCGTTGAAGTAGATCGTCTCCTGCGGCATCCATTCGAGTGCCGCGCCGTCGCCGGCCGCCAGCCGTACCGACTGGGATGCTTCGCCGTCGCCATCCTTGCAGCGATACCACTTGCTTGCGCCCGGGGAGGTCAGGAAGGCGTGCGCCTTTGGTGCGACGCTGGCCTCGATCTCGAGCCGGTCGCCGGCGCGGATGCCCGCCGGGGGGTGTACCAGGATCGCGTGGACCGTCTGGGGGCCTTCCGGATACAGCGGCTTTTGCACGCGCAGCGGACCCTGATGGCGGTTGCGGCGCACGACGCTGGCGCCGCCGCTGAAGGCGATGTCCAGTTCCAGCCTGGCGAGCCAGCCGGCGAGGGAGTCGTTCTGGGGGTTCGGTTCGTCGCGCATGGGTTGGTATAAAGCACTTTCCGTGCCACCGGCGGGACCGTGTGCGTCCCGTCGTGGTGCAGCCTCCCCACGCCAATGGCATGCAATGCACCCGGTTCAGGCGAACTGGACCGGGCGCGCACCAGATGGTCGAATTTGGTGCGCGCTCTTGTCGTTCGTGCACTGGTTTGAAGCGCCATGCATGTGCGCTCGCAGCACAATGAGCGCTATTCATAACAACTATGAGGGTGATGCGATTTACATATATTCCTGCAAATTCTAGGATGGGTTCCTCGCCAGGCCTCCGGGCGCAACGACAGATCCAGCCAGCACGCCGCTGCCCCCAGGCTGCGGTAAACGAATACAACAGGAGACATTCCATGTATAACGCAACCACCGGCCTCGCCCCGGTGCTGCCCGCCCTCGCGGCCGGCACCGACGATGCGCTCTACCGCAAGGTAACGCGGCACATCATTCCCTTTCTCTTCCTCTGCTACGTCGTCTCCTTCCTCGACCGGATCAACATCGGCTTTGCCCAGTTGCAGATGAAGCAGGACCTGGGTTTCAGCGATGCGATGTACGGACTGGGCGCGGCGGTCTTCTACATCGGTTACGTGCTGTTCGAAGTGCCCAGCAACCTCTTGCTGGCCAGGTTCGGCGCGCGCAAGACCTTTGTCCGCATCATGCTGCTGTGGGGCGCCGCCTCCGTGGGGATGATGTGGGTCTCGACGCCGATGCATTTCTATGTCGTGCGCTTTTGCCTGGGCGTGTTCGAGGCCGGGTTCTTCCCCGGTATCGTGCTCTACCTGACCTACTGGTACCCGCCGATGCGCCGTGCGTCGGTGCTGTCCTTCTTTTTCGCAGGGGTGGCGGTGGCCGGTGTCCTCGGTGGACTGGTGTCGGGCTGGATCATGCACGACATGGCCGGCGTGCTGGGAATGAAGGGCTGGCAGTGGATGTTCGTGCTGGAAGGTTCGCCGGCGCTGCTGCTGGCGGTGATCGCGTATTTCTATCTCGACGATTCACCCAGGGATGCGGGCTGGCTGGACCAGGCCGAGAAATCCCGGCTGGCGGCCAACCTCGACAAGGATGCGCACGCGGGCCGGGATGACATGCGCAGCCGTCCGGCCGACAAGATCGCGTCCTGGCTGGCCAACCCGCGCATCTACCTGTATGCCTTCATCTATTTCGCCCTGACCTGCGGCTCGCTGACGCTGAGCTTCTGGATGCCGCTGATGATCCGCGACTTCGGCGTCAAGGATGTCGTGATGGTCAGCCTGTATTCGGTGATTCCGAATGCGATCGGTGCGGTCGGCGTGATCCTGATCGCGCGCCGGGCCGACCGCAGCGCGCAGCACGGCAAGTATTTTGCGCTGTGCACGGTGGGCGGCGCACTTGCCCTGGCAGCCTTGACGACCCATCCCGAAAGCCTGGCATTGGCGCTGGCGCTGTTGTCGCTGGCGACCGTCCTGATCTTTTCGGCATTGCCGATCTTCTGGGCCATTCCGACGGCCCAGCTCCCGCGCGAAGGACGCGCCGGGGGCATTGCCATGATCAGCTGCTGCGGCATCACCAGCGGTATCGCCGGACCCTGGGCCATCGGCACCATCAAGACGGCCACCGGCAGCATGGATAACGCGCTGTACATCCTGAGCGGCCTGCTGGTGCTGAGCGCCTTCGTGCTGCTCGCCAGCGCCGTCAAGCGCCGGGAGCCGGTCCTGGCGTGATGGAGGGATTGGCCGCGCAGTGCCACATCGCCTCGCGCGATGTGGCACTGCGCTTTTTTTTTGCGGGCCGCCTTATTCGGGGTGGGTGTCGAATACTTCCTTGACCTGCTTGCGCAGCCACACATTGGCGGCATCGTGCTGGACGCGCGGGTGCCAGTGCTGGCGGATCGCGAACGGCGGCACGTCGATCGGCGTCTCCAGCGCCTTGATGCTCTTGTAGCTGGCAAAGCGCGTCGCCAGCTCGCGCGGAACGGTGGCGATCAGTTCCGGGTTCTGCTCGATGATCATCGGCACCGTCAGGAAGTGCGGCGTGGTGAGATAGACGCGGCGCGGCCCCGCCAGCTGGTCGACGATGCTGTCGTAGCCATCCTCCACCCGGCCCGACAGCGACACCACGATGTGCTCCATTGCGAGGAACTGCTCGCGCGAGAGCGTGTCGCCGATGGCGCGGTTGCGGCGGTTCACGATGGTCACGAAGGAGCGCGTGAACAGCTGCTGCTGGAACAGGCCCTCCGGCACCGAGTGCAGGGAGCCCAGCGCGAGGTCGGCCTCGCCGCTCTCGAGCACACCCTCGATCTGGGACATCGGCACCTGCAGCGTGCGCAGCGTGCAGCCGGGCGCGGCCGCGCGCAGGCGTTCAATCAGCCGCGGCAGGAAGATCAGTTCGCCCATGTCGGTCAGGCACAGGCTGAAGACGCGCCGGCTGCTTGCGGCGTCAAAACCTTCGTGCACCAGCAACTCGCTGCGCACCGTTCCCATCACCGCCAGCACCGGCGCGAGCAGTTCGAGCGCGCGCGGCGTCGGCTGCATGCCGCTGCCGGTTTTCAGGAAGAGCTGGTCGCCGAAGAACAGGCGCAGGCGCTTCAAGGCATGGCTGACCGCACTCTGCGACATGTCGAGCTCTTCGGCCGCACGGCTGACGTTGCGCACGCGGATCAGGGCGTCGAACACCGGCAGCAGGTTGAGGTCGAGGTCTGCGTTATGTATGTTGTTCATAGCTCTAATCGATGTAAGCTGATTTACAAATACTACGCGAACTCGTATCGTCTGCCTACCGACCTTGCGTCGACCACCACGAGGAGACAAGCATGACCGAGAAGAAATTCGCATCCCAGGCCGACCTGGAAGAAAAGAAAACCAGCTTCATCAAACTGTCCGACAACGCCTATGCCTACACGGCCGAAGGCGATCCGAATTCCGGCGTCATCATCGGCGACGACAGCGTCATGGTGATCGACACTACCGCCACCCCGCTGATGGCGCAATCGCTCATCAGGCATATCCGCAGCGTGACCGACCTGCCGATCAAGTATGTCGTGCTGTCGCACTACCACGCCGTGCGCGTGCTGGGCGCCTCGGCCTATTTCAAGGAAGGCGCCGAGCAGGTCATCGCCTCGAAAGGCACCCATGAACTGATCGTCGAGCGTGGCGCGCAGGACATGCAGTCCGAGATCGAGCGCTTCCCGCGCCTGTTCTCCGGCGTCGAGTCGGTGCCGGGCCTGTCCTGGCCGACCATGGTCTTCGACAAAGAGATGACCATCTTCATGGGCAAGCTGGAAGTCAGGCTCGCGCATATCGGCATGGGCCATACGAAAGGCGACACCATCGCCTGGATCCCGTCGCAGAAGATCTGCTTCTCGGGCGACCTGGTCGAATACGGCGCGGCCGCCTACACCGGCGACGCCCAGCTCGAGGAATGGCCGGCGACGCTGGAAGCGCTGCGCGCGCTCGGCGCCGAGAAGCTGGTTCCGGGCCGCGGCGAAGCGCTGGTGACCCCGGAGCAGGTCAACGAAGGCATCGACTACACGAAGGATTTCGTCACCACCCTCCTTGGCAGTGCGAAGGAAGCCGTAGCCCAGAACATGTCGCTGAAAGAAGCGATGACCCATGTGCGCAGCAAGATGGACCCGAAGTTCAGCCAGGTCTTCATCTACGAACACTGCCTGCCCTTCGACGTGACGCGCGCCTACGACGAAGCCAAGGGCATCAAGCATCCACGCATCTGGACCGCGGAGCGCGACAAGGAAATGTGGCACTCGTTGCAAGCGTAAGCCGTCGCCGTCCCACACTTCCTGGACTGATCATGGACATCGATTATCAACGCTGCGAATTCGCGTACACGCCGGGCAGCGGGCGTGAACAACAACGCCACCCGGTCGTCGTGGTCGGCGCCGGCCCGGTCGGCCTGGCAACCGCGATCGACCTGGCTCAGAACGGCACGCCGGTCGTGCTGCTCGACGACGACAACAAGCTCTCGGCCGGCTCGCGCGCGATCTGCTTCTCCAAGCGCACGCTGGAGGTCTTCGACCGCCTGGAGTGCGGCCAGCGCATGGCCGACAAGGGCGTCAGCTGGAAGGTCGGGCGCATCTTCAACCGCGACGAAGAAGTCTACAGCTTCGACCTGCTGCCCGAGGAAGGCCACCAGCGTCCGGCCTTCGTGAACCTGCAGCAGTATTATGTCGAAGGCTATCTGCACGAGCGTGCGCAGGAACTGCCGCAGCTCGACCTGCGCTGGTGCAGCCGGGTCACGGGCCTCGTCCGGCACGCGGAACACGTCGCACTGACCGTGTCCACGCCCGAAGGCGAGTACGTACTGGAAGCCGATTACGTCGTTGCGGCCGACGGCGGCCGGAGCGCGGTGCGCAGCCTGATGGGACTCGAGAGCCACGGCCGTACCTTCCGCGACCGTTTCCTGATCGCCGACGTCAAGATGACGGCGGACTTCCCGACCGAACGCTGGTTCTGGTTCGATCCGCCTTTCCATCCGGGCCAGTCGGTGCTGCTGCACCGCCAGCCCGACAATATCTGGCGTATCGATTTCCAGCTGGGCTGGGACGCCGATCCGGTGGCGGAAAAAGCGCCCGAGCGCGTCATTCCGCGCATCCAGGCGCTGCTGGGTGCGGACGTACAGTTCGAACTCGCATGGGTCAGCGTCTATACGTTCTGCTGCCTGCGCATGGACGCGTTCCGCCACGGCCGCGTGCTGTTCGCGGGCGACTCCGCCCACGGCGTCTCGCCCTTCGGCGCCCGCGGCGCCAACAGCGGCGTGCAGGACGCGGACAACCTGGCGTGGAAACTGCGCCTGGTGGTCGAAGGCAAGGCGCCGGACACGCTGCTCGACACCTATGCCAGGGAACGCGAAGCGGCGGCCGACGAGAACATCCTCCATTCGACCCGCGCTACCGACTTCATCACGCCCAAGAGCGAAGTGAGCCGGATGTTCCGCGACGCCGTGCTGCAACTGGCGAAAGACCAGCCCTTTGCCCGCAAGCTCGTCAACAGCGGCCGCCTGTCGACCCCGTCGAGCTACGCCGACTCGGCCCTGAACACGCCGGATGTCGACGGTTTCGGCAGGGGGCTGCGTCCGGGCGCGCCGGCGGCCGATGCGCCGGTCACCATGGAGGGCCAGCCCGGCTGGCTGCTGCGCCATACCGGCAACGCATTCACCGGCATCTATTTTGCCGGCAGCATGCGCGACGCCGAGGTGTTCGCGCAGGCGGAATCGCTCGCGCGCGATGCCATCCCGATCAAGACGCTGGTCGTGGTAGCAGCAGGGCAGGGTGGTTCTGGCCTCCTGGAGGACAGCGAGGGACTTGTCGCGGCGCGCTACGACGCCACGCCGGGCAGCTTCTACCTGCTGCGCCCGGACCAGCACGTGTGCGCCCGCTGGCGCCAGTTCACGCCGCAGGCCGTGCGCGCAGCCGTCGCGCGCGCCAGCGGCAACAGCGCGGCCCAGGCCGTCGAAGCGCAATCCGCACGCCAGGTGGAGCCCGTATGAACGCACGACTGAACGTCCAGCCGAACCTGCCTGAACCCGACGCGTTCTACGAGCTGCTGGTCGATACCCACCAGGACCTCAGTGACGAGCAAAGCCGGATGCTCAATGCCCAGCTGGTGCTGCTGCTGTCGAACCACATCGGCGACCTGGCGGTGCTGCGCGAGGCCTTTGCGCTCGCGCGCGGGAACGTGCAGGCCCGGTCCGCGTGAGTGCAGGTGCGGGCCGTGGACTGGCCAGAAGCGGACCTCATCGAAGCGCAAAAAATGTTGCCGTGATGATAGCCTGGGACGCAGCCTGGGCTTCAACCTGACGCCGCGCATCAACTGGAACCTTGCGAATGGCGATACGCTCACCTCGCAGACCTTCGTCAACGCAAACCGTTTCGAAGCGGACGATCGTACCAGCACCAGCGTGACTGCGGGCACTGCGCCGCTGTACAGCGACATCGCGCTCGACTTGAACAACGCATTCGAGATGTTGCGCACGGACCTGAACTGGACCAGGAAGCTGGGCGATAGCCAGAAGCTCGACATGAAGTTCGGCGGCAACGTCAACAGCATGCGCAACGAACAGCGCCGCGTGGCTGTGCCAAGCCTGGGCGGCGCCGATTTGAACAGCTTGATCACCTTGCATGGCAATGAGCGCGGCTGGACCAGCACCGGCAAGTATTCGACGCCTCTGTTCGAAGGCCATTCCTTGTCCACCGGCTGGGACGGTGGCTATCAGGAGCGAAGCGAGTCGCGTGTCCAGCGTGAAACCGGCACGGCTGCGCATAACAACGATGAGTGGTTCGACGCCGGCGTTACGCGGCTGGCCTTCTATGTCCAGGACGAGATGAGCCTGTCCGAACACTGGTCGCTCTACCTTGGTGCACGCTGGGAAGGCATCGAGACCCGGTCGGTGGCGAACGATGCTGCCCACTCCAGGACCCGGTTCTCGATCTTGAGTCCAGTAATGCAAACCCTGTTCAAGATACCGAATACTAAGGGCGACCAGATCCGCTTTGCGGTCACCCGCACCTTCAAGGCGCCGACGACCAACCAGCTCGTGGCGCGTCGCTTCTCGTCGGTCAATAATAGTGCGATCGATCCTGACTTTGCGAGCAACCCGGACCTGAAGCCGGAGCGTGCGCTTGGTGTTGATGCCGCCTATGAGCACTATCTCGGAACGCAGGGCGCGCTGATCTCGGTCAGCACCTCGGTACGCAAGATCAAAGACTTCATCCGTAACGACCTGCGCGAGATGTTCATCAATGGCGAACAACGTTGGGTGATGCTGCCGACGAACGGAGGCGAAGCAACGACACGCGGCCTGGAGTTGGAAGCGAAGTTTCCGCTGAAGGCGATGTCCGTTACTGCGCCGAATATCGATTTGCGCGCCGGCCTGGCGCGCAACTGGTCGAACGTCGATTCCGTGCCGGACCAGACAACCGGCTGGCCGAACAGACACCCGTATCGGCCACGCTGGCTTTCGACTACAAGAACGGGGCCTTGTCTGCGGGCAGCAGCTACGTTTTCCGTAATGGTGGCTATGTGCGCGTCTCAGGCACCCAGGCGACCTACCAGAGCGTACGCCGCGAACTGGGGGCCTATTTACTGTGGAAGTTCGACCCCAGGCGCCAACTCTACGTCACACTCGCCAATGTGCTGGCAGAGGACTTTGTGAACGAAACGTATGTCGTGCGCCCGGGCATCGATACGAGCCGTCGTACCCAGGTATTCTCGAGTCCGATGCTGGTTCGCGCAACGTGGGAGCAAAAGTTCTGACCTGCCCGGTGCGGCGGCGCCTTGGCGCCGCTAGTGTGCCGATGCCGGATCAGCGCGCCGGCAGTACCGTCGCCGCCACCTCGCCAAAACCGATGCGCGGCCGGCCCGGACGCGCGGCCGAGCCCCGCATCACGATGCGGTCGCCATCTTCCAGGAACACGCGCTGCTCGCCATTCGGCAGCGTCAGGCGCTGCTTGCCGCCCACGGTCAGTTCCAGCAGCGAGCCGGCTTCCTGCGCCTCGGGTCCGGACTGGGTGCCCGAGCCGAGCAGGTCGCCGGCGCGCATGGCGCAGCCGTTGACCGTGTGGTGGGCCAGCAGCTGGGACACGGTCCAGTAGGAGTGGCGGAAGTTCGATTGCGACAGCGGTGCCGGCGCCTGGCCCGCGCCGCGCATGGCCTCGGTTTCGAGCAGCACTTCGAGTTCGATGTCGAAGCCGCCCGCCTCGCGCAGCCCGGCGTAGTCGAGATAGGGCAATGGCTGCGGGTCGGCGGCGTCGCGCTGCCAGGCGGCGCGGTAGGGCGCGAGCGCTTCGAGGGTCACGATCCAGGGCGAGATCGTGGAGGCGAAGTTCTTCGACAGGAAGGGGCCGAGCGGCTGGTATTCCCAGGCCTGCAGGTCGCGCGCCGACCAGTCGTTCAGGAGGCACAGGCCGAACACGTGGCGCTCGGCGTCGGCGGCCGCGATCGGCTCGCCCTGTTCGTTGCCGGCGCCGACAAAGATGCCGATTTCGAGTTCGTAGTCCAGGCGCTTGCACGGGCCGAAGCTTGGCTCGGTGTCGCTGGCGCCGCGTACCTGGCCGCGCGGGCGGCGGAAGTCGTCGCCCGAGACGCCGATCGTGGACGAACGGCCGTGGTAGCCGATCGGGACCCATTTGTAGTTGGGCAGCAGCGGTTCATCCGGCCGGAACAGCTTGCCGACGGCGGTCGCGTGGTGGATCGACGTATAGAAGTCGGTGTAGTCGCCGATCTGCGCCGGCACCGCATACTCGGCCGCGGCCTGCGCCACCAGCAGTTCGGGACGCGGCGCGGCGCTGCTCCGCAGCAGGCGCGAGAGCGCCAGGCGCAGTGCCGACCAGGCTCGCGGGCCGGCGTCCATCAGGGCGTTGAGCGTGTCGCGCCCACCCAGTGCGGCCGCCTCGCGCGCCGCGCCGTCCACGGTATCGCCCACTGCAGTGCCCACGGCGGCGGCGACCAGCGCCAGGTCGACGATCTGGTCGCCGATGGCGACGCCGCCGCGCCAGGTTTCACTGTCGCCTTCACCGAGGCCGCGCCGGCGGAACACGCAGAAGGGCAGGTTCTGGATCGGGAAGTCGGTGCCCGCGCTGTTGGCGGACGTCACCCAGCTTGTCAAGGCCGGATCGTGGGTTTCGTTGAGTTGCATGTTCATGCCTGGTTCCCATTCTGGTGACCGGTGAAGAATTTCTTGAAGCCCTGCCAGCATTCGAAATAGTCCGGCTGCAGCTGGGGCGAGGCCAGCGCATGCGCCGTCGGGCAGATCACGTCGCGTGTCTCGAACATGAAAGCCATCGTGTTGTCGACCTTGTGCGGCACGCTGGTGTCGCTGGCGCTCGCCTTTTCGAAGGTCGGCGCATCCGGCCCGTGGGCGCTCATGCAGTTGTGCAGGCTGGCGCCGCCGGGACGGAAGCCGGTCGACTTGGCGTCGTACTGGCCTTCGATCAGGCCCATGAATTCGCTCGCCACGTTGCGGTGGAACCAGGGCGGGCGGAAGGTGTTCTCGGCCGCCAGCCAGCGCGGCGGGAAAATCACGAAGTCGAGCGTGTCGACGCCGGGCGTGTCGCTCGGGGCCTGCAGCACCAGGAAGATCGACGGGTCCGGATGGTCGTAGCTGATCGAGCCGATGGCGTTGAAGTGGCGCAGGTCGTATTTATAGGGCGCGTAGTTGCCGTGCCAGGCGACGACGTCGAGCGGCGAGTGGCCGATGCGCGCCGCCCACAGGTTGCCGCCGAATTTCGCCACCAGTTCGAATTCGCCCTCGAGGTCCTCGAAGGCGGCGCGCGGGGTCAGGAAGTCGCGCGCGTTGGCCAGGCCGTTCGAGCCGATCGGGCCCATGTCCGGCAGGCGCAGCAGGGCGCCGAAGTTCTCGCAGATATAGCCGCTCGCCTGGCCGTCCGGCAGCGTCACCTGGAAGCGCACGCCGCGCGGGATGACGGCGATTTCCTGGGGTTCGAGGTCGAGCACACCGAGTTCGGTGGCAATGCGCAGGCGTCCCTGCTGCGGGACCACCAGCAGCTCGCCGTCGGCATTGTAGAAATAGCGTCCTTCCATCGATTGGTTGGCCGCATACAGGTGGATGGCGCAGCCGGCCTGCGCGGCGGGCGAACCGTTGCCGGCCATCGTGACCCAGCTGTCGATGAAATCGACGGGGCTGTCGGGCATCGGCAGCGGGTCCCAGCGCAGCTGGTTGGGCGGCACCGCCACCGCGTCGAAGCGGCTGACGATACGGCCGTTGCCGATTTGCCGGAAAGGCTGGTGCATGGCGGCCGGACGGATGCGGTACAGCCAGCTGCGCCGGTTGCAGGCGCGCGGCGCCGTAAAGGCCGTCCCCGAAAGCTGTTCGGCGTACAGGCCGTAGGGCGCGCATTGCGGCGAATTCTGGTGCGCGGGCAGGGCGCCGGGAAGTGCCTCGGTGGCGAATTCGTTGCCGAAACCGGACTGGTAGCCGGACTGTAAATCGGACTGAATACGACCGTGGTCGGTGGATGTTTTCACAGCCTCTCCTCGATGATGGTGAAAGCGACAGGAATAATGTGAAGTCTAGCGACGTTTACGGTATAAATAGCAAAATTATGTCTATTTACGTTGGAAATGGAGCGCCGCCGTGAACCTGCGGGAAATCGACCTGAACCTGCTGCTCGTCTTCCACGAAGTGCTGCGCGAGCGCCAGATCTCGGCGGCCGCGAAGCGCCTGAAGGTGACGCAATCGGCGGTCAGCAACGCGCTGGCGCGTTTGCGCCGCAGCACCGGCGACGAGCTGTTCGTGCGTACGCCCGCGGGCATGCAGCCGACGCCCTTTGCCGAACGGATGGCCGAGCCGGTGGCGGCGGCGCTCGCCCACCTGGAAGAGGCGTTCAAGCCGGCGCAGGCCTTCGATCCGGGATCGACCCGGCGCCGCTTCACGATCGCCATGACCGACGTCGGCGAAACCTATTTCATGCCCGGGCTGATCGACGCCTGTGCAACCCGGGCGCCGCAGGTCGACATCGCCTCGGTGCGCGCCGGCCTGGTCGACCTGCGCACCGAAATGGCGGCCGGCAGGGTAGACCTCGCGATCGGCGCCTTCGAGGATGCGCCCGCCGTGTTCTACCAGCGGCGGCTGTTCCGGCAGGCCTATGTCAGCCTGTGCCGCCGCGGGCATCCGCTCGGCGGGCACTTGTCGACCCTGGCGCAGTTCAGCGCCGCCCGGCACCTGGTCGTGAGCTCGATGGAAAGCCCGTATGACGGCATCAACGAAGCGCTGCGCAAAGCCGGGATCGCACTGGAGGCCTCGTTCAGCGTGCCGCATTTTGCAGCCGTTCCCTATATCGTCAGCACGACCGACCTGGTGGCGACGGTGCCGCAAAAGCTGGCCGAGCGCGCGGCCGGGCCCTTCGGGCTGACGGTCGCCGCCTCGCCGCTGGGCCTGCCGGCGCTGCAAACCAATATGTTCTGGCACCGCCGCTATAACCAGGATGAAGGCAACCGCTGGCTGCGGGGACTGGTGGCGGAACTGTTTGCGGAATAGGCACCACACCGGGGCGGCCTTTGTTCTTGAGGTCGACGCGCGGGCATGCCCGCCCGACGTTACACAGCGGTCTCGACCAAATGACGACGGTGGCGCACCGTACGGGGTCATCGAGGCCAATGGCCTCGATGACGGGTTCACTGGGCATGCCCACGCGTTATGCTGGCCCGGGGCAGCTCATCCGCGCTTAACTGAACGGCATTGCCGCGCAGCGCGCGTTGTTCGCAGAATCTCAATTTCCTGCAGACGGTCGAGTACAATCGACGGCAGTTGGCCACAAGCCGTCTCTCATCATCAGGTCAGCGAATTTGGCGCTCTTTGTAAATACCTTTTAGGCTGACGCATCCATTTTCGGTATTTCTTTCCCTTATGCTCATTCTGGAATTTCCAAACGAAAAACATCGCGCTGCCTACGAAGACATGGTTCATCGGTGGCGTACTGTCGAAACGCCCACCTCTCCGGGCCGGCTTTTTACGGGAAAAGACTTCGACGAATTCCTGTCGATCGTCCAGCGCGAACCGACCGAATCGGATCCAGCGCGCGTGCCGGCACACTTGTTTCTTCTCGCCGATACCGAAAGTTCGAAACTTTTCGGTGCCATCCAGATTCGCCACCACATTCACCATCCCAACCTCATCGAGACTGGCGGCCACATTGGCTACGGCATCTGCCCGAGCGAAAGGCGCAAGGGGTATGCGACAAGAATGCTGGCCCTCGCCATTCCCGAAGCGAAGAAAATCGGACTTTCCCAGCTCCTCGTCACCTGCAAGGACGCGAATGTCGGATCCTGGAAAGTCATTGAATCGAATGGTGGCGTTTTTGAACGCACTACCTTCGACGAAGGGCAACTGGCGCGTCGCTATTGGATCAAGACTGCTTAGGCGCGTCGTGGTCCCCCCGATTTGACGGACTGAATCACCGCCAGCCCGGTCCCCGTCGAGCACTAATGCCGTTCAGTCAAGCGCGGATGAGCTGTCCCGGGCCAGCATAACGCGCGGGCATGCCCAGTGAATCCGTCATCGAAGCCATTGGCCTCGATGACCCCGTACGGTGCGCCACCGTCGTCATTGTTGGTCGAGACCGCCGTGTAACGTAGGGCGGGCATGCCCGCGCGTCGACCTCAAGAACAAAGGCCGCCGGCGGCATGGGCCCTGGCCATGGCGGCCAGCGTAGGTCCCTCCGTTTTTCACCCGATCAAATCCCATTTCACATCGTGAACTGTCGCGCGGAGAATAGCGGGCGCGCTATCTCATTGCACAAAACATTGTTCCGGAATGTGAAATGAGTGGCTTAAGTCACTGATTTTCAAGACTATAAATATAAACAAAGTCTTATATAAGACATAAAACATACGGCATTTTGCGCTTATGATGAACCCATGTGCTTGCGGTTCGCTCCACACGGTGCGCACAGCAGGAATGCAACAGGTTTCGATTCATCTTTCATGGAGTGTCATCATGTCCCAGTACCAGAACGATATCCAGTCCATCGCCAGCCTCAAAGAGCAGCAGGGCAGCGCGTGGGATGCCATCAACCCCGAGTCCGCGGCACGCATGCGCGCGCAGAACCGCTTCCAGACCGGCCTCGATATTGCCCGCTACACGGCCGGCATCATGCGTCGCGACATGGCCAATTACGACGCCGATCCGTCGCAGTACACGCAGTCGCTGGGATGCTGGCACGGCTTCATCGGCCAGCAAAAGATGATCTCCATTAAAAAGCACTTCAACAATACCGACCGCCGCTACCTGTACCTGTCGGGCTGGATGGTTGCCGCGCTGCGCTCGGAATTCGGCCCGCTGCCGGACCAGTCGATGCACGAGAAGACCGCGGTGGCGGCATTGATCAAGGAGCTGTACACCTTCCTGCGCCAGGCCGACGCGCGCGAACTGGGCGGCCTGTTCCGCCAGCTCGACAGCACCGACGCAGTTGACACCTCGGCGCGCGCCGCCATCCAGGACAAGATCGATAATTTCGTCACCCACGTGGTGCCGATCATCGCCGACATCGATGCCGGCTTCGGCAATGCGGAAGCAACCTACCTGATGGCCAAGCAGATGATCGAAGCGGGCGCCTGCTGCATCCAGATCGAAAACCAGGTGTCGGACGAGAAGCAGTGCGGCCACCAGGACGGCAAGGTCACCGTGCCGCACGAGGATTTCCTCGCCAAGATCCGGGCCGTGCGTTACGCCTTCCTGGAACTCGGTGTCGACGACGGCCTCATCGTGGCGCGTACCGATTCGCTGGGCGCCGGCCTGACCAAGCAGATCGCCTACACCCGCGAACCGGGCGACCTGGGCGACCAGTACAACAGCTTCCTCGACGTGGAAGAGGTGTCGCTCGATGCGATGGCGAATGGCGACGTCGTCCTCAAGCGCGACGGCAAACTGCTGCGCCCGAAGCGCCTGGCCAGCAACCTGTTCCAGTTCCGCGAGGGCACCGGCGAGGCGCGTTGCGTGCTCGACTGCATTACCTCGCTGCAGAACGGCGCCGACCTGCTGTGGATCGAAACCGAGAAGCCGCACATCGCGCAGATCGGCGGCATGGTCAAGGAAATCCGCAAGGTCATCCCGAACGCCAAGCTGGTGTACAACAACAGCCCGTCCTTCAACTGGACCCTGAACTTCCGCCAGCAGGTGTTCGACAGCATGAAGGCCGAGGGCCTCGACGTCTCGGCCTACGAGCGCTCGCAGCTGATGAGCGTGGAATACGACGACTCCGAACTGGCGCGCCAGGCCGACGAGCGCATCCGTACCTTCCAGGCGGACGCCGCGCGTGAAGCGGGCATCTTCCATCACCTGATCACGCTGCCGACCTACCATACCGCCGCGCTGTCGACCGACAACCTGGCGAAGGAATATTTCGGCGAGCAGGGCATGTTGGGCTATGTCGCCGGGGTGCAGCGCAAGGAAATCCGCCAGGGCATCGCCTGCGTCAAGCACCAGAACATGTCCGGCTCGGACCTGGGCGATGACCACAAGGAGTATTTCAGCGGCGAAGCGGCACTCAAGGCTTCGGGCAAACACAACACGATGAACCAGTTCTGACGGAGCGCGCAGCAGGCCCGCAGTCGCGGGCCTGCTGCGCCGGTTATCCGGTCAACTATTTCAAGGAACAAGCATGAGTGAAATGAATTGCGAACTGCGCGACGGCGGCCGGCAGGTCCGGACGCCGGTCCCGCTCCCGGAGCGCACAACGGAGCGCACAACGGAACACCATATCGGCCTCTCCGCGGACCCCGTCCCGCGGCCGGTTGGCAGGGTCGGCATCATCGGCGCCAATGCCACCGGTATCGGCATCGCCATGCGCTTGCTGGACGCCGGCATTCCGGTAACGATCGTCGACCGCGAACGGGCGTCGCTCGACAAGGCGCTGGCGACGGCGCGGTCGCGTTGCCAGGACGCGGTCACGCACGGCGCTCTGGCAGCGGATGCGCGCGACCGGCGCCTGGCGCTGTTGGCCGGCACGGCCTACTTCCATCACTTGAAGGACTGCGACCTGGTGATCGACACCGTAGTCACGGGTATGGGCGTCAAGGAGGCCTTGTTCCGCCGGCTGGACGACGTCGCCAGGCCAGGCGCCATCCTCATGACTGCCGATGCCGGTTGCGACGTGAACCAGCTTGCGCGCTTCACCCGGCGTTCCGGCGAGGTGCTGGGCTTGCGGATCCTGCACCCTGCAAACGAGAGGGCGACGTGGGAGTTTGTGCCGGCAAAGGGGACGTCCGAACAGACCCTGGCCACGGTCATGTCACTGTCCGGGAAACTGCGCAAGCTGACGACCGTATCGAGCCTGCGCCACGGCTCCGCAACGCAGGAACCCGGCGCCGCGCAGCGCCTGCAATAAACCCTCATCTCAATGGGTGGTGCGGCGCGGCAGGCCGGCCCGGTCCACGCACGTTTCCTGTCGCGCCCGCCACCGGCAGCCGGGCATCCCATCCCGGCTGCGGCACCCCTTACAGCACGTGCTTCACGTGCGCGATGCCCAGTTCGTCGTAGATCTCGTAGATCACGTCCAGCATGTTCGTCAGCTCGGGTGAGCGGTCCATGTGGCGCGCGCTGAAGATGATCGGCGACACCGCCTGGACGTCGTCCAGCGGCCGGTAGACGACATCGGTGCGGATCATGCCTTGCAGGCTTTGCGGGACGATGGCGATGCCCTGGCCGGCGCCCACCAGGCCGATGGCGATCTGCAGTTCGCGCACCTCCAGCACCGCTTGCGGCACCAGGTTGCGCTCGTTGAACGTATTGAGCACCTGGTCGGCGAAACTCGGGCGCGGGTTTTTCGGGTACACCAGCAGCGTCTCCTGCACCAGTTCCGACAGCGCCAGGGGGCGGTCGGTCGCGCCCAGCCGATGGCCGGTTGGCAGGGCGACGATCATCGCTTCCTCGCGCAGCACGATGCGGCGAATCGCCGGATCCTGGCTTTTCAGGCGCCCGAAACCCACATCGATCCGTCCTTCCTTCAGGGCCTGCAGCTGCTCCATCGTGGTCAGCTCGTGAAAGCTGATCTCGAGCGACTGATAGCGGTTGCGAAAGCGGCGGACGATTTCCGGCAGCAGGCCATACAGGGTCGAAGCGACGAAGCCGATCGCGAACTTGCGGTCGATCTTGCCGACGCGCTGGGTCATGGCCTTCAGGTCCGAGGCCTTGGCCAGCAATTCCGCGGCGTGCGCATGAAAGAACTTGCCGGCCTCGGTCAGGCGCAGGGGGCGCGAGCCTTTTTCGATCAGTACCACCCCCAACTCTTCTTCCAGCTGCTGGATCTGCCGGCTCAGCGGCGGCTGCGCAATGCTGAGGCGCTCCGCTGCGCGCGTAAAGTTTTTCTCATCGGCGACAGCGACGAAATAGCGCAAATGACGCAATTCCATGTTCATACCTCCAGGGTATCAAAACCATACTAAATCAGTGTTGGACGCTTATCTGTTCTGGGAATATCGTGTATTCACCTACACACATTATACGAACTGAATATGATTCGCGAAATCGAAACCACGCTTGTCGATGTCCCGACCATCCGCCCGCACAAGCTGTCCGTCGCGACGATGAACACGCAAACGCTGGTCCTGGTTCGGATCCGTTGCGACGACGGCATCGAAGGCTGGGGTGAGGCCACCACGATTGGCGGTTTGAACTACGGCGAAGAAAGCCCGGAAAGCATCAAGGCGAATATCGACGCCCACATCGCTCCGCTCATCATGGGTATGGACGCAGCCGGCGTCGCTCCCCTGATGAAGAAGCTGCGCAAGACGATCCAGGGCAACCGCTTCGCGAAATGCGCCATCGAGACTGCGCTGCTGGACGCGCAGGGCCAACGCCTCGGCGTGCCGCTCTCCGAACTGCTCGGCGGCCGGGTGCGCGACGCGCTGCCGGTGGCCTGGACCCTGGCCAGCGGCGACACCGCGAAAGACATCGCCGAAGCCGAAGTGATGCTGGAGAAGCGTCGCCACCGCATCTTCAAGCTCAAGATCGGCGCCCGCGCCCTGCAGGAAGACGTGAATCACGTGCTGGCCATCAAGCGCGCCCTCGGCGACCGCGCCAGCGTGCGGGTCGACGTCAACCAGGCCTGGAGCGAACTGGAAGCCGTGCGCGGCATCGCCCAGCTGGAAGCGGGCGGCATCGACCTGGTCGAGCAGCCGGTACGCGCCGACAACCGCGACGCCTTGCGGCGCCTGGCGGAGCGCTTCGACGTGGCCGTGATGGCCGACGAGGCGCTGCACGGCCCGATCGACGCCTTCAATATCGCACGCACCAATGGCGCCGATGTCTTCGCGGTGAAGATCGCCCAGTCCGGCGGCCTGGTGCCCGCGCAGCAGGTCGCCACCGTCGCCCAGATGGCCGGCATCGGCCTGTATGGCGGCACGATGCTCGAAGGCGGCGTCGGTACCGCGGCCACGGCCCACCTGTGCGCCACCTTCACCGACCTTTCCTGGGACACCGAGCTGTTCGGCCCGCTGCTGCTCACCGAGGAAGTGCTGGAAGAACCGCTGGTATACGCCGACTTCGCGCTGCAGGTGCCGTCGAAGCCGGGCCTGGGCGTGCGGGTCGACGCCGACAAGCTGCGCCGCCTGCGTCGCGCCTAATCCTCGCGCCTGATCCCCGCGCATAAATCAGTCACACAGGAGAAAGCTATGCTGTTTCACGTAACGATGGAAGTCCAGCTGCCGCAGTCGATGCCGAAGGACCAGGCCGACGCGCTCAAGGCGGAAGAAAAGGCGCTCGCGCAGCGCCTGCAGGAAGAGGGCAGCTGGCGCCACCTGTGGCGCGTCGCCGGCCGCTACGCCAACGTCAGTATTTTCGATGTGCCGGGCAATGAAGAATTGCACGCGCTGTTGATGTCCTTGCCGCTGTTCCCCTACATGCGCATCGAGGTAACACCCATGTGCCGGCACCCGTCCTCGGTGCGCGCCGGCGACCTGTGATTTTTGAATTTCGTCCAAAACCCCAGCCAATCAGGAGACAAAAATGAACCACCAAGAAATCGACCAGCTCGCGAAAGAATGGATCGTCGACGCCGCCGAGCGTCCGGCCAACCCGCGCGTGCAGGCCATCGTCCTGCGCCTGGTCGCGGACCTGTGCAAGGCCATGGAAGACCTCGACATCCAGCCGAGCGAATTCTGGACTGGCATCGACTTCCTGACCAAGGCCGGCAAGAACAATGAACTCGGCCTGCTGACCCCGGGCCTGGGCCTGGAGCGCTTCATGGACATCCGCGCCGACGAAGCCGAGGCCCGTGCCGGTCTCGAAGGCGGTACGCCACGCACCATCGAAGGCCCGCTGTACGTTGCCGGCGCACCGGAGAGCCAGGGCTTTGCCCGTCTCGACGACGGCACCGAGAGCGACCAGGCCGAAGTGCTGTTCATGCAGGGCACCGTGTACGACGCCCAGGGCAAGCCGCTGCCTGGCGCGAAAGTCGAAGTCTGGCACGCCAACCTGTTGGGCAACTACTCGTTCTTCGATTCGACCCAGTCGCATTTCAACCTGCGCCGCTCGATCATCACCGACGCCGCCGGCCGCTACTCCTTCCAGTCGATCATGCCGAAGGGTTATGGCTGTCCTCCGGGCGGAAGCACCGCCACGCTGCTCGACCAGCTGGGCCGCCACGGCCAGCGTCCGGCGCACATCCACTTCTTCGTGAGCGCCCCGGGCCAGCGCAAGCTGACCACCCAGATCAACATCGACGGCGACGAATACCTGTGGGACGACTTCGCCTTCGCCAGCCGTGAGGGCCTGGTGCCGCCGGTCAGCCGCGTCGCGGATCCGGCAGCGCTCGCCGCCCGCGGCCAGGACAAGCCGTTCGCCAGCATCGACTTCGACTTCCGCCTGCACCGTGACGTCGACACCGCGCCGAGCGCGCAAGTCGAGCGCCAGCGCGCCGCCGCCTGAGCCCGGGCGCCAAGGAGAACACCATGATCCCGATCCATCCTGTGTCCGCGGGCGCCTCCAGCCCTGCGGCAGCGGCGAAGCTCGACCTCGATTCGCTGCTCGTGGAAGACCACGCCACCGGCGACTACCGCCTGAACCGGAGCGCCTTCACCGATCCGGCCCTGTTCGAACTCGAGATGAAACACATCTTCGAGGGTAACTGGATCTACCTGGCCCACGAAAGCCAGATCCCGAACAACAACGATTACTACACGACCCACATGGGCCGCCAGCCGATCTTCATCGCGCGCAACCGCCAGGGCGAGCTGAACGCGTTCATCAACGCCTGCAGCCACCGCGGCGCCCAGCTGTGCCGCCTGAAACGCGGCAACAAGGCGACCTATACCTGCCCGTTCCACGGCTGGACTTTCAATAACAGCGGCAAGCTGCTGAAGGTGAAGGATCCGGAAGAGGCGGGCTATCCGGAAGGCTTCAACAAGGAAGGCTCGCACGACCTCACCAAGGTGGCGCGCTTCGCCAACTACAAGGGCTTCCTGTTCGGCAGCCTGAACCCGGACGTGCCGTCGATCGAGGAATTCCTCGGCGAGGCGGCGAAGATCATCGACATGATCGTCAACCAGTCGCCCGACGGCCTGGAAGTGCTGCGCGGCGCCTCCACCTACACCTTCGAGGGCAACTGGAAGCTGCAGGCGGAAAACGGCGCCGACGGCTACCACGTCTCGGCCGTGCACTGGAACTACGCCGCCACGACCAACCGCCGCAAGGAAGAGGCCGAGCGCGAGGACAAGATCCGCGCCATGGATGCCGGCAAGTGGGGACGCCAGGGCGGCGGCTTCTACGCCTTCGATCATGGCCACATGCTGCTGTGGACGCAGTGGGCCAATCCCGAGGACCGGCCGAACTACCCGCGCCACGCCGAGTACGCGGCGCAGTACGGCAAGCCTACCGCGGACTGGATGGTCGAGCGCTCGCGCAACCTGTGCCTGTACCCGAACGTCTACCTGATGGACCAGTTCGGGTCCCAGATCCGCCTGCTGCGCCCGATCTCGGTCGACAAGACGGAAGTGACGATCTACTGCATCGCGCCGAAAGGCGAGTCCGACGAAGCCCGTGCCCGCCGCATCCGCCAGTACGAGGACTTCTTCAACGTCAGCGGCATGGCGACCCCGGACGACCTGGAAGAATTCCGCGCCTGCCAGGCCGGTTACGCCGGCGGCGCCGCACCCTGGAACGACATGTGCCGCGGTTCCACGCACTGGATCCAGGGCCCGGACGAGGCGGCCAAGGAAATCGGCCTCGCACCCGTGATGAGCGGCGTGCGTACCGAGGACGAAGGCCTGTACACGGTGCAGCACCGCTACTGGCTCGGCGTCATGCAGCGCGCCCAGGCGGCGCAAACGGTGCAAGCCGCGCCGGCCACCCAGGGGGAGCAGGCATGAGCGCCCTTACCGTGAACGAGGTCGCCGCTTTCCTCTACCGCGAGGCGCGCCTGCTGGACGACGAAGCCTGGGACGAATGGCTCGCCTGCTACGACCCGGACGCGCGCTTCTGGATGCCGTCCTGGGACGACGACGGCAAGCTGGTGAGCGACCCGCAGCGCGAGATCTCGCTGATCTACTACCCGACCCGCCAGGGCTTGGAAGACCGCGTGTTCCGGATCAAGACCGAACGTTCGAGCGCCACCGTGCCCGACACGCGCACCAGCCACAACATCGCCAACGTCGAGATCGAAAAGCAGGAAGGGTCGGTGGTCACGGTGCGCTTCAACTGGCACACGCTGAGCCACCGCTACAAGACCGATTTTTCGTACTTCGGCATGTCGCGCTACGTGATCGATTTCGGCGGCGAACCAGGTAACCGGCAAGCGCGCATCCTGGACAAGTATGTCGTCCTGAAAAACGACTACATCCACCAGGTCATCGACGTGTATCACATTTAAAAGTTGAAGCCGGGGCGGCCGACCAGGCCCCTCCGGCAAGGAAACAGATCATGAGCCATCACATCGCCCTGCAGTTCGAAGACGGGATCACCCGCTTCATCGCGTGCAACGACAAGGAAACGCTGTCGGACGCCGCCTATCGCCAGCGCGTCAACATTCCGCTCGACTGCCGCGACGGCGCCTGCGGCACCTGCCGCGCGCATTGCGAATCGGGCAGCTACGACATGCCGGAGTCCAGCTATATCGACGACGCGCTCGAACCCGCCGACGCGGCGAAGGGCTTTGTGCTGGCCTGCCAGATGCGGCCGAAAAGCGATTGCGTCGTCAAGATCCTGGCGACCTCGCAGGCCTGCAAGTCCGGCGCCCACAGCTACCAGGGAAAAATCGCCGCGGTCGAGCAGTTCTCGCCATCGACGATCCGCTTCGCCATCGATCTCGACGAGGGTGCGGCGCCCGGCTTCCTGCCCGGCCAGTACGTCAACGTCAAGATCCCCGGCACCGAGCTGACCCGCTCGTATTCCTTCAGTTCCGCGCCGGGTGCAGGCCGCGTCGAATTCGTCGTGCGCAACGTCCCGAACGGACGCATGAGCGCTTACCTGACCGACGGTGCGCGGGACGGCGACGCGATTTCCTTCCTCGGGCCTTTCGGCAGCTTCTACCTGCGTCCCGTGGAACGGCCGGTGCTGTTCCTGGCCGGCGGTACCGGCATCGCGCCCTTCCTGTCGATGCTGGCGAGCCTGGACAAGAGCGGCTTCGCGCAGCCGGTGCGGATGGTGTATGCCGTCACCAACGACGTCGACCTGGTCGGCCTCGATGAGCTCGAGCGCATCGCGCAGGCACATCCGAACTTCAGCTTCGTCACCTGCGTGGCCGCGCCCGAGAGCACGCATCCGCGCAAGGGCTATGCCACCGCCCATGTCGAACCAGGCTGGATGAACGACGGCGAGGTCGATGTCTACCTCTGCGGTCCGCCACCGATGGTCGACGCGGTGCGCGGCTGGTTCACGGAGACCGGCGTCAATCCGGCCAGTTTCCATTACGAGAAATTTTCGCCGAACGCAGGAGCATGAACATGAACACAAGCGTGAGCGCTGCTAAACGTTTTGAAGGGAAGGTCGTCGTCGTCACGGGTGCGGCCCAGGGCATCGGGCGCGGCGTGGCGCTGGCGGCTGCGCGCGAGGGTGCGCAACTGGTACTGGCGGACCGTGCCCCGGTGCTGGACGAAGTGGGCGCCGAAGCGCAGGCGCTGGGCGCCCTGGTCACGCTCGCGAACGTCGACCTGGAGACCTGGGCCGGCGCCAGCGCGCTGATGGAAACCGCGCTGCGCGAATTCGGCCGTATCGACGTGCTGGTGAATAACGTCGGCGGCACGATCTGGGCCAAGCCCTACCAGGAGTACGAGGTAGACCAGATCGAGCGTGAAATCCGCCGCTCGCTGTTCCCGACGCTGTGGTGCTGCCGCGCAGTCCTCCCGGCGATGATCGCGCAGAAGGGCGGGGCGATCGTCAACGTGTCGTCGGTGGCCACGCGCGGCATCCACCGGATTCCCTATTCGGCCGCCAAGGGCGGCGTGAACGCCCTGACCGCCAGCCTGGCGTTCGAACACGCGGAGGACGGTATCCGCGTCAATGCGGTGGCGACCGGAGGCACCGAAGCTCCGCCGCGCATCGTGCCGCGCAATCCGAATCCGCTGAGCGCGCAGGAGCAAGTCTGGTACCAGGGCATCGTCGACCAGACGATCAACTCGAGCCTCATGCACCGCTACGGCACCATCGACGAGCAGGTGCGCGCCATCCTGTTCCTGGCGTCCGATGAAGCGTCCTACATCACCGGCAGCGTGCTGCCGGTCGCCGGCGGCGACCAGGGCTAACTGGAGAACATCATGGCGATCATTCCCCTCAACGGCGCCAGCCTCAACGTCCGTTGCGACGGCGAGCGTACGCGGCCGACCGTCGTGCTGTCGAATTCCCTCGGCACCGACTTGTCGATGTGGGACGCGCAGGCCTGCGTACTGGCGACGCGCTTCCACGTGGTGCGCTACGACACCCGCGGGCATGGTGCCTCGAGCGCGACGCCCGGACCGTACACGATCGAGCTGCTCGGGCGCGATGTGCTGGCCTTGCTCGACCACCTCGACGTCAACCGCGCCCACTTCATCGGCCTGTCGATGGGCGGCGTCATCGGCCAGTGGCTGGGTGCCCATGCGCCGGACCGCCTGGACAAACTGGTGCTGGCGAATACCGCTTCGCGCATCGGCACGCCGGACGGCTGGCATGCACGGGCCGCCGCCGTGCGCGCGGAAGGCATGGACGAGATCGCCGCCGGTGCCCCAGGACGATGGTTCACGCCGGAATTCGTCGCCCGCCAGCAGGTCGTGGTCGGCTCGATGCAGAAGACCCTGCGCTCACTCGTCCCGGAAGGCTATGCCGCCTGTTGCGAGGCCCTGGCCGCGGCCGACCTGACGCAGGATGTGCGCAGCGTCGCCGCCCCGGCCCTGGTCATCGCGGGCAGCTTTGATCCGGTGACGACGGTGGCCGATGCGCAGCTGCTTGGCGCCGCCATCGCGGGTGCGACCGTGGCGACGCTGCCGGCTTCGCACCTGTCGAACATCGAAGCACCGGACCGGTTCAGCGACGCCGTCCTGCCGTTCCTGCTGGCCTAGGTTGGCCAAAAACGGGCCAAAGACAGGCCAAACGCAGGCCGCAAACGATTTCATCAAGGGAGACACGCATGCTACAGACTGGTCATCAAAGGCCGGCGGATGCTGCACCGGAAGTGCAACAGGCTGACCGCGTCGCCAGGCGATCCTGGTCCGACTGGTCGGCCTCCAGCGTCACCGCGGGCTTCCTCGCGGTGCTGGTCTCGTTCACCGGGCCGCTGGCCATCTTTTACCAGGCGGCCCAGGCGGCCCAGGTCGACAGCGCCGCCTTCGCCTCCTGGGTGTGGGGCATTTCGATCGGCGCGGCCGTCTCCGGCATTGTCCTGAGCTGGGTGCTGCGCGCGCCGATCATCACTGCCTGGTCGGCGCCGGGCACCGCCTTGCTCATCACGCTGTTTCCCGGCCTGTCGCTGGGCGAGGCGATCGGCGCCTACCTGACGGCCGCCGCGATCCTGCTCGTCATCGGCTTGTCCGGCAGCTTCGACCGCCTCATGGCCCATGTCCCGAAAGGCATCGCCAGCGGCATGATGGCCGGGATCCTGCTGCCCTTCGGCCTGAACGCCTTCCGCTCGACCGGCACGCTGCCGCTGCTGGCCTGCGGCATGATCCTCGCTTACCTGGTGTTCCGGCGCTGGGCGCCGCGCTACAGCGTGATGCTGCTGCTGGTCGCCGGCGTGCTGCTGGCGCTCCTGCTGGACGCGACGCATTTCTCGGGTGTCCGGCTGCAGCTGGTCGCGCCGCAATTCATCGCCCCAAGCTGGTCCTGGTCGAGCACCTTCAGCCTGGCCCTGCCGCTGGTGCTGGTGACCCTGGCCGGCCAGTACCTGCCCGGCATGGCGGTCCTGAAGACTTCCGGTTACGCCACCAGCGTACGTTCGATCATGACCGTCAACAGTGTCGCCTCGCTGGCGGTGGCCTGCACCGGCGGGATCACGATCGCGATCGCCGCCATCACGGCCGCCATGTGCACCGGACCGGACGCCCATGAAGACCCGCGCAAGCGCTATGTCGCCGGCCTCGCCAACGGCGTGTTCTACCTGCTGGCGGGCCTGTGCGGCGGCTCGATCGTGATGCTGTTCGCGGCCCTGCCGAAGGAACTGGTCGTCACCCTGGCGGGCCTGGCGCTGCTGGGGCCGATCATGGCCAACCTCGCAGGCATCGTGGCCGCGGACGACCACCGCGAAGCCTCGGTCGTCACCTTCCTCGCCACCGCATCCGGCATGACCTTCCTCGGGCTGGGCTCGGCCTTCTGGGGCATCGTGATCGGCATGATCGCCTGGTGGATCCTGCACGCGGGAGCAAAGAAACAGCACAGCATCAAGAAGTAAAAGCAGTTCGCAACACAAACCAACGATAACGGAGACACGGATTATGGCACCTGGCATGCGACACATCGACATTCACAACATCGCCGACGCGGCGAAATTCAACGGCTTCCACGCCTCGCTATTACTGTGGTGCGCCCTCATCATCATCTGCGACGGCTACGACCTGGCCGTGGCCGGCATCGCCGTGCCGTCGATCATGAAGGACATGGGCGTGACCGCGCAAAACGCGGGCTTCATGGTGAGCTCCGCGCTGTTCGGCATGATGTTCGGCGCCATCTTCCTCGGCACCCTGGCCGACCGCATCGGCCGGCGCTGGACCATCGTCATCTGCCTCGCGCTGTTCAGCGTGTTCACCGCCGGCGCCGGCCTGACCCACGATCCGTATGTGTTCAGCGCGATGCGCTTCCTGGCGGGCCTGGGCATCGGCGGCGTCATGCCGAACGTGGTGGCGCAAATGACCGAATACTCGCCGCGCAAGATCCGCGCCACGATGGTGACCCTGATGTTCAGCGGCTATGCCGTCGGCGGCATGCTCGCCGCCATCCTCGGCAAGGGCCTGATCGAGCAGTACGGCTGGCAATCGGTGTTCCTGGCCGCCGGCGTGCCGGTGCTCCTGATCCCCTTCGTCCTGAAGTCGATGCCGGAATCGATGCCTTTCCTCGTGAAGCAGGGCCGCCTGGAGGAACTGAAGAAGATCGTGCTGCGTCTCGACCCGACTTACCGTGCGCAGCCAGGCGACAGCTTCGACCTGCCGGCGGTCGACCGCGCATCCGGCGCACCCGTGGGCAAACTCTTCCACGATGGCCGCGCGTTTTCCACCATCATGTTCTGGATTGCCTTCTTCATGTGCCTGTTCATGGTGTATGCGCTGAGCTCCTGGCTGACCAAGCTGATGGCCGGCGCCGGCTACAGCCTCGGCTCCGCCTTGACCTTCGTGCTGGTGCTGAACTTCGGCGCCGTGATCGGGGCGGTGGGCGGCGGCTGGCTCGCGGACCGCTTCCACATCAAGTATGTGCTGGTGGCCATGTATGCGCTGGCGGCGGTGTCGATCACGCTGCTCGGCTACCCGGTTTCGACGCCGGTGCTGTTCCTGCTGGTGGGCCTGGCCGGCGCCTCGACGATCGGCACCCAGATCGTCACCTACGCCTATGCCGGCCAGTTCTATCCGGCCGCGATCCGTTCGACCGGCATCGGCTGGGCCTCGGGCGTCGGCCGCAGCGGCGCGATCCTGGCGCCGATCGTGATCGGTACCCTGGTCGGCATGTCGCTGCCGCTGCAGCAGAATTTCCTCGCCATCGCCATTCCCGCCATCGTGGCCACCATCGCTGTGTCGCTGATCCGTCATGAGCGTTCGGCCACGGCGGCCGTGCCGCTGGCGAGTCCCGTCCGCAACGCCGCCTGAGCGGCCTGCGCCTTTCATCCGCGCAGCGCGGCCACAGCGCCCGTTGCGCATTTTCGGCAGCAAACCATGATTGATAAATCCTGTGAATCGCTCGAACGTGCCGTCGCCGACGTGCACGATGGCGCCACCGTCATGATCGGCGGCTTCGGCAATGCCGGCATGCCGGCCCAACTGATCGATGCCCTCATCGCGCAAGGCGCGCGCGAGCTCACCATCGTCAACAACAACGCCGGCAACGGCGACACCGGCCTGGCCGCGCTGCTGGCCGCGAAGCGGGTGCGCAAGATCATCTGCTCCTTCCCGCGCCAGAGCGACTCGCGCCATTTCGACGCCCTGTACCGCGCCGGCGAAATCGGACTCGAACTGACCCCGCAGGGCAACCTGGCCGAGCGCATCCGCGCCGCCGGCGCCGGCATCGGCGGCTTCTTCACGCCGACCGGCTACGGCACCCTGCTGGCCGAGGGCAAGGAAACGCGCCTGATCGACGGCCGCCATTACGTGTTCGAAAAGCCGATCCACGCCGACTTCGCGCTCATCAAGGCACACCAGGGCGACCGCTGGGGCAACCTCGTGTACCGCAAGACCGCCCGCAACTTCGGCCCGATCATGGCGATGGCCGCGAAGGTCGCGATCGCCCAGGTGGCCGAGATCGTCGAACTCGGCGAACTCGACCCGGAACATATCGTCACGCCGGGCATTTTCGTCCAGCGCGTCGTGAAGGAGGCAGCATGAACCGCTCATTGAACAGATTCAGCCGCGACCAGATCGCCGCCCGCGTCGCTCAAGACATCTTCGAGGGCGCTTATGTGAACCTTGGCATCGGCCTGCCGACCAAGGTCGCCAATTTCCTGCCCCAGGACCGTGAAGTCTTCCTGCACAGCGAAAACGGCCTGCTCGGCATGGGTCCCGCACCCGCGCCCGGCGACGAAGACGAAGACCTGATCAACGCCGGCAAGCAGCCGGTGACCCTGCTGACCGGCGGCGCCTATTTCCACCACGCCGATTCGTTTGCCATGATGCGCGGCGGCCACCTCGACATCTGCGTGCTCGGCGCCTTCCAGGTGTCCGAAAAGGGCGACCTGGCCAACTGGCATACCGGCGCGCCGGATGCGATTCCGGCCGTCGGCGGCGCGATGGACCTGGCGCTCGGCGCCAAGAAGGTCTTCGTGATGATGGACCACCAGACCAAGACCGGCGAAAGCAAGATCGTGCGCGAATGCAGCTACCCGCTGACGGGCGTGGCCTGCGTCAACCGCATCTTTACCGACCTGGCCGTGCTCGACGTCACCCCCGATGGCCTGCGCGTGATCGAAATGGCGCCCGGCCTCACCTTCGACGAACTCCAGGCCGCTACGGCCGCGCCACTCCTGGCGCCCTGAACAAAGAGGATGATCATGACTGACGCATTTATCTGCGATGCCATTCGCACCCCGATCGGTCGCTACGGCGGCGCCCTGAAGGACGTCCGCGCGGACGACCTCGGCGCCATCCCGCTGCGCGAACTCATGAAGCGCAATCCCGGCGTCGACTGGACGCAAGTCGACGACGTGATCTTCGGCTGCGCCAACCAGGCCGGCGAAGACAACCGCAACGTGGCCCACATGTCGTCCTTGCTGGCCGGCTTGCCGACGGACGTCCCGGGCACGACGGTCAACCGCCTGTGCGGCTCCGGCATGGATGCCATCGGCATCGCCGCCCGCGCCATCAAGGCCGGCGAAACCCGGCTGATGATCGCCGGCGGCGTCGAGTCGATGACGCGCGCGCCTTTCGTGATGGGCAAGGCGGAATCGGCCTTCTCGCGCCAGGCCGCCATTTACGACACCACCATCGGCTGGCGCTTCCCGAATAAACAGATGAAGCACCTGTACGGCACCGATTCGATGCCGGAGACGGCCGAGAACGTGGCGGTCGACTACAAGGTCTCGCGTGCAGACCAGGACAAGTTCGCGCTGGCCAGCCAGCAAAAGACGGCGCGCGCCCAGCGCGAAGGCCTGTTCAGGGACGAAATCGTCCCGGTGCTGATCCCGCAGAAGAAGGGCGACCACATCGCCTTCGAGCAGGACGAGCATCCGCGCGAAACCAGCATCGAGGCGCTGGCGAAACTGAAGGGTGTCGTGCATCCGGACGGCTCGGTCACCGCCGGCAACGCCTCGGGCGTGAACGACGGCGCCTGCGCGGTCCTGCTGGCCAGTAAGGAAGCGGCGGAAAAATATGGCCTGACGCCGCGCGCCCGCATCGTCGGCATGGCCACCGCCGGCGTGCCGCCGCGCGTGATGGGCATCGGCCCGGCGCCGGCCACCAAAAAGCTGCTGAAACAGCTCGGCATGAGCATCGACCAGATGGACATCATCGAACTGAACGAAGCTTTTGCGTCGCAGGGCCTGGCGGTGCTGCGCGAACTCGGCGTTGCCGACGACGACCCACGCGTGAATCCGTACGGCGGCGGCATCGCGCTCGGCCACCCGCTGGGCATGAGCGGCGCGCGCCTCGTTACCACGGCGATGTACCAGCTGCACCGCACCGGCGGGCGCTATGCGCTGTGCACGATGTGCATCGGCGTGGGGCAGGGCATTGCGATGGTCATCAAACGCGTGTAAAGGGCGCCTCGCGCGCCAACCTGGTGGCGATGATCGCGAACGGCACCGCCGTCCCATCGAATCAAGCAAGCAAAATCCACAACCGGAGACACTGATGAACAAGACCCTTTTAAAAGCAATGACGGCCATGGGACTGGTCCTCTGCGCCTTCAACGCGACAGCCGCCGCACCCTACCCGAGCCAGCCCATCAAGTGGGTCGTGCCTTTCCCGCCAGGCGGTGCGATGGATACCATGGCGCGCACCCTGGGCGAGCGTCTGTCGGTCAGCATGAAGCAGCCGGTCGTCATCGAGAACCGTCCAGGCGCCGGCGGCGCGATCGGGTCCGGCATGGTCGCCAAGGCGGCGCCGGATGGCCACACGATGATGATCGTGTCCATCGGTCACGCCGTGAATCCGAGTATTTATCCGAAGTTGCCCTACGACGCCACCAGGGATTTCGAACCGGTCAGCCTGGTCGGCATCGTCCCCAACCTTCTGGTTGCGCACCCGTCCGTGAAAGCCAACAACGTCAAGGAACTGATCGCGCTGGCGAAAGCCCAGCCGGGCAAACTCACCTATGCGTCGGCGGGCAATGGCACCACCGTCCACCTTGCCGCTGAACTGTTCAATTCGATGGCCGGCGTCGACATCATGCACGTCCCGTACAAAGGCAGCGCACCCGCGGTGACCGACCTGATGGGCGGACAGGTCGACATCATGTTCGATTCGCTGTCGTCGGCGAAGCCCTATGTCGAGTCAGGCCGGCTGAAGGCGCTTGCCGTGACGACCAGCAAGCGCTCGAGCGTTTTCCCGAATGTCCCGACGATCGCCGAATCCGGCCTCCCGGGCTACGAGCTGAGCGGCTGGTATGCAGTCTTCGTGCCGGCTAAAACGCCCAAGCCCGTCGTCGATCGCCTGAATGCCGAACTGGTGAAAGCGCTCAAGCAGCCCGAGGTGCGCGCGCGCTTCGCGCAGATCGGTGCGGAGCCGGTCGGCTCGTCGCCGCAAGAGTTGGCGAATACGCTGAAAACGGAAACGGTGCGCTGGGCCAGGATCGTCCGCGAGCGCAACATCAAGGCCGATTAGCAGCCTTATTTGCAGCCCTTCATGGTCGTGCCGATCGCTCCAGCCCCACGTACATCCTCGCCGCCGTGCGGCAGGCGGGATGCGCCATCAACAGCGAGGAGCTGGAGCCCGGCTTGCGCTCCATCGCCGTCCCGGTGCACGGCGGGTCGGGAAGGGTGCAGGCGGCGCTGATCGCCGGCGCGCAGGCAGGCAGGGTTGGCGAGGAGCAGATGACGGCGCAGTTCCTGCCGGTGCTGCGCGAAGCCGCGCAGGAGCTGGCGTACCTGCTGCCGTGACGAAGAACCTGGCTCGGCAGGTTCCAGGAGCCTGGACCCACCACTTGAACAACACAACAATGAAACTGACAAACACCATTCGCCTGGCCTTCGCAGGACTGGGCCGCCGGCGCAGCGTGGCCGGGAACCAGGGCGAGTCCTTCGTCCACTTCGAGGCAGGTTCGCAAGCGCAGGCTCAGGACACCGGCGAGACTGCAAGCGCGCCGCGGCCCGAGGACCTTCAGCAGGCACTGCTGCGCTGCGAGGCGCACCTGGACCAGCTCCTGGCCTCGATCGGCAGTGCGGTCGGCCATATGGAGCGCGCAAGCGCCACGGCTGCGCGCTCGGGTGCCGCGATCCTGGGGGGCGGCGACGCCGTTCGCGCAACGGGTTCCTCGATGAGTGCGGTCGCCGGCTACCTCGAGCAATCGTTCGCAAGCTACCAGGCGCTGGCCGAGCAGGCCTCCACGATCGGGAGCATCGTCGAAAACATCCAGGACATCGCCAGGCAGACGAACCTGCTCGCGATCAATGCCGCCATCGAAGCCGCCCGCGCAGGCACCAGTGGCGCCGGCTTCGCCGTCATCGCCAACGAAGTGCGCCAGCTCGCCGAGCGGTCCCGCATTTCGGGACAACGGATCGGAGAAATCGCGCTTCAGTTGAAACAGTCGTCCGGCGTCGCCATTGCGGAGACCAGCGCGACCCTGGACAAGGCGCAGGATGGCGTCCGTACGGCCAATGGGGCACTGAAGGCAATGGACGACATCATCGGTGGTGCGGGCCAGCGGACGAAGATCGTCAAGCAGGTCATGCATGACCTGGAAGTGCAGCAAGCGCTTGGTGAGCTGCTCCGCGCGGACATCGTGGAGCTCAGAACCAGCTGAAGAGCAGCAATGGTTCAGCGTGGCGCGCCTGTTCCAGCGCCTGCCGGGCGGGGAGCCGCCGCTACCTGGAGCACACCCCTTTGGACGAGAGTGGCGTGGCCGCGGCCACGCCCTCGAGTCCTGCCTCATCCTCGCTCAATCGCTCAATCGCGCAAGTGCGCGGCTGCGAAGCCGCGAAACACCGCCAGCGCCGGCGCCTCGGTACGCCCGGCCAGGGTGACACAGGCGAAGCGCGCCTTCGCTTCCAGCGTCGGCCGCACCGGCAGCTCGACCAGCCGGCCGGCGGCGATGCCGTCGCGGGCCGCGGCGGCCAGGCCAAGGAACACCGCCTGCGAGCGTTCGACGGCGCCGAGCAGGCTGCTCATGTCCTCGCACTGCAGGGTCGTCATCTCTTCGGGAAGGGCGGCGGGGCCGTACAGCGCAACCAGCAGGCGCGCGATCTCGTCCGACAGCGGCGTGGAGGCGACCGGATACGTGAGCACCTGCGCCAGCGTCACCGTTTGCAGGGCCGCCAACGGATGGCCGGCGCGGCTGGCGAAGCAGGTGCGCAGCTCGCCGATCGGCTCCAGCACGATGTCGGGCGCCGGCACGACGCTGCGCGCATCGGCAACCAGCGCGTCGAGGCCGTGCGCGCGCAGCTGCATCAACTGCAGCCCGATCGGCCCGCCCGTGATGCGCACATGGAGGCGCGGATGATGCTCGGCCATATGGCAGAGCAGCGGCGTCGTCAGCATGGCGGCCGGCCCCGAGCCGAGGCCAATGCGCAGTGCGCCGCCGTCGCCACCCTGGAAGATGCCGACGCTGCGCCGCAGTTCGTCCGCGTCGCGCACGAGCGCGCCGGCACGCGCCACCACGTGGGCGCCGAGGGGCGTGAGTTCGATGCGCTTGCCGATGCGGTCGAAGAGGAGGGCGCCCAGGTCTTCCTCAAGCGCGCCGATGCTGCGGCTCAGGGCCGACTGGGTGATGAACAGGCGTTCGGCCGCGCGGCTGAAGGAGCGCGTCTCGGCAACGGCAAGGAGGTGTTCGAGCTGTTTGATATTCATTCGCAAGATGCATGATAACGACGCAAACAATGCATTGGACGCATTGATCAGCTGATCGTAACATGGCTTGCCCCATTCACGCACGCCTACCCCGGATTCAAAAAGCATGACCCTGCTGCACACGATTTACCTGGTCGCCATCGCGGCCGAAGCCGCCTCCGGGGCGCTGATGGGGATGCGCCGGCGCATGGACCTGTTCGGCCTGTGCGTGGTCGGGACGGTGACGGCGCTGGGCGGCGGCACGGTGCGCGACGTCATCCTCGGCCACTACCCGCTCGGCTGGGTGGCCCATCCCGAATACCTGGCCTTCACGGTCGGCGCCGCGGTCGTTGCGGCCTTCATGGCGCGCCGGATGCACCGCCTCAGGACCGCCTTCCTCTGGCTCGACGCGCTCGGCCTGGTGGCGTTCACCGTCATCGGCTGCGATATCGCGACGTCGACCGGCGTCAACGTCGTCGTCGTGATCCTGATGGGCATGGCGACGGGCGTCTTCGGCGGCCTGCTGCGCGACGTCCTGTGCAACCAGGTGCCGCTGGTCCTGCGGCGCGACCTGTACGCCACGGTCTCGCTGGCGACCGGCATGCTGTATGTGGGACTGCTGCACCTGGAAGTGGATGCGCCGATCGCCACCACCGTCGCCATCGGCGCGGGCTTCGCCTTCCGCCTGCTGGCGCTGCGTTTTTCCCTGGCGCTGCCGGTGCTCGAAGCCGACACCAGTTCGTTCGACAACGAACTCGACCCGCATCATTGATTCCATGGGATTGCGTTCACGCGTCGCCGGCGGCAAGGGCATGCCATTTTCCGCCAGCCCGGTGCTGGCAACCAGGCTGCCGGCCTGGCGCTCGCGCCTGGTCCTGTTCGTGCTGTTTTCGGCGTTTGCCGCGCTCGGCCTGCGCGCGGTCTGGGTCCAGCTGTTTTCCGGCGAGTTCCTGTGCGAGCGGGGCGCCGCGCGCTATGCCCGCACGCTCGAGCTGCCCGCCACGCGCGGCCGGATCACGGACCGGCATGGCGACGTGCTGGCCATGTCGCTGCCGGTGAAGGCGGTATGGGCCATTCCCGAGGACGTACGCCAGGCGCCGCCGGAGAAGCTGCAGGCACTCGCGCGCCTGCTCGGCATGCGCCAGGCTGAACTCGACGGCAAGCTGCGTTCGCAGCGCGGCTTCGTCTATCTCGGGCGCCAGGTGGAAGCCGGCACGGTCGACGCGATACTCGAACTGGGCATCGGCGGCGTCCAGACGCGCAAGGAATACAAGCGCTACTACCCGCAGGGCGCGCTCACGGCGCACCTGGTCGGCTTCAACAATGTCGAGGACGTCGGCAGGATGGCATGGAACTGGCCCACCACGCCAGCCTGGCCGGGAAGGCCGGCAGCCGGCGGGTGATCAAGGACCGCCTCGGGCGCGTGGTGGAAGACGCCGGACTGGGGCTGCCGGCGCGCGACGGCAAGGACCTGGCGCTGTCGATCGACCGCGGCATCCAGCACATCGCGTCCTCGCACCTGAAGGCGGCGCTGGACCGGCACAAGGCAAAGGCGGCCGCCATCGTCGTGCTCGACGTGCAAAGCGGCGAAGTGCTGGCGCTGGCCAACCTGCCGGACTACGACCCGAACGACCGCCGCGCCCTGAGCGGCGCCCAGCTGCGCAACCGCGTGCTGACCGATACCTACGAGCCGGGCTCGGTGCTGAAACCCTTCACCATTGCGCTGGCGCTGGAAAACGGCCTGGTGACGACGGACTCGCCCGTCGATACCGCGCCTGGCCACCTGAAAATCGGGCGCGCCACCATCCACGACGCCAGCCGGCATGGCGTGCTGACGGTGTCGGAAGTGCTGCAAAAATCGTCGAACGTCGGCACCGCGAAGCTGGCGCTGCGCATGCCGGCGCAGGACATGTGGACGCTGCTGACGAAAGCCGGTTTCGGCCAGGCGCCGCATCTCGGTTTCCCCGGCACCGCCGCCGGCAGCCTGCGCCCGCACCGTTCATGGAAGCCGATCGAGCAGGCCACCATCAGCTACGGCCACGGCATGTCGACCTCCCTGATCCAGATGGCGCAGTCCTATCTCGTCTTTGCCCGCGATGGCGACATGGTGCCGGTCAGCCTGCTGAAGAACGATGAGCCGCCTCTGGCGCGCCCGGTGATCTCGCCCGCCAGCGCCGCGGCGGTACGCGCCATGATGGAGCGCGCCACCTGGCCCGGCGGCACCGCGCCGCGCGCGCAGGTATCCGGCTACCGGGTGGCGGGCAAGACCAGCACCGCCCACAAGGCCGTTGGCGGGCGCTACGTGAACCGCTATATCGCCGGCTTCGTCGGCTTCGCGCCGGTGTCGAAGCCGCGCATCATCGTCGCGGTCATGGTCGACGAACCGGGCGAAGGCGGACACTTCGGCGGACGCGTGGCGGCGCCCGTGTTCGCGGCGGTGACGCAGGATACGCTGCAAGCCCTGAACGTCGCACCGGACGCGCCGGTTGCCGAGATCATCGCGCCGCTTGCAGAGGCGGAGGAGGCGGAGGAGGCGCTGTGATGCAGCGGGCCTCGCCGCCGTCGACCTTGCGGGCCAGCCAGCGATGCTCATCCTAAGCGTGCGCTGTCATTACACGGGCAGGGCCATAATCCAACCGGAGTTCATGCGTTTTTGCGCCGCGCAGCGGCACCATATTCAGACCATTCCAGAAGGAATCATCATGCCCTTGAATATTGCCGCAAGAATCCTCATGTCGCTCATCTTCATTCTTTCCGGGTGGAGCAAGCTGGCAGGCTATAGCGGGACCCAGGCTTACTTCGGGTCGATGGGCTTGCCGCTGCCTGCCCTGGTGACGCCGCTGGTCATCCTGATCGAACTCGGCGGGGGATTGGCACTGCTGCTGGGCTTCAAGGCGCGTTGGGCGGCCGGGGTGCTGGCGCTGTTCAGCATTGCGTCGGCCTTCATCGCGCACACCAATTTTGCCGATGCCAACCAGATGAACAATTTCATGAAAAACCTGGCGATGGCGGGCGGGTATCTGATGTTCGTCAAATATGGCGCCGGCGTGCCGAGTATCGACGATCGTTTGAAACAGCGATGAACCGCTGCGGGCCGCGGCATGTGCGGCAGGTGCGCCATGCGAGCCCGCTACAATAACCAGTCGATCGGCAGCAGCGACATGAACGCCACGCCCGCGCGCCCGGCGAAGCTGGTGCCCGGCTCCAGCTCATGCCGCACGACCGTGTTGTCCCGGCGCTCGAGCCAGTACAGTTTTCCCTCCGCGGACAGGCGCACTTCGTAAGCCGCAGCGGGAATCCTGTCATCGAAGGCGGAGGCGATGCGGCCGGCCATGCCCGGGCTGTCGATCACGAAGCCCATTTCGGTGTTGAGCCTGGCGGAGCGCGGGTCGAAGTTGAAGGAGCCGATAAACACGCGCCGGCGGTCCACCGCGAACGTCTTGCTATGCAGGCTGGACGCGGAACTGCCGCCGGGGCCGGACGCGCGCTTGTCCGGGACGGATTGCGGCGAGCGCCGCAGCTCATACAGCGCGACACCCGCTTCCAGCAGCGCCTTGCGGTGTTTGGCGTAGCCCGCATGCACCGCGGCGACGTCGGTTGATTCCAGCGCATTGGTCAGTATCCTGATGCGGACGCCTTTGCGGGCCGCTTCCGCGAAGGCCTTCTCGCCGGCGTCCAGGGGCACGAAATAGGGCGATACCAGGTCCAGCTCCGCCACCGGTTCGCCCATCGTTTCCTTGAGCTTGTCGAAGACGAGGCTTCCGGGCGCGGCGCGGCCGAGGCCCTTGGCGGGGTCGTCGCTGATCATGCGCGTCGCGGCCCATTCCATGGCCAGCTTGCCGTTCATGAGCTCATCGGTGAACCGGGAGCCGCGTATCGCGCGGGTATACGCCAGGGCGCGCGGGCTGCGCTCCATACGCGCTGCGCTTGCCGCCAGTGCGTCCGGTGCGTGCCCGCCGGCAGCGCCCAGGAGCGAGGCGGCCGGGTAGGACGAATCGCTGTTCCAGTAGCGGTCGAAGGCATTCGCCACCTCGGTAACGACCGGCCCGACCGCCAGCACGTCGAGGTCCGCGAACAACACGTCGTCGGCCGCACCGAAGTACTCGTCGCCCACGTTCCGGCCGCCGATGATGGTCGCCTGGCTGTCCGCGGTAAACGACTTGTTGTGCATCCGGCGGTTGGCCCGGCCGAAATCGGTAAGGTAACCGAGCGCACGCACGCTGCGGATCACGAAGGGATTGAACAGGCGTACTTCGATGTTCGGGTGTGCATCGAGTCCCGCCAGCAGGGCGTCCATGCCGGACGTATTGTTATCGTCGAGTAGCAGCCTGACCCTGACGCCGCGATCGGCTGCCTGGCGCAAGGCCTGGAACAGCAAGCTGCCGGTCATGTCGTCGTGCCAGATGTAGTACTGGACGTCGAGGGTCCTTTCGGCCGCCTGCGCCAGAAGCGCGCGCGCGGCAAAGGCATCGCGCCCGTCGGGAAGGGGGTAGATTCCCGAGCTGCCGGGATGGGCCCGCGCCAGCGGCGCGATGGCGCGGCCCAGCCGCGTCGCCCCCGTATCGAGGTCCGCCGTCGAGCTTCGCCTGCCCTCGAGCGAGGGCAGGGTCGTGCATCCGGCAACCAGGAGCAGCAGCAGGCACAGGACCAGCGTGCAAACGATGCCATACCGATGCAGGCGCGCGGCTGGGCCCTGGCCGGCCGCGTGGCTCATAGCGGCCGATTCATGCTTCCCCTTCGGTGGCGCCGGCAGCGCCCGGCGCCAGCCACGCCAGCGCGGCAAGGACCATCGTCTCGACGCCGGTCTCCAGCGTCGGATGCAGCACCGGCGCGAAATACGGACTGTGGTTGGTCGGGATCTTGTTGATGTCGCCGGCGGACTTCGCCTTCGCGTACACCTCGGGATCGGTGCCGCCGACGAACCAGAACATCGACGGCACGCCCCAGGCCGTCCCGAACGAGCCGAAATCCTCGCTGGCAGACGCCGCCCCGACGCGCCGCACCCGGTCCGGCGAAAAGTGCGCGCGGAAGGCCGCGGCGACGCGGGCACTGGCGCCGGCATCGTTGACGCCCAGCGGATAGTGGTCGAGGCTCGTGAATTCGGGCGGGCGGGGTGCGCCGGACGCCGCGGCCTCGGCATTGGCAATGCGTTCGATCGCCGCCAGCACGCGCTTGCGCACGCCCGCATCGAAAGTGCGCACGTTGAGTTTGATGACGGCGTCGTCGGGGATCACGTTTTCCTTGGTGCCGGCCTGCAGCGCGCCGACCGTCACCACGGCCGCCTCGTCCGGGCCGACTTCGCGCGACACGACCGTTTGCAGGCGCATCACCGTGGCGGCGGCCATGACCACCGGATCGATGCTCGCCTGCGGCATCGAGCCGTGGGCGCCGCGCCCGAACAGGCGGATCCGCAGGCTGTCGGCGGCCGACGTGATGGCGCCCGCGCGGCCGCCGATGTCGCCCGCCGGGCCGACCATCACGTGCTGGCCGAGCACGATGTCGGGCCTGGAAAAGCGGTCGAACAGCCCATCGGCCAGCATGGCCTGGGCGCCTTCCGCGGTTTCCTCGGCGGGCTGGAAGACGGCCATGACCGTGCCGCGCCAGGCGTCCCGCGCCTGGGCCAGCAAGGCCGCTGCGCCGGCCAGCCAGGCGACGTGCATGTCGTGGCCGCAGGCGTGCATGACCGGCACGGTCTTGCCTTCGCGGTTGCGCGCCTGGACGGTGCTGGCGTAGGGCAGGCCGGTCATTTCCTCGACCGGCAGCGCATCCATGTCGGCGCGCAGCATCACCACCGGCCCCTCGCCATTGCGCAGCAGCCCGACCACGCCGGTGCCGCCGATGTTCGCCGTCACCTCGTAACCGGCCGCGCGCAGGCGCTCGGCGGCCAGGCCCGCGGTGCGCGTTTCCTGCATCGACAGCTCGGGATGCGCATGCACGTCGGTGTACAGGGCTTCCAGCGCCGGTAACAGCGCAGGCAATCCCGCCAGGACCGGTCCGGCCGCGCCTTGTGTCTGGGTGTTCATGCCTGCATTCCTCCGTCAGGGAGATGGTGGACGCCGGCCTGTCGGGGCAGGGCCGGGCCGGGTCGGGTCATTATGATCCGAATTTCTTCAGCGGGCCCGTCCCGTTCGGCGCACGGCCAGGCAGCAACCATCGCGCAGACAGGATCGCCAGGCTGTCGTCCAGGCGCAGGCCTCAGTCGCCCGCCGCCCCGGCAGCCAGCGCGCGCAGCCATTCGGGGCCCGGTTCGTTCACGGTCGACCCGGGACGGATGGGGGGCTTCCCGCGGGCGCACTGACGGGCGCATCGAACTTCATCTCCACGGTGTCTCCTCACAAGCGCCTGGGCGGCTCCTCCCGGTCAGTCAGCCTCGCCGGCGGCGTCGACCAGGCGCATGGCCAGCGCCGCATCACCGAGTTCGACGATGGCCAGCAGCGCGAAGCGCGCCAGGAACAGCGGCGAGCGTTCGGCGCCCAGTTCGGTCATCGTCTTGCACAGCCGCGTGTAGACGGCGTCGAGTTCACTGTCGTTCATGGCAGCTTCCTTTCCGGTTGATGTGCCTGCGGATGCAGCACGTGGTCGATGGCGGCGCGCACGGCCGCGGGCGCGGCGCCGTGCCAGCGGCCCGCGACGTGGCCGTCCGGGCGCACCAGGTAGACGGCGCCTGCTTCGGCGCCATACAGCGCGAACAGCCGGCCACTGTGATCCCAGCCGTACGGGGCGGTCGCATCGGCGCGGCGGCGCGGCGCCAGCGTCACCAGTTTTACGGGGATGCCTTGCGCCGCCAGTTCCGCCGGCAGGCCGGCGAGCAGGTCGTCACTGCCGTCTCCGGCCTGGAACTGGAAGACCGTGAAGCCCGGACCGAGCAGCTCGGTCATGTACCGTTCCGACTCCGCACCATCATCGACGACCGTCAGCGGGCATTCCGGCAGCACCGACCCGGGTCCGGGGCCTGCCGTCCACGCGCCATCCTGGGCGGTGTTCAGGGCCGAGGCAGTATAGGCGATCGCCGCGCTCTGGCGCGGATTGATCAGCGAGCGCACGGCGGGATGCTGCGCCGCGAGGCTGAGGACCGCCGTGCGCATCAGCGCGAAGGCGAAGGAGGGCGGCGCCATGAACTCGGTGCTCTTGGTGCCGTAGCCGAGGTTCTCGTGGGCGGCGGCCACGCGTTCGCTGGAATAGCTGTCGAGCAGGCTTTCGCTTGCCAGGCCCTTGATTACATAGGCCAGTTTCCACGCCGCGTTGTCGGCGTCGTCGATGCCCGAGTTGGCGCCGCGCACGCCGAAGATCGGCACCAGGTGGGCGGCGTCGCCGGCGAACAGCACCCGGCCATGGCGGTATTTTTCCAGCGTCAGCGCATTCGCCTTGTACATCGTGATCCAGACCGGCGCCCAGGGGCCGCGCTCGCCCATCATGTCGAGCAGGCTTTGCACGCGCGGCAGGACGTTTTCCGGCAGCACCGCCTGGTCGACGTTTTCGTCGTCGCGCACCTGGTAGTCGATACGCCAGATGTTATCCGGCTGCTTGTGCACCAGCACGGTCGAGCCGGGGTTCGACGGTGGATCGAAATAGGCCAGCCGCTCGGTCGGCCGCGTGCTTTCGAGCGCGATGTCGACGATGACGTAGCGGCCTTCGTAGCTGGCGCCCTGCAACTTCAGGCCCATCGCCTCGCGGATCGTGCTGCGTCCGCCGTCGCAGGCGACCATCCAGTCGGCCTGCAGCGCATAGTCGCCCTCGGGCGTGGACAACTGCAGCGTGACGCCGTCCTCGTCCTGCGCCATCGCGGTCACGCGCGTCTGCCAGCGGATGTCGATCAGGTCCGCGTGCCGCCCGGCCGCGTCAAGCAGGATCTGCTCGATATGGTACTGCGCCAGGTTGATCATGGGCGGCAGCTTCTGGTTCTCGTCCTGCGGCATGGTGAATTGCAGCACTTCGGTCTCGCGGTAGAAGCTGCGTCCGCCGGTCCACGGCAGGCCGATGTCGAGGAAGCCCTGCAGCGCGCCGAGCCGCTCGGCGATTTCGAGGCTGCGCCGCGAAATGCAGATGGCGCGGCTGCCGTGGCAGACCGAGCTGTCGGCCTCGACCAGCACCGAGGCGATGCCCTGCCTGGCCAGGCCGAGCGCGGTGGCCAGTCCGACCGGGCCGCCGCCGACGATGGCGACCGGGTGGCGCCGCGCGTCCCGGCCCTGGTCCAGCGCCGGGATGCGGGCCGGATAGGTCTTTCCGCTGAACGGATAGGGTGTGAATGCGATGTCCATGATTTTCCTTTGATACAGTGGCGTTCAGGCTGCGAGGTTCAAGCTGCGAGGCTCACGCTGTGATTCGCTTGCGGCCATCGATCGGCAGCACCATGACCAGCACGGCGCCCGCGACCAGCAGGCCGGCGGAGTACACGAGGCCGGCACTGAAGCTGTGGGTGACGTCCCGGAGCCAGCCGACGACGACCGGGTTCAGCGCCGAGCTGATGTTGCCCGTCGCATTGATGACGGCGATCCCGATCGCCTGCGCCTTGAAGCTGAGCGCCTGGTCGGGCGTGGTCCAGAAGATCGACATGGCGGTGTACGAACCGGCCGAGGCCATGCAGATTCCCAGCAACTGCAGCGCCGGATTGGTCGATGCAGCGGTACACATCCAGCCCGCGGCCGAGAGCAGCATCGGCAGCATCAGGTGCCAGCGGCGCTCCTGCTTGCGGTCGGAACGGCGTCCCCACCAGATCATGGCGACGATGGTCACGACCTGCGGGATGGCCGCCAGCAGGCCGATCGTGCGGTTGCTGGCGCCAAGGTTGAAGCTCTTGACGATCAGCGGGGTCCAGACCGCCACCATCGCCAGCGTATTGACGAGACAGAAATAGGCCACGGCAAACTTGATGACGGTCGGCGAGAAGAGTTCGGCCAGCAGCCTGGGCGCTGCGGCGGGCGCTGCATCGGGCGCTACATCGGTGGCGGGGACGGGCGGGCGATCCGCCGCCAGGCTGTGTGCCAGCGTCGCCTTCTCGTCGGCCGACAGCCAGCTTGCCTGCGCTGGCCGGTCGTCGAGGCAAGAGAAGACCACCAGGCCGAGCAGCACCGATGGCAGGCCTTCGAGCATGAACAGCCATTGCCAGCCCTTGAAGCCGAGCGCGCCGTCCAGTTCCAGGATGTAGCCGGACACGGCCGAGCCCAGGGCCGCCGTGACCGGCATCGCGATCATGAACATGGCGTTGGCGCGGGCCCGGTAAGCGGCCGGAAACCATAGCGTCAGATAGAGCAGCATGCCGGGCAAGAATCCCGCTTCGGTAATGCCGACCAGCACGCGCAGCAGGTAGAGCGTGTGGGCATCGCTGGCGAACATGGTCGCGCTCGAGGCAAAGCCCCATGCGATCATGAGGAAGCCGATCCAGCGGCGCGCGCCGACCCGGGCCAATACCATATTGCTGGGGATGCCGCAGGTGATGTACGCGATATAGAAGAGCGTCGTCGCCAGCCCGAACTGGGTCGACGTCAAGCCCAGGTCCTTCACCATCGTCAGGCCGGCAAAGCCGACGTTGATCCGGTCGAGGAAGGAAAAGACGAACAGCAGGAAGATGAACGGGAGCAGGCGGCGCGACACCCTGGCGTTGACGTGTTGCTCGGCCGAAGAGGCGGGCTGGGCGGCGCGGCCGCCCAGGATGGGGCCGGCCGATGATGGGCTGGAATGCATGTTGACTGTCTCCTCGACTCCGGTTGACACTGCGGGCATGCATTGCGCCTGGGGCTCGGGGCCGCTCTGTATTGTTGTCGGCGCAATGCGTGTTGGAGAGTATAGGAGGGCGTCAAGCGGGCGCTGTCCCCATTTTGGGTACAGCGGAATGTGCTTCCTCAGGCCTTGTCGCCGGACAGGCAGAGTGCGAACAGCTGGCGCTGGTTTGAAACGCCGAGCCGCTGGTAAGCGCGCTTCTGGTAGGTGACGACGCTGGCGGGCTTGATGCCGAGCGTCTCGGCGATTTCCGCGGCGCTCAAGCCTTCGAGCACGCCGCGGACGACGTCGAGTTCGCGCTTTGCCAGGCCGGGGCAGATGCTGCGCAGCCTGGCCAGCATCAATTGGGGGATGCCCGGCTGGCCCTGGCCGTGCAGGGCATAGTGATGCCTGGTCGCGTGGCCGATCAGCGGCGCCAGCGCCTCGACCAGCGCGATGTCGCGCGGCTGGAACTCGGCATGCATGCGGTCCCGGTAGAGGTTCACCGACAGCCAGATCTGCTCGGCCGGTTGCAGCAGCAGCGACAAGCGGTCGGACACATTCGGGTCGCCGTAGCAGGCGTTGCGGTAGCCCTCGTGCACGATGTCGGCGCTCCTTTGCTGGTGAATCACCATCGGCGCGCCGCGCTGCGCCGTCCGGGCCGGGTCGATGATCCCCTGGTTACCGTCGAGCACGTAATACAGCCTGGTATACACGTCGGCGACATCGCGCAGGAAACGGCCACCGCGGCGGTCGGCGACCGACACCGTGCGCGGCCGGTTCCCGAACTCGTAGGCGAAGATCGTGCACTGCGAAATCCTTGCGGGCTCGCCCAGGGTATTGAGCACTTCGGTGGCGAACGAGGCCGGGTCGGCCTGGCCGATGGCCGCCACCAGGGCCGTGACGGATCCGAGATCGAGCTGGCCTGCTGGGGAAGGGCGGTCGAGGTGCCAGTAACGCATGGCGTGGGGACGGGCTGGGTTGGTAAATCGTCGTTCAGGCTAGCATCCGGCGACGCGGCTGTCAATTTCGGGGGACGGCGCGGCGTGGACGCGTCGGGGCAGGCGGCCCGATGTGTTTCTCGATCAGTTCCAGCATGGCCTGCGCCGCGATCGACAGCGCCTGGTCCTTGCGCTTGACGATCAGGATCGGCCGCGTCTGTTCCCGGGTGTCGAGGGGAATGGCGGCCAGGTCCAGTTGGCGAAACTGGAACAGGGTCAGCTCGGGCACCAGGCTCACGCCGAGGCCCTGTTCCACCAGGCCCGCCACCGTCGCCAGGTGTTCCACCTCGAATCCGGAATGCACGGTAGGGATATCGCGCAGCAGGACGTCGACATACTGGCGCACGCTCGACGATTTGGCGAGGTGAATCAGCTCCTGTCCGGCCAGGTCGGCTGCCTGCAGGCGGCGCTTCCTCGCCAGTGGATGGTCCGGCCGGCAGACCAGGTAGAACGGATCGCTGCCCAGGACCCGGGTGTCGAACTCGAGGAAATTCGCGCCGGGCGCCGTCAGCACGAGATCGGCCTTGCGTTGGCGAAGGAGCGCCAGGCAGCCGTCCGACAAGGCGTCGTGCAGGCTGACGGCGACGCCCGGATACAGGCGCCGGTACTCCGCGATCACGGCGGGGAGGGCGCGCGCAGCCAGCGAGGGAAGCGCCGCGATCGAGACCCGTCCGCGGCGCCGGGCGACGTAATCGGCCATGTTGTCGAAGGCCGATTCGATGTCGGCAATCAGCGAGCGCGCCACCTCGGAAAACAGTTCGCCTTCCGGCGTCAGCGTGACATTGCGCGTGTCGCGCTCGAACAGCCGCGTCCCCGCCGTTTCCTCGAGCTTGCGGATCATCGCGCTGAAGGCCGGCTGCGAGGTATGGCAGCGCTCGGCCGCCCGGGTGAAATGCCGTGTTTCCTCGAGCGCCACGAAGGCGTGCAGCAGCTTGGTCGAGATCGTGGTCGTCATCGTGGGTGCGTCTGGCGATTAATAAGATAAGCGGATCAATCCATCCGAAATGACCATTGTACTTAATGATTCATGCGCGCCACACTGTGACCTGGCACATTTACGGGAGCGTCGATGAAACACATCAGAATCGGATCCGGCGCGGGTTACTCGGGCGACCGCCTCGAGCCGGCCGTGGAGCTGGCCGAAAAAGGCGACCTCGACTATCTCATCTTCGAGTGCCTGGCCGAACGCACCATCGCGCTGGCCCAGCGGGCGCGCATGGCGGATCCGGAATCGGGCTACGATCCGCTGCTGCTTGAGCGCATGCGCGCCGTGCTGCCGTTGTGCAGCGCAAAAGGGATCCGGATCGTCACCAACATGGGCGCCGCCAATCCCCTGGCCGCTGCCGCCCGCGTGCGCGAGATCGCGCGGTCGCTGGGCCTGCACGGACTGAAGGTGGCGGCGGTCGTGGGCGACGACGTGCTCGGCGCGCTGCGCGCCGGGCAGTACAAGGACGACACCGGCCAGCCGCTCAGCCGCCTCGGCGAGCGCCTGCTTTCGGCGAATGCCTATCTCGGCGCGCAGCCGCTGGTCGACGCGCTTGCACAAGGGGCCGACGTCGTCATCACCGGCCGCGCCGCCGATCCGGCGCTGGTGCTGGCCCCGCTCATCCATGAATTTGGCTGGGCCATGGACGACTGGCACCGGCTGGGGCAGGGCACGCTGGTGGGCCACCTGCTGGAATGCGCCGGCCAGATCACCGGCGGTTATTTCGCCGATCCCGGGTACAAGGACGTGGCCGGCCTGGCGCGGCTGGGCTTCCCCATCGGCGAGGTGGCGGAGGACGGGTCGGTCGTCATCACCAAGGTGGCGGGCAGCGGCGGCCAGGTGACCGCGGCCACCTGCAAGGAGCAGCTGCTCTACGAGATCCACGATCCGCGCGCCTACCTGACCCCGGACGTGGTGGCCGACTTCTCGGGTGTGCAGGTGGCCGAGGTCGGCCCGGACCGGGTGCTGGTACAAGGCGCGACCGGCCACCCGCGGCCGGAAACGCTGAAAGTCTCGATCGGCTACATCGACAGCTATATCGGCGAGGGCCAGATGTCGTATGCCGGCCCCGGGGCGCTGGCCCGCGCGCGCCTGGCGCTGTCCATCGTCGAAGAGCGCCTGAAAATCACCGGCGTGCAGGCCAGCGAAATCCGCTACGACATCGTGGGCGTGAATGCCATGCACCGCGACCACCTCGCGGCATCCAGTGCGGAACCGTACGAGGTGCGCATCCGCGTGGCGGGCCGCACCGACAACCTGCTTGAGGCCACGCGCATCGCCAACGAGGTGGAAAGCCTGTACACCTGCGGCCCGGCCGGCGGCGGCGGCGCCTTCAAGTCGGCCCGTGATATCGTCGCGGTCGTATCGACCTTCCTGCCGCGCGAGGCCGTGCAGCCATCCATTCATTTCGGGGAGCCCCACCATGCTGTTACGTGAGATCGCGCATGCGCGCGCCGGCGACAAGGGCAATATCTCGAATATTTCCGTGATCGCGTATGACCCGGCCGATTATCCGCGGCTGGAACAACATGTCACGGCCGAGCGCGTAAAAGCGCATCTGGCCGATATCGCCGGTGGCGAGGTGCAGCGGTTTACCCTGCCGGCGCTCGGCGCGCTCAATTTTGTCCTGCACCAGGCCCTGGGCGGCGGCGTGACCCGCTCGCTGGCGCTGGACGCGCACGGTAAAACCCTGGGCTCGGCGATCCTCAGCCTCGACATTCCCGAACTGGACAGTCCAACGGTCCCCGTATCCATCCGCTAAACTAAACAAAACGACTCAAGGAGACATGTAATGCGCTTTACCAGAAACCTGACCAGGTTGCCTTATCTCGCCATCCCGGCCGTATGCCTCGTACTGTCCGCCGGCGCATCGGCTGCCGGCTTCCCGGATAAACCGATTCACTTCGTCGTGCCCTTCGCCGCCGGCACCGCGACCGACCAGCTCGCGCGCGCACTGGGACAGGCAGTGGCCCTGGAGACGAAGCAGGCCGTCATCGTCGACAACAAGCCCGGCGGCAACGGCTTTATCGGCGCAAACGAGGTGGCGCGCGCCGCGCCGGATGGCTACACGATCCTCATCGCCACCAATACCACCCACGCCGCGGCGGAGCACCTGTACAAAACCGTCCCTTACGACCCGGTCAAGAGTTTCGCGCCGATTACCGCACTCGGCAAGGGCGGACAGATCATGGTCGTCAATGCCAGCTCGCCGGTCAAGAGTGTGGGAGATTTCATCGCACTCGCCAAGAAAGAGCCGGGCAAGATCAGCTTCGGCAGCGGCAGCTCCTCGAGCCGGGTGGCCGGCGAACTGTTCCAGCAGATGGCGCACGTGCAGCTGTTGCACGTCCCCTATAAAAGCAACACGTATGCGATCACCGACCTGCTGGGCGGCCAGATCCAGATGATGATTGCCGATACCGCCACCGGCCTGCCGCACATCAAGAGCGGCAAGCTGCGTGCCCTGGGCTATTCGGGCAGCACCCGCTCGGCGCTGGTGCCGGATGTGCCGACCATCGCCGAGGCCGGCGTCAAGGGCTATGACGTCGGTTACTGGTTTGCGGCCTATGCGCCGGCGAAAACCCCTGCGCCCGTCGTCGCCAGGCTCAACGAACTGCTGAGCCGCGCCGCGAAAAGCCCCGGCGCCAACACCGGCTTTTACGCAACCAGCGGCACCTCGATCTTCCTGACTACGCCCGAGGAGCTGGCGACTTTCCAGCAGGCTGAATCGAAGAAATGGGGCGAGATCATCAGGAAGGCGGGGATCGAAAAGGAATAAGACGCCGAGCGCAGCAGGCCAGATATTCAGCGTCCGTATGTCTATAATGCGGAAAGGAAATTGGACGAGCATGCTGCAGTGCCGCATACTGCACCTGTCTCCTCCAACTCTCCTCAGAAAAGAATTGGATTTCAGCCCGCCCGCAAATGGCGGGCTTTTTTTTCGCCCGCTTTTCGAGAGGCCCGTGGACTGGGCGGGCGCATGCGCCCCCGCCCATCGCTTCAGGCCCGGCCAAGGCCCCGTGCCTTGACGATGCCGCGGTACACCAGGAAAGTCGCGAGCAGGCTGATGGCGCCGGCGCCCGCCATCCAGTAGCCGGGGGCCGCCTTGTCGCCGGTGGCTTCGATCAGCCAGGTGCACAGCAGCGGCGTCATGCCGCCGAAGAGCGCCGTCGCCAGGCTGTAGGCCAGCGAGAAGCCGGTCGTGCGCACCTGGACCGGAATGATCTCGGTGAGCGCGACGATGGTGGCGCCGTTGTAGCTGCCGTACAAAAAGGAGAGCCAGAGTTCGATCGCCACCATGTGGCCGAAGCTCGGGTTCGCGATCAGCCAGGACAGCGCCGGATAGGCGGTGACCGCCGCCAGTGCCGAAAAGACGGCCATCACGGGCCAGCGTCCGATGCGGTCCGAGAGCGCGCCCATGACGGGCAGCCAGATGAAGTTCGACACGCCCACACACAGGGTCACGAGCAGGCTCTCCTCGGTGCTCAGTTTGAGCACGCTCTTGCCGAAGGTGGGCGTGTACACCGTGATCAGGTAGAACGCGACCGTCGTCATGACGACCAGCATGGCGCCGACCGTGACGATCTGCCAGTTCCAGGCGAGCGTGCGCATCATCTGGCGGAAGGTCGGATGCGTCTTCTGCGCCAGGTAGGCCTCGGTCTCCTGCAGCGAGCTGCGGATGTAGAACACGATGGGGATGATCGAACAGCCGATGAAGAAGGGGATGCGCCAGCCCCAGTCGGCGATCACCTCTTTCGGCATGGCCTGGTTGATGGCATAGCCCAGCGCGGCGGCAGCGATGACCGCGAGCTGCTGGCTGGCCGACTGCCAGCTGACGTAGAAGCCCTTGTTGCCCGGGGTCGCCATTTCCGACAGGTAGACCGAGACACCGCCCAGCTCCACGCCGGCGGAAAAGCCCTGCAGCAGGCGCCCGAGCAGCACCAGCACCGGCGCCAGCATGCCGATGGTGGCATACCCGGGGACGAAGGCGATCAGCGCCGTTCCCGAGGCCATGATCCCGAGCGTCAGCACGAGGCCCTTGCGGCGGCCGATGCGGTCGATGTAGCTGCCGAGGAGGATGGCGCCCAGCGGACGCATGAAGAAGCCGGCGCCGAAGGTGGCGAAGGTCATCATCAGCGCGGCGTATTCGCTCGTGGCCGGAAAAAAGGCGCGGGCAATCTGGTGCGCATAGAAGCCGAACAGGAAAAAATCATACATTTCGATGAAATTTCCGCTCGTGACCCGGATGACGGTGGCGAGCTTCGACGCGGCCGGCGCAGCTGCGGCCGGTGTGGATGCGGCGGCAGCCGGATGGCTCGCCTTGGCGATGGAATGGATGGACATGATGGGCTTTCAGGAAAAACCGCCGGCGTGGGACGCCGGCGTGAGGGTGTGACTTAGTGCGGTGCTGTTGCGGGCGTGCTTACCGGCTGCGTTACTGGCTGCGTTACTTGCTGTGTTACTTGCTGTGTTACCGGCGCCAGCCCTGTCGCCTCGATGGCAGCTGCGTTGCCAGGCGCAGCCAGGAAGCGCAGCAGTGCGCGGGCGGCTTCCGGATGGCTGGAATTACGCACCACGGCGCCGGAAAACTCGGTCGTGAGCTGCACTTCCTGCGGAAGCAGGCCGACGATGTCGATGCCTTGCACCGGTTTGAGTTCGCTCCTCTGCTGGCAGCCGAAATCGGCCTCGCCATGCGCGATGATCTCGCCCACCGGGGTCGCGGGAATCTGCGCGGCGCGGCCTTCCATCTGCTGGCGGATGCCGAGCTTGTCCAACAGCTGGCGCCTGATGTATTCGCCGCTCGCGCTGTCCGAATAGGCGACCTTCGGCGCAGCCAGGAAGGCGGCGCGCAAGCCGGCGACGGTGCCGATGTCCGGCTTCTTGGCGCCATGGCGGACGGCGCAGGCGATCGGCGAGTTGGCGAGGACGACCTTGCTGCCAGGTTCGAGGCGGCCCTCGGCCATCAGCTTGTCCAACGCGTCGCCGACCATGATGACGACGTCGATCGGCTCGCCGCGCGCCAGCCGCGCGGGAATCGCGTTCTTGGTCGCGCCCATCGACGGGCCCCATTCGGAGACCAGGTGGTCGCCGCTGGCGCGCTCGAACGGGCCGGCCAGGTCCTTGTAGGCCTGGGCGAAACCGCCCGAGCTGACGACGTGGAGGTCGGTGGCCTGGGCCGCGCCGCCGCTGCCCAGCGCGAGCGCGGCCAGCGCCGCCATTGCCGTGTGTTTCAAAGAATGTGGTCGCATGTTGTGCTTTCCTTGTCTCCGTTAAAATTTCTGCATGAGCCCGAGCGCCAGGCCGGCGCCGTGCCGGTCGTTGGGCAGGGATGCCGTCAGCCCCGCGGCGTCGCCGCGCCATGTGGTGTAGTCGGCTTCGATGTAGGTGGTCGTGCGCGGCGCCAGCGTCTTTTCGACGAACAGGAAAGCGCGGTCGAAGCCGTCGTCGCGCAGGCCCGTCGCCTCGCGCCGGACGCTGTACAAGGCGGTGGTGACGAGCACGCCGTGTCCCAGTTTTCGGTTGACGCCCGCGGACAGCACGCGCTGGTGGACAGTCTTGTCCGGTCCCGTATCTGCAACGTTGCGCGCGACGTTGGCCTTGAATTGCCAGTCTCCCTGGCGGAACGCCGCGCCGAGCGACCAGGCGTCGAGCGGCAGGCCCTCGGGGCTGCGAAATTGCATCGTCGCACCGGAGACGGCCCAGTCCGGGCGCTGCCAGGCGAGTGCGACGCCATGACTCGACGATGCATCCGCATCGCCCGCCACTTCGCCGGCCGAATACGCGGCGCGCGCCTGCCAGGGGCCGACGGTCGCGGTGTACTTGACCGTGTTGTCGAGGCGATAGAAATTGTCCGCATAGCCGCTGGGACCGTACTGGCGCCCGAACTTGTGGGTGCCGAAGGCGGTGTTGCTCAGGCCGGCGACGTTGATGTTCGGATTGAAGGATGCGTAACGCTTGCCGAGCGGGTCGACGGCGATGAGGGCGTCCGACAGGAGGCTGGCCTGGCGGCCGACGGCAAGCTGGCCGTACGCGGAATCGAGGCCGACCCAGGCCTGGCGGTCGAACAGGCGGTCGCTCTTGGCCGAGGCGCCGGTATCGACATTGATACCGCCTTCGAGCACGAACCGGGCTTTCCAGCCGGCGCCGAGCGACTCCTGGCCCTTGATGCCCCAGCGGCTGGTATTGTCGATGCCGCTGCTCACGGCGGTGGTATGGCCTGGGGCAGGCGCGTTGCCGCTGCTTAGGCCGGTGCCGGCACGCAGGGCGACGTCGGCGATGCCGTACAGGTCGACGCTGGTCTGGGCAAGGCAGGTTCCGCTCGAGATGAGCAATGCTGCAAGAACGCATGGGTGGCGCACGTTGTCTCCATAGTGGTTTTGCCTTCTTAATGAGGCTGATTGGTAAGTGCGCTAATCATCCGCCAGATTGTTTAATTTGATAATTGCAATTTTCAAGCCTATTATTGCGCCATGCGCATCAATTACGACCTTCATGATTTGCAGGCCTTCGTCGCCGTCGCCGAACGCGCCAGTTTCCGCCAGGCTGCGGCCGATCTCTTCCTGTCGCAATCCGCGCTCAGCCGGCGGATCGACAAGCTCGAGGAAAGCCTGGGCGTGAAACTGTTCGAGCGCACCACGCGCCGCGTGCAGTTGACCAACGTCGGCCGGACCTTCCTGGTGAACGTGCGCACGGCGCTCGACGGCCTGGAAGACGCGGTGCTCGATGTCGCCGACCTCGCGGCCCACCGCACCGGCACGGTCACGCTGGCCTGCGTTCCGTCAGCCGTGTGGCATTTCTTGCCGGAGGTGCTGAATCGTTTCAGCGCGCGCTTTCCGCGCATCCGTGTGCGCGTCCATGACGAGAGCGCGCAGGACGTGCTGAACCTCGTGCTGGCCGGGGAGGCGGACTTCGGGATCAACTTCACCGGCGCGGAAAACCCGGAGATCGTGTTCGAACCGATTTTCGTGGAGAGCTACGTGCTGGCGATGCGGCGCGACCATCCGCTGGCGCAGCGCACGGTGCTGAGCTGGAAGGAGACGGTGGGCGAACGGTATATCTCGGTCGCCAAGTCGAGCGGCAACCGCAGCGTCATCGATGCCGCCCTCGCCGGTGTCGAGAAGCACCCGCTCATCTTGTGCGAGGTCAACCACGTGTCCGGCGTGCTGGCCCTGGTCGAGGCGGGCATGGGCGTGGCGGCCGTGCCCGGCCTGTCGGTGCTGTCCGGGGGGCCAGGCACGATCGTTGGCGTGCCGCTCGTGAACCCGACGATCAACCGGACGCTTGGCCTGATCCGCAAGCGTAGCCACAACATGGCGCCGGCGGCGCGCACCCTGTTCGAGATGCTCACCGAAGCACTGCTGAAGCGCCCGCCCGCGGCGCCGCCCGAGGCCGATCCCGCTTGACCCGTCACGGCAGGATGGCACGCGCCGCCCTTGTGCGGGGAGCCGGGTTGCGGCGCAGGTACGCCGCCCGGCGCGCGATTCACAACGCATATTCGCGAACCACGCGGGCGCCCCGAATGTCCTAGAATAGACCGGAGCCCCAACGCCGCACATTGCCGTCGCGCGGCCGGGCACGCATCCAAGACTTGCCGCGCACACGGTAGTACTGGAGGAAAGCGTATGAACCTGCTACAGGCTATCGACGATCCGTCCGCACTGCGCCGCTTGCCGCGCGCCCAGCTCGAACTGCTGGCCCGCCAGTTGCGCCAGTTTCTGCTCGAATCGGTGGCACGTACCGGCGGCCACCTCTCGTCCAACCTCGGCACCGTCGAGCTGACGATCGCGCTGCACTACGTGTTCGACACGCCGCGCGACCGCATCGTCTGGGACGTGGGGCACCAGAGCTATGGTCACAAGGTGCTCACGGGCAGGCGCGAGCGGATGGACACGCTGCGCCAGCAGGGCGGCATTTCCGGCTTTCCGCGCCGCAGCGAAAGCGTCTACGACACCTTCGGCACCGCCCACTCTTCCACCTCCATTTCGGCCGCGCTCGGCATGGCCCAGGCCGCCAGGCTGCGCGGCGAGGACCGGTATGCGGTGGCCGTCATCGGCGATGGCGCGATGAGCGCCGGGATGGCCTACGAGGCCATGAACAACGCCGGCATCGCGAGCGACCTGCGCCTGCTGGTCATCCTGAACGACAACGAGATGTCGATCTCGCCCGCGGTCGGCGCGCTGAGCCGCTACCTGGCGCGCCTGTTGTCAAAGCCCGTGGTCGCGGCGGCGACGCTCTTCGAGCACTTCGGCTTCAACTACATCGGGCCGATCGACGGCCACGACCTGGACGCCCTCGTGCCGACGCTGGAAAACCTGCGCCAGTGCGAGGGCCCGCAGTTCCTCCACATCGTCACCAGGAAGGGGCAGGGCTACAAGCTCGCCGAGGCCGAACCGACCCGCTACCACGGCATCGGCAAATTCAATCCCCAGCTGGGCCTGCCGGCGCCGGCGCCGCCGGCGGGCAAGCCGAGCTATACCGAGGTGTTCGGCGACTGGCTGTGCGACATGGCGGCCGTCGACCCCCACCTGGTCGGCATCACCCCGGCGATGCGTGAAGGCTCGGGCCTGGTCCGCTTCGAGCAGCTTTTTCCGGAGCGCTATTTTGACGTCGGCATCGCCGAGCAGCATGCCGTCACCTTCGCGGGCGGCCTCGCGACCGAGGGCATGAAGCCGGTGGTGGCGATCTATTCGACCTTCCTGCAGCGCGCCTACGACCAGCTGATCCACGACGTGGCGCTGCAGAACCTGGACGTGACCTTCGCCATCGACCGCGCCGGCCTGGTCGGGGCCGATGGCGCGACCCACGCCGGCAATTACGACATCGCTTACCTGCGCTGTATCCCGAACATGGCCCTGATGGCCGCGTCCGACGAAAACGAATGCCGCAAGATGCTCACCACGGCCTACCGCCACCACGGGCCGGCCGCGGTGCGCTTCCCGCGCGGCAGCGGGCCCGGCGCGGCGGTCGAGGGCGCACTGGACGAGATCGCTTTCGGCCGCGGCGAGGTCCGGCACGAAGGCCGGGGCACGGCCATCCTGGCCTTCGGCTCCATGCTGGCGCCGAGCCTCGCCGCCGGGCGGGCGCTGGGCGCCACGGTGGCGAACCTGCGCTTCATCAAGCCACTCGACCTCGAGCTGCTGCTGCGGCTGGCACGCGATCACGCCCGGCTGGTGACGGTGGAGGAGGGCTGCCTGATGGGGGGCGCCGGCGCCGCGGTGGCGGAGGCGCTGGCCGCCGCCGGCGTGGTCATGCCCCTGCTGATGCTGGGCTTGCCCGACATCTTCATCCAGCACGGCGATCCGGCCGTCCTGCTGGCCGCCGCCGGGCTCGACACGGACGGGATCGCCAACGCCATCCGCCGCCGTTTTCCGGACGAGCAGGTAAGGCGGGTGGCAAATGACGGCTGAACGCGAGCAGGCGGGCGCCGGGCCCGGCGCGCGGTTCGCGCCGGGAGAAGGCGGCGCGGCCGCCCTCAGCGCCGCCGCCATCGGCAGCGCCGCCGGCGCCCCAGTGGCGGCGCGCAGCTCCTTCTACATGGCGATGCGCCTCTTGCCCCTGCGGCAGCGCGCCGCGATGGTCGAGATCTACGCCTTCTGCCGCGCCGTGGACGACATCGCCGACGGCGTCGACCCGGTGCCCGCAAAGCGCGCCGCGCTCGAACACTGGCGCGCCGACATCCGGGACTGCTGCGCGGGCGCCGGTCCGGCGCAACTGCAGGCGCTGGGAGGCCACGTCGAGACCTTCGGACTCGCCTGCGCGGACTTCGAGGCCGTGATCGACGGCATGCTCATGGATGCCGGCGCCGAGCCGCTGTGCGCGCCGCCGGCCGCCATCCTCGACCTGTATTGCGACCGCGTCGCCAGCGCCGTCGGGCGCCTGTCGGTGAAGGTGTTCGGCGTCCCCGGCCGCGATGGCGTCCTGCTCGCGCACCACCTCGGACGTGCGCTCCAGCTCACCAACATCCTGCGCGACATCGACGAGGACGCCGCCATCGGGCGCGTCTACCTGCCGCGCGAGCTGCTGCTGGAAGCGGGCGTAGCGCTGGACGCAGCGGTGGACGGAGCGGCGGCCTGCGATATCGCCGCGCATCCGGCCCTGCCGCAGGCCTGCATGCAGGTGGCGGTCCAGGCGCAGGGGCATTTCGACGCGGCCGGGCGCGTCATGCGCGGCTACCCGGCGTCCTGCGTGCGCACGCCGCGGCTGATGGGCGCGGTCTACCTTGCCCTGCTGGCGCGCCTGCGCGCACGCGGTTGGGCCAGCCCGCGTGCGCCGGTGCGCGTCGGCAAATTGGCGCGGGTCGGCATCCTGTTGCGGCATGCCGTCGTGTAGCGGCCCAGCGAGCCTGAGGGGGAACGATGCGGTACTCGGCGTTCGGAGCGATGCACAAGGAGGCGACGGGGACCGCCGCCTTCCGCCAGGACAGGCAGGACCCACCGCAGTCCGGGCCCGGGCTCGCGCGCGGGATCGATGCCGCGCTCGCCGCCGTGCTGGGCGAGCAGCGGCCCGACGGCCACTGGGTGTACGAGCTGGAGGCGGACGCCACCATCCCGGCGGAATACGTGCTGATGGTACATTTCCTGGGCGAGGCGCCGGATGCCGCACTGGAAGCCAAGATCGGCCGCCACCTGCGCCGGGTGCAGGGCGCGCACGGCGGCTGGCCCCTGTTCCACGGCGGCGCCTACGACCCCAGCGCCAGCGTGAAGGCCTATTTCGCGCTGAAGATGATCGGCGACCCGGTCGACGCCCCGCACATGGCGCGTGCGCGCGCCGCCATCCTGGCCCACGGCGGGGCCGAACGCAGCAATGTGTTCACGCGCTTCCTGCTGGCGCTGTACGGCATCGTGCCCTGGGACGCGGTGCCGGCCATGCCGGTCGAGATCGCGCTGCTGCCGGGCTGGTTTCCCTTCCACCTGACCAAGGTGTCGTACTGGACCCGCATCGTGCTCACGCCGCTGCTGGTGCTGGGCGCGCTCAAGCCGCGGGCGCGCAACCCGCGCGCCGTCGGCATCGACGAGCTGTTCCTGGGGCCGCCGGGCCGGCTCGGCGTGGCGGCGCGCGCGCCGCACCAGAGCCGCCTGTGGTTCGCCTTCTTCCGCACCGTCGAGCGCCAGTTGCGCCGGCTCGAGCCGCGCATCCCCGCGCGCCTGCGCCGCCGCGCCATCGAGCGCGCCAGCGCCTTCGTGCGCGCGCGCCTGAACGGCGAGCACGGGCTGGGCGCCATCTTCCCGGCGATGGTCAACGCGGTCCAGATGCTGCACGCGCTGGGCCTGGCGCACATGGATGGCGAAAACGCCGGCGAACATGCGGCCGAATACGCGGGGGCGCGCCGCGCGATCGACAAGCTGCTGGTCGACCGCGGCGAGGAGGCCTATTGCCAGCCCTGCTTCTCGCCGGTCTGGGACACGGCGCTGATGTGCCACGCGCTGCTCGAGGCCGGCACCCCGGAAGCGTTCGATGCGGCCTTGCGCGGCCTCGAGTGGCTGCGTCCGCTGCAGATCCTCGACCTGCACGGCGACTGGAGCCTGAACCGCCCCGGCCTGCGTCCCGGCGGCTGGGCCTTCCAGTATGCGAACGCGCACTACCCGGACGTGGACGACACGGCCGTGGTGGCGATGGCGATGCACCGCGCCGACGGCGTGCTGGGCGAACCCAGGTTTGCCGACGCCGTCGACCGCGCGCGCGAGTGGGTGCTCGGCATGCAGGGCCGCGAGGGCGGCTGGGGCGCCTTCGACCCCGATAACACCTGCCGCTACCTGAACAACATTCCGTTTGCCGACCACGGCGCGCTGCTCGACCCGCCCACCGCCGACGTCTCGGCGCGCTGCCTGTCGATGCTGGCCCAGCTCGACCCGGCGGCCTGCCGGCGCCGCAACGGGCCGGCGGCGCGCGCACTCGACTGGCTGCTGCGCGCCCAGGAGCCGCACGGCGCCTGGTACGGCCGCTGGGGCATCAACTACGTGTATGGCGTCTGGTCGGCGCTATGCGCCCTCGGCGCGGCCGGCCTCGGCATGCAGGACAGCGCGGTCGCGCGCGCGGTCGACTGGCTGCACGCGGTACAGAATCCGGACGGCGGCTGGGGCGAGGACGGCAGCAGCTACCGCCTCGACTATGCGGGCCACGAGCCTTTCCAGTCGCTGCCGTCGCAGACCGCGTGGGCGCTGCTCGGCCTGATGGCGGCCGGCGCCGTCGACTCCCCCGCGGCTGCGCGCGGCATCGCCTGGCTGCTCGAGCACCAGCGCGCGGACGGGCTGTGGGACGAGGAACACCATACCGCGACCGGCTTCGAACGCGTGTTCTACCTGCGCTACCACGGCTACGCCCGCTATTTCCCGCTGTGGGCGCTGGCGCGTTACCGCAAGCTGCGCGCGCCTGGCAGCAACCGCGTCGGATTCGGCATGTGAAGCCGGACGCCGCCCATGCCGACCTGCGCGCACCGGTGCTGGTGGTGTGCGGCCTCGCTTTCGAGACGGCCATCGCGGCGGGACCGGGCGTGGTCGCGGTCTGCGGTCCCGGACCGGCGCGGGTTGCGGCCGCGATCGACGCGCTGGCCGGCGGCAGGGGCGTGCACGCCGGCTGGGCCGGCATCCTCAGCTTCGGTTGTGCCGGTGCGCTCGACCCGGACCTGCGGGCGGGCGACTGCGTGCTGGCGTCGTGCGTGGTTGGCGGCGCGGACACGTTCGCCGCCGATCCGGCCTGGATGCAGGCCCTGAGGGAACGCCTGCCGCGCGCCCGCTGCGGAACGCTGGCAGGACTGGACGCGCCGCTCGCCTCGAGCGCCGCCAAGGCGCAGCTGTGGCAGGCCGGCGGCGCGCTGGCGGTCGACATGGAATCGCACGCGGCCGCGCTGGCGGCACGCCGCCTCGGCCTGCCGTTCGCGGCCGTGCGCGCCGTGCTCGACCCGGCCTGGCGCAGCCTGCCGCCGTGCGCCCTGGCGGCGTTGCGCGAGGATGGCGGCACCGACCCGGCAGCGCTGCTGCGCACGCTGGCGCTGGCGCCAGGCCAAGTTGGCCCGCTGGCGCTGCTGGCCCTCGACGCCTGGCGCGCGCGGCGCACGCTGCGCCGCGTTCGTGCGCAACTTGATGCGGCGCTGGCGCCACCGCGCCACTTTCCGGCAGGCTGAGCGCCAATGTCATCAGCCAGGAGCGCCTGACAAATCACGCCGACGCCCGCTGCGCGCGCCTCTTGCTTGTCTTGGGAGTAACAACGCCGTAGACTGAGCTATTCGGACCGTCCGTTAACGGCCCAGCCTGTGTAAAAACGTCAGGTCATGTAAACGAAACCGTGTCGGTAAACGTTGAGCCAGTATCTCATCCAACGGGTGCCATATGAAGCGCTTTATCGAAGGCGAAGAACGGGGACAAGGCACGTTGCTGCCTGAGCACCTGGACGATTACGTGACTGAGAATAATCCGGTCCGTGTAGTCGATGTGTTTGTCGAAGAGCTCGACCTCGCCGGCCTGGGATTCGCCCGCGTGCTACCGGCAAAGACGGGTCGACCTGCTTACCACCCAGCATTGCTGCTCAAGCTCTACATCTATGGCTATCTCAACCGTATCCAGTCGAGCCGGCGGCTTGAGCGCGAGGCGCAACGTAACGTCGAGCTGATGTGGCTGACAGGACGCTTGGCGCCCGATTTCAAGACGATAGCGAACTTCCGAAAAGATAACGGCAAGGCGATCAGTAAGGTCTGCCGGCAGTTCGTCGTATTGTGCCAGCAGCTCGATCTTTTCTCGGATGCGGTCGTCGCGATCGACGGCAGCAAGTTCAAGGCCGTCAACAGCAGCGACCGCAATTTTACCGATGCAAAACTCAAGCGCAGGATGGCAGAGATCGAGGCGAATATCGGTCGCTACCTGGCAGAACTCGATACTGCGGACCGACAGGAACCGACCACTGCAAAATCGAAAAGCGTTCGTCTGAACGACAAGATCGCAGCGATGAAATCTCAGATGGCGACGCTCAAGGAAATCGAAGCGAAGCTGATAAAGACTGGCGAAACGCAAATTTCATTGACTGACCCGGACTCGCGTTCGATGATGACACGTGGTTCAGGAATCGTTGGCTACAACGTGCAAACCGCCGTCGACGCCAAGCATCATTTGATCGTTGAGCACGAGGTAACCAATAACGGCAGCGACCGTGACCAGTTGTCGGGTATGGCCAAGAAAGCCCGCGCAGCAATCGGCACGACGACATTGACGGCAATTGCTGATCGCGGCTACTTCAAAGGCGAAGAAATCCAGGCCTGTCATGAGGCGGGCATCTGCACTTTGGTACCACCTACGAAAACCTCCGGCGCCAAAGCCGACGGCCGGTTCGACAAGGCCGACTTCATTTACGACCCCTCGACAAACGAATACCGCTGCCCAGCAGGCGAATCTCTCATCTGGCGCTTCGCGAGCGTCGAGAAAGGCATGACGAACCATCGGTACTGGAGCTCGAACTGCAAAGGCTGTGCTCTCAAGGACAAGTGCACGCCGAGTTCACAGCGGCGAGTGACCCGCTGGGAACATCAGGACGTGCTCGATGAGATGCAGGCGCGCCTTGAACAGACGCCGGACGCTATGCGAATTCGGCGCTCGACTGTCGAGCACCCATATGCGACGATTAAGGCCTGGATGGGAGCGACGCACTTCCTGACGAAAGGCCTGGAGCGTGTGAAAGCAGAGATGAGCCTGCACGTGCTTGCCTATAACTTCAGGCGCTTACTGGCAATTCTGGGCACCGAGAAGATGCTGGCAGCGATCAGGGCATACGCCCATATTCTGACGTTGCAAACCTTGTCTGAAGCGTTTTCTATGCTGGTCTTACTGAAAATTTCCAAGTGGGCCTACAAGGCCTGGAACGCTTCGTTATATTCAAGAATTAGCCTTAAACCGTACAATTCTGCTCCCGACTCTTCGTTTTGAGTTTTTACACGGGCTGGGCCAGAAGCGGACCTTGGAAAAGACACGGGTGATTGATGACGATTGCAGATGAGTTTCGCAGGTCCCTTGAGGTCGGCCTCGCCGAACTAGCGACAAACGAATGGGCAGTAACTGAAGCGCGGGAACAACTTGTCCGCGATGTGGCGCCAAGCGAGGCGTTCGAGAACATCGTTGATGTGTTGAGTTTGGCCGGAGAGCAAACCGACCCATACGCTTTTGCCTCATGTTGCTGGCTGGTGCTCGACCTCGCGAAGCTTAGCGATACGACTGAACTGCCAAGGAATCTGGAAGAGGTCGTGGCATCAATAGCCTCAGTCGCGAGCAATCTACAAGTCGAGGCCGAGCTACAAAACGTGGCGAACTGGTACCGAGTGAACCGTTAGCAGAAACGAAACTGGTACAGAACGAACGTCCGATATGGGTCCAGGCTGTGTAAAAACTCAAACCGACGAACTGCAAGCCGAATTGTGCGGGCCTGGGCTGATTCTGGAAGATAGAGACGCGTTCGAGGCCTTGTAATCCCACTTGAGCATTTTCAGCAAGGCCATTAAGGAAAACGCTTCAAGCAGGCCTTGGCGGGTCAGAAAATGGGCGTACGCCCTGATTGCAGCCAGCATTCCCTGCATGCCAAGTAACGACATCAAGCGCCTGAAGTTATAGGCAAGCACGTGCAGGCTCATCTCGGCCTTGACGCGCTCCAGTCCTTTCGTCAGGAAGTGCGTCGCCCCCATCCACGCCTTGATCGTCGCGTACGGATGCTCGACAGTCGAACGCCGGATTCGCATTGCGTCCGGCGTCTGTTCCAGACGCGCCTGCATTTCATCGAGCACGTCTTGATGTTCCCAGCGGGTCACCCGCCGCTGCGAACTCGGCGTGCACTGGTTTTTGAGCGAACAGCCCTTGCAGTTCGAGCTCCAATAGCGGTGGTTCGTCATTCCTTTCTCGACACTCGAGAAGCGCCAAATCAGAGATTCGCCTGCCGGACAGCGGTATTCGTTCTTTTGCGGGTCGTAAATGAAGTCAGCCTTGTCGAATCGACCGTCGGCCTTGGCTCCGGAGGTTTTCGTAGGTGGCACCAAAGCTGAGATGCCCGCCTCATGACAGGCCAGGATTTCTTCGCCCTTGAAGTAGCCGCGGTCGGCAATTGCCGTCAGTGTCGTCGTGCCGATGGCAGCACGGGCTTTCTTGGCCATGCCAGACAACTGGTCGCGGTCGCTGCCGTTATTTGTGACCTCGTGTTCGACAATCAAATGATGTTTAGCGTCGACTGCAGTTTGCACGTTATAGCCAACGATGCCTGAGCCGCGCGTCATCATCGAGCGCGAGTCCGGATCAGTGAGTGAGATCTGCGTTTCCCCAGTCTCCATCAGCTTCGCTTCGATTTCCTTGAGCGTTGCCATTTGCGATTTCATCGCCGCGATCTTGTCGTTCAGACGAGCGGTTTTCGACTTTGCAGTGGCTGGTTCCTGACGGTCAGCCGTATCAAGTTCTGCCAGGTAGCGACCGATATTCGCTTCGATCTCCGCCATCCTGCGCTTGAGTTTGGCATCGGTAAAATTGCGGTCGCTGCTGTTGACGGCCTTGAACTTGCTGCCGTCGATCGCGACGACCGCATCCGAGAAAAGATCCAACTGCTGACACAGAACGACGAACTGCCGGCAGACTTTACCAATTGCCTTACCGTTATCTTTCCGGAAGTTCGCTATCGTCTTGAAGTCGGGCGCCAGGCGTCCGGTGAGCCACATCAGCTCGACGTTGCGCTGGGCCTCGCGCTCAAGCCTTCGGCTCGATTGAATCCGATTGAGGTAGCCGTAAATGTACAGCTTGAGCAGCACGGCGGGATGGTAGGCCGGCCGACCCGTCTTCGCCGGCGCCACCCGAGCAAAACCCAGGTTGGCGAGATCAAGCTCGTCGACGAACACATCGACTACACGAACCGGATTATCGTCGGCCACGTAGTCGTCCAGGTGTTCGGGCAGCAGCGTGCCTTGTCCGCGGTCTTCGCCCTCAATAAAGCGCTTCATTTAGCACCCGAAGTGATGAGATACTGGCTTAACGTTTACTACACTGGCGCCGTTTACACGACCTACGTTTTTACACAGGCTGGGTCGGTTGCAGACGTTCAGACAGGTCCGCAACTGGCTAGGGGCGGAGCGTCAGCCACGAATGTTGAAAGCAAGAGAAGCGTGGCCGTGGCACCTCGACTTCGCCGGCTCGGCGCGGGCAGCGCAGGGCAACTTCGACATCGACATGCTGGCCGACGCCACCCGCGGCGCCCACGACATGTGGGGGCGCGCGCCGGTGCTCGGGATGCTGCCGGAGATCATGGCGCTGCACGTGCGCAAGCTTGATCCCGGCGAGCGGTTGTGGCAGAACTACAATCAGTCGATCTCGCTCAGGAACTGCTCGAGCGGGCGGCGCACCTTGGGCAGGTCGACCAGCCAATCCTGCTCGGCCTTGCGGTAGCCCAGCGGCAGCATGACCGCGCTGCGCAGGCCGCGCTCGCCCAGGTTCAGGATGCGGTCGACGGCGGCCGGATCGAAACCTTCCATCGGCGTGCAATCGACTTCCTCGTAGGCGGCCGCGATGATCGCCGCACTGAAGCCGATGTAGGCCTGGCGCGCAGCGTGTTCGAAGTTCACCTGCGAGCCGCGGCCCGGGTAGGTCGACAGCAGTTGCTGGCGGTAGGCTTCCCAGCCTTCGTTGCGGAAACCGCGCACCTCGTTGGTGAGGTCGAACATGTGGTTGATGCGCTCGGGCGTGTAGTCGTCCCAGGCGGCGAACACCAGCAGGTGCGAGGCGTCGACCACCTGCGCCTGGTTCCAGGCGACGTCGCGGATCTGGGCGCGCAGCGCCGGATTGTTCACGATCAGGATTTCATAGGGCTGCAGGCCGGATGACGTCGGCGCCAGGCGCGCGGCTTCGATGATGCGGTCGAGCTTATCCTGCGGCACCTCGCGCGTCGGGTCCATTGCCTTGGTGGCATAGCGCCATTTCAGTTTGTCGAGCAATTCCATGTAATGTTCTTTCGAATTAAAGGTGCGTTATTGTATTTGTTCACGGCAGATTGATAAACTACGATTCTGGCAAATGATTTGTTCGTGAGGGAGCAAGATGGGGCGGAAATTCGATCACCTGGCCGATGTCGAGGTGTTCCTTAATGTGGTCGAGCACGGTTCGTTCAGCGCGGCGGCGGTCGTGCTGTCGACCACGCCTTCGGTGCTGAGCCGGGCCGTGTCGCGGCTTGAGGCGCGGCTCGGCACACAATTGTTGCGCCGGACCACGCGCAGCCTCAGCCTCACCGATGCCGGCCAGCGCTACGCCGACGAAGCACGCGACGCCTTCGCCCGGCTTGGGCAGGCTGAGCAGGCAATGCGCAGCACGACGGCGCAACTGAGCGGCAAGGTACGCATGAGCGTGTCCACCGGGTATGGCCTGCAGCGCCTGCCGCCGGTACTGGCCGCCTACGCGCGAGCCTATCCGCTGGTTGAACTGGACGTCGACATCACCAACCGCAACGTCGATCTGGTGGCCGAGGGCTTCGACCTGGCGATCCGCTCTGGTCCGCTGCCGAGCAGCACGATGGCGTCGCGCCACCTGGAAGCGTCGCCGCTGTGCCTGCTGGCCACCCCTGCCTACCTGGAGACGGCCGGACCGCTCGCGACGCTGGACGACCTGGCGCGCCAGCATTGCATCGCCTTCGTCCGGCCAAACACCGGACGGGTATTTCCCTGGCAGCTGCGCGATGGAGAGCGCGACATCGATTGGATCCCGCCGGCATCGGTGACGGTGTCGACCGACGCGATGGGCGTCATCTGGCTGGCCGAGCAGGGCATGGGGATCGCACTGTGTCCGCGCCTGTTTGCGGAAGCCAGCCTGGCGGCGGGACGCCTGGTGGAGGTGTTGCCGCAGCTGGGTGGACGGACGCGCCCGTTCTCGGTTGTCTATCCGGCCCACCGTGGCTTGTCGGCGGCGTCGCGCGCGCTGATCGACATGCTGGTGGCGGCGCGGGCCAGTTCAGGCGGGATATAGCGCGGGCGAACGGCCGCCTGTCGACGATGGCGTGTCGACGATTTCGCAGCGCTGGCCGGCATCCCGTGTTTGTCTCATTTTTCCCGCATGGCGGGCTTGTTCCGGTCCGCGCCCTGGCCCGCCTCATAGTCCGGCAGCACCTCCGGCTTGTCCTCGTCCAGCTTCGACTGGCGCCGCGCCAGCCAGGCGTCGCGCACGAACAGGTATTTGTCGAGCGCCGCCTCCTCCAGCAGGTCGGTCGCGTTCAGGAAACGCGCGCGGGTGCTGACGAAGTCCACGCCCCACAGCACGTTGCGCGCGCGTGGCTCCGCATAGGTCATCGGGTTGGCATACTGGTCCACGCCGAAGCCGGCCGCGTCGCGGAAGGTACTCGGCCCGAACAGCGGCAGCACCAGGTAGGGCCCGCTGGCCACGCCGTAGTGCCCCAGCGTCAGGCCGAAGTCCTGCTCATGCGCGGGAATCCCGGCCGGGGTGGCGATATCGAGCACGCCGAGCAGCCCGAAGCTGCTGTTGAGGGCAAAGCGCATCAGGTCGGACATGCCGTCGGCAAAACGCAGCTGCGCGAAGTTGTTGAGCATGACCGGCACGGTGCCGAGGTTGGCGAAGAAATTCCCGACCCCGGTCCGGATCGGCCGCGGCACCACCCGGTTGTAGCCGCGCGCCACCGGCTGGGCGATGTTTCGGTCGATGGCGTCGTTGAAGCGAAAGGTGGCGCGGTTGAGCGGCTCGAGCGGATCGGCGGGATTGCGGTCCGGTCCGGTGGCGCAGCCTGCCGTGGCGGCCAGCGCACAGGCGGCCACGATGCGGATGGTGGCCTGGATAAGGCGTCGGAGGTCAGGTGGGTGCATGCCGGTTCCAGTCATGGTCATGGGTTCAGGGAGAAGAGTGTTCCAGCCCGGCGCCCGCCTCCTGCGCGTGCGCACGCGGCGTGCCGAGCAGGATGGGCTGGAAGAAGACGGCGCCGACCAGGGTGCAGGCCAGCGCCAGCACCAGCAGCGCGCCCATGCTGGCGGTGCCGGGGTGATGCGACAGCCACAGGCTGCCGAAGGCGGTGCCGGTGGTGGCCGCGCTCAGGATGATGGCCTCGGTCAGGCCCTGTTCCAGCAAGGCGGCCTGGCCCGCGCGCCAGGCCATCACGTAATAGATCTTGAAGGCGACGCCGACGCCCAGCAGCAGCGGCAAGGCGATGATGTTGGCGAAATTGAGCGGCAGGTCGAGCAGGACCGTCGCTTCGAGCGTGACCAGGCCCGAGACCAGCAGCGGCACCATGGTCAGCAGCACGTCGCCGAAGCGCCGGAACGCCAGCCACAGCAGCAGCGTGATCGTGGCGACGGCCAGCAGCGCGGCCTGGACGAAGGCGTCGACGATCAGCCTGGCCGCGCCCAGCACCGAGATCGGCCCGCCGCTGGCATCCGGCGCGACCCGCTGCACGGCCAGCGCGAACCGGCGCAGCAGGGCGTCGTCGCGCACCGCGGCCGCGCCGCCGGCGGCATGCCGGGCGCCCGCGGGCCGGCGCGGGCTGGCGTCGACCAGGGCGCGCCCGTCGGCGGCGATCCAGTTGCGCCGCAGCTCCCCGGGCAGGGATGCCAGCGTCACAGGTTCGGCCCGCAGCGCCTGGCGCAGGGCGTCGAGCGAGAGCCCGAGCGGCAGCGCCAGCGCCAGCTCGGCGCGATCGCGGGCGGCGGCATCACGCCGTGCCAGCGCCGCCAGCGCGCGGCTCAAGCGCTGGGCCGCTTGCGCGCCGGCGCCGGGATGGTCGAGCGCGGCATTGCGCAGCGCCAGCGCGGCCGCGCGCAGGGCACCGATGCGCGCGGCGTCCGGCGCCGGCGGCAGGGGCGCCTGCGCCAGCACCGGCAGCAGGGCGCTGCCGGCGGCGGCGACCAGCGGCAGCTTGGCGGCCTGCTGCTCCGGCACCAGGCTGGCCGCGGTGACCACCCGCGCGACTTCCGGCAGGCGCGCGATGCGGGCCGCCACCTGCCCGGCCTGCGCAAGCGTGGGGGCGAGCACCTGGATGTTGTCGAGGCCGATATCGGTGCTGCGCGACAGCGCCAGCAGTGCCGCCATCGATTCGCTGCGCGGGCTTTTGAGGTGCAGCGGGTTGAAGTCGAACTCCAGGTGCCGCAGCAGCGGCAGGCCGGCAATCACCACGGCCAGGGTGGCCACCAGCAGCGGTTTGCGGTGGGCCTGCAGCGCGCGGTCGACGGGAGCCAGCCAGGGGTAGCCGGGGGCGCTGGCGGCGGGCGCCGGGCCGAGCACCTGGATCAGCGCCGGCAGCAGGCTCAGGCAGGACGGCAGGGCGACGAACAGGATGCCGACGCCGGCGATCTGGCCCAGCTCGGCAACGCCGCGGTAGGCGGTGGGCAAAAAGGAGAGGAAGCCGAAGGCGGTGGCAATCGCCGCCAGGGTCAGCGGCAGGGCGATCACGCGCGTGGTTTCATGCAGGGCCTCGGCGGTGACGCCATGCTGGCGGTGCAGCTCGCGAAAGCGCATGCCGAACTGGATGCCGAAGTCGATGCCGATGCCGACGAACAGGATCGCGAAGGCGATCGAAATCAGGTTCAGGGCGCCGACCATCATCAGGCCGAGCGCGGACGTCAGCACCAGGCCGCCCGCCATGGTCAGGCAGACCGCCAGCACCAGCTTGCCCGAGCGCAGCGCCCGCCACAGGAGCGCCAGCACCAGCAGCAGCGCGAGCACGCTGCCGGCCACCGTGCCTTCCTGCAGGGACGCGAACTCGTCGTCCGACAGCGGAATTGGCCCGGTCAGCATCACGTCGGCCTGGTAGCGCCCGGCCAGGCGCAGCTCGCGCGCCGCGGCGCGGATCGTTTCGGCGGCGGCGGCACCCGGCATGAGGTCGCTGAAGTCGAGGACCGGCCTGACTTCGACCAGGCTGGACGCCGCGGCGTCCTTGCCGGCGCCATCGGCAGCGGTGCCGGCGAGATTCTGCCACGACAGCGCCGCCGGCCGCCCGGCCAGCACGGCCTCGACCACGCCGGCGCTGCGCTCCAGCAGCGGCGCCATGCCGGCCAGCCCGACCTGGCCGGTCTGCAGCGGCGTGCCGAGCGTCACGGACAGCAGGTTGGCCAGCCCGCGCAGCGAGGGATCGTGGGCGAGGGCATTGAGCAGCGGCCTGGCGTCGCGCAGCTGCCCGGTGAGCTGCGCAAGCTCGGGCACGGACAGGTAGAGCAGCCCATTGCGCTGGAAAAATGCGTTGGCCTGGCCCAGGGTGACCGAGTGGAAGTGCTGCGGCTGCCGGCGCAGGCGCGCGGCCAGTTCGCGCGCCGCCTGCGCGGCCAGTTCGGGCGCCGGCGCGCGCACGACGACCAGGGTGGTGTCGCTGCGCTCGGGGAAGGCGGCTGTCACGGCGGCGTCGCGTTTCGCCCACGGCGCGCCGGGATCCATCAGGCGGCCGACGTCGGTGGTGATGGCGAAGTGGCTGGCGGCGTACAGGCCGCCGGCGAGCACCAGCAGCAGGTACGCGCCGATGACCGCCCAGGCATGGCGAACCGAGAGGTGGACAATCCGGGCGATCAGCTTGGTCAGCATACGCTTGAAATGATGGGTTCGCACCTGCGCAGGTCCTGCCGGCGCGGATACGCCATAGTACCAGTCCATAGTAACAGTACCATCGGGGCAGGCTTCGGCGTATGCTGTCGCCTGTCGTATTAAGGCCTCATGGATGCAAGGAGACCCCATGAAAGCGTCGTTCATCCTTTCCCTCGCCATGCTGGCCCCGGCGCTCGCGGGCGTGCTGGCGGTACCGGCCCCGGCCCATGCACAACAGGCCGAGAAGCAGGCCGAAAAAAAGGCCGAAAGCGGCTCGCCGGACGAGGCGGTGAGAACCACCATCGACGGCGTGATGGCGGCCATCCGCAGCGACCCCGGCGGGCGCGCCGGCGATCCGGAGCGCATCTATCAGCTGGTCCGGCAACACTTCCTGCCGGCCACCGATTTCGGCCTGACCACCCAGTATGCGGTCGGCCCGGCCTGGGCCTCGGCCACGCCGGCCCAGCGCGAGGCGCTCGTCAGGCAATTCGAGACCTTGCTTGCGCGCACCTTCGCCCTCCAGCTGACCCAGGTCCACGCGCAGGATACGCGCTTCACCTACGCGCCGGCGCCTCGCCTCGCGGCGGGCGCCGGCGACGCCGTGGTCAGGACCAGCGTGCTGGCCGAGGGCGAGCGCATGCCGATCGACTACCGCCTGCGCAAGACCGGGGCCGGCTGGAAGATCTACGACATCAACATGATGGGTGCCTGGATGATCCAGGTCTACCGGCGCCAGTTCGCGGCCCAACTGGCCACCGGCGGAGTCGATGGGCTGATCAAATACCTGGCCGCCCATAACGCGGCCGTGTGAACAGGGCGGTCATCGGGACCGGACCTGCGGCGCCGGCCGCATCCGGCGCAAGCGCCTCGCTTCGAACCAGTGCCAGGACAGCAGGGCGGGAAGGCCGAGCACGATCTCGCGCATGCGCTTGACCAGGGCCAGCGACAGCGCGACCTCGCCGCCCACGCCGGCCAGGACGCCGAACAGCAGCACGGCCGCCTCCTGCACGCCGAGGCCGGCCGGCACCAGGAAGCTGGCGTGGCGCGCGGCCTGGGTCAGCGCCTCGATCGCGACGGCGGCCGTGACATCGACCGGATGGCCGAGCAGGCGCAGCGCATACCAGGTCTCGAGGCTGCCGAGCAGCCAGGACAGCAGCTGCCAGGCCAGCGCCCGCAGCAGCCGTGCATGGCGGCCGAACAGGCGCGCCACGGCGGCGTCGAGCCGGGCGCCGTCCAGGTCCGGCAAACCTGGGGACTGCGCGCCGAGCAGGCGCAGGCTCCAGCGCTCGAGGCGCTGGAAGGGCGCGCCATGGCGCAGCAGCCACCAGGCCAGCAGCGGCAGCGGCAGCGACAGCGCCAGGCTGGCCGCGATCACCCAGACCTGGCGCATGCCGGCGGCGACCTGCGCCATCAGCACCACGCCCAGGCCGCAGAACAGGTAGAGCACCGCGATCGTGAGCAGCACCTCGACGATCACGCTGGCGGCGACCGCCGCGGTGTCGGGGAGCCGCGTGCGCACCAGGCGCACGCCGACCACTTCGCCGCCCACGCCGGCCGCCGGCAGCAGGCGGTTGACGGCTTCGCGCACCGCCGCCACCCAGAGCAGGAACAGGAAGCCGGGCGCCGGCCCGGCAGCGGTGTCCGTGGGCGTGCGCAGCGCGGGTTCGAGCAGGATCTGCCAGGCGCGCACGTCGAGCGCCAGGGTGAGCAGCCGCAGCGGCACCAGCAGCAGCAGCGCCCAGCCGGCATGCCGGACGGCGCCCAGCACGGCATGCCAGCCCTGCCAGGCGACCAGCGCGCTCAGCAGGAGCAGCCCGGCCAGGGCGCCGCCGATGGCCAGCCGGCTCATGCGGGGGGCAGTCATGCTGGCAGGAGTCGTGCGGGCAGAAGGTCGGCGAAGCCGCCGAAGCGGAACCCGCTCGCGCGCAGGGCTTCGCGCGCCCGGGCGACGCGCGGCGAGACCAGGGCGGCGAATTCGTCGGCGTGGCGGTAGCCGGCCATCGAGGCGGCGATCGCCGCGCCCGACGCCAGCGCCGGGTGCAGGTAGAGTTCGCCCACCCCGGCCGAGGGCAGCCGCCGCAGGGCGCCCAGCAGGGCGTCCTCGTCGAAACGGCCCGAGAGGCGCAGGCCCACCAGGTAGTCGTTGTGCGCGATGCCGGCCGCGCGCAGGCGCGCGCGCAGCAATAACATCCAGGGCCGCAGCCACGGCGGCAGACCGGCTTCCAGCGGCAGCCGCACCGCGCGCAGGCCGAACTCGCGGCCGATGCCGAGCAACAGCGAGAGCACGGTCGGGTGCAGGTGGAAGTGCTTGTGGGCGTTGACGTGGTCGAGCGCCAGGCCGCTGGCGGCGAAGGCCTCGAACTGGGCGCGGATCTCGGCGGCCAGCTGGCGCCGCACGCGCGGCAGGAAAAAGAAGCGGACACCGTCGGCCACCATGCGCGAACCGAAGCGGCCGTCCGCGCCCACGAGGTCGGGGATGAGGCGCGGCGGCAGCACGGCGGCGCCGTCGGCCAGCACCAGGTGGAGGCCGACCCGCAGGCCGGGACAGGCGCGCGCGACCGCGACCGCATCAAGCGCGGCGGCTGCGCCGACCATCAGGCTGGCCGCGGACAGCACGCCTTCGCGATGAGCGCGCAGCACGGCGCGGTTGACGCTCTCGTGCAGGCCGAAATCGTCGGCGGTGATGATCAGGCCGGGGCCCGTGCCGTTCACACCTGCACCGTTCACGCCTGCTCCGCGCCGTGGGCGCGCAGGAAGCGGAAGAACTCGACCCCTTCGCGCAGGCGCCGCCGCGTCATCTCCCAGCTGTGCAGCATCTCGCGCACGATCTCCCAGATCTTCGCGGGGCGGAAGTAGAAGCTGCGGTAGAACTGCTCGAGGCTGTGGTACATCTCTTCGCTCGACAGGTGCGGGTAGTTGAGGGCGGCCAGCTGGACCCCGCTTTCGTTGACCAGGTGTATGGTCTTGTTCGGCGGTATCCATTCGTTTTCCAGCGCCTGCTCGTACAGTTTCGTGCCCGGATAGGGGGCGGCGAGCGAGACCTGGATCGTGTGCGGATTGATTTCCTTGGCGAATTCGATCGACTTGGCGATCGTCTCGCGCGTCTCGCCCGGCAGGCCGAGGATGAAGGTGCCATGCACGGTGATCCCGAGTTCCCGGCAGTCGGCGGCGAAGCGGCGCGCCATGTCGGTGCGCAGGCCCTTCTTGATGTTCACCAGGATCTGGTCGTCGCCCGACTCGTAGCCGACCAGCAGCAGGCGCAGGCCATTCTCCTTCATGATCTTCAGGGTGGAATACGGCACGTTGGCCTTGGCGTTGCAGGACCAGGTCACGCCGAGCTCCCCGAGGCCGCGTGCGATCTCCTCGGCGCGCGGCCGCAAGTCGGTGAAGGTATCGTCGTCGAACATGATCTCCTTCACCTCGGGCATGTTTTCCCTGATCCAGCGGACCTCCGCCAGCACGTTTCCCGGCGAGCGGATCCGGTAGCGATGCCCGCCCACCGTCTGCGGCCACAGGCAGAAGGTGCAGCGCGAGCGGCAGCCGCGCCCGGTGTACAGCGACACGTAGGGGTAGTTCAGGTAGCCGATGAAGTAGTTGCGCAGGTTCAGGTCGCGCTTGTAGACCGGCGCGACGAAGGGCAGCGCGTCCATGTCCTCGATCATCGGACGCGCCGGATTGTGGTGGATGCCGCCTGCGGCGTCGCGCCAGCTGACGCCGGCGATACCGGCCAGCGCCCGTCCCTCGGCGATGTCGCGGCAGGTGTAGTCGAACTCCTCGCGCGCGACGAAGTCGATGGCGCTGCTGGCCTCCAGCGAGGGGCCAGGGTCGACTGCGACCTTGGCGCCAACCATGCCGACGAGGGTAGCGGGCGCCCGTTCCTTGATCAGTTCCGCGAAGCGGGCGTCGGCCGGGAACGAGGGCGTGCTGGTATGCAGGATGACCAGCTCGTACTCTTGCGCGATGGCCAGCGCCTGCGCCACCGACAGGCCGTCGGCCGGGGCGTCGAGCAGGCGGCTGCCGGGCACCAGGGCCGCGGGCTGGGCCAGCCAGGTCGGGTACCAGAACGAACGGATCTCGCGCCTGGCCTGGTAGCGCGAGCCGGCGCCGCCGTCGAAGCCGTCGAAGGAGGGCGCTTGCAGGAACAGGGTTTTCATCATATGGACTCCCGGGTTCGGATGTGATCGGGCGCGGCCGAAACTAGAACGGCGGCGCCCGCCTCGCGGCGGCCGTCCACCCGCAGCCGATGCCCGCGCCAGCGCGTGGTGCTGCCGGCAAAGGCGCTGAGCCACTCGAGCAGCAGCAGGCAGTCGCGCACGGGTGCCAGCGGCAGCGTGGTCAGACGCGGCTGCGCGCGCCAGTGCAGCAGCAGGCGCGCACCCACGCCGGACAGCGCCAGCGCCCAGTTCCAGGGGGCTGGTGCCAGCCACAGGCCGAGCGCCAGCATCGGCAGCGTGAAGGTGACGAAGCAGAAGGCGTAGCCGGGCGGATTGAGCGACCGGATGGTCTGCATCCAGCGCCGCTCGCGCGCCCAGAGCGCGGCCAGGCTACGCTCGGTGACGTCGGTGCTCACGACAAGGTCGGACAGGACGGTCTTCAAGCCCTGGCGCCGGGGCAGCTCGCCGAGCCAGAAATCGTCGGCCAGCCGGTCCTTGAGCGCCTCGAAGCCGCCGATCCCGCGCAGGACCTCGGCGCGCAGGGCGATGGTGGCGCCGAAGCCGAAGGCGCTGCCGCCGCCACGGCTGGCAACGCGGACCGAGGGCGCGAACCAGGTGTCGATGAAGAGCACCCCCAGCCTGCTCCAGAAGCCCCTGATTGAGCCACTGAGCGCGATCCCGCGGTAGAGGCAGGTGACGATGCCAATGCCGGGGTCGGCCAGCGGGGCGGTCACCCGCTCCAGGTAATCGGGGCCGACGCCGATGTCGCTGTCGGCCAGCACCAGCCAGGGGTGGCGCGCCGCCGCCCTCATGTTGATCAGGTTGCTCACCTTGAGGTTGCTGCCGTGGACGCGCGGATCGACGACCAGCCGCAGGTCGACCCCGGGAAAGCGCCGCGCCAGGCGCGCGACCACCGCGATGGCTGGATCGCCGGGGTCGCGCACCCCGAACACCAGCTGGTAGCAGGGGTGGGTCTGGCGGCACAGGGTGGCGAGGTTGCGCTCCAGGTGCGGTTCGGCGCCGCACAGGGGCTTGAGCACGCTCACCGGCATCGCTGCGACGGCGCCGCTGGCGGGCCGCCAGGTGCGCGGCCGGCACAGCAGCGCGGCCAGCGCGTACAGGGTGGCCAGCGCGGTCAGCAGTGTTCCGGCGACGGTAAGGACGGGTGCCATCGCTGTGTCCCCATCTCAGCTGCGATCGGCCGCGTTCGGCGCCGCTGCCGGGCCCGCGCGCCGCCCGCGGATCTCTTCGAGCTTGATGGCGACGTGGCGCGTGTGCACGAACTGCGCCGGGCGCTGGCCCTTGAGCGGGAGGTCCGGCGCCATCGGCCCGCCCGTGCGCACGCCCGCCAGCGCGACCCGGGCCGCGGCCAGCGGGTGCGCGATGGTGTCAATCACGGCGCTCGCCTCGTAGCCGCTGTGTACCATGCAGTCGGCGCATTTCTCGTAGCGCCCGGTGCCATACGCGTCCCAGTCGGTCTCGTCCATCAATTCCTTGAAACTGGCGGCATAGCCTTCGCCCAGCAGGTAGCAGGGGCGCTGCCAGCCGAACACGGTGCGCGCCGGGTTGCCCCAGGGCGTGCAATGGTAGGTCTGGTTACCCGCCAAAAAGTCCAGGAACAGGCTGGACTGGCTAAATGCCCATTTGCGGCCGCCGTCGCCGCGCGCAAATATGTCGCGGAACAATTGCTTGGTTTTCGAGCGGGTGAGGAAATGGTCTTGCTCGGGGGCGCGTTCGTAGGCATAGCCGGGCGAGACGGTGATGCCGTCCACGCCGAGTCCCTTGACCGTATCGAAGAAAGCGGCGACGCGCTCGGGCGCGGCGTCGTTGAACAGCGTGCAATTGATGTTGACGCGAAAGCCGGCTGCCTTGGCACGCCGGATCGCCGCCACCGCGCGAACGTACACGCCCGGTTGGCAGACCGAGCGGTCGTGCATCTGCTCGTCGCCGTCCAGGTGGACCGACCAGACCAGGAAGGGGCTGGGGCGGTATTGCTCCAGTTTCTTCTCCATCATCAGGGCATTGGTGCAGAGGTAGACGAAGCGGTGGCGCGCGACGATGCCCGCCACGATGGCGGGCATGTCCTTGTGCAGCAGCGGCTCGCCGCCGGCGATGGAGACGACCGGGGCGCCGCACTCGTCGACCGCGCCGAGACACTCCTCGCGCGACAGGCGCAGGTTCAGGATGTCGTCGGGATAATCGATCTTGCCGCAACCCGAGCAGGCAAGGTTGCAGCGAAACAGTGGCTCGAGCATCAGGGCCAGCGGATAGCGCTTCTGTCCCGCCAGGTGCTTGCGCAGGATGTAGGCGCCGACCAGGGTTTTTTGCAGCATGGGAATGGCCATGTCGACTCCTCATGTTCCACGTGGTCAGGCGGCGTGGCCGGACAGTTCGGCCGGCAGCCGAAACTCGACGTGTTCCACCAGGCCGTCCATGGTCGAGAGCTCGACCGGGGCCAGGCGGCGCAGCGCGTCGATCAGGTGCTCGACCATTGCCTCGGGCGCGGAGGCGCCGGCCGTGATGCCGACCGTGCCGGCCCGCGCCACCCAAGCGGGATCGAGATCGCCGCCATTGGCCAGCAGGTAGCTCGGGATGCCGCATTCGGTGCCGATCTCGCGCAGCCGGTTCGAGTTCGAGCTGTTGGCGGCGCCGACGATGAGCAGCACGTCGACCTGCCGGCACAGCTCGCGCACCGCGCGCTGGCGGTTCTGGGTGGCGTAGCAGATATCGCGCACGTTCGGGCCGACGACGTCGGTGAAACGCCGTTCGAGGGCGGCGATCACGCCCCGGGTGTCGTCGACGCTGAGGGTGGTCTGGGTGACGTAGGCCAGCGGGGTGTCGGACGCCAGGTCGAGCGCCTCGACGTCGCCTTCATCCTGCACCAGCAGCACGCGGCCGTCGATCTGCCCGGTGGTGCCCTCGACTTCCGGATGGCCGGCATGGCCGATCAGGATCACGACCCGGCCGCTGGCCGCGTACTGCCGGCCCTGCAGGTGGACCTTGGCGACCAGCGGACAGGTCGCGTCCAGCACGTGCAGGCCGCGGCCCCTGGCCTCGGCCTCGACGCTGCGCGCGACGCCGTGCGCGCTGAAGATCGTGACCGCGCGCGGCGGCACCTGCTCCAGCATGTCGACGAAGACCGCGCCCTTGTCGCGCAGGCCGTCGACCACGGCCTTGTTGTGAACGATTTCGTGACGCACGTACACCGGCGCGCCGTGGCGTTCGAGCGAGCGCTCGACGATCTCGATGGCGCGGATCACGCCGGCGCAGAAACCGCGCGGTTGGGCTAGGATGACTCGCATGGAAGTGCTCCGTATCTGGTGGTGTCCTGGTCGGGAACCTGTTTTGATTGCGTTCAGCCGATTGCGTTCAGCGATGGTGTCCAGTCAAGAGCGCGGAGGATTACAATCCCTCCAGGGCGCCATCTTGCGGCGTCCACGGAGGAGGCCATGGCTGGGCAGGATCGCGTCCTGATTACCGGGGCGGCCGGTTTCATCGGGTCGGCCGTGGCGCGCGCCGCCCTGGCGCAGGGCTACCGGGTGCGCGTGCTGGTGCGCGCGAGCAGCCCGCGCGCCAACCTGGCCGGGCTCGGCGCCGAGGTGGCCGAGGCCGATATCCGCGACCAGGCCGCCGTCGAACAGGCCCTGGCGGACGTGCGCTATCTGCTGCACGTGGCTGCCGACTACCGGCTGTGGGCGCTTGACCCGGAAGAGATCGTCCGGAACAACCTGGCCAGCACGGCCTCGGTGATGCGCGCCGCGCTGGCGGCGCGGGTGGAGCGCGTGGTGTACACCAGCAGCGTGGCGACCCTGCGCGTCGGTCCCGCGACGGTGGCCGCCGGCGAGGACGAGCCGCTGGCGCCGGAACACGCCATCGGCGCCTACAAGCGCAGCAAGATCCTGGCCGAGCGCCTGGTCGAACGCATGGTCCTCGAGGACAATTTGCCGGCCGTCATCGTGAACCCGTCCACCCCGATCGGTCCGCGCGACCTGCGGCCGACCCCGACCGGACGCATCATCGTCGAGGCGGCCAGCGGCCGGATGCCGGCCTACGTCGAGACCGGGTTGAACGTGGTCGATGTGGCCGACGTTGCCGAGGGCCACCTGCTGGCGCTCGCCCATGGCCGGGTCGGCGAACGCTACATCCTGGGCGGCGAGAACCTGATGCTGCGCGAGCTGCTGGGCGAGATCGCGCTTCGCGCGGGACGCCGGCCGCCGCGCCTGCGCCTGCCGGTGGCGCCGCTGATCCCGCTGGCGCACGCGGCCGAAGCCATGGCGCGATTGTCCGGACGCGAACCCTTCCTCACCGTGGACGGCCTGCGCATGTCGCGCAACCGGATGTTCTTCAGCTCCGCCAAGGCCGAGGGGGAACTGGGCTACCGGCCGCGCCCGATTGGTGCCGCGCTGCAGGCGGCGCTCGACTGGTTCGGGCGCGCCGGCTACCTGGGCTAGCGGCGCGCGATTCAATGGCAGGGGCGCGAACACGGCATCTCCGATTCAGTGCGGGCGTTCGGGACGCGGCTTGCCCCGCTTGCCGCGGCCTTGCGCGCCGCGTCCCAGCACGCGCAGGGCAAGGCGGACCAGGCGCGGCACCGTGGCCGGGCGCAGCAGCCGTGCGTCGTAGCCGGCGAAGCGGCCTTCGTTTTCCGCCAGGCAGAGCGCCAGCAGTTCGGGCAGTGCGGGCGCCTCGGCGGCAACCGATTGCGCGCCGTTCAGGGTGAAGTTGTTGTCCCGGACGGCGGCATCGCCGTCGATGGCGCGCGCCAGCCCGATCCGTTCCCACACCAGGAAGGCCCAGACCGCCGCCACCTTCGCTTCGAAACGCAGGCGCCGCCAGGGCGGCAAACCCGCGCGATGCCAGGCGATCCAGTTGGCGAACAACAGGATGTGCCGGCACTCTTCCTGCATCACGGGCTCGAAAGTGTCGACCAGTTCGCGCGGGAACAGGCCCGAGCGGCGCGCGACCTCGAACAGGCCGAACGCGAAGAAGCTGTCGATGCACTCGCTGAAGCCGGTGACGAGGTAAGCCCGTTCCGCATCCGCCGGCCAGGCATGGGGTGCTTCGGGCGCGAGCCGGATGCCGTAGGCCGCCACCATCCGCGCCAGGACTTCCTTGTGGCGGTTTTCCTCCCAGGCATTGAGGGCCAGCGCGGCGCGCATGTCCGGGTCCGGCACCGTCCCCGCATAGGCCGCCATCCGCAGCCTGGCCTTGCCCTCGGTCTGCACCGCGATGTCCCAGATCGGCAGCGCGACGATGCGCGCAAGCACCGCCGGGGCCAGCTCTGGCCAGTCGAGCACGGCCGGCCGGTAGGGGTTGAAGGTGTCGCGGAACATGCGGCAGGTTTCGCGGCGGTGCAGGTCGGAGCCGGGCGCGAAGCGGCCCTCGGCATGGCTCATCCAGTGCCGCATCCGCGCATCGGCCGCGTCCAGCGCCGCGTCGTCCGCCGGCGCCGCGCCAGTGGCGGCAACGACTGGCGGACGAAAGCCGGGCACCAGCTGCTCGACGTCGAACCCATCCCCGAATCCATTCCTGAGATACTCGTCCATGCCGGCTCCTGGCGTGGTGCGATCGCATGTCGCCGATTATGCCCCTTTCATGAAGCGCCGTCGATGCACACGCGCCCCCTTCAAACCCGGTCCACGGCCAGCTCGGCAATCAGGTTCCTCAGCCACTGGTTGCCCGGCTCCTTGTGGAACTTCGCGTGCCAGAACAGGTTCACGTCGAATTCGGGAAACGGCACCGGATGCGGGAGATATTTCAGCTTGAATGGCGCCATGCCCTCGCGCACGTAGCGCTCGGGCGCGGTCGCGACCAGCTCCGTCGTGGAGAGGATGTGGCCGAGGGCGACGAAGTGGGGGACGCTGAGGCGCACGTTGCGCTTCACGCCGCGCTTTGCGATCGTGTCGTCGATGATGGCATGGCCGGTGCCGCCCGCCACCACGTCGATGTGCTGCGCGGCTTCGAAGTCCTGCAGCGACATCGTCTCCTTGTCCAGCGCATGCCCCTCCCGGAAGATGCACACGTAACGCTGGCGGAACAACAGCCGCTGGAAGAAGCCCGCTTTCAGTTGCGGCAGCAGGCCGAAGGCGAGATCGACCCGGCCCGCCTCCAGTTCGTCCGCCAGGTTGACGGCCGTATTGCGCACCGTGCTGATCGTGACCCCGGGCGCGACTTCGCCCAGGCGCCGCATCAGGCGCGGCAGGAAATGGATTTCGCCAAGGTCGGTCATCGCGATCGTGAACTTGCGCGTGCTGGCGGCCGGATCGAACTCGAGCTCGCGCTCGAGCGTGTCGCGGATCGTCGTCAGGGCCTGGGCGATCGGCTCGGCGAGCTGGCTGGCATAGGGCGTCGGCTCCATGCCGCGCGCGGTGCGCAGGAACAGCTGGTCGCCCAGCATCTTGCGCAGGCGGCTCAATGCATTGCTGACCGCCGGCTGGGTCAGTCCCAGGTGATCGGCCACCACGGACACGCGCCGCTCCTTGTACAACTCCTGGAAGACGACCAGCAAATTGAGGTCGAGGTCTCTGAGGTTCAGCATCTTTTCCAGTTCGCCTTACATTCACCAAATCTATATTGCCGATTCACGGGATTTTATATTTTTATTTTACTACTCTTCCTATAATCGACTCCATAAAACGATTTATAAGATTTGGAGACAGGCATGGAGCTGCACATCCAACCGCTCGGCCGGGTGATTCCGGTCGTTCCGGGCGCGAACCTTCTCGCCACCCTGCGCGAGCACGGCGTTCCCATTTCGTACAGCTGCACAGCCGGGCGCTGCGGCACCTGCCGCTGCAAGCTCGTCGACGGCAAGGTGGGCAATGTCGATGGACACCCGCCCGCTGCCGGCGCCGAAGATGGCCGGTATGTGCTGGCCTGCACCACCATCCTGTCTGGCGCCTGCACCATCGAAGTGCCGGAACCCGACGAGATCATCACCCACCCTGCGCGCATCCTGAAGGCCACGGTGAGCGCCATCGACCGGCTCACCCACGACGTACGCCGCCTGCGCCTGCGCCCCGCGAAACCGCTCGAATTTTCTCCGGGCCAGTACGCGACCCTGCAATTCACGCCCGACCTGATCCGGCCCTATTCGATGGCGGGCCTGCCGGGCGACGAGGAGCTGGAATTCCACGTCCGGGTCGTCAAGGATGGCCTGGTCAGCGGCCATATCGACCGGCAGTTGAAAGCCGGCGACACGGTGCGCGTCAGCGGCCCGCTCGGCACCTCCTACCTGCGCCGGAAACACGCGGGGCCGATGCTGTGCATCGCCGGCGGGACGGGCCTGGCGCCGGTGCTGGCGATCGTGCGCGGGGCGCTGGAAAGCGGCATGCGCAACGACATCCATCTCTATTTCGGCGTGCGCGGACCGCGCGACGTCTACGGCATCGATACGCTCGCCCGGCTGGCGGCGGCCTACCCGAACCTGCAGGTGCACGTCGTCCTCTCCGAGAGTGCGGGCGACAGCAGCATGCGCAGCGGCCTCGTGACCGACGCCGTCGCCCAGGACTGGAGCTCGCTGGCCGGCTGGCGCGCCTACGTGTGCGGCGCACCGCCGATGGTGGACGCGGCAAGCCTGATGGCGGTGAAGCGCGGCATCGCGCCCGAACACGTCTACGCCGACGCCTTCTACGCCAGGACAGCATAAAAACCCAAGGAGACCGCAAATGGAAATGCAAACGGATGCCGCACTGGCCGCCCAGGACGGCGTGAAGCAGGAGCGCGCGGCGTACTACCGCCGCATCAGCGGCCACCACATGACGCCCTTGTGGGAAGTGCTGGGCGCACTGGTGCCGAAATCGCCGAAGTCGCCGGTCGCGCCGGCCCTGTGGCGCTATGCCGAGGTGCGCGGGCACGTGATGGAAGCGGGGCGCCTTATCACGGCGAGCGAGGCCGAGCGGCGCGTGCTGGTGCTGGAAAACCCGGCCATGCGCGGCAACTCCTCGATCACGCAGTCGCTGTACGCCGGCCTGCAACTGATCATGCCGGGCGAAGTGGCGCCGGCGCACCGCCACACGCAGTCGGCGCTGCGCCTGGTGCTCGACGGCGAGGGCGCCTATACGGCGGTCGACGGCGAGCGCACCACGATGCGGCGCGGCGACTTCATCATCACCCCATCCTGGACCTGGCACGACCACGGCAACCTCGGCAGCGAGCCGGTGGTCTGGCTCGACGGCCTGGATATCCCGACGGTGCGCTTCTTCGACTGCGGCTTTGCCGAACATGGCAGCGCGGCTTCCCAACAGGCCGAGCGCCCGGAGGGCGATTCGCTGGCGCGCTATGGCCACAACATGGTGCCCCTCGACCTGAAGCAGGCGGCCGCCGATCCGACGAAAGTCTTCGTCTATCCCTTCGCGCAGACGAAGGAGGCACTGGAGGGCATCGCCCGCACCGCGCCGGATGCCCACCTGGGCCACAAGCTGCGCTATGTGAACCCGGCCACCGGCGCCTCGCCGATGCCGACCATCGGCGCCTTCGCCCAGCTCCTGCCGGCGGGTTTCGAGACGCGCCCCTACCGCAGCACCGACGCGACCGTGTACGTCTGCCTGGAAGGCGAGGGCAGTGCCGACATCGGCGACGAGCGCTACACCTTCGGTCCGAACGACGTGTTCGTGGTCCCGTCCTGGCACACCTTGACGCTGCGGGCGACGGCGCGAACGATCTTGTTCAGCTTCTCGGACCGCCCGATGCAGCAGGCGCTCGGCCTGTGGCGCGAAGAAAAAATGCAGTAATTGTTTATATAACCTGGAGATCATCATGGAATACGCAGTAGCGCCGGCCCCGGTGTACGGCCTGCCGGTAACCGGCAGCGCGCAACAGTTTCCCGTCAACCGCATCTTCTGCGTCGGCCGCAACTACGCCGCCCACGCACGCGAGATGGGCAAGGACCCGGACCGCGATCCGCCATTCTTCTTCATGAAGCCGGCCAACGCCGTCGTCGTGGCAGGCGAGGGCGAGGTGACGATTCCATATCCGCCGAAGACCGCCAACTTCCACCACGAGATCGAACTGGTGGTCGCGATCGGCAAGGGCGGCGCCAACATCCCGGTGGAGCAGGCGCTGGACTACGTGTACGGCTACGCCGTCGGCCTCGACATGACGCGGCGCGACATCCAGTTGGAGGCGCGCGACAAGGGCCGTCCCTGGGAGTTCGGCAAGTCGTTCGCGCAGTCGGCGCCGATCGGACCGATCGCACGCGTCGCGGACGTCGGCCACGTGCTGGAAGGCGAGATCGCGCTGGCCGTGAACGGGGAGGCACGCCAGAAGTCGGACGTCGCCAAGCTGATCTGGTCGGTGGCGGAATCGATCGCCTGCCTGTCCGAGTACGAAACCCTCGAGCCGGGCGACATCATCATGACCGGCACCCCGGAAGGCGTGAACGCCGTGCAGCGCGGCGACCTGATGGTCGGCTCGGTTGCCGGCCTGGGCGAGATCCGCGTGCGGGTCGCGGGCTAAAAACAACGAGGAGGAGACAGGCATGGGAGACATTCCAGTCGTATTCCCGATTCGCCCGGAGTGGGAGTCGAAAGAAGCCAGCAGCCGGATCCCGTTTTCGGTCTATACCGACGACCAAGTCTACAAGCGCGAACTCGAGCGCCTGTTCTACCATGGCCACTGGTGCTATGTCGGCCTGGAAGCCGAGGTGCCGGATCCGGGCGACTTCAAGCGCACGGTGATCGGCGAGCGCTCGGTGATCATGGTACGTGCGGCCGACGGCGCCATCAATGTCGTCGAAAACGTGTGCGCACACCGCGGCATGCAGTTCTGCCGCGAGCGCCACGGCAACAAGAAGGAATTCGTTTGCCCCTACCACCAGTGGAACTACAAACTGAATGGCGACCTGCAGGGCGTGCCCTTCCGCCGGGGCGTGAAGCAGGACGGCAAGGTGCAGGGCGGCATGCCGAAGGAGTTCGACACCACCGGGCATGGGCTCACCAAACTGAAGGTGGCGACGCGCGGCGGCGTAGTCTTCGCCTCCTTCGACCATGGCGTCGAAGCGCTGGAAGACTTTCTCGGACCCGACATCCTCGGCTATTTCGACCGCCTGTTCAACGGCCGCCAGCTGAAGATCCTCGGCTATAACCGCCAGCGCATCCCGGGCAACTGGAAGCTGATGCAGGAAAATATCAAGGACCCTTACCACCCGGGCCTGCTGCACACCTGGTTCATCACCTACGGCCTCTGGCGCGCCGATAACAGGTCGCAGCTGGTCATGGACGCGCACTTCCGGCATGCGGCGATGATCTCCACCCGCGGCAGCGGCGGCGCGAAGTCCGAGGTCACGGCCGGCGTCACCAGCTTCAAGGAAAGCATGGAGATCCAGGACAAGCGCCTGCTCGACATCGTGCCCGAGGAATGGTGGGGCGGTCCGACGGCCGTGATGATGACGATCTTCCCGAGCGTGATCTTCCAGCAGCAGGTCAACAGCGTCTCGACCCGCCACATCCAGCCGGACGGCAAGGGTTCCTTCGATTTCGTCTGGACCCATTTCGGTTTCGAGGACGACACGCCGGAAATGACGGAGCGCCGCCTGATCCAGGCCAACCTGTTCGGGCCCGCCGGCTTCGTGTCGGCCGACGACGGCGAAGTGATCGAACTGTCGCAGCAGGGCTTCGAGCAAAAACCCTTTCATCGCGCAGTGGCGGAACTTGGCGGCTACGGCGCGGAGAACACCGACCACATGGTGACCGAGACCCTGATCCGCGGGATGTACGACTACTGGCGCAAGGCGATGGAGGACTGAATGCACGCAAGCGACGATACGCAGGTCTACCTGCAACTGGCCCAGCTCAACGCCGACTACGCGGCGGCCGTGGACGCGGCCGACTGGGAGCGCTGGGTCGAATTCTTCCTCGACGACTGCGCCTACAAGGTCCAGCCGCGCGAGAACCATGAGCGCGGCTTCCCGCTGGCGACGCTGGCGCTGCTGAGCAAAGGCATGCTGAAGGACCGCGTCTACGGCATCAAGGAAACCCTGTTCCACGACCCCTACTACCAGCGGCACGTGGTCGGCCTGCCGCGCATCCTGCGGCGCGACGGCGAGTTCATCGAGGCGGAGACCAACTATGCGGTGTTCCGCACGAAGTTGAGCCAGGAAACGACGGTCTTCAACGTCGGCCGCTACCTGGACCGCGTGCGCATCACGCCGCAGGGCCTGAAATTCGCGTCGCGGTTGTGCGTCTACGACACCGAGGTGATCCCGAACTCCCTGATCTACCCGATTTGACAATAACGAAGCGAGGCAAACATGGCAAACAACTGGCTTGACGTCAGCGCAGCGGACGACGTGCCTGCAGACGATGTGATGGGCGTGCAGGGCGCGGGCAAGGAGATCGCCCTCTACGGCGTCGAGGGCCAGGTCTACGCGACCGACAACATCTGCACCCACGGCCACGCGCGCCTGTGCGACGGCTTCCTGGAAGGCTTCGAGATCGAATGCCCGCTGCACCAGGGGAAATTCGACATCCGCGACGGCCGCCCGATGTGCGAGCCGGTCACCGAGGGAGTGCGCACTTATCCGGTGAAGATCGAAGGCGGGAGGGTATTCGTGGACCTGGGCTGATCTCGCATCCGCAAACGGTCCCGCGTCCGTAGAGCGTGTGAAAAAATCGCCATGGCTGCGTTGCATCGTCTCGCCATACCCACGTACTGTCTTCGACGCTGCACCTTGCCCTGACGTTTTTTTCACACGCTCGTAGGGTGGACAGCACAGCCGTCCACCCTACGGTTTGCGGCCGAACGGGCCTTCACTGACAGGCATCAGCCCTCGGGCCTCGTAACTTTAATCACGCGCCAGGCAGCCCAAGACTGCCACGCCAACACACCATCAGGAGACACGCATGTCCACTACCGGCAGCGCACGCATCGACGTGCAGCAGTTGATCGATTCCGGCCGTTTCACCGGCTTCCAGTTCCTGGTCGCCTTCCTTTGCTTTGTCGTCATCGCCCTCGATGGTTTCGACACGGCCATCATCGGCTTCATCGCGCCTTCGCTGAAGGCCGAATGGGCACTCTCGCCGCAGCAGCTGGGCCCCTTGCTGTCCGCCGGCCTGGTGGGCCTGGCCGCCGGCTCCTTCGTCGCCGGGCCGCTGGCCGACCGCATCGGCCGCAAGATGGTGCTGGTGCTGTCCGTGCTGTTCTTCGGCATCTGGAGCCTGGCCTCGGCGTATACCGATTCGCTGGCGATGCTGGCCTTCTTCCGCTTCCTGACCGGCCTGGGCCTGGGCGGCGCGATGCCCAACGCGATTACCTTGACGTCGGAGTACGCCCCGGCGCGCACGAAATCGGTGGTGGTGACGATCATGTTCTGCGGCTTTACGCTGGGCTCGGGCCTGGGCGGGGTGCTCGCCGCGCACATGATCCCGGCCTACGGCTGGCGCAGCGTGCTGCTGTTCGGTGGTTATGTGCCGATGGCCTTCGCCCTCGTGCTGCTGTTGCTGCTGCCGGAGTCGGTCCGCTTCCTGGTGCTGCGCCGGCCCGGCAGCGAAAAGATCAGGGCGATCGTCCGCCGCATCACGCCCCAGGCAAAGCTGGACGGCGCTTCCTTCTACATTCCCGAAGCGCCGGCCGCCGTCGGGCGTTCGCCGGTCGCGCAGCTGTTCGCGAAGGAGCTCGGCTTCGGCACCCTGGCGCTGTGGGCCACGTTCTTCATGAGCCTCCTGATCGTCTACCTGCTGACGAACTGGCTGCCGACCCTGTTCAAGGACGCCGGCTTCCCGATTGCGAAAGCGGCGATGGTTGCGGCCATGTACCAGGTCGGCGGCACCGTCGGCGCGGTTGTCCTCGGCTGGGCGATGGACAGGGCCAACCCCTACAAGGTGCTGGGCCTTGCCTACCTGGCGAGTATCGTGTTCATCGCCCTGATCGGCTACCAGTACACCGATCTCGTGGTCCTGAATGTCGCCGTCTTCGGCGTGGGCTTCTGCATCAGCGGCTCGCAGATCGGCGCCAATGCGCTGGCCGCGTCCTTCTACCCGACCAGCAACCGCGCCACCGGCGTGAGCTGGGCGCTGGGGATCGGCCGCTGCGGCGCCATCCTCGGCTCGATGATGGGCGGCGCCCTGCTCGGCGCGGGCCTGGGCTTCTCGACCATCATCCTGCTGCTCGCCATCCCGGCATTGCTGGCCTCGATCGCCGTCTACACCATGTACGGCAGGTATTCCCAGCGACAGGCGCGCACCGTGGCGGCCTGACTATCTGGAAAACCCATTGTCGGAAACCCATTGTGAAAAATCCCATGAAACTCTACAGCTTCTTCAACAGTTCGACCTCGTTCCGGGTGCGCATCGCGCTGGCGCTCAAGGGCCTGCCTTACGAATACGTTGCCGTGAACCTGCGCGCCGGCGAGCAGGGCGACCCGGAGTACCGCGCCCTGAGCCCGGCCGCCATCGTGCCGACCCTGGTCGACGGCGAGCTCAAACTGACCCAGTCGATCGCCATCATCGACTATCTCGACGGGCGCCAGCCCGCGCCGCGGCTGATCCCGACCGATCCCCTCGAACGTGCGCGCGTGCTGGAGATCGCGCAGACCATCGCCTGCGAGATCCACCCGATCAACAATATCCGCGTGTTGAAGTACCTGACCGGCCAGCTGGAGCTGAGCGAGGCCGACAAGTCGGCCTGGTACCGGCACTGGGTCGAGGAGGGCTTGTCGGCCGTGGAAAGCCTGCTGGCGGCAAGCCCGCGCAGCGCCTTCTGCATCGGCGATACGCCGACGCTCGCGGACTGCTGCCTGGTGCCCCAGGTCGCAAACGCGATGCGCATGGGCTGCGACCTCGCGCGTTTCGAACGCGTCCGCGCCGTGCACGATCATTGCATGACGCTGCAGGCCTTCATCGACGCGGCACCAGTCAGGCAGCCGGACTATGTCGCCTGAAGCGATGCCGCTGCCGGGAGCAGCTGCGCGCATGCGCCCGGCGGCGCGGTGTGTTACTGCTTCAGCGCTTCGACCTGGATCGCCAGCTTCACGGTTGGGTTGAAGCCCATCTGCACGCCGTAGTCGATACCGAAATCGCTGCGGTTGAAGGTGGCGGAGGCATCGGCGCCGCAGGCTTCGCGCTTGAACATCGGGTGCTGGATGCACTTGAACTGGTTGATGGTCAGCTTGACCGGCTTCGTCACGCCGTGCAGGGTCAGTTCGCCGTTGACTTCAACAGGCTGGTTGCCCTTGAAGGTGATCGAGCTCGACTTGTACACCGCGGTCGGGAATTTGGCGACGTCGAACATGTCGGCGCTCTTCGCATGCTCGTTCATCTTGGCGTGGCCGAAGTCCAGGGTTTTCGCATCGATCGTGATGTCCACGCTGCCGGTTTTGGCGGCGCGGTCGAGCGTGATGCTGCCGCTGGTGTTGGTGAACTTGCCGCGCCAGACCGACAGGCCGCCCATGTGGTCGGCTTCGAAGCTCGGGTAGGTGTGGTTCGACTCGATGGTATAGGTGTCGGCGGCGAATGCGCCCGCGGCGGCAGTGGTGGCGACGAATGCGGCGATGATGTGCTTGATGTTCATGAGGCTTGCTTTCTTTGGTTGATAAAATTACTGGGTGCCCGCTGCGACGCGGAATTTGATGATCACTTCATTGGCGAGCATGCTGGTGTCGCTCCATTCGCCTTCGCCGATGCCGAACGTCAGGCGCCGGATCGGGATCTGTCCATCGAAGAGCTGCCTGGTGCCGGCGGTCCTGACCGTCAGCGGGAAGGCGACATCGGCCGTCTTGCCCTTGATCGTCAGCTTGCCGGTGACGGCCAGCGTGCCGCCGGCGGCCGGCTTGATGGTGGTGGAGACGAAACTCGCATGGGGGAACTGCGCCGTGTTGAACCACTCCTTCTTCCCGACCTCGCGGTTGTATTCCGGGTCGCCGATATCGAGGCTGGCAGTGGCGATCGTCACTTGCGCCCTGGCGCTCTCGGGATGCTTCGCGTCATAGTCGATCACGGCCGTGAACTGCTTGAACTTCGCCTCGACCGGGACGTTCATCTGCTTGAAGACGGCGCCGACGCTGCTGCGGGCGGCGTCGATCTTGAGGGGCGAGGCCTGCCCGGCCAGCGGAACGAGGAGTGATGCGAGCAGCGATGCGAGTGCCAGGTTGCGCAGTGGTTTCATTGGTGTTCCTTCGGTGTTGAAAACGGCAGCATGCGCTGCGTGATGCCGTCGCGGTCGACGAGCAGGTGCTTGAGCGCGGCGGCGATGTGCATCAAGACCATGGCCGCCATGCCCATGTTGAGCCAGTAGTGGACGGCTTTCAGGACCGGCTTCAGGGCCAGGTTCGGCTCGATCAGGAGCGGCAGCTGGAACAGGCCGAAGTACACGACCGGCACGCCGGCGGCGAGCGTATAGAAATAGCCCGAGAGCGGCACGCCGAACATCAGCAGGTATAACAATGCATGGGTGCCGTGGGCCGCATGGTGCTGCCATGCGGGCATGGTCGCGGGATACGATGGCGCCGGCGTGCGCAGGCGCCACAACAGGCGCAGCGCGCTCAGCACCAGCACCGTCACGCCGGCCCACTTATGCCAGGAAAAATACTTCAGCTTGGCCGGGGTCAGGCCGGGGATATCCGTCATCACCAGGCCGAGCGTGAAGGTGCCGACGATCAGGAAGGCGGCCAGCCAGTGCAGGCCGATGGCCGCCGGGGTGTAGCGCTGCGGGGGAACTGCTGCAGTCATGGACGTGTTGCCTGTCAAGTTGATCTGAAGACAGGACTTTAACTGTTCCGGAAAGCGGGAGTAAGCCGTTTATTCGGATAACACTGTTCCATTTAATGGTGTAATGCATGCGCGCCGAGCGCGCGGTCGTACTCAAACGCCCAGGTAGCGCGCCAGCGTCTCCGGCTCGGCCAGCAATCCAGCCGAGCTCCCGCCCGCCACCACTTGCCCCTTCTCCAGCACCACTGCAGAATCGGTATGCGACAGCACCGCGTGATAATTCCGGTCGACGATCAGCGTGCCGATGCCGGTCTTCCCGATTTGCGCGATCACGCGCCAGATCTCGGCCACGATCAGCGGCGCGAGGCCCTCGGTCGCTTCGTCAAGGATCATGAGGTCGGGATTGGTCATCAGGGCGCGCCCGATCGACAGCATCTGCTGCTCGCCGCCGGAGAGCTGGTGGCCGCCGTTGCCGAGGCGCTCGGCCAGGCGCGGGAAGGTGTCCAGCACGCGCTCATAGGTCCAGTCATTGCGGCCGGACGGCCCACGGCGCGCGCTCATCACCAGGTTTTCGCGCACCGACAGATTCGGGAAGATGCCGCGCCCCTCGGGCACGTAGCCGATGCCCAGGCGCGCCATGCGCTCGGGCGCGCTGCCGGTCACGTCGCGGCCCTGCCAGCTGACCTTGCCCGAGGCTGCCGGTACATAGCCCATCAGCGAGCGGATGAGCGTGGTCTTGCCCATGCCGTTGCGCCCGAGGAGGCCGACTGCGGTGCCCGGCGCGATCGCCAGGTCCACGCCTTGCAGGATGTGGCTGTCGCCGTAATAGGTATTGAGTGAACTGATCTGGAGTAAGGCGTGGAGCAAGGCGGACCTCGTGGTTGAATGAGTCAGGCGTGCGCTTCGCCCAGGTAGGCGCGCTGCACCTCGGGGCTGGCGCGCACGGCGCCAGGTGCGCCGCTGGCGATCACGGCGCCGTTGACCATCACCGTGATGCGGTCGGCCACGCGGAACACGGCGTCCATGTCGTGCTCGACCAGCAAAATCGCGTGGTCCTGGCGCAGGCGTTCGAGCATCGACAGCATGCGTTCGCTTTCCTCTGCGCCCATGCCGGCCAGCGGCTCGTCGAGCAGCAGCACCTGCGGCGCGGTGGCCAGGCACATCGCGATCTCGAGCTGGCGCTTTTTACCGTGGCTCATGCTGCCGGCGGTCGCGTCGAGCGCGTCCGCCAATCCGGCTGCCTCCAGTGCCGCGCGCGCCGCGTCGACGCTGGCGCGGCAGGATCGGGCTGCCTGCCATAGCGTCCACGGCTTCTGGTTCGCGGCCTGCGCGGCGAGCCGGCAGTTTTCCAGCACGGACAAGGTCGGGAAAATCGTCGTGCGCTGGTAGCTGCGGCCGACACCCGAGCGGGCGCGGCGCGGCTGCGACAGGCCGGTGATGTCCTGTCTGCCCAGCCGTATTTCGCCGGACGAGAGCGGGATCTCGCCCGACAGCAAATTGATGAGCGTCGATTTGCCGGCGCCATTCGTGCCGATCACCGCGTGCACCTGGCCGCGGTGCAGGTCGATCGACACGCCGTCGACCGCGACCAGGCCGCCGAAGCGGCGTGTCAGGCCCGTTGCCTGCATCAGGGGAGTGGCATTCATGGCTGCTTCCGGTTGAGGGTAAAGCGGCGGCCGATGCCGCGGCGGCCGATGCCGATCAGGCCTTTCGGCAGCAGCGCGACAAAGGCGATCATGGTCAGGCCGAGCGTCAGCTGCCAGCGCCCGGCGATGGCCGCGCCCAGCAGGGCTTCCGACGAATAGAATTCCTTGAGCAGCACGAAGGCCGCCGCGCCGATCACCGCACCGCGCAGCGATCCGAGGCCGCCGAGAATGATCATCATCAGCACCGCGCCCGATTCGTGCCAGGACAGCAGTTCCGGGTTGACGACGCCGTTCTTCGACACATAGAGAAAACCCGCCATGCCGGCCAGCGCGCCGGCCAGCACGAAGGCGGCCAGTTTATACCGGTAGGTCTGGAAGCCGGCTGCGCGCATGCGCTGCTCGTTGATGCGGATGCCGGTGAGCGCATGGCCGAAGCGCGAACGCAGCACCAGCGCCAGGAAGGCGTAGCACAGCACCAGCAGGCCGAGCGCGACGAAATACAGGTGGCGTGGCTGTTCGAAGTCGACCAGCACCATGCCACCAGCCTTCAGCACCGGGCGCATCATCAAATACATGCCGTCGCTGCCGCCGCCGATCGGGGTATCGTGGAAGACGAAGTAGGCCATCTGGGCGAAGGCCAGCGTCACCATGATGAAATAGACTTCGCGGGTGCGCAGGCTCAGGGCGCCGACCAGCAGCGCGTAGACGGCCGCCGCCAGCATCGACAGGGCCAGGAGCAATAGCGGCGAGCCAGCGTCGTACTGGGGTGCCGCCAGTGCGGTGGCGTAGGCGCCGATACCGAAGAAGGCCGCGTGGCCGAGGCTGACCAGGCCGGTGCTGCCGGCCAGCAGTTCGAGGCTCAGTGCGAAGATCGCGTAGATCATGATCTTCACCACCAGCTCCTGGTAATAGGTCTCCAGCACCAGAGGCGCGAAGGCGAGGACGACGGCGACGGCCGCCGGTACCAGCCAGCCGCGCGATCGGGGCGCGGCGCGCACCGCGGCGCCGGTCATGGGAAGGGTGGAAGTCTGCATCTCAAAATCCTTTGTTTCTCAAGCCTTGCGGACGCCAGATCAGGATGACCGCCATCAGCACATACACGCCGATACCCGAGAGCTGGGCGAAGAACACCTTGCCGAAGGTATCGACGAAGCCGACCAGCAGGGCGGCGATCAGGGCGCCGGAAATCGAACCGATGCCGCCGATGACGACCACCACGAGGCACATGATCAATACGCCGCCGCCCATGCCCGGGTAGACGGAGGCGGCGGGCGCCGCGATCATGCCCGCCAATGCCGCGAGGGCGACGCCGCCCGCGAACACGGCGCGGTACAGCAGGCGGATGTCGATGCCCAGGCCGCGCGTCATGTCGCGGTTGCTGGCGCCGGCCCGGATCATCATGCCGAGCCGCGTGCGGTTGACGACCCAGTACAGGACGAAGGCGACCACCAGGCAGGCGCCGGAGGCGAACAGGTTATAGGTGGGATAGGTCATCACGCCGCCAAGCGACACGCCGCCCGACAGCCAGGCGGGCGCCGGCACGCCATGCACCTCGTTGCCGACCAGGATGCTGCGCAGCTCTTCGAAGACCAGGATCAGGGCATAGGTCATCAGCACCTGCTGCAGGTGATCGCGCTGGTACAGGTAACTGAAAAAGACCCACTCGAGGACGAAGCCGAAGAGCGCCGAGAGCACCATCCCGGCCAGCAGCATCGAGATGAAGTTGTCCCCGAACAGCGGCGCGAGCAGGTAGGCCATGTAGGCGCCGATCATGTAGAAGCTGCCGTGCGCGAGGTTGATCACGCCCATGATGCCGAAGATGAGGGTCAGGCCGCTGGCGACCAGGAACAGCAGCAAGCCGTACTGGATCGAATTGAGGCACTGGACCAGGAAAGTCGAAATGTCCATCGTGTTCTTCTTGCACGAACGTGCAAACAGGGTGAAGCGGCGCCGCTGCCGAGGGGTGCAACGACAGCGCGGCGGCGGGAAGCGGGCAAGCTTAAGTACTCGCCCAGAAATAAATGTGTTTTTGGCTGCCAGAACCGGCGCGTTGCTGCGTTGGCTCCTGCTTGCAGTGCTCGCACTGCGGCGCACTCGCCGCCTTGCACCGCATCCGGTTCTGTTTGCCAAAATTCACATTTATTTCCGGTCAAGTACTTAGAACGGACGGCAACCGCGCGCCGGATCGGCCAGGCCCTTGATCGCGACACCCTTCACGACGTTGTCCGTGCCGGCCACCTGGCGCAGGTAGATGTCCTGGATCGGATTGTTCGCGGCTGATAACGTGAACTTGCCGCGCGGGCTGTCGATGGTCGCCGTGTGCATGGCTTTCAGCATGGCGTCGCGCTTGCCGGTGAAGTCGCCGCCGACGCTTTTCAATCCGGTGCCCAGCAGCTGGGCCGCGTCGTAGCCCTGCACCGCATACACGTCGCCATCGCTCTTGTAGGCGGCCATGAAGGCCTGGCGGAAGGCGTTGTCGCGCGGGGTATTGAGTTTATCGGCGTAGTGCAGGGTGGTGAACAGCCCTTGCGCCGCCGCGCCTTGCGCCTCCAGGGTGCCGTCGGTCAGGAAGCCGGCGCCGTACAGCGGGATGGTCTTGTTCAGGCCCGCCGCCACATAGTCCTTGACGAATTTGACGGCGCCGCCGCCTGCGAAGAAGACGTACACCGCGTCCGGTTTTTCGGAAGCGATCTGCGTCAGCAGCGCCTGGAATTCGACGTTCGGGAAAGGCAGGGTCAGGTTGCCGGTCACCTTGCCGCCGCCCTTCTCGAAGGCCTCCGCGAAGCCCTTGACGGACTCCTGGCCCGCCGCATAATTCCAGGTGACGGTCATGACCTTCTTGTGGCCTTTTTCGGCCATGACCTTGCCCATCGCGAAAGCCGGCTGCCAGTTGGAAAAGGAGGTGCGGAAGATGTTCGGGCCGCACATCGGGCCGGTGATCATGTCGGCACCCGCGTTCGGAACGATCAGGATGGTATTGCTTTCCTTGGCCGCCTTGGCCATGGTCGAGGCGACGCCCGAATGCACCGTACCGACCAGCACGTCGACCTTGTCGCGCTTGATCAGTTTATTCACGTTGTCGCTGGCCTTGGCCGGGTCGGACTCGTCGTCGACCTTGAAATACTGGACTTCGCGTCCTCCCAGCTTGCCGCCCTGTTCCGCTACGTGCAGCTTGAAACCGTTTTCGATCATCGTGCCGAGGTTGGCGTAGGTGCCGGTCGCGGGCAGCATGAAGCCGACCTTGATCGGCGCGTTGCCCTGGGCGCTCGCGAAACCGGCGCTGCCGGCAAAAAGCAGGGCAACCGCGGCGGCGGTCGTGCGCAATGTGGCTGGAAGGTGCATGTCGTTGTCTCCTGATGTGATGGGTGGATCAGACGGTGCCGATCATGAACCGGGTAGCCTCGTCGATGAGCCTCCCGGGTTGGTCACGGTGAGGCGAGTGACCGCAATCCGGCAATACGAGCAGGCGCGTCTGTGGCGCGAGTCTCGCAATGCCGTAAATCTGCTCAAGTGTGCCATATTCGTCATCCTCGCCCTGGATTGCCAGCAGCGGGGCGGTAATCGCGGGCAGGTACTCGCGGATGTCCCAGGCACGGAAGGCGGGATCGAGCCAGATATCGTTCCAGCCCCAGAAGGCCGAATCGATATCGTCGTGGTAGCGCGCCAGGCGCTCGCGCAGGCCGCCCTGCAGGTAGGCCGAGCGCGCCTCGGCGATCGACGCCGTCGAGATGTCTTCGACGATGATGTGGGGCGCGGCGACGACCAGGCCGGTCACCGGGAAGCGCGCCGCATGCAGCAGCGCGATCGAGCCGCCGTCGCTGTGGCCGAACAGCCAGGGCCGTTCGATGCCGAGTTCCTTCAGCAGCGCCGGCAGCACCTGCCAGGCTTGGCGCTGCATGAAGTCGACCGGCCAGCGTTCCTCGCGCGGGCGCGGCGTCGAGCGGCCGTAGCCGTTCCGGGAAAAGACCAGCCCGCGCAGGCCGGCGGCCCGGCACAGGCGCTCCGGGAAATCCTTCCACAGCGCGATCGAACCGAGTCCCTCGTGCAGGAACACCACGGTCGGGTGCCGCGCGTCCGGCACGCCGACCCACTGGTATTCGAGCCGCAGCGGCACGCCGCCGGCGTCGATGCTGGCGAAGGCGGACATGCCGGCCTCAGGCAGCATCGCGCAGGCGGTAACGCTGGATCTTGCCGGTCGCCGTCTTCGGCAGGTCGGCCACGAAGACGAGCTCGCGCGGATACTTGTGCGGCGCAAGGCGGCCCTTGACGAAGGCTTTGAGTTCGTCGGCCAGCGAATCGCCCGCCTCCCGGCCCTGGCCCAGCACCACATAGGCCGCAGTCTTGGTCAGGCCGTCGCCATCGATCTTGCCGACGACGGCGCATTCGAGCACCGCCGGATGCGCCGTGAGCGCGGCCTCGACTTCGATCGGCGATACGTACTGGCCGCTGACCTTCAGCATGTCGTCGCTGCGGCCGGCGTAGGTGAGGTAGCCCTTGTCGTCCTTGCTGTACTTGTCGCCGCTTTTCAGCCACTCTCCCTGGAAGGTGCTGCGGCTCTTGTCGCGGTTGGCCCAGTACAGCAGCGCGGAACTCGGGCCGCGGACGTACAGGTCGCCGATGTCGCCCGGCGCCACCGGATGGCCGTCTTCGTCGCGCAGTTCGATGTCGTAACCGGGTACCGGCAGGCCGGAACTGCCGTAATGGACGTCGCCTTCGCGGTTCGACACGAAGATGTGCAGCATTTCGGTGGAACCCAGTCCGTCGAGGATGTCGCAGCCGAAGTGGTCCTTGAACGACTCGCCGACTTCGCGCGGCAGCGCTTCGCCGGCCGATGCGCACACGCGCAAGGAGACCTGCTCGCGCGGCGGCAGTTCCGGCGAGGCCAGCATCGCCACATACAGGGTCGGTACGCCGGCAAACACCGTCGCGCGGTGCCGTGCGAGGCGCGTGAACACGGCCGCCGGCGTGGGCCGTTCGGCCATCAGCAGCACGGTCGCGCCGACGCTCAGCGGGAAGGTCAGGCCGTTGCCGAGGCCATAGGCGAAGAACAGCTTGGCGGCCGAGAAGACGATGTCCTCGCTGCGGATGCCGAGGACCGGTTTCGCGTACAGCTCGGCCGTCCAGAACAGGTTGGCGTGCGAGTGAACCGCGCCTTTCGGGCGGCCGGTCGAACCGGAGGAATACAGCCAGAAGGCGAAATCGTCGCCGCAGGTGTCGGCATGGGCGTCGGGCGCCAGCGGCGGGGTGGCGAGCATGGCGCGCATGGCGGGTAGCGCAGGATCGGCCACGTCCGCGTCCACGATCCCCGCGACGATGAGTTCGGGCTTGTTGCGGGCGAGGGCAAGGGCTTCGCGCACGCAGGGCAGCAGGGCAGGACTGGCAATGACTGCGCGCGCCCGGCTGTGGTCGAGCATGTAGGCGTAATCGGCAGCAGGCAGCAGGGTATTCACCGGCACCGGCACCACGCCGGCGAACAGCGCGCCCAGCAGCGCCACGGGCAGGTCGACCGTGTCCTGCATGACCAGCAGCAGGCGCTGCTCGGGCTGCATGCCGCGCGCCAGCAGGGCGGCCGCGAAGCTGCGCACGCGGCGGTCGAGTTCTCCGTAGGTCAGCGTCTCGCGATCGTCGATGTAGGCGATTTTGTCGGCGCGGCCGGCGTTCAGGCCCAGGATGTGCTGCGCAAAGTTGAACTGCTGCGGCACGGTGCTGCTGTCGTGGTTCATCATGGTCTCCTTCAGCGGGATCGCGCATGGACGCGTCCCGTGTTTTATATGGAAAACTGCATGCCGGCGGATGCCGGATCCATCCCTACGCGAGCTGGGCCGCGCTCCCCGTCATCTGCGCCAGGGTCGATGCCGGAGCCTGCACCGCGCTGCGGCGATGATAAAACGCGAGGCCGCGCAGGCCGCCCAGCTCTTCGCCGCCGCCGGCCCGGCCCGGGCCGCCGTGGATCGAGGCCGGCATCACGTTGCCGTGGCCGGTTTGCGTCTTGCCCACCTCGGGCGTCACCAGGTGCACGCGGCCGTGCGAGCCCGCCAGCAGCGGGGCTGCCTGTGCGAGCCAGGCTTCGTCCGCGCCAAACACCGAGGTCACCAGCGAACCCTGGCCGCGGTGGCTGAGCGCAATCGCATGCGCCGCGTCGCGATAACCGAGCAGGGTCGATACCGGGCCGAAGACCTCGTGTTCGTGCACCAGGCGTGCGGCGTCGCCGTCGCGCATGCCGAGCAAGGTCGGCGCGAGGCAGGCGGCCAGCGCCGGGTCGGCATCGACCAGCTGTTGCCTGCGGCCGTCATGCAGCACCCGTGCTTCGGCGGCGAGCGCCGCGATGCCCTGCTGGACGCTGTCGAACTGCTCCCTGCTGACGAGGGAACCCATGCGCACCTCGGGATTGCGCGGGTTGCCGACGCTGACCTGGGCCAGCCTGGCGGCCACCGCTTCGGCCACCGCATCGAACTGGCGTGCCGGCACCAGCGCGCGCCGGATCGCCGTGCAGCGCTGGCCGCTCTTGGTCGTCATCTCGCGCACCAGTTCCTTGACGTAGAGCTCGAAAGCGGGCGAGCCGGGCAGGGCGTCTTCCGCCAGGATCGAGGAGTTCAGGCTGTCCGCTTCGATATTCAGGCGCACCGAATGACGCACCACGCCCGCATGCGAGCGGATCTTGGCCGCGGTATCGGCCGAACCGGTGAACGATAGTACGTCGAAGGGTTCGAGCGCGTCGAGCAGGCCGTTCGACGACCCGCAGACAATCGACAGCGCGCCTGGCGGCAGCACGCCCGCTTCGATCACGTCGGCCACCATGCGCTGGGTCAGCCATGCCGTTACGGTGGCGGGCTTGATCACGACCGGCACGCCCGACAGCAGGGCCGGCGCCGCTTTCTCCCACAAACCCCAGGCAGGGAAATTGAAGGCGTTGATGAAGAGGGCGAGGCCGCGCACGGGCGCCAGGATGTGCTGCGACTGGAAGGAGCCGTCCCTGGCAAGGTTCGCCGCCGGGCCGTCGAGCAGCAGCCGAGTTTCACCCAAGCCCGCGCCGAGCTTCGCGTAATAGTTGAGCGTAAAGGCGGCGCCTTCGATATCGACCGCCGAATCGGCCTGGGTCGTACCCGAGTTGGCCTGGGCAATCGCATAATAGTCGTCGCGGTTCGCCTGCAGCACCTTGCCGACGTCGCCGAGCATCGCGGCGCGCTGGCCATAGCTCATGGCTTGCAGCGCGTCGCGTCCGGTGCTGCGGGCAAAGGCGAAGCCCTGCCCCAGTCCTTCGGCCGCACCGCCGGTCACGGCGAGCTCTTCGCCCGTGACCGGGTCGCGCAGGACGTTTTCCGGAGAGGCGCCCACCTGGCGCACGCCGCCCAGGTAGTTATGCAGGTAAGTGGTCATGGGTGTCACGCAGCGGCAGCGACGGGCGAAAACTGGATCGCGCCTTGCGGCAGCAGGTACAGCACCAGCGCACGCCCGCGCGTGACGGTCGGCGCATGCGCGCTGCCGGCCTCATACACGCACCAGCCGGCCGGATGGCCGTCGAAGCAGGCATCGGCGCTGAGCGGCATGATCAGGTCGATCTCGCCGTTCGGGTGCACGTGATGGGGACCGGCGATATCAGCCATGTCGACGACGTCGACGCTGAAGCCGTGGGTGGCGTCCGTCGCCTTCAGGACGCGGCCGAATCGGATGCCGCCGCCTTCGCGGTTGCACAGCCATCCATCGCGGACCCCGGCTTTGCAGGCCTCGGCAATCTGTTCGTACAGTTCGCTGCCGGCGCCATGTTGGGCATTCAGGTGGGATTCGAGCGAAGAGCCGAGCGGGATGCCGGCGATCTCTTCGGTGACCCGGGAGATGAGTTGCTGGAAAGCGGAAACGTCCATTGAAAACCCCTGAGCTAGTGCAACAAAATGCATGTTGGGTGAAGTGGAGATATAGTGCGTTCGATGGGAGTGTAGGTGTACTATGTTGCATACGTCAAGCCTTGTTTGAGTTATATTTCATGCGCGGTCTCGTCACATGCACTGCGTTTTGCGATAATTGGCGACGTGTCCTTCATGGGCAGCGCCTCACCACGGAAATCGAGAATGACAGCAGCCCAGCTCAGCACGGATCCCGTATCCGATGAAGAAAAAGATCCCTTTTTGATCGCACTCGGCGAGCGCCTGCGCGCCTTGCGCTCGCGCCGCGGCCTGACCCGCAAGGCGCTTGCGAAGCTGGCCGACGTCTCCGAGCGCCACCTGGCGAACGTCGAGTCGGGCGTGGGCAATGCGTCGATCCAGTTCCTGCGCCAGATCACCACCGTGCTGAACTGCACCCTGGCCGAAATGATCGGTGACGAGACGGCGACCTCGCCCGAGTGGCTGATGATCCGCGAGATCCTGCGCGGCCGTTCCGACGAGGAGCTTGCCAAGGCGCGCGCCACGCTGGCGGGCATCTTCGACGCGCCCACCAGCGAAACGGCGCGCCGCCAGCGGGTCGCCCTGATCGGCTTGCGCGGGGCAGGGAAGTCGAGCCTGGGCCGTATGCTGGCCGACCACTGGATGGTGCCTTTCGTCGAGCTGGGAAGGGAAGTCGAGACCCTGGCCGGCTGCGGCATCGCCGAGATCCACGCGCTGTACGGCCCGAATGCCTACCGCCGCTACGAGCGCCGCGCGCTCGAGGACATCATCCAGCGCTATCCGCGCGCCGTGATCGCCACGCCGGGCGGGATTGTTTCCGATCCGGCTACCTATAACCTGTTGCTCTCGCATTGCTACACGGTCTGGGTCCGGGCCGCACCCAGGGACCACATGGCCCGCGTCCTGGCGCAGGGCGACACCCGGCCGATGATGGGCAACCGTGAAGCCATGGAAGACCTGAAAAGCATCCTCGAGAGCCGCGCCGCCTTCTATTCAAAAGCCGACCTGTCTTTCGATACGAGCGATATGACCCAGGAGACGGCCTATGTCGCCCTCCTCGAGCAGCTGCGCGACAGCGTGACGCTCGCCCACTGAGCTTCAGTTGCATCCCTCCCAGGCGCCGGCACCCAGCCGGCGTTTTTTTTTGCGTGGGTGGGCACTTGTGCCCACCCTACGCATGCACTAATCTTCTTGACACGTCAACAAAGCTGCAATATAGTTCATCTACGGATTCAGTGATGCACCATATTTCACCAAGGGACCACTCTCATGAGCACCGCACCTCAAATCGCTTACGCCACCTCGCCGGAGCAGTACAAGCACTGGAGCTTGTCGGTCGACGGCGAAATCGCCACCCTGACCATGAACATCAACGAGGATGGCGGCTTGAAGGAAGGCTACAAGCTCAAGCTCAATTCCTACGACCTCGGCGTCGACATCGAGCTGCACGATGCGGTGCAGCGCATCCGCTTCGAACACCCGACGGTGCGCACGGTGGTCGTCACGAGCGGAAAGGACCGCATCTTCTGCTCTGGCGCCAACATCTTCATGCTGGGTAAATCGAGCCACCCGTGGAAGGTCAACTTCTGCAAATTCACCAACGAGACGCGTAACGGCCTGGAAGACTCGAGCCGCCACGACGGCCTGAAGTTCGTCGCTGCCGTCAACGGCGCCTGCGCCGGCGGTGGCTACGAACTGGCGGCAGCCTGCGACGAGATCGTCCTGGTGGACGACCGCTCGTCCTCGGTGAGCCTGCCGGAAGTGCCGCTGCTGGGCGTGTTGCCGGGCACGGGCGGCCTGACCCGCCTGACCGACAAGCGCAAGGTGCGCCACGACCTGGCCGACATCTTCTGCACCACCTCAGAAGGCGTGCGCGGCCAGAAGGCCAAGGACTGGCGCCTGGTCGACGAAGTGGCCAAGCCGGCCCAGTTTGCGGACACCGTGCGCCGGCATGCACTGGCGCTTGCAGCCTCCAGCAAACGCCCGGCCCAGGCCACGGGCGTCAAGCTGACTCCACTCGAGCGTACGCACACCGACGACGCGATCGACTACGAATACGTGAGCCTGAAATTCGACCGCACCGCCCGCAACGTCGTGCTGACGGTGCGCGCACCGAAGGCGGCCCAGCCGCTTGACGTCGCCGGCATCGAAGCGGCCGGCATCAACTGGTGGCCGCTGCAGATGGCGCGCGAACTCGACGACGCGATCCTGCACCTGCGCACCAATGAACTCGACGTCGGCACCTGGATACTCAAGAGCAGCGGCGACCCGCAAGCCGTGCTGGCCGCCGACGCCACCCTGGTCGAACACGGCGAGCACTGGCTGGTGCGCGAAACGGTCGGCCTGATGCGCCGCACCTTCGCCCGCCTCGACGTCTCCTCGCGCTCGCTGTTCGCCTTCATCGAAGAGGGTTCGTGCTTTGCCGGTTCGCTGCTGGAAGTGGCGCTGGCGGCCGACCGCATCTACATGCTGGCACTGCCGGACGACCCGGAGCGCGCCCCCCGGATCGGCGTCAGCGAAATGAATTTCGGCCGCCTGCCGATGGTCACCGCGCAATCGCGCATCGAACGCCGCTTCTATGAGGAAGAAGGTCCGGTCGCCGCGGTGCGCGCCACGCAAGGCCGCCTGGTCGATGCAGCCGAAGCCGCAACCCTGGGCCTCATCACCTTCGACACCGACGACATCGACTGGCCGGACGAAACCCGCCTCGCGCTCGAGGAGCGCGCCAGCATGTCGCCGGACGCCTTGACCGGCATGGAAGCGAACCTGCGCTTCAACGGCCGCGAGACGATGGAGACCCGTGTCTTCGGGCGCCTCTCGGCGTGGCAGAACTGGATCTTCATCCGCCCCAACGCCGTCGGCGAACTGGGCGCACTGAAGGTCTACGGCTCGGGCAACAAGGCCCAGTTCGATTTCAATCGCGTCTGACCCGCTCGGCTATCCGGTCCCGGCAAACCACATCAAGGAAACCAACGTGAGCTCGATTAACTACACCGACAAGATCCCGAACAACGTCAACCTCTCGGAAGACAAGACCCTGCAGCGCGCCCTGGAACACTGGCAGCCGAACTACCTGCAGTGGTGGAACGACATGGGCCCGAACGGCTCGAACCAGATGGACGTCTACCTGCGCACCGCGGTCAGCACCACGCCGGATGGCTGGGCCCATTTTGGCCACGTCAAGATGCCGGACTACCGCTGGGGCATCTTCCTGGCCCAGGCCGAGAACGACCGCAAGATCAACTTCGGCGAAGAGAAGGGCCGCGCCGCCTGGCAGGACGTGCCCGGCGAGCACCGCGCCAACCTGCGCCGCATCATCGTGACGCAAGGCGACACCGAGCCGGCCTCGGTCGAGCAGCAGCGCCACCTGGGCCTGACCGCGCCTTCGCAATACGACATGCGCAACCTGTTCCAGATTAACGTGGAAGAGGGCCGCCACCTGTGGGCCATGGTGTACCTGCTGCACAAGTACTTCGGCCGCGACGGCCGCGAGGAAGCCGAAGCGCTCCTGCAGCGTAACTCCGGCGACCAGGACAACCCGCGCATCCTGGAAGCCTTCAACGAGGAGACCCCGGACTGGCTGGCCTTCTACATGTTCACCTATTTCACTGACCGCGACGGCAAGTTCCAGCTCAATGCGCTGGCCGAATCGGGCTTCGATCCATTGTCGCGCACCTGCCGCTTCATGCTGACCGAAGAGGCGCACCACATGTTCGTGGGCGAATCGGGCATCTCGCGCGTCATCCAGCGTACCGTCGACGTGATGCGCCAGCACGGCGTGGAAGATCCGGCGCAAGTGCGCGCCCTGGGCGTGATCGACCTGCAGACCGTGCAGCGCTACCTGAACTTCCACTTCAGCGTCACCGTGGACCTGTTCGGCGCCGACCAGTCCTCGAATGCCGCGACCTTCTACAGTTCCGGCCTGAAGGGCCGCTACGAAGAGACCAAGCGCGACGACGACCACCTGCTGAAGAACCAGCACTACCGCATCCTCGAGGTGGCCGGCGGCAAGCTGCAGGAGCGTGAAGTCCCGATGCTCAATTCGCTCAACGAAGTGCTGCGCGACGATTACATCCGCGATTCGATCGCCGGCATCGGCCGCTGGAATCGCATCATCGAAAAGGCGGGACTGCCATTCAGGCTCACCGCACCGAACAAGGCCTTCAACCGCCACATCGGCGGCTTCTCCGGCCACCGCGTCGCGCCGGATGGCCGCGTGCTGTCGGAAGCCGAATGGGCGGCAAACGAACGCAACTGGCTGCCGAGCGAGGAAGACCGCGCCTACGTCGCCTCGCTGATGGGCCGCGTGATCGAGCCGGGCAAGATGGCCAACTGGATCGCGCCGCCGCCGGTCGGCATCAACAAGCAGCCGATCGACTTCGAGTACGTGCGTTTCAACTGAACCAGTCAGACCGGGCGCGCCCGGTCTTTTTTTTCCAGCGAGTTTTAAGCGAGTACGCGCCATGAACGCTCCAGTCCCGATCGTCCTGATCCGCCAGCACCTGATCGACCCCGAAGTCTGCATCCGCTGCAATACCTGCGAAGAGACCTGCCCGGTCGACGCCATCACGCATGACAGCCGCAATTACGTGGTCGACGCCGACATCTGCAACCATTGCGGCAACTGCGTCTCGCCGTGCCCGACCGGCGCCATCGACCACTGGCACACGCTGCCGCGCGGCGCCGCCTATCCGCTCGCCGAACAGTTCACCTGGGACGAACTGCCGCCGAAGCAGGAGCATGCCGAACCCTTGCTGGATCAGATGGAAGCGGCCAACGAAGCGGCCGGCGGCGTCCCCGACGAAGCGGTCCAGGCGAATGCGGCGCTGTCCACATCGTCCTCGATCCCGCCCTGGTCGGCCGCGCACCCCTACGCCCACCTGTACACGATCAAGAACCCGGTCCTGGCCACCGTCGCCGGCAACTACCGGCTCACCGCCCCCGACGCCGCCAGCGATGTGCACCATATCGTCCTCGACTTCGGCGCCCAGATGTTCCCGATCCTCGAGGGCCAGTCGATCGGCATCATTCCGCCCGGGGTCGACGAAAACGGCAAGCCCCACTACATGCGCATGTATTCCGTGGCGAGCGCACGCGGCGGCGAGCGTGACGGCTACAACAACCTCGCGCTGACGGTCAAGCGCGTGGTGGAAGACCATGCCGGACGGCCGACCCTGGGCGTGGCCTCGAACTACCTGTGCGACCTGCCGAAGGGCGCCACGGTGCAGGTGGCCGGCCCCTTCGGCGTGAACTACCTGATGCCGAACCACGCCGGCTCGAACATCATGATGATCTGTACCGGCACCGGTTCGGCGCCGATGCGCGCGATGACCGAGCATCGCCGGCGAATGGCCGCGGCGGGCAAGCCGCACGACGGAAAACTGATGCTGTTCTTCGGCGCGCGCAATCCCGCCGAACTGCCGTACTTCGGGCCGCTGCTGAAACTGCCGGCGGACTTCATCGACATGCACCTGGCCTTTTCTCGCCTGCCCGACCAGCCGAAGGCCTATGTGCAGGACAAGATCCGCGCCGCCGGTCCGGCCGTCGCGCAACTGCTGGCCGGGGACACCTATCTGTATATCTGCGGCCTGAAAGGCATGGAGACCGGCGTGCTGGAAGCGCTGGGCGAGGTCTGCGCGGCGGCCGGCATCGATTGGCCAGGCCTGCAGGCGCGCATGGTCGGCGAAGGGCGCTTCCATGTCGAGACCTACTGACATTCATCCAAAGGAATCCCGCATGAACCCTGACCTCACCCTCGCCACCGACAGCTTTCGCGTCGAGATCGACGCCCACGGCATCGCCCACCTCATCTTCGGCCCGGCCGGGGCGATGCCGGTCACCGACATTGCCGGCCACGCCGCGCTGGGGACGATCTGGGCCGGGCTCGATGCACGGCCCGACGTCAAGGTCATCCTGGTGCGCAGCGAAGGCAAGGGCTTTTGCGCAGGCGGCGAGATGGCGATGGTCGAGGAGATGCTGGACTCCGAAGCGGCGCGTGCCCGCGTCATGCGCGAGGCGCGCGACCTGGTGCGCGGCATGCTCGGCTGCGGCAAGCCGATCGTCTCGGCCATCAACGGTGCGGCCGTCGGCGCCGGCCTGGCCGTGGCGCTGCTGGCCGACATCTCCATCGCCGCCCGCAACGCCAAACTGATCGACGGCCACACGAAGCTGGGCGTGGCCGCCGGCGACCATGCGGTGGCGATCTGGCCGCTGCTGTGCGGGATGGCCAAGGCCAAGTACTACCTGCTGCTGTGCGACACGGTCAGCGGCGAGGAAGCCGAGCGCATCGGCCTTGTCAGCCGCGCGGTCGACGCCGAGGCGCTGCTGGACGAAGCATTGACGATCGCACAGCGGCTCGCCGCCGGCAGTCCCTCCGCGCTGGCCGGCACCAAGCGTGCGCTCAACGGCTGGCTCCACGCGGCCTGGCCTGCGTTCGAAGCCTCGCTTGGCGCGGAGTTCATGGATTTCGCGGGTGCCGACGCGCGCGAAGGCGTGGCCGCGATCAAGGAGAAGCGCAGCCCTGTCTTTGGCGGAGCGGCCCGATGAAATTCGCCGAGATCGCCGCGACGGAACGCTTCGTACTCGGTCCGGTGACGGCCGATAGCGGCGAAGTGGTGGAGTTTGCGTCCAGCTTCGACGACCAGTGGTTCCATACCGACCCCGAGGCAGCCGCGCAAGGCCCGTTCGGCGGCCTGATCGCCAGCGGCTGGCATACCTGCGCGCTGGCCATGCGGCTGGTGTCGCGCGAGCTGCTGGCCGGTTCCGAATCGTTCGCTTCGCCCGGCCTGGCCTATTTGCGCTGGCCGCATCCGGTGCGCCCAGGCGACCAGTTGACGCTGGAAGTGAAGGTCATCGAGGCGCGGCGTTCGGCCTCGCGGCCGGAACTCGGCATCGTGCGCTGGCAGTGGGTGATGCGTAATGGCGAAGGCGAGGAAGTGCTGGACCTGGAGGCGACCAGCATGTTCAGGCTCGGCAAAGCGCCGGCGGACCTCGCGCCTGTTTCATCGCGCCCGGCAATCGACCATCATGGACCGCGACCCGGACTCCCAACGGAACACGCATGAACGATCCACGCCCGGCCACGACCACGCACAATAGCGGCGACACGGTCGTCTACGACCGCAAGCAGACCGCCACGCTGCTCGATTTCGGCGAGCTGGTCGAAGCGATCGCCGCGGCGGCGGGCGAGCTCGAAGCGGGCGCCATCCTGAGCCCGGAGCGCCTGGTAGTACCGATCGGCCAGGGTGCGGTCATGCTCAGCATGCCGGCCGCGGCGAGCGATATCGCCATTCACAAGCTGGTCAACGTCCACCCCGACAATGCACGGCGCGGCCTGCCGACGATTCATGGCGCCGTGACCGTGTGCGATGCCGCGACGGGCAGGATCCGCTTCGTGCTCGATGGCCCCGAAGTGACGGGCCGCCGTACCGCTGCCGTGACGCTGCTGGCGATGCGCCGCCTGCTGCAACGCGCGCCAGGGGATATCCTGGTCATCGGCAGCGGCAGCCAGGCGCGCTATCACGTACAGGCCCTGCATGCGCTGTATCCGCAAGCCCGGGTGTGGGTACGCGGACGAACCATGGAAGCGGCCACCCGCTTTTGCGAGGACAACCGGTCCTTGCACCCCCTCCTGCAGCCTTGCAAGGACGCTGCTCCCGCGGTGGACGTGGTGGTCACGCTCACGACCAGCACTGAGCCGGTATTCAACGAAGCCGCGCTGCCGGGGCGGCTGGTCATCGGTGTCGGGGCGTTCAAACCGATGATGGCGGAGCTGGGAGCGCTGACGCTGGCCGGCAGCGATATCTATGCGGACGACCCCGCCGGCGCCCGGCACGAGGCCGGGGACCTGATCCGGGCGGGTGTCGACTGGGCGCGCGTCGCGTCGCTCGGCGCCATGCTGCGCGAGTCCATCGACGCGACGCGGCCCGCCGTGTTCAAGAGCGTCGGCACCGCGGCCTGGGACCTGGCCGCGGCGCGCGTTGCACTGCGCTCGCTGGCGCGCCGCTAACCCCGGTGCGCCTGGCGGCGCTGCCTCAAGGCTGGACGCAGCTGAAGCTGCCGGCCGCGTTCACGTCGCCACTGCCCGCATAGCGCGGGTATTGTGGATACGTGCACAGCGGCCGCGTGCGCCCGGCGGTGGCGGACCCCGTATTGCCGTCGCTGGCAACCAGGTTGGCCGGCGCCACGCCGCGCTCGACCCATGCCTGCAGCGCGGCCAGCGAATCCCAGCGTGCCAGGAAGATGCCGGCGCCATGGCCGAAGCCCGGGATCAGGTAGAAGCGGACAAACTCGTCCACGCTGGCCTGGCCGTTGGCCGCGACCAGCTTCTGGTACCAGGCGATCGTGTTGTAGGGCGTGATCGAGTCGTCGATGGTGCCGTGGGTAAGCAGCATCTTGCCGCCCTTCGCCTTGAAGCGCGACAGGTCGGTACTGCTTGCATCGAGCCAGCCGGAGACTGTCTGGATCCGGTTCACCCAGGCGTTCGGATCGAAGGCCAGCGCATCGGTATTGAAGTCTCGGGTGATGATGCCCTTGATCGTACCGCTGGCCGGCAGCAGCTGGAAGGCCGAGCCGGCAACCGGATCGAACGGCACGATCGGGGGATTGAGCGCGGTGTCGCTCTTGCCCAGGTGGTTACTCAGGAAGGTCGTGCCCTCGAGGATCGGCCAGCGCGGGTAACTGGTGGAGCCGCCCGAGAAGGCGAAGCTGAAGTCGACCGGCGAGGCGATCTTTGCCACGGCCCCGATCTGGGCGTCCGACAGGCAGGTGTCGCCAGCGTCCTGCCCGTCCGGGCAGCGCAGGCTGGCCTTGACGGTGTCGATCGTGTACGCCGCATTGCAGGCGCGGACGTTGCTGATGATGCCATCGGCGGCGCCATCGAGCCCGTCGCAGGCGCTTGCCACGGATTTGACCAGCAGCGCGACCTTGGCCGGATTCGTCCACGCGGCGCTCGCCACCCCGGACTGCTTGCCGTAGATCGCCTGCGCCTGGGCTTGCGAGCCGAGGTGCATGTTGACGACGTTGTAGGCCGGGTACTGGGCGACGACGCCGCTGTAGTCCTCGGGATAGCGCTGGGCCGCATCGAAGGCTTCATGCCCGCCTTGCGAGCCGCCGATGAAATAGGTGTAGCGCGGCGCCCGGGCGTAATAGGCGTTCATGATGGCGCGCGCGGTATTCAGCGTTTTCTTGACCTGGAACTGGCCGAAGTTGAGCAGCTGTTCCTGGTTCAGCGCGAAATGGGTGTCGAAGGCCGGGTCCTTGTCGGCGTTGTGGCCCGAATCGCTGCCGAGGGTGACGAAGCCCTGGGTCAGCGCCGTCGGCTGGGTCGCCGGCTGGGACGTGTAGCTGCCCAGGCCCGTGACCACGGTGCCGTCGGTGCCGCCGCCGCCCATCTGCAGGGCGCGCTGGTTCCAGCTGGCCGGCAAGTTCACCTCGAAGCGGATCGGGGCCGCGTTCGGATCGACCGGGTTGATCGTGCCGGTCACCTTGCAGTAGTCGCGGGCGGCGCCGGCGGTATCGGTATCGGTCACGGGCACGGCGGCGCTGACGGCGGCGCCGCCGGTGGGCAGGCCGATCGCGGCCACCGGCACCGTCATGCCGGCCAGGCTGGCGCAGCTGACGGCCGCCTTGATGTTGGCGAGCTGGGTGTCGGCAGGCGCAGCCGCGTCGTTGGTGGAAGAACTGCCGCAGCCGGCAATGAGGGCCAGCGCAGCGGCGCTGGCGAGGGTTCGGGTCAATCCGTGCATCGTGTCTCCTGTCGTTGTTGTTGGAACGGACGTGCGTGGGAACACCGCTCACCTGTGGGAAGCGGCGAAAAACTGCAGGGAAAAGCGGAATTGCCTAGCGCGCGGGTGGCGCGCCGGCCTTGTCCCAGCTGGCAGCGTCGGTGGAGGCGCTGCCGGCGACCGAGTACATGGCCCTGGTATTACGGGTTTTCTGGAATTCTTCCAGCGACTCGCCGCGCATGGCGGCGTAGATGTGCAGGTTCGACACGCCAACCACCGCGCCCAGCTTCTCGAGCAGGAAGAAGATGACGCCGTAGCGGATCATCGCTTGCCAGTCGCGCCGCGTGATCATGTCGCGCTCCTGCGGCGGCAGGCCGGCTTCCTCGTAGGTCGCCTCGGGATCGGCCAGGAAGCGCGCGCGGAAGGCCGGGTCGATCAACCGGTGCAGGTATTTGTTGATGCGGTAGCCGTCGACGCTGCGCTGCAGGGTGAACGGGTAAGTCCCCTCCAGCTCCTGCGCGCCTTGCGTCTGGTGCGCCATGTGCTGGCGGTGCAACGCGTGGGCGGCGGCGTTCAGCGCCGGATCGACCGCCACCTCGCTCTCGTACAGGGCCACCGCGATGCCCGTCATCGACGGCAGGTAATACTCGCGGTGCAGGCAGTTGATTTTCGCCGGCATGGCGCCGCGCATTACCATCCACATGATGATCTCCGCGCTCTCCCAGCCGCCAAGGCGGGCGAAATCGGCCTGCGTCATGTTCAGCAGGACTTCCGGGTCCTTTTCGAACAGGTCGAGGAATTGCTGGTCCCATGCCGTGTTGTTGAAGCCGCAGCGTTCGCCGTGCACCTGGTGCGACAGGCCGCCGGTGGCGACGATGGCGACGTCCAGGTCTTCCGGATAGCTCTCGATGGCGCGGCGCAGGCCCTGGCCCAGCTTGAAGCAGCGGCGCGCCGAGGGCACCGGGAATTGCAGCACGCCGCACTGCAGCGGCACGATGCTGCCCGGCCAGCTGCCCTGGCCTCCGGTCCCATCTTTCTGGTGCGGCCACATGATCGACAGCGGCGAAAAGCAGCCGTGGTCGAGCGGCTTGTCCTGGAAGAAGGACATGTCGAATTCGTCGGCCATCAGCGACTCGCCGATGTGGCGGGACAAAGCGGCATGGCCGGCCACCGGCGGCAGGTCGCGCGCGCCGCCGCCCTCGTCGGCGACGCGGTACTGGTCGCCGATGCCCAGCGCGAACGCCGAGTAATGGTCGAAGAAGAAGGAAGTCACGTGATCGTTGTAGATCATCAGCAGGACGTCCGGCTTCCTGGCCGCCAGCCATTCCTTGACCGGTTCGAAGGCCGCGAAGATCGGGGCCCAGACGGCGTCGTCCTGCTTGTTGGCGTCCATGGCGAAGCCGATGGTCGGGGTATGGGAGGAGGCGATTGCGCCGACGATGTTTGCCATGATGATTCCTTGTTTTATTACGCCGCGGCCAGGCTGCGCGGGGCGAAACGGGTGAAGACGATCGACAGCGCCGCGATGGTGGCGGGGATGGCGAGGATCGCGATGACCGCGCTGAAGCCCCAGCCCAGCGACAGCATCACGCCGCCGGCAAACGAGCCGAAGATGCTGCCGAAGCGGCCCATGCCCTGCATCCAGCTTACCCCCGTGGCACGTACCGCGGTCGGGTAGCAGGAGGGGGCGAAGGCGTTCAGGCCGGTCTGGGCGCCGCTCATGCAGAAGCCCGCCAGCAGCACGAAGGCCGCGAACAGCGAGGACCCGACCGCGCCGGAAGCCAGGAAAAGGATGAAGACAGCGCCGCCGACATAAGCGAAAGCGATCACCTTGTTCGGCGTCCAGCGGTCCATCAGGTAGCCGACGACCAGGGCGCCCACGGTGCCGCCCAGCTGGAACAGGGCAGTGATGCTGGCGGCCCGTTCGATCGGCAGGCCGGCGTCCTTGATCAGGGTGGGCAGCCAGCCGCTGAGCAGGTAGATCACCATCAGGCCCATGAAATAGGTGGCCCACAGCGACAGCGTCATTTTGCGGAAGGCGGGCGAGAGCAGGGCCGCGGTCGGGGCGCCGCTTTGCACGGCCTGCTCGCTGATCGTGAATTTGGTCGCGGCGGAGACGTCGTCCGTGCCGACGACGCGGCGCAGCGTGCGCGCAATGCGCTCGGCCGGTGCATTGCGCACGACCAGGAAGCGCACCGATTCGGGCATCAGCCACAGGTAGAAGGGCAGGCAGGCGAGGGGAATCAGGCCGCCGGCGACCAGTACGGCGCGCCATCCGTGCCCGGGCAGGATCGCGGCGGCGCCGAAGCCGACCAGCGCCGAGCCGAGGTTAAAGCCGGTGAACATGATGGCGAGCAGGGTGCCGCGCGACTTCTCGGGAATGTATTCCGACAGCAGCGTCGTCGTGTTCGGCATTGCCGCGCCGAGGCCGAGGCCGGTCATGAAGCGCAGCAGCGACAGGGTGTAGACGTCGTTGGCCAGCGCACTGAGGACACTGAAGCTGCCGAACCAGGCCACTGCGCCCATCAGGAGCGTCTTGCGGCCATGGCGGTCGGACAAAGGCCCGATGAGCAGGGCGCCGATGGCCAGGCCGACGGGCGCCGCGCTCATGACGACGCCGAAGGCCGCGCGCGAGATGCCCCATTCCTTCGTGATGGCCGGCGCCAGGAAGCCCATGATGGCGACGTCGATGCCGTCGGTCGTGATGATGAGGAAGCACAGGGCCAGCAAAAGCCACTGGTAAGCGCTCATCGGGCGGCTGTTGATGTGCGCGCGCACATCCAGGGTGTGTACTGAATTCATTAAGTCTCCTGTGCGGATACGGGGAAGGCCTTCCAGGCTGGCGATGTTTCATGCAGCTGTAATGGCCTGTGCGGCTTTGTGTATCCCGTGTGTTTTTCGGCGATACCGCACCCGGAGTATAGTTTTTTAGTCTCCTTCGGGTATTGCTTTTGACTGGCGCAGCGTTGCAATCTGCTTATTGGTGTTCGCCGCTTGCCCACCGCGTGCTGATGGCTTCCATCTCGTCCAGCAGTGCGCGCGCCCCCGGCGCCAGGTGTGCGCCTTTGCGGGTCATGACGCCGATCGACCGTTCCAGCCCGGGCATATCGAAGGGCAGGACCACCAGCTGGCCGGCGGCCACCTCGTAATGCAGCTGATGGGCCGACAGGACCGTCAGCATGTCGCTCGAGGTCAGCAGGCCGCGCAGCAAGGCCAGGTCGCCGGTCTCCACGGTGGGCTTCGGCGGCGCCACGCCGTGGTGGTGGAAGAACTGCCCGAGCGACTCGCGCAGCGGGGCCCCGGGACGCGACAGCACCCAGGGGTAGCCTTGCAGGTCGCCGATGCGCAGCTTCTTCTTGCTTGCCAGCGGATGCCCGGCACGCGCGACCAGCGCCGCCTTGTCGGTGAACAGGGGGTGTGCGCTGAAGGCGTCGCCAGGGCTGTTGCGCAGCGCGCCGACGATGAAATCGATGCGTCCGCTCAGAAGGCCCGCGGTGAGTTCGCCGTACGGGCTTTCCAGGGAGCTGAGCTGCAGGCGCGGGTGGCGCCGCAGCACCGAGGCGATGGCCAGCGGCAGCAGCTGCGTGCGCGCGAGCGGCAGGGCGCCGATCATCACGGTGCCTTCGACCACGCCCGCCAATGCGGCGACATCTTCCGGAATGTGGCGCAACTCGGCCAGCACCCGCCCGAATCGCTCGATCCAGCGGCGGCCGGCATCCGTGGGAAGCATGCCGTGGGCGGTGCGCAGGAACAGCGGCTGGCCCAGCATGTCTTCCAGCCGCGAGACCGCCTGGCTGACGGCCGACTGCGAGGTGCCCATGGCCTGCGCCACCGTCGGCATGTGGTGCACCTCGGCCAGCAGGGTCGCGGCCTGCAGGCGGCGCTCGTTCAGCAAGGCCTCCACGCCCCCGACCTTGCGTCCAGGGTGGGACTGTGCGCGTTCCTGCGCCCGCACCGCATCGTCGCGTATATATTGGAGCTCGGCGTCGATGCGGTCCGCGCGCAGCCGCACCACCCCGCCCGCGGCCGTCAGCAGCATGCCGCTGCCTTTGCGCTCGAACAGCTGGACGCCGAGCTGTTCTTCGAGCGTGGAGACCGAGCGCGTCACCGCCGACGATGCGCGGAACAGGGCGCTCGAGGAGCGGCGGATGCCGCCGGTGGCGGCGACGACCCGAAAAGCGTGCAAGTGGCGGAGGCTGATGGGGTTCATGCGGTAAGGACTCAACGATAATAAGAAAATTAGAACACCCGAAGGCCCATAAAGCAACCACGCAAACTGCGCCAACCGGGATACTTGGCAACATCAAACGCATTCCGCGAACTTTCCCGGGCTTGACCATGACCTACGAAATCGCCTCCGACCTCGCCGCCGTGCCCTGCATCCTGATGCGCGGCGGCACCTCGCGCGGGCCCTTCTTCCTCGAGTCCGACCTCCCGGCCGATCCGGCCGCGCGCGACCGCCTGCTGCTGGCGGCCATGGGTTCGCCCGACCGCCGCCAGATCGACGGCCTCGGCGGCGCGCATCCGCTGACCAGCAAGGTGGGCATCGTCCGCCGCAGCACGACGCCCGGCGTCGACCTCGATTTCCTGTTCGCCCAGCTCCAGCCCGACAAGGACACGGTCGATACGACGCCGAACTGCGGCAACATGCTCGCCGCCGTGCTGCCCTTCGCACTGGAACGCGGCCTGCTGCCGCCAGGGGAGGGCACGACGACCGCGCGCATCCTGACGCTGAACACGAACATGCAGTGCGACGTCACCGTGCTCACGCCCGGCGGGCGCCTGCAATACCTTGGCGCCGCGCGCATCGACGGCGTGCCCGGCACGGCCGCCCCGATCACGATCAACTTCCTCGACACCGCCGGTTCGGTGTGCCCTTCGCTGCTGCCGAGCGGCCGCGTGCTCGACGAGATCGACGTCGGCGGCGCCGCGCCTTATACCGTGCAGGCGACGCTGATCGACAACGGCATGCCGATGGTGATCGTGCGCGCCGCGGATTTCGGCATCTCGGGCTATGAAAGCGTCGATGCGCTGAACGGCAACGCGGCCTTGCGCGCCCGCCTGGAAGCCCTGCGCCTGGCTTGCGGGCCGCTGATGGGCCTGGGCGATGTGAGCAAGAAAAGCTACCCGAAAATGTGCCTGGTCGCGGCCCCGGCCGAAGGCGGCAATATCGCCACCCGTTGCTTCATCCCGCATGTCTGCCATGAGGCCATCGGCGTGCTGGCGGCGGTCACGGTGGGCACCGCCTGCGTGCTCGATGGTTCGATCACGCAGGGCATTGCGGTGCTGCCCGGGGGGCTGCGCAAGACCGTGTCGGTGGAACACCCGACCGGCGAATTCAGCGTCGAGCTCGAACTCGACGCGCAAGACCATCAAAAGGTGGTGCGCGCGGCGCTCCTGCGCACGGCCCGCCCCATCATGCGCGGCGAAGTGCTGATTCCCAAATAACAGAGAAAGAGGAGACCAAGATGCGCAAGCCACTGATCATCGACTGCCACGGCCACTACACGACCGCCCCGAAGGCGCTCGAGGAATGGCGCAATCGCCAGATCGCCAACCTGAACACGCCGGAACTCGGACCAAAGGCGTCGGAGCTGAAGATCAGCGACGACGAGCTGCGCGAATCGATCGAGGCGAACCAGCTGCGCCTGATGCGCGAACGCGGTTCCGACCTGACGATCTTTTCCCCGCGCGCCAGTTTCATGGCCCACCACATCGGCAACTTCGAGACCAGCGCCACCTGGGCGGCGATCTGCAACGAGCTCTGCTACCGCGTGTCGGAACTGTTCCCCGATCACTTCATTGGCGCGGCGATGCTGCCGCAGTCGCCCGGCGTCGATCCAGGCAGCTGCATCCCGGAGCTGGAACGCTGCGTCAAGGAATACGGCATGGTCGGCATCAACCTGAACCCGGACCCCTCGGGCGGGCACTGGACCTCGCCGCCCCTGTCCGACAAACACTGGTATCCGATCTACGAAAAGATGGTCGAGCACGATATCCCGGCGATGATCCACGTCAGCACCAGTTGCAACCCGTGCTTCCATACCACCGGCGCCCACTACCTGAATGCAGACACGACCGCCTTCATGCAGTGCCTGACGAGCGACCTCTTCAAAGATTTCCCGACCCTGAAATTCCTGATTCCGCACGGCGGCGGCGCGGTGCCTTATCACTGGGGCCGTTTCCGCGGCCTGGCGCAGGAGATGAAGAAGCCGCTGCTGTCCGAGCACCTGCTCAACAACATCTTTTTCGACACCTGCGTCTACCACCAGCCGGGCATCGACCTGCTGACGAAAGTGATCCCGGTGAAGAACGTGCTGTTCGCCTCCGAGATGATCGGCGCCGTGCGCGGCATCGACCCGGAGACCGGCCACTACTACGACGACACGAAGCGCTATGTCGAGGCGGCCAACATCAGCGACCCCGACCGCTTCCAGATCTTCGAGGGCAACGCGCGCCACGTCTATCCGCGCCTCGACGCTGTACTGAAACAGAAAGGATTCTGAGATGACCGCATCCCTGATGAACCAGCTCGGCGTCGTCAAGCGCAACATCAACCGCGCCGACGCCGCGGCCGTCGAGCACCTCGGCCGCCTCGGCAGCGCCACCGTGCACGAAGCGATGGGCCGCGTCGGCCTGCTGAAACCTGTCATGCGGCCGATCTGGCCCGGCGCCGCGGCAAGCGGTACGGCGGTGACGGTGCTGCTGCACCCCGGCGACAACTGGATGATGCACGTGGCGGCCGAGCAGATCCAGCCGGGCGACATCGTCGTCGCGGCGATCACCGCCGAATGCACCGACGGCTATTTCGGCGACCTGCTGGCGACCAGCTTCATGGCGCGCGGCGCGCGCGGCCTGGTCATCGACGCCGGCGTGCGCGACGTGCGCATCCTCAAGGAGATGGGCTTCCCGGTATGGAGCAAGGCCATCAGCGCCAAGGGGACGATCAAGGCGACGCTCGGGTCGGTGAACATCCCGGTGGTCTGCGCCGGCGCCCTCGTGAACGCGGGCGATGCCGTGATTGCGGACGACGACGGCGTCGTCGTCGTGCCGGCAGCGGATGTCGTCCGCGTGGCCGACATCGCACAGAAGCGCGAGGACCTGGAAGGGGAGAAGCGCGCGAAACTCGCCAGCGGCGTGCTGGGCCTGGACATGTACAACATGCGCGGTCCGCTCGAGAAGGCCGGCCTGAAATACATTGACTGAGGCAGCGACTGAGGCCGCGCGCGGATTCAAAGCGGCAAACGGTGCGTCGATTGCCCGCGCATGCGCGTGTCCTTGGCGTGTCCTTGCCACAACGTCACCCGCACATGCCGCAAGCATATTGTTGACAACATTCCCTGACAGACATAGTATCAAATTGTCGTTCGCTTAACAAACAAGTGTTCGATAATCGCACGAGCAATAATAAACCTTACAATAATCCAAGGAGACACCATGAAGAACACCATCCGCAGCGCCGCCGCGCTGATGTGCGCCCTGGCAGCTGCCGGTTCGGCCAACGCCCAGACCGCGGTCCAGATCTACGGCATCGTCGACAGCGGCGTCGCCCACCTGACCAACGTCAACGCCGCCGGCGACTCGGTCACCAAAGTGCCATCGCTCACCAGCTCCTTCCCGTCGCGTATCGGTTTCCGCGGCACCGAGGACCTCGGCAACGGCCTGCAGGCCTTCTTCGTGCTGGAAAACGGCCTCGCCCTCGACACCGGTACCCAGCAACAGGGCGGCCGCCTGTTCGGGCGCCAGGCGAATGTCGGCATCAAGGGCGCATGGGGCGCCATCACGATCGGCCGCCAGCTGAACATGACCTATATCTCGGCGCTGAAGACCGACGTGCTGGGGCCGAACCTGTTCGCCATCGGCAGCATCGATCCTTACCTGCCGAACTCGCGCAGCGACAATGCAATCGGCTACATGGGCAATTTCAACGGCTTCGTGCTGGGCGCCACCTACAGCCTCGGGCGTGATGGCTCGGCAGCCGGCGGACCTGCCGCCACCAACTGCGCCGGCGAAGTCGCCAACGACTCGAAAGCCTGCCGCCAGTACACCGGCCTGGTCGGCTACGAAACCAAGGCCTGGGGCCTGAACGCGTCCTACGACAAGATGCACGGCAACGTCGGCGCCGCCGGCGGCCTGACCAGCAGCGCGAACACCGACGAGCGCACCACCGTCAACGGCTATGTCATGTTCGGCCCGACCAAGCTGGGTGGCGGCGTGGTCGCGCGCGATACCGACGCGGCAGCCGGCGAAACGAAATCGAAGCTGTACTACCTGGGCGTGAGCCATCCGATCAACGCCTTCACCATCGACGCGCAGGTGGCGCGGCTGGACGTCGACAACTCGGGCAACGACACCAACATGCTCGTTGCGCGCCTGACGTATGCGCTGTCGAAGCGTACCGCCGTCTACACGGCGCTCGGCCGCATGGACAACAAGGGCGTTGCGAAAGTGGCGCTGGATGCGGGCGGCTCGGTGGGCGAAGGCCTGGCGCAAAATGGCTTCATGGCAGGCCTGCGCCATACTTTCTGACGATGGCGCACGTAGGGTGGGCTCCGCCCACGCGGTGATACGTGAGGGCCCGGATTTCGTGCACGACGATCTCGCCGTCGCGTATCACCGCGTGGGCTCAGGAGCCCACCCTACGGCAGCAGCACCGCCAGTTCCTGCGCGCCACGCTGGAGGACCGGCAGGAACTCCTCGCGCATGCGCTCGGCGCTGACGCGGCTGGCCTGGGCGCCGACGTTGAGGGCGGCCAGGACCTGGCCCGAGGCGTTGCGCACCGGTACCGCGATCGAGCGCAGCCCCAGTTCCAGTTCCTCGTCGTTGATCGCATAGCCGTCCTGGCGCACCTGCAGCAGGATCTCGCGCAGGCGCTTCTGGCCGGTCACGGTCTTGTCGGTCATCGGTTTCAGCCTGACCCTGGCGAAGTACGCGTCCAGGTCGGCGGGCGCAAGGTGGGCCAGCATCACCCGGCCCAGCGAGGTGCAGTAGGCCGGCAGGCGGCTGCCGGTATTCAGGGCCACCGACATCACGCGCGAGGCGGCCGAACGCGCGACGTACAACACTTCGCCATCGTCCAGCACGGCCAGCGAACAGGATTCGCCCAGCTGGCGGCTGATGGCGTTCAGGTAGGGCTGGCTGGAGACGGTCAGCGGTGTCGACGACAGGTAGGAGTAACCTAGGGTCAGCACCTTGGGGCGCAGCGAAAAATTGTTCAGTTCCGCATCGACATAGCCGAGCTGCTGCAGCGTGTACAGGCAGCGGCGCACGGCGGCGCGCGGGATGCCGGTCTTCTGGCTGATCTGGGCGATGGTCTGCGGCTTGCGCGAATCGCCGAAGGCCTGCACGACGGCCAGGCCCCGTGCCAGCGAAGTCATGAAGCTGGGGTCGGTCAGGGCGTCGATCTGTTCGGCGATGGTGAGTTCGCGTTCCAGCGGCTGGCCCGCCGTATCGTCGCTGTCTGCGCTGTCTGCGCCGTTGGAACCAGGTGCTTGCGTTGTCGAATTTGTCATGGGCGGGATTTTAAAGGAGCGGAGGGCGTTTTGATTGGTCTTTTTTCTTGACCTTTCGCTCACCCTGCCACTACACTTTGATTCGGTAATCAATCATTAGTTCGATTATCGAACAACCGCATTGTAATTTCAAGTGCGACATTTCATGTGCGCCAGACCGATGGCGCACCTTCAGGTGCAGCACCAGGGTGAAGACATGATCAACAAAACCTTTGAATCGCTGGAACGTGCCGTCGCCGACGTGCACGATGGCGCCACCGTCATGATCGGCGGCTTCGGCAATGCCGGCATGCCGGCCCAACTGATCGATGCACTCATTGCGCAAGGCGCGCGTGACCTGACGATCGTCAACAACAACGCCGGCAACGGCGACACCGGCCTGGCCGCGCTGCTGGCCGCGAAGCGGGTGCGCAAGATCATCTGCTCCTTCCCGCGCCAGAGCGACTCGCACCATTTCGACGCCCTGTACCGCGCCGGCGAGATCGAACTCGAACTGACCCCGCAGGGCAACCTGGCCGAGCGCATCCGCGCCGCCGGCGCCGGCATCGGCGGCTTCTTCACGCCGACCGGCTACGGCACCCTGCTGGCCGAGGGCAAGGAAACGCGCCTGATCGACGGCCGCCATTACGTGTTCGAAAAGCCGATCCACGCCGACTTCGCGCTCATCAAGGCGCACCAGGGCGACCGCTGGGGCAACCTCGTGTACCGCAAGACCGCCCGCAACTTCGGCCCGATCATGGCGATGGCCGCGAAGGTCGCGATCGCCCAGGTGGCCGAGATCATCGAACTCGGCGAACTCGACCCGGAACATATCGTCACGCCGGGCATTTTCGTCCAGCGCGTCGTGAAGGAGGCAGCATGAACCGCTCATTGAACAGATTCAGCCGCGACCAGATCGCCGCCCGCGTCGCTCAAGACATCTTCGAGGGCGCTTATGTGAACCTTGGCATCGGCCTGCCGACCAAGGTCGCCAATTTCCTGCCCCAGGACCGTGAAGTCTTCCTGCACAGCGAAAACGGCCTGCTCGGCATGGGTCCCGCACCCGCGCCCGGCGAAGAAGACGAAGACCTGATCAACGCCGGCAAGCAGCCGGTGACCCTGCTGACCGGCGGCGCCTATTTCCACCATGCCGATTCGTTTGCCATGATGCGCGGCGGCCACCTCGACATCTGCGTGCTCGGCGCCTTCCAGGTGTCCGAAAAGGGCGACCTCGCCAACTGGCACACCGGCGCACCGGATGCGATTCCGGCGGTCGGCGGCGCGATGGACCTCGCGATCGGCGCGAAACAGGTCTTCGTGATGATGGACCACCAGACCAAGACGGGCGAAAGCAAGATCGTGCGCGAATGCAGCTACCCGCTGACCGGCGTGGCCTGCGTCAACCGCATCTTTACCGACCTCGCCGTGCTCGACGTCACCCCCGATGGCCTGCGCGTCGTCGAGATGGCGCCGGGCCTCAGCTTCGACGAGCTGCAAGCCGTCACCAGTGCGCCTTTATTGCAGCCTAACCTGGCGCCTTAATTTCAGAGGAATCAATCATGAACGACGCTTTTATCTGTGATGCCATTCGCACCCCGATCGGCCGCTACGGCGGCGCCCTGAAGGACGTCCGCTCGGACGACCTCGGCGCCATCCCGCTGCGCGAACTCATGAAGCGCAATCCCGGCGTCGACTGGACGCAGGTCGACGACGTGATCTTCGGCTGCGCCAACCAGGCCGGCGAAGACAACCGCAACGTGGCCCACATGTCGTCCTTGCTGGCCGGTTTGCCGACGGACGTCCCGGGCACGACGGTCAACCGCCTGTGCGGCTCCGGCATGGATGCCATCGGCATCGCCGCCCGCGCCATCAAGGCCGGCGAAACCCGGCTGATGATCGCCGGCGGCGTCGAGTCGATGACGCGCGCGCCTTTCGTGATGGGCAAGGCGGAGTCGGCCTTCTCGCGCCAGGCCGCCATTTACGACACCACCATCGGCTGGCGCTTCCCGAATAAACAGATGAAGCACCTGTACGGCACCGATTCGATGCCGGAGACGGCCGAGAACGTCGCGGTCGACTACAAGGTCTCGCGTGCAGACCAGGACAAGTTCGCGCTGGCCAGCCAGCAAAAGACGGCACGCGCCCAGCGCGAAGGCCTGTTCAGGGACGAAATCGTCCCGGTGCTGATCCCGCAGAAGAAGGGCGACCACATCGCCTTCGAGCAGGACGAGCATCCGCGCGAAACCAGCATCGAGGCGCTGGCGAAACTGAAGGGTGTCGTGCATCCGGACGGCTCGGTCACCGCCGGCAATGCGTCGGGCGTGAACGACGGCGCCTGCGCGGTCCTGCTGGCCAGTAAGGAAGCGGCGGAAAAATATGGCCTGACGCCGCGCGCCCGCATCGTCGGCATGGCCACCGCCGGCGTGCCGCCGCGCGTGATGGGCATCGGACCGGCGCCGGCCACCAAGAAGCTGCTGAAACAGCTCGGCATGAGCATCGACCAGATGGACATCATCGAACTGAACGAAGCTTTTGCGTCGCAGGGCCTGGCGGTGCTGCGCGAACTCGGCGTTGCCGACGACGACCCACGCGTGAATCCGTACGGCGGCGGCATCGCGCTCGGCCACCCGCTGGGCATGAGCGGCGCGCGCCTGGTGACCACGGCGATGTACCAGCTGCACCGCACCGGCGGGCGCTATGCGCTGTGCACGATGTGCATCGGCGTGGGGCAGGGCATTGCGATGGTGATTGAACGGGTCTGAGCCGTTCGCATCACCAGAATAAAGAAGTAAACAAGCAGCAGTAAAAACAAGCAGGAGACACAGCATGAACCAGCACCAACGACAAGGGAGGCAGCCATGATCGGCAATTTCATCGGCGTCCTCTTCGACGGGATTGCCTACGGCAGCCTGCTCTTCCTGATCAGCGTCGGCCTCTCGGTCACGATGGGCATGATGAACTTCATTAACCTGGCCCACGGCGCCTTTGCGATGGTCGGCGGCTATGTCTGCGTCACCTTGCTGGGCAAAATGGGCTTGCCCTTCCTGGCCACGCTGCCGCTCGCCTTCATCGTCGCGGCCGTCATCGGCCTGGTGCTGGAACGCACGCTGTACCGCCAGCTGTACCAGGCGACCCACCTCGACCAGGTGCTGTTCTCGATCGGCCTGACCTTCATGTCGGTGGCCGCCGCGACCTTCCTGTTCGGGCCGACCCAGCAACCGGTGAATTTGCCGGACTGGCTGCGCGGCCAGGTGCACGTGCTGGGCCTGGACCTGGGCACCTACCGCCTGTTCCTGATCGGCGTCGTGGTGCTGGTGACGCTGGGGCTCTACCTGCTGATCGAGCGCACCCGCTTCGGCGCACAGATCCGTGCTTCGGTCGACAACCAGACCGCCGCCGCGGGCCTGGGCATCAACGTCAGCCGCGTCTTTTCGCTGACCTTCGCGCTCGGCTCCGGGCTGGCCGGTCTCGGCGGAGGCCTCGGCATCGACGTGCTGGGCCTCGACCCGAGCTTCCCCGTCAAATACATGGTCTACTTCCTGCTGGTGGTGGCCGTGGGCGGCGCCGGTTCCATCAAGGGTCCGCTGATCGCGGCCCTGATCCTGGGCGTGTTCGACGTCGCCGGCAAATATTATGTGCCGGAAGTGGGCGCCTTCGTGATCTACACGCTGATGGTCGTGCTGTTGATCCTGTTCCCGTTCGGCCTGGTGCGGAGGAAAGCATGAACGCTTATTCCACCTCGGCTTTGAAAGCCAAAAGCGCTGCTCCTGAAGACGAACCGGTGACCGCCATGAACAAGTCCGCGCTGCGCCTGCCGAACGACCGCTGGAAGGCCCTGGAAATCGTGTTCTGGCTGCTGCCGGTGGCGTCGTACTTCCTTTTCCCGGACTACCTGGTGCTGGTCAGCCAGATCATGATCGTCGGCCTGTTCGCGCTCTCGCTCGACCTGATCCTCGGCTACGCCGGCATCGTCTCGCTGGGCCACGCCGCCTTCTTCGGCCTTGGGGCCTACACGGCGGGCCTGCTCTCGGTACACGGCTGGGGCGAGCCGATCTCCGGCCTGTTCGCGGCGGCGCTGGTGGCCGGCGTGTTCGGCTTCATCGTCAGCTTCCTTGTCGTGCGCGGCAACGACCTGGCGCGCCTGATGGTCACGCTCGGCATCGGCCTGATGCTGTTCGAGGCGGCCAACAAGGCCGCCTTCATCACCGGTGGCGTCGACGGCCTGTCGGGCATCGCGACGAGCAAGCTGTTCGGCGTGTTCGAGTTCGACCTGTTCGGCAAGACCGCTTTCTGGTACAGCTTCGGCGTGCTGTTCATCCTGTTCGTGGTGATGCGGCGGCTGGTGAATTCGCCGTTCGGCCTGTCCCTGCGCGGCATCCGCGAGGGCGGGCGCCGCATGCCGGCGATCGGCGCCAACGTCGACCGCCGCTTGGTCGCGGTGTTCACGCTGGGCGCCGCGGTGGCCGGCGTCGCCGGTGCGCTTCTGGCGCAGACGACCCAGTTTGTCGGCCTCGACGTACTCGGCTTCCCGCGCTCGGCTGACCTGATGATCATGCTGGTCCTCGGCGGCACCGGCCGCCTGTACGGCGCGCTGATCGGCACGGCCGTGTTCATGGTGGCGCAGGACAAGATCTCGGGACTCGATCCGGCCTACTGGCAGTTCTACCTCGGCCTGTTGCTGGTGCTGATCGTGCTGTTCGCACGGGGCGGCATTTTCGGCGGCGTGGAAAAGCTCGTTCAAAAGTTCAAACGCAAGGAGCCGGCATGAGCGACAACACCCTGCGCACCGAAGCGCTGTCCAAGCAATGGGGCGGCTTCAAGGCGAATACCGATATCTCGCTGACCTTCGCCCCCGGCGCGCGCCACGCGCTGATCGGCCCGAACGGCGCCGGCAAGACCACCTTCATCAACCTGCTGACCGGCGGCTTCCCGCCGACCAGCGGCAAGGTGTATCTCGGCGGCCAGGACATCACGAAGCTGGCGCAGCACGAGCGCGTCAAGCTCGGCATGACGCGCACCTTCCAGATCAACACCCTGTTCGCGGGCATGACCGTGCTCGAATCGGTGGTGCTGGCGATCTGCGAACGGCGCGGCCTGCAGAAGGTGTGGTGGAAGACGGTCGAGAAGCATGACGAGGTGATCGAGGAGGCGATGGCCTTGCTGGCCACCCTGAAGCTCACCAACGAAGCCAGTTCCATCACCCGCAGCATGGCCTACGGCAAACAGCGCCTCGTAGAAATCGCGCTGGCGCTCGCCACGAAACCGAAGATCCTGCTGCTGGACGAACCGGCCGCCGGCATTCCCTCGGCCGAGAGCAAGGAATTGTTCGAGGTGATCGCGGGCCTGCCGCGCGACGTCACCGTCGTCTTCATCGAACACGACATGGGCCTCGTGTTCCGCTTTGCCGACCGCATCACGGTGCTGGTGGGCGGCAAGGTGCTGACCGAAGGGACGCCGGCCGAAATCGCGGCCGATCCGCGCGTAAAAGAAGTGTACCTGGGTGAGGTGGAACATGCCTGAATTGCTAGCTCTGGACAAGGTCACCGCCGGCTACGGCGAATCGATCGTATTGGAAGACGTGTCGTTCACCATGAACGATGGCGACAGCCTGGCCCTGCTGGGCCGCAACGGCGTCGGCAAGACCAGCCTGCTGGTCACGCTGATGGGCCTGACGCGCCTGCACAAGGGGGCCATTCGCTGGGGCGGCGCCGACATCGCGCGCGTGCCGACTTATAAACGCTCGCGTTCGGGCCTGGGCTGGGTGCCGCAGGAACGCCACATGTTCCCCTCGCTCACCGTCGAGGAACACCTGACCGTGGTCGCGCGTCCCGGCAAGTGGACGCTGGCCAGGATCTACGAGATCTTCCCGCGCTTGCATGAGCGGCGCGCGAACATGGGCAACCAGCTCTCGGGCGGCGAGCAGCAGATGGTGGCGATCGCCCGCGCCCTGATGACGAACCCGCGCATCCTGCTGCTGGACGAGCCGATGGAGGGCCTGGCGCCGATCATCGTGCAGGAACTGGTGCGCATTATCCGGCGCCTGGTGGCCGACGAAGGCATGTCGGTGATCGTGGTCGAGCAGCACGCGCGGCTGGCGCTGTCCTTGACCTCGCGCGCGATCGTGCTCGATCGTGGCAGGATCGTGCACGATTCGGACAGCGCCAGTTTGCTCGCCGATGGCGAAAAGCTGGATCGATTGGTAGCAGTCGCATAACGTACGGGGTCATTGTGGCCAATGGCCTCAATGACGGGTTCACCGGGCACTTGTGCCCACGCGGTGATACGCGACGGCGAGATCGTCGAACACGATAACGGAGCCCGTACGTATCACCGCGTGGGCTCGAGAGCCCACCCTACGTTCCTAGAAGCGTCCCTGAGGCGCACACATAAAAGAAAGAGGAGACACACCTTGAACCACCTGAATAAAACCCGCCGCAATATCCTGCTCGCCGCAGCCATGCTCTCCGCCGGCGTCGCTTGCGCCGCCGAACCGCTGAAAGTCGGCCTGATCCTGCCGATGTCCGGCCCCTTCGCTTCCACCGGCCGCCAGGTCGACGCCGCGGTCAAGCTGTTCCTGCAGCAGAACGGCAGCACCGTCGCCGGCCGCGAGATCCAGGTCATCCTCAAGGACGACGGCGGCGTCTCGCCCGACGTCACCAAGCGCCTCGCCCAGGAACTGGTCGCGCGCGACAAGGTGCAGGTGCTGGCCGGCTTCGGCCTGACCCCGCTCGCGCTGGCCGCCGCCCCGGTCGCCACCCAGGCCAAGGTACCGATGATCGTCATGAACGCCGCCACCTCAATCATCCCGCAGCGCTCGCCCTACATCGTCCGCACCGGCCTGACGGTGGCCCAGGTCACGGCGCCGATGGCGCGGTGGGCCGCGAAGAACAAGATCAAGTCCGTGATCACCCTGGTCTCCGACTATGGCCCGGGCCTCGACGCCGAGAAGGTCTTCGTCAAGGATTTCACCAAGGCCGGCGGCAAGATGGTCGACACGCTGCGCGTACCGCTGCGTAACCCCGACTACTCGCCCTTCCTGGCGCGCGTAAAAGACGCGAAACCGGACGCGCTGTTCGTCTTCGTGCCGTCGGGCGAAGGCGCCGCCGTCATGAAGCAGTTCACCGACCGCGGCCTGGCAGCGGCCGGCATCCGCCTGATCGCCACCGGCGACGTACTGGACGACGACCTGATGCCGAGCATCGGCGACGCCGCCCTGGGCGTGGTCAGCAGCCACCACTATTCGGCGGCGCACCCGTCGCCGGAGAACAAGGCGTATGTCGCTGCCTTCACCAAGGCCAACCCCGGCATGCGCCCGAACTTCCACGGCGTCGGCGGCTATGACGGCATGCACCTGCTGTACGCGGCACTCAAGAAAACCGGCGGCAACAGCGACGGCACCAAGCTGGTCGAGGCGATGAAAGGCATGTCCTGGACCAGCGTGCGTGGCCCGGTGATGATCGACCCGAAAACCCGCGACATCGTGCAGAACGTGTATATCCGCAAGGCCGAGAAGCGCGACGGCGGCGTCTACAACGTCGAATTCGACACGATCGAGAAGGTTCGCGATCCAGGCGTCGAGTAATCTGGTTTGACGGAAGCCGGTACCCGGCTTCCGCGTTCGTCCCAATCGGATTTGAAACAATGAAAACGATGTATCTCCTGTGTGGCCTCCTGTGCGACGAAGTCGTGTGGGAAGCACAAGCGAAGGCGCTCGCGCGCGACTACGACGTGCGCGTCGTGAGTTTCCTGCAGGGCGAGGATACCCTCGCCGCCATGGCCGAACGGGTACTGGCCGGCGCTCCCGACACCTTCGCGCTGGCCGGCCACTCGATGGGTGGGCGCGTCGCGCTCGAAGTCTATCGCCGCGCGCCCGCGCGTGTCGAACGCCTGGCCCTGCTCGATACCGGCTATGAAGGCCCGGTCCCCGGCGAGGCGGAGAAGCGCGCCGTGCTGGTGGACCAGGCCGGGCGCGAAGGAATCGAGTCGATCGCCGCCGCCTGGGGCCTGCCCATGCTGGCCCCAGGGCGGCGCTCCGATCCGGTGCTGGTGCAGGAAGTGGTCGACATGGTCGGACGGATGTCGGCCGCTATCTACGCGGCCCACACGCGCGCCTTGCTCAGCCGACCCGACGCAAGCGGCGTGCTGCGCAGCATAAGCTGTCCGACCCTGGTGCTGTGCGGGATGCAGGACGGCTGGAGTCCGCCGGAGCGGCACGAGCGCATGGCCGAACTGATGCCGCAGCCGCCGTTGCTGCGCCTGGTCGACGACTGCGGCCACATGTCGATGATGGAGCAGCCCGAGGCGGTGCTGGGCGCCATGCGCGAATGGCTGGGGGAGGGCGCCGCTCATGGAGATGAATGAAGCCGCCATACGGCAGGTGTGCACGGACCTGATCGTGCGCTACGCTTACCTGAACGACGAGCGCCGTTACGACGAACTGGCCGCGCTCTTTACCGGGGATGCGGTCCTGTACCGGCCCTCCGCGCCCGAGCAGGGCATCGCCGGACGGGCTGCGATCCTCGCGGCCTTCCGCAAGCGTCCGGCGGACAGCATGACCTTCCACGTCACCAGCGACATCCTGGTCGAGGTGCAGGACGCGGAAAACGCGCAGGCGCGCTCGCGCATCCTGCTGCTCTCCGGCACCCGGCCGCAGGACGGAAGCGCGCTGCCGCTCGACGCCAGGGCGCCGGTGCCGGGCGTCTTTCGCGACCGCTTTGTGCTGACGGCCCAGGGTTGGAAATTCGCCGAACGGCGCGGCATGTTCTGGATCTGAATACAGGAATTATCATGGCAAGAATCATCGGCGGTATCGGTACCTCGCACGTCCCCACCATCGGCCTGGCCTACGACAGGAAGCGGCAGGACGACCCGGCCTGGGCGCCCCTGTTCGAGGGCTACAAGCCGGTCGCACAATGGCTTGAAACCCAACAGCCGGACCTGCTCCTGTTCTTCTACAACGACCATGCGAACAGCTTCTTCTTCGACCTGTACCCGACCTTCGCCATCGGCGTGTCGCCGGAATTCGACATGGCCGACGAAGGCGCCGGCCGCCGGCCCCTTCCCGGTATCCTCGGCCACGCGAAGCTCGCGGCCCATGTGACCGACTGCCTGGTCAACGAGGAGTTCGACATGGCCGTGTTCCAGGACCGGGCGCTTGACCATGGCTGCAATTCGCCGCTGGGCCTGATGTGGCCGCACGAACCGGCCTGGCCCGGCGCGATCCTGCCGATCGCGATCAATGTGCTGCAGTATCCGCTGCCAACCGCGAAGCGCTGCTACAAGCTTGGCCAGGCGGTACGGCGCGCGGTCGAATCCTTCCCGGAAGACCTGAAGGTCGTGGTCGTCGGCACCGGGGGACTCTCGCACCAGATCCATGGCGAGCGTACGGGTTTCAACGACACCGAATGGGACGAGGAATTCCTGCGGCTCTTCGTCGAGCAGCCGGAAAAACTGACGGCGATGACCCATGCGGAACTGGTGCGCCGCGGCGGCGCGGAGAGTGCCGAAGTCATCATGTGGATGGCGATGCGCGGCGCGCTGACCGAGGAAATCACCTGCGTCCACCAGAACCAATATCTGGCCACGACGACCAATATGGCCGTCGCGGTGTACGAACAGGTCGAGGCAAGCGGTCCGCCGCCGGCGCCGGTCAAGGCGCGCTCGAACGAGCAGCTGGCCGGCATCGAAGACATCGAGGGAACCTATGCCTTCGATGTGGAACACAGCGTCAAGGCATTGAACCTGAACCGGTTCTTCTGGCGGCATCGCGAGCCGGGCTTCCGCGAGCTCGTCATGCGCGACCTCGAGGCGGCTTTCGAGGAACTGGGGCTGAGCGTCGAGGAACGCGAACTGGTGCGGCGCAAGGACTGGCTCGCTCTGGTGCAGTATGGCGTGAGTTTCTTCGTGCTCGAGAAGTTCGCGCGGGTCCAGAAGATGTCGAATCTCCAGGTGTACGCCAGCATGCGGGGCGAGACGCTGGACGAGTTTTTGCAAACCCGGCGGGTGCCCGCGTCGGCCTGAGGCTGGGCCTGCTGGCTCGAGAGAGCGGACAGCGTTGCCCGGCCCGGTCCGTAGGGTGGAGTCCCGACTCCACGCGTTTACGTGCGGGTGCGTAACGCTCCGATTTTCATGCGGTGAACCGCGTGGACTCGGGAGTCCACCCTACGAGAGCGGGCGACGCTGCCGGCGCGGTGTTTGCATGTGCGCGCCGCGCCCTATTCACGGACGAGGCGCTTCAATCCGCCTGGATGCCGCCCGCCTTGATCACGCGCGTCCACTTGACCGTCTCGCCCTCGACGAAGCTGCCGAACTGCGCGGGACTGGTCGGCGTGACCGTCGCCCCCATGTCAGCGAAGCGCTTGACGACGGCGGGATCGGCCAGCGCCTGGCGCAGGGCGTTGTTCAGCTTCGCGACGACCTCCGCCGGCATGCCCCGCGGCCCGACCAGCCCCCACCACACGGTCGTCGTGCTGCCCGGCAGGCCGAGCGAGGCCACCGTCGGCACCGCCGGCAGCAGCGGCGACGGCGCCTTGTCCATCACGGCCAGCGCGCGCAGCTTGCCGGACTGCGTATGCGCGACGACCTCCAGCGGATTAATCGACATGAAGGAAATACGGTCGCCGATCAGGTCCGTCACCGCCTGGGAGCCGCCCTTGTAGGCCACGTGCAGCGCGTTGAACCCGGCCTGGTCTTTCAGCAGTTCGGTGGCGAGGTGGCCCGAGCTGCCATTCCCGGCCGAACCGTAGCTGAGCTTGTCGGGATTGGCCTTGCCATAGGCGACCATCTCCTGCAGGGTCTTGAACGGCGATGCGGCCGGGACGACGACGACCAGCGGCGCATAGCCGATGCCCCCGACCGGTGCGAAGTCATGGGCGGGGTTGTAGTTCAGCTTCGGGTAGAGCGCGCCGTTGCTGGCCAGGGTGTTGGACACGGTCAGCAGGGTGTAGCCGTCGGGATCGGACTTGGCGGCCGCACTCATGCCGATATTCGTGCCGGCACCGGGGCGGTTGTCGACGATGACCACCTGCTTGAGGCGCACCGCCATCGCCTGGCCGACGAGGCGGGTGACGATGTCGACGCCGCCGCCTGGGGTGTAGGGCACGACGATCCGGATCGCTTTGGCGGGATAGGCGTCTTCGGCATGTGCGGCCGCGGGCGTAAAAGCGGCAAAGACGGACAGCAGCGCCGCAGGGACTGCGGTCTTGCCGAGGCTTGAAGCGCGTGGGACAGCATTCATCATCGTTGTTTTCCTAAAAGTCCAGCTCTTCGGGCCAGTACAGGCGCATGGGGTTATCGACCAATAATTTCTGCTGCAATTGCGCGGTCGGCGCGATATGGGGAATGAAGTCGACCAGCAGCCCGTCGTCGGGCATGTGGTCCTTGAGGTTGGGGTGCGGCCAGTCCGTCCCCCACAGCACCCGGTCCGGGAATTGCTCGACGACGCGGCGCGCAAACGGGACGACGTCCCGGTAGGCATGCGCTTCGCCGTCGAGCGCCTTCGGCCCCGTCACCGACAACCGCTCGGGGCAGCTGACCTTGCACCAGACGTGCGGGTGTTCGCGCATGAAGTCGAGGAAGAACGCGAACTCCGGGCCGTCGGCCGGTTTGCCGACGTCGGGGCGGCCCATGTGGTCGACCACGACGATGGTGGGCAGGGCGGCGAAGAAGTCCTTCAGCTCCGGCAGGTCCTGCGCCTCGAAATACACCACGACATGCCAGCCCAGCTTCGCGATGCGGCCGGCGATTTCCTCCAGCTCGGCCTTCGGCGTGAAGTCGACCAGGCGCTTGACGAAGTTGAAGCGCACGCCGCGCACGCCGCTGTCGTGCAGGCGCTGCAGCTCGTCGTCGCCGACGTCGCGCCGCACCGTGGCCACGCCGCGGGCCTTGCCGTTCGAGGCGATGCAGGCATCGACCATGGCCCGGTTGTCGGCACCGTGGCAGGTCGCCTGCACGATGACGTTGCGGGTGAAGCCGAGATGGTCGCGCAGGGCAAACAGCTGCTCCTTGCTGGCGTCGCATGGCGTGTACTTGCGCTCGGGCGCAAACGGAAATTCGGCAGCCGGCCCGAAGACGTGGCAATGCGCGTCGACGGCCTTGGCGGGTAGCTGGAAGCGCGGTGTGGCGGGCCCGTGATACCAGTCGAGCCATCCCGGGGTTTTGATCGTATTCATGCTGCCCATTGTGAGCGCCCGGCGCCCCGTATGCCAGAGCGTGCGCCAGCTAGCAGCTATAACAAGTTGCTATATCATTGGCGCATAAAACCAATGCATGAGGAACGCCGGTGGACATCAAGCAGCTCTCCTATTTCGTCAGGGTCGCGGAACTCGGCAGTTTCACCCGGGCGTCGATCGTGCTCGACATCGCCCAGCCGGCGCTGAGCCGGCAGGTGCGCCTGCTGGAAGTGGAACTGCGCCAGAGCCTGCTGGTGAGGAATGGCCGCGGCATTACCCTGACCGAGGCGGGCAGGGCGCTGCTCGAGCACAGCCGGGGTGTGCTGCACCAGATGGAGCGCCTGCGCGAAGAACTGTCCCGGGTGCGCGGCTCCTTGGCCGGGCGCGTCGCCATCGGCCTGCCGCCGACCCTGGGCCGGATCCTCGCGGTGCCCGTGACCCGCGAATTCAAGCGCCTGATGCCGGACGCCACCCTGTCGATCACCGAGGGGCTGTCGAAAACCATGCAGGAGGCGCTGCTGACGGGACAGCTCGACATCGCGCTGCTCTACAACGCGTTTCCGTCGCCGGGCATCGAATTGCGCCCCGTGCTGCAGGACGAACTGCTGCTGGTGTGCGGCGCCGCCGCTGCGCCCGCCGGCGAGCACATCGCGCTGAAGGACCTGGCCGGCTATCCGCTGATCATCCCCGGCCGGCCGAACGCGGTCCGCATGCACGTCGAAACGGCCTTGTCGAATATCGGCGTCCAGCCGCGCATTGCGATGGAAGTGGATGGCGTCGCCACCATCCTCGACCTGGTGGCCGATGGCGTCGGCTGCGCCGTGCTGTCGCGCCACGCCGTCATCACGGCCGCGCAGCCGGAACGGTTCACGACCTGCCGGATCACGAACCCCGGCCTGTTTCCCCTGCTGTCGGTCGCCACCGGCGCCGCCCGGCCCGCCACCAGCACCCAGCAGGCGACCCTGGACATCCTCGAACGGGTGATGAAGGACATCCTGCGCACGGCGTGATATGCCGTTTTGCGATACCTGTTAGCTTGCATACAGGATAGTCGGTCGACAGACACTCCTCGATAATCGGTCCAGGTTTTCCTACCCCTTATCGAGGCAAGCAATGATTCCGTACAAACTGAAGGGCCTGCACTACGGCCTGGCCGCACTCTCTCTTGTCGTGTCGCTGTCCGCCGGCGCGCAGAACTATCCGGAAAAACTCGTCAAGATCATCGTGCCCTTCGGCGCAGGCGGCGTCGCCGACCTGACGGTGCGCCTGGTGGCGCAGAAGATGTCGACCTCGATGAAGCAGCCCATCATCATCGAGAACCGGCCGGGGGCGGGCGGCATCGTGGCGGCCGACACGGTCGCCAAGGCCGCCCCGGACGGCTACACCCTGCTGTTGATCAGTAATGCCACGGCGGTCAGCGCCAACCTGTTCAAGAAGCTGCCCTTCGACACCATGAAGGATTTCGCGCCCATCTCCACGCTCGGCTATTTCGACCTGGCGCTCCTGGTCAACAATAAACTGCCGGTGAAATCGGTAGCGGAACTGATCGCGTACAGCAAGGCCCATCCGGGCAAGCTCAGTATCGGCACCATCAACCGCGGCAGCACGCAGAACCTGGCGGCCGAGCTGTTCACCTCGATGGCCGGCATCGACGCGATGATCGTGCCCTATAAAGGTTCGCCGGAAGTGCTGACCGCGACCACGACAGGCGAACTCAATGCATCCGTCGAGATCCTCAGTCCGGCGCTCCCGCAAATCAAGGCCGGGAATGTGCGCGCGCTCGCCGTGACCTCGAATAAACGGTTCGCCGGCTTGCCGAACGTGCCCACCGTCGCCGAGAGCGGCCTGCCGAACTACCAGGCGACGAGCTGGAATGGCTTGTCCGCGCCGGCCGGGACGACGAAGCCCATCATCGATCGCCTGAACAAGGAAATCAATGCCGCGGTGAGCAGTCCCGAGATCAAGGCACGCCTGCTCGAACTGGGGATCGCAGCCCAGGGCGGCACGCCCGAGTCGACGAAGGAGCTGCTCGCTTCCGATATCGCCAAGTGGGGCGCGGTCATCACGAAGGCGAAGATCGAAAAGCAGTAGAGCGGGCACGGCGCCGGTACGGCCAGTCCTTTTATTCACACTCGAAAACGACAACAATGAGACACTCACGATTCATGCATTACAGCGTGGGCCTGGTCATGGCCGGCGCGTCGTTCGGGGCACTGGCCCAGGCCGGAACCCAGGTCCAGCTCTACGGGCTGGTCGGCGCCTACCTGGGCAAGATGGAGCGTAGCGGCGGCCCCGGGGCGGTGACGCAGCTGGGTCATGGTGGATTGACGACCTCGTTCTGGGGCGTGCGCGGCGCCGAGCAGCTGGGCGCCGGCTACAAGGCGATCTTTGCGCTGGAAAGCTTCTTCCAGACCGATACCGGGGGGCAGGGACGCAGCGCCGCCGACCCGCTGTTCTCGCGCAACGCCTTCGTCGGTATCGAAGGCGGATTCGGCAAGCTGGCGGTGGGCCGCCAGACCAATCCGACTTACATCAACATGGCCGTCGTGAGTCCGTTCGGGAACTCGGTCGTCTTCTCGCCGCTCGTGCTGCACAACTTCGTCGCCGGCTATAACGGTGCGCTGATCGGCGACACCGTCTGGAACAATGCGATCCAGTATGTCACGCCGCGCATCAACGGCCTGGCGGCCAACCTCGTCTATGGCCTCGGCGAAACCGCGGGCAGCACCGGCACGGCCAACCTCGGCCTGCACGCCAACTACGTCAACGGCCCCTTCAGCGCGGTCATCTCGGCGCAGCGCTTCCGCATCCCCGTCACGGCGCCGCTCGCCCAGCAGAAAGGCTATCTGCTGGGCGCCGCCTGGGACTTCAAGGCGGTCAAGGTGTACGGCTCGCTGTCAGGCTCCGAGGCTGGCGGCACGGTCAACGACACGAAGACCTGGGATCTCGGGCTCAAAGTGCCCGTAACGGCGAGCGGCGCGGTGCTGGCCGAGTTCGCGCACACGAAGCGCACGCGCGCGGCGCTGGCGGACAATCTGCGCAAGACCGCTTCGCTCGGCTACGACCACTTCCTGTCGAAGCGCACCGACCTGTATGCGGTGTACTTGCGCGACAAGCAGACCGGCTTCGACGCGGGCGACAGCCTGGCCCTAGGCATCCGCCACACCTTCTGATGCGCGAAGCGCTCCGCAGCGCCGCCCGGTTCTTTGCTAGACTGGGCGGATGAATATCGCTGCGGAGCACAGAGTGGACGTCGATCGACTGATGGAACTGGCGCAGTCGTCTGCCGCCGTGACGCGCGCCTGCGCCTGCGCGATCGAGACGTATCGCGGATGGACGCGGGTCCCGGTCGACTTTCCGCAAGCGCAGATGCGCACGGTCGCTAGCTTGCAGGGTGATCCCTATGCCGACCCGACCTATACCGAATACCGTCCCGGCGGAACGGATTACTGGTCGCCCGAGGCGCCCATCGCGCCGGCCTATTTTCCCTACAACCGCTGTACGGTCCAGCAATGCACGGTCTGCGGCCGGCACTCGTCATAGACTGGCCGCAACGCGCGCGGCGCCTGGTGGCGGAGTTTCGCGCGGAATGCGGCAAGGGCGCGGATGCGCCGCCGCTCAGGGAGCTGGTGGCGGCGCTGCAGGAGCACAGCGCTGACTTCCTGCAGTTCTGGAATGCGCAAGAAGTGCTGGTGCGCGAAGGCGGCACCAGGACCTTCATGCATCCTGCCGCCGGACGCCTGGTGTTCGAGCAGGCCACGCTGCAGCTCCAGGGACGGCCGGACCTGAAGCTCACCATGCTGCTGCCAGCCGCAGGCTGATTGCGCGAGCCGCTTATTGCACCCGCCGGATCGGGATCGCGACCGTCGGCGAGTTGAACTGCTCCACGAGCGCCAGCTGTTCCTTCTTCGCCGCCGCCATGTTCGCGTGCTTGACGTGGCCATAGCCGCGGATCTTTTCCGGCAGCTGGGCCAGCTTCAGCCCGGCGTCGAGATTGTGCCCGTTCAGCCCCGCCACGATGGCGCGCACCAGCGCGATATAGCCGTCACGCAGCGCGCGCTCGCTGCGGCGTTCCTGCGTATAGCCGAACAGGTCGAACGGCGTCGCGCGCAGGAATTTCAGGCGCGACAGCAGCTCGAATCCGCGCATCATCCATGGGCCGAAAGTGCGCTTGGCGGGAATGTCGGAACCCGGCCGTTTCTTCGACACCAGCGGCGCCGCCAGGTGGAACTGGAGCGTATAGTCGCCTTCGAACTGCTCCGCGATCATCTGCCTGAACGCCGGGTCGGCGTGCAGCCGCGCGACCTCGTATTCGTCCTTGTAGGCCATCACCTTGTAGAGGTTGCGCGCGACCGCACGGGTGATCGGCAGCCTCGATGCGGCGCCCGCGACATCGCGCTCCTTGCGCTCGATCGCGCCGACCAGGTCGAGGTACTGCTGCGCATAGGCTCCGTCCTGGTAGGCGCTCAACAGCGCGCGCCGGTACGCGATCGTCTCTTCCAGCGATTTTGGCGCCGCGAACTGGATCACTTTCGCTTCGCTGCGCTTCAGGCGCGCCAGCGCGGCCTGGTCAAAGGCGAGCACGCGCCCGACGGTGAAGGCGCGCTTGTTCATGTCGATGGCGACGTTGTTGAGTTCAATCGCGCGCATCATCGCCGCCAGGCTCACGGGGATCAGGCCGCGCTGCCAGGCGTAACCCATCAGGAGGATGTTGGCGACGATCGAATCGCCCAGCACTTCCAGCGCCACTTCCTGCGCATTCAGGGTATGGGTACCGGCTTCGCTGGCCGAGGCATGGATCTTCGCCAGCAGGTCTGCCTTCGGTACGATGGCGTCCGGATCGCCGGTGAAGGCGGCCGTCGGGATCTCGCGCTCGTTGGCGACCACGCGGGTGACGCCGCGCTGCATCACCGCCAGCGCGTCGGGCATGGCGGCGACCACCAGGTCGCAGGCGAGGATGGCGTCGGCCTGCTGCAGGTCGATGCGTACCTGGTTCAGGCGCGCCGGCGAAGCGGCCAGGCGCACGTGCGACATGACCGCGCCGCCTTTCTGCGCGAAGCCCATGAAGTCCAGCGTCGACGCGCCTTTGCCTTCCAGGTGGGCCGCCATCGTGACCAGGGCGCCGACCGTGACCACGCCGGTGCCGCCGACGCCGGCAACCAGCATCTCGAACGGCCGCTCGAAATCGTGCGGCGCGGGCGGCGGGGCCGTGGCCAGCAGCGCTTCGAGGTCGGCCAGCGTGATCGTCGAGGCGGCCGGCTTCTTCAGCTTGCCGCCGATGACGGACACGAAGCTCGGGCAGAAGCCTTCCACGCACGAATAATCCTTGTTGCACGAGGACTGTTCGATCTGGCGCTTGCGGCCCAGCTCCGTTTCCAGCGGGAGGATGGACAGGCAGTTCGACTGCACGCCGCAGTCGCCGCAGCCTTCGCACACTGCCGGGTTGATGAGGAGGCGCTTGGGCGGGTCCGGGAATTCGACGTGGGTGCCCTTGTTTTTCTTGCGGCGGCGGCGCTTCTCGGCGGCGCAGGTCTGGTCGTACACGAGCACCGTCACGCCGGCCATCTCGCGCATCTGCCGCTGCAGCAGGTCGAGTTCGCTGCGGTGGTGCACCTTCACGCCCGGCGGAAGGGCGATTCCCTCGTATTTTTCCGGCTCGTCGGTGACCACGACGGCATACGCCGCGCCTTCGCTGACGACCTGCTGCAGGATCTGGGGGACGCTGAGCTTGCCGTCGACCGGCTGGCCGCCGGTCATCGCCACCGCGTCGTTGTACAGGATTTTATAGGTGATGTTGGTGCGCGCCGCGATCGCCTGGCGAATTGCCAGGTAGCCCGAATGGTAATAGGTGCCGTCGCCCAGGTTCTGGAAGACGTGCTTTTCGTTCGTGAAGCGCGAAGCCGCGACCCAGGGCACGCCTTCGCCGCCCATTTGCGTCAGGTTCACGGTGGAGCGGTCCATCCAGGTCGCCATGAAATGGCAGCCGATGCCGGCCATCGCGCGGCTGCCTTCCGGTACTTTGGTCGAGGTATTGTGCGGGCAGCCGGAGCAGAAATAGGGTGTGCGCTTCACATTGTCGCCGCCGTTCGACAGCGCGTCGGCGCGGCAGAATGCGGGCAGGTGCTGCTCCAGCGCGAGGCCGGGGAAGCGCGGCGCCAGCCAGCCGATGAGGGCGGGCGCGATGCGCGAGGGACGCAGTTCGCCGATCGCGGAGAGCAGGGGAGCACCGTCGATCCGGGTCTTGCCGAGGATGTAGGGACGCGTCGCCGGCGGCAGGTTGTACAGGGCCGTCTTGAGCTGGTCTTCGATGACGGCGCCCTTTTCCTCGACCACCAGGATTTCGGCGAGGCCTTGCGCGAATTGCAGCAGGCGGGTGCGCTCCAGCGGGAAGGTCAGGCCCGGCTTGTAGACGCGCACACCCAGTTCTGCCAGGCGCGCTTTGGTCAGTCCCATGCGCTCGAGCGCTTCCATCAGGTCCAGGTAAGCCTTGCCGGCACTGATGATGCCGAGCGCGGCGCCGGGCGCGGCGACGATCGTCCGGTCGATCGAATTGACGGCGGCGAAGGCAGCCACGGCGCGCAGCTTTTCCTCGGTACGCGCCTCGAGCCCCAGGCTCGGCAGGTCGGGCCAGCGCATGTGCAGGCCGTCGGGCGGCGCGACGTAATCAGTGGGCGTGACGAAGGGCGCCGTCGGCCTGACCTCGATGGCGGCGCCGCCTTCGACGGTTTCTGAAATCGCCTTGAATCCGACCCAGGCCCCGGTGAAGCGCGACATGGCCCAGCCGTACAGGCCGAACTCCGTATATTCCTCGATGTTCGCGGGATTCAGGACCGGCATCGACCACGCCATCAGGGCCTGTTCGCTCTGGTGCGGCATCGAGGACGACACGCAGCCGTGGTCGTCGCCGAGCACGACCAGCACCCCGCCTTTGGCCGAGCTGCCGTAGGTATGCCCGTGCTTGAGGGCGTCGCCGGCGCGGTCCACGCCGGGCCCTTTGCCGTACCACATGGCAAACACGCCGTCGACGGTGCGTTGCGGGTCGGCGCCCACCTGCTGGGTGCCGAGGACGGCGGTCGCGCCCAGTTCCTCGTTGATCGCCGGCAGGAATTCGATCGCGTGCTGCTGCAGGATGTTCGCGGCGCGCCACGCTTCCTGGTCTACCGCGCCGAGCGGCGAACCGCGGTAGCCGCTGATGAAGCCGGCCGTGTTCAGGCCGGCCGCGGCATCCATCTTCTTCTGCATGATCGCCAGGCGCAGCAGCGCTTGCGTGCCGGTGATGAATACGCGGCCGTCTTCGCAGACCAGGTTGTCGTCGAGCCGGTAGTCCGGATAAGCCAGCGCCGCGCCGGGCGAGAAAAGGGTTTGTGGCATGTCGCCCATTGTTGTTGTCTCCAGGTCTTGTTCGTTCGCCGGCAGGTTGCAAACAGTGCTGAAGCGCCGGCTCTGCGCACCATCTTAGGCAAGCCCCGAGAACTATTTTTCCTATCTTCTCGCGTTTGGTCCTAGAATAGGCATGCCATTTCTGAAACAAGCCATAAAATGACAAATCCTTCCCTGGACAAGCAATCCCTGAAAATCCTGCGCGAATTGCAGGCAAACAGCCGGATACCGTCGGCCGAGCTGGCCGAGCGCGTGGCCATGTCGACGTCGCCATGCTGGCGCCGCCAGAAGGAGCTCGAGGAGACCGGCGTCATCGAGCGCTACGTCGCCCTGGTCGACCGGCGCAAGGTCGGGCTGCCGGTATGCTGTTTCCTGCACATCTCGCTGACCGGCCATACCGAAGGCACGGTCAAAACCTTCGAAGAGGCGATGAACCTGCGCCCCGAAGTGCTCGAGTGCTACGAGGTGACCGGCAGCTTCGACTACCTGGTGAAACTGGTGTTTGCGTCGATGGACGGGTATCACGACTTCCTGCACAACGTGCTGGTCAAGCTGCCCGGCATTTCCCAGGTCAATACGAGCGTGGCCCTGCGCGAAGTGAAGTACGAGACGGCCTTGCCGATCTAGCCGCATGGAGCCGACATGAGTTTATTGGCGGACGAAAGGGTGGGGCAGGCAGCGGACATCAAGCGCTACCAGGTGGTCCTTGCCGGCATCTGCGCCCTGATCCTGACCGTCGGCCTGGCGCGCTTCGCGTATACCCCGCTGCTGCCCCTCATGCGCGAGCAGGCCGGGCTGTCGCACCTGGCCGGTGGCTGGCTCGCGACCATCAATTACGCCGGATACATGGCAGGCACGCTGCTCGCCACGCGCATCAGCGATATTCGCTGGAAGTTCTGGGGCTACCGGATCGGCCTGGTGCTGGCGGTGCTCAGTACCGCGGCCATGGCCTGCACCTCGGATGTCGTCGTGTGGGGCGTGTTCCGCTTTCTTGGCGGCCTGTCGAGCATCGCCGGCATGCTGTTCGGTTCCGGGCTGGTGCTGAACTGGCTGGTGCGCCGGGGCTACCAGGCTGAACTCGGCCTGCATTTCATGGGCATTGGTCTCGGCATCGTGGTGTCCGGCCTCGCGGCCGGCGGGATGGCCGACTGGCTGGAATGGCGCGGCCAGTGGCTCGGGCTCGGCCTGCTGGGCGTCGCGTTCTTCCTGCCCGCCTGGTGGTGGATGCCGGAACCCGCACACATCGATGCGGCCACGGGTGCGCAGCCGGGAACACCGGTGCCGGGCCAGCACGCGTCGATGCGCCTGCTGCAGGCGATGTATTTCTGCGCCGGCTTCGGCTTCGCCATCAGCGCCACCTTCCTCGTCGCGATCCTCGTCAAGCTGCCGCTGCTCGCCGGCAGGGGCAGCTGGATCTGGGTGATCGTCGGCCTGGCGGCGACGCCCTCCTGCTTTTTGTGGGACCGGGCCGCTGCCGCGTTCGGACCGCTGCGGGCCTTGCTGATGGCGTTCGCCCTGCAGACGCTCTCGCTCCTCATCCCGGCACTCACGGACGGCGCCTTCCTCAACGTCTGCGGCGCGCTGTTGTTCGGCGCGACCTTCGTCGGGATCGTGAGCCTGACGCTGGCGCTGGTCGGCCGCCGCTTCCCGGACAATCCCGCCAAGGCGATGGCCAGGATGACGCTGGGCTATGGCGTCGCGCAGATCATCGCGCCGGCGATGGCCGGGTATATCGCCGCGGGCACGGGGAGCTACCGCAATGCCTTGCTGATCACGGCCGGGGTGATGGTGTGCGGGATGGTGGTGCTTCAGGTACTGAGCCGGGAAGGGCGCCGGGCCTGACCAGCCGGGATTGCCGGCCGCAGGCCTGGTGAAGTGATGCCCGTGCCGGTGTCAGCCGCCGGCACGCTTCGCGCGGTGGCCATGCCGTCCGAGGACCTCCATGACCAGGTCGCAGTGGTCGCCCTGCACCTCGATCACGCCATCCTTCACGGTGCCACCCGAACCGCAGGCCGTGCGCAACTGCTTGGCCAGCGCGGCCAGCGCCGTGGCGTCGAGCGCGAGCCCCTTGACGAGCGTGACGCTCTTGCCGCCCCGGCCCTTGGTCTGGCGCGACACGCGTGCCACGCCATCGCCGGTGGGGGCGGCGCTGGCCTTGCACACGCATTCCGTGAGCGGCCGCCGGCATTCCGGACACATGCGCCCGCCATCGGTGGAATAGACAAGGCCGCCTTTTGCACTGCTCTTCATGATGTACTCGAATGTCTTGGGATGGTAAGCATGCGAGTGTAGCAGTGGCGCACCGTAGGGTGGGCACTGCCCACGCGGATGCGGCCGATGCACGTCGAATCCGTCGTCGGAACACCCGGAAGTCGGAATTGCGAATACGATCAATCGAACGTTAACGCAAAAAATGACGGCGCCGTTGAGCAACTGTGAGTCCGCGTGGGCACGAGTGCCCACCCTACGGTGCGCCGCGGCCAACGGCATGATCGAAGCACGCGTTGCCTGCCTCTCCGACTGCCCGCATCTGGCCTTTCTACGACCTTAGCCCCGCCCCGGCCGCGTCGACAGCGCCACCAGCGCAGCACCTGCGGCTACGACCAGCGCGTCCTCGATCAGCCCGCTGCGGGTCTGGCCGATCCGCGCCATGGCCTGCTTACGGCCGGCCAGCGTCAGGTAGGCGAGCGGCACGGCGGTGGCGACCGCGAGCGCCGCGCCGGCCCGCTCCCGGCCCCGCGGCGCCAGGGCCGCACCGGCAATCCCTGCGCTCGCGACGCGCGCCAGCAGTCCGAGGAAGACGGTGCGGTCGGGCGCGCTCTTCATTTTGTCGCCGAACAGTTCGCCCACCCCCATCGCCATCGCACCGTATTTGAAGAGCGGGCGATCCAGGAGGGCGAGTTCTCCGGGTGTCTCACGGTCCGCGAGGCGGGCGGCGGCGATCGTCGCCATCGGCGTCATGGAGCGCGCGCTGGCGATGGCGCCGATCAGGGCGGAGGGGAGCAGGCTGGGAATATTCATCTTGACTGGTTCCTGTGCAATGGAAGTTGCTCGAAGCGCCGGACGGTCGAGCCCGGCAAACCACGATTGTAGACATCCCACACGCTCGTGGCGCCACCGAGGATTGCGCGGCCGCGCTGGCGCCGGCCGCCGGAATTGCTTGCGCCCGGAACTAGTTTAGGCTTAAAGTAGTTTGGTGATGTGCTGAGCGATCGGCATGAGGGCGCACCGAGCGTTTTCATGCTGCCCCTGGACTGGCCGGAGACACCATGAGCGGAACCGCGTACCTGGACACGTTTGCGAACGACAACCTGCCGCCACGCGAACAGTGGCCCGAGCTGCTGTTCGAACTGGACGAACTGGCCTATCCCGAGCGCCTCAACTGCGCCGCCGAACTGCTCGACGCGATGGTGGCGCGCGGCCATGGCGCCTCGACGGCAATCCGCGGCGCCAGCGTCAGCTGGACCTATGCCGGGCTGCTGGAAAAGGTCGACCGCATCGCCGGCGTGCTGCGCACCGGGCTCGGTCTCGTCCCCGGTAACCGGGTGCTGCTGCGCGGCGCCAACAACCCGATGATGGCGGCCTGCGTGCTGGCGGTCTGGAAGGCCGGCCTGATCGCCGTGCCTACCATGCCGCTGCTGCGAGCGAAGGAACTCGGCACGATCATCGCGCTGGCGCGGGTGGACGCGGTGCTGTGCGCCGCCGACCTGCTGGCGGAGCTCGATCTCGCCTGCGCGGCGCTTGAGAGCGCACCGCGTGTGCTGCCCTTCAACGACACCTCACCCGGTGCGCTCGATGGCCTGATGGCCGCCATGCCGCCGCGCTTCGAGGCCGTCGACACGTCGGCGGAAGACGTCTGCCTGCTCAGCTTCACCTCCGGCACCACCGGCCGGCCCAAGGGCACCATGCACTTCCACCGGGACGTGCTGGCGGTCTGCGACTGCTTCCCGCGCTCGATGCTGGCCACGACAAGGTACGATGTTTTCATCGGCACGCCGCCGCTTGCCTTTACCTTCGGGCTGGGCGGCCTGCTGCTGTTCCCGCTGCGTTATGGGGCATCAAGCGTGCTGCTGGAAAAACTTACGCCCGACCTGTTGCTCGCCGCAATTGCGCAGTACCGGGCCACCGTGTGCTTCACCGCGCCCACCTTTTACCGGCAGATGGCGCCGCTGGTCGAAAAGCACGACGTCGGCAGCCTGACCCGCAGCGTCTCGGCCGGCGAAGCGCTGCCGCTGGAAACGCGAAAGGCCTGGCAGGGCGCCACCGGACTGGCCATGATCGACGGCATCGGCGCCACCGAAATGCTGCACATCTTCATCTCGGCCGCCGGCGACGCCATCCGCCCCGGCGCCACCGGCCGGCCGATCCCCGGCTACCGTGCCTGCATCCTCGACGACGACGGCAAGCCGGTCGGCCCCGGCGTCACCGGGCGCCTTGCCGTCAAAGGCCCGACCGGTTGCCGCTACCTGGCCGACCCGCGCCAGCGCGATTACGTCTGCCATGGCTGGAACCTCACCGGCGACGCCTACCAGGTCGATGCGGACGGGTATTACTGGTACCAGGCGCGCACCGACGACATGATCATCTCGGCCGGCTACAACATCGCCGGGCCGGAAGTCGAGGACGTGCTGCTGCAGCATCCGGCAGTGGCCGAGTGCGGCGTGGTCGGCGCCCCCGACCCGGAGCGCGGGCAGGTGGTGCTTGCCTATGTCGTGCTGCGCGCGGGCGAAGAAGGCACGCCCGGGATGGCAAAGGCGCTGCAGGACCACGTCAAGCAGACGGTCGCGCCCTACAAGTATCCGCGCCGGATCGAGTTCCGCAGCGCCTTGCCGCGCACGGAAACCGGCAAGCTGCAGCGTTTCAAACTGCGCCAGGAAGCACGCCAGGCAGCGGACCAACCCATGGAGCAGAAATGAAGATCGTTTGCATCGGCGGCGGCCCGGCCGGCCTGTACTTCGGGCTCTTGATGAAGAAGCAGGATCCGTCCCACGACATCACCGTAATCGAGCGTAACCGGCCCTACGACACCTTTGGCTGGGGCGTCGTGTTCTCGGACCAGACCCTGGGCAACCTGGTGGCGGCCGACGAGGAAACCGCGCGCACCATCCTGCAGTCCTTCAACCACTGGGACGACATCGACGTCCACTTCAAGGGCCGCACCATCTCCTCGGGCGGGCACGGCTTCTGCGGCATCGGCCGCAAGCGCCTGCTGAACATCCTGCAGGCGCGCTGCGAGGAACTCGGTGTGCGCCTGGTCTTCGAAACGGACGTCGGCGACGACCAGGCGCTGGCAAGCCAGTACGGCGCCGACCTGGTGATCGCCTGCGATGGCCTGAACAGCCGCGTACGCACCCGTTATGTCGAGACCTACCAGCCCGACATCGACACCCGCAACTGCCGCTTCGTCTGGCTCGGCACGAAGAAGAAATTCGATGCCTTTACCTTCGCATTTGAAGAGACGGAACATGGCTGGTTCCAGGCCCACTGCTACCAGTACGACGGCGACACTTCGACCTTCATCGTCGAAACGCCGGAAGACGTCTGGCGGAAAGCGGGCCTGGCCGACATGAGCCAGCAAGAGGCCATCGCCTTCTGCGAGCGGCTGTTCGCCAAGTACCTGGACGGCCACGCCCTGATGAGCAATGCCTCGCACCTGCGCGGTTCCAGCATGTGGATCAAGTTCCCGCGCATCGTCTGCCGCGAATGGGTGCACTGGAACGCGATCGATGGCCGCCGCGTGCCGGTCGTGCTGATGGGCGACGCCGCCCATACCGCGCACTTCTCGATCGGTTCCGGCACCAAGCTGGCGCTGGAAGACGCGATCGAGCTGGCGCGCTGCTTCGAGCGCCACGCGGCGGACGGCATGGACGGGGTGCTGGCCGCCTACCAGGACGTGCGCGCGATCGAAGTGCTGAAAATCCAGAGCGCTGCGCGCAATTCGATGGAGTGGTTCGAGAACGTCGAACGCTATACCGCGATGGAGGCCGAGCAGTTCGCCTATTCGATGCTGACCCGCAGCCAGCGCCTGTCGCACGAGAACCTGCGGCTGCGCGACGCCGGCTACGTGGGCCGTTTCGAAGACTGGATCGCCAGCCGTGCCTTCGCCGAGGCCGGCCTCGAGATGCCGAGCGTGGCGGGCAGCGTGCCGCCGATGCTCACGCCGTACAAGATGCGCGGCACGGTGCTGAAGAACCGGGTCGTGGTCTCGCCGATGGCGCAGTATTCGGCCGTGGATGGCGTGGCGGGCGACTATCACCTGGTGCACCTCGGCAGCCGCGCGCTCGGCGGCGCCGGCCTCGTGTTCGCGGAGATGACCTGCGTCTCGGCCGACGCCCGCATCACGCCCGGCTGTCCCGGCATGTATACGGCCGAACACACGGCGGCCTGGAAGCGCATCGTCGATTTCGTCCACGCCGGCAGCGACGCGAAGATCGCCCTCCAGTTAGGGCACGCCGGCGCCAAGGGATCGACCCGGCGCGCCTGGGACGGCACCGACTTGCCGCTGGAAGAGGGCAACTGGCCGCTGGTGTCGGCATCGAAGCAGCAGTACCTGGAAGGCGTGTCGCAGGTGGCGCGCGAAGCCACGCACGAGGACCTCGAACGCATCAAGGCCGATTTTGTCCGCGCCACCGGCGAGGCGGCCAGGGCCGGCTTCGACTGGCTGGAGCTGCACTGCGCCCACGGCTACTTCCTCTCCAGCTTCATCTCGCCGCTGACCAACCAGCGCGAAGACGGCTACGGCGGCAGCCTGGAGAACCGCTGCCGCTACCCGCTCGACGTGTTCGCCGCCATCCGCGCCGCCTGGCCGCAGGACAAGCCGATCAGCGTGCGCCTGTCGGCCCACGACTGGGTAGACGGCGGGCTGACCCCGGACGATGCGGTGCAGGTGGCGCGCCTGTTCAAGGAGGCCGGCGCCGACATGATCGACGTCTCCTCCGGCCAGGTCAGCAAGCAGGAAAAGCCGGTGTATGGGCGCATGTTCCAGACCCCGTTCGCCGACCGTATCCGCAACGAAGTCGGCATCCCGACCATCGCGGTGGGCGCGATCTTCGAAGCGGACCACGTCAACAGCATCATCGCCTCCGGCCGCGCCGACCTGTGCGCGATCGCGCGCCCGCACCTGGCGGACCCGGCCTGGACCCTGCACGAAACCGCGAAGCTCGGCTACACCGCGATCGCCTGGCCGAAGCAGTACTATGCCGGCAAGCTGCAGCTCGAGCGCAATCTCGAACGCGAACGGCAAATGGCGGCGGCCAGCACCGGCCTCAGCCCGCAGCAAGTTGCGGCCAGATTGCTGGAAGGCTGACATGGCACGCAAACAGGCCACGCTTGCCGTCGCCACGGACGATGTACTCGACGTCGAGAGCCGCCTCACCGACGGCAACCACGCCTCGCTCAAATTGTGGCTGCGCCTGCTCTCGTGCACGACGATGATCGAAACCGAGATCCGTTCGCGCCTGCGCACGGAATTCGGGATCACGCTGCCGCGCTTCGACCTGATGGCCCAGCTCGACCGCCATCCCGAAGGCCTGCGCATGGGCGACCTGTCGAAGCGCATGATGGTCACCAGCGGTAACGTTACCGGCATCGTCGCCTTGCTCGAGCAGGAAGGCCTGGTGGCGCGCGACCCGGTGCCGGACGATGGCCGTGCGTACAGCGTCAGGCTGACGCCGGCCGGGCGGCGCGCCTTCCGGCGCATGGCGGCCACCCACGAAGGCTGGATCACGGAATTGATGGCCGGCTTGACCGAACACGAACGGACGACGCTGATGGCACTGCTGTCGACCTTGAAGCGGGGCCTTGCCGCCCCCGATTAACCGCAATTCCAGCAAAACCCAGGAAAACCCAGGAGAACCCATGCGTCACCTCAGAGGCGAACCGCAGCAGCTGCCGGGCAACCGCGCCAGCCTTGCCGATTACGCGCCGCGGCACTTCCTGTTCAGTGTGCAGGCGGGCGTGGCCACGCTCACGCTGAACCGTCCCGAGCGCAAGAACCCGCTCACCTTCGATTCGTACGCCGAGCTGCGCGACCTGTTTCGCGCGCTCGCCCATGCGGACGACGTCAAGGCGATCGTCATCACCGGCGCGGGCGAGAATTTCTGTTCCGGCGGCGACGTGCACGACATCATCGGCCCGCTGACGAAACTCGACATGCCGGGCCTGCTGGCCTTTACCCGCATGACGGGCGACCTGGTGAAGGCAATGCGCGCCTGTCCGCAGCCGGTGATATCGGCCATCGACGGCATCTGCGCCGGCGCCGGCGCCATCCTCGCGCTGGCCTCCGACATCCGCTACGGCACCGCGCGCAGCAAGACCGCCTTCCTGTTCACGCGCGTCGGCCTGGCCGGCTGCGACATGGGCGCCTGCGCGCTGCTGCCGCGCGTGATCGGCCAGGGCCGGGCGGCCGAACTGCTCTACACCGGGCGCAGCCTGGGTGGCGAGGAAGCGGAGCGCTGGGGCTTCTTCAACCGCCTGTGCGCGCCCGATGCCGTGCTGCCCGAGGCGCAGGCCTTCGCCGCCGCGCTGGCCGCGGGACCGACTTTCGCCCACGGCATGACCAAGAAAATGCTGCAGCAGGAGTGGAACATGGGCGTCGACGAAGCCATCGAGGCCGAAGCCCAGGCCCAGGCGATCTGCATGGCCACCAATGACTTCCACCGCGCCTACCACGCGTTCGTGGCCAGGGAAAAACCGGAATTTGAAGGAGACTGAACACGCCATGGCTGATACCGACTACCTGGACTGGCCCTTTCTCGACGGCCGCCACCGTGAACTGGCGCAAGCGCTCGACGCCTGGGCCGCGCAGCATATCCAGCAGCAGCACGCGCACGACGTCGACGCGGCCTGCCGCGGCCTCGTCAAACAGCTGGGCGAGGCGGGCTGGCTGAAATACGCGATCGGCGGCCGCGAATACGGCGGCGCGAGCGAGGCGATCGACACGCGCGCCGTCTGCCTGATCCGCGAAACCCTGGCACGCCATTCGGGTCTCGCCGACTTCGCGTTCGCCATGCAGGGCCTCGGCAGCGGCGCCATCACCTTGTTCGGCAGCGAAGGGAACAAGCGCGACTACCTGACCCGGGTCGGCCGCGGCGAGGCGATCGCCGCCTTCGCGCTGTCCGAGCCCGATGCCGGTTCCGACGTCGCGGCCATGGCCTGCGCGGCCACGCTCGATGGTGATCACTACGTACTGAACGGTGAGAAGACCTGGATTTCCAACGGCGGCATCGCCGATATGTATGTGGTGTTTGCGCGTACCGGCGAAGCCCCGGGAGCGCGCGGCATCTCGGCCTTCATCGTCGATGCCGGCGTGCCGGGCTTCGAGATCGCCGAGCGCATCGACGTGATCGCGCCGCATCCGCTGGCGCGCCTGCGCTTCACCGATTGCCGGGTCCCGGTATCGAAGCGCCTGGGCGAGGCCGGGCAGGGTTTCAAGGTGGCGATGGCAACCCTCGACATTTTCCGCACCTCGGTGGCCGCGGCGGCGCTCGGTTTTGCGCGCCGTGCGCTGGACGAAGCGCTGGCGCGCGCGACCTCGCGCAAGATGTTCGGCAAGACCCTGGCCGACTTCCAGCTGACCCAGGCCAAGCTGGCCCAGATGGCGACCGGCATCGACGCCGCCGCCTTGCTGACCTACCGCGCCGCCTGGCAGCGCGACCAGGGCCGGCGCGTCACGAAGGAAGCCGCGATGGCCAAGCTGACCGCCACCGAAACGGCGCAGCAGGTCATCGACGCGGCCGTGCAGATGTTCGGTGGGCTGGGCGTGGTGAGCGAACAGCCGGTCGAGCGGCTGTACCGGGAGATCCGCTCGCTGCGCATCTACGAAGGCGCGACCGAAGTGCAGCAACTGATCATCGCCCGCGAGTTGTTGGCCGAAGCGGTGCCGCGTGGCTGAGCACACCACAGAAAACGAATCAGGGAAAGGCAATCGCATGGAATTCCTGCAACCAGAGGGCTGGCCGCGGCCGCGCGGCTACGCCAACGGCATCGCGTGCTCGGGTCGGATGGTGTTTGTGAGCGGCATGGTCGGCTGGGACGCGCAGGGCGTCTTCCACACCGACGATCTCGCCGGCCAGGTGCGCCAGGCCTTGGCGAACATCGTCGCGGTGCTGGCCGAGGGCGGTGCACGACCGGAGCACATCGTGCGCATGACCTGGTATGTGCTCGACAAGAAGGAGTACGTCGCCGCCTATCCGGAGATCGGCGTGGCCTACCGGGAGCTGATCGGGCGCCACTTCCCGACCATGAGCGCGGTGCAGGTGGCCGGCCTGGTCGAGGACCGGGCGCGGGTCGAGATCGAAGTCACCGCGGTCGTGCCGGAATAGACGCGACGGCCTCGCCAGTTTCCGGGATAAACCTGCGCCCAGGGGCGACGCTCGACATGAGGCGATCCGTAGGGTGGACTCTTGAGTCCACGCGGTACCACGCATGCACCTCGAAACGCCGCGCACAGCCCAAAGCTCATGCGTAGAGCGATCTTCGCAAGCGCTGCGGCTGGCAACGGTACAAGCGCGTGGACTCAAGAGTCCACCTTACGGACCGCGAGACTCAGGCCCTGCGACGCTGCTCAGATGCGCAGGCCGCCGAGGTCTGCTGTTCGACTTGCCGGCATAAACCTGCGCCCAGGGCGACACGCGACATGAGGCGATCCGTAGGGTGGACTCTTGAGTCCACGCGGTACCACGCAAGCACCTCGAAATGCGGCGCACAGCCCAAAGATCATGCGTAAAGCGGTCTTCGCAAGCGCTGCGGCTGGCAACGGTACAAGCGCGTGGACTCAGGAGTCCACCCTACGAGCGTGTGAAAAAATCGCCATGGCTGCGTTGCATCGTCTCGCCGTACCCACGTACTGTCTTCGACGCTGCGTCGGGCGGCCGCATCCCTTGCCCTGACGTTTTTTTCACACGCTCTACGGACTGCGAGACTCAGGCCCGGCGACGCTGCTCGGCGTCGGCGAAAAGCGCTTGCACCAGGCTTGACTGGACGGGCATGAGCCCAGGCTCTCACTCCCGCATGAAGAAACGCAGCATCTCCCTGCTCGCATCGGGCCCGCGCCTGTCGGTGTAGCTGCCCTCCAGGTGTCCGCCGGACCATGCATGGCCAGTGCCGTGGATGGTCCAGTGTTCGGCGATGACGCCGCCATCCTGGCCGCGGTGCGTATGCCGCGTAAAGTTGCGGCCGCTCGTTTCGCCCGTCTCTTCGACCATCACCGTTTCCGGCGCTTCTCCAGGTGCCTGCGCCGTATAGCATTCGATCGTCTGGCGTACCACGTCGCTGGCGTTCTTCTGGTTGACGGTGCAGTCCACGTCGCCATGAAAGACGATGATCGGGATGCTGGCCGGGGGCATGGCTTGCTTGCACGACGCCAGGTCGGCGCCGTCGCGCATGGCCGACATGGCGCTCAGGCCGTCGGTCGCGCTGCCATGGGCCAGGCCGGAGTGGCAGCCGACGGCCGTGAACAGGTCGGGATAGGTGCGTCCCAGGATGACCGCCATCGCGCCGCCCGACGACAGGCCCGCCACCGCCACGCGGGCGCTGTCGACCGCATATTGCGCGATGATCGATTGCGTCACGCCTGCAATGACGGCCGGTTCGCCTTCGTCGCGTTCGTGGTGGGCCTCGTCGTACCAGTTCCAGCACCGGTTCCAGTTTGCCTGGCAAGACTGTTCGGGATAGAGCACCAGGAAGTTCTCCTGTTCGGCGAGTTCGTTCATGCCGGTGCCGAGCGCGAAATCGGTGGCGTCCTGTCCGCAGCCATGCAGCATGACGACGAGCGGCAGCGGCTCGCCGCAGTAGCTGGCCGGGACATACAGTTTATACCGCAGGGAGCGGGCGCGGGTTTCAAACAACCCGGCGATGAATTCGCCCTGGGCGGGACGGGGCGCGGCGGACCCGCGCGCACCCTCGTGCGCGGTGGCCCACGGATGGAAGCCGAAAAACGGCCAGCTGTCTGTTGCCAGGTTAATCATGTCGACCTCGTGAAACGCATAGTGGAAGTCTCCGGTATGTTTTCTCCAGTGTAGCGACATGCTGCGATGCAGCATGTCGGCGCATCGCGACAATTCGCGTAGGACCGGAACCCGAGACGGCCGGCACTGGTCCTGCGACCCGTCTGCTCGCCACTGATGTGCGCCACCGCCATGACCTTACCGTCGGCTGTCGCATACCGTAGGGTGGGCATGCCCACGCGTTACGTTCGTCGCTTGCATACGTGGCACCGACAGCTCGATCACGCATATCCGGCAGTACGAGCTGTTTGCCATAGCCGTAGGGCGGAGCATATGGTCGTAACGCATGGGCATGCCCACCCTACGGTTATGCGGCTGCCAACGAAAAAACGAGTGAAAGTGGCAAGGCTTTGCTTGCGTGACTGGCATCAGGGATGCCGGCCATATCGCCCTGTTCGAATCGAACGAGCCCTGATCGTCAGCGTTCGGTACTGGCGATCCGGTCCAGCCGCAACCGCTGGCGCTCGTCGCTCAGCGCGCGCACGGCCAGCACGGCGGCGCCCACCGATGCCAGTCCGCTGGCACCGGCCAGCAGGAACATCAGCAGGATCTGGTATTTCACCGCCTCCATCGGTTCCATGCCGGCGATCAGCTGGCCGGTCATGATGCCGGGCAGGGTGATGATGCCCGCCGCCGACATCTGGTTCACGACCGGGAGCATGCCGCGCCGCGTGGCGCTGCGCACCAGGGGTGCGACGGCCTCGCGAAACGGCGTGCCGAGCGCCAGCCGTGCTTCGATGCCGGCGCGCTCGCGCACTACCGCATCGAGCACCGCGTCGAGCGCGATGCTGGCGGCGTTGAGCACGCTGCCGAGCACGATGCCCATCAGCGGTATCGCATACCGTGGCGCGTACCAGGGGTCGGGCCGCACGGCCGTGGTCAGGGCCAGCAGGACCGTGGCGACGCCGGCGCATGCCACCACGGCCGCGCTGATGCGGTAGTTCATGTGGCGCGCCAGCCGCTGGCGGGGCCGGGTGGCGACTTCGCGCGCCGCGGCGCCGATCATGAACAGGACCACGGCCGCGGTCATGGCCGGCGAGGCGGTGGCGAACACGTAGCGCAGGACCAGGCCGACGAGCGTCAGCTGCAGCACCATGCGCAGCGCCGCGACGAGGACCTGGCGGTGCACGCCGAGGCGCAGCGCGAGCGACAGCGCGGCGTCGACGACGACCAGGAGGGCCGCGCCCAGGAGGTCCCAGGCGCCCAGGTGGATTGCACTCATCCCGGGCTCAGGTTTCCATGGTCGAGATAAAAGGTCCGCTGCGCCAGGCGCCGTGCCTGTTCGCCGGAATGGGTCACGATCAAGAGCGCCATGCCGCGCGCGAGGAAGGACCGCAGCAGGTCCTCGGCAGCCGCCACGGAGGCCGGATCGAGTGCGGCGGTGGGTTCGTCGAGCAGCAGGACTTGCGGGGCGCAGGCCAGCGAGCGCAGGAGGGCGAGCCGCTGGCGCTCGCCGGTCGACAAGCGTTCGATCGCGGTGTCGAGCGACTTCGGCGCCAGGCCGAGCGCGGCAAGCGCGCCAAGAATGAAGCCGCGCTGCGCGGGCGCGAAATGCGCGCCCGCGGTCGGCTCCCACCAGGCCGGTTCGGCCGGCTGGTAGACAACCCGGGCGCGCCAGTCCGGCGCCGCCATCGCGGCGCAGGGCCGGCCGTCGAGGAGGGCCTCGCCTTCGTGCGGATCGAGGTCGGCGAGCATGCGCAGCAGTACGCTCTTGCCGGCGCCGGACGGGCCCTGGATGGCGATGCATTCGCCGCCGTGCAGCGCGAAGTCGAAGGGGCCGGCGAAGGGCGAGCGCAGGCCGCGCACGGCCAGGCGGGCTGCCTGGGCAGGGCCAGGCGAAGGCTTCGGCTCGGGAATGGACACGGTGCGGCCCTGGGCGTTATCGACCGGTGCATTGTAAGGCACGCGGGCGCGGCCGGGCCTCTTGCCCGGAACTGGTCGTCAACGGGATGTCCGTGCACGGGCATTGCGCCGCATGCTGTAGACCATGAACCCGACGATGCCCAGGTTGACCGCCAGCAGGCAGGCGTGCAGCACGCTCGGGCGGTGGACCAGTTCCCTGAGCTCGAAGGGAACGTAGACCGCGCCGCTGGCCGCGGCAAACGCTTCGCCCCAGGTACGGCAGTACCACAAGCCGTAGGCCTCGACCAGGCGGACCAGGGAATAAGCGAACGCGCCGGCCGCGAGCTGCCAGAGACGCGCATCGTTCAGTTTGCCGGCAAGCTCCAGGAACACCCGGGGCCTGTGGGAAGCCGGATTCAGGTGCGCGTGCCGCACCAGGGACTCGGCAATTCCCTGGACGTCGTGGTGTACCAGGGAAAACAGGCCAAAGCCCGCCAACAGGACGAGGATGCCCTTTGCCGCTTCAAGCAGGGCCACGGTGCGAATCCCTTGCGAGAGATGCATCACGCTTTACTCATGGTGGCGGGCCGTCCATGCGTTCACGAAGGCACCACCAGCGTCTGCGGCGCGGCTTGCCGAATGCGCCCGTGCAGCCACTCGAGCTGGCGGGTGTTCTGGTGGCGGATCTGGCGGATGGCCGCTTCGAAGGCGTCGTCGTGCAGGGAGCGCGCGCCCTGTTCCAGGACGTCGAGCGAGATCATGCTCTCGTTGACCATCAGCCAGAGGTCGTGCAGGTCGCGCAGCATGTCGAAGCCGCCCTGTTTGCGCTGCACCAGCAGCGCCTTGTCCAGGCGTTCTGGTTCGCCCTCCTTGCGTTCGCCGTACTTCCGCACGAAAGGATCGAGCGCATCTGCCGAGGCGCGCGACCATTCTGCCAGGACGTGGGACAGCGGGCCGATGTCGGGTTCGTCCGGGTGGGTGGCGCGCAGCTGCTCGAAGCCCTTGACCAGGCGCCGCTCGCTTTCCTGCAGCAGACCGAGGTAGTCGGCCACGTGTGCGCGCTTCGGTGTTGCCTTGTTCACCCCTTCGACAAAGGCTTCCTTCATCGCGTGCAGGATGCCGCCCATGGCTTCGATGCCGGCCTCGCCAGGCGCGGCCGGGTCCATGCGCTCCGGCTGGCGCAGCGTCGGCGCTGCGACCTTCTCGATGCGCACGGAGCTGTACTTGTAGTGCGGCTGCTTGCTGACCGGGTCCCATTCATAGATCGTCAGCTCGTTGGCGGCGCGCGCCCGGCCTGGCTCGTCCCAATAGCCGAAGTGGAAGGACAGGAACACTTCGCCGGCGCCGATCCCGCCGACTTGCGCCCTGGCCTCGATGCTGCCGCGGCGCGAGGTGAGGCGGACCCAGTCGCCGTCCTTGACGCCGAGCCGCGCGGCGTCTTCCCCGGACAGCTGGACGTGGTCGTCCGGCGCGGCGGCGGCCAGCTCGGGCGAACGGCCGGTCTTGGTGCGCGTGTGGAAGTGATATACCAGGCGGCCGGTGGTGAGGAAGAAGGGATACTCGGCGTCCGGCTCCTCGAAGGGCGCCATGTAGCGCGCGCCCTTGAGGATGGCGCGCCCGCCCGGGTCGGCGGCCTTGTATTTCACGGCCGGCACCGGGGCCCCGGTGATGATGTCGTGGCCGAAATCTTCGCAGGTGTCCGCGTGGGTCCGGAACACGTGGTCCTTGTAGAGGTGGTGTTCGCCGTCCGGGTGCTCGGCGTTGCAGGGCCATGGAATGCCGGAACCCCGGCTCAGCTTTTCATAGGACAGGCCGGTGTAGTCGCAGAACTGGCCGCGCGTGCATTCCTTCCAGCCCTCGAATGCGCCTTCCGGTGTGGTCCACTTGATCAGCGGTGCGCCGTCCTTGTCGCGAAAATCCATGCGGCGCGCGAAGTCGAGGAAGATGTCCAGGTCCGAGCGGGCCTGGCCCGGCGGCTCGACCGCCTTGTGGCTGATGTGGACGGTGCGGTCGACGTTGGTGAAGCAGCCCGTCTTCTCGCCCCACAGCGCGGCCGGCAGCACGACGTCGGCCAGTTGCGCGGTCTCGGTGAGAAAAGCGTCCTGCACGACCACGAACAGGCGGGGTTTTTGCAGGATCTCGCGGATGCGCTGCAGGTTCGGCAGCGACACGGCCGGGTTGGTCGCCTGGATCCACAGCATGTGGATGGAGCCGGTCTCGCAGTAGCGGAAGATCTGCATCGCGTGGGTCGGCGGGGTCCAGTGCGGGATGATGTCCGGGTCGACGTTCCAGACCCGCGCCAGGTCCTTGATATGCGCGAAGTTGTTCCAGTTGCGGAAGGCCGGCAGGTCGCCGTCGGCGCCGCTCTCGCGGGTGTTCTGGGCGGTCGGCTGCCCGTTCATCTGCAGGATGCCGCAGCCGGGGCGGCCGATGCGGCCCAGGACCAGGTTGACGTTATTCACCTGCACGGCCGCGGCGGTGGCCTGGTTCGACTGGTACACGCCCTGCAGGCAGCTCGACAGGAGCAGTTTCGAGCTGCCGATCATTTCGGCGGCCCGGCGCAGGTCCGCTGCCGGCACGCGCGTGATTTCCTCGACCTTCTCCGGCGGGTACTCCGCCACGAGTTCCTTGAGGTCCTCGAAGCCGACCGTGTGCTTGTCCACGAAGTCCTGGTCCGCGTAGCCGCCTTCGATCAGCAGGTGCAGCAGGCCGTTGAGCAGCGCGACGTTGGTGCCGATCTTCGGGGCCAGGTGCAGGTCGGCCTCGCGCGCCGTCATGGTGCTGCGCGGGTCGATCACGATCAGCTTCGGCGGATTCGCGTGGCGGCGGCGGTCGAGCACCCGCATCCACAGCACGGTGTCGGTGTTCGACATGTTGTGCCCGACCATCATGATGCAATCGGTGGTGTCGACGTCGAAGTAGGAGCCGGGCTGGCCATCGCTGCCGAAGCTTTCCTTCAGGGCGGCGGCGGAGGTCGCCGTGCACAGGCGCGTATTGCCGTCCATGTGCGGCGTCCCCAGCCCGGCCTTGCCGATCATGCCGAGCGTGTAGTACTCCTCGAGGAAGAGCTGGCCGCTGGTATAGAAGCCGATGCCGCCGGCCGAGTACTCGCGCTGGATGCGCCGGGCGTTGGCGACGATGAGTTCCATCGCCTCGTCCCAGCTTGCCGGCTCGAGCTTGCCGTTGCGGCGCACCAGCGGCTCGGTCAGGCGATCCGGGCTGTTGTTGGCTTCCCATCCGTGCAGGCCCTTCGGCCCCAGGCGCCCGCGATTGACCACGTCCTGGGCGCGTCCGCGCACGCCGACGATGCGGCCGTCCTTGACGCCGATATCGCAGCCGCAGCCGTTCGAGCACAGCACGCAGGCCGACTGCACCCAGCGCTCGGGTTCCTCCAGCGTGCGCTGGTCGACGCGGACCGGCCACTGGTCCCGGCCTTCGTACGGCGTGCGCTCGCCCCAGATGTCGGCGATGCTGTCTCTCGATTCCATACAGTTTCTCCAAAGTGCGCGAGCAGGTTCAGGGTCGCGTCGGGGGGCCGTGCGCCGTTTTGCGCAGTGTTGTCAGTGGATTTATATCAGAATGTGACTATATTTCCGCCGCCCGGTACGGGTCCGTTAAGGGCCTAACATATGTGTCCCGACACCGAAAATAATGTTGTACGAATGGATGGACGCCTTCGGCCCATTCCCATCAGGCCCGGTGGCGCAGCGCGTCCACCACCAGCGAAAACGCGGGCGATGCCTGGCGCCGGCTCGGGTAGTACAGGTGGTAGCCGGGGAACACCGGCGTCCAGTCGTCCAGCACCCGCACCAGGCTTCCCTCCGCAACCAGGGGCTGCGCCACATCCTCGGGCACGTAGGCCAGGCCGTTGCCCTGTGCCGCCGCGGCCAGCATCTGGGGCGTGGTGTTGAAGATCATCTGTCCCGGCACCTGCACGTCCAGTTGCCGGCCATCCTTCTCGAACTCCCAGGCGTACAGGCCGCCATGTGTCGGCAGGCGCAGGTTGGCGCAGTTATGGCTTGTGAGGTCTTGCGGGACCAGCGGCGGCGCGCGCCTGCTGAAGTAGGCGGGCGCGCCCACCACCACCATCTTCATGTCGGGCGCGATGCGCACCGCGATCATGTCCTTCGCCACCTGGTCGCCGAGCCTGACGCCGGCGTCGTGGCGTTCGGCGACGATGTCGATCAGGCCGTAGCTGATCGTGATTTCGATACGCAGTTCCGGATACTCCGGCAGCAGCGCGGCCAACTTCGGCCACAGGATGGTGCTGGCCGCATGGTCGTGCGCGCTGATGCGAATCAGGCCGGCCGGCTTGTCGCGCAGCTCGCCCAGTGCCGCCAGTTCCGCTTCGATGCCGTCGTAGTAGGGGCCGACGTTCGCCAGCAGGCGTTCGCCCGCTTCGGTCGTCGCCACCCCGCGGGTGGTACGCGTCAGCAGGCGGACGCCCAGCTTTTCTTCCATCGACCGGATCGTATGGCTCAGTGCCGACTGCGACACCCCGAGCCGGGCGGCCGCACGGGTGAAGCTGCGCTCGCGCGCGACGGCGACGAAAGCGGACAAGGTATTGAGGTTGAGCTTTGCCATATGAATCTTTTGCATATCGGTTAGAAGAGTTTAGCTGTTCTCTCATGGCTCTGCCTCGCCTATAGTGCGGTGGAACCGCCTCAGGGGAGAACAAATGAAGACAGTGATTCCAAGGGCGCTGGCGCTGGCCCTGGCCCTGGCCGCGCCGGCATGCGCACAGACCGGCGCCGGCAAGCCCCCCGGGATGACCATCGCCCGCGCCGGCAGCCAGGCTTCAAGCAAGGGCCCGGCGCAGTATTTCACCGGGACCGTACGGGTCGATCCGCTGTTCGGTGTGCATGCGCCCTCGGCTACCTCGGGCGCCGCCGTGACTTTCGTGCCGGGCGCGCGCTCGGCCTGGCATACGCACCCGATGGGGCAGGTGCTGGTCGTCACCGCCGGCGTCGGCCGCGTGCAGCAGGCGGGCGGCCCAGTGCAGGAGCTCCGTCCCGGCGACGTCGTCTGGACGCCGCCCGGCGTGAAGCATTGGCACGGCGCGGCGCCGACGACGGCCATGACGCACCTGGCGATCCAGGACTCGGCCAACGGCAAGAACGTCGAATGGATGGAAAAGGTCAGCGATGACCAATACAGTAAATAAGACGGCAAACACGACGGCAAACACGACGGTAAACACGACGGTAAACAAGCGGCGCGCGGCGGCGCAAGCGCTGGCCGCCATGGCCGCGCTGTGCTGCGCAGCGGCGCAGGCCGCGCAGCCCACATCACCCAAGGAGAACCATATGGTGGCACCCGCACTCGAGCATTACACCCGGCACCTGTTGCTGGACGAGGTATGGAAGCGTCCCGGCCTGTCGCCGCGCGACCGCAGCATCGTGACCTTGTCCTTGCTGGTCGCACGCAACCAGCCGGCCGAGCTGCCGACTTACCTGAACCTGGCGCTCGACAAGGGCGTGACGCCGGGCGAGATCTCGGAGCTCGTCACCCACCTCGCTTTCTACTCCGGCTGGCCGAACGCGATGGCAGCCGTGCATACCGCGAAAGGCGTGTTCGCCGCGCGCAAGATCGGCGCCGACCAGCTGCCTGCCGCGCAAGTACCCTTGCTGCCGCTCGACAGGGAAGCCGAGGACAAGCGCGCCGCGATGGTCGAAGAGAATTTCGGCAAGGTGGCGCCGGGCGTGGTCCAGTACACGACCGATGCGCTGTTCCGCGACCTCTGGCTGCGGCCGGGCCTGGCGCCGCGCGATCGCAGCATGGTCACCGTGAGCGCGCTGGTCGCAAGCGGCCAGGTAGCGCAAATCGCCTACCACCTGAACCGCGATGGACAATGGGCTTACAGGGAAACAGGCGTCCGAGATGCTGACCCAGCTGGCCTTCTATGCCGGCTGGCCGAACGTGTTCTCGGCGCTGCCGGTCTTCAAGGACGTGTTCGCGAAACGTCCGGGCGCGGCAGCCGTCAAATAAACCACAATCAAAAGGAACAGACATGGAACTCAAACGCGTGGGCTCGCAGCCCTCCATCAAAGGCCCTGAAGCCTGGTTCACCGGCACCGTCCGCATCGACCCACTGAATGCGCCGCCGGCGCCATCGCGCGTCTCGTGCGCCAGCGTCACCTTCGAACCGTGCGCACGTTCGGCCTGGCACACCCACCCGCTGGGGCAGACGCTGATCGTGACCGCCGGCTGCGGCTGGACCCAGTGCGAAGGCGAACCGCGCGTGGAGATCCGCGCCGGCGACGTGATCTGGTGCCCGCCCGGCCACAAGCACTGGCACGGCGCGACGGCGACCACGTCGATGACCCACATCGCCATCCAGGAAGCGCTCGACGGCGTCAACGTCGTGTGGATGGAGCAGGTGACCGACGAGGAATATACGTCGGGACCGATTGCCGACGCGCCGGCGCACACGCATTGACCGCAGCACAGGGCCAGGTGCGCGGCGGCGCCCCAGGTTCGTGACGGGGCGTCCGCAATCGCGAACCCGGACCAGCGCCATCAACGCCCGCGGGAGCTACGACGAGCTGCCCGAGCCGTTCAACAGCTGGGACCTCGGCATGGTCGGGCACGACAAGGGAGTGGCACGCGCCCGGACCTCAACGTGCTACTTGCAAACTGCGCGCCAAGGGCGCACGATGAGTTCGGCTACCTGAGCCAACCACAACGAGGAGACCGACGATGATCAAGGTAAGCGTGATGTATCCAAACGGACCGGACGCCCGTTTCGACGAGGCCTACTACCGCGACCGGCACATGCCCATGGTGAAGAACCTGATGGGCGAGCATTGCAAGTACTACACGGTGGACCGGGCGATCGCCTCCGGCTCGCCTGACGCGAACGCTCCCTACATCGCGATGGGCCACCTGTTCTGCGATTCGGTCGAGGCCTTCCAGTCCAGCTTCGGTCCCCATACCAAGGCCATCATGGCCGACATCCCCAACTACACCAACCAGACGCCGGTGATTCAGATCAGCGACGTCCTGGTCGGCTGAGCCGAGCCGGGCCGTTCGCTTCGACAACCAGGGAGACACCCTGTGTACGCCGCGACGGGATCTGATATCCGTAGGGTGGGCGGGTTCCCCGCCCACGCGTTCAACCAACGCAGGAATAGTCGCGCTGCCACCAATATCGTCTTTACTCCAGCTTCCGCCCCCCAAGCCATCTGCCCCCGAGCTTGTCTTGCCTGTTTCGCGCGCACCCCATCGTCAGAGAGACTAATCAAGCGCCGCCCGCAGGCGTAGCATTGACCCTGCAAGACGGGAGCGCAGTGACCGGCGCGATCCGCGTCCACCCATACAGGAGAACACAATGCAAAAACGAACACTCGGCAACAGCGGCCTCGAAGTCTCCGCCATCGGCCTCGGCTGCATGGGCCTCAGTTACGCCTACGGCCCCGCCATGGAAGCGACAGATGCCGTCGCCCTGATCCGCGCGGCCGTCGAGCGCGGCGTCAGCTTCTTCGATACGGCCGAAGCCTACGGCGCCATCAACGAACAGGTGGTCGGCGAAGCGCTGGCCCCATGCCGCGAGCAGGTCGTCATCGCGACCAAGTTCGGCTTCCGCGACGGCGACACCAAGGCCGGCCTCGACAGCCGCCCGGAGCGCATCCGCGCGGTGGCGGAAGAATCGCTGAAACGCCTGCGCACGGACCGCATCGACCTGTTCTACCAGCACCGGGTCGACCCGAACGTGCCGATCGAGGACGTGGCCGGCACCGTGGCCGACCTGATCCGCGAAGGCAAGGTCGGGCATTTCGGCCTCTCGGAGGCGGGCGTCGACACCATCCGCCGCGCCCATGCGGTGCAGCCGGTGACGGCGCTGCAAAGCGAGTATTCTCTCTGGTGGCGCGAACCGGAAACGGAGATCCTGCCGGCGCTCGAGGAACTGGGCATCGGCTTCGTTCCCTTCAGCCCGCTGGGCAGGGGCTTCCTCACCGGCGCCATCGACGAGCACACCAGCTTCCACAGCAGCGACTACCGCAACACGGTGCCGCGCTTCAGCCAGGAGGCGCGCAAGGCGAACGGGGCGGTGGTCGAGGTGATCAAGGAGATCGCCCGCCACCAGGGCGTAACGGCGGCGCAGATCGCACTGGCCTGGCTGCTGGCGCGCAAGCCGTGGATCGTGCCGATTCCGGGCACGACCAAACTGCACCGCCTGGAAGAAAACATCGCCGCGGTGGATGTGCGGCTCGGCCCGCAGGACGTGGCCGACATCGAGAAGGCGATCGCCGCCGTTCCCGTGCTGGGCGCGCGTTATTCGCCGGAGCGGCAGAAGCTCGTCGGGCGCTGAAGGGGGGCGGCTCCCCCCGGTCCGGTGCGCCGGGCTCCCTGCGGCTGGCGGACAATCGACACCCCGACAAAGGAGACAGTCCATGCTTACTCAACAGACCAAGGACACCGTCAAGGCCACCGCACCCGTCCTCGCGGCGCACGGCTACGACATCATCAAGCATTTCTACCGCAGCCTGCTGGACGCCCATCCGGAGCTCAAGAACGTCTTCAACATGCGCCACCAGGAGCGCGGCCAGCAGCAGGAGGCGCTGGCGCGGGCGGTGTATGCCTACGCCGCCAACATCGAGGATCCCTCCTGCCTGGCGGCCGTGCTCGAAGGGATCGCCAACAAGCACGCCAGCCTGGGCGTGAAGCCCGAACACTATCCGATCGTCGGCGAGCACCTGCTGGGGGCGATCAAGGCGGTGCTGGGCGATGCCGCGACCGACGACATCATCTCGGCCTGGGCCCAGGCCTACGGCAACCTGGCCGATATCCTCATGGGCCGCGAGAGCGAGCTGCGCGAGCACACCGTCGCGGAACAGGGCGGCTGGACCGGCTGGCGCGACTTCGTGGTGGCGGCGAAGCAGCCCGAGAGCGATGTCATCACTTCCTTCGTGCTGGAGCCGGCCGACGGCCAGCCGCTGGTCAATTTCGAGCCCGGCCAGTACATCAGCCTGCGCCTGGCCGTGCCGCGCCTGGGCCTGCAGCAGATTCGCCAGTACAGCCTGTCGGATGCACCGAATGGCCGCAGCTACCGCATCTCGGTCAAGCGCGAAGGCGGCGCCGATCCGGACCAGAAAGGCTATGTGTCGACCCTGCTGCACGACGAGGTGCAGGCCGGCGACACGCTCCAGCTGGCGGCGCCCTACGGGAATTTCTTCGTCGACGTGAATGCGGCGACGCCGGTCGTCCTGATCAGCGGCGGGGTCGGGCTGACGCCGATGATCAGCATGCTCAACCGCGTGCTGCAGTCGCCGAACCGCCAGATCGTGTTCGTCCACGGCGCCCGCAACAGCAGCGTGCATGCGATGAAGGACCACCTGCGCGCCACCGCGGCGCAGCATCCGAATTTCACGACCTTCACCTTCTATAACGAAGCGCTGCCGCAGGACCAGCAGGGCAGGGATTTCGACTTCCCCGGCCTGGTCGACATCGACAGGATCGCCGACGCCATCCTGCTGCCGGACGCCGACTACTACATCTGCGGCCCGATTCCCTTCATGCGCCAGCAGCACGATGCGCTGCTCAGGCGCGGGATCCCGGAAACGCGGGTGCATTACGAGGTATTCGGTCCGGACCTGTTCGCGGAGTAGCACGCTTCGTCCCGCCGCATTTCCGGCAACCGGACCACGCCTTTGCGCCGCCGCGCTACACTTGACGCTGCATGGCGTGGCGCCAGCGCCCGCCATGCCCACGGCATACGGAAGCGCACGGCCATCGCCGAACTCACACACCAACCAGGCCAGGAGACAGCATGAGTACTGAATCGACCCAAAACGAAGAGCGCGACACCCAATTGCGCGCCGACGCCCTCGAATACCACCGCAGCCCGACCCGCGGCAAGATCGAGGTGGTCGCAACAAAGCCGCTGTCGAACCAGCGCGACCTGTCGCTGGCCTATTCGCCGGGCGTGGCCTATGCCTGCGAGGAGATCGCGGCGGACCCCGCCATGGCGGCCGAGTACACCTCGCGCGCCAACCTGGTGGCGGTGATCACGAACGGCACCGCCGTGCTTGGCCTCGGCAACATCGGGCCGCTGGCCTCGAAGCCGGTCATGGAGGGCAAAGGTTGCCTGTTCAAGAAATTCGCCGGGGTCGACGTGTTCGACCTCGAGCTGGCCGAGAACGATCCCGACAAGCTGGTCGAGGCAATCGCCATGCTCGAGCCGACGGTGGGCGGCATCAACCTGGAAGACATCAAGGCGCCCGAATGCTTCTACATCGAGAAGCAGCTGCGCGAGCGCATGAACATCCCCGTCTTCCACGACGACCAGCATGGCACCGCGATCATCTCGAGTGCCGCGCTGCTGAACGCCCTGAAGGTGGTCGGCAAGGAGATCGGCCAGATTAAACTCGTGGCCTCCGGCGCGGGCGCGGCGGCGATCGCCTGCCTCGACATGATGGTGGTGCTGGGCGTAAAACGCGAGAACATCTTCGTCACCGATTCGAAGGGCGTCATCTACGTCGGCCGCGAAGCGAACATGGAGGCCAACAAGGCGCGTTACGCGCAGCAGACCGGTGCGCGCACACTGGCCGACATCGTGCTTGAGGCCGACGTCTTCCTCGGCTGCTCGACCGCGGGCGTCCTGACCGGCGAGATGGTCAAGACGATGGCGCGCCAGCCGGTGATCCTGGCGCTGGCCAATCCCGAGCCGGAGATCCGGCCCGAAGTGGCGCGTGCCGCGCGGCCCGACTGCATCATCGCCACCGGCCGCTCGGACTATCCGAACCAGGTCAACAACGTCCTCTGCTTCCCCTACATCTTCCGCGGCGCCCTGGACTGCGGCGCGACCCGCATCACCGACGAGATGAAGCTGGCCTGCGTCACGGCGATCGCCGAACTGGCCGAAGCGGAAGCGAGCGATGTCGTGGCGTCCGCCTACGAAGGCCAGGACCTGTCCTTTGGTCCCGAGTACATCATCCCGAAACCCTTCGACCCGCGCCTGCTGGCGGCCATTGCGCCGCGCGTGGCCGAGGCGGCCGCCGCCTCCGGCGTGGCCTCGCGGCCGATCACCGACATGGCGGCCTACCGCGAGAAACTGGCGCAGATGATCTATCACACCGGCTTCTTCATGAAGCCGGTGTTTGCGCGCGCCAAGGCCAACGGCCGCCGCGTCGCATATGCGGAAGCCGACGACCGCCGTGTGCTGCGCGCGGTTCAGACGGTGGTCGACGAGGGCCTGGCAAAGCCGGTGCTGATCGGGCAAGGCGCGGCGGTCGAACGCGCGATCCGGGAAGCGGGCCTGCGCCTGAAGCGCGATGTGGATTACACGCTGGTCGAAGCCGAGGGCGACACCACCTTGCAGGGCACGCGCCTGCTGAATGCCGGCGAGGTCGACGCCCTGATCTGCGGCATGAAGGGCAGTTACGACAGCCACCTGGCGCACGTACAGAAGGAGATCGGCCTCGCGCCCGGCGCCGAGGTGATGGCGGCGATGAACGCGCTGGTGCTCGACAAGCTGACCCTGTTCATCACCGACACCTATGTCAACGACCAGCCGAGCGCCCGGGAACTGGCGGCAATCGCGCGCATGGCGGCGGATGAACTGCGCCAGTTCGGCCTCGAGCCGAAGGTGGCCCTGCTGTCGCATTCCTCGCTCGGTTCCTCCGAGCGGCCGTCGGCGCGCCGCGTGCGCGAAGCACGCGCACTGCTGGCGCAAAGCGCGCCGGGGCTGGCGGCGGTCGGCGAAATCCACGGCGACGCGGCGCTGTCGGAAGAGATCCGCTCGCTCTACGCGATCGAGGACGGCTTCGCCGGCAGCGCCAACCTGCTGGTGATGCCGTCGCTGGACGCGGCCAACATCCTGTTCAACGTGCTGAAGGTGGCGGCGGGCAAGGGCGTCACCGTCGGGCCGATCCTGCTCGGGGCGGCGAAGCCGGTGCACATTTTGAGTCCGAGCGCGACGGTGCGCCGGATCGTCAACATGACGGCGCTGGCGGCATCGAACAGGGGCGAGGGCGACCCGGCGCCTTGAGCGCCTTGCCGGATGCGCCGGATCATCCGGCGCCGGCCGCGCCGCCCGCGTCACCGTGCACCCTGTCGGACAGGGTGACGCCGACACTGCCTCCGCCTGTGTAATCGGAGCGGAACATGCGCAGGCCAGCGCCTTCGTTCGTCTCCGCCACCAGGGTATGCAAGGGGCCGAACACGGTCTGCCGTTCCTGTTTCGTACAGGTTGGCAGATACAGGTTGAGGACGCGCGGATCGTAGTAGCGGAATGCGAGGACGACGCCTTCCTCGGTCTGTACGCGCAGCAGTTTTTTGAAATGCAGCCTGTGCTGGCCCAGGCTGATGCCGGTGGGCGCGACGGCCAGGATACCCCAGGCCTTGCCCCATCCCTGGCGCAGCAGGCGGTCCGTGCTGGGCGAGCGGGCCGACAGGTGAACCAGGTAGGGCGCGGCAGCCTCGAGGCGCGGATGCAGGCGCCCGCTGAACAGGCAGGTGTATTCCAGCCCGCCGGAACGGACCAGCCGGGAAATCTCGGGATCGCGCGCTCCGTCGAGCAGCCAGTGCACCTGGGCTGTGCCGGGCCTGTCGCCGTCCGGCCAGAGTGCATCGGTCAGCTTGCCCAGGGCCCGTTTGTTCATGCGGCAGCCGCCTCTCGCTGCGCGGCCAGGCGGGCGCAGACTTCACAAAAAGGCGCTGCCTCTTTGGCGGCGCGCTCCAGCACCTCGGCAAATGCGGCCTGGTCGATGGATTCCGTCCATTCGGCCGCGGACGGTGCGCTCCCGGCGGCCTCGCGCGCTGGCGCCGCGCGCACGGGCGCGGCCGCATGCGGAGCAGGGGGCGCTTCGACCCGGCGCCGCGCCGGTGCCGGTGCCCCTCCCGCGGCCCTGCTTGCCGCGACGCCGGCAGTATCGGCGTGGAGACGGTATTCGTGGCCGACACGCCAGGTGCCGTCACGCAGTTGTCGCGCAGCGGCTGCACGGACGTCCTCATCGCTCATGCGGGTGAGGTCGTGGCTACAGGGCAGCAAGGCCTCGCGCAACGCGCGCACCGCACAGGCATCGGAAAAATGCTGGCGAAAGAAATCGTGGGACGAGCAATCATCCCAATCAGGGGTTTCCCACGGCGCGATGTGGCCGGACGCCAGCGCGCGTTCGAAATCGGATAACGACAGCAGCAGGAGGTGTCGGCCGAGCGCGTGGGTCCGTATTTGCATGCGATGTGCGTTGTCGTTTAACGGTGGCACGGTGCCGTCAGCGTCGGCGGCATGTCGGGGATCCCTGGATTTCTCTCCCGGGCCCTGGTCAGAGCGAACTTGTCCATTCGAATACCATTCCATCGCTGGTGGCGTCCTCGGCCGAACTTTTGCACGCGCGGATGGCCCCACCGGCGCTGGAATAGTCGGCGTAAAATCGCGCTTATTATTTCACTTGGCAGGACAATGGACCGTTTCCTCGAAATGCAGGTGTTCTCCGCCGTGGTCGAAGCCGGCAGCTTCACCGCCGCCGCCGACGTGCTCGACATGTCGAAAGCCGCCGTCTCGCGCTACGTCGCCGAACTCGAAGAGCGTCTCGGCGTACGCCTGCTGCACCGGACGACGCGCAAGCTGTCGCCGACGACCGAAGGCGGCATCTTCCACGCCCGCTGCCGCGAACTGCTGGGCAACCTGGACGAAGCCGAAGCCGAGATCACCTCGCGCAGCGGCGAGGCCAGCGGCCTGCTGAAAGTGAACGTGCCGGTCAGCTTCGGCCTGATGCACCTGGCGCCGCTGTGGCCGGCCTTCCTGGCGCGCCACCCCAAGCTCCTGCTCGACATCAGCCTGTCGGACCGCGTCGTCGACCTGGTCGAGGAGGGCTTCGACGCCGCGGTGCGCATTGGCCAGCTTCCGCCATCGACGCTGATCAGCCGCCGGCTTGCCTCCACGCGCCTGGTACTGTGCGCCTCGCCCGCTTACCTCGCGCGGCGCGGCGAGCCGGCCGAACCAGGCGAACTCCTCGACCATGACACCATTTCGTACAGCCTGTTCTCGACCGGCGAACACTGGCCCTTCACCGGTCCCGGGGGCGCGCAAACCGTGCAGGTGCGCCCGCGCGTGCGCACCAACAGCGGCGACACCTGCCGCGCCGCAGCCTTGCAGGACCAGGGCATCATCCTGCAGCCGACTTTTATCGTGGGGCCGGACCTGGCGGAGGGAAGCCTGCGCGAAGCCATGGCCGGCTACCGCTCGCTCGATCTCGGCATCCACGCCGTCTACCCGTCGCGCAAGTTCGTGTCGCCGAAGGTGCGGCTGCTGGTTGATTTCCTGGTCGAGGCCTTTGCGGACCCGGCGTGGGAGTGACGCCCGCGCGCCGTAGGGCGGGCATGCCCACGCGTTCGTGCCCATGCATACCGCACATTGTCCGGAGATCGCGGCGATGGCAATGACCGTGCTTTTCGACGGGCGCGGTCTCCGGGGGAGGGAGGTGGAATGCGTCGGTACGTAACGCGTGGGCAGTGCCCACCCTACGGTTGTTCCAGTTTTTGGGACAGTGTTCCCCTGTAAGCCATATTTATCCTCCGCGCCGATCCAATTAGAATGGCTTTCATGTTGACGCGGCCTCTGCCGCTCTGAAGAAACGAGGTAATCACATGGCATCCCTTCCCACCCTGTTCGTCTCCCACGGCTCCCCCATGCTGGCCCTGCAGGACAGCCCGGCACGCCGCTTCCTGGAACAGCTAGGCACGACGCTGCCGCGCCCGAAAGCCATCCTGGTCGTCTCCGCCCACTGGGAAACCGCCGGTGCCCCGGCCGTGAGCCTGGCGCGGCAACCGGAAACGATCCACGACTTCGGCGGCTTCCCGCGCGCCCTGTTCGAGATGCAGTACCCGGCCCCGGGCGCCCCGGAGACCGCCGAACGCGCCGCCGCGCTGCTCGAAGCGGCGCAGCTTCCGGTCGGCCGCAGCGCCACCCGCGGCCTCGACCACGGCGCCTGGGTCCCGCTGCGCCTGATGTATCCGCAGGCCGACATCCCGGTCGCGCAAATCTCGATCGTGCGCGGTGCCGGTCCCGCCCTGCATGAACAGATCGGCCGCGCACTGGCGCCACTGCGCGAGGAGGGCGTGCTGATCCTCGCCTCGGGTTCGCTGACACACAACCTGTACGAGTTCCGCGGCCAGGCGGTCGACGCTCCGGCGCCGGAATGGGTGAGCGAATTCGGCGCATGGATCAAGTCGCGCATCGAAGCCGATGACCGCGCCGCGCTGCTCGACTATCGGCAGGAAGCGCCGTTCGCGGTCCGGAACCATCCGACCGACGAACACCTGCTGCCGCTGTTCGTCGCGCTCGGCGCGGGCGGGCCGGGCGCGCACGCGACGCAGATCCATTCGAGTTTCGAACATGGCGTGCTCGCCATGGATGCTTATGCATTCGCCTGACACGAGCACGCACATCCGGCCTGCCGGGTAATGCCGGTCACTCGAGCCGGAAACCGGCCTTCTGACTCTGCGCCACCGCCATGACGGTACCGCCGGCTGTCGCATCACGTACGGGGTCATCGGGCATGCCCACGCGTTACGTTCGTCTCTTGCATACGTGGCGCCGACCGCCCGACCACACAGACCCGGTGGCCCGGAGCGCTAGGTAGCAGGGCGGGGCATGTGTACGTAACGCGTGGGCATGCCCACCCTACGTTGATACGGCTGCCAACGAAAAAAGACGCGTGAAAGCGGCAACGGCTTTAGCTTAAGTGACTGGCACCAGGCCTGCCGGGCGCCTGCGGCTACCTGGTCTGCATCGGCGAAGTCGTCGCGCCGCTGCTGATCCTGATCGGCAGGTGCGTGCATGCGCCTCCTCGTGGCGGCGCATGCCTGCAAGGCGGTCGCGCACGGAGTATGATCACGTTCTCAACCAAATACAGGACCTGATCCCATGACGACGTCCAGCTATCCCGACACCCGCCTCCTGATCGCCAACGAATGGCAAGACGCCAGCGGCGGCAAGACCATCCCCGTCGTGAACCCGGCCACCGGCCAGCCGATCGGCAAGGTGGCCCATGCTTCGATCGCCGACCTGGACCGCGCGCTGGCCGCCGCCCAGAAGGGTTTCGAAACATGGCGCGCCGTGCCGGCATTCGAACGCGCCGCCATCATGCGCCGCGCCGCCCAGCTGCTGCGCGAGCGCGCCGGCGACATCGCCCGCCTGCTGACCCAGGAGCAGGGCAAACCGCTGGTCGAAGCCAAGGGCGAGACCCTGGCCGGCGCCGACATCATCGACTGGTTCGCCGCCGAGGGCATGCGCGTGTACGGCCGCATCGTCCCCTCGCGTAATCCGGCCGCGCAGCAGCTGGTGCTGAAAGAGCCGGTCGGCCCGGTCGCCGCTTTCACGCCATGGAACTTCCCGATCAACCAGATCGTCCGCAAACTCGGCGCGGCCCTCGCCACCGGCTGCTCCTTCCTGTGCAAGGCGCCGGAAGAGACCCCGGCCTCGCCGGCCGCGCTGCTGCAGTGCTTCGTCGACGCCGGGATTCCGCCGGGCGTGGTCGGCCTCGTGTTCGGCGACCCGGCTGAAATCTCGTCCTACCTGATCCCGCATCCGGTGATCCGCAAGGTCACCTTCACCGGCTCGACCCCGGTCGGCAAGCAGCTGGCCGCGCTGGCCGGCGCCCACATGAAACGCGTGACGATGGAGCTGGGCGGCCACGCGCCGGTGATCGTCGCGGACGACGCCGACGTCGCGCTGGCGGTGAAAGCCGCCGGCGGCGCCAAGTTCCGCAATGCCGGCCAGGTCTGCATCTCGCCGACCCGCTTCCTGGTGCACAACGCGGTCAAGGAAGAGTTTACGCGCGCCTTCGTGGCGCATGCCGAGCGTATCAAGCTCGGTAACGGACTTGAAGAAGGCACGACCCTCGGCCCGCTGGCCAACGCCCGTCGCCTCACCGCGATGTCGAAGGTGATCGAGGATGCCCAGGCCAAGGGCGCGACGCTGGCCTTCGGCGGCAAGCGCGTCGGCGACACCGGCAATTTCTTCGCGCCGACCATCCTGGCCGACGTGCCTCTGGAAGCGAGCGTGTTCAACGACGAACCGTTCGGCCCGGTCGCCGCGATCCGCGGTTTCGACAGCCTGGAAGACGCGATCAACGAAGCCAACCGCCTGCCCTACGGCCTGGCCGGCTACGCCTTCACGCGCTCGATCAGGAACGCGCACCTGCTGATGAACCGCGTGGAAGTCGGCATGCTGTGGATTAACCAGCCGGCCACGCCGAGCGCCGAGATGCCGTTCGGCGGCATCAAGGATTCGGGCTATGGCACCGAAGGCGGCCCGGAGGCGATGGAGGGCTACCTGAACACCAAGGCGGTATCGATGGTCGGCGTGTAAGCGCATTCCACGTCTGTAAAAAAAAGGCCGCCGGTTCCGCCCGGTGGCCTTTTTGCATTGACGCAATACCATTACACTGTCGGCATGACGATTTCCACCGACCTGACCGACGGCCTCGCCGTGAATGCCCTGAATTTCCTCGACTGCGGCGTCATCGTCCTCGATGGCGAGCATCGCATCCTGCTCTGGAACCGCTGGATGACGACGCGCTCCGGCCGTTCCGCGGCGCGTGTGCGCGAGCAGTCGCTGTTCGAGGTCTTTCCAGAATTGCGCGGTTCGCGTGTCGAAGCGGCCGTGCTGGGCGCGCTGGTCGACGGCGCTGCCAAATCCGTGTCGCAAGGCCTGGAGCGCGCGCCGTTCCCGCTGCGGGAAGCCGGCAGTTTCGACGGCGCGCGTATCGAGCAGGGGATTGCGGTGACGCCGTTCAGGGAGGGCAAGGCGGCCTTCTGCACGATCGAGATCCGCGACCTAACCGGCGTGCTCGATCGCGAACGCCACCTGCTCGAACACGCCGAATCGCTGCGCGCCCGCTCGTATGTCGACGGCCTGACCGGCATCCACAACCGCCGCTATTTCGACATGACGCTCGAGCGCGAACTGCGCCGCGCCCAGCGCAACGGCGGGGCGCTGTCGCTGCTGCTGATGGACATCGATTCCTTCAAGGCCTACAACGACCACTTCGGGCACCAGCAGGGCGACACCTGCCTCATCACCGTGGCGCAGGGCCTGGCCGGCATGCTCAAACGCCCGGCGGACGTCGCCGCCCGCTACGGCGGGGAGGAGTTCGCGGCGATCCTGCCCGACACCACGGCCGGGCAGGCGGCCGGCGTGGCCGAAGCGATCCGTCTCGATATCGCCGGGCGCGCGCTGGCGCATGCGCCGGCCGCGGTCAAGGACCATGTTACGCTCAGCATCGGGGTGGCGAGTTTCAGCAAGGACCGCCTGAACGAGGCGGCGAGCCTGATCGCCGCGGCGGACGGGGCGCTGTATGCGGCCAAGCGCGGCGGGCGCGATAGGGTGGTGGTGGACGGCGAGTATTGAAAAGGAAGCGGGCTGGGACGAATCGGTGTGGACGCCAGGAGGGGCCGCAATCGGCCAAGAGCAGACGTTTGGTCGCAGTACTCAACACGTTGAAACGGAGACCCAATGAACGAACGTCCGATACCGGAAGCAGCCTTGCAAGACCCAAATTCCGTGGAAATGCTTCGGGTATGGGTGGCTGGAGGTCAACTGCATTGTTCGTTGAAAATTGGGATGTACCGTGATGGGATGGGTATCGATGAGGAGGTTGCATGGGGAACCATCCTCGCAGATGCAGCGCGTCACATCGCTAAAGCACTGCAAGATGGCGGGAACTTGAACGAGACCGAGAGCCTTGCCAAACTAGTCGCGAAGTTCAACGACGAGGTGGCCGTGCCCTCATCTGAACTAAAGGGCGAATTTGTTTGAATCGTTCCTTCCGCTTCGGGCCGAAAGCGGACGGCTGAGAGGTCTGCATTCGGCCAGGCGCAGCCGTTCACGTTCAATCCTCAAGCAGGCGTCACAAGACTACCGAAGACTGCATCCTGGTTCAAGCGTCCCCTGTCGGTTCGGCCGCCGCTCCGGTATCATGCGGGGATGAATCAGATTTCCAACCTTCCGTTTGTCATTGGTGTCGCTGGCGGCAGCGGCAGCGGCAAGTCGACGGTAACCCAGCAGGTGCTCGCTTCCTTCGGCGCCGAGATGGTGTCGGTCGTGATGCAGGACGATTACTACCGCGACCAGTCCGACCTCAGCCCGGAAGTGCGCCGCAAGCAGAATTACGACCATCCGCAGGCCTTCGACTGGCCATTGCTGGTAGAGCACGTGCGCGCGCTGCGCAATGGCGAAGCGATCGAGATGCCGGAGTACGACTTCACGATCGACAACCGCTCCAGCAAGACCATTCCGGTCAAACCGGCGCCGGTCATCGTGATCGAAGGCCTGTTCGCCTTGTACGACGCGGACTTGCGCGACATGATGTCGCTGAAGATCTTTGTCGACACCGCCGCCGACGTCCGCTTCATCCGCCGCATGCAAAGGGATATTACCGAGCGCGGCCGCACGGTGGAGAGCGTCGTCAACCAGTACCTGGAAACCGTACGCCCGATGCACAAGCAGTTCATCGAGCCGACCAAGCGTTATGCCGACGTCATTTTGCCGCACGGCGCGAATGGCCCGGCGGTCGATGTGATTACCACCAAGGTGGCGAGCGTCATCGGCCAGCTGAAAAAAGGCCAGGGTCAGGTCTGACATTCGGACACGGCCTCTTCAATGGCCTGCATGTCGGGACGCTGCTACGCGAGGGATTCCGACAGGCATGCGGCGTAGCGCGTGGACTCAAGAGTCCACCCTGCGGTCACGAACGATCGGGCTTCCTGGCTGAACCAGGGCGCATCGACAAAAAAATGGCCGGCTGAAGAGCCGGCCATCGTTTACGCTGCCCTGATGCTTACGGCACGTACTTCCACGCACCCTTTTCAACCTTGACCATCACCTGCGCGCGCTGGTCCAGGCCCTGGTGGTTGGTGGCGCTCATGTTGAAGATGCCGTGCGAGGCCGGCAGGTTCTTGATGCCCTCGAGCGAATCGCGCAGCGCGGCGCGGAATTCCTTCGTGCCCGGCTTGGCCTTCGGCAGCGCGGTCTTGGCCGCTTCCGCCAGCAGCAGCGAGGCGTCCCAGGCGTGGCCCCCAAAAGTAGACAGGCTGTCCTTGCCGAACGCACCCGTGTACTTGTTCGCATAGGTCAGCGCGGTCTTCTTGACCGGGTTCGTGTCCGGCAGCTGGTTTGCCACCAGCACCGGGCCGACCGGAACGAAGGTGCCTTCGCAGTCGGCGCCGCAGACGCGCAGGAAGTCGCTGTTGGCGACGCCGTGGGTCTGGTAGATCTTGCCCTTGTAGCCGCGCTCGCGCAGCGCCTTTTGCGGCAGCGCGGCCGGGGTGCCGGAGCCGGCGATCAGGATCGCGTCCGGGTTGGCCGACATCAGTTTCAGGACCTGGCCGGTCACCGAGGTGTCGGTGCGGGCGAAGCGCTCGTTGGCGACGACCTTGATCTTGCGTGCCGGGGCGTATTTCGCGATCTCGCCGTACCAGCCTTCGCCGTAGGCGTCGGAAAAGCCGATGAAGCCCATCGATTTCACGCCGTTGTTCGCCATGTGCTGGGTGATCGCGTTCGCCATCTGGCCATCGTGCTGGGTGGTCTTGAAGACCCAGCGCCGCTTGGCGTCCATCGGCTCGACGATGCGCGCGGCGCCGGCGATCGTGATCATCGGCGTTTCGGTTTCGGCCGCCACTTCCACCATCGCCAGCGAAGTCGGGGTGATCGAGGAGCCGATCAGCAGGTCGACCTTGTCTTCGGAGACGAGTTTGCGGGCGTTCTTGACGGCCTGGGTCGCGTCGGACGCGTCGTCGAGCACGATGTATTGCACCTTCTGGCCGCCGATCTCGGTCGGCAGCAGGCCGAAGGTGTTCTTTTCCGGGATGCCGAGCGAGGCCGCCGGGCCCGTGGTCGAGATCGAGACGCCGACCTTGATCTGCGCGTGGACGTTGAGGGCGGCGGTCAATGCGGCGAGCGCGAGGACGCTCTGGCTGATGCGGGTGAGGCGGGGCGTGCGGGTCATGCTCTCTCCTGTTGTTTTAAAAACTGCCGCGGCAAGGCGGCAAGGTGCTTCGTTCAACCGATACCTGGCCCGGCACCTGGTGGCGCCTGGACCTCCCTGGGCAATAGTATAGGCTGGCTCGGAGGAAAAAATGCCGGTTCCTCAACTGTTTTCGCATATCATTTAACCATGGCGGATGGAAAAAGGATGCCCACGCCCTGTCCGGTAGTGGAAAATTCGCACGCCACCGGCCGCATAACAACATTCACGACATCGAAAAAAGGAGGGCCTGGCGGGCAGCATCGATGCGCGGCGTGACGAGGAGACGCGTCAGGCCCCAGACAGTATCGGCATGCCCTTGGCAGCGGTATGGATTTAACGATTTTCGCCATCCTGACGCAGGACGGCATCGCCAGTGGGGCGGTCTATGTGCTGCTGGCACTGGCGCTGGTGCTGGTGTTCTCGATCACCCGCGTGATCTTCATTCCCATCGGCGAATTCCTCGCTTTCGGCGCGCTGACCATGGCCGCGCTACAAGCCGGCAAGGTGCCGCATAGCGCCGCCCTGATGCTGGTCCTCGGCCTGGCCGCCTTCCTGCAGGAAGCCTGGAGCACGCTGCGCAGCGCCGCCGGCCAGGTCAACCGCTCACGCGCGCTGCTGCTCAGCCTTGCCAAATTCGTGCTGTACCCGGGCGCCGTATTCCTGGCCGCGCGCTCGGCCGAAGGCGCCTCCTGGCCGATGATCGCGCAGCTGGCGCTCACCTTCGCCATCGTCGCGCCGATGGGGCCGATGATCTACCGCGTGGCCTTCCAGCCGCTGGCCGAAAGCCCGGTGCTGGTGCTGCTGATCGTGGCGGTCGCGGTGCACCTGGTCCTGCTCGGCCTCGGCCTCGTCATCTTCGGCGCCGAAGGTTCGCGCACCACGCCGTTCAGCGAGGCCAGCTTCACCGTCGGCTCGCTCACGGTGTCCGGCCAGAGCATCGTCGTGATCGTCACCGCGCTGCTGCTGATCGGCGCCCTGTACCTGTATTTCGACCGCACGCTCTCGGGCAAGGCGCTGCGTGCGACGGCCGTGAACCGCCGCGGCGCGCGCCTGGTGGGCATCGGCACCACGCAGGCCGGGCGCCTCGCGTTCTTGCTGGCCTCGAGCATCGGCACCCTGTGCGGCGTGCTGATCGCACCGATCACCACCATCTATTACGACAGCGGCTTCCTGATGGGCCTGAAGGGCTTCGTCGGCGCCATCATCGGCGGCCTGGCGAGCTATCCGCTGGCGGCCGGCGGCGCCCTGATGGTCGGGCTGCTGGAAGCCTATTCGTCCTTCTATGCCAGCGCTTTCAAGGAAGTCATCGTGTTCACCCTGATCATCCCGGTGCTGCTGTGGCGCTCGATCGTCCATCCGCAGATCGACGAGGAGGAGGCATGATGCGGCGTCCCCTGACTTTACTGGCGCTCGCCGCCCTCGTGTTCGGCCTGCTGCCGCTGCCGGCCTACTGGATCACGCTGGCCAACTACATCGGCCTGTACGCGATCGTCGCGCTCGGCCTGGTTTTACTGACCGGCGTCGGCGGCCTGACCTCCTTCGGCCAGGCTGCCTTCGTCGGCCTCGGTGCGTATGCGACGGCCTACCTGTCGACTGCGCACGGTCTTTCGCCCTGGCTGGGCCTCGTGTGCGGGCTGGTTGTGACCGCGGCGTCCGCGCTGTTCATCGGCGCCATCATGCTGCGCCTGTCCGGACACTATCTTCCACTTGGCACGATTGCCTGGGGCCTGTCCCTGTATTTCCTGTTCGGGAACCTGGAATTCATCGGCAAATACGACGGCATCGGCGGCATCCCCGCGATTCACCTGTTCGGCCTCGATCTCGGCTCCGGCAACAGCATGTTCTTCCTGATCTGGGCGATCCTGCTGGCCGCGGTCGCGCTGCTGCGCAACCTGCTCAATTCGCGCTCGGGCCGTGCGATCCGCGCGCTCAGGGGCGGCGGCCTGATGGCCGAAGCGATGGGCGTGAACACGGCGGCGATGAAGATCCGCATCTTCGTGATCGCCGCCTTGCTGGCCTGCGTGTCCGGCTGGCTGTATGCGCACCTGCAGCGCGCCGTGAATCCATCTCCCTTCGGCCTGAACTCGGGCATCGAATACCTGTTCATGGCCGTGATCGGCGGCGCCGGCTACCTGTGGGGCGCCATCCTCGGTGCCGTCGTGCTGACGGTGCTGAAGGACCAGCTGCAAAGCATCCTGCCGAATTTGCTCGGCTCGAACGGCAACTTCGAGATCATCGTCTTCGGCATCCTGATGGTGCTCCTGCTCCAGCATGCGAGGAACGGCATCTGGCCTTTCATCGCGCGCTGGCTGCCTTCGCGTCCTGAAGCGGTGGCGCCCGACAGTGCAGCGGCCCTGGCGCAGCGTGACAAGCCGGCCATCGGCCATCCACTGCTGGTGATCGACAAGGCGCGCAAGCAGTTCGGCGGGCTGGTCGCGGTCAACGACATGGCCTTCACCGTCAACAGCGGCGAGATCGTCGGCCTGATCGGCCCGAACGGGGCCGGCAAGTCGACCATGTTCAACCTCGTGACCGGCGTGCTGCCGGTCACGAGCGGCGAGATCCGCCTGCAGGTCGGCACGAAAGGCGGCGACGAGCTGCGCCGCATCGATTCGCTGCCCTCGCGCGAGATCGTGAAACTCGGCATCGGCCGCACCTTCCAGCACGTGCACCTGCTGCCGGAAATGACGGTGCTCGAGAACGTGGCGATTGGCGCCCACCTGCGTGCGAAGCATGGCGTGGTGTCGAGCGCGCTGGGGCTCGACCGCGGCGAGGAAACGGCGCTGCTGTTCGAGGCGCGCACGCAACTGGAGCGCGTGGGCCTCGGCGGGATGCTGTACGAGCAGGCCGGCAACCTGGCGCTCGGCCAGCAGCGTATCCTCGAGATCGCGCGGGCGCTCTGTTGCGATCCGGCGCTGCTGCTGCTCGACGAACCGGCGGCCGGCCTGCGCTACAAGGAAAAAGAGGCGCTGGCGACTTTACTCAAGAAACTGAAGGGCGAGGGCATGAGCATCTTGCTGGTGGAGCACGACATGGACTTCGTCATGAACCTGACCGACCGCCTGGTGGTCATGGAATTCGGTACCAAAATCGCGCAGGGCCTGCCAGCCGAAGTGCAGCAGGACCCGGCCGTGCTGGAAGCCTACCTGGGAGGGATCGACTGATGACGACGCCGATTCTTCAAGTGAAAGACCTGCACGTCGCCTACGGCAAGGTCGAGGCGCTGCATGGCCTGAACATTGCGGTGCCTGCCGGCCAGATCGTGACCGTGATCGGCCCGAACGGCGCCGGCAAGTCGACCATGCTCAATGCGATCGCGGGCGCGCTGGTGGCCAACGCCTCGACGCGCGGCGCGGTGCTGCTGCGCGGGGTCGATGTGGGCAGCTATCCGGTCGAACAGCGGGTCGCGCAGGGCATGAGCCTGGTGCCCGAGAGCCGCGACCTGTTCACCACCATGAGCGTCGAGGACAACCTGCTGCTGGGCAGCTACACGCGTTATAAACGGCGCGAAAAGGATTACGCGGCGCAACTGGAATCCGTGTATGAACTGTTCCCGCGCCTGCGCGAACGGCGCATGCAGGCGGCGGGCACGATGTCCGGCGGCGAACGCCAGATGGTGGCGCTGGGGCGTGCGCTGATGGCGAAACCTGCCTTGCTGATGCTGGACGAACCGAGCCTCGGCCTGGCGCCGCTGATCGTCAAGGAAATCTTCCGCGTCATCGTGCGCCTGAAGGAAACCGGCGTCGGTATCCTGCTGGTCGAACAGAACGCGCGCGCCGCGCTGCAGGCCGCCGACTACGGCTATGTGCTGGAGACGGGCGAAGTCGTGATGGAAGGGCCGGCCGCGCAACTGGCGAACGATCCGAAGGTCATCGACACGTATCTGGGACTGAACAAGAAATCTGCGTGAGGAAAAAATGAAAGATATTCGCTGCGTTGGCGTCATCGGCACCGGCGTCATCGGCGCCAGCTGGGCCGCTTACTTCCTGGCGCGCGGCTTCGACGTGTCCGCGAGCGACCCGATGCCGGGCGCCGAAGCGAAGCTGCGCGATGCGGTACGCGCCCACTGGCCGATTCTGACGCAAATGGGCCTGGCCGAGGGCGCTTCGCCGGATCGCCTGCGTTTTTCGACCGACCTGAAAGAGGCGCTGGCCGGTGTCGACTTCGTGCAGGAGAACGGTCCCGAGCGCGAAGACCTGAAACTGGCCCTGTTCCGCGAGATGGATGCGCTGTTGCCGCCCGAAGTCATCCTGGCGTCGAGCTCATCGGGCCTGTTGATGAGCCGGGTGCAGGAAGCCTGCGCGCACCCGGAACGGGTCGTGCTCGGCCATCCCTTCAATCCGCCGCACATGATTCCGCTGGTCGAAGTCATCGGCGGCGCGCTGACGTCCAGTGAGACAGTCGAGCGCGCCATGGCCTTCTACGCCGCGATCGGCAAACGCCCGATCCACGTGCGCAAGGAAGTGCCGGGTCATATCGCCAACCGCCTGCAGGCCGCGCTCTGGCGCGAAGCGTTTTATCTCGTCGAGCAGGGCGTGGCGACGGTGGCCGACGTCGACACGGCCATTGCCTACGGACCCGGGCTGCGCTGGGCCCTGATGGGACCCTTCATGAACCTGCACCTGTCGGGCGGCGAGGGCGGCATCCGCCATATGCTCGACCACCTGGGCGAACCGATCGAAAGCTGGTGGGCGGACCTCGGCACGCCGATGATCACCGAAGAGCTGAAACAGCAGCTTTCCGCCGGCGTCGAGGCGGCGCTGATTGGCCGGGACAGCACGCAGCTGGCGCCGACGCGCGACGCGCTGCTGGCTGGGTTGATCGAGGCGAAGGCAGGGACGGACAAGCTGCCCTGACGAGGGGGCTCGTATGGGGTCATTGTGGCCAATGGCCACAATGACGGGTTCACCGGGCATGCCCACCCGGACCTTCGTGTCACGTTGGCACCGCGCCGCGGGGGCCGCGAGTGCAGCCGGGAAGCCGTTTCGAGGCGCAGTCAAGTTGGCGTCAAAACGGGGCAAACACGACGCAAAGTTCCGCGTGGGCATGCCCACCCTACGATGGTCGGCCCGCGCGGCCTCAGTGCGCCACCATCACCGGCAGCGTACTGCGCTCCAGCAGCACGCGCGACACGCCGCCCAGCACCAGCTCGCGGTAGCGGCTGTGGCCGAAGGCTCCCGTCACCAGCAGCCCGGCGCCGCATGCATGCGCGATCCCGAGCAGCGCCTCGCCGACCGGCCCCGTCGTCTTCTCGGTGACGACATCGACGCTCACCCCGTGGCGCGCCAGGTACAGGGCCATGTCGGCACCGGGCTCCTCGCCGTGCAGCCCCGGTTCGCGCTCGGCATTGACCAGCGCAAGCACCACGCTGCCGGCATCCACCAGCAGCGGCAGCGCGCCCTGTACCGCGCGCGTCGCCTGCACGCTGCCGTCCCAGCCGACCACGATTTGCCCGCCGATCGGCTCGCCGGCGTAGGCCTGCGGGACCGCCAGCACCGGCCGCGCGCCGTGCATGGCCACGTATTGCGCCAGGCCGGGCACAGGATTGCGTACCCCATCGCGCGCGCCCGTGTTCAGGCCCGTGACGACCAGGTCGGCATAGCGCGACTGCAGTAGCAGCGCACGCCGATGGTCGTCCTCGGTCATGCGTTCTTCGACCGACTCCACGCCGAGCCGGCGCGCGCGTTCGGCGAATTCGCGCAGGCTGTCGCGCGCACTCGTGCATAGCGCGTTGAATTCGTCGATCGGGGTCACCGCCATCGAGCCGGTCAGCAGGGCGTAGGACGGCCAGGACAGGCCGGTGGACGCGCTGCCCACCAGATGGGCCCCGTGCGCGTTGGCCAGCTGCGCCGCGGCCTGCAGGCGTGCATCCATGGCGCTGCTGTCGTCGACATGCACGACGATGGTCTTGTACATGCTTCCTCCTGTTGTTTAACTTGCCGTAAAGCGGGGACACGGGGCGGGCACGGGAGCGGGCGGCCCGTCGCTGTGATGACTGTACGCCGCGCGGCCGGCCCTGTCAGGCGCACGAATGACAATCGTCAAATGGGTGTTCCATTTTCGCTGCGGCACTTGCCCCGCGCTTTGTCCAGCGCTCAGCCCTGGTAGCGGATCGCGTCGATCACCAGCCTCAGAGCGCGCGAGGAATGGCGCCGGCTCGGGTAATAGGCGTAATAGCCGGGCCACAGCGGACACCAGTCTTCCATCACGGAGACCAGGCGCCCGGCCTGGATGTGCGCACCCGCCATTTCGTCCGGCACGAAGCCGAGGCCGGCGCCGTCGAGGGCGGCCGCGAGGATGTGCTGGGCGCTCGTGAACACGGCCTGGCCGCGCACCCGGGCTTCGATGTCCTGTCCCTCGTGCCGGAGTTCCCAGGCATAGATGCCGCCGCTGCTGGCCAGGCGCAGGGTGATGCAGTTGTGCTTCATGAGGTCCGCCAGGGTTGCCGGAATCGGGCGGGGAACCGGACGCCGTTCGAAATAGGCGGGCGACGCGACGATGCGCATTTGCACGTCGGGTGTCAGGCGCACCGCGATCATGTCCTTGTCGACCTGGTCGCCATGGCGCACGCCGATGTCGTAGCGTTCGGCAGCGATGTCGACGATGCGGTAGTCGGCGCTGAACTCCACATGTAGATCGGGATACTGCGGCAGCAGCGGCGCGATGCGCGGCCACAGCACCTGGTCGATCACGTGGTCGATCGCGGTGATGCGGATCGTGCCGGCCGGCTTGTCGCCCAGGTCGCTGACCGCGGCGATCTCGGCTTCGATCTCTTCCAGGCGGGGCGCCACGTTCTGCAACAGGCGTTCGCCCGCCTCGGTGGGCGAGACGCTGCGCGTGGTGCGGGTCAGCAGGCGCACGCCGAGGCGCGCCTCCAACGAGCGCACGGTGTGGCTCAGGGCCGATTGCGTCATCCCGAGCTTGGCGGCGGCGCGGGTAAAACTGCGCTCGCGCGCGACGGCGAAGAAAACCAGGATGTCGTTAATGTTGTCGCGGGCCATGGGGATGTCGGGATTGGTCGTGTGGAGGGAAGCGGCTCATGAAGAGACGCACTGATTCTAACAGCGGATTGATGAAGCGCGTTCATGAGGCCGAAGCGCCGACCCGCAAGCCCTGCTTTATACTCGTCCGATCCGAAACGAATGGGAGAGCAGGGTGCGTGCAGAAATACTGTTACTGGGTTCCGGCTGGGTTGCCGAAGTCGATGACGCGCTCGCGCGCCATTTTACTTGCCACCGCATGGCGCAGGTGGCGCCGGCCGAACGCGATGCCTTCATCGAACGCATCGCCCCGAAGGTGCGCGGCGTGTACACCACCGGCACGGTCGGCATCGATGCCGCGCTGGCGGCGCGCCTGCCGGCGCTCGAGATCGTGGCGGTGCACGGCGTCGGCGTCGACGCGGTCGCTTTCGACGCACTCGACCCGCGGGGTATTCCCGTCACCAACACGCCGGACGTGCTGACCGACGATGTCGCCGACCTTGCCGTGGCCCTGCTGCTGGCGATCAACCGGCGCCTGCCCCAGCTCGACCGCTATGTGCGCGCCGGCGCCTGGGAGGCGAAGGCGCCGCTGGCGCCGGCCCGCAGCCTGCGCGGCAAGGTGGCCGGCATCGTCGGCCTGGGGCGCATCGGCAGGGCGGTGGCCGCGCGCCTGGACGTCTTCGGCATGCAGGTGCGCTACTTCCAGCGCAGCACGGCCGATTGCGCTTACCCGCGCAGCGACTCGCTGCTGGCACTGGCGCGCGAAAGCGACTACCTGGTCGTGTGCGCTCCGGGCGGCGCGGCGACGCGCGCGATGATCGACGCCGATGTGCTCGAGGCGCTCGGCCCCGGGGGCACGCTGGTCAACATCGCGCGCGGTTCGCTGGTCGACGAGGCGGCGCTGGTGGCGGCCCTGCGCGCGGGTCGCCTGGGCGCCGCGGCGCTGGATGTGTTCGCCGACGAGCCGTGCGTGCCGGCTGCGCTGCGCGAGCTCGACAACGTCGTGCTGGCGCCGCACGTGGGCAGTTTCACGGTCGAGACGCGCACGGCGATGGGCATGCTGGCGCTCGCCAACCTGCTGGCGCATTTCGAAGGGAAGCCCTTGCCGACCGCCGTTGCCCGGTCGCCGGCCTGAGTCCTTCTTTCCCGAGCTTCCGATGTGTGCGCTTTCCGCGCGCTTCCTCAGGCCGGCCCGGTATGGCGTTCCGGGCTGGCCGGCAGGAACCAGTTGAGCAGCACCGCGCAGATGCCGCCGGTGGCCACGCCCGATTCGAGGACGTTGCGCAGGGCCGGCGGCATGTGGGCCAGGAATTCCGGCACCTGCGACACGCCCAGGCCGAGCGCGAGCGAGACGGCCACGATCAGCAGCGCGCGCCGGTCGAGGTGGACGCTGGCGAGGATGTTGATGCCCGCCGCCGCGACTGCGCCGAACATGACCATGGCCGCGCCGCCCAGCACCGGCTCGGGCACGGCCTGGATCACGCCGGCCACGGCCGGGAACAGGCCGAGCACGACCAGCATCAGGGCGATCCAGATGCCGATGTGGCGGCTGGCGATGCCGGTCAGCTGGATCACGCCGTTATTCTGGGCAAAGATTGAACTCGGGAAGGTATTAAACACGCCGGCCAGCAGCGAATTGGCGCCATTGAGCAGCACGCCGCCCTTGATGCGGCGCATCCAGAGCGGGCCTTCGACCGGTTCGCGCGAGATCTTGCTCGTCGCAGTGACGTCGCCGATCGCTTCCAGCGAGGTCACCAGGTAGATCACGATCATCGGGATGAACAGCGACCACGAAAAATCGATGCCGAAATGCAGGGGACGCGGCACCTGGAACAGCGGCGCCTCGTGCATGCCGCTGAAATCGAGCCGGCCCATCGAACCGGCCAGCGCATACCCCACGGCCAGCGCGATGACGATGGCACAGCTGCGCACCCACACCACTGGCACCCGGTTGATGGCGATGATCAGCGCCAGCACCACGCCGGACAGCAGCAGGTTCTCGCCATTTGCGAAGCTGCCGTTCTGCATGGCCGCGAAACCGCCGCCCATGCTGATCAGGCCGACCTTGATCAGGGTGAGGCCGATCATCAACACGACGATGCCCGTCACCAGCGGCGTGATCATGCGTTTCACGAAAGGCAGGATGCGCGACACGCCCATTTCGACAAAGGACCCGGCCACCACCACGCCGAAGATCGCCGCCATGACGCCTTCCACCGGCGTGCCCTGTTTCACCATCAGGCTGCCGCCGGCGATCAGGGGACCGACGAAATTGAAGCTGGTGCCCTGCACGATCAGCAGGCCCGCGCCCAGCGGCCCGAAACGGCGGCACTGGACGAAGGTCGCAATGCCCGAGATCACCAGCGACATCGAGACGATCAGGTTCGTATCGCGTGCCGACACGCCCAGCGCCTGGCAGATCAGGAGGCCCGGCGTGACGATCGGCACGATGATCGCCAACAAGTGCTGCAGGGCGGCCAGGATGCCGATCAGGGGACGGGGACGATCTTCGAGGCCGAGGATCAGGTCCGATCCGGGTTGCGGCGCAGGGGCGGGCGGGGCTTGTTTGGTCATGGCTGGGCTGGAGGCAAAACCGTGATTTTACCGCGCCTTGCCCGGTGGCTCAGCCGGCGGCTCAACCGACCGGGCCGTCCGCGCCCGCATGCAGGATGCGCTCGAGCTGTCCGAGGTCGGCCGGCTTGACCAGGTGATGGTCGAAACCGGCCGCTTTCGAGAGCGTGAAGTCGTGCGCCTGGCCATAGCCGGTGAGGGCGATGAGCAGGGCGCGCGGGCAGGGACCCGCCTCGCGCAGCCGGCGCGCCAGCTGGTAGCCGTCGATGCCGGGCAGGCCGATGTCGAGGATATAGGCGTCGACCGGGCAGCCATCGTGCGCGTTGTGCGCCACGTGTGCGTCCAGCAGCGACTGGGCGTCGTCGAACAGCACGGTACTGTGCCCGCGTGCTTCGAGCGCCGCCGCCAGCGAGGCGCCCGCATCGCGATGGTCGTCGACGATGACGATGCGCCGCGGCGCCCACGGCAGCGACTGGGCCTGGGCATCCGGCGCGGCATGCAGGTCCGGCGCCGCGACGACGGGCAGGCGCAGGGTGAAGGTGCTGCCCTGGCCCTGGCCGCCGCTGGCGGCGTGCACGCTGCCGCCGTGGTGTGCGGCAATGCTTTTTACCAGCGTCAGCCCGAGGCCAAGCCCGCCCTGGGCCCGGTCGGGCGTGCGTTCGCCCTGGGTAAACAGCTCGAACACGTGCGGCAGCAGCCCGGGCGCGATACCGCTGCCGTTGTCGCGCACGGCGAGCGTCGCCACGCCGTCCTGGATGCCGAGGTCGAGTTCGATGCGGCCATGCTGCTGGGTGTACTTGGCGGCGTTGTTGAGCAGGTTCGACACGGCCTGGGTCAGGCGCGTGCGGTCGCCGCTGACCCAGGCGGGCGTGGCGGCGACGTGCATGAACAGGTCGTGGTGGCGCGCCTCGATCAGCGGGCGCGCCTGTTCGACGGCGTTGTTGACGACCGTTTTCAGGTCGACCGGTTCGCTCTCCATCTGCACCTGCCCGCGCGTGACGCGCGAAACGTCGAGCAAGTCATCCACCAGGTCGGTCATGTGCCGCACCTGGCGCCCGATGATCTCGCTGGCGCGCTTGACGTACTCGGCATCGTTGTAGCGCAGGCGCATGACCTGGGCCGCGGTGCTGATCGGCGCCAGCGGGTTGCGCAGCTCGTGGGCGAGCATGGCGAGGAATTCGTCCTTGCGCTGGTTGGCGAGGCGCAGTTCGTTCTCGGCCAGTTTCTGGTCGTGGATGTCGGTGCAGGTGCCCATCCAGCGGATGATCGCGCCGGCCCCGTCGCGCACCGGCAGCGCGCGTCCGAGCACCCAGCGGTAGTCGCCCGAACGGTGGCGCAGGCGGTATTGCACCTCGTAGGTCTCGCCGCTGGCCAGGCTGCGCGACCAGCGGGCCCAGGCCTCGTCGCGGTCGTCGGGGTGGAACATGTCGGCCCAGTGGACACCGTCGGTTTCGCCGGGAACGGCGCCGGTGAAATCGTACCAGCGGTCGTTGTAGTAATCGTGAAAGCCGTCGGGCAAGGTCGACCAGACCATCTGCGGCATGGCGTTGGCGATCGAGCGGAACTTCGCTTCGCTCGCGGCCAGCGCGGCCTGGCTGCGCAGGCGTTCGGTGGCGGTACGTGTACGCTCGGCCACTTCGCGCACGAGAGCGATGTCGTCCGGGCTCCAGCTGCGCGCCTGCGCACTGTTGACGTACACGAGCGCAACGAGCCGGCCGTCCTCGAGTACCGGCAGATTGACGAAGCCGGCGGAATCGAGCGCGACCAGCGCCTGGGCGGCATGCGCCGTACGCGGGTCGAGCCCGACATCGCCAATCGCCACCGCCGTGCCTGCCTTCAGGTCGTCGATGAAGTCGCCGAACTGGCGCAGGTCGATGGTGTCGGGAAGCAGGGCCGCGCCGGGGAGCTGCCAGTTGCCGCTAAGGCGCACGGTGTCGCCGGCGGTCTCCGCCACGGCGAACCCCACCCGGCTCGCGCCCAGCGTCTCGCCGAGGATGCGGCAGGCGCCGGCCACGATGTCCTGCGCATCGCCGCTGTCGCGTACCAGGTCGGTCAGGCGGATCAGCGCGTCGCGCCGGATTTCGATCAGGACGCGGTCGGTGACGTCCGTGCCGAGGATGAAGATTCCGCTGACGGCGCCGGCCGCGTCGCGTACCGGCTGCAGCACGAAGTCGATATAGCGCTCGCTGACGGGACCGTCGGGCGCCGCCTGCATCGCATATTTCGCGCCGGCGGCGGTGATCGGAACGCCGCTGCGGTAGACCTCGTCGAGCATGGCGACATAGCCCTGGGCGGCGACGTCCTCGAGCACCTGCGCCATGGGTTCACCCAGCACATCGCGGTGCCCGATCAGGCGCCGGTAGCCCGGGTTGATGAACTCGAACCGGTGTTCCGGGCCATGCGTCAGGGCCATGAAGATCGGCGCTTCCTCGAACAAGCCGGCGAATTCGCGCCTGCGCTGGTAATACGTGTCGTCGAGGGCCGATGCGTTCATGTTGGTTCCGGGCTGTGCTGCATGAGGGGAGATGGCGCCCTGCCGCACGCGAGCAAACGCGATGAGCAGGCTCGGCAGGACGACCCCTGAAACGGGCATCATACCTTGCCGCGGCGCTGGCCGTGCACGCCCGTCCGGCAAGCAGTCAACCGTGCCGCCCGCTATCAGGAATGTCTCTATCATAAGGCGATTGCCCAGGCGCGGCGTCCGCACGCCCGCACCTGGAACCCACCCACGCAGGGCGCCCCGCTGTGCCCATCAGTACGGAAGGCTTTGACGATATGGACGACTTGAGCGACATGAAGCTGTCGCGGCGCGACTTGCTCATCACGGGCGCGGCGGCTGCCACCAGCGCGGCGCTTCCAGCCGGGGCGCTGGCCCAGGCCGCGGCACCCCAGCCGGCGGTCCACGCAGAAACGCCGCCGCCGGCGATGGCGAAAACCACGCTGCGCGTGAACGGCCAGGCCCGCGAGCTGACCGTCGACACCCGCACGACCCTGCTCGACGCGCTGCGCGAGCACCTGAAAATGAGCGGCACCAAGAAGGGTTGCGACCAGGGCCAGTGCGGCGCCTGCACGGTCATCGTCAATGGCCGCCGCATCAATTCCTGCCTGTCGCTCGCGATCATGCACGACGGCGACGAGGTGACGACCATCGAAGGCCTGGGCCGGCCCGGCAAGCTGCATCCGATGCAGGCGGCTTTCGTGAAACACGACGGCTACCAGTGCGGCTATTGCACGCCCGGCCAGATCTGCTCGGCCGTCTCGGTGCTCGAGGAAATCCGCGCGGGCATCCCGAGCCATGTCAGCGCGGACCTGAACGCGAAACCATTGCTGAGTGTGGACGAGATCCGCGAACGCATGAGCGGCAACCTCTGCCGCTGCGGGGCCTACTCGAACATCCTCGAAGCGATCACCGAAGCAGGGGGCGCAGTCGTGAAGGGAGGCAAGGCATGAAAGCGTTTACTTATGAACGTGCCCGCACCCCGGCCGAAGCGGCCGCGGCTGCCGAGCGCCATCCCGGTGCGCGTTTCATCGCCGGCGGCACCAACCTGCTCGACCTGATGAAGCTCGAGATCGAGGCGCCGCCGCACCTGATTGACGTCAATGGCCTGAAACTGGACAGGATCGAGCCGCTTGATGGCGGCGGCCTGCGCGTCGGCGCGCTGGTACGCAACACCGACCTCGCCAGCGACCTGCGCGTGCGGCGCGATTACGCCGTGCTGGCCCGCGCACTGCTGGCCGGCGCTTCGGCCCAGCTGCGCAACAAGGCGACCACGGCCGGCAACCTGTTGCAGCGCACGCGCTGTCCGTACTTCTACGACACCAACCTGCCCTGCAACAAGCGGGTCCCGGGCAGCGGCTGTTCGGCCATCGGCGGCTATACGCGCAACCATGCCATCGTGGGCACGAGCGATGCCTGCATCGCCACCCATCCGAGCGACATGGCGGTGGCCATGCAGCTGCTGGATGCCGGCGTCGAGACGGTGCGCGCCGACGGCAGCACGCGCGTGATCCCGATCGCGGATTTCTACCGCTTGCCGGGCAACACGCCGCATATCGAGAACACGCTGATGTCGGGCGAACTGATTACCTCCGTCGTCCTGCCGCGCCCGCTCGGCGGCGTTCACGCCTACCGCAAGGTGCGCGACCGCGCCTCCTATGCGTTCGCGCTGGTGTCGGTGGCGGCGGTGGTGCAGCCGGACGGCAGCGGCCGCGTCGCCGTGGGCGGCGTCGCGCACAAACCCTGGCGCGTGCCGGCCGCCGATGCCGCCATGGCGCGCGGCGCCGGCGCCACATCGGAGGCCTTGCTCGCGGGCGCCAGAACCACGAGCGAGAACGCTTATAAAGTCCCGCTGGTCCGGCGCACGCTGGAATCGGTGCTGGTCGACGCAAAGAAAGGCTGAGGGCATGAAATTCACCACACCCGCCACCACCAACCCGATCGACCAGCTGAAGGTCATCGGCAAACCCACGGACCGCATCGACGGGCCGTACAAAACCACCGGCACCGCGACTTACGCCTACGAGCAGCATGCGGCTGCGCCGAACCCGGCCTATGGCTATGTGATCGGCGCGGCAGTCGCCAAGGGCCGCATCGCCGCGATCGATACCGCCGCCGCGAAACGCGCGCCCGGCGTGCTGGCGATCGTCACCCACGAAAACGCGGGCAAGATCGGCAAGGGCAAGTTCAACACGGCGCGCTTGCTGGCCGGGCCGGAAGTGCAGCACTACCACCAGGCCGTGGCGGTCGTCGTCGCCGACACCTTCGAGCAGGCACGCGCCGCCGCCAGCCTGGTGCGGGTCGAGTATGTCAAGGCGAAGGGCGAGTACGACCTGAAGCATGCGAAGGACAGCGCCAAACTGCCGAAGAAGGAAGAAAAGCCGGAGACGAAGACGGGCGATTTCGCGGGCGCCTTTGCCAGCGCGCCGGTGAAGCTGGACGCCACCTACACCACGCCGGACCAGTCGCACGCGATGATGGAGCCGCACGCGTCGCTCGCCGTGTGGCAAGGCGATAAATTGACGCTCTGGACCTCGAACCAGATGATCAACTGGAGCCGCGGCGACATGGCGGCGACGCTGGGCATCCCGAAGGAAAACGTGCGCCTGGTCTCGCCCTTCATCGGCGGCGGCTTCGGCGGCAAGCTGTTCCTGCGCTCGGAAGCGCTGATGGCCGCCCTCGGCGCGCGCGCCGCCGGCCGCCCGGTGAAGGTGGCGCTGCAGCGTGCGCTGATGATCAACAACACGACGCACCGTCCGGCGACCATCCAGCGCATCCGCATCGGCGCCACGCGGGAAGGCCGCATTACCGCGATCGCCCACGAAAGCACTTCCGGCGACCTGCCCGGCGGCCAGCCGGAAACGGCGGTCCAGCAGACCCGCCTGCTGTATGCCGGGCCAAATCGATTTACACAGCTCAAGCTGGCGGTGCTCGACCTGCCCGAGGCGAACGCGATGCGCGCGCCGGGCGAGGCCCCCGGCATGATGGCGCTCGAGATCGCGGTCGACGAGATGGCGGAAAAGCTGAAAATGGACCCAGTCACTTTCCGCATCGTCAACGACACGACGGTCGACCCGCAAGCGCCCGGCCGCAAGTTTTCCCAGCGCCGCTTCGTGGAATGCATGCGCCAGGGCGCCGAGCGCTTCGGCTGGAAGAACCGCAATCCGGAGCCGGGCAAGCGGCGCGAAGGACGCTGGCTGATCGGCATGGGTGTCGCTTCGGCCTTCCGCAACAACATGAACATGAAATCGGCCGCGCGCGCCCGGCTGGAAAAGAACGGCAATGTCACCATCGAAACCGACATGACCGACATCGGTACCGGCAGCTACACCATCATCGCCCAGACCGCGGCCGAGATGATGGGCCTGCCGATCGAACGGGTTGCCGTGCGCCTGGGCGACTCGGACTTTCCCGTGTCCTCGGGCTCGGGCGGCCAGTGGGGCGGCAACTCGTCGACCGCCGGCGTGTACGCGGCCTGCATGAAACTGCGCGAGGCGGTCGCGGCAAAGGCCGGGCTTGATCCGGCAACGGCCGAGTTTGCGGACGGCAGCGTGCGCCTCGGCACGCGTTCGGTGCCGCTGGCCCAGGTCGCAAGGGACGGCGAGATCACGGCCGAAGACATGATGGAATACGGCGACTTGGAAAAGAAGACCCAGCAGTCGACCTTCGGCGCGCATTTCGTCGAAGTGGCGGTCGACTCCGCCACCGGCGAGACGCGCGTGCGGCGCATGCTGGCCGTCTGCGCGGCGGGGCGCATCCTGAACCCGAAATCGGCGCGCAGCCAGGTCATCGGCGCCATGACGATGGGCGTTGGCGCCGCCCTGATGGAACACCTGGCCGTCGACAAGCGGATCGGCTTCTTCGTGAACCACGACCTCGCCGGCTACGAGGTGCCGGTGCACGGCGACATCCCGCACCAGGAGGTGATTTTCCTGGACGAGACCGACCCGATGAGCTCGCCCATGAAGGCCAAAGGTGTCGGCGAACTGGGCATCTGCGGCGTCGCTGCGGCGGTGGCGAACGCCATCTACAACGCCACCGGGGTGCGCGTGCGCGACTATCCGATCACGCTCGACAAGCTGTTGCCGAAGCTGCCGGCCTACGTCTGAGGCAGCTGATGCAGGGCGGACGGCGCCGCCGTCCACCTACGGCAAGGCCAATCGGCGCGCATGCACAGCGCTGCACCGGCGCAACGAGGAGACGCGGAACATGGAATGGCTGCTTGACCCGACCATCTGGATAGGGTTCTCCACCCTCGTCGTCCTCGAGATCGTGCTCGGCATCGACAACCTGATCTTCATCGCCATCCTGGCCGAAAAGCTGCCCCCGCAGCAGCGCGACCGCGCGCGCCTGCTGGGCCTGTCGCTGGCGATGCTGATGCGCGTCGGCCTGCTCACCATGATTTCCTGGATCGTCACGCTGACCGAGCCCCTGTTCGCGCTCGGCAGCCTGGCCTTGTCCGGGCGCGACCTGATCCTGTTGCTGGGTGGCCTGTTCCTGCTGTTCAAGGCGACCATGGAATTGCACGAGCGGGTCGAGGGCCGCACGGCGCAGAGCAGCGGCCCCGTCGAGTACGCGGGTTTTGTCGCCGTCGTCGCCCAGATCATCGCGCTCGATGCGGTCTTTTCGCTCGACTCGGTGATCACGGCGGTCGGCATGGTCGACGAACTCTCGGTCATGATGGCGGCCGTGGTGGTGGCGATGGGCGTGATGCTGTTTGCCTCGAAAGCCCTGACCCGGTTCGTGAACGCCCACCCGACCGTGGTCGTGCTGTGCCTGAGTTTCCTGCTGATGATCGGCCTGGCGCTGATCGCCGAGGGCTTCGGCTTCCACATTCCGAAGAGCTATTTGTACGCGGCGATCGGCTTCTCGGTGGCGATCGAAGCGTTCAATCAACTGGCCTCGCGTAATCTCGCGAGGGAAGAAGCCAGGGCGCCGCTGCGTGAGCGCACGGCGGACGCGATCTTGCGCATGTTGGGCGGCAAGACGGAGGCGGCAGCGCCGGGCCCGTCGGCGCAAGCGAGCGTGGCGGAGGCCTTCGAGCCGGCCGAGCGCAACATGGTCAGCGGCGTGCTGAGCCTGTCGCAACGCTCGATCCGCTCGATCATGACCAACCGTTCGGACATTTCCTGGATCGACATCGATGCCCCGGCCGAGCGCATCCGTGGCCAGATCATGGAAACGCCGCACAGTTTTTTCCCGGTCTGCAAAGGCGAACTCGACGAGATCATCGGCGTGGTGCGGGCGCGCGACCTCATGGCCGACCTGGCGCTGGGCGGCAGGATCGATACGGCCCATGTGCGCACGCCCATCATCATGCCCGAGAGCGGCGACGTATTGAAAGTCATGGACACGCTGAAACGTTCGCACGGCCAGCTGGTGCTGATCGCGGACGAATACGGCACCCTGCAGGGGCTGGTGACGCCGATCGACATCCTGGAAGCGATCGCCGGCGAATTCCCGGACGAGGACGAACAGCCGGCTGTCTCGCGCCAGGGCCCCGGCCGCTGGCGCATCGACGGCGCGGCCGACCTGCATTACGTGCAGCAGGAACTCGGTATCGACAGCCTGGTGAGCGAGAGCGACGACTACAGTTCGCTGGCCGGGTTCATGCTCGAACGGCTGGGGACGCTGCCGGCCGTGGGCGAACAGGTGGTGGTGGACGACCTGCGTTTCGAGGTGGCGGAGGTGGAGGACCGGCGTATCGCCGCCGTGCTCGTTACGCGTACCGAGGCCCCGGCGGCACCGGCACGCAGCGGCAGGAGCGCACGCGGCGCCGCTGGTCAGGGCCTGCCGCGGGCACCCGGCTGAGGCGCCCGACGGTTCCTCTTGCTTGCCAGGGTAGCAAAAACTCCGTACAGTAAGCTGGTCTGACCGTCCGCTATCGCGCCAACAGCAGGCATGAACTAGTGGTACCCGATCTTGCTCAAGTCGCACCAATATTCGGCAATGGAACCCGCTAATCTTTCGAAAATGTATCGGTGGCAGTGAAGACGAATGAGACGCCTGCGTTACCGGCGCGGTGCGTCATGAATTCAGACACGAGCTCAACGGCCCATCGACGCCTGCCCCGTAACGGTTTGCAAGGCGCCGAAGCCGGAAGACGAAGACAGAGAATGGATCCTGATGCCAGACGTGCCTTGCGCGCCGTGTGGCGCCGGGTTCCGACCTAAACGTGATCTCGGCGGTTTAAGAAAATATCGTTCTACCAACTTCCGCTAGACAAAGTGGATCGTCCGTTTTGACGGAAAGTAGATTCACCACGTCAGCTCGAGGGATACTCATCAGCGTCTTGCGGTACAAGGGAACCCGAGCCTGGCGGAGAAAGGTTGCCGGCAGCGGCGCCGGTGTATCTTTGGCACCGTTTCCTTCCGGAGCATGCGCCGAGGTATATAGTCCGGCAGTTTCGTTAAGAAACACTGGGTGGAGCGCCTCGCTGTCGAGAAGTCCGACAAACTGATCGGGCGCTACCTGTGGAAACACCCCCTCGCGCATCCAAGTCAGCGCATTTATCCAGGCATGATCAAAATTGCCGTGTCCGTCGACCTCCAGCTTTGCCTTGACCAATCGCTTGGGTGCAAAATAGGCAAAAGGCAGCCCCTGGAGCGCATACAGCCTGATTTGCAGTAACTCGTAACAGTGGGCCAAGAGATGAGCGCAAGAAGGTACGCAACTCTTGATTTCGGCGTTCCTGACATAAGACTCGTGCAAGATAGTCGGCATATGCGAGTGGATCATTAGCGGCGGCGCAGGCAGGACGCCTCGGTCTTCGGTGACTGGAGAACCGTTTGGTGGGGCATCCGTACTGCGGCAGTTGGTGATCCGGGCATTCCGAACGATATCGCCGATGGCTTTGCCAACACAGGCACCGTTTGGCAGGCCCTCGCCTTCACGCTCTACCCAGCTGAGAACGCGCTCCCACGGGTGACTGAAAGGCTGTCCCAAGAAATAAAGCGCGAGTGAAGTTGCGGTCAGGTATTCCGCATAGTTCGCGCCATAAAGGTCGCGCGACAGCGTGTGATTTAGCGATGAGCATCGTTCGATAAAGGCCCCTTGCCCCGCCATCTCGTTCCCGTCCTTCATTGCCAACAGGCCACGAGCGAAGTTGAAGAAGAAGGTTCGGAACCCGCTCGATCCACCTTCCTCGGTTGCCAATCCATCAGCAACGACCCGAAAGATCGGCTCGGAGATATCCGCCGGCCGTTTATCGCAAGTCAGGTTCATCACTACTTTCGTCAAAATTTCAAGCTTGGTATCGAATTGTTGGAAATTTAGCGACATCACATCACCTCACGCTGGAGATAAAGGAGCGGGCAAATAGGGTCCGTTTCTTCGCCAAAATCCTGTTGGGCCGTCGTTTCCAAATAATTGGAGAAATGCACTAGCGCCTTTTCAGCTGTGACGATTCTGAGAAACCCCTCGAAAATCTCCAGGCAGCGTTCGAGGGTTTGCGCTTCATTGATCGACCATCCTTCGACATAATCTTCTTTTCTAGCTACCCACTCTCTCATTCCAAGTTTTTCCAAACCATCCCGTAGCAGAGATTTGGTCAGCCAAGCAGACTGCAACAGGCGGTCTTGCAGTAAATCAGCGATTATCGTGCACAGGTATTGTTCGCCGCTACAACCGCGCCGTCCTGCGCTCTCAATCTCAAGGCGTGCCCATTCGAGCAGGCTGGCATGTAAACCCTTCTGGTTTCGTATGTCCAGGGCAAGGTCGCGTACCTTACTTTCCCTGCCCACATAACCAGCTATCAGCTGATAAACATGTCCACCGACCAAGTGAATCCAGTTCGATGTGGAAGCGATTCTAATCTCGGACCGAAAGCTTGATTTTCCCTGCCGGCGGGCTGCGATTTCGTGCATCATGCACCATTGCCACGCCAGCCCAAGTAGGTTATTGAATTGATTTGCCAAATCGGTGTCAGCCGGTCCGCCGTGGTGTGTTCTGTATACCGGTAGCGGTAGGTCAGCCACAAAAAGCGCACCTTTCCCGTCTTTTAAAGCGTTGTAAAAGGCGCCCAGCTCCTCGCCTTGCAGGAATTCTTTGAGATTGCACTTAGCGTCGAACCATTCGCGGTCCAGGTCAAAAAAGCGTATCACTGCCCGGATTTCTTGCTCCTTGCTTTCGCCATAGGCTTGATAGATGACCTTTTTCCCGTGTTGCAGGCCGGACGCATTGGCTAGGCTTTCCAAGCTATGTTCGTAATCGACAAGCAACTGGCGTTGCTCATCCAATCCGCCCAAGTGTTCTGCAGCGACAAAGATCGCTATCAGCGCCATCGCGTATATCGCGGGTTCCTGCTCGTGAAGTATGACGAAAATATATGAGAATAAAACGACGATAATGATGGACCTGGGAAGCGAAGGATGGGCAATCAGGATTGTCCTTTCTACAATATTAGGAAGTTTTCCGCCCGCCTTGTGCCAGCGTTTGGCCTTAATCTGCAACTTCGGAAGCGTGATAGCCAGGACCGTAAACAGGAAAATGTTGGCGGTTCTGCCAACCGCCTCGGACGTATTCCACGGTAGGGTTTTGATCTTGTCCGGCGACGCATATCCGATATTGTCGAGGAGGAGGTAAATCGTAATGAGAAAAGCAGCCGCGAACAATACGTGAAAAAACACGGTCGGCGGCTTGGGGTCGGCCTCTCCATTCTCGTCGGGCGGCTCGACACTGCCGAAGCGCAATGCAGTCATAGTATGCTCCTTGGGTAATGCACTACACGCGCCAAACGGTACCCGTAAATCATGCGTTGCGAGGAGTACTATTGTGGTTGATTCGCTTCTGCTGAATCAGGTCGCGGGAATAGCTTGACCGGGTTGGGATACCTGTTCCGACGGATCCCAGAGGCGTTTCTTACACGTGTCTGGTCTTTCCATAGTGCACCCCCGAATCTGGGAGAGTGGTTTAATGCACGAGGATGCGAGGCGTGAGCTTATCGACGGCGGTAGGAACTTGATTGCTGAGGGTCTCTTACGCGATGCTGATAATTCGCCATCGATCCTGCTGTTTTCTGGGGAACTGCCTTATACAGCTTGGGGAGTGGACGCTGTTGCAGGATTCAACTGAGCCTAACGCTCGCGCCGCTGAGCAGGACGCCATGCCGACCTCGCGCAGTTCGTAGACGGGCGCTCCGGCGTTGTCGTAAGACCTGAGCGTAATCAGGCCGACGCAAATAGCCAGTCCCTTTTCTTTTGCGTGGAGATAATTTGGAGTTTAATGCTGATATCGACCAGTGTCGACTTGTAAACGTAAGAGTACAGATTCTGTACCAAATACCCAACTCGTCAGATGGCGGCGTCCGGTCCACAACGCGTGGTTACATTTCGCACATGTTTACGCTACATAACTTGCATTGGAAAGCGAGTACTAAACATGAGAAAAGCCTGGTGGTTACCACAGCGCCCGAGGAAAACGCGTTCTCGAACTAATGCCTCCACTGCGGTTGAGTATTGGGTAACATGAGCCGTGCAATAAACGACCGAGATCATTAATAGTCCAGTTAGCGCCGCGACGTCTCCTTTGGGTCGATAGCGGCCGTCTGGCTTGGCTCAGTGTGCGATGTAGCCGCTCCAGGCACAAGCGCGCGCTTATGACAGCACGTCCCGGGCGCAGCGCGGCAGCTGCCGCGCCCGATTCAGACGGGGATGATCGAGGTGCCGCCGCCGGCCGCGCCGTAGTTCTGCAGGTCGCCGAAAGGCAGCCGCCGCTCGTTGAGGGCTGCCAGGATCGCCGCCAGCTGCTCTTCGTCCGGGGAGATGTAGACGATTACCTGGTCTAACTCGTTCTCGAAATAGGGGGTGTAGGGCACGTCGGTTTCCGGCATGACCTTGGCGACGAAGCGGCCGTCCTGGAGTTCGGCGAAGACCGTGACGAGGGTAGCGGCCGTGGTGCTGTTGTTGACGGTAAGTTCCATGATTCTCCTGTACGTTGGCGTTCATTGACGGTTCGATCATCGCGCCAAACCGGCTGAGGTGGCGCAGCTTTGCCGTGCGTAAATTGTCTCGGCGCGGGGCGCAGTTGCGGGCGATGACCAGCGGTAACGTGCGCACGTGTCGATAGCGAAATGCTAATTTTGCAGCCAGCGCCGTTCGCTTTCGTGTCCAGCGCCCACGCATCGTTTCATACAAGGAGGAATCATCATGCCCCAGGGAGATAAATCGTCCTATACGGACAAGCAGAAACGCCAGGCCAAGCACATCGAGGAAAGCTACGAGAAGCGCGGCACGCCGGTAGCCGAAGCGAAGCGCCGGGCCTGGGCGACCGAGAACAAGGTCTCGGGCGGCGGGAAGAAGCACTAGGCATCGCTCATCCGGTGAAGTGGGCCGGCCGCGATCGGACCCTGTGCCCACGGGGATGCGGATTATTGATCGCGGCGATGGCTGCTAACACTGCGCACGCGTCCGCGTGGGCTCGGGGCGCCCACCCTACGGCTCATACAGCCCGGGTCCGCGCACCCTACAACCTGAGTGCATTCGCGCGCAGGTAGTCGTCCAGCGCCTCGACCGACGGCGTTCCCGCGGCAAGGCCGACATAGCTGTCCGGCCGCAGCAGGTAGATGGCGTCGCGCGCCAGCCCGGCCGTGGCGCAGGCCTCCTGCCAGTCGAAGCGGCGCAGTGCCACGCCGTGCAGCGCGCACCAGGTCGCCAATTCGGCCTGCACGCTGCCGTAGACATGCACCTGCCAGCCCAGGCGCGGCAGCGGCGCAAAATTGTCGCCGCCACCGTTGTCGCCGCCAGTGAACTGCACCCAGGACAGGCGGTCGCCGCCGTGCACCTTGCCGGCATGGCCTGCGTTCAGCGGTGCTGTCCGGTAATGCACCAGGGTTTGCGAGATGGTGCGAAAGAGAAATTCGCGTGCGGCGGGCAGCTTGCCGATCAGGGGCATGATGCGCGGGACTATGCCCGTGCGCACGATCTCGGCGACGGGACCATCGGCCGTGAGGAAGCTGAAGGCGCGGTCGGTGGTGTGCACCAGGCGCTGCGCGAAGGGCAGGCGTTCGGCTTCATAGCTGTCGAGCAGGCTCTCGGGCGCCTGGCATCCCAGGACCGCGGCCAGCTTCCAGGCGAGGTTGATCGCGTCGCCGATGCCGGTGTTCATTCCCTGGCCCCCGGCCGGACTATGGATATGGCCGGCATCGCCGACGAGAAAGGCACGCCCGCGCCGGAAGTGCTCGGCCACGCGGTGATGCACCCGATAGGTCGAGAACCAGTTCACCATGCGCACGCTGATCATCAGGTTGTCGATCGCACGCTGGCTGACATCGGAAAATTGCAGGGCCTCCGGATGCGCGGCCCGGTCGTCGCGCACGGTGCCGACCAGCCGGCCGCGGCCTTGCGGCGCGGTCGCGAACACGGCGAGCAGGTCCGATTCGTCCAGGTCCAGGTTGAGCTCGCCGTTCAGGGCGGGACTGTCGCCTTCGATGTCGGCCACATAGAAGACCTGGCGATAGGTGCCGCCCGGGAAGCCGACGCCCATGATATCGCGCACCTTCGAGCGGGCGCCGTCGCAGCCGATCACCCAGCGTGCGCGGCAGCGCGCTTCGTTTCCGTGCGCGTCGAGCAGGCTTGCTTCGATGTGGTCGCCATGCTCCTCGTAGCCGGTGAGGGCGGTGTCGCGCTCGACCTCGATGCCGGCCGCTGCCAGGCGCTCGACCAGCAGCCGCTCGTGGCGATCCTGCGGGTAAATGAAGAAAAATGGGTAAGGCGTCAGCCCGGCGCCGATCGCGCCCAGGGGGATACGCGCCCGATGCTGGCCCTCGGCCCAGAGGTTGAAATACTCGATGGGATGGCCTGCGTCGACGACCGCCTGCGCCAGGTCGAGCTGGCGGTACAGCTCCAGCGTGCGTGCCTGCACCGCCAGCGCGCGCGAAGTCGTGCCGGGGCCACTCGCGGCATCGACGATGCGGGCCTTGACGCCAAAGGCATGCAGCCACAGCGCCAGCACCAGCCCGCTCGGGCCGGCGCCGACGATCAAGACCTCGGACTCATTCATGGCCGGCCCCCGCTTCGCATGTCGAGAGCACCATGCTACGCCAGATGGGCATCGAAGGTGCATCTCGCAGCGTGTCGCCGGCTGCGAAGGCCGGGCGCCGCAACAGCGTTGCGATCGTGTCCGCACCCGTGCGCCGCAAGGTCGCCCGTCCCCGCATGATGTGCGTACTGCCGTTCACAAGCGGAGGCAAGGTGACTGCACAGCTACCCGATTCTAGCCCTGGCGCGATCCGCCGCATCGCACTGCTGACCGGCGGGGGCGATGCGCCGGGCCTGAACGGCGTGATCCGCGCGGTGGTGCTGGCGGCCGAAGGACTCGGCTGGGAATGCCACGGCATCCGCGACGGCTTCAATGGCCTGCTGGCGCCCGCCACCTGTGCCGGCGAACCGGTCACGCGCCTGCGGGGGATCGACGTGCAGTCGATCGGCCACCTGGGCGGCACCATCCTCGGCAGCACCAATCGCGGCAATCCCTTGCACTATCCGGCCGTGGACGGCACCGGCCAGGTCGTCGAGCGCGACCGCACGGCGGAGGTCGTCGCATTGTGCCGGGCGCGCGGCCTCGACGCGCTGGTCGTCATCGGCGGCGACGGCTCGATGGCGATCGCACAGGCTCTGCACGCACAGGGGATGCCCGTGGTCGGGGTGCCGAAAACGATCGATAACGACCTCGACAAGACCTTCTTTACCTTCGGCTTCGATACCGCGGTCGGCTTTGCCGCCGAATGCATCGACCGCCTGCACACGACCGCCTACAGCCAGCATCGCGTGATGGTGGTCGAAGTCATGGGGCGCTACGCCGGCTGGATCGCGCTGCATGCGGGCATCGCCGGCGGCGCGCACGCGATATTGATTCCGGAAATCCCGTACCGGATCGAGGCGGTGCTGGACGCCATCGCGCGGCGCGACGCAAGCGGCCATCACCACGCGATCGTCGTCGTGGCCGAGGGCGCGCATGCGACAGGCGGCGAGCGCGAAGTCCGCCATGCGGCCGAGGCGGGGCACGCGGAACGCCTGGGCGGCATCGGCGCGCGGGTCGAGGCGCAACTGGCGGCCGCCAGCAGCAAGGAATGCCGCAGCGTCATGCTCGGGCATTTGCTGCGCGGCGGCAGTCCGTCGAGCTTCGACCGGGTAATCGCCGCCCGCTTCGGCGCGGCCGCGGTGCGTGCGCTGGCGGCGGGACGGAAAGGCGTCATGGTCGCGCTCGGACCGCAGGCGATCGAACTGGTGCCGCTCGACGCCGTCGCCGGCCATACGCGGACGGTGCCGGTCGACGGCGACACGGTCGCCACTGCCCGCGAACTGGGCATTTGCATGGGCGACTGAGAGCTGGGGTCAGGTCTGACATTTAGACACGGCCTCAGCGATACGAAGCCGAGTAAGGCAGAGGTCGTGTCCGAATGTCAGACCTGACCCCAGCTTTTTCAAGTAAGGCAGAGGTCGTGTCCGAATGTCAGACCTGACCCCAGCTTTTTCACCGCTGGATACAAAATGTAGACATTTTTACATTTTTGTAAGGCTTGTCTTACATGCTCTGGCGATGCGTGCCGATGTGCGCTGCATAGCCCAGCCCGGATAATTCCGGTAATCATTTCAACAAGATTGTGAACACAAGCCCATGACGTCATCGCTCGTTTCCAATGTATCCGTTCCACGCCAGGCGCTGCGTCGCCCCAGCGCGCCGCAGCAGGCGAAGGAACTCTACTTTGCCCTGTACGCCGATCCGCTGAACAATGCCCGCGCCGGCGAAGCCTTCCTGCGCGAGCAGGTCGCCGCCGTGCAGGACATCCCGGCCGACCTGCCGCCGACGCTCGCCCAGTTGCCGGCCTGGATCGAAGCACGCAGCGAAGCCGTGGGCATCCAGTACCGCGAATACCTGGCCGCACGCAAGGGCGGTGCACCGCGCCGTTATTTCGGCAACAAGTCGCACGCGCTGAACTTCATCAAATCGGTCGCGCCGACCAAGCTGGTCGACGGTTCCTGGCTGTATGGCATGCTGAAACACTGGGACAGCCCCGACTTCCATCCGCTGATCAAGACCTATCTCGAAGAGCTGGGCGAGGGCGTTCCGGACAAGAACCACGTCACGCTCTACCGCAAGCTGCTGGCTACCCACGGCGTCGACCACTGGGAGGGCTTGAGCGAGGACCATTTCATGCAGGGCGCGATCCAGCTGGCGCTCGGGCATAACGCCGAGCACTTCTTGCCGGAGATCATCGGCTTCAACCTGGGCTACGAGCAGCTGCCGCTGCACCTCCTGATCACGTCCTATGAGCTGAACGAATTCGGCATCGATCCTTATTATTTCCAGTTGCACGTCACGGTCGACAATGCGGCCACTGGCCACGCGCAAAAGGCGGTGCAGGCGCTGCTGGACTTGATGCCGCGCGTGGGCGACCGCGCCGCTTTCTACAAGCGGGTGCAGGACGGCTACCGCTTGAACGAACTGGGCGCGAGCACGAACTCGGTGATCGCCGACTTCGACCTGCAGGAGGAACTGGTCGACATCCTGGCCCACAAGAGCACCGTCGGCAAGAACATGCACTCGGACTATTGCCGCGTCGCGGGTCGCTCGGTCAACGACTGGCTGGCCGTACCGGGCCAGATCCCGGGTTTCCTGGCGGCGCTGGAGAGCGCGGGCTGGATCAAGCGCGGCGAAGAGGTCGAGCACAGCCGCTTCTGGCGCCTGGTCGAAGGCGAGCGCGCCGAGATGTTCGGCGTGTTCTCCGCCTACGAGCAGCAGGTGTTGCGCGACTGGATCGTGAGCGCACCGGGCGCCACGGCGAAGCAGGAGCGCACGCTGACTTACCGTGCGCGCCAGCGTACCCTCGACAACCTGGGCGGGCATGCGGACCGGAGCAGCAACTTCCCCGAGCGCGGCCTGATCCGCCGCCGCGCCGCCCGCGACACCGAGTCCGACAACGAACTCGGCCTGCTCGAACAGCGCGTGGCCGCCGCTGCCGGCAAGGCCGAAGCGATGTCGCTGCTGCTCGCGCTGATGACGCCGGCGCACCACCACAGCGCGGCCGGGCTGATGGCAACCCGCATGTACACCCAGCTGCTGGACATCTGAGATAAAGCGTATCAGTTTCACCCAACCGGTGGGCGCCCGCCGCGCGCCGGTTGCTCAACACATAAAAATAGCAACCATTAGGGACATTCTCGTGTACATCCTCGAACAACGATTCCTGCGCGGACCCAACGTCCACGCGGATACCCCCTGCCTGCTCAGCGTGATCGACCTGGAAGACCTGTACGGCGTCTCCTCGAAAGACCTCCCCGGCTTCAACGACGCGCTGCTGGACGCATTGCCTTCGCTGCACGGCCAGTTGCTGCCGACCGGCCAGCCAGGCGGCTTCGCCCAGCGCCTGCGCGCCGGCACCTATCTCGCGCGCGTGGTCGAACACGTGACGCTGACACTGCAGTCGATGGCCGGCCCGACGGTCGGCTACGGCCGTACCCGCCCGGCCAGCGGGCGTCCCGGGCAATATCGCATCGTGGTGCAGTATGCGATCGAAAAGCTGGCCGAACCGAGCTTCCAGCTGGCGGTCGACCTGGTCACGGCGCTGGCGAGCGGCGAGACCTTCGATATCGAACCGCGCCTGCAGGAACTGCGCTCGCTCGGGTCGCGCTATTCCATCGGCACCAGCACCGCGGCCGTGCTGGCCGCCGCCCACGAGCGCGGCATTCCCACCAGCCGCATCACCGACGAAGCGAATCTGTTCCAGCTCGGCTGGGGCTCGAAGCAGAAGCGCCTGCAGGCCACGACCACCGGCGACACCAGTTACGTGGCAGTGAAAATCGCCAGCGACAAGCAGCTGACCAAGGCGCTCCTGATGGAAGCCGGCGTGCCGGTGCCCGAAGGCGGCACCGTCACCACCGTCGAGGAAGCCCAGCGCATCGCGCGCCGCCTGCGCGTGCCGGTCACCCTGAAGCCGCTCGACGGCAACCAGGGCAAGGGCGTGACGACGAAATGCGCGACCCCCGAAGAAGTCGAGAAAGCCTTCGCGTTCGCCCGCGAATACGGTCGCCGCATCATCGTCGAGCGTTTCGTCGAAGGACGCGACTACCGCGTGCTGGTGGCGGGCGGACGGATCGCCGCGGCCTCGTTCCGGCGTCCGGCCCACGTGCTGGGCGACGGCGTGTCCACGATTACGGAACTGGTCGAGATCGAAAACCAGAACCCGGCGCGCGGCGCAGGCCACAGCAATGTATTGACGCGCCTGGCGCTCGACGCCCACGCCGAAGACATGCTGCGCCGCCAGGGCTATGCGCCCGACTCGGTGCCGGCGCCCGGCGTCTGCGTCGAACTGCGCAGCAACGCCAACCTGTCGACCGGCGGCACCGCTGAAGACGTGACCGACTCACTGCCCGAATCCACGCGCGCCCTGTGCGTGCGCGCGGCGAACAAGATCGGCCTGGACGTTGCGGGCATCGACATCGTCTGCCGCGACATCTCGGTGCCGCTCGACGAGCAGGGTGGGGCGGTCATCGAAGTGAACGCCGCGCCGGGCATCCGCATGCACCAGCACCCGAGCGCGGGCGAACCGCGCGACGCCGGCGAGGCGATTGTCGACGGCCTGATGGGCCAGTCGAACGGCCGCATCCCCTTGGTGGCCGTGACCGGCACCAACGGCAAGACCACGACCACGCTGATGATCGCGCACACCGCGCGCGTGGCGGGCCTGGGCACTGGCGTCACCACCACCGAAGGCGTCTTCGTGAACGGCAAGCGCCTGGTGAAAGGCGACTGCACCGGCTACTGGTCGGCGCGTACCGTGCTGTCGGCGCCGGACGTCGACTTCGCCGTGCTGGAAACGGCACGTGGCGGCATCCTAAAACGCGGCCTCGCGTTCGACCAGTGCGACGTCGGCGTGGTGCTGAACGTCGCCGCCGACCACCTCGGGCTCGACGGCGTCGATACCATCGAAGACCTGGCCCAGGTGAAGGCGGTGGTGGCAAGTTCCGCGGCGAAGGCGGTCGTCCTGAATGCCGAGGACCCGTTCTGCGTGGCGATGACCCGGCGCGCCAAACCGGACGCGGAAATCATCTACTTCTCGATGGACGCCGAAAACCCGACCTTCCTGCAGCACCTGGAAGATGGCGGGCGCGGCGCCTACCTGCAAGACAACGCCATCGTCATCGCCGACGGCAACCTGCACCAGGAACTGATGCGCGTGGAGGCGATGCCGGCCACCTTCGGCGGCCGCGCGCGCTACAACATCGCCAATGCGCTGGCCGCGAGCGCGGCGCTGATGGCGTCCGGCTTCACGAACCTGCAGATCGCCACGGGCCTGTCGACCTTTGTCTCGGACAGCAAGACCAATCCGCTGCGCACCAATGTGTTCGACGTGCGCGGCGTAACCGTGATCGTCGACTACGCCCATAACCCGGCGGCCTATGCGGCCCTGGCCGAGATGGCGCGCGCGCTGCTGCCGGGGCAACTGGTCGGCATCGTGACCGCGCCGGGCGACCGCCGCGACAGCGACCTGGTCCAGATCGGCGAAGTCTGCGGCGAACGCTTCGACGAGCTGGTGGTGTACGAGTCGCAAAGCCGCGGCCGTCCGGTGGGTGGGGCGGTCGACCTGATCATCGAAGGCATCGAGAACGTGGTCGGTCCGTCGGACACCACGCACCGCGAGATCGAGGTCGACGAGGCGATCCGCCTCGGCCTGTCGCTGTGCCGGGCAGGGGACGTGCTGGTGTTTGCCTGCGGGTCGTCGCTGAAGACCTTTATCGAGGCGTTGCGGGTGGATGATCCGGAGAGCGCGGACCGGATCGAGGCGCAGACGATTTGAGTGGCTTGAGTTGATCGAAGAGCCCCGCCGAGTGCGGGGTTTTTTGTGCCCGCGCCTTGCATGCGCACGCCTTGATTCGACGTTTGAACGCGTGGGCATGCCCACCCTACGTTACGCGACGGCCTGTGGCGGCGGTGCACCGTAGGGTGGGCATGCCCACGCGTTGATGGCGGTGACCGGTGTTTGCCTGGCCATGGTCGAGACCGTCGCGTAACGTAGGGTGGGCATGCCCACGCGTTGATGGCGGTGACCGGTGTTCGCCTGGCCATGACCGAGACCGTCGCGTAACGTAGGGTGGGCATGCCCACGCGTTGACAGCGGTGACCGGTGTTCGCCTGGCCATGATCGAGACCGTCGCGTAACGTAGGGTGGGCATGCCCACGCGTTGATGGCGGTGACCGGTGTTTGCCTGGCCATGACCGAGACCGTCGCGTAACGTAGGGTGGACATGCCCACGCGTTGACAGCGGTGACCGGTGTTTGCCTGGCCATGATCGAGACCGTCGCGTAACGTAGGGTGGGCATGCCCACGCGTTGACAGCGGTGGCTTGCCTGCGACGCCCACAAAAAAGCGGCCACGCGGGCCGCTTATCATGGAGCGATCAAGGCATCACACCGCTTCCGCCTGGATCCTTTGCGCGATCTCCGGCTCGGTCGGCCGCAGCGCCTCGGTCAGTTCCGAGATCGACGAACCGCAGCCGAACACCAGCACGTCGCCCGCCTGGCACAGGGCCAGTCCCCGGCGGATCGCACTGTGCACGTTCAGCTCGAGCGAGAGCTTGTCGGAAGCGATGCGCCCCAAACGCGCACCCTGCACCAGCAGCGCAGCCACGTCGCCATCGGCACGCCCCCGGTTTTCGGTCTCGTACACCACCAGCTCGTCGAAGCCGGCAGCGCAGGTGCGCCCAATGTCGACCAGGTCCGCGTCGCGCCGGTCGCCCGGCGCAGCCACGACGCCAACCACGCGCCCCGGCGTCATCGCGCGCGCCGTTTCCGACAGCGCCGCGTAGGCCGCGCAGTTGTGGGCATAGTCGACGATCACGGTCACGCCCTCGACGTCGAACACGTTCGAGCGCAGGGGATTGTGCTTGCTGTCGGAAACGAACGAGCGCATGCCGGCCACGATCTCGGCGTTGCCGAAACCGCTCGCGGCCAGTGCTGCGGTGGCCGCCAGCGCGTTGGCGATGTTGTAGCGCGCGCAGCCATTCAGGGACACCGGCATCTGGCGCACGTCGACCAGTGCTTCATGGCGTGCACCCGTCGCCAGCACCACGGTATTGTCTTCCAGATAGACACCGCGGCCGCCGCGCTCGAGGTGGCGCAGCAGGACCGGGTTGTCGGCATCCAGCGCGAAGTACAGCACTTCGACATTCTCCGCCAGGTCCCTGGCCATCCCCACGCAATGGTCGTCCTCGGCGTTGAGCACCACCGCGCGCGAGGCGCGCTGCGCAACCACGGCCTTCACCCGCGCCAGGTCGTCGATGGTCTCGACACCGTCCAGCCCCAGGTGGTCCGAGGACACGTTCAGTACCACCGACACGTCGCAGCGGTCATAGGCCAGGCCGCGCTTCAGGATGCCGCCGCGCGCCGTTTCCAGCACGGCGAAATCGACTTCCGGCGAGGCCAGGATGCTGCGCGCCGAACGGTAGCCGGTGCAGTCGCCCTTCATCGTCAGCTGGCCGTCGACATACACGCCTTCGGTCGTGGTCACGCCCGTGCGCAGGCCGGCCATGCGCGCGGCGTGGGCGATCAGCAGGGAAGTGGTGGTCTTGCCGTTGGTGCCGGTGATCGCGACCACGGGAATGCGGCCGTCGTCCTGGCCGAACAGGGCTTCGACGATGGCATCGCCGGCGTCGCGCGGCGTGCCGCGGCTCGGGTACTGGTGCATGCGGATGCCCGGCGCCGCGTTGACCTCGATGATGCCGCCTTTCTGTTCGCGCAGCGGTTGCGCGATGTCCTGGCAGATGACGTCGATGCCGGCGACATCCAGGCCGATGGTGCGGGCGGCGCGGATGCAGATGTCGCGCGTTTCTTCCGGCAGCAAATCGGTCACGTCCTCGGCGGTGCCGCCGGTCGACAGGTTGGCGTTGCCGCGCAGGTCGACGGTGATACCCATCGGGACGATGGAATCGACACCGTAGCCCTGTCTCGCGAGCGTGCTTTCGGCCAGCGCATCGAGCGGGATTTTGGTCAGGATGTTGGTGTGGCCTTCGCCGCGCGCCGGGTTGCGGTTCTCGACTTCCACCAGTTCGCGCACCGTGGACTTGCCGTCGCCGGTCACGCAAGGGGGACGGCGCCAGGAAGCGGCCGCGATCTTGTTGCCGGTGACGAGCACGCGGTAATCGCGCCCGGCCAGGAATTCTTCGACGATCACGTGGCGGCCGTACTTGCGGGCGTGTTCAAAAGCGCGCTCGACTTCCTCGGGCGTGGTGCAGGTCGTGGTCACGCCCTTGCCCTGGTTGGCGTCGAGCGGCTTGATGGTGGCCGGGCCGTTGAGGCGCCGGGCGACGCGCTGGGCGTCGGCCAGCGTGGTGACGGTGGAGCCCCCCGGGACCGGCACGCCGGCCTGCTCGAGCAGGGTCTTGGTCAGCTGCTTGTCGCTGGCGATGCCGACCGCGATCGAGTTGGTGGCGCCGGTGATGGTCGCCTGCAGGCGCTTCTGCTTCGAGCCCCAGCCAAGCTGGAACAGGTTCGCCTCATCCGTGATGCGCAGGTTCGGGATGCCGCGCTTGTGCGCCGCGTTGACCACGGCGCCGGTGCTGGTGCCGATCGCATAGTCCTCGGCGGTCTCGTGCAGCGCCTCGAGGGCGGGGCCGAGATCGAAATCCTCGGCGCGTGCAACGGCCTTGACCAGGTCGATCGCCGTATCGAAAGCGGCGCGCGCGACCTGCTCGGTGCGGTAGCCGCAGACGGCACGGCGCGCATCGGGCTTGCGCGGCACGTCCAGCGTCTGGCTGAAATCGGCGGGGGCGCCCGCCAGGCGTTGCAACTCCATCACGACCGGCTCGATGGCCTCGGCGGCGTTGGTGAGGCCCGCGAGGCGCGCCGCGACTTCCGGCGACAACTCCGGCAGCAGCGCCAGCAGGCGCGCGCCGAAGCCGGGCGTCGTGTCAAGGCCGGCGCCGTCGATGACGGCCATCAGGCAGGGTGCGGCCGCAAACAGGTTGGGGCCGCGCAGGAAGCGTTGTTCGATGATTCTCATGAGATCGGGTTCCGTTTCGTCACATTTTCTAAAAAATCGCGCAGCGAGGGCGACATCGGCTTCGCCAGCGGCTCCTCGTCGGTCGGCAGGTAGTAGCGGCTGCCAGCGGGCAGCAGGTGCAGGCGCACGTCGATCAGTTCGGGCGTGTCGCGTTCCTGGATGTCGGCCATGTTGGTGTCCATGGTGCGGCCGTCGACGATCGTGACCGAGCCTTCGCCCAGCACTTCGATGCCGCGTCCGCGTTCGATCACGAGGGCGGTGTCTTCGTCGATGCCGATGCCCTGTAAATACGGGTTCTGCGCCACCACCGACAAGAGCCGGGACAAGCGCTGGCGCTCCGAGAAGTGCTGGTCGATGACGACACGGTGCAGGAAGCCGAGGCCGGCACCAAGGCTGACCGCGCCTTTTTCGGGCAGCAGGTCGGTCTTGCCCTGGGCTAGCATGTGGCCCGACATGGCCGAGGCGCCGGCGCTGGTGCCGCCGATGCAGGCGCCGCGCACCTTGAGCGCCGTGTGCATCTCGGCGTCGAGCGCGGTGCCGCCGATGATGGCCAGCAGGCGTTTCTGGTCGCCGCCGGTCATGAAGATGCCGTCGGCCTCGGCCACCATGCGCACTTTCTCTTCGTTGTTCGCGTCCTGGCGGCTGGTCAGGGGCAGGTGCGCGCGCTGCTTCACGCCGAGGTCGCCGAAGGCCTTGTCATAGACTTCCCACATTTCGTCGGCGACCTGGCTGGCGGCGGTGATGACGACGATGCGTGCATGCTCGCCGCCCGCCAGTTCGACGAAACGGGTCAGGATTTCTTTGCCGTGCTTGCGGTCTTCATGGCCGCCGATGATGACGAGGTGGCCGTGGGATGCGGTGTGGTGCGGTTCGGTTTTCATGTTATTCAAGGATTTTCCCAATGGGCATATGCGTGTTGCTGCAGGAAGCTGCTTCCGTTTTGGTCACGCCGATCAGGCCGGTATCGACGTCCTTGTCGATCAGGTCGATGCCGCGCTGCAGGGCCTGCTGCAGCGGCATGCCCTGTTCCAGATAGCCGTAGACGGTGCGCGCCAGCATGTGGCGCACGATGTGTTCGCCCACGCCGGTCGCGGCGATCGCGCCCAGCGGGCCGGCATAGAATCCGCTGCCCATGATCGCGGTGTCGCCCACGCGTCCCAGCAGGGAGGGCGCGGAGCCGCCGGTCGAGCCGGCGACGGCGAAATGGCCGTCCGCTCCGCGCACGACGGCGCCAACGGTATCGTGGGCCGCGCCCGGCGGCAGCTGCAGCGGGGTCTTGTAGTTCCAGAAGCGCTCGAACATGCGGTTGTCGATGCCGGGCATGGCGGGCACGGAGCCGGCGAGCTGCTTCATCAGCTTTTCGTGCTTTTCGCGCTGGCCGGCGCTGATCGGTTTCGAGCGTTCGAAACCGAGTGCGCGGGCCAGGCGATCGGCGCCTTCGCCGGCGATGAACACGTGCGGGGTGTCGGCCACCGCGCGCGCCAGCAGGATGGGGTTGCGCACGTTGCGTACGCCGGCGATCGCGGCGAGGCGGCCGCGCGTATCCATGACCGAGGCGTCCATTTCGATGGTAGCGCCGTCCAGGCACAGCACCGCGCCGGTGCCGGCGTTGAAGCGTTCGTCTTCTTCGAGCACCATGACGGCGGCAATCGCGGCGTCGAGGGCGTCGCCCGTTTCGAGCAGCTTCTCGCGGCCGCGCTCGGCAGCCTTCTCGCAACCGTCGGCGAACGCCAGCGGCTCGCCTGCGCCCCCGTGGGTGACGATGGCGAATCCTTGCTCCTTGTTGCTCACTTTGTCTTCCTCTCTGTTGTTGCCTTGACGCTTGTGACGCTTGGCATATCTGATAGAAGATTATGCAAAATGGGATAGGAAACACCTATCGGTAGCGCCGCCGTGTGAATGTAAGAAGAAACTTACATGGAAGACAACATTTCGATTTGGGCTACAGCAGGCGTGCCGGGTGTCCCCGCATCGCGCGTGCCAGCTCCTGCGCCACCTGCTGGCGGATGGGCTCCGATACGTAGCTGCCGATCTCGACGCTGGTGCCGGGCGACTCGAGCAGGATTAGCTTGCGCGCGCGCGGCGCCGGCGGCTTGACGCGGGTGCGCAGCGGGTCGAGCCGGAACTGGCTGCGCCGCCCGGCGTCGATGCGCTCGATAACCAGGCAGCGCTCGGTGAGTGCCACGCGTTCGACGTCCAGCGCATGGCGCGCGTAATGCAGCAGGGCCCAGCCGACCGCAGCCATCTCGACCAGCGAAAACGCGAGCACGATCCAGATTCCCTGCACCAGGAAGACCAGGGCGATGCCGAACGATGCCGTGCAGAGGAGTGCATACGCCGCCGCCGACTGGCGGGGCGTCAGCGAGCAGTTGCGTTTCAGGATCCAGGTGCAGGCAGCGGCAGGGGCTTGGGCAGGGAGCATCGCATTCTCCGGCCGGAGGAAGTGTCGTTCGATTATAGGAGAGGGTGCTTTCCCGCGACGCCCGCGTGGGGCGTGACTGCAACACAACGGCCGGGCTCTGGGCTTCGCCAGAGAAGCTGATTTCTGTTAAGATCTCGCCCCTTCAAAACACGTCCCCAGACAAAGGCAGACATGACGAACGCTTGCGGCGTCGACTTCGGTACGTCGAATTCCACGGTTGGCTGGATCAGGCCGGGCCACGAGAGGCCGGGGCCAGGCCGGGCGCCGGGCGGCGCGAATGCACTGCTGACCCTCGAGGACGGCAAGGCGACGCTGCCGTCAGTGGTGTTCTTCAATGCCGACGACGAAGAGGTGCGTTACGGCCGCGCGGCCCTGGCCGACTACCTGGCGGGCTACGAAGGGCGCCTGATGCGCTCGCTGAAAAGCTTGCTGGGAACGAGCCTGATGGACGGCCAGACCGAAGTGGGCGGCCGTGCGCTGCCGTTCAAGATGCTGCTGGCCCAGTTCATCGGCGAAGTCAAACGCCGCGCGGAAAGCGAAGCCGGGCGTGGTTTCGAGCACGCCGTGTTCGGCCGTCCCGTGTTCTTCATCGACGAGAACCCGGTCGCCGACAAGCTGGCCGAGGATACCTTGCTGGAAGTGGCGCGCAGCGTGGGCTTTCGCGAAGTCGCCTTCCAGTACGAGCCGATCGCCGCCGCCTTCGACTACGAATCCCAGATCGACCGCGAGGAACTGGTGCTGATCGCCGACATCGGCGGCGGTACCTCGGACTTTTCGCTGGTGCGCCTGGGACCGGGCCGCGCCGGCAAGCCCGAACGCCGCGACGACATCCTCGCCACCGGCGGCGTGCACATCGGCGGCACCGACTTCGACAAATACCTGAGCCTCGCGTCCGTCATGCCGCTGCTCGGCTACAAGAGCGCGCTGCGCTCCGGCGCCGAGATTCCGTCGAGCTATTATTTTAATCTCGCGACCTGGCATACGATCAACCAGGCGTACACGCGGAAGAGCATCGCCCAGCTCGACGACCTGGTGCGCGACGCGCGCGAGCCGGCCAAGCTGACGCGGCTGCAGGGCCTGATCGAGGAGCGCGCCGGCCACTGGCTGGCCATGCAGGTCGAGGGCGCCAAGATCGGCCTGTCGTCGCACGAGCGGGTCGCGCTCGACCTCGACCGCCTGGCGCCGCCGGAAACGCTGACCGTGGAACGCGCGACCTTCGAGGCCGCGATCGGCCAGCTGCTCGATGCGATCGACGCCACCGTGCTGCGCCTGCTGGACGATGCGGGCGTGGCCCCGGGTGCCGTCGATACCGTCTTCTTTACCGGCGGCTCGAGCGGCGTGGGCCTGCTGCGCGCGCGCGTCGGCGCACTGCTGCCGGACGCGCGCAAGGTCGAGGGCGACCTGTTCGGCAGCATCGGCGCCGGCCTGGCACTGGACGCGCTGCGCAAATTCGGCTAAAAGGATTGCATGTCTATTTTTGAACGCCCCATCGTGATGCTCGACTTCGAGACCACGGGCCTGTCGCCCGCCATGGGCGACCGCATCACCGAGGTTGCCGCCCTGCGCATCGTCGGCGGGCAGGTGACCGATCGTTATGTCTCGCTGGTGAACTGCGGCGCGCGCATCCCCTCGTTCATCACGGGCCTGACCGGCATCACGCAGGAGATGGTCGATTCGGCGCCGCCCGTGCGCCAGGTGGTGCCGGAGCTGCTGGACTTCATCGGCAGCGATACCCTGTCGGCCCACAACGCCAGCTTCGACGAGAAGTTCCTGGCGGCGGAAGCCGACCGCCTGGGCCGCGCCTGCGGCCACGTGGGTCTCGTCTGCTCGCTGAAACTCTCGCGCCGCGTGTTCCCGGGCATGCCGAGTTATAAACTGGGCACCTTGTCGCGCCAGCTCGGCATCGCCTTTCGCAGCGCGGCGCACCGGGCCGAGGCCGATGCGGAGGTGGCGGCCGAAGTCCTGATCCATATCGGGCGCCATATCGGCAGCTCCTACGGGCTACCGCAAGTCGCGCCGGACTTGCTGGTGTCGATCAACAAGCTGTCGGCCGCCAAGGTGCCGGCCTGGCTGGGTAAATACGCGGCTGAAAAAAAGACCACGTAGTTGTTCCGTAGTTGGCTTGAGAGCATTACAATGCCGCCATCATGATGCGTCGCCGTATAGTCCACGTCCTGCTGTCGCTGCTCCTGCTGGTTTCCCAGCAGATGGCGTTCGCGCATGCGATGTCGCACCTGACCGGCAAGCTTGGCAACCCGCATCCGGTCGCGGCACTCGGCCAGCCCGACACCGATAAAGACCTTTCCAGTTCGGTCGCGCAAGACCGCAGCTGCTCCCAGTGCCTCGTCTTCGCCCAGATGGCCACGGCCGTCGGCAGCACCCCACGCCAGTTCGCGCCGCTCGACCTGCAGGACGAACGCATCATCGCGCTCGTCACCACCGAGGCCGCGCCGCGCACCGTCTGCGCCTTCCGTTCGCGCGCGCCGCCTTCTTCGATCCAGAGACCCGTTTAGCCGCCGGCCTTCCCGCGTTTGCGGGAAGCTGCCTGTCATTCTCTGTCGATTGAAAGAACACGATGTCGAAACACACCCTCATGTCGGTGGCGATCGCTGCCGCCTTTGCATTGCCCCTGTCCGCCAGCGCCGCGGACTCCCCTGAACTGGCCGCGATCCGCGCCCAGATCCAGGAAATGAAACAATCCTATGAAGCCCGCCTGCAGGCGCTCGAACAGCGCCTGCAGGATGCGCAGGCGGCCGTGGCCGAAGCGCAGAATGCGGCGGCCAATGCCCAGCAAGCAGCCGCTCCGGCCGCGGCAGCGCCGGCGGCCCCGGCGGCGCCCGCGGCGCAGGGCGACAACGCCTTCAACCCGAGCATCTCGCTGGTCCTCGGCGGTACCTTCTCCAACCTGTCTCAGGACCCCGCCACCTATCGCTTCGGCGGCTTCATGCCGCCGGTGGGCGAGGTCGGGCCGGGCAGCCGCAGCTTCAACCTGGGCGAGTCGGAACTGACCATGGCGGCGAACATCGACCCGATGTTTGCCGGCCAGCTGACCTTTGCGCTGAGCGGCGAGAACGAAGCCTCGGTGGAGGAAGCGTTCTTCCGCACGCGCGAACTGGGCGGCGGCATGAACATCAAGGCGGGCCGCTTTCTCTCGGGCGTGGGCTACCTGAACGGCCAGCACAGCCACACCTGGGACTTCGTCGATGCGCCGCTTGCTTACCAGGCCTTCTTCGGCGGCCAGTACAAGCCTGACGGCGTACAGGCACGCTGGCTCGCGCCCTTCAATACCTTCCTCGAAGTGGGTGCGGAACTGGGCAGCGGGCGCAGCTTCCCCGGCAACGACCGCAACAAGAACGGCTTCGGCGCCGGCAGCGTGTTCGCGCACGTGGGCGACGACATCGGCGACTCGGCCAGCTGGCGCGCCGGTCTCTCGTACCTGCGCACCGGCGCGGCCGAACGTTCCTACGAATTCGACGGTATCCCGAATGCCTTCAGCGGCCGGTCCTCGATCTGGATGGCGGACGCGGTCTACAAATGGGCGCCGAACGGCAATCCGACCCGGACCAATGTCAAGCTGCAGGGCGAATACATGCGGCGCAAGGAAAGCGGCACGCTGGCCTCCGGCGCGCTCGCGGACGCCTCCGCTGGCGACTACGCCGCCACCCAGTCCGGCTGGTACCTGCAGGGCGTGTACCAGTTCATGCCTTACTGGCGCGCCGGCCTGCGTTTCGACCGCCTGGCCTCCGGCAGCCCGTTCATCGGCCTGGTCGACAGCGGCGTGCTGGGCATGGACGCCTTTCCGGCGCTGGCGAGCTACAACCCGAAGCGTACGAGCGTGATGCTCGACTGGAGCCCGTCGGAATTCTCGCGCCTGCGCCTGCAGTTCGCGCGCGACGAAGCGCGTCCGGGGCGGCCTGACAACCAGGTCTACCTGCAATACATCATGAGCCTCGGCACGCACGCCGCCCACACCTTCTAAGGAGAACGAGATGACAAACCTCATGAACAAACTGGTGGCCGGCTGCACCCTCGCGCTGGCCGCCGCCCTGCCGGCGCAGGCCGCGATCAACGTCCTGACCTGCGAACCCGAATGGGCCGCGCTGACCACGGAGCTGGCCGGCGACAAGGCCAATGTCTCGAGCGCGACCAACGCCTTGCAGGATCCGCACCGGGTCGAAGCGCGTCCGGGCCTGATCGCGCGCACCCGGAATGCCGACCTGGTGGTGTGCACGGGTCTCGACCTGGAAGTGGGTTGGCTGCCCCTGCTGGTCCAGCAGTCGGGCAATGCGAAAATCGGACGCGGACAGCCGGGCTATTTTGAAGCCGGCAGCTTCGTGCCGCGCCTGGACGTCCCGACGAAACTCGATCGTGCGGAAGGCGATGTCCACGCAGCCGGCAATCCGCACGTGCACCTGAACCCGCACAACATCGCCCTCGTCAGCGCCCAGCTGGCCAAGCGCCTGGCCGCCATCGATCCGGCCAACGCCGCATACTACGCCGCGCGCCAGGCCGATTTCGCGGCCCGCTGGTCGCAGGCGATGCGCAAGTGGGAAACCCAGGCGGCGGCGCTGCGCGGCGTGGCCATCGTCGAACACCACCGCAACATGGAGTACCTGATGAACTGGTTGGGGATGCACCAGGTCGGGACCCTGGAACCGAAACCGGGCGTCGAGCCCAGCGCGGCCCAGTTGGGCCAGCTGCTCGCGCAACTCCAGCAGCAACCGGCGAAACTGGTGCTGCGCGCGGCCTACCAGGATGAACGCGCCTCGAACTGGCTGTCGCAGCGCGCGCACATCCCGGCCGTCGTGATTCCGTTTACCGTCGGTGCCGACGCCGAGAGCCGCGACCTGTTCTCGATGTTCGACACGACGGTGCAGCGCCTGACCGCGGCGGTAAAATAAACGTGGAAAACTTCGCTCAACACTTCGATTTCCTGATCGTACTGCCGGCCTTCGTCGCCGGCCTGCTGGTGCTCGCCACCCACATCCCGCTCGGCGCACAGGTGCTCAAGCGCGGGATCGTCTTCATCGACCTGGCGATCGCGCAGATCGCGGCGCTTGGCGTCATCATTGCCAGCGCGGCTGACTTCGACCCGCACGGCTGGACCATCCAGGTGGCCGCCGGCGTGGCCGCCGTGCTTGGCGCCGTGCTGCTGACCTGGACCGAGAAGCGCTGGCCCGAGGTGCAGGAAGCGCAGATCGGCGTGCTGTTCGTACTGGCGGCCACGGCCGGCCTGCTGCTGCTGGCGCACAATCCGCACGGCGGCGAACATTTACAGGATCTGCTGTCCGGCCAGATCCTCTGGGTCAGCTACGACCAGCTGCTCATGCCGGCGATTGGCGCGGTGCTGATCCTCGCCTTGCTGGCGGTGTTTCGCAACCGGCTCGGGCGGCTCGGCTTCTATCTCGTGTTCGCGCTGGCAGTGACGGCCTCGGTGCAGCTGGTCGGCGTCTACCTCGTGTTCGCCAGCCTGATCGTGCCGAGCCTGGCCGTGCGCCACTATCGCGAGGGGCGCAAGCTGCCCTTCGCCTACCTGGTCGGCATTGGCGGCTATGCGGCCGGGCTGGTGCTGTCGGTGATCCTCGACCTGCCGTCCGGTGCGCTGATCGTCTGGTGCCTGGCCCTGCTGGCGATGCTGGTCTACGCCCTCGGACCGAACCGCTCGGCGCTGTCCTGACCTTCCGGACGCCCGCTTCCAGGACCCGCCGCGCTCGCGCCCGGCGGGTTTTTTTATGGGGCGCGCACCGGCACGATTGTGCACCGTCAAACCCGTCGCGGGTCGCTGTCATTAAAATTTTGTTAATACTTATGAGGCCGCCTGACTTGATCGGGTGCCATTCGAAGGCGGCGGACGTCGACTCCAGCGGGGAACCCAATGAACCAGAAGCTCCACAACGAGAGCCACCAGACCTATCAGTGGTTCCGCGACGCCGCCGAGCGCGGCAATGCCTATGCCCAGTTCAACCTCGGCCTGATGTACAAGAAGGGCAACGGCGTCGAGCGCGACGATGCCTGCGCCGTGCGCTGGCTGCGCATGGCCGCCGCCCAGGGCCTGGCCTTCGCCCAGAACCATCTGGGCGCCATGTACTACCACGGGCGCGGCGTCGAACGCTGCGACCTCGAGGCCGCGCGCTGGTTCCGCCGCGCCGCCGAGCAGGGCGACGCCTCGGCCCAGCAAAACCTCGGCCACATGTTCCGCCAGGGGCGCGGCATGGCGATCGACCCCGAGCGCGCCCTGTCCTGGTATTACCGCGCCGCCGAGCAGGGCATGGCCGGCGCCCAGAACCAGCTAGGCGAGTGCTACCTGAACGGCGTCGGGGCCGCCATCAATTACCCGCTGGCGATGGCCTGGTTCCGCAAGGCGGCGCTGCAGGGCGAGGCCGCGGCGCAGCTGAACCTGGGCCTGATGTACCAGCGCGGGCAGGGCGTCGAGGCCAGCGCCAGCCAGGCCCTGTACTGGTTCCGCAAGGCCGCCGCCGCCGGCGACCGCAGCGCCCAGCGCGAACTCGGCATCGCCTACGCTGAAGGGCAGGGCGTGCGCCCGGACGCGCGGCGCGCCTGCGCCTGGCTGCAGCGGGCGGCCGAACATGGCGACCGCGAAGCCCAGTTCCTGTTCGCCACCATGTGCGTCAACGGCAAAGGCGTCGAGCGGGACGAGGCGCGCGCCCTCGAGTGGTACACGAAGGCCGCGAGCGGCGGCCACATGGCGGCCCAGTACAACCTGGCGAATATGTACGCCCACGGCCGCGGCACCGACCGCGACCCGGCCCGCGCCTTCGACTGGTACCGGCGCGCGGCCGAGCAGGGCGCGCCGAACGCCCAGTTCAACCTCGGCGTCATCTACGCCAACGGCCAGGGCGTCGACAAGGACGAGGCGCGCGCCGCCTACTGGTACCGGCTCGCCGCGGAACAGGGCGACGCCAGCGCCCAGAACAACCTGGGCGTCATGTACGCCAGCGGCCAGGGCCTGCCCCAGGACGACACCCAGGCCGTCCACTGGTACGAGCAGGCAGCCGAGCAGGGCCATGCGCTGGCCCAGTACAACCTGGGCGGCATGTACGGCAGCGGGCTCGGCGTGGCGCGCGACCCGGTACGCGCCTACATGTGGATGCTGCTTGCGGCCGAGGGCGGCGACAGCGCGGCCAACGTCAACAAGACGATCGTCGCGCGCCGCCTCAGTCCCGCCGAGATCGGCTGGGCGCTGGACCTGTCGCACAAGTGGCAGCTGAGTCACCGCGAGGTGCTGGCGCGGCGGGCTGCGCCATAAATCCTATCGAATCGTCGGCCTGTCGTAGGGTGGGCACTTGTGCCCACGCGGTGCGGCGGTCGATCATTGATGACGGTCGCCCTCGCTAACGACCGCGATTCGTCCGTCCGGGCCGTCATGGCGGGCCGCGTTGAATCCACCGGTGAACCGCGTGGGCATACCCACCCTACGGTACACCGCAGCCAACGTAGCGATCACCGGCCGTCAGTCACTCCGCGCTACCTGTACGTACGGGCTGCAATGCCCGGTCGCTTCCCGCCGGGTTTCGCGCTATGATTCCTCTCGGCACATTCCGCCCTCCAACGTTCCGAGAAGAATATCCACATGAATGTTCAGATGAGACACGCAAGCCTTGCCCTCGCCCTGATGACGGTGTTCGGCACCTCGCACGCAGCCGATCCGGCCGCCTGCCCGGCGGGCTCCGCGCTGACCTACCCGGTCACGGCGAAGAGCGCGCAGATCGACGATTACCACGGCACCAGCGTGGCCGATCCCTACCGCTGGCTGGAAGACGCCAACAGCGCGCAGACCAAACAATGGGTCGACGCCGAGAACGCCGTCACTCAGGCTTACCTGGGCCAGATCCCGCAGCGCGAAGCGATCCGCCAGCGCCTGACGAAACTGTGGAACTACGAGCGCTATTCGGTGCCGTCGAAAGAGGGCGGCCGCTACTTCTACAGCCGCAACGACGGCCTGCAGAACCAGTCGGTGCTGTACACGATGAAAAACCTGAACGACACGCCGCGCATGCTGCTCGACCCGAACACGCTGGCGGCCGACGGCACGGTCGCGCTGTCCGGCGTCGAAGTCAGCCCGGACGGCAAACTGCTGGCCTACGGCACGGCTGCCTCCGGCTCGGACTGGAACGAGTGGAAGGTGCGCGACATCGAGACCGGCAAGGACCTCGACGACCACATCAGATGGGTGAAGTTCTCGGCCACCGCGTGGACGAAAGACGGCAAGGGCTTCTTCTACAGCCGTTACGACGAACCGACCGAAGCGACGAAACTTGCTGCGGTGAACTACTTCCAGAAACTGTACTTCCACAAGATCGGCACCCCGCAAAGCGCGGACGTCCTCGTCTACGACCGCCCGGACGAAAAGGAATGGGGCTTCGGCGCCCATACCACGGACGACGGCAGATACCTGCTGATCACCGCGACCAAGGGTACGGCGCATAAATACCGCGTCTTCATCAAGGATTTGAGCAAGCCCGATTCGAAAGTCGTGCCGCTGATCGACAACTTCGACGCCGCCTGGGACTTCATCGACAACGTCGGCTCGACCTTCTATTTCAGCACCGACAGCAAGGCCCCGCGCCAGCGCATCGTCGCCATCGACGTGACCAGGCCGGCGGAAAGCAACTGGAAAGAGATCGTCGCCGAATCGAAGGACACGCTGTCGAATGCCCACATCGTCGGCAAGCGCCTGGTCCTTGAATACCTGAAGGATGCGCGCAGCGTCGTGCGCGTCAATGACCTGAACGGGAAACTGGTGCGCGAGATCGCGCTCCCGGGCATCGGTTCGGTGTCGGGCTTCACGGGCAAGCGCGGCGACACGGAGACCTTCTTCTCCTTCACCGGCTTCACCACGCCGACGACGATCTACCGCCTCGACATGAAGAGCGGCAAGACCAGCGTGTTCCGCCAGCCGAAGGTCGACTTCGACCCGAACGCCTACGAGACGCGCCAGCAGTTCTTCACCAGCCGCGACGGCACCAGGGTGCCGATGTTCATCGTGTCGAAGAAGGGCCTCAAGCTCGACGGCAACAACCCGACCTATTTATACGGTTACGGCGGTTTCAACATCTCGATGACGCCGGGCTTCTCGCCGGCCAACCTGGCCTGGATGGAAATGGGCGGCGTGTACGTCATCGCCAACCTGCGCGGCGGCGGCGAGTACGGCGAATCCTGGCACCAGGCCGGCACCAAACTGCAAAAGCAGAACGTCTTCGACGACTTCATCGGCGCAGCCGAGTGGCTGGTGGCGAACAAGGTGACCCAGCCGTCGAAGCTGGCGATCGGCGGCGGCAGCAATGGCGGCCTGCTGGTGGGCGCGGCGATGACCCAGCGTCCCGACCTGTTCGGCGCGGCGATCCCGATGGTGGGCGTGATGGACATGCTGCGCTTCCACAAGTTCACGATCGGCTGGGCCTGGACTTCGGATTACGGCTCGGCCGATAACGCCGACGAGTTCAAGGCGCTGGTGAAGTATTCGCCGCTGCACAACCTGAAGCCCGGTACCGCCTATCCAGCGACGATGATCACCACGGCCGACCACGACGACCGCGTGGTGCCGGCGCACAGCTTCAAGTTCGCCGCCACGGCGCAGGCCGCGCAGGCGGGCTGCAACCCGATCATCATCCGGATCGACACCAAGGCCGGGCATGGCGCGGGCAAGCCGACCGCGAAGCAGATCGAGGAAGTGGCGGATCGTTGGGGCTTCCTGACGAAGGCCTTGAAGATGTAAACGGCACAGGCGGCCTTTCGGCCGCCTGACCAGGGATGCAGACGGGCCAGTCGGATCGCGTGATTCGACTGCCCGATTTCATGCGTTTCCGGTGGTAGCTGCGTTTTGGTGAAACGCTGATCATGCGCCGTAACGCGTGGGCATGCCCGGTGAACCCGTCATTGAGGCCATTGGCCTCAATGACCCCATACGTTACACCACGGCTACAGGTTCTCATCGAGACCGTGGCGCACCGTAGGGTGGGCATGCCCACGCGTACAAGGCCGGCATTCCGCTTGCGGACCAAAACATTTGTCTGCATACGAAAAACAAATGTTTTAACACTCGGTCGTGCACTATCTATGCACCACCACCAGCAAGGCCTTCGCCTCCGTCTTCCCCACGTTCCTCACCACGTGATCCTGGTCCGCCGGGTAGCGCGCCGTCCCGCCGGCCTTCACCTTGCGCTTCGAAGTCCCGACTTCGACTTCGAGCGTCCCGTTAATCACCGTCATGTGCTCCTTGGTCCCCGGATCGTGCGCCTGCGAGGCCAGTTCGCCCCCGGGCGCCAGCGTCAATTCGTACCACTCGTACTGGCCCGCGAGCTCCATCGGCCCCAGGATACGCAACGTATAGCCGGCATGGGTGCCGGGCAGGGTGGGCGTCTCGTGCGCGTCGAGCACCCGGATCGCCTCGACCTCGCGCGTTTCGGAGGATAGCAATTCGCCGATCTGCACGCCGAGCGCGTTCGCGAGACGCCAGGTAATCGCAATGGTAGGATTCGCTTTTTCGCGCTCGATCTGCGACAGCATCGACTTCGACACGCCGGCGATGCGCGACAGGTCCTCCAGGGTCAGGCCGCGCGCCAGGCGCAGGCGCTGCAGGGTGGCGCCGACTTCGGGCGGGGCGTTGTTGGTCGGGACCAGGGTTTTCATGTGGGAGACAGCTCTAATCAGGCAGTGCTAATTTGGTGGAAGGCCGGTCCTTGCCAAGTTCAACAGGTCGGCGTAATATTCATTATATTGAATTTCAGTTCGAGATACCGAAAACACGGCGACGCAGTAAATATGTGCGACGCTCGAAGAACGGTACAGCATAGTCCAACCGCCGGTCAAGCCGGCATCACAGACGAGGAAACCAGATGAGCGAGCAAGCGAAGAACGCGTTCTACAGCGGCCTGCAACAGAACCTGTCCACCCTGCGCGACCAGGGCCTGTTCAAGCCGGAGCGCGTGCTCGCCTCGCGCCAGGGCGCCGAGGTGCAGTCCGAAGACGGGCGCACCCTGATCAATATGTGCGCCAACAACTACCTCGGCCTGTCGGGCGACATGGAAACCCAGAAGGCGGCCGAAGAAGCCCTGAAAAAATACGGCTACGGCCTGTCTTCGGTGCGCTTCATTTGCGGCACGCAAACCGTGCACAAGGAACTCGAACGCAAACTGTCCGAATTCCTCGGCACCGAAGACACGATCCTGTACGCCGCGGCCTTCGATGCCAACGGCGGCGTGTTCGAGCCCCTGTTCGACGAAAACGACGCGATCATCTCGGACGCGCTGAACCACGCTTCGCTCATCGACGGCATCCGTCTCTGCAAGGCCGCGCGCTACCGCTATGCCAACAACGACATGGCCGATCTCGAAGTCCAGCTGCAGGCCGCGACCGCCGCCGGCAAGCGCCACAAGGTGATCGTCACCGACGGCGCCTTCTCGATGGACGGCACGATCGCGCAACTGGACAAGATCGTAGAGCTGGCCGACAAGTACGGCGCGCTGACCCTGATCGACGAATCGCACGCCTCGGGCTTCCTCGGCGCGACCGGCCGCGGCACGCACGAACACTGCGGCGTCGTGGGCAAGATCGACATCATCACCGGCACCCTGGGCAAGGCCCTGGGCGGCGCAATGGGCGGTTTTACGTCGGGCCGCAAGGAAGTCATCGAGACCCTGCGCCAGAAGTCGCGTCCTTACCTGTTCTCGAACACGCTGGCCCCGATGATCGCGGGCGCCTCGATTTCGGTACTCGACCGCATTTCGAAGTCGACAGAACTGCGCGACCGCCTGATGGAAAACACCGCTTACTTCCGCAAGGAGATCGAGCGCATCGGCTTCACCATCAAGCCGGGGACCCACCCGGTGGTGCCGGTGATGCTGTTCGACGCGCCGGTGGCGCAGAAATTCGCGGCGCGCATGTTCGAACTGGGCGTGCTGCTGTCGGGCTTCTTCTATCCGGTGGTGCCGATGGGGCAGGCGCGCGTGCGCGTGCAGCTGTCGGCGGCGCATACCCGAGAGCAGCTCGACACCGTGCTCAAGGGCTTCGAGCAGGCCGGCCGCGAGCTCGGCATCCTCAAGAATATTTAATTCAGCTTAGTCTAGGAATCTACATGGAACGCATCCTCGTCATCGGCGCCAACGGTCAGATCGGCAGCGAACTGGTGTCCGCACTGGCCGCACAACACGGCGCCGCCAACGTCCTTGCCACCGACATCGGCGCCCGCAACGTCTACGGCGCGGCGCGCTACGCCCAGCTCGACGTGCTGGACAAGGCACGCCTGATGTCGCTGGTCGAGGAAGAGGGCGTGACCCAGGTCTACCAGCTGGCCGCGCTGCTGTCCGCCACCGGCGAACAGGCGCCGCTCAAAGCCTGGACCCTGAACATGGACGGCCTGCTGAACATCCTCGAAGTCGCGCGCGAACGCCTGGAAGCGGGGAAGCCTTTGAAGGTCTTCTGGCCTTCGTCGATCGCCGCCTTCGGCCCGAACACGCCGAGCGAGAACACGCCCCAGTACACGGTGATGGACCCGACCACGATCTACGGCATCAGCAAACTGGCCGGCGAGCGCCTCTGCGAGTACTACCACACCAAGTATGGCGTCGACGTGCGCAGCATCCGCTACCCTGGCATCATCAGTTTCAAATCGCCTCCGGGCGGCGGCACCACCGACTACGCGATCGCGATCTTCCACGCGGCCCTGAAGGGCGAGACCTACGAATGCTTCCTCGGCCCGGAAACCACGCTGCCGATGATCTACATGCCGGATGCGATCCGCGCTACCATCGAACTGATGGATGCGCCCGCCGACAAGGTCGTGATCCGCTCTTCCTATAACGTTGCCGGCGTGTCCTTCAACCCGCGCGAACTGGCGGTCGCCATTCGCAAGGCGGTACCGGCTTTCGAGATCGCGTATCAACCGGACAGCCGCCAGGCGATTGCCGATACCTGGCCGAAGAGCCTGGACGACAGCCGCGCGACGAGCGACTGGGGCTGGAAGGCCCGGGTCGGCATCGAGGAGATGGTGGCCAGCATGCTCGAGAATATCGACGTCGGCGCCACCGCCTGAATCAATAAAATAATAAAAATTAAAGAGACAAACCAAGATGGACATGAGCGTTTTCGATTTATTCAAGATCGGTATCGGCCCATCGAGCTCCCACACCGTGGGACCGATGGTAGCGGCGCGCCGCTTCCTGCTCGAGTGCGGGCCGCTCGATGACGCAGCCGGCGTCGAGGCCCATTTATACGGGTCGCTGGCGCTGACCGGCGTCGGCCACGCGACCGACAAGGCGGTCATCCTCGGCCTGATGGGCGAGACGCCCCAGGATATCGATCCCGATACGGTCGACGACAAGCTGGCCGAGGCCGAACTCGACGGCGTGCTGCGCTTGCTCGGCACGCAAGAGGTGCCGTTCTCGATGAAGTCGAACCTGGTCTGGCACAAGACCTCGTCCCTGCCCGAACACCCGAACGGCATGCGCTTCGTGCTGCAGCTGCGCGACGGCAGCGCCATCGAACGGATTTTCTATTCGGTCGGCGGCGGCTTCATCACGGCCGCCGGCGAAACCCAGCGCGCCCCTGAGCCGGGCGCGGTGTCGGTGCCGTTCCCGTTCGCGACGATGGCCGAGCTGCTGGCCCAGGGCCGCGAGCACGGACTGTCGATCCCGCACATGCTGCGCGCGAACGAGCTGGTACGCATGAGCGAAGCGGAGCTGGACGCGGGCCTGGACCGCATCTGGGCCGTGATGGGCGATTGTATCGCGCACGGCCTGGTGACGAACGGCCAGCTGCCGGGCGGCCTGAACGTCAAGCGGCGGGCCGCCACGCTGTGGAAGCAGGCGCACTGCGTCGAAGGCAAACGGGTGAACGAACTGCCGCACGACTCGACCCACCAGGTCACGCTGTATGCGATGGCGGTGAACGAAGAAAATGCCGCCGGCGGACGCGTCGTGACGGCGCCGACCAATGGCGCAGCCGGCATCATCCCGGCGGTGGTGCGCTACTACGCCGAAGACTGCCGTCCGACGGATGCCGTAAAAGGCATCCGCGACTTCCTGCTGACTTCCGCCGCGATCGGCATGCTCTGCAAGCGCAACGCCTCGATCTCGGGCGCCGAAGTCGGCTGCCAGGGCGAAGTCGGCGTGGCCTGCGCGATGGCGGCGGCAGGCCTGGTGGCGGCGCTCGGCGGCTCGAACGAGCGGATCGAGAACGCGGCCGAAATCGGCATCGAACACCACCTCGGCATGACCTGCGACCCGATCGGCGGCCTGGTGCAGATCCCCTGCATCGAGCGCAACGGCATGGGCGCGATCAAGGCGATCACGGCGGCTTCGCTGGCGCTGAAGGGCGACGGCACCCACTTCGTCAGCCTGGATAACGCCATCGAGACGATGCGCCAGACGGGGGCGGATATGCAGGTGAAGTACAAGGAGACTTCGCTGGGTGGGCTGGCGATACATGTGGTGACCGTTAACCACGCGGCTTGCTGATCGGCGGTGTTCCGACGCCCGCAATCTTCGCCGGCGCCCGGGTAGTCGTTGGCAGGTACTGACCGGTGGGCTTCCCGCGCCGCCGATGCGAATCGGCGGCCGGGTTTTCATTGGCACGTACGCGTGGGCATGCCCACCCTACGTTACGCGACGGCCCACGAAGGAATCGAGACGGTGGTGCACCGTAGGGTGGGCATGCCCACGCGTTACGGTGGTGTGGCCGCGAAGCGCCGCCCCCCAAAACCCTCCTTGCACAGGATTCTCCGGCGCGCACTATAATAAAAGGTCAACGCCTGCCCAACCGGAACATCCAAACATGCAATATGTGTCTACCCGCGCGACCAGCGCGTCCGCTTCCCGCAATCCCGAAACCTTCTCATCCATCCTCCTTGGCGGCCTGGCCCCCGACGGCGGACTGTTCATGCCGGCCGAATACCCGCGCGTCAGCAGCGAGGAACTCGACGCCTGGCGCAAGCTGTCCTACGCCGAACTGGCCTACGAGATCCTGCGCAAATTCGCGACCGATATTCCGGATGCCGACCTGAAGGCCTTGACGAGCAAGACCTACACGGCCGAGGTCTACCGCAACGCCCGTGCCGAGGAGCGCGCGAGCGAGATCACGCCGCTGCGCACCCTGGAAGAAGCGGGCGGACGCACATTGATCCTGCAGGCGCTGTCGAACGGCCCGACCCTGGCCTTCAAGGACATGGCGATGCAGTTGCTGGGTAACCTGTTCGAATACGCGCTGGCGAAGAACGAGGATGAGCTGAACATTTTCGGCGCCACCTCCGGCGACACCGGCAGCGCCGCCGAATACGCGATGCGCGGCAAACGCGGCGTGCGCGTGTTCATGCTCTCGCCGAGCGGGAAGATGAGCCCCTTCCAGACGGCCCAGATGTTCAGCCTGCAGGACCCGAACATCTTCAACATCGCCGTCGATGGCGTGTTCGACGACTGCCAGGACCTGGTGAAAGCGGTTTCCAACGACCTGTCCTTCAAGGCGCGCCACAAGATCGGCACGGTCAACTCGATCAACTGGGCGCGCGTCGTGGCCCAGGTCGTGTACTACTTCCGCGGCTACCTCGCGGCGACCACGAACAACGCGCAGACGGTGTCCTTCACCGTCCCTTCCGGGAATTTCGGGAATATCTGCGCCGGCCACATCGCGCGGATGATGGGCCTGCCGATCGACAAGCTGGTCGTCGCGACCAACGAAAACGACGTGCTCGACGAATTCTTCCGCACCGGCGTGTATCGCGTGCGCAAGTCCGCCGAGACCTTCCACACCAGCAGCCCGTCGATGGACATCTCGAAGGCCTCGAACTTCGAGCGCTTCATCTTCGACCTGGTCGGGCGCGACAGCGAACGCACCCACGCCTTGTTCCGCAAGGTCGACACCCACGGCGGCTTCGACCTCTCGGGCGGCCCGGGTGCCGATGGCGACGAATTCAGGCGTGTGGCCGCTTACGGCTTCGTGTCGGGCAAGTCGACCCACGAAGACCGCCTCGAGACCATCCGCATGGTGGCCGACGATTACGGCATCGTGATCGACACCCACACGGCGGACGGCATCAAGGTGGCGCGCGAACACATGGCGCCCGGCGTGCCGATGATCGTGCTCGAGACTGCGCTGGCCGCGAAATTCAACGAAACCATCCTCGAAGCACTGGGCACGGACGCCGAGCGCCCGGCCGGTTTCGAGGACATCGAGTCGCTGCCGCAGAAATTCGTGCTGATGCGTCCAAACGTCGACGAAATGAAAACCTTCATCGCCGCACATACGGGGCTGTGACGATGAGCGCTCCCGAGAAAGCAGCGCCTCGGCCGATGCTGTCGGTGCGCGAAGCGCTCGATACGCTGCTCGCGAGCGCACGGCCGGTCCAGGACATCGAGCAGGTCGCGACCCTGGAAGCCAACGGCCGCGTGCTGGCCGAGGACCAGGCATCGACGATTGCCGTGCCTTCGGCCGACAACACCTCGATGGATGGCTACGCCGTGCGCGCGCTCGACTGCGTGAATGGCGGCGCGACGCTGCGCGTGGCCCAGCGCATCCCGGCCGGCCAGGTGGGCGAGCCTCTGGCGCCCGGCACGGCGGCGCGCATTTTCACCGGCGCGATGATCCCGGCGGGGGCGGACGCGGTCGTGATGCAGGAGCAGTGCGAGGTGGGGAGCAATGCGGCGGGCGACGTGGTGACGATTCGCCACACGCCGAAAAGCGGCGAATGGATCCGGCGCACGGGCGAAGACATCCAGGCCGGCGCCACCATCCTGGCAGCGGGCACGCGCCTGCGCAGCCAGGAGCTGGGCCTGGCCGCCTCGGTGGGCCTGGCCAGCCTGCCGGTGCGGCGGCGCCTGCGCGTGGCCGTGTTCTTCACCGGCGACGAGCTGACGATGCCGGGCGAAGCGCCGGGCGGCGTGCTCGCCCCGGGCGCGATCTACAACTCCAACCGCTTTACGCTGCGCGCGCTGCTGGAGAACTTCGGCTGCGCCATCACCGATTTCGGCATCGTGCCCGACACGCTGGACGCGACGCGCGCCACGCTGCGCGCGGCGGCGCGCGAGCACGACCTGATCATCACCTCGGGCGGCGTGTCGGTCGGCGAGGAAGACCATATCAAGCCGGCGGTCGAGGCCGAGGGCCAGCTGAACATGTGGCAGATCGCAGTCAAGCCGGGCAAACCGCTGGCGTTCGGCGAAGTGCGTAAACGGAGCGGTGATGCGGGGAGCGGTGATGCGGAGGGCGGCAGCGCGTTCTTCCTGGGCCTGCCCGGCAATCCGGTATCGAGCTTTATTACCTTCCTGCTGTTCGTGCGGCCCTTCCTGCTCCGCCTGCAGGGCGTGACGGGAAACGTCGAACCGCGCGCCTGGCAGTTGCGCGCCGATTTCACGCTGCCGAAAGGCGACCGCCGCAATGAATTCCTGCGCGCGCGCGTGAATGCCGGCGGGGGCCTCGACCTGTTCCCGAACCAGGGCTCGGGTGTGCTGACCTCGACCGTCTGGGGCGATGGCCTGATCGACAATCCGCCCGGACGCACGATCAACGAAGGCGATATCGTGCGCTTCATCCCCTTCGCCGAACTCCAACACTGATACCATGCATATCGAACTGCGATTTTTCGCGTCCGTGCGCGAAGCCCTCGGCCTCGCCAGCGAACGCATAACCCTGCCCGCGGGCGTGACGACGGTGGGCGGCGTGCGCGAACACCTGGTCGAGCGCGGCGGTAGCTGGGCGACGGCCCTCGGCCACGAGCGCGCCCTGCGCATGGCGTTCAATCACGTGATGTGCGGACCGGAGACGGTCGTGGAAGAGGGCGGGGAAGTGGCGTTCTTCCCGCCTGTGACCGGCGGATAAATCCCGCCTGCCAGGGAGGTAAATCCGGGCGGCGCGGCCGCCCGGGCTCCTTACATCGAAACGATAGCCTTTTCCGCCAGCGCCATCAGCTTCGCGCAGTTGTCGCTGCGCGTGCTGAAGTCCGCCCAGGCGGTGGTGCGTGCCATCTCCTGCCACTTTTTGAGCGCCTCGCCATCCATGTCGACCACGCGCGCACCGTTGTGCGCGTACACGTTCGCCACCGCCGTGTCGTCGCCCTGGGCCATGCGCAGCGCGAATTTTTCGAGGTCGGCGCCGACCGCCATGATGGCGGCCTGCTGGTCCTTGTGCAGGCGGTCGAACACGGTCTTCGACATCAGCAGCGGCTCGAGCATGAACCAGTAGGCGCCGCTGCGCGCCGTGGTGAGCGAACGCGAAACGTCCTGCAGGCGGAACGACATCAGCGACGTCGAGGAAGTAAAGGCCGCGTCCAGCGCGCCGCTCTTCATTGCGGCATGGATGTCGTTCGAGGGCACGTTGACGATGGTCGCTCCCGCTTCCTGCAGGATCAGGTCCATTTCGCGCGAGCCGCCGCGCACCTTCAGGCCGCGCGTGTCTTCCGGCGACACGATGGGCGTGCCGCGCGCGGCGACGCCGCCGGCCTGCCAGATCCAGCTGATCACGACCAGGCCCTGGTCGGCCAGAATGCGGGTCAGCTCCTTGCCCACTTCCGCGTTCTTCCAGCCGTAGCCCTGCGCGTAGGAAGTGACCAGGCCCGGCATCAGGCCGATATTCGTCTCCGGCGCTTCCGCCGCGGCATACGACAGCGGCACCAGGGCGAGATCGAGGCTGCCCTTCTTCAGCGCGCCGAACTGGGCGTTCGGGGCCATCAGGGCGGCGTCCGGGTAGATCGAGAACTTCAGGCTGCCGCGGGTACGCTTTTCGACGTCGGCGGCGAACATGCGGCACAGGCGGTCGCGGAAGTCGCCTTCCATGACGCTGCCGCCGGGGAACTGGTGCGAGATTTTCATCGACTGCGACGCGGCCCAGGCAGTGCCAAGCCACAGGGGGCTGGACGCGATCGCGCCCAGCAGGGTTCTACGAGCCAGGATCGGCCCTGTCTTCAACGACATATTCATCCTCCAAGATGAGTAAAACGAACTACCGGGCAAATCGTGCATGCCTGAGGACACACATCGTTCACATTGGTGCCTACAAGAATATTCTCTTGATAATGATTGTCAAGAGGTATCTTATTGTCTTGACACATGCACGGTGAATAACACGCCAGTATCGCTTCCGGGGAAGCGTACTGGCGCGGGGGCCATCAAGGAGGATCGCGGAACCTACTTACGGTCGAGCGTGTCGCAGACGCGGCAGGCGATGTTGCGCTTCATGTTGCGGTAGCGGGTGCCGATGAACAGCGCCGAAGCGATGGCGGACCAGGCCAGGGCCGAGAGCAGGGCGCGCACGAAGCTCTCGCCCCCCATCATGTCGACCGCCAGCAGCAGCGCGGTCATGGTCACGACGGCGATCAGGTACTGGATGATCCAGTGGAAGGTGGACGGCATGAGATCTCCTTCAGAGGGTTTTCATGAAACGGCGCAGTGCATCGTGCACGGCGCCGGGCTGGTCGATCATGGCGAAGTGGCGCGCGTTGTCGACCGGCGCGACGTCCAGCCTCAAGGTGCCGGTCATCAGTTCCCGATAATACGCCAGCTTGTCGGCGGAAGATATGCCGCCGAGGGCGGCGCTGTCCGGGCCGTAGAAGGGCGAGAGCACGAGCACCGGGGCCTCGATCTTCGCGAGGCCCGGACGCAGGTCGAGGGCCAGCACCGCGCCCACGTAAGCGCCCACCGCGGCCGGGTCGCTGCGGCTGGTGAGCCGGGCGAGGTCGTCGGCCTTGCCCATGTCGGTCGTGCCGATCGCACGCATGTATTGCCGCTGCTGGTCGGCGAAGGCGGCAGGGGTGCTTGCCGCCATCCGCTGGCGCATCGATTCGGCCATGGGGGCGCGCTGTTCCGGGGGCATGTCCTCGGTACGCGGCATCACGGGCAGGCCGTCGATGCTGGCCGCGCCGCCGATTTGCGCAGGCAGTTCCTCGGCCAGCGCGATCGCCAGCATGCCGCCCAGGCTGTGCCCGACCAGCACGGGCTTCACGAGGCGGCGCGCAGCGATCAACTCCTTCAGCGCGCCCTTCGCCGCATCGAAGGGGTTGCCCTCGACCGCCGGACGGCCGTCGAAACCGGGCAGGGTGACGACATACACCGTGTGGCTGCCTGCGAACTCGCGCACCGTGTCCTGCCACACCCAGCCGCCGGTGGACAGGCCCGGGATCAGGATCATCGGCTGCGGGCCGCTGCCGTGGCGCTCGACCAGCATGCCCTGCACCTCGAAGCGCTCGGCGGGTGCGATCGATGCGGCGAAGCGGTTCGGCGCAGCCGGCGCCGCGTCGGCGGCGAATGCCGGGACTGCGCCGGCTACGAGAAGTGCGAACAACAGAGACGCTTTCATGCTGGCTCCTGGTCAGGGTTGAAGATGGCTTCGATCGGTTGCTGGAACAGTCGGGATATCGCAAAGGCAAGCGGCAGGCTGGGGTCGTAGCGGCCGGTTTCGATGGCGATCACGGTCTGGCGCGACACGGATAACAGCTCGGCCAGGTGGGCCTGGCTCCAGCCATGTTCGGCGCGCAGTTCGCGAATATGGTTGTTCATCGGCCGAGTAGTTTGCGGGTCAGCTGCACCACGCCCAGCGACAGGCACAGCACGCACCAGACGGTAAACATCGGCAGCTTCGGAAAGCCGGCCGTCTCGAGGAAGCCGTACGTAAAGGTCAGGCCGGCCGTGATGGCGGCGGCCAGCGCAATGTTTTCCAGCAGGCGCATGCGGATGTATTCGTCGGCGCGCTGCACCTGGCGCGCGATGGCCCAGATGGCGGCGCCGAAACCGATCATCGGGCTGGCCAGGATGGCGGTGCGCAGGACGCCGTCCGGCATCGGCCGGCCGAACCTGATCGCTGCGGTCAGGAGGATGGTGTACAGCACGAGCGCGGCGAACAGCTCGCGGTAGTAGATTCTCGCGATACGTTTTTCGTGCATGATGCGCTCCCATGTAAAGTATGCTTTACATGGTAGGCAGCGTTTTCCGGGATGTCAAGCTCCCTTTACATGCGATCGATGTTCATGCGTCGAACTGGCGTTCGACCCAGGCCACGACTCCCGCGAGGCTGCGGAACTCGGCCACCGAGCGGCAGGCCACCTGCGGGTGACGCCCCTGGAACATGCGCGCCAGCGCCGCGCCGGGCCCCAGTTCGAGCGCCACGGTGATCCCGCTCTCGACGGCCGCGTCCATGCAGGCGCGCCATTCGATCGTTTCCGCCAGCTGGCGCGACAGGTGTTCGATCGCCGCCTCGCGGGTGCCGATGCGCGCACCCGAGATCCCCGACAGCACCGGGCAGCGCCACGCGCCGAACGGGGCCGCGCCGAGGGCCGCGGCGAAAGGCTGCACGGCCGCCGCCATCAGCGGCGTATGCGAGGCGACCGCCACCGGTAGCTGCTGGACGCGCCCGCCGGCCGCTTCGCAGGCGGCGGCAAGGGCCGCATAGCCCGTACCCGGCCCGCCGGCGACGCAGGTATCTTCCCCGTTGACGATGGCGATGTGAAAACCGGCCGCCTGCGCCAGTTCGCGCGCCCGCGCAAGCGCAATCGCGCCGATGGCGGCCATCGTCTGGTCGGGATGGCGGGCGGCGGCGTGGTCCATGCCCGCTGCGCGTACGCGTGCCAATGCGACGGCATCCTGCGCAGGCAAGGCGCCGGCGATGCCATGCGCCGCCAGTTCGCCGATGCTGTAGCCGGCCGCGAGCGAGGGCGCGGGCAGGTGTGGGCGCAAGGCTTCCCAGGTCGCGAGCGTGGCGGCCACGATGGCCGGCTGCGCGGCCTGGTTCTCGAACAGGGTTGCAGCATCCAGCGCGGGCGCGCAGGCGTCGAGCAAGGCGGCGCCTGCCGGATCGCCGCGCGCCAGGTCGTACATGCCGGCATGCTGGCCGCCCTGGCCCGGACACAGGATCAACAAGCGCGCGCTCATGGCAGGGCGCCCGTCGTCGCCGCGTGCACCAGGCAGGTGGCGGCCAGCAGGTCGGCCGCGCCGCCGGGCGACAGGCCTTCGGCGACGAACAGGCGGTGGCAGTCGAGTGCCCGGGCCTGCCAGTGCGGATCGGCCGTCGCCCCGGCGTCGAGGAAGGCCTGTGCGTGTTCGCGCACCGTCTCCGCGCCGGCCGCGCCGCCCCGGTGCAACACGTTGGTGTCTTCGACGCGCGCCATCAGCGCGAACAGGGCGTCGACGCGGGCGTGCCGCATGCCGCGTCCGGCGGCCAGCGCCGCGCGCAGCGCCGGCAGGCCGGTCTCGAACACCGAGGGCAGTCCGAGCGCCGCTTCCTCGCGTGCACCACCGGCGCCGTGCAGGTCGGCCATGCGCAGGCCATTCGACTGCTGCGCGCCCGGTACCGTATGCGCCGCCAGCGCTTCGCCCCAGCGCAGCAGCAGGACCGCGCGCAGGCTCGCCGGCGTGAGGGCGATGCCCTGGGCGCGCGCCCGGCCGATGGCCGCGCACAGGAGGCCGAGGCAGAAGATGGCGCCGCGGTGGGTATTGATGCCGGCGGTCGCGCGTAGCATGCGCGCTTCGGCCTCGATGCCGAGGCGTTTCAATTCGGCGAAGGGCGCGCCTGCCGCGCCGGCCCGGCTGATGCGCGCAAAATAATGGCGCAGCGCGAACAGGCTGCGCATGAAGGTGGCGGCGTTCATGTCGGTGTGGCTGCCGTTGTCGACCAGCGAGACCAGGCCCGGTTTCGGGTACAGGGTCAGCTCGGCGTACAGGCAGTGCAGCGCCAGGCGCGCGAGCTCCCGGTGCAGCGTTTCGCCCGGTACGACGGGCGGATGCGGCGAAACAAAAGCCCTGCGGGCGGCAGCGGCGAGGTTCATCGCTCCGCCAGCATGGCAAGCAGCGCGGCGCGCTCGGCCAGGCGCACCGCGTCGACGGTTTTCACCAGCACGCGCGCGCGCGGGCCGGCGTCGCGCCACTCCTTCCAGGCCACCGCCGCGCCGCCGGGGAACACGACTTCGCCATCGAGCGGCAGCGTGTCCGCGTAGCGCGACAGCAGGGCGATTCCGGCATCGAGGTCGGCGCGGCTGACTGGCGCCAGCAGCAGGTCGATGTCGGAGGCGGGCGTCAGGTAAGGCAGGCCGGTCATGGCCTGTAGCGCGAGCGAGCCGTAGGCGCGCAGTGTGAGGCCGGCGCCGGCGCCGGCCAGGGCAGCGAGACCGGCGCGCCAGGCCGCGGGCGCGGCCGCCATCGCCTCAATCAGCCCGAGCGCAGGCAACCGCCGCTGGACGTGCGCCGCATCGACGCGCAGGCCGATGCGCTCCTTCGGCGCATCGGCGCCCGACGGCGGCAGCGCGATCCCGAGCGAGACCACGTGTCCGGGCGCGCCGACGTCGCGCCGTCGCACGACGGCCGGCCAGCCCTGGCGTTCCCACAGCGCGAGCGAACCCAGGTCGCCGGGGCGCACCGAGGCGGCTGCCTCCTTCCAACCCTGCGACGTCAGCCAGACCAGTTCATGACGCGAGTGCATCGCGCCCCGCCACGATGGCTTCGATCACCGGCTGCGCGGACTTGCGTCCGCCGCGCGCCAGGCCCAGGGCCGCGCGCTCGTCTTGCGGTGTAGCGCCTGCCAGGGCCGCTTCCAACTGCGCGGCCAGGTCGCCCTTCCAGATTTCCTGGACGCCGCCCATGCGCAGGTAGTTCTCCGGTCCCGGCGCGAAGACCGGGTTGCTCACGGCGAGTTCCGTCAGCCGCTCCTCGGGCACCTTGGTGATGCGCGCCATCGCCGGCAGGCCCATCACGCGGATGGTCGAATCCGGCAGCGCATAGCAGGCGTCGGCCATCAGGCCGCTGGTAATGAAGCCGCCGGACAGGGCCTGGTCGTACACCAGGCCGAGCACCGGATGCCCCTGCCGGCGCGCCAGTTCCACGCATTTGCCGAGGTGGGCCATGTAGCTGTTGATGCCCAACATCTCGTCGCGGTGGCGCAGGCGCTGGCCGACGGTGTCGACCAGGATCAGGATCGGCCGCCCCGGATGTTCGCGCACCGTTTGCAGGATGAAGCGCGCCTGCAGCAGCGCGATCTCGACCCCGATCGGCGCGTGGCCGGTGGTGCCGACGACGGCCACCGTCTTCTCCCCGACCCGGGCCGTCCCGCTCAGGAACAGCTCGTGTTCGACGATATCGTGCCCTGCCGGGAACAGGGCGCGCGTGATTGTATTCCAGTCCATCAGTTCGCTCCAATCCGCCAGCCGGCAACTTGTTCCACGAAAGGCCCGGCCTCCAGCAGCGGCAGGCCGCGCGGCTCGGCGACGCCGAGCGCGGCCCAGACCTGCATCGGCTCTTCCAGGCCGCCGAAGCGTTCGAGGCGCTGCGCCAGCATGGCCTGCTCGGCTTCGAGCGCGGCCAGCGTCAGCGCCGTTTCCTGGTCGCGCAGGCGCTTGAGTGTCGCCAGTGCCGCGGCGCGGAAGGCGGGCACGCTGTCGGCCACCAGTTCCTGGCAGTCGCCCAGCAGGTAGCGGTGCTTGCCGCCGGTGGTGCGCCAGACCAGGGCCCGGTCGCGCGAGTCGAATTCCTCGACGCCGGCCGCGGTCTCGATGACTTCCGGTCCCGACATCGCCAGCCGCGCTTCCTCCGACATGATGACGGCATTCGTGCAGCGTGCCACGATGCCCATGCCGCCGAAGCAGCCGTTCGCGCCGCCGATCAGTGCGATCACCGGCACCCCGGCATTCCTTGCATCGAGCACGGCGCGCATCACTTCCGAGACCGCCACCAGGCCCGCATTTGCTTCGTGCAGGCGCACGCCGCCGGATTCGAGCAGCAGCACGACCGCCGTGGGTTTTTCGGCGACAGCGCGCCGCAGCAGGCCGACCAGCTTGGCGCCGTGTACCTCGCCGACCGCGCCGCCCATGAAGCCGCCTTCCTGGGCGGCGGCAAAGACAGTCTGGCCATCCAGGCGCGCGCGGCCCACGGCCACGCCATCGTCGAAGGCAACCGGTGCGTCGAGCTGGGCCAGGTGCGGGCTGATGACGCGCGCCTTTGGAGGCAGGAACTCCACGAAGCTCCCGGCGTCGAACAGCTGCGCCAGGCGCTCGCGCGCCGACAACTCCAGGTAGCTGCTCATGCCGGCCCCCCCAGCATCGTCTCGACCGCCTGGTCGAGGCGCAGGCTGACGACGGCCGGCGTCGCGCCCATGTCGTTGATCGCGATGCGCGCGTCCTTCAGCTGCCAGCGCTCCTGGAAGTCGCGCATGACGGCTTCCCAGGTGGCGCCGAATCCCAGCGCCGCGGTGTTCACCTCGATCGCGCAGTCCCCGCCCAGCGGGCTCGATTCGATCAGCACCTCGAGGTTGCCGGAGCCGACCACGCCCACGAGTTCTGCCTGTTGCGGCAGCGCGCGGCTGCCGCCCTGAAATCGGTATGCAAGCTTTTCCATAATCTTCTTACCAGTCGTCGTTACCAGTTGCGGAAGCGCTTCGGCGGCTCGTACATGCCGTGCGATGCGCGCACCAGGTCTTTCATGTTCTTGGCCGCCAGCAGGTCGCGCGTGGCAAGCCGCTTGTCGACCCCGAGGTCTTCGGCCCGTTTGATGACGCCGCGGTCGCGCAGGTTCTCGACCATGCGGCGGTCGCGTCCGAGTCCGACCGGGGTATAGCCGGCCACGCCGCGGATCGCCTGCTCGCGTTCTTCCTCGTTGCGGCACAGGAGCAGGTTGGCGATGCCTTCCTCGGTCAGGATGTGGGTCACGTCGTCGCCGTAGATCATCACCGGCGGAATGGCGAAGCCGGCCTGCTCGGCCAGTTCCCAGGCGTCCAGCTTCTCCACGAATGCCGGCTGCATATGCTCGCGGAAGGTCTCGACCATCTGCACCACCAGCTTCTGCCCGCGCGGAATGCCTTTGCCGCCGGCGCGCGCTTCCTGCCCGGCCTTGAGCCAGGCCGGGCTGACGTGACGGCGTCCGCGAGCATCGGCGCCCATGTTCGGCGCGCCGCCGAAACCGGCGATGCGGCCAACCACCGCGGTCGACGAATTGCCCTGCAAGTCGATCTGCAGGGTCGAACCGATGAACATGTCGCAGGCGTAGTGGCCGGCCGCCTGGCACAGCGCCCGGTTGCTGCGCATGCTGCCGTCCGGCCCGACCGCAAAGACGTCGGGGCGGGCGCGGATGTATTCTTCCATCCCCAGTTCCGAGCCGAAGGAATACACGGATTCGACGAAGCCCGATTCGATCGCCGGGATCAGGGCCGGATGCGGATTGAGCGCCCAATGACGGCCGATCTTGCCCTTCAGGCCGAGGTCGGTCGCATAGGTCGGCAGCAGCAGTTCGATGGCGGCCGTATCGAAGCCGATGCCATGGTTCAGGCGCTCGACCGCATACTCGGCGTAGATGCCCTTGATGGCCATCATCGCCATCAGCACCTGGATTTCCGAGATCAGGGCCGGGTCGCGCGTGAACAGCGGCTCGATGTAATAGGGCTTCGGCGACTGGATGACGTAGTCGACCCAGTCGCCCGGGATGTCGACCCGCGGCAGCGTGTCCATGATGCGGTTCACCTGGACGATGACGATGCCGTTCTTGAAGGCGGTCGCCTCGACGATGGCCGGCGTGTCCTCGGTGTTCGCACCCGTGTACAGGTTGCCGTTGCGGTCCGCCGCTTCGGCCGCCACCAGCGACACGCGCGGCGGCAGGTCGATGAAATAGCGCGAAAACAGCTCGAGATAGGTGTGGATCGCACCGATATTGAGCTTGCCGGCGGAGGCGAGTTTCGCCACGCGCCCGGCCTGGGGACCGGAGAACGAGAAGTCCAGGCGCGAGGCCACGCCGCGTTCGAACACGTCCAGGTGTTCCGGCAGCGCCAGCACCGATTGCAGCATGTGCAGGTTGTTGATGCGCGCCGGGTCGAGGCCCGCCAGCGCCCCGGCCAGGAAATCGGCCTGCTTCTGGTTGTTCCCCTCGAGGCAGACGCGGTCGCCGCAGGCCAGCACGCTGTGCAGCAGGTCCTGGACCCGCGCGCTCGGGACGGCCTTGCCGTCCAGGTCGCGCCCCAGCACCCGGGCCGTGCGTTCCAGGCGCGCCCTGCGGTCGGCCTGCAAGGTATTCCAGACTTTGCCGGGCGCGTTCATCCTGCGCCTCCCATCAGCATGGCCGGCAGGCCGGTGGCGATCTGCGGGAACACGCACAGCAGCACGACGGCGACGAACATCAGGCCGACGAAAGGCATCACGCCGTAGATCACGTCGCGCAGCGGTATGTCGGGCGCGATGTTCTTGATCACGAAGATGTTCAGGCCCACCGGCGGGTGGATCAGGCCCATCTCCATCACGATCGTCATCACCACGCCGAACCAGATCAGGTCGAAACCGGCTTCGCGCAGCGGCGGCAGGATGATCGGCGCCGTCATCAGGATGATCGAGACCGGCGGCAGGAAGAAGCCGAGCACGATCACCATGAACAGGATTACGGCCAGCAGGATCCAGCGCGACAGGTGCATGTCGACCACCCACTGCGCGGCCGACTGGCTGATGTGCAGGTAGCTCATGACATACGAATAGAGGAGCGACATGCCGATGATCAGCAGCAGCATGGTCGACTCCTTGATAGTCGCCGCCAGGAAGGGCGACAGGTCTTTCGGGCGCCACAGCTTGTAGACGATGGCGATCAGGACGATGGCCAGCAGCGCGCCCAGGCCCGCCGTCTCCGATGGGGTGGCATAGCCGCCGTAGAGCGCGATCATCACGCCGATCAAGAGGACCAGGAAGGGCAGCACGCGCGGCAGCATTTCCACCTTTTGCGAGAGCGTGAAGTGCTCGTCCTCGAGATAGGCCGACTTCACGCCGCCGCCTTCATAGGCCGCCAGCGCCAGGCCGTATTCCTTGCGGGCGCGGTAGACGGCATAGCCGGCGAACAGCAGCACCAGCAGCAGGCCGGGGCCGATCCCGGCGAGGAACAGGCGACCCAGCGACTGCTCCGCCGCCACCGCATACAGGATCATCGTGATCGAGGGCGGCAGCAGGATGCCGAGGGTGCCGCCGGCGGCGATGATGCCGGCCGCGAAACCGGGCGAGTAGCCGCGCTTCCGCATTTCCGGGATGCCGGCCGAGCCGATCGCGGAGCATGTCGCGGGCGAGGAGCCGGCCATGGCCGCGAACAGGGCGCAGGCAAAGACGTTGGCGATACCGAGCCCGCCCGGCACCTTGTGCAGCCAGGCGTGGATCGCGCCGTACAGGTCGCGTCCCGCGGGCGACTTGCCGATCGCCGCGCCCTTCAGGATGAAGAGCGGGATCGACAGCAGGGTGATCGAGGCCATCTCTTCGTACACGTTCTGGCTGATCGTGTCGAGCGAGGACGAGGGCATGAAGAAATACATGAAGCTCGTCGCCACCAGGCCGAGCGCGAACGCGATCGGCATCCCGGAAAACATGACGACCAGGGTGACGGCGCCGTAGAGGGCGCCCAGGGTCAGGTCGCTCATGGGGCGCTCCGCTTGGTAGTGAAGTGGGCCAGCACCTGGACCAGGATCTGCAGGGTCAGCAGGGTCATCCCGGCCGCCATCATCGAATACGGAATCCACAGCGGCGGCGCCAGCGTCGAGGAGGTGGTCTGGCCGTCGACCCAGGCTTCATGGCACAGCGCCCACGATTTCCAGGCGAAGAAGGCGCAGAAGGCGAACGACAGCAGGTCGACCAGGAACAGGCGTACGGCATTCGCTTTCGGCGGCAGGATGGCTGCCAGGGCCTCGATGCCGATGTGCCCGCGGAAGGACTGCACGTAGGCGGTGCAGAAGAAGGTCACGCCGACCAGCATGAAGACCGAGGCCTCGTCCTGCCAGTCGGTCGGGGTCTTGAAGAAGTAGCGCGTGACGACCGAATAGGTCAGCACCAGGGCGGTCAGCAGCATGGCCGCCATCGACAGCTTCAGCAGCAGGCCGTTGACGCGCATCAGCAGCAGCTGGAGCGCCGCTACCGGTGCGCTGCCCGACACGGCGGGCAGCCGTGCCGTCTCTAACTCGAAGCCATGGCTCACAGGGTCTTCTCCGCCAGGGCCAGCAGCTTGGCACAGTTGGGATTGCGCGCGCCGTAATCCTTCCAGGCGGTGTTGCGGGCGATTGCCTGCCACTTCTTGATGGTGGCGAGGTTCAGGTCGACCACCTTGGCGCCGACTTTCGAATACACCGCGGCCACGGCCTGGTCGTCCGCCTGTGCTTCCTTGCGGGCGAAGGCTTCGAGCTCGCCGCCGGCGGCCATGATCGCGGCCTGCTGGTCCTTCGGCAGGCGGTCGAACACGGCCTTCGACATCATCAGCGGTTCGAACATGAACCAGTAGGCGCCGGTGCGCCCGGTGGTCAGGGCTTTCGAGACTTCCTCGAGGCGGAACGAGATCAGCGAGGTCGAGGAGGTCAGTGCCGCATCCATTGCGCCGGTCTGCATGGCGGCGTAGATCTCGTTCGAAGGCAGCGTGACGACGGCGGCGCCGGCTTCTTTCAGGATCAGGTCCATCTCGCGCGAGCCGCCGCGCACCTTCAGGCCGCGTGCGTCTTCCGGGTCGACGATCGGCTTCGAGCGCGAGGCGACGCCGCCCGCCTGCCAGATCCAGCTCACCACGACGATGCCCTTTTCGGCCAGGATGCGCGCCAGTTCCTTGCCGACCTCTTCGTTCTTCCAGCTGTAGCCCTGTTCGTAGGACGTCACCAGGCCGGGCATCAGGCCGATATTGACTTCGGGGACTTCGCCACCGGCATACGACAGCGGCACCAGCGACAGGTCGAGGGCGCCCTTGCGCATCGAGGAGAACTGCGCGTTCGTCTTCATCAGCGAGGAGCCCGGGTAGATCGAGAACTTGAGCGCGCCCTTGGTGCGCTTTTCGACCTCGGCGGCGAACATGCGGCAAAGACGGTCGCGGAAGTCGCCCTGGGTGATGGAGCCGCCCGGGAACTGGTGCGAGATTTTCAACGAGCCCGATTGTGCACGTGCAGCCTGGAACCACAGCGGGGAAGTAGCGAGCGCGCCCAGGACGGCCCTGCGAGTCATTGCGACCATTTGTATCCTCCAAGATTGTGTTTTATTTATCGGATCGTGCCGGAGTAGTCCGTATGCATCGTCCGTCTTTGTGTATACAAGAATAAGCTTAAAATAGTCGTTGTCAAGCTATACGTAGCTTTTATAATGAGATATCGAATACATGAATGGCGAGTGGATATGAAGAGCAGGTCGGAAACCCTGAAGGATGCAATCGAAGAGATGATCGCCGTCGGCAAGTTCGCCCCCGGCCAGCACCTCGACGAGACCGAGCTGGCGGCCACCTTCGGCGTCTCGCGCACGCCGATCCGCGAAACCCTGATCCAGCTCGCATCGATGGGGCTGGTCGTGATCCGTCCGCGCCGCGGCGCCGTGGTGGCCGAGCTGGGGCCGCAGCAGCTGGTCGAGCGCTTCGAAGTCATGTCTGAACTGGAGTCGGTCTGCGCCCGCCTGGCCGCGCGCCGCATGACACCAAACGAGCAGGAAGCGCTGCTGGCGGCCCACGCCGCCTGCAAGGAAGCGATGGGTTCGCAGGACCCGGACGATTATTATGTCAAGAACGAAGCCTTCCACGAGGCGATCTACGCCGGTAGCCACAACGGCTTCCTGATCGAGCAGGCGCGCAGCCTGTACCGGCGCCTGCGGCCGTACCGGCGCCTGCAGCTGCGCGTGCGCGACCGCGTCAGCAATTCGTATGCGGAACACGACGAGATGGTGCGCGCCATCATCGATGGCGACGGCGAACTGGCCGCGCGCCTGACGCGCGAACACGTCATGATCCAGGGCCAGCGCTTCGCCGATTTGATGGCCTCGCTCCCGCAACTGACGGCCGCCGCGGCCTGAGTCAGGCCTGAACCCCGGCCCGGCGGGGCTGACCGGCAGCGCCCTTGTCGTCTACAATGCGGCTCCTGTTCTTCTCTGCCGCTGCCCCATGCCGAACCCTTCCTCACCTCCACCACGCGTCGCCGTCATCGGCGGCGGACCGGCCGGCCTGATGGCGGCCGAGGTCCTGGCCGCCGGCGGCGCCCGGGTCGAGGTGTTCGACGCGATGCCCTCGGTGGCGCGCAAATTCCTGCTGGCCGGGAAGGGCGGCATGAACATCACGCATTCGGAACCCTACGCCGACTTCGTGCGCCGCTATGGCGCGCGCAGCAGCGAAGTCGCGGCCTGGCTGGACGATTTCGGGCCGGAAGCGGTGCGCGCCTGGATCCATGGCCTCGGCGTCGACACCTTTATCGGCAGCTCGGGCCGCGTCTTCCCGACCGACATGAAGGCCGCGCCCCTGCTGCGCGCCTGGCTGCATCGCCTGCGCGAAGCCGGCGTGCGCTTTCACATGCGCCATCGCTGGCTGGGCTGGGAGGGCGAGTCGCTGCGCTTCTCGACGCCGGAAGGCGAAGCGTGCGTGCAGTTCGACGCCGTCATCCTGGCCCTGGGCGGCGCCAGCTGGCCACGCCTCGGTTCGGATGGGGCCTGGGTGCCGCTGCTGGAGGCGCGCCGCGTGGAGGTGGCGCCGCTCGTGCCCGCCAATTGCGGCTTCGACGTCGACTGGTCGCAGCACTTCAGCGACAGGCATGCGGGCGCGCCTTTGAGCACGGTGGCGGTTCGGTACGAGGACCGCGATGGCGGCCGCGCGTGGCGCCAGGGCCAGTTCGTCGTGACGGGCACCGGCATCGAGGGCAGCCTGGTGTATGCGGTGTCGAGCGTGCTGCGCGACCAGATCGCCGAGAAGGGCACGGCGACGATCTGGCTCGACCTGGCGCCCGATCACGATGCCGGTCGCGTACGCGCCGAGGTCCTGCGTCCACGTGGCGCGCGCTCGATGTCGAGCCACCTGCAAAGCCGGCTCGGGATCAAGGGCGTCAAGGCGGGACTGCTGCGCGAAGGCCTGTCGCAGGCGGACTACATGGACGGAGAGACCCTGGCGGCGGGCATCAAGGCGCTGCCGCTGGTGCTGAAACGTCCGCGCCCGATCGCGGAAGCGATCAGCAGCGCCGGCGGGGTGCGCTTCGAAGCGCTGGACGCGAACGGCATGCTGCGCGCGCTGCCGGGCGTGTTCGTGGCCGGGGAGATGCTCGACTGGGAGGCGCCGACCGGCGGCTATTTGCTGACCGCCTGCTTTGCCAGTGGGCGCGCGGCGGCGCAGGGCGTGCTGCGGCGCGCCGGCGCCAAAGACTGAGCGCCGCGCATTCGCCTTGAATTTGCATTAGCGCTAATGTATTATCGGCGCATGACATCCAGGCAGACACCGGGACTGGGCGAACTCCTCCGCTATGTCGGCGAACTTGTCGAACGGGGCGCCGAAGACCACTACCGCGCGATGCACCTCGATTACCGGGCGCGCTATACACCCGTGCTGCGGGCGCTGGCTGCGGGCGCGCAAACGGTGACCGGCATTACCGGGCGAACCCGCCTGACCCAGGGGGCGATCAGCCAGACCGTCGCCCTGTTGGAGGCCGACGGTCTCGTTGCGCGCCACGCCGTGAACGACGGACGCAAGACGGGCATCGCACTCACGGCTGCGGGACGCGTCCTGGTCGGCCAGCTCGAACAGCACTGGACGGCGACGTTCGCCGCGATTGCCGCTCTCGAGGCGGAAACCGGCTATCCGCTGATCCGTAGCCTGGAAGCGGCGGCCGTCGCACTGGAACGTGAAGGATTTGCGGCCCGGGTAGCGGCCGCAACAACCGCTTTACAAAATGAACAAGCAGGAGAACAAGCACATGCCGACTGATGTCGCCTCCGCCCGCAACTGGTTCGACCAGGGCGGCCAGGACTATGCCCGCTTCCGGCCCGAGTACCCGCCCGAGCTCGGCGCCTTCCTCGCCGCGCAGGCCCGGCACCACCAGCTCGCGGTCGACGTCGGCTGCGGCAACGGGCAACTGACACGGCTGCTCGCGCCGTGCTTCGACAGGGTTGTCGGCCTGGACCCGAGTGCCGACCAGATCGCCAATGCCATCCCGCATGAGCGAATCAGCTACCAATGCGCGGCAGCCGAACAGTTGCCGCTGCCTGAAGCGAGCGCGAACCTGATCACCGCGGCCCAGGCGGCGCACTGGTTCGACCTGCCGGCGTTTTATCGGGAAGTGCGCCGGATTGCCGCGCCGGGAGCGATCCTGGCGCTCATCAGCTACGGCGTGCTCAGGCTCGAGCCCGCGCTCGACGGGCGTTTCCAGGCATTCTATCGGGATGAGATCGGGCCCTATTGGCCACCGGAGCGAAAGCTGGTCGATACCGGCTACGCGTCGATCGCATTTCCTTTCGCAGAGCGCAAGGGGCCTGCCCTCGAGATGCGCCTCGAATGGAACCTGGCCGAATTCCTCGGCTATCTCCAGACCTGGTCGGCCGTGCGCAGCGCAAAGGAAGCGGGGAGAGAAGCGCTGCTGCTGGCCTTCGCCGGGGATATTGCGGCGGCTTGGGGCGACGCCGGCGTGAAACGCGTCATTTCCTGGCCCATCAACATGCGCATCGGGGAGCTGTAAGGGCCCGGCGGCCTCAGTGATCGAAATGGACCTCGCCGCTGCCGGTGCGGCTGACGTTGCGCTGGGCCGGGTCGCCATAGACATCGACGTCGCCGCTGCCGCTGACTGCCGCCGCGAGGCTCGCATGGGCGGTGACGCTGGCGTTGCCGGAACCCGCCTGGCGTACCTTGACCTCTTCGGCACGCAAACGCTGGGCGTCCAGCGTGCCTGAACCGTTCGACACGGCCTGGAAGCTGCGCGCGGCGCCTGCCAGCACGATCGTGCCGCCGCCTGTCAGCTCGGCCTCGACGCTGTCACCATTGCCGGCATCGAGCGTCAGTTCGCCGGTGCCGTGTACCGTCGCCCTGGCGTGGCGGTAGCGGCCGTTGAAGTCGACGCTGCCCGAGCCGTTCAGTTCAAGCTCGATGCGTTCGCCCGAAAAACCGTTGATGCGGGTGTCGCCGCTGCCGTCCACGCCGACCCGGTCCAGCCCTGGCAGGGTCAGTTCGACTTCGATCGGCTGGCGGTGGCGCAGCACGATGCCGCGCGTGCCGATGTGCAGCACGCGTCCTTCCTGGCTGGTCTCGACGTTCGCCAGCAGGCGCTGTTCGCCGCGCACGACGAGGGCCGGCTCGGCCCCGTAGCGCAGGGTGAGGTCGATCGGGCCGCTCAGTTCGACCGCGCGCACCTGGCGCGTAACCGGGCGCGTCTCGTCGCCGACGATGCGCGCGTCCAGCCGTGCGGTGCCGCCCTGGGTACGCAGCGCGCCGTAGGACAGACCGATCAGGACAAAGGCGAGGACCAGCAGGCCAAAACCCACCCGTAACAGGGAACGCATCGTCTCTCCTCAACTGCCGCGCAGCAGCGACAGGTTCATTTGCAGGTAGCGTTTCACGCCCAGTGCCGCATAGCGCGTGACGACGATCGAGACCAGGAACAGCACGATCCCGCCCAGCACCATGGCCAGGCCCAGCACCGTCTGCGTCGCACGCGCGTCTTCGTCCATGTCGCTCGTAATGCGGATCCCGCCGCCGACCATCCGCTCGGCGCGGCGCACGGCGCGCGCGGTGTCGCTGCCACCCCGGCCGGCCCTGGGCTCGGCATCGGCGCCGGCATCCTTGTCCTGGGTGACCTCGATGCCCCTGTCGCCGATCGACACGCGGGTGCGCGCGCCTTCGGACACGTCGCCACCGACGATGTAGCGCAGCGGCCCGTCGAACACCAGTTCGTTGGCGCCGGCCAGGCCGCTGGCGGTGATCGCGATGCCGCTGACATACAAGGCAAAGGCGCCCGCGTACAGCGCCGCCAGCAGCGAGCCGAAGACCGCGGCGGGAATGACCATGAACAGGTTGAAGATCAACAGGCCGGCCACCGACACCAGCAGGCGCACGAGGTTGGCCGGGTTCTTCTGTTCCTTGAACGCGTGCATGTGGGCGCTGGTGCGCAGGGTCAGGGCGACCTTTTTCGGATCGTCCAGTTCGCGTGCGATCTCAGGCTCGGGCCGGCCTGCGGCCATGCCGTCGACGAAGCGCTGTTCGTACCATGCCAGGGTTTTGGCTTGCAGCTCCGGCGGCAGGCCGAGCATGGCGCGCTTGAGCGCGTCGAGGTATTCGAGCTTGCCCATCGGTCAGGCATGTCCCACGGCCAGCATCGACAGCAAGGCCTGGCCATGGGCGTTGGCGCGCACGCCGAAGAGTTCGGGCGCGACCAGCACCAGCGTGCTGGCGGCCACGAGGGCCAGCAGGAGCAGGGTGCGCAATCCGAGTCGGGCTGTCATGTCGGGGTCCGTGATCCAGGTAGTCGATGCTGCTACTGTACGGATCCGGCCTTGTCCGCGCCAGCGGCGTGCGACCGGCTGCCGTTTTTGCGGCTTGACCGGTTCCCACGCAGGATGGCCGATGCCGCCCCCTGGCCGCTCCGCACCGCCGCCTCGAGCGTGGCGGGGTAGTCGCCCGCCGTGTAGTCGCCGGCCAGCACCAGGCCGGGTAGCATCGTGGCGTTCGCCGGACGCGCCAGTCCGGGCGTGCAGGCGAAGGTGGCGCGCTTTTCCGTGATCACGCGGCTCCATGCGGGCGCGGCCAGGCCGAGGCCGGGGAAGGCCGCGTCCAGCTGCGCGGCGAGGGCACGCGCCAGGCAGTCCTGCTCCAGCGCGGCAGCGGCGCCGGCGGCACTGACCACGACCGCCAGCAGGCCGGCCTGGCCGGGGTCGAGCTGGCCGCGGTCGAACACGAACTGGCCGAAATGCTGCCGCTCCGGCGTGTCGAGCAGGGCGCAGAAGGGAAGCGGCAGGCGTACGCCCGGGCCGTAGTGCAGGTAGCAGGTGGCGATCGGCTCGTAGTCGAAGGCTTTCAGTTGCGCGGCCAGGCCGGCCGTTTCGGGGAAGGCGGCGAGCAGGGCGCCCGATTGCGCTGCCGGGGTGGCCAGCACCACCGCATCGAAGTCGCCGCGCCAGTCGGCGCCGAGCGCCTGGCCGCTGGCGCTCACTGTCCAGCTTTCGCCGCTGCGCTCCACGGCGTTCACCTTCGCGCCCGTGTGCACCGCCGCCCCCTTCGATGCCAGGTAGCGCGCGGCCGCCTGCGGGAACAGTGCGCCCAGTTCCAGGCGCGGAAGCAGCATGTCGGACGCCGCGCGCTTCGCGCCCAGGCTGTCGCGCAGCACGGCAAGGAAGACGTTGGCGGACGCACGTTCGGGGGGCGTGTTCAGGGCCGCCAGGCAGAGCGGATGCCACATCAGGCGCTGCAGGCGGGCGGTCTGGCCGAAGCGTTCCAGCAGCACGCTGACGCTGACATCGAGGTCCAGCCGCCAGCCCATCCAGCGCGCCGCGGTCGTGAAGCGGGCCAGTGCCAGCCTGTCCTCGCGCACCAGGCCTTTCGCACGCATCAGCGCGACCATCATGTGCCAGGGCGCGGGCAGGCGCGGGGCGAGGAAATCCATGCCGTCGCTCGCCGCCGGATAGCGCATCTGCAGCGGCAGGCGCAGGAAGGCCGTGGACGGGTCGACGCCGACGCGTTTCAACAGGGTGAGGGTGTCCTTGTAGGCGCCGAGCAGGATGTGCTGGCCGTTGTCGAGCAGGCGGCCGTCGATCTCGACCCCACGCGCGCGACCGCCCAGCGTACGCGCCGCTTCGAACAGCGTGACCTGTGCGCCGCGCCGCGCCAGTTCGACCGCGGCGGCGCAACCGGCCCAGCCGCCGCCGACGACGGCGACCTTGGCTTCAGCTGCGGACATAGGTCTTCCACGCCAGCCAGAGCTTGCGCAGCGGCGTGAGCGAAATGCGCTGGTTCAGCACGTGGAAGTTGTCGTGGGCGATTTCATCGAGCAGGGTGCGGTAGATCGCGGCCATCATCAGGCCGGGACGCTGGGCGCGCCGGTCCTCCTTCGGCAGTAGTGAAAGGGCCTCGTCGTACATGGCCTGCGCACGTTCGGTCTGGAAGCGCATCAGCGCTTCGAACTTCTCGCTGTGGCGCGCGCTCAAGAGGTCCTGCGCGGTCACGCCGAACTGCTGCAGTTCGTTCACCGGCAGGTAGATGCGGCCTCGGCGCGCGTCGTCGCCGACGTCGCGGATGATATTCGTCAGCTGGAACGCCAGACCCAGCTTCTCGGCATACTGCAAGGTCTGGGGATTGGCATAACCGAAGATGCTGGCCGACAGGATGCCGACCACGCCCGCCACGTGCCAGCAATACTTGCGCAGGCCCGGATAGTCGAGGTAGCGGCTCTGGTCGAGGTCCATCTCCATGCCGTCGATGATCGCCTGCAGGTGCTGCTCTTCCAGGTGGTAGACGTCGATGTGCGGCTTCAAGGCCTGGGTCACCGGATGCGTCGGCGTGCCCTTGTACATGGTCGAGACTTCGGTGCGCCACCAGGCCAGCTTGATGCGGGCCAGCGAGGCGTCGGTCGCTTCGTCGACGGTATCGTCCACCTCGCGGCAGAACGCGTACAGGGCCGTGATCGCACGGCGGCGTTCTGGCGGCAGGAACAGGAAGCTGTAATAGAAGCTGGAACCGCTCTGGACAGTCTTTTGCTGGCAGTATTCGTCAGGAGACATGTAAAAAAGGCAAGATCAGGGATGCGAATCCGCTATCTTAGCCGATGCGCGTGCCTGCCGGGTCCGCTCAATGGCTTTTTTGCTTACATTCCTCACATGCGTACGGCGGCGCGCCAGCCCATCACGAGGTAGTCGCGCTTGCCCAGTTGCGGGCGGTGGCGGAAGACGTCGTAGCCGGCCGACTCGATGCGCTCGAGGATGCGCAGCCCGCCCTGGATCACCAGCCGCAGCTCCCAGCCGATGCGGCCCGGCAGCCGGGTTGCGAGCGGCGCCCCCGAGCGCAACAGTGTGCGTGCGCGCTCGACCTCGAAGGCCATCAGCGCGCGCCATGCTGGCGTGTCGGCTTCGGCAACGATATCGGCTTCGCCGACGCCGAAGCGGATCAGGTCTTCCTGCGGCAGGTAGATGCGTCCTTTTTTGATGTCGACGCCTACGTCCTGCCAGAAATTAATCAGCTGCAGGGCGGAGCAGACAGCATCGGCCTCGTGCAGGTTTTGCGCCCCGCCGACGCCATACAGGGCCAGCATCAGGCGCCCGACCGGATCGGCCGAGCGGCGGCAATAGTCGAGGAGGGCAGGGTAGTCGGGGTAGCGGGTGGTGACCACGTCCTGGCGAAAAGCGGACAGCAGGTCGCGCAGGGGCTGCAGGGGGAGCCTGAAGTCGGCGACCACGCCGGCCAGGCGCGCGAACATCGGACGGCCCGGCACGCGCCCGGCCGCGATCTCGTCGAGTGCGGCTTCGTAGTCGGCCAGCTGCGCCAGGCGCTCGGCCGGCAAGGCATCGCCCTCGTCGGCCACATCGTCGGCCCCGCGCGCAAAGGCATAGATGGCTTCGACCGCCGGCACCAGGCGGCGCGGCAGCAGGATCGAGGCGACGGGGAAGTTTTCGTAGTGGTCGACGGGCATGCTGCTATGTGTGATGGGAAAGATGCGGCGCATTATATAAGTGTGGGCGACTCCCTGAGGCCGCCGATGACGCAGCGGTTCGTTGACTCCACGCGTTCCACCGTATGGGCAACCGGGCCGCCAGCCGCATATGTATATTGTCCATGCCCCGCACGCCGATAAAAATCACTCCTGTAGTGTCAGAAAATCCAGTAAAATACCGGGTTGAAGTTGTAGCCCCTAAACAATGGAGTGCAAGGGCGGCCGGATTTACTGTCGGGCGCCCTTTGTTTATGTGGCAGTATGCAATCCTGCGCGAGGATGGCGAAATTGGTAGACGCACCAGGTTTAGGTCCTGACGCCAGCAATGGTGTGGGGGTTCGAGTCCCCCTCCTCGCACCACGAACAATTATTTTTTTGGACGATTTTTACGATGGCAACTGCAGTCGAAACCCTGGATAAACTCGAGCGTCGCCTGACGATCACTTTTCCGCTGAGCGATGTCCGTTCGGAAGTTGAAAAACGCCTCAAGAAGCAGGCCAAGACCGCCAAGGCTCCTGGTTTCCGTCCTGGCAAAGTGCCTCTGAAAATGGTCGCAGCCCAGTACGGCTACCAGATCGAGTCGGACGTGCTGAACGACCGCGTCGGCCGCGCCTTCAACGAGGCAGCGAACGAAAACGGCCTGCGCGTTGCCGGCTTCCCGAAGATCGAGCCGAAAGAAGACGCAGCCGAAGGCATGCTCGCTTTCGACGCAACCTTCGAAGTCTTCCCTGAAGTCGTCATCGGCGACCTCGCCGGCGTCGAAGTCGAAACCGTGGCTGCCGACGTGTCGGACGCCGAGATCGACAAGACCATCGACATCCTGCGCAAGCAGCGCGTGCACTACCACACCAAGGGTGAGGCAGGCGAGCACGGCGACGGCGGCGAGCCGGTCGCAGCCAGTGGCGACCGCGTCACCGTCGACTTCGTCGGCGTGATCGACGGCGTCGAATTCTCGGGCGGCAAGGCGGAAGACTACGCCTTCGTGCTCGGCGAAGGCCGCATGCTGCCGGAATTCGAAGCAGCCACCATCGGCCTGAAAGTCGGCGAAAGCAAGACTTTCCCGCTGGCTTTCCCAGCCGATTACCACGGCGCCGATGTTGCCGGCAAGACTGCCGAGTTCACCATCACGCTGAAGAAGCTGGAATGGGCGCACCTGCCGACCGTGGACGACGAGTTCGCCAAGTCGCTGGGCATCGAAGACGGCTCGATCGAAAAGATGCGCGCCGACATCAAGATGAACCTGGAGCGTGAAGTCAACGCCCGCGTCAAGGCCCGCAACAAGGAAGCCGTGATGGACGCCCTGGTCAAAGTGACCGAGATGGACGTTCCGACCGTCATGATCCAGCAGGACGCCGAGCGCCTGGCCGAGCAGACCCGCCAGGACATGGCCCAGCGCGGCATGGACGTCAAGGGCATGCCCTTCCCGACCGAACTGTTCGCCGAAAAAGCCGAGCGCCGCGTGCGCCTGGGCCTGATCCTGTCGCAACTGGTCGCCGACAACAGCCTGCAGGCAACGCAAGAGCAGGTGAAGGCCCAGATCGAAGATTTCGCGCAGAGCTACGAAGACCCGAAAGAAGTCCTCAAGTACTACTACGCCGACCGTCGCCGCCTGGGTGAAGTCGAAGCCCTTGTATTGGAAGAAAACGTCGTCAACTATGTGCTTGGCAAGGCGAAGGTCAGCACGAAGGCCGTCGCTTTCGACGAATTGATGGGCAGCAACCCACAAGCTTGAGCGAGAGCGTAGGCTCTCTGTTTTGAGCCTCCTTTTTAAGCCCTTTTTCAAGGAACGAGACAGGTATGAACCGTAATCCGGCATTGGACACCCAAGCACTCGGCCTCGTGCCGATGGTAGTTGAGCAAAGCGGCCGCGGCGAACGCGCGTACGACATTTACTCGCGTCTGCTCAAGGAGCGCGTGATTTTCCTGGTCGGTCCAGTCAACGATCAGATGGCCAACCTGATCGTCGCCCAGCTGCTGTTCCTGGAGAGCGAGAATCCCGACAAGGATATTTCGCTCTACATTAACTCGCCGGGCGGCTCGGTCTCGGCCGGCCTCGCGATCTTCGACACGATGAACTTCATCAAGCCCGACGTATCGACGCTGTGCACGGGCCTGGCTGCCTCGATGGGCGCCTTCCTGCTCGCCGCCGGCGCCAAGGGCAAGCGTTTCTCGCTGCCGAACTCGCGCGTCATGATCCACCAGCCGTCGGGCGGCTCGCAGGGCATGGCCTCGGATATCGAAATCCAGGCCAAGGAAATCCTGTACCTGCGCGAGCGCCTGGCGCGCATCATGGCCGAGAACACCGGCCAGAGCGTCGAGCAGATTCACAAGGATACCGACCGCGACCGTTTCATGTCGGCTGAGGAATCCGTGGAGTATGGCCTGATTGATAAGGTATTGACGAGCCGCGCTTGATGCATCGCATAAGGTGTTGCTGAAAAACGCCCGGGCGCAAACACGTTCGGGCGTTTGTTTTTTATTTCGGGTAGCATGGTGGTGTACGCGTGCATTGTCGCGTGCCCCGCGCACCTTATATTCTTGCGTTATTCTTGCGGTATATTCCTAGATCTTCACACGAGACAAGCCCCCCATGTCTGACAAAAAATCCTCCAGCGGCGAAAAGCTTCTGTACTGCTCGTTCTGCGGCAAGAGCCAGCACGAGGTCAAAAAACTCATCGCGGGACCATCGGTCTTCATCTGCGACGAGTGCATCGACCTGTGCAACGACATCATCCGCGACGAGACATCGAATGTCGAATCGGTGACGGGCACCAAGTCCGACCTGCCGACTCCGCACGAGATCGCCGAACTGCTCGATCAATACGTGATCGGCCAGCAGACCGCCAAGCGCATCCTTTCGGTGGCGGTGTACAACCATTACAAGCGCCTCAAGCACCTGGGCAAGAAGGATGACGTCGAGCTGGCCAAGAGCAATATCCTGCTCGTCGGCCCGACCGGTTCCGGCAAGACCCTGCTGGCGCAGACGCTGGCGCGCATGCTGAACGTGCCTTTCGTCATCGCCGACGCGACCACGCTGACCGAAGCCGGTTATGTGGGCGAAGACGTCGAAAACATCATCCAGAAGCTGCTGCAAAGCTGCAACTACGAGGTGGAAAAGGCGCAGCGCGGCATCGTCTACATCGACGAGATCGACAAGATTTCGCGCAAGTCCGACAATCCATCGATCACGCGCGACGTGTCGGGCGAGGGCGTGCAGCAGGCACTCCTGAAACTCATCGAAGGCACGATGGCCTCGGTGCCGCCGCAGGGCGGGCGCAAGCATCCGAACCAGGACTTCGTCCAGATCGACACGACCAACATCATGTTCATCTGCGGCGGCGCCTTCGACGGCCTGGCGAAGATTGTCCAGAACCGTTCGGAAAAGGGCGGCATCGGTTTCGGCGCCAGCGTCAAGAGCGCAACCCAGCGTTCGAACAGCGAAATCATGATGGAAGCCGAGCCGGAAGACCTGATCAAGTTCGGCCTGATTCCGGAACTGGTCGGCCGCCTCCCTGTCGTCGCTACGCTCAATGAATTGACGGAAGAAGCGCTGATCCAGATCCTGATCGAGCCAAAGAATGCGCTGATCAAGCAGTATTCGAAACTGCTGGAAATGGAAGGCGCGGAACTTGAAATTCGTCCAGCGGCTTTGCACGCGATTGCAAAAAAAGCATTGGCGCGCAAGACCGGTGCACGTGGCCTGCGTTCGATCCTGGAACACGCGCTGCTCGACGTGATGTACGAGTTGCCGAACCAGCAAAACGTGGTGAAAGTCGTGGTTGATGAAAATACGATCACGAACGGCGCCAAACCTTTGCTGATTTACAGCGAAAGCGCCAAAGCCTCCGGAGAAAATTAAAAAATATCCGCGCGGAAACCACAAAAGCACTTGTGCGCTGGGAGCTTGAAGGTACAATTTACCTCAATAAAAGCATCCGGCTTCAATCGAAAAGCCACTCGTGACCCCGGTCACGTGGTGGCTTTTTCATTTCAAATCGGGATTTTATTGGAACGTCCAGATTGCATTTCGCGAATATGCTTTTTTATTCACAGAAATAATTTGACGGACGGTCTTGAGTTTTAACCGTGTACGCCCAACATCGTCTACACGCTTTTTATAAGGTATACCATGACAACTTCGAAATTAACCGAGCAAACGACGCTGCCCCTGCTGCCGTTGCGCGACGTGGTCGTATTTCCCCATATGGTAATACCCCTGTTCGTTGGCCGCCCAAAGTCGATCAAGGCGCTTGAAGCCGCGATGGAACAGGGCAAGAGCATCATGCTCGCCGCCCAGAAGGCTGCCGCCAAGGATGAACCGTCCGCTGCGGACATCTACGAGATCGGCTGCGTCGCCAACATCCTGCAAATGCTGAAGCTGCCCGACGGTACAGTGAAGGTGCTGGTCGAAGGCTCCCAGCGTGCCCGAATCGATCACATCAGCGATGCGCCGACCCATTTCGTTGCAGAACTGACCCCGCTGCTCTCGGAAGTCGGCGACGATTCCGAAGTGGAGGCGATGCGCCGCGCCATCGTCCAGCAGTTCGACCAGTACGTTAAACTCAACAAGAAAATCCCGCCCGAGATCCTCGCGTCCCTGGCTGGCATCGACGACGCCGGCCGCCTGGCCGACACCGTCGCCGCGCACCTGCCGCTCAAACTCGAGCAGAAGCAAGTCATCCTGGAGATCTTCAACGTCGCCAAGCGCCTCGAGCACCTGCTCGGCCAGCTGGAAGGCGAACTGGACATCCTGCAAGTCGAGAAGCGCATCCGCGGCCGCGTGAAGCGCCAGATGGAAAAGTCGCAGCGCGAGTACTACCTGAACGAGCAAGTCAAAGCCATCCAGAAGGAACTGGGCGAGGGCGAAGACGGCGCCGACATCGACGAGCTCGAGAAGAAAGTCATCGCCGCCAAGATGCCGAAGGAAGCGCTCGACAAGGCTACCGCCGAGATCAAGAAGCTGAAACTGATGTCGCCGATGTCGGCCGAAGCCACCGTCGTGCGCAACTACATCGATACCCTGGTGTCGCTGCCGTGGAAAAAGAAATCGAAGGTCACGAACGACCTGTCGAACGCCGAGAAAGTGCTGGAAGCCGAGCACTACGGCCTCGACAAGATCAAGGAACGCATTCTTGAGTATCTTGCAGTCCAACAGCGCGTCGACAAGCTGAAAGCCCCGATCCTGTGCTTCGTGGGCCCTCCAGGCGTGGGTAAAACCTCGCTCGGACAGTCGATCGCCCGTGCCACGAACCGCAAGTTCGTGCGCATGGCCCTGGGCGGCGTGCGCGACGAAGCCGAGATCCGCGGCCACCGCCGTACCTATATCGGCTCGATGCCGGGCAAGGTGCTGCAGTCGCTCGCAAAAGTAGGCGTGCGCAATCCGCTGTTCCTGCTCGACGAGATTGACAAGATGGGTGCGGATTTCCGCGGCGACCCGTCGTCGGCCCTGCTCGAGGTGCTGGATCCCGAGCAAAACCACACCTTCTCGGACCACTACCTGGAAGTCGACTTCGACCTCTCGGACGTGATGTTCGTTGCCACCTCGAACTCGTTCAACATCCCGCCGGCGCTGCTGGACCGGATGGAAGTGATCCGCCTGTCGGGTTACACCGAGGACGAAAAGACCAATATCGCGCAGCGCTACCTGCTGCCGAAACAGGTCAAGGCCAACGGACTGCGCGATGGCGAGATCAAGGTCGAGGAATCGGCGATTCGCGACATCATCCGCTACTACACCCGGGAAGCCGGCGTGCGTTCGCTCGAGCGTGAAATCTCGAAGATCTGCCGCAAGGTCGTCAAGATGCTGCTCCTCAAGAAGAGCGAGAAGGCGGTCGTGGTCAACGGCAAGAACCTGGACAAGTTCCTGGGCGTGCGCCGCTACGATTTCGGTGTGGCCGAGAAGGAAAACCAGGTCGGCCAGGTGGTGGGTCTTGCCTGGACCGAAGTCGGCGGCGACCTGCTGACGATCGAAGCGGTGAACGTGCCGGGCAAGGGCGGCATCATCCGCACCGGTACCCTTGGCGACGTCATGAAGGAATCGATCGAAGCTGCCCGCACCGTGGTTCGTAGCCGTGCGCAGCGCTTCGGCATCAAGGCGGAAGCGTTCGAAAAGAGCGACATCCACATCCACGTGCCGGAAGGTGCGACGCCGAAGGACGGCCCGTCCGCCGGTATCGGCATGACGACGGCGCTGGTGTCGGCCTTCACTGGCATCCCGGTGCGCGCCGACGTGGCGATGACGGGCGAGATCACGCTGCGCGGCGAAGTGCTGCCGATCGGCGGCCTGAAGGAAAAGCTGCTGGCAGCCCATCGCGGCGGCATCAAGACGGTCCTGATTCCCGAGCAGAACGTGAAGGACCTGGCCGAGATTCCGGACAACGTCAAGAACAAGCTCGAAATCGTGCCTGTTCGCTGGATCGAGAAGGTGCTGGAAATCGCACTGGAACGCCAGCCGGAGCCCATCGTCGAGGTGCCCGCCGTATCGGCGGTCGCACCGACGGCGACCACCGAAGGGCAGGGCGGTGTGGTGAAACACTGATCGAGGCCTGATCGAACGAGAGGCGCCCTGCGGGGCGCCTTTTTTATTGCGCACCCTAGGGTGGGCATGCCCACGCGGAAATGGGCGTCGCGTTTGCTTGAACCGGTGACGCGATTTCAAATCAACGGTGGGCGGTGCACATCGCGTTCCGTTGACGCATCGTTCCGCGTGGGCATGCCCACCCTACGGTGCACCCCGGCTAACAATTTGCGCTAATCCATGCATTCACGGATGAATGTTGCTTGACAGAAGCAATCCCCCCTTGTTTAATACGCGCTTGCACTTTTTGCAGGAAGGCGCAGCGCCGCCGCGTCAGAACGACTAGAGGATACGAGTGAACAAGACTGAACTGATCGAAGAGATCGCGAAATCCGCGGACATCACCAAGGCCTCGGCCACGCGTGCCCTGGATGCGATGATCGAAGCGGTGACGAACACCCTGAAGAAGAACGACAGCGTGACCCTGGTCGGCTTCGGTACCTTTACCGTCGGCGATCGCGCCGCCCGTACCGGCCGCGATCCACGCACCAAGGAACCAATCAAGATTAAAGCAGCCAAGGTTCCGAAATTTAAGGCTGGTAAAGCGTTAAAAGATGCTGTAAACTAATGCCTTCTTTGCAGTGACATGCAAATGAAACATCCTGCAAGAAGCCTGGTGCAGGATGAGGTAGTGCCCAGTGTTTTGTGGAGCGGTAGTTCAGTTGGTTAGAATACCGGCCTGTCACGCCGGGGGTCGCGGGTTCGAGTCCCGTCCGCTCCGCCACAAAACGCACAAAATTTGGAGCGGTAGTTCAGTTGGTTAGAATACCGGCCTGTCACGCCGGGGGTCGCGGGTTCGAGTCCCGTCCGCTCCGCCAGATTTTAGTGATAAGAGTGTCGTCCTGCGGACGACACGAGCGGGACGAGAAAGGATTTCCCTGCAGGGAAATCCGCGGCCGGCGGAACGTCGGCGAGTCCATCTTATCGCTTCCGAAGTCGTATTTGCGGTGCCCTTGCGGCGTCACAACAGAGAAGAGGCGAACGCGAGTTCGCCTTTTTTTTAACTTGTGCTTTGAAGCCATTTCTACAGCGATTGGTGGACCATGTTTGATTTCGTTCGTAATAACAAGCGCGTACTGCAGGTCGTCCTGCTGTTGCTGATCATTCCCTCGTTCGTGCTCGTGGGCGTGGAGAGCTACCAGAACCGCGGTGACAGCGGTGCAGGCGTGGCCAGCGTCGATGGCCGCAAGATCACCCAGCAGGAATGGGACGATGCGCAGCGCCGCCAGATCGACACCGCACGCCAGCAGATGGGTCCGCAATTCGACCAGAAAGTGTTCGAGACGCCCGAAGCCAAGCGCGAAGTACTGGAAAACCTGGTGGCCGAACGCGCCGTCAACGCCGAAATCGCGCGCAGCCACCTGACCGTTGGCGATGCCTCCATCGCCAAGTCCATCAACGCGATCGAGGCCTTTCGCAAGGCCGACGGCAGCTTCGACATGGACGCTTATCGCGCCGCCCTGGCCGCGCAGAACATGACGCCGCAAATCTTCGAAGCGCGCATGCGCCGCGACATGGCGATCCAGCAGCTGGCCGGTTCGATCCAGGCGACCGCCTTCGTGCCGCGTTCGGTCGCCAGCCGCGTGTCCGACATCAACGACCAGGAACGCGAAGTGCAGGAACTGGTCTTCCCGGTGGCGCAGTACGTGCCCCAGGTGAAAGTCACCGACGATATGGTGAAGGCTTTCTACGACAAGAACGCCACCCTGTTCCAGATCCCGGAAACCGTGAAGGCCGAGTACATCGTGCTCGACGCCGCCGCCGTGGAAGGCCAGGTGTCCGTCAGCGACGCCGAGATCGCGCAGTTCTACGAAGCCAACAAGAAGCGCTTCACCACCCCTGAGCAGCGTACCGCCAGCCACATCCTGATCACCAAGGCGCAGGGCGCCAAGCCGGCCGAAGAGGCCGCCGCCAGGGCGAAGGCCGAAGCGGTGCTGGCCGAAGTGCGCAAGAACCCGGCCGATTTCGCGGCAATCGCCAAAGCGCAATCGCAGGATCCCGGCTCGGCACCCCAGGGCGGCGACCTCGGCACGATCGAGCGCGGCGGCATGGTGAAATCGGTGGAAGACGCGATCTACGGCATGAAAGAAGGCGAAGTCAGCGGCATCGTGCCCTCGGAATTCGGCTACCACATCATCAAGGTCACCTCGGTCAAGCCGCAGACGCAGAAGTCGCTGGCTGAGGCGAAAGACGAAATCGCGGCCGAAGTCAAGAAGTCCAAGCTCTCGAAGAAATATTCGGAGCTGGCCGAGCAGTTCAACGACAGCGTCTACGAGCAGTCGGACAGCCTGAAGCCGACGGCCGACAAGCTGGGCCTGAAAATCCAGACCGTCGAGAACCTGACCCGCAAGCCGAATCCCGCACTGGGCGCCGCGCCGTACAACAACGAGAAGTTCCTGACCGCCCTGTATTCGACGGACGCGATCAAGAACAAGCGCAACACGGAAGCGGTCGAAGCCGCCCCTGCAGTGCTGATCGCCGGCCGCGTGGTCGAGTTCAAGCCTGCCGCCAAGCGTCCGCTGGCCGAGGTCGAAGCGCAAATCCGCCAGCGCGTCACCCAGGAGGAAGCGCTGCGCCTGGCACGCCAGGCCGGCGAAGCGAAGCTGGCGGCCGCCAGGGCCTCGGGCGACGCCACCGGTTTCGGCGAAGCGAAAGTGCTGTCGCGCACCAAGCAGCCGACCATCAACAGCGCCGGCGCGCTGGCCGTATTCAAGGCCGACGTGACCAAACTGCCGGCCTATGTGGGCGTCGAACTGCCGGGTACCGGGTATGCCGTCTACCGCATCGGCAAGGTGTCGCAGCCGGCCCAGCCGGACGCCACCCGCCGCGCCCAGGAAGCGCAGCAGATGGGCACCCTGGTTGGCCAGGCCGAGCTGTACAACTTCGTCGAAGCGATCAAGGCCAAGGCGAAGGTCAAGATCAATGCCGCAGGCGGCGCTGCGCCGGCCAAGTCGGAGTAAATCCAGGCGGGCCCGCGGGCCCGCCATGACGTAAAAAAAACCCGGGTGCTTGCGCATCCGGGTTTTTTTTACGTTGTACGAGACAGGGACCGCGAGGCTTTGCCGAAGGGACGTAGGGTGGGCGGCTCTACCTCTGCCGGTTGCGCAAACGCGCCGTCAATGCCGCCCACGCGTTCAAGCAGCCGGTGATCAGCCGATTCGCCCCGGCAACCGTGCGTTGAACGCGTGTGCGGCGTCATGGCCGCGTGGGCGCTCGCGCACGGGTGGAGCCGCCCACCCTACGACGTATCAGCCTGCGTGCAGCGTCTGCGCAGCCTTGACGAAATCCTGCTCCGCGATATCGCTCAATTCCAGCACCCGCGCCTGTCCGAACTGCACGAAATTGCGGTCGATCGAGCGCAGGTAGGCCGGGTCATAGTGCTCGACCAGCAGTTGGTCCACCAGCGCCGGCATCGCGCCGCCCTTGGCCAGCGCGTGCCAGGCGTCGATTTTCGCGCGCCCGTGCAGCTGGACCAGGTGGTCGAGCTGGGTATTCAGCGCTTCCGGATCGCGCGCGAAGTGTTCATAGTCTTCCATCAGCAGGCGCACGCGGTTCGGGCGCGACAGGGTGAGGGCGATGCAGGGCGAGGCGCGCATGCGCTCCATGACGGCGTCGGGCACGCGCAGGTTGCCGACCTTCTTGCTTTCGGACTCGACGAACACCGGACGGCTCGGGTCGAAGTGACGCAGCTTGTTCCAGATGCGCGTTTCAAACATCTTCTGGGTCGGCTGCGGTTCGTGCGGCAGGTGGCCGAGCACCGAACCGCGATGCGCGGCCAGCTGTTCGAGGTCGAGCACCTGGGCGCCGATGCGGTCGAGCGTCTCGAGCAGGCGGCTCTTGCCGCTGCCGGTGGTGCCGCAAATGACGCGCCAGTCGAGCTGTGGCGGCGCGTCGAGCGCGGCGCTCACGGCGGCGCGGTAGGCCTTGTAGCCGCCGTCGAGCTGGATCGCGGGCCAGCCGATCCTGGCCAGGATGTGCGCCAGCGATCCGCTGCGGTTACCGCCGCGCCAGCAGTAGACCAGCGGCTTCCAGTCCTTCGGTTTGTCGGCGAAGCGCTCCTCGATATGGCGGGCGATGTTGCGCGCGACCAGGGCCGCGCCGAGCTTCTTGGCCTCGAATGAACCGACCTGCTTGTAGAGCGTCCCGACCCGCACCCGCTCCTCGTCGTTGAGCACGGGGCAGTTGATGGCGCCGGGAATGTGGTCGAGCGCAAACTCGCCTTCGCTGCGGGCGTCGATGATGGCGTCGAAGCGGTGGAGGTCGGGAAGGATGTCGGCAAAGCTCAGTACGGCGGGGTATTTCATCGTGTGGTAATCAATTTCGAAAAGGTCGGCCAGATATTGTTCAGGATAATCGGGTGCGCTTGCGCGCTGGGGTGCAGGCGGTCGGGCTGGAACAGCGCCGGCTTGTCGGCTACGCCATCGAGCATGAAGGGCACGAGCGGCGCCTTGTATTCTTTGGAGAGCGCGCCGAACATGCCGAAGAAGCGTTCGGTATACGCGCGGCCATAGTTCGGCGGCATGCGCATGCCGATCAGCATGACCTTGGCGTGCTGCTGCTGCGACATCGTGATCATCTGGCGCAGGTTCGTTGAGGCGGCCTCGACCGGCAAGCCGCGCAGGCCATCGTTGGCGCCCAGTTCGATGACGACGACGTCCGGCTTGTGCGCCGTGAGCAGCGCCGGCAGGCGTGCGCGTCCGCCGCTGGTGGTCTCGCCGCTGATGCTGGCGTTGACGATGTTGGCGTCGATCTTTTGCGCTTTCAGCTTTTGCTCGAGCAGGGCAACCCAGCCCGCGCCGCGTGCCAGGCCGTATTCGGCCGAGAGGCTGTCACCCACCACGAGTACGGTTTTTGGTGCAGAATAGGCGCTCGCCGCGGCAAGCGCCAGGCCGGCGGCGACGGTGAATTTTTTGAATAATGCGGTTTTGAAACAAGCGAGCATGCGCGATAACCCCGAGGCTTTGAAAAATGAGTCCGCCACGATAGCGGGCGGGACGGCTGCAATCCAGGTGGAGGGCCTGTCCAAGCGGGTGGCGGACGCCAGCGGCGAACTCACCATCCTGCACAGCATCGATTTTACCGTGCAACCGGCCGAGACGCTCGCGATCGTCGGCGCATCGGGCTCGGGCAAGTCGACCCTGCTCGGGCTGCTGGCCGGCCTCGATACCCCGAGCGGCGGCCGCGTGCTGCTCGGCGGCACCGACATCTTCGCGCTCGACGAAGACGGGCGGGCGGCGTTTCGCAAGGCCAGGCTCGGTTTCGTGTTCCAGTCATTCCAGTTGCTGGCCCACCTGAACGCGCTCGAAAACGTGATGCTGCCGCTGGAACTGCGCGGCGACCGCGATGCGCGGGCGAAAGCGGAGGCGATGCTGGGGCGGGTCGGCTTGTCGAGCCGGCTGCGCCATTATCCGAAATATTTGTCGGGCGGCGAGCAGCAGCGCGTGGCCCTGGCGCGCGCCTTCGTCACCGAGCCGCCGCTGCTGTTCGCGGACGAACCGACCGGCAGCCTCGATGCGGCGACGGGGGAGGCTGTCATCCAGCTGATGTTCGAGCTCAATCGCGAGCGCGGGTCGACGCTGGTGCTCGTGACGCACGATCCGGCGATGGCGGCACGGTGTGGAAGGACGATCACGATTGCGGCGGGGAGGCTGGTTTAAGGGCGTTTTTTAACATGCATCGGTGCGTTGAACGCGTGGGCGGGAGACCCGCCCACCCTACGTCCCTGATCATCGGTATCGACAGGATTCGCGTTCAACGAACGGCCGAATCTCCGCGATCGCGAATCAACCCGTTCAACACGCCGCGTATCGCCGCCGGCAATTCCCCCGCGGTCAATCCCACCGGCCCGACTCCTTGCTCGACCAGCCGGTCGGCCGCCGCCCCGTGCATCCACACGCCCCCGATCGCCGCCTCCCACGCCGGCCAGCCCTGGGCCAGCAAGGCGCCGCACACCCCCGCCAGCACGTCGCCGCTCCCACCCGTCGCCAGCCCGGCATTCCCGGTCGGGTTGACGACCACCTCGCCATCCGGCCGCGCCACCACCGTCCCCGAACCCTTGAGCACGACCACCGCCCCCAGCCGCTTGGCCAGGTTGCGCGCCGCGCCCAGCCGGTCGGCCTGCACCTCGGCCGCCGAACTGCCCAGCAGGCGCGCGGCCTCCAGCGGGTGCGGCGTGACGATCGATTCGGCGTGGCGCCGCGTCATGCGCCCCTGAAGCTCGGTGCTGGCCGCAATCAGGTTCAGGGCGTCCGCGTCGAGCACGACGGGCGCCGCACTGTCGATGCCGTGCCCGAGCACGCGCATCGCTTCCATCGCGCCGCCCATGCCGGGGCCGAGCACCAGCACGCGGCCGGCGAGCTCGAAATCGTGGGCGAGGCGGAACATGATTTCGGGCTGCAGCGGATCGAACGCCTGGACCGGATCGATCGTCACCGCGAACACGCGCCCGGCGCCCCCGTACAGCGCACCGCGCGCCGCCAGCACGGCCGCACCGGCCATGCCGCGCGCGCCGCCGATCACGGCCAGGTCGCCGAACTGCCCCTTGTGCGAGTTCTCGCGGCGCGGCGCCAGGTATGCGCCGAACAGGGAAGGGTTGCCGATGCCGGCATGCGCCGGTTCGAACAGCGCCTCGTCGAGCTCGAGGGTCGCCACCTGCACCAGCCCGGCATGGTCGCGTCCCTCGGCCGTGTGCAGGCCGGGCTTGTCGCCGATGAAGGTGATGGTGTGGGTCGCGCGCACGGCCACGCCATTCTGGCCGGCGCCGGTACCGACAATGGTACCGCTGTCGGCGTCCAGTCCGCTCGGCACGTCGAGGGCCAGCACCGGGCAGCGCACGTCTTCGATGGCCGTCACCAGGTCGCGGTAGCGCCCCTCGAGCGGCCGTTCGAGCCCGATGCCGAACAGGCCGTCGATGACCAGCGCCCAGTCGCGCACGTCCGGTGCGACGTCGGCGAAGTTGGCGCGGCTGGCGCGGGCGCGCGCGAGCGCGTGAGCCGCTTCCGGCGAGACCTTGCCGCTCCCGGCCAGGTGCAGCACGACCACGTCGACCCCGGCTTCCCCCAGGTTGGCCGCGGCTTCCAGCGCGTCGCCGCCGTTGTTTCCCGGGCCGGCCAGTACCAGCACCGGCCGTTCGCGCGCCTCGCCCAGCAGCGCAAGGGCCGCCTCGAATGCGGCGCGGCCGGCGCGGCGCATCAGTTCGCCGGGCTCGAGCTGTTCGGCGGCGGCAGCTTCCGTGGCGCGTATCTGCGCCACGCTGTAAAGACGATTGTCCATGTGGGTTCCAAACATTTTCGTTGATGCTGCTTGTTCATGCGTTCGCGCTATTTTACGGGCGGTCCGCGCATACAATACGCGAATACCTGAAACGGGACGGAGCATTTACATGGATTGGCAGTTCTGGATCGACCGCGGCGGCACCTTTACCGACATCGTGGCGCGCCGTCCCGACGGGACCCTGGTGACGCACAAGCTGCTCTCCGAGAATCCGGAACAGTACCGCGACGCCGCCGTGGCGGGCATCCGGCACCTGCTGAACGTGGGTCCTGGCCAGCCGCTGCCGGTGGAAAGTATCGAAGCGGTCAAGATGGGCACGACGGTCGCCACCAACGCGCTGCTTGAGCGCAAGGGCGCGCCGACGGCGCTGGCGATCACGCGCGGGTTCCGCGACGCGCTGCGCATCGCCTACCAGAGCCGTCCGAAACTCTTCGAGCGCCACATCGTGCTGCCCGAGCTGCTGTACGGCCAGGTGGTCGAGGTCGACGAACGGATCGGCGCGCATGGCGACGTCGTGCGCGAGCTGGACGCGGGCAAGGCGCGGGCCGACCTGCAGGCCGTGTTCGACAGCGGCACCCGCGCGCTGGCCATCGTCTTCATGCACGGCTACCGGCACACGCGGCACGAAGCGGCCGTGGCGGGGATCGCGCGCGAGATCGGTTTTACGCAGGTCTCAAGCTCGCACGAAGTCAGCCCGATGATGAAACTGGTCGCGCGGGGCGACACCACCGTGGTCGATGCCTACCTGTCGCCGATCCTGCGTCGCTATGTCGACCAGGTCGCGGGCGAACTGCCCGGGGTGCACCTGCAGTTCATGCAGTCGAACGGGGGCCTCGCCGATGCGCGCGCCTTCCAGGGCAAGGACAGCATCCTGTCCGGCCCGGCGGGCGGCATCGTGGGCATGGCGAGGGCCAGCCGCCTGGCCGGGTTCGAGCGCGTCATCGGCTTCGACATGGGCGGCACTTCGACCGACGTCTCGCACCATGCGGGCGAATTTGAACGCGTCTTCGAGACCCAGGTCGCCGGCGTGCGCATGCGCGCCCCGATGATGAGCATCCACACGGTCGCGGCGGGCGGCGGCTCGATCCTGCATTTCGACGGCGGCCGGTATCGGGTCGGCCCGGACAGCGCCGGCGCCGATCCGGGGCCGGCCAGCTACCGGCGCGGCGGGCCGCTGACCGTCACCGATGCGAACCTCATGCTGGGGAAGATCCAGCCGGATCATTTCCCGCACCTGTTCGGACCTGATGGCGATGCGCCGCTCGACGTCGAGGTCGTGCGCACGAAGTTCGCGCAGCTCGCAAGCCGGATTCTTCAAGCGACCGGCGACGAACGTACGCCGGAACAGGTGGCCGAGGGCTTCATCCAGGTCGCGGTCGGGAACATGGCCAACGCCATCAAGCAGATCTCGGTGCAGCGCGGCCACGACGTGACCGACTATGCGCTCACCAGTTTCGGCGGCGCCGGCGGCCAGCACGCCTGCCTGGTCGCCGATGCGCTGGGCATGAAGACGGTCTTCGTCCACAGCCTGGCCGGGGTGCTGTCGGCCTACGGCATGGGCCTCGCGGACCAGGGCGCGATGCGCGAACAGGCCGTCGAGGAGCGGCTCGACGGCGGCGCCGAAGCTGCGCTGTCCCTGCGCCTGGACGCGCTGGCCGCGGCCGCGAGCGGCGATCTGCGGGCCCAGGGCGTCGCGGACGAACGCATCGCTGTCGCCAGGCGCGTGCACCTGCGCTACGAAGGCACCGATTCGGCGCTGGTGGTCGGTTTCGCCTCGGCGAGCGAGATGCAGGCGCAGTTCGAAGCCGCTTACAAGCGCCGCTTCTCCTTCCTGATGCCCGCGCGCGCGCTGATCGTCGAAGCGGTTTCGGTCGAAGCGCTGGGCCGCTCGGAAGCGCCGCCCGAGGCGATCGCCCCCCACGCGCCGCGCGAGGGGACGCTGGCGGCATTCGATACGGTGCAGATGTTCGGCGCCGGCGAATGGCGCGCCACCGGCATCTACCGCCGTGCCGACATCAGGCCCGGCGACACGATCGAGGGCCCGGCCATCGTCGCCGAGGATAATGCGACGACGGTGGTGGAAGCCGGCTGGCGGGCCGAAGTCACGCCGTACGGCCACCTCGTGCTGCGGCGCGTGCAAGCACTGCCGGAACGGCGCGCGATCGGCACCACGGCCGACCCGGTCATGCTCGAAGTCTTCAACAACCTGTTCATGTCGATCGCCGAGCAGATGGGCCTGCGCCTGCAGAACACGGCCTATTCGGTGAACATCAAGGAGCGGCTCGATTTCAGCTGCGCCATCTTCGACGCCGCCGGCAACCTGGTCGCGAATGCGCCGCACATGCCGGTGCACCTGGGCTCGATGGGCGAGAGCATCAAGACCGTGATGCGCAGGAATATCGGAATGAGCGCGGGCCGCATGCGGGCCGGCGACGTGTATATGCTGAACGACCCATACAACGGCGGCACCCATCTTCCCGACGTGACGGTGATTTCGCCCGTGTTCGACGAGGCGGGCGTGGACATCCTGTTCTACGTCGGCTCGCGCGGCCACCACGCCGACATCGGCGGCACCACGCCCGGTTCGATGCCGCCGGATTCCAGCCACATCGAGCAGGAGGGCGTCCTGATCGACAATTTCAAGCTGGTGGACGGCGCGGACGGTGTCTTGCGCGAGCGGGAAACGCGGGCGCTGCTCACCGGCGCGCGCTACCCGGCGCGCAACCCGGACCAGAACATGGCCGACCTGCGCGCCCAGGTCGCCGCCAACCAGAAGGGCGTCGAGGAACTGCACCGGATGACGGCGCACTTCGGTTTGGAGGTCGTGCGCGCCTACATGGGACACGTGCAGGACAATGCCGAGGAAGCCGTGCGGCGCGTGATCACCGCCCTCAAGGACGGCAGCTTCACCGTGGAGCTCGACAACGGCGCGCAGATCGTCGTGGCGATCACCGTCGACCGTGAGGCCCGCAGCGCCCGCATCGATTTCAGCGGCACCTCGCGCCAGCTGCCCAACAACTTCAACGCGCCGTCCAGCGTGTGCATGGCCGCGGTGCTGTACGTCTTCCGCACCCTGGTCGAGGACGAGATCCCGCTCAACGGCGGTTGCCTGAAACCGCTCGAGGTCATCATCCCGCCCGGCTCGATGCTCAACCCGCATTACCCGGCCTCGGTCGTCTCGGGCAATGTCGAGACCTCGACCTGCATCACCAACGCCCTGTACGGGGCGCTCGGCGTGATGGCGGCCTCGCAGGGGACGATGAACAACTTCACCTTCGGGAACCACCGTTACCAGTACTACGAGACGATTTCCGGCGGCAGCGGTGCGGGCGAGGGCTTCGACGGCACCGATGTCGTGCAGACCAACATGACCAACTCGCGCCTGACCGATCCCGAGATCCTCGAATTTCGTTTTCCGGTGCGGCTGGAGAGCTATGCGATCCGGCCCGGTTCCGGTGGGGCGGGGCGCTGGCACGGCGGTAATGGCGGCGTACGCCAGGTGAGGTTCCTGGAACCGATGACGGCCGCCATCTTGTCGAACAACCGGATATATGCGCCGTTCGGGATGGCCGGCGGTGCGCCCGGAGAGCGAGGGGTCAATACCGTCGTGCGGGCGGACGGCAGGGTCGAGAAGATCGGGCACATCGGGAAGGTCGAGATGGCGGCCGGGGACATGTTCGTGATCGAGACTCCGGGCGGAGGAGGCTACGGCGACCTGTAGCGAAAAAAAGCTGGGGTCAGGTCTGACATTTAGACACGGCCTCAACAATGCCCTGCCGAATAAGGCAGAGGTCGTGTCCGAATGTCAGACCTGACCCCGGCTCTTGACCCCGGCTCTCACTACGAAATACCGTACTTCCGGCGCAGCGCGAGGTATTCGGCTTCGAGGGGCGCCAGGCGCGGATGCTCGGCATCGATCGCCCGGATCTTCTCCAGCTGCGCAAAACACAACTCCCCGAGCGGGTGATCCCAGCCCAGTTCGTTGATCTGCCTGAGCACCCCGCCGGCCACCGCAACCACGACCTGCAAATTCGAAGGCGCCATGTGCAGCGCTTCGAGCAGGGTCTGCACCGCACCACGCACGTCGCCCATGTTGCGCTTTTCGTCGGCCACGCCGAGCAGGATCTGGGCCTGCGCCTTGAGCTGCTGCTGGACGCCATCGGCCAGGTCGCGCCGGCCGGCCTGGGCGAACAATTCGAGCGCGTGCTGGCTGGTGACGCCGCTGGCGGCGTCGTTCACCACCGCCATCATCACGTCCTGCGCCCCCTTGTCCAGGCGGTGGTCGAGGCAGGCGCGTACCAGCCCCAGCTTCAGCCCGGTCGACAGCCCGCTGCTCGAACGCACCGCCGTCACCGCGCCCTGCAGGTCGGCCTGCGCCGCCGCACGGTCGCCGGCCGCGTCGTGCAGGGCGGCGTTTGCGACCGCGACACAGGCCTCGGTTTCCGGACCGGCGCGCAGCGAACGCTCGAGGTCGCGCACAACGCTGGTCGCACCGGGCACGTCGCCGCGTTTCACCAGCGCTTTCACCAGGCGGACATGGTCTTCCGGATCGCGGAACTCCGAATAGCGCGCCTTGCTCACCACCTGCTTGAAGGACTTCTCGGCGGTCGCCGCGTCCCCGGCTTCGAGCGCGACCTCGCCCAGTTTGCGCAGGCGGCGCACCATGTGCGGCGAAATCGAGACCGCTTCCTCGAGGATCTTTTGCGCCTGGGCGTGGTTGCCGAGCGCCTCATGGCAGCGCGCGAGCAAATCGTAGCCGGCCATCAGGCGCGGGTTCGCGGCCACCAGCACCTGCAGGGTCTCGCGCGCGTCCTCGACGCTGCCGAGCGCAAACTGCGCGCGCGCCAGCCCCAGCGCGGCCCAGCCGAGCGGCTTGTGGTCGAGCACCTTGCGGCAGATTTCCGCTGCCTCGCCATGCTCTTTCAGGCTCACATGCAGGTCCGCGCGCAGGCGGGCGAAGTCGAGGGCATGGCGCGGATGGGCGATCTCGGCGGCCGAGGCCGAGCGGATCGCTTCGCGCACGTTGCCCTGGGCGACCAGCTGCCAGGTCGGCAGGAAGACGGCGCGCCGCTCGATGGCGCGGGCGATGCGCGCGCCCAGGGTCTCGGCCGTGAAGGGTTTGAGCACATAGTCGGTCGGCGCCAGCTCAGCCGCGCCCATGACCTTGCCGTACACGGCTTCCGAGGTCAGCATGATGAAGATCGCCCACGGACTGACCAGGCGGTGGTGGCGCAGGTCTTCGAGCAACTGCTGGCCGTCCTGGCCGTCCCCGGACCCGCTGCCAAGGTCGTATTCGCAGAGGATCAGGTCATACGAACGGCGCGTCAGCTGGCGGATCGCGGTGCCGGAATTGACGGCATACTCGATCTTGTTGATGCCCGTAAGATTGAGCATGTTCTGCAGGTTGCTGCGCATGCCCGGATTGGGGTCGATTACCAGGACCGACAGTTGGCTGTTCTCTTGCATCGTCTCTCTCATGGGCGGTGCGGCGCCGCCTGCGTTTTACGTAATGATCAATCGCTACAATACCCACAAGCGTCCCCCGGAGCAACAGGAAGAACCCCTATGCGCAGGCAATATTGTCAACCCTGTATAATAGCGGGCTATCTTCCACCCGCAGCCACGCTGCATCAACCGACTTTCAGCCATGTTGATTCTGCCGGGTTCCAATGCCCTGTCCGTATTCCGTAGCCAACGCCTCCTGAACCAACTGCAGGCAGCCGCACCCGCGATCGCCGCAGTCCAGGCCCGCTTCTACCACTTCATCGACAGCAGCGCCGCTTTGTCGATTGACGACACACAGCGCTTGACCGCCATGCTGACCTATGGCGAGCCGGTTCCCGAAACGTTGTACGAGGGCAGCACCGTCGAGTTCTTCGTCATCCCGCGCCTGGGCACGATTTCGCCATGGGCCTCGAAAGCGACCGACATCGCCCATAACTGCGGCATGACGCACGTGCACCGCATCGAGCGCGGCGTGGCCTACAAGGTGGTGCTGAAAAGCGGCATCCTCGGCAGCAGCATCGGCGCCCCGAAAAAGCTGTCGGACGAAGAGCTGGACAAGGTTGCCGCGCTGCTGCACGACCGCATGACGGACACCGTGCTGCGCAGCGCCGACGAGGCCGCGCAGCTCTTTACCGAACTCGAAGGCAGGCCGCTCGAATCGATCGACGTGCTGGGGCTGGGCCGCGACGCCCTGCTGCGCGCGAACACGGAACTCGGCCTGGCCATGTCGATCGACGAGATCGATTACCTGAACGAGGCCTTCACGAGGGCGCAGCGCAACCCGACCGACGTCGAGCTGATGATGTTCGCCCAGGCGAACAGCGAGCACTGCCGCCACAAGATCTTCAACGCCGACTGGATCATCGACGGCGTGAAGCAGGACAAATCGCTGTTCGGCATGATCAAGAACACGCACCAGCTGCAGCCGAAGGGCACGGTGGTGGCATACAGCGACAATTCGTCGATCATGGAAGGTGCGGTCGTCACGCGCTTCTTCCCGCAAGAGGGGCAGGAATACGCGACCATCACCGAGCTGACGCATACGCTGATGAAGGTCGAAACGCACAACCACCCGACCGCGATCTCGCCATTCCCCGGCGCCTCGACCGGCGCCGGCGGCGAAATCCGCGACGAAGGCGCGACCGGCCGCGGCGCCAAGCCGAAGGCGGGCCTGACCGGCTTCACGGTGTCGAACCTGCTGCTGCCGGATGCCCAGCGTCCGTGGGAAAACGCGGCGGACGTCACGGCACCCGGCGACAAGGCGGAGGCCTCGGTGTACGGCAAGCCGGAACGCATCGCCTCGCCGTTGCAGATCATGATCGACGGCCCGCTCGGCGGCGCCGCCTTCAGCAACGAATTCGGCCGGCCTGTACTGGGCGGCTATTTCCGCACCTATGAGCAGAACGCGCAGGCCGCCGGCGGCGTCTATGGCTACCACAAGCCGATCATGATCGCGGGCGGCATCGGCAACATCTCCGACCAGCACACGTTCAAGAACGACATCCCGCCCGGCAGCCTGCTGATCCAGCTCGGCGGCCCCGGCATGCGCATCGGCATGGGCGGCTCGGCCGCTTCCTCGATGGCGACCGGCACGAATACGGCGGACCTGGACTTCGACTCGGTCCAGCGCGGCAATCCGGAAATGGAACGGCGCGCCCAGGAAGTCATCAACGGCTGCTGGCAGCTGGGTGAACACAACCCAATCATCTCGATCCACGACGTCGGCGCCGGCGGCCTGTCGAATGCCTTCCCGGAAATCGTGAACGACGCCAAGCGCGGCGCGATTTTTGACCTGCGCAAGATCCAGCTGGAAGAATCCGGCATGGCGCCGAAAGAAATCTGGTCCAACGAATCGCAGGAGCGCTACGTGCTGGCGATTGCACCGGAAAGCCTGGGCGTGTTTGCAGCGCTGTGCGAGCGCGAGCGTTCGCCCTTCGCCGTCATCGGTGTCGCCACGGAAGAGCGCCAGCTGAAGGTGATCGACCAGCAGGCCGGCAACAACCCGGTCGACATGCCGATGGACGTCCTGCTCGGCAAGCCGCCGAAGATGACGCGCGACGTCAAGCACGTCGCTCTTGAACTCCCGGCAATCGATCTCACCGGCATCGAACTCGGGGAAGCCGCGCGCCGCGTGCTGCTGCTGCCGACCGTCGCCGACAAATCCTTCCTGATCACGATCGGCGACCGTTCGGTCGGCGCCATGACCGTGCGCGACCAGATGGTCGGCCCATGGCAGGTGCCGGTGGCAGACTGCGCCGTCACCGCGATGAGCCACGAAGGATACAAGGGCGAAGCGATGGCGATGGGCGAGCGTACGCCGCTGGCCGTGATCGACGCCGCCGCCTCGGGCCGCATGGCCGTGGGCGAGGCGATCACCAACATCGCCGCGGCGCCAATCGCCTCGATCGAAGACATCAAATTGTCGGCCAACTGGATGGCGGCCTGCGGCCAGCCGGGCCAGGACGCGGCGCTGTTCGACACCGTCAAAGCGGTCGGCATGGAACTGTGCCCGGCGCTGGGGATCAGCATCCCGGTCGGCAAGGATTCGCTGTCGATGCGCACTACTTGGAATGAAGGCGGGAACGACGAAGGTGGGGCCAAGTCGGTCATTTCTCCGGTGTCGCTGATCGTGTCCGCCTTCGCGCCTGTGCCGGACGTGTGCGCGTCCCTGACGCCGCAGCTGCGCGCGGACCTGGGCGAGACGGCCCTGATCCTGATCGACCTCGGCCGCGGCAAGAACCGCCTGGGTGCCTCGGCGCTGGCGCAGGTCACGCAGCAACTGGGCGACTCGGTGCCGGACGTCGATTCGGCGGACGACCTGAAAGCCTTCTTCGCCGCGATCCAGCGCCTGAACGCGGAAGGCAAGCTGCTCGCCTACCACGACCGCTCGGACGGCGGCCTGTTCGCGACCCTGGTCGAGATGGCCTTTGCCGGCCGCGCCGGCGTGTCGGTCAACCTCGACATCCTGACCATGGAAGGCGAGCACGCTTCGGACTGGGGCGACGCCAAGAACTGGACCGGCCAAGTCGGCGAGCGCCGCAACGAAATGACGCTGCGCGCACTGTTCTCGGAAGAACTGGGCGCCGTGGTGCAGGTGCGGGCCGAGGACAAGCGCGACGTGATGAACGTGCTGCGCGAGCTGAACCTCGGCGCCTGCAGCCACATCATCGGCAAGGTCAACGACCGTGGCGCAATTGAATTCACGCGCGACGCGAAAGTCATCTACAACGAGAAGCGCAGCAGCCTGCACCGCCTATGGTCGGAAACGAGCTGGCGCATTGCGCGCCTGCGCGACAATCCGGACTGCGCGGACCAGGAATACGAACGCCTGCTGGACGAAACCGATCCCGGCATCACGCCGCAGCTGAGCTTCGACCCGAGCGAGAACATCGCCGCATCCTTCATCGCCACCGGCGTGCGTCCACGCGTGGCGATCCTGCGCGAGCAGGGCGTCAACTCGCACATCGAGACCGCCTGGGTGATGCACCAGGCCGGCTTCGCCGCGGTGGACGTCCACATGAGCGACCTGATCGCCGGCCGCGCGAAGCTGGCCGACTTCCACGGCGTGATCGCGGTGGGCGGCTTCTCCTACGGCGACGTGCTCGGCGCGGGCGAGGGCTGGGCCAAGACCATCCTGTTCAACGCGCAACTAGCCGACCAGTTCGCAAGCTTCTTCGCGCGCCCGGATACCTTCGGCCTGGGCGTATGCAACGGCTGCCAGATGCTGTCGAACCTGAAGGCGATCATCCCGGGCGCGCAAGCATGGCCGAAGTTCACGCGCAACAAGTCGGAACAGTTCGAAGCGCGCTTCGGCATGGTCGAAGTACTCGACTCGCCGTCGATCTTCTTCGCCGGCATGGCGGGCACGCAAGCGCCGATCGCGATCGCGCACGGCGAAGGCTTTGCCGACTTCTCGCTGACCGGCAATCTTGACGAGGTGGTGCAGTCGCTGCGCTATGTCGATAACCGCGGCCAGGCCACCGAGCAGTATCCGTTCAACCCGAACGGCTCGCCCGGCGGCCTGACGGCGGTGACCACGCCGGACGGGCGCTTCACGGCGATGATGCCGCACGCCGAGCGCGTGTTCCGTACGGCCGTGCATTCGTGGGCGCCGCCGTCATGGGGTGAGGATGCGCCATGGATGCGCATGTTCCGCAACGCGCGCAAGTGGGTCGGCTGATTCCCTTAGTCCCTTGGCGAGCCAGAAAAAGCGCTTCTTCCGAAGCGCTTTTTTTTCGCCTCAACATTCCTGCTGTTCAATATTTCTTCGTTTAAATTCAATCGCTTAGACTGATGAGCCCGCACAATCACGCAGCGGGCCTCTTCCCCGATCATGAAGGCAGGCGGCACGGCCGCCCCCTACCAAAAGGAGACCCGGATGAATCCCGGCACCCTGTATCTGCGCGTATGCGCGCCGGCCATCCTGGCCGTCGCGCTCGCATTCGGCTTGTCCGCCCCCAGCGCCATGGCGCAGAAGGCGCCGGCGGCGGCCAGCGCGACGCTGGACGTCACCAGCAACGAGGCGACCGGGCGATGGCGCTATTCGGGCGTGGTGACGGTGCCCGCGGCCGCGGGCGCGCGGATCCTTGTCGACGGCCGCATCCAGAACCAGACCTCGCGCGAAGGGTACCGCGATGCGGCCAGGGCGGCCACGGGCGCCGCCGTGGCGCGGGCAGGGGATACGCTCGTGGTGCCGTATTCGTTCGAGGGGCCGCCCCTGACGCTGGGCGTGCTGCGCAGCGCGCTGACGGTGCAGGTGCAGGACTCCCTGCGCGACCCGGTCTTGCGCACCCTGTTCGCGGTAAGCCCGGCGGTGACGGCGAGCGCGGTCTGCGGCTGCCCGCCGAAGGGCTGCGTACGCACGCAAGGGTATTGGGGCAATAAACCGGGCGTGACCTGGCCGGCGCCCTACAGCGGCGGCGCGCTGTTCTTCTCATCAAGCCTGAGCTGGCAGCAAGTCCTCGACACGCCGCCGCGCGGCAGCGCCTACATTATCCTGGCGCACCAGTACATCGCCGCCGTGCTCAACCGCGCTGCGGGTGCGTCGGCCCCGGCAGGCGTGCAGTCGGTGATCGACGCGGCCGCCACCTGGCTGCGCAGCGGCAGCACCCCAGCCACCTGCGGACCGGGCGATTGCGCGCAGCAGAAGACCTGGGCCGGGATCCTCGATACCTACAACAACGGACAGTATCCGGGCGCGCCGAAGCATTGCGATTAAGGGCAGCGGCGCCGGCAGCAGGCTGGGGTCACGGCGGCAGGCTGGGGTCAGGTCTGACATTTAGACACGGCCTCGACGATAGCCAGCCTAAAACGGCAGAGCTCGTGTCCGAATGTCAGACCTGACCCCAGTTTTTTTTGCCGCCGCAACAATAAAAAAAGGCGCTTCCGGGGAAGCGCCTTTCTCGTTCGGCCGGTCCGAATTACTGGACCTTGGCCTTCTTCAGCAGCGACTCGCGGTATTCCGCCAGTTTGCGCTGTTGCACCTGTTCTGCGACTTGCTGCTTGACCTGCTCCAGCGGCGGGATCGTCAGTGGGCGGGTTTCTTCCAGCTTGATGACGTGGTAGCCGTACTGGGTCTTCACCGGGGTCTCGGTGATGGCACCTTTTTGCAGCGAGGTCATGGCCTTCGAGAACTCAGGCACGAAACGCGCAGGGTCGGTCCAGCCGAGGTCGCCACCATTGGCGGCCGAGCCTGGGTCCTTGCTCTGCTTGGCCAGCTCTTCGAACTTGGCGCCGCCCTTGAGCTTGGCGATGATGGCTTTCGCGTCGTCTTCCTTCTCGACCAGGATGTGGCGCGCGTGGTATTCCTTGTCCGGTGCGGCGGCTTTTGCCTTGTCGTACTCGGCCTTGATGTCGGCATCCTTGACCGGGTTCTTCTTGACGTAGTCGGCCAGCATCGCGTTGATGATGATGCTCTGGCGGGCGTTGTCGATGGCGGCCTTGACTTCAGGGCGGGCGCCGACGTTCTGCTTGTCCGCTTCCTGGATCAGCACTTCGCGGCCGATCAGGTCTTTCTTGATCATTTCGCGCAGCTGCGGCGAATCCGTGGCGCGGCCCTGGGCGACGACCTGCTTGACCATCTGGTCGACCCGCGCCGCCGGGATCGGCTTGCCGTTCACGGTCGCAACGTTTTGGGCGAAGACAGGTGCTGCCACGATGAAAGACATGGCGAGCAACAGGCGGGTTGGCTTCAAAATCATTGTTCAGATCCTATAAAAACTCGAAAAGTCGCCCGCTGGCGACGAAAGCCGGCGCCAGCGACGGCGCCGGTGGCAAACATATTACTTCACCTTTGCCTTCTTGACCATTTCCTCTTGGTAAGCCGCCAGTTTGGCCTGGGTGAGGCTTTCCGCGATCTGGGACTTTACTTCTTCCATCGTCGGCACTTTCACCGCGCGCACGTCGTCGACCTTGATGACGTGGAAGCCGGCGCCGGTCTTGACCGGGGTGTCGGTGACCTGGCCTTTGCCCAGCTTGGAGAAACCGGCTGCGAATTCAGGCGGGAAGGCCGATGGGGCCGCCCAGTCGAGGTCGCCGCCATTGGCAGCCGAACCGGTGTCCTTGCTGGTCTTGGCCAGTTCTTCGAACTTGGCGCCACCCTTCAGCTTGGCGATGACGGCCTTGGCTTCGTCTTCGGTTGCCAGCAGGATGTGGCGCAGGTGGAATTCCTTCTCGCCAGCCTGGGTTTTCGAGAAGCGGTCGTACTCGGCCTTGATGTCGGCGTCCGTCACCGGGTTCTTGGCGATGTAGTCGCGGGCCAGCTGGTTCACGACGATGGCCTGGCGCGCGCTGTCGAGCGCTTGCTTGACTTCCGGCTTCTTGTCGTAGCCTTGCTTGATGGCTTCCTGCATCAGCACTTCGCGCGAGATCAGGTCGCGCTTGATCGCTTCGCGCAGCTGCGGCGAATCCGTGCCCTGGCCCTGGGCGACGACCTGCTTGACGATCGCGTCGACGCGCGAGGTCGGGATGGCCTTGCCGTTCACGACGGCCATGTTTTGAGCGAATGCGGGCGCTGCGAGAGTCGCAGATGTGGCGATCAAGGCTAACAGCAGGCGTGCTGGCTTAAAAGTCATTATTGAATTTCCTGTGGAGGGAGTTGCTTGGACGTGATTGGTTTAGTTCTTTTTTGCAGAGCAGTTCAATCGTGATTGTGCGATACGATTCTTAAGCGAGGCTGATTAACCGGTTACTAAGCAGTTACCCGGCCTCGCTACGCGATTCCGAACCGGCCTCAGTCCCGTTCGGAAGGCGCCAGGGCCGTGATCGCCAGGGCGTGGATCTCGGCCTGCATCATATCGTGCACGGCATCATACACCAGTCGATGACGCATGACGAGTCTCAGTCCATGGAAGCGTTCCGACACGATTTTCACGCTGTAATGACCGCCGCCGGAGGCCGCGCCGGCGTGTCCGGCGTGGAGGTGCGAGTCGTCGCCGACCTCGAGCAAACTGGGGTTCAAGGCTTCCTGCAATGCGCTGCGGATGCGTTCGACGCGGGTGTCCACGCGCTTATTGGCCTTGCTATCCAAACTCATGCTTCCTCCTGGGGAATGTGCTTCATGAGCAGCATCGACTGGGCGACGGTGAACAGGAAGAAAATGGAGGTCATGCCGAAGACCTTGAAGTTGACCCAGGCCGCCGTGTTGTTGCGGAAGACAACGAAGGCCATCAGCAAATTCAGGGCGCCGAGCAGGAACAGGAAGACGACCCAGCTGTAGCCGACGCGCGGCCAGACCGCGTCCGGCAGCGGCAGCGCTTCTTCCATGGCGGTGCGCATCAGGTTCTTGCCGAAGAAGCGCTGGCTGACCAGGAGCGCCGCGGCGAACACCCAGTACAGGATGGTCGGCTTCCACTTGATAAAGTTTTCGTCGTGCAGGTAGATGGTTGCGCCGCCGAAGACGAGGATCACGAACAGCGAGACCCACAGCATGCCGTCGACCTTGCGCCGGCGCACCAGCAGGTAGCCGACTTGCAGCACGGTGGCAAAGATGGCGACGACGGTGGCCAGCATGGTCGGCGCCTGGCTGGCGACGATCTTGCCGCCCGCGACCAGGCCACCCAGGTACTGGTCGGCGATGGCAAGCGCGGCCGCTTCGTTTCCGTTCGCGATCTTGTAGACGACGAAGAACAGGGCCAGCGGGAAAAAGTCGAACAGGAATTTCATGGTGCTCCAGGAAGATCGGGTGTCAGATTTCTTCGAATCGCAGGGCGGCCGAGTTGATGCAGTAGCGCAGGCCGGTCGGCGGCGGGCCGTCCGGGAACACGTGGCCGAGGTGGGCGTCGCACACCGCGCAGATGATCTCGGTGCGCAGCATGCCGTGGGTGCGGTCGCTCTTTTCGATCACGTTGGCCGGGTCCAGCGCCTTGAAATAGCTGGGCCAGCCGCAGCCGGACTCGAACTTCGCATCGGATTCGAACAGCGGCGTGTTGCAGCAGACGCAGTAATAAATGCCGTGGTCGTGGTGGTCCCAGTACTTGCCGGTGAAGGCGCGTTCGGTGGCGGCGTGGCGCGTCACCTGGTATTCCATCGGGTCGAGCTGGGCGCGCCACTCGGCGTCGGTCTTGGTCACTTTATTGGTCATATTGGTCTTTCAAGGGTAAATCAGGAAGAGCAGAGTGGGAAAGCACCTCAGGACGAGCAGCTCACCTCGAGGTGCGCCGCCCAGTCCGGCGGCAGCGCCGCATAGGCTTCATGCCCGGGCTGCTCGTCGAAAGGCTGCTCCAGTACGGCCAGCAACGCGCGCACGCCCGCATAGTCGCCGTTCTGTGCACGTTCGATCGCCTGCTGGGCCAGATAGTTTCGCAGGATGTACTTCGGATTGACGCCGTTCATGGCAACGCGCCGCTCGGCATCGACGCTGGCCTCGGCGCGCAGGCGTTCGCGGTAGCGCACAGCCCACGCGTCGAAAGCGGCGCGGTCGATGAACAGGTCGCGCAGCGGGGCGTCTTCTTCAGGTGCGTCCAGCTTCAAATCGCCCAAGCGACGGAACAGCAGCGTGAAATCGACATGGCCGGCCTGCATGATGGTGAACAGTCCGTCGATCAGGGCGCGGTCGCCTTCGACCACGGTCGCCAGGCCCAGCTTCGCATGCAGCAAGGCATCCATCTTCGTTTCGAAGGCCGGCATGTAGACGTCGAGCGCCTGCTGGGCATCGTCGACGGTGCCGATCAGCGGCAGCAGGGCATTCCCCAGCGCATAGCAGTTCCAGTGGCCGATCGCCACCTGGTTCGCATACGAATAGCGCCCGCCCTGGTCGGTGTGGTTGCAGATGTGGTTGACATCGAAGGCTTCCATGAAGCCGAAGGGGCCGTAGTCCAGCGTCAGGCCGAGGATCGACATATTGTCCGTGTTCATGACGCCATGCATGAAGCCGACCGACTGCCAATGCGCGATCATGCGTGCCGTGCGGCGCGTGACCTCGGCCAGCAGTTCTTTATAGGGGTTCACCGCGCCGCGCAATTCGGGATAGAAGCCGTCGATGACGTAATCCGCCAGCAGCTTGAGTTCATCCGGCTTGTCGCGGTAATGCCAGTGTTCGAAGGAACCGAAGCGCACGAAGGAGGGCGCCATGCGGGTGACGACCGCGGCCGTCTCGATGTTCTCGCGCATCACGTGCTGGTTGGAACCGGTCACGACGAGGGCGCGCGTGGTCGGGATGCCGAGCGCGGCCATTGCTTCCGAACACAGGAATTCGCGGATCGAAGAGCGCAGCACGGCGCGCCCGTCGCCCATGCGCGAATACGGCGTCTTGCCGGCGCCTTTCAGTTGCAGCTCCATGCGGCCTTCAGGCCCGTCGAGTTCGCCGAGCAGGATGGCGCGCCCGTCGCCGAGCTGGCCGGCCCAGACCCCGAACTGGTGGCCCGAGTACACGGCCGACAGCGGTTCCGAGCCGGGCAGCAGCGCGTTGCCGGTGAAGGCGGCGACGAGATTGGCTTGCGCCAGGGTTTCCACGTCGAGTCCCACCAGCGCGGCCGCGCGGCTGCTGGCCGCGACGAAATACGGCGCGGGCAGCGGCGTCGGCATCAGGCGCGTGTAGAAGGCGGGCGGCAGCGCGGCGAAGCCGTTGCTCAGTTGTAGTTCGTCGGGCGTAATGGCAGCTCCATATCATAAAGAGGGAGAACAGCGGGATTCTACCGTAACGGGCCCATTCTATTCGCGCACGCCTGATCCGCAACGCCGCTTACATCCGGTAACGCGCCGCTGCGCGAGTCGGTTCAACGAATAGAACGACCGTGCTGCATCGCACCATCGAAACGTCTTGACGGGGTGCGGCGGCCCGAATCACACTCGACTGGAGTTAATAATCCGACCACTGGAGACACCCGACATGACGTCCTTCCCGAAGAGCCCGCTCATGGGCCAGATGATGAACCAGCCCCTGCTCATTTCGAGCATCATCGAATTCGCCGCCCGCCATTTCGGCAACAATGAAATCGTGTCGCGCCGCGTCGAGGGCGACATGCACCGCTACACTTACCGGGAATGCGAACAGCGCGCGCGGCGCATGGCCAAGGTGCTGGAAGGGCTCGGCGTGCGGATGGGCGACCGGGTCGCGACCCTGGCCTGGAACGGCTACCGCCACCTCGAGCTGTATTACGCGGTGTCCGGTTCGGGCGCGGTGATGCACACGGTCAATCCCCGTCTCCACCCGGAACAGATCGCCTATATCGTCAACCACGCCGAAGACCAGTACCTGTTCTTCGACCTGACTTTCCTGCCGCTGGTGGAAGCCGTCGCCGCCCACTGCAAGACCGTGAAAGGTTTCGTGCTGATGAGCGACCGCGCGCACATGCCGGCGGAGACGAAGATCGCCAACCTGCTGTGCTACGAAGACCTGATCGCGTCCAGCAGCGACGACTACGCCTGGCCGCTGTTCGACGAGAACTCGGCCGCGACCCTGTGCTATACCTCGGGCACGACGGGCAACCCGAAAGGCGCGCTGTACTCGCACCGCTCGACGCTGCTGCACGCCTACGCCTCGAGCATGCCGGGGGCGCTGAACGTGTCCTGCCTCGACGCCGTGGTGCCGGTGGTGCCGATGTTCCACGTGAACGCCTGGGGCCTGCCGTATTCGGTGCCGCTGTCGGGCGCGAAGATGGTGTTCCCGGGCGCCGCGCTGGACGGCAAGTCGCTGTACGACTTGTTCGAGGCGGAGGGCGTGACCTTCTCGGCCGGCGTGCCGACCGTCTGGCTGGGCCTGATCAACTACGCGATCCAGAACAACCTGCAGTTCTCGACCTTCCGCCGCACCGTGATCGGCGGCTCGGCGTGCCCGCCGGCGATGATGGACACGCTGATCGACAAGTTGAATGTCCACGTGATCCACGGCTGGGGCATGACGGAAATGTCGCCGCTCGGCACCACCGGCGGCCTGCAGATGAAGCACCTGGCCCTGCCGAAGGAAGAGCAACGCAAGATCCTGCAGAAGCAGGGCCATGCGATCTTTGGCGTGGACATGAAGATCGTCGACGACGACGGTGCGGAACTGCCCTGGGATGGCGAAACCTTCGGCCACTTGTATGTGAAGGGGCCGTGGATCGTCTCCGGCTATTACCGCGACGAGGGCGGCGACGTGCTCAAGGACGGCTGGTTCCCGACCGGCGACGTGGCGACCATCGACGGCGACGGCTATATGCAGATCACCGACCGCAGCAAGGACGTGATCAAGTCGGGCGGAGAATGGATCGGCAGCATCGACCTGGAAAACATCGCAATGGCGCACCCGAGCGTGCTGCAGGCTGCCTGCATCGGCGTTGCGCACCCGAAATGGGACGAGCGGCCGATGCTGGTCGTGGTCAAGCGTCCGGGGCAGGAAGTGTCGCGCGAGGAGTTGCTCGGCTTCTTCGAGGGCAAGATCGCGAAATGGTGGCTGCCGGATGACGTGGTCTTTACGGACGCGCTGCCCACTGGGGCGACCGGCAAGATCCAGAAGAACCGGCTGCGCGAGCAGTATCGGGACCACAAGCTGCCGACGGCCTAAAACGATGGGGCGCCTGCAGGGCGCCCCGGTCATCTGCACCAACACCTGATTCGAAAAAGAACATGCCGCTACCGCCAGCCCTGGATGCACCTGCCGATTTCGATTTCATCATCGGCGACTGGAATGTAAAACATCGCCGCCTGAACGCACGCCTGAGGGGCTGCCGCGACTGGACCGAATTCGACGGCCTGTCGTCGACCATGCAAACGCTGGGCGGCTTCGGCAATCTCGAGGACAACCTGCTGCATTTCCCCGACGGCGACGTCCGCGCCATCGCGGTGCGTTCGTACTGCGCCGCCTCGAAAAGCTGGTCGATCTGGTGGCTCGACGGACGCAATCCGACCGCGCTCGACGTACCGGTGGTGGGTCGCTTCTCGAACCACGTCGGCTTGTTCTTCGCCGACGATGTGCTGGACGGGCAAGCGATCAGGGTGCGTTTCATGTGGACGGCCACGCCGGGAGCGAATCCGCGCTGGGAGCAGGCCTTCTCGAACGATGCGGGCGCCAGCTGGGAGACCAACTGGACCATGGAGTTCGTCCCGCGCGCCTGACGCGGGACCTGGCGCGCCCGCAGGGTGGGCATGCCCACGCGTACGTGCCGATGCATGTTGCAACGCATCTCCCGCTCGGAAGCATGCATACCCGCTGTCGGCTTGCCTTGCCGCTGCTCCACCGTCGCGGACGCGTGGGCATGCCCACCCTACATTAATCAGGCCCGCGGGAGCAGGTGGCGGAAAGTCGGCTCGATGTTTTTCGCGTGCAGGTGGCGCACGATGTCTTCCAGCGTGGCATCGCGCAGCAGGAGTTCGTCCGAACCCTCGGCCGCGGGCGGGGCCGGCGCCATGGCGGGTGTGGGCGCAGGCTGCAAGGCCGCCAGCGCAGTGCGGAACTGCTGCGGGCCGATCATTTCGAGCTGCTCCAGGAAAGCCGCCTGGGCCACCGCCGGCGGCGCCATTTCCAGGCCCGGTTCGTCGATGAAGGAAGCGCCCATGCCGGGATGGATGAAGGCGGCCCAGCGGCCCGTGTCCTGGTTACGGCAGGGCGGCAGCTCGACCGGCCGCGTGGCCGCGTCAAGCGCGACGGCAAGCTCCGGGCAGGCGGCGTCGCGCAGTCTTTCGAGGAAGCGCTGCGCTTCGCTGGCCGGCACCGGCGTCTCGAACGACAGCCACAGGCAAAAACCCGAAGCGGCGGAAATGCTCACGCCCGGCGCCGGAAAACCATAGTTCGCCTGCAAGGCATGGGCGACCTCGCACAGGCGCGTCCAGTGCTGCCCGTCTTCCTCGTACCTGGCCTTGTCGAAGGGGATGACGAGGGCGCGCGTCATGCCGCCCGCCGTCGTCAGCGCAATGGGCGCGGTCGCTTCGCCGAGTACTTGCCGGGTCAGCAGGCCCGGGTCCACCTGGCCGGCGGGGAGGTACAAGCGCATCAGCTGCGCAATCAGTTTTTCCATGGTTTCTCTCTGTTCGGGCGCGCCGGCAAGTGGCGAGCGGCGGCTTACGGAGCGCATTCTGACACAGCGGCGCCACCATTGCCGCCTCCGGGCGGACGCCGGCAAAAAAGAGTCCAGAGGGACCCCAGGAAATAACACGACCGTACTTTTTGGCGTTATAGTTGACCGTGCTGGTTCAACCAATTAAAAAGGAAGAGACATGAGTGCAGACTACGTCGTGCATGGCAGGGTTGCCGTCATCACCCTGAACAATCCGCCGGTCAACGGCCTCGGCATGGCGACGCGGACCGCGGCCGTCGAGGCGCTGCGCCGTGCGGAAAACGACGGGGCCGTCAAGGCGGTCGTCATCACCGGCGCGGGCAAGGTGTTCTCGGGCGGCGCCGACATCCGCGAATTCAATTCGCCGAAGGCCATGACCGAGCCGACGCTGCACACCCTGATCGCCACCGCCGAGAATCTGAATAAACCCGTCATCGCGGCCATCCATGGCGTCTGCATGGGCGGCGGCCTCGAGCTCTCGCTCGGCTGCCACTACCGCGTGGCCAGTTCCGGCGCGCAGATCGGCCTGCCTGAAGTCAAAATCGGCCTGGTGCCGGGCGCCGGCGGCACCCAGCGCCTGCCGCGCGCCGTCGGCCTCGAGCAGGGCCTGAACATGATCGTGTCGGGTAACCCGGTGCTGTCGGAAAAGCTGGCCGAGACCAAATTGTTCGACAAGGTGTTCGCAGAGGGCGCTGACCTGGTGAACTCGGCCGTCGAATTCGCCAACAGCATCGCCGACGCCCGTCCGCTGCCGAAAGTGCGCAACCTGAAGGTCGATTATCCGAACCACGAAGCCTTCCTGCAATTTTCGCGCAACACCGTCAAGGCCATGGCCGGCCCCTTCCCGGCGCCGCTCGAGTGCGTCGAATGCGTGGCGGCGAGCGTGACGATGAAGTTCGAGGATGGCCTGAAGTACGAGCGCGAGCGTTTCATGGCGCTGGCCCAGACGACCGAATCGAAAGCCCTGCGCCACGCTTTCTTCGCTGAGCGCGCCGCGAGCAAGGTGCCGGACGTCCCTGCCGACACCCCGACCCGTTCGATTGCAAAGGCGGCCGTGATCGGCGCCGGCACCATGGGCGGCGGCATCGCCATGAATTTCGCGAACGCGGGCATCCCGGTGACGATCCTGGAAACGAAGCAGGAAGCGCTCGACAAGGGTCTCGCCACCATTCGCAAGAACTATGAAAACACGGTCAAGAAGGGCAAGCTGACGCCGGAAAAGGCCGGCCAGCGCATCGGCCTGATCAGCGGCACGCTCTCGTATGACGAGATCGCCCAGGCCGATATCGTGATCGAAGCCGTGTTCGAAGACCTGAACGTGAAGGAAACCGTGTTCCGCCAACTGGACGCGGTGATGAAGCCGGGCGCGATCCTGGCTTCGAACACCTCGACGCTCGACCTGGACAAGATCGCCGCGTTTACCAAGCGGCCGCAGGACGTGATCGGGCTGCATTTCTTCAGCCCGGCGAACGTGATGAAGCTGCTGGAAATCGTGCGCGGCAAGGAAACCGGCAAGGACGTGCTGGCCACGGCGCTGGCGCTCTCTAAAAAAATCAAGAAGACTGGCGTGGTTTCGGGCGTGTGCGACGGCTTCATCGGCAACCGCATGCTCGAACAATACCTGCGCCAGGCCTTCTTCCTGCTCGAGGAAGGGGTGCTGCCGGAACAGATCGACAAGGCGATCGAGAAATTCGGTTTCGCCATGGGCCCGTTCCGCATGAGCGACCTCGCCGGCAACGACGTCGGCTGGTACATCCGCAAGCGCCGCTACATCGAGACCCCGGACATCGAATACTCGAGGGTGCCGGACCTGCTGTGCGAACAGGGCCGCTTCGGCCAGAAGACGGGCGCCGGCTGGTACGACTACAAGGCGGGCGACCGCACAGCCTATCCTTCGCCGCTCGTCAACGAGATGATCCTGTCGCAGGCGCAGGCCAGCGGCGCCGAGCGCCGTACGGTAACGAATGAGGAAATCGTGCAGCGCCTGGTGTTCGCACTGGTGAACGAAGGCGCGAAGATCCTGGAAGAGGGCATCGCCCTGCGCGCGTCAGACATCGACATGGTCTACCTCACCGGCTACGGCTTCCCGCTGTACCGCGGCGGGCCGATGCTGTATGCGGACACGGTCGGCCTGCCGAATGTGCTCGAGGCCATGCGCGGTTTTTCCCGCGGCAATCACGGCGAGGCCTGGGCGCCGGCGCCGCTGCTGGAACGCCTGGCGGGCGAAGGGAAGGGCTTCAACGACTAAGCTGTTCTTCCCCGTTTGACCCACGACGCCGCTGATCCCAGCGGCGTCGTCGTTTTCGCGCCTTGGTCGGCAATATGGCAATAAGGCAATAAATAAACAATGTCGTTTACTTATTGCCGAGCCGGAGGCAGAATGGCCGCATGAGCTCCCATGGCCCGTCGACGAAACATGCCCTGCTGATCGCCAGCGCCTGCCTGCTCGGGCTGCTGTCGACGACCGGCGCCTCGCTGCCCTATCCCATCCTCGCTCCGCTGTTCGGAAACGATACCGGCAGCGCGCTGACTTCCTTCTTCGGGCTGCCGCCGAGACTCCTGCTGGGGGTCGCGCTGATGGTCAATCCGCTCGGCCTGTTGATCGGCAGCGCGGTGCTCGGCGCCATATCGGACCGCTTCGGGCGGCGGCGTATCCTGCTGTCCACCGCCGTCGGCTGTGCGCTCGGCCATGCGCTCACCGCCGTGGCCCTCGTCATGCAGTCCTATCCGCTGTTCCTGCTGGCGCGCTTCGCGACCGGCCTGCTTGAAGGAAATGGAGCGATCATGCGGGCCATGCTGGCGGAAAGGCTCACGGGCGGCTTGCGCAACCACGCACTGTCCTGGCTGAACGGCGCTTTCCACCTGGGCTGGCTGGTCGGCCCGCTGCTGGCGGGCTTCACCGTGGGCTTCTCGATCACCTTGCCGTTCGCCAGCGCCGCCGGCGCCTTGCTGCTCGGCGCGGCCCTGGCTGCGATAGCGCTGGAGCGCACGGCCGTGGCCCCGCCACCTGGCGAGCCCTGGTGGTCGGTGGCGCGCGAACGGCATGCCTTGACCCTGCTGCGCCACAGGCCGCTGCGCATGCTCTTCAGCGTCCACTTCGCCTACGCCTGCGGGGTTGCCGCCTTCTACGAGTTCTTCCCGCTGTGGCTGGTCGATGTCGGGCGCTACGAGGTAGGCCAGATCGCCTTCGTCAACATGGGCATGTGCGCACTGATGACCTTTGCCGCGCTGTTCGCCGGCCGCGCCAGCGCCCGCGACCCACGCCGCCGTGCGAGCGGCCAGGCCGGCCTGGCCGCGCTCGCCATCCTCGCGGTCGGGTTCGGCAACCTGGCGGTCGGTGTGGCGGCCATCGTGCTGTTCGGATTGCCGCACGCCTACTACAACGCGACCGTGCAGGGCTGGGCCGCCGACCAGTTCGCCGGCTATGGGCAGGGCGCCGTGATGGGCCTGCTGTCGACGACCTTTTGCCTGGCCAACATCGTGATGGCGCTGGTCGGTGGCCTGCTGGCGCTGGTCGATACCCGCAGCGTGCTGGTGGCCGGCGGCGCGATGGCGGTGTGGGCCGCCCTGGCGATGCGCAACTGGAGCGCACGCGCCATCGAGCGGCCCGCAGGCGCCGCGGTGGAGCTGCGATGAAGACCCATGACCAGATCCTGATGCTGCTCAAGACCCGTGGCCCGCAAACGGCCCAGGCGCTGGCCGGGCTGGTCGGATTGACGGCCATGGGCGTGCGCCGCCAGCTGGAAGCCGCGGTTGACGATGGACTGGTACGCTTCCTGGACAGCCCCGGCAAGGTCGGGCGGCCAGTGCGGCGCTGGATGCTGACCGACAGCGGTCATGCGCGCTATCCGGACCGGCATGCGGAGCTGACGCTCGACCTGATCCAGGGCGTGCGCACACTGTTTGGCGATACCGGTCTCGAAAAGCTCATCGCCATGCGCGAGGATGCCAGCGAGCGCGCCTACCGCGAGCGCATCGACAGCAAGGCCCCGCTCGACGACCGGGTGGCGGCCCTGGCCGCGGCGCGGTCCTTCGAGGGCTATATGGCCGATTCCGAGCCGCGGATCGATGGCAGCGTACTCCTGCACGAGAACCATTGCCCGATCTGCACTGCGGCCCAGGCCTGCCAGCAGTTCTGCCGCTCAGAACTCGAGGTATTCCGCCGCGTGCTCGGCCCGGGCACGGTCGTGGTACGCATCGAGCACCAGCTCGAGGGGGCGCGGCGCTGTACCTATCTGGTGAGCGAAGCCGGATAGGGCGGCAAGAGGGAAAACGAACGCGCGCCCGCCAGGCGGCGAAAAAAAATGCCGCTGTCTCCAGCGGCATTTTCAGTTTCCGGCAGGCTGGGGCTCAGTCGGCGGCGTAGATATTGTTGTCCTTGGTTTCGCGAACGAAGATCGCGCCGATCACGACGGTGACGAGGGCGATGATGATCGGGTACCACAGGCCATAGTAGATGTTGCCCTTGGCCGCCACGAGGGCGAACGAGATGGTCGGCAGCAGGCCGCCGAACCAGCCGTTACCGATGTGGTAAGGCAGGGACATCGAGCTGTAGCGGATGCGGGTCGGGAACATCTCGACCAGCATGGCCGCGATCGGGCCATAGACCATGGTCACGTACAGGACCAGGATGAACAGCATCAGCACCAGCATCGGCTTGTTGATCCGGGCGGCATCGGCCTTCTCGGGGTAGCCCGCCGTTTTCAGGCTGCCGGCCACTTCCTTCTTCAGCGCCGTCTCACGTGCCTTGCTGTCGGCGTCGAAGTTCAGGCCGTCCGGGGTCATGGCGGCGTTGAACGACTGGATCACCTTGTCGCCCACCTTGATTTGCGCGACCGAGCCGGCCGGCGCGTCGACGGTGGTGTAGTTCACCGAGGCGTTGGTCAGCATGCGCGTGGCGATGTCGCAGGAGGCCGGGAATTTCTTGGTGCCGGTCGGGTCGACCTGGAAGTTGCAGGTGGCCGGGTCGGCGACGACGGTGACCGGCGCCGTGGCGATGGCCTGCTCGAGGGCCGGGTTGCCGTAGTGGGTGATGGCCTTGAAGATCGGGAAGTAGGTGGCCGCGGCGATGACGCAGCCGCCGAGGATGATCCACTTGCGGCCGATCTTGTCCGACAGCGAGCCGAAGAAGATGAAGAACGGGGTGGCCAGGGCCAGTGCGACGGCCATCAGGATGTTCGCGGTCGCGCCGTCGATCTTCAGCGTTTGCGTCAGGAAGAACAGGGCGTAGAACTGGCCGGTGTACCAGACCACGGCCTGGCCCATCGTCAGGCCGACCAGGGCCAGGATGACGATCTTGGCGTTCTTCCAGTTCAGGAAGGCTTCCGACAGCGGCGCCTTCGAGGTCTTGCCTTCGGCCTTCATCTTGGCGAAGGCCGGCGACTCGTTCATCGACAGGCGGATCCAGACGGACACGCCCAGCAGCAGGACCGAGACCAGGAAGGGGATGCGCCAGCCCCATGCCGTAAACGCATCTTCGCCCATCGCGCTGCGGGTGCCGAGGATGACCAGCAGCGACAGGAACAGGCCGGCCGTGGCGGTGGTCTGGATCCAGGCGGTGAAGGCGCCGCGCTTGCCTTCAGGGGCGTGCTCGGCGACATAGGTGGCCGCGCCGCCGTATTCGCCGCCCAGGGCCAGGCCCTGCAGGATGCGCAGCGAGACGAGGATGATCGGCGCCGCGACCCCGATCGAGGCGTAGCCTGGCAGCAGGCCGACGATGAAGGTCGAGCCGCCCATGATCAGGATGGTGACCAGGAAGGTGTATTTGCGGCCGATCATGTCGCCGAGGCGGCCGAAGACCAGGGCGCCGAACGGACGGACGATGAAGCCGGCCGCGAAGGTGAGCAGCGCGAAAATGAACGAGGTAGTGGGGTCACCGAGGAAGAACTGCTTGCCGATGATGGCGGCAAGCGAACCGTAGAGGTAGAAGTCGTACCATTCGAAAACGGTACCGAGGGAAGAAGCAAAGATCACCTTGCGTTCTTCCTTCGTCATCCCCGAGGAGGAAGGCACTGCCTTGCCGCCCGCGGTCATGCCGGGTGTGATAGCCATTTGTTGTCTCCGTATAATATTTTAAAACGTCGGATAGCCGAAGCTGGGTCGGAGTGTGGACCGTTAAACTTACGTCATGCTTGCTCCAAACTTACCCGAAACTTACGGTTCATTGATGCGTTCGGTGGCGGCAAGCGGCGTGGACTTCGCTCTCATTAGTTGGACTGCATGACCGGCCGAAAAGATCCGGAACAAGGTGTTGAGGCCGGTCAGAGAATTTGCGAACGGTCGTACTTAATTGTGCTATTCTCATTTGGTCCAACATCAAAAACCATACCAGGGAGACCAGCATGCAAGACGCAGTGATCGTATCGACCGCCCGTACGGGCCTTGCCAAGTCGTGGAAGGGCGCTTTCAACATGACCCATGGCGCCACGCTCGGCGGCCACGTGCTGGCCGCGGCCATCGAACGCGCCGGCATTGCGCCCGGCGAAGTCGAGGACGTGATCATGGGCTGCGCCAATCCGGAAGGCGCAACCGGCGCCAACATCGCGCGCCAAGTGGCGCTGCGCGCCGGCTGCCCGACGACGGTGCCGGGCATGACGGTCAACCGCTTCTGTTCCTCTGGCCTGCAGACGATCGCGCTGGCGGCCCAGCGCATCATCGCGGGCGAGGGCGAGATCTTCGCCGCCGGCGGCGTCGAGTCGATCTCCTGCGTGCAGCAGGAAATGAACACCCACATGCTGCAGGACCCCTGGCTGCGTGCCAACAAGCCGGAAATCTACGGGCCGATGCTGCAGACGGCCGAAACGGTCGCCAGGCGCTACGGCATTCCGAAGGAGCGCCAGGATGCCTATGGCGTGCAGAGCCAGCAGCGCGCCGCCGCCGCCCAGGCCGCCGGCCGTTTCGACGCCGAGATCGTGCCGATGACGACCGTCATGGGCGTGGCCGACAAGGCCTCGGGACGCCTCTTGACGCGCGAAGTGACGATTTCCGCCGACGAGGGCATCCGCGCCGACACCACCATTGAAGCCGTCTCGAAAATCCGCACCGCGCTGCCGGGCGGCGTGATCACGGCCGGCAATGCCAGCCAGTTTTCGGACGGCGCCTCGGTCTCGATCCTGATGAGCCGCGGCATGGCCGAATCGAAGGGACTGCAGCCGCTGGGCGTCTTCCGCGGCTTCGCGGTGGCCGGTTGCGAGCCGGACGAGATGGGCATCGGTCCCGTGTTCGCGGTGCCGAAATTGCTGCGGAAGGCCGGCCTGACCGTCGCCGACATCGGCCTGTGGGAACTGAACGAGGCCTTTGCCGTGCAGGTGCTGTATTGCGCCGACAAGCTCGGCATCCCGATGGACGGCCTGAACGTGAACGGCGGTGCGATTGCGGTCGGCCATCCGTATGGCGTGTCCGGTGCGCGCCTGGTCGGCCACGCGCTGATCGAAGGCAAGCGCCGCGGCGTGAAATATGTCGTGGTCACGATGTGCATCGGCGGCGGGCAGGGTGCCGCGGGCCTGTTCGAGGTACTGTAACGGCGCCTGTGATTCGTAAAACCTTACAAACTTATTGCTGAGAGTCGAGAAAGATATGATCAAACACATCGTCATGTGGAAGCTGAAGGACGAAGCCGAGGGCGCCGATCGCCTCGCCAATGCACGCGAGATGAAGCGCCGCCTCGACGCCTGCGCCGGCATTGTCCCCGGCATCCTGAAATTCGAGGTCACGCTGGCCCAGCCGGGCCTGGAAGCGACCTATGACGTCGTGCTGTACTCGGAATTCGAGGACAAGGCGGCGCTCGACGCCTATGCCGTGCACCCGACGCACAAGGCGCTGGTGCCCTTCATCGGCGCCATCCGCGAAGGGCGCCAGTGCATGGACTACGAAGTGTAAGCAGCAAACCCCACCATAAAATATAACGGAGACAGCATGCGCAAACCCCAGGAACTTTTTTCGTTGCAAGGCAAAACCGCGCTGGTGACCGGCGGCTCGCGCGGGCTCGGCCTGCAGATGGCCGAGGCGCTCGGCGAGCAGGGCGCACGGATCGTGATTTCGGCGCGCAAGCAGGAGGAACTCGACGAAGCCGTCGCCCACCTGGCCGCGCGCGGCATCGAGGCGTCCGCCGTCGCGGTCGACCTGCAGGACGAAGCGAACGTGCGGCCCTTCGTCGAGGAAGCGCTGCGCCGGCTCGGCCAGATCGATATCCTCGTCAACAATGCCGGCGCCAGCTGGGGCGCCCCGGCCGAAGACCTCCCTTTGGAAGCCTGGGACAAGGTGATGAACCTGAACGTGCGCAGCATTTTCCTGGTGTCGCAGGCAGTCGCCAAGCTGTCGATGATTCCTCGCCGTTACGGCAAGATCATCAACATCTCCTCGATCGCCGGACTGAAAGGCAATGCGCCGGGCACGATGAGCACGATCGCCTATAACACCTCGAAGGGCGCCGTGGTCAATTTCACCCGCGCACTGGCGGGCGAATGGGGCCGCCACGGCATCACCGTGAACTCGATTGCGCCGGGCTTCTTCCCGTCTAAAATGACCAAGGGCGTGCTGGCCTCGATCGGCGTCGACAAGCTGGTCCAGGGTTCGCCGCTGGGACGCCTGGGCGACGACGAAGACCTGAAGGGCGCGGTGGTGCTGTTCGCTTCCGACGCGAGCAAGCACATCACGGGCCAGATCCTGGCCGTCGACGGCGGCGTGTCCGCCGTCTGAGGAGAGTCGCATGAAACATTTCAAGGGCAAGGTCGCCGTCATCACGGGCGCCGGCAGCGGGCTCGGTCGCGAATTCGCCCTCACGGCGGGCGGCCTCGGCATGAAGCTGGTGCTGGCCGACGTCCAGGCCGACGCGCTCGAGCGCACCACCGACGAATTGCTGGACCAGGGCGCGGAAGTGCTGGCGATGGTCTGCGACGTCAGCAAGGGCGCGCACGTGCAGGAGCTCGCCGACGCGGCGATCGCGCGCTTCCACGGCATCCACCTGGTGTTCAACAACGCCGGCGTCGGTTCGGGCGGCCTGGTCTGGGAAAACACGGAAGCCGACTGGGAATGGGTGCTCGGCGTGAACCTGTGGGGCGTGATCCACGGCGTGCGTGTCTTCACGCAGGCGATGCTCGAGTGCGCGAAACGCGACCCCGACTTCGAAGGCCACATCGTCAACACGGCCTCGATGGCCGGTTTGCTGAACGCGCCGGCGATGGGGGTCTACAACGTCTCCAAGCACGCGGTGGTATCGCTGTCGGAAACCCTGTACCACGACCTGCAGCTGGTGAATGCCCCGATCGGCGCCTCGGTGCTGTGTCCGTATTTCGTGCCTACGGGGATCCATCAATCGCACCGCAACCGGCCCGAAGACCTGAAGCCCGAGGTGGGGCCGACGGCCAGCCAGCTGGCGTCGCAGGCGCTGACGACCAAGGCGGTCGAATCGGGCAAGGTGTCGGCAAGCGACGTGTCGCGCATCACCTTCGAGGCGATTCGCGAGGGACAGTTCTATATCTATTCGCACCCGCAGGCGCTCGGCGGGGTGCAGGAGCGGATGGAAGCGATCGTGCAGGGCAGGAATCCGCCCGATCCGTACGCGGCGACGCCGCACCTGCGCGAGATGCTGCGTTCGAAGCTTTGACCTTGCAGGGTGGGCACTTCACTTGTGCCCACGCGGCATGGCACCGTCGATCATTCGTGCCGCGTTTCGATTGCACGGCCCTGCCAAACGCGTGGGCATGCCCACCCTACGGTGCGCTACGGCCGGGGGTTTCCCGAGGCGAATCGATGACGGCTGCGTCACACTGCGTTCGCGGCCGACAAGAATCCGCGGCGGCGGTGCACCGTAGGGTGGGCATGCCCACGCGTCACGCAACCGTCGAGCGACCCCAGTGGATCAGGCGGCCGCAGCAGGGATCATGCGTTTCGATTCTCATCCGTACCATGCCGCGTGGGCATGCCCACCCTACGGCTGCACGACCCGCTCGTGCAACTCGGCGGGCGCATTCTCGTACAGCTTCACCACCGTCGAGGTTCGCGTCCCATACCCCGGCGTCTCGATGCACACCGCCGACAGCACCCGCTCGAGATCCAGCGGCACGCCCGTTTCCGGCAAGCGCATGTCCGGCGCGCGCGTGGTGTCGGCCAGCATCTCGAAATAGGCATCCTCGGGCGCGCCCTGGCAGAGCAGGCTCGCGAATTGCGCCTTGGTACGCGTCACTTTCGGCCACGGGGCGTCGAGCAAGCCGTTCGACACGCCATAAATCCGGCCCGGTTCGAGCGGCTGGCCGTTGCGCGGGTCGTCGCCGGCGCGGTTCGAATACCAGTACAGGCTCTCGCGGTCGCCGAGCACCAGGTTGAAGCCGTTGTAGACATCCCCGCGCGCGGCAATGACCTCGAGATACTCGGCGGCCGTGAACGAACCCTTCAGGAAGTCCGCCACCAGTTCGCCACGCGAGGGCGCATTCGCGCGGCCTTCGCCGGGCGCGCGGATATTCGTCAGCGCGGCGAATTTCGGGCCGTTCGGCCCTTCGCGCGTGATGCCCATCCAGCTGCCGCCGTGTTCGAGGTCGCGCCCGGCGATCAGGTTCGGGTGTTCCGGCCACGGCGCCGCGGGGGCGGCCGGGCGGTCATAGAATTCGTCGCGGTTGGCAACGGCGATCACCGGCACGCCGGGAATCACGCGCCAGGCAAATACGATCAGGCACATGGTGGAAACTCCGTGAAAACTTCGACGCGGCGCGGACCTTCCACCAGGCCCGCGAGCCCGGCCTCGCTTGCCGCTTTTTCCAGCTCGGCGGCAAAGCTCTTCGGCACGTCGGGATAGACTTCCATCCAGGTCTGCACGCCGTTCGTGCTTTCGGGACGGCGCAGCAGGCGCGCGGCCCCGGGCTGGATCACCCGGGACTGCAGCGCACAGACCAGCGGCGCCAGGCGGTCGGCGTGCTCGTCGCGCACCTTGTAATACACGTAGAGGTCGATCATGCTAGAGGTCGAGCGCGTCCAGCGCATACGGCATCGTCAGGAAACGCAGGGGCGCGCCGGCGGCGGAGCCGAGGTGCACGTCTTCCTCCAGCGCGGCCAGCTTCATCTCGACCAGCAGGTCGGCGCCGCCTTCTCCATTCGGCGCGGCGTTGACCACCATGCCGCAGGGCTGGTCGGGGTCAGCCATGGAGAAGACTTCGTCGCCCGCACGCGCGGCCGCGTTGTCGACGCTGGCCAGCGCCGTGCGCCGTTTCAATTTGCCGAGATACTGGCTGCGGGCGACGATTTCCTGGCCCGGATAGCAGCCTTTCTTGAAATTCACACCGCCGAGCAATTCGAAGTTGATCATTTGCGGAACGAACTGTTCCTGGGTGGCAAGCGTGACCTGCGGCACCCCGGCGTGGATGGCGGCCAGCTGCCAGGCGGCGTTGCCGCCCAGCGCCAGTTCCGCAGCCAGCGCCGGCAGCGCTACCTCCGCGGATTGCGGGGAGCCCAGCCACAGATAACGCGGCGCCCCGAACGCGTCGCCGAGGCGAATCACGGTGCCGCGTTCTCCGCTCACCAATCCATACGGTGCGCCCGGCAATTCCAGGCCCTGCGCGCGCAGGGCGGCTTCGCCCTTCGCACCGCCGATGCCGATCACCGCCGCCACCGATTCTTCGTCGGTCGCATCGCGCAGTTTGGCTTTCGAGCGCATCACGAACATCGACAGGCGCTTTTGCAGCGGCGCCTGTATGGCGCGCGGCAATTGCAGCCAGACGGTGCCTGCGCTGTCGCGCCACATCAGGAAAGTGGCTTGCAGGCGGCCCTTCGGCGTGCAGAATCCCGCCAGGCGCGCCTCGCCCGTCCCGAGGTGCTCGACGTCGTTCGTCAGCTGGTTGTGCAGGAAGCGCGCGGCGTCCTCGCCGGCGACGGCGATCAGGCCGAGGTCGGTGACGGGCGCGACGAAACCGGCGGCCAGGTCGGCGGCGGTGAGGGTGCGGCCGAAGTCTTCGACCTGCGTGGCTTCATCCATATGGAAGCGGGCGTCCAGCGACGCCAGATATTCTGTCCAGTTGCTCATAAATCCAATATGCTTCGCGGTTTAGGCTTTATCATTACGGCCTCATTATAGAGTTGTCGAGCATTTCGCGCCGGAGACGGCGTAAACCCCAAATCAAATGGCATTTATAAAAAAAACTATCGTTACCGCGGTGATCGTTTCCATCGTCGCCGTCGGCGGCTTCAGCTGGTGGTCGAAGCAGCCGCTGACCTCGGCCGAGCCGCCCATCGAATTCACGATCACCCCGGGTAGCGGGGTCGGCGCGGCCGCCCAGCAGATGGTCAAGGCGGGCGTACCCGTCAATCCGACGCTGTTCCAGATCCTGGCGCGCGTCACCGGACACAGCGGGCGCATCAAGGCCGGCAGCTATGAGCTGAAACCGAACACCTCGCCGCGGCGCCTGCTGAGCCAGCTCGTGCGCGGCGAATTCGCCCAGGAAGCGGTCACCATCATCGAAGGCTGGACCTTCCGCCAGATGCGCGACGCGATCGCCGCCACCAAGACCTTGCGCCACGAAACGGCGACGCTGACCGACGCCGAACTGATGGCCAAGGTGTCGACCGAATACAAGCAGCCTGAAGGCCTGTTCTTCCCGGACACGTATTTGTTCGCGAAAGGAGCAAGCGACTTGCAGATCTACAAGCAGGCGCACCAGATGCTGCTGAGCCGCCTGAACGCCGCCTGGGAAAAACGCGCGGAAAACCTGCCGTATAAAACGCCCTACGAAGCGCTGATCATGGCCTCGATCGTCGAGAAGGAAACCGGCCAGAAGAGCGAGCGCTCGATGATTGCCGGCGTCTTCGTCAACCGCTTGCGTACCGGCATGATGCTGCAGACGGACCCGAGCGTGATCTACGGCATGGGCGCGCGCTACGAGGGCAAGATCGCCAAGAAAGACTTGCTGACCGACACGCCGTACAACACCTATACCCGCTATGGCCTGCCGCCGACGCCGATTTCGCTGCCGGGCGTGCAATCGCTCAGCGCCGCACTGGCGCCGGCGAAGACCGAAGCGCTGTATTTCGTTTCGCGCAACGACGGCACCAGCCATTTTTCGAACGACTTGAACGAGCACAACCGCGCGGTGAACCAGTACCAGCGCGGCGCGGCCAAGCCATGACCGCTCGCGGAAAGTTCCTCACCGTCGAAGGCATCGACGGCGCCGGCAAGTCGACCCATATCGGCTTTGTCACGGATTTCCTCGAGTCACGCGGCAAGACCGTCGTGACCTCGCGCGAGCCAGGCGGCACGCCCTTGGGCGAGAAGCTGCGCGAGCTGCTCTTGCACGAAAAGATGCATCTGGAAACCGAAGCCCTGCTGATGTTCGCCAGCCGCCGCGAGCACATGGCGCAGGTGATCGAACCGGCCCTGGATGCCGGTTCCTGGGTGTTGTCCGACCGGTTTACGGATGCCAGCTTCGCCTACCAGAGCGGCGGGCGCGGCATGGACCGCACTAAAATGGAAGCGCTCGAAGCCTGGGTCCATCCGCAACTGCAGCCGGACATGACCCTGTTGTTCGACGTGCCCCTGGAAGTGGCGCGCGAGCGGCTGGATGCGACGCGCACCCTCGACAAGTTCGAGCGCGAGCAGGGCGAATTCTTCGCCCGCTGCCGCGCGGAATACCTGCGCCGGGCAGCGCAGTTCCCGGGCCGCTTCGTCGTCATCGATTCGACGCGCAGCATCGCGGAGACGCAGGTGAAGATCAGTGAGGCGCTGGAGAGACTGTTGTGATGATCTTCCCTTGGCAGCAAACCGCCTGGACCCAGCTCCAGGCCATGCGCGGGCGCCTGCCGCACGCAATCCTCTTCCACGGCCCGGCCGGCATCGGCAAGGCCGGCTTCATCGAAGCCTTTGCCCAGTCGCTGCTGTGCGAAAACGTCCAGCCCGACGGCCAGGCCTGCGGCAGCTGCGCCTCCTGCGGCTGGTTCGTCCAGCACAACCACCCGGACTATCGCCGGGTGCGCCCGGAAGCGCTGGAAGACGAGCCCTCGTCCGAAGGCGACGGGGTAGAGGGCAGCGAGGGCGAGAAGAAATCGAAGTCGGCCAAGGCGCCCTCGAAAGAGATCAAGATCGAGCAGATCCGCAACCTGTCCGACTTCATGAACATCTCGACCCACCGCCAGGGCTTGCGCGTGGTCGTGCTGTATCCGGCCGAGGCGCTCAACATGCCGGCCTCGAATGCACTGCTGAAAACGCTGGAAGAGCCGCCGCCGGGCACCGTGTTCCTGCTCGCCTCGAACGGGCTGGACCGCCTGCTGCCGACGATCCTGTCGCGTTGCCGCAAGTTCGCGCTGCCGATGCCGGACCATGCCGCGGCGCTGGCCTGGCTCAAGGAGCAGGGCGTGCCGGACGCCGACAGCTGGCTGCGCGAGGAGGGCGGGGCGCCGCTCGCCGCTTTGGCCCGCTCCGCCAGCGGCAGCCGCGAGGAACTCGACGCACTGCTCGGCTTCCTGGCCCGGCCCAATGTCGAGTCGGCCTTGCGCCAGGCCGATAAACTGAGCAAGACGCCTTTGGGATCGCTGGTCTCCTGGCAGCAGCGCTGGCTGTACGACCTGCTCTCGAGCAAGCTGTCCGGTAGCGTGCGCTACTATCCGCGCTACCAGAAGGAACTTGCAGCCTTGGCCGGCAACGTGCACACTGCGAACCTGTTACGTGCAATCAAGTCCGCGAACGAACGCCGCGCCGTGGCCGACCATCCGCTGTCGGCGAAGCTGTTTATCGAGGACATGTTGCTGGACTATACAGCGTGCTGCACCAAGGTTTGAACTGAGCCTGAAAGGACCGACATGACCGGCAATACCACCGACCCGAACGCACCACTCGTGCCGCGGCCGTCGGTCCTGTCGCTTGCTATCAAGGAAAAGGCGGCCCTGTACGCCGCCTACATGCCTTTCCTGAAAAACGGCGGCATGTTCGTGCCGACCAATAAAGCGTACAAAATGGGCGACGAGGTCTACCTGATCCTGTCGTTGATGGACGACGTTAACAAATACCCGATCGCGGGCAAGGTCGCCTGGATCACGCCGGCCGGCGCCAACAACAGCAAGGCGCAAGGCATCGGCGTGCACTTTCCGCCCGACGAAACCGGCCAGCGCGCCAAGGCCCGCATCGAAGAAATCCTGGGCGCGGCGCTGCGCTCGTCGCGCGCCACGCATACCCTGTAAGCTCTCTTTTTTAGCTCATTTTTCCGCTCCAATGCCGTCCTACGTCCACCGTCTTGCCCGCCGCGATGATTTACCTGTCATCGTCGACATCTATAACTCCACCATCGCCTCGCGTGAAGTCACCGCCGACACCGAACCCGTGAGCGTCGCCTCGCGCGAAGCCTGGTTCAACGAGCACACGCCCGAGCGGCGGCCGCTGTGGGTCATCCACGATGCGAACGATGTGTCCGACGATCCGACGGTCATCGGCTGGATGTCGTATTCGAACTTCTATGGGCGGCCGGCGTACTCGGGCACGGCGGAATTGTCGATCTACATCGCCGAGGAATGGCGCGGGCGCGGGCTCGGACGGTATTGCCTGGAGCAGGCGATTGCGTTTGCGCCGAAGATCAAGGTGCATACCTTGCTCGGGTTTATTTTTGGGCACAACGTGCCGAGCCTGGCCTTGTTCCGCAAGTTCGGGTTCGAGACCTGGGCGAATTTCCCGCGGGTGGCGAACCTGGATGGGATCGAGCGCGATTTGATTATCCTGGGCAAGCGCGTCGTCGATTGATCGGGCGTTGGAACGCGTGGACTCAGGAGTCCACCCTACGGTTCCCAGCTGATTTGACCTCGGTGGATGAGCGCGCCAGGCGGTATACGTAGGGTGGACTCCCGAGTCCACGCGTCGTAGCACAGCCGTCAGTCGTCGAGGGCCCCGTCCATCCCGGATCGACATCGCCGCGCGTGACGCGACTTGCCGGCACCCCGTACAATATCGGGATGTACATCGATTCCCACTGCCACATCAATTTCCCCGAGCTCGCCGCCCGGATGCCCGAAGTCCTCGCCAAAATGGCCGAGAACCGCGTCACCCACGCCCTGTGCGTCTCGGTCGACCTGCCGGACTTTCCCTCGGTGCTCGCCCTGGCCGAGCAATATCCGCACATTTACGCCTCGGTCGGCGTGCATCCGGATTATGAAGACACGCCGGAACCAACGGTCGAGCAGCTGGTCGAACTGGCTCAGCATCCGAAGATCATCGCGATCGGCGAGACCGGCCTCGATTATTACCGCCTCGAGGGCGACCTCGAATGGCAGCGCGAGCGCTTCCGCACCCATATCCGCGCCTCGCGCGCAACGCGCAAGCCGCTGATCATCCATACCCGTTCCGCCAGCGCCGACACGATCCGCATCATGAAGGAAGAGGGCGCTGGCACGCAGGACGGTGGCGTGGGCGGCGTGATGCATTGCTTTACCGAGTCGCTCGAGGTGGCGCAAGCCGCCATCGAGATGGGTTTCTATATCTCGTTTTCCGGCATCGTGACGTTCAAGAGCGCGAAAGACCTGCAGGCGGTGGCGCGCGCGGTGCCGCTCGATCGCATCCTGATCGAAACCGATTCGCCCTACCTGGCGCCCGTGCCTTTCCGCGGCAAGATGAACGAGCCCGGCTATGTGGCCCACGTGGCGGAGTACATCGCCACCCTGAAGGAGGTGCCGCTGCGCGAAGTGGCGGACCGTACGACCGGGAGTTTCTTCAACCTGTTCCAGCACGCAAAGGCCTGACATGCATCCACCGCGCCGCCTCGTCCTCAAAAGCCTCGTCCTCGGCCTCGGCCTGGCTTGCGGCCTGTCCGTGGCGGCACCGTCGGCTCCCGCAGCGCCCGACGAAGCCGCACTGACGAAATTCTTCCGGGCGGTGCAGCTGGACGATGCAAAAACGGTGAATGCCATGCTGGGGAGCGTCGTGAATGCCAACCAGCCCAATCCCATCGGCGGCGACACCGGCCTGGTGCTGGCGCTGCGCGAAGATGCGATGGAAGTGTTCAAAGCCTTCCTCGCCCATCCCGGCACCAACCTGGAAGCCAGGGCGGCCAACGGCAATACGGCCCTGATGATGGCCGCCTTCAAGCGCAACCGTCCGGCGGTCGAGGCCTTGCTCGCCAAGGGGGCGAAAGTCAACCAGCCGGGCTGGACGGCTTTGCACTACGCCGCGGCGGCCGGCGACGACGAGATCGTGCGCCTCCTCCTCTCGCGTGGGGCCAGGGTGGATGCGGTGTCCCCGCCAAGCAGCGGCGGCTACACGCCGATGATGATGGCCGCGCGCGAAGGCCACGACGACACCGCCCTGGTCCTGATCGCCCATGGCGCCGACCGCATGCGCAAGAATACCGAGGGCCTGACCGCCGTCCAGCTCGCCGAGCGCGCCGGCAAGACGCGCGTGGCCGACGCCCTGAAGCGCGGCGGCCGCTGAGCGCCGGCGTGCAGGGCGTCGCCCGAACTGGCGGGTAATCCCGTCTTTCCTCTTTGCATCGATCGCCTGCCCGGCGTCGGATAATCTCGTCATCGAAACGATTATTGCGACACGGAAACGCCGCGTCGCCAAAGGGGATCTTCCATGCTGAACGAACGCGAAATCGAAAGCTGCTACCTCGGGCAATTCATCCCGGTCCATTATCACCACAACATGCTGATGGACCAGAACCGCATGAATGCCTTCCAGGCCGCGATTTGCCACGCCGTGCGCCCCGGCATGAAAGTGCTGGAGCTCGGCGGCGGTACGGGAGTGCTCTCGTATTTCGCGGCCCAGCAGGCCGACAAGGTGTACTGCGTGGAATTCAATCCGGACCTGGTGCTCGAAGCGCGCCGCTTCCTGGCGCTGAACCCGAACGGCCACAAGGTCGAGGTGATCCACGCCGATGCCTTCGACTACCTGCCGCCGGAGCCGGTCGACGTCGTGATCTGCGAAATGATCCACGTCGCCATGCTGCGCGAAAAGCAGGTGGCCGTGATCGAAGCCTTCAAGCAGCGCTACCTCGCACGGTTCGGCGGCCCGCTGCCGATCTTCATGCCGGAGGCGGTCGTGATGGCCGTGCAGCCCTTGCAGCAGGACTATGGCTTCCACGGTTACTACGCGCCGATCGTCCAGTTCCAGGACACGAGCGTCGCCTATCCCGGCACGGTCGAGCTGGCCCAGCCCGCGGTGTACAGCGTGCTCGACTTCGCCGAACCGGTCGACAGCCTGATCGCCTGGCGCGGCAGCTTCGCGGTAGAGCAGGACGGCTCGCTCAATGCCCTGCGTTTCGTCACCAAGAACGTGCTGTCCATCGTGCAGGAGCGGGGCACGACGATCGACTGGCTGAATCATTACCTGACGCTGCCGCTGGCCAAAGCCCTCGACGTGATCGCGGGCGACGTGGTCGAGGTGGCTTTCCAGTACCGGGCCGGGGCATCGATCCCGAGCCTGCAGGCATCGATCCGGGCGACCCTGGCCGGCGACGCAGCGGACGTTGTGGCGCCGGTCGCGCTGCGCGCCGTCGAGTTCGCATAAGCCACGCCTTGCGCGCAGCCGCCCCGGCTGACGCCCCGGAACCAGCCTCGCCCCGAGGCTGGTTCGTCGCCGTTTTCTGCAGGTCGGCCGCGCCAGGCTGCCATTCGTCGCATTCGGCGCGCGCAGGCGCCCGGCACGCCCTACACTCGCTCCACACCTTCACCTGGAGCGCACGATGTTCGGTTTCCTGCTGTGGCTGCTACTTCTGTTCTTCTGCTGGCCGCTCGCGCTGCTGGCCCTGGTGCTGTATCCGGTCGTCTGGCTGCTCCTGCTGCCGCTGAGGCTGCTGGGGATCGGCGTCGACGCCGTGTTCAGCCTGCTGCGCGCGGTGCTGCTGCTGCCGGCGCGCGTGCTCGGCCTGTCTCCGGGAAGATAAGTTCCTGCACGGCCTGGTCCGGTAGAGTGTGGGGCAATTAACAGACGCCCCGTTGCCGATCGCCTACTGTGGAGTCCTACGCTTTCATCCGAAAGCGCGCTTTCATTGTAAGGAAACGATTATGCGCCTGGACATCTACCGCAGAGCCGAAAGCGACGGCAAGTTCTCCTACTTGGCCGTGCCGGAAACTCGCAACATCCCTGAAGAAGCAACCAATACCGATTGGGAAGTGGAGGCCCGCGCCTTCGAGATCGACGATAACGCCGATCAGTTGCCCGACTATGCGATCGACAACCTGAGTGGCCAGCTCGCCGAAAAGGGCTACGCCATGACGGCGCTCCATTAATTCCGCAGTCTCGACAGCCGCCGCACAGCGCTGTTTGCTGTCGACGAATCACCTTGGCGTGCACGCTTCGGCATGCACGCGACAAGCGATGCCGGTTTCACCGGGCCTCCGACGGGCGCCCGGTGGATATGCTATTCTTGCGCCCTGTTTAAATTGATGCCGGTCGCACAAGCCGGATGGGGGCAAGATGAAGTGGGCGTTGGTCGGGTTTTATTTCCTCGCAGTTCTTCATATCCACTTCCGCGGCAGGGTACGCCTGCCGTTTGGACGGCAGCTGTTCGACCATTCGTCGTTCATGGCGCCCATCAATGTCTTCATGCACCTGTTCTCGAAGGTGCCGAGCACGCCATACATTCCCGTGCGCGATTTTGCCGAACTGGCGCCGCTGCAGGCGAACTGGCAAATCATCCGCGCCGAAGCGGAAAACATGCTGGCGCTGAAAAAGATCAAGGCAGCCGAGCAGAATGACGACGCCGGCTTCAATTCCTTCTTCAAGACTGGCTGGAAGCGCTTTTACCTGAAGTGGTACGACGCCAGCCACCCGTCGGCGCAGCGCCTGTGCCCGCAAACCTACGCCATGCTGCAGGCTATCCCGACGGTGAAAGCGGCCATGTTCGCCGAACTGCCGCCCGGCGCCAAGCTCAACCCGCACCGCGACCCGTTCGCCGGCTCGATGCGCTACCACCTGGGCCTGGCCACGCCGAACGACGACCGCTGCTTCATCGAAGTCGACGGCGAGCGCCACAGCTGGCGCGACGGCGAGGGCGTGATCTTCGACGAAACCTATATCCACTGGGCGATCAACGGCAGCGACAGCGACCGCATCATCCTGTTCTGCGACGTCGAGCGCCCGATGCGTTACCGCTGGATGGCGGCGATCAACCGCTGGCTGGGCCGCACGATGATGACGGCCGCCAGCTCGCCCAACGAAACCGGCGACCAGACCGGCCTGGTGAGCAAGCTGTTCAAGATTTCGCACGTGATGGGCCAGTACCGCCGCCGCTACAAGGCCTGGAACAAGACGGCCTACAAGGCGACCAAGGTGGCCCTGATCGTCGGCCTGGCGGCCTTCATCTACTGGATTTGAGTTCCATCCGGCACGCCGCACGGCCTGCCGGATAGCGCCGTACGGCGCGCGGCATTCCTACCGGTACACCAGCACCGGAATGCTGCTGTGTACCAGCACTTTCTGCGTTTGGCTTCCCAGCAGCATCCCCGCCACCCCATGACGGCCGTGCGAGGCCATCACGATCAGGTCGCACTGGCGTTCGCGCGCGCTGCGGATGATCGCTTCGTAGGGCTGGTCGGAGCGCGGCAGCAGCGTCGCGCAGGGCACGCCCACGGCGTTTGCCGCATTCGTCACCGTCGACAGGATTCTGGCGCCGCGCTGTTCGCTGCTGGCCAAGTACTCGTCCTCGGTCGCTTCAAGCAGCTCGGCGTCGGCGGTGAAGGTGCGGAAGTCCGGCAGGACCGTGACGCCGACCACCGATGCGCCGACTTCCTTCGCAAAGCTCACCCCGGCGAGTACGGCACGCTCGGACAGTTCGGACCCGTCGGTGGGCAACAGAATCTGCTTGTACATGATCACTCCTTGAATTGTCCGGCCTTCGCGCCTTACAAAATCCACGTGGCGGCCTTGCACCGCTTAGTCTGCGTTTCGCGGCCTGGCGCCGGTTGATCTGCGTCAAACGGGTACTCCACGGCCTGCCCTGGCCGATGTCGCGCTGCCAGGCCCGGCAGCCCGGAATGTTTGCTCTGCACTCCGCCGCTGGGGCGCTGCGGCCAGGACCTGGCGTGCGTTTCGTGCGCCGCGCAGCGACGCCGCCCGATGGAAAATCGGGCGCCCGGCAAGGGACGCATTGCTGGTAAACATCGGGGTCGGGCTGCGGTGCCGGTCTGAGTGTATACCACGCCGGGCCGGGTGCAAGGCACTTGGACGAACAGCCATTCACGTAGCGCGTCGACAGCTGCCGACACCCGCGGTGATTCGGAAACGACGAACAGTTTCAGCTCAGCGGATCGGGTTTCACGCGGGTGAGATTGTAGTCGGCGGCGGAACGTTCGAGCGCCAGGCCGAGCGCGTCCTTGAGCTCGTCGGGGCTTGTGCCACTGTCGAGCTGGCGCCTGGCGAAGGTATTGCGCAAGGTGCGCCCGCCGGAGCGCGCCAGGTCCATTCCGGCACGTTCGAAAGTCGCCCGCATCTGCACGTAGACGGTTTTCCTCGTCATCCTGGCGCCGGTCAGGTTGGCCGGGAAGACGAACTGGCCCGGGATCGCCATCGCTTCCCGCTCCTGCAGCCATGGCAGCAGCTCATCGGCACCTTCGCGGGGGAGGGTGACCGTATGTTCGTGGCTGGTGTCGTGCTTCTCGTCGGGGGTGATCGTCAGCTCGATCGATCCGTCGAGCGCGACCTGGCGCCCGACTTCCGCAATGAGCAAGCCGACCGCTTCGGACACCCGCAGCCCGGCCAGCGCGATGACGACCTGCATGGCCCGGTCGCGCCGGCGTTTCCAGCCATCGAAAGGGGTGTTGCGCCGGCGCCGTGGTGCGTCCGCGGGCAGCGCCGCGAAGAAGCGCTCCAGCTGCTCCTCGGACAGCACCCGCCCGGCCTCGTCTTTCGTCATGTGGGCGCGGTCGATGCCGAGGATGGCGCCTTGCGCCGGATTGGGCCTTACTTCAAGGTGCTCGTAGCAGCGCTCCAGCAGGCGCAGGTAACGGTAGGCGATCTTGCTGTTCAGGACGCGCTTGCCGTTCACCGTGCGCTCGATGAAGCGTGCCAGGTCGGCCTGCGTTACCGTTGAAAAGCTGAGTCCTTGCTCGAGCATCCAGCCCGCCACGTTCGCGAACATGAAAACATAGATCTTTGCCGATTCGGCGGACAAGACCCTGAGGGTACCGTCGGCGCGCAGGCGCCGGCCGGTCTCGGCGAAGGCCGTGGTGGACACGAGTTCCTTGAATGCCCGGATCGGGTCGGCATCCCACGAAGTCAGGGTGTGCATGGCAGGGCGCATCGAATTGGGAAGCTGCACCTTATCATAAGAAGGTAACTAACCGACGCACGCCCAACACCTGGACGATAAATTAAACGGTAACAACTCCGGACACATGGCGACATTCGAACAAGGCCTCCAGGAAAAGGGCGCGACCAGCTTCCCGGCCCCGTTCTGGCCGACCCTGTATGGGCACCTGGCAAAAAAGACTGAGGTCCGGGCCGCAGGACGGCTGGCGCTGAAGCGCTGTGGATGGCACGAACCGGGAGCTTATGCACCCGGTTCCTGTCTAAATTAGCTTCCCGTTTTCAGCCGGAGACAAGCAATGAACCCGGATAATACCCAACCCACGGGGCCGGCCGCCCAGGCATCCCAGCCGAGCCCACACGGCGCGATGGCCGGCGCCGCCCACGACCAGGAAGTGCCGGAAGTCGACCTGCTCAGCCCGCTAACCCTGCGCAGCCTGACCCTGCGCAACCGCATCGCCATGGCGCCGATGTGCCAGTACTCGGCCGAGGAAGGCATGGCCAACGACTGGCACCTGGTGCACCTGGGCAGCCGTGCGGTGGGCGGAACCGGGCTCGTGATCGTCGAGGCGACCGGCGTCACCCGGGACGGCCGCATTACCCCGGGCGACCTGGGCATCTGGAGCGACGACCACATCGAACCCCTGGCGCGCATCGCCCGTTTCGTGGACAGCCAGGGCGCCATTGCGGGCATCCAGCTGGCGCACGCCGGACGCAAGGCGAGCACGGCCGCGCCCTGGACGGGCGGCGCGACCCTGAAAACGCTTGAAGAGGGCGGTTGGCCGGTGGTGGCGCCGAGTTCGATCCCGTTCCATCCGGGCGATCCGGCGCCCGTCGCGCTCGACGAAGCCGGCATCGACGGCATCGTCGACGCCTTCGAGGCGGCCGCGCGGCGCGCCCTGGCAGCCGGATTCAAGGTGCTGGAAATCCGCGCCGCGCACGGCTACCTGCTGCACCAGTTCCTGTCGCCGCACAGTAACCAGCGCGATGACGGGTACGGCGGCAGCCTGGAAAACCGGATGCGTCTCGTGCTGCGCGTGGCCGAACGGGTGCGCGCCGCGGTTCCCGCCGAGCGGCCGCTGTTCGTGCGCATTTCCGCCACCGACTGGGCCGCCGGCGGCTGGGACATCGAGCAGTCGGTGGAACTGGCGCGGCGCCTCAAGGGCCTGGGCGTCGACCTGATCGACGTGTCGACCGGCGGCAATCTCCCGACCGCGCGCATTCCCGTGGCCAAGCGTTACCAGGTGCCGTGCAGCCGCCGCATCCGCGACGACGCCGACATCCTTACCGCCGCCGTCGGACTGATCACGGATGCGAAGGAGGCCGACGACATCGTCACCGGCGGCGACGCCGACCTGGTGCTGGTGGGGCGCGAACTGCTGCGCGAACCGTACTGGGCGCTGAAAGCCCAGCATGCGTTCGAGGAAGAGCCGAGCTGGCCGGTGCAGTATGGATATGCGGTGAAGCGGCGGGCGAAATAAGTGAGGATCTGTCGATTTCATCGTGGCAGAGCGCGGAGCTCGTGAGGAATTGCAACATACGCACCTCGGCACCGAACTACGCATAATCTATATTATGTCAAATACGCTTTCCATCGAGCCGGTCGATCCTACCCCTGCCGTCGTAGTCGACCGTTCGGCGAAGTAAATGTAGTCGACCGACAGAATGGTCCCACTCGTAGCGACAGCATGTTGTGATTCCTTGCACGCACGGAAAAAAATTCGACTTACTCACATCATTCTGTCGCGAGCTCGGGGGCGGCTACGCAATTCTCACGCTATTCTGTCGCTACCCAAACCTTCCTCTTATGTCGAAACAACCCGAATTCGAACACACTCACATGGTTCTGTCGCTTCTTCCTGGGCCTTGGGACGTGGGCTGACGACATATTCACATTATTCTGTCGCTTCCAGAACACTCACATCATTCTGCCGCTGGCTGGACAGCGCGCAATCACCGCTCACGCTGTCTTGTTGGGCTCGGTCTGTTTGCCACTAGTCTGGTGAGGCTTAGATCTTGAGCCGCGGACAGACGAGACACGATTCGATGCCTCGATAGTTTACCTCGTTCTGCCGTGAGGAACGGCAACAGGCGCTGGAACCATCCTTTGGAACGAACGAGCTGGACAAGGTTCCGGCAAGCTTTCGCCTTACAAAAGTCTACCTTTGGGAACACGAAATTTTGAAGTCCCGGAATGTTGCGAGCAGATTTTAAGTTATCGCTAGAGGCGTCACCGGCTCTGCGCGCCTATCTGCATTGGGCACAGGCGAAACTGCGATAGCGGAAATCGTTAGGGCCTGCCATGGCGGCAGCTGTCTTCGTACTGGTCGTGTTCCACATTGCCGAAGCCGGACTAACTTGCTTATTCAAATCGGCTGCCATGAGCAAGCGTAGGATTGCAGCGCAGGGATCCTGGGCCATCGCGTTCGAAAAGGATTTCGATTAGCTCGAAGCGACGCTACCCGATGGACGCCGGCACCTAAATTACTGGCGTCGCTTGCGATTCAGATACATCATTGCCCAACAGCGGGTTACTGCTCTGACACGGGAAAACCTGTGGGAATACCGAACTCGACAATATAAAACCTAATGTCGAGTTGGTAGCATGGCGCACTTACGATGTCGAACTATGAATTACTTAAACGCTCACCTCTAAAAATACCCTCTTTTTTCACCTGATAGCTACCTGTTTTCACGGATCGAAGCTTTTTGCGATTACGGGGTATGTGTAGATGTACGCGTTTATTGCATTTTTTTCGTGTCTATTTAGGTGTATCGCGCTACAGCCACCTCCCTGGGGAGACATTCGACGCGTCTGCGTTACTCCTAAAGTATTGGCGCCAACGCTCGCTCCATGTGTTGTCGCGCGCGGGCTCTCTTCCCCTGCTGGACCAAGCCGTGCCTGCAGTTGCCATGGGAAGGAAACACCGTCAAGAATGGATCTGTACTGAGGGCGTGGTTAAGCCACATACGGTTATTTTGCCCCCCACCCCGCGGTAGGGTTAGACGTGTTTTCCGGGGCGACTTCGTGAACTGTAGTGGTCAAGTAATTTCGGACACGACGATAGGTTCTTTTGCTGCCATGGTGCGTTCATAGACGCTGGGCGGCAGATTGCCCAATACAGAATGCAGGCGCTCGCAGTTGTAGAAGCCGGCGATGTAATTGGCCACATCAAGCTTGGCTTCGGCGTGGTTCTCGTAACTGCGCTGCCAGACGCGCTCCATTTTCAGGTTCAGGAAGAAGCGTTCAGCAACTGCGTTATCCCAGCAGTTCCCTTTGCGGCTCATGCTGCAGACGAAGCCGTGTTCGGCCAGCAAGGCCTGGTACTGGTCGCTTGCATATTGACTGCCGCGGTCGGAATGAACAACCAGTCCGGCGGCTGGCCGGCGCGCCTGGATTGCCATGCGCAAGGCATCGCAGACCAAGGTGGCTGGCATGCTCGGCGCCATTGCCCAGCCCACGACTCTGCGCGAGAATAGGTCGAGCACGACAGCCAGATACAGCCAGCCGGCGCCGGTCCGGATATACGTGATATCCGACGCATAAGCCAAGTTGGGCGCTGCTGGATTGAACTGCCGGGCGAGTACGTTTGGTGCAATCGGCAGTGCATGCTTGCTGTCGGTCGTGTGCACGAATTTGCGTTTCCAGACTGGTTTCAGGCTGGCCTGTTGCATCAGGCGGCGCACCTTGTAACGGCCTACCTGAAGGCCGCTATTGGCCAGTGCCGTAACCAGGCGACGGCTGCCGTAACTCTGGCCGCTGCTCATGAACGCGGCACGCAGATGCACGCTCGCTTTGCAAAAAGTCGGCGTGGCTGCACGACGCTTGGCTTCGTAAAATCCGGCCCGGCTCACGCCCAGCAGGCGGCAGGTTTGTGCGACAGGTACGGCCTTCATTTGCAGCTCGTCAATGAGCCGATAGCTCACTTGAGCTCGCGGGCAAAGAAGGCCGATGCCTTTTTTAATACGTCTACATCACTACGAAGCTGGCGGTTTTCCTGCTCCAGTTGCCGAATACGCTGCTGCTCAGCCGTCAGCGGTTTGCCGATGCCTGGCTGGCCTTGTTGCTCGGCCTCGTACTGCTCCATCCAACGACGGATTGCGGTCACACCGATATCCATCGTCTGGCTGACATGCGAGATGCTAAGGCCTTGTTCTTTGATCATACGGACGACCTCGAGCTTAAAGCTGGGGTCAAAATTGCGGCGTTGCCTGGTCATGTAAACTCCTTCGAAGGTGAATTATCCACCTATCGAGGTGTCCGGAGACATTAGACCACTACAAACTCTTTGACGCCTGATGCGCGTGTTTTGTGGGGACGATTCGTCTCTTCCCTCTCGCGCATGCGATCTATCTCATCGTTAAGTTGTTCGACCCTCGCGCTTTGTGCGGTTGATGTTGCGATTGCGTTGTCGCGTTGTAGGCGCATCGTCTGGGTCTCTTCTCGCGCGAAGTCACGCTCCTGAGTGAGCGTCGTCAGCGCGTTTTGAACGGCGCTAAGTTCGCCACGCAACTCCCCTGCCGCTTCCTGAACGGCGGCTTGCTCTGCGCGGAGGTGCTCTAGTGACTTGGCATGCACGTTCCGCTCGCTTGCATGTTCGAGCGTTACCCGCGAACGCTCTCGTACCATCACGATCCGAAATGCCAGTATCGTTGGGGCAAATACACCATAAGGCCCTCTGGCAGCTCATCCATGACAATCTAATGGATCCAGGACGTCTGCTGCGCGCTCTGCACACGATCGGCGGAAACGCCGGCCTGCACATGTCGTCTTTCGACAGTCCAGCTGCAGGATCAGCACTGTGGCCACATGAAAGTTCAGGACGACGGGCGGCGTTGTTCCGGCAGGGATCTGGCGCAATGTAAGCTGAGACACGGCGGCCAATTTCAGCATCGGCGACGTTGGTCGAGGTCCTGTGGCGAGCACAGTTCATGGGCTTCATGAACGCACTCTTTCACGGGATCGACTTCCCCCCGCTGCAGACATCCGAACTGCGTCCCTTGCGCGACTCTGTTCATGCCTTGGGTGTCATTGCATTATGGGCCTTTGCGATCGGTGCTTTCTTTGCGCAGGTACATAGCGCGATCTCGCACATGCATTTTCACCGCCCCGTCCGGCACGCACAGCCTGGCTGGCGCTTTCGACCTCCGCGGCTGCTGGGTCCCGGACGTCTTTCCGGTTGCATCGGGGGCTCACCGCAAGTTACTTCGCGGTGCCGCGCAGCCTGAGCGCATTGGTAATGACAGAGACTGAACTCAGGCTCATTGCCAGCGCCGCGATCATCGGCGACAGCAGCCTTCCGGTGAAGGGGTACAACAGGCCGGCAGCCAGCGGAATGCCGAGGGCGTTGTAGACAAACGCGAACGCCAGGTTCTGGCGCATGTTGCGCACCGTCTCCAGCGACAGCGAGCGCGCCCGCGCGATGCCGCGCAGGTCGCCCTTGACCAGGGTAATGTGCGCCGAGTTGATGGCGACATCGGTTCCTGTCCCCATCGCGATACCGACGTCGGCTTTGGCCAGTGCGGGAGAGTCGTTGATACCGTCGCCGGCCATGGCGACCGTCCTGCCCTCGGCCTGTTTGTGTTCGACCAGCGCCAGCTTGTCCCGCGGCGTGACTTCGCCATGCACCTCCGGAATACCGAGCTTCCCGGCGATCGACTTTGCGGTCGTGATGCCGTCGCCCGTCGCCATCACGACCGTAATGCCGGCTTCCTTCGGCGTTGCCAGCGCTTCCGGTGTAGTCGCCTTGACCCGGTCAGAGACCGCAACCAGGCCTTGCAGCTGCTGGTCTGTCGCAAGATACATCACGCTGGAACCCTCGAGGCGCCAGGCCTCTGCCTGCCCCGCCAGCGCTTGCCAATCCACCTGTTCCATATCCATGAGGGTGGTATTGCCCAGTGCGATCCGTTTGCCATCGACGGTGCCGCGGACGCCGATGCCACTGGCGGATTCGAAAGTGTCGGGCCTGGACAGCACCAAACCGCGGCTACGCGCTTCAGCGACGATCGCATGGGCCAGCGGATGCTCGCTGCCCTGGTCGATGCTGGCGGCAATCCGCAGCACCTCATGTTCGCTTCCACCGGGCACCGCCGCAGCTGCCTGAAACGCGGGCTTGCCTTCCGTGAGGGTACCGGTCTTGTCGACGATGAGCGTGTCGATCTTGCGCATGCTTTCGATTGCTCCCGCATCCCGAAACAGGATACCTTGCATAGCGCCACGCCCGGTCGCAGCCATGATGGACATCGGCGTCGCCAGTCCCAGCGCGCACGGGCACGCAATGATCAACACCGAAACGGCGTTGACGAAGCCGTACACCCAGCTGGGTTGGGGCCCGAACATTCCCCAACCTACCAGGGTCAGCAGCGCGATCGCCACCACGACCGTCACGAAGTAACCGGCGACCACGTCGGCCAGCCGCTGCATCGGCGCACGCGACCGCTGTGCCTGCGCGACCATTTGCACGATCTGCGACAGCATCGTCTGCGCCCCGACCTTTTCCGAGCGCACAATCAGGCTGCCACTGGCATTGATCGTGGCCCCGATCACCTTGTCGCCAGGGCGCTTCGTGACGGGCACGGGCTCGCCGGTCAGCATTGATTCATCGACCGCACTTTCGCCTTCCAGGACCACACCGTCGACTGGCACTTTTTCGCCGGGACGTACCCGGAGGGCGTCGCCTACGTGCACGTGGGTCAAGGGCACGTCCTCTTCCGTCCCACCTGGATTGACGCGCCGCGCCGTCTTCGGCGCCAGGCCGAGCAGCGACTTTATCGCCGCGGAGGTCTGGGCGCGCGCGCGCAGTTCCAGTATCTGACCCAGCAAGGTCAGCGATATGATGACGGCGGCCGCTTCGAAGTACACGCCGATCCGTCCATGCATCAGAAAGGTTCGTGGAAACAGTCCCGGTGCGACGGTCGCGACGACACTGTAGCCGTAGGCCGCGGCGACGCCCAATCCGATCAGCGTCCACATATTGGGCTTTCGATTCCTGACGGATTGCGCGCCTCGCACGAAGAATGGCCATCCGGCCCACAACACAACCGGGGTACTCAGCGCGAGTTCGATCCAGCTTTGCCCGGGCAGACCAGCCTGGAAGATACGATGTCCGGCCATCGCGAGCACCGTGACGATGACGGTCAGCGGCAGCGTCCACCAGAAGCGGTGCTTGAAATCGACGAGTTCCGGATTCTCCTCCTCATCCAGCGATGGCAGCACCGGTTCAAGCGTCATGCCGCAGATCGGACAGTCCCCGGGTTGTGGCTGCCGGATGTCCGGATGCATCGGACAGGTGTAGATAGTGCCCTCCCGTGCCTCCGCCGGAGATGCAGGGCTAGCCCGGGCCCGCCCAATGTACTGCTGCGGCGACAGACGGAACTTGTCGATGCAATTCGTACTGCAGAAATGGTAATCTTCGCCCTCGTACCAGATTTCCTTAGCGGGATCGCTGACGACTTTCATCCCGCACACCGGATCCGTGAACGGCTTGTTTTCAACTCCAGTCCCGTGGCGTGACCAGTCGACAGTTTCATGATCGTGGCGGTGATCGTGTCCATCGTGACGGTGGGACGAAATGTCACTCATATCCCGGCCTTTCCGGTCTTGCGGCCTCGTTCCGCCTCCGTGGTCAGCCAGCCTCGAATCGCAGGGATGGCCAATAATGCGTTTTGTTACCCATTATCGCCATGACCGGTGGCGGTCGCTGTTGGCTCAGGCGTAACGGCCATACCTTCCTGCAGCGTATGCAGTTGAAACCACCAAAAAAGTAGAACGCACACTAGCACCACAGCAGCCACGCTACGCCATGCGCTACGTATGCCATCTTGCGACCGCCCGATCTTGCGTCCGCTGATCATTGCCCTGATCAGGTTTTCCCGGTGAAGCCAACTGCTGACCAACACGCCGGCCACATGCACGCCAATCACCGCCAGCATCAGGTTCGCAAAGGTCTCGTGCAGTTCTTCTATCGTATCGCCTCCAAGCTCATAATAGGTCGCCCAACCGGAGGCGGCAACGATAACAGTCAGGAGCAAGAAGGCAATGATCGTCACCGCCCCCGCAGGATTGTGGCCAATATAATCGTCTGGGCCGCGGTGAAAAACTGTACTGAAGTAATGCATCACTTCCCTGGGACCTCGTACGAAGTTCGCAAACCGGGCATAGCGTGTACCGATTAGGCCCCAAGCCAGTCGAAACGCGACCAGGCCCGCCATGGTGTAGCCAAACGTCACGTGCAGCAGGCGCCAATTATCCATTTCATGGCAGCTCCTTGCAAGATGAGGACCGTGATCAGGTCACAGCACGTTATCCGGGCAGGCAGCCTCGCGCAGCACCAGGACCGGGACGGGTGAATAAGCGAGCACCTGCTGGGCGACGCCTCCTGTCAGCACCGGCGGGACGATGCGTCCGCCGTGCGCACCGAGGACGATCAGGTCGCAGGCATTCTGCTCCGCGGCGTGGATGATTTCGTCGCCCGGGAACGCCGAGACCGCGGTGACCGCCTGGCAGGGCACGCCTGCTTCATGGGCGAATCCCGCCACCCGGGCGGCGTGATCGATCGCGTCCCGGTGCGCGCATGCAAAGACCGCATCGAGATCGGCTTTCGTCTCCATGCCGCCCGGCCTGGCAACAGCCGGGTGCGCGACCGACAACGCCACGAGCCGGCCGGCGTTGCTCTGCGCCAGCGCAACGGCGACACGTGCGGCACGCTCGGCCAGCCAGGAACCGTCGCTGGCGACAAGTATTGCCCGGAACATCTTCCCTCCTGCAAGCCTTTGCGAGACGAGGCTCTGTTCCACATCAGGATGGAAGCCTTTACCTGAAAAAGCTTTGATGTCGATCAAATCTATTCGAATGCCGCCGGCCAGCGTGGCGCGTCTGACGCCAGCCGCCTGTGGCGTCGGGGAGATCGCTAACACGTTGTCCGGCTCGCGCAGGCCTGGTGATCCAGGCCCCGAAGCAAGGCCTGTGAACGCGCGGGCGTATTTGATCTATATCAAAGACGTAAGCGGTCTGGGCGCCCATTCTGGCAGAGCGGCCATCCGGCGTGCATAAAAATTCTTCTGCGGGAGACGGCAATGTATCAGCGCATTCTCGTTCCTACCGACGGTTCCGAGCTGGCGGCGGTCGCGGCCAATGCAGCGATCTCCTTCGCGCAGGCCTGTGGCGGCAACGTCGTCACGCTCTCCGTCGCCTACCCCGAACCCGTGCTACTGTCGGCCGAAGGAGCTGTCGCGGCAGGCACCGAGCTGGGCGTCGACGTGCTGCTCGAGCAGGCGCAGCAGTACGTCGGGCAGGTGGCGGACGCTGCTCGCCAAGCCGGTGTTGCCTGCACGGCGCTCACCGCCTACGGTTACTCGCCGGCCGACGAGATCATCGAGGTGGCCAAACGCCAGCATTGCGACCTGATCTTCATTGCCTCCCATGGACGCCGCGGCCTGAGCCGGCTGATCGCCGGCAGCGTGACCCAACGCGTCCTGGCCTACTCACCGGTACCGGTCATGGTCTATCGGCCGCACATCGCCCATGCGCGGGGTCGGATCGCCCCGGATTCCCCCGCAGCACTGCGGTCACCCGGCTGATGGGATACCGGGAGCCGCCGGCGGCAACTGGCGCCGGCCCCAGCCCGCCCGCAGCCGGCGCCCCTGTCGGGCTCGACAGTGACGAAGCGGCGCGGCGGCTCGTGCGCGACGGGCCGAACGCGCTCCCTTCCGGAGGACAGCGCGGCTGGCGCGCCATCGCCTGGCAGGCTGCGCGCGAACCGATGTTCGCGCTGCTGTTCGCGGCCGGCCTGCTCTATCTGCTTCTGGGCGAGCCGCGAGAAGGCACCCTGATGTTCGCCCTGGTCGTTGCCACGCTCGGGATGACGCTGTACGAGGAAGGCAAGGCCGAACGTGCGCTTGAGGCCCTCCGCGACCTGAGCACGCCCCGCGCAATCGTGGTCCGCGACGGCCGCCGGCTGCAGGTGGATAGCCGCGAGGTAGTCGTTGGCGACCTGTGCGCGATCAGCGAGGGCGACCGCGTTCCCGCCGATGCACTGCTGGTGGAGGGCCAGGACGTCCATGTCGACGAGTCGCTGCTGACGGGAGAATCGGTGCCGGTACCGAAAAGCCCCGCCCACGCCATCCCCGGTCACGCAACACGCCCTGGCGCAGGCGATACGGCTGCCCTGCTCTCCTGGACACTGGTGGTGCGCGGCCACGGCATCGTACAGGTCACCGCCACCGGCGCCGCGAGCGCCATCGGCGGCATCGGCCAGTCGCTGGCGGCCATGGCGCCGGAACGTTCGCCGCTGCAGAGGCAAATGGCGTCCGTAACCGCCCGCTTTGGCCTGGCCGGCGGCGCCCTGAGCCTGCTGCTAGTAGCATATCAATTGGTCCGTGGCAGCGCCCTGCTGCAGGCGCTGCTGGCCGGGCTGGCGCTGGCGCTGGCCATGCTGCCAGAGGAATTTGTGGTGGTGCTAGCCTTGTTTCCGGCCCTGGGCGCCTCGCGTCTGGCGCGCGCGAACGTCCTGACGCGCAACCTGGCCGCGATCGAAACGCTCGGCGCCACGACCGTGCTCTGCGTCGACAAGACCGGCACGCTCACCGAGAACCGGATGAGCGTGGCGGCGCTGTACGCCGGCGGCCTGGAGTGGCAGGCCGGCGCGCCGCCCGTCCAGGCATTGCCGGACGCATTGGCCGCCCTGCTCGACGTCGGCATGCTGGCGAGCCGGGCCGACGGCTTCGAGCCGATGGACCAGGCCCTGCACCGCCTCGGCGCCGAATTTCCCGACGCACTCGGCGGCGGGCGCGAGGACTGGACCCTGGCCCGCGAATACGGCATGAGCGCGGCGCTGCGCGCGGTGGCGCATGGCTGGCACGCCGGCGCCGGACAAGCCGCCATGGTGGCGGCCAAGGGCGCCCCCGAAGCCATTGCCGAGCTGTGCCACCTGCCGGCGGCCGCGTCCGCGCCGTTGCTGGCGGCAGCCGACGCGATGGCAGCGCGCGGATTGCGCGTACTGGCGGTCGCCCAGGCTGCGCACGCCAGCCGCCGCTGGCCGGACGCGGTGCACGACTTCGATTTCGTGCCGCTCGGACTGGTCGGTTTTGCCGACCCGCTGCGTGCCGGCGTCGCCGAGGCCGTCGGCGAGTGCCGCGCGGCGGGCATGCGCGTCATGATGATCACCGGCGACTATCCGGCGACCGCGCTGAACATCGGGCAGCAGGCCGGCCTGGCCGGGACGGAACCGCTGACCGGGGCGCACATCGCGATGATCAGCGAGGAAGAGCTTGCGCACAGCCTCGCGCACACCGACATCTGCGCGCGCATCGCGCCCGAACAGAAACTGCGCATTGTGCGCGCTCTGCAGCGCGCTGGCGAAATCGTCGCCATGACCGGGGATGGCGTCAACGACGCCCCTGCCCTGCAGGCAGCCCATGTCGGCATCGCCATGGGCCGGCGCGGCACCGACGTGGCACGGGAAGCGGCGGACCTGGTGCTGACCGACGACCATTTCGCCTCGATCGTGCGCGCCGTGCGTGCCGGCAGGCACGTGTATGCGAACATGCGCAAGGCAATGGTCTACATCGTGGCCGTACATGTGCCGACGGCCGGTTTGGCACTGCTGCCGGTGATGCTCGGATGGCCGGTCGTACTCGACCCGGTCCACATCGTGTTCCTCGAGCTGGTGGTCGCCCCAGCCTGCGCGCTGGCCTTTGAAAACGAGCCCGAGGACGGCGATCTCATGCAGTGCCCGCCGCGTCCACGCAATATGCCCCTGCTCGACCGCGGCACGCTCGTGCCGGCGCTGGCGCAGGGAATGATCGTGCTCGCGCTGGCGACAGCCACCTACGCATGGGCACTTGAGGCATTGGCACCCGTGCAGGCGCGGGCTATCGCTTTCACGGTATTGGTGGCGGCGAATGTGGGACTCATCTTCGGTAACCGCTCGCACAGCCTGACCGTGTTCGAATCGCTTCGCCTACCCAACCGCGTCGCCTGGCTGGTGGCCGGCACGGCCCTGGCTGCGCTCGCGGCCGTGCTCTACCTGCCACCGCTGGCCGAACTGTTCCGCTTCGCTGCGCCGACGCCGCTCCACGTGCTGGCTGCCCTCCTCATCGGCCTGGGCGCCGCCATGCCCTTCGACCTGCTCAAGCTGGCCCGGCGGCGTGCGCGGGGCGCGGCCCCGGCATCAACATCATCCGTACGGAGGAAAACATGAACTGCAAGACCATCCTGGTTCACGTCGACGAGTCCGCGCACACGGCCACACGCACCGCGCTGGCGTCGCAACTGGCGCTGCAACACGATGCCCACCTGGTCGGGGTCGCCCTGACCGGGGTGTCGCGCTACTACTACCGGGAAGGCGCGGCCGACCTGGCGCGCACCGTGCTGGCCCCCCATATGGACATGCTGTTCGCCCGGGCCGGCGCAACGCTCGACGGGTTCGAGCGGCAGGCCGACGCCGCCGGCGTACGTTCGTACGAGCGGCGGCTCGTTGACGACGAGGCCGGCGCTGGCCTGGCATTGTGCGGACTCTACGCCGACGTGCTCGTCCTCGGACAGCGCGAACCCGGCATGCCTTCCCCGCCGCCGGGAGGCGAGCTGGCGGCGCACGTCCTGCTCGCCTGTCCCCGCCCCGTGCTCGTCGTTCCCTATATCCAGCGGGACGCCGTCATCGGCAAGCGCATCCTGATCGCCTGGAACGGCAGCGTCGAGGCGGCCCGCGCCCTGAGTGCGGCGCTTCCCTACCTGCGCCGGGCCGAACGGGTTGCGGTCGCCGTCTTCCGCCCCGCGGACCAGCCAGCAGCCGATCCGGACCTCCTGCCCTACCTGAAGCGGCATGGTATCGAGGCGATCCTGCTCGAGGAGTCTCCTGGCCTTGCAGGCGGCGAACCTTTGCTGTCGCTGGTAGCCGACCAGGCTGCGGATTTGCTCGTGATGGGCGGCTACGGCCGGGCTCGCTTAAGCGAACTGCTGCTCGGCGGCGTCACACGCACGATCATGGCATCCATGACCGTCCCGGTGCTTATGGCGCACTGAGCTGTACGCACGGCGCAGCATCATTGTCCAGTGCGTCACGCAAAGTTCTTGCATTCAACTCGAAGAATTTGATTCAGATCGTAGCAATCGGCTAACAACGATCGCAGACTGTTCCGAAGCAGGGCGTCCGACGCTGCGCCATTCCTGTTCATCAAGCCATCTCAAGGAGGCACGCATGTCCAGACGGATATTGGTTCCAACCGATGGATCCACGGGCGCGAATGCCGCGGTCGACGCGGCAATCGGATTGGCCCACGACAGCGGCGCCCGCATCATTGGCCTGCATGTCACGAGCCTGCCCGTGCTGTTGAGCGAGGGGACTGGCGTTGTCGGCGTCCCACAAACCGCGGATGCCTCGAGGGAATATCTCGGCTATGTCGAGCGCCGCGCCGCCCAGGCCCATGTGCCCGTCGAGGTGCTCACCCGGCGTGCCGACGCCCCCAGCGATGCGATCCTCGCCACCGCGCGCGAGCTGCAGTGCGACCTGATCGTCATGGGCGCGCACGGCACAAACACGGCTGTCGCCCACAGGCTCGGCAGCCAGACGTCCGCCGTGCTGGCACAAGGCATGGTTCCCGTGCTGGTGGTCCCGGTCCATCGCCCGGCAGGGTGAGCCTGCCATGCGATTCAAAACCGTCCTGGTCCATGCCGACCTGTCGTGCCACGCCCAGGCACGCATCGAGCTGGCCGCCGCCATCTGCGCCGAGCACGGCGCCCACCTCGTCGGCGCGGCCATGACGGGGGTCTCGCGCGCAGTCTTTCCCAACGGTTGCGACACCAGCCCGGGCACGCTGCTCGCCAGCTACGTCGATCCGCTCGTGCAGGCGGCGCGGCGCGCCTCGTGCTGGTGGTACCGCGCATGGGGGCTGCGCCGGATTGCCCGCGCCGGGTGCTGCTGTGCTGGAACGGCAGCCGCGAAGCGGCGGTGGCGATGGCCGTCGCCGTGCCCTTCCTCCAGCGCGCAACCCATGTCAGCGTAGCCGTGTTCAGCCCCGCTTTTCCAAACGAAGCGGTCGACGCGGCGGACCTTGACGACGCGCTCGCCTTCCTCGGCCGCCATGCGGTGCGCGCCGGGCGGCCATGCGCGACCCCGGCCGCGACACCGGGAGGGCGATCCTCGACCTCGCCGCCGAACAGGGATGCGACCTGGTCGTCATGGGCTGCTTCGGCCATACACGCTTCCAGGAACTCCTGCTCGGCGGCGCGAGCAGGACCGTATTACAGGAGGCGACGCTGCCCGTGCTGATGGCGCGCTGAGAGCGAAGCTGCATAGAGGCGCCGCCGCAGTTGGGATCGAACCAGGAGAATGCCATGACGAACATGAATGCAGCCGTTTTTACCGGCCCCGGCCGGATCGTGCTGGGACGCAAACCGATTCCGCGCGCCGGCCCCGGCGAGGCGATCGTCAAGATCACGATGACGACCATCTGCGGTACCGACGTCCACATATTGAAGGGAGAATACCCCGTCGCCGACGGCCTGACTATCGGGCACGAGCCGGTCGGCACCATCGCCGAGCTTGGCGATGGCGTGACCGGCTACACGCTCGGGCAGCGCGTCGTCGCCGGTGCCATCTGCCCCTGTGGCCAGTGCTTTTCCTGCCTCGACGGCCACCAGGCCCAATGCGGTGGGCATGCCATCGGCGGCTGGCGCTTCGGCAATACCATCGACGGCTGCCAGGCCGAGTATGTGCGGGTGCCGTTCGCGATGGCCAACCTGGCGCCGATTCCCGACGGCCTGAGCGACGAGCAGGTCCTGATGTGCCCCGACATCATGAGCACCGGCTTCGGCGGCGCGGAAAACGGCGGCATCCGCATCGGCGACACGGTGGCCGTGTTCGCCCAGGGGCCGATCGGCCTGTGCGCGACGGCAGGCGCGCGCCTGCGCGGCGCGTCACGCATCATCGCCGTCGACAAGGTTCCCGAACGACTGGCGATGGCACGGCGCCTGGGGGCCGACCACGTCATCGACTACAGCGCGCGCGACCCGGTCGAGGAGATCCTGCGGCTGACCGACGGCCTGGGCGCCGACGTGGCGATCGAGGCGCTCGGCACCCAGCAGACCTTCGAAAGTTGCCTGCGCTGCCTGCGTCCCGGCGGCACGCTGTCGAGCCTGGGCGTGTATTCGGGCAAGCTAAGCCTGCCGGTCGATGCCTTCGCCGCCGGACTCGGCGACCACCGCATCGTCACGACGCTTTGCCCGGGCGGTAAGGAGCGCATGCGGCGCCTGATGAATATCGTCGCTTCAGGCAGGCTCGACCTTCAGCCCCTGGTCACCCACCGTTTCCGCCTCGAGCAGATCGAGGACGCCTACGAACTCTTCGCCAACCAGCGCGACGGTGTGCTGAAGGTGGCAGTCGTTCCCTGAACGCCTCCGGCTCTGACAACAACCGAAAGGATTCCCATGTACAAGACTATCCTCGTTCACGTGGACGACAGCCCCGGTTTCGACGCGCGGATGCATGCCGCCGCACAACTTGCCGATAGCGACGGCGCGCACCTGGTCGGCACCGCCTCGACCGGAATGTCTTTCGCCGCCTTCGCCATGCTGACCGGCTCGATGCCAGTCATGCCGGGCGAAGAATTCGACGCATTGCGGGCGACTGCCAACGCGAGCCTGGCGCGCTTCGCCGAACGTGCGCGCCAGCTCGGCGTGGAGTCGATGGAGGGGCGGATGGTCGAAGACGAGAGCCGCGCCGCGCTGCTGCTGCAGTCGCGCTATGCCGACCTGGTCGTGGTCGGCCAGGACGGACCCGACGCGCCGACCGTGCGCGGATTGCCGCAATACCTCGCGCTCCATGGGCCACGGCCGGTGCTGTCCGTGACGGCCATCCATATGGGGGAACCGATCGCCGACTGCATCGTCGTCGGCTGGGATGGCAGCGTGCCCGCACTGCGCGCGATCGACGGCGCGCTGCCGCTGCTGGCGCGCGCCCGGACCGTGCGCCTGGCACTCATCAACCCCGAGCGCGAGACCGGCCTGCATGGCGACGAACCAGGCGCCGACATGGCCCTGTACCTGGCGCGCCACGGCGTGCCGGTCGATGTGCTTGTCGAGCGCACCGAGTCGCACGCCGGCGAAGCCCTGCTGCGCATCGCGCACGACAACCAGGCCGGCCTGCTGGTCACCGGCGCGTTCGGCCACAGCCGCTACCGCGAAATCGTGCTCGGCGGCGTTACACGTCTGCTGCTCGAGCGTGCCCGGCTGCCGGTCCTGTTCGCGCACTGAGCCGCCGCATGAGCCCCCCTGACAACGCCCCGGCTGGCGTGCGCGAACGCGACGCCAGCGCCTGGCAAGGCACCCGGCATCATTACCCCGAAGAGGACGCCGCCCACGCGGCGCTCGACCTGCCCTTGCACGCCTGGCTCGGGCGCTTCACCGGCAATGTTTCGCCCGCGGCGCTGGCCATGGCCTGCAATGGTGGCACCGCGCTACCAGGAGCGTGCGCGGGGTCTCCCCGCACCACGCCGATGTGGCGACCTTCGTCGCGCGCCAACTGCTCGACGCGGTATCGCCGTCGAACTTCGTGGCGACCAACCCGGTCGTGATGGAGACGACCTGCGCGCGCGGCGGCATGAACCTGCTCTCCGGCGCAGCGCGCGCCGCCGGCGACGCCTGGCGCGCGGCCAGCGGGACCGCGCCACCTCCCAGTCTGCGGCCTGGGCACGAGGTCGCGCTCACGCCCGGACGCGTGGTGCTGCGCAATCGCCTGGTCGAACTGCTGTGCTACGACCCGGTCACGCCGCAGGTACATGCCGTGCCGCTGCTGATCGTGCCCGCCTGGATCATGAAATATTACATCCTCGACCTGTCGCCTGCCAATTCGCTGGTGCGCTACCTCGTGGCGAAGGCAGCTGGTGGCCGGCCTGGGAAGCATGGCTTGCGCAGCGCGCCGGACCGTGGGTCGCGCCACCGCCGCCGGCCGCGTCGCTTGGGCCGGCACCGGGACGCTACGTGCTGGAACCCTAGCGCCTTGCGCCGTCACGAAGCTGGCGGGAGGGAGCGGCCCTGTCCTTCGCCGTCAACGGCCGGGCCGCCCTGTCGGCGTATCGCGATCAAGCGGGACCACTGGAACCGGCCCACGATTAGCGCGCCGCGGCGCCGAGCAGGCGCAGGCGAGCGCACCAGCGCTCGACCTGCTGTGGCGTGAGCGATGCTGCGCCGCCCACGACGCTCGTGCGCACGGGCTTGATGCCGGCAAAGCCGAGAATATTGCGTTGCAGCGCCTTCAGGCTGTGTGCCCGGTAGAACCAGCGGTACAGCGCCGCCGGCATGCCCATCGTGACGATCACGCGCGCGCTTCGTCCACGCAGCAGCCCTGCCTTCAGGGGATTGCGGCTTTCCGCCGCGATGGCGAAGCCCGGACGCGCGACCTGCTCCAGGAAAGCCTTGAGCAGCGCCGGCATCTCGCCCAGCCACAGCGGATACACGAGCACCAAGTGGGTGGCGTCCCTGATCGCGTGCTGGGCCGGGACCAGCGAGGCTGGCACGCTGCCATGCTGCCATTCCTCGGCGCTATGAAGTAGGGGAAAGTCGATCAGCCCCGGCTCGATCGTCTCGACGGTATGGCACGCGCCGCGCGCGCCGTCGGCATAGGCCCGGGCCAGCACGTGGCACAGGTGGCGGCTGCCGCAATCCGGATGTCCCTGGATGATGAGGATGCGGGCAGCCATCACTTGCGTTCGTCCGTACCCAGGACGCGCTGCAGGGCGACCGTTCCGTCCCCGTCGGCGTGCACGGAAAACCCGTTGCGGCGCGCGAGCGCATGCATGCCGAGGTTCTCGGCGAGCGCGATGCCGTCGATCTCGCGCAAGCCGTGCGCGCGGCAGTAGTCGACCAGCGCCTCCATCAGGATCGTGCCCAGGCCCTTCCCCTGCAGGTCCGAGCGCACCACGATGGCAAATTCCCCGACGATGTTGTCGGGATCGGCGACCACCCGCGCAACGCCGAGCGTTTCGCGGCCGTCCGCGCCTGGTCGGGTCAGGATGAAGGCCATTTCGCGCGCGTAGTCGATCTGGGTGAAGCGCGCCAGCTGCGCGTCCGAGAGCTCGCGCGCGCTGCCGAACATTCGGAAGTGGACGTCGCGCGGGCTCAGGGCCCTGAAAAAGGCCTGGTGCGCCGGGGCGTCCTCGGGTCGGATCGGGCGCAGGGTCAACGTGCCGAGGCTGGAGTCGACCTCGCGCTCGAGCGCGTCCGGATAGGGCAGGATGGCGAAACGCGCCAACGGGTCGGCGCCGTCCGCCACCGCCAGGCGCATGCGGGCATCGAGCGCCAGCACGCCCTGGCTGTCGGCCAGCAGCGGATTGATGTCCAGTTCGCACAGTTCAGGCAGGTCGGCGGCCATCTGCCCGACCCGCACCAGCACGTCGCACACGGCGTCGAGGTCGGCCGGGGGTGTGTCGCGAAAACCGGCCAGCAGCCGTGCCACCCGGGTACGCGACACCATGTCGCGCGCCAGCACCCGGTTCAGCGGCGGCAGCCCGACCGCCTGGTCGGCGTTGGCTTCGACCGCGACACCGCCCTGACCGAACAGGACGACAGGACCGAACACGGGGTCGACCGACAGGCCGACGATCAGCTCGAGGGCGTGCGTGCGGCGCGCCATGGCCTGGACGGTAAAGCCGAACAGCCGTGCTTCGGGCCGCAGGGCCCGCACCCGCTCGGTCATGCGCGCCAGCGCCTCGCCGAGTGCTTGTGGATCGCCAAGGTCGAGGGCGACGCCGCCGACCTCGGATTTGTGGGAAATGTCGGGCGAGAGGATCTTCAGCGCGACCGGGTAGCCGATGCGCGCCGCGGCCGCCAGCGCATCCGTTTGGTCGGAGACGACCTCGGTCGCCACCGACGGAATCCCATAGCAAGCGAGGATCAGCTTCGCGTTGGCCTCGCCCACCGCTTCGCAGCGGGTTGCCATCAGGCGCGCCACGTGCGCACGCGCGCCAGCGCGGTCGGGCGGGCCCATGCGCCCGGCAGCAGGCGCCTGCATCAGAAGCGCCTGGTTGCGCCCGTAGTCGACCAGCTGCATCAGCGCACGCACGGCCTCCTCGGGCGTCTCGAAGACCGGCAGTCCGGCATCGAGGCAGAGCCGGCGCGCCTCCGCCACGCTGGCGCCGCCGAGCCAGCAGCACAGTACCGGCTTCTCGGCGGCGCGCAGCAGCGGCAGCAGTACGCGCGCGACATCCGCCGCCGGCACGATCGCGGTCGGCGCATGGATCAGCAGCACTGCATCGGCGTCGGGCGACGCGAGCAGGGCCTGCAGCGCATGGCGGTAGCGTGCTGCCGGTGCGTCGCCGACGATGTCGACAGGATTGGCACGCGGCCAGTTGGGCGGCAGGCCCTCGTCCAGCTGCGCCAGCGTGTCCGCGCCGAGCCGTGCCAGGGCGCCGTGCGCCTCCACCAGGGCGTCCGTCGCCATCACACCGGGACCGCCGCCATTGGTCAGGATCGCAAGCCGGCCCGCGCCCGGGCGCAGCCGGTGCGCCAGCATCGCCACTGCATCGAACAGCTCGGCCGTTGTATGCACGCGCAGCATGCCCGCCCGGCGCAGCGCCGCATCGACCACCAGGTCCGCGCCGGCGAGCGCACCGGTATGGCTGAAGGCGGCGCGCGCCGCGTCCGGGGCGCGCCCGGCCTTGACGATCACGGTCGGCTTCGCGCGGGCTGCGCCGCGCGCGGCCGACATGAACTTGCGCGCCTGGCGGACGCTTTCGGCATACACCAGGATGGCGTCGGTGCCGGGGTCCCCCGCCAGGTAATCGAGCAGGTCGCCGAGGTCGACGTCGGTGCCATCTCCGAGCGAGACGAAGGAGGAAAACCCGATCCCGCGTTCGCGCGCCCAGTCGAGCACGGCCGTCACCAGGGCGCCGGACTGGGCGACGAAGGCGAGGCGCCCCGGCAGCGCCGCCACTGGTGCGAAGCTCGCGTTCAGGCCGACGCCGGGCACCAGCAGGCCGACGCAATTCGGGCCGAGGATGCGCAGCAGGTAAGGACGCGCGGCGTCGAGCATGGACTGGCGCAGGCTGGCGCCTTCCGGTCCCGCAGCGTCGAGCCCGGCACTGAGCACGACCACGCTGCGGCATCCGAGCGCGCCGAGCTGGCCAACGATGCCTGGTACGGTCGCCGCCGGCGTGCACACCACCGCCAGCGCCGGCGCGCGCGGCAGGCGCGAGACGTCGGAAAATACGTCCAGGCCCAGCAGCTGGCGATACTTGGGGTTGACCGGCCAGACAGGTCCGGCAAAACCGCCGCTGACGAGGTTAGCCAGCACGGTCGCGCCCACGCTTCCGGCACGGCTGGAGGCACCGACCAGAGCGACGGAATCGGGTGCGAAAAAGGTGCTGAGGTTGCGGATACTCATCTGGACCTCCACTGGCGTGCCGCCCGCGGCGGCCACGCATCCAGCTTACGTGCACTCCTGCCAGCTCAAAACACCCCCATTTGATCTGGGTCAAATATTTCAGAAAGGAGGAGCAAGACACTGCATTCGTTACAACAACCGGTCGGCGCTGCGCCAATATGTCGGCCGCGCGGACGAAGCGACATGAGCCGGATGGGCGAAGCGGACGGGCAGTTGCGCGCGGACCTGGCAGCGATCGCTGCGCTCGACGCAGCCGCTGCCCTGCGCGCTTTCGATACCTGCGCTGCCGGCCTTACGCCTGTCGAGGCCGCTGTGCGCCTGTTGCGCCACGGGCGCAACATCGTCGCCGAACAGCGCAGTGCCCGTCCCCTTTCCCTGCTGCTGGCCGGTTTCGCACGCCCGCTGCCCCTTCTGCTGCTGGCACTTGCCGCGCTCGACCTCGGCACCGGACAGGGCATCAGCGCCGCTTTCATCGGCGCCATCGTGGTGCTGTCCTGCCTGCTCGGTTTCTTTCAGGAATACCGCTCGCAGCGCGCTGTGGAGCGCCTGCGCGCCTTGGTGCGCACCGAAGTGCAAGTGCTTCGGCCGGGCCCGGATGGCCGTACGGGGATCCCGCAAGCCTGCCCCTTGCAAGAACTGGTACCGGGCGACGTCGTGGCACTGGCTGCCGGCGACCTGGTTCCGGCCGACCTGCGCTTCCTCGAGACGGTGGACCTGTTCGTCGACCAGTCGGCGCTGACCGGGGAAGCGCTGCCCGTCGAAAAGCATGCACGGCCGCTGGCGGGCGCCGCCCAGGATGCCGATTTCGCCAACCTCGGTTTCATGGGTACCCACGTCGGGAGCGGCAGCGCCCGTGCGCTGGTGATCGCCACCGGCGCGGCGACGGGATTCGGCCGGCTTGCCGCCGCGCTGGCCGAGGCGCGCGAGCGCACCGATTTCGACCGCGGCATCGACCGCGTGGTCGGCCTGCTGATGCGCTTCATGCTGGCGATGGCGCCGCTGGTGCTGTTGCTGAACTGGGCCGGCAAAGGCGACTTTCACCAGGCCCTGCTGTTTGCCAGTGCGGTGGCGGTCGGCCTGGCTCCGGAAATGCTGCCGATGATCGTGACCGTCAACCTCGCGCGCGGGGCGCTGCTCCTGTCGACACGCGGCGTCATCGTCAAGCGCCTTGGCGCGGTCCAGACCCTCGGCGCCATCGACGTCCTGTGCACCGACAAGACCGGCACCCTGACCCAGGACCGGGTGGTGCTCGAGCGGCATGTCGATATCGCCGGCAAGGAATCCGGACGCGTCCTCGACTATGCCTACCTGAACAGCTACCACCAGACCGGGCTGCGCAATCTGCTCGATGCCGCCGTCCTGCGCCACGCCCACGTCCATGCCCGCCTCGCCGCCGGGCGCGACTGGCGCAAGATCGGCGAGATTCCGTTCGACTTCGAGCGCCGGCGCATGTCGGTGGTACTCGAACGCCCCGGCGGAGAACGGGTGCTGATCTGCAAGGGCGCGGTGGAAGAGATCGCCAGCGTCTGCGCCAGCGCTGAGCTCGACGGCAAACAGGTCTGCTTCGGCACGGGCCACGCCGCCACCCTGGGCGGCGTGGTCGAGCGCCTGAACGCGGAAGGCCTGCGGGTGATTGCGATTGCCTGGCGCACGCTGGATCCGGACGAGGCCTGCCTTACCGACCGCGCGCTGGAACGCGGCCTCGTCCTGCTCGGCTATACAGCCTTCTTCGATCCGCCCAAGGATTCGGCGGCACCGGCGATCCGCGCGCTGGCAGGGCGCGGCGTCGGCGTCAAGGTGCTCAGCGGCGACAATGCCGCCGTTTGCGCCCATGTCTGCGGCCTGGTCGGGATCGACGCGCAGGTCGTCCTGCTTGGGGCCGACGTCGACCGCCTCGACGATGCGGCACTCGGCGCCGCGGCGCCGCGCACGACCGTCTTCGCCAAGCTGAACCCCCAGCAGAAAACGCGCGTGATCCGCGCCCTCCAGGGCCAGGGTCACGTCGTCGGCTTCCTCGGCGACGGCATCAACGACGGCCCGGCGCTGCGCTGCGCCGACGTCGGCATCTCGGTCGATACGGGCGCCGATATCGCGAGGGAATCGGCCGACCTGATCCTGCTTCAAAAAAGCCTGGTGGCGGTCGACGACGGCGTGCTCGCCGGGCGCACGGTGTTCGGCAATATCGTGAAGTACATCCGCATGAGCGCCAGTTCGAATTTCGGGAACATGCTCAGCGTGCTGGGCGCCAGCGTCCTGTTGCCCTTCCTGCCGATGGCGCCGCTGCAGGTGCTGCTCAACACCCTGCTGTACGACTGCTCGCAGACGGCGCTCACGGCCGACCGCGTCGACGCCGGCTACCTGGCGCTGCCGCACCGCTGGGAGGTTGACAGCATCCGCCGTTACGTACTCTGCTTCGGCCCGCTGAGCTCCCTCTTCGACTACGCCACCTTTGCCCTGCTCTGGTTCGGCCTCGGTGCGTGGGCGAACGTCGCACTGTTCCAGACCGGCTGGTTCGTCGAGTCGCTGCTCTCGCAGACCCTGATCGTGTATGTCATCCGCACCGGCATGCCGGGCGCGGGCGCCACGCGTCCGGCAGCCGTGCTGGTGGCGGCCAGCCTGGCGGTGTGCGCGCTGGGACTGTGGCTGCCGCTCTCGCCGCTGGCGCCGCTGTTGGGAATGGTCCCGCTGCCGGGCGCCTACTGGTGGGGACTGTGGACGATCCTGGCCGCGTATGCCGGACTCACCCTGCTCGTCAAGTCCTGGCTGATGCGGCGTTTCGGCATCGGCTGAAACGGAGCCGGTCGGCACTGAGGATGCGTCCGTCCGCATCATGCACGACGACGCCGGCCGGCAAGGGGTCGAGCAAGTCGTCCGCGTATGGCACCGCCGGCCGCGCCGGTCTACGGCCCCGCGTCGAATACGGCGCCGGCGCCATCGAGGATCCGGCGCAGCGCCGGGTGGTCCTGGCGGCGCTCGACCGAGACCGCATGGAACTGCTCGACGATGGAAGGAATACGGCCCAGCTCTTCGAGCCCGTACTCGGCGCACACGGCTCCGGACAGCACCGCCGGCGCCACCATGAAGCCGGCACCGGCGCGCGCGAAGGATTTCAGCAGCGCGCCGTCGTCGAACTCGCCGACGATGATCGGGCGCAGCGCGTGTGCGTCAAGCCAGGCGTGCAGCTGGCTCTGGACCGAGGCTTGCGCTCCCGGCAACAGGAAAGGCGCATGTTCCAGGCGCCGGGGAAAGGTCCCCGGCCAGGCGCGCGTGAGCTGGGGGTGCCCGAACACGGCCAGTTCGCTTGCCCCCAGCAAGCGGCTGTAACCGCGCAGCGCGCCGCCGGGCGGCAGTGCGCGGTCGGCAATCACGAGGTCGAGCTGATGCGTGGCCAAGTCCGCGACCAGGTCCTCGAAGCGTCCTTCGCGGCAGATCAGGTGCATCGCCAGGCCGGCCTCGCGCGCCGGCTGCAGGAGCCGGAACGCCATCGTTTTCGGAATGATGTCGCAGATGCCGACGCGGAGCGTTTCCTGCCCGGTCAGGATACCGCGCCGCACCGCCTGCTCGAGTTCGTTGCCGAGATCGAAGATGCGGCTGGCGTACTGCAGCACGGTCCGGCCGGCGTCGGTCAGCTCCAGCCGCCGCCCCTGTTTCCGGAACAGGGCCTCGCCGAGCTGTTCCTCGAGCAGCCCGAGCTGCATGCTGATCGCCTGGGCCGTCACATGCAGGCGCTGTGCCGCGCCCGCCACCGTTCCCTGGGTCGCCACGGCGTGAAAATAAGCGAGATGCTTATAGTTGAGCACGTCGATACCTCAGTTTAGGTTGGCGATTCGCCCAGTTTAATCGAATTTATTTTTGGCTTGGCCCGTTCTACATTGGATGCACACCATTCACCCGAGGAGAACGCAATGAAAAGCCATGCCACCGATAGCCCCGAGGCGCTGGCGCGCATCCTGGCCCTGTCGATGATCGTGGACGGCCATGTCAGTCCGTCCGAAGTCCGCGCGTTCAACAGTGCGCCCTTCCTCCGGCAGGCCGGGGTGGACGGCGACACGTTCGACCGCGCCATCCAGGAAGTCTGCGAAGACCTGCTGGAAGCGGCGCCGCGGCATCCCGCCGGCCTGGTCGAGATCGATGCCGGCTGCCTGGACGCGATCCTGGGCGAGGTGCGCGATCCGCTGCTGCAGATCTGCATGCTCAAGACCATGCTCGACATCGTGCACGCCGACGGCCTGCTCGACAGCCGCGAAACGCTGCTGGTCAGGCGCGCGGCGCGCCGTTGGTTCCGCCAGCCGCATGGAACGAACCACGTTGCGGATAACGCGCTCTGACGGGAGAAAATCATGGAATGGCTCACCGTATTATGGCTCGGCGCACCGGCCTGGACCTGGCTGGTGTTCCTCGCGGTCGTGGTCCTGCTGCTGGTGCTGGACTTGGGCGTGCTCAACCGTGAGGACCATGTCATCGGGGTGGCCGAGAGCCTGAAGCTCTCGGCCCTGTATCTGTCGGCCGGCCTGCTGTTCGGCTTGTGGGTGATCCACGAGTTCGGCGGCGAGAAGGGACTCCAGTACTACACCGGCTTCTTGATCGAGAAAAGCCTGTCTCTCGACAATATCTTCGTGATTTCACTGATCTTCGCCACCCTGGCCATCCCGCCCGCCTACCAGCACCGCGTGCTGTTCTGGGGCATCGTCGGCGTCATCCTGACGCGCGGCGTCATGATCGGCGCCGGATCGGCGCTGGTGGCAAGCTACTACTGGACCCTGTACATCTTCGGGGCGCTCCTGGTGGTGACCGGCATCCGGATGTTCTTCGTCACGACCGGCAGCGACGACATCCGCGACAGCGCGATCCTGTTCTGGCTGCGGCGCCACCTGCGGGTGACGGATTCACTCCACGGCAACGCCTTCCTGGCGCGCGTCCCGAATGCGGCCGGCAAGCCCCTGCTGCACGCGACGCCGCTGTTCCTGGCGCTGTGCATGGTCGAGGCGACCGACGTCGTGTTCGCGGTGGACAGCGTACCGGCCATCTTCGCCATCACCAGCGACCCCTTCATCGTCTACACCTCGAACATCTTCGCCGTGCTCGGCCTGCGCGCACTCTACTTTGCGCTGGCGGCGATGGTGCAGCGCTTCGTCTACCTGAAGTATTCGCTGGCGGCGGTGCTGGTGTTCATCGGCTCGAAGATCTTCATCGGCGACCTCGTCTTCGACGGCAAGGTACCGGCTACTCTGTCACTTGCGGTCACGGCCGTACTGATCCTGTCCGGCATCGCGTTCTCGCTCTGGCGTACCCGCGCCGGCAGCGGCGGGGCGCCGGGCTAGCGCAAGCGGCCGGGCGGCGCGGCCCCTCATGCCTGCAGTGCCGGCATGAGGGGCCGCGGCGCCGTCGATCCGGCCCGCGCGCAGGTCGGCCAGGGCTTCGTTGGCCGCTTCCAGCGCGTAGGGCACGACCGTGGTCGCCACCTCGCCATGGGCGACCGCGCGGAACCAGGCGGCGCCGTCGGCACGGGTCAGGTTCGCCACCGAGCGAACGCAGCGCTCACCCCACAGCAGCGCATACGGGAAGGACGGGATGTCGCTCATGTGGATGCCGGCGCAGACCACCGTGCCGCCCCTGGCGGTGGCCGCCAGCGCCAGCGGCAGCAACTCGCCGGCCGGGGCGAACAGGATGGCGGCGTCCAGCGGCGCCGGCGGCGGCGCGGCGGCCGGTCCCGCCCAGCGCGCACCGAGGGACAGCGCGAAGTCCTGCGAACGCAGGTCGCCGGGACGCGTGAAGGCGAATATCTCCCGCCCCTGGCGCAGCGCCAGCTGGGCCAGCAGGTGGGCGGCGGCGCCGAAGCCGTACAGGCCGAGCCGCCGCGCGGCGCCGGTCATGGCATACGCGCGGTAGCCGATCAGGCCGGCACACAGCAGCGGCGCAGCGTGGATGTCATCGTAGACGGGGGGCAGTTCGAAGCAATACCGCTCGTCGGCCAGCGTATATTCGGCAAAGCCGCCGTGCCGGTCATGCCCCGTGAACAGCGCGCGTTCGCACAGGTTCTCGCGTCCGTGCGCGCAGTACGGGCAGGCAGCGCAGGAGCCGGCGAGCCAGGGCACGCCGACGCGTGTGCCCGCCGCGAAGCGCGACGACTGCGCCCCTGCGCCGGCGACCACGCCGACGATCTCGTGGCCGGGCACCAATGGCAGCAGGTGGGGCGCCAGTTCGCCATCGACAATGTGCAGGTCGGTACGGCAAACGCCGCAGGCAGTGACCCGCACCAGGATGTCGCGGCCCGATGGACGCGGCACCGGCAAGCGCGCGAGCCGCAGCGGCCGGCCGGGCGCGTCCAGCAGCATCGCCCTCATCGACGAGCCGGCCACGGCATCCTCGCCCGGACGCTGCCCTGCCTTACTGCACGGAGATCTGCTTGTGCGCCGTGCCTGGCTTCTTGGGCAGGGTCAGGTGCAGCACGCCATCCTGGTATTTCGCTTCGGTCTTGGTATCGTCGACTTCCTGGGGCAGGCTGAAGCTGCGGTATTGCGAACCGCTGTAGCGCTCGGTGTACAGGGTACCACCGGTTTTTTGCTCTTTCTCTTCCTGGATCGTCGCGCTGATCGCCACGCGGTTGCCCTCGACCGAGACCTTGATATCCTCCTTCTTGAGGCCAGGCATGTCGGCCTTGACCGTGTAGGCCTGCTCGGTTTCCGATACGTCCAGGCGAATGGCGCGTTCGGCGTCGATGCTGCGCAAGCTGGAGGACATGGGGAATTCGCGCATGAATTCCTCGATGCTGCGGAACGGGTCCATGCGCATGATGTCGCGGATGGGGTCGTAACGGGTCAGATTGCCTGCCATGGTGTGCTCCTCGATGGTGGTATGAATAAAGTCGGCGCGGCCTGTTTGGCGAACACAAGTCGCCCATGGACTCACGGCCGCGCTGATCTTTGCGCTGCATCCATGACAGGGTACGCGCATGGACAATACAAAATTTGATCGAGATCAAGATGATCCATAAGGTTTCCTTCTCTTGAGCAGATCAGGCTCCTCTCACTACGGCGTAAGACTCCTTATGTTTTCAGCTCGTGGCCGCTACAGGCAATCCCAAACGACGGATTACCATCGCTGGCCAGGAGTGAGAGGTAATGGCTACGCGAGGTACTGGCCGCCGTTGACGTCGAATGTGGCCCCAGTGATAAAAGCAGCCTGCTCGTCGGCCAGGAAGGCGACAACCCGGGCCACGTCCGTAGGGGTGCCGAGCCGGCCGACAGGTATACCTGACACGATTGCCTGCAACACGTCCGGAGCGAGTGCGGCGACCATCGCGGTGTCGCAATAGCCGGGTGCAATCGCGTTGACTGTCACATTCTTCCGTGCATTTTCCAGTGCAAGCGATTTCGTGAAACCGAAGATTCCGGCCTTGGCGGCCGCGTAATTCGATTGTCCGACCTGTCCCTTGCGCCCGTTGATGGAACTGATGTTGACGATGCGCCCATAGCCGCGCTCCCGCATGCCACCGATAGTGTGGCGGCTCATGTTGAACATCGAGCCGAGGTTCGTCTGGATGACTTCCCACCACTGCTCTGGTGTCATTCGATGGAGGGTAGAATCCCGCGTAATCCCCGCATTGTTGACGAGGACGTCGACCGGTCCCAGCTCGCGCTGGACTTGGGCGACGCCATCCGCACACGCTGCATAGTCGGCCACATCCCAGCAGAAAACAGGGATGCGCGACTGATCCGAGAACGCTGCCGCAGTTTCCTCGTCGCGGTGAAATACCGCAGCCACCTTGTAGCCGGCATCCTGCAGCGTCTTGGAAATGGCTGCTCCGAGACCGCGGGTCCCCCCGGTTACCAACGCAACTTTGCTCATGTCTGCTTCCTTTGACTTCGCCAGCATGGCAGGCTGGCCCACATGCGGTTTCTTGAACAGGCAGCTCGGGCTTAGCGCGTCGCCGCCGCGACCAGTTCTTTCATCAGTGAATCGGCCTGCGTATTGTTCGCGTTACCGGCAATGACGTCGCTGACCGACAGCGAGCGCTTGTAATACGCATTTGTAAGCTTCTGATTGAAACGCACGTCGTTGAGCTCGACCGTCGCAAGATCACCGAACAAACCTTTGGTGCCAGACCAGGCGACGATGTCGCCCGTGCCTGCCGAACCCTGCGCCAGCTTTGTCCAGTTGAAAATCGTCAACCCGGCCTTCGCATTGAGCGAGAAGTTATTCTTCTTCGTAAATTCACGGACAGCCTTATCATTCATGAGCAAGAAAGCAACGGCACCCCCTTCTGCTCCCACCTGCAGGCCGACGTTAAGGCCACCCGTGTTATAGAACACGGGGCTGCTCCAGGTGCCGTCGGCGCGTCTTGCAAGCAACATGCCAGTCCCGCCGCTGGCACCGACGCCGAGCGCGACCCGTCCGTAGGATGGAACGATAAAGACAGCTTTCGAACGCTGAAGCAGCGGGTGCATGCGAGGGTCGCTTGCCAGGTCAAGTACTACCGCGGTGGCGTCCGTCACATAAGTGCCTGCGCGCGCTTCCTGCCTTTCGGCGGATGAACTTGTGTCGGCAACCTGCCCGCCGTCAGGCGGCGCAGTCGTTTGCGCATCGACCGCCCCGGCAAGCAGGGCCAGCATTCCAAGCACTGCTGTGTGTGTCATACGGGTTCCATTCACGCTTTTCATAGGGTTCTCCTAGGGAAATGAGGTATCGGCTAAACTCGATGTTATTGCGTTGCACAACACGAAAAGTGTGCGTCAGATCAAAAAGTCGACAGCTAGCGGTGTGATACGCGAAGATCAGTAACCTGGCGAAGCGAAATGACAGGTCAGGCAGGCTTGCCCCCTCCCCCTGTTTCCCGCATACTGACCCATTGGCCGCTCATGGTCCATGGGGGACGTATGAATGATCCGATGTTCCAGGCCCGCATGATTGCGCCAGCCCGGCCGGTCGCGAATAGTCCGGACCGCGCTGTCCGTGACCTGTGTTTTCCATTCGCTATCGGCGTCCATGACATCTTTCGGTTTGATCGGCTGGCCGTGTATCCTCGGCGCCTGCTGCGCGACGACGTCCTGTTCCGCAGGGACCAGCCCTTTGCCATGGTGTACGCGGTCCGTTTCGGCCATCTGAAATCGTCGCGGCCCGATCACCGGGGGCAGCCGCATATCACCGCTTTCCACATGAGCGGCGAACTGCTGGGCCTGGATGCGATTTACACAGGACGACACGCATCGACGATGTGCGCACTCGAGGACTGCGAAGTATGGGAGCTCCCCTATGGCAGGCTCCAGGAAGCAATGCTCGATTCCGCACCCTTGATGCAGCGCTTCCATTCCGCATTGAGCCACGAGATCGTACGCGAACAAGCGGTACTGCTGTATGCGAACATGAATGGGGCCGAGCGCCTTACCAGCCTGCTGCTTGACCTGTCGTCGCGGTACGCCGAGCGTGGGTATTCAGGGCGGCGGTTCCGCCTGCGCATGTCGCGCGCCGATATCGCTAACTACCTTGGATTGACAATCGAAACCATCAGCCGCCTGCTTGGGCGCTTTCGCAATGAGGGATGGATCGCCTTGCATAAGCGCGAGATCGAGTTGCTCGATTACGAAGGGATGGAAGGCCTTCTGACGACCGCCCCCCTCTGAACCGGGAAAGCCATCAGGGAACCCGGTTGCATCCATGATGATTGAGGATAGTCCCAGCCACTGCGCTCGGGATCGATACCGTCGACGCGGTCCTGACTTTTCAAAGGTGAGCGAACATGAAGGCGAAATCCAACGACATTGCTCTCGCACTCCCCGGCGCATCCTACGATACGCTTGACGAAAAAACGAAGCGTGTCGCTCGCCACGTTGCAGACCGAACGCATATCGCCAGGGACATGTCAAAGGAAACCGCGGCGAGTATCACCTTGGGGCAACGCGCAGCCGATGCAGTGGCAGGCTTTGGCGGCTCATGGAAATTCATCGGACTGTTTGCGGCCGTCCTGGTCTGCCAGGTAGGATTGAATTCGTTTTTCCTCGTCCGCTATGCTATGAAGTCAACCTGAAAGCCGAGCTCGAAATCATGCTTTTGCACGAGAAGATCGATCTGTTGAGAGAGGGTCAGTGGAGCAGCCTGCTGGAGATTCAACAGGAGCAGATCAGACTCCTGGAAAGGCTGGTCGTCAAAGTACCGACCGGGTGATACGTTCAAGGTGCGGTGTCACGCAAAGCGCTCACGCTGCCGCGGCCGGCAAGCATCGTCGAAGCGGAGATTCACAGCGCCTACGCAGGCGCAGGCCGCCCTGGGCTATCCGTGCCCGCTGGACCATGGTTGTCCTCGCCGTACTCGGGCCTGGCCGCCTCCCCGGGGTCGCGCAAGACCAGCACCGGAATGGTCGACCAGGCCAGCACGTGCTGGGCGACGCTGCCGGTAAAGAGCGGATTGGCATCGGCGGGGCCGTGCGCGCCCATGACGATCAGGTCGCAGCCCTGCTCCCGCGCAGCGCGCACGATCTCGAGACCGGGTGTGGTCGAGATCCTGGTGCAGGTGTCGCACGCAAGACCGGCATCGTGCGCGATCCGGGCCACGGTGGCGACATGGGCACGTGCGGCCTCCAGCGCGCGGCGTACTTCGGCGCCGGCGTCGAAGTTTCCGATCGCCTCGGCCGGCAGCGAAAAGCGCGGCTGCGCGACGGAGAAGGCGACGAGGTGCCGCCCGCCGGTGCCGGCCAGCAGCGCGGCCACCTGGGCCGCGCGCACGGCCAGGTCGGAACCGTCGGTGGCAACGAAGATCTTTTCGATGAACATGGTGACGGCTCCGAATCTTTCGGTTCAGGAAGGCCACGCAGGTACAGCGGCGATACTAGCACGGGTACCTTGCCGCGGTCGGGGTCCCGTGCCGAACGGGAGAACGGAGCCACCCCGCCGGCGGCTGCCTGGATTCGGGCGTCTTTGATCTGCATCAAAGAATAACTGCTTCCCTCCCCGGACACTATTCCCTTCAATCGAAAGACATCGGGGCAAGCCATGAAGTTCCGTCATATCGCGATGCCTCCGAAAATGGCCTGCGCGGCGCTGCGCCACCGGCGCAGGCTGCTGCTGGGCCGCATCGGCGTGCTGCGCGCCGGCACCGACGCCAATTTCGCCCGGCACTTCCCCGGCTTAGTGGCTGCGGTCGAAGCCGCGTTCCGCCACGAAGAGGCACTGCTCGAACTGGTCGGTGATGCCTGCCTGCGTCCACGCCGCGCCGATCACGCCGTCATCCTGTGCGCGCTGCACCGGACCGCCTCGCAGGTAGAGCGTGGCGACCTGGTGCTGGGACGGCAGGTGCTGGCCGCCCTGGCCGCGCTGCTGGGCCAACCCGGCGCGATGCCGCCGGCCGCGCCGGCGCGCCTGGTGGCGCCACCACCCTGAACCGGATCAGCCGGCGCGCATTGCCTTGCCGAAGCGCGCCAGCGCTGCGCCGAACAGGACGGCGCCGATCCCCAGAGAGGCCAACAGTGGCCGCCATACGGTCTCGAGCCCGGCGCCGCGAAACAGGATCGCCTGGCTCACCTCGACGAAATGGGTGGTCGGCGCCAGCAGCATCGCCTGGCGCAGGAGGTAGGGAATGCTCTCGCGCGGCGTGTTCGCGCCGGACAGCATTTCCAGCGGCAGCAGCACCAGGATCACCAACATGCCGAATTGCGGCATGCTGCGCGCAACGGTCGCCATCAGGATGCCCAGCGAGCAGGTCGCGAACAGGTGCACCAGGGTGGCGGCCATGAACAGTGCGAGCGAACCCTGCACCCCGACGCCGAGGAGCCCGCGCAACACCGCCAGCAGCGCAAGGGCTGCCGCCAGCAGCACCACCGCAGCCATGGCCACCAGCTTGGCGACCATGATCTCGAGGCGGCTGACCGGCATCACCAGCAGGTGCTCGACGGTGCCGTGCTCGCGTTCGCGAATCAGGGCCGCGCCGGTCACGATCACAGACAACATGGTGATGTTGTTGACGATCTCCATCAATCCGCCAAGCCAGGCCGGCGTCAGCGCGGGATTGAAACGCGCGCGCAGCACCAGGGCGACCGGCGGCACCTGTCTACGCCCCGCCCCGAGAAAGGCGGCGACTTCGCCGAGCGCGATTGCGCGGATGTAGCCGCTGCCGGTAAATGCCTGGCTCATGCGGGTGGCATCGACGTTCAGCTGCAGCGCGGCATCGCGTCCGGCGAGCACGCGGCGCTGAAAGCCCGCCGGGATCACCAGCACGAATGTGGCGCGGCCCCGGTCCAGCCTGGCGTCCACCGCGTCGAGTGCGATCGCCTCGGGCGGCATGAACTGCGGCGGTGCGAAGGCTGCGCGGATGCGCAGCGACAAGGGCGATGCGTCCTCGTCGACGATCGCCAGCGCGGCGCGGCTCAGCGTGTCGGGCTGGGCCGTGGCCGCGACATAGACGCCGGCCGTGAAGCTGTACACGATGAGTACCAGCATCACCGGGTCGCGCGCCAGGCTCCATAGCTCCTTGATGCCGAGGCGCCAGACCTTGCGCAGCGACAGGGCTGCCACGGTCAGCGCTCCTGGCGCGGCAGCGCAAGGACTGCCAGACCCAGTATCGCCGGCACGGCGGCCAGCAAAGCCAGGAAATCCGGCATCAGCTCGTTAAAGCCGAGCCCCTTGCTGAACACGCCGCGCGCGATAGTCAGCATGTGCGAGGCCGGATACGCTTCGCCGATCGCCCGGCCCGCGCCCTGCAGCGCCGTCACCGGGTTGATTAGTCCGGCGAACTGGATGGCCGGCAGCATGGTGCCGATCATCGTGAAGAAGATGGCGCCGATCTGGCTGCGGGTAAAGCTCGAGGCGAGCAGGCCGATTCCGGTCGAGCAGATGCAGAACAGGAAAGACGCGACCAGCAGGGCCGCGACGCTTCCCCGCAGCGGCACGCCGAGCAGGCCCACGGCGGCGCCGGTCATCAGGACCGCATTGACCATGGCCAGCACCACGTAGGGCGCCTGTTTGCCAAGCAGGAATTCGCTGCGGCGCAGGGGCGTCACGTACAGGTTGACGATCGAGCCGAGTTCCTTTTCGCGCACCACGGCCAGTGCGGCCTGCATCGCGGGCAGGTTCAGCAGGAGGATGGCGATGATCGCCGGCACCATGGCCGGCAGGCTGCGCAGGTCGGGATTGTAGCGAAAGCGGGTCTCGATCGCGACCGCCACCGTCTCCGGCCCGGAGGGTCCGGCCCGGCCATCGAGCCAGTGCCGGTGCAAGCCTTCCACGTAGGCGCCCACGGTTTCGGCGCGTACCGGATTGGCGCCGTCGATCCAGGCGCCGACTTCCGCCGGGCGGCCGGCATCGACCGCCCGCCCGAAGCCGGGCGGTATCTCGATCGCCAGCGCCAGTTCGCCCGAGCGCATGCGCCGGTCAAGCTCGTCATAGCCGGACAGGGGCGGACGCCCGACGAAATAGCGGGAACCGGCGAATCCGGCGGCGTAGTCGCGGCTCAACACGGTCTGGTCGCGGTCGAGGACGGCGTAGCGCAGGTCCTCGACATCCATGCCGATGCCGTAGCCGATGACGACCATCAGCAGCAGCGAGCCGAGCATCGCCAGCGCGGCGCGCACCGGATCACGCGCCAGTTCCAGCGTCTCGCGCCGGCAGCAGGCCGCGGCGCGCATCAGCCACCCGCCCATCGGCCCGCGGCCGCGGCCGGGTGACGCGCGCGCCGGCCAGGCGGCCGGTCGATTGGCGTCGCCCTCGCCTGCCGCTTCGCGCAGCCAGGCGATGAAGGCCTGCTCCAGGGTCGCCGCGCCGCGTTCCTCGCGCAGGGCCCGGGGCGTACCGCTGGCCAGCACGCGGCCCGCATGCATCAGGGCCACGCGGTCGCAACGCTCTGCTTCGTTCATGAAGTGCGTCGAGATGAAGATCGTGACCCCGTCCTGGCGCGCCAGCCGCAGCATCTGCTCCCAGAAGCCGTCGCGCGCTACCGGGTCGACGCCCGAGGTCGGTTCGTCGAGGATCAGCAGCTCGGGCCCGTGTACCAGCGCCACCGCGAGCGACAAGCGCTGGCGGATGCCGGGGGGCAGCCGGCCGGGCAACGCGTCGAGCACCGGCACCAGGCCAAAGCGCTGCGCGAGTGCAGCGCAACGCGTGGCCGCCTGCGCCTCGGGCAGGTCGAACAGGCGCGCGTGCAGCAGCAGGTTCTGGCGCACGGTCAGTTCGCCGTACAGAGAAAAGCCCTGCGACATGTAGCCGACCCTGCGCCGCGCTTGCGGATCGCGGTGTGCCTCGGCCTGGCCGAACAGGCGTACCTCGCCAGCGCTGGGCGCCAGCAGGCCGGTCAGCATCTTCATGGTGGTGGTCTTGCCGCAGCCGTTGGAACCGATGAATCCGAAGATTTCGCCGCGGCCGATGCGAAAGCTGACGTCTCGCACCGCGACGAAGTCGCCGAAGCGGCACGACAGCCCGCTTGCCTCGATCGCCGGAACGCCGGCGTCGACCCGCAGCCGGGTGGCCGCCTGCGGCGCGGGGTGCGGTGCCACTGGCCCGCCAGTGCGCCGGGCCGGGGGCAGCAGCGCGATAAAGGCCTGTTCCAGGGTGGCGCGGCCGGTGCGCGCCAGCAGTTCGCTTGGCGATCCCTCGGCCAACACCCGGCCGCCATCGAGGGCGACCAGGCGATCGAAGCGGCTGGCCTCGTCCATGTAGGCAGTCGCCACCAGTACCGTCAACCCGGGGCGTGCGCTCCGGATCGCGGCGATCAGTTCCCAGAACTGCACGCGCGCCAGCGGGTCCACGCCCGTGGTCGGCTCGTCGAGGATTAACAAGTCGGGCTCATGAATGAGTGCGCAGCATAAGCCCAGCTTCTGCTTCATCCCCCCTGATAACTGCCCCGCAGGCCGGCCGAGAAAAGGGGCCAGGCCGGTCGCCTGCGCCAGCAAGTCGATGCGCGCGCGCCGCGCCTGGGGCGCCTGGCCGAACAGGCGCGCGAAGAACTGCAGGTTTTCCTCGACGCTGAGGGTCGGGTACAGGTTGCGCCCCAGCCCCTGGGGCATGTAGGCGATCCGCGGGCAGGCCTGGGCGCGCCACCCGGCGCGCCGCATGTCGCCGCCCAGTACCTCGACCCTGCCCTGCCTGACCCGGCGTGCGCCCGCCAGCACCGCCAGCAGGCTCGACTTGCCGACCCCGTCCGGGCCGACCAGCCCGGTCAGGGCGCCGGCCGGCACCACCAGGTCGATGCCGTCGAGCGCAGTGGCCTGGCGGTAGCGCAGGACGAGGCCGGCAACCCGCGCCGCGGCCGGCGCGCTGCCGCTCACCGCGCCATTCATTGCGCCCCTCGCAGCGCTAGTTCCGGCGGCCAGGGCTGGCGCGGGTCGAGCCGGATGAAGGCCACGCCAGGCACGCCTGCCTTCACGTGCCTGGCATACCGCTCCAGGATCGCGCGGTCGACCTGGGCCTTGACGCGGAACATCAATTTCTCGCGCTCGCTGGCGGTCTCGACCGACTTTGGCGTGAACTGGGCCGTGCTCGCGATGTAGGTGAGCGCGGCCGGCACGACGAAGTCAGGGGCGGCGTCGAGCCGCAGGCGCACTTCGGCACCCAGTGCGAGACGGCCGGCTACCGCTTCCGGTACGAAAAAGCTCATGTAGACATCACCCAGGTCGATCAGGTTCAGCACCTTGCCGCCCGCAGGCAGGACTTCGCCGGGCTGGGCCACCCGATACTGGATGCGCCCCGCGCGCGGGGCTACCAGCATGCCCTCGCGCAGCTCGGCCTCGACGCGCGCCAGCGTCGCCTGCGCGGCGGCGACCGCCGAATGCGCTCCGACCGTCTGGGCCGCTGCGGCATCGATGGTCGCACGGGCGGCCTCGCGCTGGGCCTTGGCCGCCGCCACCGCCGCCGCGCCGGCGGCGACCCGCGCGCGGTCGTCGTCGAGTTCCTGGGCCGCTGCCGCGCCGGCCCCGGCCAGGGCGGCCGAGCGCGCAAGGCGCCGTTCTGCCGCGTCCAGTTCGCCGAGCCGTTGCGTGGCCAGGGCCGCCGCTGCGGTCTCGTCGCTGCGCCGCACGGCCAGCCCGGCCCGCGCCGCGGCGACGCCATCGCGCGCCTGCTGCAGCCGCGCCAACGCTTCGTCGCGTGCGGCCTGCAGCGCCGCCAGGTCCATGCGGGCCACAAGCTGGCCCGCCCGCACGAGGTCGCCCTCGTCGACGAGGATCTCGGCAATCCGCCCGGGCTGCTGGGTGGCGATGTCGATTTCGGTCGCCTCGATGCGGCCGTTGCCGCTCACCAAGCCGGCATCCGGAGCCGGCGGACGCATGCCGCGCCAGCCCCATGCCGCGCCCAGCACGAGCAGCACGCCCAGTGCGACCGCCCCCACGCGGCGTGGCGAAGTTCGGTTCATGGCCCTCCCGGATGGCGCGTGAAGCGCTTTGACCCAAGGTAGCGCTCGCGCCTCCTGTCCGCATTTGATTCAAATCAAAGAATGACGCCGGACCGGCGCCGATGCTGGATGCCACGCCCGCCGGCGCCCAGGGGAGACCATGCCTGCTCGACCGCCACCCATACCGGCCAATGCCGTGCCCGCCCTGCACCACCTGTTCCAGCCGCTGCCGGGTGAACTCGGCGCCGCGTTCGACAGCCAGCTCGATGCCGGCATCGCCCGGCTGTTGCCGGTACTGGGCCCGGTATTCGGGCTCTTCGTGGTCCTGTTCGCGGCCTGGGACGCCTGGATCGACGCCGCGCGCGCGCCTGTGACGGTGCGCATCCGCGTGGCCCTGGTGCTGCTCGGCGCGCCCGCCTGGGCTGCCGGGAGTCAGCGCTGGAATTCCGGCCTGCGCTGTGCCTGGCTGTATGCGACCCATGTCGGAGCGATGGTGACGTGCGCGGCCATGCTGCCCGACGGCCTGGTGCTGGCCCTGCCGGGACTGACGGGGTCGCTGTTCCTGCTCGCCCTGGTCGAGCCGCGCCCGCGCCGCTTCATGCTGGCCACCCTGCCGCCCTCGCTCCTGCTGGCGCTGCTGGCCGGGCTGAACCTGCCGACAGACCCGCGTCTGCATGTGCTGCTCCTGTACGCGCTGTCCTGGCCGCTCGCCTTGTGCGTGGCGCTGGCCACCCTGCAGCTGCGGCGCCGCGCCTTCCTGGTCGAGCAGGCGGTGCTGGACGCGGTCCGTCACGACAGCCTGAGCGGCGCCCTGTCGCGCCGCTACGTGACCGAACTGGCGCAGCACGACCTGGCGCTGGCGCGCCGTTACGACCGTCCCCTGGCGCTGGCGATGCTCGACATCGATCATTTCAAGCGCGTTAACGACACCTGGGGGCATGCGGCCGGAGACCGGGCACTGTGCGCCCTGGTAGCGGCCTGCAAGGAGAACCTGCGCGCGAGCGACTACATCGGCCGCCTCGGGGGCGAGGAATTCGTCTGCGTGATGCCGGAGACCGGCGCCGGCGAGGCCATGGCCTGCGCCGAGCGCATGCGCGCCGCCGTCGCCGCGCTGCGCCTGCCGGCCGGGGAGGAGACAATGCGCTTCACGGTCAGCGCCGGCGTCGCCGTGCTGGATGCGCAGCACAGCGGCTGGGAAGCGCTGCTGCGCGCGGCCGACGCGGCGCTCTACCAGGCCAAGGAGAGCGGGCGCAACCGAACGGTGCTGGCGCGGACGCCCGCGCCGCCCGCGCGGGCAGGATGAGGCAACCGCGGGCGCCAACCGGCTTACACCCCGAGCCGGATCGGGCCGCATTCCGCGCCGCTGTCGGCCAGTACCCCGCTCCAGTCGCGGATGATGCGCCGGTACTCGATGCCGGCGCGGCGGATGCGGCGCTCCATGTCGTACAGGCCGTTGTGGTTGACATGGCCGCGCGCTTCGCGCAGCTCGATGTCCGAGTCGACCTGGTCGGCGAGGCTGTACCAGGTGAAGCCGATGATCGGGCAGCCCTCCTGGCGCAGGCGCAGCACGTTTGCCCACTGGCGCTCGAGCCAGAAGGCGGCATTCAGGTCTTGCGGCTGGTTGGTTTCCGTGTGCATCACAGGCAGCCGGTAGCGTTCGTAGTACTGGCGCGTCAGGCCATGGTAGCCCAGCACGTTCGATCCGCGCGTGCTGCCGTCGGGATGGACGACCTGCTCGCTGCCTTCGTCATAGTCGGTTCCCATGACGCTGCGTGCGCGCGACGGGCGGTGCCGCATGAAGGTGTCGGAGCGTGCGTCCGCCAGCCGTTCGCGCGCAGGTAGTCGACCATCTCCGGACAGGGCATCTTGCCGTAGTTCAGGTCGAGGGAGAGGAAGCGGTGCTCGTTCAGGTAAGCGGAGCGAACCACGGCGCGCGGATCATGGGGATGGTAATAGCGTGTCGTCTCGCTCTGCACGAACCAGGCGTCGCACACGCCGCCGATCGCCTCGGCGGCGCGCAGATTGGCCTCGACCACGTGGCCAGCGCGGTGGCGAAGGCACGGTCGTCGGCCAGCTGTTCGTTCCAGTAGCCACGTAGGGCCGAGTATTCGGCGGTCACCAGCATCTCGTTGACCGGGGTGTACAGCCAGACCCAGGGATAACGGCGAGCGAAGGCGGGCGCGTATTCGGCGAAGAAGGCGGGAAACTCCGGATTCTGGAAATCGCCCAGCCAGTCGGGCAGCTTCGCCGACGAAACCGATACGATGCCGGCGTCCATCGGGGCCGGTAACGACCGGGGCGCTGTTCTCGATGCCGGTGCAAAACGAAAAGGACTCGGTCAGCGTGGCGGGCGACAGCGGCCGGCACACACTGCCGGGAGGGATTGCACTCATGAGCATCTCCGTGGGAGGGCAAGCATGCCGGCTGCATGCCGGTGGGTCAGCCCAGCATGGCGTGCGGCAGTGCATGCGGATTGAGGCATATCAAACCACCGCCACCAGGCCCAACGCGAAATGCGCGCACAGATACTTGCTGAATTTTGATCTGTATCAATGGCAAAAAGCTCGATATCCACCTATCGTGAACAAGTCTGCCATCGCGCGGTTAAACGAGAAAGGTGCCGATTCAATGCATGCCCTGCCCTGCGCGACATGAAAACCGATCCACGACTTGCCTGGCGCACCTTCCGCTGCGTGCAGGCGGCCCTGCTCGTCGTCCTGCTGGCGCTCGCCGCCGCGCAGGCGCCCGCGGCCACTTCCGCTCAACTGCCTTGGCTCGCCGATGGCGCGAGCCAGGCGCGCATTGCCCTGCGGCTGTTGGACAATGCCGATGCGCATGGCCTCGACCCGGAACGCTACGGCGCCGCCGACCTGGCGCGCCGGCTCGACGGGCCGCGTAATCGGGACGATGCCGCGGCGTTCGAGCGCGACCTGAGCGATGCCCTGGCCCGCTACCTGGCCGACCTGCACCAGGGGCGCGCGCCCTCGGCCTACCGCAGCGCAGGCGATGCATCCGGATTTGTCCCGGCAGCGCTGCTGGCGCGGGCCTTCGCGGAGGGGCGCCTCGAGCAAATGGTGGAGGCCGCCGTGCCGGCCATCCCGCTCTATTCGAGGGTGATGACAAGCCTCGCCCACTATCGGGAACTTGCGCGCCTGCATCCGCAATGGCCGGCGCTGCCCGCCCCAGCCGGCAGCGCCGCCGGCGTCAGCTACCCGGGCGCGGACCTGCTGCGTGAACGCCTGCAGATACTGGGCGATCTCGACGCGGACGGTGCCGGGGGCGAGCTCGACCCGGGCGTCTACACTGCCACGCTGGCTGACGCCGTGCGCCGCTTCCAGGCGCGCCACGGACTCGCCGAAGACGGCGTGCTCGGGCCGCGCACGCTGGCCGCACTGGCGGTGCCCCTGCCGCACCGCGTCGCGCAGCTTGCGCTGACGCTGGAGCGCCTGCGCTGGCTGCCGCCGCTGCCGCCCGGGCGGATGGTGGCGGTCAACCTGCCGGCCTACCGCCTCTGGGCCTTCGACAGCAGCCTGGCCGATCCGGCCCCGCCTCTCGAAATGCGCATCATCGTCGGCACCGCCGCCCGCACGCCCACGCCGCTGTTCATTGGCCAGATGCGCTACCTCGAACTGAACCCGTACTGGAACGTGCCGCGCAGCATCGCGGTTGGCGAGATCCTGCCGAAACTGGCGCGCAGTGCGGCCTATCTCCAGCAGAACGACATGGAGCTGGTGGCGGCGGACGGCCGGGTACTGCCGGCCTCGGGCGCGGCACTGGCCGCACTGCGCGCCGGCACGGCGCGGGTCCGGCAGAGGCCGGGCGCGCGCAACGTGCTCGGAGCGCTCAAGTTCGCCATGCCGAACCCGATGAACATCTACCTGCACTCTACCTCGTCGAGGGAGTTGTTCGAGCGCAGCCGGCGCGACCTGAGCCATGGTTGCATCCGCGTCGAAGGCCCGGTGGCGCTGGCGCGCTTCGTGCTGGCCGATCGGCAGCGCTGGGACGAGGACGGCATCGAGACGGCGATCAAGAGCGGCAGGACGCGCACCCTGCCCCTGCCGACGCCCGTGCCGGTAGTCCTGTTCTATGCCACCGCGGTGACCGACCGCGGCGGCCGCGTCCTGTTCGCCGACGACATTTACTGGCAGGACGCGCCGCTGATCGAGATGCTCGGCCTGCGCTAAGGACCCTGTCCGCCCGCTCATCGAAAAACCGGTTTTCGCCACACAGAGGAGGATACAATGGACACCCAGCCTGCATACATTCGCTGGTTTTCGGAACTGGGCATCGGCGACGTGCCCCTGGTGGGCGGCAAGAACGCCTCGCTCGGCGAGATGTATAGCGAACTGGGCAGTCAGGGCTGCCGGGTGCCGAACGGCTTTGCCGTCACCGCCGCCGCCTACAGGGCAACGCTCGACCACGCCGGCGCCTGGGAGCCCCTGCATGCCGCACTCGACGGCCTCGACCCGGCCAGGGTCGACGACCTGGCGCGGCGCGCCGCGCAGGCGCGCGCGCTCGTGCATGGCGCGCCGCTGCCGCCGGAACTCGAGGCGGCCATCCTCGCGGCCTATGGCGAACTGCGCGCGGAGTATGGCGACACGCTGACCGTGGCCGTGCGCAGCTCCGCCACGGCCGAGGACCTGCCCACCGCCAGCTTCGCGGGCCAGCACGACACCTACCTGCACATCGAGGGCGAGGCGGCGCTCCTCGAGAGCGTGCGGCGCTGCTTCGCCAGCCTGTTCACCGACCGCGCGATCGTCTACCGCATCGAGAACGGCTTCGACCACTTCAAGGTCTGGCTGTCGGTGGGGGTGATGAAAATGGTGCGTTCCGACCTCGACTGTTCGGGGGGCGCCTTCACGCTCGACACCGAAACAGGTTTTCGCGATGTGGTCCTCGTGACCGGCGCCTACGGGCTCGGGGAAAACGTGGTGCAGGGTACGGTCGACCCGGACGAGTTCACGGTCTTCAAGCCCATGCTACGCGCCGGCAAGCGCACGGTGCTGCGCCGTACGCTGGGCAGCAAGGGAGTGCGCATGGTCTACGCCGCGCCCGCCAGCGGGACGGCCACGCGCAACGAGCCCACCACGCCGGAGGAGCAGGCCCGCTTCTGCCTTGACGACAATGCCGTCCTCGAACTGGCCGCGTCCGCCTTGCGCATCGAAGAACACTACGGAAAGCGCGCCGGGCATCCGGTACCAATGGACATCGAGTGGGCGCGGGACGGCCTCGACGGCAAGCTGTACCTGGTCCAGGCACGGCCCGAGACGGTGGCGTCGCGCCGCTCGGGCACCGAGCTCGACGAATACCGGCTCGAAGCGCGCGGCGGCGTGCTGGCGTCCGGCCGCGCGGTAGGCGGCAAGATCGCCAGCGGCACGGCGCGCGTGGTCGCCCATGCGGACGAGCTCGGGCGGTTCCAGCCGGGAGAAATCCTGGTCGCCTCGACCACGATGCCGGATTGGGGCACGGTCATGAAGACGGCCGCGGGCGTCGTGACCGACCATGGCGGCCGCACCTGCCACGCCGCCATCGTGGCGCGCGAAATCGGCGTGCCGGCGCTGGTCGGCTGCGGCGACGCCACCACGGCCATCCGCACCGGCGACGAGGTGACCCTGTCCTGCGCAGAGGGTGAACTCGGCCACGTGTATGCGGGTCGCCTGCCCTTTCGCAAGACCAGCACCGACCTGGCTGCGCTGCCGATGCCGCGCACCCACATCATGGTCAACATCGGCAATCCCGAGACGGCGCTGCGCACTTCCTTCCTCCCCAACGACGGGGTGGGACTGGCACGCATGGAGTTCATCGTCGCGGAGCACATCCGCATCCACCCGATGGCGCTGGTCCATCCGGAAAAGGTCGAGGACGCGGCGCAGCGCGCCGAGATCGCCCGGCGCACCCGCGGCTACCCCTCCCCGGCCGACTTCTTCGTGCGAGAACTGTCCGAGGGCGTCGGCACCATCGCGGCGGCGTTCTGGCCCAAGCCGGTCATCGTGCGCATGTCCGACTTCAAGACCAACGAATATGCCAGCCTGCTGGGCGGCGCCGCTTTCGAGCCGGTGGAGGCGAACCCGATGCTGGGTTTTCGGGGCGCCGCGCGCTATGCCCATCCCGCCTACGCGGAGGGCTTCGCGCTCGAATGCCGGGCCATGCGGCGCGTGCGCGAGGACATGGGCCTGGCCAACCTGCGCCTGATGATCCCCTTCTGCCGCCGCGTGCAGGAGGCGCGCGGGGTGCTGGAAGCGATGGCGCAGCACGGGCTGGAACGCGGCCGCGACGGGCTCGAGGTCTACGTCATGTGTGAGATCCCGAACAACGTGATCCAGATCGACGCCTTTGCCGCCCTCTTCGACGGCTTCTCGATCGGCTCGAACGACCTGACCCAGCTCGTGCTCGGGGTGGACCGCGATTCCGACCTGGTCGCCTTCGACTTCGACGAGCGCGACCCGGGCGTGCTCGAGATGCTGCGCCAGGCGATCGTTGGCGCCAAGCGCAACGGCCGCCACGTCGGCATCTGCGGCCAGGCGCCGTCCGACTATCCGGAAGTGGCGCGCTACCTGGTGGAACAGGGGATCGATTCGATCAGCCTGAATCCCGATTCGGTCGTGGCCACGGTGCGCAACCTGGTTGAGGTCGAGCGCGCGCTCGGGATTGCGCCCCGGGCCGTGACGTGAATCGAACCGCACTTCCCGCCAGGCGCCGCGTCTAGGCAGCCATCGGGTTTTGCACCCTGCAGGAGGCAATCATGGTCCACATGACAATCGACATGCCGGTCGTCGGAGCCCGCCCCGGGTTCACCTTGCGGACTGTGGCCGGTGGCGCGCGCGACACCGTCAGGCGCCGCTTGACGGGAGCCGCACTATGACCAATAGTTTGTTCACGCGGGCTATACATTCTTCAAACAACCGGGAGTGCGACCATGAAGACCAGTCCAATCAATCCGATGCGTGTTCTTGCAATGCTGCTCGCGGGGGCGGGCCTGGCTGCCTGCGCCTCGATGCAAGAAGGCCAGGACCATCAGCGCCATCATCCGGGACGCTCGGTGGATGCGATGGCGCCCTCTCCGGGCCAGCAGTCCGCCATGGGAGGAATGGGTGCGAATATGACCGGCGGCATGGGGCCGGCGGACACGGAAACGATGTGCGCGCGCTACCGCGGCATGCGCGACGCCCCGAATGAGCAGGCGCGGCAGGCCATGATGCCCCGGGAAATGGGCGCAATGTCGCCCGGCATGCAGCAGCAGCACATGGAAATGATGCGCAAGCAATGCCAGTGATCGCCAGCGGCCGGGTGTGGAACGCTGCGGCCGCGAAGCGCAGGCACGCTGGTCCGGTCAGGCAAACGGACGGGTTGGCGGCGGGAGGCGCCGGGCGCGGCCCCGCAGGCGACTCTCCGCCCGCGGCAAACCGGGCCGCTCGCCTGCGGTCTCGCCCTGGCAATCGCCTCCGTTCATCCGCTTTCGCCCTGGGCGGCCGGCACTACCAGGTGCAGGGGCGTGCCTTTCGCGCCGGGCCGGAGCAGCGCGTTCCCGGAAGCGGCGCGCCCCTCGATTTCTCCGCGAATGTGATAGCGGCCACCCTTCGGCAGGTCGACCAGCATGATGGGCCCGCTGCAAGTGGTGTTCAACAGCGAATGGCCGCGGGCGTCCGCAATGTCGACCTGGACGTCGCTCAGGTAACTGCCTGTGTTCGTTGCAAACGTCAGTATCAAATCATAATCGCGGGCGGCACGCTTCATCCGCCCGGCCTCATCGCTTCCGACGCCGCCGCACACATAGGTGATGCCGTTCTCGGTACTCGCCTGGGGCAGGGCATCCTTGCCGCCCCCTTCGTCCTCTTGTTGCGCATGCGTGAACGAAGCGGCGCACATCAAGCCTGCCAGCGCAGCGAACATGGTCCGGGTTTTCATGACTATTCTCCTGAACACTGAGCTCCCGTCGACAATTCCTACATCCTTGAAGTGTAGCTTCGTCGCTCCGGGTTTCAAGCAGCCTCCCGCTTGCAAGCGCGACGACGTCGGCAGAAGCTGCTGTCGTCGTACCACGCGCTAGCAATTCACGGGTTCGACTCCGGTGGGGTAAACAGGGATGCGATCCCGTCCGCGTACCGGGTGCGGATGGCCTCGCACTGGAGACGGCAAGTTGGAGTCGGCAGGCCGTTCGCCAGCCGCGCCGGGCTCTGCATTCAATTGCTTCCGGAAGCGCCGCGAAGGCCGGCGTGGTAGATGAGATGGTAGACCAGGCCAACCAGCACGCTGCCGCCGATCAGGTTGCCCAGCAAGACTGGGATCGGCAACAGCGGCAGCTGCGCCTTGGCGACGCCGACCGTCCCGCCCGCTCGGTAATCTCCTTGGGGGAGCATGCATCGAATCCAAACAGCTCAGGCATGGCCGGGGTGCAGTTGGCTTTGCATGGCCGCTCCCTTCGTATGAAAGTTGGATCGACTACATGCTGCGCCTCCTCGTGATTGAAGTACGCACAGCCGGTCAGGGTCGGGCCGGCATGAGTGACAGCACCGGGCCGGCACCCGCGATACGCCGCCCCGTCCGGCTCAACCGAACAGCTTGACCGCCGTCTTCGCCACCAGTTCCCCCTGCTGCCGCGCGCCTTCCAGTTCGTTCTGGCTCGGCTGGCGCTGCCCCTGCCCTCCCGCGATGGTGCTGGCGCCATAGGGACTGCAGCCAGTGATCTCGTCGAGCGTCATCTGCCCCGCGAAGCTGTACGGCAGGCCGACCACGACCATCCCGAGGTGCAGCAGGTTCGTGATGATCGAGAACTGCGTCGTCTCCTGGCCGCCGTGCTGGGTCGCGGTCGAGGTAAAGGCGGCGCCGACCTTGCCGTGCAGCGCTCCCCTGGCCCACAGGCCGCCGGTCTGGTCGAGGAAGGCGGCCATCTGCGACGGCATGCGGCCATAACGGGTCGGTGCGCCGATGACGATGGCGTCGTAGTCGGGCAGCTCGTCGACGGTGGCGATCGGCGCCTGCTGGTCGAGCTTGAAATGGGCGGGACGTGCGACCGCCTCGGGCACCGTTTCCGGCACCCGTTTGACGACGACCTCGGCGCCGCCGGCGCGCACGCCTTCGGCCATCGCCGTCGCCATCTGCTCGATGTGGCCATACGTGGAGTAATACAGGACCAGTACCTTTGCCATGCGACTCTCCTTCGTGAATGAATGAAAAAACGGATTCGAACAGTGCCCGGCCCGCCTGAGGGGCCGGCCCATGCTACCCCGATCCGGGTTCGCGGCGCGCCCTGCTTGTGCCCTGCCCGGCCGCAGGGGCGGCACGCCTGTGACCGCCCTCACCAGGGATGCGCGATTGCGGTACCGGATGGAGAAGTACAACATCCGGAACCGGTTGGCGCAGGAGACGCAGCGCCGCGCCGGACGGGGCTCACTTTTCCTTCTTCCCGGCGTTGCCACCCCTGGCGGCCGAGCCGATGATCTCGTCGTGGCGCTCGTGATCGGTCTTGTGCAGGTAGCCCGCCGTGGTGGCGATGTTCGCGTGCCCGGCCGTGTCCTGCAGCGTTTTCAGTTGCACGCCGTTGTTGGCGTGGTTGGTCAGCATGCTGTGGCGCAGCCAGTGGGCCGAGGCGTGGCGCAGGCTGGCGGCGATGTCGTGCAGGCCGGCACCGGCGGCGGCCAGCGCGGCTTCGGCGAAGACGCCCTTGATCGCTTCGGACGCGGCCTCGTCCGTGAGGCGGGTCACGGCCCGGCTGCGGCTCGACAGGACGAGCGGCATGCGGTCCGCGCGCGCCGTGTACGGCGGCAAACCGTAGGCTTCCCGGTATTGGCGGAGGGCATCCAGCATCTCGTCCGGGACCGGCAAGCGGCGCGGCTTGTTTCCCTTGCCCATGACGTCGAGCCACCAGCGGTCGTCGCCTTCCGAATAGATCGCGCCCATGTTCGCGCTGACGAGCTCGTTCAGGCGGGCACCGGTGTGGGCAAATGCGATCAGCAGGAAACGGTCGCGTGCACGGCGCCGGGCGGCGGCCGCCGAATCGGGCACCCGGCGCGAGACCGTCTCGACAGCCAGGGCGATTGCTTCGGGCGTCAGGTAGCGGGTGATGCGGCTGGCGATGGGGGTACGCACATTGCGCACCATCGCCGCCGGGTTGCGCCGCAGGTAGCCGGTCTGCTCGGCAAACGCCAGCAAGCCTTTCACCGCAATCATCGCCTGGCGCCGGCTGGGGTCGGACAAGGGACCGGTAAAGGGGCGGTAACGCGGGTCGCTGCGCGGCCACTTGGTCTTCGAAATCCAGTCTTCGGGAGGATTGCGCAGGAATTCCTTGTAGGCGTTCAGGTCGGCGACGTTCAGCTGGGACAGCGTTTTCTTCGCTTCTTCGCGGCACCAGGTCAGGAAGCGGAACAATTCCTTCTGGCTATTGGCGATTGATTTCGGGCTGAGTTCGCCGTTGCCGATGAATTCGCGGGCGATCTCGGCGTCGGTCTGCGCCTCGGTAATCGGGTCGTCGGCGACGCGGAACATCTTGACGTCGAGACGGGCGCTCGGGGTGTCGGCTTGCCCGGGAAGGCGTGGTGCGAGATCGATGGGGGCAAACTTGGTCATGTTGGCTTAGGGAAGTACTGTGTTTTTATACAGTATATCATGTGGCACCACCAGTCCGATACGGCTTTGTCGTGCTAATCTGCCTATATCAAACAGCCGACAGGACAAGGCATGTATCCGCTCCCGCTTACACCCGAGGACGCCCTCCTCGTCATCGACATGCAGGTCGATTTCCTCCCCGGCGGCAAGCTCGGCGTACCGAACGGGCACGCGGTGCTGGCCCCGATCAACCGGCTGCTGAGCCTGTTCAACAGCCGCGACTTCCCGATTTACGCTTCGCGCGACTGGCATCCGCCCAATCACTGCTCCTTCGTCGGGCGCGGTGGTCCCTGGCCGCCGCATTGCGTGGCCGGTACGCCCGGCGCCGCGTTTTCCGATCAGCTCGACTTGCCGGCCGGCGCGGTGGTCGTGTCGAAGGCGGATAGCGCCGACGCGGACGCCTACTCGGCCTTCAACGGCACCAGCCTGGCGGCCCAGTTGCATGCGCGCGACGTGCGCCGGGTCGTGGTCTGCGGCCTGGCCACCGACTACTGCGTGCTCAATACTGTGGTCGACGCGCTCGAAAACGGGTTCGAGGTGATCATCGTGCCGGAGGCGATGCGTGCCGTGGATGTGGCGCCCGGCGATGGCGAGCGGGCGATCGCGCGCATGACCGCGCTCGGCGCCCGGAGCGCAACGGTGGACATGCTGGCCGGGGCCTGAGCGGAGGCCTGCGGCGGCACAGCGGGGACGAAAAAAAACCTGGCCACGGCGGACGCCGGCGGCCAGGTTGTTCGTGTGTTCGCTGCCCGGCCCCAGCCGGGCAGTCGTGCGTTTTACTTGCCGTTCAGCAGCGAGCGCGAGCGCGCGTAGCCGAAGTAGACGACCAGGCCGATCACCAGCCAGACCAGGAAGGCCATCCAGGTGGTGGCGGACAGGAAGGACATCAGCGCCAGGCAGAAGATGATCGCCAGTGCCGGGACCACCGGCACGCCGGGGCAACGGAAGGCGCGGTGCAGGTCTGGACGTTTCTTGCGCAGGATGATGACGGCCAGCGACACCAGCGAGAATGCGGCCAGCGTGCCGATGTTGACCAGTTCGGCCAGCACGTCCAGCGGCACGACGGCGGCGATCAGGCCGAAGACGATGCCGACCATCCAGGTGGCGAAGAACGGGGTGCCGTATTTCGGGTGCACGGTCGACAGGCGGGCCGGCAGCAAGCCATCGCGCGACATGGCGTAGAGGATACGGGTCTGGCCGAAGGCCATCACCAGGATCACGGTGCTCATGCCCAGGATGGCCGCCAGGTCGACGAAACCGGCAACCCAGTCCTGGCCGGCATACTGCAGCGCCAGCGACACCGGGTGGTCGACGCCCTTGAAGTTCGGGAACGGGACGATGCCCGTCATGATCGCGGCAACCACCACATACAGCACGGTGCAGATGGCCAGCGAACCGATGATGCCGATAGGCAGGTCCTTGCTTGGATTCTTCACTTCTTCGGCGGCCGAGGTGACGGCGTCGAAGCCGATGAAGGCAAAGAACACGAGTGCCGCGGCGCTCATCACGCTGCCCGCGCCGAATGGCATGAACGGATGCCAGTTCTCCGGCTTGACGTAGTTGACGCCGACAACGATGAACAACAGGACGACGCCGGTCTTGATCAGCACCATGATGTTGTTCAGGCGCGCCGATTCGCGCACGCCGAGCGAGAGCATGAAGGTCAGGACCATCATGATCAGGAAGGCCGGCAGGTTGAACAGGGTGTGCACGCCGGGAACGGCGCCCGGCGCGGCGCGCAGGGCTTCGGGCAGCACCACGCCGACGCCCTTGAGCAGCGACTGGAAATAGCCCGACCAGCCGACGGCAACCGTCGAGGTCGCCAGGCCGTATTCGAGCAGCAGGTCCCAGCCGATCATCCAGGCGACGATTTCGCCGAGGGTGGCATAGGAATACGTGTAGATCGAGCCGGCCACCGGCACGGTCGAGGCGAATTCCGCATAGCACAGCGCCGCGAAGCCGCAGGCCACGGCAGCGATGATGAAGGAAAGGGTCAGCGCCGGGCCGGCCGTGACCGCGCCGGTGCCGGTCAGCACGAAGATACCCGTGCCGACAATCGCCCCGATACCCATGAGGATCAGGTCCATCGGTCCGAGGACTTTTTTGAGCCCGCCAGGCTTTTGGCTGGCCGCGACCATGGCATCGAGATTTTTCGTCCTAAAAATGCTCACTACGTGTTCTCCTGTTATTCATGATGTCTCCTCCGGTAGCCCTCGGATTATTCCGCTCGGCCATCTTGCTTGTTTGCTACGCTTGTCTGCGTCGCTTTTCAGCTTCGCTCTTCCGCTTCGCTTTTCGGCTTATTTCTCGCAAGGCCCATGTTACGCACGCGCGCCCTGCCGCGCCCGCAGGCAATGCGGACGACAGGCGTCCGCACCGCACACAGGCGGCGGCAGAGTGTCACGCCGAAGGGATCAGGTACAGACAGCACTACCGACAGCGCTACCAGGAAAAAGCGCCCGCGAACCGCCAGGCGCCGATCGACCCGCTACGTTCGCATGCGGTCGAATCGACAACGCACACGAAAAGCAATAACAATAAGCCAGCACATCCGCATTATTGCTCCGGCAACCCCTGTTGAGCAAGCGCTCGCGTCGCCGGGCCTGCTTCATTCCTCCTTTTTCGGCGGGCGCGCAGGAATTGCTTGCATGAGGGTGGGAAATGTGCCGGATGGCGGCGCTGGCAAGTGTCTTTACGGGGAGCCAGGGCGCCGGAGCCAGAGAAATGCGTATAGCACTAGGTTGACCAGCAGGACGATGCCGGCGAGGACGAACTGGATTGCGCGGGTCAGGCCGCCTGGATACAGCAGCCACACCATATAGTGCTCGACGAAACCACCTGCGTAGCCGGCCAGGCCCGCGCGCAGGCGCAGCAGGTTTTCCAGCGTCGTCAACGGACAGCCGCGCCCGCTCAGCTCGATGTACACGCCCCAGGCGGCCGCCGGCAGGTGCAGCCAGGCCAGCCGCGGCCGGCGCAGCACGATGAAGGCGCCGCAGACGACGAACAGCACGAAGGCCAGGTGGGCCAGCAGGACCAGCAGGGCTGCGGTGGCGTAGAACACGGTTTGATCCGCACGGAGCGCGGCTCAGCGCAGCGCGCCTTCGTCCGCGACGGGCCCGGAAGTCTGCGCGTCGGCCGGCGCGTCCGCAATCGAGGCGGCCCGGATGCGTTCACGGGCAAACTGGGCCAGCGCGCCAATCGCATTCGCGGCCGAGCGCAGGTAAAACGCCTGCAGGTGAAAGACATGCCAGCGTCCGCGATGGAGTTCGAAGCGGCAGGCCAGGCCGCAGGCAAGCGCGTGTTCGACGAGTTGCTCGGCGTCGGGCAGCAGGATTTCCTCATCGCCCCCCTGGACGAGCATCGGCGGCAGGCCGCGCAGGTCGCAGCGCAGCGGGTGATGGGCCTCGTCATCCGCTGCGCAGGCATACCATGCGATGCCCTGGCGCACCCAGGACGCGCGTACCATCGGATCGACGGCGGCGTTCTGGTGCGTCTCCGGACCGGGCGGCGGCATCCGGGTAACGGGGGAAATCAGCGCCAATGCCGCCGGCATGGGTGCGCCGCGTGCGCGCAGGCGGATCGCGGCGGCCAGCGCCAGCGACGCGCCCGCCGAGTCGCCGGCCAGCACGATGCTGTGCGCCGGGATCCCCGCTGCGACCATGGCGTCGTAACAGGCGAACGCATCCTCGAGCGCGGCCGGATAGGGATGCTCGGGGGCGAGGCGGTAGTCGGGCACCCAGAGCGGCAGGCGCGCATCGCGGGCGAAGCGCGAGGTGATGCTGCGGTGGGTGCGGGGATTGCCCAGGCAGAAGGCGCCCCCGTGCAGGAAGAGCACGGCCCCCTCCTCCCGTCGTTCGGGCGTGACCAGTTCGACCCGCAGGCCGCCGACCTAGACCTGGCGGTAGCTGACGCCCGGGACACCCGGCATCAGCGGCGCGAGCAGCGTAATGATGCGGCGCTGCGCGCGGGCGCTGAACGGAGGCCCGATGAAGGGCTTGAAGCAGGTGCGCAGGAAGCCGCGCTGGAAAGCCGCACTGAAACGTTCCGGCACGGAGCGTGGCGCGGCGATGGACACGGCGCCCGGCTGGCCCGGCAGGGGCGTGCTGAACCGATAGGCGAGCAGGCTCGCGCGGCGGGTCAGGACCCGGTAGCTGAAAGTGAACCCCGGCCAGTTGGCGCTGTTGCGCCCGTGCCGGTCGAGGTACCAGCTGCTGCAGCCCTGCCAGACGGTACCGGCCAGGCGCCGCTGCAGGCGGGTATTGAAACGCCGGTGCGCGCCAGGCTCGACCTCGACCGACGCCGCGCCCGCCACGCGCATCGCTTCGCGGCAACGCATGACGTGGCGCACCTGGCTCTCCAGCATATAAATGATCGAATTGTGGCCGAGGTTGGTGTTCGGGCCGTACAGCATGAAGAAATTCGGAAAGCCGGGCACGGTCATGCCGAGATAGGCTTCGGCGCCTCCGCGCCACGCATCGTTCAGGTCGCGTCCGCCGCGCCCCTGGATCGACATCGGGGCCAGGAAGTCGGTGGCGGCGAACCCGGTTCCGTAGATGATGACGTCGACCTCGTGCTGGCGGCCGTCTTCGGTCTCGATTCCCGTCGGCGTGATGCGGCGGATCGGCTCCGTCACCAGGCTGACCGAGGGTTTGGCGAAGACGGACAGGTAATCGTCGCTGACCAGGATGCGCTTGCAGCCGATCGGGTAGTCGGGCGTCAGGGCGGTGCGCAGGGCGGCGCCCCTGACTTCGCGTTCGAGCATGCGCTGGAACGGCAGGCCGACCGCCAGCCACATCATGCTCCTGAGTCGCGTGAATGCCAGGGCCCGCGCTTCGTATTTGGCGTAGATGAGACCACGATGGGCGCGCATCACCCATGGCAGGCGCCGGAACAGGTGCTTCTGCCATGGCCGGTATGGACGGTCGTTGCGCGGCTTCAAGTAGGATGGCGAGCGCTGGAAGACAAGCAGGCGCGCAAGCCGGCCCGCGATCGCCGGAACGAACTGGGTCGCCGAGGCGCCGGTGCCGATGACGGCGACACGCTTGCCGTCCAGCTGGCAGGCGTGGTCCCAGCGCGCCGAATGGAAGGCCGGGCCACGGAAGCTGTCGATGCCCGCCAGGCGCGGCAGCAGCGGACGGCTCAGCAGGCCGGTCGCGCTCACCAGCAGCCGCGCCAGGAGGCGCTCGCCGCCTGCCAGGCGCACCTCCCACAGCGCGCGCTCCTCGATGTAGCGTGCCCCCGCCACCTCGCTGCCGGGGCGGATATGCTGGGCGATCGAAAACCGGTGCACGCAGTCGTGCAGGTAGGCGTGGATTTCGGCCTGCCGGGCAAAAGTGTGCGACCAGTCGGGGTTCGGCGCGAAGGAAAACGAATACAGGTGCGAGGGAACGTCGCAGGCGGCGCCGGGATAGGTGTTGTCGCGCCAGACGCCGCCGACGTCGCCGCCCTTTTCCAGGATCAGGAAATCCTCGACGCCCGCGCGGCGCAGCGCCACCGCCATGCAGATGCCGCCGAAGCCGGCGCCGATGATCAGCGCCTCGAGAATGGCAGTCGATGCAGTGCCGGGGCTGGAGGCGGCGCCCCGCGCGGGGCCGGTGCTGGGTGGTGGCAAGGCTGTCATCTGCTGTCTCCTCGGCTTACGGACCAGGCGAACATTCCCATCCGCAACGATACACCAGGAGTCCGCTCGCGGGTCCGATTCCGTCACGCGCCGCGCTGCGCGCATGCGGCCTGCATGTTTCCCGTCCCCCAGGGCCGCGGCGCCCTGTCCAGATGCGCAGCCGCGGCCTGGGGCCGCTTCTTTTGCGCTCGATGAGTCTTCCTCCTACAGCGTCACGCTGCACACACCGATGGTACAAGAAGCCTGCGCGGGCATAATCGGGAGACTGAATCACGGGAGACCAGAATGGCTACGCAAACCTCGAACAATGCAGGCACAGGACAAGGCACGGCGTCCAACACGGCATCCAGCACGCCAGCGGACGCGGCATCGACCACGCTCGGCCTTGGCGGCCTCACCAGCGGCCAGGCCGGCGCGACGCCGCGGCACGAGACCCAGCAGGAGACCGGCGGCAGCGGCGGCGCCCAGCTGACGCACAGCACCGGCGAGATCGACTCCCCGCCGGGCCAGCGCGCAGCCGCAACGCCGGCGGCGCCCGAGCCAAGGCCGGAGGCGGACGATAGCGCAGTCCAGAGCGGCGCGCGCGGTGCCCAGGATACCCGCGGCCAGCAGGCCGGCGGCACCGGGACCGGGCTGGGATCGCCCGAGACCGGCGCGAACCAGTCGGAAGCCGACCTGCCCCCTGCGCGTTAGGTTTTTTCGGATCAGGATTGCAGCTTGATCCTCCCATGCTCTCCCGGATCGACGTCCGGGGAGGTGCCGGTCACGGCCGCCCTGGCCATCTGGAACAGGCGCACCATCTTGCTGTCGTTCGAGTCCCAGTACTCGGCGCTGTGCGGCGCAACCCGCACCAGCACGACGTGTTCATCGTCGGGACCGTGCGGGAACCAGGCCTGCACCATCGGATTCCACAGGGCGCGGATGCGTTCGCGGTCGACGACGCGCTCGGCGGTGCCGCTGATCGAGACGTACAGGCTGTCCTCCGGCTGGGCGAAGCTGACATTGACTTCGGGCTGGAGCGCGATGTTTTGCCACAGCGGCGCGTGGATCGAGGTGTAGAACCAGAGGCCGCCCTGATCGTCGGTCTCCTGGTTGGTCATTGGATGGCTGATCAGGTGGCCGTGTTCGTCGACGGTGGTAAACATGGCAAAGCGCATCGAGCGGATCTTGTCCGCCAGCGCAGCCGCCTGTACAGAAGCATTCGTCATGGACATGGTGTTTCCTTAAAGATTGGGTGAACCGACATGCTAGGCCGCGCGGCCGCAACGCTCGGTGCGGCGGCGTACGCAGGAGCACGCACGGCGGCTTCGAGCCTCCATGTGTTTAGTCCCGCGCCGCCGGAACTGGTTCGGTCGCGCAGATTGACGCCGCGCAGGTGCGACCTGGACGCGGGGCCGATACTGGCCCCTGCCCTTGCGCCCACCCAACCATGCCCACCGCAGCCCTACATCATGCCTTGCGCCACACCCGGCTGGTAGCGTCCCGGCGCCAGGATCCCGGCCGGGTCGAGCGGTGCCTTGATCGCGCCCACCGTCCGCCAGTAGCTGTCGCCCGCCGGGTCGAGCCGGCCCATCGCGTGGTTGCCGACGCGGTAGGGAATATAGCCGGCCTCGAACATGCGCCCGAAGACTTCATCATGGCAGGCCCGGGCGCGCGCGGCTTCGTCGCTGTCTTCCTTGTCGTAGGCCACGGTCAGCACGCCGCCGAGCGTGCGCTCGTTGATCATGCTGAAGGTGGCGAACAGGTCGAAGCCGTACTTGTCGAAGCTTGCCTGCGCGAGTGCATGTACGGCGAGCATGTCCTCGCCGCGCAGCGGCAGCACCGGCGAGACCCACAGCAGCCCGCAGTTGTCGCGCGCCGGGTCGGCTTGCGCGGGAAAACCAGCGGGCAGCGCCTCGCGCCGGCGCCAGTAGGCGCCGGCCAGGAAGCGTCCGTCGGGCACGCCGCGATTCATCGCGAACAGCGATTCGCCCAGTGCCACCCTGGCGCGCAGGCGCCGGCCGGCGTCCGAGCCGCCGAGCAGGCGCGCGGCAAGGGCTCCGGCGCGCAGGCTACGTTCGCTGATGAAGACCGGGCGCGCGGCGGTGCCGCGCAGGGCCCGCCGCAGTGCCGCCCGCGCCGCGCTCACCTGGGCGTGTGTGCCGTAGAGTGCGCCGGAGACGCTCCAGGCGCCGACCCCGGCTTCGCGGCGCATGGCGGCGCGCAGCACGTCGGGCAGGCGTGCGCCCTGCGGCACCGCCGTGCGCGGGAAGGTGCCGCCGCCCGACAGCACGCGCATGTCGTTGCCGATGTGCAGGATGCTGCGCAGGGTCCCGTCCAGGCGCAAGGGGCGCAGGGCGTCGACGACCGGTGCGATATCGACGTGTTCCGGCACGCTGCACAGGAAATGGTTGACGCATTCGGCCTGCGGCATCAGCCAGATTCCCAGCCTGGTCACGATCCCCATGTTCGACTGCGTGAACAGGCCGTCGAGGAAGGGACCGACCCCGTACGGGAACAGGTGGGTGGTACGCGACTGCGCATAATGGCCGAAACCGGTCTCGAGCAGGTCGCCGCCGGCCAGCACCACCTGCATGCCGGCCACGTGCTGCAGGCGGTTGCCGTAGGGCGAGTGGCCGAAGCCGCGCTCCATGATATTGCCGATATAGCTCGTATCCGGTCCGGCGCCGGTGCAATCGGCCCACAGGCGGTGGCCCTGTTCGCGCAGGTAGTCGGACAGCTGGCGCTGCGTGACGCCGGGCTCGATGACCGCGTAGGCCAGTTCCGGGTCGACGTGGATGATCCGGTTCATGCGCGACAGGTCGAGGATCACCTGGCCGGCGCCGACCGCGCAGGCGTCGCCGTAGCCCCAGTTCTTGCCGGTGCTGATCGGATACACGGCAAGGCGCGCCTGCGCGGCGATTTTCACCAGTTGCGCCACTTCCCCGGCATCCGCCGGGCGCACCAGGGCCAGCGGGAGCACCGGCCGCGCCGCCGTGCTGCGCGCATAGCGTTCGCGCGTGCCCTCGTCGGCCAGCACGTGCGCGGCGCCAACCACGCCCGCCATCGCGGCCAGCGCCGCTTCGAAGCCCGCGTGTTCCTGCAGATCGTTCAGTTGGCTCATGCCCATTCCCCTCCCCGGCACAGGGCCGTTAGGCGCGCACTGATGGCGGGTACTTCGGAGGCGGGAAAGAAATAGGGATAGAAGGAGCGCTCGCCGGCATACTCCTCGAAGCTGCCGCCCCATTTGCGGATCCTGGCGCCCATCTCGTCCAGCGGCAGGCGTAGCAGTACCGCGGGCGCGCCGACCCGGCTGCAGGGGCGCTCGCCGCCGAAGTTGGCGAACCCGAGCATGCGCTGGTAGAACGCGACGTGGCGCGGATTGACCTCGATGACGTAATCGGTGTAGCCGTGCAGCTCGCAGGCATACAGGTAGGATATGTGGATCAGCGCAGCGAAGACGCGCTTGGACATGCCGGCATCGATTGCCAGGCGCGAGGGTTCGCACAGGCGGCGCCCCTGGTGGCGCAGGATGTCGAGGCGGTCGCGGAAATTCTCGTCGGCAGGCAAGGCCGTGCCCTTGTCGAGGCACAGGCTCATCGTGCCGACCAGCTCGCCGCCGGTCTCGGCATACAGCGTCACCTTGTGCGCATCGCCCTCGCCGCTCTCGAAGGTATAACCGCGCCAGGCGTACATGCGGCGCACCAGGGCGCCGCTGTCGGCATGGCGCCCGGCCGACAGCGCGACCCGGACGCTGAATACCTGCGGCTCGGTGCGCAGCGCCGCCTGTCCGCTTGCGGGGGTGGGCCGCACGGCCGACGGCCGGGCTGGTGCTGCCTGGAACGATGCGATCGGTAATTCGTCTACCAACATGCTGGTCTCCCTGAAAAAGCGTCCCGCCGTCATTGGCGAAAACACATGACTGCCATTCAGACAAGGTCAGCAGTAAGCAGGTTCCGCGGATTTTGGCCAGATCTTTTCTATCTGAACATAGATCAAGCTCCGAAGAAGTTTGTCACAAGCACTTGGCGAATTGTCGGCCCGCAACGTGCCGTTTCGCTGCGGCACGCGAGCGCTTTGACCGGTATCAACGAGAAAAAGGGTTACGCGGTGCGCGCCACGCGCAGCCATATAATCGACAGACCTGCCGCCGCGCGCCGGCCAGGCTCTCACCGGAGACCGTCCCATGTCCTTCGTCCACCGCTCGCGGCCGGCCCGGCCACGCCGTTCTCTGCGCCCTTCTCTGCGCCGTTCTCTATCTTCCTGCGCACACCCATGAGATCCGGCCATGTTCCCGTGCGGCGCCGGGCGGGCGCTGCCTGCCATGGGTAATCGTCCCGTTGCGGCGATGACCCCGGCCTTTGCGCCGCCGCGCCTGGTCGCCCATGTCGTCAACCGCCTCGACCGCGGTGGCGCCGGTAACGGCCTGCTCGACCTCATTGCCCACATGCCGGGAGAACGCTATCGGCACGCGGTCCTGTGCCTGCGCGACCACGGCATGTTCCATCACGACTTGCGCGAGCATGGTGTCGAACTCATCGATTTGCACAAGCGCGATGGCGCCGACCCCGGCCACTTCCTGCGCATGGTGCGCGCCCTGCGCGCGCTGCGGCCCGACCTGGTTCATACGCGCAACCTCGGCGGGCTCGAAGGCCAGCTGGCGGCGGCGCTGGCCGGCGTGCGGCTGCGCGTGCACGGCGAATATGGGCGAGAATACTCCGAGCCCTCCCCCTCCCAACCGCCGAGCCTGCTGCGCCGCGCGCTGCGTCCGCTGGTCGGCCATTACATCGCCGCCAATGCCGAGCAGGAACGCTGGCTGATCGAACAGGTCGGCGCCGAACCCTCGCGCGTATCGCAGATATCGAACGGCGTCGACAGCCTCGAATTCCACCCGCGCCTCGGGCCCCACGCGGCCGTCGGGCCCGACGGCTTCATGCACGACGATGCCTTCGTCATCGGCAGCGTCGGGCGCATGGACGACGCCAGGAACGACACGACCCTGGTCGAAGCTTTCCTGCGCCTCATTTCCTCGCCCCACGCTTCGCACAGCCGGCTGCGCCTGCTGATCGTCGGCGATGGTCCGATGCGCGCCGAATGCCAGGCCATGCTGGAACGTGCGGGGGCCGGGCACCGTGCCTGGCTGCCGGGCGAGCGCCTCGATACCGCCCAGCTGATGCGGGCGATGGACTTGATGGTGCTGCCGGCTTTGGCCGCAGGCAGCGGCAAGGTGCTGCTGGAAGCGATGGCGACCGGCTTGCCGGTGGTCGCGACTTCGGTCGGCGTGCACAGGGAGCTGGTCCAGCCGGGGCTGACCGGCATCCTGGTGCCGCCCATGTCGCCCGATGTGATGGCGGCGGCGATCGCGGACTATTGCCGCATCCCGGAGATGGGCGCCCGCCACGGCGCGCGGGCGCGTGGCCAGGTGATCGCGCACCACAGCCTCCCGGCAATGGCGCGCAGCTATCTTGCAGTGTACGACGCGCTGGCGGGAGGCTGAGCACCCGCGAGCGCCGGCCCAGGCCGGAGGCCGGGCGCGGCCGGGCGCCGGTTCGGACTAGGCTTCCACCAGCGAAGCCTCGTTGCGCTGCCGTTCGGCCGCGAAACCATCCCGCCGCGCCCGCGCCAGCCACTGTTCCAGCATCAGGAGCCGCCACACCGCCTGGCCGTGGATTGCCGGGTCTTCCGGCAGGCGCCGGCCGAGCAGCAGGTCGATGAATTCACGGCGCACGATGCGGCGCCGCGCCAGGTCGGACAGGCTGTCGTAAACCAATGCGCGCAGCCGGGCGTCGCCTTGCAGCCAAGCCCCGAAGGGAAGCACCGGTGTCCCGGCGGCGACCGCAGGCAGCACGCCGTCGAGCTCGCGCAGCGCCTGGCCGAACAGGCGCCGCGGCCCCTTGCCGCTCTTGTGCGCCGGCGCCAGGCGCGCCGACATGGCGACGACCGCATCGTCCAGGCAGGGAAGCGCCGCCTGCACGCCGGCCGCTGCACAGGCGGCCGCGAAGGCGGGGACGATCCGGCACGGAAGGTCACCCTGCAACGCCAGGTCGACCGCGCGGTTGGCGGCGCTGCGCGCCTGCGCCAGCCACCATGCCTCTTCCTGCGCCGCGGCCGGCGCGCCCGGATCGACCAGTTCGAGAAAGGCCGGTTCGAACACGCTTGCCGCGCCGTGGGCAAGCAGTGCATTACGCCGGCGCAGCCGGTTCACGGGCGGCGCCATCGATTGTTCGATGCGCGTGCGCACGCGTTCGAAGGCGCCCGGCAGGCGTGCGCCGAGCCCGAACAGCAAGGGTTCGATCGCCAGCTGGCGCAGCGCCGCGGGCAGGCGTTCATAGCGGTTCGCCCGCGCCATGTGGGCGTAGCGGCCACGCCCGAACAGCTGGGCGGCGCCGAATGCGCCGTGCAGATTGCGGCAGCCATCCTCGCGCGTCATCTGCGCTGCGAACAGCATGGCGACCGCGCCGGGGTCGCCGCAGGGGGCGTCGCTCGCAGCGGCCAGCGCCGCCACGGCGTCGGCGACGTCGCCGGCATCGAGGATGTGCTCGCGGTGCCGGCTGCCGATCCGGCGCGCCGCCGCGCGCGCCCCCGCCAGGCCGCGCCCGCCGTTGGCGCCGAAGCCGACCGCGTAGCTGTGCACGGCCTCGCCGGCGCCGCGCTGCAGGAGCGTCGCCAGCAGCGCACTGGCAACGCCGCCGCCGAGCATCACGGCGTCGCGCTGGCGCGTCCTGCCGGCGTCAACGGCGCAGGACAGCGCGTCGAGCAGTTCCGTGTGCGGTGCGGCGTCGGCGGCGTGTTCCGTGTAGCGCATGCGCCAATAGCGGATGCGCTCGAGCCGGCCGCCATGCAGGTGCAGGCATTCACCGGGCGCCAGGCGGCGCTGGCCGGCAAACATCGCGCGCGGGCCGTGCACGGCGTGCAGGTACAGGTAATCGAACAGGGCCTGCGGATCGACCGTGCGCCCCGCGCCGGGGTGGCGCGCCAGCGCCTCGCTGCTGCTGGAAAACAGCAGGCTGCGGCCGGCCATCTGGTAGAACAGCGGACGCGTGGCGCAGCGGTCGACGGCCAGCAAGGCTTCGCCGCGGCGCTCGTCGAGCAAGGCGAAGGCAAAGTGGCCCGACAGCGCGGCGCAGGCCCGGGGGCCGTGGGTCCGCCAGAGGCGCGCCAGGGCCTCGACCCGTTCGCCCCAGTGCACGATCAGCAGGCCATCCTGGTGGTACAGGCTGGCTTCCCCGGGGCCGGCCGCGAGTGCGACGGCGCCCAGGCTGTGCCGGGCGCTGCGCAACTGGCGCGCGCCCGCGAAAGGCGCGGCCATCTCTTCCAGCGGCATGCCGGGCGGCTCGGTCGAGCACCACCCACAGAGTCCAGTCGCGGCGCCGCTCATGGCGCCACCTCGGCAAACAGCGGCGCCAGCTCGCCGGCCAGCAGTGCGCGGTCGATCTGGCCGTCGCGCGAACGCGGCAAGGGTGCGCGGCGCACGTCGACCATCGCCGGCAGCATGTGCTGCGGCAGGCGCGCACGGCAGGCGCCAAACAGGATCGCGGAGTCGAGCCGTGCCCCGGGCCGGGGCGTGGCCAGCACGGCGATCACCTGTCCCAGCACCGGATGGGCAACCCCGACCGCCGCAGCCTCGGCCACGAGGCCGGTGCCGACGACGATTTTTTCGACTTCGCGCCCGCTGATCCGGTAGCCGCCGCTCATGATCGTGTCGTGGCGTCCTTCGGCGAGATACAGGTAGCCTTCCAGGTCCTTGCGCGCGGTGACGCCGGGCCAGTAACCGGTGTCGCGGCCCGCCAGGCCGGCAGCCGGGGGCAGGAAGCGATATTCTTCGCTGCTGGCGCATGGATCGTTCCAGTAACCCAGGGCGATGAGCGCGCCGCGGCGCACCAGTTCGCCCGTCTCGCCCGGGGCGCATTCGCGGCCGTCCGGGCGCAGCACCAGCCAGTCCGAATACGGCGTGGCGCGCCCAATCGATCCCGGGTGCTCGTCGAGCTGCGCCGGCATCAGGCTGGTCGAGCGGCAGGCCTCGCCGATGTCGTACAGCAGGTGGATCCGGGTGTGCGGCAGCGCCGTGCGCAAGGCGGCCAGGGCATCGCGCTCGAGCCCGCCGCCGGCGCAGGCGGCGTAGCGCAGGCAATCGGCGGCGCGCGCGAGATCATGTTCGGCCAGGGCATTGAAGGTGGACGGCAAGGCGGCCAGCCCGGTAATGTCGCCGCGCTCGAGCACGCGCGCCAGCGCCGCCGGGTCGGGCAAGGCGCCGGGGACCGTGCCACGCGCCGTGCCGCCGACGGCATCGAGCACGACCGTCGCGCCGGCCGCCAGCGCCGACAGCAAGGCGTTCAGGCCGTAGTCGCCGTGAAACGGCAGCGCCGCCACCACCCGGTCGGCCGGCTTGATGCCGAGACAGCGCGCCGTCGACGCAGCGCCGGCCACCAAGTTGCGGTGCGACAGCGCCAGCGCGCGGGGCGCAGCGGGCGCACTGCCGGCACCCGGATAGACCAATGCGGCGAGCCCGGCGCTCGCCGGTGCGGGCAGGCTGGTTTGCGCGGCCGATCCCAGGAAGCTGTCCCAGGGAGCACGGGAACCCCCACGCGGCGCGGGGCGCCACCGCCATGCACGACGATGCAGCGCAGCGAAGGACAGTCCTTGAGCGCGTCGCCGAGCGCATGCAGGCCGACCGCGTCGATCACGAGCAGGCGCACGCCGCAGTCGCGCAGCAGGGCCGTGCAGCCGGCTGCGCCCAGCGTCGGGTCGACCGGAACGAAGGCGCAACCGGCGCCGGAGGCGCCCAGCAGGGCTGCCACGGCCGGCGTGGAGGCCGGGAGGCAGACCGCCACCCGGTCGCCGGCGCCGAGGCCGGCTGCGTGCAGCCCCCCGGCAAAGGCGGCGATCGCACTCGCCAACCCGGCGTAACTGATGCGCTCGACGCCGTGGCGCAGGGCGGTTGCCTGGGGTGTCCAGGCGGCTGCCGCGTCAACCAGTTCGTGTGCCAGCTGGGCCATTATTTCCTCCGATCACGCTCAAGGTAAAAATGCATGATTGAGAAAAACTGCAAACAGGTCATTGACCCTCGTCAATAGAAATTGCTCGGCCACAGCTGTGTGGGCGCAAGGTCAGCGGGCGGCACGCGTGTCTAATTGACATAAATGCACGATCGTTATGCCGACAAACCGGCCGCGACACGCCGCGCCGGCGTGCCGGGCCCCACGAGCGCGTGAACAAGCGCCATGGCTGCCTTGCATCGTCTCGCCGTACCCGCGTACTGTCTTCGACGAAGCGCCTTGCCATGAAGCTTTTTCACACGCTCTACAATGCAGGAGACACCCGGCCATGAATGCTCCGCTGCTGACCACGCCGCGCGTGGAGCCGTTTTTCTTCGATGCCGAGCCCGGCACGCGCTTTTCCCTGTACCACGCGCCCAATCCGCACGTGGCGCCGCGCGGGGCGATCCTCTACGTCCATCCCTTCGCCGGCGAGCTCAGCCGGACGCGGCGCATGGCCGCGCTGCAATCGCGCGCCTTCGCCGAGCTCGGCTATGCGGTACTGCAGATCGACCTGTTTGGTTGTGGCGACAGTTGCGGCGAATTCAACGCCGGCCGTTGGCAGATCTGGCACGACGACCTGGCCCTGGCAGCAGGCTGGCTGGCCGAGCGCGGCAGCGGCCCGCTGACGCTGTGGGGCCTGCGCCTGGGCGGCCTGCTCGCGCTCGACGCGACGGCGCGCCTGCGGGCGCGGCGCGTGCTGCTGTGGCAGCCGTTCATGAGCGGACGCGCCTGCATCAACCAGTTCCTGCGCCAGTCCGAACAACTCCAGGATCCCGCGCCCGGCGCGCCGCGCAGCACGGCGGCGCTGCGCGCGCAGTTGGCCGTGCATGGCGCGATCGAGGTGGGCGGCTTCGAAGTGGCCGTGCCGCTGGTCAAGGCCATCGATGCCTGCGACGCCGCCCACCTGGTGTTGCCGCCCTGCCCCGTGCACTGGTTCGCCTACAACGGCCCGGCGCCTTCGAAACTGGCCGCCAGCGCAGCGCGCCTGGCCGAACGCTGGCGCCCGGCCGGGGCCGCATTGCATTTTCACCCGCTCGACGGCTCGCCGCTCTGGACCGGCGACGGCGAGCTCGATTGCCCGGCGCTGCGCGCGGCGACCTGCCGTCTGTTCCTGGAGGACCCGGCATGAAACTCGAACAGCGCGCGCTGCGCTTCCACTGCGCCGGCAACGCCCTGATCGGCATCGTCGACGTACCCGAGCGGCCCCTGGTGCGCGGCATGCTGATCCTGGCCGACAGCACCCAGTACCGCGCCGGCAGCCACCGCCAGTTCACACTGCTCTCGCGCCTGCTCGCCGCACGCGGCGTGGCCGTGATGCGCTTCGACCGCGTGGGCGCCGGCGACAGCGATGGCCATGCCGCCCTGCAGGGGGTGGACGACATCGGCGCGGCGATGAAAGAATTCTTCATCCACGTGCCCGAAATGAAAGAATCCGTCATCCTCGCCACGGGCGACGCCGCCGCCGGCGCCGCCCTGTATGCCGCGGGCGATGCGCGCGTTACGGGCCTCGCGCTGCTCGACCCGCTGCTGCCGGGAGCGCCCGCCGCAGTCGGAGCCGCCGCCGAGGAAGGCGCTCCGGTGCTGCGCTACGGCCCGCGCTCGGCGGCTGACCGGCTGTTCCGGCGCGCCGCCGCTTTCCGCCGCGCTGCCAGCCGCGCCGTCGGGCGCGAGGGGCCCGGCCAGGGTGTGCAGCCCAGGCTGGCGGAGGCGCTGGCCGGCTTTGGCGGGCGCGTGCTGCTGGTCTGCGGCGGGGCCCAGCCGGCAACCCGGGATGCGGCGCGCGCGCTCGAGGGGCAGTACCCGCGCAGCCGGCGCGTCGAGATCGCCCATGCCGGCCCCGACGCGCGGCGCAGCGCCTGGCGCGACGCGGTTGCCTTTGCCTGCGCGAGCTGGCTCGGCTCCTGGTAGGCGGGAGCGGCGACGACAGGCGTAAGGACAAGATTGTCGGAAACGCATCCGCTGCAAATCGTCTATAGTGATGCTTCTGCACAAATCTTATACGCCCCATGAAATTTGACGTCGCAATCGTCGGCAGCGGCCTGGCCGGCCTGTCGGTGGCCCTGCACCTGGCGCAAACGCGCAAGGTTGCCATCATCTCGAAACGCGCGCTGCTCGACGGCGCCAGCAACTGGGCCCAGGGCGGTATCGCCGCCGTCCTCGATTCCGGCGACAGCCACGACCAGCACATCGCCGACACCCTGGTGGCCGGCGCCGGCCTGTGCGACGAAGCCAGCACGCGCTATATCGTCGAACACGGCCGCGAAGCGATCGAATGGCTGATCGAGCAAGGTGTGCCGTTCACGCGCGACGCGACGGCCGAACTGGGCTTCCACCTGACGCGCGAGGGCGGCCACAGCCAGCGCCGCATCATCCACGCCGCCGACGCCACCGGCCACGCGGTGCAGGTCACGCTCGAACAGAAGGTGCGCGCGCACCCGAACATCTCGCTGTTCGAACAGCACTGCGCGATCGACGTCATCACCTCGGACAAGCTGACCGGCAAGGGTGTCCACCGCGGCACGCCGCACCTGGTCGGCCAGCCGCGCTGCCATGGCCTCTACGTGCAGGATGAAACGAGCGGCAAGGTCCTCACTTTCGAGGCCGAGCACACGGTGCTGGCCACCGGCGGCGCCGGCAAGGTGTATCTCTACACGACCAATCCCGACACGGCCACCGGCGACGGCATCGCCATGGCCTGGCGCGCCGGCTGCCGCGTCTCGAACATGGAATTCATCCAGTTCCATCCGACCTGCCTGTACCACCCGTATGCGAAATCCTTCCTGATCACCGAGGCGATCCGCGGTGAAGGTGGCTTGCTGAAATTGCCGCCGGAAGCGGGCGCCGCAGCGGGCACGCGCTTCATGCCGGCCCACGACGAGCGCGGCGAACTGGCCCCGCGCGACGTGGTGGCGCGCGCCATCGACTTCGAAATGAAAAAGCGCGGCCTCGATTACGTCCACCTCGACATCAGTCACCAGCCGCCTGAATTTTTAAAAGAGCACTTCCCGACCATCTACGCGCGCTGCCTCGAACTGGGCATCGACATCACCAAAGAACCTATTCCCGTCGTACCGGCGGTGCACTTCACCTGCGGCGGCGTGGTCACCGACCTCGCCGGGCGCACCGACATCCCCGGCCTGTATGCAGTCGGCGAGACCGCCTGCACCGGCCTGCACGGCGCCAACCGCCTGGCCAGCAATTCGCTGCTCGAATGCGTGGTGGTGGGCCGCGCCTGCGCCAGCCAGATCGCCGCCGCCCCGCGCGTCGACAATCCGGTACTGCCGCCCTGGGACGAAAGCCGGGTCACCAACGCCGACGAGGAAGTGGTCATCGCCCACAACTGGGACGAGCTGCGCCGCTTCATGTGGAATTATGTCGGCATCGTGCGCACCACCAAGCGCCTCGAACGCGCCCAGCACCGCATCAAGCTGCTGAAGGAAGAGATCGACGAGTACTACCGCAATTTCCGCATCACGCACGACCTGCTGGAACTGCGCAACCTGGTCGATGTCGCTTCGCTGATCGTCAACAGCGCACTGTCGCGCCACGAAAGCCGCGGCCTGCACTATTCGCGCGACTATCCCGATACGCTGCCGAAAGCGCTGCCGAGCGTGCTCACCCCGGAACGGCGCTAGGATCCTCCCGTTTTCACGCAGCCCGTCGCCACGACGGGCTGCTTTCGCTTGAGCCCGCTGAACTGAATGCAATGACCCGCAAACTGAGCCTCTCCACCGCGTTGCTGCTGACCGTGCCGCCCGTCCTCTGGGCCGGCAACGCGATCGTCGGGCGTCTCGTGCGCGATGCCGTGCCGCCGATGACGCTGAACCTGCTGCGCTGGACCATCGCGCTGCTGATCCTGCTGCCGCTCGGGCGTGCCGCCTTGCGACCCGGTTCCGGCGCGCTGTCGAACTGGCGCCGCTACGCCCTGCTCGGGCTGTTCGGCATTGGCCTCTACAACTCGCTGCAATACCTGGCCCTGCAGACCTCGACGCCAATCAACGTCACCCTGGTTGCCTCCGGCATGCCGGTATGGATGCTCCTGGTCGGGCGCCTGTTCTTCAAGGCGCCGGTCCGGCCGCGCCAGGTCGGCGGCGCCCTGCTGTCGATCCTCGGGGTGCTGGTGGTGCTGTGCCGGGGCGACGTCGACCAGCTAGCCGCGCTGCGGCTGGTCACGGGCGACCTGTACATGATCCTCGCGACCATCGCCTGGTCGTTCTACAGCTGGCTGCTGATGCAGCAACGCGACCTCCCGTCGCTGCGCGCCGACTGGGCCGCCTTCCTGCTGGTGCAGGTCGGCTATGGCGTGCTGTGGTCGGCTGCCTTCACGGGCGCCGAACTGGCCCTGGGCAGCGTCGCGGTGGCGTGGAGCTGGCCCGTGGCCGCCGCCCTGCTGTACGTGGCCATCGGACCGGCGATCCTGGCGATGCGCTGCTGGGGCGCCGGCGTGCAGAAAGCCGGCCCGACGCTCGGTTCCTTCTTCATCAACCTGACGCCGCTGTTCACGGCGCTGCTCTCGTCCGCTTTTCTGGGCGAGGCGCCGCACCTGTACCACGCGCTGGCGTTCGGGCTGATCGTCGGCGGGATCGCGGTGTCGGCACGCTGAGCGGCAAGCCGGGTCGGCGCGCTGGATCAGCTTTTCTCCATCGGGTTATACGTCCACCAGACGCTGGCGATCTTCCACTTGCCCTCGACGTCCTGCATCATCTGCCAGGTCTCGATCCCGTAGTTGTACACCTTGCCGTCCTCGACGAATTCGTAATCGAACATCACCCAGGCGACGTTCTTGTCCTGGGTGATTTTCACGTTGTAGAAGCGCTCCTCGACCGGTACCTTGCTCTCGCGGATGAACTTCGCGAAATCGTGGAAGCCGCCGGCGCGCAGGCCGTTCGCGTTGGGATCGTGCATTTCTCGCGCCTTCTTGATCCACTGGGGCGCGGCCGGCGACGAGAAGGGAATGTCGGTGTTGAGCATCAGCGATGCCAGCAGCCGGATATCCCTGGTCTTGAGCGCCGCCTGGAAGTCGGCCACGACCTGCGCGATGGCGCGCTGGTCCTCGGGCGTGGTCGTGTGGCGCCCGACGTGGGCCGGCACCTCGGCGCAGACCGCGGGTGCTGCGCCTATAGCCAGCGCACTCAATGCAGCAATCAACAAGAATCGCATGATTTCCTCTTCGGTTGGGTTGGAGTCCCCACGCTATCCACGGATGAGCGATGCGGCAAGCGGCGTGTGATGAACACCCGGAATCGTGTGTCGTATGAACCCGCAACGGTGCTACGATTCCCCGAAAGGGGAGGATGCATCACGATGGCTGAGGGATTCGATGGACACGATAGCGCGGCCGAAATGGCACACCTGTTGGCGGACTTCCTGGCGCGCCATCCGAAGACACTGGTCCTGACCGGGGCTGGCCTGTCCACCGCTTCGGGGATCCCCGATTACCGCGACCGCGATGGAGTGCGGCGCGGCAGGCAGCCGATCCAGGGTCCCGAGTTCCGGCGTTCGCAGGCGGTGCAGCGCCGTTACTGGGCGCGCAGCATGATCGGCTGGCCGGTGCTGGCCCAGGCGCGGCCGAACGCGGGCCACGAGGCCCTGGCCGCGCTCGAAGCCGCCGGCCATCTCGGCGCCCTGCTCACGCAAAACGTCGACGGCCTGCACGGACGCGCCGGCAGCCATGCGGTGCTCGAACTGCATGGGAATATCCACTCGGTGGCCTGCCTCGATTGCGGGGCCAGGGTGCCGCGTGCTTTCGTGCAGGCCGAGCTGACCGCGCTGAACCCGCAGGTGGCGGGCGCCGGCGCGCAACCCTTGCCCGATGGCGACGCCCAGGTCGAGCCGGAAATGCTCGACGACTTCCGTTTGCCGGTCTGCAGCCATTGCGGCGGCGCCCTGATGCCGGACGTGGTATTTTTTGGCGATAACGTCCCGGCGGCGCGCACGGCCTGCGCGCTGGCCCGGATGGAAACGGCCGACGCCTTGCTGGTCGTCGGCTCGTCCCTGATGGTGTATTCGGGCTTTCGCTTTTGCCGCCTGGCGCACGAATCCGGCAAACCGATCGCCGCCGTCAACCTCGGCCGCACCCGGGCGGACCACTTGCTTGCCCTGAAACTCGAGCACTCGGCCGAACGGCTGCTGCCGCAGGTCGCGAGGCTGCTGCGCGCCGGTTCCGTACCGCTACCGATAGGCCTACCACCAGGCATCATCAACGAAAGGGGAGTATTTTGACGACAAAGCTGACCCGTAGCTTCAATCGCAGCATCACCGACAGCCGCTTGCGCACCGGTTTGCTCGTGGCCGGACTGGGCCTGGTCGCATCCTGGCTGGTCGTGCGCAGCAAGACCGCGCAGGCCGAACGCGAGAATCCGCCGCGCGGCAAGTTCGTCGAGGTCGACGGCGTGCGCCTGCACTATCTCGAACGCGGCAGCGGCCCGGCGCTCGTCCTGCTGCACGGCAACGGCGTGTTTGCCAACGATTTCGAGTACAGCGGCCTGTTGAACCAGCTGAGCGGACGCTACCGTGTGATCGCTTTCGACCGCCCCGGCTACGGCTACAGCGAGCGCCCGCGCAGCACGGTCTGGACGCCGGACGCCCAGGCCCGCCTGCTGCACCACGCGCTGCAGCAGATCGGCGTCGACTCGGCCATCGTGCTGGGCCATTCCTGGGGCACGATGGTCGCCATGGCCATGGGCCTGCAGGTGCCGGATTTCGTGCGCGGGCTGGTGCTGCTGTCGGGCTACTACTACCCTACCCTGCGCCTCGACGTGCCGCTCGCCGCGCCGCCGGCCATTCCCATCGTCGGCGACCTGATGCGCTATACGGTCTCGCCGCTCACCGGACGCATGCTGTGGCCGCTCACCAGCAAGCACATGTTCGCGCCACGCGAGGTGTCGGAGCGCTTCCGCCAGATGTCCCCCTGGATGGCCTTGCGGCCCGGCCAGATGCGCGCCAGCGCGGCCGAGGCGGCGCTGATGATTCCTGCCGCACTGTCGCTCTCGAAGCGCCTGGAAACGCTGCGGGTGCCGGTGCAGATCGTGAGCGGCACCCAGGACAAGGTCCTCAAGCCGGCCAGCCACTCGGAGCGCCTGCACGAGGAGCTGCAGGCCGGCGGGCAGTCGACCGAATTGCACCTGGAGCCGGGCGTGGGGCATATGGTGCATTATGCGCATCCCGAGCAGGTGGCGAATGCCGTCGATGCGATCGCCGCGCAGGTCGGGGAGCCGGTCGCAATGCGCAGTCCGCGCGCGGAAGCCTTGGCGCGGGCGAGCGAGAGCGGCGTTTAGGGAGAGCGGCGTTTAGCGAGAGCGGCGTTTGAACAGATCCGGTACCGGGTTTCGCAGCGTGGACGGGAACCCGTCCACGCGATAAAAAAATGGGCCGGATAACCGGCCCATCTTCATTCAAGCAAAGCGGCCGATTCAGCCCACGATACGCAGCGAATAATCCGTCGCCCGCACATCCTTGGTCAGGCTGCCGATCGAAATCCGGTCCACGCCCGTCTCCGCAATCGCGCGCACGGTCTCCATGTTGATGCCGCCCGAGGCCTCGAGCAGCGCCCGTCCGCCATTCACTTTCACCGCCTCGCGCATCATGTCGAGCTTGAAGTTATCGAGCAGCACCGACTTGACGCCTGCCGCCAGCGCTTCTTCCAGCTGGGCGATGGTCTCGACTTCGATCTGCACCGGGACGTTGCAACCCCGGCCCGCGTCCAGCGCCGTCGCATTGGCCAGCGCGCGCGTCACGCCGCCCGCGGCGGCGATATGGTTTTCCTTGATCAGGATGCCGTCGTACAGGGCCATGCGCTGGTTCTTGCCGCCGCCGACGCGCACCGCGTATTTCTGCGCCTGGCGCAGGCCCGGCAGCGTCTTGCGCGTGTCGAGGATGGCGGCATTCGTGCCGGCGATGACGTCGACATAGGTGCGGGTCGCCGTGGCCACGCCGGAGAGCAGCTGCAGGAAGTTCAGTGCGGCGCGTTCGGCCGTGAGCAGCGAACGTGGCGAACCGGAGATCATGCAGACCACGCTGTCCTTCGCCATCAAATCGCCCTCGGCATAGTGCCAGTCGATCTCGATGTCCTGGTCCACGGCCAGCATCACGCCTTCGAACCAGGGTGCGCCGCACAGCACGGCCGCCTCGCGCACGAGGACGCGTGCCCGTGCACGCGGTTCCTCGGGCACCAGCATGCCGGTCAGGTCGCCGGTCCCGATGTCTTCCAGCAGCGCGGCCAAAATATTTTGTTCGAACGACGCCTGCAGCTTGTCGTCAAAGGCGGCGTGGGGATTACGCAGGTTTGTCATGCCGGGCCCACATTCGAAAAGAGATTGTTATTCTGTTCCAGCGCGCCTGTTGGCAGCGCTTGTGCCTTTTTCGCGGCGGCGAAATCGAGCATGCGGTCGATCGAGCGCACGGCCTGGCGGCCGATCTCCGGGTCGACAAACACCTCGTTGGCGCCCGACTCCAGCACTTCGGCCAGGTTTTTGAGGCCGTTCATCGCCATCCACGGGCAATGCGCGCAGCTTTTACAGGTGGCGCTGTTGCCGGCGGTCGGCGCTTCGATGAAGTGCTTGCCGGGTGCGGCGGCGCGCATCTTGTGCAGGATGCCGTTGTCGGTGGCGACGATGAACTGCGTCGCCGGCAGCGTCACCGCGGCGTTGATCAGCTGGGTGGTCGAGCCGACGACGTCGGCCTGGGCCACCACGTTGGCGGGCGACTCGGGGTGCACCAGCACCTTCGCGTCCGGGTATTCGGCCTTGAGCAGGTCGAGTTCGATGCCCTTGAACTCGTCGTGCACGATGCAGGAACCCTGCCACAACAGCATGTCGGCGCCGGTCTGCTTCTGGATATACGAACCGAGGTGGCGGTCCGGCGCCCACAGGATCTTCTTGCCCTGCTCGTGCAGGTGCTTGACGATGTCGAGGCCGATCGAGGAGGTCACCATCCAGTCGGCGCGCGCTTTGACGGCAGCGCTGGTGTTCGCATAGACCACGACCGTGCGGTCGGGGTGCTGGTCGCAGAAGGCGGCGAATTCGTCGGCCGGGCAGCCCAGGTCGAGCGAACAGGTCGCCTCCAGGTCCGGCATCAGGATGGTTTTTTCGGGGCTCAGGATTTTGGCGGTTTCACCCATGAAGCGCACGCCGGCGACGACCAGCGTTTTCGCCGGATGGTCGCGGCCGAAGCGCGCCATTTCGAGGGAGTCGGAGACGCAGCCGCCGGTTTCCTCGGCGAGGTCCTGCAGGTCGGGGTCGACGTAGTAGTGGGCGACCAGGACGGCTTCTTTTTCTTTCAGGAGGCGGCGGATACGCTCTTTGAGTTCAAGCTTTTCGGCGGGCGACGGGACTGCCGGGGTGCGTGCCCAGGCCTGGGCGGTGCAGGCGTTGCCGCCTTGCGGGTGGTCGTAGTCGTAGGTCTGGATGGGCAGGATGTTCATGCGCGATGTGCTCTTCTATGTGGGCAGTAATGCCGGCGTCGAGTCAGTGGCGCCGGTTGAACGCGTGGGCGGGGGACCGCGGGGCCGCCGAGGCCCACCCTACGGGTCAGGGATCCCGGCCGCGCGGTGCATCAACGACTTAATCGATACCCTGGCTGGTCAGGTACTCTTCATAGGTGCCGCGGAAGTCGACGACTTCGTTTTCCTTCACTTCCAGCACGCGCGTGGCGAGCGAGGACACGAATTCGCGGTCGTGCGAGACGAAGACCAGCGTGCCTTCGTACTTGTCCAGCGCGATGTTCAGCGACTCGATCGATTCCATGTCCATGTGGTTGGTCGGCTCGTCGAGCAGCATGACGTTGTGGCGGCCGAGCATCAGCTTGCCGTACATCATGCGGCCCTTCTCGCCACCGGACAGCACGCGCACCGATTTTTTCACCTCGTCGCCGCTGAACAGCAGGCGGCCGAGGATCGAGCGCACGGCGAGGTCGTCGTCGCCCTCTTTCGTCCAGCGCCCCATCCAGTCGGTCAGGATGTCGTCTTTCGGGAATTCCTCGGTCGGGTCCTGCGGCATGTAGCCGACGCTCGCGTTCTCGGCCCATTTGGTACGGCCATGATCGGCGTCGAGGCCGGTGATGTCCTTGCCGCCGATGCAACGCAGCAGCGTGGTCTTGCCGGCGCCGTTGGCACCGATGATCGCCACGCGCTCACCGGCTTCGATCATGATCGAGAAGTTCTTGAACAGGGTGCGGTCGTAAGCCTTGGTCAGGCCCTCGGTCTCCACCGCCAGGCGGTGCAGCTTCTTCTCGCCTTCGAAGCGCACGAACGGATAGGCGCGCGAAGATGGCTTGAAGTCTTCAATCTTGATCTTGTCGATCATCTTGGCGCGCGAGGTCGCCTGGCGTGCCTTGGACTTGTTGGCCGAGAAGCGGCGCACGAATTCTTGCAGCTCCGCAACCTTTTCCTTGGCCTTGGCATTGTTCGCCAGCTGCTGGTTGCGCGCCTGGGTCGAGGCCAGCATGTAGTCGTCGTACGAGCCCGGATACACCTTCAGCGTGCCGTAGTCCATGTCGGCGATGTGGGTGCAGACCTGGTTCAGGAAGTGGCGATCGTGCGAGATGATGATCATCGTCGAGTTACGCTGGTTCAGCACGTCTTCCAGCCAGCGGATCGTGTTGATGTCCAGGTTGTTCGTCGGCTCATCTAACAACAGGATGTCGGGATTCGAGAACAACGCCTGGGCCAGCAGCACGCGCAGTTTCCAGCCCGGCGCCACGGCGCTCATCGGGCCCTGGTGCAGCTCGCTGGAGATTTCCAGGCCGAGCAGCAGTTCGCCGGCGCGCGCTTCGGCCGAGTAGCCGTCGTATTCGGCAACCTTGCCCTCGAGCTCGGCCGCGCGCATGTAGTCGTCGTCGGTCGCTTGCGGGTTGGCGTAGATGGCGTCGCGCTGGGCGATGGCGTCCCACAGCTCGGTGTGGCCCATCATGACCACGTCGAGGACGCGCACGTCTTCGTAGGCAAACTGGTCCTGGCGCAATTTGCCGAGGCGCTCGCCCGGGTCGAGGCTGACGTTGCCGGCCGACGGGTCGAGGTCGCCGCCGAGGATCTTCATGAAGGTCGACTTGCCGCAGCCGTTCGCTCCGATCAGGCCATAACGGTTGCCATCGCCGAACTTGACGGAGATGTTCTCGAAGAGCGGCTTGGCGCCGAATTGCATTGTGATGTTAGCTGTGGAAAGCACTGGTAGAAACCTTTAGAAGCGTGTTCGATTAACCGGGTATTTTACCATCGTGCGCGCGCGCCGGGTTGCCGGGAAGTTCACAGCTCGGCTGCAGTTCAGGCAAGGGGCAGCGTCGGGTAATCGCTCATCGTCAGCCGGAAACCTTCGGCGTTCGACACCAGGGTCGCCTGTGCGCCGAACGGGATCGTGACGTGACGCGCAATGTGCCCGAAGCTGAGGCCAGTGACGACCGGGATCGGCAGCGTCTCGCGCAGGTAGGCCAGCATGGCCTCGAAATCGTAGCCATTGTCCATCGCGCCCAGCCTGTAGCCGGAAAAGTCGCCCAGCACGAGGGCTTGCTGGCGTGCCAGCACCCCGGCCTGGTTCAACTGCAGCAGCAGGCGCTCGACCCGGTAGGGGTGCTCGGCAATGTCTTCGACGTAGAGGATGCCGTTCTCGATGCGCGGGAACCATTCCGTGCCCAGCAGCGACACCAGCATCGCCAGGTTGCCGCCCCAGACCGTGCCCGTCGCTTCGGCGCGCGGGTTGCCGCCGGCGGTCTCGATGATCGTATGCGTGGGACCGGCCAGGCAAGACCAGAAATTGTCCAGCGTGAACTCGACCGGTTCGAGCGCGCCGAAGTCGACGGCGGCGAACGGGCCGGCATAGCTGAGCGCGCCCGTTTTCGCGTACAGGCCCATGTGCAGCGCCGTGAGATCCGAGTAGCCGACGAAGAGCTTGCCGCTGGCGGCCAGCCGGTCGAAATCGATGTGGGGCATCAGGCGCGTCAGGCCGTAGCCGCCGCGCACGGCCATCACGATATCGACTTCCGGATTCCCGGCCGCCGCATACAGCGCCGCCAGGCGCGCGGCGTCGGTGCCGGCGAAACGCTGGTGGATCGCGCCGTGGTCGTAATAATTGTGCACGCGGCAGCCGCGCGCTTCGAAACGGGCGATACCGCGGTCGACGGCAAGCGGGTCCGGCACATAGCCGGCGGGCGCCACGATGGCGACGCCAAGTTGAGATGTAGTCACTGAACGGTTACTAAGTGGTCACTGAATGGTCACTGCCTGACGAAGAGGCGCGGTATTGAGTCCGGCGTCATCTTACCGCGCGCATTGGCGTCGATCAAGGCAAGCATCCGCTCGTTCAGCTGGGCCGGCAGGTCGTGCCCCATGCCCTGGATGACTTCCAGGCGTGCATCCGGGATTTGCGCCGCCGTGTCTTCGCCGCAGGCGAGCGGCACCAGCGGGTCGGCCGCGCCGTGGATGACCAGGGTGGGCGCGGTGATCGCGCGCAGCAGGCCGCTGCGTTCAGGCGCGCCTGTGATCGCCAGCATCTGGCGCGCCACACCGGCCGGGCAATAACAGCGCCGCAAGGCGCGCGCCGCACGCCGGCGCAATTGCTTTTCCGGCGTCGGATAGGCCGGGCTGCCGATGGCCTGCTGCAGCGCCACGGCCGCGTCGATGATCGACTCGACTTCGTTCGGGTTGGCGGGCCGGCGCAGCAGCGCCTCGCGCACCGCCGGGCTCGGTCCGGGCAGGCCGCGCTTGCCGCTGCTCGACATGATGGAAGTGAGGCTGAGCACGCGCTGCGGATGGCGTGCCGCGAGGATCTGCGCGACCATCCCGCCCATCGATACGCCGACCAGGTGGGCGCGCGCCACGCCCAGCGCCGACAGCACGCCGAGCGCATCCTCGGCCATGTCGTCGAGGTGGTAGGCGGGTTTCGCGGGCAGCCTGAAGCGCGACCTGAGCCAGCTCCAGGCCAGGTTCGGCTTGCCGGCGCGGTCGAATTTGGTGGACAGGCCACAGTCGCGATGATCGAAACGGATCACGTAGAAACCCAGCTCGACGAGGCCATCAACGAATTCGTCGGGCCAGCTCGTCAGTTGCATGCCGAGGCCGTGCACCAGCAGCACCGGTGCCGACTTGGCGTCCCCGGCGGTGTCGAAGGCGATGCGGATTCCGTTGGCGGTCAGCGTCGGCATGGTTGTGAAGTCGGGCTCTAAACTCGGGCTATGAAGCCGGGCTCATCCCCTGCCGCGCCAGGCGGCGGCAGATCGACGCCAGCATAACATTTTCACAGCACCCGCGGCGCCCGTGGCTGTGCGTGCGCGCCCTTGCGGCAGGGACGCCACGCTGCACGCTAAGAGCGTGTGAAAAAATCGCCATGGATGCGTTGCATCGTCTCGCCGTACCCACGTACTGTCTTCGACGACGCGTCGGGCGGCCGCATCCCTTGCCCTGATAACTTTTTCACACGCTCTAAGGGGCGGGAGTTCGACGCGCAGCGGCGCGCCGTTCGGCAAAGAAGCCTTTGAGCATGGCGCTCGCTTCCCCGGCCAGCACGCCGCCGACGACTTCGGTGTGGTGGTTCAGCACATCGTGCGCGAACAGGTCGAGCACCGAGCCGCAGACGCCGGTCTTCGGGTCGCTCGCGGCATACACGACACGCGCCAGGCGCGCGTGCATCATCGCCCCCGAGCACATCGCGCAGGGCTCCAGCGTCACGTACAGCTCACAGCCCGGCAGCCGGTAGTTGCCGAGCTTTTCGGCCGCCGCGCGCAGCGCCATAACCTCCGCGTGCGCGGTCGGGTCGTGGCGCCCGATCGGCTGGTTGTAGCCGACCGCGACCACTTGCCCATCCTTCACCACGACGGCGCCGACCGGCACTTCGCCCTCGGCCCGCGCCAGCTGCGCCTGCTCGAGCGCGATGCGCATGAAGGCGGCATCCGGCGAGACGGCATCGAGCGCAGTCGGCACGGGCGTCGGCAGGCTGTCAGGCATCGGTAATCTCGGCCCAGCAGTTCGGGGTTTCGTGCAGCACCAGTTTATGCAGGTGCAGGCCGGTGCCGAAGCGGTCGGTGTAGGCCGCCTTCAGGATGCCGAAAGCGACCTGCGCCAGGTTTTCCACGGTCGGGATGCGGTCGATCACGACCGTCTTGTGGCCGGGCAGGCTGGCCAGGAATTCGCGCACCTTGTCGTCCTTTTCGTAGACGATGAAGGCGTGGTCCCAGACGTCGACCAGGTGCTCCTTGGCGAGCGCCTTGATGTCGGAGAAGTCCATGATCATGCCGTTGTCCGAATTGCCTTCGGCCTGGATCACGGCGCCCACCAGGGTAATTTCAAGGGTGTAGCGGTGCCCGTGCAGGTTGCGGCACTGGCTTTTATGGTCGGGAATCCGGTGTCCGGCATCGAATTCGAGCTTGCGGGTAATAGTCAACATCGGGTCAGCATCAGCCTAGTAAAAAAATCAGGGGATTTGTAGCAGTTTATGGGTCTGGAGGCTGAGCTTCCACTTCGGATTGTTACGGCAAGTCTCGATGGCCAGGCGCGTGTTCTGCGCGGCCAGCAGGCCGTCCATCGGCTGCACGAAAAAGTTGTCGAAATCGAGATGCTCGTAGGCGGACAAGTCCTGGTTCGCCTGCGGGATCACCACCTTGATCTCGTTGCCCTTGCCGACGACCAGTTTCGAACCCATCTTCGGGCTCACGCAGATCCAGTCGACGCCAGGCGGCACCGGCAGGGTGCCGTTCGTCTCGATGGCGATCGTGAAGCCATGCGCGTGCATGGCCGCGATCAGGGCCGCATCCAGCTGCAGCAGCGGCTCGCCGCCCGTGAAGACGACGTACTTGCTCGGCGCGTGGGTGGCCGGCCACAGGCTGTCGATTTCGGCAGCGAGCGCTTCGGCATCGCGGAACTTGCCGCCGCGTTCGCCGTCGGTGCCGACGAAATCGGTATCGCAGAAGGTGCAGACGGCGCTGGCGCGATCCTGCTCGCGCCCGGTCCACAGGTTGCACCCGGAAAAGCGGCAGAACACCGCCGGCCTCCCGGCGTGCGCCCCTTCTCCCTGCAAGGTGTAGAAAATCTCTTTAATGCTGTAAGTCACGGTAAGCCTCTCGTCAACCTTCCATTATAACCGCCCGCCATGGGCCTTGCCGAGTGCCCGCTGGCCACCCGCCGCCGCTGTTGCACTTGCTATACGACACGGGTATTGACTCACGACAAGACAAATCGACGCAAGCCGCAGTAACTTGACGAGAGGAAATTTCTTATAGCCCGTCGGAAGGAGCGTCATGAAAACAGCCGGCTTCATCCCCGCCATCGCGATCGCATTCGTCTGCGCTGCCTGCGCTTTCGGCGCAACGCTGCCCGTGTCGACGCCCAGCCTGTCGACGCTGATGACGATCCTCTGGCTGCTCGGTGCCGGCGGCGCCATCTGCCTGCTCCTGCGCCGTGCGATCGACGCCGACGACCGCACGCGTGAGCTCGCCTCGCGCCTGGCGCGCGAACAGGACGCCCGCCGCAACGCCGAACAGATCCTGGCCGATACCCAGACGGTCCTGTCGCGGGTCGTACGCCAGCAGGACAGCGCACGCGATGGCGAGCGCGGCCGGATCGCGCGCGAGATCCACGACGAGCTCGGCGAGACCCTGCTGACCCTGCGCGTCGAACTATGCCTCATGCAGGTGGCATCGAACGGCGTCCACCCTTCCGTGCACCAGAAGAGCAGCGCCATGATCGGCACGCTCGACGTGGCGCTGCAGTCGCTGCGCGCGGTCGTCAACGGCCTGCGTCCGCTGGCCCTGGGTGAAGGCTTGCGGGCGGCGATGGAAGCTCAGCTCGACGAATTCACGCGCCTGAACGGTATTTCGCACGAGCTCGACATCGCACCCGGCACCCTGCAGGAACCCGAATGCGCCGCGTTCGACACCGAAGCGCTGCTCTACCGCGTGCTGCAGGACGCGCTCGCCGATGTGGGCCACCGGGCCAGCGCGACGCGGGTGCGTGTCGCCTTGCAGCACGGCCGCGATGGCCTGACGTTGCGTGTTGACGACAATGGCGAGGGCAGCCGGCGCTCCGCCCTGCCCTGCACTTGCGGCCTGGCGGGCATGCGCGAACGGGTCGAAGCCTCGGGTGGCGCCCTGCGTATCGGGACCAGTCCCGATGGCGGAACGATGCTCTCCCTGAAGCTCCCCTCCGCACGGGGGCTCGCGCTGAACTGAATGTCAAGCCGGAGGACATTGCTCCACATCAATAGCCCGCAGGCGCTGCGGTCGCAGAATCGGCTCTTGTCAGCAATCAATAGATTGCTCAACGGAATGTTGAAAAGGCCGACTGATGACCAGTACCGCAATGCAATGCGTGACCAATCCGGCGACCGACGGCATGCAAGCCGCGAGCGGGCACGCCGCCGCGCTGCCCGCCAGCCTGGCGAGCACCATCGCGCCGGCCGCCGACCTCGCCTTTGCCTGCCAATTGATGGAAATGCTGGCGATCCCGGCATTCGTGCTCGACAGCCGCGCCCACGTCCTGATCTGGAACCGCGCCTGTGAACGCCTGACGGGCGTGCCCGCCAACGAAGTCGTCGGTACCGACCACCACTGGCGCAGCTTTTACGACGAGCCGCGCCCGACCCTGGCCGACCTGGTGATCCAGAACCGGCTCGATGAGGTCCGCCACATCTACCCACGCCACGGCAAGACGCAGGTGACGGCCTCGCCGCTGTCGGTCGAAACCTGGTGCGACATGCCGCGCGCCGGCAAGCGCCGCTACCTGGCGGCCGACGCCAGCCCGATCTTCGACGAGCAGGGCCGCCTGAAGGCCGTCGTCGAAACCCTGCGCGACCTGACCGAGGAAAAGATGGCCCGCCTCGCGCTCGAAAAACTGGCGACGCGCGACGGCCTGACGGGCCTGGCCAACCGGCGCTGCTTCGACGAGACCCTGGCCGCCGAATGGGCGCGCGCGCTGCGCCAGCGCCAGCCAATTTCGCTACTGATGGTCGACGTCGACAATTTCAAAGCCTATAACGACGCCAACGGCCACCTGGGCGGCGACGAATGCCTGAAGCGGATCGCCACCGCGGTCGCCAGCGAGATGCGCGCCAACGACCTGGTGGCCCGCTACGGCGGCGAGGAGTTCGCCGTGATCCTGCCGAACCAGGCGCTGAAGGGGGCGGCCATCGTCGCCGAGCGCATTCGCCGCCGCGTCGAGCAATTGCGGCTGCCGAACGGCCTCGCCCCGCTGCGCCAGGTGACGGTCTCGATCGGCGCCGCCACCGCGATCGCCGGGGCCGACAATTCTGCCAACGAGCTGGTGGCCATCGCCGACGCCGCCCTCTACCGCGCCAAGCACCTCGGGCGCAACCGCATCAGCCTGCCGTTGGCCGACGGCTGAGAGCAGGCCCGAGAACGTGAAGGCCACGCCGGCGGCGCCGGCGTTTGCCGAGTGAGCGTTCTGGTGCTGATGAGGATTGGTACGGCCTGCGCTTCGCGATCCGTAGGGTGGACTCGTCCCGGGCGTCACCGCTTGACGCCGTTTGCAGGAACTGAAAAAAGGCCACGCCGATCAATGCCGGAGTGGCCTTTCGGGCCTCGCGTGACCGGAAGCGTGCCCAAAGGGGCCCTTCCGGATCAGCGCTGGCTGCTTACTTCGTCATCTTGTCCCAGCCGTGACGCACGGCCGCCTTCATGTTTTCCCAGGTCGAGCCAGTGGAGCCGGCGTTGCGGGCTTCCCAGCCGCTGCGCAGGTCGGGTTCGACTTCGTCCCATGGGCGGTTGCGGTACATCTGGCTCTGGCGCATTTCGGTGCCATAGCTGTAGGCCGGCTTGTAGCTGTCGTACCCGCTGGCGCCCGAGGTGCTGCTGTAGGTGGCGTCGTAGTGGTTACGGTAGTAGCTGTCGTCGTCGTCCGTGGTCATGCGGTCCCAGCCCGACTTGACCGCATCCTTCATTTTTTCCCATGTCGAGCCGGCCTTGTTGCCGGCGCGGGTGGACCAGTCGGCGCTCAGGTCTTTCTCGACCTCGCTCCACTTGCGGCCGCTGTACTTCTGGTTGCGCGCCATTTCCGAGCCATAGCTGTAGGCCGGCGCGTAGTCGTCGTACGAACCGCCGGTGCTGCCGTAGTTGCTGGTGAAGTGCTTGCGGTAGTAGTCGTCGTCGCTTGTCATGGCCGAACGGGCCGACCCGGCGCCGAGCTGCTCGACTTCGACTTCGGTGTGGCGCACGGTGTCCTTGATCTGCTGCTCGCGCTGCGTCACTTCCTTGTTGATCGTGACTTCCTCGACCACGCGCGCCGATTTCTCGACCACGGCTTCCTCCGCCGTTTCGCGCATCTCGATCGACTGCTCCTTGAAGGCGGCCGCATTGGCGCCGGTCAGCGGTTCGTTGACCGGACGGCGTTCGACGTTCACATGCTCTTCGCGCAGGCCGATGCTTTCGTTGACCGGCGTTTCGACGACGCGCGAGTACACGCGCACGCCGCCGCGCTGGACTTCACGCTTGCCGATTTTCAGCTGTTCCTGGACGACAGGAATCGCTGCCATGTTGGTGTCGCGTGCCATCGCGGTATCGCGCTGCATCGAGCCCGCGGTCGAGCCGGTGAGCGACGAGCCCTGCAGGTTGGCGGTCGAAGCGGCCGAGCCTTCCAGCGAGGAGCCGGCCAGCGCCCCGGTCTGCAGGTTGCCGGTGCCGGCGCCGTAGCTGCCGGTGCTCAGTTCGTCGCGCGAGCCGAGCGGCTCCTGGTAGGTGGTGCCCATCGGGTTCGGGTCGTTCAGCGACTGCTGGTTCAGTGGCAGGCGGTCGCCGTCGGACTGCAGCGACATCGAGGCGCCGCCGCTCATGCTGCCGGCGCTGCCCATCATGGCACCCGACCCTTCGGTCATGCCGATGTCGCCGCCCATGCCCCACTTTGCCGATTGCTCGTCGATGTCGATCGGGCCGAAGCCTTCGACGATGTCGGCGGCGCGCTCGACTTCCGGCTCGCTGTCGGCGTTCACGGTCAGCACGTGGTTGCCGCGCTCGATGGCGGTCGAGTACTTGGTGCTGTGTTCGTGGTGATCGGTGCCGAAGATATCGCTGAAGAAGTTCCTGATGCTGGCGCCGATACCAGGCTCGTTGTCGGTGCTGGTGGAATCGGCCGAGCTGCCGCCGGTGCTGGACATCGATCCGCCCGGTGCGGTTTCGTCCCCATGCGACAGCCGTACGTCGCTGCTCGAGAAGCCTCCCGACAGCAGTGCGTTCTTGGCGCTGACGGCGTCATTGTGATTGTCGAATACGGCGATCAAAGTATGTTGCATGATGAATCCTCCAGATGCTGTTGATTACTCCATTGGCGGGGTGCCGGATTCGTCGAAACGTTCGACACTGACCTGTTCGGCCTTCAGGACGACCTGCTCCTGGTGGTGTTCCTCGCGACGGATCCGGGTGATGTGAAGCTCTTCCTTGATGCGCACGCGGCGCTCGACAACCAGCACTTCCTCGAGGACCGGCACGACCAGCGTGTCGCCCTCGTAGCGGTTGGCGGGCGCCTCGTCCGGGGCGACGATGCGGTCGACCGGAACGTGCCGGATCTCCACCTCGTCGCGCCCCAGGCGCTCGTCGATGGTGACCGGTTGTTCGACCACGGTCTTGTGAACGCGAACACCGCGTCCCGTGTCCACCGTACGGGTGCCGATGGCGAGTTCTTCCGCGATAACGGGGATCCGCAATGGGTCCTGTGTAATTGGTTCTGCGGGGTTACCTGCCATTGATCAGACTCCGTGTGGTTGCTTGCGCGAGACAGAATCAGATTACTCCAAACCGTTGGGGCACCGCGCACCATTGACTGCTGTAAATGTTGAGGTATGAAAAACGCATAGACGGCGTAAATAAAGGCGAAACGCGAAGTCGAGAGGCCTTGAAAACGCTAAAAAAGAAAGGGGGGGACGCGGTCCGGAACCGGACCGCGGGAAGGCGGGAAGGCTAGTTGAAGGGATTGGCGACGTTCTTCACGTCGGGCGCCGGCAGTCTTTCGGGCAGCGCCTGTCCCTCGAGCTTTTCAAGCACGGCCGTGATCACTTCATGCAGGCGCCGCGCGTGCGCCAGGCCCTGCTGGTCGGCGGTCAGGTCGACGTCGCCCGAGATCGTGATGCGGTCAAGCCGGTTCTCGATCATCAGGTTATCGATCTGCAGCACGTCGGCTTCGTTCGCATACGGTACAAAGGTTTTCTTTTTCGCGGTCATGGATGGCTCCGGTATTTAAAAACGAAAGCGTCAGGAGAAAAACCCGCCCTTCTTCTGCGGGCGGACCTTCGGCAGGGCGAGCATGCGCTCCTTCTGCTGGCGCGACAGGGATGGCAGGAATTCGATGCCGACGATGCGTTCGAGTTCGGCCACCGGGATCACCTGGACCTCGGCGCCGGCCCGGTTCTCGGTGAAGTAAGCCGCGGCCGCCTTCTGGCGCGGGCTGTACACCACTTTATACAAGTGCGTCGGCACCAGCACGTTGCCGACCTTGCGCAGGCTGGTGCCGAGGAAGGCCGGGCCGGTAATGACATACAGCTGCCCTTCCTTCTTCGCCATCTTGCGCACCGCCCCTTCGATCGGCGCCCAGATGTGGCGGTTGTGGTCGCCGTCCTGCGGCACCATGTTGGCCAGCGTGAAGCTCTCGCGCTGGGTGACGCGGTCGGGCATGTCGCCGTTCGGCGTCATGTGGCCGCGGTCGAAACCGCTGCGCGCATAGTCCTCGAGCTCGGCGCGCTGGCCGCGCGGCAGGCGCGATTCCGGGTGAAAGGCATTGTCGCGCTTCATGCCCTGTGCCGACGCCACGTTTTCGGCGCGCAGGTTTTCGGCCGACCAGAGCGGGGTACGGGTGACGCCCGAGTGCATCACGGCGAACACGCCGTAGCACAGTTCGCGCGTGCTCACGGCCAGCCTGGGATTACGGATTTCGGGCGCGCGGCCGTCGGCGTATTGTTCGGGACAGCTCGATGCAAAGGCGAGTGCGGGCGCCAGCAGCGCGCAGGCCAGGCCGGCGCCGGCCAGGAATTTCTTGAACATGAATGAGTCGAAATATTGTGACGAAAGCACATTGTAGCCGACACAGTTTGGATGCGGCGAGCCCGCGCAGGACGGCGCCAGGCCGTCAATACGGGCGCACGATACGTAAATGCCGGGTGCATTGTCGACCGGAATGCTCTAGAATTGCGGCTCTTTCGATAACATTCCATACCGGAAACAGCCCCCGACAATGGAAAAGGTCCCGTTCCCGGAGGAGTTGCGGCGCTTCGTGCTCACAAGCATACCGTCCGTCCCCTTCCTTGAAGCATTGCTGTTGCTGCGCGCGAATCCGACGCAGCAATGGCATGCCGACGCCCTGGCGCAGCGCCTCTACGTGCGCGAGCGCACCGCGCAGGCGCTGCTCGATGACCTGTGCCGCGCCGGCATGATCGCGCCCTGCGCGGCGCCGCACGACGCCTGCTATCAATATCATCCGTCTTCCCCCGGGCTGGGCGAGCGCATCGACGCGCTGGCCGACCTGTACGCGCGGCACCTGGTCGAAGTCACATTGCTCATCCATTCTTCCCTTGACCGCAAGGCCCAGCAATTTGCCGACGCCTTCAAACTGCGAAAGGATTCGTAAGTGGCGGTAACGATCTATATCCTGTGCATCCTGACCTCGCTTGCCTGCACCTGGCTGCTGTTCGGCAGCTACCGGCGCACGCGCTACCGCCTGCTGTTCTGGAGCGGCGCCTGCTTCGCGGTCATGACGCTGAATAACCTGTTCCTGCTGCTCGACAAGATCGTGTTCCCGGCGATCGACTTCCTGCCTGCGCGGCTGATCAGCGCACTGGTCGCCATCCTGTTGCTGCTGTACGGCCTGATCTACGAGAAGGAATGAGCATGACCGACCTGTTCACCGGCGCCATCTGCCTGGGATCGCTCCTGATCGCGCTGTTCTTCCTGCGCTTCTGGCGCGATTCGAACGACCGCTTCTTCCTGTATTTCGCGCTCTCCTTCCTGATCGAAGGGCTGCACCGCCTGTATTCGGCGCTGCACGACGCCGGCGGCGAGGATTCGCCGCTGCACTACGTGATCCGTCTGCTGGCCTATGGCCTGATCCTGTGGGCGATCCTGGAAAAGAACCTGCCGCGCGGGGGCGACCGGAAATAGCGTGCGCCCCGCTGCTGCGCGCCCGGACATAATGAAGCCATGTGAACAGTTTGATATGGAGAACAACATGGCAACGAACGATCCACGCGGGCAGCCGCAGGCGCCGCAGACAAACACGGACGAGCACAATCGCTCCGACAACCTGCTGCCGGGCGACGAAGGCGCGGAAGACGGCCGCTTCGAAGTGGCGGAAGAAGTCAGCCTCGACATCCAGGGCGACGACGCCCGCCGCGTCGGCCAGCTGCCGGGCAATGTGAAAGATTCGATGCCCGACACCGTGGACACCGAACCAGAGGACGAGAACAAGGGCACGCCCTGATTCGCCGTCCGTAACACCCGGCGGCCCCGTTCCCCGGCCGCCCGCCGCCTCCCCTCCCATTTCCCCGAGATCCGCCCTCAGACCTTGACGCCCATGCGCAGGCCTTCGATCGTATGCGCCTGCACGATCGGCTCCAGGCGCTCGACCACGCGGCAGGTGATGTGGCGGCGCAGCTCGGGCGCGAGGCTTTCGTAATAGCCGTGGGTCAGCTGCAGGTCGTGCTTGTCCGCGTTGTGCGCGTCGGGTGCGTCGACGCCGAGCACGAACACGGGACGCGACCGGTCGGACTCGTTGGCCGTGCCGCGGTGGATCGCCAGTGCGGAGCGCCCCGAGATATCGCCCATCTTCGGCAGCTTGCGCTGCGCGCGCGCCTCGTAGCGCGGCCAGAGCTCCCGGGGCGGGAACATCGGGTCGCCGCCGGCCAGGTCGTCCCACTGGGTGCCGGGCGCGATCTCGAACGGTCCCATGTCTTCCGTCACGTCGACCGTCGTGATGTTGAATGCCAGCGAATTGATGCGCCGCCCGATCAGGGTCGCGTCCGGGGACTTGAAGTCGCGGTGCCAGGGCTGGTGCAATGCGCCGGGTCCGGGCACGTCGAAGCCGGCCTCGACGACCCGATACTCCGGCCCGAGGATGGCGCGGCAGACGGCCACCACCCAGGGATGGCCAATGATGTCGGCGAAGCCCGACACGCGTTCGGGATGCACCTCGACGTAATAGCGGTTCGGTCCCCGTGCGAGCGCGCCGCCGGGCCGGCGCTGCGCCTCCTCGAACAGCACGGCGATGTCGCGCCCGAGCCGTTCGACCCAGGTCCGTTCGAAGGCGCCCTTGCAGGCGATGATGCCGTCGCCGTAGATGCCGCCCATGATGGTGGCGACGTCGTAGGATTCAAAAGTGGTGGGTTGGCTGCTCATGGCGGTCCTCCTGTTTTCCGGGCCGGTCCATGGTACTGCGAAAGACCGCTGCCGGCGCGCACGAGGCGGGTTTTTAACCAGGGCACATGAAGCGGCGCCGGATGAACCAGCGCGATCAGCGGTTCGCGCGCCGTCACCAGTCCAGCGTCAGCAACAAAGCCCCCATCCTGGGCCAGCACAGGCGGCTGATCTCCCCGCGCCCGGCCCACCTGAAACCATCCATCTCCGGCGTCGGCTTGCCCGACTTCGGGTGCGGAAAAAAACTGGTGCAGGCCAGGTGCGCCAGGTCGCCCAGCTCGTCCCCGGCGTCGACGCGGAACAGGTGCAGGCGCTTGTCGCGCCGGTACTCGAATTCCCCCAGGTCGGCAAAACGCGCGGCATCGAAAGCGACGCCGGCCTCCTCGCGCAGCTCGCGCACCGCCGCTTCCAGGCTTGTCTCGCCCGGATCGCGCATGCCTTTCGGGATGTTCCAGGCTGCCGTATTGGTCACATGGCACAGCAGCAGCTGCCCCGCCGCGTTGAGCACCAGCGTGCCGCAGGAAACCGTGTGTTTGCTCATGTGCGTCCTTCGGTGCGGCTTTCAGTGCGTCCTTCAGTGCGTCCCTCCATCGCGGCGGCCAGCGCCTGTTCCAGCGCTTCACGGCTGACAGGCTTCGTCAAATGCTGGTCGAAGCCGGCCTGCTGCGAGAGCGCCAGGTCGCTCGCGGCGCCCCAGCCGGTCAGGGCGACCAGCACCGGGCCGCGCAGCTCGCTGCCGGCGCCGGACGATCGGATGGCGCGCGCCAGTTCGTGGCCGTTCATGCCGGGCAGGCCAATGTCGAGGAAGGCGAGATCGGGCCGGAATTCGCGTGCGGCCGCCAGGCCCGAGGGCCCGTCGTGCGCCATCCGGGTCTCGTGGCCCAAGGCGCCGAGCAGCGCGACCAGGCTCTCGGCCGCATCGTGGTTGTCGTCGACGACCAGTACCCGCAGGCGGCGCGCAGGCGCCGGCGCCGCGTGGCCGCTGGCCGCGGCCTGCTGCTGCGCGCCGTCGCGCCGCAGCGGCAGGCGCACCGTGAAGGTGCTGCCGCGCCCGCGCCCCTCGCTGAAGGCCTGCACGCGCCCGCCGTGCAGCTCGACCAGCCTGCGCACCAGCGACAGCCCGATCCCGAGTCCTCCCTGGGCGCGATCGAGGCTGCTGCGCACCTGGGTGAACATCTCGAACACCGAACCGATGGCCTCCGGCGCGATGCCGATACCGCTGTCGGTAACGGCCACCACCGCCTGCGTGCCCTCGCGCCAGGCCTGCAGCGCGATGCGTCCGCCCGCCGGCGTGTACTTGGCCGCGTTGTTGAGCAGGTTCGACAGCACCTGTACCAGGCGCGTCAGGTCGGCGTCGAGCGGCAGCGGCTCCTCGGGCAGCGTCACCTGCAGCGCGTGCTTGCCCGCCTTGACCAGCGCGCTGCTGCTTTCGACCGCCATCGAGACCGCCGTGCGCAGGTCGACCTGGCTCCTTTTCAGCTCGATGCGCCCGCGCGTGATGCGCGCGATGTCGAGCAGGTCGTCGACCAGGTGGATCAGTTGCCCGAGCTGGCGGTCCATCATCTCGTGTACGCGCCCGGCCGTGTCGGTCGCAGTGGACGCACCGGTAGCCGCATTGGCGGGCGCCATCCGCAGCAGGTCCAGGCCCGTGCGGATCGGCGCCAGCGGGTTGCGCAGTTCGTGCGCCAGCGTGGCCAGGAATTCGCTCTTGCGGTGGTCCGCTTCCGACAGATCGACCGCGATCCGGCGCAGGTCGTCTTCGGCGCGCTTTTGTTCGGTGATGTCGCGCGTGATCGTCGCCAGGCCCAGGTGGGCGCCGTCGCTGCCGTGCACGGCGAAGCCCTTGAAGTACACCGGGACCGCCTCGCCCCCGGCACGGGCCGCGAACTTCAGTTCGCCTTCCCATTTCTGCTCGGCGCCGGTCAGGGCCGGCAGCACCTCGCTGCGCACGAAAGCGCGGCAGTCGTTCGCAAAGAAGTCGAGCAGGCGCGCGCCGCCGATATCGGCCTCCAGCCCAAGGCCCGCCATCGCGCGTCCGGCCGGATTCAGGTAGACCCCGGCGCCATCGGGCGCGAAGATGCCGATGAAGTCGGACGACTGCTCGGCCACCGCCGCCAGCCGCCGCACGCCCTCTTCCGCAAGGCGCCGCTCGCTCTCGTCGCGCAGGTAGAGGGCGATGCCGCCGTCGGGGGTCGGGAAGCAGTTGATCTCGTACCAGCCGCCCCAGGAGGAGATATGGGCTTCGGACCGGGTCGCCGTGCGTTCGAGGGCGCAGCGGCGGCAGGTCTGTTCGTGGGTGCTGCCCTGCCAGTCCGGGAACAGGTCCCAGAACACGTCGCCGAACAGCTGCGAACGGTCGAGACCCGTGATGCGTTCCGCCGCCGCGTTCGCGTAGCCGATGCGCCAGCTGCCGTCCATCGCGAGGAAGCCATCGGTCATGCTTTCCAGGATCGCGTGCGAGCGCTCTTCGGCGGCCTGGCGCGCCGCGGCTTCGGCACGCTGGCCGATCACGAGGGAAGCGGTATTGGCCAGCAGGGCCAGCGCCGCTTCGTCGCGCGCGGCGCGCACCGTCCCTTCCCGGTAATACCAGCTGAAGGCGCCCAGCACCGCGCCAGCCGGCGAGAGGATCGGCAGCGCGCGGCATGCGGCCAGGCCCGCGGCCAGCGCCTCGGCGCGGCAGCGCTCCCACAACGGGTCGCTGGCGATGTCGGGACAGTCGACCGGCTCGGCGCGCCAGGCCGCGGTGCCGCCAGCGCCGCCGAGAGGCGCCATGCCGAGCCGGTCGAGCGCGTCGCGCAGGCCGCCAGGCAGGCCGGGCGCCGCCGCGTGGCGCAGGCCGCCGCCGGGGCTTGTCAACTGGATTCCGGCCAGCGCCGCACCGGCCGCGTATTCCTCGGCGGTGCGCGCCAGCAGGTCGAGCACGTCGTCGAGCGGCGCATCCGACACCGCCAGCTCGAGGGCTCCGCGCTGGCCCACCGCGAGCAGGTCGGCGCGGGTGCGCTCGGTGACGTCGACCCCGTGGACCAGGACCCCGGACACGCTGCCGTCCGGCTCGCGCAGGGCCATGTAGATGAAGTCGACGTAATACGTGTCGAGCGCCCCGCTCTCGGTGTGCAGCTGCAGGCGCACATTGCTGCCCTCGTGCGCTTCGCCGCTGCGGTAGACCGCTTCCAGCAGCTCGAACAGGCCCTGGCCCGCCAGCTCGGGCAGCGCCGCGTGGAGGGGTTTGCCGAGCAGATGGCGGCGGCCCACCAGGTCGGCGAAACGCTGGTTGGCCATCTCGAACACCATGTCCGGACCGCGCATGACGGCCATGACGGCCGGCGCCCGGTAAAAGATGTCGCGCATGCGTTCGCCCGCAGTGCGCAGCTGCGCCACCAGGCGCTCGCGTTCGCGCCCGGCGAGCTGGCGCGCGCTGATGTCGGTAAAGGTGAGCACCGCACCACCGGCGCCGGTGCCGGACTGCGACCCGTTGTCGAGCGGGTGCACCGAACAGGCCACCGGCAGGGGCGTGCCGTCCTTGCGCAGCAGCTGGGCCTCGTCGAGGCGCAGCACGCCGCCGCTTTGCACGGCGGCGAGCAGCGCCTCCTCTTCGAAGCCGCCTCCGCCTGGCGGCAACAGCGTGGCGACTGCCGCTCCGGCGAGTTCGGCCGGTGCGTAGCCGAGGCAGGCGGCGCCGGCCGCGTTGAGGAAGGTGCAGCGGCCCTGCGCGTCGAGCCCGACGATGCCCTCGCCCGAGGATTCGAGCAGGCGCGCAAAGCGCTCGGTGCTGTCGAACAGGGCGCGCTCGCTGGCCGCCAGCTGCACGGCCGCTTCGTGTTCCGCGGTGGCGTCGCGCATGATCTTGGCGTAGCCGCGGAGCTCCCCCTTTTCGCGCAGCGCGATCATCATGCCGTCGGCGAAGAAGCGCCGGCCGTCGCGCCGCAGGTGCCAGCGCCGGTCTTCCGAGCGGCCGGTGGCGCGGGCGCGCTCCGCTTCCTCGTCCGGCCGGCCGGCAGCGATGTCCTCGGGGACGAAGATCATGTCGGCCGACTGGCCGATCGCCTCTTGCGCGCTCCAGCCGGTGACGGCCTGCGCCCCCGCTTCCCACTCGGTGATGCGGCGCGCGGTGTCGGTGCCGATGAAGGCGTAGTCGTGCAGGTTATCGAGGATCAGGCGCAGCCGGCTTGCGTGCCCGCCTGCCGGTTCGGGCGCGGGCTCGGGAGCGGATGCACCGGCGCTGCGCAGGCGATCGAGTTCCAGGAACTGGCGCACCTTGGCGCGCAGCGCATGGGCATTGACCGGTTTGGGCAGATGGTCGACGCAGCCCAGCGCCTCGACCCGCTCCCAGAGAAAATCCTCGCTGTCGCCGGCCGTGATGAAGACGATCGGCACCGACTGCGCGCGCGGGTGACGGCGCATCAGTTCGGCCGTCTCGAAGCCGTCCATGACCGGCATCCGGACGTCCAGCAGCACCAGGGCGAACTCCTGCGCCAGCAGCGCGCGCAGCGCCGCTTCGCCGGAATCGACCGGTACCAGCACGGCGTCGAGGCCGGCCAGCAGCGCCTCGAGCACCGCAAGGTTGGCAGGCTGATCGTCCACAAGCAGGATACGGGGTTGGACGGCAGCGCTCATCGATAGGCAGTTGGTCGACGCGCCGGGCGCGATAGATTTGGTGAGTAATTGCGAAGAAAGCAATGTAGGCCTCAGCCTTTCAATTGTCAATTGTGCGCGCCTTCCGGCTGGCGACCCGCACACTAGCGGATCTCGCTGCCGCAGCGCAGCAAGCCTGGAGTGACAATGGATTTTACCGTTCTGAACAATACCCTGGAGAGCTGGGCGATCGCCCTCGCCGTCCTGTTGGGCGCAACGCTGGCCATGCACTGGCTGCGCCGTCTCGCCCTGCACAAGATGCAGGCGCTGTCGCTACGCACCGAGACCCTGGCCGACGACCTGGTCGCCAGGATGCTGCGCAAGACCTACCTGCTGATCCTGCTGGTGCTGGCCGCCTACCTCGCCAGCCTGGCCCTCGAACTGACCGACAAGCAGCGCCTCGTCGTGTCGCGGGTGGCGATCGCGGCCCTGATCCTGCAACTGGCGATCTGGGGCGACACCCTGCTGCGCGCCTGGCGCGACCATTACCCGGGCAACGGCGACGCGCCGCGCAAGGCCTCGCGCACCATCGTCTGTTTCATGACGCGCCTGGCGCTGTGGGTGATCGCCTTTTTGATGGTGCTGGATAACTTCGGCTTCAACATCACGGCCCTCGTGGCGAGCCTGGGCGTGGGCGGCATCGCGGTCGCCCTGGCCGTGCAGAACATCCTCGGCGACCTGTTCGCATCGCTCTCGATCATGCTCGACAAGCCCTTCGAGATCGGCGACTTCATCATCGTCGGCGACGTGCTCGGCTCGGTCGAGCACATCGGCCTGAAAACCACGCGCCTGCGCGGGCTGGGCGGCGAACAGGTGATCTTCTCCAACGGCGACCTGCTGAAAAGCCGGATCCACAACCACAAGCGCATGGAAACGCGCCGCGTCGCCTTCGTGTTGCGCGTGGCCTATGGCGCCAGCGATGCCAAGCTGGCGCGCGTGCCGGTCCTGATCCGCGAGGTGGTCGACGCCGAGCCGTCCGCCGCCTTCGAGCGCGCACACTTCTTCAACTACGGCGAGTGGTCCCTGAACTTCGAAGTCGTGTATCACTTCCAGAGCCCGGACTACATCGCCCACATGGATACCCAGCAGGCCATCCTGCTCGAGATCTACCGCCGCTTCACGCGCGAAGGCATCGAGTTTGCGCATCCGCTGTCGATCGTCAGGCTGGCCGATGCGCAGGCCTTGCCACAGCCGGAAGCCGTGCGCGCCGCGGGGGCCTTCCGGCATTAAGGAACGAACGAGGCGGCGCACGCTGCCGCCGGGTGCCGGTACCGATCACCACGTGAAATCAGTCCCCCGGACGATTCCCCCGAGCGTAAAAAAAACGTAAAAAAACCCGCCCGGCCGTCAGGCGGGGCGGGTTGCTCGACACCTGGATAATCAGGCGGCGGACTTCTGCGCGACCGGCAGCGGGCTGACGCGCGCGGCGGTGCCGGCTTCCAGCGCTTCCGCAGCGGCGGAGCGGGCCGCGCCGGGCGCCGTGGTGCTGATCAGCTCGTGCATGCGGGCGGCGGTCTTGTCCCACGAAGTGTTGGCGACGATGTCACGCATGCGCTCGAGCAGCCGGGCCTTTTCGGCTTCGTCCAGGGCCAGCATGCGCTCGCAGGCGGCGATGTACTCGTCGGCGGTCGAGGCGATGGCCACGACGTCGCCGTATGGCACCTTGACGTCGGTGATCGGGGTGCTGACGCTCAGCTTTTCCGCGGCCATGTACTCGAGCACCTTGGTCGGGCTGATGAACTTGGTCGAATCGTTCATCGCGAACGGCAGCAGGCAGAGGTCCCAGCCGGCCAGGAACTTCGGCAGTTCGTCATAGTTGCGCTGGCCCATGTAATGGACGTTGTCGGCGCGCGGCAGTTCGGCCGGGTCGATCTTGACCACGGGGCCGACCAGAACGATCTGCCATTCCGGGTGGGCCGCGGCCATCTGGCGCACCAGCTCGGTATCGAAACGCTCGTCGATCACGCCGTAGAAGCCCAGGCGCGGACCGGGGATGTTGGCCTGCTCCGGATGCGAGATGGCGGCATCAAGCGCCTGGCGGAAGTGCCTGGCGTCGACGCTGCTCGAGAAGCAGTGGGCGTTGGCGTGGCGGTCTTTCTTGGCTTCGTACAGGCTCGGGCCGCCGGTGAAGACCAGGTCGGCGATGTTGAGCAGGGCCGATTCGCGCTGCAGCAGCTGCTTCGGCGGGTTCTTGAAGGCAGCCAGTTCGTCCATGCAATCGTAGACCACCAGCGACGGGTTCAGGCCCTGCAGCAGCGGCAGCGCCATCGGGGTGTAGAACCAGACCACCGGACGCTCGCCTTCAGGGACGAGGTCGGCCAGCAGGCCTTGCAGGGTCGGGATCTGGTCGTCGTGGAAGCCATGGGTATGGAGGATCGGGGTATGCGGGCGGCACACCGTGATGTTCGGCGCGACGGCCGTCTTTTGCAGGTGTGCTGGCCCTTCGCTATGCACCGGTTCTTCGACAAGCAGGATCTGGTAGTGTTCCGCCAGGCGCGTCATCAGATGTTGTGGGCGCTGGAAGACGAAGTCCCAGCGCAGGTGGCAAAACACGATCAGGGTCGGCATGTTGATTTCCTTTCGCCTTGGTGGCGCTTTAGTTGATCTTGGGTCCGTGGCAGTCATGGCCGCGGCGGAGATGATTCACGCCTTCGCCATGAAGCCGAACGGCAGAATCGTAACATGCAAATTTACTATTATTTTCATTTATGCATCGCAACATTAGTCGCTAGAAAGGACTCCACGGAAACGCAGAGCATTTCCTCATAGGAGAGTTCGGTGTCCTGCAGGAATTTTTGTAGGCATAGTCCTACTGATATACAAGGAAATCCACTACGAAAACTCATCCATACGGGAGGCATGCGCAACCGTGCGCAGCCCCTGAAACGCGCCGCAGAGGCGGGTTGCGTGGCATGGCCGGCCGCGCCGGGAGCGAATAGAGGGTGTAGGCATACTCTGCCGTAGCGTGGGCAAAAAGCGAAGCCGTAGCGAGCGCCGGAGGGGGAAAAGGCTGCGCACGGGCCGCCGCCGGGCGCTGATGTTGCGCTGCGGCGGGGACCATGCGAGATTCAAGCGGGGTTCACGCGGGGTTCAGGCGCCTTCCGGGCGAAATTCAGGCGAAATTCAGGCTGGCGGATACGGCTGGGCACCTTCCGGATGGCCCTCCTCGTCGAAGCTGTCGGCGGTGGAGACGTCGTCGATGCCGATCGACCCGAGGGCATCGCACAATTCGTCCACTTCGGCGCCGAGGTCGGCGGCCAGGTCGACCGCCTTCGCCACGCCGCCCCAGGGCGGACCGCGGTCGAGGGCGTACAGGTTCACGCGCAGTTCGATGTGTTCGCCCGCGTCCCTCGGAGCGACGACGGCGCGCACGCGGTCGGCCGCCAGTTCCTTGCCGGCCAGCAGGCCGTTGATCTCGGAAAGCGTCCCCAGCATCGCCAGCTCGGCCACGCCCTGCTCCTTGGCGCCGTGGAACAGGTCCTGGTAGAGGAAGTCGACGCTGAGCGATTCCGGATCGGCCGCCAGGCAGCGGCGCACCAGCGGCGCCACGCGTTCGGTCCAGGCGCGGTAGCGGCGCATGCGGTCGGCGAAATACACGTCGGCGTCGATCTCGTCCTTCGGCACCGCATAGAAGGGATCGTCCACGCGTTTCAAAGAAAAGCCGAACAGGAAGCGAAGTTCCATCGCCGTCTCGTCGGGTGCGAAGCGCTCGCCGGTCCAGCCGCGGATGCTGGCCTCGAGCAGGGGCGCCGCCACCGGCTTCCGGCTCGTCATGCTGGCGGCCGCTTCGCGCAGCAGGTCCTGCAGGGTCGAAAAGCCGATGTGGTCGGCCTCGGCCAGGTCGTAGGCGTGACGCACCAGGGCGACTTTGGCCTTTGGGCTGTCCAGTTCGGCAGCGACGAAGCTGGCCGCCAGTTCCTCGTAGGCGGCGTCATCGATAAAGGTTTCCTGGGCCACCAGGCCGCCCGTGCTGCGCACGAACAGGGGGATCAGGAAGGCGTCGATCTCGAGCTCGTCCTCGCCCTCGCGGCGCAGGCGCAGCATCGCCGACTGTTCGCCGATGTGGCCGCGCAGCAGGCGGCAGGCTTCGGGATCGGTGAAGCGTGCCAGTTCGATCGCGCCGTACAGCACTTCGTCGCGCTTTTTGCGCAGCGCCTTGCGGATCGCGACCAGCAACTCTTCCTCGCGCGCGGCCGCCAGTTCCGGTTCAAGCTCCTCGCCCTCGGCCACCTCGAGCGCGAGGTCGGCCAGGGCCTGGGCCAGCGCGTCGGTATCGGGTTCGGCGGGAGTGGCGCCCTTGCGCGGCACGGGCTTCTTATTTTTCGGCATGGTCGGCTTGATGAATGATGAAAGCGCCATGGTAGCGCATCGGCCGGCCGTTACCCAATAGAGCGTTGCGCGCTCTATGTACGTTCGACCTCGGTAGGGCAAACACTGACAGTCGCCAGCGCCGCCAGGATCTCTTCCGGCTCGGCCGGCTTGGCGATGTGCATGTCGAAGCCGGCTTCGCGCGCCCTCACCTTGTCGGCCAGCTGGCCGTAGCCGGTCAGCGCGATCAGGAGCGTACCGGCGAACTGCGGCATCGCGCGCAGGCGCCGCGCCAGTTCGTAGCCGTTCATGTCGGGCAGGCCGATGTCGAGCACGAACACGTCGGGCCGCTCGAAGGCCGCCCACTCGAGCGCGCTGGCCGCATCGTAATAGGTCGAGACCAGGTGGTCGCCGGCCGCTTCCAGCAGCAGCGACAGGCTGACGGCGGCATCGATGTTGTCGTCCACCAGCATCACGCGCAGCGCCGCCGGCGGGGCGTCGCGCTTCGACTCGCGGCTTGCGCGGCGCGGACCCGGCAGCGGCGCGGCCAGCGCGGCCAGCTCGTGCTTGAGCGGCAGGCGCACGGTAAAAATGCTGCCGCCGCCGCGACCCGAACTGCTGGCGTCCACATTCCCGCCATGCAGCTGCACCAGGCTGCGCACCAGGGCCAGCCCCAGGCCGAGGCCGCCCTGGGCGCGGTCGGGCTTGCGCTCGCCCTGGGAAAACAGGTCGAACACGCGCGGCAGGAGTTCGGGAGTGATGCCTTCGCCGTCGTCGGCCACGCTCAGCGTCGCCTCGTCGCCGGCGCCGCTGAGGGACAGCTGGATCGCGCCATGCGGCGGCGTGTATTTCGCGGAATTGGTGAGCAGGTTGGCCACCACCTGGGTCAGGCGGGTCTGGTCGCCGCGCACCATCACCGGGTGCTGCGGCAGGCGCAGTTCGAGGCGATGCTGGCGATCTTCCATCAGCGGCCGGGTCTGCTCGACGGCGCGCTCGACGGCATTGCGCAGGTCGACATCCTCCAGGTTCAGCGTGACCAGCCCGCGCGTGACGCGCGACACGTCGAGCATGTCCGAGAGCAGCCGGTTCATGTGCTCGACCTGGCGCCCGATCACGTCGCCGGCGTAGCGCGCGCGGTGGCCGTCGAGGTCGGGGAGTTTCAGCAGCTGGGCCGCAGTCCCGATCGGCGCCAGCGGATTGCGCAACTCGTGGCCGAGCATGGCCAGGAACTGGTCCTTGGCGCGGTTCTCCTCTTCGGCCATCTGGCGCGCCTGCTGGGCCCGCTCGAGCTGGGACTGGCGCTCGTTGCCGGCCGAATCGCGCGTGGCCTGGGCCCGGGTCAGTTCATTGCCGGCCTGGCGCAGGGCGGCCAGCAGGCGGTCGATCTCGACGATGCGCGAGCGGCGATGCGGCGGCATTTCGCCGCGTCCGAGGCTGCTTGCCGCCTCGACCGCGCGTCGGATCGAGCGCGCATGGCTACGCCCGAACCAGGCCGCGACCGCGGCCGCACCGGCCAGTGCCGCGACCAGCGCGAGCGCGGCCGCGCGCGGCGCCCCGCCCGGCGCCGCAGCCAACGCGCGCGCCGGCGCACCGACGGCGACGACCCAGCCTGCGGCCGCATGGTTGAGCGCCACGATGCCGCGCCCGCCATTACGCAGCGGGATGTCGAGCATGCCTTGCGGTGCACGGGCGCCCGCGGCCACCACCGCCGGCGGCGCATCCTGCCCCACGAGCTCGGCGGGTCCGCTGCTCGACGCGACCAGCTTGCCGGCGCGGTCGAAGAGGTCGATTTGCCAATCCGGCGGCAGGCCGGCAGCGGCCAGCAGGTGGATGAAATGATCGGTGCCGTAGCCGACCGCCAGCACATGGCGCCGCCCGTCCTTCATGAGCGGCATGGCGACCGCGGTCACCAGCCGGCCGCTGGCGCGTCCCGGCATGACGTCGGTCACGTAAGCGCCGTCGTGGGCGAACATCTTCGCGAAATACGCGGGTTCCGGGTCGCGCGGCAACACCGACGTGCTGGCCAATGGCGCCAGGGTGTTGAACAGCAGCGCGCCGTGCTCGTCCATCAGGACGCACCAGGCGTCGTGGGGGCCGGCGGCCGCTTTCGCTTCATCATAAAAGGATGGGAGGTCGCCGCGCGCCAGCGAGGGCGATGCTGCCAGCACCCGCAGCGCGGCTACGGTCGCGCGATGCTCGCCGTCGACCAGCAAGGCCACGCGCTGGGCCGCGGCCTCCACCCGGGTGCGCGCCAGGTCGCTTTCGGCGCCGTCGAGCAGGCGCAGCGCGAAGCCGGCGAACAGGATCACCGGGACCAGGATTGCTGCAGCCATCAGATACAGGTAGGCACGGATCTGCATCACGAGCTCACAGTCGGACGGCCATCGACATGACAGCCAGCAAATCGATGATACCAATCCTGCAATGTAAAGCAAGAAAAGAGTAGAAAAACCGCCGGGAGAGCCCATGGGCATGGCCGGCCCGGCAGATTGCCGACGTTTTTGTCTTCCTCTGCGTCATGGAGGGGCCGCGGCGGTGTTATGCTTCGGTCATCCCAACCGCGCAGGCCAGGCTTTGCGCAATCATCCGGAACCCACTCGACGATGCTCGACAACTATTTCAAACTCAAGGAAAGCGGCACGGACGTACGCACCGAACTGCTCGCCGGCCTCACCACCTTCCTGACGATGGCCTACATCATTTTCGTCAACCCGTCGATCCTCGGCGACGCCGGGATGCCGAAAGAGGCCGTGTTCGTGGCCACCTGCCTCGTGGCCGCGCTCGGCAGCGCGGTGATGGGCCTGTACGCCAACTATCCGATCGGCATGGCGCCGGGCATGGGCCTGAACGCGTATTTCGCCTACGCGGTCGTGCTCGGCATGGGCGTGGCCTGGCCGGCGGCACTGGGCGCCGTGTTCATTTCCGGCTGCCTGTTCATCCTGGTCTCGGTGCTGGGCTTGCGCGGCATGATCGTGAACGGCATCCCGCATTCGCTGCGGGTGGCGATTACGGTCGGCCTCGGCATGTTCCTCGCCCTGATCGCGCTGAAGAACGCGGGCATCGTCGTCGGCAGCGAGCCGACCCTGGTCAAGGCCGGCGACCTGCACAAGCCGGAGGCGATCATGGCCATCTTCGGCTTCATCCTGATCGTCACGCTCGACCGCCTCAAGGTGCGCGGCGCGATCCTGATCGGCATCATCGTCGTCACCGTGCTGAGCTTCTTCTTCGGCGGCAACACTTTCCACGGCATCTTCTCGGCGCCGCCCTCGATTGATCCGACCCTGTTCAAGCTCGACATCCCGGGTGCGCTGAAGGTCGGCATCATCAACGTGGTGCTGGTGTTCTTCCTGGTCGAACTGTTCGATGCGACGGGCACCCTGATGGGCGTGGCCAGCCGCGCCGGCCTGCTGGTCGAAGGCAAGATGGCACGCCTGAACAAGGCCCTGCTGGCCGACAGCGGCGCGATCGTCGCCGGCGCCGTGCTCGGCACCTCGAGCACCACGGCCTATATCGAGAGCGCGGCCGGCGTGCAGGCCGGCGGACGCACCGGCCTGACGGCCCTGAGTGTGGCGGTACTGTTCCTGGCCTGCCTCTTCATCGCGCCGCTGGCCGGCGTGGTACCGGCCTACGCCACCGCGCCGGCCCTGCTGTTCGTGGCCTGCCTGATGCTGCGCGACCTCGGCGACATCGAATGGGGCGACACCACCGAAAGCATCCCGGCGGCGATCACGGCGCTGGTGATTCCGTTCACCTATTCCATCGCGGAAGGCATCGCCTTCGGCTTCATCACCTATGCGGCGCTGAAGCTGACCACTGGCCGCGCGCGCGACGTGAAGCCGGTCGTGTGGGTGATTGCGGCCTTGTTCATCTTCAAGATTGTCTATATCGGGACCTGAGCCGGCACCTGAGCGCGGACCTGAGCCGGGCTCGTCCGGCGCGCCTCCGGTTTACTGCCGAGTCGCGCCGGTGCCGCAATTTGCTCGATTCAGTTGGCTTCATACGGCATTTTTACTGCTTCTAGGATACAATCTCGGCCGAGCCCCTTTGCCGCACAGCGTGCACCGGCGCTCTTTTCCGCGATTCTTTTCCGATGACGACCGGCAGGCAGGTGGTCCAGCCCGCAAGCTGGGCCGCGGCCGCAGACAAGCTTATGAAATCATTCCCGCTGTACGCGCTGGCCCTTCTCGGCCTGGCGCACCTTCCCGCCTTCGCCGACGGCGCCGCCGACGACCTGCCGCAAATCGGCAGCATCCACAGCGCGCTGACGGTGTCGCGCCCCGAGAACATTCCCGACGGCACCTGGTTCACCTCCGCCGAACTGGGTGCGATCAGCACCTCGGGCAATACCACCGGCACCTCGATCAGCGGCAAGATCGATGCCATCCATGAAACGGCTGACTGGAGCAACGAATACGTCGTCAGCGGCTACTTCAAGGAAGACGAGATCACCGACGACGACGGCGACCGCTACCGCACCCGTTCGGCCGAGCGCTGGACCGCCTCTGCGAAAGCCGCCTACAAGCTGATGAAGGAAGGTTCGCGCGCCTTCGTCCTCGCCTCCCACGTGAACGACAAGTTCGGCGCCTACACGCGCTACAGCTCGTTCGCCGTCGGCCACGGCTCGCAGCTCTACAACACCGACGACAAGGCGCTCGACGTCGAAATCGGTCCGGGTTACTTCAGCGGCGAGCGCCCGGCGGGCGAACGTGAGAGCGGCCTGACCGTGCGTGGCGCCGCGCGTTTCCGCTGGCAGGTGAGCCCGTCGGCGGCATTCGTGCAAACCGTCAGCGTCGAGCGCGGCACCTCGAACGTGCACTCGATCGCGGAATCGGCCCTCTCCGCCAAGATCAACGACACGATGCAGATGAAGGCGGCCTTTTCGGCCCGCAACGACACCAATGTGCCGGTGGACAAGAAGAATCTGGATACGCAGACCTCGCTGACGCTGGTGTATTCGTTCTAGGGTCCCAAAGCTTGGGCCGCATGCGAGAATACGCGCATGGACCGACGAACCGACTACAAGACCGCGCTCCTGATCGACGCGGCAATCAAGACCCCGGCCTCGCAAGGAGGCACCCCGGCGCGGGTGATGGCCGGCATGGGCGTGCCCTTCGACGTGGCGCGCCGCGTGCTGACGCGGCCGGACGAGCGGCGCCATCCGCTGCCCGCGCCGGAGTTCCGGCGCGAGTCCTGAGTTTTCCGTAGGGTGGGCTCCGCCCAAAATAAACGCAAGCCCGAAGCACACCGTTTGCCGATGCGCACCGTAGGGTGGGCTCTCGAGCCCACGCGTAGGCCGGCGCAACAGACGCGGCGTCGAGCCACTGTGCGTCCGGCAGCGTTCCGGTACAGGCTCCGCCGAGTTACAGACCGTGCGTCGGCGTGGGCACAAGTGCCCACCCTACGCCTGCGGCTCGTGCACGTCCTCCACCGACACCGGTTCCGCCGCGATCTTTTCCTCGGCCAGTGCATGGTCGTCCTCGTCCGCCTCCAGCCCCTGCTGGCCGGCGCCGCGCGCGCGGTCGTAGACCAGTTCGACCAGCACCGGGAAATGGTCGGAGCCAAAGGATGGCAGGCGCCGGATGAAGCCGAGCGTGAAATGACGGCTGTGGAACAGGTGGTCGAGCGGCCAGCGCAGGAACCAGTGGTCGGCGTGGAAGGTGTTTAACATGCCGCGCCCGATGCGCGGGTCGAGCAGGCCGCTGATCTTGCGAAACAGCCGGGTCGTGGTCGACCAGGCGACGTCGTTCAGGTCGCCTGCGACGATCACCGGCGTATCGAGACCGGCCACGCTTTTCGCCACCACCAGTAATTCCGCATCGCGCTCGGTCGATTCGTCGTGTTCGGTCGGGCTCGGCGGTGCCGGGTGCAGGAAATGCATGCGCACCTTGCGCCCCGAGGGCAGCACGGCCAGCGCATGCATCGAGGGGATATCATCCTCGACCAGGAACTGGATCGCACAGTCCTGCAGCGGCAGCTTCGAATACACGTGCATGCCGTACAGGTTGTCGAGCGGACATTTCATCGCGTACGGATACGCGGGTTCGAGCACGTCCAGCCGCTCCTGCCACCAGCGGTCGGTCTCGAGCGTCACGAAGACATGCGGCTTGTGCTCGCGAATGAGGGCGACCAGGCCGTCGGTATTCCGGTTCGGCGTCAGCACGTTCGCGGTCAGGATGCGGAGACGGTCGCCCGGCGCCCCGCCCACCGCATGTGTCACTTCGTTCGGCCAGGGCCGGGTATAGGGAAGGATCCACCAGGCCTGGTAAGCGAGGCAGGCGGCGGTGGCGAGCATCAGGAGCAGCGATGCGGGTTCGCCCAGGTCGAGCAGGAAGGCCTCCGCCACCAGCACGCCGAGCGCGACGATCGCGATCTGCAGGCGCGGGAAATCGAGGTCGCGCACCCACCATTCGGTATGGCGCGACAGCGGCAGCAGCGTTGCGATGACAATCAGCACGACCAGCGTTGCGATGATGACGAAAGACATGGCGAAAGATCCTGTGGGCTGTTCGGTATCTCATGACAAGAAGACAATGCCAGCAGTATGCCCGGTTCGCATGAATCGGACTGTGCGCTAGCGTGCACAGCGCGCCGAAGGGGCAACAGTGGCCAGCCGTGCGTTGCCAGATCGACCAGATACGCGATACTGGCGCCTTGATTCAGCCAGGACGCCGCTGCGACGCATGAACCGATGACCAATCCCGCCCTCGAAACCGCCTTCCTGATCCTGACCCGCGCCGGCTTCGCCGACGTCAACGCACGCGTGGCGCCCGCGGGCGCCGTCTTCTACCTCAACCCCGGCGTCGCGCAAGCGCCCGAGATCGCGCGCCTGGCCGCGGCCGGGGCAAGGGTGCAGGTCCTGCCGCAGCCGCTGCCTCCCGGATTGTCCGGCCAGTTCGAGGCGGCCCTGCAGGCGGCGGGACTCGCTGCGGGCCGGCTCTGGATCGAGCATCCGGAACCCGAACGCCGCCCGCTCGTGCCCGAAGAAAATGTCGAACCCGGCGCGCCCGCCCTGCACGAACGCCTGGCCAGCACGGCCGGCCGCTTTGCCCGTGGCGCCCTGCGCCGGCTGCGCCAGGTCGGCACCGAGCGGCCGCTGCTGGTCCTGCCCTACCTCGGTTTCGGCAATGCGCAAAAACTCTGGATCAAGGGCCGCGTCCTCGACGAGGCGAGCTTTCGCGAGCAGACTGGCCAGGACAGCAGCTGGAGCAACCTCGTCGCGCTGTATCACCGCCTCGAATCGGACGAGGTGGCGGGCGCGCGCGTGACGGCGCATTTCGATGGGCGGCGCTGGGAGACGGTGACCGACAGCGACGGCTATTTCGAGTTCGAGATCGTTCCTGCCGCGCCGCTGGCCGGCGGCAGCCACCGCATCGACCTCGAACTGCCCGACTCGTCAGCCGACGACGGCAAGCCGGTGCGGACCGTGGCCGAGGCCTTCGTGCCGGCGCCGACGGCCCGCTTCGGCATCATCAGCGACATCGACGACACGGTGCTCTGGACCAATGTCACGAACAAGCTGAACATGGCCCTGATGCTGGCGCGCACCAATGCGCACACCCGTAAACCGTTCAAGGGCGTGGCCGCCTTCTACCGCGCGCTGCGCGACGGGGCCGGCGGCAATGAAGACAACCCGCTGTTCTACGTCTCGAGCAGCCCTTGGCACCTGTTCGGCTTCCTGGTCGACTTCCTGCGCCTGCAGGGCATTCCCGTCGGCCCCCTGCTGCTGCGCGAACTGGGCATGCGCGACGTGTTCAAGCTCACCAAACACGGCAACCACAAGCTGGAGAAAATCGCGCTGATCCTGAGTTTTTATCCGGGCATGCAGTTCGTGCTGATCGGCGACAGCGGCGAAAAAGACCCGGAGATCTACGCCGAGATCGTGCGCCGCCATCCGCAAGCGGTGCGCATGATCTATATCCGCAATGTGAACCCGGACCCGGCCCGGATCGAGGCACTCGACCGGCTGATCGAGGAAGTGAGCAGCACCGGGATTCAGCTGGTGCTGGCGCCGGACAGCGTGTTTGCCGCTTCGCACGCGGCGGCGGAGGGGCTGATCAAGGTCGACCGGCTGGCGGGGGTAAGGTCGGACAAGAAGGAAGACGACAAGTCGTTCCCGTCGGGGTAAGGCGAAATGTGGGTGTCGTGGGGCTGATGCCTGCGGCGCTATCGGGGTGCAAGGTCCGCATGGGAATGCCCATCCTACGGGACACGGTGCAGCCGGACTTGCAAGGTCTTCCGTAGGGTGGACATGTCCACGCGGATGAAAGGGGCCGTTACCTTCCCAGGCAACAGCCCCACGAACGTCAAGCGCTCAAACTCGTGCCGCCTCCGGCTGGCGTGCCGGACTACGCACCAGCAGCAGCGCAATCAAACTCAGCAGCGCTGCACCCGTCAGGTAATAGCCGACGTAGGCGATACCGTGCTTCGTCGCCAGCGAGGTCGCGACATACGGCGCCAGCGAGGCCCCGAGGATGCCGGCCAGGTTGAAGGTCAGCGACGAGCCCGTATAGCGCACGGCCGGCGGGAACAGTTCGGCCAGCAGCGTGCCGAGCGGTCCGTAGGTCAGGCCCATCAGGGACAAGCCGATCACCAGGAACAGGCCCGCCTTCGGCAGGTTGTCGGCGACGAACAGCGAACCGAAGGTCAGGCCGAAGATCATGATGGCCACGGTCACCCCGATCATCGCGGCGCGGCGTCCGAAGCGGTCGGCGATCAGGGCCGAGGGCGGGATCAGGAAGCCGAAGAAGCACACGGCGCCCAGCTGCAGCAGCAGGAACTGGGTACGCGAATAATGCAGCCCGGTCGTGCCCCAGCTCAGCGCGAACACCGTCAGCAGGTAGAACAGCACGAAGGTCGAGGTCGCCATCAGGGTGCCCAGCAGCAGCGAGCGGCCGTGCTCCTTGAACACGGTCACGAACGGCACCTTGACGCGTTCGCCCTTGTCGAGCACGGCCTGGAAGTCCGGCGTCTCGTGGATTTTCAGGCGCACATACAAGCCCACGGCGACCAGGACGGCGCTCGACAGGAATGGAATGCGCCAGCCCCAGGCGAAGAACTGTTCGTCGCCCATCACTTGCGTCAGGATCAGGAAGATGCCGCCCGAGAGCAGGAAGCCGATCGGGGCACCGAGCTGCGGGAACATGCCGTACCAGGCACGCTTGCCCGGCGGCGCGTTTTCGGTGGCGAGCAGGACCGCCCCGCCCCATTCGCCGCCCAGGCCCAGGCCCTGGCCGAAGCGGCACAGCGCCAGCAGCAGCGGCGCCAGGGTGCCGATCGTGGCATAGGTCGGCAGCAGGCCGATCACGATGGTCGACAGGCCCATCGTCAGCAGCGCCGCGACCAGCGTGGCCTTGCGGCCGATGCGGTCGCCGAAGTGGCCGAACAGGGCCGAACCGACCGGACGCGCGAAGAAGGCGATCGCGAAGGTGGCGAAGGATTGCAGCACGGCGGAGGCCGGATCGGCCGCCGGGAAGAACAGTTTCGGGAACACCAGCACGGCGGCCGTGGCGTAGATATAGAAATCGAAGAATTCGATCGTGGTGCCGATCAGGCTTGCGAACAGGACGGTCCGCGCTTTGTTGGCTGGCTGTTTCATTGACGGGTTCGCTGGCTGATTCATCGGCTGATTCGTTGGCTGTTTCATTGGCTGACTCATGGGCTCACCGCCTTCGACAGGGCTTCTCGCACCTCGTCGATGCTGTCGGGACGGGTCACGCGTGCGACCTCGGCGCCGTCCTTCAGGACCACGACGGTGGGCCACAGCTTGACCTTGAACGAGCGGCCGAGCGGCCGGCCGGGGCCGTCCTCGACCTGAATGTGCTTCGCGTCCGGGTAATCCTTCAGCGCGCCCGCGATCAGCGGCTCGCCGGCGCGGCAATAGCCGCACCAGTTGGTGCCGAAGTCGAGGGCGACGAGGCCGGGCAGCGCGTCGACCGCGCTACGCTCGGGCTGGGAGGTTTCGTAAGACATTGGGTAACTCCTCAATAGTGCCGATTCAACAAGCGTACCTGAAACACCATCGGGGAGCCAAGCAATTTATTGCACTAACGGAACGATATCGCGTTTGTGGGGCCGGCGCGAGGATTTCGCCCAGCGTAAGCACGCGCCCGTTCTCGCGCACGTTCTCATCAAGCAGTAGCGCTGCCTAACGGGAAATTTTCCTGGTTGAGCTTCAACTGGACAAAAGCTGCTCTAGGTGAAGTGCTTAACGGACGGGCACCCCTGCGGGTGGCATAGTCGTTCCAAACTCATCGATAGGAGCTCATCATGTCCGACAATCTGCAAAAATCCGGTCAGCAGGACCGTAGCCGCATCAACGTGCACGAAGAGTGGGAAGTGCGCCACTGGACCGAGGCGCTGGGCGTTACCCGCGAAGAGCTCGAACGCGCGGTGTCCGAAGTCGGCGTGTCGGCCGAGGCCGTGCGCCAGCACCTGAAGCAGCGCAAGTAAGCGTTTCGATTGTCCTGGACGCCCTGCGCGTCCAGGAAGCGCCGCGGCTCGCGCCGCGGCCACGCCGCAGCGGCAAGCCCGCTGCGCGATCCGGCGGCGCCCGCCACCGGACGATGTGTGTCCCTTGCGCGCCCTTGCGTCCCCTCTTCCGTGAAAAAAGGAGCTCATAGTGGATATCCGCGCCTTCGTCGCATCCCTCGACATCACCCTGCCCAACGCCCTGTTCGCGCTGGCCCTGGCGGTTGCCAGTTTCGTCGCCATCCATGGCGCCCTGGCCCTGTTCCGGCGCCGCCTCGACCAGCTCGGCGACGAGAGCGCGCACCGCCCGGTCGCCGAAGTGCTGCGCAAGACCCTGGCGCGCACCAGCAACCTGGTCGTCATCCTGACCAGCCTCCTGATCGGCCTGTCGGCGCTCGACCTGCCCGCGCCCTGGAATACGCGCGTCAGCCACCTCTGGTTCCTGACCCTCGGCCTGCAACTGGCGATGTACCTGCACAGCGCGATCAAGGTCACCGCGCGCCGCTATTTCCGCACCCATGAACACGTCACCGACGACGCCCAGGTCACGGTTGCCCACACGCTCATCATCTGGGTGCTGCAGACCAGCGTCTGGGTGATCTTTGCGCTTGCCCTGCTGGCCAACCTCGGCATCAACATCACTACTTTTGTGGCCAGCCTCGGGATTGGCGGTATCGCCATCGCGCTGGCGGTGCAGAACGTGCTCGGCGACCTGTTCGCCTCGCTTGCGATCGCCATCGACAAGCCCTTCGAAGTGGGCGACTTCATTTCGACCTCCGATACCTCGGGCACGGTGGAGAAGGTCGGCCTGAAGACGACCCGCCTGCGCGCCTCCAGTGGCGAGCAGATCATCGTCTCGAACGCCGAACTGCTGAAGGACACGGTATCGAACTTCAAGCGCATGGTCACGCGCCGCATCGTCTACAACCTGCGCGCGCATCCGGATACGCCGGCGGCACTGGCGGCGAAAGTGCCGACGGCGGTGGCCGAATTCATCGGCAAGCGCGACAAGGTGCGCTTCGACCGCGCCCACCTGTCCAAATACACGCAGGACTACATCGAGTGGGAGATCATCTACACGGTCCTCGACGCGGACTACAACCTGTTCATGGACACCCAGCAGGCGGTCATCCTGGCCTCGATGCAGATGTTCGTCGACCTCGGCATCTCGACGGCGCCACGTGCGCAGCAACTGCTGCTGCAGGAAGCGGTCGAACCGGATGCACCCGGCCTGCCGCAAGGCCCGGCGGTGCGCCATCCGGCAGCCTTGCGCAGCCTGCCGAAGGGAACCTGAGTTTGCGCGTTAACGTCAAGAGGAGCATGCGATGAACCAGCCGAAGCAACAGCAGCAGCCACCGGGCCGCGAGTCGGCCCTGACGCCGAAGGCCGACCACGGCGAAACCAGCTACCAGGGTTCGGGCAAGCTGGCCGGCAAGGCCACCGTGATCACCGGCGGCGACAGCGGCATCGGCCGCGCGGTGGCGCTCGCGTTTGCGCGCGAAGGCGCCGACGTCCTGGTCGCCTACCTGAACGAGCACGACGACGCCGAGGAGACCGCGCGCCTGGTGCGGGAAGCGGGCCGGCGCGCCGTGCTGGTGCCGGGCGACCTGGCCGAACCCGCCCACTGCCGCGCGATCGTCGCGCGCGCCGTGCAGGAGTTCGGCCGCATCGATGTATTGGTGAATAACGCCGCCTTCCAGATGACCCGCGATGCGATCGAGGAGATCCCGGACGAGGAATGGGACTACACCTTCCAGGTGAACATCACGGCCATGTTCCACATTTGCAAAGCCGCGGTAAAACACATGGCGCCGGGCTCGTCGATCATCAACACCGCCTCGATCAACTCCGACAACCCGAAGCCGACCCTGCTCGCCTACGCCGCCACCAAGGGCGCGATCGCCAATTTCACGGCGGGCCTGGCGCAGCTGCTGGCCGAGAAAGGCATCCGCGTCAACTCGGTCGCGCCGGGGCCGATCTGGACGCCGCTGATTCCGTCGACCATGCCGCCGGACCAGGTCGAGAGCTTCGGCCAGCAGGTGCCGATGAAGCGTCCCGGCCAGCCGGCCGAAGTGGCGCCGGTCTACGTGCTGCTGGCGTCGGACCAGGCCAGCTACATCTCCGGCGCGCGGATCGCGGTGACGGGCGGCACACCGATTTTGTGACCGGGGGCGAGCAGCCGAAGTAACGTAGGGTGGGCATGCCCACGAGTATGTGCGGCCGCCCCCCTCCACCGCTCCCGGAGACCGTGCGGCACGGGTCCGCACGCACGCGTGGACGGTGTCCACCCTACGGTGCGCGGCGGTGAGCGGCTCCGGAGACCGGTATCAATCGACGTAACGTAGGGTGGGCATGCCCACGCGTACGTGCGGCCGCACCCCTCCACGGCTCCCGGAGACCATGCGGCACGGTTCCGCACGCACGCGTGGACGGTGTCCACCCTGCGGTGCGCGGCGGTGAGCGGCTCCGGAGACCGGTATCAATCGACGTAACGTAGGGTCGGCATGCCCACGCGTACGTGCGGCCGCACCCTCCACCGCTCCCGGAGACCGCGCGGCACGGTTCCGCACGCACGCGTGGACGGTGTCCACCCTGCGGTGCGCGGCGGTGATCAGCTCCGGAGACCGGTATCAATCGACGTAACGTAGGGTGGGCATGCCCACGCGTACGTGCTCCACCGCTCCCGGAGACCGTGCGGCACGGTTCCGCACGCACGCGTGGACGGTGTCCACCCTACGTTGCGCGGCGGTGAGCGGCTCCGGAGACCGGTATCAATCGACGTAACGTAGGGTGGGCATGCCCACGCGTACGGGCGGCCGCCCCCCACCGCTCCCGGAGACCGTGCGGCACGGTTCCGTACGCACGCGTGGACGGTGTCCACCCTACGGTGCGCGGCGGTGAGCGGCTCCGGAGACCGGAATCAATCGACGTAACGTAGGGTGGGCATGCCCACGCGTACGTGCGGCCACACCCCTGCACGGCTCCCGGAGACGGTGCGGCACGGTTCCGCGCGCACGCGTGGACGGTGTCCACCCTACGGTGCGCGGCGGTGAGCGGCTCCGGAGACCGGTATCAATCGACGTAACGTAGGGTGGGCATGCCCACGCGTACGTGCGGCCGCACCCCTCCACGGCTCCCGGAGACCGTGCGGCACGGTTCCGCACGCACGCGTGGACGGTGTCCACCCTACGGTGCGCGGCGGTGATCAGCTCCGGAGACCGGTATCAATCGACGTAACGGAGGGTGGGCATGCCCACGCGTACGTGCGGCCACACCCCTGCACGGCTCCCGGAGACGGTGCGGCACGGTTCCGCGCGCACGCGTGGACGGTGTCCACCCTACGGTGCGCGGCGGTGAGCGGCTCCGGAGACCGGTATCAATCGACGTAACGTAGGGTGGGCATGCCCACGCGTACGTGCGGCCGCACCCCTCCACGGCTCCCGGAGACCGTGCGGCACGGTTCCGCACGCACGCGTGGACGGTGTCCACCCTACGGTGCGCGGCGGTGATCAGCTCCGGAGACCGGTATCAATCGACGTAACGGAGGGTGGGCATGCCCACGCGTACGTGCGGCCGCACCCCTCCACGGCTCCCGGAGACGGTGCGGCACGGTTCCGCACGCACGCGTGGACGGTGTCCACCCTGCGGTGCGCCGCGGTGAGCGGCTCCGGAGACCGGTATCAATCGACGTAACGTAGGGTGGGCATGCCCACGCGTACGGGCGGCCGCCCCCCTGCACGGCTCCCGGAAACCGTGCGGCACGGTTCCGCACGCACGCGTGGACGGTGTCCACCCTGCGGTGCGCGGCGGTGAGCGGCTCCGGAGACCGGTATCAATCGACGTAACGTAGGGTGGGCATGCCCACGCGTACGGGCGGCCGCACCCCTCCACGGCTCCCGGAGACCATGCGGCACGGTTCCGCACGCACGCGTGGACGGTGTCCACCCTGCGGTGCGCGGCGGTGATCGGCTCCGGAGACCGGTATCAATCGACGTAACGTAGGGTGGGCATGCCCACGCGTACGGGCGGCCGCCCCCCTGCACGGCTCCCGGAAACCGTGCGGCACGGTTCCGCACGCACGCGTGGACGGTGTCCACCCTACGGTGCGCGGCGGTGAGCGGCTCCGGAGACCGGTATCAATCGACGTAACGTAGGGTGGGCATGCCCACGCGTACGTGCGGCCGCACCCCTCCACGGCTCCCGGAGACGGTGCGGCACGGCTCCGCACGCACGCGTGGACGGTGTCCACCCTGCGGTGCGCGGCGGTGAGCGGCTCCGGAGACCGGTATCAATCGACGTAACGTAGGGTGGGCATGCCCACGCGTACGTGCGGCCGCACCCCTGCACGGCTCCCGGAGACCGTGCGGCACGGGTCCGCACGCACGCGTGGACGGTGTCCACCCTACGGTGCGCGGCGGAGACCGGTATCAATCCAGGGGCGTCTGCTGAGGCGGTGGTGGCGGCGGAGGCGGCACGCCTTCCATCGGCGCGTCCTGGACCTCCTCAGCCTCGTCCTGCGGCGCCGGCTCGGGCTGCGCCGGTTCGGCCGGGATGCCTTCGGTCAGGTCGCCCGGTTCGATGAATTCCTCTTCCGGTTCTTGCTGCTGGACCCGTGCCGGGGCTGGTGGACGTCCGCCGGGGAACAGAGCCTCGCGGTCGACCTTGCCGGCGTCGAGCGCGCTCCTGAAGAAGTCGCCGACCAGCAGGACCGCATTGTGGCCGCCCTGCCCCCAGTAGCTCGAACGCATCGTGACGCGGTTGTCGTTGAAGCCAACCCAGGCGCCGGCGACCAGGTTCGGATGCATCAGGATGAACCAGCCGTCCGCATTGTTCTGGGTGGTGCCGGTCTTGCCGGCGACGTCGCCGTTGATGCCGAAGCGCGAGCGCACCTGCGTGCCCGTGCCGCGATTCACGACCCCGCGCATCATGTCGATCAGGGTCACGCTCGCCGCCTGCGACATCGCGCGCTCCGGTTTGGTCGTGGCAAAGTCGGCGATCACGTTGCCGTCACGGTCGCTGATGCGGCGCACGAAGACCGGCTTGCGGTACTCGCCCTGCGCCGCGATGCTGGCATAGCTGCTGACCATCTCGAGCAGGGTCACGGGACTCGTGCCCAGCGCCAGCGACGGCACGGCGGCCAGCTTGCTCTGGCGGATGCCGAGGTTCTGGGCCAGCTTGATGACGGGCGGCAGGCCGACGTCGCGCATCACCTGGGCCGTGATCGTGTTCTTCGAGAACACCAGGCCGTCGCGCATCGTCATCTGGCGGCCGGTGGTGCCGGACATGTCGGTCGGGCGCCAGACGGTGCCGTCGGCGGCGCGGATGTCCATCACCGCGTCGACATACGGCTGCTCGGGCGGGATGCCGTTTTCCAGCGCGGCGCCATACACGAAGGGCTTGAAGGTCGATCCCGGCTGGCGCGCAGCCTGGGACACGTGGTCGAACTGGTCGCGCGCGAAATCGCGGCTGCCGACCCAGGCTTTGACTTCGCCCGTCGTCGGGTCGATGGCGACGAAACCCGCTTCCAGGCGCGCCTTCGATTCGCGCAGCTTGCGCATGAAGTCGCGGTCGCCCTTGATGCGCTTCAGGGCCGCTGCCGGCGCCTCGCCGCCCTCGACCGCCTTGCGGTAGTCCGGCGTCTCGCGGACAAAAGCGTCCAGTTGCGCGCCGTGCGTGTGCCAGTAGTAGTCGAAAGGCGCGATGCTGCTGCGCATCGAGGTGTAGGTGCCGGTGGAGGTCGCATTCGGCGGGCTCGGATTGGCCCACTCGACATCGGCCACCGCCTGCAGGGCGCTGGCCTGTTTCTCGACCGCGCGCAGCGCCGCTTCCTGCAGGCTGGTGTCGAGCGTGGTCTGCACCACCAGGCCGTCCAGTTCCAGGTCGTAGTCGTTGTCGTTGTCGTTCGCCCATTCGAGCAGCCACTTGCGCACGTGCGCGGTGAAATGGTTGTCGCGCCCGCTGCGCTCCACCTGGCGTTCGAAGTCGAGGCGCAGCGGACGCTTGATGAGCGCCTTGTAGCGCGCCTCGTTGAAGGCGCCGTGCTTGAGCATCTGGCCGAGCACCACGTTGCGGCGCGCGAGCGAACGCTGCGGATTGGTGACCGGATTGTAGTAATACGTCCCCTTCAGCATCCCGACCAGGGTCGCCGCTTCCAGCACGTCGAGCTTCGAGGCAGGCTTGTCGAAATAGGTGCGCGCCGCCATCTCGATGCCACGCGCGTTGTACAGGAAAGGCACCGTGTTCAGGTAGGCCTCGAGGATCTCGGTCTTGCTGTAGGTGTTCTCGATCTTGATCGCGGTGATCAGTTCTTTCAGCTTGCGGTTGATGCTGCGCGCGCGCCCGATCTCTTCCGGGAACATGTTGCGGGCCAGCTGCTGGGTGATCGTCGAGCCGCCCTGGGCGTCGCCCTTCAGGCTGGCCAGCATGGCGCCGCCGATGCGCGTGAAGTCGACGCCGTGGTGTTCGTAGAAGCGGTGGTCTTCGGTCGCGATGAGCGCCGTCACCACATGCGGCGACACCTGCGCCAGCTTGATCCGCTCCTGCAGGCCCTGCTCGAAGGTGCCGAGCTCCTTGCCGTCAGCCGACATGATGACGGTCGGGCGCGCGCTGCTGACCTGTTTCAGGTCGGCGATGCCGGGCGTAAGCGGAATCAGGATGATCAGGTAGACGATGAGTACGGCGGCCAGTGCGGCAAACGAGGCCAGCGCAATGATGAGCACCTGCTGGCGGCGCGAGCGGCCGGACAGGAAACCATGCGCATGGCGCACACCCGCCCTGGCCCTGCCGCCGGCGCTGCCGAACAAATCCCTGGCCTGCTGCCGGATGCCGTTCTCGGTCTTCTCGTCCTGATCCACTGTTTTCCTTGCTAAATTGATCCGCTTGCGCGCAGTATAGCCGACCGCGCGCCACGGCCGCGTCCACGGCTGCACTCGCGCCCGCAGCCCGGCCCTGGTCCCGCGCCCCCGCCGCACTCGCGACGGGATGTACTTTCGCTTATGATGTCACGATGTCTTTACAAGTTACCCCCACCGAAGTCCCCGATGCCGAACCCGCCACGCGTGTCCTGCGCCAGTTCCGCATCGTGTTCAACTCCGTCAAAACCCATTTCCGCCAGGTCGAGCGCGAAGCCGGCCTCGGCGGCGCCCAGCTGTGGGCGCTGTCCGTCATTGCCCAGTCGCCCGGCATCGGCGTCACCGAACTGGCCCGTTCGCTCGACATCCACCAGTCGACCGCCAGCAACCTGGTGCGCACGCTCACGACGCGCGGCCTGGTCTCGACCGCGCGCGATGGTTCCGACCGGCGCGGCGTCGCGCTGCGCGCCCTGCCCGCGGCCGACGCCCTCTTGAAGAACGCGCCGCTGCCCTTCGCCGGGGTCTTGCCGGACGCCTTGTCCAGCCTCGACGCGGCCACCCTGCACCGCCTGGAGGCCGACCTCGGGCGCCTGATCGCGCTGCTGGCCACCGACGAAACGAGCGCCCAGGTCCCGCTGGCCCAGCTGTAGGCGGCCGCTTACGACCCCGCTGGTATGTCGGCAGTCTTTACATCCGGCTAAGCTTGCCGATCCATGTCGTTTGCAACACCTTGTTTACATGGAAAATTAATTTCCTGGCACAAATCATGCTATTGGGAATGCACGGCCAGGGAGGCCGCATTCAACCAGACAGGGATAATAAAAATGAACAAGTCAGTGAAGAAACTGGTATCTGCCACGCTGCTGGCGCTCGCCGCAGGCTTCTCCGGGTCGGCAAGCGCCGGCACCATGCTCGGCCAGGCCCCCGATCCGGCCCTGATCGTCCAGGCCGGCGGCTTTGAATGGGTGTACGCCGGCCCATGCGCGGGGGCTGAGCCAAGCTGCGGCACCGTGCAACTGCACCACGGCTTCGAGTTCGCGACCGACGCGCAGTGGAACGCCAGCTTCACCAGCATTGCGGCGCTCGAGTCCGCATTTACCGACAACGGCAACGTCCTGTGTGCTTCGCGCTACTTCAATACGGTCTACGACCATTGCGATTTTGGCGATATCGGGGCCGGCTACATCTGGCACTCGCCCCTGGCCCCCGACCAATCCCGGCGCGACAGCGCTATCGCCGAGACCTTCCTCGTGCGCGCCGTCGACGCGCCGGCCGACGTGCCGGAACCAGGCAGCATCGCACTGCTCGCGCTGGGACTGGCAGGCTTCGCGGCTGCACGCCGCAGGCTGCCGAAATAATCGTCCACACGCTGCAGGGCCCGCCACGTGCGGTAATACCATTCAGTTAACAAGGCCGCTTCGATTCACGTCGGAGCGGCCTTTGTTCTCGAGGTCGACGCGCGGGCATGCCCGCCCTACGTTACACAGCGGTCTCGACCGACAATGACGACGGTGGCGCACCGTAGGGCGGGCATGCCGGCGCGTTATGCTGGCCCGGCTTAGCTCATCCGCGCTTGACTGAACGGCATTACGCCGCGTGCGGGCCTTTTTTTGCGTTGGAGCGCCTGACGCTCCTGGCCGGGCCGTGCCCTCAGTCGCGGTCCTCGCGGAAGCGCCGCAGCGCGGCGTCGACGATCCCCTCGGTGCTGCCCGCTTCGGCATGCGCTTCGCGCAGCATGTGGGCGTCGCTGCCGGTGTGGGTCTCGCGGCCGATGTGTTCCAGCGCGGCCTCGCTGCCGAGCGCCTTCGCATGCGGCTCGAGCCGGCGCAAGGTCGTCAGGATGTCTTCGCGCAGCGAGATCGTCTCGTGGCTCTGCGGATGCACCAGGGTGCCGTCGAGGCCGAAGCGGCAGGCCTGGAAGCGGTTGTAGTTATACACCAGGTAGTCGTCTTCCAGCGGCGGCGGCTCGTTCCCTTCGAGCAGGTAGCGGCACAGGGCCTGCATGTAGCAGGCGAGCGCCGCCGCGCGCTCGACCGTGAGCGGCGTATCGCAGACGCGCAGTTCGATCGTGCCGTATTCGGGCTTGGGGCGCAGGTCCCAGTAAAAGTCTTTCATGCTGCGCACGATGCTGGTCTTTTCCATGCGCGCGAAGTAATCGCGCTCGAAGGCGTCCCACTCCAGGATGAAAGGCGCGCGTCCCGACAGCGGAAAAGCGAACACCGAATTGAGGCGCGCCGAATTGAACTGGGTGTCGCTGCCCTGCAGGAAGGGCGATGAACTCGAGAGCGCGATGAAATGCGGGATGTAGCGGTTCAGCGCATGCAGCAAATACAGGGCTTCGTCGCCCGAGTTGCAGCCGATATGGACGTGCTGGCCGAACACCGTGAACTGTTTGGCGAGATAGCCGTAGAGCGCCGACACTTCTCGAAAGCGCGGCTTGGAAAAGATCTTACGCTGCGACCACTGCTGGAACGGGTGGGTGCCGCCGCCGCAGACGCCCACGTTCAGGCGGTCGCCGGCGCGCAGCAGCGTGTCGCGGATCTCGCGCAGTTCGGCCAGCAGTTCGCCGTGGTGGGTATGCACGCTCGAATTAATTTCGATCATGCTCTCGGTGATTTCGGGCGTGACGTTACCGGGAAAAGGCGCGCGGCCCAGGAGTTCGAGCATGTCGGGCGAGGCGGCGACCAGGTCGAAGTCCGACAGGCTGACCAGCTGCAGTTCGAGCTCGACGCCCATGGTGAGCGACTGCGATTGGGCGAATGGTGGGAGTGCCATGTTCACGCCTCCTTGATGTGACGGGTTTCATTGGCCCAGACGACGGCGCGCTGGGTGAGCACCGGGCCGAGCACGTCGAGCAGCAGCATCACGGCCGCCAGCGGCGCCAGGCTGTCGAACAGGTCGATGCCGATCCAGCGGGTCTGCTCCATCAGCAGGATCGCGAACACCGCCATCGGCGTCAGCGCCAGGCCGGACAAGGCGCCTTTTTTCGCCGAGATGCCGGAGACACGCGCGAAGGCCGTGCAGACACCCACTTTCACCAGGCCGCGCACGAGTACCAGCAAGAGGCCCAGCGCAATGCCGCCGCCCAGGTGCTCGACCTCGACCTTGGTGGCGACAAAAAAGAACATCAATACCGCCAGCAGGTCGCCCAGCACGCCGAAATTGCGCTGCGCCGGAGAGAGGACGATGCGGCGGTGGCGCGCGACAAGACCAAAGGTCAGCGCGGCCAGCACCGGCGAAAACTGCAGCACGTAGGTGATGGCCACCAGCAGCACGACCGCCAGCGCGAAGGCGAGCGTGGCATCGCGCGCGGCGTCGCGCGGGGAGGCGATCATGCGCAGCCAGAGCGGCACCAGGGCGCCGAACAGCGCGCCCAGCACGCTCGAGGCGCCCAGCACCAGCAAGCTGCTGCCGGCCGCATGGGCAAGGTCGCCCGAGGTCTGGAACACGCCGATGCCGACCACCACGTTGAAGGTGAACACGGCCATCACGCAGTTCAGCGCGGTCAGGTGCATGGCGCGTTCGGTCACCTGGCCGGCGGCGCCCTGCTCGTTCAGCACGCGCAGCAGGCCGGCGGGGGAACTCGACATCGCCAGCGAGGCCGTCAGCGCGGCCGGCAGGCTCTCCATGCCGCAGGCGCCGGCCACCACGTAGACGGCGGCGAAGGTCAGCACCGCTTCGAGCAGCGAGGTCGCGACGATCCACGGGTTGCTGCGCAGCCAGCGCAGGTTGATGCGGTAGCCCAGTTCGAACAGGATCAGGCCGAAACCGAGGTTCGCCAGCAGCATGAAGTTTTTCGATTCGGACGGCGGCAGGTAGCCGGCGGCCAGGTTGCCGAAGACGAAACCGGCGACGCCATACACGGCGATGCGCGGCAGCGCGGTCCAGCGGAAAATCAGTTCGCCGGCCATCCAGGACAGCGCGATGGCCAGCGGCCAGGCAAGTTGCAAGCCGAGATCGGCGTAGTCGGGCATGGAAACCTCCTCGATGGGCGGGAGAACTGCTGCACACCGGGCGGTGCCTGTCCCGCGAAAAAACCGCCCCCGGAATGGCACCGGGGGCGCAAAAGAAACGCAATAGCGCCTCATCGCTGATCGAAAGCCCCACCATGGCGGCGGCGCTCCGAACCCGGCCATATTGCCTGAACTATATATCCTTGGCAACTACATTTGTGCGAACGTATGGACGCTCAGTGCACCTGGCCCAGCTCGCAGCGCGACTTCCTGCCAACCACCTTGCAGCGATTGCGCTCGAGGCCGTCGCGGTCGTGGACCCGGACCAGCCAGGCGTCCGGACCCGTTCTCTCCATGGTCATGAAGCCGAAACCGTCGATCCAGGAACTCATGTGCTCGACGACGGCGCCGGGCGCCGGCGCCGTGCCCGGTGGCACCACGGCCGGCAGCGGGACGATGTCCTCGGCGGTGCCGGAAAAGCCCGCCACGAACTGGGTCGGATGATCGCTGGCGAAGCTGAGCTGCTCCCACAGGTGCACGTGGCCCGAGAGCAGCATCGACACCGATGGCGGCAGGTAGCCGGGATCGACGTCGCCGAAGGCGTCGAGCAGGCCCCTGTCGCCGCCGAACAGCGTCACCTCGCCCGTCTTGCCGTCGCGGGTGGCACCGAAGGCGAACAGCGGATGGTGGTCGACCCCGATGTTGTAGGTCGCGCCGCGCGCCAGCTGCGCGATCTTGCGGTAGCTGTCGGCATAGGCGGCGCGCCGCGGATCGGTGCCGGGCAAGCCCTTGTGGCTGGTGTTGGCGGTGTCGAAGACGATCAGTTGGGCGCCCGCGCCGAGCGGCACGGCATACGGGTCGCTGTACTCGCCCACCGCGTCGTTCGCCGGCGCATCGCAATCGCGTCCGGTTTGATAGGGGCGCGGATCGAGGTAGCGCCACCAGCCCTGGCCGGCGCGCGTGCAGCTTTCGTGGTTGCCGCGCGCGAGTACCCAGGGCGCGGCTGCGAACAGCTTGCGCGCCGGCGTGAAGAAATCCGCGGCCCAGGCGTCGAAACCGTAGCCGTAAGGGCTGCCCGCGCAGCCGGGCCGGCCGGCCGGGCACGGATCTTCGCGGTAGTGGTAGTCGCCGACATGGATGACGAGATCTGGCGCGAAGCCGGCGGCACTGGCGGCAATCCGCGCGAACGGGAACGCCGCCGGATCGTTACAGTCCTGCGCTTCCTTGCCCTTCAGGCGGCAGCCGGTATCGCCGATGACGACGATGCGTTTCGGCGCGGCTTTCGGCACCGGCAAGGCCTGGCCGGCGACGCTCGCCGTCACGCTGCCGGCGGCAATCGGCGCTTCGCAGACGAGCATCGCGCTGGAAGCCGGCGCATGCGCCTGGCCGGGCCGCCCCGGAATGACGGACTTCGGCACGCGCACGCGCATCGGCAGGGCGCGGCTATCGACGAGCAGCGGCGGACAGGTCGGCGCGGCCGTGATCAGGCGCGCGGTCGCGGCGCCATCCTCGCCGATCACGACGAAGGCGACATCGTCGGGGCCGGGATCGGCGACCAGGCCGGCGCAACCGGCCAGCAGCAAGGCTGGCAACAAGGCACACAGCCGGGCCGTTGGAGAAAAAGTCATGGCTGCTCCATGCAAAGTGGCGAATGTATCACAGCCGTAGGACGGTTTCGTGGCGCCGCCGGCGAAGCGAACGCTGCGGTTTCCCGGTTCGTCGTAACATTTTGACAAAATCGAAGGAGGCAGGATGGAACAGGTACCAATGTGGCTGCAGGCGGGATTCTGGGGGCTGGTGGCGGGAGCGGCGCTGCTGCTGGGGGCGGCGGTCAGCTACTGGGTGAAGGTGCCGGCGCGGCTGGTCGCGGGCATCATGGCCTTTGGTTCCGGGGTGCTGATCTCGGCCCTGTCCTTCGAACTGATGGACGAGGCCTACCGCACCGGCGGCTTCGCCTCGACCGCGATCGGCTTTCTCGGCGGCGCGGCCATTTACACGCTGGCGAACTGGCTGCTCGCCCACCACGGGGCGAAGCACCGCAAGCGCTCTGGCGACCAGCAGAAGAGCGAAGCGGACAAGAGCGGCGGCGGCGGGGGCGCCGCGATTGCGATCGGCGCCCTCCTCGACGGCATTCCCGAATCGATCGTAATCGGCCTGTCGATGCTCGGCGGCGGCAAGGTGAGCATGGTGGCGGTGACGGCGATCTTCCTGTCGAACGTGCCCGAGGGCCTGTCGAGCGCGGCCGGCATGAAAAAGGCCGGACGTGGCGCCGGCTATATCTTCGGCATCTGGGGCGGCATCGCGTTCGCCTCGGGCCTGGCAGCGCTGGCCGGCTACACGCTGTTCGAGGGCGTGCCGCCCGGCGGCGTGGCGGCCACCACGGCGACCGCCGCCGGCGCGATTCTCGCCATGCTGGCCGACACCATGATTCCGGAAGCCTTCGAGGAGGCCCACGATTTCGCCGGCCTGATCACGGTGGCCGGCTTCCTCGCCGCGTTCGCACTCAGCAAGATGGGCGCTTGAGAAGCCGGGGGCGGCAGCCCCGCGCCGCAAGCCGGCCCGACCTTATTTGGGCCCGAAATCGGGACGGAAGGTCACTTTCGGCGGTGTGCAGCGCTCGACGGCATGTGGCTTGCTGTCATCGTCGTCGCTGCTCAGGTAGCACTCGTCGAATACCGAGCAATAGCAGGCCGAATACGAAATCTGGTTCATCTGCTTGTGGAGCGCGTCGAACACCGGGTTCGGGGTCTTCGGCTCGTCCCAGGTGAACATGTGCACCATCGCGCCGGGACGAATCAACGAGCCCGCGATGCCGCCGCGGGCGTCGAGGCCGGCGAACCGGCCGCGGACGGGTGCGGAAGCGGCCGAACAGCATTTCTCGACCAGCTCGGCCAGGTTACGCACCGGTTCGCCCTTGAACCTGAACTCCACCCATTCGATCCGCGCCGGCCCGACGCCATTGTTTTCCAACATGTATTTCACGCGCCGGCGGAAGTCGTCGGGATCGCCCCCGCTCTTTTCCATCGACGTCGAGCGCATCAGTTCCACGTACGGATAGCTGTTCGCAGCGACCAGCTTTTCCATCGAATGGGCCGAATGCAGGCCGAGCCAGAGCGAAACGAGCGAAACGACCGCTGCGGCTACGCCGAGCCCGAGGTCGAGCCAGGGCACGCCGGTCTTGTGCGGGTGGTGGTGATGGTGACTTTCGTGTTCCAAGCCTGCTCCCGGAAAATGTTGTTCAAAATTAATAGTATAGCAATTGAACAAGGATCTGGAACATGTTGGCTTGCAAAAAATTACACTGCGAGCGCCCGAGTCGCTGCGGCAATCGTTCCTGACCGCGTTGGCTCGAGAGCGCACCCTGCACTCCGGCATATCACGCCCCGCCGCACTTCCCTTACAATACCGGGCGCCGCACCGACGCGGCTTAGCCGAAAGAACACGCATGATTCTCCTGAAGGTCCCGTACGCCGAGAAAGACGAAGCCAAGGCGCTGGGCGCGCGCTGGAACCCGACGCGCAAATGCTGGTACGTCCCCGATGGGAAAGATGCCGAGCCCTTCGCGCGCTGGGTGGCCGGCGGCGGCGCCGCCGACAGCGCCGATGGCGCACCGAAGGCGCCCTCTTCGCGCGACGCCCACGGCGCCAAGCCGGTGGTCGGATCGAAGTACGTCGAGCTCTCCCACGCCTGCAACCCGTTCGAGGAATGCGGCGAATGCCGGCCCAAGCTGATCGAAAGCGGCTGGCTGGAAGCGTACCAAGCGGTGCGCAAGCTCTTGTCCGGACTCTGAAACAAAGGCGTGTGAACACGCACTTAACCCAGCCCGCACCATCTCCCGAAGCTTGATGACAAATCCGCGAAACGCGGCAATAATATGATTCCGTAGGGAAACATATTATTGCGCGCTCACGCGTATTCCCATCAACCACCGCGAGCACGAGGGCACGCTTCAATGAAAACAGTATTCACCATTCTCATTCTCTTCATCCTGGCCGCGGCCTTCGTCGCGGTGCAATGGAAGGGGGCGAAGGGAAAAGATCGTGCAGGCTCCTACCGCGGCCGGACACTAATGACCGATAACGAACGCGAGTTCTTCGGCAGGCTCGTGGCCGCCCTTCCCGACCACTATATTTTCCCCCAGGTCGCCATGTCGGCGCTGATCGAAGCGGCCAGCAGCGACAGGAAAAAGGCGCACAGCGACCGCCTGAAGATCGCCCAGCAGCGCGCCGATTACGTGGTCTGCACGATGAGTGGCGATATCGTCGCGGTCGTGGAACTGGACGACCGCACCCATTCGGCCGCAAAAGACCAGCTGCGCGATTCACGGCTCGAACAGGCGGGTATTCGTACGGTCCGCTTCCAGTCGCGTGCCAGGCCCACCCCGGCTGCGATCCGCGTCACCGTCTGCGGTCCGGCTCCCGCCGCCCCGGCCCCGATCACCGCGGCGACGGTACCTGCCGCACACCTGGCAGCGGCAAGCCAGGCCTAAGGCGCCGGGCAGGCGCCCGGGATCGGCCAGGCAGTCGGCCTGGCCCTACTTCACCCGCTGCTTCTCCAGCTTCCGCGCCAGCGTCCTCCGGTGCATCCCCAGCCTGCGCGCCGCTTCCGAGATATTGAAATCCGTCTCGGCCAGCACCGCGTGGATATGCTCCCACTCCAGCGTCTTGATCGAGGTCGAGCGGTTCGTGACCTCGATGTCGGCATTCCCCGCCACGTGGCCGAAGGCGGCCTCGATATCGTCCGTATTCGAGGGCTTGGCCAGGTACTGGCAGGCGCCCAGCTTGATCGCCTCCACCGCCGTGCCGATGCTGGCGAAGCCGGTCAGCACGACGATCAGCATCTCGGGGTCGTGCGCATGCAGGAGCTGCACGCAATTCAAACCCGAGGAATTGCCCTTCAGCTTGAGGTCGACCACCGCATAGCCGGGGTCGTGCTCCTCCAGCACCCTGGCCGCCTCTTCATGGCCCGGCGCGTGCAGCACGCGGTAGCCGCGCCGCTCGAACGAGCGCCCAAGCGTACGCGCAAAGGCTTCGTCGTCCTCGACGATCAGCAGCAGCGGCGTCTCCAATGGCAGCTCAGACATGCTCGTCCTCCCCGCTCAGCTCGATCGAGGCGACGGGAATCGTCAGCGTCACTTCCGCACCGCCGTCCTCGCGGTTGCGCGCGGCCACGCCGCCGCCCAGGGTGCGCGCCACGTTCACCACCAGGAACAAGCCGACGCCGGCGCCGGCCCGGTTCTTGGTCGACTGGTAGGGTTTGCCGAACTGGGCCAGCATGACCGGGGCGAAACCGGGGCCGCGGTCGGACACCACCAGGCGCAAGATCCCGTCCTCGACGCTCGCCTCCAGCCCCACCCAGCCGGGCGAGGCCTCGAAGGCGTTGTCGAGGAGGTTGTCGATGGTTTGCTTCAAAGCCGAATCGAAGGCGACCGGCACGTCGTCGCCAATCCGGTTCTCGTACCCGAACACGCTCACCTGGTGGCGATCTTCCCATTCCTCGACCAGGCCGTCCAGGAAGGTGTGGAGCGTCGTGCGCACCGCCGACTCGCCGCGCGCGCTGCCGGCCGACAGCAAGATCCCGCTGACGATCGACTTGCAGCGTTTCAGTTGCGTCTGCATCTCGGCGATTTCCTCGCGCAGGTCGGGATTGTCGCGAAATTCCGGCATGCGCTTCCAGTCGCCCAGGATGACGGACAGGGTCGCCAGTGGCGTGCCCAGTTCGTGCGCCGCGCCGGAAGCGAGCAGGCCCATGCGCACGATATGGTCTTCCTCGGCGGCGCGCTGGCGCAGGTCGGCGAGATCCGCCGCCTTGGCGCGCAGTGTGCCGCTGATGCGCGAAATGAAGATGACCAGCAGTGCCGCGTTCAGGGCAAAGCACAGCAGCATCCCCTGCACGTACAGGCTGGCGATCCCGCGCGCATGGTCGAAGGGGAGCGCGAGCGGCTCGGCGAACACGGCCAGCAGGGCCAGGCAAACCAGGGTCACGGCGACGATGGTCCAGGTCGACCAGGCTTCCAGCAGCACGGCCGAGATGATGATCTGCAGCAGGAAGAGGAAAGCGAAGGGATTGGTGGTGCCGCCGGAAAGGTAGAGCTGGACCGTCAGCGCGGCGACGTCGACCAGCAAGGCCATGAACAGCTCGCTGTTGGCGACCGGGCGCCGCTCATGCCAGCGCAGGTGGCTGGCGATGTTGAAGGCGATCAGGCAGGCCAGTACCTGCAGCATGTGGACCAGCGGCAGGTTGACGTCGAAGACCAGGATCGCCGCGGCGATCGTCGTGACCTGGCCGATGACGGCGATCCAGCGCAGCTCGATGAGCTGCAGCATGTTCTTGTGACCGGCGGCGTATTCGAGGTTCGCCTCGGCGCTCGCTGCGATCGAAGGGCTTATTTTTGTGAGTAGATCAAGCTTTACTGCCATCGTTCCTTGCCTTGCCGGCTTCCCTGTCCAGGCCCGAGCGGGCAACGTACCACCACGCCCCGGCAACCATCAAAGCGAGAGCATACCAAGTGATGGCATACCCGAGGTGATTGTTTTGGAAGGAAATGACCGTCAGGCCGCCGACCGGGTGTTCCGGAGCGCTGGCAGGGTCTTGCCCGCGCGCGGCGTCGACGAAGTACGGAGCGACCTGATGCAGGCCGCGCGCCGCGGCGATGCCGGCGACGTCGCGCGAGTACCAGCGGTTTTTCGCCGGATCGTTCTCGCGCAGGAAGCCGCCGCCCGGCTCGGCGAGGCGCAGCAGGCCGGTAAGGCTATGCGGCGCGCCCGAGGCGGCCGTGCACGGATTGGCGCCCGCGCGCCGCGCAGGATAGCGCCCGGGGCGATTTTCGGCAGCGGGAATGAAGCCGCGGTTCACGAGGACGATGCTGCCATCGATCGTGCACAGCGGCGTGACCAGCCAATAGCCCGCGCCCAGTTCGGACACGGCCTGGACCGGCGTGGAGTATTCGTAGAGGAAGTGCCCGGCGAGACTGACGTGCCGGTATTCGTCCGATTCTTTGGAGACTGCAGGCCAGCGCGCAACCGGCGGTACCGCCACCGGTGCTGCGCCGACACGGGTATTCACCCGTTCGATCAGGGCCAGTTTCCATTGCAGGCGTTGCACCTGCCAGGTCCCCAGCCCCGCAAACAGCACGATCAGGAGGAGTGCGAGAACCGCCATGACCAGCCTGGCGATGCTCGTTTTGCGCCCCGTTGCCGGGACGCCCCCTGCCGGATCGTGCCGGCCCATCATGGCATGTCGTGGGCACCGTGGCCGGTAACGGCCGCTGCATCACCCATGCCGGGCATCATGTTGACGTTCATGTGGTACATGACCCAGATCGAACCCGACAGGACGATGCCCAGCAGGATCAGCGTCAGGAGCAGCGCCATCATGTTCCAGCCGCCCTCGGACTTCGCGTTCATGTGCAGGAAGTAAATCATGTGCACGACGAGCTGGACGCCGGCGAAGGCCATGATCACGAAACGGGTAGTGCCCGGATCGAGGACATTGTTCATCACCAGCCAGAACGGGATGACCGTCAGGATCACGGCCAGCGTGAAGCCGATCGTGTAGTCCTTCAGGGTGTAGTGCACCGCGTGGGCGTCGTGGTGGCCGTGGCCGTGGTCGTCATGACCGTGGTTGTGATGTTCGCTCATGGCAGCGTTCCCATCAGGTAGACAAAGGTGAAGACGAAGATCCAGACGACGTCCAGGAAGTGCCAGAACAGCGACAGGCACTGCATGCGGCGCATGTTTTCCGGCGTGATGCCGTGTTTGGCCAGCTGGACGACCAGCGTGACCAGCCACACGATACCGAACAGCACGTGCAGGCCGTGGGTGCCGACCAGCGAGAAGAAGGCCGTCAGGAAGCCGCTGCGCGACGGACCCGCACCTTCGTGGATCAGGTGGACGAACTCGTAGATCTCGAGCGTCAGGAAGCAGGCGCCGAGGATGCCGGTCACGGCCAGCCAGAGCTGGGCGCGCTTCAGGTTCTTCGCTTGCGCGGCGATCATGGCGAAGCCGAAGGTGATCGACGACACCAGCAGGAAGGCCGTGTTCAGGCCCACCAGCGGCAGCTCGAACAGTTCGGCGCCCGACGGACCGCCGGCGTAGTTGCGGCCCAGTACGGCATAGGTCGCGAACAGGCTGGCGAAGATGAGGCAGTCGCTCATCAGGTAGATCCAGAAACCCAGCAGGGTGCCGTGTTCCGGATGATGCTCGCGCACGTGGTAGCGCGAGCCGATGTCGGCGCCAGCGGCGCCGCCGTCGTGAGAACTAAGGGTAGCGTTAATGTCAGACATGGGCTTCCAGCAGTTTGGTGCGTGCATTCTCGGTACGGGTCACTTCGTCCGCCGGAATGTAATAGTCACGCTTGTAGTTGAACGTGTGGGCAATCGTTGCCGCCAGCATCGCGAAGAACGCCAGGCCGGTCAGCAGCCACATGTGCCAGATGATCGCGAAGCCGAGCACCATCGACAGTGCCGAGATCACGAAACCAGCCCAGGTGTTCTTCGGCATGTGGATCGCGACATAGCCCGCCAAAGGACGCGTCCAGCCGTTCTTCTTCATGTCGGCGAAGGTGTCGTTGTCGTACACCCGTGGGGTGAAGGCGAAGTTGTAGTCCGGCGGCGGCGACGAGGTCGACCACTCGAGCGTACGGCCATCCCATGGGTCGCCGGTGAGGTCGCGCAGCTGCTTGCGGTCACGCCAGGTGGCGTAGAACTGCATCAGGAGCGCGCCGATGCCGCCCGCGATCATCACGGTGCCGATGAACGAGATCACGAACAGCCACTGCAGCTCCGAATCCTCGAAGTGGCTCGAGCGACGGGTCACGCCCATGAAGCCGAGGATGTACGGTGGCGTGAAGGCCACCCAGAAGCCGATCGACCAGAGCCAGAACGACACCTTGCCCCAGAACTCGTTGAGCTTGTAGCCGAATGCTTTCGGGAACCAGTAGTTCATGCCTGCGAAGATGCCGAACACCACGCCGCCGATGATGACGTTGTGGAAGTGTGCGATCAGGAACAGCGAATTGTGCAGCACGAAGTCGGCCGCCGGGATCGCCAGCATCACGCCGGTCATGCCGCCGATGGTGAAGGTCAGCATGAACGACACCGTCCACATCATCGGCAGTTCGAAACGGATACGGCCGCGGTACATCGTGAACAGCCAGTTGAAGATCTTGGCCCCGGTCGGGATCGAGATGATCATCGTGGTGATGCCGAAGAACGAGTTGACGCTTGCGCCCGAACCCATGGTGAAGAAGTGGTGCAGCCAGACCAGGTAGGACAGGATCATGATGACGACGGTCGCATACACCATCGAGCTGTAGCCGAACAGGCGCTTGCCGGTGAAGGTCGAGACCACTTCGGAGTAGATGCCGAAGGCCGGCAGGATCAGGATGTACACCTCCGGGTGGCCCCAGATCCAGATCAGGTTCACGTACAGCATGGCGTTACCGCCCTTGTCGGCCGTGAAGAAGTTGGTGTCGAACAGGCGGTCCATGCCCAGCATGGCCAGCGTCGCGGTCAGGATCGGGAAGGACATCACGATCAGGATGTTGGTGCAGAGCGAAGTCCAGGTGAAGACTGGCATCTTCATCAGGTCCATGCCCGGCGCACGCATCTTGACGATGGTGACGATCAGGTTGACACCCGATAGCAAGGTGCCGACACCCGCAATCTGTAATGACCATATGTAATAGTCGACGCCGACACCCGGACTGGCCAGGATGCCCGACAGCGGCGGGAAGGCCAGCCAGCCGGTACGCGCGAATTCACCGACGAACAGCGAGGCCATGACCAGCACGGCGCCCATGGTCGTCATCCAGAACGAGAAGTTGTTCAGGAAGGGGAAAGCCACGTCGCGGGCGCCGATCTGCAGCGGCACGACGTAGTTCATCAGGCCGGTCACGAACGGCATCGCCACGAAGAAGATCATGATCACGCCGTGGGCGGTGAAGACCTGGTCGTAGTGGTGCGGCGGCAGGAAGCCGGCGTTATCGCCAAAGGAGATCGCCTGCTGGGCGCGCATCATGAGCGCGTCGGCAAAGCCGCGCAGGAACATCACGAGGCCCAGGATCATGTACATGATGCCGATTTTCTTGTGGTCGATACTGGTGATCCAGTCGTGCCACAGGGTGCCCCACAGGCGGAAGTAGGAAATGAGGCCGACAAGGGCCGCACCACCGACGAGTACGCCTGCAAAGGTAGCGAGCAGGATCGGCTCGTGGAACGGAATCGCGTCCCAGCTGAGCCGTCCGAAGATTAGCTTCGTCAAGTCAAATGAGTCTTGCATGGTTACTTCTTCACAGGATTGGTAGGGGTTTCGCAAACTTCAGCCGGCGCATCCGCCTTGGCGACCTGGCGGCTTGCGTCTTGCGGCAGTTGCCTGAGCGCGATGTCGTTGCGCACGCGTTGCATGTCTTGTGCCATCTGGTGGTTCGCGCAGACGGCGCCTTCGGCGACGCAGCGGTTCACGATCGACAGGAACAGGTTCGGCATCACGTCGCCGTACAGGCGCACCGGCTCTTTTTCCGACGGTTTCTCGAGCGCCAGGTAATCGGTGCGGCCGAGGGTGTTGCCGCTGGCCTTGGCCTTGGCCACGAAGGCGTCGAAATCGGCCTGGCTGGTGCCGCGGAAGGCGAACTTCATGTGCGAGAAGCCGTCGCCGCTGAAGTTCGAGGACTGGCCCTTGTAGTCGCCGGCCTTGTTGACCACCGCGTTCAGGGTCGTTTCCATGCCGGGCATCGTGTAGATCATGCCGGCCAGGGTCGGGATGTAGAACGCGTTCATCACGGTCGACGAGGTCAGCTTGAAGCGGACCGGGGTATCGACCGGGGCGACCAGTTCATTCACGGTAGCGATGCCCTGCTCCGGGTAGATGAACAGCCACTTCCAGTCCAGCGACACCACCTGCACTTCGAGCACCTTGGTGCCGGCCGGGATCGCACGCTTCTCGTCGAGGCGGTCGAGCGGGCGGTAAGGGTCGAGCTTGTGGGTGCTGATCCAGGTGATCAGGCCCAGCGCGATGATGATCAGGAGGGGCGCGCCCCAGATGACCAGTTCGAGCTTGGTCGAGTGATCCCAATCGGGTTCGTACCTCGCGTTGGCGCTCTTTCGATACTTCCAGGCGAACAGGACAGTCAAAATCATCACCGGAATGATGATGATTAACATCAGCAAGACCGAGACCTTGATCAGGTCGGCCTGCTGTCGTGCGATATCACCGGCCGCATTCATCGTCACCGTGTTGCAGCCGGACAGCACCGCAACAAGGAGGAGTGAAAGCCCGGGACGGACAATTTTAGGAATCATGCTAAGTATCTAACGTTACATGGGAATGAGAACATGCTACTGTAATGCCATCGGCCTTCGTTGCATATTGGACGTTTTGTCCCACCCTCGCCCAGGCAAGGGAACATTGAAAGCCGACGACTACCTGGAGACGAAGAACATGCAAAGCACAAATAACTTTGGCGGCGCCGGTGCTACTCCGGCTACTGCCCCCATCAGCGCCCCTCATAGCGGCGCCCGCAACATCAATGCCCGGGATGGCCATATCTCCCCGAGCGAAATCGCAGTCGGCGTGGTCATCGGCCGCGCCTCCGAGTATTTCGACTTCTTCGTCTACGCGATCGCTTCGGTGCTCGTCTTCCCTGCGGTCTTCTTCCCCTTCGCTGACCGGCTGGAGGGCACACTCTACGCCTTTACCGTGTTTGCCTTCGCCTTCATCGCGCGCCCCATCGGCACCATCCTGTTCATGGGGATCCAGAAGCGATTCAGCAGGGAAATCAAGCTGACCATCGCGCTGTTCCTGCTCGGCACCGCGACCGTCGTGATCGCCTTCCTGCCGAGTTATTCGCAGATCGGGACCGCCGCCATCATCCTGCTGTCGCTGATGCGCATCGCCCAGGGTGTGGCGCAGGGCGGCTCCTGGGACGGCCTGCCGTCGCTGCTGGCCCTGAACGCGCCGGAGCACAAGCGCGGATGGTACGCGATGCTCGGACAATTGAGCGCACCGCTAGGGTTCCTGATTGCCGCCGGCCTGTTTGCCTATCTGCTGGACAACCTGCAAGGCGACGATTTCCTCGTCTGGGGCTGGCGTTTTCCCTTCTTCTGCGCCTTCGCGATCAACGTCGTCGCCCTGTTCGCGCGCCTGCGCCTGGTCTCGACCTCGGAATACGCGCGCCTGCTCGATGCCCACGAACTCGATCCGGCTCCGGTTGGCGAACTGGTCAGCACCCAGGGTGCGAACATCGTCATCGGCGCGCTGGCCGCGCTGGCCAGCTACGCGCTGTTCCACCTGGTGACCGTGTTCCCGCTCTCCTGGATGCAGCTCTACGACACGCGCCCGATCGGCGGCTTCCTGCACATCCAGATGTGGGGCGCGGCGGTGGCTGCCGTCTGCATCGTGATCTCGGGCCTCATCGCCGATAAAGTCGGGCGCCGCACCACGCTCGGCACCCTCGCCGCCCTGATCGCCGTCTTCTCGGCCTTCGTGCCGATGCTGCTCGACGGCGGCGAAGCCGGCCAGAATACCTTCATCCTGGTCGGCTTCGGCTTGCTGGGCCTGTCCTACGGCCAGGCAGCGGGCGCAGTGACCTCGAACTTCGCATCGCGCTTCCGCTACACGGGCGCGGCATTGACGTCGGACCTGGCCTGGCTGGTCGGCGCCGCGTTCGCCCCACTGGTCGCGCTCGGACTGGGCGCCAACTTCGGCCTCGGTTATGTCAGCCTCTACCTGCTGTCGGGCGCGGTCGGCTCGCTGGCGGCGCTGAGCCTGAACCGCAAGCTGGAGATCCGCGACTAAGCTCCCCGCGCATCCCACCGAAAATCCGGCCGGACCGCGTGTCCGCCCGGATTTTTCTTTTTGGGGCGAGGTCTAACGGTTTTTTGCGGAGGCCGGCATGACACACAAGCTATCGACCAGCATCCCCGCCGGCGCCGCGCGGCTCGAAGGCATGCTGGAACTCCCGGCCGCGCCGATCGGCGTCGTGCTGTTCGCCCACGGCAGCGGCAGCAGCCGCTTCAGCCCGCGCAATAACCAGGTGGCGTCGGAATTGCGCGATGCCGGTATCGCCACCCTGCTGCTGGACCTGCTCACGCCGGAAGAAGACGCCAGTTACCGCAACCGCTTCGACATCGACGTGCTGTCGGGGCGCCTGCACGCGGCCGTGACCTGGCTCGGCACCGAACCCTTGACGGCGCCCCTTCCCCTCGGCCTGTTCGGCGCCAGCACCGGCGCGGCGGCAGCCCTGCGCGTGGCGGCCGACAGCGGCACGGGGATTGCCGCCGTTGTCTCGCGCGGCGGGCGGCCCGACCTGGCGGGCGCGGCACTGGGACGGGTGATCGCGCCGACCTTGCTGATCGTGGGTGGCGAGGACGGGGTCGTGGTCGAGCTGAACCGGCAGGCGTACGCGGACCTGGGGGGCGAAAAGGCGCTCGAGATCGTGGCGGGGGCGACGCATTTGTTCGAGGAGCCGGGGGCGCTGAAGCAGGTGGCCGTGTTGGCAACGGGGTGGTTTGTGAAACACTTCGAGCCCTAGGGTTTCGCAGGGTGGGCAGGCGCCCGGAACCGGTGGGCACCGAGTGCCCACCCTACGCCAGCGCCGTATCCAGCACCGTCATCAAGATGAATCCGAATATCACCGCAATCGTCGCCGTGGTCCCATTCCCGTTCTCGCGCATCTCGGGAATCACGTCATTGACGATCACGAACAGCATCGCGCCGCCGGCCGCGGCCAGGGCCACCGGCAGCATGCCGCCGGCGATCCCGATCAGGGCGACCCCGAACGCGGCGGCGATCGGTTCGATCACGCCCGACAGCACGCCCAGGCCCACCGACACCAGGCGGCTGTAGCCGACCGTGCGCAGGGCCAGCGCCACGACCAGCCCTTCGGGGACGTCCTGGATCGAGATCCCGGTGGTGAGCGAATGCGCCTTCTCGATGTCGATGCCGGCGTAGGCGACACCGATCGCCATGCCTTCAGGCATGTTGTGCAGGGCGACGGCGGTGACGAATAGCCAGGCGCGGCGCAGCGAACTGGCGCCGGCGTTGTTCTCGAGCACGTGCGCCGGCTCGATTGCCTTCCCCATCAGGAGGATGGCGCCGGCCCCCAGCATGATGCCGGTGCCCGCCAGCAGGCTCGCCTCCCACGGCCCGGCGCCCGAGGAGCGCGCGGCGGCCAGGGCCGGGATCACCAGCGAAAATGCGGTCGCGCCCAGCATCACGCCGGCGCCGAAACCGAGGAAGCAGTCGTAGGTGCGCTTCGAAAAATTCTGTGAAAACAGCACGGGCAAGGTGCCCAGCGCGGTCGCGGCGGCGGCCGTCGCGCCGCCCAGCAGGGCGGCATGCATCTTCAGGTTGGCGCTCATGAGCTGCTCGACCAGGCTGCCGAGCATGAGGAAGCAGCCGACCGAGAAGATCAGCAAGCCGATGATGCGCCGCGGCGTCAGCGCGCGCAGGAAGGCGCCGGCCCAGCCCGCCTTATGTATGTCGAGGTTCATGCACGATTCCTTCGTTCCGCCCGCACCGCACTAGCCTGCCCGGGAACAGGGTAGCGCGGAGCCGGGCGGGCACGGCGCGCGCGACGATCGGGCCGGCCATCCGGCCCGGAAAACCGGTGCGCGCCATGTCTTGGAGATTACGGCTTGCTGACGGCCGAAGCGCCCTTCGGCGTCGACGGGTCGAGGCCGAGCTCGGCGCCGGTCTGCGGATCCTTGCTCGGATCGGACATCGTGCGCTGCTGCATCTGCTTGAGCACTGCGATGTCTTCCGATGGAAGCTTCACTTCGGCTTCGCCGGAACCGCCGTCGACCGCCATCTGCTTCTCGCGGTCCGTGACGAAGTCCCACTGCGGACCCTGGTTCCATGGACCGCGCATCTCGCCGGGACCCTGGGACATATTGAAGTAGACGCTGGAGAAGCGCGGATCGACCGGCATTTTGCCTGGAGGGAAATTCGACTCCATCGAATACAGGGCTTTTTCGAAGGACTTCTGGTGCGCCACTTCGCGCGTCATCAGGAAGCCCAGCGCCTCTTTCACGCCAGGGTCGTCAGTCAGGGCGATCAGGCGCTCATAGACGATTTTCGCGCGCGCCTCGGCGGCGATGTTCGAACGCAGGTCGGCGCTCGGCTCGGTGATCGAATCGATGTAGGCCGCGGTCCAGGGCACACCGGCCGAATTGACCAGCGGCGTACCACCGCCATACAGGACCTGGGTCAGGTGGGAGTCGTTGCCGGCGCCGGTGATCTTGCGGTACATCTCGGCTTCCGTATCAACCGCCTCGGCCAACTGGCCCTTGGCGCCCTTGTTGAGCATGGCGACGATGTGGCCGATCACCTCGAGGTGGCTCAGCTCCTCGGTCGAGATGTCGTACAGCATGTCCTTGCGGCCTGGATCGTCTTCCGAGACCGCCTGGGTGAAGTAACGCATGGCGGCGGCAAGCTCGCCCTGCGGCCCGCCGAACTGCTCGAGCATCAGGTTGGCGAGGCCCGGGTTCGGTCCGGCAACGCGAACCGTATATTGCAGGCGTTTGTTGTGTGCAAACATTCCGACTCCTCCGATAGATGAAAACTAAGCGTCCACGCGAAAGCGTGCGACGCCTTCTCGAAGCGGCTGTACGGCGCTAGGCCGTCAGTCGAACGTGGCTTTATCTTGGCAGTCGGCGCCGGGCATGTAATCAGTAGCTTGGCCGTGCCGGTGTAGGACATCGGTGACAACCTGTTAAGAGACCGTTAAGCGACAGCAAATGAACTGTGAAGGAACTGCCATAGGAGGAGCTGCGCTTATCGCCACTCGGAAAGTCTACTGTCGGTTACGAAACTGTTGCCGTTCGTATCGCCCAATGGCGGCGTTTCAGGACGCGCCCTTGGCCGACAGACGGTTGCGCCCCCCTCCTACGCCGAACGCGCACGAGCCGGGCTACGATCTTGATTATTCGTCAACCTGGAGGGTCCGATATGTTTTCCATGAACCAGCTGAGCCCGACCGTCACCGACATGATCCGTTTCGATCACTCGCATGTGATGGTGACGTTTCACCAATACACGAAAGACAAGTCGCAAAGCGTCAAGAAAGCCCTGGCCGATACCATTTGCGATGCCCTCGAGATCCACGCCACGCTGGAAGAAGAAGTCTTTTATCCGGTGATGCGCCAACTCGACAAGGGCGAGCCCTTCGTGCACAAGGCCGAGCCCGAGCACAACGACATGCGCCGCCTGATCGCGGAGCTGCGCCGCACCAGCGCGTCCGATCCGCGCCACGACAAGGTCCTGTTGGAACTCATGCGCGACGTGATCCACCACGTGGCCGACGAGGAAACGACCTTGCTGCCGCAGGCCGAAACCCTGATGAGCAAGGCGCGCCTGTCCGAACTCGGCTCGCAAATGACCAGGCGCCGCATGGAACTGCTGGCGCCGAAAGCGGGCAAGCTGGCCAAGAGCCACGCGGTCGGCTTCTCGGGCAGCACGACCGCCATGGTCGTCGGCGGCTTGAGCGCTATTTTCGCGCTGCGCAGCCTGGTCAAAAAACCGGGTACGCCATCGGCCAACACCCATACCTGGGCCAACGCCAATTCGATGCCGCACGAAAGCTGATCGTATCCGACTGACCTGTAGTACCGGCGCCTGCCGGGCGGATTGCTAGCCCAGCAGGCGCATCACCATCGGCACCAGCCAGGGCGCCAGGACGGCCGTCAGGATCCCGTTCAATCCCATCCCCAGTCCCGCAAACGCGCCCATTTCAGCGCTGACCTGGAAGGCGCGCGCCGTGCCGATCCCGTGCGCTGCCACGCCCAGCGCAAAGCCGCGCGCCGCGTGCGATTCGATCTTCAACGCATTGAACAGGAAGCGCGCCGTCACCGCGCCGAAGATGCCGGTGCCGATCACCAGCACGGCGGTCAACGCCGGCACGCCGGCGAGGCGCTCCGAGACTGCCATCGCGATCGGCGTCGTCGCCGACTTCGGACCGACAGTGCGCGCCAGTTCGCCCGATCCTCCCAGCAGCAGTACCACGGCCACCGCCGACACGATCGCCGTCACGCAGCCGGTAAGGAGCGCGCACGTCAAGGGAAGAAACGCGCGCCGCATGCGCGGCAGCTGGCGCGCGAGGGGCACGGCCAGGGCTACGGTTGCCGGTCCGAGCAGGAAGTGGACGAACTGGGCGCCGGCGAAATAACGCTGGTAGGACATACCGCTGAGCAGGAGCGCGATGCTGACCAGCACGATGGCGATCGCGACCGGGTTCGCCAGCGCCGAGTAGTTGCAGCGCGCATGGATTGCCTGGGCCACGACATAGGCGCACAGCGTGATCGTCAGGCCCAGCAGGGGCGAGGCCGAGAGGTAGACCCAGAAATGGGTCAATTGCGCAAAATCAGGCATCGCCCTCTCCTTCCGGCTTCATCCTGCGCAGCACGAGGGCGGTGACGGCCAGGGTCAGCAGGGTGCTGGCGATCAAGGAAGCGGCGATCGCAAGCCAGTGGCCGCTGCCGCTGCCTGCGGCGGCGACGATGCCGACGCCGGCCGGGACGAACAGCAGGGACAGGTGGCGCAGCAATTCGTTGGCGGCCGTTTCGATGCGCGTTTGCAGCGCTGGCCAAAGCAGGAGAGAGATGAAGAGGAGCACCATGCCCGCGACGGGCCCGGGTACGGGAAGGCCGAGCAGGAAGACGGCACCTTCGCCGAGGCATTGGAACAGGAGCAGGAGTGCGAATGCGGGGAGCAAGGGTTTCCTTCGAGCGAGCCGGTATTCGTAGGGTGGAGCCGTCACTCCACGCGGTACGGCGTTCGAATATCGCCGCCGCGTGAACTTGCTATTAAAGGGAGGCAAGGATGGAAAAACGTTTCGACCGTCACGCGCCGGACGCGTGGAGTCGGGACTCCACGCTACGGTTACCTCAATGCCGGCGGTCGGATACCCCGACGCGCCAGCCCGTAAAACGACTATGCCACTTCCGCCGCCTGGCCGATCGCCCCGCGCTTTACCTGGTCGCGCTCGATCGACTCGAACAGGGCCTTGAAATTACCTTCGCCGAAGCCATCGTCGCCCTTGCGCTGGATGAATTCGAAGAATACCGGGCCCAGCTGCGCTTCGCCGAAGATCTGCAGCAGCAGGCGCGGTTTGCCGTCCGTGACCGTGCCGTCCAGCAGCAGGCCGCGCGCCTGCAGTTCCGAGGCATTCTCGCCGTGGCCCGGAATCCGGCCGTCGAGCATCTCGTAATAGGTCGCCGGCGGCGCGCTCATCAGCGGCACGCCGGCCGCGCGCAGCGAATCGACGGTCGTGATCAGGTCGTCGCAGAGCAAGGCGATGTGCTGGATGCCTTCGCCGTTGAACTGCATCAGGAATTCCTCGATCTGGCCGCCGCCCGCCTTGCCCTCTTCGTTCAGCGGGATGCGGATCTTGCCGTCGGGCGCGGTCATCGCCTTCGAGGTGAGGCCCGTGTATTCGCCCTTGATGTCGAAATAGCGGATTTCGCGGAAGTTGAACAGTTTCTCGTAAAAGCCGGCCCAGAAGGCCATGCGGCCGCGGTAGACGTTGTGGGTCAGGTGGTCGATGATTTTCAGGCCATGCCCGGCCGGGCGGCGCTCGACGCCGGGGAGGAATTCGAAATCGATGTCATAGATCGACTTGCCGTCTTCGAAACGGTCGATCAGGTACAGCGGCGCGCCGCCGATGCCCTTGATGGCCGGCAGGCGCAATTCCATCGGGCCGGTCGGGATCTCGACCGCCTGCGCGCCCAGTTCCAGCGCGCGCCGGTAGGCCTTGTGCGAATCTTGGACACGGAAGGCCATGCCGCAGGCCGACGGGCCGTGCTCGGCGGCGAAATAGGCGGCATAGCTCTTCGGCTCGTTGTTGATGATGAAATTGATCTCGCCCTGGCGGTACAGGCTTACGTCCTTCGAGCGGTGCACTGCGACCTTGGTAAAGCCCAGCTTTTCGAAGATCGGCTCGAGCACGCCCGGCGTCGGGGATGCGAACTCGACGAACTCGAAGCCCATCAGGCCCATTGGATTCTCAAACAGGTCAGCCATCTTGTTTTCCTTTTATTGCAACATTGTCTCCTCCAGACGGCGCGCGCACCGGATAGGCAGCGGCGCCGTGCGGAACCATCCAGCCGGCGTGGTGTCGCCGGCCGGCAAGCGTACGCCCGCCGCCCTGGCAGGGCTGGGCGGCGTCAACGACCGCAATGATACGCCAGTTGGGCGCCTCATCACTTCGTCATGATATCGGATCGGCATGCCCGCGGCGCAGCATGCCCGAGAACCTTGCGCGCAAGGAAGGTGTCCGAAACGGGGTCAGCGCCGCGGCTGCTCCAGCAGCAGGGTCCTGATGTCGCCCAGCAGCACGGCCGGATGCAGCCAGGAGGTCGAATAGATTTCCCGCACTTCGCCGCCGGCATCGAGCAGGTAGACCTTCAGCAGGTGGCTCAGCACCGGTACGCGCTGGCCGGCGGGCTTGATCGTGGCGACCGAGACGTCCTGGCCGAAGCCATCGAGCAGCGGCGCCAGTTCCCTGCCGTTGCGTGTCGTCAGAAAATGCCAGTCGAGGCCTTGCCGGTCGCGCCCTTCCTGTCCACCATAGCTGCGCATCGCCGCCGGCGTGTCGTATTCCGGATCGAAGCTCATGCTCACAAAGCGCACCCTGCCGCGCAAGGAGGCCGTGCCCTCGATCGTGCCCTTGAGGCTGTGCAGGGTGGCGTAGGCCAGCGGGCAGCCGTGGGGATCGGTGCAATAGGTATAGATGAACGAGAACAGCGTGACCTTGCCGGTCGTAAATTCCGACAGGCGGTGCACGCTGCCGTCGCTCTCGAGCACGATCCCGTCGGGCGCCTTCATGATCCGCTCGAGCCGGTAGCTGCCGGGGGCCGGAGGCACGAAGCCGAGCGTCGGCACGCCGGGCGGCCCGGCGGCCTGCGCCGCTGACGGAGCACCCGCGCACAAGGCGAGCGCCAGCCAGGCGGCGCCGAGGGCGGCGCGCCCCAGTCGCGGATCGCTCGCGGCCGTCACCGGGCCGCGACCCGGCCCGCGTCCGCGCCCCAGGCCGCCTGCAGCCCGGATTTGGCCCCAAATTTCATGTGGTGCGGCCGCCCCAGCTTGAGCTTGTAGAAGTCGACGTTCCATTTTTCGCTCAGCTCCTTGCCGTCCCAGGCGAACAGTTTGACGAACTGCTCGTTTTCAAGCCCGGTCTTGTCCCAGTTCGCCAGCAGCGACGAGCTCACATACACGCGCTTGCCGTCCCAGCTTTGGGAAATCATGTTGACCTGGGATCCGGTCTTCTTCGCATAGGTCTGGCGCGGCGCTTCCGGATTGCTGAGGTCGAAGTAGCGGGTGGTGCCGTCCATGAAGGTGTTGACCCAGAGTCCCTTGCCGTCCGCGCGCATCGAGATGTCGACCGGCAGCGGCGTCCTGGCCGGGTCGCCGATCGCGGCGACGTCCTTCGCCTGCCATTGGCCCTTCGTATCCTTCTTCACCAGCCACAGCTTCGAGGTGAGCGCGGTGGCGGTGATCGCCCAATCGGCGCCTTCCTTCAGCGACCAGCGGATCTCGAGCGGCGCGCCCGGCACGCTGAGGACCTGCTCGGGCTGCATCGACTTCAGGTTCCACACCACCATCGTATTGCCGAACTGTTTCATGGCGCCCTGGTCCTTGATCAGGGTGCCCAATGAAGTCATGTAATTTGTCTTGCCGGTGAAGCTGGAGCTGAGCATCGCGTTCCTGGCCGGATTGATGGCCAGGTCGTAGCCATAGCCATCGCCCCCTTTCGCGGCGGGCGCGACGGGCATGTCATAGGTCCGGATGAATTCGCCCTTGTTGTTGTAGAGGGCCATGCCGGTCTTGCCGCCGCCATCCTTCGCGTTCGAGAGCGCCCCGATCAGCATCCTGCCGGGCATCGCATAGAAGGTGTGCGGGCCGACCAGTCCCGTGCGTTTGGCGAAGTCGCCGATGGTATTGACCAGCCGCGGCTTGCCCGGGTCGGTGTGGATGTCGAACACGTAGATCTTGCTGTCGTCGAGTCCGCCGGCCCAGAGGAAGCGCCGGTCGTCGGTAAAGCCCGCGTGATGCGCCTCGCCGCGGCCGCCCACCGACACCTGGGTCACCACTTGGCCGAACTTCGGCGACTTCGGGTTGACGTCGAGCGTGACCAGCTTGTCGGAGCCGTCCCCCATGCCGGGCACGCCGAGCGTCCACACGTACAGGTAATCCTCTTGCCCCTTGACCAGGTTCGACATGTAGGGGGAGTTGCAGGTCTCGTCGGCGAGGGCAAACGGACTGTTAAAACCGAGCAAAATGACGGCAACCGCCGCCGCCCGCGTGAAGTGATTCAGTCGCATCTTGATCTCCTGTGAGGGGCTATCCGGTTCGACGCGCGGGCAGGAATGCTCCAGGCCCGCTGGCAGCATGGTTGACAAAGCAAGCATACGCTTGCCGGCCGAAAATGGCGATGCACCATGGGTGCTTTGGTCTTTCGCCACAAAGACGCCGCCGACGCGGACCTTCTGGAGTCATCCTCGCGTCGTAAAATACGCACTTTCGGCACATGGGGAGACCTGATGGCGCACCAGGCGATATTGCAGTTCCAGACCCGCGGGCGCGGCACCTTGGACATCACCCGCGACGTAGCTGGGGTGGTCGCGGAATCCGGCGTGGCCTGCGGCCTGGTGCAGGTATTCGTCCAGCACACGAGCTGCTCGCTGACGATCACGGAAAACGCCGACCCCGACGTGCGGCGCGACCTCGACACGGTGTTGCAACGCCTGGCGCCCGACGGCGACCCGGCATGGCGCCACGACGACGAGGGGCCGGACGACATGGCGGCGCACGTGCGCAATGTACTCACTGATACCGGGATCACGATTCCCGTCGGCGCCGGCCGCATGCTGCTCGGCACCTGGCAGGGCGTCTTTCTGTGGGAGCACCGATTGGCGCCGCACCGGCGCACGGTGGTGATTACGGTGTTGAATTGAAACCCCGGCCCAGCGCGCCTGGATCCTCCCTCGGGATTTCCTGAAATTACTTTGCGGAATCTATTAATTACTGTCGGAATTCTTTGCATTTGTTAACATATGTTGTTTTCAATGCAATGCGACTCCCAATAAAATCAACTGCTTAGGAAGGTGGCACGCTGCTTGCTCCTAGTGGGACTCACAGACACTAACAAGGGGTTTCCATGACAGCGTTGAAATTGAAGAGCATTCTGATTGCGGCAATCGCAGCAACGGGTTTGGTCGCAGGCAGCGCAATGGCGGCACCGACGATGGATACCTTCCTGAAGGCGTACGCAAGCCCGAACTCGGGTGCGGCCGAGGAACTCGGCTATTTTGAAGACGCCAGCGGCGAAGACTTCGCTGCGGGCGACCTGAACAAATCCGACGGCATCAACGGCGCCAGCTTCGATACGGCGACCCAGCTCTGGGTCATCAACGTCGCCCCCAGGGAGCCAGGCTACTTCCTGCTGAAGTTCGGCACGGGCGGCACCCGCACCAATGTCGACACCTATGTCTTCGAGAATACGGGCGACCTGACGCAACTGGTCTGGAGCAACTCCCAAGTGAACTTCCTGAGCGGCGGCAACTGCTCGCGCAAGGGCAGCAACTGTAACATCCGCCGCCTCAGCCACATCAGCTGGGTACCGGGCACAGTGGAGGAAGGCGGCGAAACCCCGCCGGGCGGCGAAGTGCCCGAACCGGCTTCGCTCGCCCTGCTGGGCGCGGGCCTGGTCGGACTGGCCCTGCGCCGCCGCAAGTAAGGCAGGCATGGGGCCGCGAAGAGGGCGTCCCACGACGCACCTTTTTTCGTCCGCGCATCCTGGCCCGCCCTGAGCGTATGAAAAAAGCGCCAGGGCAAGGCCTGGGGGCGAGGCCCCGAGGGCGAGGCGACATCGTCGAAGCCAGTACCCCAAAGGCCATTCGAACGCCCCGCTCCCGGCGCATCACGACAATCATCCTGGATGACGCGGCGATCCAGCGAGCACGGCGGAGCGCACGCGCACGACCGCCTGGGGCGCCGGTCGGGCTCTCCCGGCCGTCCCTGCGGTGCGGGCCACTCCTTGCCGATCATGCGATGATGTCATTTCGTTATCGATACCGGCGCCATGCAGACAAAAGGCGCCCCGGCACCGGCCCGGCAAGCCGCTGGAGACCCCACGCACACGCCATGATGACCGATATCCTGATCATCCTTTTCCTCATCTTGCTCAATGGCGTATTTGCGATGTCGGAACTGGCGCTGGTCTCGGCCAGGCGCATGCGGCTGGAAAAATCGGCCGCGGAGGGCAGCCGCGGCGCGCGCATTGCGCTCCGGCTCGCCGACGAGCCGAGCCACTTCCTCTCGACGGTGCAGGTCGGCATCACCCTGATCAGCATCTTCAACGGCGCCTTCGGCGAAGCCTCGCTGGTGGCCCACATGACGCCCCAGCTCAAGGAAGTGCCCGTGCTCGCGCCCTACGCCTACCAGGCCTCGCTCGGGCTGGTGGTGGTCTGCATCACGGTGGCGTCCATCATCCTCGGCGAACTGGTCCCCAAGCGCATCGCCATGCAGTATCCGGAGGCGATGGCGACGCTGATCGCGCCGCCGCTGCGGGTGCTGTCGACGATCATGCTGCCTTTCGTCAAGGCGCTGGCGCTGGCCACCGAAGCCATCGTCCGGCTGGTCGGGATCGGCCGCCACAAGGAAGAGGCGCCGACCGAAGAAGACATCACCGGCATGATCAAGGAAAGCACCGACGCCGGCGTGTTCGAGAAGACCGAATACGACATCGTCTCGCGTGCCCTGCGCCTCGACGACAAGCACCTGAAAGCCCTGATGACGCCGCGGGTCGACCTGACCCTGGTGGACCTCGACGACCCGCGCGAAGAGAACCTCGCGCGCGTGGCCGCGAGCCGCTACAGCCGCATGCCGGTCTGCCGCGGCGAGCGCTCGCAGATCCTCGGCTACGTGCACACGCGCGAACTGCTGGCGCAGGCCGTGCGCGCCGGCTCGCTCGATGCGATCGATATCGAGGCGGCCGTGCAGGAGATCCTCTACGTGCCGGAAACGGTGAGCGCGATGGCCCTGCTCGAGCTGTTCAAGAAGAACAATGCCGAGATCGCCCTGATCGTCGACGAGTACGGCGACATCCAGGGCATGGTGACGCTGACCGACGTGATGAGCGCGCTGGTGGGCGACGTCACCGTGATCGGCGAGGAAGGCGACCCGGACGCCGTACGGCGCGAGGACGGCAGCTGGCTGCTCGACGGCGGCGTGGCGCTGGACCGCTTCCGCGACCTGATGGAGACCAGCCTGCGCTTTCCCGGCGAGGAAGCCGGCGCCTACCACACGCTGGCCGGCTTCATGCTCTACCAGCTCGGCATCATCCCGAAGCCGGCCGACACGGCGCGCTGGGGCGACTACCTGTTCGAGGTGGTGGACATGGACGGGAACCGGATCGACCGGCTGCTGGTGACGCACGCGCCGGCGGTGCAGGAAAAAGAAGATGCCGGCGAGGAGCCGGGTCGGAGCGCCTCTTAATCTTCCATTAATACTGTTGGGCTAATCTGGACGCCTGGAGCCGGATCCACCGGCCAAAGGAGAGCGTCCTGGATGCCATCACCCTCGGGCCACTGGTCCTGCCCCTGCGCGTACTGAGCCCCCTCGCCGCGCTCGCCGTGGCCAATTGTGCCGCCTGGCTCTGGCAGCGCAAACACGGCATCGATGCCGGACCCGCCCTGTGGCGCATGACAGCCTGGGGCTTCATCGCGGCCCGCACCGCCTTCGTGCTGATGCACCTCGATACCTACCTCGAGGCGCCGTTGAGCGTCCTCGACATCCGTGACGGCGGCTTTGTCGCCTTTGCCGGCCTGCTCACGGCCTGGGCGGTCGGCTTCGAGCAGCTGCGGCGCGCGCCGCTGCTGCGCCGGCCGCTGGTCGGGGCCGCGCTGGCGGGAATCCTGGCCTGGGCGGGTGCCGGCCTTGCCATCCACGCCAGCCAGCCGTCGAACACAGCCCTGCCCGACATCGCCCTGCAGCGCTTGGGCGGCAGCGCGGTGCGCCTCGCCGAATTCAAGGGCAGGCCAATCGTCCTCAACCTCTGGGCCACCTGGTGCCCACCCTGCCGGCGCGAGATGCCGGCGATGGCGGCCGCGCAGGCCGCCAATCCGGACGTCGCCTTTGTCTTCGTCAACGCCGGCGAGGAGCCTGCGGCCGTGCGCGGCTATCTCGACGCCGGCGGCTTGAGAATGCCGAACGTGCTGCTCGACGCGCCGCTTGCGCTGGCCGGCGCCGTGGGCGCGGTCGGCTATCCGACCACGCTGTTCTACGACCGTCACGGCATGCTGGCGGCGCGCCACATGGGGGAACTGTCGCGCGCGGGGCTCGATGAGCAGATGGAAGCGCTGCGGAAAAAGCCGTAGGCGGAACGATCTATCATCCAATAGTTTATTGAGTGATAGGATATCGTCCGGAATAACCAACCCGCATGTGAAGCGGCTGACTGCCGGCGGTGACCGTAGGGTGGCATGCCCACGCGGTTGGCGGCACCGATAACAGCACAGGCGACAGCCCAACCCACGTTTGCCCCGGCGAGACGTCCGCACTACATCACCGCTGATGCTTGGATGCATTAGAATCATTGACTTTTGCAAACTGGCGCAGGCGGCAATGGCAGAACCCAAACAAGAACTCAGGCGCGGCCTCAAGAGCCGGCACATCCAGCTGATCGCCCTCGGCGGCGCCATCGGCACCGGCCTTTTCCTCGGCATCGCGCAAACCATCCAGATGGCCGGCCCCGCAGTGCTGCTCGGCTACGGCATCGCCGGCGTGGTGGCCTTCCTCATCATGCGCCAGCTGGCCGAACTGGTGGTCGAGGAACCGGTCGCCGGCTCGGTCAGCTATTTCGCCGACAAATACGGCGGCCACATGGCCGGCTTCATCGCGGGCTGGAACTACTGGGTGATGTACATCCTCGTCAGCATGGCCGAACTGTCGGCAGTCGGCATCTATATCCAGTACTGGTTCCCGGAAGTGCCGACCTGGATGTCGGCGCTGGTCTTTTTTGCGGTCATCAATTCCTTCAGCCTGCTCAACGTGAAGGCATTCGGCGAACTGGAATTCTGGTTCGCCGTGATCAAGGTACTCGCCGTGATCGGCATGATCCTGTTCGGCGGGTGGCTGCTGGTCTCGCAGTCGGCCGGTCCCGAAGCGGGGGTGGCGAATTTGTGGCGCCACGGCGGCTTCTTCCCGAACGGCGTGCAGGGGCTCGTGATGTCGATGGCCGTCATCATGTTTTCCTTCGGCGGGCTGGAACTGATCGGCATCACCGCGGCCGAAGCCGACGACCCGGCGCGCTCGATCCCGCGCGCGACCAACCAAGCCTTGTGGCGCGTGCTGATTTTTTATATCGGTGCCCTGTTCATCCTGCTCTCGCTGTTCCCGTGGCAGAAGGTCGTCAGCGGCGGCAGCCCCTTCGTGCTGATCTTCGCGGCCCTGGACAGCAAGTTCGTCGCCACCGCGCTGAACGTCGTCGTGTTGACCGCCGCGCTGTCGGTCTACAACAGCGGCGTGTACGCCAATACGCGCATGCTGTACGGCCTCGCAGCCCAGGGCAATGCGCCGCGCGCGCTGCTCAGGCTCACCCGCAGCGGCGTGCCGCTGGCCGCGCTCGGCGTATCGGCGCTGGCGACGGGCACGTGCATCGCCGTGAACTACTTCCTGCCGGCCGAAGCCTTCGGGCTGATGATGGGCCTGGCCACGGCGGGCCTGATCATCAACTGGGGCACGATCTCGCTGGTGCACCTGCGTTTTCGCGCCGTCAAGGCGGGCAAGCGGACGGGCTTTCCGAGCCCGTTCCATCCGCTGGCAAATTACCTGTGCCTGGCCTTTTTGGCGGGGATCACGGTGGTGATGTACCTGACGCCGGGGCTGCGTGTGTCGGTGTACCTGATTCCGGTGTGGCTGATCGTGCTGTGCGCGGGGTATGCCGTGCGCCAGCGCAGAAGCGCCAAATCCGGTTGACGATGGCGGCGCTGTTGCGTTTGGCGTTTGTCGTTCCTCCAGTCCGCGTGGGCACGGGTGCCCACCCTACGGCCGGCCTTATGGGCGAGCGCATACGAAACCCGTAGCGTGGGCGCCCCGCGCTTCCTCCCTTCCCCACCCGTGCGCTCACTGCGCGCGCATCGCAGTATTCTGGTAGCAAACCGACAATCAACCGGACAAGGGTGTCCACAACCATGACCCTGTTGCGCTCCGACGCCGCGCTGCGGCGCGACCAGATCCTCGATGCCGCCGACGCGGTCTTTTCCGAGCGCGGCATCACGGCCCCGCTCGACCTGGTCGTCACGCGCGCCGGCGTCGGGCGCGCGACCCTGTACCGCAACTTCCCCGATCGCGCGGCGCTGGTGGAGGCGCTGTTCGAACGCGCGATGGGCGCGCTGGAAGCCGCCGCGCCCGGACGCGAGCTGCTGGCCCTGGTCGAGCAGGTCGGCCTCGACCTGGTCGCCGCACCGGCCCTGGCCGACTACTGGCGCGCCCTCGAACCCGGCCATCCGGCGGCGAAAGCCGCGCGCGAGCGGCTGGCGCGCCTGTTCCGCGCGCCCCTGGCCGCGGCCATCAAGCGCAAATCCTGCCGTCCCGACCTGCGCGCGGCCGACCTCGTGCTCCTGTGCGGGATGCTCGGCGCGGCGCTGCGCGGCGGTACGCCCGCGAATCGCCGCACGCTGGTGCGGCGTGCCCTCGAACTGGTGGGAGACGGAGTCAAGCCGCCCGCGCGAGGACGCTAAATGGCGCAGCTGCTCCGCCCCACGCCGAACTGGGAAGAACACGAAAAGCCGTCCCTGCCCGGCTCGGCCTCGATGCCCTACCATACGCCCGCCGTGCGCCTGGCCTACGCGCTGGTCGCGCTCCTGGTCGGCATCACCGGCGGCCTCGGCAACGCGCTGGTGTCGGCCAACCTGCCCACCATCCAGGGCCAGCTGGGCCTGACGCCTTCGGAAGCGACCTGGCTGCCGGCCGCCTACGTGATGGTCAACATCACGGTGAACCTGCTGGTGTTCAAGTTCCGCCAGCAGTTCGGCCTGCGTTTGTTCGCCGAGATCGGCCTGGTCCTGTATGCCGCCGTCACCTGCCTGCACCTGATGGTGGGCGGCTTCACGATGGCGGTGGCCGTGCGCGCCGTCAGCGGCTTTGCCGGCGCCACCGCCACCACGCTGTCGATGCTCTACATGCTGCAGGCCATGCCGCGCGCCTACACCGGCAAGATGGTCGTGATCGGGGTCGGCATCCCGCAGCTTGCCACGCCGCTGGCCTGGCTGCTCTCGCCGACGCTGCTCGTGTACGGCCAGTGGCACAACCTGTACCTGTTCGAGGCGGGCCTGGCCCTGTGTTCGCTGGCCGCCGTGGTGGTGCTCAAACTGCCGCCAGGGATGTTCATCAAGGCCTTCGAGAAGCTCGACTTCCTCACCTTCGCCCTGATGGCGCCGGGGGCGGCGATGCTGGTGGCCGTGCTGGCGCAGGGCTACTCGCAGTGGTGGTTCGACGAACCCTGGCTGGCTTACCTGCTCATCGGCGCGCTGGTCCTGATCAGCGCCGCCTTGTACATCGAGCACCACCGGGAGAACCCGCTGATCCAGACGCGCTGGCTGGTCACGCCGACCGTCCTGCGCTTCATCATCGGCGCATTTTTGATCCGTTTCCTCACCACCGAGCAGACCGTCGGCGCGGTCGGCATGCTGCGTGTGCTGGGCATGGGGCCGGACCAGATGCAGCCGCTGTTCGGCGTCATCCTGATCGGCACCATCTGCGGCATCGCAGCCAGCTCGCTGACCTTCAGCCCGAAGACCCTGATCCCGCAGATCATCGTCGCCATCATCCTGTTCGGTACGGCCGCGGCCCTCGACTACGGCCGCACCAGCCTCGATCGGCCGCAGGATTTTTATGTGAGCCAGTTCCTCGTCGCCGTGGGCAGCGGCATGTTCCTCGGGCCGCTGGTCCTGCTCGGGATCACCCAGGCCCTGAAATTCGGGCCAAATTACGTGATCACCTTCAGCGTGGTGCTGTCGATGACGCAGTCGCTCGGTGGCCTGACCGGCTCTGCACTGCTCAGCACCTACCAGGTGCACCGCGAACAGGTGTATTCCAGCGACCTGGTGTCGCAACTCAATCCCGCCGACCCGATCGTCGCCCAGCGCCTGCAGCTGCAGGGCGGGATCTACCGCGGCACCATCACCGATCCGACCCTGCGCGCGGCGCAAGGCGCCGCCCTGCTGGCGCAGGTCACGCGGCGCGAAGCGAACGTGCGCGCGTATAACGATGTCTTTGCACTGAGCGGCGTGCTGGCCCTGCTGTTCCTGTTCTGGTCCCTGTTCGTGGCGATCCGCGCCCACATCCGCGACCGGCGCGCGGCCGCCCTGGCCGCCGCAGCACCCACCGATAACCCGGCGCCGGCAGGCGCCACCAAGGCTTGAAACACATGAATAACGAGCACCACCCGACCCGCGAAGAAACCGCAGCGCTTGAATGCAATCCGCCGGCACCGACCGATTCCGACGACAGCGTCGCGCCTTCCCCTGCCCCGGCGGCGGCGCAGCCCGAGGCGCCACCAAAGAAGATCAAGGCCACGCCGGTCTCGATCGGCATCATGGCGGTGGTGGCCGCCGTCGGCATCGCCCTCATCATGTGGGCCTGGAACCTGGGCCCCTTCAACAGCACGCGCGTGAGCACCGATAACGCCTACGTGCGCGGCGCGATCACCGTGCTCGCACCCCAGGTCAACGGCTACGTGGCGGAGGTGCTGGTCAAGGACTACCAGTACGTCAAGGCGGGCCAGGAACTGCTGCGCATCGACGACCGCATCTACCGCGAACGGGTGCGCGCGGCCGAGGGCCAGGTCGCGAACGCCACCGCGCAGCTGAACAACGCCGAGCAGACCCAGGCCCAGAACACGGCCACCGTCGGCTCGGCGCGCGCAAATCTCGCGGCCGCGCAGGCCGAGCAGGCGCGCGCCCGTGCCGAGCAGGCCCGGGTCGACGAACTGGCGGAACGCGGCTCGGTGTCGCTGAGCGAGCGCGATCGCGTCCGCACCTCGGCGCGCCTGGCCGCGGCGAACGTGCTGAAAGCGCAGGCCGAGATCGAGATCGCGCAGCAGCGCGTGAAAGGCACCACGGTCTCGCGCGGCGGCCTGGAAGCACAGGTCAGCATGGCACAGGCCCAGGTGGAGCTGGCGAAGATCGACCTCGCCAACACCGTGATCCGGGCGCCGCGCGACGGCCAGGTCAGCGAAGCGACCGTGCGCCGCGGCCAGTACGTCACGGCCGGCTCGCAGTTGCTGTTCCTGGTACCCGACACAATGTGGGTGGTCGCCAATTTCAAGGAAGGCCAGACCTGGCGCATGCGCGTCGGCCAGCAGGCCAGCTTCAAGGTCGATGCCTTCGAGGGCGCCGCGCTGACCGGCCACGTCGAACAGATCGCGCCGGCGACCGGTTCCGAATTCTCGGTGCTGCGGCCCGATAACGCCTCCGGCAATTTCACGAAAGTCGTGCAGCGCCTGCCGGTGCGGATCGCCATCGACCCGGACCAGGAACTGGCCGGGCGGCTGCGGCCCGGCATGTCGGTGACCGCCGAAGTGGATACCGGCGCGGCCGCACGCGAGCCGGCCCGCGGGACTGCGAACGAGAACGCCCGATGAGGCGGCGCAGCTTCAACGCCGCGCTGGCCCTGGTCGGCGCAGGCGCCCTCACCGGCTGTCTCCCTACTTACCGCGCGGTACCGGAAGCCGCACGGGTGGAGCCGCCCGGCGCATGGCGCGAGCCCGTGGCCGGCAGCGCCGCCGTCGATCCGCACTGGTGGCGCGGTTTCGGCGACCCGGTACTGGCCGGCCTGGTCGAAGCGGCATTGGCGCGCAACAGCGACGTGGCGATCGCGGTGGCGCGCGTGGACGAGGCCCGCGCCCAGGCTGAACTGGCCGAAGCCGCACGCCTGCCGGCACTGAACGGCGCGCTCGGCGTGCAGGCGGGCCGCTCCCTGACAGCGACGGGCGTCAGCACCAGCCGCTCGCTCCAGCCCGGCCTCCAGGCGAGCTGGGAACCCGACCTCTTCGGCCGCATCCGCAACCAGGTCCGCGCCGCCGGGCTGCAGTACCGGGCGACGGAAGCCGAGCGCGATGCGGCGGCGCTGTCGGTGGCTGCTACGACCGTCCAGAACTACGTCGCCCTGCTCGCCCTCGATACGCAACTGACGATCACGCGCGAGACGGTCGCCTCGCGCAACGAGGCGCTGCGCCTGGCGCAGGACCAGGCCCGCGTCGGCTATATCTCGCAGCTGCAGCTGACGCAAGCCCAGTCCGAATACCAGTCCGTGCTGGGCGCGATTCCGGAGCTGGAACTGGCGGTGCGGCGCCAGGAAAACGCGGTGCGCCTGCTGGCCGGCGAGTTGCCGGGACCTGTCGCGCGCGGCGCCGCCTTCACGGCCTTGCGCCTGCCGCCGGTGCCGGCCGTCCTGCCCTCGCAACTGCTGGCGCGCCGGCCCGACATCGCCCAGCGCGAACTGCTGCTGGCCGCCAGCGACGTCAACCTGGCCCTGCGGCGCCAGGCCTTCCTGCCGCAGGTTTCGCTCAGCGCGCAACTCGGCAGCCTGTTTATCAATGCGCTCGACTACGATCCGGTGACGGTCTGGAGCCTGGGCGGCAGCGTGCTGGCGCCGCTGTTCACGGGCGGACGCCTGGACGCGCAATACGAAGCGGCCGCCTCGCAGCGCGACCAGGCGGCGTTTGCCTACCGGCGTACCGTGCTGACGGCTTTTTCCGAAGTCGAAAATGCGCTGGCGGGCGTGCCGCGCCTCGCGCAACAGGTCGACCACGCGCGCGCGCGGCGCGACATCCTGATGCGCTCGCTGGGCTATGCGCATGACCGTTACCAGGCGGGATATGCCTCCTATCTCGAGGAATTGGATGCGCAGCGCAATCTGTACCAGGTCGAGGTGAGCCTGGTTACGTTGCGGCGCACACAGGTCGAGAACCTGATTGGGCTGTACCGGGCACTGGGGGGTGGGTGGTCGGCGGCGACCGCGCGTTGACGTCCGAACGTTTGCTTTGATTGGGGTTGTCCGTACGGTCCGCGTGCTAGGTTCGGGAACACGTGGGCGTCGGCGCGGGCGCGATCTGCAAACGGCGGGTATCACCGCGTGGGCGGAGCCCACCCTACGCCACACGCGGTGAAACGCGCCGTTTGATCATCCGCGTTCGCGCCGACATCCACAAATATGCTGCAAAGCACCACGAAAATACTTCTCTGCAATGCCCGTGCGCCCCCGCGCACGATTTATGATCTCAGCTTGCCGCACATCACCTCACAAAGGAAAAGCGCATTATGAGCCAGGGTAATCCTCTGTCGCTGCATGTCCCGGAGCCAACCGGCCGGCCGGGTTGCAAGACCGATTTTTCGTACTTACAAATGAGTCCCGCCGGCGCCGTCCGCCGGCCCGAGGTCGACGTCCTGTTCGGCGACACTGCCGACCTCGTGACCGCGCTGATCCGCGTGCTCGACGACGAAGGCAATGCCGTCGGCCCGTGGGCGCCGCAGATCGAAGTCGAACAGCTGCGCTTCGGCCTGCGCACGATGATGAAGACGCGCATTTTCGATGCGCGCATGGTCATCGGCCAGCGCCAGAAGAAGATGTCCTTCTACATGACCTCCCTCGGCGAGGAAGCCATCGGCACCGCGCACGCGCTGGCCCTGAAAGACGGCGACATGTGCTTCCCGACCTACCGCCAGCAAAGCCTCCTGATGGCGCGCGAATACCCGATGGTCGACATGATCTGCCAGCTGCTCTCGAACGAGCGCGACCCGATGAAGGGGCGCCAGCTGCCGGTCATGTACTCGGTCAAGAGCAAGGGCTTCTTCAGCATCTCCGGCAACCTCGCGACCCAGGTGCCGCAAGCGGTCGGCTGGGCCATGGCCTCGGCGATCAAGGGCGACACGAAAATCGCCTCGGCCTGGATCGGCGACGGCGCCACCGCCGAATCCGACTTCAACACCGCCCTTACCTTCGCCCACGTCTATCGCGCGCCCTGCATCATCAACGTCGTCAACAACCAGTGGGCGATCTCGACCTTCCAGGCAATCGCCGGCGGCGAGAGCGTGACCTTCGCCGCACGCGGTGTGGGCAGCGGCATCGCATCCTTGCGCGTCGACGGCAACGATTTCCTCGCCGTGTACGCGGCCTCCTGCTGGGCCGCCGAACGCGCCCGCCGCAACCTCGGCCCGACCCTGATCGAATGGGTGACCTACCGCGCCGGCCCCCACTCCACCTCCGACGATCCGTCGCGCTACCGCCCGGCCGACGACTGGTCTCGCTTCCCGCTCGGCGACCCGATCGCCAGGTTGCGCCAGCACCTCACCAGGATCGGTGCCTGGTCCGACGAGGAGCACGCACAGGTGCAGTCGGAACTCGAGGCCGAAGTCCTGGCCGCGCAAAAGGAAGCGGAACAATACGGCACGCTGGCCGATGGCCGCGTCCCGAGCGCGGCGTCGATGTTCGAGGATGTCTATAAGGACATGCCTGAACACCTGCGCCGCCAACGTCAACAATTGGGGGTGTGAGATGGTACGCGACGATGGTATGAACCCGAACGACAAAGACGTGGCCACCACGCAGATGACGATGATCCAGGCCCTGCGTTCGGCCATGGACGTCATGCTCGGACGCGACGAGAACGTCGTGGTCTATGGCCAGGACGTCGGCTATTTCGGCGGCGTGTTCCGCGCCACCGATGGATTACAGGTGAAGTACGGCAAGCAGCGCGTGTTCGACGCGCCGATTTCCGAAGGCGGCATCGTCGGCACCGCCGTCGGCATGGGCGCCTATGGCCTGCGGCCGGTCATCGAAATCCAGTTCGCCGATTATTTTTATCCGGCGTCCGACCAGATCGTCTCCGAAGCGGCGCGCCTGCGCTACCGCTCGGCCGGCGATTTCACGGCGCCGCTGACGATCCGGATGCCCTGCGGCGGCGGCATCTACGGTGGCCAGACCCACAGCCAGAGCCCGGAAGCGATGTTCACCCACGTCTGTGGCCTGCGCACCGTGATGCCCTCGAACCCCTACGACGCCAAAGGTTTGCTCATCGCCTCGATCGAGAACGACGACCCGGTCATCTTCCTCGAGCCGAAGCGTTTATATAACGGCCCCTTCGACGGCCACCACGACCGCCCGGTCGTCTCCTGGTCCAAGCACCCGATGGGCGAGGTCCCGGACGGCTACTACACGGTCCCGCTGGACAAGGCCGCCATCTTCCGTCCAGGCGCCGACCTCACCGTGATCACCTACGGCACCATGGTCTGGGTGTCGGAAGCGGCGGCGATGGAAACCGGTATCGACGCCGAGATCATCGACTTGCGCACCCTGTGGCCGCTGGACCTCGACACCATCGTCGAATCGGTGAAGAAGACCGGCCGCTGCGTGGTCGTGCATGAAGCGACGCGTACCAGCGGCTTCGGCGCGGAACTCGCGGCCCTCGTGCAGGAACACTGCTTCTATCACCTGGAAGCGCCGATCGAGCGCGTCACCGGATGGGACACGCCCTATCCGCACGCGCAGGAATGGGCCTATTTCCCCGGCCCCGACCGCGTCGGTGCCGCGTTCAAACGTGCGATGGAGGTGAAATAAATGGGTATTCACGTCATTAAAATGCCGGACCTGGGCGAAGGCATTGCCGAAGTCGAGGTCGTCGCCTGGCACGTCAAGCCGGGCGACACGGTCAAGGAAGACCAGGTGCTGGCCGACGTCATGACCGACAAGGCGACCGTCGAGATTCCGTCGCCGGTGCACGGCACCATCACTTCGCTGGGCGGCAAGCTGGGCGAAGCGATGGCCGTGGGCGCGGAACTGATCCGCATCGAAGTCGAAGGCGCCGGCAACTTCAACGGCGACACCACCGCGGCGCGGCAGCAAACGGCCAGTGCGGCACCAGCCAAGGCAAGCGCGCAGTCCACCGCCGGCACCGCCGAGGAGTTCCCGCCAATCATCGTGGCCCAACCGGAAACCGTCGTCACCACCGTGACCAGTGCCGAAACCGCGGCGCCCGCGCAGGCGGCGCCATCGCGCCCGGCGCCTGCATACACACAATCGGGCGGCGCGCCGGCGCCCGCCCACCATGGCCGCGCGCCCGGCGAAAAGCCGCTGGCCGCGCCCGCCGTGCGCCAGCGCGCCTGGGATATGGGGATCGAACTCCAGTTCGTCACCGGCTCCGGCCCGGCCGGCCGCATCAGCCACGCCGACCTCGACGCGCACGTGTCGCGCGGCCAGCAAAAGGCGGTCGAAGGCGACCGCCGCTACGCCGTATTGGAGGGCGAGCAAGCCATGCCCGTGATCGGCATGCGCCGCAAGATCGCCGAGAAGATGGCCGAGGCGAAGCGGCGCATCCCGCACTTCACCTATGTCGAGGAAATCGACGTCACCGAACTCGAAGCACTGCGCGTCCAGCTGAACGCGCGCTATGTTGGGAAAAACCCGGGCGGCCAGCGTCCGAAGCTGACCCTGCTGCCGCTGATCATGCGCGCAGTCGTGCTGGCGATCCGCAAATACCCGTCGGTGAACGCGCGCTTCGACGACGACGCCAACATCGTCACCACCTACAACCCGGTCCATCTCGGCATCGCTGCCCAGACCGACGCCGGCCTGATGGTGCCCGTCGTGAGGAATGCCGAAGCACGCGACCCGTGGTCGGCGGCCGCCGAAGTGGCACGCCTCGCCGATGCTGCCCGTACCGGCAAGGCGCTGCGCGAAGAGCTCACCGGGTCGACCATCACCATCACCAGCCTGGGTGCGCTGGGCGGCATCGTCACGACGCCCGTGATCAACCGTCCGGAAGTGGCGATCATCGGCGTCAACCGCATCGTCGACAAACCCGTCATCCTGAATGGCGCGATGGTCGCACGCAAGACCATGAACCTGTCTTCCTCCTTCGACCATCGCGTGATCGACGGCATGGTCGCGGCGGAATTCGTCCAGACCATCCGCGGCTACCTCGAGTGCCCGGCAACCCTGTTCGTGGAGTGAGCCGATGAACCAGTCCGTTACCACACTGCTTGTCATCGGCGGCGGTCCCGGCGGCTATGTCGCCGCCATCCGCGCCGGCCAGCTCGGCATCCCGACCATCCTGGTCGAAGCCGGCCAGCTGGGCGGCACCTGCCTGAACATCGGCTGCATTCCCTCGAAAGCCCTGATCCACGCGGCCGAGGAATTCGAGAAAGCCCGCCACTACGCAGGCAATTCCCCGCTCGGTATTTCGGCCGCCGCGCCGAGCATCGATGTCACCCGCACCGTCGGCTGGAAGGACGGCATCGTCAAGCGCCTGACCGGCGGCGTCGGCGCGCTCCTGAAGAAGAACGACGTGCAGGTCATCAACGGCTTCGCGCGCATCCTCGACGGCAAGACAGTCGAAGTCAAGCGGGCCGACGGCGAGGTGCAGCGGATTCGCTGCGAACACCTGCTGCTCGCCGCCGGTTCGGAGCCGGTCGAACTGCCCTTCATGCCCTTCGGCGGAAATGTCGTCTCCTCGACGGAGGCGCTCTCCCCGCAGACCATTCCGCAGCAGCTGGTCGTCGTCGGCGCCGGCTACATCGGCCTGGAGCTGGGCACGGCTTATCGCAAGCTCGGCGCGGAAGTCACCGTCGTCGAAGCCGCCGACCGAATCCTGCCGGCCTACGATGCGGAGCTGACCAAGCCGGTCGCGGCCAGCTTGACACGCCTCGGCATCGACCTGCGCCTCAACTCGTCGGTGCTGGGCATGAATGCCGCAGGCGATGGCGTGCGGGTGCAGCAGGCCAATGGCGAAGAGATTGTCTTGTCGGCCGACCGCGTACTGGTGGCCGTCGGCCGCCGTCCGCGCGCGGGCGGCTGGGGCCTCGAATCGCTGCAGCTCGACATGAACGGGCGCGCGGTGAAAATCGACGACCAGTGCCGCACGTCGATGCGCAATGTCTGGGCGATCGGCGACCTCGCGGGCGAACCGATGCTGGCGCACCGCGCGATGGCGCAAGGCGAGATGGTGGCCGAGATCATTGCCGGCAAGCGCCGCCACTTCACGCCCGCCGCGATGCCGGCGGTCTGCTTCACCGACCCGGAAGTGGTGGTGGTCGGGATGGTGCCGGGCGAGGCGGAAGCGGCCGGGATCGACGCGATTTCCGCCAACTTCCCGTTCGCGGCGAATGGCCGGGCGATGACGATCGAGTCGACGGATGGCTTTGTGCGCGTGGTCGCGCGGCGCGACAACCACCTGATCCTCGGCTGGCAGGCCGTGGGGCGCGGGGTGTCGGAACTGAGTACCGCTTTCAGCCACTCGATGGAACTGGGCGCAACCCTGGAGGATGTGGGCGGCACGATCCACGCGCATCCTACGCTGGGTGAAGCGGTGCAGGAAGCGGCGCTGCGGGCGCTCGGGCATGCGCTGCATATCTAAGCTGCTTGGTCAGACGCACCGGGTCGTCGCCACAGTTCGCCGCAGCGGACGCGGCGACGGCCCCACCCGGCGAATCGATCGATAATCCAGGCGAAAAATTACGCAAGCGCCATGTTTCGCCGTATCATTTGCTCATCAATGCCTCGCCGGCAAGGTTCACGGACTCCGACTGATCACGTCGATCGCACTCGTGACCGAAGGTGACGCCGACGTCCCCGCGCATCGCGCCTCTGCACCTTGCAGCAACCAAGGAGCCAGGATGGAAGCAAGCAGCACGGAAGGATATGTCCCGCTCTCCTCGCAGGTAGCCGCGCAATTCGATGCCGGCGTCGAAGACGCGCTCCGCCAGCTGGTCGATGGAAACGAGATCCAACGCGCAGCCACGCTGTCGACGGTCAGGCACTGGGATGAGGCCAATCGCACAGCGCTTGGCCGACGACTACGCCAGGAAATTAGCGGGCGGTTCAGCCCCGGCGCGGAAGCAAACTTCACGGAAGCGGCTCGCGATCCGAAACGCATGGCGGCCGTTCGTTCCTGGATGATCAGTACCTTACTGGTCTGCGACCCGCTTCACCCGGAAACAGTCTCGCTGCTGTGGAAAGAGATATCGGAATCGCACGAGCCCGATGAACACGTACGTTTCTGGACCCTGTCAGGCTGCCATCTAAACAAACACCCGGCCGTGGCCGAGATGGCGCGAGCGTCGCTGCACGATAGCGCCCGCCAGGTGGCCATTCTTGCGGCGGCAATCCTGAACCCCGACGACCCGGCGATCCGGACTGGTTTCGAAGAAACCATCAAGGGTAAAAACTTCGAGAAGATATGGCCGTATCTTCGTGTAATGCGAATGGTCGAGATGCCGGCGTTCGCAGACACGCTGGTCGAACTGCTCGAGCTCAAATTCGGCGACAAGGCCCTCGGCTACGATGTCTTGTTTACGCTGGCCAACCCCACCATGGCCATTGCCGCCAAGCCTTTCCTGGAACGCGGCCCGGGTCTTGCGCGAACCCTGGCCGTGATCATGGAAGCGTCGGCCGATGCGGCGCCCACGTCGGTGGACAGCTTCGCCCACCTGCTGCTCGTATTCGACCAGGCACAAGTGCAGGGACTGGTGTCGTCCTACCTGGACCAGGGACGCTATCGCACCGCCGCGCAACGGATCTTGCGGGTACTTCGGCGCCGCGCCGACAGCGCCTCAGGCGCGGACGTTCCCATCGTGAGCTATGCAACCGATGTCGTCGACGGCCAGGCCGACCAGCTGGGCGTCGCGCGCGAGGTATCGGTGCTGGCCGCCCTGATCCTGTCGAGGGAAGCGATTCCGCCGCTCGCGATAGGCTTGTTCGGGAACTGGGGCTCCGGAAAAAGCTTTTTCATGCGGATGATGCAGGACACCGCGGACGCGCTGGCGAAGCGTTCGAAGGTCTCGGGCAGCAAGCGATTTTGCGGCAATATCGTCCAGATAAAATTCAATGCCTGGCACTATACCGACACGAGCCTCTGGGCCAGTCTCGCCACCTACATCCTCGAAACGCTCAACGCCCATTTCTCGCCGATTGCATCGGTCGCCGAAGCGCAAGGCGCCGCGATGGAGCGCGTTGCCAGGGCAAGGCGCGCAGTCGACGACGCCGAGACGGAGCGCCAACAGCTGAGCGCCGTCCTGGCGCGGGAAAAGGCGACACTGAAAGCACTCGAGGCCGAACGCGAGTCCGGCCCTGTTTCCCTGTCCCGATTCTCCGCCGCCGACCTCTCCGGGGTCATCGACAGCAATCCCGCACTCAAGGAACGGATGGGAACCGCCCTCGCGAACCTGGGCCTGCCAAAAACGGTGGAAAGCATTGCGGAACTGGCGACATCGTTACGGGATGTCCGCAACGCGTCAGGCGGATTCGTCTCCTTGCTCCAGTCGCTGCTCCGCCCGCGCACGGCAGGGCTGTTCATTGCTGTGGTACTGGTGGCCGTGTTCGGCGCTCCGCACCTGTACGATGCCCTGATGGGATCGGGTTATGTCGACGGCGCGGTGGCAAGGACAAGCACCGTCATCACCGAAGTCGGCCTGGCTGCGATGGCATTTGCCAACTGGGTCAGGCAAGGCACCAGTTTCCTGCGCACGAACATCGACGCAGTCAGCAAGGCAAAGCACGACATCGAGCTCCTGCTCGCGAAAGAGAAGCCGCTGCCGTCCGAAAAAGAAAAGCAGGTCGCGGCCACAATCGAGGCGCTCGAGGCCGACCAGACGAGGCTCGCACAAGAAGCCGAAGCAGCGCAGAAGCTACTGTCGGAATCCGAAGTCCAGGCTGCGCAATCGAGCCCGACCGCACTCCTCAAACAATTTCTGTGTGACAGACTCAGTGGCGACGATTACCGCAAGCACCAGGGTCTCGTCGCCACCGTCCGCGACGATTTCGACAAACTGGGCCGGCTGATCGCAAGCCAGGACCTGCAGGACGCGAAGGCCAGGCCCATCGAGCGCGTCGTGCTGTATATCGACGACCTCGACCGCTGCCCGGCGCCGAAGGTCGTGGAAGTGCTGCAGGCGGTCCATCTGCTGTTGGCCTACCCGCTGTTCGTGGTCGTCGTCGGCGTCGATTCGCGCTGGCTGATTCACTCGCTGACCTCACATTATCGGCAACTGGCTGGCAACAACGAAAATAGCATTGATGCCGACTGGACCGCGACGCCGCAGCACTACCTCGAAAAGATCTTCCAGATCTCGTATGCGATCAAGCCGATGGACAACAAAGGATACGAGAACCTCATCGGGCAGCTCATGCCCCCCCAGGAAACCGAGGCTGCGCAAGGCGCCAGCACGCGGGACCCGCAAGCCGGTATCGCCGCGGGCCTGGATGCCTCCCCGAATGGGCTGGCCAGCGAAGCACATGGTGACACGCCTCGCGTGATCGACGGAACGGAGGCAAACGCCGGCACGGCCGAGGTCCTGGCGCGCCCTGCGGTGGCCGGACCTGGCACGGGCGCCGGTACGGCTGGCCGGCAAGAGGCCGGAAACCCCGGCGCCGCGACCAGCGAAGAAGCAAGCCAGGGCAGCGGCCCGGAATCAGGCGGCGACGCCGACATTGCGTTCCTGATCGAAGAGGCCGCAATGACCATCCATCCGCTCGAATCGGCATTCGCCAAAGAGCTGCATGAATTCATCGGTTCGCCACGCTCGGCCAAACGGCTTGCCAACCTTTACCGGATTCTCAAGGCAGGCCTTCGCAAGCATGAGCTGCCGCTGTTCGAAGGGAACGATGAGGTGCCGGGCACCTTCCAGGTACCAATGCTGTTGCTCGCGATCCTGATCCACGATTCGGCGACCGCGGAAGCGGTCTTTTCGGCCTTGCTCGCTGCCCCGCCCACCGAGTCCGGCCTGAGCGATGCCCTGGAGGGCGCCGAACTCGAACCGTCCAGGCGGCGGGAAGCGATCGCCAGGATCACCGCGATCACGTCGCGCGCGAATTTCCCGCACGACCCCGCACTATTCCGATTCTGGATTCCCAGGGTGACGCGCTTTTCGTTCGGAATGGCGCAGTTCCAGACACGCGCCTGAGCTGACCAGATCGACCTGTACGGCCTCGGCCTGGGTTACTCCTTTCCGGTCGTCCACGGCCGCCTGGAAGTGCGGAAGCCAGCCAGCGACATGACCACGATCGTGGACCGTGGCGCCTTTACGTTCCAGGGGCCACCTGCCGGCGCTCAGGACCGAAACCGGGATGACGCCGCGTCCCGGTTTTTCTTTCGTCCACCCAAGCGCGCGCCGGGCCCGGCGCCGCAGCGGGCATCATGAACGTCCGTGAACGAAGAGACAAAGGACGCATCGTGAACCAGCGCTATCGACCAATCACGCCCCTGGGCCTTGGCGGCACCGGCCTGGGCGACATGTACCATACCACGAGCGACGAGGCGGCCCGCACGACGGTGGACGCGGCATGGGAAGCCGGCATCCGCTATTTCGATACCGCGCCGCACTATGGCGCCGGCCTGTCCGAACATCGCTTCGGGCAAGCCCTGCGCCGCCGCCCGCGCGACGAATATACGCTCTCGACCAAGGTCGGCCGCCTGCTGGCGCCCGCCCCAGACGGCGAGATCGCCGCGCCCTTCGTGTCTGCGCTGCCCTTCCGGCGCGTGATCGACTATACGGCCGGCGGCGCGCGGCGCGCGGTCGAGGACAGCCTGCAGCGCCTGGCACTCGGCCATATCGACATTGTCTATGTCCACGACCTGTCGCCCGACCAGTTCAGCCGCAGCGAGTTCGAGCATTACTACGACATCGCGGCGGGGCCCGGCGGCGCCTTCGAGGGCCTGGTGCGGATGCGCGAGGAAGGCTTGATCAAGGGCTGGGGCATGGGCGTGAACACGGTCGAACCCTGCCTGCGCGCGCTGCAAGCATCCGATCCCGACATTTTCCTGCTCGCCGGGCGCTACACGCTGATGGAATGCACGCCGCTGGCAGAGTTCTTCCCGCTGTGCGCCGCGCGCGGCGCATCGGTGGTGCTGGGCGGTCCCTTCAACTCGGGCTTCCTCGCCGGCGGCGAGCATTACGACTACGCGCCGGCCAGCGCGGAGAAGCACGCCCAACGCGAACGCCTGCGCCGGGTCGCGGCGCGCCACGGAGTCGACCTGGCGGCGGCCGCGCTGCAGTTCGGCGCCGCGCATCCGGTGGTGGCGGCCACCATTCCCGGCGCGAGCAGCGCCCGGCACCTGCACCGCAACGCGGCCCTGATGCAGGTCGACATCCCGGCCGCGTTCTGGGAAGAACTGGTGGCGGAAGGCCTGCTGCCCGCCGCTGCACCGCTGCCGCCTGTATAAAACGTGAAGTTGCTGCAGCGCACAATTGACATGCTGCCAAGCAAGAAAAGTACGTAGGTGCGATAATCGGGGCTGGCCGAAACCACAAGTGTTTCGACCTTTCCATTCATCGCATGAAAAGGCAATAAAAATGTTCAAGAAAATCGCAGTTGCAGCAGCCCTGGTCGCCGCATCGTCGGCAGTGTTCGCCGCCGAACCTACCCCGTTCTACGCCGGCGTCGACGTGTCGTCGACCAAGGTCACCGGTTTCGACGACGAAGGTGGCTACGGCGCCTTCATCGGCTACAAGCTGAACCAGAGCGTCGCCGTTGAAGCCGGCTATCACCGCCTGGCCGACACCACCATCGACGGCGCCGACGTCACCGCGGACCAGACGGACATCTCGCTGATCGGCAGCGTTCCCCTGACCGACGGCTTCAGCATGTACGGCCGCATCGGTTACAACCGTGTCGACCTCAAGACCTCGGGCAACGGTTTCAGCCAGAAGGATCATAGCAACAACGCCCTGTACGGCATCGGCCTGGGCTATGCCTTCACGCCAGTCATCAGCGGCCGCCTGGAAGTGCAGAAGCCTGACAGCGACATCACCAAGATCGTCGCCGGCGTCGCCTTCAAGTTCTAAGCATCGAACCGTCCCGGTCCCCGGGGCCGGTCGGACGAAACCGGGCTGCCCGCGCAGTCCGGTTTTTTTTTCGCCGCCGCCTGCCCGGCGGAGAGCTGGGGTCAGGTCTGACATTCGGACTCCCGCCTTGGCGCGATCTCTGCCTTGCGGGTCCTTGTACCGATGAGGCCATGTCTAAATGTCAGACCTGACCCCAGCCTTCACTCGCCTGTACAATCTGTACAAGATAACAAGCCGCGCCCCTATGCCGAACCCACGCATCCTCGTGATCTACGCCCATCCGGCCCCCCACCGCTCGCGCATCAACCGCAAGCTGGCCGACGCCGCGCGCGCGCTCGACGGCGTGCTGGTGCACGACCTCTACGAGACCTATCCCGATTTCTTCATCGACGTGGCGCGCGAACAGGCGCTGCTCGAGCAGGCCGAGCTGGTCGTCTTCCTGCATCCGATCCGCTGGTACAGCATGCCCTCGCTGCTCAAGGAATGGGTCGATACCGTGCTGGAAGCCGGCTGGGCCTACGGACCGGGCGCCACCGCCCTGCTCGGCAAAGGCTACTGGCTGGCGGTGACGACGGGCAGTCCCGAGGAAGCGTATCGGCCGGGCGAGCGCCACGGGCGCCCCTTCGATGCCTACCTGCCACCCTTCGAGCAGACGGCCCTGCTGTGCGGCATGCACTGGTGGCCGCCCCACATCCTGCATGGCGCGAACGGCGCCGACGAGGCAGCCATCGAGGCCCACGTCGCGACTTTCCGCGCGCGCCTCGAGGCTTTCCTGCTGACTCCTCCGAAAGAATAAGCCATGGAACACAGCCTGCTCGCGAATGCAGTCGTCTACCTGGGCGCGGCAGTGCTCGCGGTCCCGCTGGCCAGGCGCCTCGGCCTGGGCGCCGTGCTCGGCTACCTGCTGGCCGGGATGGCGATCGGTCCGTGGGGATTGAAACTGATCACCGAGGTCGAGACCATCCTGCACTTTTCCGAGTTCGGCGTCGTGCTGCTGCTGTTTTTGATCGGCCTCGAACTGGAACCGGCGCGCCTGTGGTCGATGCGGCGGCCGATCTTCGGCTGGGGCGCGGCGCAGGTGCTGGGCGTGGCCGCGGTCCTGTTCGGCGCGGCCCTGCTGCTTGGCGTCGCCTGGCAGGTGGCCCTGGTCGGTGCGCTCGGCCTGTCGCTGTCCTCGACTGCCATCGCCCTGGCCACGCTGGGCGAACGCAACCTGATGGGCACGCCTGCGGGACAGGCCGGCTTCGCCATCCTGCTGTTCCAGGACATCGCGGCGATCCCGATGATCGCGCTGATCCCCTTGCTCGGCGTGGCTGCAAACGACAGTGCCGGCGGTGCAGGCTGGGCCGGCGCCGCGCGCCTGGGCGCAGTCGTCCTGGGCGCGATCGTCGCCGGCCGCTTCCTGGTGCGCCCGGCGCTGCGCATCATCGCCAAGTCGGAAATGCGCGAGATCTTCACCGCCTTCGCGCTGCTGCTCGTGATCGCTATCTCGCTGCTGATGCAATGGGTCGGCATGTCGATGGCGCTGGGCGCCTTCATGGCCGGCGTGCTGCTGGCCGATTCCGAATACCGCCACGCGCTGGAGACCGACCTCGAACCGTTCAAGGGCTTGCTGCTCGGGCTGTTTTTCATCGCGGTCGGCATGTCGGTCGACTTCGGTGTATTCCTCTCGAAACCCTGGCTGATCCTGGGACTGGTGCTCGGCTTCCTGGCGCTGAAGCTGGGCGTACTGTTCGCCCTTTCGGCGCGTTTCGGGATCGCGCGCGGCCAGCGCTGGCTGTTCGCCTTCCTGCTCTCGCAAGGCGGCGAATTCGCGTTCGTCGTATTCGGCGCAGCCGGCGCGGCGCGCGTGTTCAGCCCCGAGACCGGCTCGATCCTGGTGGCGGTCGTGGCGCTGTCGATGGTCACCACGCCCTTGCTGCTGCTCCTGCACGACAAGGTACTGGAGCCGCGCTACCACGGGCAAAACCTGCGCGAGCCCGATGCGATCGACGACAACGAGGGCCACGTGATCATCGCCGGCTTCGGGCGCTTCGGCCAGATCGTCGGGCGCCTGCTGAACGCGAATCGCATCCGGCTGACGGTGCTCGACCACGATCCCGACCAGATCGAGCTGCTGCGCCGCTTCGGCTTCAAGGTCTTCTACGGCGACGCCACCCGGCCGGACCTGCTGCATGCGGCAGGCGCGGGCAAGGCGCGCGCGCTGGTGCTGGCGATCGACGACATCGAGGACAGCCTCGCCCTGGCCGACGCCGTGCGCGAGCATTTCCCCGACTTGCCGATCCTGGCGCGGGCACGCAACGTCACCCACCTCTACCAGCTGATGGACCGCGGCGTCACCGTCATCGAGCGCGAAACCTTCGAATCGGCGCTGCAACTGGGCCGGCGCGTCCTGTCCCAGCTCGGCTACGGCGCCTACCGCGCGCGCGAAGCGACGCTGAAATTCCGCGAACATAACAAGGCCAGCGTGGAGGCTGTCTATCCGGTCTACAAGGACCGCGAGCAGTACGTGTCGATGTCCAAGCGCGCACGGGACGAGCTGAACGAGATGTTCGCGCGCGACCTCAAAAGCTACGAGAAGGAATCGGAGAAAGGCTGGGATTGAGCGGGACGCCGGTCACTCAAGGAGCGTCGCAGGGTGGGCGGGAACGCGCCCACCCTGCGAGCGCATCCGCACAATCCGGCCGGGCCTTGCCAGCACCATCCCGAGGCGCAGCGCCGTATCGGTCACCGTGGCCAGCGGCGGCTGGTAGCCGGCGTCGATCCAGCGCAGCGCGATGTGCATCACGCCGCCGACCACGCCGGCCTGCAGCAGCTCGTCGGACGGCGCACCGGCGGGCGCGATCTGGCGCGCGACCTCGAGCCCGATCGCGCGCAGCGCCGCATCGAAGGCCTTGTCCACTTCGCGGCTGACGCCGCGGATCTCGACCAGGTAGACGCGCGCCGACGGCGGGTCGCGCTGCAGCGCGCCGAAATAGGCGTCGAGCATGGCGCGCGCACGGGCGACCCGTCCGCGTCCCGCCGCCTGCGCCGCGGCCCTGATCTCGTCGAACACCGCATACGTGACGGCATTGAAGGACGTGACGAGCAGGTCTTCGCTGTTGCCGAACGATTCGTAGAAATAGCGTTCGGTCAGCCCGGCCGCCTCGCAGACCGCCTTGACGGTCGCCTGGCGGTAGCCACGTTCGCCGTACACGGCAATCGCCGCGGCGATCAGTTTTTCGCGGCGGTCGGCGCGGCGCTGTTCGGGAGAGACGCCGCGGTAAGCGCGCGACGCGGTCGGTTCTGGAGTCATCGCTCTATTTTGCCATAGTTGCAAGCCATCCCGCGGGTTTCAGCTTGTCATCGAGAATGTGACAATGTACAGTGTCAACACCAGAAAACGACCAGGGACATCATGCACACGGCCACCCCCAAGGGCGAAGACGCACCTCTCGACGTGTTGATCGTCGGCGCCGGCCTGTCCGGCATCGGTGCGGCGGCGATGCTGCAGGAGCGCTGCCCGGGCAAGCGCTACGCCATCCTCGAAGCGCGTACAGCGATCGGCGGCACCTGGGACCTGTTCCGCTACCCCGGCATCCGCTCCGACTCCGACATGTACACGCTCGGCTACGGCTTCAAACCCTGGGTCGATGCGAAAGCGATCGCCGACGGCCCGGCGATCCGCGCCTACATCCGCGAGACCGCGCACAGCCGCGGCATCGACCGCCACATCCGATTCGGGCACAAGGTGGTGCGCGCCTCCTGGTCGAGCAGCGAGGCGCTGTGGACGGTGGAAGCCGAATGCGGCGAAGACCGGGCCATGCGCACGATCCGCACGCGCTTCCTGCACATGTGCAGCGGCTATTACAGCTACGACCACGCTTACCGCCCGCGCTTCGAGGGCGAAGACGAGTTCAGGGGCCGCATCGTCCAGCCCCAGTTCTGGCCCGAAGACCTGGACTACGCGGGAAAACGCGTCGTCGTGATCGGCAGCGGCGCCACCGCCGTGACCCTGGTGCCCGCGATGGCCGCGACCGCCGCGCACGTGACGATGCTGCAGCGCTCCCCCAGCTACGTGGTGTCGCGCCCCTCGGTGTACGGTTTCGCGCAGCGCCTGCAGCGCCGCCTGCCCGCGGGACTCGCCTACTGGGCCACGCGCTGGCGCGTGATCGCCGAGAGCATGCTCCTCTACCGCATCGCGCGCGGCAAGCCGGAACTGGTCAAGAAGAGGATCGTGCAGATGGCCGCCCACCAGCTCGGGCCGAACGTCGACGTCGCCCATTTCACGCCCGACTACAAGCCCTGGGACCAGCGCGTGTGCGTCGTGCCCGACGGCGACCTGTTCAAGGCGCTGCGGCGCGGCCAGGCGGAAGTCGTCACCGACCATATCGCGCGCTTCACGGCGGACGGCATCGTCCTGGAATCGGGGCGCGTGCTGGAGGCCGATGTCGTCGTCATGGCGACGGGACTGTCGCTGTCGGTGCTGGGCGGCGCGCACATTACGGTCGACGGCAAGCCCTACGCACCGAACGAAGCGATGGCCTACAAGGGCATGATGCTGAGCGATATGCCCAACAGCGTCATGACCTTCGGCTACACGAATGCCTCGTGGACGCTGAAGGCCGACCTCACCGCGGCCTGGGCCTGCCGCCTGCTGAAGTACATGGACCGCAAAGGCCAGGCGATCGCCGTCGTGCGGCTTGACGCGGGTGTGGCGCCGGAGCCCTTCCTCAGCTTCACTTCCGGCTATGTGCAGCGCGCCGCGTCGCTCCTGCCGAAGCAGGGTAGCCGCCGCCCGTGGCAGGTCTATCAAAACTATTTGCAGGACATGTTCACGATCCGCTTTGGACGCATCGCCGACGGCGTGATGCGCTTCGGCCCGAAAGGAAGCTTGCCATGAACGTTTCGAACCGGGTTGCCGTGATTACCGGCGCCGGCAGCGGCATCGGCCGCGCCACCGCATACGCCCTCGCCAGGCGCGGCTGCCACCTGGCGCTGGCCGACATCGACCCCGAAGGCCTCAAGGAAACCGCCTGGATGCTGTCCACGCTCGGCGTGCGGGTGACCACCCACCCTCTCGACGTGGCCGACCGCGCCGCGGTGCGCCTGCTGCCGGACGCCGTGCACGCAGCGCACAAGCGCGTCGACCTCCTCGTCAACAATGCCGGCGTGGCGCTCGGCGGCAGCTTCGAGCAGGTCGGCGAGGACGACTTCGACTGGCTGATGGACATCAATTTCAACGGCGTGGTGCGCATGACGCGCGCCTTCCTGCCCCTGCTGCGCCATAGCGACGAAGCGCGCATCGTCAACGTGTCGAGTATCTACGGCATCGTCTCGCCGCCCGGCCAGGCCGCCTACTCGGCCAGCAAGTTCGCGGTACGCGGCTTTTCGAACGCGCTGCGCCACGAGCTCGAAGGCAGCACGGTGGCGGTGAGCGTGGTCCATCCGGGCGGCGTGGCCACCGCGATCGCGCGCAACGCCCGCGTGCCGCGCGATGCGCCGCCGGAAGAAATCGCGCGCGGGCGCAAACTGTCCGAAAAGCTGCTGCGCCTGGCGCCCGAGACGGCCGGCGAGACCATCGTGCGCGGCATCGAGCGGCGCGCCGCGCGCATCCTGGTCGGCAGCGACGCCAAATTCGTCTCCTTCCTCGAACGCCTCGTGCCCGTGAATTACTGGCGCATTCTCAAGAAAGCGACTGCCCGATGAGCATCCTCCTCACATTACTCGCACTGATCGCGCTGGTGGTCCTCGGCCTGGTGTGGTTCACCCACCGCACCGCGAACCGCATCGATGCCTTCCTGCCGCCGAAAGGACGCTTCGTCGAAGTGCCCGGGGCGCGCCTGCACGTCCGCGAGTCCGGCCAGGGACCGGCGGTCCTGCTGGTGCACGGCCTGGGCGGACAGGCCGCACACTTCGACTACGGCGTGGCCGAGCAGCTGGCGAAACACCACCGCGTGGTCGCGGTCGACCGGCCGGGCTCAGGCCACTCGACGCGCTGGGCCGGCGCGTCGGCAGACGTCTCGGCCCAGGCCGCGGCCCTGGCCGCCCTGATCGACAGGCTCGGGCTGGATCGCCCGACCGTGGCCGGCCATTCGCTGGGCGGCGCGATTGCACTGACGCTGGCGCTCGAGCATCCGGACAAGGTCGGCGCCCTGGCCCTGGTCGCGCCGCTCACGCACGTGCAGGACACGCCGCCCGCGGTGTTCCGGGCGCTGGCGATCGAGTCGACCTGGGTACGCAGGCTCTTCGCATGGACCCTGGCCACGCCCGGCGCGATCGCCGGCAGCAAGAAGGTGCTCGGCGCCGTGTTCGCGCCGGAAGCCGCGCCGCGCGACTTCGCCGTCAAGGGCGGGGGCTTGCTGAGCCTGCGCCCGCGCCAGTTCCTGGCTTCGTCCGCCGACATGCAGGCGCTGCCGGGCCACATGCCGTCGGTGCAGGCGCGTTATGGCGAGCTGACCGTCCCGACGGGCGTGCTGTATGGCCGCGAAGACGCCATCCTCGACTGGCAGACGAACGGCCAGGCACTGGCCGACAAGGTGGCCGGAGCGCGCCTGCAACTGGTCGACGGCGGCCATATGCTGCCGGTGACCCAGCCGCAAATCGTTGCAGAGTTCATCGCGCAGTGCGCGCAGTACGCCGTTCCCCTTCGCGCCGCATCCTGAACCGCGTCCGTGCAGGCGCACGCCGATCGGCCTGAACCGGTATCATCTGGCCTCAGGGCTTGTGCGCGCAGACGCGCCGCAGCCGTATTGACCGGATTTCAGGATGGGAGCAGGTATGGTAGTGGTAACGCATAGCGGCAAGTTTCACGCGGACGACGCATGGGCGGTGGCCGTCCTCTTCATCCTGTACCCGGATAGCCAACTGGTGCGCACGCGCGACACCGCCACGATCGAGGCAGCCGATTTCGCGATTGACGTCGGGGGCATCCACGACCCGGCCACGGGCCGCTTCGACCATCACCAGAAGGGCTTCGACACCGCGCGCCCGAGCGGCGTGCCCTATGCCAGCGCGGGCCTCGTGTGGCGCGAATACGGCGCGCGCTGCGTCGCCGCCCTGGCCCTCGAACACACGGGCAAGGCGCTGTCGCCGGACGCCTGCCAGCAAATGGCCTGGGCGATCGACGCCGACATCGTGCAATACCTCGACCTGTCGGACGTGGGCGCGGCCAAGAACGCGCCAGGCGGCTATGGCCTGTCGGCCGTGGTCTCGGGCTTCAATCCGAACTGGATGGACGAGCAGCGCCTGGGCTATGGCGAAGCGGCCGACGCCTACCGCCTGAGCCAGTTCCGCAAGGCGATGGCCATGCTGACCGACATCATGATCAACTCCGTCAAGTACCGGGTCGGCGCCCTGCTGGCGCTGGAACAGGTGCGCGGCGCCGAGGCGCTCGAGGGCGGCAAGGTCCTGCTCCTGAATAACGGCGCGCTGCCCTGGACGACCGTGGTGCGCAAGGAGATGCCGAAAGTCCTGTTCGTCATCAGCCACAGCATCGCCGAGCAGCGCTACATGATCCATGCGGTGCCGCTCAATGCCGAGAGCTTCGATGCGCGCGCCGACCTGCCCGAAGCCTGGGCCGGCCTGCGCGACGCGGATCTCGCGGCCGTGACGGGCGTGCCCGATGCGACCTTCTGCCACAACGGCCGCTTCATCGCGGCGGCCAAGTCGTATGAGGGCATCCGCGCGCTGGCGCGGCTCGCGCTGCAGGATGTGGCGCAAGGGGCGGTCGCCGGGTAAATGTTTTCGGTCGTCCTGAACCTCGTCGGCACCCTCCTCCACTTCTACGTCGCGCACCGCCTGTTCCGTATCGATGCGATTCGTGGGCGGGTACCGGCCAAAGCCTGGTGGCTGGGCGCGGTGCTGGCCTGGATCGTCTACCTGGCAGGCGTTCACCTGGGCGGCGACGCGCTCGACTGGCGCTGGTGGCCGGAGCAGTTCGCGTTGAACTGGCTCGGCCTGATGCTGATGATGACCATGTGCCTGCTGGTGGCGGACCTCGCGACCGGCTTCGGCCTGTGGTGGCGCGCGCGGGTGTCACGCCTGCTGGTCATCGGCGCGGTCGCTGGCGTGCTGCTGGGCGCCTTCGCGGCGTGGCAGGCGCTGCGCGCACCGGTCGTCGTCGAATATGAAGCCGCGATGAAGAAGCTGCCCGCGGCGCTGGACGGCACGGTGCTGGTGATGGTCACCGACCTGCACCTGGGGCCCCAGCGCGGCGCGGACTGGATGGCAAAGCGCGTGGCGCAGATCAATGCTCTGCAACCCGCGGCGGTCGTGATGGTGGGCGACCAGGTCGACAACAAGCCGCTCGCCGACCCGCGCCTGGCGGCCGTGCTGCGCGGTTTGAAGGCGCCACGCGGCGTCTGGGCCGTGACCGGCAACCACGAGTTTTACGGGGATGCCGAGACGACGGTTGCGCAATTCGCGGCCGGCGGCGTGCGCTGGCTGCGCGACGAGCGGGTCGAGTTGGCGCCCGGCCTGGTGCTGGCCGGGGTCGAGGACGTTGGCAGCAGGATGCGCGGCGGCGGCGATATCACCGGCGGCCTGGCGCGCGTGCTGCCCGTATCGGCGGACGAGGCAACGATCCTGCTGGCGCACATTCCGGCGAAGCCACTGATCGACATGGCCGCGGCGCGCGGCGTCGGCCTGATGCTGTCGGGGCACACGCACGGCGGCCAGATCTGGCCGTTCAGCTATCTGGTGCAGCGGCGCTTTCCGCAGCTGGTCGGGCAGCACGCGATCAGGGGGATGGAACTGGTGATCAGCCGCGGCGCCGGCAGCTGGGGGCCGCGCATGCGCCTGTGGCAACCGGGCGGAATTGTCCGGATCACGCTGCGGGCGAGATCCTGACGCGCTACCAACCCTGGCGTCCCAGGGCCTCGATCTCGAAGTCGCCATCGTCCACCAGCCGCTCCCAGCCTTCGAACTTGCCGAGGCCCAGCGAGCGCGCCATCGACAGCAGCAGGCTCTGGCCGGGCGCGGCGCGCTCGGGCTGCAGCCGGTAGACCGGGTCGGCAAAGGCGGCGGCCGGTGTCGTGAAACGCCAGCCCATGCTGCGGAACTGGCTCAGCACGTCGTCCAGCCATAGCGCGTTGATCAGGTTATGGTGCAGCAGCAGGACCTGCGGAATGTCGCGACCCTGCAGCTTCTGCGACAAGGAACGGTAAGCTTCTGCGCGCTGGCGGATGTGGGACAGGTAGGCGGCCTTGATCGGCGCAAGGTCGGCATCCGGATTCTTGCCCAGCACCTCGACCAGCTTGTCGTTCAGGCGCCAGTCGCTGGTGTCGAGCGTGACATAGGCGTTGCGGTAGCCCTGGGCCTGCAGGAAGCTGCGCATGCCGTCGCGTTTTTCCGGCGTATTCCCTTCGCGCAGGAAGGTGTAGCGGAACCATTTCTGGTACCCGGGCAGGGCTGCGATGATGCGGTCGCAGTCGAGGACCTGCTGCTGGTAGGCAGCGAGCGTCATGCCCGGCGCGTGCAGGTCCGGATGCGACATCGTGTGGTTGCCGATGGCGTGGCCGGCCTCGCCCCAGGCGCGCGCCAGCGCCAGGCCTTGAGGTTTGATGGCGCCGTTGTTGGCGGTAACGAACAGGGCCGCGCTTACCTTGTGCTTCGCGAGCGCGGCCAGCAGCGCGGCATTGCGTTCGGCCGGACCCAGGCGCGGCGTACTGGCCAGCGAGGGGCCGTCGTCGAACGTGACGGCGACCGTCTGGGCAAAGGCTGCAGGTGCGCCCAGCAGCGTGCCAAGCCAGAAAAGACGGGCGGCGAACAAATGGACAATGGACATGCTACTTCCTCGATGACGTGACGGGACCCGGTTTCGATACCGGTGCCCCGCAGTGTAATCGATCAGCCCGCTTGAGACGGGTTGCCGCCGCGGAGGTGGTTCAGCGCTTCTGCTGCCCCTTGTCCTCCGGCTTGTCGTCCTGGGCGCCTGGCGTACCCGAATGACGATTGCCCTGGGCACCGCCGCCCTGCTTGCCCATGCCTTCCAGGCCAGTGTCGACCCGTCCGTCGCCGATCGAAAAACCCTTGTCGCCTTCCGGAGCGGAACCGTCGTCGAGCAGGTCGTCGGTGCGCCCGGCCGATTGCGCGTTGCCCTCGCCCGAGAGCTTGCCTTTGTTGCCGGTCCCGCCCGCGCCCATGCTGCCGGCGCTGCTGCTGCCGCCTTTCGTGACCTGGTCCCAGGAACGGCCCTTCGCGTCCTTCTTGTCGTCGTAGGTCGACATGCTGTCCTCCTCTTTCATGGTATCCGGAGATCACAGGATGCCAGTGCGCGCCAGAACTCAGCGCACGGGAGCCATCCACGGGACCAAAAAAAAAGCGGCGCCATCGACGGCGCCGCTTCGTGTCGGCCGCAGCCGATTATTTTGCCAGGTACAGCGCGCGGCCCGACAGCTTGATGTTGCCGGCGCCCGTGATCATGTCTTCGCCGCCCGTCAGCAGGCCGCCGCCGGTGGCCTTGGCGAACTTGCCGGTGCCGCCGGTGATCTGGAAGCTCGCGTTCGAAAAGACGTATTTGGCGCCTTCGCCGGTCGGCACCATCTGGCCGCTGTAGTTGGCGAAGATCTGGTCGCCCGAGGTCGTCATGACGATGAATTTGCCGTTGCTGAAGTTGAACAGCGGTGCGACGGGCGTGATGCAGTCGGTTGCGATGAACACGACCTTGCCGCCCATCATTACGCTGTTGCCGTGGCCGCTGATGGTGCCGCCGAATTTCGACAGGCAGCGGTCCGCGGGGCCCACGGCCTCGACCAGCGTGCCTTCGACATCCAGCGTTTCCATTTTCCATTGCGCTGCCGAAGCGGAAGCGGCCGCGGCCAGCAGAAGGGTGACGGCGGCTGGACGGGCGATGGCGCGCAGGATGGAAGTGAACATGTGTGTCTCCGGAGGTAAGTAAGATTTAATAATGATATCTAGATTACAAAAAACACCGCGCACGCTCAGCAGTTTCTGTCGTTAGCAAGATACATATATTTTCAGCAACATAATTTTTGCTAATAAGTTCAGGCTGCCGTGCGCCGGTTACGGCCCGGCTGGGTTACAACACCAACTCATCACTTCGGAGAAAACATGCGCGTCGCCACCTTCAACATCAACGGCATCGGCAGCCGGCTGCCGGCCCTGCTCGAATGGCTCGAGGAAACAAAGCCGGATGTGGCGTGCTTGCAAGAATTGAAGTCGCCGCAGGAGCGCTTCCCGCTGGCCGAAATCAAGGCCGCCGGCTACGGCGCGATCTGGCAGGGGCAGAAAAGCTGGAATGGTGTCGCCATCCTCGCGCGCGGGATCGACCCGGTCGAAGTCACGCGCGGCTTGCCGGGTGACGACAGCGACGAGCAGAGCCGCTACCTGGAAGCCGTGATCGGCGACCTGGTCGTCGCCTGCCTCTACCTGCCAAACGGGAATCCGGCGCCGGGCCCGAAATTCGACTACAAACTCGCCTGGTTCGAGCGCCTTATCGCGCGCGCGCAGCAGCTGCTGGAGACGGGCGCGCCGGTCGTGATTGCCGGCGACTACAACGTGATGCCGACCGAGCTCGACGTCTACAAGCCCGAGCGCTGGCTGACCGACGCCCTGTTCCGGCCCGAGTCGCGCGACGCCTTCCATCGCCTCATGGCCCAGGGCTGGACGGATTCGCTGCGCACCATGCATCCGGGCGAAGTGATCTACACTTTTTACGATTACTTCCGGAATGCCTACGGCCGCAACGCGGGCCTGCGCATCGACCACCTGCTGCTCAGCCCAGCCCTGGCGCCGGCCCTGCGCGCAGCCGGGACCGACCACGCGATCCGCGGTCGGGAAAAGCCGAGCGACCACGTGCCGACCTGGATCGAACTGGACATGAACGCGCTCGCCCCGAAAAAGGGCGCGAAAAAACCCGGGAGCGCCTGAGAGGTCCCCAGGGCAAGGCGCAGCGTCGAAGACAGTACGCCAGTACGGCGAGACGCTGCAACGCCGCCATGGGGGCCTCTCAGGCGCTCCCGATCAGCGCTCGCTGCGGTCGGCCAGAAACTGTTGCGCGCGGGGGTGCGTCGGTTTCGTGAAGAAGTCCTGCGGGCTTCCCTCTTCGAGGATGCGGCCCTCGCTCATGAACCAGACGCGGTCGGCCACGTCGCGCGCAAAACCCATTTCGTGGGTCACGCAGACCATGGTCATGCCCTGCCCGGCCAGCTTGCGCATTACCTGCAGCACTTCGCCGACCATCTCCGGGTCGAGTGCGCTGGTCGGCTCGTCGAACAGCATGACCGGCGGGCGCATCGCCAATGCGCGCGCGATCGCCACCCGCTGCTGCTGGCCGCCGGACAGTTCGTGCGGATAGGCGTCCGCCTTGTGCGCGAGGCCCACGCCGTCGAGCAGCTCGAGCCCGTAGGCACGCGCTTGCGCTTTCGTTGCGCGCTTCAGGTTCACCGGCGCCAGCATGCAGTTCTCCAGCGCGGTGAGGTGCGGGAACAAATTAAAGTGCTGGAACACGAAGCCGATCCCGGCACGCAGCGCGTTCACGTCATGGCCGCGCGCGTGGATGTCGCGCCCATCGATGGCGATCGTGCCGCCGTCGATTTCCTCGAGCCGGTTCAGGGTGCGGATCAGGGTCGACTTGCCGGAGCCCGAGGGGCCGCAAATGACCACGACTTCGTTTTGTTCGACGCGCTGCGTCACGTCGGCCAGCGCGTGATACTGGCCGTACCACTTGTTGACCTGGTCGAGGACGATCATGGTGTCACCTTTGATGCAGGAGGGGTTGCCGATGCGGGCCGCCGGTTCAGGCGGCGTTCGAGCAGGAAGGCCAGGCGCGACAGGCCGAAGCACAACATAAAATAGGTCAGTGCCAGCACGATGTAGACCTCGACCGCCTTGGTGAACACCAGGGTGTTGACCTGGGTGGCGATGAAGGAGACTTCGGACAGGCCGATGATGTAGCCGAGCGAGGTGGCCTTGATGGTGGCCACCAGCTGGCTCACGAGCGAGGGCGACACGTGGCGCAGCGCCTGCGGCAGGATCACCAGGCGCAGCGCCTGGCCGTAGGAGAGTCCCAGCGAGCGCGCGCCTTCGAGCTGGCCTTTCGGCAGCGAGCGGATGCCCGCGGCGACGATTTCGGCGAGATACACGGCGTCGAACAGGACGAGCGTCATCAGCATGGTCGTGGCCTGCCCCGTCTTCACGCCGGTCACGGCCGGCAGGAAAAAATAGGCCCAGAACACGACCAGCAGCAGCGGCACGGCGCGCACCAGCTGTACCAGCACGGCGGTCGGCCAGCGCACGGCGCGCCAGGGGCTCACGCGCGCCACGCCCAGCAACAGGCCGAGCGGCATCGCCAGCGCCAGCGCCGCGGCGGACAAGAGGACGGTCAGCGTAAGGCCGCCGAGCGGCCCGTTCGGGTATTGGCCGACGAGGAAGTACAGCCAGTAATCGTGAACAAGTTCCAGCATCCCGGCCTCAGGTCCGCACCGGGAAGCGGCGCGCGTACAGCTGCGCGGCCAGCGAAATCGCCAGCGACACCGTCAGGTAGGCCAGCGTCGCAAACGTAAACGCCTCCACGCTGCGGAAGGTCGCCGTCTCGACGCGCGCGGCCTGGTACATCATCTCGGCCGCGCCGATGACGGTGGCGACGCTGGTGTCCTTCCACAGGTTGACCGTCTGCGACAGCAGCGGCGGCACGGCGATGCGGATCGCCTGCGGCAGTAGTACCAGGCGCAGGCTGGCGATGCGCCCGAGTCCCAGCGAACGGGCCGCCTCCATCTGCGACGCGGGCACCGCGCGCATCCCGCTGCGGATATCCTCGGCCATGTGCACGGCGGCGTACAGCGAGAGCGCGATGGTGGCGCAGATGAATTCGGGATTGCTGTCATAGAGCGCCATTTTCACCGGCTCCGGCAGCAGCTCGGGGAAGGCGAAGTACCAGAACAGCAGATGCGCCAGCAGCGGCACGTTGCGGATGCCTTCGACCACGGTCGCACCGATACCGCGCAGGACGCGGCTGGTGGAGGTGCGCATCAGCGCGATCGCCACGCCCAGCGGCAAGGCGATGATGAAGCTGGCGGCGAGGAGCTGCAGCGAGAGAATAAAACCCTGCACCAGCCAGTCGTGGTACTCGCCGGACCGGAGCAGGCTTGCATCGAAAAACGTCAACTTGTAAGACTCAGAGCTTGTCGGTGTGGATCGTGAAAGCGCGCTTGGCGATGTTCGGGCGCGTGCCCGGGCCATACCACTTGTTGAACAGTGCGTTGGCCGCGCCGCTCGTCTCCAGCTCGCGCAAGGTGGCGTCGACCACGCCCTTCAGGCCCTTCTCGCCCTTGCGCAGGCCAAGCGCGATCGATTCGACGCCGATGCTGTTTGGGAGGATCGTGAAGTTCTTCGCGGCCGGGCCCAGCTTGCCGTAATCGGCCAGCAGCGAGGATTCGTCGTTGACATAGGCGATGCCTTTGCCCTGCTGCAGGGCCTGGAAGGCTTGCTGGGTGTTTTCGAAGGTGACGATGGTGGCGGTCGGTACGGCGGCGTGGATATTCGTTTCCTGGGTGCCGCCGCGGACGGTGACGACCTTCTTGCCTGCCAGTTGCGGCAGCGCGGTGACGCCGCTCGCGGCGCGCACCATGACTTTCGAGCCGGTCACGAAGTGGGTCAGCGCGAAATCGACCTGCGATTCGCGCTCCTTGTTGTGGGTGAGCGTGGCGGCCAGCACATCGACGTGGCCCTGCTGCAGCTCGGGAATGCGCGCGGCGACCGACAGTTGCCTGAACACGGGTTTCACGCCGATCTTGTTGGCGACGGCTTTCGCCAGGTCGATTTCATAGCCGACCAGTTCGCGCGTTTTCGGGTCGATGAAGCTGTTCGGCTCGTCGGTGCCGAGCACACCGAAGACGATCTCGCCCTTTTTCTTGATGTCGGCCAGCTGGTCGGCATGGGCGCTCGCCGCGGCGAACTGGGCGGAAAGCGCGATCGCGCAACTCAGAAGGGTACGGCGCAGGGTACGGCGAGTGGCCATGAGATCTCCAACGGCTGAATAAACGAACCGTGAAGTATACGCTATATGAATGAGGGGGCGAAGGACTGAATTCCCATAAGAACATGGCTTTATGGCATAAAGGCGCAGCGCCGGGTGGTGGCGCTGCGCCTTTTCAAGCTGTTGCAAGCGCTTAGTTAGCGCCGCCGGCCTTGCCGCTGGCGCTGCCGCTGCCCTCGGCCGAGGCCGAGCCGCTCACCGAAGCCGATGCCGGTAGCTGGGCCGACCTGGCCTTGCCCGCCAGGCCGCGCGCACCGCCGACGGCAGCGCCGCCTGCGCCCTGGGCCGCGCCGCGTGCATTCGCGGCGGTGCCGGCCGCATAGTCGCGCGTGCTCGCTACCTGGCTGCGCACGGCGCCTGCCACCGGCGAGGCCGCGGAACGCGCGCTGCCGGCGGCGCTGCCGGCCAGCTCGCGTGCACTGCCGAGGGTCCCTGCCGGCGCGATGGCGGCGGATGCGCCGGCGCCGCCCTGCCCTGCTGCGCTGCCGTTCGCGCTCCCCGCGGCCGGGCTGGCCGGCGCGGCCGCGCTGGTGTCACCCGCCGCCGTACCCGCACCGGAACCGTTCGCCGCCGCGCCGCCGGTCAAGCCTGCCGTGCCGCGCCCGAGGCTGCCGGCCAGGCCTGCGTCGCCCCTGCCGCTACCGCTGCCGCTGTCCGTGGCACTGCCGGCGCCGCGCCCGCCGGCCAGGCCGGAACCCAGGCCGCCGGTCAGGCCGCCCGTGCCGCCGGCGCCGGCGTCCGCGCTGCGCCCGGATTGCGCCAGGTTGCCCACGAGGCCGCCGTTGCCGCTGCCCGAGGCCGCAGGCGCGGGGCGGTTCGGCACGGCGCGTTCGACCGGGGCCGGACGCTCGACGCGGCGCATCTCCGGCATCGGCGCCATGCCGCGCATGCCGCCGCCGAAGCCGCCGCCTCCGCCTCCGCCGAGCATGCCGCCGACGGCGCCGCCGAGGTGGCCGCCTCCGCCGAGCAATTGCGCCTGCGCCGATGCGGCGGCGGACAGGGCGAAGACGATGGCGAGCTGGCGAACGATGTTTTTGGTTTGCATGGTGGTTTCTCCTGTTAGAGGCGCTCGATTGCGCGCCGTTATCAGGAAAACGAGCGGACCCGGCCGTTTATTCCATCCATCCGAAAATATTTTTTTTATCGAAAGCGCGACGGATCGATGCGCAGCGACGCACCGACGACGCCGTGTCCGGTCGCATTGCTGACGGAATCGCTTTCGCGCACCGCCTGCGCAGCCAGCAGCGCCAGGGCGCGCGCCGCGGCGGCGCGGTCCGGCTGCGGCAGTGTCTTCGACAACAAAGCAGCCACGATCGGCGCGGCGAACGAAGTGCCGCGCACCTGGCGATACGGCGGCGCGCCCGGTGCGGCGCTGACCATCTGGCTGCCCGGCGCGGCAAACATGACTTGCGGGCCGCGTCCCGCTTCCGGCAGCGGCCGGCCCTCGCGATCGACACCGGTCACGCCGACGACGCCCGGGTAGCCAGCCGGATACAGGGGCGGCGCCGCCGGTCCGTCGTTGCCGACTGCCGCCACCAGCAAGTGCCCGCGCGCGATCATCGCCGCCACGACACGCTCGAGGGTCGCGTTCGGCGGGCCGACCAGGCTGATGTTGACGACGCCGACCCGCGAGCGCGCCATCCAGCCGAGCGCGCCCGCGATCTTGTCCGCGGAACCGCCGGTCGGGCTGTCGCAATAGATGTCGGCCGCGAACAGCCGGGTGCCGGGCGAGCCGCCGCTGAAGCGACCGGCGCGTCCGATCATCAGGGCCGCGACCGCCGTGCCGTGCGGCGCGGGGAAAGACTTGCCGCCGCAGCCGAAGGATTCGATGGCTGCATCCTCGAAGACGGGATGCGCCAGGTCGACGCCGCTGTCGACCAGGCCGACCGCGCCCTTTCCCGTCCCGGCGGCCCGCCCGGCTTCGCCCGCGCCGCCCTCGAGCGGCAACGCGCCACTGCCCGTATACAAATGATTGAAGTCGTAGGAACCGCCGGGGTCGAGTTCGCGCAGGCGCACCAACGCTTCCTGCGTGCCCAGGTTGGCGGGGACACGCAGCACCACGAGCGATTCGCCGAGCTCCGCGAAGCCTTCCTCGCGCACGATCTCGAAACCGAGGCCGGCGGCGGCGCGCAAGGCGGCGGGGCTGGGCGAATTGGCGAGGAGTTCGCGCCGCACGATCGGCTCGCCGCGCGGATCGGCCTCGACCAGCGTCGGGTGGCGCTGCAGCAGCGTTGCAACGGCGTTCAGCCGCAACGCACGCAGGTCGCCCGGCACGGTCCGCTCGAGGAGGCGCTCGCCCGGCCGCATGAGGCTGTCCAGCCCACCATGTCCGAGGGCTTGCGGCAGGTTCAGGGCCGGCAGGCGCAGTTGCGCCTGGGCGCCGCCGGCCCAGCACAGCAGCAGGGCGCAGGCCAGGCGGCCGAGGCGTTTCGCAGGAGTTTGACGAGCTGTCATGGTCGCGATCATAAAGGATGGGGACGGTGTTCATGAAAAACGATTGGCGGATGGAATAAAATCCATGCCGCCAACGTTTTATTCATGTGAACCCAGCCAACCCCATGCTTGCCAACGAACTAGCCGCCCTGCTCCCCCGGATGCGCCGCTTTGCGCGCTCCATCACCTTCCATCGGGAAGATGCCGACGACCTGGTGCAGGTCGCGATGGAGCGCGCGCTCGGCCGCAGCGAGCAATATACCGAGGGCACGCGGCTCGACAGCTGGTTGTTTCGCATCATCCGCAATGCCTGGATCGACGAGGTGCGCAGCCGGATCCGGCGTGACGACATGTTCGCGCCCGAGGAAGAAGGCGAGCACGTCGGACACGACGGCACCGAAGCCCAGCAGCAGCGGATGGCCGTGCAAAAGGCGATGAGCCTGCTGTCGGAAGAACACCGGATCGTCGTCGCGCTGGTGCTGGTCGACGGCCTGCCCTACAAGGAAGCCGCCGAGGTGCTGGAGATTCCGATGGGCACCCTTACCAGCCGCCTGGCGCGTGCTCGCGATGCATTACAGAAACTGTTGTCCGACGAAAGAGCCGTAACATGAAATTCTCCGAAGAAATCCTGATGGCCTATGCCGACGGCGAGCTGGACGAGCCGCAGCGCAGCGCGGTCGAGGCCGCCGTGCGCGCCGATCCGGCGCTGGCCGCCATTGTCGAGGGCCACCGCGCCCTGCGCGCAGACGTCTTCGCCGCCTTTGCCGGCGTACTCGACGAGCCCGTACCGCCGCAGTTGCACGCGGCCGCCGCACCCAAGGTACTGTCGCTCGACGCCGCGCGCAGCGCACGCGCCCGCGCCACCGTCGCTGCGCCCGGACCCACGGTGGCCCCGCGCAGCGCCTGGCCGCGATGGGGTGCGCTGGCCGCCACCCTGGTCGTCGGCGTGCTGGCCGGCAGCCTGTGGTTCGACGGCACCGACGCCAACAGCGGCTTCGTCAGCGCCGACGCCGGCGGGCGCCTGGTGGCGCGCGGCCAGCTAGCGGGCGCGCTGTCGCGCCAGCTCGCGAGCGACCCGGCGCCGAACAGCCCGGTACGCGTCGGCCTCAGTTTTGCCACCCGCGACGGCGGCTATTGCCGCAGTTTCAGCGTCGGCGCCAGCGCCGGCCTGGCCTGCCGCGACGGCGAAGCCTGGCGCATCCCGGTGCTGAGCGAAGCGGCCGCCGCAGGCGGCGACTACCGGCAAGCGGCCAGCACGACGCCGGCAGCCGTGCTCGACGCCATCGACGCGCGCATCGCGGGCCAGACCATGGATGGCGCCGCCGAGCGCGCGGCACGCGAGCGCGGCTGGAAGCGCTGAGCCCCACGCCCACGGCGCCGCGCGGCCCGTCCGGCGCCATCGTTCCGCGCTGGCGGAGCCCTGCGGCGGCGTGCGCGCACCTGCTATACAATCAAGGCTCCCTGGCGCCCATTGCGCGTGGCGCCAACCCTTGATCGGAGAAAACATGTCGGGCTACAGCATCAATATCGAAGAGAAAACGCTTGCGGGCAACAACTTCCGCGAAGTCCTGTACACCACCAAGCGCAGCCAGCTGGTGATCATGACCTTGCAGGCGGGCGAAGAAATCGGCATGGAACACCACGAGGGACACGACCAGTTCATCCGCGTCGAAGCGGGCGAAGGCGTCGCCATCCTCGACGGCGAAGAACACAGGCTGGAAGACGGCGTCGCCGTCGTGATCCCGGCCGGCACCGAGCACAACGTCATCAACACCTCGACAACCGAACCGATGCGCCTTTACACGCTGTACACCCCGCCCGAGCATCCCGACGGCATCGTGCACGCCAACAAGGCGGAAGCGGACGAGTACGAGAAGCAGCACGGGCATTGAGCTCGTGGGGCGAATGCCGGTCACTCAGGCATTCGTAGGGTGGGCATGCCCACGCGGAATTTCGCTTCGTGTTGGCGCCGCGGATATCGCACATGGCGCATCGTGGCTACGCGTGTCAAACGATCATTGTTGAGGCTGCGGAGCGGCCCATCCACGTGCATGCGCTTGGTCCACGCACCTAACGCGTGGGCATGCCCACCCTACGATCGATCCCCGATCACGCCTTGACCGGCACCGGGCGGCCCCGCATTCGTAGGGTGGGCATGCCCACGCGGAATTTCGCTTCGTGTTGGCGCCGCGCATAGCGCACATGGCGCATCGTGGCAGCGCGTCAAACGATCATTGTTGAGGCTGCGGAGCGGGGCATCCACGCACATGCGCTCGGTCCACGCACCTAACGCGTGGGCATGCCCACCCTACGATCGATCGCCGATCACGCCTTGACCGGCACCGGGCGGCCCCGCATTCGTAGGGTGGGCATGCCCACGCGGAATTTCGCTTCGTGTTGGCGCCGCGGATAGCGCACATGGCGCATCGTGGCAACGCGTGTCAAACTGTAGTGGTCAAGTAATTTCGGACACGACGATAGGTTCTTTTGCTGCCATGGTGCGTTCATAGACGCTGGGCGGCAGATTGCCCAATACAGAATGCAGGCGCTCGCAGTTGTAGAAGCCGGCGATGTAATTGGCCACATCAAGCTTGGCTTCGGCGTGGTTCTCGTAACTGCGCTGCCAGACGCGCTCCATTTTCAGGTTCAGGAAGAAGCGTTCAGCAACTGCGTTATCCCAGCAGTTCCCTTTGCGGCTCATGCTGCAGACGAAGCCGTGTTCGGCCAGCAAGGCCTGGTACTGGTCGCTTGCATATTGACTGCCGCGGTCGGAATGAACAACCAGTCCGGCGGCTGGCCGGCGCGCCTGGATTGCCATGCGCAAGGCATCGCAGACCAAGGTGGCTGGCATGCTCGGCGCCATTGCCCAGCCCACGACTCTGCGCGAGAATAGGTCGAGCACGACAGCCAGATACAGCCAGCCGGCGCCGGTCCGGATATACGTGATATCCGACGCATAAGCCAAGTTGGGCGCTGCTGGATTGAACTGCCGGGCGAGTACGTTTGGTGCAATCGGCAGTGCATGCTTGCTGTCGGTCGTGTGCACGAATTTGCGTTTCCAGACTGGTTTCAGGCTGGCCTGTTGCATCAGGCGGCGCACCTTGTAACGGCCTACCTGAAGGCCGCTATTGGCCAGTGCCGTAACCAGGCGACGGCTGCCGTAACTCTGGCCGCTGCTCATGAACGCGGCACGCAGATGCACGCTCGCTTTGCAAAAAGTCGGCGTGGCTGCACGACGCTTGGCTTCGTAAAATCCGGCCCGGCTCACGCCCAGCAGGCGGCAGGTTTGTGCGACAGGTACGGCCTTCATTTGCAGCTCGTCAATGAGCCGATAGCTCACTTGAGCTCGCGGGCAAAGAAGGCCGATGCCTTTTTTAATACGTCTACATCACTACGAAGCTGGCGGTTTTCCTGCTCCAGTTGCCGAATACGCTGCTGCTCAGCCGTCAGCGGTTTGCCGATGCCTGGCTGGCCTTGTTGCTCGGCCTCGTACTGCTCCATCCAACGACGGATTGCGGTCACACCGATATCCATCGTCTGGCTGACATGCGAGATGCTAAGGCCTTGTTCTTTGATCATACGGACGACCTCGAGCTTAAAGCTGGGGTCAAAATTGCGGCGTTGCCTGGTCATGTAAACTCCTTCGAAGGTGAATTATCCACCTATCGAGGTGTCCGGAGACATTAGACCACTACAAACGATCATTGTTGAGGCTGCGGAGCGGCCCATCCACGTGCATGCGCTTGGTCCACGCACCTAACGCGTGGGCATGCCCACCCTACGATCGCTCCCCGATCACGCCTTGACCGGCACCGGGCGGCCCCGCATTCGTAGGGTGGGCATGCCCACGAGGAATTCTGCGTCGTGTTGGCGCCGCGGATATCGCACATGGCGCATCGTGGCTACGCGTGTCAAACGATCATTGTTGAGGCTGCGGAGCGGCGCATCCACGCACATGCGCTTGGTCCACGCACGTAACGCGTGGGCATGCCCACCCTACGATCGATCCCCGATCACGCCTTGACCGGCACCGGGCACCCCCGCATTCGTAGGGTGGGCATGCCCACGCGGAATTTCGCTTCGTGTTGGCGCCGCGGATAGCGCACATGGCGCATCGTGGCAGCGGGTGTCAAACGATCATTATTGAGGCTCCGGAGCGGCCCATCCACGTGCATGCGCTTGGTCCACGCACCTAACGCGTGGGCATGCCCACCCTACGATCGATCCCCGATCACGCCTTGACCGACACCGGGCGCCCCCGCATTCGTAGGGTGGGCATGCCCACGCGGAATTTCGCTTCGTGTTGGCGCCGCGGATAGCGCACATGGCGCATCGTGGCAACGCGTGTCAAACGATGATTGTTGAGGCTCCGGAGCGGCCCATCCACGTGCATGCGCTTGGTCCACGTACGTAACGCGTGGGCATGCCCACCCTACGATCGATCGCCGATCACGCCTTGACCGGCACCGGGCGGCCCCGCATTCGTAGGGTGGGCATGCCCACGCGGAATTTCGCTTCGTGTTGGCGCCGCGGATAGCGCACATGGCGCATCGTGGCAGCGGGTGTCAAACGATCATTGTTGAGGCTCCGGAGCGGGGCATCCACGCACATGCGCTTGGTCCACGCACCTAACGCGTGGGCATGCCCACCCTACCATCGATCCCCGATCACGCCTTGACCGGCACCGGGCGGCCCCGCATTCGTAGGGTGGGCATGCCCACGCGGAATTTCGCTTCGTGTTGGCGCCGCGCATAGCGCACATGGCGCATCGTGGCAACGCGTGTCAAACGATGATTGTTGAGGCTGCGGAGCGGCCCATCCACGCACATGCGCTCGGTCCACGCACCTAACGCGTGGGCATGCCCACCCTACGATCGATCGCCGATCACGCCTTGACCGGCACCGGGCGGCCCCGCATTCGACCGCGCCCTTTCCTCCAGCAAGGCCCGCTCGCGCGCATTCGCGGCCATTTCCGCCGCCCGTGCAAATTCAAGAGCCGCTTCGCCCCGCCGTCCCAGCTTTTCCAGCAAATCTCCACGCACCGCGGGCAGCCACTGGTAACGCGCCAGCGCGCCGCCCTCTGCCAGCATATCGACCAGCGCCAGCCCGGCGGCCGGCCCCTTGGCCATGCCGACCGCCACCGCGCGGTTCAGCTCGACGACAGGCGAAGGGCTGACCCGCGCCAGTTCGCCGTACAGCCCGGCAATCCGGCGCCAGTCGGTCTCATCCGCCGTCCGGGCGCGGGCGTGGCAGGCGGCGATCGCGGCCTGCAAGGCGTACGGCCCCGGCGGACCGAGCAGCTCGGCCCGCGCCAGTGCGGCCAGGCCGCGCCGGATCAGGATGCCGTCCCAGCGCAAGCGGTCCTGCTCGAGCAGCAGCACAGGACGACCCTCGCGGTCGACCCGGGCGGCGGCGCGCGAAGCCTGCAATTCCATCAGCGCCACCAGGCCCAGGGCCTCCGGCTCGCGCGGCGCGAGTTCGGCCAGCATGCGCCCAAGGCGCAGGGCTTCGTCCTGCAGCGCGGGGCGCATCCAGTCGCCGCCGCTGGTGGCCGTATAGCCCTCGTTGAAAATCAGGTAGACCACTTCCAGCACCGAGCCGAGCCGCTCGGAAAGTTCGGCCGCTGGCGGCAGTTCGAAGGGCACGCGCGCCGCGCCGAGGGTGCGCTTGGCACGCACGATGCGCTGGGCGATCGTCGGCTCGGGCACGAGGAAGGCGCGCGCGATTTCGTGGGTGGCGAGGCCGCCCAGCAGTTTCAGGGTCAGCGCCACGCGCGCTTCGGTCGACAGCACCGGGTGGCAGGCGGTGAAGATCAGGCGCAGCAAATCGTCCTGGACGATGTCGTCGCGGGCAGCGTCCAGGTCGGCGAGGAGATCGGGCGCAAAGTCCGGCACAATATGGGCCTCCAGTGCTTCCAGGTCGTGGCCGATCTGGGCGCACTTTTCCCGGTAGGCCTTGTCGCGCCGCAGGTGGTCGAGCGCGGCGTTCTTTGCCGCGCGCATCAGCCAGGCGCCCGGGTTGTCCGGAATGCCGGCGGCCGGCCAATGTTCGAGCGCGGCCACCAGCGCATCCCCGGCCAGCTCTTCGGCAAGGCCGATGTCGCGCACGAGGCGCGCCACGCCGGCGACAATCTTCGCCGACTCGATGCGCCAGACCGCGCCGATGGCCTGCGGGACCGTGCCGCCCGCGCCGCCCATCAGGCCTGCGGCGGCAGCGTGGCCTGATCCATCCACGCCAGTTCCCACAGGTGGCCGTCCAGGTCTTCGAAGCCGTGGCCGTACATGAAGCCGTGGTCCTGCTTCGGGTTCGGCGCCCGCCCGCCGGCCGCGATGGCTTTCGCCACCAGGGCGTCGACTTCGTCGCGGCTCTCGCAGGACAGGCAGGTCAGCACCTCGGTCGCCTCCCTGGCGTCGGCAATCGGCTTGGTCGTGAAGCCCCGGAAAAAAGGCTCGGTCAGCAGCATGGCGAAGATGTTCTCGCCGATGATCATGCAGGCCGCGTCGTCGTTGCTGAACTGCGGATTGAATTCGAACCCGAGGCTGGAAAAAAACGCGCGGCTGCGCGCCAGGTTCCTCACCGGCAGGTTGACGAAGATTTGCTTGTGCATGGGCTTCTCCTTGATGTTGTGGCCATCAGGCCGCTTTGGCCGCAGCGGCCGCTTCCGCCTGGGCCTTCGATCGTGTTTTCGCAGCGCATCGGCGCGGACATGGTGAGCAGCATCGTCACCTTGTGGGGCGAGGCATCGATCACGGCCAGCCTGCCGCGGCGGGCCGCGCGCGAGCCCGCGAAATCACAGGCCGCGCCGGCGCCGCGCTCCGGGCCCGAACAAGTGCGTTGCAGCGGCCCCTTGTCGGCGAAGGGGTTCCAGGTCATGAAGCGGCGCAGGTCGCTGATCAGGGGCTCGATGCGCTCGGGCGGCGCGGCAATATGCGTGCTGCGCTGCACGCGGAAGGCTGCCGGCCTGCGCAGGGCCAGCAACACGACGATCACAAGCAATGCAGCGGCGAACAGGAGGATGGCCGGCATGGCGTCTCCTTCAGGCCGGGCTGGCAGCGCCGCTTGCGGATTGGCCATCTTCGAGCGCGCGGAAGCGGTCCAGCGCATCGGACTGGGTGAAATCGTCGAGCTCGAACACCTGGCGTACTTCGATCTCCGCGTCCATCCCGTCCCCACGCGGGTTGGGGAAGCGGCGCGCCCATTCGAGCGCTTCCTCGCGCGTGCGCACGCTGATCATGGTGTAGCCACCGATCATTTCCTTCGATTCGGCAAACGGGCCGTCGACGACGCTGCGCTCCTTGCCCTGGTAGCGGATGCGCCAGCCGCGGCTGCTCGGGTGCAAGCCGTTGGCGTCGAGCAGCACCCCGGCGCGCGCCAGTTCGCCGTGGTAGTCGGCCATGGCGTTGAGCAGCGCTTCCCCGGGCATGGCGCCCGCTTCGGACTCGGGGCTGGCCTTGACGATGATCATGAAACGCATGCTGTTCTCCTGTAGATGACTGAACGCGGGACCGGGCGCGGCGGATGCGGCGCTGTGGGGTCTGGCGGTTCTCAATCACACGACGAACGAACGCGGCGCGCATCGACACGCGCCGCAAAAATATTTTCAGCTTTCGTAACAGGGCGCCAGCGCACGCACCTCGACCGTCGCCCACTCGGCGGCGGGGCAGCGCGCCGCCAGCGCCACGGCTTCTTCATGGGTCGCGACGTCCACATGGAAAAAGCCTCCGATCATTTCCTTGGCTTCGGCAAAGGGACCGTCGACCGTGCTCCTCTTGCCGGCCTCGACCCGTACCCGGGTGGCGCGGCTCGACGGGGCCAGCGATTCGCCGCCCAGCAGCACGCCTTCTTCGCGCAGCGTCTCGCCGAAGCGCAGCATGCGCGCGTAGAGTTCGCGGCCCTCGGCATCGGAGCGCGTGGCACGCTGGCCGACTGCCTCATGGATCAGCAACATGTATGACATCGACTGTCCCTTAATGATGTAGACACAAGAGCAAGCAGTATGCAACGGCCAGGCAGTCGAGTAAAGCATGGGGTGCGCTTGCGGCGGGACCGGTCGCCTCAATCGTCCCTGCGGAACTTCGGTAGCGCCGCGGCCGCGTGCGACTGCTCCTACAAGGCTCTCTCCCATGCGCCTATTGTTCGGGACAGGCAAGGGGTTACCATCGGGGAACCGATCACCGACAGCAGGAGGCAGCAATGGGCGAGAATAAAGGCAAGGGCACGAAAGGCCGCAACTACGACGAACTGACGGGCGTGGGCACCAGCAGCGCAGGCATCACCGGCACCACCGGCAACCTGAACACGGGCACGCGCGATGGCGGCATCGGGATGCCCTCCCCCGGCGACAGCGGCAACCGTGCTGGAAGCCGGCAGTCGGCGGAACCGGACGATGGCGACACCACGCCGGCACTCGGACGGGGCACGCGCTCGAACGCCAGCCGGCAGCGCCAGGGCGGCCAGGGCGCCGGCAACCAGCAGAGCAGCCAGGGCGGCCAGGGCGGTGGCAACCAGCAGGGCAGCCAGGGCGAACAGGGCAAACAGGGCGGCCTTGGCCACAGCCTGGACCAGGATGTGATGGGCAAGGAGCAGTAAACACCCAGGAGGATGTCACCGGCGCGCTTCCCGGGCGCGCTTCAGCTGCGGCGAGCGCCCTGTGTCAGCACCCGGCGTTCGCCTTGTGACGTCCGGCGTCCGCGTTCCGGTCGGCGTCCTGCCATGCGCCGGGCCGGACACGGCATCGTGCTGTTGACAGGAGACCGAATGCGGACCTTGCTGCGCGGCGCCCTCCTCCTTGGCCTGTTGCTGGGCGCTTATGCCCTGTTCGGCCCCTACCTCGAGAACATGCTGTATGCGATGCGCCTGGCGTCGATGCCCGTCCCGGCGACGCTGCCGGTGCCGGTACGCGGCGTCGCGCCGAACCGTTTGGCAGACACCTGGCATGGGGCGCGCAGCGAGGGACGCAGGCACGAAGGGATCGACATTTTCGCCCGGCGTGGCACGGCGGTGCTTGCGGCCACGGAAGGCATCGTGCTGCGCGTGGGGACCAACCGGCTGGGCGGACAGGTGGTCTGGGTGCTGGGGCCCGGCGGGCAGCGGCACTACTATGCGCACCTGGACCGGTATGCGGATATCGAGAACGGCGAGCGGGTACGGGCGGGGACGGTATTGGGCTATGTCGGGACGACGGGGAATGCGGCCGGGACGCCGCCGCATTTGCATTACGGGATTTACGAGGTGGGCGGGGCGGTCAATCCGTATCCGATGCTGCGGGGCCAGGTGGAGGCGGCATTGGCAAGCGATCGGTAGACATCGGCAGGGGGCCTCGCGGAGGCTTTCTGCCAATGCACGGGCACGAACGCGTGGGCACGAGTGCCCACCCTACGGTACGCTGGGGCCAACACGAGATTTTACTGGAGACGTATGCCTACCCGAGATCCGGCGCAACTGGATGACGACACGCTGGCATTTGCGCGCCGCGTGTTTCAGTGTGCGCGCACGGGGGAGACGGACGAGCTTGCCATCCTGCTTGGACAGGGACTGCCCGCGAACCTGCGCAACGAACGCGGCGACAGCCTGCTGATGCTGGCCTGCTACCACGGCCATGCCGGGACCGCGCGCGTATTGCTCGACGCCGGGGCCGATCCGGAACTGCTGAACGACGCCGGCCAGACGCCGCTCGCAGCCGCCGCTTTCAAGGGCGATGCCGCGGTCGTGTCCCTGCTGCTCGAGCGCGGCGCGCAAGTCGATGCCGCCGGGCCCAACGGCAAGACGGCCCTCATGATCGCCGCCATGTTCAATCGCGTCGAGATGATGCGCCAGCTGATCGCACACGGCGCAGATCCGCGGGCGGTCGACGTGGCCGGTATCGACATCCGCGAGGCGGCGGCCAGGATGGGCGCGGTCGCGGCGGTCGACTTCCTCAACAAGGCGCTCGACGCGCGTTGAGGAACCTCCCTCAACGCCGGCTGCGCAGGAAGTCGGTGGCCAGCTGCGCCGACATCGGCCGGCTGAACAGGAAGCCCTGGAACAGGTCGCAATCGCAGGCGGTCAGCGTCTCATGTTGCGCGGCAGTCTCCACGCCCTCGGCCACGACGTGCAGGTCGAGCTTGTGGGCCAGGGCCATGATGCCGGCGCACAGGTCGGCGTCCTTCGCGTCGACCGCGACGTTGCGCACGAAGGAGCGGTCGAGCTTCAGGTAGTTCACCGGCAATTGCCGCAGATATGACATCGAAGAAAAACCGGTGCCGAAATCGTCGATCGACAGCGCCACGCCACCGCCGCGCAGCCGGTGCAGGATGGCAATGGCCAGGTCCGGATCGGACATCATCATCGATTCGGTCAGTTCCATTTCCAGGCCTCCCGCTTCGATCCCGTGTTCGCGCATCAGCTCGAACACGTAGTCGGGCAGCGCGGCGCTGGTCAGCTGGCTGGTGGACAGGTTGACGGCGATGGGGATGCTGCCGAGCCCGGCGTCGCGCCAGGCGGCGATCTGGCGGCAGGCCTGCTCGATCACCCAGCGCCCCAGGTGTAGTAGCAGGCCCAGCTGCTCGGCGAGCGGGATGAAATGGTCCGGCGCCACCAGGCCGACGCCGGGCCGGTTCCAGCGAATCAGCGCTTCGAAACCGGCGATGCTGCCGTCGCGCCGCATCTTCGGCTGGTAATGCAGGGCGAACTCGCTGGTGCCGACGGCGGCCCGCAGGTCGCGCTCGAGTTCGACGCGCTGGGCGACGGTCGAGCCGAGCTCGGGCGAATAGAAGCGGTACTGGTCGCGTCCATTGTCCTTGGCCGAGTACATCGCCGCCTCGGCGCGCACCAGCAGTTCCGCAGCGCCGTGGCCGGAGGCGCCGGACAGGCTGATGCCGGCGCTGAAGGTCAGGTGCAAGGGCTGGCGCAGCAGCGGGTAGGGTTGCGCCAGGCAGGCGCGGATCTGCTCGACCTGGAGCGCCACCTCCTCGCTGGTGGCCGCCTGCGGCAGGGTGAAGGCGAATTCGTCGCCGGACAGGCGCGCCAGGCTGCCCAGCGTGACCTTGCACTGCTGCAGGCGCTGGCCGACGAGCTGGATCAGCTGGTCGCCGATGCCCTGCCCGAAATTGTTGTTGATGAACTTGAACTGATCGAGGTCGATGATGACGACGGCGAGCCGGGTGCCGGCAAGCGCCGCCATGACCAGCTGCTCTCCGAGGGCCGACTCGAACATGACGCGGTTCGCGAGGCCCGTCAGCGAATCGGTGATGCGCTCGTGCTCGAGCCGCGTGCGCAGGCCGCGCAGCTCGGTGATTTCGGTCGAAAAGCCGATCAGGCAGACCGGGTGGCCGGGCAATTGCAGGGCCACCTTGCGCGACCTGAAATGGTGCTTGCAGCCGTCGGCGCCAATAATCGTTTCTTCGCGCACTTCCTCACCGGCGCCGGCCAGCACCTCGGCATCGTATTCGGCCACCCGGGCGGCGATTTCAGGCGGCATCAGCTCGCGGTCGCTGCGGCCGATCAGGTCGGGCAGCTTGCGTCCGTACAGGGCCAGCACCGGTGCGTTGGCGTACAGGTAGCGGCCCTGCTGGTCCTTCAGGTAAATGGCGGCGTCGACATTGGCGAGGATGGTGTTGAGCAGTTCGTTACGCTCGATGAGCTGCTCGACGGCGCGGCGCTCGGCCGTGATGTCGGTCGAGATGCCGCACAGGCCGCGCACGCGGCGTTCGGCATCGAACAGCGGCAGTTTGACGGTCCGGAACATCCGGCAGTCGCCATTGCGCAGGCAGACCAGTTCCTCGGTATCGACCTTTTCCCCGCGCGTCAGTGCCTGGCGGTCGGTTGCGCCGATGGTCGAGGTGGCCACGTCGACGAAGGGTTCGTCGGTCTGGCCGACGATGCTGGCCGGATCGGCGCCGAACACGGTCGCCAGCGCCTGGTTGACGAACTGGTAGCGGCCGCCGAGGTCCTTCACGTAGAACAGGGCATCGAGATTGTCGACCAGGGTCCACAGGCTCTGCAGCTGGGCCGGATCGACGCCTGCCGTGTCCACGGACGGTCCCTGCGGTGTAGTCATCCTGCCTGTCCTCCCTCGCGAGTGCGGCGTGATGGAATGGGTGCGCGGGCACCCCAGGCGGGTGCATGCGCTGCCAGTGTAGCGCCGTTGGCGGCAATTTCGGCATATCCGCAACGGCAGTCGTTAAAAAGATGCAAACTAGCCTCAACAGCAAACGACGTATTACCTTGCCGATATATTTACGCTAATCTATTGCCTGCTGATTTCTCGAGGAAGTCCATGCCCTTCGCTCCACTCCGCAGGCGCTGCCTGTCGCTGGCCCTGCTCGCCGTCCTGTCCGCCTGCGCCGTGGCGCCGCGCGAAGCCGCCCTGGTAAAAGCGGTGGAAGCGCAGGTCGCTCCCGCTTACAACGGCGTCGTGCTGGTACGCCCGGCGCGCGACAGCGCTGCCGTCGTCAAGGCCTGGGGCCAGGCGCGATTCGAGCGCCCGGTCCCGTTGACGCCCGACACCCGCTTCATGGTCGGCTCGGTGTCGAAATGGATCACGGCCGTCGCCGTGCTGCGCCTGGTCGACCAGGGCAAGCTGGACCTGGACGCGCCGGTGACCAGCTGGCTGCCCGAGCTGCCCGCCAGCAGCAGCGCCGTCACGCTGCGCACCCTGCTGTCGAACACGAGCGGCATCGAAAACGGCCTGAACCTGGCGATGAAGCGCGACAGCAGTCCCGGCCGCATGACGATCTCGGCAACCGAAGGCGCGCTGAAGTTCGGCAGCGGTCCGTTGACGTTCACGCCGGGTTCGAAGTTCGATTATTCGTCGACCAACTGGCTGATCGTCGCCGGCGTCGTCGAGCGTGCCACGGGCGAAGCCTTCACCGACACCGTCGCGCGCCTCGTGTTCGTGCCGGCCGGCGCGCGCGATAGCGGCTTTGCCGGCCCCGGCGTGGACACGCTGCCGCGCATGGCCCTCGGCTACGCGGCCGACCGCAGGGCGCGCAAGACGGTGCCATCGCCGCCGATGGCCGCGGCCGCCGGCACGGTCTACAGTACGGCGGGCGACCTGGTGAAAATTGCCGATGCGGTCTACGGCAGCGACTTGCTGACACCGGAATCGCGCAAGGAACTCCTGAGCGTCCAGCATGCGCCGGAAGACTATGCGCTCGGCGGGCGCGTCAGGCTGGTGGGGAGCGGCGCCGGCGCCCGCACGCTGGCCTGGGAAAGCGGCGTCAGCGGCGGCTATAAAACCCTGCTGGCCTACGCGCCGGGCGACGGCCGCGCCGTGGTGTTGCTGAACAATACCGACATGGCGCAGTCCGAACAGGCCAGGATTGCCCTGGCCCTGCTGGACGCGCTGGGGAAGTGATTACTTGGTCACGGCCAGCACCGCGCGGCGCCCGCCCTTGAAGGTGTAGAGGGTGATGGTGCCGTCGCGGATGTCGCCGCGCGCATCGAAAGCGATCGGGCCGGTCACGCCCTTGTACTGGATTTTCGCCAGCACCGGCAGGTAGCGCGCAGGCGCGGTCGAGCCGGCCTTCGTCATCGCTTCGGCCATCGTCATCACGGCGTCATACGCATAGGGCGCATTGATCTGGACATCGATGCCGAAACGTTTTTTGTAGGCCGCGCGGAAAGTGTCCAGAGCGGCGCGCCCGGCCGCATCGACCCCGCCCGCTTCGGCGCAGAACACCTGGCCGTCCGCCATGGCGCCGCCGGAGAGTTTATTCATCTCGTCCGAACAGATGCCGTCGCCGCCTATCATTTTCGTGTTCAGGCCGAGCTGCTTCATCTGGCGCAGCATCGGGCCGGCCACGGCGCTCATGCCGCCGAAGAAGACGAGGTCCGGCTTCGTCGCGCGGATCTTGGTGAGGATGGCGTTGAAATCGGTCGCCTTGTCGTGCGTGAATTCGCGCGCCACGACCTGCGCACCCTGCTGCTGCAGGCCCTTGGCGAATTCCACGGCCAGGCCCTGGCCGTAGGCGGTGCGGTCGTCGATCACGGCGACGCGTTTGGCGCCCATGTTCTTCACCGCATAGTGCCCCAGCGCCTGCCCCAGCTGGACGTCGTTGGCGACCACGCGGAAGGCCGTATTGAAACCTTGCTGGGTGTATTTCGGGCTGGTGCTGGACGGCGAGATTTGCGGGATGCCGGCCTGGTTGTAGATTTTCGAGGCGGGAATCGTGGTGCCCGAGGTTTCATGGCCGACGACGCCGTTCACGCGCGCGTCGACCAGTTTCTGGGCGACGCTGGTCGCCTGTTTCGGGTCGCCGCCGTCGTCTTCGGCGACCAGCTCGAAGCGGACCTTTTTACCGCCGATCGTCGTGCCGCGCGCGTTGAGGGCCTCGATTGCCATGCGGGCGCCGTTTTCGGTGTCCTTGCCGAAGTAGGCGACCGGGCCGGTGACGGCGGCGGAGTGGCCGATTTTGACGACTTCCTGGGCGTTGGCGAGGGTGGCGGTGGACAGGGCGATGGCGGCGATGACGGTGTGCTTCATGGGTTCCTCTTGATTGCGTTGACGCGGGCGCGAGGGCGGCGTCGGAAGGGGGCATGATAACAAGGATGAGCGAGGGGCGTCGGGACGGGCGGACTGTACGGGGCTGTTGCCTGTGGCGGTATCGGTGTGCATGATCCGCGTGGGCACGGGTGCCCACCCTACGGGCAGCGTTCCAGCGAGTTCAGGCAAGAACCGGGAAGTCTCGGGGTTTTGCATGAGCTCGCCGATAGCGCTGCTCGTAGGGTGGGCACTCGTGCCCACGCGGATTCAAGGCACCGCTAACAGGCCAGGCAACAGCCCCGATAACAAGCGCGAACTGCGCGCCAAAATCCACCCGGCCTGCGGCATACTGGGCCGACCCGCCACAAGGAGCCCGCATGGCCACCGAGCAATTGCGCTTTCGAACCCTGCTCTACCGCTTCATCTTTTTCGACTGGCTGTTCCAGGACGTCGGCGGCGCGCGCACACCAATCGAGCGTCATGCGGCGACCCAGCACAACCGGCGCATGAGCAAATACCTGCCGGTCTACCTGCGCCGCTGGTCCTTCCTCACCGTCCTCGATTTCGCGCTCGGCTGCCTGGTCGAACGCGCGCTGCAGGCCACCCTGCTCTCGGCCTGGTTTTTTACCTGGACCTGCATCACGGCCACCGGCACGGTCGTCATCACGGTGTGCTGGATCTTCCTGACCCAGCCGCAGCAGCACTGACTTCGGCAGCCGTCCCGCACTGCACAAATCACTGCTTGACAGCTCGACACTCTGCCCTTAGAGTCAAGTCAATGACTTCCCAACTGCATCTGTCGACCCTCCTACCGCTAACCGGCCTCCTGGCGCCGGCGCTACTACTACGCGCCTGATTCGATCGCGTTCCGGCCCTTGCCGGTGTTAAAAGTAGTTACAGGATTCGCCCGATGTTCGCTTCTCCCTACTCCACCCAGATTCTCCCGCTGCCGCTCGGCGCGCGTGCTGTCGTTCGCCTGCTGCTAAAACTACCGATCGGTTGCCGGGCCTAGCGTTTCGTGGCCCGTCCGGCAGCCCTCCGCCACTCCCGCGCCAGTCCTGGCACCCAAAATCTTTAGCAGGAGTACGAACATGTTGACCAACCCATCCGCCAAATACCGTCCTTTCCCCGCAGTCGACCTCGTTGACCGCCAGTGGCCGGCCAGGACCATCACCCGGCCGCCCATCTGGATGAGTACCGACCTGCGCGACGGCAACCAGGCGCTGATCGAGCCGATGAGCCCCGAAAAGAAGCTGCGCTTCTTCGAGATGCTGGTGAAAATCGGGGTCAAGGAAATCGAAGTCGGTTTTCCCTCGGCTTCCCAGACCGACTTCGATTTCGTCCGCATGCTGGTCGAGGAAAACCGAATTCCGGACGACGTCACCATCATCGTCCTGACGCAGGCACGCGAAGAACTGATCCGCCGCACCGTGGAGTCGGCCGTGGGTGCGAAACGCGCCATCGTCCACGTGTATAACTCGGTGGCGCCGGTCTTCCGCCGCGTCGTGTTCGGCATGAGCCAGGACGAGATCGTCCAGATCGCGGTGAACGGCACGCGCCTCATCAAGGAACTCGTGGCGCAGCATCCGCAAACGCAATGGGGCCTCGAATACTCGCCCGAATCCTTCTCGACCACCGAACTCGATTTCTCCAAGCGCATCGTCGATGCCGTCAGCGCCGAATGGCAGCCGACGCCGGCGAACCGCATGATCGTCAACCTGCCGTCGACGGTGGAAGCGAGCACGCCGAACGTGTATGCCGACCAGATCGAATGGATGTGCCGCCACCTCGAGCGCCGCGAGTCCCTCGTCATCAGCGTCCACCCGCACAACGACCGCGGCACGGCCGTGGCGGCGGCCGAACTGGCCGTGCTGGCCGGCGCCGACCGCGTCGAAGGCTGCCTGTTCGGCAATGGCGAACGCACCGGCAACGTCGACCTGGTGACGCTCGCGCTGAACCTCTACACCCAGGGCGTGCACCCGGGCCTCGACTTTTCCGACATCGACAGCGTGCGCCAGCTGGTCGAAGAGTGCAACCAGTTGCCGGTCCACCCGCGCCATCCGTATGCGGGCGACCTCGTGTTCACGGCCTTCTCCGGCTCGCACCAGGACGCGATCAAGAAGGGCTTCGCGGTCCAGCCCAGGGACGCCGTCTGGGAAGTGCCTTATTTGCCGATCGATCCGGCCGACCTCGGACGCAACTACGATGCCGTGATCCGCGTGAACAGCCAGTCGGGCAAGGGCGGCATGGCCTATTTGCTGGAGCAGGAATATGGCCTGGCCTTGCCGCGGCGCCTGCAAATTGAGTTTTCTCGCGTGGTGCAGCAGCTGGCCGACAGCAGCGGACGCGAAATCGCCGCCAGCGATATCCACGCCCTCTTCGTGCGCGAATACCTGGAACAGGAAGCGCCATATCGCTATGCGTCGCACCGCATGAATGAAAATACCGCGGCGGACGAACCGGTGCAGCTTGAGGTCACGGCCTTCGATGGCCACGTGCAGCGCGCGCTGCGCGGCGCCGGCAACGGCCCGATCGACGCCTTCGTCAACGCCCTCGGCCTCGACGTGCGCCTGATGGACTACCACGAACACGCGATCGGCTCCGGTGCGAACGCGCGCGCCGCCTGCTATGTCGAGCTGCGCGTCGGGAATGGCCCTACGCTGTTCGGCGCCGGCATCGACAGCAATATCGTGACGGCCTCGTTCAAGGCCGTGCTGTCGGCGGTGAACCGGCACCTTGCGAGCGCGCCGGAGAGCGCGCAGGAGAGCGTGACAGCACTCGCGGCCTGACGCGGCCTGACGCGGCTGGGGCTATAATTCCCCCAGCCGCGCACGCCTCGCGCGGCACGATTGTCCGGATGTTCCATGAAAAAGAGTTTGATCCTGCTGATGTGCGTCTCGGGGGCCGCGCTGGCCGACGACGGCGCCATCCTCACCTGCCGCGCGCTGCCTGACGCGGCAAGCCGCCTGGCCTGTTACGACGCGATGCCGATTGGCCAGGAACGGCCTGCCGCACCGTCCGCCCTTTCGGCGGCTTCCTCGGCCGTTTCCGATTTTGGCCGCGAGACCATCAAGAAAAAACCCGACGCACTGCCCACCGCGATCGACAGCACGGTCCCCGGCGACTTCGATGGCTGGGGTCCGAACGCGCGCATCACACTGGCCAATGGCCAGGTCTGGCGCGTCGTCGACGACAGCTCGGCCGTGCTGCCGCGCCGCGCCGGCACCAGGGTGCGCATCGAACGCAACCTGTTCGGGACGCTGTTCCTGACCGTCGAAGGCACGAACCAGTCGGCCAAGGTGCGCCGCGTCGAGTGATGCGGCCCCGCCCATGAAACGCACGCCGGAGAAGCGCCAGGCCATCCTCGACGCGGCCGCCGAGGTCTTTCGCGAGAGCGGCTACGAACGCGCGTCGATGTCCGACATCGGCCTGCGCACCGGCTTTTCGAAAACCACGCTGTACGCCTATTTCGGCGCGAAAGAGGCGCTCCTTGCCGCACTGGCCGAGGAGGCAACCGAGGCCGGGGTAACGTCGCTGCACCAGGCGCTGCACGAAGCGCTGCACGCGTCGCCGGCCGCGCCCGGCGCGGATCTCGCCGCAACGCTCGAACGCTTTGCCGGCCGCTATCTCGCCTTTGCGCTGTCGCCGCCGGTGTGCGCCCTGCGCCGCGTGCTGGTATCGATCGCCGGGCGCCCCGGCCTCGACCCGCGCTGGCGCGACCTGGGTGCGGCGCGCATCGATGCCGCCCTGGGCGGCTACCTGCGCATGCAAATGGATGCGGGCAAGCTGCGCGCCGGCGATGCGCTCGCCGCCGCGCGCCAGTTCAAGGCCATGCTCGAAGCACCGTGGTTCGACCAGGTGTTGTTCGACAGCGCCGCTGCGCCGACGCCCGCGAACGAAGACGCGCGGCTTGCCGTCGACGCTTTCCTGCGTTCCTGGCGGCCGCCTGCCAAACGCGCCGCGCGCGCCCTTCCCGCCACCGAACCACGATGAAAAAACTCGCCGTCTTTCTGCTCGCCTGCATGCCCCTCGCCCACGGCGCCGACCTCGCCAACGGCCAGCGCCTGTTCGCCACGCGCTGCGCATCCTGTCACGCGGTTGGACCGTCGGCGCGTGCCGGCTTCGGCCCGCAGCTGAACGGCATCCACGGCCGCCGCGCCGGCACGACGCCGGACTTCCATTATTCGCCCGCGATGGCGAAGTCCGGCATCGTCTGGAACGAGAAGACGCTGGCCGCTTTCCTCGATTCGCCCGGCGACCTGGTTCCGGGAACGAAGATGCGCTTCTGGGGCATGAGCGACCCGAAGCAGGTCGGCGACCTGCTGGCTTACCTGCGCAGCATGCCGCCGGCCCCGCCACGCTGAGTTCAGCCTTTGTCCGCCGCGTCCAGGTTGGCGCGCACCCGTTCCAGCAGCATCAGCAACTGTCCACGCTCCGCCTCCGGCACGCCTGCCAGCGCCTCCTCGGCCGCTGCGGCGCCGTGGCGGTGCCAGCCCGCGTGGACCGCCTCGCCGCCCGGGCTCAAACGCAGGCGCGTGCTGCGCCGGTCGAGCGCGTCGGCCCGCCCTTCCAGCAATTCCCTCTCGCGCAGCGCCTGGATCAGGCGCGTGAGCTGGGCCTTGTCGCGCCCGGAATGGGCCACCAGGTCGCTCAGCGTCGCACCCGGATTGCGCGCAAAAAAGCCCAGCACCTTGCCTTCCATGTGGGTCAACTCGGGGGACGACCCCGGCTCGGCGCCGGCCGGCGCGCGCATCTGCCGCGCGCGGTAGAGATGCATGACCGCGTGGATGGACTCGAACACGTCCTGTGCGGACACGGCCGAATTTTGGTTGACTTTATCAACGTGTTTTTTCATAATAGGAGACATTATCAACCAATATCGGGATCCATGATGGAACAAGCAAAGCCCAGGACCATCCAGCGCGTGCGCCATGAACTGCACCGGCGCGACGTCGTGGTCGCACGCGTCGAAGCGCTCGGCGCGCATTTCGCGGCGATTACCTTCCGCGCCGATGCGCTCGCCGGCTTCCTGTCGCTCTCCTTCGACGACCACGTCAAATTCATGTTCGAAGGCGAGGACGGCGAGCAGGTGCGGCGCGACTATACGCCGCGCCGCTTCGACGCACAAGCGCGCGAGCTGACGATCGAGTTCGCGCTGCACGGCGATGGCGCGGCCTCCAACTGGGCGCGCCGCGCGCAGCCGGGCGATGCGGCCGTCATCGGTGGACCGCGCGGCTCGATGATCGTCCCGCTGGACTACGACTGGCACCTGCTGGTCGGCGACGCCAGCGCGCTGCCAGCGATGCGCAGGCGGCTGGAAGAGCTGCCCGCCGGCGCGCGCGCGATCGTCGTGGCCGCCGCGGGCGAGGAAGACCGGCTTCCCTTCGCAGGCGCGGCGTCGGCCGCGGTGCGGTGGGTGGACGACGCCGATGCGCTGGCCGAGGCGGTGCGTGCGCTGGACCTGCCGCCGGGCGAAGGCTTTGCCTGGGCCGCCGGTGAAGCGGCGGCAATGCGGCGCCTGCGCGAAGTGCTGGCGCGGGACAAGGCCTTGCCGAAAGAGGCGATGCGGGTCTCGGCCTACTGGAAACGCGGCGTCGCCGACCACCACGACACGCTCGAATAGCGCAGCGTCAGGGCAAAGTCAGCGGCGCCGGCACGGTGCTGATTCCCTGCTCCCGCGCCGCAGCGGTTTCCGCTTCCTGCGCGCGCCTGAACCCGGGCCGCTCTTTCAACAGCGCGAGATAGCGCGCCACCGCGGGTGGGAACTCCTCCGCCAATCCAAGGTAGTCGGCCAGCAGCAAGGCATAGCCGACCGAGATATCGGCCATCGTGAAGCGGCCGGCACAGATGCTGTCGCGGCCCTCGAGCACGGACTCCAGCGTGCGCACCCGCCCCAGGAACCAGCGTTTGTAGTCCGATGCCACCTGCGGCGAGCGCCGCTCGGGCGATTCGAAACGTTCGTAGCGCAGGATCAGCGTCTGCGGGAAGGTCAGGGTGGCTTCGCCGAAGTGGAGCCAGTTCAGGTAAGCGCCGAAATCGGGATCGGGCGGCAGGACGTCAAGCTGGCCGTCGCCGTAGCGCGCCCCCAGGTACTGGCAAATCGCGGACGATTCCGTCATCCGCACCTCGCCGTCGAAGAAGGCCGGCACGGTGCCGAGCGGGTTGACGGCGAGGTAGCTGCGGTCGAGCGCGCGCGGCGGGAACGGCAGCAGCTTCAGTTCGTAGGTCAGTTCGAGCTCTTCCAGCGCCCATAGCGGGCGGAACGAACGCGCGGCAATGCAGTGGTACAGGGTGATCATCGGGTGCGCCTCAAGGAGGATGGTCAGGCTGTGTTTATACCATCCCGGCGCCGCGCCGCAGCATTTCCCTTTGCATACAAGCAACACTGTCGTATTATCTTCTGGTCAAACTTATATTGAACGACCAATGAAGATCCGCACCATCAGCACGCGCCAGTGGAAGATTGTCCTGTGGGCCGTCCTCCTGCTTTGCACGACCCTCTGCGCCGCCTCGCTCGCCAACTGGCGGCAAGTACTGGAGCCCGGCACTGCCGCCACGCTGCGCATCGACACCGGCTCCCCCCGCGGCCGCGACACGCGGATCAACAGCATCGAACCGGACTCGCCACTCCTGGCGCTGGGCGTGAAGGCAGGCGACGTCATCACCTTCGACGAGCGCGGCGACGCCTGGCGCATCGTCTTCGAGGCCCATGTGCCGGTCGGCATGACGGTCGGCACGGGGAGCGCGCGCCGCCATGTTACCGTGCTGCCCAGGGCGGAGACGCAGATCGATCGCGGCACGGCCACCGGCTACGTCCTCATCATGGCCAACTCGGTCGTGGCCCTGGCGCTGGCCGGACTGATCGGCCTGCGCCGCGCGTCGAGCCCGTCCGCGCGATTGCTGGCCCTGGTACTGCTGATCGAAACCTCGTTTGCCAGCCAGTTCATCGCGGGCGGCGCGCTGCTGGTCTTCGCCAGGCTGTTCATGGCGCCGCTGGTCGCCATCGTCGCCTACTGCGGCCTGTTCATGTTCAGCTGCCGCTTTCCGAACGACGACCCGGCCCACGTTCCGGCCTGGGTGCGCCGGGTGTCCGCGCCCCTGGTCCTGTGCTACCTTGCCTATAACGCGCTGGTCACCGCACACCAGTACCAGTGGATCACGCTGCCGTCCAGCCTGGGGCGCGCCCTGCCCGTCATGGTGGTGCTGTTCGTGGTCCTGTCCATCGTCAACCTGTGGCAGGCATTCCGGCAATCGTCGGGAGCGGTACGCCAGCGCGTGCAATGGGTGGGAATCGCGATCGGCTTGCGCTTCGCGCTCATGGCGGTCGGCGAACTGCCCGGCTTGCCGTTCCTGAAAACGACGGGATTCGCCGAGGTGCAAATCGTTATAACGATTTTCGCCAACATCGCCCTGGCCTACGGCATCCTGCGCCATCGGGTGTTCGACGTCGGCTTCGCCGTCAACCGCGCCCTCGTCTACGCGATCGTCAGCGTGGTGCTGCTGGTCTCGTTCGGCCTGATGGAGTGGCTGGCCCATCATTTCGTCAGTCCCGAGGAAGCCGAGAAGAATGCGCTGCTCGACGCCGGCATCGCGCTCGGCCTGTACCTGGTGTTCCACCGCCTGCGCCACAGCGTCGAGCATGTCGTCGAGCGCCTCTTTTTCCACGCCTGGCACGCGAACGAGGAGAAGTTGCGCCGTTTCGTCGGGCAGGCCGCGCACGTCAGCAGCCCCGAGGCACTGATCGAAGCCGCCCTCGCCGCGCTGCAGCGCTTTACCGGCGGCGCCGGCTGCGCACTGTATCGCCTGCACGATGGCGGCGGCTATCGCTGCGCCGGCAGGACCGGCATCGACGCGCCGCAGGCGATCGGGATCGATGATCCGCTGGCCGTCGCGCTGCGCGCCGATGGGGCATCGCTGGCGCCGGCGGACTGCGACTCGCAGCTGCCTGGGGTGCTGGCCTTGCCGATGCGCTTACGCGGGGAATTGCAGGGGTTCTTGTTGCTCGGCCAGAAAACCAATGGCGGCGCCTATCGACCGGACGAAATCGCCGTCCTGGAATTCTGCGCCCACCAGGTCGGGCTCGACCTGCAGGCACTGCGCACCGAGCAATTGCAGGCCGAGGTGGCCAGGCTGGGGCAGGAACTGGGCGCGTATGCGAAGGCGTTCGAACTGAACAGGGCGGCGCGCCCGCCCGAGGCCCTGGCGGCAGTGCGCTAGCCGATCCGGGAAGCCCCGTCGGTCAGGACTTCCTGCCGTGCAGCGCCTGGCGCGAGCGCTTGCGTTCCTCGGCCTTCTCGAAGCGGCGCCTCTGCTCTTCCGTGTCCAGCGCCAGCGGCGGCACCGCCTGCGGCTTGCGGTTCGCGTCCACGGCCACCATCGTGAAATAGCAGCTGTTCGCGTGGCGCTCGGTGCGCGCCTGGATGTTTTCGGTGACGACGCGGATGCCGATTTCCATCGAGCTGGTGCCGGTGTAGTTGACCGAGGCGAGGAAGGTCACCAGTTCGCCGACGTGGATCGGCTGCAGGAACATCACCTGGTCGACCGACAGGGTCACGACATACGAACCCGAATAGCGGCTGGCGCAGGCATAGGCCACGCTGTCGAGGAATTTCAGGATGGTGCCGCCGTGGACATTGCCGGAAAAATTGGCCATGTCGGGGGTCATCAGGACCGTCATCGTCAGTTCGTGGATGGGTCTGCCTTGGTGGTCGTTCATGTCGGTCTCGGTCAATGATGGTTGAATGCGCGGCCTGCGCCGCCGAACCATTGTACGGGGCTTTGCGCGCCTTTACTTTCAACAGTGCAATTTTCGACCGGGCTGCGGGCGCGCGTTCAGGCCAGGGTGTATGCGCCCTCGGCGGCCAGCACGCCGTCGCGGAACAGCGCATAGCGCCCTGGTTCGCTGCCGGCCGTCAGCACCGCGGTCGAACCGAGCGGGATCGGCGCCGTGAAGCGCACCGAGATCGATGCCACCCGCCGCCCCGCCGCGTTCTCGAGCGCCGCGCAGGTCCTGGCGAGCGAATGCATGCCGTGGATGATCGGCGCCGGCAAGCCCATCAGGCGCGCGCTCCAGCGCGTCAGGTGGATCGGATTCCAGTCGCCGGAGATGCGGGCGTATTCACGGCCGCTCGATGGCGATAAAGTCCAGCTGCCGATGACGGCGCCCGGCTGTGCGGGCGGCTGCTCGCGTTTGCCCGTGCCCCGGCTGCGCCCGCGCACGGCGAGGTATTTGCTGGTGCAGGTGAAGATGCGCTCGCCGTTCGACGCGCCGACGGTCTCGAGCGCGCAGTAGACGGCGCCGGAGGCCGAGGGCGGCAGGATGTCGATGCGGGTGGACAGTTCGATCGGCGCGCCGGGCGCGACGGGCGCGTGCGCGACGGACGTGTGCGCGACCAATGCGTTCTCGATGTGGACGATGCCCGCCAGCCGGTACGGGAAGGCGTCCGACAGCAAGGTCGCCATGTGGGCGCGCTGGACCGGCAGGTACCAGTAGCTGAGCGGCACCGGGCCGGGCCCAGGACCGGACGCAGGACCGGACGTGAATCCGAGCGCCGCGCCGTAGCGGGCGACGTGATCGCGGTCGAGTCCCGGCAGGGTGAAGGTCGAGAGCAAAGGCCCGGGCGCACTCGCCGGCACGGGCCGGGGCCGTTTGGACAGGACCCGCAGCACCAGGCCGGGGCCCATGGGCGGCAGCGCCGGCGCGGGGCCGGCGGCGATCGATGGACGCACGTTTTCTCCTCAATTCACGGTCGGGACGCAATCGGCCGCTTGCCATAATCAAGATCCCGCAGCCAAAATGCTGTGATTGGTCGATAATACAGGCTGACGACGCACTACCGCACTGTCGCGCATTGTAGATTCACGGAGATTGTATGAACAAAGTTGGTCCATCGACCCTGTCGATCCAGAAAAGCCTGATGCCCCTTCCAACCCCTGACCGCAAGGCCGTGCTCGAGAATCCCGGCTTCGGCCGCGCGTTCACCGACCACATGGTCACGATCCGCTACACCGAAGGCCGCGGCTGGCACGACGGCAAGGTCGAGGCGCGCGGCACGCTGCCGCTCGACCCGTCGACGATGGTGCTGCACTATGCGCAGGAAATCTTCGAAGGCCTGAAGGCCTATCCGCAGCCGGACGGCGGCGCCGCCCTGTTCCGCCCGGAAGCCAATGCACGCCGCTTCCAGAATTCCGCGACCCGCCTGGCGATGGAGCCGCTGCCGGAAGAACTGTTCCTGGAAGCCGTGCACGCCCTGGTGAACACCGACCGCGACTGGATCCCGCAAACGGAAGGCGCGGCGCTCTACCTGCGCCCGTTCATGATCGCCACCGAAGTCGCCCTCGGCGTGCGGCCGGCCGGCGAATACCTGTTCTGCGTGTTCGCCTCCCCGGCAGGCAACTACTTCAAGGGCGGCGCCGCCGGCGTGACGCTGTGGGTGTCCGAGAACTACATCCGCGCCGCACCCGGCGGCACCGGTGAGGCCAAGTGCGGCGGCAACTACGCCGCCAGCCTCGCGGCGCAGGCCGAAGCCACGCGCGAAGGCTGCGACCAGGTCGTGTTCCTGGACGCGGTCGAGCGCAAATGGGTCGAGGAACTGGGCGGCATGAACATCTTCTTCGTGTTCGAAGACGGTTCGATCCAGACCCCGCCGCTGGCCGGCACCATCCTGCCCGGCATCACGCGCGACTCGCTGATCGTGCTGGCGCGCGACCTCGGCATCACGGTGCGCGAAGAGCCCTACTCGATCGACCAGTGGAAAGCGGACGCCGCCAGCGGCCGCCTGGCCGAAGCATTCGCCTGCGGCACCGCCGCCGTCGTGACGCCGATCGGCAAGGTCAAGGGCAATGGCTACGAGGCGGCGATCGGCAACGGCGAAGCCGGTCCGGTCACCACCCGCCTCAAAACGGCGCTGCTCGACATCCAGAACGGCCGCGCCGAAGACAAGCACGGCTGGATCCAGCGCGTGTTCTAAGCGGTTTACAGCCGGGGTCTCCAACAATTGTTTATTTTTATTAAACAATTGTTGGATAGCCGGCGAAGCTGCACGGCATCGAACCACGAGCAATCGTGGTTTTTTTACAGCTAACCGATAGCGAACCGCATGCTCAAACTCAGCCTCGACGCCCTGCTCACGGTCGATACCATCGCCCGCCGCGGCTCCTTCGCCGCCGCCGCGAAAGAACTGTTCCGGGTGCCTTCGACGATCTCCTACACCGTCTCGAAACTCGAGGAAGACCTGGGCGTGCAGTTGTTCGAGCGCTTCGGCCCGCGCGTGGAACTCACGGCGGCCGGCGCCGAACTGCTCAAGGAGGGGCGCTACCTGCTGAAAGCGGCCGGCGACCTGGAACGCCGGGTGCGGCGCGTGGCTTCCGGCTGGGAGACGGAGTTTACGATCGCCATCGACTCGATGCTCTCGCCCTGCGCGCTGATGGACCACATCACCGCCTTTTACGGCGCCGCCGACCAGACGCGCCTGCGCCTGCTGAAGGAAGAACTGTCGGGCACCTGGGAAGCGCTGATCGAGCGCCGTGCCGACCTGCTGGTGGGCGCGGCCGGCATGGGACCGCCGGGCGGCGGCTACACGGCCGAGCCGATGGGGACGATCACCTTCGTGTTCGTGGTGGCGCCGCAGCATCCGCTGGCCGGGGTCACGCATCCGCTGTCGAAAAGCGACCTGGCCGCCTGCCGCGCCGTGTCGGTGGCCGATTCGGCGCGCCAGCTGCAGGCGCGCACGGTTGGTTTGCTGTTCGGCCAGGACACGCTGTCGGCGCCGGACATGCAAACAAAATACGACTTCCAGCGCGCGGGGCTGGGCTTCGGCTTCCTGCCCGAGGCCTGGGTGCGCGAGGATATCGCGCAGGGGCGATTCGTCGTCAAGGAAGTGGAAGAACCGAAGCCGGACGAGACACTGTATCTCGCCTGGCGCACCGGGGAAGAAGGCGCGGCGCTGCAATGGTGGCGCGAGCGCCTGCGCAGCGCGGGCCTGGTGTCGCGCCTGATCCTGCCGCGCTAATAGCCGTAGGGTGGGCACTCGTGCCCACGCTGTCTCACCGCTCGCATGTCGGCGACGCCGCAACCGATATCGACCATACCGACCTCGCGACCGGCCGTACGCGATTTTGTCGACCGGCGCCAAGCATCATGCGATGATCCGCGTGGGCACGAGTGCCCACCCTGTAAAGGCAAATTAGAAATGTCCGGTTTCAGCAAAATAGAAATGTCCGATTTTTTTCGGCAATTCCTAGCAGTGTTGAGGCGACTTGGATGCGACTTTGCGCGCGCTCGTTTGTTTGGCAGCGGTGACGCCGGCTGCGATCTCGGCGGCAGTGGGATTACGGTACGGACGATTGCGTTTGCGCTTCTCGGCCAGCTGATCGAGCGTGTGGTCTATCGTCTTGGTGTCGACATCGATGAAGTGTCGCGCTTTCAGGTTGCATTCTTGTACCGTATGCGGCAGCAGGTGCGTGCCTGCGCGTACTTCGATGCGTCCATCGGCAAAGGTGTAGAGCGCTACCGAGCTTCCAGCGTGGGCCCTGGCAGCGGCCGAATCCACAAGCACAAAGCGCTTCGATTCAAATTGCAGCGTCAACTTGGCACTCAGTTTTCGTTGTTCGCGGTGGGCCAGGATCAGGGACAGATCTTCATTCGATCTGACTGGGCGGTGCAGATTGATCGTGCTGTGCGCTGGTCGCTCAAAACGCTCGTTGTATTGGCAAACGAAGCTGTCGCACCAAACGTTGGCTTCAGCGATGCTGCTGATGTTTGCCAGACGCAGTTCCCGTGTCAAGCGCGCTTGCAAACTGCGATTCATGCGTTCGACCCGCCCTTTGGCTTGGGGAGAGTTGGCACAGATCAGCTCGATATCCAACTCATCGAGAGCGCGTTGAAACTGCGTCGGAGCATGGCGGTTTTGCGCAGCCGAGCGAAATACCGCAGCCTTGTCGGCATACAAGGCTCGAGGCTTGCCATGGCGCCCGAGGTAGCGCCGCGTGGCTTCGAAGTAGCCGGTGGTTGTTTCGGTTTCGGCAAAATACAGTTGCATTAGCCGGCCAGTGGCGTCATCGACGTACACGAGCAAAGCGCAATGCGGAGCACGGCCTTCGAACCAATCATGCCGGCTTCCATCGATTTGGACCAGCTCACCCAGGCAAGCGCGCCGCGTACGAGGCTGATGCAAAACGCCTGCGCGGGCGTCGCGTGGTGTCCACAAACCGCTCTCGATCATCAAGCGACGCAGCGTCTCCTTTGAGAGCACCACGTCATGGCATTCAGCCAGCTTCTCGCAAGCGAACGTGGGTGGAAAATCAGCGTAATGGTCCCGGACCAACTGCAACGCTTGCTGTGCCAAGCCTGGCTTCAGCTGGCGATTGCCAGCCTTACCGCGCTGCGCCGAGATCAACCCAGCTGGCCCGGCATCACGAAATTGGTTAGCCAGCCGCTGCACCTGCCGCGTCGTCAGTCCAAGCTGCAACGCCGCCGTTGCCGGCTTGATCTGCTTGTCGACCAAGGCCTTGATGACCTTACCCCGATCTACTTCTTTCATGTTCATGCTCCCGGTTCTGCTCATCGCCCAACTCCGACATATTCGAAGTCAACAGCTTGAATGAAATAGCAAAATCGGACATTTCTATTTTGCTAGAACCGGACATTACTATTTTGCCCTTACACACCCTACGGTGCGCATCGTGCCGTGGCATTTACAGCACTACCACTGAGCTTTACTGCGGCAGGTCGAACAGCAGCACTTCCGCATCCTGTGCGCCGCCAAGCTTCACGAGCGCTTCGGCGTCGATGCGCACCGCGTCGCCCGCTTTCAAGGCTTCGCCGTTCACTTCGAGCGCGCCGCGCGCTACGTGGACGTAGGCGATGCGGCCGGCCTGCAGCGGGAATTCCAGCGCATCACCGGCGCCCAGGATGGCCGCGTAGATCGACGCATCCTGGCGGATCGAGACCGAACCTTCACGGCCGTCCGGGGACGCCACCACACGCAGGCGGCCGGTTTTCGAGGCGGCGTCGAAATGCTTCTCTTCGTAGCCGGCCGCCGCGCCCACCTGGTTCGGCTGGATCCAGATCTGCAGGAAGTGCACGGGCTCCGTCTTCGAATGATTGAACTCGCTGTGCACCACGCCTTCGCCGGCACTCATGCGCTGGACGTCGCCGTAGCGCAGCACCGAACCGTTGCCCATGCTGTCCTTGTGTTCCAGCGCGCCCTCGAGCACATACGAGATGATTTCCATGTCGCGGTGGCCGTGCGCATCGAAGCCGCGGCCGGCGGAGACACGGTCCTCGTTGATCACGCGCAGCGGGCCAACGCCCATGTGGGCAGGATCGTGGTAGTGGCCGAACGAGAAGGTGTGCTTCGAATCCAGCCAGCCGAAGTTGGCGACGCCGCGGTCTTCGCTTTTACGTACTTTCAACATGATGCGCTCCTTTTGTTATCGGCCGTTCGAACGATTCGAATCTCGCTGCCGTCCCGGGCTCTCCCGTTCCGGCGCTGGCCGTCTTGTGCATGGAGTCCATTATGCGCGCCTGCCCCGGGAACAAAAAGCGAGTAGTTTGCCGCCCTATCATCGAAATTTTCGAACGCGTCAATCCTCGCCGGGGCCGGCGCGCATCGGCTCGCCGATCGCGTAGAACTGGCCGCCGGCCACGTGGTGGATGCTGCGCCATTCCGGTCCCGCGGTTTCAAAACGCCAGTGCCCCTCGCGGAACACGCGGTCGTCGGCCCAGGCGGCCACCACTTCGCCGATGAAGAGGTCATACACGGCCTGGTTGTGCGGTTCCGGCACCAGGCGGCATTCGAGCCAGGCCGCGCAGCCGTCGACAAAGGGCAGCGTGTCGCCGGCCATCCGCAGCAGCGTGACGCCTGCATCGAGCAGCTTGCGGGGATGGTCGTCCAGGCTGCGGTTGCCGACTTCGTTCGTCAACGCCAGCTGCGCGGCGGTCGGCACCTGGATCACGAAGCGCCCGCTCGCTTCGATCAGCGCACGCGTCCTGGTCGCCTTGTCCAGCACCACGGTGAGCTTGGGCGGCGCGAAATCGAGGGCGCAGGCCCAGGCGGCGGCCATGACGTTGTCGACGCCGGCGTGATGGCCCGAGACCAGCACCGTCGGGCCGTGCGTGAGCAGGCGGTAGGCTTTTTCCAGGGGCACCGGCTGGATGTGCTGGCTCATTTGTTCACTCATGTGTTCTCCAAAGTTGGGGGCAAGGCGCACAGCTGCGGGTTGGCCGCGAACAGGCCGGCGACCCAGTCGGCGAAGACGCGCAGCTTCGGGGTCGCCATCCGTCCCTGCGGATGGACGAGCGAGACCGGCATCGGCACGCTCGGGAAGTCTGCCAGCACCTCGACCAGCGCGCCGCTCGCCAGGTGTTCGATCACCATGTAGCGGGCAGCCTGGATGATGCCCAGGCCCTGCAGGCCGCAGGCGACATAGGCGTCGGCATCGTTGACGGCGACCGCACCGGGCAGGTGACGGCGCTGGACCTGGCCATCGACGCTGAAATCCCAGTCGAAGGGCCGCCCGGTGCGGCCCGAAAAATGGACGACGCCGCGGTGGCGGTCGAGGTCCCCGACCACGGCGGGAATGCCGTGGCTTGCGAGGTAGGCCGGCGCCGCGCAGGTCACGAAGCGCATGCTGCCGATGCGGCGCCCGATCAGCGAAGAATCGTCGAGCTCACCGACGCGCAGCGCACAGTCGATGGCGTCGCGCGTGAGGTCGGCCAGGCGGTCGGCGAGGCCGACCACCAGTTCGATGCCCGGGTAGCGCGCGTGGAATTCGGCCAGCCGCGGTATGACGATCCGGCGCCCGAGCGCACCAGGCAGCTCGATGCGCAGGCGGCCCTGGGGCGCGCCCTCGATGCCGCGAAAGCGTCCCTCCGCGGCCTCCACGGCGGCGAGGATCTCGACGCAGCGCGCGTAGAACTCGGCCCCGTCGGTGGTCAGCGACACCGAGCGCGTCGTCCGCTGCAGCAGCTTCGTGCCGAGATAGGCTTCCAGGTTCTGCATGGTCGCCGTGAGCGAGGCGCGCGGCAGGTTCAGCGTTTCGGCCGCGCGCGTAAAACTGTTCGCCTCGACGATGCGCACAAATGTCCGCATGGCTTTGATCCGGTCCACTTCGCACCCCGATTGTTCATGAAAAGTGAATTGTATAGCAGGCGAGACGGGTAATTATCTTTACAAAGGAATTCCCTAGAATGGCGGCATACCCAACAAGGAGCTTTGATGACATCCGCTACCGACCCCAGCGCCGATATTTCGCCCGGCATGATCCGCCTGCTGGCCTTTGCCGCCGGCCTGATCGTCGCCAGCCTGTACTACGCCCAGACCCTGGTCGGACCGATCAGCCAGGCCACCGGCCTCTCGCCCGAGGCGGCCGGCCTGATCGTCACGCTGACCCAGGTCGGCTATGCGCTCGGCCTGCTGTTCATCGTCCCGCTGGGCGACCTGCTGGAAAACCGCAAACTGGTGTTCGTGCTGCTGCTGGCCACCGCCGTCATGCTGGCCGCTGCCGCGTTCAGCACCAGCGGCGCGCTGTTCCTCGCGGCCTCGCTCGGCATCGGGCTCGGCTCGGTGGCGGCGCAAGTGCTGGTGCCCTTCGCCGCCCACCTGTCGCGCGAAGCGACGCGCGGCCAGACGGTCGGCAAGGTCGTCAGCGGCCTGCTGCTGGGGATCATGCTGGCGCGCCCCGCGGCCAGCCTGGTCGCCGACCACTTCAGCTGGCATGCCGTGTATGGCGGCGCCGCGCTGGCCGTCGCCCTGCTCGCCTTCCTGCTGCGCGCGCGCCTGCCGCAGCGGGTGCCGGAATCGTCCCTGCCCTACGGGAGCCTGATCGGCTCGATGTGGCAGCTCTTGACGACGACTCCCGTGCTGCGCCGGCGCGCCGCCTACCACGCCGCCATGTTCGCCTCCTTCAGCCTGTTCTGGACCGTGACGCCGCTGGTGCTGGCCGGCCCGGCCTTCCATTTGTCGCAGACGGGGATCGCGATTTTCGCGCTGGTCGGCATGGCGGGCGCCGTGGCGTCCCCGGTCGCGGGCCGGCTGGCGGACCGCGGCCACACCCTGTACGCAACGGCCGGCGCGCTGGGCCTCGGCGTGGCCAGCTTCGCGCTGCCGCTGTTCGTCCCGGGTTCGCGCGCGGTGGCGCTCGGCATGCTGGTGATCGCCTCGATCGCGCTCGACATGGCGGTGGCCGCCAACATGGTGCTGGGCCAGCGCGCCATTTTTTCGCTCGCCGCCGACGTGCGCAGCCGCCTGAACGGCCTCTTCTTCGCGCTGTTCTTCGTTGGCGGCGCCGTCGGCTCGGCGCTCGGCGCCTGGGTCCATGCGCGCCACGGCTGGGATGCCGCGTTGCTGACCGGGATGGCTTTCCCTGCCGCCGCGCTGGCCTGGTGGACGCTCGAATGGGCGGCCGGGCGCCGCCTCACGCAAAACGCGAGAGTTCCTCTTCAGTGAAACCGGCGCGCCGGCGGGCCTCGAGATTGAACGGGCCCTTTAACACCGGCGCCTTGTAGCGGACCACCAGTTCATCGTAAGTGGCGCGCAGCGGCAAAGCGCGCGCCGCGCACAGGAAGCCGTACCAGCGGTTGCCGATCTCGACGTGGCCGACTTCGTCGCGCAGGATGATGTCGAGGATCTCCGCCGCCGCGCTGTCGCCGGCCTGGGCCAGTTTCGCGCGCAGCGGCGGAATGGCGTCCAGCCCGCGCGCCTCCAGCGTGCGCGGCACCAGCGCCATGCGCGCCAGCACGTCCCCTTTCGTCTTGTCGACCATCTCCCACAGGCTGTCATGGCCGGGGAAGTCGCCGTAGGCGCAGCCGAGCGTCCTCAAATGATCGGCCAGCAGCGTGAAGTGATAGGCCTCCTCTTTCGACACCTGCAGCCAGTCGGCGTAATAGGCGTCGGGCAAGCCGGGAAAACGCCAGAGCGCATCGAGCGCCAGGTTCATCGCATTGAATTCGATATGGGCCAGCGCGTGCACCAGCATGGCGCGGCCTTCGATGGTGACCATCGAACGGCGGCCGACGAGGCGCGGTGGCACGAGTTCGGGACGCTCCGGACGGCCGGGAATGGCGCCGGCCGCTTCGAGCGCGGCCCCGCTGTCGAGCGCCAGCGCGCCGGCGGCGAAGGATTCTGCGAGCGCTGCCACCGCGAGCGTCTTGGTGAGCGGATCGGTCTCCAGCAGGCAGCGCAGGGCGCGCGCACGCAGTTCCGGGACGTCTGGCATCGTCATTCTCTTGCAGATAAAGGCGGCAGTGTAGCAAATCCGCAAGGTCCTCCGGCAATTCACAGCCAGGCCGTGCCAGAGTCGCGAGCCGATCCTGCGGCGCAGCCGCTGCGTGCGGCAACTGTCGACCGGCTGCTGTCTGTAGCGACCGGCTGCTTCCGCCCCGAAGCAGCCGTTAGCCGTTAGCCGTTAGCCGTTAGCCTGTAACTGGGCGTACGCCTCAGTCTCGGCGCGGCCGTCACCGCAAATGAGAACGCCGTCCCCATCGAGCACATGGAAGCTATGTTGCACGCCGTTTATACCTCCGGCGCCGTCGAGACCAGCCATAAAGTTAATTGCATTGGAGACAAGATGCAAGCCTCCTTACATGTCGAAGAATTTTACAATAGAAACTTACATTTCCAATAAGTCATTGGTATTATTAGATGGCATCATTATTGCTTTTAGGACTTACGTCTAAAACCAACTAAGGATGTCATGAAAAAAATTCTCCTTGCTGTTCTGCTCGCCACCATCGGCTCTGCTCACGCTGGTGTCTACACCTTCGCAATGTCTGATGCTAATGACAACACAGTTTCTGGCTCATTTGAGGGTAAAGCGCACGGCAATCTCATTACCGATCTTTCCAACATCTCTGTTGCAATCAACGGCGCGGAAATTTCCGGAAGCGGCAACCTTTATTCCGCTCAATACGTCGAGAACCAGTATTATTGGGCTCCTGGAGCAGTAGTCTCTTTTGACGGGAAAGAAAATAATTTTATTTTCATTAATAGCGACTTGGCCAATGGCGATGACAGCTACAGCGCGTTCGTGTATTCGCTCAGCTGGTACGACGAGAGCGACGCTTTCGACAGCGCTCAGAACATTTCGATGTATATGCCAGGTTCAGCTGCTTCATACGACTGGCAAGTCACTGAAGTGAGCGAAGTTCCTGAGCCAGCTAGCCTCGCCCTGTTCGGCTTGGGCCTTGCAGGCTTGGGTGCTCTGCGTCGTCGCCTGAAGTAATCTCTCAAGTTGTAAACGAAGGCCGGTGCTCACCGGCCTTTTTTTGGCCGATTTGCGCGAAAACTGTAAGCACACACACAGTGCTACTCCCTGATGGGCTTTACAGAAACGCTACCGACTAAACAGCTGCGCGAGATCAAGGAGCGAAACCGGCACTTGGCAGGCGGGCGCGCGCTGCTGTGGGAGATCAAACGGCTGCAGGCGGTCCTCTACGCCGACCAACTGCAGCGCATGCTTATCTTGCATAATTTACTTTTCTGGGGACTGTCGCTGTCGACGCTGGCGGCCAACGGCCTGGCGTTTTCCGTGGCAGGCTGGCGTCAGTTGGGCCGCGCAGCTGACTGTTAACAACAACGGCTCGTCTACAAATTTAATTCAATTTTCCTGATCGGCTTGCAGATAGATGTCTTCCACCTTCTTCCGAAACCGTTACCGCCTCTTTCACTCCCATCCACGCCTGATGAGCGCGTCCGCCGTAGGTGTGATTGTGGGAGCGGCGCTGCCGCATGGCTGGGGACTTTCCCTGAAATGCCTGGTCGGATGGAATATCGCGGTATGGCTTTACCTGGGCATGACGAGCTGGGTAGTTCTGCGCGGCGACCCGCGCCAGATAACCAGGCTGGCTGAACAAGAGGAAGCGAACGCAGTCTTTGCGCTGTCGGTCATGTCTGTCGGAGCGATGATCAGCCTGGCTGCGATCGTCATCGAACTCGCCTCCGCCAAAAGCATGACCGGAGACCAGAGACTGACGCACTACGGCCTTACAGCGGCAACGGTATTGGGCTCATGGCTTCTGGTGTCCGTTATATACAGCTTCCATTACGCCCACCTGTACTATCGTTCGCACACTGGCAACAAGCCCCTTCGATTTCCTGACGATACCCTGGAGGCCGGGTACTGGGACTTTCTTTATTTCTCGTTCACGATTGCGGTTGCAGCGCAGACCTCCGATGTCAGCATCCATTCCACGACGGCCCGCAAGGCCGTGCTCGCGCAATCGGTGCTGTCATTCGTATTCAATGCCGCGATCATTGGGATGTCGATCAATATCGCGGCCGGACTGGTGGGCAGTTAGGCGCGGTTGATCCGCTAACGCAGGTTGCCCGTATGCCCGAGCGAGTAACGCCCCGGCTGCGGCCACACGGTCAATCCATGCGGCTCGCCCCCCACCTTCACCGAGCGCACGTCGCCGCTGCCCGTATCGATCCGGTACACGACATCGTCAAATCGCCCCGCCAGCCACAGCCACTTGCCATCCGCGCTGACATTGCCCATATCCGGGCTGCCGCCATTCGGAATCGCCCAATGCGCGACGATCTTCTCGCTGGCGAATTCCAGCACGTCGACGCTGCCCGGGCCCTTGCGCTTGCCGTGGATGCGGTGCGTGCCGCGGTTGGTGATGTACAGGAATTTGCCGTCGCGGCTGGGGTACAGCCCGTGCGTGCCGGGACCGGACGGAATGAAGCCGACCTTGGTGAAACTCGCGCCGTCGATGATGTGGACGCCGTCCGCCATCATGTCGGCCACGTAGAAGCGCTTGCCGTCCGGCGAAATGCGCACGTCCTGCGGCATGCCCTTCTTGCTCGTGCAGACTTCGCTGGCGCCGGGATTGCGCGGGTCGAAGCCTTCGCGCACGCGCGTGCCGGGCATGCTCAGCTTCAGGTAGCCCAGCACCTTGCGTTCGGCGAGGTCGATCCTGGCGATCGAACCATCGAACTCGCAGGTGAACAGCGCATAGCGCCCGTCGATCGAGAACTCGGCGTGGTTGATGCCGCCGCACTTCGGCACGTCGATCGCATACTGCATCGCCATCGTGTGCGGATCGCGGAAGTCGAGCCGGCGCCGGGCTTCGGCGACCACGATCGCCGACTTGCCGTCGGGCGTGAAGTACATGTTGTAGGGGTCGTCGACCGGCACCGTCTGGCCCGGCTTGCCGGTGACCGGATCGATCGGGGTCAGGCTGCCGCTGTCCTGGCGCTCGGCGTTATTCGCGACCCACAGCGTGCGCAGGTCCCAGGCCGGGATCACGTGCTGCGGGCTGATGCCGACCTTGAAGCGGTCGACGACTTTCATCGTTGCCGGATCGATCACGCTGACGTCGTTCGAGCGCAAATTCGGCACGTACACGCGTTCGAGGTCGCCGCGTACGGCGGCGCTCAGGTGCGTCGGACCGATTTCGCTGTACAGGTTGTTCGGATCGAGGACCGGCGGCATGCCGGAAGCCGCGACGACGTGGGAGGGCCCGGTGACGACCGGTGCCTGCTTGCTACGCATGAGGATGGCCGCGCCGGCCACGATGGACAAGGCGACGATGGCGCCGACTGTTTTTTTGAATCGCACGATGGGGTTTTTCAGGGTTGCCGGGTTGGGTTCTGGTTGGGATGCGCCTCTACTACGGCGCGGATGGCGGCGACGGAGGCCTCGACGACAGCATCGACGCCGGCCTGGCCGAGCGCCGCCGTTGCGCGGCGCGGGTCGCCATTGACGCCGCCGGCCTTTCCGGCAGCGGCGCCGGCCGCGAGCAACTCCTGGCGCACCAGCCTGGGATCGACCGCCAGCGACAGCGCCGTATCGGCGAGGCCTGCGTGCAGGCCGATCTCCGCATCGCCATAACCGCGGCGCTTCAGGCCGGCCACATACGCCGTTTGCGTCGCTCCGTAATAGCCGAGCAAGGCGTGAACGCGGCAAGCTTGCCCACGGTTGACGCGGTCGGCCGCCTTTTCTTCGTTTTTCTGGTAGCCGCCGTGGTCGCCGAGGAAAAACACGTCGCGCGCGCCGTGCTGGCAGAAGCTGCGCGCGGTGGCTTCCAGCACCGATTCGAAGGCGGCGTCCGGAATCGAGATCGTGCCGGCAAAGCGCATGTGGCCGACCGGCGGCGTGATCGACCCTTCGGGCACGTAGGCGACGACCGGGGCGACGACCGCATTCCCGAGGCGCTGGGCGACGCGGCCGGCCAGCACGCGGGCGCGCACATTGTGCTTGCCGAGCACGATATGCGGCCCGCTTTGTTCGGTGCCGCCGATCGGCACCAGCACCGTGGTGGCGCCGGCTGCGATGCGGGCCTGCAGTTCGGGCGAGGTCAGGTCTTCGATATAAACGCTGGCCGGGGCGCCTGCAGCTGCCAGTACGGGGGCGGCCAGCATCGCGGCGAGGCTTGCGGCGCCGAACACCTTGCGGCGCCGGCTGTTCTGCGGATGAAGCATCGTGGGTCGTTTTCCTGGGCTGTTTCCGGCGCGTCGCGGATGCTTTCCGCGCGTCACTCTCACATCATTGTAGAGCAGGCGGTCCGGTAAAAACGGAAGTTGAGCGAGTATTCGCGGGCTCTGTTGCAAACCAGCAGTTCGGGATTGTCTTCGCTACAAGCCGGGCGCCCACGCGCCCGCTTTTAGTGCAGGCTCTGCCGCATACAGGTGCGCTAAAACGTGCGCCGAACGCACACTTTTAGTGCATCGCACGTGAAAAGCCCTGCCGCGCAGGAAAATGTCGAGAATATTCAGCACCTTGACGATGCGCCACGGGGAGGCGCGAATTTTGCTTTACCACATCCTCTCGTCTTACATTCGCACTCTTTTAGAAAGTCACTCGGATGGATGCACTACATAATGGCGCCGACACCCTGTTCGTCCTGCTCGGCGCGATCCTGATCCTGGCCATGCACGCCGGCTTCGCATTTCTCGAACTCGGCACGGTCCGCAAGAAAAACCAGGTGAATGCCCTGGTCAAGATCCTGGTCGATTTCGCCGTCTCCACGATTGCGTATTTCTTCATCGGCTACAGCATCGCCTACGGCGTCAACTTCTTTTCCGACGCCGCTGCCCTGAGCACGCGCCACGGCTTCGAGCTGGTCAAATTCTTTTTCCTGCTCACCTTTGCCGCGGCGATCCCCGCCATCATTTCCGGCGGCATCGCCGAGCGCGCGAAATTCCACCCGCAGCTGGTCGCCACGGCGCTGCTGGTCGGTTTCGTCTACCCCTTCTTCGAGGGCATCGTCTGGAACCACAACCTCGGCGTCCAGGCCTGGCTGCATACCGTCCTCGGTGCCGAGTTCCACGACTTCGCGGGTTCGGTGGTCGTCCATGCCGTGGGCGGCTGGGTGGCGCTGCCGGCGGTGCTGCACCTTGGTGCGCGCCGGGGGCGCTATACGAAAGCGGGCACGATCGCGGCCCACCCGCCATCGAGCATCCCTTTCCTTGCGCTGGGCGCCTGGGTGCTGGCAGTCGGCTGGTTCGGCTTCAACGTCATGAGCGCGCAAACCCTCGATAAAATCAATGGCCTGGTCGCGCTCAATTCGCTGATGGCGATGGTCGGCGGCACCCTCGCCGGCGTGCTGGCCGGTAAGAACGACCCGGGTTTCGCCTATAACGGGCCGCTCGCCGGGCTGGTGGCGGTGTGCGCGGGCTCCGACCTGATGCATCCGCTGGGGGCGCTGGTCACCGGCGCCATCGCCGGCGGCGTCTTTGTCTGGATGTTCACGCTGACGCAAAACAAGTGGAAGATCGACGACGTGCTGGGCGTCTGGCCCCTGCACGGCCTGTGCGGGGCCTGGGGCGGGATTGCGGCCGGCATCTTCGGCCAGCGCGCGCTGGGTGGCCTGGGCGGCGTGTCCTTTGTCTCCCAGCTGATCGGCACCCTGATGGGCGTGGCGATTGCGTTTGCGGCCGGCTGGCTGATTTACGGCCTGCTCAAGCGGCTGGTGGGGATCAGGCTCGATCCCGAGGATGAGTACAATGGCGCCGACCTGTCGATTCACAAGATCAGCGCCACGGCGGAGCGGGAGACGAGCTGGTAGGGTGGGCATGCCCACGCGTGACGCCCGCCCTAGTGTTGGCGTGCTTGTCTTCAAACGAAGCCAACAATGCGCGTCGTTCACGCGTGGGCATGCCCACCCTACGTACTGCGAAAATCAAGCAGCGTGGCCTGGCTCCGCAGCCACCGGCGCCCGCGGGAAGAATCGCTGGCGCAGCGAACCCAGCAGCGACCAGCCGAGCCCGGCCACCGCCAGCGTCATGATCGTGCCGACCAGCCCGTTGCTCCAGAAAATCTCCAGCCCGCCGCGCGAGGCCAGCATGCTCTGGCGGAACGCGTCCTCGGCCCGGTCGCCCAGCACCAGGGCCAGCACCAGCGGCGCCAGCGGGTAGTCGAGTTTCTTGAACACGTAGCCGACGATGCCGAAGGCCAGCATCAGCCAGATGTCGAACTGGGCGTTATGCACCGTGAAGGCGCCGATCGCGCACACCACCAGGATCACCGGGGCGATGATCGAGAACGGAATGCGCAGGATCGCGGCAAACAGCGGCACCGTCGCCAGCACGATGATCAGGCCCGAGATATTGCCGAGGTACATGCTCGCAATCAGTCCCCAGACGAAATCCTTCTGCTCGACGAAGAGCAGCGGACCCGGCTGCAGGCCCCAGATCATCAGGCCGCCGAGCAAGACCGCGGCGGTGGCCGAGCCGGGGATGCCCAGCGCCAGCATCGGCAGCAAGGCACTGGTGCCGGCCGCATGTGCCGCCGTTTCCGGCGCCAGCACGCCGGCGACGTTGCCCTTGCCGAAGCTGTCCTGGTCGCGGGCGAACTTCTTGGCCACGCCATAGCCCATGAACGAGGCCGCCGTGGCGCCGCCAGGGGTGATGCCCATCCAGCAGCCGATCGCCGAGGAACGCAGCAAGGTGGCGAAGTGGCGCGGCATCGTGGCCCAGGTCTTGAACACCACCTTCAGGTCGATCTTGCCGTTCTTGCCGCGGAAAGCCAGGCCTTCTTCGATCGTGATCAGGATTTCGCTGATGCCGAACAGGCCGATCACCGCCACCAGGAAGTCGAAGCCGCGCAACAGCGGTGCGGCGCCGAAGGTCATGCGCAACTGGCCGGAAATCGTATCGAGGCCGACGGCCGCCAGCACGAAGCCGACACACATGGCGATGACGATCTTCGCCTTTGCTTCCTTGCCCATGCCGATGAAGCTGGCAAAGGTGAGGAAATAGACCGCGAAGAATTCGGGCGGCCCGAAGCGCAGCGCGAACTTGGCCACCAGCGGCGCCAGGAAAGTGATCATCAACACGCCGACGAGCGCCCCGATGAAGGAGCCGGTAAAGGCGCTGGTCAGCGCTTCGCCCGCCCTGCCCTGCTGCGCCATCGGGTAGCCGTCGAAGGTGGTCGCCACCGACCAGGCCTCGCCCGGAATATTGAACAGGATCGAGGTGATGGCGCCGCCGAACAGCGCGCCCCAGTAGATGCACGACAGCAGGATGATCGCCGAGGTCGGGTTCATCGTAAACGTCAGCGGCAGCAAGATCGCCACCCCGTTCGGGCCGCCGAGCCCGGGCAGCACGCCGACGACGATGCCGAGCAGGATGCCGACGATCATCAGCCCACCGTTGTGCCACGACAGGACGGTCGAAAAACCCTGGAGCAGCGCGTTGAAGTCATCCATGTGAAGTTCCGATCAGTAACCGAACAATTGCTCGAGAGGGCCCTTGGGCAGCGGCACCGTGAACATGATTTCAAAAATCCAGAACAGGACCAGGCTGATGACGACGCCCGTGATGGCCGACCTGTACCAGGTGAATTTGCCAACCAGGCACATGAAGATGCCGATGAACAGCGCCGAGGCCACGTAGATGCCGATGAACTGGACCGCCGAGATATACACAATCAGCGGCAGCAGCACGATGGCCACCAGCTTCGCCTGGGCCTGCTCGAGGAAGGCGGAGCGGTCGTTCTTGCGCAGTGCCTGGACGACCACCACGATACTGCCCAGCAGGATGGCGATGCCCATGCGCATCGGGAAATACCCGGCCTGCGGGCCATCCTCGGCCCAGCCGGCGCCGAGCTTGTAGTTGCTCACGATGGCCAGCAGCGCGAACGCGGCAACCACGATGCCGACCGCGATTTCCATAGTCCGCTTGGTAATGACGGTCGCCGACGGCGCCACGCCACCGTGGGTCTCTTCTTGGGGAGTCATGGTGCGCCCCTTACGGTGCCATGAAACCGGCCGCCTTCATGATCTGGCGGTGGGCCTGTTCGTCCTTGCCCAGGTAGGCGCGCAGCTGGTCGCCCACCATCACGGTCGACTTCAGGGCGTTCTTGGTCACGTACTCTTTCCACTCGGGCGTGGCCACCACCTTCTGCATCAGGTCCGTGTAGTACTTCGCCACTTCCGGCGCCACCTTGCCTGGCAACATGAAGACGCGCAGCATCTGGTACTGCACGTCGAGGCCTTGTTCCTTGCAGGTCGGCACGTCGGCCCAGCTCTGGGTAGCCGTCACCTTCTCGGTGTAGGCGCTGCGCTTGTCCGCGAACAGGCACAGGGCACGGTGCTGGCCGGCGCGCCACTGCGCGATCGATTCGGACGGATTGTTCGGGTTCGAATCGATGTGCTTGCCCGACAGCTGGGTGGCTGCCTCGCCGCCTCCCTTGTACGGGATGTAGATGAACTTGACGCCCGCCGCCTTTTCCACCATCGCGGTAATGATCTGGTCCTCGCGCTTGGAGCTGGTGCCGCCCATCTTGAACTTCGACGGTTCCTTTTTCACGGCGGCCAGGTATTCCTGGACCGTCTTGTAGGGGGTGTCGCTATTGACCCAGAAGACGAATTCGTCCTGCGCCACCATCGCCACCGGCGTCAGGTCGCGCCAGTTGAAATCGAGCCCGGTCGCCAGCGGCACGGTGTACAGCCCGGACGAGGACACGACCAGCCGGTGGGCGTCGCCCGGCGTCGCCTTGATGTCGAGCAGGCCTTCGGCGCCGCTGGCGCCGGCCTTGTTCTGCACGATGATCGGCTGGCTGACCAGCTTGTGCTTGGCGATGATGCCCTGGATCGCGCGCGCCATGTTGTCGGTGGCGCCGCCGGCGCCGAAGGGCACGATGAACTCGATCGATTTGGTCGGTTCCCAATCTTTTGCCATGGCGGCGTTGGTCATGCCGAGGGCCAGGCCTGCGATTGCGAGAGAGTGCTTGAGGGTGACGTTGAAACCAAGCTTGAAGTTGTTCATGAACTGTCTCCTGTCCGGCCGTGGCCGTTATTTTTAGTGTTCTACTACGCCTTAAGCTGCCTGTTGCCGGGCGGCGCCCGGCAAGGACTCCCGCAGAGACTGCATCGCGGCAGCCACCCCGCCCGCCTGGTGCGGCACCCCGGCCAGCGCCAGGCCCATTTCCACCCCGGCCAGCGTTCCCATCAGCGTCAGGTCGTTGAAATCGCCCAGGTGCCCGATGCGGAATACCCAGCCGCTCAGCTTGCTGAGGCCCTGGCCGAGCGACATGTTGAAATTCGTCAGGATGATCTTGCGCAGCGCGTCCGCGTTGTGGCGTTCGCCATTCGCGCCCTGCGGCATGACCACCGCCGTCAGTACGCCGCTGTACTCCGCCGGGTTCTCGCACAGGATCTCCAGGCCCCAGGCACGCACGCACTGGCGGGTCGCCTCGGCATGGCGCTGGTGGCGCGCGAACACGTTCTGCATCCCTTCCTCGAGCAGCATGTCGCAGGCTTCCGACAGGCCGTACAACAGGTTGGTCGCCGGGGTGTAGGGCCAGAAGCCGTTCTTGTTGGCTTCGATGATCTCGTCCCAGGCCCAGAACGCGCGCGGCAGTTTCGCGGTGCGCGAGGCGGCCAGCGCCTTCTGCGACACGGCGTTGAAGGAGAGGCCCGGCGGCAGCATCAGGCCCTTCTGCGAGCCGGCCACGGTGACGTCCACGCCCCATTCGTCGTGGCGGTAATCGAGCGAGCCGAGCGAGGAAATCGTGTCGACCAGCAGCAGTGCCGGGTGGCCGGCATTGTCGATGGCGCGGCGCACCGCGGCGATATCCGAGGTGACGCCGGTCGACGTCTCGTTATGCACCACGCACACGGCCTTGATCTGGTGATCCTTGTCTTCCAGCAGGCGCGCTTCGATGCGGGCCGGGTCGGCGCCGCGGCGCCAGTCGTCGCCGATGAATTCGGGTTTCAAGGCAAGCCGCTCGGCCAGCCGCTTCCACAGCGTGGCGAAGTGGCCGGTCTCGTACATCAGCACCGTGTCGCCGGGGGACAGCGTATTGACCAGCGCCGCCTCCCACGCACCGGTGCCGGAAGCCGGATAGATCACCACCGGCTGCACGGTCTGGAAGACCTGGCCGATCTGGCCCAGGATTTTTTTACCGAGCTGCTGGAACTCCGGACCGCGGTGGTCGATAGTGGGATAGTCCATGGCCCGCAGGATGCGGTCGGGGACGTTGGTCGGGCCGGGGATCTGCAGGAAATGCCGTCCGGACGGGTGGGAATTCAGCTTCAACATTGCAACTCCTAGAGGAAGGGCCAACGCAGTCAGAGATATTCGATCGACGAGCAACTTTGCATACAATATACGTAAAAGCCGCAGAGTCAAGAAAATATCGTGGTGCGCTGCAACGCGCGACTGGCGCATTATTCCGCTTGCATGCGGGCAATACAAAGGGGAAACGTCCTGGGCTGCGCCCTGGGCGCGCGCCACCGCCTGCGGCTCAAAGAAACATTTACCGCCGAAATAAATCGTATACAATATATTTCATGATTCACGAACCAACATTCCCCATCCCCCCACGCCCGGCCGTCATCGACCGCCAGGGCCTGGCTTCCGCCGTCACGGTACGCCTGCGCGACATGATCATCGAGGGCACCCTGGCGCCCGGCACCCGTCTCAACGAACGGGTGCTGTGCGAACAGCTGCTGGTCTCGCGCACGCCGCTGCGCGAAGCCTTCAAGGTACTGGCCGGCGAAGGCCTGATCGAACTCCTGCCCAACCGCGGCGCCCAGGTGGCCGAGATGTCGGTGGCCGACATCGAGCAGACCTTCGAGGTGCTGGGCGCACTCGAGGCGCTGTCCGGCCAGCTGGCCTGCGAACGCATCACCGACGCCGAAGTGACCGAGATCCGCGCGCTGCATTACGAAATGCAGGCGGCGCATGCGCGGCGCGACCTGGCGACCTACTACAAGATCAACCACGAAATCCATGACCGCATCAACGCCAGCGCCCGCAACGCGGTGCTGACGACCACCTACCTGCACATGAACGCGCGCATCCAGAACCTGCGCTTCCGTTCCAACTTCAACCAGGACAAGTGGGATGCGGCGATGAAGGAACACGGCCTGATGCTGGAAGCCTTGCAGCGGCGCGACGGCCCTGCCCTGCGCGACGTCCTCGAACGCCACCTTCTCTCCAAGCGCGCCACGGTCGTGGCCGACCTGCGCGCATCGAAAGCCACCCAGGAACCCTAGACCCGATGAATGCACCCGCCGCGGCACCGATCAAGTTGAGCGAACAACTCGCTTCCCGAATGAATGGGCAAGGACTGGCAAAGCGGCTGGCCGCGGAAACCGGAGGTGAAGTCCTGTTCGACGCCGCCTCGCGCGGCCGCTATTCCACCGACGCCTCGATCTACCAGGTGGAGCCGGTCGGGGTCTTCGTGCCGCGCACCGAGCGCGACGTCGAGCTGGCGATTGCCATCGCGCGCGAAATGGGCGTGCCGATCCTGCCGCGCGGCGCCGGCACCAGCCAGTGCGGGCAGACCGTGGGCGAAGCGCTGGTCATCGACAACAGCAAATACCTGAACGCGGTACTCGATTTCGACCCGGCCGCCATGGCCGTGACGGTGCAGCCGGGGATCGTGCTCGACCACCTGAACGCCTGGTTGAAACCCCACGGCGTCTGGTTCCCGGTCGACGTCAGCACGGCGGCCCAGTGCACGCTCGGCGGCATGGCCGGCAACAACTCCTGCGGCTCGCGCTCCCTCGCCTACGGCAACATGGTGCACAACGTCGTCGCGATCGACGCCATCCTGTCGGACGGCACCGAGGCCAGGTTCCAGGACGAGCGCGCGATGCAGCATGAGGATGCGCCGCCGCGCGTGCAGGAACTCATTGCCGGCCTGCGCGCCATCGCCGCGCGCGAGAACGACGAAATCGCGCGCATGGTGCCCAAGGTGATGCGCCGGGTCGGCGGCTACAACATCGACATCTGGCACCCGCAGAGCGAACGGCCCTACACCGAGGACGGCAGCGTCAACCTGGCCCACCTGCTGGTAGGCAGCGAGGGCACGCTGGCGACGACAAAGCGCATCGTGCTCAGGGTGCTGCCGCTGCCCAAACATAAAACGCTGGGCGTCATCAACTTCCCGACCTTCCACCAGGCGATGGACACGACGCGCCATATCGTCAAGCTGGCGCCGGTGGCGGTGGAGCTGGTCGACCGCACCATGATCGAGCTGGCGCGCGACAATCCGGCCTTCCGCCCGGTGATCGACAAAGCCCTGATCGGCGCGCCGGATGCGATCCTGCTGGTGGAATTCGCCGGCGAATCGCTGGACGAGCAGCGCGCCGGCCTGGCCAGCCTGGTGGCCTTGATGGCCGAACTGGGACTGCCCGGCAGCGTGGTCGAGATGGTCGATGCCGGCGCCCAGAAGGCGTTGTGGGAAGTGCGCAAGGCGGGCCTGAACATCATGATGAGCATGCGCGGCGACGGCAAACCGGTCTCCTTCATCGAAGACTGCGCCGTGCCGCTCGAACACCTGGCCGAATACACCGCCAGCCTGACCGAGGTGTTCGCCCGCTACGGCACGCGCGGCACCTGGTACGCCCACGCCTCGGTCGGCACCCTGCACGTGCGGCCGATCCTCGACCTGCGCCGCGGCGGCGCCGAAAAGATGCGGGCGATTGCCGAAGAAGCGGGCGCGCTGGTGCGCAAGTACAAAGGCGCCTTCTCCGGCGAGCACGGCGACGGCCTGGTGCGCAGCGAATGGGTGGCCTGGCAGTTCGGCCCGCGCCTGCTGCGCGCCTTCGAGGACATCAAGAACCTGTTCGATCCGGCCGGCCTCATGAACCCCGGGAAGATCGTGCGCAGCACGCGCATGGACGACCAGTCCCTGTTCCGCTACAAGCCGGGCTACCAGCCGGCCGCGTTGAAAACGGCGCTGGACTGGTCGGCCTGGAACGTCCAGGTCGATCCGGTGACGGAGCAAAGCACGGCGCCCGGCGCCGGCGGCGACCCGGCTGGCGGCTTCGCCAAGGCCGTCGACATGTGCAACAACAACGGCCATTGCCGCAAGTTCGACGCCGGCACCATGTGCCCGAGCTACCGCGTCACCAAAGACGAGCAGCACCTGACGCGCGGCCGCGCCAACACCCTGCGCCTGGCCTTGTCCGGCCAGCTGGGCGAAGACGGATTCACCTCCGAAGCGACGCGCGAGGCGCTCGACCTCTGCGTCAGCTGCAAGGGCTGCAAGCGCGACTGCCCCACCGGCGTCGACATGGCGCGCATGAAGACCGAATTCCTCTACCACTACCAGAAGAAGCATGGCCTGTCGCGCAAGGACAAGCTGATCGCCAACCTGCCGCGCTGGGCGCCGTGGGCGGCGCGGATGCCGTGGCTGGCGAACCTGCGCGATACGGTGCCGGGGGCGGCCAGATTGTCCGAGAAGCTGTTCGGCTTCTCCGCCAGGCGCTCGCTGCCCACCTGGCGCCGCGACACCTTCATGGCCGGCGTGACGGCGCCGGTCCTGGCCCCGGAGCAGGCGGACGTCGTGCTGTTCGCCGATACCTTCAACAATTACTTCGAGAGCGAAAACGCCGTGGCCGCCCTGCGGGTGCTGCAGGCGGCCGGCTACAAGGTGCACGTGGCGCGGCCGGCGGCGGCAGACGCAGAGCCTGCGCGGCCCTTGTGCTGCGGCCGCACCTACCTCGCCAGCGGCCTGGTCGACCAGGCGAAGGCCGAGGCGCGGCGCGTGGTGGAAGCGATGCGCCCGTTTGTCGCGCGCGGCGTGCCGGTGGTCGGGCTGGAGCCGTCCTGCCTGCTCACGCTGCGCGACGAATTCCTGGTCATGGGCCTGGGCCGGGACGCGGAGGCCCTGGGCGCACAGGCCTTGCTGTTCGAGGAATTCCTGGCGCGCGAGCACGCCGCCGGCAAGCTGAAGCTGGCCTTGTCGGCGCTGCCGGAATCGCGCGCGCTGCTGCACGGCCACTGCCACCAAAAGGCTTTCGACGCGGTGCGGCCGGTGCAGACCGTGCTGGGCCTGATCCCGGGCATGAAGGTGGAGCTGATCGAATCGAGCTGCTGCGGCATGGCGGGCAGCTTCGGCTACGAAGCGAAACACTATGCCGTGTCGATGCAGATGGCCGAACTGTCCCTGCTGCCGGCGGTGCGCGCCGCCGGCGCCGACACCGTTCTGGTTGCGGACGGCACCAGTTGCCGCCACCAGATCGCCGACGGCGCGCAGCGCGAAGCCGTCCACGTGGCGCGCGTGCTGGCGCGCGCATTGTTTACGTGACCGGAATGGACCGTAGGGTGGGCGCCCCGTGCCCAGGCGTGAAGCGTGCATAGTGTCAGCCGCGATCGCAGCCAACAATGATCGTCATCCACGCGTGGGCACGGGGCGCCCACCCTACCAAAGGACAGCATGAGCGAACAGACTGGCAAAGTACACCTGACGATCGAGGACGGCGTGGCCGCCATCCTGATCGACCGCCCGCAGGCACGCAACGCAATGACCTGGGCGATGTATGAAGAACTGGGCGCGATCTGCACCCGCATCGCGGCCGACCCGTCGATCCGGGTGACGACGATCCGCGGCGCCGGCGGCGAAGCCTTCGTGGCCGGCACCGACATCGAACAGTTCAGCGCTTTCAAGGATGGGGAAGACGGTATCGCCTACGAACAGGCCATCGACGAACGCGTCGGCCAGGTCGAGAGCCTGCCGATGCCGACCATCGCCATCGTCGAAGGCTGGGCGATCGGCGGCGGCCTGGCGCTCAGCGCCGCCTGCGACTTCCGGATCGCCACGCCAGGCGCATCCTTCGGCGTGCCGATCGCCCGCACGCTGGGCAACTGCCTGTCGATGGCGAACACGGCGCGGCTGGTCGCCGCAGTCGGCGTACCGACGGCCAAGCGTCTCCTGCTGCTGGCCGAGACCATCAGCGCGGCCGAGGCCCAGGCCTGTGGTTTCGTCACGAAGGTGGCGGAACCCGACGCGCTGGAGGCGGAAGTCGCCAGCATGTGCAAGCGCCTCGCCGGTCACGCGCCGCTGACGATGCGGGTGTCGAAGGAAGCGATCCGGCGCCTGACCAATGCCGGCCTGCCCGACGGCGAAGACCTGATCCGCGCCGCCTACGGCAGCGCGGACTTCAAGATCGGCGTGAATGCTTTCCTCGACAAACAGCGCCCCCAGTGGAGCGGAACGTAATGACCAAGCCGATGATGAGCAAGCCAAAACACACCGGCCCCCTGGCCGGCATGCGCGTCCTCGAACTGGCGCAGATCATGGCGGGACCGACCTGCGGCATGATGCTGGCCGATATGGGCGCCGACGTCATCAAGGTCGAGAAGCTGCCGGGCGGCGACGATGCGCGCGCCTACCGCGAGCCGCGCGTGAATGGCGTCTCCGCGCCCTTCATGATCCTGAACCGGAACAAACGCGGCATCGCCCTCAACCTGAAGCTCGCCCAGGGCCGCGACATCCTGCTGCGCATGGTCAAGGAGGCCGACGTCCTGACCGAAAACTACCGCCGCGGCACGCTCGAAAAGCTGGGCCTCGGCTACGACGTGCTGAGTAAAGTGAACCCGGGGCTGATCTACTGCGCCGTCTCCGGCTACGGCCGCGATGGCCCGGACGCCGACAAGCCCGGCTTCGACCTGATCGCACAAGGATTTTCCGGCCTGATGTCGGTCACCGGCGAGCCGGGCGGACCGCCCGTCAAGACCGGCAACTCGATCGCCGACACCAACGCGGGCATCCTCGCCATGGCCGGCATCACGGCAGCCTACGTCCACAAACTCAAGACCGGCGAGGGGCAGGTGGTCGACACCTCCCTGATCGAGGCGGCCCTGCAGCAGACCTACTGGCAGGCAGCCATCTATTTTGCGACGGGCGAATCGTCCGGCCCGACCGGCTCCGCCCATCTGCTGACCGCCCCCTACCAGGCCTTCAAGGCCAGCGACGGCTGGATCAACATCGGCGGCGCCAACCAGGGCAACTGGGAACGGATCGCGGTGGCGCTGGGCCAGCCAGGGTGGCGCGAGGATCCGCGCTTCAGGACCAATACGGAGCGCATGGAAAACCGCGAGGCGCTGGTATCGATGATGAGCGAGATCGTGGCCACCCGCAGCAGGGCCGAGTGGATCGCCGTTTTCGACGAAGCGGGTGTGCCGGTGGGACCGGTGCACACGATCGGCGAGGCGCTGACGCACCCGCAAACGCTGGCGCGCGGGATGGTGGTGGACCTGGAGCATCCGCAGGCCGGCGCCACCAGGGCGCTCGGCTGCCCTATCCACTTTTCGAAGAGTCCGACGCGCATCGACCGGCCGGCGCCGATGCTGGGCGAGCATTCGCGCGAGCTGCTGCGCGAGTATGGCTACAGCGACGGCGAGATCGATGGGTTTGTGGATGCGGGCGTGATTGAGGAAGCGGAAGGCTGAGGCCGGAGGCGGAACTTGAGGAACTAACGTCGAAGTTCGGAAAACGCTGACGAGACAACACGTTCCGTCAGTGCAGCCTCGACACCCATGCAGATTAAAAAAGCGCGCGCTGCGCTTACGCCTGCAAAACGACGGATGGCCTGTGCCCTATATACAGTCTTGGTCAACGGATAGTTTTTTCGAACATAGGAAAGTGCACCGTGCGACAGGTGTATTGCGGGGTCATCACTGACTGTGCCGAGGGCCCGCGATAACTCGTTCATTAACATGATTCGTCTTTCAGTCGAACTGCCGTCCACTGTACCTCTGGGGTAAGGCCACGCTGCCTGCCTCGAAGACCAGGGCGTGCGCAGAGCAACAGAGGAACTACAATCAGCTTCCTTACCTGGCTCGCGTCGAAACCGGTACCCTCAGCTAAACGTCGTATCTCCCGGAATCATGGTAGTGCAGGTTGACGCGTCCTGGCGCACGGTTGAGGTGGCGCCAAGGCAATGATCGTTACCTTGGACAGTTTGGTCACCGGCGCAAACAGATCGATAAGGGGAACACGCGATATGGCAGTGTACTGTCGGGGCAAGGTCGGGTGTCCCGCTACGATCGATCTATTCCGCGCGTAAATCTGGCCCGTGTCCGCTAATTTGCGGACATAAAATAATAGTAGAGGGCACCGTATGCCGCCACGGCACTGGCCAGGACGATCGCCAGACCAAACAGCGGAAAAGTATGTTGTGGAGTCCGTCGTGTGTTCGATTGCACCGAACGAGTTTCTGCATTTGGATTTTCCAAGATCATCTCCCTATGGGGCGAGGCCCGCCTCTCTACATCAGAGATGCAAATTCCGTACCGGGGCAAGTTCAAAGGGAAATGTCGAAGATTTTCAAGGCCTTAGACGCGGCAGAAATATCTGCCAGTCCCTCTTTGTAAGAATTCCCGACGAGCGTTGCGATGCCGACACCGCTGGGTTTGTGGATGCGGGGGTAACCGAGAAGCGGCAGGCCGAGGCATTAGCGGAATACCACTCGGTCGGTGCCACGGCGGCCGCAGCGATACAGTGCCACCGATTCAATACATGCGGTACGTTGACGCGGATCGAAAACGGGCGCATCGTCCATGGTTGTTGGAGGATCCATGCGTACCCTGTTCGTTCTGGTGGACCAGATACCGAATGACGCGAATGCGGACGAGCAGGCGCTCGACGATGCGCTTGCATGCACCTTTCCGGCAAGCGACCCGGTCGCCGTTACCTTCCATTGTCCGCTGGCAGTAGCGTCAGCTCCGGCCGAAATCAGTCAACGTTAGAAGCCCGCCGGATGTACTCAGGACGCCGACGCGGAGAGCACGAGGCGAAGCTGTACAGTGTCGCCGTCCGCCATCGGCCAGACTTCAAATCCGATTGTGCGTGCCAGCCTGAGTAGCGGTGCATTCTGCGGCGAGGTTTCGCCGACGATCTCGCCGGTTCCCCGGTTCCGGCAGTAGGCGATCAGCTTGTTCATCAGTATCAGCCCGAGTCCCTGCCTTTTCAGGTCCGAACGGACGGTGACAGCGAACTCGGCCTTTACGTTGTCGGGGTCGGCAACGACACGCGCCACACCCAGCGTTTCCGGCACGCCGTCGGGCCCCGGGCAGGTCGCGATAAAGGCCATCTCGCGGTCGTAATCGATCTGCGTGAAGCGGGCCAACTGCGATGGCTGCAATTCCCGCACCCGGATGAACATGCGGTAACGCACATCCTCCGGTGTGAGTGCGTTGAAAAACGCGAGGTGGGCGGCGCCGTCTTCGGGCCTGATCGGCCGCAACATCACGGTCTTCCCATTCCACTCGATCATCTCTTCCAACTCCTGCGGATAAGGGCGAATGGCGAGCCGCAGCAATGGATCGCTTCCCTCCCCCTCCCTTGAGGCCGCAACGCGCATGCGCGCGTCGAGCGCAATCACCCCCGCGCTGTCGGCCAGCAGCGGATTGATATCGAGTTCGGCGATTTCGGGTAGGTCGGTAACCAGTTGCGCGACCTGGATCAGGGTCCGGCAGACCGCGTCGAGATCGGCCGGGGGCCGGTTGCGATATCCCGCCAGCAGTTTGGACACCCGCGTACGCGACACCATGTCGCGCGCCAGCACCATGTTCAGGGGAGGCAGGCCGACTGCGTGGTCATCCGTGACCTCCACGGCGATGCCCCCCTGCCCGAACAGGATCACCGGGCCGAACACCGGGTCCGTCGTCACGCCAACGATCAGTTCGTTCGCCTGCGGGCGCCGCGCCATCGCCTGGACCGAGAAGCCTTGCAGCCGTGCCTCCGGCTGCAACCGGGACAGCCGCTCATGCATGGCCTGCGCCGCGGCCTGCACCGCCGCCGGTGCTTCCAGGTCGAGTACGACGCCGCCGACGTCCGATTTGTGGCTGATGTCCGGCGACAGGATCTTGACCGCGACCGGGAACCCGATTGCCTGCGCGCTCAGCACGGCTTCTTCCACAGTAGGGGCGATCCGGGTTTCCACCACCGGGATACCATAGGCGGCCAGTACCTGCTTTGCTTCCGGCTCGGACAACATCTGCCGTCCGGCCGCCAGCGCGCCGCCGATTACCGCCTGTGCCCTTCCGCGGTCGGCAATAAAATCGCCCGGCACCGAGGACGGCACTTGCATCAGTAAATCCTGGTTGCGCCGGTAATGGACGATCTGCAGGAAGGCATGCACTGCCTCCTCCGGGGTGCCGAAGGTCGGGATGCCTGCCTGCGCAAACATGGCCCGCGCCTCGGCGACGGCGTCCCCGCCCAGCCAACACGCCAGGACATTGCGCGACGCGTCCCGCAGCAGCGGGACCAGCGCGTTGGCGATCTCGACGCTGGAGACAATCGCCGTTGGCGCGTGGATGAAGAGGATCGCATCCGAACCGGTGTCCTGCAACAGTACCTGGAGTGCGTCGACATAGCGCCTCGCCGGTGCGTCACCAATGATGTCCACCGGATTCGCGTGCGACCATGTGGCGGGCAGAAGTTCGTCGAGCCGGGCCAGCGTGCCCTCTGACAATGACGCCAGGCTGCCGCCGCTGCAGATCAGCTCATCCGTCGCCATCACTCCGGGGCCGCCACCGTTGGTCAGGATGGCAAGGCGTTCGCCGCGGAGCGGATGCGCACGCGCCAGGGTTTCGACCGCATCGAACAAATCCTCCGTCGACAGCACACGCAGCATGCCGGCGCGCCTGATCGCCGCATCGTACACATCGTCCGAGCCCGCCAGCGCGCCGGTATGCGAGGCCGCCGCCTTTGCTCCTTCCGGCGCACGCCCGGATTTGAGTACCAGGGTCGGTTTGCTGCGCGCCGCGGCGCGGGCTGCCGACATGAACTTGCGGGCGTGCTTCAGGTCTTCCATGTAGACCAGGATGGCGCCGGTGTCGGCATCGCTGGCGAGATAATCGAGCACGTCGCCAACATCGACATCGGCGCTGTCGCCCAAGGAAATGAATGTCGAAAAACCGATGCCCCGCGCCTTGGCCCAATCCAGCACGCCCGTCACCAGCGCACCGGACTGCGATACGAAGGCGATCCTGCCTGGCAGCGCACCGGTATGGGCGAAGCTGGCGTTCAGGCCAATGCCGGGGACGAGCAAACCCACGCAGTTCGGGCCGAGCAAGCGCATCAAACAAGGCTTTGCTGCATCGAGCGCGGCCTGCTTGAGCGTACGTCCCGATGCATCGTGCAGTGCGCCGAGGCCCGCCGTCAGTACGATAGCGGCGCGCGTTCCGCACCGCCCGAGTTCGGCAATAATGCCCGGGACCGTCGCAGGCGGCGTGCAGATCACGGCCAGGTCTGGCGCCGCGGCCAGCATCGTGACGTTCGGATAGGTCTTGCGGCCGGCCAGCGTGTCATGCTTCGGGTTGACAGGATAAATCTCCCCCTTGTAGCCACCGTCGAGCAGGTTGCGCAACACGGTCGCGCCGACGCTGTGCGGCTTGTCCGACGCCCCGATGACCGCGACCGATCGCGGGGCAAAAAGGTGTTCGAGATTTCGTACGCTCATGACCGCCTTTATGGGTGACTTTCCTGCGCCGGACCAGCGCGCCGCCTTACATCGTGATCGCGACTTTCAATACCCCATCGCGCTGGTTGGCGAACAGGTCGTAGGCCTGCTCGATCTGGTCCAGCGTAAAGCGATGGGTGACCATCGGTGCGAGGTCAACCCGGCCGGAGGCCACCACGTTCATCAGGCGGCGCATCCGCTCTTTCCCACCAGGACACAGGGTCGTGACGATACGATGGTCCCCCAGGCCGGCGGCGAAGGCGTCGAGCGGCAATGTCAATTTTCCGGAAATAGACCCCGAGGCTGGAAAGGGTGCCACCAGGCTCGAGGGCACGCAGGCAGCTTTCGAAGGTCTGTTGCGTACCGAGCGCTTCGATGGCGACATCGACACCGCGCCCGCCGGTCAGGCGCATGATCTCCGCGAGCGGATCGACTTTGGTGTAATCGATGATCACATCGGCGCCCAGCCTTCTCGACACTGCCAGGCGCGCTTCCACGCCATCGACCGTGATGATCAGGCTCGCGCCCCTGAGTTTGGCGCCGGCGGTTGCGCATAAGCCGAGTGGGCCCTGTGCGAAGACCACGACGGTATCGCCGATGCGGATCCCGCCGCTTTCCGCGCCGCCAAAACCGGTACTCATGATGTCCGGGCACATCAGCACCTGTTCGTCGGTCAGCCCGTCAGGAATGACCTCGAGATTGGCCATCGCATCGGGTACCAGCAGGTATTCTGCTTGCGCTCCATCGATCGTATTCCCAAACCGCCATCCCCCTGCCGCTTTGCCCCCGCATTGCGCTTGATGCCCATCCAGGCAGGGACTGCATTGCCCGCACGGCGTGATCGCGCCCACCACCACGCGCTGGCCCACGGCATAGCCCGTGACGCCGGCACCGAGTCCGGCAATGACGCCGACGGGCTCATGGCCGATGGTCAGCCCCGCCTTCACTGGATAATCGCCGGTCAGTATATGGATGTCTGTCCCACAGATTGTCGTGGTGCTGATCTTCACCAGCGCCTGGCCCGGACCCGCTGTTGGTATGGGTTTTTGTGACAGTTCGATTTTCCCCGGACGGAGAAATACCGCTGCTTTCATGGTGCGCATGGTCGGCCTCTATGGAGTTGCGTTCGGGGAGTGTCGAGCCCCTGCGGCCGTAATCGACCGCGGCCCTGGCTACACCGCCGCACCGGGCCGTATCAGCCCGACGCTTCCTTGACGACCAATCTCTCCAGAAGCCGGATCTGTTCTTGTTGAAGTTCCAACAAGCTGGCCCACTGACCCTCTCTCAACAGATCGATCTTTTCGTGCAGAAGCATTATTTCAAGCTCGGCTTTCAGGTTGACTTCATAGTCATGCTCCGCCACGAGCCTGTCTTTTTGCGCCTGCCGGTTCTGCGACATCAAGATAATGGGCGCCTGAATTGCCGCGAGCATCGACAGGACAAGATTAAGCAGGATATAGGGATAACTGTCGAATACATCGCCGTAGCGGACGAGGAAAAACGAATTCAATCCGACCCAGGCGACCAGCGTTGCCGCAAACAAGCCGATGAATATCCATGAGCCGCCAAAGCGCGCTACCGCATCGGCGGCGCGTTGCCCGAACGTGGAGCTTGCCGCAGTTTCCTTCGACATGTCCTTCGCGATATGTTTTCGCTCCGCGACATGCTGCGCAACACGTTTGGTTTTTTCGTCAAGCGCTTCGTAGGGCGCGCCAAGGAGTGACAGCGCTATGTCATTCGACTTCGCTTTCATGGTCGACTGTCCCGAAAAAATAAACGCCAGCATCGATACTGGGTACCCGATAACGCCAGGCAGAGAAAGCGACGTGTGCGGTGAAGTACTTCATCATGGGCGCGATAGGGACACTGCGCAAGCGATGTTTCACGTCAATGCGATCAGCTGACGCCAGCGCTGTCGCTTCAGTGCTGAAGTGAATGATTGGCATGCCCGGAGGCGCAAATTGGGCTGCGCCAATGCTTACTTGTCACCGCGCTGCCCCAACAAGGCATTTGCCCGAGACGCTGTATTTTCGCGCTGTAAGCGCTCGTGCAGACCAGCGGACGTTTCCTGAAGCAGGGCGCGTTGCAGCGCGGCTTTCTCGGAACTGGACGCCGGGCTTGGCTCGGCCTTTTTGTTGTTGTGCTTGTGCGTCGGACTCACCATGCATCCTCCTGAGAAGCGCACGATGCGCCGAATGAGCGCTCTAGTCAACGAACAAGTGTGGCGACGAAGGAGAGCGCCGCGTTCGTCTGACTCATCCGCACCCGGACCAGTCAATGCGCGCCCTTGCTGCGCTCACTGGACCGTAGATCGTCCTGGGAGGATGGGGAAGGCCGCGTGCTATACCCGCAGCGCAGCATCGCGTACCCCGGGTAAATCTTGCAGGTGGCTAGCTGACGATCAAGTGTATTACGCAGTTGTCGTGGAGGCGGCGGTGGGCGGGCTGCCGCAACACCCGGCAAGCCGTCTCGATGGTCACGCCTGCTTCGCTCAGCATGCGTGTCGCCGCGTACATTCCTTGCGCTCGCAGAATATTGATCGATGCGTTGATCAATTTAGCGATTTCATGGTTTTCACGGGATTTCATCAAACGACTATAGTCCCAGCCTTACAGCACTGTGCGGTTTATTTCAATGGCGCACAGCAATTCTGTAGGCGGGACGGGGCGAAGTCGAACTGTTCGCGTCAATGCGGGGCGCGGCCACCCGGTCGGCACTGTGAACTGACGCAAGGAGTGCTTGCCGGCGCCACCCGCCCGCCTAAACGGTCGCAACCGCCCCCTGCAAAATCGCCTCCAGCTCGTCCACCCGGTACGGCTTGGTCAGGTTCGCATACGGATGCCCCCCCTGCCCGCCTGTTGGCCCGACGCCCGATGCAATCACGATCTTCAGTCCCGGCTGCGCGGCGAGCACCGCCGCAGCCAGTTCCAGGCCCGACATCCCGGGCAGGTTCAGGTCCGTGACCAGGGCGTCGAACAAACCAGGCCGGAATGCCTCCAGACCTTCTTCGCCGGAACCGGCCGCCGTCACCTGGTGCCCCAGCATGCCCAGCACTTCCTGCAGCAAATTGCGGTTGTCCGGATCGTCCTCGACCACCAGCAAACGCAGGCCGGTGCCGGCCTCCGGTTCCTGTTCAAGGACACGCACGCTGTCGATGCGCATGCGCTCCGCCTGGCGGGTATTGGCGAACACGTGGCGGATCTTGCGCGCCAAATCCTCGCCGCGGTAAGGTTTGCTGATCAGTTCGACGCCCGGATCGAGCCTGCCGCCGTGGACGATGGCGTTGCGCGTGTAACCCGAGGTGTACAGCACCGAAATCCCCGGATGCAGCGACTGCGCCAGCTGCGCCAGCGCCGGGCCGCGCATCGTGCCGGGCATGACGACGTCGGTGAACAGCATGTCGATCCGCCCGTGCTGGCCCAGCACGATGGCCGCGGCGTCGCCATTGTCGGCGCGCAGCACGCGGTAGCCCAGCTGGGTCAGCATGTCGACCGCGGTGGCCTGCACGGCCAGGTCATCCTCGACCACCAGCACCGTTTCGGTGCCGCCCACCACTTCGCCCGCCGTCATGTCGAAGGCCGGCGCTTCCACGCTGTGCGAACGCGGCAGGTAGATCTTGATCGTCGTACCGGACCCGACTTCGCTGTAGATCTTGATATGGCCGCTGCTCTGCTTGACGAAGCCGAAGGCCATGCTGAGGCCAAGGCCGGTGCCCTCGCCTTCGCGCTTGGTGGTGAAGAAGGGTTCGAAGGCGCGCGTCAGCACGTCCGGCGGCATGCCGCAGCCGGTGTCCGAGATCGCCAGCAGCACGTACTGGCCGGCCGCCAGCTCCAGTTCGTTGGCGGCGTAATGATCGTCGAGCATCGCGTTGCCGAGTTCCAGCGTCAGCTTGCCGTCGCCCTTCATGGCGTCGCGCGCGTTGATGGCCAGGTTCAGGATCACGTTCTCGAGCTGGTTCGGGTCGACCATCGTGTTCCACAGGCCGCCGGTCACGACCGTCTCGATTTCGATGTTTTCGCCGAGCGCGCGGCGCAGCATGTCGTCCATCTCGCGCAGCACGCGACCGAGGTCGGTCGGCGCCGGCTGCAAGGGCTGGCGCCGTGCAAATGCGAGCAGCTGCGACGACAGTTTCGCGCCGCGTTCGGTCGCAAAGCGGGCCGTCGCCAGGCGGCGCTGGGCGTCCGCGTTGTCGGGCAAGGTCATGCCGAGCAGTTGCAGGTTGCCGGCGACGACCTGCAGGACGTTGTTGAAGTCGTGCGCAACGCCGCCGGTCAGCTGGCCGATCGCCTCCATCTTCTGCGCCTGGTGCAGCTGCTCGTTGGCCCTTTGCAGTTCCAGCGAGCGCGCCGCGATGCGCTCCTCGAGCGACTGGTTCAATTCGCTCAGGGCGCGTTCGACCCTGGCGCGTTCCTCGACCTCATGGGTGAGCGAGACGTTGCTGTCCTCGAGCCGGGCCGCGTGCTGGCCGATCTCCGACAGCATGGTGTTGAAGGCATCGACCAGCATGCCGGTTTCGTCGTCGGTACTTTTGTTCACGCGCTTGGAGAAGTCGCGCTGCGCAATCAGCTCGCGCACGGCGGCCGTCATCGCCTTGAGCGGCCGGGTAACGGCCGACTGCAGCCAGGCCGCAACCAGCGCCGCCACGACCAGGCTGAGCGCCAGCGCGGCGCAGAACATGTTGATGCCGCGTTCGATCCGCGCACTGAGCGGATAGGCCGAGCGCAGGTAGATCGTGCCCAGCTTTTCGCCGCCGCGGCGGATCGGACGGAAGATGTGGATGACGTTGCCGTCGATGATATGGCCCTGCGCGCTCGGCCGGCTCGGCGCCGAAAGCGCCTGCGAGCCGTCCGGCGTGACGTAAGTGACGAACACACTGCCGTCGGCGCGGTAGATGGCGGCCGCCTGCACGCTGGGGCGCACCTGCAGGCGGCCCAGGGTGGCCTCCGCGCTCGGCTTGTCCTCGAACTCGAGCGCGGCGATGCTCACCTGCGCCAGGATGTCGGCCTGCGATGCCAGCTCCTCGAGGACGCCGGTGCGGAAGTCCTCGAGGTCGTAGGCCAGGTTGGCCAGGCCCGAAACGAACACCGCGCTGAAGGTCGTCGCCATGACGGCGAACATGAATTTGCGGGAGATGGACCGGCGGATCGAACTGAACATTATTTACGTTTTTCCCTGATGACCGTCGCGGCCAGCGCCAGCAACTGCGAGCTGACGCGCAGCCCGGCTTTTTCTGCGGATTCCATCGAAATATCGAAGCGGATGCGCTCGTCCACAACCCGGAAATTAATGACGCTGCCGTGCGCCAGCGCGTCGTCCGACTCGGTGACCACCAGGATCGAGCGCGCCGTCGCCTGCTCGATCATGGCCGCGGCCCGGCCGACATAGCCGTCGCCGACGTAGAGGATATTAATGTCGTCGAGCGCGTCGCCGTTGCGCAGGCGGCGCACGGCCAGCGTGCCCTTGACCGGGTCGCGCACGGCGGACATCCGCGCCAGGCTGCCGGCGACGTCGTCGGCGCCGACGATGCCGATGACCGTGCGTGCGCCGGGCGGCGGGCCCGCGCGCGCCGGCCACTCGATGTAGTTACCGACCTTGGACAGGTAGGCGGCCTTGACGACGGACTCGGTCGGGGCGCCCGTCTGTGCCGCCGCGTCGTGTCCAACCAGCGCCGCGAACACGAACAGGATCGACCAGCGGACGCAAACCAGTCGCGCCAGCAACTTGCGGCATGCGTGCGCCATGTTTAGAGACGCCACACCAGGTTCACGCCGATCGCGCGTTCGTACACGCTGCGGTTCACACCGCCGCCGAATTCCGGGTGGTCCGCGTCGAACAGGTTGCGGCCGCTGACCGAGACGTCGAGGCCGGGCGACACGCGCCAGGTGTAGTTCGCGTCGAGCGCCGTGTAGGCAGGCACCGCCGGGGAATCGAGCTTGCCGTAGTGGCGCAGCAGCAGGTCGAGCGTCTGGCCGCGGGCGACATCCCAGGAAGCGCGCAGCTTCCAGAAATTGCTCGGGTCGCTCGTGGCGAGGCCGGTCGCCGCACTGCGGTCGCGGCTTTCCGGTTCGGACGCGGTACGGACCTGCTGGGCTACCAGGCCGGCCGACAGGCGCAGCGTTTCGGTGGCGTCCCAGGTCGACCACATCTCGATACCGCGGGTGCGGCCGCCGGCCAGGTTGCCGAACACCGATCCGGTTCCGCGCGGATTCGGCTCGAGCGTGCGCAGGTGGTCATAGTCGCTGGCAAAGGCGGTGACGGAATACGACAGCGCCGGAGTCACCTGGATGCGGTAGCCGAGCTCCAACACGTTCGCCACTTCGGACTGGAAGTCGGGTCCGCCGGCCAGCGCATAGCGCGGCACGCCGCCGACGATCGGCGGATTGGACGGGCTGTAGAAGTCGCGGTCGATGCGCGAGGGCGCGCGCACCGTGCGCGAAGCCGAGGCCCAGGTCAGGCTGCTGCCGGTCGGCTTCCATGCCAGGCGCAGGGTCGGCAGGAATTCGAGGCCGGTGTAATTATTATGTTCCAGCTTGGCGCCGGCAATCAGGCGCAGGGTGTCGGTGAGGTCGATTTCGTCCTGCACGAAGGTATTCCCCCAATGCAGGTTCAGGTCGCCCGGCAGGAAAGCGAAGCCGACGCCGTTGTCGAGCCGGTCGAAGGCCATGCGGTAACCCGCGCCCCAGACGATGCGGTGGCGCTCGGCCAGCGTGGTCGAACTTTGCAGCTGGATGTCGAGCGTATTGAGGTGCTCGATGAAGGCGCCGGGCTGGTTGCGCTCGGTGAAGTCCCAGTAGGCCTGCGCCGTCAGCTCGGAGCCGCCTTCCAGGCGCACCGCCTTGCGTCCAAGGAGGTTGGCGCCGGAGATCTTGATGTCGCGCGTGCCTTGCTGGTGCAGGGCGCCGGCATAGGCGTCGCCCTGGACGGTCGCCGTATCGGCGCCCTGCCCCCAGTCGGCGCGGAAGCCGGCCTGCGAACGCTTCCATCCGGTCAGGTTGGCGAGGCCGTTTTCGCGTTCGATGTCGTCGTGGCTGGAGGATTTCAGGTACATCCGGTAGCGCATCCCGCCGGCCAGCGCACCGCCGTAACGCACCGAACCGCTGACCAGGTCGCGGTCGGCACTGGCGCTGACCTGCGTTCCCTGGGTGGCGCCGGCGGCCTTGGTGATGATGTTGATGACGCCATTGACGGCATTCGCGCCCCACATGGTTGCGCCCGGACCGCTGATGACTTCGATGCGCTCGACGTCTTCCATCACGACGTCCTGGGCATCCCAGAACACGCCCGAGAACAAGGGCGTGTAAACGCTGCGGCCATCGATCAGGACCAGCAGCTTGTTTTCAAAAGCGCTGTTGAACCCGCGCGCCGTCACCGCGTAATTGCGGGCGTCGACCCGCGCGACCTGCAGGTTGGGCGCGAGCTGCAGCGCCTCCGGGATGGTCGCGGCGCCCGACCGCCGGATGCTGTCGCCGGAAATGACGAAGATCGATGCGGCCGCATCGGCCACCGATTCCGAACGGCGCGATACCGAGGTGACGCGCACGTTGGACAGGGCTTCCAGGCTCAGGCTGGCGATATCGTCGGGGTCGGTACCCTGGGCAGAGGCGGGCAATGCGAAAACGCTGGCTGCAATACAGACTGCTCGACGAAAATTGTGCATGGCGGGTCGAATCGATTCTTGACGATGTGGGCGGTGATATGGGCTTATTGTCACCGAGCGAAGGTGGGCACGCAGGTCGCGCTCGCGGCAGCGGATGCGGCCGCCGGACAACCTGGGCTTCGTTACGCTCGAGTGGAACACGGGATTGTATCAGGACGTGATGCTACCCTGACGAAACATTTTGGTGAAATAACAACAAGGGCGCACGGGTGGCGCGGGCCTGGACGGCACGTCCGTACATCGACGGGTTTGCGGATGCAGGCATGACCAAGGAAGCGCAAGCGTGAGCCAAGGGTCGCTCAGGCGACAGGAATCTGCGCCGTGGGCAGCGGGTTCCTGCCTCGCATCCGGCTTTAGTGAAACAGGGATCTTGCTAACCATCGGCCTGGATCGCGCCGTTCCGATTCCTGCCATTTCAAGCTCGTGGTGATAACGTGGACGTGATAGGCTGGAAACGGAGGTATCCGCAGGGCTGCAAACGAGCCAGGGACCGCAAGAGTCCGACATTTTCGCCGAGTTGCTCCTAATTCATCGTTTTGGACTCCACGAAAGCACTGGGTCTCGTGCCACTGTAGCCATGCGCGCGTACGAGACGGCCAGATCGGACATGCCAACATGAACACCACCGCTGTCGCACCGGCTGATAATCGCCCATTCGTTGCGCCTGGCCCCGCTTTATAACGGCACGACGAAAGTCCACATGAAATTGGCACTTCAACCGGTAACCGAAGACTGCGGTGCGCTGTCTCCATGGTGGATTCGTACAATCATGATTGTCATGCTGCTCGGTTTTAGCGGCCTCATCATGATTACAACGCTGTCGTACAGAAATGCTCCGCCCATCCCCAGGATAGTCCTCGACAGTCAAGGCGCCACCCTTGCGACGGGTGCGGACATCAGTGCAGGCCAAGCGGTGTTCCTGAAATACGGCCTGATGTCGAATGGCAGCATTTGGGGCCATGGTGCCTATCTCGGCCCGGACTATTCGGCCGCCGCTCTACATCGCATGGGCATTGCGAGCGCCAATACAGTGGCGCGAGAACGCTACGGCCGCATATTTTCCGATTTACCGCGCCCGCAGCAGGCCGCTGTCCATGCCGAGTCGTCGGCTATCCTCAAGATAAACCGCTACGATGCGGGAACTGCCGTGCTGCGCCTGACCGCCGCGCAAAGCGCCGCCTTTGCGGCAGAAGCAACGCTGTGGCGCGAGTATTTCCGTCATCCCATAGGCAATGGTGGCCTGAAAGCGGAGCTCATCAACGATCAGGCCGAGTTGCACCAGTTCGCAGCCTTCGTCTCATGGGCGGCATGGGCGTCGGTCACAGCGCGGCCAGGTGCGGACTATTCGTACACGAATAATTTTCCTTACGACCCGACTGTGGGCAACGTCGCAACCCCGAGCGCGTTGCTGTGGAGCGCGCTCAGTGTGACCGTGTTATTAGCCGGTATCGCCAGCGTACTGCTGGCCTTCGGCAAGTTCGATTTCCTGGGTTGGTTCACGCGAGGACGGCATGTCCACCCCCACCTGCTGCCTGGCCGCGCCAGCCCCGGCCAGGTCGCGCTGGTCAAGTTTTTCGTGTTGGTCGCCCTGCTGTTTCTGGCGCAAACCCTGGTCGGCGGCGCTGTCGCTCACTACCGCGCCGATCCGGATAGTTTCTACGGCTTCAATCTGACCCGTCTCTTTCCGGGCAACCTTCTGCGCACCTGGCATTTGCAGATGGCGATTTTCTGGATCGCTACCTCCTACGTGGCCGCGGCACTGTTCCTCGGGCGCTCGCTTCGCAACGACGAGCCACGATGGCTAGCCGGCGCGGTCCATGCCCTGTTCGCCGCTTTCGCTGTCGTCATCGTTGGCAGCCTCGTCGGCGAATGGTTGGGCATCGCGCAACTGCTGGCTAACTTCTGGTTCTGGTTTGGCAACCAGGGCTGGGAATACCTCGAACTTGGTCGTTTTTGGCAGTACTTGCTCGTGCTCGGACTATTCGCCTGGTTCGCTGTGTTGTGGGCACTCGTCCGGCCACGTTTCCTTGCGGTGCCGGCAGCAGCGCCGATCGTCAACATGTTCCTGCTGGCGGCGTTGGCAATCCCTGTCTTTTATATTCCGGCGCTGTTTTTTGGCGCAAAGACGAATTTCACAGTCGTCGACACCTGGCGCTTTTGGATTATTCACTTGTGGGTGGAAGGCTTCTTCGAATTTTTTGCCACTACCATCGTCGCGCTGACCTTCTTCCAGCTTGGACTCACCGGACGCAATGTGGCGCTGCGGGTAATTTACCTTGACGCTATCCTGTATTTTCTCGGCGGCCTGATGGGAACCGGTCACCACTGGTATTTTATCGGCCAGACCAACGTCAATATGGCGCTCTCGGCGCTGTTTTCCGTGCTCGAAGTCGTTCCGTTGACCCTCCTCACACTCGATGCCTGGGACTTCGTACGCACAACCCGGGGAGACTGCGATGTGTGTGGCAAGGCAGTCGCTATCCCACATAAATGGACCTTTTATTTTTTGATGGCAGTCGGCTTCTGGAATTTCCTCGGCGCCGGGATTTTCGGTTTCCTTGTCAACCTGCCCATCGTCAGCTATTACGAGGTCGGTACCATGCTCACGCCAAACCACGCTCATGCAGCGTTGATGGGCGTGTTCGGGATGCTGGCGATTGCGCTAATGGTGTTCGTCTTGCGCCAGACTTGCGACGACGCCACTTGGGCCGGCATCGAAAAATACGTCAAGACGGGCTTCTGGGGCACCAACGTGGGCCTCGCCTTGATGGTGGCACTCAGCCTTTTTCCGGGCGGAGTCCTGCAGGTATGGGATGTCCTTCAGCACGGCTACTGGCATGCGCGCAGCCTTGAATATATTTCCAGCCCGCGATCTCATTCGATTGAATGGTTAAGAATGCCGGGTGACCTGGTGTTTATTGTTTTTGGGGCCGCGCCGCTCGCGATTGCAGCGCTGAAGGCCTACGCGGCGCTGCGAGCGCCCGGCCGCAGGGGGTTCCTGGACAATGGCGATGCTGGAAACCCAAACCCTGCGGCAACCAAGTGTTAAGTCGTGGGACAGGGTGGCAAGACCCGCCTGGATGGCCGGTACGATGTGCATATGCACCCAGCTAAAAACCAGCTTTGCCTGGCTCGCAATTCACAATAAAAGAATGTTTGCGTTGACCATCAAAACGATTGTCTGACCAGGCGTAACCTGATTTTTTCGATAGCGCGCGAGGGCTCCAGGCCTTTCGGACAAACTTCAGTGCAGTTCATGATCGTACGGCAACGAAACAGCCGATACGCATCATTTAAGTCTTCCAGCCTTTCGTCCGTTACCTGGTCACGGCTGTCGGCGATAAAGCGGTAAGCCTGCAATAGTCCTGCGGGGCCGACGAATTTGTCAGGATTCCACCAGTACGACGGGCATTGGCTTGAGCAGCAAGCGCACAAAATGCATTCATACAAACCATCGAGCTGATCGCGCTGATCCGGGCTTTGAAGGCGCTCCTTCTCTGGCGGAATGTCGTGGTTTATCAGAAATGGTTTGATCGAATAATATTGCTTGTAAAACTGCGTCATGTCCACTACAAGATCGCGTATTACGGGAAAGCTCGGGAGTGGGCGCAATACGATAGGTTCCTTCAAGCTTCTCACAGGGGTAACACACGCCAGGCCGTTGCGTCCATTGATATTGATTGCATCGGAACCGCACACACCTTCACGACATGATCTTCGGAAAGTCAGGGAATCGTCTTCCTTCTTGATTTCCAAAATCGCATCCAGGAGCATATGGATGTCCGATCCGAGTTCAATGTCGAAATCCTGCATATATGGCCGGGTATCGGCATCCGGATCGAACCGGTAGATTGAAAATTTCACGCATGCTCCCTGTACAATATCCTGCCATGTTACGGAAGATCATACCGGACCGGACGCGGCTCTACCGGATCGGGACGTCGCGCCCTCAACCTACGGCACTATATAGTGCGAAAAATGCCGGGCGTCCTGCCAGACATGGATGCGAGTCATTCCGCGCTTCTTAACGTGACGCCAACAAAATAATTTGCATTAGTTTCAACGCCAGGCCAACCAGAACGAAAAGCAGTGCCGCGAGAACGGTGATCCGTAAGCGCAAAGGATTGACATAGTCCATTACAACATCGCGCAAGCCTACCCAAGCGTGCATCAGCAATGCTGCGAAAAAAATCGCCGTCATTGCCTGAACAGACGGGGTCGACATCCACTCATGCCATTCCGTATAAGAATGCGGCGGATTAAAAACGAAATGAAACAACGCAAACACGCAGAATAACAACATATAGACCGCCGTAAATCGCTGCACGACCCATGCTCGCAATCCGGACAGAGCTTTTTTCAAAACAACGCTCCTGCACTCAACAATGCAATGAGCACCGCACTACAATTGACGATCCACGCAGTAAGGCGCGCAACCGGCAGACTGGAGCCGATATCGATGTCGCTGAGAAGATGCCGCAGTCCTGCCAGGAGATGATGCGTCAATGCCCAGATAAACAATAAAGCCGCAGCTTTGAACGCGGATTGAGAAAACAGGCCGACCGCTTCCGTATAGCCTTCTGTATCTCGCAGGGACATTTGCAGGACGTAAATGCCAAACGGAATACCCAGTGCAAGAAGAATCCCGGTGATTCGATGCATGATCGACGTCAGGGATCCGACCGGCATCTCGATTTGCGTAAGATTGAAAAACACTGGCCTCCGGTCTTTCATTGCAACTCCAAATTCACCGTTATATTCGTCATGACCTTTTTTCTTTACATTTTCATTGTGCTCCAGCCTTTTGCGCAAACCGATGTGCGCGACATGGCAACAGCCGGAATGCTGTGACATCAAGACCCGCCGGCCAGAAGAAAGTGTCATACGGGTCGAAGCTTATGGTATGGAATGAAGCTAACCTGTTCAGCTTCCCTTTGCATCAGTACTTGCCGAACTTTCTCTCGGAACGACACGAGTGATATCGACAGCAGTTGGATCACTTGCCGGAAACGATTCATCCAGACCCTCATCGAGCAGATCGCTCTTGTGTTTGAAACTCGTTTCGACAGCCTCCTGAAAAAGGCGGAATGATGTCGATTTCGACTTGTTCAGACTACTCATTCTATTTCCCCCTACAGTCAATAAAAGGCTTGGATACAGGGTCGCTACGAATGAATGTCGCGCCACATTGATTACATACGCAAGCATGCAAACCATGTTCCAGATTTATGCAAGGAGAACGATGCCGACGTAATTTTTTGGCGAAGACAGGTGCATATCGACCTCTTCACGAATGCTAATGGTAAAACTCCACGCTGAAACGAACAACGCCAGTGATCTCAACATGATGGGGGCACTGTGGCTCGACAATACCCGGCCTGCCCGGCACAATTATGTACTCGTCTTTGTGAGGAAGTTCGATCACATAGCGCAAACTTCCCTCATGTACGACGATGCGAGCCCAAGTGTTTACGGCTGTCTTGTGATCGCGTCGAAACCCTGCTGGAATGGTTTCCTGGTTGAACTCAGGTGTTGTTTTGTATAAAACAACGTCATCAGGTAAATTTTTCACCGAACCTTTTTGCATGTGCATTGTGTAGATGTTCCAGCAAGCCCGGAAACAGAAAATTCTGGTAGTGCGGGGTGTGGGGTGCGGGCTGCGTAATGGGATATCGTTTAATTCTGCAGCTTCATGGTTTTCACGCGCGTTAATTAGAAGACTATAGTCCCAGGTTTACGGGACCGTGCGATTTATTTCAATGGCGCAGCGCAACGATGTGTGGGTATCCAGTATTGTGCGCGAGGCACTGACTCGTCGATGTCAAGGTACTGGCACCAGAAACGGTCACATTACTCAACGATTTCCTCGTGAGTACCGGCTTGTACCTGGATTGACGCCGTGTCGAAGCGAAAATACGATAGCACCGCATGCAAACGAAAAATCAGCTGTACAGGGAGGGGCATCATTAAATTCATGTTTTTCCAATGCTCGCCCCTGGCCGACACCGGCCGTTCTTCAAGGCGCAGTACAAGCCCCCTGATGCCCTGACAGGAAGCGAGAGGTTCCATGCTCACTCGAGCTTCCTGAGTCCACCCGTCTTGCCCTCACAAAATGCGCCCCCATCTGCCTCCGATGAACGATCGCGCTCCCGCCCAACACCTCCGCCATGACTTCCACCCGGCCGTCGCCGCCTGGTTCGACGCCAGCTTCCCGGCCGCGACCGAGGCGCAATTGCGCGCCTGGCCGCTGATCCAGGCCGGCCGGCCGACCCTGGTCGCCGCGCCGACCGGCTCCGGCAAGACGCTTACCGCCTTCCTGGCCGCGATCGACGACCTGGTGCGTGAAAGCGCCGACGGTCCGCTGCCCGACGAAACCCAGGTGCTGTACGTGTCGCCGCTGAAGGCGCTGTCGAACGACATCCGCGTCAACCTGGAGGGACCCTTGCAAGGCATCGGCGCCCAGCTTGAAGCGATGGGCCTGCCGCCGCACGGCATCCGCACCGCGGTGCGCACCGGCGACACCACCACCGCCGAGCGCAACGCGATGAGGAAGCGCGCGCCCCACATCCTGGTCTCGACGCCGGAATCACTGTACGTGCTGCTGGGTTCCGACAGCGGGCGCGCCATGCTCTCCACGGTACGCACCGTGATCGTCGACGAGATCCACGCGGTCGCCGGCAGCAAGCGCGGCAGCCACCTGGCGCTCAGCCTGGAGCGCCTCGACGCCCTGTGCGGGCGGCGCACGGTGCGCGTCGGTCTCTCGGCCACGCAGAAACCCTTGTCGCTGGTGGCCGATTTCCTGGTCGGGCGCGCGGGCGGCGACTGCGCGGTGGTCGACGTCGGCCACGTCCGCGCACGCGACCTCGGGCTCGAACTGCCGCCGGTGCCGCTGGAGGCCGTGATGCCGAACGAAGTCTGGGAGCGCGTCTACGACCGCATGATGGAACTCGTCGTCCTGCACCGGACCACCCTCATTTTTGTGAACACGCGGCGCATGGCCGAACGCGTCGCGCGCCACCTGGGCGACCGGCTGGGCAGCGAACACGTGGCCGCCCACCACGGCAGCCTGGCCAAGGAATACCGCCTGGAGGCCGAGCAGCGCCTGAAACGGGGCGACCTGCAGGTGCTGGTGGCGACCGCCTCGCTGGAACTGGGCATCGACATCGGCGACGTCGACCTGGTGCTGCAGGTGGGTTCGCCGCGCAACATCGCCGCCTTCCTGCAGCGCGTGGGCCGTTCGGGCCACCAGGTCGGCGGCACGCCGAAGGGCCGGCTGTTCCCGACCTCGCGCGACGACCTCATTGAATGCAGCGCCCTGCTCGACTGCGTGCGGCGCGGGGAACTCGACCTGCTGCGCATCCCGCGCGCGCCGCTCGACGTGCTGGCCCAGCAGATCGTGGCCGAAGTGGGCAGCCGCGAGTGGGGCGAGGACGAACTGTTCGCGCTGGTGCGCGGCGCCGCGCCCTATGCGGAGCTGGAACGCAGCCGCTACGACGCGCTGCTGCGCATGCTGGCCGAGGGCTACACGACCCGCCATGGCGTGCGCGGCGCTTACATCCACCGCGATGCCGCGACCCGTTCGCTGCGCGCGCGGCGCGGCGGCAAGCTGGCCGCCGTCACCTCGGGCGGCACGATTCCGGAGAACGCCGACTACACGGTGCTGCTGGAGCCGGCCGGCCTCTCGGTCGGCACGGTGAACGAGGACTTCGCGGTGGAGAGCCTGGCCGGCGACGTTTTCCAGCTCGGGAACACGTCGTATCGCATCATGAAGGTCGAAGCCGGAAAGGTGCGCGTGGAAGACGCCGGCGGCGCGGCGCCGAACATCCCGTTCTGGCATGGCGAAGCGCCGGGGCGCAGCGACGAGCTGTCCATGGGCGTGGCCCGCCTGCGCGCGGAGATCGAGGCGCAGCTGGCAGGCGGTTCAGGTGAGCCTGCGCTGGATGCGGCGGTCGACTGGCTGCTCGAACACCTTGGTTTGAACGAGGACGCGGCGCGCCAGATCGTCGATTACCTGGCCCGTTCGCGCGCATCACTGGGCGCCCTGCCGACCCACGACACCCTGGTGATGGAGCGCTTCTTCGACGAATCCGGCGGCATGCAACTGGTGCTGCACTCGCCTTTCGGCAGCCGCATCAACCGCGCCTGGGGACTGGCGCTGCGAAAACGGTTTTGCCGCACCTTCAACTTCGAGCTGCAGGCCGCAGCGACCGAAGATGCGATCATCCTCTCGCTGTCGACCAGCCACAGCTTCCCGCTCGACGAAGTCTGGCGCTACCTGAAGTCCGCCACGGCGGAACCGATCCTGGTGCAGGCGCTGTTGGATGCCCCGCTGTTCAACGTGCGCTGGCGCTGGAATGCGACGACCGCCCTCGCCCTCCCGCGCTTTGCCGGCGGGCGCAAGGTCGCGCCCCAGCTGCAGCGCATGAAGAGCGACGACCTGCTTGCCTCGATCTTCCCGGACGGCGTGGCCTGCCTCGAGAACATCGCCGGCGACCGCGAGCTGCCGGACCATCCCTTGGTCGAGCAGACGCTGGACGACTGCCTGCACGAAGCAATGGACAGCGAAGGCTGGCTGGCGCTCCTGCGCCGCATCGAAACCAATGCTGTTCGTTTGATTGCGCGCGACCTGCCTGCCCCCTCGCCGCTGGCGGCCGAGATCCTCAACGCCCGCCCCTATGCCTTCCTTGACGACGCGCCCCTGGAAGAGCGTCGCACCCAGGCCGTGATCAACCGGCGCTGGAGCGATCCGGCGACGACCGACGACATGGGTGCGCTCGACCTCGATGCGATCGCCGGCGTGGCCGAGGAGGCCTGGCCGGCTGCACGCAACAGCGACGAAGTGCAGGAGGCACTGGTTGCGCTGGCGCTGGTGACGCAACAGGAAGCCGTGGCGCGCGCAGGCTGGCCGCAGTGGCTGGAAGAGCTGGCCGAGGCGGGCCGTGCGACCCGCGTGCGCGGCGATGGCTTGCAGGCCTGGGTGGCGCTCGAACGGCTCGACTGCGTACTGGCCGCCTGGCCGGGCGCCGGGTGCACGCCGGTGTTACACATCCCCGACAGCCACCGCGGCAACGATGGCGCGCCGTGGACGCGCGACGATGCGCTGGTCGAGATCGTGCGTGCTCGGCTGACCGGGTTCGGCCCCCAGACTTTGCCTGCCATTGCGCAGGCGCTGGCCCTGCCCGACAGCACGGCGGCGATCGCGCTGGCCGCGCTGGAAGCCCAGGGCTATGTCATGCGCGGCCGCTTCACGCCCGGCGCCGAGGAAGAAGAATGGTGCGAACGCCACCTGCTGGCGCGCATCCACCGCTATACCATCAAGCGGCTGCGGCGCGAGATCGAGCCGGTCGAACTGCGCGACTACATGCGCTTCCTGTTCGACTGGCAGCACCTGACCCAGGACACGCAATGGCAGGGCCAGGACGCCCTGCCCCTGCTGCTGGCCCAGCTCGAGGGGTATGAGGCGGCGGCCGGCGCCTGGGAAGCGGACCTGCTGGCGCTGCGCCTGCGCGACTATTCGCTGCTCTGGCTCGATGACCTGTGCCGCGCCGGCAAGATCGTCTGGACCCGGATCGACGCCCCGCGCGCGGCCGCCGGCGGACCTGTCCGCGGCACCCCGATCGTGCTGCTGCCGCGCCGCCGGACGGGACTCTGGCACGCGCTGCCGCAGCCCGCCGGCGCGCCCGAGATCTCGGCGCGCGCCGCGAAAGTGCTGGACGCGCTCAAACGCGACGGCGCCATGTTCTTCGACGAGCTGCAATTCGACGCGCGCATGCTGCCGGTGGAACTCGAGACGGCGCTGGGCGAACTCGTGGCCACCGGCCTGGTCAACGCCGACAGCTTCGCCGGCCTGCGCGCGATGCTGCTGCCGGCAACCAAGCGCGCCAGCAACGACCGCAAGAAGCGCCGCGGTGCCGGACCGACGATGGAAGAAGCGGGCCGCTGGGCACTGGTGCGGCGCGTGGAGCCGGCCGAAGAGACGCCGGCCGCGCCGCCGCGCCGGCGCAAGCTCGACCCGGAGACGCTGGAACACGTCGCCATGACCCTGCTGCGCCGCTACGGTGTCATGTTCTGGCGCCTGCTGGAGCGCGAAGCGGCCTGGATGCCGTCCTGGCGCGAACTGCTGCCGGTGTATCACCGCCTGGAGGCGCGCGGCGAAATCCGCGGCGGGCGCTTCGTTGCCGGCTTCTCGGGCGAACAGTTCGCGCTGCCGGAGGCGATTCCCCTGCTGCGCGAAGTGCGCCGCCGCCCGCTCGACGGCTCGCTGGTGTGCATCTCGGGCGTCGATCCGCTGAACCTGTGCGGCACCCTGCTCCCCGGCGACAAGGTGCCGGCGCTGGGCGGCAACCGCATCCTGTTCCGCGACGGGGTAGCGGTGGCGACCGTGGTGGCCGGGAAGATCGCCTACCTGTCCGACCCCGGCCTGGAGCGCGAGCTGCTGCACGCCCGCCTGGTCGGGCGCTACTGAGGCTGCCCGGCGGTCGTCTGTCATCGGATGAGGGGGCGGCGTATAATCGCCACGCCCGTCCGGCAGGGGCGGCGCGCGACCCTTACCAACGACCATGATCCCATCTTCGCCCCCGGCAGCACCCTTGAAGCGCCACCGCAACCTGGCCCAGGGCGTCGTCGCCCACCTCTCCGACAGCATCAAGGGCGGCGCCTTGCGCCCCGGCGACAAGCTGCCGACCGAGTCCGAGATCATGCGCATCCTCGGCGTCAGCCGCACCGTGGTGCGCGAGGCGATTTCGCACCTGCAGGCGGCCGGCCTGGTCGAAACCCGGCACGGCATCGGCACCTTCGTGCTGGAGCCGGTCGCGGCGCCGATGGGGCTCGACCCGGCGACGGTCGTGACGGTGCGCGACGTGCTGGCCCTGCTGGAGCTGCGCATCAGCCTCGAGACCGAGGCCGCCGGCCTGGCCGCCGCCCGGCGCAGCGACGAGCAGCTGGCGCAACTGCGCGCGGCGCTCGACAGCTTCGAGGAATGCGCGCGGCGCGGCGTCGAGACCGTGGCGCCGGACATGACCTTCCACCTGCTGCTCGCGCAAGCGTCGGGCAACCGCTATTTCCACGACATCCTGAGCCACCTCGGCACCAACATCATCCCGCGCGCCCGCATCAATTCGGCGCGCATCGCGCAGGACGATCCGGCGCAGTACCTGGAGCGCGTGCTCAAGGAGCACGAGGAGATTTTCGGCGCCATCGCGCGGCGCGACGCCGACGGCGCGCGCGCGGCGATGCGTACGCACCTGAGTAACAGCCGGGAGAGGTTGCAGCGGGCCCAGGAGGCGAACGAAGGGGCGGCGGGTTAATCGGGGCGTGCCACGGATCGGGCGTCGTACCGCGTGGGCACAAGTGCCCACGCTACGAACAGCCACGAATCGTAGCGTGGACTCTTGAGTCCACGCGGTAGCACGGTTGCGCGTCGAAACACATCACCGTCTTCTGCGCCTGCGTTCGCGCACGCGGTTCGACTTGCATCGGCTGGACGCGTGGACTCGGGAGTCCACCCTACGTATCGCGGCAGATCGGACTTCGCGACCGTGTTTTACGCCAAATCGCATTAACTCGCCGAGCCGCTTGCCAATCCTTATTTTAGGTTGTACGATGACTGATAACTGGTGAGGCAAAAGACCGCCCGCCCTTTCAACCCGACCTGAAGGCAAAGCCCATGTTCACTCCACAAGACGTCAAACACATCCTCTCTTCCGGCCTGCTGTCGTTCCCGATCACGGACTTCGATGCGCAAGGCGATTTCAAGGCGGATACCTATGCCCGGCGTCTGGAGTGGCTGGCCCCCTACGGCGCGTCCGCGCTGTTCGTCGCGGGCGGCACGGGCGAGTTCTTTTCGCTGACGCCCGAGGACTACACGCAAGTCGTGAAGGTCGCCGTGGACACCTGCCGCGGCAAGGTGCCGATCCTGGCCGGCGCCGGCGGTCCGACCCGCATGGCGATCCGCTACGCGCAGGAAGCCGAGCGCCTCGGCGCCCACGGCATCCTCCTGATGCCGCACTACCTGACCGAAGCGAGCCAGGATGGCCTGGTCGAGCACGTCGCTGCCGTCTGCAACTCCGTGAAATTCGGTGTCGTCGTCTACAACCGCGACCGTTGCAAACTGAACGCCGGGTCGCTGTTGAAGCTGGCCGACCGCTGCCCCAACCTGATCGGCTTCAAGGATGGCATCGGCGAGATCGAATCGATGGTCACCATCCGCCGCAAGCTGGGCGACCGCTTCACCTATCTCGGCGGCCTGCCGACCGCGGAAGTGTATGCGGCCGCTTACAAGGCGCTCGGCGTGCCGGTCTACTCCTCGGCCGTGTTCAACTTCATCCCGAAGACCGCGACCGAATTCTACGAAGCCGTGCGCAGCGACGACTTCGCGACCCAGGGCCGCCTGATCGACGACTTCTTCCTGCCTTACCTCGACATCCGCAGCAGGAAGGCCGGCTACGCGGTCAGTATCGTGAAGGCCGGCGCCGCCATCGTCGGCCACCCGGCAGGCCCGGTGCGCGCACCGCTGACGGACCTGACCCCGCAGGAAAACGAGCAGCTGGCGGCCCTGATTGCGAAGCTCGGCCCGCAATAAGCGGCCTCGCCCACTGACAGCAACTAAACCGTAGGGTGGGCATGCCCACGCGTTTCGTGCATGGATCACGGCTATGTGCGTGGATGCGTCGCTCGGCAGCGCCAACGATGAGCGTTTGGCAGCGTTGCCACGGTGCGCCGTGTTCAATCAGCGGTGCCAACACGCAGCCGAATTCCGCGTGGTCTGCCCACCCTACAGAGGAGAACTATGTTGACCATCACCATCAAGGGCGAGCAGCTGATCGGCGCAGCTGCCGCGAAAGGCAGCGCAGTCCCTTTCCGCGCCGTCAACCCCGCCACCGGCGAACAATGCGAGCCCTCTTTCGGCAGCGGCACCGCCCGCGACGTCGAGCGCGCCTGTGAACTGGCCCGCACCGCCTTCGACAGCTACCGCAATACCACCCTGGAAGCGCGCGCCGCCTTCCTGGAACTGGCGGCACAGAACATCCTCGACCTCGGCCCGCAGCTGATCGAGCGCGCGATGCAGGAATCCGGCCTGCCGCAAGCCCGCCTCGAAGGCGAACGCGGCCGCACCGTGGGCCAGTTGCGCCTGTTCGCCAGGGTCGTGCGCGACGGCCACTTCCTGGCCACCGCCCTCGACTCGGCGCTGCCCGAGCGCAGCCCTCCCCGTCCCGACCTCCGCCTTTCCAAAATCGGCCTGGGCCCAGTCGCCGTTTTCGGCGCCAGTAACTTCCCGCTCGCCTTTTCCGTCGCCGGCGGCGACACCGCCTCGGCACTCGCGGCCGGCTGCCCGGTCGTCGTGAAGGCGCACGGCGCCCACCCGGGCACCTCGGAGCTGGTCGGCAAAGCGGTGCAGGCAGCGGTGAAAGCCAGCGGCCTGCCGGAAGGCGTGTTCTCGATGCTGCACGGCGACGGCCGTACCATCGGCCAGGCCCTGGTCGCGCATCCGGCGATCAAGGCGGTCGGCTTCACCGGCTCGCGCCAGGGCGGCCTGGCACTGGTGCGCACCGCCGCGGCACGCGCGGAGCCGATCCCGGTCTACGCGGAGATGAGCAGCATTAACCCGCTGTTCCTGCTGCCGGGCGCGATGGCGGCTGGTGCGGCGAAGATCGGTACCGGTTTCATCGATTCGCTGGTGCTGGGCGCCGGCCAGTTCTGCACGAACCCGGGGCTGGTGGTCGCGCTGGAGGGCGCAGCGCTGGATGCCTTCCGCGAGGCTGCTGCCGCCGCACTGCAAGGCAAGCCTGGCTCGACCATGCTGACGCCTGGTATCCACGCCGCATTTAACAGCGGCGTCGAGAAGCTGGGCAAGGAAGCGGGCGTGACCCTGGTGGCGCGCGGACAGTGCGGGACGACGGTGTGCGCCGGCCAGGCCGCGCTGTTCGAGACCGATGCGGCCAACTTCCTGGCCAATCCGGCGCTGGAAGACGAAATCTTCGGTTCGTCCTCGCTGATCGTGCGTTGCGCCGGCATGGAACAGTTGGGTGAGCTTGCCGAACACCTGGACGGGCAGCTGACGGCGACCATCTTCCTCTCCGAAGCCGACAAGGAGGCCGCGCAGGCGCTGCTGCCGGTACTGGAGCGCAAGGCGGGACGGATTTTGATCAACGGTTTTCCGACCGGCGTGGAAGTCTCACACGCGATGGTGCATGGCGGGCCCTTCCCGGCGACCTCGGACAGCCGGACGACCTCGGTGGGGGCGAGCGCGATCGACCGCTTTCTGCGGCCGGTGAGTTATCAGGATTTGCCGGGGTGGTTGTTGCCGGAGGCGCTGCGGGATGGAAATCCGTTGGGGCTGCATCGCGTCAAGAATGGTGAGTTAGTCAAGGGTTAAGCCCGCGATCATGTCTTAAGAAACGCCCGGTCGTGTATCGGGCGTTTTTTGTATTTGCAGTGCGGGCGCGGAGTTTCAGAAGGTGAAACGCGTGGGCTCGAGAGCCCACCCTAACGGTGCACCACCGCCGCAGGCTTCCAGGTAACAGCCGAACGCGGCGGGACGGGCGGCGCGCTGCCGGGTAGCGGGTTCATGGTATCGTCGGTCAAAACACTCGCAGGGCGCGTGCCACGCCGGCCAGGTGCCGGGTCGCGTCGCGCCAACTGCGATATCCGGGAGAAACGATGCCGAAGGCTGTCCTGCGGGTCTTGCACGTGCTGCTGATTGCCTCTCTTGTCCTGCCTGCGCTGGCGCCGGCAGCGCCGCTGCGCGTCGTCATGGACCAGAACTACCCGCCCTATTCCTTCCGCGATCCCGAGGGCAGGCTCGAAGGCTATACGGTCGACCTCTGGCGCTTGTGGGAGAAGAAAACCGGCCAGCAGGTCGAGCTGATCCCGGCCAACTGGGCGCAGGTGCTGCCGATGCTCGAACAGGGCCAGGCCAACGTGATCGATCCCATTTTCCTCACCCCGAGCCGTTCCTCGCGCTTCGATTTCTCGCCCGCCAACGCCTCGGTGGCGACCAGCCTGTATGCGGACGCTTCGATCGGCGGCATCCACGACCTGCACAGCCTGAAGGGCTTCGAGGTCGGGGTGCAGGCCGGCGACGCCTGCGCCGAGCAGCTCGCGCGCGCCGGCATCAAGGGCATGCGCGTGTTCCCGACCTATGAGGCCCTGCTGGGGGCGGCCGCGCGGCAGGACATCAAGCTCCTCTGCCTCGACGAAAACTCGGCCGACTACCAGCTGTACCGGCTCGGCCTGCATCGCACCTATGTGAAAGCCTTCGACGTCACGCGCGACCAGCTGCGGCGCGCGGTGCGCAAGGGCGACGGCGCGACGCTGGCGCTGGTCGAGCGCGGCATGGCCATGATCAGCGCCGACGAGCGCCAGGCCCTGCACGACAAATGGATGGGCCGGCCGCTGGTCGCCGAACGCTATACCGAGCTCCTGATCCAGGTGCTGGTGGCGCTGGGCGGCCTGGTGCTGCTCCTGATTGCCTGGCTGGCCACGGTGCGGCGCGCGGTGCGCGTGCGCACGAGCGAACTCGAACGCGAAAAGGCGCAGCTACGCACGCTGGTCGAAAGCAGTCCCGACATGGTCTGGCTGAAGGACCGCGACGGCGTCTACCAGGCCTGCAACGACCAGACCGCGAAAGTACTGGGCCGCGCGCGCGAAAACATCCTGGGCAAACGCGACCGCGACCTGTTCGGCGCCGATGCGGCCACGCGGTACGAGCGCGACGATGCCGCCGCCCTGCACGCTGCCGGACCGATCACGATCGAGGAGACGGCGCCGGACGGGCAAGCCAGGCTGCGGGTCTACGAAACCATCAAGACCCCGGTCACCCAGCCCGACGGCACGATCCTCGGCGTGCTCGGCGTGGCGCGCGACATCACCGAGCGGCACGAACAGGAGCGCACGATCCGCGAGCAGGACCGCCTGCTGCAGGAAATGGCTACCCTGGCCCAGATCGGCGCCTGGGAAATCGACCTCGCCACCGACGCCTTTTACTGGACCGTCGAACTGCTCCACATCTACGAGATCCCGCCCGGCCTGCCGGTCACGCCGGCGCTGTGCACCGCCTGCTACGCGGAGGAAGAGCGCATCCTGATCGGCAATACGCTCGACGCCGCCGCGAAAGAAGGCCGGCCGTTCACGATCGAACTGCCGATGGTCAGCGGCGCCGGCAAGCGCAAATGGGTGCGCTCGATCTGCAGCGCAGTCTTCGAAGCGGGCCGCCCGGTCAAGCTGCGCGGCACCGTGCAGGACGTGACGCAGCGGCGCGACCTCGAGGAATCGATGCGCATGGCGACCCTGATCTACCAGACCAGTCTCGAGGCCATCGTCGTCACCGACGAAGACAACCGCATCGTCGACGCCAATCCGGCCTTCACGCGCCAGACCGGCGACGAACTGCGCGCGGTCTGCGGCACCCGGCCGCGGCTGTTCGACTCGAGCATGCACGATGCCGGTTTCTACGAACGTTTGTGGCAGACGCTGCTGGCCCAGGACCACTGGCAGGGCGAAATCCTCGACCGCAACCCGGACGGCTCCTTCACGGCCAAGTACGTCGACATTCGCGCGATCCGCCATCCGGACGGGCGCGTGCACCGCCACGTGGTGCAGTTCCACGACATCAGCGAGCAAAAGCAGAAGGATGAGCTCATCTGGCGCCAGACCAATTTCGATGCCCTGACCGGCCTGCCGAACCGGCGCCTGTTCCTCGACCGCCTCGAGCAGGACCTGAAAAAGGCGGGCGGCGCCGCTGGCGGGCAAGGACAAGGCCTGGGCGTGCTCCTGCTCGACCTCGACCGCTTCAAGGAAATCAACGACAGCTATGGCCACGCAAAGGGCGATGCCGCGCTGGTCGAAATGACGCGGCGCCTGGCGCAGTGCGTCGCCGAAGACGCGACCATCGCCCGCCTCGGCAGCAACATGTTCGCGCTGGTGCTGAGCGAATTCGAGGGCCGGCGCCACCTCGAGACGACTGCCGACGCCATCATCGGCGTGATCGGCGCTCCGCTCGAACTCGGGCCCGGGAACGTGGCCTACGTCTCGGCCAGCGTCGGCATCAGCGTCTTCCCGGACGACGGCATCGACGCCGCCGAACTGGTGAGCAATGCCGAGCAGGCGGTGTACCTGGCGAAAAGCGCCGGGCGCGGGCGCTTCCAGTACTTCACGCCCGCGCTGCAGCAGCACGCGCGCGACAAGCTGGCGCTGACGAACGACCTGCGCGCCGCGCTCGCGCGCAAGCAACTGCAGGTGCATTACCAGCCGATCGTCGAGACGGCGACGGGGCATATCCGCAAGGCCGAAGCCCTGCTGCGCTGGCACCACCCGGAGCACGGCATGATCAGCCCGGCGCGCTTCATCCCGCTGGCCGAAGAGGCGGGCCTGATCCACGAGATCGGCGAATGGGTGCTGCTGGAGGCCATCGCCAGCATCGAGCGCTGGCAGCGCGCCTACGGTTTTGTCGTGGAACTGAGCGTGAACGTGTCGCCGCTGCAGTTCGAGGGGCGCGCCAGCCTGCCCTGGCTGGAGCGGGTCGTGAACGCCGGCCTGCCGCCGAACAGCATCACGATCGAGATCACCGAAGGCGTGCTGGTCTCCGACGCCGAGCAGGTCACGCGCTGCCTGCGCGCCCTGCACCAGGCCGGCGCCAAGGTCTCGATCGACGACTTCGGCACCGGCTTTTCCTCGCTCTCTTACCTGAAGCAGTTCGACGTCGACTACCTGAAAATCGACAAGTCCTTCATCAACCACCTGACCGAGGACGGCAGCGACAAGGCGCTCACCGAGGCCATCGTCGACCTGGCGCACCGGCTCGGGATCGAGGCCATTGCCGAAGGCGTCGAGACCGGCGCCCAGCGCGACATGCTGGCGGCGTTCGGCTGCGACTACATCCAGGGCTATCACTTCTCGCCCGCCGTCCCGCGCGAGGCCTTCGAGGTGTTCCTGGAACGGCAGATGGTGACCTGAGGTTTACGTAGGGTGGGCTCCGCCCACGCGGTACGGCACTCGATCAATCGAAACCGCGCCGCGAGACCGACAAAGATGGCTCCGCGAGACGGTCGGGTGCGTCCCTGCACGACCGCGTGGGCGGAGCCCGGTGAACCCGTCATCGAGGCCATCGGCCTCGATGACCCCGTACGTCTTGCGCCTTTTGCAAAAACTGATTTCATTTGATAAACTAGATAGCTACCTACCCATTTGGCACCTATCTATGTCGCAGCACCCCACCCCGACTACGCTGGAGGAACGCTTCTCCACCGCCCTGCACGCCACCGCGCGCAGCTGGCGCCTGGCGATCGACGCGCGCCTGAAAGACCTCGGCATCGGCCAGGCCGGCTGGATGACGATCGCCATGATCGCCAAATCGAAGCAGCCACCCTCGCAGCGCGAGCTGGCCGACCTGCTCGGCATCGAGGGCCCCTCGGTGGTGTCGATGCTCGACCGCCTGGAAAAAGGCGGCCTGGTGCGGCGCGCACCCTGCGCGCTCGACCGGCGCGTGAAGCTGGCCCACCTGACCGACGACGGCCGCGCGCTGTACGCCAGGGTGCGCAAGGAAGCCGATGCCTTCCGCCTCGACATGCTCGAGGGGGTGCCGCAGGCGACCCTGCTTGCCGCCGCCGAACTGCTGGAGTCCCTCCGCGCGCGCATCGAAGGCGGGGAGTAACACGTGCAGGCTTCCATGACCACTGCGGCGCCGCTGCCATCCGATAGCGAGGCGCCGCTGAACCGGCGCATGATCACGATCTCGATCATGCTCGCGACCATCATCCAGGCGCTCGACGGTACCATCGCCAACGTCGCCCTGCCCCACATGCAGGGCTCCCTGTCCGCATCGACCGACCAGATCACCTGGGTACTGACCTCCTTCATCGTCGCCGCGGCGATCGCGACCCCGCTCAACGGCTGGCTGGTCGGCCGCTTCGGCCTGAAAAAAGTCTTCCTGGTCTCGGTGGCCGGCTTTACGATCGCCTCCGTCCTGTGCGGGCTGGCCGGCTCGCTGGGGCAGATCGTCGCCGCCCGCGTGCTGCAGGGCGTCTTCGGGGCGGCGCTGGTGCCGCTCTCGCAATCGGTCCTGCTCGACATCAATCCGCGCGAAAAGCACGGCTCGGCGATGGCGGTGTGGGGCATGGGCGTGATGATCGGGCCCATCCTCGGGCCGACCCTGGGCGGCTGGCTGACCGACAGCTATAACTGGCGCTGGGTCTTCTTCATCAACGTGCCGATCGGCGCGATCGCCTTCTATGGCATCTGGCGCTACATCCGGCCCACGAAGCCTGTGCGCCGCGTGAGTTTCGACGCCTTCGGCTTCGTTACCCTGAGCCTGGCCATCGGCTCGCTGCAGATGCTGCTCGACCGCGGGGAGCAAAACGACTGGTTCGCTTCCGGCGAAACCTGGTTCGAGGCGGTGCTGCTGGCCATGAGCCTGTGCTATTTCGTCGCCCACACCGCCCTGCGCCCGGCCGGCCAGTCCTTCCTCGACTACCGCCTGCTGAAGAACCCGAACTACGTCACCGGCCTGTTCCTCATCTTCACGGTCGGCATGGTGCTGTTCGCCACGCGCGCGCTGATGCCGACCATGCTGCAGGGCCTGATGGGCTATCCGGCGGCGCTGGCCGGCCTGGTGACGGCGCCGTCGGGCCTGGGCACGATGGTGGCGATGCTGGTGGTCGGGCGCGTCACCGGCAAGGTCGACTTCCGCCTGCTGCTCGGCGCCGGTTTTGCGATCACTGCGTTTTCGCTGTGGCAGATGGCGCAGTACACGCTGGTGATGAGCCAGGCGAACATCGTCTGGCCAGGCGTGATCCAGGGCATTGGCCTCGGCCTCGTGTTCGTGCCGCTGTCGGCCGCGACCTTCGCCACGCTGTCGCCGCAGATGCGCGCCGAGGGCACCGCGCTGTATAGCCTGATCAGGAATATCGGCAGCAGCATCGGCATCGCGCTGGTGCAGACCCTGCTGGTGCGCAACACGGCGACGATGCACGCCTCGTTGACGTCGCAGGTGAACGCCGCCAATCCGGCGCTGCTGGACCCGGCAAACGGCTACAGCCTGGCGACGACCGCCGGCGCCGCACTGGTCGACAGCGAGATCGGGCGCCAGGCCTCGATGATCGCCTACACCAACGACTACTGGCTGATGATGATCCTGACCGCCGCCGTGATTCCGGCCCTGTTGCTGATCCGCCCACCGAAAGCGCAGGCCGGGCCGGCGCCGATCGACCATGCCGCCCTCGATTAACCCCGAATTTCCCTGACTAGCGATTCCACAGTGCGACACATACGACTCACCCTTCTCGCTGCCGGCGTGGCGCTGACGCTCGCCGGCTGCATCCATGTCCCCAAGGACAGCGCCACGGTGCAGGCGCCCGACTTCGCCCGCGCCCGGCACGCCGCCGCCATCGACCTCGGGGCCGACGCCTGGCCGGTCGAACGCTGGTGGCAGGACTACCGCGATCCGCAGCTCGACAAATTGATCGACGGCGCCCTGGCCGGTAACCCGAGCCTCGCGGTGGCCGCCGCGCGCGTGCGCACCGCCGGCGCCCAGCTGAACGCGGAGCGGGCCGCCGGCGGCCTGCAGGCGGGCGTGGAGACCGGCATCAACCGCCAGCGCTATTCCGCCAACGGCTTCTTCCCGGCGCCGATCGGCGGCAGCTGGTACACCGACACGACGGTGCAGGGCCGGATCAGCTACGACGTCGACTGGTGGGGCAAGCACCGCGCCCAGGTGACTGCGGCGATCGGCGAGCAAAATGCGGCCGCGGCCCAGGCCAGCCAGGCGAAACAGGCACTGGCGGCAGCCGTCGCCCAGAGCTACTTCCGCCTGCAGGTGTTGTGGGCGCGCGCCGACAATGTCGCGCAACTTGTCCGTGTCGAACAGGGCTTGCTGGCGGACCGCACGGCGCGCCTGGCGCACGGCCTGGCGACCGTGGACGCGCAGCGCAGCGTTGAACTGGAACTGGGCAAGCTCGCCGAACAGGCGGCCCTGCTCGAGACCCAGGCCGCGCGCGAACGCGAAGCCCTGCGCGCGCTGGTCGCCGCCGGCCCGGACGACCTGGCCGACCTGGAGCGCCGCCTGCCGCAGGGCGCGCAGGCAGGGCTGCCGCGCGAACTGGGCATGGAACTGCTGGCACGCCGGCCCGATTTGCAGGCCGCGCGCTGGCGCGTCGAGGCGGCGCTGGGCCGGGTCGCCGCCAGCGAAGCCGCCTTCTATCCGGACCTGAACCTGTCCGGCGCGGTCGGCCTGAACGCCGTCTCGCTGGGCAAGCTGCTGCGCGGCGCCAGCCGCACCTTCCTGGCCGGCGCCGTGCTCGACCTGCCGCTGTTCGACAGTGGCCGCCTCGACGCCGGCCTTGGCATTGCCCGCGCCGAACGCGACGCGCTGCTCGCCGAATACAACGAGTCGGTACTGAACGCGGTGCGCGACGTGGCTGCCGAAGGCGCGACGCTGCAGGGCATCGGGCGCGAACTCGCTGCCCACGATGCAGCCACCCAGGCCAGCGCCCGTCTCGTGGCCAGCGCCGAGGCGCGCCGCGCGCGCGGCCTGGCCGATCGCGCCGCCGTGCTGCAGGCGCAGCTGGAAGTACTGCGCCAGCGCGGCGCGGCCTTGCAGCTGCAGGACGCGCAGCTGCAAACCCAGGTCGCTTTGGTAAAAGCGCTGGGCGGCGGCTACCGCGCCGAACCACAGCGTGTAGCCGGCGCACCCGCAACGACACAACAACATTGAACATCGCGATGACTACCGAAACTACCCCGAACCCGAAAAAACGCAAGGCCGTCCTGCTGGGCATCACCGCCATCTTCGCCCTTGGCGGCCTGGCCTACGGCACCTATGCCGCGCTGGTGCTGTCGCAACGCGCCGAGACCGACAACGCCTATGTCGGCGGCAACCTGATCACCGTCTCCTCGCAGGTCGCAGGCAGCGTCGTCGAAATCCGTGCCGACGAAACCCAGATGGTGCAGGCGGGCGCCGAAATCGTGCGCCTCGATCCGGCCGACGCCGACGTCGCCCTGACCCAGGCCGAAGCGCGCCTCGGGACCGCCGTGCGCCAGCAGCGAGAACGCTATACGAACGTCGAGCAGCTGCTGGCCGTGGTCGAGCAACGCCGCGTGTCCCTGCAAAGCGCGCGCGAAGACCTGGCGCGGCGCGCGCCGCTGGCGGCAAGCCAGGTGGTCTCGGGAGAAGACGTGGCGCACGCCAGGCGTGCGGTCGAAGACGCGAAAGCCGCGCTCGACGTGGCCCTGAAACAGGTGGCGGCCGCGAAGTCCGCCGTGGCCGGCGTCGACCCCGCCCACCATCCGAGCGTGCTGGCGGCGAAAGCCGACTACCTCGGGGCCTGGCTGGCGGCGCGCCGCAACGCCATCGTGGCGCCGGTGTCCGGCTATGTCGCGAAACGCAGCGTGCAGGTCGGCAGCCGCGTCAACCCGGGCGCGCCGCTGCTGTCGGTGGTGCCGCTCGACCAGCTGTGGGTGGACGCCAACTTCAAGGAGTCCGAACTGCGCGACATCCGCGTCGGCCAGCCGGTGAAAATCGAAGCCGACATGTACGGCAACAAGGTCGAGTTCCACGGCAAGGTGATGGGCCTCGCGGCCGGCACCGGCAGCGCGTTTTCCCTGCTGCCGGCGCAGAATGCCAGCGGCAACTGGATCAAGGTGGTGCAGCGGGTCCCGGTGCGCATCTCGCTCGACCCAAAAGAGCTGGCCGCGCACCCGCTGCGCGTGGGACTCTCTGCCACGGTCGACGTCGACATCAGCCACAAGGAAGGCGGCGCCCTCGGCGCGATGGCGCCCGCACCGGCGCGCTATGTGACGACGGCGCTGAACCAGCCGCTGCAGCAGGCGCAGGCGGCGACGGACGCGATCGTGGCGAAAAACCTGGCGAACTAGGCGCCGCCTTCACCCTTTGGCCAGGATCCTGAGCAGGCTGTGCAACTCGGCCGGCTTGGTCAGGTGATGATCGAAGCCGCAGGCCTGCGAACGCTGGCGGTCCGCATGCTGGCCCCAGCCGCTCAGGGCCACCAGCCGGATCCCGCCGCCGTCCTCTTCCTTCTGCATCTGGCGGATCCGGCGCGCGACCTCGTAGCCATCCATTTCCGGCATGCCGATGTCGAGCACGACCGCATCCGGGCGGGTGCTGTCGACGGCCTCGAGGGCGGCATGGCCACCGTAGACGGCGTGGGCCTCGGCGCCGTGCGCGGCCAGCAGCTGGCACAGGGAATCGGCGGCGTCGCGGTTGTCGTCCACCACCAGGATGCGGCGCCCGGCCAGCGGCGCCTCCCCTGGCTCGCCCGGCGCCTCAACGCACAGCGCGGCGTTGGGACAGTCGTGCAGCGGCAGGCGCACCACGAATTCGCTGCCCTGACCGGGGCCGCCGCTGTGCGCTTCGACCGTCCCGCCGTGCAGCTCGACCAGGCTGCGCACCATGGCCAGGCCGATCCCGAGGCCGCCGTCCCTATGTCCGTTCCTGCCGTGCGGCTGGGGGAACATCTCGAAGACCTGCGGCAGCTGTTCCGGAGGGATGCCCATGCCGGTGTCGCGCACCGTCACCTGCACCTGGCCGCCGTCCCTGGCGACGCCGACCCACACCTGCCCTCCCGGCGCGGTGTACCTGGCCGCGTTGTTGAGCAGGTTGGCGAACACCTGGGTCAGGCGTACCTTGTCGGCGTCGAGCCGCAGCGCCGCGTCGCGGGGTGCGAGCGTCAGTTGCTGGCGTTTCTGCTCGAATGCGGGCAGGCAGGTTTCCACGGCGCTGTCGAGGATCTCGGCCAGGGCTACCGGCGCGCGCTGCAGGTCGACCTTGCCGCGGCTGATGCGGGTCACTTCCGTCAGGTCGTCGACCAGCCGCACCATGTGCCGCACCTGGCGCTCGACCATCGCCAGCAGGCGGTCGGCGCGGCGCTTGCCTTCCGGGAAGCGCAGGAACTGCAGCGCATTGCTGATCGGGGCAAGCGGATTGCGCAGCTCGTGCGCCAGGGTGGCGAGGAATTCGTCCTTGCGGCGGTCGGCGGTCTTCAATGCGTCCTCGGCCCGCACCGCCTCCTCGACGTCGATCGACATCCCGACCAGTCCCTGGAACTGCCCGTCCGCCGCATACCAGGGCAGCGCGTGCGATTCGAACCAGTGGTGGCCGCCGCTCCGTGTGCGCAGGCGCACGCGCTGCTGGAAGGCGTCCTCCAGGCGCAGGGCGTGCGCGACGCCATCGAGGTAGCCGGCCGCATCGTCCGGATGCAGGACGCCCTGCCAGCCGGCCCCGCGCAGCTGTTCCAGGCTGGCGCCGGTGACGTCGAGGCAGCGCCCGTTCACATAGTTCAGGGCGCCGCCGGCGTCGATCTGCCAGATCAGCCCCGGCGAAGCTTCGGCCAGCGCCCGGAAGCGCGCTTCGGTGGCGCGCAGGGCCTCTTCGGTCTGCGCGCGTTCGACCAGGTCGGCGAGCTGGCGCGCCAGCACGTCGAACAGCGTGAAGTCCTGCTCGGTGAGCCGGCGGGGGAAGCGCCAGTGGGTCGAGATCAGGCCGACCACACGTCCTGAACCGGCCCTGAGCGGCGTCGACTGGACGGCCCGGATGCCCGAGCGCCGGTACTCTTCGAGGTCCGCGCTGCCTGCCATCCCGGGGTCGGCTTCCGTGTCCTCGACGGCCACGCGCCCGTGCGTGCGCATGGCGCGCCCGCAGGTGCTGGCGTAGCACCCGTCCATGTCGCGCCAGAATTCGGCCGATAGCGGATGGAGGTTGCGGGAAGCGATCAGGCGCAGGCGCCCCGTGTTCGGGTCGAGGAACTGGATGGACGCGGCATCGGACTCGGCCAGCATCATGGCGGCCTCGATGATTTGGTCGTGCATCGCCTCCGGCCGCTGTTCCGAAATCAGGCTGGTGCTGAGCCTTTGCAGCAGTTCGGTCTTGGCCAGTTCTCCGGCCAGGCGCTGCTCGCTCGCGCGCAAGGCCACCCCTGCGCGGTGGATGTCGGTGACGTCCGTAGCGCTGTGGATGATCGCCGTCACCTGGCCGTCGTCGTCGAGCACGGGCGATTGCAGGGGGATCCACCAGCGTTCCTCGACCGTGCCATCGGGCCGCACCATGTCGTATTTCATGACCGGCATCATGTCCTGCTGCCGGGTGGCGATCACCCGTTCGAACGAGGCGCGCAGGACGCTCGAGATACCCCGGTCGGGATCATCGGGGAACCTCTCGAACAGGTGGTGCCCGACCAGGGCTTCGCGCGTGCGCAAGGTGGCGCGGAGATAGGCGTCGTTGACGCCGACGACCGTGAAGTGCGGCGCGTCGGGCGCGGTCACCACGAAGGGCATCGGTGAGGCTTCGAACAGCATGCGATAGCGTTCTTCGCTGCGGCGCAGCACCTCCTCGGTCTGTTTGCGCCCGGTGATGTCCGTAAACAGCGCAGCGACCCGCCGGCTGCCCTCGCCGCCGAGCCGGAACACGTTCAGGTCGAACACGCGCCCGAGCGTCAGCTCGCCGATTTCGACGCGTAGCGGCTGGCCCGTCTGCACGGCGCGCCCATACAACTCCGCCCATTGCGGGTTGGGGCTGCCAAGCAGCTCGGTCGCGGTGCGTCCGACGGGATACGGCATGCCCGTGTGCCGCATGAAGGCGGGATTCGCATCGAGGAACAGGAAGTCGTTCCAGTGGCCCGTGCGGTCGGCGATCACCTCGACCACGGAATAGGCCTCGTCCATCTCGTTGAACAGGGCGCGGTACTTTTCCTCGCTCGTCTGCAGCGCCTGCGCGGCGCGCAGCTTTTCGGTGACGTCGCGCCAGAAGATGGCCACGCCGCCCTCCTCGGTCGGATAGGCGTCGACCTCGAGGTGGAAGTCGTAGCCTTCGCCCGTGTAGTGGTGGGTGAAGTGCTGCTCGGCGCCCTCCTCGACCACGCGCCGGAAGGCCTGGCCCACCGGGGCGTCCACCGATTCGGGGAAGGCGTCCCAATGCGTACGCCCCAGCAGCGTCGAGCGCTCCCTGCCGAGCAGGCGCTCGGCGGCAGCGTTGACGACCAGGAGGCGGTAATCAGGGCCGAGCACGCAGTGCGCCTCGCCCATGTGTTCGAGGATGCTTTCCGCGCGCCGCTCGGCGCGCGCCGCGGCCGCCTCTGTGCGCGAACGCTCGACGGCGGCCCAGGTGCGCTCGGCGACCTCCATCAGCAGCGCCTCCGCGTCGCCTGACCAGTCACATACCTCGGTGCCGCCCACGATCAGCGACGCGACGAGGCGCCCCTGCTTGACCAGCGTAGCGACCAGCATCGAGCGCAAGCCAAGCGCCGTGTAGCGCGCACGAAACGCTGGACTCAAGCCATCGAAGTTCGCGTAGTCGCCGACGTTCAGCACGGCCCCCTTGCGGAGGATGTCAAGGAACTCCGGCACGTCCGAGACGTCGTGCGTCCCCGTGAGCGACGGAAGGCCCTCGCGCACCGCGGCGCGGAGCACGTGGCCGCGCGCGGCCGCCTCGTCCCATTCGACGTAGTAGCACCATCCCGCGGCGAGGTGCTCGCGCAGCAGTTGCGCGGCCTCGCCCTGTATCTCGGCGGCCGCGTCGAGCGGCCTGACGGCGTCAGCGAGCCGGAGCAGGAAGGCCTGGCGCTGTGCGCTCTGCTGCGCCGCCTCCTCGCCGCGCTTGAGGCGGTCGACGTCGATCACGACGGACAGGGCGCCGGTGATGTTGCCCTCGCCGTCGCGCAGGGGCGCCGAGCGCACCTCGGTCCAGGTTTCGACGCCGTCGTCGTCGGTGTACAGCATCTGCATGCCCGACGGGATGGGATCGCCACGCAGCGCCCGCGCGCCGGGGAAATCGCGGGGCTGGACCGGCGCGCCGCCAGCGTCCCAGCCGCGCCAGCGGTCCATGCGCGCAGCATCGCGCGACGGTATCACGCCGGTCGGCAAGAAACGCCGCATCCTCTCGTTGAGCATGACCGTATTGCCGGCCATGTCGACGGTGCCGATACCGACCGGCAGCGTCGCGAACGCGAGCGCCAGCCGCTGTTCGCTTTCGCGCAGGGCTTTCTCGGCCGTGCGGCGGCTGCTGATGTCGATGAAGGTCAGCACCGCGCCCTCGACGCGGCCGTAGGCCGTGCGGTAGGGATGCACGCGCACGATGTACTCGCGGCCGTCCGCCCCGCGCGCTTCGCGCTCGACCGGCTGCCCGCTGGCGAACACGCTGACGGCCTCGTCGAGCAGGCGGGTGGTTTCGAGGCGGCTGGTGATATGCGCCAGCGGCCGCCCGACGTCCGCCGGGATGATGTTGAAGATGCGGGTGACGTTCGGCGTGTAGCGCTGGATGCGCAGGCGCTGGTCGAGGAACAGGGTGGCGATGTCGGTCGAGGCGATCAGGTTGCTCAGGTCGTCGTTGGACTTGGAAGTGTCCTCGAGGCGCGCCGCCAGCTCGGCATTGACGGTGTAGAGCTCCTCGTTGCGTGACTGGAGCTCTTCGCGCTGTACCTCGAGGTCTTCGACGCTCGTGCGCAGGCCGTCCACCATGGCCTGCAAGGCCCTGTTGGCCTGGTCCTGTTCGGCGCCCGCCGCTTCGGCCTGTTCGACCAGCCGCGCCAGGTTGTGCCGGGCGTCCAGCAGGGCCGCTTCCAGCGCGCGCAGGCGCGGCCCGGCGTTCTGCTCGTCGGCGTCCGCGCTGTCGGGCGCTGGTTCGGCCGGCTCGAAGCGCACCAGCAACAGGCCTGCGGCGGCGCCATCGCCCTGCACCGGCACGGCCGACAGGCTGACGACGCGGCCCGCGCCTTCCTGGCTGTAGCGGACCGGGCCCAGGTGCGCCGCGCTGCCGCTCTGCTGGGCCTGGAACATCACGGTGCGCAGGCTGCTGCGCAATTCGGGCAGCGCCAGCGCGAGCACCTGCGTGCTCGGTTCGCCGCCGCCATAGCGCAGGAAGGCGCCGGCCCCGTCGGAAGCGTGCACGATATCGCCCTGGGCATTCACCAGCACGCTGGGCGGCGCCAGCTGGGCCAGCGTGCGCTGGTGCAGCTCGGCGAACGAGGTGGGGCGCGCGGCGGCCTGCGGCGGCGGCGCGTCGATCCTTGCTGCCCCCTGGCGCCCCCCCGCCCGCTTCGCCGGCACCAGCGGCAGGCGGTGGGCCGCCTTCACGCCGGGCCTGGCCTGGTACAGCCGGTGGCGGCCGTTGACCGCCAGGAACAGGTCGGGCGCCAGGTCCGCCGATTCGGCGCCGCCCAGGAACAGGTAGCCGCCCGGCTTGAGCGCGCTGTGGAACACTTCCAGCAGGTGGCGGTGGACGTCCCGGTTCAGGTAGATCAGGACATTGCGGCAGCTGACCAGGTCGAGGTTCGAGAAGGCCGGGTCGTGCAGCAGGTCGTGCTGGGCGAACAGGATGCGGTCGCGCAGCAGCCTGCGCACCGTGAAGTGGTCGTCCTCGAGCGAGAAATGGCGCGCCAGCCGCTCCGGCGGCACGTCGGCCGCGATAGCATCCGGATAGCGTCCGGCGCGCGCCACCGCGATCGCGCGTTCGTCGATATCGGTGGCGAAGACCTGCATCGCCGGCGCGCCGTCGATACACTCAGCGTGCTCCGCCAGCAGCATCGCCACCGAATACGCTTCCTCGCCGGTCGAGCAGGCCGTGACCCATGCGCGCAGCGGCTCTTCGGGTTTCCTGCCGTGGAAGATGCGCGGAAGGATGGTCTTCTCGAGCGCGTTGAAGGCATCGCGGTCTCGGAAGAAATTGGTTACCCCGATCAGCAACTCCTGCACCAGGGTATCCGGCTCTTGCGGGTCGTGCGCCAGCAGGCGGCAATAGGCCAGCAGGTCCGCCTCGCCGCGCACCTGCATGCGGCGCTCGATGCGGCGCAGGACGGAGGGCTGCTTGTAGTGGCGGAAGTCGTGGCCGGTGCGCGCGTACAGCAGCGACAGGATGGTGTCGAGGCCCTCCACCGAGCTGCCTTCCGCCTCGAACAGCGGGAGCTCGGGCGGGGCATGGCCGTCGAGGCCGCCTTGCCGGATCGCCTGCATGATGTCGCGCATCTCCATCAACCTGGCCGGCACCTGCGCAGCGGGCAGGACGAAATCGACCAGGCCAGAGGCAATCGCCGCCTGCGGCATGCTGCTTTCCTCTGCGTCGGCCGGCAATTGCGCCATCGCGACGCCGCCATGCTCCTTGATGCTGGCCAGGCCGGCCACCCCATCCGAGCCCATGCCGGACAGCAGCACGCCGATCGCGCGCTCGCCGTAGGCTTCGGCCAGGGTGCGAAAGAAGACATTGATGGTCATCGGTACGCCCAGCGCACACTGCGGCTTGTCGGCAACGAGGTGGCCGTCGTCCATGGCCAGGCTGCGCCCGGGCGAAATGACGTAGACCTGGTTCGGCCTCAGCGCCATGCGTTCGGTAACCTGCAGTACCGGCATGCCGGTGGCCCGCTGCAGCACCCGGTCGGCGGCGCTCGGCGCGTCCGCCTCCAGGTGCAGCACGACCACCAGCGCCATCCCCGGCGCCGGCGGCATGTTCTCGAGCAGCCGCATCAGGGCCGGCAGGCCGCCCGCGGAGGCGCCGATGCCGACGATCGGAAAGGGGCCGAAGTCCTTCAGGGATGGGGCGGGCGATTCAGTTAGTTGCTGTTCGTCCATTGCGCCGGTTCATTATTCCGTATGAGTGACGGAATGGAGTGTAAACCGGATTTAATGGCATCGAGACAATTTTTACACGCGGCGTCCGGCCCGGCGCGACGAGGGCGCGCTGCCCTCGCCCTCGTGCGGCTTACACCAGCCCAGTGAGGTAATACACGGCGATCACGAAGAACACGGCCAGCGTCTTGATGACGGTGACGGCGAAAATCTCGCGGTACGACTGCTTGTGGGTCAGGCCCGTGACGGCCAGCAGCGTGATGACGGCGCCGTTGTGCGGCAGCGTGTCCATGCCGCCGCTGGCCATGGCGACCACGCGGTGCAGGACTTCCAGCGGAATCTGCGCCGCCTGCGCGCCCTGGATGAACAGGTCCGACATGGCGGCCAGCGCAATGCTCATGCCGCCCGAGGCCGAACCGGTGATGCCGGCCAGCGAGCTGACCGACACGGCCGCGTTGACCAGCGGATCGGGAATGCTTCTCAGGGCGTTACCGACCACCATGAAGCCCGGCAGTGCGGCGATGACGCCGCCGAAACCGTATTCCGAGGCCGTGTTCATGGCGGCCAGCAGCGCGCCGCCGACGGCCGCTTTCGAGCCCGCCGCGAAGCGGTCCTTGATGCGGTTGAAGGCCGTCGCGACGACGAACAGGATGCCCAGCAGCAGCGCGCCCTGCACCGCCCAGATCGCGACCACGGTCTTGATGGACGTGGTCACCGGCGCTTTCAGGCCCGGCAGGATTTCGGGCGCGATCGTGAACGACGTGCCGTACCACTCGGGGATCATGCGGGTCAGCATGAAGTTGGCAACGCCGACGACGATCAGCGGCAGCAATGCCAGCAGAGGGTTCGGCAGCGAGGTGGAGTGAACGCGTTCCGGTTCGTTCTGCAGCGCGGTGCCATAGCCCTCGCCTTTCGCCATCGCGGCGCGGCGGCGCCATTCGAGATAGGCCAGGCCGACCACGATGATGAAGAGCGAACCGATCGTGCCGAGGATCGGCGCGGCCCATGAGGTGGTCTTGAAAAAGGTGGTCGGGATGATGTTCTGGATCTGCGGCGTGCCCGGCAGCGAATCCATGGTGAACGAAAACGCGCCCAGCGCCAGCGCACCCGGCATCAGGCGCTTCGGAATATTGCTTTGGCGATAGAGTTCGGCGGCGAACGGATACACCGCGAACACCACCACGAACAGCGACACGCCGCCATAGGTCAGCAGCGCGCAGACCGCGACGATGACGGCGTTCGCGCGCGAACGGCCGATGTAGCGCACGGCGGCGGCCACGATCGATTCGCTGAAGCCGGACAGCTCGATCAGTTTGCCGAAGACGGCGCCGAGCATGAAGACCGGGAAATAAAGCTTGACGAAGCCGACCATCTTTTCCATGAAGATGCCGGAAAAGACCGGCGCCACGGCCGAAGGGTCGGTCAACAGCACAGCGCCGAGGGCGGCGATCGGTGCAAACAGGATGACGCTGTAGCCGCGGTAGGCGGCAAACATCAGGAACGCCAGGGCGGCGAGAACAATCAGGAATGACACGGTGCTCCTCTTCTCTTTTATAGTCCGCCCGCGTCGCGGTCAGGCACATGCGGGCGGCGGTTTTTTTGCTATCTGCTACTGCGACGCACGGCGGCATGCCGCTACGTCGTGCGCTTGCGCCGGGCGCGCGAATGGCGGCCACGCAAGCGGCATGATTATTGGCGATCGTTGACGGATTTGAAATACGTAAAATTACCGTAGTAGCGCTGCACCCGATACGCCGCGCCCCTGGTGGCCAGGCCAGGTGCATTGGCCGGGCCAGCGGGCAGGAACGCAACACAGGGCGCCGCGGCAAGACCGCCTCCGGCTGCGACGCTACGACCACACCGGCCGGGCGAGCCCGGGAGACGCGCACGGCAGGCCGGTTTCGCGCCGGCTTTTGCACGGCGCGCTAATATGGATGAGCTTTTCGCCAACTGGCTATTGCGGTTTTCCCTTAGTTGCATTGCACACTATTTACTGGTACAACCATGCTGCGTAGATACCTGATCAACAACATCTCCAGTCACAACCCAAGCCCGCACACGACGGGCGGACCGGAACGATGCACCAGGTGGACGGCAGCACCACACCTATAAACAGAGACGAGGACGACATCCATGAAAATCACCCTGATGCGCGCCGCCGCATGCCTGGCCCTGTTCGGCAGCATGGCAGCGCATGCCGAGACCTACCCCACCAAGACGATCACGATGATCGTGCCGTTCGCCGCCGGCGGCCCGACCGACACGGTCGCGCGCCTGGTGGCGCAGTCGATGGGCAATAAGCTCAAGCAGCAGATCATCATCGAGAACGTCGGCGGCGCCGGCGGCACCATCGCCGCCACGCGCGTCTCCAAGGCGGCGCCGGACGGCTACACGCTGCTGCTGCACCACATCGGCCACTCGACCGCGCCTTCGCTCTACCGCAAGCTGCCGTACAACGCGATCGACAGCTTCGAGCCGGTCGGCCTGGTCACCGACGTGCCGATGACCATCGTCGCGCGCAAGGACTTCCCGGCCCGCGACTTCAAGGAATTCCTCACCTACATCAAGGCCAACAAGGATAAGGTCACCTACGCCAACGCCGGCGTCGGTTCGGCCTCGCACCTGTGCGGCATGCTGTTCATGACCGCGATCGGCACCGACCTCACCACCGTCCCGTACAAGGGCACCGGCCCGGCGATGAACGACCTGCTCGGCGGCCAGGTGGACTTCATGTGCGACCAGACCACCAACACCACCAGCCAGATCAAGAGCGGCAAGGTCAAGGTCTACGGCGTGACCACGAAGTCGCGCCTGCCGAACATGCCCGAGGTGCCGACCCTGAACGAAGCCGGCCTGCCGGGCTTCGAAGTCGCGGTCTGGCACGCCCTCTACGCGCCGAAAGGCACGCCGAAGCCGGTCATCGACACGCTCGCCAGCGCCCTGCAGACCGCGCTCAAGGATCCGAACGTCAAGCAGCGCTTCGCCGACCTCGGCACCGAACCGGTGCCTGAAGCCAAGGCCCATCCGGAAGCGCTGCGCGCCTACCTCAAATCCGAGATCGAGCGCTGGTCGCCGATCATCAAGAAAGCCGGCGTCTACGCCGACTGATCCACCGCCGCACTGACTGCGCGCCGGCGCCGGGATTGCTCCCGGGGCCGGCGCGCAGCTCCGCGCGGCGGGAGCCGTACGGCCACGGTGCCGCAAAGGCCGTGGTCAGTCATCAACAGCAATAAAGGAGCGCGTAGTGCCATCATTCATTCGCCATCCAAAGGATTTTTGGATCGGCATCATCTTTCTGTTCTTCGGCCTGGCCGCCATCATCATCGGCCTCGATTATCCGATGGGTTCGGCCGGCCGCATGGGCCCGGCGTATTTCCCGACCGTGCTCGGGGGCCTGCTGACCCTTGTCGGCGCGGTCGGCGTGATCCGTTCGCTCCTGCGTCCCGGCGAGCCGGTCGGCAAGTTCTACATCAGGGAGATCGTCCTGGTCCTGGTGGCCGTGCTCCTGTTCGGCCTGCTGATGCGCAACGCCGGCCTGGTGCCCGCCGTGCTGGTGCTGGTGCTGATGAGCGCCTATGCCAGTCCTAAATTCACCTGGGGCGCCTCGCTGCTGCTGGCCATTGGCCTGGCGGTGTTCGCGGTCGTCGTGTTCGTCAAGCTGCTTGGCTTGCCGATGCCTATCCTCGGCCCGTGGCTCGGTTTTTAAGAAGAAGACATCATGGATACCCTGCACAACCTCATGCTCGGCCTCGAAACGGCCCTCACCCTCACCAACCTGTTCTACTGCCTGATCGGCGTCTTCGTCGGCACCGCCGTCGGCGTGCTGCCGGGCCTCGGCCCGGTTGCCACCATCGCCATGCTGCTGCCGGCCACCTTCGGCCTGCCGCCGGTCTCGGCGCTCATCATGCTGGCCGGTATTTATTACGGCGCCCAGTACGGGGGCTCGACCACCGCCATCCTGGTCAACCTGCCGGGAGAATCATCCTCGGTGGTGACAGCCATCGACGGCTACCAGATGGCGCGCCAGGGGCATGCAGGCAAGGCGCTCGCCACCGCGGCGCTCGGCTCGTTCTTCGCCGGCACCGTCGCCACCGTCCTGCTGGCCCTGTTCGCGCCGCCGCTGGCCGAGCTGGCTCTGAAATTCGGCCCCGCCGAATATTTCTCGCTGATGGTGCTCGGCCTCGTCGCTTCGGTCGTGCTGGCCAGCGGCTCGCTGCTCAACGCGATCGGCATGGTGATCCTGGGCCTCTTGATGGGCCTGATCGGCACCGACGTCAACTCGGGCGCCGCGCGCTACACCTTCGACCTGCCTGAACTGGCCGACGGCGTCAACTTCGTGATCGTCGCGATGGGCATGTTCGGCATCGGCGAAATCATCCGCAACCTCGAGCACGACGAGTCGCGCACCCTGATGATGAAGAAGGTCTCGGGCCTGATGCTGACCAAGGAAGACTTCAAGCGCATCGCCGCCCCGGTCCTGCGCGGTACTTTCATCGGTTCGGCCCTCGGCATCCTGCCAGGCGGTGGCGCCATGCTGGCCTCGTTCGCGTCCTACTCGATCGAGAAGAAGGTCTCGAAGAACTCGGCCAACTTCGGCAAGGGTGCGATCGAAGGCGTGGCGGCGCCGGAAGCGGCGAACAACGCCGGCGCCCAGACCTCGTTCATCCCGATGCTGACCCTGGGCATTCCGTCGAACCCGGTGATGGCGCTGATGATCGGCGCGATGATCATCCAGGGCATCCAGCCAGGTCCGGCCGTGATGACCGAGCAGCCTGCGCTGTTCTGGGGCCTGATCGTCTCGATGTGGATCGGTAACCTGTTCCTGGTCGTGCTGAACCTGCCGATGATCGGCCTCTGGGTCAAGATGATCATGGTGCCTTACCACCGCCTGTACCCGGCCATCCTGATGTTCTGCGCGATCGGTGTGTTCAGCCTGAACAACAACGAGTTCGACGTCTACCTCATGGCACTGTTCGGCCTGTTCGGCTACATCTGCGCCAAGCTGGGTGCGGAACCGGCGCCGATGCTGCTCGGCTTCATCATCGGCCCGATGATGGAAGAGTACCTGCGCCGCGCGCTGCTGCTCTCGCACAGCGACCCGCTGGTGTTCGTCCAGCGTCCGATCAGCGCCACCATGCTGGCCCTGGCCGCCGCCGCGATGATCGTCGTACTGCTGCCTTCGCTGCGCGCGAAGCGCGAAGAAGCCTTCCAGGAAGACTGACCCAGTCCACTGACCGCTGCACCCCCCCGGCATGCATATGCCGGGGGCGCTTCTCCCCCAGCCGCAGCTCCCCGCTGCGGCGCTTCCGGACCTTCTTGTCCACATCTCTCTTGCATCTTTCCTATCTGAACAACACTTCCTGTGCGAAAGTGCACAAAGGCATCGCAACTGCCACGAAGTCGTTGACAATATTGACTCAAGAAAATACAGTTTCAGAATAGATGGCACAGTTCCACCAAGAGAAACGCCGCCGCTATACCGCTGTATCGCGATCCGGCCTCGTCGGGGCCGGAGCACCTCGAAAACCAGGAGACCGCATTAAAATGAAGAAGACCATCCTTGCAATGGCCGTGCTTGCTGCTTGCATGTCGACCGCGTCCGCCCAGACCAGCGTCACCATCTACGGCATCGTCGATGCCGGCCTCAGCCACGTTACCAATGACGGCCCGGTCGGCGACCGTACCTCGGTCGACGCAGGCCTGATGCAGACTTCCCGCTGGGGCTTCAAGGGCGTCGAAGACCTGGGCGGCGGCCTGAAGGCCCGTTTCGGCCTCGAGGGCACCCTGTCGAACGACGTCGGCACCGCCGGCGTCAACACCGGCACCCCGGCCACGACCGCCATGTTCGACCGTGAAGCAACCGTCGGCATCGGCGGCGCCTTCGGCTCGATCGACATCGGCCGCCAGAACATCCTGGGTATCGGCTCGGTCGGCCTGGCCGACCCGATGGGCCTGGCCTTCGCGGCGACCAGCCCGAACGTGCTGTTCGGCGCGCTGAACTTCGGCGCCGTCTACGGCGGCTTCGGCACCAACGGCGCCGGCAACAGCGCCCTGCGGCAGTCGAATTCGATCAAGTATGTCTCGCCGACCTTCTCGGGCGCCGGCTTCGCGCTGATGCGTGCTTTCGGCGAACAGGCCGACGGCATCCAGAAGGGCTCCTACCAGGGCGCTTCGGTGTTCTACAACGCGGGTCCGTTCGGCGTCGCCGGCGCCTACGCGCGCATGAAGAACAACCTCAACACCGACAAGCTGACCTCCTACGGCATCGGCCTGAAGTACACCCTGCCGATGGCCGTCCTCAAGGGCACCTACATCGCCAACGAAGTCGACAGCACGAACCGCAAGATCGCCGTGCTCGGCGTCGGTGTCGACGTTCCGGTCGGACCAGCCATCACCCTGACCGGCGCGTTCTACAACACCCGCCGCACCGGCGACCTGCGCGACGATTCGCAGCAGTACCACGCGATCGCCCGTTACGCGCTGAGCAAGCGCTCGACCCTGTACGCCGCGTACAGCCATGCCGCTACCGACTCCGTCATCGTCGCAACGGCCGCCGCCGGCGCGCCGCAGGCCATCAACCTGGCGCAGGGCATCGTTGCCGTCGGCAGCGATTCGGCAAACCGCTTCAGCGCAGGCGTGATGCACATGTTCTGATGCATAATGGCTGCTTGAACAGAGCTGGTTGAATCACCGCGGCGGCCCCTGGGTCGCCGCGTTCTTTTATGAACACAGGTTTTTGAACATGACACCACAAGACGACGACGGCAGCTTCGTGCCGGAAGGATTCGAGCGCCTCAAGCGGGGCGGCCCCTACATGGCGAGCCTCGGCCCCATGTATCTACGGCGCGAGCCCGGCAAGATCCTGATCGCGATGCGCATGGGCGACCGTCACGCCAACATGCGCGGCATCGTCCACGGCGGCATGCTGGCCAGCCTGGCCGACTCCAGCCTCGGCCTGGGCCTCGCGCTGTCCTGCGAGCACCGCCACTCGTTCGTGACCGTCAGCCTGAGTACCGATTTCATCGGCGCGGCGCGTCCGGGCGACTGGGTCGAAGCGCACGTGAACATCGCGCGCATCGGCTCGCGCGTGGCGTTTGCCGATTGCGAAATGATGGTGGACAACAAGCGCATCCTGCGCGCGAGCGGGGTGTTTGCGGTGATGAAGGCGCTGACGGCGGCGCAGCTGGACGCGGGTTATTGAATTTCTGGTTGAACGCGTGGGCGGCGGAGCCGCCCACGCTACGAGTCATGGCCGGCCAAGTTTCAACAGCCTGGATCAGGACTCCAGCCGCGCCGCGATCTCGATCAGGCGCGGCCGCACCTCCTCGAGCAGGAACTCCTTCGAGACGCTCGACGACGGCCCGCCGCAGTTGATCGACATGAGCTGGTTGCCGCCGATCGGCAGGAATCCCACCGCGATGCCGTTGACATCCTTCTGCCACTCGCCGAACGAGGTCGTGCAGCCGTACTGCGCATAATCCCGCTGGCCGCGTTCGATGGCTTCCAGCACCGCCTTGTAGGCCATCTCGTCGATTTCCTGGTAGCGCGCCAGGATGTCTTTCCGCTCCTGCTCGCTGGCCTTGACCAGCCACGCGCGGCCGATGGCCGATACCGCGAGCGGCATCCGCGAGCCCACCTGCAGCGCCAGGGCCAGGGCCGCCGTGCTGCGGCAGACCTCGATATAAATCATCGACAGCCGGTCGCGTACCGCGATCGAGACCGTGGTGCCGGAAAATTGGGCCAGCTCCTGCATCATGGGCCGCGCCAGCTGGCGGATGTCGAGCCGCGCGAGCATCGCGCTGCCCAGGCCCAGCGTCGCCGTGCCCAGCACATAGCGCCCGCCCGTGTCCTGCACCAGGTAGCCGAGGCGCGTGAGCGTATAGGTGAAGCGGGTGACGGTGGATTTCGGCAGGCCGCAGCGTTCGGCGATCTGCTGGTTGGTCAGCCCCTTGTCCGCCGAGCGGAAGCAGCTCAGTACTTCCAGCCCGCGCGCCAGCGCGGTGATGAAATAGCGCTCCTCGTTCTTGCGCGCGCCATCGGTGGCCTCGCCGGCGGGGCCAGTCTCGAACTGCTCGCCGGTGCTGTTGGTGCTGCTCTGCTCCATGGATGGACCCCAGTCTGGACGGTGGGAATACGAGGCGGCCGCCAGCGCAAAATGACTATGCCGGACGGGCGAGGCATGGCACACTGGCTGGGCTGTTTTGTTCGCTGCAGAGCGACCCGTCCCTCCAGGCACCGCGCGCCGCTTGCGGGTTCGCGAACAAACCATTGCTACTCAACTAAAAGTATCGTATCCTTTTTTTGTTCCATTTTACACCCTGTAGTTTCGCGTAGCAAAACCAAATCGCTGAAGTCATCGGGTACGCATACCGCGCACCCACTCCGAGGAGCGGCATGTTCACAAAGCATGTGTTGGCGAATACGAAGGCAGTGCAGGCCGCGCGCGGTCCCGCATGCGGCGCCATCCCCTCTTCCCTAACCCTTCCCAAGCCGGACTCGACGGCATGCGCACGCATGAAGCGCGTGCTTGCCGCGGCGCCCGCCCGTTCCAGGCCACGAGGTGCGCCCATGCAGTAATCGCCCCACGCCGGCAGCATCCAAATCAAAAACGATCACACCAATAATGGAGACACGATTTTGGAGCTTTTCCTGCAACAAGTCCTCAACGGGCTGACCCTTGGAGGGGTCTACAGCCTGGTCGCACTCGGGCTCACGCTCGTCTACGGCATCCTGCACGTGCCGAATTTCGCGCATGGCGCCTTCTACATGGCGGGTGCCTATTCGGCCTTCTTCATCATGACCAAACTCGGCCTGAACTACTGGTGGGGCATGCTGGGCGCGGCCGCCGTGGTTGCCCTGATCTCGGTGCTGTCCGAACGGCTGGTGTTCCACCCGCTGCGTAAAGCGCCCTACCTGCACCACATGATCGCCTCGATCGGCATCCTGCTGTTCCTCGAAGCGGGCGCGCAGGCGATCTGGGGCGCGGACTTCCACCGCATGGAAACGCCCTACACCCAGCTGCTCGAATTCGGCGGCCTGACCCTGCCCGCCCAGCGCCTGCTGATCATCGGCGCGGCCTTCCTGCTGGTCGCGTTATTGCAGCTGTTCCTGAAAAAGACCATCACCGGCGCCACCATCGTCGCCATGGCGCAGAACCGCGAGGGCGCGGCCCTGGTCGGCATCGACGCCAACCGGGTCGCCATGCTCACCTTCGCCATTGCCGGCGCGCTGGCCGGCATGGCCGCGGTGTTGTACGCGCCGATCAACCTGGTCTACACCTCGATGGGCAACCTGGTGATTACCAAGGCCTTCGTCATCATCGTGCTGGGCGGGATGGGCAGCGTGCCGGGTGCGATCGTGGGCGGCCTGATCATCGGCTTTGCCGAATCCTTCGGCGCCTTCTACATCTCGACCGACTACAAGGACATCATCGCCTTTGCCTTGCTGGTGCTGATTTTGTCGGTGCGTCCGCAGGGCCTGTTCGCGAAGGGAGCGACCTGATGAAATTCTTTAACTCCACCACCGGCTGGCTGCTCCTGCTGGCCCTCGCCCTGGCCTTTCCCTTCCTGGCCGGGAACGACTACCACCTGACCGTGATGTCGACCGCGTATATCTTCGCGATCGCCACGATCGGCCTGAACCTGATCACCGGCTATACCGGCCAGTACAACCTGGCGCACAGCGGCTTCATGGCCGTCGGCGCCTACACGGTCGGCATCCTGACGGTCGATCATCACGTGCCGTTCTGGATCGCCTTCGTGCTGGCCGGCGTGGTCGCAGCCGGCATCGGCTTTTTCGTCGGCCTGGTCTCGCTGCGCCTGAAAACCCACTTCTTCTCGATCTTCACCCTGTGCGTCGGCTACATCATGTACCTCGTGATCGAGAAGTGGGAAAGCCTGACCCACGGCACGGTCGGCATCATCGGCATCCCGGCGCCGCCCAACATCGGCAGCATCGATTTCACCGAGCCGCGCCCGCAGTACTACCTGGTGCTGTTCTTCCTGGTGCTGAGCCTGTGGACCATGCACCGCATCGTGCGCTCGCTGCTGGGACGCACCTTCATGGCGATCCGCAACGGCGACGACCTGGCCCAGGCGCTCGGCATCAACCTGATGCGCAACAAGCTGCTGGCCTTCATGCTGTCGGTGTTCTTCGCCGGCCTCTCGGGCGGCCTGTATGCGGGCTTCGTGCGCTTCATCGGGCCCGGCGTGGCCAGCGTCGAGCACACCTTCGACATGACGATGTACATGCTCATCGGCGGCATCGGCACCCTGCTCGGCCCTCTGCTCGGCGCCATCGGCGTGCCCTGGCTGACCCAGTATTTGCAGGTGCTGCAGGACTTCCGCTTCGTCGTCTTCGGCCCGCTGCTGGTGATCCTGGTGATCTTCCTGCCCTACGGGATCGTCGGCACCTGCATGAACCGCAAGCGCCGCAACGAGGCGATGCGGGAAGCGCTGGCTGCGCAGGCAGCAGCGCCGGCGGCCCCGCGCGATGTGCCGTCGATCCCCACCGCGAAAGGAGCCACCCATGCTTGAAATCGAGTCGCTCACCAAGCGCTTCGGCGGCCTGGCGGCCGTCAACGACGTCAGCGTGCGGTTCGCGCGCGGCACGATCAACGCCATCATCGGCCCGAACGGCGCGGGCAAGACCACCTTCTTCAACCTGGTCAGCGGCGCGATCGCACCGACGACGGGAAAGGTGGTATTCGACGGCCGCGACGTGACCGGCCTGCGTGCCGACCAGGTGGCGCGGCTCGGCATGGCGCGCACCTTCCAGAGCACCACCCTGTTCGATACCGCCACCGTGCTGGATAACCTGATCGTCGGCCACCGCCTGCGCACGAAGTCCTCGCTGCTCGACGTCGTGCTGGGGACGAAGCGCTTGAAGGACGAAGAACGGATCTGCCGCGAAAAGGCGCGCGCCGCGCTCGATTTCGTGGGCCTCGGCCACGTCGAAAACCGCATCGCCGGCGACATCTCGCAGGAGGAAAGAAAGCGCGTCGCCTTTGCCCTGGCGCTGTCGACCGATCCGACCCTGCTGCTGCTGGACGAACCGGCGGGCGGCGTGAATCCCGAAGAGACCGTGGGCCTGGCAAACCTGATCCGGAAGATGGCGGCCAGCGGGCTCACCGTCTGCCTGATCGAACACAAGATGGACATGATCATGAACCTCGCCGACAAGATCCTGGTGCTGAACTATGGCGAAAAGATCGCCGAAGGCACGCCCGCCGAGATCCGCGCCAACCCGGTCGTGATCGAAGCCTACCTGGGGAGCGAACATGCTGCGGCTTGACAAGGTCTCCCTGTCCTACGGCAGCTTCCGCGCCCTGCACGAGGTCTCGATCCATGCGGATGAAGGCGAACTGGTCGTGCTGCTCGGCTCGAACGGCGCCGGCAAAAGCTCGATCTTCCTCACCATGAGCGGGCTGCAGAAAGCCAGCACGGGCAGCATCCGCTTCGGCAACCACGAGCTGGTGGGCCGCAAGCCCTCGCAGATCGTGGCCGATGGCCTGGTGCACTGCCCGGAAGGACGCAAGCTGTTTCCCGGCATGTCGGTGCTGAAGAACCTGACGCTGGGCGCCTATGTGCACCGGCGCGACGCAAAAGGAACGGCGAAGACACTCGAGGAAGTGTTCGAACTGTTCCCGATCCTGTTTGAAAAAAAGGACCAGCCGGCCGGGTCGCTCAGTGGCGGCCAGCAGCAGATGGTGGCGATCGGCCGCGCGCTGATGGGCCGGCCGAAGGCGCTGCTGCTGGACGAACCCTCGCTGGGCCTGGCGCCGCTGGTGGTCAAGCAGATGTTCGAGGTGATCGCGCGCATCAACAAGGCGGGCACCACGGTGCTGCTGGCCGAGCAGAACGCGTATGCGGCGCTGAACATCGCCAGCCGGGCCTATGTGATCGAACAGGGCCGCATCGTGATGGAAGGCGGACGCGAGGAATTGCTGAACAATGCGCAAGTGCGCAAGGCGTATATCGGGGCGTAGACCCCAACCCACCGAGTAGCACCCACAACAAGTAAATCAGGAGACCGCAAAAATGAAATTGCAAACCAAATTGTCCCGCCGTACCGTGCTGGCCGTGGCCGCGGCCACCCTTGCTTTTGCCGCCGGCGGCGTGCAGGCGCAGGAAGTCATCAAGATCGGCTTTTCCGGCCCCCTGAGCGGCGGCGCAGCCCTCTACGGCAAGAACGTCTTGAGCGGCATGGAAATGGCGGCGGCGGAAATCAATGCCAAGCCGCTCAGCATCGGCGGCAAGAATTACAAGGTCGAGATCGTCGCCCTGGACGACAAGTACAACCCGGCCGAGACCGGCATCAACGTGCAGCGCTTGGTGCAGCAGCACAAGACGGCCGCCGTCCTCGTGCCGCACTCGGGCGGCATCTTCGCGGTGCAGGCCTTCAACGAAAAAGCGAACCTGCTGCTGCTGGCCTATACCAGCCTGCCGCAGGTCACCGAGCGCGGCAACAAGCTGACGATCCGCATCCCGCCTGATTTCACCGGCTACATCGCGCCGTTCACCAAGGCCATGATGGCGAAGCACGGCAAGAACGTGGCCATGCTGCAGGCCGACCACGACTACGCCAAGGCCTGGGCAGCGATGTTCAAGCCGGCCTGGGAAGGCGCCGGCGGCAAGGTGGTGTCGGAAAACCCGATGTCCTACAACAAGGCCACCGATTTCTACAGCGGCGTCAGCCGTGCGATGCAGTCGAAACCGGACGTCATGTTCATTGGCGGCGCCTCCGAGCCGACCGCACTGGTGGCCAAGCAGGCGCGCGAACTGGGCTTCAAGGGCGGCTTCATCATCCTCGACCAGGCCAAGATCGACGAAATGGCCAAGGTAGTCGGGGGCCTGGCACCGCTGGAAGGTTCGATCGGCGTGATGCCGCTGGCAAACGACGACCGTCCGGAAGCGGTCGCCTTCACCCAGCGCTATCGCAAGCTGAACCCGGGCAAGGATCCGAGCACCGAGATCAGCCTGAACTACACGGCCGTGCACGCGACCATCAATGCCATGAAGCTGGCCGGCACCACGACCGACGCCACGGCGATCCGCGCCAAGATGGAAAAGGCGTTCACCTCCCTGCCGCCGGAATACAATCCGAACGACATCGACGGCCTGGACAGCAAGGGCGGTACCATCGCCAATGTCATCCTGGGCACGGTCGAGGGCGGCAAGATCAAGGGCCAGTTCCTGCGCGCCATGAACGCCGGCAAGTAATTACACTCAGCGTGCCATTACCGGCGCGGCCATGCCGCGCTGGTAGTCGCTGTGGTTGAAGTCGGCGTGTTCCGAGTAGCGCGGATCGGGCGCGATGTAGACAAGGACGTCCCGGCCCAGGGCGCCGGCCGGCGCTACCTGGTTCAGGCTGAACACCTGGACAATCGGGCTGGTGTCGAAGGACCAGCCGAATTCCTGGCCGCCCGACTGGAAGCGCACGACATCGCCGCCGGTGACGTTGATGTAGTGGACGCCGGGTGTGAGTGTGACGGTACGGTTGGCTGCCGCCGGCGGAACCGGGGTGCCGAGCAGGTCGGCGCGCGGGGGGACCGCGGTGGCCGACATGCAGGCCGTCAGCATCGTGAGGATGACGGCTGGGACAAGCGGACGTGATGACATGATACGCTCCAAGAACGGAAGAATCTCCATTCAATCTAGCTCTTGGATCGCGGAATTGAAGCGCGACAGGGACAAATAATTTCGGGTGTTGGTGGCGGGCACGGAGACGCCGACCATGAAGATCACGCGGAACGATGCGCTGACGCGGCTCTATTCCAACCGCCGACAGTTGTGCAGGGTGTGCGGGGCCAAATGCGTCAACGCGGTGCATGCGTCCGCGTGGGCACCGGGTGCCCACCCTACGGTGCACGACGGCAAACTCGCTTACACCACGCCGCGTTCCTTCAAGCCCTTCAAGGTATCTTCCGACAAGCCCAGCAAGTCCGCCAGCACTTGATTCGTCCCCTCCCCCAGCGTCGGCGGCGCACTGCGCACCGGCAAGCGTTCGCCATCGAAACGATAAGGCGAAGCCATCACGTCGACAGTACCCGCCACTGGATGCGGCATCTTGTTGACCAGCCCGGCCTCAGTTGCGCGCTGCGAGGTCATCGCCTCGTATAACCCCGCCACCTCGCCGCAGGGAATGCCGACCTTGCTCATCCGCTCCAGCAGCTCCTTGCGCTTGCGCCCCGCCACCGCCTGGCGCAGCTGCGGCACCAGTTCCTCGCGGTGGATGGTGCGGTTCAGGTTGGTCTTGAAGCGCTCGTCCGCCGCCAGGTCCGGCCGTTCAATGACCTCGGTGCAGAAACGCAGGTACTGGCTGTTATTGCCGACTGCGATCACCAGCGGACCGTCTTCGGCCTCGTACACGCCATACGGCATGATCGACGGGTGGGCGTTGCCGTAGCGCGGAGGATCGTTGCCGCGCAAGAGTGCTTCGAGGCCATAGTAAGCGGTGATCATCAGGCCGCAGTCGAACAGGGCCATGCCGATGTGGCGGCCAAGGCCCGTCTTTTCGCGGTCGTACAGCGCGGCCAGCACGCCTTGCGCCGCATACATGCCGGTCATCATGTCGACCGCGGCGACGCCGAATTTCAGCGGCGGCTGGGTCGGCTCGCCGTTCAGGGCCATCAGGCCGGCCTCGCCCTGGATCACGAGGTCGTAGCCGGGACGCGCCGCTTCCGGCCCGGTGCGGTCGTAACCGGTGATCGAGCAGTAGATCAGGCCCGGCTGCTCTTCCTTCATCTGCTCGTAGCCCAGGCCCAGGCGCTCGATGTCGCCGAACTTGAAGTTCTGGATCACGACATCGCTCTTGCGAATGAGGTCGCGCGCGATCTGCTGGCCTTCCGGGGTTTTCAGGTCGAGGCAGACCGAGCGCTTGTTGCGGTTGACGCTGTTGAAATAGGCCGTCTCGGTGGCGCCCACGCGCATGCCCCAGTCGCGCGTGTCGTCGCCGCGTACCGGGTGCTCGACCTTGATCACTTCGGCGCCGAGGTCGCCCAGCACCATGGCGCACCAGGGACCGGCCAGCACCCGCGACAGGTCGAGGACGCGTACACCGGCCAGCGGCAGGGAGGATTTTGTTGTCACGTTCAGTCTCCGTTCTACGCCCGGCGCCTTGGCGCCCGAACGCTATTCTTGTTGCTGCTTGCCGCGCAGGGCGGCGAAATCGGGCACGCGTTTCTCGAAGAAGGCCTTGATGCCTTCCTGCGCCTCGTCGTCGCCCTGCGATTGCGCCATCAGCTGCGCTTCCAGGTCGAGCTGCTCGTCCAGGCTGGCGTGGCCGGCATGTTCGCACAGGCGCTTGATGCGCTCCGCCGCGTTGGCCGGACCTTGCGCGATGCGCTCGGCCAGTTGCACCGCTCCGGCCACGGCGGTGCCGCGCTCGACCAGCCGGTTGACGGCGCCCAGCGCATGCAGGCGTTCGGCGGGAATCCGTTCGCCCAGCAGGCACAGCTCCATCATCTGCTGGCGCGGCAGGAACTCCGACAGGAAAGCCGTCGCGCCGCCGTCGGGACTCAGGCCCACCTTCACATACGCCATCGTGAAGAAGGCATTGTCGGCGGCCACCAGCATGTCGCAGGCGAGCGCCATCGACATCCCGGCGCCGGCCGCGCCGCCCTCCACCGCCGCGATGATCGGCTTCGGACAGGCGCGCAATGCGCGGACCAGGTCGTGCAGGCGTCCGATCTTCTCCAGGCGCCCCTCGACCGGCAGCTCGCGCCGCGTCGCCAGCTGGCGCAAATCGCCGCCGGCGCAAAAGAAGTCGCCGTCGCCGGCGAAGACGATCGCGCCGATGGCAGGATCGGCCGCAGCCTCATTCAAGGCCGCGGGCAAGGCGTCGTACAGCGCCGGCGTGATCGCATTGCGCGCTTGCGGGTTGCTGTTGATGAGCACCCGCACCGAGCCTTCGGTGCGTACCAGCAGGCCCGCAGTCATACCTGAGATGCCGCTTGCCGGCCGAGCGCAATATAGCGCTCGAGGTGATGGTCTTCATCGCCCAGCTGGTGGTCGATCATCACCAGGCGCTTGGCATAGTGCGCCAGCGGCAGTTCCCAGGTCATGCCGATGCCGCCGTGGAGCTGGATGCATTCCTCGGCCACCTTGGTACCGATACGGCCGATGCTCATCTTCGCCGCAGACAGCGCTCGCTCGCGGGTGATGCGGTCCGCGTCGAGTGCCGCCGCCGCGTTGATCACGGCGGAGCGGGCCTGCTCGATTTCCAGCAGCAGGTCGGCCATGCGGTGCTGCAGCGCCTGGAAGCTGCCGATCGGGACGCCGAACTGTTTGCGCGTGCGCAGGTAGTCGAGCGTGGCCGCCTTGGCCGCTTCCATCGCGCCCAGCGCTTCGGCGCACAGGGCCAGGATGCCGCGGCCAGTCGCACGTTCGAGCGTCGCGTAGCCCTCCCCCTCGGCACCCAGCAGCGCGCCGGCGTCCAGCAGCACGTTCTCGAAGCGCAGTTCGGCCACATGGCCGCCGTCGATGGTCGGCGTGCCCTGCACCGTCACGCCTGCGGTGCCAGCCGGGACCAGGAACAGCGAGATGCCGTTTTCGTCGTCGATCGCGCCGGCCGTACGGGCCGACACGACGAACACGCCGGCCTGCTCGCCCAGCGCCACGACCGATTTGACGCCGTTGAGCGCCCAGCCCTCGCCCTGGCGGGTGGCCAGCATGCCCACGCGCGCCAGTTCGTAATGGGTGTCCGGCTCGTCGTGCGCGAAGCTGGCGATGGTGCTGCCGTCGGCGATCGCGGCGAGCAGGCCGCGCTGCGATTCGTTGCCTGCGGCGGCAATCGCTTCGGCGGCCAGTACGGCGCTGGTGAGCAGCGGTTCGATCACCAGGCCACGGCCCAGGGCTTCGAAGACGATGGCGATATCGAAACCGCCGCCGCCGAAGCCGCCGTCTTCCTCGCGCATCAGGACGCCGATCGCGCCCAGTTCGGCGAAATGATTCCACATCTCGGGCGAATAACCTTCAGCGCTGGCGGCGATCTTGTTGCGCGTCTCGAAGCTGTAGCGCTCGGCGATGAAGCGGTTCAGGCTGTCGGCGAGCATGCGCCGTTCTTCGGTGTGTTCGAAATTCATGGTGTCTTCCTCACAGGCCCAGGATCATCTTGGAGATGATGTTCTTCTGGATCTCGTTGGAGCCGCCGAAGATCGACAGCTTGCGGTTGTTGAAGTACTGGGCCGTGGCGGCCGCGGCGAAATCGGGGCCGACCTGCGGGCCGTGGTAGTCGGCGTCGAGCATGTCCTGCGTGAACGGGCGCGCATGCACGCCCATCGCGCGCCGCGTCAGCGAAGTGATCTCCTGGCGGATCTCGGTGCCGCGGATCTTCAGCATCGAGCTCTCCGCACCCGGCACACCGCCGCCCGCCACCGCCGCGATCACGCGCAAATTCGTCGTCTTCATGTTCTCGAGGTCGATCTCGACGCGGGCCAGGCGCGCCGCGAACGCCGGATCGTCCAGCAGCGGCTTGCCGTTGCGGGTCTGGCGCGCAGCGACGCGCTTCAGGCGTGCGAGGGCGGCCACCGAGAAGCCGACGCCCGCAATATTGGTGCGCTCGTAGGTCAGCAGGTACTTGGCACAGGTCCAGCCGGCGTTTTCCTCGCCCACCAGGTTCTGGACCGGGACCCGCACGTCGGTGAAGAAGACTTCGTTGACTTCATGCTCGCCGTCGAGCGTGATGATCGGACGCACTTCGATGCCGGGCGAGTTCATGTCGATCAGCAGGAAGCTGATGCCGGACTGCTTCTTCGCCTCGCGATCGGTGCGCACCAGGCAGAAGATCATGTTGGCGTGCTGGCCGAGCGTGGTCCAGGTCTTCTGGCCGTTGACGATGTAGTGCTCGCCCTCGGCATCGGTACCGCGTACCGCCGTCGTTTTGACGGCCGCCAGGTCGGAGCCGGCGCCCGGTTCCGAATAACCCTGGCACCACCAGTCGTCGCCGTTCAGGATGCGCGGCAGCCAGTAGGCCTTCTGCTCTGCGTTGCCGTACTTGATCAGCACCGGGCCGAGCATGTTGACGCCGAAGGGCACGATGCGCGGCGCGTGGGCGATGGCGCTCTCGTTCTCGAAGATGAATTTTTCGATGGCGGTCCAGCCCGGGCCGCCGTATTCCTCGGGCCAGTGGTTCGCCAGCCAGCCGCGTTCGTTCAGCACGGCGTGCCACTCTTCCATGTCGGCCTTGGACAGGTGCTTGCCCTCGGCGACTTTATCCGACAGGCGCGCCGGCAGTTTCTCGGCCAGGAAGGCGCGCACTTCGGCGCGGAAGGCTTCTTCTTGCGGGGTGAAATTCAGGTCCATAGGTATTCCTTAAATGCGTCCTCAGAAGATCTCGAACAGGCCGGCGGCGCCCATGCCGCCGGCGATGCACATCGTGACGACGGCATATTTTGCGCCGCGGCGGCGTCCTTCGAGCAGCACGTGGCCGGCCAGGCGAGCGCCGGTCATGCCGAAGGGGTGGCCGATCGAGATCGCGCCGCCGTCCACGTTCAGGCGCTCGTCGGGAATGCCGAGGCGCTGCTGGCAGTAGATCGCCTGCGAAGCAAAGGCTTCGTTCAGCTCCCACAAGTCGATATCATTGACCGTCAGGCCAAAGCGCGCCAGCAGTTTCGGCACCGCGAACACGGGACCGATGCCCATCTCGTCCGGCTCGCAGCCGGCCACCGCCATGCCGCGGAAGGCGCCCAGCGGTTTCAAACCCAGGCGTTCGGCTTCCTTCGCTTCCATCATCACGCAGGCAGACGCGCCATCGGACAGCTGCGACGCGTTACCGGCCGTGACGAATTTGCCTTCGCCCATCACCGGCGCCAGTTTTGCCAGGCCTTCGTAGGTGGTGCCACGGCGGTTGCAGGTGTCTTCGCCGATCGTCACTTCGCGCTTGGTCACGGCCTTGGTTTCCTTGTCGGTCACCGCCATCGTCGTCGTGCAGGCGACGATCTCTTCCTTGTAGCGCCCGGCCAGCTGGGCCTCTTCCGTCTTGCGCTGGCTCTCGAACGAGAAGCGGTCCTGCGCTTCGCGCGAGATGCCGTAGCGCGCGGCGACGATGTCGGCGGTCTCGATCATCGGCATGTAGAGCGCCGGCTTGTTTTCCAGGATCCACGGGTCCATGCCCGAGTCGCCGGAGTCACGCGTGCGGATCTGCGAAATCGATTCGACGCCGCCCGCGATCACGGCCGGCGCACCGTCGACGACGATGCGTCCGGCGCCGATGGCGATCGCCTGCAGGCCCGAGGCGCAGAAGCGGTTCACGGTGGTGCCGGCAATCGTGATCGGCAGGCCGGCGCGGATGACGGCCTGGCGCGCGACGTTGCGGCCGGTCGTGCCTTCCGGGTAGCCGCAGCCGAGGATCGCGTCCTCGATCAGGCTCGGGTCGATGCTAGAGCGCTCAACGGCGGCGCGCACGGCAAAGGCGGCCAGTTCCGGGCCGGAGGTGATATTGAATTCGCCGCGGTGCGCTTTCGTGAGCGGGGTGCGGGCGGTTGAAACGATGACGGCTTCGCGCATGGCGAGTCTCCTGTAGGTGTTTCTAGGTATGTTATTTATTCAGGCTGGCGAAATTCGCGCCCCGTGCAACGAGGTCGACCAGCAGCGGGGAAGGCTTCCAGAACAGCGGATCTTCCTTGGCGAATTCCTGGATGTCGGCCAGGATTTTGTCGAGGCCGACCGTGTCGGCATAGTGCATCGGGCCGCCGCGGTAGCGCGGGAAGCCGTAGCCGTGGACAAAGGTCACGTCGACGTCGAGCGGACGCAGGGCGATTTTCTGGTGCACGACGTTCGCCCCTTCGTTGATCATCGCCGCCAGGTAGCGGCGCACGATTTCTTCGTCGGTGAAGGTCCTGGGCGTGATGCCGGCGCGCTGGCGTTCGGCATCGATGATCGCTTCAACTTCCGGGTCCGGCGTGCCGATGCGAGCGCCTTCCGGATAGAGGTAGTAGCCGCGGCCCGTCTTCTGGCCGAACCAGCCGCGCTCGGCCAGGCGGTCCGGGATCTGCACATAGCGCGCTTTCGGATCGCGCGTGGCGGCGCGGCGCTTGCGGGTGGCCCAGCCGATGTCGCCGCCGGCCAGGTCGGAGACCTGAAAGGGTCCCATCGGATAGCCGAAATTGCACACCGCCTTGTCGATCTGGTAGGGCGAGGCGCCGTCTTCCATGATCGCCTGCGCCGCCGCGCCATACACGGCGAGCACGCGGTTGCCGATGAAGCCGTCGCAGACGCCGGCGCGCACTGCGGTTTTTTTGAGCTTCTTCGCCAGTTCGAAGGCGGTGGCGACGACATCGGCTGCGACCTTCGCCGGCACGACGATCTCGAGCAGCTTCATGATGTTCGCCGGCGAGAAGAAGTGCAGGCCGATGACGTCCTGCGGACGCGCGGTCGATGCGGCGATCTGGTCGATGTCGAGGTAGGAAGTGTTCGTCGCCAGCACGGCGCCCTGTTTGCAGACGCGGTCGAGTTCCTTGAACACGGCCTGTTTCTCGGCCATGTCTTCGAACACCGCTTCGATCACGAGGTCGACCTGCGACAAGGCGTCGTAGGCGGTGCTGCCGCTCCAGCGCGCCATGATGGCGTCCTTGGCCTCAGGCTTGATGCGGCCCTTGGCGACCAGGCCGTCGTAGACTTTTTCGACGTTCGCGCGGCCACGGGCCAGCGCTTCCTCGTCGCGCTCGATCATGACGACCGGCAGGCCGGCGTCCAGCACGGCGACCGCGATGCCGGCGCCCATGGTGCCGCCGCCGATGATGCCGACGCTGGCGATTGCGCGCGGCTGGGCCGAGCGGGTCTCCGGCGATTTGGCCGCTTCGCGCTCGGCGAAGAAGGCGTGCACCAGGCCGGCGCGCTGCGGGCTGTCCAGGCATTCGATAAAGAGCTTGCGCTCCAGCGCCAGGCCGTCGGTGAACGGCAGGTCCAGTGCGCCCTGCACCGCATCGACGATTTTCAGGGGCGAGAACAGTCCGCGCGCTTTCTTACTTGTTTCCGCACGGGCGGCGTCGATGGCCGATTGCGTCGCGGCGCGATCGGACAAGGCGCCTGCTTCGCTGGTGCGGCTGGGCGCTGCGTTGGAATCGATGAGTTCGCGGGCATAGGCGATGCCGGCGGCGGCCGCGTCCTCGCCTTCCATCAAACGGTCGACCAGGCCGAGCTTCGCCGCTTCCTTCGCGCCGATGTGGCGGCCGCTCAGCATCAGGTCCAGCGCGGCCGGCGCGCCGACCAGGCGCGGCGTGCGCTGGGTGCCGCCGGCGCCGGGCAGCAGGCCAAGCAGCACTTCCGGCAGGCCGAGTTTGGCCGTGCCGAGCGCCACGCGGTAGTGTGCGCCGAGCGCCACTTCCAGGCCACCGCCGAGGGCCGCGCCATGGATGGCGGCGACGACCGGCTTGGTGCAGGCTTCGATCCGGTTGCAGACGTCGGGCAGCGCGGGCGCTTGCGGCGGCTTGCCGAATTCGCGGATGTCGGCGCCGCCGAGGAAGTTGCGGCCTGCGCCGGCGAGGACGACAGCCTTGATGGCCGGGTCGGCGTCGGCCGCCTCGATGGCGGCGAGCAGGCCGCGGCGCACGTCGACGCCGAGCGCGTTCACAGGCGGATTGTCGATGGTGACGAGCAGGACGTCGTCATGGCGGGTGGACGTGACGGCGGCGGGTGCGGCGGCGGGTGCGGCAGAGTTCATCAAGCCTGTCTCCTCATGGTGGTATGCGCTGAGCGTTTCGCTGTGCGGAATTATGTTTTGCAGATTGCGGCAAAAATAACGATACTCCATTTCCGACGCCGGTGTAAATGCCCATGTTGAAACGTCTTTACCGTAAGGACGCCTCGCATTTCCCGCGGGAATTTGATAGCTCATCCACGCTGTCATAGGGGAAGGTGTCGAAACGTTTCGCTGTGCGAACTACCATTTCACGAAACAGTTGACACTCTTCTTTCGCTTGTGTGAATATCCGGCCAGACCTGACCCCAGACGCCAGGCACCGAGACAACGAAAGAACCCATGCAAGACGAAATCGAATCCTTCGAAGACGATGCAGCCAAGGACCGCCAGTTCGTGACGGCCCTGGCACGCGGCCTCGAGATTTTGCGCTGCTTCCGCCCTGGCGAGACCTATCTCACCAACAGCGAGATGGCCAGGCGCACCTCCATGCCCAAGCCGACGATTTCGCGCCTCACCTATACGCTCACCAAACTGGGCTACCTCAGCTATTCCGCCGACCAGGGCCGCTACCAGCTCGGCGCCGCCGTGCTGGCGCTCGGCTATACGCTGCTGGCGAACATGGACGTGCGCAAGCTGGCCCGTCCCGCGATGCAGGAACTGGCCGAATACGCCCAGTGCAGCGTGGCGATCGGCATCCGCGACCGCCTCTCGATGGTGTATGTGGAAGCCTGCCGCGGCAGCGCGGCCGTCACCCTGCGCCGCGACGCCGGTTCGCGCATTCCGCTGGCGACCACCGCGATGGGCAAGGCCTATTTGTGCGGACTGCCCCAGAACGATCGCGACTTCCTGATGGACCACATCCGCCTGCAGACCGAGACCAACTGGCCGAAGATCAAGGCCGACCTGGAACAGGGTTTCCGGGATTACCAGGACCGCGGCTTCTGCCTGTCCTCGGGCCTGTGGGACATGAACATCAGCGCCGTCGGCGTACCCCTGGTCGACCCGGACCCGGCCAAGACGATGGCCTTCAATTGCGGCGGCCCCTCCTTCTTGCTGCCGAAGGAAAAACTGATCGAAGACCTCGGCCCGCGCCTGGTGCAGCTGGTGCGCAACGTGGAAATGAGCATGGGACGGAACCTGGGCTGAGCGCAGGGCTTGCCCGGGATGTGCAGAACCTTGCCGGCGGCATGACACCCGCCGGTGCAACAAAGCAGGTCCCTTGACGGGGACCCGATGGTGAACATTAGTGAACACAACTGAGAAGGTGGAGACAATGAAGAAGACAACAAGCATCGCCCTGGCAATCATGGCAGTTTTTGCTACCGGCGCGCAGGCAGATGAGCTGCTGGTCGGCGTACAGATTCCGCTGACCGGCCCCCTGGCCCGGGTCGGCATGGGCACCCAGGAAGGCATCCGCGTCGCCGCCGAGGTGTTCAACAAGACCAACGGCAAGCACACGATCAAGCTGGTGACGGTCGACGACGAGTCGGCCCCTGCCAAGGCGGTCGCCGCGGTCGAGAAGCTGGCCAGCGAAGGCGTGGTCGCCATCACCGGCGGCTACGGCTCGAACAACATCTCGCCCGCCTCGGACGCGGCGAACAAGCTGGGCCTGGCCTACATGACCTCGGGCGGCGTCGACGACGGCCTGGTGGAAGCCGGCCGCAAGAACTTCTTCCGCATTAATAATACGGCGGGCTACCAGAAGGCCCTGGTCGGTTTGATCTCGGACCTGGGCGTGAAGTCGGTCTCGATCATCTACTCGACCAAGGACGCGACCCAGGGCCTGGCCACGGACGTGCAGAAAACCCTGGCCACCAAAGGCATCAAGGTCGGCATGCACGCCTTCGATCCGGCGATCACCGACTTCAAGCCGATCCTGAACAAGGTCAAGCTGCAGGACCGTTCGGAATTCATCGCCATGGTCGGCTACGAGAATGACTATGTCGGCATCCTGCGCGCCGCACGCGTGCTGAAGCCGTCCTCGGTGAAAGCCATCGCCGGCGTCTGGTCGCTGGCCACGCCGAAAATGGCGGCCGACTTCCCGGACCTGATGCCGAACGTGTACGGCACCGCCGTCCTGCCTTACCCGGTGAATTTCACTTCGCCCGAGGGCAAGGCCTTCGCCGACGGCTACAAGAAGCTGCACAACAAGGACCCGGACTACCTGGGCCAGTTCGGCTATGTGCAGTCGATGCTGCTGTTCGAAGCGATCGCACGCGCCGCCGACAAGGGCACGCTGAAAAAAGGCGGCGTGATCGACGAACTGCGCAAGACCGACAAGCAGACCCTGATCGGCCGCGTGCAGTTCAACGCCAAGGGCGACAACCCGAACTTCGTGCAGCGCATGGGACAGCACCAGGGCAAGCAGGTTGTCCTCGTCTGGCCAAAAGAGTCCGCCAACGGTAAACCAGTTTTCCCTGGCGTGCCCTGGTAAGGAAGTAGCCGGGAGCGCGGCTGACTGAGGCCGCGCTCCCGCCCGCATGAACTCAATTGGAATGCAGACATGACGGAATTAATATTGCAGGCCGTGTACTCCGGCCTGCTGCAGGGCGGCTCGTATGCGCTGATCGCCCTGGGACTGGCGCTGGTGTTCGGCGCCATGAAAGTGATCAACCTGGCGCACGGCGAACTGGTGCTGCTGGCCGCCTACATCGCCTACACGGTCGAAACAAAGCTCGGCTGGAATCCGGCCGCGGCGATCCCGATCGCGGTGGTCATCGTGACGGCCACCTCGGCCGCACTCTACTTCGTGGTCGGCCGCATCAAGACCAACCGCGAAATCAATTCGCTCACCCTCACCTATGGCGTGGGCGTGATCCTCACGAATATCGTCCTGATGATCTGGAGCGCGGACGTGCGCGCCACCAGTTCGGCCTGGATGCAGGAAGCCTTCCAGGTCGGTGACCTCTACAGCATGCGCAGCGAAGTGCTGTTCTTCTTAGTCTCGATCGTGCTGATCGTGGCCCTGTGGTGGTGGCTCTCGCGCAGCTGGTACGGCCGCGCGGTGCGCGCCGTCTCGAGCAACCGCGACGCCGCCAAACTCATGGGCATCAACCCGGGCCGCACCGAACTGGTCTCCTTCCTGGTCGCGGGCCTGCTGGCCGCCTTTGCCGGCGTCGCCCTGTTCAGCTATGGCACAATCACCCCGGCCACCGGCGGCGTGCTGACGGTGAAAGCCTTCATCATCACGGTGCTGGCCGGTATCGGCTCGATTCCGGGCGTCCTGATCGGCGCGGTCCTGCTCGGCATCGCCGAGTCGCTGACCGTCACCCTGGCCAGCTCGGCCCTGCAGGAACTGGCCGGCATGGGACTCTTCCTGCTGGTGCTGTTCGTCATGCCGAACGGCTTGTTCGGTGCTACCAAGAGGCGCGGATGAAACTCAACAAAACCTTGATCGCGGTCCTCGTGGCCGCCTACATCGGCGTGCCGCTCCTGTTGGGCAGCAATGCCTACGTCATGAGCCTGGTGATCGCCTCGCTCGTCATCGGCGGCATCGCCCTGTCCTGGGCCCTGCTGGGCAACCTGGGCGGGATGGTCAGCTTCGGCCACGCGGCCTTCTTCGGCGTCGGCGCCTATACCTCGGCCGTGCTGTCGATGCAGCATGGGGTGCCGGTCTTTATCGGTATCCTGCTGGGCGGCGTCGGCGCGGTGGTCGCGGCGCTCGTCATGCTGCCGGTGCTGCGCCTGCGCGGCCCCTACTTCGCGCTCGCCATCCTGGCCTACGCCCACATCTTCCGCATCCTGGCCACGGAATGGCAGTCGGTCACGGGCGGTTCGGGCGGCATCGCCAGCATCCCGCGCCTGCCTGAACTGTTCGGCTTCGACTTCGCCGGCAAGACCGGCAACTACCTGGTGATCCTCAGCATCGTGCTGGTGTTCGCCCTGGTCTACGACATGATCCGGCGCAGCCCGCACGGCCTGGCCCTGCGCGCCATGCACGACAGCGAGGATGCGACGCGCGTGGTGGGCGTCAACAATACGCTGCTGAAGGGCCTGATGCTGATCGTCTCGGCCTTCATGTGCGGCGTGGTTGGCGCTTTCAATGCCCACTACATCAACTTCCTGGAACCGGACTACGCGTTCAGCGCAGGCTGGGTGACGATCCCGATCGTCGCGGCCATCTTCGGCGGCTACCGCACGATCACCGGTCCCCTGGTCGGCGCGGTCGTGGTCTACCTCGTCGACCAGCTGTTCGTGAAGAACATCATGCCGACCGGTCACCAGCTGGTGCTCGGCGTGGTGCTCGTCGCGATGATCATCTCCAGTCCCGACGGCCTGTTCGGCCTGGCGCGCAAGTTCATGAGGAAAAAAGATGCTACAGCTTGAAAACGTGACCGTGCGCTTCGGCGGCCTGACTGCCGTGAACGACGTGTCGCTCAACATCGGCACCGGCGACGTCGTCGGCCTGGTGGGCGCGAACGGCGCCGGCAAGACCACGCTGTTCAATGCCATTTCCGGCCTGGTGCGCCCGACCGCGGGCCGCATCGTGTTCGACGGCGTGGACGTGTTGAAGGCGCCGATGTACCAGCGTGCCCGCATGGGCATCGGCCGTACTTTCCAGGTGCCGCAGCCGATGCACGAGCTGAGCGTGCGCCAGAACCTGCAGGTGGCGCAGCGCTTCGGCACCGGACGCCTCGACGAGCGCCGCCTCGACGAGATCCTCGACTTCACGGGCCTGGCAGCAAAAGCGGGGCGCGACGCCTCCACCGGCCTCGCGCTGACCGAACTGAAGGCGCTGGAAGTGGCCAAGGCCCTCGCCACCGACCCGAAACTGCTGCTGCTCGACGAGGTGCTGGCGGGCCTGGAAACCAACGGCAAGCGCGCCTTCATGAACATGCTGAAGGGCCTGCACGAAAAATTCGCGGTCGGCATCTGCATCATCGAGCACGACATCGAAACCATCAGCAACCTGTGCCAGCGCGTGGCGGTGCTGAACTTCGGCCAGCTGATCGCCGAAGGCACGCCGGCCGAGGTGTTCAAGGATCCGGCTGTCGTAAAAAGCTATACGGGAGCAGACCAGGGAGCGGACCATGCTTGAGATTACCAACCTGCGCGCCGGCTACGGCGCGATCAACGTGCTGTGGGATCTGTCGCTCACCGTCCAGACGGGCAAGCTGACCACCATCATCGGCTCCAACGGCGCCGGCAAGACGACGCTGCTGCGCGCGATCACGGGCCTCATTCCCGTGGCGCAGGGTTCGATCACGCTCGACGGCAAACCGCTGAACGGCATGCCGACCTGGCGCATGAACGAAGTGTCGATGGCGATGATTCCCGAGGGGCGCATGGTGTTTCGCGACATGACGGTCGAGGAAAACCTGATGATGGGCGCGTTCGCGCCGCAGCATCGCGCCAACGCCGCCGCCAACCTCGAAAGATCGTATGTCATGTTCCCGCGCCTGCGCGAGCGCCGCAAGCAGCTCGCCGGTTCGCTCTCGGGCGGCGAAGCGCAGATGCTGGCGATGGCGCGCGGCCTGATGAGCGACCCGAAACTGCTGATCATCGACGAGCCTTCGCTGGGCCTGGCGCCGGTGATGGTCAACGAACTGTTCGAGATCCTGGCGCGCCTGAAGGGCGACGGGCGTACCATCGTGCTGGTGGAGCAGAACACCCAGCGCGCGGTCGGCATCGCGGACCACGTTTACCTGATGCAAAGCGGGAAAGTCGTGCTGTCGCAAGCGGCTTCGGAAGTGAGCCTGGAACACCTGCACGACCTGTATTTTGCGCGCTGATTTCGCGCCTTATTTTCGTGCCTTAGTTACCTAAATTTTAAAGAGACCATCATGACCAAAACGGCATTCCACTGGGACGATCCGCTGCTGCTCAACAGCCAGCTCACCGACGACGAGCGCATGATCCGCGACGCCGCCGCCTCGTACTGCCAGGACAAGCTGCAGCCGCGCATCCTCGAGGCCTTCCGCCACGAGCGCATGGACAATTCCATCTTCCGCGAAATGGGAGAGCTGGGCCTGCTGGGCCCGACGATTCCCGAGCAGTACGGCGGCCCCGGCCTGAACTACGTCGCCTACGGCCTGATTGCACGCGAAGTCGAGCGGGTCGACTCCGGCTACCGCTCGATGATGAGTGTGCAGTCGTCGTTGGTGATGGTGCCGATCTACGAGTTCGGCAACGAAGAGACGAAGCAGAAATACCTGCCGAAGCTGGCCACCGGCGAATGGATCGGCTGCTTCGGCCTGACCGAGCCAAACCACGGCTCCGACCCCGGTTCGATGGTGACGCGCGCACGCAAGGTCGAGGGTGGCTATTCCCTCACCGGCAGCAAAATGTGGATCACCAATTCGCCGGTGGCCGACGTCTTCGTGGTCTGGGCCAAGGACGACGAAGGCGCGATCCGCGGCTTCGTGCTCGAGAAGGACTGGAAAGGTTTGTCGGCGCCGGCGATTCACGGCAAGTTCGGCCTGCGCGCTTCGGTCACGGGCGAGATCGTGATGGACAATGTGTTCTGCCCCGAGGAAAACGCCTTCCCTGACGTGCGTGGCCTGAAAGGTCCGTTTACTTGCCTGAACTCGGCCCGCTACGGCATCGCCTGGGGTGCGCTGGGTGCGGCAGAGGCTTGCTGGCACACGGCGCGCCAGTACACGCTGGACCGCCAGCAGTTCGGCAAACCGCTGGCCGCGAACCAGCTGGTGCAGAAGAAACTGGCCGACATGCAGACCGAAATCACGCTGGGTTTGCAAGGCTGCCTGCGCCTGGGCCGCATGAAGGACGAGGGCACGGCCGCCGTCGAAATCACCTCGATGATGAAGCGTAATTCCTGCGGCAAGTCGCTGGACATCGCCCGCACCGCGCGCGACATGCTGGGCGGTAACGGCATCTCGGACGAGTTCGGAATCATTCGCCACATGGTCAACCTGGAAGTCGTGAATACGTATGAAGGCACGCACGACATCCACGCGCTGATCCTGGGCCGCGCACAGACCGGTATCGCCGCGTTCTGATCTGAGCTGTCACTGAGCGCCCGGCTATCCCTTCCCAGGGCTGGCCGGGCGTTCCATTAATGCCAGTCCTTGTCCGGCTGCATATTCAGCCGCTGCGCCGCATCGATCACATCCTGCAATTCCACCGGATCGCTGTACGGGTCCTCGTCGAGCTGCGTCACCCGGTTCAGCTCCTTTTGCCAGCGCCGCAGTTCGTCGACAAAGGCCTGGTCCGGCACCCGCGCCAGGTCGCCGTCGGCCTCGACCAGGTCGCAGATGCCGTTGTGTACCCACTCCCCCGTATGCCAGTCCGGCATGTCCACGGCGGGAAACAGGCAAATGCCCTGCAGGTCCATGCCACGGCGCACCGCCGCCAGCGATTCACCCATCACGTCCCGCAGCCAGTCGGCGCGGCCATGTTTCAGGCCGCTCGTTTCGCCGATGATCATCGGCCGCCGGTAGCGTTCCCACACCATGCCCAGCATGTCGCACAGCGGCGCGATGCGGTCGTCCCCGGGCGGCAGCGCCGCATGCGGGCCGTGCTCGCGGAATTCCATCTGCCCGAAGGAGTAGACGTTGGCGCCGACGATGTCGAGGATCTCGGGCGATCCGCCAAGCTCGGGATGTTCGCGGCCGCCGATGATGTCCCAGGCAAGGAAGGTGTCGACACAGGTTTCGTGCTCCGCGGCCTGCGCCTGGTCGGGACGATCGCGCGGCGCCACCACCCGCACCAGCGGATCGACGTGCACCATGCGCGCCCCGGGGTCGACTTCGCGGATCGCCTTGACCCCGGCGATCGCCGCCTTGCACAGGGCCAGGCGCAGCCGGATGCGGTCCTCACGGCTGCAGCGGTAGGGGGCGGCCCAGCCCCATTCCCCGGCGCAGAAGGAAAAGAAGATAATTTCGTTGATGGGCGTGAAGAAATGCGGGCCGCGCACCTTCGGCACCACGTATTCGGCGGCGGCCCGGCAATAGTCGGCAAAACGGCGCGTGAAGGCGTCCGAAAACGGGTCCAGGTCGTCCGGATAGCCGTAGTGGCAGAGGTCCCAGATCGGGGTCACCTTGTTCGCGTTCATGGCGGCGATATAGCGGTCTACGTGCGAGAGATCGTAGTGGCCGCCCTTGTCCACCATCGGCCATGGGATGCCTTCGCGCGCCACGGCGATGCCCAGGCTGTTGAGCAATCGGTAATCGTCGGCAGCATGGCGGTCGTGCGCGGTTTCCGCAACCAGGTTGCGCCGCACCCCGTCGCCCCACGAAAAACTGGAGCATTCGAAGCCGGACAGGAAGAATGTGGGGAAGATCCCCGGACGCCGGGCCATGCGCGCCTCCTTTCGGTGTCGCTGGTGGGTTGGACAGCTTGAGCCGGCAGGATGCCACAAGCGCGCCGGCGCCGGCACGCAATACCGGCCGCAGCCATCCGGACGCTTGAAACTGCCCGAACTGGTGCAATATTGACCATTCAGACCAATGTGGAGGGTGACACCATGAGTCCGCAAGATACCCAGTTACTGCAGGATTTCCTGAACCAGCTCGTGCAGGCGCGCGACCTGCCGAAAGACCCCGAGGCCGAGGCCATGATCCAGCAGGCCGTGGCCCGCCAGCCCGATGCTGCCTACCTGCTCGTGCAGCGCGCCCTCTTGCAGCAACGGGCGCTCGACAATGCCAAGGCCGAGATCGCGCAGTTGCAGCGCCAGTTGCAGGGCGGCTCGCAAGGCGGCGAGTTCCTCGACCCGAATGCCTGGGGCAACAGTGCCGGCCAGCGCCAGCAGGTCCAGGCGCAAGGCTACGCCGGCCAGGCGCCCCAGCAGCAGTATCCGCAACAACATCCCCAGCAATTCCAGCAGCCTTACCAGCAGCCTTACCAGCAGCCTTCGATGCTGGACCGCGCGAGTGGTTTCTTCCGGGGCGGCAACATGGGTGGCATGGGCGGCGGCATGGGCGGTGCGCTCGGCAGTATCGCCTCGACCGCGGCCGGCGTCGCGGCCGGTGCCTTCCTGTTCCAGGGCCTCGGCAACCTGCTCGGTCATCATAATCACGACGGCAACGGCTTCCTCGGCAATAACGATGCCTTCTCGTCGCTGACCTCGCCGATCGAGGACTTCCAGAACAGCGGCGGCGGGCACGACACGTCCAGCAGCCTGCTCGGCGATAGCGGCCTCGACAACAGCGCGGGCAATTCCCTGCTCGACGGCATCGGCTCGGGGACCGACGATTTTGCCGGCGATAACTACGACGGCGGATCGGACGAGGGCCTGTTCAGCTGAGACTGCGCAGACCCGCCGTGTTAACATGGCGGATTGGCCGGGCAGCTTTCTTCCCGGCTCCACCCTCACGCTTTCTATGCCGCTTCAACTTTCCCGGATCCTGCACGCCGGCTACCTCTTCGAATGCGAGGGTACACGCCTCGCCTTCGATACGATCTTCGAGAATCCCTTCAGCCGCAACTGCCACGCCTTTCCGGCGGTGCGTTTCGAGCGCGAGCAGATCCGGCAGCAGCGTTTCGATGCGGTCTTCATCTCGCACTTCCACGACGACCACTGCTCGCTCGAGAGCCTCGACCTGCTGGACCGCGCGACGCCCATCCACATCTACTGCCTGTTCGACGAACTGTTCGACATGGTGCGCGCGCTGGGGTTTGTCCACGTGCAGCCCCTGCACATCGACGTCCCGGTGCACGTCGGGCCGTTCACGGTTACGCCGCGCATCGCGATGGATCCGGACGTGGACTCGATGTTCCAGGTCGAAGCGGACGGACTGAAGGTGCTGAACGTGGTCGACTCCTGGATCGATCCGGACACCCTGCCGGCGCTCGCCGCGCACGGCCCCTGGGACATGGTGTTGTGGCCCTTCCAGACCATGCGCGAGATCGAGGTGCTGTCGCCGTCGCGCGCCTCGCCTGCGCCGGCGACGCTGCCGTCCGAGTGGATCGAGCAGCTGCAAGCCTTGAACCCACGCTATGTCGTGCCGAGTTCCTGCCAGTTCCTGCAGGAGCCCTGGTCCTGGTACAACTATGCCTTCTTCCCGATCAGCTATCGGCAATTTCAACAGGAAGTCGAAGCCGCGCTGCCGGCTGCGCGCGTGGTGCGCATGAACCCGTCCGTCTCGATGCGGCTTGACCGCGCCTCGCTCGCGCCCGCGCCTGCCCTCGACTGGGTCGTTCCGGTCGGCGAGCAGGATGTCGATTACGCGTACGATCCGGCGGCAATCGCACCGGCGACCGGCGAGATCGCGCGCCGCTTTCCGGCTTTATCCGCCGCAGCGGCCGAACGCGTGACGGCATACTGCGACACCGGCCTGCTCGACCGGTACCGCGACATGGAACTGCCCGAGGACAGCTATTTCGAGCAGCCGCGCATCTGGCGTCTCTCGGTCTTCGATCACACGGGCAGCGGCACGCATTGGCACTACCGCGTCGAGAAAGACAGCATCGAAGCCGTCGGCAGCGACGCCGCGCCCCTGGCCTGGACCACGGAGATCCCGGCCGCCAAGCTGCTTGCAGCGCTGGAATCGGGCGAGTCCCTCACCTCGATGTACATGCGGATCAACGACACGCGCTTCGACGATGCCGTCGAAGCCGACCTCGCGGCGGCCGAACTGGTCGACGACCCCTTGATCCGCTGCCTGTTCAACGACGCCTTCGGCGCCTATCAGGCCGCACAATTACGCCGTTTGAAAGAAGCTGAATGACCATCACCATCCTGCCCTACCGCGCCACCCTCGAACAAGCCTGCGACTGGCTGGAACAGCAAACCGAATCGCCCTGGACCCTGGCGCGCCTGATCGAACACGGCGTCACGCCCTATGTCTGGCTCGACTACGACGCCGCCTGTCCGGAGCTGTTCGGCGACGCCAACGGCGGCTATGCCGCGCCGATTTTTTACGAGGGCGACACCGCACGCCTCGCAGCCGGCAGCGAGGACGTGCTGATCACGATCACCAAAGACGCGTACAAGATCGTGACCACCCTGCCCGCACCGGGCTTCCGGCGCGAACTGCACGAGCTGCGCTTCCTGAAAAAGGAGCTGGAAAAGCTAGTCAAGACGGTCAAGCGCGCAGCCCTGCCGCAGCCGGAACCGAAGCCGGCGGCCGAATCGACGGCGGGCATCTTCAAGGAACAGGCGCTCGCCGCCTTCGGGCCGCTCGTGAAACTGAACCTCGACACGGCGCTGGCGGAAGGCGGCGGCATCTTCGGCGACGACGGCGCCCGCATCAAGGCAAGCACGAAGAAGGCGAAGTCGAAGATCGTCTGGAACCCGGTCGTGCTCGCGCTCGGCCTGCACGACGTGTACCGGGTGCCGCTGCGCGGTTTGTCGCGTACGTTCTCGGCGCATGAGTTCCTCGACCCGTGGCGCGAGGAGTGGGAACGCAGTTTGCGGCTGCTGGGGCATTGAACACAGGCGGGCCTGTTCCTGCCAAACAAGCCCATGTCTGCTCGCGAACTGAACTAACGTGATTTCCAAAAAGCGCTAAGCTCTAGCCTCTGGAACTGAGAAGTGGGCAGCACATCATGAAGACGCAATTGCTTGAAGACATCGGCCAAAGCGCTGCATTACCCCTCGTGCCTCCCAAAATAGTCGATGCCGCGAAGGCAGGCAAACAGGTCCCGGACCGTGCGCCTGCAGAGAACGGGGCGCCCTCCAGGTCCCGGTTCGATGGCGCCTGGCGGCAGAAGCCTGCCGGGGAGCCGCCGGTTGCCACGACGACGCAGGCAGCTGAACAACCGGCAGCCCTGGAGTTACACAGCCTCATTGAGGAAATCGCCGCCCTGGAGGCGCAGTACGTGCCTCCAGGACCGCAGCATGACCCCGCCATTGCGGCGGTCGAGCCCCTGCACGCGCTGGACATGTCCGCAGCCGAGCCCCTGCACATGCCCGCCGCTCCCGCAGCCGAGCCCACGCGTGCCCCGCACCCGCCGCACAGTGCAACTTCGCTGCAAGACCCTGTGTTCGACTTCACGCCAGCCTCGCCGGCATTGCAGGAAGCTGATCCGTTCACGCCTGCCACGAGCTGGCCTGCGCGGTCCGGGCGGCGCTATCTGCTCTGGGGCGCGTGCGTGCTTGCAGCTGCCCTGCTCATCCTGGGCGGCCGGTGGCTTTACGAGGGGCGCAACGATGCCCGACCGCTCGTGCCCAGCGCCGATAAATCGAAAGTAGCGCCCCAGGCCGATGAGGCCCTGAAGCTGCCAGCGATGGCAGCAAAAAAGCCGCTTACGCCGCAAGCTGACGCTGAGCTGCATGCACCGCCCGCCGTGCCGGCGAGCCCTCCTTCACCTGCCGTGCCGCCGCTCGTGATGCTGGAACCTGATCCGCCTGCTGCCGCCAAGGGGAAACAGTCCCCTTCATCGGACCGGATCGGGCCTCGGAAGCCGCCGAAGCGTGAACCAGCGGCGGACCAGGGGTCTGCTTCCCCGAAACCGAAGCCGTCGGCCCGGAAGGCACACGAGCAGGCCCGCAGGGCGGCCGTACCGGCATCGGAAAAGCGCGAACGCGAGCCCGCCCCCCGGCCGGCACGCGCATCGGCGATTGCGAAAGAAACACCGGCGGAGCGAGACACCACGATGGCCGCAACGTTGAGGGCATGCAAGGAACATGGATATCACGCGGCGCAATGCATCAAGCGCGCGTGCAGCCTGACCAAATATGGGTTTGCCTGCCGCGCGCCCTGAGTGGCCGCTCAGCTTGCCCGAAGGGGCACACTCATCGGCTCCATTGTGGAGGCGTAGGTGTACAACCTCTGCATCATTGACGCCTTCTCAACCTATTACTGTTCCTTCCGCAGCACGACGTGCGTTGCGGATGCGGTCGGCACGTGCTCGGTGCAACGAAATCCCAGGCTTGGCAGGTCCAGCCCCGCGAACAAGGATTCCCCCGATCCCAGCAATACCGGGGAGATTGCCAGGTGCATCTCGTCGATCAGGCCGGCGCGCAAATACTCGCGAATCGTCGCCACGCCGCCCCCCAGGCGCATATCCTTGCCGTTTGCTGCCTGGCGGGCTTGCGCGTAAGCGGACTCGATGCCGTCGGTGACAAAATAAAAGGTCGTGCCGCCTTTCATCTCCAGCGGCGGACGGGGATGATGGGTCAGCACGAATACGGGGACATGATACGGAGGTTCCTCTCCCCACCAGCCTTTCCACTCGTCGTCCCGCCATGGTCCACGGACTGGGCCGAACATGTTCCGGCCCAGGATCCAGGCGCCGACGTTGTCGAAGCCGCGCGCGGCAAAATCGTCGTCCGGGCCGTCGACGCCCTTGCTTGCGTCTCCCATCATGCGCTGGAAAGTGCGGGTGCCGCGGAACCACCCGTGCAGCCCCTGCGCGCGCTCACCCATTGGATTTTCCAGGCTCTGGTTCGGGCCCGCTCCAAAGCCATCGAGCGATATGCTGAAGCTTCTTACTTTTAGTTCGGACATCGTGTCTCCTTATAATCGGCGTCGAGTTTGCTGCTGGTCGCACGCAGGCTCGCTCTTGCAAACCAGCCGGCGTACCCGCTGTAGATGTTCAATGACCGGCAACCCGGGGCGATTCGGTCCCTCTGCATGCTTGGGAATCTTAATATAGTTTCAGGTCGTCATTTCAGCGAATTGGCCCGCTCATGGTCGATAGCAGCTATCGTGACCGGCCGCTTCCGACCTTAGCGGTCGTTGGACCATTCCAAGAATTCGCCAACAGTGTCCGGCGACGCCAGCTCCAGCAACGCCTTTGCAAGCTCGTGTTGACCCTGCGCGGCGGCCGTGGCAGACAAGGCAAAGGCCGTAAAAGCAGCGCTCCACTGCTTTTTTGCAGCACTTGCCACCAGTGCGGGGACACGTTTCAAGGCATCAAAGTAACCTGCTGCCAGCTCATCTGGAACGTCGACGCTATTCTTATGCCGGCAGATTTCGATCCATGCTGGGAAGTGAAAATACACCTCGGTCACACCTTCTGGTGAGCTAGCAATTGCCTCGATAACGTGCGGAACCGCAGCAAACGAAGCCGAGTACACGTCGCATTGGTGGGCAAGGGAGCTCCATAGGCTGAACCACGGTTCGGAACTGCCGTTATCGCTGGGTAAGGCCGACAGCTGCCGAAGAAGCTCAGGAATCTTCGCAGCGCTGCCGTATGCATCGCGCAACTCACCCCACCGTGGACTACTCAGTTCCAGCATCTCTTGTCCTTTTATCATTCGATGCACAGCCTAATCTGCCAACGTCTGCTCCTGACCGGTAACGCACCTATTTCAACATTCGCGGCTGACCTATGGCAAATTTTTAAAGGGCGAACCTAGGAGCCGACGTGACTGTTTTTACTTTGCAAACGGCTGTTCGACAACGTATTTGATGCGAGCACTCGTTGCTTCAAGGACATTGACACGGAGCCCCTTGAACACGACGGTCGTTTTGCCGTTGCTCTCGAGGTCATAAAGAACGTCTTGTGTAAATGCTGGCCTAGCCATGTCATTTGCAAATTCACGATACGACAGCTTAATTGTGCCCTTTGACAGGCCTTGATATAGCAGCTCTCGCCGGAACTTGCTTTCCTGTGAGGTCTCGATTGCCGCGCCTTTGACGACGCTGTATCCCACCGGCCGTGTCAATGGAAATACACGGTCCCTATTCCTGAACATTACATAGTCGAACCGATTGGCGTCGCTGTAATCGAGCAGACATGCATGCGCAGGCCCGCCGACGCCTGGCGTTGTCACAAACTGCCAGCATACTGCCTTGCGGCCCATAGTATTCATAAGCTGCCCACTCCGTCCTGCCTCGACGCTTAGCTTATGGCCCAAGTCCATTGTCGCGGTCGCAGGTTGGGTTAGCGTTACCGTAGCTTCTTGACTAGAGGTCGTTTGCGATTCCGCATACATCGTATCCCCTGTCTCTGCCGTACTCGCGATTCCAACTTGGGGAATGGAGCGCACTCCATGCGTCAGCAGCAGCGCAGGAGCAGGATCCGACACGTATGCGGGAGTGCTGACACAACCCGCGAACGCTGTAACACATCCCGTTAGCACGGCTAGCGGCCCAAAATTTTTCATTTCCATGGAAGTAGCAGCGAAGAGAAGTTAAGTGCAGGAAATTATATTGTTGAAATTGCAAAACCACAAGTTTTTGTCTGCAATCGACTGATGCGCGGTCTGAACGGCTGCTAGCGACCTATTGTGACCGGCGCTTTGATCGGATAAGGAAAACACAACGCTGCGAGCCGAGGGTGGAATTTGGCCCGGCTACCTTAAGAGTCCGCTTCCGGCCGTCAGCGGACGTATTGTAGCGTCCGCTTACGACCCTAAGCGAACGGTCGAACAGTGGCCAATCGTGGTTGCACATTGATGAATAGCACCAGATCACGAACCGTATTTATCTTCCCGTAGAAAGGGTTGTTTTCGGTCTCATCGAGCGAGTGCCCAGATCGCGCAGCAATGTCCACCAACAAGTCCTCGATGTCTTCGTAGTCTATGTGCAAGTCGTCCAGGAGTGAGTCCGATGCGCGCACGGGGAAGGCCTGTATGTATGACTTCATCAGTTGCTGGATCTCTTGATGTGCTGCACGAATGACCCAGGTATCAACATGCCTAGTCGAGAACCTCTGTGCAAAGGTGCAGATCGATTCCTCATCACGGATGCTGCACATCCTCTCAAATCTGCGCTTTTCCCGTCTGTTGACGACGGTCACGTGAACACAGAACGCAAGGATCAGAAAGGCTGTAATGCACCGGGCCATGTTCGACGAGGAATAGACAAAATACCCGAACCCAGCCAACAAGGCTCCCAGCAACCACACCCACGAGATGCCCTTCTCGCTGCGAGGTGGAATGAGTCTTGATGGAGAGCGCATAGTTTTCACCCTTCGATAGGTTGAAACGACTGTCTGCTTTTGGCCGAAAGCAGATCTATTGTAGCGTCCGCAAACGACCCGAAGCAGACCCTCGTCACCGCTAAAGCACCGTAATGGCATTGAGAGGCATGTCGTCGAAGTTGAGGAATGCAGGGATCGTTCCGGACAGTGGATATTGTGAGAGCCATTCCATTTGTTCGCAAACCGGGCCGTGTTTTCCGCGTGACCGGCAGCGGGCTCAGGTGTAGTATTAATTTTCTTATAACCAAGGGGATAATTATGAGATTACCAATTGTTGCTGGTGCTCTACTTGCTCTATCCGGCTGCGCGACCGAGGTTGTATCAACCCGGGCCGCAAGCCCTATCCCATCTGGGCAAATATTGGAGCCAAAAATGCTCCAGCCCGTCGCAGGGGCAGCGTCGCTCATCCTGAAGCGCGACTCCGGAATAAACAACGGGGCTTGTAACTTCCGACTCTACGTGGACGGTCGTCCGTTCGCTGACATTGGGACAAGCGAAAAAGTGCAAATCTATGTGTCGCCGGGCGAGCACATACTCGGTGCGATGTCGAATGGAATTTGCTTTGCCGGCAATGCCGAGACAACGACGACACTCACTGCGGGACAGGTTCGGACGTATCGTGTGAGCGTCGGATCTGGAGGCGAATTGAAGCTGCAACCTACAGCCTTCTAGTACTCGAACGGACATGCGTCCGACCGCCATATAGGCGGCTCATCAATGATACGGGCCCTAGGTCGGCAATTGCTTTGACGCAGTGCCGATTGCGGATCTATTGTAGTGCCCGCTAGCAACCCGGAGCCGACGTACAACTCTTCGGTACTCAGGTTTTGATTATCACACGCTTAAAAGCCAGGTATTCATGGAGCGAAGGAAAGTCGACCTTCCACATGTCGAGTTCATAGAGTCGCCCATTTATGTCCGCATTGAGCGCGATGCTACTGGAACGCCGTCGCGATCCAAGTATGTCGCTTCTACAACGCAACTGCCTATGGAGCGACGCTCGTCACCCGCGAATTGAAGGCTACCCATCCGCCATCATCCACGTGGCGTACCTCAGCACGCTCTAGTTGGCGAAGCAGCCGTTCGGCTGCCCCTCGAGTGTACAAGTAGAGCGCGCACGAGTGAATCCTCTTCAATTTTCGGAGTGGGCGAAAGCCGTTTTGACTCTGGTCTGCCATCACATCTCCCTTCTAATTTGAAAACCCACGGCCTTTGCTCGTGTGGAATGTCCGCTCCTGGCCGAAAGCAGACCTATAGTAGCGTCCGCTAACGACCCAAAGCGGACGGCGTTGTAGAGCGCCCTGTGCACTGATTCGATCAATATTATGTAGAGTTAAAAAAGCGCGACTGTTTCGGTCGCCCACTACAACAGGCCGTGCGCGTTCTCAGGCCTCTGTCCGATTCTCCAGCGAGCAATGCCTATTATACGGAACTAACGAGTTTTCCTGAATAACGAAGGTTCTATAGGCTTGATCTTTGGCCATACCCGCCACGGCCATTTGATACTGAGTGCCGGAGAGGCCCGTGAAGCTAATCGTCATCACCACTGAGCCACTCGCTCCGTACATAGCCTGTTGCCGCCACGGTGCCCCTAAAACAGAGACTCCTCGAAAACGAGCGCTTTTGTGGTAGCAGCTTAAGGTCTGCATGGCAAAGTCCGCGAGACTTGAACGCAACTGTAGTACGTCAACTTGTCCCGGTTCGTTATACTGCTTAACCGCTTCTGCAGTTGCTTGCGGATTCTTCAACGCAAGCGCTAAAATCATTGACACTGGGTCCATCTGGCTATCAATCGTTTTTGAGCGTGGCTGAAAAACCGTCAGACTTCGGTTTTAGGAAGATGAAGCATCAGAGCCGAGCGAATCGCGTCGGAATGATTGTAGAGGTCTTCAACTTGCGACAGGGGAAACCGCTCCTCATCCTTATTTTCGTTAAACAAGCCAACCGCCAACTTTTCGGTATTGTTGAAGCGCAAGCGACAAATCGGCTTACGGTTGTTATCGTCCAGAAGAATGGCGCAGTAGGTTTGTGCATCTCGCATATGGATACGCTTCAGGGGCACACAGTCTCGCAGGATAGCCCGGACAATGTGGAATCCTTCGATCTCTTCAGCAGTAGTAACGATCTGGTCCCCGTCCTTTTCCTTTACTACTACCGGGGAAGGAGTTGAAGGTGGTTCTTGGGTTAACGATAGCTCTGGGGTCATCGCTCCCTTCAAACGTTCATTGATGCGTTCACTTATCAGGGATTCGAATGCGCGTTTAGTAATCAAAGTAAACTGCTCTTTAACCACCGGCGTGAAGCGCTTCCCACCAAGCAGGTCAGCCGAGAGGAGTCGAACCAGTTCCTCGGATGGGTTAGTCATCCATTCAGCTAACCGCCACTGAATAATTCGGGTGAACTTAAGATCACTGGCGGTAGTCAGAATCGTGTCAACGTTAAATAGCGCTTTCGCAAATTTCTTGAGTTCGTCTACATCTCGATCTTTGAAGTCAAGGATGTTGAACTCGAAGAATGGCTTCTCGTCCATCTTGTTAGGCTGCTCTAAATCGGTAAAGAAGCGGTAGATCAGCCCATTGGTCAAGACGCCAAACCTCGCTTCAGTAACGTGGAAGTACCGAAAAAGTTGGCCCGCGTGGTTGATGCTGAGGTCACCACCGCTCTTTTTGCACTCGAACAAAATAATGGGCTGCCCATCCTTGAGGATGGCATAGTCGACCTTCTCGCCCTTTTTTGTTCCGACATCCGCAATAAGCTCCGGCGTGACCTCTGTCGGGTCAAACACGTTGTATCCAAGTGCTTGGATAAACGGCATGACCATCGCGTTTTTGGTAGCTTCTTCGGTACTGACCATATCCTTCGTCAACGCGATGCGCGACGAAAGCGCTCGAAGCTGATCAACTAAATCCATTTGTTCTTCCCTCAATCTCATTTGTCGGCTCCGACCGTTTCGTGATGGACGGAAGATTCTTTCACTATCGACCACAGTTTTGCACGAAATGCATTCAAAGAGCAACTTTTGTAAAGCCTTAACTCCGGCTTGTGCAGAAGCTTACAAAGTACGAGGTGACACGTCAGCGCATCCCTGTCGCTGTCGCAACGGTCGATGAGCTTCAAAACTATGAGTGGAAGGACTGGCCAGCAGAGTTGATGTGGATGAACATCGCATAGACAGCAGAGCGAGCCAAGTACCTATGCTGGTCTGACTCCACGATCCCGGTGGCGTATCGCAAGAAAGACAAGCACACGAGCTGCGTCGTGAAGCACCCAAGAAGGGCTAGCTATGGGCAAACGGAGAGTCATGGATCTAGAACAGCAAGCAACGCTAACTTGAGTTGATCATCGAGCGATGGTCAGACGATATCGATCAATGCAGTGCCTTACCGGGAATGAAGGGCAATGCTATCCAGAGCGGCCAACTCCCTATCATCACATTGCTAAATTTGCTTACTTCATTTCAACAAATCCGCACGTTTCCTGATGCTGCTGGCAAGCAAGCCGAAGCTGCTTCAGAATCTCGATAGCACGGATTTTTTCAAACTCCACCAAGATGTCATAAAGTGGGTTTGATTCAAGCCGTTCAATGGCGGTGTTACAAATAAGTGATACTGCAAGAATTCCCTCATGTGGAGTCAGGAAATTTTGTGCGTCAAGCGGATAACTACTTTGCGTCATGATGTGCCTCCTATTGCTGTGGAAAAATCGAACTTGCCCCGTAATTCAGATTTTTCTTCCGCCGCCACCAGCACAGACAGTGCGAGTGTAAGGTCGTGGATGAGGGAACGCAAGGCAGGAAATAAGAAAAGGGACCTTTCAGTCGCTTTTTCAATATTCGCTCGCTATGAGCAGGCACGTCGAACTTCGTTCGGCCTTAGTAATCACGTAAATTTTTGCCCCATCGATGACGTACGTGGAGAAGATGCGGTCCCCGACCACTATCGCCGCTTTGTTCGCACGCTTGTTATCGGCTCCGAGGTCACCCTAATCGTCCACTTGGTGGCGCTGCAACAGAGCGATTGCAGTCCTGCCCGACGTCTGCAATCGACCCATTGCGGACGTTCGCTACGTGGAAACGCACTTTGGCATAGCGATCATCTGTTGACGACGTCGCTGACAGTTACCCATCCCTTATGAATGATCAGTGTACGAATTATCCGACAAACCATACATACGCAGTCCTGCACAATTGCTGAGCGTCGGCACAGTAAAATTGGCCAACGCGAACCGCAATTGACCCACAATGATTTATGTCCTTATCCTTGAGAAGGACCCCACTCTTCTACGATCTGTGCTAGATATGGTGGAAAAGTCTCCCTGCCGAGTAGTGGGAGTGCAAGACGTACGTCATGCATATAATGCTTTGGCTGGGGTTAGATTCGATGTTTTGATAGCCGGTCTGTCACCTGATGATCTACACATTGCAGACTTCATATGTGAAGCGAAAATTAAGTTTCCCTGGTTACGAGTAATTGCTGGAACTGTTCATACCATGAATACCCGTCACACCCGTTTGGTCGACGCGTATTTAAGTTCCTCCCCATCGCCTTGTGAAGTGAAAGCAGTCTTGCGGTTGCCTTGAAAAGGCGTTGGAAGCCTTGTGCTGATCGTCCGCGACGCGTCGCCCCCGGCAGCTCTAAACCTTAATACGGCCTGTCCAGTTAGGTTTCTACCTCGTTTGCGGCGAATTATACGGACGGCGGTCTCTAAATGGACCGTTCGTACCCAAGACTCGCGCGATCACATCGTCTGGGACGCCATGCGTACGCAACATCGATGTCAGTCGATGAGAATGGCTGCTGTTGAGCAAAGCCAATGCTGCATCCACATAGGCTGCTTGAATGTAATTCTCGCGGCGGCATACATATGCTTGGCTATTAGGCATGCGATTTCTCCTACTGCCAGACGGTCGGGCGGAGAAGAGTCGCTGGTCCCTTCGCGGCAGATTTTCAGCCTACCATGCATAGATGCTATCTCCACACGTCTGCTTCTGGTCCAGGCTGTGTAAAAACTCAAACCGACGAACTGCAAGCCGAATTGTGCGGGCCTGGGCTGATTCTGGAAGATAGAGACGCGTTCGAGGCCTTGTAATCCCACTTGAGCATTTTCAGCAAGGCCATTAAGGAAAACGCTTCAAGCAGGCCTTGGCGGGTCAGAAAATGGGCGTACGCCCTGATTGCAGCCAGCATTCCCTGCATGCCAAGTAACGACATCAAGCGCCTGAAGTTATAGGCAAGCACGTGCAGGCTCATCTCGGCCTTGACGCGCTCCAGTCCTTTCGTCAGGAAGTGCGTCGCCCCCATCCACGCCTTGATCGTCGCGTACGGATGCTCGACAGTCGAACGCCGGATTCGCATTGCGTCCGGCGTCTGTTCCAGACGCGCCTGCATTTCATCGAGCACGTCTTGATGTTCCCAGCGGGTCACCCGCCGCTGCGAACTCGGCGTGCACTGGTTTTTGAGCGAACAGCCCTTGCAGTTCGAGCTCCAATAGCGGTGGTTCGTCATTCCTTTCTCGACACTCGAGAAGCGCCAAATCAGAGATTCGCCTGCCGGACAGCGGTATTCGTTCTTTTGCGGGTCGTAAATGAAGTCAGCCTTGTCGAATCGACCGTCGGCCTTGGCTCCGGAGGTTTTCGTAGGTGGCACCAAAGCTGAGATGCCCGCCTCATGACAGGCCAGGATTTCTTCGCCCTTGAAGTAGCCGCGGTCGGCAATTGCCGTCAGTGTCGTCGTGCCGATGGCAGCACGGGCTTTCTTGGCCATGCCAGACAACTGGTCGCGGTCGCTGCCGTTATTTGTGACCTCGTGTTCGACAATCAAATGATGTTTAGCGTCGACTGCAGTTTGCACGTTATAGCCAACGATGCCTGAGCCGCGCGTCATCATCGAGCGCGAGTCCGGATCAGTGAGTGAGATCTGCGTTTCCCCAGTCTCCATCAGCTTCGCTTCGATTTCCTTGAGCGTTGCCATTTGCGATTTCATCGCCGCGATCTTGTCGTTCAGACGAGCGGTTTTCGACTTTGCAGTGGCTGGTTCCTGACGGTCAGCCGTATCAAGTTCTGCCAGGTAGCGACCGATATTCGCTTCGATCTCCGCCATCCTGCGCTTGAGTTTGGCATCGGTAAAATTGCGGTCGCTGCTGTTGACGGCCTTGAACTTGCTGCCGTCGATCGCGACGACCGCATCCGAGAAAAGATCCAACTGCTGACACAGAACGACGAACTGCCGGCAGACTTTACCAATTGCCTTACCGTTATCTTTCCGGAAGTTCGCTATCGTCTTGAAGTCGGGCGCCAGGCGTCCGGTGAGCCACATCAGCTCGACGTTGCGCTGGGCCTCGCGCTCAAGCCTTCGGCTCGATTGAATCCGATTGAGGTAGCCGTAAATGTACAGCTTGAGCAGCACGGCGGGATGGTAGGCCGGCCGACCCGTCTTCGCCGGCGCCACCCGAGCAAAACCCAGGTTGGCGAGATCAAGCTCGTCGACGAACACATCGACTACACGAACCGGATTATCGTCGGCCACGTAGTCGTCCAGGTGTTCGGGCAGCAGCGTGCCTTGTCCGCGGTCTTCGCCCTCAATAAAGCGCTTCATTTAGCACCCGAAGTGATGAGATACTGGCTTAACGTTTACTACACTGGCGCCGTTTACACGACCTACGTTTTTACACAGGCTGGGCCGAAAGCAGACCTATAGTAGCGTCCGCTAACGACCCGAAGCGGACCTTGCGTTCTTCGCTTCGAACTCCCGAACATAGTCCTCGACCGGAAGTGTGGTTCCCGCGACTTCGACAGATCCAGTCAACTTACTCACTAGGATCGGCCCATTGCCCGCCAATGCATGAACAAAGTCTCCCGCCGCCACGAAATCCGACGTCTGATAGGTGTACGCCAGCGTGGCTGGAGTCTCGAGCGGGCAAGGCATCAGCACAAGCTGGTCGCCACATTGTTGTGCTATTCGAGCTAGACACTGCTCTGCAAGAGCGCGGCAATTCACATTACTAAGCATTTTGGCTCCTGTGGGATGACCGCTTCTGGCCGATTGCAGACCATCTGAAATACGCACCGACCAACTTTGTTGATGAGCAGACGGCATTCTTGTACACGCTAGCTTGTTGGCGGAACGTCCGCCTCGAACGTCGCCTTCGCCGCCAGGAAGCGTCGCAGCGCCGTCTCCGGATCCAGCCCGGCCATCACCAGGTTGACGACTTCCCTCTTGTCGCCCGAGGTGATGTTCTTGCACGCCTCCCGGTGGGCGCTGAAATAGGCGTACCAGGACACTTCCGCCGGGCGCTCCTTGCGCAGCTTGAAGCGGACGGGCACGCCGGCGCGCGCGGCGCGTACGTAGTCGGGCAGCGTCGTGGCGACCGGCGACCAGTCGAAGGCGGCAATCGCCTCGCGCTCGGCCTCCCACTCGCCCACGTATCCGGGGCCGGGCCGCATGGTGGCCGAATGCACCGCCAGCGCCGCCAGGTTTGGATATGCGTGCTCCTTGCAGAACTCGGCCACGAAGCGCAGCTTCATCGCGATGCCCAGCACTTCCGCGCGGCCCATTGCCGCATCCTTCGGGTCGAGGAAGCGCGCCAGCTCGAGCAGCCCGGCGTACGCTATCGGCGCGCCGTCGGACTTGCGTGCATGGTGCACCAGCGCCTCGACCAGGCGCGCGCCGATCTCGATGTCGTTCAGCGTCAGCTGGGTCGTCGGGTCGAAAGCGTCCGCCATCAGAACCACGCATCCCGCATGTCGAGCGTCGTCGTGTCGATCGTTGCGAGCAGCTCAAACTGCTGCGCCGACTTCGGCAATTCCCAGTTGAAGAAATAGCGGCAGGCCTGCAGCTTGCCGCGGTAGAAATCGTCCGCTGCGTCATGGCGTGCGGCCACCAGCGCCTGCTCCAGCCACATCCAGGCGATGACGACATGCCCGACCGCTTCCAGGTACAGGCTGGCGTTGGCCAGGGTCTTGTTCATGTCGCCGGCGCCGTACAGGGTCGCCGTCACCGCGCCGATGCGCTGCCACAGCGCCTCGAGCTGGGCGGCGTAAGCGTGCAGGTCGGGCGAATCGGCCGAACGCGCTTTCGCCACCGTGGCGGCGACTTCCTCGCTCACCGCCTTGAAGAGCGCGCCCTGCTGGATCGACACCTTGCGTCCCAACAGGTCGAGGCCGTGGATGCCATGCGTGCCTTCGTGGATCGGGTTCAGGCGGTTGTCGCGATAGAACTGCTCGACATTGTATTCGCGCGTGTAGCCATAACCGCCGTGGACCTGGATCGCGAGGCTGTTCGCCTCCGTGCACCACTGCGAAGGCCAGGACTTGGCGATCGGGGTCAGGAAGTCGAGCAGCATGCCGGCGCGCGCCTGCGCTTCCGGCGAGGCGCCCGTGCGCTGCTCGTCGACCAGCCGCGCGCAATACATGATCAGCGCCAGCGCACCTTCGGTATAGGCCTTCTGCGCCAGCAGCATGCGCCGCACGTCGGTGTGCTCGATGATCGCGACCTGCGGTTTGGCCGGGTCCTTTTCGGCCGGATGGCGGCCCTGCGGGCGGTTGCGCGCGTAGTCGAGCGCGTGCAGGTAGCCGGTCACGCCGAGCACCGTGGCGCCGAGGCCAACGCCGATGCGCGCCTCGTTCATCATGTGGAACATGTTGGCGAGGCCCTTGTGCGGCTCGCCGACCAGGTAGCCGATCGCGCCCGCCTTCCCCGCGGGCTTGAACTTGCCTTCGCCGAAATTGAGCAGGCAGTTGGTCGTGCCGCGGTTGCCCATCTTGTGGTTCAGCCCTGCCAGCGCGATGTCGTTGCGCTCGCCGAGCGAGCCGTCTTCATTGACCAGGTATTTCGGCACGATGAATAGCGAGATGCCTTTCACGCCCGGGATCAGCTTGCCGTCCGGTCCGGGGATCTTCGCCAGCACCAGGTGCACGATGTTTTCGCTCAGTTCATGTTCGCCGGCCGAGATCCACATCTTGTTGCCCCGCAGCCGGTACTGGCGCTCGCCTTCCGGACCGTCGACCGGATCGGGCTCGGCGCGGGTCGTGATGTCGGACAGGCTGGAGCCGGCCTGCGGCTCCGATAAACACATGGTGCCGAAGAAGCGCCCTGCCAGCTGGGGGCGCACGAATCGTTCCACCTGGCGCGGCGTCGCCGTTTTCAGCAGCGTGTTCGCGTTACCCATCGTGAGGAAGGTATAGGCGGAGGTCGCCACGTTCGCGGCCGTGAAGTACGCGCCCGCCGCTTTGGCGACGACGTAGGGCAGCTGCATGCCTTCGTATTCGTAGTCGTGCCCGGCCGCCATGAAACCGGCCGCGCAGAAGGCGTCGAGCGCGGTTTTTACCTCAGGGATGATCGTGACCCGCTCGCCATCGAAATGCGGTTCCTGCGCGTCGCTTTTTTTGTTATGCGGCGCGAACAGGTCGGTCGCTATCTGCTCGGCGCTGTCGAGCGCCGCGTTGAAGGTTTCGCGGCTGTGGTCCTGGTAGCGTTCGCGCGCGGTCAGCGCTTCGACGTCCAGCCATTCGTAGAGCAGAAAATCGATGTCGCGGCGTTTCAGGATGGTCGATTCCATGTGTCCCCTTTTTTGTCATTCGGTCCATGGCAAGGATAACCGATCCGCACCGCAGTGTTGAAGGAGGCGCCCCGATTCGATTTTGCGATCTAGGCTATAGTTATCGACACCGAAACACGTCCATGCCCTGTCCGCCTGGCATCGACGACACTTTTTGAGCTGAAAACATGATCCACGCTTCTGCACCCGCCTCCGCGCCCGATTCCACCCTTCCCCTCGACATGACCATCTTCGGGGGCATGGGCGACCTGGCCATGCGCAAACTCCTGCCGGCGCTGTACATGGCTTACCTGCACGGCAACCTGCCGCCGTCGACCCGCATCCTGTCGACCGGCCGCCAGCCCCTCGCGCGCGACGCCTATCTCGCCCACGTCGAAGCGCATTCGCGTTCCTTCATCGCCGGCGAGAACTTCAACGACAAGACCTGGGACGGCTTCCTGCAACTGCTGCAGTACGTCGTGCTCGACGTGCAGGCCGCGCCCGATTTCTCGGCCCTGGCCGCGGCCTCGCGTCCGGGCGCCGAGCGCGTGTTCTACCTGTCGACCGCGCCCGCGCTGTTCACCACCATCTGCGACAAGCTGGCGGCATCCGGCCTGGTCGACGCGAATGCGCGCGTGGTGCTGGAAAAGCCGCTTGGCACCGACCTCGCCTCGGCGATCGAGATCAATGAGGCAGTCGGCAAGCACTTCGCCGAGTCGCAGATCTACCGGATCGACCATTACCTCGGCAAGGAGACCGTGCAGAACCTGATGGTGCTGCGCTTCGGGAATTCGATCCTCGAACCGATCTGGCGCGCGCCGAACATTTCGAGCGTGCAGATCACGGTGGCCGAGGAAGTGGGCGTCGGCAGCCGCGCGGGCTTCTACGACGGCACCGGTGCGATGCGCGACATGGTGCAAAACCACCTGCTGCAGCTGCTGTGCATCGTGGCGATGGAACCGCCGACCTCCCTCTCTCCGGACGCGGTGCGCGACGAAAAGCTGAAGGTGCTGCGTTCGCTGCGCCGCCTCGGCCTGGCCGACATCGCACGCGACACGGTGCGCGGCCAGTACGGCCATGGCGTCAGCGGCAACCAGGAAGTGCCGGGCTACCATGAAGAACGCAACGTGCCGCCCGAGTCGCGCACCGAAACCTTCGTCGCCCTGCGCGCCCACGTCGATACCTGGCGCTGGTCGAAAGTCCCGTTTTATCTGCGCACGGGCAAGCGCATGGCGCGCCGCTCCTCGAAGATCGTCATCGAGTTCGCCAATCCTCCCTTCCCGCTGTTCCCCGGCGCGCCGGGCGGCGTGGCCAACCGGCTCGTGATCGAGCTGCAGCCCGAGGAAGCGATCAAGCTGCAGATCATGGCCAAGCAGCCGGGCACCGGCATGCAGATGCAGCAGGTCGCGCTCAACCTCGACCTGCAATCGGCCTTCCAGCAGCGCCGCGCCGAAGCCTATGAGCGCCTGCTCATCGACGTCGTGCGCGGCCGCCTGACCCACTTCATGCGCCGCGACGAACTCGAGGCGGCCTGGGCATGGGCCGATCCGATCATCGACGGCTGGGCCACCCTGGGCGAGAAGCCGCATGCCTATGCGGCCGGCTCGTGGGGGCCGAGCGAATCGTTCGCGCTGCTGGCGCGCGATGGCTTCAGCTGGGTCGAATAAAGCCTGACGCCAGCGCGTGACGACGGCGCCGCGGCGCCGCGTCACGCCCTCCCTGGAACGCCGCCGTCTCGCTCCAGGCCGGCAGATTCAACACGGCCGCCCGGCCGTGATCTTCCTGCGCGCATGCGCGCACCTCCCCGCACCGCCTCGACGCCACCCCGGCACAGCTCCCTCCGTAGTATCCGATATTACAGAAATGTAATCTTCAACATTAAAATGTGTCCAGATGGCATGGATGGGGCGATGCGCACCCACCGGCTGCAGGCTGCGCCGATGCGCGCCCGGCAGACCGCCACGCATCTGCGCAACGCAGGAGAGACAACACCTGGTCCGCCCATTTGCAATGGTTTTATAAGAATCGATTCGGAAATAAGCTTCATGCGTAAATTGCTAGTAGTTGCAGTATCTTCGACCCTCCTCGCCGCCTGCGAAAAAGTGCCGGCCCCTGTCGGCGACAAACCGGCGGACGTAGTCCTGATCGGCGCCGGCGTGATGAGCGCCACCCTCGGCACCATGCTCACCGAACTGCAGCCAGACCTGAAGGTCGAGATGTTCGAGCGGCTCGATTCCGTGGCCGCCGAAAGTTCGGATGCGATGAACAACGCGGGCACCGGCCACTCCGCCTTCATGGAACTGAACTACACGCCCGAAGCCGCGGACGGCAGCATCGAGACGAAGAAGGCGGTCGACATCAACGAGCAGTTCGAGGTCTCGAAACAGTTCTGGGCCTACCAGGTCAAGCACGGCTACCTGCCGGATGCGCGCGCCTTCATCAACAACGTGCCCCACATCGCTTTTGTCTGGGGCGACGACAATGTCTCCTTCCTGCGCAAGCGCTACGCCGCCCTGCAAAAGGAAAACCTGTTCAAGGGCATGGTCTACAGCGAAGACCAGGCGGAGATCGCCAAGTGGGCGCCGCTCGTCATGAACGGCCGCGACAAGAACCAGAAGGTCGCCGCCACCCGCATGGACATCGGTACCGACGTCAATTACGGCACCCTCACCCGCACGATGGTCAAGAACCTGACCGAGAACAAGCACATGGCGCTGCACCTGCGCAGCGAGGTGCGCGACATCAAGCGCAGCGCGGACGGCACTTGGCTCGTCACCGTCAAGGATCTCGCCACCGACAAGCTGCAGACCGTGCGCGCGAAGTTCGTCTTCGTCGGCGCCGGCGGCGGCGCGCTGCCGCTGCTCGAGAAGTCGGGCATCCCGGAAGCGAAAGGCTACGGCGGCGTGCCGGTCGGCGGCCAGTTCCTGGTGACGAACAATCCTGAACTGGTCAACCAGCACCACGCCAAGGTCTACGGCAAGGCCTCTGTCGGTTCGCCGCCGATGTCGGTGCCGCACCTCGACACCCGCATCATCGACGGCAAGAAGACCCTGCTGTTCGGGCCTTTCGCCACCTTCTCGACCAAGTTCCTGAAGAACGGTTCGTGGATCGACCTGCCGGCGGCGATGGGGTCCGACAACCTGCGTCCGATGCTGCAGGCCGGTTACGACAACATCCCGCTGACCAAATACCTGGTCGAACAGGTGATGCTGAACCCGGAAGACCGCCTCAAGACGCTGCGTGAATACCTGCCGACCGCGAAGCTGGAAGACTGGACCCTGGCCACTGCTGGCCAGCGCGTGCAGATCGTGAAGGACTCGCCCAAGGGCGGCCTGCTGCAGTTCGGTACCGAAGTCGTGGGCTCGGCCGACGGCAGCATCGTCGCCCTGCTCGGCGCCTCGCCGGGCGCGTCGACCGCCGCGCCGATCATGCTCAAGGTACTCAAGCAGTCGTCCTTCAAGACGGCGCTGGAGACCCCGGCCTGGCAGGCGAAAATGAAGGAGATGGTGCCGTCGTATGGCCAGAAGCTGAACAAGGACCCGGCGCTGGCCAACCGCGTGCGTCACTACAGCAGCGAAGTGCTCGGCCTGAAGGCGTTCACGCTGGACGAGCCGCATGCAGTCGCGCAGCAGTAAATTCTCGTAGGGTGGGCTCCTGAGCCCACGCGGTACGCGCCCAAGCCCCTGTTCGCAGGGGCTTTTTTTGCGTCGTTTCCTCCCCTTGTACAGACACGCTATCATGGCGGGCTAAACCGCAATCTCTCGTCAAAGGCAGTGACAGTGTTCGATGTTCTTTCCCTCGACATGGGGGCCGCCATGAAAACCCTGGTGCTGACGCTCGACCTGGTCGGCACCTTCGTCTTCGCCCTCTCCGGCGCCACCGCCGGCGCACGCCGCCGGCTCGACATCTTCGGCGTGCTGGTGCTGTCCTTCGTCGCCGCGAACTCGGGCGGCATCGTGCGCGACCTGCTGATCGGCGCCACGCCGCCGGCCGCGATCAGCGACTGGCGCTATCTCGGTGTCTCGATGCTGGCCGGGGTCGTGATCTTCTTCTGGTACCCGCTCATCAACCGCCTGCGCAGTCCCGTGCTGTTTTTCGACGCGGTCGGGCTGGCGCTGTTTTGCGTGGCGGGCGCGCAGAAGGCGCTGGTCTATGGACTGGAACCCGTGATGGCGGCGCTGCTCGGCATGCTGACCGGGATTGGCGGCGGCATCGCGCGCGACGTGCTGCTGTCGAACGTGCCGGCCGTGTTCAGGTCGGACATTTATGCGGTCGCCGCGCTTGCCGGCGCCGCGGTGGTGGTGATCGGCGACGCGCTGCACTTGCCGACCACGGCGACGGCGATCGCCGGTGCACTGCTCTGCTTCGGCCTGCGCATGGCGGCCGTGCGCTTCGACTGGCATTTGCCGCGCGCGCGGGTGCCGGACCAGGCGGGCGGGCAGCGCGAAGTCGACGAGCGGGACGATAACCGGTGATGGTCGGTGCACAACGGGGCTTGCAGGGTGGGCATTCATGCCCACGCCGTATGGCACCGTTGCGCAGCGTCGTCAGGAAGGATCGGCATCGAGCACCGCCGGCCTGGTGCGCGACCAGCGGTTCGAGGACAGCGAAAACGTCAGCGAGCGCACCTGGTGGAACCAGCCGGCCGGCACGTAGAGCATGTCGCCCGGACCGACGGTGCATTCGACCAGCGCCGCCTGGCGCGCCAGCGGGAAGCGCTCGAAGTCCGGCGCTTCCGGATCGAAGGGAGAACCGAACAGCAGCGCGTTCGCTTCACGCGGATAGAGGAATGCGTCGTGGTGCGGCGGCGCGAGGAAGATGCGTTTCGAACCCCAGACCTGGACAAAGATATTGTCGTCGTAGTCGGCGTGCAGCGGCGTCACCGTCCCTGCGGGGCCGAGCCAGAAGCGCGGCGGGCCGGGCTTCGTGAAATACGCGGGCCAGTGGCAGAAGCGGTTCAGTTCGCGCAGTTCGAGGTTGCCCAGGTACGGCGGCAGGCCCGCGGCGCCGGCTGCGGCGAGGTCGAGGTATTCGAGCATCGACATGTCCCGCATCGCGCGGTCGGCCGCGAAAGCGGTGTTCACGTAGTCGCCGACCCGGGCCCGCACCGGGAGCGCGCTGAAGCGCTCGCGCAGGGTCTGCGGCGTGAGCGCGGCGAGCGGCCAGTGGCTGGCCACGCCCGGCATCAGGAAGGGCAGGCCCGCGGCGGCGCGCTCACGGAAGGCAGCCGCGTCGAGCCGGCCGGTACGCGGGATGTCGGCCATCGACGGCAGCGCGCGTGCCGAGGCCTTGATCGCCTCGCGCATGGCATCGATCGAGTCGACGCCGCGCATTGCGGCATCCCTGTGCGCGCGGGCTTCCAGCCGTGCGCGCGCTTCCTCGCTCGTTGCCGCCACCAGGCGCGGCGGCAGGCGCCCCACGCTGGCCGCCGGTTCCGGCAGCGCCGGATCGTTCTTCTCTACCATGTACCCCGCCGCAATCCGCGATCGTTCCAAAGGCCGCGAGCATAGCGCATCGGCGTCCAATCTTCCAGCGCTCGCCCGCTACCTCAACTCGTCAATGGCGTGTCTTCCTTCTTCAGGGTGCGCAGCACGAAGCTCGACTTGCTGTGGCGGATGCCGGGAATCATGTAGAGCTGTTCGCGCAGCAGCCGTTCGTAGTCGCGCGTGTCCTTGACTGCGATCCGGATGAAGTAATCGTAGTCGCCCGAAATCAGGAAGGCTTCCAGGACTTCGGGAATCGACTGCAGCGCACGGCCGAATTCCTGCAGGGTCTCCTGGCTGTGGCTGCCCAGGGTCACCTGGACGATCACCGTGTCCTGGTAGCCGATCTGCGCCAGGTCGACCTTGACCGTATAGCCCTGGATCGCCCCCGCGTCCGTCATCCGCTTGATCCGGTTCCAGCACGAGGTGGTCGACAGGCCGACCGCCTTGCCGATCTCCTGCAGCGGCGTACGCGAGTCCTCGAGCAGGATGCGCAGGATGGCGAGATCCTGCTTGTCGAAAGATTTTCCGAATTCGTCCGTATTTTCCATAAGGTTTTCACTCAAAGAGGTAAATCGGCTGAAATTATGAAGCACTTTCACCCCGGCGGGCGATAAACTTTTCGCATGAACCATTCAGAATCCACTGCCCTGCTTCGGGCTGCCGAGGCGCCCGGCACGCTCACCGGCGCACAAGTCCTGTTGCGTACCTTGGTCGAAGCCGGCGTCGATACGGTGTTCGGCTATCCCGGCGGCGCCGTGCTGCCGCTCTACGACGCCTTGTACGGGGAGCCGCGCCTGCGCCATGTGCTGGTCCGGCACGAGCAGGCCGCGGTGCATGCCGCGCAGGGCTATGCCCGGTCGACCGGCAGGCTGGGCGTGGTCTTCGTCACCTCCGGGCCCGGCATCGCGAACACGACCTCGGGCCTGCTCGACGCGCTGTGCGACTCGATCCCGGTGCTGTGCATCAGCGGCCAGGTCGCGACCACCGCGATCGGGACGAACGCCTTCCAGGAATGCGACGCGCTCGGGATTTCGCGCAGCGTGACGAAGTGGAATGCGCAGGTCGCGGCCAGTGGCGAGGTCGCCGCGACCGTGCGCGAGGCCATCCGCCAGGCGATGCACGGCAGGCCGGGACCGGTGCTGGTCGACTTCCCGAAAAACATCCAGGCGCAGGAGGTGGCCGTGGATGCGGACGCGGCGTTCGCTGCCCGCGCCGAGCCTTGCCGCCGGGCCTGTGATGTCCCCGCCGACGCGGCGTTCGAGCAGGCCGCCGCGCTGATCGCCGCATCGACGCGTCCGGTCTTCTATGGCGGCGGCGGCCTGGTCAACTCCGGCGAGGCCGCATGCGCGCTGTTCGCGGACCTGGTGCGGGCGAAAGACGCGCCCTGCACCCTGACCCTGATGGGACTCGGCGCCTTTCCGGCATCCGATCCCCGCTGGCTCGGGATGCTGGGCATGCACGGGACGCTCGAGGCGAACCTGGCAATGCACGAGGCGGACCTCGTGGTCTGCGTCGGCGCGCGCTTCGATGACCGGGTCACGGGCCGGCTCGACCATTTTTGCCCGGATGCGCGCATCATCCACGTGGATATCGATCCGGCCTCGATCGGCAAGGTCGTGCCGGCCGACGTCGGGCTGGTGGGCGATTGCCATGCGGTGCTGTCCAGGCTCAAGCGCGCCTGCGACGCCATCCGCAGCGCGCCGCCCCCGTTGACGGCCTGGTGGCAGCGGATCGGGCACTGGCGCGCGCTGCGCTGCCTCGATTTTGCGCCTGCCGCGCCGGCGATCTCGCCGCAGGCGCTGATGCATGCGCTGGCGGTCCGGCTGGCGGGGAAGGACGCCATCGTTTCCACCGACGTCGGCCAGCACCAGATGTGGGCGGCCCAGTACCTGGGTTTCGACAAGCCGCGGCGCTGGCTGACCTCGGGCGGCGCGGGGACGATGGGATATGGCCTGCCGGCCGCGATCGGCGCCCAGGTCGCGCATCCTGGTCGCCTGGTGGCCTGCGTCAGCGGCGACGCCTCGATCCTGATGAATATCCAGGAGCTCGCCACGGCGGTGCAGCACCGCTGCCCGGTCAAGGTGATCCTGTCGAACAACGGCTGCATGGGCATGGTGCGCCAATGGCAGGAGCTGCACCACGGCGAGCGGTACAGCCACAGCTATGCGGAGGCGATGCCCGATTTCGTTGCCCTGGCCCGGGCCTTCGGCTGGCGCGCGCGCCGGGTCGAGGACAGCGGCGAACTCGATGCGGCGCTGGCGGAGTGCCTGGCCTCAAGCGGCCCCTTCCTGCTCGACGTCGCGGTCGAGCAAACGGAAAACTGCTTTCCCATGATCCCCTCCGGTCGCGGGCACCATGAAGTCATGCTGTCGAAAGGCCGCACCTGGGACGGCGCTGCATGAAGCGCGGCCCTGTGCGGGCGCGTATGGACACAGGAATCGTCACCGAGCGCGACCTGATGTTCAACGACTTTGCCGGTCCGGGCGGATCATTTGTAAAGAACTACTATTGCAGCCCGCTCAACGATATGGCCGGCGTCCAGCCGCCGATGAGCGCCGGGACGGGCAAGGGTCGGCGCACTAACGCGCGCACAGCAGCTGTTCGAAGGCCTCGGCGGGCATCGGCTGGTGGAAGTGGAAGCCCTGTCCATAGTCGCAGCCGGCATTGCGCAGCAGCAGCGCCGCCTGCTCGTCGCCGATCCCCTCGGAGATGACGCGCATGCCCAGCGTGTGGGCCATCGCGATGATGGTCTTGCAGAGCGCCAGCTGGCGGCTTCCGGCCTGGATGTCGCCGACGAAAGCGCGGTCGATTTTCAGGAACTCGAAGCGGTATTGCTGAAGGTAGGAGAGCGACGAATAACCGGTGCCGAAGTCGTCGAGGGCCAGCGCCAGGCCGCGCTCGTCGAGTTCGTGCAGCCGGTCTTCGACCGCGAGGTCATGCTGCAGGAGCGAACCTTCGGTGACTTCGACCACGACGGCATGGCGCGGCAGGCCCTGCGCCGTGTAGAAGTCCATGCAGCGCGCAAAGCTTTCTGCGCCTTTCGTGATCTGCAAGGGCGACACGTTGACGCTCACCTGGATATCGCGTCCCTCGGCCAGCACCCAGCGCGCGGTGTCCGCCACCGCGGTGCGGAAAGCCCATTCACCGATCTCGAAAATGAGGCCGGTCTCCTCGGCCAGCGGGATGAACTCGACCGGGCTGATCCAGCCGCGCTCGGGATGGCGCCAGCGCAGCAGCGCTTCCGCCTTGACGATCTTCCCGGTGTCCATCTCGACGATCGGCTGGTAGTGCAGCTGCAGCTCGCCGCGTCCGGCAGCCTGGCGCAGCTCGTCGCTGGTGCGGCGCCGCTCCTGGGCACGCGCCTGCATCGCCGGCGAGAAGTAGGCAAAGCGGTTGCGGCCCAGGTGCTTGGCCGCATACATCGCCTGGTCGGCGTGCTTCAGGAGGCTGTCGGCGTCGCCCGCGTCGCCGGGAAAGTGCGTGACCCCGATGCTGGCCGAGAGGTGCAGGGTTTCGCCCTCGATGTGGAAAGGCTGCGACATCGCCTCGATGATGCCCTGCGCGACGCGCTCGATCACCTGCGGGTCTTCATTGGCCTGGTCATGCAGGTCGACCAGCAGGACGGTGAACTCGTCGCCGCCGATCCGGGACACGGTGTCCGTGTCGCGCGTACAGCGCAGCAGGCGCTGGGCCGCTTCCTTGAGGAGCTCGTCGCCGGCCGGGTGTCCGAGCGTGTCGTTGACTTCCTTGAACTGGTCGAGGTCGATGTACAGCAGCGAGAACGCCGGGTGTTCGCCGCGATGGGTATTCCTGATCGCCTGGCGCAGGCGGTCGAGGAACAGGTGCCGGTTCGGCAGGCCGGTCAGGCTGTCGTAATTGGCCTGCCGCCAGAGCAGCTCCTCGTCTTTTTTGGCGCGGGTGATATCGCTGGCGATCTCGATGTAGTGGCGCACCGCGCCGTCGGCGAGCCTGACCGCGGTGACCGAGCGCTGCTCGGCGATCAGGTGCCCGTCCTTGTGCCGGCTCCAGACTTCGCCGCGCGAGTGGCCCCTCGCCAGGGCCTCGGAACGCAGCGCCTCGTGGGCGCATTCCCGCTCCATGTCCACGTTGTACAGGTCCGCCGTCTGGCCGATGATCTCTTCCTTGTCGTAGCCGCGCATGCGGGTGAACCCGGGGTTGACCATGATGATGCGCCCGGCCGCGTCCGAAATGGCGATTGAATCGCTGCTGTGCGCAAACACCAGCGAGGCGCGTTCCATCGCTTCCTCCGCCTCCCTGGCGCGGGTGATGTCGGAACAGGCGCCGAACACGCGGTCCACGCCGCCGCCCTTCCCCGGCACGGCGCGGCCCTGGCAGCGCAGCCAGACCCAGTGCCCGTACAGGTGGCGGATGCGCAGTTCGACCGAGAAGGTGGCCATGGCCCCGGAGCCGAGCTGCACCAGCGTCGCGCGCGCCAGCGGCACGTCGTCCGGATGCACGAGGCGCTGCAGCCTGCCGTCGTCGAACTCGAAGGAGTCGGACACGAAACCGAGGAGGTGGCGGCAGTGCTCCGACAGCGAGACCTGGTTGCTGCCGGCATGCCAGTCGAACGAACCGGAGCCGGACGCCTCGAGGGCCAGCCGCGAGCGTTCCTCCAGCTCGGCGAGCCTCTCTTGCGCCTGGGAGCGCTCGGTGACATCGTGGACAGTGCCGATCAGCGTTGTGCCGCTGCCATCGGCGGACGGCACCGGCGTCACCGTCACCTCGCCGATTTTTTTGCCCGTCGGGTAGTGCGAGACTTCATCCCAATGCACGCTGCTGCCGGTCTCGATGGCGTGCCGGTAGTTGGAATGCACGAGCGCGATCGATTCCGGCGGAATCACTTCCTCGATGAATTTACCCACGACCGCCGACGCCGGAATGCCGGTCGTGGCCTCGAACGCCGCGTTCACGTAGATGAACCGGTAGCGCTCCGGCAGCGTCACCTCGAGTACGAAAATGACGTCGCGGATACGGTGCTGGAGGAAGGAAAAGACGCCCGCTTCGATGCGCCCGGCCTGGCCGTGAGCGCCGGGAGCGCCAGGCTGGGCCGCCGCCGGGGAAGATGGGTCGCGGTCGCGTTCGTCATTTGGCAGAGTCATCGGCCTGGTCTGGCTGTAATTGGACGAGATGATGGCGCCGGCAAGTTCCGCTCGGCCGTCGCGCCCGTGGACCAAAGTGCTGATTATAATATACGCAACATCGTGGCGCGCAAAATGGGGATCCGTGCGCGGCGAACCGTGCGCGGCCAGGCGCGGCCTTTGACACTCACTCCAGTGCGCGGTTGCGCGACTCGACGTCGACGCACAGGATCGCCAGCGCGCCGATCGCGAGGAAGGCCGCTAGCATCCCGAGCGCCAGCGTGAACCGGGTCGCCATCACGGGCGCCACGATCATCGGCGCAAACAGGCCGCCGAAACGCGCGACGGCGCCCGCCATCCCCATCCCGCTGGCGCGCAGGTCGGTCGGATACACCTCGGGCGTGAACGCGTACAGCGCGCCCCAGGTGCCGAGCAGCGCAAAACTCATCAGCAAGGTCGATCCGACCACCAGCGCGGTGGCGCTGCCGAAGCTGTAGCACAGGCAGCCGGCGGCGCTCAGCAGCAGGAAGCCGACCAGGGTCGGTTTGCGCCCCCAGCGCTCGACGCCATAGGCCGCCAGCGCAAACCCCGGCAGCTGCACGAGTGCCAGCACGATCAGGAATTCCTGGCCGCGCATATAGCCGAAACCCTCGGCGCTGAGGCGCACCGGCAGGTAGACGAAGACGCCGTAATAGGCGATCGAGATCAGCGCCCAGGCCACGAGCAGCGCGACGCTCCTGCGCCGCAGCGCGCCGGAAAACAGCGCGCCCAGCGTACGATTGACAGGGAGCTCGGGGTGCAGCGCCGGGATCGTCACGCTGCGGCCGTTGACTTTGGCGATCCGCTCCAGCACCGCGCGCGCGCCCTCGGCATTCCCGCTGCGATTGAGGTACATCGGCGACTCGGGAATCGAGAGGCGCAAGACCACGCCGACCAGGGCCGGGATGCCGGTCACGAAAAAGATCGCGCGCCAGGCATCGTCACCCCAGCGCAGCGCCACCAGGGCCAGCACCGCCAGCAGGATCGTGCCGACCGCCCAGAACGATTCGAGCAGCACCAGCCAGCGCCCGCGCCGCTCGGCGGGCAAGAATTCGGCCATCATCGTGTAGTCGACCGGCAGCGTGCCGCCCACGCCGATGCCGGTCAGGAAGCGCAGCGCGAGCAGCCAGGCAAAGTCGGGCGCGAACGCGGACGCCACGCCGAAGCAGGCGTCGATCACGACTGCCGCCATCAGCACCGGCCGCCGTCCGATGCGGTCGGCCAGGCGGCCGAAGACAAAGGCGCCGACCAGCATCCCGACGAAGAACAGGGTGCCGGTTTCGAGGGCGCGCGGCATCGCGATCCCGAAGGTCTTCGCAATCGATGGCGCGCTGAAGCCGATCGACAGCACCTGCATGGCGTCGGCCATCCAGACCAGCCCGAAAATCAGGAACAGGCGATACTGGAACTTGCCGACGCCGGCCAGCTGGATGCCTTGCTCCACTGTGGTGGGCGAGGTGGACATTGTTTGCCTCCGAATCTGAAGAATCTCAATCATGTTGTTGTGTGGAGCAGCCTGCCGCGCCCAGTGCGCCGGAACGACCCGCCGCGAACCGTGCAATGGGAGACGCAGTCTCACAAAAGCTTGTGCAACGGGCGCCAGGCATGGATGATCCTCTTTTTACCGCGAACCGACCATGCCGACCTGCCACCCCTGTTTCAATGACCACGGACAGCCCGTCGTCCTCCATACCCCGTCCACGCCCACGCCCCTGGCGCACTGGGACGACGCCACGCAGATCGCGACCGTCGTTCCGGGCGGCGCCCTCCCCCCGGTGCTGAACGGTATTCCACTCGCCCCCTGGGACGAAGCACCCGACACCACGCAGGGCTGGAGCGCATGTGCCGCCTACCCGGCGCTGGAAGAGCCGCCCTTCGTTCTCCCGCCCGGCCTGGCGCCGGCGGCCGGCGTCGTTATCCTGGAAGACGACGGGCGCGTGTGGCTGGTGGCGCCGTCGAACGGTTTCGGCGGCTACGCGGCGACCTTCCCGAAAGGCCGGGTCGACGCCGGCACCAGCCTGCCCTGCGCCGCCGTGCGCGAAGCCTTCGAGGAGTCGGGCCTGCAGGTGCGGATCATCGGCTTCCTGGCCGATGCGAAGCGCACGCTGACCTTCACCCGCTACTACCTCGCGCGCCGCAGCGGCGGCAGCCCGGCCCGCATGGGGTGGGAGTCGCAGGCCGTCCACCTGGTGCCGCCGGGGCGCCTGCGCGAAGTCGCCGTGCATCCGAACGACGTGCCGGTGATCCAGGCGCTCGAGCGCTGGCTCGGGGCCTGAATCGCGGCCCCGACTCAGAACAGTTCGAGGTTGGGCGACGCTGCGGCTGCCTTGCGCGGCGCGGAAGGCGCCGGCCAGTCGCGCATGCGCGCCGCCGGATAATGCCGCAGGAAGCTGCGCGCCCTCTCCGTATCGGTACACACGAGCCAGTCGCCGACGTCCTCGCGCGGGACGATGACGAGCGACCGCTTCTCGTCGTCCGGCTTGTGCATGCGGCCCATCAGCGCGTGCCCGTCGGCGTTGATGGTGATCTGGGTGAACGATGACGCAACCGTGCCGTCGGGCTCCGGCCAGTCCCGCCACAGGCCGGCGACGAAGAACAGCGACTCGTCGGCCATCCCGATCGCATGCCGCACGGCGCGCCCGCTCTCGTAACAAGGCTCGTAGAACCAGGCCATCGGCACCGCGCACAGCTGCAGCCGGCGCCAGGCCAGGGCAAACGAGCGGCGTTCTCCCAGCGACTCGGCGCGCGCATTCATGGTGTCGAAAGGTTTGATTTCGGGCGGGATCTGGCGCCGCGGGACCATGCCGTAACTGGCGAGGCAGGCCGCCGGGCGGCCATCGGCACCCGCACGCAGGATCGGGGCGGCGTAATCCTTCCAGGTCTCTTCCGGCCAGCGCCAGTCGGCCGGCAAATCGCTGAAGGCGCCGAGCGTGCCGAATTGTTCGGGCGTGGGAGGACGGTAGTTGACGCACATGGTGCCTGGTGCTCGCGCGGCTCAGAAGCCTTCGAATACGGTGTCGAGGTGGGTGACGTTCGGCGCGCCGTCGAAGCAGTGGCCGACCAGGCGGCGCCACTCCTGGAAGTCCTCGCTGCCGCGGAAGTGGACGTTATGGTCTTCGACCGTCTGCCAGCGCACCAGCAGGCGGTAGGCCTGCGGATTCTCGATGCCGCGCTGGAGCTGCATGCCGGCGCAGCCACGGGCGCGCTGGAACAGGGGCGTTGCCTGGCGCACGCCGGCTTCGAATTCGGCTTCCATGCCGGGCTTGATCAGGAGTTCTGCGCTTTCGAGGACCATTGTTTTTCCTTTTGCCGGGATCGAGGATGCGCAGTGCTTGCGCCCGGGAGCGATTATGCCATGGGTCATCCGGGGCCGGGACTGCAGGCGATTCCTCCAGCGGTGGCGGCTCCTGACGGAACAACGAAAAAGGCGCCCGAGGGCGCCCTTTGTCCTGGCAGCGGAGGCGCGCACGCCCCTCCGGCAGTATTATTGCGCGCGGGCCGCTTTCGACAGCACGCGGACTGCCGCCGGGCTGACCGAGTCGCTGCGGCCGGCTGCGCGATACAGGCGCCAGATGTCGCTGGTGTCGACGTCGCTCGCGAAGAACAGTGGTGTGAACAGTTTGTTCACGCCGTTGATGATGGATTGCAGCGGGGACGATGGGAGCGATAGCGTAGTAGACATGGGAGACCTCTTCATATGTTCGTTACCCCTAAGTATCGGCTCTTTGAGATAAAAATCAAATTGCATGTTCGAATGATCGTCATTCGCAAACCGCATAACCCCTATGAGAACGCCCGCTTCCCGATCATCTCCGAGGAGCATTAAATCTGCCACAATGGCGTCGTGGGCCCGCCTCGGCCTCACGCGCCGGCAGCCACCGGGCATCCTTCTCCTTGACATAACGATCTCCATGTACTCTGAACTGAACCGCGCTTCGATCACCATCCTGGTCAACGATTTCTATACCGATATCCGGCGCGACAGCCTGCTGCAGCCGGTGTTCGACGGCGCCATCGGCAGCGATTGGGAACCGCATCTCGGGCGCATGGTTGACTTCTGGTGTTCCGTCATGCTGGCCAGCGGCGAGTTCAAGGGGAACGTGTTCGGCAAGCACATGGCGCTGCAAGGCATCGAACCGGAATTTTTCCGGCGCTGGCTGGGCCTGTTCGAGACCCATGTGCGGCGATTGTTCCAGCGCGCGGTGGCCGAGGAATTCCTGCTGGCGGCGCGGCGCATCGCCGCCAGCCTGCAATACGGCTTCTTCGGGCGCGTCGAGGTGACCTGAAACGGCGATGTGGGCAGGGGAACGTAAATGTGGCAGGATCACCGCTGATGCCGCGCTGATGCCGCATTGAAGCAGCCTTCCCGATGCACCGTTATGGTGTAACTACAGCGGAGCGAGCCATGAGCCAGATATCCCATCAAGTCGGCAGCCGCACCTACACCTTCGCTGGCCTGCGCGAAGTGCTGGCCAAGGCTTCCCCCGCGCGCTCCGGCGACTGCCTGGCGGGTGTGGCGGCGGGCAGTGCGGAAGAACGCGTGGCCGCGCAGATGGCGCTGGCCGACCTGCCTTTGACGACCTTCCTGAACGAGGCGGTGGTGCCTTACGAGACCGACGAGGTCACGCGCCTGATCGTTGACGGGCACGATGCTGCAGCATTTGCATCGATCCGCCACCTCACCGTCGGCGGCTTGCGCGACTGGCTGCTCGGCGACGAGGCCGACGCGGCGCTGCTCGCCCGGACCGCGCCGGGCATCACGCCCGAGATGGCGGCCGCCGTGTCGAAAATCATGCGCATCCAGGACCTGGTGCTGGTCGCCCGCAAGTGCCGGGTCGTCACCCGCTTTCGCAATACGATCGGCCTGGCCGGCACGCTCTCGACCCGCCTGCAGCCGAACCACCCGGTCGATGACGTCTCCGGCATCGCGGCCAGCCTGTTCGACGGCCTGATGTATGGCTGCGGCGACGCCGTCATCGGCATCAACCCGGCCACCGATAATGTCGCGCAGGTGGTCAGGCTGGTCACGATGCTGGGCGAGATCATCGACCGCTATGCGATCCCGACCCAGTCCTGCGTGCTGACCCACGTGACCAACACCCTCGCCGCGATCGAACGCGGCGCGCCGGTCGACCTCGTGTTCCAGTCGATCGCCGGCACCCAGGCGGCCAACGCCAGCTTCGGCATCGACCTCGCGCTGCTGAAGGAGGCCCGCGCGGCGGCCCTGTCGCTGGGTCGCGGCACGCTGGGGGAAAACCTGATGTACTTCGAGACCGGCCAGGGCAGCGCACTGTCGGCCAACGCCCACCACGGCCTCGACCAGCAGACCTGCGAGGCGCGGGCCTACGCCGTGGCGCGTGCCTTCCAGCCGCTGCTGGTCAATTCCGTGGTCGGCTTCATGGGGCCCGAATACCTGTACGACGGCAAGCAGATCACGCGCGCCGGCCTGGAGGACCACTTCTGCGCCAAGCTGCTGGGACTGCCGATGGGCGTCGATGCCTGCTACACCAACCACGCTGAAGCCGACCAGGACGACATGGACGTGCTCCTGACGATGCTGGGCGCAGCCGGCTGCAGCTTCGTGATGGGCGTGCCCGGCGCGGACGACATCATGCTGAACTACCAGACGACCTCCTTCCACGACGCCCTGTATGCACGCCGTGCGCTCGGCCTGCAGCCGGCGCCGGAGTTTCTCGCCTGGCTGCGCGGCATGGGCATTTTCAGCGGCGACGGCGAGGTCACGCTCGGCCGCTCGCTGCCGGCGCCCTTCCAGCGCGCGCTGGCGCAACTGTCCTGAGGAGGCTGCATGTCGGATCCCAGCACGAACTTGGACCCCGGCGCCGATCCCTGGCAGGCGCTGCGCCGGTTCACGACCGCCCGCATCGCGCTCGGGCATACCGGCGTCAGTCAACCGACAGCCGCCCAGCTCGACTTCCAGCTGGCCCATGCCCGCGCGCGCGACGCCGTGCACCAGGCGCTCGACAGCGCCAGCCTGGCGCAGGCACTCGCGGCGGCCTGGCCGGCGGCGTCCCCCGCCCTGCTGCTGCACAGCGCGGCCGAAACCCGCAACGTGTATTTGCAGCGGCCCGATCTCGGCCGCAGGCTGGACGCGCCATCGCGCGCGCTGCTGCCGGCCCGGGGCGGCCCAGGTCCCTGCGATCTCGCCATCGTGGTCGCGGATGGCTTGTCCGCCCGCGCCGTCGTGCAGAACGCCGCGCCCCTGCTGCAGGCGCTGCACGCACGGCTGGCGATGGAAACGTGGGCGCTCGCGCCCCTGGCGATCGTCGAGCAGGGCCGCGTGGCCGTCGGCGACGAGGTCGGCGAGCTGCTGGGCGCGCAGCTGGTCGTGGTGCTGATCGGCGAGCGTCCGGGCCTGAGTTCGCCCGACAGCATGGGCTTGTACCTCACCTGGGCGCCGCGCGTCGGCCTGACCGACGAGCGCCGCAACTGCATTTCGAACGTACGGCCTGCGGGGCTGGGTTATGAAGATGCGGCGGGCAAACTGCACTACCTGCTGGGCGAGGCGCGCAGCCGGCAGCTGAGCGGCGTCGGGCTCAAGGATGAGACGGCCGGCGCGGAGGTGGTGGCCGATGGTGGCCAGCGTCCTTTTTTGCTTTAGCTCGCGGAACGGTCGAACGCTACCCGAAGGGGCCGGATCACGCCTTATTGACCGGCATTGGATCTCATCCGCCGATATCCCTGAACGGATCCAGCGCCAGGTCGATCATCCGCCGCTCGCGTACGACAATCTCCGCCACCGCCGTCATCCCGTAGCGCAGCGGGTACGTCGTCTCGCCCACCCTGTATTCGGTCCGGTCGAGCGACACGCGCCCCTCGTACACCGGCTGCTTCGTCGCGAGCGAGGGCTTGGTCGCCGGCGAGATGAATTGCAGGGTGCCGCGGATCAGTCCATAGCGCTGGTAGGGGAAGGCGTTGAACTTCAGCTGCACCGGCAACCCCTCGCGCAGGAAGCCGCGGTCGTGCTCCGCGATCTCGATCTTCAGGATCGGCTTCGCGTCCTTCGGCGCGATGCCGCCCAGGGGCGCGTTGGCCTGGATCTTGTCGCCGGGCTGGGTCGAGGTCACGTCGGTGATCACGCCGTCGACCGGCGCAACAATGCGCAGGAAGTTTTCCTTGTCGATGTTTTCAAAACGGATGCGCGCCGCCGCATCGGCGACCAGGCGCGCGGTCTGCACCTGCAGCCGCAGCTTGTCTTCGGCGTTCGCCACCTCCCGGTCGGCGGAGGCCGACTGCAGGCGCAGCTTGTCGAGCTGCTGGCCGCTGGTTTCCAGTTCCGACCTGGCCTGGGTCGATTCGATGCCCTGCCTGGCCGCCAGCTCGGTCGTACGTGCCTGCGCCACGCGCAGGGCGTTGTCCGCCGCCTGCAGCGCGTTTTTCTTGCTTTCCACCTGCAGCTGCGACACGCCGCCGCCGCCGGGCAGGGCGAACAGCCGCGCATACTTGTCGGCCTCGTCCTTCGCGGCGTCGCGCGCGCGCCGGGCGTCCTCGACATTCGTGCGCGCTTCCTGCTGCTGCGCGCTCTGGCCCTGCGCCAGCCTGGTGGTGCCCTCCTGCAGCCGGCGCTGGTGCTGGCGTTCCTCGACGGCGGCCGCTTCCTTCAGGGCGGCGGCGTTGCGTTCCAATAGCGCTTTCTTTTCGGGGAATTCCTTCCACTCGCGCTCGGCGTCCTCGAGCTTCAGGCGCGCCTCGAGGGCATTCCTGGCCGCCTCGATCGCGCCGCGTGCGTAGATGCGCGCGACGACATCGCCCGCCTTTACCGGCTGGCCCTCGGCGATGTAGATGTTCGACAGTTCGCCGTCGATCGGGGCGTACAGCCGGCGCACTTCGGACGCGGGGGCAAGGGTGCCGTTGGCCGTCACCAGCACGTCGGCGTGGCCGAAAAAGGACCAGACCAGGCCCGCCACGACCAGCCCGACCATGCCGTAGACCAGCGCCTGGGTGAAGCGCCAGGGATCGGCGGTGAGGATCGAAATGCCTTCGGCGCTATGTTCTTCGAGCGCCTCGGAGAGCGGCGTCAGGGCCTGCGGCTTGATCCAGTCTCGTTTCATGAGCCGCCCCTTGCGAGCGCGAGCCGGCGCAGGTCGCTCAGCGCATCGGCGTAGGCGTCGCGGAAAGCCGGCACGTGGGCGGAGATGGCCTCGAAGGCGCGCTGGTGCGCTTCGTTCTGGTCTTCCCATCCCTTGAGCAGGCGCGCGATCCGGTCGCCATCAGCGGCGTTGCGTACCGGCGCCTGCGCCCCACCCCGGCCCGCCACGAAGGTTTCCAGCGCGACAATCCAGTCGAGCTCGTCGAGCAGGGGCGCGAGCTCGGCGTTGTTTCGAGCATGGCGGCGCATCGCGGAGAGCTGTTGCGCCGCTTGTTCGAAGCGACCCGCCTTGAGCGCAGCCATCCAGGCCGGCAGGTTCGCCTTGAGCAGTGCTTCCGTACCGAGCGACATGAGCCGGGTGTCGCCGGGGTCGCTCGCCAATGCCTCATCGGCCCTCGCCGCGGCCTGCGCATATGCCCCGCCGTCGAGCAGCCGCTCGACGTCGCGCTCGGAGCGATTGATGCCGTATATCGCCCACGCCAGCACGATGACCGGCGCCAGTGCCAGCAGCCCCCGGCGCCGCCAGCGCCGCAGGTCCGGCTGTCCCTCCCCTCCGAAGGCCGCGTACAGCCCGGAGAACATGGCCGCGGCCCTGCCCTGGGGCGCCTGCGTATCGTCCCGCGCCACGGGCGCAGCCGCCGCCGGGTCGCCCGGCGCATCGGCGGCGGGGGCCGCGTCGACGCAGAAAATATCGAGGAAGGAATCGGCCGCCGCGACGAAGGTGGTGCGGTCCGCGTCCAGCGCCGGCGCGGCGCCGACCGTGCCGATGCGCGTGAGCGTCGGGTCGCGCGGGGCCGCTTCCCACTGCAGCGCGAGCCGGTAGACGAAGTGGCGCCCGCCGAAGGCGAGGACGTCGCCCTCGTGCAGCGCGACCGCGTGCTCATCGAGACGAACGCCGTTGACGAAGGTACCGTTGGTGCTGCCCAGGTCCTCGATGTGCAGGTCGCCGCCCTTGAGGAAGATGTGCGCGTGACGGCGCGACAGGTAGTTCAGCTGCAGCGGCTCCGCGTCCTTGTAGCGCGCGAAGGTGTCGTCGGCCTTGCTGACCATGAAGGGAAACTCGCTGACGACGATCGGCTGCAGGCCGGCTTGCGCATCTTCCGGCACCAGGACCAGGCTGGCCAGCCTGGCATGCGCAGGCTGCAGCGCCGCACTTTCGAATTGCACGCGGTAGGCGAGCGTCGTGCCGAGGCCAAGCACGTCGCCGTCCTGCAGCGCGGTGATTCCCGGCCGGACCGAAAGGCCGTTGACGGTGCTGCCGTTCTTGCTGCCAAGCTCGGCAAAATAGACGGCGCCATGCTCGCAGAAGATGCGCGCGTGACGGCGCGACAGGCCGGCGGCCAGCCCCGGAGGATAAGCGTCGAATGGCGCTTCGGTGCGGCCGATCGCGAACAGGCTGTCGTGGATCTGGATGGGTTCGAGCTCGGGATGCGACACCGGCGCAAGCACGATCATGCGCCGGCCTGCATGCGGGGGGTGCGCAGCGGCGGGCATGGCAGCCGGCGCCATCACCGGCCGCTCCGGCTACCGCGGCGCCGCATTGCGCACCTCGTTGCGTACATTCTCCGACGGCCAGCCGCCGCCCAGCGCCTTGTAGAGCGTCACGGTATCGGACAGGATCTGCTGGTGGTTGGCCAGCAGGGCCAGTTGCGAGGCCAGCAGCGTGCGCTCGGCTTCGAACACTTCCAGCTGAGATACCATCCCCTCCTTCAGCTGCGCCTCCACCTGCGCGGCGACGACGCCGAGCCGTTCGGACTGCTGCTCGAGTTCGACGCGCTGGCGCCGGTGGGCGTCGAGATTGACCAGCGCGTTTTCGACTTCCTCGAAAGCGGCCATGACCACGCGCCGGTATTCCCCTTCGGCCACGCCGGTGCGCGCCTCGGAGGTTTTCAGGCGCGCCTTGACGCTCGGGTCGAAGATCGGGAAGTTGATGCTCGGTAGCAGGCCGAAGGTAAAGGATTTCAGCAGCGAACCGAGCGCGAAACTCGAGGTGCCGCCGCGCCCGGTCAGGCTGATCGAGGGCAGCTGGGCCAGCTTGGCCTGGCCCACCAGGTCGTAGGCCACCAGCACCCGGTATTCGGCGGCGACGACGTCGGGCCGGCGCTTGAGCAGCTGGGACGGCAGCCCTTCGGGGACCGCCGGCAGCTGCACCCGTCCTTGCAGGGAGCCGGGCGGCACCGTGAATTCCCCGGCCGGGGTACCGAGCAGGGTCGCCAGCGCATTGCCGGCCAGCGCGCGCAGGCGCCCCAGCTCGATCAGGTCGCGGCTCAACTGGTTGATTTCCGCGCGCTGCTGCAGCACGCGGGTCTGCGGGACCAGGCCTCCCTGCAGCATGGCCTCGAAGGTGGCGAGGATGGCCCGGTTCTTGTCCAGGGTCTTCTGCTGCTGCCTGATCTGCTCGTCGAACTGCATGATCTGGAAATAGGTCGTCGAGACGTCCGACACCAGGGTCAGGTAGCCGGCGCGCCAGTCGGCCTCGGTGGCCCGGAACTCGGCGCTCTGCGCTTCGACGCCCTTGGCCACGCGGCCCCAGACGTCGATGTCCCAGTTGACCTGGGTGCCGAGGTTGAACTGTTTCGTGAACTTCTGCCCGGTGCTTTTTTCAAAACTCGCGCCCGCCCCGGCATCGAGGGTCGGCAAGGCGCCGGCGCGCGCTTCGCCGATTTCCGCGCCCGCCACCCGGATCCGCGCGGCCAGCACCTTGAGGTCGAAATTCTCCCCCAGCGCGCGCGCGACCAGCGCGTCGAGATAGGGATCGCGAAAGCCTTTCCACCAGTCGGGCGCGATCATCTCGGCTGGCGCCACCGGCAGGTCCTTCTGGCTCGACCAGGCCGCCTTGCCCGGGACGCCGGGAGTCTGGTAAGGCTTCATGCTGACGTCGGGACAGCCGCACAGCAGCGCGGCGGCCGCCGCCGCAAGCGCGCAGTTCCGTAGGGTGGGCGGCTTTGCCGCCCACGCGGTGATAGCTGCAATATGAACGGCTGCACTGTGCGTTGGACGCGTGGGCGGGAGCCGCGGGGCCGCCGAGGCCCACCAGACGGTGAAGCGATACAAGCTGGTTTGTAAGTTCATATTCCACCTCGTGGGCCGGCCCGGCCGTCATGCATGGGCGCGCGCCTCCCATCCTTTCGAATCGACGAAGACCTTGAACAGGCGCGCATCGAGGTGGCCAACGCGGCATTCCTCCGCGATGAGGTCCAGCGCGCGCTCGACCGGGACCGCCTCCTTGTAGGGACGATCGCGCGCGGTCAGCGCGTCGTAGATGTCGCTGATCGTCAGGATCCGCGTTTGCAGGCTGATCTCGCTCCCCTTCAGGCCCATCGGATAGCCCGATCCGTCGAGCTTCTCGTGGTGGCCGTGGGCGATCGCCGGCACGCCGGCCAGCTCGCGGGTCCAGGGAATCAGGATCAGGAAGGAATACGAATCGGCCACATGGGCCTCGATCTGGCGCCGTTCGTCCGGCGTCAGGCAGCCTTTGGCGATGTTGAGCGCACCGAACTCCTCCTCGCTGAGCAGGTGGAAATCGGGCTCGTCCATGCCGGGACAGGCATGCCGGCGGATCGCCTCGAGTTCGGGCAGCGGCGCGGTGTGCGAAATCGCCGGCTCGTTGGCGCGCACGATGGTGGCGAAGAAGGCGTCGAGCCGCTCGCCCTCTTCCTCCAGTTGCGCTTCGATGCGCTCGCACTCGCGGCGGTAGCTGGTCATGCCCAGCTCTTCCTCCAGGTGGCGCAGCGCCAGGCCGCGCCAGGCATGCCGTTCGAGGCAGGCGCGCGCGTAGCGGAAGCGCTGTTCCAGCAGGCGCATGTCGGCATGGTGCAGCTTTTTCTCCTTGCGCAGCACGTGCTCGCGCACGCCGACCTTGCCGAAATCGTGCAGCAGCGCCGCGTAGCGGATCTCGCGCAGCTGGGCGGGCGTGAAGGCGGCGCGCCGCAGCGTGGCATCGTCCGCGTGTTCGAGCGCCATGGCGAGGTTCTCGGCGTAGCCGGCCACGCGGAAGGAGTGCCCGGCCGTGACCGGGTCGCGTTCTTCGATCGCCTGCACCGACGCACACACAAAACCATCCAGCAGGCCCTTGATATCGGAATACAGCTGGAAGTTTTTCAATGCCACCGCGGTCTCGGCGCACACGCCGCTGAGGATTTCGAGGTCGGCTTCCTGGAAGGCGTGCGGATCGGACGAGGTGTCGACCTGGATCAGGCCGAGCACGTCGTCGCCCAGGATCAGCGGCACGCACATGACGGACAGGATCGACTGCGCCACGATCGATTCGTGCGCGGCATAGTGCCGGTCGGCCAGCGTGTCGACCGACAGGATCGCGCGCTTCCTCACCAGTACCTGGTCGACGATGGTATGGGAGATGCGCACCTGCGACGGATCTTCTGCAGCGCCGCCGCGGCGCCGGGCGGCGACCGGGCGCGGCGAATCTGCTTCGCCCCCGCACAGCATGATGAAGGCGCGCTCGGCCGCCGGGAACAGGTCGAAGATGAAGTTCATGATCTTGTCGAACAGCGTGTCCTGGTCGGTGACCGCGCCAAGCGCGATGCTCACCTGCGCCATCGCGTGCAGCTGGTGCATCGTTTTCTCGAGCTCGCCGCGGCCGGCCCTGGCGGTGTCGACTACCGGCGCGAAGCGGGTAGCGTCGACCGAGCGCGTGATCACGGTATTCGCCGCAGCGCGCTCGGGCAGCATCAGCGAATGAAAGACCAGCTGCGCCGACGCCAACCCCAGTTCGTCGCCGTCGCGCAGCAGGTGCCAGGCGCCAGGTGCGAGCCGCTCGCCGCACACGAAGGTGCCGTTGCGCGAGTGCAGGTCCTCGACGAAATAGCTGGCGCCGCGGCGCCGGATGCGCGCGTGGCGCCGGCTGATGGTCTGTTCCGGGATGCAGATGTACTTGTCATCGGCGAGCGCGTCCTGCCGGTCGCGCCCGAGCACCGCCTCTTCGTGCAGCGGAAACACGGTCGGCCCCGGCGCTTGCGCCCCCATCCATTCGACATAGGCCCTCACCGGGTCGCTGGCGGCGGCAAATGCCGCGTTTGGTTCCATACAGGTTCACTTGACAGTGATCGTAATTTTTCTGGACATGACGGGCGGCGTATGGGGGACGTGGTTTTCGTCGCCCATCAATAATTGCAGCGTGTGTCTCCCGGGCGCAAGCTCGATCATCGCTTCCGTTTCGCCGGCCCCGTAGTGCAAATGGTTGCGGTCCGACGGAATGGCCTGCCCTGCGGGCGGCGGATCGGTGTCGATCAGGAGGTGGTGGTGGCCCGTGTTTTGGAACGCCACGCCCTTGGGTGCTACGCCCATGTAGCGCAGGCCGAACCAAACGCGGAACGGTTTTCCGGCAGCGATCACTTGGCCATCGGACGGCCAGCCGATGTAGCAATAGGCATTGGCGGGTGCGTTCGTGGCGTCGGTCGGCGTGGCGGCCAGCGATGTCATCAGGGCCAGTGCAACGAGCAATATCCGCATTATGTGCTCCCGTGGCTTAGCGAACCGTGACGGTGATCTTCTTCGATACAACGGGCGGCGTGTGCGGGACATGGTTCATGTCGCCGAGCAGCAGTTGCAGGGTGTGCGTGCCGGGCGGCAGCTCTACCCTGGCTTCGGTCTCGCCTGCGCCGAAATGCAGATGGTTGCGGTCGTTGGGAATCGGTTCCGTCATCGACGGCAATTCGGTATCGATCAACAGGTGATGGTGCCCCGTGTTCGGCACCGCGGTGCCCTTCGGCGCGACGCCCATGTTCCGCAGTCCCATCCGCACCCAGAACTTTCCGCCGCTGATCACCGTGCCCTCGTGTGGCCAGATGAAATAAACCTGGGCGTTGGATGGACCGGGGGATTGTTGCGCGGCAGGCTCGGCCGCGGCTGCAAGCGCCGCACCCGCCCCTGCTGCAAGCGATTCGAGGACTGCCGCTGACAATGCAGCGAGCACGATGGTCTGGCGCATGATGTGTTACTCCAGCCGAGGTCGTACGGAAGTGCGCTTCTATACTTCCAAATCTGGCACACTCTCAGTCAGACCGCAAGTCAATTCCTAGCAAACGCAGTCCCGATAGAGGAGCCGCTCATGTGGCACAAGCTGTTGATGGTTTGCGTACTGGCGGGGCCCGCTTTCGGATATTGCGCCAATGCACAAGAGGGTGCGCTCGAAACGAAATCTTTGGGAATTGTCCCGAGAGCGAGTCCCGAACAGTTCGAACTCGCGTTCTGGAATTCGGTCAAGGACAGCGCGCACGCGGCCGATTACGAGGCTTACCTGAAGGCCTATCCAAAGGGGCGCTTCGCGGCCCTGGCGCAGGCGCGAATGGCCCGTTTGCGCACGGCGCCGGCCCCGCGCGGGGCAGCTCCGCCGCCCGCGGCGCAAGCGTCACCCGCCAAGAGGGCTGCGCCGCCGGCAAGCGCCCCGCCAGCGGTGGCGCAGGCTGGGGCGGAGACCAGAGATTGCCCGTCTTGCCCGGTGCTCATTTCGCTTCCGCCCGGCTCCTTCACAATGGGGAACAATGCCAGTGACCCTAGCGAGAAGCCAGCGCACCAGGTCGCTATCGGTGCTCCTTTTGCGATCGGAAAATACGAAGTCACCGTGCAACAGTGGAATGCCTGCGTGAGCAATGGCGGCTGCCCGAAGATCGCCCAGCCAGCCAATACCAACCCGGATGCACCAGTGCGCGACGTCAGCTGGGATGACGCACAGCGGTACGTGAAATGGCTCGGCGCGTCCAGCGGCAAGCCCTACCGGCTCCCTACCGAAGCCGAATGGGAATACGCGGCCAGGGGCGGAACGGCCACGGCATATTGGTGGGGCGCGCAGATGGCACAGGGAAAAGCTAACTGCAAGGAATGCGGACAACCCTGGAGCGGCGACGCGCCGGCGAAAGCGGGAAGCTTCGCCGCCAACCCCTGGGGCCTGCACGATACCAGCGGCAGCGTCTGGGAATGGGTGAGCGACTGCTGGCACAACAATTTCAAGGAGGCGCCTGCCACTGACAGCGCATGGGACGAGCCGAATTGCACAGTCCGCGTGATCCGCGGCGGTTCGTGGCGCGAGGGGGCCGCCTACATGGTCGCCTCGACACGCTTCAAGTACGACGCCGCCGTGCGCCAGTCGCAGAATGGGTTCAGGGTTGCACGCAGCCTGCGTTAAGCCCCGCTAGCGCCGCGGGGGCCTGATCGCGACCGGCAGGAATTCGATCCCGATCTTGCCGGGGCCGCTATGCGCCTGGCTATGCCGCAGGTTTTTCCGCAGTTCCGCCAGGTAGTCGGGCGCCGGCTCCGACTCGCGCCGCAGCGTTTCGAAGAGCGGTGCCGGCGTCGTCACCAGCACCACGACCAGTTCGGACCCGGGCGACCTGCCGATCCTCCAGTCGCCTGGCCTGCCAATCGTCGCGCTATGGTTCGGTGGCGCCTTGTTGTCGAGCGCGAGCGCATTCGGCAGCAGATGAATGACCGTGCCGTCGGCCATGTACGCATCCACGGACACGAACGCTTCCGCGCTTGGGGTCGTCATATCGACCATCAGCGAATCGCCTTCGGCCAATATCGGTCTGGAGCCAGCGCTGGCCCCAGCCAGGCGCAGCGCGCCGCCGGTCCCGGCCTGGCGGTGCGCGGTCCAGTAAGGCCCCAATGCCGAGATTACCGGGCAGCTGCTGGGTTCGACCTCGTGCACATCGAGCGTCACCGCAGCCACGCCGGGCAGCGCGGCAAGCGTTTCCTTCACCTTTCCCGCGCCTGCCGCCTTCGATACGAAACCCTGGACCTCCGCCGTATCGGCGCGCATCGTAACGGCCAGGGCCGAACAGGGGATGCGTGACAGCGCAGCAGCAAGGACGGCCGGTGTCGGCGCCGGTATTGCGGGCGCCGCAGGGGGGCGCGCGGGTCCGGCCGCCGGCGTCCGAGCCGGCGCCTGCGCCTGCGCCTGCGCCTGCGCAGTGGCGGCCGGCGGGGCGCCGCCGGGAACGCGGGCCTCGCGCCCGAGGTACAGCCAGGCGGCCAACCCGAGCGCGCCGAGCGCAAGCATGCCTGCGCCCAAAGCGGCCAGCATGCCATGGCGCGGTTTCGGGGCACCTGCGCCGAACTCGTCGAGAAAGCGCGTCACCGTGGGCGTGCGCGCTTCGCGCTCCAGCGCCAGCCCGCAGCGGAGCGCCTGCCATTGCGCTCGCCCCAGCTTCGCAGGGCGCTGCGGCTTCATGCCGGCGCCGCGCGCCTGCGCCGAGGACAGGCGGTTGAATGGGTGGTGCCCGGTGAGGAGTTCGTAGGTGATGCAGGCCAATGCGTAGATGTCGTCGCGCGGATCAGGCTCGCGCTGCTCGAGCATCTCGGGGCTCGCATATGCCGGCGTGAGGGCGCCAAGGCTGCCCGGGTCGAATACGGTAACGTCTACATCTTCTTCGGTGTTCTGGAACACGCGCGCGATGCCGAAATCGATGACCTTGACCACGCCAGTGTCGGTCAGGAACACGTTGCCGGGCTTGAAGTCGCAATGGACGAAACCGCGCCCGTGCGCATAGGCCAGCGCATTGCCCATGCCGGTGACGATGGGCTGCACTTCGGCGTAGGGCAAGCCGGCAAATCCCGGCGCACGCAGCACCTGGCTCAGCGCTTTTCCCTGCAGGTATTCCATGGTGAGATAGACCATCTGCCCGTCGCGATCGAAATCGTAGACCGACACAATGTTCGGATGCGCCAACGCCTGCGCCTTGCGGGCCTCGCGTTGCAGAGCGATGAGCGACTTCGGGTGGCCGCGGAACTGGACGTTGAGCACCTTGATGGCGATATACGGCTTACGGTCGGAGGCCTCGAGCTTGCGCAGGTCGAGCGCCTTGTAGACAGTGCCCATGCCGCCGAACCCGATGCATTCTTCCAGCACGAAGCGGCCGTTGAGCGTTTCGCCGACGCCTTTCATGCGCTCCGGCTCGGCCTCGTCCAGGGCTTGCCGGGAGCGCGCTTCCGATAGAGGCGGATCTTGCGCAGCGGTGCGCGCGCCTGGCTGGGTCTGGACAAAGGTATCGTCCCCGCCGAGACGCTGACGGTTCGCGATCAGGCCCCCGATGCGCTGCTGCACTTGCGTGTAAATCTCGCTAGGGAGCGGTTTGCGCGCGTGCTCCTGGCTGAGGAGCTCGAGCAGCCGGCTCCCGCTTTCGGGAGCGCTTTCCAGCACCTGGTCGAGTTGCGCGAAAAATTCGGGCCGCTGCAAGGCGCCACTCTGGAAGCGATGAATCGCATTGGCGAAACTGTCCATGATGTGATCGTATAAATCAGAGGCCGCTACTGTGAGACTAGCATGAACTGGCAGGCGATCAAGCGTTTGCGGCGCTCAATCGGACAAGGCCGGGCACATGTCTGGCCGCTCCAGACACTTCGCCGGAACCTGTTGGGCCTGACCGTTCACTTGGCCCGCCCGAGGCGGCAACGGCTTGCCCCCTGCCACGCGTCTTTTTAAATAAATCCTTCATATTCAATGACTTGCGTTCGCGCGCGCCGCGCCGGAAAGACCTGGCACGCCTTTCGCTATATGTCCATTGAGCGCAAACGAAATGCCTCACTCGACACCACTTACCACTTCAGGAGAATCACCATGAAAAGCTTGATCATCACCGACCTGGCCCGCACCGAACAACTCGATCGCAACGCCATGAGCGCTGTGCGCGGAGGCTTCAGCATGGGCACGCCCGGCTACGCATTCGGCGACGTCAATTATGCGCCGAGCTTCGACTCGTCGATCAAGGCGACCCAGAACCTGGCGCAAATGCAGGAGGTGGTGACCGCCACCGCTAACGGCTCGGCTTTCCTGGGCGGCGTGAGCGTCGACAGCCACGTCGACCAGAACGGTAACAACAAGATCATCCGCCGCTGATCCTCGCCCCGACATCGTTCAATCATTCTCGCATCCATAGGAGCACACCATGAAAACCCTGACCATCAAAGACCTGGCACGTACCGAACAACTCGAGCGCGGCGCCATGGCGGCCGTGCGCGGCGGCTGGAGCATGTTTGCGCCGTCCTACAAGATGGGCGACCTGAACTACGCGCCAAGCAGCGACTCCTCGATCACGGCCGCCCAGAACCTGTTTCAGCAGCAGAGCGTGGCCACGCTCACTGCCAATGGCTCGGCCTTCGTCGACGGCGTCGCCGTGCATAGCGGCGTCCACCAGAACGGCGAAAACAAGATCGTCGGCTAAGGCAAGGAGAATCTCATGTCAACCATCGCAATCGCAGACCTGGCGCACGCCGCCGAACTGGACAGCCATGCAATGGCGCTCGTCCACGGCGGCAGCGGCTTCGGCAAGGATGTCAATGTGAACGTGAACGTGAACCAGCAGATCGGCCAGTTCCAGCAGATCGGCATCAATGTCCTCAACAACAACGGCGTGATCGGCCCCGGCTTCGTCGGCCCGGACATCGGTGTCTCCGCGGCACTCTGGGCCGAGAACAAGGTGTTACTCTGATTCGACCTGTCCCAGTCGTACTCCATCCCAGCAATGGGATGGAGTTCGTTAACTTTCTTTAACCGAAGGAGGCAGCATGGCTACCATCGTCATCAAGGATTTACCGGAAAGTACCGAGCTCGATCGCCAGGCAATGCACGCGATCGCGGGCGGCGCGCGATTTCGTTCAAGTGGCGGCGTCCTGCGTCCCGTCGTGCGCAAAATCCACTTGTACGACCCTGCTCCCGGCCGCAGCGCCAGCGGGCGCGCAGCGCCCAGGCCACCCGCTCGCTGAGAACCGTACGCTTCACGCCGAACCGTTCAGTTAAAAGCTGAACGGTTTTTTTTGGGCCCTGCCTGGTACCCGGGCCATAGTGTCGGGCCGGTGCCGACACCGGCCCGACAAGCCGTTGGCCTGGCGCCGACAATGTGCGATCTGTCCCCAGCCATCGGCTGGCGCTCTCCCTGGAACATGCTCTTCCCGCAAGCTGGCACGTCTCGTGCTCCATTGACCGAGTGGGCGAAAGAAAACGCCCTCGACCTTTTCCGAAACCAGCGATCCAAGGAGAACATCATGAACATCCACAAGCACATGGAAGCGATCTTCGTCGTCACGCTCGTCATCGTCACGACAGGCACCTTCGCGCTCGACAGCGTGCGCGGGGCCGACGCAGGCGTATCGGCATCCGCGGCACGCGAGCGCGCGACGTCCGTCCGGACTGTCGTGGTGCGCGCGCCGGCGCTCCCGCGGCAGGCGTGAGCGCACGCAGGCAGCCGTGCGCACGCACGGCTGCCTGCGCTGAACCCGCATCCACGCATCGCCCTCCCACCTGCGTCCCTTCGCACTACTTCCCTCCAGCCCCAAGCGGGCACTTCGCTCTCCCGATCATGAATGCCTGACGCGGCTCGGCGAGCCCGGCGTCGGCTTGCGCTTTCCATGTTGCGCTCGCGCGCCTCGTGGGCCCCGCAATCCGGACTGCGTCCCGAGGAGGCGGCAACCCTATGCCACGAGGACACAAGTGTCCATGCCTCAAACCCGCGCTGCCGCGAACCCTGGCGCGCAGCAGAATGGAAGCTGTTGTGCCGTACCAGACAGACCGCGGCGAAGTGTTGGCCCCACACCGACGCCCGCTACTTCCGAACGAAATGGCAAGCGCACCACGCCAAGGGCAAATTTGAGTCAAACACTATACAAATCAATTACTTACGAGTGGCGATGCAAGATGCCGACGGACCTGGCACGCCTTTCGCTATATGTCCATTGAGCGCAAACGAAATGCCTCACTCGACACCACTTACCACTTCAGGAGAATCACCATGAAAAGCTTGATCATCACCGACCTGGCCCGCACCGAACAACTCGATCGCAACGCCATGAGCGCTGTGCGCGGAGGCTTCAGCATGCGCACGCCCGGCTACGCGTTCGGCGACGTCAATTATGCGCCGAGCTTCGACTCGTCGATCAAGGCGACCCAGAACCTGGCGCAAATGCAGGAGGTGGTGACCGCCACCGCAAACGGCTCGGCTTTTCTGGGCGGCGTGAGCGTCGACAGCCACGTCGACCAGAACGGTAACAACAAGATCATCCGCCGCTGATCCTCGCCCCGACATCGTTCAATCATTCTCGCATCCATAGGAGCACACCATGAAAACCCTGACCATCAAAGACCTGGCACGTACCGAACAACTCGAGCGCGGCGCCATGGCGGCCGTGCGCGGCGCCATGGCGGCCGTGCGCGGCGGCTGGAGCATGTTTGCGCCGTCCTACAAGATGGGCGACCTGAACTACGCGCCAAGCAGCGACTCCTCGATCACGGCCACCCAGAACCTGTTTCAGCAGCAGAGCGTGGCCACGCTCACTGCCAACGGCTCGGCTTTCGTCGACGGCGTGGCTGTCCATAGCGGCGTCCACCAGAACGGCGAAAACAAGATCGTCGGCTAAGGCCCGAGACTGCGCGGCGGCCCTGTCGCCGCGCAGCCCCGTCACCATTCAAGGAGAAACCCATGTCATCCATCGTCATCCAGGATCTGGCGCACAGCGCCCTGCTCGACCGTCCAGGCATGTCGCTTGTACGGGGCGGCAACGCCTTCGGCAAGGACGTCAACGTGAATGTCAACGTGAATCAGCAGATTGCCCAGTTCCAGCAGATCGGCATCAACGTCCTCAACAATAATGGCGTGATCGGCGCCGGTGTCAAAGGCCCGGACATCGACCTCGCTGCCGCCTTATGGGCCGGAAACAAGGCAGTGTTCTAAGGCTCTGCATCCCGGAGTGGAGCAATCGGTTCAGATATGAATTCAGGAGAAGCACCATGAACACCCTGACTATCAACGACCTCGCTCGCAGCGAACATCTCGATCGCCCAACCATGGCGGCCGTGCGCGGCGGCTGGAAAGTGGGCGCCCCTGCCTGTTCGTTTGGCGACCAGAAGTTCGCCGGCAGCAGCGACTCGTCGATTACTGCCGCGCAGAAGCTGGTGCGGAGGCAGGAGGTCGTGACAGCAGCCGCCAAGGGCTCGGCCGTCCTGGGCGGCCTGGACGCCGGCAGCCAGGTGTCGCAGAATGGGGAGAACGAGAGCGTGCGACGCTGACCGGCCAAATTTCATCTACACTGGGGACACCGCTTCCCCAATGCAGCCCTTCCTTCCGAACACGGAGATGCATCATGGCCAGCATTACCATCAGCGACCTTCCGAACAGCACGACGCTCGACCGCAAGGCAATGTCCGCCATCCGCGGCGCCGGTGCGCCTTGGGTATTCGGATGGATCAGGCCCTTCGTCGACGCGGCGCCGAGCCAATTCCCGGTGATTAATTTCTATCAGATTAATAATTTCGCCGACCAGATGATCAACCAGTTCCAGACCGTCTCGGTGAACAATACCGGCGCCAATTCCACGCTCAATGTCGTGGTGGATGAAAGCAGCGTCAACAAGGCGCTTCTGGGCAGTTAGCGCCGGGAATAACCATGCAACCTGGACAATGCAATGGGCCTCGATACCGATCTGTGTTGGACCTGCGCCGCGCGCACTGACATCGGCCTGGTGCGTAGCCGTAATGAGGATGCGTATCTGGCCCAGCCGCAGCGTGGCCTGTGGGCGGTGGCGGACGGAATGGGCGGCCATGCCTTTGGTGACTTCGCCAGTGGCGCGGTGGTCGACGCGCTGGCCGGGCTGCCGGCGTCGGCAACCCTGGCCGCGTCGATCGCGCTCGCGCGCGCGCGTCTGACCGCGGTCAACGAAGCACTGCAGGCCGAAGCGACTAAACGCCGGGTGCCCGTGATCGGAAGTACCGTCGCCGCCCTGCTCGCCCTCGGGGACGAGGCCGCGTGCCTGTGGGCCGGGGACAGCCGGATTTACCTGTACCGCCAGGGGCGCCTGCAACAGCTCACGCGCGACCACAGCCAGCTCGAAGCGCTCAGGGAGCGCGGCGGCGATCTGGCCGCCCTTGCCGCCAGCCCGAACATAATCACGCGTGCGGTGGGTGCGGCCGACACGATCGAGTTCGATGTCGCGACCCTGGCGGCGCGCGACGGCGACATTTTTCTATTGTGCAGCGACGGGCTCAGCACGCCGGTCGATGAGCCGGCCATCCTGGCGGCGCTGGCGCCGGGCGACTGCGACCGGGCGGCGCAGGAACTGGTCGCGCTGGCCCTGGCCGCCGGGGGGCGCGACAACATCACGGTGGTAGTAGTGCGGGTGGATGATGTGTCGGGGGACAAGACGGTCGTGAACCCGGCCTTGTGAGCAACGGCGTTGTAGGGTGGGCGGCGGAGCCGCCCACCCTACAAGAGCGGCGAGCACGACGTTATCGATATGCACGCGTGCGTTGGACGCGTGGGCGGGGGACCGCGGGGCCGCCGAGGCCCACGCTACGATGCGCGGCCTGTCACTCGTAAACTCAGTGCTCCTTGCGAAAATCTTTTGAATGCAGGCCGTGTTTCTTCAGCAGGATCTGCAGGTGCGAGCGGTTCATGTCCCAGCGCCGCGCGAGCTCGGCCACCGTGCCGCCGACTTCCTGCAGGCCGCGCTCGAGGCAGCCGCGTTCGGCCTCGTCGCTCGCAGCCCGCTTCGCTTCGGCAAGGGAGATGTCTGCCCCCGCCGTCGGGGCGGCGGACACCGGCGTGGCCGCCGCCATGGGCCGGATGTCTTCCGGCAGGTGCGACAGGTCGGCCGCCTCGCCGGCCAGGCAGGAGATGCGGTACATGATGTTGCGCAGCTCGCGGATATTGCCAGGATACGCATACCGCAGCAAAAAGTCGCGCAAGCGCGGCGTCAGGGCCACCGGCGCGCGCTTCAATGCCTCGGCCGATTCGTCGCCGTAATACGCGATCAGGAGCGGGATCTCGTCCTTGCGCTCGCGCAGCGGCGGCAGCGTCACGTGGATCACGCTGAGCCGGTAGAACAGGTCTTCGCGGAAGCTGCCCTGCTCGATCAGCTTGCGAAGGTTCTTGTTGGTTGCGGCGACGATGCGCGCGTCGACCGAGATCGTTTCATCGGACCCGACGCGCTGGATTTCGTGCGACTGCAAGACGCGTAGCAACTTCACCTGTCCGGGCAAGGGCAATTCCCCGATCTCGTCGAGGAAGATGGTGCCCTTGTGCGCACTTTCGAACTTGCCCTTGCGGTCATTCGCGGCGCCCGTGAACGCGCCCTTCTTGTGGCCGAACAGTTCCGATTCGAGCAGGCTATCGGGAATCGCGCCGCAGTTGACCGAGATATAGGGTTTGTCGGCGCGCGAACCGTTGGCGTGGATGACCTTGGCCATTAGCTCCTTGCCGGTGCCGCTCTCGCCGTCGACCAGCACCGGCAGGTCGGTGGGCGCCGCCTTCTCGGCGATTTCAAGCGCGTCGAGCAGCTTCGGGTTGTCCCCGAACGTGCCCTCGAACACGAAGCTGCGCGCCAGCAGCGCCCGCCGGCGCTCGCCGGTCGCCGGTTCAATGGCTGGTTCGGCCGCGGAGTCGACGCGGCGCTCGGCCCCGATGGCCTGCACGAAACGCTCCTTGTGCGACAGCCCCATGACCTCGTCGCGCAGCGTGTTCGCCTGGCGCAGCAGTTTTTCGATGTCCGGCCGCTCGAGCCCCGTCGACCAGCGCAGCGTCGAGCGCATGATCTCGATCTTTTCCAGCAGGGCCGCGTACGACATCGCCGAGCCGCGCTCGCCGCCGGGGTTGTAGAGTTTCATCGATGTTTTACCCCTTCATTCGCCCTGCCCCAGCTGTTTTTGTACCAGTTCGTAGTACATCCCGCGCCGGGCCAGCAGCTCTTCGTGCCGTCCCTGCTCGACGATCTTGCCCTCGTACAGCACGACGATTTTATCGGCCCGCATGATGGTGCTGAGCCGGTGGGCGATGATCACGGCAGTGCGCCCCGCCAGGATCGCTTCCATGTTCGCCATGATGTTGCTCTCGGACTGGGTATCGAGCGCCGAGGTCGCTTCATCGAAGACCAGCAGCCGCGGGTCGTGGTACAGGGCGCGCGCGATGCACAGCCGCTGCACCTGGCCGCCGGACAGGCCGACGCCGCGCTCGCCCACTACCTGCTCGTAGCCGAGCGGCATCTTGGAAATAAACGCGTGGGCGTCGGCCATCTTTGCCACCTCCTCGATGCGGCGCCGGTCCGGGCTCTCGTCGCCGCTGGCGATGTTCTCGGCGATCGTGCCGGAAAACAGCAGGTTGCTCTGCATGACATAGCCGACTTGCGCCCGATAGTAATCCTTGTCGATTGCGCTCATCTCGTAGCCGTCGACCACGATCTTGCCGTCGGTCGGCGGATAGAAGCCCACCAGCAATTTCGCCAGCGTCGTCTTGCCGGACCCGCTGCGCCCGACGATCGCCACCAGCTCGCCCGGCTTGATATCGATGCTGATATCCTCTAACACCCACGGCGTGTCCTCGCCGCCGTAACGGAAATACATGCGTTCGAGTTTCAGTTCACCCTGTAAATCGGGCAGCACCACGCGCGAGGCCAGGTCGCCCGGCTTTTGTTCCGGCTCGATATCGAGCACGTCGCCGAGGCGTTCCATGGCGACGGTGGCGTCCGCCATCCGGCTCCACAGGCCGACCAGTCCCATCAGCGGACCCAGCACGCTGCCCATCAGCGCATTGAAGGCCATCAGCTGGCCAATCGTCAGCTCGCGCGCCAGTACCAGGCTGGCGCCGGCCCACAGGATCACGATGGTGGTGGCTGAATTGAGTACCTGGCTGGCGAGCCCGACCAGGATGTTGAAGGAGGCCGAGCGGTACTGCACCTCGAGTGCCTTGACGTACTTCTTTTCCCACTTCAGGCGCACCGGGCGTTCGCTGCCCATCCCCTTGACGGTTTCGATGCCGCCCAGCGCTTCCATCAGGAAGGATTGGGCATCGGTCGATGCATTGAACACCTCGCGCGCGTAGTCCTTGATCTTCGGCGTCACCAGCACGGTCAGCGCGATGATCGGAATCACGAAGCCGATCAGCAGCAGGGTCAGCTTGACGTTGTACAGGAACAGGATCGTGAAATAGATAAAGACCATCAGCAGGTTCAGCAGGGTCGTGACGGTCGACTCGGTCAGAAAGGCGCGGATCGTCTGGTTTTCCGAAAAGCGCGCCAGGATATCGCCGGTCTTCCTCTTGGCGAAGAAGGAATACGGCAGGGACATGGTGTGCTTGAAGAACTGCGCCATCATCGAAAAATCGAGGTTGCGCACCATGTAGTTCGACAGGTAGGCGCGCAGCGTCGTCATGACCTGGCTGAACACGGTCGAAATGACCAGGCCCAGGATCAGTAGGTGCAGCAGGCCGAAGTTCTGGTGCACCAGCACGCCGTCGAGGATGTTCTGGATGATCATCGGCGGCACGATGCCCAGCATCTGGATCACGAAGGTGGCAAGGAAGAGCTGCAGCAGGATTTTCCGATACGGCTGCAGGTAGGCGACGAAACGCAGCCAGGGCGAACGCGCCACATCGAGCTTTGCCAGTTGCTGGCCCGGCGTGAACACGAGGCAGGTGCCGCTCCAGCCGCGTTCGAACTCCTCCACGCTCATTTTGCGAAAGCCCACGGCCGGATCGGCCATCCACACCTGTCCGGGCGACACGCCGTAGACGATGACGTAGTGGTAGCCCTCCCAGTGCGCGATAAAGGGCAGCTCGAAGCCCAGCAGCGCGTCGAAGGTGCATTGCAGCCCGCGCGCGCCGAAGCCCAGCGCCTCGCCCGCGCGCGCCAGGCTGTCGAGCGTTGCGCCCTGGGTGGTGACGTTGGCGAGTTCGCGCAGCTTACCCAGCGTCATGTTGATGCCGTAATGGCGGCACAGCATCGCGAGGCAGGCTGCGCCGCAATCCATTTCCTCGGCCTGTTCGACCAGGGCGAAGCGCTTGATGATCTTTTCGCCCGCCTTCGGGGTTGAGGCAAGGTCGAGCACGACCGGACGCTTGCGCCGTTCCGCCAGGCGTTTCTGGCGCTGCAGTTCGCGCTCGAAAAAGCGCACCCGGTCCTCGATCACCTCGCGGAACCTGGCGTTGCGCTCGAGGATGAAATGCGCGGACTTTTCCGGAATCACGAGCAGCACCGCCTCGCCCGTCGCCAGCACGGACGCCGGCTGTTCCTGGCGCATCAGGCAGGCCTTCTCGCCGAAGATCTCGCCCGGCCCCAGCGTCGCCAGCACATATTCATCGTCGGCATCGTGCACCACGACCCGCACCTGCCCCTGGCGCACCACGTACAGGCGGCGGTCGTCGCGCGTGTCCTGCTTCAGGATCTCCTTGCCGGCGCCGACGCGCTTGACGCCGACGCTGCGCACGAATTCTTCCAGCTCGGGTTTGTCTACCTTGCCGCGCAGGTCGAACAGGCGCGCCACCAGCCCGCCCGCCGAGCTGAGCGCCACATAGTTGTTGATGAAGTCGAGCGCAGCGGCATTCCGGGCGAGGAGAGGCTCGATGGCGCTGCGTGGAATGAACCACAGCTCGGTCTTGAGCGCGGCGCGGGTCGACAGTTCATGCTGGTGTGGCCGCAGCATGGCGACCTCGGCGAAGACTTCGCCCGCCTTGCGCACCCCCATGCTGATTTCCTTGCCGTGTTCTTCCGCGAACACGCGCACTGACCCGGACTTGATGATGTACAAGCCGTCTGCCGACTCCCTGGCAGTGGAGATCGTGTCGCCGAAGGCATACGCGCGGATCTCGATTGCCCTTGCGAGCTGCTCGCGTTCCTCAGGCGTGAAGACGGACAGGATTTCGACAGACGCCAGGAACTCGCTCGATGCCTCTCGCTGCTGCGTTGATGCGTCCATATCCTTCCCTGCCGGGCTTGCGGGTCAAGCTGCGTCTTGGCGGGGGCGTGGTCAGCCCTGTCGCGCCGGGCAGGCCTCGATGATGTGCTCCTGTGCCCGGGCCGCCAGCCATTCCTCGCGCAGCAGGCGCCGCACCTCGACCGCCGTTTCTTCGTCCAGCGTGGCCGGATGCTTCGCATTCACGGCGTAGATTTCATACAGCGTGCGGTCACTCGAGGGAAACGGGCCGAGCAGGTCCCCGGCCGCGGCATTGAAAACGCGCGCTTCGAGGTCCGGCCTGAGGGAACCGCGCAGCACCTTGCCGATCAAGCCCCCGTTCTCGCGCGCCTCGCCGACCGAATGTTCACTCACCATCTCGCGGAAGCTCTCCGGATCCTCGGCCAGCGCCGACATCATCTCCTTCGCCTTGCCTTCCGAATCGAGCACGATATGGCTGATTTCGACGCTGTCGAATTTGGGTGAGTTCAGCTTGAAGAAGTGTGCAACAGCCGCGTCGCTGCATACCTGTGCCATCATCCTTTCGTGGTATAGGCCGTCGGTGATGAAGTCTTCGAACTCGTCCAGGCTCACTCCGAGCGCGTCGAGGTAATGATTCATGTCAGCCGCCCGGTGCAGGCCCTGGATGCGACGAAACTGGTCGGCACGCTCCTGGATCTCTTCCGCAGCGACCTGTAATCCCTGCTTCCTGGCCGCCAGCACGGTCAGCTTCTCGCGCACCAGTTGCTCGACAAGTCCTTCGAACTGTCCGGTAAGCTTCAAGGTCCGGATGAAGTAGTCGGTGTCGATTACCTCATCGTCGATGCGCACAATCCCAGCCATGGGTTCTCCTCGAGCTCATGTCGTTGCATGCAGGCGATCAGCTGCGCTCGCCTGGCCTTTACTTGGGGCAATTGGCCAAACCGCGCCGGAATTCCGACGCTATCCTTATTGTTTTAGCAGCCGCAGCGGCGAATTGCAATGCCGCCGCTGTCCATGTGTCGGACTCCCGTGCGGAGGATTTGTTCCGCGGAGACTGCTGTCCTGCGTTCCGGGCGGTCAGTCATTCTCCACGGAATCCCGACTAGACGACCCTGACGCCGATATCGCCTGTGAATATGCCCATTTCCAGCTCAAAATCGTCGACCACGCCGCCGGGCCGTCCGTCCACCAGCACGGACATGCCGCGCCCGCCGTGCACATGTCTCATTTCCTCGGGAGACAGCGAACGGACATCGCTGCTGTCCTTGTCTGCGTACGAGTGCGTGGTCGACAGGTCCTTGATGATCAGCTTTTCCATGATAGTGCTCCTTGATGCGATTGAAGGGGAAGGAAAGCGCTTGCTGCGCGCTCGCCATTCACCATGCATGGAATGTGCCAGGCCGGTGGCGTCATACGGAATGCACGGGCTGCCCGGTGGCGTGCGCGGTTTTCGCCAGATCCTGTCGTATGGGAACCAACAGATGACGGATCGGCGTTGGGTGCCGCCCAACGAATTGGTGGATGCTATACGGCGAGAGTGATCGAAGAGTCGGGTTTGGCGCCTTCCGTGCGGGGGGACGTGCGGCTGTTGCCTGCCCTGTCATCGATATGTTGAATCCGCGTGGGCATGAATGCCCACGCGGATCGTGAAAACCACGGACCCCACAGGCAACAGCCCTACGCCCGCCCGCACACATCAGCAGGCGCGAGTTCAGGTTCGACACGACCACGCGCGCATCGAGCCGTTCGCCCCTGGCGGTGACGACGCCGGTGGCACGGCCCTTCTGCAGCAGGACCTCGTCCACCGGGCACCCGGTGTGGATCTCCACGCCGAGGCTGCGCGCCACCTTCGCCATCGCCTGCGTGATGGCGCCCATGCCGCCGATGGCATGCCCCCAGGCGCCCTTCTTGCCGTTGACTTCACCGAACACGTGGTGCAGCAGCACATAGGCCGATCCGGGCGAATACGGGCTGGCGTAGTTGCCCACCACGCTGTCGAAGCCATACACGGCCTTGATCGGCGCGCTCTCGAACCAGCCGTCCAGGTAGTCGCCGGCCGATTTGGTAAAGAGGTCGAGCAGTTCGCGCTGGACCGAGAGCGACAATGAACGCATCCGGTTGCCAAGCTTGCCCGCCTTGATGAGTTCCGGCAGCGCGGCGAGCCAGCTGCCCTGCACCCGGTTCGGCGGCGTCTGCAGCACCAGGTCCGCGCAGCAGGTCGGCCGCGGCATCCAGGTGGCTGTTGTAGGCGGCGAGCCGGTCCGCGTCGCGCTGCGAGAATCTGGCGACTTCCGCGGCCGTGCGGCCGGCGCCGATCTTCAGGTAACGCGTATCGTCGAGCGGGAGGAAACTGGACAGCGGCCGCTCGACGATGCGCAGGCCGTGCGCGGCCAGGTTCATGTCCCTGATGACCTTGGGGTTGAGCAGGGAGACTGTGTTAGGCCGCGACCGAGTTGCGGAACCTTGATGTTTGCGATGTCCTGGTCCGGCCCGCGCGTCGACCTCAAGAACAAAGGCCGCTCCGATGTAAATCGAAGCGGCCTTCTTAACTGAACGGCATTACCCACCGGAGTGGGCTTGGGTCATTCCGCCGCGAGGGGCTTACTCTGCCGCGTCGAGGAAGAAGATGGCCCAGGCCTTCGCCGGCGCCTGCTCGGTCGGCTTCTCGACCTGCAGCTGGGCGCAGTCTTCCGCCACCAGGCTGCGCCAGTTGCGCACGCCCGCGTTGGCGAACAGGGGATTGGCCTTGGCGCCGAGGCTGATGTCCAGCGCCAGCCGGGCGTTGCGCGGTCCCGACTTGTCGTAGCTGACGCCGCGCAGCTCGATCCCGAACGCGGCCAGCCACGGTTCCCACAGGCCGGATTCGGCGCCCTTGACGATACGGCCCAGCATCTCGTCCAGCGAAACGCCTTTCTTGACCACGCCGCGTAGCAGTTCCAGCGATGGCGCGAAGCGCGCATCCGTGCCTTGCTTGCCGGCGCCGCGGTCGGCGATCGCCTTGATCTCTTTCGAGAAGGTTGCATCGCGCTCGGTGTAATCGCGCACGCGGTCGTAGAAGCCGCCGTCGATGAAGGGGTTTTCCGGGCGTCCTGCAGGGGCGCCGGCTGGTTTACCCGATGGGGGCTGTTTTTTGTTCGTCATGGCTTTTGAAACGTCGATGTAAGGGCGGGAGTTTAACACTGCTGGTTTCACAGGGAGCGCAAGGCCCGCGGACATGCCCGTGTCATGTCCGCCCAAGGACATCCCCGATCGCAGCCCTGCTCTGCGCCACCTGCACCGCATCGTGTTGCAGCAAGCTCAAGCGCCGCTGCAGCGGCGCCCATCCCGGCCACTGCGCGATCCAGACCGTCCGCCCGTCAGGCGACGCCGGTCCAGCGCCAGGCGCCGCTCCCAGGCTGGCCCTTACCTCGCCGAACATGCGCTCGAGCGCGGCCTCGACCTCCGCGGCAGGCAGGTTCTCCGCGTAGCGCTGCAACAGCAGGCGCAGCGCGGCCATGTGGGCCACCAGCAGGTAGTTCTGCACCGTGAAGCGGTTCAGTTCGTCCGGGGCGCGCTGCTTGTCCGCCGGTTCGTCGAGCATGCGGCCAAGTGCCGCGCTGAGCGTCGCGAGGCTGTCCATGAAGCGTTTGCGGCTGATGCGATAGCCGACGTCGTCGCCGGTACGCCTCAGCAGCAAGTCGGCGGCGGCGTCGATGTATTTGCGGTTGGCGTCGAGTACCGCATCGACCAGGCGCGGCAGGTTCTGGTACTCCCAGCTCGGCAGCACGTAGCTGAAGAAGGTGGCGATCACGGTGCCGAGCAGCGTGTCCAGCAGCCGCTCGCTGATGGCGTTGGCGCCATGCGGCACCGTCAAGCCGATCAGCAGCAAGGCCTGCACGCTCGCGGCGATCGCGGTGTAGCGGTATTTGATGGACAGGAATGCGGGCGCGGCCGCGGTCGCGACGAACAGGAAGCCGATCAGGATGACGGGCGAGTGGACAAAGTGCAGGATCACGGCGGTGATCATGCAGCCGATCAGGGTACCGATCAGGCGGTCGGCGCGGCGCTGGCGGGTAAAGCTGAAGCTCGGTTTGAGGATCACGGCAATGGTCAGCGCCGTCCAGTAACCGTGCGACTTGTAGGGCAGCCAGTCGGCCGAGACGAGGCCGACCGAAATCGCCATCGCCACCCGCAGCGCGAAGCGGAAGGTCGGCGAGGTCCAGCGCAGGTTGGCCAGCAGGATGCCGATGCTGAAGCGCTGCTGGGTGAGGAAGGGCGTCATGTCCGTATGGGGCACCAGCGGCAGCGCGCCCCGGGACGCCTGGCTGGCGGCATGCAGGCGCGCGATCATCGCGATCACCTCGCGGATCTTGTTGGAGGTGGCGCGCAGCACCGCCTGCGCCTCGAAGGCCCCGCCCTCGCCCGAGGGTAGCGCGCGCAGCATTTCCTCGAGCGCGCGCAGCTCGTCGCGGTAATCGATCTCCGGGCGCGAGGGCTGGTTGCGCGTCATTGCGTAGGCCACCGCTTCGATGTCGCGCGCGGCCTTGCCGATCAGGTCGCCCAGCAGGGGCAAAATGGGGCCGTCGGCGAAATGCTGGCGCAGTACGCCGTAATCGGTGTGGGTCGACAGGACCAGTTCGTACAGGTCGAACATGGCGTAGTGCACCTGCACCAGGATGGCCTCGTCCGGCGCCGGCTTGCCACGCAGGATCAGGTCGCGCGATGCCTGCTGCCGCTCGGCCAGCGTGCTTTGCTGGCGTACCAGCTTTTCCATCTGGGCCGGCAAGCTGATGGCCATGTCATAGCAGCCGCCCTTGATGCTTGTATATGCCGCCAGTTCATACAGCGCTTCGGCCAGCACCTGCTGCTTCAGGCGGCGCTGCAACATCCACACGACGACCATGGCATACGTCATGTAGCCGGCGCCGCCGGCAAAGAACAGGGCGCCATGGCGCAGCGCCTGCAAGGGCGTGGCCGGCGCTTCGCTCGAGAGCATCATCACGAACAGCGCCGCGAACTGCAGCGGCATCGCCTTCCTGCCGTAGACCACCATCATGCTGGCAAGGAAAGAGACCAGCACGATGACGGTGAGCAGGACCCACTCCACTTGCGAAGCCAGGCTGACCAGCAGCGCCACCACCGAGCACAGCAGCACACCGGCCAGCATTTCGTTGAACTTGTGGCGCAGCGGGCTGGGCATGTCCATCAGGCTGGTGCACAGGGCGCCGAATGCCACGGCCATCGCGGTCGGCAGGTCGGCGATGGCGTAGGTCAGGAAGGTCAGGCCGACGATGCCGGTGGCGATCCGCAGGCCGGTGTAGAAGTAGTGACTGAAGAGGAAGGTACGGGGAGCGAGGGCGTAGTGCATGGGTTCGGGTCGCTCGCTTTCCGGACGGGACAAGCGCGGCAGGGAATGATGAGTTAATTATAACTCGGCGGCGGGCGCGACCTGAACCCGGGCCCGTGCCGAGCTTAGATCCCCGCATACCACTCGTACCCGAGGTCCTCCCAATAGCCTCCCTTGCCGCGCCGAACAGACTCCAGGCGCTCCACGAGATCGATCCGCATCAGGTACTTGGCCTGTTTGTAGCCGAGCTGGCGCTCCACGCGCAGGCGCAAGGGCGCGCCGTTCTTGACCGGCAGCGGCGCGTCGTTGAGCGCATAGGCGAGGATGGTCTGGGGATGGCCGGCCTCGACCAGGTCGATGCTTTCGTAATAGGTCGACCCCGGTGCCTCCACATCCGAACCGTCCATCGGGTCGGCGCAATGAAACACGACGTAGCGCGCCGCCGGCAGCGGCCGCACCCGCAACAGCACAGCGCGCAGCGGCACGCCGGTCCACTTGCCGATCACGCTCCAGCCCTCGACGCAGTCATGGCGCGTGATCTGCGTGCGCGACGGCATCGCCTGCAGGTCGGCCAGGCTGTACTGTGCCGGCCGCGCGACCAGTCCGCCGACCCGCAGCCGCCAGGCGCGGAACTGGCCGGCCAGCAGCTGCCGGTACAGGCTGCTGTCGGGCATCGCCGTACCGTTGCTGCGGAACTCGTCGGCAACCTCGTCTTCGGTAAATTCCTGTGCCATGGCCCCGGCCCCGGTCAGCAGCGCCTGCGCGCGCTGGCTCAGGAACTGGGCGTTGCGCAGCATGCCGTTGAAGGAATCGCTGGCCGCCAGGCGATCGCAGCCGCCCAGCGCCCCCGGCAAGGCCGAGCCAAGGGCCAGCCGGAGGAAGCGCCGGCGCGCGATCGCGATCATGGCGCCGGCTCCTCGCGCTGGTGCTCGTGCTGGTGCTCGTGCTGGTGCTCGTCCGCCCGCTCGTCCTCGGGCAGGCGGTAGTAGCCCGTGATCATCGAGCGCAGGTTGTTCCACAGCCCGCTGACGATCACCTCGAACACGTGCACGACGACAAAAGCAAGCAGGCAGAAGGCCGCCACGAAGTGCAGCGTGCGCGCGGACTGGCGCCCGCCCAGGATCCCGACCCAGCCGCCGAACAGGGCGTCCAGCCGCGGCGACATGCCGAGGCCCGCCAGTACGACCAGCGGCAGCAGGACGAAGATCACGGCAAGGTAGCTGAGGTTCTGCAGCACGTTGTAGCGCCGGGCGGCCTCCCCTGCCGGATGGCGAAACAGCAGGTGCTCCCTGATCGAACCGCCAATCCCGCGCAGCTCGGCCTTGCTTGGCAGCAGGTCACGCCGCAGGTGGCCGCTGAAGAGCGTGAATATCACGTACGCAATGCCGTTGAGCACGAAGACCCATGCAAAGAACAGGTGCCAGTTGCGCGCCGTCGCCAGGTATTGCCGGCCCGGGATCGTGGCCCAGGAAGGGAAGGCGCGTTCGGTCTGCTGCGCCGCGCCCTCCTCATGCGAAGCACCCAGCACGCCGTCCGTATTGAAGGCATGCCTGAAGGCGTGCGTGCCGACCTGCGTCACGCCGTGCGGCGCGCCGTCCGGTCCGGGCCGGGCAGTAATCGACAGCAGCGGCGCATCGAAGTCGGAATGCGTGCCCCAGTACAGGTGCGGATGGGCGTTGAAGATGCCGAGCCCGCTCATCAGCATCAGGAAGAAGCTGACGACGTTAATCCAGTGCATGACACGGATCGGCAGCCGATGCCGGTAGAACAGCCGGCGCCCGCTTGTGGCGGCCGGCTTTGCCGGCACGTTGAAAAGACGCATCGTCCTGCCTCCGAAGGCCCGGGGTTTCCTGTCGTTCGACCGCCCGGACCGGCAAAGGTTCCGCGCGAGCGGGCGTTGCGCTTCAGGATCGGGCCTCAGGATCGGGCTTCAGGATCCGTGCGCCATCCGCTGTCAATGATGCGTCAGGAGTGTATCGAAATCATGGTCGAGCCTGGCCAGCGAAGACGCGATCCTGGCGCGCCTTTCCTTTGTCCATGCGTCCTGCTGCGCCAGCTTTTGCCGTGCCGCTTTCAGCATGCGCTCCATCTCGGCCGGCTGCGGGCCGCCGACGGTGGCGCGGTTGTGGACGATGGAAACAGGGTCGAGGGTCGCGCGGAATTCCATTTCGCTCATCGGCAGTTCGGCGCCGCCCTGGTCCTTGATGGCGTCCCGATAAATGCGTTTGGCCTCGGCGTATGGAAAATCGCTCGGCCGGATCCTGTTGGCCTTGGCGTAATCGACGATGTCGGATGCAAAATGGTGCCCTTCGCGGAATGGCAGCTTGTATTTCCGCATCAGCACGTCGGCCAGCTCCTGCGAAGCGGTCCAGTCGCTATTCAGTTCTTCCAGCGCACGTTCCGGATCGATGACCAGGGCATTCAGGATCTTGTCCCAATCCTGCAAAACCTTGATCGCGCTGTTGACCATCTCCTTGTTCGGCTTCACTTCCTTCGCGTCTCCCATGCCTGGCGGGATGTTGTGTGCGCCAATGACAGGCCCCATCGCCAGCGTGATGGCTGCCGACGCATTGCGACGCGTCGAATTGAGCAGGCCCGGATTGCGTTTTTGCGGCATGGCGCTGGACACATAGGTATTGCCGCCGCCTTCGCTCAGCAGGATCCACGGACGCGGCTGCGCATATTGCGTCATCACGTCTTCGATAAAGCTGCCGGCATGGAGCGCGATGCTGGTGACGATGGAAGCAGCCTCGACCGGATGATCGACCGCCGCGATCTGGTGCGCATCGTAGGCATTGTCCGCGATGGCCGCAAACCCGAGGTAATCGGCCATCCTGGTCCGGTCCAGCGGCCAGCTCGTGCCGTTGAGGACGGTGGTGCCCATCGGGGATTGATCCAGGCGCGCGTACGCCTCCCGGATGCGCTGCGCATCGCGCTCGAGGCCGGCGGCGTGGCCGAGCAGGTAATGGCCGTAGCTGTTCGGCTGGGCTGCAACGCCATTGGTGTAGTTGGGCACGATCGTGTTGGCATGCTTCTCCGCCAGGCGCACGACGGTGGCGGCCGTCTTGTTCAGTTGCTCGGCCAGCTTCAGCATGTCGTCGCGCAGGATCGCCGCACGGTAAGTGGCGTGCATGTCCTGGCTCGAGCGGCCCGCATGCAGCAAGGTGACCTCCATGCCGTCGGCCTGGATCAGCAGCGGCTCGAAGGTAATGACGGTCGACGGGCGTTTTCCGCCCGGCTGGTTGCCGTCGTTGATGACCTTCGCAATGCCGGCGGCAATGCGCGGCACCGCCGCCTTGTCCAGCAGGCCCTGGCTGGAATTGATGACGGCCGTGGCCTTGTTCATCTCGCCGAGCCAGTAGAACTCGTCGCGGTTGCCCGCCTGCTGGGCGCTGGCCGTCGCAAGGCAGGCAAGCTGGCCCATCATCAGTAAGGCAAGCGGAAGGATTTTCGGTTTGAACATGGGCGGCTGTCTCTTTGGTTATGGTGGAAAGCCGACTATAGATCGGACCTTACCATATGTAAAATATGTCCGATATGGCCGATCGATATGAAAAACGTATGGAATTACGCTACTCCTGTCATGCCCCGGAATCCGGGCCGGGCACGCAGGCCCGTAGTTTTTCGCGGTCGAGCGTGCCGCTCCAGGCCGAAATCGCGATGCACGCCACGCCGTTGCCGATGATGTTCGTCAGTGGCCGGCATTTCAGCAAGCGCTCGATGCCGACGATGAACACGAGACTGGACTCGGGAATGTCCGGCACCGCCGCCAGTGTCGCGGTCAGCGCGATGAAGGCGGCGCCCGCCACGCCGCTGGCGCTCTTGGAGGTGATCATCGCGACCGCCAGGATCCCGAGGCACTGTCCCGGGCTGAGCGTGATTGCCAGCGCCTGCGACAGGAAGACGATGGCCGCGGCAATATAGATGTTGCTGCCGTTGAGATTGAAGGAATATGCGGCAGGCAGCACGATGCTGACGACGGATTTGGGACAACCGGCGCGCTCCAGCTTTTCCATCAGCCGGGGCATGGCCGTCATCGAGGAGGCGGTGCCGGCCACGAGCATCAACTCGTCGCGGATGTAGGCGAGGAAGCGCAGCAGCCGGAAGCCGGACAGGCGCGCAATCGGACCCAGCACCGCCAGGATGAAACAGGCGCTCGCGACATACAGCGTGCCGACCAGCTTGAGCAGCGACGCGACCGATACCAGCCCGTATTTGCCTACCGTGAAGGAAATGGCGCCGAAGGTGGCGAGCGGCGCCGCCTTCAACACCAGGCTGAACAAGCTGAACAGCCAGCCGGACAGGCGCTCGCACCATGCCGACAGGCGCGCGCCGCGTCCGCCGGCCAGCGCGAGGCCGCAGGCCAGGGCCAGCACCAGGGCCTGGAGGACGCGGCTATTGGCGAGCGCCTGTGCAAGCGCCTGCAGCAGCGTCGGCACGGCGGCGGCGCCCGGCAGTGCGGCGCCCGGCAGTGCGGCGCCCTGCAGCGGGGGGACCTGGAAGCCGATCCCCGGCGCCAGCAGGGCCGCGGCGGCAAAGCCCGCCAGCAGCGCAAGCGCGGACATCGCTTCGAAATACGCGAACACCTTGATGCCGATGCTGCCGACCTGACGGAGGTTGTCCAGGGTCGACAGGCTGGCGGCGACCGTGAAAAACACGATCGGCGTCACCATCAGTTTGACGACGGCGATGAACAGGTCGCCCAGCGGCTTCATCTGTACGGCGCGCGCCGGGTCGAGCAGGCCCAGCAGGGTCCCGGCCGCGATGGCGCATGCGAGCTGCAGGAAGGGATTGGAACCGATCGCCTGCCACATGGCCGGCTTGTTTGTGTTACGCGGCTTTTCTTCGATCATGCGAGCAGTTGCGTGACCATGTCCACGAAATGCCGGGCCGCCGGCAACAGGTCGTGCTCCCGCCTCACCAGCGTCAACGGCGCGCACAGCCCGGGGCCGCCATCCCGGATCCGGCAATAGACAACGCTGTCGGCATGGAAGCCCTGCATCGATGCCGGTACCGCCGAGATGCCGACGCCTCCCGCGACGAGGCTGATATTGGTCAGCATGCGATCGACCTCGGCCACGATCTGCGGGGTAAAACCGGCGCGCTCGCAGGCGTCGATCAGGTTGGAATACATGCCCGGGGCGCCATGCCGCCGGACCAGGATGAAGCGCTCGTCCCTGAGCGATCCGAGGGAGATGAGCGGCATGCCACCCGCGCGCCGGCCTTGCAGCAACGCATGGCCCGCCGGCAGCACCAGCAGCATTTCCTCTTCCACCAGCCGCTGGTACACGATACCGGGCAGAGCGCCGACGGGCAGGCGCACGAAGCCCAGGTGAAGCTTGCCTTCGGCGATCGCCTCGGTCAGTTCGGCTGCGTTGCCTTCCCTGAATTCGATGCTCACGCCGGGCCAGGCTTCGCGGTAGGCGCGGACGATCTTCGGGATGAAGGCATGGGCCGCGGCGGAGCTGGTGAAGCCCACCGCTATGGCGCCGGCGGAGCCGTCTGCAACGCGGCGCGCGCGCATGGCGGCCTGGTCCACGTTGTCCAGGATGGCGCGCGCCTCGGCGAGGAAGGTGGCGCCCGCCGGCGTCAGCTCCGCGCCCTTCGGATGGCGCCGGAACAGGCTGAAGCCCAGTTCCTGCTCGAGCGCGCGGATCTGCTGGCTCAGCGGCGGCTGCTGCATGCCCAGCCGCTCCGCCGCCCGCGTGAAATGCCCTTCGTCCGCCACGACCAGGAAGTAACGCAAGTGCCGCAACTCCATGTCCCCTCCATCTGGATATTCTTAATGTATCGAAATTGGCAATCCGAGATATTTTACATTTGGAAAGAATCTTCATACCATTTGTCCGCACTCAAACTGGTGAGCGTGTGGCATTCCGCACACAGCCGCCTGCATCCGATATAAAAAGGGGAGACAAATGAAAATGAAATTACTCGGGCTTGCCATCCTCGGCACGCTGTCCGCCAACGCCATGGCGCAATCGAACGTGACCATGTATGGCTCGATCGATGGCGGCCTGCGCGAACTCACCAACGTCAACCCGGCCGGCGACAGCCAGCTGACCATGTCGTCGAACGGCACCTTCCGCTCGAATCGCCTCGGCTTCAAGGGCAGCGAAGAGCTGGGCGGCGGACTGAAGACCAATTTCGTGCTGGAGCTTGGCTTCGTCAGCGGGACTGGCGCGCTGAACAATACCTCCAACCAGCTGTTCCAGCGCGAGGCCCGCGTCGGCCTGTCGGGCGACTTCGGCAGCATCGACATCGGCCGCCAGTACACGATCGCCTACAAGACGATCCTGGCCTTCGACCCGTTCAACTACCGCTACCCGAGCATCACTTATGCCCTGTCGTCCACCGCCGGCACCCGCGACAGCAACGCGCTCGTGTACAGCAAGCGCGTCGGCGACGTCACGGTGCGCGCCGGCTACGCGCTGGGCGAAGTTGCCGGCAGCACGGCGAATGGCTCGAAGGGCGCCATCGGCGCCGTGTATGCGCGCGGACCGGTCAGGCTGGGCGCCGTGTACACCAGGGCCAAACAGAATGTCGACGCCACGGCGACCCCCGCCTACCGTGACTACAAGCACTACGCACTCGGCGGCGCCTACCTCTTCGGCGCGGTGACGGCCTCCCTCGGCTATGTCAACGAGAAGCAAGCCACCCTGGGGCTCGACAACACGGCCGAATGGGAATGGGCCGGCCTTTCCTGGAAGCTGGACCCGCGGATCAACATTACCGGCGCCTGGTACCGCAACACGGTTTACAACAACAAGGCCAGCGCCAAGGCGGCTGCGGGCGACGGCAAGAAGGACCAGTTCATCGTCGGCATGACCTACGACTTCTCGAAGCGCACCAATTTCTACGCGGAAGTCGATTTCAACAAGCTCGACGGCGCCTTCGCCAAGGGCGGCACCAAGGCGCTCGACCAGACGCACCAGACCGGCATCGCAGCCGGCATCATGCACATGTTCTAAGCAAGGTCGCGGGCATCACGCTAGAATGCCCGCGTTCGTTTTTGCAAACTAGAATCAACACGGAGACTTTTCATGCAGCTCGCATCACAGCTTACAACGCGCCTGTCCGCACTCGCGCTCGCGCTTGGCGCCGCCTTCGGTCCTTCCTGCGCCAGCGCCCAGGATGCCAACCCCGCCGCCGAGCTTGCGCGCCTGCTGGCCAGCCCGACTTTCAAGGCCGCTGCGGCCACCATCGACAAGGACCATGGCCGCATCGTCGAAGACGGCATCAAGCTGGCCGAAATCCCGGCGCCGCCCATGAAGGAAGCGGCGCGCGCCAAGGCCTATGAAAAGATGCTCAAGGACGCGGGCCTGGCCGACGTCAAGATCGACGAGGAAGGCAATGTGCTCGGCGTGCGCAAAGGCGCCCGGGGCGACGGCAAGTTCGTCGTGGTGGCGGCCCACATCGACACCGTCTTCCCCGCCGGGACCGACGGCAAGGTGAAACGCGAAGGCACGAAGCTGTACGCACCGGGCATTGGCGACGACACGATGAGCCTGTCGGTGCTGCTGGGCTTCATCCGCGCGATGGACGCCGCCCACCTCAAGACGCGTGACGACATCCTGTTCGTCGGCACCGTCGGCGAAGAAGGCCCGGGCAACCTGCGCGGCGTGCGCCACCTGTTCACCAAAGGCCAGTACAAGGGCAAGATCAAGAGCTTCTTCTCGGTCGAGTCGGCGGACGTGGGCACCGTCACCAACCTGGGCGTCGGCTCCAAGCGCTACCACTTCACCTTCAAGGGCCCGGGCGGCCACAGCTTCGGCGCCTTCGGCCTGGTCAACCCGATGTTCGCACTGGGCCAGGCGGCGACCGAGTTCTCGCGCATCCAGGTGCCGGCCTCGCCGAAGACCACCTACAGCATCGGCCTGATCGGCGGCGGCACGTCGGTCAACTCGATTCCCGTGTCCGGCTGGATGGACGTCGACATGCGCTCCGAATCCGTCGCCGAACTCAAGCGGGTGGAAGAGCGCATGCTGAAGATCGTGCAGGAAGCGGCCGACGGCGAAAACTTCGCTCGCTCGACCAAGGAAGGCAAGATCACGGTCGACGCCCAGCTGGTCGGCGACCGGCCGGCCGGCATGGTCGCAGTGGACTCGCCCTTCGTGCAGAGCGCGAAGGCAGCGATCGAAGCCGGCGGCTACAAGTTCGCGACCAAGGGCAGCTCGACGGATTCGAACATGCCGATGAGCCTGGGCATCCCTGCCCTGACGATCGGACGCATGGGACCGGACAAGTTCGGCCGCATGCACTCGACCGACGAGTGGATCGATGTCGAAAAAGGCCCGATGGTGAAGGCCATGACGACCTGCCTGTCGATTATCCTGGCAGCGACCGGGGTGGAGCTGGACGGCAAATAAGCCACGCAGCCGCCCGATGGTAAAAAACCCGCCGAGGCGGGTAATGCCGTTCAGTTAAGCGCGGATGAGCTGCCCCGGGCGAGGACAACGCGCGGGCATGCCCAGTGAACCCGTCATCGAGGCCATTGGCCTCGATGACCCCGTACGGTGCGCCACCGTCGTCATTGTTGGTCGAGACCGCTGTGTAACGTAGGGCGGGCATGCCCGCGCGTCGACCTCAAGAACAAAGGCCGCTCCGATGTGAATCGAAGCGGCCTTCTTAACTGAACGGCATTACGCCGAGAGGCGGGTTGTCTTTTTTACTTAACGCGATCGCGCCGCGGCCTCGGCCCGCGCCCTGTGCAGTTTCTTGTAACTGTCGATCAGGCGGTGGTGCCTGTCGAGGCCTTCCAGCTGCATGCTCGTCGGCGTCAAGCCAAAAAAACGGACGCTGCCATCCACCGAGCCCAGCACCGCGTCCATCCGCGCATCGCCATACATCCGGCGGAAATTGACGACGTAATCGTCCAGTTCCAGCGCATCATCGAGCTCCACTTCCAGCACCACATTCAAGGCCTGGTAGAACAGCCGGCGTTCGACGGTGTTGTCGTTGTACTGCAGGAAGGCGCCCACCAGTTCGTGGGCCTCTTCGAACTCGTTCAACGCAAGGTTAATCAGCAGCCTCAACTCGAGAACGGTCAGCTGCCCCCACTCGGTGTTCTCGTCGAACTCGATACCGATCAGGCTGGCGATATCGGAGTGCTCGTCCAGCTCGTTGTTTTCCAGGCGGTCCAGCAGGGCCTCGAGGCTGTCATCGTCCAGGCGATGCAGGTTCAGGATATCTTCGCGGAACAGGAGCGCCTTGTTGGTGTTATCCCAAACCAGGTCTTCCACCGGATAAATTTCCGAATAGCCTGGCACCAGAATCCGGCAGGCGACGGCGCCGAGCTGGTCGTACACTGCCGTGTAGACCTCCTTGCCCATGTCCTCGAGAATGCCGAGCAGGGTCGCGGCTTCCTCGGCATTCGAGTCCCTGCCCTTGCCGGAGAAATCCCACTCGACAAAATCGAAATCGGCCTTGGCGCTGAAAAAGCGCCAGGACACGACCCCGCTGGAGTCGATGAAGTGCTCGACGAAGTTATACGGCTCGGTCACGGCTTCGCTGGCGAAGGTCGGCTGGGGCAGATCGTTCAGGCCCTCAAAGCTGCGCCCCTGCAGCAATTCCGTGAGGCTGCGTTCCAGCGCCACTTCGAAGCTCGGATGGGCGCCGAAGGAGGCAAAGACGCCGCCCGTGCGCGGGTTCATCAAGGTGACGCACATCACCGGATAGGTCCCGCCCAGCGACGCGTCCTTGACCAGCACAGGGAAGCCCTGCTCTTCCAGTCCCGCGATGCCGGCCAGGATGCCGGGATATTTCGCCAGTACCTCCTGCGGCACGTCGGGCAATGCGAGCTCGCCTTCCAGGATTTCGCGCTTCACCGCACGTTCGAAAATCTCGGACAGGCATTGCACCTGTGCCTCGACCAGGGTGTTACCGGCGCTCATGCCATTGCTGGCGTAGAGGTTCTCGACCAGGTTGGAGGGGAAATACACGGTCTCGCCATCCGAATGCCGCACATACGGCAGCGAGACGATGCCGCGCTCCACATTGCCGGAATTGGTATCGATCAGGTGCGAACCGCGCAGCTCGCCGTCGGGATCGTAGACGCCCATGCAGTACTCGTCGAGAATCTCGCCGGGGACCGCATCGTCAGGGCCCGGCTGGAACCAGCGCTCTTCCGGGTAATGCACGAAAGCCGCGTTGGCGATGTCTTCGCCCCAGAACACACCCGCATAGAAGTGGTTGTTGTTCAGGCGCTCGATATACTCGCCGAGGGCCGAGGCCAGCGCGCTTTCCTTGGTCGCGCCCTTGCCGTTGGTGAAGCACATGGGCGAGTGCGCGTCGCGGATGTGCAGCGACCACACGTTGGGCACGATATTGCGCCAGGAAGCGATCTCGATCTTGATGCCCCAGCTCGCCAGCTGCGCCGACATATTGGCGATGGTTTGCTCCAGTGGCAGGTCCTTGCCGGGGATGTAAGTCAGCGCGTCGGCGGCCGGATTCAAAGTCAGCAGCGCCTGGGCGTCAGCGTCCAGGTTCGCGACTTCCTCGATCACGAACTCCGGTCCTTCCTGCACCACTTTCTTGACGGTGCAACGCTCGATCGAACGCAGGATGCCCTGGCGGTCCTTGTCCGAGATATCCGCCGGCAGTTCGACCTGGATCTTGAAGATCTGCTTGTAGCGGTTTTCCGGGTCGACGATATTATTCTGCGAGAGGCGGATATTTTCGGTCGGAATATTCCGGGTATTGCAGTACAACTTGACGAAGTAAGCCGCGCACAGGGCCGATGAGGCCAGGAAGTAATCGAAGGGGCCAGGCGCCGAGCCGTCTCCCTTGTAGCGGATGGGCTGGTCGGCGATGACCGTGAAGTCGTCGAACTTGGCTTCCAGTCGCAGCTTGTCGAGAAAGTTGACTTTGATTTCCATGGAAATTCCAGATAAATAGTGTGCAAAATACAAAGCCCTGTCAGAGCAGGGCTTTGTAGGTCAAGGCAAAAACAGCGTGAAGTCCTATGGTAGGCCATTCCCATGCGATGTTCAATGGTGGGCCAGCCAACCGAAACGCAGTGTCGCTGCAAAAAAAATCCAATGCCAAAAAGCAAAAAACCCCGCTGAGATCACTCAACGGGGTTTTCTTTATAACTAGCCTGACGATAACCTACTTTCACACTGGTTGCAGCACTATCATCGGCGCAAAGTCGTTTCACGGTCCTGTTCGGGATGGGAAGGGGTGGGACCGACTTGCTATGGTCATCAGGCATAACTTGTACGAGCGGCGTTCCCTGATGGGCAACGTGCTCAGAATCTGGAGGAAGTAAAGTTTCGGGTAGTGTGATCAACAAACAGCACACTGTATTCGAATTTCTATGACCTGCTAAGGTTATAGGGACAAGCCGTACGGGCAATTAGTACTGGTTAGCTTAATGCATTACTGCACTTCCACACCCAGCCTATCAACGTCCTGGTCTCGAACGACCCTTCAAGGAGCTCAAGGCTCCGGGAAATCTCATCTCAAGGCAAGTTTCCCGCTTAGATGCTTTCAGCGGTTATCTCTTCCGAACTTAGCTACCCGGCAATGCCACTGGCGTGACAACCGGTACACCAGAGGTTCGTCCACTCCGGTCCTCTCGTACTAGGAGCAGCCCCCTTCAAATTTCCAACGCCCACGGCAGATAGGGACCAAACTGTCTCACGACGTTTTAAACCCAGCTCACGTACCACTTTAAATGGCGAACAGCCATACCCTTGGGACCGGCTACAGCCCCAGGATGTGATGAGCCGACATCGAGGTGCCAAACTCCCCCGTCGATATGAACTCTTGGGAGGAATCAGCCTGTTATCCCCAGAGTACCTTTTATCCGTTGAGCGATGGCCCTTCCATACAGAACCACCGGATCACTATGTCCTACTTTCGTACCTGCTCGACTTGTCGGTCTCGCAGTTAAGCACGCTTATGCCATTGCACTATTAGCACGATGTCCGACCGTACCTAGCGTACCTTCGAACTCCTCCGTTACACTTTAGGAGGAGACCGCCCCAGTCAAACTGCCTACCATGCACTGTCCCCGATCCGGATAACGGACCAAGGTTAGAACCTCAAACAAACCAGGGTGGTATTTCAAGGATGGCTCCACGAGAACTGGCGTCCCCGCTTCAAAGCCTCCCACCTATCCTACACAGATTGGTTCAAAGTCCAATGCAAAGCTACAGTAAAGGTTCATGGGGTCTTTCCGTCTAGCCGCGGGTAGATTGCATCATCACAAACATTTCAACTTCGCTGAGTCTCGGGAGGAGACAGTGTGGCCATCGTTACGCCATTCGTGCAGGTCGGAACTTACCCGACAAGGAATTTCGCTACCTTAGGACCGTTATAGTTACGGCCGCCGTTTACTGGGACTTCAATCAAGAGCTTGCACCCCATCATTTAATCTTCCAGCACCGGGCAGGCGTCACACCCTATACGTCCACTTTCGTGTTTGCAGAGTGCTGTGTTTTTATTAAACAGTCGCAGCCACCAGTTTATTGCAACCCGTTCATCCTTCCACAGTAAAGTGGTCAAACTACAAGGGCGTACCTTTTCCCGAAGTTACGGTACCAATTTGCCGAGTTCCTTCTCCCGAGTTCTCTCAAGCGCCTTAGAATACTCATCTCGCCCACCTGTGTCGGTTTGCGGTACGGTCTCGTATGACTGAAGCTTAGAGGCTTTTCTTGGAACCACTTCCGATTGCTTCGCAGCACAGGGCCGCTCGTCCCACTCCCTTGAATTACGCACCCGGATTTGCCTAAGTGCCTTCTATGAAGCAGAAACTGACTATTCCAACAGTCAGACAACCTTCCGCGATCCGTCCCCCCATCGCATCATACGACGGTGCAGGAATATTAACCTGCTTCCCATCAGCTACGCATCTCTGCCTCGCCTTAGGGGCCGACTCACCCTGCTCCGATGAACGTTGAACAGGAAACCTTGGGCTTACGGCGTGGAGGCTTTTCACCCCCATTATCGCTACTCATGTCAGCATTCGCACTTCTGATACCTCCAGCATCCTTCACAAGACACCTTCGCAGGCTTACAGAACGCTCTCCTACCATATCGATCAAAGTACAAGTACTTCGAAAAATATCCGCAGCTTCGGTGACTGGCTTAGCCCCGTTACATCTTCCGCGCAGGACGACTCGATCAGTGAGCTATTACGCTTTCTTTAAATGATGGCTGCTTCTAAGCCAACATCCTGACTGTTTTAGCCTTCCCACTTCGTTTTCCACTTAGCCAATCTTTGGGACCTTAGCTGGCGGTCTGGGTTGTTTCCCTCTTGACGCCGGACGTTAGCACCCGACGTCTGTCTCCCAAGCTCGCACTCATCGGTATTCGGAGTTTGCAATGGTTTGGTAAGTCGCAATGACCCCCTAGCCATAACAGTGCTCTACCCCCGATGGTGATACTTGAGGCACTACCTAAATAGTTTTCGGAGAGAACCAGCTATTTCCAAGTTTGTTTAGCCTTTCACCCCTACCCACAGCTCATCCCCTAATTTTTCAACATTAGTGGGTTCGGACCTCCAGGGCGTGTTACCGCACCTTCATCCTGGCCATGGGTAGATCACTTGGTTTCGGGTCTACACCCAGCGACTGTCGCCCTGTTCGGACTCGATTTCTCTACGGCTCCCCTATTCGGTTAACCTCGCCACTGAATGTAAGTCGCTGACCCATTATACAAAAGGTACGCCGTCACGGAACAAGTCCGCTCCGACTGTTTGTATGCACACGGTTTCAGGATCTATTTCACTCCCCTCCCGGGGTTCTTTTCGCCTTTCCCTCACGGTACTGGTTCACTATCGGTCGATTACGAGTATTTAGCCTTGGAGGATGGTCCCCCCATGTTCAGACAGGATTTCTCGTGTCCCGCCCTACTTGTCGTACGCTTAGTACCACCGTTTGAATTTCGTGTAAGGGGCTATCACCCTCTATGGCCAACATTTCCAGGTTGTTCCACTATCCAATCGACTATCACGTACAGGCTCTTCCCATTTCGCTCGCCACTACTTTGGGAATCTCGGTTGATTTCTTTTCCTGCAGCTACTTAGATGTTTCAGTTCGCCGCGTTCGCTTTGCATACCTATGTATTCAGCATGCAATGACCTAAAAGGCCGGGTTTCCCCATTCGGAAATCTGCGGATCAAAGTGTGTTTGCTCACTCCCCGCAGCTTATCGCAAGCTACTACGTCCTTCATCGCCTGTAATCGCCAAGGCATCCACCATGTGCACTTATTCGCTTGTCCCTATAACGTTAGCTCCTGGCGCGCAGTTACCCACCTGCCAGGAAGCGGTCATAGAAATAAGAGTACAGCTTGTTGCATGTTTGTTGATTTGTTACTACCCTAAGTGTGCACTTTTACATGCACGCTTAAAAAAACTTTACTTCTTCCAGATTGTTAAAGAACAAAACTACACTTACTTAAAGCCGTGGCTTTAAATAAGTACAGTCTTTTTCAACAGCCGATAAGTGTGGACGTTTGGTGACTGGGTTCAAGACCCGGTGCTACTCTAGAAAGGAGGTGATCCAGCCGCACCTTCCGATACGGCTACCTTGTTACGACTTCACCCCAGTCACGAATCCTACCGTGGTAAGCGCCCCCCTTGCGGTTAAGCTACCTACTTCTGGTAAAACCCGCTCCCATGGTGTGACGGGCGGTGTGTACAAGACCCGGGAACGTATTCACCGCGACATGCTGATCCGCGATTACTAGCGATTCCAACTTCACGCAGTCGAGTTGCAGACTGCGATCCGGACTACGATACACTTTCTGGGATTAGCTCCCCCTCGCGGGTTGGCGGCCCTCTGTATGTACCATTGTATGACGTGTGAAGCCCTACCCATAAGGGCCATGAGGACTTGACGTCATCCCCACCTTCCTCCGGTTTGTCACCGGCAGTCTCATTAGAGTGCTCAACTAAATGTAGCAACTAATGACAAGGGTTGCGCTCGTTGCGGGACTTAACCCAACATCTCACGACACGAGCTGACGACAGCCATGCAGCACCTGTGTTCAGGTTCCCTTTCGGGCACTCCCTGATCTCTCAAGGATTCCTGACATGTCAAGGGTAGGTAAGGTTTTTCGCGTTGCATCGAATTAATCCACATCATCCACCGCTTGTGCGGGTCCCCGTCAATTCCTTTGAGTTTTAATCTTGCGACCGTACTCCCCAGGCGGTCTACTTCACGCGTTAGCTGCGTTACCAAGTTAATTAAAACCCGACAACTAGTAGACATCGTTTAGGGCGTGGACTACCAGGGTATCTAATCCTGTTTGCTCCCCACGCTTTCGTGCATGAGCGTCAATCTTGACCCAGGGGGCTGCCTTCGCCATCGGTGTTCCTCCACATCTCTACGCATTTCACTGCTACACGTGGAATTCTACCCCCCTCTGCCAGATTCAAGCCTTGCAGTCTCCATCGCAATTCCCAGGTTGAGCCCGGGGCTTTCACGACAGACTTACAAAACCGCCTGCGCACGCTTTACGCCCAGTAATTCCGATTAACGCTTGCACCCTACGTATTACCGCGGCTGCTGGCACGTAGTTAGCCGGTGCTTATTCTTCAGGTACCGTCATTAGTGGAGGATATTAGCCCCCACCGTTTCTTCCCTGACAAAAGAGCTTTACAACCCGAAGGCCTTCTTCACTCACGCGGCATTGCTGGATCAGGCTTGCGCCCATTGTCCAAAATTCCCCACTGCTGCCTCCCGTAGGAGTCTGGACCGTGTCTCAGTTCCAGTGTGGCTGGTCGTCCTCTCAGACCAGCTACTGATCGTGGCCTTGGTGAGCCTTTACCTCACCAACTAGCTAATCAGATATCGGCCGCTCCAGGAGCACAAGGCCTTGCGGTCCCCTGCTTTCATCCTTAGATCGTATGCGGTATTAGCGTAACTTTCGCTACGTTATCCCCCACTCTTGGGTACGTTCCGATATATTACTCACCCGTTCGCCACTCGCCACCAGGGTTGCCCCCGTGCTGCCGTTCGACTTGCATGTGTAAAGCATGCCGCCAGCGTTCAATCTGAGCCAGGATCAAACTCTTCAGTTCAATCTCTGTTTGTTGGCATTGCTGCCACCGCTATTGCTAGCGGGTCGCTCACTCAAAATACTGACCGCTATCTCATTGCTGAGACAACGTATTTCTTTTTTGTGAACATTTGATAATTTAAGTAATCAGTGACCGAAGCCACTGGCACCTCCATCAAACGCCCACACTTATCGACTGTTAATTTTTAAAGAACTTGTTCTGTATTGCATCTTGCTACCTAGCGACAAAGCGTTTTGTTTGTCAGCAGCAGAGAGATGAGATTATGCAGTGTTTCGCGTTTTTCGTCAACCTCTTTTTTGTTGCGCCGCAGATTCCGCGGTTCCTTTTGTCAACACAACACCTTGATTTCGTTGTCGTTTTCAGCAGGAGGCGAATTATAGCGAACCCCGACGGGGGTCCGCAAGTCCTTTATTTGCGCCATACTCCTCCATCAATTCCTTTCGGCTACTCCCTAACGGTTGAGATCCGCGCGCCAAGCGAACTATCGACCGCAGCACCCCTCTAACGGATGGGTTGTGAACCGTGATGCGCATCGCGCCAGGGAGGTAGCCGTGAGTCTCGTGATCGCTGGTCGAATCGTTCCGCTCACGCTGGACGGCGACATCGCCGCCTCCGAGCAGGACAGCTTCCGCGACAAGGTCTGGATTGGCGACGACGGCCGTGTGGAACGCATCACCCGCCGCAACGCGGCCGGCCCGAGAAGCGGCTTCGACAAGGCTGTCGTGCTTGACGTGGGCAGCAACCTGGTATTGCCGGGCTTCGTCGATCTCCACAGCCACCTCGCTTACGCGGCCTTGCCCCTTTGGAGCGTGCCCGGAAGGACCGAGCCCTTCCCGCACCACGACGCGTGGCCGTCGGCGCATTCGTACCCGGGCGATATCACCTGGCCTGCCTACGCCTTCATCGAGGCGGCGCCGCACGAGCTCCTGGCCTATGCGGAAGTGCGCGCGCTAATTGGCGGCACCACGAGCATCCAGGGTTCGCCACCCAAGAATCGTCCATTGGACAGCTGGATGGTTCGAAACGTCGAGGACGAGACCTTCGGCGGCAGCGTCGCCGCCGCCCGCATACTCGCGTCGACCTTGCCCCTCAAGCCGGAAGTGCTCGCGGCACGGTCGGCCCAGATGAAGTCGGGCGCCGGCTTCATCTATCACTGCGCGGAGGGCCAGCCCAACTCCATTGTCGCGCGGGAGTACCAGAGCGCGCGACGCTGCGGCTGCCTGCAACGCGGATTCATCGCCATCCACACGAACGCGGTGAACCCGGATGACTATGCCAGCTGGACCGAGCCGGGGGCGATCGTCTGGTCGCCGTTTTCAAACGTCTGGCTATACGGCAGCACAACGGACGTTCCCGCTGCACTCGAACGGAAGATCCTGGTGTGTATCGGGTCCGACTGGGGCCCCTCGGGAACGCGCAACGTCCTCGGCGAAATCAAGGTTGCCGCGCTGGTCAGCAAGAGCCGGGGCTGGAAGCTGTCCCCCTTCGACCTCGTTCGCATGATTACCTGCGTCCCCGGCGACGCGCTGGCGGGACCATGGGGCGTCCAGGCCGGGCGTCTCCAGCCGGGAGCACTGGGCGATGTCGTCGTCATCCGGGCCAGGCGGTCCGCGGATCCGTTCGCGGCAGTACTCGCGGCAACCGAACAGGATGTCCAGCTGGTCGTCGTCGGCGGCCGCCCGCTCTACGGCGACCCGGACCTCATGAAGGCCGCGGCGGCCAGGTTTCCTTCGACGCTGACGGTGGCGGGAGCGCAGCGCACGCTGTCCATGGCGAAGTCGGTGGACCAGCAGGAACCATGGACCTTCGCGCAGGTCCGGGCGCGGATGGAACAGGTGCGGGCCAATCCGAAACAGGAAATCGACACCGCCCGGAATGCATTCGCGGTGGGCCGGTTGGCGGACGCCCTGCCCCGACTGCGGCTGGCGCTCGACATGCCGCTGGGACGCGTGCCCGTCGGCGGCTTGCCCAAGGATCTCGACGACATCGTCGTTCCCCCTATCCAGCGGCTCGATCACGACTCGGCTTTCTTTGCTGCGATCAAAGGACGCGGATTCCACGGCGGCTTGCTCGACGACCTGGCCGGGTTCTATTCGTGAGGCACACGACGATGGCAACCAGCGCGTCACTGTTCAAATCACAAGCCGGGGTGCTCCTCTCCAGCCACGCCGGCCTGCTCGCGGTAAACCACGCCGTGATGCCCGAGCCATCCGCGTACCACCTGGACGCCGCCGATCGGATCGCCGTGGCGGATGCCCTGCTGACGGCGATTGGCGGCGCATATTGCCACCTGCTCCAGAAGCGCGCGGGGTATGCGAATGACCCTGTGCAGGCGCTTCAGTTGCTGCGCATGCGCGCAGCCAGCATGAGCGAGGCGGAGTTCCATCTTGTCCTGACCGGCATCGTCGTCGACCTGCGCGATGCCCACACCATGTACGCCGGACCGAAGTCGCTCGCCGACGCGGTTGCCCAGCTGCCTTTCCTCGTCGAGCAGTATGGCGCGACCGACGCGCCTTCCTTCCTGGTCACCAAGGTCGGAGACACCAGGCTCATCAAGGATACCGGCTTCAAGGCAGGCGTGACCCTCGAGACCTGGAACGGCGTGCCGTTCGAGCGCGCGGTGGCAATCCACGCCGACCGGGAAACGGGCGGGCGCCCGGATGCGCGCCTGGCCCGTGCCCTCGAATCGCTGACCTTCCGCTCGCTGCAGTATGGCCCGCCACCCGACGAGATGTGGGTGGACGTCGGCTATCGTGAAGCCGAGGGCAAGCCGGTACGCGAGGTGCGCATTCCCTGGCGCATCGTCCGGCCGGGCCGTCCCGCCGCCGGCGTTCGCGCCGGCACGCACGCCGCGCTGCGCCTGGCGCTGAGCCCTGCGGCGGAACAGGTGCGGCGGGCAAAGAAGCTCATGTTCTCGGGCAAGCAGTGGCAGGCCGAGGGGCAAGCCCGGCTGGTGGCCAGGGATGCCGGCTGGTTCGAAACGCGCTTTCCGGACGCCTTGTCGGCCAGGACGATCCAGATGGACGCGCGCGGCGAGGTCGGCTACATCCGCATCTGGAGCTTCGATGTCGAGGACCATGAAGCCTTCGTCAACGAGACGATTCGCCTGCTCGGGCAAATGCCGGACACGGGACTCATCATCGACTTGCGCGGCAATCCTGGCGGCCTCATCTGGGCGGCCGAGCGCCTGCTGCAGCTGTTCACCCCGAACACGGTCGCGCCGACGCGGTTCAGCCTGGTGGCGACGCCCCTGACCCGCGCCATGGCCGGGAGTCCCTTCAACCGCATGGAACTGGAGCCGTGGATTGCCTCGCTCGATTCCGCCATCTCGACGGGCGAGGCATACTCGCAGGCCTTGCCGATCACCGATCCCGCCTGGTGCAACGATGTGGGGCAGCACTACGGCGGACCTGTGGTCTGCGTGGCCGACGCCAACACCTATTCCTCCGGCGATCTCTTTTGCGCCGGCTTCGTCGACAACGAAATCGGGCCGCTGGTCTGTGTCGGCGAGGCCACCGGCGCCGGCGGCGCCAACGTGTGGACGAGCCAGAACCTGGCCGACGCACTGGATGGCACGGAGTTCGCCCTTCCCGCCCTGGCCAAGGGCGTGCGCTTTACGCTGGCATTGCGCCGGGCGGTGCGCAGCGGGGATGCCGCGGGCGTGCCGATCGAGGACCTGGGCGTCGGCGGCCTTCCCTATGCGATGAGCAGGCGCGATGTCCTGGACGGCAATGCAGACCTGCTCGCCTGGTGCGGGCAGTTGCTGGCAGGCGCGCCGCGCACGAGCCTGCACGCGACGCTGGGAAGATCCGAAGTCACTGTCACGACGACTGGCCTGGACGAACTCGAGATATATGTCGATGGCAGGCCCGCCGCAGCGGCACGGCCCATCACGGACGGGGTGTCGACGCTCCCCCGTCCCACGGCGGGCAAGACGTTCGAGATCGTGTGCCGCCGGGCCGGCCAGGTGGTGCAGCGACGTAAGCTGACGATGGTGTAGCCATAGGGAGACAAGCATGCCGATACCGTTCTGCCCCGGGTACGCGCACGAGCCATTTCGTTCGCTCGTCGAATCGTATCCCGACACCACGCTCTATCCCGCCGACGCCTTCCGGGTCGAGTGGGGCCCGATCTTCCACCGTGGACGGCTGGACGGAACGGCCCGGATACTTGTCCTCGGACAGGACCCGGCCCAGCACGAAACCATCGCCAGGCGAATCCTGATGGGAACCGCAGGGCGCCGGGTGCAGGGCTTCCTGAACAAGCTCGGCATCGACAGCAGCTATGTCATGCTCAACGCGTTTCTCTATTGTGTCTACGGCAAGGGCGGAGCGCGGCATATTGGTAACGCCGGCATCGCGGCGTATCGGAACAGGTGGATCGGCGCCATCCTGGATGGCCAGATCGCGGCCGTCCTTGCCTTTGGCACGCTTGCGGACAAGGCCTGGAAGATGTGGCTCGCATCGCCTGACGCGGCGGGACGTGCCGTGGTGGCCTACCGCAAACTCCCGCATCCGACTTCCCCGGAGTCGGCTGGCGGCGATGGTGCGGCAGCCACCGAGGCGATGCTGGAGGCCTAGAATGCCGGCCTTGCCGCGCTGGCGCCCGCGCTCGTGCCGCCTGATACGCCGGGGCCGATCTTGCCATACGGGAGCGCTTTCACACCAGCGGACCTGCCAGGCATCCCGCAGCAAGACCTGCCCGCGGGTTCACCACCCTGGATGGGGACCACGACCGGCTGGGCCCTGCGGGACGGGGCCACCGCCGTCGAAAAGCGATTCAATATCAGGGTGACGGCGTCCGCTGCCGAAGACTGAAAGCGCAAGCTGGCACGCCATGCACATGCTCGAATTTGGCCGTGCATTGCTTCCCGATCAGGGTTTCGCCGCCGCCAGCGCCTGCGCGATCCAGCTATCGAATAGCGGCTGGTGGTATTTGATCCAGCCTGCCGTATGGCGCGCGATATCGGCCTGCGTGTTTTCGCCACTGCGCATGCGCTCGTTCTGCGCGTTGATGTCGGCAATCGGCAGCCGCATGACTTCAAACAGCTTGACGGCCGCTGGATTTTTCTCGGCCCAGGCGCGATTGACGACGATACGCGTGGTGTTCACGGAAAATCCATAGTCGCTGCCGTCGTCGAGACGGGTACTGGCCTTTTGCGGATTCGACGAGAACGGCACTTGCAGCCACACGACATCCTTTCCCGGCACCAGTACCCCGCTTACCCAGTAGGGTGTCCACGTGTAGTACAGGATGGGTTCGCCACGCTTGTAGCGGCCGATGGTATCGGCGATCAGTGCGGAATAGCTGCCCTGCACGTGCGTGACCGTCGCGCGCAACTTGTAGCCGTCCATATGATGCTCGATCATCGCCTCGCAGCCCCAGCCCGGATCGCAACCGGTCAGGTCGGCCTTGCCGTCGCCGTCATGGTCGAACAGCCTGGCCACGGCCGGGTCGCGCAGCTGGTCGATATTCGTGATCCTGTACTTCTCGGCCGTCGCCTTGTCGATCAGGTAGCCTTGTGCGGCCGGACCGGCATAGTGGCCCGTGCGCAGCAGCCTGGCGTCGCCGCCCGCATTGTTGTAATAGTCCTGGTGCAGAGGGTCCCAATGCACCGCGAGGAAGGTCGCGTCGCCATTGGCAACGGCGATGTGCGCGGTCGGATAGGCGACTTCCTTGATCGGCTGCGGCTCGTAGCCCAGCTTTTCCAGGGCGCGATCGACCAGCATGGTCTGGAAGGTTTCTTCGGCGACCGAGCTTTGTAGCGCCTGCACCTGGATGCCCTTGCCGGGCAGGCCGGCATCCGGCGTTTGCGCCATGGCGAGGCTGGTGGTCAAGGTCAGCGCAACGAGCGCCAGCGCCGAAAACCATTGAAACCTGCGCTTTGTTTTATACGTGATGTTGAAGTGTTCAATATGATGCATCGATATCCTTTATTCTCATTAGTGTGCGCCGGCGGGCGTCGCTGGCGCGGCCGCTTCGCCGCGCGCTGAACTGCCCCGCACCCGGCGCAGGATGAAACCAGCCGGGCCCGTCTCGTACCAGTGACGCACGCCACGCCGCGGCTGCCCCATGGCTTGCGTCAGGCGGTCGAGCGTGATGGCGAGCAGGACAATACCAAGACCGCCCACGGTCGCCAGGCCCATGTCCAGGCGGCCAATACCGCGCAATACCATCTGGCCCAGGCCACCGACCGCGATCATCGAGGCGATCACCACCATCGACAGCGACAACATCAGCGACTGGTTGATGCCCGCCATAATCGACGGCATGGCCAGCGGAAACTGCACGCGGGTCAAGAGCTGCCAGGGCGAAGCACCATAGGCGCGCGCGGCTTCGATCAGGTCGGGACGCACCTGGCGAATGCCGAGATTCGTCAGGCGCACCAGCGGCGGCAAGGCGAAGATGATGGTCACGATCACGCCGGGCGCATTGCCGATACCAAACAGCATGACCACCGGCACCAGATAGACGAAGGCAGGCGTCGTCTGCATCGCGTCCAGCAGCGGGCGCAAGATATTTTGCGCACGGTCGCTGTTGGCCAGGAGTATCCCCAAAGGCAAGCCAATGACCATGCAAAAAGCAAGCGAGGTCAGCACCAGCGACAGCGTGATCATCGCTTCCGGCCAGACGCCCAGCATCGACAGGACCAGCAATGCCAGCACGGTGCCGATGGCCAGCGCGCGGCTGGTGAATTGCCAGGCCAGCAAACCGATGATGGCGATCACCGCCAGCGACGGCGCGGCCAGCAGCACGTAGCCCGCACCGGACAGCGTCGCGTCGATCGGCGCCCGCACGGCCTGGAAAAACGGGCGAAAATGTGCGACGACCCAGCCCAGGCCCTGGTTGATCCAGGATTCCAGCGGCAGCGAGCCATCGAAGAGTTGCGTCAGGTGGAAGCCGGTGGCGTGCCCGGGCGTGACGGCGGGCGCTGCCGCGTCGAGCCAGGAAGTGTCGCCCGGCGGGGTCGGCAGCCATGGGTTGACCTGGGCTGCCTGCTCAATGCCTGGCGCAACCGCGGGTTCTGCTGCGGTAACAGTGCTGGAATTCATGCGTGTCCTTTTTTTGTGTGTGGCTCGGCAATGGCGGGTGTATCGCGGTCGAGGAACTTCAGCAAGGTGGTCTTGCTGATGGCGCCGCGGAAGCTGCCGTCGCTGGCCACCACCGGGACCGCATACGGCAGTTGCGCCACCTGGCCGAACAGGCCGGCAACGGGCTCATCTGCATTGATGGCCTGCACATCCGGCAGGTAGGCATGCGCCAGGCCCAGTGGACCGGTATGGCCGTCAAGCGCAGTGCGCAGCGAATCGACCGATACCAGGCCGAGGAATTTACGCTCGGGATTCACGACATAGGCGTAGGCCCGGTCCTGCTCCTCCAGCATCGACAGCACCGCACGCGAACCGCGGGCAGGCGATTCCGACACCACGATCTGGCTCTTGCGGGCAATATCGCCGGCCTTGAAGACGGCCGCCGCATCGACACCGCGCACGAAGTTGCGCACGTAATCGTTGGCAGGCTTGCGCAGGATTTCTTCCGGCGTGCCCACTTGCACCACATGCCCATCTTTCATGATGGCGACCCGGTCGCCGATGCGCATGGCTTCATCGAGATCATGCGAAATGAAGACGATGGTCCGCCGCTTGATCTGCTGCAGGCGCAGCAACTCGGACTGCATTTCCGTGCGCATGATCGGGTCGAGTGCGGAAAACGCCTCGTCCATCAGCAGGATCGATGGATCGCACGCCAGTGCGCGGGCCAGTCCCACGCGTTGCTGCATGCCACCAGACAATTCGTCGGGATAACTGGCGCCGTAACCCGCGAGGCCGACCTGCTCGAGCGCTTGCCGGGCCAGCGCATGGCGCTCGGATTTCGCAATGCCGGCCAGCTCCATGCCGAAGGCCGTGTTGTCGAGCACGGTGACATGCGGCAGCAGCGCGAAGGACTGGAACACCATGCTGATGTCCTTGCGGCGCAGGGCGCGCAGCTGCGCATCCGGCAGGGTATTGATGTCCTTGCCGTCGACCAGGATGCGGCCGGCGGTAGGCTCGATCAGGCGATTGAGCATCCGGACCAGGGTCGACTTGCCCGAACCGGACAGGCCCATGATGACGAAGATCTCTCCCGCCTCGATGGTAAAGCTGGCGTCGAACACACCGATCGTGCATTCGGTCTGGGCCAGGATGTCCTGCTTGCTGGCCCCTTGATGGACCAGTGCCAGTGCCTCTTCGGGCTGGTCGCCGAATACTTTGAAGACATGGTCGATGATGATTTGTTTTGCCACGTTGTTCTTGTCCTCCGATTTGGCAAATGAAATGAAACCCTGCAGCCATTGGCGCTAACGGGAATCGACAAACCCCAGGCCGTCGGCAATGCAGCGGCGCACGGGCGTACGCAAGCGACGGAAAGGGGCGGGACACGCTTTTCCGGCGCATGCCGGTGCTGGGTGTCGTGGGCGCGTTAAAAGAGGCTGGGTTCAGGACTTTTAACCACGCAGGCGCCATGCAGATGCATGACACCGGTGTTTAACGAAAAAAGTGCGTCAAACGATTACTGGATGTGGGCGCATGGCCCTGGATTATTTTCCACGCAATAGGTGGAAAATACGGTGAAGCAGAGGTGTTACTGAGGGTATTTGTTATAAACAGGCGGCAATTATAGTGCAAAAATATATGAAAGTCAATTGTCGATACCAAGCCAGATGTGCTAGTAATGTTTTCCAGCGTACAGACAGTGTTGCACTTTGACTATGCCGTCGTTTAGCTTGCAGGCTTCCACCTGCCCCGTTCACCTGAAGACCGCAGGCAGTCAAATGTTGCCACAACCAGCAATGCAGAACAGTACTTCCCGACTCTTGTCGCGTTCGGCGTCGGTCGTGAGATATTGTCCGTCTGCGCTGGGTTGGCTTTTGCTTCGAGAGCCACGCGACAGGCCGGCCGGAGCCCTCCTCCTGCATGCTTGCCTGGAGTATCGTTAACTCGTCTGGAGTCGTTAGCGTCTCGTAAGTCGTCTGTTCTTGATTTGTACGTTGGTTAGTTACATTTTTATGATAGAGACCGCGGCTGGTTCCCCGCCGTGGCCAGCGGAAATGGTGCTCATCCCTCCAGGTCGCGAATGCCGTGCGGCGCGCCATCAGGAACGACATCATCGCTCTCGCCGCGGGCGGCGACTGGTGGAAGGCCACCGAAGCGGTGTAGCAAATAGCAGCCGAGCCCGAAAATCAGCCGGCAATGACGTTGCCAGGGGGCGAAGCGGCAAAGCGCGCAAAAACGCTGGCCTGATGATAAGAACAATCAGGCCAGCCATTACCTCCAGAAAAGTTTCTCCCGCCTTGCTACAGCGGTACATTCGGCCTGGGCTTCACCCTCCCCGCCCGCGCAGGCGCCATGGCGCGCGCCGGCCGGCTACGGAACGGCTCAGCCGTTCGGTCCGTCGCGGCGCAGGCGGGTGTCCACTTCGCGCACCCGCACGTAATTCGCGCGCCCCAGGCGTCCCACCGGCCGGGTCTCGACCTGCTCCAGCAGGTCGACACGGTGGTTCTGCTCGCCCTTGCGGCCGACGTACACCGCCTCGTCGATGTGCACGTGCTCGACGCTGCCCATGATCCATTTGTTGGCCCCCATATCGAGGATGTCGTGGACCCTGCACTCGTAGGCGATCGGCGCACGCGCAACGCGCGGCGGCTTGACGACGCAGCTGGGCGCCTCGGCCAATCCGGCGTAGCGAAACTCGCTGTCGCCAGGCGCGAGGTCGGCCGCCGTCTTGACCATCTCGTCCATCAGGTACTCGGGCACGATATTGACGACGAATTCGCGCGTCGCAATGATGTTCGCGTAGGTGTCCTTGGGTATCCAGTCTCCGGCATGGTTGTCGCCGCGCGGGCCGCAGCTGAAGCCCAGCACCGGGGGCGACGGCGAGACGACGTTGAAGAAGCTGAAGGGCGCGATGTTGGACACCCCCTCGGCGGACACGGTGGACACCCAGGCGATCGGACGCGGCACGACGGAGTCGCGCAGCAGGAAGTACATTTCAGTTGGCTGAAAATCGGCGGTGGAAAGCGAAATGGTCATGATGGCTGATTGATGTACGTGAGTTTACTTCTGGGGATCGTAAAGTTTTTCCTTGATGAACAGTGCCGGCACGACTCCGCAAAGGAAGTATGCCGCGCCCATCACCAGGAAGCCGAAGCCGATCGAGCCGGTCGTGGCGAGGTAGCCGATACACGCCGGGGCGATCGCCGCACCGACCCGGCCGACGTTGTAGGCCCCGCCCACCGCCGAGCCCCGGATCGAGGTCTCGAAGCTTTCGGTCATGTAGGTGGCATTCACGCCATACGGTATCCCGTAGAGGAAGCCGAACACGACCAGCAGGTAGACGATGTTGCCAGGCGAGTTGTAGAACACGATCACCGGCAGGAAGATGGCGGTGCCGATCGCACCGAAGGCGAACACGGCGCGGCGCCCGAAGCGGTCGGCGAGCCAGCCGGCGGCGATTTTGCCGACGATCATGGCGACATAGGTGCCGACCATGTAGCCCGTCATCGCCTTGAAGTTCATGTGCAGCTCTTTTTCGAGATAGGTCGGCATCCAGTTGTTGACACCGTAGTAGCCGAACTGCAGGAAGCCCGCGGTCAGCGCCCACAGGATGAACATGCGGCGCTGGGCAGGATGGGCGAAGATGCGCTTCATCGTGCTTTCCTTCTTCACCCGGCGCGTCACGCCCGCCGCCTTGTCCGCGGCGAGTTTCTTGCGCGCCGCGATCCAGGCGGCCGGTTCCGGAACGATGCGCTGCATCAGCACGGCCAGGACGACCGGGATGATCGCGATATAGAACAGCCAGCGCCAGCCGTAGGTCGGCAGGATCCAGCCGGCCAGCAGCGTGGCCACGACGTAACCGACCGACCAGCCGGCCTGCAGGGTGCCGAGGACAGTGGTGCGGCGCTCGGTCGGTACATATTCGGCCATGAGGGTGTTCGATACCACGTACACGGCGCCCAGGCCGAGTGAGGCGACGAAGCGGAAGAAGGCGAATTGTTCGAAGCTCCGGGTGCTGCCCAATACCGCGGTGCCGACCGAGAACAGGACGATCGTGACGACCACCGTGCGCACCCGCCCGAAACGGTCGGCGGCCATGCCGCCGAAAATCCCGCCGACGGCCATGCCGGCCAGCGTGATACTGCCCAGCGCACCTGCCTGCACCTTGGTCAGGCCGAATTCCTTCGTCAGGCTGGCCAGGCTATACGACAGGAACATCAGGTCGGCCCCGTCGATCATGAGCGACAGGAACGAGAAAGCGAAGACGACCATCCATATATTTTTATTTTCCGCCACGGTCACGGCGCGTTTTGCTGCAACTTCCATAACTCCTCCAAGGATGGAACGCGCGCGACGAAGGAGACGCCGCGCGATAAAGAAAGAACTGCGAGAACTGGGAAATCGAATTTACAGCTGTGCGTTCCTGATCATGCCGCGGGCGATGACCAGTTGCTGGATCTGGGTCGTGCCCTCGTAGATGCGGAACAGGCGCACGTCGCGGTAGAAGCGCTCGATTGCGTATTCGGACACGTAACCGGCGCCCCCATGGATCTGTACCGCGCGGTCGGCCACGCGGCCGCACATCTCGGAAGCGAACATCTTGCAGCAGGCCGCTTCGGTCGAAATGTCTTCCTTGTTGTCGCGGCGGCGCGCCGCATCGAGCACCATGGAACGCGCCGCGTAGATCTCGGCCTTGCTGTCGGCGAGCATGGCCTGGATCAGCTGGAACTCCGCGATCGGCTTGCCGAACTGCTGGCGCTCGAGCGCATAGCGCAAGGCGTCGTCGAGCATGCGCTCGGCCGCACCGACACAGATCGCCGCGATATGCAGGCGCCCCTTGTCCAGCACTTTCATCGCCGTCTTGAAGCCGACGCCTTCCTTGCCGCCGATGATGTTCGCCGCCGGCACGCGGCAGTTGTCGAAGATGACGTCGGCGGTGTGCGCGCCCTTCTGCCCCATCTTCTTGTCGGTCTTGCCGATGAAAACACCCTGCGTGCCCTTCTCGACGATGAAGGCCGAGATGCCGCCCGAACCTTTGATCTCGGGGTTGGTGCGCGCCATCACGGTGAAGATGCCGGCTTCCGGCGCATTGGTGATGAAGCGCTTGGTGCCGTTGATGACGTACTCGTCGCCCTCGCGCCGTGCCGACGTGCGCAGCGATGCCGCGTCCGATCCGGAGCCCGGCTCGGTCAGCGCGAAGGAGGCGATCAGCTCGCCCGAGGCCAGCTTCGGCAGGTAATGCTGCTTCTGCTCCTCGGTGCCGTCGACGATCAGGCCCTGCGATCCGATACCGTTGTTGGTGCCGATCAGGGAGCGGAAGGATGGCGAGGCCTTCGCGATCTCGAATGCGACCAGCACCTCTTCTTCCATCGTCAGGCCCAGGCCCCCGTATTCCTCGGGGATGCACAGCCCGAACAGGCCCAGCTCGCGCATGTCGGCGACGACGCCTTCCGGGATCTCGTCTGTTTCCGCTACTTCATTTTCCGCCGGCACCAGACGTTCCCGCACGAAGCGGGACAGGGTGTCCAGTAGCACAGTCATGGTTTCTTGGTCACGTATCATTTTTTTCCTATTGCTTTGCTGCGTATGCGGCGTCGCGTCATGCGCCGCCGCGGGTTATCAAAGAGCGATCCTGCCCATCGAGCCGCCGACTTTCCTCACCAGCTCAACCAGCGCAGGGCCGATCTTGTCCTGCAGGTGTTCACGGGTGCATTTGAACGCGGGCATGCCGCAGTTAAAGGACATCATCATTCCGTCCGGCGCACAGAACGGCACGCCGACGCCGCAGGTATCCTTGTCCCACTCGCCGATCGAGATGCAAAAGCCGTGTTCGGCATGGTCGCGCAGTCCCTGCTCGATGCCGGCACTGAGTACGGGCCAATGGTCCTCGTCGCGCAGGCGGACCTGGTCCAGCAAAAATGCGCGGTCGGGGGCCGGCAGGCCGGCCAGGTAGGCGCGCCCCATGGCGGAAGTGGCGAGCGCAAGCCGGGTGCCGACGCCGCGCTGCAAGGTGATCGACGCACTGCTGCGCACCGATTCCACATACACCATCGACAGCCGGTCGCGCACGCCGAGCGAAACCGAGGCCTGGGTACGCTCGGCGAGTTCGCGCATCAGGGGGCGCGCCACTTCGCGCACGTCGAGCCGCGACAGCATGGCGTAACCCAGCGACAGCACGCCGGCGCCGAGCCGGTACTTGCCCTGGGCTTCCAGGTGTTCGAGATAGCCGAGGCCGGCAAGGGTGCCCGCAAGCCGGGCCACGGTCGGTTTGGGAATGCCGCTGCGGCGCGCCAGTTCGGAAATGCCGATTTCGCGCTCGTTCAGTCCAAAGCAGCGCAACAGTTCCAGCCCGCGGGCCAGCGCGGTGACGAATTGCCGCTCCTTGCCCTGCCCTTCGTCGTCGAAATGTTGAATGTCGCTGTCGTCAATCGTGTTCATGCCGCATCTCCTTGCGCGTTTTCTCGGGTTGCGATCTACCCAGCCGTCTCCTGGCTACCTCAAACATCGTGTCATATCAATTCTGGTGATGTCAAGTATTTCAAACCGATGGTCCACTATGCGAACCGTTAATAATCGAAATCAATTTTCCTGATACAAGATGCGCCGGGTTCTTTACAACCGGAGCATTTTTTAATATTCTGAATAGCGTTTTTTTGAACCATCGGTCCACTATGCGGACCGCACAGTAACCCGACCATCGGGCAAAAAAGGACAAACAGCAATGAATTCGACTCCCCCGGCGCGGGACCTGCTCGGCATCGTCGGCTGCGGCCTGATGGGCCGCGGCATCGCCCAGATCGCCATCCAGGGCGGCATCCCCGTCATCCTGCACGACAGCCGTCCCGGCGCGGCCGAAGAAGCCTGCGCCGCGATCGGCGCGACCCTGCGCAAGCTGGCCGACAAGGGCAAGATCAGCGCCGGCGACGCGCAGGCCGCCTGCGCGCTGCTGTCGGCCGCCACCGCGCTGGACGAGCTGGCGCCCTGCACCGCCGTGATCGAGGCCATCGTCGAGAAGCTGGCCGCCAAGCAGACGCTGCTGCGCCAGCTGGAGGCGGTGGTCGGCGCCGGCTGCATCCTCGCCACGAATACCTCCTCGCTGTCGGTTACCGCGATCGCCGCCGCCTGCGAACATCCGGGCCGCGTGGCCGGCTTCCACTTTTTCAGCCCGGTACCGTTGATGAAGATCGTCGAGGTAATCGCCGGCCCATTGACGGACGCGGGTGTGAGCGAACGCCTGACCTCGATCGCGCGCCGGATGGGCCATACCCCGGTGCGGGCCAGCGACACGCCCGGCTTCATCGTCAACCACGCCGGACGCGGCTACCTCACCGAGTCGCTGCGCATCCTGGGCGAAGGCATCGCGCCGTATCCGGAACTGGACCGCATCCTGCGCGACGCCGCCGGCTTTCGCATGGGGCCGTTCGAGCTGCTGGACCTGACCGGGCTGGATGTCTCCCAGCCGGTGATGGAATCGATCTACGACCAGTATTACCAGGAACCGCGCTTCCGGCCGTCGCCGATCGCGCGCCAGCGCCTGCAGGCCGGGCTATTGGGGCGCAAGAGCGGGCGCGGCTTCTATGTCTACGAAGACGGCAAGAAGCAGGAATCCGCCGAATCGGCGCCGGTACCGGTGCCGCCGCGCGCCGCCATTCCTGTCTGGCTGAGCCCAGCCGACGCGGCAGCCTGGCCGGCGGTCAGCCAGCTGCTGGACGCACTCGGCGCCGAGCGCGACGGCGGCGCGCGTCCGGCCGCGGACGCGCTGTGCCTGGTCTTGCCGGTCGGGCAGGATGCCACCAGCCTCGCGGTCGCCGCGCAGCTGGACCCGGCGCGCACGGTGGCGCTCGATCCCCTGTTCGTCGGCGGCCGGCGCACGCTGATGACCACCCCGCTCACCGCCCCCGGTTTCCGCGACGCCGCGCATGCGCTGTTCGCGGCGGACGGCGTGCCGGTCTCGGTCATCCGCGACAGCGCCGGCCTGGTATGCCAGCGGGTGCTTGCCGCCATCGTCAACATCGGCGCCGACATCGCCCAGCAAGGCATCGCCAGCCCGGAGGATATCGACAAGGCGGTGACACTCGGCCTCGGCTACCCCAGGGGCCCGCTGGCGCTCGGCGATGCGCTCGGCGCCGCGACCGTCCTGCGCATCCTGGACGGCCTGTTCGATTTCTACCGCGACCCGCGTTACCGTCCGAGTCCGTGGCTGAAGCGCCGCGCCATGCTGGGCGTCTCGCTGCTCACGCCGGAACACTGACCCACACTTTTCAAGAACAACCAGGAACAACATGCTCGACGCTTACATCTATTCCGGCCTGCGCACCCCGTTCGGCCGCCTCGCCGGCGCCCTCGCCCCGGTTCGTCCGGACGACCTGGCCGCTGCCCTCATCCGCAAGCTGGTCGCCGATTCGCCTTTCGACGCCGCGCAGATCGAGGACGTGATCCTCGGCTGCGCCTGCCAAGCCGGCGAGGACAGCCGCAACATCGCGCGCCATGCGGTGCTGCTGTCGGGGCTGCCGCCCACCATTCCCGGCCAGACCGTCAACCGCCTCTGCTCCAGCGGCCTGGCCGCGGTGCTCGATGCGGCGCGTGCCATCACCAGCGGCGAAGGCGAGCTGTATATCGCCGGCGGCGTGGAGAGCATGAGCCGCGCGCCCTTCGTGGTGGCCAAGAGCGAGTCGGCCTACGGGCGCGAATTCAAGGTATTCGACTCCGCCATCGGCGCGCGCTTCCCGAATCCGCGCATTACCGAACAATACGGCGGCGACACGATGCCGGAAACCGCGGACAACGTGGCGCATGACCTGGGCTTGAGCCGCGAGGACAGCGACCGCTTTGCGGCACTGTCGCAAGCGCGCTTCGAAGCGGCCCGGGCCAGCGGGTTCTTCGCCGGGGAGATCATGCCGGTCGAGGTAGCGACCGGAAAGAAGACCCCACCGCGCGTCGTGGCCGAGGATGAGCATCCGCGTCCCGGCACCACCTTCGAGTCCTTGGCCAGGCTCAGGGCGCTGCATGAGGGCGGCGTCGTGACCGCCGGCAGCGCGTCGGGCGTGAACGACGGCGCCGCCGCCATGCTCATCGGCAGCCGGACCATCGGCGAACGGGCCGGCGTCAAGCCGATGGCGCGCATCCTGGCCGGCGCCGCGGTCGGCGTCGAGCCCCGCATCATGGGCGTCGGCCCGGCCTACGCGATCCCCAGGGCGCTGGAGCGGGCCGGCCTCACGCTGGCCGACATGGATGTCATCGACATCAACGAAGCCTTTTCAAGCCAGGTGCTCGGCTGCCTGAAGCTGCTGGACGTCGCCTTCGACGACCCGCGCGTCAACCCGAACGGCGGCGCCATCGCGGTCGGCCATCCGCTCGGCGCATCCGGCGCGCGCATGGCGCTGAGCGCAGCGCGCGAGCTCGAACGCCGCGGCGGCCGTTACGCGGTCCTGAGCCTGTGCGTCGGCGTCGGCCAGGGCCTGGCCGTCGTCATCGAACGCATTTAACGCATCTGACTCAAGGAGAGCCGCATGGCTGGAGCACTGTCACATATCCGCGTCCTCGACCTGACGCGCGTCCTCGCCGGACCCTGGGCCTGCCAGATGCTGGCGGACCTCGGCGCCGAGGTCATCAAGATCGAACGCCCGGGCAGCGGCGACGACACGCGCGCCTGGGGGCCGCCCTACCTGAAGGACCAGGACGGCAAGGATACCCGCGAGTCCGCGTACTTCCTTTCCACGAACCGCGGCAAGAAGTCCGTCACCCTCGACATTTCGACCCCGCAGGGGCAGGCAATCGTGCGCAAGCTGGCGCTCGAGAGCGATGTCTTCATCGAGAACTACAAGGTCGGCGACATGGCGCGCTACGGCCTGTCCTACGAGGACCTGAAGGAAGCGAACCCGCGCCTGGTCTACTGCTCGGTCACCGGTTTCGGCCAGGACGGCCCGATGGCGGGCTTCGCCGGCTATGACTTCATCATCCAGGGCATGGGCGGGCTGATGAGCATTACCGGCGAACGCGACGACCTGCCCGGCGGCGGACCGCAAAAGCTCGGCGTCGCATTTTCGGACCTGATGACCGGCATGTATTCCAGCGTCGCCATCCTCGCGGCGATCGAAAACCGCCACAAGACGGGCCAGGGCCAGTACATCGACATGGCGCTGCTCGACGTTCAGGTGGCCGCGATGGCCAACATGAACATGAACTACCTGACGTCCGGCGTGGTGCCCAAGCGCCAGGGCAATGCGCATGCCAACATCGTGCCCTACCAGGTGTTCCGCACGAAGGAGGGTCATATGGTGCTGGCCGTCGGCAACGATCGCCAGTTCGTGAAGTTCTGCGCCATCGCCGGCTGTCCGGAACTGGCCAGCGACGCGCGATTCGCGAAAAACGCCGACCGCGTCAGGAACCGGGAGATCCTGGTTCCGATGCTGCAGGAGGTGCTCCTCGGACGCACCACCGCGGAATGGGTCGCGCCGCTGGAGGCGGCCGGCGTGCCGTCCGGCCCCATCAACGACATCGCGCAGGCCTTCGAGCATCCGCAAGTCAAGCATCGCAAGATGAAGGTGGACTTGCCCCATCCGCAGTCGGGCACGGTGCCGTCGGTGGCGAACCCGATCAAGTTCTCGGATACGCCGATCACCTATCGCAGCGCGCCGCCGCTGCTCGGGCAGCACACGCAGGACATCCTGTCCACGCTGGGCGGCCTGTCCGAAGACGAGATCAAGGCGCTGGGCGACCAGGGCATCATCTGAACATCACAATATCAATGAAATGGAGATCGACATGAAAGTCCTGGTACCGGTCAAGCGCGTGGTCGACTACAACGTCAAGGTGCGGGTGAAGTCCGACGGCACCGGCGTCGACATCGCCAGCGCCAAGATGAGCATGAACCCCTTCGACGAAATCGCGGTCGAGGAAGCGGTACGACTCAAGGAAGCCGGCAAGGCGACCGAGATCGTCGCCGTTTCCTGCGGCCCCAGCCAGTGCCAGGAAACCCTGCGCACGGCGATGGCCATCGGCGCCGACCGCGGCATCCTGGTCGAAACCGGCGAAGAGCTGCAGCCGCTGGCCGTCGCCAAGCTGCTCAAGGCCCTGGCCGACAAGGAACAGCCCGGGCTGATCATCCTCGGCAAGCAGGCCATCGACGACGACTGCAACCAGACCGGCCAGATGCTGGCCGCGCTTCTTGGCTGGGGCCAGGCCACCTTCGCCTCGAAAGTGCTGGCCGAAGACGGCCGCGTCACCGTCGCCCGCGAGGTCGATGGCGGCCTGGAAACCGTCGCATTGGCGCTGCCGGCGATCGTCACCACCGACCTGCGCCTGAACGAGCCCCGCTACGTCACCCTGCCCAACATCATGAAGGCGAAGAAGAAGACCCTGGACGTGGTCAAGCCGGCCGACCTCGGCGTGGATGCGGCGGCGCGCCTGAAGACGCTGAAAGTGACCGAACCAGCCAAGCGCAGCGCCGGCGTCATGGTCAAGGACGTCGCCGAACTGGTCTCCAGGCTCCGGAACGAAGCCAAAGTCATCTAATTCAATATACAGAGCAGAGGAACATCATGGCCGCACTGGTAATCGCAGAACACGACAATGCCCAGCTCAAGGGCAGCACCCTGAACACCGTCACCGCAGCCGCGCAATGCGGCGGCGAGGTGCGCGGTGAAGTCCATATCCTGGTAGCGGGCCACAAGGCCGGCGCCGTGGCCGAAGCCGCAACCAGGATCGCCGGCGTCACCCGGGTCCTGCTGGCCGATGCGCCGCAACTGGCGGACGGACTGGCCGAGAATGTCGCCGAACAGGCGATCGCGCTGGCCGCCGGCTACAGCCACATCCTGGCTCCCGCCACCGCTTACGGCAAGAACATCCTGCCGCGCGTGGCGGCCCGGCTGGACGTGGCGCAGGTGTCGGAAATCACCAGGGTGCTTTCGCCGGACACCTTCGAGCGTCCGATCTACGCCGGCAATGCCATCGCCACCGTGCAATCGTCCGACGCGGTGAAGGTCATCACCGTACGCAGCACCGGCTTCGATGCGGCGCCGGCAGATGCGTCCGCAAGCAGTCCGGCGGCGCTCGAGACGGTCGCCGCGGTCCCTGACGCCGGCAAGTCGGTGTTCGTGTCGCGCGAACTGGCGAAGTCGGACCGCCCGGAGCTGGCGGCGGCCAGGGTCATCGTCTCGGGTGGGCGCGGCATGGGTTCGGGCGAAGCCTTCAAGGTCCTGGAGCCACTCGCCGACAAGCTCGGTGCGGCGATGGGCGCCTCGCGCGCCGCGGTCGACGCGGGCTTCGTGCCGAACGACTGGCAGGTCGGCCAGACCGGCAAGGTCGTGGCGCCGCAGCTGTACATCGCGGTGGGCATTTCCGGCGCGATTCAGCACCTGGCGGGCATGAAGGATTCGAAGACCATTGTCGCGATCAACAAGGATCCGGAAGCGCCGATCTTCCAGGTCGCCGATTATGGCATCGTCGGCGACCTGTTCGACATCGTTCCCGAACTGAGCGCCGCCCTGGGTTGAGCGCAAGGGCCTGTTTGTACAAAACGGCCCGCGTGCAGCACGCGCTTATGAGCGCCGGCCTGCCGCGGAGGTAATTTGCCTGTGGCGTGCTGCCAGGTCCTGCTCGAGCTTCGGGTCGCGGCCGTAGATATCCCTGGCAAAGCGCAGCCGCCCTTCACTGTCGACGGTGGCGGTGGCGTAGAAAATCACAACGGGAACCGCATGGACCAGGTCGACGTGCCGGGTCGGTCCCGGCTGCAGCGCATCCTGGATCGTGTCGGCGTTCCATCCACGCTGCCGGCTCAGCACGTACTGGGCCAGGGCGGCCGGATGTTCGACCCTGATGCAGCCGTGCGACAGGTCGCGCCGGCTGCGCTCGAACACCTCGCGCGCCGGGGTCGAGTGCAGGTAAATGTCCATCGGGTTAGGCATCGCGAACTTGATCGCCCCCAGCGCGTTCTTCGGTCCCGGACGCTGACGCACGCGCGCCCGGCCTGCCCGCAGGTCCGCCACGCTGGCGCCTGGCGGCACCGTCTCCATCCCGTTCTGCGTGAGGTAGGCCCGGTTGCGCTCGATCCTGGGCAGGAATTCCTTTTCGACGATGCTGCGCGGGACGTTCCAGTACGGATTGAACTCGATGTAGCGCATCTGGCCAACGAACAGCGGGGTTTCCGTCTTGATCGCGGAGCCGACCACGACCCGCATCTCGAGCGGGGCCTCGGCGCTGCCCGCACCATCGTTGACCGCAGTAGCGTTAACATTATGGAGCGCCGACAGGCGGTAAGCCGGCAGGTTGACCACGATGAGCGGGCCGGGGCCGAAATCCGGCAGCCAGCGCAGGCGCTCGAGCGTCAGTTCGAGCTGGCGGACGCGCTGCGCCGGCGGTACATTGAGGGCCTCGATGGTGCCACGCCCGAGCACGCCATCATCACCGAGCCCATGACGGGCCTGGAAATGCCGGACGCCCTCCGCCATCGGCTCGCTGTAGCTTCCCTCGGGCGGAGGCGGCGCATCGGCCGGCAGGTCGCCCAGCAGCACCAGGCGGGCGTGCAGTGCCTTCGCGGCCGGATAGGCGCCGCCGGGCACGAGCCTGGCGCCCGGTCGCGGCAAGGCCGGATACGGCTGCCCGGACAGCGCGCGATACCTTGACAACGCCTCCTTGACGCGCCCGTACTGCCAGACTCTCGGCTCGGCCGCTTGCACCGCCGCCTGCAGCCTCCCCGCGGCGAGTCCGGCACGCAGGCGCTCGACCGGGTCATATTGCACCAGGCGCGGATCAGGCAGGCGGGTGTGATATTCGGAGCGCACGCGGCCGACGCGCAGGTCGGCCAGGTAGTGAAGCATGGCCGAGGTAAGCGCGACGTCGAACCGGGCCGTATCGGCCTCGCCGGAGCGCAGTTGCCGCTGCAGCGAGTCCGTGCCGTAGTCGAGCGGATCCAGGCCCTGCAGCCTGGCGCGGCGCAGCACCCACAACGCGGCCGCCGCAGTCGACGGATTCCAGGCTGGCGCATACTTGCGCGGGGCGTAGAACCGATCGAGCCAGCCGCGTTCGTCGTATGGGCTCGCGGGCACCGCGGGCGACTGTGAGGCCTGGACGGCCAGGGTATGGATGGCGGCGGGGGCCGGCTGCGCGAGGGAGGGACGGGAGACGAGCGCCGCGACTGCACAGAGCGCGAGCGCAGCGCCGATTTTCTGGCGGAGCTTCATTGATACTTTCGAACGATGGCAACCCTGCGTTACCGAGCCGCATCATACGCTTCGCGCCCGACAATGCCCAGCAGCGGGACGATTCGTCCTCCTCAAAAAAAGGGAACAACCCGGGGCACGCAATAAAGGTCCGGTCGTGCTGCCTGTTGCGGATCAGGAACCCCGGTTGAAGTCCGGCCAGCCCGGCAGCTTGCCGCTGCCGGTTCAACATTCGTGCTCCACATAGGGCGTTCTGGTTTGGGACCCTCCTCCCTGGATGCCTGCCGGGATGATTGTTATCCTTGGTCGTAGTCGTTGTCGCCGGCGCCCGGCCAGTCTGTGCCAGCGCAATTCACCGTTGGTTAGTTACATTTGTATAGCCAGCATTTACCTCCCTCCGGTCCTGGGTGCTGCCAGCCTTTCACGACGATTGCACACGCTCTTACAAATGGTTTCGATTTGAAGCGTTTACACGCTTTCGCGTGCGCGCCCCAGCAAGTAGTCTATTGGGCTCGGCATTAGCCAGCACGCGGCGCGGCAGGCGCGCGGCCGCCGATCGCACTTTCTTCAAAACGGAGTCTTCCTTGTCCGAATCAAACATTCCCAACCCGGCGACGGTCATCAAAATCATCGGTGTCGGCGGCGCCGGCGGTAACGCCGTCAACCATATGGCCTCCTCCGGACTGTCCACCTTCGAATTCATTTGCGCGAATACGGACGCGCAAGCCCTGTCGAATACCCAGACCGAAAAACGCATCCAGCTTGGCGAGAGCGGCCTGGGCGCCGGCAGCGACCCGATGGTCGGACGCGAAAGCGCCACGCGCGAACGCACCCTCATCGCCGAGGCGCTCAAGGGCGCCGACATGGTATTCATCACTGCAGGCATGGGAGGCGGCACCGGCACCGGCGCCGCCCCCGTGGTGGCCGAAGTCGCGCGCGAGCTGGGCATCCTGACCCTCGCCGTGGTGTCGAAACCGTTCGAGTTCGAAGGCCCGCGCCGCATGCGCGTGGCCGAAGAAGGCATCGCGGCGCTGGCGCGCTGCGTCGACTCGCTCATCATTGTCCTCAACAGCCGCCTCGAGGAAGTCCTGGGTGACGATGTCACGCAAAAGCAGGCCTTTGCGGCCGCCGACGAGGTGCTGAGCAAGGCGGTGACCGGCATCGCCGACATCATCGCCGTGCCAGGAATGGTCAACGTCGATTTCGAGGACGTCCGCACGGTGATGCGCCAGACCGGCATGGCGATGATGGGCACTGCCCAACACGCCGGCGACGACCGTGCAGCCAAGGCAGCCGAGGAGGCAATCGCCTGTCCGCTGCTCGATGGCGCCAACCTGCGCGCCGCGCGCGGGGTGCTGGTCAACATCGCCGCATCCGAGGAAACGTTGAGGCTGCGCGAAACCAAGCTCGTGATGAACACGATCTGCGCACAGACCAACGAAGACGCCATCATCAAATTCGGCGCGGTCTTCGACGACACGCTGGGCGAGGCCATGCGCGTGACGGTGGTGGCCACCGGCTTGAACCGGCCCAGCGACTTCACGCTGGGTACGAGACGGTCATCGGTGTCGCGTGTCGGCGCCCAGCCACCGTCGGTCCTGCGCCAGACCGCATCGCACGCGCCAGTCCGGGCGGCGTCGGCCCAGCACGAGATGCGAGGTGCCACGTCGCGCCAGTCCGCCTCACCGTCCGGTGAGGATGCCCAGTAAGGCTGGCGGCGGGACACCCTCCCCGGCAGCGCCATCGGCGCAGCAGATGCGCCCGCCGACCCGGTTTTCGCTGGGTACAGTCCCCGGCGGATCAGCGCATCAGGCCCTTGATCACGTCGGGGCCGAAACCCAAACCCTTGCATCACCCATGCCTCGACGGCGCCAGCCTGTCCTGTGGCGCGCCGCCGTCCGTGCTGCGCAGGAAGGCGCAGGTGTGCGCGCGCGCGCGCCTGCCCGAACACGCCCAGGATCGCCTTTCATTGAATAAAAAAATATTAACCAGAAAGCGCTACCTGTCATACCATCGGTAGAGAACCACGGCGGTTCTTCCAAGAACAAGAAACAGGAGACGACAACGATGAATTTGCGCGCAAATTTCAGCAACATGCAGGACAGTACGCGGGAAGACTGGCAGTTGATCGGCCAGGAATTTGTGCCCTATGCGAAAGCCCTGCCCGACCGCATCATGGCGCACCTGAAAATCCTCGAGGGCGACTACGGCGGCTTCCCGGTCGACCGCTATACGCATTCGCTGCAAACCGCTACCCGGGCCTTGCGGGATGGGCGGGACGAGGAATACGTCATCTGCGCACTGCTGCACGATATCGGGGACACGCTGGGCAGCTTCAACCACCCCGATATCGCGGCCGCCATCCTGAAACCTTTTGTGAGCGACGCCAACCACTGGATGGTGCAGAACCACGGCGTATTCCAGGGCTATTACTTCTTCCATCACCTGGGCTTGAACCGCGAGATGCGCGACCAGTTCGCGGGCCATCCGTTTTATGACACCACGGCCGAATTCTGCGACCTGTATGACGCGCCGGCATTCGACAGGCACGCGGAAACACTGCCGCTCACCGAATTCGAGCCGATGCTGCGCCGCGTGTTCGCCAAGCCGCGCCGCAGCATTTACAAGGCGGAGTCGCCTGCCGAACAATCTGCCTGAACATCGCCGAAGGAAACCGTCATGCATATCCCCTCCATGAAAGACCAGGTCAGCGCAGACGAGTGGCAACTGCGCTGCGACCTCGCCGCCTGTTACCGCCTTGTTGCGATGTACGGCTGGACCGATCTGATCTTTACGCATATCAGCGCCCGGGTCCCCGGGCCTGAGCACCACTTCCTGATCAACCCCTACGGAATGATGTTCGACGAGATCACCGCCTCGTCCCTGATCAAGGTGGACCAGGACGGCAACAAGCTTTCCGAATCGCCGCTGCCGGTCAACCGCGCCGGTTTCGTCATCCACAGCGCCATCCACGCCGTGCGCGACGATGCGCAATGCGTGATCCACACCCATACCCGGGCCGGGGTGGGCGTCAGCGCCCAGCGCGATGGCGTGTTGCCGGTCTCCCAGCAATCGATGTTCGTCCTCGCCTCGCTGGCGTATCACGACTACGAAGGCGTCGCGCTGCACGACGCCGAAAAGCCGCGCCTGCAGGACGACCTGGGCACGGCCAATTTCCTCATGTTGCGCAACCACGGCTTGCTGACGGTCGGCGCCAGCATCCCCGATGCCTTCCTGTCGATGTACATTTTCGAGAGCGCCTGCCAGATCCAGCTGGCCGCACAGGCGGGGGCCGGCGAACCGCGCATGATTGCGCCGGAGATCCTCGGCACCACCGCCGAATCGATGAAGGTCCAGACCTCGGGTCTGGGGGGCGCCTTCGCCTGGCCTGCGCTGCTACGCAAGCTCAACCGCGTCGACGAGAGCTACCTGACCTGAGCCCCTCCTGACCCGGCCGGCGCGCCGGCCCTGCCCCACCCCGCCCTGCGTCCTCGATGGCAGGGTCGAGGGACAGGCCGGCTCCCTCGGCCCACCGTTCGTGTGATGTTGTTCTTCCCTATACAAACAATAAGGAGACATGAATGAACAGTTTTATCACGCTGTTGCCGACCCTGCTGATCGGCGCACTCGCCCTGATCATGTTCGGACTGGGGCTGTCGCTCACCGTTGCCGACTTTCGCCGGCTGCTCGGGCATCCCAAACCGGTGGTACTGGCGCTCGTGCTGCAGGCATTGGTGCTGCCTGCCGTCTGCTACGGCCTGATCGTGGCGCTGGACGTGTCGCCCGTGTATGCCGTCGGCCTGATGCTGCTCGCCGCCTCACCGGGCGGCGTATCGGCAAACCTGTACAGCCATCTTTTCGGCGGCAACGTCGCCATGAATATCTCGCTGACGGCCATTAATACGGTGCTGTCGATCGTCAGCCTGCCGCTGATCGGCAACTTTGCGATCAATACCTTTGCCCGCACTGGCCAGGTGGTGCCCATGCAAACGGGGAAAGTGATCGAAGTGATCGGCATCGTGCTGGTGCCGGTGGTGATCGGCATGTTCGTGAAAAGGCGGGCGCCGGCCTTTGCCGCCCGCTCGGAGAAACCCATGAAGCGCTTTTCGATGGTGGTGCTGGCTGCGCTGGCGCTGATCGCCATGGGCAAAGAGTGGACCGCGCTGACCGCCTCGTTCGCCTCGATCGGATCGGCCGTCATCGCCTTCAACGCCATCAGCCTGGGACTGGGTTACACCGTGCCGCGCCTCATGGGACTGGACAAGCCGAATGCGATCGCGATCGGCTACGAAATCGGCATCCATAACTCGACGCTGGCGATTTTTGTCGCGGTATCGGTGCTGGGCGACTTCAAGCTGATGGTACCGGCGGCGATCTACTCCGCCAGCATGTACGTGCTGGCGACGGCCTTCGGTTTTCTCGTGCTGGGGAGGCAGCCGGCCGTGGTCGCGGCGCGGGCCTGAGGTCGATTCAATCGAGGGCACTCTCCAGCGGTGCCATCTCGACCGCCACGCCGGACAGGACTGCGTTACCCGACAAGGGGTCGCGCAGGTTCTCATCAAACAGCGCGTTCAGGTTGACACCGGGCCGCCCGGCCGCCACGCCAAGACGGGTGCCGGCCAGGTCATGGCCCCAGCCATGGGGCAGGCTGACCACGCCCGGCATCATCTCGTCGCTCACTTCCACCTGCACCTCGATGCGCCGCGCGCCCGCCGTTACGCAATTACGCAGTTGCGCCATGCCGCCGTCAAACAGGCCGAGCCGGGCGGCGTCAGTCGGATGAACGAGCGCCGTGCAGCGGTAGGCGCCCTTGGCCAGCACCGGCAGGTTGTGCATCCAGCTGTTGTTCGAGCGCAGCTGGCGCCTGCCGACGATCACGAGGTCCGGTGCGGGCGCGGCCAGATCCGCCGCCACACGCGCCAGGTCATCCTGCAGCATCGGCGGGGCCAGTTCAATCTTGCCGGACGGCGTGCGCAAGGCTTCCGGAATCCGCTGGGTCATCGGTCCGAGGTCGATGCCGGACGGGGCTTGCCTGATTCGCGCCAGCGTGAGGCCGCCGGGCACCCCGCCGAACTGGTCGCCGTAAGGGCCTGTGCGCAAGGCCAGGTCGAGCAAGCGCTCCGGCCCGCGCTGCGGGGCCAAGGCCGCCATCCCCTGCGCGGCGGCCGGACCGAACAACTTGTCGAGCTCCTGCTGCAGCGCGGCGTCGTCCAAGGCCTCGATGTCGGCCCTGGCACCCTGCCCTTTCGCGATCGCGGCGATGCGCAGCAGGCTTTCCCATTCATCAGGCTGGCCGAGCTGGCGAGGGAGCACCGGCGGGCTGTAGCGCGCGTGATTATGGTGCGAGAACTGGGTGAAGGTGACGTCGTAGTGCGCGTCCTCCAGCGGCGACGGCCCCGGCAGGATCACATCGGCGTGGCGCGAGGTTTCGTTGAGGTAGATGTCGAGGCTGACCATGAACTCCAGAGCGTCCAGCGCGGCGGCCAGGCGCGGGCCGTTGGGGCTTGACAGCACCGGGTTGCCGGCGATCGCGATCAGCGCCTTGATCTGTCCCGGGCCGGGCGTATCGATTTCTTCGGCCAGGCAGGTGATCGACAGCTCGCCCGCCACCTCGACGGCGCCAGAGACGCGCGAGCGATGGCGGCCGCTGACGACCCCGCGGCCGACGCCCGGCTTGCCGCGTGTGTTGGCGCCGAATGCCGCGGCCTTGGGAAACATGGCGCCGCCCTCCTCGTCCAGGTGGCCGGTCAAGACATTGATCACATCGATCAGCCAGGAGCACAGGGTGCCGAACTGCTGGGTGCAGGTGCCGATGCGGCCGTAGATGGCGGCGCGCGGCGTCGCGGCGAGCGTACGGGCCAGGCTGCGGATGGTGGCGGCATCGATGCCACAGCGCGCCGCAACGCGTTCCGGCGCGTAGTCCCTGACGGCCGCAGCAAGCTCCTCGAACCCGTTGCAGTGCGCGGCCAGCCTGCCTGGCCGCACCAGGCCTTCGTCGAACAAGGCTTGCACCATGCCGAGCAGGAAAAAGACATCGGCGCCGGGACGAATGAAATGGTGGGCATCGGCCACCTCGGCGGTCTCGGTGCGGCGCGGGTCCACCACGACCATCTTGCCGCCACGCGCGCGGAGTGCCTTGGCCTTGCCGCGGAAGTCAGGCACGGTCCACAAGCTGCCGTTCGATACCATCGGGTTGGCGCCGAGGATCAGCAGGAAGTCGCACCGTTCGATATCGGGGACGGGAACCGACAGCCAGCTCCCGAACATGAGGCCGACGGACAGCATCTTGGGGACCTGGTCCACGCTCGATGCCGAGAACATGTTGCGGGTGCCCAGTGCCTTGGCCAGGCGCGGGAAGTAGAGCATCAGGCTCATCTTGTGCGAGGTCGGGTTGCCCAGCACCGTCGCCACCGCGTCCGGCCCGCCGGCCGCGATGATCGGCGGGAGGCGCCGCTCGATCTCGGCATACGCCTCCTCCCAGCTCGCTTCGACGAACTTGCCGTCACGCTTGATGAGTGGCACGCGCAAGCGGTCGGGGTCGTCGTGCAGGTCCTTGAGGCCGATCGCCTTGGGGCACAGGAAGCCCTTCGAGAACACGTCGTTCTGGTCGCCGCGAATGCGGACGACACGGCCCCCTTCCAGGTCCAGTTCAAGGCCGCAACTGGCCTCGCAGAAGGGGCAGATACGGTGGGCGACTGCAGTCGGACTTGTCATGGCGACCCTTGAAAAAGGAAAATCGAACGGTCGTTCGATTGTGGGTCAGGGATGCGGCGACTGTCAAGCAGCAAGCGGAGGCAGGAGACGTGACCCTGCGCCCTGCAGCACACTACACGGGCCGGCGGCGATGAAAGGTCAGCGGGCTGTACGGCACGGGCCGGCGGCGGCGGCGGCGGCGGCGGCGGCGGCGAACGCAGGATGCCGGGCTTCATCGCCCGACGACGCGCATCTCGCAAGGCTTGCAGTCGAAGCGCAGCGTGTAGGTGTCTTCGCCCGTGCTCAAAATCATCGGCTCGGCCCGCACCTGGTCTTGCACACCCTGCACGCCCTTGGCCTGTTTCGGGCGCTCCATACCCGCTGGCGGACGACGCCGTTGCCAGCCCGGCCGAGCCGGTCCTGGCATCGGGTCTCGACAAACGGATTTATTCATATAGATGATATGGTTGACAGCGCACGCCGAACTGGTTTAGCATGGATTCACGGTCGCACTGAAGCGGCTGACAAGGAGACTGAAATGATTCATTTCGTGGTGCATGAGGAAGGCGACGCAGTCGGTACGGTCGTGGTCGAAGGCGTCAAGTCCGGTACGCCCCTGACCGGCTGGATCATGGAGCAGGACCGGATGGTCGAGGTGCGTACCGTCAGCGACATCCCCATCGGCCACAAGATCGCGCTGAAGCCGCTCGCGGCCGGCGACACCGTGTTCAAGTACGGCGTCGACATCGGCAAGGTGGTCGCGCCGATCGCGGCTGGCGAACACCTGCACGTCCATAACGTGAAGACCAAGCGCTGGTAAGCCGCGCCGTATTCGTCCAGTCCAATCGCATCCAAGGGAACCCAACATGATCACCAAAGAAACCACCTTTCTCGGCTATCGTCGCGAAAACGGCCGCGTCGGCGTGCGCAACCACGTCATCATCCTGCCGGTCGACGACATCTCGAATGCCGCCGCCGAAGCGGTGGCCAATAACATCAAGGGCACCATGGCGCTGCCGCACCCGTACGGACGGCTGCAATTCGGTGCCGACCTCGAGCTGCACTTCCGTACCCTGATCGGCACTGGCTCGAACCCGAACGTGGCGGCCGTCGTCGTCATCGGTATCGAGCCGGCGTGGACGCAGCTGATCGTTGACGGCATCGCCGCCACCGGCAAGCCGGTACAGGGCTTCGCCATCGAAGGCCACGGCGACCACGACACCATCATGCGTGCCTCGAAGGCCGCCCGCGTGCTGGTGCAGGGCGCTTCCGAAAAGCAGCGCGAAGAGTGCCCGATCAGCGAGCTGTGGGTATCCACCAAATGCGGCGAGTCCGACACCACCTCCGGCTGCGGTGCCAACCCGACGGTGGGCAACGCCTTCGACAAGCTGTATGCGGTCGGTTCCACGCTGCTGTTCGGCGAAACGTCGGAACTGACGGGCGGCGAGCACCTGGTGGCATCGCGCTGCGCCACGCCCGAGGTCAAGGAAAAATTCATGACCATGTTCAACAAGTACCAGGACATGATCAATCGCTACAAGACCTCAGACCTGTCCGACTCGCAGCCAACCAAGGGCAATATCGCCGGCGGCCTGACCACGATCGAGGAAAAAGCACTGGGCAACATCCAGAAGATCGGCAAGCACTGCAAGGTGGACGGCGTACTCGACAAGGCGGAAGCGCCGACCGGTCCGGGCCTGTGGTTCATGGATTCGTCGTCGGCCGCGGCCGAGATGGTGACGCTGTGCGCGGCGGCCGGCTATGCGGTGCACTTCTTCCCCACGGGCCAGGGCAACGTGATCGGCAACCCGATCCTCCCGGTCATCAAGATCTGCGCCAATCCGAAGACGGTACGTGTGATGGAAGAACACGTCGACGTCGATACCTCGGGCCTGCTGCAGCGCGAGATCAACATGGACGGCGCCGGCGACCTGCTCCTCGAGGCGATGCTGCGCACCGCTAACGGCCGACTCACCGCCGCCGAGGCGCTGGGGCACCGCGAGTTTGTCCTTACCCGTCTGTACGAAAGCGCTTGACCGCGCACGGCCGGGCCACGGGCCCGGCCGCATCCTTCCGTGGCGCTATCTGCGCCGCTTCCCGGGCGCTCCGGCCTCGAAATAGGTCTTCAGGGCCCCGGTAAAGCGCATCCGGCTATGCCGGGTGCGTTCGCACAGCCCGACCCGGCGCTCGACCGTCACCCCCGGTAATACGATCACCTGCAGGGACCGGTCCTTTTCCCAGTCGACGTTGGCCAGCTTGGGCACGATCGACACACCGAACCCCTGGCGCACGATCTCCACGCTCGCTTCCACCGAATTGAGCTCCATCTCGTCGCGGGTGGTCACGCCGCACTGCTTCAGCACGTCCTTGACCAGGTCGCCGGTCCAGGTGCGGCGGTCGAAACGGATGAAGGGCGCGCGCCGCAGCACATCGAGTGGACGTTCCGGCAGCGCGAAATGAGGACGGCGCGGCACGATCAACACCATCGGCTCGGTGTACAGGCGCGTCCACAGCAGGCCGGCCGGCAGGGCGCGCGGCGGTTGGGTCATCACCGCGGCATCGAGTTCACCCCGTTCGACCTGATGGGCAAAATCACTCGACATGCCGGCGAACAGCTGGATCTGCAGCCTGGGATGCTCCCGCTTCAGGCTCCATAAGGCATCGGCGAAGGCGCCCATCAGCGCGGACACCAGCGCCCCCATCACCACCTTGCCCGACAACTCGTCGCTGTCGCCGGAATCGGCCAGCGCCTCGTAGCAGGCCAGCAGTTCCTCGACCTGGGGTACCGCCTTGCGGCCGGCAGTATTGAGCACCACCGCGCGTGGGCCACGGTCGAACAGCACCTGGTTGAGGTCTTCCTCGAGCGCCCGCACCTGCAGCCCGACCGCAGCGGCGGTCAGTCCGATTTCCTTGCCGGCGGCAGCGAAGGTGCCGAATTTCGCGACTGCCAGGAAGGTCTTGAGTGTACGGATGGACGGCATGGAGGAACACCTCGTTCAATGGGAAATCGATGCCTTCAATAATAAAGAATTTCTTTATCTCGTACAAATAAAGTATAGCTTTCGCTTTCGTCAGTGATCTTCCAGAATAGCTGCACAGGGATCGGTGCGGTGCATAAGGGAGCGACGACAGCATGACGACGAATCTTGAAGTGAAAGTGTGGCGCGGCAAGGAGGACGGCGGGTTCGTCACCTATGAAGTCCCGCGCCTGGACAGCCAGACCGTCCTCGACGTGGTGACCTACATCCAGCGCCACCTCGACCCCGGCCTGAGCTACCGCTACGCTTGCCGGGTCGGCATGTGCGGCTCCTGTGCCATGAATATCAACGGCAAGGCTGGCTGGACTTGCCGCTCGCACGTCTCGCACGTGGCCGCTGGCGGCAAACTGGAAATCGCGCCCCTGTCGAACTTGCCGGTGGTCAAGGACCTGGTGGTCGACATGACGGAATTTTTCGATAAGTGGGCGCGGGCCAAGGGCAGCTTCAAGGGCGTGCTTACCCGCTACGACCAGTTCGCGCGCGTCGAACCGGCGTCGAAGCAGCGCCGCGCCGCCGACGCCGGCATCGAGTGCATCGGCTGCGCCGTGTGCTATTCCTCCTGCGACGTGGTGGCCTGGCGCCCCGACTACCTCGGGCCCGCCGCGCTGAACCGTGCCTGGACCCTGGTCAACGACGTACGCGACATCGCACAGCCGGAACGCATGCGTGCCGTCGCCGGCGATGCCGGCTGCCATTCCTGCCATACCCAGGGCTCGTGCACCGAACGCTGTCCCAAATCGCTGGCCCCGACGGCCGGCATCGCCGGCCTCAAGCGCCTGGTGGTCAAGGCCGCTCTTGGAGGCCTCGAATGAGCGCGCTGGCGACCCAGGTGCGGCTGTGGTACTGGCAGCGCATGAGCGCCGCAGTGCTGGCTGCCTGCACCCTGATCCACCTCGGGATCATCATCTACGCCGTCCGCAGTGGCCTGAGCGGGGGGGAGATCCTCGGCCGCACCCACGGCAGTATTACCTTCGGAATTTTCTACACTGTTTTCGTGCTCGCCTGTGCGGTCCACGTACCAATCGGCATGGCCAGGATCCTGCAGGAGACGCTGGACTGGGGCGAGAAGCCGGTCTGGACCGTGGCCGGCCTGTTCGGCGCGCTGCTGTTCGTGACCGGCCTGATCGCAGTATATGGAGTGGTACTCACATGAGGCGAACCAATGACTATCGCGCACGCAATCATCCGGCCTATTGGGCCTTCCTGGTCCACCGCCTGTCGGGCTTTGCGCTCGCACTGTTCCTGCCCGTTCATTTTTGGGCGCTGGGCAAGGCGATCCACGGCGAGGCCGCCCTCGACGGCTTCCTCCGATTTGCCGACCGCCCTTTCTTCAAAATCGCAGAATGGGGACTGGTGGTCCTGCTGGCGGCCCATATGAGCGGCGGGGTGCGTCTCTTGCTGATTGAATTCGGGCCCTGGTCCGGGCTGCGCAAGAACTGGATCGCCGCCAGCGCCGGGTTTGCCGGCGCCACCGGCATGGCCTTCGCGCTCGCGCTGGTCATGTGAAACACTGCAACGAAAGGGAAGCAATGGAAATCGACCTGCCGGCCGTTGAAGAAGCTGCCAAAGAACTCTACATCCGGGCCCTGAAGATCCTGCCGCCCGACATCAAGGATGGTTTCGGGCGACTCACCAGTACCGAGACCGCGCCACGCGCCAGGACCATCCTCGCGACGATGGTAAAGAACATCGAGGTGGCCGAGGAAAACGACAACCTCCTGTGCCAGGATACCGGCATCCCGATCTACAACGTGAAGATCGGGAGCGGGGTCCGCTTCGACGGTCATGCCCTGCAGGCCGCCATCCGGCGCGGTTGCGAGCGGGCCACGCGCGAGCATCCGCTGCGTTCCTCGGTGGTCCACCCGCTCACGCGCAAGAACCAGCACAGCTCTTGCGGCATCGAAGTCCCGGTGATCCACATCGACTTCAGCGATCGTGCCGGCGCGTTCGAGATCCAGATGATCCCCAAGGGCAGCGGCTCGGAGAACAACTCGTTCCTGAAGATGGCGGTGCCGGCCGAGGGCATCGACGCGATCAAGGCCTTCGTGATCGACTGCGTCGTCAATGCCGGCGGCAAGACCTGCCCACCGACCATCGTCGGGGTCGGGATCGGCGGCACCTCCGACCTGTGCGTGGCGCTGGCCAAGCGCGCCGCCGTCCGCCCGCTGGGCAGTGCCTGCGCCGACGAGGAAGGAGCCAGGCTCGAGCGCGAACTGTCCGACGCCGTGAACCGGCTCGGCGTCGGCCCGCAGGGCCTCGGCGGCGACTCGACCGCCTTTGCCGTGCACATCGAGCTCGCTGCGACCCACATCACGATGAACCCCATTGCCGTTAACATGCAATGCCATTCGGCGCGCCGGGCGAAGGCCAGCTTCACGCCCGAAGGCGTCACCTACGGATTCTGATCATGGCCCATTACGAACTGAGCACGCCTGTCAGCGAAGAGCAGGTTCGCCAACTGCGCGTCAACGACACCGTCACCCTGCAGACCACCCTCTTCGGCATCCGCGACGCCACCCAGATCCACATGCTCGACCGCGGCCGCAGCACCCGCTTCGACCTGCGCGGGCATGCGGTGATCCACACCGCACCCAATGTGCGCAAGGTCGACAGGAGCGGCGCTTTCCCTGCCGGCTACGCGCCGGTGTGCATCGGCACCACGACCAGCGACCGCATGGAGCGCTTCACCCGCCCGCTGATGGAGCGCCATGGCGTGCGCCTGATCGTCGGCAAGGGCGGGCTGCGCGACGGTTCGCAGGAGGCGTTCCGCGACATCGGTGGCGCCTACCTGGCCATCGTCGGCGGCACCGCGGCGCTCGAAACCACCTGGATCGAGCAGATCGAGGACGTCGACCTCGATGACCTCAATCCCGAATCACTGTGGAAATTTCGCATCAGGAATTTTGGGCCGCTGCTGGTCGCCATGGATAGCCATGGCGGCAGCCTGTACGCGGAAATCAAGCAAGACGTGGAGGCGCGGCGCCGTGCGGTGCTGGCCAGCCTGGGGGTGCCGGCATGAGCAAGCTGAAACGGGTGCAGACCGATATCCTGATCCTCGGTTCCGGCGGGGCCGGCCTGTTCGCTGCGCTGCATGCGCACCAGACCAGCCCGACGCTGAAGATCACGGTCGCGGTCAAGGGCCTGCTGGGCAAGTGTGGCTGCACGCGCATGGTCCAGGGAGGCTACAACGTGGCCCTGGCCGAGGGAGATTCGGTCGAGCGCCACTTCATGGACACCATCGAAGGCAGCAAGTGGCTGGCCAACCAGGAACTGGCGTGGACGCTGGTGACCAAGGCAGTCGAGCGCATCCACGAACTGGAAAACGAGCTCGGCTGCTTCTTCGACCGCAATCCTGACGGCACTGTCCACCAGAAGGCCTTCGCCGGCCAGACCTTCGACCGCACCGTGCACAAGGGCGACCTGACGGGAATCGAAATCATCAACCGCCTGTCCGAGCAGGTCTGGGCACGCGGCATCGAGCGCCTCGAGGAATACCGCGCCATCGAACTGGTCAAGACAGCCGACGGCAGCGCGCTGGCCGGCGTCCTGATGATCGACATGCGCAGCGGCGAGTTCGTGTTCGTGCAGGCCAGGGCGGTGCTGCTGGCCACCGGCGGCGGACCCACCATGTACAAATTCCACACGCCGTCGGGCGACAAGAGCTGCGATGGCCTGGCCATGGCGCTGCAGGCCGGGCTGCCGCTGCGCGACATGGAGATGGTGCAGTTCCACCCGACCGGACTGCTGGCCGGAACCCATACACGCATGACCGGCACGGTGCTCGAGGAAGGCCTGCGCGGGGCCGGCGGGTGGCTGGTCAATGGCGAGGGCGACCGTTTCATGACCAATTACGACGCGCGCGGCGAGCGCGCCACCCGCGATATCGTCTCGCGCGGGATCTACGCCGAGATGCGTGCGGGCCGCACCACGCCCAACGGCGGCGTCTACATCCAGATGTCGCACCTCGGTCCGGACAAGGTGCGCAAGCAGTTCAAGGGCATGGTCGAACGCTGCGGCGACTGCGGCTTCGACCTCGCCGGGGGCAAGGTCGAGGTAGTACCGACGGCGCATTACATGATGGGCGGCGTGGTGTTCCGGCCCGACTGCAGCACCGGCCTGCACGGCCTGTTCGCAGCCGGCGAGGATACCGGCGGCGTGCACGGCGCCAATCGCCTCGGCGGCAACGGCGTGGCCAATTCCACCGTGTTCGGCGGGATCGCCGGCGACAGCATGGCCCGCTGGACCGAAGCCAATCCAGGCTGGCGCGCGCCCGACGAAGACGCGCTGGCGCGCAGCATCGCCGCGCATGAAGCGCCGTTCGCGCAAGCCGCGGGAGACCTCGGAGCGATCCGCGACGACCTGTACGAATGCATGTGGAGCGATGTCGGCATCCTGCGCACCGAACAGGGCCTGCGCCGCGCCATCAGCCGGCTTGAAGCGCTGGCGGCCCGGCTGGCCGCGACCGGCGTCCAGGACGGCGAGCGCGCCTTCAACCTCAGCTGGCACGACTGGATCAACCTGCGCAACCTGATCTCGGTAAGCCAGGTGATCGCGGCTGCGGCCCTGGCCCGCGAGGACTCGCGCGGCGCGCATTTCCGAGAAGACTTCCCGCTGCCTGGCGAGCTGGAAAATTCCAGCTACACGGTCGCGCGCGTCGAGCACGACAGGCTGACGCTGCTGCGCGAGCCGGTCCACTTCGATCGCGTCCGGCCTGGCCAGACCATCCTCGAAGACGAAGCGAACGCTACCCTGGCCTGAGCGCCTTTCCCACCCAGAACGAACCGCGCAAGCACGCTCCGGCCTTGCTAACTTATTTAAATCATATAGTTGAATCTACGTATAAATTGGTCTAGTATTGACCCGTCACACAAGCGTTCAGCGATCGAAATCAAGCACTCAAGCGGGGGTTGGAAAAAATTGCGGAAAGCGAGGCCTCCCCCGGTCACCCATCCTTGGAGGAGACTTCCATGCAATTCAGATCCATTTTGTCCATTGCCCTCGGCACCGTGCTGTTGACCGCAGCCGCGGTCAGCCATGCCGAAGTGGCCGAGCTGAAAATCGCCGGGCAATACGGCATCAGCTACCTGCCCCTGATGATCATGGAGGAGCAAAAGCTGGTCGAAAAACATGCGAAGGAGGCCGGCATCCCCAACCTGAAGGTGACCTGGGCCAAGTTCGCCGGCGGGAACGTCATGAACGACGCGCTGCTGTCGGAAAGCCTGCACTTCGCCGCCGGCGGCGTGGCCCCGCTGGTGACCTTGTGGGCCAAAACCCGCGGCAGCTACGACATCAAGGCCGCCGCCGCACTGAACTCGATGCCGCTTTACCTGAACACCCGCAACCCGAAAGTCAAATCGATCAAGGACTTTACCGACAAGGACAAGATCGCGCTGCCTGCGGCAAAGGTGTCGATCCAGGCGGTGACGCTGCAGATGGCAGCCGAGCAGGCCTTCGGCCCGGGTCAGCAGAACAAGCTCGATGCGTTGACCGTGTCGATGAGCCACCCGGACGCACAGGCCGCGATCCTGTCCAATTCGAGCGAGATCACCGCGCATTTCAGCTCCCCGCCCTTCCAGTACCAGCAGCTCGAAAAACCCGAGATCCACACGGTTCTCAATTCGTATGACGTGCTGGGCGGGCCGGCCACCTTCAACCTGGTGTGGACCACTTCCAAATTCCGCAACGAGAACCCGAAGATCTACGCATCCTTCATCAAGGCGCTCGACGAATCGATGGCGATGATCAACCGCGACAAGCGCTGGGCGGCCCAGACCTACCTGCGCCTGTCGCGCGACAAGGACAGCATCGACGACCTCCTCAAGATACTCAACGATCCCAACGTGAAGTACACGACCACCCCGCAGAACGTGGTCAAGTACGTCGATTTCATGCAGAAGATCGGCTCGATCAAGGCCAAGCCGGACTCCTGGAAGGACCTGTTCTTCCCCAACGTGCACGCCCTGCCCGGCAGCTGAATCGAGGCGCCATCCGATTTTCATCCCCGACGATATCCAAGAGGAAGCCATGGACATGAGAGCTATTCCAACGACCGATCCGACGCCCCTGCTCGATGTACGCGACGTCACGCTGCAGTACAAGACCAAGGAGCACCTGGTGACCGCGACTTACCGCGTCAACTTCCAGGTCTTCAAATCCGACCGCTACGTGTTGCTCGGCCCTTCGGGCTGCGGCAAGTCGACCCTGCTCAAGGCGGTGGGCGGCTACATGGCGCCGACCGAGGGCGAAATCCGCCTGAAAGACAAGGTGGTGACCAGGCCGGGCCCCGACCGAATGATGGTGTTCCAGGAGTTCGACCAGCTGCTGCCCTGGAAGACGGTCAAGGAAAACGTCATGTTCCCGCTGTGCGCGTCGGGCAAGCTGAGCGGCAAGGCGGCAGAGGAAAAGGCCATGCAATACATCGAGAAGGTCAACCTCGCTAAATTCTGCGACCACCACCCGCACATGCTTTCGGGAGGGATGAAGCAGCGCGTGGCGATTGCACGAGGCATGGCGATGGAACCGGACGTGCTGCTGATGGACGAACCCTACGCCGCCCTCGACGCCCTGACCCGGCGCAAGATGCAGGACGAATTGCTCCAACTGTGGGACGACACCCACTTCACGGTGCTCTTCGTGACCCACTCGATTCCCGAAGCGATCAAGTGCGGCAGCCGCATCCTGCTGCTGTCGCCGCACCCGGGCCAGGTCAAGGCGGAACTGGCCAGCGTCCCGCGCGACTGCAGCGATCCGCAGGCCGCGAAGCAGCTCGAAACCGAAATCCACCAGATGCTTTTCGCAGACGATATCGAAGCCCAGGAGGTGCAGCATGTCTAAGGATGCCGTTCTATTCGCCAGGCCGCCGATCCACCGCGTGCCGCTCGACTCCTCGGCCTTCGGCGTGGTGGCCAAGCCCTTGTCGACCTTCGAAAAGTGCTACAACATCAGCGCCCTGCGCAAGGCCGCCATCCTGCTGGTGCTGGTGCTGGTGTGGGAGATCGGTGCGCGCATGCTGAACAACGAGCTGCTGTTCCCGACCTTCCTCGCCACCGCCAAGGCCTTCGTTACCGGCATCGCCAGCGGCGGCCTGCTGCTCAAGGTGTGGGCCTCGCTCAAAGTGCTGCTGATCGGCTATTCGAGCGGCATCGCACTGGCCGCGCTGCTGACCGCGATCGGCATCGCTTCGCGCATCGGCACCGACTTCCTCGAAACCCTGACCTCGATGTTTAACCCGCTGCCGGCGATTGCGCTGCTGCCGATCGCGCTGATCTGGTTCGGCCTCGGCAACGGCAGCCTGGTCTTCGTGCTGGTCCACTCGGTGGTGTGGGCGGTGGCACTGAATACCCATTCGGGCTTCCTGGCAGTGTCGAACACGCTGCGCATGGTAGGCAAGAACTACGGCCTCGGCGGCTTTGCCTATGTGTCGAAAATGCTGATACCGGCTGCCTTTCCCAGCATCCTCACCGGCCTCAAGATGGGCTGGGCCTTCGCCTGGCGCACACTGATCGCGTCCGAGCTGGTATTCGGCGTCAGCTCCGGCTCGGGTGGCCTGGGCTGGTTCATTTACGAGAACAAGAACATGCTGGAAATCCCGAACGTGTTCGCCGGCCTGTTGACGGTGATCCTGATCGGCCTGGCCGTCGAGAACCTCATCTTCCGCACGGTGGAAAACCATACCGTGCGCAAGTGGGGCATGCAGAACTGATCCGGGAGCCGACATGCACATCATCATTTGTGAATTCATGGACGAGGCCTCGGTGGACACACTGCGCCGGCGCTTCGACCTGACCTACGACCCAACCCTGGTCGACCGCCGCGACGAACTGCTGGCCAAGCTCGCGGGTGTCGATGCCCTGGTGGTGCGCAACCGCACCCGTGTCGACGCCGAGTTGCTGGCCGCGGCGCCGGCCCTGCAGGTGGTCGGCCGCCTCGGCGTCGGGCTCGACAACATCGACGTCGATGCCTGCGCGGCGCGCAAGGTGGCAGTGATTCCCGCCACCGGCGCGAATGCGCTGGCGGTGGCCGAATACGTCATCGCCACCACCATGCTGCTGCTGCGCGGCGCCTACACCTGCAACGCCGAGATGGGCGCGGGGCTGTGGCCACGCCCGCGCCTGTCGGAAGGGCGCGAGACCGGCGGCAAGACGCTGGGGCTGATCGGCTTCGGCGCGATCGGCCGGCTGACGGCCAGACTGGCCCAGGGGCTCGGCATGCAGGTCATCGCCTACGACCCGATGCTGACGGCCGACGCGCCCGCGTGGCGCGAGCTCGGTGTCGCCTGCGCCTCGCTCGAGAACCTGCTGCGCACGGCCGACGCGGTCAGCCTGCACGTGCCGCTCACAGCCGACACACGCGGCCTGATGGACGCACGCCGCCTTGCGCTGATGAAGCCGGACGCGGTGCTGATCAACACGGCGCGTGGCGGCATCGTTGACGAGGCCGCACTGGCCGCCGCCCTGCGCGGCGGGCGCCTCGGCGGGGCCGCGCTCGACGTGTTCGACCAGGAACCGCTGGGCGCCGGCTCGGCACTGGCGGACGTCCCGAACCTGGTGCTGACACCACACATCGGCGGCGTGACGCGCGAATCGAACGAGCGGGTCAGTTCGCTCATCGCCGACAAGATCGCCGAATTCCTCCTCGCCACCCCATCCACGGAGCAGTCATGCCCAGACTTAGCATTGAACAGTTGACCCGGCTCGCCGTCACCGCGCTCGAGCGCGCGGGTGCGGGCCCGGAAATGGCGGCCGTAACGGCGGCCGCGCTGGTGTCGGCCGAAGCGCAGGGACTCGCCTCACACGGCCTGTCACGTGTGGCGCAGTACGCCGGCCACTTGCGCCACGGCCGCGTCAACGGCGCCGCCGAGCCGCGCCTGCAGCAGTCGCGGCCAGCCGCGCTGCTGGTGGACGCGCAGGAAGGACTGGCATTCCCCGCCTGCGCACTGGCCGTGCGCGAAGCCGTCAAGGCGGCGTCGGCCTGCGGCGCAGCGTTCGCCGGCGTCACCAATAGCCACCATTTCGGCATGGCGGCCGAGCACCTGATGCCCGTCGCCGCGGCGGGTATGGTCGGCCTCGCGTTCGGCAATTCGCCGGCAGCGATGCCGGCGTGGGGCGGACGGCGTGCGCTGTTCGGTACCAATCCGATTGCCGCCGTGTTCCCGCGCCGCGGCGCACCGCCCCTGGTGATCGACCTGTCGCTGTCGGAAGTCGCGCGCGGCAAATTAATGGTCGCCGCCAAGGAAGGCAAGCCGATTCCGCAAGGCTGGGCGCTCGACAAGGACGGCAACCCGACCAGCGACCCCAAAGCCGGCCTGGAAGGCATGATGCTCCCGGCCGGCGGCGTCAAAGGCGCGATGCTGGCACTGGTCGTCGAGCTGCTGTGCTGCGCGCTGACCGGCGCCGCCTTCGGCTTCGAGGCCGATTCCTTCTTCACCGAGGAAGGCAACCGGCCGCGTATCGGCCAGGCCTTCCTGGTAGTCGATCCGGGCGCGCTGGCGGGCAACGAGGTGTTCTACGAACGCATCGAAACATTGGTGGGGGCGATGCTGGCGGACGCCGACGTCCGCCTGCCCGGCCAGCGCCGGCAAGCGCTCGCCAGCGTCGCCGCGCACGACGGCATCGAGATTTCGGCCGCCCTCGCAGAGCAGCTCGAAGCGCTGGCGCGCGCTTAGCGCAGGCGGCGCCCACATGCTGGCAATCGAGCTCGAAACGGCCGTGCTGGTGGGAGCGGTCGTGGTCCTCGCTTACACGGTGTTCGGCCTGACCGGCTTCGGCTCGTCAATTACGGCGATGCCGCTGCTGGTCCAGCTGATTCCCCTGCACACCGCGGTCGCCATGATGCTCATTTTCGACCTGGCGGGCGGCCTGCTGCTGGGCCTCAAGAACCGGCGCGTGGTCGAGCGCCGCGAATTGCTGCGCCTGGTGCCGATGATGTTGGTCGGCATGGGAATCGGCATCGTGCTGCTCGTGAATGCGCCGGAGCGGCTGCTGCTGCTGACCCTCGGTGGCTTTATCCTGGCGTATTCCGCGTGGAGTTTGCTGTTCAATCCCCGCCTGGAGATCATCCGCGGCGCCTGGGCGGTGCCGCTCGGGATCATCGGCGGTGTGTTCACGGCCTTGTTCGGCACGGGCGGGCCCATCTATACGATCTATCTTGCGCGGCGCTTGCCGGACAAGCTGGTGCTGCGCGCGACGATCAGCTCCCTCATCTTCATCAGCGGACTGTCACGCCTGGTGCTCTTCACCGGCGCCGGCCTGTACCGCGAGCATAGCCTCCTCCTGCTGGCGGCGGTGCTGCTGCCGTTCGCGCTCGGTGGGCTCTATCTTGGCAACCACCTGCACGGAAAGCTCGCCCCTGCCCGCGTGGTGCAGGTGATCTGGGTGATCCTGATCGGCGGCGGCGCCAGCCTCGTTCTGCGCAACTGGTAGCTTTCTGCCGAGGACGCGATCCTCGCTGCAGGGTCGGCCGCGCTCCCCTGCCTTCTCTTGCTTCAAACGGCATGCCCTCGCCAACAGGAGGCACTTCTGCGGGCAGCGTCCCTGCTGCCGTTTGCACCTGACTGGCTTTATCCTGGAAACCGCCTGCACGGGAAGCTCGCCCCTTGCTGGGTAATGCAGGTGATCCGCGAGCTCCTGCACGGCAGGGGCGCCAGCTTCGTCCTGCACTACTGCCAGCTTTCCTGCGCAAGGACTTCGTGCTCGCTGCGGGGCCGGTTATGCTGCCCTACCCGCCCGTTGCCCCGATGCCCAGGACGTAAAAAAACTCCGGGAACGGCTGTGGCCGCGCCCGGAGTCATACGGCTTGTCGTGTGCGTACGACTGTGGTCGATGCAGCGCAAGCTCGTTTCAGGAGCCGGCCCGGGCCACCAGGTGCGGCGCCAGGACTGGCAATGCGGGCGACGCTTCCGGTTCGGCCAAGTCCGCCTGCTCACCGTCGAGCACACGACGCGCCTGCGCCAGGTCGATCTCCCCTTCCCAGCGCGCCACCGCCACCGTCGCCACCGCATTGCCAACGAGGTTAGTCAGCGCGCGGATCTCGTTCATCAGGCGATCGATGCCGATCACCAGCGCGATGCCAGCCACGGGCAGCAGGTTTGTCGACGACAGCGTTGCGGCCAGCGCCACCAGCGCCGCGCCCGCAACGCCGGCACCGCCCTTCGAGGTCAGCAGCAGGATCGCCAGCAGCCCCAGTTGCTGCCACAGACTGAGATCGATGTTGAGCGCCTGGGCAATGAAAATCGAGGTCATCGTCAGGTAGATCGCCGCGCCGTCAAGGTTAAACGAATAGCCGGTCGGAACCACCAGCCCGACCACCGAACGCGAAATCCCCAGGCGTTCGAGCTTTTGCATCAGCTGGGGCAGTACCGATTCGGTACTTGCGGTGCCGAGCACGATGAACATTTCTTCCTTCAGGTATTTGATCAGCTTCCAGAGCGAGATCCCGGCCATGCGCGCCACCGAGCCGAGCACGAGCCCAACAAACAGGAGCGTGGTCGCGTAGTAGCAGACGATCAGCAGCGACAACTGCTGCAGCGTGCCGATGCCGAATTTGCCGACGGTGAAGGCCATTGCGCCGAAGGCACCCAGCGGGGCAAGCTTCATGACGATACCCACCACGCCGAGCAGGATTTTTCCGAACTCGTCGATGACCTCACGCGCCTTCTGGCCGCGATCGCCCAGCGCAGACAGGCTGATACCGAACAGCATCGAGAACAGGAGCACCTGTAACAGGTTGTTTTTGGCGAAGGCGTCCACAACCGACGAGGGGATGATCGCCACGATGAACTGCATGGTGGTTTGCGGCTGCGCCTTTTGCGCGATCTGAGCCACCGCCCCGCTATCCAGGCTGGCAAGGTCGGCGTTGATGCCGGCGCCAGGCTGCACAATGTTGGCAACCAACATACCGAGGATCAAGGCCAGCGTGGTAACAACTTCGAAATACAGGATGGCCTTGCCGCCGACGCGACCAACTTTCTTGAGGCTTTCCATGCCAGCAATGCCCGACACGATCGTGCAGAAAATGACAGGGGTGATAACCATCTTGATGGCGTTGATAAACGCGTCCCCGAGGGGCTTGAGATCGGCGCCAACTTTGGGATAAAAGTGGCCGACTGCGATCCCGGCCACGAGTGCAATCACCACCTGGAAATACAAACTACGATGCAACGGCTTCTTCATCTTTGCTCCTCCACGCCCTAAGGGCTAGTTAGTTCCCGTGCGGTTCAAAGCCATCTGATGATCCACCATAGCGGTGGGCACTGAGAATCGAAAATAAGCGCTGAAACACAGCTTCACGTTGGATTTCCTGTCGGTTTTCGGCACCTCATCAAACATATCATATGGATGATCGACTGCAAAAAAATAAGCTTTATCCTCAGAGGATCATGTGGACGATACGGTTGATAGCGTAGCCACCCACCAGCAGGAAGGCGAACAAGACGGCCGCCAGGAGGATCGGCCTGAGGCCGGCCTGGCGAATCGCGCCGACGTGGGTGCGCAAGCCCAGCGCACCCATCGCCATTGCGAGGAGCACGGTGTCGATTTGGACGATCGCGCTGACCACGGGCGCCGGCAGCAACTGCAGCGAGTTGAAACCACTGGCAGCGATGAACAGCACGGCGAACCAGGGAATCATGATCGGGCGTTTTCCAGTCTCATGCTCGCTGATCCCGATGCGGCTGCTCAGGATCACCAGGAAGGGCGCCAGCATCATTACCCGCATCATCTTCTCGATCACAGCGGCGGAAGCGGCCTGTTCGCTCACCGCCTTGCCCGCCACCACGACCTGCGCCACTTCGTGGATGGTGGAACCAACATAGAGGCCGTACGCCTGCTCCGACAGCGCCAGGTAGGGATACAGCAGCGGATACAGGAACATGCCAACCGTGCCGAAAATGACCACCGTGGCTACTGCCACGGATACCTTGTTGGCCTGTCCTCGCACCACAGGTTCGGTCGCCATGACTGCGGCGGCGCCACAGATCGCGCTGCCGGCGCCGATCAGCATCGAGGTCTGGCGGTCGAGGCCGAATACCCGTGTACCGAGCTGCACTGCAACGGTGAACGTGGTGGCGATCACCAGTATGTCGACCAGCACGCCGGCCCAGCCGATGTCGCCGATCTGCTGGAAGGTGATGCGAAAGCCGTACAGGACGATCCCCAGGCGCAGAAGACGCGCCTTGGAAAAATCGACACCCGGGGCACAGGCCGGGGCGATGCGCATAAAGATCGTATTGCCAAGCAAGATGCCGAGCACGATGGCAATGGTGAGCGGGCTGGCGCCCCACTGCGCGACGGCCGGCAGCGAGGCGACCAGCATCGACGCTGCGGCGATCGCACCGACAAGCGCCAGCCCGGGGGCGTACTGGTTCGCGAAGGATGGGGAAACGGTCATGTTGTTTTCTTTCTGGAATCGGGTACGGCCAGACTACCGCTGTGGCAAGCACATTGAAAACGAGTTATATTGATATAATCGATCAGTAAAATTGATATACAAATGCTGCGTACCACACTCAGGCAAACCGAGGTATTCGTCGCCATCGCCCAGAAGGGCAGCGTGACCCAGGCAGCCGCAGCGGTCGGGATCACCCAGTCGGCCGCGAGCATGGCCTTGGCCGACTATGAAAACCAGCTGGGGACCAAGTTGTTCGATCGGGTTGGAAAGCGCCTGGTGCTGAACGCGGATGGGCGGTCGCTGTATGCAAAAGCGGTGGAAATGATCGATCGCGCCCACGAGATGGAAATGCTGTTCACGGAAAGCGGCCGCGCCGTCGACCTGCGGCTGGGCGCGAGCTCCACCATCGGCAACTACCTGTTGCCACAGCTGATAGGCGGATTTCGCGCATTGCGGCCCGGCAGTCGCTTCCAGCTCGACGTCGGCAACACCGGGCACGTCATCAATGCCGTGCGCCACTTCGAAATCGACATCGGCTTCGTCGAAGGGCCGTGCCAGAGCATCGACATCGACGCCATCTTCTGGCAGGCGGACGAACTGGCGATCTGCTGCGCGCCTGGTCACGCGCTGGCCTTGCCGGGCGCGGTCACGGTCGATGCCTTGCGCTCGGCCGACTGGATCCTGCGCGAAAAAGGGTCGGGTACGCGCGAAGTGGTCGAGCAAATGCTGATGAGCCAACTGGGCGACATTCGCCTCAGCATGGAGCTGGGCGGGACCGAGGCCATCAAGCGTGCGGTCGAGAGCGGGATGGGGATTTCCTGTCTGCCCAGGATTGCATTGACGGGCGCTGTGGAACGGGGCAACCTCATTGCCCTCGACACACCGTTCCTGAAGTTGACGCGCGCTTTCCACATTCTGCTGCACAGGGACAAACACCGTTCCGAGCCGATCCTCAGCCTGCTCAGGTGGTGCCAGGACAAGGCCCACCAGCGTTATGCGGCCGGAATTCAATTAGGTGATCTGTATGTATCTGAGCCATGACAGGCGAGAATTTGCTATCATGTAGCCACGATTATCCCTGACTCATTTTATGCAACAACTCTTTCGTTCTGACATGCCCCACGGTGCGCCCCTTTATCAAGAGGTCAAGCACAAGCTGATGGAGTCGCTGCGCGATGGCGAGTGGAAGGCGGGCGAGATGATTCCGGCCGAAAAACGACTGTGCGAACGCTTTGGCGTCAGTGTAGGAACCCTGCGCAAGGCCGTCGATGAGCTGGCCGCCGAAAATATCCTGATGCGCCATCAGGGGCGCGGCACCTTCGTCACTTCCCACAGCCAGGACCGCTATATGTTCGGCTTCTTCCATATCTGTGGCAAGGACGGTAAAAAGGAATATCCAAAGGTGGAATTCGTCAGCCTGGCGCTGGGAAAGGCTGACGCCGACAGCGCAAGGCGACTCGGCATTCGCACCGGTGCCAAGGTGTATCGCATCATTAATCGGCTCAGCCTTGCGGGGAAACCGGTGATCGTCGACGACATCATGCTGCCCGAACGGTTTTTCAGCGACCTGGCCGAGGTCCACGTGCGCGAACGACGCACGACGCTCTATCAGCTCTACCAGGACAGTTTCGGGGTGGCCGTGCTGCGCACCGAGGAACGTCTGGAGGCACAGGGCGCGAACGGGGAAGTGGCCGCCCTGCTCGGGCTCGAACAAGGTACTCCGCTGCTGCACATTATCCGGCGCGCCATGACCTTTCGTGACGAAGTGGTGGAGTTGCGTCACTCTTACGTTTTGACCAGCAATCACGAATACTTTGTCGATAATCCCTTGTCATGACACACCAGGATGTCGGCCAGCTTGCCCGTATCGATGGAAGTCGATGAGCGCGCGGATGATGGCAAGGCGGTGCTGACGAGCGTACGAAAAGCCGGCAAGCTGCGGCACAGGTAGTCCAACCATAAGAACGGAGACCAGTATGACCAAGCTTCCCCCGGCGCCAGAGCGTCGTGCTTTCCTGCGCAAGGCCGGCGCGCTCGGCGCCGTTGGCGCCTTCGGCAACCCGGTCCTGGACGCACTGGCGGCCGAACCGGGCCAACTGACCCTGCCCTTCGCCAACGGCGCGCGCTCGCTGGTGGCTTACCCCCAGAAGCGCCCGCTGATCCTGCTGACCGCGCGTCCGCCCCAGCTCGAGACCCCCTTCGGCGTCTTCAACGAAGGCGTGATCACGCCCAACGACGCGTTCTTCGTGCGCTACCACTGGGCCGGCATCCCCACCTCGATCGACGCGCAGACCTATCGCCTGCACGTCGGCGGCAACGTCAACACGCCGCTCGAACTGTCGCTGGCCGACCTGAAGCAGCTGGCCGACGGCGTCGAACTGGTCGCCGTCAACCAGTGCTCAGGCAATAGCCGCGGGTTCTCGACGCCGCGCGTCAACGGTGGCCAACTGGCCAATGGCGCGATGGGCAATGCGCGCTGGACCGGGGTCCCCCTGAGTAAGGTGCTGGAAAAGGCCGGTGTCAGGGCCGGATCGGTTCAAGTGGCATTCAACGGCCTGGACAAACCTCCTGTCGGCGACGGCCCGGACTTCATGAAGGCGCTCGACATCGACCACGCGCTCGACGGCGAGGTCATGCTGGCCTGGCAGATGAATGGCGCCGACCTGCCGGTCCTGAACGGCTACCCGCTGCGCCTGGTAGTGCCCGGTTACTACGGCACCTACTGGGTCAAGCACTTGTCCGACATTACCGTTACGGACAAGGTATTCGACGGCTTCTGGATGAGTGCCGCCTACCGCATCCCGGCCAACCCCTGTGCCTGCACCGAGCCCGGCAAGCCGGCCGCGAAAACGGTGCCGATCGGCCGCTTCAATGTGCGCTCCTTCATCACCAGCCTGGCCGATGGTGCCCAGGTGCCGCGCGGGCGCCAGACCGTGGTGCGCGGCATCGCCTTTGATGGCGGCCAAGGCATCGCCGAGGTCGCCTTCTCCGCCGACGGCGGCAAGACCTGGCAGGCGGCCCGGCTGGGCAAGGACCTGGGCCGCTATTCTTTCCGCGAATGGAGCACGGCCTTCACGCCGTCGCGCAAGGGCGAGCACCAGTTGCTGGTGCGCGCCACTAACCGCATCGGCCAGGGCCAGCCGACCACCGCCCTGTGGAATGCGCCCGGCTACATGCGCAATGTGGTCGAATCCGTACGCGTCGTTGCGGTATGAGGAGCCGTGCGATGAAACCATTCCTGCTGTCTCTGCTGCTGGGTACCGCCGTTCCCGCATTCGCCACCGAGATCCGGCTGCCGCCGGAAACGGCCCAGTTCAAGCCCAGCACCCTGCCCGGCTACGCGCTGGTGCAGCGCAACTGCATGACCTGCCACTCGGTGCACTACGTTCAGACCCAGCCGGCTACGTCACCGCGCAGCTACTGGGAAGCCACCGTCAAGAAGATGAAGCACCCCTTTGGTGCCCAATTCGACGACACCGACATCCCGGCCATGGTCGATTACCTCGTCAAGGTCTACGGCGCCGAGCAGGGCGGCGCGGACACGGTGGCGTCCATCGTACCCGCGTCGACGCACAGCCCGGCGGCGGCCCGGCCGGCTTCCGGGCCCGCGAAAACGGGCGGAGCAATGCTCGATGCCAAGGCGCTGCTCGCGGCCAACAACTGCCTGTCCTGCCATGCGGTCGACAAGACCGTCGTCGGCCCGGGCTACAAGGCGGTCGCGGCCAGGTATGCCGGTACCGCAGGTGACGAGGCGGCGCTGGCGAAGAGCATCCGCGGCGGCGGCGCAGGCAAGTGGGGGCCGGTGCCGATGCCGCCCTACGACCAGCTGAGCGAGGAACAGGCGCGCAGCCTGGCGCGCTACGTGCTATCGCAGTAAGGCCGGCAGCCGGTCCCGGCCGGAGGAGGCGCAATCGTGGAGGACATTCGCGGCACCGTTTCGATCTGTACGGGGCCCCGTTTGACGTCCATTCGGTAGTGCGGGTCCGCGTGGGAGATCCACCCCGGAAAGGGAGATGCGATTTCACGCCTGTGGCGGCAAACGCACCTGGAGTCCACCTGGCCGCGAATCCTGCTGGGCAGGAAGGTGAACTTCGAAACGGGGACGGAGCACGCGTTGCGCTTCGCCTGCGGCCGGCTCGGCCTGTCCCCCCAACGACCCTCCCGGCTGCGGCAGCGATTGAAATTCGTACAAGCCAACCGTGTTTCAAAAGGCCGGCCAAGCCTTCTACACAGGCTCGATCGCCAGCGCTATCCCTGCCTCATGCCAATGCGCCTGATGCGTACCGCAGACCTGCCTGCGGTTAGCCGGTTTGCAGCGTCATCGCAAAATTTACTTTGGGAACCCTCACTCCCACTCGATCATCAATGGCTGAGCCAATCCCTTGATTCTATTCGTGCTTCCAGCACGGAAGCTGAACCATACCATTGGTGATACCATCATCGGTGAACAGGAACGGTCCAGTGAAAAGCCCATCGAAGCACCGTGCCCACTCGACCGGGTTAACCGTCGAGTCAAGGCTGGATGCCGCATACCTGTGTGCCAGCGGTTTCATGACTGGCACTCAGGCCTGGTCACCGGTTGCAAGACCAGCGGCGCCCGCCCAGATGACCTCCAGCTCCATGCCGATCGAACGTGCCAGCCCATCGAGGTCGGGGAACAGCGTGGCGTTCGTGATGTTCATGCGATAGAGCGCCTTCATCGCTTCCTCGCGCACAGAGAGTGGCAGAACGATTTTCTGCAGCAAGGTGTCGGCCCCCTCGTAGTACCGCAGGATCCCGTCCAAGGGTTTGTCCAGCATGCCAGGGACTACCAGCGTGCCGGATTGCGCCACCAGCCGGCGGTCCATCTCGGTCGGCTCACCGGTCCAGATGATTGCATTCGTGTTGGGCAGGAAAACCCGGCCAAAATTATCCGGCTGGCGCGGATCGATGCTGTTGCGGTCCATGTCGGGCTGGCCGTGCGGCACCGCAACCCACAAGCGCGGCGTATTCAATGCATAGACGGCGGCGTCATCGGTTGCCCGCTCCAGCGCGAAGAATGCCGCCACAAACGGCGATTTCGTGAAGTCCAGCAAACGGGTTGGTGCGCCGTGGTGCTGCATCAGTGCCAGACAGCGCAGCGCATTGTCCAGCACCGTGGGATCGCCGAGGTAATTGTGCGCCTTGCGCCGGAAGATGCGGATCGCCCTTTCCTCGCGCTGACGCCAGCTGGCCTGGTCCGGGATGTAGGCGTGCAGGTAGCGCGCCAGGGAAGTCAGCAGCGGCCAGCGCGCATCCTGTTGCCCACGAAAAGCCCAGCCGTCCAGCTCGGCGCTGAGCGACATGAAGTCGTTCCATGTAGTAACGTGCACTTCTTTCATTGCTTCCCTATCGCAGCACAGACGGTCGACGTCGTTGCAGGAAGTCTAGCACCGGCGCGGCCCGATCAGAACGAGTGGTGCAGGCCGGCCGTCGTCACCAGCTGCTTGTCGTCGGACGAGGCGCCCGTATTGTTCTGGAAAGCCCTGGTTGCCGAACCGCCCGCCTTCTGGTACGCCGCCTGGATGTAGAACTCGGTGCGCTTCGAGAAGGCATACACATTGCTGACGCTGACCTGGTTGTAGCGCGCATCCTCCAGGCGGGTATGGGTGTACCCGAGGTTAAGAGTGGTCTGGGGTGCGTAACGGAAGGCTGCGCCAAGGTCCACATTCCTTTGCTCGAAGCCAGGAGCGGCCGGCAGCTCGACGCGGCTCTGGGTGTAGAGCGCATTCAGGCGCAAGTTGCCGACGGTGTAGCCGGCGCCGCCCGCCCAGGTCGTCAGGGTGTCGAACACGGTCGTCGCGTTGCCCAGCCCGAGGGTGGTCAGGAAGCCTCCTGCGTAACCGGCAGTGCGATCGTTCTGGCGGCTGTAAGCAAGGGCCAGCCGCAGTGGACCTTTCGTGTAGTTGGCACCCGCACTCAGGTTGCGGTTCGTGCTGGAGCTCCCCGGCTGCTCGCCCAGCCCGGCCATCGCGCTCACCGTCACGCCACCGAAGGCCGGCGAGGTGTAGCGCACCGAATTATTGAATTGGTAGGTGTTCGCCACTGTATCCAGGTTCCCCGGGTGGAACAGGTAGAAATTGGTCAGCTGGAAGCCGTTGCTCAGCTTGCCCGCGTAGTCGAATACGATGTCAGGCATATTGCCCAGCGTGACGGTGCCGAGATTGCCCGACAGCCCGACGACGCTGGCTCGGTTGAACAGCCGGCCTGCGTTGGTCTGGCTGCCGGTGTCGGTGGAAAACCCGCCCTCGAGCTGGAAGAACGCCTTCATGCCACCGCCCAGGTCTTCCGTACCGCGGAATCCGATGCGGTCCGGCTGCATCGTGCCCTGGTCGACCCGCGTCACTGAACTACCGCCCAGGTCATTGATATAGGCCACGCCGGCGTCCAGGCTGCCGTACACGGTGACGCTGCTTTGGGCCTGGGCGCTGCCCGCAAGAGCGCAGCCGAGTGCTGCATGGACTGCCATGGTGGTCAGGTGCTTTTTCATTCGAACTCCCCTTTTTCTAACGGCATTTGCCGTGTTTCATTAATAAAACAGTGGTTCAGGTGTGATTCGGGCACAAAAAAAACCGGACCCAGGCTGGTCAGGTTTTTCACGTAATACGGCCGGGCAAGGCGTCTCGTTTCCTCGCCCGGCTGCGGAGTTAGAGGTCGAGCACCAAGCGGCGGCTCTTGCATCCGGACACGCATACCATCATCGTCTTGCCGGACTCGCGCTCGGCCTTGGTGAACACGCCGTCGCGATGCTCCGGCATGCCGTCCAGCACGGTGGTCTCGCAGGAGCCGCACACGCCTTCCCGGCAGCTGTGATCGACATTCACGCCCGCTTCGAGCAGCGCGTCGAGCAGCGATTTCCCGGCCGGGACCAGCACCAGCTTCTGCGAGCGCGCCAGCTGGCATTCGTACTCGCTGCCCTGCATCGCAACCACCGGTTCGGCCGGCGCGAAGCGCTCGACATGCACATTCGGCAGGCCCAGCTCGGCACAGCTGCCCTCGAAAGCAATGAGCATCGGCGTCGGGCCGCAGCAATAAAAATGCGCCTGCGCCGATTTGCCGGCAAGGTAGGCGCGCAGGTCGGGCGGGCCGCCCGCTTCGTCGTTGAAGTGGGTCTGCACGCCGGCCTCGCCCAGCAGCGCATCGACGAAGGCGGCTTCGGTCCGGCTGCGCGCGCAGTACAGCAATTCGACCGACTTGCCCAGGCGGCGCAGTTCATTGAGCATGCCGTAGATCGGCGTGATGCCGATGCCGCCGGCGATCAGGACCGTGTGCGGCGCCCCTTCCTCCAGCGGGAAGTTGTTGCGCGGCGCGCCGATCGTGATCGTGGAGCCGACCCGCAGTTGTTCGTGCACGTAGCGCGATCCGCCCCGGCTGTTGCGGTCATGCAGGACGCCGATCACATAGCGGTGGCGCTCCTGCGGCGAATTCCACAGCGAGTAGCTGCGCACCACACCGTTCGGCAGGTGCAGGTCGATATGGGCGCCGGCGGCGAACGGCGGCAGCGCGTCGCCCTGGGGCGACACCAGCTCGACGCTGACGATGCCGCTGGCTTCGAAGCGCATGGCCTGCACGCGCACGGCGATCTGTTGGCTGTTGCTCATGACGGTACTCCGGTAATCAGGCCGCGGTTTCGGCGGCGGCAAGCTGGGCCTTGGCCAGGGCGCGCAGGTGGCGGCGCAGGCGCACGATGCCCATGTCGTGCTGGTACAGCATTTCGCGCTGGTTGGCGTCCGGCTCCATCGCTTCCAGGATCGCACGGTCCTGTTCCAGCACGTGCCAGTGGCGCGCCTCCAGCCGGTTCTTGTACAGGAAGCGCCAGGTGTCGCGCTGCCAGCCTTCGACCTTGCGCACACGCCAGAAGAAGATGGCGGTGACGCCTTCTTCCATCGGCGCATAGCCGCCGATGATGATGAAGTTGCCGCCCGGGCCGCCCGTCTTCGGGTAGGGAATTTCGAGGCGCATCCACTGGATGCCGGTCTCGCCGTACTCGGTCCAGTCGAAGTTCACGCCGCGCTGGCCTTCTTTCTCGAACACGAAGCCATGGTCGGTGTCGCGCACGCGGAAGGCGGCGGTCGATTCGCCCTCGGCCATCGAATGCGACTGCTTGTGGAGAAACGTGCCGTGCATCGGATCGAGCACGTTGTCGAGCGCATAGCGGTAGTCGCCGTTCCATTCGGCGTAGCACAGGAAGTTCGAGTACGCCGGGTCGGTCAGTTCCGGCGGCAGGTTCAGCGGCGGCGCTTCGGCCAACTCCTTGCTCGCGTTGTAGAGGAAGATGGCGCCGGCCGCTTCCTGCACGTGGAAGGAGCGGGTCGCCTTGGCGCCTTCGAGCTTGCAGCCCGGGCTGCCCGGCACGCTGGTGACCACGCCGTCGAAGCGCACCTGCACGCCGTGGTAGCCGCAGGCGATGCGGTCGCCCAGCACGATGCCGAGCGACAGCGGTGCCCCGCGGTGCGGGCAGTGGTCTTCCAGCGCATGCAGGGTACCGTTGGCTTCGCGCCAGAGCACGATTTTTTTACCGAGGCGCCGCAGCGACACGGGTTTGTCGGCCACGAAGCCCGAAGGGCAGATCGGGTACCACAGGTCGGTCAGGCCGGCTGCGAGGACGGCGTCGATTGGGTCATTGGCTTGGGTTCTCATCACGATGTCCTTTTCAATCAGCATTCGGCAGCCAGGCGCGCGATCTCGGCCTGGTACGACTGTTCGGTCCATTCGCCGCCGCCCGGGTAGTTCGGGCCCGTGCGGTTCAGGTGCGCCACCAGGGCGGCGAGTTCGGTGATGCCGGACGCGAAAGCGCGTTCGATCGAGTCGCCCAGCAGGTCTTCCCAGGACGTCGGCGCGCGGCGGCGGGTTTGATGGGCATTCAGGTAGCGTTGTGCTTGCATGATGTTCTGCTCCGGATTCTGATTCTGTTGGGGGTCAGGATTTCGTTTTTTCGGTCAGGAACTTGCCTTCGGGGGCCTTGGCGTTGCGCTGGCGGCGCGTATGGCCGTCCAGTCCGCCGTCGATCGCCCACTCGGCAAACACGGTCGGTCCCGGCTCGAATTCGCGCGCCTCCCACTGCTCGTCGAGCTGGTCTTCGTCGGCGTAGTACTCGATCAGGCCGCCGGCCGGATTGCGGAAGTACCAGAAATAGGCCGAGGAGATCGGATGCCGGCCCGGTCCGAGCTGGGTGTCCCAGCCCTGGCGCGAGATGTGCATGCCGCCGCCGAACACTTCGTGGATGTCGCGCACCGTGAAGGCCACGTGGTTGAGGCCCACTTTCAGGTCCGGCGTCTGCAGCAGGAACAGGTCGTGGTGCCCGCCGACGTTGGCGCAGCGCAGGAAGGCGCCGCGGCCCGGGTAGCGGTCGGACGGCACGAAGCCGAAGTGACGGCAATAGAAGTCCTCGCAGGCCTGCACATCCTTCACGAAGAACACCACGTGGCCGACCTCGACCGGCTCGGCGCGCTCGTAGGCCGGGCTGCGCTGGTTCATGCGCGGGCGGTTCGACCAGGTGTTCATCTGGGCGCACTCGACCTCGACATCGTGCTTGCGCGTTACCTGGAAGCGCACCGCCAGGCCGTTCGGATCGGTACAGCCGATGCGGTCCGGCGTGTCCACGGGATGCGGCAGTGCGCGCACGATGCCGCGGAAGCGCTCCAGCACTTCCTGCGAAGCGACGCCCCAGACGACTTCGCGCAGGGTCGGTCCGGCTTCGATCGCCGGCGGCAGCGCCGGGTCGTCGATGGCGCGCACGATCACGCGGCAACCGTTCATGCATTCGAATACCAGCGCGCTGCCGCTCTCGTCGACCAGCTTCAGGCCCCAGTCCGTAAAGAAGATCTTGCAGGCCGGCAGGTCGTCCGCGCCGTAGGTGATTTCGTCGATACCAAGTACGTCCATCATTTCGCTCCATGCGCCCACGGCAGTGGCATGTCGTTCATGCCCCAGTAGACGCTTTTCTGTTCCATGTATTGCAGGATTCCCAGCCGTCCCTTCTCGCGTCCGAGGCCGCTGTCGCGCCAGCCGCCGAACGGCGTCGAGATCGAGAACTGCTTGTAGGTGTTGATCCACACATTGCCGGCCTGCACCGCGCGCGCATAGCGCCACGCCTTCTTGTAATCCTGCGTCCAGATGCCGGCCGCCAGCGCGTACACGCTGTCGTTGGCCTGCGCGATCAGGTCTTCCTCATCCTCGAAGGGCATCGCCACCAGCACCGGCCCGAAGATCTCTTCCTGGCAGATGCGCATGTCGTTACGCACGTCCTCGATGATCGTGGGCAGGTAGTAATTGCCCTTCTCGAACTCTACTCCCGGCGGCCGCATGCCGCCGGTGCGCAGGCGCCCTCCTTCGGACACGCCGAGCGCGACATAGGATTCGATGCTGTCGCGGTGGCGCGCGGTAATCAGGGGTCCCATCTGGGTGCGCTCGTCGGCCGGGTCGCCGACGCGCAGCGCAGCGGCGCCCTGGGCCAGGCGCTCCATGAAGCTGTCGTAGATGCTGTGCGCCACGAACAGGCGCGAACCGGCGATGCAGGATTCGCCCGAGGAGCTGAAAATCCCGTACAGCACCCCGGCCACCGCATGCTCGATGTCGGCGTCCTCGAACACGATGGTCGGCGACTTGCCGCCCAGTTCCAGCGAGACCGGCATCATCTTGTCCGCGGCGATATGGGCGATGTGCTTGCCGGTGCTGGTGCCGCCGGTGAACGATACCCTGCGCACCAGCGGGTGCAGGGTGATGGCGTCGCCGATCACCGAGCCCTTGCCCGGCAGGACACTGACCATGCCCGCCGGCACACCGGCCTCCTCGCAGATGCGGGCCAGTTCCAGCGCCAGCAGCGGGGTCACCTCGGCCGGTTTCACCACCACGGCGTTGCCGGCCGCGAGCGCCGGCGCCAGTTTCTGCGCTTCGCTGGCGATCGGCGAATTCCACGGCGTGATCGCGGCCACCACGCCCATCGGCTCGTACACGCTCATGGTGAGATTGTCGCCACGCGCCGGAGTGATGGTTTCTTCCAGGGTCTCGCAGGCGGCGGCGAAGAACTGGAAGGTCGCGGCGGCGCTGGCCACCAGGTTGCGCGTCTCCGTGATCGGCTTGCCGTTGTCGAGGCGCTGCAGCTGGGCCAGGTCCTCACCGCGCTCGCGGATCAGCTGCGCCACCCTGTACATCACGGCGGCGCGCTCATGCGGCTTGCGCTGGGCCCAGCCGCTGGTGCGGAAGGCATGGTCGGCGCCCGCTATCGCTTCCTGCACGTCGGCCAGGCTGGCCGCATTCAGCCAGGCCACCGGTTCGCCGGTAGCGGGATACAGCGTGGCGTAGCGGTCGCCGCCGCCCAGGCGCCACTGGCCCGCAACGCAGATCTCCTGCGTGATGCTCGGATCGAATGTTCTTGTCATGATGCCCTCAGATCGACAGTGCATGTGCGCGGTTGTTCAGGGCGCGCACGACACTGAACACGGTCAGCGCCGAAGTTTTCGGATTGGCCGCCAGCGGCTTGCCGCGCATGGTCAATTCAAAATTGCCGAACGCGCCCTTGGCTTCCACGTGGTGCACGTTTTCGGTAGCGTGTGGATCGGCCAGCAAACGCACCCGGGTGTGGTCCAGGCCGAGGCCCGCCAGCGACAGGGTGGCGGCCACGTTCGCGTTCTTCGGATACAGTCGCGCCGCTTCACGCGCCGAGCCTTCGAAGATCACCACCGCCTCGGTAAGGGCGTCGAGGTCGAACAGCCCCTCCGCCGGCGTATCCTTCCACGCCCCGGCCGGCTTGCGGCCGGTGTACACGACCGAGTCGAGGCCGCCGATGCGTGCCGCAGCCAGCGCGTCGATGGCGCCGATCGCACCCGACAGCAGCTGCACCTGGGTCTTGCCGCGCTGCGCCGCCTGTTCGAGTTTCTCGGCCAGGCCCTCTTCCGACAGGGCGCCCACCGAGACCACCATGCAGGGGATCCCGCTTTCGAGCGCCGGGATGATGTGCTCTTCGATGGCGCGGTGGCCCGCGCATTCGATCAGCAGGTCCGGGCGCGAACCGTTCAGGCCCACCCCTACCCTGGCCAGCGGCGCCAGGCGGCGGACGGTGGCGCCGGCGTTCTCCAGCGCGTTTTCCGGCACCACCACGAGGTCGAACACGACTTCCGGATCGCTCTTGAGCAGCTCCATCACGCCCACGCCAATCGCGCCGCAACCAATCATCGATACGTGCAACATAGGATTCCCCTCAAGCGGTGGCCAAAGCGGCTTCAGGCACGGCGTTCTTGACCGGCGGACCCGCGAACGCGGTCTTGAAACTGCCGATGGACAGCATGTCGATCTCCAGCAGGAAGGGTCCGGGCTCGGCCAATGCCCGCTCCAGGGCCGCGCCGGCGTCGGCCAGGCTGGACACCCGCGCATGGCGCAGCTGCAAGGACTGCGACAGCAGCGCGTAGTCCGGCGTATGCAGGTCGACGTAATGGCGGCGGCCGCCATACTGCACGTCCTGGATGTTCTTGATCACGCCATAGCCCTTGTCGTTCATCAGCACGATCACCATGTCGGCCTTTTCCTGCACCGCGGTGGCGAGTTCGCCCAGGTTCAGGATGAAGCCGCCGTCGCCGGCCAGGCAGAAGGTCTTCTTGCTAGAAGCGCTGACGGCGGCACCCACGGCCGCGCCGATGCCCATGGCCAGTCCCTGTCCGATGCCGCCGCCGAGCGCATGCACGCCGGCCAGCGGATCGAAGATGCGCAGGTAGCGGTTGCCCCAGGTGGAGTTCGACACCGTCACGTCGCGCACCCAGTTGAAGCTGCGTCCGGCCGCCTCCTGCAACTCTTCGACCAGCGCGCTGTAGGGCCCGAGGCCGTCGACCAGGCCGGCGACTGCGCTGTCGCGCGCCTTCTGCAAGTCCTTCATGAAAGCCGGATCGATTTTCATTTTTCCTTCGAGCCGGTCCGCAAGCCCTTCCAGCGCCAGTTCGGCGTCGCCGCAGACGAAATGATCGCTCTTGTAGCAGCGGCCCTCGGCGGCCGGGTCGGCATCGATCCGGTACAGGGGACGCGGCAGTTTCAGTTCGTACTTCAGCGTTTCGTTGCCGCGCAGGCGGGACCCGACCACCACCATCGCATCGCAGCCCTGGTAGAACTGCTCGACCGGCTTGTGCAGGTTGAAGGCGCCCAGCGATTGCGGATGGTCTTCCGGCACCACGCCGCGGCCCTGGGTGGTCGTGACCACGCCGAAGCCCATCGCCAGCAGGCGCTGCACCTGTTTCGACGCACCGCGGCTGCCGCCGCCCAGCCACAGCATCGGGCGCCGGGCCTGCGCCAGTTGCTGCGCCAGCGCGTCGAGCGCATGCGCGGGCGGCTCGTTGCGCGCAATCGGCAAGGGCCGCAGGTCTCCCGGCGCGTCGATCAGCGCGGCCTGGATGTCGATCGGGATCTCGACGCTGACGGGACCCATCGGCGGGGTCAGCGCGATCTGCACGGCCTGTTTCACGGTGCTCAGCGCCGTATCCACGCTGCGGATGCGGAAGGCCGCTTTCGACACCGCTTTCAGCATCGTCAGCTGGTCCGGCGCCTCGTGGATATACGACAGGCTCTGGTCCAGGTAGGGCGTTTCGATCTGGCCGGTCAGGTGCAACAGCGGCGTGCCGGCGGTCAGGGCTTCGACCATGGCGCCGGACGCGTTGCCGGCGGCGGTGCCGGTGCTGGTCAGGCAGACACCGAGGCTGCCGGTGGTGCGGGCATAGGCATCGGCCATGTTGGCACCGCCCGCTTCGCCGCGCGCCGGCACGAAGCGGATCCGGCCACGCTCGCCGAACGCATCCAGGATCGGCATGTTGTGGATCGAGATGACGCCGAACGCCGCCTTCACGCCGCACTCTTCGAGGAAAGCCGCGATCGCGCAGCCGACGGTAATTTTGGGGGTATTAAACATGACGGGAAAGTCCTCCGGAGACATCGATATGGCTGCCTGTTGTGTATGAGGAAAGCGGCGACGCCAGGAACAGGATGGCGCGTGCTGCTTCCTCGGGAAGGCCGAGACGGCCCAGCTGGATCTGTTTTTTGCGCGCCAGGCTGGCGCTCCACTGGCCCCAGTCCTGGGCGCGCTCCGCGTCGGGCCGGGCTTCGAAACGGCGGCGCCACTGGCCCGATTCGACCAGGCCGATCAGGATGCCGTTGACGCGCACGCGGCTCGGCGCAAACTCGGTGGCCAGCGAGCGCACCAGGTTATGGACCCCTGCGCGGGCGGCGGAGGTGGCGACCATGTGCGGCTCGGGCTGCACGGCAAGCAGGGAATTGACGCAAACGATCGCGGCATCCGGCCGGCTTTGCAGTTGCGCCAGGAAGGCACGGGTCGGACGCAGGATCGAGAAGAATTTCAGCTGCAGCTCTTCCAGCCAGGCCTCGTCGGTGGTGTCGGCGAAGGTCGACACGCGCCCCTGCCCGGCATTGTTGACCAGGATCGTGGCGGCGCCCAGTTCAGCGTCGACACGGGCGGCGAAGGCGGCCACCTGGTCCGGGTCGAGCACGTCGCAGCGCTGTGCAAGCAGCCGCCCTTGCGGGAAGCGCTGGCGCAGTTGGGCCACGGCGCGTTCGAGGCGGTCGCCATCCCGGCCGCACAGGGCGACATCGGCGCCGGCTTCCAGCAGCAGCTCCACGGTGGCGTAGCCGATGCCGGAAGAACCGCCAGTCACGACGGCCACGCGGCCGCCAAGATCGGTCATGCGCATGATGGGCTCCTCCTCAGCGCTGCCACAGGTTGACGACCTGGGCGGTTTCGGTGGGTGCGTGATCCAGCAGCCGCGACAGCTCGTCGGCCGCCGCGCGCACGCGGGCCACCACGAAGTCCAGCTTGTCGGCGGCGATGCGCGGTTCGGGGATGGTGGCGCCGAGGGCCGCGACCACCTTGCCGCTGTGGTCGCGCACCGGCGCCGCCACGGTCGAGATGCCGCGCTCGAAGAAACCCTCTTCCAGCACATAACCGCGCTCGCGGTCGCGCTGCACCATGTTGAACAGGTCCAGCACCGTGTGCGGCGTGTTCTCGCTGTACACCTTCAGGTGCTCTTCCGGATAGAGTTCGCGCAGCTGCGGCAGGCTCATGTCCATCAGGAGCACGCGGCCGAGCACGGTGGCATGCACCGGCAGGCGGGTGCCGACGTTGACCGTGCTGGTGAACGGCGCTGCGGTCGACGACTTGGACACGTAGATGATCGAGCGGCCATCGCGCACCACGAGATTGGTCGAGTACTGGAGCTCGTCGCGCAGGCGTTCCAGCAGCGGCCGGCCGATCTCGGTCAGTTCCAGCGATGCCAGGTACTCGAAGCCGAGGCGCAGGACCGACATGCCGAGACGGTAGTCGCGGCCACCGGGGTTACGCTCGACAAAGCCCATCCGTTCGAGCGTGGTCAGGAGGCGGAACACGGTGGAACGCGGCACGTCCAGACGCTTGGCCAGTTCCGGTGCCGAAAGGTTCTTTTCCTGCCTGCTGAATTCGCACAGCAGGCGCAGGCCGCGCTCGAGACCGGGTACAGTGTATTTGTCCGCGCTGTCGTCGTCGGCTTGTTCAGGCTTGTTGCTCATAGTCGTCTCGTTAAATGTTGTCAGTTCAGGATCGCGCGGGCGGCCGCTTGCGGCTGCTCGACGTAACACGCATGGCCCGCAGCGGGGATCATCCCGAAGGGGAAGCCGAGCAGCCGTGCCACGCCGCGGCTGTCCTCGGGCGTCGTCACCGTGTCGGCCGCGCCGCACCACACTTTGCCGGGCAGCTTCGCCGCGGGCTGCGCATGGTTCTCGATGGCGTCGCCGCACAGCAGGTGCACCGCCTGGGTGTAGCCGGCCGGATTCAACTGCGCCATGTTCCAGCGCACCCAGTCGCGCTGGACCGGGGTGGCGCCGTCCGACAGCAGGCGCGCCGAACGTTGCGTCGCCATGCCATGGATGCCAAGCTCCCCCAGCGTCGACAGGCGTTCCCGCGTCACCTGCGCCCCCTGCTCCAGCCGCGCCTGCACGCCATAACCGCGCGCTGGGCTGAGCAGCACCAGCTTTTCCAGCGAACCCGCATGGCCGGCCGCATAGGCCGCAGCCATCAGCGCGCCAAGCGAATGGCCGACCAGGGTGAAGCGCTCGATGCCCAGCGCCTGCACCAGCTGGCGCAGGCACACCGCGTAAGCCCGGGCGTCGGGACGGGTGCTGGCCAGCAGCGTGGACTTGCCGTAGCCGGGCGCGTTCCAGGCGATGATCCTCGCGCCCGGGGTGCTGCGGGACAGTTCCAGCGCACACGGGAGCCAGGACGCCGCGCCGGAGCCGATCCCGTGCAGCAGCACATATACCTGGCTGGCCGCCTGGACCGCTGCCTGCGGCGGCGTGTCGGCGACGAGTTCGCGGTAGGACACGGTGCCGCCTTCGACGGCGACGCTGCGTTCCGGGAAACGGCGCGCCAATTCGGACAGTGCGCTCTGCAGGCCGTCCGCTTCCGGTGCGATGGCGTGGTTCATGTCGTTCAGCCCCGTTTGATCTTGGTCAGCGGATGTTCCGGCGGATAGGTCGGCGTGAGCGGCTTCTGCGCGCCGAGCATCACGCACATCAGCGCGTCTTCCTCGCCGATGTTGATCTCCTCGCGGTAGACACCGGGCGGGATCGACACCACGTCACGGTCGGTCAGGATGGTCTCAAAGCGCTCGCCGTCCTTTTCCAGCACCAGCTTCAGCTTGCCGCGCAAGACGAAGAACACTTCCTCGACGTCGACGTGCAGGTGCGATGGGCCTTCGTGGCCGGCCGGGATGATCATGGTCGAGAAAGTGAAGTTCTCGGACGGGATCACGCTGCTGTCGTTGGCCACGCCGGTGCCGCCGGTGCCGATGTAGCGCATCTGCGCGCGGCCGTATTTCGGATCGAAGTCGGCCTGGAACTTCAGGGCATTCCAGTCGTACTTGCGGGTCTCGAAGCGCGCCACGCGGGTATTCATCCATTCTGCGAAGCTGGCGCCGTCGGGCTGGTCCCAGCTGCGTTTCATCTGATTTTGTCCGGACATATCGTTCATAGTGAAGCTCCTGATGGTTAATTCATGACAAAGCCGCCATTGACGGCAAGGGTCTGGCCGGTGACGAAGCGGGACAGGCCGGACAATGCGAACAGCACGGCGCCGGTCACGTCGTCCGGAACCTGCAAGCGCTGCAGGGCGCGGCCGTCCTGGTAGGTCTGGTAGCGCTGCGCCGGCACGTACTCGGTCGCTTCGACTTTCGTCAAGCCCGGCGCGATAGCGTTCACGGTGATGTTGTGCGCGCCCTCCTCGCGCGCCAGCGAGCGGGTCATGCCGATGATGGCGCCCTTGCTGGCCACGTAGGCGAGCAGGTTCGGCGCACCCCACAGCGGCGTATCGGACGCCAGGTTGACGATGGCGCCCTGGCCGGAAGCACGCAGCGCAGGCAGGCAGGCATTGGTCATCAGCCAGGTACCGCGCACGTTCACGTCCATCACCCTGTCCCACAGTGCGATGTCGAGCTGCTCGGACGAGCGGCCGCCGGAATTGGTGATCGCTGCGTTGTTCACGAGGCCATCAAGCCCACCCAGCCAGCCGGCAGCGGCAGCGGCGCAGGCATCGATCGACGCCGGATCGGCCATGTCGAGTGCGAAACCGTGCACGTCCAGGCCGCGCTTGCGCAGGGTGGCGACGCTGTCGTCCAGCACCTCATGCAGGATGTCGGCCAGCGCCACTTGTGCCCCGGCTTCGGCGATGGCCGTGGCGAAGGCCAGGCCGAGGCCCCGTGCAGCGCCGGTGACGAGCACCTTGCGTCCGGCCAGGAGTTGAGAAGTATTGTTCATGACGTCTTTCCTTATTTGGTGCTGGTGGCGGCACGCGGCAGGTAATGCAGCACACGGCGTTCGGCCCACACGACAGCGCCGTAGGTCAGGATGCCGGTCAGTGTCAGTGCGCAGATGGCGACGAACACGGCTGCCGTATTGCCCTGGCCCTCGCCGTCGACCAGCAGGAAGCCCAGGCCCTTGTTGCCGCCCACCAGTTCACCCACCGTGACGCCGATCACGGCGAGGGTCGAGGCGATGCGGAGGCCGGAAAACAGTGCCGGCAGCGCCGAGCGGAATTCGACCAGGCAGAAGATTTGCCAGCGGGTCGCATTCAGGGTGCGCACCAGGTTGACCATGTCCGGGTCCACGGTGCGGATCGCCGACAGCACGTTGATCATCACCGGGAAGAACACGATCAGCACGGCCACCAGGATCTTCGGATAGACCGTGTAACCGAGCCACATCACGAACAGCGGTGCGAATGCCACTTTCGGTGCGATCTGCAGCGCCAGGATGTAGGGCGACAGCATCGCTTCGGCACGCGGCGACAGGCCCAGCGCAACGCCGACGCCAAGACCGAGCAGCGAGCCGAGACCGAAGCCGGCCACCACTTCGGTCGCGGTGATGCCGAAGTGGCCCAGCAGGTCGCTGTTGTGCCACATGAAGACGGCTTCGTGCATGACGCGGCTAAAGCGCGGCAGGATGAACTCGGGCATGCCGAGCAAGGCGGGTCCCCACTCCCAGGCCGCGAGGAACAGGGCCAGCACCAGCAGGCTGCCGGCCACGGTCAGCGCTTTCTCGCGCAGCACGGGATTCGCTTTTGGCAGCGGTTTTACTTCGGTGGTGGCGATCGTCGTGGCCGTATTCATTTGGCACCCGCCACGATGAACTGGTTGGTGTACAGGTCGCCGACGGCGGCCGCCTTGCTGACGATGCCTTCGCTGACGTAGAACTTCTGGACTTCGGCCATGCGCGCGCCATCGATCTGGCCCAGCGGCTTCTGGTTCGCGTACACGTACTTGCGGTACATGTTGAAGGTCTGCTCGACGCTTGCTTCCTTGCCCTTGTAGGACGGGACGGCGGCCACATAGGCGGCAGTTGCCGCTTTCGGGTCGTTCATGATGTCTTCCATGCCGCGCAGCGTCGCGCGCACCAGGCGCCGGAGCAGGTCGGGCTTGGTTTTGATGGTCTCGTCGGAGGCGAGGATGGCCTGGGCCATGCTCTTGAAGCCGTTGGTCTCGATGATGTCGACCTTGGCGCCGGCCTCCGTGGCGCTGACGATCCAGTCCGGCACGCCCGCCATCGCCTGCGCTTTGCCTGCCGCGAATACCTGCCACACGCCGGACGGACCGGCGGCCTGGATCGCCGCATCGCTCTTGCCCAGGTCAAGGGTCTTCATGTTGCCCAGCAGCGCGTAGTAGGTGGTGTCGGTGTACGACATCACGGTGATCGTCTTGCCCTTCAGGTCGCCCAGCGACTTGATGCCCCCGTTCTGGTGGACACCGAGCATCGTCAGCGAGCCGGCGCCCAGCACTGCGATGGCCTTCACCGGCACGCCGTTGGCGCGCACGATGATCGGGGTGTCGCCGATGGCGCCGCCAATCAACGCGTTGCCGGACCCGATCTGCTTGGCCACGTCGACGCCGCCCCGGGCGGCGACGAAGTTCACCTTCAGGTTTTCGGCCGCGTAATAGCCCTTCTGCTGCGCGACCATCCACGGCGCGAAGGCCAGCGTGTTCGGTGGCGCGGGCAGCAGGTAAGTCACTTCCTCCACCGCCGCCAGCGCCGGAGTAAGACCGGCAAACGCAAGAGCGGCGCCGATGCCGACGCTTGCGAGGATTTTTTGCATGCTCATAAAGACTCCCGATAAATCGTAAGTTGACGTGCTTGGCTTGTAGCCTTGACTAGTGCAGCTCGGCTTCCTGGTTCTTGCCCACTTTCAGCAGTTCCATCAGGCGGCCGGCCAGCGGACCGATTTCAGGCAGCCTGCGGCGTTCGAGCGGATTCTCGCGGTGCGGCAGGTCGACGACGATTTCTTCGATGATCGTGCCGGGACGTTCGCTCATCACCAGCAGGCGATCCGACAGCGCAATGCCTTCGATCAGGTCGTGGGTGATAAAGAGTGCGGTCTTCTTTTTCTCGTACAGCATCTTCGCCAGGTCCTGTTGCAGGATCATCTTGGTCTGCGCATCCAGTGCCGAGAACGGTTCATCCAGCAGCAGCACCTGCGGGTCGACGGCGAGGGTCCGGGCGAGCGCCGCGCGCTGGCGCATGCCGCCGGACAGCTGGTAGGGGTAATGGTCTTCGAAGCCCTTCAGGTGGCACTTGGCGAGCAGCTCGTTGGCGACACGCTGGCGTTCCTTCTGGCTGACGCCGTCGATTTCGAGTCCGAGGGCGACGTTGTCGCGGATGGTCCGCCATGGCATCAGCAGATCCTTCTGCAGCATGAAGGCCACCTTGCGCACCGGCTTGGTGACGAGTTCGCCGCTGACATACACCTCCCCTGCGCTGGGCAAGTAGAGGCCGGCGCCCATGTTCAGCAGCGTGCTCTTGCCGCAGCCCGAGGGGCCGATGATGGACACCACTTCGCCGCTGCGAATCGAAATGTTGACATTGGTAACCGCTGCACGCGGTTGTGAGGTTTGCCGGTCGATGAAACTCTTGCCGACTTTACGGAATTCGATTTCGATCATATGTCTCTCACAGTGTGCAGCGCAGAGTGCGCTGTTCTTTGTCTCATATACGAAACAGCGATTCGTATATGATTCATGCCGTGACTGAAATATAGCAGACATTTTTGGCTTGTCTACCAATCCGTTTCAAATAAAAATTCACGTTTTATATATGAGACATTCGCACCGCTGATGAGCGTTTTTTAATTCTTGGAAGCACTGAAATGCCGGGTTTTCCCTATTGCTGTGCAGAGGTGTACCAGGATGTCGTTGGCAAAAACAGACACAGGGAATGGGCATGTGACGGACGCGCCAGTTGTCGGCGCGTCCTGGAGGGAATTGATTACGGAGCCCGAACGGTCAGCCGGGCATCAGGGGTACAGGCCGCGCACTTCGCGCGCCTGCAGCACCCGGGTGCAGGCAAGAATGAAGGTCGCGGTGCGCAGCGAGACCTTTTTCTCTTTGGCGACGCTCCATACGGCATTGAATGCACTCTGCATGATGCGGGTCAGGCGTGCATCGACTTCCTCTTCGGACCAGAAGAAGCTGGAAAAATCCTGCACCCATTCGAAGTACGAGACCGTGACGCCGCCGGCATTGGCCAGCACGTCCGGCACCACCATGACGTCCTTGTCCGCCAGGATATCGTCCGCTTCCGGCGTGGTCGGGCCGTTGGCGCCCTCCAGCACCAGTTTGGTACGGATGCGCAAGGCGCGCTCCGCGGTAATCTGCTGCTCGAGCGCGGCCGGGACCAGGATGTCCGATTCGATCCCCCAGAAGGCCTCGCGGTCCAGGCACTCCTCGGCGCCCGCGAATCCCTGCACGCCGCCGGCTTCGGCCACATGCGCGTGCAGCTGCGCAATGTCGAGGCCACCCTGATGCACGACGACACCGGTATGGTCCTGGACGGCGATGATCTTCGCGCCCGCCTCGGCGAACAAGGATGCCGCCACGCCGCCGACGTTTCCAAAACCCTGCACCGCGATGCGCGCCCCGCCGATCGCGACGCCGCGCTGCATGGCCGCTTCGCGCCCGACCACGAATACACCGCGCCCGGTCGCCTCGCGGCGGCCCAGGGAGCCGCCCAGCGAAATCGGCTTGCCGGTGACGACGCCGGTCGACAGGTTACCCTCGATCATGGAGTAGGAATCCATCATCCAGGCCATGACCTGTTCGTTGGTGTTCACGTCCGGCGCCGGGATGTCCTTGGCAGGGCCGATGATCAGGCTGATCTCGCTGGTATAGCGGCGCGTCAGGCGCTGCAGTTCGCCTTTCGAGAGCAGCGCCGGATCGACCCGGATACCGCCCTTGGCCCCGCCGTACGGCACATTCACGGCCGCGTTCTTGACCGTCATCCACGCGGACAGGGCCATGACCTCCGGCAACGTGACGTCCTGGTGGAAGCGCACGCCGCCCTTGCCCGGGCCGCGCGACAGGTTGTGCTGCACCCGATACCCCTCGAAGTGGGCGATGCTGCCGTCATCGCGCTCGATCGGCACGTCCACGGTCAGGATGCGCTTCGGACGCTTGAGCGTCTCGACCCAGCGCGACAGGCTCCCCAGGTACGGGGTGACGCGGTCGATCTGTTCCAGGTACTGGCCCCAGGGGCCGAGGTGGTCGGGATTCAAATAGGAAGGCAGTGCATGGTGCGTCATGGTGGGCTCCGGTATTCGCGTTGTGGTGGATCGCGGCGCCGGCCGAGGCCGGGCTGCCGACGAGCGAATCATAGGTTGCACCACCGCTCCGGGGCCAATGCTGCTTGCGCATCCGGCCATGCACAAAAAGCATCGCGCCAACTAGGGAGACCGGCGCTTCGCCGGCGCAGGCTGCCGCGCGGCCAGGAATTCCCATAGCTGCGCCACGATCTCCTTGCCCGGCCGTGTGCCCGACGGGCGTTCGCGATAGAGGCGGATGTCCATCTCGATTTCCCACTTCCCGGCCTCACCCGCCGCTGCGAGCTGCCGCTGCCGGACTTCACGGCTGACGGCGGACTCGGGCAGGAACGCCAGGCCGTGCCCTTCCAGCGCCATCATCTTCAAGCCTTCCGCCATGTCGGTCTCGTAGCGCTTGTCGAGGTATAAGCCGGGTGCCGTGTCGGCCAGGATCAGGTCGACCATCCGTCCCAGATAGGCATTCGTCGTATACGCCAGGAAGGGTACGGGCGCGCCCTTGCTGCCGGGCAGGCGGCAGCCCGGCTGGCCGGTCCTGTCGCAGCGGGCGTAGGCGCGCAGCACTTCCCGCCCCAGCACCAGCATGTCGTAGCGGCCAGGGTCGAGCTGCACCGGCTGGCGCGGATGGTGATAGCACAGCAGCAGGTCGCAGCCGCCTTCCACCAGCTGCAGCACGGCGTCATGCACGTTCAGGGCGATCAGGCGGCTGGTAACCGGTGCGAACTCGCGTTCCAGCACGGTGAGCCACTTCGGTACGAAGGTGAGCGACAGCGTGTGCGGGACAGCCAGATCGATCGTCGTCCGCCCGGCGACACGCTTGTGCCGCAGCAGTTCGCGCACCCCGTTGATCTGGCTTAGCATCTCCAGCGCCTGTTCGTAGAACACCAGGCCGGCAGGCGTGACGCGGGTAGGAAAGGTGGTGCGATCGATCAGATCCGTTCCCAGCCAGCTTTCGAGCGAGCGGATACGCCGCGAAAAGGCCGGCTGGGTGACATGCCGCATCTGGGCCGAGCGGCTGAAGTTCCTGGTCTCCACCAGCGAAATAAAATCCTCCAGCCATTTCGTTTCCATGCGAAGTCTCGTGCTGTTGCGTTAACCACGCATTCTAACGTGCGCCTTGTCGTCGTAGACCTTGACCAGGTCTCTATGCCTCAGGGAGATATCTCACATCACCACAAAGAATTAGCGCCCGATGCTGCGCTGCACAATAATGGATGTGACTCCTCTATCCTCGGGCAGCAGTGCTATCCGGCAGACCTGCCCCAACGCTGCCCTCCTCTCCACTCTAGAATTAAAGAACTGATGATGAAGAAATCAATCGCACTTTTCTGCTTCGCCCTCTGCACCGGTGCCAGCTCCGCAGCCCAAGCCGCAAACAATGGCGACGCCTCCTGCGCGCAACTCTCTTCCGACATCGCTGCCCGGAGCGCCCTGTTCGTAAGAGTCGCCGGCGCTGCGCCGGAGCTGGCCGGCATCACGCCGGCGGCCCCTGCAGCCGTGCTGCAACGTGTCCGCGACAAAGAAGTCGCGCTGCACAATATTGCCAATGAAATCTGGTCCTTGCGCACGCGCATGGCCTATCTTGATTGCACCCAGGCCAAGACCTTCGCTTACTGAGCGGTATGCGCCGGCTGCTCCGGCAGTTGCGCCGGCCGCTTGATGTCGGTCGGCTTGATAAAGTAATTGTTAATGCTTCGGTCGGCGGTGGAAGGTCAGCGGGCTGTACGGCACGGCGGACGGCGGCGGCATGCGCAGGATGCCGGGCTTCATGGCCCCGACGACATGCATCTCGCAGACTTGCAGTCGAAGCTCAGCGTGTAGGTGTCCTCGCCCGTGCTCAAAGTCATCGGGTCGGCCCACAGTAGCGGCGCGTAAGCCGGCGCTTGGCCTGGATCCCGCCCCCGGACTTTATGTACTCGAGCATTAGAGCAGGCAATGCCGTGGATCACTGCCTACGGATCCCGGTAGCGATCGCGGCCCGACTGGACCTGGAACACCGGGCGCCGTGCCGCACGGCTCCATAGCTTGCGCAGCTCGCTGGACCACAGAACGATACTGGCCATCGCCGCGCATGTCAGCCACTGGCCGAACTCCAGCGGAACGGTGCCGAACGCGGTGTTCAGAAACCCCAGGTGGACCACGCAGGCTTGCAGTACGAATGACAAGGCAACCGCGCCCCATAACCACCCGTTCGCAAACAGATGGCGGAAGGCGCTTTCGGTGTGCGAGCGCGCGTTAAAGCAGTTGAACAACTGGGCGAGTACGAGCACTGTAAAGCCGGCGGTACGGGCACTATCGAGATCCCGCGTCCCTTCGATCAGCCCCCCGGGCAAGTACATATCGATCGTCAACAGCGTGACAAGCGCCATGACGAGGCCGGTCTGGAGCACGCTCGCCCACATGGCCGCATCGATCACCCTGTCGCCCAGCAGTCGGGGCTTGCGTGCCATGACGTCGTCGGTCTGCGGGTCGACACCCATGGCCAGCGCAGGCCCCGCATCGGTCAGCAGGTTAATCCACAGGATCTGGGTTGCCAGCAGGGGAAGTGCGACCGCTCCGTCAGCGTCGGCAAGTCCGATAAGCCCACCCAGCACCACGCCCAGGAACACCGTCAAGACCTCGCCCATGTTCGACGACAGCAGGTAACGCAGGAATTTCCTGATGTTGTCGAAGATTCCCCGGCCTTCGCGTACTGCGTGCACGATCGTCGCGAAATTGTCATCGGCGAGGATCATCTTTGCGGCTTCCTTGGTGACCTCGGTGCCGGTCACGCCCATGGCGATGCCGATGTCTGCCGACCTGAGCGCGGGGGCGTCGTTGACGCCATCGCCGGTCATCGCCACCACGTTGCCATCGGCCTGGAGTGCGTCGACGATTCGCAACTTGTGTTGCGGGGCTACCCGCGCGTAGACGGAGGTCTTGCGCACCGCTTCGGCGAACCCGGCATCGTCGAGCTTATCGATGTCGAGGCCCGTCAGCACCGGGGCGCCGGCCTCGACGATGCCGAGATCTGCGGCAATGCGGCCCGCCGTGCGCGGATGATCTCCTGTGATCATCACGGTTCGGATGCCGGCCCGGCGCGCTTCGCGAATGGCCCGGCCTGCTTCTTCGCGGGCAGGATCGATAATGCCCGCCGTACCGACGAAAATGAGCTCCTGTTCGAGAAGTTCGTCGGGTGCGGTCTCTTCCCCCGGCGCCAGTGGCCTGTAAGCGACTGCCAGCGTGCGCAGCGCGGAATCGGACAGCGTATCGACGTCCGCCAGAATCCGCTTGCGCATGTCGTCGTCGAGTTGAACCACGTCGGCCCCGTTCCGCATCCGAGTGCACCGCTGCAGCAGTACGTCGGGGGCGCCCTTGGTGACTATAACGAGCTCATCATTGTGTTCATGGTCGACTTCGAGGCTGGACATCATTTTGCGCTCGGACGAGAACGGGATTTCCCTGATACGCGAAAAGCGCAATGCACGGCGTCCGGCAACACCCAGCTTTTGCTCGGCGACCAGAAACGCCGCTTCCGTCGGGTCGCCCTGTATTTCCCATCTTCCCTGCGCAGACTTCTGCAATTGGGCGTTGCTGGCAAGACTTCCTCCGCTGAGAAGGACAATATTTTCCGCCAGGAGTGGTCCAAGGCCCAACGTGATTCCCTCCTCCTCGACCTTGCCTTCCGGCGCATAGCCGACGCCGGTGACGTGGGTCGTACCCGAACTCGTGATGATGCGTTCGATGGTCATCTCGGAACGTGTCAGGGTGCCGGTCTTGTCGGAGGCGATGACGGTCGCGGATCCCAGGGTTTCTACGGATGACAGCTTTTTGACGATAGCGTGATGGGCCGCCATCCGCCGCACCCCCATGGCTAGCACGACCGACAAAATCGCCGGGAGCCCTTCCGGAACGGCCGCGACAGCAAGGGACACGCCTACCAGCAAGGCATCGACGACGTCGCCCGTCGTTCTGATTTCCGACAGTAACAGGATGGTTCCGACCACGATGAGGGCGATCACGACGACCGCCATACCAAGCATGCGACCGATATGAGCGATCTCTTTCTGCAGGGGCGTGGCCTCTTCCTTCGTGGCGTCGAGCATTCCGGCGATCGAACCCATCTGGGTTGCCATTCCGGTTGCGGTAACGATGGCGCAGCCCGTACCCTGGACGACGGCGGTGCCTTTGAAGACCATGTTGACCTGGTCCGCCAGCGAAACCGGGCCGGGCAGTGCTGCAAGGTCCTTGAGCACCGCTTCGCTTTCGCCGGTGAGCGATGCTTCCTGAACGCGCAAAGAGGCCGCGCGAACCAGGCGCGCATCGGCGCCAACTGCATCGCCCTCCCCCAGCAAAAGCAGGTCGCCGCGCACTAGTTGGGAACTGGGTACGCGCATCACCGTCCCCTCTCGAATCACCGAAGACGAGACCGCGGTCATCCGCCCCAGCGCCGCAACAGCGTTCTCGGCCTTTGCCTCCTGCACATAACCAAGCATGCCATTCAGGAGCACGACGACCCCAATGACGGCCGCATCGACGGGCCATCCCGCCAAACCTTCAACGAACCAGGCGGACAGAGAAATCGCCACCGCCGCCAACAACAGGTAGACCAGCGGATCCTGGAAATGCGACATAACCCGTCGCCAGGGCGGCTGGCGTAGCGTAGCGCGCAATTCGTTGGGCCCATCCTCCGCCTGCCGATGGTGGACCGCGTCTGCTGTAAGGCCACTTTCTACATCGGTTCCGAGTGCACTTGCGACCTCATCGGTCTCTCGAAGCGAAAAATCCTGGATCTTGTTTGGTATCGGCATCTCTCGTCCGGATAGGCGCTTCATGGTCAGGAGATTCAGCTTACCGGGACATCAGTACCATAAAAACGGCTTCAGGCGGCAAGGCTTCGCGCTTGCCCGGGAACTCCGCTGTTCGCGAACGAATGAGTGCATACTGCAAAGCAGTCTATCCAGTGTCATGGGTGATACAAAGGAGTTCAAATGACCTGGCAGCCATGGTCAGGCCTGGTTTTCTGCTTGCTGGTGGCCGCTGCCGTGGGCATCTCCGCTTTTGGGTCGAGACGGTGGAACGACGCGATGCTGACGCTCGCCAGGGGGCTGGAGGCGGCCCGAATCGTCGCGCCGGACGATTCAGCACGTCCGACCCGCTACTCCTCGCGCGAGCTGGAAGGCTTGCCTGCGCCCGTGCAACGCTACTTCCGTGCGGTACTGAAGGAAGGCCAGCCAATCATTGCGGCCGCGTCGATTGCACTTGCCGGCAGCTTCAACATGTCGGCAACGGGCGAACAGTGGAAGCCGTTTATTTCGCAGCAACGCGTCGTGACCCGCCGACCAGGTTTCTTGTGGAATGCAGAAATCTCGATGCTTCCGGGTTTGAAGGTACGCGTGGTCGACAGTTACATCGCCGGCAAGGGTCTGCTGCACGCCGCCATCCTGGGCCTATTCACGACGGCCGACCTGAGTGGACGCGGCGAAATCGCACGTGGTGAATTCATGCGCTTCTTCGCCGAGGCGGCCTGGTACCCGACCGTGCTGCTGCCCAGCCAGGGGGTGCGATGGGAAGCATTCGACGACCGCGCGGCAAACGCCACCATTGTGGACGGCCTGCTCACGCTGACGCTGCTGTTCAGGTTCAACGACGCCAACCTGATCGACTCCTTCCGTGCCGAGGCGAGGGGCGGCGCCATGGTCGGCAAGGAAATGGTCATGCTTCCTTGGGAAGGTCGCCTCTCGGACTACCGCACGCGCGACGGGATGACCGTGCCGTTCGCGGGCGAGGTCGCGTGGATGCGGCCTGAAGGGCGCAAGCCGTATTTCACCGGCAACGTCACCTCGCTGGTCTACGAGTTCACGCCGTGAGTCGGCGCATGACACGCACGGGCCTTGTTGCTGGTGCGATCATCGGAATCGCAGCGCTGGTCATCTGGTGGCGCTTCGACAGTGACATCCAGCAAGCCCGCGCCCGCGTCGCGCACGGCAGCGTGCTCGTCGGCACCCGCTGCGGCCCCATCGAATACCAGGAGGCCGGAACAGGCATTCCGCTGTTGGCCGTCCACGGCAGCGGCGGCGGCTACGACCAGGGCATGGCTTTCGCAGGCGCGCTGGCACAGCAGGGCATCCGGGTGATCGCAATGTCGCGTTTCGGCTACCTGCGTACGCCAATGCCCGCCAACGCATCGGCGGCAACGCAGGCCGATGCCCATGTCTGCCTGCTCGATGCGCTGGGCATCAGCCGGGCCAGCGTCCTGGGCGGCTCCGCCGGCGCGCCCTCGGCTTTGGCGTTGGCCATCCGGCATCCGGAGCGGGTGAATGCGCTGGTACTGATGGTGCCGCTGGCCTACAAGCCACCGACACTGACCGACTCGGCACCACCGTTGCCGCCGTCGGTAGAGAACGCGATGATGCGCTTGATCGACTCGGACTTCCTGTTCTGGTCTGCGCTCCACCTCGCGCGCGATCAATTGATCAAGGTCGTGCTGGCTACGCCACCCGAGCTGTTTTCCAGCGCGACTCCGAAGGAGCGGGCACGGGTGAATGCGATGTTGGAAAACATCTTGCCCGTTTCAGCCCGAGCAAAAGGCTTGGCCTATGACACGGCAGCGGGCAAGCGTCTCGCGCCCGCGGCCCTGGCATCGGTCCGTGCGCCGACGCTGGTGATCAGCGCGCGTGACGATCGGTACGGCACTTACGCCAGTGCGCAATACACCGCGAGCCGAATTGCCGGCGCTCGGTTTATCGGCTTTGACGAAGGCGGACATACCTGGATTGGCCACGGCGACGAAGTGATGTCTGAGGTAGCAAAGTTTCTGATGGCGCCTGCTCCCCCGACCCGGGAGTGAACGCGCATCAGGCTGACACGGATGCTGGCGCCGAATGTAGCAAACACTGGAAGTATTGCCACGGATTATTTTTATGACTCTGAGCGCTACCGAACGGATGAGCACTTTTCGAACGCGCATAGTGGGTCTATAGCCAGTGCTGAGTAAGCGGGCAACATGGCAATCCTACCGTCATGTTCACCGGCGTACGCCGAAATCGAGCATATGAAGAAGTTGCAATGAGCGTCCGATACGGTTATGCAAAAGCAGTGAATTTCTCTACCTCATGCCCTGGCGGTGAGCTCACCTGAGCACGAATAAACTCTACAACCACAAAAAGGAACACCTCATGAAAATCACCCAACGTCTCGCCACCGCTATCTTCGCCGGTACACTCGCCTTCGCCATGGTCGGCTGCGCTTCGGGCCCGCACAAGGAAAGCGCAGGCGAATACGTCGACGACAGCGCCATTACCGCCAAGGTGAAAGCGGCGATCTTCAACGAGCCGACCTTGAAATCTGCCGAAATCAACGTTGAGACATTCAAAGGAACCGTTCAACTCTCCGGCTTCGTTGCGCAGGCAGCGGACGCTTCGAAAGCTGCGACAATCGCTCGCAGCGTCAAAGGCATCACCTCCGTGAAGAATGACATCCGCGTGAAGTAATTTGGCGAATTAACGGTGCCGACGCTTCATGTCGACACCGTGTTCTACCGTGACCACGAGTCGCACCGCTCCCGTGGCCAGCTCCTGCTGGCCATTACTTTTTCACGACGCAAACGCCCAGCGCTCAAGTCCGAACGCGTTACTACCTCAGCATCGCGATCCTTCTCATTCTGCCACTCGGCAACACATCACGCGGACCGGCGACGATGGAAGGTCAAACAAAAAAAGCCCCTGAAATCAGGGGCTTCGTTTTGCTCTACTGTCTGAGCTGGTCAGCTACTGCCGAGTCTAAAATTACTCCCACTCGATTATCAATGGCTGAGCTATGCCTATGAATTGCTTAGTATTTTCGTGGCACTTCTGGTCCAGTACCATTCACGATACCATGCCAAGGAAATCGATCTTTGACCCGGCAACACTAGGCATTACCTCGAATTTACCCTACTGCGGCCACGATTCCTGCCGTCGAGTCCTATGTACATGGTATCGCGAACGATCTGCTGCCGACCAGACTCGAACTAAGCGGCCTCTACGAAAGCCGGGGCGATTCAGTTTTGAACCAAAAGGACGCTGTTGCCGGTCGCGATAGAACGTGGTCCAGGTCAGGATACCCTCTTGCTACACTAAAACGATCATCGATTGTCACGATTGTCCGCCACTGCACCCGTAATCACCGGATGGATGAAAGTGTTACTAGATAGGGTGTAGTGCCTGCATGCAGTCGTTCGACGAGGATGAGAAACGCCATCAAGCACACAATGATCACCCTGCTACTCATCGTCGAATCGCATAGTTACGAACAGAACGATGGTTCTCGCTCACCCGGTGCCGCGCGCCTGGCGGCGAAGTGCACAGCACATAACAAAGCGATCACGGGTTGGCGACGAAAACGTTGCGTGTCTTCCAGTTCGCCCAACGCGTTGTGGGGTTGGTGGGATATACCCTCAGAATGCGTCGCTCTCCTAACGTCTTCAGTCGTGCGTTTTCGTCCCAGGCACTTTTTCCTCCCGCACGGACCCCAGCGTAGATAGCGGTGGCTACTGGACCGGCCACGCGGAATTCTTTCATCATCTGTCGAAGCACTGCGTCTGCCTTGGCGCGCGTCGTGGTTTGTGTCCAGTACAGATAGTCGTGTACCACGGCGGGGTAAGTGTAGTCGCCGTCCGGTGGGAGGATGGACCAAGCGATACGGGGAATGCTGGCGAAGTCTGTCACAAACCCGACTGGCACCGACACCGGCGCTAGCGCACTCCCGGGCTCATCCGGCCTCCACTCGATCTTCTTGGTCAGGTAATAATAGCGGTCGGCAAAGCGCTGGACGGTTAACATGCCGTTAGCACTGCCAAGATGCTTCATCCACTTGCGCATCCACCTGTCGGCCGCCTCTGGGTCGGCATACGGCTCTGCAGCCGCAACCGTCTCCTCGGCGCGCCAGATGGCGGCCGCTGCCGCTACCTTCAGCAATTGTCGTCTTTGCATTGCCATGCCCTTTATCGTGTTTTCAACTGTTCTTCCACGGTCCCTCCAGATTCGGTCAGCAATTCGGTCAGGTAGTGATTGATGGCCGTTTGACGTGCGCAGTCGCCGACCGCTAACAGGACCACGCCAATCGAACCGTAATCCGAGCGCACATCGGGGGCTCCCGCGAAACGCAATACATCCGCGACGATCGCCCCGGCGCCCCCTGGACCGCACACCGGCGGCTTTTCATAAATAAGCATTTCGAGTTCCCCTTTTTCCTTGGCGAGCCTCGAAAGCACAGACTTGCTCATGCCTGTCTGCGCTTCCAGCACCGCCGGCGGTAGGCGCTTGAATCCTTAGTCACGCAGGAGGCGAACGACGGCCGCATTTGTATCGCGCAACATGCTTAACTTGTCATTGTCGTCCCTATCGCCCCGGTTCTTTTTGAATTCGAAGGTGACACTTTCTCGCCGCGCAGCCAGATGCTGCTTGCGCGCTATCTCATCGAAATCGGTGGTCATCGTCGCATTGTCGTCAACGTGCAAGGTCCAGTCGCCGATTTGCCGGGTTTGGCCCGTCGCAGCCATGCTCTGCCCAGCGGTTGTGAAGCTTATAAATTCGAGCGCCGAAGGGGTGTCACCGCGCAATCCGGGGTCTGTCTTGGCGTACCCGTGCACAATCGTTCCGGGGCCGTTCGGGCCTGAACGCAAGACGGACACGAAGCCGAACTCGAACGCCGCCACCTCGGCAAGGGATTGCGGAAACATGGAGGCTTGGACCCTCGCCGTGTCGCCTGTAGAGATTGAACAGGCAGCCGCCGCGTCAAGATAAGCCTTTTCGACTTTGGCCTGGGGTTCGTCATAGTGTGCCTGATACGCTTTTATCAGGCTCAAAACGGCTGGCCGGAAACAGTTCAAATTCGCACCGCGCGGTCCAGGCGCTTCGACGCAGGTAAAGGATGCGAGGAACGGCACCGGTGGAACGCTCAGCAAGCAGAGCGCCGTGCCCTTGCGGGCCATGCGGGAAGCGTACTGCCGCTCAAGCTCGTCGCGTGGCGCGCGGCATGCACGAGCGGCCGCTGGGGGATGCATGAGCTGCTCGATCACCTCTTGCAGCGGTTCGCACGCGTCCAATCCGTGGAGCGACAGGCCGCCCCAGGCATACCCAGAAGCACACGCCGCCGCGAGAAAAAACGCAGCCCTATGGCCCATTTGAAATGATCGTCGCATACAGATCCTCCTGAAACACCTCACTTAATTGAGAGAGCGGAGTGCCAGTCTGCTGCGGTCGTCCCACGACGCCCAGCCGGAACGCTGCAGTACGCTGGGCAGGCGTGCCGTGTGCACGCTCCGACTCCTTCCGGTACAGGCCATTCAACTTCACATGGTTCTGAAATTCGTTGCGGCTCAAATCGGGCAGGACACGGCGAAACAGAACACCGGCGAGATAATCTGCACCAAGCTCGATCCGAAGCGAATCGTAACGGTTGGTCAGCGCATCGAATCCGCCAGCGGCCTCGAGCTGTACGACGTGCGACAACTCGTGCGCCACCGGCGCGAGCACGCTGCCAATTACCTCCGGGGGGTAGGTGATGGTGTATTTGGACTGCATACCGGGTTTGGTTCTGAAGACATTTCCCGGGCAACCACTGAAAGCGATCGATGCGCGCGGCACGCCGACCGCGGCGATTAGTTTGAGGATCTGCTCGTTATGGCCGAGGTCGAGTGGGTCCGGTTTCGTACAGGGACCGACCGGTGTCTTCGAGTCGCCAACCGTCGTACCAAATAAACACCGTGGTTTGCTGGTATCCGTTGCCCAGCCCGACGGCGCCGCTATGATGCAGAACGCAAGCATCGCTTGGCCCAGCAGCCGGATCGCATGGTGCCGTGTTCGATGGGTTCTCATGCGCAGACGCTCTGCCAAGAACAGCTACCGGTGGGGCAACAAGCATGGCGAACCTGCGGATGTGTGAAGCCAGCCGCAAACGCGGCCCGGTACGGCTGGTCGCGTACCTCGATCAACAAGTCCCGGCCTGGCGCAGGCTGACAATGGCTGCCCGCGCGGACAGGGCCTGCGATAGATCTAGTTCGACTCGGTGGCGGCGCCGCCGCTCGCGCGGTCGCGTCTGACGCCGAGCAGCGCGTCGCGTTGCTCATACTACATACCTCCACGACCTCGGCAGCAGTTACGCTTCCCTCCAACGTCTCAGCATCTTGGACGCGCTGCAAACAGTGCAAAACAGTCGGGTCGACAGCGAGCGTGGCGGTGAGCGGCTTCCCTATCAGTTTCGTTCAATATAATACAACCCTCTGCCGCCAGAAAGAGGAGTTCAGCTCTTTCATCTGGTCGACAACGGTTTGAACTGCCATGCCTCTTCTTGAAATGCGATCAGTAAATCGCCACAAGTTTGTTGGACTCTTGCGAGCTTCAATGAACTTCCCTTACCCTCATAGGGTTGCAAACTACAATAAGGCTCCGAAACTCAGTGAGCAAGGCCAATGCAGAATCCTGATCTGCGAATGCTTGAGGTGAGGATGGAGTTGATCCCACCCCGCAACAGCAGCCGCCGCTGTAAAGCCCGTTACCGCCATGGCAGAGTTTTACGTAGGCCAGCTGACCTAGAGCGCGAGCTTCGCTCGTGACTAGCCAGCTTCGATCGGATCGACTACGAATCTTGCGCGGCCTTAAGGTTACCCTCGTCGGATCTCCTAAGCTTAAAAAGCTCGCCGAAGCGAGCTCCTTTCAAACCCATAAAAGAAGAGTTTCCGAAAGAAAACCCTACTCCCACTCAATCGTCGCCGGCGGCTTCCCCGAAATATCATAAACAACGCGATTAATCCCGCGCACTTCGTTAATGATGCGATTGGAAACCTTCCCCAGCAGCGAATGCGGCAAGTGCGCCCACTGCGCCGTCATGAAGTCCAGCGTCTGCACCGCGCGCAGCGCCACCACGTACTCATAGGTCCGCCCGTCGCCCATCACGCCCACCGATTTCACCGGCAGGAACACGGCAAACGCCTGGCTGGTCGCTTCGTACCAGTTCACCGGCGCCTTGCCGGCGTCGATGCCGGCCACTGGCGGCAGTTCGAACGGGGTGTTGCGCAGTTCTTCGATGAAGATAGCGTCGGCTTCGCGCAGCAAATCCGCGAATTCCTTCTTCACTTCGCCCAGGATGCGCACGCCCAGGCCCGGGCCCGGGAACGGGTGGCGATACACCATGTTGTGCGGCAGGCCCAGCGCGACGCCGAGCTTGCGCACTTCGTCCTTGAACAGTTCGCGCAGCGGTTCCAGCAGTTTCAGGTTCAGCGTTTCCGGCAGGCCGCCCACGTTGTGGTGGCTCTTGATGGTCTGGCCTTTCTTGCCCTTGCCGGCCGATTCGATCACGTCCGGATAAATCGTGCCCTGCGCCAGCCACTTGGCGTTGACGCGTTTGCCGGCTTCGACCTGGAACACTTCGACGAACTCGCGGCCGATGATCTTGCGCTTTTGCTCCGGGTCGTTCACGCCGGCCAGGTGGCCGAGGAACTGGTCTTCGGCATCGATGCGGATGACCTTGACACCCAGGTTCTTCGAGAACATGTCCATCACCATCTTGCCCTCGTCCTTGCGCAGCAGGCCGTGGTCGACGAAGACGCAGGTCAGCTGGTCGCCGATGGCGCGGTGGATCAGGGCCGCGGCGACGCTCGAATCGACGCCGCCGGACAGGCCGAGGATGACCTCATCCGTGCCGACCTGGGCGCGAATCTTCTCGACGGCTTCGCCGATGTAGTCGGGCATGTTCCAGTCGGATTTGCAGCCGCAGATGTCGTGCACGAAGCGGCCGATGATGGCCTCGCCTTGCGTCGTGTGGGTCACTTCCGGGTGGAACTGCAGGGCGTAGAAGCGGCGCTCTTCGTCGGCCATGGCGGCGACGGGGCAGCTGTCGGTGGAACCCATCAGCTTGAAGCCTTCCGGCATTTCCAGGACCTTGTCGCCGTGGCTCATCCAGACCTTCAGCATGCCGTGGCCTTCATCGGTGACAAAGTCGTTGATGCCGTTCAGCAGCTTGGTGTGGCCGCGGGCGCGCACTTCGGCGTAACCGAATTCGCGCAGCTTGCCGTTTTCGACCTTGCCGCCGAGCTGGGCGGCCATGGTCTGCATGCCGTAGCAGATGCCGAGCACGGGGACGCCGAGTTCGAACACGGCTTGCGGGGCGCGTGGCGAGTCGCCTTCCAGCGTGGAGTTGTGGCTACCGGAGAGGATGACGCCGGAGGCGCCGTAGTTGCGGACGAATTCGTCGTCGACATCGTACGGGAAGACTTCGGAGAAAACGCCGGCGTCGCGGACGCGGCGGGCGATCAGTTGGGTGACCTGGGAGCCGAAGTCGAGGATGAGGATTTTGGAGTGCATTGAGGCAGTCAAAAGTAAGAATTTTTTGGTCGCGGGCGGGGATGCGGCGCGGAGGTTCACAGGGTGATACCGCGTGGGCGGAGCCCACCCTACGTATAGAAAAAGCGGCCGTTGTCGGCCGCTTTTTCTATTATTCCGAACGGTAGTTCGGCGCTTCCTTGGTGATCTGGACGTCGTGGACATGCGACTCGCGCATGCCCGCCGAGGTGATCTCGACGAATTCCGCCTTTTCGCGCAGTTCGTCGATCGTCGCGCAGCCGCAGTAACCCATCGACTGGCGCACGCCGCCGACCAGTTGATAGATGATCGCGAGCACGCTGCCCTTGTAGGCGACGCGGCCTTCGATGCCTTCCGGTACGAACTTGTCGGCCTTGGCTTGCGCGTCCTGGAAGTAGCGGTCGGCCGAACCTTCGGCCATCGCGCCCAGGCTGCCCATGCCGCGGTAGGATTTGTAGCTGCGGCCCTGGTACAGGATGACTTCGCCCGGCGCTTCTTCGGTGCCGGCGAACATCGAGCCCATCATGACGGTCGAGGCGCCTGCTGCCAGTGCCTTCGAGATGTCGCCCGAGAAGCGGATGCCGCCGTCGGCGATGCAGGGCACGCCGGTGCCGGCCAGCGCTTCGGCCACGTTCGAAATGGCCGTGATTTGCGGCACGCCGACGCCGGCGACGATACGGGTGGTGCAAATCGAGCCAGGGCCGATGCCGACCTTGACCGCGTCCGCGCCGGCTTCGACCAGCGCACGTGCGGCACCTGCGGTAGCGATGTTGCCGCCGATGACGTCCACGTGCGGGTAACGGGTCTTGATCGACTTCACGGCGTCCAGGATGCCTTGCGAGTGGCCGTGGGCGGTATCGACCACCAGCACGTCCACGCCGGCCGCGACCAGCAGCTCGACGCGTTCCTTGTCCTTCTCGCCCACGCCGACCGCCGCGCCGACGAGCAGCTTGCCTTGCGCATCTTTCGATGCGAACGGGTGCTCGTGCGACTTCATGATGTCTTTCACGGTGATCAGGCCGCGCAGTTCGAAGGCGTCGTTGACGACCAGCACGCGCTCGAGGCGGTGCTTGTTCATCAGGCGTTTGGCTTCTTCGGTGTTCGCTTCCTCGTTCACGTACACGAGTTTTTCGCGCGGGGTCATCTTGGTGCGCGCTTCGGCGTCGAGGTCTTCCTCGAAACGCAGGTCGCGGTTGGTGATGATGCCGACCACTTGCTTGCCTTCGACGACCGGGAAGCCGCTGAAGCCGTGCTGGTGCTGCAGCGCGATGACGTCGCGGATCTTCATGTTTGGCGGCACGACGATCGGGTCGCGCAGCACGCCGGCTTCGAAACGCTTGACGCGTGCTACTTCGCGGGCCTGGTCGGCCGGGCGCAGGTTCTTGTGGATAATGCCGATGCCGCCTTCCTGCGCCATCGCGATGGCCAGGCGCGCTTCGGTCACGGTATCCATCGCGGCAGAGAGCAGCGGGATATTGAGCGTGATGTTGCGGGTCAGCTTGGTGCGAAGGGAGGTGTCGGCCGGAAGAACATTCGAGTAGGCCGGGACGAGCAGCACATCATCGAACGTGAGTGCTTTTTGAAGTAGACGCATAGCATTTTCCTATAGGCGCAAAAGCGAATTATACAGAATGCAGCCAAAGTCGTCGCACGTTGGGGAAAAAAGACTCCGCAGCGCCCTTCCGGCATCGCTTCGTTGACACTCACGGCGAATCATGGAGAATCGCAGTTAGTTACCACGGGAAATATTTTTGACCATGTCTTTGCACCTCCGCCTTGCCGCCCTGCTCCTCGTCTCCTGCGCCGGCGCCGCGCAGGCCCAGTTCGTCTGGATCGCCCCGAACGGCACGCACGTGTATTCGGACCAGCCGCCGCCGCCGGGCACGCCCGCCTCAAAAATACTGAAAGCACCGGGCCGCGCGGCCCCGGCGCAGGAGACGCCCGAGGCTCCGGCAGCCGCTGGCGCAGTGCATCCAACAGCGCCGACCCTGGCCGAGCGCGAGGCCGACTACCGCAAGCGTGCCAAGGCGCGCGAGGAAGCCGACAACAAAACCGAGTCGGAGGCCAAACGCGCGGCCGCCCACGCTGCGTATTGCGACGGCGTGCGCAAGAACCAGCGGATGTACCAGTCGGGCGTCCGTATTGCCGAAGTCGGCCCCGACGGCCAGAAACGCTACCTGAGCGATGCCGAGCGCGCCGCGGCGAACGAACGCGCAACGCAGCAGGCGAACGAGTGCCGCTGAACTGCGGCCGCCTTGTCCTCAGCCGCGTTCCTTACTGACCGGCACACGTTCCACGCGCGGCGGCGCCGGCGCGCTGGCCACCCGGTTCCGGCCATCGGCCTTGGCCGCATACAGCGCGGCATCCGCGCGCGCCATCAGGTTCGCCAGCGTTTCACCAGGCGCCAGCGTGGCCACACCGATACTCACCGTGTAGCCAACGGGCAGCGCCGACGCGGCAAGCTGGAGCGAGCCGTCCAGCGCCGTCAGCAGCCGCGCGGCGACCTCCATTGCCGTCCGGTGATTGGCATCGGGCAGCAGCACGACGAATTCCTCGCCGCCCAGCCTGGCGCAGTAATCGATCTTTCGGATTACCTCTTGCGCGTGGCTCACGATCTCGCGCAGCACGCGGTCGCCCGTCGCATGGCCGTGGGTGTCGTTGATGCGCTTGAAGTGGTCGGCATCGAACACCAGCAGCGAGAGGGAGTTCCCGAGGCGTTCGGCGCGCGCGTGCTCGTGTTCGGCAAAGGTGAAAAAGGCACGGCGCGACCAGGCGCCCGTCAGGTGGTCGTGGTCGGCGGCCCAGGCGGTCTCGCGCAACACCTGGGCATTGGCCATCATGACCGCGCCCAGGGTCAGGGCCGGCAAGGCCAGCGTGCCGGTGGCGAAGAAGGCCAGGTTCCAGGCGCCCGGGTCGAGGAAGCCCAGGGGTGTGCCGACCTGCAGGGCGTAGAAAGCGCCGCGGCACGCATGCACCGTCCCGAGCACGAAGGCGGCGCGGCGGGTGAACAGGAAGGCATAGCGCAGCCGCGGCTCGCGCGTGACCGGAATCGTGCGGCCGATCGCGAAATACACCCCCGCGTGGAAGACCGACACCACCACCGAACGCATCGGCAGCACGTCGATCGCGTAATGAAAGAAGACGAGGCCCGCCATCGCCGCCAGCATGCCAAGCAGGAGGCGGCGTGCCGGCACCGGCAAGGCGAGATGGCGCCGGAAACCGGCCAGCATCAGCGCGGTCGAGGCGAGGAAGAGCGCATTCGCCGCTTCGATCGACAGCAGGTCAGGCAGGACGCCGCGCGAGGCGAACAGCAGCAGCGCCAGCACGGCGCAGGCATTCGCCTGGCCCCATGCGCGGATGCCCTCGACCTTGCTGCCCCGCAGCGAGGACAGCACGAACAGCATCACGACCGACAGGGCCGTGGTGACCAGCAACAGGCTCAGCGCACTCAGCATGCGTGGACGGCCTCAGGCAGCACGGTTGGCTGCCGTCGCGTCCTTTTTTGCCGCGCGCTTGCGCCGCGAATCCTTGGGGTCGGCGACCAGCGGACGGTAGATCTCGATGCGGTCGTGCGCGCGCAAGACCGTGTCGAGCGACTTTTTCTTCGCGAAAATGCCGACCGGCTGGGTCACCAGGTTAATGTCCGGGAAGGCGGCCAGCACGCCGCTGGCCTCGATCGCCTGGCCGACCGTCGTGCCCGGCTCGACGGCGAGCGGACAGAGGAACTCGTGCTGCGCCGTGGCGTAGCAGACCACCACCGCGACCTTCCCGGCCACGGATTCAGCCACGCGTTCAGCCATATACCGCCTCGGCCCGCTTGCAGAAGGAATCGACCATGTTATTGGCGATCATGCCGAACACGGGGCCGACGATCTGTTCGAGGATAATGCTCGAGAACTCGTACTGCATGTCGAAGTCGATCTTGCAGGCGTCGGCGCGCAGGGCCTTGAAATTCCAGGTACCTTCCAGCATTTTGAAGGGGCCATCGACCAGGTGCATCTTCATCTGGGTCGGACGGAGGTTGTGGTTCTGGGTCGTGAAGCTCTGCTTCACGCCGTGGAAGTTGATGCCGAGGCTGGCGACCAGCTTGTCCTCGCTGCGTTCGAGCAGCTTGACGCCGTTGCACCAGGGGAGGAACTTTGGATAATCTTCCACCTTCGCCACCAGATCGAACATCTGTTCGGCGCTATAGCCCAAGAAAACTGATTTGTGCACTACTGCCATTGGTCAACCGTTTGTTATGATGTTGGACAAGTTGCATTTCGTGCCGCGCCAAGCCGCGACAGCAGTAGTTTAACCGACCCGCGGATTTTCGCTATTTCATGAGCATCGCTGACAATAAAAAAGCATTTTTCGACTACTTCATCGAGGACCGCTACGAAGCGGGCCTGGTGCTCGAGGGCTGGGAAGTCAAGGCCATTCGCGACGGACGCGTGAACATCAAGGAAGCCTACGTCGTCGTGCGCGGCGACGAGCTCTTCCTGTTCGGCTGCCACGTGAGTGCGCTGACGACCGCCTCTTCCTTCAGCCACCCGGAAGCCCTGCGCACGCGCAAGTTGCTGCTGCACCGCGCCGAAATCGACAAGCTGCGCGGCAAGGTCGAGCGCTCGGGCTATACGCTCGTGCCGCTCAACCTGCATTACAAGGGCGGGCGCGTGAAGTGCGAAGTCGGCCTGGCCAAGGGCAAGAAGCAGCACGACAAGCGGGCGACCGAGAAGGATCGGGATGCCAAGCGCGAGGTGCAGTCGGCGATGAAGACGAACCGGCGTTGACTGGCGGCGCGGTGTGCACACGTCCGTAAAACGCGTGGGCATGCCCACCCTACGTTATGCATCAGTCCGTAGCTCCGGCGTAACGTAGGGTGGGCATGCCCACGCGTAACGTTTGAACAGCCCGCGGCTGATGATCACGCCAGCTTGCTCCCCCTCCACGCCCCAAAACTCAACACCAGCCCCACTCCCACCCCGCAGGCCAGCTTGAAGGCGCTGTCGAACAGCAGCGGCGCCACCAGCCCCGACACCAGCGCAAACGACATCATCTGGATAAACCCCAGCATCGACGAGGCCAGCCCGCGGTTGTCCGGGAACAGCCCCAGCGCCGTCATCTGCACCGCCGGCATCGCCACCGCGAGACCGAAGGTATAGATCGCCAGCGGCAGCACTGCCCAGGGGATCTCGGCCTTGAAGAACGCGTTGTAGCCGATGTTCAGTACCGCCGCCGCCAGCATGGTGCCGAACCCGATCCACTTCATGCGCGCCGCCGGCACGTGCGCCGCGCGCTTGCCGCCCCAGGCCGAACCCGCCACCATGCCACCGATCAGTGGAATGAACATCCAGGCAAAAGCCGTCTCCGGCAGCCCGAGAATGTTCATCACGAAATTGGCTGCCGAACCGATGTACAGCGACAGCCCGCCGAAGGACAAGCCGACCGACAGCGACAACAACAGGAACTGCGGATTGCGCAGCACCTTCAGGTAATTTGCGGCAATCGTCCCCGGATGGAAGGCCTGGCGCCTGTCGACCGGCAGGCTTTCCGGCAGCAGGCGCAGCGTCAGCACGATCAACAGGGCGCCAAAGGCCGCCAGGAAGAAAAAGGTCGAGCGCCAGCCGAAATGCACGTGCAGCCAGCCGCCCAGGATCGGCGCGATCGCCGGCGCCAGGCCGAACACCATCATCATGTTCGACATCATCTTCTGCGCCTCGGCGCCCTTCAGGCGGTCCTGCACGACGGCCTGGCCGATGACCGAGCCGGCGCCGGCCGACAGGCCCTGCAGCGCGCGGCAGGCGAGCAGCCAGCCGAAGGTCGGTGCGAACGCGGCGCCGACCGAGGCCAGCGTATAGATCGCGAGCGCGACCAGGATCACGCGGCGGCGGCCGAAGGAATCGGACAGCGTGCCGTAGAACAGCATCATGAAGGCAAAGCAGAACAGGAAGACGGACAAGGTCTGCTGGACGGCGACCGGGCCGACGCCGAAGTCGCGGCCGATGGCCGGCATCGAGGGCAAATAGGTGTCGATCGCAAGCGCCCCGGCCATGCCGAGCATGGCCAGGACGACGGTGAGAATTCTGTACATCGGGGACTTTCAGTAGAGCGAGGAAGGGCGAGATTGTACAGAACATTATCCCAGCTCATCGGCGCCCGCCTCGCTCACCGGAACCCGATACAAAACCCGGGATGTGGCTGCCGATTGTGTGTCATGTCGCGCCGATCTGGTTTCGGCCGGAACGAGATTGTTTCGTCATGGAGCGCACGGCGGCCTTGTGCCTGGCGGACGCCGCCCTAGACTGAGACAGCCGCAATCGGCGCCGCCCCAGGCGTCCGCTGCGGCTCCTGCCTGGAATAGCCAACCGATTCGTGAAGGAATCATCATGCGCCCCCTCTCCCTCCTGTTTCCCGCAAGCCTGCTCCTGCTGGCCTCGAGTACGTTTGCCCAGACCACACCCTATCCGCAGCCCGACGCGTCTTCGACCTCGACCGTGCAGGTGACCGCGCCCGTCAAGACGCTCCGGATCGCCGATGACCAGGCGTATGCGCTGCGCGGCACCTATGCCATGTCGAACGGCTGGACCCTGAAGGTGCGCCCTACATCGCGCTACATCGACGCCGCGATCGACAACGAGCAGCCGCTGCGGCTCCGGCAGGTCGCCGACGACCGCTTCGTCTCAGGCGACGGCAATGTGACGATGGAATTCAACCGCGGCAACATGGGCGATGAAATGACGATGAGCTATGTCCCCGACCAGCGCATGGCACAGGTCGTCGTCATCTCCGCGCGCGTGGCGCAGCGCTGAGGGAGGCTGCACGAGCGCGGCTGCACGAGCGCGCCTCAATCGTGCAGCGACATCCCGAAGCGGTCGAAGCGCGGCGCCCAGTTCCCGAGCATATCGGCCGACACCAGCACCCGCTCCGCGCGGCCGATCAGCAGCTTGCGCGGCACGAAGCCGATGTAGCGCGAATCGGCGCTGTTGTCGCGGTTATCGCCGAGCATCATGTACTGGCCCGGCGGCACCGTCACCGGCCCGAAATTGCGCGCCGGCGTATTCACTTGCGGGATGAACTGGACACGGCGCTGGTGGCCGTCGACGTGTTCGCTGATGCGCAGCGCCGGCACCTGGTCGTGCCCCGTTCCCCCTTCGGCGGGCTCCATCACCTGCTGGACGCCATCGTACTGCGCCGGTTTTCCATTGATGACCAGCATCTCGTTACGCATCTCGACCACGTCGCCTGGCAGCGCGACCAGGCGCTTGATCAGGCGCGTGCCGTCTTTCGGCGAACTGAAGGTGACCACGTCGCCGCGCTGCGGCTCGCCCGTATGCGCGACGATCGTGTCGGTGAGCGGCAGTTTCAGGTCGAAAGCGAGACGGTTGACGAACACGACGTCGCCCTCGAGCAGGTTCGGGCGCATTGAGGAAGACGGAATCGGATTCCAGTCCGCGACCGCCGTTCGGAACACGCCGAACAGCACCATGAACAATATAAAACCCTTGTTGGCGCGGATGAAGTCCTTCATTGCAGTCTCCCGATGTGGTGTTGGTGTCATCACTTTATACGGGGCAATTCTTTAGCAAAGCTTAAGCTTCAGGCAACTTAAGGATGGCTTCAGGGAGGCCTAGCTGCGCCAGCCGCGCAGGCCATACCAGAGGCCCGCGGCCACCGGCGCACCGAGCGCGAAAGCGGACAGGATGTCCCAGATCCCGTCGCCCAGCAAGGCGCTGACGAGGCCGACGGTGGTCAGCAGCCCGAGCATGATCGGCATGCCCCACAATTTCAGGAAAGCCCGGCTCATCGCCCTTCCCCGCTGCGCACCAGTGCCGGCTCGGCGAGGTCCTGCGCCGGCTTGAGCGCACGCGCCGCCGGCGCCGCGCGCCCGCGCTTGATCCACAAATACAGCCCGCTGCCCAGCACGACGATGGTCGCAAGATCGAGCAGCGCCCACAGGAATTTCATCCAGCCGCCGCCGTAGTCGCCGAAGTGCAGCGGCTGCGAGACCAGCAGGCCGGTCAGGTACCACGGCAGCGCACGCTGGTCGGTAATGACGCCGGTCTGGGCGTCGATCAGCACCGGCTTGTACAGGCGCGAGGAAAACGCCGCGTTGCCGCGCATGTACACGCCGTAATGATGAGGGCTCGCAAACGGCGTCCCCGGAAAGGCGACGAAGCCGACCTGCATGCCGGGCGCCGCGCTTTCGGCGCGCTTGATGGCCGCATCCATCGAGGCCAGATGCGTCGGCGGCGGCGCACCCTTATACGGTTCGAGCATGGCGGCGATTTCGGTCGCCTGCCAGTATTTCAGCAGCACGTCGGCCCAGGTATTGACCATGCCCGTCGCGCCGACCACCAGCGCCCACACCAGCGTGACGATGCCCAGCAGGTTATGCAGATCCAGCCACTTGAGGCGCTGCGTGCGGCCGTGGCGCACCGTGCCGAAGTCGAGCTTGCGCATGAAGGGCGCATACAGCACGACCCCGCTGACGATGGCCACCAGCAGCAATAGCCCCATGAGGCCCAGGAACAGCTTGCCGTACAAGCCGGCGAACAGGTCCACGTGCAGGCTGAACATGGTCGACATGAAGGCCCCGCCCTCGAAGGCCGGCTCGGTGATGACCCTGGCCGTGCGCGCGTCGACCGCGATCGGCTTGTAGTGTTCGTCCGTCGGGTGGTCGCCCAGCGTCAGGTTCCAGATCGCCGGTTCGTCCGCCTCCTGCGAGATGTACATCACGATCTTGTTCGGATACAGGGCGCGGCCGGCGGCGATCACCTGGTCGATGTCCGCGCGCGGCGGATGGGCTGCAAGCGCGGGCGCCAGGGCGGGAGCCTCGACGTCATTGCCGAGCAGGTGGCCGATTTCGTGGTGGTAGATCAGCGGCAGGCCCGTCAGGCACAGCAGGAGCATGAAGACGGTGCAGACCAGGCTGCTCCATTTGTGGATCCAGCTCCAGAGGCGTAGGGAATGCGGTGACATGGGAGTGCGAAAGAAGATGAGCACAGATAATAATGGTTCTCATTTACAGCCGCAAGCTTCGCGTGCATAATAATGATAACCATTCTCATTGAACCACTTCTCATCAAGCCGCTTCTCATCGAACCGCTTCTCATAGAACAACAACGACGACTCATGAACCAGTTTCGCCTGACTCCCCTCGCCTTTGGCGCTTTCCTTGTCGCGGCGGGCAATGCCGCCGCCCAGACCAGCACCGCTCCCGGCGCCATCGAACAACCGATCCAGACCGTCGTCGTCACCGCCTCGGCCGACGCCTCGGCCCAGGGCCTGCCGAAGGATTACGCGGGCGGCCAGGTCGCGCGCGGCGGCCGCATTGGCCTGCTGGGCAATGTCGACATGATGGACACGCCCTTCAACACGACCAACTACACGCACGCGCTGATCCAGGACCAGCAGGCACGCAGCGTGGCGGACGTCGTCCAGAACGACCCCTCGGTGCGCGTTGCGCGCGGCTTCGGCAATTACCAGGAGCTGTACGTGATCCGCGGCTTCGCCGTGAACTCGGACGACCTGGCCTACAACGGCCTGTACGGCCTGCTGCCGCGCCAGTTCGTCGCTTCCGAACTGCTCGAGCGCGTGGAAGTCTTCCGCGGCGCGAACAGCTTTGTCAATGGCGCGGCACCGGGCGGCGGCGGCATCGGCGGCATGATCAACCTGGTGCCGAAGCGCGCGCCGAATGCGCCGCTGAACCAGGTGACCGTGGGCGTGGAGAGCGGCGGCCAGCTGGTCGGCGCATTCGATCTCGCGCGCCGCTTCGGTCCCGAGGGCCGCGCCGGCCTGCGCATCAACGGGGTGCGCCGCGATGGCGAAACGGCGGTCGACCGCGAAGAGCGCAAGTTGAGCGTCTTCTCGATCGGCGCCGACTACCGCGGCCGCGGCTACCGCGTGTCGGCCGACGCCGGCTACCAGAACCACCGCCTGGACAATGCGCGTCCGAGCGTGACGGTGGCTGCGGGCCTGCCGATCATCGCAGCGCCAGGCGCCGCCAGCAACTGGGCCCAGCCCTGGACCGTATCGAAGGAACGCGACGTCTTCGGCACCCTGCGTGCCGAAGTCGATCTCGGCCAGGATGCGGTCGCGTGGGCTGCCTTCGGCGCGCGCAAGGGCGACGAATCGAATATCCTGGCCTCAGCCACGGTGACGGCGCTGGACGGCAGCGCCACCATGACCCGCTTCGACAATGTCCGCGAAGACGACGTGAAGACCGGCGAAATCGGCGCGCGCACCACCCTGCGTACCGGTTCGCTCAGGCACACGCTGTCGGCCACCGCATCGGGCTTCCATTCGGAATCGAAGAACGCCTATGCGCTGGGCGACTTCGCCGGCTGGTCGACCAGTATCTACCGCCCGGTCGACGTGGCCGCGCCGCCGACCGGCTTCTGGCCCGGCGGGAACATGGGCAATCCCCTCCTGACCCGCAAGACCACGCTCTCGAGCACCGCCGTCGCCGACACCCTGTCCTTCGCCGGCGACACGGTCCTGCTGACGCTCGGCCTGCGCCACCAGCGCATCAAGGACACGGGCTTCGACTACCTGTCCGGCATCGAGAGTTCGCGCTACGCGTCGAGCGCCAACACGCCGGTGGCAGGCCTGGTCTACAAGCCGGCGCCGGGCGTCTCGCTGTATGCGAACTATATCGAAGCACTGCAGCAGGGAACGGTCGCCAGCAGCGGCGGCTTCGGCGCGCCGCTCGCCAACGAGGGCGCGGTGTTTGCCCCCTATGTCTCGCGCCAGAAGGAAATCGGCGTGAAAGTCGATACCGGTAAATTCGGCGCCAGCGCGGCGCTGTTCACCACCGCCCAGCCGCAAGCCTATGTCGCCAACAACACCTTCGGTTTGTTCGGCGAGCAGAGGAACCGCGGCCTGGAGCTGTCCGTGTTCGGCATGCCTGCGAAAGGCCTGCGCCTGCTTGGCGGCGCGACCCTGCTCGACAGCGAACAGCGGCGCACCCTGAACGGCGCCTTCGACGGCTTCGAGGCGATCGGCGTGCCCAAGATGCAGTTGAACCTGGGCGCCGACTGGGACGTCCCCGGCGTGCACGGCCTGTCGCTGAATGCCCGCGCCCTGCACACCGCGCGCCAGTATGCCGATGCGGCCAACCTGCAGAAGCCGCCGTCCTGGTCCCGCCTCGACATCGGCGCGACCTGGACCACGCGCGTGATGGAACGCGACCTGACCCTGCGTGCCCGCATCGACAATGTCGCGAACCGGAGCTACTGGGCTTCGGCGGGCGGTTATCCGGGTTACGGCTACCTGGTGGCGGGCGCGCCGCGTACGGTAAGCGTGTCGGGGTCGATCGACTTCTGATGCAGGCGCAGGTCGGCGCAGGTCGGCGCAACTCAGTGCGGCTTGACCTCGTCCTTCAGCGCCGCCAGCGCGATCCGTTCGACCACCCCGGGCGCCAGCAGCTTCATGAAGCGCCCGATCTTCCCCTTCGCGGACATCACCACTTCCCGCTTGCGCGCGTTCATTCCCTCGATGATCAGGCGCGCGCATTCCTCGACGCTCATCGCGCCCTCTTCCTTCAGGGCGCTCGTCCCGGCCGCCTCGCCTTGCGCATTGAAGCCCCGGTAGCGGATCTTCGTGGCGACCACGCCGGGATAGGCCGTCGTCACGCTGACGCCAGCGCCTTTGACTTCGGCCCGCAGCGCCTCGAAAAAGCCGGTCATCGCGAACTTCGTGGCGCTGTAGGCGGTGCGGCCCGGCACGCCGACCAGTCCCGCCAGCGAGGATACGGCAACGATGCTGCCGCGCGCGGTTTTGAGGTGCGGGAGTGCCGCCTGCGTGCACCAGACCGCCCCCCACAGGTTCACCCGCATCAGCTCCTCGTACCAGTCGAGGTCCTCGACCTCTTCGAACAAGGCGTGGGCCGAGCGCCCGGCGTTGTTGACCAGTACATCGATGCGCCCGAAGCGTTCGACGGCGCTGATGACCAGCCGGCGGCACTGGATCTGCACCGAGACGTCGGTCGGCACGGTGAGCGTCTGCGCGCCCAGGGCCGCGCATTCTGCCGCGACGGCGTCGAGCTGCGCCGCGTTGCGCGCCGCCAGCACCAGCGCAATGCCGGTGCCCTCTTTCGCCGCCAGCTGGCGCGCCATCTCGGCGCCGATACCGTCCGAGGCGCCGGTGATGACAAGGACGCGCGTCATGCCCGGGCCTTCGCGACCTGCCGCGCGCCGGAAACCGGTCTGCGGTCAATGTGGAGATTCAACATACATCCTTTCTCATCAATAAGCATCAGCGCAGCACCTGCGCCAGCGCGCCCAGCATCACCGCGGCGATCATCAGCACGCCGAAGCCGAGGCAGCGCAGCAGCGCGCCGAGGCGCTTGCCGCGTGGCCGGCTGCGCAGCAGGTAGATCGGCACGACGATCGGGGTCAGGACGACGATGCCGACGCTCATCCAGCGCGAGCGATGGAAGCGGCGCGCTTCGCTGTCGAGCCGGTACCAGTAGAAGGGCAGGAAGGTCGACAGGAATGCCCACAGCAGCGCCCACGGCAACGCCCACCACAAAGGAATTTGCGGCGCGTCGAGGCTGGCCGCGTCGATCGCTCCCGCCACCAGCATCAGTACCAGCAAGGCATACAACACATGCTTCGCGCGCATCCCTCCACCTCCCTTTTTCCACGTTCGACAGCCCGGCAGTACGGGAATTCGCCGCCGCTTATTTCTGCGTTTTCACAATCTGCAGCGCGCTCGCAATCAGCCCGCTCATCTCGCCCAGGTTGGCCGGCACGATGATCGAATTATTCGTCTTGGCCAGCTTGCCGAAGGCGTCGACATAGTGTTCGGCCACGCGCAGATTCATCGCGTCTTCGCCGCCCGGATCGCGGATCGCGGCGCCGACCTGGCGCAATGCCGTGGCGCTGGCTTCGGCGATGGCGACGATGGCGCTGGCCTCGCCCTGGGCGCGGTTGATCGCGGCCTGGCGCTCGCCTTCGGAACGGGCGATCGAGGCTTCGCGTTCGCCGCTGGCGATGTTGATCTGCTCCTGGCGTCTTCCTTCAGACGCCGCAATCAATGCCCGTTTTTCGCGTTCGGCCGTGATCTGGCGCTGCATCGAATGCAGGATCTCGGCCGGCGGCGTCAGGTCCTTGATTTCATAGCGCAGCACCTTGACGCCCCAGTTCGCGGCCGACTCGTCGATCGCGTTGACGATGGTGGTGTTGATGTGGTCGCGCTCCTCGAAGGTCTTATCCAGTTCCATCTTGCCGATCACCGAGCGCAGCGTCGTTTGCGCCAGCTGGGTGATGGCCTGGATGTAGTTCGAGGCGCCGTAGGAGGCGCGCATGGCGTCGGTCACCTGGAAGTACAGGATGCCGTCGACCTGCAGCTGGGTGTTGTCCTTGGTGATGCAGACCTGGGGCGGCACGTCGAGCGGGATTTCCTTCAGCACGTGTTTGTAGGCGATGCGGTCGATGAACGGGATCACGATGTTCAGGCCCGGCGCCAGCGTCGCGTGGTATTTGCCGAGGCGCTCGACTACCCAGGCGTGCTGCTGCGGCACGACATTGATCGTCTTGAAGACGAACACGATCGCGATGATGAAAATGACCAGCGCTACCGTTCCGAACGTGAATTCCATGAGCATTCCTTATCAATCAGTTTCTATGAGTTTGCGACGATGAGGCGGCTGCCCTGCACTTCGACGATGCGGAACTCGCCGGCCTCCGCCAGCGCGCCCGGTCCCAGCTCGACATCCCACAGCGCGCCGCGGTACATCACGCGCGCGCGGCCATCCTGCCAGGCGGGCACGGCCACCCGGGCCCCGATGTCGAGGTTCACGTTCTGGTCGCGGCCGGGGCTTTGCCTGGACGGGCGGCCGAAACGGCTGCGGTGCAGGATGCTGGTGGCGACCAGGCCGATGGCGGCCGCGACCAGGGTCTGGATCGGCCCGCTCAGGCCCAGCAGCGCCGCGATGCCGCCAAAGGCGAGGCCGATGGCGATCATCAGCAAATAAAAGGTGCCGGTGAACAGTTCGGCGATCACCAGGATCCCCGCACCCACCAGCCAGTTCATCCAATCGAGCATATCGTTCTCCTCAACCCACTTTGAACACGTTCAGCCGCTCTTGCGCGGGGTGAAAATCGGCGACACCGCCGCCTTGTCCTGGGGCGCCTTGCAGGCACGTTCGCAACGCTGGTACGTGCTTTCGCAGGCGGCGGTGCGCGCGATGCGGCGATTCTGCACGGCCGTGCGCTCGCCGGCGCGGGCGGCCTCGGACACCGGCGCGCCGGTCCTGGCGGCCGTGCGCGCGAACTCGTTTTTCTCCTGCATCACCAGCAAGCCTTCGCCGTCTTCGGCCGCCAGCTGTTGCGCGTCCGCCTTGCAGGCACGGCGCTCGCTGTCGCAGACCGAGTGGCAGAAACCCGGGTCGGCGGCGAGCACGGTGTTCGAGGACAGAACGCCGAACAGAACGCCGGCCAAGGCGGCAATCGTGAAGGCAAGGCGCATGCAATTCTCCAGTCATGTGAGAAACACTCGCCGCCGCAGGGTGACAAGGCTTTCCAAAAGTCTAACGTGTTCTGGTGCCGAGTCAAGACATTTGTTGCCTTAAGGCTATTGGCAGATTTTTATCGATGATGCTGAATGGGCACGGCAACAGCGGGCGCCCGGCGGATCTGTGGTATGCGGTCTGGCGCCACGTTTTCGCCTGGCCGTAGGGTGGACACCCCGTGCCCACGCGGATGCACGATCATGGTTGGCGGTATTCGCCCCGAGAAGGCCGGTACGAGTCAGATTCGCCGAATGATCATTGGAGATCCGTATCGATGATGTGGATTGTCGCGCCGGAACGAGGTTAACACGGCGCATAGTTCCGCGTGGGGCCTAGCGGGGAATTCGGACAGCATGCTGCCGGCCCGCGAGGCGCCCTGCCCGACAGGGCAGGGCTCGGAGTGCCCACCTTACAAAACTGGCCGAAATATCGAACAATCCATTCACCGTCCCCATACCTGACATTGCTAATTGGAATTGGCGCTGCCGCCAGATGAAGCCTATAACGGGAGTATCGGCGATCCGTGCACCTCCGCTTTTCGCGCGGCGCCTCAATGCAATCCCGGGAGATGGAATGAAACACGTATTGAAGACTGTCGCGCGCCTGCTGATGCGCGTCGCCCGCCACCGCGCTGAGCAGTTCATGCAGCGCCAACGCCAGGTGAACGCCAACCTCGCGGTGGACTACCGGTCGAACGCCGGCGGCTGGAACTAAAACCGGGCAAGACTGTACGAAACAAAACGCCAACCACCCCGGTTGGCGTTTTTTTGCCCGGTCGCGGGACGAAAAAAAAATCCCCCGCCACCCCGAGGGTGAGCGAGGGATGTCCAGCGCAGCGAAGCTTACATCGCCGCCAGCTTCTGCCAGGTCTCGATCACCGAGTCAGGATTGAGCGACATCGATTCGATGCCCTCTTCCACCAGCCACTGCGCGAAGTCAGGATTGTCCGAAGGACCCTGGCCGCAGATGCCGATGTACTTGCCCTGCGCGCGGCAGGCCTTGATCGCCAGCGACAGCATCGCCTTCACGGCCGGGTCGCGCTCGTCGAAGTCGGCTGCCAGCAGCGGCATGCCCGAGTCGCGGTCCAGGCCCAGGGTCAGCTGGGTCAGGTCGTTCGAACCGATCGAGAAGCCGTCGAAGAACTCGAGGAAGCGATCGGCCAGGATGGCATTCGACGGCACTTCGCACATCATGATGACGCGCAGGCCGTTTTCGCCGCGTTTGAGGCCATATTTGGCCAGCAGGTCGATGACCTTCTCGGCCTGGCCCAGGGTGCGCACGAACGGGATCATGAGCTCGACGTTGGTCAGGCCCATCTCTTCGCGCACGCGTTTCATGGCAATGCACTCCATCTCGAAGGCTTCGGCGAAGTCTTCGGCCAGGTAGCGCGCGGCGCCGCGGAAGCCCAGCATCGGGTTTTCTTCGTCCGGCTCGTAGCGCGAACCGCCGATCAGCTTCTTGTACTCGTTCGACTTGAAGTCCGACAGGCGCACGATGACAGGCTTTGGCCAGAAGGCGGCGGCGATCGTCGCCACGCCTTCGGCCAGTTTATCCACGTAGAAGGCCTTCGGCGAGGCGTGGCCGCGGGCGACCGACTCCACTGCCTTCTTCAGGTCGGCATCGATGTTCGGGTACTCGAGGATGGCCTTCGGGTGCACGCCGATGTTGTTGTTGATGATGAACTCGAGACGCGCCAGGCCGACACCGTTGTTCGGCACCGACTGGAAATCAAAAGCAAGCTGCGGGTTGCCGACGTTGAGCATGATCTTGGTCTTGATCGGTGGCAGTTCGCCGCGCGAGACTTCCGTGATTTCCGTTTCCAGCAGGCCGTCGTAGATCTTGCCCTCGTCGCCTTCGGCGCAGGAGACCGTCACAAACGTACCGTCCTTCAGGATCTCGGTCGCGTCGCCGCAGCCGACGACGGCCGGCACGCCCAGTTCACGCGCGATGATCGCCGCGTGGCAGGTACGGCCGCCGCGGTTGGTGACGATGGCCGAGGCGCGCTTCATGACCGGTTCCCAGTTCGGGTCGGTCATGTCGGCCACCAGCACGTCGCCCGGCTGCACGCGTTCCATGTCGGCCGGGTCGGTAATCACGCGCACGGGACCGGCGCCGATTTTCTGGCCGATCGCGCGGCCGTGGGTCAGCACGGTACCGGTGCCCTTCAGGCTGAAACGCTGCTGGGCGTCGGTGGCCTTCTGCTGCGACTTCACGGTTTCCGGACGCGCCTGCAGGATGAACAGTTTGCCGTCGCGGCCATCCTTGCCCCACTCGATGTCCATCGGACGGCCATAGTGGTTCTCGATGATGACGGCATATTTTGCCAGCTCGACGACTTCGGCGTCGGTCAGCGAATAGCGGTTGCGCATCTCGATCGGTACGTCGACGGTTTTCACCGAACGGCCGGCTTTCGCCTCGTTGGTGAACTCCATTTTGATCAGTTTCGAGCCGATGTTGCGGCGGATGACCGGCGATTTACCCTGCTGGAGCATCGGCTTGTGGACGTAGAACTCGTCCGGATTGACCGCGCCCTGCACCACCGTCTCGCCCAGGCCGTAGCTCGAGGTGATGAAGACGACGTCCTTGAAGCCCGATTCGGTGTCGATCGTGAACATGACGCCGGCGGCGCCCAGGTCCGAGCGCACCATGCGCTGCACGCCGGCCGACAGGGCGACCTCGGCGTGGGTGAAGCCCTTATGCACGCGATACGAGATGGCGCGGTCGTTGTAGAGCGAAGCGAAGACGTGCTTCATTGCTTCCAGCACGTTGTCGATGCCGACCACGTTCAGGAAGGTCTCCTGCTGGCCCGCGAACGAGGCGTCCGGCAGGTCTTCCGCGGTGGCCGAGGAGCGCACGGCAAAGGACATCTCGGCGGTGGAGTCGGCGACCAGGCGCTCGTAGTAGCTGCGGATTTCGTTTTCCAGGCGCGGCTGGAACGGGGTCTCGACGATCCACTGGCGGATTTCAAGACCGGCCGCGGCGAGCGAACGCACGTCGTCGATGTCGAGCCCTTCCAGGCGGGTGGCGATGCGGTCGGCCAAGGACGGGCCGCCATCGATCGAATGCTCGAGGAAGTCGCGGAAGGCCTGGGCCGTGGTGGCGAAGCCGGTCGGCACGCGCACGCCGGCTTCGGCGAGCTGGCTGATCATTTCGCCGAGCGACGCGTTCTTGCCGCCGACCGATTCGACATCGGTCATGCGCAGGTTTTCGAACGGAGCGACGTAGACGCCGGCGCCCTGTTCGGGGTCTTTCAATGCTGCATTAGACAGGTTAGTCATAATAAAACACCTTACTTGATGATAGAAACCTTGTGGCGCGGCTGCGGGCGTGTGTTCTTGTTATTCTTGGCGCGGTGCAGCACAATGCAAAAACCGTTGCCGAGCATTCTACCCCGTGTGCCCCGGATTCACATCGCACAACATTCCAAACTCGCTGCAAACCCGATAGCATTGACAAAAAAATATCATGACAGATGATGCCCGCACTCCGCTTCCCTCGCCACCGCGCACCGTGTTCTTCGTGTCAGACGGTACCGGCATCACCGCCGAGACCTTCGGCCACGCGGTGCTGAGCCAGTTCGAGATGCGTTTCCGCCAGATCCGCATCCCCTTCATCGACACGCTGGAAAAGGCCAGGGACGCGGCGCGCCGCATCAATGAACACTACGCCGCCGACAACCAGCGCCCGATCGTCTTCTCGACCCTGGTGAAACACGACCTGTCGGGCGTGATCCGCGGCTCGAACGGCATGCACATGGACCTGTTCCAGACCTTCGTCGCGCCGCTCGAGATGGAATTGGGCGTGAAGTCCACCCACACGATCGGCCGCATCCACAACGTGGTCGACTCCGAGGAATACAAGAACCGCATCGAGGCGATCAATTTTTCGCTGGCGCACGACGACGGCCAGTCGCACAAGAACCTGGCCGAGGCCGACGTGATCCTCGTCGGCGTGTCGCGTTCGGGCAAGACGCCGACCAGCCTCTACCTGGCGATGCAATACGGGATCAAGGCGGCCAACTATCCGCTCATCCCCGACGACTTCGAGCGCGGCAAGCTGCCGTCCTCGCTGCCGCCCTTCAAACACAAGCTGTTCGGCCTGACGATCGCGCCCGAACGCCTGACCCAGATCCGCGAGGAGCGCCGCGCCGGCAGCAAATATGCGTCCATCGAGAACTGCCGCTATGAAGTGAACGAGGCGGAGATGATGATGAAGCGCGAGGGTATCCGCTGGCTGTCCTCGACCACCAAGTCGATCGAGGAGATCGCGACGACGGTGCTGCAGGAGATCAAGCCCGATCGGCGCGAGTACTAAAAGGACCCGGGACATAGTGCCTGTCAGTCAAGGCGTAATCGGCCATTGTCGTAGGGTGGCACTCCGTGCCCACGCGTTTCGTGCGCGGATCACGGCCAGGTACGTGGAAGTGTCGCTCCGCAGCGTCAACAATGATCGTTTGGCACGCGTTGCCACGATGCGCCATGTGCGACACCTTGGTCGCCAACACGGTGCGGAATTCCGCGTGGGCACGGAGTGCCGACCCTACGGTGCCTGCCTGGCTTAGCGCCCCCCCGACGTTTCTCAAGGCCTTTGCGACGCCATCGCCAGCACCTGCGCCAGCCTGTCCGTATCCATCGGCTTCACGAAATGATGCTCGAAACCGCTCGACTTCGACAGGATGCGGTCGTGCGCCTGGCCGTAGCCGGTCAGCGCGATGAACAACGCTGAACCGGTCGCCGGATCGGCACGCAGGCGGCGCGCCAGCTCGTAGCCGTCCATCTCCGGCAGGCCGATGTCGAGGATGAAGACCTCGGGCGGCTCGGCCCGCGCGGCATCGATCGCCTGCACCGGATGCGCTTCCACCCGCACGCTGTGGCCCTGCGCTTCGAGCAGCACGGCCAGCGACTCGGCGGCGTCGACATTGTCGTCGACGATCATGATGCGCAGCGGCGCCAGGCCAGGCAAGGCGCTTGCCGCACCCGCCAGCTGGTCCTTCACGCCCTGCTCCACCGCCGGCAACCGGATCGTAAACGTGCTGCCCGCGCCCGGACCGGCGCTCGCGGCCGACACGGTGCCGCCGTGCAGCGCCACCATGTTCTTGACCAGCGCCAGGCCGATGCCGAGACCCCCTTGCGCGCGGTCCGGCGTGCGTTCGGCCTGGGTGAAGAGCTCGAAAATCTGCGGCAGCAGCCTGGCCTCGATGCCGATGCCGTTGTCGATCACGCTGATATCGACCCGGCCCTCGCCGGCATGCACGGCGAGCGTGATCTCGCCCCCCTGCGGCGTGTATTTCGCCGCGTTGTTCAGGAGGTTGGCGATCACCTGCACCAGGCGCGTGCGGTCGCCCAGCACGGTCGCCTGCGACGCATCGGTGCGCACGGTGAGCGCGTGGTGGCGCGCTTCGATCAGGGGCCGGGCCTGCTCGACGGCGTTCGAGACGGCGGCCTTGATGTCGACCAGTTCCTTTTCCAGCTCGACCAGCCCGCGCGTGACGCGCGACACGTCCAGCAAATCGTCCACCAGCGCCGTCATGTGTTTCACCTGGCGGCTGATGACTTCACTCGCCTTTTTCGTACGCAGGTCCGTGGCATTCGTCAGGCGCAGCATTTCGGCGGCGGTGCTGATCGGCGCCAGCGGGTTGCGCAGTTCGTGCGCGAGCATGGCGAGGAATTCGTCCTTCTTGCGGTTCGATTCGCGCAGCTCGAACTCGGCCTGGTATCGCTCGGTCACGTCGACCGTCACGCCACGCATGCGCACCGCCTGTCCATCGGCGTCGAACTGGACCTTGCCGCGGCTGTCCAGCCAGACCTGGCGGCCGTTGTCGGGACGGATGAAGCGCACCACTTCCTGGTAGGTCCCGGTGCCGGCGATTGCCTTGCGGTGGGCGTCCTCGATCTTGTCGCGGTCGTCGGGGTGGATATGCTCGCCGACGGCGTCCATCCCGTCCGGCGAGAAGCCGAGCACGAGGCCGATGTTGTCCGAGTGGGCCAGTTCGCCGCTGGCGAAGTTCCAGTCCCAGACCGCCATCCGGGTCGCGTCCATGCCGTCGCGCAGTCGCTCGTCGCTTTCGCGCTTGGCCGCTTGCGCCTCGACCGAATCGGTGACGTCGTAGCCCTGCGCGAAGATGCCGATCGTGGTGCCGTACTGGTCCTTGTAGGGCTGGTAGACGAGGTCGATATAGCGCTGACTGATCGGACCGCCGGGCACGCGCTGGATCCCGAGCGGCATCGCGCGCGTGGTCCAGGCCTCACCGGTGCGGTAGACCCGGTCGAGGAATTCCTCATACCCCTGGCCCACCGCTTCCGGCAGCGCGTCGAATACCGGTTTACCGATCAGTTCGCGGTGCCCGACCAGCTGGTAATACGCCTCGTTGACCATTTCGAAGACGTGCTTCGGCCCCATCAGCACGGCGACGAAACCCGGCGCCTGGTTGAACAGGCTCCTCAGGTGTTCGCGCTCGTTGTTGAGGATGCGCGACAGCGCCTCGTGCATCTGGGCGCGGTTGAAATTCTCGGCATTGGTCTCGCCCGGCGGCGTGAGCTGCAAGGTCGCGACCTCGGACTGCTGGTCGTAGCGATACAGCTCGGTGACGTCGACCGCATTCTGGAACACCAGCACCGGCTTGCCGTCGGTGTCCAGCACCGGCGTGTGCACGGTGCTCCAGTAGCGCTCTTCGTATTTCTTCCCTTCCGGCGTGTTCACTTCGACCGCATAGCGGACAAAGGCCGTGGTATCGGGCTCGCCCTTGGCCAGGGCGCGCAGCAGCGAGGCTCTCACCTCGTCGACGTTGGTCGTTTCCGGATTGCTCTCTTCGGGCGGAAAGGCCTCGAAGACGTAGCGTCCGACGAGTTCTTCCTTGGTGCGCTGGACCGAGCGCAGGTAGGCGCCGCTGGCGCCGACGATCGTCAGGTCGGGCCCCGTCACGAGATAGGGATAGGGCGAGACGCGAAACAGCGCCTGGTAGTCCGATAAGGTCATCATGCGTGGAATTGTCGCATGGATGAGCGCGCACGGCCATGCGCTCCGGGTGTCAGGGCCGGCGCCGCGCCAGGTCGGCCTCGATCGCCTTCGACAGCGTCTCGATCGACCACACCAGGTCGCGCACCTCGACCTGCGGCCGGTAGAACTGGCCATTGGCGCGCTTGCGGTTCACATACACCTTGTTCGGCACGATCACGGCCGCGCGGCCCCCAGGCAGCTCGGCGACCCGGACGTCCATGTAGGTCGAGTCGGCCGAACTCGGGGCGCCGACCAGCACCGTGTTCGGGAAGCGCGTAAAGACGTCGAGCGCATCGAGGCAGGCGCTGGCGCAGTTGCCCGGCACGACCACGTACAGGGGCCGCGTGAAGGGCGGGCCGTCCTGCGCCTCGTCGATGGCCGGCGGCCCGGCTTCGTCCTGCTCCACGTGGAAGGGTTTGCCCTGGTCGAGCGCCGCGCGCATGCCTTGCGCGGTACGCCGGATGCGCGCCGCCGATGCGAGGCTGCCCTCGCGCGCCAGCCGTTCGGCCAGCTCCGTCACGTAAGCGGTGTTGCCGGGCGAGGCGCGCCACCAGACCTCGACGCCGGCATCGTAGGCGGCGCTCTCCTTGTCGACGCGTGCCTTGCCCCACAAGGCCCGGGCGAATTCCTGGCTCCAGTCCGAGGAACCGCCCTGGTTCTTGCGCAGGTCGACCACGACCGCGTCCGCGGCCAGCCAGCGCGTGCGCCGGGCTTCGATGTCCCGGTACAGCGCGCGGTAGGCGGCGCGTTCTTCCTCGTTCGGATGGAAGGTCGGCATCGACACCCATATCAGGTTCTTGCGCGGCTCGGTCACGCCGACCGGGCGCGCGTCGCCGCCGCTGCTCTCGGCGAGCAGGCGCTCGCCCTCGGCGTCGAGGGCGCGCCAGGCCAGCACGTGCTGGACCGCCTTGCCCTGCGCTTCGAAGGTGCAGCGCCGCGGCAGCGCGATGAAAGGGTTATGGTCGTCGCGGAAGACGCGGCCCGCCCGCGACCACCACTGGCCCGCTTCGTCGACCCGGCCCTGGAAGCCGAACACGTTGTCGCGGATGAGCTGCTGCGCGTCCTTGCCGTCGCAGCCGCGCAGCTTGCTGCCGATGGCCGGCTGGCCAGCCTGGGACGCGAATACGTACAGCCCGTCGCCGCGCCAGACGGTGACGAAGCCGGGCCAGCGCTCGGGCGGGAGAATCGACGGGTCCAGCTTCGGGAACATGCCGGCGTGGCCATCGCGGATGCGCACGTTGAAGCCCGCCAGCGCGGCGACATAGCCGGGCGCGTCCGCCACCTTGTCCGCCAGCGCCAGTCCGTGGCGGCGCGCCGCTTCCAGGTTGGCCGAAAAGCCGGGATTGCGCGGATCGAGCGCGCCGGGGTGATTGTCGCGCGTGACCTGCACGGCGGCCTCGATATCGGCCTGCGCGGCGGCGCGCCAGGCCTCGGGCGTGGTGGGCAAAGCTGGCGGCAGGATCGGGCCGCCGGCGCAGGCCGGGGCCACGGCCGCGGCCAGGACAGCCAGGCCGGCCAGGCCGGACAACAGATGCTGCTTCAGGCCTTGCGGCAGGTACGGAAAGCGCGGCATGGGCTCCTCATCGGCGGAATGTTCAAAATCTTGCCAGAGTACCACCCCGCGGCCATCCGAAAACTCATCAATTCTCACACCCGTCCCCTATGCCGGCCCCCTGCCTCATGTAGAATCCCCGTGGTGGCATTCTTCATGGACGGCAGCGACAATGGGTTGGTTCGGCAAATCGAAAGGCGGCGAAGCCGCACCCAGGACGGCTGCGGGCGTGCAGGCTCCGGCGCAGGCCGCGTCCGCTGCACCCGAGCCGGCCACCACCGCCGAGATCGACGCCGCGTACTACCGCTGGCTGGCCGCCGCGCCCCCGCCGCGCGCCGCGGCGCAGCTCGAACTGCGCATCCTCGACGAGCTGGCCCGGCTCGCGCAGGCGCCGGTGTCCGGCGCCGCCCTCGTGCCGCGGGTGCCGGAAATCATTCCCCGGCTGATGCGCACCCTGCAGGGCGAGGACATGAACGCGGCCGAACTGTCGCGCCAGCTGAGCCAGGACATGGTGCTGGTGGCCGAGGTCTACCGCGAAGCGAACCGGCCGGCCTACCTGCCGCGCTACCATTCCGGCCCGCCGGTCAACAGCATGCAGGGCGCGATCATGCTGCTCGGGCAGAACGGCATGCGCATGCTGCTGGCGCGCGTGGCGTTTCGTCCAATCGTCAGCATGCAAAGCGGGCGCCTGGCCAAGCGCACCGCGCCCCTGATCTGGCGCCAGTCCGAAAAGAGCGCGCTCGGCGCCAGCCTGCTGGCCCCAGGCCTGCGTGCGAATGCCTTCGACGCCTACCTGGCCGGGCTGATGGAAAACGTCGGCCTGGTGGTCGCCTTCCGCCTGGTCAACCAGCTCTGCGCCGACGATGCCCTGCCCTGGTCGGACGCCTTCATTGCCGGCCTGTTCGGGCAGGCGCGCATCCTGTCGGCGCGCATCGCCGCCTTGTGGGAGTTCCCGGAGACTGTAGCGGCGGCGATCGAAGCCGCGGGCCGGCCGGATGCGCCGGCGCTGGCGCAGGCACTGGCCCTCGGGGACCGGCTGGCCAAGCTGCGCATGCTGGTCGACGCGGCCGAGTATGCACCGGACGATCCGTTCGTCGTCGATGGGCTGAGCGAGGCGGCGCGCGCCGTATTGGACAAGCTGCAGGACGAAGAGTAGGCCTGGAGCGGGCGCGTTCGCGGCACGCCCCCGCTGATCTGGCTATACTGCCGCCATGCGCATACAGCTGTTTTCCGACCTCCATCTCGAACGCTACCCGGTCTTCCAGCCGGCACTGGCGCCCGACGCCGACGTGATCGTCCTCGCCGGCGACATCGGCTCCTACCAGAACGGCTCGCGCCTGGGCGGCAGCGACTTCGGCCTCGAACGCTTTTCGCCGGCGCTGGGCGCGACAAACGCCCGGGTGCTTTACGTCCCCGGCAACCACGAATACGACGGACTCGAGTTCGACGAGGCGCATGCCCGCCTGCGCGAGACCTGCGCCCGCCTCGGCATCGCCTGGCTCGAGCGCGAGACCGTGATCATCGACCATGTCCGTTTCATCGGCACCACCCTGTGGTCGGATTTCGACGCCCTCGCCGCCGGCCACGAATTAACGAAACAACTGCAGCTGCGCGAAAAGGCGCTGCGCGCAGCCAACTTTTACCTCAACAAGAACACGACGCTGCGTGGCGGCGAGCCGGTGCTGGCCGACGGCTGGCGCGCCATGGCGCTCGACTGCCAGGCCTGGCTGCGCGCGGCTCTCGGCACGCCCTTCGACGGCCTCACCGTCGCCGTCACCCACTTCGCGCCCAGCCTGAAAAGCGCCGACCCGCGCTATGGCGTCACGGCGGGTACGGCGGGCTTCTGCAACGCGCTCGAGGACCTGTTCCCGCTGGCGGACGTCTGGATGCACGGCCACCTGCACTGCCTGAACGATTACCTCGCCTCGGGCGTCGAGAACGGCCGCGCCTGGTCCTGCCGCGTCGTCGCCAATCCGCTCGGCTACCTCAGCAAGGGCGAGCAGGAAGGCTTCCGGCCCGAGCTCGTGATCGAGCTGTAGCGCGGCCGGTCCGCCCGCACGGCGCCTGGCGGCGTTGCACAATGGCAACGTCGATGCAAATTTACCGATATTGATGGTTGCTTAGTGCGTAGTCGAAAGATACAATCCTGTTTCTTTCAAGAAATTGATTAAATTGCGGCCGCGTCTCCCACGGCCTCTCTTCGGTTTCCAACTTCGACGCCCACTCATGCCAACTTCCGCCGAACAAATCCTCTCGCCAACGTCCGACCCGCGGCTCGACCTGGCGCTCGCTGCGCTTGACGCCATCCACCGCGTGCAGGCGGTTGTCGAATTCGATTTGAACGGCAAGGTGGTCCACGCCAACCACAACTTCCTCGAGGCGATGGGCTATGCGCTGGACGAGGTCGTGAGACAGCACCACAGCATGTTTTGCCCCGACGACTACACCGAATCGCAGGCCTACCACGCCTTCTGGCACGAACTCGGCCAGGGCCATCCCTGCAGCGGCGAGTATATGCGCCTCGCCAAAGGCGGGCGCCCGGTCTGGCTGCAGGCCTCCTACAACCCGGTGTTCGACACCGAGGGGCGTCCGGTCAAGGTGATCAAGTTCGCGACCGACATCACCGCCGCCAAGCTGCAGAGCGCCAACAACGCCGCCAAGATCGACGCGATCAACCGCGTGCAGGCCGTGATCGAGTTCGGCCTCGACGGCCGCATCCTCGACGCCAACGACAACTTCCTGCAGACGATGGGCTACAGCCTGGACGAGATCCGCGGCCAGCACCACCGCGTCTTCTGCGACCCCGCGCACGCGGCCTCGGCGGCCTACGCCGAATTCTGGTCGCACCTTTCGGCGGGCGAACTGCACGCCGGCGTCTACAAGCGCCGCCACAAGAGCGGGCGCGATGTCTGGATCAACGCCTCCTACAATCCGGTGTTCGGGCCGGACGGCAAGCCGATCAAGGTCATCAAGTATGCGACCGACGTCACCGTCCACGTCCAGCGCAACGCGGAATTCGAAGGCAAGAACCAGGCCGTCGACCGGGTCCAGGCGGTCATCGAATTCGACCTGCAGGGCAAGGTGCTGCACGCGAACGAGAACTTCCTGAAGGTGATGGGCTATGGCCTCGATGAAGTACGCGGCAACCACCACCGCATGTTCTGCGACCAGGCCTTTGCCCATTCGCCCGAGTACCTGGCATTCTGGGAGCGCCTCGGGCGCGGCGAATTCAATGCCGGCGAATACTGCCGCATCCGCAAGGACGGCAAGCAGGTCTGGATCCTGGCCTCGTACAACCCGATCTTCGATGCCGACGGCAAGCCGGTCAAGGTGGTGAAATTCGCCACCGACATCACGGCCCGGAAACGCATGGGCGCCGAGATCAAGGGCAAGCTCGATGCGATCGGGCGCTCGCAGGCCGTGATCGAATTCGACATGCGCGGCAATGTCGTGAGCGCGAACGACAACTTCCTGCGCACCATGGGCTATGCCGAGGAAGAAGTGCTGGGCGCGCACCACAGCATGTTCTGCGAGGGCGACTACGTGAAAAGCTCGGCCTACCGCCACTTCTGGGCCAACCTGGCGCAGGGCCAGTTCCAGTCCGGGCGCTTCAAGCGGCGCGGCAAGCACGACGCCGACATCTGGATCCTGGCGACCTACAATCCGATCCTCGACGTCAACGGCAAGCCCTACAAGGTCGTCAAGTTCGCGATGGACGTGACCGACCAGGTGCACCGCGAGGAACTGGTCAGCGCCAAAGTCAAAGCCATCTCCGGCGTGCTCGCTTCGCTGTCGCAATCGATTTCCGCGATCGCGCGCGGCTCGCAGCAGTCGGCCGAGATGGCCGGGCGGGCCCAGGCCGACGCGGCCGCCGGCAGCAAGCTGCTGGGCCGTTCCCGCGAAGCGATCGAAGCGATCCAGAAGGCCTCGGGCGACGTCCACGAGATCATCGAGACGATCGGCGACATCGCCGGCCAGACGCACCTCCTCGCCTTCAATGCCGCGATCGAAGCGGCGCGCGCCGGGGAGCACGGCAAGGGCTTCTCGGTCGTCGCCAACGAAGTACGCAAACTGGCCGAGAAATCGGCCCTCGCAGCGCGCGAAATCACGAAGCTGATCAACGAGACCGTGGCCCGCGTCGGCGAAGGCAGCCGCCTGTCCGGAGAAGTCGAGGACGCGTTCGCGCGCATCGTCGATTCGGTCGCGCGCACCAGCACCTCGGTCGGCGAAATCCACGAATCGACCAGCGCCCAGGCCGGCGCCACGCACGACGCCTCGTCGCTGCTGGCCGAGCTCGAACGCGTCGCGACGGCAGGCTGAGATGGGCGCTTCCCTGCCTGCGCGGTCCGCGTGCCTGGCCGCCGCCGGCATCGGCGCGGTCCGCCTCGGCATCCCGGTCGAGGCCGTGGTGCAGGCGATTGCCGTGCCGGAAAACCCCGCGCTGCTGCCGCGGCGCCAGGGCGCGCTGTGCAGCATCATCCTGCACGAGGGCGTGCTGGTGCCCGTGGTCGACCTGGCGCGCTGGGTCGATGTCGGGACCGCGCGCAGCGGGCGTAGCGGCTCCGCCCGCATCCTGGTGTTGCGCGCGGCCGGACGTACCATTGGCCTGCAGGTCGACTCGGTCGACGGCCTGGTCGAGCTGCCCCGGGAGGCGATTGCGCGCCTGCACCATGACGACAGCGAGGAGGAAGTATTTCACAGTGCTGCGCGGGTGCCGGGCAGCAGCGCTATCCTGAGCGTGCTGGATGTCGACCGCCTGGCCACGCTTGCCGCGAGCTGGCACGCCGGCGATGCGCAGGAGCCGCTGCCGCAAGCCACCGCCCCGCAGCTTGAACAGGCGACCCGCGACTACGCGCTGCTGCAGCTGGACGGGGTCCGGCTCGGGATCGCGGCCGCCGACCTGATCGAAGTCATGCCGATGCCGGCGCTGGGGCGCTTCGGCGGCGGCATCGACAGCGCCTGGTGCCGCTGGCGCGGCCGTCACCTGCCGGTGCTCGCACCAGGCGCCCTGCCCGGCCTGCCGGACGCGGACACGGCGCCGCTGCTGGCCGTGGTCGAACATGGCGGATTGGCGCTCGGCCTGCCGCTACGGGCCGCATTGGCGCTGCAGGCCTTTGGTGCTGCTGCCTGCGGCGAAGCCGGCGCCCTCACGGCGACCGTCTACGGCGCGGACGGCAAGGAGCTGCGCCTGCTCGATACCGCCGCCCTGTTCGCGCGTTTTCCCGAAGCGCTGCTGAGCAAGGAGGCGCCGGTCGCCGCGACCGGGCCAAGCGCGGCCCGGGACGGCGGCATCGTCAACGACAGCGCCTACATCGTATTCGAGGCCGGGCAACTGGCTGCGACACCGATCGCCGCGGTCGAACGGATCCTGCCCCTGGCGCCGGGCGTGCCTGGCACGACGATGCCGTGGGGTGGCGCCGCTATTGCGCTGGTCGACCTGCGCCCGCCGGCGCAAGCAGGCGCGCCCGGCCATGTGCTGGTGGTGTCGAATGGTGCGCAGCCGGCCGCTTTCGTGGTCACGCGCGTCGAGCTGCTGGTGCCGAGCGGCAGCGGCAGGCTGTATCGCCTCGGCACCAGGCCGGGCCGCGAGCTCGACTTCATCACGGTCGATGCAATCGGGGGCCAGGTGAGCTACCGGATCGTCGACCTGCCCGGCTTCAAGGGGTGATCGCGGCGCGCTCTTCGCGCGTCAGCACGCGCGGCGCGCGGATCGGCGCGCCGGCCGCATCGAAAAAGGGATTGTCGCGGTAGCCCCCGCCGATGCGGGCCTTGACCAGCGTGGCGCCGATCCTTGCCACCGCCAGCACGGCGCGCACCGGCGTCGCTTTCACTGCCCCATGGGCTGAGGCCGTGTTGGCGGTGAAGCGGGAACGCCCCAGCACGCGGTCGAGTTCTTCGGCTGGGGCGTCGAGGCAGGCGCGCACCAGCCCGACATACGACATTTTCGGATCGCGCGGCGTATTCCCGACCGGCGTATCGCAGCAGGACGCATACCAGCGGTAGATGCCTTTGGGGCTGAGCGACATGCATGCCAGGTGTTCGATCCCCGCGGTGAAACGCACGGCAGCCGGCAAGGCCGCCTCGACTTCGGTGCCGCCGGCAGCATCGAGCACCTGCACTTCCGCTCTCAGGAAGCGCGCGAAGGCCTGGCAATCCTTGCAGTAGCAAACTGCACGCGCCGCCACGCGCTGAGCATCCACCTCACCCTGCAGCTTGCCGCAGCGGCAACGCAACGCAATATTCATCCGCCTTCCCCCTCAGTGAGAAAATCGAAGCGGGCTCAGAAAAAGTGACGCCAGTCTTCCAGCCAGCCCGGGAAGGCACTGGCTTCCATCGGATTGGCGATATGGTAGCCCTGCGCGTAGGTGCAGCCCAGGCCCTGCAGGAAGTCCCAATCCTGCCGCGTTTCCACGCCCACCGCGACCGACATCCGGTCCAGGCTGTGCGCCAGGCCCAGGCAGGAGCGCAGTACGGTGCCGAGCGGACGCCGCTTCGAGGCGCCGTCGACGAAGCTGCGGTCGATCTTGAGTTCGGTGAACGGGATGCGCGCCAGCAGTTGCAGGTTCGAGCGCCCGGTGCCGTAGTCGTCGATGGCGAGGCCGAAGCCCATCATCCGCAGGCGCACCAGGCGCTCGATGAAGTTCGGGTCGGTGTTCAGCACCGAGGACTCGGGCATCTCGAAGGTGATGTAGTCGGGCAGTACCGCGTGGCGGCCGAGGCAGGCGGTAATCTGGCGGATGAAGGCCGGGTGCGCCAGCGTCTCGGGGGCCAGGTTGATCGAAATCGAGATCTGCGTGCCCTGGTCGTGCAGCCAGCGGCAGCGCTCGACCGACAGCTCGATCATGCTCCAGTCGAGAAAGTCGATGCGGTTGTTCTGTTCCAGGGCCTCGATGAAGGCGCCGGGGCCGAGCAGGCCGTGTTCCGGGTGGTTCCAGCGGGCGAAGGCCTCCAGGCCTTTCACCCGGCCGGTGGCGAGCTCGATCTTCGGCTGGAAGAAGGGCTCGAATTGGCGCTTTTGCAGGCCGTTGCCGATTTCGGCGAAGGTGAAGCGCGGCGTGCTCTCGACCGCGCCGTGCATGGCGCCTGGTGCGTAGTTGTCGAGCAGGGGTTTGAGCTTGGCGGCGGTGACCGGCTTGGAGATGGAACCGAGCAGGTCGATGCCGTAGGCCTGGGCCAGGGTCTCGACCGAGAACAGCAGGTTGGCCGGCTGGGCGCCGGTGACGACGAGGCTGATGCCGGAATCGAGTCCTGCCAGGTTGCGGATCAGCTCCAGCCCATCCATGCCGGGCAGCGCCAGGTCGATGATGGCAACGTGCACGCGCGGCGTGAAGCCGGCCTGGAAGGAGCGCAGCGCCATGTGGCCGTCGGGGACCTCGGTGACGCGGGTCGCGCCCAGGCGCCCGAGCATCTCGACCAGCGCGGCGCGCTGGGTGCTGTCGCCCTCGGCTACCAGAAAATGCAAATGCGCGATGTCCATCTTGACTCCACAGGTTGTTGGCGCGAGCTTACAAGGTCAGGAGCTTACCCCAGCGGCACCAATGCCGTCTATGCTGCGCGCTGGCGCAGCTGCTCGAAGAAGCAGATCGCCGCGGCGGCCGCCACGTTCAGCGACTCGACCTGGCCCGCGTGCGGGATCACGACCTGGTGGCTCGCGCGCGCCATCAGGTCGGCGGCGACGCCCTGTCCTTCGTGGCCCAGCAGCCAGGCCACCGGACCGCGCAGGTCGACCTCGTACAGCTTTTGCTCGGCATAGCCGCTCATCGCCAGCACGGAAATGCCGGATGCATCGATCAGGGCGGCGAGATCGACGTTCTCGAAGATCTCGAGCACGAAGTGCGCGCCCATCGCCGCGCGCAGCACCTTCGGCGACCAGCAGAAGGCGGTGCCGGCGCTGCAGAACACCTGGGTGATGCCGGCCGCGCCGGCGCTGCGCAGGATCGAGCCGACATTGCCCGGATCCTGCACGCCGTCGAGCAGCACCGCCGACACGGTCAATGCCTGCGGCTGGACCGGGGCCGGGGTCTCGACCATGAACAGCAGGTTCACGCCATGTTCGACCTGGCTGAGGGCGCCGAACAGCGCGTCCGGCAAGGCGGTGACGTGGCCGCGCAGGCTTTCGCAGCGCGCGACGATGTCAGCGACTTCAGGGTTGTGCAGCGCGCCTTCCGAGACCACGCAGTGGCCCGGGGCGCCGCGCAGGTCGAGCCAGGACTGGCACAGGTGGACGCCGTCGAGCAGCGTGCGCCCGGCCTTGCGGCGCGCCTGCGAGCTGGCGGCCAGCGCCTTGAGTTCCTTGTAAAACGGGTTATCGCGCGAGCTGACGGTCTTCATGCGAACGCGGCACCTTCGAGTACGCCGTCAATCGCGGGCGCTGCGAACAGGTCGACCTGCAGCAGGTTGCGCACCGGGGCGAACGAGCGGCGATGCACCGGCGACGGGCCGTGCAGGCGCAGGCGTTCCAGGTGGAGCGCGGTCGAATAGCCCTTGTGCTGGTCGAAGCAGTATTGCGGATACTGCGCGTGCAGGCGCACCAGCTCGGCGTCGCGCGCGGTCTTGGCCAGGATCGAGGCGGCCGAGATTGCGTGGCACTTGTCGTCGCCCTCGATCACGGCGTGGGCGCGGATCGCCATCGGTGGACAGCGGTTACCGTCGATCAGGGCGATGGTCGGCAGCGTCGAGAGCGCTTCGACGGCGCGGCGCATCGCCAGCATGGTGGCGTGCAGGATGTTCAGGGTGTCGATCTCTTCGCAGGAGGCTTCTGCAATCGCCCAGGCCAGCGCGTATTCGCGGATCTGCGGCGCCAGCTCGTCGCGACGCGCCTCGGTCAGCTTTTTCGAGTCGCGCAGGCCCTCGATCGGCCGCTTCGGGTCAAGGATGACGGCGGCGGCGTACACCGGACCGGCAAGCGGACCGCGGCCGGCCTCGTCGACGCCGCAGACGATGTCGAGGTCGGTGAAGGGACGCAGCCGCGGCGGCAGGCCTGGGTAGAAGTTGACGCGTTTTTTGCTCATGATGCTTGTGTTGTTGATTCTATGTTCAGGGGCGGTGTCTGGAAGACGCGATTCGACCCGGATCCGTGCGTAACGCGTGGGCATGCCCACCCTACGGTATGCATCAGTCCGTGGCTGCGGTGTACCGTAGGGTGGGCATGCCCACGCGTTTACGGACGGATGATTCGCAGCACAGCCTCTGCACTCAGCGCGGCGCTGTCGCGCAGGAGGCCATGATGCATCTCCATGAAGCGCGACGCAAGCCGGTCGCGTCCCGCCGCGTCGTTCAGTTGCGTCCATACCGCATCGGCCAGCGCTTCCGGCGTCACCGCGTGCTGCAGCAGTTCCGGCACCAGGAACTCGCGCGCCAGGATGTTCGGCAGGCCGATCCAGGGCTGGTAACCCATGTGGCGCATGATTTCCCAGGACGCGCGCATGACCTTATATGCAATCACCATCGGCTTCTTGAACAGCGCCACTTCCAGCGTCGCCGTCCCCGAGGCCACCAGCACCGCGTCGGCCGCGGCGATCGCGGTATGCGAGTTGTCGACCACCTTGATGTCGATGTCTTTCAAACCCGCCTGCGCCACGATCTCGTCGAAATACACGCGCTGCCTGTCGCCCGCCATCGGCACCACGAATGTCAGGCCGGGGTCGCGTTTTGCAAGCAGCCCGGCCGCGCGCACGAACGGCTCGGCCAGGTATTTCAGTTCGCCCATGCGGCTGCCCGGCATGACGGTGACGACGCGTGCATCCGGCGCGAGGCCCAGCGCCGCACGTGCCGCCGCCACATCGGGCAGCAGCGGGATCGTTTCCGCCAGCGGATGGCCGATATAGGTCACCGGCACGCCGGCATCCTTGTAGATCTGCTCTTCGAACGGGAAGATCACCAGCATGTGCGAAACCGCGCGCTGGATCTTCTTGATGCGCCCGCCGCGCCAGGCCCAGATCTGCGGGCCGACGAAGTGCACGGTCGGTATCCCGCCTGCCCTCAACTGCTCTTCCAGCCCGAGATTGAACCCGGGGTAGTCGGCGCCGATGAAGGCGGCCGGACGTTCTTCCAGCAAGCGGTCGCGCAGGCGGTTCTGGATGCCCTTGATCTCGCGGTAGCGCGGGATGATCTCGAAGAGGCCGCGCACGGTCAAGGTCTCGAGCGGAACGTCCGACACCAGCCCCTGCTCGATCATGCGCGGGCCGCCGATGCCGTGGAAGCGCGCGTTGGGGAGGTGGGGACGCAGCCCCGCCAGCAGGCGGGCGGCGAGAATGTCGCCGGACACCTCGCCGGCGACCAGGGCCAGGCTGATCTCCGAAGACGCGGCTTCAGCGGACGATGCCACGGGTGGCTGCGCCGAGGAAGTCGCGCATGGCGCGGATATCGGCCGCCGCGTCGGGCAATGCCTCTTCTTCCTGGACCAGGGCCGCCTTGGCTTCTTCCAGCGTCAGGTTCGAGCGGTAGATCAGCTTATAGGCACTGCGGATGCCGTCGATCTGGCTGCGCGTGAAACCGCGCCGTTTGAGGCCTTCGACGTTGACGCCGCGCGCGCCGGCCGGATTGCCCGACACCAGCACGAAGGGCGGCACGTCCTGGGTCAGGCTGGTGTACATGCCGATGAAGGCATGCGCGCCGATCTTGCAGAACTGGTGCACGCCGGCGTAACCCGACAGGATGGCGTGGTCGCCCACGTGGACGTGGCCGGCCAGCTGGGCGTTGTTCGAAAAGATCGTGTGGCTGCCGACCTGGCAGTCGTGCGCCAGGTGCACGTAGGCCGAGATCCAGTTGTCGTCGCCCAGGCGCGTGACGCCCTCGTCCTGCGCGGTGCCCAGGTTGAACGTGACGAACTCGCGCACGGTGTTGCCGCTGCCGATTTCGAGGCGGGTGGGCTCGCCGTTCCACTTTTTATCTTGCGGCGCGGCGCCGATCGAGCCGAACTGGAAGAACTTGTTGTCCTTGCCGATCGTCGTATGGCCTTCGATGACCACGTGCGGACCCACGACCGTGCCGGCGTCGATGCGCACGTTCGGGCCGATGATCGAATACGGGCCGACCTCGACCGAGCTGTCCAGCTCGGCCTTCGGATCGACGATCGCAGTCGCGTGAATCCTGGGAACTGCGTTCGTCATTACTGCCCCGCTGCTGCCGGCGCCTTGGCTTCGGCGTTATCGTTGGCGCGGATGGTGCACATCAGTTCACCCTCGACCGCGACCTTGCCGTCGACGCTGGCGGTGGCCTTGTACTTCCAGATGCCGCGCGAGACGCGCAGGATCTCGACGTCCATCACCAGCTGGTCGCCAGGCCCGACCGGGCGCTTGAAGCGCGCGTTGTCGATGCCGACGAAATACACGACCGAATTCTCGTCCGGCTTCACGTCCATCGTCATGAAGGACAGGATGGCGGCCGTCTGCGCCATCGCCTCGATCATCAGCACGCCCGGCATGACCGGCTGGTGCGGGAAGTGGCCATTGAAGAATTCTTCGTTGACGGTCACGTTCTTGATCGCGGTGATGCGCTTGCCCACTTCGACGTCGAGCACGCGGTCGACCAGAAGCAGCGGATAGCGGTGCGGCAGGTATTCCTTGATCTCGGTGATGCCGAGGGTACGCTTTGCGGTGGTAGTGTCAGTCATGTTCGCGCTTATTTTGGTCGGTAATCGTTTTAATTGTTTTTTCGAGGGAGCGGAGCTTGTCGCGCATCGTGTTCAGGTTCCGCACGATGGCTGCCGATTTTTCCCACTCGGCGTTCTTCGCGAGCGGATAAAAGCCCGTGTACTGGCCCGGTTCGAGCACCGAACGCGAGACCATGCTGCCCGAGGAGATGTGCACGTTGTCGGCGATCTCGAGGTGGCCCAGCACCATCGCCGCGCCGCCGAAGGTGCAGCGGCTGCCGATCTTCGCGCTCCCGGCCACGCCGACGCAGCCGGCCATGGCCGTGTGCGCGCCGATATGGCAGTTGTGGCCGATCTGGATCTGGTTATCCAGCTTGACGCCGTCTTCGATGACGGTATCGGCCAGTGCGCCGCGGTCGATCGAGGTGTTCGAACCGATGTCGACGTCGTCGCCGATCAGCACGCGGCCGGTCTGCGGGATCTTGATGTACACGCCCGCTTCGTTGGCGAAGCCGAAGCCGTCGCCACCGATCACCGCGCCCGAGTGGACGATGCCGCGCGCGCCGATGCTGCATTTCCTGTGGAAGGTGACGTTGGCGAAGAGGTGCGTGCCCTCGCCGATGACGCTTTCCTTGCCGATGAAGCAGCCGTGGTCGATGACAGCGCCGGCTTTCACCACCGCGCGGGCTTCGATCGTGACGTGCGGCCCGATGTGGGCCGTCGTATCGATGTGCGCCGACGGATCGACGACCGCGCTCGGATGGATGCCCGGCACGGGCGCGGCTTCTTCCAGCGACACGAAGTATTGCGCGGCGCGTGCGAAATAGGCGTAGGGGTTGGTGGTGACGATGCGCGCACCGGTATAGGTGGCGGCGACCGACGGGTCGTCCAGCGGCGACAGGATCAGCGCCGCGGCTTCGCTCTGGGCGGCCAGCGCGCGCAGCTTGCTGTTGGAGAGGAAGCTGATCTGGCTGGGGCCGGCGCTGTCGAGCGGCGCGATCGAAGCGACCATGAGGTCCGGGTCGCCGGTCAGCTGGCCGCCGAAGCGCTCGACCAGGTCGCCGAGGCGCACGCCCGGCTGTGTTTGTTCGCGATGTTCCAAAATATTACTTGTCCAGCTGTTTCAGGATCCGGTCGGTGATGTCGATGCGCGGGCTCGACCACGCCGCTTCCTGCAGCACGGCGTCGAGCTTTTCCTGCTCGGCGATCTGTTCGATCAGTTTATAGGCCCTGGTGGCGATGGCCGCGCGCTCTTCGCTCTTGCGCTGCATGAGGTCTTCGGTGAACTCGCGCTGCATGCGCTGCACGTCCTTCTCCATGTCGAACAGTTCGCGCGCGCGGCGGGTGCGTTCGATGTCGGACAGGCGCGGCGCGTCGGCGTCGAACTTTTCGCTCATCTGCTTGAACTTCGCCACCATCTCCTCGGTCGTCTTCTGGCGCTTCGAGAATTCGGCCTGGATCTTGGCATCGGCCGCCTTGGCCATTTTCGATTCGGTCATCAGGCGCTCGGTGACCACGAAGCCGATGCGGCTCGGGGCCGTCTGCGCCCCGGCCAGCGGAGCGGCAGCGCACAGGGCTGCCAGCAGCAGCGCATGCGGCAAGGTGCGTGGCAGGGAGGCTATCGGATTTTTCAACATATTTCTCCGCGATGAAAGGGGTGGAGCCGATGGGCGCCCGGTCAGAAGCCCGTGCCCATCTGGAACTGGAAGCGCTCGAGCCGGTCGCCCGGTTTCGCGTTCAGGGGCTTAGCATAACTCAAGCGCAGCGGACCCACCGGCGAAATCCAGGACAGGCCGATACCGGCGGCGTAGCGCAGCTCGCCGAGCATGATCTTCGACTTCTCCTGGTACACCTGGCCGCCGTCGACGAAAGTGAACCAGCGCAGGCTGCGGTCCTTGCCGCCGCCCGGGAACGGGAACTGCAGCTCGGCGCTGCCGATCACGCGCTTCGAGCCGCCGATGGCGTCGCCATACACCGGGTCGACCACGCCCAGGGTCGAGCTCTCGTAGCCGCGCACCGAACCGATGCCGCCGGCATAGAAGTTTTTAAATACCGGATACGAGTTCTTGCCGATGCCCTTGCCGTAGTCCAGCTCGCCGCGCAGGGCCAGCGTCATCCAGGAGGTCAGCGGACGATACCACTGGTGCTCGTAGACGGCGCGGAAGTATTTCGAATCGCCGATGAGGTCGACCTCGAGGTTGGCGCGCTGGTAGCGGCCGATGGTCGGCGTCAGCGCGCTGTCGCGGCTGTCGCGGCCCCAGGCCACGGTCAGCGGGATCGAGGTGCTCTTGCCGGTGCCGACGCCGTAGGTCGTCGGGTCGGCCGGGTTGTTCGGCCCGCCATTCTGGGCCACGAAATTGCGGTACAGGGCCGGGCTGGTGGAGTCGGTTTCGAGCGAGGTGCGCTCGAGGCCCGCGCCGAAGTAGACGGTGTCGATCTCGGAGAACGGCACGCCGAAGGTCATGTTGCCGCCCGTCTGGCGCACCGTGTAGGAACCGATGTTCGTCAGCGGCGGCCGCGTCGTGCGCAGGTAAAGCTGGAAGGCGCGCGAGATGCCGTCGTCGGTGAAGTACGGGTTCGTGTTCGAGAACGCGATGGTGCGGCTGTACTTCGAGGTGTTCAGGTCGATGCCGACGGTCTGGCCGCTGCCGGCGAAGTTCGCCTGCTGCACCGAGGCCGTGAAGGTGAATTTCTCGGCCTGCGAGAACGAGCCGCCGACCATGAAGTTACCGGTCGGCCGTTCCTCGACCGTCAGGTTGACGTCGACCTGGTCGCTGGTGCCCGGCGACTCCGGCGTGTCGACTTTCACTTCCTTGAAGTAGCTGAGGCGGTCGACGCGGTCGCGCGAGAGCTTGACCTTGTCGGCGTCGTACCACGAGCCTTCGAACTGGCGGAACTCGCGGCGGATGACTTCGTCGCGGGTGACGGTGTTGCCCGAGATGTTCACGTGGCGCACGTAGGCGCGCTTGCCCGGATCGACGACGAAGGTGAAGGCGACTTCGCGCTTCTCGCGGTCGATCTGCGGTTCGGCGTTCACGTTGGCGAAGGCGTAACCGAACTGGCCGAGGCGCGCGGCGATGCGCTTGTTCGACGCTTCCTGCAGCGCGCCGGAATAGGTCTTCCCCGGCTGCAGGACGATCAGCTGGCGCAGCTCTTCCGCGCGACCGAAGGTCTCGCCTTCGAGCTTGACGCTCGAGACGGTGTACTTCTCGCCTTCGGTGATGTTGATGGTGAGGTAGATGTCCTTCTTGTTCGGCGTGATCGAGACCTGGGTCGATTCGACGGTCGCCTCGAGGTAGCCGCGGTCGAGGTAGAAGGACTTGATCGCTTCCAGGTCGCCGGTCAGCTTGGTCTTCGAGTACTGGTCGGCCTTCGAGTACCAGGTGAACCAGCCCGAAGTGGACAGCTCGAACACCTTGCGCAGCTCCTTGTCGGAGAAGGCCTTGTTGCCGACGATGTTGATGCCCTTGATGCGCGCGATCTCGCCTTCGTCGACGTTGAACATGACGTTCACGCGGTTGCGCTCGATCGGGGTGACCGTGGTCGTGATCTTCACGCCGTACAGGCCGTGCGACAGGTACTGGCGCTTGAGTTCCTGCTCGGCGCGGTCCACTGCGGCCTTGTCGTAGATTTTCGCTTCGCCGACGCCGATGTCTTTCAGCGCCTTGACCAGCATGTCCTTCTCGAATTCCTTGGTGCCGGTGAAATCGACCGTGTTGACCGCCGGACGTTCCTCGACCAGCACCACCAGCACGCCGTTTTCTTCTTCGAGGCGGATGTCCTTGAAGAAGCCGGTCGCGTACAGGGCCTTGATCGCGGCGATGCTCTTGTCGTCGTCAAAGGTCTCGCCCACGCGCACCGGCAGGTAGCTGAACACGGTGCCGGCTTCGGTACGCTGGATGCCTTCGATGCGGATGTCCTTGACGACAAACGGATTGACGGCAAGCGCAGGAGACGCGCACAGGGCAAGCACGGCTGCGCCGATCAGGCTGCGGCGAATGAACGGCAGGGCAAAACGATCTGGTTGTGATTTCATTGGCTAATCAGTCATTGGACAACGTACATATTCTTGTTTGCCGGTGGCGAGCGCGCAGCGCTCCAGGCCATGAAGGCCCTAGAGCCGCTGCGAGAGGTCATTGAAGATGGCGAGCGCCATCAGCATGAACAGCAGGGCCACCCCCGCGCGCTGTGCGAATCCCTGGATTCGCTCGGACAGGGGACGCCCGGTCAAAACTTCCAGCGAATAATACAGCAAATGCCCCCCATCCAGCACTGGAATTGGTAACAGATTCATTACACCGAGGCTCACGCTGACGACCGCGATGAAGCCCAAAAAGGTCGCCAGGCCCATGCGTGCGGTCTGTCCGGCGTAGTCCGCGATCGCGATCGGACCGGTGATGTTCTTCAGCGAGGCTTGCCCCGTGACGATCTTGCCGATCATCTTGAACGTCAGCGCCGTCATCTCCCAGGTACGGCGCGCGCCCTTGGCCACGGCCTCGAAGGGCCCGGCCTGCACCGTGACGCGCTCGATGGCCTGCGCCAGCTGCACGCTGGCCAGGCCCTGCCCTTTCGCGTCCTTCGCAGGCGTGAGCGACAATGCGAGGGTTTGACTCCCGCGCCTTACCTGCAGCTGCAGCGTGCGGCCAGGCGCGGCGCGTACCGCCTGCACGAAGTCCACCGCACTGGCGAAGGGCTTGCCGTCGGCGCCGAGCACGACGTCGCCCGGCTGCAAGCCGGCGCGCTCCCCCGCCCCGCCCGCAGCCGCCTTCTCGACGCGCGGCATGCCGATCCAGACGTCCAGGCCCAGCATCGTCATCAGGTCGGCGTCGGGGCCGGGCTCCTTCACCGACGCGGCGGGAATCGTGGCCGCGTACTGGCTGCCGTCGGCGCCGCGCACGGTGAGGTGCGCATCGATCTTGTCGACGGCGAGATGGGTCAATTGCCAGCGCAGGTCGGACCAGGCGGCAACGGGCTCGCCGTTCACGGCGACGATGCTGTCGCCGCCGCGCAGGCCGGCGACCCAGGCCGGCGTGTTCGAGGCCATCGGGCGCAGCTTCGTGCCGGGTTCTTCGGTGCCATGCATGAACAGGGCCGCAAACAGGAGAATCGCCAGCAGGAAGTTGGCAACCGGGCCGGCGGCGACGATGGCGATGCGCTTCCAGACGTTCTGGCGCATGAAGTCGCGCGCGCGGTCCGCTTCGTTGGTCGGCGTGGTGGCCGGGTCGCGGCTGTCGAGCATCTGCACATAGCCGCCCAGCGGCAGCGCCGACACGGCCCATTCGGTCTGGTCGGGGCCGAAGCGGCGCGACCACAGGACCTTGCCCATGCCCACCGAGAAGCGCAGCACTTTCACGCCGCAGGCGCGCGCGACCCAGTAGTGGCCAAGTTCGTGGAAGACGATGAGCGGCCCCAGCGCCAGCAGGAAGGCGGCCGCGGTAAACAGGAAGCCCATGGTCAGCTCCGGGAGATGGTGGCGACGATGGTTGAGGCGGCGACGCGGGCGCGCGCATCCTGGGCCATCACGGCCTCGATGTCGCGCGCCGCGCCGTGTGGATTTTCGTCCATCACGCGGCGCACGACGCGGTCGATGTCGCGAAAACCGATGCGCTCGTTGAGGAAAGCGTCGACCGCGATTTCGTTGGCGGCGTTCAGCAGGGCCGGCGCCGTGCCGCCTTCACGCAGGGCGTCGAAGGCGAGCGCGAGGCAGGGGAAGCGCACGTAGTCGGGCTTGTGGAACTGCAGCGCGCCCATCGTGGTGAGATCGAGCTGGGCCACACCCGAGTCGATGCGCTCCGGGTAAGCGAGCGCGTGCGCGATCGGCGTGCGCATGTCGGGGTTGCCGAGCTGGGCCAGCACCGAGCCGTCGACATACGAGACCATCGAGTGGATCACGCTTTGCGGGTGGATCACGACCTCGATCAGGTCGGCCGGGGCGCCGAACAGCCAGTGCGCCTCGATGACTTCCAGGCCCTTGTTCATCATGGTCGCGGAATCGACCGAAATCTTGCGGCCCATCGACCAGTTCGGGTGCTTGCAGGCCTCAAGCGGGGTCACGTCTTCCAGCGTCTCGACGGCGCGGTTCAGGAAGGGGCCGCCGGACGCGGTCAGCAGGATTTTCGCCACGCCGGAATTCGCCGGCGTGCGTGCGTAATTGCTCGGGAGCGATTGGAAAATTGCATTGTGCTCGCTGTCGATCGGCAGCAGGGTCGCCTTGTGCTCGCGCACCGCGTCCATGAACAACTGGCCCGACATGACGAGCGCTTCCTTGTTCGCGAGCAGGATTTTTTTACCGGCGCGCGCTGCGGCCAGCGCCGGTGCCAGGCCGGCCGCGCCGACGATCGCCGCCATCACGGTGTCGGTATCGGGGCTGGAGGCGATTTCGCACAGGGCCGCTTCGCCGTGGGCGATGTCGATGTCCAGGCCTTGAAGCAGGCGCGCCAGTCCGGCCGCCGCCTCGGGCGTGCCGACCACCGCGCGCTGCGGGCGGAAGGTGCGGCATTGCTGCGCCAGTTCTTCGACGCGGCTGTGCGCGGAGAGTGCGTAGACACGGTACTGTTCGGGATGGCGCGCGAGCACGTCGAGCGTCGAGACGCCGATCGAGCCGGTGGCGCCCAAAATGGTGATGCTTTGCATGGTAAAACTCCTTACAACCAGGCGCCGATCAGTGCCGCCAGGGGCAGTACCGGTACCAGGGCGTCGATCCGGTCGAGCACCCCGCCGTGACCGGGCAGCAGGTTGCTGCTGTCCTTCATTGCGGCGCGGCGCTTGAGCTGGGATTCGAACAGGTCGCCGACGATGCTGGCGGCGACGATCAGGATCAGGATGGCATACGTGGCAGCCCAGCCGAGGCTGGCCTGCACGCGGACCGGGAAGGTATTCGCCAGCGCGTCCCTGCCGAACACGATCACCAGGGTGGCGATCACGAGTACGGCGATGCCCCCGCCGATCGCGCCTTCCCAGGATTTGCCGGGCGAGATCGATGGGGCCAGTTTACGCTTGCCGAAAGCTTTACCGGAAAAGTAGGCGAAGATGTCGGCGGCCCAGACGATGGCCATCACCGACAGCAGGTACAAAGGCGAATACGAGAACAGCGCGGCAATGGCGGCGAAGCAGCCGACCAGGGCCACGGCATAGGTGACGCTCAGCAGCGTGTTGGGGGTGCTGTCCAGCGCCGGCAGGCCGATCTTGAGCGAGGGCAGGAAGCGCAGCGCCCACAGCAGCAGGCTGACCACGAACCAGAAGGTCGGGGCCGCGCCCTTGTTGGCGACGAAAAAGGTCCAGGCAAAGGCGGCGGTCCAGAACACGGCGACCACGAGCGCCTTGCCGGAGGTCGGATTGAACAGGCGGAAGGTTTCCCAGATAGCGGCGCCGAAGAACACGGTCACCACCACCGCGAAGGCCGTGAAGTTGTTGGAATACAGGACCGGCAGCAGGACTGCCAGCAGCACGAGCGCGGTGAGGATCCGGGTTTTCAGCATCAGCTTTTTTTCTTGGCCACTTGTTCGCCGGTGCGGCCGAAACGGCGCTCGCGGCTCTGGTAGGACGCGATCGCCGCGTCCAGCGACTCGACCGAGAAATCCGGCCAATAGGTGTCGGTAAAATACAGCTCGGAATAGGCCAGCTGCCACAGCAGGAAGTTCGAGATGCGCTCTTCCCCGCCGGTGCGGATGAACAGGTCCGGCTCGGGCGCGTAGGCCATCGCCAGGTGCGGCGCGAGCATGTCTTCGGTGTAATCCGTCACGCCAGGATTGCTTACCACCATCTTGCTGGTCGCCTGCATGATGTCCCAGCGGCCGCCGTAGTTGGCGCACACGCTGACGGTCAGGCGCGTATTGCCGGCGGTGCGGCGCTCGGCATTGGCGATCATCTCGCGCAGCTTGGCATCGAAGCGCGACAGGTCGCCCACGACTTTCAGGCGGATGTTATTCGCGTGCATCTTGGAGACTTCACGCTCGAGCGCGGTGACGAACAGGCGCATCAGGAGCGACACTTCTTCTTCGGGGCGGCGCCAGTTTTCCGAGGAAAACGCAAACAGGGTCAGGTATTCGACCCCGCGTAGCACGCAGGCTTCGACCACGCCGCGCACCGCTTCCACGCCCTTGACGTGCCCGGCCACGCGCGGCAGCAGGCGCTTCGTCGCCCACCGGCCATTGCCGTCCATGATGACGGCGATATGGCGCGGGACGGCCGGCACGTCGGGAACTACGGTCGTCGAACTCTTAAAGATCATAAATCCATTGCCAATCATGGCGATTACGGTAAGAAAGCGGGCGCTTTCCGGATTGTGCCCGGCAAGCGTTCGCTCCTGCCATTCAATTACTATTCGTTACTTCTTGCGCGCCGGCAGGCCGATGCCTGCTACCTGGTCCGGCGCCAGACATGTTACACGGTCAGGACTTCTTTTTCCTTTTCCGCGAGCAGCTTGTCGATGTCGGCGACGAACTTGTCGGTCAGCTTCTGGATATCGTCCGAGGAGCGGCGCTCGTCGTCTTCGGAGGCCGTCTTGTCCTTGACCATCTTCTTCAGCTGCTCGTTGGCGTCGCGACGGATGTTGCGCACGGCAATCTTCGCGTCTTCGGCTTCCGACTTGCACAGCTTGACCATTTCCTTGCGGCGCTCTTCGGTGAGCGCAGGGGTCGGCACGCGGACCAGTTCGCCGAAGGTGGACGGGTTCAGGCCCAGGTCGGAATCGCGGATCGCTTTTTCGATCGTGCTCAGCATCTTCTTTTCATACGGCTGCACGCCGATGGTGCGGGCGTCGATCAGCGTCAGGTTGGCGACGCCGCTCAGCGGGGTCGGCGAACCGTAATAGTCGACCATGATGTGGTCGAGGATGCCGGTGTGGGCACGGCCGGTACGCACCTTGGCCAGGTCGGCACGCAGGGTTTCGATCGACTTGGTCATGCGCTCTTGCGCATTCTTTTTTACGTCAGCTAAGGACATGCTGCTCTCCTGTTATTGGGTATGTCAGTTATTAAACGTGTACCAGTGTACCTTCGTCTTCGCCCATGATCACCCGCCTCAGGGCGCCCGGCTTGACGATCGAAAACACCTTGATCGGGAGTTTCTGGTCACGGCACAGCGCGAACGCGGTGGCGTCCATCACCTGCAGTTGCTTCGAGATCGCCTCGTCGAACGAGATCGACTCGTAACGGGTGGCGTTCGGGTCCTTCTGCGGGTCGGCGGTATAGACGCCGTCGACCTTGGTGGCCTTCAGGACGATCTCGGCGCCCACTTCGGCGCCGCGCAGGGCGGCCGCGGTGTCGGTGGTGAAGAAGGGGTTGCCGGTGCCGGCGGCGAACACGACGACCTTGCCCTCTTCGAGGTATTGCAGCGCTTTCGGGCGCACGTAAGGCTCGACCACCTGGTCGATGCCGATGGCCGACATCACGCGCGCGGTGATGCCGACGTGGCGCATCGCGTCGGCCAGTGCCAGCGCGTTCATGACGGTGGCCAGCATGCCCATGTAGTCGGCGGTGGCGCGGTCCATGCCCTGCGCACCCGGCGCGACGCCACGGAAGATGTTGCCGCCGCCAATCACGACCGCCAGCTCGACACCCAGCTCCGCCACTTCCGCGACGTCGGCGACCATGCGATCGATGGTCGCGCGGTTGATGCCGAACTGATCGTCGCCCATCAGCGCTTCGCCAGACAGTTTAAGGAGGACTCGTTTGTAGGCTGGTTTTGTCATGATGAAGCGCTCTCCTAAATGTTTGATTCGAATTCGGGTCCGGCTGCAGGCTGTGCCTGGAGCCTCATCTGCAAATGTACAGATGGCGGGCAAAAGAGCGCGCACGCTCCGTAGGGTGGGCGCCCCGTGCCCACGCGGAATGGGGCGTCATGTCAACGCCTGCCATGCCCTCGAACACGGCAAACACGATGCCGGCGTTCGCGTGGGCACGGGGCGCCCACCCTACAAACCCGGCCGTTTCGCCCGATGCGGATAAGCGGACCGTAAACGACCAGGTTAAAAAAACGGGCCTTGCGGCCCGCTTTCACATTACTGCTTGTTGGCAGCCATCTGTGCTGCAACTTCTGCTGCGAAGTCGTCGACCTTCTTCTCGATGCCCTCGCCCACGACGTACATCGTGAAGCCCTTCACCGTGGTGTTGGTGGCCTTCAGCATCTGCTCGATCGACTGCTTGTCGTTCTTGACGAAGGTCTGGTTCAGCAGCGACACTTCTTTCAGGTACTTCTGGACCGAACCTTCGAGGCGCTTGGCCAGGATTTCCGGCGACTGGGCAGGCTTGCCTGCGGCAGCGGCTGCGTCAGCATCTTCCTGGGCCTTCAGCTGGGCGACCGAACGCTCTTTCTCGATCAGTTCGGCTGGCACGCCTTCCGACGACAGGGCGACCGGCTTCATCGCGGCGATGTGCATCGCGACGTCCTTGCCGACTTGCTCGTCCGCACCGTCGTAGTCGACGATGACGCCGATACGGCTGCCGTGCAGGTAGGAAGCCAGCTTGCCGGTGGTCTCGAAACGCTGGAAGCGGCGCACGGTCATATTTTCACCGATTTTGCCGATCAGTGCCGAACGCAGTGCGTCGAAGGTCTGGCCGCCGACGTCCAGCGCCGACAGGGCTGCCACGTCGGCAGGGTTCTGTTCGGCGACCAGCTTGGCTGCCAGGTTGGCCATGGCCATGAATTCGTCGTTCTTGGCGACGAAGTCGGTTTCGCTGTTGATTTCGACCAGCGCGCCGACGTTGCCGGAGATGTAGCTCGCAACCACGCCTTCGGCGGTGATGCGTGCCGATGCCTTCGATGCCTTGCCGCCCAGCTTGACGCGCAGGATCTCTTCGGCACGACCCATGTCGCCTTCGGCTTCGGTCAGGGCCTTCTTGCATTCCATCATCGGTGCGTCGGTCTTCGCGCGCAGTTCACCTACCATCGCTGCAGTAATCGCTGCCATGTTTTTCTCCTAAATGTGTTCAGAGTCGCGAACGCCACGGTGAGCGTCCACTCGATAATTTCTTACTAATTCTGTACTTAAAAAAAGGGGTGCGCAGCCATGGCCCAGCACCCCTTTTTTAGTCGCGGCAGGCGCCCGGCCCGCCTACAACTTATGCCTGCTCGGAGACTTCGACGAAGTCGTCGCCGCCGGCCTTGACCATTTCAGCAACTTCGTTGGTGGCGTTGGCACGGCCTTCCAGGATCGCATCGGCGACGCCGCGTGCGTACAGGGCGATGGCTTTCGACGAGTCGTCGTTACCAGGGATCACGTGGGTGACGCCTTCTGGCGAGTGGTTGGTATCGACGATGCCGATGACCGGGATGCCCAGCTTGCCGGCTTCGGTGATCGCGCCCTTGTGGTAGCCGACGTCGACGACGAAGATTGCGTCAGGAACGCCGCCCATCTCCTTGATGCCGCCGATCGATTTCTGCAGCTTGATCATTTCGCGCGAGAACATCAGGGCTTCTTTTTTCGACAGCTTCTCGACCGAACCGTCTTCCACTTGCGCTTCCATGTCCTTCAGGCGCTTGATCGAGGTCTTGATGGTCTTGAAGTTGGTCAGCATGCCGCCGAGCCAACGCTGGTCGACGTAAGGGACGCCAGCGCGCTGGGCTTCAGCGGCGATGAGGTCACGCGCCTGGCGCTTGGTGCCGACCATCAGGATCGTGCCGCGGCTGGCCGAGATCTGCTTGATCGTCTTCATCGCATCCTGGTACATCGCCATGGTCTTTTCCAGGTTGATGATGTGGATTTTGTTGCGATGGCCGAAGATGAACGGTGCCATCTTTGGGTTCCAGAAACGGGTCTGGTGGCCGAAGTGAATACCGGCTTCCAGCATTTCGCGCATAGTAACGGACATGTAATTCTCCAGGGTTAAATTCTTGAATATCGGCCAGTCACCCTTTGGGGCACCCTTGGCGGCCGGATTCGCGATTTTGAATAAATAAAATAAACAACTTTGACAACATTGCCGGACCTCAGCCCAAGCAACCCGAGATTCTAACGGGATTTGGTGCTTATTTCAAGCGTTGCGTGTCGGGCGCAGCGCATTCGCGTATTACCTTGCCGGCTCTTTGCAGCCGTAACGCGTGGGCACAAGTGCCCACCCTACGGCGCACGACGGCCGGTAGCAAGCCCATGGAACGGTGGTGCACCGTAGCGTGGGCCGGGCGGCGAACCGCTCGCGAGCCCACGCGTTCGCAGCGCATGATCACCCGCACAGCATCGCCCGCCACCAGCAGCATCCCTTATAATGTGGGGAACATTGCAAGGCGCGTCACTGCGCCCGCCCTTACCGATTCGCCTCACGACCTATCTTATGTCCATCTCCATCAAAACCCCCGACGAAATCGAAGGCATGCGCCTGGCCGGCCGCCTCGGCGCCGAAGTGCTCGACTACATCACGCCGTTCGTGAAGGCCGGCGTCACCACTGGCGAGCTCGACCGCCTGTGCCAGGCATACATGACGGACGTGCAGGGCACGGTCCCGGCGCCGCTGAACTACGCGCCGCCCGGCTATCCGCCCTTCCCGAAAGCCGTCTGCACCTCGGTCAACGACGTCATCTGCCACGGCATCCCGGGCGACAAGGTGCTCAAAAGCGGCGACGCGCTGAACATCGACGTCACCGTCATCACGAAGGATGGCTTCCACGGCGACAACAGCCGCATGTTCCTGATCGGCGAACCGTCGATCCTGGCGCGCCGCCTGTCGGAAGTGACCTATGAATGCATGTGGCTGGGCATCTCGAAAGTCAGACCCGGCGCTTATCTGGGCGATATTGGCCACGTGATCCAGCAGCACGCGGAAAAGAACGGCTACAGCGTGGTGCGCGAGTTCTGCGGCCACGGCATCGGCAAGGTGTTCCACGAAGAGCCGCAGGTGCTGCACTACGGCAAACCGGGCACGCTGGACAAGCTCGAGCCAGGCATGATCTTCACGATCGAACCGATGATCAACGCCGGCCGCCGCGACATCAAGGAAATGCCGGACGGCTGGACCATCAAGACGAAAGACCGCAGCCTGTCGGCCCAGTGGGAACACATGATCCTGGTCACCGAGACCGGCTATGAAGTCCTGACCACTTCCGCCGGCACCCCGCCGCCGCCCGCGATCGTCGCCGGGACCCCTCCACACAAAGACGCCGTCGCGGCGTAAGCAGCATGTCCGCCGCCGCCCTCGACGACGCCCGCCCGGAACTCAAAGCCAGGCTCAAGGCCGAACGCCAGGTCCTGTTCGCGGCCTTCCGCGAGGACGGCAAGCCGGAAAAGCTGCTGCGCGGCCTGCGCCAGTGCGTCGACGACATCCTCAGCGACGCATGGGCCGCGGCGCGCCTGCCCGCCGACACGGCGCTGGTCGGCGTGGGCGGCTATGGCCGCGGAGAACTCTTCCCCTTTTCCGACGTCGACCTCCTGATCCTGCTCGGCGCGCCGCCGAATGCGATCACCCAGGCCAAACTGGAAGGCCTGGTGCAGTTGCTGTGGGACCTGGGCCTGGAGATCGGGCACAGCATCCGCACGGTCGACGAGTGCCTGGTCGAGTCCGCGGCCGACATCACCGTGCAAACGAGCTTGCTGGAAGCGCGGCTGGTCACGGGGGACGCGGCGCTGTTCGACCAACTGCAAACGCGCTACCAGCAGGCCCTCGATCCGCAAGCCTTTTTCCAGGCCAAGACGGCGGAAATGCGCCTGCGCCACGCCAAGTTCGAGTACACCGCCTTCTCGCTGGAGCCGAACGTCAAGGAAAGCCCCGGCGCGCTGCGCGACCTGCAGGTCATCCTGTGGGTCGCGAAAGCGGCGGGCCTCGCCAACTCCTGGGGCCAGCTCGCCACACGCGAACTGATCACCCAGGACGAGGCGCGCCAGCTGATGGAAAAGGAGCGCGCCTTCAAGGACATCCGCGTACGCCTGCACCTGCAGACCAACCGCCGCGAAGACCGCCTGCTGTTCGACGTGCAGACGGCGATTGCCGAATCTTTCGGCCTGGAGTCCGACCCGCCCGGCCCCGGTGCGCGCCGCGCCAGCGAATACCTGATGCAGCGCTACTACTGGGCCGCGAAAACGGTCACGCAGTTGAATACCATCCTGCTGCAGAACATCGAGGCGCTCCTGTTCCCGCAGCCTTCCGAACCGGTGCCCATCGACACCTGCTTTAACAATGTTGGCGGCTTCATCGACATCGCGCACGACGACACCTTCGAGACGACGCCCGCGAGCATCCTCGCCATTTTCGTGACGATGACCGAGCGCCCCGACATCAAGGGCATGACGGCGCGCACCACGCGCGCGCTCTGGCATGCGCGCAACCTGATCGACGATGCCTACCGCGCCGATCCCGCCAACCGCGCCAACTTCCTGCGCATCCTGAAAGCGCCGCAAGGCCTGGTGCACGCGCTGCGGCGCATGAACGACTTCGGCGTGCTGGGACGCTACCTGCCGAATTTCCGCAACATCGTCGGCCAGATGCAGCACGACCTGTTCCACGTCTACACCGTGGACCAGCACATCATGATGGTGGTGCGTAACCTGCGCCGCTTCACGATGGCCGAACACGCGCACGAATACCCGTTCTGCAGCCAGCTGGTCGCCAACTTCCGCGACCGCTGGTTGCTGTATGTGGCCGCCCTCTTCCACGACATCGCCAAGGGCCGCGGCGGCGACCACTCGGAACTCGGCATGGTCGACGCGCGCGAATTCTGCACGGACCACGGCTTGTCCGGGCCCGACACCGAACTTGTGGTCTTCCTCGTCGAACAACACCTGACGATGTCGCAGGTCGCGCAAAAGCAGGACCTGTCGGACCCGGACGTGATCGCCGCCTTTGCCGCCGTGGTGAAGGACGAGCGCCACCTGACGGCCCTGTATTTGCTGACCGTGGCCGACATCCGCGGCACCAGCCCGAAGGTGTGGAACGCCTGGAAGGCCAAGCTGCTCGAAGACCTGTACCGCATCACGCTGCGCGTGCTGGGCGGCGAGCCGCATTCGGCCGACCGCGAACTGCGCATGCGCCAGCAGGAGGCATTGGCCACGCTGCGCCTGTTCGGACTGCCGGCCGACGCCCACGAGGCGCTGTGGGACCAGCTCGACGTCGTCTACTTCCTGCGCCACGACGCCTCCGACATCGCCTGGCAGACGCGCTGCCTGTACGACAAGATCAAGAGCGCCAGGCCGGTGGTGCGGGCGCGCCTGGCGCCTGCCGGCGCCGGGATCCAGCTGACCGTCTACCTGAAGGACCAGCCCGACCTGTTCGCGCGCATCTGCAGCTATTTCGACCGCAAGAATTTCAGCATCCTCGACGCCAAGATCCACACCACGCGCGACGGCTATGCGCTCGACACCTTCCTCGTCACCGAGGAGAACTTTGCGAAAAACTACCGCGACATCATCAGCCTGATCGAGCACGAGCTGTGCGAGCTGCTGACCTCGAACGCGCCGCTGCCGCCGCCCACGCGCGGACGCCTGTCGCGACTGTCGCGCCACTTCCCGGTCACGCCGAGCGTCGAACTGCGCCCGGACGAACGCGGCCAGCACTACCTGCTCTCGATCGCGGCCAACGACCGCACCGGCCTGCTGTACGCGATCGCCAGCGTGCTGACGCGCTACCGCATCAACCTGCACACGGCGAAGATCATGACCCTGGGCGAGCGCGTCGAGGACGTGTTCCTGGTCGACGGCCCGAATTTGTCGAATGCGCGCGTGCTGGTGCAGCTGGAAACCGAGCTGCTGGACGCGCTGGCGATCTGACGCGGTTAAACTGATACAAGCTATCTCACTTCTCACTTACTTTTTTTGACTCATGACCGAACCGCTCCGCCTCTCCAAACGAATGTCCGAACTGGGCCTGTGCTCGCGCCGCGAAGCCGATGAATGGATCGCGCGCGGCTGGGTGCGGGTCGACGGCAAGGTCGTCTCGGAGCTGGGCAGCAAGGTGCTGCCCGACCAGCGCATCACCGTCGAGCGCCAGGCCGCGGCCGAACAATCGAAGCGCGTCACCGTCCTGATCAACAAGCCGGTCGGCTACGTGTCGGGCCAGGCCGAAGACGGCTATACCCCGGCCGTGGCCCTGATCAAGCCGGAAAACCGCTGGCCGGACGATCCTTCTCCGGAACAGTTCCACCCGACCCAGCTGCGTTCGCTGGTGCCGGCGGGACGCCTCGACATCGACTCGGTGGGTTTATTGGTGCTGACCCAGGACGGGCGCATCGCCAAGCAGCTGATCGGCGAGACCACCTCGATCGACAAGGAATACCTGGTGCGGGTCGAGTACACCAAGCCGGGCAAGCTGCCTGATGCCGACCTCAAGAAGCTGTGTTTCGGCCTGTGGATGGACGGCAAGCCCCTCTTGCCGGCCAAGGTGCGCTGGCAGAACGAGGACCAGCTCAGCTTTACCCTCAAAGAGGGCAAGAAGCGCCAGATCCGCCGCATGTGCGACATGGTCGGCCTGAAGGTGCTGGGCCTGAAACGCGTGCGCATCGGCCGCGTCAAGCTGGGCGACCTGCCGGTCGGCCAGTGGCGTTACCTGCAGGCGGACGAGCAGTTCTGATCCCGCAGCGTTTTGCCGAAAACCTAACCGCGCTCTTGGCGGCTTGAGCGATCCGGAGGGTGGAATCTTGAGTCCACGCGGTAGAACAGCCGCGTATCAAAACAAAGAGTTGAGCCGCGACTGCGGGAGATCGCCTGTCTGGCGTCGTGATTGTCGGGAAGCCGCCGAACCGCGACCTCTGCACCGCGTGGACTCAAGAGTCCACCCTACGGACCCTGGCCGGCCGGCAGTGGCGCTATTGCAGGCGGCCGAACAGTTCTGATCCCGCAGCGTTTTGCCGAAAACCTAACCGCGCTCTTGGCGGCTTGAGCGATCCGTAGGGTGGACTCTTGAGTCCACGCGGTAGAACAGCCGCGTATCGAAACAAAGAGTTGAGCCGCGACTGCGGGAGATCGCCTGTCTGGCGTCGTGATTGTCGGGAAGCCGCCGAACCGCGACCTCTGCACCGCGTGGACTCAAGAGTCCACCCTACGGACCCTGGCCGGCCGGCAGTGGCGCTATTGCAGGCGGGCGAACCGTCCTGATCCCGCAGCGTTTTGCCGAAAACCTAACCGCGCTCTTGGCGGCTTGAGCGATCCGTAGGGTGGACTCTTGAGTCCACGCGGTAGAACAGCCGCGTATCGAAACAAAGAGCTGAGCCGCGACTGCGGGAGATCGCCTGTCTGGCGTCGTGATTGTCGGGAAGCCGCCGAACCGCGACCTCTGCACCGCGTGGACTCAAGAGTCCACCCTACGGACCCTGGCCGGCCGGCAGTGGCGCTATTGCAGGCGGGCGAACAGTCCTGATCCCGCAGCGTTTTGCCGGAAACCTAACCGCGCTCTTGGCGGCTTGAGCGATCCGTAGGGTGGACTCTTGAGTCCACGCGGTAGAACAGCCGCGTATCGAAACAAAGAGTTGAGCCGCGACTGCGGGAGATCGCCTGTCTGGCGTCGTGATTGTCGGGAAGCCGCCGAACCGCGACCTCTGCACCGCGTGGACTCAAGAGTCCACCCTACGGACCCTGGCCGGCCGGCAGTGGCGCTATTGCAGGCGGACGAACAGTTCTGAGCGGGGGCCGCCGATGGGCGGCATTGCAACAAAAAAGTTGCTATCAGGCACTTTTTGATGGTTTTCTGTTATAGTCCACACCCTGCGCACATCGCGCCCGTCTCTCCACTCTCCACCATCATGCGCATGTCTTTACGGGCCGGCTTCGCCCTGTCGCTGGCCCTGGCCTTGGCCAATCCAGCCCAGGCGGCGAACACCCCCGCCTACAATTTTTCGCCCGTGAACCAGTACAACCTGCAGGTCTCGGCCAGCTTCTGGAACCCGATCGTGCGCTACGTGTCGCATAAAAGCGGCGTGCGCCTGAACCTGAAGCTGGGCCGCACCTCGGCCGACACCACGAGTTTCGTGCTGACGCGCGAAGTCGACTTCGCCTTCACCAACCACCTGTTCAGCCCCGAACGCGCCAAGCTGGGCTGGACCGTCTTCGGCCGGCGCGACGCGGCGCCCGTGCGCGCCCAGATCGTGGTCCCGGTCGACTCGCCCGTGCGCGGCCTGGCCGAGCTCGCAAACAGCACCGTCGTCTTTCCCGGCCCCGAAGCCCTGGTCGCCTACAAGGTGCCCTATGCCCAGCTGCTGCGCGAAAAAGTACCCGTCACGATCGCCTTCGCCGGCAACATGGACGCCGCCTTCACCCAGCTCTTCAGCGGACGTGCCAAAGCGGCCGGCGCGAATTCCCAGCTGGTGGAGAACTATGCCGGGCGCGAAAACAAGGCGTTCCGCGTGCTGTGGAGCTCGGCCCCGTTCAACGACCTGGCGCTGATGGCGTCGGACCGTGTGCCGCCGGCCCAGGTGCGCGCCGTGTCCCAGGCCTTCCTCGGCATGGCCAACGATCCGGAAGGGCGCCGGATCCTGCAGGCGGTGTCGGAACTGGTCCACGAGGCCGAGCCGGTGCGCTTCGTTCCGGCCACCGACGCCGATTATGCGGCCTACCGCCACTTCTACGAGGCCGCCCCGGCCCAACTCCGCTAAGCCAGGCCTTTCCATGCCGAGACTCGTCCATTTCCTGTTGCCGCGCTCCCTCGTCGGCCGCGTCTTCGCCCTGTTTGCAGTGAGCATGCTCGTGTTCAGCGGTGTCGGAATGGGCATGTTCTACCGCCACCAGTACCTGCAGCACGTCGAGGAAACCCAGGACGCCGCCAACACCCTGGTCGAGGTGGCGGCGCAGGCGGTCGAGGACAGCGCACTGATCGGCGACTACGACACCGTCAAGCGCACCCTGTCGTCGATGATGGTGCAGTCGCCGTTTCGCAGCGCCGTCTTCATCGACATGAGCGGCGGCGCGATCCGCGTCGACGCCCCGCCCGATGCCTCGCTGGCACCCGCGCCGGCCTGGCTGCACGAACACATCGCCCGCGAACTGTACGACGTCAACCGCGTCGTCGCCGCCGGCGGCAAGGATTACGGCGTGCTGCGCCTGCAGTTCGACGAGCGCAGGATCGCTTCGCAATTGTGGCTGCTGCTCCTGCAGTCGGCTGCGCTGGCGGCCGTCGTGCTGGCGATCAGCCTGGCCGTGGCGCGCGCCCTGCTGGCGCGCTGGCTGAAAAACCTGGGCAGCCTGCGCTTCCACGGCGAGGACGGCGCCGCGATCGACCCCAACGCGCCGCTCGAGATCCGCGCAGCGATCCAGGCTGTGAACCGCAGCGCCGCCAGCATGCGCGACGAATACGGCCAGCGCATCGCGGGCCTGATGAATTCCCTCGTCCAGCACAAGAGCGCGCTCGACCAGGCGGCGATCGTGTCCGAAGTCGACCGCGAGGGCGTTGTCACGGCCGTGAACGAGCAGTTCGTGCGCCAGTCGGGCTATCCGCGCGAGCAGCTGGTCGGCCGCAGCCTCGCCCAGGGCGGCAGCGGCTGGTCGCCTTCGAACACCGTCTGGCGCGGCGAAGTCGCGGTGCCCGGCAGCGAGGGCGAACGCCAGTGGTACCGCACCATCGTCCCCATCTTCGATGCCGCGAACGCGATCGACAAATACATCTGCATCGATTTCGACATCAGCGAGCGCAAGGAATTCGAGGACGCGATCGTGCGCAACGCCATGCGCCAGGGCCTGATCGCGCGCCTCGGGCGCAAGGCGCTCGAAGCGGGCCCGCTGGCCGACCTGTTCGAGATGGCGGCAAAACTCGCCTGCGACGGCCTCGGCGTACGCCATGCGGCCTTGTTCGGCTTCGACCCCGATGCCGGTACGGCCTGCCTGCAGGCGGCGTCCGGCTTCCCGGCCGCCGCGCCGCAGGCAGCTTTCCCTTGCCCCGCCGGCCCGGCGGCGAGCGAGGCGCTGGCACGCTGGAGCGCCGGCCTGCTCGGCGTCGAACGGGCCGGCAGCAGCATCGACACGGTCGTCGTCTGCGCCGGCCGCCCGTTCGGCGCGCTGGCCATCTGCGCACCCGAAGCACGCACCTTCCAGGAAGACGAAGACGCCTTACTGGAAGGCCTCGGCAACATCCTCGCCACCGCGGTCGAACGCGAGGACGCGCGCAACCGTCTCACGTATCTCGCCCAGTTCGACGCCCTGACCGGCCTGCCGAACCGCCACCGCCTGGGCGCCTGCCTGGAAGAAGCGATCGCGAATGCCGCCGCGGGCGGGCAGCGCGCCGGCGTCATGTTCATCGACCTCGACCGGTTTAAAAGCGTCAACGACATGTTGGGCCACAGCGTCGGCGACGAGCTGCTGGCGCAGGCCGGCGCGCGCCTGCAGGATTGCGTGGGCGCGCTCGACGTCGTGGCGCGCCTCGGCGGCGACGAATTCGCCGTCGTCCTGCCGCAGCTCGATGCGGCGAACGAGGCCGAGGGCCTCGCGCGGCGCATCGTCGAGGCCCTGTCCCAGCCTTTCGTGCTGCAAGGCCAGCAACTGTTCGTCTCGGCCAGCGTCGGCATCGCGGCCTACCCCGACGACGGCGTCGACGCCGCCACCCTGCTCAAAAGCGCGGACACGGCGATGTACAGCGCCAAGCAGAACGGCCGCAACAACTACCAGTTTTATCTCGCCGAGATGAACGCCAACGCCGCGCTGCGCCTGCAGACCGAACACCAGCTGCACCTGGCGCTCGAGCGCGGCGAATTCGAACTGCACTACCAGCCGAAGGTGAAGCTGGCCACCGGCGCCGTCAGCGGCTTCGAGGCCCTGCTGCGCTGGCGCCATCCGGAGCGCGGCCTGGTCGCGCCGTATGAGTTCATTTCCATCCTCGAGGAGACGGGCTTGATCCTGCCGGTCGGCGAATGGGTGATCGCCGAAGTGTGCCGCCAGTTGCGCGCCTGGTCGGCGCTGTACGCATCGGTGCCGCCGGTGGCGATCAACCTGTCGGCGCGCCAGCTCGGCCAGGCGGGTTTTGCGGACACCGTGCGCGCGCTCGTCGAGGCGGCCGGGGTCGATCCGTGCCTGCTCGAATTCGAGCTGACCGAGTCGATGCTGATGCTCGACCCGGAGGCGGCCGTGCGCATCCTGACCGACCTGAAACGCCAGGGCATGCGCCTGTCGGTCGACGATTTCGGCACCGGCTACTCGAGCCTGGCCTACCTGAAGCGCTTCCCGCTCGACGCCCTGAAAATCGACCGCACGTTCGTGCGCGACCTGCCGGGCGACAGCGACGACGCGGCCATTACCAAGGCCGTGATCAGCCTGGCGCACAGCCTGAACCTGAAGGTGGTGGCCGAAGGGGTCGAGACGATCGGGCACCTGGACGCGCTGCGGGCGTATGGCTGCGACGAGATCCAGGGATATTACATCGGCCGGCCGGTGCCGGCGGGCCAGTGCGAGGCTTTGCTGCAGAACGAAATCGCGCTCGCGGCGTAACGTAGGGTGGGCACTCGTGCCCACGCGGTGATACGCACCGGCTCCGCTTTCGTGCTCCATGATCTTGCGGCCGACGATCACCGCGTGGACTCGGGAGTCCACCCTACGTACCGCTCTGCGCAAGCACCTCCTCCCGCGCACAGTTGAGTTAATACTGAACGCCCCACGCCCTCTCCTGCCAGCATTGCATCTTCCCTTGCCCTCGCGTAGCATGCAACGGCTTGCTTCCGGTCACGAGCTGGAAACGACAGTCAATACAACAAGGAGATAAATTGAAAACGGAAATCCTGCCGTACAGCCAGACCCGGTCCTTCGTCACCGTCTGGATGATCGAGTTGTGGGAGCGCTTCGGCTATTACGGCATGCAGGCGCTGATCGTGTACTTCATGGTCCAGCGCATGGGCTTCGAAGACAGCCGCGCCAACCTGGTCTGGGGCGCGGCCGCGGCACTGATCTATGTCGCACCGGCCATCGGCGGCTGGATCGGCGACAAGGTGCTGGGCACCAAGCGCTGCATGGTGCTGGGCGCGATCATCATGTCGATCGGCTACGCGCTGATGGCGGTGCCGACGACCAATACCTGGTTCCTGTTCTCGGCACTGGGCGTGATCGTGGTCGGCAATGGCCTGTTCAAGCCGAACACCGCCAACCTGGTGCGCAAGATCTACGAAGGCGACGACTCGAAAATCGACAGCGCCTTTACCATGTACTACATGGCGGTGAACGTCGGCTCGACCTTCTCGATGCTGGCCACGCCGGCGATCAAGGATTACTTCAACGCGGCCCACGGCAGTGAAATCGGCTGGCACGTGGCCTACGGCGTGTGCAGCGTGGGCCTGGTGATCGGCGTTCTCTCCCTGCTGATGATGCGCGCGACCATCCGCCACGTCGGCTCCCTGCCGGACGAGCGCCCGCTCGACCTCGGCAAGCTGGCCATGGTGCTGGCCGGCGGCGTGGTGGCGGTCGGCGTCTCGGCCATGATCCTGCAGTACCAGACTCTCGCCCGCATGTTTGTCTATCTCGCCGGCGTGGTGGTGCTCGGCATCTTCGTGCACCTGATCCGCAAGAGCGAACCGAGCGAACGCGCCGGCCTGATCGCGGCCCTGGTGCTGACGCTGCAGACCGTGTTCTTCTTCATCTTCTACCAGCAGATGTCGACCTCGCTGTCGCTGTTCGCGCTGCGTAACGTCGACCTCGACTTCAGTGTGCTGGGCGCCCACCTGTTCACCTGGTCGCCGGCACAATTCCAGGCGCTGAACGCGATCTGGATCATGGTGCTGAGTCCGGTCCTGGCGATTGCCTACACCCGCGCCGGCCGTAGTGGCAAAGACCTCTCGATCGCCGCCAAGTTCGCGCTCGGCTTCGCGTCGGTGGCGGTCGGCTTCTTCACCTACGGCGTCGCCGGCCAGTTCGCCGTCAACGGCCTGACTTCGTCGTGGATCATGATCGCCGGCTACGGCCTGTATTCGCTGGGCGAGCTGCTCGTTTCCGGCCTCGGCCTGGCAATGATCGCGCGCTATGTGCCGGCGCGGATGGGCGGCTTCATGATGGGCGCCTGGTTCGTCGCGACGGGCATCTCGCAATACCTGGGCGGCGTGGTGGCGAACTATGCCAGCGTGCCGCAAGGCATGACCGACCCGCTGCAAACGCTGCCGATCTACACCAGCCTGTTCAACAAGCTGGGCATCGCGGCCGTGATCTGCACGCTGATCGCCCTGTCCGTGCTGCCGCTGATGCGGCGCCTGACGGCGACGCACAACGCGCACCAGTAAGCGTGCGTGAGGAAGGGCCGGTTCGCCGGCCCTTTTTTTATGTTGGTCGTTGTGCACCGTAGGGTGGGCACTCGTGCCCACGCGGTTCAACGTCGGCATTGACGCAACGTCCCCGCGAGTACGCGACGTCGCAGCCCGAATCAGGCCGTTCGACATGTACACGCCGCACCGCGTGGGCACGAGTGCCCACCCTACGGTACACCGCCGCCAACGTATTTTCGAAAGAAATACCAATGACCATACTGACCACCGAACGCCTGCGCCTCGAACCCATCGACGACCACCACTTCGACGGCCTGCAGGCCATGAACCGCCTGCCCGACGTGATGCGCTTCATCACCGGCACGCCCGAAACGCCCGAGCAGACCCGGCACATGATCGAGCTCGTCAAGAGCCGCTGGGCGCAATTCGGCTTTTCATGGTGGGCCTTCATCGAGCGCGATACGGACCGGCTGGTCGGCGCCGGCGCCATCCAGTACCTGGGCCGCGACCCGGCCAACCCGCACGAAATCGGCTGGCGCCTGGTACCCGACAAATGGGGCCAGGGACTGGCCAGCGAAGCGGCGCGGGCGATGGCCGGCTGGGCCTTCGAGACCCTCGATGCGCCGCTGCTCGTTGCCGTCTGCCTGCCCGACAACGACAACTCGGCGAAGGTGATGCAGAAACTCGGGATGCGCTACCGCGGACTGGAAACCTGGTACGAACGGCCGCACGCCGCCTACGAGATCACGCGCGAGCAATGGCAGGCAAGGAGCTGGGGTCAGGTCTGACATTCGGACTCCCGCCTCGGCGCGACCTCTGCCTTGTTCGGCAGGCTATCGTTGAGGCCGTGTCCAGATGCGGTGGTTGTCAAGCTAGTTGTCGCGTGAGCAGCCGTTAAGCTGTTCTTCTAAAAGCCGGCATATTGGTCGCCGGCGCTGTGGTTTCGCTGATCGCGTGGTCGGGGTTGAGATGCACTTCCCTGATCGGCGACCAGTTGCGTATGGACCCGGTCCAACGCAGCGGATTGGCCTCACGTGCGGCGTTGTAGACGGCTGTGCGGGCTGCCAGCAACACGTGGTGGAGGCCCGCGTGACGTTGGGTCGGCGTCACGAAGTTGATGGTGCTGTGACGGTGCTCGTTGTTATACCAGCGCACGAATCTGGCCACCCAGTTGCGTGCGTGTGCGAGGTCCGTAAATGCTTTACCGGGATAGTCGGGGCGGTACTTCAAGGTCTTGAACAAGGATTCCGAATATGGGTTGTCATTGCTGACGGCCGGCCGGCTGAACGAAGGCATCACGCCCAGTGCCTGCAAGGTCGCCAGCATGGTCGCGCCCTTCATCGGGCTGCCATTGTCGGAATGTAGAATCACCTGGTTGGGCTGGATTTTTTCACGTGCACAGATGTCGCGCATGACCTCGGCCGCAAGGTTGCTATGCTCGTCCCGATAAACCTGCCAGCCAACGACCTTTCGGCTGTAGATATCGATGAACATGTACAGGTAAAAATAGATTCCCTTTACCCCGCTCGGCAAATAGGTAATGTCCCAACTGTAGAGCTGGTTAGGCGCCGTGGCACAGATGGCGCGCGGTTTGCTGCGCTCTTGAACCGGCCGCGCCGCCTGCCGATGCTTGACCAGGCCAGCGCTTCGCAACACCCGATAGAACGTCGATTCGGAGGCCAGGTAAGTGCCCTGGTCGGCCAGGCGCGGCACGATCTGGCTAGGCGGCATCTGGCCAAACTCGGCCGAGTTGGCGATAGCGAGAATCTCTTCACGCTCTCGCGCCGTCAACGCATGAACTGGTTGTTGGACGCGCGTCGTACGCCCATCGGGCGCAGCACCGACTAGCTTCCAGCGCTGCAATGTGCGCAAGCTCAAGCCGATGATTTCACATGCTTTGGTATGGCGCGCTCCCGAGGAAACGGCTTGGGCGACCATCGCGACGATATCGGCCCGCGCTGCGGGCAAGGTCATTTGACCTCGTCCTCCCACAGCGCATTGAACTTTTTTTGCAATAAGAGCAGCGCTGCGGCCTCCGCGAGTGCTTTATCTTTACGATCCAAATCCCGGCGCAATTTGTCTATCTCTTGCTGCAGGCTGCGCATCTCGCGTGTATCGACGGGGGCGGTCGGCTTTGCATCCAGGCAGAACCCGGTACGCCAGGCTTCAAGATGGTGCACGAACAGCCCACGCTCGCGGCACCAGGCCTGCAGCGCTTCCTCATCCAGGGCGTGCGTTTCGTGCAGCGCCACCAGCTGCTCGCTTCGGCTCCAGTCCTGCGGCCGCTTTTCCCTGTCAGAGGACGCTTTCAACATATATAAATTCTTTCTGCGAATCCAGTTCTTGACCGTGTACACATTGACGTGCAGGTCGTCGGCAACGTCCTGTATGGTGCGCTTGCCGCGAGAATACACCTTCACCAAGGCTTGTTCGATGAAGGCGTCGGAATACAGTTTGCTCATGTTGTCTCCTAAATGTGAGGCGACAACTAGCGTGACACAGGGGGGATGTCAGACCTGACCCCAGCATTGGCCCCTTACAATTCGCCCAGCGCGTCGCGCAAGCCCTTGCGGTTCATCTTGCCGACCGCCGTCTTGGGCAGGCTGGCGGCGTACACGACCCGGCGCGGCTTCTTGTACGAGGCCAGCATGCCGGCGACGTGCGCGATCAGCTCCGCTTCGCCCGGCGCGTGCCCGGCCCTCAGGACCACGACCGCCGTGACGAGCTCCACCCACGTTTCGTCCGGCATCCCGACCACCGCGCACTCGCGCACCGCCGGATGCGTCAGCAGCGCATTTTCCACCTCGCTCGGATAGACGTTGTAGCCGCCGGTGATGATCATGTCCGAGGTCCTGTCCTTCAGGCGCAGGAAACCCCGTTCGTCGAACACGCCGATGTCGCGCGTGCGCACCCAGCCGCCTTCGATGAAGGTCTCGGCGTTGAGGGCCGTCGCATTGTAATAAGCCTTGATGGCCGAAGGCGCGCGCACGGTGATCTCGCCCGGCATGCCTGCCGGGACCTCGTTGCCGGCCTCGTCGAGCAGCCGGATCTCGACATCGACCGCGCCCTGGCCGCAGGTGCCAAGCAGCGCATCGACGTGGTCCTCGGGCCGCAGCACCGCCAGGCACAGCGGCACCTCGGTCTGGCCGTAATACTGCCAGAAGCGGTGCCGCCCCCAGGCGGCCATCGCGCGTTCGATGACGGCGCGCGGCATCGGCGATGCGCCGTAGATGACGTATTTCAGGGAGCCGACGTCCGCGCCGCCGACATCCGGGTGCTCGAAGAGCATTTGCAGCATGGTCGGCACCAGGTTGATGGCGGTGACGCCGTGCTGCGCGATCGCGCCCAGGAACTGACCCGGCTCGAAGCCGGGCAGGATGACGGTACGGCCGCCGCGCAGCCAGAACGGCAGCACGAACACGCCGCTGGCGTGGATCAGCGAGGCCGCGTGCAGCATGACGTCGTCCGGCGTGGGATTCAACAGGTTGAGCAGCACGTTGCGGCAGATGGCCGCGTAGCTGGCCTGGGTATGCTGGGCAGCCTTCAGCATGCCGGTGGTGCCCGAGGTGTAGAGCGTCAGCACCACGTCGTCGGGACCGATATCGATGCGCGGCGGATTCGCGGGGAATGAGGCCAGGTGCCCGAGGAAATCGGGCGACTGCGCGCCGCTGGCGCCGATGCCGAAGCAGCGCAGGCCGGGCAAGGCGGCGCCGAGGGCTGCCGCCTGTTCCGCCTGGCCCGGACCGAAGACCAGGCAGGTGCAGCCGGACTCCTTCAGCATGCGCGTGTGCTCGCCCAGCGACAGGCGGGTATTGAGCGGAACCCGGTTCATCCCCGCTTTCACGCAGGCGAAGTCGATCGGCACGCTGTACAGCCCATTGTTGAGCAGCAGCCCGATCCTGCTGCCCTGGGGGGCCAGTCCCAGCAGGGCATGGGCGAGCCGGTTGCTGGTGGCGTCGACCTCGGCAAAGGTCATGCTCTGGTCGCCGAAGACGATGGCGGTGCGCGGCCCGTGCTGCGCGGCTCCGCGCCGGATCAGTTCGAGGTAGGTCGGCCCCCGGGTCGAGGGCATCCCGACGTGGATTCGGTCGCGGTTCCGTTTCAGCTGCCCTTGCATCGATTTCTCCCTGTCTGCGTTGATGTCGATAACAACGATTGCCCTGCCCCGGCGCCGCGCTTCAGGGGTCGAAACTGCCGTGGCGCCCGGCGCCGTGAACGAACTGGCGGGCGCCGGCCACGCCTTCGGCAAAGACCATCGGGGTTCCCTGCGCGCCCTCGCGCCGCAGCGCCTCCGGCAGCGCCAGCTCCCACTGTTCGTAAGCGGAGCGGCGGTCGGCCAGCATGCAGCCTTGCGGGAACGCCGAAATTGCCCGCGCCAGCTCGCACGCACGGTCGAGCGCGGTGCCGGGCGCCGCCAGATAGTTCACCAGCCCCATGCCGAGGGCCTCGGGTGCGCCGACCGCGCGACCGGTCAGGATCATGTCCAGCGCGCGGCCCATGCCGACGATGCGCGGCAGGCGCACCGTGCCGCCGTCGATCAGGGGCACGCCCCAGCGCCGGCAGAACACGCCGAACACCGCGTCCTCGTCCGCCACGCGCAGGTCGGCCAGCAGCGCCAGTTCGAGGCCGCCGGCCACCGCGTAGCCGCTGACCGCGGCAATGAGCGGCTTCGACAGCTGCATGCGGGTCGGCCCCATCGGGCCGCCTCCGCCGCCGCCTGGGTCGAGTTCGTTGCGCAGGGCGGGATTGCCGACTGCGGCCAGGTCGGCGCCGGCGCAGAAGTTGCCGCCCGCGCCGGACAGCACGGCCACGTGCAGGGACGGGTCGGCGTCGAAACGTTCGAAGGCGGCGCGCAGTGCGGCAGCGGTGGGGCCGTCCACCGCGTTGCGGCAATCAGGGCGGTTGAGCGTGATCGCGCAGACCGCGCCGTCGGTCGTGAAAAGGACGTCATTCATGCATTGCTACCCAGGCAGTAATGCGTCCATACTATGAATTGTTTCTTTATTACGCAACTATGGACACTGCATGTAATATCGCGCGCCGCCGCTCGAGGGCGCCCGAGGTGATACTCGACCTCTTGATGGCGAACGGGACGGCCTTGTCCTCGCAGGTGCTGTGCCGCGCCGGCGCCGTCATGCACCTCAGCGAGACGGCCGTGCGCGTGGCGCTGACACGCCTGTGCGAACAGGGCAAGCTGCGGCAACCGGCCCGTGGCCTGTACGCGATCAGTCCGGCGTCACGGCCGCTGTTTCGCGATCTGGACGCATGGCGGGGCAAGGAAGGAAGCATGGTTGCCTGGAACGGCGACTGGGTGGCCGTCCACGACACGCTGGTGCAGCGGTCGGACAAGACCGCATGGCGGCATCACTGCCTGGCCCTGGCCCTGCGTGGGTTCGCCCAGTTCGAGCCCGGCCTGCACCTGCGGCCGGACAACCTGGAAGGCGGAATCGGCGGACTGCGTTCCGGGCTCGCGGGCCTCGGCCTGTCGCCGCAGGCGATGGTGTTCCGGCTGACCGGCCTCGACGAGGTCCGGCATGCGCGTGCGGGCGGCCTGTGGAAAGCCGATGCCCTGATACGGCAGTATGCTGCGCTCGCCGGCGCGCTCGATGCCCATACGGAGGTCTTGCGGCAGGACGGCGTGGTCGAGGCCTTGCGCGAGTCGCTGCTGCTCGGGCGCGAAGCCATCGGCCTGCTCGTGCGCGATCCCCTGCTCCCGCCCGAACTGATGCCGCCGCAGGCCCGGCAGACGCTGATGGCCGCCGCCGGCAGGTACCAGGATGCGGCCCGCCGCCTCTGGCGCCACTGGATACGGGAAATCGGCGAGTCTCCCTGAGCGACGCCAGCTTGGCCATTCACCGTAGGGTGGACGGCTTCGCCGTCCACGCGTTCAGCCAGTAGCTGGATTAACACTCACGTGGGCGGGAGACCCGCCCACCCTACGTCAGGCGCGGGCGGCGACGAGTGCCAGCAGCGCGTCCGGATTGACCGGTTTGACGAGGTAATGGTCGAACCCCGCCTGCGCGGCGCGGGCACGGTCCTCGGCCTGGCCATAGCCCGACAGGCCGATGGCCACCGGCCGCGCGCCCCCGTCCGTGGCGCGCAGGCGCGTCATGACTTCCAGCCCATCCATGCCGGGCAAGCCGATGTCGCAGACGACGACGTCGAATTGCTGTTCGAGCAGCGCGTCGAGCCCCGCCTGGCCGTCCGGTGCCGTGTGCACCTCGTGCCCTTCCATGTCGAGGAAGGCCTTGAGCGTTTCGCAGGCGTCGGCATTGTCTTCGATGATCAACACCCGGCAGCCGCCGCCCGGCGCCCCATCGCGCTCAGGCAGGGGCGGCGCCGTTTCGGGCAGCGCGCAGGCCGGCAGGCGCAGCGTGAAGCGGCTGCCCTTGCCGACGCCCGGGCTGTCGGCTTCGATCATGCCGCCATGCATGGCCACCAGGTTGCGCACCACGTTCAGGCCCACGCCCAGGCCGCCTTCGGAGCGCGCAAGCGAACGCGGCCCCTGGGTGAACAGGTCGAAAATATGGGGCAGCACTTCAGGCGCGATGCCGGTGCCGTTGTCGCTGACGACGGCGACGACCTGGTCGCCATCGCGCGCAACCCGCAGGCCGATGCGACCGCCGTCGCCCGTGTATTTCGAAGCGTTGCCGATCAGGTTGGTAAACACCTGGGTCAGGCGCACGCGATCGCCGCGGATGGCCAGCTCCTCGGCGGGCAGGTCGAGGTCGAGGTGCTGCTTGCGCTCGTTAATGCGGGGCAACACGGTTTCGAGCGCCTGGTCGATCGTGCCCGACAAGGCCACAGGCTCCGGGTTCAGGGTGATCTTGCCGCTGCTGATGCGCGCGGCGTCGAGCAGGTCGTCGAGCAGGCAGGACATGTGGTCGACCTGGCGCCGGATGACTTTGGAGAAATTGAGCAGCTGCGGGGTGGCATTCGCCGAGCGTTCCAGCAGCATCGAGGACATGCTGATCGGCACCAGGGGATTGCGCAGTTCGTGCGCCAGCATGGCGAGGAATTCGTTCTGGCGCCGGTTGGCCGCTTCGGCGTCGTCGCGCAGTCCCTGGGCGCTGATCGCGGCGACCACCAGGTTCTCGTTCGCTTCGCGCAGGCGCGCCACGCTTGCTTCAAGGTCTTCCTTGCCCTTGACGGCGGCGCGCAGGCGCGCGACCTCCTGTTCCAGGCTCCCGATATGGCGCAGCAGCGCGCCGGTATAGGCATCCGGCTGCACCTGCGCCTCCGAGGAATCATGGGAACGCTGCATCGAGCCGGTCTCGTCTTCGTGAAACATTCCCTGTTCTCCTCATCTGGGCGCCAGGCCCCGTGCCGATCCGCCCCCTAATACACCGGCGACTTCGGTCGGAAGTTCATCGACTTCCAGGCCCTCGTCGGTGATGCGGTAGGCGCGGAAATCGGTGCTGTGCTCGCAGCCGCGCACCTTCACGACATTCATGAACTTTTGCAGCCTGCCATCGACCTCCGCATAGCGCAGGGCGACGATCGCATCGGTCAGGAAAGGAATATTCGCCTCGCCGAAGCTCAATTCGGTGAACACGTCGTTCAAGCCGATGGTCACGATGGCGCTGACGCCCTGCTTGGCGACCTCGGTCAACAGCCGGAAAACGGCCAGGCGCAGGTCCGCGTGGTATTCAGGCGCCATGTACAGACCGAACTCCGAGAGTGAATCGATGACCAGCCGCTGGGCGCCGGTGCGCTGCAGGGTTCGCATCAGTTCGTCGATCAGTTCGTCCACCGTGAGGTCGAGCAGGCGGCTCTCGACCACGGCGACGTCGCCGTTCTGTACCATCTCGGCCATCTCGGCGTTGCGCAGGCGCGGCGTGCCTTTTTCGAAATACAGGGCCACGCCCTTCTCGCCCAGGCGCGCGCCCTCTTGCAGGAAGCGGGTGGCGATGATGGTCTTGCCCGAGCCGGTCGGGCCCGATACCAGCATCGTATGCCCTTGCGGCATCCCGCCCAGCATCAGGCGGTCGAGTCCCGGCACACCGGTCGAGATGCGCTGCGGATTGCGGTCGATCTCGCCGCCCGGAAAACGGTCGTCCGCCAGCGGCGGCAGGATGCGCGGATAGGCGCGCAGGCCGTCGTCGGTGATGCGGAAATTGTGCGAGCCGGCCAGGTGGGCGCGGCCACGCATCTTCATGACGCGTATCTTGCGCACCACGGTGCTGTGTTCGTGCACCTGGGTCAGCGACAGCATGCCGTCGGCCACCGTCATGATCGGATTGGCTTCCGGATCGGAATTGGCGTATTCGCCGATGAGGAAGGTCGTCGCCTGCCAGCTCGTCATGCGCGTGCCGAGCTCCTGGATAAAATATTGCAGGTCGGCCACGCCTTCGTTGCCGGCTTTCGCCGTCTGCACCACCGAGCGGAACGAGTCGACAAACACGAGCGAGGGCGAAAACGCCTCGACCTCGGCCATGATGCGTTCCAGCACGCCGCTGAAGTCGCCCGTGCGCAGGCTTTCGCTCAGGTTCACGTAGCGGATCGCCGGACCGACCTTGCTCATGTCGAAGAACGAGAACTGCTGCTGGTAGCGCAGCATCTTCAGCGGCGGCTCGCCCAGCACGGTGAAGAACAGCGCGCGCCGTTCGGGCGTGGCGAGGGCGAACATGATCTGGTGCGCCAGCGTCGTCTTGCCGCTGCCGGGAGGGCCGGCGACGAGGTTGAACGAAAACTCGGGAAGTCCGCCGCCAAGAAGCGTGTCCAGTCCCGGCACACCTGTTTGCAAGAGCCCCAAGGCTACTTTATCGCTCATTTACTTCTGCTCCTGTCCATGCTTCTGCCCGTTTCCGCTTTCTTGTGCGACGTGTAACAGCTGTTTCGTTAACGCTTCGCCGATCAAGCTACCCAGCAGCGTCGTGAAAGTATCGAGCAAGGCGCGATTCGCATCGGCTGCATGCCCGTGTTCGATCTCGTTCAGGGTTCTGGTCAGGGACGTCAAGAGGTCGGCCACGGGCCGGGTGCTGTCGCAGGTCCCGAGGTGCGTGAAGCGCCCGGTGGACAGGCGCACCGCACGCCCGAACAAGGCGCAAAAGCCGCTTTCGCCGATCAGGGGCGTGAGCTGTTCGCTCAGGAGCATCCACGGCGCCACGAGCGCCGCGGCGCCGGCGCTATCGGTCTGGTCGGCATCGTTAGGCGGCCATGGCCGCCGGCCGTCGTTTTGGTCCATGCTCGCTGTTCAGCTGTCGTTTGTTATGTATTCCGCTCGCCGTGTGGCTGGCTGAAGCATGATTATAGAGGCAATGCGGACAATTTTATTAAATTCACATGCAGACAAGGTGAATTCCTACGTCGGCGTCCGCTTTCCAGGCAAGTTTTCTGGCGAGCTCCACTTCGCTGCGACATAATTAATGCAGGCAGAAAATAACAGGCGAGGAAGCGAGATGAGGAAACAAAGCGTGGCCAGCGCGCTGTGCGCGGCAGGCCTGTTGATGTTCGGGCAGGCCGCCGCCGCCGCTGGCCCCGCCCGTTCCGGCAGCGATTCCGCCGTCCCTGTGCGTTCCACCGCCGCGGCCGATGCGCGCTTCGCGGCGATCCACCGGGCCGAGTGGGCATGGCGCGTGAAGGAGCGTCTCGCGGACGACGACGCCGCCCCCGACCCGGTGGCGAGCGACTTCGAGCGCGTCGATGCCACCACGCAGGCCGCGCGCCTGGCGTACTGGCAGGGCGTACTGCGCCGCCTCGACGGCATCAATGCGGCCGCCCTGTCGGCGCCCGAGCAAATCAACTACCAGGTCTACCGCGCCCAGATCGCCGCCTTTGTCGAAGCGCTGCGCTTTCGCGAGTACGAGCAGCCGGTCAATGCCGACAGCGCCTTCTGGACCGACGTGACCTATGGCGCGCGCCAGTCCCTGGCCAGCGCCGCCGACTACCGCAACTACCTCGCCCGTTTGCAGCACCTGCCGCGTTACTTCGACGAGCAGATCGCGAACATGCGCGCCGGCCTGGCGCGCGGCTTCACGCCGCCGCGCGTGACCCTGGCGGGACGCGACAGCGCGCTCGTGTCGGTGGTCGAGGCCGCGCCCGAAGACACCGTGTTCTACACGCCGTTCAAGAACATGCCGGCGTCCATTCCGGCCGCCGAACAGGCCGTGCTGCGCGCGCAGGCGGTGGCCGCGATCTGGGAAGAAGTCCAGCCCGCGTACGCGGCAGTATTGACATTCATGCGCGCGCAGTACGTGCCCGGCGCGCGCACGACGCTGGCCGCGACCAGCCTGCCGGACGGGCCCGCCTATTACCAGTCGAAGATCGTCGAGTTCACGACGACGTCATTGAGCGCCGACGAGATTCACCGCATCGGCCTGATGGAGATGGCGAAGATCCGCGCCGAGATGATGGAGACGATCGCGCAGTCCGGCTTCCACGGCGGCCTGCCCGCCTTCCTGCATTTCCTGCGCAGCGACCCGCAGTTCTATGCGAAGACGCCGGAGGAGCTGCTGATGCGCGCGGCCTGGATCGCCAAGAAATTCGACGGCAAGGCCGGCCAGTACTTCGGCTACCTGCCGCGCCAGCGTTTCGCGATCCGTCCCGTCCCGCCTGACCAGGCGCCCTGGTACACGGCCGGCCGCGGCGGCCCCGGCGTCTATCTGGTCAACACGTACAACCTGCCTGCGCGCGCGCTCTACAGCCTCCCTGCACTGACGCTGCACGAGTCGGCGCCGGGCCACGCCTTCCAGATGCCGGTCGCGCTCGAACAGAAAGACGTGCCGCCGTTCCGCCGCGCCTATATTTCGGCCTTCGGCGAAGGCTGGGCCCTGTACGCCGAACGCCTGGGCGCCGAGATGGGCATCTACGAGACGCCGTATGAAGTGTTCGGCATGCTCAGCTACCAGGCCTGGCGCGCCGCCCGCCTGGTGGTCGACACGGGCATCCACGCGAAGGGCTGGACCCGCGAGCAGGCGCAGGCCTACCTGCGCGAGAACACGGCGCTGTCGGAGCATGAGGTGACGACCGAAGTGGACCGTTACATTTCTTGGCCAGGGCAGGCGCTGTCGTATTACCTGGGGGAGATGGCGATCATGGAAGCGCGGGCGAAGGCGGAGCAGGCACTGGGCGCGAAATTCGACATCCGCGCCTTCCACGACACGGTGTTGCAACTCGGCTCGGTGCCCTTGCCGGTGTTGTCCGCGCGGATCGACCGCTTCATTGCGGAAGGCGGCAAGAGCCCCTACCCGAAGGGGTAAGCGGTCGCGCATGGCGCCGATAACGCTTGCCGCAGGGTGGGCGGGTCTCCCGCCCACGCGGATTCAAGGTGCCGCAAACAGCACAGGCAACAGCCCCGGGAACCGTCGCGAGTCGGCTGATCGTGCGATCGCAAACGCTACCGACGCGCCGCCGCCGTACCGCGTGGGCACGAGTGCCCACCCTACGGTGCTTGACGGCCGCAGGTGGGATTTACCGGATCAAGTCACGCACCCTCGCGCAGCCAGGCGCGCGCGGCGTCGATGTCGTCATAAAACACCCGGTCCTCGCCCTCGAAAAAGGCGATGCGCGCCAGGTAGGCGATCCGGGTACCGGGCACCAAGATCGCCCTGCGCAGCTTCAGGCCATCGAGTCCACCGTCGAGTTCCTGCTGCATCAGCGCCACCTCGGCCCCGGGCGCGATCATGCCGCGCGCGTCGTACAGCACGCGGCGCAGGCCGGTGTCGTGCGCAAGTGCGAGCACGCGCCGCTGGCACGCTCGCAGGACCGCTTCGTTCATCTGGCCGCGCTGTTCGACCAGCAACAGGTCGCCGCTGACGCATACCTTGAGCGATGCGTCGAGCGAGGCGTCGAGCGTGTCATCCTGCGCGCGCATCAATCGTCCGCCGCCGGATCGAGCCCCGGGAACATCACGTCCGTAAACCCGAAGCGCGAAAAGTCCGTAATCCGCATCGGATACAGGATGCCCAGCAAATGGTCGACCTCGTGCTGCACCACACGGGCGTGAAAACCGTCGGCGTCAACCCGGATCGGCTTGCCGAACTGGTCGACGCCCTCGTAGCGCAGGCGCGTAAAGCGCGGCACGCTGCCGCGCAGGCCGGGCACCGACAGGCAGCCTTCGAAGCCCTCTTCCATCTCGTCCGACAAAGGCGTCAGCACGGGATTGAGCAGCACCGTTTCCGGCACCTGCGGCGCCTCGGGATAACGCGCGTTGTGCGCGAAGCCGAAAATCACCAGCTGCAGGTTGACGCCGATCTGCGGCGCCGCCAGTCCCGCGCCATTCGCATGGTGCATGGTGTCGAACATGTCGGCCACTAGGGCCGCCAGTTCGGGCGTGCCGAATCCGGTCACCGGCTCGGCCACGCGCAGGAGGCGCGGGTCGCCCATTTTGAGGATCTCACGTACCGCCATGTGCTTTCTCCTTTGCCAGCTCATCTGCCAACCCCGCCAGGAATTCGCTGAAGCCGGCGGCCGTTTCCGGATGCTTCAGTCCCATCGCGGCGGTCGCCTGCAGGTAGCCCAGTTTCGAACCGCAATCATAACGCCGTCCGGCATAACGGTAGGCGAGCACGCGTTCTGCGCGCATCAGGGCGGCGATGCCGTCGGTCAGCTGGATCTCGCCGCCCGCCCCCTGGCCGAGGTTTTCGAGGTGGTCGAAGATGGCACCGGACAGCACGTAGCGCCCGACCACCGCCAGGGTCGACGGCGCCTCTTCCGGCAAGGGCTTTTCGACGATGTTCGACACCAGTTCCAGGTTGCTGCGGTAGCGGTCGGCCTTGACGATGCCGTACTGGCGCGTGTTCGCGCGCGGTACGTCCTGCACCGCCAGCAGGCTGCACTTCTCGTAGCCGTAGACTTCGGTCATCTGGGCCAGCACCGGGCGGGTGCCGGGGTCGGTGTCCATGAAGTCGTCGGCCAGCAGCACGGCGAAGGGTTCGTCGCCGACCACCGGGCGCGCACACAGCACGGCATGGCCGAGGCCGAGCGGCGCCGACTGCCGGATGTAGATGCAGGTGACGTTCTTCGGGATCACGCCGCGCACCAGCTCGAGCAGCGCGGCCTTGTTGGCCGCTTCCAGCTCCGCCTCGAGTTCATAGGCCTTGTCGAAATGGTCCTCGATCGCGCGCTTGTTGCGGCCGGTGATGAAGATCATCTCGGTGATGCCGGCGGCGACCGCCTCCTCGACCGCGTACTGGATCAGCGGCTTGTCGACGATCGGCAGCATCTCCTTCGGCTGCGCCTTGGTGGCGGGCAGGAAGCGGCTGCCCAGGCCCGCGACGGGAAAGACGGCCTTGCGTATGGTGTTCATCGTTGATGCTCTCCGTATTCAGTTGGCATTCGCCTGCGCCAGCAGGGCCAGCAGGCCGGCTTCGTCGAGCACGGTCACGCCCAGCGACTCGGCCTTGGCCAGCTTGCTGCCGGCTTCCGCACCGGCCACCACGTACGAGGTCTTCTTCGACACGGAACCCGAGACCTTGCCCCCAAGCGCCTCGATCAGCGCGCCCGCATCGTCGCGCGACATGGTGGGCAGCGTCCCGGTCAGCACGAAAGTCTGGCCCGCGAGGCCGCCTTCCGGCGCATCCGCCGCCTCCTCGGGCAGCTGCTCCAGCAGTTCGCCGCGCAGCAGCGACAGCGCGGCAATCGTCGCCCGGTTGTCCGGCACCGCCATCCACGCTTCGAGCGCGGCGACATTCGCTTCCGGCAGGCCGAACACGCTGAACACGCGCAGGTGCGCCAGGTCGTCCAGCGTGCGCCCGGCCAGCAGCTGGCGTGCGCGCGGCTCGGTCAGTTTCGGGATGTCGAGCGCGGCCAGCAGCGCCACCTCGTCGAGGCGTTCGCGCAGCGCCGCTTTCGGCGCATGCTCGCCTTGCGGGGCCACGCCTGCCGCCAGCAGGGCGTCGAGCGCGGCCTGGTTCTTCTCTTCCGCGAAGAAGTCGGCGATCGATTCGGCCACCGTGCCGCCGATATCGGGCAGCACGCGCAGCAAAGCGGCAGGCGCGCGGCGCACCAGCGCCAGCGATCCCAGCCAGTCGGCCAGGGTCTTCGCCGTCGATTCGCCGACGTGGCGGATGCCGAGTGCGAACAGCAGGCGCTCGAGCGGCGGCTGTTTGCTGGCGGCGATCGCCGCGAGCAGGTTATCGGCCCATTTGGTCGGCACCTTGCCCTGTTTGACCGTCTCGGGGACACTGCCGTCGCGCTCGTCGGCCAGGCGTTTCATGCGCAGCAGGTCGTCCAGCCTCAGCTTGTACAGGTCGGCCACGCCGTGGATCAGGTCGCACTCGACCAGGCTGTCGATGTAGCGGTCGCCGAGACCCTCGATGTCCATCATGCGGCGGCCGGCGAAGTGGCGGATCGCTTCCTTGCGCTGGGCCGCGCACGAGAGCCCGCCCGAGCAGCGGGCGATGGACTCGCCTTCTTCGCGCACCACGTGCGAGCCGCAGACCGGACAGCTCGCGGGCAATGTGTAGATCACCGGCTCCGGCACCGGCCGGCGCTCGAGCACCACCGACAGCACTTCAGGGATGACGTCGCCGGCGCGGCGCACGACGACGGTGTCGCCGACGCGCACGTCTTTTCTCCGCACTTCGTCTTCGTTGTGCAGGGTCGCGTTCGTGACGGTCACGCCTCCTACCGACACCGGCACCAGGCGCGCGACCGGGGTGATCGCCCCGGTGCGCCCGACCTGCACGTCGATTGCCGCAACAACGGTCAATGCTTCCTCGGCCGGGAATTTATGGGCCAGCGCGAAACGCGGCGCGCGCGACACGAAGCCGAGCGCGCGCTGGTCCGCCAGGCGGTCGACCTTGTAGACGACGCCGTCGATTTCGTAAGGGAGCGCCGAACGCTTTTCCCCGATGCCGCGGTAGTAGCCGAGCAAGCCGTCGCGGCCCGTAACGACTGCTCGTTCTTTCGACACCGGCAGGCCAAGCCGGTCGAACCAGTCGAGCACCTTCGAATGCGATTCCGGCATAAGGAAGTCTGCAGGCGCGCCTTCGAGCAAGCCGATGCCATAGGCGAAGAAGCGCAGTTTGCGCTGGGCGGTGATGCGCGCATCGAGCTGGCGCAGGCTGCCGGCGGCGGCATTGCGCGGGTTCGCGAACTCCTTCTGGCCGGCGTCGCGCTGGCGCTGGTTCAGGCGCGCGAAGTCTTCCTTGAACATCAGGACTTCGCCGCGCACCTCCAGCACTGCCGGGATCTCGTCGCCGTGCAGGCGCAGGGGAATCACGCGCACGGTGCGGATGTTGGCGGTCACGTCTTCGCCGGTGTAGCCGTCGCCGCGCGTGGCGGCCTGCACGAACACGCCATTTTCATAACGCAGGCTCATCGCCAGGCCGTCGAATTTCAGCTCGGCGGCGTAGGCCACTTCGCGCGCGTTCAGGTGAAGGTCCAGCCCTTCGCGCACGCGGCGATCGAAGCTGTCGACGTCTTCATCCTGGAAGCCGTTGTTCAGCGAGAGCATCGGCACCGCATGGGTCACCTGTTTGAACTCGGGGATGGGTGCGGCGCCCACGCGCGAGGTCGGCGTGTCGGGCGACACGGCTTCCGGGTGCGCCGCTTCGAGTGCCTGCAGTTCGCGGAACATGCGGTCGTACTCGGCGTCCGGAATCGTCGGCGCATCGAGCACGTGGTAGTTGTAGATGTGGCGGTTCAGTTCCTGCACCAGCGCCGCCATGCGCGCCAGGTGCTCTGCGCCTGCAGCAGATTCGTCACTCGCTTGCATAATCACTGCGGCCTCAGCTGAACAGGCGCAGCGCGCGGGTCGAGCCGGCCGGAATGTCAGCCGTTTCCATCTCGCTGCAGAATTCCTTCACCTGGTCGGCGATTTCCGTCAGCGTGGAATCGAGCAGCGGCTGCTCGAAGTCGTCGACCATCGTCGCGTCCAGGCGCAGCACCAGGTCTTTCGCTGCCTTGACCATGGCGCCGAAGCCGTCGCGGCTCGGGGCCACGCAAGGCACGTCGAGCAGCAGCGTCAGGCGGTCGGTGCTGTCGGCGCCGAGCGTGACGTTGGTCGAGAGCGTGAACAGCACGCCGCCCGCGCCGTCCGGCATGGCGAAGCGGCCATCGGGACGGACGTCGAAGCCCGCCTTCTCCAGCGCGCCGATCAGGGTCGCCATCGCCCACGGCGCGCCGTTCGATTTCAGGTTCACGCCCAGCTGGGCATCGTGACCGGCGACGAATTTGTGCAGGGTGCGCGCTTCGCTCATCACTTCGATCATGTCCGGCACTTCCGGCTCGGCGCCGATTTCGTCGGCCACCGCGCGCAGGCGCGTGACCAGTTCCGAGTATTCGAGTTCGTTCAAGGCCGTGGTACGGGTCGCCATCTGCACGCCGGCCTGCAGCTTGGTGTAGGCGCCGCCATGGACGATCGGCTCCCAGTCGCCATTGACGGCCAGGCCGATGTAGTGGATCGGCTTGTTGCCGACGCGGCGCAGTTTCAGCAGCGCCGGCAGGATCCTGTCGCCGCGCGCCGCGCCTTCCAGCGCCAGCGGGATCATGCAGTCGATCAGCGGGTCGACCAGGTTCTCGGCCAGTTCGGCGGGCGGCGTGTCCGGCGTGGCGCCGGGCGGCAGCCCGGCGGCCAGCGGCGCGACGGGCTCCAGCGCAGCGGCGCTGCCGCCGGCACCGGCGGTGTCGCCCGCACCCGCGGCCACGCCGCTCGAGGCGCCGGTGCCGAAGCCCGGCTCGACCGGCCCCATCGACGGCGTGGCACCGAGGTCGAGTATCGGTTCGCTGCGTTCGGCGGGCGTGCCGTCGGGACGCATCAGGACGTCGTCATGGTCGGATGCGAACGCGCGCTCGACGCTTTTGCGCGCCTTGTGCTCCTGCCATTTGTTGTAGGTGATGACGCCGACGACGAATACGCCGCCCGCCGCGATCAGGCTCATTTGGAAGTCTGTCATGCTGCTTGTGCCTCTTGTGCGAAATGGGTGGCGGACTCCATGTCCACCGCCACGATGCGCGATACGCCCTGCTCCTGCATCGTCACACCGATCAGTTGGTTGGCCATTTCCATCGCAATTTTATTGTGCGAGATGAAAAGGAATTGGGTATGTTCGGACATGCGCTTGACCATGCGGCAGAAGCGCTCGGTATTGGCGTCGTCCAGCGGCGCGTCGACCTCGTCCAGCAGGCAGAACGGCGCCGGGTTCAGGCGGAACATCGAAAACACCAGGGCCGTGGCGGTCAATGCCTTCTCGCCGCCCGACAGCAGATGGATGGTCGCATTCTTCTTGCCCGGCGGCTGGGCCATCACCTGCACGCCGGCATCGAGGATCTCGTCGCCCGTCATGACAAGTTTGGCCTGGCCGCCGCCGAACAGGATCGGGAACAGTTCCGAGAAATGGTTGTTGACGCGCTCGAAGGTGTCCTGCAGCAGGTCGCGCGTTTCCTTGTCGATGCGGCGGATCGCGTCTTCCAGCGTGGCGATCGCCTCGTTCAAATCGGCGTTCTGGGAATCGAGGAAGCGTTTGCGTTCGCTGGCGGTGGCCAGTTCCTCCACTGCCGCCAGGTTGACCGCGCCCAGCGCCGCGATCGCATTCGTCAGGCGTGTCACCTCGCCCTGCAGGTATTGCGGCTTCAGCTCGGGATCGAGCTTGGTGGCGAGCGTCGCTTCGTCGGCGCCGGTGGCGGCCAGCGCTTCGGCGAACTGCTCCTGGTTCAGGCGCGCGGCCTGCTCCTTCAGCTGCATCTCGGTGATGCGGTCGCGCTGCGGCTGCAGGCTGCGCTCGGAGCCCATGCGCGATTCTTCCGCGTGGCGCAGCTGCTGCGCGACCTGGTCGAGTTCATGGCGGGCGTCGGACAGCGCCTTTTCCTGGGCGGTGCGGCGCTCTAACAGTTCCTGCAGGCCCTCGTGCGCGCTGCCGCTTTCCAGCGCCGTCAATTCCGCCTGGCCGCTCGCGAGCGATTCGGCCACCTGCGCCGCCTGTTGCGTGGCGGTGGCGATGCTGCGCCGCAGTTCCTCGATCCGCGCGCGGCCGGTCTTCTCGGCGAACAGCGCTTCTTGTGCGCCGCGTTCAAGCTCGCGCAGCTTGTCGCGCGCTTCGGCCAGCGCCGCTTCGCGCTGCAGGAACAGCGTTTGCCCATCTTCGAAACCGCCCTGCAGCTCGGCCAGCTCCATGTCGAGCTGCTCGAACTGCTGTTCGGCTTCTTGCTGGACCATGCGCTGCTCTTCTTCCTGGGCCGCGATCTCGGCCAGGTCGACGTCGATCTGGCTGCTGCGCTGGTTGAAGCGCGATTCGACTTCGTTCTGGCGCACGACCTCGATCTGCAGCGCATGGGTTTCGCGCTGCAGCGTGGCGATGCGGGCGCGCGTGTCCTGCAGGCGGCGCGTGAGTTCCGTGACGCGCGCGTCGGCGCGCGTTGCGCGGGTACGTGATTCTTCGGTAAGCAGGACCTGGGCGCGCAGCTGGGTGGCCGTGTTGTCGATGTCGTGCTGGCGCTGCAGCATGCCGTCCTGCTCGGCGTCGGCCGCGTAGAAGCGCACGCTGGAGCTGGTGATCACATGGCCCTGGCGCGTCACGAAACTGCCCCCCTGGGGCAGCTTCGCGCGTTCGGCGAAGGCATCGGTCGCCGTCTCGGCGGCGAACACCAGGTGCAGCCAGTCGTTCAATACGCCGCGCAGGCCGGGGTCGTTCAGCTGCAGGAGGCTGGCGAAGGATTTCAGGCCGGGCGCCGTCGCGGCCGCCGGCGCGCCTGGGGCCGGCGCGTACAGGGCCAGGCGCGCCGGTGGCGCGTCGCCGACAAAGGCCTTGGCCCAGTCGATGTTCGACAGTTCCAGCGCGCCGGCGCGTTCGCGCAGCACGGCCTCCAATGCCGTCTCCCAGCCCTCCTCGACCTGCGCCTTTTGCCACAGGCGCGGCAGGCCATCGAGCTCGTGTTTCTTCAGCCAGGGAGCGACCTTGCCCTGGGTTTGCACGCGCTCCTGCATCTGCTTCAGGGCCGACAGGCGCGCATCCAGCTGCGCGTTCTTGCTCGCTTCCGCCTGGGCCTGGGCTTGCGCTTCGCGGCGCTCGGTCTCGGCGGCGTCCTGGCCGGCGGCCGCTTCTTCCTGCAGCAGGGTCTGTTCTTCCAGGGCTTCCTGCTTTTCCTCGAGCTGCAGGCGCAGGTTGGCGAGATGCGCACTGTCGGGCGGCGCGAGCATTTTCTTTTCCGCCTGCAGGCGTTCACGGCGCGTAGTGAGACCGGTGAGGATGTTGCCGGCATTGCGGCCGTGAGCCGCGGCCAGTTCGATGCGCTGGCGCACTTCGCCGATGCGTGCACGCGCTTCGTCGCCGCGGCGCTGGGCTTCGCGCCAGGCGGCGTCGAGTTCCGGCAGGCGCTCGCTCTGCGCTTCGACCGCGATCTGGGCGCCCTCGGCGCGCGCCGCCAGCTCCTCGACCTTCCAGGTCGCTTCCTCGATCTGCTCCTCGAACTCCCGCGCCTGCGCCAGCCATTGATCGCGCTGGGCGGCCAGGGTGCCGAGCTGGTTCTGCAAACGGGTGCGCGACTCGATCACGAACTTGATCTGCGCTTCCAGGCTGCCGATCTCGGCATTGGTCTGGTACAGCGCGCCCTGCGCGGTGTGCAGGCGGTCGCCAACGGCAAAATGATGCTGGCGCAGGTGCTCGAGTTCGAGTTCGACGTTGCGCAGCTTCGCGGTCTGCTCTTCCAGGCTGTTCTGCGCTTCTTCCATCTCGCGGAACCAGCGCGTCTGTTCAAGTTTGGCTTCGTTCCTGCGCAGCAGCCAGAGCAGCTTCTGTTTTTCCTCCTGGTCGCTTTGCAGCTGGTGGAAGCGGTTCGCGACCGCGGCCTGGGCCTCCAGCTTGTCCAGGTTGGCGTTCAGTTCGCGCAGGATGTCTTCGACGCGCAGCAGGTTTTCGCGCGTGTCCGATAAGCGGTTCTCGGTTTCCCGGCGGCGTTCCTTGTACTTCGACACGCCCGCCGCCTCTTCGAGGAAGACGCGCAGTTCTTCCGGGCGCGACTCGATGATACGGGCGATCATGCCCTGGCCGATGATGGCGTAGGCGCGCGGGCCGAGGCCGGTGCCGAGGAAGATGTCCTGGATGTCGCGCCGGCGTACCGGCTGGCCGTTGATGTAGTAGGTGGAGGTGCCGTCGCGCGTGAGGGTACGCTTGACCGCGATCTCGCCGTACTGGCCCCACTGGCCGGCGGCCTTGCCCAGGCTGTTGTCGAATACGAGTTCGACCGAAGCGCGGCCCGAGGGCTTGCGGTGGGTGGAACCGTTGAAGATCACGTCCTGCATCGACTCGCCGCGTAGCTCGGACGCTTTCGATTCGCCCAGCACCCAGCGCACGGCGTCGATGATGTTCGACTTGCCGCAGCCATTCGGGCCGACCACGCCAACCAGTTGCCCAGGCACCTGGAAATTGGTGGGATCGACGAAGGACTTAAATCCCGACAATTTAATGGAGGATAGTCGCACGTTTGCTTCGGCTTACTCGGGAATCGATAAAGGACGCATCATACCATCTGTTGCTTGCTTTTCGGCCAAGTTTGCGGGCAGACAGGCGAACGCGGCCTCGGTGCACCTGCGCGGCTTTGCCCCGTGCGGGCCGCCGGGCGTCATGGGCGAGGAATGCGGTGGGTATGCAGGGCGGGCAAGGGTCAGCCGGCGGCGCGCAGCGGGGCCGGATCGCTCGATGGATCGCCCGGTGCATCGTTCCTGGCGTCCTGCAGCGCCTCGGTCAGCACGCGGCCGACCACGCCCTCGATCCCGGCGACCCGGACCGAGCCGGCGCGCAGGGCCTCGGCCAGCTTTTCGGCGGGCAGCGAGAACGCTTCCTGGCGCGGTCCGCCCGAGAAAATGAAGAGCGTGCGCAGCGGGCTGACCCAGGCCAGCTTGAGCTTGCGCACGCCGCCGTCGGGCTGGCTGAACTCCAGTCTCGCCCCGCGCTCCAGGGTGTCGACAAGGCTGAGGGCGTCGTCCGGCTCCGGCATTTCGTCCTGGGCAGCCTGTTCCCGGGCGATGCGGCGCAGCGCGTCCTGCTGGGCCGCCTCGACCGCGATTTCCAGCTGGCGTTCGGGCGACAGTTCGAGCGGCGCGCGCACGATCGAGAGGTGGCATTTCGCCAGGTCGGCGAAAAACTGCAGGCGCTCGGCGTCGCGCCACTTGATCGCATCGAGCCACTTGTTGAGTGCGGTGAGCAGCCCCGGCAGCCTGGCGATGAGCGCCTTGCGCTGTTCCTGCGTGGCTTTCGGCTTCACCGTCCAGACCAGTTCGTCCATCGCCTGGGTGGCGTTCCGCAGCGCGCCGGGGCGCTCTTCCTCGATCATATAGGCGAAGGTCAGCACGTCGACCCAGCGCTGTTCGAGGAAGCTCGACACGACGCCCACCAGTTCGCCATCGGCCACGCGCACGCGCACCGCCTGGCGCGCCGAGCGCGCGGCGACGGCCTGGCGTTCGATTTTCGTGGCCCGCGCGATGGGCGCGGCGATCGCCTCTTCGGCCGCGCGTTCTTCGACCGCCAGCTGGGCTTCGAGCTCGGCCACCGCCTCGGCAAAGGCAGCCGGCCGGGCGTCGGCCTCGCGCCCGATCCGCTCGACCCCGCGCTGCATGGCCTGCACCACCGGATCGTCGACGCTCTTGCGGCCTTCCCAGCCCATGTTCGAGAGCAGGTCGATCATGCGCCGTGCCGGGTGCGTTTCCTCGAAGAAGAAGTCCTGGTCGAGCAGCGCGGCCTTGAGCACCGGCACCTGCAGGAAGCGGATCAGTTCGCGCGTCTCGAGCGGGATGCTGTCGTCGAGCAGCACGGTCTCGAAAATGCGCGACAGCAGGTCGAGCGTCGTTTCTTCGCCGCGCGACAGGGCGCCCTGGGGCAGGCCCTGCTTCAGGCGCGGCAGGTAGAAGACATTGTGCGGCGCTGCGGAGACGCCGCTGGCGGACGGCGCCGTCGGTGCGGCGGGCAGTTGCAGGCCGGCCAGCAGCGCGAGCAAGGAGCCGGGCTGGCCGAAAGGGGCGGATGGCGCTCCGGCCGCGCCGGCGAACGGCGGCATGGCCGCTTGCGGGCCGGCGCCGGGCGCATGACCGCTGCCCGACACGAAGCCGATTGCCGGCGCCGTCGCGCCGTGGGGCGCCGCAGCGAAACCGGGATAGGCCGCGACGGCCGGCACCTGGGCCGCGGCCGTCACCGATGCGCCGGACAGCGAGGGATGCGCGGCGCCGGCCACAGCGCCGGCGTCCGTCGCCACGCCGAACCCGGCCGCTGAACTCGGCCGCCATCCATTTCCTTGCGGCATATCCGGCAAGTCCGGCACCAGGGCAGGCGCGCCCTCCCCGTCCGCCCCGCCGAGCAGGCTGCGCAGTTGCCGTGCCAGCGCCGCGTCCATGCCCGGGCGGCGCGCGCGGGCCGTCTCCGTCGTCTTGCTGATGTGGAAGCGTTCGCGCGCGCTCTTGCCGCGTGCGCGCAGGGACGCATCCAGCGTCTCGAGGAGCAGCCCCAGGTCGAGGAAATGTTCGGGGCGCAGCAGCGGCAAGAGCACCGGGTGGTCTTGCGGGTCCGGGGTAAAGGCGCGCCAGGCGTCGTGGATGGCGCCCAGGACGACGTCGGGGCGGAAGGGGTTCTGGCCAGGGCGCAGCAGGCCGCGCCCGAGCAGCAGGCCGATGCGCACGCACAGGCTGGCCAGCACTTCGGAATGCGCGATCTCGAAAGGCCGGCACAGCGCGCCGAAGGCGACTTCATTGTCCGTCACCTCGAGCGGCACCAGGCTCAGCGAGACGGCCTCGGCCCGGGTTTTAGCGCCGGGCACCAGTTCATCGACGGCCTCGCGCAGGGCGCGCTCGATCGCTTCGCCGGCGAGGTGGACGAAGGCGTAAGCATTGTTTTTCAGGAGCGTACCGGCCCTGGCGCGGCGGTAGGCCGCTTGCGGATCGAGGCCGGCCGTGGTCATGTCGCCCATCGCCGCGGCCAGCCGGTTGACCATCGCGGTCAATTGCTCGTTCGCGCAAGCGGCGGCGTCGCGCACGAGTTCGGCCAGCACCTCGCGCGGGAGCGCGGGCGGCCTGGAACTCGGGACGTCGTTGGCGGCGTGGGCCATGGCTGCTTCTTCCTGTGGCGCACACGCGCCGACACGGTATTGTTGCACATTATTTCCATAAGGCAATAGTGGCGCTTCGAAAACCACACTTTCGCCATGCGCTGTGCAGCGGCGGCGCTCCTGCGTTCACGGCATCCGGGGCCGGACTCTTTAGCTTGCGATCACGCAAACGTCACCCTTTTTTGTTTCCTTAACATAACAAGGTCCCCCTTCACCCATCCCGCCCGAGGAAGCTTCCATGAAACAGATTCGTCAGCTCGACACCCGGTTCAAGATCGTTGGCGCATTCACGCTGCTGTTTGCGCTGGGCGCCGCCTGCACCTGCTGGCTGCTGACCCAGCTGGGCGAGGCCGCCGCGGCGCTGCGCGGCAGCGTCCTGCTCTTCCTGGGCATGGGCGCGGCCATCACCGCGCTGCTTGCCTTCTGGCTGGTGCGCGAGGCAAAGCGCCCCCTGCACGAAGCCTTGCGGGTGGCCGAGCGCCTGGCCGAAGGCGACCTGCGGGTACGCACGGGGCCTCCCGCCGCGGGCGAAGCGGGTGCGCTGATGGCGGCCCTGGCCGCGACTGCCGGCAAACTGGCCGGCATGATCGGCGAGGTGCGCGCCGGCGCCGCCGGGATCGCCACGGGCACCACGGAAATCGCCACCGGCAACATGGACCTGTCGGGACGCACCGAGCAGCAAGCATCATCGCTGGAAGAAACCGCCTCGTCGATGGAAGAACTGACGGCCACCGTCCGCCAGAACGCCGATTCGGCGCATACGGCCAGCAAACTGGCCTTGTCTGCGTCGGAGGTCGCCGTGAAAGGCGGCGCGGTCGTCACCGACGTGGTCGGGACGATGGCCTCGATCAACGACTCCTCGAAACGGATCGCCGAGATCATCGGCGTGATCGACGGCATCGCCTTCCAGACGAATATCCTTGCCCTGAACGCGGCCGTCGAAGCCGCGCGCGCCGGCGAACAGGGACGCGGCTTCGCGGTCGTTGCCTCCGAGGTGCGCAGCCTGGCGCAGCGCTCGGCGGCGGCCGCCAAGGAAATCAAGGAGCTGATCGACGATTCGGTGGCCAAGGTCGATGCCGGCACCCTGCTGGTCGACAAGGCCGGGCGCACGATGGATGAAGTGGTCACCAGCGTCAAGCGCGTCACCGACATCATCGGCGAGATCGCCGATGCCAGCGCCGAGCAGACCGCCGGCATCGAACAGGTGAATGGGGCGATTGCCGCGATGGACCAGGCGACCCAGCAAAACGCGGCCCTGGTCGAGCAGTCCGCCGCCGCCGCTGCCGCGGTGCGCGAACAGGCCGAAGCCCTGGGCCGGGCCACCGGCGGCTTCGTGCTCGCGAGCGATGCAGCGGCGCTCGAGGCCGCCCCGGCACGCGCAGCGACCGTGCGCCAGTTGCCGGCGGCGAAGAACGCTGCGCCGGCAGCGCGCAAGAAGGCCGCCAAAGCCGCTCCCCCGGCGCCCGCAAAAGTGGTGACGCCAATTCGCCGTGCGGCGACGAAACCGGATATGGACTGGGAGGAGTTTTAATGGTTTCCAAGGAAATCGCCAGGCATCGCTAACGAAAAACATTGAAGTATTTGAGGCATCGATTATTTTCAATATGTAGGAACCCATCCTACACGGGCTCAGGCGGTCATCCGATACCGGTTCAACAGTACGGCTCGCATGATTGCAACACCGAAAACCGCTGAAGAAACTCAGTAGTTCGGAGAGCAGGCATATTTCTCAACAATTGAAAGGAAATAATCATGGCCTCGAATCAAAAGCGCACGCAAGGTGGTACCCCTGAGCAGCACGCAGAAGCCGGTCGCCAGAGCCACAAGAACGACGGCAACAAGCAATCCGGTTCGGGCGCCGGTTCGCGTTCGGGCGGCGGCTCGGGCACCCGCGGCGGCACTCCTGAACAGCACGCCGAAGCCGGCCGCCAGAGCCACAAGAACGACGGCAATAAGCAATCCGGCTCGGGCTCGGGTTCGCGTTCGGGCTCCGGTTCCGGCTCGGGCATGCGCGGCGGCACCCCGGAGCAGCACGCGGAAGCCGGCCGTCAAAGCCACAAGAACGACAACAAGCGCTGATGCGCTTCCGGCCCTTACCCGAGGTAAGGGTTAAATAAAAGAGCTTGGACCGCTGACGCGATCCAGGCTCTTTTATTATCTGCAGGGACACTTCCCGATTAACTCATCGGTATGAAACAAGCATATTGCCGGTTATCGGAAGCGCATGCTCCTTTCATTATTCCCAAGCCGGCCGGATATTGTCGAGTTAGTCGGACAGCACATATTATTTGCACCCAGCCATCATTCGATTCATTATATTTGCACAGGCCTGCGGGGCTTTCCAAAAGAAAAGGCCGGCACCAACCCGCGCCGGTCGAACCGATGCAGGCGGGTGCCGGCCCGTGCCGGACGTGCGCGCTCAGATGTTGCGCAGGATGGCGCCCTTGGGCGGCATGAAGTCGGCGACCTCGTTGATCATGCCGGCAACTTTGGCGTCGCGCGAGTTGAGGTGCAGGTCGGAATACTGGTGGATGGCCCACTGCTCGGGCGTCAGCTCGACATGCTTGCGCAGGATCGACTCCGTGCGCGCATCGTCCGCGCGCAAGCCATCGACGATGATGTTGAGTGCATCCGGCCGCGAACCGGGCGAAGCCGTCGCATGCGACTTGTGCACCATGAAGCGCGCCGTTTCGCTGGCGTAACGGCGGTTGCCCGCCAGGTACATGATGACGGCAATCGAAGCGACCGCCCCGCCGTTGTACATCACGAACTCGATCGGAGACTTCGACATGAAGTTGTACAGGCACAAGCCATCGCTGACATAGCCGCCATTCGACTGCACCAGCACGTGGGCCGTTTCGATGCCGTCCTCGGTCATGTGGCTGGCCGCTTCGAACACGCGGTGCACCATGTCGCTGTTGACGTCGCCCGACAGGGTGAACCAGGCCTCCTTGCTGTGTTTTCCTTGATCTTCGCTCATAGTCTTGTTATGCCCCGCAAAGTGTGGACCCCAGTTTAGCAAATCGAGGAAAAAGCCTGCGCGCACGCCCGCCAACGGTGCGCGGGCACGCGGCGACGCTCGACAGCCCGATGCCCGGCGGGATATCCGGCCCCGCGACATTGACACAAGGCGGAGGGTGACATATTCTCCACAGTCTTGATCGGGAGAGCGCAGCCGCATGCTGCCGCCGAAGGGGCATCACCCAAAAACTCTCAGGCAAAAGGACCGGTCAGGGGTCGGCGCGCATGGCGTGCGGATCAACTCTGGAGAGCGGCCGAGGTGTCAACCCTGCGGCCCACCGAAGGGGCAGGCGGTGGTTGGCATTCACCTATCCGCTATCTCTCAGGTACCAAGGACAGAGGGGCGCGCAGCGCACGCATGGAGCCAACCGGCCTGCGTGGCAGCTCCCCTATATTCTGCCCTGAGGATTCCATGACGCTCAAAGCGACCCCGCTCAATTCCGCACACCGCGCCGCCGGCGCCAAGATGGTCGATTTCGGCGGCTGGGACATGCCCGTCAACTACGGCTCGCAAATCGAAGAACACAATGCCGTCCGCACCGACGCCGGCATGTTCGACGTTTCGCACATGTGCGTCGTCGACCTCGAGGGCGCCAATGTCCGCGCTTTTCTCCGCGGCCTGCTGGCGAATAACGTCGACAAGCTGCAGGTCGCCGGCAAGGCGCTCTACTCGTGCATGCTGAACCCTGAAGGCGGCGTCATCGACGACCTGATCGTCTACTTCTTCCGCGAAGACTGGTTCCGCCTGGTGGTCAACGCGGGTACCGCCGAGAAGGACGTGGCCTGGATGCGCCAGCAGAACGAGGCCACCAACAGCGGCCTCACCATCACCCAGCGCCGCGATGGCGCCAATGCGATTGCCCTGGTCGCTGTCCAGGGCCCGAACGCACGTGCCAAGGTGTGGGAAGTGCTGCCGACGGCGAAAGCCGCATCCGAGGCGATGAAGCCCTTCAACGTCGTGATCGTGCCCGACACCCCCTTCGGCGAAGCGATGGTCGCGCGCACCGGCTATACCGGCGAAGACGGTTTCGAGATCGGCGTCCCGGCGACCCAGGTCGAGGCGCTGTGGAACGCGCTGGTGGCCGCCGGCGTCAAGCCGGCCGGCCTCGGCGCACGCGACACGCTGCGCCTCGAAGCGGGCATGAACCTCTACGGCATGGACATGGACGAGAACGTGAACCCGCTCGACGCCGGTCTCGCCTGGACCATCGACCTGGTCTCGGAGCGCGACTTCATCGGCAAGGCAGCGCTGCAGGCCAAGGGCCAGCAGGCGCAGTTCCTCGGCCTGATCCTGCGCGAAAAAGGCGGCATCCTGCGCGCCCACCAGAAGGTCGTGGCGGCATCCGGCGCCTTCGGCGAAATCACCAGCGGCACCTTCAGCCCGTCGATGCAGCAGGCGATCGCCCTGGCGCGCGTGCCGATGGACGTCGCGATCGGCGACACCGTGCACGTCGAGATCCGCGACAAGAAGCTGGCCGCGACCGTCGTCAAGCTGCCTTTCGTCCGCAACGGCAAAGTCCTGGCCGCGTAAAAAATTCGCTTCAAAACCTTTATATAATACTGCCACCATCCAACCTGGAGCCCCAATGAACATCCCAACCGACCTGAAATACACCGAGTCCCACGAGTGGGTCCGCCGCGAGGAAGACGGCACCCTGACCGTCGGCATCACCGATTTCGCGCAGGACGCACTGGGCGACATCGTGTTCGTCGAACTGCCGCAGGTCGGCAAGACCTTCACGGCCGGCGACGACGCCGCCGTGGTCGAATCGGTGAAGGCAGCCAGCGACATCTACGCCCCGGTCGGCGGCACCGTTACCGAAGTCAACCAGTCGACCGCCGACGCGCCTGACTCGATCAACACCGACGCCTTCGCTGCCTGGCTGTTCAAGCTCAAGCCGACCGACGCCGCCGCGTACGACGGCCTGATGGACGCCGACGCCTACGGCAAGTCGACCGGCAACTGATATTGAAATGCCTGTGCGGCGCACCGCTTGCGCCGCACGCTTATTCAGCAAAACTCGTCCCCATATTCCTCCTTTAGTCCGGCCGGCCCTGCCCGCCCCCGTCTCCTCTTTTTGGCCACCACCATGACCCGCACCAGCCTCACCCAACTCGAAGCCCGCGATTCCTTCATCCCGCGCCACATCGGCCCGTCCTCGTCCGAAGAAGCGGCCATGCTGTCGACCCTCGGCTACCCATCGCGCGCCGCGCTGATCGACGCGGTCGTTCCCGCCAACATCCGCCGCAAGGACAAGCTCGACCTGGGCCAGTTCTTCGAGCCGCTGCCCGAGCAGGCAGCGCTGGCGAAACTGAAGTCGATCGCCGCGAAGAACAAGGTGATGAAGTCGGTCATCGGCCAGGGCTATTACGGCACCCACACGCCGGGCGTCATCCTGCGCAACATCTTCGAAAACCCGGCCTGGTACACCGCCTACACGCCCTACCAGCCGGAGATCTCGCAGGGCCGCCTGGAAGCGATCCTGAACTTCCAGCAGATGATCACCGACATGACCGGCATGGGCATCGCCAACTCGTCGATGCTGGACGAAGGCACGGCCGCCGCGGAAGCGATGACGCTGGTCCAGCGCGTCGGCAAATCGGCCTCGAAAGTCTTCTACGTCGCCGACGACGTGCTGCCGCAGACGCTGGAAGTGATCAGCACGCGCGCCGAGCCGATCGGCGTCGAAGTGCGCACGATTGCAGCGGCCGACATCGAGTCGCTCGACGAGACCTGCTTCGGCGTGCTGCTGCAATACCCTGGCGTGAACGGCGAAGTGCGCGACTACCGCGTGGCCTGCGAGAAGCTGCACGCGGCCGGCGCGATGGTGATCGTCGCCGCCGACCTGCTGGCCCTCACCATGCTCACGCCGCCGGGCGAATGGGGCGCGGACGTGGTCGTCGGTAACAGCCAGCGCTTCGGCGTGCCGCTCGGTTTCGGCGGCCCGCATGCCGGCTACCTCGCCACCCGCGACGAATACAAGCGCTCGATGGCCGGCCGCCTGGTCGGCGTCACCGTCGACGCGCAAGGCCAGTCCGCCCTGCGCCTGGCGCTGCAGACCCGCGAACAGCACATCCGCCGCGAGAAGGCGACCTCGAACATTTGCACCGCCCAGGTGCTGCTGGCAGTGATGGCGGGCATGTACGCGGTCTACCACGGCCCGCAGGGCTTGACCCGCATCGCCCAGCGCGTGCACCGCATGACGGGCATCCTGGCGACCGGCCTGCAGCAGATGGGTTACGCGCTGGCCAATGAAACCTTCTTCGACACGCTGACGATCAAGACCGACCGCGCCGCCGAACTGCACGCCGCCGCCACCGACGCCGGCGTCAACCTGCGCCGTGTGGATGACCAGCACGTCGGCCTGTCGCTCGACGAGACCACGACCCGCGAAGACATCGCGCTGCTGTTCTCGGTCTTCGCCAACGGCCAGCCTGTGCCTGACGTCGAAGCGCTGGACAAGGATGCGGCCGACGCTTTCCCGTCCTCCCTGGCCCGTACCAGCGCCTTCCTGACCCACCCGACCTTCAACCGCTACCACGCCGAGCACGAGATGCTGCGCTACCTGCGCTCGCTCGCCGACAAGGACCTGGCGCTGGACCGCACGATGATCCCGCTCGGTTCGTGCACGATGAAGCTGAACGCGACCTCCGAGATGATCCCGGTCACCTGGCCCGAGTTCTCGAACATCCACCCCTTCGCCCCGGACGACCAGACGGTCGGTTACCGCGAGATGATTTGCCAGCTGGAAGACATGCTGTGCGCCGTCACCGGCTACGCCGCCATCTCGCTGCAGCCGAACGCCGGTTCGCAGGGCGAGTACGCGGGCCTGCTCGTGATCCAGAAATACCACCAGGCGCGCGGCGAAGGCCACCGCAACATCTGCCTGATTCCGTCCTCGGCCCACGGCACCAACCCGGCGTCGGCCAACATGGTCGGGATGCAGGTCGTGGTGACGGCCTGCGACGAGAACGGCAACGTGGACCTCGCCGACCTGAAGAAGAAGGCCGAGCAGCACAGCGCCAACCTGGCCTGCGTGATGGTGACCTACCCGTCGACCCACGGCGTGTTCGAAGAAGGCATCCAGGAACTGTGCGAGATCGTGCACAGCCACGGCGGCCAGGTCTACATCGACGGCGCCAACATGAACGCGCTGGTCGGCGTGGCCGCGCCGGGCGCTTTTGGGGGCGACGTCAGCCACCTGAACCTGCATAAAACCTTCTGCATCCCGCACGGCGGCGGCGGTCCCGGCGTCGGCCCGATCGGCGTCGGCGCGCACCTGGCGCCCTTCCTGCCGAACCAGCGTTCGACCGGCTATGTACGCAGCGAAGACGGTATCGGCGCGGTCAGCGCGGCGGCCTACGGCTCGGCCTCGATCCTGCCGATTTCGTGGATGTACATCGCGATGATGGGCGCCGAAGGTTTGACCAACGCCACCGAAACCGCGATCCTGAACGCGAACTACATCGCGCGCCGCCTGGCGCCGCATTATCCGGTGCTGTACACGGGCCACGACGGCCTGGTCGCGCACGAGTGCATCATCGACCTGCGCCCGCTGCAGGACAAGACCGGCATTTCGAACGAAGACGTGGCCAAGCGCCTGATGGACTTCGGCTTCCACGCGCCGACCATGAGCTTCCCGGTACCGGGTACGCTGATGATCGAGCCGACCGAGTCGGAGTCGAAGATCGAGATCGACCGCTTCATCGAGGCGATGATCACGATCCACGCCGAGATCGTCAAGGTCGAGCGCGGCGAGTACGACAAGATGGACAATCCGCTCAAGGGCGCGCCGCACACGGCGGAAGTGGTGACGGCCGACGACTGGCAGCATACGTACTCGCGCGAAGTGGCGGCCTTCCCGGTGGCCTCGCTGCGCAAGAAGAAGTACTGGCCGCCGGTGGGGCGTGCGGATAACGTGTATGGCGACCGCAACCTGTTCTGCGGGTGCGCGCCGATCAGCGATTACGAATGATCGAGTAATCTCCGGCCGGTAAAACAAACGGCGGCGCAAAGAGCAATCTCTGCGCCGCCGTTGTCGTTTCCGGAGACTGTGCGGCTACGGAGCCGCTGTACCGCGTGGAGTCAGGACTCCGGTGAAACCGTCATTGATGCCATTGGCATCAATGACCCCATACGATTAGTGGTATTCGTAGGGTGGACTCCCGAGTCCACGCGGTACGGCGCGTGATTGGTCGAAACACCAATCAGCGATCACGGATAATCGTTGATCGATAGCCAGCCAATAAGACAAACGGCGGCGCAGGGAGATATCCCTGCGCCGCCGTTATCGTTTCTGGCGTGCTGTGCGGCTTCGGAGCGGTCCGACCGCGTGGGCACTCGTGCCCACGCCGTACGGCGCATGATCGGTCGCACCGCACGTGCCGTCGCGATTACTTCGCCGCCGTCACCCGCCAGATCACATTACCCACGTCATCCGCGAACAGCAATGCGCCTTCCGCATCCTGTGCCAGGCCAACCGGGGCGCCGTACAGGTCTTTTTCGTCAGCCGAATGGAAACCGGTCACGACAGGCTGTGCCGGTCCGTTCGGCATGCCATTTGCAAACGGCACATACACGATCTGGTAGCCACTCAGCGGGGTGCGGTCCCAGCTACCGTGCTCGCTGACAAATGCGCCGCCGCGATACTTCTCGGGCAGGCCGGTTCCGGTGTAGAACCAGAGTCCCAGTGCGGCCACGTGCGAACCCAGAGCGTAATCCGGCTTGATGGCTTTCTTGACCAGGTCCGGACGCTGCGGCATGACGCGGTGGTCGACGTGCTGGCCGTAATAGCTGTAAGGCCAGCCATAGAAACCTTTTTCCTGGACCGAGGTCATGTAGTCCGGAACCAGGTCCGCGCCGATTTCATCGCGCTCGTTGACGATGGTCCACAGCTTGCCGGTCTTCGGCTCGAACTGCAGGCCGGTCGGATTGCGGATGCCCGAGGCGAAGACACGGCTGGCACCGGTTGCGGCATCCACTTCCAGCACGGCAGCGCGGCGGTACTCGACCTCCATGCCGTTTTCCGTGATATTGCTGTTCGAGCCGCTGCCGACATACAGCTTCCTGCCATCCGGGCTGGCCACCAGCGCTTTGGTCCAGTGGTGATTGACCGTGCTCGGCAGGTCGCCCAGTTCGGTTCCCGGATCCGACATCTTCGTCTCGCCCGGGGTGTAGTGGTACTTCATGATGTTGCCGGTATTGGCGACATACAAGGTATCACCGACGAGCTGGATGCCGAATGGGGAATGCAGGTTTTCGATATAAACGTGCTGTTCCCACTCACCGGTGCCACCGGCTTTTTTGCGCAGCAGGGTGACGCGGTTGCCGCCCTTGCCGCCCTTGCCCGAACGGCCTTTGACGATACCGGCAATCACCTGTTTCGGCGTCGTGACCGCTTCTTCGCCCGGACCATTTCCTTCGACGACCAGCACGTCCCCATTCGGCAGGACGAGGAGCTGGCGCGGGTGCAGCAGGTTCGAGGCGATCTTTTCGATCTGCAGGCCGTCGGCGACCTTGGGCGTTGCATTGCCCTTCCAGCCCACGCCGCCCGGCACCTGCATCGGCGGGACCATGAAATCCTGCGCTTTCGGCAGGACCGGGCTGGCGCCGACCTGCTGGGCAGGATCGACCCTTTCCTTGTCGCCGCAACCACTCAACAGCAGCGAAATACCGGCTGCCATCCCCAGTGCAGCGCACCACCCTTGCTTATGCTTGTTCATGCCCGAATTCCTTCAAGATTACTTTTTTTGCCAGCCGATACGATTCTTCCGATGGCCATCGCGGCGACCGTCAGCACGGACAGCCACAGCGCAGCCGGCATCGTCCCATAAGCGTCGCGGCTGTGCACGAACGCATTGACGAGCGCGGCGACGATAGCGATCACGTTGAGCCAGAAGTTCATCGTCTCGCCCCCGGTCCGGACCCGGTTTTTTCCGAACCAGACGCGGCCGAGATTAATCAGCTGCGGCACGATGGCGAACACGAGGCCCGCGCTGACGAGCCAGGCCGCGCCTTTGATCCAGAATACGTTGGCGGTTTTCGCATAAACGATATCGGCGATCAGCACGGCTACAAAAAACCCGAAAGGTATCGGGTCAAGCAGATTGAAAACCGCGGACGTCACACTGAAACGTGACGAATTTGTGTTGACTGTCATGAGGTTGCCCTGGTTAGTATAAAAACGATGTGCGCCCTAGATACCACAATGCGGCATTTGGTTCCACATGACGGTATTATATCCGCCCGATGGCAAAGCGGTTAGAGGGCCCCTTCAGGCAGATTGCCTGAAAGCGGCTTCGCGCGGCGCCGCGCATGATGGGTTCGCCTGGCGGCGTCATGCCCGCGTCGCGTCGTTAACGCAGGACGGCCGGCATGGCGCCGGCCGTTCTTCCGCTTTTTTCAGTTGCCGGGCCAGTTGGCCGCGACCAGGGGGCAAATGCCGCAGGTCGCGCCGGCGCCCGCCGGATCACGAATCGCGGCGCGAGGCCAGGCGCAGGTGCGGCCGCGGCGCTTTTCTCCGCTCCACCCGCGGTGCGATGCTTGCGTCGCGCCGGCCATCCTTCAAGACGTCGCGCATGTCGATCTCGGCCACGCTCGACGGCCGCACCGGCTCCGGCACCTGCACCGCTTCATCCAGCCGGAAGGTCGCCACCGCCTTCGACAGGGTCAGGGCCTGCATCTGCAGCGTGCGCGCCGCTTCGGCCGCCTCTTCCACCAGCGTCGAATTGCGCTGCGTGACCTGGTCCATCTGCACGATCGCCTCGTTCACTTCCGACAGCCCGCTGGCCTGCTCGGCATTCGCGGAGCTGATCTGGCTGATGATGTCGCCCACCTGCTGCACCGACACCGCGATCGTCGCCATGCTGGTGCCGGCCTGCGCGGCGAAGGCGGTGCCGCCCTCGATCTCGGCCACCGACTGGTTGATCAGTTCGCGGATCTCGCGCGCGGCGGCGCCGGTGCGCAAGGCCAGCGTGCGCACTTCTCCCGCCACCAGCGCGAATTCGCGGCCCTGGTCGCCGCCGCGCGCCGCTTCAAGTGCCGCGTTCAGCGCCAGCGTGCCCGTTTCCACCGCGATCGCGTCGATCTGCTGGGTGATCTCGCCGACCCGGCAGGCGCTGCCCTTGACCGACTCCATCGTCGTCACCAGGCGCTCGGCGACATTGCCGCCCTGCTGGGCCACGTCGGTGGCCGAGGCGGCGAGCCGGTTGGCTTCCTGGGCGCTGTCGGCGGTCAGGTTCACGGTGTGGGCCAGTTCCTGCATCGAGGACGCCGCGTGTTCGAGCGAACTGGCGCGGAAGACGGCGCGCGTGGTCAGGTTCAGGTTGCCCAGCGCGAGGTCGCGCGAGGCCGTGCCGATCGAACGCGCTGATTCGAGGATCGTCCGCAGCGTCCCGTTCAGGTTGCGGATGCTGGCATCGAGGGCGCGCGAGGTTTCCGCGATCTCGTCGTTGCCGTAGACCCGGTCCTTGACGGTCAGGTCGCCGCTGGCGAGGTCCACGACCGCCGCGCCGATGCTGCGGACCTCGGCCAGCAGGGTACGCCGCACCGCCACGGTGATCCCGAGCGAGACCCCGATCGCCAGCAGGATCACGCAGGGCATCAGCCAGGTCATGGCGCGAAAGTCGTCGGCGGCGCTGTCGGACGCGGCCTGCGACAGCGACTGTTCGAGCTGCGACAGCGCGTTCAGGCGCTCGGCGACGTCGGCAAAGGCGGTTTCCGCCTTGCTCATCGCGTTGGCGCTGATCGACTGGTCGTCGCGCGCCAGTTCGATCACGTCGACCGCCGCCTGCACGTAGCGTTTGTAGGCCGAGGCCGCCCCGTCGACGAGACGGCGCTCGGCGCCACCCGGCGGCGTCATCCGCGCCAGGCGCTGCAGGCCCGCTTCGGTCAGCCCCTGCTGGCGGTCGATGTCCTGGATCAGGGGCGCGATCCGGGTTTTCGGGAAGCTGCCGCCGATCCAGGTCTGCAGCTGGTAGATCTCGGCATGTCCGCGCTGTGCGGTGAATATCAGGTCGCTGGCGGCGCGCATGTGGGCGGCGCGGCGCACGACGATCTCTTCCAGCGAGGCGTTCTGGCGCACCATCGCGTACCAGGCGCCGCAGGACAGCAGGACCAGCAGCACCAGCACCACGCCAGGGGCAAGCAGCAGCTTGGGACCGATCTTCAGGCGGGAAAGCATTTCAGCACCCCCTCATGACAATCAACGAAGCGGCGCCATGGGCCGCGGCAGGGAAACGCTGGTGCTTGTGCATGATGGCCTCGCAGTTCGACAATACGCGATATTTCTTTAACGCATTCGGCCAATCTACGGCATCGCACGGCCACGCCATTGACCGTAATCAACACCTTCCCGCAGGTGGACAATTGCAGACAGGTCGGACACACTAGCGCCATGAAGATTGCCGTCCACCTGGCCCGGCACCGGCGCCTGGTGGCGCTGGCCGGGCTCTCCCTGCTGCTGCACCTGCTCGCCCTTGCCTGCATCGACGCCCTGGTCAGTCCCGCGCCCCCGCGTATCGGCGCCCCGCTCGCGCTGCGCCTGGTGCGCGCGGGCGGCGCGCCGGTGCGCCAGGCGGTGGCCGCGCAGACGGCCCCGGCGCCGGTTGCGGCCGCTGCGGCGCCGCTGCCCGAAAAACCACACCCGGCCCTGCCGCCCATGCAGCCGCTGCTCCCCGCTCCCGATGCCATCGCAGGCGCAGCCGCGCCGGTGCCCGCTTCCAGCGCGGCGCCCGGCAGCGCCCCGCTGCAGATGCCCGGCCGCTACCGCGTGCGCCTGCCACCCTCGTCGCGCCTGCGTTATGCGGTCACGCGCAGCGCGCCCGGACAGGACGTGGTCGCGGGCGAGCCGGCGGAGCTGAGCTGGGAGCGTGCGAATGGCGCCTACCGCCTGCGCCTCGATGGCGTACTCGGGCAGCTCGAAAGCGAAGGCGGCGAGGACGATGCGGGCATCGCGCCGGCGCTCGCGCGCGAAGCGGGGCCGGCGGGCGGCGCCCAGGCGACCCGTTTCAACCGCGCGGAAGGGCGCATCGAGCACGGGCCGCTGGCCCCCAGCGATCCGCTACGCCTGGGCAGCCAGGACCGCGCCTCGGTCCTGCTGCAGCTGGCGGGCATCGGCCTGGCCGAGCCCGACCAGGTGCAGGACACGGTCGATGTCGTGGTGGCCGGCAGCGGCGGCACGCGGGTCGACCGCTGGCAGGTCGTCGGCAGCGAAGACCTGGCCACCCCCGCCGGCGTGTTCGCCACCGTGCGCCTGGCCCGGCTGGCGCCGGCCGGCGAAGCCCGCGTCGAAGTCTGGCTGGCCGAAAAGCACAACTGGCTGCCGGTGCAGCTGCGCGTGACGCAGCCGGACGGCACGGTCGGGAACCAGCTGGTGACCAGCATCGAAACGCAGGCGCCGGCAATGTAGCCCTGTGCCGGGCAGCCATAAAAAAACGGATTCACGACGACCGTGAATCCGTTTTTCAAGTGCGCGGCCAGCGCCGGAGCGCCTTGCCCGCTTAGCCCAGCCTGGCCGCGTGCTCGCGCGTCGCGTGGAACACCAGCTTCGGCCAGCGTTCCTGGGTCAGGCGCAGGTTGACGCCCGAGGTGGCGAGATAGGCCATGTTGCCGGCCGCATCATAGGCCACGTTGTGCCCGAGCTGCACCTCGAAGTCGGACAGCGACTTCTTGTCGTCGGAAGACACCCAGCGTGCGCTGCTGATGCTGGACGATTCGAACACGGCATCCACGCCGTATTCATTGAGCAGGCGGCTCGCCACCACTTCGAACTGGAGCACGCCGACCGCGCCCAGGATCAGGTCCGAGCCCAGCACCGGCTTGAAGACCTGCACCGCGCCCTCCTCGCCCAGCTGCTGCAAGCCTTTATGCAGCTGCTTCATCTTCAGCGGATTACGGATGCGCACCGTGCGGAACAGGTCCGGCGCGAAGTACGGGATGCCGGTGAAGGTCAGCATCTCGCCTTCCGAGAAGCTGTCGCCGATCTGCATGTTGCCGTGGTTCGGCAAGCCGATGATGTCGCCCGCGTACGCCTCTTCGACCTGCTCGCGCGAGGACGCCATGAAGGTCACCACCGACGACAGCTTGACTTCGCGCCCCAAACGCAGGTGCTTGACCTTCATGCCCTTTTCGAAACGCCCCGAGCACACGCGCAGGAAAGCGATGCGGTCGCGGTGGGCCGGGTCCATGTTGGCCTGGATTTTGAAGACGAAGCCGGAGAACCTCGGTTCGCTCGGTTCCACGGCACGCACGGTGGCGTCGCGCTCGCGCGGCGCCGGGGCCCAGTCGACCAGCGCCGAGAGGATCTCGCGCACGCCGAAGTTGTTGATGGCCGAACCGAAGAACACCGGCGTCTGCACGCCCGACAGGAAACGCTCGAGGTCGAACGGGTGGCTGGCGCCGTGCACCAGTTCCACTTCCATTTTCAGCTGCTCGATTTCGAGCGGGAACATCTCGGCCAGCTTCGGGTTGTCGATGCCCTTCAGGATTTCGAAAGCGCCGTCGGCTTTTTCTTCCCCGGCCTTGAACAGCATGATCTCGTCGTTGAGCAGGTGGTACACGCCGCGGAAGTTCTTGCCCATGCCGATCGGCCAGGTCACCGGCGCACATTCGATCTTGAGCACCGACTCGAGTTCGTCGAGGAGTTCGAGCGGATCGCGCGTTTCGCGGTCGAGCTTGTTCATGAAGGTGACGATCGGCGTATTGCGCATGCGGCAGACGTCGAGCAGCTTGATCGTCTGCGCTTCCACGCCTTTCGCGGCATCGATCACCATGAGGGCCGAGTCGACCGCCGTCAGCACGCGGTAGGTGTCTTCCGAGAAGTCCTGGTGGCCGGGCGTGTCGAGCAGGTTGATCACGTGGTCGCGGAACTCGAACTGCATGACCGAGGACGCGACCGAAATGCCGCGCTGCTTCTCGATGTCCATCCAGTCGGAGGTGGCATGGCGGCCGCTTTTCCGGCCCTTGACGGTACCGGCGAGCTGGATCGCGCCCGAGAACAGCAGCAGCTTCTCGGTGAGCGTGGTTTTACCCGCGTCGGGGTGGGAAATGATGCCGAAGGTGCGGCGGCGCCCCACTTCGCGGGCGATCGCCGCGGGTGCGCGCGTGGCGGCGGGGACGCCGGCGTCGGCGGGATCGTTACCGGCAGCGTCGGCGCTGTTGCCGGTTACTTGGATGTCAGGATCGTTGGACATAGTCGAGCCCCATTGGCCCAGATGAAGAAAACCCTCGATTTTACCGATTCCCGGGCGGCACGTGTGAAGAGAATGCGCACCTGGCGGGGGCATTGCCGCCCCGGCCCGGCCGCATGGACCGGCGCTCTGCGCTGCCCTTGTGCGCAGGCTTACTCGCGCACGCGGCGCCAGCCGGTACGCGTCGCCGGCTCCGAGACCGCCGATTGCACGGCCGAATCGGTCATGGTGCCGTCGGCGTTGGTCGTGATCTGGCGCGCATTGCCCTTCGGGAGCGTGATGATGATCGAACCGACCGCCGCGGCCGAGTTGGACAGGGTCTGGCCGGCCACCATCACCTGGCCCGTGGTGCCGTCGACGTTGATCGCCGTCAGCGGCTCGCCGGTGCAGACGTTGACCTGGTAGACGTTGCTGGTGCCGCCCACCTTGCAGCTCGACGAGGAACTCGGCATGTTGGTCACCATGTTCAGCGCCCCATACACGATCTGCGGATCGAGGTTGACGCGCTCGCCGCTGTTCTGGTCGAAGTCGAGATACCAGCCCTGCTGGGTCGCGAGGTCGATCTTGACGCCGTTGATCGAATAGGCGGTGCTGGTGCCGGCCACCTTCGCCAGGTTCTGGCGCGCCATCGCGGAGGCGCTGCGCCACTGGGCCGCGCTGATCGGCGTGCCGGAATCCTTGAGCACGTAAGCGCTCTGGACGTCGGTGTTGCCGACGTCGGGCAGGTCGAGCAGGCGGCCGGTGCCGAAGGCGACCACGCGCTGCAGCGCGCTCGTCTCGGTGCCGTCGGCGGCAACGCCGTTCACCATGCACATCGTGACGTCGGGGCTGGTGGTGACCGGCTGCTTGACGCCGGCGTCGCCCATCCTGATCAGCGTGGGGACGCCTTGCGTGGTGAAGTCGAAGCGCCACATCTGGCCGAAATTGTCGCCGCCATACACATAGGTGATCAGCGGATCGGTGTTCGGGTTCTCCGAAATCGCGGTGATGCGCGCGAAGCCCGACGGCGTCGTGGCGTCGCCCGCGCCGGTGCCGACCTTGGCCAGCACGTGGCCGCTGGCGCTATCGACCACGTACAGATAGCCCTTGCCGTCGCCGCCGGCCACGCCGTCGCTTCCCGGCACGTTGTTGTAGCCGGAAGTCAGCAGCACCACCCAGTGCACGGCGCCGGCGCCATCCTTCCAGGTGCCCATCTGCGGATTACCGAACGAGAGGCCGAGGTCGGCATCGAAATTGGCGCCGCTGCAGACGGCCGGGTCGGCGCACAGTTCCCACAGCGCGGCCGGGTTGTCCGGGTCGGTGACGTCGAGCGCGTAAAAGCCGCGCCCGCCCGCATTCAGGCCCGCCACCAGCACCGAACGCCATTGGTCGCCGATCTTGACGTCGGCCACTGCGGGCGAACCGTCGACCGTGAACTGGTGGCCGGTGGCATAGGTGGTGCTCGCCTGGGTGTACAGCTTCTTCATCGTGATGCGCGGCGCATAGGCCCATATCTCTTCGCCGGTCCCCGCATCGAAGGCGTGCAGCATGCCGTCGTTGGCGCCCACGAACACGGTCGGCTGGCGGTCGGCGTTGTCCGCCTTGTACGTGAAATAGGCCTCGTCGGTATAGGCCTTGCGCGGATCGCGCAGGTAGGCCGGCTTCGAGGAGGCGATATCGCCCAGCACGATCGGCAGCGGCGCGGTGAGGCCGGCCGGGATGGTCGCCGTCTTGCTGTAGGCGCGCAGCAGGATGTCGTTGGCGTGCTGCTGCTGGCCGCGCAGCCAGTTGACGATGTTCGCGCCGTTGTCGACGATCTTGCGGTCGGCCGCGTTCAGGGTCGCGCATTGCGGCAGCAGGCTGCATTTGTTCGTGAACCAGCCCTGCTCGGCCGCGGACATGGCCGTGAAATCGAAGTTCTTGAGGACGCCCTCTTCCGCGTTGAGCATCAGGATGCGGCGCGAATCGGTGGCCGCCCCGACCTTGCGCCCGACGATATCGGACGAGATCCAGGTCGCCTTCGGCAGCACGGCGCCGGTGACGATGTCGATCTTCTTGCCCTGCAGTTCGCCGTACCAGCGCACCGTGGTGAAGGTGGCGGCGAAGATGTCGTTGTCGGCCTGCGACACGTTCGGGGTCGAGGTGGCGGCCGCGGCGGCGGCGCCGATCTTGACCTCGATGTTCGACAGCGCCGCGCGCAGGCCGTCGATCACCTGCAAGGGGTCGGAGGCGCTGAAGTACTTGCCGTGGCCGTTGACCGCCGCGTGCCACAAATCGTCGACGCGCGACTGGTAGGCGGCGCTGCCCGAGTCGTCGCCGGTGCTCGGGTTCGGCCAGTTGTAGGCGCCGCCGCCGTTCCACGGGCAACCGCTCGTCACGCCGGTGACCAGCTTGTAGAAGTCGCTGCCGACCGCGGCGGCCGTATCGTATTTCGGGTCGTAGGTCATGATGCCGTCCACGCCCAGGCCGAGGGCGTAGGTATTCATGTGCAGGCGGGTGTTTTCGCCGGCCGCGGCGGCGACCAGGCCGTCCTGGTCGTTCCAGTTCTCGAGCGAGGGGCGCAGCGAGGTGGTCTTGTCGTTCGAGCCGCCGTTGTACCAGTACAGCGCGACGTCGGCCAGCGAGTTGGCGGACTGCGTGGCCGGGTCGACGCAGCCCTTGGCGCGCGAGCAGAAGCGGGTCGCGCTCTCGACGTTGTCGTTGTTGACCACGTCCCCGGCGGCGGCGCCGTTCCAGTAGCCGTCGGTGGTGACGAAGGTGAAGTTCTGCTGGCAGGGGAACTGGATCACCTCGTTGCCGGCGCTGTAGTTGTAGGGCGAGCGGTTCGCGTACATCTTGCCGATCGCATGCAGGGCCTGGCGGATCGGGGTCGAGCCGCTGGTGGACATGCCGTACAGCGCGCTGTACCAGGCGGTGCGCGACGAACCGGCGAAGGGCTTGGGCGCCTTCATCGCGCCCTCGGCGGCGGCCACGGAGAGCGACACGATGCCGACGTTGTAGTTGTCGCCGATCGGCTGGAAGGCCTGGCCGACGGCCGTCTTCATCATCTGGTTGCGCGTCTTGTAATAGGCGTACCAGTTGGCGAAATTGGTCATCTCTTCGTCGTAGGTACAGGCCGATGCCGCGCAGTCGCTGCGCGCCGGCGCCTTCGGATAGCTGGTCCTGGTCGAGACGATGTCGGTGCGCACGAACACCGAGGCGCCCAGCGGCGTAACCGCGTTCGGCACGCCGTCGGTCGCGGCCGCGCTGGCGCCGAAGCTCAGGTAGGTGGTCTTGCTGGCCGTGTTGTTCGACAGCGAACCGAGGGCGATGTTGTCGCCTTCGGCGTCGACCGAGGTGTTGACCAGGCAAACGACGTTGTTCGACGCGGCCTCGCACAGCGGCGTCGTGTTGCTGGTGCCGCCCACATAGGCCGTGATGGTGCCGCTGCTGCCGATCTTGTTCTTGATCGCCAGCGCCACGGCGGCGGCGTTCACGCCTTTCGAGAAGCTCAGGCCGCTGGAAAACAGCTGGGTGCCGCCGAAGGTGAGGCCGCCGAGCACCTCATTCTTCTTGCTGTTGGTGGTGCCGCTGACCGTCAGCAGCGCGGTGACCGAGCTGCCCGAGGAGACGATCAGGTCGCGCCCGGCGCGGCTGCCGTCGGAGGCCAGCGTGCAGGGGCCGACCGCCTTGCCGGTGGTGCCCGCGGGGCAGCTGATCGGCACCACCGCCACCACGCTGTTGCTCTCGAGCGTGATGCCGAAGCTCGAGCAGGCCGGCACGCCGGTCACGCTCGGCGTGCGCACGCAGGCCGTGTACTGGGCCGCGAGGCCCGTCTTCGCGATGATGGAGGCGGCCAGCGCGTTCGCCACCGCCGCCTGTCTGGTCGCCGTGTTGGTGCCGCTGCTGGCGGTGACGGCCGCGTTGGTCAGCGTGAAGGTGCCGTCCGGCTCGACGACCGAGACGCTGTTGATCTTCGCCGAACTGGTCGTACTCGATGCGCCGATGGTGATGGTGCCGTACCAGTCCGGGTTGCGGTTCGGGTCAGAGAAGCGCGGATACTTGAAGTTGCCGACGTACTTGGCCTGGCAATTGGTCAGCGCGCGGCTGTCGCACCAGCGCACGCGCGCCGGTTCAGGGTAGCCCGCCGGCGCCGGGGCATTCACCGCGGTGACGCGGCAGTTCGTGAGGGTCGCGTCAGTGCAGTATTCGGCGACGTTGATCGTGTAGTAGTAGGGATTCGCGGTGAAGCTTTGCGCCGTATAGCGCACGTCGTTCGGGTAGGCGTAGCCGCTGGTGTTGTAGCCGCAGTTGCCGCCGCTGTCGCACCAGCGCAGGTCGGGGAAGCCGGCGGCGAGGTTGGTCTTGTTGACGTCGTTGCCCAGCAGGTCGGTGTTGTTGACGTTGAAGCCGTCGGTGGTGACCGAGGTCCAGTCTGTCGTTTTGGAACGCGTCATGGAGTCGAACGACACGCCGTTGCTGTCCACGGGGGGCAGGTAGCGCACCTTCGGGTTGTAGTACTGCTTGTTGAAGTCGGCGCTGGCAAACGGCGGGTCGCCGATGCGGCAGCTGCGCGTGCCGCCGGCCATCGTGGCGCGCGAACGGCAGGTGCTGGTGTCGTCGACGTAGTCGGGGGTGAAGGTGCTGACCATCGAGCCCGAGTTATCGTAGAGGAGCATCAGGTTCGGCTTGACCGTGCCGGTGCCGGTGATGTTCAGCAGCGGCAGCTGGGCGATGCCGGTGGGGCCGGCCTGGGCCGCGGTGGCCAGCAGCAGCAAGGCAAACAGGGAGAGGAGACGATTCATAAGGCGATCCATGCGGGTGTCCATTTCATCGGCCGCCACGGGCCTTGGGGTTCGGTGCGCGCGGCCGTCAGCCGCCGATCAGCACCATCATCTGGTTGACGACATTGCCGCCGCGCGCGCCATCCATGCGCGCCGTGACCAGGTAATGCACGCGCGGGATGGCGGTGTAGCGCGGCGCCGGAATCGCGAGGCTCGCGCCGGCCGCCACCGCGCTGCCCGCCGCCGACGGATTGTCGCTGGTCTGGACGCAGGTGTTGTCCTTGTCGTTGTAGGGCAGCGGCCGGTCGCACATGCGGTGGATCACGTATTCGATGCGTTGCGCGCCCACGGTGACCGTGGTCGAGCCGAGCCAGAAGGCAGGCGAACGCACGCCGTCGTTCGGATCATAGGTCGCCATGTAGCCGGACGCCGCCACGTTCGTGTCGAGCAGCCCCTTCTTGCCCATGGAGGTCGCCCGCAGCCACTTGTAGCCTGCGTCCAGGCCGTAGTCCACCGCGCGGCTCTGGGCCGAGTCGTAGGCCAGGTTGGCGGCCGTCAGCGTGGTCGTGTTGCTCGACTTGAGCAGGTAGATGCTCGAGATGAGCATCACCAGCAGGATGACCAGCATGACCGGCAGGGCGATGCCGGCCTGGTTGCGCGCTGGCCGTTGCGTCGAGGGCTTCATCATGGGTTCCAGTTCGCGTTGCGCAGCGGGACGATCGTTTCGAAAACGCGGTAGCGGTAGCAGCGCCAGTCGGCCGTGTCGCCGGCCACCGCGACGTCGACGCTGATCGGCACCGCGGCCACGCTGGACGGCTCCCTGCTGGCGAAGACGCTCGGCTGGACGGTCGTGCTGGTGCAGGCGGCGCCGGTGGCCGCCCGCTCGCGCGTCTTGCTGCGCGCGACCACGGCGATGCGCAGGGCCGCCAGGTGTTCGTAGTCGCCGGCGCTGCCTACCGTGCCGTTGGCGTCGGCGTCGATCATGGTGGCCGACCAGGCGCCGACGCGCAGGTTGGTGCGCGCCGCGAAAGCGTTGCCGGTGCGTGTGTCGAAGCCGTATTGCGCCTTGATCGAGACGATGTTGTCGGCGACCGTCGCCGGCGCCGCACTGGTGCCGGCCATGTCGGTCGAGCGCAGGCGCAGGAAGCCGTTGGCGACCGACCAGGTATGCAGCGATAGCGTGGCGGCCGGCCCGAGGTTGAATACGCGCGTTTCGCCGCCCTTGAAATTCATGCCCAGCGAGCCGGTGTTGTAGCGGAAGTTGGCGCCGCCGGCGACCATCAGGAAGGCCGCGCCGCCCGGCTGTTCCGACACCTGGGCCAGCGCGCAGTCGCCCGTCCTGCCCTCGGGCGCGACCACGACCACGTCGCCGGTCTTGAAACCGTAGGACGGCTTGCGGTCGACGTTCAGGCGCGTGCCGCCGATGTAGTCGCTTTCCACCCGCACGGTGCCGGTGCCGGTCGGCGAACTGCCCGAGTACAGGCTGATCGTGTCGGGCGCGCTGCCGTTCGACTCGATGATGGCCGGCGCCAGCGGGCGCACGGTGCCGGCGCCGCGCGGCGCGGGCGCCAGCACATAGCCCGCATTGTCGTTGAAGCGCGTATTGCAGCCGAGCAGCAGCGGGTCGTTCAGGCCGAAGCCGGCCTGCTGGGCGTCGGCGCTGATCGAAAACATGGCCAGCATCCCGTTCTGCATCGAGTCCGAGCTGCCCAGCGCCGACTGCTTGCTCTGTTCGGAACCCGTGATCAGGCGGATCGCGAACACCAGCGCCAGCATGCCGATGGCCACGCTCACCAGCAGTTCGACAACCGAGAAGCCGCGGCTGCGGCGTGTGGAAAAGCGCATGCCCGCTCCTAGATGTAAGCGCGCACGGTGTGCGTGTTGGCGGGTGCGTCGGCCTTGCGCTGCCAGCTGATCGCGATGGTCACGTTGGCCGCCCCGCCGCCGGTGCCCGGCACCACCGTGACCGCGACCCGGGCGCCCGGGATGCTTTTCCGCGTCGCGGCGTACCAGGGTGCCAGGCGCGCGCCCGGCGTGCCGCCGGTCGCCAGCGTGTAGTCGGACAGGCTGTCCGGGTCGGTCGTCATCACGCCGATCAGGCGTTCGGCGGCGATGGTTGCCTCGGCGCGCATGCCCGCGTCCGACAGCGCCGAGTAGGCGCGCGCCTGCAGGCCGATCGTGCCAAGCAGGCCGATGGCGAGCAGCACGGCCGCAAGCAGCGCTTCGAGCAGGGCGACGCCGCCCTGGCGGCGCATTGGTCTGGACATCAGCGGTCTGGACATCATGGCGGACACCTTTGTGGGTCGCTGGCGGCGACCAGCGGTTTGCAGCGGATGACGTTGCCGGCCAGCGTCAGCACGACGGCGGTGACGGGCGCTGCGCTGGCCTGTGTGCCGGCGGGCGTCAGGTCGATGCGCTCGATGCGTGGGGCGATGGCCGGATCAACCCAGCCGAGCGGCGTGAAATACACGGCGCGCGCGTCGTCCGGGCCGATCGTTTGCGCCAGTTCGGCGGCTGGCGGCAGCGTCCCGGCGCTGCGCCGCAGCGACTTGAAGCCTTTCGCACCCAGCGGGTCGCGCGTGGCGGCGGCGGCCGTCGTCGACCAGTTGGTGCTGATCTCGTTGCAGGGTTCGTCCGAGCGGGGGAAGCAGACATCGATCTGCCAGTCGAACTGGCCGTTGCCCGTGTTCTCGATGAGCACCAGGCGGCTGGCGCCGTTCTGGGTCAGCGCCTGGTTGCGCGCCATGGCGAAGCCTTCGGCATAAAACTGACCGGCGGCGGCCACCTTGCCGGCATAGATCCAGCTACTCATGCGCGGCATGCCGATCGACAGCACGATGCCGAGAATCGACAGTGCGATCAGGGCCTCGAGCAGCGTGAAGCCGCGCGTGGCGCATTTGGAGCATGTGCGCATGGCCGCCTGCCTCATTCGCTACACTTCCCGCCCTTGTCGCGCACCCAGCAGCTGGTACTGGTCGCCCAGCCGCTCGGCACGCCGGTGGTGGCGCGCCGCCCGTTCTGGTCGATCGTGAAGACAAAGCCGAGGGCGCCGTTCTTGCCGGTGGCGCTGATGGTGTAGGCGGTATCGGTGGCGCTGTCGAGCTTGAAGCTGAAGTTGTCGGTCGTGGCCGGCAAGGCCGTGAAACCGGTGTAGGCATTCGTGTTCGACCAGTGCTGCTCGAGCGCCGGCTGCACGCCCGCCAGGCCCGAATACGCATCGGTCAGGCGCGTGCGCAGCACGTAGCTGCCATAGGTCGGCACGGCGATCGCCGACAGAATGCCGATGATCGCGACCGTGATCATGAGTTCGATGAGCGTGAAGCCAGCCTGAGGTTTCATGTCGGTTCCCGAGGGTTGGAGGCGCCGCCTCGAGGAAGCGTCACGCCGGAAAGAAAAGTTGCCTTGGGAGAATAATACCGCAGGAAGCTTGCATTACCCTGAGGAAATGCTGACAGCAAGCTGACAGACGTGACGTGACGCGGCGCGACGTGCGCGCGGCGTCTGCGACCGGCCAGGCCGCGCCTCAGATGTCCGGCACGATGCGAATCACCGGCGCCCGGCGCGGCGCCTTGTCGCGCAGCGGGTCGGGCGAGGCCGCCGCGACCAGCGACAGCGCGCGCAACTGGCCCACCAGCAGCGCCATTTTGCGCTCCCGTTCAGCCATAGACCCTGAGCACCCGGTCGCGCACGCCCGGCGCACGCACCAGCATGTTGTTTTGCCAGTGGCGCGCCGCGTTCGGGATGCCGAGCGCGAAGCCCGCGAGCCGCGCCACGCCCGGCTGCTCGTCGAGGCGCAGGAAGGAGTCTCCCCTGCCCTCGTCGTTGCGGTCGGGCAGCAACCAGCGGTTCTCCTTGACCTCCGGCCTCCCGTCGATCGGATGATGCTTGCGTTCCGCTTCGAGCTTGACGCCGAAGGTCGGCCACAAGGGCAGCGGCGCGTCGAACAGGTGGATGGGGAAATTCGAACAGATGCCGCCGTCGGAAAACCAGCAACGCTCGAAGCTGCGCTTCGCGAATACCTGCTGTTCGTAGTCGACCGCGTACAGCGGAATGGCGCTGAGCAGGAAGGGAAAGCTCAGGCTCAGCCGGGCGGCGAACACGACCGGCAAATCCTTCGCCGGCGGCAGCACCAGCATGCCTTCGGGCAGCACGTGCGGCTGCGCCTCGTGGCGCTCGGCGTCGTAATCGGCCGCCTTGTCGACCATATGCCGGATCACGTTCGGCGGAAACCATGCCTCGAGCTCCTTCGGCCGGAAGAACAGGGCCTGGTCCCTGTCTTCGTTCGGGAAGCGATAAGGCCGGCCGTGCGTGACATTGGTCGTCATCACCTGGAACTCGACGTAGCGCCAGGACATCGTCCCCGCGGCCTGCAGCCTCCATTGATGACTATCGCGCAGGCGAATTCAGGCGTCAATCGAATCCTGAACAGCGCGCTTCAGGGGAAATTGACCGTGAACACGGCCCCGCCGCCCGGCGCGTCGGACAGCCTCAGTTCGGCGCCATGCAGGCTGGCGATGTCGCGCACGATGGCGAGGCCCAGGCCGCTGCCATGCGTTCCTTCGTCGAGGCGCACGAAGCGTTCGAACACCTGTTCGCGCAGATGGGCCGGGATGCCCGGGCCGTTATCCTCGACGCGCAGCGTGCTCGCCGCGTGCGCGCCCGCGTCCGTCGCTGCGCCGCAGCCGACCGTGACGCGGCCGCCGCGCGGCGTATAGCGCAGGGCATTGTCGACCAGGTTGTCGACCAGGTCGCGCAGCAGGAAGCGGTCGCCGTGCACGGGGGCGGGCGCCAGTTCGAAGCCGAGGTCGATGTCGCGGCGCGCCGCCTGTTCGACAAAGGCCTGGATGCTGTCGGCAACCAGGTCCGACAGGTCGAGCGGCGCCAGGCGCGCGCGCGCAAAACGGTTCGGCTCGGCGCGCTCGAGCGAGAGCAGCTGGCTGGTTTGCCGGATCATGCGTTCGTTCGCCTGCAGCATCAGGTCGACCGAGCGCCGCGTGTCGGGGTCGCCCGCATGGCGCGCCGCCAGCCATTCGAGCTGCAGGCGCAGCCCGGCCAGGGGCGTGCGCAGCTGGTGCGCGACGTTCGCGCGAAATTCGTCCTGGGCGCGGGCGCCCGCATCGATCCGCCCCAGCAAGGCATTGAAGGCGCCGACCACCGGCACCAGCTCGCGCGGCATGTGGGCGTCGTCCAGCGGCGCGAGGTCGGCGCTGCCGCGCGCGTCGAGGCGGGCGCGCAAACGGGCCAGCGGGGACAGGCCATTGCCGACCGAGAACCAGACCAGGCCGACCAGCGCCAGGCTGAACAGCACCTCGAGCAGCACCAGCGAGCGGACGATGGCCGCCCTCACCTGCTGGCGCGCGCGCGTGGTGCGCGCCAGGCTGACGCGCAATCCGCCGCCCCCTGCGACCTCGGCCACGGCGACCCGCACCGGTTCGCCGTCCAGCCGGGCGTCGAGCAGGCCCGGCCGCTGCGGAACGGGGAGGCGCGGGGCGCCGGCCAGCAGCCGCCCGCTGCCATCGTGCAAGGCGGCCCAGCTCGATTCGCCGGCGCCATCGTCGGCCTGGGCCAATACCGGCGCGAGCGCGTCGCCGGCACCTACGCGCGCAGCCAGCGTGGCGGCGTCATGGCGCAGGCTTTCGTCGAACGCGAACTGGGCCGGCGTCCAGGCCAGCAGGTAGGTGAGCGCGGCCGCGCCCAGGTTGACAACCAGGATCGGGCCGACCAGCCATTTCAGCAGCCGCCCGCGGATACTGCTCATGCCCCGGAGGCGGGGGGAGCAGCTTCGAGCAGGTAGCCGAAACCGCGGATGGTGCGCAGTGCGAGGCCGGCGCCGTCCAGCTTCAGGCGCAAGCGCGAGACATAGACTTCGACCGCGTTCAGGGTCAGGTCGTCGCCCCAGGGCGCGATGGTGTCGATGATCTGCTGTTTCGAGACAACCCGTCCCACTTGCTGCAACAGGTATTCGAGCACGGCCCACTCGCGCGCCGACAGTTCCAGGGCTTTGTCGCCGATGCGCGCGCGGCGCGCCCCGGAGTCGAACACCAGGTTGCCGAGGGAGATGACACCGGTCTTGGGCGCGTTACGCCGGGCCAGGGCGCGGATGCGCGCCACCAGTTCCGCCGTGGCGAAGGGTTTTACGAGATAGTCGTCGGCCCCGAGTTCGAGGCCGCGCACCCGGTCCTCGATGGCGTCGCGCGCGGTCAACAGGAGCACCGGTGTCGTGTCGCCGCGCGCGCGCAGGCGGCGCACGACGTCGAAGCCGTCGATGCCGGGCAGGCCGATATCGAGGACGGCCACTTGCGGGGGATTGCGCTGCAACTGGGCGTCGGCCTGCAGGCCATCGACGGCCAGTTCGACCAGCATGCCATGGCCCTGCAGGGTGCGGGTCAGGCCGTCTGCGAGGACGGCGTCGTCTTCGACGAGTAGGACATGCATGCGCTGGAGGAAGAAAAAATGGTTGCGGACGCGGCCATTATGGAGCAAATCGTCGTGTCGCCAGGAAAAAAGGGCTGGCGCCGGCCATATTTGGCCTGATTTCGGGCATCTTTCCCAGTAGGACTGGGCTGACAAGACAGCATGCGACCTGCCTACACCCGTGCAACCCCTAATCTTATGTTCGCCAACAGACGGAAGCCTTATCGTAGCCACATCGCGATTGAGACTATGTCAACTAAGTGTCAACAAGTCTCGAGGAAGTCGCACTTCATGCAGCAAGTCAGATAAGAGGACAGAAAATGAACAACGCTCAACTCGGTGGTGTCACGCAAAAAGCACAATCGGTCAATCAGCTTCTTTCGACCAAAGAGGATATCAAAGCGGCGTCCCGTCCAGTTGTCAGTTTCAGCGGCACCCAGCAAAACGAACTGCTGGCAGCCCTTCCCCGCCAAGACCTGGAAACCCTGTTCGAGCACCTGGAACTCGTTCCTATGCCATTCGGCAAAGAACTGTTCGAGTATGGCAGCAAATTGGAATACGTGTATTTCCCTACGACCTCAATCGTGTCGCTGCTGTATGTGATGGAAGACGGCGCCACCACCGAGATCGCCGTCGTCGGCCACGAAGGTGTGGTCGGTGTGTCGCTCTTCATGGGCGAGCGCGCCATGTGCAGCGCCGTCGTGCAGAGCGCCGGCTACGGTTACCGCCTCAAAACCCAGTTCCTGCGTGACGCCTTCATGGCCGGCGGCGCCCTGCCCCAGCTGCTGATGCGCTACACCAACGCCCTGTTCGCCCAGATGGCCCAGAACGCCGTGGGCGGGCGCCACAGCTCGATCGAGCAGAAGCTCTGCCGCTGGCTGCTCGACCGCCTGGACCGTTCGCCAGGCAACGAGCTGAAAGTGACCCAGGAACTCATTTCGATCATGCTCGGCGTGCGCCGCGAAAGCATCACGGCAGCGGCCGGCAAGCTGCAGGATGAAGGCCTGATCCAGTACCGCCGCGGCAACATCACGGTCCTCGACCGCACCGGCCTGGAAGAGTATGCGGGCGAATGCTACAAGGTAGCCAAGACGGAATACGACCGCCTGCTGATGGATGTGGCGCGTTGATGGAATGTGAATGAGAAAACGGCGTCTGCCGTTCAGTTAAGAAGGCCGCTTCGATTCACATCGGAGCGGCCTTTGTTCTTGAGGTCGACGCGCGGGCATGCCCGCGCGTTATGTTGGAGCCGCCTCCCCCACGACGCTAGGCATCCGTCCAGCGAGTGTCAAGCAGCAAATCTTCCCAAGTTGTCGCTCCCGACCGCCGGCAGCTCCGGCGCATGCCCCGGCGGCGTCTCCGCGACGGCGCCGTCCTCCGGCGCCAACGCCGGAATCCGCGCACGCACGCAGGTCCCGACCCCGTTCACCCCGCGCTCAACGTCGAGCTTCCCGCCCAGCAGCAAGGCGCGCTCGCGCATGCCCAGCAAACCGTGCGATTTCGAACCAACCAATGCATCGGGCGCGATGCCGATGCCGTCGTCCGTCACCTCGAGCGCGAGCGCATCGTCTTCGCGTGCCAGGTGCACGATCACGCTGCGCGCCTGCGCATACTTGGCGATGTTGTTGAGCGACTCCTGCACGATGCGGAACAGCGCGATCGCATGCATCGGCCCGACGCTGTCGACCTCGCCATCAACCAGCACATCGCAATCGAGGCTCGTCACCCGCGCATAGTCGGCGCAATAACTCTGCAGGGCCGCGGCAAGGCCGAGGTTGTCGAGCAGGCTCGGGCGCAGGTCTTCGACGATGCGCCGCTTGAGTTGCACCGTATCGACCAGGGTCGCGCGCGCGCGCGCCAGCATGGCGGCCAAATCCGGCCGGCTGGTGCGCAATTGCTCGCCCACACTGGCGAGATCCATCCCGATCGCTGTCAGGTTCGCGCCCATTTCGTCGTGCAGCTCGCGCGCCAGGCGCGATTTTTCCTCTTCCGACACGTGGATCAGGTGGCGCGACAGCACCGACAACTGCTCGGTACGGCGCGCAACGGTGGTTTCGAGCTGGTCGTTGGCCAGTTGCAAGGCATGTTCGGCCCGCGCGCGCGCCGTAAAACTGCGCTGCACCAACTGGTAGAACAGCAGCAGCACCGCGATCGCGGCGGCATTGATGCCCAGGCCGAGAATGACGGCATGCCGGTATTGGTCGTAGAAGGCGGCGCTGCGCGCGTTCAGCAATTCGTTCTGTTCGCTCAGCATGATCACGACCTGCAGGCGGATTTCGTCGCTGTCGCCTTCGCCTGGCGCGCCGGTGATGGTCAGGATTTCCTTCAGGCCGCCGTCGCGGTAGATGGTGACGGCCTCGTTCATCATGCGCAACTGGTGCTCGACGAGGGTACGCAACTGGGCCAGGTTCTTTTGCTGCGACGGATTGTCGGCGAGCAGCGCGCTGAGTTTTCGAAGTTGCGTGTCGATCCGGGCCGGCGCGGCTTGCACGGTGCCCAGGTAACTGGGCGAACCCGACAGGAAATAGCCGCGCATATTGCTCTCGGCATCGGTGACGAGCAGGTTCAGGTGCTGCAACTCGTCGGTGACCTTGGTCGTCTGGTCTTGCAGGGAATTAGCGGCCTTCAGCCCGTCCAGGTTGCGCAGCAGGAAGATGCCGTTGACGAGCAGGATCATCACGCAGGCGAAGCACAGCAGGGTCTTGTACAGGGGAAGCGAACCCGCGCGTTTCGGGAGGGGATCGGTGGAGAAGTACATCTGCTGAGTTCCTTTCGCGCAACTTGCCGGACGGCCTGATTATAGTCGTTGTCCGACTTTAATGCAGCGCAGCAATCTTGTTGAGTAAAGGGATGAGACAGAATGCACTCGCGGGCCGCCCTTCGCCGCCGCACCGGATGCCGGTTCGGCGAGGGCGAACGCTGCACCTTGACGCTCATGCGACCCTGGAGGCCGCAGTGCCGGGCCGGAGCCCGGCAAAGGCGAGCGCCGGGCGGCGCTCGCGACCCGCTCAATCGAGCAGGTTGTTTTTCATCGCGTAATAGGTCAGGTCGCTGTTCGACTGCAAGCCCATCTTTTCCATGATGCGCGTACGGTAGGTGGACACGGTCTTGATCGACAGCGACAGCGCATTGCCGATATCGGAAACGGTCGCGCCCTTCGCGAGGCGCAGGAACACCTGGAATTCGCGGTCCGACAGCTCGGTATGCAGTGCCGTGTTCGGATCGCGGTCGAAGCTTTGCGCCAGCAATTCGCCAACGGTCGAGCTCACATAGCGGCGGCCCTGGAACACGGTACGCACGGCGGTCTTGAGCTCGTCGGCATCGCATTCCTTGTTCAGGTAGCCGTTGGCGCCCATCTTGAACAGGTTCAGCGCATACTGCTGCGCCGGATAGCCGGAGAGAATCAACACCGGCAGGTTCGGCTGGCCCTGGCGGATGGTACGCAGGATGTCGATCCCGCTCTGGTCGGGCATGGCGATGTCGAGCAGCAGCACGTCGCAAATCTCGCGACGGGCAATGTCCAGCGCCTCGCGGCCGGTGGCGCCTTCAGCGACGACTTCGAAATCGCCGGACGAGGAGAAAATCTGTTTGAAACCTGCTCGAACTATCTGGTGGTCGTCACAAATGGCAACGCGTATCATTGTCTTCCCTTAAATTTTCCTGGAACAGGAAAGTGCCGGGGAATCTTACCCGGCTGTCATGCGTTGGTGGGCCGCATGTAACATTTTAGCACTCCGGCGCCCTACTACAACAGCGCACGACTGCCGTGTTAAGCGAACATTAATTCGAGAGCCCCGATCCACCCCGCAGAGCGTGTGAAAAAATCGCCATGGCTGCGTTGCATCGTCTCGCCGTACCCACGTACTGTCTCGACGATGTCGCCTTGCCCTGACAATTTTTTCACACGCTCCTCAGCGTGGACTCGGCGATTCCCTGTGGCACTTTCATGCAGCCGGCATGCCCGCCCTCGCGGCTCGATGGCATCGCTGCCGCGACGGTCCAATTGTCAGTCTTGTCTGAATCAAGCAGGCCGTACGCCCTGCTTGAGCAGGGCGACGATGTCGAGCAGTTCCGCGCGCAGCCTGGCCGTGTCGACGCCGGGCGCCTCCTCGACCTGCACTTCCTCGATGCCGCCGGCCAGGTTGCTGGCGCGGCTGTCGAGCTTGTTGCGCGCACCGCTGATCGTGAAACCTTGTTCGTAGAGCAGTTCGCGGATGCGCCGGATCAGCAGCACTTCGTGGTGCTGGTAATACCGGCGGTTACCACGGCGTTTGACCGGCTTCAGCTGAGTAAATTCCTGCTCCCAGTAGCGCAGCACGTGCGGCTTGACGCCGCACAATTCGCTGACTTCGCCGATCGTGAAGTAGCGCTTCGCCGGGATCGGCGGCAGCGCGGTCAGTTCAGTCTTGTTCGGGCGATCGTTCATGGCTCACTTATTAAACGCAGTTCGCAAACACAGCTGGCGGGACGCACTCAGGCGGCACGCGCCAGCGATGCCGGGCTGGTTTCTTCAACCATGCCCTTCAGTTTCTGGCTGGCGTGGAAAGTCACAACGCGGCGCGCCGTAATCGGAATCTCTTCCCCGGTTTTTGGATTGCGGCCCGGCCGCTGCGGCTTGTCGCGCAACTGGAAGTTGCCGAAACCGGACAGCTTGACGGCCTCGCCACGCTCGAGCGCGTTGCGGATCTCGTCGAAGAAGGTCTCGACCATGTCCTTGGCTTCGCGCTTGTTCAGGCCGACCTGCTCGAAGAGCAGCTCGGCCAGCTCGGCCTTGGTGAGGGTCGGCAGGTCCTTTTCCGCTTCTTTCCGTACCCGCGCTACCTGCATCGCACGATGCAGGTCGGCCGCCAGGGCCTCCTGGAATACGGCCGAATCAACGTCGTTGTTATTAATTTTGAAGCCCTGCCTTCGATGTGGACATGTTTTGGACGCGTTGCAAACTTAGCCGCGCAGTTTTGCGCTGTGTTTTTCTCTTGCGGCCTCAGCCACGGTAGCCATCACGGCCTCCACGACATCGTCCTGCAAGGTCGATTGAGTATCTTGCAAGCTAAAGCGGAAAGCAAGCGATTTTTCGTCCGCGTCCAGCCCCTTGCCGCGGTATTCATCAAACAAAACAACGGCTTGCACGATCTTGCCGTTCGCGTGGGCAGCCAGCGCCGACGTGAAGGCATCGATCACGGACTGGGCCGCAACGTCCTGTTTGACGACCAGCGCGAGGTCGCGCGTGGCGCCCGGGAACTTGGAAATCTCGGTGTAAGCCGGGACGACGCGCGCCGAGAGGGCGGCCGCATCGACTTCGAACAGCACCGGCGCCTGCGGCAGGTCGTACTTCTGCAGCCAGCGCGGATGCAGTTCGCCGATGAAGCCGACCACGCGGCCATCGAGCTCGACATTGGCGCAGCGGCCCGGATGCAGCGCCGGGTGCTCAGCCTTGACGAAGCGTACCATACGCGGCGAAAACAGCGCTTCCAGGTCGGCCTTGACGTCGAAGTAGTCGACGGCGCGGGTCGCGGCGCCCCACTGTTCGTCGATGGCCGGGCCGTAGGCCATGGCGGCCACGCGCTTCGGCTGGTCGAAACCGGCCACGGTCAAAGGGCCATCCGTCGTGACGTCGTTGCGCTTGAACACGGCACCAACTTCGAACACGCGCACCCTGCCCGCCTTGCGGTTCAGGTTGTAGCGCACGTTGGCCAGCAGGCCGCCGATCAGGGTCGAGCGCATCACGCTCATCTGGCTGGCGATCGGGTTCTGCAGCTTGATCGGGGTGTCGTTGGCCGCGAAATCCTGCTCCCAGACGCTTTCCACGAAGCTCATGTTGACGACTTCCTGGTAGCCAAGATCCGCTAACTGATGCCGCACGGCGAACAGCGAACGGCTGTTTTCCGGCTCGATCAGCATCGCGCTCGGCGCCACCGGCGGGTTGGCGGGAATGTTCTCGAAGCCATACACGCGCGCGACTTCCTCGATCAGGTCTTCCTCGATCTCGATATCGAAACGGTAGGACGGTGCCGTCACCGCAAACTTGCCCGCCTCATGCGTGAACGGCAGGTGCAGGCGCGTGAAGATGTCGGCGACCATCTCGTCGGTAATCGGCACGCCGATCACTTTTTGTGCGCGCGCCGTGCGCAGAACGACCGGCTGACGCTGCGGCAGGTTCGCGACCTGGTCGTCGACAGGGCCGACTTTCGTCTCGGGCGTGCCGCAGATCCCGAGGATCAGCGCCGTGATGCGCTCGATGTGTTCCACGGTCGTCGCGTAGTCGACGCCGCGCTCGAAGCGGTGCGCCGCATCGGTGGAGAAATTGTATTTGCGGGCACGGCCCTGGATCGCGTTCGGCCACCAGAAGGCTGCTTCCAGGTAGATATCGGTCGTGTCGAGCGTGACGGCGGTCGAGTCGCCGCCCATGATGCCGGCCAGCGATTCGATTTCCTTCTCGTCGGCGATGACGCCGACCCACTCGTCGACCTCGACGGTGTTGCCGTTCAGGAGCTTGAGCTGTTCACCTTTCCTGCCCCAGCGCACGTCCAGGCTGCCGTGGATCTTGTTCATGTCGAACACGTGGGACGGACGGCCGACTTCCAGCATGACATAGTTCGAGATGTCGACCAGGGCCGAGACCGAACGCTGGCCCGAGCGCTCGAGGCGCTGCTTCATCCAGTCGGGCGTCGCGGCTTTCGCGTTCAGGCCGCGGATGACGCGGCCGGTGAAGCGGCCGCACAGGTCCGGCGCGGAAATGGTTGCCGGCAGGACTTCGTCCATCGTCACGGGAACCGGCACCGTCGTCGGCAGGTGCAGCGGCGTGCCGGTGAGCGCGGACACTTCGCGCGCCACGCCCAGCACCGACAGGCAGTCCGCCTTGTTTGGCGTGAGCTTGATGGTGAACTTCAGGTCGTCCAGGCCGAGGTAGTCGCGGATGCTCGCGCCGACCGGCGCATCCGCCGGGAGTTCCATCAGGCCGCTGCTCTCTTCCGAGATTTTCAGCTCTTTCGCCGAGCACATCATGCCCTGCGACTCGACGCCGCGCAGCTTGCCTACCTTGATCTCGAAAGGCTTGCCGTCGGCGCCGGGCGGCAGCACGGCGCCGGCCTTGGCGCAGATCGCCTTCATGCCGGCGCGCACGTTCGGCGCGCCGCAGACGATGTTCAGCAGCTCGCCGCTGCCGACGTTCACCTGGCAGACGTTGAGGCGGTCCGCGTTCGGGTGCTTGGCCACCTCGACCACTTCGGCCACGACCACGTTCGAGAACGGCGGGGCGACCGGCTCGACCTCTTCGACTTCGAGGCCGGACATCGTCAGCAAATGGGACAGCTCATCCGAAGTCATCTTCGGATCGACCATGGAACGGAGCCAGTTTTCGGAGAATTGCATAATCTTTGCCTTGTAACTGCGCTTGTAAGCGCTCGACGTACTGCTTAGCTATTTATTATTTGCCGTACTGAATCGGCGACCGGATTAATTAAACTGCTTCAGGAATCGCAAGTCGCCTTCATAGAACAGGCGCAGGTCATTGATTCCGTAACGCAGCATCGTCAGGCGCTCGAGGCCGGAGCCGAACGCAAAGCCGATGAATTTTTCCGGATCCAGGCCGAAATTGCGCACCACGGTCGGATGCACCTGGCCGGCGCCCGACACCTCGAGCCAGCGGCCCTTCAGCGGTCCCGAACCGAAAGCGATATCGATTTCGGCTGACGGTTCCGTGAACGGGAAGTAGGAAGGACGGAAACGCACCTGCAGGTCGTCGGTCTCGAAGAAGGCCTTGACGAAGTTCAGGTAGACACCCTTCAAGTCGGCGAAGGAAATGTCCTCGCCGATCCACAGGCCTTCGACCTGGTGGAACATCGGCGAGTGGGTGGCGTCGCTGTCGACGCGGTAGGTGCGGCCCGGCGCGATCACCTTGATCGGCGGCGTGTGCGTGCGCGCGTAGCGCACCTGCATCGGGCTGGTGTGGGTGCGCAGCAGCAGCGGCTTGCCGGTGGTGTCATTGCCTTCGATATAGAAGGTGTCCTGCATCGAACGCGCCGGGTGGTTTTCCGGGCTGTTCAGGGCAGTGAAATTGGTCCAGTCGTTTTCGATTTCCGGGCCGTCGGCCACGTCGAAACCGATCGAGCGGAAGATCTGCTCGACACGCTCCCAGGTACGCATCACCGGGTGGATGCCGCCCATGGCGCGGCCGCGGCCGGGCAGCGTGACGTCGATCGACTCCGCATTCAGGCGAGCTTCGAGCTGGGCATTCGCCAGTGCGTCGCGGCGGCCGGTCAGTGCCTGTTCGATTTTTTCTTTTGCGGCATTGATCAGGGCGCCCTGCGCCTTGCGCTGTTCAGGGTCGAGCTTGCCGAGGCCCTTCATCAGTTCGGTTACCTGGCCGGTCTTGCCGAGGTATTTTGCTTTTGCGTTTTCCAGCGCGGCCGCATCCGGGGCGGCGCCAAAGTCAGCCTGGGCCGAGACGACGAGTTCTTCGAGCGAGTTCATGCTTGTTCTTTTCCTGTATTGAGTGGCAGGAGCCACAGGTCATCTGCAATTGTAGCGTGAACGCAACGCTTTGTTCAATTCACACCGCAAACTTACAGGACCCATAATCAAAAACGGGGCACAGGTAAAAAACCGTGCCCCGCTCTTTTTGCGCTACGTTGCCGTAGCGCTATTTGCTAGCAAACTGCTATCAGGCAGCCAGCTTGGCCTGGACGGCAGCGACGATCGCGGCGAAGGCCGGCTTGTCGTGCACGGCCATGTCGGCCAGAACCTTACGGTCCAGTTCAATCGCGGCTTTTTTCAGGCCGTTCATGAACGCGCTGTAGGTCATGCCGTGCGAACGCGAAGCCGCGTTGATACGGGTGATCCACAGTGCGCGGAAGACGCGCTTCTTGTTGCGGCGGTCGCGGTATGCGTACTGGCCAGCGCGCATGACTGCTTGCTTGGCAACACGGTATACTTTTGAGCGACGGCCACGGTAGCCTTTTGCAAGCTCAAGAACCTTCTTATGACGGGCACGCGCAGTAACCCCACGTTTAACTCTAGGCATATTAGCTCCTTAGTGTGAGATTAAGCAGATGGCATCATGCGGTAGACGCTGGTCACGTCCGACGCATTGATGTTACGGGTGCCGCGCAGCTGACGCTTGTTCTTGGTGGTCTTCTTGGTCAGGATGTGACGCTTGAACGCCATACCCGATTTCACAGTACCGCCCGGACGCACGCGAAAACGTTTCTTCGCGCTGCTTTTGGTTTTCATTTTTGGCATAGTCATCTGTCCTTTTCACGGACAGCCTCATATCTAACAGGATTGCAGGTGGCAACTTGCTGTCGCGCTTAGATGCCTGCTTTCACTTGTTTTGCAGCGGATGCGAGTCCGCTACAACCTGCTTCTAAAAACAGGAACCGCAGATTCTAACACAGGTTGTGTCGGGTAGGGTGGGCACTTGTGCCCACGCGGTGATACGTAGCAGCGAGATCATCGCACGGGAAATCGGGGCCCATTCCGATCACTGGGTAAACGGAAGACCCGGCACCCCACGAAGCACAAACGACACAGGGCCGGGACCGGCGCTGCAGCTGACTGCAACACCGGTCCCGGCCCTGGAATTATTCGCTTGAAGAATTACTTGTTCTTCTTCGGCGCGATAATCATGATCATCTGGCGACCTTCCATCTTCGGGAACTGCTCGACCTGGCCATACGGCTCCAGGTCACCCTTCAGACGTTCGAGCATGCGGAAGCCGATATCCTGGTGCGCCATCTCGCGACCGCGGAAGCGCAGCGTGATCTTGGTCTTGTCGCCCTCGCCCAGGAACTTGATGAGGTTACGCAGCTTGATGCTGTAGTCGCCTTCATCGGTGCCCGGGCGGAATTTGACTTCCTTGACCTGGATGATCTTCTGCTTCAGCTTGGCTTCGTGGGCCTTCTTCTGTTCCGAGTACTTGAACTTGCCGTAATCCATGAGGCGGCAGACCGGCGGGACCGCGTTCGGCGCGATCTCGACCAGGTCGACGTTCTTTTCTTCGGCCAGACGGAACGCGTCAGCCAGGCTCACAATGCCTAGCGGCTCGTTGTCCACCCCGGACAAACGCATTTCGGGGTGATTGATCTCGCCATTGATGCGATGAGCAGACTTGTCAGTAGCTATGTTGTTTCCTTTTAATGTCTGAATAACCGGCCGGCTTACCTGGCTTTCGAATTGACTTCGCCAGTCAGGCGCTCGATCAGGGCATCGATGGACATGGTGCCCAGGTCGACATTGCCCCGTGCGCGCACGGCCACGGTGTTTGCTTCACGTTCCTTGTCGCCAACAACTAAGATGTATGGCAGTTTTTGGACGGAATGTTCGCGTATTTTATAGGTAATCTTCTCGTTCCGCAAATCAGCGTGAACGCGCAGGCCCGCCTTCTTCAGGCGCTCTTGCACCTCTTTCACATAGCTTGCCTGTGCGTCAGAAATGTTGAGCACAGCCACTTGCACAGGCGCGAGCCAAAGCGGCAGCGCGCCCGCGTAGTTCTCGATCAGGATGCCGATGAAGCGCTCCATCGAGCCGACGATCGCGCGGTGCAGCATGACCGGCACCTTGCGGGTATTGTCTTCCGCAACGTACTCGGCGCCGAGGCGGCCCGGCATCGAGAAGTCGACCTGCATCGTACCGACCTGCCATGGACGGCCGAGGCTATCCTTCAGGTGGTACTCGATCTTCGGGCCGTAGAAGGCGCCCTCGCCCGGCAATTCGGTCCACTCCACGCCGCAGGCGCGCAGCGCCGAACGCAAGGCTTCTTCCGCCTCGTCCCAGACTTCGTCGGTACCGATGCGGCTCTCCGGACGCAGCGCGAGCTTGACGTCGATATTGGTGAAACCGAAGTCGTCATACACTTCCATCGCCTGGGCGTGGAAGGCGGTGACTTCCGCCTCGATCTGCTCTTCGGTACAGAACACGTGGCCGTCGTCCTGGGTGAAGCCGCGCACGCGCATGATGCCGTGCAGCGCGCCCGAGGACTCGTTGCGGTGGCACTGGCCGAACTCGCCGTAGCGCAGCGGCAGGTCGCGGTAGCTCTTCATGCCCGAGTTATAGATCTGCACGTGGCCCGGGCAGTTCATCGGCTTCAGGGCGTAGGAACGGTTCTCCGACTCGGTCGTGAACATGTTTTCGCGATAGTTGTCCCAGTGACCGGTCTTCTGCCACAGGGTGACGTCGAGGATCTGCGGCGCCTTGACTTCGTCGTAGCCGTTGACCTGGTATTTGTGACGCATATATTGCTCAACCTGCTGCCAGATGGTCCAGCCTTTCGGATGCCAGAAGATCAGGCCTGGTGCTTCTTCCTGGAAGTGAAACAGGTCCAGCGCCTTGCCGAGTTTGCGGTGGTCACGCTTTTCCGCTTCTTCCAGCATGTGCAGGTATTGCTCCTGGTCTTCCTTCCTGGCCCAGGCGGTGCCATACACGCGCTGCAGCATCTCGTTGTTCGAGTCGCCGCGCCAGTAGGCGCCGGCCAACTTCATCAGCTTGAAGACTTTCAGCTTGCCGGTCGACGGCACGTGCGGGCCGCGGCACAGGTCGGTGAAATTGCCTTCGGCGTACAGCGAGACGTCCTCGCCTGCCGGAATCGACGAGATGATCTCGGCCTTGTAGTCTTCGCCGATCGATTTGAAATAGGCGACAGCTTCGTCGCGCGGCAGCACGCGGCGGGTCACCGGCTCGTCGCGCTTGGCGATCTCCGCCATTTTCTTTTCGATCTTGGCCAGGTCTTCCGGGGTGAACGGGCGCTTGTACGAGAAGTCGTAATAGAAACCGTTTTCGATGACCGGGCCGATCGTGACCTGGGCTTCCGGGAACAGCTCCTTCACCGCGTAGGCCAGCAGGTGGGCGGTCGAGTGGCGGATGACGTCCAGGCCTTCGGGGTCCTTGTCCGTCACGATCGCCAGGTCGGCGTCCTGTTCGATCAGGAAGGAAGTGTCGACCACTTTGCCGTCGACCTTGCCGGCGAGTGCCGCCCTGCCAAGGCTCGGGGCGATGGAGGTCGCCACCTGGGCGACCGTCACGGGGCCGTCGAATTGACGGCTGGAGCCATCGGGAAGTCGCACGTTAAGCATAGTGATCTCCATTTGGCGCGCCGCGCCGAGTATGTTGAAAAATTCGTTAAAAAATTTGAAACTTGAAATCTCTGGACGAAAAAAAACGCGGGCTAGCCGCGTTATTTCAAGTGTGTCGAGTCAAAAGAACACCCTACCGCGTCTAGCGATTCCCCCACAACTTCGTTGTAGTTCGCGGTGTCATAACCGTGGATGCCTTTCTAGCTCTTACAAGTATTCTGGTGGGCGGTGCAGAATTCGAATCTGCGACCCCTTGGATGTCGACCAAGTATTCTAACCAGCTGAACTAACCGCCCAATGACGTGCATTATAGGGGGTGCGTCGGCGTCGCGCAAGGGTTGTTCGGATTTATGCCAACGCGACCGGGAGACGCGGGGATTGCCGGCGTCGGGAACGCATCTGTTGGTGGGGCTGTTGCCTGCCCTGCCGCGGGGGCCTCCGAACCGCGTGGGCATGCCCACCCTACGGTGCGCTACCGGCTGTAGCAAGTTCATGGAACCGTTGTGTAACGTATGGGGTCATTGTGGCCAATGGCCACAATGACGGGTTCACCGGGCATGCCCACGCGGATCGCGAACACCGATAACATCACAGGCAACAGCCCCACGTCCGCCCGCACACGATGTTCGCGGCCATGCCGACGCTCAATCCACCGTGATCTTCTGCTCCTCGATCACCTTGGCCCACATCGAAATCTCCTTCCTGATGCGCTCGGCCGTCTGCTCCGGCGTGGTCGAGATCGCAAACGCGCCCTGCTTCAGCAGCTCCTCCTTCACGTCCGGCTGCTGCAGGATCTTCACCAACTCCGCGTTCAGGCGGTCGATGATCGGCTTCGGTGTGTGGGCAGGCGCCAGCACCCCGAACATCGAGCTGACCGAGAAACCGTCCAGGCCCTGTTCGTCCGCGGTCGGCACGTCCGGCAGCATCGGGATGCGCTGCGGCGTGGTGACGGCGAGCGCGCGCAGCTTGCCGGCCTTGACGAAGGCCTGGGCGGCGGGCACGGTTTCGACCATGGTCAGCACGTGGCCGCCGACCAGGTCGTTCATGGCCGGACCGCTGCCCTTGTACGGCACGTGCACCATCTTGACCCCGGCAAGACGCTGGAACAGCTCCGCCCCCATGCGCTGCGGCGCACCCGGACCCGAGGACGCATAGGTCAGTTCGCCCGGCTTCGATTTGGCGTAGGCGATCAATTCCTTGATGTTCTTCACCGGGACCGAAGGATGGACCACGAACACCAGCGGCACGGAACCGGCCATCGTGATCGGTGCGAAATCCTTCTCGAGGTTGTAGTTGATCGTCTTGCGCTCGAGCGTCTGGATGATCGAGTGCGAAGTCACCGCCGCCATCAGCAGCGTGTAGCCGTCGGGCGCGGACTTGGCGACGCTGGCGGCGCCGATATTGCCGCCGGCGCCGCCGCGGTTATCGACAAAGACCTGCTGCCCGAGCGCCTCGGTCAGCTTCTGCGCGAGGACGCGGCCGATGATGTCGGTGGCGCCGCCGGGCGGATACGGCACGACCAGCTTGACCGGCTTGTCGGGATAGGCGGCGTGCGCAAGGCCGGGCAGCCCGGCCAGCGCGAACGTCAGGCCGGCAGCCATCGCGATGCACGTGCGGCGGCGGCCGATCGAAGATTTTGTCATGAAGTCTCCTGGTGATGATGAATGCCCGGTTACCCGGGCGGGGGCACGAATCTTCCCGTTCGTTTTTTATTCAGGGCCGCGGCGCCGTTCGCACCTCAGTCCCCGCGCGGAGTGCGGTCCCGGGTCCCGGAGGCGCGCAGGAAATCGAAGTCGGCGCCCTGGTCGGCCTGGGTGACGGACTTCAGGAACAGCTTCTTGTAGCCGCGCCCGGCGCTCGGCGGCGTGACCGGATTGGCCTGGCGGCGTTCGTCGAGCTCCGCCTCCGGCACCAGCAGGCTGATCTCGCGATTCCTGACGCTCAGGCGGATGCGGTCGCCGTTTTTCACATACGCCAGCGGCCCGCCGATTGCCGACTCCGGCGTCACGTGCAGGACGATGGTGCCGGCGGCGGTGCCGCTCATGCGGCCGTCGGAAATGCGGACCATGTCCTTCACGCCGGCGCGCGCCAGTTTTTTCGGAATCGGCAGATAGCCCGCTTCCGGCATGCTGGCGCCCAGCGGGCCAATGTGCTTCAGGACCAGCACGTCGTCGGCATTCACGTCGAGCGCCTCGTCGTCGATGCGTGCGGCCAGGTCCTCGATGTTCTCGAACACCACGGCACGTCCCTCGTGCTCCATCAATTGCGGGTCGGCGGCCGACTGCTTGATGATCGCGCCGCCCGGCGCCAGGTTGCCGCGCAGGACGGCGATCCCGCCCTGCGGATAGATCGGCTGCGCGAACGGGCGCACCACGTTCTGCGGGAAGCCGCGGCCCGCCGCTTCCAGTTCCTCGCCGAGCGTCCTGCCGGTGACGGTCAGCGCATCGAGGTGCAGCAGCGGCTTCAATTCGCGCAGCAAGGCATGCACGCCGCCGGCCTTGTGCAGGTCTTCCATGTAGTACTGGCCGGACGGCTTCAGGTCGATCAGCACCGGCGTCTCGCGGCCCATGGCGTCGAGTCGTTCGAGGTCGATGTCGATCCCGAGGCGGCCCGCCATCGCGGTCAGGTGGATGATGCCGTTGGTGGAGCCGCCAATCGCCAGCAGGACCCGCAGCGCGTTCTCGAAGGCCTTGCCGGTCATGATCTGATCCGGCTTGAGCCCTGCCTTCGCCAGCGCCACCGCCGTGGCGCCCGTCTGCTCGGCCACGCGGATGCGGTCGGCCGTCACCGCCGGCGGCGTTGCGCCGCCCGGCACCATCATGCCCAGCGCTTCGGTCACGCACGCCATGGTGCTGGCGGTTCCCATCACAGAACAGGTGCCGACGCTGGCCACCAGCTGGTTGTTGACGTCGGCGATTTCCTCGTCGTTGATTTCGTCGGCCCGGTACTTGCCCCAGTAGCGGCGGCAGTCGGTGCAGGCGCCCACCCGCTCGCCCCGGTGCGAACCGGTCAGCATGGAGCCGGTCACCAGCTGGATGGCGGGGATGCCGGCCGAAGCGGCGCCCATCAGCTGCGCCGGCACGGTCTTGTCGCAGCCGCCGATCAGCACCACCGCATCCATCGGCTGGGCGCGGATCATTTCCTCGGTGTCCATCGACATCAGGTTACGCAGGTACATGGAGGTCGGCGATGCGAAACTCTCGTGGATCGAAATCGTCGGGAAGTCCATCGGCAGGCCACCGGCCAGCATGATGCCCCGCTTGACCGCCTCGATCAGCTGCGGCATGTTGCCGTGGCAGGGGTTGTAGGCGCTGCCGGTATTGGCGATGCCGATCACCGGGCGGTCCAGCGCATTGTCCGTATAGCCCGCGCCCTTGATGAAGGCCTTGCGCAGGAAAAGCGAGAAGCCGTTGTCGCCATAGCTGGTCAGGCCCTTGCGCAGGCCGGTCGCCGTTTGTTCGTCTTTCTTGTCTGAGTCTGCCATGTGTCCTCGATATGCTGAACGCGTTGATCATCTGTGGATGACCAGAGTATTAAATGTCTAAAAAACAAAACAAAGGTGCTGCAGCCATCTTCAAACGATAAAACTATTTGGTTTACGCAGGCTGCACGGGCGTCAGCACCGTCCCGTCGCCGAAGAACCGGCGCAGGTTGTCCAGCGTCAGGCGCGCCATCGCCGCACGGGTTTCATGGGTAGCGCTGCCGATGTGCGGGCTCAGGACGACGTTCTCGAGCGCGAAGAAACGTTCGTCGATGGCCGGCTCGTTCTCGAACACGTCGAGCGCGGCGCCGGCGATGCGGCGCCCTTCCAGCGCAGCGAGCAGCGCGGTTTCGTCCACCACTGATCCGCGCGCCACGTTGACCAGGTACCCCTCGGGCCCGAGCGCGTCCAGCACGGCGGCGTCGACCAGCCGCCGGGTCCCCTCCCCGCCGGGCGCAATGACGACCAGCACGTCGGACGCGCGCGCAAGCGCCAGCAGGTCGGGCTGCCAGGGCCAGTGCAGGTGCTGGTCGGTGCGCCCGTGGTAGGCGATCGACACGCCGAAGGGTTCCAGCCTGCGCGCGATGTCCTTGCCGATCCGTCCCAGGCCGACGATGCCGACCCGCTTGCCGGCCAGCGTTGTCGCAAGCGGAAAGACGCCCTCCTTCCACGCGCCGCTGCGCACGTGCCGGTCGGCCTGGGGCAGGCGCCGCAGCAGCGACAACAGCAGGCCGATGCACAGTTCGGCCACCGCATCGTTGAGGACGTCCGGCGTGTTGGAGACCAGCACGCCATGGTCGCGCGCGGCGGCCAGGTCGATCAGGTCGTAGCCCACGCCCATCGACGCGATCACGCCCAGGCGCGGCAGGCGCTCGATGACGCTGCGCGGCACGGCGTAGTTACCGCGCGTGACGATGCCGCGCACGCGTTCGCGCAGGGCGGGATCCATCTCGATCTGCTCGATCGTGTGGCAACGGAATTCGCTGTCGATCAGGGTTTGGGCGGATACCGGAAAGGTCCCGATCTGCAGCAAGTCGTGCATGAGGTGCTGGTTCGCGAGCGCCGCCATTTACAGTCCCGGCATCGAGAAGTCGAGCGCCTCCAGTGCCGCCAGCAAATCGCTGCGCTGGTGTGCCTCGAGCTTCACCAGCGGCGGGCGCACGGTGGCGTAGCCCGCGTCGTCCGCCCAGTGGGCAACGGCGGCCTTCAGGGCTGGAATCATCGGGAACCTGGCAAAGGCGCCGCGCACCGCATCCAGCGCTTTCTGCTGCTCGTCCGCATCCGCGGCCTGCCAGGTCTCGAACAACCGAACGATGGCCCCCGGATTGACATTGCCGGTGGCGGTGATGCAGCCGGCGCCGCCGGCGCGCAGGGTGGCAAGCAGGAAGCTCTCGCTGCCGGCAAATACGCTGAACCCTTGTGGCCCGAAGCGTTCCAGCATGCCGCGGGTGTTATCCCAGTCGCCCGAGCTGTCCTTGATGCCGGCGATCGTGCCCGGGTAGGCTTCCAGCAGGCGCTCGATCAGGTCGAAGCCGAGCGGCACGTTCGAGACTTGCGGGATGTGGTACAGGTAGATGCGCAGGCGCTCGTCGCCCACGCGCTGAATCACTTCGCTATAGCTGGCAAACAGGCCATCGTCCGAGACACCCTTGTAGTAAAACGGCGGCAGCATCAATACCCCGCCGGCGCCGTGACGGACGGCCGCCCGGGTGAGTTCGACCGTATCGCTCAGGGCGCAGCAACCGGTCCCCGGCATCATGCGCGCGCCCGGGATGCCGGCATCGACCAGGGCCTCGAGCAGCCCGATTTTTTCCGGCGTCGACAGCGAATTGGCTTCCGAGTTGGTGCCGAAGACCGCCAGGCCGAGGCCCTGGTCGAGTACCCACTGGCAGTGGCGCACCATGCGTTTCGCGTCGGGCGACAGGTCTGCCGAGAAGGGAGTGATCACGGGCGAAAAAACGCCGCGCAGGCCGGTGGAAGTAGTCATCGTTGCTCCGTTTATTGAATGCCCTCATGCGAGCGCGTGGGCTGGTCGGACGATTATTGACTGGTTATTTCTATTAAAAAACAGCGTGATGCTGTTTTTTAAAGATAAAACTTTTATGGTTTCGGACCGGGAGAACGATGCGCAGAGCCGTAGGGTGGGCGGATTGGCGCAACGGGAAGTCCGACGTCCGGGTCGAGCCGCCCACCCTACGAGAACCAAAAATAATTTGCGTTTGAAGATGGAGAAAGAAGATTGTTTTCACCTTTCAGTAATGGAAAGATGAAGCGCATTGTCGTACCCAACTTTCACCTTCACAGAGCGCTCCATGATTGCCACCACCGAGAAGCAGATCACCGGCCCCATCATTCGCCTGCACCCTGCCGACAATGTCGTCGTCGCCCGCGTCAACGTCGCGATCGGGACAAACGTGCCGTCCGAATACTTCACCTGCCGCAGCCAGGTGCCGGCCGGTCACAAGATCGCCGCCCGCGACCTCGTCGCCGGCGAGCCCATCCTGAAGTACAACGTCTGCATCGGCTTTGCGGCGACGAATATCCCCGCCGGCACCTACGTCCATTCCCACAACACCGAATTCCGCGAGTTCGACCGCGATTACGCGCACGGCCGGGACTACCTTCCCGCCGAGCTGCTGCCGCGCGAGCAGCAGGCGACTTTTGAGGGCATCGTCCGCAGCAACGGACAGGTAGGGACCCGCAACTACATCGGCATCCTGTCGACCGTGAATTGTTCGGCCACCGTCGTGCATCGCATCGCCGAATGGTTCACGCCGGAGCGCATGGCCGACTATCCGCAGGTCGATGGCGTGGTCGCCCTGAGCCACGGGCTCGGCTGCGGCATGGAGATGTCGGGCGAGCCGATGGACCTGCTGCGCCGCACGCTGGGCGGTTATGCGCTGCACGCCAACTTCGCCGCGGTGCTCATCGTCGGCCTCGGATGCGAGCGCAACCAGCTGGCGGCGCTGCTGAAAGACCAGGGACTGGAAGCGAACAATCGCCTCCACACCTTCGTCATGCAGGAAACCGGCGGCACCCGCAAGACGATCGCGGCGGGTATCGAGGCGGTGCGCGGCCTGCTGCCCGAGGCAAACAATGTGAGGCGCCAGCCGGTGCCGGCCAGCCACCTGAAAATCGGACTGCAGTGCGGCGGCTCCGACGGCTTCTCGTCGATCACGGCGAACCCCGCGCTCGGCGCGGCCGTGGATATCCTGGTGCGCCATGGCGGCACCGCCATCCTGTCGGAGACGCCCGAGATCTACGGCGTCGAACATACGCTGACCCGGCGCGCGCGCAGCATGGAGGTCGGGCAGAAGCTGATCGAGCGCATCCGCTGGTGGAAGGACGAGTACTCGCCGGGCCGCGACGTGCAAATCAACGGCAATGTCAGTCCGGGCAACCAGATGGGCGGCCTCGCGAACATCTTCGAAAAGTCGCTCGGCTCCTCGATGAAGGGCGGCACCACCGGCCTGATGGAGGTGTACCGCTATGCCGAACAAGTCACCCAGCCAGGCTTCGTGTTCATGGATACGCCGGGCTTCGACCCGGTCTCGGCGACCGGCCAGATCGCGGGCGGCGCCAACCTGATCTGCTTTACCACCGGACGCGGCTCCATGTTCGGCGCCAAGCCGACGCCCTCGATCAAGCTCGCCACCAATACGCCGATGTACGAGAAGCTGCTCGAGGACATGGACATCAACTGCGGCGAGATCCTCGACGGCACCGCGACCGTCCAGCAGATGGGGCAAAAGATCTTCGAGCTGATGCTGCAGACGGCTTCCGGCAGCCGCACCCGGAGCGAGGAACTCGGCCTGGGCGACCATGAGTTCGTGCCCTGGAATATCGGCGTCGTCAGCTAACGCCAGGCGACATGCCATCGGGGGGCGGCAGCGCTCCCCGCAACCATAAAAACAATCATCAAGGAGATTACCGTGCTGTCCACTATTTCAACTGCGCTGCGGCGTGCGTTCCTGCCTGTCTCGCTGGTCACCGTGACCGTCGCTTCCGCCATCGCCCTGCCCGCACAGGCGAACGGCTATCCGGACAAACCTATCCGCATCGTGGTGGGATTCGCGCCGGGCGGCGGCGCCGATATCGTCGCGCGCCAGATCGGCAACCAGCTGTCCGCGCAGATGGGCCAGCCGGTGATCGTCGAGAACAAGCCCGGTGCGACCGGCACCATCGCCGCGGCCAACGTGGCGGCGTCCGGCGCCGACGGTTACTCGATGATGCTGGCATCGCAGTCGACCATGGTGATCGCGCCCAGCATGTATCCGAAGCTGCCCTTCGACCCGGTCAAGGACTTCACCCCGGTCACGCAGCTGGTGTCGATGCCGCTGGTGCTGGTGGTCCACCCTTCCGTGCCGGCCACTACGGTCAAGGAACTGGTCGAGCTGGCGAAGAGCGGCAAAGTCGCCAACTATGCCTCCTCGGGCAGCGGCGGGCCGCAGCATATCGCCGCCGAACTGTTCAACCTGAAGGCCGGGGTCAAGCTCACCCACGTGCCGTACAAGGGCGAATCGTCCGCGCTGACGGATGTCGTGTCGGGGGTGGTGCCGGTGATGTTCGCCAACCTGCCCGTGGTCGCCGGCTTCATCAAGTCCGGCAAGCTCAAGACCATCGCCATCTCCAGCCTGGCGCGCTCGCCCAGCCTGCCGAACGTGCCGACGGTGGCGGAATCGGGCTTTCCCGGCTTCGAGGTGCTGACCTGGTACGGCTTGTTCGCCCCTAAGAATACGCCGAAGCCGGTGATCGGCAGGATCAACAGCGAGGTCGACCTGGCGCTCAAGAACCCGGAGCTGCTCGCCAAGTTCGCCCAGCAGGGGCTGACGGTGGTGGGCAGCGACACCGACCAGTTCTCGGCCTTCATGAAGACCGAACTGCCGAAATGGAGCACCGTCATCCGCAGCGCCGGGATCCATGCGGACTGACCACGCGGCCCGCGCCCCTGCCGCCCGGGGGCGATCCGCGCTATCATCCCTTCGGTAAATCAGGACAGCGCCCGTTGCGAGGCCGATGACGGTCACGTGGGCGCGGCCGACCGACGGGGAAGACGCCAGCCATGGATACACAGTACGTACAGAGTTTTGTTACCGTGGTCGAATGCGGGTCGATCGCGGAAGCAGCGCGGCGCCTGAACCTCACCGCGGCGGCGATCGCGGCGCGCGTGCGTGCGCTCGAAGAGGAGCTGGGCACGCCGCTGGTGCAGCGCGCCGGCCGCCGCGTCAAGCCGACCCAGGCCGGGCTCAAGATCCTGGAACGGGCCCGCCATGTACTGCGCGACGTGCGCGACCTGCGCGCCATCGCGAACGACGAGACCAGCATCGGCGAACTCAGGCTGGGCGTGTCGGCCTCGGCCCTGACCGGCTTCCTGCCGCCAGTGCTGCGCAGCTTCTACAGCAGCCATCCGAAGCTCAAGGTCTTCATCGAGCCGGGCACTTCCAGCCATCTGTACCCGCGGGTGCTCAAGGGCGAGCTCGACGCCGCCATCATCGTCGAGCCCCAGTTCCTCATCCCCAAGGGCCACGAATGGCGCCAGCTGGTGGAGGAGCCCCTCATCGTGCTGGTGCCCCCAGGCCTGGCCGCGCGCGAGCCCTTCGACCTCATCGCCAGCGAACCCTTCATCCGTTATGACCGCACGGTCTGGGGAGGACGGCTGGCCGACCGTTACCTGCGCCAGCACAACCTGCACCCGAACGAACGGCTGGAAATCGACGGCCTGATGGCGATCGCGACCCTGGTATCGGAGGGCCTGGGCGTCTCGCTGGTCCCGGACTGGGCGGCGGACTGGATGCACCGCATGGGCCTGGTGCGGCTGGCCTTGCCGCACCAGGCGCCGGTACGCCGCATGGGGCTCTTGTCCTCCCTGTATTCGCCGCATGCGCAGCTGGTCGGGGCGTTCTATGAAGAGGCCTGCCGGGTGATCGGGGCGCCGGCTGCGGCGGCGCAAGCGGCCTGACAGGTCTACTCGGCGCCGATATCCATTACACTGCCGGCTTGTCCACACTTCACGAAGCGCCCATGTCAGCCGAGCACGCCGCACCGACCTCCGACCACCTGCACGCCCACCTCGACGGCGACGCCAGCCACGGCCATTTCATCGAGGCGCGCAGCCAGAAAGCCCTCGGCATCGCGCTGGCGATGACGCTGCTGTTCGCGCTGATCGAGGTCGTCACCGGCTTCATGTCGAATTCGCTGGCGCTGATCTCGGACGCCGGCCACATGGTCACCGACGCCGCTGCCCTCGGCCTGGCCCTGCTGGCCCAGCTGATCGCCAAGCGCCCGCCGTCGAGCCGCCATTCCTTCGGTTTCGTGCGCGCCGAGGCGCTCGCCGCTTTCGTCAACAGCCTGGCGATGCTGGCCCTGGTCGCCTGGATCGTCTGGGAGGCGGCCCATCGCCTGGCGCATCCGCAGGCGGTGCAAGGCGGCGTGGTGCTGGTGGTGGCGGCGATCGGCGCGGCCATCAACCTGGTCGTCGCGTATGTGCTGTCGCGCGACAGCGACAGCATCAATACCCGCGCGGCCCTGGTCAACGTGATGGGGGATTTGCTCGGATCGGTGGCGGCGATCGCCGCCGGCGCCGTCATCTATTTCACCGGCTGGGTGCGGATCGACCCGATCCTGTCGATCTTCGTCTCGCTGCTGATCCTGAAGTCGACCTGGGGCATCCTGCGCGAGTCCTACCACTTCCTGATGGAAGGCGTGCCGCACCATATCGACTACCTGACGGTGGGCGCGGACCTGGCCGGGGTCGACGGCGTGCTGTCGGTGCACGACCTGCACGTCTGGGACATGTCGCCCGGCCACCCGGCCCTGATCGGCCACCTCGAGATCCGCGATCTCGCCGAATGGCCGCTCGTCCTGCGCCGCGTGCAGGCGATGCTGTTCGAACGCCACGGCATCGACCATGTCACGCTGCAGCCGGAAGCGCTGGATGGCCTGCCGCTGGACGCCGCGCTTTGTCAGATTCCGTGTAAGCCTGCTCTTACCCCGCACGGGCACGCGCGCCGATAGGACCGGCCGCTGCCTTTTCCGATAATGGGTGCATGAGCGAACTTACCGAACGCGTATTCGATACCCTCGTCATCGGCGGCGGCCCCGGCGGGCTGACGGCCGCCATCTACCTGCGCCGTTTCACGCGCAACATCGTCGTCGTCGACAAGGGCAACAGCCGCCTGTGCCTGATCCCCGTCTCGCACAACTATCCCGGTTTTCCGGAAGGCGTGCCGGGTGGGCAGCTTCTTCGCAACCTCACGGACCAGCTCCGCAATTACGGGGGTGACGTCGTGCATGGCGAGATCACCGATTTGCGCCTTGAAGACGGCCATTTCGTCGGCGATTACGTCGACGACGCCGGCGACACGCACCAGATCCGCGCGCTCACCGTGCTGCTCGCGACCGGCGTGGCCGATGCGGGCCTGCCGATCGAACACTGGCGCGAGGCCGTCGCCTGCGGCGCGGTGCGCCTGTGTCCCGTGTGCGACGGCTACGACGTCATGGACCGGCGCATCGCGGTGGTCACCTCGGAAACCAACCCGGTCGGCCACGCCCTCTTCATGCGCTCGTTCAGCGCGGACGTGACCCTGTTCGACCGCGGCAAGGAATCGATGCTGAGCGATGAGGACCGGCGCCAGATCGAGGCGGCGGGCGTGCGCTATGTCGAGTCGCCGCTGCTCGGGGTGTCGATGAGTGCGGACATGAAACCCATCTTGAATACGCTTGACGGCGAGAGCCGCGAGTTCGATGTGTTTTATCCGATCCTGGGGGAGTCGGCGAGGTCGGGCCTGGCATCGAAGCTGGGGGTGGAGACGGCGGAGTGCGACAAGGTGCTGGTCGATGATCATCAAAGGACGACCGTACCCGGGCTGTATGCGATTGGCGATGTGGTGCGCGGCTTGAACCAGATTGCGGTGGCGGCCGGGCAGGCGGCGATTGCGGCGACCACGATTCATAATGCCTTGCCGTGGGCCTTGCGGCCAAAAAAGTCCGCGTAACGAGATTTCAGGGGCCGGTTGAACGCGTGGATGGCAGAGCCGTCCACCCTACATCGTCGCCCGTAGGGTGGACGGGTTTCCCGTCCACGCGTTCAACGCACCGTCGCTGCCTACGGACGCCTTACTTCGTCCCCGACGCCAACGCGATGCGTCGCTTGATCTGCTCAACGGCCGTCGTATTGCCCGCCGCCTCTGCACGCTGCGCCTGCACCCCCAACCACATCAGCAAGGGCCTTCGCCACCCCTGCCCCGACGCTGTCTCGGTCGCCACCTCGATATCCCCCGGCGTAATCCGCCCCGCCTTGAACAAGGCCCCTGCCGCAACAAGCTTCGACAAGGGCTCCGCCACGCCGCTCAAGGACCCGCTCGACACCACCGCCCGATGCTGCTCCGGCAAGGACGCCACATCCAGCCCTTCCCAGCGCCCGGCGAGATAAGCCGCATACGCCCGCTGCGTCGGCGAAGCGTCCGCCGCCAGCGCAGCAAACCCCGGACAATCCCCGAACTCCAGGCTCGCCGCTAGCGTCGCACAGCGCACCAGCTCTACCTGGGCCACCAGGTCGGCGCGCCCGGTGCTGCTGGTCTCCCGCCGGGCGCGCACGAACTCCGCATTGGCCGCCGCCGTGTTCCCGCGCAGGTAGTCATCGGTAAACCCGTCGAGCGCATCCTTCGCATTGGGCTGCCAGCTCGGTGGCGCCGGCTTGCTGGCACAACCGGCGAGCAGCAGCATTGCCGCCATCGTCGTCAAGATTTTCATGGCAGCTTGATCTCCTCGTTCTTGCCGGCGAACGGCCACTTGCGGTTGACCTGGTCGACCAGGCGATTCACCTTGCGCAGGCTGGCGTCGACTTCACCGCGCAAGGCGCCCAGGTCTTCGGTGGCGACGCGCGCATTCGCGCCGACCGCCTGCGCCTCGACCAGCACGGCGTCCACGCGTTTCAGGGTAGCGCGCGCATCCTGCAGCACGCCCTGCAGCTCGACCACCGCCGCCTGCGCATCGTCGACCACGCCCTTCTTGCCGTACAGGCGCTGGTCGGTTTTTGCCAGCAGGCCGTCCAGGCGCTGCAGCGTGCCGACGAATTTCTTCGCCTCCTCGTCGCCCAGCGCCCCGCTCAGCAAGCCATACCTGCCGGACAGGCGGCCGGTCAGCGTTTGCAGGTTCTCGAGGCTGCCGGCGACACTGGACCCTTCGGCCGTCATGCTTTCCAGGTTGTTGAGCAGGGACCGGGCCGTGGCGACGAGGCCGGGGATCTCGGCGGTGACGTCGCCGCGCAGGATCGGGCGCACCTCGCCGTCCTTCAGGGGCGCGTCGTCGAGTATCCCGGTAAAGGCGCGCAGGCGGGTTTCGCCGACCACGCTGCGTTCCAGCGTGAAGACGGAAGACGCGCGCAGCCATTTGGCATCCGACTTCGACACGTCGACCAGCACCTGCACCTTGCCGTCTTTCGCCAGTTCGACCCGGCGCACGCGCCCGATCGGAAAGCCGGCGAAGGTCATGTCCATGCCGGGAATGACGCCTTCCGAATTCTCGGTGGTCAGCACCAGCCGTTGCGTCGGCTCGAACACGCCGCGCGCATACATCACGTACAGGACAAAGGCGATGATCAGGGCGGAGACAAGGCCCAGCAGGATCATCGCCTTGGTTTCAACATGGGCCGGCTCGTCAGGTGTCGTATCGATCATGGGTCAGGTAATGGGTCAGATGTACTTCAGGGCCAGCGAGGCGCCTTCGATCAGCAGCAGCACGAACAGCAGGCGCAGCGCGCCGGGCTGCACGCTCGATGCCAGCCGGCGCGGATAGCGCTGCAGTTCGAGGATCGCCGCGGTCGGGATCACCGCCACGGCCAGGCCGAACAGCACGGTTTTCAGCACGAAGCCGATCGTGACGACCGGGTCGAACACCCGGCCGACGGTGCGCGTGTAGTCGGGCAGGCCCCAGGGCGACAGGCCGTAGACGTTCAGGTAGGCCAGCACCAGCACGATGGTCGAGCTGACCATGGCCAGGCTCAGTACCGAGAAGGCGTTGGCGAACAGCTGCGGCACCAGGTCGCGCCGCAGGCGGCGCAGGGCTTCGGCGTTCACCTCGGCGGTGGGCAGGCCGGCGCGCGCCAGGCCCAGGCTCGATGCGTCGAAGGCCATGCTCGAACGCAGCGCGGCGAACAGCGCGGCGGACAGGGGAATGAGTTCGAGCACCAGCACCCGCACCACCATCTCGAGCGCGTAGCGCGACAGGCCGTAGCTCATCGCCGTGACGAGCACGATGCGGATGACGACGAGGCTGATCAGGGCGGACAGCACCGTGAACCAGGGCAGCACCTGCCAGCTGCTGGCGTGGATGTAGCGCGCGGTGACGTGGCGGGTGCCGCGGTTGTAGGTCGAGGGCGAGAGCGCGGTGACGACGGCGATCGCACCGAGGTGGAACATGTACCACCAGCTGCGCAGGTAGCGCAGGAAGGCGAGGCCCCAGAGGCTGGGGCGGATGGCAAGGTGGCGAGGTCGGCGCATGGCTATATGATACGGTTTTGTCAACGTGGCATCAAATTACGTATCATGTAGGGTGGGCATGCCCACGCGGAATGGTGCGCAGTGTCAGGCGCGAACAATGACCGCCGGTCCGCGTGGGCATGCCCACCCTGCGGTACGCAGCCGTTCCGATTATTGACGCCGCGCCTCCTGCACGCCCGTCACCTCGGTAATCGACGACAAGGCCTTCTGCAACTGCGCCGTCGACCCGATCTCCGCCGTGAACACCATGCGCGCCTGCCCTTTGGTCGTCTGCGTATTCACGCCGATCACGTTGATCTTCTCGCGCAAAAACGCATCCGACACGTCGCGCAGCAACCCCTGGCGGTCGATCGCGAGGATGAAGATGTCAACCGGGTACACGGTCTCGATCACACCCTTGCCCCAGTCGGTCTGGATCACCCGTTCCGGCGCCTTGGACCGCATCTCCGCGAAGTTCTTACACGACAGCCGGTGAATCGACACGCCCTTCCCGCGCGTGACGAATCCGACGATCGGGTCCGGCGGCGCCGGCTTGCAGCACTTGGCCAGCATCGTCATCAGGCCTTCGGTGCCGACCACCAGCACGCCCGATTTGGCACCCTGCTCGACGCTCGAGGCGCGGCTCTTGTTGACCACCGCCGCGTCGTCCGGCGGCGGCGCTTCCACCGCTTCGTGCAGCGCCGCTTCCACATGGCGCAGGCTGAATTTCTCCTTGCCGACGGCGACGAACAAGTCGTCGACCCTGGCAAAGCCGAGTTTATGCGCGAGCGCTTCCAGGTTGACGGCGGTCTTGCCCTCGCGCTGCAGCGATTTTTCGACCAGGGCCCGGCCCTGCGCCAGGGTCTCGGCCAGTTCCAGCGCGTGGAACCAGGCGCGGATCTTCGAGCGCGTGCGGCTGCTGACCGTGTAGCCGGGGCTGAGCCAGTCGCGCGACGGCCCGGCGCTGCCGGCCGGTCCCTTGGCGGTGATGATCTCGCAGGTCTGCCCGTTTGCCAGCGGCGTATTCAGCGGCACCATGATGCCGTCGATCTTGGCGCCGCGGCAGCGGTGACCCACTTCGCTGTGCAAATGGTAGGCGAAATCGATCGGGGTCGCGCCCACCGGCAGTTCCAGCACGCGCGCCTGCGGCGTCAGCACGAAAATGCGGTCGTCGAGCGTGGTCGCTTTCAGTTTCTCGACCCACTCCTTCTGGTCTTCTTCGGCGGCGACGACGTCGGCGCCGTTGGTGACATCGCTCTTCCAGGCCAGCAGCTGGCGCAGCCAGGCGATCTTCTCGTCGTATTTCTGACTCTTGAAGTTGGAGCCGCCTTCTTCCTTGTAGCGCCAGTGCGCGGCCACGCCGTACTCGGCGAAGTTGTGCATCTCCTGGGTGCGTACCTGCACCTCGAGCGGCCGCCCGTCTTCGGCGGTGACGACCGTGTGCAGCGAGCGGTAGCCGTTCGGCTTCGGGCGCGCGATGTAGTCGTCGAATTCGCTCGGGATCGGGGTCCAGATGTTGTGCACCAGGCTCAGGACCGTGTAGCAGGTCTTTTCGTCCTGGACGATCACGCGGAAAGCCCGCACGTCGTACAGCGAGGAGAAATCGAGGTCCTTGCCGCGCATCTTGTTGTAGATGCTGTAGATGTGTTTCGGCCGCCCGCTCACCTCGGCCTTGATGCCGGCCGCGTGCAGCTCGCGCTGCAGGCGTTCGATCGACGAGGCGACGAAACCTTCGCGCGCCATGCGTTTTTCTTCCAGCATTTTGGCGATGCGCTTGTAGGTGTCCGGCTCGAGGAAGCGGAAGGCCAGGTCTTCCAGCTCCCACTTCAGCTGCCAGATGCCGAGGCGGTTGGCCAGCGGCGCATACAGGTCCATCACCTCGCGCCCGTAGTCGTGGGTCAGCTCGTCGAAGCGCTTTTGTTCGGCGAACCAGCGCAACGTCGTGATGCAGGAGGCGAGGCGGATCAGCACCACGCGCATGTCGGTCGCCATTGCGAGCAGCATCTTGCGCAGGGTTTCCACCTGCGCCACGGCCTGCTGGGCCGCGTTCTTGCCGCGCCCGATGGCCTGCTGGCCGACGGTGAGGTCGCGCAGGCGGATCAGCTGCTGCACGCCGCGCACCAGGCTGGCCACCTCGGGACCGAACAGCCGTTCCAGGGTTTCCACCAGCGGCGGCTCGACCAGCACCAGCTCGAACAACAGGCCGGCGATGCGGGTTTCGACGTCGCTGCGCAGGTAGGCCAGCGTGCCGGCCACGCCCAGCGAAAATTCGAAGGCGTTCTCGCCCGACCAGCAGGCGCGCTCGCCGTACGCGGCTGCCGCGTAGTCGAGCGCGTGCTGGACGCGCACGCATTCTTCAGGACTCAGGCCGTTGACCAGCTGGGTAGTGGCGTCGCCGAGTGCGGCGGTGGAAACCATCGACGATCAGCGCAGTGCGGCGGTGACGACGACCTCCACCAGGCAGGCCGGATTGGCCAGCTTCGCTTCGACCGTGGCGCGCGGCGGCGTGTGGCCGGCGGCAACCCATTCGTCATAGACCGCGTTCATGCCGGCGAAATGCGCCATGTCGGCGATGTAGATCTGGGTCATCAGGATGCAGGTCTTGTCGCTGCCGACTTCCTGCAGCAGGCGGTCGACGTGGCCCAGCACTTCGCGCGTCTGTCCCTCGATGTCCTGGGTGGTGTCGTCGGCGATCTGGCCGGCGAGGTAGATGGTGCCATTGTGGACGGCGATTTCGGACAGTCGCTTGCCTACGTGAAGTCGTTTGATTTCCATGTTCTCTTTCTTGCTAAGGGTGTTAAAAAGCCGTTAAAAATTCGCGTGCGATCGCGATCTGGTCCTCGTGCACGAAGGTGGGCGCATGTCCCACGCCGGCGATCTCGACCAGTTGCGGTTTCGGTCCGCGCGTCGTCATCCGTTGCGCCGTCTCGTGCGACAGCAGGTCGGACAATTCGCCGCGCACCAGCAGCGTCGGACAGCTGATCGCATCCCAGGCGCGCCACAGCGCCGCCTCGTCCTGCTTCGCGCGTTCGACGCCCATCGTCTTGAACGGCTGGGCCAGCGCCAGGTCGTAATGGCGCACCCATTCGCCGTTCGGCTCGCGGCGCAGCACATCGCGCGCCAGCTTGTCCCACTCGTCATCCGAATGCGGCCCGAACGAGGTCGACACGTCGCGCACGAAGCGCGCACCGGCGGCGTAATCCGGGAAGCGCAGGTCCTGGCCGATGTAGTCGGCGATGCGGTTCAGCGCACTGCCGTCGAGCGCCGGACCGATGTCGTTCAGGACCATGCGCGTGATCGGCGAGCCGGGAAGCGAGGCCAGCACCATGCCGATCAGGCCGCCCATCGAGGTGCCGAACCAGGCCACCTTGTCGTCGCCCCTCGCGGTGACGCGTGCAACCAGGGTCACCATGTCGGCCACGTATTGCGGCAGCGCGTACAGCTGCGGATCGGCCAGGCGCCCGGAGCGTCCGCGCCCGGCGACATCGGGGCAGACCACGCGATACGTATCGCTCAGGTCGCGCGCCAGCGCATCGAAGTCGTCGGCCACCCGGGTCACGCCATGCACGCAGACCAGCACGCGGTCGTTCTCCGGATCCCCCCATTCCTTGTAGGCGATCCGGTGCAGGCCGGCGGGCGAGCTGCACTGCACGCTTTTGAGTGTCGCTTCGCCCTTCGCTTCGCTCCGCAGTTCGCTCCGCACTTCGCTCCGCACTTCGCTCATTTCTCTGCTCTCCGATGACAATATTGGCACGCCGTTAAGTCCAGTCCGACATTTTAACTGGCCGAGCGATTAGAATTCTACCAATTCCGCGGAAGAACCCCGATCACCTACCTCCATCACCTACCTTACAGAGGAAACAATGAAATCGAACATGCTAAGCGGTAAAACGGCACTCGTCACCGGCTCGACCTCCGGCATCGGCCTCGGGATCGCGCGTTCGCTGGCCGAACAGGGCGCCAATATCGTCTTCAACGGCTTCGGCGACGCCCAGCAGATCGAGAAGCTCTACACCGACATCGGCCAGGAGTTCGGCGTGCAGACCGCCTACCACAATGCCGACATGTCCAGGCCGGAACAGATCGAGGCGATGATGGCGTTTGCAAGCGAAAAATTCGGCGGCGTCGACATCCTGGTGAATAACGCGGGCATCCAGCACGTGGCGGCGGTCGAGGATTTCCCGGTCGAGAAATGGGATGCGATCATCGCGATCAACCTGACTTCCGCCTTCCACACCACGCGCCTGGCCCTGCCCGGCATGAAGCAGAAAAACTGGGGCCGCATCATCAACCTGGCGTCGGTGCACGGCCTCGTTGGTTCGGCGCAGAAGTCGGCCTATGTCGCGGCCAAGCACGGCCTGGTCGGTTTCACCAAGGTCACGGCGCTGGAGACCGCGCAGACGGGCGTCACCTGCAACGCGATCTGCCCGGGCTGGGTCCTGACCCCGCTGGTACAAAAGCAGGTCGACGACCGCGCCGCCCGCGAGAGCGTGTCGAACGACGACGCGAAGCGCGGCCTGCTGCTTGAAAAGCAGCCGTCGGGCGAATTCGTGACGCCGGACGAACTGGGTGCGCTGGCCGTGTTCTTCTGCTCGCCGGCCGCCTCGCAGGTGCGCGGCGTGGCGTGGAACATGGACGGCGGCTGGGCCGCCCAGTAAACGTAGGGTGGACTCCGTCCACGCGGTCTTTCGTGCCGATGCATACCCCACCGGTCGCAACGACCGCCGGCGGACGCACCTGTGCGATACGCGTGGGCGGAGCCCACCCTACGTATTTCGCCTCCATCCCCACATCACCGACGCATGCAAAATTTTGAAAAGCGGCGCGACCGCTTCGACCTCTTCGACCGCATGGACAGCCCCGCGGTCAACCTCTGTTTCACCCTCGACCTCCCGGATTACCGCCCCTGGTGCAGGGAACACGGCCTGCCGCCCTTCCACGTGCTGCTGTGCGCCGTCCTGCGTTCGATTTTAAAGATCGAGAACTTCCGCTACCGCGTCTTCGAAGGCGAAGTCATCGCGATCGACCGCCTGATGCCCTCCTTCACCGTCGTCAACCAGAACAATGACCTGAATTTCGCCCTGTTCGACTGGTCCGACGACCTGCGCACCTTCGTCGCGCGCGGCATTGAAGCGCGCGACCGGGCCTGCGCCATGACGGCCCTGAACAACCAGTACGCGGCCCTTTCGCCGCGCGCGTGCAAGGACCAGGTCTTCATCACCTGCATTCCCTGGCTCGATTTCACGTCGATCCAGCACCCGATGGCCAGCCTCGGCGCACCCGACATCCCCTCGCTGGCCTGGGGCCGGTTCAGGGACGGCCCGGACGGACGCCTGCAGTTGCCGTTCTCGGTGCAGGCACACCACGGCTTCGTCGACGGCTTCCACATCCACCAGCTGGCGCAGCAGATCGCGGCCGAGCTGGACGGCTTCATGGCCGGCCAGCCCTAGGCAGCCCGACGGGCCAGTCAAGGCAAGGCCTGGTTCAGCACCTTCTCCGCATCCACGATATCAACCCCCTGCAGCTGCCCCAGCCAGCTGTCGAACCACGGCTTGTGCGAAGACCCGACCACGGTCAGCACGCGTGCGCCCGGCCGTTCGCGGAAGGTCTCGCGGATGTTAGCGACCATGCGCAGGTTGCGGATTTCCCAGCCGCCGACCCATATCTGCGGATAGCCCTCTTTCGATACCGCGCGCATCGATGGCACGACGTTGGCCTCGGCCGCGGCGCGCAGGTGGCCGGGATCGTTGACGGCGCGGTACAGCGGCAACAGGTCCGGCGCACGCCTGAGCGGCGCTTCGATCGCTTCGAGCGTTTTGAAGGCGCCCCCGTTGGCCCAGGCGGCCTCGATCGAACTGAGGAAGGCCTTGGTATCGGCTACGTCGATGAGGTCGCCCGTATGGTTGTCGATCGCATGCACGCGCGCCAGGCCGAGCCGCGCGGCCAGACGTGCGGCGATCTGGTAGCTCTCGTTGTTAAGCTTGCCGAGTTTGACGAGCTGCTCGACGAGTGCCGCGTCCAGGCCGTCGCCCGGGCGGCGCTCGCCAGCGGGCAGCTGCAGCCACTGCACATAGGCCGAGGCGCGGTCGTAGGATGCGAGGAACAAGGCGGCAAGATGGCGGCGCTGGGCTGGCGTCGGCTGCGCCGGCCAGGCCTTGAGCAGCTTGTTCGCCTCCGCCATCGCCGCCGGCGCGTCGAGCCCCGTCGCGGCGCGGGCCGCGTCGACCGGCGGGCAGTAATCGGCACCGTACTTCACCGGATGGCGCGCGGCGAGGTCGCATTCTTCGCCATTCTCGGTCTCGATGGTGATGATCTCGGGCTTGAAGGCGGCCAGGCGGTCGAGTACGCCATCGAGCGCGGACGCATCGAAGGCCGGCATGGTCCGCAAGTGCACGGTCCCGAGCACCAGCACCTGCGCGCGCGGCCCGGCCATGTCGCGGTCCAGCCCCGTCAGGTCGATTTGCGCCTGCGCCGTGAATGGCCAGGCGAGCGCCAGCAGCGGCGCCAGCAAGCCTGCCGCAAGGCGGCCTTGTGCACGGATATTTCCCATCGAACTACTCCAGAACAGTTGTTGATGGGGACAATGTATGAAAGACAAGCCCAATGCTCAACAGCGGACCGACAGGACGCCGGTTTCGCGGTCCAGGCTGCCAAAAATACCGCTTGACGCGCAAATATGACGGTCATAATATGAAGACCATCATATTTGCAATCCCCGCCATGAACGCCGAGTCCAAACAGAACCGCCGCGAACAATCGCACGCGCGCATCCTCGACGCCGCCGCGCGCGTCCTGCGCCGCCAGGGCTATGCCGGGGTCGGCGTGGCCGAGGTGATGAAGGAAGCGGGCCTGACCCATGGGGGCTTCTACGCCCACTTCAAATCGCGCGACGCCCTGCTCGCGGCCGCCATCGAACACGCGGCGGCCGACAGCGCCCGGGGCCTGACGCGCCGCATCGCCTCCCTCCAGGAAGCAGGCGCGAGCCCGGTGCGCGCGCTGGTCGAAGCCTATCTCGCCGACCTCCACTACGCCAGCCGCGAGCGCGGCTGCGTGGTGGCGGCGCTCGGGTCGGAGATGCCGCGCCAGAGCGAAGAATTGCTGGACGTTTCGCGCGCGCGCGTCGCCGCCCTGGTCGAGCGCGCACGCGCCGCCTTGCCGCCGGAGGCGCCGCCGGAACAGGCCTTCCTGCTGGCGAGCAGCCTGGTCGGTGCCCTGCAGATGGCCCGCGCGCTCGGCGACGAAGGGCGCGCCCTGCTGCCGGCCACCCGCGACGCCCTCATTGCCCGGTACGAAACCTGAACACCCGGCTGCGCTCGTCCGCAGCCTTTCTTGACACACGAATATGACGATCATCATATTTTAAAAACCAGCCTGAAAGGAACGACCATGAAACTGCTGGACGCCACCGCCTTCGTCACCGGCGCCAACCGCGGCCTCGGCCTGGCTTTCGCCCGTCACGCCCTCGCCCACGGCGCGCGCAAGGTCTACGCCGCCGCGCGCGACCCGGCATCGATCACGCTGCCGGGCGTGGTGCCGATCGCGCTCGACATCACGAATGCGTCGCGGGTCGCCGCCGCCGCGCGCGACGCCGGCGACGTCACCTTGGTCGTCAACAACGCGGGCATCGCCAGCATCAAGGGCCTGCTGGACGAAGACAGCATCGACGTCACCCGGCGCATGATGGAGACCAATGTCTACGGCCTGCTGCGCGTGAGCCAGGCCTTCGCGCCCGTCCTGAAAGCGAACGGCGGCGGCGCCCTGCTCAACGTGCTGTCGCTGTCGAGCTGGCTGAGCGCGCCGGTGCTGGCGGCTTATGCGGTGTCGAAAGCGGCCGCCTGGAGCGTCACCAATGGGCTGCGCAATGAATTGCGCGACCAGGGCACGCAGGTGCTGGGCCTGCACGTCGGCTTCATCGACACCGAGCTCACGCGCGGCTTCGATGCGCCGAAACTCTCGCCCGACTTCGTCGTCGCGCGCGCTTTCGAGGCCTTGGCGAAGGGCGACAGCGAAGTGGCGATCGACGAGTTCACGCAGCAGATCAAGCGCGGCCTGTCGAACGAACCCGGCATCTATATCGACGGCGCACGCTGATCGGAACAGACCATGACTACCCCGACCCTTGCGCCCGCAGCCGCTGTCCCGCGCCTTGCAAGCTCGCCCTGGCCGACCTTCTGGATCGCCTGCATCGCCGTCTTCCTGGTCTCGATCGACAGCACGGTGCTGTTCGCCGCCTTCGGTGCCTTGACGGCCGCCTTCCCGGGCGCCACACCGGCCGACCTGTCCTGGGTGCTGAACGCCTACACGGTCGTGTATGCGACCATGCTGATTCCCGCCGGCGGTCTGGCCGACGCCCATGGCCGCAAACGCGTGTTCCTGTTCGGCGTCACGCTGTTCCTCGCGGCCTCGGCGGCCTGCGGCATGGCCGACAGCGTGCCGCTGCTGATCGCGGCGCGCGTCGTGCAGGCCCTGGGCGCAGCGCTGCTGACGCCCGCTTCGCTCTCGATCATCCTCGACGCCTTCCCGAAAGAGAAGCGCACGGTGGCGGTCAGCCTGTGGGGCGCGGTCGGGGGCCTGGCCGCCGCGATCGGGCCCAGCCTCGGCACCACCATCGTCGAGCACCTGGGCTGGCAATGGGCCTTCTACATCAACCTGCCGCTGGGCGCGGTGTCGCTCTGGTTCGGGGCGGCGCGGCTACGCGAGGCAAAGATCACAGGCAAGGCCGCGCGCATCGACCTGGTCGGCATGCTGCTCCTGATCGTGGCCGTGGGCGCAGTCGCGATGGCGATCACCCAGCTCGATTCGCCGCGCTGGAGCCGGCTCGAACTCGGCGCACTGGCGGCGACCAGCGCGATCGCCTTCGGCGCCTTCATCGCCTGGGCGAAGACCAGCAGCGCGCCGCTGGTCGACCTGGCCCTGTTCGCGAACCGCAGCTACAGCGCGGTCAACCTGGCCACGCTCGCTTTCGGCACGGCGTTCGCGATGATGTTCTTCGCCTTCTTTTCCTACATGACGCGGATCTGGCATTTCAGCCTGCCGCTCGCGGGCCTGGCCGTCACGCCCGGCCCCCTGATGGTGGTGCCGACCGCGATCATCGCCGGGCGCATCGCGGCGCGCACCGGGCACCGTCCCCTGCTGGTGATCGGTTCAGTCGTGTATGCGGCGAGCGGCCTGTGGCTGCTGCTGATGCCGGGCGCCGAACCGGCCTACGCAACGCGCTGGCTGCCGGGCCTGTTCCTGAGCGGGATCGGCGTCGGCATGGTGCTGCCGTCCCTGTCGGGCGCCGCGGTGGCCGGCCTGCCGCAGGCGCAGTACGCGGTCGGCAGCGCGGTGAACCAGGCCACGCGCCAGCTGGGATCGGTGCTGGGCGTAGCGATCACGGTGCTGCTGATCGGCCATGCCGACCTCACGCGGGCAGACTTCCTGCCGCTCTACAGCCTGCACGTGGCGCTCGCACTGCTCACCGGCGCGCTGTGCCTGGCAGTGAAAACGCGCCCTGTCCAGCGCTAGGTCGCGCGCAGCACCAGCAGGTGGCCTGTGACCTCGACGCCATGCTCGCTGCGCAGCGCTGCCCGTTCGGCTTCGAGGATCGCGAAGCCGTGGGCTGCGGCGAGGCGCTCGAGGTAGGCCAGCGCGTGGGCGTAGCGGTTCGAGGGCAGCAGCCTGAAGTCTCCCCGCTCAGCCGCTTCGACCGAGAAGCAGAACCAGCCGCCGGGCCGCAGCGCGGCGCGCACCTGGCTGAACAGGACCTGCAGGTCGCCAAAATACACGAGGACGTCGGCGGCGACAACGAGGTCGAAGGCTTGCGGACGATCCCCGAGGAAGGCTTCGATGTCGGCGCAGACCAGTTCGTCGTACAACCCGGTGGCGCGCGCCTGCGCCAGCATCTTGTCCGACAGGTCAACCCCGCACAGGCTGACCGAGACCGGGCGCAGGAAAGGCGCGCACAGGCCGGTGCCGCAGCCGAGATCGACGGTGGCGAGACCGGCGGCGCTCACATGGCGCCCGAGCGCTTCGGCCAGCAGCACAGGCGTGCGGTAGCCCAGTACGCCGGTGAGGTGATGGTCGAAGTGGTCCGCGTACTGATCGAACAGGGCCTTGACGTAATCCGCCGGCGCCCGCCCGGGCGGCGCTCCGACGCCGAGCGCGGCCAGCGCGAAATCGATCTGGCTCGGGTCTTGCGCGAGACCGCGCGCCGTTTCGTAGGCGCCAACGGCGTCATCACGCCGGCCCAGCGCCAGCAGCGTGTCGCCGCGCTGCTGGTGGCTTGCGGCGTAATCGGGCCGGAGTGACAGCGCCGTGTCGAAACACGACAGCGCTTCCTGCGGCCGCCCCAGTTTCAGCAGCGCCAGGCCGCGGCCCGTGTACGCCTCGGGCGCCTTCGCATCGCTTGCGATGGCTTCGTCGTAGGCGTCCAGGGCTGCATCGAAAGCGCGCAGCCCGAACAAGGCGTTCGCGCGCACGCAGGATGCTTCGGCGTAAGGCCGCCGCTCCGCAAGCGCCCGTTCGCTGCTATCGAGCGCCGCTGCGGCCTCGCCCAGCGCGAGCAGCGCGATCGCGCGGTTGCACCAGGCTTCCGGATACGAAGGACGCAGGTGCAGGGCACGCTCGTAACTGTCGACCGCTTCCGGGAGCCGGCCGAGTTTGCGCAGGGCGTTGCCGCGATTGCTCCAGGCGAGCGCATGGCCGGGGTTCAGGCGCACGGCCGTGTCGTAGCTGGCCAGCGCCTCCTCGCTGCGCCCGAGGTCCTGCAGCGCCGCGCCGAGGTTGCAGTGGGCCGCCGCCTGCCCCGGGTTGATGGCGAGCGCCCGGCTGATCAGCGCCACCGCTTCCGGCGCATCTCCCTGCTGGCGCGAGGTCACGCCGAGCAGGTGCAGCGCATCGAACTGGCGCGGCGCCATGCCCAGCACCTGCCGGTAACGTGTTCCCGCCTCATCGAGTTTGCCCGCCTGGTGCAGCGCGACGGCTTCCTTCAACAGTGCCGCGATGCCTGCTTCTTCCTGCCCCATGTGTTCCCCTGCCAGTGAATCCGGCCGCCAGCATACCGCACGCAAGCCGCGCAGGCTCCGCTATGATGGCGTTCTCATCACTCGACGGACGACGCCATGCGGACCTGGACCCGGAAATTTGCGCTGACCACCCTCCTTCTCATCGCCGCAGCCGGCGCGTGCGCGGCCGAGCCACGCAGCCTGCTGCTCTCCGCCGACCGCGTCTGGACCGGCGAAGGCAGGCCGCACGCCGGCTGGGCGGTGCTGGTAGTGGATGGCCGCGTGAAGGAAGTGGGTCCGGCGGACGCCATCGGCGCACCGCCGGATGCCGAGCGCGTTTCCTTGCCTGGCCAGACCCTGATCCCCGGCCTGATCGACCTGCATTCGCATGTGCTCCTGCATCCGTATAACGAGACCACCTGGGACGACCAGGTGATCAAGGAACAGGTCGAGTACCGCACCCTCCTGGCCGGCAAGCACGCCGCGGACACGCTGCAGGCCGGCTTCACCACCCTGCGCGACCTCGGCACCGAAGGCGCGAACTATGCCGACGTCGGCATCAAGCGTGCGATCGAACAGGGTGTGGTGCCCGGCCCGCGCCTGCTGATCGCGACGAAGGCGATCGTGGCCAGCTTCAGCTACGGCCCGGCCGAGCGCAGCTACCGGCCCGACATGGAAATTCCCTATGGCGCCCAGCAAGCCACCGGCGTCGCCGAGGTGACGAAGGCGGTGCGCGAGCAAAGCGCGCACGGCGCGGACTGGATCAAGTTCTACGCCGACTACCGCACCGGCGTCGACGGCAGCAGCCGTCCCACCTTCACGCTCGAGGAGATGAAGGCAATGGTCGACGCCGCCCACGTCACCGGCCGCAAGGTGGCGGCGCACGCCAGCACCGACGCGGCGATCCGGCTCGCCGTGCTCGCCGGCGTCGACACGATCGAGCACGGCTACGGCGCCTCCGAGGCGACCTTCCGTTTGATGAAGGAACGCGGCACGGCCTATGTGCCGACGCTCACCGCGCCGGAAGCGATCGGCGAATACTTCCAGAAGCACGTGCGCGGCGGCGCGCCGACCGCGGGCATGCAGGAAGCGGCGCGCGCGTTCGCACTGGCGCGCAAGGTCGGCGTCGTGATCGGCAACGGCAGCGATGTCGGCGTCTTCACCCACGGCACCAATGCGCGCGAGCTGGAGTGGATGGTGCGGCTCGGGATGACGCCGACGGAGGCGCTGCGCGCGGCCACCGTCGTCGCGGCCGGGATACTCGGCAAGGGCAAGGAACTGGGCCAGCTGGCGCCGGGGGCGCTGGCCGACGTGGTTGCGGTCGAGGGCGATCCGACGGTCGATATCGCTGCGCTGCGCAAGGTGGGGTTCGTGATGAAGGGCGGGAAGGTGTATCGCCGGCCGTAAGGCTGCCGGCTTCGCGAACCCGAGATCAAGGACGCAGGGTGGGCGGCATCATTCACGACTTTGATATGAGCGATAAGTACAGGCGAGCCGAAGCGTCGTCGTTCGTACCGTCGTGTTGCGCATATCACGCAAGCGCATGACCGGCATTCACGGGGTTGGGGATATCCACAATAGCGGCTATAGTGAGATTTGGTGATCATGGCGACACCACCAACCTCTCATGAAGAGTTGTCATGAAAAAGCCTTTCTATAAAATTTTGTACGTGCAGGTGCTGACCGCCATCGTTCTCGGCGTGCTGCTCGGCGTGTTCTACCCTGAACTCGGCACCAAGATGAAGCCTCTCGGAGACGGCTTCATCAAACTGATCAAGATGATCATCGCCCCCGTCATCTTCTGCACCGTCGTTGCCGGTATCGCCGGCATGCAGGACATGAAAAAAGTCGGCCGCGTCGGCGGCAAGGCCCTGCTGTACTTCGAAGTCGTCTCGACCTTCGCCCTCGCCATCGGCCTGATCGTCGCCAACGTCGTGAAACCGGGCGCCGGCTTCAACGTCGACGTTGCCCACCTCGATGCGAGCTCGATCGCCCAGTACACCGACAAGGCCAAGCACCAGAGCACGGTCGACTTCCTGCTCAACATCATCCCGAACACCTTCGTCGATGCCTTCGCCAAGGGCGACATCCTGCAGGTGCTCCTGATCGCGATCCTGTTCGGCACGGCGCTGTCACTGCTGGGCGAGCGCGGCCGTCCAACGACGAAGATCATCGAAGACTTCTCGCATGCCATCTTCGGCGTCGTGAACATCGTCATGAAGCTGGCCCCGATCGGCGCTTTCGGCGCGATGGCCTTCACCATCGGCAAATACGGCCTGGCCTCGCTGATCCCGCTGGCTAAACTGATGGGTTCGTTCTACCTGACCTGCGGCCTGTTCGTCGTCGTCGTGCTCGGCACCATCGCCAAGCTGACCGGCTTCTCGATCTTCAAGTTCATCGCCTACATCAAGGAAGAACTGCTGATCGTGCTCGGCACCAGCTCCTCGGAAAGCGCCCTGCCGGCCCTGATGCGCAAGCTCGAAAAGCTCGGCTGTTCGAAGTCGGTCGTCGGCCTCGTGGTTCCGACCGGCTACTCGTTCAACCTGGACGGCACCAACATCTACATGACGATGGCCGCCCTGTTCGTGGCCCAGGCAACGAATACCGAACTGACCCTGCTGCAGCAGCTGACCATCCTGGCTGTCGCCATGCTGACCTCGAAAGGCGCCTCCGGCATCACCGGCGCCGGCTTCATCACCCTGGCCGCAACGCTGGCCGTGGTGCCGACGATTCCTGTTGCCGGCATGGCCTTGATCCTCGGTATCGACCGCTTCATGAGCGAATGCCGCGCCCTGACCAACTTCGTCGGCAATGGCGTCGCCTCGGTGGTCGTGTCGAAGTGGGAAAACGAGCTGGACCACGAGCGCATGGATGCGGTGCTGTCGGGCCACTATGTCGAAGAGCACGCCAAGCACGTGCCGGCGATGCGCGAAGCGGCTTGATTTTCAGCTGATCGCCTTTCCCAAAAACCGCGCTTCGGCGCGGTTTTTTTATGGCCGCACGTGTTATGGCGCCAGGAATGGCCGTGCGGTTTGCGCGCGGTGTACCGCGTGGACTCGAGAGTCCACGCGTACGTGCCTACGAGCACCCGACCGCAACCATACTTGTTGCCGTTCGCATAACCCCATGCTACGCTCGCGCCCATCATTCCAACCGAGACCCGTCGATGCGCCTGCCCGTCCTCGCCCTCGCGACCCTGCTCGCCCTGCCCTTTACCTCAACCGCGGCCGGACCGGCGACGGCGCCAATCTACGACGCCGCACTCGCCAAATCCCTCGGCGCCGACGCGCGCGGCATGCGCCCCTACGTGCTGGTCATCCTGAAAACCGGCCCGAAAAAAATGCCCGCGGGCGAAGCACGCGACGCCATGTTCAAGGGCCATTTCGCCAACATCGGCAAGCTCGCCGGCGAAAAGAAACTGGTGCTGGCCGGCCCGCTCGACGGCAAGGAAGGCCGGCGCGGCATCTTTGTCTTCAACACGCCCGATATCGAGACGGCGAAAACCTGGGTCGCCACCGACCCGGTCATCATCAACGGCGAAATGGCCGCCGAGTTCCACGAGTTTTATGGTTCGGCCGCGCTGATGATGGTGAACGAGGTCCACGGCAAGATCGAGAAAAAGTAGCCCTTCACTCCAGCCTGAACACCACATCCACCGGCTGTACCAGCTTCAACGCATCGACCGACAGGAAATCGCGCGCCTCCGCATCCGCCGGCGGCGAACGGCCGCCGCTGTAGTCGGCGCGCACCAGGCCCAGCGCCGCGCCCATGTTTTTCACGCCGCCCGGCGTTACCGCCGTGACCGCGCCCAGCTTGCGGCGCGCGCCCCTGGCGATGATCTCGGCGCGCCGGCAGCGCCAGCGCAGCCACGAAGGCAAGTTGTTTGAGCATGACGTCTCCTGTCGGTGGTCTTTGAACAGGGAGAATAATCGTTTATAGACAAAACTGTCTACTTATTCCGGAGCAGGCGCGCGCGCCACAAAAATAACGTAGACATTCTTTTCTAGACAAGATAATCTAGATTCATCCAGCCAGTTTTCTCGAAGGAAGCGCCATGCCCACGCCTGCCGATGCACCCAAGCCGACCGCGGCCGAACTCGACCTGCTGCAGGTGTTGTGGCCGCTCGGCGCCGCCACGGCGCGCCGGGTACATGAATCAATGCAACAGACGCGCCCCGAGGTCACCTATGCCACCGTGCTGCGCCTCATGCAGATCATGCACACGAAAGGCTTGCTGACCCGCGACGAGAGCGAACGCTCGCACGTCTACGCGCCGGCCCAGCCCCAGGACTCGCTGCAGACCAATTTGATCAGGGACCTGATGCAACGCGCCTTTGCCGGCTCGGCCAAGGCGCTGGTACTCGCGGCCCTGAAAAGCGGCATTTCGAAGAAGGAACGCGCCGAGATCGAGAAGCTGCTGAAGGAGGACGGGCAATGACCGGACAGGAACTGGTCGGCCACGTCGGCGCCACCCTGCTCGACTCAAGCTGGCAGTGCGCATTGATCGGCCTGGAGGCCGCGTGCGCGATGATCGGGCTACGCAAGGCACGCCCGCAGACGCGCTATGCCGTGGCCTGCATGCATCTGCTGCTGTGCTTGCTGTGGCCGGCGGTCGAATTGATCGCACGCCTGCACGGCGGCGCGACAGGCGCAAGCGGCACTCCTGTGCTGGCGGGTATGCTGCCCGGTTCGGGCGACGCCGCGGGCGACAGTTGGCGCGGCTTCCTGCAGGCGCACCTGGCCTGGGTGGTCACCGGCTGGGCCGCGTGCGCCGGCGCCCTCGGCCTGCGCCTGGCGCTCGGCCTGGTGTGGATCAGGCGTGCGGCCAGCACGCAGCGCACCGATGCGCAGTGGAACGCGCGCCTGTCGACCATGGCAACGCAGTTCGGCATCACGCGCGCTGTGCGCCTGCGCGTGGTCGATGGGCTCACGAGTCCCGTCACCGCCGGCTGGTGGCGCCCGGTCGTGCTGGTGCCGGCCTCGCTCCTGTCGGGCATGCCGCCCCATCTGCTGGAGGCCCTGCTGGCCCACGAACTGGCCCATGTGCGGCGCGGCGACTACCTGGTCAACCTGGCGCAGAGCCTGATCGAAACCATCCTGTTCTACCACCCCGCGGTCTGGTGGCTCTCGCACCGCATCCGTGTCGAGCGCGAACTGATCGCGGACGATATCGCGGCAAGGCAACTGGGCGAACCGCGGCGCCTGGCCCTTGCGCTTTCCGAGCTGGAACGTCTCCAGTTCTCAACCCACCACCTGGCCCAGGGGGCCAACGGAGGAGATCTCATGTCACGTATCAAACGACTGATTCGTCCCGAAACGCAGGCAATGAACTGGAAAGCCGCGCTTCCGGTGCTGGCCATGGCGACCGCCTGCATCGCCGGCTGCGCCGGGACGGCCACACCCCCCGCCGACGCGCTCGGGCCGGACGCCATTACCACCAGGCCGGTTGCCCGCTTCGATTCCTGCGCCAAACCGGAATACCCGGCAGAGGCACTCGCCCGGCGCCTCGAGGGCACCGTGACGCTGCGCTTCCTGGTCGATACCGACGGCAGCGTGGCCGAAGCGCTGGTGGCGAAGTCGAGCGGCGACGCCTCGCTCGACGAAGCGGCGCGGGTCGCGATCGCCAGGTGCCGGTTCACGCCGGCGCTGGCGGGCGGCAAGCCGGCGCGTGCCTGGGTGCCGGTCCAGTACGTCTGGTCGCTGGGGTGAAAAAGCGACAGGGCCGCACGCGTTCCTGCCGGATCAGTCAGCAAAAATCCGCCCGCGATAGAATGAGGAGGCGGCAGCACTGAGGCCGACTTGTCACCGGGAGGCGCCATGCAACACGGCGAAAAGCTCAACACCATTACCCACCTCGGCGGAGCGCTGCTTGCCTTCGGCGCCAGCATCCCCCTGCTGGCGCGCGCCTTCAACGCCAACGGCCACCTGGGTTTGCTCAGCACCGCCGTCTATGCCGTCTCGCTGGTCCTGATGTACGCCTGCTCGACCGCCTACCATGGCGCCAGCGGATCGCTGAAGCAACTGCTGCAGCGCTTCGACCACCTCAGCATTTATCTGCTGATCGCCGGCAGCTATACGCCCTTCTGCATGCTGATGTTCTCCAACCGGGAAGGCTGGCTCCTGCTCGGGGTCGTCTGGGGCCTGGCGATTGTCGGCATCCTGCAGGAAACCCGGCCGCACCGCGGAGCGCGGGTGCTGTCGATGCTGGTCTACCTGGCGATGGGCTGGTCCGCGGCGACGATGCTGGGGCCGCTGCAGGAAGGCCTGGGGACCGCCGGCTTCGCCTGGCTGCTGGGCGGGGGCCTGGCCTATACGGGCGGCATCGTGTTCTATGTGCTCGATGCGCGCCTGCGCCATGCGCACGGCATCTGGCATCTGTTCGTGCTGGCGGGGAGCGTGGCGCACTACATCACGATCTATTGGTACGTGCTGTAGTTGCTGGGCGCGCAGCCGCGCGTCACATAAACTCATCCATATGAAGCGGGTCGGCTGTCTGCCTCCGCCATAACAACGACCGGGGAAGTGATGCGCAGCGAGATAAACAAAGCGAAGTTCCTGAGCACTTTGGCGCTACTGCTTGCCAGTGCGGCGACGACGAGTTGCGCCGTGCAAACGCCGGCTGCCCCGGTGCCATCGCGTGCCCTTGCTCTGTTTCATCCCTCCTGCATGCCCCGGTATCCAATGGAGTCGGCCCAGCGCGGAAGCCAAGGGACGGTCGATCTCAATTTTTTCGTTGAGACCGACGGACGCGTTTCGGAGAGCCGGATCGATCGCTCGAGTGGCGACCCCTTGCTCGACAACGCTGCCTTGAATGCGCTGAAGGGCTGCCGCTTCAAACCTGCCACCAGCGCCGGTCAACCGGTCGCGCAATGGACTACGGTTCATTACGTCTGGACGATCGAAACGGACTGAGCGGACGTCGCGTCGATGACCAGTTTCAGCTGGTTATATACGCACGCGTCGCCACAACAGCGCTGCGCTTGCAGCACACAGCGCTAGCGCCAGCACATTGACGATCAACACGCCGCCAGGCAGGTGCACGACGACCGACAGGCTCAAGGCGCCGCGCAAGGGGTAGGCGTCCGCTGAATGGTAGGGATGGTAGCCGGCGAGCTGCAGGCCATAGAATGCCAGTCCAAGCGCGTGCCCAGGCAGCCGCGTTCGCCATGGAAGGACGCCCGACAGCAGGCCCAGCAGCGAGAGCAGTAGCAGGCTGGCGCCCGCGCTGCCGGCGGCTATCCACACGATCAGGCCGAGCGCTGCGTTGACGATCGTTATCGTCGCTACGACGCGTTCGATCTGCGTCCACGACAAAATGCTCGGAATGCCAGCGTGCGCTTTCAATGATTCTCGCAGATCGAAAAAAGTGGAGTGACTTGGTAGCGTTCGAAGCGGCGGTGTACGCCCAGTGATCGCTTTTCGCGGGGACGCTCTGTTACCGGTGTCTGCTATCGACCGGCCGATAACGGACACCAAGCTCAGCCCAGTGTACGAGCTAGTTTGCCTCTGTGACAAGTCGTTGTTTGCTTCGGCCTAAAATAATAAAGCCCGGCAACCGCCGGGCTCTCGCACTGCCATCAGCCTTCTCAGCTCGTCAGACCGCCGAGACGTCCAGCTCAGCCGCAGTCGCCTCGACCAGCTGTTCCTTCGTCACGCCCGGCGCCAGTTCGACCAGTTTCAGGCCCTTGTCCGTGACGTCGATCACGCCGAGGTCCGTGATGATGCGGTCCACCACGCCGACACCGGTCAGCGGCAGGTCGCATTTTTTCAGGATCTTGTGCGAGGTCGCGCCATCCTTGGCGGTGGCGACGTGTTCCATCACCACGACCACGCGCTTGACGCCGGCCACCAGGTCCATCGCGCCGCCCATGCCTTTCACCATCTTGCCCGGGATCATCCAGTTGGCGAGGTCGCCGTGTTCCGAGACCTGCATCGCGCCCAGGATGGCGAGGTTGATCTTGCCGCCGCGGATCATGCCGAAGGAATCGGCCGAGCTGAAGTAGGCGGCGCCCGGCAATGCCGTCACGGTCTGCTTGCCGGCGTTGATCAGGTCGGCGTCGACCGCATCATCCGTTGGGAAGGGGCCGATGCCGAGCAGGCCGTTTTCCGATTGCAGGAAAACTTCGATGTCCTGCGGCACATAGTTGGCCACCAGGGTCGGCAGGCCGATGCCCAGGTTCACATAGAAACCGTCCTGCAGTTCCTTTGCCGCGCGCGCGGCCATTTCATCACGAGTCCATGCCATGTTCTGTCTCCGAAGGTGATCTTGAATATCGTCTTTTAATTCGCGCGCACGGTGCGCTGTTCGATGCGCTTTTCCGGCGTCGGATTGTGGACGATGCGGTGCACGAAGATGCTCGCGGTGTGCACCTGGTCCGGATCGATCTCGCCGATCTCGACCAGCTCTTCGACTTCGACGATGCAGACCTTGCCCGCGGTGGCGACGTTCGGGTTGAAATTGCGCGCGGTCTTGCGGAACACCAGGTTGCCGGCCTTGTCGGCCTTCCAGGCTTTCACGAGGGACACGTCCGGCACGAGGGCCAGTTCCATCACGTAATTCTCGCCGTCGAATTCGCGCGTTTCCTTGCCGTCGGCTACGATGGTGCCGTAGCCGGTTTTGGTGAAGAAGGCAGGAATGCCGGCGCCGCCGCAACGCAGCTTTTCGGCCAGCGTGCCCTGGGGCGTGAATTCGAGCTCGAGTTCGCCTGCCAGGAACTGGCGTGCGAATTCCTTGTTTTCGCCGACGTAGGAAGCGATCATCTTCTTGATCTGGCGCGTTTCCAGCAGCTGGCCGAGGCCGAAGCCGTCCACGCCCGCGTTGTTGGAGATGGCGGTCAATTGCTTGACGCCCGAGTCGCGCAGCGCTTCGATCAGCGCTTCCGGAATGCCGCACAGGCCGAAGCCGCCGACGGCGATCATCTGGCCGTCTTGAACGATACCGGCCAGTGCCGATGCCGCATCAGGATACACTTTGTTCATACCCGTCCCTTTTGTAAATTGGCTTGTCAGCCGTTTATGTACCGCAGAGTAGAATCCCAGCATAGAATACGCCGATTCAAAGCACAATACCGTAGAACTACCGGCCATGGCCCTGCCCTTGCACCAAGACACGCTTCCAGTGAATCCATCCTACGCCATCGATTACGAGATGATTTTCCAGCATGCACCGGTTGGCATGTGCATCTCCGTCAACCGCGTCATCCAGTCCTGCAACCTTGCGCTGGCGGCGATGTTCGGCTACGACCGGGGTTACCTCGACGGCCAGTCGTTTGCCGTGCTCTACCCGACGATGGACGAATTCCTGCGCACGGGCGACCGCATCGTGCCGATCATGAACGCCAGGGGCCGTTATTCCGACGAGCGCATCATGCGCCGCGGCGGTGGCGAGCTGTTCTGGTGCCACGTGACCGGGCGCGCGCTGAACGCCAGCGAGCCGCTCGGCGCGGGCGTGTGGACCTTCGAAGATGTGAGCGAAAAGCGGCCGGTCACGGCCTCGCTGACCCCGCGCGAACGCGAGATCGCGGCGCTGCTGGTCGAGGGCAAGACCAGCAAGGTGATCGCGCGCGAGACCGACCTCAGTCCGCGCACGGTGGAGATGCACCGGGCGAAACTGATGCGCAAGTTTTCGGCGTCGACCTCGTCGGAACTGGTGCACAAGCTGGTGGGCGTGGCGCGCTAGCGCGGCCGCTCCTCAGGCAGCGCTCATGAACCCGGCCGTGTCGATCACGGCCGGCTGCGCTTCCAGGGGCCGGGGGCTGCTCAGGACGAGCGCCAGCCCGGGCAACGCGAAACAGTGATCATGGGCGCCCTCGCGCCCCAGTTTGATGTGCGCCTCATGGCGGCACCATTGACGGTAAAAGGCATGCAGGCGCGCCGTTTCGTCCAGCGCCGCCAGCGCCGCCGCGGCCTCCGTCCCGAAGGCCTGTTCGGCGAGGGCGACCAGGTCGCGCGCCGGATCGATGCGCTCGATGTCGAGTCCGACCGGCGACTCCAGGCTGACCGCGCAGGCCACCCACGGCCCGCTGTGCGAAATACTCAGGCCCAGCCTTGGCCGCTCGGGAGACACCAGCGCCGGCGCATTGCCGGGCCGCTCGAGGAGTTCGACCGTGCCTGGCGCCACGCCAAGCAGTTCGCCGATCGCCATCCGCAGCAGCACGCGGCCGGCGACGAACTGGCGGGCCCGCTCGGCGCGCACGAAGCGCGCATGGCGCAAGCGCTCGGCCTGGCTTAGCCAGCGCAGGCCGGCCTCCAGCGCAGTCCCGGGCAAGGCCGCGCTGTCGACCAGCCACAGCAGCGTGTCGCCGCGTGCAGGCACCGGCGTCTCCGCTCGCTTTAGTTCGCGATCTTGACGAAGTCGCCCTTGAGCGCAACGCCCGACATCATGGCGCCGTCATGGCACTCGAACTCCGAGTCGCTCAGCACTTCCACGTTCTTGTAGTTACTGGCAATGTTGATGACCGCGTTCGCGCCCAGTTCGCGGGCGCGCGCCTGCAAGCGCAGCATGGCCGACAGGAAGGCCCAGTTGCAGGCTTTTTCCGCGCTCTTGCCGAAGGAATTGGTCTTCTGGCTGGTCTGGTCGGTACCGAGCTTCTGCAGCACTTTCGGCGTCTTTGCGTTGCCGAAGTAAAACTTCACCGTGTCGCCCAGGCGACCCTGGGCGTCGTTGTCGGCCATGGCGCCGGCCAGCGGCAGCATCAGCTTCGTGTCGCGCGCTTGCGCAGGGAGGGTGCTACCGGCGGCGGCTGCGGCGATGGCGATGCTCAGGACGATTTTTTTCATGTTGTTGTTCCTCGAAAGAGTGGGTGGGATCAGTTTGCGGCGACGGCGTTGTCGTCGGCGCCCGACGGGCCGCCGACGGCGTCTTCGTAGTTGGCGATCACATAGTCGCTTGCCAGTCTGGCGACGCGGGTCAGCATCATGTTGTCGTTCACGCCCAGGGAGAAGCCGCCGCTCATCGCGTTCGAACGCTGGAAGAATTCCGGCGTCGCGATGACCTTGCCAGCCTGGTCACGGAAGGTCACGCGCATCAGGACGCCCGAGCTGCCGGCGAGCGGACCGAGGAAGACGCGCTTGGTCGTGCTCTTGAACGACATCTCTTCGACGATCGGCTCGACGGTCAGGGTACGGCCATTCGCCGGGCGGCTGTTCCACTGCTGCAGCGATGGTGCGAGGTCCTTCTCGAGGTTGGCGCCGATCTTCGCCAGCGCGGCGGTGTTGCCCTTGTAGCCGGCCTTGAAGGCGACCGGCCTGACCTCGATGCGGCCATACTGCGAGAAGGCCGTGGCCGGTGCGGGGTTGTTGGTCGACGATGCCTTGATGCTGGTGGCACAGCCCTGGATGAGCGGCAGGGCGACGAGGGCTGAGGCGACCAGCAGTGCGCGACGCGCGTTTTTCATTATTTTCCCTTGAAGTGTTGGAGGACTACCGTTTGAAAATCAGCGACGTATTAATGCCGCCGAACGCAAAATTGTTCGACATGATGTATTCGCAGTCGAGCCGGCGTCCCTCGCCGCGAATGTAGTCGAGCTCCCCGCACTCGGGGTCGACCTGGCTGAGATTGATGGTCGGGGCGAACCAGCCCTCGTGCATCATCTCGATACTGAACCACGCCTCGAGTGCGCCGCAGGCGCCCAGGGTGTGGCCCATGTAACTCTTCAGGGAACTGATCGGCATGCGCGGGCCGAACAGCGCGGCCGTGGCCTGGGTCTCGGCCAGGTCGCCCTGCTGGGTCGCGGTGCCGTGCGCGTTCACGTAGCCGATCGCTTCCGGTGCCAGGCCCGCGTCCTGCAGCGCCAGTTCCATCGCCATCTTCATGGTGGCGGCATTCGGCTGGGTCACGTGGGTGCCGTCGCTGTTGGTGCCGAAGCCCACCAGTTCCGCGTAGATGGTCGCGCCGCGCGCCAGCGCGTGTTCGCGCTCTTCCAGGATCAGGGCGCCGGCGCCCTCCCCGATCACCAGGCCGTCGCGACCGGCGTCGAAGGGACGCGGCGTCGCCTGCGGCGTGTCGTTGCGCGTGCTGGTGGCGAACAGCGTGTCGAAGACGGCGGCTTCGGTGGCGCAGAGCTCCTCGGCGCCGCCGGCGATCATGGCCGTCTGGCGGCCGCTTTTGATCGCCTCGTACGCATAGCCGATGCCCTGGCTGCCCGAGGTACAAGCCGAGGAGGTCGTGATCACCCGTCCGGTCAGGCCGAAAAAGACGCCGATATTCACGGGCGCCGTGTGGGCCATCATCTTGATGTAGGTGGTGGCGTTGATGCCGCGCGTGGTGCGCTCTTCCATCATGCGGCCGAAGTCGCCGATGGCGCTCGGCGTGCCGGCGGACGAGCCGAAGGACACGCCCATGCGGCCGCTGGTGAGCAGCGGATCGTCGAGCAGGCCGGCGTCGAGCAGCGCCAGCTCGGTGGCGCGCGTGGCCAGCAGCGCGACGCGGCCCATGCTGCGCGTGGTCTTGCGGTTGTAGCGCTCGGACAGCGCGAACGGCGCGGCCGGGGCGCCGAGCCTGGTGTTCAGGCCATCGTAATCGGACCAGTCGTTCATGTGGACGATGGCGTTGCGGTAGGAACCGAGGCGATCGCGGACCGTGGCCCAGTCGTTGCCGATCGGGCTGATGCCGGCCATGCCGGTGACGACGACGCGGTGGTTCATGCGAGACCTCCATTCACGGAAATGACCTGGCGGGTGACATAGCCGGCGTCTTCCGACAGCAGGTAGCTGACCGCCGCCGCCACTTCTTCGGGACGGCCGACGCGGCGCGCGGGAATCATCTTGAGCGCTTCTTCCATCGGGACCTCGCCGATCATGTCGGTCTCGATCAGGCCTGGCGCCACGCAGTTGACGGTGATGTTGCGCTTGGCCAGTTCCAGCGCCAGCGCCTTGGTCGCGCCGATGATGCCGGCTTTCGCCGCGCTGTAATTCACCTGGCCGCGGTTGCCGACCAGGCCCGATACCGAGGCCATGGTCACGATGCGGCCGGGTTTGCGGCGCTGGACCATCGGCATTACGAGCGGATTCAGGACGTTGAAGAAACCGTCCAGGTTGGTGCCCAGCACCTGGTCCCACTCTTCGCCGGTCATCGCCGGGAAAGCCGTGTCGATCGCGACGCCGGCGTTGCAGACCACGCCGTAGTAGCAGCCATGCGCCTCGATGTCGGCCGCCAGCGCGGCGGCCGTGGCCTCGCGCTCGCCGATGTCGAACTGCAGCACGCGCGCGCTGCCGCCGCCGGCGGCGATTTCGGCCGCGACAGCGTCGGCCTCATCGCGCCGGCTGCGGCAATGCACGACCACGCCATAGCCCTCGCGCGCCAGGCGCAGGGCGATCGCCTTGCCGATGCCGCGCGAAGAGCCGGTGACCAGGACACTCAGCACACTCTTCTCCTTACTACTCATTCGGAACTCCGTTGCAAAAACTCTTCTACGTTATCGGGCTGGAAGACGGTGATCGTGGCGCTCGCCAGCTCAGTCCCATCCTTCCCGTCGGTGATACGGCAGTCGAACGCACCCAGGCCGTTGTCGCCCTGCAGCGCGCGCTGCACGTGGATATTCAATACGCTGCCGACCGCGAAGGCCGGCAGCGCGCAGGCATAGCGCCGGGTGCCGAGCAGGAAGCCGACGTGCACCGGTTCGCCGCGCTGGCGCGCCGCGAAGCCCGCGTGGGCCGCCACCGCCTGCGCCATGTATTCGACGCCGACCCAGGCGCCCACTTCCCCGCCGCTGCAGAACATCGAGTCCGGGCCAATGCGCACCTGGGCGTCCAGGGTCTCGGCATCGGCCGCCAGCAGGGTACCCAGCAGCGACATGGCGCCGCTGTGCGGCACCAGCGTGTGGATGTCGGGAAGCGCAGTCACGAGCACACTCATGGCAACCTCCCGAACACCAGCGCCGCATTCGAGCCGCCGAAGGCGAACGAGTTACTCAGCGCGTAGCGGATCGGACGGCCCAGGCGCTGGCCCGGCTGCGCCAGGTTCAGCGCCGGCAGCGTGGCATCGCGCTCGCCGTCCCACAGGTGCGGCGGCAAGATCCCTTCCTCGTTATCGTCCTGCATCGCAAGCCAGCAGAACGCTGCCTCGACCGCCCCGGCCGCGCCCAGCGTGTGGCCGGTGAAGGGCTTGGTCGAACTGACGGCCACCTGCGTGCCGAACAGGTCGGCCACGGCGCGCGACTCCATCGCATCGTTCTGCACCGTCGCGGTGCCGTGCAGGTTGATGTAGTCGATGGCGCCCGCGTCGATGCCGGCGCGGCGCAGGGCCTCGTTCATCGCGATGCGCGCGCCGCCGCCGTTCGGATCCGGCGCCGACATGTGGTGGCCGTCGGACGACTCGCCCCAGCCGCACAGGGCGACTGCGGCCGGCTCGCGGCTCATCAGGAACAGGGCCGCGCCCTCGCCCAGGTTGATGCCCTTGCGGTTCGCGCCGAGCGGATTGCATTGCACGGGGCTGACCGATTCGAGCGCCGAAAAGCCGGCGACCGTGAAGCCGCACAGGGTGTCGACGCCGCCGGTGACGACCGCGTCCACCAGGCCCATGCGGACCAGGCGCGCGGCGCTGGCCAGCGCCTTCGCGCTCGATGAACAGGCGCTCGAATGGACGCAGGCCGGACCGGTAACCTTCAGTTCATGCGCCAGCAGCGCGGCGGGCGAACCCATTTCCTGCTGGCCGTAGTGAAAGCCGGCAGGCAGCTCTCCGCTGGCCAGGTGCGCGGCGATGGCGCTCTCGGTCGCGCCCACGCCCGAGGTGCTGGTGCCGACGATGACGCCGACCCGGCCCGCGCCGTAGCGGGCAATCGCCGCGTCCACCGCGGGCCGGATTTGCGCCAGCGCGGCCAGGGCCAGCGCGTTGTTCCGGCTGCGCAGCGGCAGCGGCAGGTGGTCGACGCCAGGGAGCGCGGCCTCGACGCGGCCGAGCGGCAGCGTGCGGCCAGGGGAGCAGGCGTCGGACAGCGTCAGGCCGCTGGCCGCCTCGTCCAGCAGGCGGCGGCGGATCGTGTCGCGGTCGGCGCCCAGCGCGCAGACCAGCGCGCAATCGTTCAGGTAAATCATCATCTATTCACTCGCTGGCCGACTCGATGGTCAGCTTGTATTTGTAGCGCAGGTTGTCGAGCACCGCCTTGCCCTTCCAGCGCGGGGTGCCGCTGTAGTCGATCGTGGCCACGACCTCGCCTTCGCGGCGCAGCGTGCGGCGCAGTCCATGCTCTTCGATGGTCCAGCCGGCCGGCAGCGCCTGCGCGATCGCGGCAACGGGCCACACGGTCAGCTGCACGTCTTCCAGCACGTCCGCGGCGCGCACCTGCTTCGGCAGCATCGGGTGGCGCCACTCGGTCAGCTCCTTGCCGTCAAATTCGAGGCTCAGCACGCGCATGCCGAGCGCGAGCCCCACCAGGCTGACCCGGGCCGGGTCGACTTCGAGCGCGGCATCGAGGTCGTTGGTACCGCCGGGGCGCTGTACGGTCAGGTGCTGCTGCACGCTGATCGATTCGCCCAGCGCGCTTGGTGCCAGGCGCAGGCCGAGGCGCGCCGGCAGTTCTTCTTTCTTCGTGCAGCCGGCCAGCAGCAGGATTGCTGCCAACACTGCGGCGCGGTCAAGCCAGGACGGGCGAAACATGGGGTTCCTCCTTGGTCAGGGTGAAGCATGGGGCGCCCAGCCAGACCAGCGCGGTCCCGACCAGCATCGTCAGGCCGAAAGCCTGCAGCGCCGGGGTGCCGGACAGGCCGAGCAGGCCGAATGAAAGAATGGTGCTGGCGGCCGACAGGCCGACCGCGAGCCAGGGCGCATCGTCGCCGCGTCCATGCTCTTCCTGCATGAAGATGCCGTAGTCGACGCCGACACCGAGCAACAACATCAGCGCCAGCACGTGGAACAGCTGCAGGCTCTGGCCGGCAAAGCCGAGCAGCGCCAGGGTCAGGAGACTCGCCATCGCGGTCGGCGCCAGCACGCGCCAGGTGCGGCCGCGGTAGCGCGGGAACAGCACCGCGAACACCACCACGTAGGCGCCGAGCAGGACCCAGCCCATGTTGGCGCGGTAGCGTCCCAGCACCGAGGATATGCCGCCGACCTTGTCGACCCACTGCACCCCGGCCAGGCCTTCGGCCGCGCGCGCGAGCGATGGGATCGACGCATAGCGCATGCCGCGCAGGGCCACGATGCTGGCGTATTCCCCTTCCACCTTGCCCAGCCACAGATGGCGCCACGGCTCGCTGGCGGACGTGCGCAGGAATTCATCCAGGCGCAACGGCTCGCTGTTGGCGCGCAGGTGTGCGCGGGTGGCTTCGACCCAGGCGCCATCCTCGCCGATTTCGTGGGCGAGCTGCGCCAGCGGTCCGGCGCCGGCCAGCAACCGGGAGTCGATCAGCGCCTGGCGCTCGTCCTGGACGCGCAGCGAAGGCACCCAGTTCGACAGTGCCTGGTAGCCGGCGATGTCGCCCCCCTTGATGAGCGGATCGAGGCGGCGCTTGAGCGACTCCTCGCGCTGCAGCACCTCTTCGTTCGAGGCGCCGCGCACCAGGTAGTACTGGACCGGGCTCGGGGCGTCGAGCAGCTTGCTCAACTTGATCTGGTCGCGCACCAGCGCCGGCGGCGAGGATTGCAGCGAGCGGATGTCGTCGTTCACCTTCAGGCGCGACCAGCCGGCGGCCATGAAGACGCCCAGCAGCGCGACCAAGAGCAGCGCCGCCGGCTGGTTTGAAAAGCGCGGCCAGCGTGCGGCCAGCCCCCGGTAGCGGCGCGCCAGCGGGCCCATTTTCAGCGTGCGCGGGCCGATCAGGGCCGGAAACCAGCAGACCACCGTCAGCCAGGCGAACACCAGGCCCAGGGCCGAGAACACCGCCATGTGCCGCAGTCCCGGGAAGGGCGTGAGCGCCAGGCCGAGGTAGCCGATGACGGCGGCCAGCAGGGTCAGGCCGAGGCCAGGCAGCAGGCGCCGCAGCAGGCGCGGCGAATCGAGCTGGGGGTCGGCGCCGAGGCGGTGGCACAGGAAATATATGCCGTAGTCCTGGGCCACGCCGATCAGGCTCGCACCGAAGACGAGGGTCAGCAGGTGGATCCGCCCGAACAGCAGCCAGCACACCGACAGCGCACCCAGGAAGCCGATGCCGATCGCCAGTACGATCAGGGAAATAGGTTTCACCGAACGGAAGGTCAGCCAGGTCAGCAGCACGATGCCGACCAGGGAACCCGCGCCGATGGTGTGGATCTCGCTGCTGGCCTGGCGGCCGGCGGCTGCCGCATGCAGCACCACGCCGGCCTGGATCACTTCGGCGGACGGCACGGCGCCGCGGGCGGCCAGCGTGGCCGCGTCCAGCAGCGGCACCACGGCGCCTTGCGCGCCCAGCGAGAACGCAGATTGTTTCAGGGTATAGGTGAGCAGCACATACTCGCGTCCTTCTCCCGTCACGAACAGGCGGCCGTCGCGTGGACGCACCGGGGTTTCGCCGGCACGCTCCTGCATCCAGCCGGCGAACAGGCCGAAGGGATCGTCGCGGAAGGCGCCCAGCTTCGGCCCGGAGAACGCGCTGTACAGGCGCGCCATGGCGGAATCGACCCAGAAGCGCGCCGGCTCCTCGCGCAGCTGGCGTTCCTGGGCGGCCCCGACCAGCAGGCTGCCGTGGCGCTGCAGGCCAGCCAGCCAGCCGGCTTGCGCCTCGTCGCCGATCGCGTCGAAACCGATCAGCGCGCCGTGCGGCGCCAGCGCGGCGCGGTAAGCATCGGCCGCGCGCCGGGCGTCGCTCCAGTCTCTGGCGCCGACCAGCACCACGACGCGCTGCTGGGCGCTGTCGACCATGTGCGTGAACGACTGCTGCAAGACCGGGTCGCGCTCGTCCTGCGGCAGCAGGGCCAGGATGTCGGTGTCGGGCACGATGCGCTGGCCCAGCCAGAGCCAGGCGTTATGCCCGACCAGCAGGCAGACGACGAGCGCCCAGAGCAGCGCGAGGCGTTTTTGCGTGATCACAGCAGCGCCGCCTCTTCAGGCAATACGGCGCCCGGCCCCGTCTTGATGTCGGAAAAAACGATCGTCGTCTTGTCGCCGCTCTCTTCCGCCATCTGGATGCTGCGCACATAGGCCGCGCCGTCGAGCGAAATCGCGCCGATGGCCCGCGCCAGCGCCGCGCTGCGTGCTTTCAACGCGACCTTCCAGCCGCCCTCGGTGACGGAACCGTCGACCTCGAACAGGGTGTCGAGCTGGCCCAGGTCGCCCGCCAGCAGCGAGAACAGGACGCCGTTGATCATGCGTACCGTCGGTTCCTGGGTGGCGTCCAGGCGCATCGCGACACGGTCGCCCTGCAGGTGGACGATCTCGTCGCGCTTCAGGCGCAAGGTGTTCGGGAAGGGTTTCAGGGTGCGCCACAGCACGCCCTTGCCGGCGATGACGCAGAAGCGCCCGGTCGACAGCAAGGGTTTTTTCATGCCGGCCAGCTGCTTCGATTGCTCGAAGCGGCCGCACAGCTGCTCCGGTTTGGCGAGCATGGCCTGGATCTTCGCGATCGGTGCCGCGGCGTGGGCGCTGCCCGCGGCGCAGGAGGCGGCCAGCAGGACGGTGAGGAAAACACGTTTCATGGTGCGGGTACTCCCAGTTTTTCGAACAGGATGGCGGGCGAGACGAAGCACATCTCGCCGCTCTGGATGTCGACCGCGACCTGGGTCGTGGTCGCGCGGTTCAGGCGCTTGCCGGTGGCGAGGTCGCTGATCAGGTAATCGATGCGCAGGCGGTTCTCCCACTCGACGATCTCGGCGCGCAGCAGCAGGCGCTGCCCGAAAGCGGCGGGACCGGCGTAGCGCAAATTCATCTCGATGATCGGCCACATGTAGCCCGATTCCTGCATCTGGCCGTAGTTGTAGCCGATCTTGTCGAGCAGTGCGCAGCGCGCGACTTCCAGGTATTTCACGTAATTGCCGTGCCAGACGATCTGCATCGGGTCGAGGTCGAAGAACTGCACCGCCATCTCGACTTCGGCGAACCAGCGCGCGGGGGTTTTCGCCTTACGCATACAGGCTCCAGGCCTGGGCGCGGATGCGGCCCAGCAGCAGGTGCAGCTCGGGATCGAGGCGGCGGTCTTCGACGACCGGCGCGATGTCCTCGCCCAGCAGGTCCATCATGCGCGCCAGCGGCGCAGGCAATGCACGCGAGGCGTCCAGCCTGGTGCGCAGCCAGACGCCCTGGCGCACCGTGACCAGCAGCGCGGCCGCGACCTGTTCGACGAGTTCGAGCACGCGCAGGCAGTCGCGCGCGGCGATCGTGCCCATGCTGACCTTGTCCTGGTTATGGCATTCGGTCGAGCGCGAGAACACCGAGGCAGGCATGGTCAGTTTCAGCGCTTCCGCGGTCCAGGCCGAGGCGCTGATCTGCAGGGCTTTCAAGCCATGGTTGATCGCGGCGCGCGGGCCTTCGGCGCCCGACAGGTTGGCCGGCAGGCCCTGGTTGTAGCGGGCGTCGACCAGCAAGGCCATCTGGCGGTCCAGCAGGTCGGCCAGGTTCGCCACCGCGTTCTTCATGCCGTCCATGGCGAAAGCGATATGGCCGCCGTAGAAGTGGCCGCCGTGCAGCACGCGTTCGCCCTCGGCGTCGATGATCGGGTTGTCGTTCGCGCTGTTCAATTCGTTTTCGATGGCGTCGCGGAAGAAGGGCAGCGCGTCGGCCAGCACGCCGATGACGTGCGGTGCGCAGCGGATCGAATAGCGGTCCTGCAGGCGCTTGCCGTTGCGTTCCAGCTGGCCCGCGTATTCCAGGTCCTGGCGCAGCCAGGCCGCCACGTTCTGCATGCCGGCGTGCGGCTTCACCGAAAACAGGGTCTCGTCGAAATGGTGGTCGTTGCCGTCGAGCGCGAACGAGGCGAGCGCCGTGATGCGGGTGCTCAAACGCGTAAGGTAATCGGCGCGGTCCCAGGCCAGGCAGGCCAGGCCCGTCATCACCGCGGTGCCGTTCATGATGGCCAGGCCCTCTTTCGGGCGCAGGCGCAGCGGGGTGATACCTGCCTGCGCCAGCGCCTGCGCCGCCGGCACCTGCACGCCGTCGCGCAGCACTTCGCGCTCGCCGCACAGCACAGCCGCAAGGTAGGACAGCGGGGTCAGGTCGCCGCTGGCGCCGACCGAGCCTTCGCTCGGGATCAGGGGCAGCAGGCCGGCGTCGAACAGGCGCACGATCTGCTCGAGCAGGCCCACGCTGACGCCCGAGAAACCTTTCGACAGCGAGGCCAGGCGCGCGCCCATCACCGCGCGCGTCTGCGCCGGGTCCAGGTGCGCACCCAGGCCGCAGCCGTGGTAGGTGTACAGGTGGTGCGGCAGTTCCGACACGAGCGACAGCGGAACGTCCACGGTGCAGGAGTCGCCGTAGCCGGTGGTCACGCCGTAGATGGCGCCGTCTTCGCGCAGCAGGCGGTCGAGGAAGTCGGCGCCCTTCGCGATCGCGGCGCGGAAGGCGGGGTCGTTCGAGAGTTCCGGACGCGCCGCGCCGCGCGCGATGTCGACGATGTCGCCGAGCGCCAGGCGCTCGCGGTCGAAGCGCACGCTGCGCTGGGGGGCGGTGGTAGTGCTGGGGCTAGTGGGCTGCATCTGCGCGTTCCGGATCGGGTAACTGCCAAAAATCGTAAAAGTTGAACCACTCCAGCGGCGCGCGCCGGGCATGGTGTTCGAGGCGCGCCGCATACTCGCCCGCCAGTTCGGCCAGCGCTGCATCGCGCGTACGGCGCGGCAGGCTGACCGATTCGCGCAGGCGCTCGAAGTGGATCTCGTAACGCTCGCCCTGGCGCGCCGCGAACATCGCATACAGCGGGCAGCCGAGCACCGATGCCATCACGTAGGGGCCGACCGGGAAGGCGGCCGCCTGGCCCAGGAAAGGAGCGAATGCCACGCGCGGGTTCGGTGCGACCGGCACCCGGTCGCCGGCAATGACGACGAACTCGCCGCGGCCGATCCGTTCGGACAGTTCCATCGCCATCGCGGGCGTCATCTCGGTCACCTGCATCAGGTTCATCCCGCTGCGCGGATCGAGCTTCGCCAGCATCTTGTTGAAGGCCTGCGCGTGCAGCGTATGCACCAGCACCGTGATCTTCAGGCCCGGCGTCTCCATCGACAGCGCGCGGCTGAGGTCGAGGTTGCCCAGGTGCGAGCACACCAGCAGCGCGCCCTGGCCCGCGCGGATGCGCTGCAGGAGCGGCTCGGCGCCATGCACGCTGACGCGGCCATAGTCGAACAGGCCGCCCCAGAGCAGCATCTTGTCGAGGATGGTCTCGGCAAACGCGCCGAAATGACGCAGCACGCCGGCCAGGTTGGCCGGTGCGCCGACCCGGCGCAGGTAGTCGCCCGAGACCCGGCGCGCACGTCCCTGGGTCGCCACGTACCACAACAGCACCGGATAGAGCACGATGCGGAAGGGCCAGCGGCCGAACACGCGGCAGACCCAGAACAGCAGGCGCATGCCGGCAACGAAGCTCGCTTCGTTGATGGCCGCCCAGTGGCGCGTATCTGGAGAGCTTACGTGCGCCATCTGCGCCCCACCAGGGAAGGAATCCGCGGCAGCATGCCGAAGAATAGGGCCACATGCATGCGCGTGATCAGGACGTTATCGGTCCATGCCTTGAAATGCGAGACGCCGTCCTCCGGATAGCCCACTTTGGTCGGCAGGTTGGCCACCTCGACCCCGTCCCAGTACAAGCGCACCAGGATCTCGATGTCGAAGTTCATGCGCAGGCCCAGGCGGCGCCGCCTTGCCAGCGCCAGCACCGGCGCCACCGGATACACGCGGAAGCCGCACATCGAATCGCGGATCGCCAGCGACAGCGTATTGATCCAGACCCAGACGTGGGTGAGGTAGCGCGCATACAGGCGCAGCGCCGGGACCGACTCGTCGTACACCGGGCAGCCCGCGATCACCGCCCCCGGCTGTGCGCGCGCGGCATCGAGGAAGTGCTTGACGTCGGCGACGCAGTGCTGGCCGTCGGCGTCGACCTGCAGCACGTGGCTGTAGCCGTCCTTTGCCGCGCGTGCGAAGCCGGTCAGCACCGCCCCGCCCTTGCCCTGGTTGACCGCGTGGCGCTCGAGCACCACCTGTCCCGCATGCGTTGTCGCCAGTGCGTCGAGCGTCGCCGCGCAGGCGGGCGAGCTGCCGTCGTCGACCAGAATCACGGTCAGGCCGTGCGCGAGCACCTGCCCGAGCACCTTGCCGATCGCGTGCTCGTGGTTGTAGACGGGAATGACGACGCAGGGCTGGAACATCTCAGGCGGCCCTGGCGAAGCGCAGCAGCGAGTGGCAGTAGCCGATGCCGTCGCGCGCGGTGACCAGGTCCAGGCCCGCCGCTTTCGCGAGGCGCACGTAGTCTTCGCTTTCGTAGACCTTGCTGTTGCCGCTGGCGAGGTTGTTGAAGTAGGGCGAGGTGTTGATCAGGCAGTAGGAAGCGATGTCGTAGCGCTGGCGGTCCCAGAAGGTGTCCATGACCAGCACCTGGCCGTTCGGCGCCAGTGCGGCGGCCACGCGCTGGAAGATGCTCGCGATCGCGGCTTCCGAGAAGCAGCTCAGGAACTGGCTCATCCAGATCAGGTCCATCCCCGGCGGCAGCGCGGCGGCGTCATCCAGCAGGTCGGTCGGGTGCAGGCTGGCGCGTTCGCGCAGGCCTGCGTCCTGCAGCGCCTTGTCGGCCACGGCGAGCTGGCCCGGCAGGTCGACCAGGTGCAGTTTCACGGACGGGTTGGCGCCCAGCGCGGCCAGCGTAAACTTGCCGGTATTCGCGCCGATGTCCATCACGCGTTTCGGCGCGGTCGCGAACACGTCCGGCAGGATGTCGGGGAAGGAGGAATCCGAGTAATAGTGGTCGAAGGCGAACCAGCTGCCGCGCGCCGGCTCCGGCAGCTGCGCCAGGCCCTGGTAGACGGTCGGCCAGTCGCCGAACACCTTCAGGCCCAGCGGCTTTTCGGCGTCGAGCGACTGTTCGAGCGAGAACAGCGCCTGGTAGCAGACATCATGGTTGAAGTCGATGTTGACCTGGGTGATCGGGTCGGTCAGCACGATGAAGCCGGCCTTGTCGAGCACGTAGCGGCCTTCGCTCAGGTAGACCACGCCGGCGGACAGGCAGGTTTCCAGCACCACCTTCAGCACATACGCCGTCCAGCGGCCGCTTTCCGCCATCTGCCCGACCGACAGGCCGGTGTCGCCGGCGTCCGCGATCGCCTGCAGCATGCCGCGCTTCCACGCATAGCGCACGCACTGGAACACGACCGGGCCGTAGGCGATCTTCTGCGCTTCGAAACGGGCCTCGAAGGCGCTCTGGCGCTCCGGCGAAAATTTTTTATTCAACATGGTCGATCAGGTCCCCAACAGGATGCGGCCGCTCGCGTGTGCGCCGGCTTCGGAAAAATAACGGAAATTCAGGCTGCCTTTGACGGCGTCCCAGGTCAGCTCCAGCCGCACCGGCACCTGCGGCCGGATCATCTGCTGGAACTTCAGGGCGTTGATGCCGGCGAAGGCGCCGGCAAGGCCGAAATGCAGGCGCCCGTAGTGGAGCGCCCAGTCGACCTGCACCACGCCCGGCAGCACCGGCGCCACCGTGAAGTGGCCGTCGAAATACAGCAGCTCCGGCGGCACCACCAGCTCGAGCAGCTTGCGCGCGGCCTCGTCCTCGAGCAGGCGGACCTGCGGGAAGCGCGGGCGCGCCGGCGCGCCGGCGTCGGGCAAGCCCAGCAGCGCCAGCAGGTCGGCCTGGGTGGTCTTGCCCTGGGCATTGACCGGCAGGCGCGCGAGAAAGCGCCAGCGGCGCGGCAGCGCGACCGCGTGGGTCGAGTCGGCCAGCGCGGTACGCAGGCGCGCGCTCAGTGCCTTCTTGCCGCCCGCCTCGAACAGGGCCTGCCCGGTTTCGGTGGGCACCGCGAAGGCGGCCAGCGACTGGCGCGCGCCGCCGTCGAGGCAGGCCAGCACGCGTGCCTCGCGCACCAGGCCGGTCGCGCACAGGGCGGCCTCGATCGCGTCGAGCGAGACGCGCTTTTCTTCGATCTTGACGATGCGGTCGGCGCGGCCGCGCAGCACGAAGCGCCCGCCGCCGGTCGCTTCGACGCGGTCGGCCAGGCGCTGCCAGCCGCCGGCCGGACCGGAAGTCAACTCCAGCAGGCCGTCGGCGTCGGCACGCCATTCGACGCCAGGGAACGGCGTCCAGGCCTCAAAGCCGCCCGGCGCACGCTGACGCCAGGCCACGCCGCCGGTCTCGGAGCTGCCGTAGACTTCGATCGGGGAATGGCCGAGCAGGCTGCGGGCATGCAGGGAGGCCTCGTGCTCGAGCATGCCGCCCGAGGAGAACACGGCGCGCAGTTGGGCCGCGCCCTGCCAGTCGAGGTGTTCCGGCAAGCGCTTCAGGTGCGCGGGGCTGGCCAGCAGCAGGCAGGGCCCGGCACCCAGGCGTGGGGCCAGGGTTTCCGGGAACTCGTGGCGCGCCGCCTCGACCGGACGGCCGGCCAGCAGCGGCCACAGGACGCGGAATAGCAGCCCGTAGATATGGTGGTGCGAGACCGTCGACAGCACGGTGGCGTCGCCGACGAGCGCACCGAAGGCCGCCTCGAGCGCGGCGATCTCGGAACCGAGCTGCGAGAAGCGCTTGCGGATCGCAGTGGGGGCGCCGGTGCTGCCGGAGGTGTGGACGACCAGCGCGGGGAAATCCGGGCCGGGGGTTTGCCACTCGGGCGCACAGTCGTCGCTCGCTGAGGGCGTGCACGGCGCATGCGCGGCCGGGAACTCGCCCCAGAAGGCGCCGACTTCCCCTGCCAGCGCGGCGCAGCTGGCGGGCAGCGTGTCGGCGACCAGCCATGCGGTCTTCCCGGCCAGCCAGGCGCCAATCAGGGCCGCCGCGAATTCGAGGCTGTCGTCGATGTACACGGCGACATCGCGCGTGGCGGTGCGGCGGCCGAGCGCGGCCCAGGCACGCGCGCGGGCCAGCAGTTCGCCATGGGTGACCGGCGCGCCGTTGCGCCAGCCCGCCAGCGCCTCAGGCGCGCGCGCTGCGAGGCGAGGAAAAAAATCAGACATGATGCAACCGTTTATGATGCAGCCGTTTAAAGCGCATGCGCAGCAGGTATTCGCCGCCGAACATCAAACCCATCAGCACGTAGGAAACGACGCCCGTGTAGAGCGACCAGACGGCATCCGGGGAAAACAGGGCGGTGCCGAGGCAGACCGCGCCATTGGCGACGAAGAACACGCACCAGGCCTGGGTCACGCGCCGGGTGTAGCGCACGGCTTCAAGCGGCAGTTCGGGCTCGCGCAGGCGCGCCAGCCGCTCGATCATCGAGGGGCCGGACAGCAGGCTGCCGCCGAAAGCGGCCAGGAAGGCGGCGTTCACCAGCACCGGATACAGCTTGAGCGGCAGCACGGCGTTCGAGCCGACTGCCAGCGCCACCAGCACCAGGGCGCCCAGGGCGCTCCAGCGCGCCGCCGCGCTCAGCTTGAGCCGCGGCAGGCGGCTGGCCACCGTCAGCAGCAGCAGGCCGGCCAGCCAGCGCGGCTCGATGCTGCCGTGGCCGAGCCAGATGGCGAGGGGATACACCAGCGTCAGCGCGATGGTCAGGGCATTCCACAGCACGAAGTTACGCCGCCTGCTCTTCCGCGAGGCCGGCCAGTGCGTTCACGACGTCGTCGATCGTGCGGATGGTCTTGAACACCTCGGGCTGCAGGCGCTTGCCGGTCGTCTGCTTCAGTTTCACGGCCAGGTCGACGGCGTCGATGCTGTCGATGTCCAGGTCCGTGTACAGGTTCGATGCCGGCGTCAGCGCGTCGCGATCGAGCTCGAACATCTCGGCCAGCAGGTCCGCGATCCAGACAAACAGTTCGTCGCGGTTCATATCGTTAATTGCTACCATGGCCTGCTCCTTCTTCTACTTACTACTTTTTGCGGTTGGCTTCGATCATCGCGGCAAGCGCGCGTACCGAAGCGAAATGACGGCGCGTTTCCTGCGATTCGGCCGACAGCGTGATGCCGTAGCGCTTTTGCAGCGCCACGCCGATTTCCAGCGCGTCGATCGAATCGAGGCCCAGCCCTTCGACGAACAGGGGCGCCTCGCTGTCGATGTCGGCGGGGGCGATGTCTTCCAGCTGGAGGACGTCGACGATCAGTTCTTTCACTTCCTGTTCAAGCATGGTGCTGGCCTTCTTCCATAAAATAACGTTGCAGGTATTCGGTGAGGCGGCGCGCCGCCATCACGTCGGGGATGCCGGGGCCGGTGAAGGACTCGATGCCGATGTCGTCCTTCACTTCGATGCGAAAGCGCGCCTGGCGCGGCGGCACCTGCCACCACTTGTCGCCCTTGCCCAGGGTCGGCGGCTGGCATGCGATCAGCACCGGCGTTACCGGCCGGGCGCCGCGCACGGCGATGTTGGCCGCGCCGCGCTTGAGTTCGAGCGTGCCGCCGCGCGGCGTACGCGTCCCTTCCGGGAAGACGATCAGGTTGCCGCCCGCGCGCAGCGAGGCGATGCAGTCGTCGACCAGTTCCGGGCCGCGGTCGTTGCACACATACGCGGCGGCGCGCACCGGGCCGCCGGTAAAGGGGTTGTTCCACAGGCCACCCTTGACGATGCAGTCGGCATTGCGCACGAACGCGATCAGGAACACCGTGTCGATCAGGGTCGGGTGGTTCGCCAGGATCAGCTGGCCGGCGCGGTCGAGCTTGTCGAGGCCATGCACTTCATAGCGCAGCACGCCGAGCCCGTTCATGAGGCCGACGAAGGCGCGAAAGCCGAGGCGGATCGTGGCCCGCGCCGCGCGCACGCGGGCCCGCGGTTCGCGCACGCACAAGGCCAGCAGCGGAAACACGATCACGCGCAGCAGCAGCCCGCCCAGCCCGAACAGGGCGAAGGACAGGCCGGTGGCAAACACGCGCCAGCCGCGCCAGAGGGCGTCAAGCATCGCGGCTCCAGGTCCAGTGGTGCGGCCCCGCCCTGCGTTCGAGCGGCGCGCCCTCGCCGAGCTGGAAGCGCAGCACCTCGAGGCCGCCCGGGGTCGAGCTTGACTCAGCGTGGCCGGCGGCGCCGCGCCAGGACAGGCGCACGGCGTCCTCGCCTGCCGGGACCATCGCCCAGGCAAAGGCGAAAGGCTGCTCGGTGCAATCCTCGAAATGCCCAAGCGGTGCGGGCAGCGGCTCGTCGCAGGCGACCAGCAGCACCATCGGCGCGCCGTCGGCCAGCAGGCCGCAGGCTTCGATCACCGCGTGTTCGAGCGTGGCGCCGCCTGCCGCCAGCGCGATATGGTTGGCGCGGTCGGCGCGCGCGATCGAGAACAGGCCGGCGCTGGCATTGTGCACCGCCAGCCCGAAGGCGGTCGGCGACAGCGGCTCGCCGCGCGCCAGTTCGCGCAGCAGTTCTATCGCGCGCCCCACTTCGCCGTGGCGCGAACAGAAGACGGTCGGCACGTCGGCGTCCTGGCCGAGGCAGGCATAGGCCACCTCCAGCGCCATGCGGCCGAGAAAGCCGGCACGGCGGCGCAGCATCGCCGGCATGGCCGCCACTTTCGGCTCCTCGCCCGGCACGATCGTCCACGGCGCCTGCGCCCATGCCGACCACTGCTGCGGCGAGCTCACGCCCGGCGCCCAGGCCGCGTGGCGCGCTATCGAAAAGAGGACGTGGTTATCAGGCATGGCGAATGGAATGGAGAAACAAAAACAGAAAGAAAACCCAATCGTGCGGCGTTAAATATTAGTGCGAATTATAATGCTTGGTTTTGCCTGAAGGAATAAACGGCGGGAAGCGCAAGGCCAATTCACAACAAATCGCCTCGTTTATTTAGCTTCAATCGACAAAAAGCCTGCAATACGCTATTGATAATGCGCGCGGCATGATTTTTACTGGCAATGACGAGGGCGGCTGCGATGCTTGCCGCATGAATTGCGTGCAGGAAGGTAAAGCAAGGAAGGACTCAGGCCAGGCGGCATATTGCCACACCGCAAGACGTTGAATTCTCACCGATTGTCACGAAACGGAAATTTTTTTGGCATAAAAAAAGCGCCACAGGCGCTTTGTTCAGGCTGAAGGCAAGCGTTCCCGTATCCCGTCCGGCAAGGGCACCGACTTCTCCGCCCTGAAATCCACCCACACGATCTTCGCCGCGCCCTCGGCATGCAGCGCTCCGGCCTGCCCCTCTTCGCCGACCAGGCGGATCTCGTGCATCACCTCGAAGCTCGAGCGCCCCGGCGGCCCGGCATACGAGCTGACTTCGATCTCGGCCGGATACTTCAGCTGCTTGAGGAAGGAACAGCGGGCATTGATCAATACCGGCCCGATGCCGGCCGGATCGGGCAAGGCGCCGATTTGTTCGAGCCAGGCGATGCGCGCCGTTTCGATATAGCGGAAATAGACGGTGTTGTTCACATGGCCCATCGCGTCCATGTCGCCCCAGCGTACCGGCATACGCATCGTGTGGATCAGTTTTTTGTCGCTCATGCTTCAGGCTCGTTTGCGTTAAAAAAGAAATGGCGCCGCTGCCGGCGCCATTCTTTATTTTACGACAGCGCTCAGGAGGCCGTCATGCCGTCGTCCGCCGTGATGATGGCGCCATTGATGAAATGCGCTTCCTCGGCCGCGAGCAACAGCAGCAATCCGTCCAGGTCTTCCGGCTTGCCGGGGCGCTTGCGCGGCAGCAGGTCGATCAGCTTTTTTCCCTGCTCGGTTTCGAAATAATCCTCGTTCATCTCGGTCGAGATATAGCCCGGGCAAATCGCGTTCACGTTGATGCCGTACTTGCCCCATTCGACCGCCATGGCCTTGGTCATCTGCACCACGCCCGCCTTGCTCATGCAGTACACGCCGATTTGCGGCAGCACGCGCAGGCCGGCCACCGAGGCGATGTTCACGATGCGGTGCTGCTTGCGCGGGTCGCCCTTGGCGCGCTGGATCATGCGCTTGGCCGCCTGCTGCGCGACGAAAAACGCGCCGCGCAAATTGGTGTCCATGATGTACTGGTAATCGTCCTCGGTCACGTCGAGCAGGGGCTGGGTACTCTGCACGCCCGAGTTGTTGATCAGGATGTCGATCGGCCCCGCTTCGGTCTCGGCGTGGGCGATCGCGGACTTGATGCTGGCCAGGTCCGTCACATCGAGGTTGACCACGTGGGCGGCGCCGCCGTCGGCCTCGATTTCGGCGCGCAATTCCTTCAGCCGTTCGGTGCGGCGCGAGGCCAGCACCACTTGCGCGCCGGCGCCGGCCAGGGCCTTCGCAAAGCGGGCACCGAGGCCGCTCGATGCGCCGGTGACCATCGCAATTTTTCCTTCAAAATTTACTTCGATGCCCACATTGGCTCCTGTCCTGTTGTACTCCGACACGGATGATGTCGAAGGCATAATGATGTCACAGATTGCCGTTAGCAGATCGCCCCATCTGATAATCGGGCAAAAATCGGGCAAAAATCAGGGCACATTCCCCCTAAAATAGCGCCCAAAGTTGCATTCGGGCGGAAAAACCCGCACACTCGTGCTTAAATTTTTGAGCTTAAAACTTTTAACCTTACCAAGACCATGACAGAGACAACCAACATCCTCGAACAATACGGCCCGCGCGAAGCGATGGAGTACGACGTCGTCGTCGTCGGCGGGGGCCCGGCTGGCCTGTCGGCGGCGATCCGTCTGAAGCAGCTGGCGCTTGAGAAAGGCCAGGAAGTGTCGGTCTGCGTCCTCGAGAAAGGCGGCGAAGTCGGCGCCCACATCCTGTCGGGCGCGGTCATGGATCCGATTGCCCTGAATGAATTGTTCCCGAATTGGAAGGAACTCGGCGCACCGCTCAACACCGCCGTGACCGAAGACCGCGTCCTGTTCCTGACCGAGACGAAGGCGCGCGCCACGCCGTCCTTCATGATTCCGAAGATGCTGACCAACCACGGCAACTACATCGTCTCGCTGGCGAACGTGGTGCGCTGGCTCGGCCAGCAGGCCGAAGCGCTGGGAGTCGAAGTCTTCCCGGGCTTCCCGGCGGCCGAAATCCTGTACAACGACGACGGTTCCGTCAAAGGTGTCGCGACCGGCAACATGGGCGTGGACCGCGAAGGCAAGCCGACCGATGCGTTCCAGTTAGGGATGGAGTTGCACGCGAAATACACCTTCTTCGCCGAAGGTTCGCGCGGCCACCTCGGCAAGCAGCTGATGGCGAAATACGACCTGAATGCCGGCAAGGACCCGCAGACCTACGGCATCGGCATCAAGGAATTGTGGGAGATCGACCCGGCCAAGCACCAGCCGGGCCTGGTCATCCACACGGCCGGCTGGCCGCTGGACAACAGCACCTATGGCGGCTCCTTCCTGTATCACCTGGAGAACAACCAGGTCGCGGTGGGCTTCGTGGTCGGCCTGGCCTACCAGAATCCGTACCTGTCGCCGTACGAGGAATTCCAGCGCTATAAAACGCACCCGGCGATCCGCGGCTTCTTCGAAGGCGGCAAGCGCATTTCGTATGGCGCGCGCGCCATTACCGCAGGGGGTTTGCAATCCTTGCCGAAAACCGTGTTCCCGGGCGGCGCCCTGATCGGTTGCGACGCCGGCTTCCTGAACACCAGCCGCATCAAGGGCAGCCACAGCGCGATCAAGACCGGCATGCTGGCCGCGGAAAGCGCGTTCGAGGCCCTGGGCGCGGGACGCCAGCACGACGAACTGGTGGCGTACCCGGCGGCCTTCGAGCAGTCGTGGCTGTACAAGGAATTGCACGCGGCGCGCAACTTCAAGCCGTGGATGAGCAAGGGCCTGTACCTGGGCACCGTCATGACCGGCATCGACCAGATGATTTTCAAGGGCAAGGCGCCCTGGACCCTGCGCCACAAGCACGCCGACCACGAGATGCTGCGCCCGGCTTCCGAGTTCACGCCGATCGTGTACCCGAAGCCGGACGGCAAGCTGACCTTCGACCGTTTGTCGTCGGTGTTCATCTCGAACACCAACCACGCCGAAGACCAGCCGGTGCACCTGACGCTGAAGAATCCGAACATCCCGGTCGAGGTCAACCTGGCCAAGTACGCCGGTCCCGAGCAGCGCTACTGCCCGGCGGGCGTGTACGAGTTCGTCAAAACCGACGCGGGCCAGGACCGCTTGCAGATCAACGCGCAGAACTGCGTGCACTGCAAGACTTGCGACATCAAGGATCCGACGCAGAACATCGTGTGGGTGACGCCGGAGGGTGGCGGCGGGCCGAATTATCCGAATATGTAACTTTAACGGGCGCCGCTGGCGCCCGTTTTTTATTGGTCCGCCTGCGCCGGACGCCGAAAGGCGCCGCCCCGGCCACGCACCCCGCTGATCGTTGTTTTGCGGCAACCAACACCGACCAATCTCCCCTTGGCCATTCCGGCAACAATTCCCCCCATGTGATAATCCTGCTTTGCAATCCCACCAATATTCACCGATGCCACGTTCCACCCCGCTCCGCCCCGCCCTCCTCTGCACCCTGCTCGCCGCTGCCCCGGCGTTCGCGCAAACGCAAACGCCCTCCTACCTCATGACCCGCATGGCCCAGCTCCCGGAATACAGCCGCGGCGGCGACGCCGTCCGCGTCTACGGCACGGTCGACCTGGGCATGATGTATACGAAGACCGACAACGCGGCTGGCCGCTGGCAGCAGCAAAGCGGCGGCGCGAATACCTCGAAACTGGGTATCTATGCCTCCGAGGACCTGGGCGGCGGCCTGAAGGCGGAAATGAAACTGGAAGCCGGCATCAATGCCGACACCGGCGCCCAGCAGGCGAGCGCCCTGTTCAACCGCGAATCCTGGATCGGCCTGAAGTCGAACAGCTGGGGCACGGTACGCGTCGGTAACCAGATCAATGCGATGCTGCCGCTGTTCATCGACCCGTTCGCGCTGGTGACGACCAATTCGGTCTACACCTGGGTCGCCGGCGGCGCCATGCAGGGTCCGCGCGGCGTGGGGGCGAATACCGACCTGGGTCCCGGCTCGGGCACGATTCCGGTGCGCGTGCCGAAGTCGGTCACCTATGCCACCCCGCGCCTCGGCGGGTTCGCCGCACAGGCGCTCTGGGCCTCGAACCCTTTTGCCTCTAACTCGACCAGCACGAGCGAGCCGTCGACCGGCACCCGCGCAGGGGTGGTCTCGTACAACGCCGGCCCGGTCTACCTGGCGGCGAGCCTTATCCAGTCCTGGAGCAGCCCGGTCGTCGTGTCGGCGGGCCTGCCGGCGCAGTCGGTGCGCACCGACATCCCGTCGGTCGGCGCGATTTTCGATAGCGGCAAGCTGGTGCTTTCGACCTCGTACGCGCGCATTTCGCCGCAGCTGGCCCAAAGCGGCGAAGCGCAGATCGTCACGCTCGGTGCGATCCTGCCGCAGGGCCGCCTGACCTGGCGCGCCTCCGCCGTCCACCGCGCTACCGAGGGTGCGCGCAATGCTGCCGGCGCCCTTGTCGACTCCTCGGCGCTGGGCCTGATGCTGGGCGTCGATTACGATCTGTCGCGCCGCACCGGCCTGTATGCGCGCGCCGGCTCGGTGCGCAACTTCGGCGCCTCGACCATCATCCTGAACGGCGTGGCACTGCCCTTCGAGGCCGGCAGCACGGTCCCACAAACGGGCATCGAGACCCGGACCTACTCGCTGGGCCTGTTCCACCACTTCTAAAAACGAACGGCGCGGGTCCGCAGGCCCGCGCCGTCTGTTTTATGCGGCGTTAATTCAGTCGAGCGTGATCTTGCCGACCTCGATCACGTTCTTCCAGCGGGCCTGTTCGCTCGCCAGGAACTGTTCGAACTGCTCGGGCGTATCGGCGACGACCTCGAAGCCCTGGTCGGTCAGCTTGGCCTTCAGGTCCGGATCGTTGAGCGCGGCGACAATCGCGCCGTGCAGCTTGGCCTTGACGTCCTTCGGCAAGCCCTTGGGTGCGGCGATGGCCTGCCACGAATAGATCTCGACGCCGGGAATGCCCGACTCCGCCAGCGTCGGCAGCTTCGGCAGCACGGCCGAGCGTTGCTCGCCGGTGACGGCCAGGGCTTTCAGCTTGCCGGTCTTGATGTAGGGGAGCGCGGCGTTGATGTTCACGAACGAGACGTCGGTCTGGCCGCCCAGCAGGTCGGTGATGGCCGGCGCGCCGCCCTTGTAGGGCACATGCAGGCCGCTGGTGCCGCTCTTCTGCCAGAACAGTTCGGCCGTCAGGTGATCGGAACTGCCGTTGCCCGAGGAGGCGAAGTTGACCTTGCCCGGGTTCTTTTTCAGGTAACCGACGAATTCCTGGATGGTGTTGGCCGGCAGGTCGGGCCTGGCAACCAGCACGTTCGGCGCGCGCACCGCGACCGTCAGCAGGTCGAAGTCGCGTTGCGGGTTATAGGCGAGGTTCTTCTGCAGGAACTGGTTGACGGCATACACGCCGATCGATGCCACCATGACGGTATAGCCGTCGGCAGGCGCACGCTTGACCAGCGAGGCGCCGATCGCACCGGTGGCGCCGGGACGGTTGTCCACGACCCAGGGCTGGCCGAAGCGCGCCGTGATCTTCGGCCCGATCGCGCGGGCGATCGCGTCGGTGGACCCGCCCGGCGGGAACGGCACGACCACCGTGATGGCCTTATCCGGCCAGGCCGCCTGCGCGGCCGACACCAGCATCATGCTCGACAGCACACCAACCAGCAACTTCTTAGCATTCATTTCGCGTCTCCTGATTATTTTAATTGACCGACTTGCTGCACATGGTCCGCTCGCGCGGAAGTGAGACAGACCGTATCACCGGCGCATGCAGCCGGCAATACGCGCCCGGGATTTCAGCGGACCAGGCAGGGCCGCTTGGCGTCGAACTTCCAGTCCGGCACCAGGAATTGCATCGCCGCCGCATCGTCGCGCGCGCCCAGGCCCATGTTGCGGTAGGCCTGGTGCGCCTTTTCCAGTTCGGCCATGTCGATCTCGATGCCAAGACCCGGCTTTTCCGGCACGCGGATCATGCCGCCGGCGATGGTGAGCGGCTCTTTCGTCAGGCGCTGGCCGTCCTGCCAGATCCAGTGGGTGTCGATGGCGGTGACCTTGCCGGGCGCCGCGGCGCCGACGTGGGTGAACATCGCCAGCGAGATGTCGAAGTGGTTGTTCGAATGCGAGCCCCAGGTCAGGCCGAACATCTGGCACAGCTGGGCCACGCGCACCGAGCCTTGCATGGTCCAGAAATGCGGGTCGGCCAGCGGGATGTCGACCGACTGCAACTGGATCGAGTGCGCCATCTGGCGCCAGTCGGTGGCGACCATGTTGGTCGCGGTCGGCAGGCCGGTCGCGCGGCGGAACTCGGCCATCACTTCGCGGCCCGAGAAACCGTCCTCCGCGCCGACCGGGTCTTCCGCATAGGCCAGGATGCCGTGCTTGTCGCGGCAGACGCGGATCGCGTCCTTCAGCAGCCAGCCGCCGTTCGGATCGAGCGTGCAGCGCGCTTCCGGGAAGCGCTCGTGCAGGGCGACGATCGCTTCCATCTCGGCGTCGGCACTCAGCACCCCGCCCTTCAGTTTGAAGTCGTTGAAGCCGTAACGTTCCCTGGTCGCTTCGGCCAGGCGCACGATGGATTCCGGCGTCAGGGCTTCTTCGTTACGCAGGCGGAACCAGTCGTTGCCGGCGTCCGGCTCGGCGCGGTAAGGCAGGCCGGTTTTCGTGCGGTCGCCAATGTAGAACAGGTAACCCAGCATCTCGACGGCATCCCGCTGCATGCCTTCGCCGAGCAAGGCGGCGACCGGCACGTTCATGAACTGGCCCAGCAAATCGAGCAAGGCCGATTCCACCGCGGTGACGGCGTGGATCGCCACGCGCAAGTCGAAGGTCTGCTGGCCGCGGCCGCCCGCATCGCGTTCGGCAAAGGCCGTGCGCATGCTATTGAGCACCTTGTTGTACTCGCCCAGCGTCTTGCCGACGACCAGCGGACGCGCATCCTCGATCGTCTGGCGGATTTTTTCGCCGCCCGGGACTTCGCCCAGGCCCGTGTTGCCGGCGCTGTCGGTCAGGATCACGATATTGCGGGTGAACCAGGCGCCGTGGGCGCCGGAGAGGTTCAGCAGCATGCTGTCCTTGCCGGCGACAGGGACAACGCGCAGGCCTGTGATGGTTGGGGTGCCCGAAGGAGTGGCTTTTGATGCGGGCGCTTTTGAAGCGGCAGTGTTCATGTTCGATTCCAGGGTACGCGATGGGTGAAAATGATGTGGCGGGCCGCTTCACGGGGCCGCGATGCCCGCCGTCTTCCCGTCAGAACGTGTGGCGCAGGCCGAGGTTGTAGCCGGTGTTGCCGCTGCCCGCCTCGGTATTGTTGGCAACCGTGTAGCCGGCGCCGTTCCGGTTGTTGACGTGGCCGTAGGCCGCATACACGCCGCTGCGCTTCGACAGCGCGTACAGGTAGCCGATACCCCAGGCGCTGGCGTCCTGGTCGAAGGCGGTGCGGTCGTCCTTGTGCATGACGGAGGCCATCAGGGTGCCCTGGCCCAGCGGTGCGCTCAGGCCCAGCAGGATCTCGCGGCCGTCGGTGGACGCGGTCGGCTTGACGCCGCCATACGGATTGTTGGGATTGCCCAGCGGCGCGGCGTTGTAGCCCTTGTCGACGTTGAAGCCGGCGTGCAGCTTGACGAATTTGAGGTCGTAGTTGGCAGCCAGCAGCGTGTTCCTGCCGCTCCGTCCGCCGGCCACGGGCGCCAGCGCATTCTTGTTGTTGTAGGCGAGGCGTACATTCAGCGGGCCCTTCGCATAGCCGATCGCGCCGCCGTACTGGCGGCCATCGGCGCTGTGGGCCTGCTCGCCGAGGCTGTAGGCCAGGTCGACGCTGACGCCCGCGTAGTTCGGCGAGGCGTACGTGACCGTGTTACTGGTGCGGACGTTGGCGCCGTTGTCCGCAAACAGGGCCTTCGAGCTGCCGGCGTAACCGGTGCCGAACGGGTCGGCGACTGCAGCGAGCGCGTTGTGCCAGGGCGTGTACTGGCGGCCGACAGCCACCGCGCCGGCCTTGCCCTTCAAGCCGACGAGGGCCTGGCGATTGAAGATGGTGTTGTCCGCGTCGAGGGCGCCGGTATCGATCTTGACGCCGGTTTCCAGCGTGAAGAAGGCCGACAGGCCGTCGCCGAGCTGCTCGGTGCCGCGAAAACCGATGCGCGAGGCCGAGGCGGCGCCGCTGGTGATCTTGTTGATGTGTCCGGCGCTGCCGCCGCTTTCGCCGACGAACGCGGCGTCCATGATGCCGTAGATCGTGACGTTGGTTTGTGCCTGTGCCTGTACCGCCGGGCCGAGCAGTCCAAGCGCAGTGATGGCCAACCTGGTGCCTACCTTCGTGCCTGCCTTCATGCGTGTCTCCATTATTTTTAGGTATGCAAGGCCGGGCACGATCAACGCCGCGCTTGATCCGGTGGTGAGGGGAGTCCTGTCAGCGGCATGCAGCGCGGAACAGGGTTTCTTGCATGAAAACAATCATAGGCGCGAACTGATTCACGAACAAACCAATGCTTGACACGCCCGATTCAACAATTGAATTGATGGACGTAGGTCAAGGGACCCGGAAATTGGGCAGGATATCGCGCTTGAACAGTTGAAGAATCGGATTGTCGTTATCGCGGCGCCAGGCGCAGACCATGCGTACCGGCTCGGTCGCGACCCGGCGCACGACGATGCCGTCGAAATGCAGGCGCGTCGCGCCCTCCGCCACCAGCGCGGCGCCGATGCCCGCGTTCACCAGCGCCAGCATCGTATGCACCTGGCCGATGTGTTCGACGATGTCGGGCACGACGCCGGCGCGCTCGAAGCGTTCGCTCAGCATCTGGTGGAAGGGTCGCGCTTCATAGGGCGAATACATCACGAAAGGTTTGCCGTGCAGGTCGGCCAGGGTCGGCGCGAGCGGCCATTTGTCGGCCTCGTCCTTGGGAATGGCCAGCATCAGCGCTTCGGTCGCCAGCAATGCCGACTCCAGCTCGGCATTCAGCGCATGCGGGCGCATCAGGCCAAGCTCGATCTGGCCCGCGTTGAGCGCTTCGACCTGCCCGGTGCTGACCTGTTCCTTGAGCGTGAGCACCACGCCCGGCGAGTGTTCGCGCAGGCGCCGCACGACTTCGGGCAGCAGGCTGTAGCCCGCGCCGCCGGTAAAGCCGATCGACAGCGTGCCCTGCTCGCCCCTGGCCACGCGCCTTGCCGTGAAGGTCGCCTCTTCCGCCATGCGCAGGATGCGCGCCGCTTCCGGGAAGAAAGCCTTGCCGGCGGCCGTCAGGCGCACGGTGCGGCTGTTACGTTCGAGCAGGCGTGCGCCGACATGGTGCTCGAGCAGGCGGATCTGGCGCGACAGCGGCGGCTGGGTCATGTTGAGGCGCTCGGCTGCCCGGCTGAAATGGAGTTCTTCGGCCACCGCCACGAAGCAGCGGAGCTGGCTGATTTCAAACATGGTGCGTTTTCCTGTCGGTCATTCGACGCTGCGTCAAGCCTGGTGGGCGCGGTTCAGGCGCCGCTCGGCCAGGCGCTGGGCCTGTTCGGACACGAGGCTGAGCAGCCGGTAGATCGTCGGCGCGGCATCAATCAGCAGCGCAAACAGCGCCATCGATCAGCGCGCCGGGCGCGAGGCGTCGGTGCCGAACCACCGGGTCGACATGGCGGCCAGGCTGCCGTCGGCCTGCAGCTCTGCCAGGGCTTGATCGACGGCCGCCCTGAACTTCGGATTCCCTCTGCGCAGTGGTATGCCCACGCGCTCGACGGCGCCGACCCGCGCGCCGGCCTTGATCGGCAGCTGCGAATTCTTCAGCAGGTAAGCCACCATCAGGCTGTCGTTGAGCGCCGCGTCGATGCGTCCGAAGGCGAGGTCCTGCAGGTTCTCGGGCACGGCCGGATAGCTTTTCACTTCGATGCCGGGCACCGCCCTGGCCTGCTGCTCGAACACGCTGCCCTGCCCCACGCCGATCGTCTTGCCCTTCAGGTCGCCCAAGGTCTTGTAGGCCGCGCCGTCGTTGCGGCGCACGATGAGCTGGGGCGAGGAATACGTATAGGGCCGGGAAAAGTCGAAGGCCTGCTCGCGTTTGGCGGTGATGCCGACCTGGCTGACGATGAGGTCGTACTTGCCGGCCGCCAGCCCCGCCAGGATGGCCGACCATTCGGTGGTCACGAACGCCGGTTTGAGGCCGAGTTTCGCCGCGACGGCCCTGGCGACATCGACGTCGTAGCCGGCCAGCTGGCCCGACTTGCCGTCCTTGAAATTGAAGGGCGGATAGGTGCCCTCCATGGCGATACGCAGGGTGCCGCGCGCCTTGACGGTGTCGAGCAGGTCGGCGGCCGCGGCGGGCCAGGTCCAGGCGAGCGCCAGCACGGTCGCAGCAAGCCCGATGGCGCGGCGGCGCGAAGGAATAAGGGGCGGCGTGCGCATCGGCGTTGCTCTCCGTTAAAAAGCGAATGGTGCTTTTATAACCGAAAAATGCGCCGCGGGTTGAGGAAAAGTGTATTCAGAAATGATTTAATAAGCGCGCGCCTGGCCGCGCCCGCCGAAGCGGTGGCCGACCACCAGCGTCGTGCTGGCGACCAGGCTCGACAGGCCGATGACCAGCTGGATCAGCTTGTCGGCCGGCAGCAGCCAGTAGGAGCCGCGCGGAATCTCGGCGCGCGTGGCGGCCACGATCAGCGGCGCGACCCAGTTGGCGTCCTGGTCGACGTCGAGCACGATCGCGTCTTCCAGCGTCTGCATGTAGATGTTGCCGCCCTCGGCCAGCGTGAAACAGATGCCGTAGCCGGTTTCCTGCGGCTTGATCAGCTCTTGCAGGGCCTGGTCGTGCTCGGCGATCCAGAGTTCGACGTCCTGCGGCGTTTCGAGGTGGATCCAGGGGCGGGGGCGGAAGCGTGGCGGTGTGTCGAGCGGAGCGGTCATCGGTTGCGGAAAAAGATCAGCGGCAAAGGAACTATCCTACGGCATTTCGGGGCGGACGTACATGGAGCCTTAGCCAAGCAAGGTGACGATGCGGGGACGCACGCTGTCGCCCTCGATGATCAGCTCGGCCGCCGAGATCGGCAGGCTGAACCTGCGCCGTCCGGCGCTGCCCGGATTGACGTACAGGACGCCCTTGCGCTCGACGCAGGAAGGCCGGTGCGAGTGCCCCGAGACGACGACGCGCACGCCGCTGGCCGCCGGGTCGATGTCGAGTTCCTTGATGTCGTGGATGGCGTGCAGCAGGACCGGCCCGATCGCCAGGGACGCGCTCACCGGGATGGCCCGCGCCCAGGCCTCGCGGTCGTTGTTGCCGCGTACGGTCGTGAGCGGTGCGATCTGCGCCAGGCGTTCGAGGATGGCGGGGTTGCCGATATCGCCGCCATGGACGATGAAATCGCAGCCGGCCAGGAAATCGAGGGCTTCGGGGCGCAACAAGCCATGCGTGTCGGAGATGAGTCCGACACGCACGCGCCCGGTGTCGCCGGGCTTAGTGATGACGCTTCGCCCCGGCCATCTTCGCCGTCGTATAGATCGAGTACAACGCGGCCAGGCCGACCAGCACATAGATCAGGCGTGCCGCCGGGCTGCCGGGGCCGAAGATGGTGGCGACCATGTCGACCTCGAACAGGCCGACCAGGGCCCAGTTCAGGCCGCCGATGATCAGCAAGGCCATCGCCAGGTAATCGACTGCCGACATGGCCGAGCGGCCGCCCTCGCGCATGGTGCTGCGGCGCTCGGGGCCGGTGCGGCGATCCATCGTCGGTGCGTTCATCGTTGCCATAGGGTTCTCCTTCAAAAGATCAGGCGATCAATTGGCCATCCGGCAATGGGGACATTGCCGGTGCAGATCTCAAGATAGCAAAAACCGGCGCGATGATGGCGCCCGAAAGCCTGTCAGGCCTGCCAGGCCTGTCAGCCCTTCCAGGTACGGTTCAGGCCCGTGTCGGCGTGGATCCAGCCGCCTTTGGGGCCGGAACGATAGTAATAGCCGACGCCGCCCTGGCGGAAACTGCGGATCAGGCCGCCCAGCACTTCCTCGTTCAGACTGGAAATGCGGATATCGGCCGCCTTGCCCGTCATGTGCAGCGACTTGCGCGCCGCCGGCACGCCCGCTTCGATCAGGCGCGCGTTCGAGGCCGGGGTGCGGTAGCCGGAGAGGATCTCGAGCGGCTGCTCGAGGCCGTAGCGCGCGATGAAGGCTTGCGTGCCCCACAGCATTTCGAGCAGCTTGGGGTCGATCGGTGCGGTCTCGCGGCCGTTCACGTCGCGCAGCAGGTGGCACAGTTCCTGGTAGGCGGAGTCGATCACTTCGCCATCTTTCCAGTACAGGAGTTTGGCGCGTTCGCCGCTTTGCGGACGGGTGACGGACAGCGTGCGCGGCTTGACCCAGAAGTCGAGGTCGAGCAGTTGGGCGTCGAACAGGTCGGGAGGAGGCGTCAGGTCGGCCGGCGCGGCTTGCTGCGCGGCCCGGGCTTGCCCGACGAGGGCCGGGGCGAAGCTTGAGGACACCAAGCCAAGGGCGGACAGGCGCATGCCATGTTCAAGGAAATCTCTGCGGGAAGACATAAGGCACTCATCTTTTCGAAGCCCGTACTATAACTGAACGGGTTGCCTGACAAAAGACGTGTCTTGTTGCTTATTAGGTGCAAATTCGCAAGCGTTTGTAAGCCTTGATGCTCGTCGAGTGCAATTACTGGCTGCAATTGCAGAAACGTTTGCGCTTCGCGTCGGCATCCTGCGGATCGGCATCGAGCTGCTTCCACATCAGGCTGCACTCGAGCCCGAAGCAGGATTTTTCGAGGCCGGCGTTCGCATAGCCATGGCGTTCGTAGAAGGTGGCGCTGCTTTCCGGGCTGTGCAGGCTGAGCTTGCGGATGTCCCAGGCGCGCGCCTGCTCCTCGACGGCGGCCAGCAAGGCGCGGCCGACGCCGATGCGCAAGGCGCCGGGTTCGACATAGCACAGGGCGACCTTGCCGGCCTGGGTCAGCAAGGCCAGGCCCAGCAACTGCCCGTCGCGCTCGGCGACGATGGCGTGATTCGTCGTGGAGGCGAACCAGGCAGCGACGGTCTGCGGCGTCTTGTTGGCGAGCCAGGCGTCGAGGACCGCGGGCCGGCCGTGGTGGTCCGGCGCGCAGACCTCCTCGATCGAGCGGCGCAACAGGCTGCAGGCCGAAGCTGCATCAGCCGGTACTGCTTTGCGAATGTCGATACCCATGAACTTGCCCAGTGACTCGTAATGACCGTTTCCATTGCCCGGTAGCACGCTTTTGACGGCCCGGCGAATGACCGGACTATACACCGAAAGCCGCAGAGCCTGCCCGGACCCATGCATATATTGCGCGAACTCCACGGCTATGTTTCAACAGCAATACACCTTGTCCGGTCAGGTTCTAAGCATATGACGAAAGTATTCTTCCGTTTTACTCCGAATAAATGGAACATCAATGCTGTTCCCACGCAGTTCCCTCCTGTATTGAAAGAGCGAGAAAAACATGCCACATACTCACGTCAATTCCCTGCGTCGCTGGATCCTGCTGCTTACCGTCGGCGCCGCGCTACCGCTCACGGCAAGCGCCGCCAACCCCGAGCTGCTGAACGTGTCCTACGACGTGGCGCGCGAATTGTACAAGGACGTCAACCCGGCCTTCATCGACAGCTGGAAAAAGAGCACGGGCGAAACCGTCACGATCAAGCAGTCGCACGGCGGCTCGAGCAAGCAGGCGCGCGCCGTGGCCGACGGCCTGGAAGCGTCGGTGGTGACGATGAACCAGGCCAACGACATCGACATGCTGGCCGACCGCGGCCTCGTCGCCAAAGACTGGGCGAAGAAATTCCCGAACAATGCGGCGCCCTATTACTCGACCATGGTGTTCCTGGTGCGCAAGGGTAATCCGAAGGGCATCAAGAACTGGGACGACCTGGCCAAGCCGGGCGTGCAAGTGATCATCCCGAATCCCAAGACCGCCGGCAACGGCCGCTACACCTACCTCGCGGCCTGGGGCTCGGTCCTGAAAAAAGGCGGCAACGAAGCGCAGGCGCGTGAACTGGTCGGCAAGATCTTCAAGAACGTGCCGATCCTCGATGCCGGCGGCCGTGCCGCCACCACCACCTTCACCCAGCGCCAGATCGGCGACGCCCTGGTGACCTTCGAGAACGAAGTGAGCATGGTGCGCGCCGAGTTCGGCGACAACTTCGAAGTCGTGTATCCGAGCGTCTCGATCCTGGCCGAATCGCCGGTGGCCGTGGTCGACAAGGTGGTCGACCGCCGCGGCGTGCGCAAGCAGGCAACGGCTTACCTGAACTTCCTGTACTCGCCGGCGGGCCAGGAAATCGGCGCAAAGCACTACCTGCGCGTGCGTAACGAAGCGGTCATGAAAAAGTTCGCAGGCAACTACAAGCCGATCACGCTGTTCTCGGTCGACGACCTGTTCGGCGGCTGGCGCAATGCCCAGAAGCGCCACTTCGACGATGGCGGCGAGTTCGATAAAATCTACCAGGCCAAGTAAGCGAGGAAGTCACTGAGGGAATAAGCATTCTCTTTGCGATCGGGTACGTTAATTGCCGCTCTATAAAGGCCCTGTAACAACGCAGGGCCTTTTTGGGCTGGAAATATCACAGTTGAAGCTGCTTTTTCCCTGTGCGCCATAGACATAGAGAAACGTGGGTGCTATCGTCCCCTCTTTGGTGTGCCCTATAGCAAGACAATGCGGCGCCACCCCCCGGCGCCTGGCCTCAACCCGACACCCTACCCTGACACCCATGATGAAAAAACTGTTCGCCGCCGTCCTGTTGTCGATCTCGTCTGCTGCCGCAATCGCGGTGCCGTTCGGCTCGCAATCGGTGCTCGTGGTCGAAGATGACACCGGCAAGGTATTGCTGGAAAAGAACGCCGGCGCCATCGTGCCGATCGCCTCGCTGACGAAATTGATGACCGCGATGGTCATCCTCGATGCGAAGCAGGACATGAACGAGCTGATCGAGATCGATCGCAGCGACGTCGATACCCTCAAGCACAGCACCTCGCGCGTGCCGGTCGGCGCCAGCATCCCGCGCGCCGACGTGCTGCAACTGGCCCTGATGTCCTCGGACAACCGCGCCGCCGCTTCGCTGGCCCGTACCTACCCGGGCGGCGTGCAAGCCTTCAAGGCGGCCGTGCGCCGCAAGATCGCCGCACTCGGCATGACCAATACCGTGATCGAAGAGCCGACCGGCCTGTCGCCGAACAACCGTTCGACCGCATCCGACCTGGTCAAGATGGCGCAGGCCGCGAGCCACTATACGGAAATCACCGACCGCACGACCGACGCCAAGAACCTCATCAGCATCAACGGCCGCGAAGTCGAATACCACAACACGAATCGCCTGGTCGGCGCCAAGGGCTGGGACATCGGCCTGTCGAAAACCGGCTACACCCAGGAAGCGGGCCGCTGCCTGATCATGAACATCAAGGCCGCGGGCAAGAAGGCGACCCTGGTGCTGCTCAACGCCGGCGCCTCGTCGGTGCGGGTGCTCGACGCGCTGAACATCCGCCGCTACATCAGCGGCGAACAAGCACCGACTGCGCGCGTGGCCCGCGCCGACAGCCCGATGAAGGCCAGCAGCCATGCGCCGCGCATCAGGGCCAGCGCCGTGGGCCTGCGCAGCGGCCACGCAGCGAAGGCCAAGGGCAGCGTCCGCGCCCGGGCGAAGGTCGTGCCGACCAAGAAGAAGGTCGTCGTGGTGCGCAAGCGCCGCGACTGATCGATCGGGCCGGCGTGGGCCGGCGGGTTGCAGCATCAAAAAAGGGATCTCCGGCAGCGGATATCCCTTTTTTTACGCCGGTCGCGACGCGTGCGCTGCCCGTTCGGCGCGCCAAAAACAAAGCCCCGCATCGGCGGGGCTTTCGTTTGCTGCCTGCGCGCCGGGCGGGGGTCCGGCATGACTGCCTGGAGCCTATCCCAGTAGCCCGGAGTCGCTGCTAGCGCGCCTGACAAACGCGTGCGGCGTTGCTCGTCGTTGCATGGCTAGCCATGCGGCCTCCTCGCGCCTTGCCCGCGCTTGCCATGCATCGCTATCAGCTTCCCCCGGACTACTGGGATAGGCTCTTACAGCGGCGGCATTGGGCCGTTGGTGTACGGAATGCCCGACAGTTCGAAGGCGCGGCGCAGTTCGGCGCCGAACTTGCGCAGCCAACTACGGAAGCTGCTCTTGGCCGGCGTGGCGAAAATCGTGGTCGTGTTCATATGCGGCTCCTGTAGATTCGTTTGCGTTCGTCGATGCATGAAGCTTACGTGCGACCAAGATATAAATCCAATTCCTGTTTTGGATATTCGACATAGCCGGCGCGCATATCTCCAGGGGGGAACATCATTGCCGCAGCGGAACTGTTATCACGACGGCGCATATATGGGGCGAGTCCCGGCCCGGGCGCTGCCTGCCCGGCATCGCGGGTAAAATGCGGGTCAACTAACTTTTGAGAGCCAACAATGAAAAAAACCGACCTTGCCAAAAGCGACGCCAAGAAGATCATGGGCCAGATGGGCGCGCGCGGCAGCGCCTTCGGGGCCGCCGAGGCCGCACCGGTCGACAAGCGCGAACAACGCGAACGCGACCGCGCGCTGGGGCTGGTGCCGTTTGCGGTGAAGCTCAATGGCGAGCTGGTGGCGAAGCTGCAGGCCCTGGCCAAGGAGCGCGGCATCGACATGAACCAGCTGGTCGACGAGCTGGTGCGCAAGGGGCTGGGAGAGTAAGTCAAAGCCCGCCGACCTGCGCTCGTAGGGTGGACTCCCGAGTCCACGCGGTCAGGCGCTCGATCGATCGAACGGGTGCCATGGCACGCGGGCGAGAAACGTGGCGAACACGCGCCGCCGGGCCGATGGCGCTCTTTTCCTCGAGCGCATACGATGTAACGCGTGGACTCGGGAGTCCACCCTACGTTACCTTGCTGCCGCAGGAATCAGCGCTCGATCAGGTGGCGCAAGCCGCTCGCCCGGTGCGTCCTGCGCGCCACGGCGTCGGCCAGCACCGACGCATTCGGCGACACCAGCGTGAACTCGGCACTGGCACGCGTGATGCCCGTATAAACCAGCTCGCGCGTCAGGATGCCGTGGCGATCCTCCGGCAGCACCAGCACCGTGTGGCGGAACTCGGAACCCTGCGACTTATGCACCGTCATCGCAAACGCCGTCTCGACGCTGCGCAGGCGCGTGGCCAGCACGCTGCGCACATCGTCGCCTTCCAAAAAGTACACGCGCAGCGAGCCGGGACGGGCCGGGTCGGCCAGCGTCAGGCCGATGTCGCCGTTGAAGACGCGGGTGCCGTAGTCGTTGCGGGTCACCATCACCGGACGCCCGACATACCACTCGCCCGCGCGGCGCAGCAGGCCCGCCGTTTGCAGGCTCGCTTCGATCGCCGTGTTCAGGCCCGCCACGCCCCACTCGCCCTCGCGCACCGCGCACAGGATGCGGAAGGCCTCGAAGCGCTGCAGGACCTGACGTACCCACTCTTCATGTACCCAGTCCTCGTGTGGGCCGCCCGGTCCCGCGCGCAGCAGTTCGAGGTAGGGCTGGTAGCCGGCCAGCGCCAGGCTCACGACCTGGTGCTGGTGCGCGCCCTCGATCCAGCGCAGGGCGCCCTCGCCGCCGCCGCGCAGCACGGCTTCGGCGGCGGGCGCATCGCCGGCGTTGACGGCCAGCGCCAGTTGCCCAATCGGCCCGCCGAAGCGGCGGCTGTGGCGCAGCATGACCGTCTGCTGGGCCAGCGGCCCGGCGCCGCCCAGGTATTCCGGCGGCAGTTCCTCGCCGCTGGCGGCCAGCACGTAGTCGGCGGTCTCGCGGCTGTAGCCGCCGGCCTGGGCGTCGTGGCACAGGTCGCCCAGCACCGCGCCCGCCTCGACCGAGGCCAGTTGGTCCTTGTCGCCCAGCAGGATCAGGGTCGCGCCGGGCGGTAAAGCATCGAGCAGGCTGGCCATCATCTCCAGGTGCACCATCGAGGCTTCGTCGACGATCAGCACGTCCACGTCGAGCGGATTGCCGGCATGGTGGGCAAAGGCGCGCGTGTCGGGACGCGCGCCCAATAAACTGTGCAGGGTGCGCGCCGCGCCCATGCGGCTGGTGAGTTCGCGCAGCGGCAGCGCTTCGCCCACGCGCTCGGCGAGATCGGTCAGCGCCTTGTCGATCGACTGCTTCAGGCGCGCGGCGGCCTTGCCGGTCGGCGCGGCGAGGGCGATGCGCTGCTGGGCGGCATCGGGGGCGACGGCGAACAGCAGCGCCAGCAGCCGCGCCACCGTATAGGTCTTGCCGGTGCCCGGACCGCCGGTGATGATCGCGACCGACCCGCGCAGCGCCACGGCGCAGGCGAGCTTTTGCCAGTCCGGCTTTTGCTCGGCGCGCTGCGAGGCGAACAGCAGGTCGAGCCAGGTGCGCACCCCGTGCAATTCGACCGGGCGGCTGGCGGCGGCGCGCTCGCGGATGCTGTCGGCCACCAGGGTCTCGTCGCGCCAGTAGCGGCGCAGGTAGAGGCGTTCGCCGTCGAAGACCAGGGGCGCGCCGTAGTCGAACTCCTCGACCTGCCATACCTGTTCGCAGGTGGCCAGTTGCGCGGCCCAGGCCCTGGCATTCTTCGGCAGCGGCGCCACCGTGCCGGCCAGCGCCTGCCACTGCTCCTTCGTCCAGCCAAGCAGGCCTGCAGGATCGTGCGCCAGGTCGGCCAGCTGCAGGCAGCTGTGGCCACGCCCTTCGAGTTCGGACAGCACCAGCGCCGCCAGCAGCACCGGCGGCGTGACCGGGTTTGGCACCGATCCCAGCGAATCGATGAAGCGGGCAAAGGCGATCGACAGCCGGCGCAGTTCACCGGCCTCCTGCAGGCGCGCCGCTTCCTCCCACAGGGCTGCAGGCGATGCCGCTGCTTGTACGTCATGCTTCATGCCTCAGCCCCTCCCGAGCAGTTGGTCCAGGCCGTCGAGCAGTTCGACGTCCGGTTCGAGCAGGCAGCAGCCGTGCGTCGCGGTGTTGGCGATCCCGCGCAGGAACAGGAACACGGCGCCGCCCAGCTGCTGCGCCGCGTCGTAATCGTCGCCGAGCCGGCTTTTCAACAAACGGTGCAGCGCCAGCATGTAGATCGCGCCCTGGATGTCGTAACGGTGTCCGGCCATGCCCTCTTCCATCGCGCGCTTCGTGTAGGCGGCGTCGTTTGGGCCGAGCGCATTCGACTTGTAGTCGAGCACCCAGTATTTGCCGGCGTGTTCGAACACGAGGTCGGCGAAGCCCTTGAGCATGCCGTGCAGCGCGCGCTCCGGCAGGGTCGGGCGCGCCGCCTTGCCCAGCAGCCGGCGCCGGCACAGATGGTCGAGTTTCGCGAGGTCGAGGCCCTCGCTCGGGAACCAGAACTCCATCTCCGGCACCGTCTCGGTGATTTCGCTCAGACTGGCGCCGATCGGCGGCAGGCGCGTCGCCACGATGGTGCGCAGCCAGGCGATGGCGTCGTCCAGGCGGTGGCCCCAGCCGGCGCGCTCGATGCGCTGCGCCAGGCGGGGCTCGAAATTCGCGAAGTTCGGATCGTCGATGCTGTCGAAGCCTTCCTGTCCGATCCATTCGAGCTGCTCGTGCAGGAAGTTGCCCGGCACCGAGCCGCGCGGGAAGCGGTGCCAGGGCGCGTCCTCAAGTCGTGGCACCAGCGGCGGCGCCGCTTCCTCGTCCTCGAGCAGGGTTTCCTCGGCCGCGCGCATCGGCGGCGCCGTCGTGTGGCGCGTGATCGAGGTGAAGGAACCGATAGCCCAGTTGCGCTCGAAGTCGGCCTGGAAAGGCGCGGCCTCGACCAGCGCAGGACGGACTTCGACGCGGTCGAGCAGCGTGCAGCCGTCGAGCGGATCGAGCGTGTGCAGCTCGATGCCGGCGCAATCTCCGCGCAGGCGCGCAAGATGCTCGCGCACGGCGCTGGTGGCAACCGGCGCGCCGCCGCTGAGCAGGTAGCCCAGCGCCGACTCGTGCAGCATGTTCTCGCCCTTTTTGCGGCTCGCCACGGCCGCCACGCCCAGCCACAGGAAGTGGCGCGCACGGGTCAGCGCGACGTACAGCAGGCGCAGGTCTTCTTCCAGGCGCGCCCGGTCCACCGCCGCCAAAGCTTCGTCGGACAGCGCCAGGTCGATGCGCCGGCCGCCATCTTCATGCACGTACTCGAAGAAGCTGCGCCGGCGTTTATCCGTCTTGCGCGCACTGGCCGCGAACGGCAGGTAGACCAGCGGGTATTCCAGGCCCTTCGACTTGTGGACCGTGATGACCTTTACCAGCTCGGCGTCGCTTTCCAGGCGCAGCACGCGCTCGTCGCCGCCCTCGCCAAGCCCCTCGATCTGCTCGGCGAACCAGCGGATCAGCGCCTGCTCGCCATCGAGCTGGGTGCTGGCTTCCTGCAGCAGTTCGGCCAGGTGCAGCAGGTTGGTCAGGCGCCGCTCGCCGCCGGGTTCGCGCAGCAGGCGCGCCGGCAGGCCGAGTTCGTGGATGAAGCGGCGCAGCATCGCCAGCACGCCCTGGCGCTGCCAGGTCGCGTGCAGGGCCTTGAGTTGCTCGACCCGCTCTTCCCACACGGTTTCGTCGCCGGACAGCCGCGCCAGTTCCGACAATGGCAAATCGGCCGTGCGCGTGGCCAGCGCCGCCCGCGCCAGCGTGCCGTCGAGGGGACTGGCGACCGCATACAACCAGCGCAGCACGTCCGCAGCCTCCTCGCTCTCGACCACCGAATCCTTGTCCGACAGGTAGACGCTGGCCACCTTCCGCCGCATCAAGGCCTGGCGGATCGCCGCCGCCTCCTTTCGGTCGCGCACCAGCACGGCGATATCGGCCGGCTGCAGGCGCGTGAAGCGCCCGCCCAGCTGCTCGGGATCGGGCTCGGCGAAACCGACCTGCGGGTCGTTCAGCAGCGTGACGATGTGCTCGGCGCAGTGCTGGGCGAAGAAGGCGCGGTGCTCCTCGGCCTTCATCTCTTCCAGCTCGGTGGTGCACATCGCCAGCGCCTGGTAGGGCCCGTCGACGCCGACCAGCTGCGCGCCACGGCCCGCCGCGCGCACCGATTCGAAAGGCAGCGGATTGACGTTCCCGCGCCGGAAGCGGAAGGCGCCGGCGGCGTGGCCGGGATGTTCCTGGTCGCCCTCGGCATGCCGGAACAGCCGGTTCACGGCCTCGACCAGCGCCACCGTGGACCGGTAGTTCGTGCCGAGCTGGTAATGCCTGCCTTCGGTGGCCTCGCGCGCGGAGAGGTAGCTGTGGATGTCGGCGCCGCGGAAACCGTAGATCGACTGCTTCGGGTCGCCGATCAGGAACAGGCCCTGGTCCGGGTCGTTCGCCTCGACCCGGTACAGCAGGTTGAAGATGTGGTACTGGTCGGGCGAGGTGTCCTGGAATTCGTCGATCAACGCGACCGGGAACTGGGTCACGATGCGCTGGCGCAGCGCCTCGCCGTTCGGGCCTTCGAGCGCCTCCTTCAGGCGCGCCAGCATGTCGGCAAAGCCGAACTGGCGGTTGCGCGTTTTCAGTTCCGCCATGCGGCGCGCAACGTGGCCGGCCGCGTGGCGCAGCAGCGCGTGCCCGAGCGGCTCGATCGTGTCCAGCGCCGCGCGCAAATCGTCGGTACAGCCGAAGCAGTCCGGCACGACGGCATGGAAGCCTGAGCCGAAGGCATCCTCGATGCCGTGCGGCGTCAGGCGCTTCCAGGCGGTCTCGTTCATGCTTGGCTCGACCAGCGCGCCGTCCCTGGCCCATGCGCGCAGTGCCTCGAACCATGCGGGCACCGAAGCGGCGCGCATCTTGTTGCCGTTGAAGGCTTTCGGATTGCGTTCGCGCTGCTGCGCGATCCAGCGCTCCATCTCGTCGGCGCGTTCAATCCAGCCTTCCTTCAGGCGCGCGAGCTCGGCCTGCTGGCTGCGCTGCACGCGCGCCACCAGGCTGGCCAGCGGTTCGGGGTCGGGCATGCCGAGGGTTGCGGTGCGCCCCACCAGGTCGCGCACGGCCGCCTTCATGACCTCGACATCGCGCCAGCAAGCCAGCACCGCGCCGAGGCAAGCGCTATTCATCGGATACACGTGCTGGCGCCAGTAATCGTGGGCCGCGTCTTCGAACAGCGGACGCTCGTCGCTGACCAGTTCCTCGTCGAACAGGCTGCCGCTGTCGAAGGCGTGCTCGCGCAGCATGCGCTGGCACCAGGCGTCGATGGTGAAAATCGCCGCTTCGTCCATCGTCTCGGCCGCCAGTACGAGGCGGTGCGCCGCGACCTGGCGCTCGCTGCCGCTGGCATAGCTGCTCGCCAGCTGCTCGAGGTAGGGGTCGGATTCCTTGCCCTCGCCGCGGAAGTAGGCGGCCGCGCCGACCAGGCGCTCGCGCACGCGGTTGGCCAGCTCGCGCGTGGCCGCGCGGGTAAAGGTCATCACCAGGATCTGCGAGGGCAGCAAGGGACGCACGAAAGCGTCCGGCCCGCCGTGGCCGAGCACCAGGCGCAGGTAGAGCGCGGCGATGGTCCAGGTTTTACCCGTGCCGGCGCTGGCCTCGATCAGGCGCGAACCGTGCAGCGGGAACGTCAGGGCGTCGAGGAGCTGGCTCATTGTGCTTGCTCCCCATGCGGCTTGACCTGGATGTGGTTGGCCAGCCATGCCGCCAGGCCGCCGTACAGGGCTTCGGCCAGGTCCGGCCAGCCGCCGGCGGCCACCAGCAGGCTGAACTCCGGCCACAGGCGCGCCAGGCAGGGCTCCCGTTCGACTTCGCCCTGCAGTTCGTAGTCGCCGTCGTAGACCATGCGCGGCTTGCCGTCGGCCAGGTGCGCCAGCGCCGTCCTGCAGGCCACGGGCAGCGGCGCGTTCAGGTTGTGGCGCCAGAGCGCGGCGATGTCTTTCAATACGGCCAGGGCGAGCTCCCGTTCAATGGGCGCCATCGTGATGGTTGCGTCGCGCGCGACGAGGTAGCCGGTCACGGCCGCACCGGCGGCGCTGGCGGCGAGCTGGCGCAGCCAGGCATCGATCAGCTTGTCGCCGCGCGGCGCGTTCGATTTATCGAGCACTTTCGAGGAAACCTGCATCAGCCAGACGGTCTGTTCGCCGTCGGTGCGCAGGCGGTCGATCCAGTCTTCCAGCAGCACGCCGTCCAGGTCGAGGCTGAGCGCCAGCTTCGGCGCCGGCGCGGGGAAGCGCCTGCCCAGTTCCAGCCAGGCGCGACGCACCGGCACCAGGCCCTCGACCAGTTGCTGCTGCCACTGCCGCCCAACGAGGCCGATCGGCAGCACGCCTTCGCGCGCCAGGCGCTCGGCGCGCGCATCCAGCATTTGCCGCACTTCGTCGAGCTCCTCGGCCTCGCCGGCGTCGTCGAGCAGGCTGTCTTCGAGGAAGTAACGGTCGAGCGCATCAAGCGAGAACGGTTCTTCGTCCTCGCCGATGACTTCTGCCGCATTGAACACGACGCCCAGGCGCCGGCGGAAGAAGTAGCGCGCCGGCTGCTTCAAAAAACTCGCCAGTTCGGACAGCTTCAGGCGGAAGTCCGCTTCCAGTTCGTACGGCGGCAAGTCGTCCAGTCCATCCCCGGCGTCGAGACCATCGCTTTTGCCATAGGCGGCCCGCCATTCGCGCGCATAGGTCAGCAAACCGCCCTCCTCGAAATAGCGGCGGCTGAAGGGCTGCAACGCGTGTTCGACCGTGAGCGTACCCAGGTCCAGGTCCCAGCCGGCGTGCAGGTAGTCGCGCAACTGCGCCACCAGCACCGAGGCCGGCTGCTCGCTGTTGTCGCGCACATTGCGTCCGACCCAGCTGATGTACAGCTTGTCGCGCGCGGCCAGCAGGGCTTCGAGCATCAGGTAGCGGTCGTCGTCGCGGCGCGAGCGATCGCCGGGGCGGCTCATGCCCGGCATGGCCAGCAGGTCGAAATCGTTTTGCGGCGTGCGGCGCGGGAAGTCGCCATCGTTCATGCCGAGCAGGCAGACGGCGCGGAAGGGCACCGCGCGCATCGGCATCAGGGTGCAGAAGGTGACGCCGCCGGAGACGAACTGGTGGTTCAGGGTCGGCTGGTCGATCTGGCCGAGCCAGGCTTCGCGCAGCACCGCGAGCGGCACCGCCTCGTCGAAGCCGCCGGCTTCCGTCATCTCCATCCAGCAGTTGAGCGCTTCGCCCAGCTGGGCCAGGGTGATGCGGTCGCCCTCCTCGCGTCCATCGAAAAAGGCGGCCAGCAGCGCGCGCGCCTGCACGCCCCACTCGGCCGGGGTGCGCGACTCGGCCAGGCGCGCGCGCCACGCGAGCAGGCAGTCGACGAACTGGGCCAGCGAGCCGGCCAGGGCCGCATCGAGCCCGCCCACTTCAGCGTAGGGTTCGATGTCGCCGAAGCGTGCGCCGGCGCCGCTGGCGTAGCCCAGCAGCATGCGCCGCACGCCGAAGATCCAGGCATTCTGTTCGCCGGCCGCGCCCAGGCCGAGGCCTTCGCGGTGCGCGCCGTCCAGGCCCCAGCGCACGCCGGCGCCGTCGATCCAGGCGCCCAGCGTATGCAGGTCGTCTTCATGGATGCCGAAGCGGGTTGCGACGGCCGGCACGTCGAGCAGGTCGCGGATTTCGCTCTGGCGGCAGCGCTGCTGCGGCAGGCGCAAGAGCCACTCGAGGGCGACCAGCAAGGGGTTCACGCTGCGGTCGCGCGTGTCGCCGATCTCGAAGGGGATGTTGCGCAGGTCATTTTTGCGGTGCTGGTCGAACACGGCGTGGATCGCGGCCGAAAAGGTGTCGATGTCCGGCACCATGACGACGATGTCGCGCGGGCGCAGCGACGGGTCCTGCTCGAACCAGGACAGCAGCTGGTCGTGCAGCACCTCGACCTCGCGCTGGGTGCTGTGGGCAACGTGGAATTCGATCGAGCGGTCGTCAAGGGGCGGCGGCTCGTGCGGGTGTTCGGACAGCGGGCGCAGGTCGCGCACGGCGGCCTGCACCTGCTGCAGCAGGGTCTCGCCGTCGCCCTCGGAGAACAGGTCGACCCGCAGTTTGGCAATCCCTTCGGTCTCGGGCCGGCCCGCCTCGTTGTCGAATTCGTCGAGCATGCGCACGAAGTCGCGTCCCTGGCGGCCCCAGCTCGCCAGCAGCGGATGGCTGTGTGCGTGCAGTTCCTCGATCGGCAGCGTGGCGAGGTCGACGCCGTCGCGCGCCGGCTGGCGCTTGTGCGCGGCCTTTAATAGTTCGCGCCCTTCGATGATGTCGCCCCAGTAGAACTGGCAAGGGTTCGGCACGGCCAGCAGGACCTGCGTATGGCGCGAGAGCGCGGCGATCGCCTGCAGCGTCTGGTACGGCAGGGCCGACATCCCGAACAGCACCACGCGCCGCGGCAGGCGCCCGCTCGGCGGATCGCCGGACAGGATCTTTGCCACGAACACTTCGTGGATCGCGGCGCGGCCGGTGCCGCGCTGCATCGGCGGCACGCTTTCGTGCACGGCGCGCCACAAACGCGCCTGCCAGCACTGGTCGGGGCCGAGCGGCAGCGGCTCGCCGCCGGCGCGGCGCAGCTGGTCGCGCCCGATTTCCCAGTCGGTCAGCCAGTCTGCGCGGTACACCTGGTACTGGTCGTACAGGTCGGCCAGGCGTTCGGCCAGCTGCAGCCGGCGCTCCGGGCAGCCGTCGCCGAGAAAGTGCGTCAGCGGCGCGAATACCGGCTCCTTCAAGAGCGTCGGCAGCAGGCGCATCAGGCGCCAGGTGAGCGGGTCGCGGTCGAAGGGCGAGCGGTTCGGCACGCGTTCGCGCCCCAGCATGGCGCGGTAGGCTTCCCACAGGAAGCGCGCCGGCAAGGCCACGCGCGTGGCCGCGCACACGCCGAGCTCCTCGGCCAGCGCGATTTTCAGCCATTCGGCAAAGCCGTTCGACTGCACCAGGATGGTCTCCTGCTCCAGCGGTCCGAGCGGGTGCCCGCGCAGCCAGTCGAAGACGGCTTCGCGCAGCATTTCCATCTGGTTGCCGTGCAAAATCAGCAGGCCGGGAGTGATCGTGGTGGACATCTGGGGGCGGGGTCGATTGGGCAGCTCAGGCGCAACAGGATACTCTTTTTGCGCGCCCGGCGAAAGGTAGCCGAATGCTCACTGCCCATCCGTGGCGCGGGCGCCAAGGTCTGTTGCGACCTGGCGTTCGAGGCGCGCAAAAGTGCTGCGCAGACGTGCTCCCAGCGCCCTTGCCTGCCCAGCGGCCCCGAGCTCGTGCTGGCGCTCGAGCTCGGCGCAGAGATCGGCGAAGCCGAGCGCGCCCACGGCCCGCGCCGAGGATTTCAGGCGGTGGGCCACGGCGCCTGCGCGCGCGAGGTCGTTCGAGACCAGCGCGATGTCGATCTCGGCCAGGCCTTCGCGCGCGCTGTCGAGGAACATGAAAGCGAACTTGCGCATTTTGCCCGGGTCGCTGCCGAAGGTCGATGCCAGCACGCCCGTGTCGAGCGGCGGCAGCGCCCCGGCCGGCCGGCCGGCGGCGGCAGGCCCGGCCGGCGCGTCGGCGGAAGGGGCCTGCGCCGCCGCTTCCGGTGCCGCCGCCCCGCTGCCGTGGGCCTGGCGCGCGGCTGTCTTGCCGGGCACCAGGCCAGGCGCGGCTTCGCCGCCATCCGCGCCCTGCTGCCCACGCCCGTGCCCGCGTTTGTGTGCAATTGCGCGCGCGATCGTCGCCGCCAGGTGCTCGGGCGCCACCGGCTTGGTCAGGAATTCGTTCATGCCGGCCGCCATGCAGCGCGCCTGGTCCTCGACCCCGGCGTTCGCCGTCATCGCGATCACCACCGCCTCGCGCAGCGCGGGGTCGGCGCGGATGCGGCGGGTCGCTTCGAAGCCGTCCATGACCGGCATCTGCACGTCCATCAGCACGCAATCGACATGCCAGCTCCGCATCAGCGCGAGCGCTTCGCTGCCGTTGGCGGCGACGGCGACCGTCGCGCCGGCGTTTTCCAGCAGTTCGCGCCCGACCTGCTGGCTGAATACATTGTCCTCGACCAGCAGCACGGCGGTGCCGTCGAGGCGCTGGCCGGATGCGGCCGTCAAGGGCGCGGCCTTGCGCAGCGGGCGCGCCTCCTGCGCCCCGCCCTGCCCCAGTCGGGCCGTGAACCAGAAGGTGCTGCCGCGCCCCGGCTCGCTTTCGACCCCGGCTTCGCCGCCCATCAGCTCGGCCAGTTGCTTGCTGATCACGAGGCCCAGTCCCGTGCCGCCATAGCGCCGCGTGGTCGAGGGATCGGCCTGGTGGAAGGGCGTGAACAGCTGCGCCACCTCGGCCGGGTCGATGCCGATGCCGTGGTCTTCGACTTCGAAGCGCACCAGCGTCTCATGGCCGAAGGCGCGCAGCGCCCGTGCACGCACCTTGACGCTGCCGCGCTCGGAAAACTTGACCGCATTGCCGACGAAATTGAGCAGCACCTGTTCCAGCCGCAGCGGATCGCCGCGCAGGGGGCGCGCCAGTTCCGGGGCGATGTCGAATTCGAAATGCAGGCCGCGGGCGGCGGCGGTCTCCCCGAGCTGGGTTTCGAGGTTGCGCATCAGGGCGTCGAGTTTGAAGTCGACCACTTCCAGCTCCAGCCGCCCGGCTTCGATCTTCGAAAAGTCGAGGATGTGGTTGATGATCCCCAGCAGGTGCTGGCCCGAATGCCCGATCTTTTCCAGGTAGTCGCGCAGCTTCGGTTCGACGGCGGCTTTCAGTGCGAGGTGGGTCATGCCGATGATCGAATTCATCGGCGTGCGGATCTCGTGGCTCATGTTCGACAGGAAGTCGCTTTTCGCCTGGTTGGCGGCATCGGCCGCGGCTTTCAGCTGGTGCAGTTCGGTGACGTCGGTGGCCACGCACAGCACGCTGCCGACATCGCCGTCGAGCCGCACCGGCACCGTCACTTGCCACAACTGGCGCGGTCCGCCGTCGAGATCGACCTCGACCTGGCTGGCGCGGCGCTTGCCGTCGAACACGGCGCGTTCGCGCTCCCAGGCGGCGTCGGCCAGGTCGGCCGCCATCACTTCGCGGTCCGTACGGCCGACGATGCGTTCGGCACCCTGGCCCAGCGCCAGCGCCATCTTCGCGTTGACGTAACGGAAGCGGCGGTCGCGGTCCTTCATGAAGACAAAGGCATCGAGGTTGTCGAGCACCGTGTCGAGCAGCGTGCGCTGTTCGATGGCGGTGCGGCGCGACCAGTACAGCGACAGGAACAGGCTGTACACCAGCAAGGTGGCGGCAAAGCCGGTCGCCAGCGCGATGAGCGGCAGGTTGTGGTCGAGCGGCAGGTAGAGCGCGCTCTTGGGCGCGCTGAAACGCGCCTTCCACAGGCCTCCCCCAAACTCGACCGGCAGGACGGTGGTAAAGCTGCCCGCATCGTCCCCGGCCCGGGCAGGCAGGCCGCCGTCGCCATACAGCAGGCGGTCGCCGGGAGCGATGCCCAGCCGATGCGTGGACTTGCCGGGCGTGGCGGCGAACAGCGCCAGCGAAACCGGGTCGCCGGCATCCCCGCCGAGCGCCTGTTCGACCAGGGCCGGCACCGAGAAGGCGATGCCGACCCCGCCGGTATAGGCGGCGCGGCGTTCGGCCACGGTGGCGGGCGTCCGGCCGCCGCGATAGACGGGCGCGCGCATGTTCAGGGCCAGGTGCGGCGTCGGGCGCGGCACCTGCACCGGGCTGCCCGAGGCGCTGATACCGCCGCTGTCGCGCGCACGGTCCATCGCCCCGGCCACCGCCGGATTGGCGCCGATGTCGACCCCGAAGCGCTCGCGCATCCGGTTCGGCGGCTCGATATAGGTCAGCACCGTGTAGCTGGGGCGCCGTCCGGCCGGCCGGATCGTGAAATCCGGGTAGCCGTCCGGATCGAGGCTGCGGTCGGCGCGCACCTGCGCTTCGAAGGCCGGGCGATCCGCATCGCTCACGGCCGGGGTCCAGGAGACGGCGTCGATCGCCGGGTAGTTGGCGGCCAGGTCGAGCGCCGTCACGTAGCGATGGAACTGCAAGCGCGTGACCGGGCCGTCGCCGGCGGCGAACAGCGAGACCAGCGCGCGCGTGACATCGGTGTACGACTTGATGGCGCCGGCCAGGCGTTCCTGGGTGGCGTGCGCCCGGTTCTCGAAGCGGCGCAGCGCTTCTTCTTCGACCGCGCGCGAGGCGGCCATGTGCAGCATCGCCCCGACCAGCAAGGCCAGCCACAGGCCGGCGCCCCACAGCACGACACGCGTCGTGCCGCGTGCGCCGGCGGCGGCGCCGATGCTGCGGGTGATCGAGAGGGCCATCGCTCGTTATGCCGTCTGGGTAGATGAAAGATTGTTGATAGTATACGCTAACGCTCCGCCATGGGGCCCTGGACAGTAAGGATGACGGATGCAAACAGCGGCAGAAAAAGGGGCGGAAGCGAACCTCCCCGGATCGGCGGTGCCGGACGACCCCAACGCATGGCTCGAAGACGTCGGCGGCGACGAGCAACTGGCCTGGGTGCGCGCACATAACGCGCGCTCCGAACAGGCGCTCGGGGGCGCGGCGCACGAGGCCTTGCGCGCGCGACTGCAGTCGATCCTCGACGCGAAGGAGCGCATTCCTTACGTGCGCCAGCACGGCGCGCATGTGTACAACTTCTGGCGCGATGCGGTTCACGAGCGCGGCATCTGGCGCCGCACGACGCTGTCCGAATACCGCAAGGCCGCGCCGCACTGGGAAACGGTGATCGACCTCGATGCATTGGCGCGCGACGAGCACGAGAACTGGGTCTGGGCCGGCGCCACCTGCCTCGAACCGCATGGCGCGCGCTGCCTGGTCTCGCTCTCGCGCGGCGGAGGCGACGCCGGCGTGGTGCGCGAATTCGACCTCGATGCGCGCGCCTTCGTGAAGGACGGCTTCGCCCTGCCCGAATCGAAGGGCAGCGTGCACTGGATCGACCAGGACCGGCTGTTCGTCGCCACCGATTTCGGGCCGGGCTCGATGACCGCCTCCGGCTATCCGCGCATCGTCAAGGAATGGCGGCGCGGCACACCCTTGTCCAGCGCGCGCCTCGTCTTCGAGGCCGATGCCAACGACCTGTCGGCGTCGGCCAGCAAGGACATGACGCCCGGATTCGAGCGCGAATTCGTCACCCGCCAGATCGGCTTCTACAGCAGCGAACTGTTCCTGCGCGAGGACGGGCGCCTCGTGAAAATCGACAAGCCCGAGGACGCGACTGCGTATGCGGTGCGCGACCAGTTGCTGGTCGAACTGCGCTCGGACTGGAACGTCGCCGGACGACACTGGCCGCAGGGCGCCCTGCTGGCCATCGATTTCGCAGCCTTCATGCGCGGCGAGCGCGGTTTCGAGGCGCTATTCACGCCGACCGCCACCAGTTCCCTCGACGGCGTGGCCGTCACGCGCAGCGCCCTGCTGCTCACGGTCCTCGACAAGGTCAAGAACCGTCTCGTCGAACTGCGCCGCCAGGACGGCCGCTGGCTGCGGCGCGAGCTTGCCGCGCCCGGCATCGGCACCCTCGGCGTGAGCGCGCTGGACGAGACCGCGTCCGACGACTACTTCCTCACGGCGACCGACTTCCTGACGCCGACCACCCTGTACCTTGGCCGCACGGGCAGCGACACGCGCGAGCGCCTGAAGGCGATGCCGGCCTGGTTCGACCCGGAACCGTACACGGTGTCCCAGTTCGACGCGCGTTCGAAAGACGGCACGCTGGTGCCCTATTTCGTCGTCATGGCGCGCCATGCGCGCCTGGACGGGCGCAATCCGACCGTCCTGTATGGCTATGGCGGTTTCGAGGTCGCGCTCAAACCGGCGTACAGCGGCTTGATCGGCGCCGGCTGGCTGGAACAGGGCGGCGTGTATGTGCTGGCGAACATCCGCGGCGGCGGCGAATTCGGTCCGCGCTGGCACCAGGCGGCGCTGAAGGAAAATCGCCAGAACGCCTTCGACGATTTCCTGGCGGTGGCGCAGGACCTCACCGAACGGAAAATCACCAGCCCGCGCCACCTCGGCATCATGGGCGGCAGCAATGGCGGCCTGCTGGTCGGCGCCGCCCTCACTCAGCGTCCCGAGCTGTTCAAGGCCGTGGTCTGCCAGGTGCCGCTGCTGGACATGCGGCGCTACCACAAGCTCCTGGCCGGCGCGTCGTGGATGGGAGAGTACGGCGATCCGGACGATCCGCAGCAGTGGAAATTCATCGGTCGATACTCGCCCTACCAGAATGTGGTCGCGGACAGGCACTATCCGCGCGTGCTGTTCACGACGTCGACCCGCGACGACCGCGTTCATCCGGGCCATGCGCGCAAGATGGCGGCGCTGATGGAAAGCCAGGGACACGACGTGCTGTACTGGGAAAACCTGGAAGGCGGCCATGCGGGGGCCGCCAACAACACGCAGCAGGCGCGCATGTGGGCGCTGACCTATACTTTTTTGCGCAAGGAATTGACATGAAGGCAGGCGCGGAGATGGCCGCACAAGCGTGCAAGGGCGAGGCCCTCGTGCGGCCGCTGGGCGCGCACGAGTGGCCGCTGTATCGCACGCTGCGCCTGCGTTCGCTGGCCGACGCGCCCGAGGCCTTCGGCATGCCGCTGGCCGAGGCCGAAGCCCGCACGGACGACGATTGGGCCTGGGTGCTGAACCTGGGCGCCAGCTCCGGACGCGATTGTCCGCTGGTGGCGGAACTTGACGGCATCCCCCTGGGGCTGGCCTGGGCCAAGGTCGATGCGGACGATGCGTCGCTCGTCAACCTGTTCCAGGTCTGGGTCGCACCCGAGGCCCGTGGACGCGGCCTGGCGGCGGCGCTGCTCGATGCGGCGCTTGGCTGGGCACGTTCGCGCGGCGCGCGCGCGATGCAGCTCGGCGTCGTGTGCGGGAACGATGCGGCCCGGCGCCTGTACGGACGCGCCGGGTTTCGCGATGCCGGCGCACCGGAGCCGCAGCGCCCGGGCTCCAGTCAATTCGAGCAGCGGATGCGGCTCGAGCTAACCGGTTCGTAGGGTGGGCATTCATGCCCACGCGGTATCCCCGCCGGACGGTGATGGCTTCGTTTGAGGACAAGCACGCCAACCCGGAGCCGGCTTCACGCGTGGGCATGCCCACCCTACGCATGCTTACTGCGGCAGCCCATGCCCCCGCTGCTTGCCCGCCCCAAACCGCACGACAGCCGGATAGCTCGCATCGATATCGACGTACAGCGCAACCGCCGTCTCGACGCCGATGACCATCGGCTCGCCGAGGCGCTCGGTAACGATGCCGGCGCGGCGCAGCAGGCGTTCGATCGCGGTCGTGGTCACCGTGACGTACTTGGCGATGCCGTGCTCGTAGCCGTAGCGGGTGATCGCGGCGAACGACTCCATCGTGATCGCGGAGAAACCGAACTCGCCGCTGCCGCCGGTCTCGATGGCAAAGCGCGACAGCTCCCAGATGTGTTCGTCGCAAGGAGCGGGCTGTCCATGCAGCAGTTGCGGGAACGAATCCTTGAGCATGTAGGGACCGTCGGTCGGCAACAAACGCCAGCAGCCGCGCAGGATGCCCTCGCCCGGCTCGCGCATCATCATGTAGTGCGGTTCGAGCGCATCGTAGCCGTCGATTTCCATCCCCGACAACACCGGCACCTCCCAGCCAAGCCGGCCCTGGAACACTTTTGCGCGAAGCGTGTGCATCTCGCGGAGATCGCGGGATTGAAATTCGCGCCGTGCTGCGATATTGATTTGCAGTGCCATGTCGTTCTCCCTGTGTGTTGACAAAAATATCTATGCGACAGGCATGAAGCGTCATGCAAAGCGGGCACCGGCGGTACTAGCAAGATTGCTAGGTGGCTAGGAAGTAACACGGTGGAATACTAAGTTTTTCACTCGTTCAACAGGGAGACCGGCCATGCCAAACGACTTCATCAGCGAATCCATGCTCGTCCGTCCGGGCGCGCATCCTGTCATGCCGATGCCGATGCCCATGCGGGCGCCGCACGCTGACCTGCGCCAGTTCCGCATCAGCAAACGCGAAAGCCAGGAAAAATTCTGGGGGCGGTTCGGCGTCACCCAGTCGAGCGGCAGCCGCTTCGAGACCGGACTCGCCATTCCTGCGCCGGTGGCGATCCTGTTGAAGCTCTACGTCAACGGCAAGCTCAACGATGGCGATCTTCAGGGGTAAGCAGTCCCAGCGCGATTGCCTTGACCACCGCCTGCTGACGTGTATTGACGTTGAATTTCTGGCGCACGTTGGCCAGATGGAAGTTGACAGTGGCTTCGGAACAACGGGTGATCATCGAGATCTCCCATGAGGATTTGCCCGCCATGACCCAGTTGAGCACCTCCAGCTCACGCCGGGTCAGGCGCGGCACCGCTTCGCCGCCCGCCGGGTGCGCAAACGGGATCGAGGCGGCGAAGGAATAGTCGCGGATCAGCGTCAGGTCGGCCATGCAATGGGCGATATCGCGCAAAAATTTTTCGCCCGGCGCGGCGTCCGACGCCAGGCCGAGCAGTCCGACCTCGCCGTTCGGACCGTGGATCGGCAGCGTCACGCCCGTGCGCATGCCATACGCGCTAGCCTCTTCATACAGGATGCGCCCCCCTGCGCTGGCAAAGGCGTCCGGCTCCCAGATGATCGGTAGCGTACTGATCAGGCAATGGCCGACCGTCGGATCGACATAGGCGAAACGCTCGGCATCGTAGCGTTCGCGCCACGCGGGATCATAATTGCTCTGGACGAAGGCGCTTTCGTACTGCTGGTGGCGCGAGTGGACCACGGCATACATCACATGTTCGAAGCCGACCGCGCCGGCCAGGTCCAACATCTCCTGACGCCACGAATCGGCATCTTTTGAGTCGAGTAGCCGCACTAGCTGGGCAGTTTCAATCATAGCGCTCGCTCCCTGGTCGGACGCGGTGGATTATGCTAATTGCATACTGTAAAGAAATCATGCACTCTAGCAATTCTAACAAGTCTCATGCAGGTTTAGCCAGCTTTTTTGTAGTAATTTCGCCACGACTATTTTTACGGGAAAAACAATCGTGCGCTGCCAAACCGGCGTTTCCGTTACCCTCCTGCGCTTGTTTGCAAAGTTTTCCTAAGTGCAATTTTAATCTGGCCCAGAGCTTGACTTGATATCGCACAAGAGTATCGTCTCACATTTCTATTTAACAGTTTCCCCTGCGCGAGGCTTTTCGCCCTGGGTCGACAAGAACGCTTCCAAAACAAGGATCAAACGTCGATGAACACAATGACCGACATGGCCGAACAGCTGGACGTCAAGCTCCTGCTGGCAACGCTGATGGCCCTGAAAAAGGGTGACTTTTCGGTACGGATGCCTTCCGACTGGACCGGCGTGTCGGGCAAGATCGCCGACACCCTGAACGACATCATCGAAACGAAGTCGAAGATGGTCGAAGCCGTGACCGACGTGTCGCGCGTCGTCGGCCGCGAGGGCCACCTGACCCAGCGCGCGGACGTGCCGGGCGTGGTCGGCGGCTGGAGCACCCTCATTAGTTCTGTCAACTCCCTGATCGACGACCTGGTGCGCCCGACCACCGAAATGGCGCGCGTCATCGGCGCCGTGGCGAAGGGCGACCTGTCGCAGACCATGGCGCTGGAAGTCGACGGCCACCCCCTGAAGGGCCAGTACCTGCGCGCCGCAACGACCGCGAACACGATGGTGGAACAGCTCTCCTCCTTCTCTTCCGAAGTAACGCGCGTGGCGCGTGAGGTCGGCACCGAGGGTAAACTCGGCGGCCAGGCGCAGGTGAAAGGCGTTGCCGGTACCTGGAAGGACTTGACCGACTCGGTCAACTCGATGGCGGGTAACCTGACCTCCCAGGTGCGTAACATCGCGGAGGTGACGACCGCCGTGGCGAACGGCGACTTGTCGAAGAAGATTACCGTCGACGTGCGCGGCGAGATCCTGCAGCTGAAAGACACGATCAACGTCATGGTGGACCAGCTGCGTTCCTTCGCATCCGAGGTGACGCGCGTGGCGCGCGAGGTCGGTACCGAAGGAAAACTGGGCGGCCAGGCCTACGTGCCGGGCGTGGGCGGTACCTGGAAGGACTTGACCGACAACGTGAACTTCATGGCCTCGAACCTGACGGGCCAGGTGCGTAACATCGCGACCGTGACGACCGCGGTGGCGAACGGCGACCTGTCCAAGAAGATTACCGTGGACGTGAAGGGCGAGATTCTCGAACTGAAGAACACGATTAACGTGATGGTGGACCAGCTGTCCTCGTTCTCCTCCGAGGTGACCCGTGTGGCACGAGAGGTGGGTACCGAAGGAAAGCTGGGCGGCCAGGCGCAGGTGAAGGGCGTGGCGGGTACCTGGAAGGACTTGACCGACTCGGTGAACTCGATGGCGGGTAACCTGACCGGCCAGGTGCGTAACATCGCGGACGTGACCACCGCCGTGGCAAACGGCGACTTGTCCAAGAAGATCACGGTGGACGTGAAGGGCGAGATTCTCGAGCTCAAAAACACCATCAACGTCATGGTCGACCAGCTGAACTCCTTCGCATCCGAGGTGACCCGCGTCGCACGGGAAGTGGGTACCGAGGGCCGCCTGGGCGGCCAGGCGAACGTGCCGGGCGTTGCAGGTACCTGGAAAGACTTGACCGACGGCGTGAACTCGATGGCGGGTAACCTGACCGGCCAGGTGCGTAACATTGCGGACGTGACGACCGCGGTGGCGAACGGCGACCTGTCGAAGAAAATTACCGTGGACGTCAAGGGCGAGATTCTCGAACTGAAAAACACGATTAACGTCATGGTCGACCAGTTGTCCTCCTTCGCATCCGAGGTGACCCGGGTCGCGCGTGAGGTGGGTACCGAGGGTAAACTCGGCGGCCAGGCCTACGTGCCGGGCGTCGGCGGTACCTGGAAGGACTTGACCGACAACGTGAACTTCATGGCCTCGAACCTGACGGGCCAGGTGCGTAACATTGCGGCGGTGACGACCGCGGTGGCGCGGGGTGACTTGTCGAAGAAAATTACCGTGGACGTGAAGGGCGAGATTCTCGAACTGAAGGACACGATCAACGTCATGGTCGACCAGCTGTCCTCCTTCGCATCCGAGGTGACGCGCGTCGCCCGTGAGGTGGGTACCGAGGGCAAGCTGGGTGGCCAGGCAAACGTGTCCGGTGTCGCCGGCACCTGGAAAGACTTGACCGAGAACGTCAACCAGCTGGCGGCCAACCTGACCAACCAGATGCGCGCGATTGGTGAAGTCGCGACCGCGGTGACCCGTGGTGACTTGTCGCGTTCGATCCAGGTGGAAGCACGCGGCGAGGTGTCCTACCTGAAGGACAACATCAACGAGATGATCCGCAACCTGAAAGAGACCACGCAGAAGAACGCGCAGCAGGACTGGCTGAAAACCAACCTGGCCCGCTTCACGCGACTCCTGCAGGGCCAGCGCGACCTGGGCGCGGTGACGAAACTGATCCTGTCCGAGCTGGCCCCGCTGGTCTCGGCCCACCACGGCGTGTTCTACATGATGGACTCGCAGGAAGCCGATGCACGCCTGCGCATGATCGCCTCCTACGGCTATCGTTCGAACCGCAAGCTGCCGACCTCGTTCTCGCCGGGCGAAGGCCTGGTGGGCCAGTGCGCGCTGGAGAAGACCCGCATCTGGCTGACCGACGTGCCGCGCGATTACATCGTGGTGTCGTCGGGCCTGGGTTCTGCGCCGCCGAACAACATCGTCGTGCTGCCGATCCTGTTCGAACAGCAGGTCAAAGCGGTGATTGAGATCGCCTCCCTCGACCGCTTCACCGAAACCCACCTCTCCTTCCTCGACCAGCTGATGGAGTCGATCGGCGTCGTCCTGAACACGATCGAGGCGAACAGCCGTACCGAGTCGCTGCTGACCCAGTCGCAGTCGCTGGCGCAGGAACTGCAGCAGACCAACCAGGAACTGGCCGAAAAGGCGCGCCTGCTGTCCGAGCAGAACATCGAGGTGGAACGCAAGAACCGCGAGGTCGAGCAGGCCAAGCTGGCGCTGGAGGAAAAGGCGACCCAGCTGGCGCTGTCCTCGAAGTACAAGTCCGAGTTCCTGGCGAATATGTCGCACGAACTGAGGACCCCATTGAACTCGCTGCTGATCCTGGCGCAGCAATTGTCGGATAACCCCGAGGGCAACCTGTCCGGTAAACAGGTCGAATTCGCGAAGACCATCCACGGCTCCGGTTCCGACCTGCTGACCCTGATTAACGACATCCTGGACTTGTCGAAGATCGAGTCGGGTACGGTGACCCTGGACGTGTCGGAATACCGCTTCGCCAACCTGCGCAACTATGTGGACCGCACCTTCCGCCACATGGCCGAAGCCAAGCACCTCGGCTTCCAGGTGGACCTGGCGGAAAACCTGCCGACCGCGGTGATGACCGATACCACGCGTCTCCAGCAGGTGTTGAAGAACCTGCTGTCGAACGCGTTCAAGTTCACCAGCCACGGCCAGGTCGCGCTGAATATCAGCCTCGTGACCAGCGGCTGGACGGCGGACCACCCGCACCTGCTGCATGCGGACGCAGTGCTGGCGTTCTCGGTCAGCGACAGCGGCGTCGGCATCCCGTCGGACAAGCTGCAGCTGATCTTCGAAGCCTTCCAGCAGGCCGACGGTTCGACCGCGCGCAAATACGGCGGTACGGGTCTCGGCCTGTCGATTTCGCGCGAACTGGCGCGCCTGCTGGGCGGCGAAATTCGCGTCGAGTCGACCGTCAACGTCGGTTCGACCTTCACCCTTTACCTGCCATACAACCGCGCCGGCTTCATCAACTACGAAGCGACGCGCCAGCCGCAACCGGCGCGCCTGGTGGCGCCAAGCGCGGCACCGATGGCAGCGCCCGTGGCCTATGCCCTGCCTGACGCGGCCGAGGATGGCAACGTGGCCACGATCGAAGTCCAGGCGCCGACCAACAGCAACCTGGTCGAATACGCCTCGATGCTGGACGACCGCGGCCTGATCGCCCCGGGCGACCCGTCGGTGCTGATCGTGGAGGACGACGACCGCTTCGCCAAGACCGTACTGGAATTCGCCCGCGAAAAGAACTTCAAGGGCATCGTCACCCACCGCGGCGATTCGGCCCTGTCGCTCGCCCGCGACTACCTGCCGTCGGCGATCCTGCTCGACATCGACCTGCCGGACATCGACGGCTTCACGGTGCTCGACCGCCTGAAGCGCGACCCGAGTACCCGCCACATTCCGGTGCACGTGGTCTCGGCACTGCGCGAGCGCGAGCGTGCGCTGCGCCAGGGTGCGATCTCGTTCATCAGCAAACCGATGGACCGCGAGGCGCTGAATGAGGAATTCACCCGCATCCAGAAGTTCCTGGTCGGCGGCAAGCGTTCGCTGCTGGTGGTGGAAGACGACATGGCCCAGCGCGAGTCGATCGTGGCCCTGATCGGTGACAGCGACCTGCACATGGTGACGGTGGAGACCGGCAAGGCGGCCCTCGAGGCGCTGGAAGCCAATCACTTCGATTGCATGGTGCTCGACCTGACGCTGCCGGACATCTCGGGCTTCGACCTGCTCGACGAAATCGGCAAGAAGCCTGCCCTGCGCGACCTGCCGATCGTGATCTATACCGCGCAAGAGCTGAACCGCAAGGAAGTCACGAAGCTCAAGAAGTATGCGAAGACCATCGTCATCAAGGACGCCCGTTCGCCGGAGCGCCTGCTCGATGAAACGGCACTGTTCCTGCACCGTTCGCACGCTTCGCTGCCGGAACTGCAGCGGCGCATGCTGGAGGAGATCCACGCGGCCGATGGCGGCCTTGCGGGCCGCAAGGTGCTGATCGTCGACGACGACCTGCGTAACATCTTCGCGCTGTCCTCGCTGCTGGAGCGCCAGCAGATGCAAGTGCTCTTCGCCGAGAACGGCCGCGACGGCATCGAAGTGCTGGAAAAGGATCCGAGCATCGAGATCGTCCTGATGGACATCATGATGCCGGAGATGGACGGCTACGACACGATGCGTGCCATCCGTCGTATTCCGAAGTTCAAGTCGCTGCCGATCATCACCCTGACCGCGAAAGCGATGAAGGGCGACCGCGACAAGTGCATCGCCGCCGGCGCTTCCGACTACATCACCAAGCCGGTCGATGTGGCGCAGCTGCTGTCGCTGATGCGAGTGTGGCTGCATTGACCGCCTTCGCCGCCTTCGCCGCCTCCCTGGCGGTCGAGGAGCTGGAAATCGACCTCTTGCTTGAAGCTCTCTTGCAACGGCACGGTTACGATTTCCGCGACTACGACCGCCAGCTGGTGCGGCGAAAGCTCCTGGGCGTGATGGCCGCGCGCGAGCTGAAGACCGTCTCGGCGCTGCAGGAGCGCGTGCTGCATGAACCGGGTGCGGCTTCCGCCGTGCTGCGCGCGCTGGCGCTTGCGCCGGCCGCTTTGTTCGACAACCCGGCCTGCGCCCGCCAGGCGCGCGAGCTGCTCGCCGCCAACCTGCGTTCGGCGGCGCTGCCGAAGGTCTGGCTGGCCGAATGCGCGGGCGTCGGCGAAGCCTGGACGCTGGCGATCCTGCTGCACGAGGAAGGCCTGTTGAATCGCACCGAGATTTTCGCCACCATGGCCAACGACGAGTTGCTGGCCGAGGTGCGCGAAGCAGGCATCGATGCGGCTTCGCTGGCGGCGCTGCAGGAGCATTACCTGCAGGCTGGCGGTACCGGTGAATTGGCCGGGTATTTCGAGGTGAAGGACGGCCGCGCATTGCTCCTGGCCCGCCTGCGGTCGCGCATCACCTGGGCCGGGCACAACCTGGTGACGGACGCTTCGTTCAACGAGTTCCAGGCCATCATCTGCTGCCGCGCGCTGGCCGACTTCGGCCCGATGCTGCGCCAGCGCGTGCTGCGGCTGTTTCACGAGAGCCTGGCGCGCTTTGGCGTGCTGGGAATCGACCGCGAGCTGGCGCCGGGGGATGCGCATGCGTCCGCCTACAAGCCGCTGCCGGGGGACTTGCCGTGGTATCGCAGGGTGGAGTGAAGGTATTTGCTTCGTTGAAGGGCGGCGTGTGCCGCCCTTTTTTATTGGTCGGACGCTACGGGCCTGGCATACCCGTAGGGTGGGCGGGTCCCCCGCCCACGCGGTGATCGTTACCGGCTCCGTGATCGTGCTGGATGATCTTGCCGCAAACGATGGACGCCTGGGCTGCTCCGCGCAAACGGGCGCGGCCTGCCAATTCCGCGCCGCGCTCACCCGACAACACCGCGCGACCGTCCGCGTGGGCACGGGTGCCCACCCTACGGGTATCGAACAGCGCGGTCATTTGAACCGATTACATTGGGCGGCTATTTCGACCCCACCGCGCTCGGCCGTTCGGCGATCTGGTCGCGCCAGGCCTGCAAATGCGCCATCCCCTCCTCGCCCGGCTTGAACCGCAGCAGGCCGCGGCCGAATTCGAGGGCGCAGAAGGCGGTGATGTCGGCAATCGTGAAGCGCTCGCCCGCCACATACGGCTGGCGCGCCAGCAGCTGGTCGAGCCAGCGCGCGGTGATGCGCATCTTGTCGGCTTGCGCGGCGCCGAAATCCTTGAACTGCGGCGTTTCGAGTACCGCCAGCGCCGGGTGGGTGTGGCGCGCGCTGCTGGCCGTTTCCAGCAGCAGGTGCAGTTCCATGCGGCGGTCGGCCATCTCGATGAAGGCGCGCTCCTCGAAATCCACGCCCATCAGGTTCGGCTCCGGATGCAGGCCTTCGAGATACGTGCAGATCGCACGCGTCTCGCTCAGCACGCGGCCGTCGTCGAACTCCAGCGCCGGCACGCGCCCGAGCGGGTTTTTCGCCATGAAGCGCTCGCTGCGCTGCTCGCCGGCGAGGATGTCGACCATCTCGGTCTCGATTCCCGTGATGCCCTTTTCGAGGATGAACATGCTCACCCGGCGCGGGTTCGGCGCATGGCTGCTGATATACAGTTTCATAGGTCTCCTTCGGATGGTTGTCGTCTCATGCCTTGGGGATCATAGCCGCAAACGGAGCGCACGCGAAAGCGCGCCCTTACCAGATTGACATGCCCATGCGGGAAGGCTAGATTGGCGGATTGCCTCGCGCGCCCTCCGACGAAAGAATCTCCATGCACCGCAGCCTGTTGTCCGCCGCCCTCGCCCTTGCCTTTGCCGGTTTTGCCGCCCTCCCCGCCGCCGCCGCACCTGCCGCCACCAAAGCCGCCATCGAGGCGACCACCCAGCTGCCGCGCGGCGTGCGCCCGCTGCACTATGACATCGCCATCATCCCGGACGCGAAGAACGCCAGCTTCAGCGCGCGCGTAGCGATCGACCTCGAGATCACGGCGCCGACGAACAGCATCACCCTGAACGCGGCCGACCTGAAGTTCGCCAGGGCCACGCTGGCGCCGACGTCGGGCGCGGCACAGGATGCGAAGATCGCCGTCAACGACGCAGCGCAGACCGCCACCTTCAGCTTCGCCCGGCCGCTCGCGCGCGGCCGCTACCGGCTCGCCATCGACTACAGCGGCGCGATCGGCAGCCAGGCCGTCGGCCTGTTCTCGCTCGACTACAACACGACAGAAGGCAAGCGCCGCGCCCTTTTCACCCAGTTCGAAAATTCGGACGCGCGGCGCATGATCCCGTCCTGGGACGAGCCGGCCTACAAGGCGAGCTTCGCCCTGCGTGCCACCGTGCCCGCCGGCGAGATGGCGGTCAGTAACATGCCGGTCAAGTCCAGCACCACGCTGCCGGACGGCCGTGTCGAGCTGCGCTTCGCCGATACGCCGAAGATGTCCACTTACCTGCTGTTCTTCGCGCTGGGCGACTTCGAGCGCGCCACGGCAAACGTCGACGGCACCGAACTCGGTGTCGTGACGCGCCGCGGCAGCCTGCCGCAGGCCGCGTTCGCGCTGGCGTCCTCGCAGGCGGTCCTGCGCGAATACAACGACTACTTCGGCGTGCGCTATCCGCTGCCGAAACTCGACAACATCGCCGGCCCCGGCCGCAGCCAGTTCTTCGGGGCGATGGAAAACTGGGGCGCGATCTTCACCTTCGAATACGCGCTGCTGCTCGACCCGGCCATCTCGACCCAGCACGACAAGCAGGAAGTCTTCGCCACCGCCGCCCACGAGATGGCGCACCAGTGGTTCGGCGACCTGGTCACCATGCGCTGGTGGGACGACCTCTGGCTCAACGAAGGCTTCGCCTCGTGGATGGAGTCGCGCATGACGGCACGCCTGCACCCGGAATGGAACACCTCGCTGGAAGCCGTGAACAGCCGCGACGGCGCGATGCGCCGCGATGCGCTGGCCACCACCCACCCGGTGGTGCAGCATGTCGCGACCGTGGAGCAGGCCAGCCAGGCTTTCGATACGATCACCTACCAGAAGGGCGAAGCCGTGATCCGCATGCTCGAAGCCTATGTCGGCGAAGACGCCTGGCGCCGCGGCGTGCGTGCGTACATGCGCGAACACGCCTACGGCAACACGGCCTCCAGCGACCTGTGGCGCCAGGTCGAGCGCGCCGCCGCCAAGCCGGTCACCGCGATCGCCCAGGACTTCACGCTGCAGCCGGGCGTGCCGCTGATCCGCGTCGCCGAGCCGGTGTGCAAGGGCGGCAGCATGACGGTCGCGCTGAGCCAGGGCGAATTCTCGCGCGACCAGCCGGCGCGCAAACCCTTGGGCTGGCGCGTGCCGGTGATCGCCAAAGCCGCGAACGGCAAGGGCGAGGCACGTACGCTCGTCGCCGGCGGCAAAGGCAAGCTCACCCTGCCGGGCTGCGGCCCGGTGGTGGTCAACGCCGGCCAGAGCGGCTACTACCGCACGCTGTACAGCCAGCACGGCTTCGCCGAATTGACCGGACAGTTCGCCGCGCTGGCGCCGATCGACCAGCTCGGCATGCTGTCCGACACCTGGTCGCTCGGCATGGCAGGCCTGCAGCCGGCCTCGAACATCCTCGACCTGGCCGAGGCCACCCCGGCCGGCGCCGATCCGCAGGTCTGGGCGCTCGTCGCGCGCAGCTTCGGCAGCCTGCATGCGATGTATGGCGACGACAAGGCCGGCCGCGCGCGCCTCGATGCCTATGCCCTCAAGCGGCTGGCGCCGGTAATGGCGCAGGTCGGCTGGATCGCGCAGGCCGGCGAGCCGACCTCGCACGCCAACCTGCGCGCCCAGCTGATCGGCACCCTGAGCCAGCTCGGCGACCAGACCACGATCGACGAGGCGCGCCGGCGTTATGCGGCAATGGGGACCGATCCGTCGGCGGTGCCGGGCGCGCTGCGCAAGACCATCATGGCGGTCGTGGCCGAACACACGGACGCCGCCGGCTGGGAAGCGCTGCGCCGCGCCGCGCAGGCGGAAAAATCGCCGATGATCAAGGATGCGATGTACGCGCTGCTGGCCTCGAGCGACGACCGCGCGCTGGCCGAACGCGCGCTGGCGCTGGCCTTGACCGATGAGCCGGGCGCGACCAACGGCGCGGCGATGATCGCGGTCGTCTCGCGGTCGCACCCGGAACTGGCCTTCGATTTCGCGCTCGCCAACATGAAGGCGGTCAACGAGCGGGTCGACGCCACCTCCCGCAGCCGCTACATGCCTGGCCTGGCCGGCAACGCCACCACGCCCGCGATGATGGAGAAGGTGCGCGCCTATGCCGAGGCGCACATCGCGCCCGAGGCGCGGCGCGATGCCGACACCGCGATTGCCGGGATCAAGGACCGCATCAAGGTGCGCAGCGAACGGATGCCGGAGATCGATGCCTGGCTGGCGCGGCACGCGAACTAAGACGGCAGTAAAAAAAAGACCCGCGGGCCGCACTGGCCCGCGGGTCTTTTTCATTCGGCGCCGGCAGTTACCAGCCGATGTCCTTCAGCAGTTCGAAGGTCAGGTCGATCGGCGCCATCAGCGAGTGGGTCAGGTCGGCATTGATCGATGGCTCCATCAACAGGTTGCGCGAGGCCGCCGTGTTGTAGTGCGAGACCGACGAACCCGGCTGGTAAGGGTTGGGCGTGAACATTGTCACGCGGCGCTGCGCGTCGGCACCCGCCATCAAGCTCTTCGAGCGCTCGAACTTGCCCACGGTGCCGGCCGCATTGCCGTTCGGTTTCGTCAGGCTGGCGGCGATCAGCGCGCCGTCGGCTTGCGTCACCCGCACTGCCGGGATCGTGATCGCCGGATCGGCGCCGCCCATGCCCACCACCGGGCCTGGCGCATTGTCGGCCACGATCACGCCGATGGCGCCTGCCTCCTGCGCATTCCTGACCTTGACCGCGAAGCCGCAGGTGCCGCGGCTGACCAGGGCGATATTGCGGCGAACCGCCGCGGCATTGGCTGCATTGAAGGGCGTGCAGGCCGAGCCGGGGCTGTCCGCCTGCATGGCGACCTGGGCGATCTGGCCGGTGAGCGGCGAGCCGTCCAGCTTCGGACCGAAATCGGCTTCGCCCACGGCGAACAGGTCGCCGGCGAGCGCTTTGGCGCCGGCGCCGACGATGCGCAGCTGGGGCGTGGCGGTCAGCACCGAACCCGCGGCTGCGGTCACGCGGGCACCGGTCCAGGACAGGGCCGACGCCTTGAGCGAGGATGCGGCGCGCTCGGCATCCGTCATGTCGACCCACAGCTTGTTGGTCGTGTTGTCGAGCAGGTTGTGGTCCCACACCGACGGGTAGCCGGCGAACTGCGCGCCGGTTGCACCGTTGGTAAAGGTCTGGAAGCCCAGGCCGTGACCCATTTCATGCAGGAGCGTGGCGACGAAGTCGATGTTGTTGCCTTCGTTCGCGTCCAGGCCGAGGTAGAACGCGCTGCCGGCCAGGCAGTCAGCCTTGCCGAGTTCCGAATTGAAACGGGCATTGATCTGGGCACCCGGGGTGTCCGAAATCTCGCTGCCGTACAGCTTGTTGGCCAGTGCGTACGAGTAGATGGTGCCGGCCTTCGGCGCCCCCGGGAAATCGGCGAACACCTGGGTGGCGCCGGCGCTGCCGAGGACGGCGCCGGTGGCGGTGCAAGGCAGCGGCGTGAACTGCGCATTGATCACGATCGGTACCGGGCTGGTCAGGGTCGCACCCCAGATGTTGGCGGCGTGCGTGAACGCGATCAGGCGTTGCTGGCCGATGGTGGTGCCGGCATTGCCGCCGACGGGTGTGGCCAGGGTCGGGTCGTTGAAGCCGACGCCAGGCCCGTTCAGGTTGTTGATCACGATTTTGGCAGCGGCCTGGGCCGAGCCCATCGCGCCGCAGGACAGGGCCAGGGCGGCGGCCACCAGGCTCAAGCTTGGGCGCAAATTCGGCAGCATGGTTGGGCGCTTACTGGACTTCATGCTGGTGCTCCTCGGAATGCGTGGTCACTGGATTGTTCAGGGCGGATTCGGCGGCGGTTTTGCCATGGATGCAGTCGGCTTCGAGTTTGCCGTCGGCCGTGCGATGCACCACCGAGTACGACACCGACTCTTCATCGACGTAGGCTGCCGCGACGCCGTTCTGCTGCAGGCGCACGACGCCTGCAGCAGGGGCGCCGGCGGCCTTGCGTGCGGCTTTCTGGGCGGCGCGATCGGCGGCGCGCAGGTCGTTCAATTGTTTTGCTTCAACGGCGGTCGCGTTGCGCAGCTTGCCGGTGCGCGGGTCTTTGTGAACGGTCTGGCTGTCCTGTCCGGCGGCGAAAGCCGAACCGGCGAACGCCAGCGCCGCGATGGCGGCGACCTTGCGCAAGGTGGATACGGGGGTGTGCATATTTCTTGTCTCTCGGAAAAATATACTTCGATCGGTGCAGCGCTGTCCCGGTCTTGGCGCCGGTTGGTCGAGACTATAGCTTCGGCGACAAACAAACCGAGCAAATCGCCATGCAAATATTGTATTGTTATGGAACAAAAGTCACATATATTCTTCGGCTAACCCTGCTAAACGCCGGATGAATGTTGTCTTTTTGACCCGTTGTTTTGCCCACACAGGATTCTGTCGCAGTGGAAATATTCGCTCGTTTTTAGCGCGTCAGCGAACCGGTCGGCGCATAAAAAAACCCGCGGGCGCGCTGCCTGCGGGTTTTTTTGCTTTCCACACTTTTAGCCTGGCCGGACCTACAGCGCCAGCGCCCCCTGGCGCGCTGCGATCCACTCGTCGATTAGCGCGGCGCTGCCCGGCGCCACGTGCAAGCCCAGCTTGCTGCGCCGCCACAGGATGTCGGCACTGCCGCGCGCCCATTCGTGCTGCATCAGGTAGTCGATTTCGGCCGCATACAACCCCGGCACCACTTCCTCCCCCATGTCGTCCAGGCAGTCGCGGCGCGCCAGCAAGGTATGGATGCGGGTGCCGTATGCACGCGCGTAGCGCTCGAACAGGGGCGGCGGCAGCCACGGGTAGCGTCCGGCCTGGTGCGTGCTCCAGGCGGCGAATTCCAGCACGCCGCGCTTGGTGGGACGCGGACCGTACAGGTCGCCGCCCGGCAGGCAGGCCTGTTCGGTCCAGCCGGGAACTGCGCGGCCGAGCGCCCCGCCGATCCAGTCCACGGCCTGCTCGGCCAGCTTGCGGCTGGTCGTGATCTTGCCCCCGAACACAGACAGCAGCGGCGCCCCGGCCAGGTCCGGCTCGAGCCTGAAATCGCGCGTGGCCGCCGACGCGCTGGCGGCCGCGTCCTCGACCAGCGGACGCACGCCGGAATAGCTCCACAGCACGTCGGCGGGCGTGACCTGGCGCGTGAAATAGCGGTTCACCAGCTGGCACAGGTAACGCGTTTCCTCGGCGCTGATCGCCACCTTGTCGGGCTCGCCGCGGAAATCGACGTCGGTGGTGCCGACCAGCGTGAACGCGCCCTCGTAGGGCAGCGCGAACACGATGCGTCCGTCCGGGTGCTGGAAGATGTAGGCATGCGGATGATCGAACAGGCGCGGCACGACGATGTGGCTGCCCTTGATCAGGCGCAGCGCCTGGCCGCCCGCCGCCTGCGTGGCGCCCTGCAGGAAGCGCGCGGCCCAGGGACCGGCGGCGTTCACCAGGCAGCGCGCCGTCACGTGCAGGGGCCGGTCCTCGCCCTCGATCGATGCGCGCCAGCCATCGGGATGGCGTTGCGACACCATGCAGCGCGCGTGGGTGAGGATGACGGCGCCGCGCTCGCGGGCGTCGAGCGCGTTCAGCACCACCAGGCGCGCATCGTCGACCCAGCCGTCGGAATACATGAAGCCGCGCGTGAACTGCGGCAGCAAGGGCGCGCCGGCCGGATGGCTGCGCAGGTCAACAGAGTGCGAGCCGGGCAGGAACTCGCGCCGCGCCAGGCGGTCGTACAGGAACAGTCCGGCGCGGATCAGCCAGGCCGGGCGCGCACCGGCATCATGGGGCATCACGAAACGCAGCGGCCGCATGATGTGGGGCGCGCTGCGCAAGAGCGTTTCGCGCTCGATCAAGGCCTTGCGCACCAGGCCGAATTCGTAGTGTTCGAGGTAGCGCAGGCCGCCGTGGATGAGTTTGCTGGACGCCGAGGAGGTGTGCTGGCCCAGGTCGTCCTTTTCGCACAGCACGACGCGCAGGCCGCGCCCGGCCGCGTCGCGCGCGATCGCCGCGCCATTGATGCCGCCGCCGACGATCAGTACGTCGCACTCGTAACGCTTGATGGTGTCATCCACGGGGCCTCCTTCAGATCGCAAACCGATCCAGTGTATGCCGCCTCGTTTTCTCCATATTCGCATGGATCAATGGGTCCGGCGGCAGGAAATTCGCCGCGTGCAGCGCCGCAGGATGCCCGGGCGCACCCCGGCCGCGGCCAGCCGCCGGGCCTGTGTAAAATCGCGGGTATGAAAACACGCTTTCGTCACCGCTGATGGGCCAGCAACGCGCCTGGGTACGCATGCCCTCGGGCAAACGCCTCGACTTGCTGAACCCGACCCCTTTCGACTGGGACGACGCCGACCTCGCGCTCGGCCTGGCCCGGACCTACCGCTGGGGCGGGCACTCGGCCTGGCCCCTGCCCCTGTCCGTGGCCCAGCACTCGATCACGGTCATGCTGCTGCAGCGCGCCGCGCTCGGGCGGGTCGATCCCCTGCTCGAACTGCGGGAACTGCTGCATGACGCCGAGGAAGGCCTGCTCGGCTTCGATGCGCTCTCGGTCATTAAACCTTTCCTGGGCGAAGGTTTCCGGGCGCTGAGCCAGCGCCTGGAACAGGTGGTCTTCCTGCGTTACGGGCTGCCGTCCTGGACGCCGCTCGAGCACGCGCGCCACAAGCGCGCCGACCGCCTGGCGGCCGCCAGCGAAGCCGTGCACGTGGCCGGCTGGTCGCCCGAGGAAGTGCGCAGCACGCTCAAAATCCAGGCGGCGGTGCTGCAGGACGATCCGCTGGCCGCCGCATATGGCGGCACGCCCTGGGAGCCGTGGCCGCCGGCGCTGGCCTGCGAACGTTTCCTGGCCGAACTGCATCGCCTGGTGGCGGCGATTCGCTAACAATGCGTCGACAAAGGAGAAGTGCATGAAACGAATCGTCGTTCTGGCCGCAGCGCTGGTGCTTGCTTCGCCGGCTGGCGCGGCCTGCCCTGCGGCCGACCGCCTGGTTGACACCTACGGCATCTCGTTTTCCGGTTTCAGGAAGGCGCTGCCGGAAGCGCCGCCGCCGGTCGAGCATGGCGCGCGGACCGCGGACCTGGTCGTCATACGCCTGCCGGACCGGAAAGGCGAGGTGCCCGATGGCTTCATTCACTCGGCCCTGATCAACAAGGCAAGCAGGCAGGCCTGGATCCGGCGCAAAGGCGGTTTCGTTCCGGTGGACAAATGGTACGGTCCGGTAAAACTGGACAGCGTGAACCTGGAGGGCTGCGTTGTCGACGCCTGGCGCTGACACCGGCGCCGGGCTGCCGCCTGGTCCCCTCGAACAGGCCGCGCAGTTGCTGGCCGGTGCGGGATCGCTGCTGATCTGCGCCGGCGCCGGCATGGGCGTCGACTCCGGCCTGCCCGACTTTCGCGGCAGCAGCGGCTTCTGGCAGGCCTACCCGGCCCTGCGCGATTCCGGCATCGACTTCCACGAGATCGCCAACCCGGCGGCCTTCGCCTCCGACCCGGCCCTGGCCTGGGGATTCTACGGGCACCGGCTGCAGCTTTACCGCAACACGGTGCCGCATGTCGGCTTCGCCATCCTGCGCGACCTGGCGGCGCGCATGCCGGGCGGCGCTTTTGTTTTCACGAGCAATGTCGACGGCCAGTTCCAGCGCGCCGCGTTCGAGGAGGCGCAGATCGTCGAGTGCCATGGCGCCATCGACCAGCTGCAATGCACGCTGCCCTGTTCGAACGCGACCTGGCCGGCCCGGGGTTTCACGCCGCTCGTGGACGAGCACGCCTGTCGGCTGCGTTCGGAACCGCCCCGCTGCCCGCACTGCGGTGCGCTGGCGCGCCCAAATATCCTGATGTTCAACGACAGCCGGTGGATCGCCGACCGCACGGATGCGCAATTCGCACGGCTACGGCGCTGGCGAGCAGGCGTGCGCGGCCTGGTCGTCGTCGAGCTCGGCGCCGGCGTCGACATTCCATCGGTGCGTCGCATGAGCGAGATGCAAGGCGTGCCGATCGTGCGCATCAATCCGCGCGCGCCGCAACTCGACGGCCATCCGGGCCTTGCCATTCCGCTCACGGCGCGCGCGGCGCTGCAGACCATCGCAGACTTGATCAATCATAAACAATCGTAGCCAAGTCATTGATTTTAAAAGGATTGCCCCGATATCCACAAGAATTGTGGATAACTATGTGGACAAGCGCCACTTGACAAGCCGCAAGCGCAGTATTGATGCGGGTTTCAACAAAATGCCCAATCTACAGGCAAAAATTGTGTCCTTTAAAATCAATGGCTTGCACGAACTGATCTTTCGTTCACAGCGGCCTTATCAGCAAATTCCTACAAAGTCCTACAACGGGGGATAAGTCAGCCTTGGAGCTCCTGCCCGGCGGTTATCTCCGTATTTACTTCCCGCTTACTTCCATGCGTTCCGCGCCCGGTCGCGCACCAGCATCCGCACGCTTTCCGGCATCGGGGTTTTCGATTTCGCCGTGTCGGCCGTGATCCAGACGCATTCCTCGAAATGCTTGAGCATGGCCGGCGTCACGAAGCGGGTGCGCGCCGCGTAGACGTGGCGGTCGCCCATCTGCGCTTGCTGCTTGATGAAGAAGCGGTTCGGCACCACCAGGTGCAGGTGCTCCCTGGCGCGCGTCATGGCCACGTACAGCAGGCGCCGCTCTTCCTCGATTTCCTCCGCGCTGCCGGTACTCATGTCGGACGGAATACAGCCGTCGACAACATTGAGCACATGCACCGATTTCCATTCCTGGCCCTTGCTCGAGTGAATTGTCGACAGGATCAGGTAATCCTCGTCCAGCAGCGGCGGACCGGCGCGGTCGCTGGTCGCTTCCGGTGGGTCGAGCGTGATCTCGGCGAGAAAACTTTCGCGCGTGCCATGGCCGCCCGCCAGTTGCGCCAGCTGGGCGACGTCGGCCGCGCGCACCGTGGCATCGTCGTGCAGGCGCTCGAGGTGCGGCAGATACCAGTCGCGCACCAGCTCGATATCGGCCGGCCAGCGCAGCCCTGGCGTGCGCAGGCGGCGATACAGGGTGACGAAATCCTGCCAGTCGCCCCCGCTTTTGGACGGCGCGGCAAAGGCTTCCACGGCGTCGATGGCTTCCGGCGCCTCGGCCACCGCATCCAGCAGGCGGGTAGCGGTGGCCGGACCGATACCCGGGATCAGTTGCAGCACCCGGAAACCGGCCATGCGTCCGTTCGGATTCTGGGCAAAGCGCAGCACGGCCAGCACGTCCTTGATGTGCGAGGCTTCCAGGAATTTCAGGCCGCCGAATTTGACGAAGGGAATATTCCGGCGCATCAGTTCGAGTTCCAGCGCCGCGCTATGGCTGGCCGCGCGAAACAGCACGGCTTGCGTGGTCAGCTTGATGCCGGCTTCGCGGTGCTCGAGGATGCGCTTGCAGACCCAGCGCGCCTGTTCGGCCTCGTCGGGAATCAACACGAGCTGCGGCAGGCTGCTGGCGACTTTGTCGGTCCACAGCGTCTTGGCGTGGCGCTCGAGCGCACCGGCAATGAGCGCATTCGAGGCGTCCAGGATCGGCTGGGTCGAGCGGTAATTGCGGTCCAGCGTGATCACCTGCGCCGGCTGCGTGAACTGGCCGGGAAAGTCGAGGATGTTGCGCACCGTCGCGCCGCGGAAGGAATAGATCGACTGGGCATCGTCGCCCACCACCATCACGCCATCGCCTCCCGGCTTCATGCCGGTGATGATGGTGGCTTGCAAGCGATTGGTGTCCTGGTATTCGTCGACCAGTACGTGGTCGAACAGGCCGCCGATCTCCGGTCCGAGCTCGGGGTCGGAGGCCATCTCGGCCCAGAACAGCAGCAGGTCGTCGTAGTCGAGCACGTTCTGTTCCTGCTTGGCGTCGACATAGGCGCCGAACAGGCGTTTCAGCTCCGCTTCCCACTCGACGCACCAGGGGAAGGTGCTCTGCAGCACGAGGTCGAGCGGCTCGCGCGAATTGACCACGCGCGAATAGATCGACAGGCAAGTCCCCTTCAAGGGAAAGCGCTTGGCGGTTTGGGTCAGGCCGATCTCGTGGCGCACCAGCCCCATCAGGTCTTCGGAGTCGCCGCGGTCGTGGATGGTGAACGATTCGTCCAGGCCGATGCGGCCGGAAAACTCGCGCAGCAGGCGCGCGCCGATGCTGTGGAAGGTGCCGGCCCACGGCAGGGTCGCGACGCCCTGGCTGCTCCCTCCCATGATGCGCTGCAGGACATTGCCTGCGCGTTGGGTCATCTCGTTGGCGGCGCGCCGCGAGAACGTCAATAGCAGGATCCGCTGCGGATCGGCGCCCGCCATGATCAGGCGGGCAACCCGGTGCGCCAGCGTATTCGTCTTGCCGGAACCGGCGCCCGCCACCACCAGCAAGGGCCGGGCCGGTGCGCCACGGGCCGATGTGCCAATATCGTGCTCGACCGCAGCGCGCTGCTCGGGATTGAGGCTGGCGAAGGGGTCGTCGGTCGTGGGCACAGCAGCGGCGGCAGCGGACATGGGGAAGTGGCAAATAGTAAACAACGCAACTGTACATTTGTCCAGTAGCGCTTCGCAAGTGCATTTTGCACTCGCCCTCCCCTGCCCTGTTGTAAAAAGCTTGCACGAACGCTCGACGAAGTTCGCCTGTTACATGATCGCCCTACGCTAAGTGGCCGTAACTAAAGAACTTTTCCGGATATCCACAAACTCTGTGAATAACTTTGTGGAAAAGATGGGGCTTGACAGCCGGAAAACGCGTCCGTATGCGGCTTTCAACAACTTGCCCATTCGACGGGCAATGCTGAATTGATGGAAAATCAATGACTTGCGAGATCATGTGCAGAACCATGAGGAATTGCGGCAAACATGAAAAAAAGCAATTTATGTGTATAAGCTGCCCCGCAGGTCACGCGACAAAGCTGACGCTTTGACATCAAAAACAGATTACGGACGGAAACTTTCAGGAGCGGGCGCGGCGCCGGTGCGGCTCCAGAAGCACGCGCTCGATGACGTCGACGCCGATATCGCGAGCGCGCAGGAACTCAAAGGCAGACATGGTATTGGCACTGCCCTGGACTGCAATGCCGGCATCGACGATGCGGCGCTGGCGCGCATCGGTGCGGGATTCGTCCATGGCGGCCAGCAGGTTGATGCGCTCGACTGAAGCTTGCTCCATCGTGACCTCGACTTGTCAGGTTGAATGCTGTTAAGTATTCGGATGCTGTGAAGTATTCATCAATACAAAACAATGTCAATGTCAACTTCTTATCGAAAAGTGTAAAAATTTGAATAGGCGACTTTCCCAAGAGAGCGCCACCGCGCAATCGATCGTCCTAGAATGGCCGTGTTCTCCATCCACCTGCGAGGCAACCATGGCTACGACTCCCGAACCCGACCTGAACCCTGGCGACGAAGCTTCCCCCGGCACACCCGGCGCCGGCGAAGACGTCTGCGAAGCCTGCTCCGGCAGCGGCAAGCTGGCCGACGGCAAGCAATGTCCGCAATGCGGCGGCAGCGGGCGTGTCATGCGCGGGATCGGCGGCGGCTAAGAGCCCAGGCTCCAGGGGCAAACCCCTTGGCGAGCTGGTTCGTGCCGTGACAGAACGCCGGGCGGGCGCGATAATGGCGCGATGACCTCACCGCCCGTCCTCGACCGCCCGCGTCCCGCATCCCTGCCCGACCTGTTTTTCTCCTTTACCTTCCTGGCCCTGCAGGGCTTCGGCGGCGTGCTCGCGGTCGTCCAGCGCGAGCTCGTCGAGCGCAAGCGCTGGCTGAGCCACGAGGAATTCATCGAGGACTGGGCGGTGGCGCAGATCATGCCGGGGCCGAACGTCGTCAACCTGTCGATGATGATCGGCGCCCGCTATTTCGGCCTGCGCGGCGCGCTGACGGCGCTGGCCGGCATGCTGGCCGTGCCGCTGGTGCTGATCCTGCTGCTGGCGGTCCTGCATGCGCGCTTCGCCGATAATGCGCAGGTGGCCGGCGCCCTGCGCGGCATGGCGGCGGTCTCGGCCGGGCTGATCGCGGCGGTCGGCCTCAAGATGTGGGCCGCACTCAAGCGTAACCCCGTGCCCCTGCCCTGGTGCCTGGCGATCATCGTGGCCGGCTTCGTGCTGGTCGGGCTGTTGAAATTCCCGCTCGCCTGGGTGCTGCTCGTCCTCGGCGGCCTGGGCTGCGTACTGGCTTACCGGGGGCTGCGATGAACGCCGCGATCCACATCACCCTCGCCTGGCACGACTGGCTGAACCTGTTCGGCCACTACCTGTTGCTGTCGATGATGTCGCTCGGCGGGGCGATCTCGACGACCTCTGAAATGCACCGCTTCCTGGTGGAGCAGCATGGCTGGCTGACCCAGGCCCAGTTTAACGATTCGATCGCGCTGGCCCAGGCCGCGCCCGGGCCGAACGTGCTGTTCGTCGCACTGATGGGCTGGAACGTCGGCATGAACGCCGGCAGTACCGCGGCCGCCTTCCTCGGCGTGCTGGTCGCGATGACCGGCATCCTGCTGCCCTCGACCATCTTTACTTACCTGGTCGCGCAATGGGGCCACCGCAACCGCGAGTTGCGCGCCGTGCGCGCCTTCAAGCAGGGCATGGCGCCGGTCGTGATCGCCCTGCTGCTGTCGACGAGCTGGATCCTGGCCAGCTCGGCGGGGGGCGATGGTTATCATTGGCCGCTGTGGCTGCTTGCGCTGGCCAGCTGCCTCGTCATCTGGCGTACGAAGCTGCACCTGCTGTGGATGCTCGGCCTGGGCGCGCTGTTGGGGGCGCTCGGCGTCGTCTAGGGTGCTTTCCTGGAGGCGCGGCGCCGCCGCCGCGCCCCAGCCGTGCGTCCAGCACGAGGCTTGCCGAAATGGCATACTTGCGGTACCAACGCACCCGGACCCTCCCATGACCACACTCATCAGCGAACACGCCAGCTTCGGCGGCATCCAGCGTTTCTACCAGCACGATTCCAGCGCCATCGGCCTGCCGATGCGTTTTTCGGCCTACCTGCCGCCCGGCCATGAGGGCAAGCAGCTGCCGGTGCTGTTCTACCTCGCCGGCCTGACCTGCACCGAAGAGACCTTCGCCATCAAGTCCGGATTCCAGCGCGTGGCCGCCGAGGAAGGCCTGATCGTCGTCGCGCCCGACACCAGCCCGCGCGGCGCCGGCGTGCCGGGTGAAACCGACAGCTGGGACTTCGGCGTCGGCGCCGGCTTCTATGTCGACGCGACCGAAGCGCCCTGGTCGCGCCACTACCGCATGAACAGCTACATCCTCGAACTGCGCGAACTGGTGCTGCGCGAGTTCGGCGCCGATCCGGCGCGCTGCGGCATCTTCGGCCACTCGATGGGCGGCCACGGGGCACTGGTGCTGGCCCTGCGCAATCCGGAACTGTTCCGGTCGGTATCGGCCTTTGCACCGATCGCCGCCCCGAGCCGCTGCCCGTGGGGCGAAAAAGCCTTCGGCGGCTACCTCGGCGCGGACCGGTCCAGCTGGCGCGCCTGGGATGCGACCGAGCTCGTCGCCGAAGGGCCCGTGCGCTTCCCGCAAGGTATCCTTGTCGACCAGGGACTGGCCGATAAATTCCTGCCCGACCAGCTCAATCCGGACGTCTTCGAGGCCGCCTGCCGCGCCGCCGGCCAGCCCCTGACCCTGCGCCGCCACCCCGGCTACGACCACGGTTATTACTTCATTGCCAGCTTCGTCGAAGACCACCTGCGCTTCCACCGCCGCCAGCTCGGCTGACGCCGCCTTCCTTTCTTATGGACCGCCGGAATGGATATCAGTTCCGGCCGCTCGCCCCCTTTCTGCCCTCCCGCAACGCCGCCGCAACGCGGACGCGCACCGCCTTTTGAATCCTTGAAAATACCGCCGTGCCGCCCTATAAAACAGGTGCGGCGGCACACCGTGCGTCACGCGCGCCCAATAGAAAATTCCGCAGGGCAAACGGGCGGCGCGACAGCGAAAACGTGGTGTATTCTGAAATTTCAGCACGTGAGTGCGTGCGCAGTTTTACCTTGTCCTTCGGCTGCGACCCGGGGTGCATGGTGGGGTGATCACGATGGTCGAGGTACGCCAGTTCAGGAATCGCGCGCAGGCCGGCAAGCTGCTTGCGAAAGCGCTTGGCGCCTGGGCGCACCAGCCTGATGCGATCGTGCTCGGACTGCCGCGCGGCGGCGTGCCGGTTGCCTTCGCAGTGGCGATGACGCTCGGCCTCGAGCTCGACATCCTGCTCGTGCGCAAGCTGGGCCTGCCTGCCCAGCCCGAGTATGCGATCGGCGCCGTCGGCAGCGGTGGCGTGCAGGTGCTGCAGCCGGGCGTGCCCGGTTTGATGGGTGTCACGCAGGAGCAGGTCGACGCGATCGCCGCCCGCGAGCTGCTGGAAATCGAACGGCGTACCCGCCTCTACCGGGGCGGGCGCGCGCCGCCGGTGCTGGCCGGCCGCGTGGTGATCATCGTCGACGACGGCATTGCCACCGGCTCGACGATGCTGGCCGCGGTGGAAGTCGCGCGCCGGCATGCGGCGCGGCGCGTCGTCGTCGCCGCGCCGGTCGCCCCGCCCGACACGCTGGCGGCGCTGGCGCCGCTGGCCGACGACGTGGTCTGCCTGGCCGCGCCCCTGCGTTTTCGGGCGGTCAGCCAGTGGTACGAGGCCTTCGACCAGACGAGCGACGAGGAAGTGCAGGACTTGCTGGCAATGGCCTGGCGCAGCGGGGCGGAGCGTCCGCCCGGCACGCAAGCGTAGCAACCGAAGCAACCTAACAGAGAGGACGGAACATGAGACACACCACCCCTACCGACAGCAGCATCGAAGCGAGCGACCTGGCCAAGTTGCTGGGCGGGGCCGCCGCCGGCGCCCTGCTGATGTACATGCTCGACCCTGACCGCGGCAGCGCACGACGCGCCACCTCGACCACGGCCTTGCGCACCGCGGGTTGGCGCACTGGCAGTGCGCTCGGCAATGCCTGGCACGGCATTGGCGAGCGCATCGGCAAGGCTGCCAGCCATGCCACGGAGGCGGCCGGCGAGATGCTCGACGACGCCGGCAAGGCCACCGGCAAATATCTCGACGACGCCAGCTCGACGGCCGGCAAATACGCGGACGAGGCCGGCTCGCGTGCCGGCAAATACATGGACGAAGCGGGTTCGCGCGCCGGCAAATACGTGGACCGCATGCTCGAATCGGCCAAGCCCAACGGATCGGCGCGCCGCACCTACGACGACGCCCTCGAGGGCGCCTCGCGCATGATCGACGATGCGTCGAGCAGCGCCAGTGCCGCCGCCTCGCGCTTCGGCAGCATGGCCAGCCAGGCCGCCGGCAGCGCCGCCAAAGCACTGCACCTCGACAACCGCGACGACCTGTCGGCCCTGCTGCGCAACCCGGCGGTGGTGGGCGCAGGCCTGCTTGGCCTGATCGGGCTGTTCCGTCGCTCGCCGCTGGGCGCCGCCGCCGCCGTGGCCGCGCTCGCCTACGCGGCACGCGGCAGCAGCAGCGGCTCGCTCCTCTCGAACCTGCTGGGCAGCGGCAGCAGCCGCGGCCGCGGCATCGACCTGGAAAAAACCATCCGCATCGACGCCTCGCCGGGCGAAGTCTACGAGATGTGGAACAACTACGAGAACTTCCCGCGCTTCATGTCGCATGTGGTCGAAGTGCGCGACATGGGCCACCGCCGTTCGCACTGGGTGGTGCAGGGTCCGGCCGGCACCCACTTCGAATTCGATTCCGTGCTGACCGAGCAGTCGAAGAACCGGCGCCTGGCCTGGCGCAGCGAGCCTGGCGCGCAGATCCCGAACTCCGGCTCGGTCGAATTCGAACCCTACCGCGGCGGCACCCGCGTCACCGTGCGCTTCTCGTACTCGCCGCCGGCGGGCGCACTCGGCCACGGCCTGGCTTCGCTGCTGGGCTCGGACCCGAAACAGCAGATGGACGACGACCTCGCGCGCATGAAGGTTTTCATCGAGCGCGGCGCCACGCATCATGGCACTGCGCACGATCCCGCGATGCGCGAGAAATCGGGCAGCCGCTTCCTGCACTGACGCCATGACGGCCGCGATCGACATCACCGCGGCCGCGCTCGCGGCCGCCGCCCGCCCGCTGACCGGCGGGCCGGGCGACTACGACGCCCTGATGAAGCTCGTGGGCGACGCCCGCTTCGTGCTGATCGGCGAAGCGACCCACGGCACCCACGAGTTCTACGAGGAACGGGCGCGCATCACCCAGCGCCTGATTCGCGAAAAGGGATTCACCGCGGTGGCGGTCGAGGCCGACTGGCCCGACGCCTACCGCGTCAACCGCTATGTGCGCGGCGAAGGCAGCGACGCCGACGCGGACGCGGCGCTCTCCGGCTTCGAGCGCTTCCCTGCCTGGATGTGGCGCAACACCGACGTCTCCACCTTCATCGACTGGCTGCGCACACACAATGCCGGCGTCAAGGCTGGTCCCAAGGTCGGCTTCTACGGCCTCGACCTGTACAGCCTGTTCACCTCGGTGCGCGAAGTACTGAACTACCTCGACGGGGTCGACCCGGCTGCGGCCGCGGAAGCACGGCGGCGCTATGCCTGCTTCGACCATTACGACGAAGACAGCCAGCACTACGGCTACGCCACCGGCATCGGCCTGTCCGAATCCTGCCAGCAAGGGGTATTGACCCAGCTGCAGGCACTCCAGCAGCGCGCCCTGGACTACATGCAGGGCGACGGCGCCTCGGGCGAGGACGCGTTTTTCTACGCGCAGCAGAACGCGCGCCTCGTCAAAAACGCCGAGGAATACTACCGCACCATGTTCCGCGGCCGCGTATCGTCCTGGAACCTGCGCGACAGCCACATGGCCGAAACCCTCGATGCCCTTGCACGCCACCTGTCGAAGGACGGCGAGCCCGCGAAGATCGTGATCTGGGAACACAATTCCCACATCGGCGACGCACGTGCCACCTACATGGGCGACCTGGGCGAATGGAATGTCGGCGAACTGGCGCGCAAGGCCTATCCGGGCCAGACCTGCCTGGTCGGCTTTTCGACCTACGACGGCCACGTGACGGCGGCCTCGGAATGGGACGGTCCGGCCGAGCGCAAGCGCGTGCGCCCCGGCATGCCCGGCAGTTACGAGGAATTGCTGCACCACGTCGGCCTGCCGCGCTTCTACCTGAACCTGCGTGACGACAGCCCGGAGCGCCGCCTGCTGCTCGACCAGCGCCTGGAACGGGCCATCGGCGTGCTCTACCTGCCGCGCAGCGAACGCCAGAGCCATTACTTCAATGCCCAGCTGGCCCGGCAGTTCGACGCCATCATCCACATCGACCGCACCAACGCCCTGGTGCCGCTCGACGCGACCAGCGGTTGGCACTCGGGCGAGCCGCCGGAGACCTTTCCGGAGGGGATTTAGGGCGGAGAATCCAAGGGCCGGCCTGTCGCTTGTGCGCAGCACCACCGGCCCTCCCCCCGCCCTGCCGGACACGACCGGGCGATTCAGGCCCGGTTCGGCGGATTGCGCGCGGCGTCGATGTCGAGCGCGCCGTTGTGGTCGAGGATGGCCGCCGCGCGCGCCAACTGGGACGCGTCGGCGACCGTCACCGTCACCACGCAATGGCCGGCGTGTTCGCCCGGCACGAACACGTCTTTATAGTCGGTGCCGCCTTTGACTTCCGGCGAATCGCCGACATAGAAATTGCCCTCGCCCGGTCCGGCCTCGTCGATGCCAACGGAAATGTCGATACCCTCGCGGTCGAAGCCTTCGGCCAGCAAGCCCTTGCGTGCCTGCTCGGCCGCTTCGTAGTTAGGCAGCATGCGTACGATCTGGTTGTTCATGGTCGCTCCATTCTTGCAGTTGTCATCACCCTACCAGAATCCCTTTTGCCGCGGCGCTCGCCCGCACCGCGGCACACGCGCCCGCGCCTGTTGGCCTTTGAACACGCCAGAAACGGAACGGCCCGATTGCATCCTTTCGCGCTCGCCTCGCGGCAAATTTTTAGTACAATCAGGAAATGTTGTGGCCAGCGGAAGCCACACGGAGAGCGCGTGAAAAAATCGTCAGGGCAAGGCGCGTCGTCGAAGACAGTACGCGGGTACGGCGAGACGATGCAACGCCGCCATGGCGTTTTTTTCACACGCTCGGAGACATCGTGTCGACTACTTATTCACAGCACATAATAAAATGAAAATCTCGCACCGCATTGCCGCCTCCCGCCCCCTCGCAACGACGGCCATGCACGGCCGCGTCGAAGCGTTCCGCAACGAAGGCATGGGCATCATCGATTTCTCGATCGCGATCTCGCACTTCCCGCCCCCCGCTTCCGTGCTCGACGCCGTGGCGCGCGCTGTCCAGGAAGAACGCACCATGCCCTACACGGGCGTGGCCGGTGCGCTCGACGTGCGCCGCAGCCTGTGCGCCAAGCTCGCCCGCGAAAACGGCGTCGCAGCCGAGGCGGGCGAGATCATCGTCACCAACGGCGCCAAGCAGGCGCTCTACGAAGCGCTGTATGCGATGACCGATCCGGGCGACAGCGTACTGATCTTCAAACCGCACTGGCCGGCCTATGTCACCACCTGCCAGCTGCTCGGCCTGGCCCCGGTACTGGTCGACCTGCCCGAGGCCGTGACGCCGGAAACGCTCGCCGCCTGTCCGCGCGCCGACCTGGTCATCATCAACAATCCGCACAACCCGAGCGGCAAGGTATTTACGCGCGCCGAACTCGAACACCTGCGCGACTGGATCGAGGCCGGCGGCGCCCAGGTCATCGTCGACGAGAGCTACGAGCACCTCAGCTTCGGCCCGGTCCATACCAGCTTCGCCAGCCTCTGCGACTGGCGCCGGATTGGCGTGGTGTCGCTGTTCTCGGCCTCGCAAAGCTACGCGATGATGGGCTGGCGCCTCGGCTTCGCGCTGGCGCCGGCGCCGATTGCCGAAGCGATGAAGACGCTGCAGGGGCCGATCACGGCCGCCGCCTCGCACCTGGCGCAGGTCGCCACCGCCGCCGCTTTCGAATGCGGCCCGCAACAGCACATGATCGACGAGTACCGCGCGCGCCGCGACGCCGTGTTGCGCCACGTGCGCGAAGTGCCGTGGATCGACATGCATTGCCCCGAGTCCGGCCCCTACCTGTGGGGCGACGTGCGCAGCCTGACGCATGACACCGAAGCCTTTGCCGAAGCCCTGCTGGCCGAAGAAGGCGTGGCCATCATGCCGGGCGACGCGCTCGGCGTGCCGGGCTTCATCCGCATCGGCTATATCTGCGACGATACCTTCACGCTGATGGAAGGCCTGCGGCGCCTGGTTGCCTTCGGCGACCGGATGGCGGCGCACCGATGAACGCTTCCCGTCCGCCTTCGCGTCCACCTGCGCGTCCACCCTTCAGGCTCAACAGCCTGCGCAGCCGGCTGATGCTGCTGGTCGCGCTGGCGATCCTGCCGCTGGCCCTGATGACGATTCTCGGCGGGCTGCGCGAGCGCGAGCAGGCGATCGAGGCGTCGCAGGAAAACCTGCGCCGCCTGACCAATCTTGCCGCCGCCAACGAAGCCCAATCGGTCGAGCGCGCGCGCCAGATCCTGGTCGACCTGGCCAGCGTGCCCGACCTGCTGGGCGAAACGCCGCGCTGCAATGCGCTGCTGGCGGACGTCCTGGACCGCAACGAAGGCTATGTCAATTTCGGCCTGATCCAGCTGAACGGCGAAATCAGCTGCAGCGCCGTGCCGATGCTTCATCCGGTGAACCTGGGCGACCGCAGCCACTTCAAGCGCGCCATCTCCGAGCGCCGCTTCATCGCCGGCGACTACGTGTTCGGCCGCGTGATCCGACGCCACACGATCAACCTCACCTATCCCGTGATCGACCGCAGCGGCAAGGTGGTCGCCGTCGTCTTCGCGGCGATGGACCTGGCCGGCCTCGACACCTTTGTCGCCGACATCAACCTGCCGCCCGGATCGGTGCTGGTGACGACCGACGCCAACGGCACGATCATCTCGCGCCGGCCCGACCCCGAGCGCTGGTTCGGCGTCAAGGTCTCGGGCCGGATGCGCGAGGCGATGAAGGGCAGCGGCCGGCGTGCCGTCGTACTGCGCGACGACGACGATATCGAACGCCTGCACACCTTTGCCCGCGTGGGTGCGCCCTCGCTGTCGGACTACACGGTCACGATCGGCATCCCGGTCGAGACCGTGACCGCCGGCGCGCGCCGCGCCCAGCTGATGTCGCTGATCGGCCTGGCCGCCACCACCATGCTGGCGCTGCTGGCGGCCTGGCTCGCGGGCGACGTGCTGATCGTGCAGCGCGTGCGCAAACTGATGGACACGGCGCGCCGCATCGCCGCCGGCGACCTCGACGCGCGCTCCGGCATCGCCTACGAACGCGAGGAAATCGGCCAGCTGGCCGAGGCGCTCGACGAAATGGCCGCGACGCTCCAGAAGAAGGAAGCGGCGCGCGCCCTCGCCGAACGCGAACTGCGCGCAGCCGACCAGCGCAAGGACGAATTCCTCGCCATGCTCGCGCACGAGCTGAGGAACCCGCTGGCGCCGATCAGCACCGGCGCGCATCTGCTCAAGCTGCTCCACTCGGACAACGCCCAGATCACGCAAACCTGCGCCATCATCGCGCGCCAGGTCGAGCACATGACTGGCCTGGTGGATGACCTGCTCGACGTCTCGCGCGTGACGCGCGGCCTGGTCTCGATCTCGACCCAGGTGCTTGACCTGAGGAAGGTCATCGACGACGCGGCCGAGCAGATCCGCCCGCTCATCTCGACCCGCCGCCACAGCGTCGTGCTCGACCTGCCGCCGACCCCGGCCACGGTCAAGGGCGACCACAAGCGCCTGGTGCAGGTGGTGGCCAACCTGCTCAACAACGCCAACAAGTACACGCCCGAGGGCGGGCGCATCGAACTGCAACTGCATGAGAACGGCCCGGACTATGTGCTCACCGTCAGCGACGACGGCATCGGCATGGAGCCGCAGCTGGTGGCCCGCGTATTCGACCTCTTCACCCAGGCCGAACGCACCCCGGACCGCTCGCAGGGCGGCCTGGGCCTGGGCCTGGCGCTGGCGAAAAGCCTGGTCGAACTGCACGGCGGCACGGTGCATGCGCACAGCGCGGGCCTGGGCCGCGGCAGCACCTTCACCGTGCGCCTGCCGCGCCACACCCAGGACGTCCTGGTGCCGGTGGCCCAGACATCGGGCCATGCGCAGCCGGTCAAGCCCCTGAAAGTGATGCTGGTCGACGACAACCTGGACGCCGCCCACACGCTGCAGCTCTTCCTCGCCGCCGGCGGCCACCGCGTCGAAATCGCCTACAGCGCCGCCGACGCGGTCGACCTCGCGCGCGTGTTCGTGCCCGACGTCTGCCTGCTCGACATCGGCCTGCCCGACTTCGACGGCAACGAACTCGCGCGCCGCCTGCGCCGCCTGCCGCAAGCGACGAACGCCACGCTGGTCGCCATGACCGGCTACGGCCGCCAGCAGGACCGCGACGCCGCGATGGCGGCGGGCTTCGACGGCTACATGGTCAAGCCTGTCAATACGATGGAGCTGTCGGACCTGCTGGCCGAAGCCTCTGCGGAGAAGCATCCGCGGTAGTCCGGGATTCGACCACGCATGCGATCTGTTGTGGCCGTGTATCCCGGATACGCACGTATCGCGTGGGCATGCCCACCCTACGTTATGCCACTGCCACGGACGTAGCGCACCGTAGGGTGGGCATGCCCACGCGGATGTGCCGATGCGCACCCATGCCGACGACATGTCCGGCGGCTTCGCCTCGTCCGACACCCTCTCCCGCATTCCCGTATCATGCCATCTCAACATCAAGGAGCATGAATGGAATCGGTAGGCGTAGTTCTCGCGATGCTGCTGGCGGTCATCGGCAGCGGTTACCTGGTGCGCCTGTTGCCCTTCGCGGTGCCGCTGCCGCTGGTGCAGATCGCCCTCGGCGCCGTGATCGCGGGCGTCCTCAAGCGCGGCGTGGCGCTCGACCCGGAAATCTTCTTCCTCCTCTTCCTGCCGCCCCTGCTCTTCCTCGACGGCTGGCGCATCCCGAAAGTCGGCCTGTTCCGCGACAAGGGAACCATCCTCGAACTGGCGCTCGGCCTGGTCGTCTTCACCGTGCTCGGGGCCGGCTTCCTGATCCACTGGCTGGTGCCGACCATGCCGCTGCCGGTCGCCTTTGCCCTGGCCGCGATCGTGGCCCCGACCGATCCGGTCGCCGTGTCCTCGATCGCCGCCCGCGTGCCGATCCCGCACCGCCTGATGCACATCCTGGAAGGCGAATCGCTGCTGAACGACGCCACCGGCCTGGTGTGCTTCCGCTTTGCCGTGGCCGCCGCCATGACCGGCGCCTTTTCGCTGGCCAGCGCTTCGCTGACTTTCCTGTGGGTGGCGCTCGCGGGCATCGCCTGCGGCGTCGCGATCACGGTCAGCGTGACGTTCGTCCAGCGCGTGGCCGGCCAGCGCCTCGGCGAAGAGCCGGGCTCGCCGATCCTGGTCAACCTCCTGATTCCCTTCGGCGCCTACCTCGCGGCCGAACACATCGAAGCCTCCGGCATCCTGGCCGCCGTCTCGGCCGGCGTCACGATGAGCTATGTCGAACTCTCCGGGCGCGCGCTGGCGACCACCCGCGTGCGGCGCGCCGTGGTCTGGGACACGGTGCAGTTTTCGCTGAACGGCGTGATGTTCGTGCTGCTCGGCGAGCAGTTGCCCGAGATCGTGCAGCGCGCCATGCGCGACGCGCGGCTGGACGCCAACATGAGCCCGACGTCGGTGCTCGGCACGGCGCTCGCCATCAGCCTGGCCCTGATCCTGCTGCGCCTGCTCTGGGTCTGGGTCTCGCTGCGCCTGACGATCCTGAAAGCCCGGCGCCACGGCCAGAAGGTCTATACGCCCAACTTCCGGCTGGTGATCGCCACCTCGCTGGCCGGCGTGCGCGGCGCAATCACGATGGCGGGCGTGCTGACGCTGCCCCTCACGCTGCCCGGCGGCGCGCCCTTCCCCGGGCGCGACCTCGCCATCTTCTACGCCAGCGCCGTGATCATCGTGTCGCTGGTCGTTGCCAGCATCGGCCTGCCGCGCGTGCTGCGCAACCTCGAGGTGCCGGCCGAACCGGCCGAACTGGCCGAAGAAGACCGCGCGCGCCACGACGCGGCGCTGGCCGCGATCGCCGCGATCGACAAGGCGGCGCACAGCCATGCCGACGGAGACATCGACGCCGACGTGCACGCCAGTGCCGTCGACCATGTGCGCGGCGTCTACGAGCACCGGCTCGGCGTGGGCGGCCTCTATGACCCGTCGCGCGTGCGCGTGGCCGAGCAGGCCGAACGCGAATACCGGCTCGCCGCCCTGCAGGCCGAGCGCACGGCAATCCTGGCGCTGGTGCACGCGCGCGAACTGTCGGACGAGATCGCGCGGAAATTGCTGCGCGAGATAGACCTGGTCGACGCACGCTACGGCTGAGCGGCCGGCGACACCGATCGTCGCGCCCGTGCCGCAAACAGCGCGCGCCCGTGGCCTTGTTCCAACGCCGCGGGAAAGCGCAAGCGCGGCCATTGTCAGGCACACGACACTGCGCCAGAATCTGCTCAAGCATTCACGACGGAAGGAAGCGGCGATGACGATGCGGGACTCTGGCAACCTCGTCCAGGCAGCGGCCGCCGGACGCGCCGTGGGCGCATTGTTCTTCGGCTTTTTCGGCAGCGTCCTGCTCGAGGTGTGGAGCAGCCGGCTTGGGGCCGGCCTGCCGCTCGCGCTGGCGATCGCCGCGCTCGGCCTGGCCCTGCTCGTTGCCGCCGCGCTGCGCTACCGCCGCCACGCGCCGGCCCTGGCGCAGGAAGCCGATACGCCCGAACGGCAGCGAGCCGGCCGCGTGTTCAAGCTCGTGAACATCGTCGAGTGGGTGCTGATTTTGGTGCTCGGGAACGTGATGGCGAACCTGGGATGGGGCGATTGGGTGGTGCCGATGGCGATCGTCGTGATCGGCCTGCACTTCGTGCCGCTGGCGCAGGTGTTTCGCAACCCGCCGCATTACGTGACTGCATTCGCCATGGTCGCGTTTGCGCTGTCCTACCCCTTCCTGGCATCGGGCGGCGCGCGCGATCCGGTCGGCTTTTTCGGCACCGGACTGATTCTGCGGGCCAGCGCCGCTTGGGCCTTGCGTCCGGCCCGTAGTTCCTGGTTCTTAGTTCAGGGCCTGTTCGCCAGTGCGCAAGGTCAGCACGCGCACGCCGTTGGCGGTCACGGCCACCGTGTGCTCGAATTGCGCCGACAACTGCCCGTCTCGGGTAACCACGGTCCAGCCATCGTCCTCGGTGCGCACCGAGCGCCGTCCCTGGTTCAGCATCGGCTCGATGGTGAACACCATCCCTTCGCGCAGCACCAGGCCGGTCTTCGGCTGTCCCCAGTGCAGCACTTGCGGCGGCTCGTGCATCTCGCGTCCAATGCCATGCCCGCAATATTCGCGGACCACCGTGTAGCCGTTCTTGCGCGCATGGCGCTCGATCGCATGGCCGACATTGCCCAGCGTGGCGCCGGGACGCACCGCCTTGATTCCTTTCCACATCGCCTCATACGTGACTTGCACCAGCCGCCTGGCCAGCGGCGCCACTTCGCCCACAAGATAGGTCTTGCTTGAATCGGCGATATAACCGTTTTTCTCGAGCGTGATATCGAAGTTCACGATATCGCCGCTTTGCAAAATCTCGGCCGCGGACGGCACCCCGTGGCAGACCACGTTGTTGCGCGACGCGTTCAGTGCGTAGGCATAGCCGTACTGCCCCTTGCTGGCCGGGCGTGCCTCGAGCGACTCGACGATCAGGCGCTCGACCAGGTCGTTGACTTCCATCGTCGACATGCCGATCAGCTGCAAGCGGTCCAGGTGGCCGAACACCTCCGCCAGCAACTTGCCCGACTCCGCCATCAAGGCGATCTCTTCCGGCCGCTTGGTCATGCCGACGCCACCGTGATCGTCTCGTCCGCGATGCCCGCCGCGCGCAATTCGCGCGTCACGATCTCGTTGAAACTCAGGGTCGGGTTCATTTCGGCCAGCATGCCGATCTTGACCCAGAAGGCCGCCTGCGCGTTGATCGAGCGGTGCGATACCGCGCTTGCCTTGCGGATCTGGTCATGCAGATCGTCGTCCATGTTCACAATGCCCATCTCATCTCCAAATATACGTTCCGTATATGGATCATATATCCGGACGCGTAGACAGCGCAAGCGACCTGTAATCTTTTGGCTACATTCTCGCGCTACTGTCCCGCCCCAACAGGTGCTGCGCCTGCGTTAGCTCCCGAACGGAGCACCCATGCGAAAAGCGTAAGATCGGTCCGGCATATTTCACTCCCGAGCCGCTTCCATGACCCTCGACGCCCAGACTTCGCAAGACACGGTACCGCTCAGCGACCCGCCCGCCGCCGCCAAGGCGGCCGGGCTGCGCTATGTTCACGACGACCGGCCCGGCATCCGGCGCGAGCCGGCCGAGGAAGGTTTCACTTACTTCTCCGCCAAGGGCGAACGCATCGAGGACGAGACGACCCTGAAGCGCATCAAGTCGCTCGTCATCCCGCCGGCCTGGACCGACGTCTGGATCTGCCCGCAGGCCAACGGCCACCTGCAAGCCACAGGACGCGACGCGCGCGGACGCAAGCAGTACCGCTACCACACGAAATGGCGCACCGTGCGCGACGAAGTGAAATACGAGCGCATGATCAACTTCGGCAAGGCCCTGCCCGGCATTCGCGCCGAGGTCGACCGCGCTTTGAAACTGCCCGGCCTGCCGCGTGAAAAAATGCTGGCGACCATCGTCTACCTGCTCGAGGCGACCATGATGCGGGTCGGGAACGAGGAATATGCGCGCACGAACAAATCGTTCGGCTTGACGACTTTACGCAACCGCCACGTGAAGGTTGACGGCAGCGATGTCGAGTTCAAGTTCCGGGGCAAGAGTGGCGTGTACCACAAGATCCATGTCCAGGACCGGCGCCTCGCGCGCATCATCCGCAGCACGCGCGACCTGCCGGGCCAGGAACTGTTCCAGTACATCGGCGACGACGGCGAGACCCACAGTATCGACTCATCCGACGTCAACGACTACCTGCGCTCGATCACGGGCGAAGACTATACGGCCAAGGATTTCCGCACCTGGTCGGGCACGGTGCTGGCCGCCCTCGCCCTGCAGGAATTCGAGAAGTTCGACTCCGAAACCCAGGCCAAGAAGAACGTCGTGCGCGCCATCGAGTCGGTGGCGCAAAAGCTCGGCAACACGCCCTCGGTCTGCCGCAAATGCTATGTGCACCCGGCCGTGCTCGACGCCTATATGGAAGGCGCCGCGCTTGGAACTTTAATGCTGGAAGCCATGCGCGAGCGCACCGAACAGCAGCTGGTCGACGACCTGCAGGCGCTCCAGCCCGAGGAAGCAGCCGTGCTCGCCATGCTGCAGCAGCGCCTCGCCCGCGAAGCCGAAGCCTCGGCGGCCAGCCAGAAAGAGGCAGCCTGAGCCATTCAACCACACCAAGGACACCCATGAACGACAAGAAGACCGTATCCACGTTTGACTTGCAGGAAGGCCAGTGCAGCATCGAATGCGTGGCCCGTTTCGAGCATCAGGTGACGGGCGTCACCGTGTCCGAAGATAACCGTATTTTCCTGAACTTCCCGCGCTGGACCGAGGACGCGCCGGTGTCCGTGGCCGAACTGCTGGCGGACGGCAGCGTGAAGCCTTATCCCGATGAGGAATGGAACAGCTGGCGCAACGCCCGCAAGGACGAGCTGACGCCGGAAGACCACTGGGTCTGCGTGCAGAGCGTCGTCGCCGACGGCCGCGGCAGCCTGTGGGTGCTGGACCCGGCCGCGCCGGCGCAGAGCCACGTGGTCGATAAAGGCCCGAAGCTGGTGCGCATCGACCTGGCCACGAACAAGGTCACACAAACCATCGCGTTCGGCGAAGACACCGCTCCCCAGGGCTCCTACCTGAACGACGTGCGTTTCTCGAACGACGGCAAGTTTGCCTATATCACCGACTCGGGCATGAAGGGCGCAATCCTGGTGGTCGAGCTCGCGAGCGGGAAAGCCGCGCGCGTGCTCGACGGCGACGACGCGACGCAAATGAAAAAGGGGCTCGACGTGAAAGCCGACGGCAAGGTCCTGCGCCGGCCGGACGGGCGCGGGGTCGAGTTCTCGGCCGACGGCATCGAGCTCTCCGGCGATGGCGCCTGGCTGTACTGGCAGGCGATCAAGGGCGACACCCTCTACCGCATCAAGACGGACGTGCTGCGCGGCGCCGGCATGCGCGGCGAGGACGTTTCAGGCGCGGTCGAGCCCTACGGCATCAATGGCGTGAACGACGGCCTGCTGATCCCGCGGGGGACCAACCGCATGCTGCTCACCAGCGTGGAGAAGGACGCGATCCGCATGCGCGACCTGGACAAAGGCCCGGACGCGCCCCTGCAGACGCTGGTCCACGACAAGCGCCTGCGCTGGCCCGACACCTTCAGCCAGGGCCCGGACGGCGTGGTCTATGTCACGACCTCGCACATCCAGGACTCGGCCTTCTTCAAGCCGGATGCGCCGGCGGCGCTGCCGACCGAACTGTGGAAGCTGCGGGCGGCCGGGAAATAAGGGTCGGCAAATAACGGCCAGCCGATACCGCCGGCTCAGGTAAAGGCCGTTTCCACTTTTTCCGTTTGCGTCGCCCTGACGACACCCTCCCCACCTCCCAGCGAGCCGGCGGAAATCGGCCAGCGCGATTCGAGGAAATGGTCCATGTCGACCCACGCGGTCGAGACCTGGTTGCTCTGGTTACCGGCGAGAATGCGAAAAGCGGAATCGGACTCGCCGGTATAAAAGCCGCCATGCCCGAGGCCGCTGCTCCTGCTTCCTCTCCAGAACACCATGACTGCGCCTCGCCGCGGGCCGGTCGGATCGCCGAAACTGCTCCACTGCCGGGCACCGAGTACATTGCCCGGCAATACCTCTTCGGGAAGCGAGGAAGCGATGCAGTGCCCGACGAACAAGCCGCACCACGGGACATCGTCACCCGAATAGTGGAGATCGAGGTTATCCGCCCAGCGCATGATGGCCGGGTTGTTCACGTCTCCACCTGCTTCCTTCGTTCCCAGCAAGTGTTCGGCCTCGATCATCCATGGCAGCACGGGTCCGCCATTCATCCGCTCTTCGCCTCCAAACAGCTTCCTGCTCGTCAGCGGTCCGACCATGCCGTCGGCAAGCAGGCCGACGCTTTCCTGGAACGCTTTCACCCCGGCGATCGTTTGCCGCCCCCAGATGCCATCGATAACCCCCGGCAGAAATCCCTTTTCCAGCAGCGCCTGCTGGATTCTCTTGACGGCCGAACTCCCCATGATTGCCTCCATCGACATCCCATCCCTGCCCAGGCATCGATGGTGCGAGTGCTCGGGAAACAATGAAAACGATTACCGGCCGCGGCAATGCACGGCGCAGCCGATCGCCACCCCTGGACATGCATCTTCCTGAAGTACACCTTCATTAAAGACGCCATGCAGGGTGAATGCAATGCCGTCACGCGCTGTGTAAGATCTTGTGTCGCGGCGTGGGCGCTTTCGTTCCGGGATGAATGACTTGCGGGCCAGGGCTGTTGGCGGGGGCGGCCTCAGGTTGCCGAATGCTGGAACACCTGGCGCAGGTAGGCCATGAAGGTCTCGTCGGTGCACATCGACTTGCCTGGCGTGTCCGACAGCTTCGCCACCGGCTGGTTATTGCAGCGGGTCAGCTTCATGACGATGTTCAGGGCTTTATAGGGCGTGTCGTTGGTGAGCTGGGTGCCGATACCAAAACCGGTCTGGGTGCGGTCGGCGAAATGGCGGTACAGTGCCAGCGCTTTCGGCACCGTCAGCGCGTCCGAAAACACGAGGCGCTTGGTGCGCGCATCGATGCGCAGCCTGGCGTAATGCGCCAGCGCCTTTTCGCCCCACTCGGTCGGGTCGCCCGAATCGTGGCGCAGGCCGTCGAACAGCTTGGCGAAATACAGGTCGAAGTCGGCGAGGAAGGCATCCATGCCGACCACGTCGGTCAGCGCCGTGCCGAGGTCGCCGCGGTATTCCTGCACCCAGTCCTCCAGCGCCGCCTTCTGGAAATCGCGCAGGCGCACCGGGAAAGCCTGGAAGGCCTGCATGTATTCGTGCGCCATGGTCCCGATCGGCACCAGGTTGTACTTGCGCGCCAGGTGCACGTTCGAGGTGCCCTTGAAGAACTGCGGCAGCTCGCGCGCCAGCGTCTCGACGACCTCGTCCTGCCACTCCCCCGAAAAGCGGCGGCGCACGCCGAAGTCGAAGAATTCGAAGGGGTTGGTCAGCTTCGGTTCCTCGTCGAAGGCGCGGAACTGTTCGATCTTCAGCGCCAGGCGCTTGCGCGCTTCAGTGATCGCGGCTTCCTGGTCGAAGCGGCGGAAGTAGAGTTCGTTGACGATGTAGAGCACGTAAATTTCGAAGCCCATCACATGCACGACCGGACCCGACGCGCGGATGCGCAGGTGCGGGCCGTCGGTTTCGACGGTGATGAATTTGCGCTGGAAGCGGAACACCGTGAGGAAATCGGCGAAGTCGCTCTTGATGAAACGCAGGCCGCGCAGGTAGGCGATTTCCTCGTCGGTAAACAGCATCTCGCACAGGTGGTCGAGTTCGCGTTCGACTTCTTCCTTCAGCTCGGCCAGCGGATAATCCGGCTGGTTACGGCACAGGAATTCGTATTCGCCATGCGCGTTCGGATGGCGGTGCAGCAGCGCCTGCCACATCGTGAATTTATAAAGATCGGTTTCCAGCAGGCTGCGGACGATGGGCTTCATGGGTGGTTCCTTGGCGGCTTTACGCCTTTTTCTTTTGACGCTTTTTTGGGGCGAGCATGGTGCCGCTGCAGCCGGGCGTACCGCAGCGGCAGGCGAACAGTTTCTTCAGGGCGGGCGTATGGCGCTCGTCGTAGATGAGCGCGTAATTGTAGTTCAGTTCCTGGCCGGGCTCGATCGGATGCAGCGCGTGGATGTAGACGCGGCCGTCTTCCTCGTAGGCTTCGCAGTTGGGCGAGCAGGCATGGTTGATCCAGCGCGCATCGTTGCCGCGGCGGCCGCCGTCGATCACGCGGCCGTCGTGCAGGCTGAAGTAGAAGGTATGGTTGATCGGGCCGCCTCTCTCTTCCGCGCGCTGGGTCGCATCGTCCCAGCTGATGCGTTCGCCCTTGTATTCGATGATGCGCTCGCCGGCATCGATGTGGCGGCGGGCAAAGACGCCGTTGCCGTGGATGGGGGACTTCTTCACTTCATAGGCCGGGTCGGCCTTGGCTGCGGGTTTGGTGGGCATCGAGGATTGCAGGAATGGGCGGACTGTGGCGGCATGCCGGAAACAACATTTCTATTATTGTACGTTCTTCCGGCCGGCGCCGCACATGAGTTCGTGGCTCCCGCTTGCGGCTCCCGCTTGCGGCTCCCGCTCGCATGTCCGGCCGCGAGCCGCCGCGCACCGTAGGGTGGGCATGCCCACGCGGTGATCCGCACCGGCTCCGCTTTCGTGCGCGCTGATCTTGCGGCCACGTATCACCGCGTGGGCACAAGTGCCCACCCTACGGTGCACCGCCGCCGCGGACTAGCCGAGGTCTTCCTCGCGGAACTCGATACCGGTGCCGGGCACGGGTCCGGACCCATCGCCGCGCGTCGCTTCCTGCTTGCGCAATTCCACCCGGCGGATCTTGCCCGAGATGGTCTTCGGCAGTTCGCGGAACTCGATGCGGCGGATGCGCTTGTACGGCGCCAGCCGTTCGCGCGCAAACGCGAAGATTTCCTGTGCCAGCGCGCGGCTCGGTTCGACGCCCTGGCGCAGGGTAATAAACGCTTTCGGGACCGACAGGCGCAGCGCGTCCGGGCTCGGTACGATCGCCGCTTCCATCACCATCTCGTGTTCGACCAGCACGCTTTCCAGCTCGAAGGGGCTGATGCGGTAGTCGGAGGATTTGAAGACGTCGTCGTTGCGTCCGACGTAAAAATAATAGCCGTCCTCGTCGACGAAAGCGGTGTCGCCGGTGTGATAGAAGCCGGCGCGCATCACGTCCGCCGTCTTTTCCTCGTCGCCCTCGTAGGCCAGCATCAGGCCCAGCGGCCGCTGCGCGAGTTTCACGGAGATTTCGCCCTCCTGCGCGGGCGCATCGTCGCTGTCGAGCAGGGCAATGCTGTAGCCCGGCAGCGGGCGGCCCATCGAACCCGGCTTGACCAGCTGGCCCGGCGGGTTGCCGATCTGGGCGGTGGTCTCGGACTGGCCGAAGCCGTCGCGGATACGGATGCCCCAGGCGCGCTCGACCTGCTCGATGACTTCCGGGTTGAGCGGCTCGCCCGCGCCCACCAGTTCGCGCAGCGGCGGCTGCCATTGCGTCAGGTCTTCCTTGATCAGCATGCGCCAGACCGTCGGCGGCGCGCACAGCGAGGTGACGCCGCAGCGCTGCACCGTCTCCAGTGCCGCTTTCGCGCTGAAGCGTTCGTAGTTGTAGACGAACACGGTCGCGCCGGCATTCCAGGGAGCGAAGAAGCAGCTCCAGGCGTGTTTTGCCCAGCCCGGCGAGGAGATGTTCCAGTGCACGTCGCCACGCTGCAGGCCGATCCAGTACATGGTCGACAGGTGGCCGACCGGATAGCTTTGATGGCTGTGCAGCACCAGCTTCGGCTGGGCCGTCGTGCCGGAGGTGAAGTACAGCAGCAGCGGATCGTCCGCGCGCGTCTCGCCCTTCGGTGTGAAGACGCTCAGCACGCGCCGGCAATCGTCGAAGTCGTGCCAGCCGTCGATGCTGCCGCCGACCGCGATCCGCGTGTAGTTCCCCGTCACGCCCTCGAACTTGTGCGCCTCGGACACCTGGGCGATCACGTGGCGCACCCGGCCGCGCTCCATGCGGTCCTGGAGGTCGGCGGTGGACACGAGCATCGTCGTCGGCACCAGCACGGCGCCGAGCTTGATACCGGCCAGCATGATTTCCCAGAGTTCGACCCGGTTCGGCAGCATCAGCAAGACCCGATCGCCGCGTTCGACGCCGCATTGCTGCAGGTATTGCGCGACCTGGCTCGAGCGGGCCGACATGTCGGCGAAGGAAATCTTCTGCTCGCGGCCGTCTTCCTCGACCACCCACAGCGCCGCGGCGTGGTTATCCTTCGCCTCGTGGTCGAAGAAATCGAGCGCCCAGTTGAAGGTATCGAGCTTCGGGGCCTGGTAGTCGCGCCAGGCGGTGTCGTAGTCGGTACGGTGCTGCTGCAGGAAGTCGCGAGCGTGAACGAAACGCTGGTAAGGGGTCATGTTGTCTCCAGTGCGCGGTTGCGGGCCGGCCGCGCTCCTTGCCGGGACAGATTGAAGCCCGGAGCAGGATGCGGCCTTGTGTTTTTTATTGTCTATTTGCGCACATTGTGCCATGGCTTGGCGGCAGGTGCGCGTGCGATGCAGGCCGGATGCGGTCCGGCCCCCGTGTCGATTGGTTCAGCGCGGGCGGCGCAGCGGGACGGCGAGTTCGCCCTCGGGCTGCATCATGTCGATCACGCGGCAGTCGCCGCACATCTTGAGGCGGTCGAGGTTGCCGGCGAAGGCGGCGTGCTGCGACAGGCGCGACAGCATGTTCTCGATCATGTGCAGGGTGCCGAAGGGTTTGCTGCAGCGGATGCAGTGGAAAGGCTGGGATTCGTTCAGCACCACCGTCTGCTTGCGGGTCTCGCCAAAGGCCATGCGCGGCACCAGCGTGATCGCGTTTTCCGGGCAGGTGTTCGCGCACAGGCCGCATTGCACGCAGTTCTGCTCGACGAAACGCAGCTGTGGCGCGTTCGGGGTGTCCATCACGGCCGAGGTCGGACAGGCGCCGACGCAGGCCATGCACAGGCTGCACGTCTGCTTGTTCACGGCAATGGCGCCGAACGGCGCGCCGGCCGGCAGCGGCACGGCGTCCGGCTGCTGGCGCGCGTGGCGCAGCAGGTGGTCGAGTGCGTAGTCGAGCGAGTTGCGCTTGTCCTGGGCCAGGTTGAAGGTCGCCGCCTGCGCCGGAACCTCGCCGCGCGGCGCGTGCTGCAGGGCGACGGCAAGTTCCTGCGCGCCGTCGATGCGCAGCAACTGGAAGTGCGGACCGGCATAGCCGAGGCCGTCGAGCACCGTCTGGGCGACGCGCATCTGGGTCTCCAGCGCGGCGGCGTATTGCGGCGCTTCGGCATCGGTCATCAGCACCGTGATGCCGGCCGCGCCATAGCTCAAGGCCGCCAGCCACAGGTCGATGCCGGTCGAGGCCGTGTGATGCAGGGCCATGGGGATCACGCGGCCGGGAACGCCGGCCTCGCCTGCCGCCGCTTCGATCAGCGGCGCGCCGCCTTCGCTATGGAAAAGCAGGACCGGGTCCTGGCCGCCCGCTTCGAAGTAGGCGCGCAGCGCCGCCTTGATGCGGCTGCCGGTATGCGCGGCCGACGGATAGGCGTAACTCATCGCGCCGGTCGGGCAGACGGTGCCGCAGGCGCCGCAGCCGGCGCACAGATACGGGTTGACCTTGACGCGGTCGCCGTCGCCGACGATCGCCTTGGCCGAGCAGACCTCGATGCAGGCCGTGCAGCCGGTCAGCCCGTTGCGGCTGTGGGCGCACAGGCGCTCCTTGTAGGCGAAATACTTCGGCTTTTCGAAGTCGCCGGTCATCTCCATCATCTCTGCAACGGCCGCGCGGCGCGCCGCATCGTCGGGGCCGGGCGCGTAATAGCCGTGCGGATGCTGGTGGGTCGAAATCAGCGGGCTCGGGCAAAGGTCGAGCACGAGGTCGAACTTGCCCTGCTGGGCCGGCTGTCCCGGCGCCTGCCAGCGCGCCTCGAAGGCGCCGAGCCAGCCGGCCACGGCGACGCTGCGCGCAAGGAACACCGGATACAGGCGCTCGCCGACGTCGACATTGTCGAGCAGGAGCAGCGTGACCGGCAGGCTGCTTGCCAGGTGCTCGGCCCAGGCCAGCGCCTGCACCGAACTGCCGACGACGAGGGTGCGGCCGCCCGAGCGGTAGCTGACCGCGGCATTCGCCTCGAACGGGGCAATAGCGTCGGCCGCGAGGATGGCGGCGGTCTTGGCGAGGGCATTGCGGCGTTCCTGCAGCGGATCGCCGGCCTGCCCTTCCAGAAATCGGATGTTCATGCGTTACCTTGGAAAAATTGCATATTGGGAGCTTGGAGATTGGGAGCTTGCAGATTGGCCCGGGGGCGAATGCCGATCAAAGGCCTGCCTCTGCATTCTGCGCGCGCGGGCTGTGGAGTGCAATGGTGTCGCCGTCTTGCCCGATGGCATGCGCCGGCAGCGTGGGCGCCGGGTGCGCGACGATCGATGTGTCCGCATCGGGCCCGAAGTGGACAGGCGTGTCCGGAACCGAAGCGTCGGGAGCGGGTTCGCCGGCACCCTGCTCAGGCGCCGCTTCCACAACGATGGCCTGTTCCGCTTCGGCCAGCTCGCCCTCGACCGCCCGCAATGCCGCATCGGCCGGTGCATCGCGCGCGGCAAGGCGTGCCAGCTCGGCCTGCACTTCCTCGGGACGGCGCAGCACGCCGCGCGCGTGGCTGAGGGCGGCAAGCATCGTCGCCGACACAGGATCGGGCTTGTTGTAGTCGTCCATGTACATGTCGAGCCGGTCCATCACGTTGAAGTGCGGATCAGCGAACAGTTTTTTCAGCGCCAGGCGGCGCACGTCCTTGTCCACGCCCTGGCTGACGAAGGCGGAAAAGTCGGATTGCGGCGTCAGCCGGGCGGCGTCCTCGAGCGTGGGCGCGGGCCGGTCGGGAACCTGTCCTGCTTCGCCTGCCTGCGATGGGGGAAGCCCGGAGCCACCCACGGCGCCGGGCGCGGCCGGCGGAACAGGCGCGGCGGGCGCGGCAGGACGCGGCTCTGCAAGCTCGGCCTCGGCCTCGCCGCCGCTCGCCTTCACGCGCGCCCAGCGGCGCAGGAATCCTTCTTCGGGCATCGCCGCTCCTTATCCGTGCTGGCGGCCGCGGCGCGGCTTCGGCGTGTAGTGCTCGCGCAGGTAGCCGGCGACCCAGGCATAGATTTCGGCCGGCATCGTGACGCCGTCGGCGGCTTCGCCCGAATCGAACATGCGCGTGCCCTCGACATAGCTGACCGAGGCGCGTGCCGGCATGGCGCGGCCGTCTTCCATGCGCCACAGCACGAATACCTTCGACTCCGCCGCCATCACGTTCTCGTAATAGCCTTCGTTTTCGTCGGTGTAGAGCTCGAGTTCCAGGCCCGAGACCAGGTAATAGTCGCGTTCAGGGCTCTCGCCCAGTATCTGCAGGCGCGGCAGGTTTCCGCGGTCGGGAACGACGCCGACGGCGGACCAGGCCTCGTCGGCCCAGCGGTGCTGCAGCGTGCGGCGCTGCATGACCACCGCGATCGGCATGCTGGACATCTTCATTCGTGCTTGATCTCTTTGGCATTGCCCTTGTCGACCGCCGGCGAGGCGCCCTTCGGTACCGACTTGGTCGGCGCCTGCTTGACGTCCGCGCTCGGGGTGGCGGTGCCGAGCTTTTCGCTCTTGATCGGCACGTTGGCCGACTCCAGCGCCTGCCGGCTGCGCGGCGCCGCGCCGTTGCCGGGAGACGCCGCCGCATTGCCGGCCGGGGTGCCGGTGATCGTATTGGCCGAGACACCGGTGGCGCGTGGAGCGACGCCCGGCATCGGCGTGCCGGTGATCGCCACGCCCGTCGTCTGCACGGCGGCCCGGACCGCACCGCTCGGCGGCGCTGCGGGCGCCGCCGCCGCCGTGGCAGCCGCTCCCGGCACTCCCGGCACTCCCTGCACGCCGGCTACGGGCGCGCCGGGAGCCGCGGGCGCGGGCGCCGCTGCGATGGCGACCGGCGCGTGCGTGGCCCAGCCTTTCGAGGCGGCCTGCGAACGCCAGCGGCTGCTGAGGGCGTCCATCGAGGCGGTCAGTTTTTCCTTGGCCTGCGCGGCCTCGGCGGCCGCCGCAGCCTTCTTGTTGGCCGCCGCCTCCTGCTGCGCCGGGGTCAGCGCCGGAACCGGCAGCGCGGCCAGGGCGGCGCCGGCGCTCCCCAGCAGCACCAGCGCGGCGATGGCCGAATGCCTGATCTTAAAAACATGCATCATTTATCCCCCGTCAGTGTGCCGGGCGCCGCCGCCGGCTTGCTGTCATGGTTCGCGGCCGCGCCGGCCCCGACCGGCGCGTCGACGCCGGCCGCCGGTGCGTCGGCCGGCATCTTGCCGCTGTCGCCGGGCGGCTTGTTACCGCCCTGCATGGCGCCGGTGGGCGTGGTCACGCCCTGGGTCGGTCCCTGTCCGGTTTCGGTCACGGTGCCGCCCATCGCGGCGCCGCCGGTGTTGCCGCCGGCTCCGCCGGCAATATGCGGGGTGCCGCCGGCATACACCGCATTCGTCTCCGGCTTGGCGCTGCGCGCCATGACCTGGCCGCTGGTGCCGCCGCCAGCCGTGACCTGGCCGGGATACTTTGTCTGGGTCACGCCGCTGGCTGGATTCGCGTGGCCGCGGTCGCACCCGGCCAGGGCGGCGCAGGCGGCGAGAAGGCTGATCGTCAGTAAGGATGCTTTCATGGTCGACCTCAGTGTGCGGGGCTCAGTGTGCGGGACCGGGGCGCGGCCTGGTCGGCGGCACCTGGCCTGGACGCGCGCCGCTGCCTTCCGGCGCGGCGCCCGGTTGTGCTCCCTCGACCCAGAGCGCATGGTGCGCCCTGGCCCAGTTCTCGTCGACGCTGCCGTGGCGCATCGCCTCATAGGCGCCGGGCGTGCCCAGCGTGCCGATATAGATGTGGCCCATGGCCGCGGCCATATAGAACGTGGCGCCGGCGACGTGAAGATAATTTGCTATCTGCATCACGTAGCGGGTCTGGCCGAAGTTCACGAAGTCCAGTACCAGGCCGGTGATCGACATGACCAGGCCCAGCAGCGTGACGCCGAACCAGAACCAGGCTTTTTCGCCGGCATTGAAGAAGCCAGCCGGCACGTGCTTGTGCGAGACCAGCCCCCCGCCCTGCTTCACCCACTGCCAGTCGATGCGATTGAAGAAGTTACGCCGCAGGAAAGTGAAGAACATCAGGATCGAGCACAGCACGAACAGCGGCCCGACCACGTTGTGCAGGTATTTGGAGATGATCGCAACCCAGGAAAACAGCGTATGCCCCATCCAGGGCATCAGGATGTTCTTGCCGAACATGATGATGATGCCGGTGACCGCCAGCGCGATGAAGGCAAAGGCCGTCGCCCAGTGCACGATGCGTTCCCAGCTGTTGAAGCGCTGGATGCGCCGGCCCGTCGGCGACGGCTCGACCCTGGCCGCGCCGCCCACGGTGCGCCAGAACACAAAGATCAGCAGCGGCACCGCCAGCAGGATGGTGCCGGTGGCCAGTGCGATCGGTCCGTTGCGCAAGGTGCGCCAGGTATTGCCGCCGCGCTGGACGATGACGTTCGCTTCGGTGGTGCCGTACTGGCCCAGGTAGTGGCGGTCGATATGGACCCGGCCCGAGGCGGCCGAGTCGAGGCCGGGTTCGCGCACACGCGAGTCGCCCTCGACCTGCAGCATCGTCTGCTCTTCGGCATAGGCCGGGACCGCCTTCTTGTTCGGCACGCCCGCCCATGCGGAGGCCAGCGTCAGGGAAAACGCCAAAGCCAGCATCAAGGCGAACAGCGCGCGCACGGCATTGAATTGGGCTCGCATGGTCGGCTCCTAGGGATTGGCGCGGTTGTACTCGTTCTGCTGGTTGTTGCGATTGATGATCGCAGCGTTCCAGGAGAACTTGTCGTTATGGAACAGCGTCTGGAAATGGCGCGTGTCCTTCTTGCCCGCGTATTGTCCCTTGACCCAGGCCGGATGCTGCTCCACCTCCAAGCAGCCGGACAGGGCCAGCACCAGCGGCATTGCCGCGATCAGTAGCAATCGTTTTTTCATAGCGGCAGGCTCCCCGGATCGTTCTGGCTCGCGTCAGGTTGCTGGTTCACGCGCGGCAGGTCGCCCGTGGCCTTGCGCGGGCCGCCGCGCTTGTTCGGGCCGTAGGCGATCTTCCAGCCCCACAGTTCGGGACCGTAGCCGCGCGTTTCGACGCGCTGGCGGTAGATGTCGGCAATCAGGTTCGCCTCTCCGCCCAGCAGGGCCTTGGTGCTGCACATCTCGGCGCAGGCCGGGAGCTTGCCCTCGGCGATGCGGTTGCGGCCATATTTCTTGAATTCTTCGTCCGACGTGTCCGCTTCCGGTCCGCCTGCACAGAAGGTGCACTTGTCCATCTTGCCGCGGTGGTTGAACAGGCCCGTGGACGGGAACTGCGGCGCGCCGAACGGACAGGCGTAGTGGCAGTAGCCGCAGCCGATGCACTGGTCCTTGCTGTGCAGGACGATGCCGTCCTCGGTGTGATAGATGCAATTGACCGGGCACACTGCCAGGCAAGGCGCGTCGGTGCAGTGCATGCAGGCGATCGATACCGAGCGCTCGCCCGGCACGCCGTCGTTGATGGTGACGACGCGGCGCCGGTTCACGCCCCAGGGCGTTTCGTTTTCGTTCTTGCATGCGGTAACGCAGCCGTTGCAGTCGATGCAGCGCTCGGTATCGCAAATGAATTTCATCCTTGCGGACATGGTTATCTCCTGTTCGGTTTCCGCAGGTTCGTCAGGCGCGCACGAGGCGGCACAGCGATACCTTGGTTTCCTGCATCATCGTGACGGCGTCATAGCCATAGGTCCAGCCGGTGTTGATCGCCTCGCCGCGCACGGTTGGCGCGCCGCCTTCCGGATAGTGGCGCTCGAGATCGTCGCCCATCCACCAGCCGCCGAAGTGGAACGGCGCCCAGACCAGGCCCACCGGCACCCGCTCGGTCACCATCGCCATCATCTTCAGGCGCGCGCCGGTCGGCGTCTCGATCCAGACGAAGTCGCCGATCTTGATGCCGCCCTGGACCGCGTCGCGCGGATTCACCTCGACGAACATGTTCTGCTGCAGCTCGGCCAGCCACGGGTTCGACCGGGTTTCCTCGCCGCCGCCCTCGTATTCGACCAGGCGGCCCGAGGTCATGATCATCGGGAAGTCCTTCGAGAAGTCGACTTCCTGCACCGATTTGTAGAGCGTCGGCAGGCGCAGGAAATTGGCCTTGTCGTCGTAGGTCGGGTATTTGGCGACCAGGTCGCGCCGCAGCGACATGATCGGCTCGCGGTGGGTCGGGATCGGGTCCGGGAAGTTCCACACATTGGCGCGCGCCCGCGCGTTGCCATACGGTGCGCAACCATGCGCGATGACGACCCGGATGATGCCGCCCGAATTATCCGTCTTCCAGTTCTTGCCCTCGGCCATGGCCTGCTCCTGGGGCGTGAGTTCGGCCCACCAGCCCAGTTTCTTCAGGAACACGTGGTCGAACTCCGGATAGCCGGTATCGAGTTCGGAATCCTTGTTGGTCGAGCCGTCGGCGGCCAGCAGGGTCTCGCCGTTGTGCTCGACGCCCCAGTTGGCGCGGAATGGCAGGCCGCCTTCGGCCACGCTCTTGCTGATGTCGTACAGGATCGGCGTGCCCGGGTGCTTCATCTCGGGCGTACCCCAGCATGGCCACGGCAGGCCGTAATAATCGCCCTTGCAGGGACCGGACTCGGCACGCAGCGTGGTCGGGTTGAAGGTGTGCTTGTTCTCCATGTGGAGCTTGAGGCGCTCGGGCGAGCAGCCGGTGTAGCCGATGGTCCATAACGAGCGGTTCATCTCGCGCAGGATGTCCTCGATGACCGGCTCGTTTTGCACGACCTTGATGTTCTTGCACAGTTCGTTATGAAAGCCGAATTTCTTGGCGAACAGGTACATGATCTCGTGGTCGGTCTTGCACTCGAAGAGCGGCGCAATGACGCGCTCGCGCCACTGGATCGAGCGGTTCGAGCAGGTCACCGAGCCATACGATTCGAACTGCGAGGCGGCCGGCAGCAGGTAGACGCCGTCGGTGCGGCCGTGCATGGACGCCGTCATGCTCGGGTACGGGTCGATCACGACCAGCATGTCGAGCTTTTGCATCGCCGCCTTCATGTCGGGCAGGCGGGTCTGGCTGTTCGGCGCGTGGCCCCAGTAGACGACGGCCTTCAGATTGGACGGCTGGTCGACGTACTGGTTTTCTTCATTCACGGCGTCGAACCAGCGCGACACGGTGACGCCGGGCTTTTCCATCAATTCCTTGGAACCGAAGCGCGACTGGATCCAGTTGTAGTCGACGCCCCAGGCATTCGCGAAGTGCTTCCAGGCGCCTTCGGCCAGGCCGTAGTAGCCGGGCAGCGAGTCGCCGTTGGGGCCGACGTCGGTCGCGCCCTGCACGTTGTCGTGGCCGCGGTAGATGTTGGCGCCGCCGCCGGGAACACCGATATTGCCCAGCGCCAGCTGCAGGATCGACAACGCGCGCACGTTGGCGGTACCGACGTGGTGTTGGGTGATGCCCATGCACCAGACCACCGACGAAGGCCGGTTCTTGGCCAGCATCTCGGCCGCCATGCGCACCGAGGCTTCGGGCACGCCGGTAATGTCCGAGACTTTATCGGGCGTCCATTTCGCCACTTCCTTGCGCACGTCGTCCATGCCGTAGGTGCGCGCGGCGATGTATTCCTTGTCTTCCCAGCCGTTATTAAAAATGTGCCAGAGGATGCCCCAGACCAGCGGGATGTCGGTGCCGGGACGCACGCGCACGTAGTGGTGGGCGAAGCGCGCCGTGCGGGTGAAGCGCGGGTCGACCACGATCATCTTCGCGCCCAATTCCTTGGCGTGCAGGAAGTGCAGCATCGAGATCGGGTGCGCCTCGGCCGGATTCGAGCCGATGAACATCACGGCCTTGCTGTAGTGCAGGTCGTTGAACGAGTTCGTCATCGCGCCGTAGCCGAAGGTCTGGGCCACGCCCGCGACCGTCGTCGAGTGGCAGATGCGCGCCTGGTGGTCGCAGTTGTTCGAGCCCCAGAAGGACATGAACTTGCGCAGCAAATACGACTGCTCGTTGCTGTGCTTCGAGCTGCCGATCAGCATCAGCGAATCGGGACCGGATTGCTGGCGCAGCTGCAGCAGCTTGTCGCCGATTTCGTTGATCGCCTGGTCCCAGGAGATCCGGGTGTACTTGCCGTTGACCAGCTTCATCGGGTAGCGCAGGCGGTGTTCGCCGAAGCCGTGCTCGCGCACCGAGGCGCCCTTGGCGCAGTGGGCGCCCATGTTGATCGGCGACTCGAAAGCCGCTTCCTGGCGCACCCAGACGCCGTTGCTGACCATGGCGTTGACCGAGCAGCCGACCGAGCAGTGGCTGCAGACGGTGCGTTTCAGTTCGGTCTTGACGGGCTCGGCGGCCGCGGGATCTGCCGCTTGCGCCGGCTCGATGACGTTCAGCGGCAGCTGGCGCGCCAGCGCCCCGGCCCCGGCCGCGACGCCGGCCCCGACCAGGAACTTGCGCCGCTTGACGCCTTTGTCGTTGGAACTCTTTACTAAAGACATGGCTGGTCTCCGGGTACGCTCACCAGTAGGCGGCGGTTTTATAGTAATGACGAATGTGCTCCGTCTCGTGGTAGCCGCGTTTGACTTCCGGCTTCGCCGCCTCCGCGGGCGCCAGTTCAGGCTTCGCGTCGGCGCCGCCGGCGACCACGGCCAGCGCGCCCAGCGGCGCGGCCTTCAGGAAGCTGCGGCGCGACGGGTCCGGTGTCGGCTCCCCTGCCCTGGTTTGCTCGTGCTTGGTGTCCATCGCTTTTTCCTCGCTAGGGTTAAACATCGAAGCCGTCCTCCACCGCGAATGCTTCGGCTTCGATCGCCAGCAGCGCGGCGACGAAAGCCGCGATCAGCCGGTAGAAATTGGCACCCTCGGCGCTGCATATGTCGTTCAGGCAGCGCGCATACCAGGGCGCGATGCGCGACTCGAAAAAGGCTTTCTGGCGGGCCAGCGGCTGGCGCGGGATGCTGGCGCCGCCGGCGATCAGCACGCGCATCGTTTCGCACAGCACGCCGAGATGGTCTTCCGATTCGCCGGCGCCGCGCACGCGCCCGATGCCGAAGACGGCCAGGTCGGCGCGCAGTTCGGCCAGCGGCGTATCGTGCATGAAGCCCGACAGGTAGAGCGAGCCGTAGGGATTGACGGCGGGCGTGCCGCTGCTGATGAAGAGAAGGTCGAATTCGTCGGCCACCGCGGCGGCGTCCATGACGCTCGCGGCCAGCACCAGTTTTTCCCAGGCGTCGGACAAGGCATGGTCGCCGCCTTCGGCCAGGATCGGGTCGGCCGCGGCAAGGCCGGCGAGCAGCGCCGCGTCGGGCGGGGCCAGCAGCAAGCGGGCCGCGAGGGCATATAAATCGCTGCGTGCCTGGTCTTCCGGAGCGAGCGGCAGGAGCAGTGGCAGCGGCGCGGCGACCGGAGCGCCAGCGCGGACGGCGTCATGCGCCGTGGATGGGGGAGTACTGGTTGATGCAGACTGCATGGACACTGGCGCCGCTCCGTTAGTAAATCTTCATTGAAAGTGTAGTCTCTCGTCCACAATTCCCGCGCACGGTTGAACTTTTTTGTCCACTTTCAGCGCATCCCGGCGGCATGCATGATCATCCGGATCAGGCTGGCGACGACATACAGCGCCAGCACCCCGCCCGCCCACAGCACGAACATCCAGCCGAGGCGCCGCAGCCAGAGGCGGCGCTGCGGCTTGTTTGCGAGGGAGTCCCGCATCAGTGATACCCCGCATCAGCCTTGACCTTGCCGCGGAATACCCAGTACGACCAGACCGTGTACATCAGGATGATGGGCAGGATGAAGAGCGTGCCGACCAGCGCGAAGCCCTGGCTCGCCGGCGGCGAGGCCGCTTCCCAGATCGTGATGAAAGGCGGGACGATGTGCGGCCAGATGCTGATCGCCATGCCCGTGTAGCCGAGGAAGACCAGCGCCAGCGCGGCCACGAACGGCCAGCGATGCGGGTTGCCCTTCAATGAACCGAGCAGCACCACAATCGACAGCAGCACCAGCACCGGCACCGGCATCAGGAAAACGATGTTCGGGAAGCTGAACCAGCGTTCCGCCACCGCCGCATCGCGCAGCGGGGTCCAGATGCTGACCACGACCACGGCGGCCAGCAGCATCAGCGCGAACGGGCGCGCCACCTGCACCATGCGGTCGTGCAGCTCGCCCTCGGTCTTCATGACCAGCCAGGTGCTGCCCAGCAGCGTGTAGGCGATCATGACGCCGAAGCCCGCCAGCAGCGGGAAGGGCGCGACCCAGTCGAGCGGGCCGCCGGCGTAGCTGCGGCCCGAGACGGTGATACCGTTGAGGAAGGCGCCGAGCGAGACGCCCTGGAAATAGGACGCGACCACCGAGCCGCCGATGAAGGCCTTGTCCCACAGGTGGCGCCGGTTGTCCTTGGCCTTGAAACGGAATTCGAAGGCCACCCCGCGAAACACGAGGCCGATCAGCATGAAGATCAGCGGCAAATACAGCCCGGTCAGGATGATCGAATACGCCACCGGAAAGGCCAGCAGCAGGCCCTCTCCTCCCAGCACCAGCCAGGTCTCGTTGCCGTCCCAGACCGGCGCGACCGTATTCATCATCGTATCGCGGTCGCGTTTTTCTTTAACGAACGGGAACAGCATGCCGATGCCGAGGTCGAAGCCGTCCAGCACCACATACATGAACACGGAAAAATAAATGATGACGGCCCAGATGACCGAGGTGTCGATGCCCATGTCAGTCTCCCTTGCGGCCTTGCGGCAGGCTGCCGGCCGTGCCGTCGTCGTCATTGTCGACGTCGGCCGCCGACATCGGCCGCATCGGGGTGCGCTCTTCGCCCGGTCCGCCCGCGGTCGCCCGGTGCAGCTCGAAGGCCTGCGGGCCCTTCCGCATCATGCGCAGCACGTACACCACGCCCGCGCCGAACACGAACAGGTAGGCCGCGACGAACAGGGCCAGCGTCAGCGCGACCGACGCCGCGCCGTGCGGCGAGACGGCGTCGGCTGTCCTCAGGACGCCGTACACCACCCAGGGCTGGCGTCCGACTTCGGTCGTCACCCAGCCGGCCAGGATGGCGACCAGCCCGGCCGGGCCCATGCACAGGGCCGCGCGCAGGAAGAGCCGGGTGGTAAAGATGCGCCCTCGCCTGCGCAGCAGCAGGCTCCAGGCGCCCAGTGCGATCATCAACAGGCCCAGGCCCACCATCAGCCGGAAGCTCCAGAACACGATCAGGGAATTGGGCCGGTCCTCGCGCGCGAACTCCTTCAGGCCGGGGATCTGGCCGGCCCAGGTGTGCGTGAGGATGAGACTACCCATGTGCGGCACCCCGACCGCGTAGCGGGTCTTCTCGGCATCCATGTCCGGTATGCCGAACAGCAGCAGCGGTATTGCCTCGCCCGGCTCGTTCTGCCAGTGTCCTTCCATCGCGGCCAGTTTGGCCGGCTGGTGTTCGGCGGTGTTCAGGCCATGGAAGTCGCCGATCACGGCCTGGATCGGCGCGACCAGCAGGATCATCCACATCGCCATCGACAGCATCTTGCGCACCGCCGGGTTGTCGGACCGGCGCAGCAGCTGCCAGGCACCGGTCGCGCCGACGATCAGGGCGGTGGTGAGATAGGCGGCCACCACCATGTGCATGAGCCGGTACGGGAACGAGGGATTGAAGACGATCGCCAGCCAGTCGGCGGGCACCATGCGGTTGCCCTCGATGGCATAGCCCTGCGGCGTCTGCATCCAGCTGTTGGCGGCCAGGATCCAGGTGGCGGACACGAGCGTGCCGGCGGCCACCATGCAGGTGGCGAAGAAATGCAGCCCCGGACCGACCCGGGTCCAGCCGAACAGCATCACGCCGAGGAAGCCGGCTTCCAGGAAGAAGGCGGTCAGCACCTCGTAGGCCAGCACCGGCCCCATGATCGAGCCGGCGAACTCGGACATATAGGCCCAGTTGGTGCCGATCTGGTAGGCCATCACGATACCGGAGACCACGCCCATGCCGAACATGACGGCGAAGATCTTGAGCCAGAAGTGGTACAGGTCGACATACACCTGGCGCTTCGTCCTCAGCCAGGAGAACTCGAGGACGGCCAGGTAGCTGGCCAGGCCGATCGTGACCGCCGGGAACAGGATGTGGAAGGACATCGTGAACGCGAACTGGAAGCGTGCCAGATCCAACGCCGATACGCCGAACATGTGCTCTCCTCGTGGACTGCGGTGTCCAGAATCTAGCATGGCTCAGGGCGCGCACAATTGGCAATCGGGCGGGAACGGATGCCGATTAACTGTTGCGTCCTTTTTATCCGGCCTGCATGAAACGCAGATAAGGCTTCATTGTCGTTTTTATCGGTGACACTATTTATTCAGTTGCCCGCTCGCACTGTCTTTTGGGCTAACAGATATTTATCTGCTGCAAAGATATTTCCTTCCAAACGAGTCGTCGGCACTTAACTTTGTGGGAATCCTGTATGCGTGCGAGATATCATGGCGAACCCCTTGCGACCCCGCTGTTGACGGAAGGCGAAACCGGCCGGTTCGGATTCATGTTCGGGGACCTCGCGGCCAGTCCCGAAAACCGCCTGGCCAGTTCATCGATCATGACATCACCCTGACCGAATTCGAGCGCAACGCGCAAGGCCAGCCGGCCGATATTTTCAACGTCATCAAACTGCCGGATTTTCCGGTATTGACGCCGCAGCAGGTGATGGACAGCCTGGTGAACCGGCGCACCGGCGTGCTCGATCTCGACAGCGTCTACAAGCTCGACGGTGCGGAAGGGACGACGGATTCCGATGGGTACATGGTGATGGGAAAAGTTACCGAGGTTCCTGAAGAGTTCCGGCCGATCAAGACCGCCGATCTCCACCATGACCTGCCGCGGCTCCCTCCCCAGGAAGACCAGGACCTCGATCGCAAGGCCATCATCGGCGATCCCCGCAACGACGAGAACCTGATCACGGCGCAGATGCATGTCGCCTTCCTGCGCTCGCATAACGCGCTCATGAAACGGGACGGGCTCACTGCGGAGCAGGCACGCATGGCCGTGCGCCGGCGCTACCAATGGGCGGTGCTGCATGATTTCCTGCCCAGGATTTGCGCGCCGGCCGTGGTGGAACAGGTGCTGGCGGGCGGGCCGTCCGCCTGGAGGGCCGACGGTCTTTCAGCGCTCTTCATGCCGGTCGAATTTTCCGCCGCGGCCTATCGCTTTGGACATTCGATGGTACGGCAGGAATACGATTACAACGACACGTTCAAGCCTGAAGGCGGACTGGCTCCCGCGACCTTCAACTTCATGTTTACGTTTACCGCCTTGTCCGGCGACATTGCCCCACTCCCCGGGCCGGATAAACAGTTCCCGTCCCTGCCGAACAACTGGATCATCGACTGGGTCAGGTTTTTCGAACAGGGCGACACGGCCGGCCGGAATCCCGCACGAAAAATCGATTGCCGGATCAGTCCCGAATTGAGCAAGCTGCGCGATACCGCCGGCATGCCGATCGAATCGATCATGGGTCGTCTTGCCGCTCGCAACCTGTTGCGGGGTTATTTACTCGGACTGCCGACCGGCCAGGCGGTCGCCCGCCGGACCGGCCGCGAGCGACTGGCCGAAGACACGATTCTTGCTGCGGTTCCCGCGTCCAACCGCGCGCGTTTCATCGCCGCGGGTTTTCACAAGGCCACGCCGCTGTGGTTCTACATTCTTGCCGAGGCCGCGGCAGTTTCCGACGGCAACCATCTGGGGAATGTCGGAAGCCTGATCGTTGCGGAGACCTTGTGGAACCATGTCAGGTTCGCCGATGACAGTGTGGTGGCGAATCCGCCCTCCGATGCCGAGCTGGGCACGGGAGAATTCACCCTGCGCGGCTTGATCCGCATCGGCCAGGACGCCGCATTGCCGCCTTTGTGACAGGCGCTGCACCTTGCTGGCCGCCGCTGCACTTGTTGACCGCCGCGTAACGTAGGGTGGGCACGCCCACGCGGAACGCGCTGCAGCGTTGGCCTGGTTCCAGTGTCGTGGCTCGTATTCAGGAGTGCGTCCGGATGCGTGGTTCGCGGCACCTGTTCCGCAAACACGATGCGACATTCCGCGTGGGCATGCCCACCCTACGTCGCACCGCAGCCGCGCTCTGTCGGCCGTCGCCGCGTCCTGGCGATCGATCTATCCGCCGTCCCGATCCACGGCAGTATCAGGAAACCCGGCGCATCCGGCCGAGCGTCTATAATCGGGCGACCACTCCTTTCTCCATTCCCATGCGCCAGGCCCTCCCACTTCCCGCCGTAGCGCCGATCAGCCTCGGCGCCATCAAGGCCAGCTGCAGCGCCTGCAGCATGCACCAGCTGTGCCTGCCGATGGGACTCGACGCCGCCGACATCACCCGGCTCGACCAGGTCATCGGCGCGCGCCGGCGCCTCGCGCGCGACGAGCGGCTGTACACGATGGGCGAACCGTTTCGCAACCTGTACGCGGTGCGCTACGGCCACTTCAAGACCTACCAGGTGAATGCCGCGGGCGAGCAGCAGATCACCGGCTTCCAGATGGCCGGCGAACTGCTCGGCATGGATGCCATCAGCGGCGAGCGCCACCAGTGCGACGCGGTGGCGCTGGAAGACAGCGAGGTATGCGAGATCCCGTTCGCGCGCCTGGAAGAGCTGTTCGGCCAGGTCCCTGCCCTGCTGCGCCACTTCCACCGGATCATGAGCCGTGAAATCACGCGCGAGCAAAACGTCATGCTCTTGCTCGGCAACATGCGCGCCGAGCAACGCTTCGCGGTGTTCCTGGTGAACCTGTCGGCCCGCTACGCCGCGCGCGGCTATTCGCCGACCGCCTTCGGCCTGCGCATGTCGCGCGAGGACATCGGCAATTATCTCGGCCTGACGATCGAAAGCGTCAGCCGCCTGCTGTCGCGATTCAGGAAACAGGGCTGGATCGAGGTCGACAAGCGCGAGGTGGTCCTGCTCGAGCCGGCCAGGCTGAAGGCGATCGCCGCCGGCACCGACCAGTGCAGCCCGATGGCCTGAGGCGGTCCTCCACTTGCCCCGGCACGCCGCGCCCATGACGCCGCCGCCCAAGCTGGCGCGCGCATCCGTCGGAATCGGCTAGAGTATTTTCAACGCTGCTTTTTTGAAAACACCCACTATTTGATTCCAGGAAACCGCATGCCCATCTCGCAATCCCTCCACGAAGAAGTCGCCAGGCGGCTCGGCGCGGCCCGTGAAGCCGCACTCGCCACCGCGCGCGCCCGCCTGGACGCCGATCCTTCGGGCGACGAGCCGCCCGTCATCTCGCCGCGCGCCCACCTCGTCCAGAACGACGACGCCCCGACCGCCGAAATGATCGCCCACGACGAAGAACATTTCGCCGACCACGAAACCGCCCTGCTGCACGAGATCGACGCCGCCATCGGCCGCCTCGAATCGGGCGGCTACGGCATCTGCGAATCCTGCGGCTGCGAGATTCCCGAACAACGCCTGCTGGCCACGCCGACGGTGCGCACCTGCGTGCCCTGCCAGGAACGCATCGAGCGGGAAGAAGGCACGGGCCGCGGGCCCACGATGTAAAGCAGGGCCGGCACTGCACCCGGTGGCCGAAGGCCGGAATCGGCGAACGATTCACACCGGTCGGAGTGCCCGAACGTCACGCTATCGCGGCCGGCGCTCGCCCGAACTTGAATACCGACAGCGCCTGCGACAGGCGCGCCGCTTCTTCCGCCACATTATGCGAGGCCGCCGCCGACTGTTCCACCAGCGTCGCATTCTGGCGCGTGATCGCGTCCAGTTCCGCCATCGCGGCATTGACTTCGCCGATTTCGCCGCCCTGCTCCCGGCTGGCCTGGGTGATGTCGTGCATGATGCCGGCCGCGTCCCGCACCGAGGCGACGACCTCGCGCATGGTCTGGCCGGCTTCGCCCACCAGCGCATTGCCCTGCGCTACCTTTTGCACGGAATCCTCGATCAGGGCCTTGATTTCCTTCGCCGCGCCGGCCGAGCGCTGGGCCAGGCTGCGCACTTCGCCGGCCACGACCGCGAAGCCGCGGCCCTGCTCGCCGGCGCGGGCGGCCTCGACCGCCGCGTTCAGCGCCAGGATATTCGTCTGGAACGCGATGCCGTCGATCAGGCCGATGATGTCGACGATACGCGCGGCCGAGCTGCTGATCTGGCCCATGGTGGCGCCGACCCGTTCGACCGCATCGCCGCCACGGCCGGCCACGCTTGCCGCCGCGCCCACCAGGCCGTCGGCGCGGTGGGCGCTGTCGGCATTGCGGCCGGCGGCGCCGGCCACCTGCCCGAGGGTGGCGACAGTCTGCTCGAGGCTGGCCGCCTGCGATTCGGTGCGTCCCGCGAGGTCGACGTTGCCGGCGGCAATGTCGCGCGTCGTGGTCTCGATCGAGCGCACGTTGCTGCGCACGTCGCCGACGATGGCCTGCAAATTGATGTTCAGCTGGCGCAGTGCGCGCAGCAGCCGGCCGAACTCGTCGCTGCGGCCCGTCTCGGGCAGGTGCAACAGGTCGCCGCCGGCCAGCGCATGCACGGCGGCCGTCGCTTCGCGCAGCGGCGCCAGGATCGCTTGCCGCAGCCCGGCCCAGGCCGCGAGCGTGGCCAGCACGCCGAGCGCAGCCACGCTACGCCACAGCGCGCCATCGGCAGCCAGGCCGAACGCAGCCAGCATGGTCGCCTGCATGCCCATCACCAGGCCCAGGCGGCGTCCGAGCGGCAGTCGGCGCAGGCCGGCCAGGCGCGCCACCAGGCCGGTGCGTACCGCACGCCCGCCGCGGATGACCAGCGCGCCCTGTTCACCGGAGCGGAACTTTCGGTACAGCTCGCTTGCGCTTGCCACCTGTTCGCGCGTCGGCGTGGTGCGCACCGACATGTAGCCGATGACGCGGCCGTCTTCCTTGACCGGCACCACGTTCGAGACCACCCAATAAAAGTCGCCGTTCTTGCGGCGGTTCTTGATCATCCCGGTCCAGGGCTGGCCGGCCTGCAGCGCCTGCCAGAGGTCGGCGAAGGCCTCTGGCGGCATGTCGGGGTGGCGCACGATGTTGTGCGCCTTGCCCAGCAGCTCGTGCTCGGGGAAACCGCTGACTTCGATGAAGCTCGGGTTGACGTAGGTGATGCGGCCCTTGGTGTCGGTCTTCGAAACGATCGACTGGCCTGCTTCCATCCGGTATTCGATGCCGGTAACCGGCAAATTGCTGCGCACGATGCTCTCCAATATTGCCGCATGGCAAATTTATAAGCGGCCGATTGTACCGAAGAGTATTCTTCGAAATCCTTGATCTGGGTCAAAAATTTGCGCTTGACTGTTCGGAACCGGGAGTATGTGCTCAGCCCGCGCAGCGGGGAGCGGATGCTAATATTGCTCGATGGACAATCTTACCCACTCCCTCGTCGGGTTCGCGCTCGGCGAACTGACCCACCGCCTGCTGCCGCGCGAGGCGGATCCGGCCGGCGCCCCGATGCGGCGCCGCCTGTTGCTCGCCGGCGCTGCGCTGGCCAGCAATTTCCCCGACGTCGACCTGGTCCTGACCTCCCTCGCCCCTGAACCGCTCGGCTACCTGCTGCACCACCGCGGCCACACGCACACTCTGCTCTGGGCCCTGCCGCAGGCGCTGCTGCTACTGGCCGTGCTCTGGCTGTCCTGGCCGGCGGCGCGCGCCCTGTTGCGCACCAGCAGTCCGGCACGCCGGGGACTGCTGGCGGCGGTCGGCGCCGGGCTGCTGCTGCACCTGGGCATGGACGCGCTGAACGTCTACGGCATCCACCCGTTCGCGCCCTTCGATCCGCGCTGGTATTACGGCGACATGGTTTTCATTGTCGAGCCCATGTTCTGGCTGGCGCTGGGCACGCCGCTGGCGGCCCATGTGGCGCACCGCGGGTGGCGCCGCGCCCTGCTGGCACTCCTGCTGCTGGTGCCGGCGCTGTTCACGCTGGCCGGTTTCCTGCAGTGGGGCTCCCTGCTGGCACTGGCGGCGGTGTGGGCGCTGGCACTCGTCGTCACGCGCCGCGCCGGAGAACGGGCCGCGCTGCTGGCCGGGGTGGCGCTGAGCCTCGGCTTCGTGCTGCTGCAAGGGGCGATGTCCCAACAGGCGCGGGGCGAACTGCGCGCCGCGCTGGGGCGGGACGACCCGTCCGCGGTGATCCTCGACCTGCCCTTGTCGGCATTTCCCGCCAATCCGCTGTGCTGGGGCGCGATCGCCGTGACGCGCGAGGGGCCCGACGGCTACCGCGTGCGCCGCGGCGTGCTGAGCCTGGCGCCGGGCATCACCCCGGCTGCCGCCTGTCCGGCGGCGATCGGCGGAGTACGCGTGGCCCCGGGCGCGGCGCCGCTCGCCTGGGCCTGGGAAGAGCGCGGATCGCGGGCGGCGCTGCGCGCCCTGCGACAACGCGATTGCCGCTTCGACGCCTGGCTGCGCTTTGCGCGCGCGCCCTCGTTGGCCAAGGGCAGCGCCACCGATGTGCGCTACGGCGTCGCGGGTGCGCCGAATTTCTCGACCCTGCGGCTCGATCCCGGGGCGGGGCGGCCCTGCTCGCCTGATTGGCCGCACTGGGGCTATCCGCGCGCCGACCTCCTCGGCCTGCCCTAGCCCTGGAGCACCGGGCAAAGCCCTTATGGCGGCGTTGCATCGTCTCGCCGTACCAACCTACTGCCTTCGACGCTGCGTCTTGCCCTGAGGGCTTTGTTTGGCGCTCCTGGTCCGGCGTCAAGCCCCATGCATTGTCGAGTTGGTAACAGAACACGGCCATTTCGCTTGCATTGTATGCAACGAGATTTATACAGTATGCTTACCCAAAGTTACAGGACAGGCAGGCGAAGCCGGCGGTATTCTTCGCGCCCTGTCCGGACCGGGGAGGCTGGATGGTTCCGAAACGATTGCTCTGCATTTCGCCCGACGACCTGGCCGCGGTCGACCGCTTGCAGGCGGACATGCCCGACTGGCAGATCCGCACCGTGCGCAGTGTCGACGAAGCGCGTGCCGAGCTGCGCCAGGACGGCTGGCTGGTCGGGCTCTTGATGCAGGTGATCGGGTCGCGCCCGTATCTCGAGGTCGAGCGCTTCCTGCGCCAGCACAGCGCCGTGCAATGGATCGGGGTATTTCGCGCCGAGGCCCTCGCGGCGCCCGGCTGGCGCGACCTGGTGGCCGACTACCTCTGCGACCACCACACGCTGCCGCTCGACACGCGCCGTCTCGCCGCCACGCTTGGCCACGTCCACGGGCACGCGCTCTTGCGCCGTCCGCTGGCGCGCGCGGGTGCGGCGCCCTCCGCCCTGATCGGCAGCTGCGATGCGATGGACCGCCTGCGCAGCCAGGTCGAACGGGTCGCCAAGGTCGATGCCCCGGTGCTGATCTGGGGCGAAAGCGGCAGCGGCAAGGAACTCACGGCCCAGGCCATCCACCGCCAGTCGCTGCGCTCCACCGGTCCGCTGGTACCGATCAACTGCGGTGCCATCCCGCCCAACCTGATCCAGTCCGAACTGTTCGGCTACCAACGCGGCGCCTTTACCGGCGCGGCGCGCGACAAGGTCGGCCTGATCGAGTCGGCCAACGGCGGCACGCTGTTCCTCGACGAAATCGGCGACCTGCCGAAAGACCTGCAGGCGAATTTGCTGCGCTTCCTGCAGGACAAGACCATCCTCCGGCTCGGCGCCACGCGCGCCATTACGGTCGACGTGCGCGTGATCTCGGCCTCGCACGTGGACCTGCAGCGGGCGGTGGCACGCGGCGATTTCCGCGAAGACCTGTATTACCGGCTCAGCGTGCTGCCCGTCAGCGTGCCTTCGCTGCGCGAGCGCCGTGAGGACCTGGTCGAACTGGCCGAGCACTTCTTCCAGCAATACTCAGCCGACAAGTCGCCACGCCTGAAAGGCTTCAGCAGCCGGGCCCTGGCGGCGATCGCGGCCCATGACTGGCCGGGCAATGTGCGCGAACTGATCAACCGCGTGCGGCGCGCGCTGGTCATGGCCGACGGCAAATGGATCGAACCGGACGACCTCGACCTCGTCATGCCCTCGCCGCCGATCGAAGCCGTGCTCGACGATGCGCGCTGCAGTTCCGAGCGCCACGCGATCCGCACCTGCCTCGACCGCACCGGCCAGAACGTCAGCCGCGCCGCGCGCGACCTCGGCGTCTCGCGCACCACGATGTACCGGCTGCTCGCCAAGCACGGCATGCGGCCCTGAGCGCGCGCCACGTCTTCCCTCCCCTTCCTTGCGCTATATCCCTGCGCTCCACACCTGGGCCCGCGTCCGGCCCAGGCCTTTTGCGTCCCGCCTTCCCGTCAGCTCAGGCACAGAATACAGATCAGTGACACAAGGGGGTAGCAAGGACCATAAGCCGGCACCAGGGCGGTTCACCGCCCGTTGGCTCGGCCCAAGCCGCTACCGCCGAGTCGACCCGAGCAGACACTGTCCACCTCCGGCTCTGCCAAACGGCACACAAATGTGCCGGTTCCGTTACAGCTTCATCGCATTAGATTCCTGATAACAATGGCGATACGCAATTTCATCAGTTGAGCATGGAAACGTCCTTGGCTATCAACGATTTGAACAGCCGATTGGCATCTGGCATCCGTCTTGCATAGACACAGATTCAGCTGGTATGACCGCCAGTCGAACTCAACCACACACCCGAGGGGAATTTGCATGAACAAGACTTTGCTCGTCACTGCCCTGTCGCTCGCTTTCGGCCTGAATGCCCAAGCCCAGACGACGGACCCGACCACGGATAACTCCGACAATTCGACTGTCACCCGTACGGTGACGCGGACCACCGACAATTCGAATCAAGGCAACGACTCGTCGACCACCACGACCGACAACTCGAACCAGGGCAACAATTCCTCCACCCATGACAGTTCGGGCCAGAATCGCAGCAGCGGCGGCGCGGACGCGGCGGCTGTCGGCGCGGTCGCCGCCAACAACGGCGGGAGTGCGACCTCGACCTTCTCGAATGCCTTCAACACCTCCAGCGCCACCGCCAACAGCACGCTGAACGGCACCGTGACCGGCAATGCGATCAACAACATCGGCAACGTCGTCAATAACACGGGCGGCGCCAACGGTGCGGCGGCCACGGGCGGTGCGGGCGCCGGCGGCTGGGGCGGCAACGCGCGCGGCGACGGCGGCGCGGGCGCCTCCGGCACCGGTGGCACGGCAGCCTCGGGCTCAACCGGCGGCAATGCCGGGACCGGCTCTGCCGGCACCGGCAGCGCGATCGCCGGTGCGGCAACGGCTGGCGCCGGCGGCGCCGGCGGCCTGGCCTCGGGCGCATCGAGCGGTGCGGGTGCCTCGGGCGGGGCGGGCGGGGCCGGTGGTTCGGGCGGCTCCAGCGGTAACGCCGGCGGCGGCACCGGCGGCGAGGGCGGCATGAGCGGCGCCGGCACCGGCGGCGCCGGCGGCGGGGCAATGGGTGGCGACGGCGGCAACGGCGGCAACTCCGGCCGTACCGTGGCGGGCGCAGGCGGCTCCGGCGGCATGACCGGCACGGCAGCGGGTGGCGCCGGCGGCAACGGCGCTGCGGGTGCGGCCGGCGGCATGGGCGGCGCGGGCGCATCGGGCGGGCGCGGCGCGGCAGGCGGCATGGTGACCGTGGGCGGCGCGACGACCAGCGGCGACGCCAGCGGCGCGGGCGCCACTGGCGGCAGCACCACGGCCTCCAGCGGCAGCGGCGCATCGACCCCTGATTCGACCGGCGGCGCCAGCGGCGCGGCTACCGGCGGCGCCTCGACCGGCACCGGCGGCACTGTGACCGGCGGCGGCAACGTGGCAACGGCCGGCAGCGGTACCGGCGGCGCGGGCGGCACGGGTGCGGCCGGCGGCGCGGGCGGCGCAGGCGCGACGGGCGGCAACGGCGGCACGGCCGGTTCGGGCGCGACCGCCACCAACACCGCGGGCACGGGCGCAGCGGGCGGCACGGCAAGCGGTGGCACCGGCGGCGCGGGCGCAGCCCTGTCGAGCAGCGGCGGCGCGGCAGGCGCCGGCAGCAGCGGCACGGGCGGTGCAGGCGGCTCGGCCACGGCTGGCACCTCGACCGGCGGTGCGGGCGCGACGGCAGGCGCAGGCGGCGCGGGCGGTTCGACCGGGCTGGCTACGAACACCGGCGGCGCGGGCTCGACCGGCGGCGCGGCCACTTCGGGCAGCGCCACCAACGGCTCGACAACCTCGGGCGCGGCGACGGCCGGCGCCGGCGGCGCGGGCGGCACGGGCGGGGTGGGCACCGGCGGCATGGGCGGCGCGAGCGGCGCCAACACCGCGGGCACCGGTACCGGCGGCGCCGGCGGCACGGCGACCGGCGGTGCTGGCGGCACCACCACCGTCGACGCGGGCAGCTTCGACATGTCGAACGCCATGTCCAACGTCGGCCAGTCGGCTGCCGGCGTGACGGTCCTCAGCCAGAACAACGGCTTCTCGTCCCTGATCCAGCAGAGCGTCAACGTCCAGAGCAACCTGGCCGTCGGCCGCTGAGATGGTCATCCGGTAGCACGCTAGTACGGACTGCCGCGCCCCCCGGCGCGGCAGCATTCCGGATCCAGGGAGACACGATGAACACGATTTTTGCACGCAAGCGTTTGCACCGGGCCTGCGCCATCGCGCTGGCCGCTGTGTTGGCCGGTCACGCCGTCGCCGGCGAACCGGTCGCGACGGCACCCGCGCAAACCCGCACGCCCGCGCTCGACGGCATCGCCCAGGTGCTCACCGCACCGGCCCTGCTTGCGCCGCAGGCGCAGCGCAGCACCCTTTCCATCGGCGGCGACACGTTGCAGGCGGTCGATGTCGACAAGCTCGAGCACGAACGCGGCCGCGCCGACACCGTCCTCAACGACACCAAAATCAACGGCGACGTGGCGAACAACAGCGCCACCAACGTCACCACCGGGTCGAACACGATCGACGCCGGCTCGTTTGCCAACATGTCCGGTATTCCGGTGGTGATCCAGAACAGCGGCGCCAACGTGCTGATCCAGAACGCCACGGTCGTCAACCTGCAGTTCAAATGAAACGTCCACTGCTTGCCTGGTCCCTCGCCTTGCTGCTCGCCCCGGCCCTTGCCGGGGCCGGCGCGGACGCCGCTGAGCTATCGTTGCCCAACGGCATGCGCGTCGGCAGCATGCCGGTCAAGAGCATGAAGGACTTGCGCTTCCAGGCCACGCTGCGCCAGCAGTACGACTTCAGCTGCGGCTCGGCCGCGCTGGCCACGCTGCTGACCCATCACTACGACACACCGACCTCGGAACAAGTCGCGTTCGAGGAAATGTACATGAGCGGCGACCAGCAAAAGATCCGGCGCGACGGCTTCTCGCTGCTCGACATGCAGCGCTACCTGAAACACCACGGCTTCACGGCGAACGGCTTCCAGCTTCCCCTCGACAAACTGATCGAAGCGAAGCTGCCCGCCATCGTCCTCATTTCCGACAACGGCTACCAGCACTTCGTCGTGGTCAAGGGGGCCGACGATGGCCGCATCCTGCTGGGCGACCCTTCGCGCGGCACGCGCCTCATGGCGCGCGCGCGCTTCGAGTCGCTCTGGGCCAACCGGATCCTGTTCGTGATCCACGAGGGTCCCGTCAAACCCGGCTTCAACCAGGCGGCCGACTGGCGCAACGCGCCGCGCGCACCGATCGGCGAAGGCGCCAGCCGCGCGCTGGAAAGCACCTACGGGCTGCCGAAATTCGGCCCCGGCGATTTTTAAGTGCAAGGACTCACCATGCGGTTCATTACTTCCCTGCCGCTCCTGCTGCTGTCGATGGCGGCGCACGCCGCTGCAGCGACGGATTCCCCTCCCAATGCGGCTCCCGATGCGCCTGCGCCGGCACGCATCGACGCAGACAGGGCCTCGCCCTTCGACGCCGCCAACGCGGTCGACGGCGCCACCCTCGACGGCGCGCGCGGCGGCTTTCTCACGGGCGACGGGCTGATGGTCAACCTCGGCCTCGAGCGGCTCGTCAGCATCAACGGCAACGTTGTCGAGCGCACCGAACTGCAGCTCGGCGACATCGGCAAACTGGCACGCGGCGAAGCGGGCATTTCGCCCCAGGCGCTCGGCGAATTGCGCCTGATCCAGAACGGCGACGTGCGCACGATGGCCACCAATGCGCAGAACCTGCTCGGCGGCACCGTCATTCAGAACACGCTGAATGACCAGGTGATCCGGAACCAGACCTCCATTAACGCCACCGTGAACACGGCCGGAATGTTACGCGCGCTCAATTTTGGAACAAGCCTGAATAATGCTTTGTCAACAGCCGTAGCGCCCCGCTGACGGCCCACCACCTTGGAGAGACCAATGCAGAAAATCCCGGCCCTGTGTGCAGGCGCCCTCGCCGTCAGCGCGGCGTTCTGCGCCCTTCCGGCGCAGGCACAATCCGTCGAGGAACTGGTCGAGCAGGTCAAGGCGATGCGCCAGCAGCTCGATGCCCAGCGCACCCGTATCGATGAGCTCGAGCGCGACGTGCGCGCGGCGCGCACGACGGCGCCCCAGCCAACGCCGGCCGCCGCCGATCCGATGCTCGCCGGCAGCGCCGTGTCGAACGCGGCGCTCGACGGCACGCGCGGCACCGGCAATGCGCCGCTCAACCCGGCACCGAGTTCGCCGCTGGCCGCCGGGCTGGCGCTTCCCGCTTCCGCGACCCGGCTCGACAGCATGCGGGGAACCGGCGCCGGCGCCGGCGCGCCCCAGCAGCCGGCGGCACCGGCCGCCCCGGTCGGCGGCCCGGCCAGCGCCCCCACCGCGGCGACCAACACTGCCGCCGTCGGCCGCGCCCCGAGCGACAACAGCCGCCAGCGGGAAGTCGCGCCGATCTTCGAGCAGCCGGGCGTGCTGACCCCGCGCGGAAAATACGTGTTCGAGCCGGCCATCCAGTATGCTTATTCATCGAACAATCGGGTGGCCCTGGTCGGCTATACCGTCATCCCCGCCCTGCTCATCGGCCTGATCGACGTGCGCGAAGTAAAACGCAACACGACCACCGCCACCGCAACGCTGCGCCGCGGCATCACCAACCGTTTCGAGGTCGAGGCAAAGCTGCCGTACGTATACCGCAGCGACGCCACCGTCAGCCGCGAAGTCTTCACCGGCACTGCCGTGGAGCGCGTTTTCGAGACCAGCGGCAAGGCGATCGGCGACGTCGAACTGGCGGGACGCTACCAGCTCAACGACGGCGGCGCCGACAAGCCGTATTTCATCGCTGGCCTGCGTTATAAATCGCGCACCGGCAAGGATCCGTTCGAGGTCACGACCGATTGCCAGCGCCGCTGCATTGGCGAAAACATCACCGGCAGCGGCCTGCCGCTGGAACTTCCGACCGGCTCGGGCTTCCATTCGCTGCAGCCAAGCCTGACCTGGCTGTTCCCGTCGGACCCGGCCGTGTTCTTCGGCAGCTTCAGCTACCTGCACAACTTCAAGCGCGACGTCTCGCGCACCGTGCTCAATGGCGAGAAAGAGTCGCTCGGCACGGTTGCACCGGGCGGCGTGTTCGGCTTCAACTTCGGCATGGGCCTGGCCCTGAACGACAAGGCCTCGTTCAGTGTCGGCTACGATCACAACTCGGTCGGGCGCACCAAGCAGTCCGGCGTGACCGTCCCCGGTTCGGTGCGCCTGCAGCTCGGCACCCTGCTGATCGGCTACTCCTACCGCCTCAGCGACAAGAAGACCCTGAGCGTGGCCGTCGGCGCGGGCCTGACCCGGGATACGCCGGACGTGACGCTGATGGTGCGGGTGCCGATGTCGTTCTGAGCCTGGTGTGCGCCCGTGCCGGTGCGGGCCGAAAAAATCCGCCGAATGGCCATCGCATGCCCGATGCGTGTCTCATCGATTGCACGGTGGACGCGCAGCCGCGCCCATTGCTTGCTTCGCGTTGTGACTTCCCTTGGTGACTTCCTTTGAACCAGTAGGGCTGGCGCATCCAGAGCCCGTACAGGCGGTGCCCCTGCGCTTCGAGCGCCAGCACGCGCTCGGCGTTATAGGCCAGCTCGCCAACGAGCAGTATCTTCAGGCCGTCCGGCGCTGGCGGCGCTGCGGCCTCCGCGCGCAGGCCCCGGTACTGCGCCACCTCGTCGATGGCATTCCCGACCGAGGTATGAAAACGCAGCGGCGCCGCCACCCGGTAATGCTGGTGGAAAGGATTGATGCCGCCAAGCGGCTCCCGCATCAGCTTGTGGCGCTGCAGCGGATGGTCGACCCATTCACAGCTGAGCTGCCCGGTGCCGACGAAACGCCCGAGGCCGCGCAGCCTTCCCCAGAACAGCCGCTCGAGATCGTCCGATTCGAGTTCGCCGCGCTCGAGCCAGCGCGTCGGGCCACGCCGGTGCAGGCATTGCACCAGCTGCAGCCAGAACTCCGGGATCGCCCCTTCCGCGCTGCGGTTGTAGTGGTGGCGCAGGCCGGAACAGGCCAGCACGGCGCCCGGATCGGCGTCGAGCGCCGCGCACAACTGCGCGAGGTGATCGCGGTAGAACAGGTCGTCGCTGGGCAGGTAGGCGACCAGTGGCGCCCGCGCCCGCTCCAGGCCCGCGTTCAGTGCCCGCCCCAGGCCTTCATTGCGTTCGTGGCGCAGGTAGTGCAGGCGCGGATCGTCGCGCCAGGGCGCCAGCGCCGCATGCGTCGCGCCGGACGCGCCGTCGTCGATGACGATCGCTTCCCAGTCGGCCAGCGACTGCGCGCACAGGCTTGCCAGTGCGCGCGGCAGGAAGGCCTCCTGCTCGTAGCTGGGCATCAGGACACTGACGCGCGGCGCTGGTCCGTTCATGACAGCAGCCTGGCGCAATGGCGGCCGCAGTCACGGGCGTGTAAAGCGGCGGCGGCAGGGAAACGCAGGTGCGTTGGCGCGTGCATGAGCTCGGCTAATCCTTGATGAGATAGATCGAGCTTAGGTCCGCAGGCCCGGCACCGTTTGCGGCGCATCAGCCGTCGCCGCGGAACTGTTCAGTTGCTTGCGACTCTGACTTGACGGGCTGATGCAGCGTTGGTGTGAAAGCTGGTCTGCTCAGAACGCTCCGACGTAATTTTCCGCCAGCGCGGTCCGCAAGGCCCGTGAAGCAACGATGTTCTCCAGTTCCGCCCGCTGGATGCGGCGCTCGAAGGGAGACGCATCGGCAAAGGTATGCAGCAGCCGCGTCATCCACCACGAAAAATATTCCGCGCGCCAGACGCGTTTCAAGGCGGTTTCCGAATAGCCGTCCAGTCCCTCCTCGCTGCCGCCGTGGTAGAAGGACAGCAGCGCCTGCGACAGGATGCGCACGTCGGAAATGGCGAGGTTCATGCCCTTGGCCCCGGTCGGCGGCACGATATGGGCCGCGTCGCCCGCCAGGAACAAGCGGCCGTGGCGCATCGGCGCACACACGAAACTGCGCATGCCGATGATGCCCTTCTGGAAGATCTTGCCCTCTTTCAGTTTCCAGCCATCGTTATGTTCCAGGCGCGCATGCAATTCCGACCAGATGCGGTCGTCGGACCAGTTGTCGACCTTGTCCTGCGGATCGCACTGGAAATACAGGCGCTGGACGGTCGGCGAGCGGGTGCTGACGAGGGCGAAGCCGCGCTCGTGCTGGGCGTAGATCAGCTCGTCCGACGAAGGCGCCGATTCGACCAGGATGCCGAACCAGCCGAAGGGATAGACGCGCTGGAAATCCTCGCGCGTCCCCGCCGGAAAGGCCGGGCGCGAGACGCCGTGGAAGCCATCGGCCCCGATCACGAAATCGGCGCCGATGCGCCGCGCCTCGCCGCCGTGGACGAAGCTCACCGCAGGCTGCGCGCTGTCGATGTCGTGCAGCGCCACCTCGCTTACCTCGAAGCGCAGGTCGCCGCCGGCTTTGATGCGCGCCGCCACCAGGTCGATGATGACTTCGTGCTGCGGATAGACTGTGATCGACTGGCCGGTCAGTCCGGTGAGGTCGACGCGATGGCGCTGTCCGCCGAAAGCGAACTCGAAGCCGTGGTGCAGCGCCCCTTCGCGCTGCATGCGTTCGCCGACGCCCGCCTCGTTGAGGATGTCCATGCTGCCCTGCTCGAGCACGCCGGCGCGGATCGTCGCCTCGATGTCGGCGCGGCTGCGGCTTTCCAGCACGACCGATTCGATGCCCTGCAGGTGCAGCAGATGGGAAAGCAGAAGGCCGGCCGGGCCGGCGCCAATGATGGCGACCTGGGTTTTCATGATGGTGTCTCCGGATACGTTTTAGTTAACACCATCCTAGTGCCGGGAGGCGCGGATAAGAATGGATCAAACCCGAAAAAACTTGTACTATTTTTACACCTACCCAATCAGCAAACCACACTTCCCATGCCTGCCATCGCCACCGCCCTGCCCTCCAGCGTTCCCGAATTCGCCCTTTACGGCGAAGCCACGCGGGGCACGGATGCCGAAGCCGTGCACATCGAGCTGATCGAGACGCGCAGCCGCAAGCATGACTGGCACATCGGCACCCATACCCATGCCGGCCTGTTTCAGGTACTTTTTTTATTCGAAGGACAGGTCCGCGCGAACATCGACGGCGACCTGTGGGAGTGCGATGCGCCGGTGGCGCTGACCATCCACCCGTCGCTCCCGCATGGTTTCGATTTTTCGGAAGAAGCCCATGGCTACGTGCTGACGGTCGACCAGAACATGCTGTTCGCGGCCGCCGGCCACGAGGGCGACCTGTTTTCGCCGCTGTTCGTGCAGCCGCTCGCCGTCAGCCTCGGCGCCGCGCCCGAGCTGCTGGCGCGCATCGAAGCGCTGCTGCAAAACCTGATCCATGAGGCCTCCTGGCCGCGCCACGGCCACACGCTGATGCTCGAATGGCTGGCGCGCAGTGCGCTGCTGATGCTGGTGCGGGTGCAGGCCGAGCGCCGCATCGCCGACACCTCCGGTCGCGGCGACTTCGAACTCTTCAGCCGCTTTCGGGTCGAGGTCGAGCGCCATTACAAGGAACAATGGCAGGTCAAACAGTATGCGGACGCCATGCGCGTGGCGCCGACGCGCCTGAACCGCCTGTGCCTGAAACTGGCCGGCAAATCGGCCTTCGAGATCACGCAGGACCGGCTGATGCTGGAAGCCTGCCGCAAGCTGACCTATGTGCCGGCCGGCGTGTCGAGCATTGCCTACGAACTTGGTTTCCAGGACCCAGCCTATTTCAGCCGGCTGTTCAAGAAATTGATGGGAGTGACGCCGAAGGCATTCCGGCAGCAGGCGCAGTTGAAGGCCGCGCCCGGCGCTCAGGCGCTGAATTCCGCCTTCAGCAGTCCGTAGACGTGATGATCGATCAACGCGCCATGCAGGCATTCGTCCTGGCGCAGCAGCCCTTCCCGCACAAAGCCCAGCCGCTCCGCGACGCGTGCGCTGCGCTCGTTGCCGGCCGCGCAGCGCAGCTCGATCCGGTTCAGGCCGAGCGGCCCGAAGCACCATGCCAGCACTGCCCGCAGCGCCCCGGTGACGATGCCCTTGCCGGCGAAGCGGCTGCCGACGAAATAGCCGATGCCGGCCTTGCGGTCGCCATGATCGATGTCTTTCAGGCGCACCGAACCGCACAAGCTGTCGCCGATAAACAGGTGCCATTCGAAGACCTCGCCTGCCTCCGCGCGCACCGTGGCCGCTTCCAGGTGCGCCGCGGCCGCCTCGGCCGAGTCCAAGGTCGCGACCAGCGGCAGCCAGGCATTCAGGTAATCTTTGTCCTGCCGGACCAGTTCGGCCAGCATGGCGGCATGACCGACGGAGACGGGAACGAGGGCGACGCCGCAGGCGCTATCGAGTCGAACGGGTTGCACAGGCTTCCTTCAGGCATGGGTCCGGCACGGCAGGCCAGGATGGGCATGCCGTAGGGCAAGGACATACGATAGCATGCCCCGCCGGCCTCAGGACGGCAGCCCGTCCAGCCTGGCGCGCGCGCCTGCGGCCACATCCTTCAGCCACGGATGGTCCTGCTGCCAGCGCCCGGCAAATGCCTGGATCGCAGGCAGGTGCTGCAGGGAAGCGCCCAGCATGTCGAGCCCATCCATGAACATGCGGCGATGGCGCTCGCTCAGCGTGAAACGCGCCGTGCCCGCGGCACTGCCCACCTCCAGCCGTTCGACGTCGACGCGGACCTCGAGCGGACTGGTCGACGTCGCCGCCAGCGCGAACAGGCGTTCCATATAGTCTTCCGGCACCGTGGCGAGCATGAGGCCATTGTTCATGGCGTTCGAATAGAAAATCTCGCCGAAGCTCGACGCGATCACCGCCCGCACGCCGAACTGCTGCAAGCCCCACACCGCATGCTCGCGGCTCGATCCGCAGCCGAAGTTGGCGCCGCCCAACAAGATCGGCGCGTTCGCGTAGGCCGGCTGGTTCAGCAGGAAACCGGCACGTGGCGCCCCGGCCGCGTCGAAGCGCAGGTCGTAGAGGATGCCGCGGTCCAGGCCCGCCTTGTCGATGCCCCGTAAAAACTGCTTCGGGATGATCTGGTCGGTGTCGAGGTTGGCGATCGGGAGCGGCGCGGCGGCTCCCTCGATAAGCGTGTGCGTCATTGTGCGTGCTCCAGCAGGGTGCGGACATCGGTGATCTTGCCGGTCACCGCGGCGGCGGCGGCCATGGCTGGGCTCATCAGGTGGGTGATGGCCCCGCGGCCCTGGCGCCCTTCGAAATTGCGGTTGGTGGTCGAAGCGCAGCGAATGCCCGGCGCGAGGACGTCGTCGTTCATCGCCAGGCACATCGAGCAACCCGGCTTGCGCCATTCGAATCCGGCCGCGATCAATTGCGCCGCGATGCCTTCGCGCTCGGCCTGCTCCCGCACCGCGCCCGAGCCGGGCACCACCATCGCGCGCACGCCGGGAGCGACCTTGCGGCTGCCCACGACTTCGGCCACTGCGCGCAGGTCTTCGATGCGGCCATTCGTGCAGGAACCGATGAACACGTGGTCGATGTCGATGCCTTCCAAAGGCATGCCGCTGGCCAGCCCCGCGTACTGCAGCGCGCGCGTGTCCGAGGCGTGGCGTGCTTCCGGCACGCGGCCGGTGACCGGCATGGCCTGGTCGGGACTCGTGCCCCAGGTCACGATCGGCGCCAGCCCGGCGGCCTCGAAGGTGTACTCGACGTCGAAGCGGGCATCCGGATCGGAAGCCAGTTGCGCCCAGTGCGCCTGGGCGCGCGCGCGCAGCGTCGCATCGCCGGGCAGGTCCGGGCAGTGGTCCAGCACATAGCGCGCCGCCGTTTCGTCCGGGGCGATCAGGGCGCCGCGCGCGCCCGCTTCCACCGCCATATTGCACAAGGTAAAACGCGCCTCGATGCTCAGCGCGTCGATGGTCGATCCGCAGAATTCGACGACATAGCCGCGCGCACCCTGGGCGCCGATGCGGGCAATCACCATCAGCACCAGGTCCTTGGCCGTGGTCCCGGGCGGCAGCACGCCGTCGATGCGGATGCGCATGTCGCCGGCCATGCGGTAGACCAGGGTCTGCGTGGCCAGCAGGTGCTCGACCTCGGTGGTGCCGATGCCGAAACCGAGCGCCCCCAGCGCGCCATAGGTCGTCGTGTGGCTGTCGCCGCAGATGACCACCATGCCGGGACGGATCATGCCGTGCTCCGGCGCGATCACGTGCTCGATGCCCTGGAACCGGTCGTTGGTGTCGAACAGCGGGATGCCGTGGCGCTCGCAGTTGCGCTTCAGGTTGCTTGCCTGGAGGGCGGAATCGCCGTCCGCGATGATGCGCAGCTTGTCCGCATGGGTCGGAATGATGTGGCTGACGGTGGCCACGTTCTGGCCCGGATACAGCGTCGTCAAACCACGCTCGGCGAGGCCGGCGAAGGCCTGCGGACTGGTGTACTCGTTCATCAGGTGCAGGTCGGCGTACAGCAGGACATTGTCCGCATCCAATTTCACGACGGTATGCGCATCCACCAGCTTGCGATAAAGGGTCTTGCTCATTTCAATGCCTGTTCAATGACTATTCGGGTTAGTCGGCGGTGATGCCGCGGGCCTTGATCAGCTTGTTCCAGGAAGCGAGTTCCTGGGACAGGCGCGCCTGGGCCTGGGCCGGCGTGGAGGGAATCGGGTCGAAGCCGTCCTTGACCAGCTTGTCTTTCAGTTGCGGCGAGGAGATCGCCTTGTTCAGCGCGCCGTTGAGCTTGTCGATGATCGGCTGCGGCGTGCCGGCCGGGGCGAACACGATGAACCAGGTCTCGAAGCTGTAGCCCGGCGCGCCCGATTCCGCCAGGGTCGGCACGTTCGGCAGCAGCGGCGAACGGGTCGGCCCGGTGACGCCGATGGCGCGCAGCTTGCCGGCCTTTACGTGCGGCACGACGGCTGACAGCACCGGAAAGCTCATGTCGACGACGCCGGCCATGGTGTCGACCAGTGCCGGGCCGCCGCCCTTGTACGGGATGTGGCGGATGTCGGCGCCGGTGACGTCCTTGAACAGTTCGGCGGACATATGGAAGGTGCTGCCCGGACCGGCCGAGCCGTAGTTATAGCCGCCCGGCTTGGCCTTGACGGCGGCCAGCAGTTCTTTCGTGTCCTTCGCGGGGAAGGCCGGGTTGACGACGAGCACGTGCTGCGAAGTCGCGACCATGCCGATCGGCGCCAGGTCCTTCACCGTGTCGTAGGGCATCTTCGCGAACAGCGAGGGATTGATCGCCAGCGAGACGGTCTGCAGGCCGATCGTGTACCCGTCCGGCGTTGCCTTGGCGACGGCGTCGACGCCGATGTTGCCGCCGGCGCCAGCCTTGTTCTCGATGTAGATATTGCCACCGACCGCTTTCGCCCATTCATCGGCAATCCGGCGCGCGACGATATCGGCGCTGCCGGCCGGTGCGTAGGGCACGATGAGGCGGATCGGCCGCGCGGGATAGTTCTCGGCGTGGGCAAGGGTCGTCGTACCGGTCATACAGCAGGCGGCAAGCGCCAGCAGGGCTAGTTTGATCTTCATGGTCTCCTCCGGTGGATGGAATGCATCAGGTCCGGATCGCTGCCGGACAGCACCATGATATTAGAAATAAGAACTCGTATAATGAATATTGATTAACTTGATTCGGTCGCGGGAGTTACGAATGGATGGACTCGACGATTTGTCGTTCTTTGCCCTGGTGGTACGGCGCGGCAGCCTGGCGGGCGCGGCCCAGGAGCTCGGCATTACGCCGCCGGCCGTCAGCAAGCGCCTGGCCGCGCTCGAGGCGCGCCTGCGGGTACGGCTGCTGAACCGGACCACGCGACGCATGAGCCTCACCCCGGAAGGCGAAACCTATCTCGGCGAAGGCCAGCGCCTGGTGGCCGAACTGGAAGCGCTGGAGCGCAAGATTTCCGGCGGCAGCGTGGTGCCGCAGGGCCTCTTGCGCATCAACGCCACCCTCGGCTTCGGCCGCAAATACGTGACGCCCGAACTGTCCCGCTTTGCGCGCGCCTATCCCGAGGTCGAGGTGCAGATGCAGTTGAGCGACCGGCCGGTGAACCTGGTCGAGCAGGCTTTTGATCTGGCGATCCGCTTCGGCGAACAGCCGGACGCCCGCATCACCGCGCGCAAGCTGGCCGACAACCGGCGCTTCCTGTGCGCCTCCCCCGCCTACGTCGCCGCGCATGGCCTGCCGGCCTCACCGCGCGACCTGTACCGGCACAGCTGCATCGTGCTGCGCGAGAGCGACGAAATTTACGGCAGCTGGCAATTCCGTTCGGGGACGCGGCAGGAGACGGTCAAGGTCCGCGGGCCACTCAGCACCAATGACGGCGAGGCGGCGCTGTCGTGGGCGCTGGATGGGCACGGCATCGTGCTGCGCTCGGAATGGGATGCCGCGCCTTACCTGCGCTCGGGGCGGCTGGTGCTGCTGCTCGAGGACTGGGATGCGCCGCCGGCGGATATCTACATCCTGTTTCCGACCAGGAGCCATTTGCAGGCGAAGACGCGGGCGATGGTGGATTTCATGCTGGAGGCGTTTGCGGACCGGCGCAGGACGGAGAGGACACGGAACAGGGGCGATTTGATCTGGTGAGCTGATCGCTTCTGATTCTGACGGAAAACTTTACAGTCGAACCGGCAAAAATTTCCTTAAGAAAGTTAAGTTACTGTTTTACAAGTAATATTTACTTCTGGCATGGTTCCTGCTCTGTTTGTCATTACACAAACCAGATTGGGGATTCCATGAAAAACGTCTTGAAGGTAACGCTCGCCGCTGCTGCTCTCCTCGCCGGTGCCGGCGCCCATGCCGGCGTCATCACCGACACCGGCGCAGCTGCCTACTGGGGCAGCGATTCGCACGGTTACGGCGACGTGGTCGGCGACAGCAACTTCTACATCCATGGCGCGACCATTACCCGCGCCGGCGATCAACTGACGATCGGAATCTCCACCAACTTCGCCGGCCACGCGGGCATCGACGCGAATCTGACCACGGGTGGCATCGGCTATGGCGACGTGTTCCTCGCCCAGAACTGGACGCCTTATGGCAGCGACGCCAACCATGTCTACGACAACGCCGGCAACGGTACCGTGTGGTCGTACGGCTTCAGCCTCGACGACCGCTACAGCAACACCGGCGGCAGGTTCAAGCTCTATCAACTCACGGGCGGGACCAACGCCGCCGGCATCAAGATGAGCGAATCCTTCATGAGCTGCGCCCTGGCCAGCGCCTGCTATTACCGCGATGGCCAGGCGACGGCCGTGGACAGGGCTGCCGCGAGCGTGATCGACACCGGCCTCGTCGGTACCTGGACGGTCACCACGGACCAGGCGCTGGAATTCAAGATCCTGGCCTCGTCGACCGACCTGCTGAACTACACGTCGATCGCCATGCACTGGGGCGAGACCTGCCAGAACGACGTCATCGAAGGTCAGGTGAACATGGTTCCCGTGCCGGGCGTGTTGTCCTTGATGGCGCTGGGGCTGGCCGCCCTGGGGGCGAGCCGCCGCCGGGTGCGGCGCGGCTGATTGTTCGACACCGGGGGTGCGATATCAAGCGCCGTGAGCCCGGATTCAGTCGCCATCGTCGCATCGCTATGGGGCAGGAGCAGCGCAACGCAGCGCTCACTGCCGCTGGAAGCAGCCCGCATCAAGGCAGTCCATCCGTCCGCGTCGCGCGCCATCGGGTCGCCGGCCGGCAAAAGCAACTCGACGCATCCCGGGTGTCCAAAGGACGCAAGCATCAAGGCGGTCTCGCCATCCCTGTCGCTTGCGTTGGCGTCGCTCCAGGGCAAAAGCAACTCGACGAATCCCGGCTCGCCTTCCACGCACGCGAGCATCAAAGCCGTGCGCCCCCAGCAATCACTGTCGCGAGCTGCAGCCGTGTCCTTCTTCAAAATCCGTCTTAACTCGGGCAGGTTTTTCCGTTCAACCGACGAAAAAATGTCCACGTCGTCCGACTCCGATGCGAGCGCCTGGCCCGTCGTCCATCACACAATGCCAAACGTGGAGGAAGTTACAAGGAATCAGTTGTTCGAGGTACCTGGCGGGGGGCAGGCAGGCGCAATCTCACCTTGTACAGGCCGCCCTTCTTACTATACTGATTGAATGCGCAGCCAAGCCGCCTTCAATTCGAATAACAAGGGGATCGACAAATGCAGACTTCACCGATGCTGCGCCGCGGCGCATGGTTGTTGAGCGCCGTCCTGGCGACCACCGCCTGGTCCTCGCTCGCGGACGACAGGCACGACGATGGCAGCGATAACCGTGTCCAGCGCGGGTTCGAACTGGTGCCGAAAGGCGTCAAACTGAACATGATGGGAAAGGACCGTGCGCTCGTTGGGCTGGGCAGTTACAACGTCAACACAGGTGGTTGCATCGATTGCCATAGTCATCCGACCTATGCGCCGGGGAGCGACCCCTACCTGGGGCAACCCGAGATGATCGACGCGACCCAATACCTGTCCGGCGGGCGACAGTTCGGCCCGTTCATCACCGCGCCCAACCTGACCCCGGACCATGCCGGCAGGCCTGCGGGCCTGACCCGCGCCCAGTTCATCAAGACACTGCGCACCGGCCATAATCCACATGACCCGGCCGGACAAATCCTGCAAGTGATGCCCTGGACGACGATCGGGAAAAAGACCGACCGCGACCTTGAATCGATGTTCGAATACCTGCGCGCAATTCCTTCATTGCCCGACAATCCACACCCCGGGCCTTGATGCAGGCAGCAGTTCACCGATTGTTTCCATGAAAATCCGCATGCTGATCGCTACCGCGGCGATACTCTCCTGCAGCGTCACGGCCAGGAGCGCGCCGTCGAGCCTCTCCCCGGCCGATCAAGCCTCCGCTTTCAAGGCAGCTGGTTTCACGCTGATGGGCAAGCAGTGGCGCAATTGCGACGACCCGACGCCGTCCTACTCTCCGGGCGAGGTCGCCGAAGTGCGTGACCTGAACGGCGACGGACGGCCCGAGGCCCTGATCACCGAGGGCGGCACTTACTGTTTCGGGAGCACTGGCGCCGGATACACGCTGGTGTCGAAACAGGTGGATGGCGGCTGGAAAAAGGTAACAAGCGGGACAGGCGTTCCCACCTTCCTCACAGTCAAGGGCAAGGATGGCTGGCCCGACATCGAGGTCGGCGGCCCGGGCTTCTGTTTCCCGGTCGAACGCTGGAACGGCAGGGAGTACGCGCTGAATCGGTATCAGTACGAGGGAAAGTCCTGCCGTCCGAATCGGTAAACACGCAGCGCGGTGGCGTATCGTGCATCCGCCAGGCCCTGCGCGGCAGGCTTACAGCAGCGCCCCCAGCTCCACCTGAATCTTGATCATCGCCGGCAAACACCGCTCGACCATCTGCTCGATCGGCAGCCGTCCCGCGTGCACGCTGACATTCATCGCCGCCACCACGTCGCCGCGGAAGTTCTTCAAAGGTACGGCAATCGCGCGCAGGCCCAGTTCCAGCTCCTGGTCGACCAGCGCATAACCCTGCGCCCGCGCCCGGGCAATCTCCAGCGCCAATCGCTCACGATGCACGATCGTATGCTGGGTAATCGCCTCGGGATGGGCGCGTTCGAGAAACGATTCGATTTGAACCTGCGGCAAACTCGCCAGCAGCATGCGACCGTTGGCCGTGCAATACGCCGGCACCCGCGTGCCCGGCTGCAGCGTGGCCGACACCAGTTGCCCCGCACTGACCGCCGCCACGCACACCAGCTGGTCATGGTCGAGCACGCCGACCGAGGCCGCCTCCCCCAGCGAATACGCGAGCCGGTACAGCAGCGGCTGGGCGATGCGCGGCAGGCGGGCGGAATGCAGGTAGCTCTGGCCGAGGCGCAGCACGGCCGGCGTCAGCGAGAACAGCTTGTTCTCGTGGCGCATGTAGCCGAGGTGGGTCAGCGTGATCAGGTAGCGGCGCGCGGCGGCGCGCGTCAGGCCGGTCGCGTCGGCGACCTCCGCGATGGTCAGGCGCGAACGTTCCTGGTCGAAGGCTTCGATCACCTTCAAGCCTTTTTCAAGGCCGGCGACGAGGTCGCGTTCGAGAGGAGCGTCGGTTTCGGTAGGCATACGAGCAAAAAAATAGGGATTTGTGCGAGTATCGCACACAGTGTGCGCATTGCGGAGCAGCCCGCACCTTGACCGCTTGTGAGCCCGGCAGGGCTGGCCTACTATTTCCGGCATCGACAACATCAAATGAAGGAGACCGCCGTGAAATTCGATCCGATCGAGCCGGGCATTTATCCCGAGCTCATCTACCCAGCCTACAAATCCACGGTCAAACGGGGGCCGCAGCAAGCCGCACTGCGCATCGAAGCGCCGGTGCCGGCCTCGCAGAACATCGTCGTCGCATCAAGCATCCTGCTGCCGAACGATACCGACCTCACCGCCCATGGCGCGAGCGAGCCGCTGGGCGAGAAGATCGTCGTCACCGGCCGCGTGCTCGACGAAGACGGCAAGCCGGTGCGCAATTCCCTGGTCGAAGTCTGGCAAGCCAACTCGGCCGGCCGCTACTGGCACAGCCGCGACCAGCACGCCGCCCCGCTCGATCCGAATTTCCACGGCCTGGGCAAGATGATGACCGACGACGAGGGCCGCTACCGCTTCGTCACGATCAAACCCGGTCCCTACCCATGGGGCAACCACGACAAGGCATGGCGCCCGGCGCATATTCACTTCTCGATGTTCGGCAACGTGTATGCGCAGCGCCTCGTCACGCAGATGTATTTCCCCAGCGATCCGCTGTTCGACTACGACCCGATCTTCCAGAGCGTGCCGGACGAAGCGGCGCGCCAGCGCCTGGTCTCGCGCTTCAGCCTCGAATACACGGTCGGCAGCGAAATGCTCGGCTACGAATTCGACATCGTCCTGCGCGGACGCAACGCTACGCCGATGGGCCTTTAAGGAGAAGACCAAATGAGCAACATCACCACTTCGCAAACCATCGGCCCCTTCTCGCACGAAGCCTGGCAATGGGCCGTCGATGCCTGCATTCCCGGCAACCTGAAAACGACCGGCGAGACCGTGCTGGTGTCCGGCGTCATTTACGACGGCGACGGCGCCCCCATCAACGACGCCCAGATCGAAGCCTGGACGCCCGCCGCCGCGGCCGCCGAACCGGAACAGATGATCCCCGGCTTCCGGCGCGTGCCGAGTGGCGCGGACGGCGAATTCAGCCTGCGCGTCTCGCTGCCCCAGGCGGCCACGCAGGGCGAGCCCCTGATGTACGTGACCGTCTTCGCGCGCGGCCTGGTGCTGCACCAGTTCACCGCCGTCTTCCTCGAGGACGACGCGGGCCTCGCCGGGTCGAGCATCCTGAACCAGGTGCCGGAAGCGCGCCGCGCGACCCTGCTTGCGCGCCGCACCGGCGACGGGCAATATCACTGGGATATCCGGATGCAGGGCGAAGCGGAAACCGTCTTCTTCGACTACGCATAAGCCGCGACAGGAGGCGCAGTACAAGGATAATCCATGAGCATATCGATCTTCGACAGTTTCCTCACTACCCCCGACATGATCGACGTGTTTGACGACGCGGCCATCGTCGGGGCGATGTTCCGCTTCGAGCAAGCGCTCGCGCGCGCCCAGGCCGAGGAAAGCCTGATCCCCTCCACCGCGGCCACTGCGATCGCGGGCGTCTGCAAGGCCGAGCTGTACGACATCCCGGCCCTGATCCACGCCGGGCGGCGTGCCGGCAGCCTTGCCATCCCCCTGGTCAAAGAGCTGACCAAGACCGTCGCGCTCTACGACGAAGCGGCGGCGCGCCATGTGCACTGGGGCAGTACCAGCCAGGACGTGATCGACACGGCGCTGGTGCTCGTCACGCGCGAGGCCTTGCAGCTCCTTGACGACGGCTTGCAGGCCTTGTGCGCTCACCTGATGGCGCTGGCGGAGCAGCATCTCGCGACGCCCGTGCTGGCGCGCACGCTGATGCAGCCGGCACAGGTGACGAGTTTCGGTTTTAAAGTTGCCGGCTGGCTGGCGCCTCTGGTGCGTGCGCGCTCCTCGCTGCGCGCAGCCGCCGAACGCGCCTTGCAGCTGCAACTGGGCGGCGCGGTCGGCACCTTGTCCGTCATGAAGGACAAGGGAGCGGTGGTCGCCGAACGCGTGGCCGCGCAGCTCGGGCTGGAAGTGGCCGACGCCGCCTGGCATACCCAGCGCGACGAATGGGTGCGGCTCGGGATGGAAGTCGCCGTACTCACGGGGAGCCTGGGCAAGCTGGCGACGGACCTGAGCCTGATGGCGCAGGGCGAGATCGCGGAACTGGCCGAACCCTCGGGCAATGGCCGCGGCGGCTCGTCGGCGATGCCGCACAAGAGGAATCCCGTATCGAGCATGATCGCCCTTGCCGCCGCGCGCCGCACGCCCCAGCATGCGGCAGCGCTGCTGTCCTGCATGGACCAGCAGCACGAGCGCGGTCTCGGCAACTGGCAGGCGGAGCTGGCCGAGTGGCCGCCGCTGTTCCTGTCGGCCCACGGTTCCCTGCGCGCGCTGAACGACGCCTTTGCCGGCTTGAACGTCGACCGCGAGCGCATGCTGGCCAATATCGGCGCGCTGCACGGCCTGGTGTTTGCCGAGAGTGCGTCGAGCTACCTGGCCGGCGCCATCGGCCGTCCCGCGGCGCACGCGCTGCTGGAAGGGTTGACGCGCCGCGTCACCACGGAGGGCCGTCCGCTCGACGCCTTGCTCATCGACGCCGTCAAGGCCGATCCGCAGCTCGCGGCGCACGTCGACCTGCAGGTGCTCGCCACCCACTTCGATCCGGTTGCCGCCCTGGCGCCGGCACACCACCTGGCCGAGCGCCAGTTGCAAGCCCTGCGTCCGCGCATCGCGGAACTGGACGCCACCCACCCTTTTCGAAAAGACGATAACGCATGAGTTTCGATCCACTTGACCACGATTTCGAACGCGGCCTGCAAAACCGGCGCAACGTACTGGGCGACGCCTGGGTCGACCGTTCGATCAACAACGCCAACAGTTTCAATGCCGATTTCCAGAACCTGATCACGCGCTTCGCCTGGAACGAGATCTGGGGCCGCCCGGGACTGGACCACAAGACGCGGCGCGCGATCGTCCTGTCGATCACCATCGCGCTCGGACGCTGGGAAGAGTTCGAGCTGCACGTGCGCGCGGCCCTGCTGGGCGAGGAAGGCAGCCGCCTCACGCCCGACGAACTCAAGGAAATCCTGATGCAGTCGGCGATCTACGCCGGCGTGCCGGCCGCGAACACGGCCTTCAGCCACACGCTGGCGATCCTGCGCGAAGTGGGTGAGCAGGTCGGCTATGTGCTGGAGCCGTCCGCGCCTGCCGGCGCCGTGCATTCCGGCGTCGGCCGCGAAGGCCGTACCGCCAGCAGTCCTGCCCTGCACTACAGCGTGCGCGAACCGCGCAGCGGCAAGGCGCCGCGCCATACGGTCGTGCTGAGCCATGCGCTGGGCTGCGACCTGACGATGTGGGATGCACTCGCCAATACGCTGGCTGCGGACTGCCGCGTGATCGCCTACGATCATCGCGGGCATGGCAGTTCGGATTCACCGGATGCGCTGTACACGATGGCGGACCTGGCCGACGACGCCGCGCGCCTGTTGCGCGAAATCGATGCCGGCCCGGTGGTGTGGGTCGGTCTGTCGATGGGCGGCATGGTCGGCCAGGAGCTGGCGCTGCGCCATCCCTCGCTCGTGCGGGCGCTGGTACTGGCGAATACCACGAGCGGCTATCCGGAAGCGGCGCAGGCGGTGTGGGAGCAGCGTATCGACACCGTGCGCGCTTCCGGCATCGAGTCGATTGCCGATGCGGTGATGGGGCGCTACTTCCATGATGCGTTCCGCGCGCAGAAGGCGGCGACGGTGGCGCGCTACCGCCGCCGGCTCGTCACGACCGATGCGGTGGGCTATGTCGGCTGCTGCAATGCGGTGGGCAAGGTCGATACCGCTTCGCGTCTCGGCCGGATCGCGGTGCCGACACTGGTGATTGCGGGGGAGCTGGACCAGGGGACGCCGGTGGCGATGGCCGAGGCGCTGGTTGCGGGCATTCCGGGCGCGCGGCTCGAGGTGCTGAAGGACGCGTCGCATTTGAGTGCGGCGGAGCAGCCGGAGGCGTTTGCGGCGAGTGTCGTGGGGTTTGTCGGCGGGTTGTAAGCGAGACGGTAGTTGTAGGGTGGGCTTCGCCCACGCGGTACACCGCTTGCATGCCGCAGCTGTCATGCAAACGGTGCGGTATGCAAGGGCGCGCCCGCGTGGGCGGAGCCCACCCTACATAGCGTGGCTCATCCACATCGCCGGGCCCCGCCCGCGACCGAAAACACCATCACAAATCCAGCACCAGCACCGGCGTTTTGGAGCGCGAACAGCACGGCGTAAACTGATCGTTCGCCGCCTGCTCTTCCTCCGTCAAATACATGTCGCGATGATCCGGCACGCCCTCGATCACGCGCGTCAGGCAGGTGCCGCAGACACCCTCCTCGCACGAATACGGCACCTCGACGCCCGCCTCGAGCAGCACCTTGATCACCGTCTGCCCCGCCGCCACCGTCACCACCTTGCCGCTCGATGCCAGCTTCACATCGAAGGGCTGGTCGCCCGTCGTGTCCACCGCGGCCGCGCTGAAGTACTCGACATGCAGCTGCGCCGCCGGCCAGCCCTGCGCCTTCGCCGTCCCCAGCACGTACTCGATGAAGCCCTGCGGCCCGCACACGTACAGGTGGGTGTCGGCGGCGGGATTCGCCAGCAAGGCCGCCATGTCGAGCTTCTGCGCCGCGTCGCCGCTGTCGTAATGGAAGTGCACCAGGTCGCGCAGGTGCGATTCGCCCAGCCGTTGCTTGAACGCCGCCTTCTCCGGCGAACGCGCGCAGTAGTGCATCTCGAAGGCGGCGCCCTTCGCCGCCAGCGTCTCCGCCATCGCCAGGATCGGCGTCACGCCGATACCGCCGGCGAGCAGCAGCGTGCGCCTGGCGTCCACCAGCGGGAAGTGGTTCTTCGGTGCCGAGATATTCAACACCGAGCCGACGTCGATATGGTCGTGCATCGCCTCCGAGCCGCCGCGCGAACCGGCGTCGCGCAGCACGCCGATCTGGTAGCGGTGGGTCTCGATCGGCGCGTTGCAGAGCGAGTACTGGCGCACCAGGCTGCCCGGCAGATGGACGTCGACGTGGGCGCCGGCTTCGAAGGCCGGCAGCGCAGCGCCGCTGGTGGGCACCAGCTCGTAGCTGCAGATGCCGTCGGCCTCGTCATGCTTGCTCGCGACGCGAACCTCAATGGTGCTCATGGCGCGAACTCCCTGGTCTGCTCTTTCGTCAGCCACGCATCGATGATGCGGCGCGACTGCACGCCGCCGGCGTCGATATTGAGCATCAGCAGCTTGCGCTCCGGGTGGCGCAGGATGTTCTGCTGCTGCAGTTCCAGCATCTCGCGGTCTTCGCCGAAAATCTTGCCCTGGCCTTCGCGGATCGTGTCCGTCAGCGCGGCATCATCGGGTTTGAAGTTGCGCGCCATGCCCCAGAAATACCAGTGCGAGGTCTCGGTTTCCGGCGTGATGAAGTCGACCACGATCGAGGATGCCTTGTGCTCGGCTGGCGCGTGGTAGCCGCCCTTGCCCGCATGCGCGACGCCCACTTCGATCATCACGTGGCTCGGCGCATTGAAGCGGCAGATCTGCCAGCGGTCGACCGGCACGTCGTCAGCGAGGCCATTGCCGCGCAGGGCCGCCTGCCAGAACGGCGGCGCCATGATGTTCTCCATGAAGCGGCTCGTGATCACCTGCTCGCCCTCGACTTTCGTCGTCACCGGCGCCTCGTCGATTTCCTTCTGGCCGATCGTCGACGCGTGCACATAGGTCTCGTGGGTCAGGTCCATCAGGTTGTCGACCATCAGGCGGTAGTCGCAGTTGATGTGATACAGGCCGCCGCCGTAGGCCCATTCGGGATTCTCGGCCCACTCGAGGTGGTGGATGGTGGCCGGGTCGGCCGCTTCCTTGTCGCCGGTCCAGACCCAGATGAAGCCGTAGCGCTCTTCGACCGGATAGCTGCGGATGCAGGGAAAGCCGCGCACGCGCTGGCCCGGCATGCTGATCGGCTTGCCCTCGCAGCCCATTTCCAGGCCGTGGTAGCCGCAGACCAGGTTGCCGTCGCGGACGAAGCCGAGCGAAAGCGGCGCGCCGCGGTGCGGGCAGAAATCCTCGACCGCGGCGACCTTGCCGCCCTGGCCGCGGTAGAACACGATTTTTTCGCCGCAGATCTGGCGGCCGAGCGGCTTGCCGTCGATTTCATCCGGGGTGCAGGCCACGTACCAGGCATTTTTTGGGAACATCTCGTCTCCTTTGGTTTAATATTCAGTGCACTGAATGTGGAAAAAGTATCACGCGTTTGCGGCACGAAGTAAACTAGGATTTCAACATTTTTGATGGTGCGATGCACCAATTAGCTACTAAGAAATATGCCTACAGAAAAAGCACATGCGGAGCGAAATGAGGAGCGGGGCGAGATGCTCGACCTGTACCAGCATCCGGGCCACTTGCTACGGCGCGCCCAGCAAATCTCGGTGTCGATTTTTTACGACGAATTGGGGAGCGAGCTGACGCCGGTGCAGTACGCGATCCTGAGCCGGCTGGCCGAACATCCCGGAATCGACCAGGTATCGCTCGCCGGCCTGGCTGCGGTCGATACCTCGACCGGGGCGACCGTGTGCGCGCGGCTCGAGGAAAAGGGGCTGCTGGAGCGGCGTGTGATTCCGCATAACCGGCGCCAGCGCGCGTTGACCATCACCGCGGCCGGCCAGGCATTGCTGGACGCCCTGGTGCCGGGGGCGCAGCGGCTGCGGCAACGCTTGCTGGAACCCTTGAGTGCGCAGGAACAGCAGGTGTTCATGGGCCTGCTCGCGAAGCTGGTGCATGAGAATAACGAGCAGAGCCGCGCGCCGCTGGCGGTGAAGTGACCAGCTGTCCTCAAGGCACGGTAGCCGGAGCCGATATCGGATGCGCACCGTAGGGGGGGCACTTGTGCCCACGCGTTACGGCGTCCGCGTATCGGCGGCTTTACAAACAAGTACCGCATCCGTTCATGGGGCTGTCGCCTGCCCTGTTCGTGGCGTGTTGAATCCGCATGGGCACAAGTGCCCATCCTACGGGAGACGTGGGGTGGCCGCTGCGCGGAAGCATGAACCCCGCAAGGAGTCCGGCCTCACCGAAGCCTGTCAACAATACGCATGAACGGGATATGATGCGCTTGTGGCAAGGACAAGCCAACTTCCAACAACACCAATCACCGGAGACGCACACATGAAACTCACGACGATCGCCGCGGCCCTCGCCGCCACCGCCACCTTCGCCATCGCCCCGGGCGCTTACGCCCAGGACACCATCAAGGTCGGCGTGATCGCCGCCTTCTCCGGCCCCTTCGCCGACTACGGCAAGCAGATGGAAGGCGGCATCAAGGCCTGGATGGCCCTGCATGGCGACACGGTGGCCGGCAAGAAGATCCAGATCATCTACAAGGACACCACCGGCCCGGCGCCGGAAGTGGCCAAGCGCCTGGCGCAGGAACTGGTCGTGCGCGACAAGGTCGACTTCCTGGCCGGTTTCGGCCTCACGCCCGAAGCGCTGGCCGTCGCCCCGATCGCCCAGCAGGCGAAAAAGCCGATGATCATCATGAACGCGGCCACCTCCATCATCACGACGAAATCCGACTACATCGCGCGCTTCTCGATGACGCTGCCGCAGATCTCGGCGCCGATGGCCGACTGGGCGCTGAAGAACAAGATCAGGAACGTGGCCACCGTCGTCGCCGACTACGGTCCCGGCATCGATGCCGAAAAGGCCTTCAGCGAGCGCCTCGTGAAGAACGGTGGGTCGGTCCCGGAAGCGATCCGCGTCCCGCTGCGCAATCCGGAATTCGCGCCCTTCATCCAGCGCATCAAGGACGCCAAGCCGGACGCCGTGTTCGTCTTCGTGCCGGCCGGCGAGCAATCGATCGCCTTCATGAAGGGCTACCGCGAGCGCGGCCTGGCTGCGGCCGGCATCAAGGTCATCGCCACCGGCGACCTGACCGACGACCACGTGCTGCCGGCGATGGGCGACGCGACGCAGGGCGTGATCACCACCTTCCACTACTCGGCCGCCCACAAGTCGCCCGAGAACGACGCCTTTTTGAAAAGCTTCGCATCCGCCAACCCGCAGGGCGGGCGCCCGAACTTCATGGCGGTGGCCGCCTACGACGGCATGAACGCGATCTACCAGGTCAGCCAGAAACTGAACGGCAAGATCGACGGCGACGCGGCGATGGCGGTCCTGAAGGGCATGAAGATCCAGAGCCCGCGTGGACCCATCATGATCGACCCGGCCACGCGCGACGTGGTGCAGACGGTGTATGTGCGCAAGGTCGAGAACGTCAAGGGCCAGCCGTACAACGTCGAGTTCGACCAGTTCACGAACCAGAAGGATCCGGGCAAGTAAGCGCCGGCCCTGCCGGCGTGCGGCTGCACCAGGTGTAAATATACGTAAAGACAGCGCGCCCGCACCGGCGGGAGCGCGCTGTCCCCCGCCTCACCCCGCTTGACTTTCCCTTTTCGCTATCGATACTGACTCGGTCAACGATTTCCAGCTCCTGAAGGAAGCCGAGGTGATGGAACACGGCCTGCGCCTGGGACCGGTCGGCGGGCGCATCGTCGGCGAAGTGTTCGTCGGCCTGCTGCGGGAAGACCCGGGGGCTTACCTGCGCAGCGCGCCGCAGTGGACACCGACCCTGCCCTCGCGCCATCGCGGCGACTTCCGCATGGCCGACCTGCTGCAGTTCGCGGGCGTGGTGCCGCCCCTGTAGGCCTCAGAAGCTGAGCACGAAGCGGGCGCCGCCCGTCACCGGCCGCACGTGGCGGACGGTGCCCCCATTGCCATGCACCAGCTGGCGCACCAGCGCCAGGCCGATCCCGCGCCCGCCCTTCTTCGTCGTGAAGAAGGGGGTAAAGATATGGGCCGCCAGCTCGTCCGGCACGCCGGGGCCGTTGTCGCCGACCTCGATGTGCAGGCGCGCGCCGCGCACCAGGCGCGCATGCACGGTGGCGCGCGGCGCCGGCTGGCCGGACGTCGCCTCGAGGGCGTTCTTCAGCAGGTTGATCAGCGCCTGCTCGAGCTGGCCGGGGTCGGCCACCAGCGCCAGCGAGGCCGGCTCCACCAGCATCGCCAGCTCGCCGCCGCGCGCCTGCCAGGCCGGGCCGAGCAGCGCCGACAGGCGCGCGAACAGCTGCCCCAGGTCGACCTCTTCCGGCCTCGGTTCCGGCATGCTGGACAGGCTGCGGTAACTCCCGACGAAATCCGCGAGGCTGGTGGCACGGCGCGCGATCGCATCGAGCGCCGTGCCCAGGTCGGCGGCGGCCTCGCCCCCTCCCGCCAGCTGGGGCTGAAGCTCGAGCAGCAGGCCCTGCGCGGTGCTCGAGAGCGAGGCAACCGGCGTCAGCGAATTCATGATCTCGTGGGTCAGCACCTGCACCAGCTGGCGCCAGGCGTTCAGGGTTTCGGATTCCAGTTCGCTCTCGACCGGCAGCAGCGCGGCGATGCGCTGCGCCTTGCCGTGCACGGTGAGCGAGGAGATGGCCACCATCGCGCGCTCGGGGCCGCGTTCGGTGTCGAAGGCGAGCAGCGCCCGGCCGCTCGCAGGCTGTGCGGCGAGCTGCGCGAACAGGCCCGCGCGGTCGACGACGCGGCCCGGGGCCAGCAGCTGGCGCGCGTTGGCATTCAGGGGTGCGACCTCGCTCGATGCGGCCGGTTCGATCAGGAACAGCGCCACCGGCGCATGTTCGAGGCGCGCTTCGAGCACCAGCGCATCGAGCGACTGCTGCAGCATGGGCGGACCGCTCGCCGCCGCCTGTGGCGCGGGCGGCGCCAGCCGGGCCAGCGCGCGCCACACGATCCACGCGGGTGCGATCGCCGCGAACGCGCACAGCACCAGCAGGCGCGGCGATCCGGCTGCTCCTTGCGCGCAGGCCGCCAGCGCCATCAGCGCAAGGATGGCGCTGGCGGCGGCGCCGGCGCCCAGCCGCATCCGGCGGCTAGAGGCCATGCTTGTCGAGCTTGCGGTAGAGCGCGGCGCGGCTCAGGCCAAGCCGGCGCGCCGCTTCGCTGATATTGCCCTTCGCCTGCGCCAGCGCGGCGGCGATCGCACCGCGTTCGACTTCGCCCAGGGTCTGGTCCTCATGCGGCTGGTGGGCCGGTAAAGGCGCCGGGACAGGCCCGGGCGCGCTGAGGCCGAAGTCGCCGGTCTCGTAATCGCTGCCGGCGGCAAGGATCACGGCGCGTTCGCAGGCGTGGCGCAGCGAGCGCACGTTGCCGGGCCAGTGCCAGTCGAGGAGCGCTGCCCGCGCCATGTTCGAGAGCCCGCGCGCCGGCCGCCCATACTGCGTTTCGTAGTGCGCCAGGTAGTGGCGCAGCAGGCCGGGAATGTCGCCGCGCCGTTCGCGCAGGGGCGGCACCCGGATCACGATCGTATTCAGGCGAAACAGCAGGTCGGGACGGAACAAGGCCGGGTCGAACAGGCTCGCTTCCTCGAGGTTGGTGGCGCTGACGATGCGCACGTCGACCGCCTGCGGCCGGTCGGCGCCGAGTGGCGTTACCTCGCGACGTTCCAGCGCGGCCAGCAGCCTGGCCTGGCCCGGCAAAGGCGTGTTCCCCACTTCGTCGAGGAACAGCGTGCCGCCGCGCGCGGCCTGGAAGCGCCCGTCGCGGTCCGCTTTCGCATCGGTGAAAGAGCCCTTGCGATGGCCGAACAACTCGCTCTCGAAGGTCGCTTCCGGCAAGGCGCCCATGTCCACTGCGAGGAAAGGCGCCGCGGCGCGCTTCGAGGCGAGGTGGATCGCACGCGCCACCAGTTCCTTGCCGACGCCGTTCTCGCCCAGCACGAGTACATTCGCCTCGGTCGGGCCGACGCTGGCGACCATCGCGCGCACAGCCGCCATCGCGGGCGACTCGCCCATCAGGATCGAGGCCGCACCGGGCACGGGAACTGCGGCGCGGCGCGCGATGGCGCCATCGACGGCGGCCAGCAAACGCGCGTTGTCCCAGGGCTTGGTGATGAAGTCGCCGGCGCCGCGCTTGAGCGCTTCCACGGCCAGCGGCACGTCGGCGTAGGCCGTCAGTGCGATGACCGCCGGTGCTGGCTGCTGGCGCCGCAGCAGGTCGAGCACGGCGAGGCCTTCGGCGCCGTCGGTGCGTCCGGGGGTGAAGTTCAGGTCGAGCAGCACGACATCGAATGCGGCGCCGGCCAGCGCGGCCGGCAGCCGGGACGGGTCGTGCAGCACGGTGACCTCGCCATGGCGCCGCCGCAGCAGCATCCGCGCGGCGAAGGCCACGTCGGCGTCGTCGTCGAGGATCAAAATGCGGGCGGTCGTCGGGTCCATGGCGGCAGGTCGAGGCGTTGAAGTCCGGGGCATTCTAGCAGTGAAGATGAGCAGATGACACGACTAGTTTGGCCTTGCCGCACACCTGTCCGGAATCGAACACCCGGCCTGTTCACGACCGGACAGGCTGGCCGCAAAAGCGGGCAAGGACGGCCGAAAACGGGCATGGCACGGCGCTTGCAATGAAGGCCCCTGTCGCCATTTCATTTGCCCTGTCATGTCCTTGCAACCAATTCCTTCTCCTGGTACCGGCGCTGGTACCGGCGCCGCCACCGGCGCCGCCATGGACACCATCGTGCCGCGCAAACGGGGCCGGAAAATCCTGCTCTCCTGCGCCGCGGCCGCACTGGCGCTCGCCGCCGCTGTCGTCCTCTGGCAGCAGGTCCCGCGCGGCCTGCGCGTACAGCGTGGGGACCTCGAGATCGCCAGCGTCCAGCGCGGCGTCTTCCGCGACGAACTGGTGGTGCGCGCGAACGCCGAAGCGCTCGACTCCGTGATCCTCGACTCGGTGGAGTCGGGCCGCATCGAGGAAGTGTTCGTGCGCGACGGCGAGGTCGTCACCAAGGGCCAGCTGCTGTTCCGCATCGCCAACCCGCAGCGCAACCTGGAACTGCTGGCGCGCCAGGCCGAACAGGCGCAGCAACTCTACAACCTGTCGAACCTGCGCCTGGCCCAGGAGAGCGACCGCAGCACGCGCCAGCGCCGCCTCGACGAGCTGGCCTTCAGCCTGGAGCAGGCCCGCAAGCGCCACGCCAGGAACGAGCGGCTGGCCGCACAAGGCTTCATTTCCGCCGTGGCGCTGGAAGAGTCAACCGATGCGTTCGACAAGGAAGCCCGCGCCATCGAACTGGAACAGCGCAGCGCCGCCGCCGACAGCCGGGTGCGAACGCCCGCCCTGTCCCAGCTCGAGCACGCGATCAAGGGACTCGACACCGGCCTGCAGCTGGTGCAGGCAACGGTCGACGCGCTGGTGGTACGCGCACCGGTCGCCGGCCGCCTGACCGATTTCCGGATGCAGGTCGGCCAGTCGATCGCCACGGGCAAGAACGTCGGCCGGATCGACGACCCGGGCCGCTACAAGCTCGCCGCCCGCATCGACGAGTTCTACCTGAACCGCGTGGCGACCGGGCGCAGCGGCTCGGTCGAACACGACGGCCGCCGTTATCCGGTGCAGGTCGCCAGCGTCTACCCGCAGATCAAGGAAGGCCGCTTCCTCGCCGAACTGCTGTTCACCGGCGCGCAGCCGGCGTCGCTGCGTCCCGGCCAGAGCCTGGACGCCCAGCTCACGCTCGGCGAACCCGCGCGCGCCCTGCTGCTGCCGGCCGCCGCCTGGGTCGGCGACAGCGGCGGCGCCTGGGTCTTCGTATTAAGCGCCGATGGCCGCACGGCGCAGCGCCGCGCAGTGCGCACGGGCCGCCGCAGCAACGCCCAGGTCGAGGTGCTGGCCGGCCTGCGGCCGGGCGAACAGGTCATCGTTTCCAGCTATGCGGCCTTCGACAAGTCGACCGCACTCAGCATTTCGCAGTAATCTCTCACCCAAGTAAAAAAAGGATAGGCATGCTCAAACTATCAGGCATCAGTAAAACCCACCTCGCGGGCGAAGTGCAAACCACGGCCCTCGACCGGATCGACCTCGAGATCGAGGCCGGCGAATACGTCGCCATTACCGGCCCCTCGGGCTGCGGCAAGTCGACCCTGCTCGGCCTCCTCGGCCTGCTCGACGTGCCCACTACCGGCGACTACCTGTTCGACGGCGAGAACGTGGCCGGCTGGAGCGAAGCGCGCCTGAACCGGCTGCGGCGCGGCCGCATCGGTTTTATTTTCCAGAGCTTCAACCTGATCGACGAACTGAACGTGTTCGAGAACGTCGAACTGGCGCTCGAGTACAACGGCATGGGCGTGCGCGAGCGGCGCGAGCGGGTCGGCGCCATGCTCGACAAACTCGGCGTGGCGCACCGGGCAAAGCATAAACCCTCGCAGCTCTCGGGCGGCCAGCAGCAGCGCGTGGCGATCGCCCGCGCGCTGGTGGCCGGCCCGGCCCTGCTGCTGGCCGACGAGCCGACCGGTAACCTCGACACGGCGCACGGCGACGAGGTGATGCGGATGCTGCGCACGATTAACGCCGAAGGCACGACGGTGGTCATGGTCACGCACTCGCCGGCCCACGCGGCCCAGGCATCGCGCACCCTGAACCTGCTCGATGGCCGCATCGTCGTCGACGCGCTGAGGGCGGCATGAAGGCGACCCTTAACAGCGCGGCCGACTTTCGCATTGGCTGGCGCCAGCTGATGCAGGAGCCGGGCTATTCGGCAGTCACGGTACTGGGCCTGGCGCTGGCCTGCGCGGCCTGCTTCCTGCTGCTGGGTTTTGTCGCCTACTGCCTGCACTACAACAGCCATGTGCCGGACGGGGAACGCGTGTACGTGGTCAAGCAGCGCATCAATTTCTTCCCGCGCCCCGACTGGAACACCCGCGCCACGCTGTCGCTGCGCGACACGGCGCTGGCCAGCGGCGTGGTGGAGGCAGGCGCGATGGCGCGCCAGGTCCAGCATCCGCTACGTACCGGCACCGCGCTGCACGCGGTCAGGATGTTCGCGGTCGATCCGGCCTTCGGCCCGATTTTCGGCGTCAAGCCGCTCAGCGGGGACTTGCAGGCGGCATTGAGCCGGCCCGACGGCCTGGCGCTCACGCGCGAGACCGCGCTGCGCCTGTTCGGCAAGACGGACGTCCTCGGTAAAACGGTGGGCGTGGGCGACGAGGTGCTGCAGGTGCTGGCCGTGATCCCCGACCTGCCGGCGAACACCACCATGCGTTGGGAGGCGCTCGGCAGTCCGCTCAGCCGCGCACTGAAACCGGAAGACCGCACCCTGCACCCGTCGGAAGATGCGCGCGGCCAGATATTCCTGAAGCTGCGGCCCGGTGCGGACCCCGCCCGGCTCACGGCGCTGCTGCAGGCGGCTGTCCTTGACACGCCCATGAACCGATCCATGACTATCGGCCCCATGGGCCGCTCGCTGACTGCGCCCGGCGTCGAGATCAGGCTGGCGGCCCTGCCTGACGCCTATTTCGACCCGGACCTCGCCAGCGGCCGCGACAAACGCAACTACGGCCAGCGCGACAGCACGCTGGCGCTGGCCGGTGTCGCCCTGCTGATCCTGGCGCTGGCCATGACCAACTGGATCAACCTCGCCACCGTGCGCACCTTGCGCCGCCAGCGCGAGATCGGCATGCGCAAGGTGCTGGGCGCGAGCGCGGCGCGCGTGGCCGGCCAGTTCCTGGCCGAGTCGGTGCTGGTGGCGGTGCTGGCCACCGTGGCCGGCGTCCTGCTGGCCTGGCTCCTGCTGCCGCTGTTCGCCGACCTGGTCGACCGCAAGCTCGAAGGTTTCTTCACCCCGGGCCGGCTGGCGCTGGCGCTGCTGCTCGGCGTGCTGGCGGGCCTGGCGGCCGGCGCCTGGCCGGCATGGACCGCATTGCGGGTGCGCGCCTCGACCGTGCTGGCGGGACGCGACAGCAGCAGCGAAACCACCGCCAACCTGTGGCTGCGGCGCGCCCTGACCGTGCTGCAGTTCGCCACCGCGATGGCGCTGGCCGGGGTCACGGTGGCCGTCGGCTGGCAGACCTGGTACGCCACCACCGCCGATCCGGGTTTCGACCCAAGGGGGCTGACGCTGCTGGAGATGCCGCTGGCGAAGGACGAACAGGTGGCGGGTTTCGTCCGCGCCGTGGCGCGCGTGCCCGGCATCGAGGGCGCGGCGATTTCGGCCGAGGCGATCGGGCGCGACGTCAACAAGATCACAGGCGGCTTCGACAAGCGCGACGGCGGCGAAATCCGCATGGAGATCAAGCGGGTGTCGCCGGAGTTCTTCGACCTGTACCGCATCCGTCCGGTCGCCGGGCGCCTGTTCAGCGCCGAACGCGACCAGCCCGCGTCCAGGGTGGTGCTGCTGAACATGGCGGCGGTGAAGGCGCTGGGCTATCGCTCGGCGCAGGACGCGCTCGGCAAGATACCGTTCGCGCCCGGCGGCGGCGGCTTCGACCGGACCGTCGTCGGCGTGGCGCCGGACGTGCGCCACCAGTCGATGCGCGAACGCCCGGGGCCGATCGTCTACTTCCTGACGGACGCCGACAGCGTGGTCACGGTACGCAGCAAACTCGACCAGCAAACCCTGGCGCGCGCCATCGAGCCGGTCTGGCGCCAGTACTTCCCGAACGGGATGATGTACAAGCAAAGCGCCGCCAGCATTTTTGGCGAGAGCTACCGGCAGGACCTGCGCATGGTCAAAATCCTGGGCGCAGCCAGCCTGGTGGCGCTGGCGCTGGCAGCCTTCGGCATCTATGTGCTGTCGGCCTATACGGTGCAGCGCAGCCGGCGCGAGATCGTGATCCGCAAGCTGTACGGCGCCAGCAACGGCGCCATCGCCCGCCGCCTGGGACGCGAGTTCGGGCTGACGGTGGCGGTGGCGGGCCTGCTCGGCTTGCCTGCGGCGGCGCTGGCGATCCGCTTCTACCTGGACGGCTTCGCCGAACATGCGCCGCTGGGACAGTGGCCGCTGGTGGCGGCGGTCGCCCTGGCCGTCCTTGCGGCGCTGGCGGCCACCGCGAAGCACACGACAACGGCGATGCGTATGAGTCCGGTGCAGGCGCTGCGCAGTTAGACGTCGAGGTTCAGCGCCGCGTACCAGGCGGCATACGGCGTGTTGGCGGCGAGCTTGCGGTTGAAGTCGGGCGCGCCATCATGCCACCACACGGGGCCGCGTTCGCCCAGCGCGCGCTTGGCCGCATCGACCGCCGCCCGTGCGCTGGTCGACCAGCGCCTGCCGCGCCTCGGGCGCCAGCGCGGGATTGCTGGTGCGCCAAAGGCGGCCGGCGACGACGAAGTAGCGGCCGTCGGGGGTGCTGGGGTAGGTTTTCGAAGCGGGCATGGCCCGACTTTACTCGACGGCCATGGGGGATGGCGTACGCCTGCGCGGTCTTTTTTGATGGGCTGCATGCCGGGCCCGCGCATGCAACCCACCTCCGGCGAGTGCCTTGCTTGCTTGCCTTACTTGCTTGCCTTCTTGCGGCGCACGGCAGCAACGCCAGCCATTGCGATGGCGAACAGGAAGCCGGTGCCTGGCTCCGGCACGTCGTTGCTCAGGCCGCCGGTCTCGGCCTGGCCCGCGATCAGCGAGTTCATGTAGACCGCATGTCGGACATGATGGAGGGCGATACGCGCGGCTTTGCGGGAGCTTGCACGCCGCGGCGCGGTCACCGGCCTAAGACAAAAACGGCAGCACCCGCTCCAGCAAGGCCTCCGGCGCCTCCTCGGCGACGTAATGCCCGCAAGGCAGCGTGCCGCCTTGCACGTCGTTCGCCACGGCTTTCCACTCCTTCAGGGGATCGAAGCAGCGGTGCACCACGCCCTGCTCGCCCCACAGCACCATCAGCGGCATCGTCAGGCGCGCACCCGCGTCGCGGTCCGCGCGGTCGTGTTCGAGGTCGATGCCGGCGGCGGCGCGGTAATCCTCGCATAGTCCATGCGCGGCGCCGGGCAGCGCCAGGCAGCGCTGGTATTCGGCCAGCGCGCGCGGATCGAACACTTTCAGGCCGCCGCTGCGGCGGCCCATGACGTCGACCGCATAGGCGGCCGGGTCGGCTTCGATCAGGCGTTCCGGCAGGGGCGCGGGCTGGATCAGGAAGAACCAGTGCCAGTACGCGCGCGCGAAGGTGTCGTTCGTTTGCGCATACATCGCCAACGTCGGCGCGATGTCAAGCAGGGCCATTTTCAAAACCGCCTGCGGATGGTCGGCCGCAAGGCGATGCGCGACGCGCGCGCCGCGGTCGTGGGCCAGCACGCGGAAGCTGGCGAAGCCGAGCGCGCGCATGACGGCGAGCACATCGAGCGCCATCGTGCGCTTGCTGTAGTTGGCGTGGTCCGGGTCGCCCGCGGGCCTGGACGAGTCGCCATAGCCGCGCAGGTCGCAGGCGACGACCGTGAACTGCTGCGCCAGCACGGGTGCCACGCGGTGCCAGATCGCGTGGGTTTGCGGGTGGCCGTGCAGGAGCAGCAGCGGCGGTCCGGAGCCGCCGACGATGGCCTGGATGTCGATGCCGGGCGCGACCGTCATGCGCTCGGCGCGGAAACCTGGGAAAAGTTCGGAAGTGCTCATGCTGATGGATCCTGTTGTTGGTTGCGGGCGGGCTGCCGGCATGGATAATGTTGCCCATGCATGTTGAACAAGGATAAACGATGAAGTGGATCATCACGAAATACCTGGTCACGGCCGCCGTCGTCGTGCTGGTGTCCGAACTGGCCAAGCGCAGCGACCGCATCGGCGGCTTCATCGCGGCCCTGCCCATGGTCACGCTGCTGACCCTGGTGTGGCTGCACCTCGAAAACCAGCCGCAGGCGAAGCTGGCCAATCACGCGTGGTACACCTTCTGGTACGTCGTGCCGACGCTGCCGATGTTCCTCGCTTTCCCCTGGCTGCTGGGCCGCTTCGGGTTCTGGCCGACGCTGGGCGCCTGCACCCTGCTTACCGTCGCCTGCTTCGGCGCCTTTGCGCTGGCGGTGAAGCGCTTCGGGATCGTGCTGCTCTGATTCCTGCAACGCAAACGCGCCATGCGACATCCAATGTCATGCAATCACAACTTTTATCCTGACAGAGGAGTATCCCATGAGCACATTCGCCCGCAAATTAGTTTCCAGCAGCATCGCCGCCCTGTTCGCGCTCGGCGGCAGCGCCTTCGCCCAGACGGCGCCTGACGACGCCCAGATTGCCGGCATCGTCGTGGCCGCCAACCAGGTCGATATCGATGCCGGCAAGCTGGCGCAAAAGACGACGAAACAGGCCGAGGTGAAATCCTTCGCGAAGCAGATGGTGACCGACCACACGGGCGTCAACAAGCAGGCCGTCGCGCTGGTCACCAGGCTGAAGGTGACGCCGCAGGACAGCGAACTGAGTAAAAGCCTGAAGTCCGGCGGCGCCGAGAACATGGCGAAACTGAAGGCGCTCAAGGGCAAGGAGTTCGACAAGGCCTATGTCGACCACGAAGTCATCTACCACCAGGCCGTGATCGACGCACTCGACAAGACCCTGATCCCGAACGCGAAAAATGCCGAGCTGAAGGACACGCTGGTCAAGACCCGTCCGGCCTTCGTGGCCCACCTCGAGCACGCGAAGCACTTGCAGTCCTCGCTGAAATAAGGCGGCGGCCATGGTTTCCCTATTGAACAGGGCGGGCTGCGCGCTCGCCCTGCTGGCAGCGCTCGCCCCGTCGGCGCGGGCGGCCCCGAGCGTGCACACGATCGTGATCGACGGCATGCGCTTTATCCCGCAGACTGTCGAGGTGAAGCCGGGCGACACGGTCGTGTGGCGCAACAAGGACCCGTTCCCACATACGGCAACTGCGACGGCGACCGCCATGGCCGGGAACGGCGGTCCGAGTTCGCCGGTGATTCCCGCCGGCGCCAGCTGGCGCTTCAAGGCCGTCAAGGCAGGCGCCTATCCCTATCTGTGCACGCTGCACCGCACGATGACGGCCACGCTGGTGGTGAAATAGAGGAGACGTCGATGGAAGCACACAAGAAAGCAGACCCGGCACAGGCGCGCGACGGGCAACTGGCGAGCATGGTCGCGACCGGCGACCCGGGCGCCTTCGAGCTACTCATGCGGCGCCATAACGGGGCACTGTACCGGACCGCGCGCAGCATCGTGCGCGACGATGCCGAGGCCGAGGACATCGTGCAGGAATCCTACCTGCTGGCCTACCGCAAGATCGGGCAGTTTCGCGGCGAGGCCAGCCTCGCCACCTGGCTGACGCGCATCGTCGTCAACGAAGCGACGGGACGCCTGCGCAAGACGCGGCGCCGCGCCGACATCATCGAGCTGGTGCCGGGTGCCAACGGCTTCGACGAGGACAGGGAGGATGCCATGGGCGATGAGCCGGGTGTACATATTGCTGCGCCGGAGACGCCGGACAATGCGGCGCTGCGGGCCGAAGCGCGGCGCCTGATCGAAGCGCGCATCGACGCCCTGCCCGACCAGCTGCGCACCGTGTTCATGCTGCGCGCCGTCGAAGACCTGTCGGTGCAGGAAACGGCGGCGGCGCTCGGCATCCCCGAGGCCACCGTGCGCAGCCAGTATTTCCGCGCCCGTGGGCTGCTGCGCGAAGCCCTGGCGCGCGACTTCGACCGCGCGGTGGATTCGGCGTTTTCCTTCGATGGGGAGCGCTGCGACCGGATCGTGGCGGCCGTGCTGGGGCGGCTGCCGGGTGCGTGACCCGATAGCGGACAGTCGGGATGCCTCAGCGTACCGCGCTATTGCCCCAGTCCCGGCACGCGCTTTTGCCGGGCGTTCTTTAGCGTACGTCGAGCAGCTCGACGTCGAACACCAGGTTGGCGTTCGGCGGAATCGGGCCGGCGCCGTTCTGGCCGTAGCCCATGCTTGCCGGTACGATCAGGGTGCGCTTGCCGCCCACCTTCATGCCCTGCACGCCTGCGTCCCAGCCCTGGATGACCTGGCCCGCGCCCAGCTTGAAGCTGAAGGGTTCGCGCCCGATCGAGGAATCGAACTGGGCGCCATGCTGCTGCGGCGCACCCGGCACGTACAGCCAGCCCGTGTAGTTGACGACGGCGGTGGCGCCGGCGACCGCTTCCTTGCCGGTGCCGGGCACGGTATCGATCTTTTGCATGGCCACGGCGTCGGCCGGGGCCGCGGCCGGCGCCTTGTTGCGCTCGCAGCCGGCCAGGGCCAGCGTGAGGGTCAGGGACAGGCCGAGGGCGCAGGAGGAAAGCAGTTGTTTCATCGTAGGTTCTGGTGGTTGAAAAGCGGGCAAAGTCTTGACGGCGCTGCCGATGCCGCCCCTTCGGGACATGCAGCCGGCGCGGTATTGTTTACCATCTTAACCGACCGGCACGCGCGCAGCCGGGCGCGTGCACCGACGGGCGCGCCGTAATGCCGTTCAGTCAAGCGCGGATGCGCTGCACCGGGCCAGCATAACGCGCGGGCATGCCCGCGCGTCGTCCTCAAGAACAAAGGCCGCTCCGACGTGAATCGAAGCGGCCTTCTTGACTGAACGGCATGAGCGGCAGCGCCGCGCTTTTCGGTGTCGTCCGTGATGCCGGCTCGACGATCAGAACGTCTCCCAGCCGCCGTCGGCCATGGCCGGTTCCGCCCTGGCGCTGCGCACCGGCGGGAGTGCCTTGCGGCTCGGCGCGGGCGCGGCCGCCCGCGCCGGGGCGGCGGCAGGCGCCGGCGGCATGCCGTCCAGCTTGAACACGCGCACGGCATCGGCCAGTTCGCCGGCCTGGCGCTGCAGGGTTTCGGACGCGGCCGCGGCCTCCTCGACCAGCGAGGCGTTCTGCTGGGTGGTCTGGTCCATCTGGCTGATCGCTTCGTTGATCTGCTCGATACCCAGCGTCTGCTCGCCCGTCGCTGCGCTGATCTCGCCCATGATGTCGGCCACGCGGCGGATGCCGTCGACGATCTCTTCCATCGTCGTGCCGGCCTCTCCCACCAGCACGCTGCCGGCCGCGACATTCGACACGGAAGCGTCGATCAGGCCCTTGATTTCCTTCGCTGCCGCAGCCGAACGCTGGGCCAGGCTGCGCACCTCGGCGGCGACCACGGCGAAACCGCGGCCCTGTTCGCCCGCACGCGCCGCCTCGACCGCGGCATTCAGGGCCAGGATATTCGTCTGGAACGCGATGCCGTCGATCACGCCGATGATGTCGACGATCTTCCTGGACGACGCGGAAATCTGGCCCATGGTGTCGATCACCTGGCGCACCACGGTCCCGCCCTTGGCGGCGACGTCGCTGGCCGAGCCGGCCAGCTGGTTGGCCTGGCGGGCGTTGTCCGAGGTCTGCTTGACGGTCGAGGTCAGCTCTTCCATCGAGGATGCCGTTTCTTCCAGCGAGCTGGCCTGCTGTTCGGTGCGCGAGGACAGCTCGAGGTTGCCGGCGGCGATCTCGTCCGATGCATGGGCAATGGTGCCGGCGCCCTGCATCACGTTGGTCACCAGGGAGCGCAGCGCATCGTTCATCTCGCGCAGCGCCTGCAGCAGCTGGCCGGCCTCGTCGCGGCTATTGACCTGGATGTCGGCCGTCAGGTCGCCCCTGGCCACCCGGCGCGCGACGTCGATCGCCAGCTGGAGCGGCTTGACGATGCTGCTGCGCAGGGTCGCGCCGCACACCGCCACCAGCACCGCCAGCAGGGCGATCAGCAGCGTTTGCAGGCGCAGGCTGGTCGCGGCGGCCTCATCGATCCTGGCGGCGTTGTCGTCGATGGCCTTGCGCTGCATGTCGACCAGGTCGCGCAGCAGGCCCTGGTATTTGTTCGAGGCGGGAGTGAACTTGTCTTGCAGGATGCTGTTGGCCGTATCGGCGTCATTCGCTTCCTTGGCCTTGGATACCGCGGCCTTCTGGACATTGTAGAAATCGCGGGCTGCCGAGATCTCCTTCAGCAGTTTCTCTTCTTCCGGCGAAGTCAGCAGTTCCTTCACCTTTTTCAGGAGCTCGCCGGCTTCCTTGCTGCCGGCCGCGGAATCTTCGGCGAAGAAGGCGACGAGCGAGTTGTCGCTGCTTTTTGCGATCGCCAGCGTGCGGCGCGAGCCGCCATAAATGGTGCGGTACCAGTCGCTCACCAGGCGTTCCTTGGCCAGCGGCAGCGCCATCAGCTCCTTGGTCGACGCCGTGATCTTGTTCAGTTGCCAAAGGCCGATGCCTGTAATAGCGATCGACATCAACAGGACGATCGTAAAGACAAGGGCAATTTTCTTACCAATATTCAAGTTTTTCATTTCTGACCTATACGCAGCTTTTGCGGCTGTTCAATTCTGAATGCATCCGGGCGTCGATTGACGGGCACAATATGCCGCATTAATTTCCCCATAGCAACACAAATCAAGATGTGCGTCATCTGCGCAACAGTTGATGCAGTAAGGCACAAAACCGGTTTAAGATTCCGCACGGCAAGTTTGTTTCATCTGGCCTTTTGAGATTTCATAAATACGCATCTCGCAGCGGCGCCTGACTGGCGCCGGCAGCCGGCATGTCCCCCGTTTTTACAGAAACCACCAACAATGACCGATTCCACTCAACCGAAGCCGCGCCGCGCCTTCCTGATCAAGTCCCTCGTCGGCGCCGCCGGCGCCGCGACCGCGGCCATCCCGCTTGCCGCCCAGGCCCAGGCAGGCGCGGCACCGGCACCGGCCACGGCCGCGCCCACACCCTCTACCGATGCGCCGGCCGGCTATGAATGGCTCAGGCCGGGCGAACAGGCGTTCGTCGAGGCACTGGTCAACCACATGTGCCCGGCCGACAAGCTCACGCCCAACGGCGTCGACCTGGGCCTGAACGTCTACTTCGACCGCGCGCTGGCCGGCAACTGGGGCCAGGGCGACCGCCTCTACCTGCAAGGCCCGTTCAAGAACGGCAGCGCCAACCAGGGCTATCAGCTCGGCATGACGCCGGCCGCCCTGTTCCGCGCCGGTACCGAGGGACTGGCCGACTACTGCCAGGCCACCTTCAGGAAGCCCTTCGACGCGCTGGCGCCCGAGGTCCGCGAGCAGCTGCTCAAGGACCTGCAAGCCGGCAAGATCGCACTGCCGAACGGCGTCCCTGCGAAGACCTATTTCGCGCAGCTGCTGCAGATGTTTTACGAATCGATGTTTGCCGATCCGATCTATGGCGGTAACCGCAACAAGATGGCGTGGAAGATGATCGGCTACCCGGGCGTGAACACGACCAACAAGCTGAACATCGTCAAGTTCATGAACAAGCCTTATCGTCCGGAACCGGTGAGCATCGCCGACCTGAGCTAACTAAACGGAAGCACAATGAAAACAATGAAGGAAGTGGATGTCGTGCTGGTCGGCGCTGGCTGGACCGGCGGCATCCTGGGCAAGGAATTCTCGGAAGCCGGCATGACGGTCGTCTGCCTCGAGCGTGGCGGTCCGCAGAGCTCGTCGGAAGACTTTACCGTCCCGCGCATGCGCGACGAACTGGCGCTCGGCATCCGTAACGGCATGATGGTCAACACGGTCGACCAGACCGAAACCATCCGCAACAACGGCAAGGAAACCGCGCTGCCCTACCGCCGCCTGGGTTCCTACCTGATGGGCACCGGCGTCGGCGGCGCATCGACGCACTGGAACGGCCACACCTGGCGCTGGGACGACAACGAATTCAAGATCCGCACCCGCTACGAGGAAAAGTACGGCAAGAAGTACATCCCGGAAGACATGACGATCCAGGACTGGGGCGTCACGTACAAGGAACTGGAAAAGTACTACGACAAGTTCGAAAAGACCGCCGGCATCTCCGGCAAGGCCGGCAACATCAAGGGCAAGAAGATCGCTGGAGGCAACGTCTTCGAATCGCCGCGCTCGCATGATTACCCGCTGCCGCCGGTGATCAAGACCTATGCGGGCCAGATGTTCGAGGACACGGCGACGAAGATGGGCTACCACGCCTTCCCGCGCCCGACCGCGAACGCCTCGCAGGCCTACACCAACCCGGACGGCGCCAAGTTCGGCGAATGCCAGTACTGCGGCCACTGCGAGCGCTTCGGCTGCGAATCGAACGCCAAGGGCGGCGCCCACATGACGGTGCTGCCGTTCGCGCAGAAGCAGAAAACCTTCGAACTGCGCACCAACGCCTGGGTCACCCGCGTCGAGCGCGATGCCTCGGGCAAGAAGGCGACCGGCGTCACCTACGTCAACCTGGTCAATGGCGAAGAAGTGTTCCAGCCGGCGAAGATGGTCGTGCTGGCCGCCTATGCCCTGAACAACGTGCACCTGATGCTGGTGTCCGGCATCGGCGAAGCCTACGATCCGGCCACCGGCCGCGGCCTGGTCGGCAAGAACTACTGCTACCAGACCGGCGCCAGCGCCCTGCTGTTCTTCGAGGACAAGCACTTCCACCCGTTCATGGCCACCGCCGGCACCAGTACGATGATCGACGACTTCCACGCCAACTGGGACTTCGACCGTTCGCCCTTCGGCTTCGTCGGCGGCTCGATCATCGGCACGGCCATGTACGGCGGCCGTCCGATCCAGTGGCGCCCGGTTCCTGGCGGCACGCCGGGCTGGGGCAGCAAGTGGAAAGACGAGACGGCAAAATGGTACGACCGCACGATGAACATCGCGGCGGCCGGTAGCGTGATGCCGAACCGTGGCAACTACCTCGACCTGGACCCGACCTACCGCAACCGCCTGGGCATGCCGCTGATGCGCATGACCTTCGACTACAGCGACAACGAGCGCAAGATCTCGGCGCATGCGGCCGACGTGATCAACAAGATCGCGGCGGCAATGAACCCGACCCACCTGAACAAGGCCACGCCGCGCAACTCGTGGAACTCGACGGTGTACCAGAGCACCCACAACACCGGCGGCACCATCATGGGCACCAACCCAGGCAACTCGGTGACCAACAAGTATGGCCAGGTATGGGGAGTCGACAACCTGTTCATCATGGGCGCCTCGCTGTTCCCGCACAATTCGGCCTACAACCCGACCGGCCCGGTGGGCGCGATCGCCTACATGGCGGCCGACATCATCAAGAACGTCTACATCAAGAATCCAGGAAAACTCATCGATGCGTAATCTGGCATGTTCGCTGGCGGCCCTTGCCGCCCTCTCTTTCGGCTCCGCCCAGGCTGCCGACGACCTCGGCAAGAAGAGCTTCGAGTCCTGCGCCGCCTGCCACTCGCTCAAGGCGGGCGAAAACGGCGTCGGCCCGTCGCTGCACAATATCGTCGGCCGCAATGCCGGCACCGAGGCGGGCTTCCGCTTCTCGGGCCCGATGAAGCGTAGCGGCATCACCTGGGACGAAACGAGCCTGACCGACTTCCTGCGCGCACCGCAGGAAAAGGTGCCGGGCAACCGCATGCCCTTCTCGGGCATGCCGGATGAGGCGGCGCTGAAGGCGGTGGTGAAGTACCTGCAAACCGCAAGCAAGTAAATTACCCTCGACGCTTCGAGGATAACGATGAAACAGGGCGGTCCCTCACGGCACCGCCCTTCTTTTTTCCTGTCGCGCGCAGGCGCGACACACAGGGCCACCCACGCCCCCGTTCAGTAATCCATAATCTGAAACACCCCCTCCATTCATGAAGGGCATTCATAAGCCCAAGCAATCCCCGCCCCGTTTTCCCCCACGGTTTGCCCTTAACATGGCCGCCTGTCCCGCCACGCCTGCAACGTGGTGCAACTCTCCCAAAGGAAAACCATGACCGTCAAAGCCTACGGCGCCCACGCCGCCGACAAACCACTCGAATCGATGGACATCACCCGCCGCGCGCCGGGCCAGCACGACGTGCAGATCGACATCGCCTATTGCGGCGTCTGCCACTCCGACCTGCACCAGGTGCGCGCCGAATGGGCCGGCACCCTCTTCCCCTGCGTGCCGGGCCACGAAATCGTCGGCCGCGTGTCCGCCACCGGCACGCACGTGACCAAATACCGGGTCGGCGACCTGGTCGGCGTCGGCTGCATGGTCGACAGCTGCAAGCATTGCGCCGATTGCGAAGACGGCCTGGAAAACTACTGCGACGCCATGGTCGGCACCTACAACGGCCCCACCGCCGACGCCCCCGGCCACACGCTGGGCGGCTACTCCGAGCAGATCGTCGTCAACGAGCGCTTCGTGCTGCGCGTGACGCACCCGGAAGAACAGCTGGCCGCCGTCGCGCCGCTGCTGTGCGCCGGCATCACCACCTATTCCCCGCTGCGCCACTGGAAGGCCGGTCCGGGCAAGCGTGTCGGCATCGTCGGCATCGGCGGCCTCGGTCACATGGGCATCAAGCTGGCCCGTGCGATGGGCGCCCACGTGGTCGCCTTCACGACCTCGGAAAACAAGCGCCAGGATGCGGAAGCGCTGGGCGCCCATGAAGTCGTCGTCTCGCGCGATGCGAACGCCATGGCCGCGCAGGCGCAGGGCCTGGACCTGATCATCAACACGGTGGCAGCGCCGCACGACCTCGATGCCTTCCTGACGCTCCTGAAGCGCGACGGCACCATGGTGCTGGTCGGTGCGCCGTCCTCGCCGCACCCGTCGCCGCAGGTGTTCAACCTGATCATGAAGCGCCGTTCGCTGGCCGGTTCGATGATCGGCGGGATTCCCGAGACCCAGGAAATGCTCGACTTTTGCGCCGAACACGGCATCGTCGCCGACATCGAAATGATCCGGGCCGACGAGATCAACGCCGCCTACGAGCGCATGCTCAAGGGCGACGTCAAGTATCGCTTCGTCATCGACAGCGCGACCCTCGGACACTGATGCAGGCACCTGTCTCAAGCAACCCGGGCAGCGCCGGCCTGCCGGCCGCCTGGGGGGGCGTGTTCGCCCTTTCGCTCGGCGCCTTTGCGCTGGTCGCCTCGGAGTTCATGCCGGTCAGCCTGCTGACCTCGATCGCATCCGACCTCCACGTCACCGAAGGCCAGGCCGGGCAATCGATCGCGGTCTCCGGCGCCTTTGCGCTGGCGACCAGCCTGTCGCTGTCTTCGCTTGCGGGGAAGATCGACCGCAAGCTGCTCTTGCTGGCGTTGACGCTGTTGATGATCGTCTCCGGCAGCATCGCCGCCTTTGCGCCGAACTACTGGAGCTTCATGGCCGGCCGCGCCTTCATCGGCGTGGCGATCGGTGGCTTCTGGTCGATGTCGGCGGCTACCGCCATGCGCCTGGTGCCATCAAGCCAGGTCCCGAAAGCGCTGGCCATCGTCAACGGCGGCAATGCCCTGGCGACCGTCGTCGCGGCGCCGCTGGGCAGCTTCCTCGGTGCGATCGTCGGCTGGCGCGGCGCCTTCTTCGCCCTGATTCCGGTGGCGGCGCTTGCGCTGGCCTGGAAGTGGGTCAGCCTGCCCGCCATGCCGGCGGAACGCACGCAGCGGAGTAGCAACGTGTTCACGCTGTTCAAACGGCCTGAAGTCGCACTCGGCATGGTCGCGGTCAGCCTGTTCTTCATGGGGCAGTTCGCGCTGTTTACTTACCTGCGTCCCTTCCTCGAGACGGTGACGCATGCGCGTGCGGCGACGACGTCCGTGATGCTGCTCGTGATCGGCGTGGCCGGATTCATCGGCACCACGGTGATCGGGTCGCTGCTCAAGGATGGCCTGTACAGGACGCTGATCGTGATCCCGCTGCTCATGGCGGGAATCGCGCTGGCCCTGATGGTGTTTGGCGCCTCGCCTTTCGTCACCGCCGTGCTCCTCGCAGTCTGGGGCTTGGTCGGCACGGCGGCGCCGGTCGGCTGGTGGACCTGGCTCGCGAAAACGCTGCCGCACGACGCCGAGGCCGGCGGCGGGCTGATGGTGGCGGTGGTGCAGCTGGCCATTGCACTGGGCGCGACCGTGGGCGGCATCCTGTTCGACGGCTTCGGCTACCGCGCGACCTTCAGCGCGAGCGCCGTGGTGCTGGTGGCGGCGGCCGGCCTGGCGCTGCTGGCGGCACGCGCGGCGCGGCGCGCCGGCGTCCGGGCCTGACACACCCGGCTAAGCGGCGGGTCCTGCGCCAAGAAAGTCGCAGACCAGCCGCACCACCTTGTCCGGCTGCTCGCGGTGCGGCAGGTGATGCGTGTCCGGGACGATCTCGACCCTGACATCGGCATCGCTCCATTCGGCGATCAGGGCCGGATGGCGTGTCGTGCCGTATTCGTCGTCGCTGCCATGGATGGCCAGGGTCCGCACGCTGACCCGTGCGAGCGTATCGACCAGCGTCCACGAGGCGAAGCGCGGCGACAGCCAGGTGCCCGTCCACGCGTCGAGTACCCACTGCGCTTTGCTGCCGTGGTATTTTGCGAGCCTGCCCAGCTGCTCGCCGTCGGCAAACTGCTCCCTGGCTGCCCGGATGCCGTCGAGGGTCGTCTCCTCCGCGAATACCTGGGCCGACACGGTGATGAGCGCCTCGCAATCGTGCGGGAAGCGCGCCGCGCAGTGGATGGCCATGGCGCCGCCGACACTGTGGCCGAAGGCGACGAACTGTTGAAAACCGAGCTGTTCGCGGACGGCCGGAAACCAGGTGTCGGATTCGTCGGCGATGAAGGACGGCGTCAGCACGTCGGAGCGCGGATCGGATTCTCCAAAGCCCAGGCGATCGTAGGCGATCACCGTACGCCCGCTGCCTGCGGCCAGCCGCGCGGGAAAGTCGCGCCACAAGGCGACGCTGCCGAGCGAGTCGTGCAGCAGGACGATTGGCGCCAGCTTGTCTGGCGGCTGCGCCACGGAATCGGTCCAGACGCGGACGAAGATCCGCCGCTGCTCGTGCATGACCCAATGGTCCGCGAAATCGACGTGCGAATGAGGGGTCGGCGTCATAAAAATCCGTTCTTCAACGTGCATGGCCAAGGCCTGCCATCCGCTCGACGATGCGTGCGGATGCAGGCGCCGGCGCTGATGCCGGCGTGTCAGCATAGCAGACGTGCACCGAAGCGTTACGGTGCGCGCACCTGCGACCGCGTGGGCATGCCCACCCTACGGTGCACGACGGATCCGGGCGCACGTTCACGTCATTGCATGCCGGCTGTTCATCGCGAGCCGATGCCCACCCTACGGTGCGCGACGGATCCGGGCGCGCTTTGAAGCGCGGCGTCAGGGCGCGCAGCTACGAAAGCCCACGAAGATGTCGTCGCGCCCGGGCGCATAAAAATTGCGGAAATGGGGAGAGCGCAGGCGCATCGGCGTTGCGAACGAGGCGCCGCGCAAGGTCTGGCGGGTGCCGAACGATGGCGCTGAATACTCGCGGTAGCGGTCCGCGGTGAAACCGTCCCAGGGCAGGAAGGGCGACGCCGTCCATTCCCACAACTGGCCCCAGCTGAAGCCGGGCTGGCCAGAGGCTGCCGCGAACTCCCACTCCTCTTCACGCGGCAGGCGTCGGCCGGCCCAGTTGCACCAGGCCTCGGCCTCGTGCAGGCTCACGTGGCGCACCGGCTCGGCGGGATCGAGCCCGGTCGGTCGTCCGAAGCGGACGGTGATCCAGCCGCCCTCCCCTTCCGGCTGCCAGTAGCGCGGCGCCGAGCGCTTCTGTTCGATCAGCCATCCACGTCCGGCCTCGCTCCAATATTCGGGGCGCCGATAGCCGCCATCGCGCATGAAGTCGAGCCAGGCGGCATTCGTCACCAGGCCGGCGTCGATCGCGAACGGCGCGACGCGGCACACCGACGCCGGCCTTTCGTTATCGAACACGAAGCCGCGCGACTGGTCGCCGCCGCGAACAAAACTGCCCCCGGCGAAGGCAATCGCGCCTGTCGCCCGGGTCTCGCGCATAGCTGCGCCGGAGGCCGGCGGCGCCACGCCCAGCGTCTGCAAGGTGGCCAGCAGGGCTTCGCCATGCATGTCTTCGTGCGCCAGCACCAGGCGAAATGGATAGAGGGCCGCGTCGTCCTTGCCCGTGCGCGCCAGCCGCTCGCGGACCTGGTCCAGCACGTCGCCGCAGTAGGTCTTGAGCGCGCCCGGCGCCGGCAGGTCGAGCGCCCAGCGCCTGTCGTGGGCTACCATGTTCGAATCGAACCAGTCGTCGGCCTGCGCGAGCAGCGCAGGGCCGATGGCCTCACCCGGCGCACTGCCGGCGGCCTCGCGCAGGACGAACCATTCGGCAAACCAGGCGGTATGCCCCAGTTCCCACAGCGGCGGGTTCAGGATGGGAAGGCGCGGCACCCGCGCCGCCTGGTCGTAGCCGGCGGCCGCCAGCGCGTCGAACAGGGCCAGCGTATGTCGCCGCGCATCCTGCAATGCGCGGTCCAGCGCGCCCGGCCCCAACCGGCGGAAGGATGCATGGTCTTCTGTCATGCATCCATTGTACGGTTTATCCTTGCGCTGCCTGCAAACGGCTCACGGTTGCATCCCGGCGCGCCCCAGCTGCATGCGCGCCAGCGACGGATACAGCGGCGGACTGATGATCCGCGCCAGCATGCTCGCCACCAGCGCGCATGCCATCAGGCTCAGGACCATCGCGTGGCCGTCCACCATCTCCATGACGATGATGAAGGCCGTCAGCGGCGCCTGCGTGGCAGCCGCCAGGAAGCCGACCATGCCCAGCGCGATCAGCGCCGGCGCCTGCGTATGGTAGAAGGCGACGGCGACGTCGTTGCCGAGTGCCGCGCCGATCGCCAGCGCGGGCGCGAAAATCCCGCCCGGCACGCCGGACCAGGTACTGAGCCAGGTGGCCACGAATTTGAACAGCGCGTACAGCATCGGCATCGTCGCGACGCCGTCGACCATGGCCTTGGTCGTCGCATAGCCGGAGCCGAAGGTCGTGCCGCCGCTGACCACGCCGATCACGGCCACCGCCAGGCCGCAGACGGCCGCGAACAGCACCGGCTTGCGGGCGCGCAGGCGGCTCATCCAGTCCATTCCCAGGCCGGCCGTCGAGGCGATCATCAGCCGCGAAAAAAGTCCGCCCGCGACACCCGTGCACACCGCCACCAGGAGACCGGGAACGAGCAGCGCCGTCCCGATGGCGCCGATGTGGATGACGCCGAAATAGGTCGCGTTCCCGTGCGCCGAGACGGCCACCAGGCCGCCGAGCACGATGGCGGTAATGATCAGGCCACTATTCCTCTGCTCGGGCGCACGCGCCAGCTCTTCGATCGCGAACATGACCCCGGCCAGCGGCGTATTGAAGGCGGCGGCGATACCCGCCGCGCCGCCGGCGACCAGCAGCCCGTGGAGGTTGACGTTGATGAAAGCACGCGCGGGAAGCAGGCGCCGCGCCTGCAGCATGACGCCGGCCGCAATCTGCACCGACGGACCTTCGCGTCCCACCGACAAGCCGGCCAGCAGGCCGCCCGCGGTCAGCAGGACCTTGGCCAGGCTCAGCCTGAGCGAGACGAACAGGCCGACCTTGTCAGTCGGAAGCGCCGGGTCGAGTGCCGCCATGACCTGCGGGATGCCCGATCCGGCGGCGCCCGGGGCGTAGCGGCGCGTGAACCAGACGATGGCCGCGGTGCAGGCCGGCGTCCAGATCAGCGGACTCCACCAGACCAGGAGCGGCATCCAGCCGAACGCGTCGAATGCCAGCTCGGACAGCCAGGTGAAGACGACGACGGTCAGGCCGGCCAATACCGCCAGCGTGACGACGACGGCGCGTCCGGACCAGAGTTGCCAATCCGAGAGCTCTCCGCGAATCCTGTCGCGCCAGTTGTGGGTGTGTTTCATGCGAGGGCTGTGCGGCCAGGGGCCGTGCCGCGATGTGCGGGGGTGGCGTTGTTCATGTCGGTAGTCGTTCCGGGGACGTCCGGCGGCCAGTGTCGTTCGGGAAGCGCTTATTGTAGCCCCGTCCAAGGATTTTCGCCGGGAATCTACATTTGTACAAATATTTGTAATGTACAACATCGGGTTCGGGCCCTCGTGTCGGTCCGCCCGTCGCTTCAATGACCAACGAGCAATCATTCATGGCCGTGCATGCGCCCTGCGGTGTGCTTCCAAGGCAGAGGCCGCGTCCGAATGTCAGACCTGACCCCAGCCCTGTCAAATTCCCTGCACGCTGAGCGCCCGCACCGCCCCCCGCAACTGCCCCAGCAAAGCCCCCCTCCCCGCCTCGTCCAGCTCCGGAAACATCATCCGCTCCACCTCCGCCACCTGCGCATCGCACTCCCCCAGCACCGCCGCCCCGGCCGCCGTCAAACTGATCTGGATGATCCGCCCATGCGCCGGATCGGGCGTGCGCGCAATCCAGCCCTTCGCTTCCATCTGCTTGACCATCTCGTTGGCCGATTGCGGCGAAATCATCGTGCGGGTGGCGAGCTGGGCGTTCGACAGGGCGCCATGCGCGCGGAACACGGACAGGGCCGTGTACTGGGGCACCGACAGCCCGGCAGGCGCCAGGCTCTCGCGCAGGCGCTGGTTCAGCACATGGTCGAGGCGGCCGACCAGGTAGGCCAGGCCCGTCGGTTTGCCGAAAAGTGGTACGGCGGCATCGGCAACTGAAAGTTTTTTTGAAGAGGTCATGAAAAGGTGCTTGCAAAGTGAATCAGGTACGAATAGTATAAGTCACATATCAGGCAGCCTGATAACAAACTTAGACCTAGGAGACATTGTATGTCCAAATACGAAGCGCGCTGGAAGACCGTCAAGGTGGATGTTGAAAACGGTATCGGCTGGATCACCCTGAACCGTCCCGAGAAGCGCAATGCGATGAGCCCGACGCTGAACCGCGAGATGATCGACGTGCTCGAGACGCTCGAGCTGGACGACGACGCGCAAGTGGTCGTGCTGACCGGCGCCGGCGATGCCTGGACCGCGGGCATGGACCTGAAAGAATACTTCCGCGAGACCGACGGCAAGCCGGAGATCATGCAGGAACGCATGCGCCGCGACTGCTCGCAGTGGCAGTGGAAGCTGCTGCGCATGTACAGCAAGGCGACCATCGCGATGGTCAACGGCTGGTGCTTCGGCGGCGCCTTCTCGCCGCTGGTGGCCTGCGACCTGGCGATCGCCGCCGACGACGCGGTGTTCGGCCTGTCGGAAGTGAACTGGGGTATCCCGCCGGGCAACCTGGTCAGCAAGGCCGTGGCCGATACGATGGGTCACCGCCAGGCGCTGCACTACATCATGACCGGCGAGACCTTCACCGGCAAGGAAGCGGCCGCCATGGGCCTGATCAACAAGAGCGTGCCGAAAGAGCAGCTGCGCGAAGCCGTCATCGAACTGGCGAACAAGCTGCTGGAAAAGAACCCGGTCGTGCTGCGCTATGCGAAGATCGGCTTCAAGCGCTGCCGCGAACTGACCTGGGAGCAAGGCGAGGACTACCTGTACGCCAAGACCGACCAGTCGAACCAGCGCGATCCGGAAAAGGGCCGCAAGGAAGGCCTCAAGCAGTTCCTGGACGATAAGACGATCAAGCCGGGCCTACAGACCTACAAGCGGCCAACGACCTGAGCACCCGCCGCAACAAGAGCACGAGCACGGCAACACGACAATAATAATAACGGCGGCGGCATCCGGTTTTCGGATAGCCGCCCCTTTCAATCGACATTAACAGAGGAGACCTCTGATGTTCCAGGCAAATTTGCTGTTGAACGGCCAGGCCGCGGCCGCATCGAACGGCGCCACCTTCGAGCGCCATAACCCCGCCACCGGCGAAGTCGCCACCCGCGCCGCCGCCGCTACTGTAGATGATGTCGACGCCGCGGTCGCCGCTGCGCAAGCCGCCTTCCCGGCCTGGTCGACCATGGCCCCGGGCGCACGCCGCGCCCTCCTGCTGAAGGCCGCCGACAAAATGGAAGCCCTGCGCGGCCAGTTCGTCGAAGCCGCCGTGCTTGAGGTCGGCGGCGCGCCGATGTGGTACCAGTTTAACGTGACGCTTGCCTCGAACATGCTGCGCGAAGCGGCGGCCATGACGACGCAGATCGCCGGCGAAGTCATTCCGTCGGACGTGCCAGGTTCGCTCGCGATGGGCGTGCGCCAGGCTTGCGGCGTGGTGGTCGGCATCGCGCCGTGGAATGCGCCGATCATCCTCGGCACGCGCGCCGTCGCCATGCCGCTCGCCTGCGGCAATACGGTGATCCTGAAAGCCTCCGAGCTGTGCCCTGCCCTGCACCGCCTGATCGGCCAGGTGTTCGTGGACGCCGGCTTCCCGGAAGGCGTCGTCAACGTCATCACCAACGCACCGGAAGACGCGCCGCAAATCGTCGAGCGCCTGATCGCCGCGCCTGCGGTGCGCCGCATCAACTTCACCGGTTCGACCAGGGTCGGCCGCATCATCGCCCAGACAGCGGCCAAATACCTGAAGCCGGTGCTGCTGGAGTTGGGCGGCAAGAACCCGGTCGTGGTACTGGACGATGCCGACCTCGATGCGGCCGTCGAAGCGGCGGCCTTCTCCGCCTTCTTCAACCAGGGGCAAATCTGCATGTCGGCCGACCGCATCCTGGTCGACCGCAAGATCGCACCGGCCTTCGTCGAGAAGCTGGCCGCCAAGACCGCGACCCTGAAGGCCGCGCGTTCGGATGCGCCGCTGGCCGGCATGGTCGACCCGAGCGCCGCCGCACGTGTCGACAGCATGCTGCAGGATGCGCGCGCCCGCGGCGCGAAAGTCACCCAGTCGGGCCCCGCTTTAGAGGGCAACATCATGCAGCCGGCGATCGTCGACGAGGTCACGCCCGAGATGCTGGTGTACCAGGAAGAGTCCTTCGGGCCGATCGTCTCGGTGCTGCGTTTCGACTCCGACGAAGAAGCGATCCGCATGGCCAACGACAGCGAATACGGCCTGTCTTCCGCCGTCTTCTCGCGCGACATCGGCCGCGCAATGGCCGTTGCCCAGCGCATCGAGTCCGGCATCTGCCACATCAACGGCCCGACCGTGCACGACGAGGCGCAGATGCCATTCGGCGGCGTGAAGGGCAGCGGCTACGGACGCTTCGGCGGCAAGGCGGCGATCGCCGAGTTCACCGACCTGCGCTGGATTACGGTCCAGACCACGCCGCGCCACTTCCCGATCTGAAGGAAGCCGCCATGATCCAATCAACGATGGAGACGGGTGTGAGGCGGAGACAGGTCGAACTCGGGAATCCCGAGATCGCCGTGTCGCAGGTGGACGGCGTCTGGCATGTCGACGCCGTTACCCCGCTCGGCGCTTACCCGGCGCGCTTCACCGACCGTTTAGTGTCGGGCGCGCGCGAACATCCGGAACGCACGCTGGTCGCGCGGCGCGGCGCGGACGGCGAGTGGATTCGCCTGTCGTATGCGGACGTGCTGGAAAACGCGCGCCGCATCGGCCAGGCCCTGCTGGACCGCGGCCTGTCCGAAGAACGCCCGCTGGTCATCCTGTCGGGGAACGACCTGGAACACTTCCAGCTCGCGCTCGGCGCGATGTATGCGGGCATTCCGTATTCGCCGCTGTCGCCGGCCTATTCGCTGGTGGCGACCGATCCGGCCAAGCTGGCCGACCTGATCGCGCAGCTGACCCCAGGCGCCGTTTTCGCATCCTGCGGCACCGCCTTCGGGCGCGCGATCGGGGCAGTCGTGCCGGACGGCGCGGAACTGATCCTGGCCGGCGGCGAAGTACCGGGGCGCGCAGCGACCGCCTTCGCCTCGCTGCTGGCGACCACGCCGTCCACCATCGACGCGCGCAACGCCGGGGTGGGCCCGTCGACCATCGCCAAATTCCTGTTCACCTCGGGCTCGACCAAGAAGCCGAAGGCAGTCATCACGACCCACAAGATGCTCTGCTCGAACCAGCAGATGCTGCTGCAGACCTTCCCCTTCTTCGGCGAACAGCCGCCGGTGCTGCTCGACTGGCTGCCCTGGAACCATACCTTTGGCGGCAGCCATAACGTCGGCATCGTGCTGTACAACGGCGGCACGCTCTACCTGGACGATGGCCGGCCGACGCCGAAAGACTTCGCCACGACCCTGCGCAACCTGCGCGAGATCGCGCCGACCGTCTACTTCAACATCCCCGTCGCCTGGGAGATGCTGGCCGAGGCGCTGGAAACCGACGATGCCCTCGCCGCCAACTTCTACTCGCGCGTGAAGCTCTTCTTCTGCGCGGGCGCCGGGCTGTCGCAGGCGGCCTGGGAACACCTGGACGAGGTGGCGATGCGCCGCTGCGGCGAGTCGATCCGCATCATGACGGGTCTCGGCATGACGGAGACATCGCCTTCGTGCACCTTCGGCACCGGGCCGATCATCAAGGCCGGCTATGTCGGCGTGCCGGCGCCGGGCTGCAAGGTCAAGCTGGTGCCGAGCGGCGACAAGCTGGAAGCCCGCTTCCACGGTCCGCACGTGACGCCGGGCTACTGGCGCGCGCCGCACCTGACCGCCGAAGCCTTCGACAGCGACGGTTATTACTGCACCGGCGACGCCCTGCGCTTCGTCGACGACGCGCATCCGGAACTGGGCTTCATGTTCGACGGCCGCATCGCCGAAGACTTCAAGCTCAGCACGGGCACCTTTGTCAGCGTCGGACCGCTGCGGGCGCGCGTCATCAGCCTGGGCGCACCTTATGTGCAGGACGCGGTGGTGACGGGACTGAACCGGCATGCGATCGGCCTGATGGTCTTTCCGCGGCTGGACAACTGCCTGGCGCTGTCGACGCTGCCGGCCGGGACGCCTGCGGCCGAGATCCTGGCGAGCGAACCGGTGCGCGCCTTCTTCAAGCGCTTGCTGCAGACGCTGAACCTGAACGCGAGCGGTTCCTCGACCCGGGTCGAACGCCTGCTGCTCCTCAGCGAACAGCCCTCGATCGATGCGCGCGAACAGACCGACAAGGGTTCGATCAACCAGGCGGCGGTGCTGAACCGGCGTGCGGCCCTGGTCGATGCGATGTACGACGGCACGGAAGCACAAACGATACTTGCACAATAAAACGGTATAAAACCTACAACGACAAGGAGACAGCATGAAACTGAAGACCCTCGCCTGCATGACCCTCGCAGTCCTGCCCTTCGCCAGCGGCGCCAGCTACGCGCAGGACACCATCAAGATCGGCGTCATCGCCGCCCTGACCGGACCATTCGTCAACATCGGCAAGCCCTTCGAAGACGGCATCAAGACCTATATGAAGCTTAACGGCGACAAGGTCGCCGGCAAGAAGATCGAGATCATCTACCGCGACGACGGCGGCAGCAATGTCGAACTGTCCAAGCGCGCGGCGCAGGAGCTGATCGGGCGCGAGAAGGTCAGCTTCCTGGTCGGCTTTTCGCTGACGCCCAGCGCGCTCGCGGTGGCGCCGGTGGCCACGCAAGGCAAGGTGCCGATGATCGTCATGAACGCGGTCACGACCGGCATCACCGCCAAGTCGCCCTACATGCTGCGCACCTCGATGACGATGCAGCAGATGACCGAACCTTTCGGCACCTGGACCGCGCAGAACAAGATCGGCAAAGTGTATTCGCTGGTCAGCGACTACAGCACCGGCCACGATGCGGAAAAGCTGTTCGCCAAGGGCTTCACCGAAGGCGGCGGCAAGATCGTCGGTTCCTCGCGCACGCCGCTGGCGAACCCCGACTATTCGCCGTTTGTCCAGCGCGTGAAGGACGAGAAGCCGGACGCCCTGTTCTTCTTCGCGCCGGGCGTGGAAGACGGCATCGGCCTCCTGAAAGCCTACAGCGACAAGGGGCTCGATAAAGCCGGCATCAAGTTCCTCGGCGTGGGCGACATGACGAGCGACTCGCCGACGCTGGAAGCGCTGGGCGACCGCGCACTCGGCGCGGTGACGGTGCTGAACTACTCGACGGCGCTCGACAACGAAGCCAACAAGATCTTCCTCAAGGCTTACGCCGATGCCAATCCGAACAGCAAGCCGCCGACTTTCGTGACCGTCGCCGCGTATGACACGATGGGCATGATCTACGAGACCATCCGCAAACTGAACGGCAACGTCACCGGCGAAGCGGCCGTCAAGACCCTGACGGGCATGAAGTGGAACAGCCCGCGCGGCCCGATCAGCATCGATCCGAAGACCCGCGACATCGTCCAGAACATGTACATCCGCGAGGTCAAGCGCGTGAACGGCAAGCTGATCAACGCGCCGATCGGCACCCTCAAGGACGTGCAGCCGGATTAATTTCCCGCAGCGCTTCCAGTCTCACCATCCCGCAAGGCCCGTGCCCCTCCCGGGGGCGCGGGCCGCGCACACCCATCGTTTCGACTTGATCTGTTTTTCGCAGAGGAGTACGCACGCATGCACGCCCTGAAAATCACCACCGCCGCCGCCCTCGCCCTTGCCCTGGCCGGCTGCAACAACAACGACAAGGACCCGGTTGCCGATCCGACGCCGGTCCCGCACATCCCGGCCCTGCCGCAGCTGTCCCCGGCCGTCGGCGCTACGCTGGCCGCCTGCACCGAACTGGCGACCCGCATCACCTACCCCGAGGCCGTGATCACGGCCGCCACCCCGGTCCCGGCCGGCACCCTGACCATCGGCGGCAAGCCGGTCGGCCAGCACTGCCTGGTCACCGGCCAGCTGCAGCGCCGCACGGGCGCGGTCGACGGCCAGGCCTATGCGATCGGCTTCGAGATGCGCCTGCCGAACAACTGGAACGGCCGCTTCTTCTACCAGGCCAACGGCGGCGTCGACGGCAGCGTCGTCACCGCGACCGGCCCGGTGGGCGGCGGCGGTCCGCTCGAGAACGCGCTGGACCTGGGCTTCGCCGTCATCAGCTCGGACGCCGGCCACCAGGCGCCGACGCCCTTCTTCGGCGTCGACCCGCAGGCGCGCCTCGACTACGGCTACGCCGCGGTCGGCAAGCTCACGCCGATGGCGAAGAACATCATCCAGGCCGCCTACGGCAAGGGGCCGGACCGCTCGTATATCGGCGGCTGCTCGAACGGCGGCCGCCACACGATGGTCGCGGCCGCGCGCTACGCCGACCAGTACGACGGCTTCCTGGTCGGCGACCCCGGCTTCCGGCTGCCGCTGGCGGCAGTCGCCAACATCGCCGGCGGCAAGACCTATGCCGCACTGGCCTCGACCCCGGGCGACCTGACCACCGGCTTCACCCAAGCCGAACGCGCGCTGGTGTCGAATGCCGTACTGGGCAAATGCGATGCGCTCGACGGCAGCGCGGACGGCCTGGTGCAGGACACCGGCGCCTGCCAGAAAGCCTTCGACCTGAACCGCGACGTGCCGACCTGCACGGGTACGCGCGACGGCACCTGCCTCTCCAGCGCGCAGAAGACCGCCATCGCGGGCCTGTTCACGGGCGCGAAAACCGAGAGCGGCGCCACGATCTACACCAGCTTCCCGTGGGATGCCGGCCTGGCGACAAACGGCTGGGCGTCGTGGAAATTCGGCGCGCCGATCGACCGCGACTCGGGCGCAGTCGCCTTCATCTGGTCGGTGCCGCCCGCTGACCGCAGCACCTTCAACGGCCGCGACTTCGTCCTGAACGCCAACCTGGATTCCCTGCTGGCGCGCATCAACGCCACCAGTTCGACCTATCCGGAGAACGCGCTGTCCTTCATGACGCCGCCGAACCCGGGCAACCTGGGCACGCTGAAAAACCGCGGCGCCAAGATGCTGGTCTACCACGGCACCAGCGACCCGATCTTCTCGAGCGACGACACGACCGCCTGGTACGAGTCGCTGCGCACGGCGAATAATGGCGACGCGGCGGACTTCGCCCGCTTCTTCCGCGTGCCGGGGATGAACCACTGCTCGGGCGGCCCGGCGACAGACCAGTTCGACATGCTGACGCCGCTCGTGAACTGGGTCGAAAAAGGCCAGGCGCCGGACAGCGTCACGGCCGGCGCGCGCGGCACCGGCAACGCCGGCGCCGTGAGCGCGGATGTGCCGGCGACCTGGTCCGCCACCCGCAGCCGCCCCCTGTGCGCGTATCCAAAGGTGGCGCGCTACAAGGGCAGCGGCAGCATCGAGGATGCAGCCAGCTTCAGCTGCCAGTAAAGACTGCCAGCGCCAATTGTTGGCTGCTGCAAAACGTAAGGTGGGCTCTCGAGCCCACGCGGTGCGAGGCTGGCGTCGATGCGAGGTTTCCAAAGCTGCCAACCGGCGCTTCGCGTAAAGCTGGCGTAATGCAGGCGCTGACCGCGTGGGCACGAGTCCGATCGCGGCCCGGCCCACCCTACGAGCGTGTGAAAAAATCGCCATGGCTGCGTTGCATCGTCTCGCCGTACCCACGTACTGTCTTCGACGACGCGTCGGGCGGCCGCATCCCTTGCCCTGACAATTTTTTCACACGCTCTACGGTGCTTCAGCCGCCGGTAAACAGCAGGAACAAGCAGCAAGGGGGCCGGACGGCGCAGTGCGCGTCGTCCGGCCCCTTGCGTTTTGCGGGCGCAAACGCAACGCGCACAACACGATTTTCGGCAGATACTACACAAATGAAATATTCAGGAGTAAAATAGAACCCATGGCGCCGAATGTAGTGCGCCCTTACCGAATTCCAGGAGCATTCCATGTCTGTCAAATATATCGTCCCAGCCCTTCTCATCTCCCTGCTTGCAGGTTGCGCCTCGACCAGCAATGTCGCATCGACCGATCCGGTCCGTGCCCGCGTCGTCGCCGAACTCGAACAAGCGCGCAAGGACGGCAGCTACCCACCGTCGGAAGCCGATTACGTGTATCCGAACTGGGTCAAAATCGCCAATCCTGCCGGCGTCGTCATGACCGACGGAAACTGGGGATCGGATAGCAGCAAGGCCGCTACCCCACCCGCCGCGCGCAGCACCCCGGCCGCAAAGCCAGCCGCCACCGCGACCGCCGCGCTGATGACCGATGGCCATCCGGAGTTCGATGTTGCTGCACGCACCGTCAAGGGCGGCGATTCGGCAAACTAAGCGTCGAACTGATCGACGCGGCACACGCGTTTCCCGCCGCGCCTGCGTGGGTGCACGATGGCTCTACCGCCCCGCGGTCGGGACGGTTACAATCTGGCATTTCAAGCGGGAGCGTTCATGAGCGATTTCGGGCCGACGGAAAAACGATTGCGCAACATCCTGGCGCGGGTGCCGGATTTTCCGTACGAGCCGATCCTGCTGGTACGCCTGAATCACCACCTGCAAAAGAAGCTGCGCGACCGCACCAACGCCGCTTTGAAACCGCATGAACTGGCCGATACCGGCTATATCGTCCTGGCCATCCTGTACGGCAGCGCCGACGAAACCTCGACCGCATCGGAACTGAGCGAGGCCTGCCACGAAAAGCCGGCCAACCTGACCCGCGTCTGCGACGACCTCGCCGCGCGTGGCCTGATCGAACGGGGTAGCCGCACCGGCGACCGCCGTACCGTCCTGATCACCCTCACCGAACAGGGCCGCGCCCTGATCCAGCAGGTGCTGCCCGAAGTCTCCACCAAACTGAGCGACGCGTTCGCCGGTTTCAACAAGGCCGAGATGGCGCAGTTCGCCGGTTTCCTGGGGCGTGCGCTGGGTAATCTCGATAAAGCCGGCTGAAGCGGCGTCAGGCCGCGGCCGCCATCGCGCGGCAGGCTTCGGCGCAACGCCGGCAGGCCTCGGCACACTGTTTGCAATGGTCGGCATCGTGCTGGCCGCACTCTTCGGCGCAGGCCGCGCACACCTCGGCGCACTGGCGGCAGAGCGCCGCCGCGAAGGGGCTCGCACGCGCCATGAAACCGGCCGCCAGGCGGCACAGCTGGGCGCAGTCAATGTCCAGCGCAATGCAGCCGGCCATCATCTTGACATCGTCCTCGCGCAGGCAGGCGCTCGCGCAGCGGTCGCAGGCCGCGGCGCAGGCCTCGCATGCGTCGATACAATCCTGGAAGTTGGTGTTGTCCATGCGCTCTCCTCTTCGAGCGGTCCCGCTCGTCGTGTGAATGGATACATGAGGGTACATCCAGCACGCCGGCACACGGCGCACGGCTCATGCGACACCCGTGACGGCGAGCTACCGTAATTCGTGCCCATGCATCCGCTGCCGCTATGGGAAGCATAGCCTCGCCCGCTTACAAAGGCGCTTCGGGGGGGGCGATGTGCGCGGCGAGGAAGGATTTGGCGCGCGAGATCCTGCTCCTGACCGTGCCGATGGGGCAGTGCATCAGTTCGGCGATCTCGGCATAGCTCAGTCCGTCGATTTCGCGCAGCATGAAGGCCTCGCGCAGGCTCGGCGGCAGGCGTGCCATCGCCAGGTCCAGGATACCGGCCAACTCTGCGCGCAGATGCACTACTTCGGGCTGGTCTGCTTCGGACGAAAAAGCCAGCTCGAGCGTTTCGCTCCCCGATTCAGTCACGATATTCGACTCGCGCGCCCTGGATAATAGACTCGAGCGCGCTGCATTGATGGCAATTTTATAGATCCAGGTGAAAAACGACGATTCGTGACGGAAGGTTCGCAGCGATTTATATAGCCGCATGAAGATTTCCTGAACGACATCTTCTGTGTCTGCATCATCCCTCAGGATATTGTTAACGACCCGGAAGACGCGCGGCCGATAGATTTTGAATAAGGCGTGGTACGCAAGTTCATCGCCCGACTGGGCCTTTTCGATCAACTCCCTTTCGGCATCCGCTTCCATTTGGGGGTAGGCCCGCCAGCAAGGTCATTCCTGTGAACGGAAAATCAAGGCCGCCTCGTTCAAAGCAGCACCTCGAGCAGGATTCCCGGTTATTTCAAGATCCGGACTACATGCGCCTCAAAGCGGGAGGATCGATGATCTCGATCCACCTTCCATCAATATCGATCAGCCTTCGCGCACATAGCACGTGAAGCGTCCGGCTGAGCGTAGACTTCGTCATGCAAAGAAAGATGGCAATGTCTTCACGCGGCATGAACAGCCTGTATTTATGAGACGGAAAATCAATATCGGCAAAGCGCTGGCTCATCTCCAGCAAAAAATGTGCCACCCTCTTTTTGACGCAGCCGTGCCGGACAAAGCGATTGCGCCACTGGGTCCGCAATAATTCGCGGCTGATCAGGTTGCCAACTCCCTCGCCAAGCCCTCCAATTGCAATTTCAAGGCGCGTAGCGTCTTCCAGCGGCAATTCAGCAACGACTGCCTCCGTTAGAAACACCACCTCCGAAGAAATCGGATCCGGGGCCAGGTTGCCCAAGCCGATCAAATCGCCCGGCATCGAAAAACCGAGAATGTCTTCGCCGCCCGACTCGCTGATCGCCGATGTTTTGGCAAATCCCGCGAGGATGACGTGCAGAATCTTTGAATGAGGAGACGGGGCTCGGAATACCTGCGCCGCGTCATACCTTTTCAATATGCCGCGCTGCGTGTGGCGAACGACCGCGGAACTGTAGGCATGCCGTAGTCCGAGTAGATTGATATGGGACGGAGACAGCATAAAATTTCCAATGTGTAAAAAAATATGCAGAGAGGGTAATTTTGGACGTAAATCAGCCCGCCACTGATAATGACGATTGCAAGGCGCATTCCCGGATCCGGGTCCTGGCTCGGAAAGTCCATGCGGCTTATTCTCGTGCCCGCTTTCTTATTATTCGCCCGAAGCCGCACCCTGTCAAATCGATCCTGACTAAATTGCGACGCCTGTATCAATTCGGTCATTCGATTCGATTCGATTGGCAATTCCAATGAAATTAATCATCGCCATTGAGGCCTTTAAATTGAAGCCAGAATTATGGCGTTAATTAACAATGCATGAGCATTAACGTGCACGCGCGACGGTGCCGGCATCGTCCAATTATGGAGTTCGATTGAAACACAAGGACAACGATGCATTGCGTCGGAGCAAACCGCTTATCGGAATGATTACCGATCTATACGGCCTGCTCGCCTGCATCCGTGATCAATCCATGGGCACCGGCATACTGCACCAATTTAGAAAACGAGTTGAGGTTCATTTTTTCCATCAACCGTGTTTTGTGCGTACTAATTGTTTTTACACTCACGTGCAGTTCGTCGGCGATCTCTGCAATTGACTTCCCATTAACCAACATCAACAAGATTTGCATTTCACGACTGCTAAGCAGTTCGTGTGGTTGCTTTGAGAAGGTATTGACTATGCAGAGAGTGAGCTTTGCGGTCACTTCTGCGCAGAGGAAAGGTTCACCTCGAGCAAGATTTTGAATGCCCTGGATTAACTCATGGAGCTTTGCCCGCTTCGACACGTAGCCACGTACGCCGGCCCGTAACGCCGATTGCAAATGGTCCGTGTCGGTCGATTCGGAAAAAACAAGCGTCTTGAGGTTCCCGTTTTTACTTTTGAGCGACTGAATCATTGCAACGTTTAGCCCCCAGGCAATGAGCGGTTCCACTATCAATATGTCGACATGGGTATTCTCAACCAGGGGCAACAGGTCCGCGACATTGCCGGCGTCGCCAATAACGCGCATATCCCCTGCCAGTTCGATGAGGAGGACCAAGCCCTTACGCATGATTTCATGCGGATCAACTATGCCGATCTGAATCACATGGTGCTCCCGCGCAAGGAACAGTTGTTTAGGATCCGGAAAGAAGCTCGATGTCTAGCTTGGTTGAAGGTAGCAAAGAACTTATGCAATGTAAATAAGTTATTTTTTAATTACTTCACGCGCCAAAAAAATGGCCCGGCTTGCGCCGGGCCACGGAGGGCCTGTTTGCTCCTGCTTTCAGTTACTTACGGCAACTTCGTTACCTGCACATTTGTCACGCGAACGAGCGCATCTTCGGAATAGAGGCCGATCGAGCCGGCGACGTCGAGGATTCCACCCGTCTTGTCAGTTGCGAGGACGCCGTTGATCCACACACGAACGCGCGTACCGATTTTCTCGATCTCGAGCTTGTTCGCAAGCCCGACCGCTGGCGCGGGGGCCGCACCCGTTTGCAGGAAGGTTTGTCCAACGCTGTTCTTCGCCGTTCCCAGTTCGACACCATTCGGCTTGAGCAGGAAATAGTTGGTTGTCTTGCCATTTTTGGTCGGATTGTAATTGAAGAACAACCAGAACACTTCCCACGGATTCGGGGCGGTGTTGTTTCGCAGTTGTTGTTCCGTATTCACAATCATCGACGCACGGAAGTTACGCATCTTCGGCAGGTTGGCCAGGGCGAGCGCGGAGTGGGTTTCCGATGCCCGGTTCGGCGCTTTCGGCGAAAGAACGACTCCCGACGTTGCGTTGTAGGTCACGCTGCCAAACCCGTTGTAGGCGGTGGTCCATGCCGACGCGGTGGTCGGGACCGCCGCCGTGCTTTGGGCTGGTGCCGGGGTTGGCGCTGGCGTTGGCGCTGGTGCCGGCTTTGGCGCTGGCGTTGGCGTTGGCGTTGGCGCCGGCTTTGGCGCTGGCGTTGGCGTTGGCGTCGGCGCGGTACCGTTCAGCGGCGTGAAACTAGGCATCTTGCTGATGGCCGTGTTCAAGGTACTCCACAAGGTCTTGCTCATCGGAGCCATGTCTTGTTTGAAATACCACCAGAAATAGCCGCCGACATAGCCTGGCTCGGTAATGTTCTTCGTGTAATAACGGTTGATGAACTCCGCTTTGTTCGCGGCATTCTTCGTGCCGACTTCACCGAAGCCGATTTTCGAATTCGGGAACATCGCGTGCAGTTGCTTGAATACCGTCGGCCAGTCCGGCTTCAGGTTATTGCAATCGTCTTCGTAATAGCTGATCAGGACATAATCCAGGCCCTGCTTCATCCGCGCCGGAACATTGGCATTTGCCCAAGTGAACATTTCATTGCTCGGCTTGGACCAGCAATCCTTGTTGTAATACAAAGTCAGTTCGGTGGCCTTGCCTTGCGCCTTGACGAGGTCGTATGCACCCGTCATCTTGGCAACGACGTCCGGGGTAGTGCCCAGCCATTCGCCATTGATTTCATTACCGACTTCCCAAAGATCGACGACGTCGCCGAGGGCACCCAGGTATTCCTTGGTACGGTCCAGGTATTGCTGAACGGAATATTGCTTCACATAAAACGAATCAAGGATTTCGCCCATCACGTAGCTGACATTGCGGACGGCGACGGTAGCGTCGCGGTAATCCGAGGCAGGAACGTTTTCGTCGAAAACGATGCGGGTAGTTGGTACTTTGCTCAGACTCTTGAGCGCGGTCACGGTATCTGCAATATTGCTCGTGGAATCAATCGTGACGCCAGCGATCTGCGCCGGCATCGGAAGCGCCGGACGCGGTTTGGTCGGGGCCACGGCGGTGGCAGCAGTTGCGTTGACGGAAGCAGAACACAGCAGGGCGGCGGCAGGAATCGCCGCGAGAAGCAGGCGGGACGAGAAAGCGTGAAGCGAAGAAGACATCGGTACTCCAGGTTCAGAAATGAGTGCCTTAGAGCCTTTCCACGCGTCATTAGTTCCGCAAGAAATGATTTACTGTGCGATTTATTTCCTCGTGTTATCTAACGCATACTTGCTGTTAGTAATCGTGCATGGCTGAGCCAGCACTCCCCGGGTCTTGCGGTATTGCTGGTAAAGCCGGGCCGCGGCCTCCCCTCCGGCAGGCGTCATATACTCGGGCACGCCGAACACGACATGACGCGGGGCGTACGAATTGGCAATGGCAATCTGATCATTCAAGCGCCGCAATGTTGTTGGCTCTGCCTTGAATTCGCCTTTCGATATCGGCGGACCGGCAGTTTGACGAAACGCTTCCACGACGGGAACCAGTTCGCGCCCGGCCGCCGTCGTTGCGTCGCGCATGGCGCCGTAATATTGTGGCAGCTCAGCAATAGTAACTTTGTCAACGCCGATGCCATCCTGGAAGTACACCTGGTCGATCCCTGGCGCTCGTGCCAGCAATTCGATCCAGAAATCGCTGAGCGTACGCGGATCAGTGCGACGATTCACGAATCCCGAGACGCCGACATGGGAATTCGGCGTCAGCTTTCGTAAATGGCTACTTATTTCCCGAAGGTAATTAAATAGGGCAAGCTTGTCACCGGCATCGGTCCAGTTGATATCGTCGATCTCTTCGGTGATATACCAGCCGGCAAACGCCGGATTGGTGGCGACGACCGGCCGCAAATCGAGGGCTGCCTGGCGGTTGAGGCGCAGGCGTTCGGCAAGGAAAGCGCGCCGGTCGGAGCGGCCGACGCGTGTCCAATAGGACGAGTCGTGCGAAAGTCCGATCAAGACACGCATGCCACTCGCGTACGCCATGCGGATGATGGATTCGATCGGCATGTCCGGCGCCGAGGGCACGGGAACGGCGCGGTAGAACGGCCGCCGGTCGAAGGCGCTCCACTGGACGACCACGTAGTCGACCTGCAATGCGGAGAGGTGATCGAATAGTGCCTGCCACTTGAGGCTGCTCCAACGGGAATGCTCGTCGAGTAGCTGGATGTAGCTTCCCTGCAGGCATCGGGCCTGCGCTTCGCGCCGTTTTTCGTCATCCGTACCGCGCGCGCTCGCAGTGCAGCTCATCACCATGAGCATCGAACACAGGACGGCGGTCATTGCGCGCACCATAGGTTCAGAACTGCCCTGCTGCGCTCAATACCCATCCTCCGTGATGCCGGGATCCCGCTACCTGCCTGCGGTACTGAAGAACGAATTCAAGGCTCGACCGTGGCGCCGAGTACTTCGACTCATTGAACAGGTATTTCAAGGATACCCCCGCGCCTGCTTCGACGTACGACACCTTGAACGGATCCGGGCGCTGGCCCCGTGCCGCGGCCATCACGTGCGGTGTCAGCATCAAAGCCGACCCGATTTTTTTGACCCATCCCTGGCGCCCTTCGACGTAGAGCGAACGGGTCTTGTCGTGCTGGGCCAGGTATCCGGCGTCCGCGTACAGGATCGTCTGGCTCCACGAGTCCTGATCCGGGCGCAGATCGTAGCCATTGCTGTATCCCCAGCTCGCACGAAGCAACCAGTTGCTCAGCGCGTCCCGTCCTATCGGGAACAGCCGTTCGACGCCCAGGTAAACATTCGCGTCGCCGAGCGGCTTGTATTCCAGCCCGGCGCCGCCCTGGACGCTGTGCGGGTCGATACGCATCGAGCCCGGACGGTTCGACCACAGGCTGCGGCCGAAGAAACGCAGGACCCGGCCGTTGTTGTAACCTGCATTTTCAGGCTGGTACAAAAGTTCCGCGCCGCCCTGCGATGGGATCACCCCGCCCGACACGAATCCCGGCACCACGGAAGCGGCGGCGCTTCCCGAGCTGGGGCGATAGCTCTGGTAGACGTCGAACCGATACCCTTGCGTCATCGCCCGCACCTGCTGGCGGAATCCATAAAGCTGCGGATCGCTTCCCTGCTCGCCGCCGAGCGCGGCGGCCTTGTCGTCGATCGCCTTGTGGAACCAGCCAAGGGCCTCCCGGTTACTACCGGTCTCGACATTCGCATAGGCAAGATCGGCATACACGTTGCTGCGTGATGGATCGAGCTGCAATGCCCTTTCGAACAGGGGAATCGCCTCGGCCGCGCTTCCCTCCTGCTTGTGCAGGTAAGCAAGCTGCAGTGCAAACTCCGGGTTGCCTGGTGCCAATTCCATTGCTTTTTCGAGATTCGCGCGCCCCGCTTCCTTCTGCTGCAGCCGCAGCGAGTCGAGGGCACGTTGGTAATAACGGTCTGCGTTGGGTTCGATCGCCAGCGCCATGTCCGTGTATTGTGCGGCGACCTGGATGTCGCCGGTGGCCCGGTTCAGGCGGGCGAACTGGTCCAGCAAAACGAGGCGGCTTGCCGAGCTCATCTTGTCAAACTGCAAGTTGCTCAAACGGGCACGCGCCTGCTCCGGTTTGCCCAACACCTCTTCGGCATAGGCCAGCTGTATTTCCAGTTCCGGGGAATCGGCCGCCGCGGCCGCCTTCTCCCAGTAGACGTGCGCTGCGCCGTAGTCCTTGTCCGACTCGTATACGTTGCCAATCTCGGCGTTGAGCGCGGCCAGCTGCCGCACGTCGCCGCCGGCCGTCGCCGCGAGTGCTGAACGGTAATGAGACAAGGCCTGCTGGTTCTGGTTGAGCCTGGCGTACGCCCGCGCCACGGCCACTTCGTTTTCCGGCGCCGCTTCGCGCTCGAGGACGGCCAGGTGCACGTCGAGCGCAGCCTGGCGGTCCTCGCCCTTGTCGAGCAGGTAAGCCAGCGCCTTTCTCGTTTGCAACTCGGTGTCGCCGGCTGCGAGCGCGTTGCGGAAGGCCGCTACCGCGCGTGCGTCGTCCCCCATTTCCGTGTGCAGGTATCCTGCCGCCCGCAGGACCGGCACGCCCGCTTCGCCCCTTCGCGCGATTGCATCGATCTGGGCCAGCGCGCGCGCGGGTGTCTTCAACGCAATGTAATCCTCGGCAAGACGCAGCCGATCGGTATTGGTCGGGGCGGCCAGTTGCTCGCGGTATGCGGCGCTCTTCGCAGGCTGGCCGATATGGCGGTAGATTTCCGCGACTTCGCGACGCTGTTCATCATTGACCGTGCGCAGGGGCGTCAAGGTATCGGACGCCGCGGCGTAACTCCCTGCACGCGCCAACTGGTCTGCCAGCGCAATACGCCAGCGCACCTCGTCCTTGCGCCTCAAGGCCTGCTTGAAATACGCGGCCGCCGTGGCCGCGTCGCCGGACTGCGCGTATCGGTATCCCAGGGTCGCCGCCGTATAGCCGGTAGGATAGCGTCGATAATGCCGAAGCAGCGCCGGCAGGCTGGCGCCTGGCCCCGGCTGGACGGCCGCCGCGCTCGCCGACTCGCTCTGCAGCGCGGCGAGTGCCCTGGCCGCCTCCGATTTGCGGTTCAGCGCGACCGCCTTTTCGAATGCCTGCCTGGCGGCGTCCGGGCGATGGCGAGCCTGTTCGGTATAGCCGAGCGACACATTGGCGCGCTCGGCCAGGAACTTGTCGCGCGCCCCGTCGGCAACCGTCGCGTACTCCACGGCGGCGTTGTCAAAATTCTGTTCAGCAAACAAAACATTGGCGAGGTAGAAGTGGTCGCCCGATTCGTTCGTCAAGGCCAGGACGCGCCGCGCAAGCCTTTCCGCCAGCGGGTATTCCTTTCGTCCAAAATGGATGTCGGCCGTAATCCTGAGCCAGGTGAGGTTGTCCGGGTCGACCGCGAGCACGGCCTCGCCATACGAGAGTGCGCTTGCCATGTCGCCCTGTCTTTGCGCCAGCAATCCCAGCGCAGAGGCCGCGTTCGCGCGTTCCTTGCCGTTGCCCGCGACACTCAGCGCAGCAGCGTAAAATGATTTCGCTTCCGTATTTCGCTTCAATGCGGCAAGTACTGCTCCCTTGCGCATCTGAAATAGAAACGCCTTGCCGCCGGCCGGCGAGGCGCCCAATGCCTCCATGGCTTCACCGAAATGCTTGAGCGCGAACGCGATCGCATAGGCACTGTTTGCGGCCAGCTCACGTGCGTCGTCCGGCGCCCTGGGATTTGAATAGACCTGCCTGAACAGCTTCAATGCCGGGGCTTTCCTGCCCTGGGCCTGCGCCGCGAGGCCCTGGTACAGCAGGGCTGTGGGATTGCCCGGGTCCAGCACCAGGGTACGGGTCGCCTGGTACTGGACGGCACTGAATTTGCGCCCCCGGTAGAGCAAGGCCAGCAGACTAAGCCGCGCATCGAGATCGGCAGGCTGGATCTCAAGATAAACCTGGAGTTCTTTCTCGGCCTCGGCCAGCCGGTTTTGCTTCATGTGTGCGTAGGCGCGGTGCAAATGGGGGTACGCCCGGAAATTGTCGACCTGCTGCTGGAGCCAACTGCGCTCCGGCTCCTCGGCCGCGTTGGCATTCAAGCCCGGCACCATCAACAAGGCCATCAGGCCGCCGGCGACACATTGCCAGCGCAGCGGGTGCGGGCGGGGTTCTGGCTTGCTGCAGGCCGGGCGGTTCGTCATCGCGCTGTCTGTCCTTTTCATAAGATTCAAACCGTTCACTGCCGCAGCAATGCTGCGCTGAGCGTGCTCGGCTGCAACCAGCCGAGTTCCTGGAGAATTTCGCCCAGTTTTTTGCTTTGCTTCGACTGCAGCGCAAGGGCTTGATCCAGCTGGTCCGGCGTGATGGCTGCGGAATCGATGAGCAGGTCGCCAATCTTCCTGCGATAGCCGACGAGTTCCTCGGCCTTTGGATAGTGGTGCGCGGTCTTGTCCCACTTGATGAACTTGCCCGTCTTGAGAAACTGCATGTATTGATTGACCGCGCGCACCGTCGCCAGAAAATTGATCAGGTTTCCCCAGATCATGCGCGGCAGGGACATCAGGGCCTGGAACGGTCCATAAATGCAATGGACGCAATACGCCCGCATTCCCGCCCGGACGACAAACAGCAAGCCGTTGACGTACAAGATTTTCCACAGGATCGAGTTGGCCTGGATGAGGGCGGGATAGCTGTACGCGTCAGGCCAACACCATTCCAGGAAGTACACGGACAAGATCAGGAGCACCATCAGATAACCCAGCAGGTTGGCGAGGTTGGTCAGGATTGCCTTGCGATCGCGGAACAGCATATAGCGTGTCGCAAGGTTGCCGGTCCATCCAAGATTGCGCCACCCCTGCAGCGTGATGCCGACCACCCAGCGCGATTTCTGGCGCACGGAAAATTTGAACTGATCGGGGAAAAACTCGCGCACGCAGACCGCATCCGGGCGCGTTACCTGTTCCGGCTTGCCGCTCCAGAAATTGCGGCGCGTGACCGTTTTATCGACAGTAAACCGCACGAATACCTGCTTCAGCTTCAGTTCGCCGAGCCGGAAGCCGAACTCGTAATCCTCGGTCAGCGACTCGATACTGAACAATTCGCCATCGCGCGCAACGCACATCTTGTCCAGGGCGCGCCGGCTGAATGCCGCGCCGACGCCTGCCGCCGGGATACTGGCCCCGAGCGCTTCCCGCACGATCATGTCCTTGTAGTGCGACTGGGCGAATTCGTCGAGATAGTGGCCGCCAGTGAATTTCTTCCACCGCAGCTCGAGGGATTCCACCGGCAACTGCACCATATCCTTGCGTGGAATAAGGTAGTTGAAGAGCTTGTAGCAGAGCGGATGAATCACGTCCTCGCAGTCCTGCATCACGTGGATCTGATAGGGAACCCCGGTCTGCTGTTCATGGATGCGGATTTGATGGAATATGCAGTTGAGGCAATCGGCCTTGTTCGTCGGGCCATCGTGCGGCGTCACCACTTTCACGACCTGGGGATGTTGTGCGCACACCAGGTCGACTTCGCCCTGGGTTGCCAGGTCGTTCAGGTAGGTACCGACAAAGATCGTGAAATTGCTGTACTGAATAGAACGAAGGGTATTCTCGAGCATGGGACGAATGACGGCTGCCTCGTCCCAGGCCGGGATCATCACAGCGAGCCGTTGTTCCGGCTTGGCGAACAGCTGGCGTTCGGTCAGGCGCGGATATTTACTCAGGATCGCGTACTTTCGATAAACCGACCTTGCCACGAACACGAGGTCGACAAACAGATCGTCCATGCCGCTAATCAGAAAAATGATGCCGACGGTAACCATCAATACTTTTGCGAGCATTAACAGTACCGCCAGCAAGTCCAGTGCATCCATGCTTTCTCCTGCCGTTTGGTCGAAGGATCGCTTCCGCTAGGCCGGCACAGCTTCCCGGGCCTCCAGGACTTCCTCTCCAAAATGGCTGATGGGGCGTCCCCTCAGGGCGTTCACGATGCGTTCCGATGCAAAGCCGTCTCCATACAGATGCGGCGAACTGCAACGCCAGGCCGACCGGTCGTCCAGGACCGCGCGCACCGCGTTGACGATACGTTGCGGTTCGGTGCCGACAAGCTGCACCGCCCCCGCAGCCAACGCTTCGGGCCGCTCCGTCACTTCACGCATGACCAGCACGGGTTTGCCAAGATACGGCGCTTCCTCCTGGATGCCGCCCGAGTCGGTCAGGATGCAATCCGCGCGTTGCATCATGCGTACGAAGCTGAGGTAATCGAGCGGCGCAATCAGGTCGACGTTGCCGCAGTCGCCAAGGGTGCCGAGGACGGGTTTCTGTACGTTCGGATTAAGGTGTACCGGATAGACGACGTGCGTATCCGGGTAGGAGGACAAGGTGCGCAGGGCAGTGCAGATATTCGCGAACCCGGTACCGAAGTTTTCGCGCCGATGACCTGTCACAAGCACCAGTTTCTTGCCTGCTTCGACGACCGGCAGGCGGGCATCGATTTCGGCGCACAACTGCGGGTCGGAGCGCAGCTTGTCATCCGTGATTCTGAGGGCATCGATGACCGTGTTTCCGGTCACGTAGATCGCCCCGCCAAGACGCTCGGCACGGAGATTGTCGCGTGCCGAATTGGTCGGGGCAAACAGCTGGTGGGCCATGATATCGACTGCGCGGCGATTCGCTTCCTCCGGCCAGGGCTGGTTGATATCACCGCTGCGCAATCCAGCCTCGACGTGGCCGACAGGAATCTTCCGATGGAACGCCACCAGGCCGGCGATCATTGCTGTCGTCGTATCGCCGTGAACCAGCACGCGTTCAGGCTGCACATATTGGCATATCGAATCCAGCGCGCCAAGCATGCGCGATGCCAGGCCATTGAGCTGCTGGTCCGGCGCCATCAGCGACAAGTGATGGTCAGGCTCGATCGAGAAGAATTTCAGCACCTGCATCAACATTTCCTGGTGCTGGCCAGTGACGCAAACGATCGACTCGATATCCGGAGTCTTTTGCAAAATCTTGACGAGCGGCGCCATCTTGATGGCTTCCGGACGCGTACCGAATACAGACAGAACTTTCATGGCCGACCCCTATCCTTGGCTGTGCGAACGTGGCGCAGACTTTATGCGTTGTGGGTCAAACCATATTCGACAATTTCTCGATTTTTTTTGAGCTAGAACAATTTTCACCAGATAATCAAAATTTTTCGATTTTCTCCGAAAAAGTGTCCGAGATCAAAAAGTAGGCTCCGAACCGATAGCTAGAATCCTCTGTAAGCCGAATATCACAGCATAGATTTATCGGTAGAAATTAATTGCACGCTGGATAGACTTGAGGATTTTCTTCTATCTTTTTTACAGCAGGCACATTCCCGCCGCCCCCGCCCTACTTGCCAAGCCGATCGAATCCGTCGATCAAAGCCCGGTTCCAGGATGGTCAATTCCAGCCATCTCGTTCATGCCTTAATAATCGAGTTACGTTAAATCAGGAGCGCCTCGTGAAACACCTTTCCCGCAATGTATTACTCCTCGTGGCATCCCTGCTCGTCGCCGCTGGTCCTGTCGCTGCCGGTCCTGTCGCCGTTGCACGGGTCAAGGCACCGCCGCTGCCGCCCGGCTCCCAAAAAGTGAAACTCCAGATGGGCCTGGACCCAATGGAAGTGGCCCGCGCCAGGCACGCTCACAAGAAACCGAAAAAAGACAAGACGCTGGACGACACCCGGACCAGCCTTGTCGTACCGACGCCCGCCGCCGCGCCGGCGAAATAAACAGTCAAGGAGACTTCTGATGAAGATTCGAGTAATTGTCGCCAGCGTGCTGGCCTCGATGGGCGTGCTGTCCGGTTCTGCCACCGCCCAGGTGCCGGCTCCCGCGCCGCGGGCCTTGATCCTCTACGATGCGCCAGCCGGCCTGTACAACAAATTCGGACTGGCCACTTCCATCATGCTGCGCAATTTGCTGGGGCACTTCGATACCTCGGCGATCGCCATGCAGCCAGTCGACACGTATTCTGCTGGAGCGATGGGCAACTACGATGTCGTGTTTTATCTTGGCACCTCGTATGACAGCGCCGTTCCGACTGCATTCCTGGCCGACGTCGATACCAACCTGAAATCGGCCGTACCGAAAACAGTCGTCTGGTTCAAGTACAACATCTGGAAACTTGCCTGGGACGGAAACTATACGTTTACCCAATCCAGCGGCATTTCCTTCAACGGACTGCAGGGATTTAATTCGACGCCCAGCAACAGTAATCAAAACCCGGGGTTCTATGACACGGTGAGTTACAAGGGCGAGTCCATGCTCAAGTATTACGCCTATGACGCTGCGACGGGTACTGCGGCCGCCGACCCTGACGTGGGCGCAACCTCGGTGGCAGCGCCTGCGCAGTCTCTTGTGACAATCACCAATAGCAAAAACAGTGCGATGCCGGCATTACCGTATGTCGTGAGGTCGAATAATTTCTGGTATTTCGCAGACGTTCCCTTGTCGTACATCGGTCCGCGCGACCGCTACCTGGCTTTTGCCGACCTGCTGCACGACATCATGGGGCAAGACCATCCCGTCAAGCATACGGCGCTGGTGCGTCTCGAAGATGTCAGTGCGGACGTCAATACTTCGAGCATGAAGAAATTGACCAATTATATGTTCGAGCGGGCGATACCATTTGCGATCGCGGCCATTCCCCGCTACAGGGACCCGTATGGCGCATATAACGGGGGAGTAGCAGAGGATATCCCGCTGTCCATGGCCACCAACCTGAAAAGCTCGTTGAATTATGCGAAAACACGCGGTGGACAATATGTGCAGCACGGCTGGACCCACCAGTCCGACGGTCCTATCAACAATATCAACGGCGTCAGCGGCGAAGATTACGAATTCTGGAACATGACGGCGAATACGCCATTGGCAGCCGAAAACGGAACGCAATCATGGTCCAACACCCGCATGCAAAATGGCCTGAAGGAACTCAAGAACGCCGGCTTTACCCCATTTGCCTGGGAGGCGCCCCATTATCAATCCTCGCCGCTGAGTATCAAGTCCAGCATGGCCATTCCGGGCTATTACGGGAAAGCGTTCGGACGCGTCGTGTATTACACATCCGATACTCCCGACCTGAAAGGCGTTTCCGGGGTATATGATTACTCACCCGGGCAATTTTATCCGTACGTGATCAAGAAGGATTATTACGGCCAATACGTCATACCCGAAAACCTCGGCAATATCGAGCGCAAGGCGGTATGCAGCTATTGCTACGATTACCTGCCTTCGGACCTGGTCTTGAACGCACGGTATGCGCTGGTCGTACGGGATGGGTTCGCCTCGTTCTTTTTCCATCCCTACCTGCTCAATCCCGAAACGACCGCCCTCGGTATCAACGGCATGGCGGACTTCACTAACACAATGACGGGCATAAGCAATCTCGGCTATACCTGGGGCTCACCTCAACACCAGTAGCGATGCACCATGAGGTCACACATGGCCTCATGGTCACCCGTTGCCGTGGTGATGCGATGCCAATTCACGGCGCGGCCCGGGGCGGGATCCGCAACGGCGCCGCTCAGATGAATGGCCAGCTGAGTTTTCGCTTGACGTGCAGCAGGCAGCGCGTGGCAACGTAGGCAATCGCAAAGCCGAAGCACAGCAGGCTGCGCAGGTCTCCCATGACGGCGAGGAATACGCCGCCGACGGTGGCGACGGCGACGAGCACCATGAGCGCCAGTTCGATACTGAGGAAAAAGGCGGCGGCGTCGCGCCAGACCCGCAGCGCGAGGGCGCGGGCTTCAATGAAGCTGTGGATGTCGTGACCCATGGTCGTGTTGGCAATCTTGTAGTGGAGCCAGAAATGCAAAAATCGCCGGCGGGCGGCGATGTTGGCGAATGTTCTGGAGGCGAGGACGGGCGTCGAACCCGCCGGCCCTTGGTGGCCTGGCTGGCCATATGGCATCAATGAAAGAAATCAGTCGCCTGCATTGTAACGCCGTTTCGTGTCGCCCGTGCCGGGAGCCAGGCAAAGCAGCCCCGCATCATCGGGATCGCTCCAGTTGCTCGTGCACGGCAATGGCAATCGTCGCGAGCTCGCCCTTGCCGGCAGCGGCCGACAGCGCGTAGCCGAATTTGCCGTCGATCCAGTAAAACACGCCGACCGGCCCCTCTTGCGCAAAGCGGAAGCCCGTATCGCGGTTGTGCGACTGCTCCGTCGAGACATATAGCGTCAGCCGCTGCCCGGCCGCGTCGTGGTACATGAACTGGGCCACCGGCCCGCTTTCGCCGGGCAGCAGGCGGCCTCCGATCAGTTCGTAGCCGAGCTTGCCGATCCGTGGCGGCCGGACCGGCGCGCCCAGGCGTTTCGATAGCCATGCGACGAGATGCTGCTCCTGGTCCGCGCCCACCTCGACTGGATGCTTGAGCTCGGGACTGTAGACGACGTGCGCAATGGCGGCCTGGCGTGGCAGGCTCCCGGCCAGATCCGCCGCCGCCTGGCGAATGCCTTTCAAATCCGCCACCGATCCGGGCATGACCGCGGCGCCGCGCAGCGTCCAGCCGCCCAGCCCGCCAGCCAGGGCGATGGCCAGGGCCGCCGCACAGCGCCCGCCGGGGCCGTCCCACCAGCGCCTGCGCGGCGGACGAACAGTGACCGCTGCAGTGAGCGCAGCAGGCACGGCTTCATCGAGCACCGGATCGAACAGCCGGTGCAGTTCGCGGTTCTGCTCGCGATAGGCGGCCAGCCGCGCCGCCTCCTCGGGCCGGGCCTGCAGCCAGGCCTCGATCGCGGCCAGGCGCGCCGGCGGCAGCAGGCCATCGACGTACGCGTGCAGGTCGGCTTCGGTGACTGGCAAGGAATTCATTTGACCACCTGCAGGGTCGCGACGGGCGCGGCCCTCCCTTCCATCAGTGCGCGCAATTTTTCTCGCCCGCGGGACAGGCGCGACATCACCGTCCCCAGGGGCAGGCCCAGCGCGCCGGCAACCTGGTCATAGGTCATGCCCTCCAGGCCGACCAGCAGAAGGATTTCGCGCTGCTCGGCGGGCAGCAGGGCCAGCGCCGCCTGCATGTCCCGTATTTCGAGCCCGGCCGCATGGTTGACGGTGTGCGCCGGGTGCGGCGTTTCATCGCCGAGGGTCGTCGTCTGCAGGCGGCGCGCGCGCAACTGGTCCACGTGCAGGTTATGCATGATCCCGAACAGCCAGGCGCGCATCTCGCCATCGCGGCGCCACTCGGCGATCCGGCTCCATCCGCGCTCGACCGTGTCCTGCACCAGGTCTTCCGCGCCATTGAGCTCACCCACCAGCGCCCGCGCGTAGCGGCGCAGGCGCGGGATGCAGGTGGTCAGTTCGACACCGGGGTCAAGCATGGCGGCGGCGGCTCCGGAAACAGAAGCTCAGTCGGCAACCACGTGCCAGACGTCCTTCACCTTGTCGCCCTTGCGTTCGCCGGGCCGCGTATCCTGCGCGAACAGGTACAGGGGCTTGCCCTTGCGCGCCAACTGCTTCGAGCCGTCGTCGCGCGTGACGACAGAGTAAGGAGCCGCATACGAAGAAGCAGTCGCCGGCACGGCGGGCCACAGGGCGGCGCAGGGTCCGTTGCAGACGCTCTTGCCGCTTCCCGCGGCGTCCTTGTCGAAGGTATAGAGCGTCATTCCTGCCTGGTTGACGAGAACGCCGTCGGCGCTTTTCACCATGGGGCTGGACATCGAGGCGCAGGCGCCGAGGACGGAGGCGGCGCCGAGCAGGCTGAGTGCGGTACGGATCGGGTGCATGGCGGTTCCAGTTTTGGGGTGGGGACATTGTCGTATACGCAAACGGCACCCAAAGTATTCCACGTTCCCGAAAATATGTTCAATTTCTCATCGTTAGGGCCGGCGCCGGGCTCTCAGGCGTGGCCGATACCGGCGCTGCTATACCTGTGCTCGAATTCCGCCGTCGGCAGCGGGCGGCCCAGCAGGAAGCCCTGCATCGAGGAACACCCGCCCCGGATCAGGAAATTGCGCTGGGCTTCGTACTCGACACCCTCGGCCACGATCTCGAGCTTGAGTTTGCGCGCAAGTGCGATGATGGCCTCCACGATCGACCCGGCGTCGGCGTCGATGCCGACATCGTGGACGAAGGAGCGGTCGATCTTCAGCGCCGCGAGCGGGAAACGCTTGAGGTAGCCCAGCGAGGAATAGCCGGTGCCGAAATCGTCGAGCGAGAAGCAGATGCCCTGGGCGCAGATCTCGTGCATGCGCTGGGTAATCTCCTGCATGTCTTCCGCGAAGACGCTTTCCGTCAGTTCCAGGCACAGGCGCGCTGCCGGCGCTCCGGTGCCGTCCAGGATGCCAGCCACTGCGGCGGGAAAGCCGGGGTCGCGCATCTGGTGCACGCTGACGTTGACCGCCAGTTTCAGGCGCCGGAGCGTCGGGTCGCGGCGCCAGCGCGCCAATGCGCGGCAGCTCTCCGCCAGCACATGCTCGCCGAGGGGAAGGATGAGGCCCGTCTCTTCGGCGAATCCGATGAAATGGTCCGGGCCGATCAGCTCGTGTTCGCCGCGCTGCCAGCGTACCAGTACCTCGGCGCCGACCAGGCGTCCGCGCTTGTCGAACTGCGGCTGGCAGAACAGGCGGAACTGGCCCAGCGGGATGCCGTCGCGCATGGCGGCGTCGAAGGCGATGCGGCGGTCGGCCGCATCCTGCATGCTGGGATCGAAGAAGCGGGCCAGGTTGCGCCCGTCGGCCTTGGCCCGGTACAAGGCCAGGTCGGCCTGTTTGAGCAGGGTTTCGATGTCGGTGCCGGCGGCATCGAACAGCGTGATGCCGATGCTGGCGGTACTCTTGAACAGGAGCGAGTCGAGCTGGCAGGGCTGGCCCAGGGTCGACAGGACCTTGGCCGCCACCTGGCCCGCCTCGGCGGCCGCGTCGCCCGGCTCCGCCCCCAGGCCTTCCAGCACCACGACAAATTCATCGCCGCCCAGGCGGGCCAGCTGGTCGCTGTGGCGCACCGTGTGGCGCAGCCGCTGGGCCGTCTGGCGCAGCAGCATGTCGCCCAGCTCGTGCCCCATCGTGTCGTTGAGCAGCTTGAAGTTGTCCAGGTCGAGATAGAACAGCGCGCTGTGCTGGCCCGAGCGCCGGCCGCGCGCCAGCACGTGTTCCAGTTCCTCGATCAGGAAGCGGCGGTTCGGCAGGCCGGTCAACTGGTCGTAATAGGCCAGTTCGTAGATCTGCCGTTCGGTGCGCTTGCGTTCGGTGAGGTCGGTGTTGACGCCGGAGATGCGCAAGGCCTTGCCGGTGTCGTCGCGCAGGACGTAGCCGCGCGACAGCACGGGTACGTAGTGGCCATCACGGTGACGCAGCCGGAACTCCACGCTGAACCCATCGCGCGGGCTGGGCAACAGGTCGGCGAGATAAGCGGCGATCATGAGGTCGTCGTCCGGATGCATGAGGCGCCGCCAGGCGCCGGAGTCCTCGATGCCTTCGCCGCTGGGGTAGCCGAGCATGTTCCACCAGCGCTCCGAGTAATAGACGTCCCCCGTGACCAGGTCCCAGTCCCAGGGCGCATCGGTGGAGCCCTTGAGCACCAGCCGCAGGCGTTCTTCGGACTTTTGCAGGGATTGCTGGGTTTGCTTTAGCGCGGTGCAGTCGGTGAAGCAGACGACCACCTGGTGCACACAGCCGGCGTCGTCGTACTCGGGATAGGCGTTGCACAGCAGCCAGCAGGTGGGGCCCGCGCCGACGATACCGGCCACCAGGCCGGACAGTTTACGGCCCGTGCCCCGCACCACATTGGCCGGAAACTCCTCGGGCGGCATGGGCGAACCATCGTCGCGCAGGACCTCCCATGCGCTCCCGGCCGCGCTGGGGTCGACCCCGATGAGTTGGGATTCCGTGCGTCCCAGCAGCTCGCGGGCGAGGCCGTTGGCGGAGACGATGCGGCCGTCGGCGGCGTGCACCACGACGCCTGCCGGCAGATGGTCGCGCAGCGCGTCAAGGCAATACGGTGCGTCCACGGGGGGAAATGGGCGGCATGACGGTCGGAGTATGGCAGCAATCGGACCAGGAATCGGGCCAACAATCGGGCAAAGAATCGGGCCAGGAATCGGACAAGCGATCACGGCATCCTAGCAGTTTCGCCGCCCCGATGGCGAGCGCCTGGCCGACCCGTGCACGGCCGGCAGTTCCTGCCGCTTCAGGGCGGCAAGCCGCCGCCGCGCGTTCCGTACATCCTGCATTCGGCCGCCAGCGCGAGCAGGTTCGGGTCGCGTTCGCGCGAGCGCGACAGCAGCAAGGTGATCACCTGGTGCGAGGCATAGCGCGCGTCGAGCTGATCGCGGGCGAAAAGAGTCCGCGCATGTACCGCAACAACGTGGAGAAGCTGGCGGAGTGGATCGGGGACGCGGACAGGCGATCGATCCCGGGCGCGTCGCACGGGATGAACGTCACGCACTTTGCGTCATTCAACCGCCTTGTCCAGGCCTTCGTGGGTGGCCGCGACCCGGCTTGAATGCAGGGCCAGGCCGGGTGCGTTCACGCGTTGTCGCTGTTTATTTTCCTGCCGCCCGCCGGGACGCGGCCGGATTGCAGGCAGTCCGCAAGCTCAGGCGAGGGCCTGTTGCGTCGCGCGCACTGGTACGACATATACAGATAAACAAGGTAGAGCGCCGACCGGCCAAGCATGTACCCCAGCAGGCTTTCATGGAGCGACAAGGGTGCGCCAAATACGATCACTGTCATCACAAACAAGGCCACCTGCCAGCGCAATTCGATTTTCTGCTTCCCCGCAATAAAGAACACGTAGCTGAGCGGGCTTGCAATGAAGTTGAAGAAGCCCAGCGGCGCAAGAATGCGCGCGAGCTCGCCGGCTGGCCGCCACTCCGGGCCGAACAGCCAGCTGAACAGTTGGGGCGAAAAGAAAAGCAGCAGGAGCGATGGCCCCATGGCCAGCAGCAGCAAGGTCTTGAATGTTGCCTTGTAAACCTTGGTGCAATGGCCACTGTAGCGAAACTCATGCGCTGCCTGGCGTTTGAACACGTCGAGTACCGACGCTGCGATCAGGGACGTCGGGGCAGCCACCACGCGCTGGGTCAGCGCAAAAAGACCCGCCGCCACGGCCCCGTGCTTGAGGTCACGGCACCTCACGCCGTGGGCGACTCGTTCGCAGCGATCGCCAATATCCGCCTGATCGAACCGCCGATCGAGATCCCGCAGTTCGACCTGAAGCAGCATTGGCATCGCAAGTGCCACAAGGACGGGGCCGGCATGTGGATCCGGTCGGTGCTCGTGAAGCTGTTTGCAGCGTGAGGCCGCAAACCAGCGATCGCCCGGAGGCGGACCATGCCGCCAATATGGATGCTTATGCGGGGGATGTTCCTTTACGAGGGTGAACGTTACGACTACGCCCCGAATTATGGCATTCCTCAGGCAGGCCCTGGTACAGCTGGCGTACCACTACGGATGTTGCGAGGACAGAGTGCGCGGATCACTGATCGTCCGGGACGAGCGGCTGCAATATCCAGGTACCCAAACATGAATAAACGCGAAGGCCCCGCACTCCACACAGGTTTGAAAGCTCCGGCGGAACCGCCAAAGCCATGCGCCACCGAATTGGAGAGCATCGCCCTGGCCCGGTTTGGCCAGCGCGGCCGGCGTGGCCAGCACCGGGAGCAGCGTCCGTTTCATCGCTTGCTCCCCCTGCCCGCCCGCAGGCTTTGTGCATGCGCAGGCGGGGCGCGACCATGTCGTCGATCAGCCGCAGGCAGGCGATCTTGCGGTGGCCGCCCGCAGCACCGTCGGGGCCGCAAGGCCGGAAATGCAAAAATCGCCGGCTGGGCGGCGATTTCGGCTGGTGTTCTGGAGGCGAGGACGGGAGTCGAACCCGTCTAGACGGCTTTGCAGGCCGCTGCATAACCGCTTTGCTACCTCGCCAGAAGGTATGGTACCGCTGCTGCTCTGGCCGGTTATGAGCCACATCAACAGGAGAAGAATGTCTTCTCAAAATTCTTGGAGCGGGAGAAGAGTCTCGAACTCTCGACCTCAACCTTGGCAAGGTTGCGCTCTACCAACTGAGCTACTCCCGCTGAGGAGTCCTGCTATGACACGCCTTTTTGGAGCGGGAGAAGAGTCTCGAACTCTCGACCTCAACCTTGGCAAGGTTGCGCTCTACCAACTGAGCTACTCCCGCACGGAGTGTGTTTCTTACCTACAAACTGCTGCTCCAGAACTGGAGCGGGAGAAGAGTCTCGAACTCTCGACCTCAACCTTGGCAAGGTTGCGCTCTACCAACTGAGCTACTCCCGCATACTGGAAACATCGATTATCGCAGAAATTATTTCAATTTCCAAGACAACCATTTACTACTAATTGCTGCCGACTACCGCAAACTTTGGAGCGGGAGAAGAGTCTCGAACTCTCGACCTCAACCTTGGCAAGGTTGCGCTCTACCAACTGAGCTACTCCCGCTTTGTCTTCGTTTGCTGCGATGTCGTCACAACAGGCAAGCATTATAGATGATCTGATCCGTACGTCAAGGATGACAGAGAATTAATCTTACAAATTCCCGCCTTTTTCCTTAATGACCGGCCACGCGCGGCGCAGATAGTAGAACATCGACCACACGGTGAGCACGCCGGCAATCCACAGCAGGATCGAGCCCCAGAAGTGGAAATCGATGCCGAACCGGGTCGTATGGAACAGCAGCGCAGGAATCGCCGTCATCTGGGCGGCGGTCTTGACCTTCCCCAGCGAACTGACGGCGACCGACTTGCGCGCGCCGATTTCAGCCATCCATTCGCGCAGCGCCGAAATCGTGATCTCGCGGCCGATGATGATGAAGGCGATCACCGCATCGACGCGTTGCAGCTGGATCAGGATCAGCAGCGCGCCCGCCACCATCAGCTTGTCCGCGACCGGGTCGAGGAAGGCGCCGAAGGCCGAGGTCTGGTTCCAGCGTCGGGCGAGGAAGCCGTCGAACCAGTCGGTGACGGCGGCAACGATGAAGACCGCGGTCGCCGCCAGGTTCTGATCGGCATGCGGCAACCAGTGGGTGGGGAGATAGTAGACGCCGACAACCAGGGGAATAAGTGCTACACGTAACCAGGTCAGGAGGATCGGGATGTTGAAAGGCATAGGGGCGTGAACTGGCTTACCGTTAAAAAAGCGTGCGCCGCTAGTCTACATGGGTATTGCCTTTTAAACCAGTTCAGCTCGACCGTCGCCGAGGGGCCGGGGCTGGCGCGCCGCCCTGCCCCCTTTCATCGGCCACCGGCCCTGCCGCCGCTTACTCGGCGCTGACCTTTGCGTCCTTGACCAGCTTGGCGAAGCGCTCCGTGTCGGTCTTGATCTGGCTGGCCATCTCCGCGGGGCTGTTACCGATTGGAACCGCGCCGATGTCCGCCATCTTCTTCTTGAAGTCGGGCGAGTTCACGATCTTGACGATCTCGGTGTTCAGGCGCGTGACGACCTCCTTCGGCGTCGCCACCGGCGCCAGCACGCCGAACCAGGTGCCCTGGTCGAATCCCTTCAGGCCGGACTCGTCGAGCGTCGGCACGTCGGGCAGCGCGGCCGAGCGCTTGATCGTCGTCACCGCCAGCGCGCGCAGCTTGCCGGCGCGGATGTGCGACAGCACCGGCGTCACCGTATCGAAGGACATGTCGATCTGGCCACCCAGCAGGTCGATCGTCAGCGGGCCACTGCCTTTATAGGGCACGTGCAGGATGTCGACGCCGCTGGCGATGTTGAACTGGGCGCCGATCAGGTGCTGGCCGGTGCCGTTGCCGTTCGAGCCGAAGGTCAGCTTGCCCGGCGACTGCTTCGCCAGCGCGATCAGTTCCTTGACGTTTTTCGCCGGGATCTTCGGATTGACCACCAGGACGTTCGGCACCATGGCCACCGTCGATACCGGCGCCAGGTCGCGCTGGAAGTCGTAGGGCAGCTTCTTGTAGACGCTGGTGGCGATCGTGTGGTGAACGGCGCCCAGCAGCACCGTATAGCCGTCCGGCCTGGACTTGGCGACGTAGTCGGCGCCGATGGTCGCACCCGCGCCCGGTTTGTTTTCGACGATCACCGGCTGCCCCAGGCTCTTCTGCAATTCCTGGCCCAGGGTACGGGCGATGGCGTCGGTGGTGCCGCCGGTCGCGAACGGGACGATGATGCTGACGGTCTTGGACGGCCAGGCCTGGGCCATGGCGGCGCTGCCGCTGCCGGCCAGGGCCGCGGCGGCAAGGACGCCCACGATGCGTGCGTGTTTGCGAACGGGGTGCCGGGTCTGTTTTTGCATGCTTGTCTCCTGATATTTTTTTTGCGGATCGGTCCCTGCGACACGGCCCTGCACTGCTTGCCGCCGATGTTCTTGTCACTGGGTCAACTGCGAATATACGGATTGCACACGCTTAAAGATAAGATTAAAGTTGAACCATTATTAATTTTGGATTAACAATGTCGACGCCTGCCAATGCCCAGTCGGAAATGGCCTTCTTCAGCCTGCTGGTACGCGCCGGGAGCCTGTCGGCGGCCGCGCGCGAACTGAACGTCACTACGGCCGGCGTCAGCAAGCGCCTGTCGCAGATGGAGGCGCGCCTGGGCGCCCGGCTGCTGCACCGGACCACGCGCCGCATCGGCCTCACGGCCGAAGGCGAGATGTACCTCGAACATTCGCGCCGCATCCTGGCCGACATCGAAGACATGGAGCAGCTGATCACCAGCGCCGGCACCGCGCCGAAGGGCCTGCTGCGGGTGAACGCGACGCTGGGCTTCGGCCGCAGCCATATCGCGCCGCTGATCTCGACCTTCCACAAGCGCCATCCGGACGTGCACGTGCAGCTGCAGTTGACGGTCAACCCGCCTACCCTGCTGGAGGACGCCTGCGATGTGTGGATCCGTTTCGGCGAACCGCCCGATACGCGCGTGATCGCGCGCCGCCTGGCATCGAACCGGCGCCTGATTTGTGCGGCGCCCTCCTACCTCGAACGCCACGGCATGCCGCGCGTGCCGAACGACCTCGCGCAGCACAGCTGCATCGGCATCCGCCAGGGCGAGGAAGGCTACGGGATCTGGCACCTGAGCTCGGGCCAGCGGACCGAGACCGTCAAGGTGCGCGGGGGACTCAGTACCAACGACGGCGAGATCGCCGTCAACTGGGCGCTCGAGGGCCACGGCCTGATCATGCGTGCGGAATGGGATATCGCCAAGTACCTGCAGAGCGGACGCCTGCGCCAGGTGCTGGCGAACTGGGAGACGCCCGCCGCCGACATCTACGCTGTCTATCCCTACCAGCTGCAGACGGCGGCGCGGGTGCGCTCGTTTGTCGACTTCGTGGCCGAGGCCTTTTCAAGCGCGACGCCGATGGGACAGGAAGTGGCCCGGTGGCCGTCGAACGACGCGAGCGGCTCGTAGGGTGGACGGCTCGCCCCGGGAGAGGATGAGCCGCCGGCGCGTACGCCGTCCACGCGTTCAACCAGCGCAGGATCGGTCGCGAATCTCCGATGGTGGCTGAACGCGTGGACGGCGCCGGCGTACGGGCGGCGCCAGCACCCGGGTCGAGCCGTCCACCCTACGTTTTGCTTTAGAAGCTGTGGCGCACGCCGAGGTTGTACGCGCGGTCGCCGGTGCCCGATTCCGAATTGTTCGCCACCGTGTAGCCGGCGCCGTTGCGGTTATCGATGCTGCCGTAGGCCGCGTACAAATTCGTCCGCTTCGACAGCGGATACAGGTAGGCGACGCCCCAGGCGCGCGCATCCTGGTTGAAGGCCGTGCGATCGTCCTTGCGCATCACGGAAGCGAGCACGGTGCCGGTGCCGACCGGTGCCGACAGGCCAACCAGGATCTCGTTACCGTCGGTGGACGCGGTCGGCGCCACGCCGCCATACGGATTGCCCGCGTTGCCGAGCGGGGCGCTGTTGAAGCCCTTGTCGACGCCGTAAGCGAACCAGGCTTTCACTACCTTGAAATCGTAGTTCGCGGCCAGCAGGGTGTTGCGGCCGGAGCCGCGCACGACTGCGGGAACGCCGGGCGCCGCCGCGACCTCGTTATTCTTGTGGTTGTAGGCAAGGCGCACGTTCAGCGGCCCGTTCGAGTAACCGATCGATGCGCCCATCTGGCGGCCGGCCTCGCTGTCCCCGGCCTGCTCGCCCGCGCTGTAGGCCAGGTCGGCCGTGAAGCCCATGGTGGCCGGCGCGGCGTAGATCACGGTATTGCTGGTACGGACGTTGGTGCCCGAATCCGGGAACAGGTTCTTCGAGGTGCCGGCATAACCGGTGCCGAACGGGTCGCCGACCTGCGCCAGCGCATTGTGCCACGGCGTGTACTGGCGGCCGATCGTCAGCGTACCCACCCGGCTTTTCAGGCCGACGAGGGCCTGGCGGTTGAAGATGGTGCCGGCCGCGTCGACTGCGCCGGTGTCGATCCTGACGCCCGTCTCCAGCACGAACAGGGCGGACATGCCATTGCCCAGGTCTTCGGTACCGCGGAACCCGATCCGCGAAGCCGATGCGGCGCCGCTGGTGATCTTGTTCACGGAGTCCACCGCGCCGCCGTGCTCGCCCACGAAGGCGGCATCCATGATGCCGTAGATGGCGACCGAGGTTTGCGCCGAAGCGCCGGCGGCGCAGCACGCGAGGACGGCCGCTGCAATGACTTTCTTGTTCATGTCTCTTCCTTTTTTTGATTGTAAATGCACAGGCGCCCTGTTCCGGCGCGCGCGGTACTGCTCGAACCCTTTCAGGTCGTGGAACCCTTTCATGCCGTGGAACCCCTTCAAGCCGATCCTCACTCCGCGCTGCCGTTCGCGCCCAGGCGGGCGATGTGCAGCAGGTTGGTCGTACCGGCCGTCCCGAACGGCATGCCGGCGGCGATCACCACCGTTTGTCCCGGCGCCGCGAGGCCTTCGCGGGCAGCCGTGGCGCAGGCGAACTCCGTCATCTCCGGCACCGAGGCCACGTCGTGGATCAGCACCGCATGCACGCCCCACACCAGCGCCAGGCGGCGCGCAGTGGCAAGCTTCGGGGTCATGCCGATGATCGGCGCCTTCGGCCGTTCGCGCGCTACCCGCAGCGCCGAATGGCCGGAGCTAGTGTAGGCGACAGTGGCGGCTACGTCCAGTAAGTCGGCCACGTTGCGCAGGGCGAGACCGATGGCGTCCGCGATCTCGGCGCGCGCCGGGTTCTCGGCCGCCTTCATGCTCTCGACGTAATGGGTGTCCGATTCGGTCTGCTCGATAATACTGTTCATCATTTTCACCGCTTCGACCGGGAATTTGCCCGAGGCCGATTCGGCCGACAGCATCACCGCATCGGCGCCGTCGTACACGGCGGTCGCCACGTCCGACGCTTCGGCGCGGGTCGGCACCGGTGCGGCCACCATCGATTCGAGCATCTGGGTCGCGACGATCACCGGCTTGCCGAGGCGGCGGCAGGTGCGCACGATGCGCTTCTGGATCGAGGGTACCTGCTCGGCCGGCATTTCGACGCCAAGGTCGCCGCGCGCCACCATTACCGCATCGGCCGCTTCCACGATCGCATCGAGCTGCGCGATGGCGGCCGGCTTTTCGAGCTTGGCGATGATGCCGGCACGGCCCCCGACGATCTCCTTGATCTCCCGGATGTCCTCGGCGCGCTGCACGAACGACAGCGCGATCCAGTCCACGCCCAGCGTGAGGCCGAAATCGAGGTCCTTGCGGTCCTTCTCGGTCAGCGCCGACATCGGCACCACCACGCCAGGAACGTTGACGCCCTTGCGGTCCGAGAGCACGCCGCCGTTGACGACGATGGTATCCGCATGGCCGGCGCCGAAGCCTTTCACTTCCAGCTCGATGCGGCCGTCGTCGAGCAGCAGGCGCGCGCCGGCCTCGAGGGCCGCGAAAATCTCGGGGTGCGGCAGCGCCACCCGTTCGACGTCGCCCGGTTTGCCGGTATCCAGGTCGAGGCGGAAGGCGGCGCCGGTGTCGAGCTTCACGGAACCGTTGGCGAAGGTGCCGATGCGCAGTTTGGGGCCCTGCAGGTCGAGCAGCACGCCGATCGGGCGGCCGAGGGTATGTTCGAGGCCGCGCAGGATGGCCAGGCGCGCCTTGTGGTCCTCGTGGGTGCCGTGGCTGAAGTTCAGGCGGAAGACGTCGGCGCCGGCGCGGAACATGGCTTCCAGCGTGGCGGCATCCGTACTGGCGGGTCCGACGGTGGCGACGATTTTAGCTTTGCGATGACGGTTCAATTGAGGTTCCTGGTGATGCCGGGTCGATGAGGATGGCCCGGAAGTCGTTGACGTTGGTGAGCGTGGGGCCGGTCACGACCGAGTCGCCCAGGCCCTGGAAGAAGCCGTGGCCGTCGTTGCGGTCCAGGCTCTCCTGGGGACGGACTCCCTGCGCGAATGCGCGTTCGATCGTGTCCGGCGAAAAGCTGGCGCCGGCGATCTCTTCCTGGCCGTCGACGCCGTCCGTGTCGCCGGCCAGGCCGTAGACGCCAGGTTCACCGCGCAGGGCGATCGCGGCGGCCAGCAGGAATTCGACGTTGCGCCCGCCCCTGCCGTCGCCCTTGATGGTGACCGTGGTTTCGCCGCCCGAGAGCAGCACGCACGGGGTCGCGAAAGGCTGGCCGCGCCGCGCGGCCTGGAGTGCGATGCCGGCCATGACCTTGCCGACCTCGCGCGCTTCACCTTCGATACTGTCGCCGAGGATGTAAGCCTTGATGCCCGCTTCTTCGGCGACCCGGGCCGCCGCTTCAAGCGCCATTTGCGGGGTGGCGATCATGCGCAGCTCGTTGCCGGCCAGGCGCGGGTCGCCCGGCTTGATCGATTCGCCGGCGCCGCTTTCCAGCACCTCGCGCACGGTCGGCGGCAAGGCGATGCCGTAGCGGTCGATAATGGCCAGCGCATCGGCGCAGGTGCTGGGGTCGGCCACCGTGGGGCCGGAAGCGATGTCGCGTGGGTCATCGCCGGGAACGTCCGAAATCAGCAGCGTCACCACGCGCGCCGGGTGGCAGGCGGCCGCCAGGCGCCCGCCCTTGATGCCGGATAGGTGGCGCCGCACGCAATTCATCTCGCTGATGCTGGCGCCCGACGCGAGCAGCGCGCGGTTGACCGCCTGCTTGTCTTCGAGCGTGATGCCGGGCAGCGGCAAGGGCAGCAGCGAGGAGCCCCCGCCCGAGATCAGGCACAGCACGGTGTCCTCGCTCGTCAACCCGCGCACCATCTCGAGCATGCGGGTGGCGGCATCGAATCCGGCCTGGTCCGGCACCGGATGCGCCGCTTCGACGATCTCGATGCGCTCGCACGGCACCGCATAGCCGTAGCGCGTGACGACAAAGCCTTCCAGTTTTCCCGGCCAGTTCTGCTCGACCGCGCGCGCCATTTCGGCCGAGGCCTTGCCCGCCCCGATCACGACCAGGCGGCCGGCAGGCGCCTGCGGCAAGTGCGCCGGGATGCACAGGGCCGGCTGGGCCGCGGCGATCGCGGCCCGGAACAGCTTCTCCAGCAAGGCGCGCTCGCCCCCGTGCACGTCGTTTCGCTGGCTGGTAGTAGACGCCATATCCATCTCTTTCTCTGACAATTCGCTGATGGACACTCCCGCGCTCAGGCCGAGGCCTTGTGGACGCCGGCAAAGCCGACGACATTCGGTTCGGCCGCCGGCAGCGCCTCCTCGACGGGCTTGACCAGCGGCGCGACCTCCTCGCCATCGAGGATGCGGTGCATGCGGGCGCTGTCGACGCTGCCTACCCATTTGGCAATCGCCACCGTGCCCACCGCGTTGCCGATGGTGTTGGTGATCGCGCGGGCTTCCGACATGAAACGGTCCACGCCGAGCAGCAGCACCATGCCCGCGACCGGGATGTTGCCCATCGAGGCGAGCGTCGCCGCGAGAGTGATGAAGCCCGAACCGGTCACGCCGGCCGAGCCCTTCGAGGTTACCATCAGCACGCCCATGATGACCAGCTGGTCGACCAGCGACAGCGGGGTATTGGTTGCCTGGGCGATGAAGATCGCCGCCATCGTGTAATAGATGCACTGGCCGTCGGGGTTGAAGGTGACGCCGGCCGGCACTACCAGGCCGACCACCGGCTTGGAGACCCCGAGGTGTTCGAGCTTGAGCATCAGCTGCGGCACGACGGACTCCGAGGAGCTGGTGCCGAGCACGGTGAAGATCTCGTCCCGGATATAGCGCAGGAACTTCCACAGGCTGAAGCCGGAGATGCGGGCGATCACGTTCAGCACGATGAACACGAAGGCGACGCAGGTCAGGTACATGCAGGCCATCAGCTGGCCGAGCGAGAGCAGCGACGCGAGGCCGTATTTGCCGACCGTGAAAGCGATCGCGCCGAAGGCGGCGATCGGGGCGATGCGCATCACCATCCGCACCACGACGAACATGGCGTTGCTGAAGGCTTCCAGGATGTCGATGACCGGCTTGGAAGCGCGTCCCATGTGCGACAGCGCCACGCCGAACATGGTGGCGAACACGAGGATCTGCAGGATGTCGTTCTTGGCCAGCGCATCGACCACGCTGGTCGGCACCATATTGAGCAGAAAGTCGATGAAGCCTTTGGATTTCTGGGCCGCAGCCGTGTAGCTGGAGATCGCGCCCGTATCGAGTGCCTTGGCGTCGATGTTCATGCCGCTGCCGGGCTGGAACACGTTCACCACGATCAGGCCGAGGAGCAGGGCAAAGGTCGACAGGATCTCGAAATAGACAAGGGCGCGTACACCGACGCGCCCCAGTTCCTTCATGCTTTCCATGCGTGCGATGCCGAGCACCACCATGGCAAAAATGACCGGTGCGAACACCATCTTGATCAGGCGGATGAAGACGTCGCCGAGCGGCTTGAGGTCGGTGCCGAGCTTGGGGTAGAGGAAGCCGAGCAGGCCGCCGGCGACCACGCCGATCAGTACCTGGACGTAGAGTTTTCCGAAAATGCGGGTTGACATGATGTCTCCTTGATGTGTGCTGCTTGCTGCATGTTGCAGGCAGCGTCCCTCCCCGCTCTATGGCGGCTGGCTTGTACGGGGGACGCTGCAGGGCCACCTTGGCGGCTGGGCCGGGCCGCGAGCGTGGCGCCGGCCGGATTGCACGGGCCCGGCTTCAGGCCGCGGCGCGCTGGCGCTGGGCGCCGAGGAAGTCGCAGACTGCCTTGGTAACGTCGGCCGTGGTGGCCGTACCGCCCAGGTCGCGCGTATGCAGCGACGGGGTGCTGGTCACGCTTTCGATCGCGGCCATCACCTGCCTGGCCGCCTCGAATTCGCCCAGGTGCTCGAGCAGCATCACGACCGACCAGAAGGTGCCGATCGGATTGGCCAGGCCCTTGCCCATGATGTCGAAGGCCGAACCGTGGATCGGCTCGAACATCGATGGATAGCGGCGCTCGGGATCGATGTTGCCGGTCGGGGCGATGCCCAGGCTGCCGGCCAGCGCCGCCGCCAGGTCGGAGAGGATGTCGGCGTGCAGGTTGGTGGCGACGATGGTGTCCAGGGTGGCCGGACGGTTGACCATGCGCGCGGTGGCGGCGTCGACCAGTTCCTTGTCCCATTTCACGTCCGGGAAGTCACGCGACACCTCCAGCGCGATCTCGTCCCACATCACCATCGCGTGACGCTGGGCATTGCTCTTGGTGATGACGGTGAGCAGTTTGCGTGGACGCGACTGGGCCAGCCTGAAGGCGTAGCGCAGGATGCGCTCGACGCCGACGCGGGTCATCATGCTCACATCAGTGGCCGCTTCGATCGGGTGGCCCTGGTGCACGCGGCCGCCGACGCCGGAGTACTCGCCTTCCGAGTTTTCGCGCACGATCACCCAGTTCAGGTCTTCCGGCGCGCAGCGCTTGAGTGGCCCATCGATGCCCGGCAGGATGCGCGTCGGGCGCACGTTGGCGTACTGGTCGAAGCCCTGGCAGATTTTGAGGCGCAGGCCCCACAGCGTGATGTGGTCGGCGATGTCCGGGTCGCCGGCCGAGCCGAACAGGATCGCATCCTTGCCGCGCAGCGCGTCGAGGCCGTCGGCCGGCATCATCACGCCATGCTTGCGGTAGTAGTCGCCGCCCCAGTCGAAATCTTCGAAGGCGAACTGGAAGGCCTTGCTGCCGGCAGCGAGCGCCGCCAGGACTTGCTGGCCCGCAGGAACCACTTCCTTGCCGATCCCGTCGCCGGGGATGGTTGCGATTTTGTAGGTTTTCATTGCTGCTGTCTCCGTCTGGATAAGTGATGTCGTGCATGCACTGTATCTGTTGGCGGAGTCTTGCAACGGATGGAAAATTCAAACCATTATTAACTGTGAATTAACAATGGAGTGTGCGAGCGATGAATATTGACCAGAGGGTGGGCGCCCCCGCGCGCACGCGCTTACGGACGCATCGCCCGGACACGTCCGGCGACACATCGCTCGCACATCTTGAATTGTCCACGTGGGTTCGTACGACGATCGTTGCCCTCGTCGGAGGCCAACCATGTTGCACGATCTGCGTGTTGGGTGATAGACGGCCAACGCAATGGGATGCGTGCGTGACGCGTGGGCATGCCCACCCTACGGTGCGCCGCTGCTACAGGCGAGATCATCGACGACTCAATGCAACTGCCGGTAAATCTCTTCCGCCAGCGCGGTCGAAATGCCCTCGACCTGGCACAGGTCCTCGACGCTGGCGTCGACCACGCCGCGCAGGCCGCCGAAGCGGGCGAGCAGGCGCTGGCGGCGCTTGGCGCCGATGCCTTCGATCTCCTCGAGGCGCGAGGCCTGGCGCGTCTTGGCGCGCTTGGCGCGCATGCCGGTAATGGCAAAGCGGTGCGCCTCGTCGCGGATCAGGGCGACCAGCATCAGCGCCGCCGATTCCTTGCCCAGCTCCTGCGGCGCGCGGCCGTCGGCGAAGATCAGCGTCTCCAGGCCCACGCGCCGCCCTTCTCCCTTGGCCACGCCGACGATCAGGCCGATGTCCAGGCCCAGCTCGGACAACACCTGGCGCGCCATCTCGACTTGCCCCTTGCCGCCGTCGACCAGCACCACGTCCGGCATGACGCCGTCGCCGCCGGCGACCTTTTCATAGCGGCGCATCAGCACCTGGCGCATGGCGGCGTAATCGTCGCCCGGCGTGATGTCGTTGATGTTGTAGCGCCGGTACTCCGAGTTCTGCATCGCGTGGTGATGGAAGACCACGCAGGATGCCTGCGTCGCCTCGCCTGCCGTGTGGCTGATGTCGAAGCATTCGATGCGCAGGGTGTCGAGATCCGTCGCGTCCAGCGACAAGGCCTCGGCCAGTGCGCGCGTACGCGACTGCTGCGACCCTTGTTCGGACAACAGCCGCGCCAGGGAGATCTCCGCACCCTTCTGGGCAAGCTCAAGCCACTGGCGGCGCTGGCCCTGCGGCTGGAAAATCAGGTTGATCCGGTGCCCGCATTGCTCGGCGAGCGCCACCATCAGTTCCGGCTGGTCGAATTCGATGTTCAGGATCAGGGTGCCGGGAACGAATTTGTCGGTGTAGTGCTGGACCAGGAAGGCGGCCAGCACTTCGCATTCGATCGACAGCTCGGCGATCGCCTCGCCGACCTGGGTTGGAAAATAGGCGCGGTCGCCCAGGTGGCGTCCGCCGCGCACCATCGCCAGGTTGACGCAGGCGCGCCCGCCCTGCACCACCACGGCGATGACGTCGACGTCGGCGTCGCCCGTCGTTTCCATGCTTTGCTGGTGCAGCACACGCGAGAGCGACTGGATCTGGTTGCGCACCCCTGCGGCCTGCTCGAACATCAGCTTTTCGGCGAAGCCGTGCATTTTTTGCTGCAGGTCTTCCATCACCTCGTTCTGGCGCCCGCGCAGGAACTTCGCGGCGTTCTCGACATCTACCTTGTACGCATCCTTGTCGATGAGCTTCACGCAAGGGCCGGTGCAGCGCCCGATCTGGTGCAGCAGGCAGGGGCGCGTGCGGTTGGCAAAGACGCTGTCCTCGCAGGTGCGCAGCATGAACACCTTTTGCAGGATCTGCATCGATTCCTTCACCGCCCAGGCGCTGGGGAAAGGACCGAAATACTGGTTCTTTTTGTCCAAAGCGCCGCGGTAATAGGCCATGCGCGGGAAGTCGCCGCCCGTGATCTTCAGGTACGGATAGGACTTATCGTCCCGAAACAGGATGTTGTAGCGGGGTTTCAGCGCCTTGATCAGGTTGTTTTCCAGGATCAGGGCTTCGGCTTCGCTATGGGTCACCGAGGTTTCCAGCTTGGCGATCTGCGACACCATCATCGCGATGCGCGGGCTCGACAGGTTCTTCTGGAAATAGCTCGAGACGCGCTTCTTGAGGTTGCGCGCCTTGCCGACGTAGAGCACGTTCCCGTTGGCGTCGAAATAACGGTACACGCCGGGCAGCTCCGGCAGCTTGGCGACCGTCGCCAGCACCTGCTCGCGGGCCGAGACGCTGGGCTGCACAGGGTCGGCGGCGTCGTCTTTCAGGGTCGTCGTCAGCTCTTCCTTCACCACCTGCCAGGCATCGGGGCGGGCGCGCTGGGCCGGCGCTTTCGCCGCCTTGCCCTTCGCGGGCTGGTCCTCGGCGGGATGCGGAACAGGCATGGCAGCGCCGGCCGCAGCTACATAGGCCATCGGCGCTTCCGCTACCTCATGGGGAGCTGCGTTGCTGGGCGCCGGGTTCTGCGGCAGCTCGGGGGATTGCACTTCCTTGGTCACTGGCGTATCGCTTGCGGTGTGTTTGATGACGATGTTACCGGGTCCTGGGTCACGATCACGAAAGCGACACCGTAATCGGCTTCGTCGCTGATCGTGACTTGGGCGCTAAGGCGGTGCTGCCGCATGAATTCCTCGAGCGCCCCGCTGCAGACGATGGTCGGCTTGCCGCTCGGGGCGTTGAGCATCTGCGCCGAGCGCCAGGTCATCGGCATGCGCATGCCCAGGCCGATCGCTTTCGAAAACGCTTCCTTGGCCGAGAAGCGCGTGGCCAGGAAACGCAGGCCGCGCACTTCGCTGCGCGCGCGCCGCGCATGGTATTTCTCGAGTTCCTGGGGCCCGAGGATCTTTTCCGCGAACCGTGGGCCGCTGCGCGCGAGCGCCGCCTCGACACGCGAAATCTGGACGATGTCGGTGCCGATGCCATAAATCATTTCAACCCCTCGCTCATTGTGCCCCCAGCGTCACGCCGAGGCGCGCGGCCACCATGATCGCCTTCATTTCGCGCACGGCGTTTTCCCAGCCTGCAAACAAGGCATGGGCGACGATCGCATGGCCGATGTTCAGCTCGGCGATGTCGCGGATCGCGGCCACCGGCTGCACGTTGGTGTAATGCAGGCCGTGGCCGGCGTTCACGACCAGGCCCTGCTTCACGCCCGCCGCCACGCCCGCCTTGATGCGCTCCAGTTCGCGCAGTGCTTCGGAACCTTCAGCCTCGGCATAGCGCCCGGTGTGCAGCTCGATCACCGTCGCGCCGGCCCTGGCGGCGGCTTCGATCTGCGCTGCGTCGGCATCGATGAAGAGCGAGACGCGGATACCCTCGCCTTTCAATTGTTTCACCGCCGTCTCGACTTCCTTGAAATAGCGGATCACGTCCAGGCCGCCTTCGGTCGTCACTTCCTCGCGCCGCTCGGGCACCAGGCAGACGTCCTGCGGTTTCACCTGGCAGGCGAAATCGATCATTTCCTGGGTCACCGCCGCTTCCAGGTTCATGCGCGTGGCCAGTTGCGGGCGCATCGCCAGCACGTCGGCGTCCTTGATGTGGCGCCGGTCTTCGCGCAGGTGCAGCGTGATCAGGTCGGCGCCGGCCTGCTCGGCCAGCAGCGCCGCGCGCAGCGGGTCCGGGTAGACGGTGCCGCGCGCGTTGCGCACGGTGGCGATGTGATCGATGTTGACGCCCAGGTCGATGACCGGGCCGACGGGTTGCAGGAAGCTCATGGTTGTGTGGGTTCTATAACTGCATCAGGTCAATCAGAATCTGCCGGGTGTTCAAGGGCACCCCGCCCAGGTGGTGCGCCAGCAGGAAACGCATCAGTTGCTTGCTCTGCGCTTGCGTCGCCGGATCGGCGTAGTCCTCGCGCTCCATGTCGAGCAGGGTTTTACCCGACACGACCGGCCAGACATCGGACACACGGGCTTCGCGGGCGCCGCGCTCGGGATCGACCACATAGTCGCTTGCGGCCTGCACTTCTTCGCGCGTCGTCGTCGAACGTTTCAGGTCGGCGGCGACGCCTGTTTCCTTAAGTAAGGCCCGTTCGAACTTTCGCAAGGCAATTTGTGCCGGTTCGTCGTGGGCGAGTTCGTTCAGCGTCGAAATGTAATGGTCAAACAGGGCCCGGTGCGGGTCGTCGCGCGCCAGCAATTTGACGAGGAGTTCGTTCAGGTAGAAGCCGCACAACAGGGCCGTGCGTTCGATCGGCAGCATGCCGCCGACCCATTCCGCGTCGATCAGGGTGCGCAATTCCGACTTGCCGCTCCACGACACGGATAATGGCTGGAAGGTTTGCAGCACTCCGCGCAATTTGGACAGCGGCCGCTTCGCGCCTTTCGCCACGACCGCGATGCGGCCATGGTCGCGCGTAAACAGGTCGACGATGAGGCTCGTTTCCTTGTAGGGATAGCTGTGCAGCACGAAGGCGGGCTGGCCGTTGATGCGCACCTGGCTCGCAGGCGCGCGGCTGCGGCGCGGCGGCGGTGGCGCGGCGGCCACGGCATAGACCGCCGTCGCCTCGGCGACCACAGGCAGGTCAGGCGCCCTGGCGGTGGCGTCGTCTGGCGCCGTGACGGCTGGGTCGAGGTTCGTCATGCGGTGGCGTGGCCTCCTGCGCTCAGTGGCAATCTTAGTGGCAACTACTCGTAGCCGTAGGCGCGCAGGCCCGCTTCGTTGTCGGCCCAGCCGGACTTGACCTTGACCCAGATCTCCAGGTACACGGGACCGTCGAACAGCTTTTCCATGTCCAGGCGCGATTGCGTCGAGATCTCTTTCAGGCGCGCGCCCTTGTTACCGATGATCATTGATTTATGGGTGTCGCGCTCGACCAGGATGGCAGCAAAAATGCGGCGCAAATTCCCTTCCTGCAGGAACTGCTCGATGATCACCGTGCTCGTGTACGGCAGTTCATCCCCCAGCAGGCGGAACACTTTTTCGCGCACGATCTCGGCGGCGAGGAATTTCTCGCTGCGGTCGGTGATGTCGTCCGGGCTGAACACCGGCGGATTTTCCGGCAGGTGCGTGCGGATTTCGCGTTCGAGGGAATCGATCTGGAAGCGCAACTTTGCCGACACCGGCACGATGGCCGTGAAGTCGCGCAAGGATGCCACTTTCTGCGCGAACGGCATCAGCATCGCCTTGTCTTTCATGTGGTCCGACTTGTTGATGACCAGGATCACCGGCACATTTTTCGGCAGCAGGTCGAGCACCTGCTGGTCGGCCGGCCCAAAGCTGCCGGCCTCGATCACGAACAGCACGACGTCCGAGGCGGTGAGCGTGTTCGAGACAGTTTTATTGAGCGTTTTGTTCAGTGCATTCGAATGACGCGTCTGGAAGCCCGGCGTATCGACATAGATAAACTGGGCGTCATCATGGGTCTGGATGCCGGTGATGCGATGGCGCGTGGTCTGCGCCTTGCGCGAGGTGATCGACACCTTGGCGCCGATCAACTGGTTCATCAGCGTCGACTTGCCCACGTTCGGGCGGCCGACGATGGCGATATAGCCGCAGCGGAAGCCTTCCACCGAGGTGCCCTTGCTGGCGTCGGTGCGGTCGTTGAAGAAGGCATTCAGGTCGACGGCTTGCTCGTCGCCTGCGGCGTTCTCGGTGACGTCGTCGCTGGCAACATCGTGCTCAGCGACCTTCTTGTCGTCCGGCTTGTTGTCGGGGTTCTGTGCGGCGGGGTTGTGTTCGGCAGGGTTGTGTTCGGTATTCATGCTGACGTCTTCATGCCTGTTTGGTGGGGGCGGACTGCGCATCGGCAGCGTCGTCGCCCTGGATGGTGGCGATGCCGGCCAGCTTGAGCTGGGCGGCACGCGGCTTGGCCTTGCGGCTGGCGGCCGGGGTCTTGCGCAAAGCCTGTTCAGCCGTTTCCAGCGCCAGGCGCGCGGCGGCCTGCTCGCCGGCACGGCGGCTGCCGCCGCGGCCGAAGACCTGGATGCCGAGTTTCGGGACCAGGCATTCGATCTCGAATTCCTGGCTGTGGGCAGCGCCGTGGGTGGCGACCACATTATAGGTGGGCAAGGAAATCTTGCGGCTTTGCAGGAATTCCTGCAGCAGGGTCTTGGCATCCTTGCCGAGGGTGCGCGGGTCGACCGTGTCGAGCAGCGGAATATAAAAGGCGCGGATGGCGTCGCGCGCGGCATCGAAACCGGCGTCGAGGAAAATCGCGCCCAGCAAGGCTTCGAGCGTATCGGCGAGGATCGAGGGACGGCGGAAACCGCCCGACTTCAATTCGCCTTCGCCAAGGCGCAGGAACTGCGACAGTTCGAGCTTCTGGGCAATTTCGTAGAGCGATTGCTGCTTGACGAGGTTGGCGCGCAGGCGCGACAGGTCGCCCTCGTCAAGGTGGCTGAAGCGCTCGTACAGGATCGAGGCCACGACGCAGTTCAGGATCGAGTCGCCGAGGAATTCGAGCCGCTCGTTATGCAGGCTGCTGTGGCTACGATGTGTCAGGGCCTGCTGCAAGAGGCCAGCATCCCGGAACGTATAACCCAAGCGCGTTTGCAATAACTGAAGATTCATTGTCGATGTATTGTAGTACGGCCGCCGTAAAGGCGGCGCTTCCTGCCCGGTTGGGCGGCGCCGGCCGGCGCGCGCCATGGTGGTGTTGCCCGCAGCGCCAGTGCCGGGGTCGGCGGCATGCGCGCTTGCGTCAGGCGTGAGGGCCGAGGTCCGATCAGTCCGCCTTCGCCGCCACGACGCCGCTCGGGTCGGTCGTGCCATCGTAATCGATGACGAGGGTCGCGCGCGCGGTCAGCGGAATGCGCTTTTCGTAGGAGAAGCTGATTTGCGGGGTGTCGCCCTCGCGTCCGATCACGAGATCGCGTCCGCGGATGGCGTCGACATCATTGATGTCGGCAAACTTGTCGAAGGTCTGGCGCATCTCGGCGACACTGCCGCCCGCCGCCTTGGCGCGCAGCATGCCGTCACGCACGGCCCGGAATTCGAGATAGGACGGGATGATCTTGATCGCCAGCAGGGCAAACACGCCCAGCACCATCAACACCAGGATCAGCCCGGTGAGCGAGATACCCTGTTGTTTGCCGGACCTAACCAGTTTTCGCTCCTGCATCATGACTCCTTGCCGAGGTCGCACCGCTTACCTGATGCCGCCGATGCGCTTCGGATCGCCGAAGTTCATCCACACCAGGAAGGCCTTGCCGACAATATTCTTGTCAGGGACAAAACCCCAGTAACGGCTGTCCGCGCTGTTGTCGCGGTTGTCGCCCATCATGAAGTAGTTGCCTGCCGGTACAGTACAGGTAAACTTGTCATAGGTATAGGTGCAGGCATCACGGTGCGGGAAATCCTCCACGCCATCGAAGTTGAAGGAACGCGCCGGATCCGTGTTCAGGATGCGGTGCTCCTTGCCGGTCAGTTTTTCGACGAACTGCTTGTGGTAGACCGGCCGTTCATCGTCCAGGTAATCGTCCATCGGGGTGTACTCGACGGCCACGCCGTTCACGGTCAGGCGCTTGTTTTCATAGGAGATTTTGTCGCCCGGCACACCGATGACACGCTTGATGTAGTCCTGGCTCATGTCCTTCGGATACTTGAAGACCATGACGTCGCCCCGCTTGGGATCGTTCACCTCGATGACCTTCTTGTTGACGATCGGCAGGCGAATGCCATAGGTGTACTTGTTCACGAGGATCAGGTCGCCCACCAGCAGGGTCGGCACCATCGAGCTCGACGGGATCTTGAACGGCTCCCACAGGAAGGAGCGCAGGAAGAACACCGCCGCAATCACCGGGAAGAAACTGCCCGAGTACTCGACCCAGGCCGGCTGGCGCAGGTTGGCCGCTTCGATCGATGCGCGGTTGCCGTTGTTGTCGACCTTGATGCCGTCCGCCACCAGCTTGGCCGTGCGTGCATCGTATTCGGCCAGCGCGGCGTCGGCCGCGGCGCGGCGCTGCTTCGCCAGCACGAACACGTCCAGGAACCAGATGACGCCCGTGACCACCATGAGCACGAACAGGATAAGCGCGAAATTCCCCAGGATTGGTTGCAGGTTCATTTATCTTCCACTTGAAGGATGGCGAGGAAGGCTTCCTGTGGAATCTCCACCGAACCAACCTGTTTCATGCGTTTTTTACCGGCTTTTTGTTTCTCAAGCAGTTTCTTCTTACGGCTGATGTCGCCGCCATAGCACTTCGCCAACACGTTCTTGCGCAGTGCCTTGACGTTCTCGCGCGAAATGATGGTTGCGCCGATCGCGGCCTGGATCGCCACGTCGAACATCTGGCGCGGGATCAGTTCGCGCATCTTGGCGGCCACCTGGCGGCCACGGTAGGGCGCGTTGGCGCGGTGGACGATGATCGCCAGCGCATCGACCTTCTCGCTGTTGATCAGCATGTCGACCTTGACGACGTCGGCGGCGCGGTTTTCCTTGAACTCGTAGTCCATCGAGGCGTAGCCGCGCGAAGTCGACTTCAGGCGGTCGAAGAAATCGAGCACGATTTCCGCCATCGGGATTTCGTAGTGCAGCTTGACCTGGCGGCCGTGGTAGGCCATGTCCATCTGCACGCCGCGCTTGCCGTTACAGAGCGTCATCACCGAGCCGACATATTCCTGCGGCATGTAGAGATTGACGTCGACGATCGGCTCGCGCACTTCGTTGATCTTCGATGGCTCCGGCATCTTCGACGGGTTGTCGACGCGGATGATCGAACCGTCGCGCATCTCGACCTCGTAGACCACGGTCGGCGCCGTCGTGATCAGGTCCATGTCGAATTCGCGCTCGAGGCGTTCCTGCACGATTTCCATGTGCAGCAAGCCGAGGAAGCCGCAGCGGAAGCCGAAGCCCAGCGCCTGCGAGACTTCCGGCTCGTACATCAGGGCGGCGTCGTTCAGTTTCAGTTTTTCGAGCGAGTCGCGCAGCGCGTCGTACTGGTTGGCTTCGACCGGGAACAGGCCGGCGAACACCTGCGGCTGCACTTCCTTGAAGCCCGGCAGCGGCGCGGGCGCCGGACGGTTCGCCAGGGTGACCGTGTCGCCCACTTTGGCGGCGGTCAGTTCCTTGATGCCGGCGATGATGAAGCCCACCTGCCCTGCGGACAGTTGCGGCAGCGAGACCGAGCGCGGCGTGAAGACGCCGATGTTCTCGACCAGGTTCACCGACTCGGTCGCCATCAGGAGGATCTTGTCTTTCGGGCGCAGCGTGCCGTTGACGACGCGCACCAGCATCACGACGCCGACATACGGGTCGTACCAGGAGTCGACGATCAGGGCCTGCAGCGGTGCGTCGACGTCGCCTTTCGGCGGCGGCACGCGTTTGATCAGGTCTTCCAGCACGTCTTCCACGCCCAGGCCGGACTTGGCCGAACACATGACCGCTTCCGAGGCGTCGATGCCGATGACGTCTTCGATTTCCTTCTTGGCATTGCCGGGATCAGCGTGCGGCAGGTCGATCTTGTTCAGGACCGGCACCACTTCCACGCCGAGATCCAGCGCGGTGTAGCAGTTGGCGACGGTCTGCGCCTCGACACCTTGTGAGGCGTCGACGACCAGCAGCGCGCCTTCGCAGGCCGACAGCGAGCGCGACACTTCATAGCTGAAGTCGACGTGGCCCGGCGTATCGATCAGGTTCAGGTTGTAGACCTGGCCGTCGCGCGCCTTGTATTGCAGGGCAGCAGTCTGCGCCTTGATGGTAATGCCGCGCTCGCGCTCCAGGTCCATCGAGTCGAGCACCTGCGCGTCCATTTCGCGGTCCGACAGGCCGCCGCACAGCTGGATGATGCGGTCGGCCAGGGTCGATTTGCCGTGGTCGATGTGGGCAATGATGGAGAAGTTACGTATGTTGTTCATTAACAAAGCTCAAAACCAAAAAGGGGCGAAGCCGCCGGGCGGTGCCTGGCGGCGCCGCAAACTGCCGACGCAATACGAAAAAGGCGCTTCGTGTGGGGCTGGTCTTCCCCAGGCGAGCGCCTTATCTGAACGTGTAAGCCCATGTACCAGGGACATTTGCTTTTCCAAGCCAAGCATTTTACCGGATTTCAGGGTAGAAAGCCCGGAAATTGGGGAATGCGGCTGTTCGGCGGTTTTGTAGGGTGGGCACCCCGTGCCCTCGCGGAACGTGGCGTCACGACGGCCTCGTTTGCACCCGTACGGGCGAATTGTCGAAACGGCGTTCCTGGATGATCCGCGAACGCTTGCCGGGGGGGATTAACGTTGCCGCCGCGATGAACCGACAACGCGATTCAAGCGTCCGCGTGGGCACGGGGCGCCCACCCTACCAGGTAATTGCGCACCGAGGCTTCGTCCAGGAAATAATGACAGAGCTCCGGCTCGTCGAGCCGGCCATACAGCACCGGCACCAGCTCGTCGAAACGCTCCACCAGCGCCGGATCGGCATCGACATCGATCACATCGACCTCGAACGCCTGCCGCGGCGGCGCCATGGCCTGCAGCGCCGCAAGCATGTCCTCGCAGAGGTGGCAGTAACTGCGCGAGTACAAGGTGAAATGCGAGGTAAAGCGCGTCATTTAGCGGGCTTGATGACGAGGTATTGCGTCACGTCCTCGCGCCGCACCAGCACGGCCACGCTCTTCTTCGGGTCGAGCTTGCCTGCCAGCGCATTGAACTGGGCCGCGTCCTTGATTTCGACATTGTTCATCTGCAGGATCAGGTCGCCCTCGCGCACGCCGGCCGCTGCCGCCCTGCCCTCGGATGCATCGACCACGACGCCGCCCTCGACGCGCAGGCCGCGGCGCTGCCCGGCGTTCAGGTTCGATACGTGCAGGCCGAGCGCATTCGGCGCAGCGCCCGGGGCCGGCTTGTTCGGCTGCGGCTTGGCGGTCACCGCCTTTTCGTCTTCCAGTGCGACGATCGTGACCGGCACCTCGATTTGCTGGCCGCGGCGCCAGACGGTGACGCTGGCGCGGGCGCCGACCTTGGTCGCGCCGACCAGGCGCGGCAGGTCGCGTGTCGTCTCGATCGGCTGGCCGTTGAATTTCAGAATGATGTCGCCAACCTTGACGCCGCCCTTCTCGGCCGGGCCGCCGGCTTCGACCATCGACACTTCGGCGCCGCGCGCCTTGCCCAGCCCCAGCGACTCGGCGACGTCGCGCGTGACTTCGCTGATCTGCACGCCCAGGCGACCGCGCGTGACGGTGCCCGTCTTCTTGAGCTGGTCGGCTACGCGCATGACTTCATCGATCGGCACCGCAAACGAGATGCCGTTATACGCGCCGGAGAGCGTGGCGATCTGCGAGTTGATGCCGATGACTTCGCCGCGCATGTTGATCAGCGGACCGCCCGAATTGCCGGGATTCACAGCCACATCGCTCTGGATCAGCGGCAGGTATTCGCCGGTGTCGCGCGACTTGGCCGAGATGATGCCGGCTGTCACCGTGTTGTCGAGGTTGAAGGGGGAGCCGATGGCGATCACCCATTCGCCGACCCGGATCTTGCTCGAGTCGCCGGTGCGCAGGTAAGGCAGATTGGTGGCGCTGACCTTCAGCAGCGCGACGTCGGAGCGACGGTCGGAACCCAGTACCTTGGCCTTGAATTCGCGCCGGTCGGTCAAGGTGACGGTGACTTCGTCCGCGCCCTCGACCACGTGGGCATTGGTCAGCACATAACCGTCGTCCGAGACGATGAAGCCGGAGCCGACACCGCGCTGCACTTCTTCTTCCTGCTGGGGTTGCTGCTGGGGCGAACGGCGGCGCGGGATCGGCTGGCCGAAGAAGCGGCGCAGGAATTCCTGCATCTCTTCCTCGCCGGGCCCGCCCTGCCCCATGCGCACCCGCTCGGTCGTGCGGATGTTCACGACGGCGGGACCGGCCTTGTCGATCAGGTCGGAAAAGTCCGGCAAGCCCGTCACCACCGGAACCGGCACGGGGGCGGCGGCGCTGGCCGCCGGGGAGACGGAAAAGCCGGCGCACGCCAACAGCAGGGCCGACACGACTACGCTAGCAGTGGATTTGCTTGTCATGGGAGTCAGGGAGGAGGACGGAAATGAAGCTTATGGTAAGCCAAAACCCGCCATTTTGTCGCGCATGCGGCTGAGGGACGCGCCGGGCGGCGCGGAAGACGACGCCGGCTGGACAGTGCGAGGAAGGATGCATCGAGCGTCGGATACGCCCACCGGGCGCGGGCGAGGGAGATGTTCGGGAGTGCAGCTGCGGTGCCTGCCTTGGGCCCGCATTGCGCAAAGGCAGTACTGTGGTCGTTGCGGCTTTGCTGCCGGGCCGGTGACCCCGCCCCGATGACGAGAGGATGAGGTAGTCGATGGCGCCGCGCTGTGGTGCCGGCGGCGGGCCGCCGGACCGCCGCCGGTGCCGGGCACCGGAGGCGGGCTGGCGGAATCAGGACGACGGCGTCGAGGCCGCCAGCGCGGCCGGCTTGGCGGGCTCGTGCTCGACTGGTGCGCGGCGCGGATGCATCGGCTCGGCCGCCAGGCGGGCGCTCAGGCGCGCCGAGAAACCGGGAGAGAGGTCGGCAGACTCTCCCGTGCGCAGAACATCGCCGATCAGGTGATAAACTTCCCACGCTGCCACACCATCGGCCGTGCGCAGGGCTGCGCAGGCCAGTTCGTGGTCCTCCTTCGGCAACGCGTCGTCGCTCAGGGCGGAGATACGTTCGCGGTTTTTTTTGTTGGTATCCATCGGTCGTTCCAGTAGCTGTGTGATCTTCAAAGTGGCCCAGGTATCCAGGAGCCCGTACAACCGGATACGCTCCGGCTGGCCGAGATTCTGGTTGTTGCGATAACGCTAGCTACCGGCGTTTGTCAGTCGGGAAATCGAGCAAAGGCTTCAGTTTTTCGGCAATGACTTCGCGCGCGCGAAAAATCCTGCTGCGCACCGTGCCGATGGGACAGGCCATCACTTCGGAGATTTCCTCATAGCTCAAACCCTCAATTTCGCGCAGGACAATCGCCGTCCGCAATTCCAGCGGGAGCGCTTCCATTGCGGCATTGACCGTATAAGCGATCTGCTTGCTCGCTAACACCGATTCCGGTGTGTTAATGTCGCGCAAGCTGTCCGCGTCGTCAAACGCTTCAGCACGTTCCGTATCTGCTTCGGTCGAGGTCGGTGTGCGCCTGCCCTGTGTGACGAGATAATTCTTTGCCGTGTTGATGCCAATTCGATACAGCCAAGTATAAAACGCGGACTCGCCGCGGAAATGGCGCAAGGCGCGAAATGCCTTGATGAACGTTTCCTGCACCACGTCTTCAGCTTCGGCCGGGTCGTGCACGAGGCGCGAGACCAGGCGCATCAGCCTGCGCTGATACTTCGCCACCAACAAGTCGAACGCCTGCCTGTCACCGGCCTGGACGCGTTCGACCAGCAGTTGATCACCCTCGCGTTCTGTCGTCACTGACGGTCCCAGTTGGGGCTGCGCCAGCCGGAGTGGCCCGATCAACCTGCTGCGCGTCGGATTTTCGGCCTGCGCCGCCAAGGCGATAGCTCCCTGTACTTTCGTACAGCGAGCATCATCCCCTTGGGGACTCAGCCGAAACGCCTTCCGCTCGCTACGGTTTCTCGGACCTCTCCCTCCCTAAGAGTTGGCTGGCTGCAATAAGTTCAAAGTATTTCGGTGATCGTTGCTGTTTGCCCGGCCTGCCCGCCGAGCGTACCGATCGCGACCCGCAGCGCCCGGTATTCGGATGACGCCAGGCTGTCGCGCAGTACCGGCACAATGTGCCTGGCACCATCCGCGTCGGCCAGATGCAACAGCATCAGTTGGGGCCAGACCAGCGTGTCGGGCAACAGCGTGACCACGAATCCGTTGGAGGCCAATCCACCGGCTTCCATCTCCTGTTGTACCGTCAGGCGGATGGCGCCGGTTCCAGATACATCAATCTGGTGCGTCTTAGTCGCGACCGCCCATCCGTGCAGCAGGCAGAGCGCTGCAAGCAGGAAAAATGAGACACAAAACGACGCGCCGGCGACGCGCTCGGGCAACAACTTGCCGACCGTAAAAGCTGCGCCGAACTGGGCGAGCGCGAACAGCAGCAGGCCTGCACGGGCGAGGCGTGAGGGCGCGACACGTGCGGACACGGCGACCGACATGGATAAGGAAGGGAAAGTGAAACGGAACGCCTGCCGCGCGCAGGGTGCGGCAGGGTCAGGCGCCCAATCTGTTAGACAGGACCGGGCGCGGCAGGTTCAAAACCTCGAGCGCGTGAAAAAAAACTGCGATTTTTTCACACGCTCCTGGAATCAGACCTTGGCGAAGACGAGGGTACCGTTGGTACCGCCGAAGCCGAACGAGTTCTTCACGGCATAATCGATCTGCATCTCGCGCGCCGTGTTGGCCACGAAGTCGAGATCGCAAGCCGGATCCTGGTTGAACATGTTGATCGTCGGCGGCGAGATCTGGTTGTGGATCGCCAGCACCGTGAACACCGATTCGAGACCGCCGGCGCCGCCCAGCAGGTGGCCGGTCATCGACTTGGTCGAATTCACCACCAGCTTGTGCGCATGGTCGCCGAAGGTGCGCTTGATGCCCTGCACTTCAGCCAGGTCGCCGAGCGGCGTCGAGGTGCCGTGCGCATTCACGTAGTGCACCTGGTCGGCGTTGATGCCGGCATTGCCCAGCGCCGAAACCATGCACCGGCTCGCGCCGCTGCCGTCTTCCATCGGTGCCGTGATGTGGTTCGCATCCGCGCTCATGCCGAAGCCGAGCAGCTCGGCGTAGATCTTCGCGCCGCGCGCTTTTGCGTGCTCGTACTCTTCCAGCACCATGACACCGGCGCCCTCGCCCAGCACGAAGCCGTCGCGGTCGCGGTCCCAGGGACGCGAAGCCGTGGCCGGATCGTCGTTGCGCGACGACAGCGCGCGTGCCGAGGCGAAACCGCCCAGGCCCAGCGGCGAGATGGTCGACTCGGCACCGCCGGCGATCATCACGTCGGCGTCGCCGTATTCGATCAGGCGGCCAGCCGCGCCGATGCAATGCAGGCCGGTGGTGCAGGCCGTGACGATCGCCAGGTTCGGACCACGCAGCCCGAATTTGATCGAAAGATCGCCCGAAATCATGTTGATGATCGAAGCAGGCACGAAGAACGGCGAAATGCGGCGCGGGCCGCGCTTGTCGTATTCGTCCTTCTGCTCTTCGATGCGCGGCAAGCCGCCGATGCCCGAACCGACGATCACGCCGATACGGTCGGCATTCTCCTCGGTGACTTCGATGCCCGAATCCTGCAGGGCCTGAATGCCCGCTGCCATGCCGAAATGGATAAAGGTATCCATGTTGCGGGCTTCCTTGGCGGGGATGTAATCCTCGATATTGAAGCCTTTGACTTCGCCCGCAAAGCGGGTCGAAAACGGCGTTGCATCGAACCTGGTGATGTTGGCAATGCCCGACTTGCCGGCCAGTGCCGCATCCCATGCTTCAGCAATCGTGTTGCCGATAGGTGAAATGCAGCCCAGGCCGGTAATGACAACGCGGCGGTTGCGTGAACGGCTCAAGCGATTCTCCCGAAAACTAAAACAGCTTAGGCCCGCTTAGGCCTTAACGTGCGCGGTCGCGTAGTCGATCGCCTGTTTGACGGTGGTGATTTTCTCAGCCTGCTCGTCAGGGATTTCCATTTCGAACTCGTCTTCCAGGGCCATCACCAGTTCAACGGTGTCCAGGGAATCTGCGCCGAGGTCGTCAACGAACGAGGACTCGATTTTGATGTCGGCTTCTGCAACACCCAGTTGCTCAGCGACGATTTTTTTAACGCGTTGTTCGATATCCGACATGTTATGGCTCCATTAGGTATGTGTTGCGGAAAGTGCGCGCATTTTATCAGGTTTGCGCGCTGAAAAACTATTTTCGGCGTCTGACGCTAATTCGACCGAAACTCCTGCTAAAAGATGAGATATTGCGGCGATATAAAACGGCGCGAAGTCAATCGTACGCCCCGCAGCATCGACCGCCCCATCAATTCATGTACATGCCGCCATTCACGTGCAAGGTGGTGCCCGTGACATACGCGGCGGTCGGACCGGCCAGGAAGGCCACCGCGTGGGCGATGTCTTCCGGCTGGCCGAGGCGGCCCAGCGGGATCTGCGTGAGCAGCGCTTCGTGCTGGCCTTCGCCCAGGCCCTTGGTCATGTCGGTATCGATAAAGCCGGGCGCGACGCAATTGACGGTGATGTTGCGGCTGCCGATTTCGCGGGCCAGTGCGCGCGTCATGCCGGCCACGCCGGCTTTGGCGGCGGCGTAGTTCATCTGGCCCGGGTTGCCGGACGAGCCGACGACCGAGGTGATGTTGATGATGCGGCCCTGCTTCGCCTTCATCATGCCGCGCAGCACGGCGCGCGAGAGGCGGCCGACGGCGGTGAGGTTGGTCGCGATCACGCTGTCCCACTCCTCGTCCTTCATGCGCATGGCCAGGTTGTCCTGGGTGATGCCGGCATTGTTGACGAGGATGGCGACGTGGCCGAGGCTTTTCTGGATCTCGTCGATGACGGCCGCGCAGTTCGCGGCATCGGTGACGTTCAGCACCAGGCCTTTGCCGCCGAATTCGGCGAGGTATTCAGTGATGGCTTGTGCGCCGGACTCGCTGGTAGCGGTGCCGACGACGGTTGCACCCTGGCGGGCCAGCTCGAGTGCGATGGCCTTGCCGATGCCGCGTGAGGCACCGGTAACAAGAGCGACTTGGTTCTGCAGATTCATGTAGTTCTTTTCCTTATCTGTGACAACAGCGCTCAGGCGCTCTTGATGCTTTCCAGCACGCGCTCGAGCGCGGCCTGGTCCGTCAGCGCTTCGCCGACCAGCACCGGATCGATGCGTTTCGCCATGCCGATCAGGGTCTTGCTCGGCGCGCATTCGATGACCTGCGTGACGCCCTCGAGGGCCATCTTCTGCATCGTCTCGACCCAGCGCACGGGACCGGCTGCCTGGCGCACCAGGGCGTCCTTGATGCCGGCAGGGTCATTCAGGATAGCGACATCGACGTTGTTGATCAAATCGATGCGTGGCGCGTTGAACGTGAGTTTTTCCATGTAGTCGCGCAAGCGGTCCGAAGCAGGCTTCAGCAGCGACGAGTGGAACGGCGCCGAGACCGCCAGCTTCATGGCGCGCTTGGCGCCTTTCGCCTTGGCGATCTCGCAGGCGCGGTCGATCGCGGCGGCGTGGCCGGCGATCACGATCTGGGTCGGCTCGTTGAAATTCACGGCTTCGACGACTTCACCTTGGGCAGCTTCCACGCAGACAGCGCGCACGTCGTCGGCGGAGAGGCCCAGCACGACGGCCATGCCGCCCTGCCCGACCGGCACCGCTTCCTGCATCGATTGCGCGCGGAAGCGCACCAGCGGCACGGCGTCCTTGAAGTCGATGACGCCGGCGGCGACCAGCGCCGAGTATTCGCCGAGGCTGTGACCGGCCACGACGGCGGGCACCGGGCCGCCCGCCGCGATCCAGGCGCGGTAGACGGCAACGGCCGCGGTCAGCATGACCGGCTGGGTGTTGGTGGTGAGGTCGAGTTCTTCCTTCGGTCCGTCAGCGATCAGGCGGCCGATGTCCAGGCCGAGGGCGTCGGATGCCTCGGCGACGGTCTGGTCGACCACGGCGTTGCCGGCGAAGCCGTTCAGCATGCCGACCGCTTGCGCGCCCTGGCCGGTGAACAGGAATGCGAATTTGCTCATCTTGTTATTCCTTGTTGCGTATTGTCTTTGATTACATCCGGGCAAGTACGGCGCCCCAGGTAAAGCCGCCGCCGACGCCTTCCATCAGGATATTGTCGCCTGCTTTGATGCGACCGTCGCGCACGGCAAGGTCGAGCGCCAGCGGAATCGAGGCGGCCGAGGTGTTGCCATGCTCGTCCACGGTCACCACCATGCGATCGAGCGGCAGGCCGAGTTTCTTCGCCGTGCTCTTCATGATGCGGATATTTGCCTGGTGCGGGATCAGCCAGTCGACATCGCCTGCCGCCATCTGCGCCGCATCCAGCGCCTCGGTCGCGACCTCTTCGAGCACGGTGACGGCCAGCTTGAACACGGCCTGGCCATCCATGTGCAGGAAGCCGCCGCTGGCGGGGCTGCCGGCCGGGCTCGGCGGAATCGAGAGGATGTCGGAATGGGTGCCGTCGGCGTGCAGCTTGGCGGCCAGGATGCCCGGCTCTTGCGAGGCGCTCATCACCACGGCGCCGGCGCCGTCGCCGAACAGCACGCAGGTGGTGCGGTCTTCGAAATTGAGGATGCGCGAAAACACTTCGGAGCCGATCACCAGCACCGTCTTGTGCATGCCCGCCTTGATGAAGGCGTCGGCGGTGGCGACCGCATAGACGAAGCCGCTGCAAACGGCCTGTACGTCGAAGGCCGCGCTATGGTTGGCCATGCCGAGTTTGCGCTGGACGATGCAGGCGGTGCTGGGGAAGCTGCCCTGGAAGTCCGGCGTCGAACTGGCGACGATGACCATGTCGATATCCGTTGCGCTCTTGCCCGCGGCCTCGAGGGCGCGCTGCGCAGCCTCGACGGCGAGGTCGGACGATTGCTGGTCGGCCGCGGCATAGTGGCGCGCCGAAATGCCGCTACGCGAAACGATCCACTCGTCCGAGGTCTCGATGCCTTTGGCGGCGAGTTCCGCCGCCAGTTCGTCGTTGCTGACCCTGCGCGCAGGCAGGTAGCTGCCGGTGCCGATGATTTTGCTGTAGACAGTCATTGCATTTCCACCCGAGTTCCGTCGTCAATCAAACCTGGCGCTGGGCGTCAGGCGTATCTGGCATCAGCTCGGCGATCATCGCCGAGAGTTGCTCTTGTACATTATATTTCGCTGCATCGAAAGCACGCTTGATCGCCCACTCGAAAGCATAGGCATTCGCGCCGCCGTGGCTCTTGAAGACCAGGCCCTTCAGGCCGAGCAGGCTGGCGCCGTTGTAGCGTTCCGGATTGAGCTTTTTCAGTGCGCTTTTCGCGAACACGGCGCCCATCATCGATAGCACGTTCTGCTTGAACACGGATTTTACAAACCGCGACAGGCCTTCGACGGCTTTCAGCGTGACGTTGCCGACAAAACCGTCGCAGACGACGATGTCGGTCGTGCCCTTGAAGATGTCGTTGCCTTCGACGTTGCCGTAGAAGTTCAGCAGGCCGCGCTCGTGGTCGGCGCGCAGCAGCGTGGCCGTTTCCTTGACCACGTCGTTGCCCTTGATTTCCTCGGTGCCGACGTTCAGCAGGCCGATGGTCGGGCGTTTGATGCCCTCCATGGCCGAGACCAGGACCGAGCCCATGATCGCGAACTGGTGCAGGTGGTGCGGGCTGCAGTCGACGTTGGCGCCGAGGTCGAGCATGTAGGTCGGGCCGTTCTTCTGGTTCGGCAGGATCGAGCAGATTGCCGGACGGTCGACGCCAGGCATCGTTTTCAGGACGTAGCGCGACACGGCCATCAGGGCGCCGGTATTGCCGGCGGACACGCAGACATGGGCGCCGCCCTCCTTGACCAGCTCGACCGCGACGCGCATCGAGGAATCTTTCTTGCGGCGCAGCGCGACTTCGATCGGATCGTCCATGGCCACCACTTCGGTGGCGTTCCTGATCGTCAGCCGCGGATTGGTGTCGGCGTGATGTTTCCTGAGTTCGGCGCGCAGGGTCTCTTCCAGGCCGACGAGAATCAGTTCGGCTTCCGGCTCTTGCTTGAGGAAGGACAGGGCTGCGGGGATGGTAACGGAAGGACCGTGGTCTCCGCCCATGCAGTCGATGGATATTTTAATTGTCATCTGTGGAGGTAATACCGCGACTCACACGACGGTGGCGGCAAGTTGCATGCGCTTGGCGACGCGATGCCGGTTCGGGACAGCAACCGTGTTGGTGCGCGAAAATCGGCGACCGGGGACAAAGAAAAAGCGGCGCCACGCACTCAACATACGTTGCACCGCTTTCATGGTACAGAAAAACAAGACGGCGATTACTCGTCGTTCTTGGTCTTCAGGACTTTGCGACCACGGTAAAAGCCGTTCGGGCTGATGTGGTGACGCAGGTGGGTTTCGCCGGTCACAGGCTCGACTGCCAGGTTAGGGGCAACCAGGAAATCGTGCGAACGGTGCATACCGCGCTTCGATGGGGACTTCTTATTCTGCTGAACTGCCATGATGACTCCTAATACTAAAGTTCGAAAATTCTAACACAATCGATTTGCAAAAACATGCACATCGAGTATCCCACCGGAAATCTCACGATTGCCGGCATGTTTAAAACGCTGCCCTGACATACTCGACTGTGCACGCGTCTGACTACAACTGCCTTACTACAAATTGCTTATTCGGATTTCAGGTTTTTCAAGCCGGCGAACGGCGATACCTTTTCAGACTTCAGGGTGTCGAGCAGCGTGGTGCTCGGACATACCTCGTGTTTCGGCGACTGCGGCAGTGCCAGCAGCGCTTCGTCCTCGAGCAGCTCGCGGATATCGGCAGCGTGGCTGCCGACGATCACGTCGATGCTTTCATCGTCGAGGACTTCTTCCATCCCGTCCGCCTCTTCGTCGTCGCGTCCCAGCACCAGCTGGGTCGACGAATCGATGTGGTAGTCGAACGGGGCCAGGCAACGCTGGCATACCAGCTGGACCGTGCCGGCCACCGACAAGGTCATGGTCGGATAGCCCTGCGGCGTCGTGCCGCCCTGGATCGACCAGCTGATCTCGCCGCTGGCGTTGGCGCAGTCGGCGGCGAGGCGGTTCATTTCCGTTAGCGGGGTCACCCCTTCGCGATAGCCGTTGGTGCGGCAAAATTCAAAGGCGTCGATGACAAAAGCGCTCATTGCAGAAAACGTCCCCGGAAAACCTGCGATAATAACAGGCTTATCCTCGCGCAGTCAAAGACTTGCGCGTTTTTTTGGCCCCGGCGGCGCCATCTGCGCATCATGTGTTGCTGAGCGCCACGGCCCGGCGGCCTGCGATGAGGCATCCATCGGCTCTGCTTGCCGCAGGGACGCATTCATCGGCTTTTCTTATACATTGATCGTTTGAGCGCGCACATGATACCAAGTTCTGCCACGCCGCGCCTGATTTTGGCGTCGAGTTCCAGCTACCGCCGCGAATTGCTGGGGCGCCTGCACCTGCCTTTCGAGGCAATTGCGCCGCATATCGACGAGACGCCCCTGGACAATGAGGCGCCAGAAGCCACCGCCCTGCGCCTGGCGCGCGCCAAGGCCGGGGCGCTCGCGCGCGCGCATCCGGGCGCGCTCGTGATCGGCTCCGACCAGGTGGCGACGCTCGATGGCGAGCAGATCGGCAAACCGGGCGACCACGCGCGGGCGCTGGCCCAATTGCAAAAGATGCGCGGGCGCGAAGTCGTGTTCCATACGGCGCTGTGCCTGTGGGACAGCCGGGCGTCCAGCCCGGTTGAAACCGTCCAGGTGGAAAACATCCAGGTCTTCGTGCGTTTCCGCGACCTCCCCGACGCCGAGCTCGACGCCTACCTGCGCATCGAGCAGCCCTACGATTGCGCCGGCAGCGCCAAGAACGAGGGCCTGGGCATCGCCCTGCTCGAACGCATCGACTCCTCCGACCCGACCGCCCTTACCGGCCTGCCCCTGATCGCCCTGACGAGCATGCTGCGCCGTCTAGGGGTGGCCTTCTTCGGCGCCTAACCTTTTTTTGATCAATCCATGCCTGGCACGCTCTACCTGATTCCAAACACCCTTGGCCCCACCGACGCCGCACCCGGCGCCCTGTCCCACGTCCTGCCCGGCCAGGTGCAGGCGATCACCTCAACGCTCGGCTATTTCGTCGCCGAAAATGCGAAGACCGCCCGTGCCTTCCTGAAGCTGGTTGCGATCGACCATCCGCTGGCAAAACCCCTGCAGGAAATCCGCATCGCCGAACTGAACGTCAACACCCCCGCCGCTGCGCTGACGCAATTGCTCGAACCGCTGCTGGCGGGCGAAGATGCCGGACTGGTCTCGGAAGCCGGCGTGCCGGCCGTCGCCGATCCGGGCGCCGACCTGGTCCGCCTGGCGCACCAGCACGGCGTGACAGTGCGCCCGCTGGTGGGGCCGTCGTCCCTGCTGCTGGCCGTCATGGCAAGCGGCCTGAACGGCCAGAGCTTCGCCTTCAACGGCTACCTGCCGACCGATGCCGTCGCGCGTACCAAGCGCATTCGCGAGCTGGAAGCGCGTTCGCGTCTTGAAAAGCAGACGCAATTGCTGATCGAGACACCGTATCGCAACGGGCAGATGTTAGAGGCGCTGGTGACGAGCTGCCAGCCGGGGACGCTGGTGTGCGTGGCGACGGATTTGTCGCTGGCTTCGGAATCGGTGCGCACGCAGACCGCAGCCAAGTGGAAAGCGCAGCTGGCGGGCGGGAAGATGCCGGACTTTCACAAGAAGCCGACGGTGTTTTTGTTTTTGGGGTCGTAGGGTGGGCGCCCCGTGCCCACGCGGAACTATGCATATACGGAACGGTTATCGCGCGGCGTCAGACTCGTAGGGCGGCACCCCGTGCCCATCGGCACATTGCCAACGTAACGCCGGTTTTCGCGTGGGCACGGGGCGCCCACCCTACGTCATCGCAACCGGAAAAATCGTATCAACCCGCGTCGTGGACGAGCTCGCTCACCCAGTCGAAGGCGGCCAGCTCGATCTCGCGCACCTGCTTCGAAGTCAGTCCAAGGCGGCGCAGCGCGGCGGTGAACTGGGCGCCGGTGTCGGCCTTTTCAAGGCGCTCGACCACATCGAGCATGGCGCCGAGGTCGCCTGCCCGTTCGAGCAGCGCGAGGCGCACATCCATCGCCAGCTCGACATTGTCCAGGATGTCGGCCATCGGCATCGAAAACAGGGCGTCGGCCAGCGACATGATGCCGACCGTAAAGGCGCGCTCGGCGCCGGTGACGTTGTCGGGGCGCACTTGCAGCGACATCAGCTCGAGCAGCTTGCCGCGCGTGGTGGCCAGCTGCAGCAGCGGCGAATTGAGCTCGACCGTGCTGTCAGGCGCGGCAAACATGAGGATCTGCAGCCAGCGGCGCAATTGCTTGCGGCCGAGCCGGGCGAGCGCCTCGGCGATCGACTCGATGCGGCCCTCGGGCCCGGCGGCGCGGCTGTTCACCAGGCGCAGCAGGTTCAGGCTGATCAGCGCGTCGCGCTTGACGGCGGTCTCGATCGTCGCGTTGTCGGCATCGGAATTGATCAGCTGGAGCAGGTGCAGGATCACCAGCTCGGACGGCGTGATCTTGCGTCCGCTGAGGATCACGGGACGCGCAAAATAATAGCCCTGGAAGTAGTCGAAGCCGAGCTCCTGGCACAGGCGAAATTCCTGCTGGGTCTCGACCTTTTCGGCCAGCAGCTTCTTGCCGCTCTTGCGCAGCGACGCGCACAAGTGGCCCAGCGCCTCGGGCGCCACGCCCTGCAAGTCGATTTTGACCACATCGACCAGGCCGACCAGCTGCTCGACCTCCTCGCTGTGGTTGATGACGTCGTCGAGCGCGAACTTGAAGCCAAGCTCTTTCAGCTCGGCCACGCGGGCCAGCAACGGCTCGGTCGGCTTGACGGTTTCGAGAATTTCGAGGATAACCTTATTCGGCGGCAGGAAACGCACATAGTCGGCCATCAGGACGTCGTGATCGACGTTGACGAAGGCCAGCTTGTTGCCGACCACCTGCTCGAGGCCGAGCTGGGAAGCATGCGAAATGACCGCCGCGGTGGCGGCGGCGCCGTTCGTCAGGCGTGCGTCCTCGTGCTCGCCCGCTGCGCGAAAAAGCAGCTCGTAAGCAACCAGACGCTGGTCGCGCCCCAGTATGGGCTGGCGCGCCAGGAAAAATTCGTCGGACAGCATCGTCGTCGATACCGCCCTTACTTCGGCAAGCATGTGAAACTCCTGAAAACCCCTGCTGCACGGCAGGCGTGGCAAGGCGCGCGCATCGGTGCGCACCTACGACGACTATACACCATCGCGCCAATCTTTACATTTTTACATCGAAACGGACGCGCTGCCGCGTTGCGCAAATGACCCGGATTGCCCGGGAACAGGCGTCCGGTGCCTTGAACGCGGGGCCGCCTGGCCCCGCCAGCGGACTTCAGCCCCGCTTGCGCGACCGGGCTGGTCCGGTGCCCGCAGCCGCGGACGGGCGCCCTGGCGTCGGCCGTCCGCTGCTTGCGCCCTGCGGCCGCGCGCTACCGGTTTTCGGCCGCTCGTCCGCATAGCGCGCACGCGGCGCCTTGGCCGGCGCATTGGCCACGCCGCGTGCCGGATCGGAGCGTTCATCCGCGCGCCCTCCCTCGGGACGCGAAAAACGCTTGGCGCGTTCGGTGGCGCCGACCTTGCTGGCGGCGGCGCCATCCGGACGCCTGGCATCGCCTGGCGCGGCCTCGGGACGCGGAACTGCAGCCTGGCCCGGCAGGCGCAGGCTGCCCGTGCCCGACAGCGGGCTGGCGCGGCGTGCATTGCCGATCGGCTGGCGCGCGCTGCCGCCGGCGCCCACCCGTCCTGCGGCCGCGCCCGTGACTTGCGTGCCGCGTTCGATGACGAAGCTTGCGCCCGCATCCTTGCCCAGCACCTTGACCAGGTAGGGCATCACTTCGCGCAGCAGCGGCTCGAGCGTGTACGGCGGGTTCAGGATGAACATGCCGCTGCTGTGCAGGCCGAAGCCGTCGGGGCCGGGCGTCGACACGGTCAGGGTGACGTTCAGCCACTCCTTGGCCGGCAGGCGTTTCAGGCGGTCGGCGAACTGGCGCGATTCCATGCGCTGCAGCACCGGATACCAGACGGCGAAGATGCCGCTCGGGAAGCGCCCGAGGGCATCTTCCAGCGCATCCTTCACTTTGCGGTAATCGTCCTTCATCTCATAGGGCGGGTCGATCAGCACCAGCGCGCGGCGCGATGGCGGCGGCAACAAGGCCTTCATGCTGAGGAAACCGTCGCCGCGCTCGATCATCACGCGCTTGCCGCGCGAACGCTCGCCCTGCTCCGCCTTGTGCGCTTCGGCCTTGCGGAAATTGTCCGCCAAAATCTTGCTGTCGGCCGGATGCAGCTCGAACAGGCGCAGGCGGTCGTCGGGCCGCGTCATCAGGTCGGCCACCCAGGGCGAACCCGGGTAGTAGCGCATCTTGCCGCTCGGGTTCATGCCCTTCACCAAGGTGACGTACTCGGCCAGGGCCGGCGGCAGGTCGGTGCGGCTCCACAGCGGGCCGATACCCGTGTCGAACTCGGCATTCTTGGACGCGAAGCTACTGTCGAGCGCATACACGCCGGCGCCCGAGTGGGTGTCGATATAGGTGTAGGCAGTGTCCTTCTGGTTCATGTACTCGTGCAGTTGCACCTGAACGAAATGCTTGAGGACGTCGGCGTGGTTACCCGCGTGGAAGGCGTGGCGGTAGCTCAACATAAGGGGGAGTTCCAATCAAATAAGTCAATGCGGCGGCCGCGCGAAGCGGCGCAATTGTCGACATTATCCACCACAACCGCACCGACCCGAAAATAATCGCCTTCAAACGAAAAAAGCCGCAGCGGGTTCGCTGCGGCTCTTGCCGTCGCATGCCGCCCCGGCCGGAGCCGGATGCGCCTTGCGAAGCGGGCCGTCTGCCCGAGGATATCAGGCGACTTTTTTCTCGTCGAAGAACTGCTCGTCCTCGGTCGAGCCGTGCAGTGCGGTGGTCGAGCTCTGGTTCTGCTGGATGGTCTGGGTCACGGCGTCGAAATAGCCGGTACCGACTTCGCGCTGGTGTTTGACTGCCGTGAAGCCCTTCTCGGCGGCGGCGAATTCGGCCTCCTGCAGTTCGACGAAGGCCGACATCTGGCGCCGTGCATAGCCGTGGGCGAGATTGAACATGCCGTAGTTCAGGGCGTGGAAGCCGGCCAGGGTGATGAACTGGAATTTATAGCCCATCGCGCCGAGTTCTTTCTGGAATTTGGCAATCGTCGCGTCGTCCAGGTTTTTCTTCCAGTTGAACGAAGGCGAGCAGTTATAGGCGAGCAGCTTGCCCGGGAATTTGGCATGGACGGCATCGGCGAACTTCTTCGCGAACTCGAGGTCCGGCTTGCCGGTCTCACACCAGACCAGGTCCGCGTACGGCGCATACGCCAGCGCCCGGGAAATCGCCTGGTCCAGGCCATTTCGCACTTTATAGAAACCTTCGACCGTGCGCTCGCCCGTGCAGAATGCCTGGTCGTTGGGATCGACGTCCGAGGTCAGCAGGTCGGCCGCTTCGGCATCGGTACGGGCGATCACCAGGGTCGGGGTACCCATCACGTCGGCGGCGAGGCGCGCGGCGGTGAGCTTCTCGACAGCTTCGCGCGACGGCACCAGCACCTTGCCGCCCATGTGGCCGCATTTCTTGACCGAGGCCAGCTGGTCTTCGAAGTGCACGCCGGCGGCGCCCGCCTCGATCATCGACTTCATCAGCTCGAAGGCGTTCAGCACGCCGCCGAAACCGGCTTCGGCGTCGGCCACGATCGGCGCGAAATAATCGATGTCGTCCTTGCCTTCGGACCACTGGATCTGGTCGGCGCGCTGGAAGGTGTTATTGATGCGCCGCACGACCATCGGCACCGAATTGGCCGGATACAGGGACTGGTCCGGGTACATTTCGCCGGCCAGGTTGGCGTCGCCGGCAACTTGCCAGCCTGACAGATAGATGGCCTTCAGGCCGGCCTTTACCTGCTGCATTGCCTGGTTGCCGGTCAGCGCACCCAGGGTGTTGACGAAGGGCTCGTTGTTGAGCAGGTGCCAGAGCTTCTCGGCGCCGCGCTTGGCCAGCGTGTGCTCGATCTGGAGCGAACCGCGCAGGCGTACCACGTCTTCGGCAGTGTAATTGCGCACGACACCTTTCCAGCGTGGGTTGGTGTCCCAGTCGTTTTGCAAGGCTGCGATCTGTTGTTCACGAGTTGGCATTTGATTCTCCTGAGAGTGAGGTAGATAGCTGAGTTCGGCCAAGTTGCAAAGTAATCCGTTGGATAAATCATAGCCCAGGTTGCGCAGCGCACAATCACTCTTATATAAGACATCTGATTATTTTTTTACTGCGAATAATCAGACACTTGCGCTGGTCATTCCATGATACGGAAAGCAATTTCTCAGCATGAAAGCCCTTTTCCGCCCCTGTCTGTTGCGGCTTTTCACGCAATGGTGCCAGCGTTTCACATGATGAAATATCGACGTGGGCGCACCCCCCATTCTTCCAAACCAGCCCTGCGTGAGCTTGCGCAAAATTGCCTGGCCGCTAGTCTTGCGCTTCGCATCAGGAATTTGTTGCCCGAAACCGCCAACGACGGCAGCTCGCGCTGCCGATCGCAACGTATCCGGACATAAAAAATGCGGGCCGCGGCCCGCACTCTTGACAACCTTCGTCAGGCCGCTCAGGCCTTGTGCGGCAACGGTGCCCTTCCCTTGCCCCCGGCACCCACGGCGGTTGCAATCGCGAGCGTCTGGAACAGGGCGACGCCAATGAACAGTCCCGCAGGATGCCCGCCATCCATCAGCGCGCCGAACAGCACCGGCCCGACGGCCATGCCGCTGTCCAGGCCCGAATACACGACGCCGAACACGCGTCCAGTGGCATTCGGCGGCGACGCGGCGCGGATCAGCAGGTCGCGCGAGGGTGCGGCGATGCCGCTCGACCATCCGATCGCGCCCATCACCAGCACCACCAGTTGCCCGGGCACGACCGCGGACGCCAGCAGCAAGGCGAGTGCCGCCGCGAACAGGAAGGCGATCGCGATGGTCCGGTCGTGGTTGTGCACGCGCGCGGCCAGGAAGCCGCCGGCCACCATGCCGGCCGCCGAGGACAGCATGTAGGTGGTGTAGGCCGTGGCCGCCGTCGCCAGCGAGATGTTGTACAGGGAGGTCAGGCTGGTCGACGAGAATGCCTGGATCCCGCCCAGCGCCACCGAGGTGAGGAAGAAGAAGCCGAAGCACATCCAGACCGCAGGCAGGCGCAGGAAGTCCAGGGAGCCGCCCGCCTTCTGCGCCGCCGTCTGCACGGGAATATTGGTTCCCAACACTTTGCGGTTCAGGAACAGGGTCAGCAGCATGACGGCGGGAATGATGGATGCCGACAGCAGCGCCATGCGCCAGCTCGAGAGCGTGGCGACGGCCGCCAGGAACAGCGGCGCGGCCGCCCAGCCGATGTTGCCGGAAATGCCGTGCACCGAAAAGGCGTAGGGCAGGCGTTCTTTCGAGACGTTCTGGTTCAGCAGCGTGTAGCCGGCCGGGTGGAACACCGCATTGCCGCAACCGGCGATCAGCGAGCCGAGCAGCAGCACCGCGTAATTCGGCGCGCCGGCCAGCACCAGCGCCGCCCCGCCCAGCAGCGCGTGCCCGGCAAACAGCACCCGGCGCGCGCCGACGCGGTCGACCAGGAAGCCGGACAAGGCCTGGCCGACGCCTGAGACGACGAAAAACACGCTCATCAACAGGCCGAGTTCGGAGTACGAGAGGGTGAAGGCCGTCTTCAGCCAGGGAAACAGCCCCGCCAGGATCAGGTGATAGAAGTGGGATACCCCGTGCGAGACGCCGACCAGGCCGATCACGCGCGCATCCTGGCGCAGGCTTGTTGTGCTCATGGTTGTTATTTATCAGAAGCGAAAGGAATCAGTGTAGTCAAAACCGAACGGTTTTGCTGGCTGGCGGGCGTTTGACGGGCCTGTGCTTACGCATGCTTGCAACAACCGTGGGGTGGGTTCTCGAGCCCACGCAGTCGTACAGTTGCGTGCCGCACAGTTGCCAGAGACGATACGGTACGCACGGGTACGGACGCGTGGGCATGCCCACCCTACCTTACGCAACGGCCAACGAAAAAAGGGGTGCATCGCTGCACCCCTCCCTGTTCCGATAAAAACCGCTTACTTCGCCAGCTCCACCGGCTGCTGCTCCCCGAACACAAGCTGCCCGGCCCGCACCCGCACGGCAATCGTGTCCTTCGGCCCGAAGCGGCCCGACAGGATCGCTTTCGACAGCGGATTTTCGATCTGCTGCTGGATCGCACGCTTCAGCGGACGGGCGCCGTAGACCGGGTCGAAGCCGGCCTCCGCGATCTTCTGCAGCGCTTCGTCGTCGAGGTCGAGCGTCATCTCCATCTTCGCAAGGCGCTCTTCCAGGCTGCGCAACTGGATCTTGGCGATCGCACCGATGTTCTTCTCGTCGAGCGCGTGGAAGACCACGATGTCGTCGATGCGGTTGATGAACTCCGGACGGAAATGCCCGCGCACCTCGGCCATCACCGCCATCTTCACCACCGCCGGCTCGTCCGTGTCCATCGACTGGATCTTGTGCGACCCCAGGTTCGAGGTCATGACGATCACCGTGTTCTTGAAGTCCACCGTCCGGCCCTGGCCGTCGGTCATGCGGCCGTCGTCCAATACCTGCAGCAGCACGTTGAAGACGTCCGGGTGCGCCTTCTCGATCTCGTCGAGCAGGATCACGCTGTACGGTTTACGGCGCACGGCCTCCGTGAGATAACCGCCCTCTTCATAGCCGACATAGCCCGGCGGCGCGCCGATCAGGCGGGCGACCGAATGCTTCTCCATGAATTCGCTCATGTCGATGCGGATCATCGACTCCTCGGTATCGAAGAGGAAGGAAGCCAGTGCCTTGCACAGTTCCGTCTTGCCGACGCCGGTCGGGCCGAGGAACATGAAGGAGCCGTACGGACGGTTCGGGTCCGACAGGCCGGCGCGCGAACGGCGGATCGCGTCCGATACCGCCTCGATCGCCTCGTCCTGGCCGACCACGCGCTCGTGCAGCTTTTCCTCGATGTGCAGCAGCTTGTCGCGCTCGCCCTGCATCATGCGCGAGACGGGAATGCCGGTCGCGCGCGAGACCACCTCGGCGATTTCTTCGGCACCGACCTGGGTGCGCAGCAGCTTCGGTTTCTCGGCCTCGCCGTCATCACGGCTCGCCGCTTCCTCTGCGTGTTTCAGTTGCGCTTCCAGCTCCGGCAGGCGCCCATACTGCAGCTCCGAGACCTGCTGCCAGTTCGACTGGCGCTTGGCTTCCTCCATCTGGTGGCGGAGGCGCTCGATCTCTTCCTTGATGTGGGTGGTGCCCTGGACCGCCGCCTTTTCCGCCTTCAGGATTTCTTCGAAGTCGTTGTACTCGCGCTCGAGGCGGGCGATTTCCTCGCCGATCAGTTCCAGGCGGCGCAGCGAGGCCTCGTCGGTCTCCTTCTTGACCGCTTCGCGTTCGATCTTCAGCTGGATCAGGCGCCGCTCGAGTTTGTCCATGACTTCCGGCTTGGAGTCGATCTCGATCTTGATCTTCGAGGCCGCCTCGTCGATCAGGTCGATCGCCTTGTCGGGCAGGAAGCGGTCGCTGATGTAGCGGTGCGAGAGCTCGGCCGCGGCGATGATCGCTGCGTCGGTGATCTCGACCTTGTGGTGCAACTCGTATTTTTCCTGCAGCCCGCGCAGGATGGCGATCGTCGCCTCCACGCTCGGCTCGTCGACGATGATTTTCTGGAAGCGGCGCTCGAGCGCGGCGTCCTTCTCGACATATTTGCGGTACTCGTCGAGCGTGGTCGCGCCGACGCAGTGCAGCTCGCCGCGCGCCAGTGCCGGTTTGAGCATGTTACCGGCGTCCATCGCGCCCTCGGCCTTGCCGGCGCCGACCATGGTGTGGATCTCGTCGATGAAGACGATGGTCTGGCCCTCGTCCTGCGCCAGTTCCTTCAATACGCTTTTCAGCCGCTCTTCGAATTCGCCGCGGTATTTGGCGCCCGCCAGCAGGGCCGCCATGTCGAGCGAGAGCACCCGCTTGCCCTTGAGCGAATCGGGCACTTCGCCGTTCACGATGCGCTGGGCCAGGCCTTCGACGATCGCCGTCTTGCCGACGCCTGGTTCACCGATCAGCACCGGATTGTTCTTGGTACGGCGCTGCAGCACCTGGATCGCGCGGCGGATCTCGTCGTCGCGGCCGATCACCGGGTCAAGTTTGCCCATGCGGGCGCGTTCGGTCAGGTCGAGCGTGTATTTTTTGAGCGCCTCGCGCTGGCCTTCGGCGTCCTGCGAGTTGACGTTCTCGCCGCCGCGCACGGCGGAAATGGCCGATTCCAGCGACTTGCGGGCAAGGCCGTGCTCGCGCGCCAGGCGTCCGGCGTCGGATTTATCCTCGGTCAGCGCCAGCAGGACCATCTCGGACGAGAGGAACTGGTCGCCGCGCTTTTGCGATTCGCGGTCGGCCAGGTTGAGCAGCGCGACGAGTTCGCGCCCGGCCTGGGTTTCGCCGCCGGTGCCGGACACTTTCGGCAGGCGCTCGAGGCCGCTTTTCAGGGCGCTCGTCAGCGCGCCGACATTCACGCCGGCGCGCTGCAGCAGCGAACGGGCGCCGCCGTCGTCCTGGTTCAGCAGGGCGACGAGCAGGTGGACCGGATCGATGTACTGGTTGTCGTTGCCGACCGCCAGGCTCTGGGCATCCGCCAGCGCTTCCTGGAGCTTGGTCGTCAATTTGTCTTGCCGCATGGTATTGCTCCCTAGTGTTTATCAGTTGGGAACAACATAGGGGCCGGCGCGTGTTTTTCAAGATGCGCAAAGCCTGAGCGGCAAGAGTTTTGGTGGATGGCTCAGGCGTGGTCGGGATTCAGTGCGGGCTGGACAGTGCTGCCCGTACCCAGGTCGCGTACGTTTTTCTGCACCGCGACCACGGCGAACAGGCTCAACACGAAGGACATCGCATGGAAACCCTTCTCGCTGCGCTCGAGACCGGCGTTCCACAGGCCGACGGTGAGCAGCAGCACGGAGGCGATCAGGGAGATCCAGCAGAGGCCGACGTAAAGATTGGTCACGGCGACGCCTTCGCTGCGGTCGCGCACCGTCTTTTGCAGCGAGATGGCGGCGAACAGGCCGTAGAGCAGCAGGGTCAGGTAATAGCCCTTCTCGTTGAGTTGCATGTGGGCGTTCCACAGGCCGATCAGGTAGGCGGCGGCGCCGATCAATAGTGCGCCCCAGGAGGCGCCGATGAAGGCAGCGGTTGGTCGTTGCATGGTGGTCATGACTGGCTCCGGTGTTTGTCCAGCGGAAACTCTGCCATGACCCGGTGGTGTTACATTGACGCAAAGCAAGACTCGTAGGGTGGGCCGGGCCGCGATCGGACTCGTGCCCACGCGGAATGCGGCCGCCGGTAGTCGAAAAGGCTTTGCAGTTGCGGAACCGGTGTACCGCGTGGACTCAAGAGTCCACCCTACGATTAACGAAGCGCATACACCGTGGGCATCGCGGGCGGATTATCCCCGTAATGCGCGCCAGGTGGCGAAGCCCGCCACGCACAGCAGGATCGAGCCGCCCAGGTGCAGCAGCGTGTGCGCCAGCGCCCAGCCGTAGGCGCCGCGCTGCATCAGCGCGACCGACTCGCCGGAAAAACTGGAAAACGTCGTCAGCCCGCCCAGGAAACCGGTGACGACGAACAGCCGCCATTCGGGACTCAGGTGCGGATAGGCGCTGAAAAAGCCCAGCGCGATGCCGATCAGGTAGCCGCCGACCAGGTTGGCCGCCAGCGTCCCGGCCTGCACATGGGCGTGCACGTTGGTCAGCCACATGCCCAGTCCCCAGCGCAGCCAGGCGCCGATCGCAGCGCCGGCGCCGACCGCAAGCCAGCTCAAGCCCGCGGTCAAGCCACTACCCACTTGGCTTTTGCGCTGTCGTCGGTGATGCGGGCGTCGACCCAGCGCGCACCCTCCGGCGTCTGCTCCTTCTTCCAGAACGGGGCGTCGGTTTTGAGGTAATCGATGATGAATTCGCAGGCGGCGAAGGCTTCGCCGCGGTGCGCCGCGCTCACCGCCACCAGCACGATCTGCTCCAGCGGCGCCAGCGGCCCGACGCGGTGGATCACCAGCGCGTTGTAGAGTGGCCAGCGCGCTTGCGCCTGCGCGACGATTTCTTCCAGCGCGCGCTCGGTCATGCCGGGATAGTGTTCCAGCTCCATCTCCGAGACCGCTGCGCCGTCGTTCATGTCGCGCACCGTGCCGACGAAGCTGACGACCGCACCGACGCGCGCGTCATCCTGGCGCAGGCGCGCCAGTTCCTGGCCGAGGTCGAAGTCTCCGGCCTGCACCCTGACCGTACCCACTGCGTTGCTCATTTGCCCTCGCGCGCCGTGCGCATCAGGAGCTGCTCGATCCGCAGCGCCGTGCGTTCGTCGACCAGGGCCGGCAGCGCGCACAGCGCGTGCAAAGCCGTGTGACGTCCGGCCGGTTTGTTACCCGCCTTGAGCGTCGACTGCAGGGCTTCGACCTGCAATTTCAGGCGGTCGCGCGCGAACTCGGCGCCGCTGTCGATCCCGGCCGCGACTTCCTGGCGCAGCAATTCGGCCAGCAAGGTCGGACGGTTGGCCTCGAGCAGGCGCGCATAGCCGTCGCGGTCCGAGTCAAGCGCGTTCAAGGCCGCCTCGAAACGGGCGTCGAGCACCGGATCATATTCAGGGCCGGCGGCCAGCAAGGCGGCCCAGCGCGCGTGCCAGTCGGCGGCGGATATGTGCTGGCCGGGCTGGACCAATGAATCCTCGAGCTCCTGGCAGGCGCGCAGCTTGTCGCGCAGGGCGCCGGCCAGCGCCAGGCCGGCGGCGCGGCGCGACAGGTCGGCGTGGTGCTGCACCTTGGCGATGGCCTCGTGATAACGCTTCTCGACCCGCGCTTCATGGGCGCGCGGCACGGGGCCGATCGCATGCCATTCGGCGGCGGCTTCGCGCAGCAGCTTCGGCGCGCTGGCGGCCGTGGCCTCCGGCGCGGCCGCTTCGAGGCGCGCGCTGATCGCTTCCTTGACCGCCTCGTGGGCGCGACGCTCGGCATCGAGCGCGTGCGCGGTTTCCTTGCGCCGCGCAAACAGGTCGTCGCAGGCGGCGCGGAAACGCTGCCACAGCGCCTGCTCGGCCTTGCGCTCGAGCGGCAGCGCGCGTGCATGCTCCTGCCAGCGCGCCTGGATGTCGCGCAGGTGGTCCACCGCGTGGCGGTCGTGCGGATCGATCGCCAGCACTTCGTCGATCAGTTCCTCGCGCCCGGCCACTTCCATCTTGCGCTGCTCTTCCAGCGGACCTTGCAAGGTCGTGAGCGCAGCGCCGAATTGCTGGTCGAGGCGTTTCTTGTCCTTGCGGTCGATCGCGCCCAGGTGGCTCCAGGCGAGGCGCAGGCGCTGGACGGTGCCGGCGACATGCTTCCAGTCGGCTTCCCCGGATTCCAGGCGCGCGATCTCGGCATTGGCCTCGAGCACGATCGCTTCGCCGCGCGCCGCGTTCGTATGGCGCTCATCGGCCAGGTGGCGGAAGTGGGCCGCCGCCGGCGCGTAGGCCTGCGTGCAGGCATGGTCGAAGCGTTCCCACAGGCTTTTCGGCGCAGCACCGGACAGGCTGTCGAGCGCCTTCCAGCGTTCGCGCATGCTGCCGACCTTCTTCGCCAGTTCCGCCATCGGCAGGCTTTGGGTCGGCAAGCCTTCGACGGTCTTGATCAGTTCTTCGCGCGAGACATTGCCGCCCCAGCGCGCCCAGTCCGACAGGCGCTTCAGTTCGGCGCGCAGGTGGGCCAGGCGGTCGGCCTGCTGGCTGGTCAGGCGCATGCCCTTGCCCTTGCTGTCCTTCAGCAACTTGTCGAGTTCGGCCGCGTGGGCGAGCGAGCCCTGCTGCAGGGCCGCTTCCAGCGCGTCCATGTTGTCCAGGAATGCCTGGTCGGCGCCCTTGGGCGGTTTTGGCGGACGCGGGGTGCCGCCCTCGCCCGCCTCGCTGCCTGCGGGCGCAGCCTGGGTGCCGGGAGCGCCGTCGGCGGCAGCCTCGCGTACCTCGCGCGCCTTGCGCACCGGCTGCGGCAGGCTTGCCAGCAAGGCGTCGAAGCGCGCCTGCATTGCATTGCCCGCGGCGCCTTCCGGCAGCGGCGGCAGCTTGTGCCAGGACTTGCGCAGGGGGTCGGCAGCCAGTTCGGCGACGGGTTGCGCCTCCCATTCGGCCAGCGCGGCTTCGCGTGCGGCCAGCGCCGCCTGCGATTGTTCGAGCGTGGCGAGCGCCCCGGAGAGGCGTGCATGTTCGGACGCGAATTCCGCCACCAGGGCGCGTGGCAGCGACGCGAATTCCGGCGCGGCCAGCGCCGCGGCCTGCTCGGCCATCATCTGTTCCAGGCTGGCGGCCATCCCGGCGGCGTCGAGGCCCGCCGTTTCCAGTCGGCGCAAGGCGCCGAGGCGATCGATCATGGCGCGCTGCAACTGCACCTGCGCTTCGAGGCGGGCGCCGAGCTGGGCACGCACGGGCGTGAATGCGTCGGCCAGTTCAGGGGCAGCGATCACCGCCCATTTACGGTCGAGATCGGCCACCTGGTTCGGGGTCAGGTGGGCGTCGGCCAGCAAGGCGCGCGCCTGGTCCAGCGTGGCCTGGCCACGGACCAGTTCGGCATCGTGGTGGCGGATCGCATCCAGGCGCGACTGCATCAGCTTGGCGACGCGGCGATCGAGGTTGCGCATGGCCCCATGTACGCGCTCGAGCGCGGCGCGGCTGTGCACCAGCTCGGCGGCGGTGAGGCGCAGTTCGGAAAACTCGCACTGGAGGATGAAGTCCACGGCGCGCGATTCATCGCCGTCCAGGGCTTTCAGCTGCGCGGCCTGCTGCTCGCGTGCGGCCGAGCCGGCGCGTGCGGCGGCTGCGCCCTCGGTGGCAGCACGCCCCTTCGGCGCGCCGTCCGGCGCCCCGGCCCCGGCTGGCGTCCGGGCGGACTTGCCCGGCGCGTCCGCTTGCGCGCCGCGTCCGTTGCCCGTCTTGTCGCCCTGACGCTTGAATAGGAATTCGAACATGATGAAATCGCGCTTCCAAAACCCCCATCATAGCAAAGAACGATGACGGTTTTTTCTGGCGTCCGCGGCCGCGGGCCGCCTGCGGCCCTTAGTGCACCTGGGAGACCGGCGGACCATGCCGATGAGCATGCTCGGCACGAAGGGGACGGCTGGACGGCACGGCCCGCCCGCGGTGTTCTGCGCGGTAGGCGTCATAGGCCAGCATCTGGTTCGCCACCGCAAACCAGGCCTCGCCGGCGATGACCCCGCGCGCGATCGGGAACAGTTCGCGCTCTTCGCGGTCGAAGCGCAGCGCGAGCGCCATGCAGAAACGCTCGACCGCCATGCAAAAGCCGTCGACGCCGTCCTCGTCGTCGATGCTGCTTGCGGCGAGGCGGCAGGCGGCGCCGAGGGCTTCGGCCGCGCTGCGGCTGAGCATGTCGAGCTCGCACAGCAGCGGCTCGGCGCCGGCGCTGGTCCGGCGCAGCGCCGGCAGCAGGAAACGGTCGAGCTTGCGTCCCTGGCAGCTTTCGTAGAGCCGGCGCAGGGTATCGCACACGTAGTCGGCCTGCCCCCCGGTCAGGGCGCTCTGGCGGGCGTAGCTTTTCTGGACGAGCTGCTGCACGGCATGCAAGTTGACCCGCATATTGGTCTGTTCTACGGAAAGCGCAACGAGGGTGTAGGTCGCGGTAAGCATTCGGTCTCCTCTCGGCGTCGTCAACGCATGCGCATGCTCCGCAGGGGAACACGGCTTGGCTGGACATTGGTTTTGGACAGGCTGGGCGGATGCTTTTTCTTCTCTTGAGCCTGAAAGAACTAGTAGTTTAAGGAGCAACTGCCGTGCGAGTTTGATCTGGATCAAACTCGGCCAAGCCCGCTGAGCGCCGCCTGTCAACTGGCCCGGGCATCATGCGTTGCGGCCTCATTGCGGCTTCCGTGGCTTTCGCGCAAGCTTCGTTGGCTTGCACCACCTGTTGCGACAAGCCGCTACCAGCGCGCCCGATAATCCTCGGCCAGCCCAGCCAGTCCCGTCACCGCGCGGCGCGGCGCATCCGGCGCCGCCCTCACCCAGCCGTCGAAACGGCCCACATGCTGGCGCATGCGGCTGCTCGCCAGCAGCAATTGCTTGTCGTCGTGGCGGGTACCTTCGGGCGTGAAGCGCAGGTCAAGCAGGCCGTCATCCGTGTGCAAGGTCCAGCAGCCGTCGAGCCCGACCGTCACCGCGACCGGCCCGAGCGGGACCAGGGCGCCGTCCACCCAGAGTGCATTTTCGGCGTCGCCGAAGTAGCCGCTTTGCAGGTTGAAGCCGAGCCGGTCGCCATGGGCCGAGATCCAGCGCCAGGCCGTGCGGCGCCCGAGCAGGCCGTTCGAGAAATCGTAGCTGGCCACGCCGCCGTCGAGGGCGTAGCGGCGCCCGCCCGCTTCCAGCTGCCCGGACAGCGCCAGGCCGGGCGACTTCTGGGTGCTGTGCACGCTGCCCCCGTCCAGGGCGGGGCCGATCGCGAGCAGGCGCGGGCCTTCTCCCGCATAGGCGGCGTCGATCCGGAAGCGTCCGGCGCGCAGGCGCAGCAGGTGGCCGTGCGCCCCTGCTGCTTCGATGGCGACCTGCCGGCCCGGCAGCGTGAAACGCGCACCCGCGGCCACGGTGGCGCCGACCGAGGCTGTGATGCCTGGGATGCCGAGCGGAGAAAAGGCGGCAACAACCCGGCGCGTGGCGCGGTCGAACACATAGGCAAAGGCGGTATTGCTCCAGCCGATGTCGACGATCGCCACCCCGCAGAACACCTCATCCGTAACGAGGGCGACGAAATGCCAGCGTTTGTGATGCAGGCGCCGCCATAGCGCAGGGCGCGCATGGGGCGCGGCCAGCCTGGCCCAGTCTGGCGCGCCGGCCAGCCCCTGGTAGCGGCCGCAGCGCGGCAGCCCATCCGGGCCGACGGCGTCCGCCGGGGCCGGCGGCAGGTTCATGCCGCCTCGCCCATCGTAGCGCCGCCGAGCAATTCGGCGAGGCGCGCCTGCAAATATGCCGGCTCGCTGCGCACGAGATGCACCCGCGCGCAGCCATGCCAGCGCGCGCAGCGCTGCAGGGCCAGCGCCACGTCGCGCAGCAGCGCCTCGCTCTCGCGCAGGCCCGGCTCGAAGAACAGCGCTTTCACTTCGAACAGCCCGTCGCGCCGGTGCGCCTTGGCGTCGATGCGGGCAACCAAGGCGCCGCGGCGCAGCACCGGCAACGTGAAATAGCCGTAGCGGCGCCGGGCGGCCGGCGTGTAGCACTCGAGGCGGTAGTCGAAACCGAACAATTCCAGCGCGCGGCGCCGGTCCCAGACCACCGGGTCGAAGGGCGACAGGATGGTCGTCAGGGTCGGCGCAAGGTCCCCGCTCGCGGCTAGCCGGGCCAGGTCGAGATGGTCGGGGTGGATGTAGACCGGGTCGTCCCAGCCGGCCACGCGGGCGCGCAGCAGCAGGCCTTCATCGACCAGTTGATCGGGGTCGACATGCGGGCGCCGCGTGCGGTGGTAGTCCGGAATCCAGGCGCCGCGTGCCAGGCCCAGCGCCTTGACCGTCCGCAGCGCGAAGGTACGGCGCACGTCGGGCAGCGCCGGCAGCTGCGTATCGTCCAATTCCGGGTGCACGCGTTCGGCCAGGTCGTAGACGCGCTGGAAATTGTGGCGGCGCGCGATCATCAGCGCGCCGGAGGTGAACAGGACTTCGAGCGAGCGCTTCTCGGGCTTCCACTCCCACCAGCCTTCCGCCTTGGCGCCCACCTTGCCGTCGCTGCGTTCGAAATCGGACGAGCGCACCGGACCGTTCGTGCGGATATGCGCCAGCAGCGCCGCCACCTCGCCCGCCCGTTCGCGCATCCATGTCGCGGAATATTTCCAGCCCATGCCACTGGGGTCGAGCATGCGATGGCGGTACAGGCCATAATCTTCGCGCGGGATGAAGCAGGCTTCGTGGGCCCAGTACTCGAATAACTTTCCTTCGACCAACAACTCGTCGAGCCATTCGGCCGGGTAGTCGCCCAGCCGGCTCCACAGCACCAGGTAGGGACTGCGCGCCACGACGTTGATGGTGTCGATTTGCAACACGCCCATGCGGCGAATGGCGTCCAGCACATCGTCCTTGCCGGCCTTGCGCCGGCGCGGCGTCAACAGGCCCTGGGCCGCGAGGTGCAGTGCGCGCGCACCGTTGATCGATAAGGTAATGTTACTCATGTAAATATTCTAATGAGGTTTCGGCATCCGGCGCGTGGCTGGCCGGAATTTTTTTGAACCTGCGGTCCAGCTGCGCTATAGTGCAGCCGATTCCCCACACTTCTCCAGAACCGATTCCCCATGCGGCTGTTGCACACTTCCGACTGGCACCTCGGCCAGACCCTGCACAATTACGACCGGACCTACGAACACCAGTGCTTCCTCGACTGGCTGCTCGATACGATCGTCGTTGAAGAGGCCGACGCGCTCCTGATCGCGGGCGACATTTTCGACAACGCCAATCCGTCGTCGTACGCCCAGCGCCAGCTGTATGGTTTCCTGCAGCGGGCCAGGGCGCGCGTGCCGCATTTGCAGATCGTCATCATCGCCGGCAACCACGATTCGCCGGGCCGCCTGGAAGCGCCGGGGCCGCTGCTGGAAGCGCACGGCACGGTCGTCATCGGCAACGTGGTGCGCGGACGCGATGGCGCGATCGACCTCGAACGCCTGGTCGTCCCGCTGCGGGACAAGGCCGGAGAGATCAAGGCCTGGTGCCTCGGCGTGCCTTTTCTCCGTCCCGGCGACGTGCCGAAGGCGGACGTCGAAGGCGACGCTTACCTGAACGGCATCGCCCTGCTCTACCAGCAGGCGTTTGCACTGGCGCAGGCGCGGCGCGAGCCGCAGCAGGCGATCCTGGCCATGGGCCACTGCCACATGGTCGATGGCCAGTCCTCGATCGACTCCGAGCGCCGCATCGTCATCGGCGGCACCGAGGCGCTGCCGGCGTCGATGTTCGCGCCCGAGATCGCGTACGCGGCGCTGGGCCACCTGCACCTGGCCCAGCGCGTCGGCAAGAAGGACCACCTGCGCTACTCGGGCAGCCCCTTGCCGCTGTCGTTCGCCGAGGTCGGCTACCAGCACCAGGTCGTACGGATCGACCTCGATGGCCCGGTTGCGCGCGACGTCACGCCGCTGCACGTGCCGCGCGCGGTCGAGCTGCTGCGCGTGCCGGCCAGGCCGGCGCCGCTGGCGGAAGTGCTGGCCGCCCTGGAGGCGCTCGAACTCGACCCGGACCTGCCGCCCCAATGCCGCCCCTATCTGGAGGTACGGGTGCTGCTCGTCGGTCCGGAGCCGAGCCTGCGTGCCCAGGTGGAAGCGGCGATCGCCGGCAAGCCGGTGCGCCTGGCGAAGATCGAGCCGACCAGGAAGACCGTCACGCGCGAAGATGGCGCCGATGCGCTCACGCTCGACCAGCTGGCCCAGCTGCAGCCGGACGACATCTTCCGCCGCTTGTGGCAGCAGCGCTTCGGCGAGGACGCGCCGAACGAGCAGCTGACCGCCTTTGCCGAACTGATGCTCCCCGGCGATCCGGAGCGAGCATGAAGATCCTGCGTATTTCGGGACGCAACCTGGCGTCCCTGGCCGGGGATTTTTGCGTCGACTTCGACAGCGAACCGCTGGCCTCCTCTGGCCTGTTCGCCATTTGCGGCCCCACCGGCGCCGGCAAAAGCACCCTGCTCGACGCCCTCTGCCTGGCCTTGTATGGCAACACCCCGCGCCTGCAGCAGCGCAGCAGCCGCGGCGCCCTGCCCGACGCCGGCGGCGAATCGGTATCGACCACCGACGCCCGCAACCTGCTGCGGCGCGGTTCGGCCGAGGGTTATGCGGAAGTCGATTTCGTCGGCAACGACGGCCTGCACTACCGGGCGCGCTGGAGCGTGCGCCGTTCGCGCAACAAGGTCAGCGGCCTGCTGCAGGCCTCGAACATGACCCTGCACCGCTTGCCGGAACTCGTCGCGCTGGGCGGCACCAAGACCGAGGCGCAAGCCGAGATCGCGGCGCGCATCGGCCTCTCCTTCGAACAGTTCACGCGCTCGGTGCTGCTGGCCCAGAACGAATTCTCGGCCTTCCTCAAAACCGACGAGAACGAGCGCGGCGAGCTGCTCGAAACCCTGACCGGCAGCGCCGTCTACAGCGACATCTCGCGGCGCGCCTACGAGCGCTACAAGCAGGAGCAGGACGCGGTGCGCCGCCTCACTGCGCGCCTGGCCGACCAGACCCCGCTGGCGCAAGAACCGCGCGCCGAACTCGATGCCGAACGCGCCGCGGCCGAAGTCGCGCTGCAGGCGGTCGACGTGCGCCGCGCCTTGCTGGAAGCGCAGTTGCGCTGGCACCAGGAGCGCGAACGGCTGCGCCAGGGCGAAACGCAGGCGGAAAGCCTGATGCAGGAAGCACGGGCGCAGGTGGATGCCGCCGCCGGCCGGCGCGTCCGTCTCGCCACGCTGGACGAAGTGCAGGCGGCGCGTCCGCTGATGGCGGAACTCGCGCGCCTCGACGCCGAACGCGCCCAACTGGAAGCGACGCTGGCGAACGGCCAGGGCGAACTTGCGCGCGCGGCCGAGGCGGCGCGCCTGGCGGTGCAGGAAGTGCAAGGCGCGACGCTCGCGCTGGAAGCGGCCGAAGCGGCGCAACTGGGCGCCGCCGCGCAGCTCGATGCGGCCAAGGCGCTGGACGCGACCGTCCAGACGCTGGCGGCGGCGCATGCCCAGCTTGCCGCGCGGCGCGACGAGACGGCGCTGGACGCCGCGCGCACCCGGTCCATGCTCGCCGAAGCGGATGCGAAGCTGGCGCTGACCCGCGAGGCCGAGACGCGCAGCGCCGGCTGGCTCGCCGCGCACCGCCGCTACGAAGGACTGGCTGGCCAATGGCCGCGCTGGGACAAGCTGTTCACCCAGGCCGCCCAGGCTGCCGCGCTCGAGGAAGCGAACCTGGCCGCGCTGGCCAAGGCGGAGCGCGCCCGTGTGAATGCCGCCGCCACCGCGCAGGCGGCGTCGGAGTCCGCCGAACGCGCAGCGGCGCGCATTGCCGAACTCGAGGCCGCGCGCCAGGCTGCGGCAACGGCGCTGGCCGGCGTCGATCCCGACGCCCTGCACGAAGAACGCGCCCGTCTCGACGCGCGGCGCGAACAGCTGGGCGCCGCCGTGCGCATCGCCAAGGGCCTGCACACGGCGCGCGAACACCTGGCGCGGATCGATGCCGAAATCGAACGCACGCGCGCCGCGCGCCGCGCCGCCGAAGCGCGGCTGGCGGCCGCCGTCGCGGCGGCACCGGCCCTCGCCGGCGCGGCTGCGCAGGCCGAGCATGCCTTGAGCGCCGCCGAACTGGCCATCGCCGGCAATGTCGAAGCCCTGCGCGGGGCACTTGTCGACAACGAACCCTGCCCGGTCTGCGGCAGCCAAACCCACCCGTACGCGCACCAGGACGCACGCCTGCATGCCGTCTTCGACCTGCTGCGCGGCCAGGTGGCCGAGCGACGCGCAGACGTGCAGAAGAACCTCTCCGAACAGGCCACGCGCCGTGCCCAGTGCGACGCAACCGGCGACCGCCTCGCCGCGCTCGACGGCGAGCGCTCGGCCCTGAACCTGGATCTCGGTGAGCTCGATGCCGCCTGGAGCGCGAACCCGGTCGCCGACGAAGCACCGCCCGCCGGCGAGCGCCAGCCATGGTTCGAGGCGCAGGTGTCGGTCGTGCGCGAAGCCTTGACGGTCATTGATGCCCGCCAGCAGGCCGCGCGCCGCGCAGCCCAGGCACGCGAGACGGCCCAGGCTGCGTTCGAGGCCGCCAATGCCGAACACCTGCGCATGCGCGATGTGGCTGCCAATGCCCGCAACGCGCTGGTCACGCTGGAGAACGAACACAAGACACTGAGCGCCCAGCGCGAGCGCGAGCGCGCCGCACTGGACACCTTGCTTGCCGAACTCGACGCCGTGCTGGCGGAGTCGGCCGGCGACGGGTGGCAGGCGCTGTGGCGCCGCAATCCCGCCCAGTGGCAGGCGGCGCGTGCGGCCGAGGCCAAGGCCTGGAGCGCGCAGTCGAACCAGCTCATCGAGCAGCGCGCCGCCCTGGCGAGCCTGGAAGCAGCCCGGCGCGAATCGGCCGTGCGCGCCGAGCACGCGGCCGGCGCCGCTGCCGCAGCGGCGCACGCCGCGGCGAACAGCGAAGCCGATCTGCACGAACGGCGCCTGGCCCGCGCCGCCCTGTTCGATGGCCGCGCCGTCGGCGAAGTCGAGGGGGCGCTGCGCCTGGCAGTCACAAGCGCCCGCGATGCGCTGGCCGCGCGCCAGGCGGCGGCGAGCGAAGCCGAGCTGCGCGAAACCCGCGTGCGCAGCACGCTTGCCCAGGCCCAGGAACGCATCGGGGTGCTGCAGGACGACGCGCGCGACGCCGCCGCGCGCCTGGCCGACTGGATCGAGGACTACGCCGCCCATCATGCCGAGCTGGAACCGGTCGGGGACCAGGCGCAGCTGGCCGGCCTGCTTGCGGTCGGCGCGGCCTGGCTGGCCCAGGAACGGGCCGCACTGGGGGAACTCGATGCGGCGCTGGCCAAGGCAGCGGCCGTGCTGGCCGAGCGCAAGACGCAGCGCGACCTGCATGAGCAAAGTGCCGCGCCGGATGGGACCATGCAGGATGGCGCCGCCGTGGCCGACGCGCTGGAGGCGGTGCTGGAAGAACGCAGCGCGGTATATGAACGGGTCACGAGCCTGCGCCTGCAGGCGAAGCAGGACGACGACCGCCGCATCAAGGCGCAATCCATGCTGGCCGAGATCGAGCGCCAGCAGGCGATCGAAGCGCGCTGGGGACGCTTGTCGGAGCTGATTGGTTCTGCCGACGGCAAGAAATTCCGCAACTACGCCCAGCAGTTCACGCTCGACGTCCTGCTCGGCTACGCCAACAGCCACCTGAACCAGCTGGCGCGGCGCTACCGCCTGGAACGCGTCGACAATGCCGGCGCGCCGTCGCTGGCGCTGATGGTGCGCGACCAGGACATGGGCGGCGAGATCCGCTCGGTCAATTCGCTCTCGGGCGGCGAATCCTTCCTGGTGTCGCTCGCGCTGGCGCTGGGCCTGGCCTCGCTGTCCTCGAACCGGGTGCGGGTCGAGTCGCTGTTCATCGACGAAGGGTTCGGGTCGCTCGACAGCGAGACGCTGGGTGTGGCGATGGACGCGCTCGACGCGCTGCAATCGATGGGCAGGAAGGTCGGCGTGATTTCGCACGTGCACGAGATGACGGAGCGGATCGCGGCCAAGATCCAGGTGCGGCCGACAGGCGGCGGGAGCAGCGCCGTCAGTGTCGGCATGTAGGGTGGGCACTCCGTGCCCACGCGGAACTTTGCACCGACGAAACGGATGACGGTTCCAACGTAATCCGTCTATGGTTGACGCGTCCCAACGATCACCCGTTAACGAAAATAACGCTGTCCGGCGCGTTCAGCGAATCACGCATCAAGCATCGCGACTCGGCCATCTGGCAACGGCGGTTCTACGAGCACCAGATTGCCAATGAGCGCGATTTCGAGCGGCATGTGGATTATGTGCATTTCAATCCAGTGCGGCATGCGCATGCCGGAAGCGCGGCGGCGTGGCCGTTTTCGACGTTTCATCGGTATGTGAAGTCGGGAGTTCTTGCGCCGGATTGGGGCGGGTCTGCAGAGGTGGGACAAAGGCATTTGGAATAGTCGCGGTCGTGGACGTTGGACGCGATCGTACCGCGTGGGCACGGAGTGCCCACCCTACAACACCCCATGTACAATGGCGCCCTTTGCACATCCACGCTCATCCACCATGAAACCCGCCCGCACCCTCACCTTCAAATGCGCCAAGTGCGCCAAACCCGTCACGGTCTACCTGCAGAAAGTCTCGGCCTGTTCGCACATTCAGCCTTACCAGGGCATCTGCGGCTGCGGCGAGGTCAAGCGCCATGCAACCGGCAATCCGGAGACGGTGAAATCGTTCATCGAGTCGGGCGACGGCAACTGGCATCACCATCACTGACATGACGATGACGCGCATCGAATGGGTGGAAAACGGCGAGGCGCGCTCGGCGCTGTGGCGCTCGGAGAGCGGCTGGCCGGCGCCGAAAAAAGTCGTCATCGCCGACGACACCATGGCCGCCGACACGGCGTATCGCCTCGCGCTGGACGGCACCGCCCTGCTCTGGCGCGGCGATTTCCAGAACGCGCGCCAGCTGGTGCAGGCGCTCGCGCGCCGGATCGACCACAAGCCTGCGCGCGCCAAGCGCGGCAAGGCCGGCACGACGCCACCCACGCTGACGGAACAGTTCCACCGCCACCGCCTGGCCCAGCTGCAGCGCGCCCGCACGCTGGCGATGCTGCTGATCCCCTTCGATCTCGACTACACGATCCCGCTGCGCCGTGCGCCGGATGTACGGCAAGCCTGCAATGAAGCCTATGGCGCCCAGCTTGAACCGTTCGTGGTCTCGCTGCGCGAGCTGCTGGGCCTGATCGGCGCGCACGAGTGGCGCAGCAAGGGCGTGCCGATTCCGGCGCTCGATGCACGCATCCATCCGTGGTATGGCGTTTTCTCGCCGGTGCGCGGCGAATATGTCGAGCTGGTTGCACAGGCGCCGCTGCCGAAGGGCGCGCAGACCGCCTTCGATATCGGCGCCGGCACCGGCGTGTTATCGAGCGTGCTGGCGCGCCGCGGTCTGCGCCGCGTGATCGCCACCGACATGGATGCGCGTGCCCTCGGTTGCGCGCGCGAGAACATCGACCGCCTGGGCCTGGACGCCCAGGTCGAGATCGTCGAAGCCGACCTGTTCCCCGAAGGCCAGGCCGATCTCGTCGTCTGCAATCCGCCCTGGCTGCCGGGCAAACCCAGTTCGGCCATCGAATACGCGATCTACGATCCGGACAGCCGCATGCTGCGTGGCTTTCTCAACGGCCTCAAGGCGCACCTGGCGCCGGGCGGCGAAGGCTGGCTGATCCTCTCCGATCTCGCCGAGCACCTCGGCCTGCGCTCGCGCGAGCAGCTGCTGGGCTGGATCGCCGTTGCCGGCCTGGCCGTGGCCGGCCGCCAAGACGTGCGTCCGGTCCACCCGAAGGCGCAGGATGCGGACGATCCGCTGCACGCCGCGCGGGCACAGGAAGTGACTTCGCTGTGGCGTTTGCAGGCCGCGTAACCGGGGTTTTGCCGGTCGCCCCAACTAATTTGCATCCTGGCGCACGAAGCAGTACAATAGCGCTGCGGGGTGGAGCAGTCTGGCAGCTCGTCGGGCTCATAACCCGAAGGTCACAGGTTCAAATCCTGTCCCCGCAACCAAACACTTAGCTTTAAAAAAGCCCGACTCTTGCAGCCGGGCTTTTGTTTTCTGGGCCCAGCGACGCCGGATGAGAGACAAGAAAGACAACGCCACGATCGACCTGCCGGGTTTCGAACCGGCCGCTCCGCTCGAAGCCGGTGCTCTCGCCCAGGTCGCGCAGTTCGATCCCAGGCGCGCTGCCCGTCCCCGCCGCACAGGCATGAAGCAGGAACAGATTTCCCTGCTCGAAGAAACCGACACCAGCGGCCTGCCAGTCTGGCGCCGCGACGATAACCTTGATCTGACCGGCTTGCCGGTCTGGGCACCGGCCTCAGAGTAGTCCGGTCCTTCCGGCTGGAGGCCACATGCACACCCCCTTCTCCGCGCTGCCGCTGGCACCGCAATTCCTCGACAATCTGGGCACGCTCGGCTACCACGAGATGACGCCGATCCAGGCCGCGAGCCTGCCATCCGTCCTCGAGGGCCGCGACCTGATCGCGCAAGCGAAGACCGGCAGCGGCAAGACCGCGGCTTTCGGCATCGGCCTCCTGCATAAACTCAATCCGGCCTGGTTCGCAGTCCAGGGCCTGGTGATGTGCCCGACGCGCGAACTGGCCGACCAGGTCGCCGGCGAACTGCGGCGCCTGGCGCGCGGCGTCGGCAACGTCAAGATCCTCACGCTCACCGGCGGCACCGCCATGCGCCCGCAGATCGCCTCGCTCGAACACGGTGCCCACATCGTCGTCGGCACCCCGGGACGCATCCGCGACCACCTCGGCCGCGCGACGATCGACCTGTCGAAAGTGCAGACCCTGGTGCTGGACGAAGCGGACCGCATGACCGACATGGGCTTCTATGACGAGATCGCCGGGATTGTTTCCGCCTGCCCGCAGCGGCGCCAGACCCTGCTGTTCTCGGCGACCTACCCGGACGACATCCGCCACGCCACCGCCGGCTTCCTGAACGAGCCGATCGAGATCGCGGTCGAGAGCCAGCACGACGATTCGAAGATCGAGCAGCGCTTCTACGAAGTCGGCTTCGACAACCGCGACGAGGCCGTCGCGCGCCTGCTGCGCCATTACCGCCCTGCCTCGACCCTGGCCTTCTGCAACACCAAGGCCCATTGCCGCGAACTGGCCGATTCCCTGCGCGACCAGGGCTTCTCGGCGCTCGCCCTGTACGGCGAACTCGAGCAGCGCGAACGCGACGAGATCCTGATCCTGTTCGCCAACCGCAGTTGCTCGGTGCTGGTGGCGACCGACGTCGCCGCGCGCGGCCTCGACATCGCCAACCTGGAAGCGGTGATCAATGTCGACGTCTCGAAAGACAGCGAAGTGCACGTGCACCGCATCGGCCGCACCGGCCGCGGCGACGAGACGGGCCTGGCCCTGTCGCTGTGCGCGCCCAACGAAAAGAAATGGGTGAAGCTGATCGAGGAGTACCAGAATACCGAAGCTTCCTGGTACAAGTTGGAGGACCTGGGCGACTCCGTGCTGCCGGCCGAACCGGCGCCGATGGTAACGCTCATCATTGCGGGCGGCAAGAAGGACAAGCTGCGTCCGGGCGACGTGCTGGGCGCGCTGACCGGCGACGCAGGCCTGGCCAAGGAACAGGTCGGCAAGATCAACGTCACCGAATTCCAGACCTATGTGGCGCTGGCGCGCGACGTCGCCGATGCGGCTTACCGGAAACTGAATGCCGGTAACAAGCTCGGACCGGACTTCGGCAACTTCAAGGGCCGCAGCTTCAAGATGCGCTTCCTGGACGTCTGATTATCATTCCGGGCGCCTGAGAAAGGCCCAGGGTAGCGTTGCATCGTCGAAGACAGTACGCTAGTACGGCGAGACGATGCAACGCTGCCATGGGTCTTTATCAGGTGCCCGGCGCGCACGCTTCGCTCATCGGTAGCGACACGGTCCTGACAAATCTGGCATAGTTTTGCTAAAAATAAACGTTTAGCAAAATGACCAGCCAAACCACATCGATTTATACCCCGTTCGCGGACGGGCGCCCGGTGCGCGACATTGTCGAGCACACCCCTGCGCTGGTCAACGAGACCTGGTGCCGCGCGCTGCTGCGCCACACCCTCGACTCGCTCGAACAGGCATACGCCAGCGGCGCGCCGCACCGGGCGATCACGCCCGACACGCTCGTCATGCTGGCGAACGGCGAAGCGCTGCTGCTGCCCTCGATCGACGAAAGCGCCGACACGAGGCCCAGCCTGGCGGGCGACCTGCATGCGCTGGCCCTGGTCGTCCATTACGCCATCACCGCCGAGCTGCCGCCGGACGGACCGCTCGGTCCGCGCCTGTACGACAATTACAGCGCGCAATTGACAAAGGGCCTGGACAGCTGCCTGGGGCCGAACCGGCGCCTGCGGCCGAACACGGTCGACGACATGCGCGCCCTGCTCGGCATCGAAGCCGGTGCGGGCGCAGTGCTGGCGACCCCGGCCGCACCTGTGCAAACCATGCCGGCCGAAGAGGCCGAGCCCGCGGCCGCCACGGCGCCGGCTATCGCCTTCCCGGAAGCGCCCCCTGCCCTGGACGCGGCACCGGCCTCCGTCGTTGCGCCTGCGCCTGCCCTTGACTCCATGCCCATCAGCCTGGAGGGAAGCGCCGGCGTATCGCCGATCGAGGAAACGACCGCATCGATGCCCGCTGCCGCTGAAACGCGGATGGCCGATGCGCCACCCGCCCCCGACTTTGCCGCCCCGGCCATCGCGCCGACGCCAATCGACAATCCGGTACCGGAAGTGGTCGCCGTTCCACAGGTGGCAGCCGCACCCGGGGCGATGCAGGATCCAGTCCCCGTCACACCGGCCCCCATCAGCCAGCGCGAGAGCGCGGCAGCTGCCATGCTGCGCAAGCCCGCCAGCGAAGACGTCCTGGCTGGCAAGGCCCATCCCGCACGCGGCATGGAGCGAACCGCTCCCAACGCATCGCCCCTGGATGCCGGCACCGGGCCTGCCCCGGCCGCACCATTGAAGCCCTCGGCCGCACCGGCCGCCGTGCCTCAGCCGCCGGCCGATGGCGGCGCGCCGACAACATGGGCCACCACCGACCGCAGCAGCCGCGCGCAGCGCTGGGGCATGCTCGCCGGCGCGGCCGTCGTCGTGCTGGCGGCCGGCAGCGCCCTCGTTTCTTACCTGCAGCAGGGCGACTCGCGCGACCTGGTCCCGCCGAGCCCGCCGCCCGCCGAGCGCGCCGCCACCGGCCTCGGCACGGGCGAGACCATCGTCGCCCCGCCGTCCGCGGGCACGCCGGCGCAGCAGGCCACCGAGGCCCCGGCCGACGGCGCGACCGATGCGGCCGCCCCGGCGGCAAGCGGCGCCGCGCCGGCAGCCGAGACGGGCGCGGCGAGCGAAGCGGTCGTCAACGGCACCACCTATAAACTCCTGATCAAGCCATGGGGTACCGTGTATGTCGACGGCGTCGACCGTGGCGTCAGCCCGCCGATCAAGCGCCTGACCCTGGGGCCGGGCCAGCACACGATCCGGATCGTCAACCCGAATTTCCCCGAGCACATCATGACGGTCGATGCGGGCCCGAAGGAAACGATGATCATCGAACACGATTTCACCGCCAAAGCCGAATAAGGAGGCCGCCATGTCCCGAACCCTTCCTCCCCACTGGCTCTGCGCCTTGCTTGCCGCCGGCCTGCTGGCCGGCTGCGCCGAGCTGACGTCCTTAATAGACGGCAAGCCGGAGCGCAAGCATGTGCGCACGATCGAACCAAGACGCGACGGACGCGACGGACGGGAGACGCGCGAGGAAGCGCGCCCGGCCGCCCGCAGCGAGCCGCGTGCCGAAGCCCAGCCGGGCCGCGACCAGGCCGCGCTGCGCGAAGGCGTCCGCCTGTATAACGAAGGAGATTTCAACGGCGCCATCAAGCGCCTGGGTTCGAACGACATCCGCGCCAGCTCGCCGCTGCGGGTCCGGGTGGATGCGCTGAAGTACACGGCCTTCAGCTATTGCGTCACCTCGCGTCCGAAACAGTGCGAGCAGACCTTCGAGAAAATCCTCAAAATCGATCCGGACTTCACGCTCGAGTCCGGCGAAGAAGGACATCCGCTCTGGGGCCCGGCATTCGAGCGCGCCCGACGCGATTGATCTTGACTAGCGTCGACGCGGCGCCAACAAATGTTGGCGCCGCATCAACATTTGTTCAGACCTTGATGTTGACCGAGGCCGGGAAAGCCGGCGCCCGGCGGCGCTTGCTGGCCTGCTCGTAGGCATAGGCCATCCCGATCAGGGTCGCCTCGCTGTAGGCTCCGCCGACGAACGAGATTCCGATCGGCAAACCACGCGCAAAACCGGCCGGCACCGTGATGTGAGGATAGCCGGCCACTGCCGCCGGCGACGAGAAGCTCATGCCGTAGTGATCGCCATTGATATAGTCGGTCAGCCAGGCCGGGCCGCCGGTGGGCGCCACCAGCGCGTCGAGCTTGTACTCGCGCATCACCTGGTCGATGCCCTCTTCGCGCGAATATCGGTGGTTGTTGGCCAGCGCCTCGCGATAGACCTTCGCGTCCAGCCCTTCCTTCTCCTGCGCTGCGATCAGGTGTTCCTGGCCGAAATACTGCATCTCGCGTGCGGCGTTCTTTGCGTTGAACGCGATCACGTCCGCCATGTTTTTCACCCGCGCGTGCGGCGCATAATTAGCAAGATAAGCGGCGAGATCCGGCTTGAACTCGTGCAGCAGCACTTCGGTTTCGGAGTCGCCGTATTTGTCCGTGTTCGGCACCTTGACGTCGACCAGGATCGCGCCCTGTGCTTCCAGGATGGCCAGCTCCTTCTCCATGACCCCGTCGATGGCCGTGCTGCCGCCGAAGAAATCGCGCGCCACGCCGATGCGCTTGCCGCGCAAGCCGTCGAGCCGCAGCGCCGCCGCATAATCGGCAACCTTGCCCTCGCTCTCTTTAGTGACCGCATCATCGTTGTCGACGCCGATCATGGCCGCCAGCATCAGGGCGGCATCGGCGACGCTGCGCGTCATCGGGCCGGCCGTGTCCTGCGAGTGCGCAATCGGGATGATGCCGCTGCGGCTCACCAGGCCCAGCGTCGGCTTGATGCCGACGATGCCGCAGCTCGAGGCCGGGGAGACGATGGAGCCGTCAGTCTCGGTGCCGACCGCCAGCGTGGCCAGGCCGGCCGCGATCGCCGCGCCCGAACCGGAGCTTGAACCGCTCGGATTGCGGTCGAGCGCATGCGGATTCTTCGTCTGGCCGCCGCGGCCGCTCCAGCCGCTGATCGAATGCGTCGAGCGCATGTTTGCCCATTCCGACAGGTTGGTCTTGCCGATGATGACGGCGCCGGCCGCGCGCAGGCGCCCGGCGACGAAGGCGTCGCGCGTGGCGCGCACCCCGGCCAGCGCCAGCGAACCGGCGCTCGTGCTCATCTTGTCGCCGGTGGCGACGTTATCCTTCAGCAGGACTGGAATGCCGTGCAGCGGGCCGCGCAGCTTGCCGGCGGCGCGCTCGCGGTCGAGGCCGGCCGCAATGTCGAGGGCGTCGGGATTGAGTTCGATAATCGCGTTGAGCCTGGGGCCGGCCTTGTCGACGGCGGCGATCCGCGCCAGGTAGCGCTTGACCAGCTGCTGCGAACTGATTTTGCCGGCGGCCATCGCGGCGCCCTGCTCGCGCACGCCGGCGTCGAGCAGGTCATCGGCGTGGCCAGCCGCTTTCGGCGCAGCGGTGGCGGCAGCACTCACCCCGGCAACGGCGCCGGCAGCCACACCCAGTCGAACGAAATCCCTGCGATCCATGCTTGCTCCACATATATTTATAGTAAAGCAATAGCATAGCAGTGCTTTCTCGTCAGCACCATTTGCGCTTGAAACGGACAGGCGAAAAAAAACGCTGCCGGTAAAGGCAGCGTTTTTTCGCAGAACTTGCTACAAGCCGAACGGTCAGTGTCGACCTGGTGACGTCTTAGTTACGGACGACGCGCTTGTATTCGTTGGTGCGGGTGTCGATTTCGATCGTGTCATCCTGGCTCACGAACAGCGGCACCATGACGATGTGCTGGTGGGCTTCGATGGCGTTCTCGATCTTCGCTTCCTTCAGGACGTTGCCCGAAGTGTTGCCCTTGACTGCAGGCTCCGAGTAGATGACCTGGCGTGCGATCGTGGTCGGCAGTTCGACCGAGATGGCCTTGCCGTCATAGAACACGGCTTCGCATTCCATACCGTCTTTCAGGTAGTGCAGCGCGTCGCCCAGGTTCTCTTCTTCGATTTCGAACTGTTCGTAATCGGCGTCCATGAAGACATACAGCGGATCGGCGAAGTACGAGTAGGTCACCGGCTTCTTGTCCAGCACGACGACGTCGAACTTGTCATCGCCACGGAACACGTTTTCCAGCGGAGCGTTGGTCAGAAGATTTTTCATCTTCCACTTGTAGGTGAAGCCCGTGCGGCTCGAGCCGTTGACATCGGAACGCAGCACGATAAAAGGCTTCTCATCAACCATGATGATGTTGCCGACACGGATCTCTTTTGCGGGTTTCATAGGAGTCTGGGGTATCAAAAAAAGGGGTTGCAGTAACCGGGCATGATATCACGTAACGAATGCCGTGCCTATCGAAGTGAAGCGCGAAGTGAAGCCGAGAACGCGAGCAGGTTCGATGCGAGGTCGCCGTTCTCCGCCATCTGGCCGCGCCATTCGCTCGACCGCGCCTCGATCAGCCTGCGCTCGCCCTGCAGCGCCGACCACAGCGCAGGCCAGTTCGCCCCCGTTTCGGCACCGTTCCAGTGCAGCATGAAGCGCTGCAGGCTGTCGATATCGGGCGCATAGCGTGCGAGAAAAGCGCGCAATTTCTTGTGGTGCAGGTTTTCCTCTTGCGGATAGATGTGCCAGACGAAAGGTTTACCGGCCCACTGGGCGCGCACCCAGGAATCCTCGCCGCGCACGACGTTCAGGTCGCAGGCCCAGAGCAGGCGGTCGTAATCGGGCTGGGGCACGAAAGGCAGCACGCGTACGGTGAGCGCTCCCCGCGTCGCCACCGTCCCGGCGTGGGCCGGCGCGCCCAGAAAGGCTGCGACCGCTTCGGCCGCAACCCCTTCCGGCACCAGGCAGGTGAGCTTCTCGCTGCCGCCCTGCCAGGCCGCGAACAGTTCGGCCACGGGTGCGTGCGGGTAGCAGAACAGCGACACTTTGAAGGCATCGATCTCGGCGTCCGGCAAGCCGAGACCGTGCAGGAAGGCGCGCAGCGCTTGCGGCTGCCGCAGGAAACGGTCCCTTTCTCCTTCGAGTCCGGCTTCGCACAGCAGGCCGCCGGTCCGGGCCGTGAAACCGGGGAAGAAGAAATGCTTGGTCAGTTTCAGGCGCGGATGCATCGACGGCAGGCGATGGCAACCCTCGACCCATTCTTCGGCGCTCAAGCCTTCCAGGTTCAGCCAGACGGGACGCGGCGTGCGCTGCGCCATCGCCTCGATATACCGCGGCGGAATATCGCAGGCGAAAAACTCGATCACGATATCGGCGATGTCCGCTGCCGCGTAATCGTCGTCCTGGCCGCGCCAGTGGCGCACGGTCACGCCCTGCACGACCTGGGTCGCGGCAGCGACGTCGACTTCGGGGCAGATGCGGCGAAAACTCGCCAGGTCGTCGACCCACAGGGTGACGTCCACGCCATGCTCGCCGTGCAACTGGCGCGCCAGGCGCCAGCAGATGCCGATATCGCCGTAGTTATCGACGACCTTGCAGAAAATCGCAAGCGAGAGGATGGATTGCGGGGATTGCGGAGTGTGGGAAACGGCCATGGCAAAGATTAACTGAATAAACACGCGGAAAAGCAAAAAGCCGCACAAGGCGGCTTTTTGCTTTGACTGGCGTCCCCACGGGGATTCGAACCCCGGTACTCACCGTGAAAGGGTGATGTCCTAGGCCTCTAGACGATGGGGACCTAAAAACTGTTCCGATTACTACTTTACTGCTAATGCCAAATTCTTGGCGTCCCCACGGGGATTCGAACCCCGGTACTCACCGTGAAAGGGTGATGTCCTAGGCCTCTAGACGATGGGGACCCTGGAACTACCGATACTACTCAAAGCGTCGTACTGCGTATTCTTCTACGTGGTGGAGGTAAGCGGGATCGAACCGCTGACCTCTTGCATGCCATGCAAGCGCTCTCCCAGCTGAGCTATACCCCCCACGGGGAAACAACATTATAACAGACTGCCTTTGCTTCTACTAACGCTGCCGCTGGCGCAGCGTGTCGGCAAACCTCTGCCAAACTCTTGGCGTCCCCACGGGGATTCGAACCCCGGTACTCACCGTGAAAGGGTGATGTCCTAGGCCTCTAGACGATGGGGACCCTGGAACTACCGCGCTACTACCGCTACTACTACTTCAACTTGGTGGAGGTAAGCGGGATCGAACCGCTGACCTCTTGCATGCCATGCAAGCGCTCTCCCAGCTGAGCTATACCCCCGTACTGCTGAAGTGCGAGCATTATAGCGGGGGTTCTTGCATTACGCAAATACCGATTTGAAGAGGCACAGATGAACCTGCAAACGAATCCGCAGGTGCACCTGCGGACGCATTTGCAGACGCCTTACAGGCCCTTTGCCACGCGGGCCAGCACGGTCTCGCGGCCGAACAGTTCCAGCACCGCGTCGATGGCCGGCGTCTGCAGCTGGCCGGTGACGAGCAGGCGCAGCGGCATGGCGATCTGCGGCATCTTGAGACCGTGCGCGGCCAGCACTTCCTTGAGCATCGCGGCAAGCGCGGGCCTGGTCCACTCGACCGTCTGGCAACGTTCGGCAAACGCGGCGAGCGCCGGGCGCACCGCATCGGTCAGGTGCTGGGCCAGCAGGTCCGCAGCGGGTGCCGGCTGGCGGAAGAACAGCATCGCCGCATCTGCCAGTTCGTTGATCGTGTTGACGCGGTCCTTCACCAGCGCCAGCACGGCCGGCAAGGCGGGCGCACCCTCGAACTGCGCGCCCTCGCCTTCCATCTTCGGGCGCACCAGCGCGGCCAGGCGCTCGTTGTCGGCCGCCTTGATGTAGTGGTTGTTCAGCCAGGCCAGCTTTTCAGGATTGAACTGGGCAGCGGACGCGGTCAGGTGTTCGAGGTTGAACCACTCGGTAAACTGCGCCATCGAGAAGATCTCGTCGTCGCCATGGCTCCAGCCGAGGCGCGCCAGGTAGTTCAGCATCGCTTCCGGCAAATAGCCCTGCTCCGGATATTCCATGACGCTGACGGCGCCGTGGCGTTTCGAGAGCTTCTGGCCGTCGGCGCCCAGGATCATCGGCAGGTGGCCGTACTGCGGCAGTTCGGCGCCCAGCGCGCGCAGGATGTTGATCTGGCGCGGCGTGTTGTTCACGTGGTCGTCGCCGCGCAGCACGTGGGTGATCCGCATGTCCCAGTCGTCGACCGACACGCAGAAGTTATAGGTCGGCGTGCCGTCGGGACGGGCGATGACCAGGTCGTCGAGTTCCTTGTTGGCGATCGTGATCGGGCCTTTCACCACGTCGTTCCAGGTCACTTCGCCGTCCAGCGGATTCTTGAAGCGCACCACCGGTTTGACGCCTTCCGGCACGCTTGGGAGGGTCTTGCCCGGCTCCGGGCGCCAGGTGCCGTCGTAGCGCGGTTTTTCGCCGGCTGCGCGCATGCGTTCGCGCATGGCTTCGACTTCGTCCGGCGAGCAGTAGCACAGGTAGGCGGTGCCGGCTTCGAGCATGCCCTTGACGACCTCGCGGTAACGGTCCATGCGCTGCATCTGGTAGAACGGGCCTTCGTCGTGCGCCAGGCCCAGCCACTGCATGCCGTCCAGGATCGCCTGCACCGCTTCCGGCGTCGAACGTTCGAGGTCGGTGTCCTCGATGCGCAGGATGAAGGTGCCGCCGAAATGGCGGGCATAGGCCCAGGAATACAGCGCGGTGCGCGCGCCGCCGAGGTGGAGGTAGCCGGTCGGGCTGGGGGCAAATCGGGTACGAACGGGGGTGCGGACGGTCATGGCGAAAAGCGTAATGGTAAAGGGGCTATTCTACCCCGATGCGCTCCACGCGGGCAGCGCCGCCGCCCCCCCCCGGACTACGCGCGCCGTTCGTCGGGCCGCCCGGCGCTTTGCTCGGCGCGCGTCTCGTCGATATAGGCCGCCAGCGTGCGCACCGTCGGATAATCGTAGAGCAGCTCGGCGCTGACCGGCACGCCGCTGGCCTGCTCGATCTCGAGCGCGAGCGGCACCGAAGCGAGCGAATCGATGCCGAGGTCGCTGAACGGCGTATCGACGGTCCAGCTGTGGGCGTCCTGCAGCGCGCCGCATCCGATATCGACGTCCGGCATGTCGCCGGTCCAGGCATCGAGGTCTGGCGCGGCGTCCGGACCACTGCCGGAGGCCTGCGCATGGACCGCCGCGTCGTCCGACAGGCCCGACAAGCCGGGCAAGCCATGCATCGTATCGCCAAGCCCGCCCTCGCGCAGCCAGCGCGCCACGCAAGCGCGCACCAGTTCCAGGCTCGATGGTGCGGCCGCTGGCGCCGCTTCCACCACGAACGCAGCTGGCGCCGCCTGGCGCAGCAAGGGATCGAGTGCGCCCGCTTCTCCCGGCGCGCCCTGCTCGATGTCGCCGATCGCCAGCGCATGCCGGGCCACGCGCGCCAGCAGCGTGCCGGCGAACGGACAAGCGGCGGCGGCCCCGCTCTCGCCCGCGATCGCATGCCGCAGCGCGTCCAGGCGCCGCACGGCCCAGGCGGCCGCCTCGCCGCGCGCCGTGGCGGCCAGCAGCGTCCACGCGGCGAACTCGCCATTGCGCGCGTCCTGCCAGGCGCCGCTGCCCTGCGCCGGCAGCTTTGCCAGCGAAGCCGCATGCTCAGGCGCGTTGAAACGCACGAGCGCCTGCGCGAATGGATTGTCCGGCAAGCGCACCAGTGCGCCGAGGTGGACGTACAAGGCTTCGCTCGGCCCCTCGAGGATGCGCAGCACGCGCGCATCCCGCAGCAGTTGCGGCGCCAGGTTGGTCTCCAGGTAGCCGCGCCCGCCGAGCATCTGCATCAGGCGGTCGACGGCCTCCCACAGCAGTTCCGAGAGCACGCACTTGCAGGCGCTGCAGGCGTCCAGCGGCAAAGGTTCGCCCTCGTCGATGCGCGATGCGAGCGCGTCGACCAGCGCTTCGGCCGCGCCGATGGCGCAATCGAGTTCGTGCATGCGCAGCAGCGTGACCGGATTGTCGACCAGGCGCCCGCCGGCGATGTCGCGCCGCGCCGCGTAGCGCGCCATCAATTGAAAGCAGCGCTTCATCGCACCCACGCACAGTGCGCCGATGCCCAGGCGCGCGAAGCCCATCGCATCCTGCGCCACGTCCATGCCGGCGCCGGGCGCGCCCAGCACCTGGGCGTCGGGCACGAAGACGCCGTCGAAACGCACCGCGCTCTGCGGCATCGCGCGCATGCCCATCGTCAGCGCTTCCGGCCCGAGCTGCAAGCCGGGCGCGTCGCCCGGCACCAGCAGCGCCACCGTTCCCAGCGCGCGTCCTGCGGCATCGAAAGCGCGTGCGAACACGGTCAGCACGCCGGCCCAGGCGGCGAGGCCGATCAGGTGCTTCTCGCCTTTCACACGCCAGCCGCCCTCGACCCGGTCGGCGCGGCTGCCGATCGCGCGCGGATTCGATCCGGCCTGCGGCTCGCTCAGGGCATACGCAGCCAGCTGGCGTCCGCTGGAGAGCGTCGGCAGCCATTGGGCGCGCAGCGGCTCCGGCGCGAAGCGCAGCAAGGGCCGCAAGCCGAGGCCGTTGTGCACGCCGACCAGCGTCGCCAGCGTCAGGTCGATTGCGGCCAGTTGCGCCATCACCCGCACCAGGTCGATCGTCGCCAGCGCCAGCCCGCCGGCGTCGCGTGGCGCCTGCAGCCCGAGCAGGCCGCGCGCGCCGAAGTCGAGCAGCACATGCGGCGGCAGCGAGCGCCGTTCGTCGGCCAGGCGCGAGTCGAGCCGGCGCTCCGCATAGTCGCGCAGCCAGGCGATGAGGGCGTCGGCGCGTGCGCCGCTGCCGGCGTCGCGTGCCGGCCGCAGCGGCAGCACCTGCAAGCTGCCGTCCTGCAGCATGGCCTTGCAGCGCGCGCGCTGGATCTTGCCGCTGGTCGTGCGCGGAAAAGCGCCCGGCGCGACAAACGCAAGCGTGTGCAGCGCCACGCCGGTCCCCGCCGTCACGGCGGCGCGGATGGCGCGCGCCAGCAGATCGAGCTCGCCCCCGCGTGCCAGTGCGCGGGTCGCCTCGACCACCAGGGCGAGGCGCTCGCCGCCCTCCCCGTCCAGCGCAAAGGCGGCGCAGCTGTTCGGCGCCAGTTCGCCGCTGGCGCCCTCGGCCAGCTCTTCCACATCCTGGGCGTGGATCTTGCGGCCGTGGACGATGATGACGTCCTTGCGGCGGCCGGTAATATAGATCTCGCCATCGCGCAGGAACCCGAGGTCGCCGCTGCGCAGCCAGCGTGCGCCGGACAGCGCCCCGGGCGCGTCCGCGATGCGCAAGCCGAACATGCGGGCGCTGTCGGTGGCGCGCCCATGATAGCCGCGGGCGACGCCGGGACCGGCGATCCAGAGTTCGCCGATCTCGCCGTCCGCCGCCGGCACGCAGCGCGCCGGGTCGACTACCGCCACCTCGACGCCCGGCGCGGCGCGCCCGCACGCGACCAGCAGCCGGCTGCCCGCCTGCCCCGCGCGCGCTACGCTGACCTCGCCGCGCTCGATGGCCGCCGCGTCCAGCGCGAGGCTGCGCGGCGCCCGCCCGCACGGGCCTCCCGCCACCAGCAGCGTGGCCTCGGCCATGCCATAGCACGGGAACAGGGCCTCGCGCCGCAGGCCGCAGGCGCCGAAGGCGTCCATGAAACGTTCCAGCGTCGCGGCGCGCACGGGCTCGGCGCCGTTGTACAGCACGTCCAGGCTGGACAGGTCGAGCCCCTCCTTCTGCGCGCCGCCGATGCGGCGCAGGCACAGGTCCCAGGCGAAGTTCGGCCCGCCGCTGCAGGTGGCGCGGTAGCGGGTGATCGCTTCCAGCCAGCTCGCGGGCCGGCGCAGGAAGGCCCCGGGCGCCATCAACACCGAGCGGAAACCGAGCATCAGCGGAGAGGCGATGCTGCCGATCAGGCCCATGTCGTGGAACGGCGGCAGCCAGCTGACCATGACCGTGTCCGGGCCGAAGCCGAAGGCGCTCCCGATTGCCGCCACGTTGGCGGCGATGTTCGCGTGGGTGACTTCGACGCCCTTCGGCTGGCCGGTCGAGCCGGAGGTGTACTGCAGAAAGGCGACCACCCCGGACGCCGGTCGCGGCAAAACGACGGGGCCTGCAGCGCCGGCCCCGCCCAGCAGCGCAGCGCCGCAGCCGGCGCGTGCCAGGGCGGCGGTGCTCGCCGCATACGCCTCGGGTGCGCACAGCACCAGTGCCGGCGAGGCGTCGTCGAGCAGCGCGGCAAGGCGGGCGGCGTCGCGCGCCCGGTGCGCGGGCGCGGCCGGCACCGCGACCACACCGGCCGCCAGGCAGGCAAGGAAGGCGACGACGAAATCGATTCCCGCCGGATGCAGCAGCAAGGCGCGCGCGCCGGGCGCGGCCGATCGGACGATCTGCGCGGCCAGCGCATCAACGCGCGCGGCCAGGTCGAGGTAACAGATATCCTGTTCGCTGCCGTTCTCGCGCAGGAAAGTGTAGGCGATGCGTGCCGGGGTGCGCTGTGCGCGTTCGCGCAGCCGCTCTGTCAGCAGCAGGCGTTCGGGTTCGGATGCGTCAGCCACGGGCGCGCTCCCGCGGCCACGGCTGGCGCGCCGGCTCCACCCCGAGCGCGGCGCCGGCGCCGGCGACCGCCGTGCCGATCATGCGGGCTCCCTGGCGCAGCTGGGCCGGCCCGTGGGCCGCCATCACCTGAAGGCGCAGGCGCGCCGCGCCCAGCGGCACGCCCGGATATTCGACGGCATTCACGAATACGCCTTCGCGTGCCAGCGTGCGCCCGGCCAGGCGCGCCACCTGTTCGTTGCCGATCCAGAGCGGCACGATCGCGGAGGGAACGCCGGTGCAGCGCATGCCGGTCTCCGCCAGGTTGGCGCGCAGCGCGATGGCGTTGCGCAGCAGCGAGTCGCGCAAGGCGTCGCCCTCGCTGCCGGCGACGATGCGCAGCGACTCGAGCACGCAGGCCGCCTGCACCGGCGAGAGCGCGTTCGAAAACAGGTGCGGGCCGGCGAACAGCTGCAGCTGGCGTTTCACCGCGCGCGAAGCGCTGGCGACAAAGCCGCCGTTCGAGGCGAAGGTTTTCGAGAAGGCACCCATCACGAGGTCGACCTTGCCCAGCATCGACTGCTGGCCCAGGCTGCCGGTCCCGCCGGGGCCCAGCGCGCCCAGGTCGTGCGCCACGTCGACCAGCAGGGTCGCGTTGTATTCGCGGCACAGGTGCTGCATCAGCGGCAGGTCGGGCACGTCGGCGTCCATGCTGAACAGGCCTTCGGTAACCACCAGGATGGCATTATCGGTATCGCGCGCACGGATCGCGGCCAGCAGTTCGCGCACGTGGCCGGTGTCGAGGTGCCGGTGCAGCACCACATTGCGCGTGGCGGCGTTCGCGCCCTGGCGCAGCGAGGCATGCGCCAGCTGGTCGACCAGGACGTAATCGCGCGCGTTCACCAGCGCCGTGATGACGCCGAAGGCCGCGCCCCAGCCGGTCGGGAACAGCGTCACGTGCTCGAGGTGCAGCAGTTCGCCGAGCGCCGCTTCCAGCGCCAGCGACAGGCGGCTGTTCCCGAGCAGGACCGCCGAGCCGGCGCTGTGCGGACCTGCTTCGGCCAGCGCGGCCCGCGCCGCGTCGTGCACCGCCGGATGCGAGGCCAGGGAAAGGTAATCCTGGGAAGCGAAATTCACGCCGCGCGTTGCGGTGCCGGGCGCGTCGCCTTCCTCGTGCACCTTCGATTCCGGATTCGGGGCGCCCTCGAGCGCGCGCGCGTACTGCCAGACGCCGTGCGCGGCGCGCAGCCGGCACCAGTCGTCGAGCGCGTCGGCGCGGTGCATCAGGTTGGCGCCGCGCGGCTGCGCGAACTGGGCGACGCTGCCGCGCAGCGCACCGGAAGCTTCCAGTTCGGCGATATCGGCGGCCCGCTCGAAGACGATGGTTTCCTCGTGCACGGTGTACTCCTCGCTAAGGGAATAAATAAGTGGGAAAGAAAAATCAGGCGGCCAGCACTGCCGCTGCCTGCGCAGCCTGGCGCGCCAGCAGCGCACCGACCTGCTCGGCCGGCAGCGGACGGTGGAACAGGTAACCCTGGGCTTCGTCGCAGCACATGGCGTCCAGGTCGGCCAGCTGCTCGGCGGTTTCGACGCACTCGGCGATGACTTTGAGTTCGAGCCGGTGCGCCATCGCGACGATGGTCTCGGCGATCGCGTAGGGCCGCGTACGCTGATCCTGGCCGACTCGCTGGCCCAGGCGGCGCACGAACAGGCCATCCATCTTGAGGATGTCGACGGGGAGCTCGGACAGGTAGTTCAGGCTCGAGTAGCCGGTGCCGAAGTCGTCGATCGAGACCAGCACGCCGGCCGCGCGCAGCGCGCCCATGACCTTGCGGTTGGCGTCCAGGTCGTCGATCAGCACGCCCTCGGTGATTTCGAGGTCGAGGCAGCCGGTGGGCAGCCCGGTCGCGTCGATGATCTCCAGCACGCGCGCGGCGATGTCGGGGTGGCGCAGCTGGCGTGCCGACAGGTTCACGGCCGTCTTTACGCTTGGGAGGCCGGCGTCGCGCCAGGCGCGGTTCTGGGCGCAGGCGGTACCCAGTACCCAATCGCCGATCGCCGATCGGCACGATCATGCCGGTTTCCTCGGCCAGCGGGATGAAGCGGCCCGGATCGATGCGGCCATACACCGGATGCTGCCAACGCAGCAGCGCTTCGACACCGACGATGCGGCGCGTGGCCAGGTCGACCTGCGGCTGGTATTCGAGGAACAGCTGGCCGCGCGCGAGGGCGTCGCGCAGGCCGTTCTTCAACGCGAGGCGCTCGCTCTGCGGCTCGCTGGCGGCGCTCGAATACAGCTGCACCGTGTTCTCGCCCCAGGCGCGCGCGCTGCGCATGGCGATGTCGGCGCGCTTGAGCAGCGCGTCCAGGTCGCAGTCTTCGGCCGGATACAGGGCCACGCCGACCGACAGCGTGACGAAGCATTCGCGCTCGCCGGCCGCTTGTTGCAATGAGAGGGGCAGCCCGAAGCGATCGAGGATCTTTTCCGCCACCTGGCGCGCGTCGCCCTCGGCGGCCACGTCCTCCAGCAGCGCCACGAATTCGTCGCCGCTCCAGCGCGCCACCGTATCGCAGTCGCGCAGGCACTGGCGGATGATGGTGCCGGCCTGCACCAGCAGCGCGTCGCCGGCTTCGTAGCCGAGGGCGTCGTTGACTTCCTTGAACTTGTTGATATTCAGGAGCAGCAGCGCGACCAGGCGGCGGTTGCGGTCGGCGCGGTCCATCGCGTGACGCAGGCGGTCGCGCAGCAGGCGCCGGTTGAGCAGGCCCGTGAGCTGGTCGCAGTGCACGCCGTCGAGCATGCGCCCGACGCTCGCGCCCAGGTCTTTCAGCTCGACCGGCGCCGGGGCGCTGGCGCGCAAGGCCAGCGCCAGCGGCGCCCCGCCCTGGCCGTGGCATACCACCCGGTTGCGCCCGCTCGACTTGGCCAGGTACAGCGCTTCGTCGGCACGCCCGACCGTCAGGCCGATCGCCTCGCCCATGCGGTATTCGGCCACCCCGATCGAGACCGTCAGCGCGATCTCGCTGCCGCCATCCTGGCAGCGCATCTTTTCGATCGCGGCGCGTACGCGTTCGGCCAGCACCATCGCATCGGCAGCCGGGGTTTCGGGCAGCATCAGCAGGAATTCCTCGCCGCCGTAGCGCCCGAAGCTGTCGCTGCCGCGCACCAGGCCCTGCACCGTGCCGGCAAAGGCGCGCAGCACGGTGTCGCCGGCGCTGTGGCCCCAGGTGTCGTTGACGCGCTTGAAGAAATCGATGTCGAGCAGGCACAGGCAAAACGCGCGGCCATTGCGGTCGCTGCGTTCCTTTTCCTTTTCGATGAGGCCCAACAAGTAGCGCCGGTTGTGCACGCCGGTCAGTTCGTCGCGGATGGCCAGCTCGTTGATCGTGCCCAGCGCCTGCTCGAGCTTGACGAAGCCCTGGGTCTTGGTCAGCTCGAACAGCAGCGCGAACACCAGCACCACGACGAACAGGCCGAGGTGGCACGCAAGATACAGCAAGGCCATGTCGGCCACCGGGTGGTTCGGGAGCGGATAGCCGGCGCCGGGCAGCATATAGATTGCGATGGCGGCGGCGCAGCTGAGCGCCAGCCAGGACAAGGCGCTGGCCACGCCTCCCAGGAACATCGCCACCAGGGGTGCCGTGATCAGCCAGCTGGCGGTGGGCGCGCCGATCCCGCCCAGGTTATAGCTGAGCCAGCTGAAATTGAAGAACAGTGCGCACAGGAACAGTTCGCGCGCGGCCCAGATGCGGCCGGTGGCGCGCAGCAGCAAGGGCGAAGCGAGCATGCAGAGGCAGCACAGCAGGATCTCGACGGCGGCGGCGTCGAATCCCAGCAGGTGGTAAGCCAGCGCGTAAAACGGGCCGGCGGTTCCGGCCAGCAGTGCGGCATTGACCACGTTTTCCGCGCGCGTGCGGGCGTTGGCCGCCTGGTCCAACAGGTCGGTGGGAATGAACCAGTGGGTCGCGCCCATGTAACGGTCGCTCCATCGCGCGCAGGTGCTGTTCATGTTTCCTTGGTCCGGCCGCGAGGCCGCTTGGCGAGTCAGGTCAAACGCCAGTGTAGAAAGGAAATTTCCTACAGACTTTATTTTTGAACAGATACAAGGTGGATAAACATGCGCGCAACGCTTGACAAGCAAAACCGAGCGTTGGCGGGAGCGACGCGTCAGGCGCGTTTCAGGGCGATAGCGCGGCCGACGCGCGCGCGCAATTGCCCGCAGCCGCCTTCGACATCCTGCCCCGCCGAGTCGCGCAGCTTGGTCAGCACCCCGCGCGCGTGCAGGCTGGCCGCGATCGCACGCGCACGCTCCCAGCTGGGGCGGCGGAAAGCGAGATCGGGAATCGTGTTGTAGGGGATCATGTTAAGGATGGCGTATTTACCGCGCAACAGTTCGACGATCCCGTCCAGCTCATCCTGGCCATCGTTCACGCCCTCCAGCAAGGTCCACTGGTACTGGATCGGATAGCCGGTCAGGCGCGCATAATGTTCGCCGAATTTGACCAGTTCCCGTGGCGCAAGGCGCGGCGCGCGCGGCAGCAACTCGAAGCGCAAGTCGGGTTTGGTCGTGTGCAGGGACAGCGCCAGTGCCGGCTTCACTCTCCCGAGCGGCAGGCGCTCGAAGGCCCGCGGGTCGCCGACGGTTGAAAACACCAGGTTTTTATGGGGGATATTCGCCTCGACCCCGAGCAGGTCGATCGCTTCGAGGACGTTGTCGAGGTTGTGGGCCGGCTCGCCCATGCCCATGAACACGACCTTTTTGACGGGACGACGCGCGCGTGCCAGCACCACCTGCGCCACGATCTCGCCGCTCGTCACCTGCCGCAGCAGGCCGTCGCGACCGGTCATGCAGAACCGGCAGCCCACGGCGCAGCCGACCTGGCTCGATACGCAGACGCCGTCGCGCGGCAGCAGCACGGTTTCCACGGCCTGGCCGTCAGGCAGGCCGACCAGCAGGCGCGCCGAGCCGTCCTCGGCCGGGTGCTCGCTCACGACCCGTGCCAGGGCGCCGAGTTCGGCGTCCAGTGCGGGCAAGGCTTCGCGCACCAGCCTGGGCAGGTAGTCGCCCGGCCTGCGCCGGCCGCGTTCGTGCGGTGCGCCCTGCACCCAGTCGCGCAGGACGCGCGCCTGGTGTTCGGGCAGCGCACCGAGGCCAGCCAGGCGCTCCCGGATCGCCTCGATACGCATTTAGTCGTTTTTGACGACGATGCTTGGGAACTTGCTGGTCATGTCCTTCGCCCGCTCGGCGACCTTGACCGCCACCTTGCGCGCGATTTCCTTGTAGACAGTGGCCACCGCGCCATCCGGATCGGCGACGACCGTCGGCCGGCCGGAATCGGTCTGCTCGCGGATCGACATGGTCAAAGGCAGCGCGCCGAGGAAGTCGACGCCGAAGTCCTTGCACATCTTCTCGCCGCCGCCCTGGCCGAAAATCGCCTCGGTGTGGCCGCAGTTCGAGCAGATATGGGTGCTCATGTTCTCGACGATGCCGATGATCGGAATCCCGACTTTCTCGAACATTTTCAAGCCCTTGCGCGCGTCAAGCAGCGCGATGTCCTGCGGCGTCGTCACGATCACGGCGCCGGTGACCGGCACTTTCTGCGACAGGGTCAGCTGGATGTCGCCGGTGCCCGGGGGCATGTCGACGATCAGGTAATCGAGGTCGCGCCAGTTGGTTTGCTCGAGCAGTTGCTGCAGCGCCTGCGTGACCATCGGGCCGCGCCAGACCATCGGTTCGTCCGGATCGATCATGAAGCCGATCGAGGACACCTGCACGCCGTGGTTTTCCAGCGGTTCCATGGTCTTGCCGTCCACGCTTTCCGGACGCGCATTAATACCGAGCATCATCGGCTGCGAGGGGCCGTAGATGTCGGCGTCGAGGATACCGACACTCGCGCCCTCGGCCGCCAGGGCCAGGGCCAGGTTGACGGCGGTGGTCGACTTGCCGACGCCGCCCTTGCCCGACGCGACCGCAATGATGTTCTTCACGTTCGGCATGACCTTCAGGCCGCGCTGCACCGCGTGCGAGAGGATCTTGACCTGCACGCTGACGCTGACGTTGCTCACGCCCGGGATCGCCTTGACGGCATTCACGGCCAGCGCGCGCAAGGGTGCGACCTGGCTTTTCGCCGGATAACCGAGCTCGAGGTCGAAGGCGACGTCGGCGCCGTCGACCTGGATGTTCTTGACCGATTTGGAGGACACGAAGTCCTTGCCCGTATTAGGATCGATGACCTTTGCCAGTGCCGCCTTGACGTCGTCCGCAGTAATGCTCATGTGTTTCTCCGAATGTGATGCGCGCAGTGTAGCAAAAAACCGGCCGTGACCTCTTGTCGGAATGGCAAAATCAGGGAATACCCCCTGAGCGCTTAGGGCCATCCGCTGGTAAAATGTTTTCTTTCATTCTTCCAATAGCGTTTCGACCATGACCCGCAAGCTGTTCGTCACTACCGCCCTGCCCTACGCGAATGCCGCCTTCCACATCGGCCACATGATGGAATACATCCAGGCCGACATCTGGGTCCGCTTCCAGCGAATGCAGCGCGACGCAGTGGGCAAGGACTATGCGCGCCGCCAGGTGCATTTCGTCTGCGCCGACGACACCCACGGCACGCCGATCATGATCGCCGCCGAGAAGGAAGGCATCACCCCGCAGGAATTCGTGGCCAAGATCGCCGCCGGCCGCGCCCAATACCTGGACGGCTTCCACATCGCTTTCGACAACTGGTACTCCACCGATTCGCCGGAAAACGTCGAACTCTCGCAAGGCATCTACCGCAAACTGCGCGACGCCGGCCTGATCGTCACGAAAACCGTCGACCGCTTCTTCGACCCGGTCAAGGGCATGTTCCTGGCCGACCGCAACATCAAGGGCGAGTGCCCGCAGTGCCATGCGAAGGACCAGTACGGCGACAACTGCGAAGTCTGCGGCGCCGCCTACCAGCCGACCGAACTGATCAATCCGTACTCGGTCTTCACCGGCTCGACCCCGGTCCTGAAGCCGTCGGAGCAGTATTTCTTCAAACTGTCCGACCCGCGCTGCTTCCACTTCCTGAAGGAGTGGCTGAACACGCCGGGCCGCCTGCAGCCTGAGATGGTGAACAAGGTCTCCGAGTGGCTGGGCGAATCCGGCGAAAAGCTGGCCGACTGGGACATTTCCCGCGACGCGCCCTATTTCGGCATCCCGATTCCGGATGCGCCGGGCAAGTTCTTTTATGTGTGGCTGGACGCGCCGGTCGGCTACCTGGCCTCGCTGAAGAATTACTTCGACAAGCAGGGCCTGGATTTCGACGCCTTCCTGAAGGATCCGAACGCGGAACAGGTGCACTTCATCGGCAAGGACATCGTCTCCTTCCACCTGCTGTTCTGGCCGGCGATGCTGAATTTCTCGGGCCACCCGATCATCGACAAATTGCGCGTCGCCGTCCACGGCCACCTGACCGTGAACAACGAAAAGATGTCGAAGTCGCGCGGCACCGGCATTTCGCCGCTGCGCTACCTGGAACTGGGCATGAACCCGGAATGGCTGCGCTATTACCTGGCGTTCAAGTTGAATGCGAAAGTCGAGGACCTGGATTTCAACGGCGAGGACTTCGTCGCCCGCGTCAACAGCGACCTGATCGGCAAGTACGTCAACATCGCCAGCCGCTGCGCCGGTTTCATTGCCAAGAAATTCGACGGCAAGCTGGCCTCGTCGCTGTCGGACAATGCGCAGGGCTGGATCGCGAAAGCGCTGACGGTTGACGGCGCCGAGCGCCAGGCGTCGATCGCCGCCAGTTTCGAGGCGCGTGAGTTCGGCAAGGCGCTGCGCGAAATCATGGAAATCGCCGACGTCACCAACCAGTTCGTCGACGAGAACAAGCCGTGGGTCCTGGCCAAGGACGACAGCAAGCTGGCCGAGCTGCACGAGGTCTGCACCACTGCCCTGATCCTGTTCCGCCAGTTGACGATCATGCTCTCGCCGGTGCTGCCGCAAGTGGCCGCGCGCGTATCCGAATTCCTGGGCGACAGTGCACTCAGCTGGGCCGACACGCAAGGCGATGCCGTCAGCAGCACCATGCTGGGCCGCACGATCGGCGCCTACAGCCACCTGATGCAACGCGTCGACGCCAAGATGGTCGAGAACCTGTTCGACAAGCCGGCCGCACCTGCACCAACTGCCGTGGTGTCCGACGCCAGCCTGGCGGTCGCCGCCCTGGCCCCGACGGAAGAAGCAGTCGCCGGCGACATCGAAGAACTCGCGCCCGAAATCTCGATCGACGATTTCACGAAGATCGACCTGCGCGTGGCCCGCATCGTCAACTGCGAACACGTCGAAGGCGCCGGCAAGCTGCTGCGCCTGACGCTGGACGTGGGCGAAGGCCGCCACCGCAACGTGTTCTCGGGCATCAAGTCAGCGTATAAACCGGAGGACCTGGTCGGCAAACTGACGGTGATGGTCGCCAACCTGGCGCCGCGCAAGATGAAGTTCGGCATCTCGGAAGGCATGGTGCTGTGCGCCTCCGCCGCCGACGAGAAGGCGAATCCGGGCCTGTACCTGCTCGACCCGATGCCGGGCGCCACCCCGGGCATGCGCATCCGCTGAACGCCTTTGCACGATCCACGCCCCGGGGAGGGTCTTCCCGGGCGCGCCGCGGCGTTATAATGCCGTTTTCTTCAAGAAACATGCGCCTCAGACGCCCTACAAACTCTTTTGATAGGCTAATAAAATGACCGAACTGACTCCCCTCCGCCACATCCCACAAGCCAACGTGTTTCGCAAGGGCGACGTCTTCGTCCTGTTCGGCGAGCTGTTCGGCCGCGGCTATGTGAATGGCCTCATCGACGAGGCGCGCAAGGCGGGCATGACGATCGTCGGCATCACCGTCGGCCGCCGCGACGAGACCGGCGCCCTGCGCGCCCTCGACGCCGCCGAGCTGCTCGAGGCGGAAGAAAAGCTGGGCGGGCGCATCATCAATGTGCCGCTGATGGCCGGCTTCGATATGGACGCCCCGGAAGGCGAGCAGAACCCGACCGAAATGCTGTCGGGTATCACCCTGAAGAGCTGGCAGGAAGACAAGCTGGACTGGGACAAGATCGAGCGCTGCCGCGAAGCCGGCGTGCGCCGCTTCACCGAGTCGGCCGCACAAGTCATGGGCGAGATCGACAAACTGGTGCCGGACGGCGCGAATGTCTTCTTCGCCCACACGATGGCCGGCGGCATTCCGCGCATCAAGGCCTTCCTGGCCATTGCCAACCGGATCTATAAAGGCCGCGGCGAGCGTTTCATGTCCTCGCGCGCGCTGCTTGATAGCGACCTGGGCAAGCTGATCCTGATGAACTTCGACGAAGTCAGCGCCAACACCCTGAAATACCTGATCGACGCGTCGGCCCCGATCCGCGAGCGCGTGATGAAGGCGGGCGGCGAAGTGCGCTATACGGCCTACGGCTACCACGGCACCGAGATCCTGATTGGCGGCAAGTACCAGTGGCAGACCTACACCAACTACACCCAGGGCTACGCCAAGATGCGCCTGGAAAGCATCGCCCAGGCCGCCTGGAACACCGGCATTCCCGCGACTGTCTTCAACTGCCCGGAAATCCGCACGAATTCGTCGGACATTTTCGTCGGCGTCGAACTGTCGCTGTTCCCTCTCCTTACCGCACTGAAAAAGGAAGGCGGCGGCGCCTGGGCCGACCAGCAATGGCAGATTTGCCAGGACCTGCTGGGCGAAGGCACCTCGCTGCAGTCGCTGCTCGACACCATCGAACAGTACAATAACGATGCCACCAGCGCCCAGTTCCGCAATTTCGAAGCCTGGCCGATGGACAACACCCCGGCCCTGGCGGACGTGATGATCGGCACCTCGGAAGCCATGACCGCCCTGCACAAGGACAAGAAGGCCCTGATCACGGATCACCTGTCCTCGCTGGTGCTGGAAGGCGCCGGTCCGCTGATGTTCTATGGTGCTTCGGAAAAGATTGCCCCGGTGCTGTGGCTGAGCCACGACATCATTGCACGCCAACTGAACGCGCTGCACCCGTAAACCTTGACGCCGGGGCCGCGTGGGCAGAACAATCTGCCTCGCCGTTCCGGCTCTCTTTTTTTGATCGATAAAATGCCTAAATTCACCGGTTACGTATCCGAGCACACGAAATTCATCGACGAGCTGAAGTCGAAAACTCCGGGCATGGAAGAACGCCAGCAGGAAGGCCGCTCCCTGCTGTGGGACAAGCTGCCGATCTCGCTCGACGAAGAAGCGCGTACGAAAGAATCGCGCCTGCGCCAGAACGCTTACCCGTACCAGACCAAGTTCTGAAGGCTGACGGGCATGCTGCCGGAAGAGGCCACGCCTGACGTCGTGGCTGCCACCGTGGCCGACGCAGTGGCCGAACCTGTGCCGGACAGCGGCGCCGCCCCGGATCCGGACGGCCTCGACGCGGTCGCTGCCGCGGCCATCGCGCGCCTGTACGGCGAGCCGCTGCTGCGCATGCCCAACGACCTGTACATCCCGCCCGACGCCCTCGAGATCTTCCTCGACGCCTTCGAAGGTCCGCTCGACCTGTTGCTCTACCTGATCCGCAAGCAGAACTTCAACATCCTCGACATCCCGATGGCGCAGGTCACCCTGCAATACCTGGAATATGTCGAGCAGATTCGCAAGAGCAACCTGGAGCTGGCGGCCGAGTATTTGCTGATGGCGGCGATGCTGATCGAGATCAAGTCGCGCATGCTGCTCCCCAAAAGGCAGGACGACCTGGTCGAGGATTCAGGCGACCCGCGCGCCGAACTGGTGCGCCGCCTGCTGGAATACGAGCAGATCAAGATCGCCGCCCTGAACCTCGGTGCGCTGCCGCAGGAAGGGCGCGATTTCCAGCGGCCCTCGCTGACCGTCGAGCAGAGCCTGACGCCGGTGCTGCCCCAGGTCGATCCGCACGATTTGCAGCGCGCCTGGCTCGACGTGCTGCGCCGGGCGAAACTGACCCAGCACCACCGCATCGGGCGCCAGGAACTCTCGGTGCGCGAGCACATGTCGGCGATTTTGCGTACGCTGCAGTCGCAGCGCTTCGTGGAATTCGGCGAACTGTTCGCGGGCCAGGAAACGGTGCCGATCATCGTCGTGCACTTCGTCGCCCTGCTCGAGCTGGCCAAGGAGACCCTGGTCGAAATTACCCAGGCCGAACCGTTTGCGCCAATTTACGTGCGGCTGGCATACTCGCCCGCATAGGCAGGCAAACAGCGCACGCACACAACTTTACGACCATACACATGAAAATCATCACGACCATCGAGGAACTGCGCGACCAGATGCGCGGCCAGCTGCGCACCGCTTTCGTTCCGACGATGGGCAACCTGCACGAAGGCCACCTGTCGCTGATGCGCCTGGCGCGCAAGCATGGCGACCCGGTGGTCGCTTCCATTTTCGTCAACCGCCTGCAGTTCGGCCCGAACGAAGACTTCGACAAATACCCGCGCACCTTCCAGGCCGACGTCGAGAAGCTGGAAAAGGAAGGCGTCTACGTGCTGTTCGCGCCGACCGAAAAAGACCTGTATCCGGAACCGCAGGAATACCGTGTGCAGCCGCCCGACATGCTGGGCAACACGCTCGAAGGCGAATTCCGCCCCGGTTTCTTTGGCGGCGTGTGCACGGTCGTGACCAAGCTGTTTTCCTGCGTCCAGCCGCGCGTGGCCGTGTTCGGCAAGAAGGATTACCAGCAGTTGATGATCGTGCGTAACATGGCACGCCAATTTGCCATGCCGACCGAAATCATCGGCGCCGAAACCTTCCGCGCCGAAGACGGCCTGGCCCTTTCCTCGCGCAACATGTACCTGTCGACCGAAGAACGCGCCGAGGCGCCGGCCCTCTACCAGGGCCTGAATTTCGTGGCGAACGAAATCCGCGGCGGCCACCTCGACATTTTCTCGGTCGAACGTGAAGCGATGGCGCAATTGAGCGCACGCGGCTGGAAGCCGGACTATATTTCGGTAAGGAAGCGCATCGACCTGCAACCGCCTTCGGCCGGCGACCTGGCCCAGGGTACGCCGCTGGTCGTGCTGGCGGCCGCCAGGCTCGGCACGACGCGCCTGATCGACAACCTGGAAATCTGAGGCTGGGGCGCAACGCCAGCGCTGACATCTTGCAAACGACTATTAACGTTTTGCAACACAGGGCACCGCGGTTTATACTGGCACTTGCCCGGCGCTCTGCCGGGCAGATTTTTTCGCTGCAAGGATTGCCGCTGTGACCGACGCCCCAACCGACACCCCGTCCCGCCCAACCCGCAAGCGTACGCCCCGTCCTGCCGACGTGTTGGAGCGTATTGCCGCGAACGCGGCACCGCACGAGATGCGCGACCCATTCGACATCGGCGAGACCTTCGCCAGCCTGGCCGAGTCGGGTGAAGCGCTGACGATCTACACGAACGCTTCGGTGGAGCCGCTGCTGGCGAGGATCGACTCGGTGCATCCCGACGATCCCCATTTCACGCTCGACGTCGTCGGCGCGATCCCCGCAGGCCGCGCCACCTTCGTCGCAGCCCTGGGCGGCAACGCCAAGCTCCAGTTCGACCTCGACAGCCACTGGTCGCCGGCTCCCGGCAGTCCCAACCTGGTGCCGGCCGTGTTTCCGGAAACCTGCCTGGTCCTGAACCGGCGCGGCGCGCCGCGCCTCGACACGCCGGTCAACGGCAGCTATGCCGCGACCTTCACGATTTTGAACAAGCTGTTCGAACTACCGCTGTGCGACTACTCGGTCGGCGGTGTCGGCCTGCGCGCCACGCCCGAACAGGCGGCGCAACTGCATCTCGGAAAGAAATTGAAAAGCGTGCGCCTGCAACTGGGGCCAGCGCTGTCGATCGTCGCCGACCTCGAGGTGCGCCTGCTGCGGCCCTTCCGCAGTTTCCTGCTGGGCGAACAGGTGCAGGTTGGCTGCAGCATCGACAATATCGAGATGCAGATGCAACAGCATTTGCAGCGCCTGGTGAGCGCCAACCGGGGACGATAGGTGGCGGAAGCGGCTTCGCGCTGCGTTTCGATACGCAGACGCTGCACGCGTGGGCATGCCCACCCTACGTTACGCCACAGTTCCATGAACTTGCTACGGGCAGCGGTGCACCGTAGGGTGGGCATGCCCACGCGTTCGCAGCGTTTGCGCAGCGCCGCCGCATTTATCGACAAAAGAGTCGATGAACGGCGCGCCAAAGCCAGCCTTACTGCGTCACCGCCTGCGCCCACGCCAGCGCCGACAAGTGCGCCCTGTTCACTTCCAGCGGGCTGATGCCGAGCGAACCGGCCAGCGCCCCGACCAGGTTCGAACTCAGCTCGCACGCCTCGGCCAGCGCCAGGTAAGGCCCATACATGCCTTCGCGCGACATCAGCGCGCGTACGACTTCCGGTGGCAGCGGGATGGTTTCGAGCACTTCCTTCATCGGCAGGCCGAGCAGGCGGTCGAGCAGGGAGAACATGCCGGCGACGAACAGGTTCTCGCCCTCGCCTTTCGGCAAGGCGTGCAGGCCCAGCAACTCGGTCAAGCGGCCGCGCACGACCGCGGTCTCCATCAGCACCGGCGAATAGCCGCTCGCGCTGGCGCTTGCCAACAGCAGGGTCAGCCAGCGGTACAGGGGCGCGTAGCCCATCAGGCTGATCGCCTGGCGGATCGACTGCACCTCGCGCCCTGCCCCGAAACCAGCCGAGTTGATGTTGCGCAGCAGCTTGTAGGTCAGCGCCGGGTCGCGTTTCAGCACGCTTTCCAGCTTCGGGATGTCGTCGTTGTTCTGCACCATCTGCATCAGTTGCAGGATGATGGTCTGGGTCGGGTTGAGGCCCTTGACCGGGCTGCCGGGACGCGGCGTCAGGTGCAGCTTGCCGACGAAGGCGTCGAGGCCGAGCGCGGCGCAGGCGTCGTAATCGATCCAGTTGGTGACCGGGCGCCCGACCATGCGGAGCGACGCTTGTTTCGCCGCGGCATAGCTGCGCGCCTGGGCGCCGACGTCGATGCCGGAAAAGCGCATTTCGACGTGCGAAGCATAGGGCGCGAGCGCCGGGGTCAGGTGCTTGACGTCAAGGCCGCGGATCGAGATGCCGACGCCGCCGGCGCGCAGGCCCTGCACGGCGGCGCGCGTGGTCGGGTCCATCAGGTAGCGCGCCTGCAGGCTCAGCACGGTGCGCTCGGGCGGCAGCGAGAACAAGGCGTCGGTGGAGAGCATGGCCGGGACGGCGTCGAGGAAGAGCTGCTTGTCGCGCAGCAGCCAGCCGCGCTCGTCGTCGTTGACGTGCTCGGCCACGAAGGCGACCAGCTGTTCGAGGTCGGTATCCTGCATGGCCTGGCCGCCCTGTTGCCACAGCAGTTCGTAGCCAATGACCCGCTGCGCAGGGTCGAGCAGCGGTTCGCGAACAATATAATTGGTGTGATGCATGAAGTGGCCGCGGTAGAACGAAGGCGAAACAAAGGCGTCCGAGGCCGCCGGTACTAGACGAGACTCAGAAGCCCAGGCTGTCGAGCAGGTCGTCGACCTGGCCCTGGTTCGCTACCACCTCGACGTTGCCCTCGGGCTTGATCTGCGGGCCATTCAGCAAGCCGTTGTCGAGCTCGCGGCGAATTTCGCTCGGGGCGAAATCGACGAGCACTTGCACCAGCTGCTTTTCCAAGTCTTGCGCGATCGAGGTGATCTTGCCGATCACCTGGCCGGTCAGGTCCTGGAAGTCCTGGGCCAGCATGATGTTCATCAGCTCGGCACGGGTGGCGGCCGCGGCACGTTCGTTCTCGGCCATAACTACAATGCTGCGCTCGGCGAGCGCGCGCCAATTGGCGTCGCCGCCATCACCGTCGAGCAAGGCCTGCCAGGACGTGCGCAGCTCAGCGCTGCGACTTTCCACCGCGTCCTGCAGGGGACCCGCCGTATCGGTGGCGTCGAGCACGCGCTTGGCGGCCTGTTCCGACAGCCGGGCGACGTAGTCGAGCCTGTCGCGCGCATCCGGAATGTCGCTAGCGGCCTTTTCGACCAGCTTGTCGAGGCCAAGGCCGCGCAGGCTGTCGTGCAGCGCGCGCGTCATATGGCCTACCCGGATCAGGACTTCGTCGTTCGAAGCCCCGTCCGCGCTCACTGCGGAAGCAACTACGGCGATCGGCTCGACCATGATCAGGCAGTTCCCATTTTCTCGAAGATCTTGTTGAGCTTCTCGTCGAGCGTGGCCGCGGTGAATGGTTTCACCACATAGCCGCTTGCGCCGGCCTGGGCCGCCGCGATGATGTTTTCCTTCTTCGCTTCCGCGGTCACCATCAACACCGGCAGCTTGGCCAGGGCGGGATCGGCACGGATGTTCTGCAGCATGGTCAGACCGTCCATGTTCGGCATGTTCCAGTCGGAGACCACGAAGTCGAACTGTTCGCTGCGCAGCTTCGCCAGCGCCATCACGCCATCTTCCGCTTCGTCGACATTCGCGTAACCCAGTTCTTTCAACAAGTTCCGGACGATGCGGCGCATCGTCGAGAAATCGTCAACAACCAGGAACCGCATCTTTGGATCAGCCATGAATTACTCCGTTTGATTCTTTTACTATGGTTAGTGTGGCTTGAGTCGCTGCAACAAGCAAGCTCAAGAATAGCATTTTTGTTGCCGTACGGCGATAAAACAGACAGGAAATGGTGCGATTCGCCGCGATCCGGATCAAACGCGCAACGCTCTTCCACCGTGCGCGGCCAGGTGGCCGAGTACCAGGCCCGGCAAGGCCGTCAGCGGCGCGACTTCGTGGGCGGCACCGATCGCGATCGCTTCGCGCGGCATGCCGAACACGACGCACGAGGCTTCGTCCTGGGCGAAATTCTGGGCGCCCGCGTTTTTCATTTCAAGCATACCAGCAGCACCGTCCTTACCCATGCCCGTCAGGATAACGCCGACCGCATTTTTGCCTGCGGCAATTGCCGCCGAGCGAAAGAGGACGTCGACCGAGGGACGGTGGCGGTTCACCGGGTCGGTCTGCTCGATCTTCGTCATATAGTTCGCGCCGGAGCGCGCCAGCAGCAGGTGCGAATGGCCCGGTGCGATATACGCGTGGCCGGGCAGGATGCGTTCGTTGCCGGCGGACTCGCACACCGTGATCTTGCACAGCGCGTCGAGCCGGCGCGCGAACGAGGTGGTAAAGCCTTCCGGCATGTGCTGGGCGATCAGGATGCCGGGGCAGTCCGAGGGCATCTGCATCAAAAACTCGCGGATCGCTTCCGTGCCGCCGGTAGAGGCGCCGATGATGATCAGCTTTTCCGACGAAGTCAGCGGGCTGCGCAGTTGCGGCAGCGCGGTCGTCGGCGTCGGGCTGGCGGCGGTGCGTTTCACGCGTGCACGGGCCGCGGCGCGGATTTTCTCCGTGATCAGTTCGGTGTACTCGCGCATGCCGCTCTGGATCGAGATTTTCGGCTTGGTCACGAAGTCGACCGCACCGAGTTCCAGCGCGCGCATCGTGATTTCCGAGCCGCGCTCGGTCAGCGAGGACACCATCAGCACCGGCATCGGGCGCAGGCGCATCAATTTTTCCAGGAAGTCGAGGCCATCCATCTTCGGCATCTCGACGTCGAGCGTGAGCACGTCCGGGTTGGTTTTCTTGATCAGTTCGCGCGCGACGAGCGGATCGGGGGCCGTGCCCACGACTTCCATGTCGGCTTGCGAATTGACGATCTCGCTCATGACGCTGCGGATCAGGGCCGAGTCGTCGACGATCAGGACCTTGGTTTTCATGGCTTATCCTTTGCAGGTCAGAACAAATCGGAACAAATCAAAACAGGTCGATTGCGCCGCTCACGGGCTCGACCTTGAGGCGCTTGGCGTAGTCGAGTTCGCGCTTGGCCACGGTATCGTTCTGGGTTTGCATCAGCTTCTTGACGAGCACTTTGCCCGTCTTCGGGAAGAAATACACCTTGCGTGGGTGGACGTCGTTCAGGTCTTCGGCCAGCACCGGGATGCGCTCGGTTTTCAGGAACTGCATCACGAACTCCGCATTGCGCTGGCCCACGTTCATGGCCGTGAAGCCGCGCAGCACGGCGCCGCCGCCGAATACCTTGGCCTCCAGGTTCTCGCGCCGCGCACCGGCCTTCAGCAGGTCGTTGATCAGGATTTCCATGGCAAAGGTACCGTAGCGCATCGAGGCCGAGACCGGGCTGCCGGCGTCGCCGCCGCCATCGGGCAGCATGAAGTGGTTCATGCCGCCCAGGCCCGTGATGCGGTCGCGGATGCAGGCCGAGACGCAGGAACCGAGCACGGTCACGATCAGCATGTTCTTGCCGGTGTAGTAGTACTCGCCCGGCAGGATCTTCGCCGCGTCGCAGTCGAAGGTGCGGTCGTAGTAGACGTTGGTGGCGAACTGGTTATTCGAGTGCATGATGTTTCCGCAGGTGCTGCTTCAAGCGCGACGCTCGTGGAGTTCGTAGACGGTCTTGCCGCGCAGGCGCAGCGAGTCGGACACGTACAGGAAGTTCTCGGAGTGGCCGGCAAACAGCAGCGCGTGCGGCTTCATCAGCGGCACGAAGCGCGCCAGGATCTTGCGCTGCGTTTCCTTGTCAAAATAGATCATCACGTTGCGGCAGAAGATGGCGTCGAACTGTCCACCGTTTTGCCCACCCAGGGGCCAGGAATCCGACAGCAGGTTCAACTGGCGGAAGGTGACCAGCTGGCGCAGTTCAGGACGCACCCGCACCATGCCTTCGTGGCGCCCCTTGCCGCGCAAGAAAAACTTTTTCAGGCGTTCCGGCGCCATCTTTTCCACGCGATCGAGCCCGTACATGCCTTCACTGGCCGTGGACAGCACATTCGTGTCGATGTCGGTGGCGATGATCTGCACCGGCGGCGTGAGCGTATTGAAGGCTTCGCACAGGGTCATCGCGATCGAATACGGCTCTTCGCCGGTCGAGCTGGCCGAGCACCAGATGGTCAGGGGCGCACTATCCCGCGCGCGCAGCAATTGCACGTGCTCGGCCAGCAGCGGGAAGTGGTGGGCTTCGCGGAAGAAGGAGGTCAGGTTCGTCGTCAGCGCGTTCGTGAACGATTCGAACTCTTCGCCCAGGCGCCCTGCTTCCAGGTCGTCGAGGTATTTGCCGAAGGATTGAATACCGGTGGCGCGCAGGCGCCGCGCCAGGCGGCTGTAGACCATTTCCTGCTTGCTGTCGGCCAGCGAGATGCCGGCGCGGCGATAGATCAGGGCGCGCACGCGCTCGAAGTCGGCGCGCGTGAAGTCAAATTCCTTGACTGTGTCGGAGGTGTGTAACGGCACTTTGCCTTACCTGTCTGTTCTGCCGGCCGGAGCCGGCGATTGTTTGCTCGGTGCCGTTCGTGTTACGCAGCCAGTTTCGAATCGATGAGGCCCATCTCGGCCGACGACATCAGGCGGTCGATGTCGACCAGGATCAGCATGCGCTCGTCGACGGTGCCGAGGCCGATCAGGTAATCGGTGCTGAAGGCGCTGCCCATGTCCGGGGCCGGCTTGACCTGGTCCGGGGTGAGCGTGGTCACGTCCGAAACGCTGTCGACGACCATGCCCATCACGCGGCCGGCGATGTTCAGGATGATGACGACCGTGAACTGGTCATAGGTCGGGGTGCCGAGGTTGAACTTGATGCGCATGTCGACCACGGGGATGATGATGCCGCGCAGGTTGATCACGCCCTTGATGAATTCCGGTGCGTTGGCGATGCGGGTCACGGCTTCGTAGCCGCGGATTTCCTGCACCTTCAGGATGTCGATCCCGTATTCTTCCGAGCCGAGCGTGAACGCCAGGTATTCGTTGCCGGCGCCGTCGTGGCCCTGGGCCGTGGTTTGGGTGATGGACATTTGTTTTCCTTGTAGATATTCAGCTTATTGTTCAACTATGAGGCCGGCACGATGAGGCCAGCCTCAAGAGGCAAGCGCCTCGTCGGCCAGCTGGCGCAATGGGTTCGATGAGCGCACCAGCGCCGCCACGTCGAGGATCAGGGAGACGCCGCCGTCGCCGAGGATGGTGGCGCCGGAGATCCCGGCGACCTTGCGGTAATTCGCTTCCAGGTTCTTCACCACCACGTGTTGCTGTCCCACCAGGTCATCGATCAGCAGCGCCGCGCGCTTGCCTTCGGATTCCAGGATCACGACAATGCCCTCGCTCGGATCCTGCACGCGCGAAGCGATGCCGAACATGCCTTGCAGCGCGATCAAGGGCAGGTATTCGCCACGCACTTTCAGCACCCGGCCGCGGCCGGCGATCTCGCGCACGTCTTCACGGCGCGGTTGCAGCGACTCGACCACGTAGCCTAATGGAAGGATATAGATTTCCTCACCGCAACGTATAGTCATCCCGTCCAAAATAGCGAGTGTCAGCGGTAAAGAGATCGAAATCGTGGTGCCGAAGCCACGGGCCGAACGGATATCGACCGAGCCCCCCATCGCCGTGATGTTACGTTTGACAACATCCATGCCCACGCCGCGGCCCGACACATCGGTCACGACATCGGCCGTGGAAAAGCCCGGCGCGAAGATCAGTTGCCAGACCTCGCTGTCGCTCATCGCATCGGACACGGCCAGGCCGTTCTGCTTCGCTTTCGCGAGGATGCGCTCGCGGTTCAGGCCGGCGCCGTCGTCGGCCACTTCGATGACGATATTGCCGCCCTGGTGGCCGGCCGACAGGAACAGGCGCCCTGCTTCCGACTTGCCGGCGGCAAGCCGGGTGGCCGGCATTTCGATGCCGTGGTCGATGCTGTTGCGCACCAGGTGGGTCAGCGGGTCGACGATGCGCTCGATCAGGCCCTTGTCCAGTTCGGTCGCCGCGCCATGGGTGATGAAGTCGACCTTCTTGCCCAGCTTGCCGGCCAGGTCGCGCACCATGCGCGGGAAGCGCGAGAACACGAAGTCCATCGGCATCATGCGGATCGACATCACGGCTTCCTGCAGCTCGCGCGTATTGCGCGTCAGCTGGTTGACGGAAGACAGCAGGCGCTCGTGCACCATCGGGTCGAGGCCGCTTGATCGCTGCTCGAGCATGGCCTGCGTGATGACCAGTTCGCCGATCAGGTTGATGAGTTGGTCGACCTTCTCCACCGAGACGCGGATCGAGGACGACTCGGCGCCCTTCTCGTCTTTTTTGGCGGCCTTCTTTTCAATGGCGTCGACAAGCTCCTGCACCGCGGCGGCCTTGCCTGGCGCCGCCTCGATACCGGCCAGCGCGCGGATCTGTTCGATCGGCTGGAAGAAGCCGTAGCCGCGCTCGTCGTCGCTCAGCTCGGCTTGCGCTTGCGGCGCCTCGTCGGCCGGGTCGAAGAAGCCATAGCCCTGCTCGTCCTCGATGCGGGCGCGTTCGGCCGCTTCGATGGCGCGCTGTTCCGGCGTCAGGGGCGGCGCTTCGAAAATCCTGAGGTCGTCCGGGTCGAGCACGAAGGAGCAGATGGCGATGATGTCGTCCAGGCTTTCGTGGGTCGTGATGATCAGCGCGCTGCGCCCGCCATCCAAAGGCGTCACCGAGACGCGGCCCATCAGGCCCAGTTCGTCGACCAGCGCATTCACGTCGCGCTGCTCGACACTCGGCAGCTCGATCTTGTAGCGGTGCGCGCCCTCGCCCGTGTGCGCTTTCGGTTCCGCGTGCAGGAAGGATGGCGCGACCAGCGAGGCCGCCGGCACCAGGCCTTCGGACAAGTCGTGCAGCATCATGCGCACGTTGGCGACGTTGTCCTGGTCGACGTGGGCGCCGTTGCGGTGGCCGTCGAGCTGCATCTTGAGCGTGTCCTTGGCCGCCAGGAAGGCGTCCACGTGCTGGCTCGTCAGCGCCATCTCGCCCTTGCGGATGCGGTCGAGCAGCGACTCCAGTACGTGCGTCACCTCGCTCATGTCGGTGATGCCGAAGGTCGAGGCGCCGCCCTTCACGGAGTGCGCGGTGCGGAAGATGGCGTTCAGGTCTTCGCTGTCGGGGGCGGCCACGTCGACGCCCAGCAGCAGCCGTTCCATTTCGGCGAGCAGCTCTTCGGCTTCGTCGAAAAAGACCTGGTAAAACTGGCTGATGTCGATCGTCATGGTGAAATCCTGGGGAGCATCTCTTTAAAGCGGCGCTGCCTCATCGCTTCAGCCGATCACTTTCTTGACGACTTCGATCAGGCGTTGCGGGTCGAAGGGCTTGACCAGCCAGCCGTTGGCGCCGGCCGCGCGGCCCTTCGATTTCATTTCGTCCGAGGATTCCGTGGTCAGCATCAGGATCGGCACCTTCTGGTACTCGGGCAGGCCGCGCAGGTGCTTGATCAGCGCCAGGCCGTCCATGCGCGGCATGTTCTGGTCCGTCAGCACCAGGTCGACGACCTGGTTCTTCGCCTTGTCCAGGCCATCCTGGCCATCGACCGCTTCGACCACCTGGTAACCGGCCGCCTTCAGGCTGAACGCCACCATCTGGCGCAGCGAGCTCGAATCGTCGACCGCGAGAATTGTTTTAGCCATGTTGTGCTCCTGCTCTTTTCTTGGGTTTTGTAAGTGGCGGCGAATTTCCTGACACTGTCAGAAGAGTTCGATGTCGCCGCTTTCGAGATGCTGTTGTTCGACCGACTTGCGCAGCACGCTGCGCAGTTCGAGCGACTGGATCGCCAGCGCCATGCTGACCTTGCCCAGGCGCTCGACGATTTCGTCGCTGCCCGTGTCGGGGCGGATATCCGCACCGTGTTCGTCGAGCGTGCCGAGGAATTCGCGCAAGCCCGTCACGCGCTTCAGGGTACGCTCGATCAGCTGGCTCGTCATGTCCTGGAATTGCATGCTGGTGATCGCCGAGTTCACGTGGGTGCCGATTTCGCCCGACATCGCCGCCAGCTTTTCGCTGTCCTCAAGCGTTGGCGTGCCGCCCGCCAGCAGGCGGTCGATCGCTTCCTGGCGCGCGCCGACAGCGCTGTGGATCGCCATGAAGCTGCCGGTCAGCTTGTCGACCGCTTCCTCGAGCAGCAATTCGGTCTGCAGCAGGTCGGTCTCCACCTCGCTCAGGTGGCGCCGGCCGTGCGCCGACACACCGGACAACAGGCGTTTGACGTGCGAACCCAAAATCTTTTTTCTTGTCATTTGTTACTCCTGGCCCGGATCGAGGGCACTGCTTGCTTGCACTTACTTCGTCGCGGCAGCGACAGCCTCGGCCGCCGCCTTGCCGTCGTGGGACGGCACGTCGAGGGTGGCGGCGTCGCGCATGACGGCGTCTTCGGTGCGCTTGTTCATCACGATGATGCTGATGCGGCGGTTGATCGGGTTGAACGGGTCGGCGCGGTCGAGCGGCGCGGCGTCCGCCAGGCCCACCACGCGCAGGATCTTCCTGTCGGCCAGGCCGCCCACCACCAGCGCGCGCCGCGAGGCGTTGGCGCGGTCTGCCGAAAGTTCCCAGTTGCTGTAGCCGGCGTCGCTATAGTACGGGGTCGAATCCGTGTGGCCGGACAGGCCGATGCGGTTCGGCACATCGTTCAGTACCATCCCCAGCACGTGCAGGATGTCGCCCGTGTAGGGCTGCAGCGTGGCCTTGGCCAGCGCGAACATCGGGCGGTTCTGCTCGTCCACGATCTGGATGCGCAAGCCTTCGCTGGTGATGTCGAGCAGCAGCTGGTTCTGGTACTTCTTCAGCAATGGATTGGCTTCGATGACAGCCTCGATCTTCGCTTTCAGCGTTTTGAGGCGCTCGCCTTCGGCGCGTTCGAGCGCGGCCTTCGCATCGTTCAGGTCGTAGGTCTTCTTGTTGGTCTGCGTGTCGCCCTTCTTGACCTGGCCGCTGCGGCGCGTGAGGTCGGCGCCGCCGCCCTTGATGACGGAGGAGCTGTCGCCGGAGCCGGAGCCGCCCGACATCGCCACCTTCAGCGGATTCTTGAAGAATTCCGAGATGCCGTCGAGGTCGCCTTTGGAGGTCGAGCCGAGCAGCCACATCAGCAGGAAAAAGGCCATCATCGCCGTCACGAAGTCGGCATAGGCGATCTTCCAGGCGCCGCCATGGTGCCCGCCAGCGGTCTTCTTGATCCGCTTGACGATGATCGGGCGCATTCCTTCGTCGGCCATGCTCAGTTGCTCCCCTTATTTGCTCTTCGACTTCTTGATGTGCTCTTCCAGCTCGGCAAACGACGGGCGTTCGGTCGAGTACAGCACCTTGCGGCCGAATTCGACGGCCAGGGCCGGCGCATAGCCGTTCAGGCTGGCGAGCAGGGTCACCTTCACGCACTGGAACATCTTGCTCGACTCATCGAGCTTCTGTTCCAGCAGGCTCGCCAGCGGGCCGACAAAGCCGTAGGCCAGCAAGATGCCGAGGAAGGTACCGACCAGCGCTTTGGCGATCAGGATGCCCAGTTCCGCCGGCGGGATGCCGACCGATTCCATCGTGTGCACCACGCCCATGACGGCGGCGACGATACCGAAGGCCGGCAGGCCATCGCCGAGCTTGGCGATCACGTGGGCCGGCACCGCGCCTTCGTGGTGATGGGTCTCGATCTCGTTGTCCATCAGGTTTTCGATCTGGAAGGCGTCCATGTTCCCCGACACCATCAGGCGCAGGTAGTCGGCCATGAATTCGACGATATGGTGGTCGGCCAGCACCAGCGGATACTTCGAGAACAGCGGGCTCGCGTCCGGCGACTCGATATCGCCTTCGATCGACATCAGGCCTTCCTTGCGCACTTTCGAGAGCACGTCGAACAGGAGCGACATGAGCTCCATGTACATTTCGCGCGTGTACTGCGAACCCTTGAAGACGGTCGGCAGCGCCTTCATGGTCGCCTTGATCGCCTTGCTGTTGTTACCGACAAAGAATGCGCCGATGGCCGCGCCGCCGATCATGATCAGCTCGATCGGCTGCAGCAGCACGGCCGCGTGCCCGCCGGACCAGATGAAGCCGCCGAACACTGAAGCGCAGACAACGACGTAACCAATAATAACTAGCAAGAAGGGGCTCCAGAAGGCGGCCAGGCGTGTGCCTGAAGGTCCAGGATTCCGAGACAAAGTATCTCAGAAAAAATATTTACGTACGGAACTACTACAGCTGGAACAATAGCTTGAGAATGGCCTACGGGCAAGTAAAAAGGCCCGATTTGTGGTCTAAAAGTGCCATATGTAGAGAGTTCGACCAGTATCTTGAAGATAGAGAGAGACGCTCGGTGGCGCGTCCGGAATGGCGAATTCATAACTCATCAGCATGCTGCCGGGACGCATCTCGCGCCGCGCCTTCCGCCACAGTGCCGCCATCGCCGCCGACGACAGGTAGGCGAAGACCGCGTCGAAGTTGCTGAAGTCAAGTGACTCGTAGTCACCGCGGATGAACCGGGCCCGGCTGTTCGACAGGCGCGCGCGCAGCCAGCTGGCCAGCCAGGGCAGCGGCGCCAGCTCGATACCCGTGGTCGACGCGTCCGGCCGGCGCCGCGCCAGGTCGAGCACCAGGCCGCCAAGGCCGCTGCCGATATCGATGAAGGCCACCGGCCTGCCCTGCGGCAGCTGTTCTGCCACCGCTTTCCACGCCGTCTTGCCGGACGGGTAGTACGGCACCTGGGTGCGAAAGGTCGACCAGTACAGGACCAGCATGAACAGGAAGACGGCCAGGAACAGCCGGGGCGGCAGGTCGAGATCGTTCGCGCCGTACAGCGCCAGCGGGAACAGCAGGCAGATGACGATCCACCAGGGAGCCAGGCGCCAGCGCCAGGTCAGCACGGCGGCGAACACGCCCTGCAGGGCGGCGGCGAGCAGCCAGGACGGCTGCATGGCGGCGCGCGCCAGCAGGTAGACGGCGAGCAGCGTCAGGGGAAAGGCGGCAAGCTGGCAGAACAATGCGCGCACGGCGGGTGCGCGCAGGAGGTGGGGCGTCACGGCGGGGGCGTCACGGCGGGGGCGTCACGGCGGGAGCGTCACGGCGGGAGCGTCACGTCGTCAAGGCCAGGGCGCGGGCTCAGGCCGCGCCCGCGGCATCCTCGCGGGCGGCAGCGGCGGCATCGAGCGCGGCGGCATCTTTGGCTTTACGGGTCTTGCCGGCACGCGAAGGCATGTGGCACAGGCCGCACAGGTAGTCGCGGTTCAGGTCGAAGGTATTGACGACGAATTTACCCTTGCACCGGGTGCAGGGAGCCAGCGCCAGCATGTTGCCCTGGAAGAAACGCACCAGGGTCCAGGCGCGCGTGAGCGAGAGCAGCGGCTCTTCGCCTGGCGCGGCCGGCATTTGTTCGAGGTAAAGCTTGTAGGCTTTCATCACCGCCTGGACGCCGCTTGCACCGGCGTGTTCGACCAGGAAATTATAGATATTGATGAACAGCGAGGAGTGGATGTTCGGTTGCCAGGTCAGGAACCAGTCGGTCGAGAACGGCAGCATGCCTTTCGGCGGCGACATGCCCTTCAGTTCCTTGTACAGCTTGATGAGGCGCTCGCGGGACAGCGAGACTTCGCTCTCGAGCAGTTGCAGGCGGGCGCCCAGATTGATCAGCTCGATGGCAAGCTGTATTTCCTGCGCTTCAGATACGACGCTTTTTTTACTCATCCCACGGCTCCGGCTGGTGTCCCGGCTATCCTACACTATCAAACGGAGCTCAGCGGGATTTTACAATGTGTCCCAGCAGAAATTCTCTGCCCACTGGACGATTACGCAATCTCTTCCGCAGGCTGGCCGGCCATCAGGATGGCAGCGTGCGACTGCGCCAGGGCGCGGTCCTTGGTGTGGCTGGTGAGCATGGACAGGATGGCGGTGTCGTCGAAGCGGAAGCGGGCCAGCATCATGTTGCCGCCGGCGAGCTTCAGGATCTGGGCATTGCTCATGCCTTCGATCAGGTCGGCGATGTCGGCCGAGATGCCGAGACGGAAAATGGCGGTGACTTTGTCGGCACGGATCATCTGCTGGGCCAGCATCAGGTAGCTCAGGTTGGCGTCGCGAATTTCAGCCATCATGTCGTTTGCAGTCATTTTTATTCTCCATCTTCCGTTGAACCTGGCGTTGTGTGTTGCCAGTGAGATAGATTCTGACTGTAGAGAAACATTAGGGGAATCGGACGGACACTGTATTTTACGTCCGGTAAACGCGGTCGTGCCCGTAGGAGTTTGTCTGACAAACTCGGGCCGATGGGGGATGCGCTCCTATGAAAACTGGAGGCTGATGCGGTGCTTCAAAGTGCGCTGGCTCAACTCATTCGCAAGCGCGGCAATTCATTCATATGTTGGTTTACGTCAACCAAAACAGGAACTTTAGGGCGGATCCGAACTTTTTTTCCAATCCCTTTCTTGCCTGATGCACCTTTAACGGCAGCATCGCGAGGAACTTTAGGGTGATTTTCAAAATATTTTTGAATATTTTCAGTTCGCCTTTCGCCGCCTCTGAGTCCTTTACGGCAGCGGTATCGGGAACTTTAGGCTTGCGAGCAAAATAATTTGAAAAAAGATCAAAAAAGTCGCCGACTGGGGCTGCTCCCCGGAAAAGATAACAAAGCGTCATCCATTGACCGCCGCTGGGCGGCGTTTTCTTGCTACACTCGCCCCCAAACGGCGACCTGCATAGACATCTGTGCGCTTGCCCCATCGCATACCACCTCTTCTTCCGACTTTCCTTATATATGAGCGAACTTCCGATCACCCGCGCCGATTGCCTCGTGCGCGACGCCCGCGATCCGCTCGCGCCCCTGCGCGAACGCTTCGACCTGCCGGCCGGCCTCATCTACCTCGACGGCAATTCGCTCGGCGCCCGCCCACGTGCGGCGCTCGAGCGCGCGCAAGCCGTGGTGGCGCGCGAATGGGGCCGCGACCTGATCACGAGCTGGAACACGGCCGGCTGGTTCGACATGCCGAAGCGACTGGGCGAACGCCTCGGTCCGCTGATCGGCGCCGAGGCCGGTGAAGTCGCCGTCACCGATACCACCTCGCTGAACCTGTTCAAGGCGCTGGCCGCCGCCATCCATATCCAGGAAAAAGCGCAGGCCGAGGGGCCGCAGGCGGCGCGGCGCGTCATCGTCACCGAGCGCAGCAACTTCCCGACCGATATCTACATGGCCGAGGGCCTCGCCAAATGGCTGGCGCGCGGCTACCGCGTACGCCTGGTCGATTCCGTCGACGAACTGCCGGCGGCGATCGACGCAGACTGCGCCGTCGTCATGCTGACCCACGTGAACTACCGCACCGGCCATCAGCACGACATGGCAGCGCTCACGGGCCACGCGCACCAGCAGGGTGCCTTGATCGTCTGGGACCTCGCCCACTCCGCCGGCGCGGTGCCGGTCGACCTGAACGCCGCCGAAGCCGACTTCGCCGTCGGCTGCACCTATAAATACCTGAATGGCGGCCCGGGCTCGCCGGCCTTCATCTGGGTACCGCGCCGCCACCAGGAACAATTCTCGCATCCGCTCACCGGCTGGTGGAGCCATGCCAAACCCTTCGCGATGGCGCACGGTTTCTCCCCCGCCGACGGCATCGGGCGCGCCCTGTGCGGCACCCAGCCAGTGGTCTCGCTGGCGCTGGTCGAATGCGGGCTGGAGATATTCGAAGAAACCAGCATGGAAGCGATCCGCGCCAAGTCGCTCGCGCTCACCGACCTGTTCATCGAACTGGTCGAGACCAGCTGCGCGAATCACCCGCTGGGACTGGTGACGCCGCGCGAGCACGCCCGGCGCGGCAGCCACGTCAGCTTCACCCATCCGCACGGCTATGCGGTGATGGCGGCCCTGATCGCGCGCGGCGTGATCGGCGACTACCGCGAGCCGGAGATCATGCGCTTCGGCTTCACGCCGTTGTACACGCGTTATGTGGACGTGTGGGATGCGGTGGCGATCCTGAAGGACATCCTCGACCGCGAGGACTATGACGTCGCCGCCGAACGCGGCTCAGTGACGTGAAAGTGACCTGGAGCCCCCATGAACGATAAAGAGAACAAATCCGCCGCCTGGCACGGCGCGAAAATGGATTTCAAGGAGTCGATGAGCTATGGCGACTATCTTGGCCTGGACCAGATCCTCTCGGCCCAGCACCCGCTCTCGCCGAACCACAACGAGATGCTCTTCATCATCCAGCACCAGACCAGCGAACTCTGGGTCAAGCTGATGCTGCACGAACTGCACGCGGTGCGCGTCCACCTGCGCGCCGGCGAACTCGACCCGGCATTCAAGATGCTGGCGCGCGTGGCGCGCATCATGGACCAGCTGGTGCATGCCTGGGACGTGCTGGCGACGATGACGCCGTCCGAATACACGGCGATCCGGCCGTATCTCGGTGCCTCCTCCGGCTTCCAGTCGCACCAGTACCGCGAGCTCGAATTCATCCTCGGGAACAAGAACGCGGCCCTGCTGGCGGTGCACGAAAAGAATCCGCCGGCCCACGCCACGCTGGATGCCGCCCTGAATACGCCCTCGATCTACGACGAAGCGGTGGCGCTGCTGGCGCGCAGCGGTTTCACGATCGCGCCGGAGCGGCTGGCCCGTTCGCCCGCGGAAGCGACCGCGCGCGACGACTCGGTGCAGGCGGCCTGGCTCGCCGTCTACCAGGCCCCGGACAAGCACTGGGCTTTATATGAACTGGCCGAGAAGCTGGTCGACCTCGAGACGGCCTTCCGCTTCTGGCGCTTCCGCCACGTCACGACCGTCGAACGCATCATCGGCTTCAAGACCGGCACCGGCGGCACGGCGGGCGTCAGTTACCTGCGCAAGATGCTCGACGTGGTGCTGTTCCCGGAACTGTTCGCGCTGCGCACGGCTTTGTGAAAACGGCTTTGTGAACGGCGCGTCAATCGATCGGGGTAAAATGGGTTGATCGACAAGGAGGGTGCATGGATGGCGACGTACTGATTCTCTCGGGCTTGTGGAATTCGGGGCCGCAGCACTGGCAATCGCACTGGGAAGCGCGCCACCCCGGCTGGCGGCGGGTCGAACACCGCGACTGGAACAATCCGCAACGTGACGAATGGGTGGCCGAGCTCGACGTCGCCGTTGCCGCCTGTGCCGGCGCGCCGGTGCTGGTCGCGCACAGCCTGGGCTGCATGCTCGCCGCGCACTGGGCCGCCTCCGGTTCGCCGCTGCGCGCGGCCGGCGCCTTCCTGGTCGCGCCGAGCGATGTCGATGCCCCTTCCTACCCGATCGACCCGAACCGGTTCGCGCCGGTGCCGATGGCGCGCCTGCCGTTTCCGAGCCTGGTGCTCGCCAGCACGAACGATGAATTCGTCACGCGCGAGCGCGCGCTGGCCTTTGCCGAAGCCTGGGGTAGCCGCTATGTCGAGATCGGCCCCGCCGGCCACGTGAATGCGGACGCGGGTTATGGCGACTGGCCCGAGGGCGAGCGCCTGCTGCTCGAATTCCTCGACGGGCTGCGCGCCTAGCGGCGCCGGGCGGGCTGATCATCGCCGCTGCACAATCAGTCATGACCGCGCCGCCGTGACCATGGCAACCTCGTCTTCTCCCCTCGACCAAGCGTTTTCGCTCTACCTCGACTGCTGCCGCTTCCTGGCCGCGCTGCTGGTCGTCGCCAGCCATCTCGGGCCGTATGGCGTGATCGCACCCGGCGCCGGCCGCTGGTGGCTCGGCCTTGGACGCGAATCGGTCGTGGTGTTTTTCGTGCTGTCCGGCTTCGTGATCGCGTACACCACCGAACGCAAGAACGCGAGCCTGCGCGACTATTGCGTGGCGCGCTGCACCCGCATCTATTCGGTCGCCCTGCCCCTGCTGCTGCTGGGCTTTGCGCTCGCCGGCCTGCTCGTGCTCACCGGCCGGGCGCCTTACCCGGACTTCTACCAGCTCGGCAAACCCTGGCTCTACCTGCCGCTGCACCTGCTGTTCATGGGCGAACTCTGGACCATCTCCGAGCCCCCGCCGCTGCTCGCGCCTTATTGGTCACTCGGCTACGAGGTCTGGTATTACGTCCTGTTCGGCGCGGCCTTCTACCTGCGCGGCAGGCGCCGGCTGCTGGCGCTTGGCTCGCTGCTGCTGTTCGTCGGGCCGAAACTGTGGCTGCTGCTGCCGGTGTGGTACGCGGGCGTATGGACTTACCACTGGCAGAAGACGCACACGGTCGGTCGTGTGCCGGCGCTGTTTGGCTGGTGCGCGACGCTGGCGCTGCTGGTGTCCTTCAAGATCGGTGGACTGGACGCGGCCCTGCGTGCGCTGGCGCTGGCCACCTGGCCCTTCCCCGGCCTGCCCCTGAAAAGCGCGGACCGCTACCTTGCCGACTACGTGGTGTGCGCGCTGGTCGTGCTGAACTTCCTGTACGCGAAGGGCGCGGGTTTTTCTGCCCTGCTGCGAATCGCCATACCGGTGCGCTGGCTGGCTTCGTACACGTTTACGCTGTATCTCGTGCACGCGCTGGTGATGCGGGTATGGATGATCGCCTATCCGCACCGGCGTTCGGATGTCGGGGATGTGGCGATGCTGCTGGCGCTGATCGTGGCGGCGACCTGGGTGATCGGGCAGGTGACCGAACGTCGCAAGGGGTGGTTCGAGGCGATGTTTGTGCGTTTGGCAGCGCGCTTGCCGTTTGTGGATCGACCTGGCGGCGCGAAATTCATGCGGTGAACGCGTGGGCGTGCCTACCCTACGGTGCGCCTCTGCCAACGGCCCTGGCCTACCGTAGGGAGGGCATGCCCACGCGTAGGCACCGATGATGATTTACGGCCCCTCCATTGCGCGACAACGCATAAAAAACCGGACCCTCAGGTCGTATCGCTGCGTTCCGCCACATCTCTGATCAAGCGCCGGACCGGGTTATTCGCCGCCAACACACAGGCGTAAAAAAACCGGGCCCGCAGGCCCGGTTTTACATGAACGACTTTCCTTACTTCGCGTTCACCAGCAGCATCTCGTTCAAGCGCTTCACGAAGCTCGCCGGATCGGCCAGGCTGCCGCCCTCGGCCAGCATCGCCTGGTCGAACAGGATATGCGACCAGTCGGCAAAGCGCGGGCTGGTCGCATCCTCATACTTCAGGCGCGTCACCAGCGGGTGGTTCGGGTTGATCTCGAGGATGGGCTTCGATTCCGGCGCGTTCTGGCCGGCCGCCTTCAGCATGCGCACCAGGTTCGCCGACAGCTCGTGCTCGTCCGCCACCAGGCAGGCCGGCGAATCGGTCAGGCGGTGCGTGACGCGCACGTCCTTGGCCTTGTCGGCCAGCGCGCCCTTCATCTTCTCGACCAGGTCCTTGTACTGGGTCTCGGTCTCTTCGTGTTCCTTCTTCTCGGCTTCGTCTTCCAGCTTGCCGAGATCGAGGCCGCCCTTGGCCACCGAGGTCAGTTCCTTGCCCTCGAATTCGGTCAGGAAGGACAGCATCCACTCGTCGACGCGATCGGTCAGCAGCAGCACTTCGACGCCCTTCTTGCGGAAGATCTCCAGGTGAGGGCTGTTCTTCGCGGCGTTGAAGTTATCGGCCGTGACGTAATAAATCTTGTCCTGGCCTTCCTTCATGCGCGCCACGTAGTCCGCGAACGAGACGGTCTGTTCGTCCGACTCGTTCTGGGTCGAGGCAAAGCGCAGCAGCTTGGCGATGCGGTCCTTGTTGGTCGCGTCCTCGCCGATGCCCTCTTTCAGCACCTGGCCGAATTCCTTCCAGAAGGTGACGTACTTTTCCTTCGTTGCCGCTTCGTCGGCGTTCGCCAGTTCTTCCAGCATGCCCAGCACGCGCTTGGTCGAGCCTTCGCGGATGACCTTCACGTCGCGCGACTCCTGCAGGATCTCGCGCGAGACGTTCAGCGGCAGGTCCGCCGAATCGATCACGCCTTTAATGAAGCGCAGGTAGGTCGGCATCAGCTGTTCGGCGTCGTCCATGATGAAGACGCGCTTCACATACAGCTTGATCCCGCCGCGCTTGTTGCGGTCCCACAGGTCGAAGGGCGCGTGGCTCGGCACGTACAGCAGCTGGGTGTATTCGCTGCGGCCTTCCACGCGGTTGTGCGTGTGGGTCAGCGGCTCCTGGAAGTCGTGCGAGACGTGCTTGTAGAATTCGTCGTACTGCTCTTTCGTGATGTCCGCCTTGTTGCGGGCCCACAGCGCGCTGGCCTGGTTGACAGTCTCGAACTCGTCGCGCACGACGGTTTCTTTCTTCTCTTCGTCCCACTCTTCCTTCTGCATCAGGATCGGCAGCGAGATGTGGTCGGAGTACTTGCGGATGATCGATTTCAGCTTCCAGTTCGACAGCAGCTCTTCTTCGCCATCGCGCAGGTGCAGGATGACGTCGGTGCCGCGGCCGGCCTTCTCGATCGATTCGACGCTGTAGTCGCCTTCGCCGGTCGACTCCCAGCGCACGCCCTCGGCTGCCTCGGCGCCGGCGCGGCGGGTCTCGACCGTGATGCGGTCGGCGACGATGAAGCCCGAATAGAAGCCCACGCCGAACTGGCCGATCAGGGCCGCGTCGGCCTGCTGGTCGCCCGACAGGCGCGAGAAGAATTCCTTGGTGCCGGACTTGGCGATGGTGCCCAGGTGCGAGATCACTTCCTCGCGGCTCATGCCGATGCCGTTGTCGGAAATCGTGACCGTCTTCGCTGCCTTGTCGAAGTTGACCCTGATTTTCAGTTCATGGTCGTTGCCGTACAGGGCATCGTTGTTGATCGCTTCGAAGCGCAGCTTGTCGGCGGCGTCGGAGGCGTTCGAAATGAGTTCGCGCAGGAAGATTTCCTTGTTTGAATACAAGGAGTGAATCATCAGTTGCAGCAGCTGTTTGACTTCAGCTTGAAAGCCAAGGGTTTCTTTTTCGGCGTGCGCCATCTTGTTCCTCGTGATGTTGCGGGTTGAACGGATTGCAGGAATATTGGGATAGCGGCCGGCTTTTCAAGAGGCGTTCGCGCGCCCTGCGTGTCAGGTTTTTGCTGCGGGCAGCACCGACAGCGGCGAGGCCGGCCTGGCCAGCAGCCGGCGCGCGGCGACGTGCACCACCAGCGCGCAGCCGAGCGCCAGCGCAAAAGCGCTCCCGACGGCGCCCTCGCGCAACTGCATGGCCAGCGTGACGCAGAACACGGCGAAGCCGAAATAGCCGACCACCATGCCGCGCAGCAGGGCGACGGCACTGCCGCGGCCCGATCCGGCATGGGCGAAGCCGACCAGCACCGTGCTCATCACCGGGAACATGGCGAAAAAGCCGGACAGGCGCGCGCCCAGGTGGGCGGCGCCAGCAGTCACGGCCAGTACCAGTACGGCGGCGGCGAGCATGCGCCACGGCAGGTCGTTGCGGCGTGCGCCGGCCGTGCCGGGCGTCGCCGCCGGAAACAGGCGCCAGGTCAGCAGCAAGGCGCACCAGGCCAGCGCGAAGGCCAGTCCCAGCGGGACATGCGTCGCCTGCAGCACGGCGACGCTGCCGGCCCAGGCCAGCAGGGACAGCGCCATCGAGGCCGCCACGCCGAAGCGGCCGGAGGCCCAGGCATAGGCAAGGCTGAACACGAGGATGGCGACGACAGCCAGCAAGGTGCCCTCGGCGGCGCGGGAAGCGAAGGCGGCACCTTGTTCCAGGGTGAGGGCGAACAGGATCGGCCCGGCGACGATCGGAAACGCGGACAGCCAGCCGGCCACGCCGGGTCCCCAGCGGCGCCCTGCGAGGGTCACCAGCCAGATCAGCAGCGGCACGAGCGACAGTTTGAGCACAAGCACGGCATTCATTCTGATCGTCCCTTATCCAGCCGCACCGCGGCGATGCGGGATGATACCATCAGGAAATACTAAATGAACAAGACCTTGCACCATCCTGGTGCCGGCGCCGCGACCGGAGCGTGCCTTTCACCGCTTTCAAGCCGTACAATACCGGCTTCATCCACCGCATTGGAATTCCCATGTCCGTCTACGACAAACTCACCGAACTGAACATCACCCTGCAGCAGGCCGCCGCCCCGGCCGCCGCCTACGTCATGTACGTACAGACCGGCAACCTGGTCTTCATCTCGGGCCACATCGCCAAGAACGCGGACGGTTCGGTCAATAGCGGCCAGCTGGGCAAGGACAAGACCACCGCCGACGGCCAGGCTGCGGCGCGCGCAATCGCGATCGACCTGATGGGCACGCTGCAGGATGCCTGCGGCGGCGACCTGAACCGCGTCAAGCGCATCGTCAAGCTGATGAGCCTGGTGAACTCGACCCCGGACTTCACCGAGCAGCACCTGGTCACCAACGGCGCCTCGGAACTGTTCGGCGAAGTCTTCGGCGACGCCGGCAAGCATGCCCGTTCGGCCTTCGGCGTGGCGCAAATCCCGCGCGGCGCCTGCGTCGAGATCGAAATGATCGTCGAAGTGGCGTAAACGGCCCCGATCGATCCACGTAAAGCTCATGGGGCCGGGCTATCCGCCTGGCCTTGTCCGGGGCAGCCTACCCGGCACGCCCCATCATGGCCGGACGAATCCGGCGGTTCCTTCTAGCGAGACCAGCATGAAAATCGAAAATCCCAACCCCATCAACTGGCAGTTTTCGGAACGCGCGCAAGGGCTGCAAAGCTCCTTCATCCGCGAGATCCTCAAAATCACCCAGCGTCCCGAGATCATCTCCTTCGCCGGCGGCCTGCCCTCGCCCGCCACCTTCCCGGTCGAGCGCATGAAGGCGGCCTACGACAAGGTGCTGTCGGAGACCGGCAAGGTCGCCCTGCAATACGGCCCGACCGACGGCTACGCGCCGCTGCGCGAATGGATCGCGCATTCGCTGTCGACCGAAGGGACGAAAATCCTGCCCGAGCAGATTTTGATGGTGTCGGGTTCGCAGCAGGCGCTCGACCTGATCGGTAAAGTGCTGATCGACGAAGGCAGCCGCGTGCTGGTCGAAACCCCGAGCTACCTGGGCGCGCTGCAGGCCTTTTCGGTCTACCGCCCGGAATTCGCTTCGGTCGCCACCGACGACGACGGCCTGGTGCCGTCCTCGATCGAAGGTGTGGCCAAGGGTGCGCGCCTGCTGTATTCGCTGCCGAACTTCCAGAACCCGACCGGTCGCTCGCTGTCCGTGGCACGCCGCCATGAACTCGTCGAAACCTGCGCGCGCCTCGGCCTGCCGCTGATCGAGGACGATCCCTACGGCGCGCTGTCCTACTCGGGCGAGCCGATGCCGAAGATGGTGGCGATGAACCCGGACGGCGTCATCTACATGGGTTCGTTCTCGAAAGTGCTCACGCCCGGCATCCGCCTCGGCTACGTCTGCGCTCCGCTGCCGCTGGTGCGCCGCCTCGAGCTGGCCAAGCAGGCCGCCGACCTGCATACCGCGCAGCTGACGCAAATGGTGGTGCATGAAGTGATCAAGGATGGCTTCCTCGACGAGCACATCCCGACCATCCGCACGCTCTACGGCCAGCAGTGCCAGGCGATGCTCGATGCGATGGCCGAGCACTTCCCCGCGAGCGTCAGCTGGACCAAGCCGGAAGGCGGCATGTTCATCTGGGTCACCCTGCCGAAGAACATCGACGCCATGAAGCTGCTCGACACGGCCATCGCCTCGCGCGTGGCTTTCGTGCCGGGCGCGCCCTTCTATGCCAACGAAGGCGAGACCAACACGCTGCGGCTGTCGTTTGTCACCGTGCCGCCGGAGCGCATCCGCGAAGGCATCGCGATTCTCGGCAAGTTGATCGCGGCGCTGCTGTAAGCCGCGGCGCGGCGCCGGGCCGGGGTTCCCGGCCGGCGCACGCGCCTGCACGCAATGACAATGTTGCCACAATGAAATACTGGCAGTTACAAGGGGGACTGCACCGCGCGGTTGCCGCATTGCAACAATAAAAACTAGCCGTTAGGCAACAAAAGTTACCCTTGGGGTCGACATCGGGGTATGATTTTGAACGAAATCAAACCCGTCACCGCGACAACCGCAATGTCCACGCAATGTCAAACCTAGCCCCCGCATCCGCCGCGACGACGCGCCAGGCCGCCATCCTGATCGTCGACGATGCACCCGCCCAGCTGGGACTGATGCGCTCGATGATGCTGCAGCAGGGCTACCAGACTTTTGTCGCGAACAGCGGCGAGCGGGCGCTCGCGATTGCCCAGCGCGCCCAGCCGGACCTGATCCTGCTCGACATCGTCCTGCCCGGCATGGACGGCATGGAAGTGTGCCGGCGCCTGAAGGCGCATCCGTCGACCTGCAACATCCCCGTCATCTTCATAAGCGCCCTGAGCGCGACCGAGGACATCGTCGCCGCCTTCGACATCGGCGCCTCCGACTACATCCCCAAGCCGCTGCGCCTGGCCGAGGTCTGCGCGCGCGTGCGCGCCCAGCTGCAATTCCGCCGCACCAGCCTGTCGCAGCAACAGCAGGCCGAGCGCCTGCGCCTGATCGTCGACAGCATGGACGAGGGCCTGATGGTCATCGAACCGTCCGGGCGCATCCAGTACACGAATCCCGCCTGCGACCGTTACCTCGGCTACGCGCCGGGCGAACTGGCCGGCTGCGCGCTCGACAGCCTGCTGGCGCCCTCGGTGGCCCAGGAATACCTCGACCTGTTCGGCCAGAGCGTGGCGGCCGGGTCCGCGCCCCAGTGCCGCGGCGCGCGCGAAGTCCTGATCCGCCAGCGCGACGGCATCCTGCGCGCGATGGACTTCACGCTCACGCCGATGCAGGCCGAGCAGCCGCTGTTCATCGCCCTGCTGCATGACATCACCCACCACAAGCAGTCGGAAAACGCGCTGCAGCGCGCGGCCATGGTCGACCCGCTGACCAAGATCGCGAACCGGCGCCACTTCGACACCTTCCTCGACAAGGAATGGCAGCGCGCGATCCGATCCAGCCAGCCGCTGTCCCTGATCGTGCTCGACGTCGACCACTTCAAGGGCTATAACGACAGCCTCGGCCACGCGGCCGGCGACAGCTGCCTGCAACAGGTGGCGATGGCGCTGCAGTCGCACGCGCTGCGCGCCGCGGATATCGCCGCGCGCTATGGCGGCGAGGAATTCGTGCTGCTGTTCGGCGAGACCGGCTTCGACGCCGCCTGCCTGCTGGCCGAAGCGATCCGCAGCCACATCGAGGCGCTGAACATCCCGAATCCCCGTTCCGCGACCTCGCCCTGGGTCACCGTCAGCCTGGGCGTGGCGACCGTCGTGCCGACCCAGCTCGACGACATCAAGGATTTCTTCGTGCAGGCCGACCGCGCCATGTACGCGGTCAAGGAAGCGGGCCGCAACGGCGTGCGCGCCGTGCAGACGGGGGCGGCCTTCGACACGATCGCCGCTGCCTTCAGTGCCTGACGCGCACTGACAAGACCTCCCCGCCTGGCGCGCCGCCGCCCCATCACACCAGCAGCGGCGTTTGCGCATCCGCCAGGAAGTCCGCCACGCCGGCCGCCAGGGCCAGCATCTGGCCGACCAGCGGGCGCGAATCGCCGCGCCGCCATTGGAAGGAATAGGTGAGCGGGGTCAGCGTGACCTCGGCCTCGAGCGTGCATAGGAGGCCCTGGCGCACCAGCTTTCTCGCCCAGCCCTCGGGCAGGATGCCGACCCCGACCGACGCGATCAGCATGCCGGCGATCGCCCCCCAGTTATTGCAACTGATGCGCTCGACCGCGGCAATCCGATGCGCCAGCAGCCAGTCGTCGATCAGGCGGGTGGTCCCCGCGGAGCGCGGCAGGGCAATGATCGGCTGGCTGTCGGCGAGCATCGCCGGCAAGTCCGGGTACCTGCTTGCGACGGCCGGCGCCGCCACCCATACGAACTGGGCCTGTGTGATCGGCTGGGACAGCACGGTCTGACGCGATGAGCGGCCGGCCACGATCGCGAAATCGAGTTCGCCGTTGTCCACCCGTGTTTCCAGCACCGCGCCGACGTCGACATAGGGCTCCAGCACCAGCCTCGGGTTTTCGGCGCGGACCTGCGCGATGAAGCGGGGCAGCCAGGTCAGGGCGCTCAGTTCGCCCACGCCGAAGGCGCAGCGGCCGACCAGGCCCGCGTCCGGTGCGAAATCATTGCGGATGGCGGCAGCGGCGTCGAGCAGGTCCAGCGCCCGCGGCAGCAAGCCCTGCCCGGCTTCGGTCAGGGTGGCGCGGTGGCCGCTGCGATCGAACAGGGCGCCCCCCAGCGATTCCTCGAGTTCGGCAATCCGCTTCGACAGCGATGACACCGACAGGTGCAGGCGCTCCGCCGCAATGGCGAAGTTGGCGCAGGTCGCGGCCCAGTAAAAAGCTTCCAGTTGTTTCAAGGTCATGCCGAGTATCTTGTTTCGTTTAGTGAAACAAGTTTATCTTAAATTATTCGCTTTTAATTGAAGTGCCGAAGATTAAGATGCTCATCTCAACTCCACCGTACGACTGCGCGGTTCCAGCGGCAGATTGGGGTGTTCCAGAGAGTTTTGAATGAGCAAGAGGTTTGCATGAACAAGAAACGGTATGCCGTCATCGGCGGCGGCATCAACGGATTATCGGTCGCCCGGCAATTGTTGCTCGACGATCCGGGCGTGTCGGTGACGGTATTTGAAAAGGAAGCGGCGGTGGCGCAGCACCAGTCGAGCCATAACTCGGGTGTCGTGCATGCCGGCCTGTACTACGAACCCGGAGGGCTGAAGGCGCGCCTGTGCCGGCGCGGCGTGGAGCTGGTCAGGAACTACTGCCTGGAAAACGCCATTCCCTACGACGAGTGCGGCAAGGTGGTCGTGGCGCTGAACGAGGAAGAGTTGCCGCGCCTGGACGCCATCTACAAGAAATCGCTGGCCAACGGCGTGCCCGGCATGCGCCTGGTCGATGCCGGCGAACTGCGCGAGATCGAACCCAACTGCGTCGGCATCCGGGCGCTGCATTCGCCACACACCGCGATTGTCAGCTACGGGCAGATTGCGCGCCATATCGCCCAGGAGATCGAGCAAAAAGGCGGCAGCATTCGCCTGAACGCACCGGTGTCGCGGCTGATCGAGCGCGGCCACCAGATCCACGTCGAACTCGAGAGCGGCGAAGTGCATCCTCAGCATTTCGACTACGCGATCGCCTGCTCCGGCTTGCAGTCGGACCGGCTGGCGGTGCGTTCGGGCGACGAAGCGACCCCGAAGATCGTGCCTTTCTTCGGCCAGTACTACGTCATCGACGAAGCGTTCAAGTCGCACGTCAAGGGCCTGATCTATCCGGTGCCGGACCCGCGGTTTCCCTTCCTTGGCGTGCATTTCACCAAGCGCATCGATGGCCAGATGACCATTGGGCCGAACGCCTTCATTTCGCTGGGCCGGGAAAACTACGACGGGCGCCGCCCCAGCCTGCGCGACGTTGCCGACTTCCTGACCTACCCCGGCTTCTGGAAATTCGCTTCGCGCAACGTCCCGGCCACGCTGCGCGAACTGAAAACGGTCCTGAGCGAATCGGTGTTCGTGCGCGAGGCCGCCAGATATGTGCCGACGCTGGCCGATGTGGCGGTGAGCCCGGCGACGCGCGGCATCCGCGCGCAAGCCATGCAGGACGACGGCGCGCTGGTGGACGATTTCGTCATCCGCCGCCAGGGCAATATCACGCACATCCGGAATGCGCCTTCGCCGGGTGCGACGTCCTCGATGGCCATTGCCGAGTACATCGTACGCGAAGTGCTTCCCAAACAATAGGCAACCGGCGCGCAGCCCGGACAAGGCTGGCACGCTCTCTTTCAACCATAACAAAAACAACCGATACCCCGGAGACTTCATGGATATCCTCAAACCCAATTTTGAAACACCCGCAGAGGCCAGCAAGCGCCTGAAAAAAGTGGCGGCCGCGACCATCGTTGGTTCGATGCTGGAGTGGTACGACTTCTACCTGTACGCGACGATGGCGTCGATTGTGTTCAGCAAGATTTTCTTCGACCGCTCGGACCCGGCCACTGCATCGATGGCGGCGTTTTCCACGTTCGCCATCGGCTTCGTGGCGCGCCCGATCGGCGGCATGCTGTTCGGCTATTTCGGCGACCGTTTCGGCCGCAAGAAAATGCTGTACGTAACCTTCTGCCTGATGGGCATCTGCACCTTCGCCATCGGACTGATCCCTTCGTATGCCGTGATCGGCTTCTGGGCGCCGTTCCTGCTGGTCGCGATCCGCATCGTGCAGGGCCTGGGCGCGGGCGCGGAACTGGCTGGCGCCGCCGTCACCTCGTATGAACACGCGGCGGACCAGAAGCGCGGCAGCCAGGGTTCATGGCCGGCGCTGGGCCTGAACCTCGGGCTGCTGCTGTCGTCGGTGACGGTCTACCTGCTCACGCTAGGCGGCGACGAGTTCCTGCTGTCCGGTGGCTGGCGCATTCCATTCCTGCTCAGCGCGATCCTCGTCATGGTCGGACTGTGGGTCCGCAAGAAGCTGCCCGAAACGCCACAATTCCATCGCGCGGAAGAAAGCACGGCGCCCGCCAAGCCATTCAAGGAATTGTTCAGCACCAACCTGAAGGGCCTGGGCGTGGTGTTCTTCGTGGCGATCGGCTACAACGCCCTGAGCTATATTTTCAAGACCTTCTCGCTGGCCTACCTCACCCAATTCAAGGGCGTGTCGGCCAACGTCACTTCGCTGTCGGTCACGCTCGCCAGCCTGGTCGCCATCGTCGCCGTGCCCACCTTCGGCTGGCTGTGCGACAAATACAGCAGCAAGAAGCTGCTGGTCACCGGCGGCATCCTGTCGGCCCTGTTCGCCTATCCGTTCATGGCGCTGCTGGGCAGCGGCGAGAACGCGCTGATCTACACCGCCCTGATCATCGGCACCGGCATCCTGGCGCCGATGATGTTCGCGCCGCAGGGCTCGTACCTGAGCCGTCAGTTCTCGGTGCAGAGCCGCTCGACCGGGGTCGGTACCGCCCGCGAAATCGGAACTGCGATCGCCGGCGGACTGGCTCCGCTGTGGGCACTGTCGATGGTGGCCAGGACCGCGACGCACTCCACAGGCGGCGTGGTCCTGATCCTTGCCGGTTCCGGCCTGGTCGTCGCCGTGGCAACGATGTTCGACCAGGGCTATCGCTTCAGCAAGCACAAGAACTGATGGGGCTGCGGCGCGGCCGCACGGCAAGCCGGCGGACTGCCCCGTGGTTTTTTTTGTGAGGCTTTAAAGCGGTTGCGGATAACCGGTGATCGCGGCGATCTCACGATACAGCGGCTGCAGCTGGCGGTACATCTTGCGGTACACGCGGTTATAGAGCCGGTCGTAGATGGCGCGGTTGCCGGCAATCGGCTCGAACACGCGCCCCACCCGCGTCATCGCCGCCACCGCGCTGGCGAAATCCGGGTACAGCCCCAGGCCCACGGCGGCGTCGATCGCCGCGCCCAGCCCCGAGGTTTCGTACACGTGCGGGCGCGCGGTCGGCAAGCCAAAAATGTCGGCGGTGAGCTGCATCGCGGTGTCGCTCTGCGAGCCGCCGCCGGACACCCGCAGCTCCGTGATGCGCACGCCGCTGCGCTGTTCGATCCGTTCCTTGCCTTCCCTCAGCGCATACGCCAGTCCTTCGAGGATGGCGCGATACACGTGGGCGCGCGTGTGGACGTCGCCAAAACCGACGATCGCGCCCTTCGCTTCGCGTCCGGGCACGCGGATGCCCGGCGTCCAGTAAGGCTGCAGCATCAGGCCCATCGAACCGGGCGGCACCGATTCGGCCAGGCGGTCGAACAGCTGTTCCGGCGCCAGGTCGCCGGCGAGCGCCTGCAACTGCTCATGGTGGCCGAACTGCTCCTTGAACCAGTTGACCATCCAGTAGCCGCGAAACACCTGCACCTCGGTGCTGTAGGCGCCGGGAATGGCCGAGGGATACGGTGGCACGAAAGGCGTCACCTCGACATAGCGGCTGCTGGTCGTGTTGATCGTCGCCGTGGTGCCGTAACTGAGGCAGCCGACGTGCGGCGCGACGCAGCCCGCGCCCAGCACTTCGCAAGCCTTGTCGGCGGCGGCGGCGAACAGCGCTGTGCCGCGGGGGATGCCGGTCTGCCCGGCGGCCTCCTGATCGATGCTGCCCAGTTGCGTGCCGGGCGGGTGCAGGTCGGGCAGCATGCGCCGTTCCACCGCCAGCGCCTGCCACTTCCAGTCGCGCTTCGCAGCCCACCCGTGGCGCTTGTAGTCGAAAGGCAGGTAGCCCACTTGCGAACCGCTCGAATCGACGAAACGCCCGCACAGGCGCCAGTTCAGGTAACCGGAGAGCAGCAGGAATTTGTCGGTCGCCTGCCAGACCTCGGGCTGGTGCGCGCGGATCCAGTTGATCTCGGCTTCGCCGCGGAAGAAGTCGATGGTCTTGTCGACGCGCGCCAGCCTGAAGGCGGCGCGCCAGAAGGGGCCGATCGGCGGCACGCTGCTTGTCCTGCGCTGGTCGAGCCAGGTGATGGCCGGGCGCAGCGGCTTGCCGTCGCCGCCCAGGTTGACCACCGTGCCGCGCTGGGTGGTGACCGCCACCGCCCGCACCGCCTCGCGCACCACGCCCGGCTGGCCCCACAAGCCCTGGCAGGCGCGGCACACGGCTTGCCAGTAGTCTTCGGGGTCGTGCTCGGCCCAGCCGGGTTGCAGCGAAAAATAGGGCAGCAAAGGCACCTGGCATTTGGCGACGATGTTGCCGCGCAGGTCGAACAGCAGCGCGCGCACGCTTTGGGTGCCGTTGTCGATGGCAAGGATGAGCGGTTCGGTGGTCATGCGCGGGCTTGCGCTGCTTGTGGGGGCAGGCTGTAGTGGGTCTTCCAGGTGAACCGGTAGGTGTCCAGTTCTTCTTCCCAGCGCGCGTCGGGCCAGCCCAGCTCCGGCTGGCAGATGGCGCGGATGCGGGCCAGGTGCTGCGCGCCTCCGCCGCTTGACAGCAGGCCGATCCGGGTACGGCGCAGCAGCAGGTCGTCCAGGTGTTCGACGCCCTCGGCGCGTGCGGCCCAGCGCAGTTCGGCCCACAGGGTCTCGGTGCCGGGGATCGCCTCCAGGTCGCCTTCCTGCGCCGCGTCGAGCAGCGCCTGCGCCTGGGCGCCGTAGCGGCCCGCGAGGCGGCGCAGGATGGACGGCGGCAGGCGCCGGGCACTGTGCGGCAGCGGTACCGGATCGTAGATGCGGCATGGCGCGAGGCCGTCGCGCCAGTCGGGCAGCTGCTGTTGCGCCGCGCGCAGCACGTCGAGGGCGATAGCGCGGAAGGTCGTCAGCTTGCCGCCGGCCACGCGTACCAGCCCCGGGCTGGAGAAGACCGCGTGTTCGCGCCCGGCTTTCGAGGGCGCGTCGTCCTCGCCGCTCGCGAGCACCGGGCGCACGCCGGCACAGGTGGCGATGACGTCAAGTTCGTTCAAACCGAGTTGCGGGAACTGCGCCTGCAGGGCAAGCATCAGGTAATCGAGTTCAGCGCGCGTGATGGCGGCCTCGCGTTCGAGCCCGTCGCGGTGGTCGACGTCGGTGGTGCCGACCAGGGTCGCACCCTCCCACGGAAAGGCGAACACGGGGCGGCCGTCGACCGGGTGCATCAGGCTGATCGCCTGGGCCAGCGGCAAGCGCCAGGCCGGCAACACCAGGTGGCTGCCGCGCAACGGGCGCAGGCGCGGACCGCTTTCCTGTCCCTCCGCGCCCAGCATGCCGGACCAGGCGCCGCCGGCGTCGATCACGAGGCGTGCGCGCAGCTCGTAGTCGCCGCCCTCGTCCGCCCTGTCGCGCAGGCGGGCGCCGGTCACCGCGCCCTCGCCTGTCAGCAGCGCTTCGGCAGACACGTAGTTGAGTGCCTGCCCGCCATGCCGGCGCGCTTCCGCCAGCGTGCGCAGCACCAGGCGTGCATCGTCGGTTTTCGCATCGGTATAGACGATGCCGCCCGCCAGCCCTTCACGCGCCGCGTTCGGCGCGCGCAGCGCGAATTCGCCGGCCGCCAGCCAGTGCGCCTCGCGCCGCCCGGCGAACAGGTCGTACAGGGCGAGGCCGGCCAGCATCGTGCGGCGTTTGCGTTCATGTGCGCCGTAGTCGGCGAAGGCGAAGCCCTGCGGCTCGACCAGGCCCGGTGCGTCGCGCAGCAGCGCCTCGCGTTCGCGCACCGCTTCGCGCGTCAGCTTGAGGTGTCCTTGGGCCAGGTAGCGCAGGCCGCCGTGCACGAGTTTCGAGGACCGGCTCGACGTCCCCCAGGCGAAATCGCGCTGCTCGACCAGCAGGGCGCGCAGCCCGCGGCGCGATGCTTCGAGCAGGATGCCGGCGCCGGTGATGCCGCCGCCGATGATCAACACATCCCATTCGCGCGCGCACAGGTCCGGCACGCTGTTGCTGCCATGGGCGCGCCAGCCGCGCGGCCAGAGCGCGTTCACGCTTTTTCCAGCGAAGGTAGCAAAGGCAGCACCAGCTTGCCGGGGTTCATGCGCCCGTCCGGATCGAAGCGCCCGAACAGCGCGCGCATCGCCTCCAGCCCGAGCGCGCCCTTCTCCGCTTCCAGCCAGGGCGCATGATCGGAGCCGACGCCATGCTGGTGGCTGATGGTGCCGCCGCTCGCCACGATCGCGTTCGATACCGCCTCCTTCAGGCTCCGCCAGCGCGCGAGATCGGTCTCGTAGTCGCCCGCCAGGCGATACACGAAGGTGGAATACACACTCGCGCCTTGCGGGTACAGGTGCGACAGATGGGTATATGCATGCACGCGCTCGCCGTGTTCGCCGAGGGCACGGGCCGCCGCCGCTTCGATGCCCGCCATGGCGCCGGTCACGCCCGGCCAGTCGACTGCCGTTTCCACCGTATCGATCGCATAGCCGTGGCGCCAGGCGCTGTTGCGCATGTAGACGTTGCGGAAGCGGTTGTGGCGCCAGCGCTCGCCCAGGCCTTTCCCCAGGTGCACGCCGGCCTCACGGCGTGCGATTGCGAAGGCGGCGCGCAGGGCGGCGCGCGCCTGCGCCTTCGCGCCTGTCGCGCCGACCAGCAGCATGCACTTGGCATCAAGGCAGCCGCGCAGGCGCAACCAGGTTTCCAGCATGCCGACCAGGCGTTTGTGGCCGGCCAGCGCCAGCATGGTCCGGGTTTCCAATGGATTCGACAGGCGCAGCATCGACAGCGGCAGGCGCGCCTGGGCCAGCGTACGTACCGCGCGCTGGGCCGCTTCCCAGTCCGGGAAGAACACGGCGTGGAAGGCTTCGTAGTCCGGCAGTTTTGTCACGCGCACGGTGGCATCGAGCAGGATGCCGAGCCGTCCCTCGGAGCCGAGTACCATTTCGCGCAGGTCGATGCCCGCAGCGGACGCGGGGAAGGTCGGGATGGCGAGCGTGCCGGCCGGGGTCTCGAGGCGCCCGCCGGCAAACAGCTGTTCGATGCGGCCGTAGCGCAGCGACTGCTGGCCGGACGACCGGGTGACGACCCATCCACCCAGGGTCGAATATTCGAAGGACTGCGGGAAGTGGCCGAGCGTGTAGCCGTGCGCACGGAGCTGCGCTTCCAGGTCCGGACCGGTGACGCCGGCGCCGAAGGTGGCAAGCTGCGATTCGCGGTCGAGCGCCGTCATCGCGCGCAGGCGGCGCAGGTCGATACACAGTGTCGGCCGCTCCCCGAGCACGGTCAGGTGCCCGGCGACGCTGGTGCCGCCGCCATACGGAATCACGGCGGCGCCGTTCGCGGCCGCATAGGCCAGCAGGTCGCGCACCTGCTCGCCGCTTTCGGGAAAGGCGACGCCGTCGGGCACCGCTCCCAGCCGGCCATGGCGCAGGCGCAGCCAGTCGGGCAGGCTCTGGCCCAGCGCGTGCAGGGCGCGTACCGCGGGTGCGTCATCGACCAGCGCGTGCGGCGCCAGCCGGCTCGCGGGAATCGCGGCACAGGCGTCCTCGAAGGTCGCGTCGAGCGGCGCCCGGCCGGGCCCGATGCGCGCTTCCAGGAAGGCCAGCGCATCCGCGTTCAGCGGCACATCGATCGTGTCGTCGCCCCAGCCATTCCATCGTCGCATGCGCTTTTCCCTTTATACTCTTTTGACAATACCGCCAGCCTAAGCCCCAGCCTAAGCCAACACTCCAGCCGCGTCTTGCTCCTTTATGCCAAAGCCTTGCTCATTTGCGCCATCGGACACGCCAGCCCACCTGCCCGTCCCGCGCAGAGTCACCGGTTCCTACCTGCAGCCCCTGCTCGACGCCGCCATGGCGCGTGGCCTGGCGCCCCGCGAACTGGCCCGCGCCGCGGGCCTGGCCGATGGCGCTCTCGCACCGCTGCCGGAATCGCTGGCGGCGCATGACTACCTGCGCCTGCTCGAAGCCGGCGCGGACCTCGCGAACGATGAACACTTCGGCCTGCACGTCGGCGAACACGTCAAACTCGGTACCTACAGTGTCTATGGCCTGGTGCTGCTGGCCTGCCGCGACCTGGAGCAGGTGTTCGAGCAGACGATGCGCTACGAGGCGCTGGCGCACGATCTCGGGCGTTCGCGGCTGGCGCTGCGGGGCGCGGCTGCCGAATATGAATGGATCAGCCATTACCCGCAGGCCAGCCGCCACCTGGCCGACAGCGTCTTCGCCGGCATCCAGACCTTCGGGCGCTGGCTCGCGGGGGCGCAGCTGCCGCCGGCCGCTATCGCATTCACGCACGCCGGCAGCAGCGACACGTCGGAATACGTACGCATCTTCGGCGCAGCGCCGCGCTTCAACGCGCCGTCCAACCTGGCGCGCTTCGACGCCGCCCTCCTCGCGCTGCAGCTGCCGAACGCCGACATCACCCTGTATCCGGTACTGCAGCAGCATGCCGAGCGCCTGCTCGGCCAGCGGGAAGCCGCGCCGCCGGCCATTGTCGACGCGGTGCGCGCCGCCGTCATCCGCAACCTGGCGCAGGACCGCGTGCGCCTGGGCGGCATCGCGGCCGGACTCGGGCTGGCGCCGCGCACGCTGCAGCGCAAACTGCTCGACGCCGGCACCAGCTTCCAGCAGGTGCTCGACGGCGCCCGCTTCGACCTGGCGCGCGACTACCTGCGCCAGCGCGGCCTGTCGCTGCTGGACATCGCCTTCCTGCTCGGCTACCAGGAGCAGAGCGCGTTTACCCACGCGTTCAAGGAATGGTCGGGCACGAATCCGGGCGCCTGGCGCGAACGCCAGCTTGCACGGTGAACGCGAATCAGGGCCGGCCGCGTGGCCCCAGCAGCGAGCGTGCCAGGTCGTCGGCGGCCGGCACGATCGCCACGATGCACAGCAGCGCCGCCAGCGGCACGGTGGCCAGGCTGCCGATGTGCCGGAAGCCTGCCGCCCCGGCGATGCCGCCGGCAACGAAGCTTGCCAGCAGGCCCACGAGCACCCCCAGCCGGCGCCAGTTGGCCCTGACGGGCGCCTGGTCCGCCGCCGCGTTCCAGTACAGCAGCTTGCCCAGTTCGATGCCGATGTCGGTCACGATGCCCGTCATGTGCGTGGTCCGGATCTCGGCGCGCGACAGTTTCGTCACCAGGGCGTTCTGCAGTCCCATCACAAAGCACAGCAGCGCGACCGTGAGCGCCACCGCCGCCCGCGCCGCCGGCTGGCGCGCGCCCAGCACGCCGAAGGCAAGCAGGAGCAAGGCCTCGGCCAGCAGCGGGAGGGCGAACTCGCTGTAGAGCCGGCGGCGGCGGCCGAAGTTCACCATGATCGCCGTGCTCGCCGCCCCCAGCATGAACGCGCCCACCGCCGCGACGGCGGCCAGTACCAGTTCGTCGCGGCCAAGCAGCAGGTTGTCGGCCATCGACGAGACAATCCCGGTCACGTGCGACGTGTACTGCCCGATCGCCAGGAAACCGCCTGCGTTGACGGCGCCGGCGACGAAGGCCAGTACAAAGCCGAGCTGGCGGTTCGCCACCGCGCTGCGTTCGGGGCCGGCAAGGCGGCGCATGTAATTGATCGGCACGTGGGAATGTCTGCATCGTTTCGATGATTAATCTTACTGCAAGTCCAGATTGAAACGGCGACGGCATGCCTGGCGCGGCGGCGCTATAATCAACAGTCCATTTCCGCAAACAGCGACAATAGTCCCTCGTGAACCCACATCTCGACAAACTCCATCCCTACCCCTTCGAAAAGCTGCGCGAACTGTTCGCGGGCGTCACGCCCAACAGCGCGCTCGCGCCGATCAGCCTCGGCATCGGCGAACCGAAGCACCCGACGCCGCCCTTCATCGAAAAGGCCCTGATGCATGCGGTGGCCGGCCTGTCGAATTATCCGAGCACCGTCGGCGGCGAACCGCTGCGCGCGGCGGTCGCCGCCTGGCTCGAGCGCCGCTACGGCATCCCGGGCATGGATCCGGCGACGATGATCCTGCCGGTGAACGGTTCGCGTGAGGCCCTGTTCGCGATCGCCCATTCGACGATCGACGCCAGCCGCCCTGACCCGCTCGTGCTGTGCCCGAACCCGTTCTACCAGATCTACGAAGGCGCGGCCTATCTCGCCGGCGCCACGCCGTATTTCGTCAACTCGGACCCGGCGCGCAACTTCGCCTGCGATTACAGCGCCGTCCCGGACGACATCTGGGCGCGCGTCCAGCTGCTCTACGTCTGCTCGCCGGGCAACCCGACCGGCGCCGTGCTGACGCTGGAGGACTGGCGCGAACTGTTCGAACTGTCCGACCGCCACGGCTTCGTGATCGCGGCCGACGAATGCTATTCCGAGATTTACGTCGGTTCCGCCCCGCCGCTGGGCGCGCTCGAAGCGGCGCACCAGCTGGGCAGGAGCGCTGGCCCTCGTCCCTACGCCAACCTGGTCGTGTTCTCGAGCCTGTCGAAGCGCTCGAACGTGCCGGGCATGCGCTCCGGTTTCGTCGCCGGCGACCCGCAGGTGATGAAGAAATTCCTGCTCTACCGTACCTACTGCGGCGGCGCGATGTCGCCGGTGGTGCAGGCCGCCTCGATCGCGGCCTGGGGCGACGAGACCCACGTGCACGACAACCGCACGCTGTACAAGGAAAAATTCACGCTCATCACGCCGCTCCTGCGCGAAGTGATGGATGTCGAGCTGCCCGATGCCGGCTTCTACCTGTGGGCCGACGTGCGCCGCACCGGGCTGTCGGACACCGACTTCGCACGCCGGCTGTACGCCGAATATAATGTGACGGTTTTGCCAGGATCCTATCTCGCGCGCGATGCGCACGGGACCAATCCGGGCCGCAACCGTATCCGCATGGCCCTGGTGGCGGGCGTGGACGAAGGGCTGGAAGCAGCCAATCGCATTGTCCAGTTCTGCCAAAGCCTCAGCTCCAACTACGTGCAAGCCTCTTCCTGAAACGAGACCATTCCATCATGACCCAACAACTCCAGAACATCATCGACACCGCGTGGGAACAGCGCGCGGACTTCAGCCCGGCCACCGCTCCGGCCGACGTGCGCGACGCCGTCGCCCAGGTCCTCGCAGGCCTCGACGCGGGCACCCTGCGCGTGGCGCAGAAAGAAGGCGGCGAGTGGATCGTCAACCAGTGGATCAAGAAGGCCGTGCTGCTGTCGTTCCGCTTGGAGAACAATATGCCCGTCGAAGGCGGCGGCATGCAGTTCTACGACAAAGTGCCAACCAAGTTCGTCGACTACACGGCCGAGGATTTCGCCAAGGGCGGTTTCCGCGTGGTGCCGCCGGCGGTCGCGCGCCGCGGCTCCTTCATCGGCAAGAACGTGGTGCTGATGCCGTCCTACGTGAACATCGGCGCCTATGTCGATGAAGGCACGATGGTCGACACCTGGGCCACGGTTGGCTCCTGCGCGCAGATCGGCAAGAACGTCCACCTGTCGGGCGGCGTCGGCATCGGCGGCGTGCTCGAACCAATGCAGGCGAATCCGACCATCATCGAAGACAACTGCTTCATCGGCGCCCGCTCGGAAATCGTCGAAGGCGTGATCGTCGAGGAGAACTCGGTCATTTCGATGGGCGTGTACATCGGCCAGTCGACCAAGATTTATAACCGCGAAACGGGCGAAGTCAGCTACGGCCGCATTCCTTCCGGTTCGGTCGTGGTCTCGGGTTCGCTGCCGTCGGCCGATGGCAAGTACAGCCTGTATTGCGCGGTGATCGTCAAACGGGTCGATGCGAAGACGCGTGCGAAGACGGGCATCAACGAGCTGCTGCGCGGGATCTGATTTTCCGTTTCGACGGAGCGGAGGTGCGTTGAACGCGTGGGCATGCCCACCCTACGGTGCACCACCGCTCCTGGTGAATTCGGCGGCGGTTGCGTAACGTAGGGTGGGCATGCCCACGCGTTACGGCCTCGTGATCTGCCGCACCATAACAAGCACTACCCGGGAGACACGCCACATGGCCATGGACCGCCTGTTCCAGCTCATGAAGGAAAAAAACGCGTCGGACATGTTCTTCGCGGTTAATTCTCCCGTCCACATCAAGATCAACGGGAACCTCATCCCGATCAACCAGCACAAGCTCGACCCCGACAACATCGATTCCTTGCTCTCGGAAATCGCCACCCCCGCGCAGCTCGACGAGCTGAACCGCACCAACGAACTGAACATGGGCATTTCCGTGCCCAACCTGGGCCGTTTCCGCCTCTCGGCCTTCCGCCAGCGCGGCAGCGTCTCGGCGGTGTTCCGCTTCGTGCCGGCCACCATCCCGCCGCTGGGCGAACTCGGCCTGCCGCCGGTGCTGTCCGAGCTGATCATGGAAAAGCGCGGCCTGCTGCTGATCGTCGGCGCCACCGGTTCCGGCAAGTCGACCACGATCGCCTCGATGCTCGATTACCGCAACGAACAGCGCACCGGCCACATCCTGACGCTGGAAGACCCGATCGAATACTTGTTCAAGAACAAGAAATCGATCGTCAACCAGCGCGAGATCGGCAGCGACGCCCTGGATTTCGAGCTGGCCCTGCGCAACAGCCTGCGCCAGGCGCCGGACGTGATCCTGATCGGCGAAATCCGCGACCAGGCGACCATGGGCGCGGCGCTGGCCTATGCCCAGTCCGGCCACCTGGTCGTGGCGACCCTGCACGCCAACAACAGCTACAACGCGCTGAACCGCATCATCGGCTTTTATCCGGTCGAGAACCGCCCCGCCCTGCTGCAGGACCTGGCATCCGCGACGCGCGCGATCGTCTCGCAGCGCCTCGTGCGTTCAGCCGCGGGCGGCACGCGCCAGGCCGCGGTCGAGGTCATGCTCAACACCCGCTACATCGCCGACCTGATCGAAAAAGGCGAACTCAGCGGCATCAAGGAAGCGATGGACAAGAGCCTCTCGCCCGGCTCGCAATCCTTCGAATACGCCTTGCTGGCGCTGGTGCAGGCGGGCTTCGTGACCCAGGAAGAAGCGCTGGCGAACGCCGACTCGGCGACCAACCTGCTCTGGCTGCTCAACAACGGGCCGAGCCAGGCCGCCCTCGACGCCGCCAGCAAGCAGGACGAGCCGCCGGAAGCCTCATTTACCGAGTTCACCCTGAACACCTGAGGCGCGCTCTTCTTCAACGTCCGTCCTGAACGGCAGCGCCACGAACCGCAGGCGCAGCGTTTCACCGCGCGTGACGAACTTGAGCGGCCCGACGGCGACGAGCCGCATGCGTGCGGTGCCGTTCAGCTGTGCCCAGGCGTGCGTGCCGGCATTTGCAGGCCCGACGCGCAGCACGTCCCCGTTCGACAGCGGATAGCTGCCAAAGACCTCGAGCAGCTCGAAAGGCGCGATGTAATACTCGCGTGCGGACGCGACGGTCGCGGCCAGCAAGGCAGACAACAAAGCGAGCAACGCGGCCAGCGTGACAAGCAATGCTTTCATGATGTCCTCCTGACTGATGAGGGCCGCCCCATGCGGCCCCTCTCCATAAGACAGGTCCAACTCCCGGCGGTTCGATCATGAACGGCCGTGTGCGACATCTGCGGGCAGGATGGGCTTATGCTATCCGTTCTCCCAAACTTACACAAAGCTAGCCATGCTTAGCTTTGCCGTTAGATTCCTGCTTCGTTGGGGCCGGTTTCACCCGACGCTTGCGCGCTGGGCCAGCGCCTTCCCCTCCACAGGCAGTGACGGAGGAACTCTCCGCCATGATTCTCAGGTTAACTGCCGCGTTGACGTCGCGGTCGTGGCTCGTGCCGCAGGCCGGACAATCCCAGTGGCGAATGCCTAGTGATAGTTCTCTAAGGCGATGCCCGCAGCATGAACACATCTTGCTGCTCGGGTACCAGCGATCGGCCACTACGACCCGACCTCCGCGCCATGCCGCCTTGTATGTGAACTGACGGCGCAATTCGTAGAAGCCCATGTCAGCAATCGACCGTGCCATTCGCTTATTGCTAAGCATGCCCGACACGTTCAAGTCTTCAATGCCTATCGTATGGAAGCGGCGCGTGAGGCTTGACGTTAGGTGGTGCTGGCTGTCGCGCCGCAGGTTGGCGATCCTAGCGTGCAGCCTCGCCAGCTTCAGCCTGGCCTTGCCGCGGTTTCGCGAGCCCTTCTCTTTGCGCGACAGGCCCCGCGACAAACGCCGCAACCGCTGCAGAAGTGCACGCAGCGCCTTCGGACCAGTAAAGATCTCGCCGTTGGAGAGGGTAGCAAGGACATGCACGCCCAAGTCGACTCCGACGGTGCCTTGGTTTTCGGCTGGCGGCAGAGGGACATCGGGCGAATCAATTGTGACACTGGCATACCATCGTCCGGCATTACGCGAAATAGACGCCGACACGATATGGCCCGTGAAGCGTAGGCATTCATACATACGAACCCACCCTAGCTTCGGGATCCGGATACGTTTGTCCTTGACGTGAAATTGCTCGTTGCTAAGACTGAAACGGTCGCCGTGCCCTTTGCGACGGAAGGTGGGGTACCGGGCTCGTCTTGCGAAGAAGTTCTCGAAGGCGCGACCCAGTTGGATGATCGCCATCTGAGGTGCGTTCTTAGTTACCTCCAGCATCCAGGGGAACTGCTCGCGCTTGATGGCGTTGAGCTGGCGTCGCAGGGCAGCCTGGTTTGGGCTTGGCAGAGCGGGATTGACCTTGCGGGCATCATATTGGCGCTGCCACTCTGCCAATGCCCAGTTGTAGGCGAAGCGGGCCGTGCCTGCTGCCCGCGCAAGATGGGTTGCCTGCACGTTGTTCGGGTCGAGCCGGATTCGGTGTGCTACTAGCATTGTGCTCCTCCCGAGCCATGGGCACATGTCTATCAGTCGTGATTCTTACGACTTCAGTCCGTTCACGTCTAGCGCGCTAACGGGAACGCCCATGCGTTTTGCGCAATACTGCTGGGGACGAACGTCGAGATATTAATTAAGACTGTTCTGCTGAAATTAGGTTCATCAGTCGATGAAACTCGAACTACAGCATCACTGGCAACTTAAGCTTTTTGAATTGCCGTGATTGTATCGGCTACTAAACATTTCCACTGACAAAGCGCAGCAACGTTTCTTACTAGACTTATCGAAGACGCGCCACTATCTCCGCATCAGCGCCCAATCTCGCCAGACGATAAGAGCAAAGTCCCGTTCTTTCTCCGGTAGTTCAGCGCATTGCGTCAATCTTTCGATCTCGGCAAGAAATCGATCACGCCATGTGATCTTTTGGGGTGGCCATCCCTACCTCTGCATCTCCCCCGAAACGGTGAGTATCGGCATGCCGTGGTGCTTGTTTGTGAGTCGCTACAAAAGCCCGAGACTATCTAACTGGCACAGGTGTACGCTCAGCCTGCATCTTTTTTTGTAGCGTTGAACACCTGCTCAGTAGCCAAGATAAGTCATTGATCTATAAGCAAAAGATTTAGAGTCGCATAATATGGTGAGACCATCGGCGGTAGGAGAAGGGCGAGGCAGACAGCGGTATGATCCCGGCCACGTGCGAAGCACCACTTCCGCGCATGTGATGGTATGTAATATGGTTCAGCGGTCTGTACAGACGTCGAGGCGTCGCAGCAGCATCGAGGCAAAGGATAGATGATCCAAGCAAGTATCAGGATCGTCATCGAACTCAACTTCATGTCCTCTAGGATTCCGGATCGCCATGACGGCACCCGAGAACAAGAATTGGTATCCCTTCTGCTCGTCAATCTCGCTGGTGTTCGATAAAGCGGTAAGCTTGAGCTTAGGATTGTCTGCAGAGAACACACTCATCATTAGCTTCTGGCCGGTATCGTGAGATGAGGAAAGTCTCTGCACTACCTTATCTACGTACTTAAATGCCTCGAATGTAGCCTCAGCGTAGTGGCCATCATCAAAAAGTTTGCGAACCTTGGCAGGCAGTTGGTGATGTATACATCGCTCATCGAAAGGATGTTTGGGCGTCGGGTCGACAGTACGCTCGTATTCATCCGCTGCTGGCGTGCGTCGGACGATCTGCTCGAATAGCTTAAGTGACATCGCCGTTCAATAGATTAGCACGAATGCTCTTGAAGATACGGTCGTAGGTATCTTGATCTCCACCTGCAGGCAAGTTAATCTCGATTCGCACAGTAAGGGCCATTCCGTGACTATCAGCGTGCCCCCTACTCTTTGTAGGAAGACTCAAAGCACCATTAGGCATAGCGGCTGCAGGACTTTCAAGGTGATCCGCTTTTGGCGGCTTCGCCGACTTATTTAGCCGTATGCCATTACCATTGCTTGCCGCTTTGCTTGAATCGCCTCGTTTGGGTTTAATAGGGGCAAGACGCGGCGAAATCTCGACTTTACCTCCAATGTTCGCCAATGTCGAAAACGTAGAAGCTTGCCGCTTGCCGACAACATCGCTTGTGTGATCAGTGCTTCGGAAGTACGAGATTAACTTATCAGTTGGCAGGCTCCACGCCCCTTCTCCATGCAGTTCGAACAAGTCTTGATACGCGTTTGAGACGAGCTGCGCGAAGCCTGCTTCGAACTCCTTATCATCGTGTTTATTAAACACTGCAACTGCATCGGCGGTACGTTTGTTCGTACTGTCCAGTACACCGATGAATCGCATAATGTTAAGAATGTAGCCCTCATTGTTCGGGGCAATGTTTAGCTTCTTGAGAGTATCCGAATTTACCTGAGCAGGGAAAGAGCGCCTGAGCTGCACCACTGTTTGAACAATGCCGGCAGGGCCGGATGTATAGGGATGCTTTTCTGCCACGCGAACACTCCTTAGCTAAACTAGGACGGTTACTTTTAAGGTATGAGACTGGCTTAGAAGGGTGCGCGCCCCTCGGGGCGCTACCTTCTGTAGACTAGTGCGATTATGCCGCAGATGTTGTGCTTTAGGCACATCAACATTGATAATTACCAATTTTAGCAACCACGAGAGCTAGGTGCCCCGCCTAAACAGCGTGCAGACCTAAACAACTAGCGCTGACCCCGACGAACCACTTATCCACATTTGTACCACTTGGGCGCTCCACGCGCGGCAATCGCGAGATCGACGACCCAAGGTAAGCTATTGATTTATATATGAAAATTACTATTTACGGTATTCCCAACTGCGACACCGTCAAGAAAGCCCGCACCTGGCTGCTCGATAACGGTATCGACTTCGCCTTCCACGACTTCAAGAAGGCGGGCCTGGACCGCGCAACGGCGGCGCGCTGGCTCGAACAGCTCGATTGGGAAACCCTGGTCAACCGCAAGGGCATGACCTGGCGCAACCTGCCCGACGAGCGCAAGGCCGCCGTGACCGACAAGGCCTCGGCCCTCGAACTGATGCTGGAACACACCTCCGTCATCAAGCGCCCGGTGCTCGAAGGCGAGGGCCTGCTGTCGGTCGGCTTCTCGCCGGATGCCTACCTGCGCCTCGCGGGGGCTGCATGATCAGGACCTCGCGCACCCAGGAGCTGGCGGCCGAACTGATCGCGCTCGACTCGATCACGCCGCACGACAAAGGTTGCCAGCAGCGCTTGGCCGAGCTGCTGGCGCCGCTGGGTTTCGTGTGCGAGTCGATCGTCTCGAACGGCGTCACCAACCTGTGGGCGCGCAAGGGAACGGAGTCGCCGGTGTTCGTCTTCGCCGGCCATACCGACGTGGTGCCGACCGGGCCGGTGCAGCAATGGACGTCCGAGCCGTTCACGCCGACGGTTCGGGATGGCAAACTCTACGGCCGCGGCGCGGCCGACATGAAAACCTCGATCGCGGCGATGGTCGTCGCCTGCGAAGAATTCGTCGCTAGCCACCCCGACCACAAGGGCTCGATTGCTTTCCTGATCACCAGCGACGAGGAAGGCCCGGCCGTCGACGGCACGGTGGTCGTCTGCGAGATGCTGGAAGAACGCGGCGTCACGCTCGACTATTGCCTGGTCGGCGAACCGACCTCCTCCCACATACTGGGCGACATGATCAAGAACGGCCGCCGCGGCTCGCTCTCGGGCCATCTCGTCATCAAGGGCGTGCAGGGCCATATCGCCTACCCGCACCTGGCGCGCAACCCGATCCACCAGGCCGCGCCCGCGCTGGCCGAGCTGGCGGCCGAGGTCTGGGACGAAGGCAACGAATACTATGCGCCGACGAGCTGGCAGATTTCGAATATCCACGCCGGCACCGGGGCGAACAACGTCATTCCCGGCCAGCTGACGCTGGAATTCAACTTCCGCTTCTCGACCGCGAGCACGGCCGAGGGGCTGGAAGCGCGCGTCCACGCCATCCTCGACCACCACGGCCTCGAGTACGAGCTCGAATGGACCCTGTCCGGCCTGCCCTTCCTGACGCCGAAGGGCACGCTGTCGGACGCGGTCTGCAGCGCCATCAAGGTCGAGACGGGCGTGGCGACCGAACTGTCGACCACCGGCGGGACCTCGGATGGGCGCTTCATCGCCCGCATCTGCCCGCAGGTGATAGAATTCGGGCCTCCAAACGCCAGCATCCACAAGATCGACGAGCACGTCGAGCTGCGCTTCATCGATCCACTGAAGAACATCTACCGCCGCACGCTGGAAAACCTGCTAGCAGCCTGACCAGACTCCGCGAGGACACGCCATGACCACGACACCTTTCAGCACCCCGCGCGATTTGCTGCGCTATGCCGTCACCCGCTTCAACGCCGCCAGGCTGTTCTTCGGCCACGGCAGCGCCGAAGCCTTCGACGAAGCGGCCTATCTCGTGCTGCATACCCTGAAGCTGCCGCTCGACCGGCTCGATCCTTTCCTCGATGCGAAGCTGCTGCCGGAAGAAGTGCTGCAGGTGCTGTCGGTGATCGAGCGCCGCACCGTCGAGCGTGTTCCCGCTGCCTACATCACGAACGAAGCATGGCTCGGCACCTACGCCTTCTATGTCGACGAGCGCGTGCTGGTGCCCCGTTCCTTCATCGCCGAGCTGATCCCGAATTTCTTCAGCCCCTGGGTGGCGAACCCGTACGAGGTCGAGAACGTGCTCGAACTGTGCACCGGTTCCGGGTGCCTGGCCATCATGATGGCCGACGTCTACCAGAACGCGGTGGTCGACGCGGTCGACATCTCGAAGGATGCGCTGGCGGTCGCCGAACATAACATCCGCGAATACAAACTCGAAGGGCGCGTCAACCCGATCGAGTCCGATTTGTACGAAAACGTCCCCTTCAAGAAGTATGACCTGATCGTCACCAACCCGCCCTACGTGAACGCCGATTCGATGGCCAAGCTGCCGCCGGAATACCTGCGCGAGCCGCAGATCGCCCTGCACGGCGGCGCGGACGGCATGGACCTGGTGCGCAAGATCGTCGCCGGCGCCGCCGAGCGCCTGACGCCGGAAGGCATCCTCGTCGTCGAAATCGGCAACGAGGCCGAATACGCCGAAGCGGCCTTTGGCCACCTCGGCCTGACCTGGCTCACCACGAGCGTCGGCGATGACGCGGTATTCCTGCTGACCGCCGAGCAGCTCCAGAACGCATAAACCGAGTAAAGATTCCGCATGATTCGCTTCCTGAACGTCAGCCTGATGCGCGGCATAAAGCCGCTGCTGGAAAACGCCGACCTGACCCTGAACCCCGGCGACAAGATCGGCCTGATCGGCGCCAACGGCGCCGGCAAATCCAGCCTGTTCGCCATGCTGCGCAACGAACTGCACGCCGACCAGGGAGAGATCGATTTCCCCGCCAGGTGGCGCATGGCCTATGTGGCGCAGGAGACCCCTGCGCTCGACCGCCCTGCCCTCGAATACGCGATCGACGGCGACGTCACGCTGCGCCGCCTGCAGGCCGAACTCGAGGAGCTGGAAGCGGCGCCGCATACGCACGACAACGGCATCGAGATGGGCAATGTACACGGCGCGCTGATGGATGCCGACGCCTATACCGTGCAGTCGCGCGGCGAGCAGCTGCTGCTGGGCCTGGGTTTTACCCTCGACCAGATGCAGCAGCCCGTCGCCAGCTTCTCGGGCGGCTGGCGCATGCGCCTGAACCTGGCGCAGGCGCTGATGTGCCCTTCCGACCTGCTGCTGCTCGATGAACCGACCAACCACCTGGACCTCGATGCGATCATCTGGCTCGAGGATTGGCTCAAGCGCTACCAGGGCACGCTGGTCATCATCTCCCACGATCGCGATTTCCTCGACGAGATCGTCAACGTCGTCGTGCACATCGACGAACGCAAACTGAAACGCTACTCGGGCAACTACTCGTCCTTCGAGCGCCAGCGCGCCGCCGCGATGGTGCTCGCCGCCAGCGCGATGGAAAAGCAGCAGCGCGCACGGGCCCACCTCGAGTCCTTCATCGACCGCTTCAAGGCCAAGGCCAGCAAGGCGCGCCAGGCCCAGAGCCGCATGAAGCAGCTGGCGAAAATGGAAGAACTGGCGCCGCTGCGCGCGGCCGCGGAATTCTCCTTCGAATTCCGCGAGCCCCTGGCCGCCCCGAATCCGCTGCTGGTGATGGAAAAAGTCGATGCGGGCTATCCGATCCTCGACGAGCACGGCGACAAGGTCGGTGCCAAGACCATCGTCAACCACATCGACTTCTCGCTGCAGATCGGCCAGCGGATCGGCCTGCTGGGCGTGAACGGCGCCGGCAAGTCCACCCTGATCAAGACCATCGCGGGCGAACTGGCGCCGCTGACCGGTGAATCGACGCTCGGCAAGGGCCTGTCGATCGGCTACTTCGCCCAGCACCAGGTCGAGATGCTGCGCCACGACGAGTCGCCCCTGTGGCACCTGGCGAAGATCGCGCCGACCGTGCGCGAGCAGGAACTGCGCAACTTCCTCGGCGGCTTCAACTTCCCGGGCACCATGGTCACCAGCCCGATCAAGCCCTTCTCGGGCGGCGAAAAGGCGCGCCTGGCGCTGGCGCTGATCGTCTGGCAGCGTCCGAATTTGCTGCTGCTTGACGAACCAACCAACCACCTGGACCTGGAGACGCGCGAGGCGCTGACGATGGCGCTGGCCCAGTTCGAGGGCACGCTGGTGGTCGTCTCCCACGATCGGCACCTGCTGCGTGCGACGACCGACGAATTCATCATCGTCGCGAACGGCCGCCTGCAGCCTTTCGACGGCGACCTGGACGACTACAAGGACTGGCTGTTCAAGACCAAGCTGGGTAAAGGAACGGACCTGCTGCCGGTGCCGAAAGCGGCTGCCGCGGCGGCTCCCGTCGCCGCGGCGCCGGTGATCGTTGCGCCGCCTGTACCGCCCGCCGAACGCAAGGAACAGAAGCGCCTCGGCGCCGAAGAACGCCAGCGCGTCGCGGCCCTCAAGAAGCCGCTCGAGAACCGCCTCAAGCGGGTCGACGAGCAGATGGCCAAGCTGAATGCGAAGAAGGCGGACATCGATGCGCGTTTGCTCGATCCGTCGATCTACGACGCGGACAAGAAGGATGTGTTGAAGACGCTGGTCGCGGACCAGGCTTTCTGCGTGCGCGACCTGGCAACGCTGGAGAACGAGTGGCTGGAGTTGCAGGAGCAGCTGGAAGGGCTGGCGGCGTAATTGCCGTGTAGGGTGGGCGGGTCTCCCGCCCACGCGGTGATAGGTAGCAGCAAGATCATCCGGCACGATATCGGAGCCGTCAACGATCACCGCGTGGGCGGGAAACCGCGGGCCCGCCGAGGCCCACCCTACGAACCCCTCACGCCACCTGGCGTGCGCTCGTCCCCTTGTCGATCGACATCAGGCGGTCGATATCCACCAGGATCAACCTGCGCCCTTCCGTCACGCCCAGCCCGATCAGGTAATCGATCGCGCTTCCATCTGCGCCGGGAATCGGCGAAATCTGTTCTGACTGCAAGGTCACGACATCGGTAATGCCATCCACCACCATCCCCATCACGCAGCTCGACAGTTTCAGGATGATCACGTCGGTGGTCGGCGTGGCGGCGACCGGGTGGCCGCAGAAGGCGGCGCGCATGTCGACGATGGGCATGATGACGCCGCGCGAGACGGCCACGCCTTCCACGATGGCGCCGTCGGCGGCGAAGCGCTCGAGCGACTTCAAAATGCGCAGTTCCTGCACCTTGCTGAAATCGAGCCCGTATTCGAGCCCGCCAAGCTTAAAGCTGAGAAATTGCGTGCCCGCCGGGTGGATCGCCATGGTGTCCTTGTGCATGATGGTTCCTTTCGGTAACAGTCACCATGCTAGGGCCTGGCCCTCCTGCCCCGTTGAGAGCAGTCAATATTTCCCTAGGTAATCATTAGTTGCCGATTATTAGGTCGCGGCGGCGCCACTTGACCAGGCAAAGTTGCCCGAGGCGGCGGCGTGCACGCGCGTGCCGCCATTGCCGCGCAGGCGTGCCTTGATCTCGCGCGGCGGCAGGTTGTAGACGCAGGCGCCGTCCGGATCGAAGGGCAGCAGGCGCACCTGGGTATCGCCCTGCAACAGGCGCACGGCTACTTCGCTGCCCGCGGCCCGTTCGGCGCGCTGGGCGGTGAAGCGCGCCAGCAATGCTTTCCCCTCGGCCTGCTCGGCCTCGACTGCCTTGCGCGCCGCCGACACCTCGCCGATCTTTTGCAACTCGGGCCCAACCGCCTGCCCCATCTGCTTGAACTGCTGGGCCTGGGCCGGCGTGAGGCTCATCTCGCCGCTGCGCACGCGCCCGGCGATCTCGAGGTATTTGCGTACCGCGGGTTGGGCGCACAGGTGGGCCAGCTCGGTCTTGTGGCCGGCAACGGCGGTGTCGAACTGTGCCAGGCGGGCGCCGACCTGCCCGATCACTTCGTCGATGGGGCTGCAGTCGGCGCAGAGGACGTAGACCAGCATCTCGCTGTCGCGCCAGGTGGCGGTGCTGTCGATGCTGACGCGCCGCGCCGCGACCGCGCAGCCTTCGGCGCTGCCGATCGAGACCTCGTCGGCGATGATGTCGCAGTTGATCGCATGCTCGATGCGTACGCGCGTGCCGGAGACGACGCAGTTCTCGGCGCGCTGCAGCGTCACGGTGCCCGCTGTCGCCTGCAGGACCGCGTTCGCGCTCACGCCGTCGACCTGGATGTCGCCGCGCTTGTTGTGGGCGCTGCCGCCGACCAGGGTGGCGCGCAGGCGCACCATGCCGCCGCGCGAGACGATCTCGCCATACACGTTGCCGTGCACGGTGATGCCGTTGCCTTCGATGACGCGCTTTTCCTGCACGTCGCCGAATTCCTCGTAGTCGCCGGTGAGCTGGAGGTTGCCGGTGGTCTTCGCGCTGACGCCGTCGCGGCTGACGATCTTGTCGCCGACGGCGATCCGGCGCGTCTTCGCATCGACATTCAAGAAACCGGTGCAGGCGGCGACCAGGAACTCGCCGGCCGCGCTTTTCTCGATGCTGGTGCCGTCGCCGGCATAGGTCGAGAAATCGAGGTCGGCGGGCGCCGCCGGTTCGATCCGGATGCCCGACAGTTCGAAGCCCGGCTTGCCGACCCGGCTCGGGAGCTTTTGCAGCAGCCGGGTGCCGAACTGCACCTGCGGGAAGCGGTTCTGGAAGCACATCAGGTCGAGCTTGCCGTTCGAGAGCTGGCGCGGCGCGTCGCTGCGATGGATGTCGTCCGACACCTCGACCACGGCCGCATCGATGCCGGCCTCCGGCTCCAGCCGGCGTGCCACCACGACGCGCCCGAGGCTGGGGTTGGCGATCCCGGCGCGCACGGCCGCCAGGTCGAGGCCGAAGCGGATCCCCTTGAGCCACAAGTCGGCCACGAATTCGTCGAGGTCGAGGCGGGTCGGGACCTCCCCCTGGCCGTCCGGGCCGGGCAGGAACACCGGCTCGAAGCAGTACTCGGCCTCGCCGCCGGCGATCTTCACCGAGCGGTACAGGGTGCGGCGCTGGGCGTTGAAGGGAATGATGTCGCTGGCGATGCGCACGACAGGACGCCCGTCGGGACCGGCCGGGAGCACGGGGCCGTTGTCGTACAGGGCCTTGATCAGTACCGGATAATCGACGCCGGAGAGGACGCTGCCCGAGCGCAGGAGGTTGTCGACGGCGGCCAGCACCGTCGTGCCAAGTACGGCCGGGTCGGCGTAGATGCCGTCGGGGCGGCGCTGGATGCAATGCTCGGGGCCGGTCGAATCGAAGCGGGCAGCGGGCGCCGCAGGGTTGGCAACTGAGGTGGCAACTGAGGCGGCAACAGCGGTATCGGACACGTTCGTGCTCCAGGTGGTTGACCAGGCCCCTGACAACGCATCAGGGCTCGCAACGTCCCAGCGTATCATGTTGTCACCGATAAATAAATAATCGTTAACAACAATGTTCACCGATTCTCATCAACACTGGCCTCGCTCAAGCGAGGTAATCCGGCTCCGCCATGGAAAAAGCCGGGACCAGCCCGGCTTCGTTTCGTTCCTTCTACCCGATCAGCGCCGCTGCGCGTTCGGGTAGATGTCCATCCCCGCTTCGTTGATCTGGCGCCGCAGGTCGCGCCGCTCGTCGGGCGTCAGGCGCCCACGGCGACCGCCCTCGCCCTGCGCCTGGACGGCCTGGCGGCGCTGGTCCTCGTAGGCGCGTTGCTGGTCGTAGGCGCGTTGCTGCTCGTACGCACGTTGCTGGTCATAGCCGCGCTGTTGATCGACGATGCGCTGCTCGCGCGGCTGTTCGACCTGCGGGGCCGGCGCCGGCGCCGGCACCCGCTCGGCGCGGACGGATGGCGGAGGCGGCAACTGGGCATCGTCGCGGCGGCCATGGTATTGTGCCTGGGCCGCACCGATGCCGGCACAGGCGAGCACGCACAGGGCCACACCTTGGCGCGCCACGCGGGCGAGCCGGCCCGGGGCCTGGGCTGCTGCATTGGTTTTCTCGAGCGCGTTTGTCATGGTGTTCCTCTTCCGTGGTGCTGGATAAACGGATAAGCTGTAATTCATTGGTTCCCAGTGTATGTGGAACGACGTTCTGGGATAAGCCTGATTGGGTAAAGTTTGTAACACAATGTAATGCCTTGTCTGTAAATCCCAAAACCGGCGCGGACAGAAGTTACCATAGCGATATGAATCTGACAAACTGACAGCATATGAATTCAGCCTCCTCCTCCGCTTCCAATTCGAATATGGGCGCCAATGCCAGCCCGGCGGCGACCGCCGGCCACAGCGCCAAGATCATGGTCGTCGACGACGATGTGCGCCTGCGCGATTTGCTGCGCCGCTATCTCACCGAGCAGGGCTTCCAGGTCGTCACGGCCGAAAGCGCGCCGGCGATGAACAAGCTCTGGCTGCGCGAGCGTTACGACCTGCTGGTACTTGACCTGATGCTGCCCGGCGAAGACGGCCTGTCGATCTGCCGCCGCCTGCGCGGCGCCGGCGACCAGACCCCGATCATCATGCTCACCGCCAAAGGCGAAGACGTCGACCGCATCGTCGGCCTTGAAATGGGCGCCGACGATTACCTGCCGAAGCCTTTCAACCCGCGCGAGCTGGTGGCCCGCATCGGCGCCGTCCTGCGCCGCAAGGGCCCGGACGAAATCCCGGGCGCGCCGTCGGAGACCCCGCAGACCTTCGAATTCGGCCAGTTCGTGCTCGATCTCGGTACGCGCACGCTCAAGAAAAACGGCGAGACCGTGCCCCTGACCACCGGCGAATTCTCGGTGCTGAAGGTGTTTGCGCGCCACGCGCGCCAGCCGCTGTCGCGCGAAAAGCTGATGGAGCTGGCCAGGGGCCGCGAATACGAAGTCTTCGACCGCTCGCTCGACGTGCAGATTTCGCGCCTGCGCAAACTGATCGAACCCGATCCATCGAGCCCGCTCTATATCCAGACCGTCTGGGGCCTGGGCTACGTCTTCATCCCTGAAGGACAGCCGCGCTAGTGATTGCGTCGATCCCGTCTCCACGGCCAGGCCGCATGCACTGGGTGCGCAGCGGCCTGTTCTGGCGCACCTTCTTCCTGCTCTCCCTGCTCACGACGCTGTCGATGGGTTCGTGGATCGGCATGCTCAACGTGTTCCAGCGCGGGCCGCAAGTGCAGCAGACGGCCGAACTGGTGGTCTCGGTGGTGACGATCACGAAAGCGGCGCTGACCCATTCGGCGCCCGAACTGCGCAAGGAACTGCTGTTCGAACTGGTGTCGAACGAAGGCATCCGCATCTTCACGCTGGAAGACACCGACAAGGTCGACCCGCCCCCGGCCACCCGCCTGATGCCGGAAATCGCCGCCGCCGTGCGCGAGAAGCTGGGCGCCCAGACCCGCTTTTCCAGCCGCGTCAACGGCATGGCGGGCTTCTGGATCAGCTTCAACATCGAGGACGACGAATACTGGCTGATGCTCGAGCGTGAACGCATCGCGGGCCTGACGCGCGTGCAGTGGTTCGGCTGGGCCAGCGTGGTCGGCGTGCTGTCGCTGCTGGGCGCGGCGCTCATTTCGAGCCTGATCAACCTGCCGCTGGCGCGCCTGACGGCTGCCGCGCGCGCGATCGCCAAGGGCGAGCGTCCCGCCCCACTGCCCGAGAAGGGCCCGAAAGAGATCATCGACGCCAACCGCAGTTTCAACCAGATGGTCGAAGACCTGGCGCAGGTCGAAAAGGACCGCGCCGTGATCCTGGCCGGCATCTCGCACGATTTACGTACGCCGCTGGCGCGCATGCAGCTCGAACTCGAGATGGCGAGCCTGTCGACCGACGCGCGCGAAGGCATGCAGTCGGACATCGCCCAGATGGACGCGATCATCGGCCAGTTCCTCGACTACGCGAAACCGACCGAGGCGTCGAGCTTCGTGCCGGTCGAAATCTCGCACCTGCTGGCCGACTGCGCCCAGCATGCGCGGCGCCTGCCCGGCATGCGCGTCACGACCGACCTCGACGAAGACGTGGAGGTGCTCGGCAACGAGACCGACCTGCGCCGCGTGATCAACAACGTCGTCGAGAACGCGCGCCGCTACGGACGTACCCCGGGCCAGGACTTCACCGAACTCGATTTCGCCTGCCATGTGCGCAGTACGGCGCAGGGCCGGCGCGCCGTCGTCGAGATCGCGGACCACGGCCCCGGCGTGCCCGACGACCAGATCAACCAGCTCCTGAAACCTTTCACGCGCCTCGACACTGCGCGCGGCCAGGCGAACGGCGCGGGCCTGGGTCTCGCCATTGTCGAGCGCGTCGTCAGCCGCCACAATGCCGAACTGACCGTGCGTAACCGCGAAGGCGGCGGCCTGCTGGTGCAACTGGCGCTACCGCTCGCTTCCTGAATTCCTTTTTGATTTTCACTGCCATGACCGAATCCATCCTGCAAAAATTCAGCCTCGAATACGGCGACGTCGAACAAGCCGCCGCGCGCCTCGAAGGCGCCGCCCACCGCACTCCGGTACTGCGCTCCACCACCGCCAATGCGCGCACCGGTGCTCAGCTGTTCTTCAAATGCGAAAACTACCAGCGCATGGGCGCCTTCAAGTTCCGCGGCGCCTACAACGCGATCGCGCGCTTCACGGATGCCCAGCGCGGCGCCGGCGTACTGACCTTCTCGTCCGGGAACCACGCGCAGGCGATCGCCCTGTCGGCACGCCTGGCCGGCATCCACGCCACCATCATCATGCCGAACGACGCCCCGGCGCTGAAGGTGCAGGCGACGAAGGAATACGGCGGCGAAGTGATTTTCTACGACCGCTATACGGAAAACCGCGAAGAGATCGCGCAGCGCCTCGCCGTCGAACGCGGCATGACCCTGATTCCTCCCTACGACCATCCGGACGTGATCTGCGGCCAGGGCACGGCGGCGAAAGAATTGTTCGACGAGGTCGGCCCGCTGGATGTGCTGCTGGTGCCGCTCGGCGGCGGCGGCCTGCTGGCCGGCTGCGCGCTGGCGGCGAGCGGCCTGGCGCCGGATTGCAAGGTGATCGGCGTCGAGCCGGAAGCCGGCAACGACGGCCAGCAGTCGCTGCGCAAGGGCGAAATCGTTCACATCGGCGTGCCGAAGACGATCGCCGACGGCGCCATGGTGACCCACGTCGGCGCGCACAATTTCGAGGTGATCCGGCGCCGCGTCGACGACATCGTGACGGTGAGCGATGCGCAGCTGGTCGAGACCATGAAATTCTTCGCCGAGCGGATGAAGATGGTGGTCGAGCCGACCGGCTGCCTGGGCGCTGCGGCAGCCCTGTGCGGTGTGTATCCGGTGGCGGGCAAGCGCGTAGGCATCCTGATCAGCGGCGGCAACGTCGACCTGTCGCGCTTTAGCGAACTGGTGACGCGCGAACTGGTGGCCTGATGGAGTTCATCCAGTCGACCGAACTGCCGCCGCCCGCCGGACATTATTCGCAGGCGGTGCACGCCGGCGGCCTCGTGTTCCTGTCGGGAATCCTGCCGGCCAAGGATATTGCCCAGGATGTGTTCTTCGAGGTGCAATGCAACTCCGTCTTCGACCAGTGCGAAAAAGTCCTGCGCGCCGCCGGCTGCGGTTTCGGCGACGTTGTGCAATGTACCGCCTACCTTGCGGGCGTCGAGCACTGGCGCGCCTTCAACACGATCTATGCGCGCGTCTTCGGCGCCCACAAGCCGGCGCGCACGGTCGTGCCGGTCCCGGACCTGCACTACGGCTTCCTGGTCGAAGTCCAGCTGGTCGCGCGGCGTCCCTGAGCGAATGCGACCCGCCCTGGGTCGCCGAGTCAGCTCATGCGTGGTTTTTTTGACAATTTTCGTGCACCGTGAGGCACCGAACATACTAAAGGCAGTCTCGGCCGGGACAATGGCTCCATCGTATTGATGGAGGTAGCCATGAAACACCTGGCCTCTCAGCTGACCTTAGTTCTTGCGGCGCTCGCCGCAGCCCCCGCCGCCCTGGCGGGATCCGAGATTTTGAAATGCGTCGACGCCGGCGGCCATGTGACGCTGACCGACCAGCCTTGCGAAAGCGGCGCGCAGGCGACGCGCCTGGTGGGCGGCGCGGCCTCGGACAGCCCGGCCCCGGCGTCCGTCACGACAGGTGAAGCGCACCCGCTCGCGGTCCAGCGTCATGAAGCGCCGCATGCGATGCAGCGCCAGCAGAACTGGCGTCCGAAAGTAGCCCAGCCCGACCGTGCGCTCGCGCGCGACGTGGCGACCTTGAAGGCGGCGCGTGCGCAATTGTTGGTGATTGATGCCGACCGTCACGCAAGACCGACCCTGGCGACGATCCAATAAAATGCCGGGGTCAGGTCTGACATTCGGACACGGCCTCAACGATACCGGGCCGAGTAAGGCAGAGCTCGTGTCCAAATGTCAGACCTGACCCCAGCCCTTACTAGTACAGCTTCATGATCCCATGCAAGTCCAGCGCCGCCCCACGCCCCAGCGTTGGCAGCATCTCGAGCAGCTCCGGATCCTGGATGAAACTGGCCGATGAAGCCGCCGTCAGCAGGCGCTCCGGCGGCTGCGAACGCGCTACCGCCCAACCCTGCACGTAATCGACGCCGATCTCGGCCAGGGTCTGTACCGTGGCCGCATCCTCCGCCCACTCGGCGATCGTCTTCATGCCGAGATTGACCGCCAGGCTGACGATGGCTTCGACGATCGCCACGTTCGCCGGGTGCGCGTTGATGTTGACGACGAACTGGCCGTCGATCTTGAGCACGTCGGCCGGCAGTTCCTTCAGGTAGGAGAAGGAGGTATAGCCGGCACCGAAATCGTCGAGTGCGACCTTCACGCCGAAATTGCGCACCTGGTCGATGAAGCGGCGCGTATTGTCGAGGTCGTGCAGGGCGACGCTCTCGGTGATTTCCATGCACAGGCGGCTGGCCACGTGGACGTGGCGCGCCAGGATTTCCAGCGTGTCGGCGACGAAGCGCTCGTCGTTGAGCGAGGCGCCGGACAAATTCATGCAGACGAAACGCGTGTTCGGCAGGCGCGAAATGTTTTCCGCGATCCAGCCCAGGGTCGTGGTCAGCACCCAGCGGTCGATCACGCTCGCACGCCCGCATTTCTCGGCCGCGCCGATCAGCGGACCGGCCGGCATCACGCGGCCATCGAGTCCGCGCATGCGCAGCAGCACCTCGAAATTGAGGGAATCGTTCGGATTTTTCAGCGACATGATCGGCTGCATTTCCAGGAACAGGCCGTCGGTCGCGTTCGGCCCCTGCAAGCGCGCCACCAGGTTCAACTCGGCTTCGCGCTCATGGAAAGCGGCGGCATTGCGTTCGTACACGACCAGGCCGTCGCTGGCCTCCTTGGCCGAGCGGCAGGCGCGGTCGGCGGCCGAGATGGCGTCGCGCATCGGCATGCCGGGCGACACTTCGATCAGGCCGACCGAACCGCGCACGTGGAAAGCCTTGTCGCCCACGCGGTAAGGCGTGCCGCCGATGCGGTCGACGATGCCGCGGCAGATCAGCGATGCCAGCGGAATCGCCGTGTCCGGCATGACGATGACGAATTCGTCGCCGCCGACGCGGCCGATCTGCTGGCCACCGGCCAGCATCATCGCCATGCGTTCGCACACTTGCTTGAGCACTTCGTCGCCAGCGCCATGGCCGAACAGGTCGTTGATCAGCTTGAAGCGGTCGAGATCGATGTAGGCGATCGCCATCGGCTTGCCGGCCGCCAGCGACGTGGCTGCACCCTCGAACATTTTCTCGATGCCGCGCCGGTTATAGACCTTGGTCAGCGGATCGTTGTTCGCCATGAAGCGCAATTGTTCGGTGGCTTTGTGTTTCTCGGTGACGTCCTGCAGCACGCCCTCGATGCGCCCGCGCGCCAGCGTCGCGCTGACCAGGAAGCGGCGGCTGCCGTCGCGATTCGCGATTTCGAGCTCGGCATCGCTGCGGCCATGGACCTGCTCGTGCAACTCCATCCAGACGTTTTCACTGAAGAAGTTGCGCCATGCGGTGCGGCCGAGCTCGAAGGTTTCGACGCCCAGCATCTTCCGTAGCGCCGGATTGGCGCTCACGAAGTGTCCGTACATGTCAAGCGTGAACAAGCCCACCGGCATCGCCTCATAGGCGTGTTCCAGCTTTTGCTGGGCTTCCTCGCGCTTTTCCGTTTCCGCGCGCATCTGCTCGGCCACCGCCAGCGCGGCCAGCAGGCTCGAGGCCAGGGCCGCCGTCACGCTGTTGATCACGCCCACGACTTCGTGCATGCCCAGCGCCGCCGAGACGATCTCGGCCAGCGAGGCGACGAAGGTCAGCGCGAACGAGGCCGCAAACCAGGACGCAACCCGGTTGCGCGATTCGACGATCACCTTGAACAGGCCCACCGTCATCATCGACAGGCAGCAGGCGCAAATGACCCACAGCATCGGCAGGTAGACGCGGTAGGGCAGCGCCACGGCCGCCACCAGCATCGGCAGGCACAGCCACTGCATGATGCGCATCGGCGCGGCGTAGCGCAGCCCTTCGAGGCTCTCGCGCAGCAGGTTCTGGTACAGGGTCAGGGTGGCGATGCCGTACAGCGTGATCGTGACCGAGCGCGAGATCAGCAGCCAGTCGGCCGGAATCGTCTGGCCCAGCCACTGGATGTCCCAGCCGGCGGACAGCGCGCCGATGCGCAGGTTCAGGATCAGCCAGCCCGAAAACAGCACATACAGCGGCTGGCGATTGATCAGCGCGGTGAGCAGCACGAACAGGGCCAGCACGATCATGCCGCCGTCGAGCAGGCCCGACTTGCGGTGATATTGCTCGACCGACAAGGCGAACTGTTCGGCCGGCCACTGTGCGACGCTCACGCGGGCGGGGCCGGCAAAGGTGCCGCTACACAAGACTTGCGATGGCAGGCGCGCCATGCGCAGCGCGAAGCCGGCTTTCACCGGATCGATCGCACCGCTCGAATGGTTGCGGCTGGCGTCGCCCAGCGGCCGCAAGGTTGTTGCATCCCAGCAACTAATTTCGAGTGCATGGCGCGACGGGAAGTCGATGACATCCTGCTCGACCGAGGCCGACATCGGGGAAAACGTAAACCAGACCGGACGGTCGGTGAGATTGGTGTCGTAGCCGGGCACAGGCGGCTGGGCGCCGATGCGGGCGAGGATGGCGGACGGCGTGGGCGCTGCTTCATTCCCCTGCAGCAGCACGCGCAAGGGCAGCGCGGCAGGTTCGGTCACGTTGTACTGGTTGTGCCAGAACAACAACGCAATCAGGGAAAACAGGCCGATGCCGAACGGGATCAGGTAATAGGCGAAGACGCGCAGCACGCGCTCCATGGCCAGGTTGGCCATGAGCGAAGGAGAATTGCGTGTCGGGTCGGAGGATGTGGGCATAATCGGTATCACAAGCACAACAAAGCTGCGGGCGGAAGCTCCCGCAGTCTGATCAAGCGCAAGGATACAGGGTTAGCGTGATACCGTCATGCAATATCGCGAAGCTCAGCCGAACTCAGGCGAACGCCAGGCCGTGCTGACCGAGGCCGGCGGCCGCTGCCGGCGTGCGCTGCGGGAAGCGTACCCGGGTCAGGCGCGGTTCGGCGCGCGGGCCGACATCGATGTCCGGGTGCTGGGTATCGAAGAAGAATTTGGAGAGCGGATGACGGGCCGCGGCCCAGCGCGCCTCGAAGGTCTCGATCTCGAAAGCCATCACGCGATGCTCGAGGTTGCCGACGTGCGCCAGGGGAATGGCGCCCTGCCCCGGGAACACGTCCGAGAACAGCAGCTGCTCGTACTGGCGCGCGACCGTCGGACGGCCGGTGGCGACCGACCATTCGATATCGTTTTGCTGACAGTACATGAAGCAGGCCTTGATCAGCGCAATCTTGACCATGCGCCCGGTGCGGCCTTCGTCGATGCCGAGGCGGGTCGCCTCGACCAGGCGGCGCCCTTGCAGCCAGTCCGGCAGCTCGATCGACTCTTCCACGCCCAGCGGGCGGAACAGGTTGGTGCGGATGCGCGTGCTGCCCATCGGCGAGCCGTCGAGCTTGGATTCGGCGAGCAGGACGATCGTGTCGCTTTCGTAATCGGCCGCTTCCGGCAGCGCCAGCGAGCGTGCAAACTCCGGTACATGGCGTGCGTACGCGGCGTGACGGATGCGCACTGCCTTCAGAAGGTCATCCTCGGTCTCGACGCGGCGAATCGTGAATGGCAGGCGCTCGATTGCCGGCAGCCCGCCCTGCTGACCACCGAAAGGGCGGATCGCCTCCGCGTTGCCTTGGGTGGTGAGGTTTGCTTGGCACAGCTCCATGATCGATAACTCCGTGAACGTTTTAGGAAGACAACTTGTTTCCTGATAATTATCAATCTTTGGAGAAATATCTAACTGATGAGCAGGCGGGCTTTTCCCCCTTAATTCAAAATTCATAACATTCGCGGGTCAGTAAGCCGACCCGCGTTGCTTGTTCAATATCTATTACAAGGACCGCGCCGTGCCGGACACGCGGATCGAGCCGCCCTTCTCCTGTCCGATTTCGGCCCGCAGGCGCGAGCGCATGCCCATGTCTTCGCCCTGCACGATGTCGATCGCGCCGCCGTGCGGCCAACCGATATCGCGCAGGTAACCGGCGAGTGCCGCCGTGCCGGCGCCGGTGGCCGGATCCTCGAGCACGCCGCCGGAAGCGAAAGGATTACGCGTATGGAACAGCGTGTCGCTTTCGGCCCAGGCCAGCACGACGGTGACGATGCCGAGCTCGCGCATGAAGCGCCGGCCCGCGTCGAGTTCGTACTGCATCGCCGCCAGCAACGGGCGGCTGCGCAGGGCCAGCACCAGGTGCCCCGCCCCGCCATGGGCCAGCGCCGGAGGGATGCGCGGATCGAGATCTTCAAGCCGGTAGCCGAACAGGGCCAGCGCCCGCGCGACGATCTCCGCCGGGGCCGGGGCGCTGCGGGTCGGCGGCGACTGCAGCGCGGCCGAGGTCAGCACGCTACCGTCAGCGCCGATGCTGCGCCGGCCCTCGACCGTGATCGCCGCATCGTTCAGCGACAGCGGATAGACGCCGTCGCCGCGACTGGCGGCAAGCGCCGCACCGAGCGCGATGGTGGCATGGCCGCAGAAGGGCACTTCGGATTCGGGAGAGAAATAGCGCACGCGCCAGCCGTCGCCCAGCGGCGCGGCAAAAGCGGTTTCGGAATAGCCGATCTCGTGGGCGACGCGCTGCATCGTCGCGTCCGGCGGCAAGACCTCGCCGATCCAGACCCCGGCCGGGTTGCCGCCCTGGGCGCCGTCGGAAAAGGCGGCGATGCGCTGGACGTCGGCGGCGTCGATGCTGCTGGCTTGCTGGATCTGGTCTCTGGACACGGCTTGCTCCTTCTTTATGGAAGAGCGAGGATGATAGCGCGCCGGTCAAGGCCTTGCTGGATATGGCTTTTTTACGGGTAACGCACCGGTTTGCCCTGCGACTCGGGCAGCGGGATGAATTCGGTTTCGCCCGGCACCTGCGGAAAGGCGCCGGCCTGCCAGTCGCGCTTGGCCTGCTCGATGCGCTCCTCGGAACTGGCGACGAAATTCCAGGACAGGAAGCGCGGACCATCCATCGGCTCGCCGCCGAGCAGCATGATGCGCGTCGGCCCCGGTCCGGGCGCGCCCAGCATCACCTCGGCACCGGGTTTCAGCACGACCAGCTGGCCGGGTTCGAAGACGCCGTCGCGGCCCAGGTCGAGGCGGCCCTCGACGATATAGATTGCCTGTTCCGGGTACTCGGGCGGCATCGCGATGCGCGCCCCCGCTTTCAGTTTCACGTCGACGTAAAACATGTCGGACAGGGTCGCGACCGGCGCACGCCGGCCCCAGAAGCTGCCCGCGACCACGCGCGCTTCGACGCCCTCGGCTTCGATGAAGGGCAACGCACCAGCCTCGATGTGGGCAAAGGCCGGATCGGTTTCCTCGTGTTTCGAGGGCAGCGCGACCCAGCATTGGAGGCCGAACAGGCCGCTGCCGGCCTGGCGCAGCTGGCTGTCGGTGCGCTCGGAATGGACGATGCCGCGCCCGGCCGTCATCCAGTTCACTTCGCCCGGCCGGATCGCCTGCACGCTGCCGAGGCTGTCGCGGTGCAGGATTTCGCCGTCGAACAGATAGGTGACGGTGGCCAGGCAGACATGCGGATGCGGCCGCACGTCGAGGCCGCGGCCGGGTTCGAACACGTGCGGGCCCATCTGGTCGAGGAAGACGAAGGGGCCGACCATGCGCCGCTGGCGGCTCGGCAAGGCGCGCCGCACCTGGAAGCCGTCGCCCAGGTCGTGTGTGGGCGGCACGATCACGATGTCGAGTGCGCTGGGGTCGTCATGGTGGTCCAAGCTGTTCTCCTGTATTGAGTGCGATGTACGGCTCCGCCGCCGGGCCAGTCTACGTGGCCAGGCGGTCTTGTGCAAATACTCACCTTCCGTGCGCCCGTCCAGGTTACTGGGCTTTTCGGCCTGCGCTCGGTTACAATATCGCCATCCATTGGGGAGTAGCCTGCTTCCGCCGCACCTGTGCGAGGAAGTTCCCGTATCAACATACTCGGCGCTCGTTGTCTTCATGCGCGCCGTGGTACGGGCAGCCGTCCGGTTGGCAAGACCTTTGGCATGTCCGCGTGCAGATTCGGGCCGCGCGGGCCTGCCTTTGCGTTTGCCCGATGAGAAAACCCATGAATTTCGCCGCTACCGTTTCCCTCGCCCTCGCCATGTCCACCGATGCCTTCGCCGCCGCCGTCGGCAAGGGCGCGGCCCTGCAACGCCCGCACTTGCGCGAAGCCCTGCGCACCGGCGCCATCTTCGGCGTCATCGAAGGCCTCACGCCCCTGCTCGGCTGGCTGCTCGGCAACGCCGCCGCGCCGTATGTCGAGGCCTGGGACCACTGGATCGCCTTTGTCCTGCTGGGCGCGCTCGGCCTGCGCATGATTTACGAAGGCTGGGGCGAACCCGAGCTCGAGGAAGAAAAGCCGAACAGCCACTCCTTCCTGCGCCTGGCCGTGACCGGCATGGCGACCAGCATCGACGCCCTGATCGTCGGCGCCGGCCTCGCCTTTATCGACGTCAATATCTTCGCCACGGCGGCCGCGATCGGCTGCGCCACCTTCATCATGGTCACGCTCGGCGTGATGCTCGGCCGCGGCCTCGGCGCGCTGGTCGGCAAGCGCGCCGAAATCGTCGGCGGCGTGGTGCTGATCGTGATTGGCAGCCTGATCCTGTACGAGCACCTGCACGCGGCAGGGACGATCTGATCGTCAGTTCAGGCCGCCCGTGCGAAACGCTTACGCGCAGTCGCTCCCCATTGCCTTCATTGCCTCCTCCAGCTCCTCGGGCGACACGTCGCGCACGTGCGTCGCCATCGACCAGCGGTGGCCGAACGGATCGTCGAGCTGGCCATAACGGTCGCCCCAGAACATGTCGGCCAGTTCCATGCGCACGGTGGCGCCGGCTTCCCGGGCGGTGTTCCAGAGTGCGTCCACGTTCGGCACCGACAGGTGGATCGTCACCGGCGTGCCTTTCAGGCTCAGCGGGCTGAAGGAGCCGTAGTCGGGGAATTCGTCGGCCAGGAACAGGGGCGAGTCGCCGATGCGCAGCATGGCGTGGCCGACTTTACCGTCGGGCATCAGGGAGCGCGAGACTTCGATGGCGCCGAAGGCTTTCTTGTAGAACTCGATCGCCTCATTGCAATTGCCGCAGACCAGATGCGGGGCGATGGTGTGCATGCCCTCTTCGACCGGCTTGACCGCTGAACTCATGACGTGTTCCTTTCAGGATGATTGGACTGTTATGCGTTGTTATTCCTTTTGCTACTGTATGAGCGTAGCGCCTGCCGGAAGTTCGCGCAACGATTGCCTGTGCTGCGCTGCGCCAAACCCTTCATGCGTGCGCGCCGCCCGGCACCGGCCCGAGCACGGGTCCCAACTCGCGCGCCAGGAAATCGACCAGCGCCGCCACCCGCGGCGCCAGCGCGCCCTGTTTATAGAACACGGCCCAGACCGGCTGCTCCCAGGGCAGCGTGGCGTCGGGCAGCACCGGCACCAGTGTCCCTTCAGCCAGGTCGGCGCGCGTAAGGAAATCCGATAGCGAGGCGATCCCGGCGCCGGCCAGCGCCAGGTGGCGTACGGTTTCGCCACTCGATGCGGTGACGACTGGATCGATCGTATAACCCTCGGCGCCCTCATGTGCCAGCGGCCAGGTGTTCAGGGAGGCCGGCTGCGAAAAGCCCAGCAGGCGGTGGCGGCCCAGCTCGGCTACGCTCGCGGGTATGCCATGGCGTTCCAGGTAGCCGGGCGCGGCCAGCACGCGCACGCGGCTGGCGCCGAGGCGCCGGGCGTTCAGGGTCGAGTCCGGCAAATTGCCGATGCGGATGGCGAGATCGGCGCGTTCCTCGATCAGGTCGACCACCGTTTCGCCGCTCGTCAATTCGAGCCGCACCAAGGGATAAGCGTCGAGAAAGGCCGGCACCAGCGGCGCGAGCAGGTGGCCGAGCGCGGGCGTGGCCGCGTTCACGCGCACCAGGCCCGCAGGCTGGGAACGGCGCGCCGCCGCCTCGGCTTCGGTATTGGCCATATCGGCCAGCAGTGTGCGCGCGCGGTCGAGGAACCAGGCGCCTTCGTCGGTCAGTTGCAGGCGGCGCGTGGTCCGGTGCAGGAGCGTCAGGCCAAGGTGCTTTTCCAGGCGCGCGATCGTGCGCGACACGCCCGAGGGCGTCTGCCCGAGACGCGCGGCGGCGCCGGAAAACGATCCGGCATCCATGACGGCGGAGAATGCAATCAAGGATTCGACATCGATCATTCGTGACTCCCAGTCAAAAGTATATTGTACGGCAAGGGATTTTTCTCCGGCGGCGCCTGGCCCACACTGCTCCCCTGTTCACATTGTTTCTGGAGAAATCATGCCCCTTGCTCTCTGGGCGCTCACCCTGAGCGCCTTTGCCATCGGCACCACCGAATTCGTCATCGTCGGCCTGATCCCCGACGTTGCCGCCAGCCTCGGCGTGTCCGTTCCTTCCGCCGGCTTGCTGGTGAGCGTGTATGCGCTCGGCGTCGCCATCGGCGCGCCCCTGCTGACCGCCCTTACCGCCCGCGTACCGCGCAAGAAATTGTTGATCGGCCTGATGCTGCTGTTCACCGCCGGTAACCTCGTCGCCTCGATCGCGCCCGGCTACGGCTCGCTGATGGCCGCGCGCGTGCTGACCGGCCTCGCCCACGGCGTCTTCTTCTCGATCGGCTCGACCATTGCCACCAGCCTGGTGCCGAAGGAAAAAGCCGCCAGCGCAATTGCCCTGATGTTCACGGGCCTCACAGTCGCGTTGGTCACCGGCGTGCCGCTCGGCACCTGGATCGGCCAGCAATTCGGCTGGCAGTCGACTTTCCTGGCCGTCGCTTCGCTCGGCGTGATTGCGATGATCGGCAGCGCGCTGCTCGTGCCCAACACCATCGGCGGCGCCAAGCCGGCCAGCCTCGCCAAACAGTTCGCCGTACTCAAGCAGCCGCGCCTGCTGCTGGTGTATGCGATCACGACGCTCGGCTATGGCGGCTCGTTTGTCGCCTTTACCTACCTTGCCCCGATCCTGCAGGACGTGGCCGGCTTTGCGCCGGGCAGCGTGGGCCTGGTGATGCTGGTCTACGGCGTCTCCGTGGCAGCGGGGAATATCTGGGGCGGCAAACTGGCCGACAACAAGGGCCCGGTGCGCGCGCTGCAAATCGTGTTCGCTTTACTCGCCGCTGTCCTGGCCGTGCTGAGCTTTACCGCGCCGCACCCGGTGCTGGTCGTGGCCACCGTGCTGGCCTGGGGCGCGGTCGCCTTCGGCAATGTGCCGGCCCTGCAGCTGTATGTCGTGCAGCGTGCCGAGCGCGACGTGCCGCAGGCGGTCGACATGGCCTCCGGCCTGAACATTGCTGCCTTTAACCTCGGCATCGCGCTGGGCGCCTGGGGCGGCGGCCTGATCGTCGGGCACCTTGGCTTGATGGCCACGCCGCCGATCGGCGCCCTGGTCGTGGTCGGTGCACTGGCGCTGACGACCCTGGCGGGCCGGCTCGACCGGCGCGATGCGGGCCTTGCACGTTCCATCAAAAAAGAAGCAGAACTCGTTTAACTGAAAAGAGGAAACCACATGCACATGCCCCTTATCGGCGCCGGTACCTTCCGCCTGCAAGGCCAGACCATCATCGACAGCGTCGCCAACGCACTCGCGCTCGGCTACCGCCACATCGATACCGCCCAGATCTACGGCAACGAGCCTGAAGTCGGCGAGGCGCTTGCCGCCAGCGGCCTGCCGCGCGGCGAGGTCTTCGTCACCACCAAGATCTGGACCGAGCACCTGGCCGGCGACGCCCTGATCCCGAGCCTGAAGGAAAGCCTGCGCAAGCTGCGCCTCGAACAGCTCGACCTGACGCTGATCCACTGGCCCTCGCCGGGTGGCGCGGTGCCGGTCGCCGAGTCGATGGCGGCGCTCTTGGCGGCGCGCGAACTCGGCCTGACGCGGGCGATCGGCGTGTCGAATTTCACGATCCCGCTGATGCGGGAAGCGATTCAGGCAGTTGGCGCGGCGAACATCGCCACCAACCAGGTCGAACTCCATCCCTACCTGCAGAACCGCGCCGTGGCCGCGTTTGCACGCGAACACGGCATCGCTGTGACGGCCTACATGCCGCTCGCCTACGGCAAGGTGCTGGACGACCCGGTCATCAAAGCGATTGCGGCGCGCATGAACGCGACGGCGGCGCAGGTCACGCTGGCCTGGCTGCTGGCGCAGGGCCACACCGTGATTCCTTCGTCGACCCGGCGCGAGAACCTGGCAAGCAACCTGGCGGCGTCAAACCTCGTGCTGGGCGCGGAAGACCTGGCCGCGATCGACGCCCTCGATCGCCACGAGCGCCTCGTCAGCCCGGACTTCGGGCCCCGTTGGGACTGATCAGCTGTCGAGTTCCGGATAGCGCCGGAAGATGCCGTCTTCGTTGAACGGCAGCCGCCGCGGCGAATTCAAATACGCGGCGATGCGAGGCCGCGCGGCGACGCGCCGGCGTAGCGCGGCCAGGTTCGGGTGCCGGGCCAGCGCTTTGGCCGTCGCCCTGGGAAAGGCGTAATCGAGCCCTTCGAGCACCTGGAACAGGGACAGGTCGGCATAGGTGATGTTCGATCCCAGCAGGTAGTCCTTGTCGCCCAGCACATGTCCGAAATAGGTGAAGAATTTCGGGATGCGGGCCGCCGTGAAGTCGGCTGCACGGCGCCGGGCTTCCGCTTTCTGGTCGTCGTAGTACAGGCTGCTGCCGACCGGATGATGCGTGTCGTGCGCTTCACTTACCAGGTCGGCAATCGTGAGCTGCAATTGATGCGCCCACAGGCGCCCGGCCGTGTCGTGCGGCGCCAGGCCGTGGCGTTCGCCCAGATACATCAGGATCGCTGCCGTCTGGCCGACCGTCATGCCGTCGACGCGCAGGAAAGGCGGCGCGAAGCTCGGTGTCGGACCCTCTTTCAACGCCGCCATCAGGGCGTCGACGCCGCCCGGGCCGCGCGCTACATCCTCGTAATCTTCCCCCGCTTCTTCCAGCGCCAGCCGGACAAATTCGCCGCGGCCCTGGATGCCGGGCCAATAGAACAGTTGGTATGCCATCGTCTCCTCCGCAGCCTGGAAAAGCCTAGTATGGAACGGAATCGCGTGATGCAGCGCGCATGTCGTGCTAATCTTGCAATCAAGCATGTCGGTTTCCGGCAAGCAAAGCACACCTGAACGAGGAGCACGATGCTGACGATGCGCACGCAGGACGGGGATGACTCCGCCCAAAATATTGCCGTAGAGAATCTGTTTCCCTTGAGCAATCGCACCGCCGAGGCCGGCAGGCTGGGACACCATGAGGCTGTCCGCAACCCGCCGTCTTCCACGGAGCGTCCCATGATCTTCGCTCATTTGACCCGCTACTGGCTGGCCCGCCGCAGCGAGCCGGGCTTCTCCTCCTGGCTGCTCCCGGTACTGCGCAGTGCCCGCGTGCTGCGGTTTTACCGCGACCACGCCGCGCTGTGCCAGCTCGACGTCTACCGCAACCACGTGATGCGCTCGCCCGGCGCCGCCCCCTTCCACCACCTGAGCCGCCGCGGCTACCTGGTGCAGGGCTTGAGCACCCGCCAGCGCGTGCAATGCGTGCTGGCGCATTACCGCTTCGAGGAGACGACCTTCGATTCGGCCTATAAAGCAGCAGTCTATGTCGACGGCGGCCTCACCCTGTGGGAGCACAGCGTGGGCGAGCATGCCTTCCTGATCCGCCTCGAAATGGACTCGCGCATGAATGCCGAAGGCGACCTGACCATCGCGCTGGTTGCCGATGGCAAGGTGCTGCACCGCCTGTCCTACTCCTGGATCGACGGCGCGATTGCCGGCGTGCCGGCGCCGCTGGTGCCGTCGCTGGTGCCATTTATCGCGCGCAACCAGGGCCGCTGGACCGACTCGGGCGAGGCCTTCGAGGCCTTCGAGGCCTGCTTCCCGAACAATTCGCCCAGCTTCTTCTGCTTCGCCGCGATGCAGGGCCTGGCCCAGGCGGTCGGCATGGAGCAGGTGCTGGCGGTGAAGTGCACCGCGCACATCGCTTTCGAACCGGACGAGATCCAGCATGTCGCGAACGCCTACGACGGCTTCTGGAAAATCCTGGGCGGCGTCGAACTGCCCGGCAGCGCCTGGCTGGTCGCGCTGCCCTTCTACCTGAAACCGCTGGCCGACATGCCCTCGAAACACCGCAAGCGCGCCGCCCAGCGCCGCGAATACTGGCGCGCCATCGGCGACAGCACGCGGGCGACGCTGCAGCGCCACCTGCTGCATGCGCGGTCGCACCACGAGCATGCGGCGCCGCTGCGGGAGACGGTGGAGGTGTAAGCAGGTCGTCATACGTAGAGCGTGTGAAAAAATCGTCAGGGCAAGGGATGCGGCCGCCCGACGCATCGTCGAAGACAGTACGCGGGTACGGCGAGACGATGCAACGCCGCCATGGCGATTTTTTCACATGCTCGTAGGGTGGCCCTCCGAGTCCACGCGGTGCTCATGAAGGCCGCACCGTGTCGGGCGCCCTCCGGGGACACACGCATCGCGGCTTCTTCCAACTGCCGATTGCTCAACGGTGCCACCGCGTGGGCACAAGTGCCCACCCTACGGTGCGCAGCTGCCAACATCGCATTGCCACAACTACCACGCTTCATCTACCCGTGTTAAACTCGCGCCTCGCTAGGGGTCCTGGAACTGTGTTCCGGGTGAGAGATACCCTTCGTACCTGATCTGGATAATGCCAGCGAAGGAAAGCGCGCAAAGCAGTTCACATCTTGTTTGCCCTTCCCCCACGTTGGCTCCGGCTTTTTATTAAAAGCAGTGCGCCGCCACGGTGGCGCGCGAAAGCGAGCAAACCAATGAAACCCGTCTTCAAGCATTCCCTCCTCGCCTGCGCCCTCGCGCAGGCCTTTGCCGTCCATGCCCAGACCGCCGAACCGGTGAGCTCGGTGCTCGTCAGCGGCAGCAAATGGGCCGCCAGCGACCGCGCCAGCATCGGCGGCTTCGCCGACATGCCGCTGATGGACATCCCGGCCTCGGTGGTGGCGATCGGCCGCAGCCAGATGCAGGACCTGTCGATCCGCTCCGTCAGCGACGCCGCCCAATACGACGCTTCGATCGGCGACGCCTACAACGCGGTCGGTTATGCCGAGCAGTTCTCGGTGCGCGGCTTCGCGCTGAACAACAACTCGGGCTACCGCAAGGACGGCATCGCGATTCCCGGCGACACCCAAATCCCGCTCGAGAACAAGGAACGCTTCGAGCTGCTCAAGGGCGTCGCTGGCCTGCAGGCGGGCCTGGCCGCACCAGGCGGCGTCATGAATTTCGTGACCAAGCGCCCGACCGATACACCCCTGCGCTCGGTCACTGTGGAAGCGCGCGAGCGCGGCACCCTGCACGCCGAGGCGGACCTCGGCGGCCGCTTCGAAGACACGCGCTTCGGCTACCGCATCAACGCCGCCGCCGACCGCCTGCGTTCGTATGTCAAAGGCGCCGACGGCAAGCGCCAGTTCGTCTCCGGCGCTTTCGACTGGCAGATCACGCCCGACGCCCTGCTCCAGCTGGACATGGACTTCCAGCACAAGGAGCAGGTCACCGCGCCCGGCTACCAGCTGATCCGCGGCGTCGACCTGCCAGGCAAGGTGTCGCCGAAGCTGCTCCTCAACGCCCAGCCCTGGACCAGGCCGGTCGACACCGACAGCGCCAACTTCGGCCTGCGCTTCGCCTACCGCCTGAACGCGGACTGGAACGCGACGGTCAGCGCCAACAAGCACTGGTTCAAGCGCGACGATTTCACCGCCTTCCCTTACGGCTGCAGCAACGAGGGTGATGGCTACTATCCGGGCTATTGCGGCAACGGCGACTACGACGTCTACGACTACCAGAGCGTCGGCGAGCGCAAGGCCCCGCTCGGCCTGCAGGCCCAATTGCAGGGCCACCTGGACACGGGCGCCCTGCGCCACCTGCTCACGATCGGCACCAGCTACGCCGAGCGCCACAACAGCTACGGCGATTACGTGTACGACTACGCCGGCTACAGCAACATCTACCATCCGCTGATCACCGACCCGGCGCCGGGCAACCCGACCACCGGCCCGGTCTACGAACGCTTCCGCGACCGCGAACGCGCCGTGTACGTGCAGGACATCGTCACCCTGAGCCCGCAGCTGGCCGTGCACGCCGGCCTGCGCTACGTGAAAGCCGACAGCGCCCAGCAGCCCGCGTCCGACCTGCCGTGGGTGAACGACAAGGCCTCGTTCGCGCTGCCGAACGTCTCGCTGGTGTACAGCCCGACGAAAAACTGGAATGTCTACGGTACCCTCGCGCATGGCCTGGAGTCGGGCGGCGTGGCGCCGATCGAAACGACGAACGCGAACATGGACCTGGGACCGAACCGCTCGAAGCAGCTCGAGTTCGGCGTCAAGGGCATTGCCGGCGCAGGCGTGTCGGTCAGCGCCGCCGTGTTCCAGATCACCAGCGGCCTGGAATACACCGACGCCGACAACACCTTCGTGCGCAAGGGCCAGCGCAAGCACCGCGGCCTCGAACTGTCGGCCCAGCGTGCGTCCGGCGGCCTGGCCTACGGCGCCTCGGTGCTGGCCCTGCGCGCCCGCCAGGAAGACACCGGCGACGCCACGCTGGACGGCAAGCGCGTGACCAACGTGCCCGGCCTGAAGACGACCGCCTGGGCCGAGTATGCGGTGGCAAGCGTGCCGGGCCTGAAGCTCAATGGCCAGTGGCAGTACGCGGGCAAGAAGACCTTCGATCCGGAGAACACGGTCGACGTGCCGGGCTACCACGTGGTCGGCCTCGGCGCCGCCTACGCCATGAAGATGGGCGCGACCAGGGTCACCCTGCGCGCCCGCGTCGACAACCTGTTCGACAAATTCTACTGGCGCGACGTCACCCAGGACCTGGGCGGCTACCTGCTGCCGGGTGCGCCGCGCACGGTACGCCTGTCGGCGCAGTTCGACTTTTAAGAACTGGCCCCGGGCGGCGCGATCACACCGAGCGCCGCTTCGACCTGCCGCAGCCTGTGCGGCAGGTCGCCCTCCGCCAGCACGAAGCGGATGCCGCGCGCATCGAGCTCCCCTTCCACCATCCCGAACACGCGCTCACGCACCTCTTCCGATTCGCGCATCAGGCCATCGGGCACCCACGGCGTGTCGGGCGCCGTCACCAGCGTCAGCGCGTAGTCGTGCCGGCGCGCCAGCGCGTCCAGTTGCGCATCGACCCGGCCCCAGTACACGCGGCTGTAGAGCGCCGTCATCAAGGGCGTGGTGTCGCAGAACAGAAAGCGGTTCGCCTGCGCGGCCGCCGCGTCCTCGCGCGCCAGCTGGGTGCGGGCGATGCCGTACTGGTCGGCTTCGAAAGGCACGCGCCCGTTGACCTCGACGAATTCGCGCAGGTATTCCGGCACCCATACGGTGTCGTAGCGCCGCGCCAGCGCTTCGCACAGGGTCGATTTGCCGGACGACTCGGCGCCCAGCACGGCGATGCGGCGCACGCTCATGGCCGCACCTGCGCGAGCCTGCTCCAGGCGCGCAGGCCCTGGGCGGCCAGCACCACGAACACCGCATACAGCACGGCCGTCACATGCAGGTCCTTGTAGACGTACAGGCCGACATACAGCACGTCGACCACCAGCCAGACATGCCAGTTCTCGACTTTTTTACGCGCCAGCAGGAACTGGCCGGCCAGGCTGCCCGCCGTGAGGAAGCCGTCCATGTGCGGGACATCGGTGTTCGTGTACCTCTTCAGGAACCAGGACAGCAGCAGGAAGCCCACGCCCCAGCCGGCCAGCGTCCAGGCCCAGCCCGCGCCACCCAGCCGGGTGACGACCAGCTTGGTGTCGCCGGCGCCGCGCAGCCACTGCCACCAGCCCCAGACCGAGGCCGCGATGAAGACCAGCTGCAGCCCGCTGTCGCCGTACAGGCGGGCGTCGAAAAAGACGAGCGCATAGGTGGCGGACGACGCGATCGAGAACAGCCAGGCCCAGTGGTTCTGGCGGATGTTGAGCAGCACCGTGATCACGGCGAGGGCGAAGGAGATCAGTTCGAGCGGGGTGGTGCTGAAGCCGAACAAGGCCAGGGTGTCGTTCATGCGTGAGGCGCACAAGCCGGGATGCGCCAGGTCGCGCAGGGCATGTCGATAGAAGAAATAAGGTGTAGCTCATCGGGCTGGCGAGTATGCACCCACGCGCTTGAATATGCAATGAAGGTGGCGCGTCGCAAGAGTCCAACATGTTGTTAAAAAGAATTTTATTTGTAGAAATATGATTGTTATACTGAAATAGTTCTACAACACCCGTAGTCAAAGGGACCTCGTCAAAGAAAAACTATCAGGAGACGTTTCATGCGTTTGCATCTTGCGGCCATCTGCGCCGCTTTGCTGTCGGCCCTGCCGGTCCTTGCCCAGGCAGCTGTCCCGCTCGCCGCATTCGTGCACGAGGACCAATACTACAACCCGCGCCTCGCCCCCGACGGCAAGCACATCGCGATCACCACGCGTGTCCCCGATGGCGACCGTTTCGTGCCGGTGCTGACGATGTATTCGCTGCCGGACATGAAGATCACCGGCGCCATGCGCTTCCCGAAGTTCGAGCTCCCTGTCAGCTACCAGTGGGTCAGCCCGACCCGCCTGGTAGTCGCCAAGGGGCGCGAGATCGGGTCGCGCGAGGCGCCCGTCGCAACCGGTGAGCTCGTCGCCACCAACCTCGATGGCAGCAAGCAGGAGTACCTCTTCGGCCACGACATGTGGAAGTCTTCCTCGCGCGGCGACCGCTACGGCGACGACCATGCCTTCGGCTACATCGAGGACGTGTCGACGAAGCGTGACGGCCACCTGTTCGTCACCAGCCGTTCGTGGCAAGGCAAGACCACCATGCTCTACGACATCGATTCGGTCCGGGCGACGCGCAAGCTGATTGCCAGCGTGCCCGAACAGGACCTGACCTTCGTCCTCCAGAAAAACGGCCTGCCGCGCTTCGCCTTCGGTACCGACCAGCAGTCGCACGGGGTCGAATACCGCTTCGACGAGGCCAGCGGCAACTGGAACAAGATCGCGAAAGACACCGGCCGCCGCTATGTGCCGCTCCAGTTCAGCGAGGACGACCGCGAATTCATCGTCCGGCATTCGGCAAAGGGCGAACCGGACCGCCTGATCAGCGAGAACCTCGCAACGGGCCAGCGCAAAGTCCTGTTCGCCGATCCGGTAGGGGATGCCGGATCCTTCGTCTATACCCGCGATTCGCTGCCGATCGGGGCGGCGTCGGCGGTGGGTATCCCGCAGGTGCACTATTTCGACGAGACCAATGCCGACGTCCAGCTGCACAAGCAGCTGAGCGCGCAGTTCCCTGGCCAGGACCTGCGCTTCATCGACTTCAGCGACGATGGAAAGACGCTCCTGTTCAGCGTACGCAGCGACCGCGATCCCGGCTCCTATTACCTGTTCGACCGCACGACCATGAAGGCCGACATGCTGTTCTCGGCGATGGAAGCGATCGATCCGGAGCAAATGGCCGAGCGCCGCCCGATCAGCTTCAGGGCGCGCGACGGCCTCGAGCTGCACGGTTTCGTCACGATGCCCGTCCACGCCGCCGGCGCCAGGCTGCCGCTGGTCCTGCTGCCGCATGGCGGCCCGCACGGTATTCACGACGACTGGTTTTTCGACGAGGACGCGCAATTCCTGGCCAGCCGCGGCTATGCGGTCCTGCAGGTGAATTACCGGGGTTCGGGCGGACGCGGCGTCAATTTCAAGGAGGCGGGCTACCGCCAATGGGGCGGCAAGGTGCTCGACGATCTCGAGGACGGCACGCGCTGGCTGATCGCCCAGGGCGAAGTCGACGGTAACCGTGCCTGCGCCTATGGCGCCAGCTTCGGCGCCTATGCCTCGCTGATGCTGGCGGCGCGCGAGTCCTCCCTGTTCAAGTGCGCGGTCGGCTATGTGGGCGTCTACGACCTGAAACTGTTGGCCAAGCCGGAAAACAACCGCCGGGATGACGTCATGGCCGCCACGGTCCGCAAATATGTGGGCGACGACCCGGCGGAACTCGACCGCATCTCCCCGACCATGCTGGCGGCGAAGATCAAGGTGCCGGTGTTCCTGGTCCACGGCGGCAACGACAAGATTGCCCCGGTCGAGCATGCGCATGCGATGCGCGCGGCACTGACTGCGGTCGGCCGGCCGCCCGAGTGGTTCCTGGCCCCGACCGAACGCCACGGCTTCTACGACACGGCCAACCGCACCGCCTTCTACCAGAAGCTCGAGGCTTTCCTGGCCAGGAACATTGGCAAGGAAGCGCCAGCGAAGTAAGGCGGCTCCAGGCCCCTGTCGAACCCGGAACCGCGGTGCACCCACGCCGTGGTTTTTTTTCGGGCCGGCGCTGGACTGCCCGGATCCGGACACCATTGTCCGGCACCGGGCACGACTACCCGCTGCAAGCGCTCCGTACGGGGCACACGAGGCTGGCACGATGCTTGCAAAGAGAGGCATACGACCAACGCCACCGCCATCATGGACCAAGCCCTCGATCCTGCCTTTCTCGACCGCCGCCGGCGCACTCGCCTGCTCGCCGGTGCCCTCCTCTTCGCCGCTGTCGCCGGCGCCGGCTGGGGCCTGAACCGCGTGCTGCGTCCGAGCGTGGATGGCGCCGACATCGTCGTCTCCACCGTGCGCCGCGGCGACGTCGCCAGCACCGTGAGCGCGGCCGGCGTCGTGATTCCCGTGCATGAGGAAGTCGTGGCCAGCCCGGCCGCCAGCCGCGTGGCCAGGGTACACGCCAAGCCGGGCCAGCAGGTCGCGCAGGGCGAGCTGCTGCTCGAACTCGACGACCGCGAGATCCGCCTCGCACTGGACGCGCTGCAGGAGCAGCTGGCGCAGCAGGAAAACCGCATCGCCGCGCTGGCGGTCGAGCACGAGCAAAAACACAAGCAGCTCACCAGCAGCATCGAACTGCTCGAACTCGACCTGCTGTCGGCCAGGGCCCGCCACGAGCGCAACCAGAAGCTGCGCCAGAGCGGCCTGGTGTCGGGCGAAGACCTGCTGGGCGCGGAGCTGGCCGTCAGGCGCACCGAGATCCAGCTGCGCCAGCAGCGCGAGCAGATCGTCGACAACCGGCGCGCCACGGCCGGCAGCGTCGACGCGGCCCGGCTGCAAAAGGACATCCTGAAAAAGCAGATCGCACAGCAGGAACGCCTGCTGGCCCAGGCGCGCGTCTGCGCCCCCTTCACCGGCATGCTCACTTCCCTGGTGCAGGAAGAAGGCGCCAGCGTCAGCGCCGGCCTGCTGCTGGCGCGGGTCTCCGAAATGAACAATTACCGGGTCGAGGCAACGCTGTCGGACTTCCACGCGCGCCTTCTGGCGCCGGGGCAGCCGGTGCGCGTCGAGCAGAACGGCGACGTCATCGCCGGGCGCGTGCACACGATCCTGCCCGAGATCCAGAACGGCACCGTGAAACTGCTGGTCGACCTGGCGCAGCCGCACAACCCGCTGCTGCGCAACAAGATGCGGGTCGACGTCAACATCGTCACCGCGGAAAAGAAGGGGGTGCTGGTGCTGGACGCGGGCGCAGCCTTCAACGGCAGCGGGCAGCAGGCCGCATTCCAGGTCGCCGACGGCGTGGCGCGCAAGACCGCGCTGCAGCTGGGCGGCGGCGACGGCAAGCTGGTGGAAGTCGTGGCGGGCGCGCGCGCGGGCGAACGCTTCATCGTCTCCGACACAAAGGCCTTCGCCCAGCAGGACAAGATCCGCATCGCCAATTAACGACAACGACGACCACGACAACGAACAAGGGGACCGACATGATCCGACTGAGCAAAGTAAGCAAGACCTACCGCACCGACAAGGTGGAAACCCTGGCCTTGAAAGACGTCGACCTGCACGTCAAGAAGGGCGAGTTCGTCGCCATGATGGGTCCCAGCGGCTGCGGCAAGAGCACCTTGCTGAACCTGATTGGCCTGCTTGACCGGCCCGGCCAGGGCAGCATCGAAGTCGAAGGCATCCCGATCACGCGCTACCGCGACAAGCAGGTCGCCAGCCTGCGCAACAGCACCTTCGGCTTCATCTTCCAGAGCTTCCACCTGATTCCCGATTTGCGCGTGATCGACAACGTCGAACTGCCGCTGCTGTACCGGAAAATGGCGGCCGGCGAACGGCGCCGCCTGGCACGTGAAGCGCTGGAAAAAGTGGGCCTCGGCGCGCGCATGGACCACTATCCGAACCAGCTCTCGGGCGGCCAGCAGCAGCGTGTGGCGATCGCGCGCGCCATCGTCGGCCAGCCGCAGGTGCTGCTGGCCGACGAGCCGACCGGTAACCTCGACAGCAAGATGGGCAAGGAAGTCATGGACATCCTCCTGAAACTGAACGAGGAAGGCACGACGGTCGTGATGGTCACCCACGACGAGCGCGAGGCGCGCCGCACCAGCCGCATCGTGCGCGTGTTCGACGGCCAGCTGGTCGCTTGATTAAATTCACTGAGCCGAGGAGCCTTTATGTTCCGCAATTACCTGCTCACCGCATGGAAGGTCTTCATGCGCCGCAAACTGTTTACGTCGATTAACCTGCTGTGCATCGTGCTCACGCTCGTCGTGCTGATGGTGATCGCCTCGCTGCTGGAAACCGCCTTCCACCCGAGCGGCGTCGAAGGCAAGAGCGACCGCTTCCTGCAAGTGTTCATGGTGCGCATGGACAGCCCGAACGGCAACAGCCGCAGCCACACGCCGCCCGGCTATAAGCTGATCGACAAATACCTGAAGCCGATGCCGGGAGTCGAACGCGTCGCCGCCGTCACCATGCCCGCGGCGGTCTCGGTCTACCAGGGCACGAACGTGAGCGAGCTGCAGATGCGCCACGCCGATGCCGACTACTGGAAAGTACTCGACTTTCGCCTGCTCGCCGGTCGCTTGCCCACCGCCGGCGACGATGCCGCCGGACGCATGATCGCGGTGCTCAACGCCTCGAGTGCGCGGCGCCTGTTTCCGGGGCCGCAGGGGTCGCCGGGGTCCCCGGGCGCGGCGATCGGCCAGCACATCGACGTCGGCGGCCAGGTGTTCGAGGTGGTCGGCGTGGTCGAGGATGCGATGCACCTGAACGCCTTTGCCGACATCTGGGCGCCGATCTCCACCTTCGCATCGAGCGACTACCGCAACCAGCTGACCGGCATGTTCACGGCGCTGCTGCTGGCCGAGCGCCCCGCCGATTTACCGCGCATCCGGGCGCAGGTGGCGCAGATCGCGAAGGGCGTGGTGCATGAGGATCCGACGCAGTGGAAGACGGTCCGCTTCTGGGCCGACGGCAAGCTCGACCTCTTCGCACGCATCCTCACGGGCAGCGACGACGGGCCCGACTCCGGCGCCGGCAAGCTGCTGGCCGGGATTGTCGTGGCGATGGTGCTGTTCATGCTGCTGCCGGCCCTGAACCTGGTCAACCTGAACCTTGGGCGCATCATGGAGCGGCGTTCGGAGATCGGCGTGCGCAAGGCCTTCGGCGCCACCAGCAGCCAGCTCGCCGTGCAGCTCGTGATCGAGAACGTCCTGCTCTGCCTTGCCGGCGGCCTGATTGCCCTGGGCGCCACCGCAGGCGTGCTGGCCTGGCTGGAGAGCGCCGACCTGATTCCCTACCTGAAGGTCGACCTGAACCTGGCCGTGTTCGGCTGGGGCATGCTGATCGCCACCGTCTTCGGCCTGCTCTCCGGCGTGCTGCCCGCCTGGAAGATGTCGCGCCTCGACCCCGTCCACGCCCTGAAGGGAGCCATCTGATGTTCCGCCATTTGTTGAAACTGACCTGGAAACGCAAGTCCAGGAACCTGATGCTGAGCCTCGAGATCCTGCTGGCGTTCGCGATCGTATTCGCCGTCGCGGCCTTCGGCCTGCGTTACCTGCAGCTGTACCGGATGCCGCTGGGTTTCGACGCGGCCGACGTCTGGTCGGTGACGGTGCAGGCCGGAGACGACCGCACGAAGCGCTTCGACGACACCGTCTACGACAACCTGCGGCGCGGCCTTGCCGAACTGCCGGAAGTACAGGGCGTCGGCTTCGCCAGCTTCGAACCGTTCGCGATGTCGACCATTTCCAGCGACATGCGCCGCAATGGCGGCGCCACCGGCGGCAAGAAGGTGTACAACGAAATGATGGACGCCGACGACGGCATGGGCGGGGTGCTTGGCCTGCAAGTGGCCGAAGGCCGCTGGTTTTCGCCGCTCGACAACGGCAGCGCGCAACGGCCGGTCGTGATCAACCGCCGCATGGCCGACGCCCTGTTCCCCGGCGAGCGCGCGCTCGGCCAGCAGTTCAACGACGGCGACGGCCGGCAGCAGGGAACAGGCTACCGCGTGGTCGGCGTGGTGGACGACTTCCGCGCCAAGGGCGAACTGGCGGCCCCGGTCAACTTCGTTTTCACCCGCTTCGAGCCGGGCAAGAACGGCAGGGACGCACGCACCATCCTGCTCAAGGTGAAACCCGGCACCACGCGCGATTTCGAACGGCGCCTGAACGCACGCCTGAAACTGATCCGCAACGACTGGTCGTACCAGATCGAGCCCCTGACGAGCACGCGGGCCTCGATGATGAAGTCGCGCATCATCCCGCTGATCGTGGTCGGCGTGATCGCGGCCTTCATGCTGCTGATGGTCGCCTTCGGCCTGTTCGGCGCGCTGTGGCAGAACACGACCCAGCGCATTCCCGAAATTGGGCTGCGGCGCGCGGTGGGCGCCAGCGCCGCCGGGATCTACCGCCAGATCGTGGCCGAACAGTTCATGCTCAGTTCGATCGCCATCGCGCTCGCCCTGCTCCTGCTGGTGCAGTTGCCGCTGACCGGGGCGCTTGGCGACAACCTGAACTGGCAGGTCTTCATCGGGGCCGCAATGCTGTCGATGGCCGTGATCTATCTGCTATCCTTGCTCTGCGCGGTCTACCCGGGGTGGCGCGCCAGCCGCCTGTCCCCGACCGAAGCGCTGCATTACGAATAGACATATAAAAAAACTGACGATGCACATTTCCCGTTCTCCGCGCATCCTCGTCGTCGACGACGATAGCGCGGTCCTGGTCTCGCTGGCCCTGCTGCTCAAACAATCCGGATTCGAACCGCTGCGCGCCGCCAGTGCGCCAGAGGCGCTCGAGGTGCTCGCGCGCGAACCCGTGGACCTGGTCCTGCAGGACATGAACTTCTCGCCGCAGACCGGCGGCGAGGAAGGCCTGGCCTTGCTGGCCCAGGTGCGCGAACGCCATCCCGCGCTGCCGGTGTTGTTGATGACGGCCTGGGGTTCGATCGGGCTGGCGGTGGCCGGCATCAAGGCCGGCGCCGCCAACTTCTTCACCAAGCCCTGGGACAACGCACAGTTGGTCGAACTGGTGCGCGCGACGCTGGACCTGGCGTCTTCCGCCAGCGGGCCGTCGCGGCGCGCGCTCGACGAGCAGTTCGATTTTTCCGGCATCGTCGGCGAGCATCCGAAGCTGCTGCGGGTACTGGCCACCGTCGGCCAGGTCGCCCGTACCCGCGCACCGGTACTGATTTTGGGCGAGAGCGGCACCGGCAAGGAGCTCGTCGCCGATGCGATCCATCGCAACAGCCCGCGCGCGGCGCAGGCGATCGTCAAGATCAACATGGGCGCCATCACCTCGACCCTGTTCGAGAGCGAATTGTTCGGCCACGTGCGCGGCGCCTTTACCGACGCGCGCAGCGATCGCAAGGGCCATGTGGCGAGTGCCGAGGGCGGCACCCTGTTCCTCGACGAGATCGGCGAACTCAATCGCGGCGACCAGGTGAAACTGCTGCGCGTGCTGCAGGACGGGCGCTACCAGCCGGTCGGCGCCAGCCGCAGCGAACAGGCCGACGTGCGCGTGGTGTCGGCCACCAACCGGGAACTGGCCGAACTGGTGGCCGCCGGCGAATTCCGCGAAGACCTGTTCTACCGCCTGAACCTGATCACGATCCGCCTGCCGCCGCTGCGCGAGCGGCGCAGCGATATCGCGCTGCTGGCGCGCCATATCGTCGCCACGGTGGCCGCCGGCTATGGCCTGGGCGAGGTCTCGCTGACAGGCCAGGCGCTCGAATGGCTCGCCGCCCAGCCCTGGCCCGGCAATATCCGCCAGCTGAAACAGACCCTCGAACGCACGCTCCTGCTGGTCGACAAGGCGCAGCTGACCCAGGCCGATTTCGTCAACGCCGGCCAGCTCGACGAAGCGGGCGGCGCGGCCCGCCTCGGCGTGGACGGGATGACGCTGGAACAGGTGGAACGCCACATGATCGAGCAGGCGCTGGCCCAGCACACCGGCAATATCTCGCGCGTGGCCAAGGCGCTCGGCCTGTCGCGCACCGCGCTGTACCGCCGCCTGGAACGGCACGGCCTGGGCGAGGTGGGCGGCGAGGAAGGCGCGTGAGCCTGCACCGCCGGCTCGGCGCCTACCTGCTGGCGGTGCACCTGGCGCCGTTCGGCTGTGCGCTCCTGCTGCTGCCCGCACAGCCACTGCTGTTCGTCGGCGCCGAGCTGCTGCTGCTCGCCAGCCTGGCGGCGGGATGGCGGCTGGCGCGGCGCGCGCTCGAGCCGCTGGACTACACGCGCCGCCTCCACGAGCTGCTGCAGGACCAGCACTACGCCAACCGGCTGGTGCCGCCCGCTTCCGGCGAGCGCGGCGAGCTGGGCGAGCTGGTGGCGATGTTCAACACGATGCTCGCCGCGCTGCACCGCGAGCGCCTGATGGCCGGCGAGCAGCAGGGCCTGCTCGACCGCTTGCTCGAGGCCACGCCGAGCGCGGTGCTGGTGTTCGACTTCGACGGCGCCATCAGCCTGGTCAATGCCAGCGCCTGCGGTCTGCTCGGGCTGGAGCGGCCGCACGGCAAGTCGCTGGCCGGCTTGCTGGCCAAGGATGCGGCGCCTGACGCAATCATGGCGCCGCGCGAGCGCGAGCGGTCGCGCGACCTGGTCGCCCAGCTCGACACGCTGGCGCCCCTGGAAAGCCGCCTGCTGACGGACCTCGACGGCCGCCGCTACCGCGCCCAGCGCGGCCAGTTCTACGACCGCGGCTTCGCGCGCCACTTCCTGTTCGTGGAGGAACTGACCGCGGAACTGGAAGACTCGGAACGCGCCACCTACGCCAAGCTGGTGCGGGTGCTGGCGCACGAGGTCAACAACACGGTGGCCGCGACCCGCTCGGTGCTCGATTCGCTGCTGTTCTATCGGAGCCAGTTAACGCAGGATGACGCCGGCGATTTCTCGACGGCGGTCGATGCGGTGCGGCGCCGTAACGTCAGCCTGGGCGAGTTCATCGACCGGTTTACCCGCGTGGTCAAGATGCCGGAACCCGAGTTGCGCCCGGCCAGCCTGCGCGGAACCGTCGACGACATCCTCTGGCTCAATCGCGAGGCCTGCGCTGCGCGCGGCATCGAACTGCGCTGGAAACGCTGCGACGAGGTCGCGCCGATCGCGATGGATGCGCAGCTGATGGAACAGGCGCTGCTAAACATCGTCAAGAATGCGATCGAGGCGGTGGGCGCGCGCCAGGCGCTGGGTGTGGCGGGCGGCCACGTGCATGTGTCGCTCGAGGCGCAGGGTGACGAGGCGGTGCTGGCGGTGATCGACTCGGCCGGCCTGCTCGGCGAAGTCGCCCCGCGCCGGCTGTTCACGCCCTTCTTCACGACCAAGCGCGGTGGCCAGGGCATTGGCCTGATGTTCGTGCGCGAGGTGCTGAACCGGCATGGTTTCCCCTATACGCTGGCCGCGACGGGGAATGGCGAGACACGTTTCGAGATCCGGTTCGCGTAGGGTGGGCGGGAAACCCGCCCACCCTACAACCGCATAAAAAAACCGCGGCCCGGATCGCTCCGGCCGCGGTTCTTCACGAACGCATACCCGCTTTACTTCTTCGGATACTTGATCGTCATTTCCTTCAACAGGTTGTCGGCATGGTCGACTTCCTTCATCACCCACAGCATGTAGCGGATGTCGACGTGGATCGCGCGCGTGATTGCGGTGTCGAAGTACCAGTCCTTGGTGATCGACTCGTAGGTGGAGTCGAAGTTCAGGCCCACCAGCTCACCGCGCTTGTTCATCACGGCCGAACCGGAATTGCCGCCGGTCGTGTCCGCGCTCGACAGGAAGTTCACCGGCACGGTGCCCAGCACCGGATCCTTGAACACGCCATAGCGCTTCGCCCTCACCGCTTCGCTCAGCGCCGCCGGCACCAGGAACGGCTCCTTGCCGGTCGCCTTCTCGACGATGCCCTCGACGGTCGAGAACGGACCCTTGACCAGGCCGTCGCGCGGCGAATACGGCGACACGGTACCGAAGGTCACGCGCAGCGTCGAATTCGCGTCCGGGTAGACCGGTTTGCCCTGCGATTTTTTATACGCGATCACGGCCGCCATGTACTGCGGAATCGTGCGGTCGAGGTTGCCGTCGACTTCCTTGCGCCGCTCGTCGAGCCTGGTGGCGACATCGTTCAGGCGCACCGCGAGCTGGATGAATGGATCGTTCGACTGCTGGAAAGCGCTGGCATCCTTGCCAACCCACGCCAGGCGTTTGGAGGTATCGGCCAGTTCGGTCGACTTGTACAGCGCGTCCAGGCTGTTCGCGTTCGGCAGCAGCGCGTCCAGGCCCTGCGGGCGCAGCTGCGTGTCGATCTTCGCGTAGCGGTTCAGCGCCGCGGCGTAGCGCGCCTGGTCGACGCTGGCGACGAACGATTGCTCGAGGCGGGTCAGGCGCGCCTTGATGAACGACAGGTCGCGTTCCTGGTAGCCGGCATCGCGCTGGGCGTCCGGCTTCTGGCGTTCCTGCGCCAGGCGGTACAGGAGGCGCGCGCTTTTGAGCAGGTCGCTGTGCGTGGCTTCGGCGTACGCAGCCTCTTCGCGCGAGAGCGCCATGTCGGCGGCGATCACGGCATCGAGGTCCGCCAGCAGCTTCGGTCCGCTCCCGATACCGTTTCCGTTGCGTGCATACCAGGCGCGGAACTCGGCATCCTGCACGTCCTTGATCGCGGCGACGTCCTTGCGCGCGAAGCCGTCCATCAGGCCTTGCGTCTTTTTCAGCACGTTGTTCAGGCTTTTCGCGACGCTGGCGTAGCGCACGTCCCAGGCCGGGTTGCCCTTGGTCGCTTCGGCGATCACGGCCAGGTCGGCGGTGATGGTGGCCGCCTTGGCCGGGAAATCGGTGTCGCGCGCGAAGCGGATTTCCGATGGCAGCTTGTAGCGGCTGGTGCGGCCCGGATAGCCGGCCAGCAGGATCGGATCGCCGTTCTTCAGGCCTTCCGCCGAGACGACGAGGAAATCCTTCGATTTATAGGGCACGTTGTTCGGCGACGGGTCGGCCGGGCGGCCATCCGGGCCGACGTAGGCGCGCAGGAAGGAAAAATCGCCGGTCTGGCGCGGCCATTCATAGTTGTCGATGTCACCGCCGAAGTTGCCGATCATGTCCGACGGCGCATACACCAAGCGCACGTCGCGGATCATCAGCTGCTTGATGCGGTAGTACTCGAGGCCGCGGTGGAAGGCCGGCACCGAGCAGCGGTAGGCCTTGTCGCTCTCGCACTCGGCGATCAGGGCTTTCACGCGCGCCGAAATGGCTTCGTTGCGCTGGCGGCCGCTCAGGTTCGGGTCCAGGTCCTTCAGCACGCGGCTGGTGACGTTCTCGACCTTCTCGGTCACGTAGACCAGCGTGCTCGGACCGCCCGGCAGTTCTTCGGCGCGCGTTTTGGCCAGGAAGCCGTTGACGATGTAGTTCTTTTCCGGGGTCGAGTTGCGCTGGACGGCGCCATAGCCGCAGTGGTGGTTGGTGACCACCAGGCCGTCGGGTGAGACGAACGAGGCCGAGCAGCCGCCCAGCGAGACGATCGCGCTCATCGGATGCTTCGACAGGTCGGCCAGCTTCTCGGCCGGCATGGTGATGCCGATGCGTTTCAGTTCGGATTTCAGCTGCGGCAGCTGGTGCGGCTGCCACTGGCCTTCGTCGGCGGCGGCATTGGCCGCGACGCCCAGGAGAACAACAGGAAGAACGATCGATTTGAACAAGGCAGGCCCCTGATGATGAGAAAATCAAGCGGCGAGTATAGCCCGGTTGCCAATCGCGAGAAAACGATTTTTTGCCGTCAATATATAAGTTCAGGTATGCGTTCCGGCCGGCCCGCACGCATGCCGCCGGCCCGGAATCGGCGAGGAAAAACTCAGGCCTGCCTGCGTTTGCGTGCCGCGGCGGCGACCGCCACCAGGCCCAGGCCCAGCAGCGCGAAGCTGCCCGGCTCCGGCACGTCGCTGCCGCGCGTCTCGAAGTTCCAGGTAGTCGTGCCCTGCCCCTTGAAGCCGACGCTGACATTGTCGACGTAGCCGGTGAAGCTGCCGTTCCAACCGGAGCCGATGCCGAATTCGAGGCCGAGGATGGCGGTGTTCGCGCCCAGCACATCGGCCGGCGCGCCTGGACGCGGGCCATCGATCCACTCGGCCAGCGACACATCGTACTGTTCGACCGTGTTCCCCGGGCTGAACTGGCGCATCCAGAAGTTCCCGCCCAGGACATCGCTCGTCGTCCAGCGGTCTTCGACCATGCCGCCGCCGTTGTAGACCTGTTCCCAGACCAGGTAGCCGTGGTCGAGGGTCGTGGCGGCGTCGCCGTCCGCGTCGTAGCTCAGGCGCAGTGCCGGCTGCAGGTGCGCGGCGGCGGTCCCGCCGCTGCTGCGGAACCAGTCATAGCTCAGCGCATCCAGGTTGCCCAGGGTGCGCCCTTCGACAAAGCCCCAGCTGTAGACATAGTCGGCCTTGCCGTTGCCGTTTGCCAGCGACATCTCGACCGAACCGTTACCGCTGCGTGCATTGGTGTTGCTGATGGCCGCGCTACTGCTCTCGTGCACATTGTTGACGAACCAGTGGTTGGATGCGACGGCCATATCGTCCGGCGTGACCGTGATGGTCGTGGCCTGAGCGGAGGCCGCGCTGGCAGTGGCAGCGGCGATCAGGATGGCGCGAAGCAGCGTGGTCATGGTCAGGTCCCTGGTAAATGAATTGTTTGAATTATGTACTACCGAAAGGTTTCAGGCTATCACTAATAGTTGCACTTATGAAAATTTAACGGGCAACGTCTATTGCCAACAACACATTCCCGCCTATCCAGCTAGAATGGCTGTCTTGCCGCCGCTTCGATCGATACCATGGGACGCATCACTACTTCCTTCTCCACCCTCCTGCGCCGCCTCGCGCTCGACGCCTTCACCGTCGGCCTGATGGTCATGGTCCTGGTGGCGAGCGTGCTGCCGGCCAGCGGTCAGGCCGGCCTCGTGCTGGACAAGATCACCACGCTGGCCATCGGCCTGCTGTTCTTCCTGCACGGTGCCAAGCTCTCGCGCGAAGCGCTGGTCGCGGGCCTGACGCATTGGCGCCTGCACCTGCTGGTACTGGCCGCCACCTTCGTCATGTTTCCGTTGATGGGACTGCTATTCAAACCGCTGGCACTGAGGCTGCTCACGCCCGAACTGACGATGGGCATCCTGTTCCTGTGCGTGCTGCCCTCGACCGTGCAGTCCTCGATCGCCTTCACGGCGCTGGCGCGCGGGAACGTGGCGGCGGCCGTGTGCAGCGCGACGGCCTCGAACTTCCTCGGCATCTTCCTCACGCCTTTACTCGTCGGCACGCTGGTGGTGCAGGGTGCCCAGGCAGGCGGCGGCTCGGGCCTCGCGCAGATCTGGAAGATCGTCGAGCAGCTGCTATTGCCCTTCATCGCCGGCCAGCTGCTACGGCCCTGGATCGGCGCCTTCATCGACCGCCACAAACCGGTGCTGCGCTATGTCGACCAGGGTTCGATCCTGCTGGTGGTGTACATGGCGTTTTCCGAGTCCGTCAACGAAGGCCTGTGGCAGCACATCTCGGGTACCGCGCTGGTGGTACTGACCGTGCTGTCCTGCGTGATGCTGGCGATCGCCCTGGGCCTGTCCGCCTGGACCAGCCGCCGGCTCGGCTTTTCAAAAGAGGACGAGATCACGATCGTGTTCTGCGGCTCGAAGAAAAGCCTGGCCAGCGGCGTGCCGATGGCCAAGGTGCTGTTCGCGCCGTCGGCGCTGGGGATGGTCATCCTGCCGCTGATGCTGTTTCACCAGATCCAGCTGATGGTGTGCGCGGTGATGGCGCAGAAGTGGGCGCGGCGGGAAGCCGAGCCGGTGGAAGCAGCGGAGACGGCCGCGGACCTGTCGCGCTAACGGCTCACGGTTCTTTCTTCTCGTCCGGCGCCGGCGCCGGCGACGGCGGCGTCTCCACGATCAGCAGCGTGCGCGAGACGGCCTGCGCGTCCTTCTGCTGCACGACCTGCACGGCGACTGCGCGCCCGTCGACGACGGGTTTCGGATGACGAAAGAAGAACATGGCGGACCCGGCTCGAGTAATTGAACATCCAAGCTGGGGCCGAACGCCGGTTCTTCAAGGCTGGGCACCCGCATGCCAGCCGCCACCGAGGGACTGGATCAGGGCGACCGCCACCGTCTGGCGGTCGCTTTGCACCTGCACCAGCGAACGGCGCGCGTTGAGGGCCGTGACCTGGGCCTGCACCACGTCCGTATAACCCACCTGCCCCGCCCGATAGCGGTTCATGATCTGCTGCTCGACCAGGTCGGCCGCTGCCGAGGCCTGGCGCCGCAGTTCCTGCTGCTGGGCCAGCACGCGGGTGGCGCTCAGCTGGTCTTCGACGTCGCCGAAGGCGGTCAAGACCGTCTGGCGGTAACGCGCGACGGCGGCCTGGTGGCGCGCTTCCGCGCCCGCGACGGCTGCCCGCGTGGCGCCGGCGTTGAAGATCGACTGGGCCGCCGACAGGCCGAAGGACCAGGCCGCGTTCGAGAGCGAGAACAGGTCGCCCACGCGGCTGCCGCCGGTGCCGAGCGAGCCCGATAAACCGATATTGGGGAAGTAGGCCGCGCGCGCGATGCCGATGTCCGCGTTGGCGGCGGCGACGGCGCGTTCGGCGGCCGCGATGTCCGGGCGGCGCTGCAGCAGCGTGGCCGGCACGCCGACGGGCACCTCGGGCACCGTCACGCGCCAATCAAGAACGGGCGCCAGCCCGAACTCGCTCGGCGCCTTGCCGACCAGGATCGCGATGGCGTGCTCGAACTGCGCGCGCTGGCGCGTCAGCGTCAACGCATCGCTCCTCGCGCTGGCCAGCTGCGTTTGCGCCTGCAGCACGTCGGTGCGGGCGGCGATGCCGACGTTGAAGCGGTTCTGCGTGATCTGGAGTTCGCGCTCATAGCCCGCGATCGTCCGATCGAGCAGCGCCCGCTGGGCGTCGAGGGCGCGGATCGTGAAGTAGTTCGACGCCAGCTCGCCCTGGCTCGACAAGCGCGCGCTGGCGAGATCCGCGGCGCTGGCCTCGGCGCCGGCCTGGGCGCCGGTGACGCCGGCGCGCAGGCGCCCCCAGACATCCGGTTCCCAGCTGCCGCCCAGGTTCAGGCGATAGCTGCTGTCGCCCCCCTGCCCGCGCACGCCGGAACGGTCGCCGGAGACGTTCAGCGACACCGTCGGGAACAAGGCGGCGCGCTCCTGCTGCACCGCGGCGCGCGCCGCCGCGTAGTTGGCGGCGGCGGCGGCCACGTTCTGGTTCGAGACCTCGACGCCGGCGACCAGTGCATCGAGGGTCGGGTCGCCGAACAGCTGCCACCAGGGCCCGCGCTCGAGCGCGTCGCCTGGTGCCGCCGGCACCCAGCCCGCGAGCTCCTTGAACGCGACAGGTTCGGGCGTGCTCGGGCGCTGGTAGGCGGGGCCGACCGCACAGCCGGCGAGGCTGGCCAGGGTTACGCTGAGGGCCAGCATGGTCAGTCGGAAGGTCGTCGTTTTCTGCATAAAAAGTCTCATCGTGAAATGGAGGGCACGGCCTCGTCCTCGACCGGATGGCGCGCCAGTTCGCGTTCGCCCGTCGTCGGCCGGCGCAGTTTGTCGAGCAGGACATACACGACCGGGGTGGTGAGCAGGGTCAGCAACTGGCTGGCGATCAGGCCGCCGATGACGGCGATGCCCAGCGGCTGGCGCAATTCGGACCCTTCGCCAAAGCCGATCGCCAGCGGCAGCGCGCCGAGCGCCGCGGCGAGGGTCGTCATCAGGATCGGGCGGAAGCGCAGCAGGCAGGCCTCGCGCACCGCCTCCAAAGCGGAGACGCCCTTCGAGCGTTCGAGCTCGAGCGCGAAGTCGATGATCAGGATCGCGTTCTTCTTGACGATGCCGATCAGGAGGAACACGCCAATGAGCGCGATGATCGAGAACTCCATGTTGAACATCAGTAGCGCCAGCACGGCGCCCACGCCGGCCGAGGGCAAGGTCGAGAGCACCGTGATCGGGTGGATCAGGCTTTCGTAGAGGATGCCGAGCACAATATAAATAACGACGATCGCGGCCAGGATGAGGAGCGGCTGCTCCTTGTTCGATTCCTCGGCCGCGCGCGCCGTACCCTGGAAGCTGCCGCGCACGTTGGACGGCATGGCGATGTCGGCTTCGGCCTGTTTCACGGCCGCCTTGCCGTCTTCGAGGTTGGCGCCTTCGGCCAGGTTGAACGAGACCGTGGTCGCCAGTTCGCCGTCCTGGTGGTTGACCGACGTGGGCGTCGAGCTTTCGGCGAAGCTGGCGATGGCGGACAGCGGCACCATGGTCGTGGCCTTGCCGGACAGGGCCGCGCCGCCGGAAGCATCGCGCGTGGCCGCCAGGGTCGAGGCCGGCGCCGGTGTGCTGCCGCTGGCGGTGGTCGTCGTCGTCGGCTTCGCCGGCACATACACGTCCTTCAGCGCTTCCGGCGTCTGCGCATACTTCTGCGCCACGCCCATGATCACGTGGTACTGGTTCAGCTCATCGTAGATATTGGCGACCTGGCGCTGGCCGAAGTTGTTGTACAGCGCATTGTCGATGTCGCGCGTGCTGATGCCCAGGCGAGAGGCCGTCGCCTTGTCGATCGACACATACATCTCGACGCCGTTCTCGGCCTGGTCGGTATCGACGTCGACCAGTTGCGGCTGGCGCTTCATCGCGTCGGCCAGCTTGCTTGCCCAGGCTTTCAGGTCGGCCGCATTGTCGCTTTTGAGCGTGTACTGGTAGGTGGAATTGCTGGAGCGCCCGCCCATGCGCAGGTCCTGCACGGGATTCAGGAACAACGACACGCCGGTCACGCGCGCGAGCTTGGGACGCAGGCGCGCGATCACGGCCTGGCCCTTATCAAGGCGCTCCGACGCCGGTTTCAGGTCGATGAACATGAAGCCGCCCCCTGCCCGGCTGCCGCCGGTGAAACCGACGACGGTGTTGACCGCGGGGTCGCGCTTGATGATGTTGACCAGCTGGCGCATCTTGGCCTGCATCGCCTGGAAGGAGATGCTCTGGTCGGCGCGGATGCCGCCGCTGATCTGGCCCGTGTCCTGTTGCGGGAAGAAACCCTTCGGCGCCGCCGAGAACAGGTAGACGTTCAGGCCGACCACGAACACGAGAATGAGCATCACCAGCGCCATGCTGCCCAGCGCCCAGTCGAGCGAGCGCTCGTAGACGCGCAGCAGCGAACTGAAGCCCGCTTCGCTCCAGCGTGCGAAGCGGCCCGGCGGGCGCTCGATGGTGTGGCCTTTCTTGAGCAGCCAGGCGCACATCATCGGCGTGGTGGTCAGCGAAATCACGAGCGAGATCATCACCGCGGCGGACAGGGTAACCGCGAACTCGCGGAACAGGCGCCCGACCTGCCCGCCCATGAACAGCAGCGGAATGAAGACGGCCACCAGCGACAGGCTGATCGACAGCACGGTGAATCCGACCTCCCGCGCGCCGACCAGCGCCGCCTGCATGCGGTCCATGCCGGCTTCGATATGGCGCGCCGTGTTTTCCAGCACGACGATGGCATCGTCGACGACAAAGCCGGTGGCCACCGTCAGCGCCATCAGCGACAGGTTGTTCAGGCTGAAGCCCAGCATGTACATCACGCCGAAGGTGCCGAGCAGCGAAACGATGGTGGCGACGGCCGGCACGATGGTCGCGCGCACGCTGCGCAGGAACACGCTCACCACCAGCACCACCAGCAGGATCGAGAGCATCAGCGTGAATTCGATCTCGCGCAGCGAGGAGCGGATGGAGTTGGTGCGGTCCGACGCCACCTGCAGCGTCACGTCGCCCGGCAGCTGCGCCTGCAGGGACGGCAGCAGCGCGCGCACGCCATCCACGGTTTCGATGACATTCGCGGCCGGCTGGCGCGTGATCAGCACGATCACCGCGGGCTCGCCGTTGAACAGGCCGAGCGTATTGATGTTTTCGGGGCCGTCGATGACCTCGGCCACGTCCTGCAGGCGGATCGCCGCGCCGTCGCGCCAGGCGACGACCAGGCCGCGGTAGTCGGCGGCGCTGCGGCCATTGGTCGGCGTATCGGCCTGCGAATAGATCTGCAGGCGGTTGCCGTGGCCCTCGATCGCACCTTTTGGGCGGTTCGGATTGCTCGACTGGATGGCCGCGCGCACGTCCTCGGCCGAGACACCGTAGCGGTTCAGCGAGTAGGGATTCAGTTCGACCCGCACCGCCGGCAGCGAGCCGCCGCCGATCTCGACTTCGCCCACGCCCGGCACCTGGGCCAGGCGCTGCTGGACGATGTTCGAGACGGCATCGTAGATCTGGCCGGGCGTACGGCTTTTCGAGGTCAGCGCCAGGATGACCACCGGCGCGTCCGATGGATTGGCCTTGCGGTAGGTCGGGTTGCTGCGCAAGGTGGACGGCAAATCCGCGCGGGCGGCGTTGATGGCGGCCTGCACTTCGCGCGCGGCCGAATCGATCTTGCGGTTCAGGTCGAACTGCAGGCTGACGCGGGTCGAGCCGCTGCCCGAATTCGAGGTCATCTCGTTGACGCCGGCGATCACGCCCAATCTTCTCTCCAGGGGCGTCGCGACGCTGCTGGCCATGGTCTCGGGGCTGGCGCCCGGGAGCGATGCCGACACCGAAATCGTCGGGTAGTCGACCTGCGGCAGCGGCGAAACCGGCAGCACGAAGAAGGCGGCAATGCCGGCCAGCGCCAGCCCGAGCGTCAGGAGGACGGTCGCGATCGGGCGCTGGACGAAGGGCTTCGACAGGTTCATGCTTTGATCTCACGCGGCTTGGCCGGGGCTTTGCCCGTCCAGCGGGTCGACAGGCGGTCGAATGCGAGATAGATCACCGGCGTGGTGAACAGCGTGAGCAGCTGGCTGAGGATCAGGCCGCCGAAGATGGCGAGACCGAGCGGCCGGCGCAACTCGGCGCCCTCGCCCCAGCCGAACATCAGCGGAACTGCTGCAAAAAGCGCGGCAAGAGTGGTCATCAGGATCGGACGGAAGCGCAGCAGCGCCGCCTGGCGGATCGCCTCCACCGGCGACTTTCCTTCATCGCGCTCGGCCTCGATCGCAAAGTCGATCATCATGATCGCGTTCTTTTTCACGATGCCGATCAGGAGGATGATGCCGATGATACCGATCACGCCCAGCCCCTGCCCCGTGACCCAGAGCGTCAGCAGCGCGCCGACGCCGGCCGAAGGCAGGGTCGAGAGGATGGTCAGCGGGTGGATGTAGCTCTCGTACAGCACGCCCAGCACGATGTACACGCAGACCACGGCGGCCAGGATCAGCCACAGCTGGTTCGACAGCGAGTTCTCATATGCACCCGAGGCGCCGAGGAAGGTGAGCGAGACGGAGGCCGGCAGCTTGATGTCGGCAGCCGCCGCGCGGATCGCATCGACCGCCTGGCCGAGCGAGGTGCCCGAACTGGTATCGAAGCCGATCGTCGTGGCCGGGTATTGCGCCACGTGGGTCACCTGCAGCGGCGCCTGTTCCTCGCGGATCGTCGCCACCGCCGACAGCGGCGTCGGTTCGCCGGAACTGGTGCGCAGTTGCAGGCGGCCCAGCGCAGCCAGGGACATCGCATCGTCCTGCTGGGCTTCCAGGATCACGCGGTATTGGTTCGTTTCCGTAAAAATGGTGGAGACGATGCGCTGGCCGAAAGCGCTGTAGAGCGCGTCGTCGATGTTCGAGGCCGTGATGCCGAGGCGCGAGGCCGTGTCGCGGTCGATGTGCACCACGGCGGCGGCGCCGACTGCGCCGGCGTCGGTGGTGACGTTGCGCAGCTGCTTCTGCCCGGCCATGCGCGCGACCAGTTTGCGCGCCCATTCGGTCACGGTGGCGTTGTCGGCGCCTTCGAGCGACACGCGGTACTGGGTCGGGCCGCTTTCGGCGTCGATGGTCAGGTCCTGGGTCGGCTGCAAATACAGCGTCAGGCCCGCCACGCCGGCGACGCGGCGTTTCAGGCGCGTCATGATCTCGTCCGGGTCGCCGCTGCGGTCGCGTTTCAGGTTGATCAGCATGGTGCCGGCGTGGAGCATCGTGTTGTTGGCGGCGTCGACGCCAACGTTCGAGGCCAGCGACTCCACCGCCGGATCGGCCAGGATCGCCTTCGCCGCGGCCTGCTGCATCTCGGCCATGCGCGCGTACGAAATTGCCTGGCGCGCTTCGACGCGCGCCTGCAGCTGGCCCGTGTCCTGGGTCGGGAACAGGCCTTTCGGGATCACCACCCAGAGCAGCGCCGTCAGCGCCAGCGTGGCCAGGGCGACGATCAAGGTCAAGCCCTGGCGCGCCAGCACCCAGTCCAGGCCGCGGTCGTATTTGTGGATCACACGGTCGAAGAAAGCCTGGGTCTTCACGGCCAGGCGGCCCGGCTTTTCTTCCTCATGGCTGCGCAGCCAGCGCGCCGACATCATCGGCACCAGGGTCAGCGAGACCACGGCCGAAATCAGGATCGTGATGGCGAGGGTCACGGCGAATTCGCGGAACAGGCGCCCGACGACATCGCCCATGAACAGCAAGGGGATCAGCACCGCGATCAGCGAAACAGTCAGCGAAATAATGGTGAACCCGATCTGCGCCGCGCCTTTTATCGCGGCGGCCATCGGCTTTTCGCCCTCCTCGATATAACGCGCGATGTTCTCGATCATGACGATGGCGTCGTCGACGACGAAGCCGGTTGCGATGGTGAGGGCCATCAGCGACAGGTTGTTCAGGCTGTAGCCGAGCAGGTACATGACGCCGAAGGTGCCGATCAGCGAGATCGGCACGGCGAGGCTCGCAATGACGGTCGCGCGCACGCTGTGCAGGAAGGCGAAGATCACCAGCACCACCAGCGCCACGGCCAGCAGCAATTCGATCTGCACGTGTTCGACCGAGGCGCGGATGCCGGTGGTGCGGTCGGAGAGCACGTCCAGGCGCAGGGACGCCGGCAGGCTGGCCTGCAGTTCCGGCAGGCGCTGCTTGATGGCGTCCACCGTGGCGATGACGTTCGCGCCGGGCTGGCGCTGCACGTTCAGGATGATCGCCGGCTTCATGTTGGCCCAGGCGCCGAGGCGCACGTTCTCGGCGCTGTCGACCACCTTCGCCACGTTTTCCAGGCGCACCGGGGCGCCACTGCCGTTGCCCCCCCTGTAGGCGACGATCAGGTTTTTATAGTCGTCGACCGTCACCAGCTGGTCGTTGGCGTTGATCGCGTAGGCGCGGGTCGGGCCGTCGAAGCTGCCCTTGGCGCTGTTGGCGTTGGCGGCCGTGATCGCGGTGCGCAGCGAATCGAGGCCCATGCCGTAGGACGCGAGCGCCTCGGTATCGGCCTGGATGCGCACGGCGGGACGTTGCCCGCCCGAGAGCGAGACCAGGCCCACGCCCGAGACCTGGCTGATCTTCAGGGCCAGGCGGGTGTTGACCAGGTTCTGGATTTCGGTGAGCGGCACGGTGTCGGAGGTGATGGCCAGGGTCAGCACCGGCGCATCGGCCGGGTTGACCTTGGCGTAGACCGGCGGCGCGGGCAAATCCGCCGGCAGCAGCGAGCCGCCGGCATTGATCGCGGCCTGCACTTCCTGCTCGGCCACGTCGAGCGTCTGGCCGAGGCCGAACTGCAGCGTGACGATCGAGACGCCGGCGGCGCTGGTGGAACTCATGCGGCTCAAGCCGGACATCTGGCCGAACTGGCGTTCGAGCGGCGCCGTCACCGTGCGCGCCATGACTTCCGGGCTGGCGCCGGGGTACAGGGTCTGCACCTGGATGGTCGGGAAGTCGACCTGCGGCAGCGCGGACAGCGGCAGGAATTTGTAGCCGACCATGCCAGCCAGGACGATCGCCAGCATCAGCAGGGCTGTCGCGACCGGGCGGCGGATGAAGGGGCCGGACGGGCTCATGGGCGCCCCCCGTAGGGTGGGCGCCCCGTGCCCACGCGGATGCTTGCGTACTCGCCGCGCTCGATCGGTAACACGACGCGGACGTTCGCGTGGGCACGGGGCGCCCACCCTACGATCGCGATCATTGCGCTGCTCCCTCGCGCTGCTGGCGGCGCGGACGTTCACCCTGCGCGCCTTGGCGCCCAGCACTTCCGGCGCCCTGCGGCCGATCCCCCGGCAAGGTCACCTTCGCGCCATCCTTCAAACGGTCCGCACCTTCCGTAATCACCTGCTCGCCCGCCTTCAACCCGGTCGCAACCTGCACCTTGTCCCCGGTCGCCTGGCCGCGCGTGACCTTGCGCAGCGCCACCGTCTTCGCCTGCGGATCGAGCACGTACACGAAATCGCCGTCCGCCCCGTGGCGCAGCGCATTCACCGGCACCACGACGGCGCCCTCGATCGTGCGCACCTGCAGGCGCAGGTTGACGAACTGGCTCGGGAACAGCTTGTTGTCGGTGTTCTCGAAACGCGCCTTGGCGCGCACGGTGCCGGTCTGGGTGTCGACCTGGTTGTCGAGCGCGGCGAAACGGCCGGTGGCGAGCGTGGCGCTGCGCGTGCGGTCCAGTGCAACCGCGGGCAGCTTCGCGTTGCCGGCGATGCGGCCCTGCAGCTCCGGCACCTGGTCCTGCGGCACGGCGAATTCGACGTCGATCGGCGAGAACTGGGTGATCACGGCAATGCCGTTGGCGTCGCCGCTGCCGACCAGGTTGCCGATGTCGACCGTGCGCAGGCCGACGCGGCCCGCGATCGGCGCCTTCACCTGCGTGTAGCTCAAATTCAGGCGCCCGAGGTTCTCGGCCGCGGTGTCGGTCTTGACCGTGGCTTCCAGCTGCTTGACCAGGGCCGCCTGGGTGTCGACTTCCTGGCGCGCGATGGAGTCCTGTTCGAGCAGTGTGCGGTAGCGCGACAGGGTCAGGCGCGCGCTTTCCAGCTGGGCTTCGTCGCGCTGGCGCTGGCCGGTGGCCTGCAGCAGGGCGATTTCGGACGAGCGCGGATCGATCGTCGCCAGCACCTGGCCGGCGCGGACCAGCTGGCCTTCGGTGAAGTTGATCTTCTGGAGGACGCCGGACACCTGCGGCCGCACGGTGGCGATCGCGGCCGGCGTCACCGTGCCCAGGGCTTCCAGGGTGACCGGGATGTCGACCTGTTCGGCCGTCGCCACGCCGACCGTGGTGGCCGGTGCGCCGCGGCGTCCACCGCCGCCCCCTCCTCCGCCTGGACCGCCGCCGCCGCCCGCCCCGCCGCGCGCACCCGCGCCGGCTGCTCCAGGAGCGCCCCCACCCTGCGGTGCGCGATGGGTCAGGTGCCAGGCCAGCGCCGCCAACGCCACCATGACCAGCACGGCGATGATGCCGCCGACGATTTTGCTGCGCTTATTGCTGCGATTCTTGCGGTGCAGGTCATCGTTCGGGGTCTTGTTCGGGGAAACGGTGGAATCCATGCTCATCCTTGTTGTTCGACTTGCTGACAAATGCACAAGTAAAGTAGCTTGGAATGTAGCACGGCCTGCCGCGGCGATATGTTTCGTAACGTACATAGCGCAGGAGTGAGAACGCGTCAAAAACGGGCGCGCACGGACCAGGCGGCGGGTCTCTTTACACCGCTTTACACCATAGGAGGGAGTAGCACGCGGATGCATGAAAAAGCGGGCGCCGGAATCATCCGGCGCCCGCTGCAATTCGTAACAGCGGATACAAATCCGCTACATGGCTTAAGCTTGGTTGGCTATGGCAGCTCGCACAGGCAGTGGGTCACGGCCGCGAACGGCTTCTTGCCATCGGCAAGTTCCGACAGCCAGCCCAGGTCTTTCGCCACCCCGGCCACGGCGCCGGCCGGCAATGCATCCGGCAACACGCCGAGCTTCACCTGGATCTTGATGGCCTGCACGCTGGAGACGCCGAGCAGCGACATGAAGCGCTCGAAGCCCGAGCTTGGACGCTCGACATAGGCCACGCGGAAGTCGTCCTTCATCCCCGCACGCTTCGCGGCCGAGCGCAGCGCGTCGCCATAGCTGCCCAGGCGGTCGACGAGCCCCCGTTCCTTCGCTTGCGTGCCGGTCCAGACCCGGCCCTGCCCGACTTCGTCGATCTTCGCCGCGGTCGTCTTGCGCGCAGCGGCGGCTTTCGTCGTGAACTCGCGATACACATTGTTGATGCTGGACTGGACCAGCTGGGCGAAGCGCGGGTCGAGCGGGCGCAGCGGGTTGTAGGCGTCGGCCAGCCATGTCGTCGTGACGCCGGCCGTGCGTACGCCCAGCTTGTCGGCAACCTTGTCGGCCGTCGGCAGGATCGCGAACACGCCGATCGAGCCGGTGACCGTCGACGGGTCGGCGATGACTTCGTCGGCCGCCATCGAAATCCAGTAGCCGCCGGAGGCCGCCACGTTGCCCATCGAGACCACGACCGGCTTGCCGGCGGCGCGCGTCAGTTCCAGTTCGCGCCGGATCAGTTCCGACCCGTAGGCGCTGCCGCCGGGCGAGTCGACGCGCAGCACCAGCGCCTTGATCGCATCGTCTTCGCGTGCGCGGCGGATCATGTTGGCCGTCGAGAGGCCGCCGACCACGCCGGGTCCGCCCTGCCCTTCGGTGATCTCGCCGGCGGCGACGATCACGCCGACCGCGTCGCCAAAGGCCTTTTGCGGATTGCGCGCCAGGTAGTCGCCAAACGAGACCTGGCGGAAGCTCTTGACCGACTCGTCGTACGCGCCGCGTTTGACCATCATCGCGCGCACTTCGTCGCGGGTCTTGATGCCATCCACCAGCTTCTGGCCGAGGGCCACTTGCGCCGCATTGCCGCCGGCGGCGTCCATCAGCTGCGGCAGCTGCTCGATGCCGCGTGCGACCGCGCCCGGCGCCAGCTTGCGGTTCTTCTCGACGGCGGCCGTGTAATCCTTCCACAGCGCGCCGTACAGGAAAGTGTCGGCCTCGAGCGCGGCCTGCGACGGGCCGTTGGCGATATACGGTTCGGCGAAGCTTTTATAGGTGCCGACCTTCATCAGGTTGACCGTCACGCCGAGTTTGTCGAGCGCGTCGCGGTAGTAATTGCGGCGCCGGCCGAAGCCTTCGATCATGACCATGCCCATCGGGTGCACATACACTTCGCTGGCGTGGGATGCCAGCAAATAGCGCTTCTGGTCGAAGCTGCCGCCCCAGGCGACGACCGGTTTGCCGGCCGCCTTGACGCGGTCGATCGCCGCGCCCGCCTCGTGCAGCATGGCCAGGCCGCCACCGTCGAGTTCGTCGAGCATCAGCAGCACGCTGCCGATGTGCTTGTCCTTGGCGGCGGCGTCGAGCACGACCAGCAGGTCGCGCAATTCGACCGTGCGGCGCACCTCGCCGCCGACATTGGCCAGCAGCGCGTCGCGCAGGCCGCCGCTGTGTTCTTCGACCAGGTCGCCGCGCAGGTCCAGCACCAGCGCCGTTTTCGAGGCCAGCGGCTTGGCGCCGCCGCCGAAGATCGCCACGAGCAGGGCGATCACGATGAGCAGGAACAGCAGGTTCAGCACGAAGCGGCGGGTGGCGTCGAGACCGCGCCAGAACATGCCAAAACCGCGGCGCAGGGAAGTCAGGGGCTTGAGGGACATCGGAACTCCGCTAAAAAGGGGAAGGTCAGGCGAGTTGGTCAGACGGCACGGTGATTTTGTTCGCGGACTCTTTATGCGAAATCGCAAACAGGCCGGCGAATACGAGTATGCCATTGACCATCAACAGTTCAAGTCCCAGCCGGTAGCTGCCGAGCAAATATTGCTGATAGAACTCAAGAATCGCGCAAAGAACCGGCGCGCCGACGGTCACGAAGGGCACCAGCCTGTCGGTCAGCGTGCGCCTGGTCAGCATGCCGAAGGCGAACAGGCCGAGCAGCGGGCCATAGGTATAGGCCGCGAGTTTGAGGATCACGCCGATCATGCTCGGCTCGTCGACCGCCTTGAAGCCCAGCACCAGCACCAGGAACAGCAGCGCAAAGCCCAGGTGGACGCGGCGGCGCAGGCTTTCCTGGCCCGCTACATCAAGGTCTGCGCGGCGCTTGATGCCGAGGAGGTCGATGCAGAAGGTCGAGGTCAGCGCCGTGATGGCGCCGTCGGCGCTCGGGAACAGCGCCGAGACCAGCGCGATCAGGAAGATAATCTGCACCGCGCCCGGCAAATGGCCCATCACGACCGCCGGGAAGATCTTGTCGCCGCTCGCCGTCACGCCCGCCAAGGGCGCGTACAGGTAGAGAAGACCGCCAAGGAACAGGAAGGAGGACAGCACGATGACCAGCACCAGGGTCAGGCTCAACAGGTTCTTCTGCGAGTCGGCCAGGGTTTTTACGGAAATCGTCTTCTGCATCATTTCCTGGTCCATGCCGGTCATTGTCAGCACGATGAAGATGCCGGCGACGAACTGCTTCCAGAAGAAATTCGGGCTGTCGACGTCCATCGTGAAGATGCGCGCCAGGCCTTGCGCGCGCATCGCGTCCAGGCTTTGCGGAATCGACATGCCGAGTTGATCCAGCAGGAACCAGACGCAGGCGAACAGGCCGAACAGCATGCAGGTCGTCTGCAGGGTGTCGGTCCAGACGATGGTCTTGACGCCGCCCTGGTAGGTGTACATCAGGATCATGGCCAGGATGACGAGGGTCGTGAGCCAGAACGGGATGCCGAGGCTGTCGAGGATGATGGCCTGGAGGATGTTCACCACTAAATACAGGCGCGCGGTCGAACCGAGCAGGCGCGAGACGATGAAGAAGCCCGCCCCGCTCTGGTAGGCGCGGCGCCCGAGGCGCACATCCAGATAATGATAAATGGAGGTGAGTTTCAGGCGGTAGTACAGGGGCAGCAGGAAGAAGGCGACGGCGATGTAGCCGAAGACATAGCCGATCAGGATCTGGCCATAGCCGAAGGCGTCCTTGCCGACGGCGCCGGGCACGCTGATAAAAGTAGCGCCGGACAAGGTGGTGCCGACCATGCCGAAGGCCACCAGCATCCAGTTGCTGCTCTTGTTACCGATGAAGAAGCTGTCGTTATTGGCGTTGCGGGAGGTGGCCCAGGCGACACCGAGCAGGAGCGCGAAATAGCCGATGAGGATGCAGAAGAGTAGAACCGGGGACATGTGTTTCCGTTGGGGTGTTGAGGTTTCGCCCGGCAATATACACCAGACACTCCGAGGCTACTGACGGGCGCATAACGTAGGGTGGGCACGAGTGCCCCCCCTACGTTATGCATACGGCGCAGGTGTTTGCGTGCCCCTACGCCTCTTCCCCTTCCACACGTTCGAACGGTCCGATACACGCCTGCATCGTCTCGTCGCTGCACATCAAAAACAAGGCCCCCGACGGGTGGAAGCGCACGAAATTGGTCACCTGGGTGCCGACCTTCATGACCTCGCCCGAGCAATCCTGCTTGCCGTTATCCTTGACGATGCGGTCTTCCAGCTTGTAGAAGCCCTTGGCGCTGGGTGCGTCGGGGATGCGGAATTCGCTTTCGGAGATTTCTTCCTTGCTCGTCACCAGGGTCGTGCCGTCGCCGCGGAAGCGGTAGGTTTCGGTGCAGTGGAGTTCGGGCAGCGCCAGGCGCCAGATGCCGAGGATGGGGTGGTTCGCCTTGGGGGCGGGCGGCGCGGCCTGTGCCGGCGGCATCAAGGAGACGAGGGAAACCAGCAATCCGGCAAGCACACGCATGACAGCTCCTTTCACCACGGTTGAGTGATCAATCGCCGGGCGGCCGGCGATGGCACCGGTCCGCCAGGGACCGGTGCGCTGCGTCATGCACCGGCCCTGGCGGCCGGCCTGGTGCGAATGCTTAGCTGTTGCCCGGCGTGGCCTTCGGCTTGGCCGGACGGCGGCTGCGCGCGGCGGGCTTGCGTGCCGGACGGGGCGATGCGCTGCGCGCCGGTTTCGAGCGCGCGGCAGCGTTGTCGCCAGGAGCCACGTTGCCGTTGACGTCATCAGGCAACACGTAATCGTCAGCGTCTTCATCCGGGGCGAGCGCGGCGACCGGTGCTGCCACCTCGGCCACGGGCACCTGCGCCGGCTCCACGTCGGCCTGCGGCGCGGGCACGAGGTCCGCAGCAGCGTCCGCTGGCATCGTGCCTGCGGCGACCTTCTTCGCTGCCGCTTTGCGCGGCGCGCGGCGGCGTTCCTTCTTCGCCGGCGCCTCCGCTTCGTCCGGCACGGCTTCCAGCACTGCCGGCTCGACGACGGCCATCACTTCTTCCAGCGCTGCCGGCGCCGGCCAGGTCTCGGCCGCGGCGTCTACTGCCGGCTCCTCGGCCGCTTCGGCTTCGACCGCCTCGTCCGGCGTCACCGCCACGAACGGCGCCTCGCCGCGCGTGTTCTTGCGGCCACGCCCGCCGCGCGTACGGCCCTTGCCCTTGCCCTCTTCCTTCGCTTCGACCTGGGCAGGTGCTTCCTCGCCCTCGGCCGCGGCATCGGTGCCGGCGAAAATGGTCTCGGCCATCGTCGGCCCTTCCGCCTGCGGTGCGGCGTTCGCGCCGCTGCTGCCGCCGCCGCCGCTGCTACGATACACATAGGTGCCGGACTTTTCGTCGCGGCCGAATTCGAACATGCCGCGTGCCTGCGCTTCTTCGAGCAAATTGCCGAAGGTGCGGAAGCCGTAATAGACCTCGGAGAATTCCGGACGGCGGCGCTTCAGGGTGTCCTTCAGCAGCGAGGCCCAGATCTTGCCGGTGTCGCCGCGTTCGGAGACCAGCGCGTCGAACGTTTCGGCGACCATGTCCAGCGCCTGCGTCTTGCGCGCTTCGAGTTCTTCCTTGCGGCGGTCGTCGCTCGGGCGCTTGTTGTTCTGCGGTGCGGCCTTGCGCTCGTCGCGTTTCGCGGCGGCGCGGCGCACCTCGCGCACGAGGTCGTCGTAGAAAATGAATTCGTCGCAATTCGCCACCAGCAGGTCGGAGGTCGACTGCTTGACGCCGACGCCGATCACCTGCTTGTTGTTCTCGCGCAGCTTCGAGACCAGCGGCGAGAAGTCGGAGTCGCCGCTGATAATGACGAAGGTGTTGACGTGCGACTTGGTGTAGCACAGGTCGAGGGCGTCGACGACGAGGCGGATGTCGGCCGAGTTCTTGCCCGACTGGCGCACGTGCGGGATTTCGATCAGCTCGAAATTCGCTTCGTGCATCGTCGACTTGAAGCCCTTGTAGCGTTCCCAGTCGCAATACGCCTTTTTGACGGTGATGCTGCCCTTGAGCAGGAGCCGCTCGAGCACGGGCTTGATGTCGAATTTATCGTAGTTCGCGTCGCGCACGCCGAGTGCCACGTTCTCGAAATCGCAGAACACCGCCATGCTGATGTTATCGGATGAAGCCATGAGTTGTTATTTTCATTAATAGAAGAGGACAGACACCCCGCGGATTATACGCACAACATTGGTTTGTCCCGCGCATGCTGTAGCACTGGCAACAGGGCGCCCCCGTGTGCCCCTTGAAATAGCGTCCAGCACCTAAAATATTCTCCTTTATGGAATATGCATGGACGATTCAACGGTATACACTTGGCCGCGCGAAGGACAGTTTGTTCCAGTATTGCGATCCATTGTTGCAACCATCGAGACAGAGCCTGCATGAACCCACCGAAGCACCTCGCCGTTCGCCTGCCCCAACTTCCCCCTTGCCGGCCCGTTCCCGCCGGCAGGTGCGCCTGACCCCGTTGCACCGATCACCAGCCGCTTGCGCACATGAGCTCCTGTATTGACGACCGCGTCGCGGATGCGGCGCCGCGCCTGCGCGTGCCGGCCTCCCTGCGCGGCGCGCTGCCGCTGCTGTTGCCGATTGTCGCCCTGACCACGGCCGTGCTGGCCGGCCACGACGGCATCCGCTTCTGGCAGGTGCTGGTGCTGGTGCTGCCGGTCTGGTTCTGGCTGTGGTGGCCCTGCGCGGCACGCGGGCGGCGCCTGGCGCAGGCGGCGATCTGCTTTGCCGCCGGTCTCGGTTTCGTGATCGACGGCGCGGTGCGCGGCTTCCTCATGGCGGCCTACGATGCGCTGCCGAACAGTGCGATGGTGCTCAGCGCCGTCGCCAATACGACCGGCGGCGAGTCGCTCGAATTCGTCAGCATGTACTGGCGCGACCTGCTCGCCTGGAGCGGCTTCGCCCTGGCGTGCGGCGCGGCGCTCGGCTGGGGCCTGTACCGCTGGTGGCGTTCGCCCCCCACATCGCCGGAGCCGCGCGGCTGGGCCATCGCGCTTGCCGCGCTGATGCTGGCGCTGATCGTCGGCGCCTTCGTCAGCAAACCGTGGCGGCGCCACCATCCCCTGCTGTTCTGGCCGCAGTGGGCGCAGGACGTGGGCGAGCTGCGCCGGCAATGGGCCAGCCTCGGGCGCCAGCGCAGCGAACTGCTGGCGGGCGCCGCGGCACTGGCCCCTACCCTCTCGAAAAGCGGTCCCGACACGCTGGTGCTGGTGCTCAGCGAGAGCATGAACCGCAGTAACCTTTCCAGCTACGGCTATCCGCGCGCGACCTCGCCCGCCCTGTCCGAGCGCCAGCGCCTGCTGGGGGAGCAGTTGCAGGTCTTCCGCCACGCCTGGTCGGTGAATGCCTCGACCGTGCCGGCGCTGCGCAACCTGTTCTATTTCGGGTCCCCGGAGGCGGATTCGCGCGTGCACCTGCTGGCGCTGGCACGCGCCGCCGGCTACCGCACCTTCTGGATCAGCAACCACAACGACCTGGCCATCGAGCAGGAGCACGCGCGCCTGGCCGACAAGGTGCACCTCCTCAACAACAAGCCGGGACGGGCTTCGCGCGCCCTGGACGGCCAGGTGCTGCCCGCAGTGCGCTCGGCCTTGTCCGACCTTGCGCCGCGCAAGCTGATCGTCGTGCACATGCTCGGCCTGCACCCGCATTACCGGATGCGCCATCCGGACGGCGTGGCGCCATACGCGCACGCGCTCGATCGGGTCGATGCTCGCCTGCGTAGCGAAGGCCGCCCGGCCTGGCTGCGCGAGCTGCGCAACGACTACGATTCGGCGGTGCGTTACCACGACAGCACGGTGGCCGCGACCCTCGACCTGTCGCGCCAGGCGGCCGGCAAGCAGGCCTGGGTCTTCCTGTCCGACCACGGCCAGGAAGTCGGCCACACGACCGACCGCGCCGGCCACAGCGCCACCACGCCGGACGGTTATCGGATTCCGCTGATGCTGTGGAGTTCGTATGCCAGCCCGGCGCCGGGCCAGGCGCTGCAGGCGCCGGTGCGCGGCGACTGGTTCGGCCACAGCCTGGCGCGCCTGCTCGGCATCGAGTGGCGCGGCGCGCGTCCCGGCCGCGACGTGCTCGATCGGCGCTATCGCTGGCAGGCGCCGAGTTTGCCCTTGAAAATCGACTTCGGCACGTGACCCTCAGAGGCGCGCCAGCGTTGCTGCATCGGGCCGGCCGTCGAAAAACTGGTCGAGGCAGGTCTGGAACACGGCTTCGTCGGGCGCGATGTCGTTAAACAGGGTCATCGACGAATGGAACTTGCGGTCGTCGGGGCCGTCGAAGATGTCGCCGATGTCCATGTCGGCGTGGGTGGCGACGAGTCGCGCGCATTCGCGCAGGCGCGGACCCAGCACCGGATGGGCGAGGTAGGCGGCGGCTTCGTCGCTGGAGGCAATGGCATAGGTGCGCGCCATCTCGCTCTGGCCGAGGCCTGCAATCTGCGGAAACACGAACCACATCCAGTGCGTACGTTTTTTGCCCGTGCGCAGTTCGGCCAGGACATCGGAATACACGGGATCCTGGGCGCTGACGAAGCGGTCGAGGTCGAATTCATGGTCCATGGCGGTCTCCCAAGAATAAGCATCCTACCTCTTTCGCCAGTTTTGCTAAAGTGGCGCCACGATGAAACCCGAACACCTGCTCCTGCTGCTCACACGCGACATGCCCTACGGGAAATACGAGGGCCGGAAAATCGCCGACCTGCCCGGCCATTATCTCGGCTGGTTCGCGCGCGAAGGCTTTCCACGCGGCGAACTGGGAGAGCTGCTCGCCCTGATGTACGAACTCGACCATAACGACCTGCGCGGCCTGCTCGATCCGCTGCGGCGCGCCCGCTAGCGCATCGCGTGCGGCGCCCCGCGCCCGGAAATATTATGACAAAAAGGTAACATGCGGGAAGGCCTGCGGTGCAGTGCCCCGCCTGGCACCCGCCTGGCACCCGCCTAGCACCGCCATCGGCCGCACGGCCGCGACCGATTTCTCTTATACTTACCGGTTACATCCACCGCAACAGAACACAGCATGTCCACTAACGCCACGCCCGCCGCTCCCCTGCTCGACTATGTCACGTCCTGCGCACTGCCCACGCCCTGGGCCCAGTTCACGCTGCACGCCTTCGTCGAGCACTCGACGGGCAAGGAACACCTGGTCATGGCCCTGGGCGACATCGACAGCGGCGAGCCGGTGCTGGCGCGCGTGCACTCGGAATGCCTGACCGGCGACGTGCTGTTCTCGCAGCGCTGCGACTGCGGCGCCCAGCTCGAGGGCGCGTTGAAACGCATCGCCGCCGAGGGCCGCGGCGTGCTGCTCTACCTGCGCCAGGAAGGGCGCGGGATCGGCCTGGTGAACAAGATCCGCGCCTACCGCCTGCAGGAAGCCGGCGCCGACACGGTCGAGGCCAACCTGCAGCTTGGTTTCCATGCCGACGCCCGCAATTACGAACTCTGCCTGCCGATGCTGGAACAGTTCGGCATCAAACAGGTCAAACTGATGACCAATAACCCGCGCAAGATCGACGCCCTGTCGCGCCTGGGCATCGAAGTCGTGGAACGGGTGCCGCTGCTGGTCAACCGCAACGCCTTCAATACCGGCTACCTCGACACCAAGCAGGCCAAGCTGGGGCACATGATGAGCACGCCGGCCGCGGCTGTGGTGCAGGATGGCGAGCTGTAAGGTTCTGCAGACAAACAAGTAGAGTGGCAAGATAGCAGTTACCCACTGCTGATCGTGCGGGGTGGCTTCGCCCGGGCGCTGCCGCCCGCGCCCTTGCCACCGCCATGAAACTTGCCTCCAGCCTGTTCTTCGGCTTTGTCCTGAGCTCCTGCCTCGGCGCCGCGCTTGCCGCCGCAGCCGGCCAGCGCACGGCCGCACGCGGTCAATCCGCAGCGGCTCCCCCCGCCGCATCGGCAGCGCCGGTGCCGCCGCTGGCGGTGCAGCCTGTCGTGCCGCGCATTGTGCAGCCCGACGCCCCGCCCGGCACCACCCCACCCGCGCCCGGTCCGGGCGAACTCGACACCACGACGCCCCTGCCCCCGCCCTCCTCGGCCGCGCAGCAACTGTATTCCTCGGCCCAGGCCGACCTGCTGCAGATCCGCATGTTGCTGAGAAACGGGCGTACCCAGTCGACCGTAGGCTCGGGTTTCCTCGTCGGCAGCAGCAACCTGGTGCTGACGAATTACCACGTGGTCTCGCAGATGGCGCTCGACCCCGACGTGTATGCCGGCGAATATGTCGACACCGACGGCGCACGCGGGCCGGTCGAGCTGCTGGCGGTGGACGTGCTGCACGACCTGGCGGTGCTACGCGTGAACCGCAACGGCAGCGGCTTCTTCATCGTGCCGGAAAAGCCGGTGAAACTGACGCAAGGCCAGGACCTGTATTCCCTCGGCAATCCGCTCGACCTCGGTTTCGCCATTTCGGAAGGGGCGTACAACGGCGTGGTGAACCGCAGCTTCTACGACCAGCTGATCTTCAGCGGCCCGATCAATTCGGGGATGAGCGGCGGCCCGAGCGTGACCTCGAGCGGCACCGTCGCCGGAATCAATGTCTCGAAACGGCGCGACGGCGAGGCGGTCAGCTTCCTGGTGCCGGTCAAGTTTGCCCAGGAACTGCTGCGCCGGGTCGCCAACCAGCGCACGCCGCCGAAGGATTTCAATCCCCTCATTGCCGAGCAATTGCTGGCGCACCAGCGCGCCATGGTTGGACGTTTGCTCGACACGCCGTTCTCGATCAAGAACATGGGGCCCTACCTGGTGCCGGTGCGCGAGTCGGGCCAGGTGCGTTGCTGGGGCCGCTCGAATGCGATGGCGGAAGCTTCCTTCAGTTCGGACACCCTGAGCTGCGCCATGGAATCAGCCGTCTACGTGTCGGACACCCAGCAGACCGGACAGGTATCGATGAGCCACCACTACCTGCGCTCGACCAGCCTGCACCCGCTGCGCTTCGCCGCCCTGGCCAGCAGCCAGTTCGGCCTCGACCGCCTCGGCCGGGCGCGCGACCCGCGCCTGACCGGGCCGCTGTGCAGCGAGCGCTTCGTGCATTCGAACAGGCTGCCGCTGCGCGCCGTCACCTGCGTGCGCGCCTATCGCAAATTCCCCGGGCTGTACAACTTCACCCTGCTCACGGCCAGCACCGACAACCCGCAGGCCAGCCTGCAAAGCCGGCTCGACGTTGCGGGGGTTTCCTACGACAACGGCATGCGCGTCACGCGCGCGTTCCTGAACGCGCTCGGGCGTAGCGGGAAGTTATGAGGGGCTGCGTATGACAGGCCCCTGGTTCATCGAAACCCTCGCGCGCAATGGCGACGTGCTGCACCGGCACCGGATCGACCAGTTGCCGATCCGCATCGGGCGCGGTTACGACAACGATTACATCCTCGACGACCCTTACACCGCCCCGCGCCACGCGCTGGTCGAGGCCGGCGAGGACGGGTCCCTGCAACTGCGCGACCTCGGGACGCGCAACGGCGTGGTGCACGCCGGCAAACGCAGCGCGCGCCTGCCCCTGACCGGCAATACCGTGGTGCGGCTCGGCCACACCACGCTGCGCATCCGCACCGCCAGCTTTCCGGTCCCGGCCGAACTGCTCGACCGCACCATGCACGGCTGGGAAGGCGCGCTGCCGGGCCTGGTGGGCGCCCTGCTGGTGGCGATCGTCGCGCTGTTCACGATGTGGCTGGCCGACACCCAGGCCTGGCGTCCCCTGCGCTACCTGCTGGCGCTGGCCTACGGCCTGGGCGCCGGCCTCGTCTGGAGCTGCCTGTGGGCTTTCGGCAACCGCCTGTTCGGGCGCCATGCGCGGCTCGGCCGCCACCTGTTCATCTTCGGCTGCGGCATCACCGCGCTGATGCTGTTCGGCCTGGCGTCGAACGCCATCGGCTACGCGTATTCGATCGAAGTGTTCACGCGCTACGGCTCGCACGTCGCGATCGCGCTGGTGGCGGGCATGGTGTATTTCCACCTGACGACGGTGAAACCCGAACCGCGCCGGCGCCACGCCCTTGCCTGCGCCGCGCTGGCCCTGCTCGGCTCGGGCCTGGTGTTGATCAGCAACGACCAGCGCAACGGCCGCCTGGCCGACGAACTCTACATGTCGGTACTGCTGCCGCCCGGGATGCGCGCCACCCCCGACAGCAGCGTGGACGAATTCATGGCCGATGTGGCGGCGATGAAGGCGAAGCTCGACCGCGAGCGGCAGGACGAGGGGGACGGCAAGACCACCGAAAACTGACACTTTGACAAGCTCGCGCAAATGCATGATGATCCGCTGGCCGATCGAAAGGACCGCATGCCGCCGAAGTCGAAGCCGAATCTCCGGGTCATCTGTTTTGCCTGGTGCCTGTTCTGGGCGCTGATGGTCCTGATCGCCGTGCAGGATGTGCGCCAGGACGGCGGCCGGGCGCTGTGGCAGCCTGTGCTTTGGGAATCTTCGTCGGCGCTGGTCATCAGCGCGCTGTGGCTGGTCCAGCGCCGGATGACGGCGCGCCATGACGGCCTCGTCGCCCAGCCATGGCGCTGGTTCATGCTGCAGGCCTGCTGGCTGCCCTTGTACTGGATCGCCTTCGTGCCGCTCGTCTACGCAATAAGGCATGGCGTGTATGCGCTGCTGGGCGCACCCTACGTGCATGGGCCTGGCCGGGCCTGTTCCTGTACGAGCAGCTCAGACTGAGCCTGTTCATCGCCCTGTTCACCGTGATCACCTTCGGCCTGCTGTCCTATCGCAGGATGCTGGACGAAACCCTGCGTTCGGAACGGGCCACCGCACAGCTGGGCCAGGCGCAGCTGCAGCAACTGGCGCAGCAGATGCAGCCGCATTTCCTGTTCAATGCCCTGAACACCATTTCTTCCTTGATGCATACCGATGTCGCCAAAGCCGATGCCACGCTGGTCGAGCTGGCGGCGCTGCTGCGCGCGACCTTGCAGGCGGGCCGGGAGGCCGAAGCGGCCCTCGACGACGAAGTGGCGCTGGCCCGCGCCTATGCGCAGGTGATGGCGGCGCGCTTCGGCGAACGGGTCTGCTTCACCTGGGACATCGGGCTGGACACCGGCCAGGTTCCGCTGCCGGCTGTCAGCCTGCAGCCGCTGGTCGAAAACGTGTTCAAGCATACGGTCGAACGACACGCCGGCCCGGTCGGCATTGCGGTGTCGGCCATGCGCGCGGACGGTCTCCTCGTCGTGCGCATCGACGACGACCGCGGCACGCTGGCCGGCGCCGCCACGCCGGGCGTGGGCCTGGCCAACCTGCGCGCGCGGCTACGCAACCTGTATGGCGAGGCCGCGGGACTGCACCTGTCGCAACTGGCCCCGGCCGGCGTGCGCGCCGAGATGCGGGTGCCATGCGGGTCCTCATGCCGGTCATCATGCGGGTCCTGATCGTCGACGACGAAGCGCCCGCGCGGGCACGCCTGCGCCGCCTGCTCGAGCAGGAGCGCATCGACGCCATCGCCGAAGCGGCCGATGCCGGCGCGGCGCTCGCGCAGATTGCGCAGGCGCGGCCCGACGTCCTGTTCCTCGACATCCAGATGCCGGGCACCTCCGGCATCGCACTGGCGTCCGCCCTGCCGCAGCCCCCGCCGCTACTGGTCTTCACCACCGCCCACGATGCCTACGCGGTCGAGGCTTTCGATACGGATGCCGCCGACTACCTGCTCAAACCCTTCGATGGCGATCGCCTCGCGCGCGCCCTGGCAAGGGTACGCAAGCGACTGGCGGACCTGCCCGCGCCTGTGCCCGTCCCGGCCCAACTGCTGGTGCCCGAGCGGGGCGCGACCCGGGTCGTGGCCGTGCGCGACATCGGCTGGATAGAAACGGCCGACAATTACGTGATCCTGCATACGGCCGGCGCGCGGCCCCTGCTGCGCCAGACGATGGCCTCGCTGCTCGCCGAGCTAGGCACTGGTTTCGTGCGCTGCCACCGGCGCGCAGCGGTGCAGGCGGCATGGATCGAGCGCGTGCTCGCGCGCCCGCGCGGCGACTGCCAGCTGCAGCTGCGCGATGGCACGCTGGTGCCTTGCAGTCGCCAGTACCGGGCCGCCGTGCTGGCAGCACTGCGCCAGGCCGCGCCGGCGCGCGCATAGCGGGCCGGCGCATCATCGACGGCAGCGTGGAGCAAGCGCGGCGCCGGCTCGCCACCGCCCAGGCCCGGCTTGCCACATTCCATCCCTGCGGACAGGCATGGCGGCATACGCTGGGTGCTTCGCCACTTCCGCCGACGCCATGCACACCGAACCCGCAGCTCCCTGCGCACGCCTGGTCTTCCTCGACTGGGTCCGCATCATCGCCTTCTTCATCCTCGTGCTCTACCACGTCGGCATGTATTACGTCAGCTGGGACTGGCACCTGAAAAGCGAGTTCGCGGGCAGCGCCCTCGATCCGTTCATGGTGCTCTCGGCCCCGTGGCGGCTCGGCCTGCTGTTCCTCGTTTCCGGCGCCGTGTCGCAGGCCATGCTGCGCCGCCTCGGCACCCGCGCCTTCCTGCGCCGCCGCACCCTGCGGCTGCTGTTGCCGCTGCTGTTCGGGGCGCTGGTCATCGTGCCGCCCCAGTCGTATATCGAGGTGGTGCACGACGTCGGCTACGATGGCGGCTACCTCCGCTTCATGGGACGGTTCCTGACCGGCTACGGCGGCTTCTGCGATCACGATGGCTGCCTGTTCCTGCCGGCCTGGAACCACCTGTGGTTCCTCCCCTACCTGTGGGTGTATTGCCTGGTGCTGGCGGCGCTTGCGGCATGCGCGGACGGGTGCCTGGAGGCCGCGGCAAGCGTGCTGGTGCGCCGCCTCGGCGGCTGGCGGCTCATCGTCCTGCCTGCCGTGTTCCTGGCGCTGGCCCGCGTGACCATGCTCAGGCATTTCGGCGAGACCCACATGCTCGTCGACGACTGGTTTGCCCACGCCACCTACCTGTATCTGTTCCTGCTGGGCGCCTTGCTCGGCCGCGCGCCGCAGTGCTGGCCGCGCTTTGCCGCCATGCGCTGGCATGCACTCGCGCTGGCCGTGACGGCCTGGGCCGCGACCGTGTGCTGGTATCGGCTGCTGCTGCTCTTTCCGGATGCGGCCGGCACCCCGTCCTGGTTTGCACTGATGGGCTCGGACTATGCGCTGCTGGCCTGGAGCGCCATCGTGGCCGCCTGCGGCTTCGCCCAGCGCCACCTGCATCACGACGGGCCGGCCCGCGCCTACCTGGCCGCAGCGGTCCTGCCCGTCTACCTCGTGCACCAGACCCTGATCATCGTCCTTGCCTGGCTGCTCAAGCCGGCCCGCATGGCGCCGGGCATCGAGGCGCCGGTCCTGGTGGTCCTGACGCTGACGCTCAGCTTCGGCCTGCATGAAGCGGTGCGCAGGGTACATTTCCTGCGCCCGCTGTTCGGCTTGCCGCCGGCGTCTCCCGGTGCGATGCCGCGTAGTCAGGAACGATCGACCCAGCCCGCATAGCCAGGGACCGGCGCCAGGGCCGGCAAGGCGTCAGGCGCCGTGCGCGCCCTTCCCGGCCTGGGAAGTGGTCTGTGAAGCGGCCTGTGAAGCGGCCTGTGAAGCGGCCTGTGAAGCGGCCTGTGAAGCGGCCCCGTTACCGTCCTGACGCGGGTTGCTCCCGCCCTGGCTGGCACCCGGGCTGGCGCTTTGCATGCTGGCGCCCGCCCCGCCATTGCTGCGGGCGCGGTCGTGGCCGTTGCCGTTGCCGGCGGTGAAAGGATCGACGAAGCGCTGCAGCGTGTCCTGGCCCTGGCGCAGGCCGCGCTGGGTTTCTTCGGAAGCGGTGCGCGCCACTTCGTCGGCCAGCTGGCGCGCGGTGCGGGTGGTGTTCTGCACGTGCTCTTCGGTCACGCGCGCGAGCTCGACCTGGGCGTCGGCCGCCAGGCGCGAAATGTGCTGCTGGTAGGCGCGCAGCTTTTCAGTGGCGGGCTGGGCACGCGATGCGGCCGCGCTCAGCACTTCGGTCTGGCGGTCGGCGGTGAGGATCTGCTGGCTCGCCAGCGCCGTTTCCTCGAGCATGGTCTGCACCAGCTGGATGTTCAGGTTGCACATCTGCTGGAAGGACTGGAACAGCGATTTCGACATGTCGTTGACGAAGGCCGTCTGCGCGTCCAGGTGGGTGCGCACTGCAGGAGTCACAGATTGGGAAAATGGATACATGCGTTTGCCTCATTCATGGGTAATGGTTATTGGAATAGTCCGGCGCTCGGCCAGGGGCCGCACCGACGTGTCGCCGGAGACCGCCCTTGCCGGATCAGGCTGGCGTCTTCCGCACGAAGCCTCAAGGCTAGGGCAGCACGCTACCGTCTATTTGCGCTGGATCAAACGTGTGCGGGCGTGAGGAAAGAAGGGAGGAATGAAAACGGTCCCGCGACTTTGACAGTGGCGGGACCGAAAAAACGGGGAAAACGCGCGGCGCCGGACGCCTGCGGGATCACCCCGCGTGGCGCTCGACCCAGGCCGCGAAGGTATCGACGAAGGTCTGCAGGAAAGCGCGCAGCGACTCGTCCTTCAGGGCGTCGCCATCGAATTTGTCGGCGATACCGCCGAGGTAGGCTTCCGGTGCCGGCATCGCGGGCATGTTCAGGAAGGGCAAGGTCTGGCGCAGGTGGTGGTTGGCGCCGAAACCGCCGAGCGCGCCCGGCGACTGGCTGACGATGGCGCAGGGTTTGCCGGCCCAGGCGGCCTTGCCGTAAGGGCGCGAGCCGACGTCGATCGCATTCTTCAGCGCGCCCGGCACCGAGCGGTTGTATTCCGGGGTGATGAAGAGCACGCCGTCGGCCGCGCGGATACGCTCGCGAAACGCCGTAAAGGCCGGCGGCGGGGTGTCGGTATCGTCATCCTGGTTGTACAGCGGCAGGTCGCGGATCTCGACCACTTCCATGTCCAGCTTGCCTTCAGCCAGCTGGATCATCGCCCTGGCCACCTTGCCGCTGTACGAATCCTTGCGCAGGCTGCCGACGACGATAGCGATTTTTTTCAATGTCATGCCTTCCCCTCTTTCTTCATGTGCAAAAGCTCGATGGTAACCATTTTTTACCGGGCGCCGCGCGCCGGGTCCCGTGCGCGCGGCTCGGCCTGTACTCGAGGTGCGTTCAGATGCGCCCGCGCCGGAAGGCCGCAAGGAACTTGCGCGCCTGCGCCGCACTCAGCACCTGGACCGGGTCGCCATGCCAGGCGAACAGGAAAGGCTCGCCGCCGAGGCGGTCGGTCAGTTTGGCGTTGAGCAGGAAGCGGGTCCCGGCCGGATAGCGCGCCGGGTCGCTCAGCGCGCGCGCGCACTGCACCCGCATCGAGGGCGCGAAGGCCTGTCCCGGCATCGGGCGAATCCGCAGCCGGCCCGTGCGCGCATCGGGCACCGAATGCACGGCGACCTCGCGGTAAGCCCAGCTGTCGCGCGCCATCTCAGGCCCTCGCCAGCGGCGCGGCCGCGCGCACCACGGGCGCCTCGCGGATCGGCAGGTTGACGAGGGCGGCCGCCAGCGCCAGGGCGATGTCGGCGTACCACATCCAGCTGTAGTCGCCGAAGCGCACGAAGGACAGGCCGCCGAGCCAGGCGCCGAAGAAGCCGCCGATCTGGTGCGACAGCAGTGTCAGGCCGAACAGGGTTGCCAGGTAGCGCGTGCCGAAGAGTTTGCCGACCAGGCCGGCGGTGGGCGGCACGGTGGCCAGCCAGGTGAAGCCGAGCGCGCCCGCGAGGATGTAGAAGGTCAGCGCGGTCTTCGGCGCCAGCAGGTACAGGGCGATGATCAGCGGACGGCTGAAATACATCAGGGCCAGCAGGTTTTTCATGCGATAGCGTGTCGACAGCGCGCCGGCACTGAGGCTGCCGGCGATGTTGAACAGGCCGATCAGCCCGAGCGCCGTGCCCGCCACCCCGACCGGCAGGCCGCACAGCGCCACTTCGCCCGGCAGGTGGGTCACGAGGAAAGCGATATGAAACCCGCAGGTGAAAAAACCCGCATGCAGGCACAGGTAGCTACGGTCGCGCAGGGCCTCGCGCAGCTGCCGGGCCAGGCCAATGCCGGCAAGCTGCGCGGCGACGGGCGCGGCCCCGGCCGCCGCGACGGTGGCCTGCGGGGCTGCGCGTCCGCGCATCAACCAGGCCAGCGGAATGGTGAGCAAGGTCGTCGCCGCCATCGTGAACATGGCGATGATCCAGCCCGGTCCGGCGATGAGGAACTGCATCAGCGGCGAGAACACGAACTGGCCGAAGGAGCCGCCGGCGTTGATGAAGCCGGACGCGAAGGGCCGGCGCGCGGCCGGCAGGCGTTGGGCGGTGGCGCCGATCAGGATCGAAAAACTGCCTGCACCGGCGCCTGCGGCCGAGAGCACGCCCATGGTCAGCAGCAGGCCCCATTCGGAACTGACGAAAGGCGTGGCGGCCAGGCCGCCGGCCAGCAGCACGGCGCCCAGCACGATCACGCGTGCCGGGCCGTACTTGTCGGCAATGGCTCCGAAGATCGGTTGCGAGGCGCCCCACATGAACTGGCCGATCGCCAGCGCGAAGCTGATCGTCGCCACGCCCAGTCCTGTCGCCGTGTTCAGCGGCGACAGGAACAGGCCGGTCGTCAGGCGCGCGCCCATCGTGATCATCAGGATCGCGCTGGCGGCAAGGATCAGGAGCCAGGCGGCGCGGGGCGACATCTCGGTGTGGGTGCTCATCATCATCCCGTTATTTTTTGCCGCATGCACACGCAAACGGAACTGGGATGAGAGTTTAACAACGAATGCAGGGAATTGCTGGCGGTGCCAGATTCTGGCAATGGTGGCGTTCGATGCTGCCCTGCTGATATCGAACAAAGGTAAGCAAGGATAGAAACCGGATCCTGCCGATCCAACACCACGTACCGGCGATATCTGTACTGGCCGTGCACCGCCCCCGCGGACGGCGCCCCGGCAACAAATTAAAAGAACTACCACCGCACCTGCATGATCAGACAACAAAGACAGGCGCTGCCAGAAGAGCCCAGCCCCGCGCCGCCAACCATGGCCCGGCTGGTCCGCTGCCACGCGATCCGATTGACACCGCCCTACAACGCGGAGACGACATGGAACCGAGAATCACAAGGCTGGAAGGATTTGCCGACGAGTGCAGACGGGATATCCGTTCCGTCGATATTCTGCTGGCAAAAATCGAAACCGCGACCGATGGGCTTGCCAGGAACGCGGCCACGAAGGCGGATGTGGCGCAGCTTGAATCGACGCTGCTCAAGTGGTTCATCGGTACCGCAACGGCCATGGCCGGGCTCGCATTCGCGGCCGCCAAGATGATTCACTGAGCGTGTGGCGGCGCCGCCCATGCAGGCGTCTGCAGGCAGAACCGGTATGCGGACGCCCGTCCGGGCCAGGCGCGGCGGCAGTGGACGCAGTGGCAGGAGTGGCAGGAGTGGCAGGAGCGGCAGCAGTGGACGCAGTGACAGGAGCCGCAGCGGCCCTCAGGCCGCGCGAATCAGCAGTGCCACCGCTTCGGCCGCCATGCCCTCTTCCCGGCCCAGGTAACCGAGCTTCTCGTTGGTCTTGGCCTTGACGTTCACCTGTTGCGGCGAGACGCCCAGGTCTTCGGCGATGCGCGAGACCATGTGCGGGATGTGCGGCGCCATCTTCGGCTGCTGGGCGATGATGGTGGCGTCGACATTGCCGATCGTGTAGCCGGTGGCGACGACGCGCGTGGCCGCCTCGCGCAGCAGGACGCGCGAGTCGGCGCCGGCGAACATCGGGTCGGTGTCGGGGAAATGCTTGCCGATGTCGCCGAGGCTCGCCGCGCCCAGCAGTGCGTCGATGATCGCGTGCAGCAGCACGTCGGCGTCGGAATGGCCGAACAGGCCCAGGCGATGCGGGATGGTCACGCCACCGACGATGAGTTTGCGCCCTTCGACCAGGCGGTGGCAGTCATAGCCGGTGCCGATGCGAAATGGCGGGGTCGGATTGTAGGATGCAAGTGCCATGGTGTGCTTACAATAATTCAGGTTGGGCCGTGGCCAGGTACATTTCGGCGATGCGCACGTCCGACGGCAGCGTAACCTTCATGTTGCGCGGATGCCCTTCGACCAGCCTGGGCGACAGGCCGAGCGCTTCGACGGCGGAGGCGTCGTCGGTAACCTGGCTCGGGTCGCGCGCCGAATCGCTGGCAGCTGCCAGGGCGTCGCGCAGCAACTGGAAGCGGAACATCTGCGGCGTCTGCGCCAGCCACAGGCCTTCGCGCGCAACGGTACCGAGTTCGCCGCCGATGCTGCGCTTGACGGTATCGACCACGGGAAGGGCCAGCAGGCCGCCGACCGGATGTTCGCCGGTGGTGGTGATCAGCTTTTCGATCAGGGCTTCGTCGAGCCCCGGGCGCGCCGCATCGTGCACCAGCACCCAGTCGTTCGGGCGCAGCGTCGGAAAGAGGGCCGCGAGCGCATTCCTGACCGTTTCCATGCGGGTCGCGCCGCCGCAACGCAGCACCGTCACGCCGTGACTGGGCACGACGCTGTCGATGACGGGGTCGTCGGCGCTGACCACGACATAGGTATGCGCGATCAGTTCGCTGAACAGGAAGGCGTCGATGGCGTGGCGCAGCATCGGCTTGCCGCCGATTTTCAGGTATTGCTTCGGTCCGCTCGCTGCCATGCGGGCCCCGACGCCGGCCGCGGGGATCAGGGCGAAATAACGTGGTGCCTGGGAATTCATGTGTTTCTTCTACTCTTTGCCGGTCTGATAAGAGACTGTACCTCACCTGCGCAAACTTTGCCGAGACGCGCGTACTCTTGCGGGGTATCGATGGCGGCCTGCATGCGCTCGACTTTCGCCATCTCGTTTTTGATGAAGGGCATCCAGCCGCTGTCGATTTCTCGCTGCAACAAATTGCGCACCTGCCCGGCCGGCGCATACAGCGGCTTGCCCTCGAAACGGCGCGCCAGCGCATCGCCGACGGCCTTTTCGGCCTGCGGCAGGTAGCGCTGGTAGATGTCGAGATGGCGCATTTCGTGCGCCAGGATTTCGCGGTACGAGCAGCTCCCGCGCGGGAATTCGCGTCCGACGTACACGACGATGGGGAGATAGGTCAGCTTGATCTCGAGGCGCGGCGCCACGCATTCGTAGCCCGTCGCCGGATCGCTCAGCATGCGGCCATGCACGCCGATCGCGACGCGCGACTCGGTGCGCGTCAGGCCCAGCACATAACTGCCGGGAGCGCGTTCGCCCTTCATCGCGGACAGCCCGTGAAAGGAATAGCTGTTGTCGATGCGGTAGCCGTTTTGCGTCGAGGACATCACCGAGACGCTTTGTCCGATCGTGTCCTCGCAACGCGCCTGGAAAGCGCTGCGCGCGCTGGCCGGTGCGACCGCGCACAGGCAGGCGAGCGAAAACAGCAGCTTCATGGCATCAGGCAGGCGACCAGGTCCCGTTGACGATCTTTTCCAGCCAGAAGGCGCCGATGATGGTTTTCACGTCGGTCACCTGCCCCGCCTTCACCATCTCCATCAGTTCCGGCACGGTCGCGCTGAAAATCTCCAGGAACTCGCCCTCGTCGAGCTTCGCTTCGCCGGCGGTGAGGCCGCGCGCCAGGAACAGTTCGAGGTGTTCGTCCGAATACGCGATCGCATTGTGGATGGTGCAGACGTAACGCCAGTCGGTTGCCGTGTAGCCGGTCTCCTCTTCCAGCTCGCGTTTCGCGCAGGCCAGGTGCTCTTCGCCCGGATCGATTTTACCGGCCGGGAATTCGACGAAGACGCGGTCGTTCGGATAGCGGAACTGGCGCTCGAGCAGCACGCGGCCATCGTCGAGCAGCGGCAGGATCACCACGGCGCCCGGATGGCGGATGTATTCGCGGTGCGAGATTTTGCCGTCCGGCAGTTGAATGCGGTCGCGCGAGACTTTGAGGAAGTGGCCGTCGTAGGCAAGTTCGCCATCGAGGCGGACTTCCTTGAGATGAGAATCCATTGGAACCTTCGTGAAGCGTTGATCGGAAAAACGAATCAGCGGCGCTTACGCAGGTAACGGAAAATGAAGCCTGGAAACGCCAGCACGACGAACAGGCAGCCAGTGACCGCATAGAATTCCCAGCCCTGGACAAACACGTTGCCGATACGGGATTCCAGCAGCCAGGCGACGAGCCCGACGAGGAAGTATAGAACAAGGAGCTCGAGCAGGCGCGCCACGAAGGGCTTGTTACGCGCCTGCCCGCTCTGGGTGGCCTTCAGGGAAAGAAGGCCGAACATGCGCTCGTTCGCAAACGGGAGGTTGGCCGCCGCCAGGGCGACGGCAACCACGATCCAGCTGGCGAACGAGACGTCCATGATTGACAAGCCGATCTAGTACTTGAGCGTCAACTGCATCGCGTGCAGGCAGGCGCTCAGCAGCGAGCCCGGGATCAGGCCCAGCAGCACGACGGCGATGCCGTTGACCGACAGCGCGAAGCGCATGTCGCCGTGGGTGACGATCGGGCTGGTGTCGGCCGCTTCGTCGAACCACATCGTCTTGACGATGCGCAGGTAGTAGAAGGCGCCGATCAGCGAGAACAGCACCGCGACCACGGCCAGCCAGACGGCGCCGGTGTTGGCGACGGCCTGCAGCACTGCCCACTTGGCCATGAAGCCCATCATCGGCGGCACGCCGGCCAGCGAGAACATCAGGATCGTCATGACGACCGCGAACCATGGCGCGCGGCGGCCCAGGCCCTTGAAGTCGGCGATCTGCTCGGCTTCGAAGCCCGAACGCGCCAGCATCATGATCAGGCCGAAGCTGCCCAGGGTCGTCAACACATAGGTGATCGAGTAGTACATCGCTGCGCTATACGCGGCGCCCATGTTCGAACGGTCGTCGCCGACCACGCCGGCCAGCATGCCCAGCAGCACGAAGCCCATCTGCGCGATGGTCGAATAGGCCAGCATGCGCTTGATGTTGGTCTGGGCGATCGCGGTCAGGTTGCCGATGGCGAGGGACAGCACGGCCAGCACCAGCAGCATCTGCTGCCAGTCGTAGGCCATCTGGCCGAGGCCTTCGACCAGGATACGGATGACCATGGCGAACGAGGCCAGCTTCGGCGCGCCGCCCAGCAGCAGGGTCACTGCCGTCGGCGAACCCTGGTAGACGTCCGGCACCCACATGTGGAAGGGAACGGCGCCCAGCTTGAAGGCCATGCCGGCCACCAGGAACACCAGGCCGAAGACCAGGATGCCGTGGTTGCCGCCGGTCGCTGCGCGGGCGGCGATTTCGGTGATGTCGAGCGAACCGGTGGCGCCGTAGATCATCGAGATACCGTAGAGCATGAAGCCCGAGGCCAGCGAACCCAGGATGAAGTATTTCATCGAGGCTTCGGTCGAGACCGCGTGGTCGCGGCGCAGGGCCACCAGCGCGTACAGCGCGAGCGACATCAGTTCCAGGCCCAGGTAGATCGACAGCATGCTGTTACCAGAGATCATGATCATCTGGCCCAGCATCGACAGCAGCGCGAGCACGTAGAACTCGCCGCCGAGGTTACCGGAGAGCATGCCCCGCTCCGTCGCATACCCACGCGAATACACGAGGGTGACGCCGACGGCGAGGTAGGTAAACAGCTTCAGCAGGTTCGACATCGGGTCCGACACGAACATGTTGTTGAACGTGTAGACCGTGGTGCCGGCAGCAAAGTCGACCCAGGTGAAGGCGGCGCAACCGACCAGGGTCAGCAGCGACAGCCAGTAGGTGACGTTGCGGCGCGCCCCCTTCAGGTACATATCGATCAGCAGGATCGCGGAGGCCGCGACCAGGAGAAATACTTCGGCGTACACCGGCACCAGGTTGGTGTCGACAGCCGGCAATAGAGTGTTAGTCATGGCGTTGATTTCGATTTATTGAGGCAGCTGCGGGAGCTTGCTCACGGACACATGCTGCAGCAGGTCGGCAACCGAGGTCTGCAGCGTCTCGGCGATCGGCGCAGGATACAGGCCCATGTACAGCGTGGCGATTGCCAGCACGGCCAGGATCGCGAATTCACGCTTGTTCAGGTCGACCAGTTCGGCGACGTGCTTGTTGCCGATCGGACCGAACACGACGCGCTTGACCATCCACAGCGAATAGGCGGCGCCCAGGATCAGGGCGGTACCCGCGGCCAGGCCGGTCCAGAAGTTGAACTGCACCGACGCCAGGATGACCATGAATTCGCCGATGAAGCCCGAGGTGGCCGGCAGGCCGGCATTCGCCATCGAGAACAGCACGGCAAAGGCGGCGAACTTCGGCATCGTGTTGACGACGCCGCCGTAGTCGGCGATTTCACGCGAGTGCATGCGGTCGTAGAGCACGCCGATGCACAGGAACATCGCGCCCGACACGAAGCCGTGCGAGATCGACTGCATCAGGCCGCCCTGCACGCCCATCTCGTTGAAGATGAAGAAGCCGAGGGTGACGAAACCCATGTGGGCGATCGACGAATAGGCGACCAGTTTCTTCATGTCCTTCTGGACCAGGGCCACGAGGCCGATGTAGATCACGGCGATCAAGGAGAGCACGATGACGACCGGCGCCAGGTAGTGCGACGCGTCCGGGGTGATCGGCAGCGAAAAACGCAGGAAGCCGTAGGCGCCCAGCTTCAGCATGATCGCGGCCAGCACGACCGAACCGCCGGTCGGCGCTTCGACGTGGGCGTCCGGCAGCCAGGTGTGCACCGGCCACATCGGCACCTTGACGGCGAAGGCCATGAAGAAGGCGATGAAGATCAGGATCTGCTCTTTCATGCCCAGCGCCTGCTTGTGCCAGACCTGGATGTCGAAGCTGCCCGAGATGTTGTACAGGTAGATGATCGCGATCAGGGTCAGCAGCGAGCCGAAGAACGTGTACAGGAAGAATTTAAACGCCGCATACACGCGGTTCGGGCCACCGAAGACGCCGATGATGATGAACATCGGGATCAGGGTCGCTTCGAAGAAGAAGTAGAACAGCAGGCCGTCGAGCGACGCGAACACGCCGATCATCAGGCCCGACAGCAGCAGGAAGGAGCCCATGTACTGGGACACACGTTCCTGGATCACTTCCCATGCCGCCACGATGACGATGATGTTGATGAAGGCCGTCAGCGGAATGAACCACAGCGACAGGCCATCGACACCGAGACGATAGAAGATGTTGAAGGCGCCGATCCAGGGCGTGGCTTCATAGAACTGCATGCCGTGGGCGGCATTGTCGAAATGCGTGATCAGCGGGATCGTCGGCAGGAAGCTGACGACCGCACCGACCAGCGCCAGCATGCGGCTGAACCCTGGATTCTTGTCGCGACCGACAGCCAGCACGAGCAGGCCGAACAGGATCGGGAGCCAGATTGCCAGGCTCAGGTAAGGAGGAAATGTAGAGATCGTAGACTGCATCATTTGTCTTTTTCTTTGCCTGTGATTAGCGCCAGAACGGGAAGAAGTACAGCAGGGTCGCCATGACGCCCACGATCATCACGAACGCGTAGTGATAGATGTAACCGGTCTGGAAGGTACGGGTCAGCGTCGAGAACCAGCCGACCAGCTTGGCCGAACCGTTGACCAGCACGCCATCGATCAGCGCGCGGTCGCCCGCCTGCCACAAGCCGGTACCGACTGCGCGTGCGCCGCCGGCAAACACTGCCTGGTTGAACTTGTCCATGTAGTACTTGTTGTCCAGCAGCGTGTGCAGGGGCTTGAACTTGTTATAGAACCAGGCGGGGACGCGCGGGTTGACCATGTAGCAGTAGTAGGCCAGGACCACGCCGGCCAGGGCCAGCCAGAACGGTGCCGAGGTCAGGCCGTGCGCTGCCATGCCGACTGCGCCGTGGAACTCTTCGCGCAGGACTTCCATCGCCGGGTGGTTTTCACGCACCGTGATGACGTTCTCGAAGAAGCCACCGTACAGCATCGGCTTGATCGCGAAGAAACCGATGATGACCGACGGGATCGCCAGCAGGATCAGCGGCAGAGTCACGACCAGTGGCGACTCGTGCGGCTTCTGGCCCGGGGCCAGGCCGTGGTGGCCGTGGTCTTCTTCGTGCTGCGGCTCCGAATCGTGGCCGGCGAGCGGATCTTCGATGCCGTGGCCGTGGGCAGCGACGTGCTGCTTGTGGTCGTCGTGTGCGTGTGCATCATGCGAATGATGGTCGTGCGCATGCGCCTTGCCGAAACGCTCTTCCCCGTGGAACACCAGGAAATACATGCGGAACGAGTAGAAGGCCGTGACGAACACGCCTGCCAGCACCGCGAAGTAGGCGAAACCGGCACCCGGGATGTTCGACGCGTGCACCGCCTCGATGATCGAGTCCTTCGAGTAGAAGCCGGCGAAGAACGGGGTACCGATCAGGGCCAGCGAGCCCAGCAGCGAAGTGATCCAGGTGATCGGCATGTACTTGCGCAGACCGCCCATGTTGCGCATGTCCTGGTCGTGGTGCATGCCGATGATGACCGAACCGGCGCCCAGGAACAGCAGTGCCTTGAAGAATGCGTGGGTCATCAGGTGGAACACGGCGACCGAATAGGCCGAGGCGCCCAGCGCGACAGTCATGTAGCCCAGCTGCGACAGCGTCGAGTAAGCGACGACACGCTTGATGTCGTGCTGGATGATGCCCAGGAAACCCATGAACAGCGCGGTAATCGCACCGATCACGATGACGAAGGAGAGCGCGCCGTCCGACAGCTCGAACAGCGGCGACATGCGCGCCACCATGAAGATGCCGGCGGTAACCATCGTCGCGGCGTGGATCAGTGCCGAGATCGGGGTCGGGCCTTCCATCGAGTCAGGCAGCCAGACGTGCAGCGGGAACTGCGCCGACTTGCCCATCGCGCCGATGAACAGGCAGATGCAGGCAGCGGTCAGCAGCGGCCAGCCGATGCCCGGCACGAACAGTTGCGACAGTTGGTTGGCCTGGCCGAACACTTCGGTGTACTTCATCGTGCCCGACGCGGCCAGCAGCAGGCCGATGCCGAGGATGAAGCCGAAGTCGCCAACGCGGTTGACCAGGAAGGCCTTCATGTTGGCGAAGATCGCGGTCGGACGGGTGTACCAGAAGCCGATCAGCAGGTACGACACCAGGCCCACCGCTTCCCAGCCGAAGAACAGCTGCAGGAAGTTGTTCGACATGACCAGCATCAGCATCGCGAAGGTGAACAGCGAGATGTACGAGAAGAAGCGGTTGTAGCCGTCGTCCTCGGCCATGTAGCCGATCGTGTAGATGTGGACCATCAGCGACACCGAAGTTACCACGCACATCATCATTGCCGACAGCTTGTCGATCTGGAAGCCAACCGCGAGCTTCACGGTGCCGACCTGCATCCAGGTGTACAGGTCCTGGTTGAAGACATCGGCGCCATCGATCAGCGCCAGCAGCGTCATCACGGAGATGACCAGTGCGATCGCCACGCCAAGGATGGTCGCAGTATGCGACACCTTGCGGCCGACCACGTTACCCAGGAACTTGGTACCCAGCAGGCCGGCGATTGCCGATCCCGCCAGCGGCGCCAGCGGCACCGCAAGTAAGAGTGAGGAAGAGAGTTGCCCCGCCATGTTGAACCTTAATCGTTATTGTTTAGCCGAGACCGATCAGCCCTTGAGGCTGTCGAGGTCTTCCACATTGATCGTGTCCAGATTGCGGAACAGGACCACCAGGATCGCCAGGCCGATCGCCGATTCGGCGGCCGCGACGGTCAAAATGAAGAACACGAAGATCTGGCCCGCCGCGTCGCCCAGGTAATGGGAAAACGCGACGAAGTTCAGGTTCACCGCCAGCAGCATCAATTCGATGGCCATCAGCAGGATGATGATGTTCTTCCGGTTCAGGAAGATACCCACGATCGAGATCGCGAACAGGATCGCGCCCAGGACCAGGTAGTGTGCAAGCGATAAAGTCATGGGGTCTCCTTGGTCGGCGCCGCGGCGGCAGCAGCAGCCGTAGCTGCCTCGTCGATGGCGCGCTGGTTCACCGACTCCATCTTGACGATGCGCAGGCGGTCGTTACGCTGGACGCGGACAGCTGCGCCCGGGTCGATGGCTTTGCTGTCCTTGCGCTTGCGCAGGGTCAGGGCCACGGCGGCGATGATCGCCACCAGCAGGATCACGGCGGCGATTTCGAAGCCGTAGATATACCTGGTATAGATCAGGCGGCCGAGTTCCCTGGTGCCGCCGATGTTCAGGGCAGCCGCTTCCGGCGTCTGGGCGAAGCCGCTGTAGCCATGCCACAGCACCAGGGACATCTCGATCACGACCACGGCGCCGATGAGCAAGGCCATCGGCAGGTAGCCGAGGAAGCCTTCGCGCATGCGGTCGATATTAATGTCGAGCATCATCACGACGAACAGGAACAGCACCATGACGGCGCCGACATAGACCAGCACCAGCACGATGGCGAGGAACTCGGCCTTCAGCAGCAGCCAGATACCGGCCGCGTTGAAGAACGCGAGCACCAGGAACAGCGCGGCGTGGACCGGGTTCCTGGCAGTGATGACGCGCAGCGCGGACAGCACCATGATGGCCGCGAAGACGTAGAACAATCCAGTTGTAAATTGCATGACTGTACGAGACCTTTTTCTTGTTAGCGGTACTTGGCGTCAGCGGCGCGCGCGGCAGCGATGTCGGCTTCGTAACGGTCGCCCACGGCCAGCAGCATCTCTTTGGTGTAATAGAGATCGCCGCGCTTTTCGCCGTGGTATTCCAGAACGTGGGTCTCGACGATCGAGTCGACCGGGCAGGACTCTTCGCAGAAGCCGCAGAAGATGCACTTGGTCAGGTCGATGTCGTAGCGCGTGGTACGGCGGGTGCCGTCTTCGCGCTGCGCCGATTCGATCGTGATGGCCATGGCCGGGCACACCGCTTCGCACAGTTTGCAGGCGATGCAGCGCTCTTCCCCGTTCGGGTAGCGGCGCAGCGCGTGCAGGCCGCGGAAGCGGTTCGACATCGGCGTCTTTTCTTCCGGATACTGCACCGTGATCTTGCGCGACAGGGCGTAGCGCCCCGTCAGGGCCAGGCCCTTGAACAGTTCGGTCAGCATCAGGCTGCCGAGGATTTCTTTAATTCGGTTCATTTGAGTGCGCTTCCTTACTTCCAGATATTCCAGGACGTCTGCATGACGCCGGCAACCAGCACCAGCCAGACCAGCGTGATTGGAATAAACACTTTCCAGCCGAGGCGCATGATCTGGTCATAGCGGTAACGCGGGAAGGTGCCGCGGACCCAGATCATCATCGAGACCAGCAGGAACATCTTCACGAACAGCCAGAAGAAGCCGCCAAAGGCGCCGCCGAATTCGAGGATCGCGAACGGCGCATGCCAGCCGCCGAGGAACATGATCGACGCCAGGGTCGAGATCAGGATCATGTTGGCGTATTCGGCCAGCATGAACATCGCGTAGGACATGCCCGAGTACTCGACCATGTGGCCGGCGACGATTTCCGACTCTCCTTCCACCACGTCGAACGGGTGGCGGTTACATTCCGCGAGGCCCGAGACGAAGTAGATGACGAACAGCGGCAGCAGCGGCAGCCAGTTCCACGAGAACAGGTTCAAGCCGTGGCTCGCGGCCATGCCGACGGCCTGGCCGGCGACGATGTCCGAGAAGTTCAGGCTGCCCGAGACCATCAGCACCACGACCATCACGAAACCCATCGGGATTTCATAGGAAATCATCTGGGCCGAGGCGCGCATGGCGCCCATGAACGAGTACTTCGAGTTCGAGGACCAGCCGGCGATGATGATGCCGTACACCTCCATCGAGGTGATCGCCAGCAGCAGCAAGAGGCCTGCGTTGACGTTGGCCAGCGCCGCTTCCGGGCCGAAAGGCACGACCGACCAGGCGGCCAGGGCCGGCATGATGGTCATGATCGGGCCGAGAACGAACAGGCTTTTCGTCGCTTTCGCCGGAATGACGATTTCCTTGAGCAGCAGCTTGACCGCGTCGGCGATCGGCTGCAGCAGGCCCAGGGGACCGACGCGGTTCGGACCGACGCGGATCTGGATCCAGCCGATCAGTTTACGTTCCCACAGGGTGGCGTAAGCAACCAGGCCCATCAGCGGCAGCAGCACGCACAGGATCTTGATCACGGTCCAGATGACGGGCCAGACCGGCGCGATCGGGCTCGTTGCGCCAAGCGTGTAAAAATTATCGATAAAACCGGGCGTTGCCATTACTTGCCCTCCCCTGCTTTTTCAACATTGATAGAGCCAAACATGGCGCCGAGGGCAGCCGTTGCCGGATGCGCGGCCGCGACACGCACGACGTTCGCCGGCAGGCGGGCGTCGATGTCGGCGACCAGCAGCGCGCTGCCCGTGCCTTGCGTGACTTTCACCACGTCGCCGGCCTTGACGCCCAGCTTTTCAGCCAGTGCTTTCGGCAGGCGTGCCAGCGGCTGCTGGCCATCGGCCGTACGCAGCAGCGGTTCCGAACGGCGCGCGATGGCGTCGGCGAAATAGATCGGCACGTCGGCGAGGCGTTGCAGCGAACCGGACTCTTCCGAGCGGCTTGCTGCCGACGGGGCGATTTTCGCCACGTTGTTCAGCTTGGCCGACAGGTCGGTCACGCCCTTGCCCAGCGCTTCGTCGCGGATCGATTCGGCGGTGTCGTAGTCAAAACCTTGCAGGCCGAGCAGGTTGCCCAGCACGCGCAGCACTTTCCAGGCCGGACGGGTGTCGCCCAGCGGCTTGACGGTGCCGTTGAAGCTCTGTGCACGGCCTTCGCAATTCACGAAAGTACCGGCGGTCTCGCTGAACGGCGAGATCGGCAGCAGCACGTCGGCGTAGTCGAAACCATGCTTGAACGGCGACATGGCGACAACCATTTCGGCGCCCTGCAGTGCGGCCATGGCCTGCTGCGGGTTGGCGGCGTCGAGTTCCGGTTCCGCGTTAAGCAATACATAAGCTTTCTTCGGTACGCTGAACAGGTCGGCATTGGTGGTGGCACCAACGATGTGGCCGCCGACCGTGTTCGCCGCTTCGACAAAATAGCCGAAGCTGGCGCCGGTCGCGTCAGCGATCCATTGCGCAGCCGCGTGGATCTGCGACGCTTGTGGGTGATGGGAAACCGAGTTACCCAGCAGCACAGCGCCCGGCACGTCGCCGTCGATCGCAAGCAGCGAAGCAGCGATGGCGTTCGCGACGTCGCCCGCTTGCACGTTCTCGAAACCGGAAGGCGCAGCCACGTTCCTGGCGCCGGCAACAGCCGACACCACTTCCGACAGCACGGCCAGCCAGTCGTTCGGTGCTGCGATGAGCTTGTTCGCGGTCGGGATCAGGTTGTCTTCGTCCGAGCCGTGCAGGATCGACAGCTTGGCGCCGGCTTTCACAGCGGTGCGCAGGCGGGTGGCGACCAGCGGGTGGTCCTTGCGCAGGAAGGAGCCGATCACGAAGGCACGCTTCAGGTTCGACAGTTCGGCGATCGGCATGCCCAGCCATGGCGTCACGCTGCCGTCCAGGGCGAAATCGCTCTGGCGCAGGCGGAAGTCGACGTTGTTCACGCCGAAGCCGCGCATGGCTTTGTTCAACAGGTACAGCTCTTCGACGGTCGAGTGTGCGGTCGCAACAGCGGCGATCGAATCGGCGCCGTGTTCGTGACGGATGTTGCGCAGGCCGTGGGCGACGTATTCCAGCGCCGTCTGCCAGTCGGTCTCTTGCCACTGCCCGCCCTGCTTGATCATCGGGTTGATCAGGCGGTCGGCATTGTCCAGCGCCTCGTACGAGAAGCGGTCCTTGTCCGACAGCCAGCACTCGTTAATATTTTCGTTTTCCAGCGGCAGCACGCGCATCACTTTGCCGCCCTTGACCTGGACGATCAGGTTGGTGCCGAGCGAATCGTGCGGCGATACCGACTTGCGGCGCGACAGTTCCCACGGACGCGCCGTGTAGCGGAAAGGCTTGCTGGTCAGTGCGCCGACCGGGCACAGGTCGATCATGTTGCCCGACACTTCAGAGTCGACGGTCTTGCCGACGAAGGTCGTGATTTCCGAGTGCTCGCCGCGGCCCAGCATGCCGAATTCCATGACGCCGGCCACTTCCTGGCCGAAACGCACGCAACGGGTGCACTGGATGCAGCGCGCCATCTCTTCCATCGAGATCAGCGGGCCGGCCTCTTTCGGGGTGACCACGCGCTTTTCTTCGTTGTAGCGCGACTCGCCCTTGCCGTAACCGACGGCCAGGTCTTGCAGCTGGCATTCGCCGCCCTGGTCGCAGATCGGGCAATCCAGCGGGTGGTTAATCAGCAGGAATTCCATCACCGACTTCTGTGCCGCCACCGCCTTGTCGCTGTGGGTGCGCACGATCATGCCCGGCGACACTGGCGTGGCGCAGGCAGGCATCGGCTTCGGTGCCTTCTCGACTTCGACCAGGCACATGCGGCAGTTCGCGGCGATCGACAATTTCTTGTGATAGCAGAAGTGCGGGATATAGGTCCCGAGTTTGTTTGCGGCGTCCATCACCATGGAACCTGGTGCGACTTCGACTTTTTTGCCGTCTAATTCAATTTCAACCATTTGATCGTTACCTGACCTGGCTTAAAGGTATGCGGGCACTAGACACTGCTTGTGCTCGATGTGATGAATGAATTCCTCACGGAAGTTCTTGATCATGGCTTCGACCGGCATCGCGGCGGCTTCGCCGAGTGCGCAGATCGTGCGGCCCTTGATGTTGAACGCGACGTTATTGAGCAGCTCGATGTCTTCCGGGCGGCCCTGGCCGTTTTCGATACGGTGCACCATGCGGTACAGCCAGCCGGTGCCTTCACGGCACGGCGTGCACTGGCCGCAGGATTCTTCGTAATAGAAGTACGACAGGCGCAGCAGCGACTTGACCATGCAGCGCGTCTCGTCCATGACGATGACCGCGCCCGAACCCAGCATCGAACCCGCCTTCGCGATCGAATCGTAGTCCATGTCGGTTTCCATCATGACTTCGCCGCGGATGACCGGTGCCGACGAGCCGCCAGGAATCACGGCCTTGATCTTCTTGCCGCCGCGCATGCCACCAGCGAGTTCCAGCAGCTTGGCGAACGGCGTGCCGAGCGGGATCTCGTAGTTGCCTGGACGCTCGACGTCGCCCGAGATCGAGAAGATCTTGGTGCCGCCGTTGTTCGGCTTGCCGAGACCCATGTAGTTTTCCGGGCCGATGTTCATGATGAACGGCACGGCAGCGAAGGTCTCGGTGTTGTTGATCGTGGTCGGCTTGCCGTACAGGCCGAACGAGGCCGGGAAAGGCGGCTTGAAGCGCGGCTGTCCCTTTTTACCCTCGAGCGACTCCAGCAGTGCGGTCTCTTCGCCGCAGATGTAGGCGCCGTAACCGTGGGCGGCGTGCAACTGGAAGTTGAACGTCGAACCCATGATGCCGTCGCCCAGGAAGCCGGCGGCGCGCGCCTCTTCCAGCGCTTCTTCGAAACGCAGGTATTCCTGGAAGATCTCGCCGTGGATGTAGTTGTAGCCCACGGTGATGCCCATCGCGTACGCACCGATGGCCATGCCTTCGATCAGCGCATGCGGGTTGTAGCGGATGATGTCGCGGTCCTTGAACGTGCCCGGCTCGCCTTCGTCGGTGTTGCAGACGAGGTATTTCTGGCCAGGGAACTGGCGCGGCATGAAGCTCCACTTCAGGCCGGTCGGGAAACCGGCGCCGCCGCGGCCGCGCAGGCCCGAGGCCTTCAGGTCGGCAATGACTTGCTCCTGGGTGATGCCGCCCTCGAGGATACGGCGCAGGGCGGAGTAACCGCCGCGCTTGACGTAATCTTCCAGGTGCCAGTTTTCGCCGTTCAGATCCTTCAGGATCAGCGGATTGATGTGACGGTCGTGCAGGCTGGTCATTGCTTTGCTTCCTTCAATTCGTCAACCAGGGCGTCGATTTTCTCGTTGCTCATGAACGAGCACATGCGGTGGTTATTCACCAGCATGACCGGCGCGTCGCCGCAGGCGCCCATGCACTCGCCTTCCAGCACGGTGAACTGGCCGTCTTCGGTGGTGCCGCGGAATTCGACGCCCAGTTTATGCATCAGGTGATGCGCAGCGCGCTCGCCGCCCGACAGCGCGCACGGCAGGTTGGTGCACACGGTGATCTTGTGCTTGCCGACCGGGCGGGTGTTGTACATGTTGTAGAAGGTCGCGACTTCTTGCACGGCAATGGCCGGCATGCCGATGTAGTCGGCGATTTCCTGCATGGTGTCGGGCGACAGCCAACCCAGTTCGACCTGGGCGTGGGCCAGCGCGGCCATCACGGCCGACTGGCGCTGGTCGGCCGGATACTTGGCCAACTCGCGGTCGATTTTTTTATAGCACTGCTCAGATAACAACATAATATTTTTTCCTTCGGACTTATCGGACGAGCGCGTCACCGGTCAATAGAGCCGAAAACGATGTCTTGGGTGCCGATGATCGTGACGGCGTCGGCGATCATGTGGCCACGCGCCATCTCGTCCAGGCTCTGCAGGTGCGCATAGTCGGGCGTGCGGATTTTCAGGCGGTATGGCTTGTTGGCGCCGTCGGAGACGATATAGATGCCGAACTCGCCCTTCGGATGCTCGACCGCGGCGTAGGCCTCGCCCGGTGGGACGTGGAAACCTTCGGTGAACAGCTTGAAGTGGTGAATCAGCGATTCCATGTTCGACTTCATCTCTTCGCGCGCAGGCGGGACGATCTTGTGATTATCGATCATCACCGGACCCTGGTTCGCGCGCAGCCAGGTAATGCACTGCTTGATGATCTTGTTCGACTGGCGCATCTCTTCCATGCGGACCAGGTAGCGGTCGTAGGAGTCGCCATTGGTGCCGACCGGGATATCGAAGTCGAGCTTGTCGTACACCGCGTAAGGCTGCGTCTTGCGCAGGTCCCAGGCCACGCCCGAACCGCGCAGCATGGCGCCGGTGAAGCCCATTGCCTTCGCATCTTCCGGACTGACTACGCCGATGCCGACCGTCCTTTGCTTCCAAATCCTATTGTCGGTCAGCAGCGTCTCGTATTCGTCGACATAACCATCAAAACGCTTGGTAAACGACTCGATGAAGTCCAGCACCGAACCCTGGCGGTCTTCATTGAGCGCGTCGATCGCCTTCTTCGAGCGGATGATCGATTCCTTGTGCTTCGGCATGAAGTCAGGCAGGTCGCGATACACGCCGCCCGGACGATAATAGGCCGCGTGCATGCGCGCGCCCGACACCGCCTCGTAGACGTCGAACAGGTCTTCGCGGTCGCGGAAAGCGTACAGGAAAGGGCCCATCGCGCCGATGTCGAGCGCGTGCGCGCCGAGCCACATCAGGTGGTTCAGCAAACGCGTGATCTCGTCGAACATGACGCGGATGTACTGCGCGCGGATCGGTGCTTCGACGCCGAGCAGTTTTTCCACGGCGAGGACGTAGCCGTGCTCGTTGCACATCATCGACACGTAGTCGAGGCGGTCCATGTACGGCACCGACTGCAGGTAGGTGCGGGTTTCGGCCAGCTTCTCGGTGCCGCGGTGCAGCAGGCCGATGTGCGGGTCGGCGCGCTGGATCACTTCGCCGTCGAGTTCGAGCACGAGGCGCAGCACGCCGTGCGCTGCCGGGTGCTGCGGACCAAAGTTCAGGGTGTAATTCTTAAGCTCAGCCATTATTTCATCCCGTAGGTTTCTTCGCGGATCACGCGCGGAATGTTTTCACGCGGCTCGATCGTCACGGGTTGGTAGATCACGCGCTTCTGCTCGGGGTCGTAACGCATTTCGACATAGCCCGAAATCGGGAAGTCCTTGCGGAACGGATGGCCGATGAAGCCGTAGTCGGTCAGGATGCGGCGCAGGTCGCCGTGACCGTCGAACAGGATGCCGTACAGGTCGAAGGCTTCGCGCTCGTACCAGTTGGCGGCGCGCCAGATCGGGGTGATCGACTGCACGATCGGCATTTCGTCGTCAGTGGCGAAGACGCGCACGCGCACGCGCCAGTTGTTCGCCAGCGACAGCAGGTGCACGACCACCGCATAGCGCGGGCCGTCCCAGGTGCCTTCGCCGTACTGCGAGTAATCGACGCCGCAGAGGTCGATCATTTCTTCGAATGCGAGCGTTGGATCGTCGCGCAGGGTCTGCATCGCCTGGATGTAGTCGGCGGCCTTGACCACCACGGTCACTTCGCCGAGCGCCGCAGAAATGGCAGCGCCCTCGCCCAGTGCTTTTTCCAGGGCGAGTTGGAGGACTTCAAGTTTTGTCGTCATGGTGAATCCGCAGTTGCGGTCATTTTAATTAACGCGCGATGGTGTTGGTGCGCTTGATCTTGTTCTGCAGTTGCATGATGCCGTACAGCAGAGCTTCGGCAGTCGGCGGGCAGCCCGGTACGTAGACGTCGACCGGCACGATGCGGTCGCAGCCGCGGACCACCGAGTAGGAGTAGTGGTAGTAGCCGCCGCCGTTGGCGCAGGAGCCCATCGAGATGACCCAACGCGGCTCAGCCATCTGGTCGTAGACCTTGCGCAGCGCCGGCGCCATCTTGTTGCACAACGTGCCGGCGACGATCATCACGTCGGACTGGCGCGGCGATGGACGGAACACAATGCCGAAGCGGTCGAGGTCATAGCGGGCTGCGCCCACATGCATCATCTCGACCGCGCAACAGGCCAGGCCAAACGTCATCGGGAACATCGACCCGGTGCGCGCCCAGTTGATCAGCTTATCAGCTGTGGTGGTAATGAAACCTTCGTTTAAGACGCCTTCATGAATAGCCATGGCTCATTCCCAATCAAGGGCACCCTTCTTCCAGATGTACCAGAAGCCAACGATGAATTCGGCGATAAACACCATCATCGTGACGAAGCCGGTCCAGCCCAGTTCGCGCATGGAGACGCCCCATGGGAAGAAGAATGCCGTTTCCAGATCAAACAAAATAAAGAGAATCGCGACCAGATAGTACCGGACGTCGAATTTCATGCGCGCGTCTTCGAAGGCTTCGAAGCCGCACTCGTAGGGGGAGAGTTTTGCCGCGTCGGGACGTTGCGGTCCGAGCAGATATCCGAGCACCTGGGGTGCGACGCCGACACCGACGCCAATCAGGATGAAGAGAAGAACGGGGAAGTAATTTTCGAGGTTCACGATGAAGCCTGTTAGAACGATCGGTTAATGAAACCACTGCATGCCTGCAGCGCCGTATCGCGCAATCCTGGCTCGTGCCTGCTACCAGGACCGAACGACTGATCCTCGTAAAAAAGCCAGCTCAGGCATGAGAGCAATTGCTCGTTTGCCCTTGCTGGCTTTTTCTATATCTTGGTGCCGACGGCGAGACTCGAACTCGCACAGCTTGCGCCACTACCCCCTCAAGATAGCGTGTCTACCAATTTCACCACGTCGGCTGGAGACCAGAATTATACCCTGCCTTAGCACCTTTTTTCAATGCTCAAATTGAGCCATCGCAAGGAAAAACAGGGAATTTCTCAAACCTCCTCACGCTGAGCCGTCGAAAGCACGGCGCGCGGCGTTCAAGAACCGGACAAACGCCCTGGTCGGGGCACTGCCGGGGGTTACTACAGTCTTTCGACCGCTTTACTGCTGCATATCGGGCGCTTACCGTAGGGTGGGCCTCGGCGGCCCCGCGGCCTCCCGCCCACGCGTTCAACGCACGCTTGCACGTCGAATCGTCCCTCCACCCTGCCCTTACTACCTGGCCGCCCACGCAAGCCAGCCCAAGCCAACCCACGCAAACAATCAAAACAATATTACTTCTTCGGCACCGGAGCTGCCGGCGTCGACTGCGCAGCAGGCGCTGGCGACACCGTTGCAGGCACCGTCTCCGCAGGACCCGGCGGCACATCGGCCGTCGGCGCGGCCGGCACGCCGGCGGTCGGCGACACTGCTTCAGCCGGCGCCGTCGTCGCAGGCACAGTCGCACCCGCATTCGCAGGCACGCCCTTGGCCGGCGCTGCCATGCGGCCCATCACGCCGTTGTCCTGCACCGCAGCTGGCGTACGGTTGTTGCCGATGTAAGCCAGCGCCAGGGTCGAAGCGAAGAAAATCGCTGCGGCCACCGCGGTCGACTTCGACAGGAAGTTCGACGAACCACTGGCGCCAAACAGGCTGCCCGACGCGCCGGAACCGAAGGCGGCGCCCATGTCGGCACCCTTACCGTGCTGCAGCAGCACGAGGCCGATGATGGTCAGCGCGGAGATGACCTGCAAGACAATAACAAGATTGAACAACACGTTCATTACAGTTCCATTCCAAGTTTAACTACGTTGCAAATTCTGAAAATCCAAAACCTGGCGCCTGCTTGCGCGGCGATGCTCAAGCTGCAGCAATGATCGCCAGGAAGTCCGCCGCCTTCAGGGCCGCGCCGCCGATCAGGCCGCCGTCGATATCGGCCTGGGCCAGCAGTTCGACCGCGTTGTCCGGCTTCATGCTGCCGCCGTACAGGATCGCGACCTTCTCGCTTGCGGCCGCGCTGCGTTCGCGCAGTTGGCTGCGCAATTGCGCATGCACTTCCTGCGCCATCGCCGGGGTGGCCGTCCTGCCGGTGCCGATCGCCCAGACCGGTTCGTAGGCAACGACGATACGCTCCACGGCATCGCCGTCAAGCAGCTCCAGCACGGCCGACAATTGTTTGCCGACCACAACATTTGTCTGTCCCGCTTCGCGCTGCTCGAGCGTTTCGCCCACGCAGACGATCGGGGTCAGGCCGGCGTTCAGTGCCGCCAATGCCTTCTGCGCCACTTGCGCGTCCGTTTCGCCATGGTAGGCGCGGCGCTCCGAGTGGCCGACGATGGCGTAGCGGCAACCGAAATCGACCAGCATCGAGGCGGCGACTTCACCCGTGTAGGCGCCGCTGGCGTGAATCGACACGTCCTGCGCGCCCCAGGCCAGCTTGCTGCCGGCCAGGGTGTCGGCGCATTGCTGCAGATACGGGGCGGGCACGCAGACGGCGGCGCTTGCCTTGCCGTTGCCGAGACCAAGGCCGTCGACAATGCCAGCGAGCAGCGTCGCGTTGGTCGCGCGGCTGCCGTTCATCTTCCAGTTACCTACAACGAGTTTGGGACGCATATTACCCCACAGTCAAATAACCCGCTATTCTAGCTGCCGTTGATGGGTCGGTCAAACAATGGCGTAGGGTGGGCATGCCCACGCGGGAGGCTTGCATGGTGTTGGCGAGGTCTTTCCTCAAAGGAGGCCAACACGGTGCGGCATTCACGCGTGGGCGGAGCCCACCCTACGGTCTTGAGGTATCTTCTGGCACGGGCCAGGCGAGACGGTTTTACCGGTCGTCACACCACCTGCAACACAATCTTCCCCACATGCGTGCTCGACTCCATCAACGCATGCGCCGCCGCCGCCTCGGCCAGCGGGAAGGTTTTATAGATCACCGGCTTCACCTTCCCCGCCTCCAGCAATGGCCACACGTGCTCGCGCAGCTTGCCGGCAATCGCCTCCTTGAACGCCACCGGCCGCGGCCGCAAGGTCGACCCGCTGATCGTCAACCTCCGCCGCAGCACCTGCGACAGGTCGACGTTCGCCTTCGCCCCGCCCAGCAGCGCAATGATCGCGATGCGCCCATCGTCCGCCAGACAATTGATCTCGCGCGCCACGTAGTCGCCGCCCACCATGTCGAGCACGACATCGACGCCGCGCCCGCCGGTGAGCTCCTTCACTACCGCCACGAAATCCTCGTCCCGATAATTGATCCCGCGCTCGGCGCCAAGCTCTTCGCAGGCCCGGCATTTGTCGGCGCTGCCGGCGGTCGCGAAGACCCGGTGCCCCATGCCTGTTGCCACCTGGATCGCGGTGACACCGATCCCCGAGGTGCCGCCCTGCACCAGCAGCGTCTCGCCTTCCGACAAGCCGGCGCGATCGAACACATTCGTCCACACCGTATAAAACGTTTCCGGCAGCGAGGCCGCCTCGACCATGCTGAGCCCGGCAGGCACCGGCAGGCATTGCGCCAGCGGCGCCGCGCAATATTCGGCGTAGCCGCCGCCCTGCACCAGCGCGCAGACCATGTCGCCCTTCGCGAAACCGCTACCCGTCAGATCGCCATCGACGATCTCGCCCGCCACTTCCAGCCCCGGCAAATCGGATGCGCCCGGCGGCACCGGGTAGTTTCCTTGTCGCTGGAACACGTCGGGCCGGTTGATGCCGGCGGCGTGAACGCGGATCAGCACTTCGCCCGGTTTCAACTCAGGCATCGGCCGCTCGCAAAGCTGCAGTACCTCTGGCTTGCCCGGCTGGGTGATTTCGATTGCGCGCATGGTCCGGCCTCCCTTAAGAAAAGAACAATTGTACGTCAGCGTCAAGCGCCGCGTTTTTTGCTCGGTTCTTTGTTGGGTTTGTTGCCGCCGGGCGAATTTTTTTCTTATTGCTGTGCTCAAACGCAAACAAATTCTTTAGCGCATCAGTTTTGTGGGGAACTTTAGAGCTAGCGCAACGAACTCGACCGTGGCTACCTTGTCCACCCTACCCGCGCCGCATAGATTGGTGGACGCGCTCGGCAGTACGGGCCGTTTCCGCTAATCACCGAAGGAGCACGATCATGCATTCGCTGTCTGCTGCCCTGTCCAGCCTCGCCCGCCGCACGGCGGATGCGTTTTCCCGCCCCACGCCGGCCAGGCGTCCGCGCCGCGGCATGCTGCTCGGCGGCGTCGCGCTGGCGATCGCCCTCGCCCTGCCCGGCCAGCACCTCAGCGCCCAGGACTGGAATACCGAGCACTGGACCGGCACCTGGGGCGCGGCGCCGGCAGGTCCTCCTCCGGCGGCCGGCCTGCAGACCTTCACCGACCAGACCCTGCGCCTGATCATCCACACCAGCATCGGCGGCAACCGCGTGCGCATCCGCGTGTCCAATGAATTCGGCACCACGCCCCTGCGAATCGGTGCGGCCCATATCGCCGTGCGCGGTGCGGGCTCCGACATCGCACCGGGCACGGACCGCGCGCTCACTTTCAGCGGCAGCCCGGCGATCACGATCCCGGCCGGCGCTCCGGTGCTGTCCGATCCGGTCGAACTGAACGTGCCGGCACTGGCCGACCTCGCCATCAGCCTGTATTTGCCGGGAACGGTCGAGGCGACCACGATGCACAACATCGCTTCACAGACGAACTACGTTTCGCTGGCCGGCGACTTCACCGGCGCGGCCACGCTGCCGGTACAGCGCACGATCACGAACTGGCCCTTCCTCACGGAGGTGGATGTGGACAGCGCCGGCCCGGCTATCGTGGCACTGGGCGACTCGATCACCGACGGCACGCGCAGCACGGTCGACACAAACAACCGCTGGCCCGACTGGCTGGCGCGCCGCCTGCAGACGGTGCGCGATCCGGTTGCCGGCATCAACGGCCGGCCAGGCGTGGTCAATCGCGGCATCAGTGGCAACCGCCTGCTCGGCATCAACCCGGCCAACCTGCTATCGGGCCGCAGCGTCCTCGAGCGTTTCGACCGCGACGTGCTCGCGACCGCCGGCGTGCGCTACATGACGCTGATGACCGGCATTAACGACATCGGCAACAGCCCGAACACGAACCCCGCATCTATTCAACTCACGGCCGCCGACCTGATCGCCGGCTACCGCCAGGTCATCGCGCGCGCCCACGCCAGGGGCATCGCCGTGTACGGCGCGACGCTCACGCCCTTCGAGGGTGCGGGTTATTACTCGCCCGAGAAGGAAGGCGTGCGCGCGGCCGTGAACAACTGGATTCGTGGCAGCGACGAGTTCGACGGCGTGATCGACTTCGACCTCGCCACGCGCGACCCGGCGCATCCGACCCGCTTCCTGCCGGCCTACGACAGCGGGGATCATTTGCATCCGAACGATTTGGGTTACCAGGCGATGGGGAATGCCGTGCCCCTGACGCTGTTCCGGTCGCTGGGGGTGGCGGGCTTGAAGGGGGTGCGGCAGAAAGCGGCGGCGACCGCGGAATGAGTCGTGCGAGCCGCCGGCCTTGGCGGCGGCTGTTTTGGTCGGCGACATGGGACGCAGCGTGTCTCATCAACACGAAGTTCCCTCGTCAGCGGCCACGAATCAGCCTTGCCGCTGATAAAACCCGCGGGACTACCTCAACCGCCTCCCGTCCTCGACTGCAGCGGCAGCGGCGTCCCCACCTTCCACGTCCGCGACAGCGCCTGCGCCTCCTCGATCTGCTCCTGCGTCATCGTCTTCGCGATCGCCGCGCGCTGGCCCACCGCGTTGTTGTTGCCGCCCGCCGCCGCCAGGTTCCACAGCATGTAGGCGATGACCGGATCCGCGGGCACGCCGGCCACGTGGTAGCGGTACATCAGCCCGAGCGCGTGCTGGGCTTCGCCGTGGCCCTGCTCGGCCGCCTTGCGAAACCAGGTGACGGCGTGTTTCTGGTCCTGCGGTACGGCGTTGCCGGTGTAGTACATGGCGCCGACGACATACTGGGCGTCGGCCTTGCCCTGCTGCGCCGCTTTCAGGTGCCACTGGAAGGCCTGCTTGTAGTCGCGCGCGACGCCGCGGCCCATGTAGTACATCAAGCCCAGCAGGTGCTGGGCTTCGGGATTGCCTGCGCGCGCCAGCGGCGCGATTTCTTTCAGCGCCTGCGGGTAGTTGCGCGCATTGTAGGCGCTTGCGCCTTCGGGGAAACCTGCCTGCGCCGCACCGCACAGGCACAGGGCAAGCAGGATCGCTACGGTGTATTTTTTCATTGTCTCGTGCGTGGATCGGTCTTTCGCCTGTCTTGTTGTCGCGCGTGAATACCGTGTTTGTTACTTTAGCGTGTTTGCTACTTCCAGCTGACCTTGCCCAGGCCGTCGACGCTCACCCGGCGATTGAGCGGCTTGCCGTAGACTGTGACCGAACCCATGCCCGACAGGTTCAGGTTCGCGCTCTGGTGCGCGGTGATGGTCGCGTTGCCCAGTCCCGACAGTTCGAGCGTGACGGAGTCGGCCGCGAACTGCTGCGCGTCCAGCCCGCCCAGGCCGCCGAGCTCGGCTTTCAGGATCTTGCTGCGTCCGGACAGGGTCACGTAGCCGGCGCCCTGCAGGTCGAGCGTGATGCGTTCGGCGTTCATGCCGGCCAGCTTCATGCTGCCCACGCCGCCGAGGCTGGCGCTGATGATGCGGTAATCCACGTTGACGTTCATCGAGCCGGCGCCATCGAGCGACAGTTCCAGCTCCTCGCCCTTGAACCCGGTGATCTCCGTCATCCCGACGCTCTCGGAACTGACTTCGCGCAGGTTCGGCAGCACCACGTCGGCGCGCACTCCTTTGCTGCGTCCCATGTGCAGCTCGTTCTCGTTACCGATGACGACCGTGTCGCCGCTTTGCAGCGTCGTCATTTTGCCGATCCAGCGCGGGTCGCCCGAGAGCACGAGCGAGGCCGGGCTGCCCTGGCGTACCCGCAGGTCGACCACGCCGTCGATCTTGATGCGCACCACGCGCGCGTCGAGCTGGCGCGTTTCGCTGACGTGGTCGGGCGCGGCCGTTGCCAGGCGCATCAGCGCCAGCAGTCCGAGGGCCGCGAGGCCGAACTTCAAATATTTGCTCATGTGTTTCTCCGTGTTCCGATGCATGTTCTTGTTCGCGGCCGTGCGGCGTCCGACCAATCTTGTCAATACGCTTTTGGCGGCAACCCTACCAGCAAGCCCTGCCGGGTTCCAGCGAAAACAGCTTGACCCGACAATTTTTATACAGTTTGGCAATGGGATCACTATAACGAGCGCCCGGCACCGCCCGGCCGGGATTGCGACAGACTGCAGAATCGAAGGACCAGACGACAAATCGCGGCACCGACTGCTTGCGCCCGCTCAACATACATACGCAAAAAAAGTTACGTTTTGACATTTGCTTGCGCTAAGATCAGATGCTCCGTTTTACGTGTCCACCCAACGGATTTCATTCGACTCAGCCATTTCTTTGAGGTCATCAATGCGCATGCGCCAACTTCCCGTCCTGCTGGCGGGGCTCGGCTTGTCGGTTTCCGCCTTAGCTGCCGCCCCTTCGGCCACCAGCGACAAGTGGGACCTGCCGGTCCACACCAAAAAACTCGACAACGGCCTGACCGTCATCGTCACCGAAGACCACAGTTCGCCCACGGTCGGCGTCTCGGTGGTGTACCACGTCGGCATGCGCCTCGAGCCTAAGAACCGCACCGGCTTTGCCCACCTGTTCGAACACCTGATGTTCCAGGGGACGCCGAACGCGCCCAAGGGCGTGTTCGACAAGACGATCACCGGCGGCGGTGGCCGCAACAACGGCTCGACCCGCGCCGACTTCACGAACTACATCGAGACCGCGCCGGCCTCCTCGCTCGAGCCGATCCTGTGGCTGGAAGCGGACCGCATGAAGACGCTCGACTTCAACAAGGAAACGCTGAAAAACCAGCAGGACGTGGTCAAGGAAGAGATCCGGGTGAACGTGAAGAACCAGCCCTACGGCGGCTTCATGTGGATCGACATCGGCCAGCACGCCTTCCAGAAGTGGGAGAACAACCATGACGGCTACGGCAGCTTCGAAGACCTCGAGGGCGCGAGCCTGGACGACGTGCGCGGCTTCCACCGCGATTACTACGGCCCGAACAACGCGGTGCTGGCGATCGCCGGCGACGTGACCCCGGCCCAGGGCTTCGCGCTGGCCCAGAAATATTTCGGTTCGATCGCCGCGCGCCCGGTGCCGAAAGGCGGCGACTTCACCGAGGGCCTGAACAAGGTCGAGAAGCGCGTCCAGCAGGGTGACGCGCTGGCCCAGGTGCCGGCGCTGGCCGCGGCCTGGAAGATGCCGGAACGCGGCAGCCGCGACCAGGCGCCGATGGCGGTCCTCGGCGAACTGCTGGCCGGCGGCGATGCGTCCGTGCTGTACCAGGGGCTTGTAAAAGGCCGCGAACTGGCGCTCAACACCGACGTCCTGTTCGGCCTCACCAGCCCGTGGGAATTCGACGGCCCGACCCTGTTCACCGTCTACACGATGTACAAGCCGACGACCAACGCCGACACCATCCTGAACGCGATGGACGAAGAGATCGCGAAGATCGTCAAGGACGGCGTCGACGCAGCGACCCTCAAGCGCGTGAAGACGCGCATGCTGGCCGACTGGAACAACGGCCTGGAAAGCTTCATCAGCCGCGCCGACACGCTGGCGCGCCTGCAGACCCTGTGGGGCGATGCCAATGTCGTCAACAAGATTCCGGGCTGGATCGAGGGCGTCACCTCAAGCGACATCCAGCGCGCGGCGTCGACTTACCTGGTGAAGAACAACCGCACCGTCATCGACCGCAAGCCGATCGCCATGCTGGACAAGGTGCAGGTGATTGGCACGTCGCCCGCGCACGCAGCCGAACCGACCACGCCGCCCGCCGGCGCACAGAAATAAGGAGCGCATCGATGAAAAAACTGATGCTGACACTGGCCATTTCGCTGGCCTTCGCACCTGCGGCGTTTGCGGCCGACGCACCGGCCTCCGCCAGGGCCAACGCCATGCCCGCCTACGGCAAGGACAAGGCGATCCCGACGCCGAAGATCGTCAAGAAAACCCTCGCCAACGGCATGACCGTCTGGGTCGTTCCGCGCAAGGGCCTGCCGCGCGTGGACTATGTGCTGGCCGTGCGCGGCGCGGGCTATGCCGCCGACGACAGCGCCCATCCGGGCTTCGCCAACCTGCTGGCCGGGATGATCAACGAAGGCAGCGCCAAACGCGACTCGCGCGCGATCGCCGAAGCGGCCCAGGGCATGGGCGGCTCGGTGGCGGCAAGCGCCGCATCCGACGGAATCTCCGTGCAGGCCAATGCCGTCGCCTCGCAGGCAGGCGCGATGATGTCGCTGCTCGCTGAAGTGGCGCGCACGCCGAGCTTCCCGGCCAATGAAGTCGAGCTGACCAAGGCGAATGCGCTGCAGAGCCTGCGCGCCATGGAGGCGACGCCGCGTTTCCGCGCCGAGCGCGCGATCAACCAGGCGGTCTACGGCGAGCACCCGTACGGCCACACCCAGCCGACCGAGCCCGCGATCAACTCCGTAACGCAGGAGCTGCTGCGCACCGAGCACGCAAAGCGCTTCCGTCCGGACCGTGCGCTGCTGGTGATCACGGGCCGCATTGGCGAGGCTGAAGCGATGAAGCTGGCGCAGGCCGCGTTCGGCGACTGGAAGGCCGAAGGCCCGGCCCTGGCCGAGACCGCGCCGGCGCCGCGCGCCGCGACACCGGCGCGCATCCTGCTGACGCGCGCGAACAGCGTGCAGTCGACCATCCGCGTCGGCGGCCCCGGCATCCAGGCCAGCGCGGACGAACAGGTGCCGCTGCGCCTGGCCAGCACCATTCTCGGCGGCGGCTTCTCGAGCCGCGTGAACATCAACCTGCGCGAGCAGAAGGGCTATACCTACGGCGCCTCGGCCGGCGCGCGCATGAACCGCGTCGGCGGCGCGATCGTCGGCGGCGCCGACGTGCGCAACGAGGTCACCGGCGCAGCACTCTCCGAATACTTCGGCGAGTACAAGCGCATCGGCACCGAGCTGGTGCCGGCGGACGAGATGACGATGAACAAGCGTTATGTCGCCGGCGGTTACCTGATCAGCAACCAGCTGCAAGGGGCCGTCGCCAACACGCTGGCGCAGAACTGGCTGATCGGCCTGCCGCCGGAGTTCCTCGGCCAGTACGTGCCGCTGATCCGGAAGGTGACGCCGCAGCAGGTGCGCGAGGTGTCGAAGAAGTATTTCGCACCGGAGGCGCAGTCGATCGTCGTCGTGGGCGACCCGGCGGCGGTCAGCGAACAGCTGAAACCATATGGCGAATTTACGGTGAGCGAGAAGTAATCCGGCAAGAAGTAAGACAGTTTGTCCGGATCGGTGCCCGCCGCGTGCGGGCATTTTTTATGGAGTGGCGGTGGCGGCCGGGTATGCATGGGGACGTAAACGCGTGGAGTCGGGAGGCTCGGCGCCCCCCCTCCACCCTACGGACTGGGCCCCTCTCACTGCAACAACGCGCTCCCCCGCTCCCTGCGCAATGTGCCGAGCACCTCGCGCACCGGCAGATGCCACTGCAAATCCGTATTCGTGTGGTGCCAGGCATTCTTCGCGTGGTACTCGACGGGAATCGCGCAGGGGCGGCATGCCCGCCATCGGATGGAAGGCTTTGCCGCGAAACAGGTCGTCGATCTGCTCGAAGGCGTGGCGCATGTGGTTCAGGGTGCCGAACCAGAACCAGCCCCCCCCAGCGCCTCGGTGACGAGGTCGGCCAGGCTGTAGCCGGAGACCAGCGCGGCCACCGGCTCGCCGAAGGCGTCGGCCACGTTGCGGGCAAAGGCGGCGGTGCCGAGCGCCGAGCTGCCGACGTTCGATGGCGGCACGATCAGGAGCGTGCCCTCGCGCGCGAGCCAGGGCGCGACCGTGCCGGCCTCGGCCGGGGTATTGCGTTGCAGCTGGACGGACGCGAGGACGAGCCGGGCGTCGTGCCGGGATGGGTCGGGCATGGGGGTTCCTCCTCTTGCGCGGGGTGCGCGTTGGTCTTCGTATAAGAACCTGGGAGCGGAGGAAAGTTCGCGGTTTTCGGCGGGCGGCCGGGTGATTTGAAGCACGAAAACGCGTGGGCATGCCCACCCTACGGTGCACAGCGTTTTCTGGTGAACGCAGCACGCCGTAGGGTGGGCATGCCCACGCGGTCGATCGTATGCGTTACCGCGGCGAGTATCAGCCGCGCAAGGCCTTCTCGAGATCCTCGAGCTCGGCCGGCTTGACGAGGTGCGCATCGAAGCCCGCCTCATGCGCGCGGCGGCGGTCGTCGGGCGAGCCGTAGCCGGTATGCGCAACGAGGCGGATATGCGTCAGCTCCGGATTTGCCTTGATCATGCGCGCCAGCTGGTAACCGTCGGCGCCCGGCAGGCCGATGTCGAGCACGATCACCTGCGGCCGATGCTGCAGCGCCAGCGCTTCGATTTGCGAGGCGTCCGACGTGGTCCAGGTCTCGTGGCCCATTTCGGCCAGCAGGAAGCCCATCATCTCCATGGCGTCGATATTGTCGTCCACCAGCAGCACGCGCAGGCCGGCGGCCGCGCCGGCGTCGTCGTGCGCGGCGCCGGCCGGGCACTCGCCCCCCGTGGTGCGCAGCACCGGCAGCTCGACGATGAAGGTGCTGCCCATGCCGATGCCCGGGCTCTCGGCGCGCAGCTCGCCGCCGTGCATTTCGAGCAGGCGCGAGACCAGCGACAAACCGATGCCGAGTCCCTCCGGCGCGCGGTCCGGCGGCACCGCCGCCTGGGCGAACATGCCGAAGATGCGCGGCAGGTTGTCCTCGGCGATGCCGATGCCGTTATCGATGACCGAAATGCGCACCTGATCGCCGTCGAGCGTCAGCACGAGGCGGATCTTGCCGCCCTTCGGCGTGAACTTGGCCGAGTTGTGCAGCAGGTTGCCGACCGACTGCGCCAGGCGCACCGGGTCGCCGGCGACCCAGACCTGGCAATCCGGCTGCTCGACCTCGAGATGGTGGCCGCGCGCGGCGATCAGCGGGCCGGCGGTCTCGATCGCCTGTTCGATGACGGCGCCGAGGTTCACCTCTTCGCGGCGCAGCACGATCTTGCCTTCCGAGATGCGCGCGACGTCGAGCAAATCATCCACCAGGTGCGCCAGGTGGTCGACCTGGCGCATGATGACTTCGCGCGCATGGCTTTGCCGTTCGGCCGAGTTCTGGCCCGTCACGCCGAGCAAAGCGGCGGCGTTGCGGATCGGGCTGAGGGGATTGCGCAACTCGTGCGCCAGCGTCGCCAGAAACTGGTTCTTGTTGGCGTCGGCCGCGCGCAGCAGCGCTTCCATTTCCTTGCGCGCCGAGATGTCGCTGGTGACGCGCGCCACCCGGTACACGTCGCCGCGCGCATTCCTCACCGCGAACAGGCGGTCGCGCACCCAGCGCGTCGCGCCGTCGGGCAGCACCACGCGGAACTCCTCGTCGTAATGCGGATGGGTCGCGATCGTGGCCCAGCGCCCGGCCAGGCGCGCGCGGTCGTCCGGATGCACGCCATCGAGCCAGCTGGCGTGCTGGCGCCTGAGCGAGTCGAGGCTGCGGCCCCAGATCGTGGCATAGGCCGGGCTCACGTAGCCGAGCGCGCCGTCCGGCGCCGAGAACATCCAGAACACGTCTTCGATGTTGTCGGTCAGCTGGCGAAAGCGCTCCTCGCTCTCGCGCAGCTCGTCCTGGGTCTGGCGCATACGCAGCAGCGCATTGACGTTGGCGATCAGCTCGTCGGCCTCGATCGGCGCGGCCAGGTAGTTGTCGGCGCCGCCCTCCAGGCCGCGGATCTTGTCGGCGCGATTGGTCAGCGCGGCCGAAGTTTGCAGCACCAGCACGCAATTCGTGTCCGGATCGGACTTGATACGGCGGCACACCTCGATGCCGTTGATGTCGGGGAGCTTCACGTCCAGCAGCACCAGCGCCGGGTCTTCCTCGCGCACCATCGCAAGCGCATCGGTGCCGTTCGCCGCTTCGATCACATGGAAGCCCGCGCTGCGCAGGATGCGGGTCTTCGCGTAGCGGGCGCCGTCGTTGTCGTCGACGTTGAGGATGATGGGTGGATTGGCGGTCATGATTCGGTATCGTCAGGTGCTGGCAGGCGCCGGATGGGGAAATTGACGCGGCAGCGTCAGCATGAAGGTGGAGCCCACGCCGGGGCGGCTGGTGACGTCGACGCGTCCTCCCAGCAGTTCGGCCAGGCGCCGGCACAGCGGCAGGCCCAGGCCCGTGCCCTTGCTGCGGCGCTGCAGCGGATTCTCGACCTGGGTGAATTCCTCGAAGATCAGGTGCAGGTGGTCGGCGTCGATGCCGATGCCGGTGTCGGTGACGGCAAACACCAGCGTGCCGGCATCCAGGTCGGCCGCCGCGCTGACGCGCACCGAGCCCTCTTCGGTGAATTTCAGCGCATTCGAAATGAAGTTGCGCAGGATTTGCGACAGCATGCCCTCGTCGGACTCGAAGGGCTCGTCGACGCCGCCGTTGTCGAACACGAGTTCGACGTGGTCAAGGTCGACCAGCGGGCGCATCATGCCTTTCAGGGCGCGGAACAGGTTCTCGACCATCACGGGCGCCGGCTGCGCTTCCACGCGCCCGGCTTCGATCTTGGCCAGGTCGAGCAGGTCGTTCACCAGCTCCGACATCTCGGTGGCGGTGCGCTCGATCAGGTAGACCTGGCGCTCCTGTTCGGGCGTCAGGTCGCCGTCCATGCGGTCGAGCAGGAGCTTCGACAGCGCGCGGATCGAGGACAGCGGCGTGCGCAGTTCGTGGCTGGTATTGCTCAGGAAGCGCGATTTCATCTCGTCGGCGCGGCGCAGGTGCTCGGCCTTGTCCTCGATCTCGGCGTACAGGGCGACGATGCCGCGGTTCGTGTCTTCCAGCTCGCGCGTGAGCGAGAGCAGGTCTTCCTGGCGCTCGCGCAGTTCGGCCAGCGTCTCGACCAGTTCCTGGTTCTGCTGCTGCACTTCTTCGTAGGAGTTGGCGGCCGGCGTGACCGCCAGTTCGGCGCTCACCTGGGCCAGCCTCACCGGGCTGACCGGCGCCTGCGGCGGCAGCGCCTTGCGCATCCGGACCACGAAGCCGCCGCCAGCGCCATCGCGCTCGCAGGCGTCCATCAGGCGGTGCGCGGTCACGAGGGCGGTGTCGGCGATGGCCGCGCCCTCGCTGCCGGCCGGCGCGGCCTGCGATGCGCTGACCGTGACCTCGAGCTGCTGGCGCTGGTGGCCGTCGGCCAGGACAAAGGCGGCGCGCCCGCTGGCGCCGCCGGCGCAGGCGGCGCGCGCCACTTCCGAGACGGCGGTGGCGATGCGCACCTGGTCCTGCTTTGCAAAGCCGAGCAGCATGGAGACCTGGCGCGCGCGCTGGCGCACCAGCACCACATCCTTGTCGCCTTCGAGGGCGACGTTCAGGATGCGGTGGCTCATGGCTGCACCCCGGCTCGCCGCGCGCGGCGCCGCACGACCAGTACCATGGCGTCGTCGCGGCGGCGGATGAAGTCGCGCATCAGCATGGCCGCGATCAGCGCCGGGCTGCGCGCCATCAGGCCGGGATATTTGTCGAGGTCCCACTGGGTCTGGATGCCGTCCGAATGCAGGATGCACACTGCGCCCGGCGGGCAAGGCACGGAAAACTCCTGCACCTTGCGCATGTTGTGGCCGACGATGCCGTTGTGCGAGACCAGCGCGCGGCGCGCGTCGCCGTCGATCACATAGGCGCCGATGTTGCCGATGCCGGCGAAGCGGACCACGTCGTTCTCGAAATCGATGCGCGCCGCCGCCAGCGCCGCGCCGCGCGTGGTGCGCAGCGCCTGGTGGGACGCTTCGACCAGCGCCGCCGGTTCCGATTGCGGACGGTGCGCCAGCTCGGCCAAGGCGCCGCGGGAGGCGGCCGCCGCATCGGACCCGTGGCCGAGGCCATCGGCCGCGAGCAGGGTCGCGCCGGCCGGGTCGCAGGCCACGCCCCAGGCGTCGCCACATTCGTCTTCGCCGGCCAGCGGAATCGCCAGCGCGCCGACGTCGACCCGGCACAGGCTTGGCGCCCCTTCCTCGCGCCACAGGCGCATCAGGAACAAGGCGCCGTTGCCCGGCGTGGACCAGGCGTCGAATTCGCTCGATAAGCGGCGCAGCGCGCCGAGGCCCGTGCCGGCGGTGCCGGCGGTGGACATGCCGTCGCGCAGGCAGGCCTCGAGGTCAGCGATGCCGGGACCGCTGTCCACGGCCAGCACGTCGACCCCAGGCACGCTTTCGGACTGCGCCACGTTCAGGTACAGCACGCCCTCGCCCGCATGCTTGAGCAGGTTGGTGCCGGCTTCGGTGACGATCAGGGCCAGCGTGCCGGCCCGGGTTTCGTTGAAACCGAGTTCGTTCGCCAGCTTCTGCCCGGCGCGCCGTGCCGCCGCGATGTCGCTGGCGTGCACGATGGGGAAGACGAACTGGGTCGTGAGGGAACTGATCAGCGTTTCCATTTGACGACCGCGATCGCGGTCCCTTCCCCCGGCCGGGTATCGATGTCGAACTCGTCGACCAGGCGCTTCGAGCCGCCCAGGCCGAGGCCCAGGCCGCCGCCGGTGGTGTAGCCGTCGCGCAGTGCCAGTTCAAGGTCGGGGATGCCGGGGCCGGTATCGATGAACACGATGCCGACGCCCTGGCGCAGCCCATCGGACAGCTTGTCGAGGTATGCCGCGCCGCCGCCGCCGTACTTGAGGTTGTTGCGCGCCAGTTCGCTCGCTGCGGTGATCAGCTTGGTCTGGTCCACCAGCGACAGGCCGATGGCCACCGCGCGTTCGCGCACCTGCTTGCGCAGGCCGACGACGTCCTCGTCGCCGCGCAACGGCAGGTAGACGCGATCCACGCGCAGCCGGGCATGACGCTCGACGAGCTCGGTCTCGAATCCGACTGCAGGATCAGTCGCAGTGCTCATCAGTTCATGTTCTTTCCGAGCAGGGCCATGCCCTTCTCGACGTTCAGCGCGGTCTTGACGCCGTGCAGGGTCAGGCCGAGCTCGACCAGCGTGATGGCGACGGCCGGCTGCATGCCGACCACCACCGTGCGGGCGTCGAGTACGCGCGCCATCGCCGCAGTATTGCTGATCATGCGCCCGATGAAGGAATCGACCAGGTCGAGCGCGGAGATGTCGATCAGCACGCCCTTGGCGTTATCGCGCACGATACGCTCGGTCAGGTCGTCCTGCAAGGTCATGGCCAGGCGGTCGTGCATATCGACCTGGATGGTGACCAGCAGCAGGTCACCCATCCGCAGGATAGGAATGCGTTCCATCGTCGTTCCGCTTCTTTTAGTGTTTGTTGGCGACGGTGACCGAGGCGCCGGTGCGCTCGAGGGCGACCAGGAAGGCATCGGCCAGGGTGGCCTTGGTGACGACGTCTTCCAGGTTCACGCCCAGGTGGACGATGGTCTGGGCGATCTGCGGGCGGATGCCGCTGATGATGCAGTCGGCGCCCATCAGGCGTGCGGCGGCGATCGTCTTCATCAGGTGCTGGGCGACCAGGGTGTCGACCATCGGCACGCCGGTGATGTCGATGATGGCGATCATGGCGCCGGTGTCGACGATCTTTTGCAGGATGTTTTCCATCACCACTTGCGTACGTGCCGAATCGAGGGTGCCGATCAGCGGCAGCGCCAGGATGCCGTTCCACAGTTTTACCACCGGGGTCGACAGCTCGAGCAGTTCCTGCTGCTGGCGCACGATGATCTGGTCCTTGGCTTTCTGGAACACTTCGATCGTGTACAGGCCGAGCTTGTCGAGCAGCGAGCTGACGGCCCAGGATGCGGCGGCCAGCGCTGCGGAGTCATCGGCGAAGGCGGCCGTCAGCTGGGCGAACAGGGGCTGCTTGAGCGAGAACACGAAGGTCGCCGTTTCGGCCGGGCTCGAGCCGCTCTTGGCGCGGCTGGACGAAATTTCGCTCAGCAGGTCGCGCACTTCGTCCCACGAACGGTGCTCGACGTTTTCCAGCTCGCCGGCGCGGGAGGCTGCCGCGAAGGCTGCCAGGAATTGCTGGCAGTGGCTGCGCAGCTGCTCTTTCGAGCTGGCCGTGCCGCGCACGGTCAGCGCGTCGAGCTGGGAAATCCATTGCGAGCCGATTTCGGCCTGGTGTTCCTGGATGAGCTGGCTGATGCGGGCAGCGTTGTCCTTCGTCGTCATCGGTACATTCCTCTGTTTTGGTCGTTGGCGTCGTGGATGCGTTCGGCGTTGAGACGAACTGCTCCACAATTGGATAATCATTAACTATAACACTTCTTGCCATATTTCCACGTTACAGTTGAGCCGTGATACCCGTAGGGTGGGCGGCTCCACCCGAGGGTGAGCGGCATCCGCGGCCGTGATGCCGCCCACGCGTTCAACCAGCGGTAGCGCGACCGCGGTGCACGCGAATGACGGAGCGAATGGGCTTGGGCTGGTTGAACGCTACGAGCGGTCGACCGTCCGGCGACGTAAAAAAACCGCCAGGCTTACGCACTGGCGGTTTTTGCATCAAGCGGCAGAGCCGCTGAATTCACACCTAATTACTGCGCCGCAGCTTCCGCCGGATCCGCCGCCTTCATCGACAGCTTCAAACGGCCGCGCTCGTCGGTCTCGAGAACCTTCACGCGCACTTGCTGGCCTTCTTTCAGGTAGTCGGCAACGGCGTTCACACGCTCGTTGGCGATCTGCGAGATGTGCAGCAGGCCGTCTTTACCTGGCATGACCTGCACGATGGCGCCGAAGTCCAGCAGTTTCAGCACGGTGCCGTCGTAGGTCTTGCCCACTTCGACCGATGCGGTCAGCTCTTCGATGCGGCGCTTGGCTTCCTGGCCGGCGGCGGCGTCGACCGATGCAATGGTCACGATGCCTTCGTCGGTGATGTCGATCTGGGTGCCGGTCTCTTCGGTCAGCGCGCGGATGACGGCGCCGCCCTTGCCGATGACGTCACGGATCTTCTCAGGGTTGATCTTGATGGTGATCAGGCGTGGGGCGAAGTCCGACAGTTCGGTCTTCACGCTCGGCACGGCCTTCTGCATCTCGACCAGGATGTGCTGGCGGGCTTCCTTGGCTTGCGCCAGTGCCACCTGCATGATCTCCTTGGTGATGCCCATGATCTTGATGTCCATCTGCAGCGCGGTGATGCCTGCGGTGGTACCGGCGACCTTGAAGTCCATGTCGCCGAGGTGATCTTCGTCACCCAGGATGTCGGTCAGGACGGCGAACTTGCCGCCTTCCTTGATCAGGCCCATCGCGATGCCGGCGACGTGCGCCTTCATCGGCACGCCGGCGTCCATCAGTGCCAGGCAGCCGCCGCAGACCGATGCCATCGACGAGGAACCGTTCGATTCGGTGATTTCCGACACCAGGCGCACCGAGTAGCTGAAATCTTCAGGGTTGGGCAGGGCAGCGACGAGTGCGCGCTTGGCCAGGCGGCCGTGGCCGATTTCGCGGCGCTTTGGCGTACCAACACGGCCGGTTTCGCCGGTGGCGAACGGAGGCATGTTGTAGTGCATCATGAAGTCGTCGGTGTACTCGCCCATCAGCGCGTCGATCTTCTGGCTGTCACGGGCGGTGCCGAGGGTCGCGATGACCAGCGCCTGGGTTTCGCCGCGGGTGAACAGGGCCGAACCGTGGGTACGCGGCAGCACGCCGGTACGGATCGAGATCGGACGCACGGTGCGGGTGTCGCGGCCGTCGATGCGTGGCTCGCCGTCCAGGATCTGGGTACGCACGACCTTGGCTTCCATGTCGAACAGGATGTTGCCGACATCAGCCGAATCGGCCTCGACGCCTTGCGCCGACAGGGCCGCCATGACTTCGCTCGACAGCGACTTCAGCTTTTGCTGGCGTGCCGATTTTTCGCGGGTCTGGTAAGCGTCGCGGATTTTTTCCGACGCCAGCTCGGCCACTTGCGAGATCAGGGTTTCGTTCTTGGCAGGGGCGGTCCACTCGACTTCCGGCTTGCCGCCTTCTTCCACGAGTGCGTGGATCGCATCGATGACGACGCGCATCTGGTCGTGGCCGAAGACGACCGCGCCCAGCATGACTTCTTCCGACAGCTGCTGCGCTTCCGATTCGACCATCAGCACGGCCGTTTCGGTACCGGCGACGACGAGGTCCATCTGCGAGGTCTTGAGCTGGGTGGTGCTCGGGTTCAGGATGTACTGGCCGTTGGCGTAGCCGACGCGGGCGGCGCCGATCGGGCCGTTGAACGGGATGCCGGCGATGCACAGGGCAGCCGAAGCGCCGATCATCGCAGGGATGTCCGGATCGATTTCAGGGTTGACCGACAGCACGTGGATGATGACCTGGACTTCGTTCAGGTAGCCTTCCGGGAACAGCGGGCGGATCGGACGGTCGATCAGGCGCGAGGTGAGCGTCTCTTTTTCGGAAGGGCGGCCTTCGCGCTTGAAGAAACCGCCCGGGATTTTACCGGCAGCATACGTTTTTTCGATGTAATCGACGGTCAGCGGGAAGAAGTCCTGGCCTGGCTTGGCGTCCTTGCGGGCGACAACCGTTGCCAGCACGACCGTGTCTTCGACCGACACCACGACGGCGCCGGAAGCCTGACGAGCGATTTCACCGGTTTCCAGGGTGACGGTGTGTTGGCCGTACTGGAAGGTCTTCGTAACTTTATTAAACATGGGTAATCCCTTTCTATTTGCCGACAGATTTTCAGGAGCTGTCGTTCACCTCACCGCGCACGGCCTCAGAAAGCCGTCTTTACTTCAACAACAATACAAACGCTTGAAACAAAAAATGCCCGCGACAGTTGGAACTGACGCAGGCATTTCCGTGACTAAACCGTCTGGCGCAAAAATTACTTACGCAGGCCGAGTTTGGCGATCAGGTCGCGGTAACGACCAAGGTCCTTGCTCTTCAGGTAAGACAGCAGGCTCTTACGGCGATTGACCATCATGATCAGGCCGCGGCGCGAGTGGTGGTCTTTCTGGTGGGCTTTGAAGTGGCCGTTCAGTTCGTTGATGCGTGCGGTCAGCAGTGCGACCTGGACTTCCGGCGAACCGGTATCGTTCTGGCCACGTGCGTTGTCGGCGATGATTGCCGACTTGTTGATGTTTTCTACGGACATGATGTTACCTTTCACATGCGGTGCAAGAGTCGCAACCCAGCGCACCGTGATTTGATTAAAAAAACCTGCCCTTGCGGACAGACCCGCCAGTATATGCGAAAACGGATGGCGTCACCAGCATTTGCTGGCGACGGTTTCGGGCATCATGGGGTAAACAGGCATTTTGCGAGGACTTTCATGCACACCATAGCAAGAATAGCAACGCTGTGCGCGGCGCTCGGTCTCTCCGGCTGCGCCGTGTTTCGCGAGCCGCCCGTCGTCGGTGAACCGCTGGCGGCCGTCACCGCCAAGCTGGGGCGCCCGACGGCGGTCTTCCCGCTTCCCGACGGCGGGCAGGAGCTCGAGTACGCGACCGCGCCGTTCGGCCAGTTCACCTGGATGGCGCGCATCGGCGCCGATGGCCGGCTGGCCTCCTACGAGCAAGTGCTGACCGGCGAGAAGTTCGCCACCATCAAGGTCGACAAAGCGACCAAGGAAGATGTCCTGCGCATCATTGGCCACCCGGCCGAGCAATCGCGCGTCAGGCTGCACAATTACGAGGTCTGGTCCTATCGCTACAAGGAAGCGGGCGTCTGGAATTCGCTGATGCACGTGCATTTCGACGAGCAAGGGGTCGTGCGGCAGATGATGAATGGGCCGGATCCGATGTTCGAGGTGCGGGACCGACGCTGGTGAAACCTAGCGCCCGCCGTCGCTGCGGACAAAATCTTCCACCGCATCGAGCGTCGGCGCCAGCCTGGTGAGCGTGTTCGAGAGCGAGGCCACCAGCGTCGTGTGGCTGACGCCCTTGTAATACACCTCGCGCACCGGCACGTGCAGGGCGCGCAGCTTTGCCGCCATGCCGCCGGTATTGCGCACCGGGTTGACGGTGTTGTCTTCCTTCGCCGCGATCAGCAGCGCCGGCGGCGCCGACGCGCTGACGTGATTCACCGGCTGCGAATCCGGCGGCGTATCGGGTGCGCTGAACACGGGCTGCGTGGTGCGGTTCGTCACGGGCAGGAAGTCGTACGGACCGGCCAGTCCGATCCAGCCGCGCAGCAGGTCCGGCTTCAATCCCTGTTTGCCCAGCCAGCGCGGGTCGAGCGCCAGCATCGCCGCGTTGTAGGCGCCGGCGCTGTGGCCCATCACGAACATCTTATCCGGGTCGCCCCCATAGGCCGCGATCTCGCGTGCGGTCCAGGCGACGGCCCCTGCCCCGTCGGCCAGGAAGTCGGGATAGCGTACCTGCGGGTAGAGCCGGTAGTCGGGTACGACGACGACAAAGCCGCGTGCCGCCAGGGCACGGCCGACGAAGGCGTAATCCTCGCGCTTGCCGCTGACCCAGTTGCCGCCGAAGAAAAAGACGATGACCGGGGCCTTGTGCGCAGTTGCCGCCGGACGGTAGACGTCGAGGGTGTTGCGCGCGTCAGGACCGTAGCGCAGGGCGGATGTCGCGTGGACGGTACCGGCCGGCGAGACGGCGTTCACGACCGCGAGCGGCGCACAGGCGGCGAGCGCGCCGGCCAGCAGGATGGCGGCGAGGCAGAGGATGGGTTTGGTCATGCGCCGAGTATATGGCCGGCATGCCATGCATATGCGTTTGTTTCCACGAAAACAAGAATTGCAGGTAGACTTCAGCGACCATGGCAAGCGCTCAACCGTCCCTGCAAGGTCCGCCCTCCCTCGCCGCGATCGGCATTTCGCTTGCCGTGCATGCGGTGTTGATCGGTGCGTGGCAGCTGGCGCGGCCGGTGAAGTCGCGCGACGATGTCGAACCGCGGCGCGCTCAGTTCCTGCGCCTGTTGCCGGCACCGGCTCCCGAGCGCGAGGACAGTGCGCCGGCCTCGCCTGCCCCTGTCCCGATGCCCCGCATCGCGGCGGCGGCTGCGCGTCCGCAACCGGCCGTGCCCGCGCCGGCGGCATCCACACCCGAGACAACCGCCCTGCCCGCGCCGCAAATGGCCGACACGCCGGGCGCGGCTGCATCCGCCGCGGACCTGCTGCGCGACGCGAAAGCGGCGGCCGGCGCCGTCGACCGCGCGCTGCGGGCGGAAAGTCCGGCCCGGCGAGGCATTCAGGCGCCGGTCGAAACGGCGCAGATGAAACTGGAACGCGGCATCAATCACGCTGCCGAGATGGCGCCGAATCGCTGGTACCAGGCGCCGAAGGTGCAGGAAATCCAGGACCCGGGCGGTTACGGGCGCAAGCGCTATCGCGTCGTCGGTGCGAATGGCACGTATTGCGTGACCTATGAATCGAATCACGCGCCGGATGGCATCGATTCGATGCAGCGCGGTCTCAAACCGAAAACCACGAGTTGCCCGCTGCACGAAGGACCCGCGACAAGCCAGAAATGGGATTGATGCACGTTGCGTAACGTAGGATGGGCATGCCCACGCGGATGCGGCCCATGCCCGTCGAACGATCATCGGGACGCCGGGCACGCCCGCCATTCCACGGACCGCGCCATGGCCGATGTCGCCGTTGCGCAGGCGGTGCAAACGCGTGGGCTCGAGAGCCCACCCTACGTTATGCGACGGCCGCAGGTCTTTCGATCAGAGCTGCGGATGCGCGCGTTCTACCTTCGAGTGCAGCTTGTTCAGCCCCGACAGATACGCCTTGGCCGAGGCCACGACGATATCCGGATCCGCGCCCACGCCATTCACGATCCGGCCCTGGCGCGACAGGCGCATCGTCACTTCGCCCTGCGACTCGGTGCCGCCGCTGATCGCGTTGATCGAGAAGAGGATCAGTTCCGCGCCCGTTTTCGCCTGGCTTTCGATGGCGTTCACGGTGGCGTCGACCGGGCCGTCGCCGCTGCCCTCGCAGGCGTATTCCTGGCCGTCGATCGCGAACACGACGCGTGCGTGCGGCAGCTCGCCCGTCTCCGAGCGCTGCGCCAGCGAGACGAAGCGGAAGTACTCGCCTTCCTGCGCGTGGTCTTCGGCGGAGACGAGGGCCATGATGTCTTCGTCGAAAATCTCGCTCTTGCGGTCCGCCAGTTCCTTGAAGCGGGCAAAGGCGGCGTTGACTTCGGCTTCCGATTCGAGCTCGATGCCCAGCTCCTGCAGGCGCGCCTTGAAGGCGTTGCGGCCCGAGAGCTTGCCGAGCACGATTTTATTCGCGTGCCAGCCGACGTCTTCGGCGCGCATGATCTCGTAGGTTTCGCGCGCTTTCAAAATGCCGTCCTGGTGGATGCCCGAGGCGTGGGCAAAGGCGTTGGCGCCGACCACCGCCTTGTTCGGCTGCACCGCGAAACCGGTGATCTGCGAAACCATTTTCGAAGCCGGCACGATCTGCGTGGTGTCGATGCCGACGGTGAGCTTGTAGTAGTCGGCGCGGGTGCGCAGCGCCATCACGACTTCTTCCAGCGCCGTGTTGCCGGCGCGTTCGCCGAGGCCGTTGATCGTGCATTCGATCTGGCGCGCGCCGCCGATCGCCACGCCGGCCAGCGAATTCGCAACCGCAAGACCGAGGTCGTTATGGCAGTGCACCGACCAGATGGCCTTGTCGGAATTCGGCACGCGTTCGCGCAGGCGGCGGATGGTTTCGCCATAGACTTCGGGCGTGGCGTAGCCGACCGTGTCCGGGAAGTTGATGGTGGTCGCGCCTTCGGCGATCACGCCTTCCAGCACGCGGCACAGGAAATCTTCATCCGAACGGCTGCCGTCTTCCGGAGAAAATTCGATGTCGTCGGTGTGGTTGCGGGCAAAGCGCACGGCCAGCTTCGCCTGCTCCAGCACCTGTTCCGGCTCCATGCGCAGCTTGACCTTCATGTGCAGCGGTGACGTTGCGAGGAAGGTGTGGATGCGCTTGCGGGCGGCAGGAGCCAGTGCTTCGGCGGCGCGCGCGATGTCGCGGTCGTTGGCGCGCGAGAGCGAGCAGATGGTCGACTCGCGCACCACGCTCGAGATCGCGCGGATGGCTTCGAAGTCGCCCTGGGAGGCGGCCGCGAAGCCGGCTTCGATGACGTCCACCCGCAGGCGTTCGAGCTGGCGTGCGATGCGGACTTTTTCGTCCTTCGTCATCGAGGCGCCGGGCGATTGCTCGCCGTCGCGCAGGGTGGTGTCGAAAATGATGAGGCGGTTGGGGTCGAACATAAGTACTCCGGAAGACGCTTGTTGATCAAGAGCGCCGCCCGGAACGACCGTGTCGGACCTAGCGACGCTCGACTTTTTCGTTCTCGATCGGTTCGTCGGTCGGGATGATGCTCACCCGCTTGCCGCGGGCGCGCTGCAGTGCGAACACCACGTAGCCCGACAAACCGTACACTACAAAAATCGGCCACAGCACGACGGCCGGGGCGATTGCCACCAGGGCCAGGCCGAGGGCAATCAAAAACACCACGATGAACGGCACCGACTTGCGGAAATTCACGTCCTTGAAGCTGTAAAACGGCACGTTCGACACCATCGTCAAACCCGCGAACAGGGCGATGCACCAGCTCACCCAGTCGACCTGGCGCGCGCTGATGGCGATGTCCGGATCGATCGTGAACATGATGAATCCAACCACCAGCGCCGCTGCGGCCGGGCTGGGCAAGCCCTGGAAGAAGCGCTTGTCCACGACTTCGATATTCGTGTTGAAGCGTGCCAGGCGCAGCGCCGCGCCGGCGCAGTACACGAAGGCGGCGATCCAGCCCAGCTTGCCCAACCCGCGCAGCGAATACTCATAAATCACCAGCGCCGGCGCCGCGCCGAAGGACACCATGTCCGACAAACTGTCGTACTGCGCGCCAAACTCCGACTGCGTATTCGTCAGGCGCGCAATGCGCCCGTCCAGCCCGTCCAGCACCATCGCGATGAACACGGCCCAACAGGCGTGGTCGAAGCGCTGGTTCATCGCCATCACGATCGCGTAGAAACCGCAGAACAGCGCAGCGGTCGTGAAGGCATTCGGCAACAGATAGATGCCGCGCCCGCGCGGGCCGCCCTTGTCTTCCGCCCGGCGGCCGAAGCGCTTCAGGCGGGAAAATCGTGGCGCGCGAGGCGCTGTTCCAGTTTTCTTTCGTCGTGGAAAGGCAGGCATAAGATTCCGTATTCAAGTAGTGATCGCGCTTGGGAGCGCCGTTGCCACCATTATAGGGGCGGGAACGGCATGTTAGCGAACGGATACTTTTCGAATCCAGCCCCTACCTGAACTTCACCTTTCCTACCAGGCGCATCTGCAGCGTCGTCTCTCCCGGTTCGAAACTCGGCTCCGGCATCGCGTCGTTGGCAGCCTTCATGCGCGCACCGGCCACCATGACCGACTGCATTTCGGGCCGGCCACCATAGTTGCCCGATCCCTCGAAATCCACGGTATCGATGGCCGCATCGGCCGGCCGGCGCCCCATCGCGCGGGCGATCGAGGCGATGCGCTCGTTCAGGTTGCGGTACGTCTCTGCAATGCGCTGCTCGTCCAGCATTTTTTCGGTCGCCGGCGCCAGGCCGAAGCTGACGCCGTTGATCTGTAAAACCTTCTGCGCCGCGGCTGCCGTCTTCGGCAACTCGGTCAAATTCGTCGTTTTCACTTCCAGGTACTGACCTACTCGCCAGCCGGTCGGGACCGGCCTGACCGGCGTACGGCTCTCGGGAAGCGGCTGCACCGGCGGTTCCGGATACACCGGATACGTGTAGTAACCCTGGGTTTTCAGCTCGGCCTTCGGATCGGCACGGCGTACGATCTCGGTGCCCTCTTTCATCTTGCGGTTCACGCGCGCGGCGGCCGCTGCCTTGTCCTTGTCGAATTCCTCGACGGCAAAGGTGACCGTTGCCTGGTCGTTGGCGTGGCGTACTTCGCCATTGGCGGGCACGATCACGAGCGTCCCGGACGTCGATGGAACCGATGCGGGCGCAGGCAAGGTCTGCGCGCCCGCGTGGGCTGCCAGCACGAGGCTGGCGGCGAGCAAGAGTTTTGGAAGGGACATGGTTTTCTCCAGAGCTAAGTAAAGTGGCTTTACTTATACGATACCGTTGCATTGCTTTCCATCGTGTTTTTGTAATGGAAAGTTGCAACTGAGATCGCCTCCTTGCGAAGACCAGTCCCTACCTCATCAGTTTTTCGACTGGTCGACCAGCTTGTTCTTCGCGATCCACGGCATCATTGCGCGCAGCTTGGCGCCGACTTCCTCGATCTGGTGCTCGGAAGTGAGGCGGCGGCGCGAGATCAGGGTCGGGGCGCCGGCCTTGTTCTCGAGGATGAAGCTCTTCGCGTATTCGCCGGTCTGGATGTCCTTCAGGCACTGGCGCATCGCGTTCTTGGTGTCTTCGGTCACGATGCGCGGGCCGGTGACGTATTCGCCGTATTCCGCGTTGTTCGAGATCGAGTAGTTCATGTTGGCGATGCCGCCTTCATAGATCAGGTCGACGATGAGCTTCAGTTCGTGCAGGCACTCGAAATAGGCCATCTCCGGCGCGTAGCCGGCTTCGGTCAGGGTTTCGAAACCGGCCTTGATCAGCTCGACCGCGCCGCCGCACAGCACTGCCTGTTCGCCGAACAGGTCGGTCTCGGTCTCTTCGCGGAAGTTGGTCTCGATGATGCCGGCACGGCCGCCGCCGTTGGCCATGGCGTACGACAGCGCGATATCGCGCGCGGCGCCGGATTTGTCCTGGTAGACGGCGATCAGGTGCGGCACGCCGCCACCCTGGCGGTAGGTGCCGCGCACGGTGTGGCCCGGCGCTTTCGGCGCGATCATGATGACGTCGAGGTCGGCGCGCGGCACGACCTGGCCGTAGTGGACGTTGAAGCCGTGGGCAAAGGCCAGCACCGCGCCCTGCTTCGCGTTCGGCTCGACGTTTTCCTTGTAGACCTGGGCGATGTTCTCGTCCGGCAGCAGGATCATGATGATGTCGGCGTTCTTGACCGCTTCATCGACCTCGGCGACCTTCAGGCCGGCCTGCTCGACCTTGTTCCAGGACGCGCCGCCGCGGCGCAGGCCGACGGTGACGTTGACGCCCGATTCGGACAGGTTCTGGGCGTGTGCGTGTCCCTGCGAGCCGTAGCCGATGATGGCGACGTTCTTGCCTTTGATGAGGGAGAGGTCGCAGTCTTTGTCGTAGAAAACTTTCATGGTCATTCCTATATTTTGAGTTCGTTATGTGCGGGTGTTCGCAGGGTGGGCGCCCCGTGCCCACCAATGCATGTGTCGCGTTGACGCGTCGTTATGGTGGGCACGGGGCGCCCACCCTGCGTCAGACCTTCAGGATGCGTTCGCCGCGGCCAATACCGGAACCGCCGGTACGGACGGTCTCGAGGATGGAGGCGCGGTCGATCGCGTCGATGAAGGCGTCGAGCTTGCTCTTGGCGCCGGTCAGTTCGATCGTGTAGCTCTTTTCCGTCACGTCGATGATGCGGCCGCGGAAGATGTCGGCGGTGCGCTTGATTTCCTCGCGCTCCTTGCCGACCGCCCGCACCTTGAGCAGCATGAGCTCGCGCTCGATGTGCTGGCCTTCGGTGAGGTCGACCACTTTCACGACTTCGATCAGGCGGTTCAGGTGCTTGGTGATCTGCTCGATGATGTCGTCCGAGCCCGAGGTCACGATCGTCATGCGCGACAGGGTCGCGTCTTCGGTCGGCGCCACGGTCAGGGTTTCGATGTTGTAGCCGCGGGCCGAAAACAGGCCCACCACGCGCGACAGGGCGCCGGCTTCGTTCTCCAGGAGAACCGAGATGATGTGTCTCATTTAGAGGTCCTCCGATCCGAGCAGCATTTCGGACAAGCCCTTGCCCGCCTTGACCATCGGCCAGACGTTCTCGCTCTGGTCGGTGATGAAGTTCATGAACACGAGACGGTCCTTCATGGCGAAGGCTTCGCGCAGCGAGCCCTCGACGTCGCCCGGCTTTTCGATGCGCATGCCGACGTGGCCATAGGCCTCGGCCAGCTTTTCGAAGTCGGGCAGCGAATCCATGTACGACTCGGAATAGCGCGAACCGTAGTCGATCTGCTGCCACTGGCGCACCATGCCCAGGAAGCGGTTATTCAGGAGGATGATCTTTGGCGTCAGGTGGTATTGCTTGCAGGTGGCAAGCTCCTGGATGCACATCTGGATCGAGCCTTCGCCGGTGACGCAGGCAACCGTCGCACCCGGGTTCGCCATCTGCACGCCCATGGCGTACGGCAGGCCCACGCCCATCGTGCCCAGGCCGCCGGAATTGATCCAGCGGCGCGGCTTGTCGAAGGGGTAGTACTGCGCGGCCCACATCTGGTGCTGGCCGACGTCGGAGGTGATGAAGGCGTCGCCTTTCGTCTCCTTCCAGAGCTGCTCGATGACCGATTGCGGCTTGATGACGAGGTCGGAGCTCTCGTATTTCAGGCAGTCGCGGCCGCGCCACTCCTCGATCTGCTTCCACCACGCGCGCAGCGGTTCCGGGTTGGCGCGGATGCTGCCTGCGGCATCAAGCTGGGACAGGAATTCGGTCAGCACTTCCTTGACGTTGCCGACGATCGGGATGTCGACCTTCACCCGTTTCGAGATCGACGAGGGGTCGATGTCGATGTGGATGATCTTGCGCGGGTGGCTGGCGAAATGCTTCGGGTTGCCGATCACGCGGTCGTCGAATCGGGCGCCGATCGCGATCAGGACGTCGCAGTGCTGCATCGCCATGTTCGCTTCATAGGTGCCGTGCATGCCGGGCATGCCGACATACTGCTCGCTGCTCGAACGCGAACCGCCCAGGCCCATCAGCGTGTTCGTGACCGGGGCGCCGAGCTTGTCGACCAGGCGATTCAGCTCGTTCGAGGCGTTGGCCAGGATCACGCCGCCGCCCGCATAGATCATCGGGCGCTCGGCCTGTTGCAGCAGCTGCACGGCCTTGCGGATCTGGCCGGTATGGCCCTTGTCGACCGGTTTATAGGAGCGCATCTCGATTTCGCGCGGATACTCGAACATGCACTTGTGCATGCTGATGTCCTTCGGGATATCGACCAGCACCGGGCCCGGACGGCCGGTACGGGCAATGTAGAAGGCTTTCTTGATGGTCGACGCCAGTTCCTTGACGTCCTTGACCAGGAAATTATGCTTGACCACGGGGCGGGTGATGCCGACCGTGTCGCATTCCTGGAACGCATCCTGGCCGATCGCGTGGCTTGGCACCTGGCCGCTGATCACCACCATCGGAATCGAATCCATGTAGGCGGTGGAGAGGCCGGTGACGGCATTCGTGACGCCCGGGCCGGAGGTGACGATGGCCACGCCCACGGTGTTCGAGCTGCGCGAATAGGCGTCGGCGGCATGCACGGCTGCCTGCTCGTGGCGCACCAGGACGTGCTGGAATTTGTCTTGCTGGAAGATGGCGTCGTAGATGTACAGCACTGCGCCGCCAGGATAGCCAAAGACGTGTTTGACGCCTTCCTCGGCCAGGCAACGCACGACTATTTCGGCACCCGTGATGGGGGCCGCTGATGCTTCGTTACTCATGATACATTCCTTTCAAGACCCAGAGGGAGTTTGATCGGATGCTCTTTCCTAACGAAATACGTTCTACCCCACAGCGCCGTCAGCTTCCCTTCTTTCTGCGCTCCCGTCGAACTCCCGGGTATCAATAGATACCTTTTGGAACGGCGCTGGGCGCAACTCGTTTGGCTGAGTGTCTGTAGCGGCTCGACGCATCTCTCGCGCTTTTGGCGCGGGTTGGAGCAAACTGCCTACAAATGAAAGCGTGTCATGCTGGTCCAGGCCTTGTGTGCCGGTCCGAATGACGGTGAAGCTTTGGGTGCAAAGCGTGAGGAACACCTTACTGCGTTGCACCATTTTGGTCAAGATAAAAAAATGAAAAGGTAGGATGCATGGTCCTGGTGAAAGGATGGGTGGCCGGATCATGGCTGATTATGCACTGCAGCGCGGCTTGACGGTCTGGATGTTCACGTGGCCCGACTGCGTGAGCACAGCTGAGCTCAGCACGCGGATATGGGTAACATCCGACCAGGGACACAGGGGCTATCGATGCACGCTTTCCCGCTCGCCGTTCCGTACTTCCCGGATGCAGTCCCTGTCCACCCGGGCTACCTCACTTTTCCGGGCTGGCCGCTCGCCGGAGAATGAAACCGAGCCTGTTGCGTTCGCAATATGTCCGTGATAGTCTCGGCAGGTACGGTCGACCGGCCGGCTCAGGAGTACTTGCGATGTCTGAAGCAATGTTCGCCGGACCGCGGCGCGCGCAGTCCAGGGGCTTTACCCTGCTCGAACTTCTGGTCGTGATCGTCATCATCGGCCTGCTCGCTGCGTACGTCGGCCCCAAGTATTTTTCCCAGCTCGGCAAATCGGAAGTGACGATCGCCAAGGCCCAGATCGATGCCTTCGAGAAGTCACTCGACAGCTATCGCCTTGACGTCGGCCGTTATCCCACAGGCGAAGAAGGCCTGGCCGCCCTCTTGACCGCGCCGCCCAGCGCAGGCGCCAAGTGGAATGGGCCCTACCTGAAAAAGGGCGTGCCGACCGATCCGTGGGGCCACCCGTATCAATACCGCGCGCCAGCCAGCAAGGGCGAGTACGAAATCGTCTCCCTTGGCCGCGACGGGCAGCCGGGTGGCACTGGCGACAATGCCGACATCTCCTCGCTCTGATTTTTAATTCTGCCGCCGCACCGGGCGTGCCCTTATCCGGTTCGCAGCCCCGAATCCGGGTGGCGGGTGTGTGCGGTTCGTGAACGGCTGCGGCTGGCGTGTGATGCGAAGTTCGCCCGAAGCCTTGTGCTTGCGCCGCTTTCTAGGGTGCTGGGCGCGTCCGCTGGTTGCGCAGATAGCGCTCGCGGACGAGTTCGACATAGCGCAGCGTTTCGCGGAACGGCGGCACCTTGCCGCCATAGCGTGCAAGCGCTTTCTCGCCGGCGTTATAGGCGGCGAGCGCCGTCTCCAGCCGGTTGTCGTACTTGTCGAGCAAATATTTCAGGTAACGGGCGCCGCCGTTGATGTTCTGGGCTGGATCGAACGGATCGCTGGCCCCGTATTCCTTCGCCGTTTCCGGCATCAGCTGCATCAGGCCGGCCGCGCCGCGCGGCGAACGTGCCTGGACCATGTAGCCGGACTCGACCGAAATGACTGCATGAATCAGTTCGCTGTCGATCGAAAAAGCCTGCGCGGCCGCATCGATCAGCGCATCGAAGTCGGACCGGTGCGGGCCCGGCGGCCGCCTTGCAAGGGGTGCCCCGTCCAGGGGCTCGGCACGGGCCTCGACGACGAGCACCTCGGCGGGCTGGCCCTGCGGGCGCAGGTTGGTCAGCACGACGACCTTGTTGCTGCCGACGTAGGTGTAGACGTCGGCCCGGACGGGGAGCGCGCCGCCGCCGAGCAACAGTATGGCGACGATAATGGATGGCCGCTTCATGATGAACCGTGCGCGCTGGTGCGGACTGCCCGGCGGGCCTCAGCCCGGCACGCTCCCGTCGTATGCGGGCGCAACGCCGGCCCGCGTACGCTGGCCCGGCAGGTGGCCGAGCAGGCCCTCGTCGATGGCGAACGTAGTCAAGGCCGACGCATTGTGCAAGTCGAGTTTCTGCATCAGGTTCGAACGGTGTTTTTCGACCGTCTTGACGCTCAGGCTGAAATACTCGGCGATGAATTTGTTCGTCTTGCCCTCCGCGATGAGCTTGAGCACCTGGCGCTCGCGATGTGTCAGCGTATCCATCGACGAAGTGGGCTGCGTCGGTTCCTTGGCGTGCAGGTAGCGCTGGACGACGTCGGCCGACACGTCGGGACTCAGGTAGGTTTTGCCGGACAGGACGCTGCGGATCGCCACCTGGAGTTCCTCGTGCGTGGCATCCTTGAGCAGGTAGCCGTTGGCGCCGGCCCGCAGGCTCGAATGGATGTATTCATCGGCCTTGTGCACCGTGACGATGATGATGCGGATCGACGGATAGCGCTTCTTGATGTCGATGATCGCCTCGATTCCGCTCATGCCTGGCATCGAAATATCCATCAGGATGAGATCCGGCTCGAGCGTGCGCAGCGACGCGATGGCTTCGCGCGCGTTGCTCAGGTCGCCGACCACCTCGAGCATCGGATCCTTCGAGATCAACGCACGCATGCCGGCGCGTAGCAGCGCATGGTCTTCGACGATCAAAATTCGGCTGGCTCTGTTCATGGTCCCCTCACTTGTTATTGTTGATGGCGGGTCCTGCCCCACCCGGCAGCTGTGCCGTGTAGCGTCCCGGCGAAAATACGAATACCCACTCGGCGTAGCTGCGCGCCCCTTCGAAGGCCTTTTCCGCGGGGGGAAAGTTACCCTGCTTTAAAGGTAATGCCTTGCTTTGGCTGTAGACCCCGACGATCTCGCCGCTGGCGCCCTTTACCAACCCCCAGTCGGCGCTGCCCGTTATCGGGTCGCGGTAAATCTCGCGCAGGTAGCGCACCATGCCGGGCTGGCGCGGGTCGCGCAACAGGTCCGCCAGCGACATCGGAAACTTCAACCCCTGCGCAGGCGAGTGCTCGTAAAAATGAATGATCGCCTGCCGGATCTGCCGCCCCGCGAAAAGCAGCTGTTTCTCCTTCGATCGCTGCGCACCATCATGCCAGCCATCAAGTGCTTTCGCCATCGAAATACCGACAATGGCGACCAGCAGCATCACGACCAGGTAGGCGAACCCTCGTTCCACACCCAAGGGGGTCGGACGCACGGCACGGAATGGCTTACCATTCGCCATATGCATTCCCGTCGGGTCCGGCGCCCGGAGCGCCGCTGTGCACATCCATGACGGCGCCCTTTTCCGGTTTGTCCGGCGCAACCACGATCCAGGTATCGCGCTTGCCTGTGAGCGGGTCGAGCGGGACCGCCCGCAGGTAGTGCTTCGTGACCAGGGTATCCAGGCTGTCGGGATAGATTCCATGATCCTCGTAATACTTGTCGAGTACATGCCGTGTCAGCGCCAGGTTCGCGCGCAACACCTGCTCGCGCGACTTGTCGACGCTATGGAAATAGCGCGGCACGCCGATCGTCAGCAGCAGCGAAATGATCGCCAGCACGACCAGCAATTCGACCAGAGTGAAGGCCCTGCAGATCATGCGTGCCGGTTTCATCTGTTTCACCATTTCCGGTACGGCACGCCGTTGATGCCGGTCGCCTCGCTGCGCGAATGGATGTCGTACACATCCTCGCCTGCGCGCGGGTCTTCCGCGCTGCTGGCGTATTCGCGCTTGGCCCAGGTCGCATCGTCGTCGAGCGCGGGATCGGTGGCCATCGGATCGCGCGGCACCTTGCGCAGGAAATACAGCCTCGCCTTGCCGTTCGGGTCGGAGGCGTCGCGCTCGCCATCGACCAGCGCCTGCAGCGAAGCCGGATAGCCGGAGCTGCGCGCGGAGCGCACGATTCGTCCGTCCTCGGCCGCGCGGTGCCAGGCGTCGATCGCCTCCCGCACCTCGATCAGTACCCGCTGCAGTTCGGCCTCGCGGCTGCGCTGGTGCGCCAGCTCGGCCATCGGCATGGCCAGGCTGGCGAGAATGCCGATGATCGCCACCGTGATCACCAGTTCGATGAGCGTAAACCCGCGCATCATGGCGTTGTCTCCACGGCCAGGGGCGCGGCCAGGTTCACCGGGACTTCCTGCCCGGCCGGGTCGAGGGCGGTCGCCCGGCCGATCCTGAGCTCGGCTGGCTTGCCGGCTGCGAGGACCTCGAACACGACCGTCGCGACCGTGCCGGCGCCGCTGACCCCGGCCGCGGCGGTACTGTCGAGGGTAACGCTCATGGCGCCGTTGCCGGGTCCGATGACCTTGTTGAACTGCGAGGGCGCCCCCGACTGGGTCACGAAATTGCCCTCGGTGGCGTCCAGCGCCCGCAGCGTGGCCGGGTCGTACTCGAGGGCCAGCGACAGCGACTTGAGTGTGCGCGTGCTTTGGGCATTGAGGGTGACGCTGATGCGCTCCCCGATTTTTGCCTGGCTCGGGCCCTGCCAGGTCAGGACCAGGGGCTGGGCGGCCGGCACCGCCGGCGGTGGCGGCGCCGTGGGCTGCCCGGCGCTCATCGCCGCATGCGGATTGCGGCCCGCCTGCGCGCTCGTGGTGCTCACCAGCCCGTAGGAGCGCGCCATCGGCGTGCCGCTGCGCGGCGTCGCTTCGGTGCCGGCCCAGAACTCGGCGCTGCGCGCGTCCGTGCTGCGCCGGCTGCCGACCACGTGCGGGGTGATCGACAGAACGATCTCGGTCTTGCGCAGGTCGTTCCTGCGGCTCGAGAACAGGTGGCCCAGCACCGGCAGGCTGCCAAGACCCGGGACCCGGCTCGCGCTGTCGCGGTCCTCGTCATTGATCAGGCCGGCAAGGATCTGGGTTTCGCCATCCTTCAGGCGCAAGACGGTGGTGGCGTTGCGGGTGCCGATCTGGTAGGCCAGCGTGCCCGAGACGGCGTTCTGCACTTCCTTGACGATCGAACTGACCTCGAGGTTGATCTTGATGCTGACGTCATTGTCGAGGTGAATCTCCGGCTCGACCTCCAGCTTCAGGCCGACATCCAGGTATTGCACGTTGCCCGTGACCACCGGGGTGCCGGTCGATACGGGCGTGATGGCATTCGTGATGACGGGCACGCGGTCGCCGATCATCACCTTGGCCTTCTCGTGGTTGCGGGCCCGGATGCGCGGGCTGGCCAACAGGTTCGCGTTGCCATCCTGGTGCAGCAGGTTCAGGGTGAGCGAGGGCGCGGGACTGACGACGATATTGCTGCCATTAATTTGGCGGAAGGCATCGATCGGCAGCCCCCCTCCTCCGGCGGCACCCAGGCCCTGCAGCGAAAACGTGGCGGACGAAGGATAGTTCACGCCGAGCTCCGAGAGCCGCGAGCCGCTGACCTCCAGAACCTCGACTTCGAGCATGACTTCGGGGTCGGCGATATCCTGGTCCTCCACCAGGCGGGCCGCCAGGTCGATGACGTCGGGTGTGTCGCGCATGACGACCGAATTGGTTTTCTCGTGGACGAAGATGTCCTTGGTGCGCAGCAGCGTCTTGATCATGGTGACGACTTGCTTGGCGTCGGCATTGACCAGGTGGAAGCTACGGATCTTGAGGTCCTGGAATTCCTTCAGCTTGGCCGGGGTGTTCTGGTAGACCAGCACCGTGCTGTCGCTGATGATTTTTTTCTCGAGCTGGGTCTGCATCAGGATCAGGTCGATCGCGTCGGCCACGGCGACGTCCTTGACGAACAGCGTCACCTTGGTATCGGCCTTGACTTCCTTGTCCATCAACAGGTTGATCCCGCTGGCGCGCGCCAGGGCCTCGAACACGACCTTCAGCGAGGCGTCGCGGAACTGCAGCGATACCGGACGCTTGAACTTGGCGTTCAAGCCCGTGCCGCCGGCGACGATGTTGGCGTGCCCTTCGTCGGCCTTGCGTTGCAGCGCCAGCGCACCGGCATGCGCGGGATCCTCCAGCAGGATCCGGCGGGTGTACGCGAGCGCAGTGTCGAAGTCGTCCTTCGCGGCCGCCTGGGCAGCCGCCTCCATCCACGCGCCATGGCGCTGGGCCCGCTCCAACTCGGCCAGCGCGGCGCGGGCGCTGCGGTCAGCCGGTTCGATCGCCAGCACCCGCTGGTACAAGGCGGTCGCGGCATCGTCGTGCCCCGCTGCGCGCTCGGCCGCCGCACGCGCCAGCAAGCCATTGACGATATCGGTGCGCTGGCGCAACAGCGCGATGCGAAAATCGGCGTTTCCCGGCTCGATGCTGCTGGCCTCGCCGAGCTTGCGCAGGCCTTCCTCGGGCTTGCCCTCGGCAATCAGGCCAAGGCCCTCGCGATGCAGGCGTTCCGCGGCACAGCCAGCCAGCAGCGCAAAGCTCATGGCGAGGATCAGCGGGCGGATGGGCGTGAACGATTTCATGGAAATTCCAATCAGGCGGCATCAGCGGTACGCACCGATTGGCGCATACCAAGCGGCAAATAGGTCAACTCGATGCGGTCGGCGGCGATGCGCTCGAGGCGATAGGTGTTGTCGATGGTGTCGCCCTGCTTTACCAGCAGCAGCTGGTCGCCTTTCATCAGCATGACGGTTTCGCGCCCCCCTTCAACGTACATCCCGACGTACACGAAGGGCATGGGCGGAGCGACCGGTGGCGGCGGCGTGACGGGGACCTGCGCCGCGGCCACGGCGGCAGCGGGCGCCACGGCCGGAGGCGGCGCCGGCGGGGGTGTCCAGGAGGTGGCGGCGAACGGATCGGCCGGCGGTGCCGGCTGCGCCCGGTCGGCAAGCGCCAGCGCTGGGGTGGCCGGCGCGGCGGCGCCCGGCGCGCTTCGTGGCGGTCCCGGCGGTGGCTTCGGCGCGCTGCGCACAAGGTTCGCAACCCGCGTCGCAGGCGCGCGAGCCCTGGCGGGCGCGTCCTGCGACAGCCCTGCGGGCACCTGCCACGACGCCAGCAGGACCAGCACGACTGCGCCACGCGCGGCATTGCCATGCATGTCTGCAGCGTTCCTCATGGCGATGGCCTCATGTAGTAAGACAGGCGGACCACTGCCTCGAGCGCCGGGTCGCCTATCTTCGCGCGGTGGAACTGCACGTCGAGCAGGGCCAGGCCAGCTTCCTCTTTCAGGAGCGTTGCCAGGAAGCGACGAACCTGCGGGTAACTTCCCTGCAGGGGCAGAGTTACCTGGTAAGACACCACCCCGCCCTGGGCCTCGCGGGTCACCGTGTACAGGCCATCGTTGAGCTGCAACCCGTGATCGGAGGCATGCTGTACCAGCTGCTCGATGCGGTCCGGGAAACTCGTCTCCAGGCCCAGGCCAACTGGGGCGGTGCGGGCGGCGTGGGGCGCGGTGCCGCCGGCAGGTTCGGCGGCCGCGATCCGCGCGAGCACCGCCAGGCGCTGCTCGGTTTCAGCGATCGAGCGCTGTGCGGGAACGATCGCTCCCCACTCGATGGCGAGCGCCGCAGCGCCCAACCCGATGGCCGCGAGGCCGGCCATGCCGAGGCGGCTCCGCCAGATCGCCAGGGTCCGGCGCAGGCGCGCCGCCAGCGCCGCGGTATCGCCGGCGATGCGGACACGGCCCGCGCGCGCCAGCCATGCGGCTGGAAAGGCAGGGGTCATGATGTCCCCCACTTGAGCAGCAGGGAAAAGCGCACCGGGTGCATTGCGTCGGCCGGGTCGACGTGGTGATCGTGAAGGTAGACACGGTTGAAGAAACCGGCTTTCTGCAGTTGCCGCATGAATGCGAGCAGGGCTGCCATGCTGCGCGCTTCGCCGCTGAGGCTCAGCTCGGTCCCCGCAGCCTGCGGTGCCAGGGTCAGCAGGCTGACGTCGGGCCCGCTCGCCCGTTCGATCGCACTGAACAGGCGCTCCCACGGCTTGGCCGTGGCTTCGCGCAGCTGCGCCAGCGCCCGCTGCTCGGCCAGCGACTGCGGCGTGGGCCGGGGCCGGCTGTGCGCACGGGCGGCCTGGCGGCGCCCCTGCGCCGCCTCCACCTGCGCGTCGAGGCGGGCCGCCGTGCCCATCAAATCGATGGCCTGGTAGGCAAGCATTGCGCACACGCAGGCGACGCCGGCGAGCAGGGCCAGTGGCCAGCGTAGCCAGGGCTGTTCGGCGCCGGCATGATCGAGGCGCACGGCGGGCAGGCGTCTCATAGCGTTTCCTCTTCGGTGCGCAGGGGTACCACGGCCAGGCCCGGGAGGCAGGGAAGCTCGCCATCGGCGGCGTCGAGGAAGACGGTATCGGCCGCGGCCGGCGCATCGTGCAGGCATTCTTCGCGTGCCAGTACGGCCGGCAGTGACGTGCGCCAACCGGTGTCCGCGCGCAGGCTGCGCGCGGCCATCCATTCCCAGTTGTGCCAGCGGGCCACGCACAGGGTACCGTCGTCCTGCGATACCAGCCAGGCATCCGGCCGGTCGAGGCGGCCGCGATAGCGGTTCAGCGTCTCGGCCAGCGCGGGAACCAGGGAATAACGGGTGATGCCGCGTACACGCAGCAGTCCGCCGAGCGCTGCAACGAAGCGGCCATCGACGGCACTCGCCAGCCGCGCCCTGCCCGCCAGGGTACGCTCGGAGCGCATCTGCCAGCCAACGCTCGCCTCGCCGTACAGCTGGCGGAAACGGTGCCTGAGAAATATCCGTTCTTCCTCCGCGCCAGCCAGGACCAGGCTCCCGGGCAGGACAGCGTAACGGACCAGGCTGTTCGACAGCACCACCCGTGCCCGTCCCCCGGTGTGTGGTTCGAGCACCCTGGCCAGGGTCGCGAGGGCTGGTTCCCACGGCGTGTCGGCCTCCCCGCGCCCGCAGAGGATCTCGTCCGCCGCATGCGTCCCCACCCAGCCGCGCGCCGTCAGCCGCGAAACGCAACGGTCGATGGCCACCTTCTGGACCCCGATCCGGATATCCCAACTAACGAACGACAAATGTGACACGATTGATCTCCTGCAAGGTGGTTTCTCCGGCCAGGGCCATGTCGACAGCGATTTCGCGCAGCAGGCGGGTACCGTTGCGGCGCGCCGCCTCGCGCACCATGCGCAGCGGCTCGCGCGCGACGATCAGCTCGCGGATCTCGTCGTTCATCATCAGCAGTTCGCCGATCGCGCGCCGCCCCTTGAATCCGGTCCCGCGGCAGTGGGCGCAGCCCTGCCCGGCCATGAAATGCGCGCGCGCTGCCTGTTCGCCATCGATACCGGACTCGGACAGCAAATGTGCATCGGGATGCACCGCGCGCCGGCAGGCGGCGCAATTGACCCGCACCAGGCGCTGGGCGACAACGCCGTTCAGCGCGGCTACCAGGCTGTAGGGATCGACGTCCATGTGCATGAAGCGCCCGATGACGTCGAACACGTTGTTGGCGTGGACGGTCGTGAAGACCAGGTGTCCGGTGAGGGCCGACTGCACCGCGATCTGCGCGGTCTCGGCGTCGCGGATTTCGCCGACCATCACCTTGTCCGGGTCGTGGCGCAGGATCGAGCGCAGTCCGCGCGCGAAGGTCAGCCCCTTCTTCTCGTTCACCGGGATCTGCAGCACGCCCGGCAACTGGTATTCGACCGGGTCCTCGATCGTGATGATCTTGTCGAGTCCCTGGTTGATTTCGGCGATCGCGGCGTACAGGGTCGTGGTCTTTCCGCTCCCGGTCGGTCCCGTCACCAGCACCATCCCGTATGGCACACTGGACAGGCGTCGCAGCATGGCCACCGCTTCGCTGTCGAATCCAAGCGAGTCCAGGCGCAAGCCCTGGATCTGTTCGGAGAGCGCCTGCTTGTCGAGGATCCGCAGGACCGCGTCCTCGCCGAAGATGCTCGGCATGATCGAGACCCGGAAGTCGACCTGGCGCCCCCGCACGCTGACCTTGAAGCGGCCGTCCTGCGGCACCCGCCTCTCGGCGATGTCGAGCTCGGCCATGACCTTGACGCGCGACAGGATCTGTTCGGCCTGGGCCGCCCCGGGAAGGCGGGCGGCCAGCCCGAGCACGCCGTCGACGCGGTATCTGATCGACAGCGCGTCCGGGCCGGTTTCCAGGTGGATGTCGCTGGCGCCCAGCTTCAGCGCGTCATAGAGTGTCGAGTCGACCAGCTTGACGACCGGGCTGGCATGTTCGCTGATGCGCTTGAAGTTCAGTTCATTCGAATCGTCCAGCGCCGGCCCGCTTTCGGCGGCTGCCGTCGCCATGCCGTCCATCGCGCGGAGCGTTTCCTCGTGGCGGCCGAGCACCGCCTGCAGGTCGATCCTGTGCGCCAGGCGCCATTCGAACGGCACGTCCATGCGCCCATCGATCCACCCGGCCAGGCCGATATCGAGCGGATCGGCGATCACGACCAGCATCCCGCGCGCGCCGCGCATCGCCACGCAAGCGTGTTCGCCCGCCTCGTGGAACGAAATGAGGTCGAACACGGGCTCGAGTCCCGCCAGGGCGACCGCGTCGATGGCCTCGAAGCCGAGCGTCGCCGCCAGCCGTTCCACGAAGCGCCCAGGCGGCAGGCCGCTTTCCTCCTCGAGGATTTCGACAGCGCGTCCGGGCGCCCCTTCGGCCGCGCGGCGCGCAGTGCGCAACTGCTCCGCCGCGAAGACCGGCGCGGCGCTCATGGCCTGGACGGCGGCATTCATTGAATCGACCCCGCGAGATCGAAAATCGGCATGTACATCAACACCACGATGCCACCGATCATGAAGCCGATCACGATCATCAGCAGCGGTTCGAAGAGCTTGGTGAAACGCTCGATCCAGCGCGCCAGCTCTTCTTCGTAGAAACTGGCGATCCGTTCCATCATGTCGCCCATCTGTCCGGTACGCTCGCCGACCTGCAGCATGCGCAGCGCCACGGGCGTGGTCAGCCCATAGCGCTCCATCGAGCGCGAAATCGGATTGCCCTCGCCGATAAGGCGCGCGGCCTGGACAAGCTGGGCCTGCATCTCTGCCTCCAGCAGCGCCGCCGCCATGGGCAACGCCGTCGCGACCGGCAAGCCGCCGCGCAGCAGCATCCCGAGCGTGCGGTACACGCGCGACAGGTAGAACAGGCGCAGGCGCGTCCCGATTGCCGGCAGGCGCCAGGCGCAGCGCACTGCGCCCGCCCTGACGGGCGCCATGCCGGCCCCGTACCAGACCGCAGCCCCGAGCAGCAGGAGGCCGCCGAGGACCGCGATTCTATTGTCACCGAGGAACTGGCCGACCGTCATCAGCAAGCGCGAAGCCCAAGGCAGCGCTGCCCCGGCGTCGGCGTAGATGGTGCTGAAGCGCGGCACCACATACAGCATCAGGAACAGCGTCACCAGCGTGCCGACCACGGCCAGGACGATGGGGTACACCGACGCCCCGACGAGATGGCGGCGCAGGCGGTCGACCTGGCCCTGGTAGTCGATATAGCGCCCCAGGGCCTCCTCGAGGGCGCCGGTGCGTTCGCTGGAACGCAGCGTTGCCACATACAGCGGCGGGATCGCGGCGCCGGAGTGCTCGATCGCATGGGACAGGGACCGTCCCTCGAACAGCGCGCCGACGATGCGGCGCAACACGCGCGCGCTGTCGGGATGGGTTTCCTTGTCGGCCAGGGTTTCGAGGGCTTCGATGACCGACAGCCCGGCCTGGAGCAGCGCCAGCAACTGCTGGCTGAACAGGGCCAGCGGAAAGCGCGGCTTGCGCATGGCGGCGCCGAGCGGCCATCCGGCGCCGCGCTTGAGGGAGAGCAGCACATGACCCTGGGCCCGCAATTGCGCAGCCGCGTCGTCGCGATCGCTGGCTTCAATTTCGACCTGGCTGAAATTGATTCCGTTATGAACGATCCTGGCCTTGAATTTCATTGCGCTCGGCGTCCTGGGCGGGGTGAGGGTCCGGCAGGCCCGCTACAGCTGGGCCCGTATTCCATGCAATTGATGTTAGAGGAATAGACCCTGCCTGCCTCTGGAAGCAGCACCCTATTTCCCTCTACAGTGTTTACTGTATTTGCGCGGTCCGGGCGGCGACGTGTGGCGCCGGCGCGGCAATGCGATTGCCGCGCACTTCGGCCGCCAGCTCGGCGGCGCTGGGGAAGCCTTCCAGGCGAATCCACGGGCCGCCCGGGGCGCTGCGTACCAGCGTGACGGGCGCATGGTTCATCTTGTCCCCCCGATACAGGTCAAAGGCACGCTGGGCGGCCTCGCTGGCGGCGACGCTGCCGGTATAGAAGTGCCATCCAGGTCCGGCGCCAGCCTTGCGCGCATACTCGCGCAGTACGGCCGGTGTATCGTTGAGGGGATCGAGCGAGATCGATACCAGCCGCAGCTTTTCGCCCCGCCGCAGCTGGCCCTGCAGCTCGGCCATGGTACGGGTGGCGATCGGACAGACCGCGGAGCAGCTCGTGAAAATGAAGTTAAGCGCCACCGGGCCGTCGTAGGCCAGTTCGTCGTCGAGCGCGACGCGGGCGCCGTCCGAGCGTACCAGCGTGACCGGCCCGGGCCGGTAGACGCCGATGCTGCGCTGCGGCGCGCCGGGAACCGCCGCAGCGGGCGCGGCGGGATGCGGCCCGGGGTGGGCGCAGGCTGGCGCCGCGGCTGCGGCGGCCAGCGCCAGCGCGGCGGCGATGCGGAAACAGGAATGGGTCATGGCTTCTCCTCGGCAGTGTGGCTGGGGGGCCGTCCTGCCGCGGGCAGGTCGGCGGCTTCGGACAGGCTCAGCGGGTGGCTGTCCTGGCCCAGGTAGATTTCGTGCGCGGCGATCCGCATGTCGCGTCCCACGCTCAGGTGCGGGTACATCGACGGCAGGATCGTCACGTTGATGTTGTGCTCGACCTGCTCGAGCAGGTACTCACGCGAAAAACTGTCCATCATGTGCATCAGCGCTTCGCCCAGCATTGTCATGGCGAACCATGCGTTGACCTGCACTTCCTCGTCGCCAGGTACAATCCTGCGCGCTGCGAGCCAGTCGCGCACCCGGCGCAGGCGCGCGGCGCGCTGCGGCTCCGGTTCCCAGCGCGCGACCCGTTGAGCGCGCTCCCACCCGGATGGGGCAGGCCCCGGCGCCATCGACTCGGCCAGGTAGGCCGGCGCCGCCGGTGCGTCCAGGCGCGCCAGGTCCGCTGCGCCGAGCCAGGCCACGACGGCAGCGTCGCCATCGGCACCTGCCCGGGCAGCGCGCCCCGGCGCGAAGCGCAGGGGCTGGTCGGCCAGCACCACGCCACTGCCGGCCAGGGCGCGCCGCAGGGCGGCGGCGGCAGCCCGCGCCACCCCATCGTCGGCCCGGTATACCTGGGTCACCCGCCCGCGCCCCGCGCTGGCCAGGTGGCGGCCCAGGCCTTCGGCCTCGAGCAGGACACCGTCGGAAAAGTACAGGGTATAGAAGTTGGCCTCCATCGTGGCCGGCAGCGTGGCGACCGGAAGGATGCAGGGCAAGCCGCGGCGCTCGCTGAAGCGCTGGACCGGCGCCCAGTCGTCGTCCCCGAGGCCGCTCACCAGGGCGAATACTGGCTGGGCCCGGTACAGGGCATCGAGCTGGCCGGCCCAGCCCGACGGTGGCCCGTTCAGCTCCCACAGGTGCAATACCCAGCGCCGGTAGGCGCGCTGCATGCGCATCGCGCCGGCACGGCGGCGCGCGGGCTCCGAACGGACCGCGGCGTTCTTGTCGCGCACGAAGGCGTCGAGTACGGCCAGCAGCGCAGCGCGGCGGGCCGGCGCGACGCCGGGCTGGATCACGGTGCCGAGGTGGATGTCCTCGTCGTCCACGCCTTCGGCCGGCTTTGCTCCCAGCGTGCGCAGGTAGGCCTCGAGGTCACGCAGCTCGCCGGCACTCAATGCATAGCGGGGCATCAGGGCGCCCAGTGGGCGGCCGGCGGAATCGATCCCGGCGCCCAGCGCCGTGGCCAGGCTGGCGCTGTCGTAAGGCGGCCTGGCTGGCTTCCCGAGCTGGTGCGCAATGCGCGCAGTCGCGGCTGCCGGCGGCCGGTCCTGGAACAGATCCACCGAGGTGATCGGACGTACCCCGAACGGCCCCTCGGCCGAGCCGAAGCCGCTGCGCCGGTGGCAGGCCGCACAGGCCGCGTCTCTTCCCTCGCGCGCGATGCCGTTCGCACCGAGCGCATGCAGGGGGCTGCCGTCGGCGCGCGCGCCGTCCAGGTACAGGTGCATGCCGCGGGCGGCGTCCCCGGATGAGGCCGCTGGCCGCTGCGCCAGCGCCATCGCCGGCACCAGGCAGGCCAGCAACAGGGCGGCAAGCCGCCAACGAGACACGCCCCGCATGGCACCCTCCCTCACTTTACCTTCACCGAAACGCTGGCGCTGTTCGACCATTGCCCGAGCGTATTCTGGACGCGGTAGGTGAAGCTTTCGGTGCCGGTGAAGCGCAGTGCCGGCACGTAGTTGATGCTGCCGTCGGCGTTCGGCTTGGCGCTGCCGCCCTTGTTGGCTGCGGAAACGACCTGGACGCTCGCCGGAGCGATGGCGCCGCCGTTCGCGTTGTCGTTGGCGAGTACGGCCAGCTTGCGCGCCGCGTACGGTGCGCTCCGGTAAACCGGTGCCGTGAAACTGTCCGTGACCGCCAGCGGCGGCTTTGGCGCCGCCTTCACCGACACGGCAACCGCAGTCACTGGACTGACGGCTTTTCCGTCCGACGCCTTGTAGCTGAAGCTGTCACCGCCGCTGTAGCCCGCAGCTGGCGTGTAGCGGAAGCTGCCGTTCGCGTTCAGCACAAGGGTGCCGTGCGCCGGCGACCCCGCCAGCACCGCCGACATGGCGTCGCCGTCGGGGTCGCGGTCGTTTGCCAGCACGCCCGGCGCGGTGACATTCAGGGCGGTGCCGGTCGTGGCCGCATAGCTGTCGGCAACGGTGTCCGGCGCACTGTTGAGACCTGTGACCGTCACCGAAAAGCCCTGCTTCGCCATCAGTCCGGCCGGGTTGCTGACCGTAAGCGCGGCGCCGTTGACGCCGACCTGGGTCCTGGTCGGAATCCAGCTGATGATGCCGCTGGCGGAATCGATGGCCATGCCGGCAGGCGCACTGGTGAGCTTGTAAACCAGGGCACCGCCGCCGGGGTCGCTCGCCATGACGGCATACGTGTACAGCTGCCCTTCCACGGCCGATCCCGGCGCGGTCGAGCTGATCGCCGGCGCCGCGCCGCCGGCGCTCGCGGCCAGCAGCGCGCGCGCCGCCTCGACGTCGACCATGCCGTAGCCGTAATGGTTGTCGGGACCCGCATCCCCGAGGTCGCGCGCACTGTCCGTCAGTGCCGTCTCAATCATCGACAGCGGCGCCGCGCGGAAGGCAGACGCCAGCAGCGCCAGCGCGCCGCTCACGTGCGGCGCCGCGAACGAGGTGCCCGACACGGCGGCATACAGTGGCATGCCGCCAAACGAGAGGTCGCTGCTGACCACGTTCACGCCCGGCGCGACGAGCTTCGGAAACACGCTGCCGTCGCAGCCCGAGGGTCCACGGCTGCTCGTGGCAGCCACCAGCGGCGAGCCGTCGACCGAGCCGGCCGAGAGCACGCCCGGGTTGCCGGCGGGGCTGGCGCCGCTTGCCGCGTCCGGTCCGCCATTGCCGGCGGCGAACACGACCGCCATGCCAGCCGCTTTCAACATCCGGATGTCTTCGCTGAATTCGAGATCGCAACTGCCGCCGGCAATGCCGTTCATGCCCCAGGACGCGTTGACGATATCCGGCGCATCGAGCGTGGCGGGATTGTTGTCCGGGTCGAGCAGCCACTGGAACGCCAGGTGCAGCTTGCTGAACGTGGCGCTACCGGCGTCGTCGAAGACCTTGGCGGCGATCCAGCGCGCGCCCGGCGCCATCCCGATCGGGACGCCGCTGGCGCTGGCGCCCACCATCAGGCCCATGGTCTGGGTGCCGTGGCCGGTCGCGTCATAAGGCGTCGCATGCTGTCCGTTCGGGTCGAACCAGCTGTTGGTTCCGCCGCGCCAGCTGGGCGCGAGGTCGGGGTGGGCGGCGTCGACCCCGGTATCGAGGCTGGCAACGACGACCCCGTTGCCGTTGGCGCCCAGCGCCCACAGCTCTGGCGTGCGCAGGGCGTCGAGGTTCCAGCTGCCGCTCGGCGCCGCCTTCGTTCCCGGTTCGGTGCCGAAGGTAACCACCCCGTCGAACCCGATGCGGCCGATCATCGGGTTGCGCGCCAGGTCCTGTATGGCCCAGACCGGCAAGGTGACGGCGGCCGCGTTGATGATCCACAACTGGCGTGGATTCTGGACGCCCAGCGCCTGCAGCAAAGCAACCAGGGCCGGCCAGCGGGCGGCCGACTTGGCCCGCAGCGCCTTCGACAGGCTGTTGTCGCGCTTGCGGCGGTCGGTGACGTGGTAGTCGCCGGGATTGATCCGGTCCGGCAGCTGCACGATGACCGGAACCAGGTCGCTGCTGCCATGGCGGGCGAGCTGCGCGGCGAGTTCGGGACTGATGCTGCCGGCCCCGGCATTTGCCGCGGCCAGGGCGAGCCCAACGGCGCCGGCCAGCACATGCTTGCTTAGACTCGACATGTTTTCTCCTATTCGACGCGTAGTTGTGCCACGGTCTTGCCGTCGATGGCCAGCGCGAGCGTTTCGCCGGCCTGGACCGCATGCGCTGGGTTCACGAACAGCACGAAGTAATCGCGGTCGCGGTACAGCACATGGTTGCGCGCGGTCTGTCGCATCGGGCCGATCACCGGGGACTCGGGAATCCCCAGTGCCGCGCCGCGCTGCGGATCGAGCAACTGGACCCGGCTCTTCGAGTCGAGCAGCGCCGCCGCCCGCTGCGGATCGGTGACCCGGTAGCGCAGGTCGAGAATGTTGCCGTGCGCGGACAGGTGCAGGCCGTGCACGACGATCCCCAGGCTGTCGATGGGCGCGCCCGTGCCGGCCACGCTCGCCCGGGAAGCGGGCGCCCCGCCGGGAGTGGCGCAGCCGACAATCAGCAAGGCCGGCAGTACCAGGGCGAACAGGCCGCGAATCAGGGTTGGATGCAGTTGCACGATGCTCCTCCTATTGAACCGTGACGGTGACCGTGGCCCAGCCGGAGCCCTGGTTGCCGGTGTTGTCGCTGGTCGACCCGGATTCCTTGCCGAGGCGGTCCTTGACGCGGTACTGGAAGGTATCGGTGCCGCTGAAGTTGTAGCGCGGTGTATAGGTGATGCCGTTGCCGGACACCGTGACGCTCCCGCCCTGCGCCGTGCTGCTGGTGCTCGTGCTGTTGTTGGCGCCTGTCTGCGAGCGGACCCGTGCGACCGCGAGCGGCAGCTGATTCGCCACATCGAGCGTCGCCGCGTCCTGGTCAGCGTCATTGGCCGCAGGCGCCAGCGGGACCGGCGTGTAGTAGCTTGCGCCGGTCCGGCAGGTCGAGCCGAAGCCTCCTGCACGGACGGTGCACTTCGGTGCCGTGAACGCATCCGCCTGGACGGTCGGGGCGCGGTTGGCGATCACGTTGATGGTCGCCAGCGCAGGGGCGCTCTGGCTGGTACCCGTCCCGCTGCCGGCCTGGGCACGGTAGGTCAGGCGGATCGCATTCAGGCTCGTCGAGGAGCCGAGGCTCAGGCCGCCGTTCGCGTTCAGCGTGACGCGCGTCGACGCCGCGCACGAGGTGCCTGACACGGTGCACTCCGACACCCTGACCGCGCTCAGGGGACGCCCGGCACTGTCGCTGTCGTTGGCAAGCACGCCGGGCGCAGCGAGTGTCTGGGCGCCGTTGGCGGCCTGGTGCGCAATCGCGGTGTACGTATCAGCCGTGGCGCTCGGCGGCCCGGCGGTGGCGTTCTGCACGACCAGCGTATAACTCTGGTCGGTAAACAACGCAGGCACCGTCTGGTCGGTGGCGCGCAGGCTGAGCGCAAAGCTGCCCGCTGCCGGGCTTGGCCAGCCGACCAGGCCGGTGCCGGCGTTGACGGTCATCCCGGCCGGCGCTCCGGACAGGCTGTACTGCACTGTATGGCCGCCCGAGGCCGTCGCGTGCGCGGCATAGCTGTAGGGCGAACCGACTGTTCCCGTCAGCACTGGCGCGGTGTCGAACACCGGTGCCGCCTGCCCGGCCGGCGCAACCGCGAGGCGGAACTGCATGCCGCCGTTCGGGCTGCCATTGGTCGTATCGAACAGGCGGCTGTCGAACACGGCGTAGCGTACCGCATCGGTCGTGCTGCTGCTGACCGGCTTGAGCAGCACGTCGAGCGTTTTCGCCGGCGGCAGGAAGGCCGTGTACTGCTGGCGCGGATTGCCCAGGTAAGGCACCGGGTTGCCGTCTTCGGCAACCACTTGCCAATATTGACCCATGATGGTCGGCACGTGCGACTTCAGGCCGGCGTTCAGGAAACGGATCAGCAGCTTGCTGCCGGCCGGGACGCCTGCGCTTCCGGCAGCGAGCGTCGGCACCGCGAGCGGGTCGAGCCGGGTGCCCGGGAAGGGTTCACCATTGATCAGGAAGAAGCTCGGCTGGTAGGCCAGTGTACTCTTGCGGTTACCCGTGCCGTAGGTGCCCCCGGCCACGGCATTGTGCAGGGCGGGGTCGACTTCGCTGTAGAGCAGCGTCACCTGGTTGTCGTAGTCGACAGTCGCGCCGTTGCTGGTATAGGCTACCTTGCCGGCAGCGGCATCCTTCGTCAGCGCGCCGTACAGGCCCATCTGGACCTGGACCTGTGGGTGGGTCCCGCTACTGTACAGGTAGGTACCCGGGCGCAGGCTGCTCCAGGTATAGGTCGCGGACCCGCCGTTCGCAGCTGCCTCCTTGTCAAAGGAGCGCACGCGCGCCGTCGTGTTGCCGGCCGGCCGGGTGCCGTTGTAGATCACCGCGTCCGGGGGCGGCGTGGTGTCGGGCGGCGGCGGCTCGAACCAGACCGGCTGCATGCCTTCCTGCTTGACCTGGCCGGCAATGACGAGCGAGGTCGGCTCCGGCAGCGTATTGGTCAGGTGGACGATGAGGCCCTCCCCCGGCGCGACCGTCAGCGCCGGCCCCGGCACCTGTACCATACCGCCACAGGTCGCGGGCACCGTGCTGCCGCTGCCGCACAGCGCGTAACCCCACATCGGCACCCCGGACACCGACGTGGGCATGGTCTTGAGCCAGTACTCCGCGGCCGCAGCCTCGCCGACCCAGCCGAACACGCCCAGCAGCGCGCATGCGGCGAGGCAAATCTTCACCGGTCTTCCTTGATTTGCATTCATGGCCATCCCCTCATTCCGTGATCGCGACGCCGGGTGCTTCGATGATGAGGAAGGTCTTCATCCCGCCCGGGAAGACGTTGTTGGTGGTGATTTCCTTTTCGTTGTGCGAGTGCCAGATATGGAAATACCCGGCGTTCTCGCTCAAGCCCGGGTGCCCCTGGGGCAGCACGCCATAGGTGCCGAGATAGGGACTGCCGCTGTAGTACTCGCCGTAGGCCACGTCCTGCTGGTTTGGCAGGATCACCGGCAACGGCTTGTTATGGTCGGCACACCACTCCTTGGTCGGGCTGAATCCGCTCGCGTCGGGCACGCAGGTGTGGCCGTTGCCGGTGCCATAGATGTCCCAGCCGATGTTCTTGCCAGTCCATTCGAAGATCAGGTCCGCCGTCTGGCCCGGGATGCTGCGGATGGTGAAGTCGGCCGAGGCAAGGTCGGGGCCGGCGCCGGGAGCGCTTTCGAGTACGCGGCCATCGCGCGCCAGCGGCTGCATGTGGGCACCGTGATGGTGGAACGGGTGCAGGTCGCGTCCTGCGTTCAGCTCGCGCACCAGCACCTTGTCGCCCGGGTGCATGATCGGCGCGGCATTGTAGGGCTGGTTCGGCATCCAGGGAACCCCGGCCGCGAGCAGTGTGTCGGGCGCATTGCGGCCGTTGATGAACCACATCGTGGCGTAGAAGGCCGAGGTATCGACCGATACCGGCTTCCCGTTCTGGACCTGGTCCGACACCCGGTCGTGCATCGCCGCATCCATGTCGGTCAACAGCAGCATGAATTCGCGGTCATACTCGGTGCCCGGCTGGTTATAGGCCTTGCGCGTGGCGGCTGATTCGGCGTTGAACCCGCTCGGCCGCACGATCAGCGCCCCCAGCAAGCCCATCTCCACCTGCAGCGAGGGGTTGCTGCCGCTGTGGTACAGGTAGGTTCCCGGCTGTCCCGCGACGAAGGTGTAGCTGACGCTGCCGTCGCGGCCGGCCTCCTTGGTCAGCAGGCCTTCGCCGCAGGCGCCGGCGGGTTCCGGACAGGCCGCACTCACGCCGATCTGCCCCGGCAGGACGATCGACACCGGCTGGCCATTCACCGGCAAGTGGTTGACGAGATTGATCCTGACCGTGTCGCCCTGCTGCACGATCATCGTCGGGCCAGGATACTGCATCGTCCCCGTCGCCGCGTCGGCATAACCCCAGGCGTAAATCGTATTGCCGTCGCCGGTGACGAGACTGGCGTCGCTGGCGACCAGGTTGAAGGTGCGCGGGCTGTCCGGCGTGCCCGCCCCGCTGCCGCTCACGCCGTCGATCTTGGCCTGCACGCTGGCGACGGGCGCCGCCAGGCAGGCGAAGGCCAGCGCGCCGAGCAGCGTGCGCAGTCCCTGGCTCGTTTTTTCTGTTCTCATGTCGAAGCTCCCGTGATCACGATTTCCGTCATCATCCCGCCGTAATCCTCCTCGTTATTGCTGAGGAAATTCAGGTTGGTCGTGTAGAAGAAATAGGTCCCGGCCGGCACCGCCGAGGCGTCGATCATGACCTCGACCGACTCGCCACCGCCCAGCGTGACGGACGAGGTGTCGAAGTACAGGTCCTTGCCCGTCGGGCCGCGCAGCTGGCGCGCGCCGCCGCCCACGACCGTCATCGGCAAGCCGTGCGCGGTCATGGTGTAGTAGTCGGCCACGCCCAGGTTCGACAGCCGCAGCAGCAGGCGCGAGCCTTCGGTTGTCCGGTTGAGCGTCACCAGCGCGGGCGTCTTCTGCGACTGGAAGGTCGTGCCCGCGGTATAGGGATCGACCCGGGTCGGCGGCAAGGCGTTCGCATTCACCGTGTCCGGGTAGCCGCGCCCGTTAATCATCGGGTAGATGGTCTTCATCTCGTTGAACGGGATCGGCTGGATCGCGAAATCGGCCTCGTGGGAAGCCGTGTCGAAGGCCGTCAGCTGCAGCGCGACCGCCTTGGTATAGCCGGTCGAGCCGTCGCCGTCGTTGTAGACGAACTTGTTGTAGGTCTTGCCCTTGTAGGTCTTCGACGTGCCATCCTGCTTGGGCTTGACGAAGAGCTGGCCCTGCATGCCCATCTGGATGTGCTCGGTCGCCTCGACGTGGCAGTGGTACATATAGGTGCCAGGCTCGTTCAGGTTGTAGAAATAGGTCACGCTGGCGCCCATGTTGGCCGTGAACGAGGGCTCCGGGACGCCGTCGAAGACCGGCGCCTGGTTTGCGAAGCCGTGGAAGTGCACGCTGTGGGTATCGAACAGGTCGGGACGCGCCACCATCCCGACGTTGCTCAGCGTGAGGTAGAAGCGCTCGCCCTCCTTCAGCTCGATCAGCGGCGCCACGAAATTGGCGCGCGCCAGGTTCAGCGCGATGTTGGCCGCCGGGATGCCGGTGACATCGTTGAAGCCGAAGATATACATCTGGCGGCCGTCGGCCATGGTGACGAAGCCGTCACCCGCCGTCAGGTGCTTGCAGGCGGTATTGGGCGGCTGCACTTCGCTACCGGTCCAGCGGGCGTCGCCGTTGGTGTCGCCCGGGCACTGGACGAACACCCCGGCCCGGGCGGCGCCAGGAAGTCCGAACGCGGCCGCCACCAGCGCTGGCAGTACCAGTCTCCCGAGATTGCCTTTCTTTGCGCTCACGATATGCTCCTTCAGTCAATGGTGGAAATCGCCGCGCTCAGGGCACGGTGCCGCCGGCAAAATCGTCGATCCGGGCGTTGAGCGGCAGGTTCACGCCGATCCGTCCGCTCGCCGCGCCCGCCGGGCCGCTGGCGGGCAAGGCTGCCGAGCCGAGGAAGTTCGTCGTGCCGCCCCTGACCCGCCACACGTTGACCGTACCGCCGGCATCGCATTGCGCCACCAGGGTGTCGCCCGCGGCCAGCGCCGCGCTGCCCGTAACCGTCAACGGAGTGCTGAAGCCCAGCCCGCCGTTGGTGGTGGTCTCGGCCAGGATGGCGCCGTTGTTGTAGCGGACCCGGACGTAGCTGGGGTAGGTGCCGAGGACGAAATTGCCGGACGCCTTGAGCAGCAGGGCAGCGCCGTTTGCGGGCGCCGTCGACAACAGCATCGCGGCGGCCTGCTTTGCGCCGAACTGGGCGCCCCAGAAGGCGGCTCCGGGCAGGCCTGCCAGGCCTTGCTGGTTGTTCACCCGCAAGGCCGCGGCACCGAACAACACGCCCTGGTTCCAGCTGCCGCCCAGCGTGTTCGCGTTGGGCCGGTTGAAGGCATCCAGCAGCGCCAGCGACGGTGCGTTCTGGTCCGGCGGCGGCGTCGTTCCGCCGCTACCGAGCTCGTCAGCACCGATGTCGATCTTGTTGACCGTGCGGGCATCGCCATCGAAGTCGAGCGCCGGTACGCCGTTCGCGCCGGTCCTGGCGAGGCCCACGTCGATCGCCGGCGAGCCGGGCTTCAGGTGGTAGTCGCCGAACAGCGGGCAGTTGGCTGCGTTCTGCGGCGATTTCACCGCGCCGCCTGCAGCGGTGCAGTTCCACGGCGTCAGCGGACCGTAGCGGATGTCGATGAAATTGCCGCCCTCGTCGCTGGTGGCCGCGGTGTCAATCGTCGTCGAGAAGCCCGGGACGAAGGGCATCGGCTTGCGGTCGCCGTTGGCATACCAGGCGACGAACTGCGGGTCCACCGACTTGTTGCCGTTGTTGGCATAGCCTGCGCTGCCCAGCAGGTCGCTCAGGATGCTGTGGTCGGGGTTCATCTTGTCCACGCCGGCGCCGACATACTTGTTGGCCATACTGCCCTGCGCCGCCGTGCCGAGTACGGCAAGGTCGACGTAGACCGGGTTCGTGCCCATCGGCGAGCCGGTGTTGCAGCCGCCATTGCTGGCCGGGTCGAACAGACCGAACTCGCCCGGGCCGGTGCCGGTGATTGCCCAGCAGCCGGCGCGGTTATGCCACAGGATGTTGTTCGCCAGAGCCGGATTCGAGAAACGGTACTGCGTGCGGCGGGCAGCCGTCGTCAGCGCGCTCAGCAGGCCATCGCTGGTGCGATGCGAGACCAATCCCGACGGTTGCGGGTCCGACTGCGGATCGCCGGCATTCGCGAACGCTTCCTGGGTGGTCGCGGTGGTGTCGTTGAAGGCGATCGTATTGTTCGAGGCGTTCACCTTGAGCGCATCGACGATCGACACCCCGCCCCCCGCGTAGCCGGCCACGTTGTCGACAATGATGTTGTTCACCATCGTCACCGTGTTCCAGGCCGACTCGCTGTTCGGAGCCCGTTCGACGTCGAGGCCGTTGATCTGCGACAGGCGCACGCCGCCACCCGCCCCCGCACCCGAGTTATTACCCTGGATCAGGTTCTGCACCAGGGACACCGAACCCGAACCGGCCGAGCGGGCAGCGGCATTGATCGGTGCAGGACCGCCGATGAAGACACCGCCGCCGGTGGTGCTGGCCGCCTGGTTGAAGTTCTGGTTGTAAACAATCGAATTGTTCGCGATCGTGCCGCCGTTGGCGAGGCCCAGCTGGCCGATACCGCCGCCGTGGCCCAGGGTGAAGTTGCCGCAGACGTAGTTGTTCACGACCTGGTAGTTGCTGGCGCCGTTGCCGATGCCGATGCCGCCGCCGGCGCCCGCTTCGGTGCCGCCGTTCTGCACCACCCAGTTGTGGTGGATGTTGACGTTCGGGTCGACCGAGTCGGTGTAGCCGCCGTAGGCCGTGTTGGTCGCGTCCATCAGGTCGACGTGGCCGACGCGGATACCGCCGGAATACGTGCCCGAGTTGCCGACGACCCGGTTGTTCGCAATCTGCACGTTGCGGCCATAACCGCTGACCAGGATCCCGCCGCCGGCATCGGCGCCAGTGATCGTCAGGCCGTCGATGCGCGCCGGATTGTTCGCATTGAAGTGGCCGTTGTCGTTGCCATTCTGCGCTGCCTTGCCCACGACCAGCACGCCGGGAGCCTCTTCCGCGCCGAACAGGATCGGCTCGTTCTCGCTCAGGTTACCGCCGAGCGACTGGCCTGGCAGCAGGTCGAAGGTGCGCTTCGGGCCGGCGTTCAGGGTATTCACCCCGGTGTCGGGATCGATCACGGCCGGGCTGGCCGGTGTCGCGTCGATCTTGCGGTCGAGCAGGCTGCGCCATTTCTTCAGCGTGTTGCTATCGATCTTGGCGGCATTGATCATGGTCGACATCGCGCCCCAGCCCTGCAGCTGGATCTTCTTGTCCATGATGACCGGGGTGTTGTAGATCCCCGGAGGCACGATGACCAGGTCGCCATCATTGGTGGTCGGTGCGTCGATCACGGCCTGGATGCTGCCGCCTGCGGGCACATATTTCGGCGGCACGCCGCCCACCGTCACGGTCAGGCCGACCGGCGAGCTGGTACCGGCACGGATGACGGTCAGCTGGCCGGTGCTCGCATTGTTCGGCACGGTCGCCACGATCACGCCGTCCGACCAGCTCGTCACAGGCAGTTCCAGCTTGCCCAGCATGACTTTATTGTTTGCGCCGGCAGCACCGAAGCCGAAGTCTCGCTTGATCAGGCGGGACGAACCGTCTGCCGGGTCATAGTAGGGATTGAGCACGTCGACCTTGCCGGCCGAGACGATGGTCAGGGTGCGCGGGCCGCTGGCCGGCACCCAGGGACCGGCAGCGCCACTGCTTCCATTGCCGGTCACGCTGTAGATCACCGGTGTGCCGTCGCCGAATTCGCAGTCGAGCGGGTTCTGCGCCGGGCCAACGAAGGCCGCCACCGGCACCACCGGCGTGTCGAGATAGGTGGTCTTGCCCGGCAGGTACTGGAAGGTATAGCAGAACTGGCTGTAGCTGCGGTTAAAGAACGGATCGATGACCATTTTCGGGCTGCCGTCAGGATTCGTCCCACCGTTCGGATCGGCGATCGGACCCGGCGAGTTCATGCACGACGTGATCATGTTCGGCGATACACCGGAAGGGAACGGCGGGTTGATGGTGAAGGTCGACGGCACCAGGAAGTTAAAGGAGCCAAATTCGTCGGCATACACGCGTCCGATCTCGCGGCCGGTCCAGTCATGCAGCGACACCGGCAGGTGCGGCGGCGCATGCTTCTCGCCGAAGGTCGGCGCATTGACGTCGAACTCGCTCGACAGGTCGTCGAGGATGAAGCCGACGCCGTGGCCCGCCACCGGTGCTTCCGTGTACAGGAAGAAGTTCGGCGCAGGGTTGCGGCCAGGCTGCATGTCGACCAGCTTCATGTCGCACTTCTTCCAGGTCTGGCCGGGCTTGTACATCGGGTTCTTCTGCTGCTGGCCCGGGAACAGGGTCAGCATCTCGGGGATCGGCAGGTCCTGTCCGGCGCAGACGTACGGCTCGGCCAGCGGCGAAGGGCTCACCTGGTCGCCAAAGACGACGTTCTTGTCGCCATTACCCTGGTGGAAATATCCCGGGGGCGCGACAGCCTCGACGATATATTTCTTGTTCGGCAGGTTGGCCTGCCCTGCGACGATGCCGAAGGCGTAGCCGCCATCGAACACAGCGGGACGGGCCTGGTTCCAGTTGCGCAGGCCGTCATAGCAATCGAGCGGCTTTCCCTTGTCCGTACCATAAGGAACTGCGTACTTTTCGCCCGGACAGTCGGAAGGGAGTGCATCGTCCCAGCCGTCGGTCTTGCCGAGGCCGACATACGGCTGGCCGGTCTCCTCGTCTGTCCCCCAGCGGAAGACGTCACCGTAGCTGAACACCTCGCCGCCAAGCGCACTGCGCTTGATGTCCTCGGGGCCTTTCTGGGCCGTCGTCAGGCCGCACGATGCCGGGTCGCGCCAGCAGAACGGAAAATTGTCGACGTCGGGCGGATCGTACTTGTAGCCTTGCGAGCTGAGCGCATCGGCGCCGGCGCTGGCACAGGTGCCGTCGGCGGCGAGCGCTGGTTTGTCGGCTTTGCCGTCGTTATCGCAATCGAGATACAGGTTGACCTGGACGCGCGGAATACCCGGCTCCCAGTTCTCGGCCGTCGCGTTCTTCGGATCGTCCTCGGCACGGGTGATGCCGTATTCGACGATGCCGGCGATACCGCCGTTTTCCTGGCCGCTGTAGGCTTTCTTGCCCCACTCGATGTGGTTGGTCTGGCCCAGGAAGGTCTGGGTGCCCTCGAGCAGCACGACGCCGTGCTCGACGCGGTAAGGCTTGGTCTCGCCCGCGGTCAGGCAAAGGTTGGGGCTGCCCGCAGTATTTTCAGCAACGTCATCGGCGGTGCAGGTATAGACCTGGGGCGTGAGCTTGTTGAAGGACGGGGTCGTCCAGCCATTGTGCGCAGGCACCGCGCCGCCGGCATCGACCACGATGGTGGCGCCCGTGGCCTTGAAGCGGGAGTAGTCGACCTCGCCAATCATCCAGTTAAAGAAGGGGAATAGCTCGTTGAACTTGAATTCGCCCTTCGAGTCGGTCAGGGTGGATTGGTAGATGCTGCCGTCGCGGAAGCGGATGTTCATCGCCTGGTTCGGAATGCCGGTCTCGCCCGCATCGGGGAAGCCGTCGCCGTTATTATCGAAGAACACGCGCCCTTCGTAGCGTGCAAACCAGTTGAAGACCGGAACGTTGCCGAGGGCCTTGGTGGTAGTGCCGGCGGGGACTGTGACGGGCGCGGTGGCGATGATGAGGTCCAGGGCGTCGTCCCAGACCACCAGCTCCCAAGTGCCGGCGGGGACTTTCGGAATCGAGAAAGTGCTGTCGGCGTTGCAAGGCGTCGCGTAGAGCGCGCGCTTGGAGCCGGTCGCCTCGTTCAGGCCGACCCAGCAGCCCGGGAAGGCGATGCCGTCATGGAAGCTGTAGTCAGGTGGACGCGAATTGTGGATGTTGACGATCTTGCCGGTGATTGTGGCGGCGCCGTTGAGCACCGGCGTATTGCCGGTTTTGGCGAGGAAGCCCGAGTGCGTGAAACCGGTGAAGACGTGGTGGCCCGGGGGACCGAATTCCTGGAAGAACGGCGGCTCGCCATTCTTGACCCAGGCGTCATCGCCCTTCGTGCCTTCGATCGTGGTGGTCTGGTGCCAGTCGCTGCCGGTCGGCGGAATCACCTGCACCGTGTACTTCGCGGGGAACAGGTTGCGGATTACCGCAATCCCGTTCGCACCGCTCTTGATGATGCCGCTGCCGCGTGCCAGCATGACCGGTTTGCCGCCGGAATAGCAGTAGCCGGCGGTCAGGGCCTCGCCCGTGCCGCAGGTGGTCTTGTAGGTCGTGCCAAGCGGGTTGCCGAAGGCGTCCTGGGTTACCTGGCCGCCCGAGGCGCCGTAGGTGCCGCCCGCTTCGGTCAGGAGAATGGTAAAGCCGGCCAGTCCCTGTTCCTGGGGCAGGTCCGGCGCCGCATTCAGCGGGCTGTTATCGTTGAACACGAAGATCGAGATCTGCGCGGCCGGCAACGGGTATTTGTTGACGTAGACCGTGACCGAGTCGGCACCTGCCGGAATCGCGGTACCGCCCATCGAATAGCCATCTTCCGGCAGCACCGAAACGTAGTAGCGCTGGTTCGGATCCAGGACAGGCGCCGCCATGTACTTGCGGTCCGGATCGAGGCAGGCCACCGAGGCCGGATCGCTACAATCGTTTCCTACCACGGGCCCGCCGGCGGTCATCTTGCCTGCCGCGACGACGGGCATGTAACTCGTGTGGAAGCTGAACGAGTAGTTGTCGCGGGTCGCATGTTGCCCCGGTACCGAGGCCTTGCTGAGGTCCTGTTCGACGGTCCAGCGGTAGTCTTTCAGTTCCATGACGTTGCCAGCCGGGTCGGTACCCATGACCGTGATTTTCAGCGGGCCCGCCTGCGCGAACCCGCCCAGGCAGGCAAACAGCAGCAACAGCAGCAGCGGAAGCATGTGTCTGGCTCTGCGTTGCAGCACCGACTCGATGTTCAGATTGTTCATGACAAGATCCTTTGGCGTTCCGGCGCGACACCATTAACGAAGAGTTCACCAATTGGTAACACTTTGTTACCACCGGAATCGAGTATGGGACAGGGCCACTGTTGGAACAGCGAGGCAAAGACTGCAGTTCACCATGGGGAAACTACGTACGAGCTGGCTACCTTGGACGCAGGGCATGCGGGTGCTATGGCGTTGCCCATGCGCTTGCGCGTGCATCGCCGTCCGGCGCAGTCCAGCGCGGGTGGGAGTGATGGTGAGATAGCGCTGGGCGCGGCGTCGCCGCGCATGCGCAGGAGTGAAAGGTCGGGAAAGGAAAATGCGGCGGAAATACGGGATGCACACGCCGGCGCCTGGAATGGCCAGCGCGGCCATTCCAGGCGCCGGTATCGCCCCTTACGACCCGAGGCTGGCTGCCGCGGGATCGGACACGCCGACTTTGGGCCAAATCACCGTCAGGCAGGTGCCAGACTCGCGGCTCGACGAAATCGTCAGCTCGCCACGCGACGCTTGCGCACGGCGTACCATCCCGGCAAGGCCTCGACGATTACGTGGCATTGTGCCATCTGGGTTGTCCACGCCGCATCCGTTGTCCTGCACTGAGAGCAGTACAAGGGCACCGGTTTTACGCAAGGTGACCGTCAGACTGGAAGCACCGGCGTGCTTGACCACGTTATTGACCGCTTCCTGCACGAGGCGGAAAATGACGATGTGAAGCGACTTGGGGATGTCCCCATCGGCGACCGACACGAGCGACTCGATGGACATCTGCGGCTCAGCGTGACGGACGTCGCGCAACAGGCAGGTGAGGCTGGCCACGAGTCCCAGGTCGTCGAGTATCGATGGGTACAGCGCCATCACCGAACGGCGCAGCTCCGCCATCGCATTGCGGGCCTCGGCCGCCGCGCGCTCGAGCGAAACCTCGGTGGCCGCGCCGCCGACACAGCCCGCAAGCGCTGCCTTCGCATTGCGCAGTTCCAGCAACACCAGCGTCAGCATTTGCCCGAGTCCGTCATGCAGCTCGGACGCGATACGCCGGCGTTCCGTTTCCTGGATCGCCAGCGTGCGCATGACTGCGTCCACCGAGCCGTACGCGGCCTGAGCGCCATCAGGCAAGCGCAAGCGTGTCGGAATCCGACCCGTTTTGATGGCGGCAAATGCTGCTTCTCCGCCGGCACTCGACAATTCTGGTGCACCTGCATAACCCTCTACATGGTGTAACATCGTCCCCTCCCAACCTGTAGGTTTTGTCTTACAGAATATTGGGATTGATCTTACGTGCATTTATGCTGCATGCATCACGAACACGACGCTTTTTTATTCATATCGCATATTTACAACGCGTATTAACGAATGAAAACGATTATCATTTCATTTTTGCCGTAGGGAGCACTCGTCGCTTCACAGCATGGTGACTTCTCATTCCAAACGCGGCAAGCCACCGTTATCCGCAAAAAGCCGAACAACGTTTCGATAAGCCGTGGGCTGCATGCCACGCCGGCAGGACTGAGGCGAGCGATGGCGCACCCGATATCCGCGCAGAGTCCTGTCAGCTTGGAGGAAAGCTTTCTCCAGCCTACCCATTCGACAAATGCATAACTACGGTCCTTGCTGCCGAGGCAAATCTCCGATGCGTTTTGAACAGGCGCTCATCTGTCGCGAATTTATTCGGCGTCTCACCAATACGAGTGTTAAGACGGCGTTAAATTATGATAAATATTCAATAACTCCGGCTTGCTTCCTTTTCCGCCGAAACCAAAAACAGCGGAGGTTTCGATTAAGGAAACTAATCTATGGATATTATGCTGTGCAGGTAGCGCAGAATGAAACGAATGCGACCAGTTATCGGCGCTGCGATCGGAACACAGCCTATCGATGAGCGTCGCACGCAGAGTTGGCGTTCCGCCAGCGTCATCGACACTTCCGGCAGTTCCGTAGCAACACGTCGGCGCCGAGCGTGGCATCGAGAAACCCGATACCGACGACCTGGCGGCAGGATGGCAAGAGGCGCGTAAGCCGGGCCAGTGAGGGTTCAAACTGGCTGGTCGCTGCCGCTCGGATAAGGAATTATTTCGAGCAAGCGCATGCGTTTTCTGGAAGTGCGAACGCTGGGTCGAGACGCCACTGAGCAATTACTGTGCGTACATGAAGGATTTTTGCTAGGATTCGTGAGTTTTCCATAAAGCACGGACCAAGCATCTGTGCGCACCACCCCCTCATCGCATGGCGACAGACAAAGAACTAGGCGACTTCCTCGAGAATGTCGAACGGCGGGCGTTCAAGCAAGCCGTGTATGCGGTGCGCAAGGACGAAGCTGCGCTCGACATCGTGCAGGACGCGATGATCAAGCTCGCCGAAAAATACGGCGACAAGCCAGCCGCCGAATTGCCGATGCTGTTCCAGCGCATCCTGCAGACCACCATCCTCGATTATTTTCGTCGCGAAAAGGTGCGCAACACCTGGGTCAGCCTCTTCTCCGGCCTCGGCCGGCATGGGGGCGACGACGAGGACTTTGATATACTCGATTCGTACGAAGCGGAGGAAGGATCGGCGGCGGCCGAGTCCAGCATGGATCAGGTCGAACGCGCCCAGACCTTGCAGCTGATCGAAGCGGAGATACAAAAGCTCCCGGCGCGTCAACGCGAAGCCTTCCTTATGCGTTACTGGCAGGATATGGACGTGGCCGAAACGGCCGCGGCAATGGGATGCTCGGAGGGTAGCGTCAAAACGCACTGCTCCCGCGCGACGCATACCCTTGCCGATGCCCTGCGGGCCAAGGGAATAAAATTATGAATACCGACGACATCAACCTGGCGTACAAGCTGCGCCACGCCCTGAACGAAAACCTCGACGCGCTGCCGGCCTCCACGACCGAGCGCCTGGCGGCCGCGCGCGCGCTCGCGCTGTCGCGCAAGAAGGCCGACGCGCCGGTCAGTCGCGGCAAAGGCGTGCGCCGCTTCTTCGATGTCGACTTCCATTTCTCCGGCGCCAGCCTCGGCCGCCTTGGCGTGGCGATTCCCCTGGTGGCGCTGGTCGTCGGCCTGGGCGGGCTGTACCAGTACGAACAACAGCAGCGCATTGCCGAACTGGCCGAACTCGATGCGGCCGTGCTCGCCGACGAACTGCCGCTGACGGCCTACCTCGACCATGGCTTCAATGCCTACCTGGAGTCGCAACAGCGCCAGCAATGAGGACACCCCCTTCCAAGCCCCGCCGCCTCGGCTGGATTGCCGCGGTGGCGGCGCTGCTGGCAGGCCTCGCGGCCTGGTCCGTCTGGCATCAGGGAGCGAACGGCGTCCCGGACGGCGCGCGCCCTGCTGCCACCTCCGCCGCTACGCCGGACAAACCCGGCAAAATGGCGCGCGCGCTCGACCCGCCGCTCTGGCGCGACCTTTCGCCGGCCCAGCAGGCCGCGCTCGTACCGCTGCATCCCGAGTGGGACGCAATGGATGGCGTGCGCAAGAAAAAATGGCTCGAGATGTCGCGCCGCTTCGGTTCGATGAATCCCCTCGAGCAGGCACGGGTACACGAGCGCATGCGCCAGTGGATGCGCCTGACGCCCGAGCAGCGCAACCTCGCGCGCGAAAACTACAACAAGGCGCGCAAGCTCGCGCCGGGCGACAAGGCCGCGACCTGGGAAAGCTACAAGCAGCTCACGCCCGGCGAGAAACAACGCCTGGCGCAAGCGGCGGCGCGCAAGAACGCGGCCACGGCCAACAATCCGGCAACGACGACCACGATCGTGGCGCCGACCAGCTGCCCGGCCGGCACCACGCGCCGCGGCGCCTCCTGCATGTCGCCCGAGCCGCCTGCCGCGATCCCGACCGCGCCGGTGGTCAACCAGCCGGCGCCTGTCGCACCGGCTGCCGCACCCGCCGCCCCGGCCGCCCAACCCATCGCCGCTCCTGCCACGTCGAATGCAAACGGATAATCGAGCCACTGCGCGAGCCACTGCGCCAGCCACTGCGCAAGACACCGCGCCCGCCCTCATCGGCACGCCGACCGTCAAACGTCGCGTCATCGCGATGGTGTACGAAGCCTTTCTCCTGATCGCGGTCGAGGCACTGGCCGTCTTCATCTACATTTTCGTCACCGGCAACCGCCAGGCGCCGGCATATCGCGCGGGATTGATGGCCTTCCTGTTCCTGGTCGCGGCGGCGTACTTCGTGCATGCCTGGAGCGGCAGCGGCTTTACGCTGGCCATGAAGACCTGGCGCATCAAGGTGGTGAAGGTGGGTGTTGCGAAGGTGCCCTTTAAAAATGCGGCGATTCGCTATCTGCTGGCCTGGGGCTGGTTCGCGCCGGCCTTGACCTTGGGCGCGCTGCGCGATTTCCACCACGTCAGGGAGTGGGCGATCGTACTGGTCATCGGCCTGGTGGCCTGGGCGTTGACGGCCTTCCTCGACAAGGACCGGCAGTTTTTGCATGACCGGATCGCGGGGACGCGGCTGATTGCGTTGCCGAAGGCGGGGAAGAAGAAGTAAGACGGCCGCGTTTGTTGCCGCCTTTGTGCTTGCGCTGTAACGCGTGGAGTCAGGACTCCACGCGTTACAGCGCATCAAGGTCCGGCGACTCGAACTCGCCGGACCGTCAATCAAAACCGCTCGTATTCCGTCAAATACCGCCACTGCCCCGCCGGCAAGCCACCCATCGACATCCGCCCCACACGCAGGCGCTTGATATCGGTGACGGTGAGGCCCACTGCCGCGCACATGTGCTCGATCTGGCCCGGACGCATCCCCTTCGCCGCGAAGCGCAAACGCCCCTCGCTTTGCCAGCTGACCTTCATCGGGTTAACCGGCTTGCCGCTGAACGTCAGGCCGTGGTTCAGCAGGGCGAGGCCATTCTCGGCAATCCCGCCCGACACTTCCACCACATACTCGTGCTCGACGCGCTCGCCGTCGTCCAGCAATTTGCGAACAACGCGGAAGTCCTGGGTGTAGACCAGCAGCCCGCTGGCATCCGTTTCCAGCGGCGTACACAGCGTCAGGCGCGCCAGGTGGCGCTTGAGGAAGCGCGGCTGGCCGTGGCCGCCGACGACCAGCGTCTCCGGCGCCAGGCATTCCAGCGCGCTCGCACCGCGTGCGCCGACGCCGGAATTCATCCCGGCCGGCTTGTGCAGCAGGATCGTCACCGGCGGTGCTTCCTCCATGCTGGCGCCCGGCAGCAGCACGACAGTCTGCGCAGGCGTCACGCGCGTGGCAGGATCCTCGACCACGACGCCATCGACCGAGACGCCGCCGCCGGCGATGTAGCGCTCCGCCTCCGCGCGCGAACACGCGAACTGTTCGGCCACACGCTTGGCCAGGCGGACGCCGTCCTTGCTTTCCTCGTTACGCATCAGGCATGCCAGTTCTTGAAAAAGGTCTTGAACGCGGCGACGACGGTGTCGACGTCGGCGCGCGAGATGTCCAGGTGGGTCACCAGGCGCGTGCGCGGGCCGATCGAGGCACGGATGCCTTGTTCGGCCAGGGACGCGCTCAGCGGCGCGCAGGCGGCGGCCGGGATGTCCATCCAGAAGATGTTGGTCTGCGGCGTGGTGACGTTCAACGCATCGATCTCGCCCAGGCCACGCGCCAGCAGCGCCGCATTCTCATGGTCGTCCGCCAGGCGCTGCACATTGTGCTCGAGCGCGTAGTGCGCAGCGGCGGCGAGGACGCCGGCCTGGCGCATGCCGCCGCCGAGCATCTTGCGCCAGCGCTTGCCCTGTTCGATAAACGCCTTTGGTCCCAGCAGCACCGAGCCGACCGGCGCGCCCAGGCCTTTCGACAGGCAGACCGAGACCGTATCGAAGCCTTTGACTACTTCACGCAGGGCGATGCCCTGCCTTACGGCCGCATTGCACACGCGCGCGCCGTCGAGGTGGGTGGCGAGGTTCTTCGCATGCGCCAGCGAGGTGGCGGCGGCGATATAGTCCTGGCCGAGCACGCGGCCGCCGATCGTGTTTTCCAGCGCCAGCAGCCGGGTGCGCGCGAAGTGCATGTCGTCGGGCTTGATGTAGGCCTCGATGTCGGCCAGCGAAATCGCGCCGTCCGCCTGGTTGGCGATCGGCTGCGGCTGGATCGAGCCCAGCACCGCGGCGCCGCCGCCTTCGTATTTGTAGGTGTGCGCTTCCTGGCCGACCAGGTATTCGTCGCCGCGGCCGCAGTGGGTCATCAGCGCGATGAGATTCGTTTGCGTGCCGCTGGGGGCGAACATGCCGGCTTCGTAGCCGAACAGGTCGGCCGCGTAGTCCTGCAGCCGGTTGACGGTCGGGTCGTCGGCGTAGACGTCGTCGCCGACTTCGGCGGCGGCCATTGCGGCGCGCATCGCAGCGGACGGTTGGGTGACGGTGTCGCTGCGCAGGTCGATCCAGTTGATTTTTTCGCTCATGATGTTAATCGTCGTTGGTTACGGCGTCGGCTTGCGAGGCATAGAAACGCTGGCCCATCTCTTCCAGTCCCAGCGTCGCCAGCACTTCCTGCAGCCGCTCGCTCGGGCGGCGCCGCGGCAGGTTTTTATAGGTGGCGACGATCAGCTCGTTCTTCATCGAGTGTTCCCAGCCCACCAGTTCGGTGACGGTCACCTCGTAGCCGTGGGCTTCGAGCTGCAGGCAGCGCAGCACGTTGGTCACCTGGCTCCCGAATTCGCGCGTATGGATCGGGCGGCGCCAGATTTCGGTCAGCGCGCTCTTGCCCAGGTCCTTGCCCTTGTTCTTGCGCAGCACGGATGCGACTTCGGCCTGGCAGCACGGCACCAGCACCATGTGCTTCGCTTTCTTCTTCAGCGCGAAGTCGATGGCGTCGTCGGTCGCCGTGTTACACGCGTGCAGCGCGGTGACGATGTCGATCGTCTGCGGCAGCAGGCTGGAGGTGGTCGACTCGGCCACCGACAGGGGCAGGAAGGACATGTTCGCAAAGCCCAGGCGCGCCGCCAGTCCGGTCGATTTCGCGACCAGCTCGTCGCGCGTCTCGATGCCGTAGATGTGCGAATTATCCTCCAAACCCTTGTCCTGCAATCCCTTGAAGAACAGGTCGTACAGGATGAAGCCGAGGTAGGACTTGCCGGCGCCGTGGTCGACCAGGGAGACAGTGCCCTTCTCCGCGCGCACGTCCTTCACCAGCGGCTCGATGAAGTTGATCAGGTGGTAGACCTGTTTCAGCTTGCGGCGGCTGTCCTGGTTCAGTTTGGCGTCACGCGTCAGGATGTGGAGTTCCTTGAGCAATTCGATCGACTGCCCGGGGCGCACTTCCGGCGGGAGTTCCGGAGCGATGTCCGGCTTCTTGTCAGCGCGCTTCATCGATCCACGCCGTTTGAATCGCTTCGAGCACGCGTTCGCCACCGCGCGAGCGGTCGTCGTCGAAGCCCTCGAGGCCGACGACCCAGTTGTGCAGGTCGACGAAGCGAACGTTCGTCGGGTCCACGTCCGGATACTTCTCGAACAGCGCTTCGGCGATTGCCGTCACTTCGGTCCACTTCATGGCTTTGTCCTGATCAGTGATTCTTTTCGGCCGCGTGGTTGATCGTGTACTTCGGGATCTCGACCACGAGGTCTTCATCCGCCACGATCGCCTGGCACGACAGGCGCGAGTTCGGCTCCAGGCCCCAGGCCTTGTCGAGCATGTCTTCTTCTTTTTCTTCCTGCTCGTTCAGCGAATCGAAACCTTCGCGCACAATGACGTGGCAGGTGGTGCAGGCGCAGACGCGGTCGCAGGCGTGTTCGATGTCGATGTCGTTCTCCAGCATGACGTCGCAGACGGATTTGCCGGCCGGGGCGTCGAGGACGGCGCCGTCGGGGCAGAAGACCGGGTGGGGCAGGATGACGATTTGTGGCACGTTGTTACCTCTAAAATAATTTATATCGTTCTGTGTGCGGGACCGTAGGGTGGGCGCCCCGTGCCCACGCGTGAAGCATGGGTCGCGTTGGCGCATCGTTCCGCGTGGGCACGGGGCGCCCACCCTACGTCGGTGTCACGTCATCAGCACGCGTTCGTGGATCGCTTACACCTCGTCGAGCGACTTGCCGGCCAGCGCCTGGCGCACGCTCTTGTCCATGCGCCGCGCGGCGAATTCTTCGGTGCCGTGGGCGAGCGACTGGACCGCGTCGTGCAGCGCGTTCTGGCGCGCGCCCGGCTCCACCTCGGCGTCGTTCGAACGCGCAAACGCATCGCGCACGCCTTGTACCAACCCTGCCAGCGCTTCCTGTTCGGCCGCCTCCAGCAGGTCGGCATCCGTATCGAGCGCCGACTGCGTCGCCAGCAAAATCCGCTCGGCCTCGACCTGCTCTTCGCGCAGCGCGCGCATCTGCATGTCCACCTGCGCCGAGCTGTACGAATCCTGCAGCATGCGCGCCACTTCGTCGTCACCTAAACCGTACGACGGCTTCACGGTGATCGACGCTTCCACGCCCGAACGGGTTTCGCGCGCCGCGACCGACAGCAAGCCATCGGCGTCGACCTGGTAGGTCACGCGGATGCGCGCCGCACCGGCCGCCATCGGCGGAATGCCGCGCAGCTCGAAACGCGCCAGCGAACGGCAGTCCGACACCAGCTCGCGCTCGCCCTGCACGACGTGCACCGCCAGCGCGGTCTGGCCATCTTTAAACGTCGTGAACTCCTGCGCACGCGCGCATGGAATCGTCGAATTGCGCGGGATGATCTTCTCGACCAGGCCACCCATCGTCTCGATGCCGAGCGAGAGCGGCGTGACGTCCAGCAGCAGCCAGTCGTCGCCCGAGGCGCGGTTACCGGCCAGCAGGTTCGCCTGGATCGCGGCGCCCAGGGCGACCACCTTGTCCGGGTCGATGTTCGCGTGCGGGATGGTGTGGAAGAACTCGGAGACCGCACGGCGCACGTGCGGCATGCGCGTCGCGCCGCCGACCATGACAACGCCGTCCACGTCCTCGACCGACACGTTCGCGTCGCGCATGGCCTTGCGGATCGCGTTCATGGTTTTCGCGACCAGGTGCTTCGTGATCTCGGCGAAGGTTTGCGCGGTCAGGTTCACGTGCACCAGTTCGCCCGAATTCAGGACGGCGTCGATCGTCGTGTCGTCGTTGGTCGACAGCAGTTCCTTGGCCTGGCGCGCTTTCACCATCAGGGTCGCCGTGTCTTCTTCCGACAGCGGCGACAGCTTGGCCTGCTCGGTGATCCAGCAGAACAGGCGGTGGTCGAAGTCGTCGCCGCCCAGGGCCGAATCGCCGCCGGTGGACAGGACTTCGAACACGCCTTTCGACAGCTTCAGGATCGAGATATCGAAGGTGCCGCCGCCCAGGTCGTAGACCGCGTAGACGCCTTCCGAGCCGTGATCGAGCCCGTAGGCGATCGCGGCGGCGGTGGGTTCCGACAGCAGGCGCAGCACGTTCAGGCCGGCCAGCTGGGCCGCGTCCTTGGTGGCCTGGCGCTGGGCGTCGTCGAAATAGGCGGGCACGGTGATGACGGCGCCGACCAGGTCGTCGCCGAGCGAATCTTCGGCCAGCTGGCGCAGGGTCGCGAGGATCTGGGCCGAGGTCTCGACCGGGCTTTTCACGCCGGCGACGGTGCGGATCTGGACCATGCCGGGGCCGTCGACGAAGTCATACGGCAGGTTTTCGGCGTGCGCGATGTCCTTCAGGCCGCGGCCCATGAAGCGCTTGACCGAGACGACCGTGTTCTTCGGGTCGGTGGTGCGGTAGGCCTGCGCCTTGCGGCCGATGTGGGCATTGCCGTTGGCGAGATAACGCACGACCGATGGCAGCAGCGCGCGGCCGTCCTCGTCGCTGAGCACTTCTGGAATGCCGCTGCGGACCGTGGCGACGAGCGAATTGGTGGTGCCCAGGTCGATGCCGACGGCCAGCCGATGCTGGTGCGGCGCGGTCGACATGCCGGGTTCGGAGATCTGCAAAAGTGCCATGTTCGTGTTACCTGGTTGTTGTTCTGTGTGGTGCCGGCCGAGCTATTCGGATCGCCGTTGTAGGGTGGGCGCCCCGTGCCCACGCGGAATGATGCGCCAACGCGACGCATGCTTCACGCGTGGGCACGGGGCGCCCACCCTACGTCCCTATCCTTCGATCGCTTCGTAGGCGTACTGTACCTCGTCGCCGAATTTATCGAGGAACATCAGCGCGCGCACGCCTTGGGCCGCCTTCTGGAATTCCCCGGCGTCGAGCTGCTCCCCTACTCCCTTCAGCATCTGCTTGCGTTCCATCCGCACCTGCTTGTCCAGTGCGTCGAGCGCGTCGGCATCCTTCGCCGCGCGCGCATCGCCCAGCTCTTCGCGCCACTCCATCTGCTGCATCAGGAAGGCCATCGGCATCGCCGTGTTGGACTCCGTCTGCAAGTCGACGCCATTGAGCTCGCACAGATACTGCGCGCGCTTTTGCGGGTTCTTCAGCGTTTGATAGGCTTCGTTCGCGCGCGTGGCCCATTGCATGGCGACGCGCTTTTCGGCATCGGTGGCGTTCACGAAACGGTCGGGATGCACGCGGCCCTGGATTTCGCGGTAGGCCGCGTCCAGCGCGGCCATGTCGACGTCAAACCGGGGCGGCAGCTGGAACAGCTCGAAGTGGTTCTGCATCAGGTTCTGAATGCGCTTAAATGCGGAAGCTCTCGCCGCAACCGCAATTGTCCTTGACGTTCGGGTTGTTGAAGCGGAAGCCTTCGTTCAGGCCCTCGCGGGCGAAATCGAGTTCGGTGCCGTCGATGTAGGCCAGGCTCTTCGGGTCGACGAAGACCTTGACGCCGTGCGACTCGAAGACATTGTCCTCTGGCGCCGCTTCGTCGACGTACTCCAGCTTGTAAGCCAGGCCCGAGCAGCCAGTGGTGCGCACGCCGAAACGCAGCCCGAGGCCCTTGCCGCGACGCTCGATGAAACGGCTGATGTGTCTTGCCGCTTTTTCGGTCAGTGTGATTGCCATGCGTTCCTCTCCAGCTCGAATCTAACTAACGGATCAAATTTACTGCGCAGTTGCGTGCTTCGTCTTGTAATCGAGGACAGCAGCCTTGATCGCGTCTTCCGCCAGGATCGAGCAGTGGATTTTGACCGGCGGCAGCGCCAGTTCTTCGGCGATCTGCGTGTTCTTGATGGCCAGTGCCTGGTCCAGGGTTTTACCTTTCACCCATTCGGTCACCAGCGAGCTCGATGCGATGGCCGAACCGCAGCCATAGGTCTTGAACTTCGCGTCTTCGATCAGGCCCTGCTCGTTCACCTTGATCTGCAGCTTCATCACGTCGCCGCAGGCCGGTGCGCCGACCATGCCGGTGCCGACGGCGTCATCGCCCTTGTCGAAGGCGCCGACGTTGCGTGGATTCTCGTAGTGGTCGAGTACTTTGTCCGAATATGCCATGGTGATGCTCCTTGAATTCTATGATGCGAAATTAGTGGGCTGCCCATTGGATCGAGCTGATGTCGATCCCTTCCTTGAACATGTCCCACAAGGGCGACAGTTCGCGCAGCTTGCCGACCTTCGATTTCAACAGCTCGATCGTGAAATCGATGTCTTCCTCGGTCGTGAAGCGGCCAATCGTGAAGCGGATCGAGCTGTGCGCCAGCTCGTCGCTGCGGCCGAGAGCCCGCAGCACGTAGGACGGTTCGAGGCTGGCCGAGGTGCAGGCCGAACCCGACGACACGGCGATGTCCTTGATCGCCATGATCAGCGACTCGCCTTCGACGTAGTTGAACGAGACGTTCAGGTTGTGCGGCACACGCTGCTCCATGTCGCCGTTGATGTAGACCTCTTCGATCTCCATCAGGCCCTTGGCCAGGCGGTCGCGCAGCGCTTTCACGCGCACCAGTTCCTCGTCCATCTCTTCTTTCGCGAGACGGAAGGCTTCGCCCATGCCGACGATCTGGTGGGTCGGCAGCGTGCCCGAACGCAGGCCGCGCTCGTGGCCGCCGCCGTGCATCTGCGCTTCCAGGCGCACGCGCGGCTTGCGGCGTACGTACAGGGCGCCGACGCCTTTCGGGCCATACACCTTGTGCGCGGTGAAGGTCATCAGGTCGACCTTGGAGTTTTCCAGGTTGATGTGGACCTTGCCGACGGCCTGCGCCGCGTCGCAATGGAAGATGATGCCTTTCGAGCGGCACAGCGCGCCGATCTCGTCAATCGGCTGGATCACGCCGATCTCGTTATTGACCAGCATGACCGAGACCAGGATGGTGTCCGGGCGGATCGCCGCTTCCAGCTGGGCGATGGTGATCAGGCCGTTGTCCTGCGGTTCCAGGTACGTGGCTTCGAAGCCGACGCGTTCCAGTTCGCGCACGGTGTCGAGCACCGACTTGTGCTCGGTTTTGACCGTGATGATGTGCTTGCCCTTGGTCTTGTAGAACTGGGCCGCACCCTTGATGGCGAGGTTGTTCGACTCGGTCGCACCGGAGGTCCAGATGATCTCGCGCGGGTCGGCGCCGACGATGGCCGCCACGTTGGCGCGCGCCTCTTCGACGGCCGCTTCCGCGGTCCAGCCGTACATGTGGCTGCGCGAGGCGGGATTGCCGAACTGCTCGCGCAGGTACGGGATCATCTTGTCGGCCACGCGTGGGTCGACCGGCGTCGTTGCCGAATAATCCATGTAGATCGGGAAATGCGGCGCAGTCACGAAGCTCTGCTCGATTTTTTTGTCCAAAGGCGCGTTCATCTGTTTACTCCAGTTTTACTTCAGTCTTGTACGGCGGCGGCGGTGGTGGGGGCGGACGAGCGGTGCACCACGACGACGTTCTGTTCTTTCTGCTTCTGCTGGTCGACCAGGTCTTGCAGGGAAACCGAATCCAGGTAGTCGACCATCTTGGCGTTGAGCGTGGTCCACAGGTCGTGCGTCATGCAGCGGATGCCGCTGGCGGCATCGGACCCGTGGCAGTTTTCCTTGCCGCCGCATTGGGTGGCGTCGAGCGGCTCGTCGACGGCGATGATGATGTCGGCCACCGTCACCTTGTCCGCCGGCCGCGCCAGGCTGTAGCCGCCGCCCGGGCCGCGGATCGATTCGACGATCTCGTGGCGGCGCAGCTTGCCGAACAGCTGCTCCAGGTAGGACAGCGAAATGGCCTGGCGCTGGCTGATGCCCGACAGCGTGACCGGACCCGTACCCTGGCGCAGGGCAAGATCGATCATCGCAGTAACAGCAAAACGGCCTTTGGTGGTCAGGCGCATCACAACCCCGGTAATGTTAAAATATTGCCCTTGTTCATTTCTGCCCTGTCTTCACTGCTCAAGCATAAAGACCGGATTAGTTGAACGATTTAGTCAAGTATAGCAAATTCCGGGGGGCTTGTCTTGGCGGGCCCAAAAACGGCGGGGGTGGTTTTCCCATGGGTGGCGGCGCATTTTCGAACAGCTCCCATATCGAATCCGCAATCGGAGCCGCTTTTCAACTCATCGCGCCCGCAACAACCCCATCGGCCCGAACAGCTCCTGCATCCCCCGATGCCCGATAAAACTCAGGTTATACGGATGCTCCGCCACCACCTGCGGCAGGCGCCCCGTCTCCGGCAATTTGCCTAACTGCTCCGCAATCTTCCCCCACAACACCAGCGTCGGCGGTTGGGGACAGTCTGCCAGCACCCCCAGCACGGTCTGCAAGAACGGCAGCCACCCCCGCGCATCGATTGCCGGCGCGACATGCTTGCGAAACACCAGCGCCGCATTCAGCAGCAAAAAGCCCTCGCCCGTCAGCTTGTCCTGCAACTGCGCCAGCGTCCGGATCGACCCATTCGCGTGCGCTGCCTTCGCCACGGGCGCCATCGCCGCCCCGCCCGTGTCTTCGAGCTGCAATTGCCCATCGGCCACCAGCAGCATCTTCATGAAGTTGCGCAGCGAGGTTGCCCGGTTCACGGGCTTCGACAAGCCTGTTTCGCTCCACAGGTCCCCCACGGCGCCATCCATGAAGCACACGCCCGTCGCGCTTTCGGCGCGCGGATATGGCCCCTCTCCTACCAGCACATAACGCACCCGGTCCAGGGGCTGGGCAAAGGCGGCAAACAGCCGTCCGTGCGTCGGCAGGTAATCGTCGGCGGCGAGCGAAGGCAGGTAAGCGGGATTGGCCTCGGCCACCGCCTGCAAACCGCGCAGCAGGTGGGGCCGCCAGGAGGCGTCGGCAAGGCCCAGCGCATCGAGCATGGCGCCGGGAATCAGGGGAGTGGTCATGGGAGCAAAAGGTCGGGAAACTGAGGCAAAAAAGAGGCGCAATTGTAGCCCAGCCCATGCAGGGCGGGTGCCAACGTGCCGCGCGTCAATCTGGCGTAGCGGTTTCAGGAATCAGGGCATATTAATCGCCCAAGCGATCCACGAAAACCCGACTACAGGAGACCAAACATGCAGACCATCCAGGACATCATGACCCGCGACGTGCAAACCGTGTCGCCGCAGGAAACCGTGCAGCGCGCGGCGCAGCTGATGGACGAGTTGAACGTGGGCGCGATCCCCGTGCTCGACGGCGACAAGCTGGTCGGCATGATCACCGACCGCGACATCACGGTGCGCTCGGTCGCCGCCGGCCAGGATCCCGTCTCGACGAAAGTGGCCGACGTGATGAGTACCGACGTGCGCACCTGCACGGCGGACCAGAGCGTGGAGGCGGTCCTGGACACGATGGGCGACGTGCAGATCCGCCGCATTCCGGTGCTCGACGAGCAGTCGAAGGTCATCGGCATCGTCTCGCTCGGCGACGTGGCCACCAGGCATGCGGCCGACGTCGACCTGGCGCTCGACGAGATCTCGTCGCCGTCCGAGCCGGATCGTTCGACGACGCGGCATTGAACCAGATAACAGGAGGAAAACGGCGCACGCCGGACGCGTGCGCCGTGATTGCTGACGCCGCTTACTCCGCGTCCGGCTGCTTCGACGGATGCGCGCTGGCAAAGGCCGGCATGTCGACGCACAGCGCATGGATGCGGGCGATGTTCGGATAGACCGCAATATCGATATCGAAACGCAGGGCGTTGAACACCTGCGGCACCAGGAAGCAGTCGGCAATCGTCGGCGAGGTACCGTGGCAGAACGGGCCGGCGGCCGGGTCGCGCGCCAGGTGCGATTCGAGTCCGGACAGGCCTTCGCGGATCCAGTGGCGGACCCATTCGTTCTTCTGCTCTTCGCTGATTTTCAGTTCGCGCACCAGGTGGCGCAGCACGCGCAGGTTGTTCAGCGGATGGATGTCGCAGGCGACGATCTGCGCCAGCTCGCGCACGCGGGCGCGGCCCGGGGCGTCGTGCGGCATCAGCGGCACGGCGGGGAAGCGCTCGTCCAGGTATTCGATGATCGCCATCGACTGCGTCAGCGTGATCCACTCGTCCTGGAAGGCCGGCACCAGGCCGCTCGGGTTGATGCGGCGGTATTCTTCCTGCCGCTGCTGGCCGCCATCCTTGAGCAGGTGCACGGGTACGGCCTCGTAGCCCAGCCCTTTCAGGTTCAGGGCGATGCGCACGCGGTACGCCGCGGAGCTGCGGAAATAGGTATAGAGCTTCATTCTTTCCTCCCGTGGTGATGCGCGCCGTGGTAATGCGTCACTTCGTGGTCGATGGCGCCGAAAATGCTGGCGCCATCAGGGTCGACCATCTCGATGCGCACGTTGTCGCCGAAGCGCAGGAATGGCGTGGCCGGGGCGCCGTGTTCGATGGTTTCATACATCCGCACTTCGGCCAGGCAGCAGTAGCCGACGCCGCCGTTGGCGATGCTCGAGCCGTGCAGGCCGCCCTGCTTGTTCGACACCGTGCCCGATCCGATAATGCTGCCGGCGGAAAGTTCCCGCGTTTTGGCAGCATGCGAAATCAGTTGCGCGAAGCTGAAGGTCATGTCTTCGCCCGCGTTCGGCTTGCCGAAGGGTTCGTCGTTGATGCTGACCAGCAGCGGCAGGTGCAGCTTGGAATCACGCCAGGCATCGCCCAGCTCGTCCGGGGTGACCGCCACCGGTGAGAAGGCGCTGGCCGGTTTCGACTGGTAGAAGCCGAAACCCTTGGCCAGTTCGTTCGGGATCAGGTTGCGCAGCGAGACGTCGTTGACGAGCATGACGAGGCGGATCGATTTGGCTGCCTCGTCGACGCCGGCGCCCATCGGCACGTCGCCGGTGACGACCGCCACTTCCGCTTCCAGGTCGACGCCCCAGTCCTCGCTCATGACCGCGATCGGGTCGCTCGGGCCGATGAAGGAATCGCCGCCGCCCTGGTACATCAGCGGATCGGTGTAGAACGAGGCCGGCACTTCGGCATGGCGCGCCTTGCGCACCAGCTCGACGTGGTTGATGTAGGCCGAGCCGTCGGCCCACTGGTAGGCGCGCGGCAGCGGCGAATGGCATTCCATCTCGATGAAGGATTCGGCTTTGTCGGCCGTACCGGCATTGAGGCGGTTGTAGACGGCCTGCAGCTGCGGCTTCACCGCATCCCAGTCGTCGAGCGCGCACTGCAGCGTGCGCGCGATCTTCGGGACAACCTGGCAGGTGACGAGGTCACGGCTGACGACGACCAGCGTGCCGTCGCGGCCGCCGGTCTTGAGTGTGGCGAGTTTCATGGCGAGTTCCTTGGTGCGGGCATTAGTTGCCGCCATTAAAAAACAAATCGTACTATCATACAAACAATATTTTTCGCCTGATTTATCAGACTATCTTATGAATCCCACCCTGCGCCAGATGCGCGCGTTCGTGGCGCTTGCCAAGACAGGCAACTTTACGTCTGCGGCGGCGTCCATGCACGTCACACAATCGGCTTTGTCGGGCCTGATCAAGGAACTCGAAACGACGCTCGGGGCGCGCGTCGTCGACCGCACCACGCGGCGCATCGTATTGACGGAGATCGGCCGCGAGCTGTATCCCCTATTTAGCCAGATGATCGATGACCTCGACGGTGCGCTGGCGAACGTGGCGGACCATCGCAGCTGCGAAAAGGCGTCGTGCGCATCGCCGCACCCCAATTAATGTGCTGCACACTGGTGCCCGAAGCGGTCGCCGCCTACCGCGCCGTTTATCCGGACATCGATGTCCGCGTCGCCGACAGCGCGGTCGAAAACGTGATCGCGCGCGTACTCTCGGGCGAGTCCGACATCGGCATCGGCCCCGAACGCGATCCGGCCCCGCAGCTGGAAGCGCGCGAGCTGTTCGAAATGCCCTTCTCGCTCGTGTTCCCGCAGGGACATCCGCTGGAAGGCAGCGCGCGCGTCACCTGGCAGGATGTCGCGCGCTATCCCTTCATCGCCCTGCAGGGGCAATTTACCGAACGCCTGCTGGCCGACATGGGGGCCATGCTGCGCGACCTGCCCTTGAAACCGGCGAACGAAGTGACCTTCATGACGACGGCCCTGGCCATGGTCAGCGCCGGGCTCGGCATCACGGTCTGCCTGCCCTACGCCGAGCCGCTGGTGCAGCTCTACAAGCTGCACATGCGCCCGCTCGAGGAACCCGTGCTGACGCGGCGCTTTTTCGTCTACACGCGTGCCGGTCGTTCGCTGTCGCCGGCGGCGCAAAGCTTCATCGATTTCCTGTTCCCCTACGTGGACGCCAAGCGCGGCGCGGCGCGGGAGCGGTCGGCAAGCTGAGGCCGCTCTCCCGCACGGATGCCCCGGGGCTGCGCTAAAATCGCAGCCTTGATGTTTGCCGGAGTGTCACCGATGTCCCTCAACACCATCGAAATCAACCAGCGCATGGACGCCTTCGACGGCCACCACGAAGTCTGGCTGTTCGGCTACGGCTCCCTGATCTTCAAGGCCGACTTTCCCTTCATCGAACGCCGCCCTGCCTGCATCCGCGGCTGGACGCGCCGCTTCTGGCAGGGTTCCCACGACCACCGCGGCACCGAAAGCGCACCGGGCCGGGTCGTGACCCTGGTGCCCGAGAACGGCGCCGTCTGCCACGGCATGGCCTATCTCGTCACGCCCGAGGAATTCGCCCACCTCGACCACCGCGAAAAGAACGGCTACCTGCGCCTGCCGATCGACATCGCTTTCGACGACGGCGGCAGCGCCCTCGGCCTCGTGTATATCGCAACGCACGAGAACGCGGCCTATCTCGGGCCGGCGACCGAGCTTGAAATTGCCCAGCAGATTGCCGTATCGCGCGGGCCTAGCGGACCGAACAGCGAATACCTGCTCGAACTGGCCAGGGCCCTGCGCGCGCTGGGCAAGGATGACGCCCACGTGTTCGAGATCGAGCGGCATCTGGCGGCATTGGCCGCTTGCTGAAGCGCCCGGACATGCCGGCGGTCATGCGACGGCGGGCCTCTCGGCCGTGATTTTCAGTCCGAGGTAAGTGCCCGAACTGATGCCGATCAGCGCCAGCAGGGCCGGGTTGAACTCGGGCATGGCGAGTTCGTTATATACCTGTCGCAAGAAAATCAGGCCGAGCACGGAAGTCCAGGCCACCATCTGGAAACGGTGAAAGTTGACGCCCTCCTCATCCATCAATATGTCTTTCCACCAGCGGCCGGTCGTTGCCGCCGCCACCGCAACGGCGCTCGACCCGGCCGGCAGGCGCGTTGGATTATTGTCGATCAACGATGAACCGATTGCCGTTCCCGCGCTGATCCCCATCAGCGCCAGTACCGAGTCCGTGATCGACGTCGTGTAATCCCCGGTGATCAGGCCGATGAACAGGTAGGAGGCCAGGATCAGGAAGGTCCAGGTCGCCAGCTGGACCCGGGCCAGGCTGAACGATTTCCTCAGCCCGCTGGCCGGCGGCGGCCCGCTGTCGCGCAGCATGTCGCTCTTGCTGCCGAGCCGCAGCCCGCAGAACAGCAGGAAGAGAATGACCGCGGCCCACGTCGTCAACCGGCCCTTGTGGATGACGTCGAGCATGATCGTGTGTCCTGTGCCGCCGGCGCCGGGCATCGCGTAGCCGTCCACCAGCCCGACACTGACGCCCACCGGCTTCGGCCTGAATCCCGGTTTGCCGAGCAGGTAGGTCCAGACCTCGCGCGACACTTCGGTTCGCTTCAACTCGAAGAAAAGCGTATTGCGTTCGGGGTCCGACTTCGGGTTCGGCGTCAGGTCCGTCATCTGCCTGCCATCGAGGAACAGCACGACATTCTTGTTCGCGCACAGTGCGTGCTCGAGCAGCGTATTCAGGTGCCGCACCTTGACGCTGATCCCCTGGCGTAAGTGCACTTCGGGCTCGACCGACGCGACCGCGGCCTTGGGAGGCGTGTCATCGTTGAATTGCCCCGGCGGCAAGGCGGTGACGGATTCGACCGCGACATCCTGCAAGCGCGTCTTCGGCGGGCATGCGCCGGCCTGCGCAGCTTGCGCAGCTTGCGCCAGCCTGGCTTCCTCGGCAAGCTTGCCCTCGGCGGCAAGTTTGGTCGCGGCATCAGCCGGCGGCTGCGGCGCCGGTGTCCTGGTCGAAGCCTGGTCCACGGGAGCGGCCGGCGCGGCGCCGGCGACGCCAGCCAGCAGCCCGATGACGAAGAGCCAATTTCTGATCGACATGATGCCTCCACATACTGTTTTCACAGTCTCGGCGCCGCAGGACAAGCCTGCGATGAGCAGGCAGATTCGCTTCAATCACATCGTCCAGATGATGCGTTTTTAGCATGATCACGTGCATTGGGAATGTCCAGCAAAAAAGCGGGCTCTACCCATCAACAATAGACTTGCGGATAAATGTTGTTTTAAATTCACAACCTGGCGTTGTCTCAAAATAGTTCCATTCCTTTGTACGAAAGCCTGGGATGGTGCCGGTCGCATTGACAAGGGCATATGGATCGGAACGCGGTGTCAAGGCAGCGACGCCGCCTGGGCACAGGGCCGCCCATCCTTGACCGTCTGCGCGGCCATGCCAACCATGACGCCAGGCGCGCCAGGCCGTAAAATGCGGCCTGCATTCACTTCACCAGCAGCCGCTCCCATGGAAAACCAAGACCAGCGTTACCTCGTCCAGCAAAACAAAGTCGCCGATGGCGATACCAAACCACCCGTGTTCGCCAAAGTCATGCGCAGCAAGGAAGGCAAGTTCGAAGGCGTTTCCTTCATCAAGAACAAGGAAAAAGCCACGGTCATGACCGTGGCCGAGGCCCAGGAAGTCATCGACTGGGCATCGAACAAGAAAAGCAACGCGAAAGAATACGCGACCAAGATTATTTGCCTGGGCCAATAGCCCGATCCGGAGCAGCCCGCTTCGACACCTCCTTTGACCCTCCCCAGCAAGCAGCCCGGGCCAACCACCCAAGCTCGCTTCATGTGCCTCCACCTGGCATCCTTTTCCTGATGCCATGTTGACGGAACGCACAAACTGATCAGGAGGAACAAATGAAGACGAGAATCGAACGGCGCCGCGCGCAGGTGGGCCGCTGGCTGATGTATCCGCTCATCGCCCTGTCCGCGGCCGCGCTGGCGCGACTGGCCACCGCGTCGCCTGCCGCTGCGCCTGTCCGCACGGCGTACCGGATCGTCCAGCTTGCCGCCTCGGCCTTCTCAAGCCAGATCAGGCCTGGCCGCCGGCATGCCTTCACAACAGACCCAGCTGTCAGTGGCACGACTCTTTACGGTAGAAGCCGACGGGATTCTCCACGACGCTGCTCGTGATGAACACGTTAAACAGGCCGAGGTTGTCACCCGAGCCCTTGGCGCAGGCGAAGCCATTGCTGCAAAAGACGGCGCGCCCGGCGCTCACATGGCCGAAGTTGTTGTCGGTGAAGCAGCGTGCCGGAGGTTCCGGCGGCTGGCCGACCACGACCTCGTTCGACAGCCGGGTCGTCGTGTTCCCGGCACTGTCGCGCGCGCTCACTTGCAGCTTGTATTTGCCGTCCCTCACATCAGCGTAGGTATCGACAAACCTGCCGTCCGCCTTCACCTCGACGCCGCCGTGACTGTCGACGACCTGGTTCGATCCGTTCAACAGGGCGCTCCTGGCATCCGGCGTGCTGCCATCGCGGTTGTTGACGGTGCCGAACCCGAGCACCTTGCTGTTCTGCGCCCTTGCCTTCACGCTTACTTCGGGACCGACCCGCGGCTGCGCGCGCAGGTTATTGGCGATCAGCCAGCCGGCGACGTCATCCGGATAATTCAGCCCGCATTGGGCAATCCACAGGCCGCCCTGGGACGGGACGTTCGGGCGTCCGGTGCCGGCCGGCCAGGCATGCCCGACATTGTTCACCACGACAGAGGACACACGTGGCTTGCCGTCCTTCCTCGCGGTCTGCTGCTTGCCGAAGTCGCCCTGCACCGGCTCCGGGGCGCCCGGCGCATCCGCGCCGTACAGGTGCTGGAAGGCGGTGGCGTTGTCCTCGCTCCACCTGGTGCTGATCAGCGCCAGTTGTCCCGCGTGTGCCTCCCTGTCCTGGGGCGACATGAAGTCGAAACGGTAGCGCGCGTCCGGACCATCGAAGTCCATGCTGCCGTACGCGATATTCGCGATCTGCGTGTCGAATCCGGATGCCCTGTCACCCGCGAGGGTACGGCAGGCCTCGACGGCGCGATCCACGTTGCGAGGCGGAATGCTCCCCCGCCCGGCCTTGGCGTCGTTCTGGTCGCTGCCCGGCGACGGCCCGGCCACTGCCGCGACACCCGCGAACACGTCGGGCGCGCGGCAGGCCGCATCCAGCGCGAGCGCCGCGCCCGACGACAGGCCGGCGACGTACACATGGTCCTGATCGATGGCCAGCGCGCTGTGCGTAGGGCTCAGGCCTTCCAGTTCGAGCCCGAAGGTCCTGCCGGCCTCCGATATGAGGCGCGGATCCGGCCGCCACGCAGGCGCGGCGGGGCCGGCCGGCGCGCGCGCTGCGGCGGATCGACCGCAGGATCACGCCTGCGGCTTTCCTGAGCAGGCCGACCAGCACCCGCGCCACCGGCGAGCGCGCCAGCCGCTGGCCATCGGCGCCGACCCGGCTGATCAACTTGAACAGGAATTTTTCGAGGTCCGCCTCGCGGTAGACTTCCAGCAGTTCGGCTGCGAGGGCGTATTCCTCGCTCACGTCGAGCGGGGCCGACTCGGCATCGGTGGATCGCTCGGCTTCGCGCTCGAATTCGTGCGACCCGAAGGTTTCGAGCACAGGCGTGTAGTCAAGCAGGCGTTGGTCCATCTGTAGCTCCTGGCTGGTGCCGGCGGATGCGGCGCTCTCGTGACAAGCAGGTATGTGCAAGGGGCGTGCCAGCCGCCCACAGGCCCGCCGCGCTCCGTCAAACGGATGCGGGGGCGAAGCGGTTTTCGTCAGGGGTCGAAGAAGCCGGGATTTCGCCGAAATCAGGTTCGGGCCGGCGCAGGCAGGGACAGGGGGCGAAAGACCCGGTTGCCATTCGCGCTCATTCGGGGGCAGGTCCAGGGAAGGGATGCCGGCTGGTTTCCCGTGTCGACGCGCCCGGATGGACACGCCGGAGGCGTCACGCCGGCAGCGGGGCAGTCCGGGCGACTGCCTTCAGAACAGATCCATCTGCGCGGCCACCGCCATGCCCTGCCTGGCCGCCTTCGGCACCACCAGCGGCCGCCGGAACTGGCTCGTGTCGAGCCGCTCGAAACGCCCGCCCAGCTTGCCCAGCCCGAGCCGCTCGACGGTCTTGGTAAAACGCTGGCGAATCAGGTCGGCCCAGACGCCCTCGCCGTGCATGCGTTTCGAAAAATCGCTGTCGTAATCCTTCCCGCCGCGCATCTCGCGCACGCGGTTCATCACGCGCTGGGCGCGCTCCGGGAAGTGGGCTTCGAGCCATTGCTGGAACAGCGGGTTGACCTCGAAAGGCAGGCGCAGCACGACGTAATGCGCGCCCACGGCGCCGGCGTCGCGCGCGGCTTCGAGGATGCGTTCGATCTCGGGTTCGGTAACAAAAGGGATGATCGGCGCCACGCTGACGCTCACCGGAATGCCGGCCTCGGTCAGCGTGCGGATGGTGCGCAGGCGCCGCGCCGGCGCCGCCGCGCGCGGCTCCAGCGTGCGCGAGATGTCGGAGTCGAGCGTGGTGATGGTGATCGCGGCGCAGGCCTGGCCTTTGGCCGCCATCGGCGCCAGCAGGTCGATGTCGCGTTCGATGAGCGAGGACTTGGTGATCATGCCGACCGGATGCTGGCATTCGCTCAGCACCTCGAGCACCTGGCGCGTGAGGCGATACTCACGCTCGCAGGGCTGGTAGGCGTCGGTATTCACGCCGATGGCGATGTGCTCGGGTTTATAGGAAGGATGGGCCAGCTCGCGGCGCAGCAGCTCGGCCGCGTTGACCTTGGCGAACAGGCGGGTCTCGAAATCGAGCCCGGGGGACAGGCCGAGATAGCTGTGCGTCGGACGCGCGAAGCAGTAAATGCAGCTGTCTTTTATGTGGACATTAACTGTTCACGATTCACGGGTCGTCATAGGCGGAAACAGTCTCGCGATGACGCACGATGTTCATGAACACTTGAGCTGGTACCGCGAACTACGCAACGGTGTTTGGAGGCGCGGGTAAAGGGTCCACGCCTCACTGTATCGCAACACCTAGCGACAGATAACAGACGTGACCTTGACCACCATCTCGAGCGCAACCAGGCTCTGTCCGCATAGGCGCCAGCGCCGGCGTTAGCCTTGGGACCGCATTAATATAACGAGCCGGCTGCCCAAAGCGCGCTCCTCGTGCTCTAGCTGCATGGATGGCTATTGAACCTTGAGAAGGACAACGTATTCTTGTCCTTTTAAGGCTCAGAGTTCAGTCCGGTTGCGACGAGGTCCTTTAGGTAGGACTCTAGGCAAGTCATCATCTTCCTCGACAGGTGTGAAAAGCGTTGAGACATCAAGCTGAAGTGCATTGGCCAGCCGCTCGATGTTGTCAATTGAACAGTTCCTGATTTCTCGCTCAACATCGCTAACAAAGGTCCGGCTGAACCCGGCAATCGCCGCCAAATGTTCCTGTGAGATGCCCTGGCGGACTCGACAGGCCCGAAGATTGCGGGCAAAACGGGTCCGCAAAGGCATTGTGCTGGTAGTTTTTGACATCTACTCAGCATCCGGTACTGTAGGGCATACGTCTACAATGCGAAGCATGACACTCTTTGCAATTCCACTGTTTGGTATTACACTGTTTGCGTGACGTATCTCTTGTGCGTGTGGGCCAACTCATCTCACGACTCACTCCATTTTTAGGTGTAATTTGTATAGCAACGGTATCCATCATGCCACTCCAAAACTCCGCTTCGGAAACGTTAGCCACGACACAACACTGGATGCGTTACATTCAAAGGCTCGATAACAGTGAGTTGCTACCTCATCGGCTACCTGTCGACACATTAGTTTTTCTTGCGAGAGTGTTGGCGATGTATAGGAGTGACGCACTCTACGCCGGCGAGATGAAGGGAGTACGTGAACTGATGTACCACTGGATTGAACGCTTACTTATCGCGCAAGGCCTGGCACGCCTGCCGATTTTTCGGACACATTGGAAGGTTTTGCTTCCGCAGCTGACAGACGAGCTCGAACACTGGGTACAGCAAGCATTACTATCGCGACAGATTGGCTACCCTCTGACTCACGCACAAATAAGCGTCCTCTTCCTCGACGCATTTACCGAAGTCGAGCATGCCGCTTGAGCAGCACCGAGGAGTAACTCCGAAGTCACAGGCCGATGTGCTTCGTGCCCCAAATTTCACTATTCTGCCCATGCCTGAGCTACCCGACTTTGCGGAAATCCCCGCTGACTATCCTTACCGTCCGGCGCATGGAGCGGTCTCGGGATTTCAGCCGAAGTTGCTGTTGACCTCTTCGCCAGACGGGAAGTACTACAGCCCCGGCAACGCGCCGCAAGAGCGTTGGAGCGACTGGCAGTACAGCGCTACGCTCGCCTCTGTGATGGTGGACAAGTGTCTCGAATCGAAATCAGGAAAGCGCGCGCACCAGTCCGAGACAGAAATCATCTCCCAGTACTACCAACGCGCCGTAGCCGCCGGCGGCCGGTATGGGACCGAAGAGCAACTCAAGTGGACATTCACGAAAGTGGCCGAGGCGTTAGCCTGGCCACTTCCGGAGATTTGCCACCTAACGGAAAGTCGGAGCGCTGACTGATGAGTGTGCACTTGGGTAACGCGCGAACGTGCAGAGGAATGAGCATGAAACCAGTCATATTCTTGGACTTTGACGACGTATTAGCCGTGCACAAGTTCCATAACAGCTTTCGAGTTCTCGACGCTTTTGCTCTCGGCATCATTGATAGTTTTCCCGACCTCTGGCTCAACATATTTGACGCTGCAGCACGTCGAAATTTGCAGACGTTGCACGAGGAATTTGAGCCGAGCTATGTGATTAGCTCATCGTGGGCATCTCATCTGAACCGAGAACAGATGAGCGAAGTGTTGAAGCGCTCAGGCCTCGAGTTTGTGGAACTGAACCTTTGCGAGCACTGGTGCACTCCGCGGGATGCAACGTCGGGCAGGCTAAGCGAAATCGAAACGTGGCTTGAACTACACACATCGGAGACCGGCCCTGCTTACGTCATCATTGACGACCACATATCGGGAGGTGCGTTATCCGGGTCTTGGCTTGAAAAAAGGACAGTATTCTGCGATGCGTGGGTTGGCTTCACTTACGCCAAGTTGAGAACGGCCCGCAAGATACTTCAGCACCAAGGCATATGAGTTAGGCACCCGTGCGCATGGCGCGAGCACTTCGCCTCTCGCTAGGGCCAGCGCGCTTACTTAAGGAGGTTCGATGGTCGCGAAAGACTTTGATATTTTGCGCAAGTTCTTCCGTCCGTTATCTGAAGCGGAGGTAGCAGCTCTCGTGCGTGAAAAAACTGCTGAAAGCCTAGGCGAGCAGCTCTCGCTCGCGGACGCCGGCTTGAGATGGAAGTGCGTGAGCTCCTCGCGCGGCGTGCTGTCAACGGTTCAGCAAGGGACGAGGAAGGAGGTTCGGGGGACATAGGTTCGGATGTCCTCCCTAATGATAGAGACACATCCTAGCGGCCTACTGGAGCCCGGTACGACCAAGCACGTTTCACCCTGTCGCAGTCCAAGGGCTCCTATTAGCGAGAACAATTACGGGCTCGCTGATTTGTAAATTTCAAACAATTCTTAAGTGCAAATTGCAATGTTAAAGTACATGCTTTCGGTTGTATCAGACGAAAAAAAATACAATAAGGTCACCTTGATTCTCGGAGCCATGATATTTGCATGTGTCCTAGGAACTGTTGCTGTCAATGCATGAAGCAATGAGTCGAACATCTTCACCCTTCAAGACTACTGTACGTACTTCAGAGACGTCCAACTAGCGGTTGTGTTCCGCTTTCAGATTCCCTAGGCCATCGTTGCTCCCCAGCAGAACTTAAGGCGTAAATTAGACCAAGGAAGCTAAGTGCCCCGTATACCCTACCCCCCTATGCTATGATTGCGCTCACAGGAGGAACAATGGCCCATACCAGCCGTCAGAAAGAAAAACTAATCAATAGAGTCCGCCGAATACGCGGTCAGCTCGAAGCGGTCGAGCGAGCCCTCGAAACCGAGACCAGCTGCTCTGACGTTCTGCATCTATTGGCAGGCGCTCGCGGTGCAATGAACGGGCTGATGGCCGAGGTCATCGAAGACCACATCCGTGAGCATGTAGCGAGCCCATCTATTCAAAGTGATGAGGAGCGCACTAAGGGCGCCGACGAACTGGTGGACGTCATCCGGTCATATCTGAAGTAGGTGAGCAATGGCTGTGAAATCACCATGCATCGAGCAATGTAAGTTCGATGGCCGTACCAGCTTCTGCACTGGATGCCTTCGAACGCAGCTCGAGGCACGAGAGTGGAAAAGGATGACTGACCACAAACGTCATCAAATTATCAACGAGCGCGCGCGGCGCGAAAGGAAGCTGGCCGGGTATTGACCGGCAGCACGCAAGCACTATGAAAATCACACAGCAGAACGACGACCTTTCCCCTTGGGTACATGAGCACTCCTTCGATGAGGGTAGCCAGGCCGGCGAGCGCGGAACGCGATTGGTCATGTGGATTACTGCAGTGATGATGGTTGTCGAAATCGTCGCAGGCTGGTGGTTGAACTCAATGGCTCTGCTCGCCGATGGATGGCACATGAGCTCACACGCCCTCGCAATCGGACTAAGCGCCTTCGCCTACTCAGCAGCACGAAAATACGCCAAGGACCCCCGCTTCGCGTTCGGTACCTGGAAGATTGAAATCCTCGCGGGCTACACCAGCGCAGTGTCTCTCATCGGCATTGCCGCTTTAATGGCGGTTAGCTCCATCGAGCGCATTTTTTCGCCAGCGCCTATCCACTACCGCGACGCAATCATCATTGCCGTCATCGGACTCGTCGTGAACGTTGTGTGTGCTTTCATCTTGGGAGATGCTCATCATCACCACCATGGAGAGCATGAACATCATCATGGGCACGAGCATCATGACGCGCACGAGGAAGGTGGACATCACCATCATGACCTGAATTTGAAGGCAGCCTACATCCACGTCGTGGCTGATGCCGCAACGTCAGTACTTGCGATTGGAGCCCTTGCCGGCGGCTGGGTGTTTGGCTGGGCCTGGCTAGACCCGGCAATGGGTATCGTTGGTGCCGTCCTGGTCGCAATTTGGGCCAAGAACCTTATTGTGCAGACCGGTAAGGTTCTGTTGGACCGGGAAATGGACGCTCCTGTAGTGGAGGAAATCCGTGAGGTCGTCGAATCCGGCACGCACCAGGGCGAGACCAGGATTGTTGACCTTCACGTATGGAGAGTTGGCAGGCAGAGCTACTCTTGCGCGTTAAGCTTGCTAACGAGGGACACGACGCTCACGGTGGAGAAAGTTCGCGGACAGCTTTCGGTGCACGAGGAGATTGTTCACTCGACGATTGAGTTGAACTATCGTACGTAAGCAAGACTTCGCCGGCGCCAGATGAGGCTAATACCGGATGAACTCGCCCCTTCCTGCGCGATGACAGACCCCGGGCTTTAACTCATTGCAAGGACGTAACCAACTACCACACAGCGTGTTCAATCGACTCAAGCGTTGACGTGGTAGATTGCTGACTTCCCATATCAGTAAAGATTAGCTATGCCAACCTATCAAGAATACCAGGAACAAATTGCAAAGTTGCAGGCTCTTGCCGAGCAAGCGCGTCAAGATGAGCTCGTTGAGGCCCGTCGCAAGGTTCGTGAGCTCATGGATGCGCACAAGCTATCGCCATCCGACTTTGCTGAGCCAAACAAGAAGGCAAAGCAGTCAGAGAAAAAAGGCACGGTTCAGGCTAAGTATCGCGACCCGGACTCCGGAGCAACTTGGACGGGCCGCGGCCGGGCACCACGTTGGCTCAACGGTCGAGACAAAGAAAAATTCCTTATCAAAAAACAGGCACTTGCGTCCTGATAAATTGAGATGGCTGTCGGTTTAACGCCGGTACGCTCAGTCATTTGCAGTCATTAGAGCAGCAGCTCCTGCTGCCTGCTGCCTCACTGATGGCCTTCAACTCCGCAGTCACTTCTTCATCGCCCAGACTGTACACGGGTGCGAATCCGCCGCCTGGAGTCCTGAAGTTCGTGGTCTGACCCTGATAGACACGCGCGGCTGTCCACTGGACTCGGCTGTTGTACACGTAGCTGCGCAAGTCGAACTTCAAAGTCTCGGGACTGTCAGCCGTACCGGAAACCCGAACGCCAGGAGCGACAACTCGCTGAGCGATGTATTCGCCCGACAAGATTTCCTGCCAAACCCGCTTAGTTACCTTGTCGCCCCGGTAGGCCGCTCTGCCTCCGTATCCAGCGACAGGCTTGAAGAACAGATTGCGTCGCTCGTTCCACAATCGTTCCGCGTTATTGGTCATGACGCTCTCGGTGAAAGGCACGTTGGCAACCAATATGTCGATAGTAGCCTGGGGCACTCCCAGCCCTTCGAGCGCTGTGGCGTCACTCAGTATGGTGAGATTGCGCTTGTTCGCGTAGAGGGCATGAGCTTGAGGATGCGGGGTGAGTACAACCGCATCGTCACAGTACGCGTCATGCAAGGCACGCGACTCCGGCGCCTCAAGCATAAAGTCAGTCAGCCGGTTGTAAACCAGGTCAATCTCCAGCTCACCAAACCACAGCACACCGTCTCTGAAAACAAGTTTACTCGGGTCTGTAATGACTGCATTGATGTCGTTTTTGGCGAACAGCCGCTGAAACAGAAGAAATTCTGGGTAGAGGTATTGTTGCTGAGGTTGCGTGTCGACAATCGCAATGGTTCGCAGAGGCGTTGTTCGCTTTGCAGAGGCCCATTCCGACTTGAACATCTGAACTATCTCGTCCTCGAATAGCGCACCCGAAAGGACTGCTTGCGACAGTTGCGCATCGTCAAAACAGCAGGTTCGGTGCGCCTTTGCCATAGCGGCGTTGAGCATCGCACCTCCGGCGTTTGTGTTTATTTCAATGAGGCCGAGGTTCGCGCCATCCGGGTGGAAGTCGTATCCAAAAAATACCCCCCGTGCACCGCTGGCGCCTATCTTGGCAATGTCTGGTGCATCGGCCAGGACGAGCGCGCGGTATGCGGGCAGCCCAATGACAGACTCAAGTGCTTGTACTACCTCGTTGATTCTGTCCGCCTGGCTTCGCGCGATGAACACCGGTCGTGCAGAAAACAGGAAGGGGCATCGTTCTTCTATCTGCTCGAAAAGCTTATCGTCGTGCAGTTCGCCTGACAACGCTGCCTTCAGCGCAGACCTATCAAGGCTGCTGCAGAAGCAGGAACTGTTGAGCTGTTCCGCTGGCAAGCGGCTTGGGTTAAATTTGCTTACCTGGTCGTCGGTAACGATATCGGAATTTTGCATGTGTTCCCTATTCTTGGTGCAGGCTCGTGGCGGTTCGAGTGCTCGGCGGTGCCGCACTTCCTCGTAAGCGCAAAGCGTTGGTAATGACAGAGACGGAGCTGAGGCTCATAGCGAGCGCGGCAACCATGGGTGACAACAGCTGTCCGGTGAAGGGATACAGCACTCCCGCGGCCAGTGGTATTCCGAGCGCGTTGTAGACGAAAGCAAAGCCGAGGTTTTGCCACATGTTTCGCACCGTCTGTACAGAGATAGAGCGGGCAACAGCGATACCACGCAAGTCACCCTTCACGAGGGTGATGTGGGCACTGTTGATTGCCACGTCCGTCCCGGTACCCATGGCTACGCCGACGTTTGCTTTAGCGAGCGCTGGCGCGTCGTTGATACCGTCGCCGGCCATTGCGACAACCCGCCCCTCTTTCTGCAGCTTGTCTACCAAAGCAAGCTTGTCCTGGGGCTTTACTTCGCCGTAGAACTCGTCTATCCCTAGTTTGGAGGCAACTGAGCGCGCTGTCGTAATTCCATCCCCGGTAGCCATCACAACAGTTATCCCATCGTTACGGAGATTCGTCAGCGCCTCTATTGTCGTCGCCTTGATAGGGTCAGATACCGCCAGAAGGCCCACTAGCACGCCTCCCTCAGCCAGGTACATCACACTAGCACCCTCGGCCCTCAGGCTCTCAGCGGGCGCCGTGAGCCCGTTCAAATCGACATCCACAGACTGCATCAGTGCGGTGTTTCCAAGAGCAACCCGTTTTCCGTCTACGACACCCGTCACGCCGATACCACTGGCGGACTCGAAGCTTTCGGGCTTCGATAGCAAAAGACCTCTCGTCTTGGCCTCAGCCACAATAGCGTGGGCCAACGGATGCTCACTTCCTTGGTCGAGGCTGCCAGCGAGCCGTAAGACGTACTCATCGCTGTACCCGGGCGCCGCGACAACTGTGTTGAAGGCCGGCTTCCCTTCCGTTAGCGTGCCCGTCTTGTCGACGATGATGGTATTTACCTTCCGAAGGTCTTCGATAGCTGCAGCGTCGCGGAATAACACACCCTGTGTTGCCGCACGGCCGGTTGCCGCCATGATGGACATAGGCGTGGCCAGGCCAAGCGCACAGGGGCAAGCAATGATAAGCACTGCCACCGCGTTGACGAACCCAAAGACCCAGCTTGGTTCCGGACCGAACAGCCCCCAGACCACGAGGGTCAGAAGCGCGATTGCCGCGACCACGACTACGAAATAGCCAGCCACGGAGTCAGCAAGGCGCTGCATTGGCGCACGCGAACGCTGAGCCTGCGAAACCATTTGAACAATCTGAGCCAGCATTGTTTCAGACCCAACCTTCTCTGCGGTCATCACAAGGCTTCCGCTTGTGTTAATCGTTGCGCCTATCAGCCGGTCACCGGGTCGTTTTGTTACTGGCACGGGTTCGCCCGTAAGCATGGACTCGTCAACGGCGCTCTCCCCTTCCGACACCAGTCCGTCTACTGGTACTTTTTCGCCTGGACGAACTCTGAGAAAATCCCCGACGTGTACATGAGTAAGTGGAACATCTTCTTCGCTCCCGTCTGAAGCAATGCGGCGTGCGGTCTTGGGAGCCAGGCCCAGCAACGATTTGATAGCAGCAGAGGTTTGCGAGCGCGCACCCAGTTCGAGGATTTGGCCAAGCAGCGTCAGCGAAACGATTACTGCCGCCGCCTCAAAATACACGCCGATGCGGCCATGGCTCGCGAAAGTGACCGGGAAAGCGTTCGGGGCTAAGGTAGCAACGACGCTATAGCCATACGCAGCCAGGACCCCTGAGCCAATGAGCGCCCACATATTTGGGCTCATGCGCATGAGGGATTGGAACCATCGCACGAAGAATGGCCAACCGGCCCAAATCACGACCGGTGTGCTTAGCGCTAACTCAATCCAGTTCTGCCCAGGTAGGCCTGCTGGGAAAAGTACGTGGCCGAACATTGCCAGGGAAAAAACAGCTACTGTCAGAGGTAGCGTCCACCAGAAGCGCCGACGGAAGTCCACCAGTTCGGGATTTTCTGCGTCGTCTAAGGAAGGAAGTTCAGGCTCCAGTGCCATGCCGCATATCGGGCAGTTGCCTGGCTGGGGCTGTCGAATCTCCGGATGCATCGGGCACGTATAAATCGTCCCTGCAGGGGCGTCTGTTGGACGGACTTCTACCGGTTTCGCGGCAGCCAAATAACTCTCCGGCGCGGCTCTGAACTTCTCCATACACTTCGGGCTACAGAAATGGTAGACCTCGCCCCCAAACGCAATTTCTCGCTCAGTGTTTGGTCTGACCTTCATCCCACACACTGGGTCAGTGAACGGTTTCGCGTCTGTCGGTTGGTTAGGAGAAGGCATGCTGTCTCCTACGTGAACATGACCTGTGAGTTGCACTCCAGAGTGCTCATGAGCTTTGTGGTCGCCATGCGTTTCGGTCTTCATACGTAGCTCCTAAAGACTTGCAGTTAGCTCATTGAACCAAAGCGTAATGACTCACTGTAAACCCTCCCACAATTGGAAGGTCAAGCGGTTTTGAGACATTCAGATACCGCGTGAGATGCGGTATCTGAACTTCCTACTTATGAGAAGGTTTAGCTTTAAGCTGCCATTCGCTGGCACTCAGCCGCGCACTGTCGGCAGGCTTCTGCACACTTTTGGCAATGGTCCATTTGATGCTGTCCGCACTCATCGGCGCAGGCTTCGCAGATTTCTGCGCAAATGCGGCAAGCTGCCCCCGCGTGTGCACTCCCGCGCGCCATCAGTGCTGCCGCGAAGCGGCATGCCTGGGCGCAGTCCATGTCCAAAGCGATGCACTTTGCCATCGCGGCGACGTGCTCTTCCTTTAAACACATTGCTGCGCAGTTGTCACATGCGTTGGCGCATGCGTTGCATGCATCGATACAGCTTTTAAAAGAATTCATTTCCATGTCGTTCTCCAAATGTGGAAGGTCAAGTTACTCGTAGTACGAAATTGGGTCGCTTCTGAGACGACCCAAGAGGGGTGACGGTTAATCTAGTCTGCGTACGTTTGCAACCGGTACGAAGTCACAGTCACGGAACTGCTTGCACAGCATTTCCCTCATGTCGTTAATTGAGTTCTTCTGCATCGTTACGATGTTGTCGCAGTACCGGCGGAGACCATCGTGAGACAGGTCGCTTTTGACCTGGCATTCGAGGCTAGGGCTTAGCGCAGCAAAGTGATGGCTGCTAAACACCTTGAGAAATTGTTCATCAAACTGGCGTCCAGCAGGGGTACGCTCAAGCATTTGAATCATCTGCATCCCGGAGGGGGCGAGCTTAGGCACGTACGAGACGCCATACCACTCACGCAGCATTCGCTGGGCCTTTGCAATTTCTTCACGCTGACCGCGGTTGGCTTGGCGCGACATCGAACGAATTTCTTCGGCGGATGCCTTAGGGATGCTTTCTGCGTAGCCTGGCGTAGGTGTCGTACCTTCGTCAGGGTTAATGATGGCAGGGTCCCGGACCCGGTCACTACCTGCCGCAAGTTCCGTCATACGTAGGGCCGAGTAATGGTGGTCAATGATGAAGGTCAAATAGTTCTTTTCAAATCGTGCCGTTCTTCCGTCGCCTGGGCCTTCAGCTGACGCTGCCGACGAGAGAAGAAGAGTGCCGGCAGCCGTGACAGCAACAGCCGCCTGACTCCAGCCTGAGCGACGGGTGCGACATGCCCTTCCGATATTTGCGGAGAGTTTGGAATTCATGATTTCCTCTTAACGTAATGAAAGCGATAACGTGCATGCAAGTTCGACGGTCGCCATTATGAAAACGGCAGACAGAGACAAGCTGGAATGCTCACAGGATTACGGAGAGGTATTTCGGCGGTCGCTCTAAGCCAGCTGAGATATGGCTTGCGAATATGCCGGGTGGGGTTACTACGGGAGAGTCGCTTTTGAAGGACTGAATTTTGGCCGAGTGCACTGACGGGGGAGCACCTGCTCCTAGACCGCATGCTGCGCAAGGCTTGCATGAGCCGGTTTTGTTTGGATGCAGCTGGGAAGGTTCGCTGGTCGAGTCGTCCTCAACCATCTGCAAACTGCCTATGTCCTCGCATGGCATCTTCAAAGTCACTCCAGCTTCACCGCCACCAGGCACCAAAATCGTCGACTGTGTCTGTGCTCGTACGCAGCACCCTCCTACCACAGCAGCTAGTCCCTGTAGAGGGACAGCCACCAATAGGAGCCAGAGCATGCACACGCGGGAAAGACCTCGTTTCATGTTGGCAGTCTAGCAGCGAGAAAAAACTTGGGGCACACCGTACTGTCAGGAAAACCTAGATACGAAAACGCTAGGTTGAAGTCCGTCCTTTGAAGCTAGACTGGCGCCAGGCAACTACTTGCAAGTACTCGTCACTTACTGCGGAGTATGCCTGGCCCGCCAAGCTGCCTGGGCAATCCAACGTCACATCGCCGCTGGTGGCTGCTGCGAGGTCAAGACAGCGGCCGCAATTACCGCAGCAAGTAAAACAACGCTCTCAACAATCAAAACAAGTCTTACAGACTGCAGCCCCGGCGTAGAGTGCCGTGCACGTGCAAGTCCGAACACCTTGTTATAGCCGCCGAGGACAAGTGCCACGCTTACAAAGCAAAGCTTCACTAAGAGTGCCGTCGTGTACAGACTACTGGCAAGCAGGTTGTCCACGGTTCCAACTCTGTTCCAAGCGTTGAACAAGCCTGTGGCGAATACTGCTATGACAGCAAGTATTGCAGCTGCAGACATCGATTCCAGATAGTGAGCTATTCGGTTCAAGTCAGGTCGCCCTGCGCCGTTGCCCATCGCTTTCCACGCAGAGACAGCAACTAAGCCCGTCCATGCCCCCATCGCAGTCAGGTGAATTACCTCTGCTGCGAAAGGCAAAGTCCAATAACCGTTTTCACCGGCATGTCCCATTGACGCGCGTACAAATGCGAAGAGACCTAAGGCCGCAAGCACTGCCCACTCACGCCACGCTGCAGTCGAACGAAGTGCTCGAATGACCAGTACCAGCGTAATCGCAAAAAACGAGATATTGCCGGCCCGGCCAATACTTGTCATGGTCAACATCTGCCAGACCACGTCCTTCGCTTCTTGTAGGCCAACACCCCCCATTACCGCGGCGGTTGCCCACAACATAGCACCTGTCCCTACTACACCGAGCACAGCAGCGGCAATATCGCCTGAGCGCAGCAGGGCTTCAGCGTCGGTGCGTGGAATACCTGACGTCACAAGCCAACGACGGGCCAGCCATGAGCCGACAAGCCAAGCGAACGCGGCGTCCAAGGCAACGACTGACCCAACTTGAACGCCTAGGACACTATCCACTTATTTCACCGAGAACGAGAACGTGCCTGTACGACGGTGACCGTCGTGGCCAGCGACGGCCCATTTAACGGTATAAGTGCCAGTAGACAGACCCTTGGTTTGGAGATGCACAATTGCCGGGTTGGCGGTATCGACCTTCGCCTTCTCGGTCTCGACGACCTTACCGTCGGTGTAAGTCAACGTCACGGTGCTAAAAGCTTGCTCAACTTTCTCGTTGAAGGTCAGAGAAATTTCGGCCGGCGCCGTCTCTAACACGGCTCCTGGCGTCGGATTCGAAGCAGTAAGCTTCGCGTGTGCCATCGCGAGTGGGGCTGCGATAGTAGCCGCTGTAAAAACGCAAGCTGCTACGATTTTTTGGATGGTTTTCATGTTTACCTCTAGGTAGTTATTGATTACTTAGCTTTACGGGAGGACCAGTGAACGTGCGTGATGAGCCACTTATCACCCTGCTTTTCCAATACGGCAGTCTCTGTCCCAAACGAGTGCACGTTCGTTCCTTTGAACTTGCCCTTCGTCTCGGTTTCCCGTGTCACGATGGCGATATTCCCTTCAACCCGCTCGTTCTGGCGTATGACCGTTTCCCTCGTCGCTTTAGCGAAGGCCATATCGCTCGGCAGATGGTGCCCCGCATACTCATCGCGTGAGCGCTCGACGTAGCCGGACTCGAAAATCTGGATAGTCGGGGCCAGGAAGACGGTAGCCGCGTCGGCCTTCCCGGCGGTTAGCGCTTCATGAAATGCAGAGACGGTTTCAAGCGGAGTCGCCGCGAATGCCTGGAGCGACGCGGCCGAGAGAGCGATGGCAAAAAGTGTTTGGCGCATAGATGTTTTATGTGTTGGTTGGGGTTGGGACAGCCCGACAAGCGGTTCGTCAACGGCCGACTTGTCGGGCACCCTAGCGTGTTTGCGTTTCTTACTTCTTCGGCGCTGCCGCAGATTTTTTCATCTCGGCCATGTGTGCCACTTCCTTCTTCTGCATCTCGACGAGCTTGTTCGCAAACTCCTTAACTTCGGCATGCTGGAGTTTTGGCGCTGCGGTTTGCGCCATCTTGATGGCGCCCTTGTGGTGCTGGCTCATCATGTCTACAAACATGCGGTCAAACTGCTCACCTTTGGCTGACATCAGCTTGTCGCCACTCATACCTTTCATTGACTCCGGCATGCCCGGCATTTTCATGTTCATCGCTTCTGGCTTACCCGCATACCACTGCTCTTTCCACCCCTTGAGCTGGGCAATCTCTTTTTCCTGGTCGGCCATCATCTTCTTGGCCATATCCTTGAGTTCTTGACTAGCAGCCCGACTTTCAACAAGGCTAGCCATGTGAATTGCCATCTGGTGGTGCATAGCCATGGTGTCCAGAAACTGCTGTTCGTACGGCGCTTTCTCCGCGTTCGGCGAGCTCTTGTGCATCGACTGCATATTTGCCATGTCGTGCCCAGCGCCTTCGTGTGAGCCACCTTGATGCTGAGGCGCCGCGTTGGCGGAAAGCGCAATTACGGCGAACGTAGCAAGTGCAATTTTCGAGATTTTCATATTTACTCCTTGGTTGGTTGCAAACATACTCATCCCAGCTTGGTGCTGCCGGCGTCCACGCTGAATCAGGACGCGGACACCTTCTACTCCCCTTTACCGCTTACTTCTGAACATCCAGCTGAGTAACCACGAAGCGGCCGTCAAGCCTCTCCGCAACGAACTTGATTTTGTCGCCAGCCTTGAGCAAATCGAGTGCTGAAGCGTCCTTAACACCGAACACCATAGTCATACCGGGCATGCCCAAATTCTCGAGCGGGCCGTGTTTAATGGTCAGGCGCCCGGCGTCCTTGTCGACCTTTTTGACTTCGCCCTCGGACATGGCCATTTCTTGACCAGCAACTGCGGCAGGCGTGTGGCTGTCGTGGTCATGCGATTGCGCCATAGCGCTGTTAAACGAGGCAAGTGCGAACGTAACGGCAGCAATATTGGCAACGATTTTTGTGATTTTCATTTGATATCTCTTCTTTCAATTTAGGTTTAGCGGTCTTTTACGGGCCGCCAGTTACGACTTCTGATTCCGTAACCTTGCTCAGTTACTCCACTACCAGGTCAGTGCCCGGAGTGGCCTGACGGTTTGCGGACGTTAAACTCTACGTTCTGCTCTGGCTTCGGCGCAGGCATGGATTGCCCGCCCGCCGATGTACTCCTGACCGCTTCAGGCGGCGCGCCGGTCCACTCGTAAGCGAGCGTGCCAGCTGGATGTTTGTACCAGCCTGGGTCGGTGTAATCACCTCGCTTCTGGTCTTTACGCACTTTCATCACAGTGAACATACCGCCCATTTCGACCTCGCCGAACGGCCCTTGGCCACCCATCATCGGGAGAGTGTTTTCGGGCAGCGGCATCTCCATGCCGCCCATAGAGCCACCTGTAGAACCCATTGCCATATAGTCGGGAATGATTGAACTAATCTTCTTTGCAGCGTCGCGCTGGGAGACGCCAATCATGGTCGGAACGTCGTGGCCCATTGCATTCATAGTGTGATGGGACTTATGGCAATGGAATGCCCAGTCACCAGGGTTGTTCGCGACAAACTCGATGGCACGCATCTGGCCCACTCCAACGTCAACGGTTACTTCTGGCCAACGCGATTCAGGTCGCGTCCAACCTCCGTCGGTGCCGGTCACTTCAAACTCGTGCCCGTGCAGGTGAATTGGGTGATTGGTCATCGTCAGGTTGCCGAAGCGAATACGCACACGCTCGCCTTGGCGCGCGACCATCGAATCGATACCTGGGAAAACGCGACTGTTGAACGTGAATAGGTTGAAGTCCAACATGGTCGAGGTTTTTGGCACGAAGCTTCCTGGCTCGATGTCATAGCTACCGAGCAGGAATACGTAGTCGCGGTCAACCTTCATGAAGTTAGGATTCTTCGGGTGGGTCACCCAGAAGCCCATCATCCCCATGGCCATCTGCACCATTTCGTCGGCATGCGGGTGGTACATGAATGTGCCCGGCCGTTTAGCCTCGAATTCGTACACCATGGTCTTGCCAGGCTGAATGCCTTTTTGCGTCAACCCGGTAACGCCATCCATACCATTTGGCAGCGGTTGGCCATGCCAGTGGATGCTCGTGTGCTCGGGCAGGCGGTTTGTCACGAAAATACGAACACGGTCGCCTTCAACCACTTCAATGGTGGGCCCTGGTGAGGCGCCGTTATATCCCCACAGGTTCGCTTTCATGCCCGGTGCAAATTCACGCACGACAGGCTCAGCAACCAGGTGGAACTCCTTGACTCCGTTGTTCATGCGCCATGGGAGCGACCACCCGTTGAGAGTCACAACCGGGTTGTACGGCCGGCCGTTCGGTGGTGGCGGTGGCACCTGCGTCGCAGCGCTTTGCATGATTACTGCTTCTGGGAGCGATGCTGCGCCAACTCGGCTAACCACCCCGGCGCCAACCAGTGCTGCAGCACCGGTGAACAAATCTCTACGTGAAACCATTTCAACTCTCCAATTAATGTTCAGCCGCCGGCGCGGAGCTCGAGCCGGCGGCGGGCCGTGAGACCGCCCCGCCGCTTCCATTGATGGCCGCCTGCAGCTCGGTCTCCGCAATCCAGAAATCTCGTTGCGCTTCAATGGCGCCGTTTACGCTCGTGACTTGGTCGCGCGAGTCAGCCAGCAACTCGAAAACGCTAGCAAGCATCCCGTTGTAGCGAAGGAGGACCTCTTCCGAAATCTGCTTCCTTAGCGGGACCACCTCGTCGCGATAGTGTTTGGCGACGTCATAGCTAGTGCGGTACGCCGAGTACGCTTCGCGCACTTCCGAGCGCGCGCGAACAGCAGCGTCGGCCGTACGATTGACAGAGAGCATGTACGTTGCCTTCGCACGAGCTCGGCGGGACCCGCCCCAGTCAAAGATAGGTAGTTCCAGCGATATTTCGTAGCCGTTCTCACGCGGCGCCCCGGTAGTGCTCTTGTTGGCGTATCCAGCGTCCAGAACATTGATAAAGCCTGTAGCGTTTGTCAGGCCTAACGACCGGGCGGTAGCGTCAACGTCCCGCTTAGCAATCTGGATGTCGAGTCTCTGTTCCATTGCAAGAGCTTCGAGTGCTCCAGGTTCATTCGGCTTTTGCGGAAGGTCTGGTAGACGGTCCGGAATCTTGAAGTTGACGTTTGAACCCCAGAGGCCTAATAGGCGGACAAGTTGCTCACGCGCTGCCGTAGCAGCGTGGCGAGCGCGGGCATATTGCGTCGTCGCTTCCGCGTAGAAGGCCTGCTCACGTGCCCTGTCCAGTTTGCTCCAGTTGCCAACCTTGGCTTGCTCCTGCGCGAGCTGGGCGCCAGCCTCGGCTGAAGTCACTACCTGGCTCATAAATTTCTCCGTCTGGGCAGCTGCGACGGCGCTGAAGTAAGCACGACGGGTTTCGCTAGCCAAGCGGACTGCTTCGGATGCAGCGGTCAACTTTGCCTGTTCGAACCGGCCGCGCTCGATAGTGCTCCGAACCGGGATGGTCAGGAGACCAATCAGGTCAAACATCACGCTTCGTTCGATTTCAACTTGGTCGCCGCCGCGCATCCGCCTGAACGAAAACCCCGGGTTACGCAGATGGCCAGCTTGGACAAAGTCGGCTTCGGACACGCCGAGTTCTGCAAGCGAAGCCTGGAGGCCGCGGTTGTTGAGCAATGCAATCTGCACCGCGGTATCGGGGGTCAGAGGTGACGACAGGAGCTTCGAGACCTCCACAGAGCTAGCCTGCGCATCGTGGTCATTCCGTTCCCCGACCACTGGGAAACCGGTACGAGGCTTCGTCAGCTTTGATACGTCGCTCGCGCCGCCGTCGTTAGACAAGGTCGAGCATCCAGTCAGAACTGATATCGCCAATAAGAGACTGCTAGTCTTCAATACAGGTGTAAAAGCGAAAGGCTTCATTTCTTTGTCCCTTCTTCTTGGTGTTGCTGGTGCTGTCCATGCGAGCTATTTCCTGCGTCACTTGCCGGAGCTGGAGGAGTAGCCTTGGCCGGCTTTTTCTCCTGGCCCATATGGTGTCCAGCGTGCGCGTCGGGCTTTGCCACCGGCGCCATTTGATGACCCGCGTGCGGGTCCGACTTTGGAGCTGGTGCCATTTGATGACCTGTGTGTGCTGCCGGCGAAGGTTGGCCAGTAGGGGCAGCCGGAGCGACGGATTGAGTTGGCATCTGATGACCTGCATGGGCCCCTTGGCTAGCCTGTTCAGCTGGCGCCCGATGGCCGGCATGGGCATCTGGATTTGCGCTTTGAGTCGGCATCGTGTGTCCAGCGTGGCTGCTCGCATCTTGGACTTCAGCCGCCGGGTCGCCCTGAGCGTCCCCATGCATGCCCTCGTTAGCGACCGTAGCGTTAGCCTCTTTCCATACTTTGTCTGGCGAGACGCTGGTGTCTTCAGCCGGCCTGTACGTTGAAAGAACCGAGGTGTACGTCGTTTGTGAAACCTGAGCAGCTGGGTCGGCCGCTTTAAGAGAAGCTGGTGGCTCGCCGGCGATAGCCGCGAACGAAGTTACGGCTACCGCACTGGCGGCAACAAAACGTTTGGAGAACATAGTCGTCCCATAATCGAAATTGAGCGCGCAGCAGTAGTGCGCGACAAAAGCACAACGAAATACGAGCGAGTACGCGCGTCGTTGCTACCGAAAACGATTAAGCGGCGAGATGCCGAGGGGGACGTTCGAGACTGTCAGGAATGAAACCAGCGACAAGAGTAGAGCCAAAGGTCACATAGACCTCAGCGCTGTTGTAGGAGGGTTTGAAGGTCAAGAGCTGCGGCGGTGCAACCGCGCCAACACAGCACGCAGCACAAGCACTGCATGAGCCATGCTTAAAGGACTGAGAAGTATTGTCACTGTGTTCGTTGGATGATGCCATCTCAGGACACGCTTCATCATCACCTGACTGCTGGTCCATAGCGGCAACGTGCGAACTAGCCGACGCATCGCTGTGGTCCATCGAGGCAACTGCACCCATGGTCATACCCTGATGGCCAGAACTGCACGTGCGCAGCACATTTGCCGCGAATGCCTGGAAGGGCATCACGGCAATTAGCAGCCATAGCAGATAGGTTTTCAGGGTGCGATTCATTGGTTGAGAGTGTAGCACGGTCGTTTATGTCGTCAAGGCGACGCGAAACAGCCAAATATGCCGCTAGGCGACTTAAATCGAACAATACAGCTTCCTACAATGGGAAGGTCAAGCGAAATCATAGGCCCCCTGAAAAGAAAACCGACTTACGCCCCGCCATGTGCCGGATGGCAGTTGTCATAAGTGCAAAAACGAAGTAATAATGCTGAGCAACAATACCTTAGGTGTTGCACTTAATTACAACTTCACTGGGCTCATCCATACTAATGAACCTCATCAGACTTGCGCTTTCACTGCTGCTTCTCGTATCCGCACATGTAGGCGCCCAGGATGCAAAGCTAAGCCAAAACTATCGCTTCTGTGAAGCTGGCTATTCGAGCTGTGACGCATCCCTCCTCACCGCGCCGCAGCTTGAGCAAGTACGCCAGTCCGCCCTGACACGAAATTTTCGGTATTGCGACAGCGGGTACTCAAGTTGCGATTTGAGTCAGCTAACAGAACGCCAGCGAGCACAGGTTCATGACTCGGCCCTGGCAAGGAACTTCCGTCACTGCGATAGCGGTTACAGTAGTTGTGACCAATCCCTATTGACGCCGTCACAGCAAGCTCAAGTCAGCGAATCGCATCGAAAGCGAAACTTCCGTAACTGCGACAGCGGCTATTCATCCTGCGACTCGACTTTGCTGACCCAGCAGCAGCAGGACAAGGTTACAGTCTCGGCCTTGGACCGAAATTTCACGAACTGCGACAAGGGGTATTCGGCGTGCGATACGGCTCTCTTGACAGCAGCGCAGCGCAAGCAAGCGGAGGCGTCTGGTCTTGCTCGCAACTTCCGAAGCTGCAACAGCGGCTACTCCGCATGCGATACCAGCCTCCTCACCGACATCCAACGCACTACCGTTGAAGAATCTGCAATTCGTCGGAATGCGTACAACTGCCAGAAGGGGTACAGCAACTGTGTTCACACGGCCACGGTTTCTGAGGTCCTATCTCCGGCGCAAGGGCGCAGTGCCAATGGATTGCACGCGCGCGCCGCTGACTCCTACGGCACAGGTGGCCAACAGGTTTTGTACGCGAAGCCTTATAGCTCGTCCACCAAGTCTCAAACGTCAGCTGCTGCCCTTGTCTCTGACGCAGCTGAACCAACCGCATTGCCGCCCCCCAGCGGCTCTTCTTGCGCTGAAAATGGGTCCTGCTACGGCGACATTAGCTCGGCAACTATGCGGCCTAAGACGACTCATGTTAGCGGGTACACGCGACGCGACGGAACCTACGTTCGCGGACACTATCGCAGCAAGTAACCCATCCATTGTTAACACGGGCCGCCCTAGTGTTAGCCTGTTTACTCTTTTTAGAGAAGTTACATCCCGGGCAAAGATGCCCCCTACTTGCTTACGGTAGGCAAGTTCGCATCTTCGCTCGGCGGCGCGATTGCAGTCGCCCGGGCATACCGGTTCGCGCAAATGCGCCAGTACTCCAGCCAGACTTCAAGCGAATTTGCTCGCTCCTACCTCACCTCTAGCTGCTGCCCAGTGTGCACCCATGGTATCCCGCTTGGCGCTCTTGTTCCTCATCGACCGCGGGGTTTTGAGCCCTCTCCTTCGACGAAAGCGGTATACGGACCAGTTTTAGCCTTTTCCGTCGCTTATCTGGCGGCATTACTATTTACGCGTCCAACTCAAAAATTCGCTGTTGACCTTCCCATCGCGGTAACCCCTACATTGGAGTCTCACCTTTCAAAGGAGCTGTCATGTATGAACTGGATGTCTTGAAGATGAACTGTGGGGGATGCGTCCGCGGCGTTACACAGGCGGTGCACGCTCTCGACAGCGCTGCCCGTGTCGAGGTCGACCTCGCAAGTAAGAAAGTTCGCGTTGCTACAGAGATGGGCTTAGATGCCGTCAAGTCGGCAATCATCAATGCTGGCTACCCGGTGACAGAAGCATCTGGCTCCTGATACCACTAGGCAGAGCGGGCAACCCGCTCTGCCTCGCTTTCGCAATTACTCGCTTAGCATGCGCCCGACCGGGTGTCCGCAGGCGGCATCCTGCTTAGCAAGAGTTCCAACCCCAAATACCTCAACTCCAGCAAGCGCCCGAGCTACGCGCAGGCACGCGGCTTCGCCAACTCATCAAGAATCGGGCAATCTGGATGATTGTCGCCATGGCAGTTGTTGGCCACATGGTGCAACTGGGCCCGAATCGACTGTAGTTTCGCAATGTCCTCATCGAGCTCAGCAATGTATCTCTGGGCCAACTCTTTCACGTCTGCGCTATGTCGGCCGCGGTCTTGCCAGAGGCTGAGCAAGGTTTTGATACGCTCAATTGAGAATCCAAGGTCGCGGGAGCGTTTGATGAAGCGTAAGGTTTGCACGTCATTAGAAGTGTATTGGCGGTAACCAGAGTCAGTGCGATTCGCAGCCGTAATGAGGTCAATGCTTTCATAGTACCGAATCATCTTGGCGGTAACGCCTGAGGCGTCGGCAGCTTGTCCAATGTTCATCATTTACCTCCGATAGCAAGGGCCGGCTTCCACCGGCGGAGAAGCAGCGCGTTCGATACTACGCATACGCTTGAGAGTGCCATTGCAGCTCCTGCAATGATTGGGTTGAGGTACCCGAATGCAGCAAGTGGTATGCCTACAATGTTGTACACGAAGGCCCAGCCTAAATTTTGCTGAATTTTCCGGTACGTCTTCTTCGATATGTCGATAGCATCCGCAACCAGCCTCGGGTCTCCCCGCATCAACGTAATCCCTGCGGTATGCATCGCCACGTCCGTGCCGGTAGACATAGCAATCCCAACGTCCGCAGACGCAAGAGCAGGCGCATCGTTGATACCGTCGCCTACCATTGCGACGACCTTGCCAGCGGTCTTGAGCGCGGCCACCACATCGGCCTTGTCAGAAGGGAGCACCTGGGCACGAAAATCGTCTATACCTACAGCGTTGGCTACGCTTCGAGCGCTGCCAGCGTTGTCCCCGGTAAGCATGACCGAAGCCACTCCGATATCTCTAAGACGGCTCACTGCAGCCTTAGCCGATGGCTTCAACGTATCCCCGAACGCCAGCAATCCAGCCAGCTCGACTTTGCCATTCTGTTGCACAGCAACCCAGGAGACGGTTCGGCCGACGGCTTCATGGCACGCTGCCGACGCGTCAATATCGCTGAGCACAACGCCTATCTCCTCCAACAGCCCACGGTTTCCCAGAAAAACAGTTGCCCCTTCGACGTCGGCGCGAACACCTCGACCGGGAAGTGCCTGTGCATTCGTGGCTGGAAGCCTTCTCCCTCCGCTCTTCTGAGCTTCTGCTTCGACCGCCTTCGCAAGGGGGTGGTCACTATATTGTTGGACGGCCCGCGCTAGGGAGAGAACCTCGTTTTCGGTACGTCCGATTCCTTCGGTAGCAACGACAGCTGGCTTGCCCTCAGTCAGAGTGCCGGTCTTATCGAAAGCGACCACGTTCACTGCGTGCGCTGTCTCAAGCGCTTCGGCGTCTTTGATGAGAATCCCGTAACGTGCTGCGACGCCAGTTCCTGCCATTATTGAAGTCGGAGTTGCGAGACCGAGTGCACATGGACAAGCGATAACTTGCACTGCTACGGCGTTGAGTAGCGCTTGCTGCCAGTCGCCGGTCAGCAAGCCCCATCCCAAAAAAGTCACAACTGAAATCAGAAGAACAACCGGTACAAACACGGCGCTGACCTTGTCGACTAGACGCTGAATTGGTGCCTTGACCGCTTGCGCATCCTCCACGAGCTTGATGATATTGGACAGCATAGTGTCGCCGCCAACTGCGGTGGCCTGCAGGACAAGCATGCCCTCGGCATTCACTGCGCCACCGGTGACTAGGTCGCCGATGTTTTTCGCGACCGGCAGGCTTTCGCCAGTAAGCAGCGACTCATCAAGATGACTTGAACCTTCAACGACCTTACCATCGACCGGTACACGGTCACCTGGACGGACAATGACCAGGTCGCCAACGAGGACCTGTCCGACTGGAATCTCGGCATCATGGTCACCTCGTCGTACCAATGCGACTGTGGCACGTAACGACTCCAGGGCGCGCAGTGCGGCGACAGTTTGATGTTTCGCTCGTGCCTCTAACCATTTACCGAGAAGAACCAACGTAATCACGACGGCGGAGGTCTCGAAGTAAAGATGCGACATCCCCTCATGATTGCCTTGTGTGAGGAGCAGATACACTGACAGCCCGTAAGCCGAAGTGGTCCCGAGAGCGACCAAGAGGTCCATATTCCCTGTGCGCGCAAGGAGGGCTTTCCAGCCAGCCTTATAGAATCGGGCACCTAGCCAAAACTGGACTGGCGTTGCCAACGCCAACTGGAGCCAGCCAGGTAGTGCCAGGTTTAAGCCGAACGGCATGAGCAGCATCGGCAACACGAGCGGCAGACTTAGTAGCGCTGCAGCCGCGACCGGCCACCACGTTGGAATACTGCTCCGCGTAGCGTTCTGTTGAACAGAAGCATCAGTTGCCGCGACAGCGTGATAGCCGGCCTTTTCAACAACTCCAATCAACTGCTCAACTGTCACGCCGACAGCGGTCACACGTGCCTTCTCGGTCGCGAGATTCACCGACGCATCGGTCACGCCAGGTACATTCTTGAGTGCCTTCTCAACACGCCCAACACACGATGCGCACGTCATTTCAGAGACCGAGAGCGAGAACGTTTCACTATGCACTTCATAACCAGCCTTTTCGACAGCGGTATAGAGCGTATTGGGGCTAACCCCTGAGACAACGTGAACGGTCGCCTTTTCTGTGGCCAAATTGACAGCAACGTGCTCTACACCAGCAACGGCCTTCAAGGCTTTCTCAACACGCCCGACACAGGAAGCGCATGTCATGCCGACTACTGGGAAGGTGAAAGCCGCCGCTGCAGCGGTAGGTTTGATGACTGCATTCATTTTGGTTCTCCGGTCCTCGATTAAATGAAGGATAGACCTTCCAGCGATGGTAAGGTCAAGGACTTGTTGCAGTCGAACCTGGGTCGCGAAAAGCTCTGAACTCGAGATGACACTGGGATAGAATCGGTGCATACACGATTACTGTTTAGATAATTCCATCCGATGCGGCGTTCTTTCCCGTCACTGTTCCGCTACGTTGCTCTGTTGTTGGTGCTTACCGTTTTCAACACGGGAATCGCCATGGCTTCGTACGTCTGTCCAGAGCTGACGATGAAAGTGATGGACTCGCAGATGATGGACGGCATGCCATGTGCTGGCATGGACATCGAAAAGCCGGTGCATTGCGCTGAACTCTCTGCAGACACTAAAGCATCGCTAGAGCACCACAGTGCACCTCCAAGTTTGGCACCGCTCTCGAATCCAGCCTTAGTGCGCATCCTTGTACCGCTGCTGCAGATGGCGTCGCCCACGCCGTGGTCTGGCGAGATTCCAGAGCCCGACGCCGACCCGCCGTACCTACGTACGCACAGAATCCGAATCTAATCGCCTCCCGCCTGCTTAACGCCCGGTAGCTTTTGCTGCCGGCGCTCGTTTTCAATCGCGGAGGATTTATGCTTTCTATTTTTACGTCGTATGCACCCGTGCCAGGCGCCCCTGCACGGAAACGCCACACTCTGCTCGTAGCTGTTCTACTTCTTACCTCGAGCCTAGCTAACGCTAGTACAACGCTGCTCACCTTCGACGAGGCGCTACGTCTCGCTGCAGCCACCTCCGCCTCTGCCAGGGCGTCCCGTGCTTCGGTCGCGGCAAGTTCTCAGGCGGCGGCAAGAGCAGACCAACTACCTGACCCGACGCTCAAGCTGGGCCTCGACAATCTGCCTGTGTCGGGCCCCGACAAATTCCGCCCCAATGCCGACTTCATGACGATGCGCCGGATTGGCATCGAACAGCAATGGGTCTCCCGAGACAAACGTCAAGCCCGGTCAGAGCGCGCTCAACGCGCAACCGAGGCCGCTGAAGGTGAATACCTCGAAAAGGTCGCAACCGTGCGCGAAGAGGCCGGCAAAGCCTGGCTAACTGTTCTGTACAGACAGCGTGCAGTAGCGCTTTCACGGGCCGTTGCGCGCGAGATGGAACAGGACCTCGCAGCCCTTCAGGCGGCACATCGCGGCGCCAAGGCTTCAGCTAGCGATGTGCTGCAGGCGAAGACGGAGCTAATCTTGAGTCGCGACTCGATACAGGCGGCGGAGCAGGAGTTGGAAACTGCGCAAATTAACCTGCGCAGATGGACGCGCACGGACATTGTCGGGGTGGCAGACACGCCGCCTGAACTCACAACACACGTTCCGACTCTGCCGGCGTCCGAGCTCGAACGTTATCACCCAACCGTTCTGAATGCACGCCGGGCGGTTAGCCTTGCAGACGCTGACAAGGCGGTAGCCGTCCGCGAGCGAAACCCCGATTGGTCATTTGAAGTCGGCTTTGCCCAACGGAGCAGCCAGTACTCGAACATGGTGTCGTTTGGCGTGAGCATTCCGCTCACCCTCAACCGAGCCCAGCGACAGGACCGTGACATCGCGGAGAAGTCCGAACTCGGAACGAAAGCCAGGCTGGAATACGAAGAAGCACTTGTCGACATGCAGTCGATGATACAAGCGCAGTCAGCTCAACTCGAAAGCTTCAAGCGCCGTATTGCGCAGCTCAACATGGAGCTGCTCCCAACTGCCAACCAACAGGTGGACCTCTCGCTCGCCGACTACAGCGGCGGCACCGGCACCTTAACCGCCGTTTTCAAAGCTAGGCGTACATCGCTTGAAAAGCGTTTGCAAGTTAATGCGCTAGAACAGGAAGCTGCCCTCGTCTGGGCAAGCCTCGAGCTTCACGTAATCCCGCATGGCATTGCAACGCATTCGAGGGCAGCACAATGAAAAACACATACAAGCCACGAACCGCAATTCTCATCGTTGCAGGTTCGCTTCTCGCCTTTGGCGGCTATTGGGCGGGCACAAAGACGGCCGCCCCCAGAGCCGGCGCAGGCACACAAGGTAAAGCGTCGCCAGCGGGTACTTCCACATCTAATGTCGACCCGGCGACAGGGAAACGAGTCCTCTATTGGCATGACCCTATGGTCCCGGGTGAGCGCTTCGACAAGCCAGGCAAGAGTCCTTTTATGGATATGGAGCTCGTGCCTGTGTACGCCGAGGAAGGTGGCGAAGCGGCTGGGGTAAAAATCTCACCGTCACTTCAACAAAACCTTGGCATTCGCTTCGCGACCGTTCGGCGCGCCGAGCAAGCGGTCTCTCTGGAACTCATAGGCAGCACCCAGTTCGATGAAAGCAAAGCCGAAGTCGTTCAAAGCCGAGTAGTCGGTTTTATCGACAAGCTTCATGTGCGGGCACCCCAGCAACAAGTGAAGCGCGGCCAGGCATTCGCGTCTATCTATGTCCCTGACTGGCTGGCTCCGCAGGAGGAGTATTTGGCGCTAAAGCAAAGCGGTGACACAACATTGATGGCCGCTGCTCGCCAGCGAATGCGAGCGCTGTCTATTCCGGACTCGATGGTTGCGGCCATGGACCGTACAGGCCGGCCACAAAGCCACCTGACGCTCTCGTCCCCGGTTTCTGGCATCGTCACCGAGCTAGCTGTCCGCGAAGGGGCACAGGTCACGCCTGGAATGACGATTGCAAGGGTCGTCGGTATGAACACAATTTGGTTGCTCGCCGAAGTGCCTGAGGCGCTTATCAACTCAGCGCGTCCTGGCATGCAGGTAAGCGCAACCTTCGCCGGCGCCCCACAGCGCACCTATCAAGGGAAAGTGCGTGAGATTCTGCCAGGCGTAAGTACCGCCACCCGGACAGCTCAAGCTCGACTGGAACTGGACAACAAAGATGGAAGCCTCATCCCGGGAATGTTAATGCGCGTCAGGCTCAGCGCTTCGAAGCCTGAATCACGTCTCTTGGTTCAATCCGAGGCCATCATCGCGTCGGGTAAGCGCTCCATCGTTTTTGTTGCTGGCGAGAAGAACAGCATGCGCCCAGTGATTGTCTCTCTAGGACGAGAAATCGGCGGCGAAACTGAGATTCTCAGTGGGCTGAGCGAAGGCCAGCGCGTGGTCGCGTCAGGTCAATTCTTGATAGATTCGGAAGCGAATCTGAAGTCCATACTGCCGAAGCTTGCGACCGACGCCCCGATGCCCCCTAAAGACGTCAGTCCGAGCGCACCGACACCGGACGTGCAGCCAAGTCCAATGCCACAGATGTCGATGCCCCCTAAGCCGACAGATACGACGAAACCTGTCCAACCATCGTCACCATCCCACCAAGGAACTGGCAAAGTCGAAAAGGTAACCGACGAGGCGATAACGCTGTCGCATGGCCCTATCGCCACGCTGCAGTGGCCTGCGATGACGATGGACTTCAAGAAGTCGAAGCCGGACTCGTTCAAGGAAATCAAGGTTGGCCAGACTGTCCAATTCTCGTTCGTCGAAGGCGAAGACGGCTACGTTCTAAAGAGGGTGGTAGTCGCGGCCGGAGGCAAGCCGTGATTGCCCGCATCATACGGGCATCAATCGCAGGGCGTGCCTGGGTTCTCATTGCGGCCGTGCTGGTAGCCGTCTGGGGCGTCTACTCGCTGCGCGCGACATCACTGGACGCGCTTCCGGACCTTTCAGATACTCAGGTAATTATCCGGGCCCAATATCCCGGCAAGGCACCGCAGTTGGTCGAAGACCAGGTCACCTATCCACTGACAACGGCGCTCCTCTCTGTTCCAGGAGCGAAGACCGTTCGCGGCTACTCCTTCTTCGGAGACTCGTTCGTCTATGTCTTGTTCGATGACGATACTGACCTGTACTGGGCGCGCTCACGCGTTACTGAGTACGTTAATCAGGTACAGAGTCGTCTTCCTGCCGGCGTGCGGGCAGAACTGGGGCCGGACGGCACGGGCGTCGGCTGGGTGTTTGAGTACGCTTTAGTTGACCGAAGCGGCAAGAACGACCTTAGCCAGCTTCGCGCTCTCAACGACTGGTTTCTGAAATTCGAACTCAAAACAGTTCAGGACGTTGCTGAAGTGGCGAGCATTGGCGGAATGGTCCGTCAGTATCAAATTGTGCTCGACCCGGACAAGCTCCGGGTGTTTGGCATGTCTCACGCCAAGGTACTCGACGCGGTCCAGAACGCCAACGAAGAGTCAGGCGGTTCTGTCATCGAGATGGCCGAAACCGAGTTCATGGTTCGCTCCCATGGCTATCTACGCTCGTTAGAAGACTTTCGAAATATCGTTCTCAATGCGAGCGATGCAGGCACGCCAGTCCTGCTTCGCGACGTGGCCTCGGTCCGCCTGGGCCCTGAGATGCGACGAGGTATAGCGGAGCTGAATGGGGAAGGAGAGGTAGCGGGCGGCGTTGTCATTATGCGCTCAGGGAAAAACGCACTAGACACCATCGCTGCTGTAAAAGCCAAGCTAGCGACGCTTCAAGCGTCCCTTCCGAAAGGTGTCGAAGTAGTGACCACTTACGACCGTTCGAAACTGATTTCCGCATCAGTAGCGAACCTGCGTGACAAGCTTATCGAAGAGTTCGTGGTTGTCGCAATCGTGTGCGCTGTCTTCCTTTTCCACGTTAGAAGTGCGCTGGTCGCTGTCGTGACACTTCCACTAGCCGTACTCGCGGCATTCGTTGTGATGCGATACCAAGGTGTGAATGCAAACATCATGTCGCTCGGAGGCATCGCTATCGCGGTCGGGGCGGCGACCGACGCTGCTCTAGTACTTATCGAGAACGCGCACAAGCATCTGGAAGCGCATGCGCACGCCCATCCGAAAACGAGCCTCGACGCTCGGACCCGATGGGACATCATCGCGAAGTCGTCCGTGGAAGTCGGTCCCGCACTCTTCTTCTCGCTTCTCATCGTCACGCTTTCGTTCATTCCAGTGTTCGGCCTTGAGGCGCAAGAAGGCAAACTGTTCGCACCTCTCGCCTTCACAAAGACGTACACGCTCGCCGCGGCGGCAGCACTTTCGATTACGCTGGTACCAGTGCTGATGGGTTATCTCATCAGGGGGCGCATTCCCAGCGAGGAGTCCAATCCAGTAAATCGGCTGCTTATCAAAGGCTACCGGCCACTCCTGGAAGCCACTTTGAAGCATCCTAGGACAACGCTCGGCATGGCTTTGGTTGCACTGCTGCTGACGGCTATCCCTATCTCAAAGCTGGGAGGAGAATTCCTTCCTCCGTTGAATGAGGGGGACCTCTTGTATATGCCCTCAGCGCTTCCAGGGCTATCCGCAGCTAAGGCCAGCGAACTGCTTCAGCAAACGGACCGCCTCATCAAAACCGTTCCCGAAGTGGCCACTGTATTTGGCAAGGCTGGCCGTGCAGAGTCCGCGACCGACCCAGCTCCAATGGAAATGTTCGAAACAACCGTTCAGTTCAAACCGCGAGACCAGTGGCGTCCGGGCATGACGCCCGAGAAGCTAGTAGAGGAGCTCGACAAAGTCGTGAAGGTTCCCGGGCTGTCGAACGTCTGGGTGCCACCAATTCGCAATCGCATCGACATGCTCTCCACCGGCATCAAAACCCCAGTCGGCGTCAAAGTATCAGGCCCTGACCTGGCCCAAATCGACAAGATTACTACCGCGGTAGAGGCAGCAGTAAAGACAGTCCCGGGTGTCACCTCTGCCCTTGCTGAGCGGTTAAGCGGCGGCCGGTATATCGACATCGACATCGACAGGCTTCGCGCAGCGAGGTATGGCATGAGCGTCGCCGACATACAGACCATCGTCTCATCGGCAGTCGGTGGCGAGAACGTCGGAGAAGTGGTCGATGGACGCCAACGTTTCCCAATAAACGTGCGCTACCCGCAGGACTATCGGAACTCTGTTCAGTCCCTGCGGGAGCTTCCCATCGTTACTGGTCGTGGCGCCCAGATTCGCCTCGGCGACGTCGCGTCCCTGTCAGTCACTGACGGGCCTCCTATGATTCGTAGCGAGAACGCCAGGCTGTCAGGATGGGTGTATGTGGACGTCCGCGGCGTTGACCTGTCGACAGCCGTACGCGCGATGCAGGAACAGGTGCACGACAAAGTGAAGCTGCCGTCTGGTTACGCCATAGGTTGGTCGGGACAATTCGAGTACATGGAACGCGCGTCTGCGAGGCTCAAGACCGTAGTGCCGCTTACTTTATTGGTCATATTCATGCTGCTCTACCTCGCATTTCGCTCCGTCGCGGAAGCGGCGCTACTAATGATAACTGTGCCCTTCGCTCTGGTTGGCGGATTTTGGTTCATCTGGTTCCTCGGACATGCGATATCGGTCGCCACTGCTGTTGGCTTCATTGCTCTCGCAGGGCTCGCTGCGGAGTTTGGTGTCGTCATGCAGGTGTACTTACGAAATGCACTGCAGGCGCGCTTGAACGCGGGACAGCCTCTAACAAGCGAGTTGATTCTGGAGGCGATACGCGAGGGCGCCCTTCTGCGGATACGGCCTAAAGCAATGACGGTCGCGGTCATTCTTGCTGGCCTACTCCCTATCATGTTTGGTCATGGTGCGGGGTCAGAGGTCATGCAGAGAATTGCGGCCCCTATGGTTGGCGGCATGCTTACTGCTCCACTGCTCTCGTTGTTCGTCATACCTGCTGCATGGCGATTGCTGCAAGAGCACGCTATTCGTGGCCGGTAGCGCCTCCGCTTCCATTTCTGTATGGATTAGGCTGCCAGGCCGGTTCTCCGAATGGTTGCGAATCAGGGTAGCTAGGCCGTTAAACGAATCACGCGAACAAAGAGATATCGTCCGCCGCAAAGGTATTTTCTTCCAACTTCAAACGTGTCTTTGTAGACAAGGAATGTTAAATGTGCGAAAACTGGTTATTGACCACAAAGCAGCAACCCTACGAAAAGTTGGCGCTAGTAATACACTTGCGACGCGAACCGGCCGCATTTTAGACGGGGGCTAATTTGGACTTGACGAGATTTTAGACTGATGGGTGCAACATCTACATACCGCGTACTTGTCGTCGATGACAACGTCGACGCGGCTGACTTACTGGGACTCTTCTTGGGAGCATCAGGCCATCATGTGGCAACAGAGTATCATCCTGCAAAGGCGCTAACACGAGCACAAAGTGAACTGTTCGACGTATTCGTACTGGATATTGGGCTGCCAGATATGGACGGCTATGAATTAGCACGGAGGTTACTTGCGCTTCCGGAGTGCGAAGCCGCATTGTTTATTGCGCTAACAGGTTATGGTGCGGACGAGGACCGAAGGAAGTCGAAGGCTGCAGGCTTTCATCACCATTTTGTTAAGCCGGCCAGCATCGAAAAACTGATGAGTGTACTAGTTTTGCCGAGTAACCCAATCACTTCGATAATTCGAACATAGCGTTCGGTCAAGCGCCCTCTCATCTCAATGAGAAGCAATGCGATGGGGTACGAAATCGACGTTCTTTGGCAAGAGGAACGGATTTGCCATCTTAGATTTGCTGCTACACAGACTCGTGTTGTTTGTTGTGGCATGCGCAATCGGAACTCGAAGCGGCGTCGTTTAGGTTCTGCAAAATGCCGCATCCCTCCACGAGGTGAGGCTGCTCGCATTGATGACGCAACCTCATCAGTTGTTGCTCCAGGCTTTGGAGCTTCTCCATTTGCACGCGGATGAGCTCGATGTGATGGTCGAGCAAGTCGTTCACTCCCTGGCACTCGATAGTTGGCTGCGCCCTGAAATCGAGAAGTACGCGGATATCAGGTAGGCCCATCTGTAAAGACCGGCAATGGCGAATGAACTGGAGGCGCTCCAGGTGTTCAGGCCGGTAGAGTCGATACCCTGCGTCGCTTCGCGATGGCTCAGGAAGCAGGCCCGCCTTCTCGTAGTACCGAACGGTCTCTACATCGCACCCCGTTTGCTTAGCTAGTTCGCCGATTCGCATTTCATTCTCCTAAACGACTTGACCCTGTACCTACTACGGGGTTTCTAATGTAAGCATACCCTAAGAGTTGAAGGCTGCCAGATGAGTCCCGAGAAGATTGCCGATGGCAAGTGCTGTGCGAGCGAGGACAGCCAAGTTCCTTCGCCAGATGCCTGCTGCTCTACCGCTACCGTCAACACTTCGTGCGACAACGGTCGCACTGTGTCGGTGCCCGTACAGCAGGCAGACACGTGCTGCTCAGGACCCACCTCTGAACTGACAGTACCCCCGGAAGCGAAGCCAACTCCCGCAGGAACGAGTGCTGTTCGTTACCGTATATCGAACATGGACTGTCCAACAGAGGAGCGCCTAATCCGAAACAAGGTCGAACCGATGAGCGGCGTGGTTCGGTTAGATTTCAATCTGATGAGCCGCACACTGACTGTCCATCATCAGCTCGGCACTGCAGACGGCATCGCCAAGGCGCTTGATGTAATCGGCATGCGAGCCGAGCAGCTTGAAGAAGGTGACAGCGAAGACAATGCTGAGCATGAGGCCTCACCCCTGTCCGCAAGCCAAAAGGTATTGTTGGCCATTTCGGGTGTCACTGCAGTGCTTGCAGAGACGCTTGCCTGGACTACCCACACGGACTCGTCGCTCCTAGTAGCAGGGCTCGCGCTTGTCTCTATCGCCACCGGCGGCCTACCTACGCTGAAAAAGGGCTGGATAGCATTACGCAACCTGACGCTAAACATCAACTTCCTGATGAGCTTGGCCGTTATCGGAGCGATTGCGATTGGCCAGTGGCCCGAAGCGGCAATGGTCGTCTTTCTCTTTGCCGTTGCGGAACTTATCGAAAGCCTGTCGCTAACTAGGGCAAGAAACGCCGTGCACGGTCTGCTTAAGCTCGCCCCCGACCTCGCGACCATTCGGACGGCAGGCGGCGGCTGGAGCGAAACTCAGGTTCAGAACGTTCACCCTGGGGCGGTTTTCCTCGTACGACCAGGTGACCGAATTCCCCTCGATGGTGTCGTCAAGGCTGGGGAATCCGCAGTCAATCAAGCCCCGATTACTGGGGAGAGCATACCCGTCGACAAGCACATCGGTGACTCGGTGTTCGCTGGGACTATCAATGAGCAAGGCGTGCTCGAAGTTACGGCGACGTCCGACAGCAAACACAGCACGTTGGCCAAAATTGTTCGGGTGATTCAGGAGACTCAGAGCAACCAAGCTGCGACGCAGCGCTTCGTTGACGTGTTCGCTCGCTACTACACGCCGGCCGTGGTCGTTCTGGCTCTGCTGGTCGCGGTCGTCCCCTCGTTAGCGTTCGGTGCAGAGTTCACGCCATGGCTGTATAAGGCCCTTGTCATGCTCGTCATTGCATGCCCCTGTGCGCTCGTCATCTCGACTCCAGTCACCGTCGTGAGTGGCCTTACGGCAGCAACACGGCTCGGAATACTGGTTAAGGGTGGGCAGTTCCTGGAGTCAGGATACCGGGTCAAAGCACTGGCTGTCGATAAGACCGGAACGCTCACAAAGGGCCGCCCGGTCGTGAACGCCGTGACCGCATTGGGCACCGCATCTCGCGAGCAAGTACTACTTATCGCAAGTAGCTTAGACGCAAATTCCACTCATCCATTGGCTGCCGCAATTCTGGCCGCAGGCCCGCACGCCAGCACTTACAAGCCGGTCTCCACGTTCGAAGCGCTCCCCGGCCGTGGCTTGCGAGGCGATATCGATGGTCGGACCTACTATCTGGGAAATCGTCGCCTTATCGAGGAGCTCGGCTTCGGCTGGTCAGGTGTTGAAGCGGCGCTTAACACTGCTGAAGTGCAAGGCCAAACTGCCATTCTCCTGGCGGATAAGACATCCGTCTTGGGCCTCATCGCTGTGTCTGACGAAGTCCGCGCTGAAGCAGCTGACGTTATTAAACGACTTCGAGAACTCGGTATCGCTACTGTCATGCTCACGGGCGACAATGCGGCGTCAGCACAGCGAATTAGCCTTGCTGTCGGCACCGCAGCGTTCATTGCCCAGTTGCTTCCCGAAGAGAAGCTCAAGGAAATTCGCAAACTTCAGTCGCAATATGGGATGGTCGGAATGCTTGGCGACGGCGTTAACGATGCGCCTGCCCTAGCTCAGGCAGACATCGGTTTTGCGATGGGGGCTGCCGGCAGTGACACAGCCATTGAAACCGCAGACGTGGCGTTAATGAACGACGACCTGGTCAAGCTGCCGGCCTTCATCGAGCTGAGCCGCGCAACTCATCGCATCCTGGTCCAAAACATCGGAGCAGCGCTGCTTATCAAGGCCGTTTTCTTTGGGCTTGCTATGGCAGGTTTAGCAACGCTTTGGATGGCCGTGTTTGCGGACGTTGGCGCAAGCCTGCTGGTTGTTTTCAACGGGCTACGTCTGCTGAGGCACGGGAAAGCTAACCAATCGCCCGCCCCGTCTGTTCACGCACTTGAAGCTACGCCTGCGTCGGTGCAAGCCGTCCAATCATAGTTTGTCCGCATCGTGAAAAAACTCATACTTATCGTTCTGATGTTCCTGCTGCCGGGGCAGTACTCCTGGTCCGCCGCCGCGGTCAACCGTTAGCATGAGAGTGGTTCGAAGCTCCATTTTGGTCACCATGCGCATGAGCATAAGGAGCTTACTGCACTTGGACGTAGTGAACAACGAAGCCATTCACTATCGCCACGCGCTACTGCACATGGGAGCCAGTCGGCCCATGACCGGCGCGAACTTGATGCGCGCAGATTTAGGGAGAATTTGCCAGCAGGAGTGCAAGGCAACAAATAGTTGACCCGAGGAGCCAGCGGCACCTGCACAGCACTACCGTGCTTGCCTAACGGTGCACGATAGTCTGCGCGCCCATGCGGCCTAGCTACACGATGGCAGTTTAGCGCTGGCTTCAGTTGCCCTACGTCGGCGCCTAGGTAAGCTGCGGCCCGCTTCTCTTCCGCGCACCCAAGCTTCTACAGTCTCGAGCCGCCATCTTTGCAAGGATGCATTTCCGCGAACGTACATGAGCGGTGGCACTTGTATCTTATTGCGTTTAATGTTCCGTTCGATTGTCTCTACACTATCGCCTAAGAGCACGGCAAGCTGATTAATATCTAAAACATCTTCCATTGAGTTCCTCATGTCAGGTCACCGAGGGGATTGGACGGCTGTCGAACTCGGTATGAAAGACGTGTAGAGCTCGTTTTTAGCCTTTTCGATTTTCTATCTCAAACCGTACGAGACCGCGCCTACCCTTCTGCCCTACTGGGTGGCAACGAAGCGTAATAGATGCGATGCGATGTTTGCCCGCAACCGAAGAGGTGCGTTCGCCCGAATCATGATGGGCATCGCTTGCTAGTTTGGGGTTACACGAACGGCCAAGCTCTAGGTACCACGGTAAAATTACCGCTCGCCGGTTAATCAGCGACAAAATCGAGTGTGCCAAGCCAACCGTGAGCATATTTTCGCTCGCAAACCCAAGAAATATTGCAAATGATGGCCGAAAACGGAAGCGCAGGACGTCCTATGAAACAAGGTGTGCTTTTTGCCCTGCTAGCTGCGGTAACGTTCGGTGCAAGTACACCCTTGGCGAAATTGCTGGTGGGCCAAGTTGCGCCGTTGGAACTGGCCGGGCTGCTCTACCTGGGCAGCGGGATTGGGCTCGCCATCTGGCTGGGTATTCGTGCCTTGTTCATCAAGCGTCAAGATTCGGCGATTTCGGGAATAACACGCGAAGACTTACCGTGGCTGGCAGGCGCTACGTTTTTTGGTGGCATTGTGGGGCCCGCCCTTCTAATGCTGGGCCTGCTGAGTACCTCAGGCGCTGATGCCTCACTACTGCTGAATATGGAGGGAGTTCTGACTTCTATGCTCGCTTGGTTCGTGTTCAAGGAGAACTTTGACCGCCGGATTTTCATTGGCATGCTGTTGATTGTGAGCGGCGGAATCGTACTAACTTGGGACCAGAACCCGAGCGAAGGTCATCCGTGGGGCGCGTTCCTCATCCTGGGGGCCTGTCTCTGCTGGGGTATCGACAACAATTTGACCCGGAAGGTGTCAGCAAGCGACGCTGTTCAAATAGCTGCCACCAAAGGGTTGGTTGCAGGGGTTGTCAACCTGTTCATTGCCGCGTGGATGGGTCAGTCTGCACCGCCATTAACGACAACGGTATTGACCGGGTTGGTGGGCTTTGGCGGCTATGGCCTTAGTCTCGTTCTGTTTGTTCTGGCTCTAAGAAACCTCGGAACTGCTCGCACCGGCGCCTATTTCTCTGCAGCCCCATTTGTCGGGGCTGCGGTATCACTTGTGCTACTAAAGGAGACACCTGGGGCAGCATTTTGGGTCGCTGCCGCATTGATGGGCGCAGGAATTTGGCTGCACCTCACGGAGAAACATGAACATGAGCATGCTCACGAGGAGCTACAGCACGGCCACAGGCATTCGCACGATGAACATCATCAACATGAGCACGACTTCGATTGGGACGGCGTCGAGCCTCACGCTCACCCCCATACACATACACCGCTGCGGCACTCACACGCGCATTATCCAGATATTCACCATCGGCACAGGCATTAGTGGTGAGTCCCTTCTGCGCTGACAATGCTCAAGGAGCTCAGCCGAATGTCAAAAGGTGATGACTATCAAACTTTCGCTACCGTCCACCCACTTCCTTGTACGGCGCCGACCGACAAGCGGACTGCACCGGGCTCGTAGCGGTCATCATTAGAGTCATTCACGAGCTTTATGCAACGGTCATCGGCCCTGCTCGACAGTAGTGACCTCTGATTTATTGTTGTCCGAGACACGCTCTCTCGGCCTCTAGTGATGTCACAAAGGTTCCGTGAAGGACATGCTAGCACCCGCTCAGCTACTGTTCTGCAGAGGCTTCGCAGACAGTAGCAAACCATGCTACAGTCTCGCAAATGTCCTGTTCGTTTCTCAATCGCTTGGCTCTCCTGCTCCTCGTCATAGCAATGACGAGCAATAGCCTTTGGGGAAGTTCAGGCGCAAGCCTCGCGCATGACATCGACCACCTGTTCAAAGCAAACGTGGCGGCACTTGATTACGAACACGCTGGGTTGCCAGCTGAGGTCAGCGGTGGCGAAACGAGCGATGACTTTTCAAATCCCCTTGTTCATCATTTGCTTCATGGGGCGGACCACTCTCAGTTGTTCCCACATACTCTCGTCCGGGCTGTTTTTGCACTCAGCGTGCGTGTTTTAGTACTCCCTGGGTTAGTAGAGCTATACCTTCCGTTGCAGCCCCTCTCTCCTCCGTTTCGACCGCCACGCTTAGACGTTTTCGCTGCCTGAATCGATTCCTGTGCTGCCAGAGGTGAGTGTCGCTCTCTATCTCGGTCGCACCTGAATAGTACGCGTCGGCAATATCCGGCCGCGCAAGGCATGCCGAAGCTCTAAATCTTCTGTCTCGCCGCTACCAGGCGAGGCAAGTCTCAATGCATCGCGTTGACTACCGGCTTCTCACGGAATTCGGTATCCCAATCCATGCCTACAGTTACGTCCGGACGAACGATGAAAAACAGAATTGGTCTACTTGCGCTAAGCATTTGGCTTGGCCTCCTCCCCGTGCGCGAGTTGTCAGCAGCTGAAAGACAGTCAAGCTTTGCTGTCACCGCTCAGCAGCTCCAAGCACTAGATATCCGCACTATGGTCCTCCAAGCCGGTGCCAACCCAGTTGTACTTAGCTTACCTGCACAGGTAGTTGCACCGACCAACAGCGAACAGATAGTGAGTTCCCCTGTCATCGGCATGACTTCGAAGATATACGTCGAACCCAACCAATCCGTGAAACGCGGCGCCTTGCTCGTGAGGATTGTCAGTCCCGAACTGGGCAACATGCAGTTACAACTGATTCAAGCGCACAGCCGCGCGAAGCTTGCAAGAGCGGGGGCGAAACGTGAACAGGCATTGTTTGACGAAGGAATTATTGCGGAGCGTCGCGTCCAGGAAGCGCAGGCGGCCCTGAGCGAAAGCAATGCCACCTTACGTAACGCCAAGGCTACGTTGGCGTTAATGGGCTTTTCAAATGCCGAAATCGAGCACATTGCTATCTCCGGCAAGCTTGAGGATGGGCTCAACTTGAGGGCTCAGCAAATGGGGACTGTCACTGGTATCGATGTAAAGCTTGGGCAACGCGTTGAGCCTGCGACATCTCTCGTCCACTTAGCACAAACCGACAGGCTTGCTCTCGAAATCCAAGCTCCGGTCGGCGGGAGTGGCTCTTGGCGCGTCGGTAGCAAATTGTCTCTGCAAGGTCGCGCCGGCACTGCAACCATCACCAGCGTGAGCACAACCGTCGCATCGGGAAGCCAAACTGTAACTGTAAGAGCAACACTTGACCCTAACGCCGCTGGCCTGCGCCCTGGTGAGTTCGTCACCGCTCAGCTCCCGCTGGCCGGAGACGCCAATGGCTGGAACGTCCCACTAGCGGCAGTTGCCCATGACGGTCAATCCAGCTATGTCTTTGTACGAACGAAACTCGGATTCGATGCCCGAAACGTCAAAATTCTTAGCGGCGCGGGCCAGAGCGTGAGAGTGAGCGGCCCGCTTAAGCAAGGCGACAAAATTGCTATATCTGGCGTAGTTGCGTTGAAGGGCTCATGGCTAGGCGAAAAGGGTGGAAACTGATGCTTGCCCGTCTAATCCAAGCTTGTCTCGCACAACGACTGTTCGTCTTGATTGCGACACTCCTGCTAGGGGCAGCCGGGTGGCTAGCGTTTACCCAGCTTCCAATCGATGCCTTTCCGGATGTATCAAGCACCCAAGTAAAAATCATCATGAAGGCGCCAGGTATGACCCCGGAAGAGGTTGAAAACCGCATCGCCGTTCCGATTGAAGTAGAAATGCTGGGAATTCCCAAGACGAAAATTCTTCGTTCCGTCACCAAGTACGGTTTGGCGGACATCACAATTGATTTTCAAGATGGCACCGACATCTATTGGGCTCGCCAGCAAGTCAGTGAGCGGCTCAGCGGCATCACAGACAATCTACCTTCTGGTATCGGCGGGGGTATGGCGCCCATTACGACCCCATTGGGTGAAATGTTCATGTTCACCATTGATGGGGGCGGTCTTTCTCTAGCTGAGCGACGCGCTCTACTTGACTGGGTCATCCGTCCAGCGTTAAGGACCGTGCCAGGCGTCGCAGACGTCAACGCTCTTGGCGGGGTTGTACGCGCATTCGAAGTCGTTCCAAACGAAGTCGCAATGGCCGCCAGTGGCATCAGCCTGACCCAGTTAAAGCAAGCAATCAATGCCAATAACCGAAACGACGGCGCCGGCCGACTTGGAGAGGGCGATGAAGTCCTCCTAGTACGAAGTGAAGGTAGCATAACTAGCCTCGATGACCTCCGCGCTATCGTGGTTGCAACGAAGGATGGCGTACCTGTGCGTATCAGTTCACTTGCTGAAGTTCGCATTGGGTCAGTTACACGATACGGTGTGGTTACCCAAAGTGGAGCAGGCGAAGCCGTTCAAGGTCTTGTCCTGGGTTTGGCAGGGGCCAATGCGCAGCAGGTCGTCGAAGGAGTACGTAGCAAACTAGACGAGTTGAAAGCGACGTTGCCGCCTGGCGTAAAAATTAACGTCTTCTACGACCGAGCCGCCCTCGTATCTAAGGCGGTTAGCGCAGTTTCCTCAGCACTGCTAGAAGCAACCGTAATCGTTATCGTGCTGCTAGGCGCTTTTTTAGGCAACGTCAGGGCTGCGGTGACTGTTGCACTGGTACTGCCGCTATCGGCCCTCATTACGTTCATTCTGATGCGCGCCTTCAATATGTCGGCCAATCTAATGAGCCTGGGTGGCTTGGCCATTGCCATTGGTATGCTCGTCGACGCTGCTGTGGTGGTGGTCGAAAATATCGTACAGCATCTGGCAAGCGACCACTCAGAAAGGAAGCTTCCTCGACTGCACGTCATTTATCGTGCGGTGCGTGAAGTAGCCTTGCCCGTAACGTCAGGGATGTTAATCATCATCACCGTATTCCTGCCGCTCTTGACGCTGCAAGGTCTTGAAGGAAAATTCTTCGCCCCTGTTGCGCTCGCCATTGTCTTCGCTCTTGCCGGCTCACTGTTGTTGTCATTCACGGTTATTCCGGTCATCGCATCTTATTTCTTGAAGGACGTTGGTCACAAAGAGCCATGGTTACCCCGCAAATTGCTGCGTTTCTATGTGCCTCTTCTCGCGTGGGCACTCAGGCGCCAACGTTCGGTCGGCATCATCGCAGTCGTCCTTCTGTTGGTCGCGGGCGTGCTCTATGGTCAGGTCGGAAAGACCTTCATGCCAACAATGGACGAGGGTGACCTTATCGTCGGCATTGAGAAGCTGCCATCCGTAAGCCTTGAACAAAGCGCTGCTCTGGACTTAAAAATTCATCAAGCGCTAATGAAAGCGATACCGGAAATCACTGGGGTCGTTGCTCGAGCGGGCTCGGACGAAATTGGCCTGGACCCGATGGGGCTAAATCAGACCGACACCTATCTACTCCTTAAGCCACGCGACCAGTGGCGGGCGAAGTCGAAAGACGCCCTCATCGATGAGATACGAAAAGTCTTGGACCAGCTCCCCGGGATTAAGTACAGCTTCACGCAGCCCATCGAAATGCGGGTGGACGAAATGATTATCGGGGTTCGCGGCGATATCGCTGTAAAAATCTTCGGTCCTGAGCTTGCGCAGTTGAACAAATATGCAGGCGAGGTCGAGGCGTTGCTCAAGACCGTTCCAGGTAACCAAGACGTCTACACTGTTCAGAACGACGGTGTGCAGTACATGCGTGTTGTTGTCGACAGGCTGCAAGCGGGCCGACTTGGATTGTCAGTCGAAGAAATCCAGGATGCTTTGCGTGTTCAAATCGAGGGGCAGCCAGCAGGCAACGCGACCGAAGGGATTCGACGCACTCCAATTATTTTGAGAGCCCCCGAGTCCGTTCGACTCTCCCCCGCTGACTTCGCTGCAATTCGAATTACTAGCCAGAGCGGCGAGACGGTTCCGTTAGCAACTGTTGCCAGACTCGAGCGTGCAGAGGGGCCCGTGAAAATTGAACGGGAGATGGGGAGTCGATATAGCGTCGTTATCGCAAATGTCAGCGGCCGGGACTTAGTCGGATTCGTCAACGATGCAAAATCCTTGGTCTCAAAGAAGCTCGCTCTACCCATTGGATATCGCATCACGTGGGGCGGGCAATTTGAAAATCAGCAGCGTGCATCGAGCCGCCTCGCCGTCGTAGTACCGGTCGCGCTCGGGCTCATTTTTATCCTGCTCTTCTCGACATTCCGCTCCGTTCGGCAATCGCTCCTCGTTCTGAGCATTATCCCCTTTGCCCTTGTAGGGGGTATCTTCGCACTGTGGCTAACAGGCGAGTATCTTTCGGTTCCCGCTTCCGTGGGATTCATCGCCTTGCTTGGTATCACTGTCCTCAATGGAGTGGTGTTGGTTAGCTATTTCAATCAACTCCGCGAAGAGGGACTTGCTCTGCATGATGTCGTGGTACGTGGAGCGCACCGACGCCTACGTCCGGTCCTCATGACAGCATCTATCACTGCATTCGGCCTCCTCCCGCTCCTGTTCGCCAGTGGTCCGGGGTCCGAAATTCAACGTCCACTCGCAATCGTGGTCATCGGTGGGCTGATAACCGCGACGGCACTCACACTTCTTCTTCTACCGATTTTGTACCTACGCTTTGCTTTTTCGAAGCAGGAGAACACCAATGTCTAACGTCTGCCTGTCGCTATTGTGCACGGAGTCTTCGCGCGAGCGAATGACAGAGGCCCTGTTGCAAATACCGGAGCTTGAATTTTTCGTGAGCACCTCTGCGTCCGGTCATGGTCTCAACCATGAGCAGTTAAACGCCCGGGAAAAGGTCCTTGGTATGGCATCCATGACCTGCGTTCAGGCACTCCTTCGTGATGCCGACCAAAAACGGGTAATGACGCAACTTAGCCAAAAACTTGCAAACACCGGCGTCCGATATTGGGTCGTCCCAGTGCTTGAGCAAGGAGCTTTCACATGAAAATTTTACTACTCGCAGCTCTGGTATCAAGTGTAGTCCAGGGCGCTCCTTTGCCAGCAACGCCAGGACTTTTACCAACTGCCGTCGCACGAACAGTCTTAGACAGTGACCCAAGAGTGGTTGGGGGGCAGGCCAGTTTGGACTCAGCGCGAGAAGATTCCAATATTCTCAGCAACTCGCCCTATGAATGGACCGCACGGGCTAACGCTCAACGTCGCGCGGTGGAGCAAGGCCCTAGCTATCGTGAGTGGAACGTCGGCCTTGAGCGCACAATCCGACTCCCAGGGAAGGCTGCCGCGGACCGACGTATCGGCAAAGGCACGATTGAGCAAGGCGAGGCGCAATACAAGCAAGCAAAGCATGCAGCAGCACTCGAACTCCTCGACCTCTGGTTAACTTGGACAAATGCGCAGCAAGCGGATGCACTAGCTTCAACCCATCTTCGGATTGTTCAGGACAACCTCGCAGTCGTCGAGAAGCGCGTGAAAGCCGGCGATGCATCCAAACTTGACGCCAGCCTTGCCAGGGCCGAGCTCGCTGAACAGCGTCGTCTGCAAAGCGAAGCAGGCACTGCTTTGACCATAGCGTGGGAGCGCGTACATGCCCGTTTCCCTGCATTGAGCCAACAATATTCCACATTGCCGACTCCAGCTCCTTTCGAACTCACACGGGAATCTTGGCGGGAAGCCGCCCTGCATTCCAACCACGAGTTAGCGATTGCGGAAGCCCAACTCGCGGTAGCTACGGCGACTGGCGAGCGAGCCCGCGCCGAGAAGATACCCGACCCCACGGTGGGGATATATACGGCGTCCGAAGCCGGAGGCCAAGAGCGGCTTACTGGTGTGATGCTGTCTATCCCACTTCCAAGCTCTAGTCGGACAAGTCGCGCGAACAAGGCTATTTATCAGGCCGAGATGTCACGACAGGAGCTTGAGCTGCGCAAGCGAGAGGTCGATGGTGACATTACAAGCCAGGTTGCAAATGCCAACGGCACGTATAGCACGTGGACGACTGCGGAGGCGGGCGCAACCGAAATGGAGAGCAACGCAAGGCTCACCCAACGTGCTTACGCTCTCGGTGAGGCTGACTTGCAGCTCCTGCTTACCGCGCGTCGACAAGCGGCAGGGGCGGCGATAATAGCCCTGGCGGCCAAGACAGCGGCAGCGCGAGCGTATTACACACTTTTGGTAAATGCTCACTTGGTCTGGGAATTGGGGCACGAATAAGGGACAGCACCGGCGGCTCATCGGAAAACTAACCACTTGGGCCGCCGTTTTAGTTAAACATGACGCTTGGTAACGCGAGCAAAACACACACCACCGGAGCACTATGAGTACGGAACACGACCACACTGCGGGCAAAAGCGAGCGCTCTCTTTGGATAGCACTGGGACTCACGAGCAGCATACTTATTGCTGAGACGGTCGGTGGCTTAATCACCGGCAGCCTCGCACTTATCTCTGATGCTGCACATATGTTAACTGACGCTGCGGCGCTTGCTATCGCATTGGCTGCTATTCGAATCGGACGACGTCCTGCGGATACAAAACGGAGTTTTGGGTACCACCGCTTCGAGATTTTGGCCGCCGCGTTCAATGCGCTGATGCTTATTGCAGTTGCGATATACATCCTGTTCGAAGCATATCGTCGCCTGGGAAATCCGCCAGAACTACAGTCGACAAGCATGCTCTGGTTCGCGGCTGTCGGACTAGTCGCCAATCTGATTAGTATTAAGGTTCTCACCGGGGGCAAGGACGACAGCTTGAACGTAAAGGGTGCCTATTTGGAAGTCTGGAGCGATTTGTTAGGTTCGGTTGGGGTTATCGCCGGCGCTATCATCATCAAATTTACAGGCTGGACTTGGGTGGACTCTGTTGTCGCAGTGGCCATCGGAATGTGGGTATTGCCCCGGACTTGGGTACTGCTTAAATCAACCGTCAACATTTTGCTTGAAGGTGTTCCCGAGGACGTCGATATAGCTGACCTTCAAGAAAAGCTACTCGCGACTCCTGGCGTTCTCAGCCTTCATGACCTGCACGTCTGGGCTATTAGCAGCGGCAAGACCAGTCTTACGGTCCACGTCGTTCACGCTCCAGACGTTCTGCCGGCCACCGTGCTCAATGAGATGAAACAGGTTCTCAGGGATAAGTTCGAAATTACCCATGTGACTATCCAATGCGAAATAGTGGCGTGTGAACAAGCGGATGAGGAATTCCATTTTAGCGATACAAAAACCGGAAACAATCACGACGTTGGCCACCCGCACGAACACGCTCATGGCTAAAAAGGCTCTTAAATGGACGATTCCAGAAATGCTACCTTTTTCTCAGTTGAGCCCTCAGTCGTGTCTCATCAACACGAGTGGAAAATCGTACTGATGCACAGGGCAGCGAGGTATACCAGCTGCTCGGTGAACAAGCGCAAGAAGGCCGCAGCTAATCTGGGAGCCCAGACGCCGATTGCAGCATGGGCTTAGTGAGCCACTTGAGGTAGTGCTGGAAGTGCTGGAAGTGCTGAGCTTGAAGCCGATGCACTTGGCCTAAAGGGGCAACTCGTATAGTTGGACGTCTATACCGATTTCGCAATCATGCCGATTGCAACGGCAAGGCAGACGAAGGCGAAAGCGCCTCTTAAGTGAGCCGGCGCCAAGCGGGATGAGAGTAAAGCCCCGCCCCCCATTCCTAGAGCTCCGCCTGCAGCAAACTGCAATCCGACAGCCAAGTTGAAATTCCCTACCGACACACTGGTGGCCACGCCAGCAAGGGAGATAAGGGCAATCACCGCCAGCGAAGTGGCAACAATTGAACGCGCTTCAAGGTCAGTGTAGCGCTGTAGTGCAGGCACCATCACGAAGCCACCTCCGACCCCGAGCAGTCCAGAAAGCACACCAGCGATGCCGCCGAACGCTACAAGCGCACGGGCACATTTTGAAGTCCAGATGAAACGACCGCTCTCAGTACTGCGTATGCATACACGATGCGTACCTTTCTTCTCTGTCTGGGCAGAGCTTTGGCCAGGGCCCTTAAGGCTGTTATAGGCAACCCACACTAAGACCGCTGCAAAGACGATGCTCATTAGTTTCGTATTCATGCGGTGAGCTAACCACACCCCAAGTGGCGTCATTAGGATGCCACTGACGGCAATGAGCACGGCCGCCCGATAGCGGACAATCTTCGCTTTTAACCCGACAACGGCCCCGACGGCTGCCGCGGTCCCTACCGCAAGCAGCCCAACTGGCGCTGCTTGGGCTACTGTCAAATTTAGACCAAATACGAGCATTGGGACAGCTAGGATGCCTCCCCCCGCGCCGGTAAGGCCCATGACAATGCCGACAAGAAGACCTAGCGCGACCGTTAAAGTCATTAGCCCTGCCCCAGCCCGGCCCCCGCTGAAGCAGTGGACTTAGCGCGTTCCAATATTTCGAATACTGCCATGCCAGCAAGCATTGCAATGCAAAACACCGCAGGCTTGGCTCCTCCGTACATAAGCGACGTTAAGACAGGTCCTGGGCAAAATCCGGCCAAACCCCAGCCGACACCGAAGGTCAGTCCGCCGATTACCAGCCGGCGGTCAATCTTGGTGGAAGTTGGGAGTGAAATGGCATTGCCCAAGACCGACCTAGGTCGCTTAAGCACAAAGGGGAAGGCAAATGCACCGACTAGCAACGCCCCACCCATAACGAAAGCAAGCGATGGGTCCCATGCTCCCGCTAGGTCTAAAAAACCAAGGACTTTAGTCGGGTCTGTCATGCCTGAGGCAATTAGCCCTAAGCCAAACAGCAAACCAGCCAACAACGCACTTAGTGACTTCATTTTGAGTTCCTCATCCAAGCAAATGGCGAACGATATAAACGGTAACGAATCCTGCGCACATGAAGGCGACAGTTGCCACTAACGACCGAGGCGACCGTCGAGATAGGCCGCAGATACCGTGTCCGCTTGTGCAACCTGAGCCATACCGGGTACCTAGGCCCACGAGCAGGCCGGCGATGATAAGAGTCCAGTAGCCTGCATCGATTTGCACGGACGGCAGCTGCGCTACAAGCGCGAACATGAGCGGCGAAGTCACCAGGCCCGCTACGAAGGCGATGCGCCAAGAAATGTCGCCTCGCTGTCGACGCAAGAGTCCCCCAACGATGCCGCTGATACCGGCAATTCGTCCGTTCAGTGTCAAAAGTAGCGCGCTCGCAAGTCCAATTACGATGCCTCCAGCGAGCGACGCCCATGGCGTAAAGTGAGTCCAGTCGATTGTCACTGTTCGTCTCCGGTCTTGGGGCAGTACAGTTGATACAGCACCTGCAGCACAGCTAAAGCCTCGGCACTCGCGATGCTGTAGAAGATTTGCTTACCCTCGCGGCGAGTGTTCACCAACTGTTCAGCGCGCAGAATCGTTAACTGCTGCGAGAGCGTTGGTTGGCGGATGCCAGTCATGGCTTCAAGCTCGCTAACTGCGTACTCCCCTTGTGTCATCTGACACAGCAACAGCAAGCGGTCCGGGTTGGACAGCACCTTCAAGAGGTTGCATGCAGCTCCAGCTGCAGCCTCGAGTTGGACTAAGTCAATCGCTGATGTGGCCATGTGAAATCCATTGGAAAGTAACGCCTAAGGATAAATTATATCACAAGATAATATATGTTATGGTATATTGTTCTTCGGTCGTTCTTATCCAGTTCAACACCGTCTGCTCAGGAGCCAGCATGATTTTCAGACAACTTTATGAACCACTGTCGAGCACCTACACCTATCTTCTTGGTGATGAAGACACTGGACAGGCCATCCTCATCGACCCAGTCGTCGCAACGATGGACCGCGATTTGACAGAGGTTCGCCGGCTCGGCCTAACACTCGCCTACACCGTCGATACTCACATACATGCTGACCACGTCACTGCGGCGCTTGAGATGAAACGTGCCGTCGGCAGCAAAATTGCCGCCCCCGCTTGGGACAGGTTGCCTTGCGTCGACTTCGGCATTGAAGAGGGAACGCTTTTTCAGGTTGGCAGCATCGGCCTGCACCCTCTACACACCCCAGGTCATACTGATGGCCACTTTGCATTTCTCTCTTCAGGCAGGGTCTTCACAGGCGACGCTTTGCTCATCGACGGGTGCGGCAGAACAGACTTCCAAAACGGTAGCGCAGACGCCTTGTACAAGAGCGTGCGCGAGAAATTGTTCGCCCTTCCGGACGAAACCTTGGTCTATCCAGCACATGACTACAAGGAGCGCTTTGCCTCCTCCATCGCTCAGGAAAAGAAGCACAATCTAAGGCTGGGGGGAGACAGGACTCTTGATGAATTCAAAACCATCATGGCGGGCTTGAACCTACCGTACCCTAAGTTCATCGACTATGCCGTGCCAGGCAACCGGCAATGCGGTGTTTGCCCACCCAACTTACCCGAGAACCTCGCCCAGTATTGCCAGCAGATGTCAGCTAGCCCCCAAGGCTGAGCGAACTACAACCATGGAGAATGGCATGAAAAATTTCAAGCAAATTGGGGACAGTGTGTTCTTGGGCCCTCAACCGAGCGAAGGTGATTTGGCAGAAGCTAAGCGACAAGGAATCGGGACAGTGATTGACCTACGTTTGCCATCTGAGACGCCAATGCCGAATGCGAACCTAGTGCGAATGCACGAGCTTAATTACGTGAACGTGCCAGTCGACAAAGCAGCTCTGTCTACAGACCAAATTGCCGCTCTTGAGCGAGCCATTGCTCAGACCGATGGACCACATCTCATTCACTGCGCTACCGGCGCAAGAGGCGCTCTTTTGCTTGCCCTCAGTCGAGCCAAACAACAGGGTTGGACTGCCGAGCGCACGCTTGAAGAAGCTGCATCGATGGGCTTTAATCTGCAGGGTTCAGATGCGTTTGTGCAGTTCGTAAACGAGCAACGAAAGCCGTGAGCCCTTGCGTAGGTAGGCCACCTGCTGAGCGGCCTGGCAGGCGGGAAGGTAGCCCCCGCTTCTGCTCCCATACCATTCGACTGTCAGAACATCTTCGACAGGAGAGCAACTTGGCGATTAAGCATTCTTCCTCTCCCTCTCATGGCTTGGCAGTGTTCTCGCCACACTGCCCGCGACAAATCAGCTCCGGCTAATGACCTCTAGGTCTTGTACAGAAGTCCACATGTGGCCTAGGCAGCGGTGACGGCAACGTCAACGCATTCTTTGCCCGTTGCGGCCTAGAAAAGAAAAAAAGCTCGTGACCAACGAGCTCACTCATGTTTCGCTATACATGTCAGGCCAACAATACAGGAACAGACATGCAAGACTTCTTAATCGACTTAGCGGCCGTCATCATCATCTGCTCGCCTATGGTCGCAATCATCGCATTCGGCATTTACAAAGGAGACTTCTCAAGAGTTAGCGAACCTTCTTCGCCCCCGGACGAACTCGAGTTGCGTAGACGAGCGAACGAAACCATGCTCCGTCACGAACGGAGAGCATCGTACGAACGAAGCCAAACCGAGGCTCAAGTGCAACGGTGAACTATTCAAAATGATTCAAGCCCCTGAAGCAGCACCTTGAGGGGTTTTATTCCTGCGACATCCCAGTGCCGGCTCAACTACCGTCGCACCAAGGCTAGGTCTAAGACGAGGTGCCCTTTAAACCTGCTACCGAAATGCTCCCACACGCTGCTCTTTGTCATGCTGGCACAGCACTCGCGCTTTTCATCAGTCTTGAAAATCGGCCCCCATTGCGATACGGCAGCCCGACGACAGATGCCCTCTTAGTATTCATAGCATCACAACCATCGCCGTGAGACAATATCCTCAGAGAAACTTCTTACCTTGCTATGATATTGTTTCACCACTTACGGAAGCTCAAGCCCGCGCCATTTTTCGTGATACCTGGGCTAGCTACAGAACACGGCCAAGCTATCGCACGTATGTGCTGGAGTTTAGTCTTCGCAGTCTACCTATACTTTAGTCAGCAATTTAGAGGAACTCCGCAGTACTCAGCAGCGTGTACGCTTGCGGCAATCCACTTCGTCTTCGCTGTCTCGGCCTGGCTTCTCATAAGAACAAAGATTGGGGGTGCTCCCCTACGCTGGCTCACCATGTCAGTAGACCAAGCACTGTTCGCAACTACGCTCTACCTTACGGGCGAGATAGCAGCGCCGTTCGTTCTGATGCCCGTATTGCTGACGTTTGGAAGTGGGCTCAGATACGGCAGAACCTATGCTGTTTTCTCCTCAACAATCAGCTCAGTGTTGACGTGCGCTGCACTGATGTACTCGCCCTACTGGGAACAATATCCCCCTATCCTTCTTGGGCTGGCTGTTGCCACTATCGTGCTTCCGCTGTATCTCTTCCGCTTAACAGACGCGCTTGCTTTCGAAATGCGTACTGACTCTCTGACGCAGTTACGAAACCGAATTAGCTTCGACGAACTCCTCGACGAAGTCTGTGAGAGTGCCATCTCTGCAGAGCACGAACGTGCTGTTGTCTTCATCGATTTGGATGGCTTTAAAAAGATTAACGACGTGCAGGGGCACGACGGTGGCGACCTCGTACTCAAACACGTAGCGCGTTGGCTGACCGTGGAGCTAGGGCCCCTAGGTACTCCTGCACGGTTCGGTGGCGATGAATTTGCTGTCATCGTGGGGACGCGATTCGTTCGCGAGGATTTGGAGGCAGCCCTTACACGATTCCTTAAGCGCGCAGAAGCTGTAGGCGAGCTTTTCGAGAGTCCACTTGGCGCCAGTATCGGTGTCTACTATCTCGAGCCGGCTTCCGCGATAACGTCCCGATTTGCGTGCAAGGCTGCTGACCAATTGATGTACAGGGCAAAATGTAGTGGTCAAGTAATTTCGGACACGACGATAGGTTCTTTTGCTGCCATGGTGCGTTCATAGACGCTGGGCGGCAGATTGCCCAATACGGAATGCAGGCGCTCGCAGTTGTAGAAGCCGGCGATGTAATTGGCCACATCAAGCTTGGCTTCGGCGTGGTTCTCGTAACTGCGCTGCCAGACGCGCTCCATTTTCAGGTTCAGGAAGAAGCGTTCAGCAACTGCGTTATCCCAGCAGTTCCCTTTGCGGCTCATGCTGCAGACGAAGCCGTGTTCGGCCAGCAAGGCCTGGTACTGGTCGCTTGCATATTGACTGCCGCGGTCGGAATGAACAACCAGTCCGGCGGCTGGCCGGCGCGCCTGGATTGCCATGCGCAAGGCATCGCAGACCAAGGTGGCTGGCATGCTCGGCGCCATTGCCCAGCCCACGACTCTGCGCGAGAATAGGTCGAGCACGACAGCCAGATACAGCCAGCCGGCGCCGGTCCGGATATACGTGATATCCGACGCATAAGCCAAGTTGGGCGCTGCTGGATTGAACTGCCGGGCGAGTACGTTTGGTGCAATCGGCAGTGCATGCTTGCTGTCGGTCGTGTGCACGAATTTGCGTTTCCAGACTGGTTTCAGGCTGGCCTGTTGCATCAGGCGGCGCACCTTGTAACGGCCTACCTGAAGGCCGCTATTGGCCAGTGCCGTAACCAGGCGACGGCTGCCGTAACTCTGGCCGCTGCTCATGAACGCGGCACGCAGATGCACGCTCGCTTTGCAAAAAGTCGGCGTGGCTGCACGACGCTTGGCTTCGTAAAATCCGGCCCGGCTCACGCCCAGCAGGCGGCAGGTTTGTGCGACAGGTACGGCCTTCATTTGCAGCTCGTCAATGAGCCGATAGCTCACTTGAGCTCGCGGGCAAAGAAGGCCGATGCCTTTTTTAATACGTCTACATCACTACGAAGCTGGCGGTTTTCCTGCTCCAGTTGCCGAATACGCTGCTGCTCAGCCGTCAGCGGTTTGCCGATGCCTGGCTGGCCTTGTTGCTCGGCCTCGTACTGCTCCATCCAACGACGGATTGCGGTCACACCGATATCCATCGTCTGGCTGACATGCGAGATGCTAAGGCCTTGTTCTTTGATCATACGGACGACCTCGAGCTTAAAGCTGGGGTCAAAATTGCGGCGTTGCCTGGTCATGTAAACTCCTTCGAAGGTGAATTATCCACCTATCGAGGTGTCCGGAGACATTAGACCACTACAAAAAAGCTAGGCAAGAATCAGTTCGTCACCTCGACTAAACAGAACTTCTCCGCAGAAGGCTACCTAGTTGACTTGCCTAGCCTGCCTAACCCGGGGAAGGAAGCCAATCTAGCTGCGGTTACGTCGGTGCCAGAAGACTGCAGCCTTGATAACGTAGTTCAGTTGCACTTGTAGCGTCCTCATCTGCGAGAGAGTAACGCTTCCACTAGCCCTAGTGAAAACGTACGTGTATCGAACTTCCTACGAAGCGACTTTGCGGAGCGTGCCTACATCAGTCCAAACACCGTGGACAGACTGGAAATGGCGACATTACAGTGCGCATACGAAAGTGCACGCTAAACTTTCTTAGTGATTGGGCGACATTTGTTGAAAATTCTTAGTTCTTGAGCGACAGTTGAAGCCGGATTCTGCGTTTTCTTAGTGGCTCTGCGACCTTCGGTTGCGTGTGTACATCGGAAGCAGGCAGAACTCTCTCGCTGAAGGCTCAAAGCTGGCTTGGTCAGTTGCGAAGGGCCTGGCACGGGGCGCAGCATTATATTTAAAATCGATTTATAAGAACCAACACTTGGAATTTTTATGGCGAGACTAGGTTTCGATAGACGTACAGGGCTCATCTATGAAGGCATGGATGGTCCAACTCATCCGGTGTGGCCTACTCCAGCTCTGTCGCAAGCAACATTGATTGAGAAGCCAGAAGACCTGGAACGAATCCCGGGTGATTTCGACGGCTTGGGCTGGACCTTCATTGATGGCAGCTTTGACCCTGGCAGTCGTGTACGCCGAGGGCGACTATTCCAGAAGTTTGGCGCAGTCAGCTGGGAGCTAACTCAGGTCGAGGCTCATCCTGCCATCAACTCCGACCTACTTAAGGCAGCTAATAATGCCGGCCGCGTAGGTAAGGAGCTCAGCGTCTACTACGAGTGCACGGACCTTCTGCACAAGCCTAATCGTGGCGAAGGCCTCCAGCTAGCCCTAGGTCGAAAAGACGGTCATTCGTTGTGGCGCATCCTTCAAACCGAACGAATCGCTTCAGGCGACGTGCTGGTCACGCTTCGGGCAGAGTCGGCGTTTGGCGTAATTCCACAACTAGATGCCAATCAGATTGCAACCGACGCCTTACCAGGGGTGCAGGCCGCGCTAGACCGAGTCGTCAACTCGGCCTACCGAGAGCTACCTCAGTCCGTGGTCGACCACTGCCGAAATGCCGCAGTCATGATTACTTCGCGGTGGATGCAGAAGGTGACTCACTCTGCTAAGCCCATTGAGCAAGACCTTGGTCACTGGATAAACGCAGTACGCAGTCAGTTCGGTGACGGTAAGCGGGTTGCGCTGCGAAGCGCACTTGAGACTATCAACCGACTACACCCGCGAGGAAAGGACAACGAGTCATACAAGCACTCACTGCGCAACATCGACGAGCTTGATGCTGAGTATGCTCTTCATGCTCTAGGCTTCGTGATTCGTGAAGTGAATTGGGGTCAGTAGTTTTACCTGCGTCTGTCAGATGATGCTCGACCGAACGTAACCCCATCAGCCAAGTTGCCCGATTGAAAATATTAGACCACAATGGCATGCAAGATTCCGTAAATGGTCTAGTTTTGACAAGGGTATATGCATGTGGCATGACAATGAGACAACAGTAGACTATGTGAACTTTCGAATCGTTGCGAAAGCCTGTGCAGAACTTATCCGGGGCGCAGGGGAAGAGCCGATTTCGATTGGCGTCTCCGGAGGATGGGGCGCCGGCAAGTCCTCCTTGGTTCGCATGATTGGTTCGGAGTTCGAAAGTGACGAAACCAAACATGTCATCGTTACTTTCAATCCATGGCTCTATCAAGGCTTTGAAGACGCGCGCACTGCGTTGCTTCAAATTGTGGGGGACGCTGTGCTGGAGCAAGCACAGTTATCCCGGAACTGCGTCGACAAAGCTAAAAGCCTTTTGCAGCGAATTAATGTTCTGCGCCTAGCGCAACTTGGCGGCGACGTTGCGGCTACTTTGTTGACAGGCATTCCGATTGGCACGCTCGGCAAATCCTTGCTGGCATTGACGGGAGCCTTTGATGAAGGTTCAGTCACCGACGGCGCCGAGGCTGCCAAAGAGCTGCCAAAGGCCGCCGAAGGGCTGCTCAAGGAAGCAAAGGGCCGGTCACTACCACAAGAAATCCAGCAGTTCCGCACTTCGCTCGAACAGCTATTGACCGAGCTTGACATTACGCTGGTGGTGTTCGTTGATGACTTAGACCGGTGCTTACCTAAGACGACAATTGCAACGCTCGAGGCGATACGCCTCCTTCTTTTCCTCCGCCGGAGCGCGTTCGTAGTAGCGGCCGACGATACCTTCATCCGAGGGGCGGTGCGTGTTCACTTCGCCGGTACTGGCATCAGCGATGAAGTCGCGACCAATTATTTCGACAAGCTGATACAGGTTCCGCTTCGTGTGCCGCGGTTGGGGCCGAACGAAACAAAAGCCTATACCGCTCAGCTGTTCCTAGAACGTGCTAAGCGAGAGGGAAAAATCTCATCAGAACAGTTCGCGGATGCTCAAGCGAAAGTACAACAGCGGCTGCAGGAAACGTGGAAGGGGAAAGGAGTTGACCTGGACTTCCTCGAGAGCCTGGTGCCTCGGCGGGATGCCGAACTGCTAAGTCTCATGGGTCTATCCGAAAGGTTAGCCCCGCTGCTCCTTTCGTCAGGCGCGGTTCAGTCAAATCCCAGGCTTATCAAGCGATTTCTAAATACCGTGTTTTTGAGGAAAGCTCTTGCAGCCCCTCAGGGTATCAACGTGGACATTCCGCTCTTAGCGAAGTGGCACCTGCTAGAACGCTGCGAAGAGGCTCTGGCAAATACACTGGCGGACGCCACCTCCGCCCAGAACGACGGACGAATCGACCTATTGTTGCATGCTGAGGAACTGGCTAAGGTCCCAGACTCGACGCTCGGTGCGGTCTTCGGAGATAAACCTTTTGTACGCGAATGGCTGCAGCTTGACCCTCCATTACGTGATGTCGACATGCGCCCTCTTCTGCACCTGAGTCGTGACAGTACTATCCGCGATTTCGGCTCCGACGATTTAAGTGCGGAAGGAAAGGAGCTGTGCAGCGTTCTCGAGACTGTGCGCACGGACTCTGCCGTCCTACAGGAGAAAATACACACAGTTGGCGAGATTCAAGCTGCGTTGGCAATGGCACGGGCGTGGGAACGAAAGCGTAGCACTCGTACGTGGGCAAAACCGGACGACGTTTTCATGCTTAAGGCGGTTTGTTCAGTTTTCGCCTCAGCAGGGGCACGAGCCTCTGCTCTTCTAGCAGAGGCTCAATTGCCCGAGCTCAGCCCTGCTTTGGTGGCATCTTTGGCCAGCTGCGCGTGGGCTAACGAAACACTCAACAAGTGGTTTGCAGACCCAAATACGCCGGAATCGGTCAAGAGGGCTATAACCGCTGGGAGGTCGCATTAATGGGTACGTCGACGTCAAGTGCGGGAGCAGGAGCTGGCTCACCGTTTGACCCGCCTTGGCTCGACAGCGCGGGGGGCGGCATGGACCAAAGTAATTCAGACGCTCGACTTCAGCCAGGTGGGGAAGGCACCAACGACAGCACGACAGAGTCGCCTGAGGATACAACAAGCGATTCAGGCTCGCCGCACGGTGAACAGGGTGAAGCAGCAACTCCAGGGATAGCACCGCCCGGTCGTTACAAGGACGCACGTCGACTGATGGGGCGTTTTATTCGAAGCGGTGACCGAAGCGACATCGGACGAGCAGTCGCTAGCATGGTTAACAAGGGGATGGGTGGTCCGTCCCGTGCCGCCGGACGAATGAAGACAAGTGCGGTTGCCGCCGCAGCGTTAGGCGGATTTCTTGCGGCGGCTCGAGAAGGCACGAACCCGAACATCGCTGAGTGGGTCGAGTCTGCACGAGCTAGAGGATTGTCTGCGCGTGATGCTGCTCTCGAGGTGATTCAACAACTCGCGCCCGACGGAGGTAGTGTTGATGAAGAGTCGGCTAAACACGCCATGAATCAGGCAATCATTCATCTCTACGATGTAGACCCAACAGCTGACATCCTTGCCATGTCGGACGAGCAGATTGCGTCGGTCATGGGGTACACCCTGGCCTTCGATGTGTTTAATCGTATCCAACTAGAACTGGGTCGAGTCTTTGAAAAGTTGAAGTACTCAGCTCAGGTTGTCCATCAGCGACTGGGAGAGGTCCAAGATTACCTCCTCGTTGTGGTAGGCGATGCTATGAAGGCCGCTCGTTCTGGAGGGCATGTGAGGTCCGTACAAGACATTGCAAAGCTTGCGCTTCGCAATACTCTTAACGTATTTGGTGCTCAATGAAGATTATCTGTTCAGCGGTGCAGTCCTTGCCGAATCCACTCCCCGCCGGCGCCAAAGCCTTCACGTTCTTGGAGCGTGTCGACGACCCGGCTGTCGGGGGTATTGCAAACGGTTGGCTGCGCAAGTTGGAAGCCGCAGGTTACGCTCCGTCCATATCCGTGTGGGATTTCGTTCTCTTTGCATTGTCGGTTTCTGCAGCTGACTTTGTTATGTTGCGGAAGGGCTCTGCCGATGGCTGGACTCGACAAATCGAGCTTGAGGTAACTCTAAACGACCCTGCACCTTGGAACCGTCAGTGCGATGCCCTTGAGCGCATGCTGCGCGTGCTCACTGGAGACTTTTGGACTTTGACTTTCAGAGATGGAGGTCCACCGCCCCCTTCTGGAGAGCGCGTTCTCTGTGACCGGGACTGTGTGGCCCTATTATCTGGTGGTTTGGATAGCTTGATTGGCGGTATAGATGCCCATGTGCAGGGAAAGCGGCCTATCTATGTCTCCCAGCGCGCCCATGAAGACTCTGCTCGACAAATTGCATATGCTCATCGACTTGACGGCGGTAGGTGGCACCAGCAATGGAGTCATGGCATTGACTTCAAGGGGCCAAGCGAACCCTCGACACGGGGGCGCTCGATGGTCTTTTATGGCTTGGCAGTGCTCGCCACTTCGCTCCTACCGAACCGAGCACCGGTAATCATTGTTCCGGAGAATGGGTTCATCAGCGTCAACCCACCGTTGCTTCCTGGGCGGATGGCGAGCTTAAGCACCCGCACGACGCATCCACTGTTCATGCAACAGCTACAGGACGTCTTACCGCTTCTAGGCATCAACGTGACCTTGCAGATGCCTTACCGTTTCAAAACTAAAGGTGAGATGTTAGTTGATTGCAAGGACCAGTCGCTCCTTGCTGAACTAGCCTCTGATACCACGAGCTGTGGGCGCTTCCGCACCTACAATCGACGACATTGTGGACGCTGCGTCCCATGCATGGTTAGGAAGGCTTCTTTCCTGCGCTGGCAGCCCTCTATGGACGCGACTCAGTACAAGTATGAGAGCTTAGCGACTTCCGCCAAGACTGCAGCGGATGACCCGATGGCCGTAGCATGCGCGGTCCTAACAGCTCGTTCACACGGAATCGACAAGTTTCTAGGTGCTTCGTTGGCCTTCGCAAAGACCGAAGAGCGCGACCAGTATCGGCGAGTGCTTGAAGCTGGCCTCTCTGAACTAGGTGTCCTGTTGAGTCGAGACGGCCTTATATGATGGATTTCCACTGCCATTTAGACTTGTACCCTGATGCGCGGTCTCTGTATGCCAAGGCCCAGGCCGAGATGGAGTTTTTGTGGCTAGTAACGACTAGTCCTCGTGCGTTTGCGGCCACGTCAGTAATCCTGCCGGCCAGCGATAAGATTATGGTGTCGCCAGGACTGCACCCGGAGGTCGCTGATAAGAAAGTATCGGAACTAGACTTGCTACTTCAGCAGATGACGCATGTAGCCGGTGTAGGCGAGGTAGGGCTCGACGGTTCTGCTCGCTACAAACACACGTTCGAAACGCAACAGAGAGTGTTTTCAGCCGTTGTACAGCGGGCCGACGAGCTCGGTGGCCGGTTACTTAGTATCCATTCACGCGCTGCCACTTCCCAAGTGCTTTCGACCCTCCAACAACACGCAGGCTTTGGAACTGCTGTGCTCCACTGGTTTACTGATTCTGCGCCCCAACTTCGACTTGCTGCCTCCCTCGGTTGCTGGTTTAGTGTTGGGCCTGCAATGCTGGCATCATCGAACGGGCGCAAGCTCGTTTCAATCATGCCTAAAGACCGAATCGTGCCGGAAAGTGACGGACCATTCGGCATGCAAGGCGGCAGCCCAATCATGCCCTGGGAAGCTTCTGACATTGCAGACAAACTTTCGATTACGTGGGGTTTGCCCATTGAAGAAGTTAGGGGAATTCTGCGAGACAACGGAAGGCGACTGATTAACGTTATCCGTGCCTACAGCACCCGACTGCTTGCCGGTGGCTCTTGAAACCTGTTTTCCCCGGGACTAATGACGTATCGTAAGCTGCAGGCTAGGAAGGAATGCTTCTTATGTGATGAAGTCAGGCCGCTTCGAAAAAGTCACATCATTCCGAACTTCTTTCGCCGTTGGTTAGCGCGCGAAATGGGCAAGGAACCAAGGTTTTTCAATCCACATACTAGGATTCACAGGCTAAACGACGACCTGACCAAACACTCGATGTTTTGTGCTGACTGCGAGGCGCTCATGAGCGCTGACGAGTCCGTCGCTTGTCGAGAAATCCTAGGTAAGTGGAGGGAGCGCGAGGCGCCAGTCAAATACGGGCCCTGGTTGCTACGGTTTGCAACCGGGATAGCAATGAAGGCAGCGGCAGTTCAGCTGTTCACGGAGCCGACGACGAAGTCGTCGAGCGAAGCGACCTTGCCGTTCAATTCCACTATCGAGGAACGCCTGTCCGAGGCTTCCCAAGCTAAGCTTGAGCTAGCCTTTCAAGCATGGCGAGGGTTCTTGCGAAGACAGATTCCTCACCCAGGCCGCTATGAGCTACACCTTATAACAGTCGACATCAAACTTTTCCCAGGTCTCTTTGGTCTTTTCGGCCACAACCATATCCATACGGACGACTTCGCGGCACTGCTCATTTCGTTGAACGGAATTGCCTTCGTCGCCGTCGTAGACGGACATGTAGATGGCCTTCGCAGAGACACACGACTAGCTGTTAGCGAAGGCTATATTGGCCAGCCGAACCATCGGTTACCAGGGCCGGTCGAGACAGCCCTTCAACATTTATCTGCTGCGAACCTGGCAACGCAAGTACTTGCTGCACGAGACTCGTGAAGCAAGAAGCCTCTGGCGATTTGGGCAGAGTTGCGACGGCTTCGGCAACTGCACAGTACTGCCGTGCTTTCGTAACTATGCATGGTAGTCTGCGCGTGTATGGCCTAGCTCCCTAACACTAGCTTACGGCCGTGTCAGTTTCCTGTCGCGAGGCTTGGGTAACTGCGCCCCGCTTCTCTTCCTCGAACCCAAGCTTCTACAGTTTCGAGTCGCCATCTCAACAACGCTGCATTACCGCAAACGTACATTCGTGGAGGCACTTGTATCGAATTGCGCTTTAGGTTCTTTTCAATCGTGTCCACTCTCTCGCCCAGAAGCACGGCGAGTTGGTGGATATCCAAAACGTCTTCCATTGAGTTCCTCAAGTCAGGTCACCGAGAGGGTTAGACGAAATGTCAAACTCGGTGTGAGTGACGTATAGAGATGAGTTGTAGCCTTTTCGCTTTCGAGTCCAAATGTACGAGAGAGCGCTTGCGCTCTGTTGTTTTGCAGCGAGACAGAACCTAAGTAGAGTCGCCGGCTTCCGCAAGAGGCAGAAACGGTATGCCGAGACTTCATGTAGGGCCCAATACAGGTTCGTGCTGTTGGGTAGGTCCGCGATGTTGCCTGGCCCGCGCAGCCCTTCTTAGAGTTGCTCGACGCCGCTGTATAAAAACCCAGTACCCATACAGGTGCGCTACAATTCGTCCTGAGCATTGGGCTCCGCGTATGAAGCAAGTTTAGGACAGCGGTGGCCTCCTCCATCGAAAACTCATTTAGGTCTGCAGCCGCATGAATAAGAACAACCTTCTAAAAATGATTGCGGAAAGCGGCTACAACTTGGGGTATGGAGCAAAAAAACACTTTGCGACTTTCGACCTTATCGAAAAGCTGCCTGGGTGGATGAGCTTCGTTGCTTTCGTTATCGGTATCTATGCACTGTTCGTCCCGCCTCTGGCAACGAACCAAGTGTCAGCTGTGATGATTTTGTTCGGAATCTCGTCCCTGTACATTACCGCTTATAACGGTGAAAAGCAGAAGTATGAGGAGGGCGGAAAGCACCTTACCGAGTGTTACAACAAGTTGCGTGCCATGTACTACGAAGTGAAGTCACTTCCCGATTCAGCCGATTTCTCGTCTTATGTCACTGAGCACAATGCTGTTTATTCGGCTGCCTTTGCTCATACGGTTAGCAAGCAGATTTTTTTAAGCGACTGGTATGCGCATTATAAGTTCTTCTGGCAACAGGAAATTCAGTGGATTGACGAGCAAAAGCACTTTACGCTCTTGCGAGACAAACTTCCGCTGACTTTTTCGGTAGCCGTTGTCCTTTGCATTGCTGCCTTCATATGGCATTCCATTAGCAACAATTTCACATTTTGCAACTAACTAGGGTTGTCAATGAGCGCCGCATTATTTGAACAGTTTCGCAAAAATCTCGCCGTTAAAAATTCTGAAGAAATTTCTGGTCGGTATCGTAAAATCACGACGCGGCTGAACAAAGATTACTGGGGAACAGATGAAGAATACCTGCATTGCCTCCAGGTGGGCTCGTACGGACGCAAAACAGCAATCGACGGTGTCAGTGACCTTGACATGGTATTTGAGCTTCCATGGTCGGTCCACGACCGGTTCGTCAAACGCCAGGGCAACATTCAATCTGCGCTGCTCAGCGAAATTCGAGACTGCCTGAAAGTTCTCTACCCTACTACTGACGTTTACGCTGACGGCCAAGTCGTTGTTCTGCAGTTCAAGAACTACCGAGTTGAAGTGCTACCGACCTTTGTTGAAGAAGACGGTAGCTATAAGTTTCCCGACTCGAACGATGGGGGCTCGTGGTGCTGGTGCTGGCCCCGTGACGAGATTTCAGCTGTCCAGGAAGTACACGACCGCTCGAACCGTCATCTGAAACGTATATGCAAGATGGTGCGTGCCTGGAAGAATAAGCACGGCGCACCGATGGGTGGCATGCTAATTGACACCCTCTGCTATAACTATTTCAAGGCAAACAAACAATATGATGCGAAGGGCTACGCATCGTACCCTGAACTCGTACGGGATGTCTTTTCACACTTGGCTAATCAAGACGAACAAGATTATTGGCTGGCGCCTGGTAGTAAAGACAGGGTGTACCCGAAAGGGAAGTTCCAAAAAAAGGCGAAGAAAGCCGCTGCGAAGTGTCAGGAAGCCTTAGATAGTGATAAAGAGAAAAGCAAAGAACGGCTCTGGAGGGAGGTCTTCGGCTCGTCGTTCCCACGCTTGGAAGCCAAGAGCGAGTCCTTGGCTAGTCGCAGCGACTCCGCGGCGAGCACAGAAGAGTTCATCGAACAGAAATTCCCTGTCGACGTCCAGTATGACTTACAGCTCGAGTGCGACATCACCTATCAGGGAGCCTTCGAAAAGCGGCTTCGTTTCCTGGAGGCGGTGTTCCCCATCCACATTGGGCGTAAACTACGATTCGATGTAGCGAGCTGCAATGTGCCAGCGCCGTACAGCCTCCACTGGAAGGTTAGGAATGTGGGAGCTATCGCTGAGAAACGCGGTATTCGCGGACAAATCTTTAACGACGATGGTTCACAGCAGCTGACTGAAACGACGAGCTTTCCTGGGCCGCACTACGTTGAGTGCTACGTGGTCAAAAACGGTGTATGTGTCGCTAGAGACCGAATTGGTGTCCCTATTCACGGCACTGAACTGGACGCGGAATGACGTATTTTCTGAAACGTTACCGAACTATGCTCCTTTGACGTCGCAATGTTTCGCTTGGCCAGTTGAGCTGTAGGCGTAACCAGTCGTGACTCAGACTGGGCCCTCTCCCTTATCCCAGAGCAAAAAAAAGCCTGACTTCCTGCATGTTTCGCGCAAACACTTGTGACAGCTGCGTACAGACAACAGGGCGAACCCGGATACTCGCCTTCCGCCGTTAGTCGACTACCGCGAGCATCGTTGCGTCCAATCGCCTCCGCAGCGGACCACATCCAAAGCAGACGAGTCCACGGCCAGGTGGCGGCATAGCCGTGCCAGCGCAACCCATCCCGCTATTCTACGTAGCTCACCGCGAGCGCGTCGGCATCGAACAAGCCTAGAACTCGGCACAGCAACCGTCTGCAACGTCACCGGTTTGGTTGCTGTGCTCGGTCGCCTAGAGGCTAGGAGGCCTAATGTTCATGGGCGCTCAGCCCCGACCGGGACAGTCCGAAAGCCGCCGCTCGACACATTAAGCAGGCGAACGAAGCATGTGAACCCGCCGCATATAAATCGATTGTCTACATAAGCATGCCGTCAACTTCACCACGTGGCGAACCAACTTTGCAGCATGCGTGGAAACCATCATTTAGCTAGATAGGATATCGAAAATGCAACGTCCCCGAGAGTATGAAGACCTCATCTCCAAAAAGTTTTTCAAGGTGGGCCCTACAACGGCAGGGGCAGCGGACGCGTTTCTAAAGAACGCTCAGAACTATTTGCATGCGTGCAAGCTCCTACAAGAAGGCTTCCCAGTGCCGGCATTCTCGCTAGCGTACGATGGATTGTCCCAACTATTTCAGGCCATCTTTGAGCATTACAAGGTACAAGTAAAGCCAAGTTTTCGTAATAGGGCTACGCAGGTCATTTGCAGAGAGCTCGGTATGCACATCTCAGACCAGTGCTTTGTCAGTACAATTCATGAGCGGCGCAAGCAAACATCCTATCAATCTCCCTTTCCACCGGCCCTTCCATACGAAATCGAAAATCTGGTACGAATACTCGAAGCGTATATCCCGAAAGCGTACAAAGTTCTAAATCGGCCACCCTCGAGTACCCAAGCTTGACTACTATGAGCGTTCAAAGATAGCGCTAAAATGCCTCTGGTTGCGGTAGCAATCAGAGGCTGTTCTATTGCTGAGACTCGATTCTCGTTTTCCAATTACAGCAAGCCGGCGGACTGTCGCTAAAAGCCCGGCCGAGCGAGTAAGCTACGCGTTACCTTTTGGAACGATACTGGCTACTTTTCCTAGCTCAGCCAGCTCTTTTACGAGCTTGGCATTTGTTGCAGTGGCAATAGCGGCCGCCTTTTCCGCTTTAGCTCGAGCTGTGAAATGCTCAAGTACCTCAGACTTGTAGAGGTTAAGCTGGTGGGACAGCTCTTTTTTATCCGCCCTCAGCCCGGCGTTAAGTTCGGTATATGTCGTGGGAGTAGTATTCTTTGCAACCTTTGCATCTTGAATTTTCTTTCTGATGCGGGGGTACCGACAATCCTTTTTACCTATCAAAGTCCTTGAGTGCCCGGCTTCGAGAGATACAGTCGACGGGTTAAGCCCCAGCTTTCCACAGATAGCACGCTTCCTTAACTGCTTATTTTTTGGTTCTCCGTCTTGTATTCGAGCAATAGAATCGAGAAAATCTTGCTCGATGGCATCAATTGGCGGTTCCTCTGGCCGTCTTTTAGGCATCTACTTTCTCCAGTTCAAGTGCAATTTTGGAATCTATCTCGTACATACTCACACCTAATTTTTTAAGGATTGCGCGAGCTTGATTAGCTCGGAACTCAATCGCCCTATGCTCAGATGCAACGCCTCCTCGCTGCGCGCTCTCGACCGCTAATGACAGGGCATAGCCCACATATCGGTCAACCCAAAACTCTCTATGGCTCCTGTCCATCACAGCGTTCGCGCAACCGGCGCATAGGTTGGGCTCCCGAGTTTCGAAGTCCGGTTGATGTCGAATCCAAATTGGTGTCTCGTTCTCGTCGTGGCACCGCATTTCGCTGCGCTTGAGCGGCGCACACGTGGCGTAGGGAGAAAAAAACATCTTGATTTGGTTCCCGTCCACCCACTCTACTGTCCTGCTCCACCGCTCAGAAACAGCCAACCCAGCCAGCTTTTCTCGCAGCTTCTGAGCCTGGCTTTCGAGATGCTCACCCATTCGACCAGCGAAAACGGAGTGTTGATTGATTAAATCAAAAATTGCGTGATTAGTCCGTTGACGACTAATCGAGTCCAGCGCATCGACAAGGACAGGGTTTTTACCGATATACCCCCCTTCCGTCATTGCCAAACTGACGTGGTGGAACTGCATTTGAATCACCGGTAGCAGCCGGGAATCACATGCCAATGTAAAGTTGGCCCAGCTTTTGCGAAGCATGTGCGTCGTAAATATGCCGCCTTTGCTTTCACGCCATCGTACTAAGTCGTTATCACTAATCTTACGTGCGCTCTCGTCAGGCAAACTAGAAAGGTCCACGCAACGCTCCAGAAAGCGCTTCATGGCCCTACGTACACCATCACCTTTCATATTGGTCAGCGGCGTCGAGGGTCGCGGTAGAGTCATGCCTGCCCGCGCGGCCAAAACCAACTTGGTGGTCTTCGCTGCCGCTCGCCAAGGTGTAAAGAGCTTGTTTAAGACCACCAGCGCCCGGATAGCCAGCGGGATGTCCGTGCTTCCCATTGGCCGCATGCCCAGCACCCAGTCGACTTCGCAAGGTACGCCCTCCTTGGTCTTCGACAGTTCAGTCCGGATGACAAACCATTCGTATAAGCCTGTAAGACTCGTTTCCAAGCGAACGCCTTTAGGCAGCCCAGTCTTCTCGTCGATGCCCTCTTCAATGCCACATAGTTCGCTGACACGCATACCCGACACGCCTTGAACGATGACCATTGCGGCGTCGCGGACAGAATCATAGCTTTCCCGCATCTCGACCATGGCAGCACTATTTTTAGTAGCAAAGGGTTTACGCCACGGCTGGGCTTCTCCCGACGCAGCGGAAAATGAAAATTCGCGCAAAAATTTATTTTCTGCCCTCAATCGGTCTTTCTTGGCCTTCCCCTGCGCCCGGTCGTCGTTACTCGATATTTCGAAAACCGCAAGAAGCCGAACTACGTCATCGGCCGGGGCACCGAGCCAGCGGGTGGCTGAGTTGAAAAGAGGAATAGCGACCTCGTCTGGCAACGGCATAACCCAGCCTTGTGCCTTTGTCGCCAATTTGAGGGCAATCGAATGCGCCCCTTTACCGTCAAAAGGATGGTGGGACAGCGACTCAAAATTAAAGAGTTTCAGGTGAGCGCGCTGGTCCCACAAGCGCATAAGGGGAGCGAGGGCCCTATCGAAAACGGCAACACCAATACCCTCGTCATCCGCGTCTTCATAGTGCTCCCGGGCCGAAACAAAGGAAGGCAGGTCGCTAATATACTGCTCAATGAGAGGCGGCGACAGCTCGTCGGGAGTCTGAATGCCTCGCGCTGACATCCATGACAGAAAGACGTTCAGCTCGTTTTGAATACCGCCGATTGCACCTGGGCTAGGCGCTCTTCCCTTCGCGGGGAGAGTAAGAATAGACAGGACTAATATTTTCGCCCAAGCAAGTCGAACGGTATGACGCTTATTCGTTAATTGCGAGTCATCAAACAGCGTCATAGCCCAGTTGATGGTACTCGTAGCGTTCCTGGAGCCATTGGTAAAATTCGTAAATATCCAACGAACATCTTTGAACTGGCTGTGTTCGCTCACCCAATGGTCTGCTAATTCGTCTGGTGTCAGCTCGTGCAGGTTCATTAATTTCAAATGCGCCTGTTTACCGTCGACTACCAATTCAGGGCTTTTTTTCATCGAGTATTTTTCCTTTTATCCGACAAGCGGGAGCCGCACAACTACCTGATGTGACTGCAAAAGTACATTTTCCGGAACGAGAGCAAGCAACGCTCGAAGGTCACTCAAAACCGGCGCCCACCGCCTAAGCCAAGTTTTCGAGCTCATAATTCCCTGACTTTTGAAAATCGCATCCACCAGCGCGGTGTAAAAGGCAACGCTATCTGGGTCTCGAGGGAACGCACCTGCAAGAGGACACGCAGGGCAACCGCCATAATCGTTGCAAAGTCGCCCAGGTAACTGATTGGGCCGCGGGCTGTTGAACGGGTCTACGCACATAAAACCTGGGGTTGCCGCCCCTTTGTCTGCCAGCGCGGTCCGTATACGTGGGTCTACTCTGCCTTCGCTATCAAACCATCGTTCTCGCAGCAAAAGAATCTGGCCGATGCGTTCGCGGTACTCTTTTCTTATTCCGTCACTGGTGTAATGGGTCCAGGTAGTCCGCACGCTTCCATGGTTCCCAACTCGAGCCGCAGCTTCCAAGCTGCCGTCAAGCGTTTGGACAAGATTTAGTACTGTCGGTCGCAACTGCGAGAGCGTGAATCGTCTGAGCCTATTATTTTTAACAAAACTTTCTAGGCTGAATTTCCAAACTGAATCGTGACTCGGCCCCTGAAACGTAGAACCCAATCTACCCCAACTTTTTGGGTTCTTAACGCGAGTCTCCTGTAGAAAGATAAAGATAAAATCTTCATGTCCTTTTGCTACAAATGGTCTGATGCGCGCGGTATAATTACGCAACAACGTTAGCATTCGGGACAGACTTATCGAGGAACTGACCCCGGCATTGGGGTCCAGAAGACGCACCAGGTTATCTGTCGCGCGGTCTTTTACCCCGATAATTTCTATCATTGGGATGCCAGCGACATCCTTTTGCATGTCGATATTTTCCCATTTAAGCCAGAGAGCAGTGTCCGGATTAAAAACAGCCGTTATGGTAATTAGTATGGCGAAAGCAGCCAAGTCACGACTGGATGGATGAAAATATCTCGAAAGGTCAATACCTCCGTGCTCTTTTGCTAGACGTCTCATTGATTCCGAGAGCGCGTGATTTTCCTCGGCAACAATTGATATTTCGGGAACTATTCCGGGATACAGGACATTCAGCGTCGCAAGCGCCGTATCGAGTTCAAAAAAAGTTTCATTTGAAGAGCCAGCAGAAGCCTCGGCATAAGCTAGTTTCCGCCTTCCGAAATCGATTAGCTTCAGTCCGCTAAGGTACCGTGCTTCGATAGCCAATACCTCTCGTTCGGCTGCCTCCATAACTTTAAGCAACTCATCTAACGACAATACTTCCGTGGGAACTATGGTCTTAATGGCGCCGGCGGGTCCGGCAGGTACGCGCGCAGCAATTCTTCTGGCCACTTGGGCGAACGGCCCAGTTGTTAGCGAAGCTAACACGTTCCTTACGGAACCCAGATAGCTCGAAACTGTTCCTCCTGCAAGCGCTTTACCACTTCGTCCTTTTTCGAGATTAAGATGAGAACGATAAGCCAACAAAACTGAATCATTGATATCTTCTGGCTGAAGATTTGCCCCGTGGGCCAGACGGACGAACTTAAAAAATCCTAGTTTCAAATCGCCTGCTACAGTACGGGAAGTTCCCGGCTTCTGCGCGGCACAGTAGGCAAGGAATGCTGGCCCAAACATCGGCAATAAATTTGGAAAATCCAGCATGAAGCTGATATCAATGCGGCTCGGCTCTAGGCCTCCTTGTTGCGGGATGACCGCATGGTAGGTAGGCCGACTGGACTTCTGATGAATACCATGTTCCAAGCGCCTCATCGGCAACTCTGGAACATAGCCCCTAGCTACTTTTCGTCGAGCGGCTTGGACGGCTACACTGGCACCAGCGCTTGCTTTAGCTGTCCTTTTGCTCATGCAAGGCCAAGCGAACGATGCAAACTAAACAGGCCTGGCTGCGAGCCAAAAATTTGGACATGCGCCAGATAAGTATTGATTGTGGTCTTCAACCTGGCATGACCAAGCTGAGCTTGAATTTTCTTCCACGGCTCAAGATTCTTATTTTTGACTTCAATGTGGTAAGTATAAACTGCATAGGTATGACGAAGGTCATGAATACTATAACGAGCCACTTTTTGCAGATACTTTTCCCCTGTATCAGGGTCGGTCTTTTCCTCAATCTCAACCAGGCCAACAGCGAGACACGCGCGCTCGACCATTTTCTGAATTGCCCCGCTCGTTATTGAATTTCCTTCACCGTTATTTGAATTCAGATGACCCAAGAGAAGCTGAGTTTGAATTTTTCGGGAAGGTGTTTTCCGTTTCGCAAGAGCCCGTGCGCGCTCAGTATCGATATACGCGATAGCATCAAGCACTAGCCAAGTTGGAATTGCGACTTGTCTAACGACGTCGCCTTTGCCGACGATTGTCAGTTCCAGGTCTACGTAAGGCGTTGTTGGGTCAGGATTAAGATTGAGAAATTGCAGCGTTGTAAGCTTAGTAATCTCTGCAACTCTGAGACCTACATAAACGCCAATATCGAAAATAAGCCGGTCTCTGCAGTTACGCATATCACCGTTACGCTGGCTCGCTTGCGGTCCAACATAATTCAAAAGTGCTCTGAGGTCGTCAATCCTTAGACAGCGTATCTTTTGATTCCTGCCGACTTTGGGAAGGGTCCGGTCGCGTAGCCGAACTTTTGCCGTCCGTGTATGAGCCAATGCGTCTTCATCTAATCCAAAGTTCCCAGCTTCACTGTCGTCGGATACGTCACCGCCGTTTCCAATGTCACCGAAATACCAACGCTTGCGAGCTGCGTAAGCATAGAATTGCCTTACGACGACCATCGTATCGCGAATGCCCTTTGGTCCGTAAAGTTCGCCTGTATGAGGTGATACAGAACCTTCGAAGTCGTCACGAAAGTCTGTCCGGTCTACAGACGTCGCACTTCTCCAGTCTTTATTCAGTGCTTGGCAATACTGAAACCAAGTTTTGAGACCGTAAGCTGCCTTTTCCCATGTATGGGCGGAACGTGATGAGCCCGCGTTGACAAACCGGTCGTAGAGGAAGCCGGTCGGCTCCTCAAACAACGTCACTTCCTTGTCAGTTAGTAAGAATAAACCGGGCTGGCCTGTAATCGCCGTTGGGCGGTAGCCACGTTCGATGAACAGCTCAATTTGACCGTCCAAAAAAGTGTTCACGGACACTTCTCTCCCCCTAAAAACTTCTGAACACAGTTCAGCTGACCCAAGACACCGCTCCCTATAGAATCAGAGAACACATGAACACTTTTTCATGTCCAAATGTAACTGATGCATTGTGGAGTGTCAACTCACGGCTCAGAGGGAGGATGAGGTCCTGTGCTATGTCCACATAACATGCTCGCAGCCGCGATACGGATTGAGAGAAACATTGAACGGAATGTCGGGCGACGCGTTACGACTGAGGATGCTTTTGGCAACTTCGTCGACAACTTCCGTCTTGAGACGAGCGCTGTCGGCGCCGTCTTCGCTCTCCATTGCCCAGCCGTCGTCCACGCGCTCCCGTTTCTCCAGCTCGTAGCGGCCCTGGAGATTGCTTGTGGCCCCCCGTCCCTTTACCACCTGAATCGGTTGCAGTCGAACTTCACCGGAATTTGCAGTGTTCATAGCGCCAGCCCTCGAAATACTGGATATATATACAGTTATATCGGAGTGTAACCAAGGCACCCGGCGTTTGCAACCGACTCTTGCACCATGTGTGGGGAGTTGGCGACGAACGAATGCAGACCTTGCCGATCTGCCAAGACAAGGCGCAGGTAACGTGGACTTAAGGCAGAACAAGAAGCTCGATCGTCAGCGGCGCGTAGCCGAAGCGCTGGTGGAAGGCACATGGCGTCGTGACTGCGTTCCCATATGGAGCAGGCTGACGTACTCCTTGACGCTGGCGTCCCAGTCCCCTTCCGCGGCGTCCATCGATGTGAAACAGAGCGCTTCGTTCGTTCCCATGACCGCGTTCTTGCGCATTGCGAGCACCGACTCGTTGACCTGGCGCCGCATGCAGGCGGCGTCGACTTCGACCGTCACCACGGCTTCCCACGCGTCCGGGGCGGCGGAGGAAACCCTGACGGGGCAGCGTTCGGGCTCGGGCGTCCTGCTGGTTTCCTGGTCCAGGCGCACCCGGTAGCCGGACTCGCTCTGCGCGCGGAATGCCTCCCTGTCCTTGACCCGGTAGCGCCGGTCGTCCTCCCGCGGCAGCGTGGCGAGCGCCGGATCGGGGTCGGGCTCGCGCGGATAGACCAGCTGTGCGCGGCACGGGGCGCCCGTGAGCAAGGCGGTCGTCAGCCACTGTGCCTTGGCAATCAGGATGCCACCGAGGTTTTCTCCCTCGCTGCCGTAGTCGTCCCCGCGCATGGCGTTGCGGAAGGCCAGGTAGTCGGCCTCGCGCCCGCACGCATTCGTGCGGATGATGACGTCGGCACGCTCGGAATACGAAGCCTGCACCTTCGCGGCGGTGTCGGGGGGCGGCGGGAACCGGACCACTTGCGCGGGCGCGCGCAAAGGGCAAAGCAGCAAGTGGAGAACCGCGAGCCACGCCGGCAACGCATGCCGCGCAGACAGCACAAATCTCGCAACGCCGCAAGAGAGCTTCATCGGAACGCTCCGTGGCCCTGTTCATGTCGATGCATCCGCCCACGCATCCTGGAGCTTGCGGAGAACGCGAAGTTCGCGCGCAAGGCCAGTCACCAGCCGATTTCCTGGAACATGCATGGCCCGGCGAACCAAGACCGTAAAGATGGGTCGAATCACAAACCGGTGCCCGTTGGCGCCGATGCGGGCGCATGGTCCCCGAAGTGCCTGCCATTCGATTGATGTCAACCCGGGAGGTCGCTTCATGGACAACAGCTACCGTCGCTATGGCCCCGTGTGCTGCGGGTCGCAAAATGCCGTCTGGTCGGACTTCTGCGCCGTCGCCGCCAGTCCCGAGCTGCGCGAAAAACTCAGGACCGAACTGGCCAACGCGCGTTCCAGTCTGGGCGGCGTACTGGGTAGCGTGATGGGCCTGAGCCGCGTCCCGCGGCCCCTGGGATTCGACGATGGCGTCATCATTCCGCCCGATCAGTTCCCGCTCGGCACGTCAATGCGTTCGATCCGGTCTGCGGCGGCGGAGCGCGCGCCCTTGCGCGGTACGCTGCGCGTCATCGTCGTGCTGGTCCAGTTTTCCGACCGTACGTTCGGCAGCAGCGCCGCGCATTTCGACGACCTCTTTTTTTCCGCCGGCGTCATGCCGAACGGATCGGTCGCCGAGTACTACCGCGACGTGACCGGCGGCCTGGTCGATATCGCCGGCGAGGTGGTCGGCCCGTTCACGATGCCGCAGACGCTGGCATGGTATGCCAACGGTAACTTCGGCATCGGCCGCCCCACCGGCACGGTGCGCGCCCCCATCATGGCGCAGGATGCCGCCGCCGCGGCGAATGCAAGCGTCGATTTCGGTGGCTACGACAACGACGGCAACGGCTTCGTCGATGCCTTCATCGTGGTGCACGCCGGTTCCGGCGGCGAAGAAACGGGTGATCCGGGCGACATCTGGTCCCACAAATACGTACTGCCCGCGGCGATGGCGGCCGATGGCAAGCAAATCTACGCCTACCTGACGATCCCGGAGGACGCCAAACTGGGTGTGTGCGCGCATGAACTGGGCCACCTGCTATTCGGCTTCCCGGACCTGTATGACACCGATAATACGTCCGAGGGCATCGGCAACTGGTGCCTGATGGCCGGCGGATCGTGGAACGGCGGCGGCGATATTCCCGCCCACCCGAGCGCCTGGTGCAAGATGAACCAGGGCTGGGTGACGGTCAACAACGTGACCGGCAGCAGCACCTTGTCGATCCCGGACGTCAAGACCTCGCGCAACGTCCACCGCCTGTGGAAGAACGGCGCCGGCGGCAACGAGTACTTCCTGATGGAGAACCGGCAGCGCAGCGGCTTCGATGCAAAGTTGCCCGCCGACGGCCTGCTGATCTGGCACATCGATGAAGCACAGACCGGCAACACCGACGAGAATCATTACAAGGTGGGCCTGGTCCAGGCCGACAACCTGCGCGACATGGAAATGGACCGCAACCGGGGCGACGCGGGCGACCCCTACCCCGGCTCGGCCGGCAACACCAGCTTCACCGGCAGCAGCTCGCCAAATTCGAATTCGTATGCCGACCAGGCGACGTGTGTATCGGTGACGCAAATTTCGGCGCCCGCCCCGACCATGACGGCGAAGGTCGCGGTGACCTGCAAGGCGATCTCCAAGGAACTCAAGGACGCCCGCAAGGAGCTGAAGGACGGCAAGGAGTTCTACAAAGACTTGAAGGAGTTGCGCAAGGAATCGAAGGAGCTGTCCAAGGAGCGCAAGGACCGGAAGGATCGGTTCGAAGGCAAGCACTGGTCGGAGCGCCCGGGGGGCATGGGCGGCATGGGCGGGGTCGACGCGGGCGCTTCGCAATACGGGGACAACGCGCTGCTCCAGCAGCAGGTCGCCATGCTCGAAGCGCGCCTTGCCGCACTCGAAATGGGCCAGGGCGCCCCTTCTGCCGAGCCATTCATCGGGGCGGAGCTGCGGCCGGACCTGGCCGGCCAGGCACAGCCCGACCAGGCCGCTGCCGAACTGCAGCAGCGCATGGCCGCCGGTGACCGCGATGCCAAGAACGCGTTCGATAACCTGCCCCCATGCACCTCCTGATCCTTGCGCACGCGCTGGACGCAGGGGCCCACGCTGTCGCCGCCCTCATGGCGCCCGCCCTGGGCCTCCACCTGACGGTGCTGGGTCCGGAGTGGCTGGGCGAGGCGCGCTGGTCGCAGCGGATCGATGCGCGCGGGAGCGCCCATACGCTGCTGCACTGGCACGGCGGCGCCCAGCTTGACGGCAGCCGCGTCGGGGTGGTGTGGAATCGCATCCGCCTGTTGCCGCAAGCGGCCTTCCGGGCCAGCGCCGCACGGGACCGGGACTATGCGGGCGCCGAGCTGCAGGCCATGGTGGCGAGCTGGCTGGCCGAACTGGGCGCACGGGTGGAGCCCCCCATGCGCCGCCACGCGGCTGTCACGCCGGTGCTGCACCACCTGCATTGGGCCGCTGCCGCCAGCCGTTGCGGGCTCGTCCTGGCGGGCGCCGGACCGGCGCCGGCGGAAGCATTTTCAGTGCTGCGCACACCGTTGGAGTTGTGTGCGAGCGTCGGCGCCGCGTGGCCCGCGCCATTCGAGCGCGCCTGTCATGCGATGGCCGGGGAACTTGGCTTCGCCCTGTTGTCGCTGGGGTTTGGCGGCACGCCGGCCGCACCGCTCCTGTGCCGCGTCGACACGCATCCGGTGCTGTCGTCGCCGCGCGAGGCGCAGGCGGTGGCGCGTTGGCTGCTGCAGCGCGTCGAGGCCGCTCCAGGTCCGGCTGCGCCAGATGCCGGGAAGGCGCCGGCATGATCGTCATCTTCGGGCGCGAGGACGACCCACCGATCGCGCTCGCGCTCGACGCCCTGCAGGAGCGCGGCCGGGATTACCGCCTCGTCGATGTGCGCGCACTCGATTGCGACGGCGTGGACATCGACGGCGGCGCTGCGGGACTTGCCGGTCGCCTGACGGCGGCCGGGCAGGCGCTCCCGCTCGATGCGGTCGGCAGCGTTTATGCGCGCCCCCTGTCGCCCGGACGGCAGTGGCGGGACCCCGGCGCCGCGCAGCGCGCGAACCTGCGCTTCGACACCTTCGTCGGCTGGCTCGACGTCACCCCTGCCCTGGTGGTCAACCGGCCGCGCGCCATGAACTCGAACAATTCGAAGCCGATGCAGGCGCAGTGGATCGGCGCCGCCGGCTTTGCGGTGCCCGAAACGCTGGTCACCAGCAGCGCCGACGAAGCACGCGCGTTCTGGCGCGCACACGGACGGGTCATCTTCAAGTCGATCAGCGGCGTGCGTTCCATCGTGCGCGAACTCGATGAGGCCAGCGCCGGCCGGCTTGACCTGATCCGCGACCTGCCGGTGCAGTTCCAGGCCTGGGTGCCCGGGATCGACCTGCGGGTACACGTGGTGGGCACGCGCTGCTTCGCAGCCGAGATCGAATCGAGTGCGACCGACTACCGCTATGCCCGCGGTAGCGAACACACACGCCTGCAGGCGCGCCAGCTGCCCGCCGACGTCGCCCGGCGCTGCGCGGACCTCGCGCAGTCGCTGGACCTGCCGCTGGCGGGAATCGACTTGCGGCTGCGGCCCGACGGGGAGTATATTTGCTTCGAAGTCAACCCGATGCCGGCCTACAGCTACTACGAATCCGAGACCGGCCTGGCGATCAGCCTCGCACTGGCCGACTTGCTCGCCAGCGCTTTTTGAGTACACACCAACCATGCAAGCCATCGACAACCTTACCCGTTTACGCGGCAAGATCCTGAAGCGGGCGCCGCACCCTGCGCGTGCCGGTTACGACCTGCTCACCTTGCAGGTGAATGAGGCCATGCCCGTGCAAGAGAAGGCAGACCTGCTGGGCCGCCATGCGGGCGCGCAACTGGATGTCGCGGTGCGCAGCGAATTGCTGCAGGATGCCGCCGCGACGCCAGGCGCCCTGGTCGACCTGCGTGCCAGGATGACGCCGGACGGCGCCATGGCAGAGCCGCATCCGGAGCCCGGCAACTTCGTCATCTCCGCGGGATGATCCGGGAAGCACGCCAGGCCCTCTGATTCGCCATCGCCCGGCCATGGTGACGCCGGCCTGCACCCAATGCCAGTCACTTAAGCGAAGCCGTTGCCACTTTCACTCGTTTTTTCGTTGGCATGCGCATAACGTACGGGGTCATTGAGGCCAGTGGCCTCAATGACGGGTTCACCGGGCATGCCCACGCGTTACGTACACATGCTCCGACCTACGGCTGTGGAAAATAGCTTGTACTGTGTCCGACCGCCATGTACCAAGCGTTCCTGGTCACCGGATATCGTGTGATCGAACGGTCCGCGTCACGTATGCAAGAGACGAACGTAACGCGTGGGCATGCCCACCCTACATTACGCGACAGCCGACGGGACGTAATGGCGGTGGGGCACAGAAGGCCAGTTTTCGGCTTAAGTGACCGGCATCAGGCCTGCGCCCGGACTCAGGCCTGCCGCGTGCGCGCAACACCTGCCGGCACGCAGGCCGCCTGCTGTTGCACGAAACCCTCGAAGGTATCGAATAGCGGCGCGACGGCGGCCATGCCGCTCCCAAGCTGTCCGAGTGCATAAGCGGCCGCTTCCAGGGTCGACAACTGGTCCGGCGCATGCGCCTTGCGGATGCGGTAGGCCGAGGCCGGCATGTCCTGCAGCGCCAGGCGCGGCAGGACATGCAGTGCCGGGTTCAGGTGCAGCATCTTGCGGCTTTTGCGCCAGGTGGCGTCGAGCACGACGAGACGCAGCGCATCCGGCGGCGGCAGGTTCCCGGCCGGCACAGCAAGGACGCCCGGCGTCTCGGGATACAGCAACACCGGCCTGCGCCCATCCGCATGCAGCAAGGCGTCCAGGGCCGCGTCATCGAAACGTTCGCCGACCGCCAGCACACTTCCCGCCACGCACAGGTGCAACAGGCGCGCGCTGTTCTTGGCATTGCCCACTTCGAGCGGATGCTGCAGGATCAACAGGGAAGCCTGCACGTGGACCGGCCGCACCCAGGCGCAGATGCAGGCGGACTGGGCACGCAGGCAGGTGGTACAGCAGGCGCGGCGGATAGCAGGATCGAGCGTCATCGGACAGGGCGCAAAAGGAGCAGATTGTAGCGCAACGCTACTCCTGCGCCACCAGGGCGCCCAGCAGGTTCACCGCCTGCGCGATGTCGTAGGGTTTGGCCAGGATCGGCACGCCGGGCAGCGCCACCCGGCGCTCGGTATAGCCGGTCGCCAGCACCACCGGCAACTCCGGCCAGCGCCGGCGCAGGGCGCGCGCCAGGTCGATCCCGCTCAGGCTCCCCGGCATGACGACGTCCGAAAACACGACGTCCACCTGCAGCCCGCCATCGAGCAGCGCCAGCGCGGCGTCGCCGCTTTCGGCCACGCGTACCGTGAAGCCGGCCTGGCGCAAGCCGCCGGCGACCGCCTCGCGCACCAGCGGGTCGTCTTCCACGAAGAGCACGCTGCCGCTGCCCTGCGCAACCAGCACCGGCGCCGCCGGCGCTTCCTGCACGGTGGGTACCGGGGCCGCATCGGCGCGCGGCAACCAGATGTGCACCCGCGTGCCGCGCCCGGGCGCGCTGTCGAGCGTCAGCAGTCCATCGGCCTGGGTGGCGAACGCATAGGCTTGCGGCAGCCCGAGTCCGGTACCCTGGCCCGGCGCCTTGGTCGTATAAAAGGGGTCGAGCGCGTGCGCGAGTACCTCGGACGTCATGCCGATGCCGGCGTCCGCCACCGTCAGGTGCAGGTAGTCGCCCGGCGGCAAGCCCTGCGGCGGCGCGGCGAGGGCCGCGTTGCGCGCGCTGATCCGGAGCACGCCCTCCCCCTCCATGGCATCGCGCGCATTGATCGCCAGGTTCAGCAGCGCCAGGTCGAATTGCAGCGGTTCCACCGTGACGGGCCACAGGCCGGCCGTGAAATCCGTGTCGATGGCAACCGTTTCGCCGACGGCGCCGCGGATCAGCTGCAGCGCGCTTTCCAGCTGCAAGGCGGGATCGACCGTCACCAGCCGCCCTTCCTGCACCCGGCCGAAGGAACCGAGCTGGCCGGTGAGCTTGGTCGCGCGCCCGACGGTGCGCTTGCAGGTGTCGATCAGGGCCTGCAGCTTCGGCTCCTTCGCCTGCATCGCAGCCAGCTGCAGCGCCGTGGTGAGCGTTTGCAGCAGGTTGTTGAATTCGTGCGCGATGCCCGCCGTCAGGCGCCCGAGCGACTCCAGCCGCTGGCCCTTGAGCAGTGCGCCCTGCGCCTGTTCGGTGGCGCGGATCGCCTCGCTCACGCGTTGCTCGAGCTCGCGCTGGGCGCGCCCGATCTGCTTGCCGGCCTCGGTCATGCGGCGCGCGACATTATCGATTTCTTCGAGCCCGTGCGGGTGGTAGGGAACGTCGTCGCCGTTGCCGAGGCGGTCGGCGCAGCGTCCCAAATATTCGATCGGCGCCGTGGCCCGGTTCGCGAACCAGCGTCCGGCGGCCAGGGCCAGCACCAGCAGCACCGACATGATGGCGGCCAGCAGCGCCGCGGCCCTGAGCGGCACGCGGCGAATTTCGGCGGTCGGGATATTGATCAGGACCTTCCAGCCGGTGTTCGGCACGGTACTGACCAGGCTGCGCACCGGGATGCCCTCGAGCGTCTGGCCATCGAGCATCCGGGCGTTGCTGCCGGCGTCCAGGCGCCGCCGGGTCTCTTCGTGCAACAGCGTGCCAACGTACCGGGCGGGATCGCGCGAACGCGCGGCGATGCGCCCGTTGCGGTCGATCACGGTCGCAAGCCAGGTGGCGGGAAAATGCTGGCGGGTCAGCAATTGCTGGACGATGCCGACATCCAGCCCCAGCAGCAGGTAGTAGCGCACCTGGTGATCGATGCGCACCGGCACCTGCATCATGAAGTCGTAACGGCGTACCGGCGGCGCATAAAAGATATCCGATACCAGGGTGCCCGCCGCACCGAAGCGCCGCACCAGCTCCGGCAGGTTCGACGGATCGCGCCCGGGCACCGCCACGCCGAGCGGACGGCGCGTATTCAGCACGGTCTTGCCCGCCGAATCGTAGAGGATCGCCACCGCGCCGACGCCCTCGGCGGCGCGCCGGGCGTGCGCATAAAACTCGGCCATGTCGCCGTCGGCCAGCGCCGGCGAGGCGGCCAGCGTGCGCAGGATACCTTCCTGATGACGCATTTCGTTGTCGATGAGCAACGCGAACGCATGGCCGGTTTCGGCCATCACGCGCTCCTGGCTCTCCTGTTGCTCGACGTAGACATACGCCACCGCCACTGCCGCACCGATGAAGGCGGGCACGAGGATCGCGAGGACGAGCAGCAGCAGGCGGTTCCGGAATCGCATCGCAGCTCCTTATGACGGCCAGCCCGTCGCGCACTTGCGGCCGCGCCCCGCGCCCTGGCCGGTTTCCCTGGCAAGGCCAGCCCCAAACACCACTGCGGAATTGGCAATGTTTCCCGTTTGCCCAGCCTTTTTCTGCGCTGGACCGCCGCGTCTCCGGTGTTCTTTATTGATGTACATAAGCATCTTTGCCACACACAAAAATTTAACGCTGGAATTGCCGAAACGGATATTGCCGTGATCGGTCTAGGTGCCTAGAATCAATTTATTCCTTCAAGCAATGCTGTCGCACCGGCTGGATTCCAGAGTCTCCCATGATTAGAGTTCGTCCCTCTGTTCGCAAGATCACCGCCGCCCTGCTCGCCGGCCTGGCAATGCTGCCGGGCATCGCGATCGAGCAGGAACTCGAACTCGATTACCGGATGAACGAGCGCATCATGCAGGTGCCGGCCGGCTACGATAACCACGCGATGCTGGAAACGACCGTGTTCCGCCCGAACGGTCCCGGCCCCTTCCCCTTGCTCGTGATTAACCACGGCAAGGACCCGGGCCGCCCGAGCGCCCAGCCGCGCGACCGCTTCTATCACATGGCCGCCGCCTTCGTGAAGCGCGGTTATGCGGTGATGGTGCCGATGCGCCAGGGCTTCGCCAGTTCGACCGGACGCTACCGCGACCGCGGCTGCGACATGAAGGCCAACGGCTACCTGCAGGCCGAGGACATCCGCTCGACGCTCGAGTTTGCGCGCACCCAGTCGTGGATCGACAGCAGCCACATGGTCGTGGCCGGCCAGTCCTACGGCGGCCTGGCGACGATGGCGCTCGGCACCCAGGATGTGCCCGGCGTGCGCGGCCTGCTCAATTTTGCCGGCGGCCTGCGCGACGACAGCGACCGCTGCGCCTGGCGCTCGGCGCTGGTCTCCGCCTTTGCCCAGTACGGCGCCAACAGCAAGGTGCCGAGCCTGTGGATGTATGGCGAAAACGACTCCCTGTTCGGCCCCGACCTGGCGAACCGCCTGCACGCAGCCTATGCCCAGGCTGGCGGCAAGGCGCGCCTGGTCGAATTCCCTTCGTTCAAGCGCGATGCCCACGGCATGCTCGCCAGTCGCGACGGCGAAAAGATCTGGCTGGACGACACGGTGCGCTTCCTGAAGGGCGTCGGCATGCCGACCGAGGTGCTGTATAACGTGCCGCCGCGCCCGACCCCGCCGCGCACCGAGTTCGCCAAAGTGGACGATATCGAGGCCGTGCCCTTCCTCTCGGAAAACGGACGCCTCGCCTACGCCGACTATCTCACCAAGATGACCCCGCGCGCCTTTGCCGTCTCGCCGAGCGGCGCCTGGACCTGGGCCGAGGAAGGCGAAGCGCCGGATGCGCGCGCGCTGGCCACCTGCTCGGCGAAAAGCAGCGAACCGTGCAAGCTGTATTCGATCGACGACTACATCGTCTGGAACGGCAACCGCGTCGACGCCGCCGAGAAAGCCAGCATGACCGCGTCGATCGCGGCGCCGGCCGATGCCAACGCGCCGGGCGCGGTGGGTAGTACTGTTCCCGCGGCAAAATAATTCGCGGCGTCATAATTTGTTTCGTCAAGCCGGCGGCGCACGCTTCTGTTGCGCCGCCGGGCCCGTTCTCGCGCACGCTGGACCTGGCGCAAGCCCTACCTTCCCCCACGCTCCGACAATGAGGTAATCGCCCCCTCGGAGTGCGCCATGCCGCGTTTGTCCCGGATCCTGTTTGCCTTTCTTGCCCTGGTGCTGGCGCAGCTGGCCGGGAACGCCGGCGCCGCGAACAACGATCCGGTGGTGCTGGTGCACGGCTTCCTCGGCTTCGGTCCCGACCAGTTTCCCAACAGCGGCTTCCTGTACTGGGGCGGCCATGGCGATATCGCCGCCCACCTGCGCACTTACAAGGGACCGCACACGGTGTTTACCGCCACCGTCGGCGCGATCGCCAGCAACCGCGAGCGCGCGGCCGAACTGTATGCGCAAATCAAGGGCGGCTGCGTCGATTACGGCGCGCAGCACCTGGCGACCGGGGGCGCGGACAAGGCCGCCACATGCTGGGCGGCCGAACCGCGCCACAACCCGATGGGGTATCCGCCCGCCTTTTACCCGCACTGGGACGCGGACCACCCGCTGCACATGATCGGCCACAGCCAGGGCGGCACGACGATCCGGGCGCTCGTCGAACTGCTGGAACATGGCGACCCACAGGCGGGCAATGGCGAACTGTACCGGGGCGGCAAGAACGGCTGGATCCGCAGCGTCACCACGATCTCGACGCCGCACAACGGCACCACCCTGCGCGACGCCGTGCTCGACCTCCTGCCCGAACTGCGCTCGCCGCTGCGTGACTGGCTGCTGGCCGACCTCGCGAACTGGGAGCTCGCTCCCGACGGCGCCCGCAGCTTCAATGCCTGGGCGCGCACCTCGCCGCAGGTCTATTACTTTTCGATCGGCACGCAAGCGACCGAAGCGGGCGCGCCCTGCTGCAACGACACCGACCGCGCAATCGCGCCGCTGCAGAACCGCTATTACCAGTACCCGCGCACCGACATGTTCGCCTACTATAAAACCTATGCCGGGGAATGGATCGTGCCCTCGATGCTCCAGCACGGGATGGGCGGCTACACCCAGGATGCCCCGGGCCGGGTGCGCATCGACAGCTGCTGGTTCGCCAACGACGGCGTGGTCAATACAGTCAGCACGCGCGCGCCGAGCGGGCACCCGGTGCGCGATTTCGACGGCGTCCCGGTGCCGGGGACCTGGAATTTCCTGGGAACCTACCGCGGCTACGACCACTTCGACATCCTGGGCTGGGGGCAGCCGGGGCCGCCGGCGGCGCCGGTCTACGAGCGGATCAGCGATATCCTGTTTGCGCTGTGAACTGCGCCGGCGCAGTCCTGCTCAGGCCCGCAGCGCAAGGTCCCAGGCCTGCAACTGCGCCACAGTCGCCGTCGCCCCGCCGCAAACGATGACCAGCACCTCGTCGCACGCCGCCAGCGGACTATCCGCGCGCCAGGCCAGCGCCAGCGCGGCGCCGCAGGCCGGTTCGACGACCACGCGATGCTCGTCCATGAAGCGCAGGCAGGCGGCGACCGCCTCGGCGTCGCTCACCACGACCGGGGTGATCGGATGCGCGCGCGCCAGGTTGAACGCATGTTCGGACACCTTGCGCGCGCCGAGCGAGGTGGCGATGCTGGCAATCGCCGTCAGTTCGATCCGTTCGCCCGCTGCCAGCGACTGGGCATACGAATCCGCGCCCGCGGTTTCGACCGCGAACACGGGCACATCGTTCCAGCCCTGGCGGCGCAGCCCGGCCACCACACCGCTGAGCAACCCGCCGCCGCCGACCGCCAGCACTACCGCATCCGGCCGCACGCCCGCGCGCGCCACTTCGTCGATCATCCCGGCATGGCCTTCCCACAGCAGCGGATCGTCGAAGGGGTGGATGAAGGCGTCCTGCGGGCCGAGCAGCGATTGCGCGTGCGCGTTCGCTTCCTGGAAGGACAGGCCGTGCACGCAGACCTCGGCGCCTTCGCGCGCCAGCAGGGCGCGGGCGCGCTCGCTCGTCGTTTCCGGCACCACCACCATTACCGGCAGGCCGAGCCTGCGTCCGGCATGCGCGGCGGCCAGGCCGGCGTTCCCGCCCGAGGACGCGACAATGCGCCGCGCCCCGCGTGCCGCATGGACTTCGCAGGCGTGGCCGATGCCGCGCAGCTTGAACGAGCCGCCCGGCTGCAGCGCCTCCATCTTCAGCCAGACGCGTCGGCCCGGCCTGGCGCCGAAAGCGTTCGAGCACAGCAGCGGCGTCTCGATATGCAGGGCCATCGCGTCGGGCAGGTCAGGACGTCGAACGCAAGGCGCGCGCCAGGTCGGACAGGCGGTAGGGCTTGCCGACAAAGACAAAATCTTCCAGGTTGGCGTCCTCGAGCTTCAGCGCCGGCAGCGGATAGCCGGAGGCGAGGATGGTCTTCACATGCGGATAGTGCTCATGCGCATAGGTCGCCAGCTCGACGCCGTTCATGCCGGGCATGATGACGTCGGTGAACAGGATGTCGACCTCGCGCGTGGCCAGCATGTTCGTCGCTTCCAGGCTGTTGGAAGCCGTGACGACTTCGTAGCCCATGCTGATGAAGAGCGCGGAGGCCACGTCCATCAGGTCCGGTTCGTCCTCGACGATGAGTACCAGTTCGCTCGTATCCTGGCGGGCGCCGCCGTCCTGGCCGGTCGCGGCCGGCAGGAAAATGGTGATGGTCGTGCCTTCGCCGGGCGCGCTGCCGATCACGATCTCGCCGCCCGATTGCTTGATGAAGCCGTACACCTGGGACAGGCCGAGGCCCGTTCCCTTCCCCACTTCCTTGGTCGTGTAGAAGGGTTCGAAGGCGCGTGAAGCGGTCTCGGGCGACATGCCGGTGCCGGTGTCGGCCACCGTCACCCGCACGTAGGGTCCCGGCGCCAGGCCGCGCACTTCGCACTCGGCGAGGTCGACGTTGGCCGTTTCGATTTGCAGGTGGCCGCCGTCCGGCATGGCGTCGCGGGCGTTGACGACCAGGTTCAGGATCGCCGATTCGAAGCGCGCGCTGTCGATGACGGTGGTGCGCACCTGCGGCTCGAGCCGGACCTCGAAGTCGATCGATGCGTTCACCGCGCGCCGCAGGACCGATTCGAAACCGGAAATCAGGCGGTTCACGCTGCGCATTTCCGGCTGCAGCGGCTGCTGGCGCGCAAAGGCCAGCAGTTGCTGGGTCAGCGTGGCGCCGCGGTCGACCGCGCGCCGCATGCTGTCGAAGGTCTTGTTGTCGGAACCGCCGCCGCGTTTCAGGGCGAGCACCTCGAGGCCGCTGGCCAGCACCGACAGCAAATTGTTGAAGTCATGCGCGATGCCGCCCGTCAGCTGGCCGATCGACTCCATCTTTTGCGCCTGGAACAGGGCCAGGTTCGCTTCGGCCAGCGCAGCGTCGGCCTTCTTTTTCTCGGTCAGGTCGCGCGTGATCTTGGCAAAGCCGATCAGCTCGCCCATGTCGTCGCGGATAGCGTCGATGACCACGTGGGCCCAGAAGCGGGTGCCGTCCTTGCGCACGCGCCAGCCTTCGGCCTCGTAGCGGCCTTCGTGCGCAGCCGTGGCGAGCGCCCGTTGCGGCCTGCCGCCTTCGCGGTCTTCGTCGGTGTAGAAGCGGGAGAAATGCTGGCCGACGATTTCGTCGGCCATGTAGCCCTTGATGCGCTCGGCGCCGACGTTCCAGTTGGTGACCTCACCCTGCGGCGAGAGCATGTAGATCGCATAGTCGGTCACGCCCTGCACCAGCAGGCGGAAGCGTTCCTCGCTGGCGCGCAGCGCCTGTTCGGCCTGGCGCTTCGCGGTGACGTCGCGCGTGATCTTGGCGTAGCCCAGCAGCGTGCCCTGCTCGTCGTAGATCGGGTCGATCACGACGCTGGCCCAGAAGCGCGTGCCATCCTGGCGCATGCGCCAGCCCTCGGCTTCGTACTTGCCTTCGGCGAGCGCCGTGGCCAGCGCGCGTTCCGGCAGGTTCGTGGCGCGGTCCTCGGGCGTATAAAAGCGCGAGAAGTGCTGGCCCAGGATTTCCGGCGCCAGGTAGCCCTTGAAGCGCTGGGCGCCGGCGTTCCAGCTGCTGACGTGACCTTCCGGATCGAGCATGTAGATCGCGTAGTCGCTGATACCGGAAATGAGGTACTGGACGCGTTGCTCGTCGGTCAGCGGTTTCCCGGCGGCGGGTCGATTATTCATGGGACGAAGCGTAGGTGGCGGGTAACGCTGCATCATAAACCCAAACCGCGCGACTTTGCCACGCGTCGGTTGCCAAAAAGCCCATGTCTTTACGGAAAAGGTCAAGCCCCGATCGGCTCGAAAACATCACTGTTCGTTCCCGCGTCACACGCGTCCGACAGGGCCGGGATTGCAGCGCGACCGCCCTTGGGTTTCACGCTAGAATACCGCTTTTGCAACCCAGCCATGCCCACGCTCGCGCCTCAATGACCCAAGCCCCCTCCGCATCGCTCGATCTGTCCGGCTGTGACCGGGAACCGATCCGCACGCCCGGCAGCATCCAGCCCCACGGCTTCCTGCTGACGCTGTCAAAAGAAGGCGAAGTGCTGCAGGCCAGCGCCAACCTCGCTTCCTGGATCGGTGTCGAGGCGCAGGCCGCTTGCGGCAAGGCGCTGCTGGATGTAATCGGCCCCGTCGCCGAACGCCTGCTGCCTGAACTGCGAGGGGGCAAGCTCGGCAACCGCCCGCTCTACCTGTGCACCGCGGCCATCGGCGAGCGCCATTTCGACGTGCTCGGCCATGCCTGGGACGGCCTGCTGTTGCTCGAGTTCGAAGCCGCCCTGCGCGCTGCGCCGCTCGACTTCCGCCACCTGTATCCGCTGCTGGGCGACTTCCTGCTGCAAGTGAACGAGACGCAATCGGTCGAGTCGCTGGCCGCACTGGCTGCCTACCACGTGCGCATGGTGAGCGGCTTCGGGCGCGTCATGGTCTACCAGTTCGACCGCGACGGCCACGGCCATGTGATGGCCGAGTCGAAGGAAGACGCCTACCACTCCTACATGGGCCAACGTTTTCCCGGGTCGGACATCCCGTCCCAGGCGCGCGAACTGTATGCGCTGTCGCGCATCCGCCTGATCCAGGACGCGAACTACGTCCCGGCGCCTTTGGTGCCCGGCGAAAACCCGGTGACCGGGCAGCGCAACGACCTTTCGTTTGCCGCCTTGCGCAGCGTCTCGCCGGTGCACCTGCAATACATGCGCAACATGGGCACACTGGCCTCGATGTCGGTCTCGCTGATGGTCAAGGGCAAGCTGTGGGGCCTGATTTCCTGCCATAACGAAACGCCCTGCCCGCTGCCTTTCGAGCGGCGCACGGCCTGCGAGCAGCTGGGGCAAGTGCTGTCGCTGTGCATCGAATCGCGCGAAGACGCCAGCGAACTGCAGTTCCGCCTCGAAGTACGGCGCATGATGGTGACCATGCTCGGCAACCTCACCAAGGGCGCCGACGTCATCGACAACATGAGCGGCGTCTTCCCGGAATTGCTGCGCTTCGCGCGCGCCGGCGGCGTCGCCATCGTGGCCGGCGAACGGGTGTTCACCTATGGCGATACGCCGGACGTTCCCGCCATCGAGGGCCTGGTCGACTGGCTCGAACTGCAGGGCCATGGCAGCGACATTTATCACACCGACGAACTGGCGGCCGTGTACCCGGCCGGGGCGGCGCTCGCGCGCAATGCCAGCGGCCTGCTCACCATGCCGATCTCGCGCGTGCACAAGCACTACCTGCTCTGGTTCCGTCCGGAAGCCGTGCATACGATCGAATGGGCGGGCAATCCGCACGAAAAGGACGGCGCCGGCGCGCCGTCCCAGCTGCACCCGCGCACCAGTTTCGCAACCTGGCGCGAAGAGATCCACGGCGTCAGCCTGCCCTGGCACATCGCCGAGATCGAACTGGCGGGCGAGTTTCGCAGCGCCCTGCTCGGCATCGCGCTCGAGCGCGCCGAGCAGATGGCCGAACTGGCCGAGGAACTGGGCCGTGCCAACAAGGAACTGGAAGCGTTTTCGTACTCGGTCTCGCACGACCTGCGCGCGCCGCTGCGCCACATCGTCGGCTTTTCCGACCTGCTGCTCGAGTCCGCCGGCAGCGAAGACACGACCATGCGCCAGCGCTTCCTCACCAACATCAAGGAGTCGGCGCGCCTGGCCGGCAAGCTGGTCGACGACCTGCTGAGTTTCTCGCAGATGGGCCGCGCCGCGCTGCGCCCGGTCGAGGTCGACATGTCGAAACTGGTCGCTTCCTGCATCGACAAGCTGGCGCTCGACATCGGCAGCCGCCGCGTCGAATGGCTGCTCGAGCCGCTGCCACGCATCACGGCCGACCCGACCTTCCTGCACCTGGCGGTCCTGAACCTGCTGTCGAACGCGGTCAAATTCAGCGCCGGCCGCGACCCGGCCACGATCCGGATCTGGTCCGAACAAAACGCGCAGGAAACGCTCTTCCACATCGCCGACAACGGCGCCGGCTTCAACATGGATTACGTCCATAAACTGTTCGGCGTGTTCCAGCGCCTGCACCGGATGGAAGACTTCCAGGGCACGGGCATTGGTCTTGCCAACGTGCGCCGCATCGTCGAACGCCATGGCGGACGCGCCTGGGCCGATTCAAGGCTGGGCCAGGGCGCCACTTTCTCATTCAGCATCCCGCGCAAACTCGCACTCTAATCGCTAATGGCATCCATGTTAAAACCCATCCTGCTGGTCGAAGACAATCCGCACGACCTCGAGCTGACCCTGGTGGCGCTGGCGCGCAGCCAGCTCGCCAACGAAGTCGTCGTCGTGCGCGACGGCGCCGAGGCGCTCGACTACCTGCTGCGCCGCGGCGAGTTTGCCGGGCGTCCGGAAGGCAATCCGGCCGTCACCCTGCTCGACCTGAAGCTGCCGAAAGTGGACGGCCTGGAAGTGCTGGCGACGATCCGCCAGACAGCAAACCTGAAAAGCATGCCGGTCGTGATGCTGACCTCGTCGAAGGAAGAACAGGACCTGATCCGCAGCTACGAGCTGGGCGTGAACGCCTATGTCGTCAAGCCGGTCGATTTCAAGGAATTCGTGCGTGCGATCGCGGACCTGGGGATCTTCTGGGCGGTGCTCAACGAACCGCCGCCGGGTTCGCACCGCTACGTGCCGCCGCAGTAAGCTGCGCGGCGCGATCGCGGCTCAGGCCGCGGCCGCGCCCGCCTTGCTGGCGGCTGGCCGGGCGCCGCGATGGCGTCCGCTGCGCAGCAAATGACGGATGCGCGCGCTCAGTGCGTCCGGATGATACGGCTTCTGCAGCAAATGCACCGAGGCGCTGACCTTGCCCTCGTGCGCCAGTACCCCTTCCGCATAGCCCGAGGTGTAAAGGACCTGCGCCTCCGGCAGGTGCGCGCGCACCGCTTCGTCCAACTGCAGGCTGCTCACCGGTCCCGGCATGACCACGTCGGTAAACACCAGGTCGACGTGGCGTCCGCTTTCGATGAGCGACACGGCGCCGGCCGCATCGCAGGCTTCCAGCACGTCGTAGCCGAGTGCGGACAGGATCGCGCAAGTCGCGCTGCGCACGTCTTCTTCGTCTTCCACCACCAGGATCGTTTCCAGGCCGCCGTAAAGCGGCGCCTCGGCATGGGCTTCGGCCTCGACCGCTTCGGTTTCGCTGCGCGGCAGGAAGATGCGCACGCTGGTGCCGCGTCCCACTTCGCTGTCGAGCACGATCTCGCCACCCGACTGCTTCACGAAACCATAGGCCATCGACAGGCCCAGGCCCGTACCCTGCCCGACCGGCTTGGTCGTGAAGAAGGGTTCGAAGACGCGCTGCAGGATTTCGGGCGGCATGCCCCTGCCGGTATCGGCCACTTCGATGCACACGTATTCGCCAGCCGGCACGCCAGGCGGCAAGGCCGCGTCCCGGGAGGCGAAGGCGCCGCCGGCATTGCCGGCACGGATCAGCAAGGTGCCGTTGCCGCCCATCGCGTCGCGCGCATTGATGGCGAGATTCAGCAGGACGTTGTTGAGCTGGTCGGGATCGGCGACCGTGCTCCACAGCGAAGGATCGATGTCGGTGACGATGCGCGCATTCGGTCCCAGCACGCGGCGCATCATGTCGTCCATGTCGCGCAGCAGGTGGCCCGGGTTGAGCACGACCGCCTGCAGCGGCTGGCGCCGCGCAAAGGCGAGCAGGTGCGAAGAGAGCTTGGCGCCGCGCTCGACGCCGGCCAGCGCCATCTCGACGCGGGTCCGCGCCGCCTCGTTCAGGTTGCCGACGAGTTTCAGCAGTTGCAGGTTGCCGCCGATAATCTGCAGCACGTTATTGAAATCGTGGGCCACGCCACCGGTCAGCTGGCCGATCGCTTCCATCTTCTGTGCCTGGTGCAGCGCCGATTCGCTCGCGGCCAGCTGCTGCTGGCTCACGCGCAGCGAAGCAAACGCGGCATCGCGCTCGCGGGCGGCGACGCAGGCGGCGCTGTGGTATTGCACCCGCGCCACCAGTTCGCGCGGATCGGGCCACTTCACCAGGTAGTCGTTGACGCCGGCGGCAAAGGCTTGCGCCTTGACTTCGGGATCGTCCTCGGACGACAGCATGATGACGGGAAAGTTGGCGGTATCGGGGCTGGCGCGCAGGCGGCGCGTGAACTCGAAGCCGTCGAGGTCGGGCATGCGCAGGTCGACCAGCACCACGGTCACCTTCAGCTCGCGCGCCAGCTCGACGGCGCGCGCCGGGCTCGATTCGTAGCGCAGTACATGCCTGACGCAGGTTTTCAGCCCGTGTTCGATGATCTGCTGTGCAAAAGGCTCGTCATCGATCAGCAGGATCGAACAGGAACTGGAATCGTCTTCGATCATCGGTAGTAAGACCCGTTTTGCCGACTGCGCAGGGGGCCAGGTTGCATTTTGTGAAGCATTGATTCTACACCAATGTGAACTGCAATTTCATCAATTTCACCTATCGTGCTTGCCCCCGCAGGATTCGCCACCATCTTCTGTCAACAGCGTTTTTTTTGCCGGACGGGAAGCATGCACGCACTACTGTGTCCCTTGTGCGGCCGCGAACTGGGCACGGTCAACATCGACCGCCACCATCTGGTGCCGAAGACTTTCAAGGGCAAGGAACAGTTCCCGATCCACAAGATCTGCCATCGCAAGATCCACTCGGCCTTGTCCGAGCGCGAACTGCTGCGCACCTATCACACCTGGGACGCCCTGCGCAGCCACGCCGAGATCCGCACCTTCATCGACTGGGTGGCGAAGAAGCCGCCGGACTTTTATACGCGGACCTATACGTCGAACAGCAAAAAGAGCCGGAAGTGACGGATTTGATTTTAACTTGACAACGTTGCGTTTAAGTTATTTCATGCGAGCATCACCTTGAAGGGATGCCCATGGATTTCGCGCACTACCTGCAACAAGACGCCACCGCCCTCGCCGCCCTCGTCAAACGCGGCGATACCACGCCCCACGAACTGCTCGCGCTGGCCATGGCACGCAATGCCGAGGTCCACGGACGCATCAATGCCGTCTGCCGCCTGCTCGAAACGCAGGCGCGCGCACAACTGGCGCGGCCGCCCGCCGGGCCGCTGGCCGGCGTGCCCTTCCTCATCAAGGATGGGGTGCAGGACTACGCGGGCGTCCCGACCAGCTTCGGCAGCCGATCGATGCAGGGCTATGTGCCGGCCGAGCACGCGGCCGTCGTGCGGCGCTACCTGGACGCCGGCCTCGTCATCTTCGGCAAGACGAACCTGCCCGAGTTCGCGCTGAAGGCCGTGACCGACCCGGTGCTGTACGGACGCGCCAGCAATCCCTGGAACCTCGGCCACACGCCGGGCGGCTCGAGCGGGGGTGCGGCGGCCGCGGTGGCGGCCGGCATCGTGCCGATGGCAGCGGGCAACGACGGCGGCGGCTCGCTGCGCATCCCGGCCGCCTGCTGCGGCCTGTTCGCCCTGCGGGTCTCGCGCGGACGGGTGTCGTCCGGTCCGGCGATCGGCGAAGTCTGGTTCGGGGCGTCGAGCGAAGGGGTACTGTCGCGCAGCGTGCGCGATTCGGCGCTCGCGCTCGACCTCCTGGCCGGCCGCGAGCCGGGCGACCCGTTCGATATCGCCGCGCCGGGCGGGCCCTACCGCGAACTGATGGCGCGCGCGCCCGGCAAGCTGCGCATCGGCTTTTCCACCGTTTCCCCGATCGGCACCGAGGTCCATCCGGAAGCCGTGCTCGCCGTGCGGCGTGCGGCCGAGCTGCTGCGCGGGCTCGGCCACGAGGTCGAGGAAGCCGCGCCCGAACTCGACGGCGCCGCGCTGGCCGAGAGTTTCCTGCACGTGTATTTCGGCCAGGTGCCGGCGATGATCGCCCGCGGCCGCGCGCTCGGTGCGCGCCCCGGCGACGTGGAACTGACAGGACGCCTGCTGGCGACGCTGGGCGGCAGCGTGTCGGCCGGACGTCTCACCACGCAGCTGGCGAAATGGAACGATTTTTCGCGTGCGCTGGCGCGTTTTCATGGTCGCTACGACATGCTGCTCACGCCGACGCTGGCACATCCGCCGATTCGCCACGGCGAAGGCGACCCGCCGCGCGGCGAACAGTTCGTGCTCGACCTGCTGCAGCGTACCGGCATCCTCGGCATCCTGGCGCGCCTGGGGCTGCTGGAAGGCACCGTCAACAAAATCGCACGCGACAGCCTGCGCTACGTGCCCTTCACCCAGCTGGCGAACCTGACGGGCACGCCGGCGATGTCGGTGCCGCTGCACTGGACGGCCGATGGCCTGCCGCTGGGCGTACAGTTCGTCGGACGGTTTGGCGCCGAGGACAAGCTGCTGCAGCTGGCGCATCAGCTGGAGGGCGCCGCGCCGTGGTTTGACAAGTTATCGCCGCTCGCGCGGGAAGGCTTGGCGGTAAAGCCCGCAAGCCCCCTAGTGCCTGCATAACGGCGATCGTAGGGTGGACACTTGTGTCCGCGCGGTCAGACGCTTGACCTGCAGCGATGTTACTGAAGTCCCCAGCCGGAATGCTCACGTTCCGTGGGCTTGCGTCAGCTTCGCCAGCATGCATCTGCACGACCGCGTGGACTCAAGAGTCCACCCTACGTATAGACGATGCATCCGGCGCGTACAAAAACAAAAAAGGCCGCATCTCGCGATGCGGCCTTTCGTATTCTGGCTCCCCGACCTGGACTCGCACCAGGGACCTGCGGATTAACAGTCCGTCGCTCTACCTGACGTAGGGTGGGCATGCCCACGCGGAACGTCGAGCAATGCTTGCGGAAATTCCAGTGTCAAGCCAGACCGATTTAACCTGCAAAAAAAAGAGCGCCGATCACTCGACGCTCTTTCTCAAATTCTGGCTCCCCGACCTGGACTCGAACCAGGGACCTGCGGATTAACAGTCCGTCGCTCTACCTGACGTAGGGTGGGCATGCCCACGCGGAACGTCGAGCAATGCTTGCGGAAATTCCAGTGTCAAGCCAGACCGATTTAACCTGCAAAAAAAAGAGCGCCGATCACTCGACGCTCTTTTTCAAATTCTGGCTCCCCGACCTGGACTCGAACCAGGGACCTGCGGATTAACAGTCCGTCGCTCTACCAACTGAGCTATCAGGGAATTGAGGCAACATTATAGCGGGCGGATCGCCGTTTGGCGAGTCCCGGATAAACTTTTCAATCTTGCACGCGTCAACGCCGCCTTTGCTAATATCGCAGCACCCTGCCCCACGGCGCCACCACCCCTACTGAACCATGTCCACTCCCCGCATTCTCGGCACTCCCCTCTCCCCTTCCGCCACGCGCGTGATGCTGCTCGGCTCCGGCGAACTCGGCAAGGAGGTCATCATCTCCCTGCAGCGCCTCGGCGTCGAAGTCATCGCCGTCGACCGCTACCCGGACGCGCCCGGCCACCAGGTGGCGCACCGCGCCCACGTGATCGACATGACGGACGGCGCGGCCCTGCGCGCGCTGATCGAACAGGAAAAGCCCGACCTCGTGATTCCCGAAATCGAGGCGATCGCCACCGACACCCTGGCCGAACTGGAAGCGGCGGGCAAGATTACCTGCATTCCGACCGCGCGCGCGACCCAGCTGACGATGAACCGCGAAGGCATCCGCCGCCTCGCCGCCGAAGAACTGGGCCTGGCCACCTCGCCCTACCGCTTCGCCAGCAGCCTGCAAGAACTCGAAGCGGCCTGCGCCTTCGTCGGCTTTCCCTGCGTCGTGAAACCGGTGATGTCGTCCTCCGGCAAAGGCCAGTCGAAACTCGACAGCGCAGCCGACATCAAGGCGGCCTGGGACTATGCCGCCGCCGGCGGACGGGTCGACGCCGGCCGCGTGATCGCCGAAGGTTTTATCGACTTCGACTACGAGATCACGCTGCTGACGGTGCGCTCGCGCGGCGCCAACGGCGAGGTTGAGACGCGCTTTTGCGAACCGATCGGCCACAAGCAGGTGCAAGGCGATTACGTCGAGTCGTGGCAGCCGCATCCGATGAACGCGCTGGCGCTGGAGCGTTCGCGCGAGGTCGCGGAGAAAGTCACGGGCAACCTCGGCGGCCTGGGCGTGTTCGGCGTCGAGTTGTTCGTCAAGGGCGATATGGTCTGGTTCTCGGAAGTGAGCCCGCGCCCGCACGATACCGGCATGGTGACGATGGCGACGCAAGTGCAGAGCGAGTTCGAACTGCACGCCAAAGCCGTACTCGGCCTGCCCGTGAACACGGCGCTGCGCGCGCCGGGGGCCTCGGCCGTGATCTACGGACAGCTGGACGCGAAAGGGATCGCCTTCGAAGGCGTGGCCGAGGCCTTGCAGGTGCCGGACACCGACATTCGCCTGTTCGGCAAGCCGGAATCGTTCGCGCGGCGTCGCATGGGCGTGGCGCTGGCGACGGCCGGCGATGTCGACACCGCGCGGGAGCGGGCGCTGGCGGCTGCGGCGAAGGTGAAGCCGGTGCGCGGCGCAGGCTGACAAGTCCCCTGGACGGCACGGCGGGCGCTTGTCCCGCCTGCCCTCCGTGAAAGCGGCGGACCGGCTGCGCTACCGGAAACGAAAAAGGCCGCATCTCGCGATGCGGCCTTTCGTATTCTGGCTCCCCGACCTGGACTCGAACCAGGGACCTGCGGATTAACAGTCCGTCGCTCTACCAACTGAGCTATCAGGGAATTGAGCTTGGCATTATAACTGCTCAGCAGCATTGCGCAAGGGCTGCACGGAACTTCTTCGTACAGGCTGGCATTCCTCGCGTGTCATCCTGCGCGCTTCTCGCGCAATGCCCGGGCCGGCACGCCCACCAGCAAGGCGGTCCCGCCCAGCACCATCAAGGCCGTCACGAAGTATAACCCGTAGTTGACGCTGCCCGTCGCGGTCTTGAACCAGCCAATGACGAAGGGACTCACGAAGCCGCCGATCAGGCCGAGCGAATTGATCAACGCAATGCCGCCGGCCGCCGCCGGTCCCGACAGGTAGGCCGTCGGCATGGCCCAGAACAGCGGCATGGTGGCAAGGATGCCGATCGTCGCGAACGACAGCGCCACCAGGGCCAGCGCCAGGTGGCCGGACAGCAGGGTCGCCACCACCAGCCCTGCCCCACCGAGGAAGGCGGCGCCTGCAGCATGCCAGCGGCGTTCGCGGGTACGGTCCGAGTGCCGGCTCAGGACTACCATGCCGATCGCACCGATGATGTATGGGATCGCCGTCAACAGCCCGATGCGCAGCGGGTCGGCGATGCCGAAGCTCTTGATGATCGTCGGCAGCCAGAACGTGATGACATAGGTGCCCGCGATGAAGGTGAAGTAGCTGAACGCGAGGATATAGATCTTCGGATCGCGCAGCGCCTGCAGCAGCGAGCCGTGGTGCGCCGGGCCCAGGTCGCGCTGGTCCTGCAGCAGGGCCTGCTCGATCACCTGCTTCTCGCTGGCGGACAGCCAGCTTGCCTGGCCCGGGCGGTCATCCAGCACCAGCCAGGCCATCAGGCCCAGGAAGATGGCGGGGACACCTTCGATCAGGAACATCCACTGCCAGCCGGTCCAGCCATTGACGCCGGCCATGTCGTTCATGATCCAGCCCGACAAGGGCCCGCCGACGATGACGGCCACCGCCATGCCCGACATGAACAAGGCAATGATCCTGGCGCGCATTTGCGAGGGATACCAGTAGGTGAAGTACAGGATGATGCCCGGAAAGAAACCCGCTTCGAACAGGCCCAGCAGGAAGCGTGCGATATACAGTTGTGTCGGTGTGCGCACGAACATCATGCAGGCGGAGGTCATGCCCCACAGGACCATGATGCGCAGCAGCGTCTTGCGCGCACCGATCCGTACCAGCAGCAGGTTGCTCGGCACCTCGAACAACGCATAGCCGAAGAAGAATATGCCGGCGCCAAGGCCGTAGACGGCATCGCTGAAACCCAGGTCGGCCTTCATCTGGAGTTGCGCGAAACCGATGTTGATGCGGTCGAGATAGGCCGCGACATAGCAGATGAACAGGAAAGGAATCAGCCGCAGGTTGACCCTGCGGTAAATCCTGGCCTGCTCATCGGGCGCAGCGGCGCCGGGTGCAAGCGGAATCGCCATGCCTGGGGTGTCGGTGTTCATGTTGCTGCTCCTTGTTTTCATCTGATGTGAAACCCGCTGCTCTGGCGGGCCGTCTCCTGTTATCGGGCAAGCGTCGCAGGCCGGGGGTGCTAGCGGATGAAGCGGCGTACGTAGTCGCTGCCCAATCCCACGGCTTCGTAATGCTTCACCGCCGCTTCCAGCTTGGTGAACACGTCCTCGTAACCAACCGGCTTGCCCTCCTCGTCGAGATAGGTATAAGCGCCGGTGACGTGGAACAGCGTCATCATCTCGCTGACGTCCTCGGGCACGTACAGCGTGTGGATCTCGCCCGGGATTTCGTGGGCATAGGAACCCTCGGTCGCGGTCCAGTCATGCTCGAGGTAATACCAGCGGCCCTTGAGTACATGGGCGTGGACCGGGCCATCGTGCCGGTGGCGCGACAGCACGCCACTCTTGCGCACGCGCAGCACGTTCACGAAATAGCCTTGCGTGACATTCAGGATCAGCGGGCGGAACCAGACGTTGGGCGCCTGCGGCACCCATTCGCGCTCGTCTTCCGGCACGGCGTCCGGCACTACCAGGTCGGCGATGGCGAAACGGGGAATCGGCTGGGAAAAGCCCTTCAGGCTGCTCGGGTGGGTACGTTCGGTCGACTTGGACACGATGGGATCTCCTTGTTCGTTTGCGCCGTGGCGCGGGCGGTGCCGGGAATACCGGAAAAACCCATCTTGCGCTGTGCACCCCAAGTGGACAATGCGATAATCGTCAATGGGCTATGACGAAATTTCACAGGTGGGGCGCAGATGTCGATACAGCTAGGCGAACTCGAGGTGTTCATGGCGGCGGTCGAGGACGGCAATTTTTCCGCGGCGGGACGCCGGCTCGACCTGACGCCCTCGGCGGTCAGCAAGCTGGTCGCGCGGCTGGAGGACGGCCTGAACGTACGCCTGTTCCACCGTGGCGCGCGCAAGCTGACGCCGACCGAGGCCGGCCAGGTGTTGTACGACGAAGGCCAGGATATCTTCGCCGCCTTGCGCAGCGCCGAGAACGCGGTCAAGACCTGCTCGGGCGAGATCAGCGGCACACTACGGGTGCATTCGATGGTGACCTTCGCCAAATACCAGCTCGCGCCCGTCATTGGCGACTTTCTCGCGGCGCATCCACGGCTGCGCGTGGAGTTCCATCTCACCAACGAGCCGGTCGATTTTGTCGCGCAGCGCATCGACGTGTCGATCCAGGGCGGCCCCCTCCCCGATTCCTCGCTGGTGGCGCGGCGCCTGCTCGACAGCCCCTGGATCGTCTGCGCCGCGCCCGCCTATCTTGCACGCCACGGCACGCCGCGGACCCCGGACGACCTCGAGCGCCACAACTGCATCAACTTCAGCCACCGCACCCATTGGAATGCTTGGCCTCTCATGGACAAGGGCGAAGCGCGGACCGTCGCGGCCAGGGGAAATGTCGGCGCCAACCAGGGGGATATGCTGCTGCAACTGGCGCGCCAGGGACTGGGGCTGGTCAGGCTGGCCGAGTTTCACGTGGGCGAGGATTTGCGTAGCGGGCGGCTGGTGCCGGTGATGCAGTCCTTCCAGCCGCCCGCGGAGCCGCTGTACCTGGTCTACCAGAGCCGCAAGCACCTTGGCCCGCGCGTACAGGCATTCCTGACATTCATGGGAGAACGGTTTTCGGCTGCGGCGCAGCGTGGGCGGCCAGCCGGGTCATGAAGCGCGCGTGGCCGGCACAATACGGAGCAACTGGCGCCCGGCGCCCACGTTGCATGCCTTTCGTTACGGCGTCAGCAGCGCATGCTGCGATGCCGTGTGGAAGTCGCGCCAGACCCGGTTGATCTCGCTGTCCTCGCGCGCCGCGTACAGGCCGCAATAGGGATACAAGGCATCGACCGCATGGCGCGCCGCGTTCACCCAGGCCATCGACAAGGCTTGCAGCCGGTCCGCCTCATCGGCGCCGACCTGGCCGCCGTTTGCCACCTGCTCCCAGGTGGCGTCGAGCAGCCCGTACAGTTGCGCCCGCGCCTCTTCCAGTCCGGTGCGCGCGGCGTCCAGCACGGCGCGCACGGCCGGCACCGCGAGCAGCGCTTCGCCATTGCCGAAGCGGTGGCGGCGCTGCGCCAACGAGGCCTGCGCCAGCTCGACGAAATGGGCGCCCATGCCGGCCAGGTTGGCGGCCAGGGTGACGAAGGCGAAGGCCATGAAGGGAAAGCGGCACAGCGGTCCCTGTTCGCGCGCGCTGCCTGGGTCGATCGCGAAGCCGTGGCGCGCATGCACCCAGCGGCTCCGGACCGCGTAGGCGTGCGAGGCGGTGGCGCGCAGGCCGATGGTGCGCCAGTTTGGTATGACCTCCACCAGCGCGGCCGGCACCACGAAGGCCGATACGCGCGGCTGCCCAGCCTCGTCGAGTAGTGGCCGGCCGCCCGCATGCAGCACCGCATTGAAGGTGAAGTGGGTCGCCATCGGCGCACCGCTGGCATAGTCCCACCGGCCATCGATGCGCCAGCCCTCGCCTTCGCGCTCGGCGATGCCGGTCGGGGCGCCGCTGCCGGCCAGGCAGACACGCGGGGTCGCCAGGATGTCCCGCGCCAGCCCGGGTTCCAGGAAGCCGGCGAACCAGCCGGCGCCGGCGCACAGGGTGAGGGTCCAGCCCATGCTGCCGTCAAGGCGTGCGACCGCTTCTTCCAGGCGCACCACGTCCGGCAGCGGCAACTCGAGGCCGCCGACCGCGCGCGGCGCCAGCATGCGCAGCCAGCCGCGCCGGTGGAGCAGTGCCTGCTGGACCGGATGCAGCCAGCGGGCGGCGTCGGCTGCGGCCGCGTGGCGGGCGATACGGCGGGAATCCGGGCTGGACAGGAGAAACATGGGAGAAGGCCCTGGAAACGAAAAAGCCCGCTTCATGTTGAGCGGGCTTTTCGGTCATGCTGGTGTTCTGGCCCCCGACCTGGACTCGAACCAGGGACCTGCGGATGTAGGGTGGGCATGCCCACGCGGAACGTCGAGCAGTGTTTGCGGAAATTCCAGCGCCAAGCCAGACCGATTTAACCTGCAAAAAAAAAGAGCGCCGATCACTCGACGCTCTCTTCCAAATTCTGGCTCCCCGACCTGGACTCGAACCAGGGACCTGCGGATTAACAGTCCGTCGCTCTACCAACTGAGCTATCAGGGAATTGCCTTGCTCTTTGCTGCCAAACAAAGTTCAGCAGCGAAGAGCCAAGATTTTAGAGGACTTTGGCGATGGCGTCAACGACGAGATCGATGTTCTTCGAATTCAGCGCTGCGACGCAGATGCGGCCGGTGTCCACCGCGTAGATCGATTCATCGCGCATCTTGCCGACCTGCTCTTTGGTCAGCCCCGAATACGAGAACATGCCGACCTGCTCGCGCACGAAGGCGAAGTCGCGGCCCGGGGCTTTCTCGGCGAGCTTCTGCACCAGCGTCTCGCGCATCTGCTTGATGCGCACGCGCATGCCGGCCAGCTCGTCTTCCCACAGCTGGCGCAGTTCCGGCGTCGACAGGACCATCGCCACGACCTTGCCCGAGTGGGTTGGCGGGCTCGAGTAGTTGGTGCGCACGACGCGCTTCAGTTGCGACAGCAGGCGCGCCGCTTCTTCCGCGTTTGAAGCGACCACCGACAAGGCGCCCACGCGCTCGCCGTACAGCGAGAACGATTTCGAGAACGAGTTCGACACGAGCAGCGGACCGCCGGCGTCGACGAAACGGCCCACCACGGCGCCATCTTCCGCGATGCCCGCGCCAAAGCCCTGGTAGGCCATGTCGAGGAAGGGAATCAGGCCGCCGGCCTGCACCGCTTCGATTACCTGGCCCCATTGTTCCTGGGTCAGGTCGGCGCCGGTCGGGTTGTGGCAGCAGGCGTGCAGCAGGACGATCGAACCGGCGTCCATCTTGCGCAGCGCGTCGAGCATGCCGTCGAAGTTCACGCCATGCGTGACCGGATCGTAATAGGTGTAGCTATTGACGACGAAGCCGGCCGATTCGAACAGGGCGCGGTGGTTTTCCCAGCTCGGGTCGCTGATGAAGACTTGCGAGTCAGGAGAAAAGCGTTTAAGGAAATCCGCGCCAATCTTGAGGGCGCCGGTGCCGCCGAGGGCTTGCACGGTGACTGCACGTTTCTCTTGAATTACGGCGCTGTCGGCCCCAAATACAAGCTCTTGCACAGCTTTGTCGTACGCAGCCAGGCCTTCGATGGGCAGATAGGTGCGTGGCGACAGTTGCTCGATCAACTTCGCCTCGGCCTTCTGCACGCACTGCAGCAACGGCACCTTGCCGCCATCGTCGTAGTAGACGCCAACCCCCAGGTTGATCTTGGCCGGGTTCGTATCGGCGTTGAATGCTTCGGTAATGCCCAGGATTGGGTCGCGTGGGGCCATGTCGATGGCGCCGAAGAGGCTGGCGGAGGCTGTAGAAGTCATCGTGATAAACTGATTTTGTCGGTGGATCGCAGCAGTTGTATAGACAGCGGCGCCGCAGTGATCAACTCTGCTGCAGTGCCGCAAACGGATTCCCATTCTAGCAAAGGTCTGAAAGTATGGCTGATATATCGTCCATAAGCGCCATCGCAAATTCCCCGGAACCGACGGTCATCACCTTCCCGGGCTCGCCTTTTAAACTGCACCAGCCTTTCGCGCCCGCCGGCGACCAGCCGACCGCAATCGCGGGCCTGGTCGAAGGCATCGAAGACGGCCTGATGTACCAGACGCTGCTCGGCGTCACCGGTTCCGGCAAAACCTATACGATGGCCAACGTGATTGCCCAGGCCGGCCGTCCGGCGATCGTGTTCGCGCCAAATAAAACCCTGGCCGCCCAGCTGTATTCGGAGTTCCGCGAATTCTTCCCGCAAAACGCGGTCGAGTATTTCGTGTCGTACTACGATTACTACCAGCCGGAAGCCTATGTGCCGCAGCGCGACCTGTTCATCGAAAAGGACTCGTCGATCAACGAGCACATCGAGCAGATGCGCCTGTCGTGCACCAAGTCGCTGATGGAACGGCGCGACGTCGTCATCGTCGCCACCGTCTCGGCGATCTACGGTATCGGTAACCCGAACGAATACCACAAGATGATCCTGACGCTGCGCCACAAGGACAAAGTGGCCCAGCGCGACATCATCGCGCGCCTGATCCAGATGCAGTATTCGCGCAACGAAATGGATTTTGGACGCGGCACCTTCCGCGTGCGCGGCGATACGATCGACATCTTCCCGGCCGAGCACGCCGAGCTGGCGATCCGCGTCGAGATGTTCGACGACGAGATCGAATCGCTGCAGCTGTTCGACCCGCTGACGGGCCGCGTGCGCCAGAAGATCCCGCGTTTCACGGTGTATCCGGGTTCGCACTACGTCACGCCGCGCAGTACCGTGCTGCGCGCGGTGGAATCGATCAAGGCCGAGCTGAAGGACCGCTTGGAAGAATTCCGCCAGCAAAACAAGCTGATCGAAGAGCAGCGCCTGGAACAGCGCACCCGTTTCGACCTCGAAATGATGGCCGAGATCGGTTTTACGAAGGGCATCGAGAACTATTCGCGCCACCTGTCCGGGGCGATGCCGGGCGAGCCGCCGCCGACCCTGGTCGACTACCTGCCGAAGGACGCGCTGATGTTCATGGACGAGTCGCACGTGCTGGTCGGGCAGCTCTCGGCCATGTACAACGGCGACCGTTCGCGCAAGACGAACCTGGTCGATTACGGCTTCCGTTTGCCGTCGGCGCTGGATAACCGGCCGCTGAAATTCGAAGAGTTCGAGGGCAAGATGCGGCAGACGATTTTCGTCTCGGCCACGCCTGCCGAGTACGAGAACTCGCATGCGGACAACGTGGTCGAGCAGGTGGTGCGCCCGACCGGCCTGGTCGATCCGGTCATCATCGTGCGCCCCGCCCTGTCGCAGGTTGACGACGTGATGAGCGAGATTAACGACCGCATCAAGAAGAACGAGCGCGTCCTGATCACCACGCTCACCAAACGCATGGCCGAGCAGTTGACGGAGTATTTGTCAGATCACGGGATCAAGGTGCGCTACCTGCACAGCGATATCGAGACGGTCGAGCGCGTGGAAATCCTGCGCGACCTGCGCCTCGGCACCTTCGACGTCCTGATCGGCATTAACCTGCTGCGCGAGGGCCTGGACTTGCCGGAGGTGTCCCTGGTCGCGGTGCTGGACGCCGACAAGGAGGGTTTCCTGCGTTCCGAGCGTTCGCTGATCCAGACCATCGGCCGCGCGGCGCGTAACCTGAACGGCGTGGCGATTTTGTACGCCGACCGCATCACCGACTCGATGCGCCGCGCCATCGACGAAACCGAGCGCCGCCGCGCCAAGCAGATCGCCTTCAACGAGGCGAACGGCATCACGCCGGTGGGCGTGCAGAAGAAGATCAAGGAATTGATCGACGGGGTCTACAGCAATGCGGCACAGAAGGCCATGCTGGAAGGCGCGCAGAACCTGGAGGAAGCGGCTGCGGTCGCGAAGGTCGAGTCGATGAGCGAGAAGCAGATTTCGAAGGAAATCAAGCGCCTCGAGAAGCTCATGGTCGACCACGCCAAGAATCTCGAGTTCGAGAAGGCGGCGCAGGTGCGCGACCAGTTGCATGTGCTCAAGCAGCAGGCCTTCGGGGCGCCGGGGGCGGACAATGTGGTGTCGATGTTGGGCAAGTAAAACGAACGGCGCCGGTGGCGCCGTTTTTTTTATGGATCAGAGGGAAGCGCCGCCGCCGGCACGCGTTGAACGCGCGGGCATGCCCGCCCTACGTTACGCAAGGGCCAACGATGCAATGTTGGCGGTGGTGCACCGTAGGGTGGGCATGCCCACGCGCTCGCGCCCTCCGCAAACCTGCGAAACTATTCCAACGTCACCGCTTGAACATCCGCGGATCAAAACTGAAGGTCCGCGCCACGCTCAGCTTCACCTCTTCATACGCATGGTGCGCCGGATTGATCACGAGGTTCACGCCCTCCCCCACGATCACCGACGGCACGCGCATGTACAGGTACTCGCGCTTCTTCAAAAACGCTGTCCCGAACGCGGTGGCGCTGCCGCCGTCGTCCAGCGAATCCCACCCCTCCGGCAAATCCTCGGGCGCCACGTCCAGTCCCAGCGCGGGATCATCCGGCAAATCGATCGCCACCAGCACCAGCGGCTCCTCGTCGACCTCTTCCGTGTGAACAAATTTCTCCAGCACCGCCAACTCGATCGTCATGGCCGCGTACAGCGCCGGCACGCCTTCGCTATGCCAGTGCCCGCCGCTCTCGCGCGCGCCCTTGCACTCACGATCGAGTGCGGCTTTTTCGATTGCAATTCTCCAGGTTCTCATTCGTCTGCATGCCCTTACGATAGTGATCTCAGCATACAACGAGGCTGCGCGCCGGCTGCGCACGGATCGGGCCGGCAACGATGGACGCGGGAACGAAAAAACGGCCCGTAGGCCGTTCGTTGTCGCGATATAAATGCACGGTTTTACTTCACGTCGAGCAGCTCGACATCGAACAGCAGGGTCGCGCCCGGCGGGATCGGGCCGGCGCCGCGGGCGCCGTAGCCGAGTTCCGACGGAATGACCAGGGTGCGCTTGCCGCCGACCTTCATGCCGGCCACGCCCTGGTCCCAGCCCTTGATGACCGAACCCATGCCCAGCGGGAAGGTGAACGGCTCGCCGCCGACCGAGCTGTCGAACTGCTGGCCGCGGCTTTTCGGGGCCTTCGGTGCGTACAGCCAGCCGGTGTAGTGGACCACGACGGTCTTGCCGCTGACGGCTTCCTTGCCTTTGCCGACGACGGTGTCGATCTTTTGCAGTCCCTGCGCCTGGATGGTGGCGGCTGCGGGTGCGGCCGGGGCGGCGCCGGCGATGGCGGCGCTGAGGAACAGGACGAGCCCGAGGGCCGGAATCAGTTTATTCATTGTTTTACCTTTGTGTGGAGTAAGACCAGCGCGCTTGCAATAGCTGTGCGGCAGTATTGCCGAACAGCGCGCTTCGCACAAGCGCGATCGGCTCACTTGCCGGTCATGAAACCCTGCGCTGCACCGACGCCAGGATGCTGCTCACTTGCGCCAGGTCCGCCGGCTTCACCAGGTGGTGGTCGAAACCGGCTTCCTCGGCCAGCCGGCGGTCCTCGCTCTGGCCGTAACCCGTCAGGGCCACCAGGGTTGCGCCATGCAGTTCGGGGATCGCACGCAGCTGGCGCGCCAGCGCGTAGCCGTCGGTATCGGGCAGGCCGATATCGAGCAGCATGACCTGCGGCCGCTCGATGCGGGCGCGCAGCAGCGCGCCGCGGCCATCGTATTCCACCGACACCGCATGGCCCTGCACCTCCAGCAACGTCGCCAGCATTTGCGCCGCGTCCTGGTTGTCGTCGACGACCATCACGCGCAGCGGCTGCGCCCGCGCCGCCGCGGTATCGCCGCCCACCGTCACCGGCAATGGTGCGGCCGCATCGAGGCGCGGCAGGCGGATCTCGAATTCGCTGCCGCGCCCCGGCGCCTCGCTGCGCGCATCGACGCTGCCGCCGTGCAGGGCGACCAAGCTTTTCACCAGCGCGAGGCCGATGCCCAGGCCCCCTTGCGAGCGGTCCGGCGTGCGCTCGGCCTGGGTGAACAGTTCGAAAATATACGGCAGCACGTCCGGCTCGATGCCGACGCCGTTGTCGCTGACCGTGACGACCACCTGGTCGTCCGGCGCCGTCACGCGCAGCACGATCTGGCCGCCGGTCGGCGTGTACTTGGCGGCGTTATTCAGGATATTCGACAGCACCTGCACCAGACGCGTGCGGTCGCCCAGCACGTGCACCGGTTCGCCCGAGAGCTGCATCGTCAGCGAATGGCGTTTCGATTCGATCAGCGGACGCACCTGCTCCAGCGCGCCCGCGACCACCGCGTTCACGTCCAGTTCTTCCTTCTCCAGCGTGACCAGGCCGCGCGTGACGCGCGAAACGTCGAGCAGATCGTTCACCAGGTCGGTCATGTGCTCGGCCTGGCGCGCGATGATCTCGCTGGCGTTGCGCACCGCCTTGCTGTCGAGGGTGCCCATCTTCAGCAACTGGGCCGCGGTGGTGATCGGCGCCAGCGGATTGCGCAGCTCGTGCGCCAGCATCGCCAGGAACTGGTCTTTCTGGCGGTTGGCGGCGCGCAGGTCGTCCTCGACCTGCTTGCGTACCGTCATGTCGCTGCCTTCGACAAAAATCCCGACCACGTCGCCGGCCGCGTCCCGGATCGGCTGGTAGATGAAGTCGAGATAGCGGCGCTCGAGCGGCGCATCGGGCTCGCGCGCCACGTCCAACGGCACCGAGTGGCCGACAAAAGGCGTACCGCTCTGGTAGACCCGGTCGAGCAGTTCGAAGAAGCCCTGCCCTTCGATGTAGGGCAAGGCTTCGCGCACCGTCTTTCCGATCAGGTCGGTGCGGCCCATCATCTGCATGTAGCTTTTGTTGGTGATCTCGAACACATGCTCGGGACCACGCAGCACCGCGATGATGCCCGGCGCCTGTTCGAACAGGGTCACCAGGCGCTTGTTCTCTTCGTCGCGGTAGCGCTCGGCCAGCACTTGCCCGGTCACCTCGACGCAGGCGCAGTACACGCCGGCCGGCGTGCCGCTGGCATCATGCACCGGGGAATACGAGAACGTGAAATACGTCTGCTCGTCGTAGCCGTGGCGGTGCATCAGCAGCGGCAGCTTTTCCATGTAGGTGGCCTGACCCTGCAGCGCGCGCTCGATGAAGGGATTGATGTCGTGCCAGATTTCTTTCCAGATCTCGTAGAACGGCGCGCCGAGCGAGGCCGGGTGCTTTTCCCCGAGAATCTCGACATAGGCATCGTTGTACAGGAAGCCGAGGCCTTCGCCCCAGGCCACGAACATCGGGAAAGCCGAGTTCAGCATCAGCGCGACCACCGTGCGCAGCGCCTGCGGCCAGCTGGCCGGATGTCCCAGCGGCGAGCGCGACCAGTCGTGCGCGCGCATCATGGCGCCGATCTCGCCGCCGCCGCTGAGGAAGATCAGCGAGGCCGCGTCAGGGGCGGCGTCCTGCTGGTGCGGGGCGGAGTCGCGTTGGTCGTTCATGTCACAGGGTCTTCACGAATTCGCGGATGCCGCCCAGCAGCATCTCGACCGACATCGCCGTCAGGATCAGTCCCATCAGGCGCTCGAAGGCCGTCATCACCTGCGGCCCCAGCTTTTGCTGGAGGCGTTCGGCACTCAGGAACACCGCCAGCCAGACCACACCGACCGCGGCCAGCGCCGCCACATGGACCATGGTCTCGGAAAACCTGTTCGAGCTGAACAGCAGCACGGTTGCCAGCGCAGATGGTCCTGCCAGCGCGGGAATCGCCAGCGGCACGATGAACGGTTCGCCATGCTCGCTGCGACCGAGCACGCCATCCGGATGCGGGAAGATCATGCGGATCGCGATGATCAGGAGGATCACGGCGCCGCCGATCCGCAGCGACACCGGGCTCAGGTGCAAGGCGGACAGGAAGTGCTGGCCGAAGAACATGAACACCAGCAGCAGCAAAAACGCGATCGCGCATTCGCGCACGACGATGCGCGGACGGCGCTGGACGGGGGTGTCCTTCAGGGCGGCGGCGAACAAGGGGACGTTGCCGAAGGGGTCAGTGACGAGGATGAGCAGGATGAAGGTCTGGAAGAAGCTTTGGGTCATGGTTCTTGTTGTTGTTTGTTTCCCGACAGTGAGCGCGCGACACAATCGCGCGCCATAATCTTAACTGATTCACACGCTTTTCGTTGCACGATGGGTGCTGGCAAGAAAAAAGGCCAGAGCGCGGAACGCCCTGGCCTCGATGCACTGCCGGCACGGGGCCGCAGCTGCGATTACTTCTCGAACTTCTTCATCCACGCCGACAGCTGGTGCGGACGCAAACCGTCGTAATCCTCGAACGGCTGGTGGATCCACGGGTTGTGCGGCAGGTCTTCCAGGTGGTAGTCCGGCTTGAACGCCGAGGTGCCTTTTACCCAGATGACGGCCGACCGGACTTCGGTGACGTCGGCGTAGTTCTGGGTCAGGTGCTCGCGCACCTTCTGCAGGGTCACGCCGGAATCGGCCAGGTCATCGACCAGCAGGATGCGGCCGGCAAGCGGGCCCTTGGTCATCGTCATGTACTTGGCGATGTCCAGGTTTCCCTGCTTGGTGCCCGCTTCTTCGCGGTAGGAGCTGGTCGACAGGATCGCCAGCGGCACGTCGAAGATGCGCGAGATCACGTCACCTGGACGCACGCCGCCGCGCGCCAGGCACAGCACCATGTCGAACTTCCAGTTCGATTCGTACACTTGCAGCGCGAGGCGCTCGACCAGGCGGTTGTACTCGTCCCACGACACCCACAGGTCTTTGTCGCTCGATACAGCAGTATTCATTTCAGGCATTCCTTTTACTTTTATTATTCGGCTGCAAACGGGTGGCGCAGGACGATCGTCTCGACGCGGTCCGGACCGGTCGACACCATGTCGACCGGAATACCGACCAGTTCTTCGATACGCTTGATGTAGGCGCGGGCGTTGGCCGGCAGCTCTTCCATCGTCTTGGCGCCGACGGTGCTTTCCGTCCAGCCAGGCATTTCTTCGTAGACCGGCACGCAGGCGGCTGCCTCTTCGGCGCCGACCGGGAAGATGTCGGCGTCAACGCCATTGATCTTGTAGCCGGTACACAGCTTCAGCGACTCGATGCCGTCCAGCACGTCGAGCTTGGTCAGGCACATGCCCGACACGCCGTTGATCTGGACCGAGCGGCGCAGCAGCGCGGCGTCGAACCAGCCGCAGCGGCGGGCGCGGCCGGTAACGGTGCCGAACTCGTGGCCCACGCGCGACAGGTGCTCGCCCACGCCGGCATCGGTCGGCAGTTCCGACGGGAACGGACCCGAACCGACGCGGGTCGTGTAGGCCTTGGTGATGCCCATGATGTAGTGCAGCATGCCAGGGCCCACGCCGGCGCCTGCAGCGGCATTACCCGCCACGCAGTTCGACGAGGTGACGAACGGATAGGTGCCGTGGTCGACGTCGAGCAGCGAACCCTGGGCGCCTTCGAACAGCAGGTTGCCGCCGGCTTTGTGCGCGGCGTACAGTGCGGACGAGACGTCGCCGACCATCGGGCGCAGGCGCGGCACCAGGGCCATCGCGTCATCGAAGGTTTTCTGGAAGTCGATCGCTTCGCCGCCCAGGTAATTCACCAGGACGAAGTTGTGGTACTCCAGGTTTTCCTTGAGCTTCTCGGCGAAACGCTCTTCGTTGAGCATGTCGGCGATGCGGATCGCGCGGCGGGCGACCTTGTCTTCATAGGCCGGGCCGATGCCCTTGCCGGTGGTGCCGATCTTGTTGACGCCACGCTTGGCTTCACGGGCCTGGTCGATGGCGACGTGGTAAGGCAGGATGACCGGGCAGGCTTCCGAGATTTTCAGGCGCGAGGCGACTTCGACGCCGGCGGCTGCCAGCTTGTCGATTTCGCGCATCACGTCCGGCACCGAGACGACGACGCCGTTGCCGATGTAGCAGGCCACGCCTTCGCGCATGATGCCCGACGGGATCAGCTGCAGTGCGGTTTTCTGGCCGTTGATGACCAGCGTATGGCCGGCGTTATGGCCGCCCTGGAAACGGACGACGCCCGCTGCGTGATCGGTCAACCAGTCGACGATCTTACCTTTGCCTTCATCGCCCCACTGGGTGCCGATGACAACGACGTTCTTTGCCACGTTTGTATTTGACATCACTTAACCTAAGTTTTTGAGAATCCAATTTCCGTCTTCGAGGACGAGCACGCGGTCGCACTCGAACTCGTCCTGAACATTGTCGTGACCCGGCATGGACTGGATCACGACTTCGCCTGCCTTGCGCAGGTCAGCGATTTTTTCGCGCAATTCGAGCGCATTGCCCCACGGGGCGCGGATCGAATGCATGCGCTCGGCCGTCGGCAGCAGGCGCGCCAGCTCGCGCAAATCCAGCGAGAAGCCGGTAGCGGGGCGTGCACGTCCGAAGGCCTCGCCCACGTGGTCGTAGCGCCCTCCCCGTGCCACCGCGTTCGGCAGGCCCGGGACATACAGCGCGAACATGGCGCCGCTTTCGTATTGGTAGCCGCGCAGGTCGGCGAGATCGATCGCCACTTGGGCACGCCCGATGGCGCCGGCGGCCAGCGCCGCCAGTTCGGCCAGCGCGCGCGTGATGCCCGGCAGCGCCGGCAGCACCTCTTTGGCACGCGCCAGCACTTCGACGTCGCCGTACAGGTTCGGCAGCGCCATCAGGGCGGCGCGGGTGGCCGGTGCATAGCTGCGGGTGATCTCGTCGAGGCCAGGCGTGTCCTTCGCGCGCAGCAGCGCGGTGAGCTGGGCTTCGTCGCGTTTGGCGGCGGCGTCTTCATTCAGCAGCGCGCGCAATACCCCAACGTGGGCCATGTCGAGGCGCACCTCGGTGAAACCGGCCAGCGCGACCGAAGCCAGGGCGAGCTCCTGGATCTCGGCGTCCGCTTCCAGGCCGGCGTGGCCGTAGATCTCGGCGCCGATCTGGAGCGGCTCGCGGGTGGCGTGCAGGCCCGAGGGACGGGTATGCAGCACGCTGCCGGCGTAGCACAGGCGGGTGATCGATTCGCGGTTCAGCAGGTGGGCGTCGATGCGCGCGACTTGCGTCGTCATGTCGGCGCGCAGGCCGAGCAGGCGTCCGGATAGCTGGTCGACCACTTTGAAAGTGCGCAGGTCGGTATCTTCGCCGGCGCCGGCCAGCAGCGACTCGACGTATTCGAGCATCGGCGGCATGACCAGCTCGTAGCCGTACAGGCGGAAGGTATCGAGCATCTGGCGGCGCAGGTCTTCGATCTTGCGCGCTTCCGACGGCAATACGTCGGCGATATTCTCAGGCAAAAGCCAGTTCGGCATGGGCAACAGCTATGGGAATTGTTAGGAATGAAGCAACAAGGCGCGCTCGTGCAGCACGAAGCGGGCGCCGAATCGGCAATTTTACCCGAAAATGAGGCGGGGCTGGGGGCGGATGCTTGCCGATGAGGTGGGGAGGTGGCGGAATGCCACTGAAACTGGGCTATACAACCAGCGTGGCCAACCATGATGTACGACGGTTCGAACGGTGTACCGCGTGGACTCGGGAGTCCACCCTACGCATCGCGGTGACCGTAGGGTGGAGTCCTGACTCCACGTGGTACCGCGTTTGATCGGTCGAATCATGACGCCAAAAAAAACGCCGCGATGGTCGCGGCGTTTTTGTTTTACTTGCTGCTACCCGGACTCCGGAAATACTTGAAGAACTCCGAATTCGAATCGATCACCATCACATCCCCGTGAGCCTTGAAGCTGGCGCGGTAGGCTTCCAATGAACGATAGAACTTGTAGAACTCCGGGTTCTTGCCGAACGATTCGGCATAGATCGCCGACGCCTTGGCATCGCCCTCGCCCTTGATCTTCTCGGCTTCGCGGAAGGCTTCGGCCAGGATCACGGTGCGCTGGCGGTCGGCGTCGGCGCGGATCTTCTCGCTTTCGGCCGAACCGGTCGAACGCAACTCGTTGGCTACACGCACGCGCTCGGCGCGCATGCGGTCGTAGACCGAGTTGTTGATCTGCTCGATGTAGTCCACGCGCTTGAGGCGCACGTCGACGATGCCGATGCCGATCTGCTTGGCTTCGGCCACGACCTTGTCGCGCACCGCTTCCATCACGCGGCCACGCTCGCCCGAAATCACTTCGCGCACGGTGCGCTTGGTGATCTCGTCGTTCAGGGCCGCCTTGATGATCTGCGACATGCGATTCGTGGCGGCACGCTCGTCGCCGCTGAAGCTGACGTAGTACAGGCGCGGTTCGACGATGCGCCATTTCACGAAAGCGTCGACCAGGATGTTCTTCTTCTCGGCCGTGATGAAACGGTCGGCGTCCGGCGTATCCAGGGTAAGGATGCGCTTGTCGAGATAGATGATGTTCTGGAACGGCGGCGGCAGCTTGAAGTGCAGGCCCGGCTCGGAAATCACCTCACGCACTTCACCGAGTGCGAAGACGATGGCGAAGCGGCGCTGGTCGACGACGAACACGGTCGACGACAGCAGCATCAGGGCAATGAAGCCCGCCACGAAAATGGTTACGAGGCGGCTCATTAACGGCTCTCCCTGTCACGTGAGGAATCGCGCGAACGGCTGTCGCGCTGGCGCACCTGTTCGATCGTCTGCAGGACTTCCTGCGACGGCGTCGTTGCATGCTCCTGCTGGTTTTGCTGTTGCTGCACCGGCCCCGAACGGGCGCTGCCGGTGGCGGCGTCGTTGGCGGCCACTTGCGCAATCAACTTATCGAGCGGCAGGTACAGCAGGTTGGAACCCGACTTGGCGTCGACCATCACCTTGCTGGTGGTGCTGAAGATCTGCTGCATCGTATCGATGTACATGCGGTCGCGGGTGACGCCCGGCGCTTTCGCGTACTCGGTAACGACCTGGTTGAAGCGGGCGGCGTTGCCGGTGGCGTTCTCGACCACCATCGAACGGTAGGCTTCGGCGTCCTGCAGCAGGCGGAAAGCGGCGCCGCGTGCCTGCGGGATGACCTGGTTGGCATACGCCTCGCCTTCGTTGCGGGCACGGGCGCGGTCCTGGCCGGCCTTGACCGCGTCGTCGAAGGCGTTCTGCACCTGCTCCGGCGGCTGCACGTTCTGCATCGTCACGTTGGTGATCAGGGCGCCGAGCTTGTAGCGGTCGATGATCTGCTGGATCATCTTGTGCACGTCGAGCGCGACCTTCTCGCGGCCTTCGTACAGCACGAAGTCCATCTTGTTCTTGCCGACGACTTCGCGGATGGCCGTTTCGGCCACCTGGTGCACGGTCGCATCCTGGTCGCGGTTGTTGAAGACCCAGGCGACCGGATCCTTCAGCGTGTACTGCACGGCGAACTGGATGTCGATGATGTTTTCGTCGTCGGTCAGCATGAGCGACTCGGCGCCCTGCTTGTTGCGCACGTTGTCGCGGTAGCCGATTTCGGCGGTGCGCACCTGCGAGACGTTGACGGTTTCGTGGGCCTGGATCGGCGCCGGCCAGCGCCAGTTGAAGCCGGCGCCGGTCGTGTGGGACAGGCGGCCGAAGGTGGTGACCACGCCGACCTGCCCTTCCTGCACGATGAAGGCGCCGCTGGCGAGCCAGATCAGGAGCACGATGAAGCCGATGACGGACGCGGTAATGCCCGCGCCACGGCCTTCGCCGCGGTAGGGGCCGCCGGCGTCGCCGCCATTGTTGCCGCGGCTGCCGAACAGGCGGTTCAGGCGCGCATTGAAGTCGCGCCACATCTGGTCGAGGTCGGGTGGACCCTCGCCCGGACGGCGGCCCTCCTGGGCTTTGTGGTCGCTACCGGGATTTTTTCCCCAGCGTGGATCGTTCAGCGAAAGTTTAACGCCGAACCGTTTTAATAAGGAAACAAGCATAGGCTTTTATTGGGGCCCGACATGGGTGGAGGTTGGATTACTTTCGCCGGGTTCCTCATCGAGGAACTCCAGCGCTGCATCGTCCTGCTCTTCGTTTTTGGTAGGGCTCGAGCCTGGCGCGGAGTTGGCTGCCCACGTGGCACCCACCGCCGCTGCCTCGACAATTGCCTCGCGCAACAGATCGAGGCCGGCGCCGCTCCTGGCGCTGATAAAAACGCGGCTGATTTTATCATGTTCATCACGTTCCACCCCAGGCTGGAGGTCGGCCATATCAATCTTGTTCCACACGAGGATCTGTGGAATATGGTCGGCGCCGATTTCGCGCAAGACCTCGTTGACCTGCTCGATCTGTTCCATGCGGGTCGGCGAGGAACCGTCGACCACGTGCAGCAGCACGTCGGCGTGGATGGTTTCTTCCAGCGTGGCGCGGAAAGCGGCCACCAGCTGGTGCGGCAGCTCGCGCACGAAACCGACGGTGTCGGAGATGACGACGCTGCCCGTTTCGTCGCCCAGGTAGAGGCGGCGGCTGGTCGTGTCGAGCGTTGCGAACAGCTGGTTCGCGACGTACACGCCGGCTTTCGTCAGCGTATTGAACAGGGTCGATTTGCCGGCGTTGGTATAGCCGACCAGCGACACCGAGAAAGTATTGTTGCGACCGCGTGCGCGGCGCTGGGTTTCGTGTTGCTTCCTCAGCTTGGCCAGGCGCGTGCGCAAGGCCTTGACCCGCTCGCCGATCAGCCGGCGGTCGGTCTCGAGCTGGGTTTCACCAGGACCGCGCAGGCCGATACCGCCCTTTTGCCGTTCGAGGTGGGTCCAGCCGCGGATCAGGCGCGTGGCCAGGTGTTGCAGCTGGGCCAGCTCGACTTGCAGCTTGCCCTCGTGGCTCTGGGCACGCTGGGCGAAGATGTCGAGGATCAGGCTGGTACGGTCGATGACCCGCAATTCCAGGCGCCGCTCGAGGTTACGCTGCTGCGCCGGAGACAATGCGTGATTGAAGATGACGAGTTCCGCCCCGGCGGCCTTGGCGGCGACACCGATTTCGTCAGCCTTGCCGCTGCCGACGAAGTGGGCGGGATCGGGGGCGTTGCGCTTGGCCGTGATCGTATCGATCGGCTCGGCGCCGGCAGAGCTGGCCAGCAAGGCCAGCTCTTCGAGGCTGGCCGTGAAATCGACCGCGCCAAAATCGACGCCGACAAGGACGGCGCGCGTGTTGTTGGTGCCGGGGGCGTCAGCCATCGGCCTTACTCAGCTTCGGCTTCGAGGTTGAGATTGACGGCGCGAGCCGGGACAACGGTCGAAATGGCATGCTTGTACACCATCTGGGTCACGGTATTGCGGAGCAGGACGACGTACTGGTCGAACGACTCGATATGGCCCTGCAGCTTGATCCCGTTGACGAGGTAGATCGAGACCGGGACGTGCTCTTTGCGCAAGGCATTGAGGAATGGGTCTTGTAACAGTTGCCCTTTGTTGCTCATAACAGCTCCGTAATGTTGTTGTAGTTTAAAAAATGGAGGCAAGCGCCTCCTTTTCAAGTGCACGGGGCAAGATTCAGCTTTGCGAACGATGGCCTGCGGTTACTGTAACCTGTTTTCTTCGTCTCTGTCGTACTGATAGACTTAAGAAATTATTAAACCGGCCACGCAAAGCTCGTGGAAAGCGTAGGGTGGGCACTCCGTGCCCACGCGGTGATACGTGTCAGCAAGATCATCCGGCACGAAATCGAAGCCGGTAGGTATCACCGCGTGGGCACGGCGTGCCCACCCTATTAAGACTGGTCCCTGGCGAACGGGTTTTTCCCGCTGCGCAACTCGATGCGCAGGGGCGTACCGATCAGGTTGAAGGTCTCGCGGAAATGCTTCTCCAGGTAACGCTTGTACGGCTCGGTGATGCCGTCGAGCGCATTGCCGTGGATGACGATGATCGGCGGGTTCTGTCCACCCTGGTGGGCATAGCGCATCTTCGGACGCGAGGTGCCCTTGCGCTTCGGTTCCTGCTTCTCGACCGCTTCCTGCAGCGCGCGCGTCAGGCGCGGCGTCGACAGGTTGGCCGTCGCCGCGGCATAGGCCGTGTCGACCGAAGCCATCAGTTGCTTGATGCCGGTGCCCTTCAGCGCCGAGATGAAACGCGTTTCGGCAAAACCGAGGAAGTCCAGCTTGCGGTCCATGTCGTTCTTGATCTCGTCGCGCTGGTCGCTCGTCAGGCCATCCCACTTGTTGACGGCGACGACCAGGGCGCGGCCCGACTCGAGGATGAAGCCGGCGATGTGGGCGTCCTGCTCGGAAATATTTTCCTGGGCGTCGAGCATCAGCACGACGACGTTGGCTTCGGTGACCGATTGCAGGGTTTTCACGACCGAGAATTTCTCGATCGCTTCGAACACCTTGCCGCGGCGGCGGATACCGGCCGTGTCGATCAGCGTGTACTGCTTGCCGTCGCGCTCGAACGGTACTTCGATCGAATCGCGGGTGGTGCCCGGCATGTCGAAGGCGATCACGCGCTGCTCGCCGACGAGCGTATTGATCAGCGTGGACTTGCCCACGTTCGGACGGCCGACGATGGCGATCTTGACGCCGCGGTCCTGCTGCTCGAGCTCTTCCTCGGCATCGGGACGGGTGGCAAAGGCCTGGTCCAGCGCCTCGGTGACGAGGTCGGTGACGCCATCGCCGTGGGCGGCCGAAATGACGTACGGGTCGCCCATGCCGAGCTCATAGAAGTCGGCGGTGACGGAAGTGTACTTCATGCCTTCCGACTTGTTGACCACAAGCATGACCTGGCGGCCGGACTTGCGCAGGAAGTCGGTGATCGTCTTGTCGTGCGGGGTCAGGCCCTGGCGGCCGTCGACGATGAAGATGACGACGTCGGCTTCAGCGACGGCCTGCTTCGTCTGCAGTGCCATCTCGTGCATGATGCCTTCCTTGGCGACCGGCTCGAAACCGCCCGTGTCGATCACCAGGAACGGCCGCTCGCCGATACGCCCTTCGCCATAGTGGCGGTCGCGCGTCAGGCCAGGGAGGTCGGCCACCAACGCGTCGCGCGAACGGGTCAGGCGGTTGAATAGGGTCGACTTCCCGACGTTCGGGCGACCAACGAGTGCAATTACCGGCTTCATGTAGTTATTCTATTCGACCGCGATGGCGGTCACAGTTCCATTTTGTGTTTGAAAAATCAGGTTCGATCCGGCAACCAGGGGCGTGCCCGAAATTGCGCTGCCGTCGGTCGCGGCGCGCGCGAGGAAGCTGCCATCCTCGCGCGACAAAAAGTGTACATAGCCTTCGTAGTCGCCCACGGCGACGGCGCGGCCATACGAGACCGGCGCCGACAGGCCGCGGAAGGCGAGCTTGTCGTTCTTCCAGGCGCTGGCGCCGCCGTCGCGGTTGAAGGCGTTCAGGGCGCCCTTGTCGTCGGCGGCGAAGACAAAGCGCTGGTCGACCGCCACACCGACGGTCGAGGACAGGTCGCGCGTCCAGCGCGGCGAGCCGCTGGCCACGTCGTAGCAGGCAACCCGGCCCTGGTAGGCGACGGCGCAGACATCGTTTTCGAACAGCATGGGCGCGCCGCCGATATCGGTCACGCGCTCGAGTTCCGTGGCGCCGCGCGCCGTTCCGACTTCGACTTCCCAGCGCGGGGCGCCGGTGGCGAGCAGGAAGGAACCGAGCTTGCCGGCCGGCTGGGCGACGATCACGTCCTTGTCGTAGACCACCATGCCCGGCGCGCTGCGCAGGGTCAGTGCCGGCGCAACACGCTGCACGGTCCATTTCTTCTGGCCGGTCGTAGCGTCGATGCCGACGATCCGGTTGTCGATGCTGCGCGCCACGACGACGCCCTGCCCCACGCTTGGGGCCGAGAGGATTTCGCTCGACAGCTGGGTCTTCCACAGCGCCTTGCCGTCCATGTCGAAGGCCATCAGCAGGCCATCGGCCGCGCCGACGACGATCACGTTGCCGTCGGTGCCCACGCCCGCGGTCAGGTCCGCGCCGGCCTTGATGCGCCACACCTGGCGTCCATCCGCCGCTTCGACACGCGCGATGTTGCCGTCGGCGCCGGCGACGATCAGGGTATTGCCCGCCAGCGCAGGCGAGAACTGGTAACCGCGCGCCTTGCCGATATCGAGCTTCCAGGCGGTGCGCACGGCCATCGTGCCCTTCAGTTCGACGAGCTTGGCCGGCTCATTGCCCTTCGATTTCGATGCGAACGGATTGAGCGAGCTCAAGGTCGAGCAGCCCGTCATCAGGGCCAGGACGCCGACACCAACCAGCTTACGGGTAATACGCATTTTTCTTTTACCTTGTTCCGAGTCGTAGAGAGAGGCAAAGCCCACGCTCACCTTGCGGCGGGCGTGGGCCGTATCAAATTGATGAACTTAAGCGGCTGCCTTGGCCGCAGCAGGCGCGGCTGGTGCGGTACCGCCGATGGCTTCGAGCTTGATGCGCACCAGCTGGCTGCCCGGGTGCTTCGGACCCATGGCGGCGAGCGCGGCGACATAGGCGGCGCGCGCGTCGACGATCTTGTTCTGCGCGACGAGCACATCGCCCTTGCGGTCGGCCACTTCGGCGGCGAACTGTGGCAGGAAAGTGCCGTTCAGCAGCTTCAGCGCGCCATCGAAATTCTTCTCGTCGAGCAGCACGCCGGCCAGGCGCAGCTGGGCCACCGACTTGTACTCGTCGTTGCCGTTGTCGATCGCCCACTGCAGCTGGGCCTTGGCGGCTTTCAGGTCGCTCGCCTCGAAGGCGGCCTTGGCCGCGCCGAGCGCGCCCATCTGTGCGTAGCTGGTGCGCTTGAACTTCGACTCGATGTCGGCGGCGATACGCTGGGCCTTGGCGTTGTCCTTGGCGGTGACCGCGTCGGTCAGTTCGTCGTACAGGGCCGATGCACCCACCGACTGGTCGCGCTGGTGCTTGTTCCAGAAGTTGTAGGCGGCGAAAGCGCCGAGTGCCAGGATCAGCACCCAGGTGATCAGGTTGCCGTACTTGGACCAGAAGGCCTTGAAGCTGGCGATCTGTTCTTGTTCTTCGAGGTCGTATGCCATGTCGTTCGTCTAGTAAGTCAAGTCAAGTAAATGCGGTTAATCGGTCGGGCACGCTATTGCTTACGGATGGTAATGCACGTGCTCGTGGTCGTGGTCATGCGCGCCGACGATCTGGTCGACGATGTGGTCGACCACGCCGTCAAAGGCGACGCTGGCCTGCTGCTGCTCGCCGGCCGAACCGCGCAGCGACTTGACGGCCGCCATGTTGTTGGCCACTTCGTCTTCGCCCAGGATCACGGCGAAGGAGGCGCCGCTGCCGTCGGCCTTCTTCATCTGGCTCTTGAAGCTGCCCGCGCCCGTTGGCGTTGCGCAATGTAGCACAACATCGAGGCCGGCATCACGCAGGCGCTCGGCCAGGATGAAGGCCTGCACTTGCGCTTCTTCTCCCTGGTGCACCATGTAGACGTCGCACTGGCTCGGTTGCGCCGGCTCGCCGAGGCCCTTCATCAGCTCGATGATGCGCTCGATGCCCATCGCAAAGCCGACGCCCGGCGTGGCCTTGCCGCCGAACTGCTCGATCAGCGGATCGTAGCGGCCGCCGGCGCAGATGGTACCTTGCGAGCCCAGCTCTTCGGTGACCCATTCGAACACGGTGCGGTTGTAATAGTCGAGGCCGCGCACCAGGCGCGGGTTGACCGTGTACTGCACGTTGTTACGGTCGAGCAGGCGCTTGACGCCGTTGAAGTGCGCCAGCGACTCCTCGCCCAGGTAAGACAGCAGCTGCGGCGCGCCGTTCACCATCTCCTGCATGGCCGGGTTCTTGGTGTCGAGGATGCGCAGCGGGTTGCTGTGCAGGCGGCGATTCGCTTCGGCGTCGAGGATCTCGGCGTGCGATTCAAAATACGCGATCAGGTCGGCGCGGTGGCGCAGGCGCTCTTCCGCATTGCCGATCGAGTTCAGTTCCAGGCGCACGTTCTGCAGGCCCAGGTCGTCCCACAGGCGGCGGCACAGCATGATCAGTTCGGCGTCGATGTCCGGGCCGGCAAAGCCGACCGCTTCCGCGCCGAACTGGAAGAACTGGCGATAGCGGCCGCGCTGCGGACGCTCGTGGCGGAACATCGGACCCTTGTACCAGAGGCGCTTCGGACCGTCGTAGACCAGGTTATGTTCGAGCACCGCGCGCACGACGCTGGCGGTGCCTTCCGGACGCAGGGTCAGTTCGTCGCCGTTCATCGAGTCGGTGAAGGAATACATTTCCTTTTCGACGATGTCGGTCACGGCGCCGATGGCGCGCTTGAAGAGGCCGGTTTCCTCGACGATCGGGGTCACGATCTTCTGGTAGCCGTAGCTTTTCAGGATCGTTTCGGCGGTGTTTTCGAACAGCTCCCACAGCGGTGCATCGGCGGGGAGGATGTCGTTCATGCCTTTGATGGCGACGATTTTTTCTGGTTTGGACATTGTCAGCTTCTTCTATTCGTAGGGTGGAGTCCTGACTCCACGCGGTACGGTATTCGATCAGCGGTGCGGTATGCATGAGCACGACCGCGTGGACTCAGGAGTCCACCCTACGATTAACTCGGTGCGGCTTCCGTAGCCAGCTCTGGGCGGCCGTAATTCTTTTTCACGTATTCCAGTACGATGTTCTGGAACTCATCCACGATACGCTCGCCGCGCAAGGTCGCCACCTTCTGCCCGTCGACAAACACCGGCGCCGCCGGCGATTCGCCCGTACCAGGCAAACTGATGCCGATATTCGCGTGCTTCGATTCGCCGGGACCGTTCACGATACAACCCATCACGGCCACGTTCATCGCTTCGACGCCCGGGTAGGACTTCTTCCATTCCGGCATCGAATCGCGCAGGAAAGTCTGGATGTTGTCCGCCAGTTCCTGGAACACGGTCGAGGTCGTACGGCCGCAACCCGGGCAGGCAATCACCATCGGCGTGAATTTGCGCAGGCCCATGGTCTGCAGGATTTCCTGCGATACCACGACTTCTTTCGTCCGATCCCCGCCCGGTTCCGGCGTCAGCGACACGCGGATGGTATCGCCGATGCCTTCCTGCAGCAGCACCGACAGGGCCGCCGTCGAGGCGACGATGCCCTTGCTGCCCATGCCCGCTTCGGTCAGGCCCAGGTGCAGCGGATAATCGCAGCGGCGCGCCAGTTCGCGGTAGACGGCGATCAGGTCCTGCACCGCCGAGACCTTGCACGACAGGATGATTTTATCTTTCGCCAGCCCGACTTCCTCGGCGCGCACCGCGTTCTCGATGGCCGAGGTGATCAGCGCCTCGTACATCACCGCCTGGGCGCTGTACGGGTTCGCACGTGCGGCGTTCTCGTCCATGATGCGCGCCAGCAGCGACTGGTCCAGGCTGCCCCAGTTGACGCCGATGCGCACCGGCTTGTCGTGCTTGATCGCGATCTCGATCATCTGGGCGAACTGGCTGTCGCGCTTGGCGCCCTGCCCCACGTTGCCCGGATTGATACGGTATTTCGACAGCGCGGCTGCGCACTCGGGAAAATCGCGCAGCAGGATGTGGCCGTTGTAGTGGAAATCGCCGACCAGCGGGACGTCGACTTCCATGCGGTCGAGCTGTTCGCGGATCGCCGGCACGGCGGCCGCCGCTTCCGGATTGTTGACGGTGATGCGCACCATTTCGGAGCCGGCGCGGGCCAGCTCCTTGACCTGGATGGCGGTGCCGATCACGTCGGCGGTGTCGGTATTGGTCATCGACTGCACCACGACCGGGGCGTCGCCGCCGATCCAGACCTTGCGCTCGCCGTGCTGGACCAGCACGCGGCGGGCGGCGCGGCGCGCCAGCGGGCCGGATGGAATTGGCAGGTTCATAGAGGTCATACTTTGCTCGTTGTCCTTGTTTCGGGGCGCCCGAACCATCGGGCCACCCGTCGTCCCCGGCGCGGGGCCGGGACGTATGTTACGCGTGCTTGTTTCAGGCGTATTTCACGCTTATTTCAAAGTAACGCGCGAAATCGTCTTGCCCGGCACCGGCGGCAGCGCGACGGCGGCGCCGCCCAGCGTAGCCGACACGGCGCCCGGATTGCCGACGACCAGGGTCGCCGTGCCCGGCACTTCGATGGTTTCGGTGCTGCCCGCGCGCACGACGCGCGAGATCAGCGCCTTGCCGCGCTGCGGCTTGACTTCGATCCAGGAATCCTCGCGCACGTTCAGCACCAGGGTGCTGGCGCCCGCGGCGGCAGGCGTCGCCGCCGGCGTGGTGGCCACAGGCGTCGTGCCCGCTGCTGTTGCCGGGGCCGTCGTCGCTGCGGCGGCGGCAGGCGTCGTGGCGGCGCCGGGCGCGGTGGCGGCGGTTGTCGTCGCCGCGCCGGTGGCGGCACCAGCATCGGCCGGCCCCGGCACCGAGATCAGCGGCACGCTCGGGCTCTGCACCGTATCGGCGGCCGGCGCGGTGACGCTCGCCGTCTCGGCCGGGGCGGTGAGCACCGCGTCGCCATTGGCCGCAGGCTGGCTGCCCGGCAGCTTCACCAGGCCGAAATGCCAGGCTGCGCCCGCCGCGGCGGCGACGACCACGACGCCGGCGATCCAGGCCAGCGGCAGGCCGGAACGCTTGCCATGGGTCGGATAGCGCGCGTGCGAGAAAGATGTCGGGCGCGAGGCCGGGCGGTTGCCGCGCATCGCAGCGCCGCCGGTCTCCTCGGGAAGCGGATTGTCCATCGGGACCAGCGCCACCAGCGGGGCCGGGTCGAGGCGCAGGATCTTGGCGTAGGCGCGCACGAAGCCGCGCGTCACGGCGGGACTCGGCAGGGCCGCATAGTCGCCCGCTTCGATCGCCACCACCTGGCGCACAGCCAGCTTGAGCTGCTCGGCCACCTGCTCGACCGTCCAGCCCATCGCTTCGCGCTGGCTGGCCAGGGCCGCGCCCGGATGGCCGTGGTGTTGGTTCGAAGTGGCGCTTTGTTCCGTGCGCTCTGAAGTCATTGTCGTCTCACTCATCGAAAGCCCCGCGCTCGTATGCCAGGTATTCGGGCGAACCGGGGAAGCGCCGCCGCAACTGCGCCACCAGGCTGGCCTCCATCGAGCGTTCACCCAGTTTGCGTTGCACCCGCAGGGCGAGCCACAGCGCATCGGCGGACAGGTTGTCGAGTTTCGACAGCTCTGTCAGGCGGTTAATGAAAAAACCGGCGCGCTGAAAATCGCGCCGCTCGAAATAGACCCGTGCGAGGCCGCTGGAGACGGCCGGCAGGTCGGGGTTGTAGCGCAAGGCGTCGAGCAGGTAGCGCTCGGCCGCGTCCATGTTGCGTGTTTTCAGGCTGCACACGCCCGCGTTGACGAGCGCGCTCACCGGCGTCTTGTAGGACGGGCTCGAGAGCGCCGCGTCGAACTGGCGCATTGCCTCCTGCGGGCGATTCGCCGTCTGGCACAGGAAGGAGCCGTAGTTATTGGCCAGTTCCGGGTTGCGCGGCGCCAGGCGCAGCGCGTGCTGGTAATTGTCGTCGGCCAGCGGCACCTGCCCCATCGCGGTGTAGATCAGCGCGCGCATGCCGTAGGCGTCGGCGTACTCGGGGTCGGCAGCGATCGCCTGCTTGATTTCGTCGAGGGCGACATCGTACTTGCCCTGCTGGTAGTAGCCGACCGCCAGTTGCAGGCGGATCGCGGCGCGCTTCTCGGCCACGGTCTGGTCGGACGCGGTCTTCAGTTCGGCGCCGCCACTGCCGGCGCCGTTGCCAACGCCGGCGCAGGCCGCGAGCAGGCCGAGTACGCACGCGGCTGCAAAGCGGCGTGCAAGGCGACATGCATGAGCCCGGCCTGGCGCTGCCATGTTCAAGAAGGAATCTCCACGATGCGTCCGAAATCGGCGCCGAATTTCTTCTGGTATTCGGCCATCTTTTCCATGCGCTGGGCCACCTTGGTGCGGTCCTGCACTTCGCCGGCCAGCTGGCCGCAGGCGGCGTCGATGTCGTCGCCGCGCGTCTTGCGCACGGTAGTCACGATGCCGGCGTCCATCAGTACCTGGGCGAAGGCTTTGATGCGCGGATTTTTCGAACGGAACAAACCCGATTCCGGGAACGGGTTGAACGGAATCAGGTTGAACTTGCAGTTCACGCCGACGACCGGGTCGTTCACCAGCGCGATCAGTTCGCGCGCATGTTCGTCGCTGTCGTTGAAGTCGTCGAGCATGCAGTATTCGAAGGTGATGAAGTCGCGCGGCGCAAACTCGAGGTAGCGCTTGCAGGCGGCCATCAGCTCGCGCAGCGGGTACTTTTTATTCAGCGGCACCAGCACGTCACGCAGGGCGTCGTTCGACGCGTGCAGCGAGACAGCCAGCGCCACCGGCACGTCCTGGGAGAGCTTGTCGATGTTCGGCACCACGCCCGAGGTCGACAGGGTCACGCGGCGGCGCGACAGGCCGTAGGCGTTATCGTCGAGCATGAGCTTGAGGGCGGTGGCGGTCGGCTCGTAGTTCAGCAGCGGCTCGCCCATGCCCATCATCACGACATTCGTGATCTGGCGTTCGCCCTTCGGGCCGGGCTCGATGCCCTTCGTGCGGCGCAGCTCGAACTCGGCCATCCACAACTGGCCGATGATCTCGGCCACCGTCAGGTTGCGGTTGAAGCCCTGCTTGCCGGTCGAGCAGAAGCGGCAGTTCACGGCGCAGCCCGCTTGCGTGGAGATGCACAGCGTGCCACGGTTTTCTTCCGGGATGAACACGGTTTCGACCGCATTGCCGTTGCCGACGTCGACCAGCCATTTGCGGGTGCCGTCGGTCGACGTGTTGTCGCTGATGATGCCGGGAGAGCGGACTTCGGCGCGGGTTTTCAGTTTTTCGCGCAGCGACTTGGCGAGGTCCGTCATGTCGTCGAAATTGCTGGCGCCGAACTGGTGGATCCAGCGCTGCAACTGCTTGGCGCGGAACGGCTTCTCACCCAATTCGGCGCAGTAAGCGACGAGTTGCGCGGGATCGAAGTCCAGCAGGTTGGTGAGAGTCGTCATGATTTTTTCTATACCTAATAAATGATGCAAACCCCGCTCGCCGGGCCCGAGGCATCGGGCGAGCGGTTCTTGATGCAAGAAGTCACACTTCGGCCGACTGCGTCGGCCGATTATTGCATTACTTCACTTCTGGGAAGAAGTAAGCGATTTCGACTTTTGCAGCTTCGACAGCGTCCGAACCGTGCACGGCGTTGGCATCGATCGAATCGGCGAAATCGGCGCGGATGGTGCCTTTTTCTGCTTTCTTCGGATCGGTCGCGCCCATCAGGTCACGGTGTTTCAGGACGGCGTTCTCGCCTTCCAGGGCCTGGATCATGACAGGACCGGACACCATGAAGTCGACCAGGTCCTTGAAGAAGCCGCGCTCTTTGTGGGCAGCGTAGAAGCCTTCAGCCTGCTCGCGCGACAGCTGGGTCATACGGGCTGCAACGATCTTCAGGCCAGCGTTTTCGAAGCGGCTGTAGATTTGGCCGATCACGTTTTTTGCAACTGCGTCTGGTTTGATGATCGACAGGGTGCGTTCGATTGCCATGTAAAAACTCCAATAAAAAGAAAGGTTTAAATCGAGAAGAAGGGAACTCAATCAACCTTTGATTTTACCATACCTCGCCCCATGTAGCCGATATTGCGGCGGCGACGACCAAAGTGGTAGAGTGGCGGCGAAAAACCGCCTTGTCAATGCGGCTACCTGCCCGCCGGGCGCCTTATGGATCGCTTAAGGCCCGCACTCCCCGCCCGGGCGCCATGCTATGCTTGAGTGGCAATACATTTTTATCCAACCGGAGGCAACATGAACCCCATCCTGCAAAAGCAACCTGCTTACGACGTGGCTGTAGGCCAGGTCACGCGCAACAAAGTCCTGCGCAATACCTTCTGGCTGCTCGCGCTGTCGATGCTGCCGACCGTACTCGGCGCCTACGTCGGGGTCAGCATGCGCCTGCCGATGCTGAGCGGCGGCATGGGCTTCGTGATCTTCATGCTGATCGCATTCGGCTTCATGTTCGCGATCGAAAAAACGAAGGAATCGGCGGTCGGCGTGTTCGTGCTGCTCGGCTTCACCTTCTTCATGGGCCTGATGCTCACGCCCCTGCTGCGCCACACGCTCGGCTACAGCAACGGCGGCCAGCTCATCATGACGGCATTCGGCGGCACCGCGGTGGTCTTCGCCGTGATGGCCAGCATCGCCACCACCACCAAGCGCGACTTCTCGGGCATGGGCAGCTGGCTGTTCGCCGGCGTGATCGTGCTGCTGCTGGCAGGCGTCGCCAACATTTTCCTGCAAATGTCGGCCCTGTCCATCGTGTTCTCGGTGCTGGCGATCGGCATCTTCTCGGCCTTCATCCTGTACGACGTGCAGCGCATCGTGAACGGCGGCGAGACCAACTACATCTCGGCGACGCTCGCGATTTACCTGGACGTCTACAACATCTTCAGCAACCTGCTGGCCCTGCTGGGCATTGCGGGCGGCAATCGCGACTGAGCGGAAATGCTGACATGACAAAGCCGACCCCAGGGTCGGCTTTTTTTTGTTCCGTCGGGACGGAGGGCTGGGGTCAGGCCTGACATTCGGACTCCCGCCTTGGCGCGACCTCTGCCTTACACGGCTTGGTATCGTTGAGGCCGTGTCCAAATGTCAGACCTGACCCCAGCTGTTTTACTACGCTAGCTCGAAGACGCCGATCGACTCGACGTGTGAGGTATGGGGGAACATGTTCACTACGCCCGCCTTTTTCATCACGTAACCGGCGCGGTTGACCAGCACGCCGGCGTCGCGCGCGAGCGTCGAGGGGCTGCACGAGACGTAGACGATGCGCTGCGGCAGGAACTCGGCTTTGCCGCTCTCGCGCAGCTCGGCCAGGGCCTCGGCCAGCGCGATCGCGCCGTCGCGCGGCGGGTCGATCAGCATGCGGTCGAAACGGCCGAGGGCGACCAGGTCGGCTGCGGTCGCCTCGAACAGGTTGCGCGTGTAGAAGGTCGTCTTTTCCGACAGGCCGTTCGCCTTCGCGTTTTCCAGCGCCCGCGTCGTCAGGACCGTGCTGCCCTCGATGCCGACCACTTCGCGCGCCTGCGTCGCCAGCGGCAGGGTGAAATTGCCCAGGCCGCAGAACAGGTCGGCCACACGATCGTTCGGCTGCACGCCCAGCAGGCCCAGCGCCTTGTGCACCAGGGCGCGGTTGATCTGGTGGTTCACTTGCGTGAAATCGGTCGGCTTGAAGGGCATGCGCACGCCGAACTCGGGCAGCGTGTAGTAGAGCTCTTTGCCCAAGGGATAAAACGGGACCACCGACTCCGGCCCCTTCGTCTGCAGCCACCACTGGATGCCCCATTGATCCGCGAAGGCCTTGACCAGCTCCTCGTCCTTGGCGCTCATCGGCGCCATGATGCGCAGCACCAGCGCCGTCGATTCTTCGCCAACTGCCACCTCGATCTGCGGCACCTGGTTGTAGATCGACAGCGAACCGATCAGTTCGCGCAGCGGCATCAGCATGCCGCCCAGGTGCGGCGGCAGGATATGGCAGAATTTGATGTCCGCAACGAAGGCCGAGGCGCGCTCGTGGAAGCCGACCAGCACGGTGCCCTTCTTCGCCACATGGCGCACCGACAGGCGCGCGCGGAAGCGGTAGCCCCAGGTCGGTCCGTACATCGGGCGCATGACGTTCTCGGCTTTCACCTTCGACAGGTGCCACAGGTTGTCTTCCAGCGTGCGCTGTTTCATCGCGACCTGGGCCGTCGGCTCGAGATGCTGCATCGAGCAGCCGCCGCAATAGCCGAAGTGCTCGCAACGCGGCTCGACCCGCATCGACGAGGCGCGCTGCAGCGTGACCATGCGCCCCGCTTCCCAGTTCTTTTTCTTCTTCTTGACCTCGTAGCTGACGCGCTCGCCCGGCAGCGCGTCCTCGACGAAGATGACCTTGCCCTGGCTGCCGTCCTCGTTCTCGAGGTGGCCGACGCCGCGCGCATCCGCGTCGAGGGATTTGATTTCGATGAAAGTTTCGTGCATTGAATATCGGCGGACACAAGGCCCACGCAGAACCGTAAATGTAGGGTGGGCACGCCGTGCCCACGCGGAAGCGTGAATGGTGGAAAGCGGGTCCAGGAGTGAGTCGATGGCCGAAAACAAGGCCTGCTACCGCTGCGCAAGACCAAAAGGCAGCAATATTGAGCTCACAAGACCGGCCGCATCATAACAAGGAATCGCGCACCACGCCACGGGCCGCCATCGCCCGCCTCAGCTTGACCAGCGCTTCCTGCTGGATCTGGCGCACCCGCTCGCGCGTCACGCCCATCTCCTCGGCCAGGGTCTCGAGGGTGGCCGGATCGTCGTTATCGAGGCCAAAACGCCGCATCACGACCAGGCGCTGTTTCTCCGGCAGGCGCGTCAGCCAGTCGCGCACCAGTTCGGTCATCTCGTGCTGCTCGGCGCGCGTATCCGGGCCATCGTCGAGTTCGCCCGGCAGCATGTCCATCAGGCTCGAACCGGGATCGTTGTCGAGCGGGGCGTCGAGCGAGGCCGCGTGCTCGGACAGCGCCAGGATGTCCTGCACCTCTTCCGGCGGGCGGCCGACCAGGCTGGCGATGTCCTCGACGCTGGCATCCTTGCCGTCGTGGTGCTGGGCCTCGAGGTGGTATTTGGCGCGCAGCACGCCATTCAGTTCGCGCACCATGTGCACCGGCAGGCGCACGGTGCGTGCCTGGTTCATGATGGCGCGTTCGATGCTCTGGCGGATCCACCAGGTGGCGTAGGTGGAAAAGCGAAAACCGCGCTCGGGCTCGAACTTGTCGATGGCGCGCATCAGGCCGATGTTGCCCTCTTCGATCAGGTCGAGCAGGACGACGCCGCGATTGATGTAGTGCTTGGCGATCGAGACGACGAGCCGCAGGTTATGCTCGATCATCTTCTGGCGCGCCTCGAAGTCCCCTGCCTTGGCCAGGGTCGCGAAATGCGATTCCTGCTGGGCCGACAGCAGCGGACGGGTGCCGATCTGGTTCAGGTAATGCTGGGTGGTGTCGGTCGAGAGTTCGGCCGCGAGCACTTTCTTGAGTTCGTCGACGCTGTCGACCTCGGCAACGGCGCCCGGCGGCAGCGGCTCGGCCTCGGTGTCGGCATCGCCCGTTTCCGCCCGCGCCTCGTAGCTCGACGCGCCCTCGCCCTCCAGTTCGTCAGGCAGTTCGTCCGAAACGTCTCGATCCCGGGAGTGCGGCGGCAGCGTCATTGACCCTCTCTACGAGCATGCGAAAAATTCCTTTTTTCACATGCTCTAACGGCTGGGCAGGAACCTCGACGGATCGACTGGCTTGCCCTGCTGGCGAATCTCGAAATGCAGCTTCACCGTGTCGGCATCGGAATCGCCCATCTCGGCGATCACCTGGCCCTTGGCCACGTTGTCGCCTTCTTTCACGACGATCGCGCGGTTGTGGGCATAGGCCGACAGCAAGCTGTTGCTGTGTTTGACGATGACGAGATTACCATAACCTCGGATACCGCTACCAGCGTACATTACTTTGCCGGCGCCCGCCGCCATCACTTGCTGTCCCGCGCGGCCCGCGATATCGATGCCCTTGCTCTTGCCTTCGTCGAAGGTGGCGATGATGCGTCCGTCCGACGGCCACATCCAGCTCAGCTTTTCATCGTCGGTCGCGGTGACGGTGCTGCCCACGCGCGAACCGGCGGCGGCCGCCGCTGCAGGCGACACGGCCGCGGCGGCAGCCACGACCTCGGCACGCTCGCCGGCCTTCTCGCTGCGCGGCGCGTCGGCCGTGTCGTCGTTATAGGCCTTCTTGTCGGCGCGCGGCGTCGTCTTGCGCGGCACCGAGGGGCGGCTCTCCGGCGGCATCGGCACCGGCTGGGTCACGACACCCGTGCTCGCCTGGCGCTCGTTCGGCACCACGCGCAGCACCTGGCCGACCTTGATGTCGTCCGGGTCGGCCAGGTTGTTCCAGGTGACCAGGTCACGGTAGCTCTGGCCATGATCGAGGGCGATGCGCAGCAGCGTGTCGCCGCGGCGCACCGTGTAGCTGCCTTTTGCATCCTGGCGTGATTCTTCGTTGCGCACAGGCGCAGGGCGTGGCCTGGCGGTGGAGGAACCGACGGGGCGCTCGATGATCGGCGCCTGGCGGGAGGTGGTGGTGCAGCCGGCAATGAAGCCGAACGCGAGAGTCAGCAGGACTAAACGGGGTGTTTGTTTCATTCTCATCTAATATCTATTTTCTACTTTGCAGCGCCGAACAGGCGCTAAGCGGTGCCGGGGCGCAAAGGCACGAAATGGCAGGCTTCCAGGGTTTCGCTGGTCCACTCCGACTTGCCGGTGCGGGTGATGCGCTGCAGGTGTTGGACCTGGCCGCCGACCGGGGCCACCAGGCGCGCGCCGATGGCGAGCTGTTCAAGCAGGGCGCGCGGCACTTCCATTCCGGCCGCGGCGAGGATGATACCGTCGAATGGCGCAACCTGCGCGAGCCCGAGCATACCATCTCCGTAGTGCAAGCGCAGGTTGGACAGGCGCAAGGGGCGCAGGTTGGCCTTGGCCAGCTCGTGCAGCGGCTTGATGCGCTCGATCGAATACACGTCTTGCGCAACCCGCGCCAGCACCGCCGCCTGGTAGCCGCAACCGGTGCCGATCTCGAGGACGCGCCCCATCGGTTTGCCGTCGCGCATGGCTTCGATCATGCGGGCCACGATATAGGGTTGCGAGATCGTCTGGTGGTGGCCGATCGGCAGCGAGGCGTCGACATACGCCTGGCTGGAGAGCGCCGGTTCGATGAACAGGTGGCGCGGCACGGCGTCGAGCGCGGCCAGCACCACGTGGTCGTGCACGCCCTGGCTGGCGACCCGCGCCACCATCGCGCGGCGGATCGCTTCGGTTGCCATCAGGTCCGACCGCTGGGCGGTGGGAACGCTCTGGGTGGTGGACGCAGCGTAACCCGGCAGCTTGGGCCCCGGCTGCTGCGCTTTCGGCGGCTGGGCGCCGCCGACGGCGCGCGCGGCATTCTGGGTCGCGGTCTGGGGCGTGGCGACGGGCGCCGGCATTACCGGCTTGCGTGCAGCGCCGCTGGTGACCGACGACAGCGGCAAAGGAAAGGTGCTGCCCCCGGACGGTTTGCTGCGGTCGTTCATGCGAGTCCCTGTTTCAGCAGCGCGAGCTGGGATTGATGCGTCAGGTCGATCTGGAGCGGCGTGACCGAGACCATGCCGGCCGACGTGGCGTGGAAGTCCGTCCCCTCGCCCGCATCGCGGCAGGCGCCCGGCGCGCCGATCCAGAAGATTTCGCGTCCGCGCGGATCCTGCGAGCGGATCACGGGCTCGGCCTGGTGGCGGCGTCCGAGGCGGGTGGGCGTGAGCGGTCCCATCGCCTCGTAGGGCAGGTTCGGGATATTCACGTTCAGCAGGAAGGGCGCCGGCAGCATGTCGAACTTGCGCTGCACGACATCGCGCGCGACGCGGGCGGCGGCGCCCAGGTGTTCCCAGCCGTGGTGGACCTGGGAAAAGGCGATGGCCGGGATGCCGAACAAATACGCTTCGGTGGCCGCGGCGACGGTGCCGGAATACAGGGTGTCGTCGCCCATGTTCTGGCCGTTGTTAATGCCGGACACGACCAGGTCGGGCAAGGCATCACCCATGCCGGTCAGGGCGATGTGCACGCAATCGGTGGGCGTGCCATTGACAAAATAGAAACCGTTGGCGGCGCGACTGACCGACAGCGGACGGTCGAGCGATAGGGAATTCGACGCGCCCGAGCGGTTGCTGTCGGGCGCGACCACGATGATTTCGGCGATGCTCGCCAGGGCTTCGGCCAGGGCGTTGATACCAGGGGCGAGATAGCCGTCGTCGTTACTGATAAGAATTCGCATCCGGCGATTTTACCTGAAGCAACGCTTTGAACACGCATTCGGGGCAGATAATTTCTGGGCTGCGGGACATGGCGGCGATGTTCCAGGACGAGGCTACGCCCCGCGGTTTTCATTTTTAATGCAGGCGTGGCAGCGTTGCGCTACGACTACGCATGCCGGCATTGTCGACCCGTTGCTGTAGGGTGGACGGGTCTCCCGTCCACGCGTTCAATGTACGTGGGCAAACCTTTACCGTCTCTGGACAGTTCGCGCAGAGCCAACGAACGCATGCGCGATGGCGCAGGCACTATTTGAACGCGTGGACGGGGAACCCCTCCACCCTACCGCTCGCTGACGTGGACATGGCGAGCTTTGCGGAGCGAATCGATACGGTCAGCGACTCGCGGGAGCGTGCGTACGCGTGGGCACGGAGTACCCTCCCTGCAAAGGCGGCCGTCGAGCTGTCACGATTGCAAAATCGATCATCCCTTAGCGCAGCGCCAGCGGCCGTCCGCCGGACGCCTCGATCAGCGCGCCTTCGAGCGACGCGACCTCGTCTTCGGCAAAGGCCAGCAGCGCATCCTTGTCGTTGTCGTCCTGATACACCTGCTTGATCAGCGCCACGCCGCGCCGCCGCAGCGGCTGGGCGACCGAGGGACGCAGGATGATTTCGCGCAGGCTGTCGGCGAGCTGGCGCGCCTCACGCGCGCGGCCGCCCTCGACCAGCCTGTGGAGTTGCCCGAGCTTGTGCTCGAGCGGCTCCTGCGCCGCCTGGCCCGGCCCGCCGCGGCTCGCGGCCCAGCGTCCGCCGCCTCCCTCCCTGGCGCCGGGCAGGCTCGCACCCGGCAACCCGCCGGGCAAACCATCCCCCGGGGCGTCATGGGGCCCGGCCGCCATCGCGCGCAGCTGCGACAGGCGGTGGCCGCCCTCCTCCACGCTCTGCTCGAGGCGGCGCGCGGCCACGCTGTGGCCCTGGCTCGACAGGGTCTGGGCCAGCATCTGCTTGCTGCGCAGGGTTTCGTGGTCGTCCATGCCGCGCAGCCGTTCGTGCAGGCTGACCACATGCTGCTGCAGCCGGCGCGCTTCCTCGAGCTCGCCCTGCTGGCTCAGCGTCGAGGCCAGCCGCAGCAGCACGCCCAGCGTATCCGGATGCTCGGAGCCGAGACGCTGTTCGCGCGCCATGGCGAGCGACTGCTGCATGTCGCGCACGGCGCCGAGGTCGCCCTGGGCGGCGAAGATTTCGGCCAGCGCCTCGCGCGCCAGCAGGGTGGCGCCGACATCCGGTCCCGCCAGGCGTTCGCGCACCTTCACCACGCTTTCCTGCAGCTTGCGCGCGTTGCCGAGGTCGCCCATGTCGCGCAGCAGCGTGGCCAGCTGCTGGGTGCAGCGCAGCGTGTCTTCGTGTTCGGTGCCGAGCACGCGCTGGCGCCCTTCGAGCACCCGTTCGTAGAGCATGCGCGCACGCGAATACTCGCCCTGCAGCGCCAGCGTGCGGGCCTGGCCGGCGACGGCGTCGAGCGTCGCTATGTGGCCAGGGCCGTACAGGCGCTCGCAGGCCTCGAGCACGGCGTCGTGCAGGTGCAGGGCCGGCCCGAACTCTTCCTGGCGCGCGAGCGTGGCGCCCAGGCCCGAGCGCGCGGCCAGGGTTTCGGGATGTGCATCCCCGACCGCAGCCTGGCAGTGTTCGAGCAGCGCCTCGTACTGCTGGCGCGCCTCGCGCAGCCGTCCGCTGTCGCGCAGGACGGCGGCCAGCGCCGCACGGCTGGCGCGCGTGTCGGGATGGTCGTCGCCCAGCAGGCGCTGGCGCAGCGTGGTGCTCTCGGCGAAGCAGTCGCAGGCCCCCTGCAAGCGCCCGGCATGCAGGTCCAGCTCGCCCAGGCGCAGCAGCTCGCGCGCCAGCAGCACCCCATTCGGATCGAAACTCGACGCTGCGCCCTCCTGCCGCTCCCCAAGTGCCAGGCGCAGGCGCGCCGCCTCGACCGCGTCGAGCAGGTCGATCTCGGCGCGCGACTGCCACGGGAAGCGTCCCGCCGCGGCCCAGCCGAGCAGCGCCTCGATCGCGCGCGTCTGCGACAGGCGGTCGCCATCGCGTTCCGGCAGCGCGCCGAGATGCTGGGCCGCGCCGCTGGCCAGCGCGCCGTGCAGCTGGACTTCGTCGAGGTAGCTGTCGAGCGAAAGCTGCGACAGGCCGTAGCAGTTGCGCAGCAATTGCTCGAGCCGCGGCTGGTAGCCGGCCACACCCTTGTGCGGGTCACCGCGGCGCCACAGCATGCGGCGCTCGGCATCGAAGCCGTCGACGCCGCAGGGCACCGGATACACCAGCAGCGGACGCTGCGCCTCCTCGTGGCTGCAGCGGTAATCGATGGCGCGCGTGACGACGCCGGCGAGCCCGTCGAGGCTGCGCCCGTTCGGCGTGAACAGGCCGACCAGGCGGTCCGGCAGCAGCGTGGTGCAGACGCTCACCGCCGCCGAACGGCCGCCGCGGCAGTCGATCAGCACATGGCGAAAGCGCTTTGTGAGGTGCGCAGCGAAGGCGCGGTACAGCGCCGGGCAGGCCGCGAACAGGCCGTCCCAGTCCATGCGGTCGGCACGTTCGCCGAAGCTGTCGTCGAAGCAGCCCGCGCGCATCAGATACAGCGTGCGGCCCTGGTCGACGCGTTCGACATAGGCTTCCCAGTCGATCGCCTCGAGCACCAGGCGGGCCCGCTCCTCGTGGTCGTCGCCGCCGGTGCGTCCCAGGGCCTTCAGCTGCTCGCGGCAGGCTTCGAAGTATTCGAGCAGGCCCGGCCGCGCTTCGGGGCGGGCGGGCTCGAAGCGTGCGCCGTCGGGCCGGCCAGGCGCGCCGCGGCCGCCCGCTGCGCGCGGCGCGCGGGCCTCGTCGGCGCGGACGCTGTCGTGACGCTCGTAGCGCTCGTCGCGGCTCGGGAACAGGTGGTGCAGGCCGGGCGCCTCGGTGTCCCAGTCGATCATCAGGACCGGCGTTGTCGCATTCTGGCGGCCCGCGAGCAGCACCGCGCTGTCGGCCAGCGCCAGGCTGCGCGCGGCGCCGCTTTCAAACGAATAGAAGGTGGTGACTTCGCCGGGACCGCCGATCGGCGGCAGCGTCAAACGGTTGATTTCCATGGAGCTCCTCATTTTTTCGGGAAGGTGAGATCCGGGACGGCACGCCACTCCGGTGGGACATCGGGGAGCACGAATTGGTTGCAGTCATGCCCGGGCGGCATGTACATTTTCTGGTACTGGTAATGGGTAGCGATCCGTTTCACCATCTTGCCGATATCGGGTAAAAAATCCGGATTCGATTTCAGGTCGGCCGTGGCCATCGTGAAATGCGAAAAATCCACATAAAAGCTCGAGGACGCGATCTGCGGCGGCAAGCGCTCCGGGTGCTGGGTCATGATGACCGGGATGATCAGGTGGCTGGGAAGCGTGTACCACTGGCTGCGCTCGGCCTCGATCCGGCGCATGGCCTCGTATTCGCGCCGTGTGTACGCATGCGCTTCGTATTTCGGCGTGTAGATCAGGACCATGCAGACGCTCTCGCACATGGCGCGCGCGATCTTGCTGTCGAGATCGTCGCCCCCGCCGAGCTGCTCGGTGTCGACGAAGAGTTCGTCCTCCGTATCGAAATAGGGCTCGAGATAGCAGTGCAATGCTTCCGCCAGCGCCGTCTTGAAGCGCTGCATCAAGGCATGCTTTCCATGGGCGTAGCTGAAGAAACAGCCGTACCGAATCGCCATTGCCATTCCCCTCGTCAAGACGCGCGGGCCCGCATGCGCATCCATCACTCTAACGGTCCGCACCCCCGTCATTTTGCGAGTGCACAAACGCGCCCGCCTCGCGGGCGCATTGCCACCGATACGATTCCGTGAGGCATAATCAAATAGATCCAACAAGCAAAACCAACAGGAGGAGACGACATGAAAGCGATCGTATGTAAAGCCTGGGGCCCGCCCGACAGCCTCGAACTGCAGGACCTGCCCGACCTCGTGCCGGGCCCGGGTCAAGTTGCCGTCGACGTGCGGGCGGCCGGGGTCAATTTCCCCGACGTGCTGACGGTGCAGGGCAAGTACCAGGTGAAGCCGCCGCTGCCCTTCACGCCCGGCAACGAGTTCGCCGGCGTGGTGCGCGCGCTCGGCGAAGGCGTGCGCGGCCTGGCTATCGGCGACCGCGTGATCGGCTTCACGCAGACCGGCGCCTTTGCCCAGCAGGCCATTGCACCGGCCGCCGCGCTGATGCCAATTCCCCCCGGCATGGATTTCGACACCGCCGCAGCAATCACGCTCACTTACGGCACCTCGCACCATGCGGTGGTCGACCGCGGCCAGTTGAAGGCGGGCGAGACGATGCTGGTGCTGGGTGCAGCCGGCGGCGTCGGGCTGGCGGCGATCGAGATCGGCAAGGCCTTGGGCGCGCGCGTGATCGCCGCCGCCTCGAGCCCGGAAAAACTGGAAGTCTGCCGCGCGCATGGGGCGGACGTGCTGATCGACTACACGAAGGAAGACCTGCGCGAGGCGCTGAAGGCTGCGACCGGCGGCAAGGGGCCGGACGTGATCTACGATCCGGTCGGCGGGCAGTACAGCGAGCCGGCGCTGCGTTCGATCGCGTATCGCGGGCGCCATCTGGTGATCGGCTTTGCCGCCGGGGATATTCCGAAGCTGCCGTGGAATCTGATGCTGCTGAAAAGCGCGTCGGTGGTCGGCGTGTTCTGGGGCGATTTTGCACGCCGCGAACCGCAGGCGAATGCGGCGGCGATGCGCGAGATGCTGGGGTGGATGGCCGTGGGCAAGCTGAAGCCGCTGGTGTCGAAGCGGTACGCGCTGGCGGAGACGGCGCAGGCCTTGAATGACATGGCCGAGCGCAAGGTGACGGGGAAAGTCGTGATCGTGCCGTAATGTAGGGTGGGCACTCCGTGCCCACGCGAACGCGGGCGTCATGTTGGCAACATTCGACCCGCACCATCGGCGCATTCAAAACGTGTCCCGATGATTCCGCGATCACGCGTCGGCTTCATCCCGCGTCATGACCGCGCCCATCGGCCAACATGGCGCGTACGTCCGCGTGGGCACGGGGTGCCCACGCTACGAATTACGCCGACTCCGGCTTGAAGAAAGCCAGCACCTCTTCCTGCACCCGCGTCCGCTTGAACGGCGGCAAACTCTGCCAGATGCGCCGTCCATACGGCTTGCTGATCAAACGCGGATCGCAAATCATCAGCACGCCGCGGTCGTCCACGTCGCGAATCAGGCGCCCTGCTCCCTGCTTCAAGGTAATGATCGCTTCCGGCAGCTGATGGTGCATGAAGCCGTTCATCCCCTGCTTTTCCATCACCTCGATGCGGGCAGCCAGTACCGGATCGTCCGGCGGAGCAAACGGCAGCTTGTCGATGATGACCAGCGAGAGCGCCTCGCCGCGCACGTCGACGCCTTCCCAGAAACTCTGGCTGCCGACCAGCACCGCATTGCCCGCACTCCGGAACGAATCGAGCAGCTCGGTACGCCCGCGCTCGCCCTGCACGAACAGCGGAAACTCCAGCCCGCGTTCGGCGAATTCCGTGCGCAGGCGCTCGGCGACGCGGTTCACGGCGCGGATCGTCGTGCACAGGAAGAAGGTGCGTCCGCCGGCCGCCTCGATCACCGGCAACGCGGCATCGACGACGGCATCGGTGTAGCCCATCGAGTTCGGTTCCGGCATCCCGGTCGGCACGTACAGCACGCCCTGCTCGCCATAATTGAAGGGGCTCGGCCAGGTCAGCGCCGGCTCGCCGGTCAGGCCCATCTGGTCGGCGAAATGCTTGAAATCGTTTTTGACGGCCAGGGTTGCCGAGGTGAAGATCCAGCTGCGCGGCGTGCCTTCGCGCTGGTTCGAGAAAATCGGCGCGATCGACAATGGGGTCTTGTGCAACTGCAGCGACGAATTGAACGCTTCGACCCACAGCACGGCGGCCTGGTCGCCTTCGACCACTTTGCCTTTCGGATCGGCTTTCCAGCCGTCGAAGGATGACTTCAACTCAACAGCGCGCACGCGGCAGGCTTCCAGGGTTTCCGCGCGCTGGGCCTGCTCCTCCAACACGTCGATCAGGCCGTCGAGTTCGTCCTTCAGGGTCTGCAGCGCCGGGAAGAAGGCGGAAGTTGGCGGCACCTGCGGCAGCGACATGCGCGTACCGCCTTCCGGGAAAGTCAGGCGCAGGTCGCGCGCGGCCTTTTCGACGACCGTGACGGTTTTCGCCCAGTCCGGTCCGCGTGCATGGGCCAGGCCTTCGGCCAGCACGTCGCGGCACAGTTCCAGCACTTGCGAGGTCGAGACCGACTGGCCGAAGAACAGGGTCGCGGTGTCGGGCAGCTGGTGCGCCTCGTCGAAGATGATGGTGTTGGCCGAGGGCAGCAGCTCGGCCACGCCGGTATCCTTCAGCGCGACGTCGGCGAAGAACAGGTGGTGGTTGACCACGACCACGTCCGCCTGCTGGGCTTCACGGCGCGCCTTCATCACGAAGCAATCCTGGTAGTACTGGCACTCGGCGCCCATGCAGGTGTCGCGCGTCGAGGTGACGAGGTTCCAGACCGAGGCGGTTTCCGGCACCTTGGCCAGCTCGGCCTTGTCGCCCGAACTGGTCATCTTGATGAAGCGCGAGATTTCGCGCAGGTGGCCGACGTCGTCACGCGAGGTCAGGCGCCCGTTCTGCAGGGTACGTTCCAGATGAAAATGGCAGACGTAGTTCGAGCGGCCCTTGAGCAGGGCCACCGACACGGGCGCCTTCAGGGCCTGGCGGATGGTCGGGATATCGCGCAGGAACAACTGATCCTGCAAGTTCTTGGTACCGGTCGAGACGATGGTCTTGCCGCCCCATAGCAGCGCCGGAACGAGGTAGGCGAAGGTCTTGCCGGTGCCGGTGCCGGCCTCGGCCATCAGGACTTTCTGGCCGTCGATCGCGGTGGCGATGGCCTTGGCCATCTCGGTTTGCGAGGTACGGGGCTTGAAGGTGCCGACGGCGGGCGCGAGCGGGCCACCGGCGCCGAACAGGCGGTCGAGTTCGGCATCATACTTGCCTGCCGGCTCCTGGGGAGCGAAATCGGCAGGCGCGCCGTCGGCGCCGCCGGGCACAGGTAATTGATCGGTCAAAATGGGCTTAATCAGAACTTGGATGCGGAGGCCGAAAAACAATCAGGCCGGCACGTCCGGCACGAGTTGCATTTTCAGCAGGGTGATATGGTCTTTCAGCTGCAGTTTACGCTTTTTCAGGCGGCGCAGCTGGAGCTGGTCGGCATGACCGTCCGCGGTCAGCATGGCAATGACTGCGTCCAGGTCGCGGTGTTCGACGTCGAGTTCAATAATGCGGCGCTGGATGTCTTGGACATCGGTCATGATGGCGGTTCCAAACGAGTTTTTCAACAGGCGGGGCGGTGACGGACCGCAAGCGGGCGCCGAAGGGTGGCCGACATCGCAGGACCGATATCGAGTGCAGCGCCTCCCTTACGGCTTGCAACAGTAGTGCATCTCGGTGCATAGTTTAATCCAGAGCGTCGTTGCCGCCAACAAAGATTGGCTCCTGAGCCACGGAAAGCATCAAAGTTTATGAATCTCTTCAAAATCGAGGCGGGAACCGCGCAACATATCGGCAATCGTCCGCGCCAGAACGACCGGGTTGCCCTGCTGACGGGCGCCCGTGCGCCGGGCCATGTGCTCGCGCTGCTGTCGGACGGCATCAACGGACCGGCGGCGGCCGAGCAGGTACTGCATACGGCCAAGCAGGTGTTCGACAGCTTCAAGCCGGGCGACACGCCCAATCCCGAGCGCCTGGCCCAGCTGCTGCGCGACATCGTGCACGAGACCCACCTCGTCATCAAGATGAACGCCGTCACCACCGGCGAGGAAGCGCACGCCAGTTTCGTCGGCCTGCTGCTCTCCCCGCATGGCGAGGCGGTCTGGGCCCATGTGGGCGACTCGCGCCTCTACCGTTTTGAAAACGGCGAGCCGAAGCTGCGCACCAACGACGAGGCCTATATCGAACAGCTGGTTGCCACGGACAAATTGGCGCTCGATGCGGCGCGCAATCACCGGCGCTCGAAATTGCTGCTCAATGTGCTGGGCAACAGCCGCAAGGAACCGTATGTGACGGTCGGCTGGCAGATGGGAATGGCGCCGGGCGACCAGTTCCTGCTCTGCTCGGATGGCTTGTGGCATTTCTTCACGGATGCGGAATTGGGGGCGGCGCTGGCGCGGTCGACGCCGAGGCAGGCGTCGGAGATGCTCATCGCCAAGGCGGCGGAACGGTCCCAGGGTAAAGGGGGGAATTGTTCAATGGTGATTGTGAAATTGGTGAAGGCGATGCCGGAGGGAACGGGGACGTTTGGGGGCGGCGCGCGGGCGAGCGAAACGTGACACCGGTTTTACGTCCTGGAGTCGGGGTCGACGGTCGTCGGTGACGCAAGTGGTGCCTTGAAGCACGTACGCGTGGGCACGAGTGCCCACCCTACGGTGCGCTGCGGCCGCCGAATTTCGTTAGCGCGCGGGGACGGCTGCCTTTTCAGCGGCTGCGGCTTTTTCTTTCGCGGCCTGGTCGGCGGCGCGCTTGGCGGCGCGCTCGGCCTTGCGCTGGGCGACGTCGCGCTGGCGCTCTTCCGATTTCTTGCGCTTCTCTTCGAAGGCGGTGGCCCTGGCGGCGCGGGTGGCGGCGTTCGCCGACGCCGTGGCGGCTTCCTCCGCGACGCGCGCCTTGTGCCTGGCGATGCGGCCCGGCACGCTCGAAGGACGCGGCGGCGGCACCGGCCCGATCGTTTTCGGTGCGAGCTGCGGCTGGGCCGCCGTAGCGGCCTCCTCGGCCTGGAACTTCGCGTCGGCCTCGGCCATCGCCTTGTCGCGCTGGTCGACCGCGTCCTTGCGCTTGAAGTGTTCGGCCTCGACCTCGATCTCGCGCTGGGCGGCCAGCGCCAGGCGGCGGCGTTCCCTGGCTTCGTCCAGGCAGCTGGTGACGAAGAATTTGTCGTAGCAGACCCGCTCGCGCTCGGCATGGCGCGCTTCGATCGCGGCGCGTTCGGCGGCCACGGCGGCAATGCGCTCGTTGGCCTGGGCCACGGACGTGGTCGGCGCGAGGGCGGCGTTCAGGCTTGCCGGATGCTGCGCGGCGCAGGCGGCCAGCAGGCCGGCAACGAGCGCTGTACCGGCATGGCGCAACGTGGACTGTGCTCTGGTCATTGTCTTCCTTGTGTGCTCAGGGTCAGGCGATGGCGTCGGCCGCGCCGCGCCGCTCGGCGAGCATGTACTCGCGCGACTGCATCTCAATGATACGCGAGACGGTGCGGTGGAATTCGTTCGCCAGCATGCCCTGCGTGTAGAGTTCCTCCGGCTCGACTGCGGCCGACATGATGAGCTTGACCTTGTGGTCGTAGAACACGTCGATCAGCCAGGTGAAACGGCGCGCTTCCGACGACTGGCCGGCCGACATCGCCGGTATGCCCGACAAAATCACGGTGTGGAAACGCGTGGCCAGTTCGAGGTAGTCGTTCTGCGAGCGCGGCCCGCCGCAGAGGGTCGCGAAATCGAACCAGATCACGCCGCCCGCATGGCGCAGCGCGCGGATCTCGCGCTTCTCGATGTGGACGATCGGGCTTTCGTCGGCGGTGTCGGCGACCTTCGCATAGGCTGCGCGCAGCGCGTGGTCGGAGGCCGCGCCCAGCGGCGTGTAATAGGCCTGCACCTGCTCCATGGCGCGCTTGCGGTAGTCGTTGCCGGCATCGACGTTCATGATGTCGAGCTTGTCCTTCAGGAGCCCGATGGTCGGCAGCATGCGGTCGCGGTGCAGGCCGTCCGGATACAGCGTCGAGGGCTCGTAGTTCGAGGTCATGACGAAGCTGACGCCATTCGCGAACAGGGCCGACAGCAGGTTGTACAGGATCATCGCGTCGGCGATGTCGGAGACGTGGAATTCGTCGAAGCAGATCAGGCGGTATTTGCGGGCGATGCGCTTGGCGACTTCGTCGAGCGGGTCGGCGACGCCTTTCAGTTCATCGAGCTGGCCGTGCACGGCGCGCATGAATTCGTGGAAGTGCAGGCGCGTCTTGCGCACCACCGGGACCACGGAGTAAAAGCTGTCCATCAGGAAGGACTTGCCGCGCCCTACCCCGCCCCACATGTAGACGCCCTTCGGCACGTCGGGACGGTTGATGAGGCGCCTGAAAGCGGACGACCGCTGGGCCTTGTACTGGACCCAGTCGTCGTACGCCTGCTGGAGGCGGTCGACCGCGGCCTGCTGGGCCGTGTCGCTCTTGAAGCCGCGCTCGGTGAGGGCGTGCTGATAGTACTCTTGGACGTTCATGTAGTGCAATCGTTAAAACGTAGGGTGGGCGCCCCGTGCCCACGCGTGAACGATGAGCAGACGTGGCGCTCGATAATGCCAACGTGGTGCATGCGTCACGCGTGGGCACAGGGCGCCCACCCTACAAGGCGCAATCCGGCCGATCCGACCGCAGCAACATGTGCCAGGGTCGAATGGCCGGATACACCGTTTGCTTAGAAATTCAGCGAACGCTTGTCGACCGCCAGCGCGGCTTCCTTGACGGCTTCCGACAGCGACGGGTGCGCGTGGCAGATGCGGGCGATGTCTTCCGACGAGGCCTTGAATTCCATCGCGACGACGGCTTCCGAGATCAGTTCCGAAGCGACCGGGCCCACGATGTGCACGCCCAGGATTTCGTCGGTCGTGGCGTCGGCCAGGAATTTCACCATGCCCGAGGTGTCGCCCAGCGCGCGCGCACGGCCGTTGGCCATGAACGGGAAGGTACCGGCTTTGTAGGCGACGCCTTCGGCTTTGAGCTGCTGCTCGGTCTTGCCGACCCACGCGATTTCCGGCGAGGTGTAGATCACCCATGGAATCGTGTTGAAGTTGACGTGGCCGTGCTGGCCGGCGATACGCTCGGCAACCGCAACGCCCTCTTCCTCGGCCTTGTGCGCCAGCATCGGGCCGCGCACGACGTCGCCGACTGCCCACACGCCCGGCAGGCTGGTGCGGCATTCGTCGTCGACGATCACGAAACCACGCTCGTCCAGCGGCAGGCCGACGGTCTCGCCGCCCAGGCCGATCGTGTTCGGCACGCGGCCGATCGAAATGATCAGGCGATCAAACGTAGCGGTCTGCTCGGCGCCGGTGCTGTCGGCGTAAGCGACGGTGACATTGTTCTCGCCCTTGGTGATCGCGCCGATCTTGCAGCCCAGGTTGATTTTCAGGCCCTGCTTGGTGAACAGCTTATGGGCTTCCTTGGCGATCTGCTCGTCGACAGCGCCGAGGAAGGTCGGCAGGCCTTCCAGCACGGTGACGTCCGCACCGACGCGGCGCCACACCGAACCCATTTCCAGGCCGATGACGCCGGCGCCGATCACGCCCAGCTTCGATGGGACCGCATCGATGGCCAGCGCGCCGGTGTTCGACAGAATCAGCTTCTCGTCGAATTCCGCGCCCGGCAGCTGGCGTGCATTCGAACCCGTGGCAACGACGACGTTCTTGGCCGTCAGCGTGTCGGTCGTCGGACCGGTGACGTTGATGGTATAGCCGCCCTCGGCCTTGCCCGCGAAGGCGCCGCGGCCGTGGAAGAAAGTGACCTTGTTCTTCTTGAACAGGAACAGGATGCCGTCGTTGTTCTGCTTGACGATGGTGTCCTTGCGCTTGAGCATTTGCGGCAGGTTCAGTTCGAGGCCGGCGACATTGATGCCGTGCTCGGCGAACGCGTGACCGGCGTGCTCGAAGTGTTCCGACGACTGCAGCAGCGCTTTCGACGGGATGCAGCCGACGTTGGTGCAGGTGCCGCCCGGTGCAGGTTTACCCGCAGCGTTGCTCCACTCGTCGATACAGGCAACTTTAAAACCCAGCTGGGCCGCGCGGATTGCCGCGATATAGCCGCCAGGACCGCCGCCGATGACGACGACGTCGAATTGTTTCTCGTTACTCATGAATAGCTTCCTTATTTATTCTTCTGGGACAAAGATCCACATCAGCAGGTAGACCAGTGCTCCAAATCCGGATGTCAGGATGGTGAACAGCACGAAGACCAGGCGCCAGACCCAGGTCTCGAGGCCGAGGACGCCGTTCAGGCCGCCGCAGACGCCGCCGAGCCAGCGGTCGCCGCGCGCACGGCGCAGCGACCGCATCTGCGCTTCAAAACGGTTGGCCCCCGCCTCGAAGCCAGCGGACGTGCCGCCCTTGTTCAGGTTGACGCGCTCGTTGGCAGCCGCGCCGGCCAGGACTTTCGCCTTGGCCTGTTCGAACTCGGCATCGGTAAGCGCGCCGGCCTGGTGCAGTTCGTGCAAACGCCGGATTTCATCGGAGATCATGGTCGTTCCCCTTCGGTTGTCGGCGGGCACGCGCCGTATGGCCGTGCCCGCGTCCTCAACTGCGAATTACAGGTCCAGGAGCAGGCGCGCCGGATCTTCCAGCGCATCCTTCATCGCAACCAGGCCCAGCACGGCTTCGCGGCCGTCGATGATGCGGTGGTCGTAGGACATCGCCAGGTAGTTCATCGGACGGATGACGATCTGGCCGTTTTCCACGACAGCGCGGTCCTTGGTCGCGTGCACGCCCAGGATGGCCGACTGCGGCGGGTTGATGATCGGGGTCGACAGCATCGAGCCGAAGGTGCCGCCGTTCGAGATCGAGAAGGTACCGCCCGACAGGTCTTCCAGGGTCAGCTTGCCTTCTTTCGCCTTCTGGCCGAATTCGCCGATCTTCTTTTCGATCTCGGCGATCGACATCTGGTCGGCGTTGCGCAGGATCGGCACCACCAGGCCGCGCGGCGAACCGACGGCGATACCGATGTCGAAGTAGCCGTGGTAGACGATGTCGTTACCGTCGACCGACGCGTTCAGGATCGGGTACTTCTTCAGTGCGGCAACGGCGGCCTTGACGAAGAAGGACATGAAGCCCAGCTTGACGCCGTGCTCTTTTTCGAACTTGTCCTTGTACTTGGCGCGCAGTTCCATCACAGGTGCCATGTTCACTTCGTTGAACGTGGTCAGGATGGCGTTGGTCGACTGCGATTGCAGCAGGCGCTCGGCGATACGGGCGCGCAGGCGGCTCATCGGCACGCGCTCTTCCGCACGGTCGCCCAGCTGGGCGACTGGCGCAGCGACTTGCTGCAGTGCCGGCCGGGCCGCCGCTGCGGTGGCAGCTGGTGCGGGAGCGGCAGCTGGCTTGTTGGCGACTGCGTTCAGGGCGTCGCCCTTGGTCACGCGGCCGTCGCGGCCCGAGCCGTCGATGCCGGCGGCGTTCATGTTGTTGTCAGCCAGGATCTTGGCAGCGGCAGGCATGGCGACGCCGGACATCGAGCCACCGGCGGCGGGTGCTGCAGCGGCAGGCGCGGCGGCGATCGCTGCGTTCGGCGCGGCCGACGGCACAGCCTTGACTTCCAGCGGGCTCACTTGCGCCGAGGCGTCGGTGTCGATGATGGCGATGACTTCGCCGGCGACGACGGTTGCGCCGTCGGCTTTCAGCAGTTGCACGATCACGCCTGCGCTCGGCGCCGGCAGCTCAAGGACCACCTTGTCGGTTTCGATGTCGATCATGTTTTCGTCGCGGCCGACCGGCTCGCCGACCTTCTTGTGCCACGACAGCAGGGTCGCTTCAGCAACCGATTCCGACAACTGGGGGACCTTGACTTCGATTTGTGCCATGTAAAACTCCGTTAAATTATTCTGTGATCTTCGAAAGACGCCCGACCGGCGCAGCGGCTGGTCGGGCGTGGACGATATTACTTAGTCAGGATGAAGCCTTTGAGCTTCGAGAACGCGGTGTCGAGCAATTCCTTCTGCTGCGCCACGTGCTTGTCCGAGTAGCCGACAGCCGGAGCTGCCGAGGCCGGACGGCCGGCGTATGCCAGGCGCTGACCTTCGTCCATGTTTTCGAAGATGTTGTGCTGGATCTGGAACCACGGGCCCTGGTTCTGCGGCTCGTCCTGTGCCCACACCACTTCGGTCGCGTTGCTGAACTTCTTCAGCTCGGCGGCGAACGACTTGTGCGGGAACGGGTACATCTGTTCCATGCGGATGATCGCGACATCGTTCACGCCGCGCGTCTTGCGTGCGTTGACCAGGTCGAAATAGACCTTGCCCGAGCAGACGATCACGCGCTTGACCTTCGAGGCTTCGATCTTGTCGTCGGTCTCGCCGATGACGGTCTGGAAGGCACCCTTGGCGAGATCGGTCAGCGGCGAACCGGCGTCCTTGTTACGCAGCAGCGACTTCGGCGTGAAGATGACCAAAGGCTTGCGGAACTGGCGCACCATCTGGCGGCGCAGCAGGTGGAAGATCTGCGCCGCGGTCGTTGGCTGGACCACTTGCATGTTGTTGTCCGCGCACAGCTGCAGGAAGCGCTCGATACGGCCCGACGAGTGTTCCGGACCCTGGCCTTCGTAACCGTGCGGCAGCATCATGACCAGGCCCGAAGCGCGGCCCCACTTCACTTCGCCCGAGGCGATGAACTGGTCGATCACGACTTGCGCGCCGTTGACGAAGTCGCCGAACTGGGCTTCCCAGATCGTCAGCGTGTTCGGCTCGGCGGTCGAATAACCGTACTCGAAACCGAGCACCGCTTCTTCCGACAGCACCGAGTCGATGACCGTGAACTGTGCCTGGTTGTCCGACACGTTGGCCAGCGGCAGGTAGATGCCCTGGTCCCAGCGCTCGCGGTTCTGGTCGTGCAGCACGGCGTGGCGGTGCACGAAGGTGCCGCGGCCGGCGTCCTGGCCCGACAGGCGGATCGCATAGCCCGACGACAGCAGCGAGGCGTAGGCCAGGTGTTCGCCCATGCCCCAGTCGAGGTTCATTTCGCCGCGGCCCATGGTGGCGCGGTCGTTCAGCACTTTCTCGACCAGCGAGTGCGGCTTGAAGTCTTCCGGCACTTTGGTGATGCGCTCGGCCAGGCGCTTCAGTTCGGTCATCGGCACGGCGGTATCGGCCGCGTCGGTCCACTTCTTGTTCAGGAACGGCGCCCAGTCGACGGCGAACTGGTTCTTGAAGTTGGTCAGGACCGGGTCGACCGTGTGCTTGCCGGCGTCCATCGCGTCGCGGAAGGCGGCGACCAGCTTGTCGCCTTCGTCGGCGGCGATCGTGCCTTGCGTGGCCAGCTTTTCCGCGTACAGCTTGCGGGTGCCCGGGTGCTTGGCGATCTTCTTGTACATCAGCGGCTGGGTCAGCGCAGGCGTGTCCTGTTCGTTGTGGCCCAGTTTGCGGTAGCAGATGATGTCGACGACGATGTCCTTGCTGAACTCGACGCGGTAATCCATCGCAATTTGGGTTGCAAGGACAACAGCTTCAGGATCGTCGGCGTTCACGTGCAGCACCGGCGCTTCGATCATCTTGACGACGTCCGAGCAGTACAGCGTCGAACGGGCGTCGCGCGGGTCGGAGGTGGTGAAACCGATCTGGTTGTTGATCACGATGTGCATCGTGCCGCCCGTGCCGTAGCCGCGGGTCTGCGCCAGGTTCAGGGTTTCCATGACCACGCCCTGGCCGGCGAATGCGGCGTCGCCGTGCACCAGGATCGGCAGCACTTCGCGGCCCTTGCGGTCGCCGCGGCGTTCCATGCGCGCCTTGACCGAACCTTCGACGACGGGGTTGACGATCTCGAGGTGAGATGGATTGAAAGCAAGTGACAGGTGGACCGGGCCGCCCGGGGTCGAGACGTCGCTCGAGAAGCCCTGGTGGTATTTGACGTCGCCCGACGGCAGGTCGTCGGCGTGCTTGCCTTCGAACTCTTCGAACAGTTCCGACGGTGCCTTGCCCAGGGTATTGACCAGCACGTTCAGGCGGCCGCGGTGGGCCATGCCGATGACGATTTCCTGGACGCCCTTTTCACCGGCGCGCTGGATGGTTTCGTCCATCGAGGCGATGAAGGATTCGCCGCCTTCGAGCGAGAAGCGCTTGGCGCCGACGTATTTGGTGTGGAGGTAGCGCTCCAGGCCTTCGGCGGCCGTCAGGCGCTCGAGGATGTGGCGCTTTTTCTCGGCCGAGAAGGTCGGCGTGGAGCGGATCGACTCGAGGCGTTCCTGGAGCCAGCGCTTTTCGGTCGGGTCGCTGACGTACATGAACTCCGCACCGATGGAGCGGCAGTAGGTGTCGCGCAGCATTTGCAGCAGGTCGCGCAGGGATGCGCTGTCGCCGCCGAAATAGGTGTTGCTGATGTTGAACTTGGTGTCGAGGTCGGCGTCGGTGAAGCCGTAGAAGGACGGGTCGAGTTCAGGGATCGGTGGACGTTCCTGGCGCTGCAGCGGGTCCAGGTTGGCCCAGCGCAAGCCGAGGTTGCGGTAGGCGGCGACCAGCTGGGTGGCGGCGACGCGCTTGCGTGCCATTTCCGGGTCGGCTTCGCCGGCGGTGGCGGTGACGGTGCGGATCGCGCCCCGTTTCGCGCGTTCGGCGAAGGAGGCGATGACCGACGAGTGGATCACGTCAGGGCGGGCACTGCCGTCGACGGCAGGCACGTTCTGCATGCTGTCGAAATAGGCGCGCCAGTTTTCCGGGACCGAGCCAGGATTGTTCAGGTAGGCTTCGTACAACTCTTCCACATACGGCGCATTACCGCCGAACAGGTACGAGTTCGCAGTTTGTTGTTGCATCATTCTTGCTCACCTTTTCTTCGCGCTTCGCGAGTTTGGCGGGTTAATCTAACCTTCCGCGACACGGCCTGACCGGTTAGCGGATCGCAACTGAACATCAAGTTGTGGGGGAAGGACAGATGGGGTCGTTATTAACCTACTGTTCGTCGGATTCTGCAGACCCCATGTTATTGCTCAGAAATCATCCTGATTCTTCGCAACAGCGGGGGGTATTGTAACGCAACATACGGGGCGCATAAGGGGTGGACTGAATTTTGTTGACCGGCTAAATGATAATAGTTATCATTTGCGTTGTGTACTCAACAGGAAATTGCATGTCTGTCCAGAACCCGCCGGCTTACCCTGTCGCCTCCGCCGAAGCTGCCCCGGCTGCCCTGCCCGGCGTGCGGCGCTCGCTGTGGCTGAGGACGCTGCACCAGTGGCACTGGATCAGTTCGGCGATCTGCCTGACGGCGATGTTGCTTTTCAGCATCACCGGCTTCACGCTGAACCATGCCTCACAAATCGAATCGACACCCCGGGTTACGCGGCTCAAGGCTGCGGTTCCCCCTGCCCTGCTGCCTGCGCTGCGTGCCTATGCCGAACAGCATGTCGATGGCGAAGCGCCGGTGCCCGCGCAGCTTGTCGCGTGGGCCAATGGCGCCTTCCCGGTCGACCTGCGCGGACGCACCGCCGAATGGAGCGAGGAAGACGCGTATATCGCCCTGCCCCGTCCCGGGGGCGACGCCTGGCTGCGCGTCAGCCTGGACGGCAGGGCCGAATACGAACTCACTTCCCGCGGCGCGATTTCCTGGCTGAACGACATGCACAAGGGGCGCAACACCGGTCCCGTGTGGAGCTGGTTCATCGACATCTTCGCAATCGCCTGCCTGGTGTTCTGCATCACCGGTTTCCTCATCATGAAGATCCATGCGGCCAACCGGCCGTCGACCTGGCCCATCATCGGCTTCGGCATCGTGCTGCCGGCCGTGCTGGCGCTCTTGTTCGTTCACTAATATATACAAGGCATTGCATGAAACTGTCCTCCTCGCTGGCACTGAGCTTGCCCCTGACCCTGCCGCTGATCTCCGGCGGCGCCATCGCCGCCGACCTGTCGGTGAAGTTCGAACTGCCGCAGCTGAACGTCGCCGAGTACCACAAGCCCTATGTCGCGATGTGGATCGAAAAGGCCGACGGCGCCGTCGCCTCGACCCTGGCAGTGCTCTACGACGTCAAGAAGAAGGACAAGGGCGGCGAGAAATGGGTGAAGGACCTGCGCACCTGGTGGAGGAAGGCCGGCCGCGACACCGAGTTGCCGATCGACGGCGTCTCGGGCGCCACCCGCTCCGCCGGCGTACAGACGATGAGTTTCGGCCCTGCCCGCACCGGCATCGACAAGCTGCCGGCCGGCGACTACAAGCTGGTCATCGAAGCGGCGCGCGAATCGGGCGGACGCGAACTGGTGCGCGTGCCCTTTACCCTGCCGGCCAAGGGCAAGGTCGCGGCCAGCGCCAACGGCAAGGAAGAACTCGGCGCCGTGTCGATCAACATCCAATAAGGAACCGAATCATGCACAGCTCGTTCATCAAACATGGCGTCCTCGCGCTGATCCTGGCTGCCACGGCCGGCGCCGCCAGCGCCCACCGCCCGTGGATGCTCCCGACTTCGACCATCGTCGAGACCAGGGACGCCTGGGTCACGATCGACGGCGCCGTGTCCGAAGGCCTGTTCGATGTCGACCACATGCCGCTGCGCATGGACGGCGTGACCGTTACCGGACCGGACGGCACGACGTCCCCGGCGCCGGCCGCCGTGATGGGCAAGATGCGTTCGTCGATCGACCTGCCGCTGCCGAAAGAAGGCACCTACCGCATCGCGCTCGTCAGCAACAACGTGATGGGCAGCTACAAGCTCGGTAACGAGCTGAAGCGTTTCCGCAGCAGCGAGGCCGATTTTGCGAAGCAGGTGCCGGCCGGCGCGACGGACGTGCGCAAGACCATCACCAACCAGCGCATCGAAACCTTCGTTACCGCGCACAAGCCGAACGATGCGGCCCTGAAGCCGACCAACGCCGGCGTCGAGATGGTGCCGCTGACCCATCCGAACGACCTGCGCGCCAACGAGACGATGCGCGTGCGCTTCCTGCTCGATGGCAAACCGGTGCCGAACCTGCCCTTCAGCCTGGTGCCGGGCGGCGTGCGCTACCGCGGCGTGGCCGGCGAAATCCGCATCACGACAGACGCGAAGGGCGAAGCCAGCTTCAAGCTGCCGGCCGCGAACATGTACTGGATGAACGCGGCTTATCCGCCGAATCCGGGCAAGGGCGCAGCCGACAACGGGCCGGCGGAGAGCAAGCGCTACGCCTATACGGCCACGCTCGAAGCCCTGCCGGAGTAAGCACGCCTTTGAGTCTCCCTTTGCGCCAGGTCCTCGTCCCCCTCGCCATCGATCCCGCCGCGCCGCCGGAAGGCAGCGTCCCGACCCGTGCCGCCGGGTCGACGATGGGGACGAATTGGTCGGCGCACTTGCTGCTGCCGGCCGGGGTGCGCGGCAATCCCGGCGCGCAGATGCAGGCTGAACTGGACGGCATCGTGGCCGAGATGAGCCACTGGGACGGCGACTCGATCCTCGGCCGCTACAACCGGGCGCCGGCCGGCAGCTGGCATGCCCTGCCGCCGCGTTTTGTCGAGGTGCTCGACTACGCGATGCAGGTCGCCTCGATAAGCGGCGGCGCTTACGATCCGTTTGCCGGCGCGCTGGTGAACCTGTGGGGCTTCGGGCCCGAGCGGCGCTACAACCAGCCCGGATTTTATGCGCCGGCGCCCGAGGCGGTAGCCGCCACGCTGGCGCAGCGCGCCGCGTTTGCTCCGGTGTTCGATCGCCCTGCCGGGCGCCTGCTGCAGCCGGGCGGCGCGCTGCTCGATTTGTCGTCGGTCGCGAAGGGCTATGCCGTCGACCGGCTTGCCTGGTGCCTGGAACAGCATGGCGTGTGCCATTACCTGGTCGAGATCGGCGGCGAACTGCGCGGCGCCGGCATGAAGCCGGACGGGCAGCCGTGGTGGGTGACGCTCGAAGGCGTCCCCGGCGCGGACAGCCCGGCGACAGTCGCCGCCCTGCACGGCCTGTCGGTCGCCACGTCGGGCGATTACCGCCGCTATTTCGAACATCGTTCATTGCGCGCCTCCCACACGCTCGACCCGCGCACGGGTTACCCGATCGCGAACGATATCGCTTCGTGCACCGTCCTGCACCCGAGCTGCATGGCGGCCGATGCGCTGTCCACCACCATCACCGTGCTCGGGCTCGATGCCGGACTGGCCTTCGCGGAGGAACGCGCCCTGGCCGCGCGCCTGCTGCTGCGCCGGCCGGGCGGCCTGGAAGAACGATTCAGCTCGGCGTACCGGGCCATGCTGCAATGATGCTCACCATCGATCCCGCGCGCTGGGGCAGCGCCCTCGCTTTACTTGCCGCCTGGGGCGGACTGTGCGTGGCCATGTTGCGGCGCAGGGCTCCGGTTGTTGTCGATAGCGCAGCCGACTGGCTGGTGGTCTACGCCAGCCAGACCGGCAATGCCGACTACCTGGCGCGGCAGACGGCGGCGACCTTATCGACGGGCGGCCTGTCGGCGCGCGCCCTGTCCATCTCCGGCCTCGACGCCGCCACGCTCGCCGCGGCCACGCGCGCCCTCTTCATCGCCAGCACCTATGGCGAAGGCGACTCCCCCGACGACGCCGCGCGCTTCGCCGAAGTGACGATGGCGGACGCGCCCGACCTGTCGCAGCTGCATTACGCCGTCCTCGCCCTGGGCGACAGCAGCTACACGCACTACTGCGGCTTCGGCCGCGCGCTGGACGCCTGGCTCGCGTCGCGCGGCGCCACGCCGCTGTTCGCGCGCATCGACGTCGACCGCGGCGATGCTGGGGCGATCGGCACCTGGCAGCACCAGTTGAGCCACCTGGCCGGTACCAGCGACCTGCCCGACTGGGAAGCGCCGGCCTATGGCGAGTGGCGCATCCTCGAGCGCTCGCTGCTCAATGCGGGCAGCGCCGGCGCGCCGCTGTACCGGATCGCCCTGGTCCCGGCCGACGGCGCGCTGCCGGAGTGGGAAGCCGGCGACCTGGTGCAGGTCTGCGCGCCGCGTGACCCTTCCCTGCCGCGCGAATACTCGATCGCCTCGGTGCCCGCCGAGGGACGCATCGAGCTGCTGGTGCGGCTGCAAAGCCATGCCAACGGCAGCACCGGCGCCGCCTCCGGCTGGCTGTGCCTGGAGGCGACCGGGTGCGACGCGGTCGCCCTGCGCATCCGTCCCCACGCGCGCTTCCGCCTCGGCGACAACGCCGCGCGCCCGCTGATCCTGGTCGGCAACGGCACCGGCCTGGCCGGCCTGCGCGCGCTTCTGTTGGCGCGCATCGGCGCCGGCGTGTACGACAACTGGCTGGTCTTCGGCGAACGCAATGCCGCGGTCGACTTCCTCTGCCGCGACGAACTCGAACGCTGGCGCGATGCCGGCCAGCTGGCGCGCCTCGACGCCATCTTCTCGCGCGACGGCCATGAGGCGCGCTATGTGCAGCACCTGCTGGCCGAGCAAGCCGACGATCTTCGCGCGTGGATCGCACGCGGCGCCGCGGTGTATGTGTGCGGCAGTTTGCAGGGCATGGCCAGCGGCGTGCACGAGGCGCTGGCGGCGGTCCTTGGCGCCGAAGCGCTGGACGGCCTCGCAGCCGAAGGCCGATATCGGCGCGACGTGTACTGAGCGCGTCGCGTAACGTAGGGTGGGCCGGGCCGCGGGTTATCCTACAATGTCGCATCCCCCCTCCACTCCCGGCGCCCCTTGAAAATTTCGATCGGACTTCGCCTCTTCGCCTCGGTCCTGCTGGCCATCCTGGCCGTGGCGGCGAGCGCCGTCTTCCTGCTGCGCCAGAACGTGCTCGAGAGCTTCGGCGACTACGCCGTGCAGATCGAACTGGACCGCCTCGAAGAACTGTCGACCGATCTCGCGCGCCGCTACGCGCAGCACGGCGACTGGCGCTTCGTCCCCGGCACCGGGCAGCGCGAATGGATTGCCCGCGAACTGGCGCGCCTGCAGGCCGCACGCGAAGCGCGCGCGATGGCCGTACCGCCTCCACCCGCGCCACGGGAAGCCGCCCTCCCCGTCGCAGCGGCCGTTCCCGCCACTCCGGTGGTGCCCCCGGCCCCGCCCGCGCCGCCGGCCCCGCCCTTGCCGCCGCTGCCGCCCCCGCCCCTGAACGACGCGCCCGACCCGGACGACACTTCGCCCCTGCAGTCACGCATCACCCTGTTCGACGCCGCCGGCAAGACGCTCGCCGGCCGCCCGCCCGGCACGCTGCCGCTGGCTCGCCGTCCGATCCTGGTGAATGGCCGCAGCGTCGGTTACCTGGCCGTGGCGCGCACGGCCCGCCCGACCGACGCCCTGGCCTACGCCTTCCTCGACCAGCTCGGGGCCAGCCTGTGGCCGATCGCCGCCGCCGGCGTGCTGCTCAGCGCGCTGGCCGCGGTGCTGCTCGCCGCCCACTTCCGGCGTCCGATCGGCCGCCTGGCGCAGGGCGCGCGGGCGCTCGCGGACGGACACTTCGACACGCGCCTGCCGGACAAGCGCAGCGACGAACTGGGCGAACTGGCCGGCCACTTCAATGTGCTCGCCGCACGCCTGCAAGGCGCCGAGGATGCGCGCCGCCAGTGGGTGGCCGACACCTCGCACGAGCTGCGCACGCCGCTGGCCGTGCTGCGCGCCCAGCTCGAAGCATTGCAGGACGGCGTGCGCAGCGCCGACCCGGCGCAGGTGGCGGCCATGCTGCGCCAGGTGCTGGCGCTCTCGAAACTGATCGATGAACTGTATGCGCTGGCGCGGGCCGATGTCGGCGCGCTCGCGTGCCGGCGCGAGCCGCTCGACCTGTGGCAACTCGCGCTCGAAGAAGCGCAGTCGTTTTCCGAACGTTTCAGCACGGCCGGGCTGATACTCGACACCGGGGCCGCACCGCCGCAGGCAAACGTACTCGCCGACCCCGACCGCATGCGCCAGGTGCTGCGCAACCTGTTCGAAAACAGCCTGCGCTATACCAGCGCGCCCGGCCGCGTGGCGCTGACGGCACAGGTGGATAAAGGACGCCTCGATCTCGCCATCGACGACAGCGCGCCGGGCGTGCCCGATGCAGCGCTGGCACGCCTCGGCGAACGTTTCTACCGCGTCGACGCCTCGCGCAGCCGTGCCGGCGGCGGCGCCGGACTGGGCCTGGCGCTGTGCCTGCGGCTGGTCGGCGCGCAAGGAGGAACGATCCGTTTTGCGCACTCCCCATTCGGCGGCCTGCGCGCCACGGTGTCGATGGAGCTGGCACCATGAATACTGTTTATATCGTTGAGGACGAGCCGGAACTGGCCGTACTGGTCGCCGACTACCTGCGTGCGGCGGACTTCATCCCCACTGTCTTCGGCGACGGCGCGCAGGCCCTGGCCGCGATCCGCGCCGGGGCGCCGGCGCTGGTCGTGCTCGACCTGATGCTCCCGGGCCTCGACGGCCTGGCCCTGTGCCGCGAAGTGCGCGCCTTTTCCGATGTGCCAATCGTGATGGTGACGGCGCGGGTCGAGGAAATCGACCGCCTGCTCGGCCTCGAACTCGGCGCCGACGACTACCTGTGCAAGCCGTTCAGCCCGCGCGAACTGGTGGCTCGCATCAAGGCGATCCTGCGCCGCACGGGCGTGGCGGCCACGCCCTTGGCGATCGACCGCGCCGCCCGCCGCGCCAGCCTGCGCGGCCAGGCGCTGGACCTGACGCGCACCGAATTCGACCTGCTGGCCGCGCTCGCGGCACGGCCGGGCCAGGTGTTTTCGCGCGCCCAGCTGCTCGAACTGGCGTGCGGGGACAGCCTGGACGTCACCGACCGCGCCGTCGACAGCCATATCAAGAACCTGCGGCGCAAGTTCGAGGCGGCCGCGCCCGGACTGGAACCGATCCGCTCGATCTACGGGCTGGGCTACCGATTCGAGCTGTAGCCTTCATTTTTTCTCCACATTCGGCAGGCATGATGGCCCTACTGGCGCCACTGTCGTGCGCCGCCCCGAGGAGAACACCATGCACCCACGCACCATCATCGCCGCCGCCCTCCTGCTTGCCGCCGGCGCCAGCCAGGCAGGCGTTCACATCCAGTGCAAACCGGCAATGAGCGGCCCGTGCGTCGTGCCGGCACCGCCCACCCCGCCCACGCCGCCGGTCCCGCCGGTTCCGCCAGCCCCGGAGGCTCCGCCTGCGCCGCCCGCCCCGCCCGCCCCGCCGCCTTTGCCCGAGATCCCCGCCGAAGCCCACGCCGCCTGCGCCGGCAAGGCCAATGGCAGCACGCTGGCCTGGACGCTCGCGCCGGGCGAGACCATGCGCGGACTGTGCGAGCGCGTCGACGGGCGCATGGTGTTCCAGCTGCGCAGCTACCACAGCAAGGACTGAACGCGTCCAGCCCCTGTCTTGCGGACGGCGCCCCGTTAACAAAATGATTACAATCGACTCATCAGCATTGAGTGGTCGGGGCGGTTATGTTCGATATGGATTTAGCGTGGTGGGAATTTATTGTGCGCGGCGCGGTCGTCTACCTGTCGCTGCTGGTGATGGTGCGCATCTCGGGCCGGCGCACCGTCGGCCAGTTCACGCCCTTCGATTTGCTGGTGGTGATGCTGCTGTCGGAAGCGGTCTCGAATTCCCTGTCCGGCGGCGACGATTCGCTCAGCGGCGGCCTGATCATCGCCGCCACCCTGATCGTCCTGAACACGACCGTGGCCTGGCTGTCGGCCCACAACCAGCGCGCATCCGCCATGCTCGACGGCACGGCGGTGCTGATCGGGCGCGACGGCCAGTTCTTCGACAAGGTGGTGAAACGCTGCCGCATCACGGAGTCCGATCTCGCACAGTCGCTGCGCGCAGCCGACTGCACGCGCGAGGACATGCAATGTGCCTTCCTCGAGGCCGATGGCGAGATCACGATCCAGAAGAAGAAGTGAAGGCCCTTGCCCGAACATGATTCATTTCCGACAACTTATCCTCGGAATCCGTATCATGCCTGCGCGCCCGGCCGTATTACCGGCGCGCTCCCCGTTCGGCCAGCAGCGCCGACCAGGCGGGAATCGCGGCATCCCAGAACGCGGAGATCGTTGCCGGGCGCTCGACCGGCAACCCGAGGAAGCGCGCGGCGTCCAGTAAAGCATCGATCGCCGCCGCGTCATCGCCCGGCAGCACGGCCAGCGCGCCGGTCTGCTTGGAGAGCTTTTCGCCGTTGGCGTTACGGACCACCGGCACGTGCAGGTAGCGCGGCGTCGGCACACCCAGCAAGCGCTGCAGATGGATCTGGCGCGCCGTCGAATCGATCAGGTCCGCGCCGCGCACGATGTCGGTCACGCCCTGCTCGGCATCGTCGACCACCACCGCCAGCTGATAGGCCCAGTAGCCGTCGGCGCGCTTGAGCACGAAGTCGCCCGATTCGGTCGACAAGTGTTGCGTCGTCGGGCCGGCGAAGCGGTCCACGAACGTGATGCTGTCCGCGCCGGCATCCGGCACCCGCAGGCGCAGGCTGCGCATCGAGCGTCCGATGGCGAGCCCGTGGCGACAGGTACCGGGATAGATGGCGGCGCCGTCGGGCGCCACGCCGAGGCGCGAATCGAGGATTTCGCGGCGGTTGCAGCCGCAGGGGTAAGCATGCGCGCCGAGCCGTTCGGCGGCCGCCGCGTACAGGTCCTTGCGCCGGCTCTGCCACACGACCGCGCGATCCGGGTGCATGCCGAGCGCATCGAGCAGCGCGAGGATGGCCATGTCGGCGCCGGGCACGCTGCGTCCTTCGTCGATGTCTTCGATGCGCACCAGCCATTCGCCACGGTGGGCGCGCGCATCGAGATAGCTGGCAACCGCCGCCACCAGCGAACCGGCATGCAGCGGGCCGGTGGGCGATGGTGCGAAACGGCCGATATAGGGATTGCTCACGGTACGAAGGGAAGCGTCAAACGGGGCAACACGATATCACAGCCCACTACTTGGGACCGCCCTTCCAGCCGTCCTTCTCTTCGTAACCCTTGATCAGGCGCGTCACCTGTCCGCCCACCTCGTTCGGCACGGCCATCGACAGCTGGTAGTGAACGATCTCGAAACTGTCGCCCTTCCTGCGCATGACGCCGCTGGCCTGGCAGACGCCCATTTGCGTATCGAGCAGTTCGTCGAACCAGACCATCGACCCGTCTTCCGAAGCATAGACATTGCGGCGCAGCGCCTTGAACGCCCAGGCGGACTTGCGCTTGAAGAAGGGTTTGGCCCAGGCCTTGAATTCATCGCGCCGCCAGTGCTCGCTCTTGTCGGTGCCGATATAGACGCCGTCCGGCGCGATCTTGTCGAAATAGGCCAGGCGCGCATGCGCCGCGTCGTCGTGCCAGCGGTCGACAAAGGCGTTCACTTGCCTTTTGAGACCAGGATCGGCCTGCGCCACCAGGGCGCACAGCAGCAGCGAACAGGCGAGCAACAGACGTTTCATGGGCGCGATAAATGTTGACTTGGACATGCAGATTTTACACAGCCATTTGTAACCAGGTGTACAGTTCGCCAAAATTTTCCAGTTTGGGTATACATTTGGCAACATAACTTTTTCCCGGCCGTGTATGCGCCCACTTCTCCTCTGCCTGTTCAGCCTGTCGCTGCCGGTCTGTGCCGAGCCGGTGACGGCGCCGCCCCCGCCAGCGTCGAAGGCAGCGCCGCTGCGCGCACGCCTGGACAAGGACACGATCCGCGCCGCCATCGAGGCCGTGCCCGCCGAGAAGGACTCCGCTGCCGCACGCCGCAACGAGGCCGACGCCCTGAGCGCCACGCCCTACGAACATTTTGCGAAGGACTTCGCCGGTGCGCGCCTGCCCGACTGCCTGCATTCCGAGGGATTGAAACACCAGCCGACCTTCTTCCTGAGCGGCGTGCTGGCCCTGCCGTTTATCGCGGTGGCCAAGCTGCGCGGCGTGTGCCGCTGACGAGGCTGTCGGCCACCACGACGTGCTCGATGAACCGGTGAACGAGCTAGCGGTGCAGCTCGCCCGCGCGCTCGGGCTGGTAGACGATCTCGCGTACCGTCAGGTCGAAACGCCCGCCATCGGGCCCGGTCCAGTCGATGCTGTCGCCCACCCGCAAGCCGAGCAAGGCAGTGCCGACCGGCGTCAGCACCGACAGCTTGTCGGGCGCGCCGTCGAGGTCCTTCGGGTAGGCAAGCGCCATGTCGAATTCTTCCGTGCCCTCGCCCAGCACGAAGCGCACGCGCGAATTCATGGTAACGACATCGAGCGGCATCTCTTCAGGCTCGACCAGCTCGGCGCGGGCGAGTTCTTCCAGCAGGGTCTCGCGCGTTCCTGCCTGGGCGGCCGGGAGCGAATCGAGCAGGTGTTCAAGGCGCTCCATGTCGAGCGAGGATACGACGATTGGTGGTCTCATGATGGACTCCATGTGTGGCCGCTCATGCGCGGCCGGCAAAAGGGAAATCATCCGCGTTCAGCGGACGAAGGTCGATGCAGTGGAGGAGGCTCGGGAGGGCGGATGGCGCGCTGGCCGGCCGGGTTTCCTCACCGAGCCCGATAGAGCCAGGCGAGATCTCGCGCGCACGCCGGCGGCGTGCAAATCAGGGACAGCAGGGACGCAGCGCGGCCTCCCTCGTTCAGGGATGAACCACAAAGCTGCAGGCAGTAGCTCGATGAATTCAAGGTGAAGTTCGCAAACCGATAATCGTAGGGTGGGCTACGCCCACGCGGTACAACACATGCATCCCGCAAAGCGTGGGATGGGCATGAGCCCAGTATAGCTCCCCTGCCCTACCCGTCAACCCTGCACGCTTGCCGAGGCACCAATGAAAAAAGCGGGCCGCAGCCCGCTTCTTCCGATAACGACTAAACGGTATTAACGCTTGTCGAGCGGCGCCACGTCGCGCACCGGCGAACCCACGAACAGCTGGCGTGGACGGCCGATCTTCTGCTCAGGATCGGCGATCATCTCGTTCCACTGGGCGATCCAGCCGATGGTACGGGCCATCGCGAAGATACCGGTGAACAGCGAGACCGGGATGCCCAGGGCCGACTGCACGATACCCGAGTAGAAGTCGACGTTCGGGTACAGCTTGCGCGAGACGAAGTATTCGTCGTTCAGCGCGATGCGTTCCAGTTCCATCGCCAGCTTGAACAGCGGGTCTTCCTGCAGGCCCAGCTCTTCCAGCACTTCGTGGCAGGTTTCGCGCATCAGTTTTGCACGCGGGTCGAAGTTCTTGTAGACGCGGTGACCGAAGCCCATCAGCTTGACGCCCGAGTTCTTGTCCTTGACCTTCTCGATGAAGGCAGGAATGTTCTCGACCGAGCCGATTTCCTTCAGCATGGTCAGTGCCGCTTCGTTGGCGCCGCCGTGGGCAGGGCCCCACAGGCAGGCGATGCCGGCAGCGATACAGGCGAACGGGTTCGCGCCCGACGAACCGGCCAGGCGGACGGTCGAGGTCGATGCGTTCTGCTCGTGGTCCGCGTGCAGGATCAGGATGCGGTCCAGGGCGCGCACCAGCACGTCGTTGACCTTGTACTCTTCGCACGGGTTGGCGAACATCATGTACATGAAGTTGGCGCTGTACGACAGGTCGTTGCGCGGGTACATGAACGGCTGGCCGATCGAGTATTTATACGCCATCGCGACCAGGGTCGGCAGCTTGGCGATCAGGCGGATTGCCGAGATTTCGCGCTGCTTGGCATCGTTGATGTCGAGCGAGTCGTGGTAGAACGACGCCAGGGCGCCGACCGTGCCGACCAGCACCGACATCGGGTGCGCGTCGCGACGGAAACCACGGAAGAAGAAGTTCATCTGCTCGTGGATCATCGTGTGCTTGGTCACGGTGTCGCTGAACTTTTCCTTTTGCTCGGCGTTCGGCAGTTCGCCGTTCAGCAGCAGGTAGCAGGTTTCCAGGAAGTCGCAGTTCTCGGCCAGTTGCTCGATCGGGTAGCCACGGTACAGCAGTTCGCCCTTGTCGCCGTCGATGTAGGTGATGCTCGAGTTGCACGAAGCAGTCGACATGAAGCCCGGATCGTAGGTGAACTTGCCGGTCTGGCCGTACAGCTTGCGGATGTCGATGACGTCCGGGCCGATCGTGCCCTTGTAAATCGGCATATCAACCGATGGGCTGCCGTCGGAGAACGACAGGGTGGCTTTGGTATCAGAGATGTTCATGGCACTTCCTTCTTGGGAGTGGATCTACAAAATATAAGACGAAAACGGGGTTTCGCTCACGCTTGCCGCAGGCGTGCCAGCAAGGCATGCACGTGCGGCAGGTCGACATCGCCTCCGGGCTCGGCGCGTCCGAGCAGCAGGTCCATCAGCGGGTTGTCCGCCAGATCCAGCAAGCGGGTCAGCGCATCGACGTCGTCATCGCTCAGGTCTGTTTCATGCGCATCGAGGAAGCGCGTGAGGATCAGGTCGTTTTCGAGCAGGCCACGGCGTGAACGCCAGCGCAGGCGGGCACGGTTGGCGGGATCGGATTGATGCGCGTTTTGCTGCGCGGTTTTACGTGTTTCCACACTAGAGTCCGTTGTCGGTCAACACTATACTCCGGCTGCCGGGAATCGGCAGTACCGTACTTCTACTGTATTGATTGCAATACTTTCGGCGTGAATCGGGGGATTATCCGACGATTTCGCCTTGTTTGCGTTGTACTGCGTGGGCACGGGGCGCCCACCCTACCAAACCATTGCGCGAGTGATCAATGGTTGGTTGAACGCGTGGGCGGAGGATCCGCCCACCTTACGGGTACCTTTGCAGGCGCCCGTGGCATACCACGATCCGTAGGGTGGACTCCCGAGTCCACGCGTTTCACGGCCGGCCATACGGCGCCGGCCGCGATAACCAGGGACCTTAAATCGCCCGGCGAACCAGCAATTCCTTGATCTTGCCAATCGCCTTGTTCGGATTCAGACCCTTCGGGCAGACGTCCGTGCAATTCATGATCGAGTGGCAGCGGAACAGGCGGTACGGGTCTTCCAGGTTGTCCAGGCGCTCGGCGGTCGCTTCGTCGCGCGAGTCGGCGATGAAACGGTAGGCTTGCAGCAGGCCGGCAGGACCGACGAACTTGTCCGGATTCCACCAGAACGACGGGCACGAGGTCGAGCAGCAGGCGCACAGGATGCACTCGTACAGGCCGTCGAGCTCTTCGCGCTCTTCCGGATACTGCAGGCGCTCTTTTTCCGGCCTGATCGAATCGTTGATCAGGTAGGGCTTGACCGAGTGGTACTGCTTGAAGAACTGGGTCATGTCGACGATCAGGTCGCGCACGACCGGCAGGCCGGGCAGCGGACGCAGCACGATCGGCTGGGTCAGTTCGTTCAGGTTCGTGGTGCAGGCGAGACCGTTCTTGCCGTTGATGTTCATCGCGTCCGAACCGCACACGCCTTCGCGGCACGAGCGGCGCAGCGACAGCGAATCGTCGACGTCCGACTTGATGCGCTGCAGTGCGTCGAGCAGCATCTTGTCGGTGTCTTTCAGTTCGACGGTGACGTCTTGCATGTAAGGCTTCGAATCCTTGTCCGGATCGTAGCGGTAGATCTTCAGTTGTACTGTGCGTGCCATTTTTTACCTATCTGATGTCGGCCAGGACGATGCCCCGGCCACAAAAATGTTCTTAGAAAGTACGTGGTTTCGGCTTGAAGGTGTCGACCGTCAGCGGCTTCTGGACCACTGCCTTGTACTCGAGGCGGTTGCCTTCCGAGTAGAACAGGGTGTGCTTCATCCAGTTTTCGTCGTCGCGCTGCTCGTAGTCGCTGTGCGCGTGGGCGCCACGCGACTCTTTGCGGGCCTGGGCCGACACGATCGTCGCTTTCGCGGTCTCGATCAGGTTGTCCAGTTCCAGCGCTTCGACACGTGCCATGTTGAACACCTGCGACTTGTCCTTGTACGACACGTGCTTGCGGCGCTCGTCGAGGACCATGATTTCCTTGACGCCCTGGGTCAGCAGTTCGTCGGTACGGAACACGCCGCAGTACTTCTGCATCGTGGCGCGGATGTCGTTGGCGACGCCCTGCACTTTTTCCGTGCCGGTCGAGGTTTCGAGGCGGTTCAGGCGATTCAGCGCGAAGTCGGCAGCGTCTTTCGGCAGGGCCTTGTTCGACTTCTGCTTCAGGTTCGAGGCGACCACGTGGTTGCCGGCGGCGCGGCCGAAGACGACCAGGTCGAGCAGCGAGTTGGTGCCCAGGCGGTTCGCGCCGTGGACCGAGACGCAGGCGCATTCGCCGATGGCGTACAGGCCGTTCACGACTTTCTGGCCGCCATTCACGATATCAGGGGTAACGACCTGGCCGTGGATGTTGGTCGGGATGCCGCCCATCTGGTAGTGAATCGTCGGCACGACAGGAATCGGTTCCTTGGTGGCGTCGACGTTGGCGAACTTGTGGCCGATTTCCAGGATCGAAGGCAGGCGCTTCTTGATGGTATCGGCGCCGATGTGGCGCAGGTCCAGCAGGACGTGGTCCTTGTTCGGACCGCAGCCGCGGCCTTCCTTGATTTCCTGGTCCATCGAACGCGAGACGAAGTCGCGCGGCGCCAGGTCTTTCAGGGTCGGCGCATAGCGCTCCATGAAGCGTTCGCCGTTCGAGTTGATCAGGATACCGCCCTCGCCGCGGACGCCTTCCGTGATCAGCACGCCCGCGCCGGACACGCCGGTCGGGTGGAACTGCCAGAATTCCATGTCCTGCAGCGGCAGGCCGGCACGTGCCGCCATGCCCATGCCGTCGCCGGTGTTGATGAAGGCGTTGGTCGACGCGGCGAAGATACGGCCGGCGCCGCCGGTGGCGAGCATGGTGGTCTTCGCTTCGAGGATCATCACGTCGCCGGTTTCCATTTCCAGGGCGACCACGCCGACGACGTCGCCGTCGGCATCGCGCACCAGGTCGAGCGCCATCCACTCGACGAAGAAGTGGGTACGGGCACGGACGTTACGCTGGTACAGCGTGTGCAGCAGTGCGTGGCCGGTACGGTCGGCCGCGGCGCAGGCGCGCTGGACCGGCTTCTCGCCGAAGTTGGCGGTGTGGCCGCCGAACGGACGCTGGTAAATGGTGCCGTCAGGATTGCGGTCGAACGGCATGCCGAAGTGTTCGAGCTCGTAGACGACTTTCGGTGCTTCGCGGCACATGAATTCGATCGCATCCTGGTCGCCCAGGTAGTCGCCACCCTTGACGGTGTCGAACATGTGCCAGTACCAGTCGTCTTCGCTCATGTTGCCGAGCGAGGCACCAATGCCGCCCTGGGCCGCCACGGTGTGCGAGCGGGTCGGGAAGACTTTGGACAGCACGGCGACGTTCAGGCCGGCTTCGGCCAGCTGCAGCGACGCGCGCATGCCGGAACCGCCTGCGCCGATGATGACGGCGTCGAAGCGGCGGGAAGGGATTGCAGTTTTAATTGCTGCCACGATTACACACTCCAGAGAATTTGCACAGTCCAGGCGGCGCAGGCAAGCAGCCAGAGCACCGTAGCAAACTGCAAGGCCAGCTTGATGCCGGCATTTTTGACATAGTCCATCCAGATGTCACGCAGGCCGACCCACACGTGGTAGTACAGGCCGAAGAAGGTGACGAGGGAGAAGAGCTTGAACCACTGGCGCGAGAACAGCGACGCCCAGCCTTCGTAGTTGAAATTCTGGGCGGTCAGGAAGGTGCCCAGCAGGATGACGGTGTAGATCACCATCACGATCGCGGTGACGCGCTGCGCCAGCCAGTCACGCACGCCGTAGTGCGCGCCGACGACCAGGCGGTTGGCGCCGACATTATTCTTTTTAGCCATTTTCAGAATACTCCAAACAGTTTCAGGCCGACGACCACGGTCAGGGCCAGGCTGATGACCAGCACCCAGCGTGCGGTCTTCTGGGCGGCGTCCTTGTCCAGGGCCAGGTGGTTATCCATGAACAGGTGGCGGATGCCGGCGGTGAAATGGTGCAGGTAAGCCCACGACAGGCCCAGCAGGATGATCTTCGTGAAGACGTTGTCGACGATGCCGCCGAAGTGGTAATACGAGATCTCCGAGCGCAGGCTTTCCTGGAGCAGGTAGAGCAGGAAAGGCAACAGCAGGAACATCCCGAAACCGCTCACGCGGTGCAGGATCGAGACGATCGCCGACGGCGGCATCTTGTACTTCGTAGTGATATCCGTAATGTGGATGTTACGGAACTCCGGCCGTCCTTTTTTTGTGGCCTCTCTCACGGCTTCGGACATACAACACCTCCCTTAACTGACAAAATGTGATTAACCCTGAATTTTCGCCGATTTTTTGAGCCACACCAAGATGCGATTCGGAATATCGACAAGTCACGCTTGGAACCGGGCTTTGTTCGGCGCTTTCTTGATAACAACATATTTTAAACGCATAACTACAAACGTGCTGAGGGCCGTAGGGTGGGCACTTGTGCCCACCCTACGTTACGCATGCGCCTGCCATTCAAACGCCATCACGACAATTCGTTCTGATAATGATGCTGCGCGGTCAAATACATGCCCCGCCTTAATTCCACCGGCCGGTCGCCATACGTGAACGACACCCGGTCCGCGACCAGCAAGGGCGTACCCTCGGCCACGTTCAGATACTGCGCCGCTACCCCATCAGCCCCGACCGCCCGGATCTTTTCGGTCGCGCGGATCATGCGCGTGCCGAACTCCGATTCGAACAATCCATACATTGGACCCTTGTACTCGACCAGGCGTTCCGCCGTCAGTCCCTTGAACAGCTGGCCCGGCAGCCACAATTCCTCGAGGATCGTCGGCGCGCCGTCGAACGCCATCACGCGCTTGATGTAGACGACCGCGTCGCCCGATTTCAGATCGAGCAGGCGCGCGACCTCGGCCGGCGCGCGGATGCGCTTGACCTCAACGATGCGGTTGTCGGGATGGTGGGGGACGCCTTCATCGGGCATCAGTTTCAGGAAACGGAAGTGGGCGCGCTCTTCGTGGTGGGTGGCAACGAAGGTGCCCTTCCCCTGCCGGCGCACGACCAGGTTCTCGGCCGCCAGCTCATCGATGGCCTTGCGCACCGTTCCCTGGCTGACCTTGAAGCGCGCGGCGAGTTCGACTTCGCTCGGCATCAGCTCGCCCGGCTTCCACTCCCCGGATTGCAGGCTTTGCGTGATCAGCGACTTGATTTGCTGATACAGCGGCCGGAACGATGGCGAGGCGGAGTTGCCTGGCCCCTCGCCGGAGGGGTTGGTCGGGACGGAATTCATAGACCATGATTTCACCACAAATAGCCCGTCCCGTCCAGTGACCACACGGCAACACATGTGTCTTATATAAGACATATGATATGGATTGACAGGGTGAACGGGCGAGGACTACACTCGCGGTCGATCGGGCGTCCGTGCAGGCCTCACGCACAATTCTGCACACTGCTGAGCTGAGGCGGACACCCACAAGGACAGCTGCCAGTTTGGTATCATTGCAGTTTTCCCCGGCCGACGCTCGGGAACAGGCGTATCCTCGGCTTCGACCGTTTTCATTCCCACTTTTGGAGATTCATCATGGCTAAAACCCCACTGCGTGTTGCCGTTACCGGCGCCGCCGGCCAGATCGGCTACTCGCTGCTGTTCCGCATCGCTAACGGCGACATGCTGGGCAAGGACCAGCCGGTTATCCTGCAGTTGCTGGAGATCGACAACGAAAAAGCACAGAAGGCCCTGAAGGGCGTGATGATGGAAATCGACGACTGCGCCTTCCCGCTGCTGGCCGGCATGACCGCGCACTCGGACCCGATGACCGCATTCAAGGACGCTGACTTCGCCCTGCTGGTCGGCGCGCGTCCACGCGGCCCTGGCATGGAACGCAAGGACCTGCTGGAAGCGAACGCACAGATCTTCACCGTGCAGGGCAAGGCGCTCGACGCCGTCGCTTCGCGCAACGTGAAAGTGCTGGTCGTCGGCAACCCTGCCAACACCAACGCCTACATCGCGATGAAATCGGCTCCGAACCTGCCGGCGAAAAACTTCACCGCCATGCTGCGCCTGGACCACAACCGCGCCCTGTCGCAAGTGGCTTCGAAGCTGGGCAAACCAGTCGGTTCGATCGAGAAGATGGCCGTCTGGGGCAACCACTCGCCAACGATGTACGCCGACTACCGCTTCGCCACCATCGACGGCGCCTCGGTCAAGGACGCGATCAACGACGACGCATGGAACCGCGACACCTTCCTGCCGACCGTCGGCAAGCGCGGCGCCGCCATCATCGACGCGCGCGGTGCATCGTCGGCCGCATCGGCTGCCAACGCTGCCATCGACCACATGCACGACTGGCACCTCGGTACCGCCGGCAAGTGGACCACGATGGGCATCCCATCGGATGGTTCCTACGGCATCCCGAAGGACACCATGTTCGGCTTCCCTGTCACCGTTGAAAACGGCGAATACAAGATCGTGCAAGGCCTGGAAATCGACCAGTTCTCGCAAGAGCGCATCAACCTCACCCTCAAGGAACTGACCGAAGAGCGTGAAGGCGTGGCGCACCTGCTGGCCTGAAGCAGTTAATGCAGATGGACGGCGCCGCCGGCCATCTGCGGGAACGCCGTGCTGCTTCAAGCGGCACGGCGGTTTCTTCGTTTTCAACCGCGGTACCTGTCACTTCCAGCGAAACTCCCATGCATCCTTCCGAGGTTTTATTCCAGGGCAAACGCCAGCCGCTCCTGCTTCCCGCCTGCGATCACTATTGCGGTTCGGAGAAGCTGATGCGCAAGTCGATGGCCTTGCAACAAGAGCTTGGCCCCGTCTTCGACATCACGTTCGACTGCGAGGACGGCGCCGCCGCCGGCAACGAAGCCGCCCACGCCCAACTGGTGGCCTCGCTCGTCAATAGCGAAGACAACCGCTTCAACCGCATCGGCGTGCGCCTGCACGACATCGAGAGCCCGCACTTCGTGCAGGACGTCGTCGCCATCGTCGGCGCCGCGGCCACCCGCCTCGCGTATGTCGTGCTGCCGAAACCGAGCGGCATCGACGACGTCCGGCGCGCGCTGGAAATCATCAACCGTGTCGCCGTGCCGAACGGCCGCCCGGCCTTGCCGGTACATGTGCTGATCGAAACCCACGGCGCATTGCACGATGCCTACGAGATCGCCGCCCTGCCCCAGGTCGAATGCCTTTCCTTCGGCATCATGGATTTCGTTTCCTCGCACTTCGGTGCGATCCCGGCCGGCGCGATGCGCACGCCGGGACAATTTACGCATCCGTTGGTTGTACGCGCCAAGCTGGAGATGGTTGCGGCATGTCATGCGCACGGCAAGGTGGCCTCGCATAATGTGACGACCGAAATCAAGGACAGTGCGATTGTGGCGAATGATGCACAACGCGCGGCCGCCGAATTCGGTTTCACGCGCATGTGGAGCATCCATCCGGACCAGGTCAAACCGATCGTCAAGGCGTTTACGCCCCGTCTGTCGGAAGTAAACGAAGCCACCAACATCTTGCAGGAAGCGATGGCGGTGAACTGGGGTCCGATCGCGCAACATGGGCGCTTGCACGACCGCGCCAGCTACCGATATTATTGGACCGTTTTGCAGCGCGCGAAGCTGGCCGGCCTGGCGCTGCCCGAATCCGCGGCGGCAATCGTCAACCAAACGGAACCCCACTAATGGCCACCTCCCCCAAACACCTGTTCGCCGCCGGCGCTTTCGCGTTCGCGGCTTTTAGTCTGTGCACCACTCCTGTCTCCGCCGCTACGGAAAAACATCATCCGAAAGCCGAAGACGTCCTGAAGGCGAAGAAAGCAGCGCCGTCGAAGTCGAAGAAGGCAGCTGCCGCCGACGACAACTGGGCCCCTGCCGATGAAGCCGAACCGGACATCACCGACACCAAGGTCACCGAGTACAGCTGCGAACTGAACAACAAGGTCACGATCTACACCAACGAAGGCGACGATTCGCACATCGCCCTGCGCTGGAAGAAGCGCCTGCACCGGCTGGAGCGCGTCGGCACCACGACCGGCGCGATGCGCTTCGAGAACACGAATTACCGCCTGGTCTGGATCGGCATCCCCTCGAAGGGCATCCTGCTCGACTCGAGGCTGAACCGCCAACTGGCCAATGAATGCAAGAATGCCGAGCAAAGCAAGCCGATCGTGGCTGCCGCCTCGGAGCAGAAGAACGGCTGAAGAATTACCCCCGTTGCCCGATATTTGTAATGAAGTATTGAAGCAATAACAAGAGACCCCACTGAAGGAGAGCTTATGTCTCGCAACACCCTGAACACGCTGAAGGATTTCCCGCTGAACGCGGGCCAGTCCGGCCAGTTCTATTCGCTGCCGGCGCTGGGCGAAAGCCTGGGCGTGAACCTGTCGCGCCTGCCGGTGTCGATCCGTATCGTCCTCGAATCCGTGCTGCGTAACTGCGACGGCAAGAAGGTCACCGAAGAACACGTCCGCCAGGTAGCAAGCTGGAGCGCGAACGCCGAGCGCACCGACGAGATTCCTTTCGTCGTTGCCCGCGTCGTGCTGCAGGACTTCACCGGCGTGCCGCTGCTGGCCGACCTGGCCGCGATGCGCAACGTCGCCGCCAAGAACGGCGCCGATCCGAAGAAGATCGAGCCGCTGGTGCCGGTCGACCTGGTCGTCGACCACTCGGTCACCATCGACCACTTCCGCGAGCCGAACGCGCTCGACCTGAACATGAAACTGGAATTCCAGCGCAATAACGAGCGCTACCAGTTCATGAAGTGGGGCATGCAAGCCTTCGACACCTTCGGCGTCGTGCCTCCGGGCTTCGGCATCGTCCACCAGGTCAACCTGGAATACCTGGCACGTGGCGTCATGAAGAACGGCGACACCTACTACCCTGACACCCTGGTCGGCACCGACTCGCACACCACCATGATCAACGGCGTCGGCGTCGTCGGCTGGGGCGTGGGCGGCATCGAAGCGGAAGCCGGCATGCTGGGCCAGCCGGTCTATTTCCTGACCCCGGACGTCATCGGCGTCAACCTGACCGGTTCGCTGCGCGAAGGTTGCACCGCGACCGACCTGGTGCTGACCATCACCGAACTGCTGCGTAAAGAAAAAGTCGTCGGCAAGTTCGTCGAGTTCTTCGGCGAAGGCACCGCCTCGCTGTCGACCACCGACCGCGCCACCATCGCCAACATGGCACCGGAATACGGCGCCACGATGGGCTTCTTCCCAGTGGACGACGCCACCGTCGACTACTTCCGCGGCACCGGCCGTACCGAAGAAGAAATCACCGCCTTCCAGAACTACTTCAAGGCGCAGGGCCTGTACGGCATCCCGAAAGCCGGCGATATCGACTACACCCGCATCGTCTCGCTCGACCTGTCGACCGTGACCCCATCCCTGGCGGGTCCGAAGCGTCCGCAGGACCGTATCGAACTGGGCAACGTGAAGAACAACTTCACGGAACTGTTCAGCAAGCCGACCACGGAAAACGGCTTCAACAAGGCGCCGGAAGACCTGAACAAACTGTACGAGACGACCAACGGCGTGCGCGTGAAGAACGGCGACGTCCTGATCGCCGCCATCACCTCGTGCACCAACACCTCGAACCCGAGCGTGCTGCTGGCTGCCGGCCTGCTGGCCAAGAAAGCCGTCGAGCGCGGCCTGACCGTGGCGCCGCACATCAAGTCCTCGCTGGCTCCTGGCTCGCGCGTGGTCACCGAGTACCTGACCGCCGCCGGCCTGCTGCCTTACCTGGAAAAGCTGGGCTTCGGCGTGACGGCTTACGGCTGCACCACCTGCATCGGCAACGCCGGCGACCTGACCCCGGAACTGAACGCAGCGATCGTCCAGAACGACATCGTCGCTTCGGCCGTCCTGTCGGGCAACCGTAACTTCGAAGCACGTATCCACCCGAACATCCGTTCGAACTTCCTGGCCTCGCCACCGCTGGTCGTCGCTTACGCGATCGCCGGCAACATGACGCGCGACCTGATGACCGAGCCAGTCGGCAAGGACACCAACGGCGTCGACGTCTACCTGGGCGACATCTGGCCATCGAGCCAGGAAGTGGGCGCGCTGATGCGTTTCGCGATGAACTCGGAAGTGTTCAAGAAGAACTACGCCGACGTCAAGGGCAACCCGGGCGAACTGTGGGAACGCGTGTCGTCGACCGAAGGCCAGGTCTACAACTGGCCTGAGTCGACCTACATCGCGGAACCACCGTTCTTCGCGGACTTCGAGATGACCCCGAAAGCGGCCGCCACCGGCATCACCGCTGCGCGCGCCCTGGGCGTGTTCGGCGACTCGATCACGACCGACCACATCTCGCCAGCCGGCTCCATCAAGGAAGACGGTCCAGCGGGCAAGTGGCTGAAGGATCACGGCGTGCTGAAGGCCGACTTCAACTCCTACGGCTCGCGCCGCGGCAACCACGAGATCATGATGCGCGGCACCTTTGCCAACGTGCGTATCAAGAACAAGATGATCCCGGCCAAGGCCGACGGTTCGGCAGTCGAAGGCGGCATCACGATCCACCAGCCGACCGGCGAACAGATGTCGATCTACGACGCGGCCATGAAGTATGTGGCCGAAGGCACCCCGACCATGGTGTTCGGCGGCGAAGAGTACGGCACCGGCTCGTCGCGCGACTGGGCAGCCAAGGGCACCCAGCTGCTGGGCGTGAAGGCCGTGGTCGTGCGTTCGTACGAGCGCATCCACCGCTCGAACCTGGTCGGCATGGGCGTGCTTCCGCTGCAGTTCATCGGCACCGACAGCGTCGAAACCCTGGGCATCACCGGCAAGGAAACCTTCGACCTGAAGGGCCTGGAAGGCGAGATCAAGCCGCAACAGCTGGCCACCCTGGTGATCCACCGTGAAAACGGCGACACCCAGGAAGTGCAAGTGCTGCTGCGTATCGACACCCCGATCGAAGTCGACTACTACAAGCATGGCGGCATCCTGCCGTTCGTGCTGCGCCAGCTGCTGGCTGCGTAATTGTTTCAGGCCCGCCTTGTGCGGGCTTGGGATGACAAAAAGGGCTGGAACCTTCACGGGTTCCAGCCCTTTTTCAATGTTGCGATGCGCGCCGGACGTAGGGTGGGCGCCCCGTGCCCACGCGGGACGATGCGTCACGTTTGCCCTTTTCCAGCCGCTCGGGCAGCTTCTCGCGACCGTGTTGGCCAATCAGCCTTCAGCTTCCAAACAGTGCCAACACGATGCGAGCTTTCGCGTGGGCATGCCCACCCTACACCCCCGGCGCATGGCACTCGAAATGCAGGCGGTCGAACCATTCGCCGCCAAGCTCGAAGCTGCGCCGCGAGTGCCCGAACTGGGTGAACCCATTGCGCATCAGGACCCGCGACGAGGCCGCGTTTTCGACCCGGCAGTCGGCTTCGATCCTGCGCAGGCCCAGCTCGCCGAACGCGAGCGCCAGCACCTGGCGCACCGCCTCCCCGGCATAGCCCTTGCCGCAGGCGGCTTCGCCGATCCGGTAGCCGAGCACGGCGCTATGGAAATGCGCGCGCCGCACACCGCTCAGGTTGACACGGCCGACGATCTTCCGCCCTTCGTCTTTCACGAGGTATTGGTAGCCCAGGTCATCGGCCGCATCCTGCACCGCGCGCGCGACCGCCTCCGTCACGCCCGCGATTGCATAGTAGGAAGCAGGCCGCGCGTTGATCGCTGCTTCAAAGAAGGCCCGGTTTTCCTGTTCGAAGTCGAACAGCGCTCCGGCGTCGGACAGCGTCGGCGGGACCAGGGTCAGCGCCATCAGAGCTCTGCCCACATCCTGAGCAGGTTGTGATAATGCCCGGTCAGGCCGACCGTGGCTTCCGACTCCCCATGCGCCGCGCGCAGCTTCCGGATGTTGTTGTCGAGCTCGAACAGCAGTGCACGCTTGCCGTCGTCGCGCACCATGCTCTGGGTCCAGAGGAAGGAAGCGATGCGCTCGCCCTGTGTCACCGGCAGCACTTCGTGCACGCTGCCCGACGGGTAAATGATGGCGTCGCCCGCCGGCAGTTTCACTTCATGCGTGCCGTAGGCGTCGACCACGACCAGTTCGCCGCCTTCGTACTCATCCGGCTCGCTCAGGAACACGGTGGCCGAGACGTCGGCGCGGATCGCAGGCAGGCCGGGCCGCTGGGCGCGGATCGCGCCATCGACATGCAGGCCGTAGTGCTCGCCGCCGCCATAGCTGTTGAAATAAGGCGCCAGGATGCGCAGCGGCAGCACGCTCGAGAAGAACAAGGGGTGCGCCATCAAGGCGGCGCTGACGATCTGGCCCAGTTCGGCGGCGAGCGGCGAACCCTCCGCCAGTTGGCGGTTGCGTTTCACCTGCGCGCCCTGCGGGCCGACGCTGGCGCGGCCATCGATCCAGTCAGTGTCCTGCAAACGCTTGCGCATCTGCGCAAGCTGTTCCTGGCTCAGCACGCCCGGGATGTGGAGCATCATGGTGTCGGTCCTTACAAAAAGGCACGGCCCTCCCCGCTTCAAGCAGGGAGGGCCGTGCGAAACAGGCTCGAGTGTACCGGCACCGGTGGCAAACCGGTGCCGTCTCCCGTTAAAATTTCAGGTTCGCCGTCAGGCTTGCCGAACGCCCCGCGCCGACGCCCGCATAGTGCGGCGACGACACGCGGTCGAAATACAATCTATCGCCCAGGTTCTGGATATTCAGCTGGAAGGACACGTTCTTGTTCAGGTTATAGCTGGCCATCGCATCGAAACGGGTGTAGCTCGGCGCGTATTTCGTGTTGTTGACGTTAGCGTAGACCTTGTCGACATAGTTCATGCCGATGCCGGCGCTGAAGGCCTTGCTGAACGCGTACGAGGTCCAGAGCGAGGCGCTGTGCTTCGGCGTGGTCGGGAAGATATTGCCGCTGTACGGGGAAGGCGCGTACACGGGCGCGGCCGTGGTGCCGACGTTCACATAGCCATTGTCCTTCAGGACCGCATCCAGGTAGGTGTAGCCGCCGAACACTTGCCACGCATTGGAGAGCTTGCCCGAGAAGCCCAGCTCCAGGCCTTTGAGATCCTTGCGGCCGACGTTCTGGGGTGTGCCGTCCGGCGCCGTCACGCGGGCATTGTTCATCTTGCTCTGGAACAGGGCCGCGTTCAGCGACAGGCGGCCGTTCATCACTTCCCACTTGGTGCCGAGCTCGACGTTCTTGCTCTCCTGCGGTTTCAGATTCTGCACGGCGACCGTCAGTGCGTCGAGCCCGTCGCCGCCATCGTTGCCGGGCGGCGTGGCCGAGGTGGCGTACGACACATAGATGCTGCCGTTCGCGCTCGGCTTGTAGACGAGGCCGGCCTGGTAAGTATCGAAACTGGTGTCCACGCGGGCGTTGGTCGCTGCCGCGGTGGCGGTCGCGTTCACGCCGAGCGTCGTCTTGAACGCGTCCCAGCGCGCGCCGATGTTCAGCATCCATTGCGGATTGAATTCGATGGTGTCGAATGCGTAGACGGCGCGGGTGTCGGTGTTCACCTTTGTCAGCGCCGGCGACACGCTGCGGGAATAGACCCACGGATCGTAGGGATTTGGATTATCCAGCGGCGCGCAGTTGTAGCCGGTTTCCGCGCCCGAAGTCGGGCAGCTAAAGGTGCCGGTCAGCAGGTTGCTGGTGCCTGGCGTGAAGACGTAGGCACTGCGCTCGGTCGACTCGCGGCTGATCTCGACCCCGGCATTGAAGCTGTGCTTCATCGAACCCGTCGTCAGCTTGCCGGACAGGCTGGTCGCGTTGGCCATCGTTTCGGTGTCGGTGACGCGGGTGTTGGCGCGGCGCCAGACGGTGCCGTAGGCGACCGTGTTGCCTTTCGAATCGTCGGGCTGGGTCCAGACGAAATCGTTCTTCGATTTGCCGTAGCGCGTGACGTTGCGCAGCACCAGCTTGTTGCCGAAATCGTGGCGCAGGTCGACCGTGCCGATGTCGATGTTGGTGTCGCGGAAGTCGCGGTTCACGAGGCCATAAAAGGTTTCGCGGGCGACCTTGAACGGGGTTCCGTCGCCATTCTTCGCCACGTTGGCGCCGGTCGTGAACGGGTTGTTGAACGGGATGCCGGTGTCCGGGATTTCGCTCGACTGCATGTGGTAATAGCTGAGGATGGCTTTGGTCGGACCGTTCAGGCCGAAGGTGATCGTCGGTGCGATGCCCCAGCGGTCGCCCCCGACGACGTCGCGTCCGGCCACATCGGCCTCGTGCGCCATCACGTTCAGGCGGAAGGCGGCGTTGTCGCCCAGCGTGCGGTTGAGATCGCCCGTCACGCGGCGGTAATTGTCGGTGCCGATGCCGACGCTGGCGTTGCTGAAGTTGTCCAGCTGGGCCGATTTGCTGATCAGGTTGATGCCGCCGCCCGCCGAGGAACGTCCGCCGTAGGCCGAGTTCGGACCTTTGACGACTTCGACCTGCTCGAGGTTGAAGATTTCGCGCGACTGCGAACCGGAATCGCGGATGCCGTCGACATAGGTGTCGGTCTGGGCGTTATAGCCGCGGATGAACACGTTGTCGCCGACCGGATTGCCGCCCTCGCCCGCGCCGATGGTGATGCCCGGCACCGAACGCAGCGCGTCCGTCAGCGATACGGCCGCCGTCTGCGCAAGCACTTCCTGCCCGATGACGGTGACCGACTTCGGCGTGTCGAGCAGCGGCGCCGTGAACTTGTCCGAGCCCGAGGCGACCGGAGCCTGGACGTCGCGATGCGCGGTGCCCGTGACCTGGACCTTGGGAATGGCCTGCTCGACCTCCTCGCCGCCCGCCTGGGCCAGGGGCGAGGCCAGCGTCGCCAGCACCGCGAGCGCGGAACCTGTCAGGCTGGGCGCGGCCGCACGCGCATGCTTGCGGCTGCGGATGAAAGGGGTGGCGCTCGGGACTGCTGGATTGGTCATGGTCATGGTCATCGCTGGTATGTTTGCTTCCGCGGGCGCCGGCTGCATCGGGTGGCGGAACCGAAAAATAAATGAGAACGATTCGCATTATGATTTGTATTGGCGGCTTTGGCAAGTATTGATGGGCCACCCGTTTGTCTCGTGCACTACAGCATTTACGGTGCAGGCTTTGCACCACGTCTCCCCCTTCCCCTTGTGTTCGTGGCATGTGGCCGAATCAACTACAATACCGGGGATAAGGGTTTATCATGGCCCCTCGCATCTCGATCATTGCCCTTCGATCCTCACCTATTTACAAGAGACTATGCGTCGTCCTTCCAAAGATTCACCCAATAAACTTTCCGCAGAAAGCCAGCGTCTCTCCAGCATTGCCCAGGCCATTGTGCAGTCTGCCAGCCGCGTCGAAGAACGCACCTGGGAACGCCAACTGGATACGCAACTGCAGAAACTGCTCAAGACCAACCACCAGGAAAGCATCGACGCCGCGCTCAACGCGCTGTTCAAGGACGACCTCGCCGCCTACGATGTGCTGATGGATGGCGTCGAGGCCGTCAGCGAATCGTCGACGATGGTCGAGCAAGCCAACGATGGCGCCGAAGTCAGCTGGCAAGCGCTGCTGGTGGCCGCGCCGATCCTCGCCTGGACCCGTTTTTCGATCGGTTCCGGCACGATTCCCGCGGAACTGGTCAGCACGCTGTCGGCGCATTTCTCGGCCCATTTGCTGGCCGAAGGCACGCAGATGGCGATGGCCCCGACCCTGTATGCGATCGACCAGTTGCCGCGCACCCATGCCGACACCTATGCGCTGACCCACAAGCTGGCCCAGGCCGCGCACAAGGGCACGACCATCAAGCCGGCCGTGCGCACACCGGAAACGGCGCCCTTCCTGGCCGACACGCGTTACTTGCTGGTGACCATCGTTGCCCCGGTCGGCGCCCCGCTGTTCCGCTGGCAGGAACCGCAGCACCAGATCGATTTCGAGAAGGAACGCACGAACGCCCTCGCCGCCTGGCGCGAGCAGGCCACCGCCAACGTGGCGCGCCTGCTGCCGGGCTGCGGCGTCGAGCTGCTGTTGCCGGAAGCGTATTACGTCGGCTGCCGCGAGGCCGACAAGGCGATCCGCCCGGTCTCGATCCGCGCCGCCGTGCACTACCTGACCAACACCCTGGACCTGGAAGCATCGGACCTGCGCGCCGTGATCGCCGGCTTCGGCGAGGAAGCGGCCGACGGCCAGCTCGACGAATACCGCGTCGGCTTCACCCTGCGCCAGTCGGCCGAAGTGGTGTACGGCATCGTCTGGCCGCTGTATGGCCAGGAAGACGAGGAAGGCACGCCGATGGACGGCCCCGGCGCGGGCGGCCTGCTGCCGGCGCCTTTGAGCCCGATCGACGAGATCATCGCCCACCTGAACGAAGCGGGCGTCACCCACGTCAAACGCATCAACGAACTGTATGTCGCCGAGTATTGCGACGACTGCGGCGCGCCCCTGTTCGCCGATCCGACCGGGGAACTGGTGCATGCGGAAATGCCGGAAGATACGCCGGCGGGGACGGAGCACTTCCACTGATCGTTTGGTCGACGGATCTATGAAAAAACGGCGCCTGTGAGCGCCGTTTTTCATGTTGTATCGTTCTGAATCGCGGGATTGCCCGTCGCCTCAGTCCTTCCAGGCGCAATACGGGTGGCGTATCAGGTTCGAATTGAAATAGCGCGCGTCGTGCGTGACCTCCGCGCCGATCCAGCCCGGCTTCTCGAAGGTTTCGTCTTCGCTGGCCAGCTCGATCTCGGCCACGACCAGCCCGGCATTCGCGCCCAGGAACTCGTCGACTTCCCAGGTATGCGCGCCGACCTGGACGCGCCGTCGGTGCTTCTCGATCAGCGGTGCCGGGCACAGCGTGTCGAGCAGCTCGGCCGCCTCGAGCACGGGAATCGGGTATTCCCATTCACCGCGCGTGGCGCCCTGGCTCTTGCCTTTGATCGTCAGGAAAGCGGAATCGCCTTCGATGCGCACGCGCACCACGCGCGCCGGGTCGCTGCTGAGGTAGCCCTGGCGCAGCAGCACCGGTTCACCAAGCTCCCGCCAGCCGTCGCCGGCCAGCAGGAACTTGCGTTCGATCTCGACGCCCACTATTTAGTCCAGCGACTGCAGGATCGGCTGCAGGATGGCCGCGCCCAGCGCCGCGCTGCGGGCGCCGTTCCAGCCGGTGTAGCTATTGGGCAGGTCGGCATTGTCCTTGAACGGCATTTCCAGGGTCAGCGACAGGCATTTGAAAGTGTGGCCGACATATTTCGAGGCCAGGGTCAGCAGTTCCTCGTTGTACTTGCTGGCCGCATAGCCGTACACGTTCTGGAAGTCGGGGCTGGCCGCCATGTATTGGTCGATAAAGGCTTTTTGCCTTGCCTGGCGCTCGGGCGTGAAATCGGCCAGCATTTCGTTGCCCGCCACGAAGTTGTACGGCAGGGCTTCGTCGCCATGGATGTCGAAGAACATGTCGACACCGGTTTCGTGGATCTTGTTCTTCACGCACAGCACTTCCGGGCTGCGTTCCGGCGTTGGCGTCATCCACTCGCGGTTCAGGTTGGCGCCGGCCGCATTCGTGCGCAGGTTGCCGCGCACCGCGCCGTCCGGATTCATGTTCGGCACGATATAAAACACCGCGCGCTGCAGCAGCTTGCGAGAAACCGGATTGGCGTCGTCGAGCAGCGCATCCATCATGCCTTCGACAAACCACTCGGCCATCGTTTCGCCCGGGTGCTGGCGCGCGATGACCCAGATCTTTTTCTCGGCGGCCGGATTGCCGATCACCACCATGTTCATGTCGCGGCCATCGATCGTGCTGCCGATGTCAATCACGCGTGCGATCGGATTTTCCGCCACTTCGCCCAGCAGGCGCAGGTGACGCTCCCAGGTGTAGGGTTCGAAATAGGCGTAATAGATGCTGTCGAGCTCGGGCGTGTGGTGGACCGTCATGACCTTGCCGTCGAAGCTGGTCGGCACGCGGAACCAGTTCTCGGTGTCGTAGCTGGCGGCGACCTGGTAATCCTCGAAGCCCTTCGGATAGGTTGCCTGGCCGGCATTCAGGAAACGGATCGTGCAGGCCTGGCCGCGCGCACCTTGCAGGCGGAAGTGGAACCACTGGTGAATGTCCGCGTTATTGTCGCGGCGCAGGTTCAGGTCGATCTGTTTCGCGCTGTCCGCTTGCACCACCTCGATGGCGCCCGAATCGAAATGCTGGCTGATTTTGATAGGCATGGCTGATCCTTTGTTGGCCTGTTCGCTAAGTAAACGATGATACCGGATTTGCCGCCGCAGCCTGCTGCCGGGGCAGCGCGCGGCGGCGCCTGGAGCCGGGCCTGTTACGCGTCGAGGTCGATCAGCTCGGGGCTGTACACGACCATGATCTGGCGCATCAGCTCGACGTTGCTGCGGTCGAGGAGCAGGACCAGGTTCGGCGTGCGGTCGAGGTCGAACGCCATGCGCAGCTTGCCGGGCAGTTCGCGGCACTTGAGCGTCAGGGCACGCGGGTTCGCCGGGTTCTCCCAGTCCTGCTGGGTGATCTGGGGCGCCGCTGGCGGTGGTTGCAGGCTCGGGTCCTGGTTCACCGGCATGTGTTTCAGCAGCCAGAAGACGATGGACGCCGGAATGTGCAGGCAGACGTCGGCCGCGCCTTGCGTGGAGAATTTGGCGAGCAGCGAATTGCCGACGCGATCGCACGACATGGACATGCTCTTGACTTCACGAATGACCGCTTCTTTCACGACGAAATTCCCTGGAGTAGTTTAAAAGGCGCAGCGATTCTACCCCATCCCATTGGAATTTAGTGTGGCCCTGACAAGAAAACGGGGAGCATCGCGCTCCCCGTGCAATTTCGTTGTTGCGCCCGTATCGGCCGGAGTTCGCAGCCGGCGAGACGCAGTGCCGGGCCCTACTCTTTCGAGCCGCGGCCGCCGCTCTTCGACGAGCTGCGCGAACTGCTGCCCGAACCGGCGCTGGCCGATTGACGGTTACCGTGGCTCATGCTGCCGGCGCGGCGTGCTTCCTCGGATGTGAATTCGTGCGCGGTACCCTTCTGGTGGGCTGCCTTGCCACCCTGGCTGGCGATTTCGCGCTGGCGCTGTGGATCCATCGATGCGAAACCGCGATTGCGGGTGCCGCCTGCGCTCTGGCTGTTGGATTGGTTACCGCCCTGTTTGTTACCCTGGTTACTCGAAGCCATGATGCGTTCTCCCTGTTCACATAGTAAACCGCCGCGTCCTGCGGCAGGCTCTGCCCCCGCCCATCTGGCTGACGCCGATGAGCGATCGGTTGAATTCATAGTAGGCATGCGAATTAGATGAGGGTATAGGACATTTTCAGATGACTTTGTAGGACAACAGGCGACAGAAAATGCACCTACGAAATAGGGTTCTTTTGATCACTTTTCCCATCAGTTATTGTCCTACATACTACCGATGCGTCTTCCTATACTGGAACTGCGCAGGCGGGCGCAAGATGGCAGGATGGGGCGGCGTCGACAGACGGCTGTCGAGCAATTCCCGCCAGCAAATCGATATTTGAAAGGAAACGCCATGGATGCGAATCAACGCAGCGAAATGAACAACCAGACGAATAACGGCGGCAACGAAAAGTGGAACAAGAACGCCAAAGGCAAGACCGCGCCCGACGCGCCGCTCGACCATACCTACCCGCAAGGCGCCTCGCAGCAGCAGGGCCGCCAGGGCATCGACCAGATGGGCACCCAGCAAAGCGGCATGGGGCCGGGCCAATTCGCCGAGGACAGCAGCCGCTGGGACTTGCCTGGCGGCTCGATGCAAACCCAGCAAAGCGGCGGCAGCGGCCCGCAGCAGGGCATTACCGACAGCCACCAGCGCCAGATGGAGCAACACTCGGCCGCCTATGGCGAACTCGAGCAGCCGGTTGGGCGCCGCCCGCTTGACTCTGGCACCTCGCTGCTGCGCCACGAAGGCGAGCACGCCGGCAACACCCAGGCAACGCACCAGATGAATCCACAGGATCCGCGCCAGCCGGAACTACAGGGCGGCTCGCTCGGCCACCACCACGGCCAGGGCCAGTCGACGCAATCGATGCAGTCAGGCCAGTCCGGCCAGTACGGGGGCGGCGAAGGGAGCCGCGGGGCCTCGCAGCAGGCCACGACGCAGGGAGCGCAAGGGAGCACCGACCGTGCCGGCTCGCAAACCGGTGCGGCGGGGAACGAAGCGGGCAGTGATACGGCGGAAATGCACGAGTCGAACGACACCATAGGCGGCCTGCCGCGCAGCCCGGGCAATTCCGGCCCGCGCGGCGACAATCCCGGCTGGAAACCGGGGGGCAGCATGAATCAGGACCCGAACGGCGTGCACGAATCGAACGATGCCGCCGGCGGCTATCCGAAGAGCCCGGCCGGCGCGAACAAACTGGCGGGCGACCGCAAGATGGACGACGACACCGGATTTTCGCGCGGTTGAGCGCCTGCGCCTGGCGCTGTGAACCTGGCCCCGGCAGCGTGAGAGCGCTGTCGGGCATGGACAAGCCCGCTTGACGCGGGCTTTTTTTCGTCCGATCGATTGTGCTTTGCCGCCTCGCCACACTGCTCGACTATAAGACCACTCCTACACACCCTGAGCAATACTTTCGGAGTTTCCGATGCGCCGCGACGGGGCGCCCCTCCCCTCTCAAGCCCGCGACTGTCGTCCTGCCGGGTTCCCGGAAATAACTGGACCGTATTTGACCCACCACAGCAATCCCGTGTAACCGGAAGGACGCCGCGCCGGTCAAACTCCCAGGGTCCTCGAGGGCGGGACGATGGATGCAGGCAGCAACAGCACAAGCGAAACGCGCATCGGCTCCGAGCTGTGGCAGGTACTCGCCCGCCATCGCGGCCGCATCGCCGCCGCCGTGGTCCTGCTGCTGGTGGCCAAACTCGCGACCGTGGCCGTGCCCCTGCTGCTCAAGCGCATCATCGACGCCTTCTCGGGCAGTACGCTGCCTCCTCGCCTGCCGCTCTACCTGCTGGCGGGCTACGCCGTGCTGCGCTTTTCCGCGACCCTGTTCAACGAATGGCGCGACCTGCTGTTCGTGCGCGTCACGCTGACGGCCGTTTCGGCCTATGCGCAAAAAACCTTCGCCCACCTGCATGCGCTGGGGCCGCGCTTCCACGCCAACCGGAAGCTCGGCAGCCTGCTGCCCGACATCGACCGCGGCACGAGCGGCATCGCCTTCCTGCTCGGGGTCGGCCTATTCACCATCGTGCCCACCATGGTCGAGATCGGCCTGGTGCTGGCCATCATGCTCAGCCGCTACGAGGCCGGCTTCGCCGCCATCATCTTCGTCACCTTCCTCGTCTATGCCGGCTTCACGCTGGTCTTCACGGCGTGCCGCGTCGTCTACCAGCGCCGCGTGAACAAGCTCGACTCGCGCGCCAAGGGACAGCTGGCCGATAGCCTGATCAACTACGACACCGTCAAGTACTTCACCAACGAAGCCTTCGAGGGGCGCCGTTTCTCGGCCATCATGAACGACTGGGGCGCGGCGGGCGCGGCCAACCAGCGCGCGCTGTTCACCCTGCACGTGGGCCAGAGCGCCCTCATCGCGCTGGGCGTGGCGGCCATCATGGTGCTGGCCGGCCAGGCCGTCATGGCGCGGCGCATGAGCGTCGGCGACCTGGTCCTGATCAACGCCTACGCCCTGCAGGTCTGCCTGCCCCTGAACGCCCTCGGCTTCGTCTACCGCGAGGCGCGCGATGCCTGGGTCAATGCCGAGCGCCTGTTCGACCTGCTGCGCGAGCGTCCAGAGATCGTCGATCCGCCGGGCGCCCCAGGACTGCGCGTCGGCGCCGGCGACATCGTGTTCGAGCATGTCCACTTCCATTACGATCCGGGACGGCCGGTGCTCGTCGACCTCAACCTGCACATCGCGGCCGGCACCACGGTGGCCGTGGTCGGACGCAGCGGTTCGGGCAAATCGACGCTGGCGCGCCTGCTGCTGCGCTATTACGACCCGGGCAGCGGGCGCATCCTGGTCGACGACCAGGATATCGGGCTCGTGCGCGCCGCCAGCGTGCGCGAAGCGATCGGCGTCGTGCCGCAGGACACCGCGCTGTTCAACGACACGCTCGGCAGCAATATCGCCTATGGCCGGCTCGGAAGCACCCATGGGGAGGTCGTGGCCGCCTCCCGCGCGGCCCAGCTGCACGAACTGATCGCCGCCCTGCCCCTGAAGTACGAGACGCCGGTCGGCGAGCGCGGCGTGAACATTTCCGGCGGCGAGAAGCAGCGCATCGCGATCGCCCGCGCCCTCCTCAAGGATCCGCCCATCCTGATTTTCGACGAAGCGACGTCGGCACTTGATTCAGATTCAGAACACGCGATCACGCAGGAACTCGACCGTTTGTCCCGCAATCGAACCACTCTGATCATCGCGCACCGCCTGTCCACGGTCGTCAATGCCCACCTGATCGTCGTCATGGACCGGGGCCGCATCGTCGAACAAGGCAGCCATGCCGAGCTGCTGCGGCGCCGGGGCATGTACGCGCGGCTGTGGCTGCTGCAGCAGCGGATGGACAAGGAAACGCCCCATTAACAACACCTGGAGCGCCTGGCAAAAGCGGGTTTTGTCAGGGGCGCATTACCGGAGAAACTATGTCAGCGATTACGCCAGCGACAGCCAGCAGCGCGATCCGCGTATCGGTCGTGGTGCCGACCTGCGGGCGCATGGACTTGCTCGACCGCTGCCTCGACGCGCTCACCCGCCAGACCCTGCCCGGCGCTTCCTTCGAGGTCATCATCGTCGACGACGAGCCCAACCACAACACCCTGCACCTGGTGGCCGGCTGGCGTACGCGCACGTTCGAGCGCGGCCCGCGCCTCGTCTACCTCCCGAATTCGAACGAGCACGGCCCGGCCGCCGCACGCAACCTCGGCTGGCGCAGCGCGCTGGCGCCGGTGGTGGCCTTTACCGACGAGGACGCCGTGCCCTCGCCGTCCTGGCTGGCGCAGGGCCTGGCCGCCTTCGGCGACGAGGTCGACGTACTCTGCGGCCGGCTCGACGCGCCGCTCCCCGCGCGGCCGACCGCAGCCCAGCGCGCCGCGCGCCAGGCCGCGAACGATGCCTTCTGTGTCGCCAACTGTTTTTGCCGGAAGCGCCTGCTCGAACGGCTCGAGGGCTTCGACGAGCGCTTCAGGCAGGCCAGCTACTCCGACGCCGACCTCCACTTTCGCCTGTTGGCGCTCGACGCGCGCATCGTGCGCGCACCCGGGGCGCTGGTGGTGCAGCCGGTGCTCCCCGCGGCCTGGGGATCGAGCCTGGCCCGCACGCGCGAAGCCGTGTTCGACGCCCTGCTCTACAAAAAGCATCCGCGGCTCTACCGCGAACGCATCGCCGCGGCGCCACCCTGGGACCACTATCTCGCCGTGGCCGCGCTCGTGGTCGCGCTCGGCGCATTGCTTGCCGGCACGGGCGCCGTCGCGCTGCTTGCGCGCGCCGCGTGGCTGGCGCTCACGGCGCGGCTGTGCCTGCAGCGCCTGCGCGGCACGGCCCATACCGTATCGCACATCGCCGATGTCGTCGTCACCTCGGTCCTGATCCCGCCGCTGGCCGTGTTCTGGCGCCTGGCGGGGGCCGTCCGCTACCGCGTCCGTTTCACCTGAGGTCCCCATGCGCCGACTCAATATCCTCACCTGGCATACCCACGGCAGCTACCTGTACTACCTGTCGCAGGCGCCGCACGAATTCCATGTCGTCTCCAAGCCCGGCCGGCCGCCCGGCTATGGCGGGCGGGCCGGCCATTTCCCCTGGGGCGACAACGTGCACGACCTGCCGGTCGAGGCGGCGCGCGAGCAGCAATTCGACTGCATCCTGTTCCAGGACGACCACCAATGGGAGCACGACCAGTACGCCTTCCTCACGCCGGCCCAGCGCGCCTTGCCGCGCATCTACCTCGAGCACGACCCGCCACGTGCCCACCCCACCGATACGCCCCACCTCGTCGACGATCCGGGCGTGCTGCTCGTGCACGTCACCCCTTTCAACGAGCTGATGTGGGACAACCGGCGCACGCCTACGCGCGTGATCGAGCATGGCGTGCTGGTCCCGGACTCGGTGCGCTATCTCGGCGCCCTCGAGCGCGGGCTGGTGATCAGCAACCACCTCGGCCGCCGCGGCCGGCGCATGGGACCCGACCTGTTCCTGCGGGCGCGCGAGCAGTTGCCGCTCGACCTGGTCGGCATGGCGGCCGAAGAACTGCAGGGCATCGGCGAAGTGCAGCATGGGCAGCTGCCGGCGTTTGCCGCGCGCTACCGCTTCCTGTTCAGTCCGATCCGCTATTCCAGCCTCGGCCTGGCCGTCATCGAAGCGATGATGGTCGGCATGCCGGTGGTCGCGCTCGCCACGGCCGAGATGGCCACCGTGATCGACGACGGCGCGAACGGCTTCATCGACACCCGCTTCGAGCGCCTGGTCCGCTGCATGCGCGAGCTGCTGCGCAGCCCGTCGCTGGCGCGCGACCTGGGCCAGGCCGCCCGCCGCCGTGCCCAGGAGCGCTTTTCGATCGAGCGCTTCAGTGCCGATTGGGATGCCGCCTTTCGCTACGTCACCGGCAACCCGGACAAGGGGAGCGCGCCATGAGGCTGAACGAACAGCTGGCGCGCATATCGTCCCGCCTCCCTCTCGGCAGCCCGCCGGGGCGCATCGCCCTGATCAGCGAACACGCCTCGCCGCTCGCGCCGCCTGGCAGCGTCGACTGCGGCGGCCAGAACGTGTATGTCGCCAACCTGGCGCGCGAACTGGCGCTGGCCGGCGCGCGGGTCGACGTCTTCACGCGGCGCGACGGTGCCGGACAGAAGCAACTTGTCCCCCTGTGCGACAGGGTGCGCGTCATCCGTGTGCCGGCCGGGCCCGCCCGGTACGTGCCGAAGGAACAGCTGCTGCCCTGGATGCCCCACTTCGCCCGTTTCGTGACCCGCTTCGCGCGGCGCCAGGAAACGCCCTACGACATCGCCCACGCGAACTTCTTCATGTCAGGCCTGGTCGCCCAGCAGCTCAAGCGCGCGCTCGGCATTCCGTTCGTGATCACCTTCCATGCGCTCGGCCAGGTGCGCCGACTGGCCCAGGGCGCGGCGGACGCCTTCCCGCCCGAGCGCACGCAAATCGAGACGGCGCTGATGCGCCAGGCCGACCGCATCATTGCCGAATGCGCGCAAGACCGGCTCGACATGGAGCAGCTGTACGGGGCGGCCCCCAGCCGCATCACGGTCGCGCCTTGCGGCTTCGACCCGAACGAGTTGTGGCCGGTGCCGCGCGCCGCGGCGCGGGCGCAGCTGGGGTTGGCGCCCGGGCGTTTCACCGTACTCCAGCTCGGGCGCATGGTGCCCCGCAAAGGGGTCGACACCGTGATCCAGGGCCTCGCGCTGCTGCGCGAACGGCATGGAGTCGACGCCGAATTGCTCGTCGGCGGCGGCGGGCAGCCCGGTCTCGACGGCAGCGAAGACCCGGAGCTCGCCCGCCTCGGCGCGCTCGCGCAGCAGCTGGGCATCGACAGGCAGGTGCGTTTTGTCGGCCAGCAGGCACGCGCGGCCCTGCGCCTGTGGTACGGCGCGGCCGACGCCTTCGTCACCACGCCGTGGTACGAGCCCTTCGGCATCACCCCGGTTGAGGCGATGGCCTGCGCCCGTCCCGTGATCGGTTCCGAGGTCGGCGGCATCAAAAGTACCGTCGTCGATGGCCTGACCGGCTTCCTGATTCCCTCGCGCGACCCGCGTGCGCTGGCCGAGCGCCTGGCCCTGCTCCATGCCGATCCGGCGCTGGCAACGCGCATGGGCGAGGCAGGCCTGCAGCGTGCCTATCGCCACTACACCTGGCGCGCCGTCGCCCGGCAGGCCTCGGCCGTGTATGCGGCGGTCCTCGACGAAACCCGGACCGATACCGCGTCCGGCATCACCACTCTCCAGGAGCGAACATGAATTCGATGCAGCAAGCGCACGACACCCAACACGCGCGCCAGGCGTCGCAGGTGCACGAACCGCAAGACGCCGGCACGCGCCTGCGCGGCAAAACGGTTTTCATTACCGGCGCGGCCGGCGGCCTGGGGGCAGCACTGGCCGGGGTGCTGGCGGCAGCCGGCGCCGACATCGTCGCCACCGACATCCGCACGCCGGCGCTCGAATCGATGGCCCGGCAGCTGCGCGCCGGCGGCGCACGCGTGCATACCATCGGCTTCGACGTGGCCGATCCGGAAGAAGCACGGCGCGCCGTCACAGAAGCGGTCGAGACCATGGGCCGGTTTGACGTCCTGATCAACAATGCCGGAACCGACGTCACCCTGCCGATCGACGAACTATCCGAAGAGAACTGGCTGCGCGTCATCGGCACTAACCTGAACGGCCCCTTCCTGCTGGCCAAGCATGCGGCCGCGCACATGCGCCAGGCCGGCGGCGGCCACATCATCAACGTGACCTCGACGGCCGCCAAGCGCGCCTGGCCGAATGCGTCGGCCTACCACGCCAGCAAATGGGGCCTGCTCGGCCTCTCGCACGCGCTGCATGCGGAACTGCGCGCGCACGGTATCCGCGTCACGGCCGTGGTGGCCGGCGGCATGCGCACCCCCTTCCTGCTCGATCGCTTTCCCGACCTCGATCCAGCTGCCCTGCAAGACCCCGTGAATGTTGCCGAGGCCATCCGCTCGCTGCTGCTCATGCCGGAGGACAGCGTCATCGCCGAACTGACCGTGCTGCCGATGCGCGAAACTTCCTGGCCCTGACATGAAAGCGATTTTTCTCGACAAGGACGGCACGCTCGTCGACAACGTGCCGTACAACGTGGAGCCGCGCCGCATCCGGCTCAGCAGCGGAGCCGGGCCCGCCCTGCGCCTGCTCGCCAGGCTCGATTACCGTTTTATCGTCGTCAGCAACCAGGCAGGAATTGCCCTCGGGCGCTTTCCGGAAGACGCGATGGGTGCGGTGAGCGACCGCCTCGCCGACCTGCTGTTTCGCGAAAACCTCAGCCTCGACGGCTTTTATTACTGCCCGCACGATCCCGAAGGCACGGTCGCGCCCTATTCCATCGCCTGCCATTGCCGCAAACCCCTGCCCGGCCTGTTGCTCAAGGCTGCCGTCGAACACGACATCGACCTGCGGGCCTCCTGGATGATCGGCGACATCCTGCACGACATCGAAGCCGGCAACCGCGCAGGCTGCCGGACCGTCCTGCTCGACAACGGCAACGAAACCGAATGGCGGCTCGGCCCGCGCCGCATCCCCACCCGCATGGCGCCCGATTTATACGCCGCTGCCGTCCTGATTGCCGGCCACCATGACCAAGCTTAGTGCCACAATGAATGCCTGGAACGACGCGCCCCACCTGCTGTGCGTGCGCCTCGATTCGCTGGGCGACGTGCTGATGTGCACGCCGGCCATGCGCGCCCTGCGCGCACAATGCCCGCAGCGTCGGGTGACCCTGCTGACCTCGCCCGCGGGCGCCGCCCTGGGCCCCTACCTGCCCGACGTCGACGCCGTACTCGCCTATGAAGCGCCGTGGATGAAAAGCAGCGCGGCCGACTCACCGGCAGCACACATCGAATCGATTGGGAAGCTGGCCGCGCAGCATTTCGATGGCGCCGTCATCTTTACCTGCTACAGCCAGAGCGCCCTGCCCGCGGCCCTGCTGTGCCAGCTGGCCGGCATCCCCTTGCGCGCCGCCTACTGCCGCGAAAAACCCTACCAGTTGCTCACGGACTGGATTGCCGATCCGGAGCCCGGCGCCATGGTGCGCCATGAAGCGCAGCGCCAGCTCGACCTCGTGCGCCACCTCGGCGCCGAGATCGCGGACGAGCGCCTCTCCTTTGTTCCAACGAGCGAGGACATGGCGGCCGTGCGTGCGCGCCTGCGCCAGGCCGGCATCGATCCCGCTGGCCGCTGGCTAGTGCTGCACCCCGGCGCCAGCGCCCCGGCCCGGCGCTATCCTCAGCGCCACTGGCGCACCCTGATCCGCGCGTTAAGCGAGCGCATCGGCTGCCCGCTGGTGCTGACCGGCGGCATGCACGAAACGGCGCTGATCGATGCGATCGACGTCCCGCCCGGTGCGCGCGTGCTGTCGCTGGCGGGCCAGCTCGGCATCGGCGAACTGGGCGCCCTGCTGGCGCAAGCCTCGCTCGTGGTCAGCAACAATACCGGGCCGGCCCACATCGCGGCCGCCGTCGGCACGCCGGTGGTCGACCTGTATGCGCTGACAAACCTGCAGCACACGCCCTGGCGCGTGCCCAGCCGCGTGCTGAACCACGACGTCGCATGCCGCAACTGCCACCGCAGCGTCTGCCCCGAGGGACATCACGACTGCATGGAAAAACTGGCGCCGAGCCAGGTGGTCGATGCGGTGTGCAGCCTGCTCAAGCAGACCGAGGGATATCGAACGAGGGAGGTGGCGCTGGAGTGACCAGGGTTTTATGCGCAGCCGGAAACCTGCAAGGGGCACCCAAACGAAAAAGGCCAGTCCGAAGACTGGCCTTTCCGATTGATTCTCTTGGTCGGGGCGAGAGGATTCGAACCTCCGACCCCGTGCACCCCATGCACGTACGCTACCAGGCTGCGCTACGCCCCGACTAGGCCGGAATTATACCTGAGGCAGAAATTTTTTCTCAGGTTTTTGTGATGTCTAAAGCAAGTTCCTGGTGCAGTGGCGATCGCGATCAAACCGCACGCTGCCCCTGGCAGCGCGCAATGCGCACTGCCCGCCTGCCCCGGCACCACTCGCGAGGCATCACGCAACTCGCGCGCAGCGCCGGCATGCCGTCTCCACGGGCCTACTTCCACTCACCCCGCAGCACCCTGACCTGCTCGGACAGGTATTCCGGCGTCGCCTCCTGCGGCGCCACCGGTGCTCCAACGGCCAGCGCCAGTTTCGAACGCCAGCCGCGCGCGAACGCGCGCTCGAAGACGTTGCCCGGATCGCGCGTAAACACGCTGCCCCAGAGGCCGCGCAGCGCCATCGGAATCACCGGCACCTTGCTGCGCTCGACGATTTTCGCGATGCCGCCGCGGAACTCGTTCATCTCCCCCGTCGAGGTCAATTTCCCCTCCGGGAAAATGCAGACCAGGTCGCCTTCGTGCAGGGCTTCGGCGATGTCGATGAAGGCGCGCTCCATCAGGAAGGGATCGTCCTTGGCGGGGGCGATCGGGATCGCCTTGGCGGTGCGGAAGATCCAGCCCAGCAGCGGCATCCTGAAGATACGGTGGTCCATCACGAAGCGGATCGGGCGCGGGCTGGCGGCGCCGATGACGATGGCGTCGACATAGCTGACGTGGTTGCAGACCAGCACCGCCGGCCCCTCCTCGGGGATGCGCTCCACATCCACGGTGGCGACGCGGTGGATCGTGTGGATCAGCATCCAGGCCAGGAAGCGCACCAGGAATTCCGGCACCAGCGAGAAGATGTAGACGGCCACTAGCGCATTCAGCAAGGCCGTGACGAGGAACATTTGCGGGATCGAAAAGCCCTGCCCCAGCAGCAGGATCGCGACGCCGGCCGCGGCCACCATGAACAGGGCGTTCAGGATATTCATGCCGGCGATCGTGCGCGAAACGTGTTTCGGGTCGCAGCGGGTCTGGATCAGCGCGAACAGCGGCACGATGAAGAAGCCGCCGAAGACGCCGATCAGCACCAGGTCGGCGAGGATGCGCAGCGAGCCCGGCAGCGCGACCAGCGCGAACGCGTCCACGAGCGCCGTGTTCGTGTACGCCAGGCTGGCGAAATACAGGTCGATGCCGAACAGCGACAGGCCGATCGAACCGAAGGGAACCAGGCCAATCTCGACCTTGCGTCCGGAAAGCTTTTCGCACAGCAGCGAGCCGATGCCGATGCCGAGCGAGAACACGGTCAGCAGCAGCACGAAGACGCTGTGGTCGCCGTGCAGGTAGTCCTTGGCGTAGACCGGGAATTGGGACAGCACCAAGGCGCCGTAGAACCAGAACCAGGAGTTGCCGAGCATCGACAGGAAGACGGTACGGTTCTGCGCGGAGAAACGCAGATTGCGCACCGATTCGGTGACGAAATTATGGTTGATCTTCAGCTCGGGCGCGGGCGCCGGCGAGCTTGGGATACGCCAGCTGGCGGCCAGGCCCAGCAGCGCCATACAGAGGCTGGCGCCGGCGACGAGTGCGATGCCGAAGGGCTTGTGGGCCACCAGCAAGGCGCCGGCGACCTCGCCCAGCAGGATGCCGACAAAGGTCCCCATTTCGATCACGCCATTGCCGCCGACCAGCTCTTCCGGCTTCAGGTGCTGCGGTAAATAAGCGTATTTCACGGGCCCGAACAGGGTCGAATGCACGCCCATGCCGACCACGGCCGCGATCAGCAGCCACAGCGTGTGCGTCATCCAGCCGAGGCAGGCGACGAGCATGATCACGACTTCGAGCAGCTTCACGAAGCGCGCCAGCTTGCCCTTCTCGACCTTGTCGGCGATCTGGCCGGCGGTAGCGGAAAACAGGACATAGGGCAGGATGAACAGGCCGGGGATCAGGTTGTTCAGCAGACCCGGCGCGATCGTCGTCCATGACAGCGCGTCATAGGTCAGGGCGACCAGCAAGGCGGTCTTGAACAGGTTGTCGTTGAAGGCGCCGAGGAACTGGGTCCAGAAAAACGGCGCGAACCGGCGTTGCGACAGCAGGGAAAATTGGCTGGATTGGCTCATGCAAGGTCTCGTTGGGCAGGCGGTGGCGACGGGCGCTGTGTAATTTACACTAAGCTACAACACCGGGCCGGGCTTGGAAACAGATATTTACCGAGAAGCAACACAGTACAGATACTAGCCCTCCCGGTAGCGTCAGGCGATACCGTGACCAAGCTGTCTTGCGTTGGCTTGATGTCGAACAAGCCGCCTTAACGGAGCCGGGTAAACAGGCGGAACAATGGCCCAATGGCGAGCACCACCGCCACCATGCGCGAGACATGAAAGGCAGTCACGATCGGCACGCCCAGGTGCAGCACCCGCGCCGTCAGCGACATCTCGGCAATGCCTCCAGGCGAGGACGCCAGGATCGCCGTGCCCGGATGGATACCGGTCAGCCGCGCCAGCGCCAGCGCGAACCCGGCCGCCAGCAGCAGCGTGACGACGGTGCAGGCAGCCACGCTGGCCAGGTAGCGCGGCGCCGTGCGGGCGAAGGTGGGGGTAAAACGGGTGCCGAGCGACACGCCGATGAACAGCTGGCCGCAGCGGATCATCCACTCGGGCAGGCGCGAGAGCTGGATACCGGAGGCGGTCAGCATCAGCGCCACCGCGAGCGGGCCGATCACCCAGGCATTCGGCACGCCGAGGCGCTTGAGCAGCAATGCACCGCAACTGGTGAGAAGAATCAGCAAGGCCAGCCCGGGATAGCTGACCATGGAAGCGAGCGGCACGAACAGGTCGTGGCCGGGCGTGCTGCCGTGGGTGCTCCACCAGCGCAGCGCGAAGGGGATGGTGCCGACGACGAGCATGATGCGCAGGCTGTGCGCGGCCGCGACGCGGTCGACCGCCGCGCCGTGGCGCTCGCCCTGCACCGCCATTTCGGAGGCGCCGCCGACCGCCATCGCGAAGAAGGCGGTTGCGCGGTCGACCCCGGACAGGCGCCGCAGCAGCCAGGCGCCGGCTGCGCCGAGCGTCACCGCAAAGGCGACGGCCAGCGCGATCCAGCCGGCGTAGCGGGCCAGTACCGCCAGCACCGGGGCGCTGAAGTACAGGCCGAGGGCGGTACCGATCGCCCACTGCCCTGCTTCGCGCGCCTGCACCGGCGTCGCCAGCCGCGCGCCCAGCATGCAGGCGGCAGCGGTCGAGAACAGCGGGCCGATCATCCACGGCAGCGGCGTGTCGAGATACAGGCATAGCTGCGTGGCGGCCAGCGCGAGAAGCAAGGCAGGAACGAACCGGCGCAGCAGCGACGCCAGGACAGCGTGCTGCTGCGCGCTCGTGACGCTGCGCGGCGGTGTCACGTTCAGAACACCCAGAGCTTCTCCGGCGGCATCTCGAGCCAGTAGGCGCCCGGATCGACGCGGTTGCGCGAGTAGGCGCGCACGCTCGTGTCGCCGGCCTTGAACAGGCACTCCCAGCGGTCCCCCAGGTACATGCTGGTCACGAGCGGCAACTGCACGCCGTTGCCGACGCGCTCGCGGCTGATCTTCACTTCTTCCACGCGGATCAGGGTCGAGACCTCCGCCCCGGCGTCGGCGCCGGCACTCGCGCCGCGCGCGCTGCCATGCAGGTCGATGCCTTCGATTTGCAGCTGGACCGCGCCGCCGCTGCGCTTGACGACCTTGGCCGGCAGGCGGTTGTTCGAGCCCATGAATTCGGCCGTGAACAGGGTGTCCGGCGTTTCGTACATGCTTTGCGGCGTGCCTTCCTGCTCGATCTTGCCGTTATTGAGCAAGAGGATGCGGTCGGCGATCGCCATCGCCTCGTTCTGGTCGTGGGTCACCATCAGCGCCGACAAATTCAGGCGCAGGATCAGCTCGCGCAGGAAGACGCGCGCTTCCTCGCGCAGCTTGGCGTCCAGGTTCGACAGCGGCTCGTCAAGCAGGATCACCGGCGGGTTGTAGACCAGCGCACGGGCGATCGCCACGCGCTGCTGCTGGCCGCCCGAGAGTTCGTGCGGGAAGCGTTTACCGAGGTGGCCGAGGCCGAGCTGGGACAATACTTCGTTGACCTTGGCGTCGATCTCGGCCTTGCCGGTCTTGCGCAGCTTGAGGCCGTAGGCGACGTTGTCGAACACGGTCTTGTGCGGCCACAGCGCATAGGACTGGAACACCAGTCCCAGGTTGCGTTCCTCGGCCGGCTGCTCGTGGTGGCGCGCGCCGTCGAACACGCGGCGTTCGCCGATGTCGATCGTGCCCTGGCGCGGGCTTTCCAGGCCGGCCACGGCGCGCAGCAGCGTGGTCTTGCCGCTGCCCGATGGCCCCAGCAGGGCCACCACTTCACCGCGTTTCAGGTGCATCGACACCCCCTTCAGGATCGGGTTGGCGCTGGCGCCGCTGCCGTAGTCGAGGTGCAGGTCGTTGACGGTCAAAACGTTCATGGTCATGTCTCGTATCTATCTATATGTTTAATTATGCAGCTTGACGCCGAAGCGCAGCGCGATGCCCAGGCCGATCGCGACCAGGGTGATGTTGATGAACGAGAGCGCCGCCACCAGGTCGGTCGAGCCGGCGGCCCAGAGCGACACCAGCATTGCGCCGATCACTTCGGTCCCCGGCGAAAGCAGGTACACGCCGGTCGAGTATTCGCGTTCGAAAATCAGGAACACCATCAGCCAGGCGCCCAGCACGCCGTACTTGATCAGCGGGAGCGTGACGTCGCGCGTCACCCGGGCGCGGCTGGCGCCGACGGCGCGCGCCGCTTCTTCCAGTTCCGGGCCGACCTGCAGCAGCGCGGTCGATACCAGGCGCATGCCGTAGGCCAGCCAGACCACCGAATAGGCCAGCCACAGCGCGAAGATCGTCGAGCGCACCGCGCGCAGTTGCGGAATCAGGTGCGCCGACAGCCAGGCGGCGACCGGGTTGTCCATCATGTGCAGCAGGCCGTCGAGCCAGCTCGGCACGAACAGGAAGACCCACAGGAAGGACAGGCCGGCCAGCAAACCTGGGATGGCGCGCGGCACCAGCACGGTGTAGTCGAGCAGGCGCGTGATGCCGTCAGGCTTGCGGTGCATCGCCAGCGCGATGGCGGTGTAGCACACCACGGCCAGCGCCCCGCCGATCACGCCGATCAGCACGGTGTTGACGATGCCGCGAATCAGCGCAGGCTGCTCGAGGATGTCGCGGAAGTGCTGCAGGGTCAGCACGTCGGCCAGGTTCACGCCTTCGCCCCAGTACTGGACGAAGGAGCGCAGCACGATGCCGGTCAGCGGCAGCACCACCGTCACCAGCACCCAGCCGGCCAGCAGGGCCAGCGCCAGCCACTTCCAGCGGCCCAGGGCCAGCGGCTTCTGGCGCGCGCCCTTGCCCTTGATCGACACGTATTTGTTGGCCGTTTTCAGCAGGCGGCGCTGCAGCATCACCAGCGGCATCGTCACCGCCACCAGGCAGACGGCAACCGCCGCCATCAGGTGGTAGGAAGGCGTGCCCAGTTTATTCGTCAGTTTGTACAGGTAGGTCGGCAGCACCAGGTGGCCTTCCGGGTCGCCCAGCACCAGCACCAGGCCGAACACCTCGAAGCCGAGGAAGAACACCAGCACGCCGGCGTAGGCCAGGGCCGGCATGATCATCGGCAGCGAGACGTTGAGCATCACCTGCAGCGGCGAGGCGCCCGAGACGCGCGCCGCTTCCTCGACGTCCGAGCCGAGGCTCTTCAGGGCCGACGAAGCGTACAGGTAGACGTGCGGCACGTGCGTCAGGCCGGCGATGACGACGATGCTGGTGAAGGAATACACGTTCCACGGCACGAAGCCGATCAGGTTCTTGACCAGGACCGAATAGAAGCCGACCGGTCCCATCGAAACCACGTAGCCGAAGCCCATCACCATCGGCGAGACGAAGATCGGCACCAGCAGCACCGGCGCGATCCAGCTGCGCCCCGGGAGGTCGGTGCGCACCATCAGGAAGGCGAGGACGCCGCCCAGCGGGACCGCGATCGCGGCCAGGCCGGTGGCCAGGATGATGCCGTTGCGGAAGGCGACGACGAAGTCCGGATCGTCGAAGATGAAGCGGAAGGCGTCCAGGCCGAGCGCCTTGTCGGGCATGAAGAAAGGCGCCGTCAGGACGCTCTGGTAAAAAATGAGGAACAGCGGGACGAACACCGCCAGGGCCGTCAGCGTGACGACGAGGCCGCGTGGCCAGTTAAGGCGCTTGCCGCGCGAGGCAGGCAATGCGGCGGCGCCGTCCGGGGTCGCTTGCGCGCCGGGCAGGGATACAGAAGACATGGGAAGATCCGATTCGAGAGGGGTGGAACAGGCGAAAAACGTGGGAAGGAACAGGCCGATGACCCGGCCCTCCCCGCGTTCAGTCCTTACTGCTTACGGCTTACTTCTTGCCAGCCGTTTCCTTCCAGGTCTTCAGGAAGGCCATGCGCTTGGCCGGCTCCAGGTATTGCAGCACCTGCGGGCCGACCGGGATCGGCTTGATGTTTTTCTCGCCGACCTGTTCGATCAGTTCGGTCGACGTGGTCTCGCCCTTGACGTCGCCGCGGATCGCGAACAGCTTCGAGTCGTTGGCGATGATGGTCTGGCCGCGCTGCGACAGCAGGTAGTCCATCCACAGCTTGGCGGCGTTGACGTTCTTCGCCGTCTTGCTGATGAACTGGACGCGCGACATGATCAGCGTGTAGTCCTTCGGCAGCACCACGCCCAGCGACGGGTCGGTCTTCGCGCGCACCAGCGCGTAGGAGCCGAGCACGTTGTAGCCGATCAGGTTTTCACCCGACGAGATGCGCTCGAGCATGGTGCCGGTCGACGATTGCACGCGCAGTTTGGCGGTGCCGAAGGCCTGCTGCAGGGCCGCGAAGTCCTTGTAGTCCTGCGAATCCTGGGTCATGAACATGAAGCCCACGCCCGACTTCTCGATGTCGTAGCTGGTGACCTTGTCCTGGAACTTCGGCTGCGTGATCAGCTTGGCGAATTCGGCGTGCGTGTGCGGCACTTCGGCTTCGGTGACGAGGCGCTTGTTGTAGACGATCGCCGCCGGCTCGAAGGTGGTGCCGTAGGCCATGTCCTTCCATACCGCCCAGCCCGGGATCTTGGCCGCTTCGACCGAGCGGTAAGGCAGCGCGTAGCCACCCGAGGCCAGCTTGATCTGCAGGTCCATCGCGGACGACCACAGCACGTCGGCGGTGCCGCCGCCAGCTGCCACTTCGGAAATGAAGCGGTTGTAGACTTCGGTCGAATTCATGTCGTTGTACTCGACCGTAATGCCCGGGTACAGCGCGTTGAAGTCCTTGACCAGGGGCTGCGCGGCCTTGCTGTCGGTCGCGCCGTAGATCACCAGCTTGCCCTCTTTCTTGGCCGCGTCGACGATCTGCTTGTAATTGGCCGGGTAGCCGGCCGGCACCTGGGCCAGTGCCGGGATGGCGGTGGCGAAGGTGGCGGCAATGACGGCACCGATGATGGTTTTCGTGGTTTTCATGTTTGTCTCCTTGGGTGATCGAATCTCAGCTAAGCTCCGGCTAGCGCACGAGGTGGAACTGTTCGGCTTGCCGGTTATAGTCGGATACTGCTTTTTTGATGTGTTTTGTCAGGGCGTCGCCGGTCAGCGAGAACGGATACAGGCCGGCTTCGGTGCGCAGGCGCGCAAAATCGGGCGAGGCTTCGATGCGGTCGAATGCGGCAACCCAGCGGCGGTAATCCGCCTCCGGTACGCCCGGTCCCATCCACACGCCGCGGATCAGGGGCCAGACCACGTCGATGCCCTGCTCGCGCGCGGTCGGGACGTCTTTCAGCACGCCGGGCAGGCGTTTTTCCGCCAGCACCGCGAGGATGCGCACCTTGCCTTCGCCGGCATACAGCGTGGCCTCCGACGCGTCACCCGAGACGACCTGCACGAAACCCGCGCCCATCGCGGTGAAGCTTTCGCCGCCGCCTTCCAATGCCACGAAGCGCAGTTGTTTCGGGTCGACCTGCGCCTTCTGTGCAAGCAGCGCCATCTTCAGCCAGTCCTGGCTGCCGATGGTGCCGGACACCGCGATCACCACCGACTGCGGATCGCGCCGGATGGCGTCGAACAGCTCGCGCAGCGTGTGCCAGGGCGAGTCGGTGCGCACGGCGATCATGCCGTAGTCGGCGCCGACGGCCGCGACCCAGCGCACGTCCTCGACCTTCGCCTTGCCGAACTTGCCCTGCGCAAGGTTGAGCAGGGAACCGCCCGAAAAGGTGACCAGCGTGTCCGGTTCCGCGCGCCGCTGCGACACCAGCGTATGCCAGGCCACCGCGCCGATCCCGCCGGGCATGTAAGTCAGCTTCAGGCGCGGGCCGGCCGGTTGGGCCAGCAGCGCCTTTTGCGCCAGCTTGCAGGTCAGGTCCATCGCCCCGCCGGGTTTCGACGGGACGATGCACTCGGCCGCCTGCGCGCATGCCGGCAAGGCGCATGCGAACAGGATCGAAGCAAGCTGGATGCGCGATGTCTTCATGGCGCGGCTCAGGGAACGGGTCGGCGCTGCGTGGAAGCGGCGGTCCAGGATCAGAAGCGGTGCTGGATGCCTGCGGTCACGCCGGTTTGCGAGGTGCCGAAGCCGGCGTCGTCGCGCGACAGGCCGACCAGCTGGCCGTGCTTGCCCTTGACGTGCGCGCCGACCAGGTACAGGTCGGTGCGCTTGGACAGCGCGTACATGCCGCGCAGGACCAGCATGGTCGGATCGGCGTCGGTATCGGCCGCGACGTTCTTGACGTTGACGTGGTAGACGGCGCCGGTCAGGGTGACCTTGCCCATCGTGTCGACGATGCCGCCCCAGTAGGTGTCGGCGCGCACGTCGGCGGCGCCATTGCCCCGCTCCTGCTTGTAGCCGCGCATCGCTGCGAAGTACTGGAAGTTGCCGCCCTTGTAGTTGGCGCCGAGGTGGAAGACGCGGGCTTCGTCGCGGTTGCCGGTGGCGGGAAGCACGTTGCCGTTGACCTGCTCGAAGGCTGCCATCAGGCCCAGGCCGCCATGGTTCCAGGCGCCGGCGACGGCGTATTTGCGCGAGTCGGCGGCGCTGTTCGCCTGTTCGCCCAGGCCGATGGTGGCGCCGTAGGTGAAGTCGCCGGCCTGGCCCGAATATTTGATCAGGTTATCGAAAGCGGTCGTCATGCCGTATTTCGACGGGCCGGTCGCATTGCCCGAGGTGGCCCACGAGTAGTTCGGCGCAAAGCCCATCGGGTCGTACTTGATGACGAAGTCGTAGACCGTGGTGAACGAGCGGCCGATGACTGCGCGGCCGAATTTGCCGTCCAGGCCAACATAGGCCTGGCGCTTGAACAGCGCGCCGTCGGCGGCGCCGGTATCCATCAGGATGCCGCCTTCCAGGCCAAAGATGGCCTTCGTGCCGCCGCCCAGGTCTTCGCTGCCGCGGAAGCCCCAGCGCGAGGTGTTCTTGCCACCCGAGACGACCTTGACCACGCTGTCGCCGGCGGCGTTGGCATGATTCAGGTACTCGACGCCGGCGTCAACCAGGCCGTAGACCTGGACGCTGGTTTGCGCCTGTGCCGAGGTGCCGAGGGTAAGCGCTGCCAGCGCGGCGAGGGAAAGGGCCGTTTTCTTCATTACAATCTCCAAGTTTCGTTATGTTTTTGACCTGCAGCATTCACTATATGGGCGCCTTCCTTTCAATTAGCTTTCAGCCTGCACCGCCGTGGAGCGTTGCAAAAAAGCCACAGTGGCCCGGCTCACTCTTTGCGCTTACACTTGGCGCCATGCGAATACTGTTAGTTGAAGACCATGTCGAACTCTCGCACTGGCTGTCGAAAGCCCTGCGCGATGCCAACCTCACCGTCGAATGCGCCGCCACCGGCGCCGACGCCGACGCCCTGCTCCATACCCAGGACTATGCGCTGGTGATCCTCGACCTCACCCTGCCCAAGATGGACGGGCTCGACGTGCTGCGCCGCCTGCGCGCGCGCGGGGGACCACGCGGCAAGACGCCGGTGCTGATCCTGACCGCGCGTGGCGGCCTCGAGGAAAAAGTGCAGGGCCTGAACCTGGGCGCCGACGACTACCTGCCCAAGCCCTTCGAACTGGCGGAACTGGAAGCGCGCGTCAAGGCACTGCTGCGCCGCAGCGTCGGCAACGAGGCGCTGGTGCACCAGTGTGGCGCACTCGCCTTCGACACCGTGACGCGCATGTTCGCTTACGGCGGCGAGCCGCTGGCGCTCACCCCGCGCGAACACGCCGTGCTCGAAACCCTGATCGCCCGTCCGGGCCGTGCGGTGTCGAAAGAAAAGCTGTTCGACGAAGTCTTCGCGCTGGACGACGACGCCAACATCGACGCCATCGAGCTCTACATCCACCGCGTGCGCAAGAAGCTCGACCGCCGGGTCGAGGGCGAGGTGGCGATCACCACGCTGCGCGGCATCGGCTACCTGCTGCAGCCGCGCAGCACGCCCTGAACGCGATGCCCTCCTTCGCGGCCCTGGGCCGCTTCGTCGGCGGCGCTCATCTGCTCACGAATCGGCTCGGCACGCCACTCGGCAGCCTGCGCGGCCAGCTGCTGCGCTGGCTGCTCATTCCGCTGCTGGCGCTGGTCGCGATCAATTCGGTCTCGCTCTACAGCGACGCGCTCGAGGCCGCCGACATCGCCTACGACCGCTCGCTGCTGGCCTCCACCCGCGCCCTGGCCGAACGGGTGTCGGTGCGCGACGGCAAAGTCGTGGCCGACGTGCCGTATGTGGCGCTCGACAGCTTCGAGACCGATACCCTGGGCCGCATCTTCTACCGCGTCACTGGCCTGAAAGGCGAGACCGTGTCCGGCTACGCCGACCTGCCGCCGGTGCCGAAAGACGTGCCGCGCTCCGAACTGTACCCGGCGCTGGTGCGCTTCTACCAGGCCGACTACAACGGCGAGCCGGTGCGCATCGCCGCCCTGCTGCAGCCGGTATTCGACGATTCGATGCGGGGGATCGCGCTGATCCAGGTCGGCGAGACGCTGGACGCGCGGCGCGCGCTGTCGCGGCGCATCCTGGTGAATACGCTGGCGCGCCAGGCGCTGCTGGTGCTGGCAGTAGGCACCCTGGTCTGGTTTGCCGTGCGCCTGGTCCTGCAGCCCCTGATGCGCCTGAAGAACGAGGTGGAGACGCGCCCGCTGTCGGACCTGTCGGACGTCGACCCTGCATTGGTGCACCGCGAAGTGCGTCCGCTGGTGGGCGCGATGAATGGCGCGATGGGACGGCTGCAGCAGCTGATCGCCGGCCAGCGCCGCTTCATCGGCGACGCCTCGCACCAGCTGCGCACGCCGCTTACGGTGCTGAAAACCCAGGCCGAGCTGGCGCTGCGCGAGAACGACCCGGAGGCCATGCGCGAAATCGTGCGCTCGATCGCCGCCACCACCGATTCCACCGTGCACCTGGCGAACCGCCTGCTGAGCCTGGCGCGCATCGAGCATGGCGGCGACAGCGCAGCCATGGCGCCGGTCTCGCTGCCGGACGTGGTGCGCCAGGTCGGGCTTGAACTGGCGCTGCCGGCGGTGCAGAAATCGCTCGACCTGTCGCTCGATGCGACGGGAGAAGCGCTGGTCGAGGGCCAGGCCTTGCTGCTGCACGAGATGGTGAGCAACCTGGTCGACAACGCGATCCGCTACACCCCGGCGGGCGGCACGGTGCTGCTGCGGGTGGCGCAAGAGGGGGACGCAGTGCATCTGGAAGTTTGCGACAGCGGGCCAGGCATCCTCGAGGACGAACGCGAAAAGGTATTCGCGCCCTTCTACCGGGCCGGCGCCACCCTGGAAAAGAATCCCGGCGGCACCGGGCTCGGCCTGACGATCGTGCGCGATATTGCCGCGCTGCACCGCGGCACGGTCAGCCTTGACGCGGCCGGTGCGAGCGGGGGTTTGAAGGTGCTGGTGACGCTGCCGGCGGCGCCCAGGGGGAGGCCGGGAAGCGAAGGCTGAACGGTGTTTCCGGAACTTGGTTCCCGGCTAGAATTGACGCGGATCAACGCCGTTGAGACACCACAAGCGGCCTTCACGCGAGGCTCCTTGTGCAGCGCAGCGTGAGTAGAATGCTCGGATGAATTCGCCCAAGCTCCCCTCCATCCTGCGCGGCGCACCCGATGCGCTCTACGACGACATCGAGCACGCGCTGCTCGATCTCACCACCGCTTCGATCGACGACGAGGATGGCGTTCCCGCCCCCACCGTCGATGAATTCGCGCTCGATTTCCTGATCGAGTGCAGTCGCCCGCCCTACCCCCCCTGTCCGGGCGGCCTCGGATCTTGACCCGGCCTTAGCTCAGGGTCTCCAGCCTGATCCGGATCACCTTCCCGACCACCGAACCGAGTGCCTCGATGCGCGCAATCGCCGCATCGACTTTCTTCTCGCGCGTCTGGTGGGTGATCATGATGATGTCGGTGCGCTGGTCGCCGCGGTTGCCCTTTTGCAGGACGGCGTCGATCGAGATGCCGGCGTCGGCCAGGATGCGCGTCAGGTCGGCCATCACGCCGAGCTGGTCGTTCACGTACACGCGCAGGTAGTAGCTGGTCGTGATGTCTTCCATCGGCAGGATGGAAACGTCCGTCATTTCGTTCGGCTGGAAAGCCAGGTGCGGCACGCGGCAATACGGGTCGACGGTGGCCAGGCGCGTGACGTCGACCAGGTCGGCGATCACGCTTGACGCCGTCGGCTCGGCGCCCGCGCCCTTGCCGTAGTAGAGGGTCGAGCCGACCGCGTCGGCTTCGACCAGCACCGCGTTCATCGCGCCCTCGACGTTCGCGATCAGGCGCGCTGCCGGGATCAGGGTCGGGTGCACGCGCAGTTCGATGCCTTCGACGCCGTCCACCAGCGAACGGCGCGTGATGCCGAGCAGCTTGATGCGGTAGCCGAGTTCTTCGGCGTAGCGGATGTCGTCCGCCTGCAGCGCGCTGATGCCCTCGACGTGGGCCTTCCCGAACTGCACCGGAATGCCGAAGGCGATCGCCGACATGATGGTCAGTTTATGCGCCGCGTCCACGCCCTCGATGTCGAAGGTCGGGTCGAGTTCGGCGTAACCCAGTTCCTGGGCCGTTTTCAGCACGTCGGCAAAATCGAGTCCCTTGTCGCGCATCTCGGACAGGATGAAATTGGTGGTGCCGTTGATGATGCCGGCCACCGACTCGATGCGGTTCGCGCTCAAGCCTTCGCGCAGCGCCTTGATGATCGGCACGCCGCCGGCGACGGCCGCTTCAAAAGCGACCATCACGCCCTTTTCCTGGGCGGCGGCGAAGATTTCGTTGCCGTGCAAGGCGAGCAAGGCCTTGTTGGCCGTGACGACGTGCTTGCCGTTGGCGATGGCGCGCAGCACCAGTTCGCGCGGGAGTTCATAGCCGCCGATCAGTTCGACGACGATGTCCACGTCCGGGCTGTCGACCACGAGGTAAGGATCGTCGACGACCTGGCACTTGCCTCCGGTCAGGCGCGCGGCACGTTCAAGGTTGCGGGCCGCGACCATGGTGATTTCGATGCCGCGGCCGGCGCGGCGCCGAATGTCTTCCTGGTTACGTTGCAGCACGTTGAAGGTGCCGGCACCGACGGTGCCGATGCCGAGGAGGCCAACTTTGATGGGTTTCATGGTGTTCTGGAGTGAAATGTTCAGCGCGCGTGGCGTCGTCGGTAACCGTCGAGGAAGCGTGCGATGCGTCCGCAAGCGTCCGTCAGGTCGTCGGAATTGGGCAGGAACACGAGCCGGAAGTGATCCGGCGAGTGCCAGTTGAAGCCGGTGCCCTGCACCAGCAAAACCTTTTCCTCGCCCAGCAGTTCGCAAATGAACTGCTGGTCGTCGGCGATCGGATACATCGCCGGGTCCAGGCGCGGGAACATGTACAGCGCCGCTTTTGGCTTGACGCAGGACACACCCGGTATATCGGTAAGCAGTTTATGCGCGAGGTCGCGCTGCTTGAGCAGGCGTCCGCCCGGCGCCACCAGGTCGTTGATGCTCTGGTAGCCGCCGAGCGCGGTCTGGATCGCGAACTGCCCGGGGGCGTTCGCGCACAGGCGCATCGAGGCCAGCATGTTCAGGCCATCGATGTAATCCCTGGCGTGGCGCTTTTCGCCCGACACCACCATCCAGCCGGCGCGGTAGCCGCAGGAGCGGTAGTTCTTCGACAGCCCGTTCAGGGTGACGAACAGGACGTCGTCGGCCAGCGAGGCGATCGAATCGTGCTGGTGGCCGTCGTACAGTACCTTGTCGTAGATTTCGTCGGCGTAAATGATGAGGCTGTGCTGGCGTGCCAGCTCGACGATCTCGAGCAGGATCTCGCGCGGGTACAGGGCGCCGGTCGGGTTGTTCGGGTTGATGACGACGATCGCGCGCGTGTTCGGCGTGATCTTCTTGCGCATGTCGGCGATGTCCGGCATCCAGTCCGCTTGCTCGTCGCAGACATAATGTACCGGGGCGCCGCCGGCCAGGCTGACGGCGGCCGTCCACAGCGGGTAGTCGGGCGCGGGCACCAGCACTTCGTCGCCATTGTTCAGCAGGCCCTGCATCGCCATCACGATCAGTTCGGAGGCGCCATTGCCGAGATAGATGTCGTCGATCTTGACGCCGGCGATCTTCTTTTGCTGGGTGTAATGCATGACCGCCTTGCGCGGCGCAAACATGCCCTTCGAATCGGTATAGCCGGCCGCGCCATGCATATTGCGGATCATGTCCTGCATGATCTCGTCGGGCGGATCGAAACCGAACACGGCGAGATTGCCGATGTTGAGCTTGATGATCTTGTGGCCGTCGTCTTCCATCTGGCGCGCCTGCTCCAGCGCCGGGCCGCGGATCTCGTAGCAGACGTCGTCGAGCTTGTTCGATTTCAGAATCGGTCGCAAATTGTCACCCTTTTTTGTCACCAACGATTGCCCGCATGTTGCAGTGCGAAAAATACCATTCTGCCGAAAGCGCCCGATTTAAGCAACCTGGGTCTGCCCCGTAGCGTAACAACAGGCGGGAGAGGCAAGAATGACGGAAAGGTTACAATGGCAGCCCGTTTCCGCTTACAGCCACTGCGCTCATTACGATGAAGCTCCATTCCGACAGCACCCAACAATACCAGACCGTCACCGGCTACGATGCCTCGGGCGTGGAAATCAACGCCCAGCGTTTCGATTACAGCTTGCTGGTGATGCCGGAAACCCCGCCCCGCCCCTGGGAGGTGACGCGCTTCGAAGACTTGCAGGCCGCGCATTTCGAGCAGATTGCTGCGGATGCACCGGACGTCGTCATCCTCGGCACCGGCGAGCGCCAGCGCTTCGTGCACCCGCGCCTGGTGCAGGCCCTGTCCGCGCGCCACATCGGCGTCGAGTCGATGGATAGCCAGGCCGCCTGCCGCACCTATAACGTGTTGATGGGCGAAGGACGCAAGGTGACGCTGGCGCTGATCCTCGAAGGCGGCGCCGCGGCCTGAGGCGGCCGCGCGCCTGCTTGCCCCGAATTGCTGGGTTGAACGGCATTGCGCTATTGAAAGGCAACGTTTCGGCCGCATATTCCGTCGACCCTTACCATATCGGCATGCCACAGTAGCATCCGCCTCGATAGCCGATTATGATGAGCGCACTGCGGGATGGCACGAGGCCGATCCTGCCCTACCAGTCCAGGAGAACCCCGTGGCCGACAGCCCCAGCGCAGCAAGCGTAGAGAACTTTTCCGCCGCCATGACCGGCGGCCAGACCTTCCAGTTCGAAGGGCGTCCGGCCAAATATACGGTGCTGTACTTCTACCCGAAGGACAACACGCCCGGCTGCACCACCGAGAGCATGGCCTTCCGCGACCATCACGATGCATTCCTCGCCGCCGGCGCCGAAGTCTATGGCATCAGCCGCGATTCGCTGCGCTCGCACGAGGGCTTCAAGTCGAAGCTGGGCCTGCCGTTCGAACTGATCTCCGACCCGGACGAACTGGTGTGCAACCAGTTCGGCGTCATGAAGAATAAGATGATGTATGGCAAGCAAGTGCGCGGGGTCGAGCGCAGTACGTTTGTCGTTGACGCTCACGGCCGATTGGTGAAAGAATGGCGTGGCGTGAAAGTCAATGATCACGTCGATGAAGTGCTCGAATTTGTGAAGAGCCAGCCGTAACAGGTGGCTCAAGTCCAACAACTTTCTGGACAAACCCCGTTATTTTGAGTCGACCCGTTTTATCTCAGCATCATTCCAATCTGGCAGCCTGCCACGCCGGTTCTTCCGGCCCTGGCCCGCGCCTCGCTGTATTTCCAGTTGCTCTCCAGTTGCATCTTCCGCCCGCCAGCCCGTCCCGACGTGCTGGTGCGAGCGTCCTCCACTTTTCTAGATTGAGAACCTGATGCCACTACCAAAAATGCCCACCAAACCGGCCACACTGCTGCCGGTCAACGAATACCCGAAAGCCGAACCCGGCAAGTCTCCCGTGCGCGCCATTGCCGCAGCGCCGGTCGAGGCCGATCCCGTCGAAGACCTGATCAGCGGTAAAGCCGTTCCCACTTCCACATCCAGCCGTGCGCGCAAGGGCAAGGCCACGCCGCTGGCCGCCGTGCCGGTGCCGCCAGCCGATTCGCAGACCTGGCCGGCGCGTGCCGAGACCGGCACCGTCGCCAAGCTGAAGGAAACCGACATGGCCGAACCGCATCCGGCCAAGCACAAGCCGGTCGAGGTCAACGTCAAGTCCTCGACCAGCCGCCGCGCCGATCGTGCAGGCGGCACCAAGGTCTTCGTGCTCGATACGAACGTCCTGATGCATGACCCGACAAGCCTGTTCCGTTTCGAGGAACACGACGTCTACCTGCCGATGATGACGCTCGAAGAACTCGACGACCACAAGAAAGGCATGTCCGAGGTTGCCCGTAACGCGCGCCAGGTCTCGCGCACGCTCGACGCCCTGATCGCCGACATCGACGACGACGGCATCGAAGCCGGCATCGCGCTGGCCAAGCTCGGCAACAAGGATGCCAAAGGCCGCCTGTTCTTCCAGACGAAGTTGCAGAACGGCCCCCTGCTGCCGGAAGGCCTGCCGGTCGGCAAGGCAGACAACCAGATCCTGGGCGTCGTGAAAGCCCTGGCCGCCGAGCAGCCGGAGCGCGCCATCGTGCTGGTGTCGAAAGACATCAACATGCGCATCAAGGCGCGCGCGCTGGGCTTGCCGGCCGAGGACTATTTCAACGACCACGTGCTGGAAGACACCGACCTGCTGTACTCGGGCATCGTGCAATTGCCGGACGACTTCTGGGACAAGCACAGCAAGAACATGGAGTCCTGGCAGGAAAACAAGAATGGCAACAACGCGACGTTCTACCGCGTGAATGGCCCCTTCATTCCAAGCCTGCTGACCAACCAGTTCGTGTTCCTGGAACCGTCCGCCGGCGAGGCGCCGATGTATGCCCAGGTCAAGGAGGTCAACGGCAAGACCGCCGTGCTGCGCGTGCTGCGCGACTACAGCCACACCAAGAACAGCGTCTGGGGCATCACCGCGCGCAACCGCGAGCAGAACTTCGCGCTGAACCTCTTGATGGACCCGGAGTGCGACTTCGTCACCCTGCTCGGCCAGGCCGGTACCGGTAAAACCCTGCTGGCGCTGGCGGCTGGCCTTGCGCAGGTGCTGGAGACCAAGCTCTACAACGAGATCATCGTCACCCGCGTGACGGTGCCGGTCGGCGAAGACATCGGCTTCCTGCCGGGTACCGAGGAAGAGAAGATGTCGCCGTGGATGGGCGCTTTCGACGACAACCTGGAAGTGCTGAACAAGTCCGACACCGACGCCGGCGACTGGGGCCGCGCCGCGACGCAGGACCTGATCCGTTCGCGCATCAAGATCAAGTCGCTCAACTTCATGCGCGGCCGTACCTTCGTGAACAAGTTCCTGATCATCGACGAGGCGCAGAACCTGACGCCGAAGCAGGTCAAGACCCTGGTCACGCGCGCCGGTCCCGGCACCAAGATCCTGTGCCTGGGCAACATCGCGCAGATCGATACGCCCTACCTGACCGAAGGCTCGAGCGGCCTGACCTATGTGGTCGACCGCTTCAAGGGCTGGTCGCATAGCGGCCACGTGACGCTGGCGCGCGGCGAGCGTTCGCGCCTGGCGGATCACGCGAGCGAGGTGTTGTAAGCGTTTTTCGCTTCACCGAAACCTGCGCGCCTTGCGGCCCGCAGGTTTTTTTTCGTCCGTTGGCGGCTGCGTAACGTAGGGTGGGCATGCCCACGCGGTACGGTGTGTGATCGGTGATGACGCGTCCACGTGGGCGATTATTCGCATTGCGCGCCATGTTCGGGCGGCGCCGCGCATCAACCGGCGTGACCGCGTGGGCATGCCCACCCTACGGTACGCATCGGCCAACAATAGCCTGCGCGCGGTGCGGTCCGCAGGTTTTTTTTCGTCCGTTGACGGCTGCGTAACGTAGGGTGGGCATGCCCACGCGGTACGGCGTGTGATCGGTGATGACGCGTCCACGTGGGGGATTATTCGCATTGCGCGCCATGTTCGGGCGGCGCCGCGCATCAACCGGCGTGACCGCGTGGGCATGCCTACCCTACGGTACGCATCGGCCAACAATAGCCTGCGCGCGGTGCGGTCCGCAGGTTTTTTTTCGCCCGTTGGCGGCAGCGTAACGTAGGGTGGGCATGCCCACGCGGTGCGGCGTGTGATCGGTGATGACGCGTCCACGTGGGGGATTATTCGCATTGCGCGCCATGTTCGGGCGGCGCCGCGCATCAACCGGCGTGACCGCGTGGGCATGCCTACCCTACGGTACGCATCGGCCAACAATAGCCTGCGCGCGGTGCGGTCCGCAGGTTTTTTTTGTCCGTTGGCGGCTGCGTAACGTAGGGTGGGCATGCCCACGCGGTACGGTGTGTGATCGGTGATGACGCGTCCACGTGGGGGATTATTCGCATTGCGCGCCATGTTCGGGCGGCGCCGCGCATCAACCGGCGTGACCGCGTGGGCATGCCCACCCTACGATACGCATCGGCCAACAATAGCCTGCGCGCGGTGAGGTCTGTAGTGGTCAAGTAATTTCGGACACGACGATAGGTTCTTTTGCTGCCATGGTGCGTTCATAGACGCTGGGCGGCAGATTGCCCAATACAGAATGCAGGCGCTCGCAGTTGTAGAAGCCGGCGATGTAATTGGCCACATCAAGCTTGGCTTCGGCGTGGTTCTCGTAACTGCGCTGCCAGACGCGCTCCATTTTCAGGTTCAGGAAGAAGCGTTCAGCAACTGCGTTATCCCAGCAGTTCCCTTTGCGGCTCATGCTGCAGACGAAGCCGTGTTCGGCCAGCAAGGCCTGGTACTGGTCGCTTGCATATTGACTGCCGCGGTCGGAATGAACAACCAGTCCGGCGGCTGGCCGGCGCGCCTGGATTGCCATGCGCAAGGCATCGCAGACCAAGGTGGCTGGCATGCTCGGCGCCATTGCCCAGCCCACGACTCTGCGCGAGAATAGGTCGAGCACGACAGCCAGATACAGCCAGCCGGCGCCGGTCCGGATATACGTGATATCCGACGCATAAGCCAAGTTGGGCGCTGGTGGATTGAACTGCCGGGCGAGTACGTTTGGTGCAATCGGCAGTGCATGCTTGCTGTCGGTCGTGTGCACGAATTTGCGTTTCCAGACTGGTTTCAGGCTGGCCTGTTGCATCAGGCGGCGCACCTTGTAACGGCCTACCTGAAGGCCGCTATTGGCCAGTGCCGTAACCAGGCGACGGCTGCCGTAACTCTGGCCGCTGCTCATGAACGCGGCACGCAGATGCACGCTCGCTTTGCAAAAAGTCGGCGTGGCTGCACGACGCTTGGCTTCGTAAAATCCGGCCCGGCTCACGCCCAGCAGGCGGCAGGTTTGTGCGACAGGTACGGCCTTCATTTGCAGCTCGTCAATGAGCCGATAGCTCACTTGAGCTCGCGGGCAAAGAAGGCCGATGCCTTTTTTAATACGTCTACATCACTACGAAGCTGGCGGTTTTCCTGCTCCAGTTGCCGAATACGCTGCTGCTCAGCCGTCAGCGGTTTGCCGATGCCTGGCTGGCCTTGTTGCTCGGCCTCGTACTGCTCCATCCAACGACGGATTGCGGTCACACCGATATCCATCGTCTGGCTGACATGCGAGATGCTAAGGCCTTGTTCTTTGATCATACGGACGACCTCGAGCTTAAAGCTGGGGTCAAAATTGCGGCGTTGCCTGGTCATGTAAACTCCTTCGAAGGTGAATTATCCACCTATCGAGGTGTCCGGAGACATTAGACCACTACAGTCCGCAGGTTTTTTTTGTCCGTTCGCGGCTGCGTAACGTAGGGTGGGCATGCCCACGCGGTACGGCGTGTGATCGGTGATGACGCGTCCACGTGGGGGATTATTCGCATTGCGCGCCATGTTCGGGCGGCGCCGCGCATCAACCGGCGTGACCGCGTGGGCATGCCCACCCTACGGTACGCATCGGCCAACAATAGCCTGCGCGCGGTGCGGTCCGCAGGTTTTTTTCGCCCGTTGGCGGCAGCGTAACGTAGGGTGGGCATGCCCACGCGGTACGGCGTGTGATCGGTGATGACGCGTCCACGTGGGGGATTATTCGCATTGCGCGCCATGTTCGGGCAGCGCCGCGCATCAACCGGCGTGACCGCGTGGGCATGCCCACCCTACGATACGCATCGGCCAACAATAGCCTGCGCGCCGTGCGGTCCGCAGGTTTTTTTTGTCCGTTGGCGGCTGCGTAACGTAGGGTGGGCATGGCCACGCGGTACGGTGTGTGATCGGTCATGACGCGTCCACGTGGGGGATTATTCGCATTGCGCGCCATGTTCGGGCGGCGCCGCGCATCAACCGGCGTGACCGCGTGGGCATGCCCACCCTACGATACGCATCGGCCAACAATATCGGCTTGCCTCACGACTTCGGCACGATCGCCGGCTGGAACTCGCGGCTGCTTTGCGCCTGGCGTTCCCCCGCAGGCACCGGACGCGAAAAGAAATAGCCCTGCCCTTCGTCGCAGCCAAGCGTCCTGAGCATCTGCATCTGCCTGCGGTTCTCGACACCCTCGGCCACGACCCGCATGCCGAGCGCGTGCGCCATCGCGATCATCGAAGCGATCAGGGTGCCGCCCTCCGGATGTTCGATGCGCAGCACGAAGGCGCGGTCGATCTTGAGCACGTCGAAGCGCATCTTCTGCAGCTGCGAGAGCGACGAATAGCCGGTGCCGAAGTCATCGATGCACAGCTTGATCCCCAGTTCGCGCAGGCGCCTGAAGACCGCCGAATCGACGATCCCTTCCTGCATCATCGACGATTCCGTCACCTCGATTTCCAGCAGCGCCGGGTCGATGCCGTGGCGCGCAGTGGCGCTGCGAAATACGGCCAGGATGTCGGACTGGCTGAACTGGCGCGGCGACACATTGACCGACACCGGCACCAGCACCGCCCCATCGCGCGCCCAGTGCGCCAGCTGGCGGCAGACGCTGTCGATCACCTGCTCGCCGAGGCGCACGATGAGGCCGGTTTCCTCGGCCAGCCCGATGAAGCGGTCCGGACCGGTCAGGCCCTTGCCGGGGCGCTCCCAGCGCACCAGCGCTTCCATGCTCGAGGCGGTACCGGCGGCGAGGTCGATGCGCGGCTGGTAATGCACGACGAACTGGTGCTGGTCGAGCGCGCGGCGCAACTCGATTTCCGTTTCCAGGCGGGTGCGGATGGCCTCGAAGAAACGCGACTGGAAGAAGCGGAAATTGCCCTTCCCTTCGGTCTTGACGGAATACATCGCAATGTCCGCATTCTTGAGCAGGGTCTCCGCGTCCTCGCCGTGTTCGGGGAACAGGCTGATCCCGATCGAGGCGTTCAGCACATGGGTCGAATGCTGGACGTGGAAGCCGTCGCGGAAGGCGCCGAGCACGCGCCCGGCGACATGCTCGACGTCATCCGGACTGCCGGCGTTTTCCAGCACGACCACGAACTCGTCGCCGCCCAGGCGCACCACGTGGTCGCGCGGGCGCACCGCGATGCGCAGGCGCTTGCCGACCGTGCGCAGCAGTTCGTCGCCGGCCGCATGCCCGAGCGCGTCGTTGACGGTCTTGAAGCCGTCGAGATCAATGAACAGCACCGCCAGGCGCCGGCCGCCGGCACGTGCGCTGTCGATCGCCTGCGGCAGGTAATTCTGGATCCAGTAGCGGTTCGGCAGGCCGGTCAGCTCGTCCGAGTTGCTCCTGCGCTCGAGCTCGGTCATGTGGGCCTTGCTCTCGCTGATGTCGCGGATCGTGACCGCGAGGTCGCCGCCGGCACGTACGGCCTTGCAGCGGATCCATTGGGCCTTGAGCAATTGGTCCGGCGACGAGCCGACCCGGATCTCGCTGTCGTGCATGCCGGTGTCGAGCGCCTCGCACAGCCGCGCGCAGGCCGCGCGGAACAGCTCGCCATGATAGAACTCGGACAGGCGGTGCCCGATTAATTCCTGAGGCTGCTTGCTGAACATGTCCGCCCCGTGCTGGTTGCAGTCGACGATGTCGAAGTCGACCACCTTGCCGTGCAGGTCGCGCAGCGGCCGGTTGATGAAAAAGCCCTCCCCGGCATCCTCGGTCGCGAGGCGGTAGGCGGCGCGGATGGTCTCGATCTGGTGCTGCTTCCACCTGGCGTGCACGTAGAAGCTCGTTGCCAGCAGTGCGGCCAGTGCCAGCCAGGCGGTGTTCCACCAGGCGCCGGCCAGCGCCGCCCGGCGGTCGTTCCGGTAACCCGCCATGGCCGTGTACTCGTCCACGCCGACGATGCCGATCAGTCCCAGGTCCGGCATCGTCTCCCAGCCGACCACGCGCGTGCGCCCGTCGGCAAACCAGCGCCTGCCCTCGAAGCGCGCCACGCCCTCCGGTTTATCGGCAGGCAAAGGCCTCAGCATGAAGGGGGTCCGGAACGAGTGGACGACATCTCCGGTGCGGCTGGCACGCACCACGCCGTCCAGCCCCGTCAGGCCGACGAAACCGTAGTCGCGCAGGATGGGCTCGGCGTAATGCTGGGTGAAGAACGAAGGCGACACCGAGAGCAGGACGACGCCGTCGAAGTGCCCGGCGGCCGACAGCAGCGGGCGTGAAAACGCAATGACCTCGCGCTCCGACAGCTGGCCGTCCAGCGGGCCGCTGAGGTAGAGCCGGTCGGACTTTGCGTGCTGCTGCGCGGTGAAATAAGGCCGGTCCGCCAGGCGCCTGCCGACGGCGGCCGGACTCGAGCTGGTCAGGACGACGCCGTTGCGGTCGAGGATGCCCACGGCCCCGATATACTGCGTGGAAAAGATGCCTGCCTCGATGGTGCCGGTGAGGCTGGTGTGGTGGCCTGACACTTCCCAGTTATGGCGCAGCAGCAACAACAGCCGGTCGGTATCCCCGATCGAGCGGCGCGTGCGGATGGCGAAGCTGCGCGTATAGGCGTCGACCTGTTGTACCAGTTCGCCCTGGCGCACCCGCAGCTCGTCCTCGAGGTCGCTCAGCACATAGCCCCAGAGCGCAGCGCCGCCGGCGAGCATGATCGCGGGCCACAAGAGCAGCAGCCAAAGGCGCTCGCGCAGGAAGGCCAGCAGCGAGCGCAGTGAACCGCTCGCCGAAAGGCCGATCGAGGTGGAGGCTGGCGCTGCCTTGTCGATACGCGGGTCCATCTGGTCTCGTGGGCGGAAATGGGCAGACGGGAGCCGAGTATAACCCGCGAGCCTCGCCACGCGACGCGCATAAAAAAAACCCGGCGGCGCCGGGCTTTTCGAAGAACAATTGCACTTACATGATCTTGGTACCGATCCACCACGCCACCGCCGACATGAAGGCGGCCGCCGGAATCGTGAATACCCAGGCCCAGACGATGCTGCCGGCCACGCCCCAGCGCACGGCCGAGGCTTTTTGGGCCGAGCCCACGCCGACGATGGCGCCGGTAATCGTGTGCGTCGTCGAGACCGGGACACCCATGAAGCTGGCCATGAGCAGCGTGATCGTGCCGCCGGTTTCGGCGCAGAAGCCGCCGACCGGTTTGAGCTTCGTGATTTTCTGGCCCATGGTCTTGACGATGCGCCAGCCGCCGAACAGCGTACCGAAGCTGATCGCCGCATAACAGGAGATGATGACCCAGGCCGGCGGGTGCGCATCGCCGGCGCTGACGTAGCCGGCGGCGATCAGCAGCATCCAGATGATGCCCATGGTCTTTTGCGCGTCGTTGCCGCCGTGGCCCAGCGAGTAGCCGGCGGCCGAGATCAGCTGCAGCCGGCGGAACCAGACGTCCACTTTACGCGGCGTCGACTTCACGAAGATCCAGGACACGAGGAGCATCATGATCGAGCCGAGGATGAAACCGAGCAGCGGCGCGAGGACGATGAACACGACGACCTTGATCAGGCCCGCCGACACCAGCGCGCCCGTGCCCGACTTGGCAACCGCGGCGCCGACCAGGCCGCCGATCAGGGCGTGCGAGGACGAGGACGGGAGACCGTAATACCAGGTGATGACGTTCCAGACGATGGCGCCCACCAGGGCTCCGAAGATCACGTAATGGTCGACGATGTGGGGATCGATGATGTCCTTGCCGATCGTCTGCGCCACCTTCATGTTGACGACAAAAATCGCCACGAAGTTGAAGAAGGCCGCCATCGCCACGGCGGTTTGCGGTTTCAGCACGCCGGTCGAGACGACGGTCGCGATCGCGTTCGCCGAATCGTGGAAGCCGTTCATGAAGTCGAATACCAGTGCGAGCAGCACGAGCATACCCAGCACATAAATGCTGATGTGAAGAGAATTCATAGTTATTCTTGTTGTGGGAAAGCTTACGCGTTCTCGACGATGATGCCTTCGATGATGTTCGCCACGTCTTCGCAGCGGTCGGTGACGGTCTCGAGGATCTCGTAGATCGCCTTCATCTTGATCAGGTTGCGCACGTCCGGCTCGTCGCGGAACAGCTTGCTCATGGCGGCGCGCATCACGTGGTCGGCGTCGGACTCCAGGCGGTCGATCTCTTCGCAGATGGCGACGATCTTCTGGGCGTTGCCCATGTCGTGCAGCAGGCCCACGGCTTGCTGGACCTTCTGGCAGCAGGCCAGGCACAGCTCGGCCAGGCGCTTCGCTTCCGGCGTGACGCCGTGCAGGTCGTACAGGGAGACGGTCTGGGCCGCGTCTTCCATCATGTCGAGGATGTCATCCATGCGGGTGATCAGCTTGTGGATGTCGTCGCGGTCGATCGGGGTGATGAAGGTCTTGTGCAGCAGGTCGACGGTGGCGTAGGTAATCTTGTCCGCCTGCTTTTCGATGCTCTCGACGGCATGCGTGCGATTTTCCAGGTCGTCGAAGTTGGTCATCAGGCCAACCATTTCTTGCGCACCCTTCACGCACAGCGCGGCGTGCTGGTTGAACAAATCAAAAAACTTGCCCTCGGTGGGCATCAGGCGTCCAAACATTCATTTCTCCGTGATAAAACTCTTGGGACTGCGAAGGGCCGGAACCGACAGGTCCCGGCGACGCAATATCGGCTTAATCGCCCTGGTAGACGGCGAGGTTACCGCTGTAGTTGCCAAACTTGGTGTACTGGCCGATCCAGGTCAGGCGAATCGCACCGATCGGACCGTTACGCTGCTTGCCGATGATGATTTCGGCGGTACCTTTATCCGGCGAGTCGGGGTTGTAGACCTCGTCGCGATACAGGAAGATGATCACGTCCGCGTCCTGCTCGATTGCGCCGGATTCGCGCAAGTCGGACATCACGGGACGCTTGTTCGGGCGCTGCTCCAGCGCGCGGTTCAGCTGCGACAGCGCGATCACGGGGCAATGCAATTCCTTGGCCAGGCCCTTGAGCGAACGCGAGATCTCGGAAATCTCGGCGGTACGGTTATCGCCCGGCTGGCTGCCCTGCATCAGCTGCAGGTAGTCGACGATAATCAGGCCGAGCTTGCCACACTGGCGGGCAAGGCGGCGCGCGCGTGCGCGCATCTCGATCGGGTTCAGCGCCGGTGTCTCATCGATGTAGACCTGGGCATCGTTCATTTTCTGGATGGCGTGCGTCAGGCGCGGCCAGTCCTCGTCGTTCAGGCGGCCGGTACGCAGGCGGTGCTGGTCGAGCTGGCCGACCGAGCCGAGCATACGCATGGCCAGCTGGGCGCCGCCCATCTCCATCGAGAAAATGGCGACCGGCAAACCCGCTTCGATGGCGACGTTCTCGCCGATGTTCACGGAGAATGCGGTCTTGCCCATCGACGGACGGCCGGCGACGATGACGAGGTCGCCCGGCTGCAGGCCCGAGGTCATGCGGTCAAGGTCGATGAAGCCGGTCGGCACGCCCGTGATTTCGCCCTGGTTTTCGCGCGAATAAAGTTCGTCGATGCGCTCGACGACCTGGGTCAGCAGCGGCTGGATCGGATTCCAGCCCTGGGCACCGCGTGCGCCGGACTCGGCGATGGCGAAGATTTTCGATTCGGCTTCGTCAAGCATCTGCTTGACTTCCTTGCCTTGCGGATTGAACGCATTGCCCGAAATTTCGTCGGCAACGGTGATGAGTTTGCGCAGGATGCCGCGGTCGCGCACGATCTCGGCGTAACGGCGGATATTGGCGGCGGACGGCGTGTTCTGCGCCATCGCGTTCAGGTATTGCAGGCCGCCCACGTCATCGGCCTTGCCCAGCGAGACCATGGCCTCGTAGACGGTGATCACGTCGGCCGGCTTGCCGCCGTTAATCAGGCGCACCATCTGCTCGAAGATGATGCGGTGGTCGTAGCGGTAAAAATCGTCCGCGTGCATGAAGTCGGCAATGCGGTCCCAGGCCGCATTGTCGCGCAGGAGGCCGCCGATGACGGACTGTTCTGCTTCGATGGAATGCGGGGGAATGCGCAGCGATTCGATTTGCGGATCTGCGGGGGTATTCATGGCCGGCATTATAACCCCTCCCGTCCCACGGCTGAAATAATTGGTTAGTTTCCACGCATAAAAAAAGCCGGGCGAACCCGGCTTTTTCTTTTAAGCAACAACGACTTACGTGCTGTGCTCAGTGCTTGCTCAGTTGCTTTATCAAGCAGCTTCGCCCACGACAGCGACCGTGATTTCCACGACGACGTCGGTGTGCAGAGCGACGGCAACCGGGTGCTCGCCGGTGGTCTTCAGGGGACCGGTCGGCAGGCGAACCTGTGCTTTTTCAACTGCGAAACCTTGCTTGGTCAGGGCTTCGGCGATGTCGAAGTTACCAACCGAACCGAACAGACGACCGTCGACGCCGGCTTTCTGGGCGATGGTGATGGTCATGCCGCCCAGCTTGTCGCCTTGGGCTTGCGAAGCCGACAGCTTTTCAGCTGCTGCTTTTTCCAGCTCGGCGCGCTTGACTTCGAACTCGGCGACGGCCGACGAGGTTGCGCGGCGGGCCATCTTTTGCGGGATCAGGAAGTTACGCGCGTAACCGTCCTTGACCTTGACCACGTCGCCCAGGTTGCCGACGTTAACAACTTTTTCCAAAAGGATAACTTGCATATTTTTCTCCAGGATGTTCTGAACTGTACGACGCGATTAAGCGTTGTGCAGGTCGGTGTACGGCAGCAGCGCGAGGTAGCGTGCGCGCTTGATCGCGGTGTCGACCTGGCGCTGGTAGTGCGCCTTGGTGCCGGTCAGACGTGCCGGCATGATCTTGCCGTTTTCCTGGACGAAGTCCTTCAGGGTGTCGACGTCTTTGTAATCGACCTGTTCCACGTTTGCAGCGGTGAAGCGGCAGAATTTCTTACGCTTGAACAGCGGGTTCTGCTGTTTGCGCTTCAGTTTTTCTTTGGCTTTGTTTTTGTCGAACTTTTTACCGAATGCCATTTGAGGCTCCTGTATCTAAATGGTGGCCGCTAATAATTAAGCGGCGGCACTGAAATCAATGATGTGAAACACCAGGGCTTTGCTGTTGCGATTCTTCCTGGCCAAAAATCCCGTGAACTGGTGCGCGGCGCCTAACTCTGCGCTGGCGAAGCGGCCCGAAATCTCACCCGCGGCGAACGCGGCAATTTCGAACTCGACCAGCCTCTCGACCCCTGCCTCGACCTGCTGCGAACTGTGCATCAGGATTGCCGAGACGACCGGCACGCCGGCGGGGGTATAGCGCAGTACGTCGCGTTCAGCAATCGTCGCGACGACTTGTAGCTGGTTCACTTACGCTGGTTCACTTCCAATTAACGATTTCTGGCAAGAAAAATTTAAGCAGCAGCGGCGGCCGGGGCAGCAGCAGCCGCTGGGGCTTCTGCGCGGTGGCTCTTGGCTGCGTCTTCGCGCTGGACCGACTTCATCATTGGCGATGGCGTGGTTTCAGCTTTCTTCATTTTCACGGTCAGGTGACGCAGCACGGCATCATTGAACTTGAATGCGGTTTCCAGCTCGACCAGGGTCTCGTTGTCGCACTCGATGTTCATGCAGATGTAGTGTGCCTTCGGCAACTTCTGGATCGAGTAAGCCATCTGGCGACGGCCCCAGTCTTCGACGCGATGGATGTTACCGCCGCGCGCGGTGACGCTGGCCTTGTAACGCTCGATCATCGCCGGGACTTGCTCGCTTTGGTCCGGGTGGACGATAAAAACGATTTCATAATGACGCATGCAACACTCCTTGAGGACGTTTAAACAAATGCCCACCTCGGCGTCAAGACGAGTGTGGGAAGGGAAAGCCGGCAATTATAACGCGGATGGCACGGCTGCGCAATCTCCCGCCCTCGTCGCTGCGCCGCGACACCCTGGGCGGCGCGAATCGTTAAAAATCATCGATTTCCCTTGCATTCCCCGAAATACTGTACAAAAATACAGTCTGAATCATCAACCCGTGCCAGACCCATGCTCAAGCTCACCGCAAGGCAAGAACAGATCCTGAACCTGATCAGGGAAGCGATCGACAATACCGGCTTCCCGCCGACCCGCGCCGAAATCGCCAGGGAGTTGGGCTTCAAGTCGGCCAACGCGGCCGAAGAACACCTGCAGGCCCTGGCTCGCAAAGGCGCCATCGAGATCGTCTCGGGCACCTCGCGCGGCATCCGCCTCATCGGCGCCTCGCTGCCGCAGCCGGTGCCGCATGTCCCTGCCGCCCTGCTGATGTCGTTGCCCCTGGTCGGCCGCGTCGCGGCGGGTTCGCCCATCCTGGCGCAGGAACACGTCGAAGCGACCTACAACGTCGACCCGGCCATGTTCGGCGCGCGTCCCGACTTCCTGCTGAAGGTGCGCGGCTGGTCGATGCGCGACGCCGGCATCATGGATGGCGACTTCCTCGCCGTCAAAAAAGTCGACAGCGCCAAGAACGGCCAGATCGTCGTCGCCCGCATCGGCGAGGACGTCACCGTCAAGCGCTACCGTAAGACGGGCGACACCATCGAACTGCTGCCGGAGAACCCGGACTTCAAGGTGATCCGCGTCGAGCCGGGCGACGAGTTCGCGCTCGAGGGACTTGCGGTCGGTTTGATGCGCAGCTGGCACTGAGTTTGCCGACGTAAAAAAAGCCGCTCGCGCGGCTTTTTTTACGTCCGCCCTATTTTCCGGCGGGACCGTAGTTGCTCCTGCGCGCCTCGATGTCGCGTGCGCGCTCGGGAGAAGGCCCGCTCTCGACAATGGCGTTGTGTTCCTTCACGTACGCCTCGGTCGCGCTGCGCCATGCGGCAACGTCCGCCAGTACCAGCTTGGCCGCCACCTTTGCCTCTTCCGACAGGTTTTGCTGCACCTGCTCCAGGTGCGCCTGCGCACGTTCGGTCTCGCGGGCGTTCATCAGCTTGACGACGTCGGCCGGAATGCGCTTGACCAGCGGCGAGGATGCGTTCAGGTTTTCCACGAAACCGTTGTAGCAGTCTTGCCAGGTGGCGATGGCCCCGGACACGCGATCGATCTCGTCCGCCTGCTTCGACATCGCGGGGATCCGCGGCGCGGGGCAGTAATACTTTCCGGTTTTCAGGTCGCTGCCATCGTAGCCGCCGATCCAGTAATCGATGTCGGCCCGGCGGTCCGTGCGCTGCTGCATGACGACGAGCGAACTGGCGGCCACCGCATTGCCCCGGGCAGCCGCCTTGCGGAACCAGGCCTGGGCTTTTGCCTCGTCCACTGCCCCTGCTTCGCCATACCAGTACATCTGGCCCAGCTGTTGCTGGGCATCGACGTTACCGGCGTTCGCCAGTTTCGTGTACAGCGTCAGGGCCTCGGCATATTTCTTTTGCTCGAACAGGGCGTTGGCAGAGGCGAGATCGTTCGCGGCCGCGGCGGGCAGGCTCGCGAGCAGTAAGGCACAGTAAAGGAATTTTTTCATGGCGGTAACAAAATGAGCGAGGCCCATCATACTGCGAGACGCGGGCCTGCTCAACTGTCGCTCAACCGCCGCTTACTTGCCGCTTACTTGCCGCTCACTTGCCGCTTACTTGCCTGTACTCACGCGCGCGTCGGTACCGCCATGCAAACGCACTTCATTGTCGCGGACGATGCGGGTCGTTTCCAGTTCGATCTGACGCTTGCGCCGCAGGTTCTCCTCCTTGACGAAGGCTTGGGTCGCCTTCTCCCAGGCGTCGCGTTGCGCCAGCGTCGCCTCGGCCCGGGCCTGGGCGTCGAGCAGGATCTTCCGGTACTGCGGCTCGATATGGGCGCGTACGCGCTCGAATTCGGCCGGGCTCATCATATCGAGCACGTCCTGCGGAACGACTTTACCTGCCGGCATCGCGGCATTGAAGTTGCTGACGAAACCGTTATAGCAGGCTTGCCAGGAGGCGACAGCAGCCCGGGTCGCCTCGATCTCTTCGTTGGTCTTCGACAGGACGGGAATCGACGGCGCAGGACAGGCATACTTGCCCGACTGCAGTTCCTCGCCGCGGTATTCGTTCATCCAGTAGGTGATTTCGTTGCCGCGGCTCTTGCGCCGCTCGAGGATCGCCAACGATTCCTTCGCATCGGGGATGCCGGCAGCTGCGGCTTTTCCGATCCATTCGCGCGCCGCGTTCAGGTCCTGTACCGTGCCGTCGCCATACCAGTACATCTCGCCCAGCCGAAACTGCGCTTCCGGGTTGCCCGCTTGCGCAGCCTTTGTGTATAAGGGCAGCGCCTTGCCATAGTCCTTCGCGGCGAGCAGCCGGTTAGCTTCGGCAAGATCGTCGGCGCGGGCGCAGAGGCAAACGAACAGCAGGGAAAACACAAACCGGCGCATGGCATCGTCCTTTCAGGGATGTTGTAAAACGATAATAAAACCGTTATGTCGGCGATGCAATGCGGTTTGCATCGCCATTACGTAGTTTTTTTACATCAGTCTGCCAGCGCCGCGCGAAGGCCGGGATTGCCGCCGCCACGCAGTGCGCCGGGTTGCGGCATTAGATTCAACGGCTTTCCCTGCGCGTCACTGGCGGTGGCGGCTCCCGGCGATTCAGGATGGCGTAATCGTTGTTCCGTCGCTGGGAGTCGATGGCGAGCCGTGTCTGTTCCGCGTTCTCACGCTCCAGACGGGCGTTCTCTTCCTTGACGAAACGTTCGGTCGCCGCTTCCCATTGAGCCTGCTGCGTTCGTACGGCGTTCGCTTCGCGCTGGGCTTGCGCGAGCGTGTCGCGATACACCGCCTCGATGTGGATGCGTGCGCCTTCGATTTCCTGGGGAGTCATCATGTCGAGCACGTCGGCCGGGATGCGCTTCGCGACAGGCGCCGTGGCGTTGAAGTTGGCAACGAAGCCGTTGTAGCAGGCTTGCCAGCCTTCGATGCTTTTGCGGGTGGCTGCGACGTCCTCGTTGGTCTTCGAGACGGCCGGGACCACCGGAGGCTTGCACTCGAGATTGCCGGAGCGGAGGTCGTCGCCCTTGTATTCCTTCATCCAGTAGCCGATCTCGCCACCGCGCGTGGTGCGCCGGTCGAGGGCTGCGATGGCGGCCCTGGCGTCTGCATTGCCGGCGGCGGCGGACTTCTCGAACCAGCGGTGGGCAGCCTGCAGGTCTTGCGGCGTACCGTCGCCATACCAGGTCATTTCGCCGAGACGGAACTGGGCGTCGGCATTGCCGGCGTTGGCAAGGCGGGTGTACAGCGGAAGCGCCTTGCCGTACTCCTTGGCCATCAGGAATTTGTCGGCGTCGATCAAATCGTCCGCCATCGCAGCACTACTGACGAGCAGCAGGGAAATCAGGAAACGTCGCATACCACCCCCAATGAATGTATATGGAGCCAATAGTAGAACGTTAATATCTTTCGCGCAATTCCTTTTGCTTGCGAAGGCGGACTGCCCTCAGCTTCCCTCAGCTGCCCAACGCCGCGCGGAAGTCGTCCAGCAGGTCTTGCGTGTCTTCGATACCCACCGAGACCCGGATCAGCGACTCGGCAATGCCCATGCTGGCGCGGCGCTCGGCGCCCATTTCGAAGAAGATGGTGTGCGCGACCGGGATGACCAGGGTGCGCGTATCGCCCAGGTTGCTCGCCGGGATGGCCAGCTGCAGCCGGTTCAGGTAGTCGAAGGGGTCGATGTCTTCGCGCAGTTCAAAGCTCAGCAGCGAGCCACCACTGCGGAACAGTTCGGTCGTCACGCCGTGCTGGGGATGCGACTGCAGGCCCGGATAATGCACGGCCGACACGCGATCATCCGCTTCAAGCATCTGCGCCAGCGCCAGCGCATTCGCGCAGGTGCGTTCCATGCGCAAGGCCAGCGTCTCGGCACCCACGGCAATGTGGTGCGCCGCTTCCGGCCCCAGGGCCGCGCCGAAGTCGCGCAACGCTTTCGCCCGCAGCTGGGCCATGCCCTGGGCGGCGGCCGGCTGCTTGCGGAAGTTGGCCGCGATGTTCGGGAAGGCGCTCCAGTCGAACAGGCCGGTATCGGTCAGCGCGCCGCCGAGCGCAATGCCGTGGCCGGCGATCGACTTGGTCAGCGAATTGACGACCAGGCCGGCACCGACTGCTTTTGGACGGAACAAATAGGGCGTGGTCATCGTATTGTCGACCACGTACAGGATGCCGCGCGCGCGGCACAGTTCGCCGATACGCGCCAGGTCGGCCACCTGCGTGCGCGGATTGGCGACCGTCTCCACGAACACCAGGCGCGTGTTCGCCTTCAGCACCGCTTCGACATTGGCGACATCGGTCGCATCGACGAAGTCGACATCGACGCCCTGCCCCGCCACCGTCTGCCACAGGCTGTTCGTGTTCCCGAACAGGAAGCTCGATGAGACGATGTGGTCGCCTTCGCGCAGCAGCGCCTGGAACAGCGCGCCGATGGCCGCCATGCCGGTGCCGAAACACAGGCTGGCCACGCCGTCTTCCATCTTCGTGATCTTGTCTTCCAGCGCGGCCACCGTCGGGTTGCCCTGGCGGCCGTAGCGGAAGCCCGGCTCCTTGCCCTGGAAGACCGAGGCGAGCTGGCGCGCATCGTTGTAACCGAACGCGACCGACGTGTGGACGGGCTTGTGCAGGGAGCCTTGCTCGATCGCCTTGCGGCGGTCGTTGTGCAGGATCGTGGTCGTGAAACCGTAGTTCTTTTTTTCGCTCATGGCAGGTGCGTCCGGTTATTCGGCGGCGACGGCGGGATTCAGGTTCAGCTGGGTACGCACGACGTCTTCCTGCGAGACGCCCGTGCCGCCGTTATGGCGCGCGGTCTCCAGGTTGTCGAGGTAGGCCGGGGTCACGTCGCCCGTCACGTAGACGCCGTCGAAACACGAGGCCTCGAAATTGGTCAGCGCCGGGTTCACGTCCGAGATCGACCGTTTCAGGGCATCGATGTCCTGGTAGACCAGGCGGTCGGCGGTGATTTCGGCGCAGACTTCTTCCACCGTGCGGCCATAGGCGATCAGCTCGTCGCGGGTCGGCATGTCGATGCCGTAGACATTCGGGAACAGCACCGGTGGCGCGGCCGAGGCGAAGAACACTTTGCGGGCGCCCGCTTCGCGCGCCATCTGCACGATCTCGCGGCTGGTGGTGCCGCGCACGATCGAGTCGTCGACCAGCAGCACGTTCTTGCCCTTGAACTCGGCGCCGATCGCGTTCAGCTTCTGGCGTACGGACTTCTTGCGCATGCCCTGCCCCGGCATGATGAAGGTGCGGCCGATGTAGCGGTTCTTGATGAAACCTTCGCGGTATTCGACGCCCAGCTTCAGCGCCAGCTGGATCGCAGCCGGACGCGAAGAATCCGGAATCGGCATCACGACGTCGATCTCCTCGACCGGAATCTCCTTGCGGATCTTATCGGCCAGGTATTCGCCCATTTTCAGGCGCGTGGCGTAGACCGAGGCGCCGTCGATCACCGAGTCCGGACGCGCCAGGTAGACGTATTCGAACGCGCACGGATTGAGCGACGGATTCTCGGCGCACTGGCGCTCGTGAAACTGGCCATCTTCGCCGATGAACACGGCTTCGCCCGGGGCGATGTCGCGCACGAAGCGGAAACCAATGCCTTCCAGGGCCACCGATTCGCTGGCGACCATGTATTCGACGCCGTTCTCGCCTTCGTTCATGCCCAGGCACAGCGGACGGATGCCGTAGGGGTCGCGGAAGGCAAGCATGCCATGGCCGGCGATCTGCGCCACGACGGCGTAGGCGCCACGCACGCGGCGGTGCACGATGCCGACTGCCTTGAAAACGGCCTCGGCGTCGAGCGAATAGCCGTTCGCCGCTTCCTGGATTTCGTGCGCCAGCACGTTGAGCAGCACTTCCGAGTCGGAATTGGTATTGATGTGGCGGCGGTCGTTGCGGAACAGCGCCTCCTTCAACTCGGCCTGGTTGGTCAGGTTGCCGTTGTGGGCGAGCGTGATGCCGAAGGGCGCGTTCACGTAGAACGGCTGCGCTTCTTCTTCGCTCGACGAGCCGGCGGTCGGGTAGCGGCAGTGGCCGATACCGGTATTGCCTTGCAGCGAACGCATGTTACGGGTGCGGAACACGTCGCGGACGAGGCCGTTGGCCTTGTACATCGAGAACATGCTGCTGTGATTGGTTGCAATGCCCGCCGCGTCCTGGCCGCGGTGCTGCAACAGCAGCAATGCGTCATACAACAACTGGTTGACGGGAGTTTGCGAGACGACGCCGACGATGCCACACATGGTGCGCTCCTAAGAACTGAATGCTGTTACGGGAGGATTCAAAAACGAAGAGTAAATTCGGATAGTCAAAAATTCAGGTGCTGCGCCAGCGCAGCAGGGAGAAAGGGCGTGACGGTGCGCGCTCCGGCCTCGGCCAGCGGGGACAGCAGCGCGTCTTTCCAGAATGCCTGTTGGGGAATGGCGGTCATGGAACACAATATGACGGCGGCCAGCACGATTACAATCCCGCGCGCCAGGCCGAACAGGCCGCCCAGGCCGCGGTCCGCCAGGCTCAGGCCAGCCGCGTCGACCAGCGCGCCGACGGCCAGGGACAACAGCCCCATTAAAATGCGCACGCCGAGGAACAGCGCGATGAAGGCAACGATCAGCCGCCCCGCCTCGCCGGGTATCATATCCGGCAATAGCAGCGCGAGGCGCGCGCCATAGGCATTGGCCACGACAAAGGCCACGATCCAGCCTGTCAGCGACAGGATTTCTTTCACTAAACCACGCATGGTGCTGATCACTACCGAGGCCACCAGCACGAACAAGACCAGATAATCGAAAATCGTCACGCAGCTTCGACGCCAATCAGATCGGGACCAGGAAACCGCCCAGGCCCAGCGAGCCCAGCTTTGCTTTTGTCCTGTCGGCTTCCTCGCGGCTGCCGAACGGGCCGACCTGGATCTTGATCAGGGCGCCGGACTTCTTCGTGAAGGAGCTGATGCCGCCGGCACGCAGGCGCGCCTGCAATTCGTCGACCTTTTCCTGGGTCGCCAGCGCGGCCACCTGCACCACGTAACGCTGGGACGCGTCGGCCTTCTCTTCGGTGCGTGGATGCTGCTCGGCCGCCTTGGCAGGCTTGCCCTCGAGCAGCGCCAACGCACGGGCGGCTTCACTGTCTTTCGGTTTCACGGGCGCCGGCTTTTCTTCCGGCTTTTTCACGGCAGGCTTGTCGGCCGGCTTCTCTGCGAGCTTCCGCTCCGGCTTCGATTCAGGCTTCGATTCGGGCTTGTGCTCGACCGCCTTTGGTTCGGGCTTGTGCTCGGCCGGCTTCGGCTCAGGCTTGTGCTCGGCGGCCTTCGGCTCCGCCTTGACCGTCTTGACTTCGCGTTCGCTGTACACGAGGGGCGGCGGCGCCTTGTCCACGGCAGGCGCTGCGGTGGCGGGACGCGGCTTGGGTGCGGCCGGCGGCGGGGCGATGATTTCCTCGTCCTGGTCGACGCTGTCGGCGGCCGGCACGGGCGAGGCCGGCATCGGCAGCGCGGGCGCCTTTTCTTTCGAGGGAATCTGGATGGCGATATCGCCGGCCAGCGGGCGCGGTTCGGAATCGAGCAGCATCGGCAAGCCGACGGCGGCGGCGAGCGCCAGCGCGACCGCGCCTACCAGGCGGCGCCGTGCGCGCTTTTTTTCCGGCAGCATGGGGTCGCCCCCGCTGCGGCTGCGCCGCGAACCGCCCTGCCCGCTTTCGTTCGCCTGGTTGGCGCGGTTGGCGCGGTTGGCGTGACTGGCGCGCTTGGACCTGGCCTCCTGGCCGAAGTCGTCATCGTCGCGGGCGAAGTTAGGCGAAATTCGGCCACTGTCCTGGGCGGCGCTTTCTTGCTTGTTTTTACCAAAGATCGAGAACAAGCCCATGCGTCTGTATGTCAGTGAAGAGAGTTTTTTCGGGCGGCCATCACGCCGGCGACGGTGTAGAACGAGCCAAAGACCACAATTCTATCATTCTCCTCGGCACGGCTCACCGCATTTGCATATGCGGCCGCCGGGTCGGCGAAAGTGGCCACCGAAAAATCGGTCTCTTTCGTCCCTGCCGGGCGCAGGGCGGCGATTTTTTCGGCCAGTTCGGCACTCTTTGCCGAGCGCGGCGACGGCAGGTCGGCCACGCACCAGTGGTCGACGAGGCCGGCCATCGGCGCCAGCACGCCCTCGATGTCCTTGTCTTCCATGATGCCGAAGACGCCATAGGTGTAGCGGTGAAAACCCATGTTGCCCAGGTTCTGGGCCAGCGTGGCGGAGGCGTGCGGATTGTGGGCGACGTCGAGTACCGTGGTCGGGCGTCCGGCGAGCACCTGGAAGCGTCCCGGCAGTTCGACCAGCGCCAGGCCCGTGCGCACTTCCTGGGCGCCGCAGGGCAGTTGCATGCGCAGGGCTTCCAGCGCCGCCAGGGCAGCCGAGGCATTGAGCAACTGGTTGGCGCCGCGCAAGGCCGGATAGGCCAGCGAATTGCGGCGCTGGGTGCGACCGCCATAGCTCCATTGCTGCTGGTCGCCCTGGAAATTGAAATCGCGCCCGATCAGCCACAGGTCGGCACCGATGTCGGCGGCATGCTGGGTCAGCGACTGCGGCGCCAGCGGATCGCTGCAGATCGCGGTTTTGCCGGCGCGGAAGATGCCGGCCTTTTCGAAACCGATTTCCTCGCGCGTCTCGCCAAGATAAGCCGTGTGGTCGATATCGATGCTGGTAACGATCGATACGTCGGCGTCGACCACGTTCACCGCATCGAGGCGCCCGCCCAGGCCCACTTCCAGGATCGCCACGTCCACGCCGGACTTCGAGATCAGGTGCATGATCGCCAGCGTCGTGAATTCGAAATAGGTCAGGTCGATATCGCCGCGCGCGCTTTCGACGAATGCGAAGGCGTCGACCAGCACGGCGTCGCTCGCCATTTCGCCGTTGATGCGGGCGCGCTCGTTAAAGTCGAGGAAGTGCGGCTTGATGTAGAGGCCGACGCGGTAGCCGGCGTGCAGCAGGACGGATTCGAGCATGGCGCAGGTCGAGCCCTTGCCGTTGGTGCCGGCGACCATGATCACCGGGCAGCCGAACTGCAGGTGCATGCGTTCCTTGACGGCGCGCACGCGGTCCAGTCCCATGTCGATATGGGTTTCGGCGTGGCGCGACTCGATCAGCGCCAGCCACTCGGGCAAGGTGGTGGGAAGCATGGACATGGATGTGATAGGTACGTTGAAACGAAAACCGGCGACCTGGGGTGCAGATCGCCGGCCGATAACTGTTCCGGAGCGTCGCGATTAAGCGATGACTTCGGCGGGCTGGTTCTGCAGCAGAGCCAGCAGGCGCGCAATTTCTTCGCGCATCTTGCGGCGGTCGACGATCATGTCGACGGCGCCCTTTTGCACCAGGAATTCGGCGCGCTGGAAACCTTCCGGCAGCTTTTCGCGCACGGTGTTCTCGATCACGCGCGGGCCCGCAAAGCCGATCAGCGCTTTCGGTTCGGCGATCACGACGTCGCCCATGAAGGCGAACGAGGCCGACACGCCGCCCATGGTCGGGTCGGTCAGCACGCTGATAAAGGGTAATTTCTTCTCTGACAGCTTGGTCAGCATGGCAGTGGTCTTGGCCATCTGCAGCAGCGACAGCAAGCCTTCCTGCATGCGCGCGCCGCCGGTGGCGGTGATGCAGATGAAGGGCACTTTCTGTTCGAGGGCGACCTGGGCGCCGCGTACAAAACGTTCGCCGACGACCGAACCCATCGAGCCGCCCATGAATTCGAATTCGAAGCAGGCCACGACGACCGGCAGGCTCATGATCGAGCCGCCCTGGACGATCAGCGCATCGGTTTCGCCGGTGGCTTCCATCGCCTGCTTGAGTCGGTCAGGATATTTCTTGCTGTCCTTGAATTTCAGGGTGTCAACCGGCAGCGCTTCCTGGCCGATTTCATAGCGCCCGCCTTCGTCGAGCAAGCCGTCGAGGCGCGCGCGGGCGCGGATGCGCATGTGGTGGTCGCACTTCGGGCAGACGTGCAGGTTCGACTCGAGGTCGGCGCGGTAGAGCACCGCTTCGCACGACGGGCACTTGACCCACAGGCCTTCCGGCATGGTCTTGCGGTTCGCGGCATCGGAGCGCTGAATTCTTGGGGGCAGCAGTTTTTCCAACCAACTCATGTTCTCTCCTTTGCGGCAATCTGAATGGGGCGTAGTGTAGCCGCTAGCGCCGGGCTTGTCACCGCTTGCCTGTCTGTCAATCAATCCTTGGCAATCAATCGTTGCCAATCTCGACAGTCGTGAACTCAAAGCCGCCCATGCGCGCTGCAACCACGTTATACACCCATGCGCCGAACAGGGTGAGCACGAATCCGAACACAGTGTAGAGCAATGGCATGAGCACTATTGCCAGCAGGGAAGCGCCCGCGCCCTGGACCATCAGGGTGGGAATGGTCATCAACACCACGAGCGGAATGGAAATGACGAAGTACAGGGCCGCCATCACCTTGGCGTTCTGGAGGATGGCGACGCGGACGATTTGCTTCTTCAAGAATGTCTTCCCGTGCAAGATTAAGTAGGGTAAATGTACCGTATAAAATTGCAAGAAGACAAGTAAAAATGCCGGCAGTGGCCTGTGCCAGCTGCCGGCATGGTGCCGTTGCGCGATTGCGCAGCCGGGTCAGCCTTGCGTGACTTCGGCGGTCGTAAATTCAAACCCACCGACACGTTTTGCCACCAGATTGTAGAACCAGGCTGCGAGGAGCGTGCCGAGATAAGCTGCGCCGCCATATACCAATGGAAATACAACCAGGACGGCGACCGCTCCGCCGGTCTGCCCCGCCCGCGCAATATAGAGGGCAAAGACGGCCGCCATCGGCATCGACATGGCCAGGTAAAGCGCGGCCATCATCTTGGCGTTCTGCGATAACGAAACGCTGGTGATCTGTTTCTTCATGCAATGACTCCAGAAAATGTTGAGGTACGGAAATGCAATGTACCCCGACCTGGAGCGACGCCATATGCACGGGCCGGACGTCCCTGCTTGACCGGCCTCAGGAAATGCCCTTGTTGATCAGCTGTCGAGCGCTGCGCGAATGCCGGCGCAGAAGGCCCGTACCGCCTCCGGCCCCGCTTCCTTCGGCGTATTCTCCAGTTCCTGGATGATCCGGCTGCCGATCACGACCGCATCGGCCACCGAAGCGACCGCTTTGGCCGTCTCCGCGTCGCGGATGCCGAAACCGACGCCGATCGGCAGGCTGACGTGTTCGCGGATGGCGGCGACGCGGCGCGCCACGTCTTCGGTATCGATGCTGCCGGCGCCGGTGACGCCTTTCAGCGAGACGTAATAGCTGAAGCCGCTGCCGTAGCGCGCCACCTGCCTGATGCGCTCTTCGGTGGAAGTCGGCGCCAGCAGGAAGATCAGGTCGAGGTCGCTGGCGCGCATGGCGTCGGCAAAGGCTTCGCATTCTTCCGGCGGATAGTCGACGACGATGGCGCCGTCCGCGCCCGCGTCTTTCGCGTTGCGGATGAAGTTGTCGGGACCGATGCGCTCGATCGGGTTGGCGTAGCCCATCAGGACGACCGGGGTATCGGGGTCGGTCTTGCGGAACTCGCGCACGTAGTTGAAGACATCGTTCAGGCCGATGCCGAATTTCAATGCGCGCTCGCAGGCGCGCTGGATGACCGGGCCTTCGGCCATCGGGTCGGAAAAGGGAACGCCCAGTTCCAGGACGTCGGCGCCGCCCGCCACCAGGGCGTGCATCAGCGGGACGGTCATCTCGGGGCCGGGATCGCCGGCGGTGATGAAGGTGACGAGGCCGGTTTTGTTTTGCGCGCGCAGGGCGGCGAAGGTAGATGCGATTCGGGACATGGTGTTTTTTCGTTTGGGTTGGCGGTTGCAGTCGGGTGTGCAGCGGTTCGTCGAACGCGTGGACGGCCGAGCCGCCCACGCGTTCAACGCACGCATGCGTGGCGCGGATCAGCTGAAATCCAGCCCCATCCGCTGCGCTACCGTATGCATGTCCTTGTCCCCGCGCCCCGACAGATTCACCAGGATCAGCTGGTCCTTCGGCAGCGTCGCCGCCAGCTTCACGCCATAGGCGATCGCATGCGAGGATTCCAGCGCCGGGATGATGCCCTCGATGCGGCAGCAGTCGTGGAAGGCCTGCAGCGCCTCGTCGTCGGTGATCGACACATACTCGGCCCGCGCCGAATCCTTGAGCCAGGCGTGTTCCGGTCCGACACCCGGATAATCCAGGCCGGCCGAGACCGAGTGCGTCTCGATGATCTGGCCGTTCGCATCCTGCAGCAAATACGTGCGGTTGCCGTGCAGCACGCCCGGGAACCCCGCGGACAGCGAGGCCGCATGCTTGCCCGAATCGAGCCCCTCGCCCGCCGCCTCGACGCCGACCAATTTGACGCCCGGCTCGTCGATGTACGGATAGAAAATACCCATCGCATTCGAACCGCCGCCGATGCAGGCGACCACGTAATCCGGCTGGCGCCCGGTCATTTCCGGCATCTGCACCCGGCATTCCTCGCCGATCACCGACTGGAAATCGCGCACCATCATCGGGTACGGGTGCGGGCCGGCCACGGTGCCGATGATGTAGAAGGTGTTTTCGATGTTGGTGACCCAGTCGCGCATCGCTTCGTTGAGCGCATCCTTGAGGGTCTTGCTGCCCGACTCGACGGGAACGACGGTCGCGCCCAGCAGCTTCATCCGATAAACGTTCTGGGCCTGGCGCTTGACGTCTTCGCTGCCCATGTAGACCACGCATTCGAGACCGAAACGCGCGCAGATGGTCGCGGTGGCGACGCCATGCTGGCCGGCGCCGGTCTCGGCGATGATGCGTTTCTTGCCCATGCGGCGCGCCAGCAGCGCCTGGCCGATCACGTTGTTGATCTTGTGGGCGCCGGTATGGTTCAGGTCTTCACGCTTGAAGAATACCTGCGCGCCGCCTGCCAGTTCCGACCAGCGCCTGGCGTGGTAGACGGGCGAGGGACGGCCGACGAAATGGGCCAGCTCGTAGCGGAACTCTTCGAGGAATTCAGGATCGTGCGAATAGCGCGCGTAGGCTTCGTTGAGTTCGGCCAGCGCGTGGGTCAGCGTCTCGGCAACGAACGAGCCGCCGTAGGGACCGAAGTGGCCGCGCGCGTCGGGAAATTGATAGTCGGTGGTCTGGAACAGCGCGCCGGGGTGGCGTTCAGCTGCCGCTTCCTGGCTCTCGAGGACTGCTTCCGGGATGGTTTTCATGGGGGTGTTCGCTTTCAATGGTGGCATCGGCGGCCCGCACCGCGGCAATAAAAGCCGCGATCTTGCGGGCGTCCTTGATCCCCTTGCTGGCTTCGACACCACTGCTGATGTCGACCGCCCAAGGGCGTACGCGTGCGACCGCGTCAGTCGCGTTTTGCACGCTCAAGCCACCACTCAAAACGACCCGAGGCGCGAGCTCTTTTGGGATAAGAGACCAATCGAAGACCTTTCCAGCGCCGCCGTAGGCGTCCACGTAGGCATCGAGCAGAAGGCTCGAAAACCAGGGACTGGCGGCGCGGTATGCGAGTTCGCATTCTAGCAAATCGGCGTGCCTTGTGTCCGGCTTGACGCGGTAGGCATGCACGAAGGGCCGCTTCACCGCGTCGGCGATGTGCGCGCACTCTTCCATGGTCTCGTCGCCATGAAATTGCAGCAGAGACACCGGCCCGGCCCCGACCACCGCCCTCACCTCGTCCAGGCTGGCGTTGACGAACAGCGCGACCGAGCTGATGTAGGGCGGCAAGCCCTTTGCCAGCGACGCAAACTGCGCAGGGCTCACGTAGCGCGGGCTCTTCGGGTAGAACACGAAGCCGAGCGCGTCGGCGCCGCTGGATACGGCGGCGCGCAGGTCTTCCTCGCGCGTGATGCCGCAAATTTTGATTCGGGTACGGTGCATGTTCAAAACCTCAAAGCCAGGGGAGCGGAGAGAGGATCTCCTGCGGCAATCCCCACTTCGGATCGTAATCGATTTTCGCGAAGTACAGGCCGTCCGGCATGAAGGTCGGCGCGGCGGCGTCGCGGTTGCGCGCGGCCAGCACCTCGGCCATCCAGTCCGGCTCGTTGCGGCCAAGGCCGACATAGATCAGCGCGCCCACCAGGTTGCGCACCATGTGGTGCAGGAAGGCGCTGGCGCGCACGGTGAAGACGATGATGTCGCCGCGCCGTTCGATCCTGATTTCCTGCATGTCCTTGATCGGCGTGTTCGCCTGGCAGCCCGAGGCACGGAAGGAGGAAAAGTCGTGCAGGCCGATCAGGTGGCGTGCGGCAAGCTGCATGCGCTCGACATCGAGCGGACGGAATACCCAGCCCGCGCGGCCGGCCAGCAGCGCCGAGGGGTGCGGGTTGTTGTACAGCACGTAGTGATAGGTACGCGAGCGCGCCGAGTAGCGGGCGTGGAAGTCCTGGCCTTCGGCATCGGGCGGCACTTCCGCCGCCCAGCGCACCGCGATCGAATCGGGCAGGAAGGTATTCGTGCCGCGCACCCAGCTTTGCATCGGCCGGTCGAGTTCGGTGTCGAAGTGGACGACCTGCTCGACCGCGTGCACGCCGGCGTCGGTACGGCCGGCGCAGGTGGTGGAGAACTTCGTACGGCCGAACTTTTCGAGGGCGATCTCGAGTGCATCCTGGATGGTGTCACGGCTCGGCTGTTTCTGGTATCCATTCCAGCCGGTGCCGACGTACTGGAGTCCGAGTGCGATGCGCCTCACGCCAACTGTGCGCGCATGGCACTGGCGCGGCTGGACTGTTCGACGTTGCCGCCCTTGATGACTTCGTCGAGCAATTCGCGCGCACCTTCCTTGTCGCCGATCTCCTGGTAGGCGACTGCGAGATCGAGCTTGGTTTCCATTTCCATCTGCGCCGCGGTCAGCTCGAGGCCGCTCTCGGCCGGCGCCCCGGGCTCGGCCGGCGCCAACTCGCCGGCGGGCAGGTCGAGGTCGAGACCGGACATGTCGAAACGCGGCACCGGGGTGCCCGGATTCGGGATCGCCGGCACATCGTTCATGGCGAAGGGATCGTCCTGCGGCGCGGCCGGGGCGGCCGGCTGGCCGAAGTCCATCATGTCGAGGTCGAACAGCGGATCTTTCGCCGCTGCCGGCGCTGCGACCATCTCCTGTGCAGGCTCGGCCGTCGGCGGAGTCAGGTCGAAGTCGGTCGAGCCGAAATCGAACACGGGTTCCTGGCGCGCGCCCACCGGGGTGACCGGGGCGGCATCGGAGAGACCGAAGTCCATCGCGTCGAGGTCGAACAGCGGATCCTTCAGGTCCGAGGCCGACGCCGTGGCGGGCACGTCCGGCAGCGGCGGCAGCTCGTCCACGTCGCTCAGTTCAAATTCGCGTGCGAGCTGGGCCATGTCGATGTCGGTGTTCGGGCCGTTCTTGCTGAGGTCGAGCACGAAGGCATCGTCCTCGTCCCTGTCCTCGTCCGCGCGTGACGCCGGCCGGCTGGCCGCCGGCGCGTCGAAATTCATGTCGAAGGACAGGTCGTCGAGGCTCTCGCCGCTGTCGACGGCCGGGGTGGCGGACGCCGGCTCGAGCGGCGCGAACGGCTCCATGTCGAATTCCAGGTCGGGCACGGCGGTGGCGTCGTCGTGCACGGCATTCATGCTGCCGGGGGCGGCGACCGGTTCGAAGGAGAGGCCGCCGAGGTCGAAATCGAGCAGGTTGTCGTTCGCCTTGTCGTCCGCCCTGGCAGCGGCCGGCGTCGCATCGGTGCCGCCCGGCTGCGGCAGCGCGGTGGCGTCGTGGTCGAGGCCCAGGCTGTCGAGATCGAAACCGCTGTCGAGCGGCGCGCCGGTGGCGGCGTCCACGGTCGAGGCCGGCTCGATGACCTCGAGCGGTTCGCCGCGGTTGCGGAAGGCTTGCTCGAGCTGCTGCGACAGCATGGTTTGCGGCCCGGCATCGTCGGCAAGGCTCGCTGCAGCCATCCCTGCGCCTGCTGCGCCCGCCGCGGCGCCAAGGGCTGCGCCGGCGCCCTGGGCATACATCGGATTGGCCGGGTCGAGCGTATGGCCGAGCGCGGCGGCTTGCGCCCACTCGCCACCCTTGCCGCCGGTGAGGCTATAGAGCTCGGTTGCCTGGGTCTCGAAGGCGCGCACGTCCTTGCGCGCCGCATAGATCTCGAGCAGTTTCAGGCGCACCGGATGGCGGTACGGGTCGTTGCGCAGCGCTTCCTTGAGGATGTCCTCGGCCTGGGTGTCGAAGTTGTACGCCAGATACAGCTCGGCTTCGGCGAGCGGGTCGACTTCATTGGTGTCGAGCTGGCTGGCCGAGGGAGCGAAGCTGGAATTGAAGACGCTGTCGTGGGTGTCGACGCTCTGCCCGCCCGTTTCCGCGAACATCGCCTGCGCCGGCTGGGCCGCGCTGCCGAGGATGGTCGGGGTGGCGGGCGTGGTCTCGACGATGACCTTGCGCTTGCGGCGCTGCGACAGGCCGAGCGCGGCCAGCAGCAGCACGGCGGCGCCCGCACCGAGGTACAGGATATTGTCCATCAGCGTGTCGGCCAGGCTCCGCTCGACCGGTGCCGGCGGGGTGACGGCCTTTGGCGCGGTCTTGATCTTCGGTGCCGGTTTTGGCTGGACGTCGGCCTGGGCGACGACTGTGGGCGCGACCGGGGTCGCAGCCGGTGCGCCGGCGGCGCGCTGGGTCGCGGCGGCGCCGGTCTGGCTCTTCACCGTGATCAGCTTCTCGAGGTCGTTGACGTTCTTTTCCAGCTCCTTGACGCGGGTCTGGGCGTCGTTCAATTCCTTTTCCTTCGCCACCACATCTTCCGCGTTGGCGGTGGCGGCGCCGCTGCTCGCGCGCGGCGGCAATGCTTTCGACAGGCGCAGCTGGTCTTGCGATTCGTTGGCGGCGGTCGGGCGTTCCTCGACCTTGGCCGTGATGCGGCCGGTCGCGCTCTGCCCTGCTGCCGACTCGCGCGCCGGGGCGCTGGTGGCGACCTGGCCGGCCAGCTTGGCGCGGTAGGCGTTGAAGTCGGCCGCGTGCGCGACGACGGTGCCGTGCGCCTCGCCGGCATCGAGCCCGCGCATGCTGTCGGCCTCGGGCACGGACAGGATCTGGCCCGACTTCAGGCGGTTCATGTTGTTGCCGATGAAGGCGTCCGGGTTGGCGCGGTACAGGGCGACCAGCATCATGTCGAGCGAGACGTCGACCGGTTTCAATTTGCCGGCGATGCGGCCGAGCGTGTCGCCCGCCTTGACGCGGTAGCGCGAGGCAGCCGCGGCGCTGCGCATGCCGGGCTCGCCCGCGGTTTCTTCGGCGCGTGCGTGCCGTTGCGGGCGCGCGGCCGGCGCCGGGCCAGATTCGGCGGCCTGGCCCGGTGCGGCCGCGGTGCCGCGTGCGGCACGGGCGTTCGATGCGGGCGGCGCACTCGCTGCCACCTGTGCCGACTGGGTCGCGCGCAGTTCCGCCGGGTCGAGCAGGAAGGTGTATTCGCGCACCAGGCGGCCGTTATTCCAGGACAGTTCCAGCAGCAGGTCGACGAAGGGTTCGTTCAACGGCTGCGGCGAGGTGATGCGCACGAACTGGCGGCCAGCGCGCTGCTCGACGGCGAAGCGCAGCGACAGCAGGGCCGGATTGAATTCGACGTTGGCGGCGCGGTAAGCGTCGGCCGACGCGAGTTTCGCGACCAGGCCGGCGGCCTCTTCGTTCGAGACCGCCGTCAGTTCGATCTCGGCGCGCAGCGGCTGGCCCAATGCCGAGAGGACAGTCAGCTTGCCCAGTCCCGCTGCGTTTGCCACCGAAGACAACAGCACTGCACTGGCGACCGCGGCGGTAAGCGTTTTCAACGCGGACGACATGATCTGAGGGCGGCGGTTCAGTGGCATAGAGTTGGACGATGCGAGATGGTTGGCAGGAGGGAAAGGACGGTTTCCCGGAAGTCTCAACATATCATCATGCACTGGAGCATGCAAGCGCTGCGGGGCGTAGGAGGGGCAATCTGTGGGATGGATGAGTGATCGATAATGTTTATATATCGTCTCATGCGGCGCGGGATTATCGGGGGGTTAACAGGTCTGGTCGAATCGCCAAGAACTCGTAGGGTGGGCGCCGCCCACGCGGTGATACGCACGGGCTCCGGTTTCGTGCCGGATGATCTCGCTGCCATGTATCACCGCGTGGGCGGAGCCCACCCTACGTAAAACAAGGCCCGCTGAGCGGGCCTTGTTTTACTTGTCCAGCACGATGCGCAGCATGCGCCGCAGCGGCTCGGCCGCGCCCCACAGCAGCTGGTCGCCCACCGTGAACGCCGACAGGTAATCCGGCCCCATCGACATCTTGCGCAAACGCCCCACCGGAATCGCCAGGCTGCCCGTCACGGCGGCCGGCGACAGGTCGCGCATCGACGCTTCACGCGTATTCGGCACCACCTTCACCCACTGGTTGTGCGAAGCGATGATGTCGTTGATCTCATCTAAGGGCACGTCCTTCGTCATCTTGATCGTCAGCGCTTGCGAGTGGCAGCGCATCGCGCCGATGCGCACGCACAGGCCGTCCACAGGAATCGCGCTGGTACCAAAACCTTCGCCGCGGCCCAGGATCTTGTTGGTCTCGGCGCCCGCCTTCCACTCTTCCTTCGACTGGCCGTTGCCCAGGTCCTTGTCGATCCACGGGATCAGGTTGCCGGCCAGCGGCACGCCAAATTGTTTGGTCTCGTCAGCGGAAAGACCATGCTGGGTCGCCAGCACCGCGCGGTCGATCTCGAGGATGGCGGACGCAGGGTCGTCGAGCAGCGGCTTCACCGCGCCGTTGATCGTGCCGAACTGGGTCAGCAGTTCGCGCATGTGCTGGGCGCCGCCGCCGGAGGCCGCCTGGTAGGTCATGGAGGTCATCCACTCGACCAGGCCCTGCTCGAACAGGCCGCCCAGGCCCATCAGCATGCAGGACACGGTGCAGTTGCCGCCGACGTAGTTCTTCACGCCGCGCGACAGCGCATTCTTGATGACGTCGAGGTTCACCGGATCGAGCACGATGACGGCGTCGTCCTTCATGCGCAGGGTCGAAGCGGCATCGATCCAGTAGCCGTTCCAGCCGCTGGCGCGCAGCTGCGGGAAGACGTCGGACGTGTAGTCGCCGCCCTGGCAGGAGATGATGATCTCGCATTTCGACAGCTCGGCGATGTCGTGCGCGCTCTTGAGCGTGGTTTCGTTCTTCGCCATTGAAGGCGCGGCGCCGCCCGCATTCGAGGTGGTGAAGAACACCGGCTCGATGTGGTCGAAATCGCCCTCGTCCCGCATGCGCTGCATCAGGACCGAACCCACCATGCCACGCCAACCTACCAGGCCTACCAGTTTCATTTTATTCCCCGTTGTTTTGTATAAATTACCCGAGCGCGCGCACCACGGCGTCGCCCATCTGTTGCGTACTGACGCGCTGCGTGCCGTCCTCGTAGATATCCGCCGTGCGCAGGCCTTGCTGGAGGACGCGCTTGACGGCGGCCTCGATGCGGTCGGCCTGTTCGGGCTTGCCGAGCGAGAAGCGCAGCATCATCGCGGCCGACAACATCGTCGCCAGCGGATTGGCGATGCCCTTGCCCGCGATATCCGGCGCCGAACCGTGCGACGGCTCGTACAGCCCTTTGTTGTTGGCATCGAGCGAAGCCGAAGGCAGCATGCCGATCGAACCGGTCAGCATCGCGGCCGCGTCGGACAGGATGTCGCCGAACATGTTGCCGGTGACGATGACGTCGAATTTCTTCGGCGCGCGCACCAGCTGCATGGCCGCGTTATCGACGTACATGTGTTCGAGTTCGATGTCCGGATACTCTTTATGCACGTCGGTGACGATGTCGCGCCAGAACTGGAAGGTTTCCAGCACGTTGGCCTTGTCGACGCTGGTCACGCGCTTGTCGCGCTTCTGTGCTGCCTGGAAGGCGACGTGGGCGATGCGGCGGATCTCGCCTTCGGCATAGCGCATCGTGTCGAAGCCTTCGCGCTGGCCTTTGAAAGGACCGTCGGGGCATTCGCGCACGCCGCGCGGCTTGCCGAAATAGATGTCGCCGGTCAGTTCGCGGATGATCAGGATGTCGAGGCCCGACACCACCTCCGGCTTCAGGGTCGAGGCGCCGGCCAGTTCCGGGTACAGGATCGCCGGACGCAGGTTGGCGAACAGGCCCAGTTCCTTGCGCAGGCCGAGAATGGCCTGTTCAGGGCGCAGTGCGCGCTCGAGCGTGTCATATTGATAGTCGCCGACCGCGCCGAACAGCACCGCGTCCGCTTCCTTCGCCAGTTTCAGGGTCGATTCCGGCAACGGATGGCCGTGCGCGGCATAGCCGGCGCCGCCCACTTCGGCGCGTTCCATCTCGAAGGATTCGCCGAGCGCGTCCAGCACGCGGACGGCTTGCTCCATGATTTCGGGGCCGATGCCGTCACCCGGCAGGATTGCGATTTTGTTCAGATGCGTCGTCATGCTCGTTTTCTTTTTAAATCGTGTTGGCCAGCCAGGGCTGGCGTGCCAGGTGGCGTTCTTCGAAGGCGCGGATCTCGTCGGCGTGGCGCAGCGTCAGGCCGATGTCGTCCAGGCCATTCAACAGGCAGTACTTGCGGAAATCGTCGATCGCGAATTCGAAGCCGATGCGGCCGTCCGCGCTGCGCAGCACCTGGTTCTCGAGGTCCACGACGAGCCTGAAACCGCTGGCTGCTTTCACTTCATTAAACAGCTGGTCGACCTGTGCTTCGGTGAGCACGATCGGCAGCAGGCCGCTCTTGTAGCAGTTATTGAAAAAGATGTCGGCGAAGCTCGGCGCCACGATTGCCCGGAAGCCGTACTGCTGCAGCGCCCAGGGCGCATGCTCGCGTGAGGAGCCGCAGCCGAAGTTTTTACGTGTCAGCAGGATCGAGGCGCCCTGGTAACGCTGCTGGTTCAGCACGAAGTCCGGATTGAGCGGACGATTGGTATTGTCCTGCCCCGGCTCGCCGTGGTCCAGGTAGCGCCATTCGTCGAACAGGTTCGGGCCGAAGCCCGTTTTCCGGATCGATTTCAGGAACTGCTTCGGGATGATGGCGTCGGTGTCGACATTGGCGCGGTCGAGCGGCGCCACCAGGCCTTCGTGTACGGTGAATTTATCCATGTCCTCTTTCCGATTCGCGAAAAAACGCTTTATATGGCGATTACCTGCCGCCGGCGCCGGTGACGACCTGGCCGACCTTCTGCACGTCGCGGCCGATGCCGGAAATCGTGTTGCAGCCCGCGAGGACGAGGGCAACGAGGGAAAGGGCGAATACTTTTTTCATGGTGGTCCTGTGATTCGGTATGTTGATTTCTTAGAGTGCGCGCACGTCGACGAAGTGACCGGCGATACCTGCCGCCGCGGCCATGGCCGGCGACACCAGGTGGGTGCGTCCGCCCTGCCCCTGGCGTCCCTCGAAATTGCGGTTCGAGGTCGAGGCGCAGCGTTCGCCCGGCTCCAGGCGGTCGGCATTCATCGCCAGGCACATCGAGCAGCCCGGCTCGCGCCATTCGAAGCCGGCGGCCTTGAAGATCTGGTCGAGGCCTTCGCGTTCGGCCTGCTCTTTGACGAGGCCCGAACCCGGCACCACCATCGCCAGCTTCACGTTGGACGCCCGCTGGCGTCCGCGCACCACCGCTGCGGCCGCGCGCAAGTCCTCGATGCGCGAATTCGTGCACGAACCGATGAAGACCTTGTCGATGCGGATGTTCGCGATCGGCGTGTTCGGCGTCAAGGCCATGTAGACCAGCGCTTTTTCCATCGCGTCGCGCCGGACGGCATCCTTTTCCTGGTCGGGATCGGGCACGCGGCCGTCGATCGAGGTCACCATCTCGGGCGAGGTGCCCCAGGTGACCTGCGGGCGGACCTGCGCCGCGTCGAGCGTGACGACCATGTCGAACTTCGCGCCCGGGTCCGTGTGCAGCGTGCGCCAGTAGGACACGGCCTGCTCCCATTGCGGACCGGCCGGCGAATACGGGCGGCCTTTCACATACTCGATCGTGGTGTCGTCGACCGCCACCATGCCGGCGCGCGCGCCCGCTTCGATCGCCATGTTACAGACCGTCATGCGCCCTTCCATCGACAGCGCGCGGATCGTCGAACCGCCGAATTCGATGGCGTAACCGGTGCCGCCGGCGGTGCCGATCTTGCCGATCACGGCCAGCACGATGTCCTTCGCGGTCACGCCGGCAGGCAATGCGCCGTCGACCTGCACCAGCATCGATTTCGATTTCTTGGCCAGCAGCGTCTGCGTCGCCAGCACGTGCTCGACTTCCGAGGTGCCGATGCCGTGCGCCAGGCAGCCGAAGGCGCCGTGGGTCGAGGTATGCGAGTCGCCGCAGACCACGGTCATGCCGGGCAGCGTCGCGCCCTGCTCCGGCCCGATCACGTGGACGATGCCCTGGCGCTTGTCGTTCATGTTGAAATAGGTGAGCCCGAAGCTCTTCGCGTTCGCGTCCAGCGTCTCGACCTGCAGGCGCGAGGTCGGGTCGGCGATGCCTTCGCGGCGGTCGGTGGTCGGCACGTTGTGGTCGGCCACGGCCAGGTTGGCGGCGTTGCGCCACAGGCCGCGGTTCGCTTCGCGCAGGCCTTCGAAGGCCTGGGGACTGGTCACCTCGTGCACCAGGTGGCGATCGATGTAGAGCACGGTCGTGCCATCGGTGTCGGCACGCACGACGTGCGATTCCCAGAGTTTGTCGTAGAGCGTTTTTAACATGCTTGTGTCCTGTCGAACCTGCCCGCTGGCATAGTGGATTTTGATTATGCCATATTTGTGCACTGCGGCAGTAACAGGGCAATTTTGCATTATTCTGCTAATTATTTTGCGCCAAGGCAAACAACATTTGCACCCTATGCCCCGCATGCAAATAAAAAAAGCCTGCACAGGGAATGTGCAGGCTTTTATTGCAAGGGCATATTCCGCCCTTTTTCACTCGTTCAGTGCAAATTATGCTGCCATGCGCACCGTACTGCGGCAGCCGTCCATCAGGAAGGACAGGCCCACGACCAGCACCAGCTCGCCTTCAGCCGAACGCGCGGTGCCGGTGATGCCTTCCACCGTCAGCGCCGTCATCGGCTTGATGACCAGGTCGGCCGTGCCGTCCACCGCTTCCACCGCCAGGATATACGGCTGCGGCGCGTTGATGACGATACCGACGCGCTCCACTGCTTCCTCGTAGCCGAGCGAACCGGCGAGCGAGCGCACCGGCAGCGGACGGCCCTGGTCTTTCAGCACCGGGGCGCCGCCGACCATCGAGAAGGTTTCCGGCAGCTCGACCACGCGCTCGACCACCGCCATCGGCAGCGCCAGCGAGGCGCCCGAGGTGGAGACCAGCATGGTCGGCACGATCGACAGTTCGATCGGCAGGCGGATGGCGAACTTGGTGCCGTGGCCGAGCGAGGAATCGATGCGGATCGCGCCGCGGTTCTTTTCCACCGCCGTTTTCACGACGTCCATGCCCACGCCGCGGCCCGAGACCGACGAGGCCACTTCCTTGGTCGAGAAGCCCGGCAGGAACACGAGTTGATACGCATCCTCGTCGGTCTGGGCGCCGTTCTCGCCGATCAGGCCCTTGTCGATGGCCTTGCGACGCAGCTTGATCGGGTCCATGCCCTTGCCGTCGTCCTGCAGCACAATCATGACGCTGTTCGCTTCCTGCCAGGCTTTGAGCAAAATAAAGGCCTTGGCCGGCTTGCCGGCGGCGACACGTTCCTGGGGCGACTCGACACCGTGGTCGAGCGCGTTACGCAACATGTGCACCAGCGGATCGTACAGGCTGTCGACGACGACGCGGTCGACTTCGGTCTCGGCGCCTTCGATGGTCAGCTCGACGTCCTTGCCCAGGTCTTTCGCCAGTTCGCGCACCAGGCGCGGGAACTTCTGGAACAGGCGGCCGACCGGCTGCATGCGGGTTGCCAGCGTGGCGCGCTGCAGTTCGGCCGAATAGCGCGAAGCGCGTTCCAGCGTCTCCGTCAGCGTGGCCATCAGGGTGGCCGCCTGGCCTTCGAACTTGAACTGCGCCAGGCGTTCCAGCAACACGGCAGCCTGGTTGGCGGCCTGCACGGATTCGCCGGCCACTTCCAGCAGCGCGTCGAGTTTGACGGCGTCGATACGGATGCTTTCGTCTTTCGCTGGCGCGCTGGCGGCTGCCTTGGCGTCGCTGCGGCGGTCGACGCCGTCCCAGCTGGCCTTGGCGGCCGCCGGTGCTGCTGCGGCGGCGACTTCGTTTTGTGCGGCAGGCGCGGCAGCTGCAGCGACCGGAGCAGCGGCGGCGACTGGCGCGGCCGCGACGGCGGCGCTGGCCGGCACGACGGCGTTGTACATCGCAGGCCAGTCGAGTCCGTCTTCACCCGGCGCCGAAGCGGCCGGCGCGGCAACAACCGCAGGGGTCGCCGCAGCGGCGGGCGCGGCCGGTGCAGGTGCCGGCGCTGCTGCTGGCGCAGCTTGCGTCTTGCCTTCGATCGCGTCCGTCAGGATGCGTTCGAGGTCCTGGGGCATGGGCGCGAGCTGTTCCGGCGTCGCGCCATTGTTCAGGTCGTTCAACTGGTCGGCGACAAAACCCGAGGCCTGCAGCGCCGCCTCGATCGAGAGCGGCGTGACGGGTGCGGCGCCCGTGCGCAGCGCGTCGAACAGGTTTTCGGTCAGGTGGCAGGCCGCGACCAGCGCGGGCAAGCCCATGAAGCCGGCACCGCCCTTGATCGTGTGGAAGGAACGAAACACCGCATTCAGTGTTTCCTTGTTCTCCGGATCGCGTTCGAGGCGCAGGAGGTGCTCTTCTACATTGACTGCCAGATCCATCGCCTCGACGACGAAGTCCTTGAGCATATCGTCCATTAGAATCCCAGATCGGCAAGAAGGTCGTCGACGTTATCCTGGTCCAGCGCCGCGGACGGCATGGACGGGCCCGACATCAGTTGCACCGGTACGGCTTCTTTTTCGGCCAGCTTGGCGCGCGTTTCCGGCGGAGCGTTGTCGCGCAGCAGCTGGGCGAGTTCGTTTTCCACCGTCTTGGTGATCACGACCACTTTCTTGATCAGCTGGCCGGTGATGTCCTGGAAGTCCTGGGCCATCATGATTTCCAGCAGGCGCGCCTTTTCCGCCTCGGTCGCTTCCGACACGGCAGCGGCGAACTGGCGCGAGTCGCCGGCCAGGGCCTTGAACTCGTCCAGGCTCAGCTTGCCCGCGAACAGGGCGGCCCAGCGGCCTTCCATGTCCTGGGCCTGCTTCGAGAGCTTGTCCTGCGCCGGCATGCCTTCGTCCAGGGTATTCAATACCTTGTTCGCGGCCTGTTCGGTCAGCGTGGCGACGTATTCGAGGCGGTCCTGGGCGTCGTTGATCTGCGAGGACGCCTCGGTCAGCGCGCGGTCGTAGCCCAGTTCGCGCAGCGAGTCGTGCAGCAGGCGCACGATGCCGCCGAGGCGCTCGTACATGTTCTTGTCGCTCTCGGCGCCTTCGCCGGCGGCGACGGAGGGCATGCCGACGCTCGCCACCCCGGCGGTGGCAAGGGCGGAGCCCGCCGCGTTGCCGGTGTCGAGGGCCGCCGCTTCGGCCGGGCGGGTGGAAGCGACCTGGTCGAACAGGGCGTCCAGGTCGTCTTCGTCGGCAGCGGCAGGCGCCACTGCCGCCGCCGGAGCGGGCGCAGGGGCGCTGGCGCGCTGGGCTGCCACTTCGTCGAATAGGGCGTCGAAATCGTCGGCGGCGTCGGTCATAATTCCTGCTTCTCCATGATATGAATGTGTCGCAATCTGCTTGCTTCGGTCCGGTGGACGCGGACTTCCGCGCGCGTCATGCAGTCGCTGGAAGCCCCAAAATCTAGTGAGCGAGTGTAGCAGCGTAGTTGCCGTAGGTAAATCTCTCAAAAAGCAATACGCAGAAATGGACAAGGAATCTTAATTCCAGGACAATAAATCCGTGCATTCCTGAATATTTTCGCAAGTGTGGTGTTGTTTTGTGGTCGCGTCGATTGTGCACCGTTTTTCGAGGCGTTCCGGCGGAGGCGAGCTCGTGTTTGAGCAAAGTCAACAGGTTGCGCTATCGCAAGCCCGGAACGCGAAGCAACAGCCACAATAGCGTGGCATTTCAAGGGGCTCATCATGTACCGGAAAATCCTGATTACCACTGACGGTTCGGCCGTGTCCCAGCACACGGCCTGTGCCGGCGTCAAGTTCGCGCACCAGATGGGGGCCGAGGTGCTGGCCCTGTTCGTCGCCCCGGAATACCAGTATCCGGTGTACGTCGAGATCATTCCCCCCTCCTATCCCAGCGAGGACGAATACATCGCCCAGATGCGGCGGACCGGCGAAGACTACATGGGCAAGATCATGCGCTCATGCGAACAGGCCGGGCTCGTCCACCGCTGCCTGACCGTGTTTTCGGATGCCACCGCCGTCAAAATCGTCGATGTCGCCGAACAGGAGGGTTGCGACCTGATCTTCATGGGTTCGCACGGGCGCAGCGGCTGGGGCCAGATCCTGCTGGGCAGCGTCACGAACAAAGTGTTGTCGCACACGACCAGACCGGTGCTGGTGCACCGGCTGATCAACGAGCCAGCCACAGCCTGACGGCGGCGCCGGCACGCCGCTTGCGGCGTGCACTATATAGAGCAGCCGCGGTGCGCCGCGGCGCGGGGGGATTACATCCATGATTAGAATCGTCATTGCAGATGATCATACGATCATGCGCGAGGGCCTCAAGCGCATCCTCGACGGTGCGCTCGACGTCGAGATCGTCGGCGAAGCCACCAACGGCTTCGAGGTGCTGTCGCTGGTGCGCCAGGGTGGATTCGACCTGCTGCTGCTCGACTTGTCGATGCCCGGGCGCAGCGGCGTCGACCTGATCCGCCAGGTGCGCAGCGAGGCGCCCAAGCTGTCGATCCTGATCCTCACCATGCACGAGGAAGAGCAATATGCGGTGCGGGCGATCCGCGCCGGCGCCCAGGGTTATCTCACCAAGGAAAGCGCGGGCACCCAGTTGGTGGGCGCCATCCGCAAGGTGGCCTCGGGCCGTCCGTATATCAGTACCGAGGTGGCCGAGCAGCTGGCGCTGAACATCATGGCGCCGAACGAGCAACTGCTGCACAAACAATTGTCCGACCGCGAGTTCGAGGTGTTTTCGCTGCTTGTCGGGGGCAAGTCGATCACCGAGATCGCCAACAACCTGCACCTGTCGGTGAAAACCGTCAGCACGCATAAAACGCGCATCATGCAGAAGATGGGCATGACCTCGCTGTCGGAAATGGTGCAGTACGCCGTTGCGCACCGCCTGCTGGCCCCTCTCAAGGCCTGAGCCGTACTCCAGAGGCAACGCCGGGGGCGGTTCTCTTCGGGCTTAAGAGTATTTGACAGCGGCTCGCGTTCGTTTGTGCCATGTGCGCCACGCGCCGCCCCTGGCGCCATGCCGCCGGAAGAAACAGTCATGGCGGGCGCCCATCCGGTGACGCCCCGTAGCAGTAAGAATATTCCTACAGTCCCGCCACCACTCCTACCTACACATTCAGCCCTTGCTGATACCAATGCCGAACTCGTGTTGGCATACTGAATTCAGCGTATCGACTTGCTTGCGATCTAATTTCTCTCCGTAAGCCAAGCCTGCCGCTTGACGAATCCTATTGAAGCACCCGGTGGCGGCACCCGATTCAGACCGCGCCAGCTTGAATTCTTCACTGGAGAAAAAGCATGCAGTCCCCGCAAACGCCAGAACAACGCAACGCCTCGTCGACCATGCATTCCACGCCAATGGAAGCTGGCCGCCAACGCCAGGGCCGCCTGTGGTCCAACCTGAAAGAAGTCTGCGACCTGCTGCACATTCCGGCCGCTGTTTCAATCAATTCCGAAGAATTGCTGTTCCAGCACGTACAGTTCAAGACCGGCCAGCGCGTCCACACCATCGGCCAGGCCTTCGACACCCTGTACATCGTCAACTCCGGCTTCCTGAAAACGGTGCTGATCGACGAGTTCGGCAACGAACAGGTGCTGAGCTTCCCGATGAAGGGCGACATGCTCGGCGTCGACGGCATCCACACCCGCCACTACGCCTCGGAGGCCGTGGCCCTGTCCGACTGCGACCTGATCCTGCTGCCGTTCAAGAAGCTGACCGCCCTGGGCCGCGTGCACATGGAGCTGGAAAACCTGATGTACGGCGTCATGAGCCGCGAACTGGTGCGCGAACAGGCCATGATCGGCATGCTCGGCGCCCTCTCCGCCGAGGCCCGCGTGGCCCGCTTCCTGGTCTCCCTGGCCGACCGCTTCGCCGCCATGGGCTACTCGAGCAAGCTGTTCAACCTGCGCATGACGCGCCACGAGATCGGCAGCTACCTGGGCCTGACCCTGGAAACGGTGAGCCGCACCCTGTCGGCCTTTAACGAAATCGGCCTGATCACGGTCGACCAGCGCACCATCGGCATCAAGGATCCGGAAGCCCTGAAAACCCTGCGCCGCCTGCCACCTTCGCGCTCGCGCACCAAGGCCGCCGGCGCCAAGCAGAAGGCCGAGCTGGATGCCGCTGGGGATGACCAGGTGCTGGCAGCGGTGTGATGCCTGGTATTGCCGGCTGATCCGGCGATGGAAAAGCGGCTTCGACATGGTGGTCTCCTGGTGAAACCTGCATGTCGGAGCCGTTTTGTTTATGAGGCCGCCGGTAGGGTGGGCGCCCCGTGCCCACCGTGATTTGTCCAATGACCAGCGCAAGGCGCGTAGGGTGGCGTATCAAGTCTGCCAACACTGCCCCCGTTCCGCGTGGGCACGGGGCGCCCACCCTACCGCTCTTGGGTCATTGATCCCGCGACAACACCCCATTGTTCACCCGCACCGCATCGCCTGCGCGGAAACCCGGGTCGTTCTCGTACTGCAGGGTCTGCGTCGCGCCGTTGCCCGCATAGCGCACCACGACTTCATAGCGCTGCGAACGGCGCTGGTTGCGCTCGATGTTGTTTCCTACCATCGCGCCGCCGACCGCACCTGCCACCGTGGCCACCTTGCGGCCATTGCCGCCGCCGACCTGGTTGCCCAGCAGGCCGCCGACCACGGCGCCGCCGACCGTGCCGAGATAATTGCCCTGGCCGCTGACCTCAACCACGTTCACCGCTTCCACAGTGGCGCAATTGGTGCAGTAGCGCGCGGTGCGCGGGGCGCTTGTTGCGGCGATCGGACGCTGGGCGCCGGCCAGCAACGGGCGGCCCAGGACTTGCGAGGTGTAGCGGCCGTTGGCGCGGATCGTTGCCGTCACGCGGCTGTCGGGGGCGATACGGTCGTCGCGGCGGATCGTGTAGTCGGCCGCGTATTCGCCCTGGCGCACTTCCGGCAGGAAGAACACGCCGCGCGCACCGGTAATCGTCAGTTCGACCCGCGCGCCTGGCGTGCCGAACACGGTAAAGCCGACCTCGTTGCCTGGGCCCAGGTCTTCGCTGCCGCGCACTTCGAAGCGTTCGATGCGCGGCACGGTGGCGAGATCGCCGCGGCGGTTCGGGCGCTGGGCGCCGTCGCGCACCACCGATTCGGCCAGCACGTCCGTCGCCACGCGGTTGCCCACGCGCAGGTTGGCGGTCACTGCGCTGGTGTTCGTGATGTGGTCGCGGGCGCCGATCGTGTAAGTGCCGACGTATTGGCCGGGTTCGGTTTCCGTCATGTGCACGTTGCGCGTGGCGCCATCGATGCGCAGCACCGCATTGCCGCCGGGCGTGCCGTACAGGTCGAAATGCAGTTCGACGCCCGGCGTCAGGCGCCGCACTTCCTCGACATTGAAACCGCGGATCACGGGGCCCGATCGGCTGTCCCGCTCATATTGCTGGGCATGCGCGACGGTCGGCGCCAGCGTCAGGGAGCACAGCGGTAACAGCGCGGTGACCGTGGCGCACAGGGTATGGCGAAGCTTCATGGTGTGTCTCCTCAAGATAGGCCTGGCAATTGCTCCAGCGTACGTACACCTTACGCCGATGCCAGAAAGGAAACAGTGCGCTAACGAACGCTGTGTACGGCCTCGCCCGAGGTAACGAAAATGGCGTCGCCAGGCGCGCGCGTGACGACGTGGCCCCCGGTAAACGAACCGAAGGAAGGCAGGATCATCCGGTTCGTGCCGACCACGAAGCACGGCAGGCGCAGGGCATCGAAGCGGGTCGCCAGCACCCAGGCCGGGTGGACGTGCCCTGCCAGCGCATAGCCGCCGGCGCCATTGCCGAGATCGAGATCGGGATGGTGGCAGAACGCGAAGGGCCCGACCATGTGCGGCTCGTCGACCAGTTCGATGCCGAGCACCGCCGCCGGGTCGCCCGCATGCTTGTCGTGGTTGCCGCGCACCAGGGTCAGGCGCAGGTCGCGGCGGCGCTCGCGCCAGGCCAGCATTGCCTGCTGGGTGCTGGATGCGTGCGCGGCGCGCGCGTGGAGAAAATCGCCGAGGAAAACGACGTGCCGGGCGCCATGCGCGTCGATCAGGGCGTCGAGGCCGATGAGGTTTTCAGTGGTGGTCCCGCGCGGCACGGGGATACCGAGCGCCCGGAACGAGGCCGCCTTGCCGAAGTGGATGTCGGCAATGATCAGCATCTTTTGCGCCGGCCAGAACACGGCTTTTTCGGGTAACAGGAACAACAGTTCGCCCGCCACATGAATGGCGGAATGCACAACCAACGACGTCATACGGCAGCAGCCTTCTCCAGTTCGCGCAACATGCGCGCCACGCGGTCGTTCAGCTTTTCGGTACTCACCTTTTCGCGGAAACGCTCGACCATCAGCGCAAAGCCGAAAGGCGTCGCGCGTTTGACGACACGATACGCTAGTTTGCGTGCATGGAGTTCGGCCAGGGTGTCACGCAGGCGGGTCAATTCCAGTTCCTGCTCCAGCACTTCGCGCTGGGCCTGGGTCAGCAGCAGGTTGGCCGCGTCATGCTTGCGGAACACCTCGAAAAACAGCGAGGACGAAGCCTGCACCTGCCGGTTCGATTTCGGCTGGCCCGGATAGCCCTGGAACACCAGCCCGGCGATGCGCGCCACTTCGCGAAAGCGCTGCTGCGACAACTGGGTCGCGTTCAGGCTGTCGAGCACGTCTTCGAGCAGGTGTTCGGTCTCGAACAGTCCGACCTCGAGCCCGGTCGCCCCGGCAAATTCGCGCTCCCAGTCGACCGGCTCGGGCGACAGCAGCTCGAACCCGTAGTCGTTGATCGCGATCGAAAAGGTGATCGGCTGGCGCCGCCCGATGCGGTAGGCAAACAGCGAGGCCAGGCCCATGTGCACCGAGCGCCCGGCGAAGGGATACACGAACAAGTGATAGCCTTCGCGGCTCTTCATCGATTCGAGCACCAGGGTGTCGAGCGTCGGCAGCGCCGACCACTTTGCCTGGATGTCGAGCAGCGGCCGGATCGCCTGCATCTCCGGCCCCTCGAAGCGGCCCTCGGCCGCCTGGCGCAACTGCTCCAGCGCGGCGTGCGCCAGTTCGGAGGACATCGGCATCTTCGCCCCCTGCCAGCGCGCGATCGCCCCGCGCGAACCCGTGGCGCGTTTTACAAACGCCGTCATCTCGTGCACCCGGATGAATTCCAGGATGCGCCCGCCGAACAGGAAATGGTCGCCCTGCTTCAGGCGCGAGATGAAGGATTCCTCCATGCTGCCGATCCGGCCGCCGCTCATGTACTTGATCTGGATCGTCGCGTCCGAGACAATGGTGCCGATGCCCATCCGATGGCGCCTTCCGATCGCGGTATCGGGCACGCGGTACACACCCTCCTCGTCGGGCAGCACGCGCCGGTATTCCGGATACACGGTCAAACTCTGGCCGCCGCGCGCAACGAAATCGAGCGCCCACTGCCACTCTTCCTCGGTCAGCTGCCGGTACGACCAGGCACGGCGCACCTCCTGGTAAAACTCGTCGGAGCGAAAACCGCCGCCGAGGGCCACCGTCACCATGTGCTGCACCAGCACGTCGAAAGGTTTATTGGGCACATACCGGCCCTCGATCTTGCGCTCGGCCACCGCCACCTTGGCGCCGGCCGCCTCCAGGATTTCCATGCTGTTGGTCGGCACCAGGGTCACGCGCGAGACGCGGCCGGGCGCATGGCCGCTGCGCCCGGCACGCTGCAGCAGGCGCGCGATGCCCTTGGCGCTGCCGATCTGCAGCACGCGCTCGACCGGCAGGAAGTCCACGCCGAGGTCGAGGCTGGCGGTACAGATCACCGCCTTCAATTCTCCCTTTTTGAGGCCCATCTCCACCCAGTCACGTACCTCGCGCGCCAGCGAACCGTGGTGCAGCGCGATCACGCCGGCCCAATCGGGACGCGCTTCCAGGATGTTCTGGTACCAGATCTCGGACTGCGAGCGGGTATTGGTAAACACAAGGGTTGCGTTGTAATGCTCGATCTCGTCGATCACGGGTTTCAGCATCTGCAGGCCCAGGTGCCCGCCCCAGGGAAAGCGCGACACGTCTTTCGGGATCAGCGAATCGACGACGATCTGCTTTTTCGTGTCGCCCTCGACCAATACTCCGGGCGACTCAGCTTCCACCTCGCCGAGCAGCACCTGGCGCGCGAGGTCGAGGTCGCCCATCGTCGCCGACACGCCCCAGATGACGAGCTTCGGCCGCCAGTGCCGCAGCCGCGCCAGCGCCAGCTGCACCTGCACGCCGCGCTTGCTGCCCATCAGCTCGTGCCACTCGTCGATGATGATCATGTCGAGGTGCTTGAACTGTTCCGCAGCGGCCGCATGGCTGAGCAGCAGCGACAGGCTTTCCGGCGTCGTGATCAGCGCAGAAGGCCAGCTGCGCGACTGGCGCGCGCGTTCGGCCGAACCGGTGTCGCCGGTGCGGGCGCCGACCGTCCAGTCGGGCGCCAGCACGGCGGCCGATTCTTCCAGCGCGCGCTGGGTGTCGGCGGCCAGCGCGCGCATCGGCGTGATCCACAGCACGCGCAATCCTCGCATTGGCCCACCCTTCCGTCCTTTGGTCAGCGCTCCCCTCTGCAGCGCCGCCAGCCAGACCGCATAGGTTTTACCGGCGCCGGTATTCGCATGCAGCAGCCCGGACTGGCCAGCCAGCGCCGCCTTCCACACTTCCTTCTGAAACGGGAAAGCCTTCCAGCCGCGCGAGGCGAACCACTCCTTGACCGTCTTTTGCGCGGGACCGCTCATGCACCCGCGGCGGCCAGCAGGCCTTTCAGGGTATCGAGCGTATCGGCATCCTCGACCGTTTTATCGTCGCGCCGGCGCAGGATGCGCGGGAAGCGCACGGCGATGCCGGCCTTGTGGCGCGAGGACAGCGCGATGCCCTCGAAGCCGATCTCGAACACCATCGTCGGCTTCACCGAGCGCACCGGGCCGAATTTTTCGATCGTCGTCTTGCGGATCGCATTGTCGACTTGCGCGATCTCGGCGTCGGTCAGGCCCGAATAGGCTTTCGCAAAGGGCACCAGCTTGCGCTCCCCTTCTTCATCGTCCCAGACGGCGAAGGTGTAGTCGGTGTAGAGCGAGGCACGCCGGCCATGCCCGGCCTGGGCATAGATCAGCACCGCGTCGATCGAATAGGGATCGACCTTCCACTTCCACCAGGTGCCGACATCTTTCGTGCGGCCCACCCCATACTGGGCGCTTTTCGCTTTCACCATCATGCCCTCGACGCCGCGCGTGCGCGATTCGGTGCGCAAGGCAGCCAGCGCTTCCCAGCCCTCGGCATGGATCAGCGGCGAGATTTTCAACTGCGGCTGGTCGATGGCGGCGACTTGCGTTTCCAGCAGCGCGCGCCGCTCGTGCTGGGGCAGCGCGCGCAGGTCGACGCCGTCGAGTTCCAGCAAGTCGTAGCAGACCAGCACCGCCGGCAGTTCGGCCAGCAGCTTGGCGGACAAGGTCTTGCGGCCGATCCGGCGTTGCAGTTCCGCGAACGGCGCCGGCACGTCGTTCGCATGGTCCCAGACCAGCACCTCGCCATCGACGACCGTCCCCTCGGGCAGGCGCACGCTGCACAGTTCCGGGAAGCGTTCGCTGATGAGGTCTTCGCCGCGCGACCACAGGTAATTCTGCGCGCCGCGCCGCACCAACTGGGCGCGGATGCCGTCGTATTTCCACTCGACCTGCCAATCGTTCAAGTCGCCCAGCGCGGCCGGGTCGCCTTGCAGCTGGTGCGCGAGGAAGAAGGGATAGGGCTGGCCGCCGCGCAGCTTGTGCTCTTCATCCGATTGCGCGGCGATCAGTTGCAGGAATTTGGTGGCGGTCGGGCGCACGCTGCCGTCGGTCCAGCCCATCAGGCGCTGGGCGATCAGTTTGCTGTCGACAGCGGCAATCGCCGCGAGTGCGCGTGTGACCAGCAGTTTCGAGACGCCGACCCGGAAGCCCCCGCCGATCAATTTGCAGAACAGGAAGCGCTCGCGCGTATCGAGCTCGTTCCAGTAGCTGAACAGGGCTTCGCGAATGACGGCCGGGTCGGCCCCGCGCAGGGTGCCGATGCGTTCCGTCATCCATTCGGCGAGACCCACGTCGCTGCGCTTTTCGGGCGGCGGCAGGATGTGGGCGATCGTTTCGGCCAGGTCGCCGACGGCCTGGTAGGACTCCTCGAACAGCCACTCGTCGAGCACCGCGTATTCGATCGCATACTGGCGCAGCAGCTTGGTCGGCACCGCCTGGCGCGGCTTGCCGCCGGCCAGGAAGTACACGGCCCAGGCGGCGTTTTCCGGTGCGGCGGTGGAAAAATAGGCTTGCAGCGCCTCGAGCTTGCGGTTGGTGGCGGTGGTTTCGTCGAGTTCGGCGAACAGGCGGGCGAATTCACGCATCGCTGCCCTCCTTCGCTTCATTTGCTGCCGTCACGGCTTCCGCAGCTTCGGCCGGTTGCGGGGCGATGCCGACGTCGTCATCGTCGTCGCCGTATTCGGTGTCGAAACCGGCGGCGTCCAGGCCCTGCTGGCACAGCCATTTCACCATCACGGGAATCGAGCCATGGGTGACGATGATGCGCTGGGCGCCGGTGGCGGCGATTGCGCTCATCAGGCCCGGCCAGTCGGCGTGGTCGGACAGCACGAAGCCGCGGTCGACGCCGCGCCGGCGGCGAGCCCCGCGCAGCTGCATCCAGCCGCTGGCAAAGGCGTCGCTGTAGTCGCCGAAGCGTTTCATCCAGGCCGAGCCGGAGGCGGACGGCGGCGCGACGACGATGGATTGCTTCAGGGCCGCCTTGTCGACGTCGCTCACCATCACGGTCGGCGGCAGCATGATGCCCCCTTCCCGGTACACCCGGTTGAGCGGCTCGACCGCGCCATGGCAGACGATCGGCCCGATGGAAGGATCCAGGCCAGAGAGGATGCGCTGGGCCTTGCCGAAGGAATAGCCGAAGATCACGCTGGTGCGGCCTTCGTCGACATTCTTCTTCCACCAGCGGTTGATGTCGTCGAAGATCGCCTGCTCGGGTTCCCAGCGATAGATCGGCAGTCCGAAGGTCGATTCGGTGATGAAGGTGTCGCAGCGCACGGGTTCGAAAGGCGCGCAGGTTTTATCGGGCTCGATCTTGTAGTCGCCCGAAGCGACCCAGACCTCGCCCTGGTATTCCATGCGCACCTGGGCCGAACCCAAAACGTGGCCGGCAGGATGGAGGGAGATGGTGACGCCGTTGTGCACGACGGTTTCGCCGTATTCCAGGCCATCGACCTTGATCTCGCCGAGGCGCGAACGCAGCACGTGCACGCCGCTGGCCGCGGTCAGGTAGTTGCCATGGCCGTAGCGCGCGTGGTCGCCGTGGGCGTGCGTGATCACGGCGCGCTCGACCGGCCGCCAGGGATCGATATAAAACCCGCCAGGGACGCAGTACAGCCCCTCCTTGCGCACTACCACCATATCTGCCATGCGGTCCTTTCCCGGTCTTAGGCCGGCTCCACAAAGTCTGCCATAAAGCTCCGGTGCTCGCCGTCCGGGAAGTCGATGCCGACCTGGTCGCCGGCCACCGATACCACCACGCCCTCTCCATACTTCGGCACTTTCACCTTCATGCCCGCTTCGAAATGCGGACCGGCCGGTTCCGGCTCGGGCGTGTGATCGAATTCGTCGTCGCGGATCTCGATGTTTTCCAAATCGATCGAAGGCGGATTCTTGCAGTTATCGCAGCGGCAGCACTTCTCGAATCCCTCGACCTCGTCGCCGAAATAATCGAGCATCAGCTTCCAGCGGCAGAAACCGCTCACCGCATACCCCACCATTTTTTCGAGCGATTCGCGGTCGTGGTCCTGCTTCTGCACATACACCTCGGCCAGCTGCTCGAAGTTGACCGCCTTCGGCTCGTTCGCGGTGATGACGAACTCGAGCTTGCGGTTCTGGCGCACGAACTTGCCGTCCTTGAGCAGCTTGAGGCAGACCTTGATCTTCGCTTCGTTCAGGTCGACCAGCTTTTCCTCGATGCGCTCGGTCGTGACGGCGCCCTCTTCCGCCAGTTCACGCGCGGCCTCGTAGACCGAGCGGATCTCGGCCGCATCAGGATAGTGTTTTACGAGGAAGAACTGCTGCAGGCGCTTGTCGTCCTGCAGGAAGAGCAGCGTGCACTGCGCATCCGCGCCGTCGCGTCCGGCCCGCCCCGACTCCTGGTAATACGATTCGAGATTCGCCGGGATCTGCAGGTGGATCACGAAACGGGTGTCGCTCTTGTCGATGCCCATGCCGAAGGCGTTGGTCGCGACCATGATGCGCCGCTCGTCGTTCATGAACAGGTCCTGGTTGGCCTTGCGCTCGGCGCTCGGCAGCTTGCCGTGGTAGATCGTGACCGATTCGCCCGCTTCTTCGAGGATGCGGTGCATTTCCTCGGCCGCCTTCACGGTCGCGGCGTAGACGATGCCGACGCCCGCCGTTTCCGCGACCAGGCGCCGCGCCTCGGCGAATTTTTCATCGAGATTGGTCACCTGCACCACGTTGTAATGCAAATTCGGCCGGTAGATGCCGGTGTTGATGACGTTCATGCGCGGCCGGTTCAGCTGGCGGCCGATGTCGTCCATGACCTCGTCGGTGGCGGTGGCGGTGAGCGCCAGCACGGTCGGCTGGCCGAGCGCGGCAATCGCGGCGGCCATCTCGATATACGCCGGGCGGAAATCGTGGCCCCATTGGGAAATGCAATGGGCTTCGTCGATCGCGACCAGCACTACCTTCGTTTGCTTCAGCACCGCGAGGAAGTCCGCAGAAGCCAGGCGCTCGGGCGTGCAAAAGACGATTTCGCATTCGCCCGCTGCGATGGCGTCGAGCGCCGCATGTTCTTCCTCGGCGTTCAGGCTGCTGTTGACCTGGCAGGCACGGATGCCCAGCTCCTCGAGTTTACCCAACTGATCCTTCATCAGCGAGATCAGGGGCGAGACGACGACCGTCAAGCCTTTTAACAGATGCGCCGGAATCTGGTAGCACAGCGACTTGCCGCCGCCGGTAGGCATGATCGCCAGCGTGTCCTTGCCATCGAGGACGCTGTCGATGACGCGTTGCTGGCCGTCGCGCAGGCGTTCAAGGCCAAACACGGAACGCAACAGCTTTTTGATGGAATGGCGGCGCACTGCGAGCAGGCCGTTATGCAGGAGTTGGGGGTCGTGTCGGGTCATGTCATGACTGTAATTCGCACCCGCGAACACGGCTATAGGACGCCGGCTAGGTGCCACGTAGGAGCGACTCTCTGAGGCCCTTCCTGCGGCTGAGACAGTGGCGCAAGGCCTTTTCCTACAGAACGGCGGATTGCCCGCCGATGCCGCGCAATGCGGGCTTGCCCCAGAATGGCACCATACCAAACGAAAACACGCCCCCTAGAGAATCGGAGAAACAATCATGATGCGCTCGATCCCAACTACCCTGACCGCACTCCAACTTGCCCTCGCCGGTCTCGCCACCTGGCTGGTATATGAAACGAATACCCTGCAGAGCGCAGCGGTACTGATGTTTCACTGAATCCCGCGTGCTATGCGGCAGCGTCGGCCAGTGATGTCTGGCTGAAATCATTGTCGCAAAACATTGCCCTGTCTGGCGCACGATAACGCCGGGCAACAACGATTGGTAACAGGTTCCAGACCGGTGCAGCGTACGCACCGGCAATTATCAAAATGGCAGCGCCATCCGACCGGATGGCGCTTTTATTTTTTTGGATGCGGGAATGCACGCCGATGAGCCATAAAAAAACGCCATTCCGACTCGCATCGGGATGGCGTTTTTACTTACTGCGCGATGAATCAAGCAGCCTTGGCAGGCATCTCAACCGCGTCGGTTTCTTCCGTCGACAGGCGCATCAGGTAATCAAACGCCGCCAGAGACGCCTTGGCACCCTCGCCCACCGCGATGACGATCTGCTTGAACGGCACCGTGGTGACGTCGCCGGCCGCGAACACGCCCGGGATCGAGGTTTCGCCGCGCACGTCGACTTCGATTTCGCCGTACGGCGACAGCTCCAGCGTACCTTTCAGCCATTCGGCATTCGGCACCAGGCCGATCTGCACGAACACGCCGGCCAGTTCGACAGTGTTGAGGTCACCGCTGGCGCGGTCCTTGTAGCTCAGGCCCGTGACTTTCTTGCCGTCGCCCAGGATTTCGGTCGTCTGCGCCCCAAGGATCACGTTCACGTTCTTCAGGCTGTAGAGCTTGCGCTGCAGTACGGCGTCGGCACGCAGCTCGTTGCCGTACTCGATCAGGGTCACGTGCTCGACGATGCCGGCGAGGTCGATCGCCGCTTCGACGCCCGAGTTACCGCCGCCGATCACCGACACGCGCTTGCCCTTGAACAGCGGACCGTCGCAGTGCGGACAATAGGCCACGCCGTGGTTCTTGTACTGCTTTTCGCCCGGCACGTTGATTTCGCGCCAGCGAGCCCCGGTCGAGAGGATGATCGACTTCGATTTCAGTACGGCGCCATCCTCGGTCTGCACTTCGAACAGGTCGCCGACGCGCTCGAGCTTCGAAGCGCGCTGCAAATTCATGATGTCGACCTCGTAGTGCTTGACGTGCTCTTCCAGCGAGACGGCAAATTTCGGGCCTTCGGTTTCCTTCACGGAGACGAAGTTCTCGATGGCGAGGGTATCGAGTACCTGGCCGCCGAAGCGGTCGGCGACGACGCCGGTACGGATGCCTTTGCGGGCGGCGTAGATTGCCGCGGCCGCGCCGGCAGGACCGCCGCCGACGATCAGCACGTCGAAGGCTTCTTTTTTCGACAGCTCGGCAGCCATGCGCTTGCCGGCGCCGGTGTCGAGTTTCGACAGGATTTCCTCGACGCTCATGCGGCCCTGGCCGAAATGCTCGCCGTTCAGGAACATCATCGGCACGGCCATGATCTGGCGCGACTCGACTTCATCCTTGAACATGCCGCCGTCGATGATCGTGACCTTGATGCGCGGGTTAATCACCGACATCGAGTTCAGCGCCTGCACGACTTCCGGGCAGTTGTGGCAAGACAGCGAAATGAAGGCTTCGAAGACGTAATCGCCATCGAGATGTTTAATTTGTTCGATGACGGCGTCGTCGAACTTGATCGGGTGCCCGCCCACCTGCAGCAGGGCCAGCACCAGCGAAGTGAATTCGTGGCCGAGCGGAATGCCGGCGAAGCGCACGCCGATGTCGGTGCCGACGCGGTTGATGGCAAAGGACGGAGCGCGCACGGTGGCGTCGTCGCTGACGCGGTACGAAATCTGGGTGCTCAACGAGGTGATTTCCCGGAGCAGCTCTTCCATTTCGCGCGCCTTCGGCGAGGCGTCGAGCGATGCAACGATCTCAATCGGCTGCACCACTTTTTCCAAATAGGCCTGTAATTGCTTCTTGAGGGTTGCTTCGAGCATGATTTTTCCTTGAATTCGGTGAAGAGTGGATGCCGGCATACTGCTGGCCGGCATCCCGGTACTGCTAACTACTTACTGCTTAGATCTTGCCGACCAGGTCGAGGGACGGGGTCAGGGTTTCAGCGCCTTCGGTCCACTTGGCCGGGCAGACTTCGCCTGGGTGCGAAGCGACGTACTGGGCAGCCTTCACTTTGCGCATCAGTTCCGATGCGTCGCGGCCGATGCCGTTGTCATGCACTTCCATGACCTTGATCTGGCCTTCAGGATTGATGACGAAGGTACCGCGCAGTGCCATGCCTTCTTCTTCGATCATGACCTGGAAGTTGCGGGCCAGGACGCCGGTTGGGTCGCCGATCAGCGGGTAGTTGACCTTCTTGATCGCGTCCGAGGTGTCGTGCCATGCCTTGTGGGCGAAGTGGCTGTCGGTCGACACGCCGTAGACCTTGACGCCCATCTTTTCGAATTCAGGCTGGAATTCGGCCAGGTCTTCCAGTTCGGTTGGGCAGACGAAGGTGAAGTCGGCCGGGTAGAACATCAGGACGGACCAGGTGCCTTTGAACTGCTCTTCCGTCAGGTCGATGAATTTGCCTGCGTGGAAAGCGGTTGCCTTGAATGGCTTGATCTCGGTATTGATAAGGGACATGGAAGCTCCTGTTGTGTTGTGAATCAAAGTTGATGAATGCAAGTGTAAAGCGCTTGCGGTCGCCTGTAAAATTAATTGATCGGATGAATTCGATTAATTTCTACTATCGCTAGGAGGAAACAAGTCCGGCCATGGCTGGCAGGGCTGGTTAATCTCGCAAGAGACCTGTCAGTGTGCGGGAAACGCGCGGTCTTTGCAACCGCGCGTCCTTTTGAAGAGCTGGGGTCAGGTCTGACATTTAGACACGACCTCGACGGTAGACAGTGGAACACAGTAGAGATCGTGTCCGAATGCCCCCTCTGTCAGGCTAGTTGTCACCTTATATTTTTAGGAGACAACATGAGTAAAATGTATTCTGACGCCTTCATCGAACAAGCCTTGGTGAAGGTGTATTCTCGCGGAAAACGCACCATACAAGACGTTGCAGACGATTTGCACGTCAACGTCTACACGGTCAAGAACTGGATACGCAGAAAGAATTTGTATATGTTGAAAGCCTCTTCCGACAGGGAAAAGCGGCCGCAGGACTGGAGCCGAAGCGAGCAGCTGGTGGCCCTGCACGAAACGCACGCATTGGATGAGGAAGCGCTGCAGGCATGGTGTCGTGAGCGTGGGCTGTTCGTGCACCATCTCGAAGCATGGCGTACGGCCTTCTGCCTGGATGCAAAGCCGGCCGTGGCCACCGATGCACGCGAGGTGCGCAGCTTGCAGCAAGAGAATGACAAATTGAAGCGGGAGTTGGATCGGAAAGAGAAAGCACTGGTGGAGGCCGCAGCGCTGCTTTTACTGCAAAAAAAGTTCAATGCGCTGTGGGAGGACGAGGTCAAATGACCTTGCCCGCAGCGCGGGCCGATATCGTCGCGATGGTCGCCCAAGCCGTTTCCTCGGGAGCGCGCCATACCAAAGCATGTGAAATCATCGGCTTGAGCTTGCGCACATTGCAGCGCTGGAAGCTAGTCGGTGCTGCGCCCGATGGGCGTACGACGCGCGTCCAACAACCAGTTCATGCGTTGACGGCGCGAGAGCGTGAAGAGATTCTCGCTATCGCCAACTCGGCCGAGTTTGGCCAGATGCCGCCTAGCCAGATCGTGCCGCGCCTGGCCGACCAGGGCACTTACCTGGCCTCCGAATCGACGTTCTATCGGGTGTTGCGAAGCGCTGGCCTGGTCAAGCATCGGCAGGCGGCGCGGCCGGTTCAAGAGCGCAGCAAACCGCGCGCCATCTGTGCTACGGCGCCTAACCAGCTCTACAGTTGGGACATTACCTATTTGCCGAGCGGGGTAAAGGGAATCTATTTTTACCTGTACATGTTCATCGATATCTACAGCCGAAAGGTCGTTGGCTGGCAGGTTTATCGGGACGAGCATAGCAACCTTGCGGCCGAGGTCATGCGCGACATCTGTGCACGTGAAAAAATCCAGCCCAACCAGGTGATTCTACATTCCGACAATGGCAGCCCGATGAAGGGCGCGACTATGCTGGCGACCTTGCAGGCACTGGGCGTGATGCCTTCGTTCAGCCGGCCGGCCGTCAGCAATGACAACCCGTATTCGGAGTCGTTATTCAAGACCTTGAAGTACCGTCCCGACTATCCCGGTAAAGCATTTACGGACCTCGCACACGCACGCAACTGGGTGGCCAGATTCGTGCGCTGGTATAACAACGAGCACCGTCACAGCACCATCAACTTCGTGACGCCGACCCAACGTCACGCGGGCCTCCACCACGTGTTGCTGGCAGCCCGCACAGCCGTCTACAACGCTGCACGTGAGGCCAATCCGCTGCGTTGGACCGGGGCCATACGCAACTGGTCGCCGATCAGGGAAGTGCATCTCAACCCCGACCACGCGATCAGCGAAACCACAGCGCCGGCGACCAATATGCCGGCTTTTAGAAGAGCAGCTTAACGGCTGCTCACGCGACAACTAGCTTGACAACCACCGAATGTCAGACCTGACCCCAGCCTTTGCCGTTTGCGGGTTCTGTTGAAAGATTAAGCAGAGACGGCGGCGGGCGCCATGATGACGTCGCACGGCAACGCCAGGCTGAAGGTCGAGCCTTGCCCCGGCGTGCTGGTGACGCTGAGCTCGCCGCCATGGGCCACCGCCAGCTGGCGCGAGATATACAGGCCGAGTCCCAGGCCTTTCGGCTCGCCATTGCGCGCCCCACGCTCGAAAGGCTGGAAGATGCGTTCGACATCTTCCGGCGCGATTCCCTTGCCCTTGTCGATGACGTCGATACGGGCGCACTTGCCTTCGACCACGACGCGCACCTCGACATCGCAGCCCCCGCCGTAGCGAAGCGCATTCGTGAGCAGGTTGACCACGACCTGCTCGATGCGGAACTCGTCCCAGCAGCCGGTGACCGGCGAATGGGGCGCGAGCGTGATCGAGCAGCCGCTGGCGGCGGCCTGCAGCGACAGGTCGCTCACCACGCGTTCCAGCATGCCCATCAGTTCGACCTGGGCCGGGCGCACCGACAGGGTGCCGTTCCTCATGCGCGTGACGTCCAGCATGTCGTCGATCAGGCGGATCATGGCCTTGATCTGGCGCTCGTCGCGCTTGATCATCGCGCCCATCTGCTCACCGGCAAAGGCCTGCAAATTGCCGCGCTTGAGGTGCAGCGTGCGCATCTGCGTCTCTAAAAAGAGCGTGTTCAGCGGCGTGCGCAGTTCGTGCGCGACCAGCGACATGAAATCGTCGCGCATGCGAAGGGACCGCTGCAGTTCGGCCTGCGTGGCATTCAACTCCTGGAGCAGGATTTCCTGCTCGCGCCGGCTCTTTTCCAGCGCTTCCATCTGGCGCCGCGTCTCGCGCCGCTGCTGGTCGAGTGCGACGAAGACGTTCACTTTTCCGCGCACCGCGTCCGGATCGAGCGGCTTGTAGAGAAAATCGACGGCGCCGGTCTCGTAGCCCTTGAAGGCATAGTTCAGCTCGCGTCCGGCGGCCGAGACGAAGACGATCGGGATGTTGCGCGTGCGCTCGGTACCGCGCATGAGTTCGGCGAGTTCGAAACCGTCCATGCCCGGCATCTGCACGTCGAGGATGGCCAGCGCGAACTCGTGTTCGAGCAGCAGCGCCAGCGCCTCCTCACCGGAATGCGCATGGAAGACGAGGCGTTGCTCGTCGCGGATCAGGGCGTCGAGGGCGCGCAGGTTGTCGGGCAAGTCGTCGACGATGAGTAATTTGCTAGGTTCTTGGACGCTCATATTGTTGTCTCCAGCTGTGGCAGCAACGCGCGGATGGCGGCCAGCGGCAAAACCAGGTGCGGGGCGCACAGCCGGATGGCGCCTTCCGGCATGGCGCTGGCCTGCGCGCCTGCCGGGTCCTGGACGATGGTCAGGCCGCCGCGCTGCCTGATCCTTTGCATGCCTTCGGCGCCGTCGACATTGGCGCCGGTAAGTAAAATGCCGGCCAGCGAAGCGCCATAGGCGTCGGCGGCCGACTCCATCAGCAGGTCGATGGCCGGACGCGCATAGTGCACCGGCGGCTCGCAGCTGAGGGAAAAAACGCGATCCTGTTCGATCGACAGATGATAGCCGGCGCCGGCGAAGTACACGGTGCCGGGTTCCACCGGCGCCTTGTCGACGGCTTCGCGCACCGGCAGCGCCAGGCGCGCCGCGAACAATTCGGGCAGGCGGCTTTCGCGGTCGGCGGGCACGTGCAGGATGCAAACCGTCGCCGGCCCGAAGCCGGCCGGCAAGGCGGGCAGCAGGTCGACCAGCGCATCCACGCCGCCGGCCGAGGCACCGATGACGACGGCCTCGATCTTGCGGCCGGCCAGCGCCGCATCGACCGAATGAGCGACCGACTGCGTCACGGATTCAGCAGCAGCACTCATTCCGCCGCCTTGCGGAAGATGCGTTCGCGCCGGGCGATCGGCTCGAAACGGTTGGCGTAAGTCGAAAAGTCGATGCTTTCCTTGCTGCCCAGCGCCAGGAAGCCGCGATGGCAGAGCGACTCGTGGAACAGGCCCAGCACGCGGTTCTGCAGGCGCCGGTTAAAGTAGATCATGACGTTGCGGCAACTGACGAAATGCGTTTCCGAAAACACGCTGTCGGTCGCCAGGCTATGGTCGGCAAAGGTCACGTTCTCCATCAGGAAACGGTCGAACAGCGCCCCGCCATAGGCCGCCGTGTAGTAATCGGAAAACGCGCGCTTGCCGCCGGCTTTTTGATAGTTCTCGGTGTACAGGCGCATCCTATCCAAAGAAAAAACGCCGCGCCGGGCCGCTTCCAGCGATTCCGGAGTGATGTCGGTCGCGTAGATCAGGCTGCGTTCGAGCAGGCCTTCTTCGTGCAGCAGGATCGCCAGCGAATAGACTTCCTCGCCGGTGCTGCAGCCGGCCACCCAGAGTTTCAGCGACGGATAGGTCGACAGGTGCGGCACCACCTGGCTGCGGATGGCCGCATGGTACTCGGGGTCGCGGAACATTTCGGTGACCGGGATGGTGAGAAATTGCAGCAGCCGGGCAAACGCTTCCGGCTGGTGCATGACTTTCGCCTGCAGCTCGGACACGGTCGCACAGTCCATCTCGCGCATGGCGACGATCACCCGGCGTTTTTGCGAGGCGCCAGTGTAGTCGCGGAAGTCGTAGTTGTACTTGAGGTAGACCGCCTCGACCAGCATCCGCAGTTCGATGTCGATGTCGTCCAGGGGATGCTTCATCGGCGAATTGACGTGATGCTTCACACACGCTCCATCGTCGGCATCCAGACCCGCAGCAGCGAGTACAGGCGTGCCAGGTCGATCGGCTTGGCCAGGTAATCGTTGGCGCCGGCGGCCAGGCATTGCTCCTGGTCGTCCTTCATCGCTTTCGCGGTGACGGCGATGATCGGCAGGCGGTTGAAGCGGCCATCGGCGCGGATGCGGCGCGTCGCTTCCAGACCGTCCATGCCCGGCATCATCACGTCCATCAGCACCAGGTCGACGCCTGGTATGTCGTCGAGCTTCGCAATCGCTTCGAAGCCGTTGCGTCCCACTTCCACGTTCGCGCCGCGCTGCTCGAGCGCCGCCGTCAGCGCGAAGACATTGCGCACGTCGTCGTCCACCAGCAGGATGGTGCGCCCTTCGAACACGCGGTCGCGGCCGCGCACGGTTTTCAGCATGTGCTGGCGCTCGGTCGAGAGTTGCGATTCCACTTTATGCAGGAACAGCGTCACCTCGTCGAGCAGGCGCTCCGGGGAACGCGCGCCCTTGATGATGATGGAGCGCGAATACTTCATCAGTTCGGCTTCCTCGTCGCGCGTCAGGTTGCGGCCGGTGTAGACGATGACCGGCGGGAAGGACACCAGCTCCTCATGCGACATGTGCTCGAGCAATTCCTTGCCCTGCATGTCCGGCAGCTTGAGGTCAATAATCATGCAATCGAAAATCTCCGAGCGCAAGAGGGCCAGGGCTTCCTCGCCTGAACCGACGGCATCGATCTGCACGTCCGCGTCGGCGATCAGCTGCACCACGCTGTCGCGCTGGCGTTCGTCGTCCTCGACCAGCAGCACGCGCTTGATCTGCTGCGAGCTCTTCTCCTGGAGTTTGCGGAACACGTCTTCCAGCTGCTCGCGGCTGGTCGGCTTCAATGCATAGCCGATCGCGCCCAGGTGCAGGGCTTCGCCGGCATTGTCCATCGAGGACACGACGTGCACCGGGATATGGCGCGTGGCCGGGTTGTCCTTCAGTTGCTGCAGCACCGACAGGCCGGAACTGTCCGGCAGGCGGATGTCGAGCAGGATCGCGTCCGGGCTTTCGCTGGCGGCCAGTTCCAGGCCTTCGCCGGCGGTGAGCGCCACGAGACACCGGTATTCGAGGTCGTGCGCCAGGTCGAACAGGATGCGCGCGAAGTCGGGTTCATCCTCGATCACGAGCACGGTGCGCGCGCCTGGCACGGTCAATGCGCGGTCGTCCGGGAAGGAGGAGCGGGCCGGGATGTCCTCGACCTGTTCCACGGGCACCGGCGCCGGGGCCGGACGTGCCGGCCGCTGGGCCGGGGCCGCGGCGCGCGGGGCCGGTGGCGCGGCCGACACCATGCCGTTGCGTGGCATGCTCAGCGTAAACGTACTGCCCTGGCCCGGGGTGCTGGCGACGACCAGGGTGCCGCCCAGCAGGCTCGTCAAATCGCGCGAGATCGACAGGCCGAGGCCGGTGCCGCCGAAGCGGCGGTTCGCCGTGCCGTCGGCCTGGTGGAAGGCCTCGAAGATGCGTTCGTGCTGGTCGGCGGCGATGCCGATGCCCGAGTCGACGACCGTGAACTGGACCCAGCCCTCGTCGGTGGCGCTCACCGTCAGGCTGACCTCGCCCTGCTCGGTAAATTTCACGGCATTCGACAGCAGGTTTTTCAAGACCTGTTCGAGGCGCTGGCGGTCGGTATGCAGGCTCGGCGGCACGTTCGGCTCGACCGTGACGGAGAAGCGCAGTTGTTTCTGCTTGGCAAGCGGCTCGAAGGTGCGCCCCAGGCCCTCGACGGTGCGGCGGATCGGCAGGTCTTCCGGCAGCAGTTCCAGTTTACCGGCCTCGACTTTCGAGATGTCGAGGATGTCGTTGATCAGGTGCAGCAGGTCGTTGCCGGCCGAATAAATCGTCTGGGCGAAGCGCACCTGCTCGTCGTTCAAGTTGCCCGGCACATTGTCTGCCAGCAGCTTCGCTAAAATCAGCGAACTGTTCAATGGCGTTCTCAGCTCGTGCGACATGTTCGCCAGGAATTCGGACTTGTAGCGGCTGGCCCGTTCCAGGTCCAGCGCGCGGGCGCGCAGCTGTTCCTGGGCTTCCGTCAGGGCCGCGTTCTTCATGTCCAGGTTCAGGGCCTGCTCCGCCAGCTGGTCGTTGGTCTGCTCGAGTTCGGCCTGCTGGTTTTCCAGGCTGGTCTGCGATTCTTCCAGCGCGCGCGACTGCTCTTCGAGTTCCTCGTTCGCCGTGCGCAGTTCTTCCTGCTGGACTTGCAGTTCTTCGTTCAGGGCCTGGCTTTCCGACAGCGCGTCCTGCAGGCGCTGGCGGTAGACCACCGCGCCGACCGAAGCGCCGACGGCGTCGCCGACCAGCTTCAGGAATTCGATGTCGCGCTCGCGGACGGGGTGCAGGAAGCCGATCTCCATCACGCCCTTGACCTTGCCGAAGTTGTTGAACGGCGCGATCACGATTTCGCGCGGCGCCGTCTCTCCCAAGCTTGATACCACCTTGACGTAATCCTCCGGCAGCTCTTTGACGCGCACCAGGCGGTTTTCGTTGGCGGCCTGGCTCGCCAGCGAGGCGCCCGGTTCGATGATCTTCGCGCGTTCTTCCTCGTTCGAAAAGCCGTAAGCCCCGATGCGGCGCAGCACGCCCTCTTCGTTACGGAAATACATCGCCGCCACGGAGCCGCCGAGATAGCGCACCACGTGGTCGAGCACGGCCTCGGCCAGGGCCTCCAGCGAATTGAGGCCGATGCTTTTCGCCGCCAGCTCGGTCTGGCCGCTGCGCAGCCAGCTCAGGTGGCGCAATTCGGCATTGTGTTCGTTTTCGTACTTGAGGATCTCGCCGTAGCTGGTCGACAGGCGCACCAGTTCGCGCCGGCCGAAGGCGGCCAGCAAACCGCCGACGACGAGGGTGAATAACAGGAAGGAGCCGACGGACCAGGCGATCACGGAGCGCGCGTCCGCGCCGCGTTCGACCAGCAACACGTTTTCGCTGTTGATGAAGGCCGCGAACTGGGCGCGCATATCGTCGGTCAGGCTCTTGCCGCGCCCGCTCATGATCGACTGCACCACGTTCTCGTTGTCGCGGCGGCGCTCGATGACCTCGTTCGTAAACTTGAGCCACTCGGCATAGGCGCCGCGCACGCGGTGCAGGCGGTCGGCCTGGGCCTGGCTATCGTTCACCAGCCGCAGCAAGCCGTCCAGCTCGACGTCGATCTTCGGCTTGGCCACCGTATAGGGCGCGAGGAAGCTCTCGTCGCCGGAGATCACGTAGCCGCGCATGCCGGCTTCCATATCGGCGACCAGCCGGCTGACCTCGTTGCCCTTGCCGATGACTTCCTGCGAGTGTTCCACCCAGTTCAGCACGCTGACCAGGTAGGCGACGATCGCCACGAAGACGGCCGCGCTCAGCACCGAGAGGCCGAGCGGGAGGGCGACGTTACGCGTAAGAATGCGGCGGAACTGGGTGTTATCGAGTGAGGTGCCGGTCATGTCTTGCGAATATCTTAAGAAAAAAGTTCTTAAGTGTAACGCAAACGTCAAGATTTCGGCGGTTCAAGCGTGCGCTGCCCACCCTTCCGGCGCATGCCATCCGTAGGGCCTCCTGCCGGTGTTTAGGGTGCGAGGCAGGGTCGTAAATACGGCGCGGTACGGCTCTTCGCGGCGCGCGCCACCGTTTCCGGCGGGCCGGCTGCGACGACGGTGCCGCCCTCGTCGCCGGCGCCGGGACCGATGTCGATCACCCAGTCGCAGGCGGCGACGACGCGCATCGTGTGCTCGACCACGACCACCGTGTTGCCGGCCTCGACCAGCCGCTCGAGCTGGACGATCAGGCGGTCGACGTCGGACGGATGCAGGCCGGTGGTCGGCTCGTCCAGGATATATAACGTGTTGCCGCGGCCGGTGCGCTGGAGTTCGGTCGCCAGCTTGATGCGCTGCGCCTCGCCGCCCGACAGTTCGGTGGCCGGCTGGCCTAGGCGCAGGTAGCCGAGACCCACTTCGCGCAAGACTTGCAGCGAGCGCTCGACCAGTGCCTCGCCCGCGAAAAACGCCGCGGCCGCATCGACCGTCATGCCCAGCACCTCGGCGATGTTTTTATCTTGATAGGTCACTTCGAGTGTCTGTGCGTTGTAGCGCGCGCCGGCGCAGACCGGGCACGGCGCGTACACGCTCGGCAGGAAGAGCAGCTCGACCATCACCGAGCCTTCGCCGGCGCAGTTTTCGCAGCGGCCCTTGGCGACGTTGAAGGAAAAGCGGCCGGCGTCGTAGCGGCGCGCTTTCGCGAGTTTGGTTGCGGCGAAGAGTTTGCGCACCTGGTCGAACAGGCCGGTATAGGTGGCGAGGTTCGAGCGCGGCGTGCGTCCGATCGGCTTCTGGTCGACCCGTACCATGCGCTTGACCGATTCCATGCCGCCGACGATACGCCCTTCGAGCGGCATGGCCGCTTCCTGTTCCAGGTCGTCGGCTTCCTCGACTTCCGCCGCCGGCGCGCCCTGCCCCAGCTCGCGCGCGACCAGGTCGACCAGCACCTGGCTGACCAGGCTCGATTTGCCGGAACCCGACACGCCGCAGACGGCGGTCAGCACGCCGAGCGGGAATGCGACTTTCAGCTTGTTCAGGTTGTTGCGGGTGACGCCTTCGAGGCGCAGCCAGCCGCTAGGCTCGCGCCGTTCGCGCTGCTCTATCGGTGCCTCGTCGAACAGGTAGCGCCGCGTTTGCGAGGCGTCGATTTTCTTCAGTCCTTCGGGCTCGCCGCTGTAGAGCACCTCGCCGCCCTGCTCTCCCGCGGCCGGGCCGACGTCGACGATCCAGTCGGCGCAGCGGATCACGTCCAGCGCATGCTCGACCACGAACAGCGAATTGCCCGAGGCTTTCAATTGGTCGAGCGCGGTGAGCAGGGCTTCGGTATCGGCCGGATGCAGGCCGGCCGAGGGTTCGTCCAGCACGTAGACGACGCCGAACAGGTTCGAGCGCACTTGCGTGGCGAGGCGCAGGCGCTGGAGTTCGCCGGGAGACAGCGTCGGCGTGCTCCGCTCGAGCGCGAGATAACCGAGGCCGAGGGCCAGCAGCACGTCCAGGCGCGCGACCAGGTCTTCGGCGATGCGCTGGGTGACGATCAGCTGCTCGGGATGCAGTTTCGCGCGGGCCTGGTCGTCCGCCGCCTTGCCGCTGGCATAAGGTTCGAGCATGGCGTGCAGGCGCGCCAGCGGCATGCGCGAGATGTCGGCGATATCGACGCCGCCAAAGGTGACGGACAAGGCTTCCTGGCGCAGGCGCTTGCCGCGGCAGAGCGGACACTCGGTACTCACCATGTAGCGCGCCACGCGCTTTTTCATCGAGGCGCTTTCGGTGGTCGCGAAGGTCTGCAGCACATAGCGGCGCGCGCCCGTAAACGTGCCCTGGTAGCTCGGCGTGTCCTTGCGCTTCAGGGCGGCTTTGGTTTCCGCGGGGGTGAGGCCGGCGTAGACGGGCACGGTCGGCGTTTCGTCGGTATACAAGATCCAGTCGCGGTCCTTCTTCGGCAAGTCGCGCCAGGGCGTGTCGACGTCATAGCCCATCGTAACCAGGATGTCGCGCAGGTTCTGCCCGTGCCAGGCCGGCGGCCAGGCGGCCACCGCGCGTTCGCGGATGGTGAGCGAGTCGTCCGGCACCAGCGACTGTTCGGTCACCTCATACACGCGGCCCAGGCCCGAACACTGCGGGCAGGCGCCTTCCGGCGTATTCGGCGAAAACGATTCGGCGTACAGCAGTTCCTGGCCGGGCGGATAGTCGCCGGCGCGCGAATACAGCATGCGCAGCGAGTTCGACAAGGTGCTGACGCTGCCGACCGAGGAGCGCGTGGTGGGCGAGCCGCGTTGCTGCTGCAGCGCGACCGCCGGCGGCAGGCCGTCGATCTCGTCGACTTCCGGCACCGGCATCTGGTGGAACAGGCGGCGCGCGTAGGGCGAGACCGATTCCAGGTAGCGCCGCTGCGCTTCCGCGTACAGGGTGCCGAAGGCGAGCGAGGATTTACCGGAGCCGGACACGCCGGTGAAGACGACGAGCGCATCGCGCGGGATGTCGAGGCTGACGTTTTTCAGGTTGTGCTCGCGCGCGCCGCGTACGCGCACATAGCCGGGGCGGCCTTGTCCACCCGCCGCGTTTCCACCTTTGCCTGCGGTCTCGTTTGCTTCCGGTCTGCGTCGCATCGCTTCCTTCCGTTCCTGTCGATGCCCCTATTAAAACGTGCTCAGGGGACGGTGACGGTGCGTTGACACACCAATCCCGAGCACACTTCGTCGTTCTGAAAATAAATATATAAGCACTTATGTAATTTGCGCTAGTATTTGAACATGAAAAGAGGACTCGGAACCCAGCTGCGCCACCTGATCGAATTGCTCGACGGCGCCGTCGCAGCCGCCTACGAAGAAGAAGGCATCGATTACCGTCCGCGCTACACGCCCGTGATGCGGGCACTGGCCGGCGGCGCCCCCTGCACGGTCGGCCGGGTCGCCGAGGCCGCCGGCATCACGCAGCCGGCCGCGACCCAGACGGTGGCGCTGATGCTGAAACACGACCTCGTGCGCGTGACGGCGTCGCCGCAGGACGCGCGCCAGAAGCAGGTCGCGCTGTCCGGGCGCGGCCAGGCGCTGCTGCCGCGCCTGCAGCGCTGCTGGAGCGCGACCAGTGCGGCAGCGGCCAGCCTGGATGCGGACCTGGCTTACCCGCTGTCCGCGATCCTGGCCGAGGCAATCGCGGCACTCGAACAACGTCCCTTCGGCGCACGCATCCGCGCCGCGCGGGCCCAGCTTTCCCCCGACGACAAGGAAACATCATGAACACCGCATCGATTACCGCTCCCTCCCCGCGCCGGCGCGACCGGCTGCTTGCGCGTCCTTCCGTGCGCGCCGTGCTGGCCCTGCTGGCGGTGCTGTTGCCGTTTGCGCTGGCACTCTGGCTCTCGAATGTCGTGCCCAAGCCCTGGCCCGCCGACTGGCCGCTGCTGCTCGCAGCAGGCGGTGTGGTCGCCGGTTACTGCTGGTATGTGGGCAAGATCGAAGGACGCGCGGTGACCGAATTGTCGCTGGCGGGCGCAGGGCGCGAACTGGGCAGCGGGCTGGGGCTGGGAAGCCTGCTGGTGCTGGCCTGCACCCTGGTGTTGCTGGCTGCGGGCGCATACTCGATCACGAGCAGCGCGATCACGGGCAGCGCGGCGCCAGGCGTCATGCTCAAGCCCGTGCCCGAGCAGGTCATGGTGGCCTTGTTCGAGGAGATCCTGTTTCGCGCGGTCGTGTTCCGGCTGCTGGAAAAGTCCTGGGGCACCTGGACCGCGCTGATCGGCTCCACGCTCCTGTTCGTCCTCGCCCACCTGCCGAACGAGCAGGTCAGCGCGCTGGCGCTGGTGGCGACGGCCGCCGCCGGCCTGGCCCTGGCAGGCGCCTGGCTCCTCACGCGGCGCCTGTGGCTGGCGGCCGGCCTGCACTTTGCCTGGAACTACCTGTTCGACGCCGTCCTTTCGGTACCGGTGTCCGGCCACACCTCGCGCGGCTGGCTGCAGGTGGCGGCCAGCGGACCGGAGTGGCTGAGCGGCGGCGGCTACGGCATCGAAGGATCGGTGGTGACGCTGGTGGCGTGGAGCCTTGCAGGCATGACCTTGCTGGCGTCCGTGCGGCGCCGTGGTCACTGGCTGCGCAAGCCCTGATCGCGCGGCCCGGGCTGATTCATTGCTACCCCAAGCGACATCGCTGGCGTAACAGGTTCGTAGGGTGGGCGCCCCGCGCGCACGCGGTACGCACGCCTCCCTGTGGCCAGCAACCGCGCCGTCATCCAACCGGTAGCGTAAAGCGAAGGGACGTAGGGTGGGCGGCTCCACCCGACCGGATGCGACTTCGCGGCCTGAACGCCGCCCACGCGTTCAACCAGCCACAGAACAGCCGCGGCCACACTCCAGGCAAGCGTTACAGGCATGCATCTGCCGTACCGCGTGGGCGGAGCCCACCCTACGATCATCGATATGTCGAGCGCCCCAGTGCCTCCAGCGCCCCAACCACCTCCTCCACCCCGGCATCGCCGGCAAAATTGGCCGCCACCGCCCGGCACCGCCCGCGCAAGCCATCGTCGTCAAACAGCGCTTCCAGCCCCGCCACCAGCCGCCGCGTGTTCAGCCGCGTGGCCGGCAGCGACAGCCCGACACCCAGCGCCTCGACCCGCGCCCCGTTGTCGAACTGGTCGTGCGCGAGCGGCACCACCAGCTGGGGCGTGCCGGCATGCAGCGCTTCGGCCGTGGTGCCGATGCCGCCGTGGTGGACCAGCACCGCCACCCGCGGCAACAAGGCGCGTAGCGGCACGTATTCCTGCCACAGCACGTGGCGCGGCAGCGCGGGCGGCAGCTGGTCGCGGTGGGGCGTCAGCAAGACCGCGCGCTCGCCCAGCAGGCGCGCCGCCGCGATGGCGTGTTCAAAATACGCGCGCGCCTGGCGGTTGCCGGTGCCGGGCGTGAACACCAGCGGGCGACCGCCCTGCCCCAGGAAATGGACGAGTTCGCTTGACAAGGCAGCGTCCGGGTCCGGATCGAACAAGGGAAATCCACAGCGCGCAAGCGGGCGCGGCCAGTCCGGCTGCGTGGGCGCGAACCAGTGCGGGAACAGGGCAATCGAGAGGTCGGCGACCGCCACGATGGCGTCGACCAGCGAGGGCATCGGCACGAGGCCGGCGTCGACGCGCGCCGCGTTCACGCCTGGGAGCGCGATCGGATCGATGAAGCGCCGGGCCGCCGCACGCCACAGGCGCCGCCGCACCGGGTGCGGCACCCAGCGCGGTACGCGCCAGGGTCCCAGCATCAGGGGATCGTGCACGGTCGGCAAATTCGATGGCGCCAGAAACGCGGCGGCGATGCGCAGGCCGGGACGCGCCGCGCGGCACAGGTCCGCTTCCGGCAAGGCCAGGGGATGCACCAGCATGGTGCAATTCTCATCGCGCGGCAGCGCGGCCAGGAAGGCGGGCACCGCAGCCATCGCCGGGCGCGTCGCTTCCCAGACGACACCAAAGCCGCGGGTCGGGTGCCACAGGTCCGGGTGATCGAGCACGCCCGGGTCGGCCGGCAAACCGTGGAAGGGCAGTCCGGCGGCGCGCACGAAGGGTTCGTGCTGGACCGGGCCGAGAAAGCTGATGCGGTGGCCGGCACTTTGCAGCGCCAGCCCGATGCGCATGAATGGAAACAGGTCGCCTGCCGAACCGATCGTGACGAGCACGACATGGTGCAGCTTGGATCGGGCTTCCATGGCGCTCACCCGTGACGGAGGGTCAGGGAATCAGGCGCTCGGCGCGCAGGCGTTCGAACAGGTCGAAGAACGAGCCGTCGGTGGCCTGGTAAGCGGCGAAGCCCAGGCGGCGGCTGTTGGCCATGTCCGTCATGACTTCGAGCGGACGCCCGAGGTCGAGGTCGGTATGCCAGGCCGATGCCAGGCGATCGAGGTCCGGTTCGACCAGGCCGTGGCGCGTGGCGATCTCGCGCCAGACGGACGCGTCCTGCGCCATGGCCGCCTCGAGCGGCTGGATCTTGCCGCTGTAGCCGGCGGCCTCGACGCCGAACCAGCCGGCCAGCTTCGGCCACAGCCAGCTCCAGCGGAACACGTCGCCATTGACGATATTAAACGCTTCGTTTTTCGCCGCGTCGGTATCGGCGGCCCAGACCAGCTGTTTGGCCAGCATGCGGGCGTCGGTCACGTCCGACAGGCCCTTCCACTGCGCTTCCGATCCGGGGAACTGGAAGGGACGCCCGGTTTCCTTGCAGATGGTGGCGTAGACGGCCAGCGTCGTGCCCAGGTTCATCGCATTGCCGACGGCCTGGCCGATGATCGTGTGCGGACGGTGCACGCTCCAGGTAAAACGGTCGCGCTCGGCGGCGGCATAGACTTCGTCTTCCTGCGCATAGTAAAAATTGTCGAGCGGCAGGCGCGGCTGGCTTTCGCGCAGCGGCGTATCGGGCAGCGTGCCCGAGCTGGCATAGGCTTCGAACGGTCCGAGGTAGTGCTTCAGGCCCGTGACCAGGGCGACATGGCGCACGCTCTTTTTCGGCGACAGGACGTCGAGCAGGTTGCGCACCAGCGCGGCATTGACGCGGATGTTTTCCTGCTCGGTGTCCTGGCGCATCCAGGTGGTGATGAAGACGTGGGTCGGTGCGATGTCGGCCAGCGCGGTTTGCAATGCTGCCGGCTCCATCAGGTCGGCAGCCACGTGGCGCACGCCCGGCAAATCCTTCGGTGCGCGGCGCGACAGGCCGACGACATTCCACCCCTTGGCCAGCAATTCGCGCGCGACGTGGTTACCGCCGATGCCGGTGATACCCACTACCAAAGCTGTTCGTTGCATGTGATTCCCCCTGCGTTTTCGATGAAACCCATTTTAACTGCGGGTCAAAAACGGCGTGCGCGGGGATGAAAAAGCGTCAATCGTGCGCGGGGAGCTGAACTCACCCCGGCCGGCGCGCGTAGCTCTTCGTCAGGATCTCCCAGCGATGATTGTCCGGCTCATCCCAATAGATATTCCGACCGCCGTGCGCCGTGCCGACCTTGCCGTCGTTGCGGCCGCGCACATCGCCGCGCCAGCCGATACCGGCCTCCTCCAGCCGGCCAAGGATGGCGTCGAACTCGGCATCGCTGACCCGAAAGCAGAAGTGCTCGACCGGAAACGCCTCGTCGGTGGTGATGAAGTCGAGCGTGAGCCCATCGTTCACATAGACGGCGGAAAAGATGCCGAGCGCCGTCTCGTCCCAGGGCACGTCCAGCAGGCCCGCGAGTTTGCGCGCCGAGGCGACCCGGTCGCGTGCGGAAACGATCACATGGTCGAGCTCGATCATCGCCCCTCCTCCCGCGGCGCCGTGCCTTCCGAGCGCGTGCGCGGATACGCCGGCAAGCCGTCGTCGATGCGCATCCAGCTCAGCCGTTCAGCGGCAAACGTATGGTCTTGCGGCGGGGCGGCTTCCGGATCGTCGAGGCTGGCGGTGGCGATGTCGATTTCGCCGGGATGGCGGTCGTCCTGGTACGTAAGCGTGGTGCCGCAGGTGGGGCAAAAGCCGCGCAGCACGTGTTCGCTCGAGCGGAAGGTGGCGGGATTGCCCTGCGAAAAACGCATATTCTCCACCCGCACGCTGAACCAGGCCACCGCCGGGGCGCCGGACATGCGGCGGCAGTCGCGGCAGTGGCACAGCGTGCCGTGGAAGATATCGCCGTCGACGACGTAGCGGATTGCACCGCAATAGCAGCCGCCCAGTAACATGAATGCCTCCGATGACGATGGATTGGGTTCAGCATATGCCAGCGTGGCCGGGGCTTCAAGCGCAGCGCGAACCAGGATTCGTCCTGTTCGATCTGGAGACGATAGTGCACGGCTGCGGTACGTAGGGTGGGCTCCGCCCACGCGGTGCAGTGCCAGGTCAGTCGATCATTCAACCGTATCGGCTTGCTTGCTGTGCACCGCGTGGGCGGAGCCCACCCTACGTGTATGCCCGTGCGGGCCGAGGTGGCCGGCGCTTACAGGAACCGGTCCAGGATCTTGCGGCTGTGCTTGTCGATCTTGAACATGTCGCGCACCAGGAAGTTGATCCCGTGGTTGTCCGCAATCAGCAGCGAGGTCTCGCCGACGCGCCGGATGTCCTCGTCGACCTTCAGCACGAAGGCCGTCTCGCCACGGTCCGTTTTGACATACCAGGTGCAGGGCGTGGCGAAGCTCGACACCTCGCGGATGTGTTCGATCTCGGGAATGAATTCGCGGCCCTCGAGTTCTTCAGCGACCAACGAGCGGATAGCAGGAGGTGCAGTGGCCAGGTCGTCGATCCAGGCGACTTCCTTGCCGCCGTCGCGCACCAGCGAGATGCCGCGCGTGGGCGCCTGGATCGGAAAGGCACGCACGGGAATGATGCCGACGACGTCGACGCCGTCTTCGCCGGTGAACACGAGTTTGCCGAAGCTGTCGCGGCGCAGGTTGAATGGCGTTGTCATATCAGTCCTCGTCCTTGTCATCCATATCCTGGTCCACGTTGCGCGCCTGCGCTTCGTAGAGGCGGTGGTAAGCGCCCTCGCGCGCCATCAGTTCGTCGTGGCTGCCCTCTTCCACCACGACGCCGCGGTCCAGCACCACCAGGCGGTCGGCGCGGTGCAGCGTGGACAGGCGGTGGGCAATGGCGATCGTGGTGCGGCCCTGCACCAGGTTGTCGAGCGCCTTCTGGATTTCCTTCTCCGTTTCCGAGTCGACCGAGGACGTCGCTTCGTCCATGATCAGGATCGGCGGGTCGATCAGCAGGGCGCGCGCGATCGAGATGCGCTGGCGCTCGCCGCCCGACAGGCCCTGGCCGCGTTCGCCGACCATCGAATCGTAACCCTGCGGCAGACGCAGGATGAATTCGTGGGCGTGGGCGGCGCGGGCGGCGGCGATGATCTCTTCGCGCGTCGCGCCCGGCTTGCCGTAGGCGATGTTCTCGGCGATCGTGCCGAAGAACAGGAAAGGCTCCTGCAGCACTAGGCCGATGTTGCGGCGGTAGTCGGCCACCGCAAACGAGCGGATGTCGACGCCGTCGAGCAGGATCGCGCCTTCGGCCACGTCGTAGAAACGGCAGATGAGGTTGACCAGCGTGCTCTTGCCCGAGCCGCTGTGGCCGACGAGACCCACCATTTCGCCGGCCTTGATGTTGAGCGAAATGCCGCGGTTGACGGCGCGGTTACCGTAGCGGAAACCGACTTCGCGCAGTTCGATATTGCCCGACACCTTCGGCACCGTGACCGGGTTGACCGGGTCCGGCACGCTCGAGACGTGGTCGAGGATGTCGAAGATGCGCTTGGCGGCCGAGGCCGACTTTTGCGTGACCGAGACGATGCGGCTCATCGAATCGAGGCGCACGTAGAAACGGCCGCTGTAGGCGATGAAGGACGTCAGGGTGCCGACCGTGATGTCGCCGCGCGAGACCTGCCAGATGCCGAAGCACCAGATCACCAGCAGACCGAGTTCGGTGAGGAAGGAGACCGTCGGCGAGAACAGCGACCAGACCTTGTTCAACTTGTCGTTGACGGCCAGGTTGTGTTTGTTCGCCTCACGGAAGCGCACGGCTTCGCGCTTTTCCTGGGCAAAGGCTTTCACGACGCGGATGCCGGGAATCGTATCGGCCAGCACGTTGGTGACTTCGCCCCAGACGCGGTCGATCTTCTCGAAACCGGTGCGCAACTTGTCGCGCACGACGTGGATCATCCAGGCGATGAAGGGCAGCGGCACCAGGGTGATGAAGGCGAGCCAGGGATTCATCGTGAACAGGATCACGCCGGTCATGATGATCATGAGGACGTCGGACAGGAAGTCGAGCAGGTGCAGGGACAGGAAGACGCAGATCCGGTCCGAGCCGCTGCCGATCCGGCTCATCAAATCGCCCGTGCGCTTGCCGCCGAAAAATTCGAGCGACAGTTTCAACAGGTGTTCGTAGGTGGTCGAGCGCAGGTCCGCGCCCATCCGTTCGGACACCAGCGCCAGCACATAGGTCTTGGCCCAGCCCAGCGCCCAGGCCAGCACTGCCGAGGCCAGCAAGCCGCCCATGTACAGGTAGACCAGGTTGGTGTCGATCTTCTGCCCGTTCTGGTAGGGAATCAGGACATTGTCCATCAAGGGCATCGTCAGGTAGGGCGGAATCATGTGCGCCGCGGTACTGCCCAGCATCAGCAGGAAGCCCAGCAGCAGCTGGCCACGATACGGCACGGCGAAGCGCCACAGCCTGAACAGCGTCCAGGTCGAGGGCGGCGTGTGCACGACCTTGGCGCAGATCGGGCACTCTTCCTGGTCGGGGGCCAAAGGCGCCTTGCAGCTTGGGCAGGTGTGCTGCTCGGGCGCCAGCACCGGCTTGCCGGTTTCGACGCTGGTGACCTGGTCGGCAAAGGCATCGGCGACGCGGATCGCGTGCAGGTTCTGGCCGAGCGTGAAGCGCCAGCCGGCCAGCAGGCCATTCGCATCGACCAGTTCCAGGTGGCCGACGCCGGCGTGATCGTGGTGGCGCAGGGCCAGGCCGGGGCGGAAGGCCCAGTCGCGCCAGGCCGTTTCGCCGGGGGCGCGCGACAGCAGGCGGCGGTTCGTGACCACCAGCACGCCCTTCGTGAAACGTAATTTCGTGTCGAGGTCAACCTCCACGCCAGTTAGAACGTTTTCCCCTGGTGCAAGCTGTTTCCGGACGTCATTGTCCCAACCGTCAGGCAGGAAGCCGGCGCCCAGCGCCAGCGATGTCGGGACAGCGAGTTGTTGAGTTGTCATTAGTGTGGTGCCGCCCGTAACAGGCTTGTTCTGGATAGTGGGGGTAACGCGGTGACTGGCTCAGCGGTTTACATGGAACAGAGGAAAAATCCCGCTGCGGGCCGAGAGCGTTGCCGCCAGTATGCCATTTGGCATAAATTGGCATGGCACTGTAAGCTTCGGGCCGGCAAGTATACAACATGTGCGCTGCATAACCGCGTTTGGGTGCGGTAGCGCACAGGCAGGCAAACATAGGCAACGCCATCATGGTGCACCAGCGGACACCGTGGGCAAGACATCATTACATGACAAAGAAGAAAGATATCAAGTTTCTCCGAGTGACTCACCTGCGCGGCCCGAATATCTGGACCTACCGTCCCGTCATCGAGGCCTGGATCGACATTGGTGAGCTGGAAGACTTTCCTTCGAACAAACTGCCTGGCTTTAACGAGCGCCTGACGACCTGGCTGCCTGCGCTGGTCGAGCACCGCTGCGGCGTCGGCGAGCGCGGCGGCTTCATCGAGCGCCTGGAAAGCGGCACCTGGGCCGGCCACATCCTCGAACACATCGTGCTCGAGTTGCAGAACATGGCCGGCATGAAGACCGGTTTCGGCAAGACGCGCTCCACCAGCGAAACCGGCGTCTACAAGATGGCCTTCCGCACGCGCGACGCCGTCGTCGGCCGCGCCGCACTGGAAGCGGGCCACCGCCTGCTGATGGCCGCTGTCAACGATGAAGCCTTCGACCTGGCCGGCACCGTTGCCGCCCTCACCGAGCTGGTCGACCGCTACTGCCTGGGCCCGTCGACCGCGAACATCGTCGACGCCGCCACCGAGCGCCGCATTCCCTCGATCCGCCTGACCGAAGGCAACCTGGTGCAGCTCGGCCATGGCGCCGCCCAGCGCCGCATCTGGACCGCCGAAACCGACCGTACCAGCGCCATCGGCGAATCGATCGCCAGCGACAAGGACCTGACCAAGACCCTGCTGTCTTCGTGCGGCGTGCCGGTGCCCGAAGGCGCGCTGGTGCGCAGCGCGGACGCGGCCTGGGAAGAAGCCCAGGACATCGGCCTGCCGGTCGTCGTCAAACCCGTCGACGGCAACCATGGCCGCGGCGTGACGCTGAACCTGATGAGCGAGTCCGAAGTGCGCACCGCCTACGCGATCGCCTCGGAAGCGGGCGACAGCAGCGCCGTGCTGGTCGAGCGCTTCATTCCCGGCAACGAGCACCGCCTGCTGGTCGTCGGCAAGCGGGTCGTAGCAGTGGCGCGCGGCGAAGCGCTGTGGGTGACCGGCGACGGTGAGTCGACAGTCAGCGCACTGGTGGCCAGCCAGATCAATACCGACCCGCGCCGCGGCGAGACCGAAGAACATCCGCTGGGCACCGTCAACCCGCAGGACGGCGAAATCCTGCTCGACCTGAAGCGCCAGGGCATGACGCCCGAGTCAAGGCCGCAGGCCGGCCAGAAAGTGCTGATCCAGCCGAACGGCAACGTCTCGGACGATGTCACCGACCTGATCCATCCGGAAGTGGCGCACATGGCGGCCCTGGCCGCGCGCGTCGTCGGCCTGGACATCGCCGGCATCGACCTGGTGTGCGAAGACATCTCGCGCCCGCTCGACGAACAGCGCGGCGCCATCATCGAAGTCAATTCCAGCCCGGGCCTGCTGGCCCACATCAAGCCGGCCTCGGGCGAATCGCGCAACGTCGGCAAGGCCATCGCCCTGCACCTGTTCGCGGACGGCGAGAACGGCCGCATCCCGGTCGTCGGCGTCACCGGCACGCTCGGCACCAGCCTGATCGCGCGCCTGCTCGGCTGCCTGCTGCACGCCGGCGGCAAGCACGCCGGCGTGGCCAACGGCGAAGGCCTGTACCTCGACGGCCGCCAGGTGCACAAGGGCGACTGCACCGGCTTTGCCGCCGGCGAGCGCCTGCTCATCAACCGCAATGTCGAAGCGGCCGTGTTCGAATCGAACGCGCGCAGCATCCTGGCAGGCGGCCTGCCCTACGACCGCTGCGCGGTGGGCGTGGTCACCGACATGGGCAAGCTGGACGACGTGGCCGAATTCCACATCGGCGACGAGGAAGCGCTGGCCAACGTCGTGCGCAGCCAGGTCGACGTGATCCTCTCGGATGGCGCGGCCGTGCTGAACGCCGCCGATCCCGAAGTGGTCAAACTGGCCGAACTCTCGGACGGACGCGTGATCTTCTACGCGATGGACGAACACAACCCCGTGATGGTGCAGCACCGCGCAAGCGGCGAGCGCATCGTCTTTGCGCGCAACAACCACATCATGCTGGTCGATGGCGGGGTCGAGACCCCCTTGCTCGACCTCCGCAAGATCCAGCCGGCCACCGTCAAGCATCCGGCCAGCGTACTGGCGGCAACCGGCGCCGCCTGGGCGCTGGGCCTGCCGCACGACCTGATCTGCGGCGGCTTGCGCGCTTTCGACGCGACCAAAAAAACGGCGTATTGACTTATTGATCAGCAGGACCGGTTCGCCGGAACGAGGGAGCCCGCCGCTCAGTTGCAACACAAGCAAAAGCGGCCGGCGCGACCCACATTAAAGGAATGAAGGTTTATGGAAGTATCTCGCGTACGGGCCTTGCGCGGCCCTAACCTCTGGAGCCACCACACCTCGGTCGAGGCAATCGTCGCCTGCACCCCGGAGGAAGAATCGATCGCCAATCTGCCTGGCTTCGAGTCGCGCCTGCGTTCGCGCTTTCCGCAACTCGGCCAGCTGCAGCCTTTCGGCCACGAAGAAGACGTCCTGGACCCGGTGCCGATGGCCGAAGTGCTGGAAATCGCCGCCCTCGCGCTGCAGGCCGAAGCCGGCTGTCCCGTCACCTTCAGCCGCACCACGGCCACCGTCGACACCGGGATCTACCAGGTCGTGGTCGAGTATTCCGAGGAAGACGTCGGCCGCCTGGCCTTCGTCCTGGCCGAGCAACTCATCGCCGCAGCCCGCGACGACCAGCCGTTCGACCTGGAAGCGGCGCTGACCCAGCTGCGCGACCTCGACGAAGACGTGCGCCTCGGCCCTTCCACCGGTTCGATCGTGCAGGCCGCCATCAACCGCAACATCCCCTTCCGCCGCCTGACCGAAGGCAGCCTGGTCATGTTCGGCTGGGGCAGCAAGCAGCGCCGCATCCAGGCCGCCGAGATCGACGCCACCGGCGCCATCGCCGAGACCATCGCCCAGGACAAGGAACTGACCAAGCGCCTGCTCGACGCCGCCGGCGTCCCGGTGCCGCTCGGCCGCGTCGTGCTCGACCCGGACGATGCCTGGGCCGCCGCCCAGGAGATCGGCCTGCCCGTCGTGATCAAGCCGAAGGACGGCAACCAGGGCAAGGGCGTGACGGTCAACATCACGACCAAGGAACAGATCACCGCCGGCTTCAACTCGGCCAGCGAATTCCGCGACGACATCCTCGTCGAGCGCTACCTGCCGGGCCACGACTACCGCCTGCTCGTCATCGGCGACAAGCTGGTGGCGGCCGCACGGCGCGAGCCGCCGATCGTGGTCGGCGACGGCGTGCACACGGTGCGCCAGCTGGTCGACCATGTGAACCTCGACCCGCGCCGCGGCAACGGTCACTCGACGTCGCTGACGAAAATCCGCTTCGACGACATCGCCCTCGGCAGCCTGGCGAAACAGGGCCTGGAGGCCGATTCGGTGCCGGCCCAGGGCCAGCGCGTCGTCCTGCGCAACAACGCCAACCTGTCGACCGGCGGCACGGCCACCGACGTGACCGACGACGTCCATCCGGAAGTCGCCGAGCGCGCCATCGCGGCCGCGCACATGGTGGGCCTCGACATCTGCGGCGTCGACCTGGTGTGCGATTCGGTCCTCAAGCCGATCGAAGAGCAAGGCGGCGGCATCGTAGAAGTCAACGCCGCGCCGGGCCTGCGCATGCACCTGTCCCCTTCCTTCGGCAAGGGCCGCGACGTCGGCGAAGCGATCATCCAGACCCTGTTCAAGGATGGCGACGACGGCCGCATTCCGGTCGTCGCCGTCACCGGCACGAATGGTAAGACGACGACGGTGCGCCTGATCGCGCACCTGCTCACGGCCTCGGGCCTGCGCACCGGCATGACCAATACCGACGGCGTCTACATCGAAGGCCGCCGCATCGACAGCGGCGACTGCAGCGGCCCGCGCAGCGCGCGCAACGTGCTGCTTCACCCCGACGTCGACGCGGCCGTGTTCGAGACCGCGCGCGGCGGCCTGCTGCGCGAAGGCCTGGCCTTCGATCGCTGCGAAGTGGCGGTCGTCACCAACATCGGCGCGGGAGACCACCTGGGCCTGAACTACATCACCACGCTGGAAGACCTGGCCGTGCTGAAACGCGTGATCGTCCAGAACGTGCGCGAAGGCGGCATGGCCGTGCTGAACGCGGCCGACCCGGTCGTCGCGGCGATGGCCGAGAATACCAAGGGTGACGTCACCTTCTTCGCCCAGGACGGCAGTCATCCACTGATGGCGATGCATCGCGCCCAGGGCCGCCGTGTCGTGTTCGTGGAAGACGGCTTCCTCGTTTGCGCCCAGGGCAAGAACGAAACCCGGATTGCGCTGGCGGAAGTGCCGATCACCCGCGGCGGCGTCATCGGCTTCCAGGTCGAGAACGTGATGGCCGCGGTGGCCGCCGCCTGGGCCGTGAATCTCGACTGGGACAAGATCCGCCTCGGCCTGAAAACCTTTGTCGGCGAAAGCGACAACGCGCCGGGCCGCTTCAACGTCTTCGATTACAAGGGCGCGACCCTGATCGCCGACTACGGCCACAACCCGGACGCCATCGCGGCCCTGGTGTCGGCGGTCGAGAACATGCCGGCCAAGCGCCGCCATGTGGTGATCAGCGGGGCGGGAGACCGCCGCGACCAGGACATCACCCAGCAAACCGAAATCCTCGGCAAGGCCTTCGACGAAGTGCTGCTGTACCAGGACCAGTGCCAGCGCGGGCGTCCCGACGGCGAAGTCGTGGCACTGCTGCGCCAGGGCCTGAACGGCGCCACGCGCACCAGCCATGTGGAAGAGATCAACGGCGAATTCGTCGCCATCGACCGCGCGCTCGCACGTGTGTCCGAGGGCGATTTGTGCCTGATCCTGATCGACCAGGTCGATGAGGCGCTGGCGCATATTGCGAAACGCGTCGCCGAAGCGTAGGGTGGACGGCTCCGCCGTCCACGCGTTGATCGTTGACGGCTTCGATATCGCGCCGGATGATCTTGCGGCCAATTATCACCGCGTGGACGGGAAACCCGTCCACCCTACGGTCATTCACGTCTACTCATAAACCCTATGCTCGCACCCGAACAATTTTTCGGCTTCCTGCTCGCCGCCATCCTGCTCACCGCCTCCCCCGGCCCCGACAACCTGATGGTCCTCGGCCTGGGCATGTCGAAAGGCCGCAAACAAGGCATGGTCTTCGGCCTGGGCTGCGCGCTCGGCTGCCTGAGCCACACCTTCCTCGCCGTGATCGGCGTGAGCGCGATCATCGCCGCCTCGCCCACCTCGTTCACGCTGCTGCGCATCGGCGGCGGGCTGTACCTGGTGTGGCTGGGGATCGGGGCGCTGCGCAGCACCGGCGGGCAGGCCGCCAGCAAGGCGGGCGCACCGCAGTCGCTGAACAGCCTGTTCATGAAGGGACTCGTGGCGAACGCCATCAACCCGAAGGTGGTGCTGTTCTTCCTGTCGCTGCTGCCGCAGTTCGTGATCGCGGCGAACGGCAATGTACCGGGCCAGATGCTGGCGCTGGGCGTGACCTTCACGCTGCAGGCGGCGATCCTGTTCGGGTTGCTGGGTTATTTTTCGGGCGCCGTCGGGGCCTGGCTGGAGCGCAAGCCGGGCGCCGGCAAATGGCTCGACCGGCTGGCGGGGACCGTGTTCGTCGCGCTGGGCGTCAAATTGATCGTGTCGCGCTGATCGTCAGCCGCCCACCCTGCAACATCAGCCTTTGCGCGGCCTGCGCATCCCGATCAATCCCAGTCCCAATCCCAGCATCGCCAGCGTGGCCGGCTCCGGCACCGGTGCCGGATCGTAGCTGATGTCGAGCTGCGCCGAGTAGAATTCGAGCGGGTCGCCCGGGAAGAAATCCTGCAGGTACAAGGTCCAGCTGCCGAAGGTGTCCATGCCGTCGAAGGCGGACAGGGCCTCCTCGGGACGGAAGCTGCCGGCCTGGATGCGTGGGCCGGCGGCGCTTGCCGCCTCGTCGTCGAAGCTCACGCTGACACGTCCTGCCCCGCGTCCGGAGCCATCGTAGGTCTCGAACGGAGCGACGAGGTTGACCTGCGTGCCATCCGGCCCGATCAGCGTCAGCATGAACTCCTGCTCGAACGGATCGCCGATGCCCAGGCAGCGGGTGCCGTTCGGGCCGATCGGCGGGTCGTCGCATTTCGAGAATTCGACCGTAATGTTCAGGTCGGTGACGATGCCGCGCGAGCTGACGTTCAGGGCGCGCGTTGCCTCGGCGCCGTCGATGTCGCCGTAGGTCGTATTCGTGGCGACGACGGCAGCCGAGGCGCCTGCGCAGGCCAGGGAGGTCAGGATTGCTGCGGCAAGGCGGTAGGCGGCTAGGCTCATGTGCTCTCCTTATTGTGATGTGTACAATTAAGCAAGTTTTAAGCCAGCACGAGAAAGCCGAACGATATCAAGCCCTTATTCGCGCGCGCAGCCTGCCGGTCGGAAAGTTTGTAAAATTTCCCGACATGCAGGTGACATAAAGCGTGGCTCAGCCGGCGGGTGCGGGCCTGCGCGGCAGCAGGTCGTGCACGATGAGGTTGAGCCGTTCGATCGACATCGGTTTGCCGATATGCGCCGAAAAGCCCGCCGCGCGTGCCTGGGCGATATCGTAGACTTTCGCAACAACGGGTGTTGCAAGTGGAACGATAGCACTTCCTCATCGCCTTTGTGCGAGAGCAAGATTTTGAGGCCGCCTGGCCGCCCGTCTTGTCCGCGCCCCATGAAGCCTGTGGCCGGGATGGGACATATGGCGCCGCGCCGGGGTTCAGCTGCCGAAATAGCGCAATTCGAAATCGAGCGTCCACTGCACGCGCGACGGCGACAGCGGCGCCTGGATGGTGGCGTCGCATTCGCCCATCCACGCTTCATTGGCGGCATCCGGCCCGTGTTCATTGATGCCGACGACGGCGCTGCCGGGCGCGACCGAGCGTAGCTCCTGCACGAAGTTGCGCTCGCCGCCGCGCCCGGCGCGGCCGATGCTGGTGAAGATGACGTCGAAGCGCACAGTCCCGAGCGCTTTCAACGCGGCGCGCGCGCCTTCGGCGGTGACGGCGATATGGCCCAGGGTGCCGAGCAGGCGGCGGATACCGGCCGGGTCGCCAGCCGGGGGATTGATCACGAGAATGGTTTTGCGGTGGGAAGTCATACAGAAGGGGATTACGCCTGTTTCGCCAAATTCAAGGCCATCTGTCCCCTTTATTTTCCTGTCGTGCCTCCAAGCACGAGTGCAATTTGTAAATAAATGTCGCCAAGTCTGTTTTATAATTGTTAGTCTATTGATAGCATCCTGCCCAGGACGGCGCAGGACATGATCACTGGGCTTGCAAGGCGGGCGCAAGGATGCGGGCGCGCCGGCGCGGGCAATCGGCGGCGGACCGAAACAGGCAATCGTTTGCGGCACATGCGTGAATTCCTTCATACTGCGCACATGGTTGAAGCATCATTTTCCCGAGGAGCCGTTGTGGTCGGTACGTCGAATATCCGCTGGCTGTCGTCAAACAATGTTCCGCCCCGCCCGCCCGGTGCGAACGCGCTCGGCGAGGACGCCCCCCCTGGCGAAGCCGGCCTGGTACGCAAGGTCCTGGTGGTCGACGATGAAGCCGACCTGGCGGACCTGGCGGAGGCCTTGCTCAGCAGCCGCGGACTGGACGTCGTGGTCGCCAACTCGGCCATGGAGGCGCTGCAAATCCTCGCCCGGGACGGCGACATCGACGCCATCTTTTCCGATGTCATGATGCCCGGCATGAACGGACTGCAGCTCGCGGACGCCGTCACCGAGTTCTACCCGCGCGTCAAAATTCTGCTGACCTCGGGCTATACGGTTCCCTCCATGCTGCAGGACCGCGAGCGCAGCTATCTGTTCACGACCAAGCCGTATCGGCTCGATACGATCATGAAGTTGCTGCGCAGCTGAAGCGCTGCGCATGGCGCGGGGCGTGGGGCCGTGGCATCTCGGCATTGGCAGTTCGGCAGCCTGCTGCCCAGCCGATGGTTGTAAAATGTCGGTCCTGGCCGGGCTGCCCGCCCTGCCTTACCGAATTCAACAGAAATGACCACCGTCCCCACCGAAATCAACGCCGCCGCCGCACGCGCAACGTCGGAAAAAGTCACCCCGATGATGGCCCAGTACCTGGGCATCAAGGCCGATTACCCGACCATGCTGGTGTTCTACCGCATGGGCGACTTCTACGAGCTGTTCCACGAAGACGCCGAGAAGGCCGCGCGCATCCTCGGCATCACGCTGACCGCGCGCGGCTCTTCCGGCGGCAACCCGATCAAGATGTGCGGCGTGCCCTTCCACTCGCTCGACGGCTACCTCGGCAAACTCGTCAAACTCGGCGAATCCTGCGCGATCTGCGAGCAGATCGGCGACCCGGCCACCAGCAAGGGCCCGGTCGAGCGCAAGGTGGTGCGCGTGGTCACACCGGGCACCCTGACCGATTCCGACCTGCTCCCCGAAAAGGCCGAGCGCTCGCTGCTGGCGCTCTGCACACTCAGCCAGCGCAAGTCGACGACCGTCGGCCTGGCCTGGCTGTCGCTGGCCAGCGGCGCGCTGCGCCTGATGGAGTTTGCCGGCGACGAGCGCACCGTGAGCGCCCGCCTCGCGCAGGAACTGGAACGCATCGCGCCGGCCGAGATCCTGCGCGCCGACGACGGCGACATGTTCGAAGAGAACCCGTTCGCGCACACCCAGCGCGTGCCGGACTGGCATTTCGACGTGGTCAAGGGCCACAAGGCGCTGGTCGAGCAGCTCGGCGTCGCCACCCTCACCGGCTTTGGCGCCGATGGCCTGGGCGCCGCCTTCGGCGCGGCCGGCGCGCTCTTGCGCTATGCGCAATCGACGCAGGGGCGCGGGCTGCAGCACGTGAAAAGCCTGGCCGTCGAGAGCGAGAACGAATTCATCGGCCTCGATGCCGCCACGCGCCGCAACCTGGAACTGACGGAAACCATCCGCGGCCAGGAGTCGCCGACGCTGTTCTCCCTGCTCGACGGCTGCCGCACCGCGATGGGTTCGCGCCTGCTGCGCCACTGGCTGCACCATGCGCGGCGCGACCAGGCCGTCGCCCGCTCGCGCCATGAAGCGATCGAAGCGCTGGCCCAGGGCGATGCGACTTCCGCGCTGTCGAGCACCCTGAACGAGGTGCCCGACATCGAGCGCATCACGACGCGCATCGCGCTGCTCTCGGTGCGCCCACGCGACCTCGCCAGCCTGCGCGACGGCCTCAAACAGCTGCCCGCCTTGCGCCGGCAAATCGCGCGCTGCTTTATCCCGGGCGATTCCTGCCTGCTGCGCGCACTGCACGACGCCATCGATACGCCGATCCCTTGCCTCGACCTGCTCACCCGCGCGGTGGCCGAGGAGCCGGCCGCGATGGTGCGCGACGGCGGTGTGTTCGCCACCGGTTTCGACAGCGAGCTCGATGAACTGCGCGCGCTGTCGCAGAACGCCGGCCAGTTCCTGGTCGACCTCGAAACGCGCGAGCGCGCCCGCACGGGCATCGCCAACCTGCGCGTCGAGTACAACAAGGTGCACGGCTTTTATATCGAGGTCACCAACGGCCAGACGGATAAAGTGCCGGACGACTACCGCCGCCGCCAGACGCTCAAAAACTGCGAGCGCTACATCACGCCGGAACTGAAAGCCTTCGAGGACAAGGCCCTCTCCGCGCAGGACAAGGCGCTGGTGCGCGAAAAGGCGCTGTACGAAGAACTGCTGACCTGCCTGGCGCCGCACATCGGCGACCTGCAGCGCGTAGCACAGGGCCTGGCCCAGATCGACACCCTGGTCGCACTCGCCAGCCACGCGCTGCGCCACAACTGGTGCGCGCCGCAACTGGTGGATGCACCGTGTTTGACCATCGTCGAGGGCCGCCATCCGGTCGTGGAACGCCAGATCGAGCGCTTCATCGCCAACGACTGCAAGCTGTCCAACGAGCGGCGCCTGCTCTTGATTACCGGTCCGAACATGGGCGGTAAATCGACCTTCATGCGCCAGACCGCGCTGATCGTGCTGCTCGCCTATGTCGGCAGCTATGTGCCGGCGACGAGTGCGACGATCGGCCCGATCGACCGCATCTTCACCCGCATCGGCGCCAACGACGACCTGGCCGGCGGACGCTCGACCTTCATGGTCGAGATGACCGAATCGGCGGCCATCCTGAACGGCGCTACCGAACACTCGCTGGTACTGATGGATGAAGTCGGACGCGGCACCTCGACCTTCGACGGCCTGGCGCTGGCCTGGGCGATCGCGCGCCACCTGATCGACACCAGCCGCAGCTTCACCCTGTTCGCGACCCATTATTTCGAACTGACCCAGCTGCCGGAGAGCCATCCGAGCGCGGCCAACGTGCACCTGTCGGCGGTCGAGCACAAGGACACGATCGTGTTCCTGCACGCGGTGCAGGACGGGCCGGCCTCGCAAAGCTACGGCTTGCAGGTGGCGCAGCTGGCGGGCGTGCCGCCGGCGGTCATCAAGGCTGCGCGCAAGCACCTGGCGCGCCTCGAATCGCAGGCGCTCGATACGACGCCGCAGCGCGACCTGTTTGCGCAGCCATGCGTCGAGGTGGAAGAAGAGACGCCGGCGGAGGCCGCGCCGCCCGTTTCGCCGGCCCTGCTGGAAGCGTTCGACGCGCTCGATCCGGATGCGCTCACGCCGCGCGAGGCGCTGGAACGGCTGTACGAATTGAAGCGACTGGCTGCCATGCGTGGCCCGGCCTGATGCCGCGCCTGCGCCCTCTTCTATTGGCGGCGGCGCTGTCGGCGCTGCTGTCGGCGCCGTCGCATGCGGCGCGCGATGCCGGACGCGATGGTGGCCGCGACACGCATGAAGCGCAGCACTTCGGCGTCATCGGCCACAGCTTCGGCAAACCGGGCGACGAGCGCCTCAAGAAAGCGCTGGCGCAAACGGGCGACAAATCGCTGGCCTTTGTCGTCGTCACCGGCATCAAGGCATCGGGCGAACCCTGCGGCGACAAGCTGTACGGGGAACGGCGCGACCTGATCGAGAAGGCGAAACGTCCCGTCATCGTGCTGCCGGCCGGCAGCGACTGGACCGATTGCCGCAACTCGGCGGGCCGCACCAACGCCATCGAGCGCCTGAACCGGCTGCGCGAACTGTTCCACGGCGAGCCCACTTCCCTCGGCGCGAAGAAGCTGCCGCTCACGCGCTTGTCGACCAGTCCGCGTTTTCGCAGCTATGCCGAGAATGCCCACTGGACCGTGGACTCGGTCCTGTACGCCACCGTGAACCTCCCTGCCAACAACAACCACTACCTCGCTGCGGCCGGGCGCAACAGCGAATACGAAGACCGGCTGGTGGCCACGCGCTTCTGGCTCAACCGCCTGTTCACGCTGGCGCGCGGCGACAAGGTCGATGCGATCGTGATTTTCTCCGAGGGAGACCTGAAGCCGCTGCTGGCCGAGCCGACGGGCCTGCGCGGCCTGTTGCGCCGCGCGCCCGCGGCGCAGGACGGCTTCGCGGCCACGCGCAAGCAGGTGCAGTCGCTGGCGCAGAAATTCGACGGGAAGGTGCTGCTGGTGGACAGCGCACCGCTGCCGAAGAAGGCCAGGCCGGCGATCGAGTGGCGCGGCAATCTCGGGCACGTGTCGGTGGGGGATGAGGCGGTCGAGGTGACGGTGAGGCCGGGGGAGAAGGCCTTGTTCAGCGTGAAGGATGCGGGGGAGTGATTGGGGGGGCGTCAAGGAACGCAGCCAACATGGCGGCGCGTTTCGCGTGGGCATGCCCACCCTACAACGGCGGTGTACCGTACGGGGTCATTGATGCCAATGGCATCAATGACGGGTTCACCGGGCATGCCCACGCGGAGCTTCGCATCACGTTTGCATAGACCGGCGCCCAAACGCAAAACCGGGGACGCACGCCCCCGGAAATCCAACCAATTAATGCAGCGGCTGGCTACGGAAGTGGTCGCCCTCTTCGCTGTCGTCGCCGTCGTCTTCACCGTGGTGGTGACCGTGGGCGCCGTGCACGTGGCCATGGGCGATTTCTTCTTCGGTCGCGGCGCGCACGTCGATGACCGACAGCTCGAAGCGCAGGGCCATGCCGGCCAGCGGGTGGTTACCGTCGAGGACGACCTTGTCGTCGGCGATTTCGGTGACGGTGAAGATCATCGGCTCGTCGTCGGCGCCGTCGGCCATGCCTTCGAACTGCATGCCCACTTCGAGCGGCTCCGGCAGCAGCTTGCGGTCTTCGACCTTGACCAGCTCGGCATCGTAATCGCCGAACGCGTCTTCCGGCTCGACCTGCAGGGTCGACGAATAGCCGGCTTCCTTGCCGTCGAGTTCTTCTTCGATCTTCGGCAGGGTGTTCTCGTAACCGCCGTGCAGGTAGACCATCGGCTGCACGCCTTCTTCGATCAGGTTGTTTTGCGCATCCGACAGCTTGTAGTTCACCGTCACGACCGTATTCTGGGCAATCTTCATCGCACTTCCTTTCGTTGTAAGGAGCGGATTATAACCTTCCTCCGCCGCCGCCCGCGCTGTTACCCGTGCTGTTACACGCTGCGGGCTGGTTATAATGGCACATGAAAAAATTACAGCTCCTCGGGAACATCACTCCCGCCCAGTTCCTGCGCGATTACTGGCACAAGAAGCCGCTTCTGATCCGCAACGCCATCCCCGGTTTCAAGCCCCTGCTCAAATTCGACAAGCTCGTCGAAGCAGCCGCACAAAACCACGTCGAGTCGCGCCTCGTCACGCTCAGCGACGGCCAGTGGGACATGCAGCACGGCCCCTTGACCGAACTGCCGCCGCGCACCCAGCGCGAATGGACCCTGCTGGTGCAGGGCGTGAACCTGCTGGACGAGCGCGCCGACGCCCTGCTGCGCGAATTCCGCTTCCTGCCCGACGCGCGCCTGGACGACCTGATGGTCAGCTACGCCACCGATGGCGGCGGCGTCGGTCCGCACTTCGATTCCTACGACGTGTTCCTGCTGCAGGCGCAGGGCAAGCGCCGCTGGAAGATCAGCGCCCAGCAGGACCTGTCGCTGGTCGAAGGCATGCCGCTGAAGATCTTGTCGAACTTTACCCCGGAAGAAGAATTTGTGCTGGAACCGGGCGACATGCTGTACCTGCCCCCGCACTACGCCCACGACGGCGTGGCCGAAGGCGAGTGCATGACCTATTCGATCGGTTTCCGCTCGCCCTCGTTCCAGGAACTCGGCGAAGCCTTCCTGCAGTTCATGGCCGACTCGATCGACCTGCCCGGCCGCTATGCCGACCCGCACCTGGAACCGGCGAAGAACCCGGCCGAGATCCCGCGCGACATGCTCGCCTCGATCACCGAAGAGCTGAACAAGGTGCGTTGGGACGAGGAAGACGTGACGGTCTTCTTCGGCGAATACATGTCCGAGCCGAAGCACAACGTGTTCTTCACGCCGCCGGCGAAGCGGCTGACGGTCGGGCGCTTCATGGAGACTGCCGCCAAACGCGGTGTGAAACTGCCGGCGAAAACGCTGATGCTCTACCGCTGCAGGCACGTCTTCATCAACGGCGAATCGTTCGCGGTGAGCCGTGCGGACAAAGTTGTCCTCGACGTGCTGGCCAACGAACGGCGCCTGACGGGCGAGCAGCTGGCACAGGCCTCGGACGACGTGCTGGAAGCGCTGTACACCTGGTACGGCGACGGCTGGGTCGAGCTGGGGTAAATAATGGACGAGGCGGCCATCTTCCGTTTCGACACGCGCCGCGAGCTCGATGCGCATTGGCGCGCGCTCCTGGAACGGGCGCAGGGCCGGCTCGACCTGTTCGATCCCGATTTCGCGGCCTACCCGCTGGGCGCGCCGGATGTGGAAGCGACGCTGCGCGCCTTCCTGCACGCCGGCGGCATGCTGCGCCTGGCCCTGCACGAGACGACCCACATCGAACGTGCGTGCCCACGTTTCCTGCGCCTGGTGCGCGACTACGGCGATCGCTTGGCATGCCGCCAGAGCCCGCGTTCGCTGCGCCACCTTTCCGATTCGTTCGCGCTGGCCGACGGCGTGCACGTGGTACGCCGCTTCCACTGCGATCACATGCGCGGCGAGGCTGCTTTCGATGCGCCAGCCGCCGTCGAGCTGCCCGCGCACCGCTTCGAAGCCTTGTGGGAAGAGTCGGCGGTCGCACTCACGCCGACTGTAACGGGACTGTAGAATGTCCCTGAATTTAGCGGTAAAGACTTATCTTGATCTTTGTAGCATCTTGTAACAAAATGAAGCTTATTAATTCACAAAATACTTCCATTTTGGCATGTGTTTTCTATTGCGAAGCAGTAAATTTGGCTATAATATCGGGTTAGGAAGGTTCCGTTGTCTATCAGGCACTGTTACCAGTATGAAAGCACACGAGAATTCCAACGAGCGATAATTACCGGTAATTATTCATCGCAACAAAGTACTTCACTTAATTAAGGAAAAACCATGAAAAAATCCCTGCTGATCGTTTCCCTGATGGCTGTTGCCCTGGCTGCTTGCTCGAAGAAAGAAGACGCTGCAACCACCACCCCAGCTGCTGTTGAAGCACCTGCTGCAACGACCACCACCACCACCACCACCGACGCAGCTGCTCCAGCCGCCGGCACCACCACCGACGCAGCTGCTACCCCAGCTGCTGACGCTGCCAACGCTGCTGCTGCCGCTTCGGCTGCTGCTTCGGAAGCCGCTTCGGCCGCTTCGACCGCTGCTGACGTCGCCGCTTCGGCTGCTCAGACCAAGTAATCAGCTTTCTCTGATTTTGAAAACCGGCCTGCGGGCCGGTTTTTTTTCGGCTGTACGTAAGCGCTGGGGTCAGGTCTGACATTCAGACACGAGCTCTGCCTTATCCAGCCCGGCACCGTCGAGGCTGTGTCCAAATGTCAGACCTGACCCCAGCTTTTTCCTTGAGCACGAGTGCTCACCCTACGCGACTAGTACAGATGTAAAAAAAGCCGGCCACACGGGCCGGCTTTCCTGAAACCAAAGCTGATTACTTCAACTCGTCATTCAGCAGCGACAGGATCTTCGCCCCCGTCGGCGACGTATCCGCCTTGCCGCCATGGTCCTGCACCGTCACGCTGCTGACGCTGGCGTTCGGCTCGGCCTTGACCAGCACGCGGTAGCGCTGCGCTTCCTTGTCCTTGTCCGACGAACCAAAGCTGAACAGGCGCTTCATGAAGCCTTCCTTGTTCGCACCGTCCGGATCGACGTAACGCACGAAGTACACGCCCTGCACGCGGTCGCGGTCTTCGACGGTGAAGCCGACGCGGTCCAGCGCCAGGCCGACGCGGCGCCAGGCGCGGTCGAAACCTTCGTCGACTTCGACGCGGTCGCCGACCAGCTTCGCATGCAGCGGTGCCGCGGCGGCGTTCGCGACGGTCGCTTCGGCGGCTTTCAGCTGGGCCGGCTCGGTGGCGCCGGTCAGGCGCGCGACCAGGCGCGCCAGGAACTGGGCTTCGAGGGCCGGATCCTTCGGGCGCACGGTCCAGGCGGTCGATTCCTTCTGGGCGCCGGTCAGCACTTCTTCGACGCCGCGGTGGCTGATATAGATCTCGGTCGAGCCGTCCGGCAGGCGCTCGAGGCGGGTGCGGTACTTGTCGCGCTCGCCGGTCGAATAGGCGCTGTCGAAGACGCGGCCGAGCGTGTTGCGCAGGAAGTCTTGCGGGATCTTCGCTCGGTTCTCGTTCCAGTCCGTTTCCATGATGCCGGTCGAGGCCGATTCGGTTGCCAGCGTGAAGCCGGCATCCTGCCAGAACTGGCGCACCTGCGGCCACAGCTGTTCAGGCGTCTGCTTGACCACCAGCCAGCGCTGGTCGCCGGCGCGCTCGATGCGCACGGCCTCGGTCGACACCGGGCCCACGGCCGCGCCGCCGGCCGGGATGGCCATCGTACCGGCCTGCGCACCTGCGCTGCCCTGCTGCATGCCGGATGCGGTGGCGACGCCGCGGCCTTCCGGCATGGCGTAACGATTGTCCTTCTGAAGCTGGGTCAGGTCGGGCGGCACGTCCAGCGGCGCGGCTTTCTTGGACGACTTGTAGTCCACCTTGTCGGATTCGAAAACGGTGGTGCATGCCGCCATACTCAGCGCCATTGCGCCCACGGCCAGCACGCGCACAGGCGTGGAAATCTTCGCAAGCGGGAAAGTCGTCTTGTTGCTTTTAGTCATATCGTTACGATGTCAGATCGGTGAACCGAGGCCCGTGGGGCATCAGGATTGCGGAACGATTCCGGCGGCGCGCAAGGCGGCGCGGACGGTGTCGTGGAAAGGCGTCGACAAGGGCGCCAGCGGCAGGCGCAGGCCGGACGGCATCTTGCCCATCTCGGCCAGTGCCCACTTGACCGGCACCGGGTTCGGCTCGACGAACAGTTTGGCGTGCAGGTCGAGCACGCGGTTGTTGATCTCGACGGCGCGGGCGATGTCGCCGGCCATGGCGGCCACGCACAGTTCGTGCATGGCGCGCGGGGCCACGTTGGCGGTGACCGAAATATTGCCGGCGCCACCGCAGAACATCAGCGCCATCGCGGTCGGATCGTCGCCCGAATACACGGCAAACGACTTGTCGACCATGCGCAGCAGTTCGATGCCGCGGCCGATATTGCCGGTCGCATCTTTCACGCCGACGATGTTGTCGATCGGCGCCAGGCGCGCGATGGTCTCGTTGGCCATGTCGGCAACGGTGCGGCCCGGCACGTTGTACAGGATGATCGGCAGCTCGACCGCTTCGGCGATCGCCTTGAAGTGGCGGTACATGCCTTCCTGGGTCGGACGGTTGTAGTACGGCACCACCTGCAGCGAGGCGTCGGCGCCGACTTCCTTCGCGGCGCGCGTCAGCGCAATGGCTTCCGCGGTCGAGTTGCCGCCGCTGCCGGCGATCACGGGAATGCGGCCGGCGACATGGTCGACCGTCAACTTGATCAGTTCGACGTGCTCGTCCGGCGTGACGGTGGCCGATTCGCCGGTGGTGCCGACGATCACGATGCCGTCGGTACCTTCGCTCACGTGCCAGTCGATCAGTGTGCGCAGGCCGTCCTTGTCGAGGCTGCCGTCTTCGAACATCGGCGTGACGATTGCTACAATGCTGCCCTTAATCATAATCAGTGGAACGTGCCGAAAAATAAAAATCTGATTGTAGCGGATCGTCCGCCAATATGGTTCATTCCCGACCAACTAAATGGTCGAGCTTGGCCTCGGTATGCGGGAAGGCGGGCCCTGCCGCGCACAGGCGTTGAACGCGCGCCGGCTTTGGTGCGTTGACGACACCGTCCTCATAAGCCAGCACTTTCAGGGCGCCTCCCGCCGCGATATCCAGCAGTTCGCCCGGGCGCAGCAGGAAGGCCGGATTCGACGGCTTGCCGAAGGCTTCGTTACCCAACGCGAAAGTTTCGTAGATCAGCACGCCGTTCGGCGCCAGGCTGCCCACCAGGTCTTTCAGCAAAGGCCGGTGCAGGTAATTGGTGACGACGATGCCGGCGAAGCGCCCGGCTTCGCAAGGCCAGCGCGCGCCCTCTTCTTCCAGGTCGATTTCCAGAGTGTCGATGCCGGGGCCGGCGCTGCTTGCCAGCGCCTGCGGGTCGCGGTCAGCGGCGAGGACCGGATGGCCGAGCGCCGCGAACAGGCGCGCATGGCGGCCGCTGCCGCAGGCGAGATCGAGCACCTCGCCGGGCGGCACGCTCGTGGCGAAGCGGCGGACCCAGGCGGATGGGGTGTCAAGCGGCGCGTGCATCAGGTCAGCAGCATGGTAATCGGCGAGGCGATCAGCTTCACCGCCTGGCCGCCGAGCCACATGACCGGCTGCACCCAGAAGGACAGCACGTTGAAGTACAACAGCGCCAGCAGGATGAAGAAGCCGTAGGGCTCGATCTTCGCGAACTTGAACGCCAGGCTATTCGGCAGCATGCTGGTCAGCACGCGCCCGCCGTCGAGCGGCGGCAGCGGGAACAGGTTGAAGGCGAAGATCAGGAGGTTCGTCACGATGCCGGCCTGCGCCACCTTGTGCGGAAATTCCTCGTTCACGTTCGTCGCCACCAGCACCACGGCAAAGATCAGCCACAGCAGCGCCATGACGAAGTTGGCGGCGGGACCGGCCAGGGCCACCCAGGCCATTTGCTTTTTCGGATTACGCAGGTTGCCGAACTGGACCGGCACCGGCTTGGCATAGCCGAACACGAAGCCCGAGGTCACATACAGCAGGATCGGAATGACGATGGTCCCGAACAAGTCGATGTGCGACAGGGGATTCAAGGTCATGCGTCCCTGCGCATAGGCCGTGTTGTCGCCGAAATAACGGGCGGCATAGGCGTGGGCGGCTTCGTGCAGGGTAATCGCGAAAAGAACGGGCAGCGCATAGACTGCGATGTTGCGAATGATTTCATCCATAGGGGAGCGATTCTAGCAGAGCCGGGCCCGCTGTCGCTGGCCCGGCTCGGTGGGACGGGCCGGTTACAGGCCGAAGGCGGCCGGGTCGCCGCGACCCTCGCGCACGAGGACGGGTTCGGAGCCGGTGAGGTCGATGATCGTCGTCGGTTCCAGCGTGCCGGCGCCGCCGTCGATCACCAGCTCGATCTGCTTTTCGAGGCGCTCGCGCACTTCGTCCGGGTCGGACAGCATGTGCTCGTCGCCCGGCAGCTGCAGCGTGGTGCCGATCAGCGGCTCGCCCAGTTCCTCCAACAGCGCCAGCGTGATGACGTTTTCCGGCACGCGCAGGCCGATCGTCTTGCGCGACGGGTGCGACAGGCGGCGCGGCACTTCCTTCGTCGCTTCCAGGATGACGGTGTAGGGGCCGGGCATGGTGGCCTTCAGCAGCCGGTACTGGACATTGTCGACACGCGCGTACTGCGCGATTTCGGACAGGTCGCGGCACAGCATCGTCAGGTGGTGCTTGTCGTCGATGCCGCGCACGCGGCGCAGCTTTTCGACGGCGCCCTTGTCGTCGAGTTGGCAGACCAGCGCGTAGGCCGAGTCGGTCGGCAAGGCGACCACGCCGCCGGAACGGAGGATCTGCGCCGCCTGCGCGATCAGGCGCTTCTGGGGATTCTCGGGATGGATCTGGAAAAACTGGCTCATCGTGCACCTCCCTGGCGCAAAGCTTGCAAAGCCGCGATGCGTTCTTCCATCGGCGGGTGGGTCGAGAACAGCGCGCCCCAGCCGCGGCCATTGCCGGAAATGCCGGAAGCGCTCATCGACGAGGGCAAGGCGCCCGGGTGCAGGCCGCCGAGGCGCGCCAGTGCATGCTGCATCGGCAGCGCGCTGCCCAGCAGGGTGGCCGAACCGGCGTCGGCGCGGAACTCGCGCTGGCGCGAGAACCAGGCAACGATGATGGACGCCACCAGGCCGAAGACGATTTCGCAGACGAACACGGTGACCATGTAGCCGATGCCGGGGCCGCGGTCGTTGTTACCTCGCAGCAGGACCTTGTCGACGAAGAAGCCGACCACGCGCGACAGGAAGACGACGAAGGTGTTCACGACGCCCTGGATCAGGGTCAGGGTCACCATGTCGCCGTTCGCGATGTGCGCCACTTCATGGCCGAGCACGGCTTCGACTTCGTCGCGGTTCATGCCTTGCAGCAGGCCGGTGGACACGGCGACCAGGGCGGAGTTCTTGAAGGCGCCGGTGGCAAAGGCGTTCGGCTCGCCGTCGTAGACCGCCACTTCGGGCATGGCGATGCCGGCGCGTTCGGCCAGCTGGCGCACGGTATTCACGAGCCAGAGTTCGGTGGAATTTTGCGGCTGCTCGATGACGCGCGCGCCGGTCGACCATTTGGCCATCGGTTTGCTCATCAGAAGCGAGATGAAGGAACCGGTGAAGCCCACCACCAGCGCGAACACGGCGAGCGCGCCGACATTGATTCCTTCCGCGCTCACCGCACGTCCGACCCCGAGCAGGTTCAGGACGACCGTCAGCACCAGCACAACCGCGAGGTTGGTGGCGAGGAATAAAACAATGCGCTTCATGGGGTGTGCCTCCGGGGCAGGAATGAGATTAACAGGCTGCCAAGATAAGGGTGCCAGAGGGAAAATTCAAGGGCGGAGGCTTATGGCGGGCTTAAAACGGGCCGGCTATCGTTGCAGGTTCGGTAGGGTGGGCGGCTCCGCCCGCGCACTCGATGACCCGCGACGCTGGCGCCGCCCACGCGTTCAACCAGCGCCGGAAACCTCGCGTCGATGCATGGGATGGTTGAACGCGTGGCGGCGCATAGGCCGCGTCAATTCAAAGTTGTACGGTGGAGCCGCCCACCCTACGACGCCTTCAAAACCAGTCGTGCCAGACCGGCGTCACGTTTGCCGGCAACGGCGGCAGGGCGTCAAACTCCACCCTCGCCTCCCCCGGCGCATGAAAATCTGTTCCGCGCGATGCCATGAAACCATAGCGCCGCGCCACCTCGGCATAAGTCGCATACTGGTCCGGCGTATGGCTCCCGGTCACGACCTCGATCGCATTCCCGCCGAGCTGCTTGAATTCGTCGAACAGCACGCCCTCGGCCGTCGGCGTGAACTTGTAGCGTCCCGGATGCGCGATGACGGCAACCCCGCCGGCGCTGCGGATCCAGCCCAACGCTTCCGGCAACGAGGCCCAGCGGTGCGGCACATAGCCCGGATTGCCTTCCGTGAGGAAGCGCTTGAACACTTCCGAGGTCGTCGCGCACTTGCCGCATTCCACGAGGTAGCGCGCGAAATGGGTGCGCGAGAGCAGGTCCGGATTGCCGACGAACTTCAATGCCCCTTCGTAGGCGTCGGGAATGCCGGCCTCTTCCAATTGAGTCGCGATTTCCCGTCCGCGCGCGTCGCGTCCCGAGCGGGTCTTGGCCAGGCCCGCCAGCAGGTCCGGATTATCCTCGTCGACCTGCAGGCCGACCAGGTGGATGGTCTGGTTCGCCCAGGTCACGGAAATCTCGACGCCGGGCACGAAACGCATGCCCACCTCACCTGCGGCCGCGCGCGCGACCTTGATGCCGCCGACTTCATCGTGGTCGGTCAGCGCCCACACATCGACCCCGCCCCGGCGCGCGTAAGCAGCCAGGGCGGCGGGCGCGAGCACGCCGTCGGAGACATTGGAATGGCAGTGGAGATCGACTTTCAGCATGGTGCGGCGCGCTTTTCTGGACGAGCAAACATTGTACGCCGCATTGCGCGGGCTGGCTGCACGGTGTCCGCCTGGCGGCCGCTAATGCTGGCGTCTCAGCCTCAATACGACATGTGCAAGGCGGCGCTGGCGTGCAAATATCCTTTGCACTTCATGGCCTCGTTGCAAATTTCGTCTGCATGATGAGAGCGATCGCTGAAGGCGTGGACCGGATAACAGTCCCCCGGACTGTTATCCCCCGTCCACCCTGCGGCGTTTCCCGTAGGGTGGGCATGCCCACGCGGCTTTAACATACCGCTAACAGAACAGGCAACAGCCCCACCTGCCCAAGCACACCGTCCGCAAAATCACTTCGCCAAAAACGCTTCGATCAACTCCGCCAACACCTTCGGCTGGTCGTGATGCACCATATGCCCCGCGCCCGCCACAATATGCGCTTCGACGGACGCCATATGCGCCAGGCGCCGGTCCACTTCCGCCCGCATCTCTTCCTGCGGCCCCATCCAGCGCCACATCTCCGTCTGCGCCGCCTCGATCCACAACACCGGCGCGCTGATGCGTTTCCACATCGCGATCATCTCGTCGAGGTGATACAGCAGCGGCCCGCTCATCTTGTGCGCCGGGTCGCCGAGGATTTCGTACTCGCCCGCAGCGTTCTGCGCCGACCAGTGTTCGGCCAGGAAAGCCGCGCGCTCAAGCGGCAGCCGCGGATTGGTCTTCTGCAAGCGTCCCGCCACCTCTTGCAAACTGGCATACCCGCGCATCACCGGCGGATTGCGCAGCTCATCGAGCCATTTCGCCATCCGCTTGGGCGCCTGCTCCGGCCGCGCGCCCATCAGCCCGATGCCTTCCAGGTTGATGAGTTTGGTAACCCGCTCCGGCCGCACGCCCGCATACATGCTGACGATATTGCCGCCCATGCTGTGGCCCAGCAAATTCACCGGCGCGTCTGGCGAATAGTGCTCGAGCAAGGCATCGAGATCGGCCACGTAATCCGGGAACCAGTACGTATCCGAATGCGTGCGCTCGGAAAGTCCGAAACCGCGCCAGTCGTTGGCGATCACATGCCAGTCGCCCTGCAGGTGGTCGACCACGAACTGGAACGAGGCCGACATATCCATCCAGCCATGCGACATGAACAGTGTCGGCGCGCCCTCGCGGCCCCAGTGGCGCACATGGGTGCGCAGGCCGCGGATGGTCAGGAATTCGGAACGGGATGGGTGCATGGCGAAATTTTCAAGAGAAAAAAGTACGGTCGTTCGGATTATACGCATGCCCTTGGATTCCTGCCGACCGCCCCCATTTGCCGACGATTAGCGAAGATGGGCGACGGCGGACGCGAGGGCGTAAAATAGCGTCACTTCAACCTTCCGCGAGCACATCCATGGCGATTTACCAGCTGGGCGAGTATGCGCCCGAGATCGATGCATCGGCGTTTGTCGCCGATTCGGCCAACCTGATCGGCAAAGTGACCCTCGAGGCGAACGCCTCGGTGTGGTTCGGGGTCACGATTCGCGGCGACAACGAGCGCATCACGATCGGGGAAAACAGCAATGTCCAGGAAGGCACGGTGATGCACACCGACATGGGCTACCCGCTCGTGATCGGCAAGGGCGTCACCATTGGCCACCAGGCCATGCTGCATGGCTGCACCGTCGGCGACGGTTCGCTCATCGGCATCCAGGCCGTGATTTTGAATGGCGCGAAGATCGGCAAGGGCTGCCTGGTCGGCGCCGGCGCCCTGGTTACCGAAGGCAAAGAGTTCCCGGATAACTCGCTGATACTTGGTACGCCCGCGAAAGCGGTACGTACCCTCACGGAAGAAGACCTGCTGCGCCTGCAAGGCAACGCCGCCAGTTATGTGGCGCGCGGCCAATTGTTCAGGACGCAGCTCAAGCAAATCGGATAGACAATGACGACAGTAGACACCAAGGACACCCTGCAGAAATTCATCTTCGACAACGCCGCCGTGCGCGGCGAGCTGGTCGAGATTTCCGACACCTGGCGCGAGATCCAGGCCCGCCACGGCTACCCGAAAGCCGTGCGCTCGATGCTGGGCGAAATGGTGGCTGCCGCCGCGCTGCTGTCGGCCAACCTGAAATTCAACGGCTCGATCGTGATGCAGATCCACGGTCACGGGCCGGTGCGCTTGATGGTGGTCGAGTGCGACGCCGACCTGCGCATCCGCGCCACGGCAAAACTGGCGCCGGACGCCGACGTGGCGGACGACGCCACCATGACCGACCTGCTCAACGTGAATCGCCTCGGGCGCTTCGTCATCACGCTCGACCCGCTCGAGAAGATGCCGGGCCAGCAGCCCTACCAGGGCATCGTCCCGCTCGACGGCGAGAACGTCGCGACCGTCATCGAAAACTACATGATGCGTTCCGAGCAGCTGGACACGCGCCTGTGGCTGGCGGCCGACGACAAGGTCTCGCGTGGCATGCTGCTGCAAAAGCTGCCGCGCCATAGCGGCAAGGATGATCAGACCGTGCAGGCGAGCGAAGAGGAAGACCTCGAAACCTGGAACCGCGCCGTCGTGCTCGGCAGCACGCTGAAACAGGAAGAGCTCTTGAGCACCGACATCGAGACCCTGCTCAATCGCCTGTTCTGGGAAGAGGCGATCCGCGTGTTCGACCCGCAGCACCCGCAATTCCACTGCAGCTGCACCCGCGAAAAAGTCGGCAACATGCTGAAAATGCTGGGCCAGCCGGAAGTCGAATCGGCGCTGGCCGACCTGGGCGAACTGGGCATCAACTGCGACTTCTGCGGCAAGCACTATTCCTTCGACAAGGTCGACTGCGCGCAACTGTTCGCCACCGCGACGACGGCCGACGCATTGACGCCTGCCGGCGAACTGAAACATTAAGCTGAAAGACGATTGACGATGCGCGACACGCCCCGCTCCGCCTTCCCCCACCTGCTCGCGCTACCGACGCGCTGGATGGACAACGACAGCTACGGGCACGTCAACAACGTCAACTACTACAGCTTCTTCGACACCGCGGTCAATCGCTACCTGATCGACCGCGGCGTGCTCGACATCCACAAGGACGATATCGTCGGCTTCGTGGTCGAAACGAGCTGCTCCTACTTCAGTTCCATCTCCTTCCCCGATACGATCCACGTCGGCGTGCGCGTTGCCAAACTCGGCAATTCGAGCGTGCGCTATGAACTGGCCCTGTTCCGCGACGACGAGCCGCTGCCCTCGGCGGCCGGGCATTTCGTGCATGTGTACGTGGACCGGCGCAGCAACACGTCGGTACCGATCCCGCCGCAGGTGCGCGAGGTGCTGCAGGCACTGGCTTCCTAGCCAAGCGATACGAATGTCCCGGAATTGAAACGGGTCAGCCGGTCATCCAGCTTTCCGGCCGGTGCTAAGCTGTTGCATTGTTAGCAGTGTTGAAGTTTCAACAAAACACTGTCCTCACTACAGGAGAAATGCAATGCACATGGATACCGGCATCAACACCGAGGACCGCGCAAAAATCGTCGCCTCGCTCTCGACCGTCCTGGCCGACGCCTACATGCTCTACCTGAAGACGCACAATTTCCACTGGAACGTCACCGGGCCGATGTTCTCGTCCCTGCACGTGATGTTCGAGGAGCAGTACACCGAGCAGTGGAATGCGCTGGACGACATCGCCGAACGCATCCGCGCCCTGGGCCACTTCGCACCGGCCACCTACAAGCGCTATGCCGAGCTGTCGAGCATCAGCGAAGAGCCGGAGGTGCTTTCGGCCAAGGAAATGATCCGCCAGCTGGTCGACGGCAACGAAATCCTGACCCGCACCCTGCGCGCGGGCGTGAAAGTCGCCGACGAGCTCGACGATTTCCCGACCGCCGACATGCTGACGACCCGCATGGAAGTGCACGAGAAGAACGCCTGGATGCTGCGCTCCTTCCTCGAGCAGGGCGCCGGTTCGATGCAAGGCGACGCTTCGTCGGACTAAGCAAAAACCTGGGGTCAGGTCTGACATTTGGACACGGCCTCAACAATAACAGGCCGAATAAGGCAGAGGTCGCGCCAAGGCGGAAGTCCGAATGTCAGACCTGACCCCAGCTGTCTCCAGCTATCTCAGGCTGCCCTGACGGATGCCGTCACGCGACGTGGCGCCGCCCCCCGGGACGGTCGCGCCACGGCAACCGGGGCGCCGGCGAGGGTGAAGTGGGACACCAGCTGTTCCAGGCGCGCCGACTGTTCCTGCATGCTGGCCGCGGCTGCGGCGGCCTCTTCGACCAGCGCCGCGTTTTGCTGGGTGGTCTGGTCCATCTGCAAAATCGCCTCGTTGACCTGGTCGATGCCGATGCTCTGCTCGCGGCTGGCGGCCGTGATGCCGGCCATGATCTCGGTCACCCGCGCAACGCTGGCGACCACCTCGCCGATGGTGGCGCCGGCCTGCTGCACCAGGGTCGTCCCGGTGTTGACCTGGGCGACCGAGTCGCCGATCAGCGCCTTGATTTCCTTGGCGGCCGTCGCCGAGCGCTGCGCGAGGTTGCGCACTTCGCTCGCCACGACGGCAAACCCGCGGCCCTGCTCGCCGGCCCGGGCCGCCTCCACCGCCGCATTCAGCGCCAGGATATTGGTCTGGAAGGCGATGCCGTCGATGACGCCGATGATGTCGACGATCTTGCGCGATGCCGTGTCGATCGCGCCCATGGTGTCGACCACCTGCCCCACGATCTGGCCGCCGCGCACCGCCACCGTCGAGGCGTCCTGCGCCAGCTGGTTGGCCTGCGTGGCGCTGTCGGCGTTCTGGCGCACGGTCGAGGTCAGTTCTTCCATCGAGGACGCGGTTTCCTCGAGCGCCCCGGCCTGCTGCTCGGTACGGGCGGACAGGTCGAGGTTGCCGGTGGCGATCTCGCTCGATGCGCCGGCGATCGCGCGGGTGCCTTGCTGGACCTCGGACACCACCCTGACCAGGCCGTCGTTCATGGTGTGCAGGGCCTGCAACAGGTGCCCGACCTCATCCGTGCGCTGGCGGTCGAAGCTGCTCGTCAGGTCGCCGCCGGCGACGGCTTCGGCCACCCGTACCGCGTCCTGCAGCGGACGGGTAATCGAGCGCGTGATCGCCACGGCGGCAAACGCGCCCAGCAGCAGTATGAAGCCGCTGAGCAGCAGGGACAGGTGGGCGCGCCCTTCGAAGTCGGCCTGGATCGCATCTTTCATCTGGTCGATCGTCTTGCGCTGCAAGGCCAGCAGGTCCTGCAGCGCGGCGGAATAGGCCTGGGCGGCCGGGTCGAAGCCGTCCGTGTAGAGGCGCTCGGCAGTGGCGGCGTCGCCGGCCTTCTTGGCGTCCATCACCTGCACCTTGAGTGCCTGGTATCTGGCGCGCAGGGATTTGACGTTGGCGAGCTTTGCCTTCTCTTCCTCCGAGGTCAGCAGCGGCTCGATTTGCTTGATCAGTTCGGTGGACGTGGTCACGCTGTCCGCGATCGTCTTGGCGAACACGGCGCTGAGCGTGGTATCGGTGCTGCGCGCGATCAGCGAAGTACGGGCGATCGCGGAATAGGTCATCGTGTTCCAGCTCGAGACCAGGCGCTCCTTGGCCAGCGGCACGGCCATCATCTCCTCGGTCGCGCGGGCGCTGGAGCGGGCCGCCAGCAGCGCGGACGCGGTGGCGATGGTGGCGAGTACCAGGATGAGCGCAAAGGCAAGGGTCAGCCGGGTGCCGATACGCAGGTTGTTGAAGAAGTGATTCATGGGTGAGTCGTCTCTTTCTTGATTACGTATAAAAACTCAACAGGAAAAACAGCTGCAGGAATAATCTTGCTCAAGTAAATATACGCTTGGGGTAAGGGAGCGTCGACAAAGCGTTACGTTCCCTCCAGAAATTCTTGTGTTCGGCAGTTATTGGTTGCCTGTTCGCAACAAACCGGAAGCATTGCAGGGTCCCATTCATGCGCGCGCCGCCGCCCGCCCCCCCGGCTTGCACTTCCCGGTAAAACATGCAACCATTCGGTTGCGTGATATTTCCCTAATCAATCGGAGACCCAGACATGAGCGCCAGCACCAGCACCGACCGCATCGAACGCAGCATCGACATGAAGGCCCCGCGCGCGCGGGTATGGCGCGCGCTCGTCAACGCCGAGGAATTCGGCAGCTGGTTCGGCGTCAATTTGAAGGACCAGGCTTTTGTTGCGGGCGGACAGGTGCGCGGGCACATCACCCATCCCGGCTACGAACACCTGCAATTCGAAGCACGGGTCGAGCGCGTCGATGCCGAGCAACTGCTGTCGTTCTACTGGCACCCGTACGCGATCGAACCCGGCGTCGACTACACGCAGGAAGCGCCGACCCTGGTCACGTTTACGCTGCAGGACACACCGGACAGCGGCACCCGCCTGACCGTCGTCGAATCCGGTTTCGACAAGGTGCCGGCGCAGCGCCGCCTGGAGGCCTTCCGCATGAACAGCCAGGGCTGGGATGCGCAGGTCGGGCACATCGCGCGCCATGTCGGCGGCTGACAAGCAACCCGGACAGCTGGCCGATGTGTTCGCGGCCCTGGGCGACCCGACCCGCCTGCAGCTGGTCTCCCTGCTCTGCGCGGGCAGCCTGCTGTCGATCGCCCAGCTCACCACGAGCACGGCCATGAGCCGCCAGGCGGTGACCAAACACCTTCAGGTGCTGGCCGATGCGGGACTCGTGCGCGACGAAAAAAGGGGGCGCGAGCGGCGCTGGCAGCTGGCGCCGGAACGCATCGACGAGGCGCGGCGCAGCCTCGACGCCATCGGCCGCCAATGGGAAAACGCGCTCGGCCGGCTCAAGGACTTCGTCGAGTCGGACGGCCCGGATTCAGCTTCCTGAAGGAGGCCCCGCCGATGCGTTGTTGAACACCGCCAGCTGCGCGGCGAATGCGCGCTGCCAGGCCGGCCGCGCTTCGGCGCGCGCGATATAGGCCGCGAGCTTCGGATACTCGTCCAGCAAGCCCGATGCGCCCAGGCGGCGCAGCACCGTCACCATCAGCAGGTCGGCGGCGCTGAAATTCCCGTCGAGCCAATCGTCGTTCCCGAGGTAAGCCGACAGCTCGGCCAGGCGCTTGCGGATGCGGTCCTTGACGCCAGGCAGCCGCTGCTGGGTCCAGGGTTCGTTACCCTCGGTAATAACCGCAATCTGGAGCTCGAGGATCGGCGGCTCGATCGTGTTCAGGGCGGCGAACATCCAGGTGATCGCGCGCGCCCGCGCGTCGGCCTCGGGCGGCAGCAGTCCGGCATGCTGCTGCGCGATATGCAGCACGATGGCGCCCGATTCGAACAGGGCCAGCTCGCCTTCTTCATAGGTCGGAATCTGGCCGAAGGGATTGACGGCGCGATGCGATGCTTGCTTCATCGCGTCGAAGGACACCAGCCGCACCTCGTAGGGCTGGCCGACTTCCTCCAAAGCCCAGCGCACGCGCATGTCGCGCGCCAGGCCGCGGCCGCGGTCCGGGGATTTTTCGAAGGCAGTGATGGTGGGCGTCATGGGAACACTCATGCCTGCGGCAGGATGTAGTCGAATTCGTAGAAATGCTTGCGCTCCTCGATGCGGATGCGCATGGTGCCGGCAATGCCCGCCAGTTCGCCGGTGCCGGAATCGGGCACGACCGTAATCGACAGCGACTGCGCGCCGCGCGCCATCGTGCCGGTATGCTGGACGACGAAGCTGCCGCTGCGGCCCTGCAGCGTGCCGCTCACGCGCTCGACCGCCACGTAGCCGGCCGAGCCTTCGGTGGTCGTCATCGCCGAGAGCATCTCGCCGACGCCTGTCCCCTCGAGTGCGCCGTGGTAGTGCTTGTCGATCGCCATGCGCCCGGTCGTGACACCGTCGCGCACCTCGGGCTGGCCTTGCGGGGTGACGGTCACATCGAACGGTCCTGTGGCATGTTGCTGGCTCATGGTGCGCTTCCTTTTACGTGAAGAGATAGCGAACATTCTAGGCCGTTTTCGGCGCCCGGTGACAATTGAAGGGAAACTGGCGTTCGATTCTGGGGCACAATTATATTTTTGCGGAAAGGCAAAAATATATGCATGCGTTCAAGCGTCTTGCACTCTCCCTGCTGCTGCTGGCTCCCGCCGGCGCCGCGTTTGCCAACCACGTCGCCGACGATGTCGACGTCGGTACCGCCCTCCCCCGTTTTGCGCTCGTCAAGGAAGGCACGCACCGCTACCTGCGCTTCATGAAGCTTGGCGAGGCCAGCACGCCGGCCGACATCTGGACGCGCGAAGTGACATTCGAAGAACGCGGCGGCAAGCAGCTGCTGCGCATCCGCCAGCGCTGGGATGGCGTGGCGCCGACGCCTTCGGTGCGCCTGATCGACTCCTGGTTCGACGCCGGCACCTTCCGCCCGCGCACCCATGAACGCATCACCGAACGCGAGGGCAAGCGCGTGGTCGAAGGTTTTGCCTTTGCACCGGACCGCATCACGGGCATGGCTGGCCTCGCCGACAATACGCAGAAGGACTTGTCGGTCGCCTCGCCGGAGCCGACCTTCAATTTCGAAGCCGATATCGAATTCCTGCAGGCGCTGCCGCTGGCGCCGGGTTACGAGGCGCGCATCAATTTCTACCATCCCGGCGGCCCGACGCCGCCGCAGCGCTACACCTTCAAGGTGACCGGTGCGGCCACGATCGCGGGACCGGCGGGGCCGGTCGATTGCTGGGTGGTGACGACGGATTACAACAGGCCGGGGTCGGTGTCGACCTTCTGGTTTGCCAAGGGCACGCAGCTGATGGTGCGGCAGGAGGCGAAGATGGGGGAGCGGACGCTGGTGAAGGCCTTGATCGAATAGCGGCGACGTGGCGCGGCAGATCGACGGCTGGTTGAACGCGTGGGCGGCAGAGCCGCCCCCTACGGGTCTGATCGACCTGCACGACACATCGCCACAGGCCTGTGTGCGACGCATAGCCCCGTAGGGTGGGCGGGTTCCCCGCCCACGCGTTCAACGCACAGGCGAACAATCGTGGCGAGATTCAGTGCGCCGCGCCAGGCATATGCAAATCGATCACCTTCATGATCGCCAGGGTCGTGGCCATGCTCATCTCCCCACTGGCAAACGCCTGGCGCAACTCGGCCTGCGGCAAGCCGGCGGCCGCGGCCAGGTGCGCCGTGCCTTCCGCGCGCGCGGCGTGGGCAAAGGCGTCGATGAGGATGGCGCCACCGCCGCTGTCGAAGGCGGCAGCCAGGCAAGCGGCGAGCGCCTCGAGGGTCGCCAGCTGCGGCGCAGGATCGCCCTGCGCTCGATCGTGATCGGTATCCATGGATTAGTGCGACTCGACGGCCTCGTGGCCGCCCTTGCCCGCTTTCGGCGGTGGCGGCGGCGGCGGGACGGTCATCGACTCGGTCGGCTTTTCGTCCTTGCGCAGTACCTGCACGAAGATTTCGTTCTGCTTGATCATGCCCAGTTCCAGGCGCGCGCGTTCCTCGACCGAGCCGAGGCCCTCGCGCAGGTCGCGCACTTCCGATTCGAGCTTGGCGTTGCGCGCCTTGAGCCCGTCGGTATGGACCTGCGCCAGCTTGACCTGGTCCTTCATGTCGGAGACGGCCAGCATGCCGCCCTTCCCCAGCCACAAAGGGTACTGGATCAGCAACAGCAGGGCGGCGAGAACGAGCGTAATGATGCGCATGGCGGGCAGTATTGGAACGCGGGCCGGACCACGATGGCCGGCCCGCGAAGGTACGACAGATTACTTCAGATTGTAGAACGCGTCACGGCCAGGATAGCTGGCGACATCGCCGAGGTCTTCCTCGATGCGCAGCAGCTGGTTGTACTTGGCCATGCGGTCCGAACGCGACATCGAGCCGGTCTTGATCTGCAGGGCGTTCAGGCCCACCGCGATGTCGGCGATGGTCGAGTCTTCGGTCTCTCCCGAACGGTGCGAAATCACGGCGGTGTAGCCGGCGCGCTTGGCCATCTCGATGGCGGCGAAGGTCTCGGTCAGGGTGCCGATCTGGTTGATCTTGATGAGGATCGAATTGGCGATGCCCTTCTGGATGCCTTCCTTGAGGATCTTGGTGTTGGTGACGAACAGGTCGTCGCCCACCAGCTGCACACGCTTGCCCAGTGCTGCGGTCAGCGTCGCCCAGCCTTCCCAGTCGCCTTCATGCATCGCGTCTTCGATCGAGATGATCGGGTACTTGTCGCACCAGGTGGCGAGCATGTTGGTGAAGTCGGTCGCGGAGAGCGACAGGCCTTCGCCTTCGAGAACGTACTTGCCGTCCTTGTAGAATTCGCTCGCGGCGCAATCGAGGCCGATGGCGATTTGCGTGCCGGCCTCGTAGCCTGCCTGCTCGATCGCCTGCATGATCAGCTTGATGGCTTCTTCATGGTTGGTCACCGATGGGGCAAAGCCGCCTTCGTCGCCGACCGCGGTCGACAGGCCCTTCGAGTGCAGGATCTTTTTCAGCGTGTGGAACACTTCGGCGCCGTAGCGGATCGCTTCCTTGAACGACGGGGCGCCGATCGGGATGATCATGAACTCCTGGATGTCCAGGTTGTTGTCGGCGTGCGCGCCGCCGTTGATGACGTTCATCATCGGCACCGGCATCTGCATCGCGCCCGAACCGCCGAAGTAGCGGTACAGCGGCAGGCCCGCTTCTTCAGCGGCGGCTTTCGCCACGGCCATCGAGACGGCCAGCATCGCGTTGGCGCCCAGGCGGCTCTTGTTCTCGGTGCCGTCCAGGTCGATCAGGGTGCGGTCGAGGAAGGCCTGTTCGTTGGCGTCCAGGCCCATGATGGCTTCGCTGATCTCGGTGTTGATGTTCTCGCAGGCCTGCAGCACGCCCTTGCCGAAGTAACGCTTCGGATCGCCGTCGCGCAGTTCGATCGCTTCGCGCGAACCGGTCGACGCGCCCGACGGCACAGCCGCACGGCCCATCACGCCGGACTCCAGCAGGACGTCGCATTCGACGGTCGGATTGCCGCGCGAGTCAATGATCTCGCGGCCGATAATATCAACGATAGCACTCATGTTTACATCTCCAAAGGTGAAAAATCGTCTCGCACATGAAAGTCGAGGCGCCTGTGAGAGCGCCTCGACGTTCGAGCTAATTGGTTACATCAGATCTTGAAGCTGTTCTCGAGGAAGCCCGCCTTCTTGACCACGCGGTCGATGTCGACCAGGGTCGTGAGCAGTTCCTTCATGCGCGCCAGCGGCACCGCGTTCGGGCCGTCCGACATCGCGTTGGCCGGATCCGGATGGGTCTCCATGAACAGGCCCGCGATGCCCGCGGCGACTGCCGCGCGCGACAGCACCGGGATATGCTCGCGCTGGCCGCCCGAGGACGTGCCCTGCCCGCCCGGCAGCTGCACCGAGTGGGTGGCGTCGAACACCACCGGGCAGTTCGATTCGCGCATGATGGCGAGCGAACGCATGTCCGAGACCAGGTTGTTGTAGCCGAAGGAGGCACCGCGTTCGCAGGCCATGAAGTTGTCTTCGTTCAGGCCGGCCGCGCGTGCCGCGTTGCGCGCCTTGTCGATCACGTTCTTCATGTCGCCCGGGGCCAGGAACTGGCCCTTCTTGATGTTCACCGGCAGGCCCGAACGGGCGCAGGCGTTGATGAAATCGGTCTGGCGGCACAGGAAGGCCGGGGTCTGCAGCACGTCGACGATGCTCGCCACTTCAGGAATCTCTTCCTCGGTGTGGACGTCGGTCAGCACCGGCACGCCGATGGTGCGCTTGACGTCGGCGAGGATCTCCAGGCCCTTCTCGCGGCCGGGGCCGCGGAACGAGGTGCCCGACGAGCGGTTCGCCTTGTCGAAGGACGATTTATAGATGAACGGGATGCCGAGTGCCGAGGTGATTTCCTTCAGCGTGCCGGCGACGTCCATCGCCATCTGGCGCGATTCGATCACGCAGGTACCGGCGATCAGGAAGATCGGCTGGTCCTGGCCTACTTCAAAGCCGCAAAGCTTCATGCTGCGTCTCCTTGCAAAGCAGGTGCATTCGCCGCAGTCTGGGTATTGGCCGACTGGTGCGCGAGCGCAGCCTGGATGAACGACGTGAACAGCGGGTGGCCGCTGCGCGGGGTCGACTTGAATTCAGGGTGGAACTGTACGCCCATGTACCACGGGTGCGAATTTGGACCGGTGCGCGGGAGTTCCATGATTTCGCACAGGTCTTCGTTCGGGGTACGCGCCGCGACGACGAGGCCGGCCGCTTCCACCTTCGGCAGATAGTGGTTGTTGGCTTCGTAGCGGTGGCGGTGGCGCTCGGTCACGACGCTGCCGTAGATCTCGGCGGCCAGCGTGCCCGGGTTCACCGCGCAGGTCTGGGCGCCCAGGCGCATGGTGCCGCCGAGGTCCGAGTTCTCGTCGCGCTGCTCGACTTTACCGTCGTGGTTCTGCCACTCGTTGATCAGGGCGACGACCGGCTGGTCGGTTTCCAGGTCGAATTCGGTGGAGTTCGCGTTCGGCAGGCCGGCCATGTGGCGCGCGTATTCGATCAGCGCGACCTGCATGCCCAGGCAGATGCCGAGGTAAGGGATCTTGTTTTCGCGGGCATAGCGCGCGGCCATGATCTTGCCTTCCACGCCGCGCTTGCCGAAGCCGCCCGGGACCAGGATGGCGTCGTACTTGCCCAGCTGCTCGCAGCCGCTCGTTTCGATCTCTTCCGAGTCGAGGTATTCGATGTTGACGCGGCTTTCGGTATGGATGCCGGCGTGGCGCAGTGCTTCGGTCAGCGACTTGTACGATTCCGTCAGGTCGACATACTTGCCGACCATGCCGATCGTGACTTCGTGCTTCGGGTTTTCCAGCGTGTGGATCAGTTTGGTCCACATCGACAGGTCGGCCGGCGGGGCTTCCATGCCGAGCGCTTCGAGGATGATGTCGTCCAGGCCCTGGTCGTGCAGCACCTGCGGCACTTTATAGATGGTGTCGACGTCCCAGACCGAAATGACGGCCTGCTCTTCGACGTTGGCGAACAGCGAAATCTTGGCGCGCTCGTCGTCCGGGATGCGGCGGTCGGCGCGGCACAGCAGCGCGTTCGGCGAAATGCCGATCTCGCGCAGCTTCTGCACGCTGTGCTGGGTCGGCTTGGTCTTCAGTTCGCCGGCCGATGCGATGTAGGGCACCAGGGTCAGGTGCACGAAGGCGGTCGACTTGCGGCCGGCGCGCAGCGACAGCTGGCGCGCCGCTTCAAGGAAGGGCAGCGACTCGATGTCGCCGACGGTGCCGCCGATTTCGACCAGCGCGACGTCGACGCCTTCGGCGCCGCGGCGGATGTAGTCCTGGATCTCGTTGGTGATGTGCGGGATCACCTGCACGGTCTTGCCGAGGTACTCGCCGCGGCGTTCCTTGCGGATCACCGATTCATAGATCTGGCCGGTGGTGAAGTTGTTCACCTTTTTCATGCGGGTGCTGATGAAGCGCTCGTAGTGGCCGAGGTCGAGGTCGGTCTCGGCGCCGTCGTCGGTAACGAAGACTTCGCCGTGCTGCATCGGGCTCATCGTGCCCGGATCCACGTTAATGTAGGGATCGAGCTTGAGCATCGTGACTTTGAGGCCGCGCGATTCGAGGATCGCAGCGAGGGAAGCGGCCGCGATTCCCTTGCCCAGGGAAGACACGACGCCGCCAGTGACGAATACAAATTTGGTCATTGTGCTGAAGGTGCCGAATGGCACGCGCGGGAAATAGAAATTATACCTTAAACGGGCGCCAACATTGTCATGACCAGACCGCCGTCGGGCTGACGCTGCCGTTTCCACGCCCCGGCACGCAGCCCGCAAGCGCGAACTGTTTCGCAATGGCAACACCTCTCCTCCCGCTGCCCCCTGCGCCTATGGATATAGCTGAGATGCAATTGCAATTGCCATGAGACAAGGTTACATTCGATCTTCACTTATTCGGATAGGCAGGAATGTGATGGGCTTTTTCAATAACCTCAACATCGGCAAGCGGCTCGCGCTCGGCTTTGCACTGACCCTGGCGATGGTGATCCTGATCGCCACGGTCGCCATCGGCCGCCTCAACAGCGGCGCGGCCAGCACGGCGCAGGTCCTCGCCGAACCGCTGGCCAAAGAACGCTTGATCACCGAGTGGTACATGCAGATCTTCGCCGCGGTACGCCGTACGGCCGCCATCGCCAAGAGCAGCGACGCATCGCTCGGGCCCTATTTCAAGGAAGACGCCAGCCAGACCGGCGCGCGCTCGAGCGCGCTGATCAAGCAGATCGAGCCCCTGATCACGGCCGGCGAAGAAAAAGCCCTGTTCGACCGCATCGGCGCGCAGCGCAAGGCCTACTCGGCCGCCCGCGACGAAGCCGTCAAGGCCAAGGCGGCCGGCGACGAGGCGCTGGCCGGACGCATCCTCGACGAACGCTTCACCCCCGCGGCGAAAGCCTACCAGGAATCGGTGCAGCAGCTGGTCGCCATGCAGCACGCGAACATCGCCACCACCGCGCGCACGATCGGCGAACGTGCCGACAGCAGCGAAAACGTGATCGCCACGCTGGCCGCGCTCTCGGTGCTGGTGGGCGCCCTCTCCGCCTGGCTGCTCACGCGCGGCATCGTGCGTCCGATCCGCGAAGCGGTGACGCTCGCCGAAACCGTCGCCAGCGGCAACCTGACGCGCCGCATCGACGCCACCGCGAAGGACGAAACCGGCGCCCTGCTGCGCGCATTGCGCCACATGAACGACAGCCTCGTGAAAATCGTCAGCGAAGTACGGGGCGGCACCGACACCATCAGCGGCGCCTCGGGCGAGATCGCCGCGGGCAATATGGATTTGTCGTCGCGCACCGAACAGCAGGCCGCCTCCCTGGAAGAAACCGCCGCCTCGATGGAACAGCTGACCGGCACCGTGCGCCAGAACGCCGACAATGCGCGCGAAGCGAACCAGCTCGCCATCACGGCATCGAACGTGGCCGTCCAAGGCGGCGCCGTCGTCGGCAAGGTCATCACGACCATGGGTTCGATTAATGAGTCATCGCGCAAGATCGTCGACATCATCGGGGTCATCGACGGCATCGCCTTCCAGACCAATATCCTGGCGCTGAACGCGGCAGTCGAAGCGGCGCGTGCCGGCGAACAGGGCCGCGGTTTCGCGGTCGTCGCTTCGGAAGTGCGTACCCTGGCCCAGCGTTCGGCTGCGGCGGCCAAGGAGATCAAGGGCCTGATCGGCGACTCGGTCGAGAAAGTCGACCTGGGGGCCAAACTGGTCGACCAGGCCGGCGCCACGATGGAGCAAGTGGTGGAATCGATCCGCCGCGTCACCGACATCATGGCCGAGATCACCCACGCGACGCAGGAGCAGACCGGCGGCATCGAGCAGGTCAACCGCTCGATCGGCCAGATGGACGAAGCGACCCAGCAGAACGCGGCCCTGGTCGAGGAATCGGCAGCGGCGGCGACCTCGATGCAGGAGCAGGCGGCGAAGCTGGCGCAAGTGGTCGGCGTGTTCAAGCTGGACGCCCAGGCGGGGGCACCGGCGGCCACGGTTGCAGCGCGTGCGATCGCGGTCCGTCCGACACCGGCGGTGCGTGCGGCGAAGGCGCCGGCAGCAGCCAGGCCGGCCCTGAAGCCGGCGGCGCGTGCGACGGCAAAGGCCGACGAGTGGGAAGAGTTCTGACCGCCGTCCCTGATGGAAAATGATCGATGAAGCCGCCCGCATCCCGGGCGGCTTTTTTTCGTCCTGAACGCGCGCACTGTCGCATTTTGAAATACGTAGTTTCCGTAGACATACGCCAATTACCATTTGGCAATGTAAAATTCCGGGCTCAAACAGCGTATGAGAAAAGGTTATAGGAATGAAAGCATTTGCTAACTTGAACATCGGAAAACGCCTGGGCGCCGTCTTTACGCTGGTGCTTGCGCTGACCGTATTGATCGCCGGCGCCGGCATCTGGCGCCTGAATACGATCGCCGATGCCACCAACGCCATGATGGCCGCGCCCCTGGCCAAGGAACGCCTGATGAGCGAGTGGCATACCCAGACCTTCGCCGCGGTACGCCGCACCGCCGCCATCGTCAAGAGCAGCGATACGAGCCTGGTGGAATTCTTCAAGGCCGACGGCGCCAAGACTTCCGGCCACACGACCGAGCTGATCAAGAAAATCGAACCGATGCTCGAAGGCGAGCAGGAGCACGCATTGTTCGACCGCATCAGCGCGATGCGCAAGGCCTACACCGATGCCAAGAACAAGGCGGTCAAGGCGCGCGCGGACGGCGACCCCGACGGTGCGGCCCGCGTCCTGACCGAGGAATACATGCCGGCCGCGGATGCCTACGAAGGCACCCTGGCCGAACTGGTCAAGCTGCAGCAGGATCGCATCGACGCCACCGCTGCCGGCATCAAGGCCGATAACCAGCACAGCGCACGCATGATCGGCCTGCTGACCGCGGTCGCGGTGGCGCTGGGCGCGCTCTTCTCCTGGCTGCTCACGCGCGGCATCGTGCGTCCGATCCGCGAAGCGGTGACGCTCGCCGAAACCGTCGCCAGCGGCGACCTGACGCGCCGCATCGACGCCACGACGAAGGACGAAACCGGCGCCCTGCTGCGCGCATTGCGCCACATGAACGACAGCCTGGTCAACATCGTCAGCGAAGTACGCGGCGGCACCGACACCATCAGCGGGGCCTCGGGCGAAATCGCCGCGGGCAATATGGATTTGTCTTCGCGCACCGAACAGCAGGCCGCCTCGCTGGAAGAAACCGCCGCCTCGATGGAACAGATCACCGGCACCGTGCGCCAGAACGCCGACAATGCGCGCGAAGCAAACCAGCTCGCCATCACCGCATCGAACGTGGCGGTCGAAGGCGGCGCCGTGGTCGGCAAGGTCATCACGACCATGGGTTCGATTAATGAGTCATCGCGCAAGATCGTCGACATCATCGGCGTCATCGACGGCATCGCCTTCCAGACCAATATCCTGGCGCTGAACGCGGCAGTCGAAGCGGCGCGTGCCGGCGAACAGGGCCGCGGTTTCGCGGTCGTGGCTTCGGAAGTGCGCACCCTGGCCCAGCGTTCGGCCGCGGCGGCCAAGGAAATCAAGGGCCTGATCGGCGACTCGGTCGAGAAAGTCGATTTGGGGGCCAAACTGGTCGACCAGGCCGGCGCCACGATGGAGCAGGTGGTGGAATCGATCCGCCGCGTCACCGACATCATGGCCGAGATCACCCACGCGACCCAGGAGCAGACCGGCGGCATCGAGCAGGTCAACATCGCCATCGGCCAGATGGACGAAGCGACCCAGCAGAACGCGGCCCTGGTCGAGGAATCGGCAGCGGCGGCGGCGTCGATGCAGGAACAGGCGGCCAAACTGGCGCAGGTGGTCGGCGTGTTCAAGCTCGATGCGCAGGCGGCTCCGGCAGCCGCCACCACGCGTGCGCCCGCGGTCCGTCCGAAGCAGCTCGCGCGTGCCGCCAGGGCGCCCGCTGCGGCGGGCGTGAAGCCGGCGGCGCGTGCCACGGCCACGGCCGATGAGTGGGAAACGTTCTGATCGCCTTGGTCGATCAAGGTGATCGATGAAAGCCGCCCGCATGCCGGGCGGTTTTTTTTTGGCCGTCCCAGGCGTGCATGCGATGTACCGCGTGGACTCAAGAGTCCACCCTACGATTCATCGCTGTTCGTAGGGTGGAGTCCTGACTCCACGCGGTACAACATCCGAATGATCGATCCGCATCCACAAACAAAAACGCCGGCATCGCGCCGGCGTCTTCGTGATTACGTCATTACCTTACTTCTTCTGCCCCGGCTTGAGCAGGTCCAGCAAAATCGCCGTCTCCGCCGTAATGAACGAACGCACGGTCGGCTTGAATTCCGGCGCCCACTGCGGCGAGTGCGTGCCCGGCGGGTACTTGCCGGCCTTGCGCGCGGCCGCCAGCTTGCCCGGCTCCACTGCGCCCACGTGCAGCAGCACGGCCTTGACGCCGGCCTGGCCGTAATTCGCAAAATCTTCCGAGGTCATCTTGGCCGGCATTTCGACCACGTTCTGGGCGCCCAACGCTCCCTGCACCGCGGCCACCGCGCGTGCGGTCAGCTCCGGATCGTTGTAGACCGAGTCGGCGCCGGGCACGATGTCGACTTCCGGCTTCTTCGGTGCGCCGGCGGCCATTGCTTCGCCTTCGACTTCGCGCACGATGCTGGCCAGGACGCGCTGGCGCACTTCCGGCTTGAAGGTACGCACCGTCAGCAGCAGCTTGACCTGGTCCGGCACGATGTTGGCCTGGGTGCCGCCGTGGATGCTGCCGACGGTGATGACGACCGGGTCGGCCGGGTTGTTCTCGCGCGAGATCAGGGTCTGCAGCGCCATCACGATACGCGCCGACATGACGACCGGGTCGCGCGTTTCCTGTGGCGTCGCGCCGTGGCCGCCCTGGCCGTGGACGGTGATCGTGACCGTATCGGCCGAAGCGCGGAAGTGGGCGGAATGCCAGCCGACCTGGCCGGCCGGCAGCGTGCCTTCGTCGTGCAGCGAGATCGCGTAGTCAGGCTTCGGGAAGCGCTTGAACAGGCCATCTTTCAACATCGCGGCCGAACCCTTCAACGGCTCTTCGGCCGGCTGGCCGACCAGCATCAGCGTGCCGCTCCAGGCCTTGCGGTTTTCCGCCATCAGCTTGGCCGTGGCATACCAGGCCGACATGTGGACGTCGTGGCCACAGGCGTGCATGGTCGGCACGGTCTCGCCGGCCGCGTTCTTGGTGGTGACGGTGCTGGCAAAGGCCAGGCCGGTCTTTTCCTGCACCGGCAGCGCATCGAGTTCGGTGCGCAGCATGGCGATCGGGCCGGGACCGTTTTTCAGGATCGCGACGATGCCGGTGCCGCCGATGCCGGTGGTGACTTCGAAGCCCAGCGCCTTCACGCGCTCGGCCAGCTTCTTCGCGGTCTGGACTTCGTTGAAGGCCAGTTCAGGATTGCGGTGCAGGTCCTGGTAGAGGGCTTCGATGCTCGGGTAATCCTTGTCCAGCTGGGTCGTGAATTCCGGCGGCAGGGCTGCTGCCTGGGCGGATACCTGGACGGCGCCGGCGACGGTCGCGCCGGCCAGCAGGAGGTGTTTCAGGAGACGGTTCGATGGTTTCATGGTCTGGTCAGAATGAGCGCCATGCGGCGCGGGTGACACGGAATCTAGTCCAGATTCCCCGGGGCCGCAAGCCTAACAAATCAGATGCAGCAAAGCAATATTTAACAATTAACGTGGCAAGGCTGACAGCGAAAGTGTCGTAAAAATTGCCGTACATCACTTTTTTGTAGCCTTGGTAAGGGCACCGGCCTTAAAATCCGCTTTTCCCAGCGGCATTCCTGTCGCTTCATGGCCGCTCGTGCTGGTTCGGCCGCCATGCCTTCCAATTCACGAATACCAGTCACCAAAGGAATGCTGTAATGGGCTTCATCTCGAACATCAAGATCGGCAAGCGCCTCGGACTCGGCTTCGCGCTGATCCTCGCCATGACCGTGCTGATCGCACTCGCCGGCATCTGGCGCCTCACCCAGGTGGCCGACAAGACCCGCAACATGATGGCCGCGCCGCTGACGAAAGAACGCCTGATCACCGACTGGTACAGCCTGAACTTCGCGTCGATCCGCCGCACCTCCGCCATCGTCAAGAGCACCGACCCGGCGCTCGGCCCCTACTTCAAGGAAGACTCGGCCGCCTCGGTGAAGAAGGCCGCCGAACTGCTCAAGGGAATCGAGCCGCTGATCGAAGGCGAGGCCGAGAAAGCCCTGTTCGCGAAGATCCTCGAGCAGCGCAAGGCCTACAGCGCCTCGCGCGACGGCGCCGTCAAGGCCAAGGCCGCCGGCAACGAAGAAGAAGCGGCGAAAATGCTCGACGAGAAATTCACCCCGGCCGCCAAGCTGTACCAGGACCTGCTGCAGGAACTGGTCGTCATGCAGCGCTCGAGCATCGACGCGACCGCCAAGGCGATCGACGCCAATGCCAGCCGCAGCATCACCGTCATCTCGCTGCTGACCGCCGTCGCCGTCCTGCTCGGCGCGATCCTGTCGTGGCTGCTCACCACCGGCATCACCCGTCCGATCCGCGCTGCCGTGGAGCTGGCCGAAACCGTGGCCGGCGGCGACCTGACCCGCACCATCGCCACCAATAGCAAAGACGAAACCGGCGCCCTGCTGCGCGCCCTGGGCCACATGAACGACAGCCTGGTCAAGATCGTGTCCCAGGTGCGCAGCGGCACCGATACCATCGCCACCGGCTCGGCTGAAATCTCGGCCGGCAACCTGGACCTCTCGAGCCGCACCGAACAGCAAGCCGGCGCCCTCGAAGAAACCGCGGCGTCGATGGAAGAACTGACCACCACCGTGCGCCAGAACGCCGACAACGCGCGCCAGGCCAACCAGCTGTCGATCACGGCGTCGGAAGTGGCGCAGCAAGGCGGCGCGGTGGTCGGCCAGGTCATCACGACCATGGGTTCGATCAACGAATCGTCGCGCAAGATCGTCGACATCATCGGCGTCATCGACGGCATCGCCTTCCAGACCAACATCCTGGCGCTGAACGCGGCAGTCGAAGCGGCACGTGCCGGCGAACAGGGCCGCGGCTTCGCCGTCGTCGCTTCCGAAGTGCGCAACCTGGCGCAGCGTTCGGCCGCGGCGGCGAAGGAAATCAAGGTCCTGATCGGCGACTCGGTCGACAAGGTCGACGTCGGCGCCAAACTGGTCGACCAGGCCGGCGCGACGATGGAGCAGGTCGTCTCCTCGATCCGCCGCGTCACCGACATCATGGCCGAGATCACCGCCGCCAGCCAGGAACAGACCGGCGGCATCGAGCAGGTCAACCAGGCCATCGGGCAGATGGACCAGGTCACCCAGCAGAACGCCGCCCTGGTCGAAGAAGCGGCAGCCGCCGCCGCCTCGATGCAGGACCAGGCCGCAACGCTGGCGCAAGTGGTCGGCGTGTTCAAGCTCGACCGCGCCCATGACGTCGCGCTGCCGGCGCACCAGGCAAGCCGCCCGGCAATCAAGAAGGCCGCGGCAACGCCTGCGCGCATTGCGGCCAGGCCTGCCGCCGCCGCACGCAAGGACAAGTTCGTCAACAAGACGCCGTCCAAACCGGTCGCGGCCGGTGGCGGCGATTGGGAAGAGTTCTGACTTCCTGCTGACCTGATCAAACGAAGCCAGGCATCGCGTCTTGATGCCGTTCAGTGAAGGAGGCCGCTGCGATTCACATCGGAGCGGCCTTTGTTCTTGAGGTCGACGCGCGGGCATGCCCGCCCTACGGTGCGCCACCGTCGTCATTGTTGGTCGAGACCGCTGTGTAACGTAGGGCGGGCATGCCCGCGCGTTATGCTGGCCCGGGCAGCTCATATACACCTTGGAGCAGTGGCAATGGGTCTTTTGGCCTGCGGCCAGGGCACCGGCGCCGACGCGTGGCAAACCTTCTAAACGGTTTTCACCGTTCTCCCCGCCTCGACAAAAAGCCGTCCGCATTGCCGGGCGGTTTTTTTATGCCCCTGTAGCAAGCTGTGCAGCCCATACCACAGGGCGTGAAAATCTTTCAATAAGGTTATTGACCAAGAAATACAAAAAGAGCATCCTTTTTGTCGTATTCCGCATTCTGGTCCCGCCGAAAACTACTCAAAAACAGGCTCAGCGACGAACGAACAAGCGGCTGCCCCCCTTTGCATACGCGCTGGCCTTGCTGCCGCCGCCTGCCCCGCCCAGTCGGTGCAACCCCAGGCCGGCACGCTCCGGCCGCCCTCCACGCCCCCGACTCCCGCCGCGCCAAAGGCCGCGCCGCCGCGCGTGGTGGCCCCGACATCCCGGCCGGCACGCGGGGACATTACCGAAGGCAGCCTCGAGGTGCGGGCCTTCCGTTTCTCGGGCGACCTCACCGGCCTGCCCGAGGACGAGGTGTTCTATGCCGGCCATGGCTATATCCACCCCGGTTCCTCGGTCGGCTACTGGATTCCGACCGACGCGAATGTCGACGATCCGCGCGGCTGGCTGTCGAACATCGACATCGCGCGCTTCATGGCGAACAACCCGGCGCGCCAGCAGCTGCTGGTGTCCGACAGCTGTTTCTCGGGCTCCCTCACCCGCGAAGGCGTGGCCGAGGAACAGCGCACCGGCTTGAACCGGAACGCCATCCTGATGCGCCGCTCGGTGGTGGCGATGTCTTCCGGCGGCGAAGAAGTCGTGGCCGACAGCACGCTCGACGGGCACTCGCCCTTCACCTATTACCTGCTGCACCAGCTGCAGGAGGCGAAAGGCGAAATCCCGGCCCGGGACATGCTGCTGTCGATTCGCGACAAAGTGACCAACAACGCCGGCCAGGTGACTTCCTACGGCATCATCATCTCTTCGGGACACGCAAGCGGCGGCGAATACCTGCTCAATCCGAAGACGAATTAGGTCTTGGCGGATGCGGGGCGCGCGCCGCCCGCAGGCCGCTTTGCGAGTCGGTCACAGGTGCGCGGTAGGCCGCGGCTGAGCAGCGTCAGCGGCATTGGTGCAAGGCCCTGCGGTCGGCATGCCTTACTATTCCAGCATGATTCGACTGATTCAGGAGAGCGGGAAATGCTAAAACTCGGAACCGACGACGCACTGATCGACAAACTGGGCGCGCTCGCCGCGCATGCCGTCGAGGAAGCACTGGCTTCCGGCCTGCGCTGGGACCAGGCCATCACCGCCTTCGGCATCGCCAGCAAGGCGATCGCCGCCCAGGCAGCCAGCCAGGGCAACGGCACGCTCGAGCAATGCACGGCGCACGCGCAGGAGCGCCTGAAGTTCGGCATGGAGCAAAGCGCCGACGTACTCAAGGCCTGGCTCAGCTGAGCTGGCCAGGCCGGGGCGAAGCTCAGGCAGCCCTCAGTCGGCCCTCAGTCAGCTACAACGTGCCACATATCCTTCATCTTGTCGCCCTTGCGCTCGCCCGGTTTCGTATCCTTGGCGAACAGGTACAAAGGCTTGCCCTTGTAGGCCAGCTGTGTCGTGCCGTCGTCGCGCCTGACCGTCGAATAGGGTGAGGTAACGCTCGATTCGGTCACCATCACCGGCGGCCACATCTTGGCGCATGCTTCGTTGCACGCGCTCTTGCCGGAGCCGGCGGTGTCCTTGTCGAACGTGTAGACCGTCATGCCCTTGGCGTCGGCAAGCACGCCGTCGGCCTTTTTCATGCCCGATTGCGCGAGCGCGCTGCCGGTCGAGAACACGAGCACAGTGCCCAGCGCTGCGAGTACGGGGTGGATCGCTTTCATGGCTGTCTCCTGCAAATGATGGTGGAGCTTCAGTATAGGACGCGTGTGGACGAATTGTTACCGCAACGTGAAGCAGGATTCGGCGCCTCGCCCGACCGGACGAACAGGCGACATCCGGTGACAATCTGTGAATTTTTAGCAACTTAAATCGACTACACTGGGTGCTGGATGGCCAGCGCGGGTTTGTTGCCGGCCCCGTCTGTCGGATAACGCTGAGGAGCCCGGATGAACTTCACGATGTTTTCGCGCCGCACATGGCTGACCACCACGCTGGCGGTGCTGGCCGCCCTTCCGCTCACGCACGTGCTCGCGGCGCCTTTCGCCTCGCAGCGCATCACCGTGCGCACCGAGGGCTCGGGGCCCGACGTCGTCCTCATCCCGGGCCTGAACTCCTCGCCGCGCGCCTGGGCCTCGACCGTCGCCGCGCTTCCGGGCTACCGCTATCACCTGGTACACATCGCGGGATTCGCCGGCAAGGCCGCCGGCGGCAACAAGGAAGGGACGGTGGCCGCCCCGGTTGCGGACGAGATTGTCCGCTACATCAGGGAGTCAAACCTCGGGCAGCCCGCCGTCATCGGCCATTCGATGGGCGGCACCATCGGCATGATGCTGGCGAGCCGCCACCCGGACGCGCTGTCGCGCCTGATGGTGGTCGACATGGTTCCTTACCTCGGCAGCTTCTTCGCCGGTCCCGGCGCCGCGCCGGCCAGGGTGGAAGCGGTCGCCGACGGGATCGCCGCCGGCATGCGCGGCGCCAGCCCGGAGCAGCGCTCGAAACGGGCCACCGAGACCATCGTCGGCATGGTCGACACGGAAGCGATGCGCCCCGGGGCGATCGAGGATTCGATGAGCAGCGACGTTGACGTCGGCATCCGTGCCTATCGCGAACTGATCGTCACCAACCTGATTCCCGAGCTGTCGAAGATGACGGTGCCGGTCACGGTGCTGTACGTCCAGCCAAAGAGCGTACCGCTGCCGGCCGAGCAGTTCGACGGCGTCTACAAGGCTGCGTACTCGCCCGTTCAACACCTGACCCTGAAGCGCATTCCCGACAGCGCCCACTTCATCATGTGGGACCAGCCGCAGCGCTTCCAGGCGGAAGTGAAGGCGTTTCTTTCGGCGCCTTGAAGGTGCGGCATGCAAAAGACCGCAGGACAAGCATCAGTTTACTAACCGTTCAAGAGAGGTGAGGTATGGGTCGACGTAGCGCGTGGTTCTTCTGCCTGCTCGCCGCGGGACTGGCAGCGCCGGCGTGTGCGGTTACCATCAGCGACCATCTGCTGGCGCGTCCCGAAGGGCAACGGCATTTCATCGCCGTCGAGGCGGAAGGAAAGCCGAAGGCGAAGCGTCCCCTTCTTATCCTGCTGCACGGCCATGGCGGCAGCGCCGCCGTGATGGTCGGCCTGAAATCCTTCGCCGGTTACAAGACGCAGGCGTGGACGGCGTTGGCGGAACGCGAAAACATGCTGATCCTCGCCCCCGATGGTGTGAAGGGGAGCGACGACAAGCACTCGTGGAACGACTGCCGCAGCGATGCCGCCACCAACACGACCACCGACGACGTCGGATTTATCGGCGCGCTGATCGACACCGCGATTGCCAGGTTTGACGCCGATCCGAAGCCTGTCTACGTGTACGGTGTATCGCATGGCGGCGCGATGGCCTACCGCGCCGGGATCGAACTGGCGCCCCGGCTTGCCGCCATCGGCGTGCAAAGCGGCCTCATGGCGGCACAGAGTGCGTGCCCGCCACCATCGCACCCATTGTCGGTATTCATCGAACACGGCACGGCCGACGAGATCGTGCCCTATGCCGGCGGAAAAGCCGGCAGCTGGATGCTGCATGGACGCGGCACCACCCTCGGCGCCGAGCAAACGGTCACCATCTGGCGAACGCTCGCCAAATTGCCCGACACGGCAGCGACGAACCGCTTCCCGCACCTCCGTCCCGACGACCCGACTTCCGCCACACGGTATGTCTGGGGAGCCGACCCCGCGGGCGTCCAGGTCGAGTTCTTGCGGATCGATGGCGGAGGACATATCGAAGCGGCCAAAAACGACGAGCTTCCCTGGCTGCTGCGCAAACTCCTGGGCAACATGAATCACGACGTCGATACGGCCGAGGAAACCTGGGCTTTTTTCAAGACGAAACGCAGCACCGCCGCGCATTGAACCTTCCCTTGCGTGCCGGGGAGCGCGTCCCGGGCTCCCGGCGCCTCCGTGATGGCGGCAAGCTCCGGTGAACCGGGGTAAGCTGTATCGCGGACTTTGTGGAGGAACGCCGGCGATGCTGGAAACGATACGCGAGCTGCTGCGCCCTCCCCCAGGCATGGCCTTCGACTTCAGCCAGCCGCCAGGCGAGCCGGCGCTGGCGCCGCCGGACGGCGTCGCCTGGCGGGTGTTCGCCAATCCGGTCTCGCTGTTTATCGGCGGCGTGGCCGCGGTGCTGCTCGAACTGGCCGAACCATCGGTACGTTCGGGCGTCTGGAACGCGGGGGGCTTCCAGCGCGATCCGGGCATGCGCCTGCGCCGCACCGGCTTTGCGGCCATGATGACGGTGTATGGCCCGCGCCCGGCGGCGGAAAAGCTGATCGCGCAGGTGGTGCGGGTGCACGGCCAGGTGCGCGGCACCACGCCCGATGGCCTGCCCTTTCACGCCAACGATCCGCGCCTGCTCGACTGGGTGCAGGCGAGCGCCGTGTTCGGATTCACCGAGGCTTATCACCGCTACCTCCACCCCCTGTCGCCGGACGAGAAGGATGCCGCCTTCGTCGAAGCCCAGCCCGCCGCCCGCCTGTACGGCGCGACCGGCGTGCCGCGCTCCTGGGCCGCGTGGGAGGCGCTGCTCGACACGGCCGCGCCGGGGCTGGAGGGTTCAGGCATCCTCGCCGAGTTTTTGCGCATCATGGCCGAGGCGCCGCTCGTGCCCGCGCCGCTGCGTCCGCTCCAGCGGCTGCTGGTGCGCGCCGCGGTGGAGATCACGCCCGAGCCGGTACGTTCGCTGCCGCAGTTACGGGGACGTGGTTTGCGCTTCGGCGAGGCAAGGGCCGTTCGCACGCTGACGCGGGTGGCCGCGCTGCTGCCATTAGGCGATACGCCGCCGCTGCAGGCCGCCCGGCGGCTCAACAAAATGTGAGGGTCATCCCGGCCCCGTATAATCCTCCGTCGTTGAGCTGTTCCCGCCGCCTTGATTAGTGTGCATTGGAGAAGATGTAATGAGCCGTTTCTGGAGTGATATCGTCCACGACCTCGTACCTTATACGCCGGGCGAGCAGGTACAGATACCTGGACTGATCAAGCTCAACACCAATGAAAACCCGTATGGCCCGTCGCCCCGGGCGGTGGCCGCAATGCAGGCCGCCGTTGGCGATGACCTGCGCAAGTATCCGGACCCGTCGAACACGATGGTGAAAGATGCGGTGGCGCGCCGGTTTGGGCTGGAACGCGAACAGGTCTTCGTTGGCAACAGCTCCGACGAGGTACTGGCACACACCTTCCACGCGCTGCTCAAGCATGACAAGCCGCTGCTGAGCCCGGACATCAGCTACAGCTTCTATCCGACTTACTGCAGCCTGTACGGCATCGAGCATGTGCTGGTGCCGCTCAACGACCGCTTCGAGATCGAGGTCGAGGCGTACCAGCAGCCGTGCGGCGCGATCATCATCGCCAACCCGAACGCACCGACAGGCATCGCACTCCCTTTGGCGAGCATTGCCATACTGGCGGCCATGCATCCGGACCAGGTGCTTGTGATCGACGAAGCTTACGTGGACTTCGGCGCCCAAAGCGCCGTGACGCTGCTGGATCGCTACAGTAATGTGCTGGTCATCCAGACCTTGTCGAAGTCACGTTCGCTGGCCGGCCTGCGGGTCGGCTTCGCAGTCGGCCATCCCGACCTGATCGCAGGCCTGGAGCGCGTCAAGAACAGCTTCAACTGCTATCCGCTGGGCCAGGTGCAGCAAGCCGGCGCAGTGGCCGCGCTGGACGATCAGGCCTACATGGAACAGACTGCGCGCGCCATCATTGCCAGCCGCGGCTGGTTGACGGCGCAGATGCAGGCGCTGGGCTTTGAAGTGCTGCCCTCGCATGCCAACTTCATCTTCGCGCGCCACCCGCAGCACGACGGCGCCAGGCTGGCAGCCGAACTGCGCCAGCGCGCCATCCTCGTGCGACACTTCAATCGACCGCGCATCGACCAGTTCCTGCGCATCAGTATCGGCACGGATGCGGAATGTGCGGCGCTGGTCGATGCGCTCGGGTCGATACTGGCCTGAGGCGCCCGCCTCCTGAAGTCGGGCGAAAAGCGCGCGTGCCCGGCATGCGAGATCATCAACGACTACCGTCTCGCCGACATCGTGGCGGACCGGTTCGACGCGGGGGTCCGCCTCGGTGAACAGGTCGCGCAAGACATGATTGCTGTGCGTATCGGGCCGGACTTCGAGCAATGCGTGGTTGGTGCGCCTGCGTATTTCAAGAAATACGGGAAGCCCAGGACGCCGCATGAGCTGAACGCACATCGTTGCATCGCATTGCGCCTGCCGACGTCCGGAGGTGTCTGGTCGTGGCCCTTCGAAAAAGAGGGACGCGAATTGAAGGTACGCCCGGGCGGACAACGGGCCTTCAACACGATGACGCTGCAACTCGACAGCGCCCTGGCGGGCCTTGGAATGGGTTACCTGCCTGAAGATGTCGTCAAGGAACACCTGGCAGCCGGACGACTGGTCCGGGTGTTGGCAGACTGGTCGGCACCAATGTCCGGCTACCACCTTTACTATCCAAGCCGGCGCCAGCCGACACCGGCCTTTTCCTTGCTGGTCGCGGCCCTGCGTTTTCAAGCGGGGAAGATACGTGATGAATAGCCCGGTTCCACGTGTCGAACGGTGTTTTTAGCCTCTGGCTCGCTCATCCTCAGCAAAAATCCCGGCTATTCGTCGCCAGCCTGCCCAGCAAATGCGACATATCCACCAGCCGCTTCGCCACCAGGTGCTTCACCTGCCCCTGGCTCTGCCAGATCCCGTACACCCCCAGCAGGTTCGCGCCCAGCACCTCGCGCCGCTGGTGTTCGACCAGGTCCGGCCAGACGATCACGTTGACGTTGCCCGTCTCGTCTTCCAGCGTCATGAACAGCACGCCGTTCGCGGTGCCGGGACGCTGGCGCACGGTCACCAGGCCGCAGCCGCGCGCGAGCTGGCCGTCGGCGTATTCGTTCAGCACGGACGCAGGCATGAAGCGCTGCGCCAGCAATTGCTTGCGCAGCAGCGCCACCGGGTGCCGTCCCAAAGTAAGGCCTTGCGCGCGGTAGTCGCCGACGATCTCGTCGCCTTCCGACGGCGCGGCCAGCACCGGCATCTCTTCCTCCGGCGTGGTCGGGCGCAGCAGGTCCTTGTCGGGCACGGCGCCGACCGCCTGCCATAAGGCTTCCCGGCGATGCCCGGCGAGCGAGCGCAGGGCGTTGGCGCCGGCCAGCACCTGCAAGTCGCCGCGGTCGAGCCCTGCCCGCCTCGCCAGGTCGGCCACGCTATCGAAAGGCCGGATCGCGCGCGCGTCCTCGATGCGCGCCGCGGCCTCGCGGCTCATGCCGCGCTGGAGGGACAAACCCAGGCGCACCGCGGGCTGGCGCGTCGGGTCGTGCAGCTCTTCCAGCGTCGACTCCCAGCCGCTGATGGCGATATCGACCGGCCGCACTTCGATGCCGTGGCGCCGGGCGTCCTGCACCAGCTGCGAGGGCGAGTAAAAACCCATCGGCTGGCTGTTCAACAGCGCGCATAAAAACGCGGCCGGCTCGTGGCACTTCATCCAGGAGCTGGCATAGGCCAGCAGCGCAAAGCTGGCCGCGTGCGACTCGGGAAAACCGTATTCGCCGAAGCCCTGGATCTGGCTGAAGATCGCTTCCGCGAACTCGAGTTCATAGCCGCGTTCGAGCATGCCGCGCACGATGCGGTCGTAATAGTGTTCCAGTCCGCCCTTGCGCTTCCAGGCGGCCATCGCGCGCCGCAGCTGGTCGGCTTCACCCGGCGTGAAACCGGCGCCGAGGATCGCCACCTGCATCACCTGCTCCTGGAAGATCGGCACGCCCAGCGTGCGCCCGAGCGCGGCCTTCATTTCCTCGCTCGGATAGCGCACCGGTTCGAGGCCCTGGCGCCGCCGCAGGTAGGGATGGACCATGCCGCCCTGGATCGGCCCCGGGCGCACCACCGCCACCTCGATCACGAGGTCATAAAAAACGCGCGGCTTCATCCGCGGCAGCATGCTCATTTGCGCGCGCGACTCGATCTGGAAGACGCCCACCGTATCGGCCGCGCAGATCATGTCGTAGGTCGCCTTGTCCTCTAGCGGGATGTCCTGCATCTCGAACAGGCTGCCGTGGCGCAGGCTGACCAGTTCGAGCGCGCGCCGCAGCATCGACAGCATGCCCAGCGCCAGCACGTCGACCTTCATCAGGCCGAGTTCCTCGAGGTCGTTCTTGTCCCACTGGATGACGCTGCGGTCGGCCATGGTCGCGTTCTCGATGGGGACGAGCCTCGACAGTTTTCCCTGGGCGATGACGAAGCCGCCCGGGTGCTGCGACAGGTGGCGCGGGAAGTTCAGCAGCTGGGTGGCCAGGATCGCCCACTGGCGCGACAGCGGCGCTTCCGGATCGAGGCCGCTCTCGGCTAAACGGTTCAGCAGGTCCGCCTTGTTGTCGAACCAGCGGTGGGCCTTGCAAACCTTTTCGATGATCCCGAGGTCGACGCCGAGTGCGCGGCCGCTGTCGCGCAGCGCGCTTTTCGGGCGGTAGCTGATCACCACCGCGGCCAGCGCGGCGCGGGTGCGGCCGTACTTGTTGTAGATGTACTGGATGACCTCTTCGCGGCGCTGGTGCTCGAAGTCGACGTCGATGTCCGGCGGCTCGTTGCGCTCCTTCGAAATGAATCTTTCAAATAAGAGGTTGGCGCGCGCCGGATCGACTTCGGTGATGCCGAGGCAGTAGCACACGGCCGAATTGGCGGCCGAACCGCGCCCCTGGCACAGGATGTTGTTCGAGCGCGCGAAGTGGACGATGTCGTAGACGGTGAGGAAGTAGTGTTCATAGCCCATCTCGGCAATCAGGCTTAACTCGTGCTCAACCTGCGCCTGCACCTTGGCCGGAATCCCTTCTTTAAAACGCCGGTGCGCGCCGATATAGGTTTCGGAGCGCAGGAAGCTCGATGCCGTGTGCCCCTTCGGGACGACTTCGTTCGGGTATTCGTAGCGCAGCTCGTCGAGCGAGAAGCGACACAGGGAAGCGATACGGAGTGTCTCGTTCAAGGCCTCGCGCGAATAGATGTTCGCCAGGCGCAGGCGGGCGCGCAGGTGCTGCTCGGCGTTCTGCGCGAGACCGTAACCGCATTCGGCCACCGGCTTGTTCAGGCGCGTGGCGGTGAGCGTGTCCTGCAAGGGCTTCCTCGACCGGACATGCATCACGACGTGGCCGAGGGCGACGATCGGCAGGCGGTGCTGCCAGCCGACTTCCTCGATCGTGACCCGGTGCGCATCGTCGAAGGCGCGGTGCAGCAGCACGAGACCAAGCCAGGCGCGGTCCGGAAACTGCGCCGCCACCCAGCGCGCTTGTTCATGCAGGCGGTCGACGTCTTTCGGCTCGTGGCCCGGATAATGCGGCAGCAGGATCGCCAGGCAGTCGGGCATGCCTTTCAGGTGCGCCAGTTCCGGCGGCGGGTTGGCGATGTCGTCCGGCGTGAGGAAATAGGTCCCCTTCTCGCTGCGCGTGCGCCCCAGCGTGATGAACTCGGACAGGTTGCCGTAGCCGTTGCGGTTCCGGGCCAGCAGGATCAGGGACAGCGCAGGATCGCCCCCCGGGTGCTTCAAATGAAAATGGGCGCCGACGATGAAGGGCAGCGCCGCCTTCTTCGCCTCGGCATGGGCGCGCACCACGCCGGCGAGCGAACACTCGTCGGTCAGCGCCAGCGCCGCATACCCCAGCTTCACCGCCCGCGCCACCAGCTCCTCGGCGTGGGAAGCGCCTTGCAGGAAGGTGAAGTTCGAGAGGCAGAACAGCTCGGCATAATCAGGCAAATGAGCGGGCAGGCTCTGGGCCGGCGGCTGGGGTATCGATGACATCGGCAAGTTAAAATGTGATGAACACACCAACTACTGTATAAAAACACAGTATAACCGACGAGATCAACTTGGCAATCATTTTCCATGCGGACACTAAAATTCAGCTGTTTCGGTAAGGACCAGGGCGGCGGCAATCCGGCGCTGGTGGTCATTGATGGTCCTGTTGACGCCGCGACACGCCTGGCTCTGGCGCGTGAGCGGGCGCTCACTTGCGTCTTTCTCGACCCCGCCGGCGAACCCGATGTGGCCGCCACGCTCGATTTCATTTACCCGCACATGCGCAGCCCGCTCTGCCTGCACGCGACGCTGGCGGCGGCGCGGGTGCTGTTCGAGCGGCATGGCGACGACACACCACTCACGGTGACGACAGCCATGCATGGCCAGCGCCTGACCCTGTCGCGCGATGGTGCGGATGTATTCGTCAGGCTGGCCCCGCAGCAAGCGCCGCAGGTCGACATCGACGCCGCCCTGCCCGCCCGCCTGCTCGATGCGCCCGGGCTCCAACTGGCCAGCGCGCCCCTCATCGCCTCGGTCGGCAGCCCGAAGCTGCTGCTGGAAGTGGCGGATGCCGATACCTTGCACGGACTAAGGCCCGACCTGGAAGCGATTGTCGCCTGGGGCCGTGAACACGGCGTCAGCGGCTGCTACGTGTGGTGCCGTGTCGGCGAAGCGGAATACGAGGGCCGCAACTTCAACCACCTCGAGCCAGCGCTGGAAGACAGCGCGACCGGCGTCGCCGCCGGTGCGCTCACCGTCGCGATCAAACATGGCCTGCTGCTGCGCCAGGGCCGCGCGACGGGACGCGATTGCCTGATCCGGACCATGGTCGCAGGCGGCGCCGTGCTGGTCGGCGGACGCGTCGAAGCGTGTTAAAGTTGGTTACTACAAACATAACGCCAATGGAGACACCATGACCTTTTCGACGCTCACCCGCCGCTGCATCGCCGCACTCGTATTTTCCGCTCCGATCGCCGCGTTCGCCTATCCCACCGGCCCCGTCGAATGGGTCGTTCCCTACGCCCCAGGCGGCGGTTCCGATGTCGTCGCGCGCGTGATCGCGTCGGAAATGACGAAGACGCTCGGGCAGCCGATCATCATCAACAACAAGCCGGGCGCCGGCACGAATATCGGCGCGGCCTATGCCGCCAAGGCCAAACCCGATGGCCAGGTCGTGCTGACGGCCGATACGGCAACGCTCTCCACCAACCAGTTCTTGTACAGCAAGCCCGGCTACAACGCCGAACAGGACTTCGCGCCCGTCGGCCTGATGGCGCGCTTCCCGATGATCCTGGTGGTCAATCCCCAGGTCCCCGTGAAAAACCTGCAGGAGTTCACGGCGTGGGTGAAGGCGCAGCATGATCCGGTCGCGTACGCCACTCCCGGCGCAGGCAGCCCGCATCATCTCGCCACCGAGCTGTTTTCCGATCTCGCCCACCTGAAACTGACGCACGCGCCCTATAAAGGCGCGGCGCCCGCGGTGCAGGATGTCATCGGCGGCCAGGTGCCCTTCATGTTCGTCGATACCGCCAGCGGCGGCTCCCACATCCGCGCCGGCAAACTACGGGCGATCGGCGTGGCGAGCCTGAAGCGCGTGCAGAATTTCGACACGATCCCGACGCTGGCCGAGCAAGGCATGGCGGGCTTCGAAGCCTACGCCTGGCAGGGCATGGTGGCGCCGGCCAAAACGCCGGCGGCAACCATCGAGACGCTGAACAAAGCCTTGATCAAGGCGATCAACACGGAGGCGGTCAAGGCGCGCTTCCAGGCGCTCGGACTGGAAGCCATTCCCGGCAGCCCGGGCGAGATGGCGGCGTATGCCAAAGCCGAACGGGAAAAATGGGGCAAGGTCATCAAGGCGAAGGCGATCACCCTCGATTGACCGGGGCCGCCGCTGGCCCAGCGGCCGATCAGGACCGCGTCACAGCAACCTGATCCCCGGCAGCGCCAGCAGCGAGGTCTCGCGCATCACCTGCACGAAGTCGGCCAGGTAGGCGCTGCCTGCCAGCCGCTTCGGCACTACCGCATACAGGCGCGCGGTCAGGCCATCGGGGCCGATGCGCTGGCGCGCCACGTAGCCGCGCTCCAGGTAACCGTTCACCGCCCACAGCGGCAGCGCCGCGAAACCGCGGCCGCTGGCCACCAGCTGCAGCATCCCCACCGTCAGCTCGGTCGTCCTGCGCGGCGGCTCGACGCCGGCCGGGCGCAGCACCTGGCGCACCAGGTCGAGCATCTCGTCCGGCACCGGGTAGGTGATCAGGGCCTGGCCGGCAAAATCCTGCGCTTCGAGATACGGCTTGGTCAAACAGGGATGGCCCAGCGGCAGGATCGCGACCATCTCGAATTCGAACAGCGGATGAAACACCATGTCCGTTTCGCTCTCGTCCAGTTCCGAGACGATCGCCACTTCCGCGCGGTCCTGGTGCAGCAGGCCGACCGGGTCGGCCTGGAAACCGGACACGATGTCCTGCTCCACTTCGGGCCAGCGTTCGCGCAGCGCATCCATCGACGGCATCAGCCAGTCGAAACAGGTGTGGCACTCGACCGCGATGCGCAGCTTGCCGCTGCCGTCGCTGGCCATGCGCGCCAGGTCGCGTTCGGCCGAACCGACCAGCGGCAGCACCTGCGTCGCCAACTCGAGCAGGCGCTGGCCAGCCGCCGTGAACGCGACCGGCGTCGACTTGCGCTCGAACAGGCTGGCGTCGTACTGGCGTTCCAGCGCCAGCACCTGGTGCGACAAGGCCGACTGCGTCACGTTCAGCAGCTGCGCCGCGCGCGAAATGGTGCCCGCCTCCTTCAGGGCCAGCAGGGTGCGCAGGTGGCGCAGTTCGAGGATCGAGGTTCCCATCCACACTCCATGAATATTTTTCACATGATTAGCAAAATTTGTCGTTTGAATTATGCACCAGCTCTGCCGATAATCGATAGTCTCATTCATACAGATTTCGATAATCATGATAAAAACTCATACTCTCGGCTATCCCCGCATCGGCCTGCAACGTGAACTGAAGTTTGCCCTGGAGCGCCACTGGCGCGGCGAGATCGATGCCGCGGCGCTGGAAGCGGTCGGCGCCGCGCTGCGCGAACGCCACTGGGCGGAACAGGCAGCTGCGGAGCTCGACTTCGTCAGCGTCGGCGACTTCGCCTTCTACGACCACGTGGCGAACCACATCCAGCTGTTCGGCTGCGAGCCGGCACGCTTCGGCTTCGACGGCAGCGAAACGGCGCTGGCACGCTACTTCACGCTGGCACGCGGCGTCGCGCACGAGCATGCGGACGGCATCTGCTGCGGCAGCGCGCAGCCTGGAGGCACGGCAGCCCTGGAAATGACGAAGTGGTTCGACACCAACTACCACTACCTGGTGCCGGAGTTCGATGCCGCCTCCACCTTTGCGCTGGCCTCCGAACGCCTGCTGGGCGAGGTGGCCCAGGCGCGATCGCTCGGCCACCGCGTAAAAGTGGCGCTGATCGGTCCCCTGAGTTTCCTCTGGCTGGGCAAGACGCGCGACCCCGGCTTCGACAAACTCGACCTGCTCGACGCCCTGCTGCCGGCCTACGTCCAGCTGCTGGTGGAATTGAAGGCGGCCGGCGCCGAATGGGCGCAGCTCGACGAGCCGATCCTCGGCCTGGGCCTGCCGGGTGCCTGGATCCTCGCCTTCGAGCGCAGCTACCAGCGCCTCAACACGGCCCAGCTTCCGCTGCTGCTGGCCACCTATTTTTCGCCGCTCGAGGAAAACCTCAGCATGGCCTGCAAGCTGCCGGTCGCCGGCCTGCACGTCGATGCGGTACGCGCCGGGCACGAGCTGCAATCGATCGCCGACTGGCTGCCTGCGCACAAGCTGCTATCGGTCGGCATCGTCGACGGCCGCAACATCTGGCGCACCGACCTCGACGCCGCATTGGCGCGGCTCCTGCCGCTGGCCGCGCGCCGCGGCGGCGAACTCTGGCTGGCGCCTTCCTGCTCGCTCCTGCACGTGCCGCTGAGCCTGCGCGAGGACGCGGCGATCGACCCCGAACTGCGCGGCTGGCTGGCCGGCGCCCGCGAAAAACTGGGCGAGCTGCAGGTCCTGCGGCAAGCGCTGGCAGAGGGCGAAGGCAGCGTCTGGCTCGACCTGCGCGAGGCGCGCGCGGCGTGCGAGGCGCGCCGCACCAGCGCGCGCGTGCGCCGGCCCGAAGTCGCCGCGCGCCTGGCGGCGCTGGCGCCCGATGCCGACCGCCGCACCAGTCCCTATCCGGTACGCGAGGCCGCGCAGCAGGAACGCTTCGGTTTGCCGCTGTATCCGACGACGACCATCGGCTCCTTCCCGCAGACGGCGGCGATCCGCGCCGCGCGCGCCGCCTTCAAACGCGGCGAACTGGCGCAGGGCGACTATGAAGCGGCAATGCGGCGCGAGATCGGCCACGCGGTCAGCGAGCAGGAAGCGCTCGGCATCGACGTGCCGGTGCACGGCGAGGCCGAGCGCAACGACATGGTCGAATATTTCGGCGAACAGCTGGACGGCTTTGCCTTCAGTGCCAACGGTTGGGTGCAGTCCTACGGCTCGCGCTGCGTGAAGCCGCCCGTGCTGTTCGGCGACGTCGCCCGCCCCGCCCCGATGACGGTGGCCTGGAGCGCCTATGCCCAGGGCCTCACGGCGCGTCCGATGAAAGGCATGCTGACCGGGCCGGTAACGATCCTGCAATGGTCCTTCGTTCGCGACGACCAGCCGCGCTCCACCACCGCGCTGCAGATTGCGCTGGCGATCCGCGACGAAGCGCAGGACCTGGAAGCGGCCGGTATCGGCATCATCCAGATCGACGAGCCGGCGCTGCGCGAAGGCCTGCCGCTGCGGCGCGCAGCCTGGGACGGCTACCTGGACTGGGCCACGCGCGCCTTCCGCATCGCCGCCTGCGGCATCCAGGACACGACCCAGCTGCACACCCACATGTGCTACGCCGAGTTCAACGACATCCTGCCGCAGATCGCCGCGCTCGACGCCGACGTCATCACCATCGAGACCAGCCGTTCGGACATGGAACTGCTGCGCGGCTTCGGCAGCTTCGCCTACCCGAACGCCATCGGGCCCGGCGTCTACGATATCCACTCGCCGCGCGTGCCGTCCGCCGACGACATCCTGCGCCTGATGCGCAAGGCGGCCGAAGTGATCGCGCCGCGGCAGCTGTGGGTGAATCCCGACTGCGGCCTCAAGACGCGCGCCTGGCCGGAGACCCGTGCGGCACTCGCGAACATGGTGGAGGCGGCGCGCCTGCTGCGCAGCGAGAGTGCACTCGGCGGGCAGGCGGCGTGATGAAAAAGGCGCGTTCTTGCTCCTAACGCGCCCTATTTCGGTGCAAGCGTTGTGTTTACGTCACATCCAGTGGTTGAGACTGTTAAGATTGTTTAGCATGCAATTTTGACCTTTGGAGAAGTTGCGTGTTCCAACAAAAACAATTACACCGTGCGGTGCTGCTCGCCCTGTACGGCAGCGCCGCCCTGGCCCTCGCCCCTGCGGCCTCGGCCCAGACCGCAACCCCTGAAGCCGCGCAAGCGGACGCCGTCCAGAGCGTGCACGTGGTCGGCACCCGCCGTACCGGCGCCGCATCTTCCACCGACACGCCGGTCCCGGTCGACATCATCCCGATGACGCGCCTGGCCGAGCAAGGCAGCCAGTTCGACCTGGCGCAGACGCTGACCAACATCTCGCCCTCGTTCAATTCCACCCGCCAGAGCGGTGCCGACGGCGCCGACCTGGTCGACTCGGCCGCGCTGCGCGGTCTCGGTTCGGACCAGACCCTGGTACTGGTCAACGGCAAGCGCCGCCACACGACGGCCCTGGTCAACCTGTTCGGCGCGCGCAACCGCGGCAATACCGGCACCGACATGAACGCGATCCCCCTGCTGGCGATCCGCAACGTGCAGGTGCTGCGCGACGGCGCGGCCGCCCAGTACGGGTCGGATGCGATCGCCGGCGTGATGAACATCGAACTGAAGAAAAGCCTGGGCTGCGAAGCCGTGGCCGGCTACGGCCAGTATTCGAAAGGCGATGGCGAGAACTACCTGGCCTCGGCCTATTGCGGCGTGTCCATCGGCGGCGGCACCTTCGGCGTGACCGGCGAATTCCTGTCGCGCGACCGCTCGAACCGCGCCGAAGCGGACAGCCCGCGCATCATCGGCGACAGCCGCACGGAAAACCAGACCATCTACATCAATGGCGAGATCCCGGCCGGCCCGGGCCGCCTGTACACGACGCTCGGCGTGCAGCGCCGCGACGCCTCCTCGGCCGCGTACGCGCGCGGCGGCGTCGGTTCGGACGACATCCCGTCGCGCAATTCGGCGGCCATGTACCCGGACGGCTTCGTCCCCTTCATCAACGGCGACCTCGACGACCGCTACGGCACCCTCGGCTACCGCCTGCAGCTGGGCGAGTGGAATGCCGATTTCTCGCAGACCTATGGCTACAACCGCCTCGACTACACGATCGCCAACACCCTGAATGCCTCGATCGCAAACCTCGACCTGCTCAACGGTGGTCCCGGCAAGAGTCCGAGTTCGTTTGGCGCCGGTGGCTTCTCGTTCCGCCAGCTGACCACCAACGCCGACTTCAGCCGCTTCTACGGCGGCGTCTTCCAGGGCCTGAACGCGGCCTTCGGCTTCGAGTACCGCAACGAGAACTACAAGATCTTCGCCGGCGAACCGGGTTCCTACATCGACGCCGACGGCGTGGGCGTGGGCGGCAACGGCCGCAGCCAGGGCTTCCCGGGCTTCCAGCCTGCCGACGCCACCAGCCGCAGCCGCCACAGCACGGCCGCCTACATCGACCTCGAGGCCGACATCACCGACCGCCTGAAACTGCAGGGCGCGCTGCGCCACGAGCGCTTCTCGGACTTCGGCTCCACCACCGACGGCAAGCTGGCCGCCGCCTTCAAGCTCGGCGGGAACGTCCTCCTGCGTGGTTCGGTCAGCACCGGCTTCCGCGCGCCGTCGCTGCAGCAAGTCTACTTCTCCTCGACCTTCACCGACTTCGTCAACGGCGAGCCGGTCGACGTGCTGCTGGCGCCGAACGGCGGCGCGGTGGCGAACGCCGCCGGCATTCCACAGCTGAAGGAAGAGAAGTCGAAGAGCGCCACCTTCGGCGCCACCTGGACCCCGACCCAATCGACCTCGGTGACGGCCGACCTGTACCGCATCGACATCGACGACCGCATCGTGCTCTCGGGCCGTTTCGACGCCGACAATTACCCTGCCCTCGGCGCGACCCTGCAGGGCCTCGGCGTGGGCCAGGCCCAGTTCTTCGTCAACTCGGTCGACACCTCCACCAAAGGCCTGGACATCACGGCCTCGCACCGCATGCCATTGGCAGCGGGCCGCCTGAACACCTTCCTCGCGCTGAACTTCAGCAAGACCGAAGTGACGGGCGTGCACGCACCGACGGCACTGGAAGGCTTCGAAGACGTGCTGCTGTCCGAGCGCGAGCGCCTGTTCATCGAACAGGGCGGCCCGCGCCGCAAGGCCACGCTCGGCTTCGAGTACACCCAGGGCAAATTCGGCTCGGACTTCCGCATCATCCACTTCGGCCCGCAGACGCTCGGCACCTTCTCCGGTCCGCCGGTACCGAACGCCTATTACAAACCGAAGACCTCGGCCGACCTGTCCTTCAGCTGGTCGTTCAGCGAGAAGACCCGCCTGACCGTGGGCGGCACGAATATCTTCAACGTGCATCCGACCCCGCAGGATCCGAACGAGACCGACAACGGCTTCAAGTACGAGAGCGTGCAGTTCGGCCTGAACGGCGCGGCCTACTTCGCGCGCCTGTGGCACAAGTTCTGATGCTGGCTTGATTGCAAACGGCGCCGCAGGGCGCCCGTTGAACGCGGCAGATGAATGACGGGGGCACGCGAGTGCTCCCGTTTTTTTTTGGGTACCAGGGGGCTGCGGTCCTTCAAGAATGCAGCCTCAGTACGACAGTGGCATTTTCAGTCGCAACAATCCTATTTCGCTTCTGCAGACGGTGAGTCACCGTACTGAACCTTACTAACGGAAGGCTTACGGTAAAGCTTTCAAGGAGGTTCGCTACTGGACCAAGAGCTGAACCTTAAGAAATCGAAGAAAACGAGCCATTTTGCCGTCACGTCAAGGCGGCCCGGCACGAATGCCGACCACATGAGGACAATATGACCACTACCGATCATGAAATGCATGAAGCCGAAACCCGCCTGGCTGCCGCCGAGTCGAGAACGCATGAGCAATCCAACATGTTGAAATCGAAGGCTTCAGACGCGCTTTCCTCTCCGTACGTACGTGGCGCCGCTGTGCTGGGAATCGCGGCGGCGGGCTATGCGCTCGTCAGGCGCAAAAAAAACCCTGTATCCAGGATGGCACCAGTACGCCGCGACGACACTGGCGAACTTCTGAAGGTGGGTAGTTTTCTTCTTTCCCTGGTCGGGTCTTTTGCCTCGGCCATGAACAGTGCCAGCGTCGATACACCCGCCGCGGTCCAGAAAGAAACAGAACCTGCTCCGACGCGTTCGGAGGATTTCAAATTCAAATCGGATGCGAAGGACGCCGAACCAGCCACAAGTACGCCCCCGCGCCCGAAGTTCGAGCAAACCTCAGCGAGCTGGATTGGCAGGCAGTGGCAAATATTCCTGGCGGCGGCAAACGCATGGATGGATGATTACGCGCCGAGTATGGGGGCAGCGCTTTCGTATTACACGCTGTTTTCCCTGGCGCCGCTACTCGTCCTCGTCATCGCGATTGCCGGGCTGGTATTTGGACAGGACGCTGCACAAGGCGCAATTATCGCGCAGCTTCAAGGCATCATGGGTCAGGAAGGGGCGACGGCTGTGCAGGGCTTGCTGAAAGCTGCGCGTGAACCGTCCACCGGGATAGTCGCCAGTATCGTTGGCGGTTTTCTTTTGCTGCTGGGCGCAACTGCGATTTTCGCCGAGCTGCAAACTGATCTGGACCGCATCTGGCAGGTGCCGGCGAAAGAGAAACCGTCGGGCATCTGGGGCTGGTTGCGCAGCCGCGTATTATCCTTCGGACTGGTTCTCGGACTCGCTTTCATGCTGATGATTTCACTCGTCGTCAGCGCCGCGCTCGCAGCGACAAGCGAATGGTTGGGCGGGGGCGGCGCAGCGGAAAGCGTTTTGGCAAATTTATTGAATTTCACCGTGTCGTTCGCCCTCTTCACAGTTCTGTTTGCGATGATCTACAAGATCATGCCGACCGCGAAGATATCCTGGCACGATGTCTGGATGGGGGCGGCAGTAACAGCCTTGCTCTTCAACGTAGGCAAATCATTGATCGGGTTATACCTTGCGAAATCGAGCGTGGCTTCGGGCTTTGGCGCAGCGGGCTCTTTCGTGATTCTCGTCGCGTGGTTCTACTATTCCGCGCAGATTTTCCTGTTTGGCGCTGAATACACGTGGGTGTACGCAAACAGCAAAGTACAGAACGGGTAGCCCGGGCCGCCGCCGGTTGCCCCAGGGAAATGCAGGAAGAGATGAACCCGTTGCGATGTCGGCCGTACGCACATCCAGGATGCCTACGGCCGGCCGGTCACGCGCTGCACCATCACGTAGAGCACGGACATCTGCAAGCCGCTCTTGAGCGCATAGTTCGGATCGTATTGATTGGCGTAGCCCCACCAGTCGAAGCATGCCTTCGGATTGGTCGGGCCGGGCGCACTCGAGGCAATGGTGTCGGGATACACGACCACGAGTTTGTTCGTATCGGCCCACTCGTTGATGCCGGCCTGGGCAACCCAGCGATTTCCGATAAACGACTCCGCTTGCTGACAGCCATGCAGCGCCAGGACCAATCCGCAGGTTTTCCCTTGCGCGCAGGCTTTGGGAACAAACACTTTCCCGGTCGGGCTCATCGAGACGTTCGGCGACGCCCCGAACTCGGTCTGGTCGAAGGTCGACAAGCTCCCCGCCAGTTTTCCATTATTACGTGGATTGAGCGGACCGAGGAACATCGTCAGCCAGGTTTTCACCGAATCGTACGCCGCGCCATTGACCGCGCAGTTCACCATGTAGGGGCTCCCCTGCGTGCCGCACGGGAGCTCGCCGTTTGGAGACTCCCAGCCGTGCGCGGCGGGGAACGCATGATCGAACCGGACATTCGCACCGTAATACTGGTATTCCGAATGGAGGTCGGCCATCTCGCGCGGGTTGACGACGGTGTCCCGCGTGCCGGACCAGAGGTAGACAGGCTGGCCTTTGAGATGGGAAGACCGGTCGATGGAGCCAAGGCGCGACTGCGCATCCAGGTAGGCGACGGAGGCCGCAAGCGTGCTGTTGTACGACGCCTGGTTGGTCGGGAGCGTCTGGCCGCCACAGTTTGCCAACGCTCCTGCGGCGCCCGCGAGCCCCGCACACCAGTACACACCGGCGGCATAGATTGCCGCGCCCTTGAAGGTCGACGAGTGGGCGACGTGCATCTGCACTGCAGCGAAACCGCCCGACGAAATACCGGCGACGAAGACTTTCGCCGGGTCGATCTGGTAGCGCGGAAGTTTCACGACGGCGGTCGTGACCGATGTGGGGTTCGCTGTGATGGCCCCGGACGCGGCCAGTGTTGTCGGCGGCGAAGAGGCTTGCGCCGCCGTGGCGTCGGCTCCACCTCCAGCCAGGGCGAGCGCAAGAATGGCTCGCAGCGCCAGGCCTGACTTCAATGCATTCGCACTCATTGTCGCCTCCTCCCGCCAATCAGAGAACGTACCAGGGTGACTGCGCCGGCTTCGTTTTCACGCACACGCAATATTGTCGTGTTTGTTCGATTATATCGACCGTCGATTCCGGGGGCGCGCGTTAGGCCTTGGGCACGCAGGCGGCAAAGGAGATGGTGCGAACACGCGGCGGGCCGTTGTAGGGCACAGGCATGGGGTCAGGTCTGACATTTAGACACGACCTCATCCAGATATTCGCGCGTCAATCAGGTCGACGGCTGCAAATTCGCGCCCAAGGCAGAGGCCGTGTCCGAATGTCAGACCTGACCCCAGGGTGTTTGTTATCAGGTCTGCGGCGCCATCCAGACCAGGTTCCACAAATGGCCATCGAGATCCTCGAAGCCCTGGTCGTACATGAAACCATGGTCCTCGGGCGGATGCGGGGTGCGGCCGCCGGCGGCGACGGCTTTCGCGATCAGGCTGTCCACTTCTTCCCGGCTGTCGCAGCTCAGGCAAATGATGACCTCGTTCGCCTCCCGGGCTTGCACCAGCGGCTTGTCGATCAGGGACCTGAAGAAGGCCTCGGTCATCAGCATGACATGAATACTGTCCTTCACGACATCCATGAAAGCCGCATTTTCATTGCTGAATCGTGGATTGATGCTGAAACCGAGCGCGGAAAAGAATGCTTTGGATTTGGCCAGGTCCTTGACCGGCAGGTTGAAGATGATTTCCTTTTTCATGGCGTCCTCGCGCAAAAGTGGATGGGATAAGGTGTTGTGCATTCTGACGACGAATGAGGATGCCTGATTTCGACACATGGTCGAAAAAATGATGAATGCCCACGATCGCCAGCGCGTCCACCGCGCGGCGTTCCCTATCGTCCGCATTCCTGATCCCCCGCGCCACCGGGCGCAGGCCTTGCCGAATGTGTTGCATGGCCATCGCTTCGTGTAAAATCCATGTGGTCAGATGGACAATTCAACCAAAGGATGTCGGATATGAAGCTATTCTCCAAATCGCTCGCTGTCGCTTTTGCTGCCTCGGTCGTATCGCTGAGCGCCCTCGCCCAGAACTGGCCCGACAAGACGGTCAACGTCGTCGTGCCATGGCCGCCGGGCGGTCCATCCGACATCGCTGCGCGTCCGTGGGCCAAGCACATGACCGAAGCGCTGGGCCAGACCTTCGTCATCGATAACCGCGCCGGTGGCGGCGGCAATATCGGCACGGCGGCGGTGGTCCGTTCCCCGGCCGACGGCAACACCTTGCTGATCACCTCGAGCGCGCCGATTGTCATCAATCCAAGCGTCTACAAGAACATGACTTTCGATCCGCTGAAGGACCTGGCGCCGGTCAGCAACCTGCTGCGCGTGCCGCTGGTGCTGGTGGTGAATCCTTCGGTGCCGGCCAAGAACCTGAAGGAACTGATCGCCTACATCCATTCGAAGAAGGGTTCGTTCTCGTTCGGCTCCTCGGGCAACGGCACGCCGCAGCACCTGACCGGCGAACTGTTCAACAGCGTGCAGAAACTCGACATGGTGCACGTGCCGTATAAAGGCTCGGCGCCGGCGATTTCCGACCTGCTGGGCGGCCACATTGCGGTCATGTTCGATAGCACGATCGCCATCATGCCGCACATTAAGAGCGGCAAGGTGCGCGCGATCGCCATCTCCAGCGCCAAGCGCTCGCCGCTGCTGCCGGACGTACCGACCTTCGCCGAATCTGGCATTCCACAGATCGAGTCCTACGCCTGGTACGGCCTGTTCGCGCCGGCCAAGACGCCGAAGGCCGTGATCGACAAGATCAATGCCGAGACCATCAAGTTCATGAAGTCGCCGGAATTCGCCAAGGTGCGTGCCGAGACGGGTTCGGAAATGCTGGCGGATACGCCTGAGAATTTCGGCAAGTTCGTGCATGCTGAATCGGCCAAGTGGTCGAAGGTGGCCAAGGATAGTGGCGCGACGGTGGATTAAGTTTGATGATTGCGGGCGCACTCCGGTGCGCCGCAATTGAAAAAGGGACTGGTCGAACCAGTCCCTTTTTTTGTTCGGGCCTCGTAGGGTGGGCGCCCGTGCCCACCAGAACGACGAGCAAACGCGACGCAAGCGTCCGGTGGGCACGGGGCGCCCACCCTACGGGTCACGCCGCTTTCGGCAGCGGGAAGCTCACGCTGGCCGCCAGCCCGCCGAGCCGCTCGGACTTGTCCAGCGTTAGCGTCGCACCATGCCGGTCCGCGATCGACTTGATGATCGCCAGCCCCAATCCGCTGCCCGCCGCTTCGCTGCCGGCCACGCGATAAAAACGGTCGAACACGCGCTCGCGCTCCTCGGGCGGGATACCCGGGCCGCTGTCCTCGACGCTGATGATCGCACGTTCCTTGTCCTTGTCGGCGCGCACAGCGATATCGACCGTGCCGCCGCCCGGCGTGTATTTGACGGCATTCTCGACCAGGTTGCGCAGCAAAATGTGCAGGGCGTCGGGCTGGCCCTCGATGGAAACCGGGTCCGCATGCTGCAGGCCGAGGTCGACCTCCTTGGCTTGCGCGAGACCGACCAGGTCGCCCGCCGTGCGCCGCGCCAGTTCGGCCAGGTCGACCGGGCGCGTGGCGGCGCCGTTCGCGGCCGAGGCTTCCTGGCGCGCCAGCACCAGCAGCTGCTCGACCATGCGGGTGGCGCGGTCGATGCCGGCGGTGATGCGGCCCACCGCCACCTTGCGCGCTTCGGGATCGGCGGCGCGGTCCAGGCTTTGCGCCTGCAGGCGCAGCGCGGCGAGCGGCGTGCGCAGTTCGTGGGCGGCGTCGGCGACGAAATTCTGCTGGGCGTCGAAGGCCGTGCGCACGCGCCCGAACAGCAAATTCAGTTCGTGTACCAGCGGGCGCACCTCGTCGGGCAGGCCGGCTTCGGACACGGGCGACAAATCGTCGGCCTGGCGCTGCGCCACCTGCTTGCGCACGCGCGCCACCGGCTCCAGCGAACCGCTGACCACCCACCACACGACCAGCATCAGGATCGGCATCATGACCGCGATCGGCCCCAGCGTGCGCAGGGCCAGGTTGCCGGCCATGTTGCGGCGCACGGCCAGGTCCTGCGCGACCTGCACGGTCTGGTTGTTGGTCTGGATCGAGAACAGGCGGTAGGTGGTGCCGTTCGCCTTCACGTTGGAAAAGCCGAGCACCGCGCGCTGCGGCAGGCGCGCGCGCGAAACGGAATGGAAGACCTGCACGCCGTCCGGGGACCACATCTGCACCACCAGGTCGTCGTTGCCGGGACCGGAGGGGCCGGCCTCGGCACGTTCTTTCGCCTCGGTGTTCGACAGCGGCGTGCTGGACCTCAGCGACAAGGCCATCTGCTGCATGTGGTAGTCGAAGATCTGGTCGGCGTCGTCGAGCGCCGTGCGGTAGGCGATCGAGGCTTGCGCCAGTGCCGCCAGGGTGATGGCCGCCAGCAGGAACCAGAGCAGGCGCCCGCGCAGCGAGTGGGTAACCTTCATGCTTTCGGGACCATGTAGCCGACGCCGCGCACGTTCTGGATCAGGTCGCTGCCGAGTTTCTTGCGCAGGCCGTGGATATACACTTCGACCGCATTGCTGCTCACTTCATCGCGCCAGCTGTAGAGCTTTTCCTCGAGCTGGGCGCGCGACAGCACGGCGCCAGGGCGCGCGACCAGCGCTTCCAGTACCGCCCATTCGCGCGCCGACAGCGAGACCGGCTCGCCATCGACCAGGGTTTCGCGGGTGGCGGGATTGATGGAGATGTTCTTGTATTCGAAGACCGGTTCGGCGCGCCCGGCGGCACGCCGCAGCAGCGCGCGGATGCGGGCCAGCATTTCATCGAGGTCGTAGGGCTTCAGGACGTAGTCGTCGGCGCCGGCGTCGAGCCCGGCGATACGCTGGGCGACCGAGTCGCGCGCGGTGGCGACCAGCACCGGCGTGCGGTCCTTGCGGGTGCGCATGGCGCGCAGCACCTCGAGGCCATCTTTTCTCGGCAGCCCCAGGTCGAGCAGCACCAGGTCGTAGTTCTGGTTCTGCACCAGGGCGGTATCGGCCATTTCGCCGTCCTTCACCCAATCGACGGCGTAGTGCTCGGCCCGCAACAGGTCGAGCACCACTTCGCCGATCATCGTATCGTCCTCAACTAACAGCAGCCGCATCGCGTTACCTTTATTTCGTTTGATCCGGCTGCTGTAGAGGCCTTGTTAGCCAATCCGCACCGGAATGAAGATTCTGTCACTCCCGCGCTGGATCAGCAAGGCCACCGACTTGGTGGATTTGTTCACCATCTCGCGCACCTGGGCGACGCTCGACACCGGTTTGCCGTTCACCGACAGCAGCACGTCACCCGGCAGCACGCCGGCGGCGATCGCCGGCCCGCCCGCATCCTCGATCACGAGGCCGGAGGCGATGCCGCTCTGGCGCTGCTCGATCGGCTCGAGCGGACGCAGGGCCAGGCCCAGCTTGGCGCCCTTGTCGATGCTCGCGACCTGCTCGCGTTCGACCGGGTCGGCCTTGTCGCTGGCGTTGGCCAGCGTCGCGTTCAGGCGGACGATCTTGCCGTCGCGCCAGACGTCGAGCGCGACCTTGTCGCCCGGTTTCGAAACCGCCAGCATGCCCGGCAAATCGGCCGAGCCGATGATCGCCTGGCCGTTCACCTTGCGTACCACGTCGCCGGCTTTCAGGCCGGCGCGTTCGGCGGCGCTGCCCCGTTCGACGTTGGCGATCAGGGCGCCTTCCGGCGAAGCCAGGTTGAACGAATCGGCAAAGCCCTGGTTCACTTCCTGGATCGAGACGCCGAGTTTGGCGTGCTGCACCTTGCCGGTGGCGACGATCTGGTCCTTGATGCGCGCCGCGACGTCGATCGGGATCGCGAACGACAGGCCCTGGTAGCCGCCGGTCTGGCTGTAGATCTGCGAGTTGATGCCGACCACTTCGCCGCGCGTGTTGAACAGCGGGCCGCCCGAGTTACCGGGGTTCACGGCCACGTCGGTCTGGATGAACTGCACATTGCTTTCGCTGCCCAGGCTACGGCCGGTGGCGCTCACCACGCCGGCGGTCACGGTCGACTCCAGGCCGTAGGGCGAGCCGATCGCCAGCACCCATTCGCCGGTCTGCAGCGTGCGCGCATTACCGAAGGGGACGACCGGCAGGTTTTTGGCGTCGATCTTGAGCACCGCGACGTCGGTCTTCGGATCGGAGCCGAGTACCTTGGCGCGGAACTCGCGCCGGTCGGCCAGCTTGACCGTGACTTCGTCTGCGCCCTGCACCACGTGCGCATTCGTCAGGATGACGCCGTCCGGGCTTACGATGAAGCCCGATCCGGCGCCGAAAACGGGAACGTCGCCACCGCCGCGCGGAGATTGCGGGCCCTGGAAGCGACGGAAAAATTCATAGAACGGATCGTTCGGATCGATCTGCGGGCCGCCGCGCATGCTGGCCTTGGTAGTGCCGACGACACGGATGTTGACGACCGCCTTGCCGTTCTGCGAGGCGATGCGCGTGAAGTCGGGCAGCGTCACGGTGGCGGCAGGCGCGCCCGCGACGGCTGGCGGGGCGGCGACGGTCGCCGGCGCAGGCGCCACGGCAACGGGTGCGCCCTGGGCGACGGCATTGTTATGGTTGACGGTAATCGCTCCGACCGCCCCGCCGATAACGCCCGCGGCGCAGAGCGCCAGCGTGAGACGTTTTGCGGTGATGGCGGTAACTGCACCTTCGTTTTGCATGGCACGTGCTCCTGGATTAAATGGGTTGGTCGATAACGTGAATCGATGTTGTTAGTTTCTGCTATCTGTCTTAGACGGCGCTTAAAACTCAGCTTTATGCTGCGAAGCTACGGTGCTTGTCGTCTTTCGTCGACGCGTCTGCTCATCGTTCCGCGTGGGCATGCCCCCTCCTACGGTGCGCGACGGCCGGCGGCAAAACGCAATATCGTTGGCCGGTGCATGACGTAGGGTGGGCATGCCCACGCGTTCACACGCCGCGTAACCGAAACGTGTCGATGGACGGACAAAACTGTCCGCGTCCGGACGTGAAAAAGGGCACCCCAACTGCGGGCACCCTTTTCGCTACTACTGTACTACGCTACATCGTGCCTTAAGCTGCCTGGCGCTGTTCGATCTGCTGAACATTGTCGATGGTGCCGTTCGCATCGCCGACATGCGCGTCTGCGATCTGGATCTTGCGCGGCTTGAGTGCCTCGGGCACTTCGCGCACCAGGTCGATGGTCAGCATGCCGTTGTCGAACGAGGCGGTGGTGACCTTCACGTGGTTCGCCAGCTGGAAGCGCTGTTCGAAGTCGCGGGCGGCGATACCGCGGTGCAGGAAGGTGCGCTGGGTCTCGTCCTTCTGCTTGCGGCCGGTCACGTGCAGAGTGTCGCGCTCGGCGACGATTTCGACTTCATCGCGCGAGAAGCCTGCGAGGGCCATCACGATGCGGTATTTGTCTTCGGCGAGCAGCTCGACGTTGTAGGGCGGATAGCTCGGCTGCGATTCGGCGCGTTGCTCGAGCAGGCTGGCCAGGCGGTCGAAGCCGATGGCGGAACGGTACAGGGGTGCGAGATCAAAAGTACGCATGATAAATATCCTTGTAAAAGTTAAGCGATAAGTTGGCGGACCTCAAATGAGCATCCGCTGGGACCAATCTAATGCCATCTCATGCTGTTTTCAAGCCATACGAAATACGAATTTTTAAGACGTTTTGCAAATTTTATTTGCCGCCATGTTTCGTAATATTAAGCAACTTTCTGCGTGCTACACTCGTCCGGTTCTGTTACCCACCCTGCTCACGAGATGACCGCACACGCCCCGTTCTCCTTTGCCGCCAAGTCGGCGTCCGCACTTGCCCTCGCCCTCGCGCTAGCCTTCCCGGCACACGCCGCCGTCCCGGCCCCGGTCGACCAGCCCTACCCCGGCACCATCGTGCTCAAGGTCGATGCGACCAACCTCGCGCAGCAGATCTTCCGCATGCACATGACGGTGCCGGTCAAACCCGGCCCGATGACCTTCCTGTACCCGCAATGGCTGCCGGCGAACCACGGCCCGAGCGGTCCGCTGACGCAGCTGGCCGGCCTGAAATTCACGGCCAAGGGCAAGCCGGTCGAGTGGACGCGCGACCCGGTCGAGGTCTTCGCTTTCCACGTGACGGTGCCCGAGGGCGTCACCACGCTGGAAGCCGAATACCAGTTCCTGTCGCCGCTCGACCCGGGCCAGGGCCGTATCGTCATGACCGACGACATCCTCGGCCTGCAGTGGCCGTCGGTGACCTTGTACCCGGCCGGCTATGTGGCGCGCCGCATCACGGTGCAGCCTTCCTTGACGCTGCCTGCGGGCTGGCAGTACGGCACGGCGCTGGAGACGGCGACGCGACTAGGGGATGAAGTCCAGTTCAAGGCGCACGACCTCGAGACCCTGATCGACTCGCCCCTGTTCGCGGGCCGCTACTTCAAGAAGTACGACCTCGATCCGGGCGCCAAGGTGCGCGTCTCGCTGAACGTCGTGGCCGATAACGCCGAGAGCCTGGAAGCGAAGCCCGAGCAGCTCGCCGCCCACCGCGCGATGGTGCAGCAGGCGGCCAAACTCTTCGGCTCGCACCACTACGACCACTACGATTTCCTGCTGGCGCTGTCGGACGACTTCGGCGGCATCGGCCGCGAGCACCACCAGTCGAGCGAGAACGGCGTCAAGCCGGGCTACTTCACCGAGTGGGCGCGCGGCGAAGCAGGCCGCGACCTGCTGCCGCACGAGTACACGCACTCGTGGAACGGCAAGTTCCGCCGCCCGGCTGGGCAGGATGTCCCGAACTTCAACACCCCTCTCCAGAATGAGCTGCTCTGGGTGTACGAAGGCCAGACCCAGTACTGGGGCGCCGTGCTGGGCGCGCGTTCCGGCCTGGTCTCGCAAGCGGGCGCCCGCGATGCACTGGCCGCGACGGCTGCGCGCTACGACAACGTGCAGGGCCGCGCCTGGCGCGCGATGCAGGACACGGTGAATGATCCGATCATCATCGCCCGCCGGGCCCTCGGCTGGAGCAACTGGCAGCGCGGCGAAGACTATTACTCGGAAGGCGCGCTGATCTGGCTCGACGTCGACACGAAAATCCGCGAACTGTCCGGCGACAAGCACTCGCTCGACGATTTCGCGCGCGCCTTCTACGGTATCGAGAACGGCCGCGTGCTGCCGGCTTTTTATACATTCGAAGACGTCGTTGCGGCGCTGGCGAAGGTGCAGAAATTCGACTGGGCGCCCTTCCTGCGTTCGCGCCTGGAAGGCCACGGCCCCGGCGCCCCGCTCGACGGCCTGGCCCGCGCCGGCTGGAAGCTGGTCTACACCGACACCCCAACCGAGCTCATCAAGAGCGGCGAGGAGCGCAGCAAGTCGACCGATTTCAGCTATTCGCTGGGCTTTGCCGTGCGTGCCGATGGCGGCGTGAGCAATGTGCAGTGGGATGGCGTGGGCTTCCGCGCGGGTCTCGCCGGTAACGCGACCATCGTCGCGGTGAACAACAAGGTGTTCAAGCCGGAGGTGCTGAAGGCGGCGGTGAAGGCGTCGAAGGATAGCAAGGCGCCGATCGAACTGCTGGTCAGGAAGGGCAACAACCTGCGCACGATTGCGCTGGATTACCACGGCGGGTTGCGTTATCCGCGCCTGGAGCGCATCAGCGGCACGCCGGATCGGCTGGAAGCGATTTACAAGGCGTTGAAGTAAGCGTATTGGCGCATCTGTTGCGTGCCAGATGATGGGGGCGCCGAGCCTGTGTTCGGCGCCCTTTGTTTTTCCGCTCGTTACGAGTACCCGGAAGCGTCCGGGTCGGTGGTATGCTGTTTCCATGACTACCGATACCGACATTGAACTGTCCGGCCCGTTCAAGGCCGTTGATAGCACCGGCCGTTCCCACGACGTCAAGGCAATCCGCATTTTCGACGAGGGCTACGGGATCATCGACGTGTACGTGGACTTCGCCGCCCCGGTCGATCCCGGCCTGCACCAGGACACCGTCCTGACCAAGGCGATCATCGACCGCCTGCGCGCGCTCGGCTACAAGGGACCGGACTTCGGCCTCAGCGATCCGGGCCTGCAGGAGCGCAAGCTGATCGTGCTCGAGGCGCCTGAGGAATTCGCACCGTTTGCGAAGAGCCGCGGGTGGAAGAACCTGGCCGAGGAGTTTGACGAGTAAGGCGACGTTGGGTTTTGCGGTTCGCTGTTCGTAGCGTGGGCACTCCTGAACTGACCCCCAAAAGTTGGACACAACTTTTGGGAGGTGTATGTCGAAGTACACAGAACAGTTCAAACACACGGTGGTTCAAGATTACTTGTCTGGTCGCGGTGGCTATCGGGCCCTGTCGCAGCGCCACGGTATGGCCAATCGCTCGTTGGTCGAGCGGTGGGTGACGGCCTATCGGCTCCATGGCGATGCTGGACTGAGGGAGAAGCGAAGCCGATATGACGCCGATTTCAAATTGTCGGTGCTGCAGCACATGTGGGAAAATCGGCTTTCCATAACCCAGACCGCTGCCCAGTTCGATATCCGCCGTCATTCGACAGTAGGAACTTGGGAGCGCGCATATCGAGAGGGCGGGGTCAAAGCGTTGACGCTACCGCCGACAAGACGAGTGAAGAAAATACCGATACCAACAAAGCCGGTCGTTCCTGCAGGCGAGGACACACGCAGCCGGGAAGAATTGCTCGTTGAGCTCGATTACCTGCGCATGGAGAATGCAGTCCTAAAAAAGTTGGATGCCTTAGTTCAAGCACGGCAGAAATCGGCCACGCCGAAAAAGCGCAAGTAGTGCAGGAACTGAGGCAGCAGTATCCAGTTGCTGGTTTGCTCAGGCTTATTGGCTTGGCACGGAGCACCTTTTATTTCCAAGTCGGCGCGCAGAAGGCTGGCGACAAGTACGAACCGCTCAAGGCGATGATCAAGGCCGAGTATGAACGCCACAAGGGCCGCTACGGCTACCGTCGTATCACGGCCGCGCTCCGCCAGCTGGGTCAGCACGTCAACCACAAGACCGTTCAGCGCCTGATGGGGGTGTTGAAACTGAAGTCGCTGGTCAGACCCAAGAAATACAAGTCATTCAGAGGCGAGGTGGGCCAGGCGGCGCCGAACGAATTGAACCGCCAGTTCGAAGCGACGGCGCCGAACGAGAAGTGGGTGACGGACGTGACCGAATTTAACGTCGCCGGCGAGAAGCTATATTTGTCGCCAGTGCTCGACCTGTACAACCGTGAGATCGTCGCTTTTGAGATGAACAGGCGCCCACCATTCGAGCTCGTGACGTCGATGCTGACAAAAGCGTTTTCCAAACTCAGTTCGGCAGACAAGCCGATGCTCCATTCCGACCAGGGGTGGCAGTACCGCATGACGGCCTATCGCCAAATGCTCAAGGAACGCGGCATGGTGCAGAGCATGTCACGCAAGGGAAACTGTCATGACAACGCAGCTATGGAAAGCTTCTTTGGCGTACTCAAGTCCGAATTTTTCTACTTGAACAAATTTGCCAGTATCGACCAGTTAGAGGCCGGCATTGTCGACTATATCCACTACTACAATCACGAGCGCATCAAGCTCAAGCTCGGCGGGCTGAGCCCTGTACAATTCAGGACTCAGCACTTGGCTGCGTAGACTTAACTGTCCAACTTTGTGGGGTCACTTCATCCGTGCCCACGCGGACGTCCGCGTCATGTTGACGGCGTTATTTGGCTTCGTCATCATGTCGTGGTGTGTTCCTGGATGACATCGCGGCTGTCCAGATCCCGGTTCTCATTTCGTTCGCACTGTGCCGGCGTCCGCGTGGGCACGAGTGCCCACCCTACGTTACCTCGACGTTAGCGTCCATTTCAGACCTTACCTCGACGTTAGCGTACATGTCAGGCGCCGTCGATATATCTGCCGCTCCACGCGGCAATCATCGCGGCCACCTGCGCGGCGTCTTCTCTCCCGGTCACCAGATGATCGATTCCGTCGAGCGACACGAAGCTCTTCGGATAGCTGGCCAACTCGAAAATCCGCAACGCATTCGCGATATCGACCGTATCGTCGGCCGGCGCATGCATCACCAGCAGCGCGCCGCCCAGGTGGGCGATCCGGTCGGCCAGCTGATGCTGCGTCGCGTCCTCGACAAACTGCTGGCGGATATTGAAATCGCGCCCCGCCAGTTTGACGCGCGCTTCACCCAGTTCGGCGATGGTGTCGAGATGCTCCGACAACAAGGCGTTGACGACGTAATGCGGATCGCTCGGCGACGCGATCGTCACCACGGCTGTTGACTCCGGAATCCGGTGCGCCGCAGCCAGCACGGCGGTGCCGCCCATGCTGTGGCCGACCAGCAGGCGTGGCGCCTCGAACTTCTCGCGAAGAAAAGCGGCGGCTGCCACCAAGTCTTCCACGTTCGACGAAAAATTGGTGTCCGCGAAATCGCCGTGGCTGGCGCCGAGTCCGGCGAAATCGAAGCGCAGCATGGCCACGCCACGCTCGGCCAGGCCCTGTGAAATACGATTCGCCGCCAGCACGTCCTTGCTGCACGTAAAACAGTGGGCGAAGACGCCGTAGGCGCGCGGATTGCCGTCTGGCAGATCCAGCTTCGCCGCCAGCTTGCCGTGCGGCCCCTGAAATTCAACGCGTTCGGTCAGCATGACTTCCCCTGATTTAAGAAGGCGCTACTCTGCACCGGATTGGACGTCGATGCAAGGAAGCGAGGCCTCCAAACGTCCCCGTGAGTGTTCCCTATGTCCCTGGCCAAGGTGTTACCCATGTCCCTGGACAGATGTTACCTGTGCCCTGCATACCAGCAGGTTCACCCAAACAACCCATGCAAATACCACCTCGGATTCGCATCCTCGCCCGCCCCCACGATCCGCTCGCGGTACACCCAGTACAGTGTGTGATCCTGCCCCTCCGCAATAAAATAATCGCGCGTCTGCGATTCGCTCCACCAGCCCGCCTCGATGCGTTCCGGCGCCGAGGCCATTTTCAAGGGCGAGCCATAAAACGGCCGGTGGTTGCGCATCAGGAGCGCGATCGGCTTCGCTAAAATCCAGGTCGGGCGCGGCAGGCTTTGCACGTCCGCCGGCATCTGCGAGGAACGTACCGATTCGCGCACTTTCTGCTGCACCGGCACCCAGGCATTCGCGACTTCCGGCCGGTAGTCGGCCTGCGGCAGCGCTTGTAAAACGTTGTCGGGGCCGAGGCGGGCGACGAGCAGTTCGAGCATGCGGACCCGGTCTTCCTCCCTGCCGCCCGGCTCGGGAAACAGCGAGTCGCTCGGCGGCGCCATCGGCTGCAACTGCGCGGCGTCGAGCGCGAGGCCGATGACGGGCGCCTCGAGCACGGTTTTCGCCAGGCGTTCGCGCAGCAGGCGCACCAAATGTTCGTCGCGCCAGGTGGGTTCGCCCAGCGCGATCTCGACCGCGGTGGGCGGACGCGCCACCCTGCCCCGCTCGTGGTCGAGCAGCAGCGTGATGCGTTCGACGGCGAGCTGGTGCGCGCACAGCCAGCCGGTCAGCTGCTGCACCAGGCGCTCGGCGCCCGCCAGGCATTCGTCGGCGTTCTCGATGCGGTCGAACAGTTCGATCTTCGCGTGAAAGACCGTGGGCGCTTCGATCCATTCGAACAGCTCGGGCGCCTGGCCGTAGGCGGCGTCGAGCAGGTCGAGCAGCGCGCGGCCGCAGCGCCGCTGCAGGCCCGGCCGCGGCAGGCGGCGCATGGCGCCGATGTCGAAGCAGCCGATGCCCTCGAACCAGCTGGCATAGGCGCGCGCCGGCGGCGGCAGCGTGCTCGGCAAGCGGTCGAGCCGGCGCGTGAGCGACGCAATGGTCAGTACGCGGCCGGCGCGCCGCCGCGCCAGCATCCAGGTGCCGCGCGCGGTGGGCGCGCAGCTGAGGTAGCCCGAGAAGCCGAGCGCACGCAGGCTGGCGCGCACGCGCCGGCACAGCGCGCGGATGCCGCCGAACAGGCGCAGGCTGGCGCCGATGTCGATCAATAGCGTCGATTCCTCGGCCTGCGCCACCTGCGGCGTGTACTGCAGCAGCGCCATCGCCACCGCGTGCAGGGCCTCGGCCTCGCGCTCGGGCGAGCGCTCGACGATGCGCGCCTCGGGCATGAGCATCAGCACGCCGCCGCGGCGCATGCCGATCTGGACCCCGGCGGCCTGCGCAAGGGGCGAGGCTGCCAGCACCCGCTCTCCCTCGAGCACGACGCAGCCGGCGTCAGTTGACCAGTTCGGGCTGAAGACCTCGAGCGGTAACCGGGGCAAATACAGGCCGATCCACAGTCGCATGGCGTTGGAGCAAAGAAGGAGTGAGGGGCAGGAACAGCGGCGCATCGCGCTGCGGTCCCCGGCGTTTGACGAAGCCGATATCGAGCCCGCCGGCGGCGGGCCGCAGCGACAGGCGCAGCGGCGCCGGCGAAGAATCTTGCGCGCTGGCCAGCGGGCGCATCATGAAGAACAGGGTTTCGCCGCATTGGGCCGCCAGGTGCAGGCGGCGCAGGCTTTCGCCGCGCGCATGGTTGGTCCAGAACAGCAGCGCCCCGCAACTGCCGCTGCGCAGTACCTGCTCGGCCGCCCACAATGCATCGGCCCCGCGCCCCGCGCGCAGCCAGATCAGCTGGGACGGCGGCACGCCGAGCGCGGCCAGGGCAAGTGCCTGCGGCGGATGGGGCGGCTGCAGCAGCACGATACGGCGCGATGCGGCCGCCGCCAGCGCCGGGCGCAGCAGGCGCATTTCGCCGATGCCCGGCTGTTGCAGCAATAAATCGATCAGGGTGCCCGTCGGCCAGCCGCCGCCCGGCAATTGCTTCGACAAGGCCGGGTGGCCGGTGTCGACGCAGCGCGTATTGCCATGCGCCAGCTGCGAGGCGCGCCATAGCGAAGGATGTAATTCTTCCGGCGCAGCAAGAGTTTGTGAAGAAGACATGATTGGGGGTAATGCAAAAGTACTGGATGGATATACAGTACTCGGTCGTTCAGCTTTTGGCAAGATGTGTATAGTTCGCAAACACGCGATTTAACTTTGCGCTTGTTAGCGCTCAAATGTGCGCCTATGAACGAGCTCGCCCGACTAGCCATCCAAGTTGCATCAAAAGGTGAAATAATGGGGTTTCATTCATTATTTGCCTGACAATGACCGCTACCCTACGACGCGCAGGACGCCGCCAATGACCACGATGCAGCTGATCGGCGCGACTCTCTTCGCATGCGCCATCGTCCACACCTTCGCCGCCAAGGGTTTTGAAATCCTGGCCGACCGCCATCCACGCCATGAAGGCCTGTTCCACCTGCTGGGCGAAGTCGAGGTCGTGTTCGGCTTCTGGGCCTTCATCCTGGTGCTGGCGATGGCCCTGCTCGCCGGTCCCGGCGCCGCCATCGACTACGCCGAATCGCGCCAGTTCACCGAACCCCTGTTCGTGTTCGTGGTCATGGTGATCGCCGCTTCGCGCCCGATCCTCGACGCCGTGCGCTCGCTGCTGGGCACAGTCGCGCGGCTGGTGCCGATCCGCACCGAGGTCGCGCTTGCCTGGCTGGGACTGGCGCTGGTGCCCCTCGCCGGCTCCCTGATTACCGAACCGGCCGCGATGACGCTGGCCGCCTTGATGCTCGCGCCCCAGGTGTTCCGGGCAGGCATCCCCGAGCCGCTGAAATACGGGGCGCTCGGCGTGCTGTTCGTGAACGTCTCGATCGGCGGCACGCTCACCGCCTACGCCGCGCCGCCGGTGCTGATGGTGGCCTCGACCTGGGGCTGGGACAGCGGGTACATGCTCGCCAACTTCGGCGGGCGCGCTGCCGTGGCCGTGCTCGTCAACGCCACAGTCGTCACGCTCCTGCTGCGCAAGCACCTGGCGCCGGCAGCTGGCGAGCAACCCGAGCCCGTGCCGGTGAAGGTGTCGGCCATCCACCTGGTTTTCCTCGCCGCGGTGGTGCTGCTGGCGCATCACCCGGTGCTGTTCCTCGGCATCTTCCTGCTCTTCCTCGGTTTCACCCAAGCCTATCAACGGCACCAGGATCCATTGATTTTGAAAGAAGGGCTGCTGGTCGGATTTTTCCTGGCCGGCCTCGTGGTGCTGGGCGGCATGCAGCAATGGTGGCTGCAGCCGATCGTTTCCAGCCTGGCGCCGACCAGCCTGTTCTTCGGTGCGCTCGGCTTGACGGCAATCACCGACAATGCGGCACTGACCTATCTCGGTTCGCTGATCGCCGGGCTGTCCGAGCACGCCAAGTACATGCTGGTGGCCGGCGCGGTAGCGGGCGGTGGCCTGACCGTGATCGCCAACGCCCCGAACCCGGCCGGCGCCGCGCTGCTGCGCAATGGCTTCAACGACGAATCGATCGGCGCCCTGGGCCTGCTGGCCGGCGCCCTGGGCCCGACGACCGTTGCCGCAATCCTGTTCCTGATCTGAAGGAGGCACCATGGACGACACCGTATTGATCGGCAAGACCGCCACCATCGAACGCTGCTGCCGCCGCGCCCGCGAAGAATACGAGAAGGACCCGACCACCTTTGTCGGCGACCTCACGCGCCAGGATGCGGCCACGCTCAACGTCATCCGTGCCTGGGAGGCGGCGGTCGAGATGGGCGATTACGTGATCGCCATGGCCGACCTGGGTGAACCTTTCAACGAGCGCGAGGTCATCAGTATATTGGCCGACAACGGCTGGATCGATGCCGCCTTGGCCGAAGACCTGAAACGCACCGGCGAATTCTGCCGCGCCGAATGGGATTACCAGGCCGCGCCGCTGCCGGCCCTGGTCACGATCATCAAGCGCGGGCTGGACGATTTCGGGGCCTACAACCAGGCGCTGCTGGCCGGCGCGGCGACGCTGCCAGATACGCCGCAGGCGGACTGAACCCGGTTGTCTTGCCAGTAGCGGCTGCCGCGGATTTAGCGCAGCATGGTGTGTTGATTCACTCGATCCGGAGACAGGCACATGTCCGACGTCTTTTTAACGATTGCACTGATTCTGCTGGCAATAGCGGCCTTGCTCTACACCGCTGGTCATCGACAGCTGCTCAATTTCGTGGATTACGGCAGCGCTGAATCTGCCACGCGCATCAATCGCTACGCCGCAGCGCGCCTGCTGCTACCCGCCTGCGTGAATGCGGGGTCTGCCTGGGCCGCCGCGATGCATCCGCAACTTGCGGTGCCGCTCCTGTTCCTGACGCCGGTCTCGATCCTGGGCGCCGTCGTCTGGATTGCCGCCGGCGTGCATCGTTTCAAGGCGGTTCCCGCAAGTTGAAAGACAAGGAGACGCGCATGGATCAATTCAGCGCGGCTGCCTGTGCGGCGATATCCGCTTCAATGCCGCCAACTGAGCGGCAACATACAAACCAGATGGAGACCTTATGCAGCAAAACCTGAGCTATGTACACGGAGCACACGACATTCCCCTCATCGGCCAAACGATCGGCCCGTTTTTATCCGGCATCGCCCAGCAGTACGGCGACAACGAAGCGCTGGTCGTGCCGCACCAGGGCGTGCGCTGGACCTATGCGGAATTCGATGCGCGCGTGAGCCGGCTGGCGGCCGGCCTGCTGGCGCTGGGGCTGCATCCGGGCGACCGGATCGGCATCTGGTCGCAGAACTGCGCCGAATGGGTGCTGGTCCAATTCGCCACCGCGCGCGCCGGCCTGGTGATGGTGAACATCAACCCGGCCTACCGCCGCTCGGAACTCGAATACGTGCTCGACAAGGTGCAGTGCGCCGCCCTGATCCTCGCGCCCGCCTTCAAATCGAGCGATTACCTGGCGATCCTGGCCGACGTGGTGCCGGAGCTGCGCGATAGCACGCCCGGCAAGCTGCAGTCGGCGCGCCTGCCGCATTTGCGCCACGTAATCCGGCTCGGCCACGACAAGACGGCGGGCATGTTCAATTTCGACGAGGTACTGGTGCCGGCCGGTGACGCGCGCCTGGCCGGGCTGGCCGAGATCGAGGCGGCCTTGCAATTCGACGACCCGGTCAACATCCAGTTCACCTCGGGCACGACGGGCGCGCCGAAAGGCGCCACGCTGACCCACCACAATATTTTGAATAACGGCTTTTTCATCGGCGAAGCGATGCGCTTGACGAGCCGCGACAAGCTCTGCATCCCGGTACCGCTGTATCACTGCTTCGGCATGGTGCTCGGTAACCTCGCCTGCGTGACGCATGGCGCGACCATGGTCTTTCCCGGAGAAAGCTTCGATCCGAAAGCCGTGCTGGAAACCGTGCAGGCCGAGCGCTGCACCGGGCTGCACGGCGTGCCGACCATGTTCATCACCCTATTGGACCATCCCGATTTCGGCCAATACGATCTGTCGACGCTGCGCACCGGCATCATGGCCGGCTCGCCCTGCCCGGCCGAAGTGATGAGCCGGGTGATCAGCAAGATGCACCTGGGCGAAATCACGATCGCCTACGGCATGACGGAGACCTCGCCGGTGAGTTTCCAGAGTTCGGTCGACGATCCGATTCCGTTGCGCGTGTCGACCATCGGCCGCGTGCATCCGCACCTGGAAGTGAAAATTGTCGACGCCGACGGCAAGATCGTGCCGCGCGGCGTGAAAGGCGAACTCCTCACGCGCGGCTATTCGGTGATGCTCGGGTATTGGGGCGATGAAGAAAAGACGCGCGAAACGATCGATGCGGCGCGCTGGATGCATACCGGCGATCTCGCCGTCATTGACGAACAGGGTTTCGCGACCATCGTCGGCCGCGCAAAGGACATGGTGATTCGCGGCGGCGAAAACATCTATCCGCGCGAGATCGAGGAATTCCTGTACAAGCACCCGAAAATCCTCGACGTGCAATGCGTCGGCGTGCCCGACCCGAAATACGGCGAGGAGCTATGCGCCTGTATCGTCCTGCGCCCTGGAATGGAAGCGAATGAAGAGGAGATCCGCGATTTTTGCAAAGGGCAGATCGCGCATTACAAGGTGCCGCGCCATATCCGTTTTGTTTCGGGCTTCCCGATGACGGTGACGGGGAAAATCCAGAAGTATCTGTTGCGGCAGCAGGTGACGACGGAACTCGGGTTGGCCGTTGGCGTACTTAGTTGACCATCATGGGATTTCTCCGCACGGTTCAGTATCGCTAGTCGAAGGATTTATAGGTGTCGATCACATACGGAAATCTGATTTTTTGCTGACCTTTTTGTTCTGGCTTTCGGTTTTGGTATGTGTACACAATGGAATGAGACGTTGGCGAACCCGCGCATGAGCTTGCCCAAGGTCCGGTGTGGCTCGACTCCTGCCGGGTCACTGGCCTGCTTCGCAACGACTACCGAGAGCCCCGGGATACTTGTCTGCCGAACAGCCATCAGGTCTTCGATCATGATAGGGTTGTGCCTTAGCTAACGGTAACTATCCAGGTAAAAATGCAAGACCTATCTACATACTCGATCACAAAGCTCCGGGCTCTGGAAGTACAAGTAAACGAGGAGTTAAAAACCCGACATTTCCTTAGCATCAGTAAGGCACGTGAACAGATTCTGCACATTGCCCGAAGCGCCGGACTGTCCGAGAAGGAGTTACTTGCTATCCGGACTCCGAAGACACCTAAGCAAGGCACTGTCAAGGCCAAGTATCGAAATTCTGACGACCCTACACAGCAATGGAGTGGTCATTGTCTCGAAGAGGACAGGAAGATTCTTCAGGTTTTGAAGGCTCGCAGTAGTCATATATTCTTTCAGTAAGATTGGGCAATACGGATTTGATTCATGCCGTCTTTGTTTGAACGGTGATTGATTTGAAAATACTTGGTACTATGTCGCGCGAAATACGGAGCTTCATCCATGAAGTTATTCATCCAGTCGGTAATCTGTTGATCACGAAAACTGAAGCTCACAGCAGAGAAACCTCCATTTAATTTCTTCTCACGCTGAGTTACTCTGACGGTATCTCGATTAGGCATACCGGGATGGTCATTTACGTGTCGGCCTGTCTTGTCGATGCCACGGTGCTCAAAGATGTCGTCAATCATTTGCGCGCATGTTTGAACATGACTGAGTGCAAGAAACGTGTAGTCGAACGCAGGGTCGAGTTGGTCCATACAGCCTCCAGGTTGTTAAAGAACGGTGATCTGCTGAAGATGAGTGTGGACGAACGTGACGCGAATGTATATCAGTTACAGTCGCCTCAAGTTTGCACATTAGAGGAGAAAAGTCACCGGTGCGAAAAGTGATGAAAACGTACGAAAACGCACACCGGAGTGATGAAAACGCGCCGTTTTGAACTTTTATTAACAAAAAAGAAACATTTCACAATGGGGTAAGCGCTCGGCTGCACAGGCCTCAAATCTTTGAATGTTGTAGTTTTGTTACAACACCTCACCCGACCGAGAGGTCAGGTTTGGGCGTTGTTACCATCGGGAACTGTTGTCACCGCTGCAACGGTTTGAGCCGCCTATCCCGCCGCTCCGGCCTTGTCAAACGCTCGCATGCTCGCAGCGTCGCGACGGTTGAACCCACCGCTTGGACGCCTCGAAGCTTCCGCGCGCCCGTGAGGCTGAGTCACCTCGTAGGTGTGCCGATTGATTAGGACTTCACCCAAGTTTTTGCACGCTCCCTCAGCCTCAACCTGCGTACGTCCCCAGAGGTGACACCCACGTTCGCACCAGGGACCACGACCCACGGCGGATGAAGCCGGCTTCATCCGCACCCACCCTCACCCCCACGTACCGCCTACCCCAAGCGATCGGTCTAGGTTTACCGCCGACCCCAATTGTCAAATTCGTTACAGTTGACAGTTGTAAGTTCCTGGGACCGCTCCGGAACCGCCTACCCGATGCGGCTGGCTGCATCAAACCAGTCAAGGTGTATCCGACTCTTGATGCCTCTCGCGCCGGAGACCTTGGAAGCCGGGGATGAGTTAAATCTCATCCCGAAATGATGGTAGTGACCGGATGAACCGTGGGTGCCTCCCCCAGGGTGACGCACTGGTGAGGCGGAGGTGTGACCCTAGAAATCGTGTGAAGACCTCTATCAATCAACATAACGTCGAGGTGTCTCAACCTCACCGGTGATAGGAGGCCTCTGGAGTATCCCTGCTCAGCGATGATGACCCCATCATCCGAAGAGTCCGAACATCTCTGGGCCTCCCTGGTGCCTTCGGTGTTCGTACGATGCTATTTCACATAGAACGGTGGCTTACCAAGCTTACTAATGTTAAGCGAGCGTTCGATTGCAACCATAAAAGTTTGTACAATCGGCGATTCAAAGTTATAACAATTTCCTTGGTAATCGAGCATGGAATTCAATGTAACTTCTGTCAGAACCTGCGGGTTCCCTTTCGAAACAAACATCATTAGTTGTGTTCCTTGTACCGCCACACTACCAAACCTACGCCCGCCACGCACACCGGCCGCAAAGTACGCTTGACCAACACAACCGGGAGGTGCAAAGAAAATTGTTTGAAATAGCCAATCCAGTCCACTGCCAGACGAATAATTCTGGAGCGGCAGAATAACTGTTTGATTGTCCACTGCTACGATAACCCGGCCACCGTCGAATCTCCCGATTACATTCTTCCCGCTTGAATCAGTTAACACAGGAGTTGGAAGGTTTTGCGCAATGCAATTAGTTCCTAACGACATGCATAGCGCAGCACAACATGCTTTGATTAAAAGTTTCATTTTATTCACCCACCCTAGATTGGAATGAATATTTAGACTAGCAGACCTGAATTCTTAATCAAGACGCACGCTTGATTTGTTCTTAACACGCTACTCGACGTTTTCGATTTTTCGCTGTACCGCGTTTCAGCCATTACACGCTGTATGCAAGCAAGAAAGCAAGGCAGTCAGTCCACCATCGAACCGGTCCGAGCACACCTAGGCCTTCCTGATAACTTCGACTTGCTATATGATCATGCTTTTACCGATAAGCAATGTTTCGACCACCACGACAACTACAGGGATCAAATGAAAGTCATTCTCGGCGCTATTGCAGTTCTCCTCTCAGCCTCAGCATTTGCAGCTGGTCCATCGGCGCTGCTGAACGTCAAACCAGACATGTCGAAGGAGATCTTCGAGGCCCTGAAGGGCGACATCACTGTCGTCGCTCCACTCACGGACTTCGAATTTGCAAGTCCAGAAGGAAAGGCGAACTACAAAGGCAGCATGTACACCACCAAGGTGTCAACTCCCTTCAGTGACAAAGAACTAAAGGCAACCGTCAGCTTCGCTGAGGGCGGCGGCCTCAAGTACTTCTCGATCGACCTCGATGAAGACACGTTCGACACCGTGAAAAAGCAAATTGCCGACAAGTACGGCAAGCCAGCTAAAGTGGTCGACGGGATGAAAGAAGAACAGTGCCTGTACAAAAACGGCGCCAACTTCAAGAAAAGCTCCGGCATCGTAAACACAACATGGACGTCGCCGACAAAAGGCTCTGAGCTAGTTTCGACATCAATGTCGAAAATGGTAATCGACCCTTGCCCTAGTCGCTTGGATACGGGTGGCTTCGGCTTCTCATCCTACACGCTGAGCATTAGTAAAGAGCTTCCAGCTGCACCGAAAAAGAATCCGTTTTAAGTTGTACGTTGGCCAAGCCAGACCGGAAGATTTCTAGCGTCCGCTTCGACTTGTTGTAGACTTGCAAGACTTACAAAATTTGAGGTGGGCGATGAAGGTATTCATGAGCTGGTCTGGTCAGCGAAGCAAGCTCACAGCCGAGTTGTTGTTTGACTGGGTCAAATGCGTAATACAGGCGGCACAGCCGTGGATTTCCTCACGTGGCATTGAGCGCGGAGCACAGTGGTTCTCTGAGATTAACAATGAACTCAAAGACACGACTATCGGCATCATCTGTCTCACCCAAGAGAACAAGAATGCGCCTTGGATTCTTTTTGAAGCAGGGGCCCTTGCAAAGGGCCTGATCGGGGACGTCAGCCGGCATGGGTTAAGGCATGGATTGGATCTGGCAACTCACTTGAGGACATAAAAGCATAAGTTTACAGTGCTGCGGGCCGACTACAGACAGTCGAGCAAGTCTGCAATCGGCTGTGGATTCAACCGGTCCGAGAGATAACCCGGTCCAGCGTATCGGACGTGGCGTAGCGCAACTGTACGGCCCACTCAGGAGCGGCGACGCAGGCGTCCGGCGTAAGTGCGTGCAAAACTGTCGAGGACGTGCGCGGGCAGCATTTTCACCATGCCGTGCAGGATAAGCGGCAGGAGTACGAACTCGTCGATCGCGCCGAGTACAGGCACCGTGAAATTCAGCGGCTCGACAGCGAACAGCGCAAGGCAGGCCAAACCCGGTAATAGCCACCCGGGACGGTTCTCGTGCCGGATGGCGAACCATAGCAGGCGCAGGTCCTGACCGGCGACCATGCGCCACAATGCAAAGATGCGTTTCAATGCGTTCTCCTTCGTGGCTCGGGACATTTCCGTGCCGCCTACATGGGACGTCCCCGCCTGAACGCAATAGCGAATTCCAAAAATCGCCGCGTCCAACCAACCACGCCGCAATAGACTCGTCGGCGCTTGACGAATGCGCCGCTTTATTCGTCGTGTCCACTTCGGATCGGAAGCACACAGTCCGCGCAAATCCTCTTCTCATGTCCTCGGTTACGACTACAGATGCCCGGCGCGGTAGGCCTGATCGGCTGCACTGATCTCATCCGCCGCTACTTCGCAAGCAGGCCCGCCCAAGCTTGCGCATGCGTGACGGCCGGCACAAAGCGCGCCGCGCGGGGCGGGACAGGCCTTGCCTGAAGATTTCGCCTGGCTTTCCTTGTAACTTCCTCCACGTTTGATATTGTGTAATAGACGACGGGCTGAGCGCTCGCGTCGGAGGCGGACGATGTGGACATTTTTTCGGCAGTTGAACAGAAAAACCTGCGTGAGCTCAAACGGATTTTAAAGAAGGACCCGGGCGCAGCGCGCGGCAGTGATTGTTGGGGCCGCACAGCCTTGATGCTTTCGTGCATCGAGGGCGAGGAGGCCTTCGTCGCCCTCCTTTTACCCTGGAGCGACGTGCGCGCAAGCGACAGGGATGGCGAGACCGCCTTGATGCTGGCATCCTTTGGACACCCCCGATGCGTCGAGTTGCTATTACCGACCAGCGACCCAAGGGCATGCGACGCGGACGGGTGGACCGCCTTGATGTGGGCGGCCTCCAGCGGAAGTGAAAAGTGCGTGGAACTCCTCCTGCCTCACAGCGACACGGCCGCGGCCACCGGACCCGGGATCACTGCGCTCGACATCGCACGGGCGTTTGACCAGCAAGCCCGCGCGCAGCAGATCCGCCGGCACGTGGTCCTTGAGGAGGCGATCAAGACTGCGAACGCTGCTGCGCAGGTACCGGGGTCAGGCGCCCAGCCCGAGCCCAGGATCTAACAACCCGAAAATGTCTTAACGCGCGAAGTGCCCGTACAACCCCAGGCACAGCTCGACAAAAATCAGCAGGAAAATCGCCGTCTCCAGCCGGTGCGAGCTGTGATAACGCATGGTCTCGACGAGGGTTTCGGAGGTATGCGACAAGGTGGTGAGCTTGCGGTCGAGTGCGGCCGCCCGGTCGTGGAGTTCGTATTCGCCCTCGAGCCGCGCGTACAGGCCCGACAGGCCCGGGTTATCCCACAGCAGGTCGGGACGGTCGAGCACGCCCGCGCGGCCGTTCAGGCGGTTTTCCGCCAGCAGCATGTTGCCGACCGCCTTCAGCAGTTCGGACGGTTTCGCGGAAAAGCGGCCATCTTCGGCCAGGTCGCGCGCCAGCGGTTCGCTGCGATCGAAATCGCGCGCCGCGCGCCGTTCCTGGAAGGACAGCATCGTCGCTTTCGCCATCACCTCGGCAATGAGCTGCAGGCGCAGGCGGTCCGCATTCTTGATCTTGATGTATTGGCCCGCCGGTCCCTCTTCGTCATCCGGCCCGACGTGGATCATCGCCACTTCTTCCGTGCCGATATCACCGGCGCCGGAGGAATGCACGGCGATCGTCTGCAGCAGGCGCGCCTTTTCCTCGCTTGAAGCATTGAACAGCACGACCGCGCCATAGCGGAACAGCGCGGCGATCCCGCCCTCGCCCAGCTTCACCATGAAAGGCGACTTCGCGATGATCTCGAAACCCGTTAATGCCCTGACGTCCATGCGCTCGGCCACCATGATGGCGCTCGCCGTGAACTGTGGCTGGGCGATGACCGGCCGCTGATACGGCAGTTTTTCGGTTTTCAAATGCAGGCCGGCGCGCGTGCGCGGACGCGGATTCCAGCGAATCTGCTTTCTGTCGATGTGGCTGTCCATATTATTTTCGTGTACTTCGGGGGAATAGTCAGGCACGCTGCCGAGCCGGCAGCGTTGGCGCCATCATAACGGAATGCGGCGCCATCACCGGCACGACAGCGGGCGTGCGCGGGCCGAGTCGCAGGCCATGTAAGATCGCTTTTCTCTTTTTATCCGAACCCGCCATGACCGCCAATTCGTCCCCCGTCCTGCGCCACGTCGTCCTGTTTGCGTTCAAGGACGACGCCACTTCCGAACAGATCGATGCCGTGGTAACGGATTTTGCCGCCCTTTCGCGCGCCGTTCCCGGCATCGTGTCGTATGAATGCGGCACCAACGTCAGCCCGGAAGGTTTGAACGATGGTTTCACCCATTGCTTCACGCTGACATTCGCCCGCAACGAAGACCGCGACATCTACCTGGTCCATCCGGCGCACACGGACTTTGTCGCGACACTGGGAAGCTGCCTGGCGCGTTCGCTGGTGATCGATTACTGGGCGAAATAAGCGGACCCGCTAGCTCCCCTGCCCTGCGCGAAACTGCCTGCGGTAACTCGATGGCGATGTCTGCAGCTGCGCCCGGAAATGCTGGCGCAGCGACAAGGCCGTCCCGAAACCCGCCTCATCGGCCACCACCTCGATCGCGGCATTCGTGCATTCGAGCATGCGCTGCGCCTGGGCCAGCCGCTGGCTCAGCAGCCATTGCTTGAACGAGGTCCCTGTCGCCTGCCGGAAGTGGCGTGTGAAATTGCGCCGGCTCATCGCGGCGCGCTCGGCGAGCGCATCGATGCCGTGCGGCTGGGCGAGATTGTGCAGCACCCAGTCCAGCACCTCGGAAAAACGCCCTTCGCTCGGCCTTGACGGCAGCGGATGTTCGATGAACTGCGCCTGGCCGCCCTGGCGGTGCGGTGCGATCAATAGCCGGCGCGCCACACGGTTGGCGGCTTCCGCGCCGCGCAGTTCACGCAGCAGGTGCAAGCAGCAGTCCAGGCCTGCCGCCACGCCGCCCGAGGTCAGGACATTTCCCTCGTCCACATACAGCACCTCGCGGTCGACGTTCACCTTCGGATAAAGCCGCGACAAGGCACCGGCCAGTTCCCAATGCGTCGTGGCCGTCTTCCCATCCAACAGTCCCGCCTGCGCCACCGGAAAGGCGCCCAGGCACAGGCCGACCACGCGCGCGCCGCGGGCATGGGCGCGGCGCAGGCGCTCGATGAGTTCAAGCGGCGCCCGGCGGCAATCGTCGAACCAGGCCGGCATGACGACGATGTCGGCTTCGTCGATGGCGGACAGGTCGCGCTCGACCGCAATCGTGAAACCGGCCGAGGTGCGCAAGGGTTTGCCGTCGGCCGCGCAGACCACGACCTCGAACGGCGGCGTGGTCTCGTCGACCGTCGTGCCGAAGACGAGGCAGGGAACGGACAGGTGGAAGGGCGTCATGCCTTCGAAGGCGACGACGGCAATACGCTGGGGCATAAGCTTGTTCATGGCCCGATTATATCGAACATCGACCTTCGGGCCACTATTATCGATGAGCAGGCGGGCAGAAAATGGTCTCACGTTCAACCAAGGAGGAATCCATCATGACGCTCGCAAGCTCACTCGACACCACCGTCGGCTTCCAGCTGATCCGCAACGCCACCATCAAGATCCGCTACGGCGACACGACTTTCCTGGTCGACCCGATGCTGGCGAAGAAGGACAGCTTCCCCGGCTTTGAGGGCACGGTCAACAGCCACCTGCGCAACCCGCTGGTCGAGCTGCCCTTGCCGGTCGAGGACATCGTCCAGGCCGACGCCGTCATCGTCACTCACATCCACCCGGACCATTGGGACGAGGCGGCAATATCGGCGCTGCCACAGGACATGCCCTTGTTCGCCCAGAACGAAAGCGATGCCGCCAGCATCAGCAACAGCGGTTTTACGGACGTGCGCGTGATCGATGAAGACAGCGAATTTCGCGGCGTGCGCCTGCACTCCGTCACGGGCCAGCACGGCAGCGAGACCCACATGGCGATGCTGAGCGCCATGCTCGGGGAAACGGTCGGCGTCGTGCTGCGCCGCGAAGGCGATAAAACGGTGTATATCGCCGGCGATACGATCTGGACGCCCGAAGTGGATGCGGCGATTGCGGCTTACCGTCCCGACGTCATCGTTCTCAACACGGGTTATGCACAAATCGCCGGTTTCGACGGCTCGATCATCATGGGCAAGGACGATCTCGGGCGCGCTTATCATGCCGCGCCCGGCGCCACCGTCATCGGCATCCACATGGAGGCCTTTAATCACATGACGCATTCGCGCCGGGATTTGCTCGATTACGTGGCCCAGAATGGCCTGGACAGCGGGCGAGTGCTGGTGCCGGAGGATGGGCAGGAATATCGGTTCTGAATCTGGTTTGCCCTTTTGCGAATATCCCTCGTACACTGAGCGTTACGCTTCGCGCATCTCATGAAGGGCGGCGCCATGCCTGCGGCCGAGATCGTGCAGCGCGATTATCTGGACGGAGCGGGACTCGGGGTAAAGGTCTGTACGCGCCGGTAACTGGCGAGTGGCTACGGAAAATGAGTAGCGACGCGCACAGGCAACAGGTCCGCGTCGAGAACCGAAGGTCTGCGTCAAGCCAGCAAGGTAAACACGAACTAATGCAGAGCTCGTGTCCGAATGTCAGACCTGACCCCAGCCTTTTTAAAAAAATGCTGCCTGCTGTCGATTTCCGCCCACCCTGTTCGTCGTACCATCGGAGGGCTGTCCTCTGCCTTTATAAAAAAAGGAAAACGATCATGTCCACGAACACTGTCGAGTTGCACCGCGTCCTCAAATCCACCTCCGACCGCGTCTACCGCGCCTTCACGACGCCCGGCGCATTCGCCAAATGGCTGCCGCCGCACGGCTTCATCGGCACCGTGCACGCGTTCGATCCCCGGGTCGGCGGGCGCTACAAGATGTCGTTCACCAATTTCACCACGGGCAATAGCCATTCCTTTGGCGGCGAGTACCTGGAGCTCGAACCCGGCAAGCGCCTGCGCTACACGGCCGAGTTCGACGATCCGAATTTGCCCGGCCGCATGCAGACCACGGTCACCCTGCGCGAGGTGTTCTGCGGCGTCGAGGTGAACATCAAACAGGAAGGCATTCCGTCGATGATTCCCGCCGAGGCCTGCTATCTCGGCTGGCAGGAGTCGCTGGAATTGCTGGCAAAACTGGTTGAAGCAGAAATCAAGGACTGATTCACTCATCAAGGGAGAACGACATGCTCAGCAAGAACACGATTTGCCTCTGGTTCAACGGCACCGCGCAAGACGCCGCGCAGTTCTACGCCGCGACCTTCCCGGACAGCGCCGTGAAAGCCATCCATCGCGCGCCGGGCGACTATCCTGCCGGCAAGCAGGGCGATGTCCTGACGGTCGAGTTCACGGTGATGGGCATTCCCTGCCTCGGCCTGAACGGCGGCCCGGGGTTCACGCACAGCGAAGCCTTCTCCTTCCAGGTGGCGACCGATGACCAGGAAGAAAACGACCGCCTGTGGAATGCGATCGTTGGCAATGGCGGCCAGGAAAGCGCCTGCGGCTGGTGCAAGGACAAGTGGGGCCTGTCATGGCAGATCTCGCCGCGCGTGCTGACCGACGCCGTCTCCGGTGCCGACCCGGTGGCGGCCAAACGGGCTTTCGAGGCGATGATGACGATGCGAAAGATCGACATTGCCGCGATCGAGGCGGCAATACGCGGCTGACCGGATCAGGCGCGGATCACGCGCTTTCCCGGCGAAGCGCCCGCGCTACCGCCGCTTCGGCATGCAGGCCGGTCGTGTCGAACAGGGGCACCGGACTGTCTTCCGGTGCGACCAGCAGCATGATCTCGGTGCAGCCCAGGATAATCGCCTCGGCGCCGCGCGCAACGAGGCGCGCGATCACCTCGCGGTAGGCCTGGCGCGACGCGTCCCGGACCTGCCCCTGCACCAGCTCTTCATAGATGATGCGGTGGACCGTCGCGCGGTCGGGTGCCTCCGGCACCAGCACCTCGAGCCCGTGCTGCTGCGCCAGCCGGCCCTTGTAGAAATCCTGTTCCATGGTGAAGGCGGTGCCCAGCAGGCCCACGCGGCGCAGCCCGGCCGCCTTGATGCGCCCGGCGGTCGGGTCGGCGATGTGCAGCAGGGGCAGGCTGGTCGCCGCCTGCACCTGGGGCGCGGCGATGTGCATCGTATTCGTTGCAATGACGAGGAAGTCGGCGCCGCCGCGTTCCAGGCGTTGCGCGGCATCGACCATCAAGGCTGCCGCTTCGTCCCAGCGGTCGGTGCGCTGCAGGGCCTCGATGTCGGCAAAATCGAAAGACCACATCAGGCAGCACGCCGAGTGCAGGCCGCCGAGTTGCGTGCGCACGCCCTCATTGATCAGGCGATAATATTCGGCCGAGCTTTTCCAGCTCATGCCACCGATCAGGCCGATGACTTGCCGGGCGGTGCTGGACTCATGGAATTGCGACATGCGGCTCCTTCATCATTGTCGAGGATAGGTGCTCATCAGTATAGCCTCAGGCGGGACTGCCGTCGGCGCTGCGATTCCCCGCCAAAAATGCGGGCAGGGCCTTACCGACGAAAAAACGAGTGAAAGTGGCAACGGCTTCGCTTGAGTGACTGGCATTCGGCATGCTCCGTTCTCCGGTGGCGCGTGCGCCACTCATGGTCGAACTGGTATCATTCGCGTTTGTCCGGACCAGAGCCCCGACGCTGTCTGACAGCGCGCCGGTCCCTCACCTTACAGAACATCAAGAATGAGCACACCGACCCAACTGCCCTCTTTCTGGAGCCGGCTCTCCCTCGCCTTCGGCACCTTTTTCAAGACCATCGGCGACGCCGAATTCGCCGCGCGCGTGCGTGACGACCAGGTCGGCCCCGTTGCTGCCCCGGCCCCTGCGCCCGTGCCGGCGCCCGCACCCACACCGGCTGCCGCACCTGCACCGGTCCCCGTCCAGCTGCGCGAAACCACGCCGGAAGCCGCCCTGCAACTGCTGACCCTGCTGCAGCGCGAAGCGCGCCTGATCGACTTCGCCCACGAGAACCTGGCGGCGTACGCCGACGCCGACATCGGCGCCGCCGCCCGCGTCGTGCACGAAGGCTGCGCGCGCGTGCTGAAAGACCACTTCACGATTCAACCCGTGCGCCTTGAGGCCGAAGGTGCGCGCATCACGCTCGAAGAAGGTTTCGATGCGTCCAGCGTGCGCCTGACCGGCAACGTGGTCGGCAAGGCCCCGTTCAAGGGCACCCTGTCCCATCGCGGCTGGCGCGCGACCGACGTCCGCCTGCCGCAGCTGGCGAAAGAACACGACGCCACCGTGCTGGCGCCGGCGGAGGTGGAACTGTGAGCGCGCCGGTGAACGCCCGTTATGCCATCGGTATCGACCTCGGCACCACGCACAGTGCGCTGTCCTGGGTCGACCTGGAAGCGAGCGACGGCGAGCAGACCGCCCACGGCGTGCTGCCGGTGCCGCAGCTGACTGCCCCCGGCACCGTCGAAGCGCTGCCGCTGCTGCCCTCCTTCCTCTACCTGCCGCACCCCGATGAACTGGCGCCGGGCGAACTCGCGCTGCCGTGGAATACCGATGGCGACACTGCGGTGGCCGGCGAAATGGCGCGCAGCCGCGGCGCTACCACGCCGATCCGCCTGGTGTCGTCCGCTAAAAGCTGGCTCTGTCATCCCGGCGTGGACCGCCGCGCCGCCATCCTGCCCTCCGACGCGCCGGAAGAAGTCACGCGCGTCTCGCCGCTGGACGCCTCGACGCGCTACCTGCAGCACCTGCGCCGCGCCTGGGACAACGCGCATCCGGAAGCGCCGTTCGACCAGCAGCAGGTCACCGTCACCATCCCCGCCTCGTTCGACCCGGGCGCGCGCGAACTGACGGCCGAGGCGGCGCGCAACGCCGGCTATGCGTCGGCGACGTTGCTGGAAGAGCCGCAGGCAGCGCTCTACAGCTGGATCCAGGGCAGCGGCGGCAGCTGGCGCAAGCAGGTCAAGGCCGGCGACATCGTGCTGGTGGTGGACGTGGGCGGCGGCACGAGCGACTTCTCGCTGATCGCCATCCTCGAACGCGAGGGCAAGCTCGAGCCCCACCGCGTGGCCGTGGGCGACCATATCCTGCTCGGCGGCGACAACATGGACCTGGCACTTGCGCACCTCGTCGCGCGCAAGCTCGCAAGCAACGGCACCCAGCTGGATGCCTGGCAGATGCGCGCGCTGACCTACGGCTGCCGCGGCGCCAAGGAACAGTTGCTGGCCGCCCCCAACGCAGCAGATGGCAACGTCGCAGCCTGGCCGATCGTCGTGCCGAGCCGCGGCTCGAAACTGATCGGCGGCTCGATCCGCACCGAGCTCACGCGCGACGAAGTCACGACCTTCATCACCGACGGCTTCTTCCCGCGCGTCGAGGCGGGCGCCCGTCCGGCCACGCGCGCACGCGCCGGCCTGACCCAGCTCGGCCTGCCCTACGCGCAGGACGCGGCCGTCACGCGTCACCTGGCCGCCTTCCTGGCGCGCCAGGCCGGCGCGACCGCGGAACTCGAAGGTTTCGCAGGGCGCGTCAGCGCCGACCATAGCTTCCTGCATCCGAGTGCGGTGCTGTTCAATGGCGGCGTCTTCAAATCCGGCATCCTGGCACAGCGCGTGATGGACACCATCAACGACTGGCTCTACATGGAAGGCGCCGAGCCCGCACGCATGCTCGAAGGCGCGGACCTCGACCTGGCGGTCGCACGCGGCGCGGCCTATTACAGCTATGCGCGGCGCGGCGGCGGCGTGCGCATCCGCGGCGGCACGGCCCGTTCCTATTACGTCGGCGTCGAGTCGTCGATGCCGGCGATTCCCGGCATGGAGCCGCCGATCCAGGCCCTGTGCGTGGCGCCCTTCGGCATGGAAGAAGGCAGCGAACTGGAATTGCCGGGCCAGGAATTCGGCCTCGTCGTGGGCGAACCTGTCCACTTCCGCTTCTTCGGATCGACCACGCGCCGCCAGGACGCAATCGGCGAGGTGCTCGACTTCTGGGGACCGGACGAGCTGCAGGAGCAGAACGAAATCCAGGCGACGCTGCCGGCCGATGGCCGCACGCCGGGCGACGTGGTGCAGGTCACATTGCACGCCCTCGCTACCGAGGCGGGCACTTTGGCCCTGGCGGCGGTCGCGCGTGACGGCCAGCGCTGGAAAGTCGAATTCGACGTGCGGAGCGCGCCAGAACAGTGACGCCTTACCTGGTCAGCATCGACCTCGGCACCACGAACACGGTGCTGGCCTACGCCGCACCCGGTGCGGCGGACGTGGAATTGTTTTCGATCGACCAGCTGGTTGCGCCCGGCGAAGTGGCCGGTGCGCCGCTGCTGCCTTCCAACCGCTATCACCCGGCCGAGGAAGAGCTTGGACCGGGCCAGTTGCAGCTGCCGTGGCAGTTGGCTGATGTCGCCGGCGTCGAGCGCGTCGCCATCGGCCGCCTCGCGCGCAGCCTTGGCGCGGCCACGCCGGGCCGCCTGGTGGCCAGCGCCAAGAGCTGGCTCTCGCATCCGGGCGTCGACCGCATGGCGCCCATCCTGCCCTGGGGCGCCGAACCGGAGGTGCCGAAGGTGTCGCCGGTGGCCGCCAGCGCCAGCTACCTGGCCCACCTGCGCGCCAACTGGAATATCCGCTTTCCCCGGCATCCGCTCGAAGACCAGCAGGTCGTGCTCACCGTGCCCGCCTCGTTCGACGAAGGCGCGCGTGCGCTGACGCTCGAAGCGGCGAAACTCGCCGGCCTGCCCGCACTGCGCCTGCTGGAAGAACCGCAGGCTGCACTCTACGACTGGCTGTACCGCCATCGCGCCACGCTAGCCGACGACCTGGCGGACACGCGCCTGGTGCTGGTAGCCGACGTCGGCGGCGGCACCACCGACTTCAGCCTGGTCAAGGTCGAACTCGAGGACGGCCAGCCGAAACTGAGCCGCATCGGTGTCGGCAACCACCTGATCCTCGGCGGCGACAACATGGACCTGGCGCTGGCCCACCTGGTCGAAACGCGCATGGCCGAACAGGATGGCGGCGAAGCGCCGCGCGCACGCCTGTCGGCCGCACGGCTGGCCCAGCTGACGGAACGCTGCCGCGCGGCGAAGGAAGTACTGCTGGCCAGCGATGCCCCGGACGGGGTGACGGTCACCCTGCTCGGCGCCGGCGCGCGTTTGATCGGCGGCAGCCGCAAGGCGGAGCTGCGGCGCGAGGATATCGAGCGCGTGGTGCTGGACGGCTTCTTCCCCCTGAACGAAGCCCAGGAGCCGGCCCGCCGCGCGCGCGCCGGCATCGTCGAATTCGGCCTGCCGTATGCGAGCGATCCTGCCGTGACGCGTCACCTGGCGAGCTTCCTGCGCCAGCACGCCGCGGCGGCGCGCGAAGCACTCGGCTTGCCGCACGAGGGCGATACGCTGCCGGTGCCCGCGCCGGTACCAGACGCTCTGCTGCTCAACGGCGGCGTGTTCCGCGGCGCGGCGCTGGCCGAACGCCTGGCCGCCACCCTGGCGCGCTGGCGCGGCGCGCCCCTGCGCATCCTCCACAACGTCGATCCGGACGTGGCCGTGGCGCGCGGTGGCGTCGCCTATTCGCTGGCGCGCCAGGGCGCGGCGCCCGCCATCGAAAGCGGTGCGGCGCGCAGCTACTACCTGCTGCTCGAGGGCGAGCGCGCAAGCGCTGGCCTGCGCGCGGTCTGCCTCCTCCCGCGCGGCACGGCAGCAAGCCTCGAGGTGCGCCTGCTCGATCGTAGTTTTGCCCTGCGCCTCGGGCGTCCGGTGCGCTTTCACCTGGTGTCGACGGTGGCCGACGCAGGCGCCGCGCCGCAGCCGGGAGACATCGTGGACCTGGCGCCTGAAGACGTGGTGCGCCTGCCGCCAATCGCCACCGTGTTGCGCGCCACGCCGGGTGCTGCGCCGCGCAGCGAGATCGCGGTGCAGCTGGCGGCGTCCCTGAGCGAAGTCGGCTCGCTGGAAGTGCATTGCGTGGCCGAAGACGGCAGCGGACGCTGGCAACTCGCTTTCCAGCTGCGCGAAGCGGAGAGTCTCGACGAAATTGTCGAGACCGAGGTCTTGCCGCCGCAGCTCGACGCCGCGATCGAGAAGATCGAGCGCGTCTTCGGCACCCGCTCGAAAGCGGTCGACGTGAAGGAGGTGCGCCAGCTGCGCGCCAGCCTCGAACACCTGCTGGGACGGCGCGAACAGTGGGCGACGCCGCTCCTGCGGCGCCTGTTCGACGCGTTGATGGAGCGATCGAAGGGGCGGCGCAGGTCGAGCGAACACGAACGCGCCTGGCTGAACCTGGCCGGCTATTGCCTGCGCCCCGGCTTCGGCCATCCGCTCGACGGCTGGCGCATCGAACAGCTGTGGGCGATGTTCGAGACCGGGGTCCAGTATCACAAGGACACGCAGGTGCGCGCCGAATGGTGGACGCTGTGGCGGCGCGTGGCCGGGGGCCTCGACACCGAAGCGCAGCTGCGCCTGCTCGACGACTTCGCCTTCAATTTGCAAGCCGATGCCTCGGAGCGCGGCAAGCGGCCGATCGCCCTGGTCGACGGCAGCGAGGACGACATGCTGCGCCTCGGGGCCTTATTGGAGCGCATTCCGGCGGCCTACAAGGCGGAGATCGGCAACTGGATGATGGAGCAGATCGTCGCCCTGCCCTCCGGCGCCGGAAAGCTCGACGCGAAAACGGCCGCCACCTATGCGCGCTACCTGTGGGCGCTGGGCCGGGTCGGCGCGCGCCAGTCCTTCCACGCCAGTGCGCACGAAGTGGCGCCCGCCGGCGTCGCGGAAGAATGGCTGGGCAAGCTGTTGACGCTGGACTGGAAGAAGATCGAACCGGCCGGTTTCGCCGCCACCCACATCGCGCGCATGACGGGCGACCGCTCGCGCGATATCGGCGACGCGGTGCGGGCCGATGTGCTGCGGCGGCTGGCGTCGGTCGGTGCGCCGGCGGCGTGGACGGCGATGGTGCGCGAGGTGGTGGAGCTGGATCAGGCGAGCGAGACGCGGATGCTGGGAGAGGCGCTGCCGCCGGGGTTGAAGCTGATCCGGTAGTGGGTTGTCGTCCCAACGGCTGCGGCGCATGAGCCCGTAGGGTGGGCACCCCGCCCACGCGGAACGATGATCCGTGTTGGCGATGTTCGAAGCGCGCGATCTGGTCATCGTTGCGGCTTCCGAATGATCATTCGACACGTTGCGGCGGCCTTACGGTGCGGGCCGGAACCGGGCCAGGAACCGGGCCAACACTACGCAACGTTCCGCGTGGGCACGGGGCGCCCACCCTACAAAGGCAGCGTTCGCATTTACTCCACCCTGATCGCCAGATCGCGTCCCTCCGTCGCCACATGCCCCGCATAATCCGCCGCATAAATGCGCAGGATGTAATCCCCCGGCGCCAGCGCGCCGACCTTCCAGCTGCCCGGCGCAACCCGTCCGCCCTGCAGCGTATTGTTGACCGCATACGCAAAATGCGTGGCCTTGCTGCCATACACCGTGATGCCGCTGCTCGGCGCATACAGCAGTTTCACCGCCTCGCGTTCGCGCGGCAGGCGGTCGTAGACTTGCGTGACCAGCGGCTGCTCGAAGCCGGGCAGCGCGCTGCCGTCAGGGCGCAGCAGCTGGTAACCGAGTTTATAGAGGCCGAGGCGGCGGCGCGCCAGGTTGCCGTCCATCTGGTCGTAGCCATCCGCCACGATCGACACCTCGCCCAGCGTGCGCTCGATGCGTACCGGCTGACCCTTCTTCGCAGCCAGACGCTTGCCCGCGCTGTCGTACAAGGCGACACTCTGGAGTCGCGGCGCGATGCTGTCCTGCACCCCGGGGAACGGCAGCGTCAAGGGATTGACCAGCGTCCCGCCGGGATAGTAATCGAGGTGGACGTGGGCCATGCTGTTGATGGTGCCGAGCGCATCGCCCACCGCAAAACGGGTCCCACGCGGCACGCGCACGCGCTCCGGCTTGCCGCGCGCGTCCTTCAGCATCTCGAAGCGCGCATCGAGCGGCTTGTCGCGGCTGTCGCGGCCGACGCGCATGTGGATGTACGACAGCGGCCCGACCGCCATGCCTTCCGTGAGCGAGCCAAAGCCCCAGTTCGCAAACGGGTCGCTGATTTTCGAGGGCGCGATCGCCAGTACCCGCGTGCCGACGTCGGCCCGTACATCGAGCCCGGCGTGGAAGTGGTCGCGGCTCTCGCCGTCGTAGCTGCCCCGTACCTCGCCCATCAGGCCGACGACTTCGTGCGGCGTATCTTGCGGCCCCACCGGCCAGGGCATCGGCGCACTGCGTGGCGCGCGGCCCGGCGCCGCGATGACCGGCGCGGCCTCGCCCGGTGTCGGCGGCGCCAGGCGCAGCACGCGCAGCGCCAGCGCGTCGGCGACGACCAGGCTGCCGTCGCGCATCAAACCGATGCCGTGCGGCGCGTACAGGTGGACCATGCCGTCGGCGCCGAAGCTCGACTCCGGCGGATGGTCGGCGTCCTCCAAAGCGTGCAGTTCCCCGCCTGGGGCGAGCTGCAGGATGCGCCCGCCACCGCCGGCGATGTACAGGTAGCCGTCGTTGGTCAGCGCCAGCCCGGTCGGACGGCGCAGCAGCGGCTGGCGCTCGCCCTCGGGCGGCGCGGCGAGCGTCGACACCACGCCATCCGGACCGATGCGGCGGATCGCATTGTTGCCGGTGTCGGCGACGAACAGGCTGCCGTCCTTGCCGGCGGCGATCGCGGTCGGGGTGTCGAAGGCGGCGTCGATGGCGGGGCCGTCGGCATCGCCGGGCCGCGTGCCGCCGGCGACCGTGGTCACGAGTCCTTCGGGCGTGATGTGGCGGATGCGGTCGTTATAGGTGTCGGCGACATACACGTTGCCGCGCTTGTCGACCGCCAGCCCGACCGGCGCACGGAAGCGCGCCGCGCGTCCCTGGCCGTCGGCATCGCCCGGCTGGCCGTCGCCGGCGAGCGTGGTGACGCTGCCGTCGGGGGAGATTTTGCGGATTGCGTGGTTGCCGGTGTCGGCCACGTACAGGTTGCCGAAGCTGTCGAGCGCGAGCGCGGACGGGGTGTGGAAGGCGGCGGCGGACCCGGCGCCATCGGCGAAGCCCTCGCGTCCACCGGCAAAGGTGGAGACCAGGCCACTGCGGTCGATGCGGCGGATGCGGTTGCTGTCGCCGCCGTCGGCGACATACACGACGCCGCGCGGATCGACGGCCACGCCGAACGGGTCGCTGAAGCGGCTCTGCGCTGCCGGGCCATCGAGCACGCCGTCCTGGCCATCGCCCGCCAAAAGCGCCACCCGTGCCGCCCAGGACGGCGCCGTCGGTGCGGCCTTCGGCAGCAGGATGGCGCCGTGTCCGGGCGCGCCCGGTTCGCGCTGCGCCGCGATGAAATACCCGGCCAGCGCGGCTGCCAGTACGCCGGCGCCCGCCAGGGATGCGATCTTCGTTTTTCGGTTCACTGCAGCCACCTACCTGTTGCACAGGCCGCAAGTCTAACCGATCAGTTCGCTCCGCACGGAAGGCGCGGAGTATCGGGCGACATCCGCCCTGAAGTCAGCCAATAAGTCAGCGTTTGCGCAGCAGGCGTGCCAGCAGCGAGGTGACCGATACGGTCGGAATCAGTTTGGCCAGCGGGCCTGGATGGTTGCAGCGCGAGGTGATGGTCATGTTGTAGTCTCCGAAACACTGCTTGTCAGGATAATCACATAGCTGAGCTCGCTCTGTGCGGTACTTCGCTTAGCATCGCATTGCACCGTGACCCCTTCGTGACAAGCGCGCGCACCCCTGCACGTTTGAGTCATATCATGGGTGTGGCAAGGCCTTGGCCTACGCTCAGGACTGGCTTTGCGAAGATGCGATCAGACCAGGGAGAACGAGATGAGCTATGCGGATCGTGACAAATACGGGATGTACAAACGCAGCGGCAGCGCGGGGCCAGGGCCGGCGCTGATGGGCGCCGACACGCTGATCGGCGACAGCGTCGTCAATGGGGTCGAGGACGACCTGGGCGACATCAAGGAAATCATGCTCGACATGAGTACCGGCCAGGTCGCCTATGTCGTGCTGGCCTTTGGCGGCTTCCTCGGCATGCACGAAAAACTGTTCGCGGTGCCCTGGCAGGCACTGCACCTCGACACCATCCACCACCGCTTCGTACTCAATGTCGAAAAGGAACGCCTGAAAACCGCGCCCGGCTTCAACAAGGATTCCTGGCCCGACATGAGCGACGTTAACTGGTCGAACCAGATCCACAGCTTCTACGGCACCGACCCGAACCGCAGCGGCGCCCCGAGCATGGGACCGGGCTCGGCCGTGAGCGGAATGCCCGGCGGCGCGGGAATGGGCGCCGGCAGCGGCATGGGCGCGATGGGTTCAGGCATGGGCGCCGGTTCGGCCGGCAGCAGCGACCTTGGCAGCGGCGCGGGAAGCGCCACGACAGGAACCGGCGCGGGATCGGCCGACCTGGGCAAGAGCGGCAGCCTCGATCCCAGCCCGGGGACCGGCGGGGACGACAAGAACCTGAGCCACATTCGCGGCAGTAATATCGGTTAAGTCGGCACCTGGGCCCACATGCGCTAACGAGGAGGAAAACGCGGCGAAAAGGACAGGCGCGGCATGCTGTATCATCCCGTTCCTGAAAACGAAAGCCGCACATGCTCATCATCACCATCAAACAGGGTAAGGAAAAAGGCCTGCTGGCCGGCGACCCGTGGATTTACGTCTCCGCCATCGAGAAGGTCGACGGCAAGCCCTCGGAGCGCAACAAGCCGGGCGCGACCGCGATCGTGCAGTCCTCGTCGCGCCAGTTCCTGGCACGCGCGGCCTATAACGCCAAATCGCAAATCGCCGCCCGCGTCTGGACCTTGCGCGAAGACGAGCCGATCGACCACGCGATGATGAAGCGGCGCGTGCAGGCCGCCGTGGAAAGCCGCGCCGCCGCCTGGCGCACGGCCGATCCGCAGGCGCTGTTCCAGTTGATCGATGGCGACAAGGACGGCTTGCCCGGCCTGCTGGTGCACAGCTATGGCGGCAGCGAAGGCTACCTGGTTTGCCAGTTCAATGCCGGCGGTGTCGACATGTGGAAAGTGCCGGTTGTGCAGGCGCTGCTCAAGGCCACGGGCTGCCGCAACGTCTACGAGCGCTGCGACCCGCTGCTGCGCAAGGGCGAAGGATTGCCGGTCACGCCCGGTGCGTTGGCGGGCGACGAACCGCCCCAGAAGCTGATGGTGCGCGAGGGCAAGCGGCTGGCGCCGATGGATATCCGTACCGGGTTTACTTACCCGCGCTGAGTGCGTGACCGAAGCGTTCCACCGTTTCGTTCAGGCTGCGGATACCGCTGCCATCCCGATGTCGGAGCTGCGCCTGTATGCCCGCTGTCGACTGTGGATTCAAGCGCCGAGCGCAACACGCCAGGATGTATGGAGGCGTGTTCACTTTCGCGCGTGAGCTCACGATCAATAAACACCGCGGCAGCAAACCAATGTGCGGCTGCATTGAGATAACTCCGAATGCAGCGCAGTGTTTCCTGGACGGTTAAACGACAGCAGCGCTGAACGACTCGGGCCGCCGCGCAAGCAGATGAGACAGCCGTTGAAGACCCGCCTGCAAGCGTCCACGGTCCCTGATGCTGCCCAAAGAGATCCGAATGGCATTCACGGATCCGCTGCCTGTTGCGAATGCCTCCGCCGGCGTGACTGCGATGCCCTCGTTGTCGGCTGCACGCGCAAACTGCGAGGCGTTCCAATACGCCGGCAACTCCAGCCATACATGCAGGCCGTCACCAAAACCGCTGTACCGCCCCGCCAGGATATCCCGCGCCATCCGGTGGCGCAGGCGCGCCTCCTTGCGTACGCCTTCCATCAATCCGTCAGCCGAACCGTCGAGGATCCACTGGGTAGCCAGTGCGGCCGTCAGAGGAGCGACCATCAGCGCGAATGACCTGAGCGCGACCAGGAAACGTTCGCGTTCGTGCGGGTCGCGTATGAGCACGAAGGCGACACGCAAGCCGGGCGTCAGGCATTTCGACAGGGTCGAGATGTAGACCACCTGTTCCGGTGCAAACGTGGCGATCGGTGGTGGCGGGGCATCGGCAAGGAGCCAGTAGGGATCGTCCTCGACGATGCGTACGGTGCAGCGCTTCGCGATGCCGGCGAGCTCCTTGCGCCGGCGTTCCGGCACGGTGATGGCGGTCGGGTTCTGTAGTGTCGGATTGAGGTAGACCAGCCCGGGCTTGTGCTGGCGGCACGCTTCCTCGAGCCTCCCGGGCACCATCCCGTGCTTGTCCGCTTCCACCGCAATGAGGTGCCGGCCGAATTGGGTCGCTGCGGCACGCAAGCCGGGATAACTCGTTGGCTCTGCCAGGATGACATCGCCAGGCTCCGTCAGCGCAAGGATCAATGCGGCGATCGCCGCTTGCGCACCCGGACAGACGACAACTTGCCCGGAATCGAGATGTCCAAACATTGGTGCGAGCCATTTGGCTCCAGCCTTACGGTCGGACTCGCTTCCCCCGCCCAAGTGGTAAGTCATCAGCAATTCATTATCTGCCCTCATCAGTACTTGGGACAAACCTTGTTTCAGCATGTCGTCGAAGTCCACGCCGTCCGGCGGTGGTGGGGTATTCATGCTAAGGTCGAGGATCGAGGTCAATTCGACTTTCGGCGCCGCGACATAGGTGCCGCGAGCGCCGCGGCCCTCCAGCAAGTTGCGGCGCCTGGCTTCGTCGTATGCGCGCGTGATCGTCGTCAGGTCGACGTCCAGCTGCGCTGCCAACTGGCGCTGCGGAGGCAGACGGTCACCCGGCTTCAGCGTTCCGTCCGCCACCGCCGCCTGCAAGGCCTCCGCAATCTGCAAAAACCGTGGCCCTTTGTTCCCGGCCAGGCGCGGCAACCAGATTGGCGAATTTTCATCTTGTATGGTTTTCAACTGGGACATTTTGTCTCAATGTATGGAAATTGCTTTTGAGTAGAATGCCTCAGAACGTGCAGCAATACCGCCCTTGCACGGCAGCCGCTGACGTTTTCTCCTCTCTCATCTGCATTCGCCACATCACTCAGCTGGATGCCATCGTTATTTCATCGTTAGACGTAATGAAAAGATTCAAACGCGATGCCTGGGGATGGTTTGAACAAAAAAGAAGCTGCTGAAGCAGCGTTTTGAGGCAGTGCTCCTCACAATAGCTAGTGTCACGTAATCGTCTGGAAATACCCAAAATCATGGAATGGTTCCCTATCGTCGCCGTTACGTTCAAGTTTCTCGTGTTAGGCACGGGCATGTTCTTCGCCATCAAGTGGCATTACGACCAAGGGAAGAAGGGGAAGGAGAACGAGAGGCGCGCGGTGCTACGCGCGGCCGGCAAGGTGGCGGCGCTCTTCGTGCTGTTGCTCGTGGTCCTGGTGGTCGGCACTTTTGTCATTGCCAAGAGGCTCGGTATGGACTTGAACTTACCATAATGGGCAAAGAATAGTCGGCCGACAATTTTCAAATTGCCGCCGGCCCTTGCCCCGCACGAAGGGCGCGGCCTGAATCCAGGCGCGCACCATGTTCGCTTTCACGGCCTCAACGAATCATCGACTCCCACACCTTCTGCAGCCGCTTGGCCGACACCGGCATCGGCGTACGCAATTCCTGGGCAAACAGCGAGACCCGCAGTTCTTCCAGCATCCAGCGGAACTCCGTCATGCGCGGATCGTTGGCCTTGCCCGGCTGCTTCGAGATGCGTTGCCACTGGCTGGCGGCGCTCTGCCATTCCGCCATCAGCTGCGCATCGCGCGACGGATTGCCGCGCAGCTTTTCCAGGCGCACGTTCATCGCTTTCAAATAACGGGGGAAGTGCGCCAGCTGGCTGTACTCGTTGTCGGCGATAAAACGCTTGTGCACGAGGCCGGAGAGCTGCGCCTGCATGTCGGCGGCGACCGGTGCGGCCAGGCCGTTCAGGCGCTTGGGCATGCCGTGGAACTCGGCCAGGATCGACCCGACCAGGCGCGCGATCTCGTTGATCAACAGGCCGATACGTCCCTTTCCCTCGTCCTTGCGCTTGTTGAACGAGGCCGCGTCGCTTGGCAGCGGGTCCTGCAGGCAGGCGATGTCGATCGCCTTTTGCACGATCTGGTCGCGCAGCTCTTCCTGCGAGCCGACCGTCATGAACTGCATGCCCATGCCCTGCAAGCCCGGGATGTTCTTCTCCGCGAATTTGAGCTGATCCTTCAGCTGCAGCGCGAACAGGCGGCGCAGGCCGATGCGGTGGGTGCGCGCGGCCACGTTCGGATCATCGAACACCTCCAGGTCGCAATGCGTGCCCTTGTCGACCAGGGCCGGGAAACCGATCAGCGTCAGCTTGCCCTGGCTGATTTCGAGCAGCTCGGGCAGCTCGCCGAAGGTCCAGCTGGTGAGATTGGTGTGCTGGCTGACGGCCGGCGCGGCGGCCTGCGGTGGCGGCGCGGCGCCCTTGCCCTTCGCCTGCGGCGCCGGCACGGTCACCGGCGCAGCAGCCCCCTTCCCGCTGCCCCAGGCCGCGGGCGTCGCGACGGCGGCACGCGCGCCACCCAAGGCCGCCGGCGTCGATTCAGCCATCCTCTGGAAACTCTCGCGCGCCTGGCTGCCCAGCTCCGCCTGCAGGCTGGCCAGATTACGTCCCATCTCGAGCTGGCGCCCGTGTTCGTCGATGATCTTGAAATTCATGAACAGGTGGGTCGGCAGCGTCTCGAGCTTGAAGTCGCCCGTGAGCACGTTGATGCCCGTTTCGGCGCGCACGTCGGCGATCACCACGTCGACCAGGTCGCCGCGTGCAAACGCGTTCGCCGCGTGGATGCGCTCGACGAAACGCGCCGCGTAATCCGGCAGTGGCACGCAATGGCGGCGCAGCTTTTGCGGCAGCGATTTCAGCATCAGGTGCACTTTTTCCTTCAGCATGCCCGGCACCAGCCAGGCCGCGCGCTCTTGCGGGATCTGGTTCAGCGCGAACAGCGGTACCGACAAGGTTACGCCATCGCGCGGGCTGCCCGGCTCGAAATGGTAGGAGAGCCCCATCTCGATGCCGGTGACGTTCATCGTCTTCGGGAACAGTTCCGTCGTCACGCCCGCCGCTTCGTGGCGCATCAGCTCTTCGCGGTTCAGGTACAGGAGCTTCGGGTTGTCGCGCGCAGCGTCCTTGTACCACTTCTCGAAGCCGGCGCCGTTCACCACATCCTTCGGGATCTCGGCGTCATAAAACGCGGCGATCAGCTGGTCGTCGACCAGCACGTCCTGGCGCCGCGATTTATGTTCGAGGTTCTCGATCTCCTTCACCAGCTTGTGGTTGTGCGCGTAAAAGGGCTGGCGCGTCTCGTAGTCGCCCGCCACCAGCGCATCGCGAATGAAAATCTCGCGCGCCTCGAACGGGTTGTAGAGCGCGTGGTTGATGCGGCGGCCGCTGTAGACGACGATGCCGTACAGGGTTGCGCGTTCCAGCGACGATACCTGCGCCGGCTTCTTTTCCCAGCGCGGCTCGCCCCAGGATTTTTTCAGCAGGTGCGCCCCGACCTTCTCCACCCATTCAGGCTGGATCTGCGCCACGCAGCGGGCGTACAGGCGCGTCGTTTCGACCAGTTCGGCCGCCATGATCCAGCGGCCCGGCTTCTTGGTCAGCGAGGAACCCGGCCAGATGTGGAACTTGATGCCGCGCGCGCCGAGATAAGCGCCGCCCGGCTCGTCCTCGGCCTTGAAGCCGATGTTACCCAGCAGGCCGGTCAGCAGCGCCAGGTGCAGCTGGTCGTAGGTGGCCGGCGACTCGTTCAGGCGCCAGCCCTGCTCGCGCACGATGGTCAGCAGCTGCGAATGCACGTCGCGCCACTCGCGCAGGCGCACCTGCGACAGGAAATTGGCGCGGCAGTTTTCCTGCAGCAGGCGGTTGGTTTTCTTGTGCTCGATCGCGTCCTCGAACCAGTTCCAGATCTTGATAAAGCTGAGGAACTCGGACTTCTCGTCGGCGAATTTTTTATGCTTTTCGTCGGCCTGCTGCTGGTATTCCATCGGCCGGTCGCGCGGGTCCTGCACCGACAGGGCCGAGGCGATGACCAGCATCTCGGAGAGGCAGTTGTTGTCCAGCGAAGCGAGGATCATGCGGCCCACGCGCGGGTCGAGCGGCAGTCTCGCCAGCTTGCGGCCGAGCGGCGTCAGCTCATTGGCATCGTCGACCGCGCCCACTTCCTGCAGCAACTGGTAACCGTCGGCGATCGCGCGGCCCTGCGGCGGCTCGATGAAGGGGAAGGTCTCGACATCCGTCAGGTGCAGGGACTTCATGCGCAGGATGACGGCGGCCAGCGAGGAGCGCAGGATTTCGGGCTCGGTGAATTTCGGGCGCTGCAGGAAATCGGCTTCCTCGTACAAACGGATGCAGACGCCGTCGGCCACGCGGCCGCAACGGCCGGCACGCTGGTTCGCCGCCGACTGCGCGATCGGCTCCACCTGCAGCTGCTCGACCTTGTTGCGGAAGCTGTAGCGTTTAATGCGCGCGAGACCCGCGTCGACCACGTAGCGGATGCCCGGCACGGTCAGCGAGGTTTCGGCCACGTTCGTCGCCAGCACGATGCGGCGCGCGTTGGTGGTGCGGAAGACCTTGTCCTGCTCTTCGACCGACAGGCGCGCGAACAGGGGCAGGATTTCGACGTGCGGAGGATGGTGTTTTCTCAGCGCTTCGGCGCAGTCGCGGATCTCGCGCTCGCCCGGCAGGAAGACCAGCACGTCGCCCGAACCGATGCGGCAGAGTTCATCGACGCCATCCACCACCGCGTCCATCAGGTCGCGCTTCTCGCGTGCCTGCTGGGCTGGTTTTTTCCCGCCCTGGGCAGGCTTGTTGTCGACGCCCCCGCCCGCCACGACCGGATCGCGGTCGACCGGACGATAGCGCACCTCGACCTTGTACAGGCGGCCCGACACCTCGATCACCGGCGCCGGTTTGCCGTTGCTTGAAGCGAAGTGGCGCGCGAAGCGCTCGGCGTCGATCGTCGCCGAGGTGATGATCACCTTCAGGTCCGGACGGCGCGGCAGCAGCTGCTTCAGGTAGCCAAGCAGGAAGTCGATGTTCAGGCTGCGTTCGTGGGCCTCGTCGATGATGATCGTGTCGTAGGCTTTCAGGAGCGGATCGGTCTGGGTTTCGGCCAGCAGGATACCGTCGGTCATCAGCTTGATCGAGGCGCCCGGCTGCAGCGTGTCGTTGAAGCGGACCTTGAAGCCGACGTGTTCGCCGAGCGGCGTGCCGATCTCGAACGCGATGCGTTTCGCGGTGGACGACGCGGCGATGCGGCGCGGCTGGGTGTGGCCGATCAGGCCCTTCTCGCCGCGCCCGAGCTGCAGGCAGATTTTAGGAAGCTGGGTCGTCTTGCCGGAACCGGTCTCGCCGGAGACGATGATGACCTGGTTTTCCGCCAGCGCCTTGGCGATTTCCTCGCGCCGGCCCGAGACCGGCAGGTCTTCGGGATAGGTGATCGGCGGCAGCGGCGTTTGCACGCGCAGTGGGCGTGGTGGGCGCGGTGCGCGTTCGCCCTGGGGCCGCGGCGCGCGCTGTGCGGCTTCGCCTTGGGGCCGCTCGCCACGCGGCGCGCGTTCGCCCGGGGCGCGCTCGCCTTGCGGACGCGGTGCGCGCCGTGCACCGTCGCCCGCGCTGTCGCCCGCGCTGTCGCCACGCTGCGCACGCTGCGCACGCGGCGCGCCTTCCGCTTGCGCTGCCTTGTCTCCTTGCGGCCGCGGGCCGCGCTGCGCACCGCCCTCGCCCGCATGCCTGCGTTCGCCCCTGGTTTGCAAGGCGCCGCCCGGCGTCTGCGTCATCGGCGCGCGCAACTCGCCCGGGGCACGAACGCCGCGCCCCCGCTCGCGCGGCGCCTTGGCATCACTGGTTGGGACTGCTGCGTGCGCCGTGTCCGGCTTGGGCTTGTTACTCTGTTCAGACATTGATTTTTACGAGGTATTTGGTGCGCAAGTCGCGCAGCGAATTATAATGCGGCAAATGGAAAACCCTACCCAATTCGTCCAGTGGCTGCGCTCTGTCGCGCCGTATATTCATGCCTTTGGCGGCAAGACGTTTGTCGTCGCCTTTCCCGGCGAACTGGTCGCCGCCGGCGCCTTGCCGGTACTCGCGCAAGACCTGTCCCTGCTGGTCGCTCTCGGCATCCGCATCGTGCTGGTGCACGGTTCGCGGCCGCAGGTGGCCGAGCAGCTCGGGCTGCGCAATGTCGAGGGGCGCTTCCACAACGGCGTGCGCATCACCGACACCGCGGCGATGGAATGCGCGAAGGAAGCGGCCGGCGAACTGCGCCTCGATATCGAGGCGGCCTTCAGCCAGGGTTTGCCCAACACGCCGATGTCGAATGCGAACATCAGTATTGTTTCCGGTAACTTCGTCGTCGCCCGTCCGCTCGGTGTGATCGACGGTATCGACTTCGAACTCACGGGCATGACGCGCAAGATCTCGGCCGACAAGATCGCCCCGATCCTGCAGACCGAAGACAACCTGGTGCTGCTCTCGCCGCTCGGCTTCTCGCCGACCGGCGAGGTGTTCAACCTGACGATGGAAGACGTGGCCGCCTCCGCCGCGATCGCCCTGCACGCCGACAAGCTGATCTACATTACCGAGACGCCGATGATGTCGGACGCGGGCGGCGAAGAAATCCGCGAGCTGTCCTCGCACCAGGCCGAAGCGGTATTGCAGGCGAATTTCCTGCCGCCGGACGCCGCCTTCTACCTGCGCCACGCCATCAAGGCCTGCAACAGCGGCGTCGACCGCGCCCACATCGTGCCTTTCGAGATGGACGGCTCGGCCCTGCTCGAACTGTTCACCCACGACGGCGTCGGCACGATGATCAGCCACGAGAACCTGGAAAGCCTGCGCCAGGCCACAATTGAGGACGTCGGCGGAATTATCAAGCTCATTGAACCACTCGAAGCGGACGGCACCCTCGTTTATCGCGGGCGCGAACTGATCGAGCGCGAGATCGAACAGTTCTCGGTCATCGAGCACGACGGCGTGATCTTCGGCTGCGCCGCGCTGTATCCGTTCCCGGATTCGAAAATGGGCGAGATGGCTTGCCTCACCGTGAACCCGGACGTGCAGGCGCAGGGCGACGGCGAGCGCATCCTGAAGCACATGGAAAACCGCGCGCGCGCCGCGGGCCTGACGAAACTGTTCGTGCTGACCACGCGCACCGCGCACTGGTTCAAGAAGCGCGGCTTCCAGCCTGCGACCGTGGACGACCTGCCGAAAGACCGCCAGCACATGTATAACTGGCAGCGCAAGTCACAGATTTTCATCAAGTCTTTATAATCGCGCTTTTACTTCACACCGAATCAGGAGCAAACATGGCCCGCACCGTCCACTGCGTCAAACTCAACAAGGAAGCCGAAGGGCTGGACTTCCCGCCAGTCCCGGGCGAAATGGGCAAGAAGCTCTACCTGTCGGTCTCGAAGGAAGCCTGGCAGGGCTGGCTCAAGCACCAGACCATGCTGATCAACGAAAACCGCCTGAACCTGGCGGACGACCGCGCGCGCAAATACCTGGCGACGCAGCTGGAAAAGCATTTCTTCGGCGAAGGCGCCGACCAGGCAATGGGCTACGTGCCGCCTGCGCCGTAAGCTTGAAAACGGGCGCGATGCCGTAGGGTGGGCCGGGCCGCGATCGGACCCCGTGCCCACGCGGAACGATGACCATTGTTTGCTACGATCGCTGCGAACATCGGGCACACGTTCGGTGGGCACGGGGCGCCCACCCTACGATTGACGGCCGATCACGCGCCAGCCATCCCCTTCAGCAGCATTCATCCGCACCCGTTTCTTCCGGCGGATACAGGATGCGCGTCCCCTCCACCTTCGCAAACGGCGTCAGCTTCGCCGGCCTGCGCTTGCCTGGATTGATGATGTGCTCGACCGGAATCCCGCGCACCAGCAGCGCGTCGGCCACCAGCGAGCGGTGGCAGCGCCAGGGCACCGACTCGGCGCACATCAGCGCGCAGCGCGTGGTCTTCGCCAGTTCGATCACCGCCTCGACGTTCTCGGCAAATTCCGGCGTCTGCATGTAGTCGGCATAGCCGCGAAAGGACGTATTGCGCCAGCCGCTGTTGGGCGACTCCTTCAATGCGCGGCGCAGGCCGCCCAGGCCCGGCATCTGGCGGTAGGCGATGCCGGCCTCCGCCAGCGAGACCGGCAGCAGGTCCTGCCCGAACTGCGGATTGTGGCGCGACTTGGGCACGGTGCGGATGTCGAGCAGGCAGTCCACCTCGTTTTGCCGCAGCAGGTCGATGAAGTCTTCGATCGACCGGTTCGAGTGGCCGATGGTGCGGACGATTTCCGTGTTCACTGTACAACTCCCGATGTTGAATCGTATTTTGGCGCGGATGGGATTCGACCGGCGCCGCGGAGCCCGTCGTAGAATGGATGCGCCCCCCACCCGTCAGCCGGAACACTATGAACATGCTCGCCGCAGTCGACAACCTGCTGATGGACGACCGGCCACGCAGGCTCGCCGGGCTGCGGCGGGGCCTGATCGAATTCCTCTACTTCGGCTTCAAGAACGCGCGTTCCTGCCTGTTCGTCTTCACCTTCATGGCCACCGTGCTCGTCATGCCGCGCGCCGGCCTGTTCGGCATCCCGCGCTACGACTTGCTGCTGCTGGCCGCCCTGGGCATCCAGTTCTGGATGCTGTTTGCCAGGCTCGAAACCTGGGACGAACTGAAGGCCGTCTGCCTGTTCCACGTGGTCGGCTTTGCGCTGGAAGCGTTCAAGGTATCCGGCAGCGTCCAGTCCTGGAGCTATCCCGATTTCGCGTACACGAAAATCGCCGGCGTCCCACTGTTCGCGGGCTTCATGTACGCCTCGGTCGGCAGCTATATCGTGCAGGCCTGGCGCATGTTCGACCTGCGCATCCGCCATCACCCGCCCTACTGGATGGCAGCCACCATCGCGCTCCTCATCTACGCCAACTTCTTCACGCACCACACCATCGGCGACTACCGCTGGTACCTGGCCGCCTGCGCGCTGGGGCTGTATTCGCGCACCGTCGTCATCTACCGGCCGCTCGACCGCGACCGCCAGATGCCGCTGATGCTGGGTTTCGTCCTGATCGGCTTCTTCATCTGGCTGGCCGAGAACATCAGTACTTTCTGGGGAGTGTGGCGCTACCCGAACCAGCTCGGCGCCTGGTCGATCGTCCACATCAGCAAATGGAGTTCGTGGTCGCTGCTGGTGATCATGACGTTTACGATCGTGGCCAGCCTCAAGCACATCAAGTCGAAAATCCATATCGCCGAAGCGTAAACACCAAGGCCCGCCGCCTGCATCGCAGAGGGCGGGCCTTGCTGGATCAAGCGGGATGCTGATTACTTCGAAGCGTCCTGCATCTTCTCGCCGACACGTTCGATGCCCTTGCCGGCCTTGTTGGTGGCGTTGGCTGCGCCTTCCTTCACGTCCTGGGCGGCTTCGCGCGAGCCCTGGCGCACTTCGGCGCCGGCTTCCTTCATGTTCTGGCCGGCGCGGTCGGCGGCGTTTTCCATCTTGTCGCCGGCGTGCTCGGCAGCCTTGTCGACGTTGTCGGCGGCGCGTTCGGTGGCGTTGCCGACGGCGGCGGCGCCTTCACGGGTATTCTGGGCGGCGGTAGCGGCGGTATTGTCGATGGCCTTGCCGGCTTCCTGGGCAGGACCAGTCGACGGATCGTTGTCGGCTTTCTTGCAACCGGTGGCGAGGACGGCGACAGCAAGCATCAGGGCAGAGATAGTGGTCTTGTTCATGGTGCACTCCTTATCAAATTGTTATGATCAGGTTACACGTTTCCAGCAGGAAGGGCCGCACGTTACAGTTGTTACAGTTGCATCATTTTGTTTCGGCGGTTACGACGCCCGGCGCGCCGCTCGTGGCATGATGCGGCTGTCAATGCAAATGGAACCGAAGTGAGCCCCACCATCCTCCCCTCCGAAGTCGAATTCATCGCCATCCGCGCCCAGGGTCCGGGCGGGCAGAACGTCAACAAGGTCTCGTGCGCGGTGCACGCGCGCTTCGATATCGGCGCCTCATCGCTGCCGGTGTATATCAAGGAACGCCTCCTGGAGATGCGCGACACCCGCATCACGCACGAAGGCGTGCTGGTACTCAAAGCCCAGCAGTCGCGCAGCCTGGAACAGAACAAGGAAGACGCCCTGCAGCGCCTGCAGGCGCTGGTCGACGCGGCGGCCGTGGTGCAGGCCGTGCGCCGGCCGACGAAACCGACGCGCGGCTCGCAGCGGCGGCGGCTGGATGAAAAAACGCGCAGCGGCCAAGTCAAGGCGCTGCGCGGCAGGGTTACTGAGTAGACAGAAGAGCCGGGGTCAGGTCTGACATTCGGACACGAACTCGACTACTAATTGCACGCCAACGTGTCGTCGGCGTTCAACTAAGGCAGAGGTCGCGCCAAGGCGGGAGTCCAAATGTCAGACCTGACCCCGGCCTTTGCTTACATCTTGCGGCACTGGCGCAGCTCGCAGCGGGCCATGAACACTTTACCGTCGCTGCACTGCAGGCGATACACCTCGACCGGCCCCGGCTCGGTCACCAGCCCCGCGCCCTGCCCGACGCAGGCATGCTGGCGTGCCAGCTGCTCGACCGTGACCGAAGACACGCCCACGCGATAAGGCACGCGCTCGATCGGCACGCCGTTGGCATCGACCAGTTGCGGCGCTGCGGGCACGGGCGCCCCTGGTGCGGCCGGTGGCTTCGAGCGGGACATCGCGCAGCCGCCGAGGACGGTTGCAATTACCAGCGCCAGCAGTGCTTTCATCGCGTCTCCGAAAGAATCAGAAGCTCAGTTTTTTGACGCCTTCGGCCATGCCCAGCAGGCAGACGTTGGCGCCCTGCTTTGCGAACAGGCCGACCGCGATCACGCCAACGATGCCGTTGATCTCGGTTTCGAAAGCCACCGGGTCGGCAATCGACAGGCCTGCGACGTCGATGATCTGGCCACCGTTGTCGGTGATGAAGGCCTCGTCGCTGCCCGCCTTGGTACGCAGGCGCGGCTGGCCGCCGAGGGCTGCCAGCTTGCGCATCACGGCCGCGCGCGCCATCGGGATCACTTCGACCGGCAGCGGGAACTTGCCCAGCGTGCCGACCAGCTTCGAGCCGTCGGCGATGCAGACAAAACGTTTCGACACCGAGGCCACGATCTTCTCGCGCGTGAGCGCCGCGCCGCCGCCCTTGATCATCGCGCCCTGCTCGGTGATCTCGTCGGCGCCGTCGATGTAGACGGCAATCGATTCGACCTCGTTCAGGTCGAACACGGGAATGCCATGGCCGCGCAGGCGTGCCGCGGTCGCTTCCGAGGAGGCCACCGTGCCCTTGATGCGGTCCTTGATCTTCGCCAGTTCGTCGATAAAGAAATTGGCGGTCGAGCCGGTGCCCACGCCGATGATTTCGCCGTCGACCACGTAATCGATGGCGGCGCGTGCCACGGCTTGCTTGAGTTCGTCCTGAGTCATGATGTTTGCAATGGAAAAGAGGGAATGCCGACATTTTAACGGATCGCCCTCATGTCGCCGCATGTCCCTGTCGCCCCCGCGCCTTCTGCGCGACATGCATATCCGATTTACCGACATGCATATCCGTTTCGCATTGCCGTATCGGCCAAAATCCCCGACACTGAATTGATTGCAAATTGGCATCTATCTGGCATCCACACCCTGACAGGCGAGACGATGAAGATCTTCACCAAAAAGCCCGTGCTGGCCATCGTCGGCCTGCTCGTCGCCGGCGCGGCCGCCCTGGCCTGGGCCAATCGCCACCACGAGCCGAAGACGCTGCCGCTGAAATACCGCGCCAGCGTGGTCGATACCGGCAGCATCACCCATACCGTCACCGCCACCGGCACCATCAATCCGGTCGCGCTGGTGAACGTCGGCTCGCAGGTCTCGGGCACCGTCGTCGAACTGAAGGCCGACTTCAACGACCGCGTGAAAAAGGGGCAGGTGCTGCTGAAGCTCGATCCGACCATCTTCAATGCCCAGGTCGGCCAGGCGCGCGCCAGCGTAGCGTCGGCGCAGGCGTCCCTGCGCCTGGCCCAGGCCAGCTTCGAGCGCAACAAGCAGCTGGTCGCCCAGAATTTCGTCTCGAGCCTGGCGCTCGACCAGTCGCGCCGCGAACTCGACGTCGCGCGCGCCAACCAGCAACTGGCGAACGCCCAGCTTGAACGGGCGCTCGCCGACGTCAACAACAGCGTGATCCGCAGCCCGATCGACGGCGTCATCATCAAGCGCACGATCGACCTCGGGCAGACGGTGGCGGCTTCGTTCAACACGCCGAACCTGTTCCAGATCGCGCAGGATCTGACCAAGATGCAGATCGATACCAGCGTCTCGGAGGCGGACGTCGGCGCGCTGAAGGATGGCCTGCCGGCGCGCTTCGTGGTCGACGCCTATCCGAGCCGCGAATTCAAGGCCACGATGCGCCAGTTCCGCCTGGCGCCGAACGTGGTGCAGAACGTCGTCACCTACAACGTCGTGCTCGACGTCGACAACAAGGACGAATTGCTGAAGCCCGGCATGACGGCGCAAGTGCGGCTGGTGGTGGACAACCGCCCGAAGGCCCTGCGCATCCCGACTGCGGCGCTGCGCTTCCGGCTGTCGGAAGAAGACCAGGAGAAGGAACGCAAGGCGCTTGCGGCAAAAGCGGCGAAGGAGCCGGCCAGCACCGCTTCCGCTTCCGCGACTGCGCTGGACGACGACCTCGCCGTGCAGGGCGCGGGCGACACCGCACGCCTGTTCAAGGTCTATAAACTCGATGCGAAAAACCAGCCGCAGCCGGTCGACATCCGCATCGGCCTGTCGAACTTCCGCTATACCGAAGTGGTGAGCGGCGGCCTGAAGGCGGGCGAGCGCGTCGTCATCCGTACGCTGCAGCCGGCGCAGGACATGTGATGCCCCCCTTGATCGACATCCGCGCCGTCACCAAGAGCTATGTCTCGGGCAGCGTCGAGACGCCAGTGCTGTTCGGCGTCGACCTGGCCGTCGAGCGCGGCGACTTCATCGCGGTGATGGGGCAATCCGGTTCCGGCAAGTCGACGCTGATGAACATCCTCGGCTGCCTCGACCAGGCAACCGGCGGCGACTACCTCCTCGACGGCAAGGACACGCGCGCCCTCACCCGGCCGCAACTGGCCGACATCCGTAACCGCACCATCGGCTTCGTGTTCCAGAGTTTTAACCTCATCAAGCGCATGAGCGTGCTCGAAAACGTGGCGCTGCCGCTGATTTATGCCGGCGCGTCGCGCGGCCGCGCGCTGGCCAAGGCGCAGCAGGAACTCGAGCGCGTGGGCCTGGCCGAATTCGGCAAGCGCACGCCGAATCAACTCTCCGGCGGCCAGCAGCAGCGCGTGGCGATCGCGCGCGCCCTGGTCGGCGACCCGCCATTGATCCTGGCCGATGAACCGACCGGCAACCTCGACACGCAGACCAGCGACGACATCATGCGCGGCCTGCAAACGCTGAACGCGGAACGCGGCATCACCATCGTGCTGGTCACGCACGAACCGGACATCGCGGCCTGGAGCCGGCGCCTGGTGCGCCTGAAGGATGGCCGCGTGCTGTATGACGGTCCCGCCGCCGAGGGCCTGCGCCAGCTCGCCGCCAGCCACGAACACGCCATCCACGGGAGCGAGGCATGAAGCTCTACCAGGTGATCGTGGAAGCGCTGCGTTCGATGGCGGCGAACCGGCTGCGCACCGCGCTGACCATGCTCGGCATCGTGATCGGCATCGCCTCGGTGGTGCTGATGATGGCGCTGGGCGACACGATGCAGCGCTTCGTCAAAAAGGAGATGGAGGCACTCGGCACCAACATGGTGTACGTGTTCCCGGGCGGCGACCGCACCGAGGCCCAGCGCATGCGCAGCGGCGCCGCGCCCTCGCTGACCGTCGCCGATGCGGCCGCCCTGGACCGCCTGCCCAGCCTGCGCGGTGCGGCGCCGGCGCTGCAGGGCAGCTTCAAGCTCGCCGCCGGCAACGAGACCTCGGGCAGCATGGTGCACGGCGTGACACCCGCCATGTTCAGGATACGCAACTGGAAGATCGACCAGGGCAGCATGTTCACCGACGAGGACGTGCGCGCGGCCGCGCGCATGGTCGTGATCGGGCAGAAGGTGGCGGACCAGTTCTTCTACCGGCTCGATCCGCTCGGGCGCTACCTGCGCATCGAGAACGTCTCGTTCCAGGTGGTCGGCGTGCTGCAGGGAGAGGGCCGCCAGATCGACGGCGGCGATTTGTCGGAGATGGTGCTGGTGCCGATCACGGCGGCGCGCGCCTACATGGTGCGCGGCCCCTTCCCCGACAACGTCCACTACATCGCGGCCCAGGGCAAGAGCGAGGGCGTGCTGGCCGACGCGGTCGAGGACATGAAGGAGACGCTGCGCGACCGCCATCGCATCAAGCTCGATGATCCGGACGACTTCAAGATGCAGAACATGGCGACCTTCGCCGAGACCGGCGCCAGGATCAGCGCAGGCATTGCGGCGCTGCTGGGCGTGATCGGCGGGATCTCGCTGCTGGTCGGCGGCATCGGTATCATGAACATCATGCTGGTGTCGGTGACCGAGCGCACGCGCGAGATCGGCATTCGCATGGCGATCGGCGCCAAGCCGCGGGATATTTTGCTGCAGTTCCTGGTGGAGGCGGTGGTGATTTGCCTGGCGGGGGCGGTGGTCGGGATCGTGATCGCGGCGACGGGGGCGGCGGCGATTACGAAGGCGGCCGAGTTCGACGTGAAGGTGGGCGTCAGTGCGGTGATCGTGGCATGTGCGTTTGCGACGGCGGTGGGCGTGTTCTTCGGGTTTTATCCGGCGCGGCGGGCGTCGAGGTTGTTGCCGGTGGATTGTCTACGGCATGAGTAAGGCTACCGAAGATCGCATGACAAAAGATTCAAGAACGATCGCGTTGGCATGCCTGATGTCGCTGTGCGGTCAGGCATTCGCGCTTGACTGGACGCTGAGGATGGACGGCTTCGGTCGGCTTCGGATCGGCATGTATTTCGACGAGGCGAACGCCAGGCCTGGCCATCGCCTCAGGCGTGCGTGCGCATGCAAAGCGGCAAAGACAGGCCATTCCGCTCAACGCCGGGGTTGGCAGCCGTACAGGTCGCGCCCGGGCTGCGCATCGGGATCGATGAAGTGCAGGCGTGCGCTTGCGCCTCGCCGGGGCGCCAGGCAAAACCGTCCCTGATAGCGCAGCGGCGTCGCCGCGTTCTTGCCTGGCCTCGCCTCCACCTGCACCGTATAGACCTTCCCCTCTACCAGCACCGCAGCCGTCGTTTGCGGCAGCGCCGTCACGCGCCCGCCATACGGGATGCACATGTTCGAATCCACCGGAAAAGTCCGATCTCGCGGCATGGACATCTGCCACGAAACGCGCACGCCTTCGCTGACCGTCACCGATTGAAAGTCGGGCGCACCACTGCGCTTTTCTTCCCGTTCCGAGATCGTGAAGCATGGCTGGCCATTGCCGTCCGCCCGCACCTGCGCTTCGCCGACGCGGCGTTCGGCCTGCGCGGGGAGCAGGAGCAGGCCGGCGAGGCACAGGGTCAGAATGAACTTCATGATGGTTTCGGAATGCAGGAAGGGTGGGCAGGAATAAGCCTAATTTGTTGCCGCACGGCAGTATTGAGGAAGATCAACCCGGAAAAGACGGGCGAGCAAATGCATCCTGCATGATGGGGTGGTGCAACAGATCAGCGCATCGTTGGACGGCGCGTGGGAGCGTTTCGGGCAGTGGGGGTGCGAACCTTACGCGTGGGGCGTTTTCGGCAGCGTGGATGCAAACGTTACGCGTGGGCGGCGTTCAGGCAGCGTGGACGCACGCCGCGGGGTGGAGCCGACCACCCTACCGACGGCGCACCGGCAGCCAGGCAAGACCGCGCGGCAGGTTGGCGCGCCTGGCCGGCTCGCGCAGGAAGCCGGACAGCACCTGCTCGTACAGCGCGAGCTGGCCTGCATAGCGGTGCTGGCGCATCGCCTCGGGACGCTGCAGGAATTTCAGCACGAAGTAATCGGCCAGCAAATCGCCCTGCGCTTCCATGTTGTAGTCGGCCAGCGTCGCGCCTCCATGCAAATCGTAGTGGTAAGGAAGCCCGATGCGCACCGCGCCGCGCAGGCGCACGGGGTAGCCGAGCTGGTGCTGCCAGACGTGGACCATCTCGTGCATGAACCAGTGCTGTCCACCGATGCCGGCACACGAATAGTCGTCGAGAAAATAGGACGCGTGGAAGTACAGGTGGCCATTGGGCGTCATGCAGCAGTTCTTCGGCTGCAGGTAAGGCAGGTAGCGCCGGCTGTAGACACGTACGCGCGTGTAATCGATGGCGTCGCGAAACAGCAGCGACGCCAGGGCGGTTTCGCCTGCGGCGAGGGGGCGCCACCGCTGTGAACGCGGGCGACGAAGTGGTAGGGCCTGCAATGCGCTCACAGCGCCGGCGCGCGAACGTCGTGGCTGAAGCGCGCCGACAGCACGCGCAGGACTTTGTCGATGTCCACTGGCTTGGTAAGGTGGAGGTCGAAACCCGCCTCGAGGCTGCGCGCCTGATCGGCCTCGCTGCCCCAGCCGGTGAGCGCCACCAACAGGCGGGCCTGCGCGCCCGGCAAGGTCCGCAACAGCGATGCGGTCTCGTAGCCATTCATGCCCGGCATGCCGATGTCGAGGAACACCACCGCCGGGTCATGCAGCTTCACCATCTCTACCGCCGTCTGCCCGTCGTACGCGAGGAGTACCGCGTGGCCGCTCATTTCCAGCACCATGGCCATGGTCTCGGCCGCGTCTCGGTTATCGTCGACGACCAGCACCCTGTATCGCTCGATGGCGCCCGGACTCGAAGGCGGCGCGGCCTCGACCGGCTCCGGCGCGTCCGCACGCGGCAGCCAGATGCGGAACAGGCTGCCGGCGCCCGGGCCGGCGCTCTCGGCGACGACGCGGCCACCGTGCATCTCGACCAGGCCCTTGACAACGCTCAGGCCGATGCCCAGGCCACCCTGTGCATGGTCCAGGTGCTGCTGCACCTGCGCGAACCGGTCGAACACGTGCTCGATCATATCGGGCGGGATGCCGATGCCCGTGTCGGCCACCTCGATGACCAGCATGCCCGGCTGAGTAGCCTCGCCAGCGCGCAGCGACACGCAGCCTCCGCGTGGCGTGTACTTCGCCGCGTTGTTAAGCAGGTTGCCCACCACCTGGACCAGTCGGGTCGCGTCCCCCGTGACCCATAGCGCAGGATCCACACCTTGCCAAATGACCCGATGCCCCTGCGCGTCGAGCAGAGCCTGCACGCCCTCCAGCGCTTGTTCGAGCACGGATTGGAGTGAAAGCGGATCCTGCCGCAGCAGGATCTTGCCCTGCCGGATGCGCGCGATGTCGAGCAGGTCGTCGACCAGGTGCACCATGTGATCGAACTGGCGTTGCATGATGCCCAGCACCTGGTCCGCCTGGCCCGGCAGACCGCCTTTGATGTGCTGCAGCAGGTGCAGCCCGGTGCGCAGAGGTGCAAGCGGGTTGCGCAACTCATGTGCGAGCGTGGCCAGGAATTCGTCCTTCTGGCGATCGGCAAGCTTGAGCGCCTCGCGCGTGCGTACGTAATTGGTAATGTCGACACAAGCGCCGGTCATTGTCCTCGCGCGGCCAGTCGGGTCAAGGAAGGTCCGGCCACGATCGTATAACCAGTGCACCGAACCATCCGGGTACACCACCCGGAGCTCCATCTCGAAATCGTCACCGTTATCGCGGCAGCGCTCGCACCGGCGGATAACCTCGGCGCGGTCGTCCGGATGAACCAGCGCGATGAATTGGTCGAGGCTACGCACCGCCTCGCCGGGGCGCAGACCGAACAAGCGGTCGAGCGCGCCATCCCAAGTGAGCAGGTTTTCCTCGATGTCCCAATGGAAAGTGCCGGTGCGGCTGGCTTCCAGGGCCATCTCCATCGCCAATTCGGTGGTCTTGCGGCTCGTGATGTCCATCGCCGTGCCGTTAGCGCGCACACAGCGGCCGGCGGCGTCGAATAGTCCGCGGCCCTTGGCCGCAATCCAGCGAACCCGGCCGTCGTCGCGTCCCACCGTGCGGCACTCGACGTTGTAAAGCGCGCGTCGCTGCGGATCGCAGGCCGCCGCGAATGCGCGGGCCACTGTCGCCCGGTCGTCCGGATGCAGGCCCGCGAAGAAGTCCTCCAGCGAAAGCGCTTCATCGGTCGTGATGCCGAACATGCTTCGCAGCCCCGGTTGCCAGATCAGGCTGCCCTCGGGCACGTTCACATCCCAGAACGCGATCTCGGAAGCGTCAGTGGCCAGGCGCAGGCGTTCTTCGCTCTCGGCAAGTGCCTGCTGCGCTGCGCTCGCGGTGCGTGCATTGTCCGCGAGCATTACCGTCGAGGTGGTTTCGATCGCTGCGCAGAAGATACCCGCGACCTGCCCGTCGTCATCCAGCAAGGGCGTGTAGGTGAAGCTGAAATAGTGCGGTCCGGGCGTCTCGCGGCTGGCCAAATTGAACGGCTTGTTCTCGAATGACAGCGACTCGCCGCGCATGACGGCCTCGTTCAGCAAACGTAGTTCGTCCCAGATCTCGCTCCAGACGTCGGCCATTGAATGGCCGAGCGCATCGGGATGCTTGTCGCCGAGGATCGGGATGTAGCCGTCATTGTAGAGCGAGATCTGGCTTGGCCCCCAGGCGATGAACATAGGCTGCTGCGCACGCAGAATCAGGCTCACGGCTGTCTTCAAGGACAAAGGCCATGATTCCAGTTGACCAGGCGGCGTTGCCGACCAGTCGTGGCAACGGATCAGTGCACCCATAGCACCACCGCCGCGGAAGTGGGGCTGGTCGTGGGGGTCGGTCATTGGCAGGCTCGATATGTTGGCGGAGCAGGAGCGATTCGCACAAGTTGATTGGTATGTCTGAATTTTAGGGACAAATGATAACACTCGACCCGGTCGCTCCCTGACCGCGGGACAGTGTAGTCCGAGTAGTTGCTCGGTTCCAGTGGTCAGCCAACTAAAGAATTGCAACTACGGGAACTCACACGTCGAACGGCTGCACCGGTTACAACGATATTCTACCGATCGGCAAATCAGTGTGGACGAGGTCACGCTGCCCACTCCCATGAAAACTCGCTCGCAAACTCAGGCGCCTTGCCCAGCCCGTGCAGGCATGGCCATGCTACCGACGCTCAGTGCATGGCGATGTTACTCACAGGACAAGCAAGAAGTGCGGCTGGACGCAGCGTCGGTTCGTTTCGGTCGCAAGCACTTGGAGAGTCGGTGTGCAGACTGCCATGCGAGCACCATCCCGTACATGAACCAGTGCTGGCCGGTGATACTGGCCGCGGCGTAGTCGTCGAGGAAGCAGGAATGGTGAAAATAGATGCTGCCGTTCGGCGTCATCGCGCAGTTCTGGGGCTGCAGGTACGGCAGGTAGCGCCGGCTGTAGACGCGCACGCGGGTGGTGTCAATGGCGTCCCCGAACAGCAGGGACACCATTGCGATCTCCCCCGTGCTCAAAGGACGCCAGCGGCGTGCCATGCAGCTTATTTGCGCAGCGCCGCCGCGGCTTTGGCCAGCTCGGTGATGCGGCCCCAGTCGCCGGCCGCAATCGCATCCTTTGGCGTCAGCCAGGAGCCGCCGACGCAGGCCACGTTCTTGCAGGCCAGGAACGCGGGTGCGGTATCGATCGAGATGCCGCCGGTCGGGCAGAAGGTCACGTCCGGCAGCGGGCCGCCGATCGCGTTGAGCATGCCGACGCCGCCCGCCGGCACGGCCGGGAACAGCTTCAGCTCGCGGAAACCGGCTTCGCGCGCGGCCATCACTTCGGACGGGGTCATCACGCCCGGCAGCAGCGGCAGGCCGCTCTTTTTCGCCGCTTCGATCAGGGCGTTCGTCAGGCCCGGCGAGACGCCGAACACGGCGCCGGCGTCGCGCGCGGCGGCGAATTCCTCGCCTTGCGTCAGGGTGCCGACGCCGACGATGGCGCCTTCGACCTGGGCCATGTCGCGGATCGCCTGCAGGCCGTGGGCGGTGCGCAGCGTCACCTCGAGCACGCGGATGCCGCCGGCAACCAGGGCTTTCGCGAGCGGCACGGCGTGCGCCGGGTCGTCGATGGCGATCACGGGAATCACGCTCGCCGAGCGCATGATGTCAAGTACGGTCATGGTCATGGTCATAGTCACTTCGGGGTTTTGAACAGGAAGTCTTCGTCGGAGCCGGGCATGATTTCGCCGCTGTCGGCGCCTTCATGCAAGGGTACGGTGGTGTGGCGTGGCGATGGCAGCGGGAAGGTGGCCGCGCCCTCTTCCGCCGCGCTGCTGTGGTGGCGGAACATGCCGAACAGGTCGCGGCCCATGCCGATGTGGCTGGCCGAGATGTCGGCCGTGACCTGCTTGCGCGCCTCCCACACCTCGGCCGGCACGAGTGCCTCCAGGGTGCCGGTGGCGGCGCAGACGCGGATGATGTCGCCGTCGCGTATGCGGCCCAGCGGGCCGCCGGCAAGGATCTCCGGCGAGACGTGGATCGCTGCCGGCACCTTGCCCGATGCGCCCGACATGCGGCCATCGGTGACCATCGCCACGCGGTAGCCGGCGTCCTGCAGGTTCGACAGCGAGGGCGTCAGCGCGTGCAGTTCCGGCATGCCGTTCGCGCGCGGGCCCTGGAAGCGGATCACGGCGACGAAATCGCGGTTCAGGTGGCCGGCTTTATAGGCGTGCATGAAGTCTTCCTGCGAGTTGAACGTCAACGCCGGCGCCTCGACGGTCTGGTGTTCGATCTTGACGGCCGAGACCTTCATCACCGCGCGGCCGAGGTTACCCTTGACCAGCACCATGCCGCCGTTGGCGTTGAACGGATTCGAGGCCGGGCGCAGCACCGACTCGTCGCCGGACTGCTGCGGCACGTCCCTGAACACGGCGCGGCCGGTCTCGTCCAGGAAGGGCTCCTTGCAATGCTTGCGCAGGCCGTGGCCGAGGATGGTGTTGACGTCTTCGTGCGCGAGACCGGCATCGAGCAGTTCGCGGATGACGAAACCCGGGCCGCCGGCGGCCTGGAAGTGGTTCACGTCGGCCTCGCCGTTCGGGTAGATGCGGGTCAGCAGCGGCACGACTTTCGACAGCTCGTCGAAGTCGTTCCAGTCGATGACGATACCGGCCGCGCGCGCAATGGCGACCAGGTGCAGCGTGTGGTTGGTCGAGCCGCCGGTCGCGTGCAGCGCGGCGATGGCGTTGACGATGCTTTTCTCGTCGACGACGTGCCCGACCGGCATGTAGTGGCCGCCCTGCTGGGAGATCGCGACCGCCTGGTGCGAGGACTCGCGCGTCAGCGCATCGCGCAGCGGGGTGCCCGGGGTGATGAACGCGGCGCCCGGCAGGTGCAGGCCCATCATCTCCATCAGCATCTGGTTGCTGTTGGCGGTGCCGTAGAAGGTGCAGGTGCCGGCGCTGTGGTAGGACTGCGATTCGCATTCGAGCAGTTCCTCGCGGGTCGCCTTGCCCTGCGCGTAGAGCTGGCGCACGCGCGCCTTTTCCTTGTTCGACAGGCCGGTGGTCATCGGGCCGCCCGGCACGAACACGGCCGGGATGTGGCCGAAGTGCAGCGCGCCGATCAGCAGGCCCGGCACGATCTTGTCGCAGATGCCCAGGTACAGCGCGGCGTCGAACATGTTGTGCGAGAGCGCCACGGCAGTGGACATGGCGATGGTGTCGCGCGAGAACAGCGACAGTTCCATGCCCGGCTGGCCCTGGGTGACGCCGTCGCACATGGCCGGCACGCCGCCCGCGAACTGGGCCACGGCGCCGATCTCGCGCACCGCGTCCTTGATCACTTTCGGGAAGTATTCGAAGGGGTGGTGGGCCGACAGCATGTCGTTGTAGGACGAGACGATCGCCACGGATGGCTTCTTCTGCTCGCGCAGCCTGAGTTTGTCGTTCTCGGGGAAGGCGGCGAAACCGTGGGCCAGGTTGGTGCAGGCCAGCGCGCCGCGTTGTACGCCCTGGATGCGCGCCGCCTCGAGGTGCGCGAGATAGGCCGCGCGCGAGACGCGGCTGCGCTCGATGATCCGGTTCGTTACCTGTTCAACTACGGGGTGCAGCGCCATAATCGTTCCTTCGAAATTGGGTTCTGAAATTTTACTACAAAACGGGAATGGGGTTTGGCGCGTGCTCGCTTTTCGATGTGCGGCGGTGCGTCACGCGTGGGCATGCCCACCCTACGTGGCACGACCTGCCGGGAAGCACATTATTTTCGTGGACCGCTGCGCACCGCAGGGTGGGCATGCCACGCGTTTCAGCGGTCGATCATCGTCGACGTAACGCGACGATCCGCGGCGCACGCCTCAACCTGTAGTGAATTTACTTCCCATTCCTGTATCATTCGATAATCTGTTTAAAACAACATCGCCCGCTCACATGACCGCCATTCCACTGACCAGCACGACCAGCTTCCAGGCCCTCGCAACCCACGCCGCACTGGCGGAAGACTGGGAGATGCGGCACCTGTTCGCAGCCGACCCGCAGCGTTTCGAGCGCATGTCGATCGAGGCCGCCGGCCTGTTTCTAGACTATTCAAAAAACCGCCTTGACGGGCGCACGCTTGAACTGCTGGCGGCCCTTGCCCGCGAGCGCGGCGTGGAAGCCCGGCGCGACGCCATGTTCGCCGGCGAAAAGATCAACAACACGGAGAATCGCGCCGTCCTGCACACCGCCCTGCGCGCCCCGCGCGATGCGGCGCTCACGGTCGACGGCCAGGACGTCCCGGCCGACGTCCATGCCGTGCTGGCGCGCGTAAAAACCTTCACCGAAGCCGTGCGCAGCGGCGACTGGCTCGGCCATACCGGCAAACCGATCACCGACATCGTCAACATCGGCATCGGCGGCTCCGACCTCGGCCCGAAAATGGTGTGCCTGGCGCTGCGCCAGTACAGCCATCCGAGCCTCACCCTGCACTTCGTCTCCAACGTCGACGGCCACGACATGGACGCCGCGCTGGAAAAGGTGAACCCCGAAACCACGCTGTTCATCGTCGCGTCCAAAACCTTCACCACGGCCGAGACCATGATGAACGCGCAGACCGCGCGCCTGTGGTTCCTGGCGCATGCACCCGAGAACGCGCTGGCCAAACACTTTGTGGCGGTGTCGACCAACGTCGAGGCCATCAAAACCTTCGGCATCGACCCCGCCAACATGTTCCCGTTCTGGGACTGGGTCGGCGGGCGTTATTCGGTGTGGTCGGCGATCGGCCTGCCGGTGGCCCTGGCCGTCGGCTTCGGCTATTTCTCGGACTTCCTGGCCGGTGCCCACGCGATGGACCAGCACTTCCGCAGCGCGCCCGTCGAAGAAAACATGCCGATGCTGCTGGCCCTGGTCGGCTTCTGGAACCGCCAGTTCCTCGGCTGCACCTCGGTGTCGATCGCACCCTACCACCAGGACCTGAACCGCTTCCCGGCCTACCTGCAGCAGCTCGACATGGAGAGCAACGGCAAGCGCGTCACGCGTGACGGGCTACCCGTCGACACGCCAACCTGCCCTGCGATCTGGGGCGAGCCGGGCACCAACGGCCAGCACGCCTATTTCCAGCTGCTGCACCAGGGCACGGACGTGACGCCGATCGATTTCATCGCCGCGCTGCGTCCGGCGCACGAGCTGCAGAACCACCACACGGCCCTGCTGGCGAACTGTTTCGCGCAATCGGAAGCCTTCATGAAGGGCAAGACGATCGACGAAGTACGCACCGATTTGCAGGGGCAAGGCCTGTCGCCGAGCGAGATCGAACGCCTGGCGCCCCATAAAACCTTCCCCGGCAACCGGCCGAGCAACACGATCCTGATGGAATACCTGACGCCCGCCACGCTGGGCGCCCTGATCGCGCTGTACGAACACAAGACCTTCGTGCAGGGCGTGCTGTGGGACCTGAACAGTTTCGACCAGTGGGGCGTCGAGCTGGGCAAGGTACTGGCCAGGCAGGTCGAGGCGGAACTCAAGGGCGAGCCGCGGCCTGATGCGCACGACAGTTCGACCAATGGCCTGATCGCCAGAGCGAAGGCCGCCGTCTAATGAACAACAGCGGCGACACCATGAAAACCTTCAAGATCGACGTCGTCCACAACGACGCAATGCAAGTCGGCGAATGCCCGCTGTGGCATGACGTGGAATCGGCCCTGTACTGGGTCGACATCAACGGCTTGACCGTGAACCGCGTGCACCCGGCCAGCGGCAAATTCTCGTCCTGGAAGATGGCCTCGGAGCCCTCGGCGATTGCGGCCGACGGCGACAACAACCTGGTGGTCGCCACCCGTCTCGGCTTCGTACGCCTGAACACGACGACCGGCGAGATCGCCGACATCTGCCCTGCGCCCTACGACACGGCGATTACCCGCTTCAACGATGGCCGCGTCGACCCGGCCGGGCGCTTCTGGGTCGGCACCATGTACGAGCCGCGCGACAAGCCGGCCGCCGAAATGTACGTACTCGAGCGCGACACATTGCGCCTTGCGTGGTCGGGCAACATGACCAACTCGAATGGGCTCGCCTGGACGCCGGACGGGCGCACCATGTTCCACGCCGATACCACCAGCCACCGGATCGATTGCTACGATTTCGATCCCGCGACCGGCACCCATGCGAACGGGCGCACCTTGTACACCTTCTCGCTCGACAAGAGCGCGGCGGATTATGGCGGGCGTCCGGACGGCGCGGCGGTCGATGCCGAGGGCAATTACTGGGTCGCGATGTTCGAGGGCGGGCGCCTGTTGAAACTGTCGCCGACGGGCGAACTGCTGCGCGAGATCGCGCTGCCGGTGCGCTGCCCGACGGCGGTGGCCTTTGGCGGGTCCGACCTGCATACCTTGTACATCACCAGCGCCAGCCATGGACGCTCGGCTGCGGAGATCGAGCAGTATCCGCTGACGGGCAAGGTGCTGTGCATGCGCGTTGACGTGGCCGGGCAGGTGCAGCCGGAATATCGGCGCTGATGCAGGGTGGGCGCCCCGTGCCCACCGGAACGTCGCACGGTGTTAACCTTGTTTGAATGTTGCGGTCCGCTTTGACGCGACCTGTCTCGATGCATGCTCTTTGGCCCGAACGGAGTGAACGTGGCGCACGCTTCCCGGTGGGCACGGGGCGCCCACCCTACGTCCCGTCGGCAAGCATAAGGGGAACGCCCCGTCCGTGCCGCTTATGGCACCATCAATCCCGCCCTGATTCACAAACGTAGTAGAGTTTCTTGCCAAGCGCATATTCATGTAGTAAATTTACATGATCAGCTTTCCCCACCCTTTGCGACCGAATACCACTATGGCTCTTTCCGATTTCGACCTCGTTCTCTTTGGCGGCAGCGGCGACCTTGCGATGCGCAAGCTCCTGCCTGCGATGTATGCGCGCGACGTCTGCAGCGACCTGCCGGCCAGCGCCCGCATCATTTGCGTCGGCCGCGACCAGAGCACGCAGGACGAATTCCTGCGCTTCGTCGACACCCATTCGAAGCAGCACATCAAGGACCAGGACAGCGTCGACGAAGGCAAGTGGCGCAATTTCCTCGGGCGCATCACCTACATTGCGCTGGACGCGACCGATGTCGACACCTACGGCCCGCTGGTCGAGGTGCTGCGCAAGGACGATGCGATCACCCGCGTCTACTACCTCGCCACCCCGCCTCAGATCTTCGCGCAGATCTGCGACAACCTGGCTGCGACCGGCCTGGCGACCCCAAGTTCGCGCGTGGTGCTGGAAAAACCGCTCGGGCGCGACCTGGCCTCGGCCAAGCAGATCAACCTCGATGTCGGCAAGGTCTTCGCCGAATCGCAGATCTACCGGATCGACCACTACCTCGGCAAGGAAACCGTGCAGAACCTGCTGGCGCTGCGCTTCGGGAACGTGCTGTTCGAGCCGCTCTGGCGCCGCGAGTGGATTTCGGACGTGCAGATCACGATCGCCGAGAAGATCGGCGTCGGCAACCGCCTCGGCTACTACGACAACTCGGGCGCGCTGCGCGACATGCTGCAGAACCACCTGCTGCAGCTGCTGTGCATCGTGGCGATGGAGCCGCCGACCTCGATCGCGCCCGACGCCGTGCGCGACGCCAAGCTGCAGGTGCTGCGCTCTCTGAAGCGGTTTACGCCGACCACGCTGTCGCAAAACATCGTGCGCGGCCAGTACCGCGGCGGTTTCGTCGACGGCCAGGCCGTGCCGAGCTACCGCGACGAGCCGGAAGCACCAAAACAATCGAAGACCGAAACCTTCGTCGCCATGAAGGCCGAGATCGACACCTGGCGCTGGGCCGGCGTACCCTTCTACCTGCGTACCGGCAAACGCATGGCGGATCGTTTGGCCGAGATCGTGGTGCGCTTCAAGCAGATCCCGCATTCGATCTTCAACCAGCCGACGTCGAGCTTCCAGCCGAACAGCCTGGTGATCCGCCTGCAGCCGGACGAAGGGCTATCCCTGAACCTGATGGCGAAAACGCCAGGCGATTCCATGCGCCTGAAGCAGGCCGAACTCGAACTCGATTTCCGCGAGCAGTTCAAGGCGCCGCGCATGGAAGCCTACGAGCGCCTGCTGCTCGACGTGCTGCGCGGCCAGCTGACCCTGTTCATGCGCGGCGACGAGCTGGAAGCGGCCTGGGAATGGGTCGAGCCGATCCTCGACCATTGGGAGCAGGACGACACGGCGCCGGTGCCTTACGCATCCGGCACCTGGGGTCCCGCCTCGTCGTCCGCCCTGATCGGCCGCGACGGCCTGCAGTGGCGCGAAGAAGCATTACCGGAAGATTAAGCCCATGTTGCTCGACTCGATCCGCACCCAGCTCGATTCGCTCTCGAAGTCCGAGCGCAAGGTCGCGCTGGCCGTGCTGGAAGCGCCCGCCGCCACGGTCAGCCAGAACATCACGGCCCTGGCGAAAAACGCGCAGGTGTCCGAGCCGACCGTCGTGCGCTTTTGCCGCACGCTCGGCTACGACGGCTGGCATGAGTTCAAGCTGAAACTCGCGCAAGGCCTGGCACTGGCGCTGCCCAGCACGAACGAGCAGCCGGCCCAGGACGACCTCGCGGCGGACCTGGTGAATAAAATTTGCAGCCGCTCGATCAACACCCTGCTCGACCTGCGCAACAATTTGAATGCCGAGTCGGTGCAGAAGGCGCTCGACATCCTGTCGCGCGCGAACAAGATCGAGTTTTATGGCCAGGGCACGTCCGGCATCGTGGCCGCCGACGCCCAGCACAAATTCTTCCGCTCGGGCGTGCCGACGGTCGCCTACGCCGACCCGGCGATCCACTCGATCGCGGCCGCCCTGCTGCGCGAAGGCGATGCGGTGGTGGCGATCTCGCAGCGCGGGAACAATCCGCAGCTGGTGCGCTCCGCGAAACTGGCGCGCCGCGGCGGCGCCGACGTGATCGTGCTGGCGCCCTCGGGCACGCCGCTGGCCGACATGGCGAGCGTGCTCATTCCCATCGACCTGGTGTTCAACATCGACCCCTACACGCCGATCTCGGCGCGCCTGGCCTATCTCGTCGTGATCGACGTGCTGGCCGTCGGCCTGGCGCTGCAGCGCGGGCCGGAGTTCCGCAAGAAGATGCAGAACGCGCAGAAGGCGCTCGAGGAATTCGATATGCAGTTCGATTCGTTTATCGGCTGACGAGGGCGGGTTCCGTAGGGTGGGCCGGGCCGCGATCGGACCCTGTGCCCACGCGGAACGCGACCGTCATGTTGGCCGCATGAGAACGTTGTGATCCCTCCGATGACACCGTATCTGCATGAATAGATCGCTGCAAAAACGCAGCAAACATGACACGACAGTCCGCGTGGGCACGGGGCGCCCACCCTACGCTTGCATAGTCGAAATTACGTCCCCGTTTAACCGTATAATGCCTTTTTACCAAAAAGCCATGCCATGCGGTCGCCTCCAGGTTTCACCCTCTCCTTGCGTCGGCTGCTCATCCTGCTCAGCGGGATCGGCCTGCTGCCGCTGGCCTTATTGGGCCTGTGGTCGCTGCACACGGCCAGCCAGTACCAGCAACGCGACCAGCAGCGTGCCATGCTCGACCAGGCGCGCGCCCTGTCGAGCGCGGTCGATGCGGAACTCGACGGTTCGATCGCCACGCTGGCCAGCCTGGCCCGCGCCCCGGCGATGGGTGCCGGCAATCTGCACGCCTTTTACGACATCGCACGCAGCGAGGTGGCGTCCCAGCCGGAATGGCTGGCGATCATCCTCACCGATGCCAAGGGCAACGTCCTGTTTCGCACCAACGATGCCTTCGGCACGCCAGCTGGACCCATCAACGATCCGGACAGCCTGCAGCAGTTGCTGGCCGTGCAAAGGCCGCTGGTCGGGCGTGTCACGCGCGGGCCGCGCGGGCATGCGGCCTTCCCGGTGCGGGTGGCGATCCGCGACGAAGCGGGCCGCCTGTATGCGCTGACCGCCGTCATCAAGCCCGACCGCATCCTGCGCGTGCTCAAACGCCAGCGCGTGCCGGCCGACTCGGTCATCTCCATCATCGACGCCTTCGGGTCGATCGTGGCCCGTTCGCGCGACCAGGAACAGTCCGTCGCCAGGTCGCCCACGCCTTCGGCCTTGCGGCTGATGCAGGGCACGCCGCCCGAAGGTGTGGGCGCAACGACCACGCTGGAAGGCGACAAGGTCGCCACGGCGTTCACCCGCGTGTCGCGCTACGGCTGGACCGTCGCCGTCGGCGTGCCGCAGCCGCCCATCGGCGCGGCTTCCCTGAAAGGCATCGCCTTGTATGCCTGGGGCCTGGCCGCTTCGCTGCTGGCCTGCATTGGCCTGGCCTCGCTGCTGTCAAACCGGATCGCGCGCAGCTTCACCAGTTTGCAGCGCGGCGCCGCGGCCCTCGGCGCCGGCCAGGAAGTCGCCATTCCGCCGTCGCGCATCCGCGAACTGGCGCTGATGGGTCAAGGGCTGGAAATGGCGGCGCGCCAGCACGCGGCCCATGAGCAGGAACGTTCGCGCCTGCTCGCCTCGCTCGAGGAAGCGCTGGCCGCGAGCCGCGACGCCAGCCGCGTGAAGGACGAGTTCCTCGCCGTGCTCGGCCACGAGCTGCGCAATCCGTTGAGTCCGATCGTCGCTTCGCTCGACCTGATGGACCTGCGCGCCGACGGCGCCAGCCTGCGCGAACGCACCATCATGCGGCGCCAGGTGAACCACCTCAAGCGCCTGGTGGACGATTTGCTCGACGTGTCACGGATCACCTCGGGCAAGATGCAGCTCGAGCTGCGCACCCTGAACCTGGCCGAGCTGGTACGCCATGCGGTCACCAGCCGTCCCGGCGCGCCGGTCGCGGTGGCGGCGCCCGATGCGGTCTGGGTCGTGGGCGACGAGAGCCGGTTGGTGCAGGTGCTGAGCAACCTGCTGTCGAACGCCGAGCGTTTCGGCGATGGCAATACCAGCGTCGCGCTCACGGCCGACGCCCACCACGCCCGGCTGGAGGTGAGCGACAAGGGCATCGGCATGGATCCGGAACTGCTGGCGCGCGTGTTCGAGCCGTTTTACCAGGCGCCGCAGCAGGTCGCGCGCATCACCGGCGGCCTGGGACTGGGCCTGGCGATCGTGCGCAAGATCGTCGAACTACACGGCGGGCGGGTGTACGCCCACAGCGACGGGCCGGGCACCGGCAGCCGCTTCATCGTCGAGCTGCCGCTGGCCGCCGCACAGGCACCGGCGCCCGAGGCGCAACCGGACCTGCGGGCTGTTGCCAGGCAGGTGCTGGTGGTGGACGACAACGTCGACGCGGCCGCGACGACGGCACTGGTGCTGCAGCAGTTCGGCCACGCCGTGCACGTCGCCCACAGCGCCGCCGCCGCGCTCGACGCCGTCGCGCGCTACCGGCCGGCGGTGGCGATCCTCGACATCGGCTTGCCCGACATGGACGGCTATGCGCTGGCGGCGGCGATCCGGCGCACGGGCGCGGCGCCGCGGCTGGTGGCGCTCACCGGTTACGGCCAGAAGGCCGATGTCGAGCGCGCCGCCCTCGCCGGCTTCGACCTGCATCTCACCAAGCCGGCCTCGCTCGACGACCTGGCGCACGCCGTCTCCAGCAGCGCGCAGGTGACGGCATGACGCAGCGAAAAAAACTCACCTTCTGGGGTGCGGACGAGAACGACGACAGTCTCGTGCGCGACGTGATCGCGGGCCGCAAGACGGTCACTGCCGACACGGTCGAGGACTATCACAAGGGTTACGGCGAACTGGGAGACGGCGGCTATGTCGCGGGCGATCTCATCGACGTGTTCGACCTGAAGGGACGGCTGCGCTGCACGATTCGGGCGGCGAAGGTCGAGGTGATCCGCTTCGGCGAGATTCCGGAAGCCGTGTGGCGCGGCGAGACGTTTGCGAGCGCGGAGGAATTCCGTGAAGTGCACGTGCGCTGCCTGCCGCATCTCGACCTGCACGATGGGTTCGAATTCGTGGCGCTGCATTTTGAGCTGCTCTGCGTGGCAACCAGACTTGCCGAAAACAGCCAATGATGCGCGCCCTCTTCCTGTGTACCCACAACCGCCTGCGCAGCCCGACGGCGGAGCACGTCTTTTCGACCTGGCCCGGCGTCGAGACCGATTCCGCGGGCCTGGGCGCCGACGCCGACATCCCGGTCTCGCCCGAGCAGCTGCAGTGGGCCGACATTATCTTCGTCATGGAAAAGACGCACCGAAGCAAGTTGTCGGCCAAATTCCGGCGCCACCTGAACGGCAAGCGCATCGTCTGCCTCGACATTCCCGACAACTATGCGTATCTGCAGCCGGAACTGATCCAGTTACTCGAGGCGAAGGCCGGACGCTTTCTGGGGCGGCCATGAATCCACACGAAGCAGTTGTCCGGTGAAGCGCAGCACTGCGCAGGATCGGCCGTGCTGGCTGTAAAATAGCGGTTTTCGTCCAGCCTCATCCCAGCGCCATGCACATCAATCCAGAACGCAGCACCCGTCCCGATTACGACCTGCTGGTGCGCCAGGTGGCCAGCGTCCTCGAAGGGGAACGCGACCTCACCGCCAACGCATCGCAGTTTTCCGCGCTCGTGTACGACACCCTCGCCGACCTGAACTGGGCCGGCTTTTACCTGGCCGTGCCGTCGAAAAAGGGAGAAGGCCAGGATTTGCTGGTCGGTCCCTTCCAGGGCAAGCCGGCCTGCGCGCGGATTCCGTTTGGGCGCGGCGTGTGCGGTACCACCGCGGTCGAGCGCAAGACGATCGTGGTGCCGGATGTGCATGCGTTTCCGGGGCATATTGCTTGCGATTCGGCGTCGGCGTCGGAGATCGTGCTGCCGGTGATGAAGGATGGCACGCTGGTTGGCGTGTTCGATATCGACAGTCCTGTACTGGACCGGTTCTCGGAAGAGGATCGGGTCGGGCTCGAGGCGATGGTGGCGGCGTTTATCGAAGCGACCGATTGCTGATCGCCTGCGTTTCGACGCGAATCCCGGCAAACAGTGATCATCGTTCCGCGTGGGCACGGAGTGCCCACCCTACGAAAATCGACGGACGACGCTGGCGTACATAGAATATTTTGCAATATTACAATTTAGGCAAATTATATGAATCAACTTGAACAACTGAAGCAATATACGACGGTCGTTGCCGATACCGGCGATTTTCAATCCATCAAAGCCTATGCGCCGCAGGATGCAACGACCAATCCGTCGCTGATCCTGAAAGCGGTGCAGAAGCCGGAATACCTGCCGCTGCTGCAGAAGGCCGTGGCGGAATCGAACGGCGGCTCGACCGAGGAAATCGTCGATCGCCTTCTGATCGCGTTCGGCGTCGAGATCCTGAAATTCGTGCCGGGCCGCGTGTCGACCGAGATCGATGCCGCCCTCTCCTTCGATACCGAAGCGACCGTCGCCAAGGGCCGCGAACTGATCGCGCTGTATGAGGCGGCCGGCGTGTCGCGCGAGCGCGTGCTGATCAAGATCGCGTCGACCTGGGAAGGCATTCGCGCCGCGGAGATCCTGGAACAAGAAGGCATCCACTGCAACCTGACCCTGCTGTTCTCGCTGTGCCAGGCAGTCGCCTGCGCCGAAGCGGGCGTGCAACTGATTTCGCCCTTCGTCGGCCGTATTTACGACTGGTACAAGAAGTCGAGCGGCCTTGAATACACGGGTGCGGACGATCCGGGCGTGCAGTCGGTCAAGCGCATCTATCAGTACTACCGCAGCTTCGGCTACAAGACCGAAGTCATGGGCGCGAGCTTCCGGAACACCTCGCAGATCCTGGAACTGGCGGGCTGCGATTTGCTGACCATCTCGCCGGACCTGCTGCAGAAGCTGGCCGACAGCGATGCGCCGGTCGAGCGCAAGCTGACTGACGATGCGGATGCGTCGATCGAAAAGATCGCGGTCGATGAGAAGAGCTTCCGCTTCATGCTCAATGAAGATGCGATGGGGACCGAGAAGCTGGCGGAGGGGATTCGCGCCTTCGTGGCCGACTCGAAGAAGCTCAAGAAGATGATTGAAGAGATGCGTTGATGTCGCGTTGTTGGTGACATCATGATCGGAACGCCGGCGGGATGCCGGCGTTTTTTTTCGTCCGCCAAATCAGTGTTTGCGGGCGGAGCGGGGCCGGGGCGCGCGCGTGCCATGTGCGAAGGCCGTACCGCGTGGGCATGCCCACCCTACGTTACGCTAGTGCCAACGTTCCAGAAACGTAGGGTGGACCGGGCGGCGAACCGCTCCCGAGTCCACGCGGTACACCCGTGCCGCCGACGCGCATCATGCCGAAGTCAGCGCGGACGAATTCCCTCGAGCATGGTCCCGATCACCTGGTCCCCAACCTTGACCAGGCCGAAGGAGCCGGGTTCGAACATCCAGTTGCGGATCAGGCCATCCATCGTGGCCCAGAGGCCGACCGCCAGCACCTGCGGCTGCACGTCCTGGCGGACCTGGCCCGTGGCCTGGCCGAGCTTGATGCGCTCGATGACTTGGGCCATCCACTCCTGCTGGCTCTGGCGGCGGCGCACGCGCACGGCGTCCATCTCGCTGACGAATTCGACCTTCAGCGAGGCGATCTCGAACACGCGGCGCGCCTGCGGGTTGGTCTCCGTGACCCGGAAAATCTCGACGATGAAGCTGCGCAGCTCGTCCAGCACATTGGCTGCCTCGGCCTTGCCCAGCACGTTCAGGGCGCACTCGAATGGCAGCGTCGCCCGCTCCATCATGGCGTTGAACAGCGCGCCCTTGTCATCGAAATGCCAATAAATCGCACCGCGCGTCACACCGGCGGCCGTTGCGATATGCTGCAAGGTCGTTCGCGAGACTCCTTGCTCAACAAATAATTTCTCCGCAGCATCCAAGATGCTGTCGCGCGTGGCCGCTGCTTCTTCTTTTGTCCTGCGGGCCATCTTCTCTCCGTTTTTGGTTGGTCCTGCACGTTAAACATACACTCGTGATAGTATATATAAAATTCATTAAAAGCCAGTGATGCAACCGTGCACGGGACCTACGAGGTACCGAGGGCGGTTGCGTCTTTTCCAAAAAACCAGAAGGAAGCACGTAATGCGCTCTGCCCACTCCTCTCCCCTCTCGGCGTCCTTGTCCCTCAGCCGGATTGCCGCCTGCACGTTGATGGCCGTGACCCTGCTGTCGGCCTGCGGCAAGAAAGACGCCGCCCAGGCCGGCCCTGGCGCCGGCGGCAAGATGCCGCCGCCTGAAGTCGGCGTCATCACCACCACGACCCAGCCGGTCGCCCTGCAAACCGAACTGCCGGCCCGCGCCGAGCCGGTGCGCGTGGCGCAAGTGCGCGCCCGCGTCAACGGCGTCGTGTTGAAGCGCCTGTTTACCGAGGGCAGCGTGGTCAAGGAAGGCCAGTCGCTCTACCAGATCGATCCGGAGCCCTACCAGGCGCAGGTCGCCAGCGCCCAGGCCGCCCTCGGCCGCGCACAGGCGAATGCGACCCAGGCCAAGGCGACGGCCGAGCGCTACAAGCCGCTGGTCGAAGCGAACGCCATCAGCAAACAGGAGTACACGAACGCCGTCGCCGCCCAGAAGCAGGGTGAAGCCGACGTGGCCGCCGCCCGTGCCCAGTTGAAGATCAACCAGATCAGCGCCGGCTACGCCAACGTGACGGCCCCGATTTCGGGCCGCATCGGCCGTGCCCTGGTCACCGAAGGCGCGCTGGTGTCGGCCGCCGAGGCGACCCAGCTGGCCCTCATCCAGCAGACCGACAAGATGTTCCTGAACATTACCCAGTCCGCCACCGACCTGCAACGCCTGCGCAAGCAGTCGGGCGGCCAGGCCGGCAGCGTGCCGGTCACCGTCATGCTCGACGACGGCACCGAACTGCCGACCAAGGGACGCCTGCTGTTCTCGGACGTGACCGTCGACCCGACCTCGGGCCAGGTCACCCTGCGCGCCGAAGTGGCGAACAAGGACAACGCCCTGCTGCCGGGCCAGTACGTGCGCGTGCGCCTGTCGCAGGCCTCGCTGCCGAACGGCATCCTGGTACCGCAGCAAGCCGTCACCCGCGGCGGCGCCCAGGGCGATACGCTCACCGTCATCGGCCCCGACAACAAGCCGGCCCCGCGCCCGGTGAAGATCGGCTCGCAGCAAGGCTCGAACTGGGTCGTGCTGGAAGGCCTGAAGGCTGGCGAGCGCGTCATGGTCGACGGCTTCCAGAAGATCCAGATGATGCCGCCGGGTACCCCGGTGAAGGCCGTGCCATGGACCGCGCCGCACGCCGAGGGCGCAGCCCCGGCCGCTGCAGCTCCGGCCGGCGCCACCACTGCCGCCCGCTAAGCCGCAACGCATAGAAACAGGACTTTCCAATGGCACGCTTTTTTATTGACCGCCCTATTTTCGCCTGGGTGATCGCACTGTTCATCATGGTGATGGGCGGGGTTGCGATCACCCAGCTGCCGATCGCGCAGTATCCGAACGTGGCTCCGCCGTCGATCGTGATCAACGCCGCCTACCCGGGCGCATCGGCACAGACGCTGGAAGACTCGGTCATTTCCGTCATCGAACGCGAAATGAACGGCTCTCCCGGCCTGATCTACATGGAGTCGACCAGCCAGGCCAACGGCACCGGCTCGATCACGCTGACCTTCGAGACCGGCACCAATCCGGAACTCGCCCAGGTCGACGTCCAGAACCGCCTGTCGAGGGCAAGCCCGCGCCTGCCGGCAGCGGTGAACCAGCAGGGTGTGCGCGTGGACAAGGTCCGCGCCAACTTCCTGCTGTTCACCATCTTGTCGTCGGACGACCCGAAATGGGACCCGATCGCGCTGGGCGACTACGCCTCGCGCACGGTGCTGCCTGAAATCCAGCGTATCAAAGGCGTCGGTACCGCCCAGCTGTTCGGTACCGAGCGTGCGATGCGCGTCTGGATCGACCCGGCCAAGCTGGTGGGCTTCAACCTGTCGCCGGCCGACGTCAACAGCGCGATCGCCACCCAGAATGCGCAAGTCGCGTCGGGCACCATCGGCGACCTGCCGGTGGCCGCCGGCCAGGAAATCACCGCGACCGTCGTCGTCACCGGCCAGCTCAGCACCGTCGAACAGTTCGGCAACATCGTCCTGCGCGCCAATCCTGACGGCTCGACCGTGCGCCTGCGCGACGTCGCCCGCATCGAACTCGGCGCCCAGGCATACTCGCCATCGGCACGCCTGAACGGCAAGCCTGCGACCGGTATCGGTGTCCAGCTGTCGCCAACCGGTAACGCGCTGGAAACGGCCAGGCTGGTGCGCGCACGCATGCAGCAACTGTCGAAATTCTTCCCGGCCGGCGTGAAATACACCGTCCCGTTCGACAGCTCGAAATTCATCGACATCTCGATCGAGCAGGTGGTGCACACCCTGATCGAAGCGATCCTGCTGGTGTTCGTCGTGATGTACATCTTCCTGCAGAACTTCCGCTACACGATCATCCCGACGATCGTGGTGCCGGTGGCCCTGCTCGGTTCGCTCGCGACGCTGCTCGCCCTGGGCTTCTCGATCAACGTGCTGACCATGTTCGGCATGGTGCTCGTCATCGGTATCGTCGTCGACGATGCGATCGTGGTCGTCGAGAACGTCGAACGCATCATGAGCGAGGAAGGCCTGTCGCCGCTGCTCGCCACCCGCAAGGCCATGGGCCAGATCTCGGGCGCCATCATCGGCGTGACCGTGGTCCTGATGTCGGTGTTCGTGCCGCTGGCCTTCTTCGCCGGCGCAGTCGGCAACATCTACCGCCAGTTCTCGGCCGTGATGGTGTCCTCGATCGCCTTCTCGGCCTTCATGGCGCTGTCGCTCACCCCTGCCCTGTGCGCGCACTTGCTGAAACCGGTCGAAGCGGGTCACCACCACGAGAAGAAAGGCTTCTTCGGCTGGTTCAACCGCCGCTTCGCCCGCACCGCCAAGAGCTACGAAGGCTTCGTGGGCGGCCTGCTGCGCCGCAGCGGCCGCGCGCTGGTCGTCTTCGTGCTGCTGATCGGCGTGGTCGCCCTGCTGTTCACGCGCATGCCGAACTCCTTCCTGCCGAACGAAGACCAGGGTTATATCGTCGCCAACATCCAGCTGCCGCCGGGCGCGACGCTGGAACGTACCAACCAGGTCATGCGCAACGCCGAAAACTTCATCATGAAGCAGCCGGAAGTGGCGAACATGGTCAGCGTGCTGGGCTTCTCGTTCTCGGGCCAGGGCCAGAACATGGCGCTTGCCTTCATCCCGCTGAAAGACTGGGATGAGCGCAAGGGCGAGAACTCGGCCGCGGGCTCGCTCGCGGGCCGCATTACCGGCGCCATGATGGGTTCGCAGCGCGACGCCTTCATCTTCGCCCTCTCCCCGCCACCGATCCCGGAACTGGGCCGCGGCACCGGCTTCTCGTTCCGCCTGCAGGACCGTGGCGGCAATGGCCACGCCGCCCTGCTGGCCGCGCGTAACCAGCTGCTCGGCATGGCATCGCAGAGCAAGATCCTGGCCGGCGTGCGTCCGGAAGGCCTGGAAGACGCGCCGCAAGTGATGCTCGACATCGACCGCGACAAGGCGCAAGCCCTGGGCGTGAGCTTTGGCGCGATCAACACCGCGATCTCGACCTCGCTGGGTTCGGCCTATGTGAACGACTTCCCGAACGCCGGCCGCCTGCAGCGCGTGGTGGTGCAGGCCGATGCGAAGGACCGCATGCAGCCGGACGACCTGCTGCGCCTGAACGCCATGAATGCGCAGGGCAAACCTGTACCGCTGTCGGCCTTTGCCACCACCAAGTGGGTGACGGGTCCGATGCAGACGATCCGCTACAACGGCTATCCGAGCATGAGCATTTCGGGCGACGCAGCGCCGGGTCAATCGACCGGCGCCGCGCTCGACGAAATGGAAGCGCTGGCGGCCAAACTGCCGGCGGGCTTCGCCTTCGAATGGACCGGCCAGTCGCGCGAAGAGCGCCTGTCGGGTTCGACGATCGGCATCCTGATCGGCTTCTCGCTGCTGGCGGTGTTCCTGGCCCTGGCCGCGCTGTATGAAAGCTGGTCGATCCCGGTGTCGGTGCTGATGGTCGTGCCGCTCGGCGTCCTTGGCGCACTGGCCGCGGCGATGCTGCGCGGTTACCCGAACGACGTGTACTTCAAGATCGGCCTGATTACCATCATCGGCCTGGGCGCGAAGAATGCGGTGCTGATCATCGAGTTCGCGAAAGACCTGCAGGCGCAAGGCCGCACGGCGGTCGAAGCGGCGATCGAGGCGGCCCACCTGCGCTTCCGTCCGATCATCATGACTTCGCTGGCCTTCATCCTCGGCGTGCTGCCGCTGGTGATCGCGGGCGGCGCCGGTTCGGCATCGCAGCGCGCCATCGGTACCGGCGTGATGGGCGGCATGATTACCGCCACCACCCTGGGCGTGGTCTTCGTGCCGGTGTTCTTCGTCGTCGTGCGCAAGCTGTTCAAGGGCAGCGAGCGCCAGCGCAAGAAGTACGCCCACGAGGAAGACACCAGCCCGGCTATTGAGGAAAAAATCTAAATGAAGACACTGGAAAAAGCGCTCAAATTACTCGTTACCCCGCTTGCCCTGTCGATGGCGCTGGCCGGTTGCATGTCGCTGGCGCCGAAGTACGAGCGCCCGGCGGCGCCCGTGGCCCCGGCCTTCCCTGAACTGCCGAAGGCCGGCGGCACGACGCTGCCGACGGCGACGTCCGAAGCACCGGCCAGCCTGGAATGGCAGCGCTTCTTCGCCGACGCGCGCCTGCGCCAGCTGATCGCGCTCTCGCTGGAAAACAACCGCGACCTGCGCGTGGCGGTCCTGAACATCGAGCAGGCCCGTGCCCAGTACCGCATCAGCCGCGCCGACCGCGTGCCGACCGTGTCGGCTGTCGTCAGCGGCAGCCGCCAGACGACCGGCAATGACGAGCCGATCTCGAGCATCTACCAGGCCGGTTTCGGCGTCTCGGCCTTCGAGCTCGATTTGTTCGGCCGCGTGCGCAACCTGTCGCAGGTCGCGCTGTCGCAATTCCTCGCCACCGAGGAAGCGCGCAAGACGACGCAGATCAGCCTGATCGCCTCGGTCGCCAACACCTACTTGACGATGCTGGCCGACGACGAACTGCTGGCCATCACCCAGCAGACGGTGAAAACGCGTGAAGAGTCGGACCGCCTGACGCGCCTGCGTTTCGAAAACGGCGTGGTGTCGAAGCTGGAACTCCAGCAGTCAAGCTCGCTCGTCGAAACCGCGCGCGCCACGCTGGCCCAGCTGCAGCGCCAGCGCGCGCAGGATGCGAATTTGCTGACCCTGCTGGTGGGCGAGCCGATTCCGGAAAACCTGCCCGCCGGCGCCACGCTCGCCACGACCGAACTGCCCGACCTGCCGGCCGGCATGCCGTCCGATTTGCTGGTCGCCCGCCCGGACATCCGCGCGGCCGAGCAGCAGCTGATCGCGGCGAACGCCAACATCGGCGCGGCGCGCGCAAATTACTTCCCGCGCATCTCGCTGACCGGTTCGGTGGGCAGCGCCAGCACGGAGTTGTCCGGCCTGTTCAAGAGCGGTTCCTTCGGCTGGACCTTCGCGCCGCAAGCCGTGCTGCCGATCTTCGACCTGGGCCGGATCGGCGCCGGCGTCGACGCGGCCAGGGCTGGCCGCGACATCGCGGTCGCCCAGTACGAACGCTCGATCCAGACCGCGTTCCGCGAAGTGGCGGATGCGCTGGCCGGCCAGGCGACCTTCAGCGAGCAGCTGCGCGCCCAGCGCGCGGTGGCGCTCGCCGAGCAGGACCGCTACAACCTGTCCGACCTGCGCTACAAGAGCGGTGCGGCCAGCTACCTCGATTTGCTCGACGCCCAGCGTTCGCTGTTCCAGGCCCAGCAGGCCGCGGTGCAGGCCAACCTGGCGCGGCTGCAGAACCAGGTGACGCTGTACCGTGTGCTGGGTGGTGGGTGGAGTCAGCCGGCATCGCCGGCACAGGCTGCGCGCTGATTTTTCGCGCTGTGCTGTACAAAAAACCGGGGCCATGTGTCCCGGTTTTTTTATGGGCGGGCGAGCCAGGTGGGCGAAGACGATCGGTAGGCGTCGGGACGTGGGGCTGTTGCCTGTTCTGTTAATGGTGTGTTGAATCCGCGTGGGCATGCCCACCCTACGGAATCCGCAAACGGCGAGATCACACGAAATCCGGATACGCAGCGTGTCCCGTAGGGTGGGCATGCCCACGCGGATCATGCGCGCCACGGACGTCACACGCAACAGCGCCACAAACCGGGCCAGCCGCCCCGGTTTTTTTACGCCCGATCCGCCTGGCTGCAGCTCCGGTTCAACTCATCCCGGGACCGGCCACCCTTCCCTTTCCTGTCGCTTTCTTTCGTTATTCCTAAGTTTCGAAAGTTTTCGAAAGCTCCTTGCCATTTCGAAACCGTTCTATTAATATTTCGAAACAATTACATCTACAGGAGATAAGCCATGCGCACCAGATTCGAAAAGGGATTCCGCCTCAGCCTTCTCGCGGCGGCGGTCGAGATGGCGCTGTGCGGTTCGGCGCTGGCGCAAGTGCAGCCGCCGGCCCCAGCCGACGCCGCCCCCGCCGGGACCGCGTCCCCGCCCGCGGAGCCGGCGGTCGTCGTCGTCAGCGGCGCACGCGCGGCGCTCGCCAAATCCCTCGATCTGAAGCGCAACGGCAGTGTCATCCAGGATTCGATCTCGGCGACCGAGCTCGGCCGCTTCCCGGACGACAACGTGGCCGATTCGCTGACCCATATCTCCGGCGTCTCGGTAGCGCGCACCAAGGGCGGCGAAGGCCAGTACATCAATGTGCGTGGCCTCGGCTCGGGCTATAACATCGTCACCCTGAACAAACGCATCCTGGCGACCGACGGCGACGGCCGCGATTTCGCCTTCGACGTCCTGCCGTCCGAGGTCATCAGCGGCGCCGACGTCATGAAGTCGCCTGAAGCCGCGCAGATGGAAGGCAGTATCGGCGGCTCGGTCAACCTGCGTTCGGCGCGTCCTTTCGATGCGCCGGGCTATCACGCCTCGGTGCGCGTGGAAGGCGACCATAACGACCTCTCGCGCAAGAACGGCGCCAAGCTGTCGGGCGTGGTCAGCAATACCTTCAACAACAACACCATGGGCGTCCTCCTCGGCGCGGTGCTGTCGAACCGCAACGTGCGGACCGACTCGCTCGGCTACCACACCTTCAACCCGGATGCGCCAGGCAGCTTCGACATCGACGGCAACGGCGCGATCTCGCCGGCCGAGAGCAAGCTGCTCGGTTCCTGCTGCATTTCCTTTGGATCGGTATTCGAAAAGAAGAAGCGCGCGGCCCTGTCCGGCGCCTTCGAATGGAAGGTCACCCCGCAGTTCCGCATGACGATCGACGCGCTGGCGACCCGGCTCGATTCGCCGCAGGTCGGCTACCAGCAGTCGTATTACGTCGAGCATGCGCCGGACCGCTGGTCCGACGTGGTCGCAAAGAATGGCCTGATCACGAGCATGACCGTGCACGACCTGGTTCCGGAAATGTCGAACGTCACCGTCGACCGCGTAGTCGACACCACGCAGGTCGGCTGGAAAGGCGAATGGAAACCGATCGCCGGCCTGAAGCTGATCGGCGACGTCTACCGCTCGACCTCCAAGCGCAAGTCGGGCGGCAAGGACAACTTCGTCGTGGCTGGTATCGCCGGCAATAACACGGGCTATTTCCGCGCGAACGAGAACGCGTTCCCGGATATCAGCGTGACGCTCGAAGACGGCCGCGACCTCGCCACCGAACTGGCGGCCGGACGCCTCGGGAACAAGGACTATGGCGTGCACTTCACCGGGCTGACCGGCACCGATATCAAGGACACGGTCGACGGCGCCTCGCTCGAAGGCCGCCTGAACCTGGATGGCCGCTGGAACCTGAGCGCCTTTTCGTTCGGCCTGAACGGAACCTCGCGCTCCAAGACCCGCAACGCGATCGGCAACGAGAAGAGCGGCGGCGCCTGCCAGTATTGCGACATGTACAGCACCACCTTCGCCAGCCTGGGCGCGGACGTGGTGCGGCCGATGAACCTGCCGAACTACATGCGCGGCGCGGGCGGCGCCTTCCCGACCAGCTTCATCGCCTTCGACGTGCCGGCCTACTTCGATGCGCTCAAGAAGCTCGACGGCAAGCCGGTCCTCGACGGCGAGGGCAACCCGACCGGCGCCGTGTACGATTCGCGCCTGTCGCAGCCGGTGTTCGTGCCGACCGACTCCTACGACGTGTCCGAGAAGACCGCGTCCCTGTATGGACAGCTCGAGTTCTCGGGCGATAACTGGAACGCCAACGTCGGCGCGCGCCTGGTGCACACCCGCACCACCTCGAAGAGCGCCATCGACCGCATCGTGGCCATCGACGACCCGACCCCGAACATCCCGACCAGCAGCCCGAACATCACCTACAGCCCGGCCACGCCGGTGTCGGAAGAAGGCTCGTATACCAAGCTGCTGCCATCCGCCAACCTCGCGTACTGGCTGCAGAGCGACCTGGTGGTGCGCGCGGCGCTGGCCAAGGTGATGGCCCGTCCGTCGCTCGACAAGCTGGCGCCGACCCGCACCGACAATACGCTCGACCGCACCTACCTGCTCAATATCGTGGGCGATCCGAAGCTCAAGCCGACCGAGGCGGTGCAGCAGGACCTGTCGGTGGAATGGTATTACCGGCCGAAATCGGCGGTCAGCGCGGCGCTGTTCGCCAAGCAGATCAAGCATTTCGTCACCTACCAGACCGACGAACACGTAGACATCGGCGTGCCGGGCTACCTGTACACCGTGACCCACCCGGTCAACGGCGATACCGCGAACGTGCGCGGCGTCGAACTGGCGGCGCAGCACCTGTTCGACAACGGCTTCGGCATCAACGCCAAGATCGCCAGGACCTGGACCCGCGCGTTCTCGAACGGCCAGTACGTGGGCCAGCTCGAAGGCGTGGCGCCGACCGCGTCCTCGCTCGGCCTGCTGTACGAGAAGAACGGCCTCAACGCCTCGATCTCGTTCGACTACACGGGCAAGTACACCCAGAGCACCAACGCCGTCGCCGGCCTGCCGAACAAGGTCGATGCGATCACCTGGGTCACGGCATCGGCCTCGTACGACATCAACAAGAACGTCACCCTCTTCGTCGAAGCGAAGAACCTGACCGACGAAGTGATGCGCTCGAACCTCGGCCGCAGCGATGCCATCTACGGCTTCGAAGCCTGGGGCCGCACCTATGCCGCCGGCATGAGCGTCAAGTTCTGAGGACCGCACGATGAAGACGACGAACTGGCTGGGCTACACCCTGGCCACCACCCTGCTGTGGGGCGTGTGGGGCGCCTTTGCGGGCCTGCCGGCCCAGCATGGCTTCCCCGAGACCCTGGTCTACGTGGTATGGGCGCTGACCATGATTCCCCCCGCCCTGGTGGTGCTGGCGCGTAGCGGGTGGCGTATCCGCCGCGACCGCCGCTCGGTGGTCTACGGCCTGGCGATCGGCCTGCTCGGCGCCGGCGGCCAGATGATCCTGTTCCACGCCGTCAAGGTGGGACCGACCTTCCTGATCTTCCCGCTGATCTCGCTATCGCCGGTGATCACGATCGTCCTGTCCTACCTGTTCCTGCGCGAGCGCACCGGGGCCATGGGCGTGGCCGGAATCGTGCTGGCCCTGTGCGCCTTGCCCCTGTTCGATTACGCGCCGGGGCAGGCTGTCCAGGACTACGGCTTGTGGTTCGTGCTGGCGCTGGGCGTGCTGGTGGCCTGGGGCCTGCAGGCCTATTTCATCAAGCTGGCCAACGCCAGCATGGACGCCGAAAGCATCTTCTTCTACATGACCTTCAGCGCCCTCGCCTTTATCCCGGTCGCGCTGTACATGACCGACTTCTCGCAGCCGATCAACTATGGCGCGAACGGGCCGCTGCTGGCCGCGGCGACCCAGGTATTGAACGCCATCGGCGCGCTGACCCTGGTCTATGCCTTCCGTTACGGCAAGGCGCTGGTGGTGTCGCCGCTCGTGAACGCCGGCGCCCCGCTGCTGACCACCATCATCTCGGTGACGATGGCGGCGACGCTGCCGAACGGCTTCAAGCTCGCCGGCATCGGCCTGTCGCTCGCCGCCGCCCTGTTCCTCGCGCTCCAGCCCGAGGACGGGTCCACCACCAACACCGACCAACTGGGAGCCTGAACAATGCGTGTCCTTCTCGACCTCGTCCAGGGCCACAAGGCTGGCCAGCCGCTGGGCATTTACTCGGTGTGTTCGGCGCACCCGCTGGTGATCGAAGCGGCGCTCGAAGTAGCCGCCGCGGCCGGCATGCCGGTACTGATCGAGGCGACCTCGAACCAGGTCAACCAGGACGGCGGCTACACCGGGATGACGCCCGCCGCCTTCCGCGACTTCGTGCACGGTATCGCCGCGCGGGTGGGTTTCCCGGTGCAGCAGGTCCTGCTCGGGGGCGACCACCTCGGCCCGAATGCCTGGCAGGGCGAGCCCGCCGCACAGGCGATGGCCAAGGCCGAGGTGCTGATCGACCAGTATGTCGCGGCCGGATTTCGCAAGATCCACCTGGACTGCTCGATGTCCTGCAGTGACGATCCGGTGCCGCTGGCCGACGAGGCGGTGGCCGCGCGCGCCGCGCGCCTGTGCGCCGTGGCCGAGCAGGCCTGGCGCCGCGCCGGCGGCGAGGCGCCCGTGTACGTGGTCGGTACCGAAGTACCGGTGCCGGGCGGTGCGCATGAAGACCTGGCCGAGCTGAGCGTCACGACGCCGGACGCCGCCGCCGCCACCATCGCCGCCCACCGCGCCGCCTTCGCGGCGGCGGGCCTCGACGCGGCCTGGCCGCGCGTGATCGGCCTGGTGGTGCAGCCCGGTGTCGAATTCGACCACCACAAGGTGATCGATTACCGTCCCGGGCAAGCGCGCGCCCTGAGCCGCTTCATCGAGTCCGAGCCGACCCTGGTCTACGAAGCCCATTCGACCGACTACCAGACCCCGGCCAACCTGGAGGCGCTGGTGCGCGACCACTTCGCGATCCTGAAGGTGGGGCCGGGACTGACCTTTGCGCTGCGCGAGACGCTGTGGGCGCTGGCCGATATCGAGAACGGCATGCCGGGCCTGGACCAGGTCTCCAATTTCAAGGAAGTGGTGCTCGAGGTGATGCGCGCCGAGCCGGAATACTGGCGCAAGTACTACCACGACGCCGCGCGCACGCGTTTCGACCAGCAGTTCAGCCTGAGCGACCGGATCCGCTACTACTGGCCGCATCCGGCGATCCAGGCCGCGCAGGCCCGGCTGCTGGCCAACCTCGAAGGCCACACCCCGCCCCTGACCTTGCTGAGCCAGTACCTGCCGCACCAGTACGAGGCGATCCGCGACGGCCGGCTGCGCGCAACACCATCGGAATTATTGAAAGAAGGCGTGGCCCGTGTGCTGCGCCAGTACATGCGCGCCTGCACGGCAGGCGCCGCCACAAGGGAGCTCGAAACATGCTAGTAGAACGCAACCTGGTGCTCGGGCACGACCTGGAGCGCCTGGAACAACTCGGGGGCGCCCTCACCGCGCGCGAGATCGCGCAACAGCCATCCGTATGGCCGCGCATCGAGGCCCTCGTCGCCGAACAGCGCGCCGCCATCGACGCCTTCCTGGTGCCGCTGCTGGCGCGGCCGGACCTGCGCATCGTGCTGACCGGCGCCGGCACCTCCGCCTTCATCGGCGAATGCCTGGCGCCTGCCCTGCTCGCACAAGGACGGCGCGCCGAGGCGGTGCCGACCACCGACCTGGTGTCGGGACCGGGCCGCTTCCTGCAACCGGATACGCCGACCCTGGTGGTGTCGTTCGGCCGTTCCGGCAGCAGCCCGGAAAGCATTGCCGCCGTCGCACTGGCGGACCAGCTGGTGAAGCAGGTCTACCACCTGGTCATCACCTGCAACGCCGAAGGCCAGCTGTACCGCATGAGCGGCGAGCGGGCCAATGCGCTGGCCATCCTGCTGCCGGATGCGACCCACGACCGCGGCTTCGCCATGACCACCAGCTTCACCTCGATGCTGCTGGCGGCGGCGCTGGCGTTCGGCGCGGCCGCGCCCGGGCGTGCCGCCGCGCTGGCCGCGGCCGCGGAGCAGGCCGGCGCGCGCGCGCTGCCGCTGCTGTCGGCGCTCGTCAACCAGCGCTTCAGGCGCGTCGTCTACCTGGGCAGCAATGAACTGCGCGGGCTGGCCCGCGAAGCGGCGCTCAAGCTGCTCGAACTGACCGATGGGCAGGTGGTCGCCATGTTCGATTCGCCGCTGGGCTTTCGCCATGGCCCGAAAACGATCGTGGACCAGGCCACGCTGGTGGTGGTGCTGCTCTCGAACGACCCGCAGGCGCGCCGCTACGACCTCGACCTGGTGCGCGAACTGCGCACCGATGCCAGCGCCGGCCGCGTGCTGGTGCTCGATGCGCAAGCGGGCGGCGCGGCGGGCGAGGACGCGTTTGCCTTCGACGGCGCCGACGCCCTCACCGATCTCGAACTCGCCCTGCCCTACATCGTGTTCTGCCAGGGCTTCGCCTTCCTGCAATCGCTGGCCCTGGGCCTGCGTCCCGATACCCCGAGCCGCTCCGGCACTGTCAACCGCGTGGTGCGCGGCGTGACCATTTATCCGTTCGACAGCGAGGCGCACCATGTTCCTCGGGGTTGACGGCGGCGGCACCAAGACCGCGTTCGCGCTCGTCGACGCCCGCGGCGAGGTGCTGGCCCGGCACGAAGAGCCTGGGGTCTACCATATCGAAGTCGGCATCGACGGCGCCGGCGCGACGCTGGCACGCGGCTGCCGCATACTCCTCGAGCGCGCCGGCGTGGATGCGCAGGCCGTCGATTTCGCCTTCTTCGGGCTGCCGGCCTACGGCGAAGACCGGCAGGCGCAGGCGGCGCTCGATGCGCTGCCGCAGGCGATCCTGCAACACCGGCGCTACCTGTGCGGCAACGACATGGTGTGCAGCTGGGCCGGTTCGCTGGCCGGCGCGGACGGCATCAGCGTCATCGCCGGTACCGGCTCGATGGCCTACGGCGAATATGCGGGCCGCCAGGCGCGCGCCGGCGGCTGGGGAGAACTGTTCAGCGACGAAGGCTCGGCCTACTGGATCGCGCGCGAAGGGCTGGCGCTGTTCTCGCGCATGAGCGACGGCCGCACGCCGCGCGGCGCCTTGCACGCCCTGGTGCGCGAACGCCTGGCGCTGGAAGACGACCTCGATCTCTGCGCCGTCGTCTACGGCACCCTGAATGGCGAGCGCAGCCGGGTGGCGCAACTGGCGCGCCTGGTGCACGATGCCGCCGTGGCCGGCGACCAGCAAGCGCGGGCGATCTTCGAGCGCGCCGCCGCCGAACTGGCGGACATGGTGGACGCGGTACGCGCCGGGCTCGGGGTGACGCTGGACACGCCGCTACCGGTGTCGTTCACCGGCGGCCTGTTCGCCGAAGGCGGCCTGCTGCGCGGTCCCTTCGACGCCGCGCTGGCCGCGCGGCCGGCGGCTTACCTGCTTGCCGCGCCGCTACTGGCGCCCGTGCTGGGCGCGGCCTTGTACGCGGCACGCAGCGCCGGCACACCGCTCGGCGCGCCCGCCGTCGCGCGCTTGACCCATCAACAGCCTGCATGAAAGGAACCGGCATGCGCTCACGCCTCATCTCCACCACCCGCACCATGCTCGTCCTGCTGCTCGGCGCCGCGCTGCCCGCCTTCGCCGCCGACAGCTACACCATGGCCGACTTCGAGAAGGTCGGGAAGATCGACGCCCACCTGCACCTGCACGGCGCCGACCAGCGCGCCTTCCTGGGGCTGGCGCACAAGGACAATGTCCGGGCGCTGACGATCAACGTCGACTACCCGGACTTCCCGGCGCTGGACCAGCAGCAGCGCATTGCGACGGCGCTGCACCGCGCCCATCCGCGCACGGTGGCGTTCGCAGCCAGTTTCACGACAGACGGCTTCGGCCAGGCCGGCTGGAGCGAGCGCACCCTGCGCCGCCTGGACGCGGCGATCGCCGACGGTGCGGTCGGCGTCAAGGTGTGGAAGAACATCGGCATGGACCTGCGCGACGCGCAAGGCAAGCTCGTGATGATCGACGACGCCCGCTTCGACACCTTGTTCGACGGGCTCGATCGGCGCGGCGTGCTGGTGATCGGGCACCAGGGCGAGCCGCACAACTGCTGGCTGCCGCTCGACCAGATGACGGTCAAGAACGACCGCGAGTACTTCCAGCAGCATCCGCAGTACCACATGTACAAACACCCCGAGATGCCGAGCTACGCCGACCAGATGGCGGCGCGCGACCGGATGCTGGCGAAACATCCGCGCATGCGCTTCGTCGGCGTGCACCTGGCCTCGCTCGAATGGAGCGTGGACGAGCTGGCGCGCTTCCTCGACCGTCATCCCACTGCCCGGGTGGATGTGGCGGCGCGCATCGGCCAGCTGCAATACCAGTCGCAGCGCGACCGCGAGCAGGTGCGCCGCTTCCTGATCAAGTACCAGGATCGCCTGATGTACGGTTCGGACCTGGCGCAGTCGGCCGGGCAGTCCGACGCCGACTTCGTCAGCGACCTCGATACGGTCTGGCGGCGCGACTGGCGCTACTTCAACACCGACGACAGTTTCGCGGTGCCGGAACTCGATGACCAGGTGCGCGGGCTGGCGCTGCCGAAGAAAGTCGCGGACAAACTATTCCGCGTGAACGCGGAAAAAACCTTCCCTGGAGCCTGGCGCGCCCCTGCCGCATAACGCAAGCGCCCGCATGCCGACAAACGCAGTGATCTTTCGTTTCGCGTAAATTGCCATCCTGTATCATCAGGTACCAGACGCAAGCGGCCGTGGGGTCGCTGGGGCAATCTCGCTCCCGAAAGATCAAGAATGAGCAAAACAAAGAAACCGGAAACGAAAGTTTCGATAAGCAACCAAGATCGGGGGCCCGACCAGGACCTGCTGGTGGCGGAACGCCGCCGCCGGATCCGGGAAATGGTGAGCGAGCGCGAGCGTGTCACGGTGGCCGAACTGGCGGCGATGTTCCGCATTTCGCTGGTCACGGTGCGCAACGACCTGAACGCGCTGGCCGAAATCGGGGCCGTGGTGCGTACGCGCGGCGGCGCGATCCCGCAGCGCGCCAACGAGGACCTGCCGATCGGCGTGAAGCAGACCCTGCACCGCGCCGAGAAGATCCGGATCGCGGAAGCGGCGGTCAAATTGATCGGCGAAGGCCAGACCATCGTGCTCGATTCGGGCTCGACGACGGGCGAGATCGCGAAGCAGATTCGCGGATTGAAGCTGCAGTCGATCAACGTGATCACGAATGCGCTGAACATCGCCGTGCTGCTGGCCGGTGCGCCGCACGTGACCCTGATCATGCTGGGCGGGGTGCTGCGTCCAAGTTCGTATTCGCTGGGCGGACCGCAGGCGGAACTGGCCTTGCAGGGACTGCACGCGGACATCCTGTTCCTCGGCTTCGACGGCCTGGACCCGGACATCGGCGTCATGACGCCGCACCTGCTGGAAGCGCGCTTGAATTCGCGCATGCTGGAAATCGCGCGCCGCGTGGTGGCGGTAGGCGACTCGTCGAAGATCGGACGGCGCAGCCTGTCGATGATCGCGACGATCGAACAGATCGACCAGATCATCACCGATACCGGGGTGCCGGACGAGGTGGTCGACGTATTGCGCCAACGCGGCGCGCAAGTGGTGCTGGTGTAGGGAGGCGGCATGCAGCCGGCCCCTGCGCCGGCTGTGTGGGATCCCAAGACGAGGAGCGAAGATGAAGGAAGTGCGAAACGAACGGCGCCGCAGTTTGCTGCAATGGCTGGCCGGATCGGCCGTGGCAACGAGTTTGGGCGCGCCGGCCGCGCTGGCTGCGACGACCGCGGCGGCGGCGCCGGGAGGCCGCGACGTGGCGCGCATCGGCGACGCCGCGCTGGGCCTGGAGTTCGACGGCCAGATGCGCACCCGCCTGCTGTCGCGGCGCGGCGCGGCGCACGGCGTCACCGGCTTTTGCGCCAGCGAAGCGCTGCGCGTGGCCGGCGGCAAATGGATCGAGCGTTTCGCCTTGAGCAGCCAGGCCGTGGACCGCGTCGACGGTCCGCACGGCGCGGGCGCCCGCCACCGCATCAGCGGCGTCGCACCCGAGGGCATCGAGAAAACCGTCACGGTGACTTTCTACGACCGCCATCCCGGCTTCGCGGTGCTGCGGGTCGCGTATCGCAACACCGGCAAGCAGAGCCTGGCGGTGGAAGCCTGGCGCAACAGCGGCTATACGCTGCTGCCGGCGCGCAGCGGCAAGCCGGCTTTCTGGAGCTTCTCCGGCGCCTCGCACGCCGACCGGCGCGATTGGGTCCAGCCGCTGAAGGCGGGCTTCGACCAGCGCAACTTCATGGGAATGAACGCTTCGGATTACGGCAGCGGCACGCCGGTGGCCGACGTCTGGCAGCGCGAATGCGGCCTGGCGGTCGGCCATCTCGACACGGTGCCGCGCCTGGTGGCGCTGCCGGTGCGCGCAGTGGCCGGCGGCGCTGCGCTGGCGCTGGAATTCGACCAGGCCGCGATCCTGCAACCCGGCGAGGAACTCGCTACCTTCGACACCTTCCTCACGCTGCACACGGGCGACTACTTCGCCGCCCTCGACCGCTATCGCCTGCTGATGGGCGAGCGCGGCATGCGCGCCCCGGATGCGCCGGCCGAGTCGTACGAGCCCATCTGGTGCGCCTGGGGTTACGAGCGCGACTTCACCGTGCCGCTGATGACCGGCACCCTGGCCAAGGCGAAGGAACTGGGCCTGGAGTGGGCGGTGCTGGACGACGGCTGGCAGACCAGCGAAGGCGACTGGAAAATAGACCGCAAGAAATTCGCGCGCGGCGACGACGACATGCGCGCCCTGGTCGGCAGCATCAAGGACGCCGGCATGAAGGCGCGCCTGTGGATCGCGCCCCTGGCGGCCGATCCGGGAACCGACCTGGTGCACGACCACACCGACATGCTCCTGCTCGACAAGGACGGCGCGCCGCAGCTGATCAGCTGGTGGAACAGCCTCTACCTGTGCCCGGCCTACGGCCCGACCATCGAGATGACGCGCGCTTTCGTGCGCAAGATCTTGGGCGAATGGGGCTACCAGGGGCTGAAGATCGACGGCCAGCATTTGAACGGGGTGGCGCCCTGCTACAACCCGGCCCACAAGCATGCCCGTCCCGAAGAGTCCTACGAAAAGCTGCAGGACTTCTGGAAGATGGTCTACGACACGGCGCGCGAAATCAATCCCAGGGCCGTGATCGAGTTCTGCCCTTGCGGCACGTCGTATGCCTTCCACAATTTCCCTTATGTGAACCAGGCGCCGGCATCCGATCCGCTCTCGTCCTGGCAGGTACGGCACAAGGGCAAGACCCTCAAGGCCTTGATGGGGCCGTCGGCGCCCTACGCGGGCGACCACGTCGAGCTGAGCGACGGCGGCGACGATTTCGCCTCCACCGTCGGCATCGGCGCCGTCCTGTCGACCAAGTTCACCTGGCCGCTCGATCCCAAGCCGAAGGACAGCTTCCTCCTGACCCCGGAAAAGGAAGTGGTCTGGCGCAAGTGGATCGGCGTGTACAAAGAGAAGATGCTGCCCAAAGGCGTTTACCGCGGCGAACTCTACGATATCGGCTTCGACCGCCCCGAGACCCACGTCGTGGAGAAAGAGGGACGCCTGTATTTTGCCTTCTACGCACCGCGCTGGTCCGGGCCGGTAGAAATTCGCGGACTGGGCGCCGGGCAGTACCGGCTGCGCGACTACGTCGGCGAGCGCGACCTCGGTACGGTGAGCGCCGCGCACAACCGCATCAGCGTCAGCTTCGAGCGGGCGCTGCTGGTGGAAGCGATCCCGGTCTAGGCGAGCGGGTCGGCCTCAACGGTGATGCCGGCCACTCAAGCGGACCGTTACCTGGTCGGCATTCTTCGCTAGCCGGGGAGTACCCGACATGCACATCGAAACGCGGCGCACAGATCCGTAGGGTGGACTCTTGAGTCCACGCGGTACCCGACATGCACATCGAAACGCAGAGCACAGATCCGTAGGGTGGACTCTCGAGTCCACGCGGTACCCGACATGCACATCGAAACGCGGCGCACAGCCCAGGAAGCATATGTAAAGCGTCGTTAGCAAGCGCTTGGGTATTCCGCGGTACTGACGCGCCTGCGTTTCCAAAACGGCGTGGTGTCGAAGCTGGAACTCCAGCAGTCGGCTTCGCTCGTCGAAACCGCGCGCGCCACGCTGGCCCAGCTGCAGCGCCAGCGTGCACAGGATGCGAATTTGCTGACCCTGCTGGTGGGCGAGCCGATTCCGGAAAACCTGCCCGCCGGCGCCACGCTCGCCACGACCGAACTGCCCGACCTGCCGGCCGGCATGCCGTCCGATCTGCTGGCCGCCCGTCCGGACATCCGCGCGGCCGAGCAGCAGCTGATCGCGGCGAACGCCAACATCGGCGCGGCGCGCGCGAACTACTTCCCGCGCATCTCGCTGACCGGCTCCGTGGGCAGCGCGAGTACCGAGCTGTCGGGCCTGTTCAAGAGCCGCTCCTTCGGCTGGACCTTCGCGCCGCAGGCCGTGCTGCCGATCTTCGACCTGGGCCGCATTGGCGCCGGCGTCGACGCGGCCAGGGCTGGCCGCGACATCGCGGTGGCCCAGTACGAGCGCTCGATCCAGACCGCGTTCCGCGAAGTGGCGGACGCGCTGGCCGGCCAGGCGACCTTCAGCGAGCAGCTGCGCGCCCAGCGCGCGGTGGCGCTCGCCGAACAGGACCGCTACAACCTGTCCGACCTGCGCTACAAGAGCGGCGCGGCCAGCTACCTCGATTTGCTGGATGCCCAGCGTTCGCTGTTCCAGGCCCAGCAGGTCGCGGTGCAGGCCAACCTGGCGCGGCTGCAGAACCAGATGACGCTGTATCGCGTGCTTGGGGGTGTATGGAGCGAGCCGGCATCGAAGGCACAGGCGGCGCGCTGATTTTCTGGCAGTGCTGTAAAACAAAAAAACCGGGACCATATGTCCCGGTTTTTTATGCCTGCAGCCGGAGAATGCTTCGCCTCAGCGCTGGGTCATGCATGTCACCTTGCGCGAAATAGTGCAAAATTTTCCAGTATTTATCCATTCCTGTCGCTGCCGCTATGCACTACGATCATTTAACGAAAACACGGTAGAGACATCCACATAGGGATTTCTACATGACAGATTTTTATGGAGGAGACAGCAACATGCCACATTCAGAAGAAGGTCAACGTTTTGCGAATCGGCGAAAATTCCTCGCGCTGGGTACCGGACTAGCCTCAGCCATGGCAGCCGCGCCCCTGCTTGGTTTCGCACAAGAAGCAGGCCGACCGCCAGCATCCGCAGGCGCATCCGGCGGCAACCGCCTGGTGTTACTCGGCACTAAGGGTGGACCGCGCGTTGGCGGTGCAGGCAGTAACCTGAAGGACCTGGTCCGAATGAACCCTGCCAACCTGCTGATGATCGGCGGTGTGCCTTATGTGATCGATTGCGGTTACGGCGTCTCGATGCAGCTCGTCAAGGCCGGTGTTCCGCTTCCACAGGTGCGCTACGTGTTCATCACTCACCATCACTCCGACCATGAACTGGAGTACGGCAATCTTCTGTATGCCGCGTGGGCGGCGGGCCTGAACCATACCGTCGATACCTACGGCCCCCCGGGACTCGAGAAGATGACGCGCGATTTCATGGCCTTGAACCAGATCGATATCGAAACCCGTATCCATGATGAAGGAAAGCCCGACCTGCGCCGCCTCATCCGGGCACACGACATCCGCAACATCGATCGCGTGTTCAGTAACGATCAGGTCAAGGTCAGTGCGATGCGTTCGCTGCATCCGCCGTTCGATGACAGCTATGGCTACAAGTTCGAATTCGGCGGCAAGACGATCGTTTTCTCGGGCGATACTGCTTATAACCCAAAGCTCGCCGAGTTCGCCAAAGGCGCGGACTACCTGGTGCACGAAGTCCAATATGGGCCGGGCGTGGAAGCCCTGGCGAAACGGGTTCCCAATGCGAAGCGCGCACTTGAGCATTTTCTCGCGTCCCATACCATGACGGACGATGTCGGCCGCATCGCAGCGGCGGCGGGAGTAAAAAATCTGGTGCTCAGCCATTTCGTGCCCGGAGACGATCCCTCGATTACGGAGGACATGTGGGCCGAGGGAGTACGCAAACACTATCAGGGGAACATCCTGGTCGGACGCGACTTGATGTCGATCGACCTGTAATGGGCGGGGCCTGGCGCCACGCGGCCGACGTTTCGACGGAAGCCGGCTGCGCAGCAATGCGTAAGCACGATGCGTCGGCAAGGCCGGCAAGACGGTCGACACGTGCGTCTCCTGTGCGTGAACTTGGCTAGACTGAACCGGTCTACCAGTTGATGGCTCAACCGACGCCGAGAGGCTGCCATGCGGAATTTTTTTCACTCACACTGGAAAGCAATTGTTGCGCTCGTCCTGCTCATCCTGGTTGCGGTGCTGACCGTGGGTCCGAATCCAGCTGCCGCCGCACCGGAGCTGGCCGAGCGCCTGCGCGCGCACGTGAGTGCGATCGCTTCCGACGAGCACAATACGGGCACGCCGCTCGCGCTCGAGCGCGCCGCCACCTACATCGAGACGACGCTGGCAAAGGCCGGCTATACACCGACGCGCCAGGAATACATGGCCGGTGGGCAGCGCGTGCGCAATATCGAGGCGGCGGTCGGCAATGTCGCGAAGGGCAAGCGGCCGGACCGGATCTTTATCGTCGGCGCCCATTACGATTCCGCGCAGGGCGCGCCGGGCGCGAACGACAACGGCAGCGGTACGGCGGCCGTGCTCGAGCTGGCGCGCCTGCTGCGGACGATGCAGCCGGGCGCCGGCACCGAGGTGCGCTTCGTGTTGTTCGTGAACGAGGAACCGCCCTGGCTCATCGGCGAACACATGGGCGAACACATGGGCAGCATGGTGCACGCCGCCGAAATGAAGCGCCAGGGCCAGAACGTCGCAGCCGCGCTGGTGCTGGAGACGATGGGTTATTACACGGACGCGCCGGACAGCCAGAAGCTGCCGCCGGGGCTCGAGGGCCGCTATCCGTCCACCGGGAATTTCATCGCCTTTGTCGGGACGCTGGAGTCGTCGAACCTGGTGCGCGAGGCGCTGGCCGCGTTTCGCGACGCATCGGAATTTCCAGCCGAAGGACTGGCGGCGCCGGCGCACACGACCGGGGTGACGCTGTCGGATCACTCGTCGTATAACCGGCACGGCTATCCGGCGCTGATGATTACCGATACCGCGTTCATGCGCTATCCCTATTACCACACGCAGGAGGACACGTTGGAGAAGATCACGTACGACAGCATGGCGCGGGTGGTGACGGGGCTGGCGAAGACGATTGCGGCGCTGGCGGGCGGGACGCAGGGTTAATGCTGGTGCGCGACGGAACGGGGGCTGTTGCCTGATCTGGTCGTGGTGCGCGCGATCCGCGTGGGCATGCCCACCCTACGGGTAACGCTAACGGCGAGATCACTCCAAATCCGGATACGTACGGTGTACCGTAGGGTGGGCATGCCCACGCGGATCGTGAGGGCCACGCGGGGCACAGGCAACAGCGCCACTGCGCCTGCAGGAGCATCCCAACGCCAACGATGGCGCCCCGTTCGACATCGGCGTGGCGCATGCCTGGTACCGCGTGGGCGGAGCCCACCCTACGGGACGAACGGCGAGATCATACGAAACCCGGATACGTAGCGTATCCCGTAGAGCGTGTGAAAAAATTGTCAGGGCAAGGGATGCGGCCGCCCGACGCAGCGTCGAAGACAGTACGTGGGTACGGCGAGACGATGCAACGCAGCCATGGCGATTTTTTCACACGCTCGTAGGGTGGGCATTCATGCCCACGCGGATCATGCAGGCCACGCACGGCCCGCGCAACAGCGCCGCGCCCGCCTGAAACTCTGGTGCCCTCTACTTTGATTCGCCCAGGAACATCTCTTGCAGATCGTTGAGGAAGCGCTGCCCGAGTTCCGTCGGACGAATCAGCTTGAAGTCGCGCGTCAACAAACCTTTCGCTTCCGCCGCATCGAGCGCCTTGCTGATCGCGGTGATGCTCATGCCGGTACGCTCGCCGAACAAATTCGGATCGAAGCCGCCGGTCAGGCGGAGCGTGTTGAGCATGAACTCGAAACCCATGTCGGCGCGTGCGATTTCGTGTTCTTCCTGGACCGGATTGCCGCGCTTCGCCGCTTCCATGAAGGAGGCCGGCTGCTTGAAGCGCGCCTGGCGCAGGATCCGGTGCGGGAAGGAGATCTTCGAGTGCGCGCCCGCGCCGATGCCGAGGTAGTCGCCGAAATTCCAGTAGTTCAGGTTGTGGCGCGCCTGCCTGCCCGGCCGCGCATAGGCCGAGACTTCGTAGTGGTCGAAACCGGCGGCACGCATCGTGTCAAGAATCATGTCCTGCATGTCGGCGCTGGCGTCGTCGTCGGGCAGCGCCGGCGGATACTTGGCGAAGACCGTGTTCGGTTCCATCGTCAGGTGGTACAGCGACAGGTGCGGCGGCGCGAACGACAGCGCGGTGTTGAGGTCGTGCTCGGCCTGCTCCAATGTCTGGGACGGCAGCGCGTACATCAGGTCGAGGTTGAAGTTATCGAAGGTCGAGTGCGCGATCTCGACCGCGCGCAGCGCTTCGCGCTCGTCGTGGATGCGGCCCAGCGACTTCAGGTGTTCGGCATTGAAGCTCTGGATGCCGATCGACAGGCGGTTCACGCCGCTGTCGCGGTAGTGGCGGAATTTCTCGATCTCGAAGGTGCCCGGGTTCGCTTCCATCGTGATCTCGGCGTCGATCTCGAGCGGCAGCAAGGTGCGTACGTCCGACAGCAGGCGATCGAGCCCGGCGGCCGACATCAGGCTCGGCGTGCCGCCGCCGATAAACACCGTATGGATCTTGCGGCCCCAGATCAGGGGCAGGGATTGTTCGAGGTCGAGGCGTACCGCGTCGAGGTATTCCTGTTCCGGCAGTTCGCCCTTGGCCTCGTGCGAATTGAAATCGCAATACGGGCACTTGCGCACGCACCAGGGGAAGTGGATATAGAGCGAGAGCGGCGGCAAGGCCGTCAGGTTCAGGGCACCCGGCTGCAGGTATTGCAGCGCGGCCTGCGCCGGCGACCGGGGTGCGCCGACCTGGGCGCCGGCTGGTTTGATCGGGATCATCGCAGCTTCTCGACCAGTGCGCGCAGGGCCTGTCCACGGTGCGACTGCGCATTCTTCTCGGCAGGCGTGAGCTCGGCCGTGGTCTTGCCCAGCGAAGGAATCAGGAAGTAGGGGTCGTAGCCGAAACCGTTCTCGCCGCGCGGCGTGTCGACGATGACGCCATCCCAGCGGCCGTCGGCGATGACCGGCTGCGGGTCGTCGGCGTGGCGCACGTAGACCAGCACGCAATAGTAATAGGCCGACTTGTCTTCTTTGTCCGCCAGGTCCGCGACCAGTTTTGCATTGTTGCGTGCGTCCGATTTCGGCTCGCCCGCGAAGCGCGCCGAGTACACGCCGGGCGCGCCACCGAGTGCGTTCACGCACACGCCGGAGTCGTCGGCCAGTGCCGGCAATCCCGTCAGGCGGGCGGCGTGGCGGGCCTTTTCGAGTGCGTTTTCGACGAAGGTCGCGTGCGGCTCCTCGGCTTCCGGGACATCGAATTCGCCTTGCGGGTGCAGCGTGAAACCGATCGGACCGAGGATTTGCTGGAATTCCTTCAGTTTGCCGGCGTTGTTGGAGGCGAGGATGAGGCGTTGGGTCATGGTGGGAATGGACGAGACGAGCGAAGGGAAGTATTTTACCCGCTCTCGTTTGCCTCCGCCGATCGCCGATAACCGTGGTGCACCGTAGGGTGGACTCTTGAGTCCACGCGTTCGTGCCGATGCATTCCACCATATCGATTCACGGCCGCGCCAACATGAACCACACGATGTACCGCGTGGACTCGGGAGTCCACCCTACGTTACGCGACAGCCGCGGGTGTCAGACACCCAGCGCCTGTTTTTGCAGGCGCACCAGCTCGGCAATTCCGCCCTGCGCCAGGTCGAGCAAGCGATTCATGCCCGCGCGGTCGAACGCAACGCCTTCCGCCGTCCCCTGCACTTCGATGAAATGCCCCGCCTCCGTCATTACGACGTTCATGTCGGTGTCGCAGCCGGAATCCTCGACGTAATCGAGGTCGAGCACCGGCATGCCCTGGTAGACGCCGACCGAGATCGCGGCCACGAAATGCTTTACCGGCACCGCGGTCAGGGCGCCGCGCGCGACCAGTGCATTGAAGGCGTCGTAGGCGGCGACCATGGCGCCGGTGATCGAGGCGGTGCGGGTACCGCCGTCGGCCTGGATCACGTCGCAGTCGAGGTGCAGGGTGCGCTCGCCGAAGGCGTCGAGATCGAAAGCGGCGCGCAACGAGCGGCCGATCAGGCGCTGGATCTCCTGCGTGCGGCCGGACTGCTTGCCGCGCGCGGCCTCGCGGTCCATGCGCGTGTGCGTCGAGCGCGGCAGCATGCCGTATTCCGCCGTCAGCCAGCCCTGCCCTTTTCCCTTCAAAAAGCCCGGCACCTTCTCTTCGATGCTGGCCGTGCAGATCACCTTGGTGTCGCCGCACTCGATCAATACGGAACCCTCGGCGTGCTTGGTGTACTGGCGGGTGATGCGGATGCTGCGCAGCTGGTCGACGGCGCGGCCGCTCGGGCGGGATTGGAAGGTCATGGAAACGCTTTCATTATTTGAGTAATTGGGATGATTTCTCGATCGCCTGGTTGATCTCGGCGATCGCCTTGTCGATTTCGTCTTCGTCGAACGGGTCGGCATCGAGCGCAACGCCGGCCTCGGCGGCGACGTTGCCGATCGTGCTGCTGACCTGGTCCTCCGGCAGCAGCCCGGTCGAGATCACGTTCGGATCGCCGGCGCCTGGCGCATGATCGGCGCCCTGCCAGCTGATCGCCAGCGCGGTCGTGTTGTCAGCGCGCGGGCCGCCGATGGACACCGCCATCGACACCAGCTCCGGCACCGCCTGCACCACGCCGCGGCTGGCGAGCATCTGCACGATTTCGGCGTCCGGCACCATTGACCACAGACCGTCGGAACAGAGCAGCAGCACGTCGCCGGCTTCCAGGCTGGCCTGGCGCGACAGTTCGATGCGCGGGCTGCTCGCGGCGCCGATGCAGTTGTACAGCTTGTTGCGGTCGGGATGGGTCGCGCGCTCGGCAGGACTCGCCAGGCCCTTGGCGATCAGGTATTCGAGGTGCGAGTGGTCGCGCGTCTGCGCCAGCACCCGGTTGCCGCGCACCCAGTACAGGCGCGAGTCGCCGCAGTGCGCCCATACCGCGCAGTTGTGTTGCACCAGGCAGGCGACGACCGTGGTGCGCGGGCTTTCCGGCAGCTGGTGGCGCGCGGTGTAGGCGAGGATGTCGCGCTGCGCCTGCAGCAGCGCTTCTTCCAGGAAGCGCTCCGGTTTCTTGATGGTGGGACGGGCCTGCATCTGGAACATCATCGACAGGGTCTGCATCGCGATGGTGGAGGCGATCTCGCCATGCTGGTGGCCGCCCATGCCGTCGGCCAGCACCAGCAGCAGCGCGTCGCGGGTAAAGCAGTAGCCCATGCGGTCCTGGTTGACCTTGCGTCCGCCGATGTGGCTGTGCTGGTAGACGGAAAACTGCATCGTGGCTCCTGGTTGCTTCGTGAGATTGGACTACTTGCCCTGGCCGCCGGCGCGCCTGAGGCCGATGCGCCCCAGCAGCCCGCGCAATCCCGTGCCTGGCGCGGCTGCCGGTGCCTCTTCGGCCTCGGCCGCGAGCGGCCTGGCCGGCGCCGCCTGCAGCACCTTCTGGACGGCGAACACGCTTTGCGGGCGCGCCATCGGATCGAGCGCGAGGCAGGCACGCACCATCGCCACCAGCTCGGGCGAGTAGGCCGTGCCCAGCTTGTCGAACTGCGCGTCCAGCTTGTCCTCGAGCTTGCGCGCGTCGGCCGCCTGCGGGGGCGAACCCGTCATGCAGGCGTACAGCGCCGCGCCCAGGCTGTAGATATCGGACCAGGGGCCAAGCGGCAAGCCCCTTGCGTACAGGTCGGGCGGCGCGAAGCCCGGCGTGTACATGGGCGCGAGCGTCGGCGCGTCCGTACCGGCAGCCTGGCGCGCCGCGCCGAAGTCGAGCAGGATGGGCGAACCGTCGCTGCGCAGGTAGATATTCGCCGGTTTCAGGTCCAGGTGCAGCAGTTTGTTCGCATGGGTTTCGCGCAGGCCGCGGCAGACGCCGTCGAAGGTCTTGCGGATGAACGCCTCGCCGAGGCGGCCGCGTTTGTCTCCACTTTTGCCCACAGTGCGCGCGATCTGTTCCTGCAGCGACTGGCCCGATTCGTAGGCCATCACCATGTAGACCGTGTCGTTGGCGCGGAAGAAGTTCAGGATGCGCACGACGTTCGGATGATTGATGCGCGCCAGCGCCCGCCCTTCTTCGAAAAAGCACTTCAGGCCGATGCGAAATAGCGGTTGATTCGGCCTGGCGATGACGGGCGCAAGCTCGCCCGGCTGGCGCAGCGCCAGCGCGCTGGGCAGGTACTCCTTGATGGCGACGGCGCTGCCCTCGGCGTCATAGGCAAGATAGACAATACTGAACCCGCCAGACGCGATTTTCTTTACAATGCGATATCCGGCAATCTCCAGCCCTTCCGGCAAGGGTGCGTTATTTTGTGCGGCCATACTGAAGAGTTCCTTGCATAACACGGCGATTGTGTGGATAAATGTCGTTCTTGTAAAGAATAATGAGCGTCTGACAAAAGCCGCAGGGCAATCCCCAAGGGGGAGACGCGTCGTCGAAGACAGTACGCTTGTACGGCGAGACGATGCAACGCCGCCATGTGGTTTTTGCCAGGCGCTCTAAAAAAACCGGGGACTTTAGTGAGCATTTCTAGCATGACAGGCTATGCGGTGGCCACCAGCGAAGGCGCGGCGGGCACCCTTACAATCGAAATCAAGAGCGTCAATTCGCGCTTCCTCGATCTTCAATTCCGCATCAACGACGAATTGCGCGCGCTGGAACCGGACCTGCGCGCTGCCATCATGGCTGCCATTACCCGCGGCAAGGTCGAAGCGCGCCTCTCCTTCGGCCGCAAGGTTGCCGGCGGCGCGCAAGCGCTGAACCAGGACCTGCTGGCCGACCTGGCGCGCCTGCAGAGCGAAGTCAGCCGCCACTTCGCGCAGGCGCAGCCGATGTCGGTGGCCGAGCTGCTGCGCTGGCCGGGCGTGGTCGAGGAATCGCACATCGGCCAGGAGTCGCTCCAGGCCGACGTCGCCGCCCTCACCGCCAAGACCATCGCCGCCTTCGTCGACAGCCGCCGCCGCGAAGGCGCGGCGCTCGAGGCCATGCTGCAATCGCGCATCGATTCGATGGAAGCGATCGTCAAGCGTATCACTCCGCTGATCCCGCAGGTCATCTCTCAGTTCCAGCAGAAGGCGGTCGAGCGCATGCAGGACGCGCTGGGCCTGGCCGGCCACGGCAACCCGTCGACGCTGACGCGCCAGGAAGTGTTCGAGCGGATTCGCCAGGAAGTCACACTGTATGGCATCCGCATCGACGTGTCGGAAGAGCTGTCGCGGCTGTCGGCGCACCTGAACGAGACGCGCCACATCCTGAAAAAAGGCGGCCAGGTCGGCAAGCGCCTTGACTTCATGATGCAGGAACTCAATCGCGAAGCGAATACGCTGGGGGCCAAGGCGTCCGTCAAGGAACTGGCGGATGCGTCGATGGAACTCAAACTGCTGATCGAGCAGATGCGGGAGCAGGTGCAGAACCTGGAGTAAAGACAACTTGAATGCAGCGCGAGTATTCTTGCGCTGCTTGAACGCGTGGGCGGGGGACCCGCCCACCCTACGGTATATCGGACACGATTCTGGCATACACGTAGGGTGGGCGGGTTTCCCGCCCACGCGTTCAGCTATATGATGACCAATCGCGGTATAAAAACCGCACCAAGAACACAGAAATAAGGACCACCCCATGATCACCACCGCTTTCTCCGGCAGCCTGTTCGTCGTCGCCGCCCCCTCCGGCGCCGGCAAATCGACCCTGGTCAACGCGCTGCTGGCGCAGGAGCCGGGCATCCAGCTGTCGATCTCGACCACCACGCGCCCACCGCGTCCCGGCGAGCAGGATGGCCGCGAGTACCACTTCACGACCGCCGAAGATTTCGTTGCGCGCGTCGAGAGCGGCGAGTTCCTCGAATGGGCCGAGGTGCACGGCAATTACTACGGCACCAGCCGCCTGAGCGTCGAAGAAAAAATGAAGACCGGCACCGACATCCTGCTGGAAATCGACTGGCAGGGCGCGCGCCAGGTGAAGAAGCAATTCCCCGATGCGGCCGGCATTTTCATTTTGCCGCCGTCGATCGAGGCGCTGGAAGAACGCCTGCACAAGCGCGGCACCGACGAACCGCACATCATCACGCGTCGTTTGCTGGCCGCAGGGGGCGAGATCGCTCACGCTCCCGAGTTCGAATATGCTATCATCAACGAAGAGTTCAATGTCGCCCTGGCCCAGCTGCGGGCGATTGTCCAAGCGACACGTTGCCGCTTCGCCCAACAGGCTGCCCGCAACGCCTCGCTGTTTGCCCAACTGGGTATCCACGCGCAACAAGCCACGTAATACGCCGGCGTCTCCGACGCCGTCGCACATATTGTCTATTCAGGAGCTACCATGGCCCGCATCACGATCGAAGATTGCCTCAAGAATATCCCGAACCGCTTCCAGCTGACCCTGGCCGCGACCTATCGCGCACGCCAGCTGCTGCAGGGCCACACGCCGAAAGTCGAAGCCAAGGACAAGCCGACCGTCGTCGCCCTGCGCGAGATCGCCGCCGGTAAAGTCGGCGTCGAAATGCTGAAAAAAGTGCCGATGTAAGAGCGCGTTTCAAGGCCGAGTTCCGCCTGACTCTGTCGATTCCCAATTCTGTTATTCTGTCACCACACTGCGGCTGATCGACATAACGTATGAACCTCGTATGAACCTGTTCCCCCCGGACTCGACCCAATCAGGCAACACCCCCACCCGGGCCAAGCGCCCGGGCAAGCCGCAAGAAGTCCCTGAACCTCCCGCCATCGGCGTCGCGTCGGTCACCCAGCTGGTCGACAAGCTCTCGGATTACCTCACGCCCGTCGAACTCAAGAAAGTCCGCGAAGCCTACCGCTTTTCCGACGAGATGCATCTCGGCCAGGTCCGCAAGTCGGGCGAGCCCTATATTTCCCATCCGATCGCCGTCGCCGAAATCTGCGCCGAGTGGAAGCTCGATGCGCAAGCCATCATGGCCGCGCTGCTGCACGACGTCATCGAAGACCAGGACGTCAAGAAGGAAGAGCTGATCGAACGCTTCGGCGCGCCGGTCGCCAACCTCGTCGACGGCCTGTCGAAGCTGGAAAAGATCGAGTTCCAGAGCCTGGTCGAAGCGCAGGCGGAAAACTTCCGCAAGATGCTGCTCGCGATGGCGTCCGACGTGCGCGTCATCCTGATCAAGCTGGCCGACCGCCTGCACAACATGCGCACGCTGGGCGTGATGGCGCCGGCGAAAAAGCGCCGCATCGCCGGCGAGACGATGGAAGTGTATGTGCCGATCGCGCACCGCCTCGGCCTGAACAACATCTACCGCGAACTGCAGGACCTCGCCTTCTCGCACCTGTACCCGCTGCGCTACCGCACGCTCTCGAAAGCGGTGAAGGCGGCGCGCGGCAACCGGCGCGAAGTGGTCAAGAAGATCCTCGAGGCAGTCAAGAACACGCTGGCCCTGGCCGGCATCCACGCCGAAGTCTACGGCCGCGAAAAGACGCTGTTCGGCATCTATAAAAAGATGCGCAACAAGCACCTGTCGTTCTCGCAGGTGCTCGACGTGTATGGCTTTCGCATCGTGGTCGACACGGTGCCGAACTGTTACGTGACGCTTGGCACCCTGCACGGCCTGTACAAGCCGATGCCGGGCAAGTTCAAGGATTACATCGCGATCCGCAAACTGAACGGCTACCAGTCGCTGCACACGACCCTGATCGGTCCTTATGGCACCCCGGTCGAATTCCAGATCCGCACCCAGGAGATGCACCGCACCGCGGAGAGCGGCGTGGCTGCGCACTGGCTGTACAAGACAGGCGACCAGAACATGTCGGACCTGCAGCAGCGTACCCACGCCTGGCTGCAATCCCTGCTCGACATCCAGCAGCAGACCGGCGACTCGGCCGAATTCCTCGAGCATGTGAAGGTCGACCTGTTCCCGGACTCGGTCTACGTCTTCACGCCGAAGTCGAAGATCATCGCCCTGCCGCGTGGCGCCACCGCGCTCGACTTCGCCTACTCGATCCACACCGGCATCGGCGACCATACGGTCTCCGTAAAAATCAACAACGAGACCCAGCCGCTGCGCACCGAGCTGCACAATGGCGACATCGTCGAGATCGTCACCGACGCCGATTCGCGTCCGAGCCCGACCTGGCTCAGCTATGTGCGCACCGGCAAGGCGCGCTCGGCGATCCGCCACCACCTGCGCACCATCAACGTCAACGAATCGGTGGAACTGGGCCAGGAATTGCTGGCACAGGCCCTCGCCGCCCGCAATCTCGAGCCGGAGCTTGCGCCCGCGACGATCGACAAGCTGCTGGCCGAATCGTCGGCCAAGTCGATGGACGAGCTGTACGCGGACATCGGCATCGGCAAGCGCATGCCGGCGCTGGTCGCCCGCCATATCTTCGGCCTGATCGAAGGCGAACTCGATACCGTGCCGTCGAACATGCCGCTGGCGGCCGACATCGACCCGGTCACGATCTACGGCAGCGAAGGCGTCTCGGTGCAACTGGCGCCCTGCTGCCTGCCGATCCCGGGCGACCAGATCACGGGGCAATTGCGGCGCGACCAGGGCCTGGTCGTGCACACCTGCGACTGCCTGCCGGCGAAACGCCTGCGTGTCAAAGAGCCGGACCGCTGGATCGCCGTGCAATGGGGCGAAGAACTGAACCGCCGCTTCGACTGCCGCATCCGCCTGTTGATCAACAACGAAAAAGGTATTTTGGCGCGCGTGGCGGCCGAGATCGGCGAGTCCGACGGCAACATCACCTATGTCGGCATGGACGAGGACGACGAGAACATGATGACGCAGCTGCGCTTCACGATCCAGGTGAAGGACCGGGTGCACCTGGCGCACTTGATCCGCAACCTGCGGCGCGTGGCGGGGGTGAACCGGGTGGAGCGCGAGCGGGCCTGAGGCTCTGTTTGCGCGCTCACAACGGCGTCCACAAGCGCTCCACGTCCTTTGGTATTTATGGCATAGTAGCCGCATGAAAGCACTCAAAAGCAAATTGGCGACGCAACTTCTCGCTGACCCAGCCGCAAGCAATCAACTGCGCGATTTCCTGGTCAACAGGAAAGCGAGCGACGCCCAGCCACAGCAGGCTGGAACGCGTCCATTTCTTATCCGGAGCAAAGACGGCGCGCTGACAGTGCAGGCAAGCGTCGTCCCAAAGGCCGCCAAGGCAGCCTGATCTCCATACAATGAATGTCGCGCTGCCGACGCTCATCCTGTTTGTCCTCCTTCTGCCAGGTTTTATATTCCGAAGCGGCCTGAAACGCGCAGAACGTACTTCCGTCGATTTTTCACCGTTCGGCCGCGTCGTAGCTGAGGCTGTGCTATGGGCAATCCTGCTTCACCTGGCTTGGCTGGCAGGTTCCCACCTGCTTTTCTCGCGCGAGTTCCAGCCGATCGTGTTGATGAACTTGCTGTCCTCGGTGCCTGCCAGCCAGGCAAGCGCAGCACAGCAGGTGGGCATCGAATTCGGCCCAATTTCCGCGTATTGCATTTCACTTTTGATCGCTTCGTATCTGATTCCGATGTCGGTGCGCAGTGCCATCTCGACATTCAGGCTCGATCGCGACGGTGCGCCACTGAGCACGGTATTCCGCTTTCACGACGCGCCCTGGTATTACCTCCTCACGGGAGCGGACTTCACCGAGGATGAGCAACCGGACCTGGTTTTCATTTCAGCGATTGTCGAAGTAGCGAAAGAAGCCGTGCTGTATGTCGGTATCCTGGACGATTTCTACTTCGACTCGGAAGGGCAACTTGATCGCCTCATCCTTCAGCAGGTACTGCGCCGCCCCCTGTCCAAGGACAAATCGATCGAGCAAGATGGGACGAGCCTGGAACGTTTTTACCCGATCGACGGCGATAATTTTGTGCTTCGCTACAGTGAAGCGATTACCCTGAACGTTCAATACGTCAAGTTGACAGCAGCAACGCCGCCGGAGGCCGAAGCACCTGGCGGCGCGGCGTCATAGCAAGGCCGGCATGGCGTAGAGCGTGTGAAAAAATTGTCAGGGCAAGGCGCATCGTCGAAGACAGTACGTGGGTACGGCGAGACGATGCAACGCAGCCATGGCGATTTTTTCACACGCTCGTAGGGTGGGCGGCTCCACCCGATAGCGTACGGCCACGCGGCGTATGCGCCGCCTACGCGTTCAACGCACGCCGGAACAGCCCCGCGCGCTATCGAAAGCCGGTTGAACGCGTGGGCGGCGTCAGCATCGCGTATGACCAGCCACCCGGGCGGAGCCGACCACCCTACGCCTTGCCGAAAGCCAGCGCGAGGATCCGGTCGAACGCATCGCAGGCGCCGGCGCAGGCGTCGGCGACCTGCGCTTCGCCCTGCACCTGTTCGCGCAGCGCCAGCATGAAGGCGCGCCAGCGCGGACCCGGCCCGGCCGCGCCGGCACCGGCGAGGTAGCGCAGCGGGTGCGGCGCCAGCTGCGCCGCGAGGCGCTTGTGCAGCACCGCGCCGCCGAGCTGCGAACCTTCGACGACATAGGCCACGCCCCAGCGGTAGGCGGGGCTGGCATCGGCCGGCCAGGGGAGCGCCGCCGCGCGCAGGACGCGGTCACAAGCAGCCAGCGATGGCTCGGCGAGATCGGCGTCGATCAGCGCCAGGTGCGGTGCGGCAGCAATCCCGTCCGCGCCCTGCGGACCATCGCTAAAACCATGCTGCCAGTCTTCGAGCGGCGCCAGCCAGGCGCGCAGCAGTTGCAGGTGGTGAAAGTAATCCGCCAGGGTGGCGTCGGGAGAAGACAGCGGCAAGCCGCTGTCGAGCCGCTCGTGGCGCGAGGCCGTGGCCCGCCGCAGCGCGGTCAGGACATCGGACTCGCGTGCGGTATCAAGGGGATGATTCATGTGAAGGCCAGTGCAGCAAACGCGTATCTTAGCAGCCGGAGCCCGATCAACTCCGCTCAGTCCGCGATCGGTTCCGGATACTCGACCGAGATAATCTCCAGCTCTTCGCTCCCTTGCGGCGTCTCGAGCGTGATGACGTCGCCCTCGCGCGCCTTGGTCAGCGCGCGCGCCACCGGCGACACCCAGCTGATGCGTCCGCGCAGCGGGTCGAGCTCGTCGATGCCGACAATCGTCACCGTGTGTTCTCCGCCGGCCTTGTTGACGTAGGCAACCGTTGCCCCGAAATAGACCTGGTCGTTCCCGTAATGCACGCTGGGGTCGACGATGAAGGCCGAATCCATGCGCTTGGTGAGGAAGCGGATGCGGCGGTCGATTTCGCGCAGGCGGCGCTTGCCGTAGATGTAGTCGCCGTTTTCCGAGCGGTCGCCGTTGGAGGCGGCCCAGTGCACGATGCGCACCACTTCCGGCCGGTCGACGTCGATCAGCTGCAGCAGCTCGTCCTTGATGGCTTTATAGCCGGCAGGGGTGATGTAGTTCTTGGCGCCGGCGGGGATCGCCTGCGCCAGCGCGACGGCTTCCTCATCGTCGTCGTTGTCGGACTCTTTTACAAATGCCTTGTTCATTCGTCCATTGTAGCCCCAGATCGGACTCCCTGAGAAACCATAGCGGGCGGCGCACGCGGGCATGACAGTTTGCTCAGGCTCGCCTAAGATTTGACGCCGCGTTTGCCGTATCATGGGCAGGATGACTTCCCCCAGACTCACAAGTCCGCCTTCTCCGCGCAGCCGGCTGCTGGCGCCGCTGCTCTACGTCGTTGCGCTGCTGCTGCTGGCCGAGCAATGGCTGTGGGAAGTCGGCAACCGCGTGGCGGCGCAGCTGGCCACCTGGCCGCCGCTGCGGGCGCTGGAAAACGGCTTGCGGCGCCTGCCGCCCTGGGCCGCCCTGCTGGCCTTCGCCCTGCCCGGCCTGATGCTCTTGCCGATCAAATTCCTTGCCCTGCTGGCGATCGCCCATGGCCATCCCCTGATGGGCGTGGCGGTCTTCGTCGTGGCCAAAGTGGGCGGCGCGATGGTGGTGGCGCGCATCTATGTGTTGACCCTGCCGTCCTTGCTGGCGCTCACATGGTTTGCTCGGTGGCACAATCGCTTCATCATGTTCAAGGACCAGCTCATTGCCCGCCTGCGCACCAGCCCGGCGTACCTGCAGGCGCGCCGCACGATGTCGACGCTGCGCCGCACCCTGCGCCGGCTGCGCACCCAGTTGCGCCCGTCGGTGCCCTTCGGCAGCCGCCATGCCACGCGCAGCGCGCGCGCCCTGCGCCGCTTCGTCTCGCTCTGGCGGCGCCGGCGCAAACCCGGGAGCGAACGGCCATGACCACCATCGAACCGCTGCTGGCCGCGCCCATGCACGCCGCGCCGGCCGAGATCCTGCTGATCGACGCCGCCACGCTGGCCCTGGTCGACCTCAGCGCCAGCGCGCGCGCCAATCTCGGCTATGACGACGCCGCCCTGGCGAACCTGCACGCCACCGATATCGCGCCCGGCCTGGGCGACGGCGACATCAAAGCGCTGCTGGCGAGCCTGGGCGAAGACCTTGGCGACCAGCGCTGCCTGCGCACCGAGCTGCGCCGCGTCGACGGCAGCACCTATCCGGCCAAGCTGACTTTTCTCCGCACCCAGCGCGACGGCCGCTCCCTGCTGCTGGCGGTCGGCGACGATTTGTCGCCCGAACAGGCCGCCTCGAACGCCCTGGCCCACGCACTTGCCATGTCCGAGGCGCGCTTCAATGCGATCGCCAACCACACGCCGGGCCTGGTCTACCAGTTCACCCTGGACGCGGACGGGCGCCATGCCTTTCCCTACCTCAGCGACGGCTGCGCGCCGCTGCTCGGGATACAAGCCTCCCAGTTGCAGCTCGACCCCGACCTGTTCCTGCGCCTGATCCTGCCGGAGGACCGCAAGGGCTACTTGGAAGCGATGGCGGTTTCCAAGATCTCGCTGTCCGCCTGGAACTGGGAAGGACGGATCTGGATCGATGCCTGGAAAGACGTCAAATGGATCAACCTGCGCGCCACGCCGCATGCGGCAGGCGCGGGTGCCGTCCAGTGGGACGGCATCATGACCAACATCACCGACAGCAAGACCGAGCAGCAGGACGTGCTGCGTTCGCGCGCGCGGCTGGCCGAGCTGACGGATCACATCGAGCAGGTGAAGGAACAGGAACGGGCCCGCATTGCGCGCGAAATCCACGATGACCTCGGCGGCAACCTCACCGCCATCAAGATGGCGCTGTCGATGCTGAGCGTCCGCTTGCCACAGGAGCAACCCGCCCTGCTGGAAAAGGCGGCTTATCTCGACGACCTGGTCGACCGCACGATCGAGGCCGTGCATCGCATCTCCCTCGACCTGCGGCCCTCGACGCTGGACCTGGGCATCGTCGCCGCGCTCGAATGGCAGGCGCGCGAATTCGAGAAGGGGTCCGGCATTGCCTGCATCTTCCGCAGTGCCGAGCGCGAGATCGAACTCGATCCCGACCATGCGGCGGCCTTGTTCCGCATCTTCCAGGAAGCGCTGACGAATGTCGCGAAACACGCCTGCGCCACCCGCGTGACGGTGACCCTGCGCCGCCAGCGCCAGCACCTCACGCTGGCCGTTTGCGACAATGGCCGCGGCATCGCCCCGGCCGACCGCCTGAAGCCCCACTCGTTTGGTTTGCGCGGCATGAGCGAACGGGCGCGGGCGCTGGGCGGCACGTTGACCTTGTCGGCGGCGCCCGGAGGTGGCACGATGGCGAGCATCAAGATCAGGCTGGCCCCACTGCCGCCGGCGCGCAGCGAATTGAAGGAACAATGACCGACAAAGCCACCATCCGCGTATTCATCGCCGACGACCACGCCATCGTGCGCGAGGGACTGAAACAAATCCTGGCCGAGCAGCGCGACATCGTCGTCGCCGGCGAGGCCGAGAACGGGCTCGATGCAATCAAGCTATTTCGTAAATCGCGCTGCCACGTCATGCTGCTCGACATCTCCATGCCCGACCGCAATGGCATCGAGGTGCTGAAACAGATCAAGCAGGAGCGGCCGGAACTTGCCGTGCTGATGCTCTCGATGCACCGCGAAGACCAGTACGCGATCCGCGCGCTGAAGGCCGGCGCCGCCGGCTACCTGACCAAGCAGAGCGCGCCGAAGGAACTGGTGACCGCCATCCGCCAGGTTGCCGGCGGCCAGAAATACGTCAGCGCCACGCTGGCCCAGGCGCTGGCGAGCCAGGTCGGGGCGGACCACGACGCGCCGGCGCACGAGAGCCTGTCCGACCGCGAGTTCCAGACCCTGACCATGATCGCCTCGGGCAAGACGGTGAGCGAGATCGCCCGCGAGCTGTCGCTGTCGGTCAAGACGGTGAGCGAATACCGGGCGCGCCTGCTGACGAAGATGAATCTCAAAACCAGCGCCGAGCTGACGCACTACGCAATCAAGAATCAACTCGTGGAATAGCCAAGCTCATGCATTGCCCTTAAGTAAGATACTTTCCGGCCTCTTTTCGGGCGATGACGAAAAGAAAAGGTGCTTATCATTGCGGCACAGTAAATATGTAAGCTTGCATCATGCCTAACCCGCCCGTCCCGCCCGCCCAAAACCCCGTCGACATCGCTCGCGAGGCCTTCCGCCGCCTGGCCACGCGCCGCATCGCGCCGACGCCCGACGCCTACCGCGACATCTACGACGAGATCGCCGGCATTCCGAAGCCCGTGGCGGCAGCGGTGGCGCCGAGCAATGGCGTGGCCGAAGTGGTACTCGGCGACTTCGCCATCCAGCTGACCGATACCCCGGGCGAGCTGGCCGAATACGGCCGCCGCCTGAACCGCGCCGTCAAGGTACGCGACTGGGATGCCTATGCGCGCGCGCTGTCGCAACTGGTCGAAAAGCACCTGCGGCGCGGCATTCCGCCGGGCGTGACCTACGGCATGGAAAGCAGCGACACGAAGCTGCTGCGCGAACTGCTGAGCCGCACGCTGGCTTTCGCCCTGGCTTCGCTGTTGCCGGCCAGCCCGACGCTGGCGAAGGAAGCCGAATCGCTCGGCGCGGCCGTGAAAATCGCCCACGGCGAAGCGGCGCTGCAGGAAATCGCGACGCGCCTGAAGGAACTGTGCTTCCAGATCGAACTGCACAGCGGCGATGCCGGCGAACAGCAGGAACTGCTGCTGCGCCTGTTCAAATTATTATTGGAGAACGTCAGCGAACTGCTCGACGACGACAGCTGGATGCGCGGCCAGATCGACGCCGTGCAGGAACTCATCGCCGGCCCGATCGACCAGCGCGCGCTGGAAGACGCCACGCGCAGCCTGAAGGACGTGATCTACAAGCAGGGCCAGCTGAAGCACAACCTGTCGGACGTGAAGGCCACCGTCAAGAACATGATGATGACCTTCATCGACCGCCTGGGTATTGTGGCGGCCTCGACCGGCGACTTCCACGACAAGCTGGGCGGCTTCTCGGAGCGCATCCGCCATGCCGGCGACATCACGGAACTGAACGAGGTGCTCGACCAGGTCTTGAGCGAAACCCGGCAGGCGCAAGCCGAGGCGCTCGCCTCGCGCGACCGCATGCTGGCCGCGCACAAGGAAGTGCAGGAAGCGGAAAGCCGGATCCGCGAACTCGAGGCCAGGTTGCAGCACATGAGTGAACTGGTGCGCGAAGACCAGCTGACCGGCACCCTGAACCGGCGCGGCCTGGACGACGTGTTCGAGCGCGAAAGCGCGCGCGCGGACCGCCGCAACACGCCCCTGTGCGTGGCCCTGCTCGACCTCGACAACTTCAAGAAACTGAACGATACCTACGGCCACCTGGCCGGCGACAATGCCCTGCGCCAGCTGGCCAAGGTCGTCAAAGCGACGCTGCGCTCGATCGACGTGATCGCCCGTTTCGGCGGCGAGGAATTCATGATCATGCTGCCGGAAACCCCGGTCGAGGCCGCCGTGCAGACCATGGTGCGGCTGCAGCGCGAACTGACCCGGCATTTTTTCCTGCACGATAACGAAAAGCTCCTGATCACCTTCTCGGCGGGGGTGGCCCTGCGGCTGCCGAACGAAGAGCAGGCGGCGCTGCTGGAGCGCGTCGACCGGGCGATGTACCAGGCCAAGCAGAGCGGCAAGAACCGGGTCGTGGTGGCGGAGTGAGTATCCGCCACTGCCTCAGCCCTGCGCCAGGCGCAGGTAGAGGGCGGCCCGTTCTGCATCGCCGAGCCCCTCGTACAGCACGGCCAGGTTATGCGCCGCCAGGTGCGAGCCGCGCCCGCTGACCGAACCGTCCAGTTGCGGCTGGTCGCCAATCTCCAGGCAGCGCAGGAAGCTCGCTTCTACCATCGGCAGCAATTCCTCCATCGCAGCGGGATTGAGGGAGGTCCAGTCCAGCAGCAAGTCGCCGAGCGCAAAATAATAGTCGGGCGAGTCATGCCAATTGGCCATCTCCTCGTCTGCCAGCGCGATCGCCTCTTCGTGCAATTGCGCCCTCTTTAGAGAAAAGATGCTGCGCACGATCAGGTCGTGGCGAAATGGCGAATCCTGCCCGGCCAGCGCCCGCGCCGCGCCATAGTGCGGCACGGCGCGGGCGAAGTCGCCATAGACTTCATAGGTCTTGCCGAGCTGATACAGTAAATAGGCATCCTGAGGCGCTTCCTTGAGCGCGTGCAGCAACAACGCTTCATTGCGGCCGCGCTTGCGGGCCAGCTGCGCCTGCCGGTAGCCATCGTGCCGCACCGCCAGTGCGAGACGCTGGCGCGGCAGGGCCGACACCGGCTGCTCGTGAATGCGCCCCGCATAGCGCACATCGCGCGGCAGCAGGCGGGCGAGCCAGGAGCTACTGTGCTCGACCCGGCCCTGCAGCTCGAACTCGCTGGCCACGGACAACAGCCCGACCACCGGCGGGCCGGCCAGCACGGCGTCGAGCCCGCTCCGATCGGTCGCGTCGATCCACTCGTCGGCGTCGAGCACCAGGTTCCAGGCACAGGAAGACAGCGCCAGCGCCGCGTTGCGGGCCGCGGCGAAGTCGTCGCACCAGGCGAAGTGGTGCACTTGCGCGCCACACTGGCGCGCGATGGCGGCCGTTGCGTCGCTCGAACCGGTGTCCAGCACGATCATCTCGTCGACGAGCGGGCGGGCCGATTCCAGGCAGCGTGCGATGCTGCCTGCTTCGTCGCGTGCAATCACTACCAAGGCCAGTTGCTTCATTTCCTATTCCCCTTGTGTGCCCGCAAGGCCGGGCGAATGGGAAAGCATTATACGCACCGCTCCATGCACCATGGCATGCCGACATGTTGTGCAAATTACCACCGTCTGGCCGCAACGGGCCGGGACGAAAAAAAACGGAAAATTTTTCGTTCTCAAGCTCAACTTTTTTGACGAGCCGCCGTTACCAGTTTCAACAGCGGGTTAAACAGCTCGGAACAGCGAGGCAAAACCTGCGTGAACCGCGGCATGTCGCCCACCCTTAATAAGCAAGACTGGAGAATCAAATGTCCAACGTCATCAATACCAATATCTCCTCGCTGAACGCACAGCGCAACCTGTCGACCTCGCAGTCGTCGCTGGCGACCTCGCTGCAGCGCCTGTCGACCGGCCTGCGCATCAACAGCGCCAAGGACGATGCTGCCGGCCAGGCGATCTCGACCCGCATGACCGCACAGATCAGCGGCATGCAGCAAGCCAGCCGCAACGCCAACGACGGTATTTCGATGTCGCAAACGGCCGAAGGCGCGATGGGTTCGGTCAACGACATCCTGCTGCGCATGCGCGACCTGTCGGTGCAGGCGTCGAACGGCACCAACGGCACCTCCGAGCGCGCCACCATTCAGGGTGAAGTCGACCAGCTGTACCAGGAAATCGACCGTATCTCGGGCAGCACTGACTTCAACGGTATCAAGCTGCTGGACGGCTCGGCCAAAAGCAACAGCTTCCAGGTGGGCGCGAATGCGGGTCAGACGATTTCGTTTGGGATCAAGGAAGTGTCGACCAAGGCGATGGCGCTGAATAGCAGCTCTGCCGCTTCAGGCGATCTGAACGGTGGGCGCATTAAGCCTAGCTCGATCAGCTCGACCTCCAAGCTCAGCATTAACGATACGGCGATCACATTCGCAGCCACCGATAATTCGGCAATGGAAGCGGTCACTGCGATCAATCAGAAAACTGGCGCAACCGGCGTGACGGCAACTGCGAACAACGTCGTCAAGGGCACGACCGGTGCAACTGGCGTTCTCGATGGCGTTGCCGACAAACTCACGATTACTGTCCAGAACTCCGATGGTACGACTGGTACAGGAATTGATATTAAGGCATCCAAGAACATGGATGAACTTGTTGCCAATATCAATAGCCAAGTCGGTGGCATTACCGCCTCACTCGACGAAAAAGGTGCGCTCACATTGTCAAACGACACTGGTGCGACAATTACCGTCGCGTCGACTGGCAACGCAGCGTCGTTGACTGGATTGACCGACGGCGCGCAGGAAGGCTACATCAGCCTGACTGGCCCCAACGACGCTGCAATCAAAGTGACAGGCGCTGATATGGGTACGTTCGGCTTCAACGCCAGCGTAGGGGCCGGCCAGGTGGCCGGTACGCAGACCGTCGGTGCTGCAGCCGCCGTGGCAACCGATCCGCTGGTCGCCTTGAACAATACTGCAGGTACGACAGGTGCGCTCGTTGCTGCAGACAAGGTCAAGATCAATGGCATCGAACTGAAGGGCGACGCGTTCGCGACTGCATTTAGCGCTGCCGAGAAAGCAAAGGCGATTAATGCACTCACAGCAGACACCGGCGTTACCGCAACCGCGAAGACTGACGTGTTTGTTGGAATGGCGGCTGCGAGTGCTCAAACGTTTAAGATCAATGGCACCGACTACACTTCGGCTGCCACTGCTTCCGTTCAGAGTATGGCTGACGAGATCAATTTGAAGTTTGCGGCTGGCACTAGTGACGGCGTCAGTGCATCAGTCGATGCGGCGTCTGGCAAACTGCATTTGTCCTCATCAACCGGTCAAGACATTAAATTTGAGAATACAGCAGGGGCAACTGTCGATATTTCGTCAGCGGCCGATTCGGCGACGACCTCTGTCGCGGTTGCCTCAGGACTAGCTGTGCGTGGCCAGATTAGCTTGTCCAGCGAAAACGGCGATCCGATCAAACTGGAAGACGGCGCTGCGACTCCAGGCAATGGCCTTAAAAAACTCGGCTTGGTCGAACAGGGCGGCAGCGCCGACCCAGCCTTGGGCGGCAAGCTCGACGTCTCCACCGCCAAGGGCGCCCAGGACGCCATCGGCCGCATCGACAAGGCGATCTCCTACGTTGCCGAGCAGCGCTCGAACATGGGCGCCGTGCAGAACCGCCTGAGCACCACGATCTCGAACCTGGCCACTGCCACCGAGAACGCGACCTCGGCCCGCAGCCGCATCCAGGATGCCGACTTCGCGACGGAAACGGCCAACATGACCCGCGGCCAGATCCTGCAGCAGGCAGGCACCGCGATGCTGGCCCAGGCCAACTCGCTGCCGAACGGCGTGCTGTCGCTGCTGCGTGGCTAATCCGCCGCCGGCAAACTGAAGTCCCACGCCCGGCCGGCAGCATCGGCCGGGCTTTTTTCATTGCAGGGAGCGACATGGATATCCGACCAGTTGTGAAGAGTCTTGCACCAGGCGCAAGCGGCATTGAGCGCGAAGTCCCGGCCACCGCGGCCAGACCGGCCACCTCCTCTCCTTCCGCCGTCGTTGCCGACATGCGCGGCGCGGCGGATGCGGCCAAGGCCGTCGATACCGATGTCGGGCGCGCGGTGGAACGCAGCAACGCCGCCTTGCCGCCTTCGAGCCAGGGCATCGAATTCTCGATCGACGAGGACAGCGAGCGCGTGATCGTCAAGGTGGTGGACCGCGAGACGCGCGAAGTGCTGCGCCAGATGCCGAGCCAGGAAGCGCTCGACCTCGCCCGGGCGCTCGACCGCAACCAGGGCATGCTGATCAAACTCGAGGCCTGAATCCGGCGCGCTGTGCTGGCCTGCGAATTGGCCGGTAAAACTGCCTCTGAAGCACAATTTGATCAGCCCTGCCGCACGGTATATTGCTCACTCATTGAAGGGAAATCATGACCACCATCAGTTCAACAGGCATTGGCTCGGGTCTGGATGTCGACGCCCTGGTCACCCAGTTGATGGCCGTCGAGCGCCAGCCGCTGACCCAGATCGACAAGAAAGAAGCGAGTTACCAGGCCAAACTGTCGGCATTCGGCACGCTCAAGTCGGCGCTGGCCGAATTCCAGACGGCCGCCAAGGCGCTCAGCACCCCGGCCCAGATGGCGCCCCTGAAGGCCAGCGTGGCCGATGCCGCCATCCTGGGCGCCAGCGGCGGCGCGGGCGCGTCCGCCGGCAGTTATGACATCGAAGTCGTGAGCCTGGCCCAGTCGCAGAAACTGATCACGACGACCGGATTTGCTTCGACCAGCGACAAGATCGGCACCGGCAAGCTGACGATCGCGCTCGGCAGCTATGCCGGCGACGGGACATTCACGGCCGATACCGCCAAAACGGCCCAGACCATCACCATCGACAGCAGCAACAACACGCTGGCCGGCCTGCGCGACGCCATCAATGCGTCGAATGGCGGCGTCACCGCCAGCATCATCAACGACGGCAAGAGCAATTACCTGTCGTTGACCTCGAAAACCACGGGCGAGACCAGCGCCATGCAGTTAAGCGCGGATCCTGCTACGGATGCAGATCCAGCCGTGCCGTCGCTCTCGGCCCTGGCCTACAATGGCGTCCCCGCCGGCACCGGCACCGGCATGAAGCAGACCGTGGCCGCGAGCAATGCCGTGATCGTGGTCGATTCGGTCACCATCACGAAGCCGACCAATACGATCACCGACGCCATCCAGGGTGTCACCCTGAACCTCAGCAAGACGAGCGCCGCAGGCATCAGCACCAAGCTGTCGTTCGCCGCCGATACCGATACGGTGCGCAAAGGCATCGAAACCTTTGTCTCGGCGTATAACAGCCTGAGCAAGGCCATGACCGATGCCACCGCCTACAATGCGGCGACCGGTACCGCCGCCGCCCTGAACGGCGACAGCACTGTTCGCTCGATCCAGACCCAGTTGCGCGGCATCATGGGCGGCGTCGTGGCGGGTGCCGCGGCCGGCTCCTCGACCCTGCCGGACATCGGCATCACCTCGCAGCGCGACGGCAGCCTGGCGATCGATACGGCCAAGCTGAATGCGGCGCTGAATGACCCCAACAAGAACCTGAGCGCGCTGTTCGCGTCCAGCGGTACGAACAAGGGTTTCGGCGCCCAGATCGACGTGGCCATCGGCCGCATCCTGAGCCCGGTGGGCACGCTGCCGATCCACACCAACAGCTTCAACTCCTCGATCAAGGATCTGGAGAAGCAGCGTACCGCCGTCAACCTGCGCCTGGCCGCGACCGAGCAGCGCTATCGCGCCCAATTCGCGGCACTCGACAAGTTGATGGCGAGCATGACCAGTACCAGCAACTACCTGACGCAACAACTGACGGCGCTCGCCAACATGAGCTAGCGCAAGAAAAGGAAACCTTTACATGTTCGGAACAATGCGCAGTGGCGCCAACGCTTACGCCAACGTCGGTATCGAAACCGGCGTCATGGCCGCCAGCCCCCACAAACTGATCGCCATGCTGTTCGATGGCGCCCTCGCCGCCCTCTCCGCGGCGCGCGTGCAGATGACGGCGAAAAACATCGCCGCCAAGGGCAAGTCGATTTCGAAAGCCATCAACATCATCGACAATGGCCTGCGCGCCAGCCTCGACAAGAAGGTCGGCGGCGACATCGCACTCAGCCTCGATGCCCTGTACGGCTACATGAGCGAGCGCTTGCTGCAGGCTAATCTGCACAACCAGCCGGAACTGATCGATGAAGTGCAGCGCCTGTTGACGGAACTGAAATCGGCATGGGAGTCGATCGACCCCGACGCCCGCCCGGCGCAACAGCAGCTTGCGGCCGCCTTCTGACCAGAAACCGAGCTTCATGATGATGACAAGCGAACAAGTCATGCACACCTACGAATCGATGGCGTCGTTGAGCGCGCAGATGCTGGCCGCAGCCAGTGCAGGCGACTGGGATCATCTCGCCCGGCTCGAAGAGCGTTGCGCCGCCCAGGTGCGCGTACTCCAGGGTCAGGACGCCGCACTTGCCGCCAGCGGCTTGAGTCGAGTCAGAAAGATCGCACTGATTCGCGCGATCCTCGCCAATGACCGCCAGATCCGCGAGCTGACCACACCCTGGATGGCGCAATTGTCGGCCTTGATGGGCAACACCCGAACCCAGAATCGCTTGGCCAGCGCCTACGGAGCGGCATGAGGCGTCCCCCCAGCCCGGCTCAATGGTAGCCCGTCAGCCCCCCTGGAACCGGGTTAAAGGCGTGAACGGCGCCAACGTCGGCGAACAGCTGGCCGCGGCCGCGCTGCGTCCGGATCTGCTGGAACTCGAACTGGCCGAACGCGTGTCGATGGCCGCCCTTCGGGCGCAGTATGGTCGTCATGCATAAACTTGAGTCGCCCGGCGTAACGCTGAGCACCGGCGACTTTCGGCACCGGTTACTCCAGCTTCAGCTAGCTGCGCTCTCCGCCTGAGCCTGGCTGTGCTTGCCGAGGGAGTGGAAACCGAGGCCGAGGCTGCGGCGGCGCTGCGCGAGGCCGGTCGCGATCATGGCCAGCGCTTCCGGTGTACACACCCGTACGCCCCCGAGGACGCCGCCTGCTTGATCGGCACACAGAAAGCACACGCAAAGTAGCGTTCGCTGCGCACTGTCCATCAGCCTGGCCCAAGTAAATAGGGCCTCTTTCCTACAGCCGAAACAATTGCTAACATTTTCACGCGTGCGCGCCCCAGGATACGCATATCATTGTGCCAACGCCGCTCGTGCCGCCCGTTCCATACCGGCAGCGGGCAGGCGTGGGAGAAGTTGATGATGCAGCGAAGAACCGACGAGCAAACCGCCCTGACCGCCGAATATGCGCTTTACCTGGTTGATATCCGCGGGGTCGATTTCGCCCTCGAATACCTCGACATCTGTAATGTGCCGCGCGCCATCCTGGCGCGCGCCCTGCAATCGCCGCTGCACCGCCGCCACCACGAACGCCGCAAGCAAATGCGCGCGGATTGATCCTCCCAGCCGCGCCGTTCCTGTCTGCCCGATAAAACCGCAAAAAGGCGGGTGTTTCCAGACCTCAAGTCCCGTTAAAAGCTGCCGTTAAACCAGTAGACTATTCGTTGAAGAATGGCAGGGCGGCCTTGGCGCTACCCCGGCAAGCTCCAGCACGAACTTGCGCAAGGCCTTGGCGCTGCGCGCACCACTGACATAACTGAGGGCACTGATGTTTGGATCGATGCAACGCGGCGTCAACGCCTATGCCACAGTAGGACTGGAAACCTCGGTGATTTCCGGGTCCCCCCACAAATTGATCGTGATGCTCTGCGACGGCGCCCTGGTTGCCGTCAAGAGCGCGATGAAGCACATGGCGGCCGGCCATATCGCAGAGAAAGGCGCCGCCATGTCCGACATGCGCGACGCGTCGAACCAGATCAGCGACAAGCCCGTCGTGCCGGGCGCGTTGTCGTCCCGCCACCCAGGCGTGGCGAGCGAATGATGAGGTGCGGCGAGGAAGTGTTGTCCGAATACGTCGCCATTGCCGACCTTACCGGCATGCTTGCCGTCGCAGATGCCGGCGACCGGAATCAACTGACCGAGCTTGAGCAGCACTGCTCGTTACACGTCGACGCCTACGGCAGCGTCTGATTTTCCGATGGTCGAGCGCATCCCCAGCCCGGGCGTCAGCGCCCCGCTCCCGGCGCAGCCGGTGCTGGCGCCTGAACGCACGGGCGATCCGCGTCTCGAGGCCTTTCAACGCTCGCTCGCAACCATGCTCGGCAGCAAAGTGCCGGTCGCCGTGCTCGCGCGCCTCGGCGACGGCAGCTTCCTCGTGCGCGTAGCGGACACGTCGGTGCGCATGCAACTGCCGCCCGGCACTCAAACCGGCACCGTACTGTCCATGACAGTGCTGGCGGCCTCGCCCCAGCCGACCTTGCAATTGGGTGGTGCCACCTTGCACGGCAGCTTCGCGCCGCTTGGCACCGCTGCAGCGTCGCTCGCGGGGGCCATGGCCGCTGCCCGCGCTCCCCTGGTCGACGATAGCGGCCAGCACCAGTCGGCCGACCTGAGTCCGACCGCGCACCTGCTGGCGCAAGTACTGCACGGCGCCACCGGGAATGGCGCGTCCGCCGCCGTCAGTGGCGCCGCCCCGCTGCTGGCGCACGGTACGCCAGACCCCGTCCAGCTCGCCGGCAAGTTGCAGCAGGCGATCGAAAAAAGCGGTCTGTTCTACGAATCGCATGTCGCCGAATGGGCCGAAGGCAAGCGCGCGCTGGCTGAACTCATGCTCGAACCACAAGCACACAGCGCGCCGGGCGCCCAACCCACCGACCCGCCCCTCGCCCGCATGATCAACATGCAGCTGGCCAGCCAGGAGCAGGGCCAGATCTTGTGGCAGGGCCAACTGGCGCCTGGCCAGGCCTTCGAATGGAAGGTGACGCGCGAACAGGACCAGGAGGCGCGCGGCTCTCTCGAAGCCGAGCCGGCCTGGCAAAGCGGCCTGCGCCTGCGTTTCGCCGCGCTCGGCGAAGTGGAAGCGCGCCTCACCCTGCGCGGCAAGCATCTGCAGATCGACCTGCAGGCGGCGCCCGCCGTGCTGGCCACGCTGCGTGAAGGCGCCCCTCACCTGGAAGAAGCGCTGGCCGCGGCCGGCAGCGCACTGGCCGCACTGCGCATCCACGCCACGGGAACGCCGTGACCGACAAGACGTGCGACGGCGCTCCGCAGCGCCAGCAGCGCGCAGTTGCCCTCGCCTATGCAGCCGGTTCAAAGGCGCCGACCGTGGTGGCCAAGGGGCGCGGCCTGCTGGCCGAACAGATCATTGAGCGTGCGCAAGACGCCGGGGTGTTCGTCCACGAATCGAAGGAACTGGTCTCGCTGCTGATGGATATCGACCTCGACGGCCAGATTCCGCCTGCCCTGTATCGCGCAATTGCCGAACTGCTTGCTTGGCTTTATCATATTGAATCTGGGCAAGGAACCGGGCGCCATTCCCTGTCCCCGCCCGACCTGACACCCCGTCTCGAACCCAAGGCCGCGCCAAGTACCGATGCAAGCAATGACTGACGTAGAACTGGAACACTGGCAAGACTTCGCGGTCGAATCGCGTACCGAAATCCTGGCCCTGCTGCGGCGGATCGGCGCCGAAGAGCAGCCGCTGCGGCTGCTCGACAGGGCTGCCCCGGAAGTGCCGCCGTCGGCGCTGCGCCTGCTCGACATCGGGACCGCGACGATGCTGCTGCAAGGCCCGCAAGATCCTGCCGCGATCCCGGACCTGCTGGCGGCGCCCCAAGTGATCTGCGACACCACGCTCGACAACATTCGCATCGTGTTCGCCGTCGATGGCCTGCGCGAGACCCGCAGCGACGGCATGCCGGCCTTGTCGGCCGACCTGCCGCATACGCTGTTCCGGCTGCAACGGCGCGAGTTCTACCGGATGCCGGCGCCGCCCAGCAAACCTTTGCGCGCGATCATTCCGGCGGCCACGGACAGCGGCGCCAGCCTGGCCTTTTCCCTGTACGACATCAGCTGCGGCGGTATTTCCCTGCTCGACGATGCGCTCCAGCTGGGCGCCCGGATCGGGCAAGTCTACGAAGCCTGCGCAATCGAATTGCCGGAGATTGGCATGGTGAGCACCTCGCTACAGGTACGCAACTGCCTGGATACGCCGCGCCTGCACAAGGGTACGCGCCGCCTCGGATGCCAGTTCACCGGCATGTCGCGCGCCGCACTGGCCAGCGTGCAGCGCTATATCCTGCGCCTTGAAAGCGCGCGCAATGCGCGCCGGGCGGGACTGGCCTGACCCTACGGGTCTGGCCCCGCTTACGAGTGTCAATGTCGTTTTTTGGCCTAACGCTCAGCCAGGTGCTCGTACACGAAAGATTTGAGTGCCAGTTCGCTGGCGTCGTCGATGCCGGCATTGAAGGCGATTCCGTAGCGCATCTGCTGGGATAACTTCCCCTTGATGCTCTGGATCGTGCCTGCCAGTTGCAGCAGATGGGCCTTGCCCCCGATCTTGACCCGGAATGCGAGACTGAGCTGGGTTCCCACATTACCCAGCACAAAGCCGGTCGCGATCGCGCAGCCGCCACCGGACAAGTTGGTGATAATGCCAGGCACGCTACCGTCGACCAGCGTGATCGAGGCCGGCACCTTGACTTCTATCCGCAGCGCCTGGCGGAACGGTTTGCTGACCGCCTCGGTCGGATAGCGCAGGAACAGGTGACCGCTCGGCAAGGCGGCAAACCGCATCAGGGAAGTCTTGAAGGCGCACAGAGTGCGTCCGAAGATGACCTGGGCAGTCATTGGCAGGCCGTCGAAGTGCTGCCAGCTCTGGCCATTGGCAGCGCGCACGGCCGGCGCCGACACGATAATCGACTGCAAGGGAACGCGGCCGTAGAAATCGACCTGCGCCGAGCGCGGTTCATAATCGCCCGGCAGCTTGAAGGTCAACACCATGCCTTCGGCGTTGTGCTTGAGCGATTGCAAAGGATCGCTGGTGGGCCCTGGCATGCGCTCGTCGAGGTCGTCGCCCAGCTCCAGCATGTCACCCGCCCTGTCGCCGGCCGAGCTGCTGCGCACCGGGCGCGACAGCAGCAGCCGGTTCAGCGTAGCCTGATCCGATACCACATAGCCGGCCGGCGCAAGCAAGTCGCCGGAGCGCAAGTACAGCGGCCAAGGCAGCGGCTCGCCCACCAGCAAGTCGTTTTCCGACACAGTCACATACTGTTGCTTGCTCATGTTTCCTCTTGATGATTCGACCGGGCAAATCGCGTTCGACCGTGAATGTTGACACAAATTAATACCTGCGGCAATGGGACAACACACCTGCGCGAGATGAAAGGGAAAGGCGGTTCTTTTCCCCCCTTTGAATATTTCCGGCACACCTCATAATGGCGCCAACATCCTCCTCCGAACCCCATCCATCATGCCTGCAGCACAAGAGCTTATTGACGACACCACTGCCGCGCGCCAGCCCTTTTTCAGGACTGCGCTGGGACGCAACGTCATGCTCGGCGGCGTGGCCGCCGCTGCGCTGGCGCTCGTCGCCGCCCTCTGGCTGTGGAGCCAAGCGCCCGAATACCGCGTCTTGTTCTCCAACTTTACAGACCGCGACGGCGGAGCGATTACCGCCTCGCTGGAGCAAATGGGGGTCCAGTACAAATTTGCTGAAGGCGGCTCCGCCATCCTGGTACCTGCCGAACGCGTGCACGACATCCGCCTCAAGCTCGCAGCCCAGGGCTTGCCGAAAGGCGGCAATGTCGGCTTCGAGCTGATGGAGAACCAGAAACTGGGCGTGTCGCAATTCCACGAACAGGTCAACTATCAGCGCTCGCTCGAGGGGGAGCTGGCCAATTCGATCCAGGCGCTCGGCTCGGTGGCGGCGGCGCGCGTTCATCTGGCCTTGCCGAAACCGTCGGTGTTCGTGCGCGACCAGCAGAAGCCGACCGCGTCGGTACTGCTGAACCTGCAGCCAGGGCGCACCCTCGATCCGGGGCAGGTCAGCGCCATCTCCCACCTGATCGCTTCGAGTGTGCCCGAACTGACGACGGCCAACGTCACCGTGGTCGACCAGAACGGCAATTTATTGTCGGAACCGCCAAACAAGTCGGCCGGCAGCAAGCAACTCGACGCCAGCCAGCTCAAGTATGTCGAGCAGGTGCAGCAGAACATCGTCAAACAGGTCGAATCGATCATCACGCCGCTGGTCGGCGCCGGCAACGTGCGCGCCGAAGCGACCGCCGACGTCGATTTTTCCCAAGTCGATACCGCTGCCGAATCGTATAAGCCGAACTCCGCGCCGGAACCGCAGGCCATTCGCAGCCAGCAGAGTTCGGAAGCGAACGCCCCTGGCGGCGCCGCTTCCGGCGTGCCGGGCGCCCTGTCGAACCAGCCGCCGGGCGAGGCCAGCGCGCCGCTCGAAGGGCAGCCGCCCGCCACGCCCCAAGCTGCCTCCCCGGGGCCGGCACGACGCGACGCGACCACCAATTATGAAGTCGACAAGACAATTCGGTATGAACAGCGCCCGATGGGGGGCATTCGGCGCCTGACGGTCGGCGTCGTGGTGAACTACCGGCGCACGGTCGATGCGGCAACCGGCAAGGTGACGGTACGCCCGCTGGCCGCCGCCGAGGTAGCGCAGATCAACGAGCTGGTGAAACAGGCAATGGGCTATTCGCCAACCCGCGGCGACACGCTCAACGTCGCCAACGCGCCTTTTGATGGCGTCGACCGGCCGGTCGATGTCGACCCGCGCGCCGAATGGTGGCGCGATCCGGGCAATCTGGAACTGGCCAGGGATGTGGGTAAATACCTGTTGATTGCGATTATCATTGCATTCTTGTACTTCCGTATCCTGCGACCCCTGCTGCGTCCGGCAATGAAGAAGTTCGACGAGGCCACCGCCCTGCCACCGGAGCTCACCGAAGAAGAGGTACAGCTAGCCGCGGCGGAACAGCAGGAGCAGGATTCCCAACAGCCCCACGCCAACGCCGAGGCGCGGGGTTACCGCGCCGATCTGCAACTGGCCCAGGAGATGGCACGGGACGACCCGCGCATCGTCGCCAACGTCGTGAAAACATGGTTAGGTACCAATGACTGATAAAGAAAAAGATGGCGTCCAGCGCGCAGCGATCCTGATGCTGGCGCTGGGCGAGCACGAGGCGGCCGAGGTGATGAAATATCTCGGGCCCCGCGAGGTGCTCAAGCTGGGTGCCGCAATGGCGCAAATGAAATCGGTGCAACAAGAGGAGGTGGTGTCGGTGCTGGAAGCCTTCCGCGCCGAGACCGACCTGCATTCGACGGTCGGGCTCGACTCGGATGAGTACATCCGCCAAGTGTTGACCAAGGCGCTAGGCGACGACAAGGCGGCTGTGTTGCTGAACCGAATTCTCGGCGGCAAGGATGCCTCAGGGATCGAAAGTCTGAAGTGGATGGACGCCGCCTCAGTGGCCGAACTGATCCGCAACGAGCATCCGCAGATCGTCGCCACGATTCTGGTCCACCTCGAACGCGACCAGGCCTGCGAAATCCTGGGCAATTTCACGGACCGGCTGCGCAATGACGTCGTGCTGCGCATCGCTACGCTCGACGGCGTGCAGCCTGCTGCGCTGCGCGAACTGAACGACGTGTTGACCAAGCTGCTGTCCGGTAACGAGAACATCAAGAAATCGTCGCTAGGTGGCGTGCGCACGGCGGCCGAGATCCTGAACTTCATGAGCGGCGACCAGGAGTCGGCGGTGATGGACAACATCAAGAACTATGACAACGACATGGCACAGAAGATCATGGACGAGATGTTCGTTTTCGACAATATTATCGACATCGACGACCGCGGCATCCAGTTGCTGCTACGCGAGGTTCAGTCCGAGATGCTGATCATTGCGCTCAAGGGTGCCTCCCAGGACCTGCGCGAGAAGATCTTCAAGAACATGAGCCAGCGTGCCGGCGAAATGATGCGCGAAGACCTGGAATCGAAGGGGCCGGTGCGCCTGTCCGAGGTCGAGGCGCAGCAAAAGCAGATCCTGCAGATCGTGCGTCGGCTGGCGGACGAGGGCCAGCTCGTACTCGGCGGCGCCGGCGACGATTCGTTCGTGTAATCCGTAGCCACAACGGGCGTCGATTGCCAAACCAACGCCGTGGTTATACCATATTGAGTGCATACAACATTCAGGCCCTGCGTCGGCCTACCCGGCGGCACTATCGAATTAGAAGAAAGAGCAGCTGAGACAGATGCAAGCGATTACGAACGCTGAACAGGGGAGTTACGAAATCCGCGCGCGCGGCGAGATCGTCGCGCTGCTACGGCAAATCGGTGAAAAGAATCAACTGATCCGCTTGCTGGTACGGGGCGCCGCCGATGTGTGCGTCACTACCATCCTGCGGGTCCATCCGGAAAGCGATACGATCATTCTAGATCATGCGGTCACCGACGAGCAGAACGCGCGCCTGCTGGCCGCCGGCCAGGTGATGTGCGAAACCTCACTCGACAATATCCGGATCGCGTTCACGGCCACCGAGCTGCGCCCCATTCTGTTCCAGGGCGGTGGTGCGCTCAGCGCAGCCATTCCACCAACCCTGGTGCGCCTGCAGCGGCGCGAATTCTACCGGATGGCCACGCCGGTCATGAATCCGGTGCTGGCGACCATCGCGCTGCCGGACGATGGGGCCCGCGCCTTGTTGCCGCTGCACGATATCGGCTGCGGCGGCGTCGCCTTGCTCGACACTCGGCGCCAGCTCGACAATACAATTGGAAAAGTGTTCCGGAATTGCCAAATAGCCCTGCCCGGACTAGGCACAGTGACGACGGCGCTGGAGGTGCGTTATTCGCTCGACCTGGCGCTGCTGAACAACAAGACCAGCCGCCGCCTGGGCTGCGCCTTTGTCGATCTGTCGCGCGCCGACATGTCCCAGGTCCAGCGCTACATCACGCGACTCGAGCGCGAGCGCAATGCACGCCTGGCAGGGCTGAGCTGACATTGACGCAAGGTGGCTGACCAGCATACCGGCTTACACCTGCATGTTCATGATTTCATGGTACGCCGACACCAGTTTGTTACGCACCTGCACACTAGCCTGGAAACTGATGTTCGACTTCTGCATCGCGATCATGGTGTCCGACAGGCTGACCGAATCGTCGCCCATGGCAAAACGCTGTCCCAGCTCTTCAGCATGCTTCTGGCTGTTGCTGACCTGCTCGAGCGAGGTCTTCAGGGCATCCGAAAAATCGACCCTGGTCGAAGGCGCCGCGGCAGGACCGGCCGGCGCGAGAGTTGGCGCGGCCGGACGGGTTGCCGCCGTTTTCAATTGCTCCATCATCGCCAGGATACGGCCGCTGTCAATTCCGCCTACGTTCATGTGGTTTCTTTCCTTCATGGCAATTGAAGCATTCAAGCCCTGAGCATAGCACCGACATTCCGTGGCCCATCAGTCGGGAAGCGCTGAAATATGGTTCTATTTCGCGCTTTGAATGTTTCCTTTGGGCGTCATAATCCGGTCTCGCCAGTTCTTCCGAAACTCTTCGTCCAATGTCGTCCACCATGCCAAAAGAAATGCAAACTGCCTACCAGCGTTGGGAAATGGCGTCCTTCGGCGACGAGCGGCCGAGTACTCGTGCTGCACGCAGCGCGCCACAGGCGGCACCGCCACTGCCATCGCAAGCGGCGCCTCAGTTGATGCTGCCCACGGTTGAGGAACTGGAAAGCTTGCGTGAGGCGGCGCGGGCCGAAGGATATGCTGCCGGCCGCGAGGCAGGTTACGCCGAAGGTCAGCGCGCCGGCGCGGCAGATGCCGATTCCGTGGCGCAGGCCGAACGCGAGCAATTGCGCGCCCTCGCCGTGACCTTCAGCGGCGCTGTCGCCACGGCCGACGAGACGATCGCAGCCGACGTGCTCGATCTCGCCCTGCACCTCGCCCGTTCGATGGTGCGCACCACCTTGACGGTGCGCCCGGAACTCATCATCCCGATCGTGCGCGAAGCGATCGACTATCTGCCGGTGCTGCAGCAGCCGGCCATCCTGACGCTGAATCCCGAAGATATCGAGATCGTGCGCACTGCCCTGTCCGACGAGCTGAACAAAGGCGGCTGGCGCGTCGTGGCCGATCCGCAGGTCGGCCGCGGCGGCTGCAAGGTCGATACTGCGAGCAACCAGATCGACGCTCAGGCCAGCACCCGCTGGACGCGCCTGGCGCACGCCCTGGGCAAGAACGTTGAGTGGCTCACTTGAAAAGCGCTACGTTTGACCGCCACACGGCGCGCTGGAAATCCTACCTGGCCGACTGCGATTCGCTGCTCGGCTTTGTCGAACCGATGCAGGTCTCGGGCCGCGTCACGCGCGTGGCGGGCCTGGTGATGGAATGCGTCGGCCTGCGCCTGGCCGTCGGCAGCGCCTGCACCATCCCGCTGCCGAACGGCGCGAAGATCGAAGCCGAGGTCGTCGGCTTCGAGGGCGAGCGCCTGTTCCTGATGCCGCAATCGGATGTCGAAGGCGTGGTGCCCGGTTCGCGCGTGTATCCGGTCGAAACCCCGGTGCCGCGTCCCGGCACGGTGACCCATCCACGGCGCCGTCCGAGCGACCGCGCGCGCCATTTGCCGGTCGGCTGGAAGTTGCTGGGCCGCGTGGTCGACGGCGCCGGCCGTCCGCTCGACGGCAAGGGTCCGCTCGGCACCGATGAAGTCGCGCCGATCAACGCCCGCCCCGTCAATCCGCTGGACCGCGCGCCGATCAAGGAAACCCTGGACGTCGGCGTGCGTGCGATCAATTCGATGCTGACCGTCGGCCGCGGCCAGCGCCTGGGCCTGTTTGCCGGTACCGGTGTCGGTAAATCGGTGTTGCTGGGCATGATCGCGCGCTACACGACGGCGGACGTGATCGTCGTCGGCCTGATCGGCGAGCGCGGCCGCGAAGTAAAAGAATTCATCGAGCAGATCCTCGGCGAGGAAGGCATGGCACGCTCGGCCGTGGTCGCGGCCCCGGCCGACAGCCCTCCCCTGATGCGTCTGCAGGGCGCGGCCTATGCCACGGCCATCGCCGAGCATTTCCGCGACCAGGGCAAGAACGTGCTGTTGATCATGGATTCGTTGACCCGTTATGCGATGGCACAGCGAGAAATTGCGCTGGCCATCGGCGAGCCGCCGGCGACGAAAGGCTATCCGCCTTCGGTGTTCGCGAAACTGCCGGTGCTGGTCGAGCGCGCCGGCAACGGGCTGGAAGGCGGCGGCTCGATCACCGCCTTTTATACCGTGCTGTCCGAAGGCGATGATCAACAAGACCCTATTGCGGATGCCGCGCGCGGTATCCTGGACGGCCACATCGTCCTGAACCGCCACCTGGCCGAAGCCGGCCACTATCCGGCCATCGACATCGAGCAATCGATCAGCCGCGCGATGCACGGCATCACTTCGCACGAACACCAGTTGGCGGCGAGGAAGCTCAAGCAATTGTATTCGCGCTACCAGCGCTCGCGCGATTTGATCAGCGTCGGCGCCTACGCCCCCGGCAGCGACCCGGTGCTGGACCAGGCGATCGCCCTGAACACGCAGATCGAGGAATTCCTGTGCCAGGAAATCCACGAGAACACGAATATGGGCCAGAGCTTGGGGCAATTGACCTCTCTGTTCAGCTGATCGGTACAAAGTTGCCGCAGGTATACTTTGCGCATTCAAGCTTGATTAATTATGGCGAACCCCTCTGCACTTGACACCCTGATCGAGCTGGCCCAGCGCGATTCCGACGACGCCGCCAAGCGGCTCGGCGTCGCCCTGAAATCGGTCGAGGAAGCGGAACAAAAGCTGCAAATGCTGCTGGGCTACCGCCAGGACTATGCGGACCGTCTCGACCAGGCGCAGATGAACGGCATCACGCCTTTCGCCTACGCCAATTTCGTCGCCTTTGTCGGCAAGCTCGACAATGCGATCAATGGCCAGCAAGAAGTGTTAAAGCACGCGAAATACAAGAGCGAGCTGGAGAAGGCGACCTGGCAGGAAAGCGAACGCAAGCGCCTGTCCTACCGCACCCTGAACGACCGCGCGGCCGCCGAAGCGCTCAAGATCGAAAACAAGCGCGACCAGAAAATGATGGACGACCACGCGGCGCGTACCGTCCGCACCAACCGGTAACTCTTATGACGATGCAAACGACTTCCCTCCCGATCCAGCTGAACGCCCCCGCTCCGGCGCAGAACCCGCGCGCGAACGCCCTGCCCTTGAACGACGGCGTCAATTTCGGCGCGGCGCTGACGCAACAGCTCAACCTCCGGCAAATCAACCAGCGCCAGGTCGAACAGCGCCAGCACGAGCAGCGCCAGGCATTGGCGCAGCCGCAGGCGCCAACGCCGCAGCAGCAAGTCGCCGCCCCGCACCCGCAGGCTGGCGCCAGGCCGGCCGCGAACGAAGCGAAGCCGGCGTCGCGCGAGATGGTCAAGCAGGCGGCGAGGGAAACCGAGCACCCTGCCACCACGGCTAAAAGCGACGCCGCCAAAAGCGACGGCGCTGGCGACAAGATGACTGCCGCGGGGGAAAGCACGGATGATGCTGCCACCTCGGCTGACGCCAAGGCCGCCGATTCCGTGGTCGACATGCTGGCCCTGGTCGCCAGTTTCAACCAGGCTCAGCAGGCTGCGGCCGCCCCGGCGCCGGTTCCCGCCCAGGCGGACGCACTGTTGTCCGGCGTGAAAGCCAGGCTGGGCGACGACCACAAGCTGCTTGTCAAGCTTGAGGGCGACGCCGCCCTCGCTGCGGCGACCGGTGCGCCGCAGGGCAAGGCCGAGCCAGGCATCGACCTGCGTGCCCTGGACCTGACCAAGGCCGGCGAGGCGGGCAAGCTGCCGCTGGAAGGCGCCGACTTCGCCGCCAAACTGCGCGACAGCGCGGCGCAGGCCAGCATGCAGGAAGCCGCCCCGGGCATGGATGCCGTGAACAGCTTGAGCGCCCAGGCGACTGCCCTGCAGAACGCGCAGACGATCGCCAGCGCGCCGACGGATCGCCTCAGCGCGCGCGTCGGCACCTCGGCCTGGGACGACCAGGTGGGCCAGAAAGTGATCTGGATGGTGGGCGGCGACGACCAGAGCGCCACGCTCGAGCTGAACCCGCCGGACCTCGGTCCCGTGCAGGTGGTGCTGAACGTGTCGAACGACCTCGCCAGCGTGACCTTCTCCTCGCAGCAGCTGGAAGTGCGCCAGGCCCTGGAAAATGCCTTGCCGCGCCTGCGTGAAATGATGAGCGAGAGCGGGATCGCCCTGGGGGATGCGTTCGTCAACGCCGGCGCCGAGGGGCGCCAGGGGCAGGATGGTCAGGGTTCGGGCGGCTCGGGCAATGGACGGGGCGGTCATGGCGGCGGTGGCGACAGCGGCGTGGCCGAGGTTGCGCCGCGCCAGCGTACGCGCGTGATTGGCGGCGCGGGAGCGGTGGATACGTTCGCGTAACGCGGCAACAGGTTTCGTTTACGGCCACCATTGTGCGGCCGTTTTTTGTGGGGACCTGTGGAGCCGCGATATGGTCAAACGCAGCACTCTGGGCTCAAGAGCCCAGGCTACGAGCCCAGGGTACAAGATGGAAGAAACCTTGATGTGATGTACCTTCCCCCCTCTTTTCAAAGCTTGCCGCTGCGCACTTTTTCTCGATAATGACATAATCACGCAACCCCACATCAGGCACCCGAGGCAACTTGAAAGCGAATCCGAAAATGAAGGCTGACCCGAAGGCAGAGGCGGCACCGGCGGCAGGATCGAAGAAAAAGCTCATGATCATGGCGATCGCGGGCGTGCTCGTGCTCGGCGGCAGCGCCGGCTGGTTCTTCCTGCACGGCAGCGGTGATGCCGGGGCGGCCCACGCCGAAGACGCGCCGGCGAAGAAGAAAAAGAAGGACAAGGAGCATGTAAAAGCCGAATACGTGCCCGTCGAACCCTTCACGGTGAACCTGCAGCCCGAGAACGGCGACCAATATCTGCAGATACAATTTACGCTGCAGGTCGACGGCCCGGAGCAGGTCGCGCTCATCAAGGACAACATGGCCAAGGTGCGCAGCCGCGTGCTGCTCCTGCTGTCGGGCAAGAAGGCCTCGGAAATCAACACGGTGGCCGGCAAGCAGCAGCTCGCGGCCGAGATCAAGGCCGTCGTCCAGGCGCCGTTCGACGAGGGCGGCGACGACCAGGACATATCAGACGTGTTGTTCACCGCGTTTATCATTCAGTAACAAAAACAATATGGCGGATAATTTTCTCTCACAGGAAGAAGTCGATGCACTCCTCAAGGGGGTCAATGGCGACAAGGACGAGATTTCCGCGCCTGAAGACACCTCGGGCGTACGCACCTACAACCTGGCGACCCAGGAGCGGATCGTGCGCGGCCGTATGCCGACGCTCGAGATCATCAACGAGCGCTTTGCGCGCTTGCTGCGCATCGGCCTGTTCAATTTCCTGCGCCGCAGCGCCGAGGTCTCGGTTGGTTCGGTACGGGTCTCGAAGTACAGTGAATTCATCCGCAACCTGGTGGTCCCGACCAACCTGAACCTGATCCACATGAAGCCGCTGCGCGGCACTGCGCTGATGGTGTTAGATCCGGGCCTGGTGTTCCTGCTGGTGGATAACCTGTTCGGCGGCGACGGACGATTCCATACCCGCGTCGAGGGCCGCGACTTCACCCAGACCGAGCAGCGCATCATCCTGCGCATCCTCGACATCGTGTTCGAAGCTTATGGCAAGTCGTGGGAACCGGTCTACCCGATCGAGTTCGAGTACATCCGTTCCGAGATGAACACGCAATTCGCCAACATCGCGACGCCCAACGAAGTCGTGGTATCGTCCACGTTCACGATCGAGCTCGGTCCGGTGTCGGGCCAGATCCACTTCTGCATGCCGTATTCGATGATCGAGCCGATCCGCGATGCGCTCACCTCGAGCATCCAGGGCGAGGCGCTCGAAGTGGATAAACGCTGGATCCGCCTGATGACGCAGCAGATCCAGGTGGCCGAAGTCGAGCTGGTAGCCGAGCTCGGCCACGGGCGGGCGAACTTCGACGAAATCCTCAACATGAAAATCGGCGACGTGATTCCAATCACGGTCCCGGAAGCAATCCAGGCGACGGTGGACGGTGTGCCGGTGATGGAATGTTCATACGGCGTCTTCAACGGCCAGTACGCGCTGAAGGTCGAGAAATTGCTGGCCAATAGCGACAGCTTCAAGTAATTCAGGAGAAACACCATGTCCGATACCCAAGACGACCAAATTATGGACGACGACTGGGGCGCCGCGATTGCCGAGCAAGCCGCCGCCGAAGCCGCCGCGCTGCAAAAGCAGCAAACCGCCAGCGCCGCCGTGTTCCAGGATTTCGGCACCAAGAACGTGCGTCCGGACACCCCGAACGACATCGACTTCATCCTCGACATCCCGGTGCAATTGACCGTGGAACTGGGCCGCACGAAAATCGCGATCAAGAACCTGCTGCAGCTGGCGCAGGGCTCGGTCGTCGAGCTCGACGGCCTGGCCGGCGAGCCGATGGACGTGCTGGTGAACGGCTGCCTGATCGCCCAGGGCGAGGTGGTGGTCGTCAACGACAAGTTCGGTATCCGCCTGACTGATATCATCACGCCTTCGGAACGGATCAGAAAATTGAATAAATGATGTCGACGCGCGCACCCGCCTGCCCTCCCGCAACCTTGTACGAGGCAGCCGCCAGGGGCAACGACCCTGTCCGGCTGACCGCAAGCCTGCGCAAGAGCGCCGCCGGCGCGCTGCTCGCATCGGCGCTTTTCGCACCGATACTCCTGCTGCCGCTGGCCCCCTGCGCGGCCCAGCCGGCATCGACCAGTAGCACTTCCCAGGCCGCGCCCGCAGCGGCCCAGCCGGCAGCACCGGCGCCGTCCGCCACGGCCGCGCGCCAGCAGGACGGCAGCAGCATGGCGCAGGGGCGACAGGACAGCGGCACGGCGGCGCCAGCCCCGGCCCCCGCCCCGAGTACGCAAACAGCGACGCCGGCCGCATCGCCGGCGGCCACTGCCAACACCCCGGTCCAGGAACGCGCCACCACGGTCGGCGAAGTACCGACCGTCGCCGCCACCACGCCGACGCCGACACCCGGCGTGGCCACCATGCCCGGCGCCCCAGGCGCGATTCCGAGCAACCCGGTCACCATCCCGCAAGCCCCCGGCCCCTCGACCGGCTCCCTGCTCCAGACCATCCTGGCCCTCGTGCTGGTGCTGGCCCTGCTCGCCGGCCTCGCCTGGGCCGCCAAGCGCTATGGCCCGCGCGTGGCCGGCAACTCGGCCAACCTGCGCATGGTCGGCGCGCTGAATATCGGCGGACGCGAACGGATCATGGTCGTCGAAGTGGGCGACCAGTGGATCGTCGTCGGCGCCTCGCCGGGCCGCGTGAATGCGCTGGCGACGATGCCGAAGGGCGACGCGACGGCCAGCGCCGCGCTCGCCGCCCACACGCCGTCGGCATCGAATTTTTCCGACTGGCTGAAACAGACGATCGACAAGCGCAATGCGAAATAAAGTAAAAGGCAAGAGGTAATGCGGGCAATGCGAAACACGAAGAAATTCCTGCTGGCGGCAGGCCTGGCGCTGCTGCCGCTGGCCGTGCTGGCGGCGCCCGGCGTACCGGCCTTCACGACCGCCCCGGGTCCGGGCGGCGGCACCACCTACACCCTGCCGGTGCAGACGCTGCTGCTGATGACGGCGTTTACCTTCCTGCCGGCCGCCCTGCTGATGATGACCAGCTTTACCCGCATCATCATCGTGCTCTCGCTGCTGCGCCAGGCGATCGGCACCCAGACCGCGCCGCCGAACCAGGTGATGGTCGGCCTCGCGCTGTTTTTGACTCTGTTCGTCATGGGTCCGACCTTCGACAAGATCTATACCCAAGCCTACCTGCCCCTGCAGGAAAACCAGATCCAGATGACGGAAGCGATGAGCCGCGGCGCCCAGCCCCTGAAGGACTTCATGGTCAAGCAGACGCGCCAGTCGGACCTCGCCATGTTCGTCAAGATCTCGCGCACACCCGCCCTGCAGGGTCCGGAAGACATTCCGCTGCGCGTGCTGATCCCCGCCTTCGTCACCAGCGAACTGAAGACCGCCTTCCAGATCGGCTTCGCGATCTTCATACCCTTCCTGATCATCGACATGGTGGTGGCCTCGGTGCTGATGTCGATGGGCATGATGATGATGTCGCCGGCCGTGATTTCGCTGCCGTTCAAGATGATGCTGTTCGTGCTGGTCGACGGCTGGCAACTGCTGCTGGGCTCGCTGTCCCAGAGTTTCAATTAGGGAGAGCGCGATGACCCCGGAAACCGTTATGACGATGGGCCGCACGGCCATGGAAATCACGCTGATGGTGTCGGCGCCGCTGCTGCTGGTCGCCCTGATCATTGGCTTGATCGTGAGTATTTTCCAGGCCGCCACCCAGATCAATGAAGCGACCCTCTCCTTCATCCCGAAACTGGTCGGCGTCTTCGTGGCCCTCATCATTGCCGGCCCCTGGATGCTGTCCGTGATGCTCGACTACATGCGGCAAGTGTTCACCGGCATCCCGAACATGGTCGGCTGAAGCCGGCCGAAGTTACCATTCACCGTTCGATGCTGACCCTGACCTCGCTCGAGATCAACGCCTGGATCGCGGGCCTGCTGTGGCCGCTCACGCGCATCCTCGGCCTGATCGCCTCGGCCCCGCTGTTCGGCCACGCCAGCGTGCCGAACCAGGTCAAGCTCATCCTCGGCGTGCTGCTGGCCCTGATCATCGCCCCCACCATCCCTGCCGTGCCCGCGGTCGACCCGATGTCGTATGCGGGCCTCTTGATCCTGGTGCAGGAAATGCTGGTCGGCGCCGCGATGGGCTTTTCGATGCGCCTCGTGTTTGCCGCCGTCGAATACGCGGGCGAACTGGCCAGCTCGACGATGGGCTTCGGCTTCGCCTCCTTTTTCGATCCCACCACGCAAGGCCGCTCGGCGGCGATCAGCCAGTTCCTGTCGATGGTCGCGACCATGGCTTTTCTTGCCGTGAACGCGCACCTGGTGCTGCTGGCGGCGCTGTCGGAAAGTTTCGTCAGCCTGCCGATCTCGGCCTCGCCCTTGTCATTGGCGGCACCATTGGAACTGGCGCGCCTCGGCAGCCGCATCTTCTCGGCCGGCCTGCAGATTTCGCTGCCGATCATTGCCACCCTGCTCATCACGAACGTCGCGCTCGGCATCCTGACGCGCGCCGCGCCCCAGTTGAACATCTTCAGCATCGCCTTTCCGATCACGCTCGGGGTCGGCATGCTGACCCTGAGCGTGGTCCTGCCCTATCTGAACACGCCGATCCAGAATTTGTTCAACGAGGGCATCGAAGCCGGGCGCCGGATACCGCGCGCCGCCGCGCAACGGGTTCCCCCTGCGCTGGCGCCGCAAGGGGCGCCGGGCGTTCCGGCAGCGCCTGCCGCCCCCTGAGTTCGGCAAAAAGCACGTTTTCCCGTTCCGGATCCCCGAGTGAATATTGCTCGCCCACGAACGCACACTGGACTATCATGAACCATGCATGTTGCGTGATTAACCGGCCCGAGCCGGTGCATGCCAGTGCCGGAGAACGCGTTGAATCTTTCACCGTTACCACTCGCCGTCTTCGTCGTCGATGCCGACGGCGTCATCGCCAGCTGGAACAAGGCCTGCGAAAAGCTGGCCGGCTATACCGCGGCCGACATCCGCCGGCAGACGCTCGACGAAATCGTCGAGTTCGACGCCGTGTCCGGACCGGTGCCCACCATCGCCGGCCGCACCGAGATCGATTCCACCGGGTTCCTGCGCTGCGCCGACGGGCGCCGCCTGCCGGTGCGGGTAACGGTCGCGCCGCAGTCGCTCGACCCGGAGCAGCCCGGCACCTTCAGCGTGATCGTGATCCCGCGCGCCGGACCGATCCTGGCGCGCTATGCGTTGATCCAGGACTTGCCGGTCGGCGACATCATCGAAGGCCTGCCCTGCGTCTTTTACGTGATCGACCAGAGCGGCCACCTGCTGCTGTGGAACCGCCTGCTCGAAGACGCGCTCGAAATGTCGAGCGAAGAACTGCCTACCAGTAACGTCAGCCTGTTCTTCGACGAAAAGGATCGCGCGCACATCGTCAAGAAGATCCTCGACGCCTTCGAGCACGGCCACTCTTCGCATGAGGCCGAGCTGGTCGGCAGGCACGGCAAGCGCACCAGCCTGCTGTTTCATTGCGCCCGCACCAGCCTGGGCGAGCTGCCCGTGATCTTCGGCACCGGCCTCGACATCAGCGCGCGCAAGCAGACCGAGCACGGGTTGCGTGTGCGCGACCGCGCCATTTATTCGAGCGTCAACGCCATCATCATCACCTGCTGCGAGGGTGGCAGGAACGTGATCGAGTACGTCAATCCCGCCTTCGAACAGATGACCGGCTATACGCTCGCCGAAATCAAGGGCCGCGATCCGCGCTTCATGCGCGTTGAAGGCTGCGACCTGCACGAACACAGGCGCATCGATCAGGCCCTGAAGAACAAGGAAAGCGTGCAGGTCATCCTGCGCAATGCGCGCAAGAATGGCGACGTCTTCTGGATCGACCTGCGCATCGATCCGGTGAGCAATGCCGATAGCGAAGTCACCCATTTCGTCGCGGTGATCAGCGACATCACCGAGGCCCGCCATTACGAACGCCGCCTGCACCACCTGGCCCACCACGACCCGCTGACGGGCCTGGCGAACCGCACCCTGCTGCAGGACGAGCTGAAATTCTCGATCGACTTCGCCGTGCGCAACAAGGTGCTGGGGGCGCTGGCCTTTCTCGACCTCGACAATTTCAAGCACATCAACGACAACTTCGGCCACGATGCCGGCGACGCCGTGCTGCGCGAAATCGCGAACCGCCTCAAGGAGAGCGTGCGCGACAACGACACGGTGGCACGCGTCGGCGGCGACGAATTCGTGCTGGTCATTAATAACCAGCCCGGCCACGAACAGCTGGCCGACCTCATCGAACGCGTCCGCCAGCGCGTCAACGTCCCGATCAATGTCGCCGGGCGCGACATCCTGCCCGGCACCAGCATCGGCGTGAGCCGCTTCCCGCACGATGGCGACACGGTCGACCGCGTGATGCGCGCGGCCGACGCGGCGATGTACCACGCCAAGGCGCTGGGCAAGAACAACTGCCAGTTCTATTCGAACGAACTGAACCAGGTCGTGCACCAGCACCTGATGCTGGAAGCGAGCCTGTCGCGGGCCATCGGCAACCAGGAAATGGTGCTGGGCTACCAGCCGAAGGTGGACCTGCGGACGGGTAAAGTCGTCGGCGCGGAAGCGCTGGTGCGCTGGAACCATCCGGAAAACGGCATGGTGCCGCCGGACAAATTCATCCCGGTGGCCGAGGAAACCGGTCTCATCGTGCCGCTGGGCGAATGGGTCCTGAACGAGGCCTGCGGCGCGCTGAAAGCGCTCGATAAGCTCGGTATCCACGACTTCGTCATCTCCGTGAACCTGTCGGCACGCCAGCTGCGCCAGCGCCAGTTCGCGGCAGGGCTCGCGCGCACGCTCAAGCGCCACGGCGTCGAGCCGCGCAACCTCGAGCTGGAAGTGACCGAAAGCCAGCTGATGGACCGGCCCGACGAAGCAACGGAGGCGCTGGCCGAACTGAAAGCGCTGGGCGTGCGCCTGTCGATCGACGACTTCGGCACCGGCTACTCGAGCCTGTCCCACCTGCAGAAATTCCCGGTCGACTTCATCAAGATCGACCGCTCTTTCCTCGGCGAAGTGACCCACGACGGCCATGCCGTGATCACGCGCGCGATCATCGCGCTGGGGCACAACCTGAAGCTGAAGGTGATCGCCGAAGGCGTCGAAACGCTGGAACAGCTGACCTTCCTGCGCGAGCACGATTGCGACCAGATGCAGGGCTATTATTTCAGCCCGGCGCTGCCGCAGGAAAAATTGCAAGAAATGCTCTGCAAGGACGATCGGCTACAGGATTAATCCGCAGAATTTCAGCCTGCGGTTAACCCGCCGCCCACGCGCCATCCGCCAACGCCAGTGTCATCAACCTGGGCGAGGTCGACGACGAAGCCTGTGGATCGGACGCCCTCAATCCGAGCAGTGCCGGCTGCGCGTCTTAGCTCATGTAATTAAACAACGACAGCCCCGACAGGATCTTGAAGGATTTCTGGGCAGCGTCGAGCGTCATCTGCTGCGTGCTGTACTCGGAAATAGCCTTGGCCACATCGAGGTCCTGCAGCTTCGATAGCGTCGCCGAGTACTGGAGGCCCAGGTCCATGCCGGTGTTTTCGAGGTAGTCGAGCTCCTTCATGCGCGAGCCAACGGAAGCGCGCACTGTCAGGATATTGTCGAGCGAAGACTTCAGATTGCCGCTTGCTGCGGTCAGCTTGTTCGTCAGCGCAGCGCGGCCTGCCGGATCGTCACTCGAATTGCGCAGTGCGTCGACCAGGTTTGACATGGTCGCGAACACCGATTCCTTCCTGCTCGGCGAGATCTCGAGACTGTCGCCATCGGCCGGCGCACCCTTGATCTCGAACGACACACCGCCAACGCTGATCTGCTGGCCAGGGACGTAGGTCTCGCCAGTGCTCACCTCGACGGCCGGATCGGCGGTCTTATCGGTCACGGTATAGGTCGCTGCGCCCGACGGTGCCACACTGAAAGACAACGTGTACTCGTGCCCGTCGAGCGCGCCCGGATCGGTCACCGCACCGATGCTGGCGACTGCCTGCCCCTGATTCGCGTCCGACATGACTGTCTGGTAACTACCATTCCCGGTGCGGGCGGCGATGAAGATCGCGCTGCCCGGCTCGCTGATCGACATATTGCGCGAGGCGCCCACCTGCAGCATGCGCTGCCCCTGGTCGCCCACGTAACTCGTACCACCTTCACTCTGGACGAAAGGTTTCGTGCTGCCGCTGTAACCGGAGAACAGGTAGCTGCCGTTCCCATCGGTGCTGTTCGCCACTCCCAGCAAATCCTGCATGCGCGCTTCGATTTCGGTGGCGATCTTGTCGCGGTCGCTTTTCGCCAGCGAGCCATTGCCTGCCTGGACCAGCAGCGACTGCACGTCCATGACCAGGTTGCCGCCGTCGCTGAGCGCCTGTTCCACCATTGCCAACGAACTCGTCGCGTTATCGCGGTTGGTGGCGTACTGGGTATTGAGCGATTGCGATTGCGTCACCTCGAGCGCGCGGGCGGCTGCGATCGGGTCGTCGGCCGCGGTCAGGATACGCTTGTTCGCAGCCAGCTGGTTTTGGGTCTTGGCCATCTGCGACTGCAGCGTGTTGAACTGACTGGTCGCGTTTTCATACATGGTTCTGGTGCTGATGCGCATGGTGGACTCCACTCTTTATTCTGATCAACGTCCGATCGACAGCAGGGTGTCGAAGATGCTGGTCGCGACCTGCATGACCTTGCCGGCTGCCTGGTAGGCCTGCTGGTATTTCATCAGGTTGGCCGCCTCCTCGTCCAGGTTCACGCCAGACACGTTTTGTGCTGTTCCCTGCACTTCCTTGAGCAAGGCCTCGCCGGCGCTGGCGCCGACCTGTACTTCCCGCGTCTTGTTACCCACCGCGCTGACGGTTTGGGCGAATGCGGACTGGAAGGTGGCGGTACCGTTGTCGAACAAGCCTGTGGTCTGCAAAGCCGCCATTGCCGCCATGTTACGGGTATCGACGTTGCCATTCTTGTTGTTCACGATACTGAAGGCGTCGCCGTCGTCCGGCGTGCCTGAGATGGTCACGCTCACGCCCTCGAAGCTGTAAGTGGCGCCGGGCGTGAACGGCACGCTGCCGCCGGTGCCGGTATACGGCGTGCCGGGGTTCTCGGGCGTAACAGTCAGCATTGCATCCGGCGGGAAGCCCGACAGGGTACCGGTCTCCTTGTCATAGTTCAGCTCGACCGGCAGCGCTGGCCCGGCGGCGAAAAAATCCTGGCTGATGCTGCCGCTGCTGATCTTTGCGCTCCCCCTGTTGGTGGTCAGCGCCGCAGTGGCAATGGGCATCGCGGCGGCGACCTCGTTCACGTCCGACAGCGCCAGTTTGAAATGGGCGGCGGCGTTGGCAGTGGGCCGCACCAGGTAATTGTCGCCGGATGCGGCGCTCCCGGCAACGGTGAACCGGACTCCATCCTTTTCGATACTGGTAACGCCGTCGGGCGAAGTCGGGATCTGTTCCCGGAAGTTGTCGCGCAAGCGGGTCAGGTAGAAATCGCCACCATCCGACTCAATGCGGAAATCGCTGTCGCCGAGCTTGGCCAGATCGGTGATCTCGGCGCTGACCACTGCGCTGCCGGCGGAATTGCCAACTGCGGGCGACACCGACACCGGCGCCGCCGTGAAGAAGTCCCCGCCTTGCGCGCCGCTGCTATCGATACCGAGCTTGTGCTGTTCGTTGAAGGTCGTGGCCAGGCCCAGGGCCAGGCGACCGATTCCGTTCTGCACCCGGTCTAGCATATTGCCGCGAAACTCCAGCAGCCCCCCCAGTTCGCCGCCGGTAAGCGCGCTTTCCGGCAGCGCGATCTCCTTGCCCCCGGTGAGATAGCCGACGTTGATGCGCGACAGGTCGGTCGGCGAGCGCATCGCCGCCAGCTGGAAGGGCTGGCTGCCCACAACCAAAGGCTGGCCATTGCCGATCGAGATGTTCAGCGCGTTATTGCTGCCGGCCGTGACCGAGGCCTTGACATGCTTGTTCAGCTCCATGACAAGCTGGTCGCGCTGGTCGAGCAAGTCGTTGGGCTGACGGTTCCGGACCGAACCCAGGCCCCCGATCCGGTCGTTGAGATCGGCGATCTGCGTGGCGTAAGCGTTGATCAGCTTGACATTGCTCTCGATCTGGCTGTTCACGCCGGCATCGATTTCCTCGAGACGCGCGTCGACCTGCTGGAAACTGCCGGCAAGCGTTTCGGCGGCCGACAGCAAGGCCTGGCGTGAAGGGGTCGAGGCGCCGCTGCCGCTCACGTTCTGCACCGCCGAGAAAAACGTTTGAATCGCCGGCGACAAGCCCGAGGTGGTGTCTGCCAGCAAATTGTCGATCTGGCTGACTTGGGCGTAATAGGTGTCGAGCGAAGCCTTCGACGTGGTGGCGCTGCGCACCTGGTTGTTCAGGAAGTCATCGCTGTAGCGCTTGATCTCGGCAATCTTGGTGCCCGTGCCGACAAAACCATAGCCCGTTTCCGTCGTCGTCGACGTGGCCTGCACGACGCCCTGACGACTATAGCCATCAACATTCGCGTTAGTGATGTTGTGGCCGGCAGTCGTGAGCGCAGCCTGGGCTGCGTACAAACCACTCTTGCCGATACTAAGGAGATTTCCGGACATGTCGTTTTCTCTATGTGCTGTTTTCTTCTACGGCAGGCCGCGCCCAAACTTGAACGCCCCGCCGTATGTTCATGCCAATGAATCCTTGATGATCCTGGTCAGCTTGTTCCCGTAGTTCGGATCGGTCGCATAGCCAGCGCGCTGCAGTCCGTGAGCAAAGGTCGCGGCGTCGCCGCCGTGGCCGAGTACCTTGTCGTAGCGCGGATTGTTCGCCAGCATGCGCGCGTAATCCTTGAACGAATCGGCAGGCGTGTCGTAGGCACGGAATTTTTCGACCCGCTGGCGCGCGTGGCCGTTCACGTATTCGGTCGTCACGGCGGTCGCGACCTTGCCCTTCCAGCCCGGGCCGGCCTTGATGCCGAACAGGTTGTTAGCATTGCTGCCGTCGGCATTGCGAATCATGCGCTTGCCCCAGCCCGTCTCCAGCGCGGCCTGGCCAAGCATGAATTTGGCAGGCACGCCGGTGGCTGCTTCCGCTTCGGCCGCATGCGCGCCGAGCTTTTCCTGGAAGGCGCGCACGTGCGGCGCCTGGGTGCGGCCGCTCGCGCTGACGCCATTCGTCTGGACCGCGGCGTCGATGCTTTTCAGCGCGCCCGCCTTGTTCGGCAGCATCGGGATGTCGAGCATGCTTGCCCCGGCCCTGGTTGCAGCCGCGCCCTCGGCGCCGCCGATGGCCAGCGCCCTGGCGTCGGTCTGGCTCGAGAGCTGGCGCACCAGCACGTCGGCCAGGCCCATGCCGCGCCTGGACATGTTCTGGCTCAGCTGCTGGTCGAGCATCGACGTGAACATCTTCGTTTGCTGGCTGTCCGTCAGCCCGTCCTGCGGCGTGGCGTCGCGCATGCTCTTCATCATCTGGTTGATGAACAGCGCCTCGAACTGCTGGGCCGCACCGCGCGTCGCATCGGGCGCGCCGGCCTTGGCCGAACGCTTCAGGTTGCCAAGGCCCTGGGTGTCGAGCGCGAAGCTGCCGGAGACGTCGGTTTTCGAAGGAGTCATCACAGCGGCCTTAAATGATTTCGAGTTCTGCGCGCAGCGAACCGGCAGCCTTCAAGGCCTGCAGGATAGCCAGCAAGTCTTGCGGCGTGGCGCCGATCGAATTCATCGCTTTCACGACTTCGGCCAGCGAGGCGCCGCCCTTGACCAGCACGACCTTGCCCGGATCCTTCTTGATTTCCACGCTCGGCGTCGTGATCACGGCCGTCCGCCCGCGCGAACCCGGCGCCGGCTGGCTGACCTGGGTGTCGGCGCCGATCGTCACCGACAGGTTGCCGTGCGAAATGGCGCAAGTGTCGAGCGTAACGGCCTGGTTCATCACCACCGAGCCGGTGCGTGCGTTCAGGATCACTTTCGCGGCCGCGGCCGCGGGCTTGACGTCGATGTTTTCCATCAGGCCGATGAAACTCACGCGCGCATCCGACGAGGCCGGGGTGCGCACGCGGATCACGCGCCCGTCCAATGCCGTGGCGGTACCGGTGCCGAACTGGTCGTTCAAGGCGGTGACGACGCGGCTCGCGGTGGCGAAATCGGTCTGGTTCAGCTCGAGGCGGATCTGGTTGTTTTCGCCGAGGTTCGAGGCGACCGCCTTTTCGACGGTGGCGCCGCTCGAGATCTTGCCGACCGACAGGTGGTTGACCTGCACTTGCGCGCCGCCGGCAGAGGCGCCGACGCCGCCCACCAGCACATTACCCTGGGCCATGGCATACACCTGGCCGTCGGCGCCATGCAGCGGCGTCATGAGCAGCGTGCCGCCGCGCAGGCTTTTCGCATTGCCGATCGAGGAGACCGTGATGTCGATCGTCTGGCCCGGCTGGGCGAAGGCCGGCAGCGAGGTCGTGACCATCACGGCGGCGACGTTTTTGAGCTGCAGCTGGCCGGTCGGCGGTAAATTGACGCCCTTCTGCTGGAGCATGGCGATGATCGACTGCACCGTGAACGGGGTCTGGCTGGTCTGGTCGCCGGTACCGTCGAGGCCGACCACGAGGCCATAGCCCGACAGCTGGTTCTGGCGCACGCCGGCGATGCTGGCCATGTCTTTCAGGCGCTCGGCGTGAGCGGCCGGGGCGGCGGCAAGGGCAGCGCAGAGCGCCAGCAGCGGGAAAGCGAAACGCATGATCACTCCGATCAGAACGGCAGCAGGGACAGGAAGAAGCGCGACATCATCGAATTGGCTTCGGCGCGGTCGATACGGCTGTTGGTGCGGTATTCGACGCGGGCGTCGGCCACCAGGGTCGAGGACACGATATTCCCGTTCTGGATCGTGTCGGGGCTGACCATGCCGGAGAAGCGGATGAACTCGATGCCCTTGTTCATCGCGACCTGCTTCTCGCCGGCGACGATCAGGTTGCCGTTCGAAAGCACCTCGGTGACGGTCACGCCAATAGTGCCGGTAAAGGCATTACTGGCGCTCTGGTTGTCGCCATCGGCGAACTTGATGCCGCCCTCGGTGGCGACGTTCGCGCCCAGTTTCGATTGCAGCGGGCCCGGCAGGCCAAAGCTGGCGCTGCCCGTCTTGTTGCCCGAGCTGTTGCCGGCCTTGTTGGCCGAGGTCTTTTCGACGATGTTGATCGTCAGGAGGTCGCCGATCTGGCGCGCGCGGCGGTCTTCGAACATCGGACGGTAGGCCTTGGCGTTGTAGATGGCGCCATCCGTCGGCGGCGCCAGCTCGGCCAGCGCCGGGCGCGCGCTGCGCGTTTCCTGCACGATGGTGCTCGGGGTGACGGCGCAGCCCGCCAAGGCAGCCAGGATGATCGAGAAAAGAAGCGCTTTCATAGCTGGGCCAGTTTCTGCAGCATCTGGTCGGAAGTCGTGATCGCCTTGCTGTTGATCTCGTAGGCACGCTGGGTCTGGATCATGTTGACCATTTCCTCGACCACGTTGACGTTCGAGGTTTCGACATAGCCCTGCATCAGCACGCCGGCGCCGTTGGTCCCGGGGGTGTTCGCGTTCGCGTTGCCAGAGGCGGTCGTTTCAAGGTACAGGTTCTCGCCCTTCGATTCCAGTCCGGCCGGATTCACGAAGGTCATCAGCTGCAAGTTGCCGATCTGGGTAGTGCCGGTCGACCCGGCGGTTTTCACCGACACCGTGCCGTCACGGCCAACAGTGATGCTTTCGGCATTTGCCGGCACCGTAATCGGCGGCTGAAGCGGATAGCCGCTGGACGTGACCAGGGCGCCGTTGGCATCGCTCTGGAAGGAGCCGTCGCGCGTATAGGCCTGAGTGCCGTCCGGCAGCAGCACCGAAAAGAAACCGGTGCCGTTGATCATCACGTCCTTTGAGTTGCCCGTTTCCTGAGGGTTGCCTTGGGTGAAGATGCGCTCGGTCGAGACGGCGCGCACCCCCGTGCCGAGCTGCATGCCAGAGGGCAAATTGGTTTGCTGCGAAGATTGGGCGCCAGGCTGACGCTGGGTCTGGTACAGAAGGTCCTCGAACACCGCACGCGAACGCTTGAAGCCGTTTGTGCTGACGTTGGCGAGGTTGTTGGTGATGACGTCGAGGTTGGTTTGCTGCGCCTCGAGGCCGGTCTTGGCGATATACAGCGAACGAATCATGGGTTTCTCCTATTGGCGGCACGGGATGGCAACCCAGGGGCCGCCATGCACAATAGAATTATGCTGGAGAAACACTTAATTCAAAGCAAGGATCTGACTGGCTTTCGCGGCGTTATTCTCGGCGTTCTTCATTAAGCTCATTTGTGTTTCGAAAGAACGTGCCAAGCCGATCATTGACACCATGGCATCGACCGCATTCACGTTGCTGCCTTCCAGCGCGCCGCCGACAACGCGCACTGCCGGGTCCAGCTGGGCCGAGCTGCCGTCTTTCAGGCGGAACAGGCCATCATCGCTACGCACCAGGTCCCGCTCGGGCGGATTGACCAGCTTGATACGACCCAGGATGACCGGCGTGGCGGGACGTTCGGCGCGCGTAATCGTGGAGATGGTGCCGTCCCCCCCGACCATGATGTTCGTGTCAGGCGGGATGGTGATCGGTCCCCCATCGCCGATGATGGTGGCACCGCTGGCGGTCATCAAAACGCCATTCGGGCTCATCTCGAGGGCGCCGTTGCGGGTATAGGCCTCGCTGCCGTCGGCATTTTGCACTGCGATCCAACCCTGGCCTTTGATCGCTACGTCCAGATCACGCCCGGTCATTTGCAGTGGGCCGGACGTAAAATCGGCCCCGACCGTATTGTTGACAACGAAGGCGCGCGTCGGCAGGCCCTCGCTTTGCACCGGCACGGCGCGGAAAGTATCCAACTGCGCGCGAAAACCCGTCGTGTTCAAGTTCGCCAGGTTGTTCGACGTCGTCGCCTGCTGCTCGAGGACATGTTTGGCGCCGGAGGCGACGGTATAGATGAGGCGATCCATTCATACTCCTTCTTATTCGTGCGGGATCGCCGTCGTTGGTTGAACGCGTGGGCATACCCTGCGGCGAACCGCTTGTCGTAGCGTGGGCTCTCGAGCCACGCGTCCACCGCCGGACAATCATCCGCGCGGCTTTATGGCCTCGATTAACGCAGGCTTACCAGGGTCTGCAACACCGAATCCTGCGTCTTGATGGTCTGCGCATTTGCCTGGTACACGCGCTGGGCGGTGATCATGTTGACCAGCTCGGCCGTCAGATCGACATTCGAGGACTCGACTGCCGACGATTGCAACACGCCGAAACTGCCTGAATCCGGCGCACCGACCAGCGGGAGCCCCGAATCGGTCGATTCAGCCCAAGCGTTGTTGCCCAGCGGTTCGAGCCCGTTGACATTGGCGAAATTGGCCAGCACCACCTGTCCGAGTGGCTGGCTCTGGCCGTTGCTGTATTGCCCCATGATGATGCCGTCTTCGCCGATCGAGAAGCGCTGCAGGTGCCCGGCCGTGTAGCCGTCCTGGGTCAGGCGCTTGTCGCTAGTCGCGGTGCCATACTGGGTGGTGCCGGTAAAGGCCAGCTCCATCGTCTGCGTCGGTGCGGAGCCGGTGGATGGATAGATCGGCAGGGACAAGCCGAACTTTCCGCCCCCGGTGCTCTCGCTTGCGTTCAGCGCGCCGTTGGCATCGAAAACCAGCTTGCCGACCGGCTGGGCGGCCACCTTGACTGCGGCCGTGATGGCCTTGTCGACCAGGTCCGGGGTAGAGCCCGCGATCGCCGCCGCGTCGGTGCCGGCCTTGATGATCGCGTTCTGAGCCGCCAGGTCGGCGCCGTGCACCGGGGACGCGGCGGCGGCGGCCACCACCGCCGAGGCGGCCGTGGCATACTCATCCAGACGCGAGGCCACGGCCACGGCGTCCGGCGGAACGGCCTTCCGGGCAGCATCCCAGGCCGCGCGCGCAGCACTGGCGCCGGCATCGCCGAGCGAGGCCTGGGCCACCTCAAGCTGGGTGACTTCAATGCCATCGTTGGCGGCGAACACGTCCCACGTGCCTGCCTCGTTCTTGCGGTAAAACGTCGACAGCACGTGAGGGTTGCCCAGTGAATCGTACACGTCGAGCGGTGACTGCTTGTTGTAGGTATTCGGATCACTCGCGTCGAAAGTCAGCAGCGTCGGCGGCGCTGTACGCGAATCGAGGTTCATTTCGATGCCGACCTTCGTGGTCGAGACCGGCTTAAGATCGCTGGTCCTGACCTGCAGCGGGAGCGGCGCGCCGGCGAGCACCCCGCCATTCAGGCCGATGCCATAGCCGGTCAGCTTGGCGCCCTGGGCATTGGTCATGAAACCGTCTTTGTCGAGCGAGAACTGGCCATTACGGGTGTACTGGACCATGCCTGAGGAAACGGTACGAAAAAACCCCTGGCCGTTGATTGCCACGTCAAGTGAGTTATTGGACGATTCAATATTGCCCTGGTTGAATTGCTGGGCGATATTTGCAACCTTGGTGCCGATACCGGCGGTCATGCCGCCAGCACCGTTGAGCGAGCTCGCGTACACGTCGGCGAACTGGGCGGTCGAACCTTTGAAACCCACTGTACTGGCGTTGGCGATGTTGTTACCGATGACATCGAGGGATTTGGCAGCGCCGTTCAAGCCGCTCAGACCTTGTTGAAAAGACATTTAGTTCTCCAGATAGGATTAAAATGAGCGGCTCGGCTCAGAGTACTTGTTTGATGTCGGGCAGCATGATGGCGCCCTTTCCCGCGAGGTTGACCTTCACCCCGTCCCTGGAATTGGTGCTGACGCTGGCAACGCTGTCGAGGGACAAGCCCTTGACGTCGGTCAGCGGCTGGCCGCCGCGCTGAGCAACGACACGGAAGGTGTAGCCGCCATCGGCGACCACTGCCGCATCGGCCGCGTCCGAGCTGCCGTCCCAGGCAAGCGCAGTCGAGCCTGCCTCCGCCGCGCCGAGATCGATGGTAGCGATGTCCTTGCCGGTGCGCGGATCGGTGACGATCACCTGCACGTTGTCGGCCGCGGTGGCAAGATCGATGCCAAATACCGACTTGCCGCTGGTCAGGTTCAAGGTATTGCCTTCGATAAGAACGCTATGACCGATCAGATTGGTCGCCTGCATTGCCTCGCTCGACTGGTAGCTCGACTTCAGGCTTTCCAGCGTGTCGTTGAGTTTATTTACGCCGGTCACGGTCTGCAACTGGGCCAGCTGGCTCGTCACCTGGGCGTTGTCGAGCGGGTTCAGCGGGTCCTGGTTCTTGAGCTGGGTAACCAGCAAGGTCATGAACTTGTCGGTGTCGGCCTGCACGCTGTCGGTCGCGCCCGCCTTCTTGGCGTTCATGGTCGACATCAGGTCGTTGATCGAGGTGCCGGAGGCGGCGGAATTAACGGTGGTCATGGTTCAGTGCTCAGTGGATTATTGACCCAGGGTCAGGGTTTTCATCAGCATGCTCTTGGCCGCATTCATCGTTTCGACGTTGTTCTGGTAAGAGCGCGAGGCCGACAGCATGTTCACCATTTCGTCGACCGGGTTCACGTTCGGCATCGACACATAGCCCTTCTCGTCGGCCATCGGGTGCTTCGGGTCGTAGACCTGCTTCAGCGGCGACGGGTCGTTGACGACTTCCTTCACCTTGACGCCGGTGCCGCCGGTGGCCATCGGCACCGCCTCGAAGACGACCTGCTTGGCGCGGTAGGCTTCGCCCGTGGAAGACGTTGCGCTGTCGACGTTGGCGAGGTTGCTGGCGACGGTGTTCAGGCGCTGGGCCTGGGCGCTCATGGCCGAGCCGGAGACGTTGAAGATGTTAAAGAGGGACATGATTATTATTGACCGTTCTGGATCGCAGCCATCATGCTGCGGATCTGTTGGTTGATCATCGTGATGCCGGCTTCGTAGCGCACCGCATTGTCGGCAAACTGGTTGCGCTCGACGTCCATGTCGACCGTGTTGCCGTCGACCGAGCCCTGCACCAGGCCGCGGTACAGTACCGGAGTGCCGTCGGGCAACGCCTTGCCGTCGGCTCCGGGCTGGATGTGGCCCTTGTTCGTTGCCGCCAGCGGATTCGCCGCGGCCGGGTTCGCTTTGGCGAGCGCGCCCTGCATGGCGCTGGCGAAGTCGATGTCGCGCGCCTTGAAGTTGGGCGTGTCGGCATTCGCGATGTTGGACGCGATCAGTTCCTGGCGCTGGGCTCGCAGGGAGAGCGCGGATTCGTTGAAGCGTAAGTAGTTGTCGAGTTTGCCGATCATGCCGCCTCCGGGCTGATTTCTTGTTGGGACAGCGTGAATCATACGTTTGAGCAACAAAGCCCAATCGAAGGATCAGGACCCCCAATACCCGGCTATTCAAAGTTTCGCTGAGGCATCAACGCGCCTAAGATGGCAGCCATTACGAAAAGGCTTGCCTCCCATGTTCAAGAATTCGAAGCTGTTGACTGTGTTGTTGCTGGCCGGTCCGCTGGCGCTGGCCCAGGCCGCCGGTGCGCGGCAGGACGGCGCCGCGCTGCGCAAGCTGGCCGAAGGATTTTTACAGGCGCAAAGCGCCGGCCTGCCGGGCAAGGTGACGGTGAAAGTCGGCGCGGTCGACCCGCGCTTGTCGCTGGCCGCCTGCCCGGCGCCGGAAGCCTTCCAGCAGCCGGGCGCCCGCCCCTGGGGCAAGACCACGGTGGGCGTGCGCTGCACGGCGCCCGTGTGGTCGATGTTCCTGCAGGCGCAGGTGAGCGTTGTCGCCGATTACGTGACGGCCGCCGTGCCACTGGCCCAGGGACAGGCGATCGACGCCAGCCAGCTGGCGACCATGCAGGGCGATATCGCGGCCATGCCGAACGGAATCATCACCGACATGGCGCAGGCGATCGGCCGTACGCCGACGGTGTCGCTGCCGGCCGGAACGCCGCTGCGGCTCGATTCGCTGAAATCGCAACCGGTGGTGCAGCAGAACCAGGCGGTGCGCATCGTCTCGTACGGCGCGAATTTTTCGGTCTCGGGCGAAGGCAAGGCGATCGGCAACGCCGCAGAGGGCCAGGTGGTGCAGGTGCGCACGCCGCGCGGGGCCATCATCAGCGGTACGGCGCGCAATGGCGGCATTGTCGAGGTGACATTGTAAAACCCTGCCTGGCAGGCGAATGTTGCTTGAGAGACAGATAATAAAAAACTTCTTTGATTCGCGATCCGCGCTAAAGTTTGACGGCAAACAGCCGTTACACACTGCAGATCCCGGAGTTCCTGCTCCGAACAGAGAAGGATGATGCTGTGAAAATTAACGATACCCTCAAAGGGGCGCAAGCCCAGCAGCTGACGAACACCACGGCGGCGAACGCCAGGCAGGCCGAGAAGGCCGCGGCGACGGCGACCCCGGCGCAGACCGACAGCGTCCGTTTGTCGTCGCAGGCGCAAGCGGCCAGCGGCACCTCGGGCTCGACCCAGGTCTTCGACGCCAAGAAAGTTGAACGCATTAAGTTGGCAATTGCCGATGGGCAGTTCTCAGTCAATTCCGAAAAGATCGCGGACGGTTTGCTCGATACCGTGCGCGACCTGCTCCACTCACGCAACCGATAAGCGATCCATGACCCGTCCGAACGCCACCCTCACCGCAGAACACGAGCGCATTGCCGCGCTGGTCGAATTGATGAAGCAGGAACAGCAGTTCCTGGTGGCGGCGGACGCGGACGGGTTGGCCGGGCTGACGCCACGCAAGGTGGTGCTGGTGCAGGAGCTGGCGCAGCTGTCGCGCGAGCGCCATGCCGCGCTCGGCGGTGCCGGTTTCAGCGCCGCGGAAGCGGGCATGGAACCGTGGCTGGCGGCGCAGGGCGACGATGCTGCCCGTGCTGCGTGGTCGCAACTGCTGGCGCTGACCGCCGACGCCAAGGAACTGAACCGCGTCAACGGCATGCTGATCAACCGCCAGATGGCGCACAACCAGACCGTGCTCACTGCCTTGCGCACGCCGACCTCGGCGCCGGAATCGACGCTGTACGGCGCCAAGGGGCAGACCTTCGGCACTGCGCCGTCGCGGCGCTTCGTGGTTGGTTGAGTACTACCCTTCTCTTTCGATGACGGCCGCTGATGCGGCCGTTGTTGTTTGTGGCGGTCGCGGTGGCCCTGATGTGGCTGTGGCCGACGCCCGTCGATGCAACGCTTTTGTAGGGTGGGCGCCCCGCGCCCACGCGGTACGGGCGTCTCCTTTTGGCCCGCTGCTGCGAATGATCGCTCGCACACGCAACCGAATCGCTAACGACTGACGGATGCTTTGCGAGCGGTGCATCCCTGCAACGGACTGACGGTGACGTACGTAACCGCGTGGGCGCGGGGGCGCCCACCCTACAAGAGCTTGCTTCAGCGCAAGCGCCACCGTCTTCACAAGCGGACAGTATTCCTGATTGTCATTACCCGACGGAGGAAACCATGCACCGCATTGCCCTTGCCACCCTGCTGCTCGCCGCCCTGCCCGCCCACGCCGCCATCGTGGTCACCATCACGCCCGAACAAGCCTCGCTCGGCAAGCGCGACGAGGTCGTCGTCACGGTGACGCTCGCCAATACCGGCGCCGCGCCGGAACGCATCGCGAAAGGCCGCACGCCCTTCGGCCCGGTCGAGGGCGCGCTGTTCGAGATCACGCGCGACGGCCAGCCGGTGCGCTACCTCGGGCGCGAAGTGAAACGCGCGCCGCCGACCGACGCCGATATGCTGCTTCTGGCGCCCGGAGAAACCCGTAGCGCGCAGGTCGAATTATCGCGCGCCTACGACATGGCCGCGACCGGCGCCTACGCCGTGCGCTACCGCGGCGCGGGACCGGTGTCGATCCTGGCAAGCGGCGGCCTCGTCTCCAACACGGCCGTCTTCTTCATCGAGGGCCGCTTGCCGCGCGGCACCAGCCTGCCCGCGCTGGCCGCGACGGAAGGCGGCAGCCTGGGCTACGCGAATTGCTCGAACCCCCAGCAGGACACGATCGCCGGCGCCCTCGCGGCCGGCGGCGCGATGGCGGCCAACGGCCTGGGCTACCTGACGAGCGGCAAGGAACAGGCCCAGCGCTACACCAACTGGTTCGGCGCCCTCGACGCGGCGCGCCAGGCGACCGTCAACCAGCATTTCACGGCCATCAAGGACGCCTTCGAAACGAAGCCGGTCAAAGTCGATTGCGGCTGCGACGAGGATTATTTTGCCTACGTTTATCCGGCGCAGCCCTACACGATCTATGTCTGCAACGCCTTCTGGACCGCGCCCCTGACCGGTACGGATTCGAAGGGCGGCACCCTGCTGCACGAGATGAGCCACTTCGATGTCGTGGCCGGTACCGACGACCATGTGTACGGCCAGCAAGGCGCGGCCGAGATGGCGCGCACGGCGCCGGAACGTGCGATCAACAACGCCGATTCGCATGAATACTTCGGAGAAAATTCGCCGCCGCTGAATGAAGGGCGGGTTGTCTATACGCGTTAGCACGCTTGATAAAAGAAATCCAGCACAACGTAAAGAAATTACATCATTGTGACTTTTTTGCTCACCAATGCCACAAACATCCAATTTGCATTGCTCTCGGTGCGTGAATTCAGCAGTATGGGGCTGAGTTTTCGTTAGATTGAAGTCAAGTTTTTGGACGAGGACTTGTCACAAGAAGGGCCAATAGGGCCACGACAAACCATACGGAGAGTACACATGAGCAGGAACAGCATCTGGAAGTCGGTAGTCGGTATCGCAGCACTCGGCGTCGCCGTCGGCGCGCAGGCAGGGTCGAACGGGGTGAAAGTGACGGTCGCCCCCGAGAAGGCCGTGCATGGCCCGAGCGACGATGTCTATGTCAACGTGACCCTGACCAACACCTCGTCCACCCCGCAGTACGTGCTCAAGGCCCGCACGCCCTTCGAGGGGCTGTCCGCGCCGCTGTTCGACATCACGCGCGACGGCGCCAGGGTCGCCTACACCGGCGCCATGATCAAGCGCGGCAAACCGACCCAAGCTGATTACTACGTCCTGAAACCGGGGGCCTCGCACACGGTGAAGGTGGAGTTGTCGTCGCTGTACGACATGAGCGTCAGCGGCGACTATGCGATCCGCTACCGCACGGCCTCGCCCGACCTGTTCCTGGCGACCAATGGCCGCGCCAGCGCCGCCGCGGCCAACGCCCACGATATGGGCGAGCTGCAATCGGACGCCGCCTCGTTCTACATCGAAGGCCGCCTGCCGCGCGGTTCGGACTCCTCGATCATGCAGGCGCTCAAGCAGGGCGGCGGCACCACGACCGGGCCGGCCGGCCTGAGTTACGCGTCGTGCACGGCCTCGCAGCAGAGCACGATCTCCTCGGCGATCTCGGCCGCGAAGACGATGTCCGGCAGCGGCGTCAGCTACATGGCAAATGCCACGATGGGTCCGCGCTACACCAAGTGGTTCGGCGCCGTCACGGCGACCCGCCAGAGCACGGTCAAGTCCCACTTCACGGCGATCAAGGATGCGTTCGACACCAAGCCGGTCGTGGTCGACTGCAGCTGCAAGCAGAGCTACTACGCCTACGTGTACCCGACCCAGCCCTACCGCATCTACGTCTGCAAGGCCTTCTGGACGGCGCCGATGACGGGCACCGATTCGAAGGGCGGCACCCTGGTGCATGAAATGAGCCACTTCAACGTCACGGCCGGCACCGACGACCACGTGTATGGCCAGAGCGGCGCCGCCAGCCTGGCGCTCAGCGATCCCGACGCGGCGATCGACAATGCCGACTCGCACGAGTATTTCGGCGAGAACACGCCGGCATTGAACTAAGCTCGCGCCAAAAAACCGGGCCGGCAGGGTTGATCCTGCCGGCCCGGTTTTTTATTTGAGGTTGGAAATGAACGAGACCGGCCTGGCTTCAAACTCCACCGGCTTGTCGAGTTGCTTGATGTCAGCCAGCACCGGCCCGGTGTAGCCGATGTTGTAGTTGTGGCGGCCTTTGGCGAAGGCGTAGGTGTGGGTGATGTCGATCGTATTCATCAGCATCTTGCCGGGCTCGAGCGGCTGGTAGTCCGCGCTGGTGAGCGCGGCGCGCTTGACCATTTTGCCCGTATAGGCAACCGGCCGCCCGCCGGCGTCGCGCACGTCGAAGCGCGGCCCCGTCAATTCCTTCTCCGCCGCCAGTTCGCGCGGAATCCAGACCGTGGCCTTGCCCTGGTTCGTAAACGTCAGCTCGACCAGCACCTTGCCGGGTGGCGTGGCGATCTCGATGCGGTGCTTGACGTCCACGGTGGGTTCTCCGGCGGCGCCCGCAAGAAGGGGCAGGAGGCTGGCGGCGCCCAGGGCGGCCAGCAGGATCGATCTGCGCTGCATTGTCAGCTCCATATGGTTGTGGTGACCATTGTGCGGGCCCAGCGTGGAAAAGCCAAGGGGGGCGGATTACGTAGGGTGGACTCCCGAGTCCACGCGTTCGGCGGCTGCGGATCGAAACATCAAGACTGACGGACACGTTTCGACTCGGAGGTGCCGCAACGCGTGGACTCGGGAGTCCACCCTACGTGAAACTTTATTTCACCCGTACGGCCGAAATGAAATTTTATTTCACTGACCCGCGGCCAATATCGTCACCGCCACGCGCCGGTTGCGCGCTCTGCCCGCCTCGTCCGTATTTGGCGCCACGGGCAGATTCGCCCCATGCCCCAACGCCGTCAGCCGCCCTTCCGCCACCCCGCCTTCGATAAACAGCCGCACCACGCTGCTCGCGCGCACGCTCGACAATTCCCAGTTCGAGGGAAACGCGGAGTTCGCAATCGGCTGATTGTCGGTATGTCCCTCGACCTGGATCGCATGCGGATCGTTGCGCAGCAAGGTGGCTACCGATCCCAGCGTGGCGCGCGCCTCGCCGCCCAGCGCGGCCTGCCCTTCGTCGAACAGGACTTTGGCATTGATCTCGACCGTCACGCCGCGCGCGGTCTGGGTCACGCGCACCTGCCCGTTTTTCACCAGCGGCGCCAGCGAGGCGTTCAGCTCGCGCGCCAGGGTATCGAGCCGCTCGCGTTCGCGCCGCACGGCCTCGGCGCGCTTGCGGGCAATGAGGTTAGTCAGGGGAAGTTGTTCGATGGTGCTGCTGGCTTGCGGCACGGCGGGCTTGCCGCCAAAGGCGTCGCCCAGCGCGTCCGACAACACCTTGTACTTGCCGACATTGACGACGGAAATGGCGTACATCACGACGAAAAAGGCGAACAGCAGCGTAATAAAATCGGCGTAGGAAATCAGCCAGCGCTCGTGGCTCTCGCGCGTGTGGTCTTCGTCGTCGTAGCGCCGGCGAGCCATCTCAGCGCTTCGCCAGCAGGCTGGCCACGCGCTCCTCGACCACGCGCGTGTGGTTGCCGCTGGCCAGGTCGTGGAAGACTTCGAGCAGGATCTCATACTGGGCGACCTGGTCCGACACGATCGCCTTCAGCTTGTTACCGACCGGCAGGAAGAACAGGTTCGCCAGCCCGACGCCGTACACGGTCGAGACAAACGCCACCGCGATACCGGAGCCCAGGCGCGACGGATCGGACAGGTTTTCCATCACGTGGATCAGGCCAAGTACCGCGCCCAGGATGCCGATGGTCGGCGCGTAGCCGGCGGCGGATTCCCAGATGCGCGCGGCCTGGCGCTCGGCGAATTCGAAGGCGGTGACTTCCGTTTCCAGCAAGCCGCGGATTTTTTCCGGCGTGATGCCGTCCACCACCAGGCGCAGGCCCTTCTGCACGAAGGCATCGGGCGTCGCCATGTACTGTTCGAGCGAGAGCAGGCCGTCGCGCCGTGCCGTATGGCTCCACAGCGCGATTTCCCGCGACAGGGGCTGGCGCCGGCTGGCAGGGGGGAAAAACACCCAGCGCAGCATGCGCATGCCGCGCCGGAAGCTCCGTGCTTCCGATTGCAGCAGCACGGCGCCGAAGGTGCCGACCACCACGATCGCAAACGCGGCCGGCTGGATGAGGGAGGCAAAGCGCCCGCCGTCGAGCGTATGCCCGACGATGAGACCGGCCAGGGCCAGGCCCAGGCCGATCAGGCTGGCGAAGTCCACAGCTTTTCCTTGAGCGAAGCGCGCAGGCGGGCCACGGCTTGCGTGTGCAATTGCGACACGCGCGACTCGGACACGCCGAGCACCGCACCGATTTCCTTCAAGTTCAGTTCTTCTTCGTAATACAGGCCCATCAGGATCTTCTCGCGCGGCGGCAAGCCGTCGATGGCCTCGATCACCGCCTGGCGGAAGTCGGTGTCGAGCAGCGCGCGCAGCGGGTCGTCCTCGTCCACGGCATAGCGGTCGAGGAAGCTGTCGTTGCCGTCTTCATCGTGGAAATCTTCGTAATAGACCAGCTGGTGGCCGCCGCCTTCGAACAGCATTTCCTGGTAGTCCGAAAGCGAGACGTCGAGCGATTTCGCCACCTCGAGCTCGGTCGGTGGACGCCCCAGTTGCTGCTGCAGCTTCGTCATCGCGGTCTCGACCTTCTTCATGGTCGAACGCGTGCTGCGCGGCATCCAGTCGTTGCTGCGCAATTCGTCGACCATGGCGCCGCGGATGCGCAGCACGGCATAGGTTTCGAACTGGGCGCCGTGGTTGTCTTCGTAGCGGTTGATGGCATCGAGCAGGCCCATCATGCCGGCCTGGATCAGGTCGTCCACCTCGACCGACGGCGGCAGCTTCGCCTTCATCTGGTGCGCGAGGCGCTTCACGAGCGGGGCGTGCTCGGTGAGCAAATGGTTCTTGTCCGCTTTCCCTTTGACGGTATACATGCTTGTGCTTTTTTTCTTAGAAACCAAAACGGGCACCGCCGCCTTGACGCAAATCGCGCAATTCGCGCAATTCGCACGTCATGCGCGGCATCGCAAAGCGTCCAGCCAGCTCGCGGAAGGCCACCGAGGCCCCGGCCATCGGGAAGGCATCGACCACCGAGCGTCCGAGACGCGCGGCGCGATGCAGGTATTCGTCGGCCGGCACCGAGCCCATCGAATTCAACGTTACTGCAAGGTAACGACTTGCTGCTGCCGACATATTATCGTAAACCACTTTCGCCTCGGCCTCGCTGGCACCCGTGACCAGGATGCCGAACGGACGCCGCCCGAATTCCTGGGCCAGGCGTTTGATGAGGCCATACGCATTCGTGATCGAGGTGGCACTGGTCGAGACCTGCACGACGATTTCGGAGTCGGCCAGCAACGGCACGGCGAAGCCGCCCTCGCGGTTCAGTTCGCCATCGACGATGACGATGCCGCCCTGCTTTTTCACCAGTACATCGAAGGCCTTGGCCAGGCGCCGTGCTTCATGGCTGCCGGTGGCCGGCGCTTCGCTGTCGCGCGCCAGCAGCGCCACATTGAAACCCTGGGGAGCCAGCTGCACCACTTGGTTCAGCGCGCATTCCTGGCGCGCCACCTGCAGCAGGCTGATGTGGCGCTCCATCTCGAGGCGGCGTGCGACGCCGTACTCGCGCTGGCAGGCGTCGACGATCAGCACGTCGTTGCCGCTGCGGACCAGCGAGGCGCCCAGGTTCACCAGCATCGCGCCCTTGTCGTCGCTCGGGGTAGCGGATAAAAACGTGACGATGCGTGGCTGGGGGCCGGCCAGCATCCGGCGCAGGCCCTCGGCCTGGTCGAAATCGAAACTAGCCAAGGCGCACCTCGCGCAGGCTCTCGTCCTTGTTCAGGCTACCGGTGCCGGCCATCATCAGGGGCAGGTCGGCATCCTCGAAAGCGTTGGCCGCGTCGCGGCGGCTGCGGAAGGCGCGGTCGACCAGCATCGCGCGGTCGGCCAGGTGCAGGTCTTCCGGCACGCGCTGGCCGTTCGAGATGTAGTGCAGGTTCAGTTTCTGGCGAATCACGACGTCGAGCACGTTGCCGATCGAGGCGGCTTCGTCGAGCTTGGTCATGATGCAGCCGTGCAGGCCGCTGCCCTGGTAGGCGCGCACGACTTCGGCCAGGGTTTCGTTGGTCGACGTGGCGTTCAGGCACAGCAGGCGTTTCACGTCGGCGCCCGAGCCTTGCAGCATGGCGACCTGTTCGGTGACCATCTGGTCGCGCTGCGACATGCCGATGGTGTCAATGAGAACGGTGTGCTTGTTCTTGAGCTCTTTCAACGCAATGCGCAGGTCGGCCTCATCCTTCACCGAGTGCACCATCACGCCCAGGATCTTGCCGTAGATGCGCAGTTGCTCATGGCCGCCGATACGGTAGGCGTCGGTGGTGATCAGCGCCAGCTTTTCCGGGCCGTGGCGCATGACGCAGCGCGCGGCCAGCTTGGCGGTGGTGGTGGTCTTGCCGACGCCGGTCGGGCCAACCAGCGCGAACACGCCGCCCTTGTCGAGCAGCGTGTCTTCGTCGGCCATCGTGGTCAGGTTACGGGCGAGCACGGTTTTGATCCAGCGCATCGCCTCGGTGGCGTCCTTATTCGCCGGCATCTTGTCGATCAGGTAGCGCGACAGCGAGGCCGAAAAGCCGGCGGCCAGCATCTCGCGCAGCACGACGGCCTTTTGCGGCTCGCGTGCCTGGGTACCGCTCCAGGAGAGTTCGGCCAGCTGGCTTTCCATCATGCCGCGCATGGCGCGCAGCTCGCTCATCATGCCGCTCATCTCGGCGGCGGCCGATTCCTTGGCCTGGGAGATGGCGGCCGACATCATCGAGGTCATCGCGGCCATGTCGAAAGCGGGTTCCGGCTGCGGCGCGCGGCGGTTGGCGTAGCTGTGTTCGCCTTTGTAGTCGGCCTCGTAGTCGGCTTCCGGCGCAGTGCGGGCCGACAGCGAGCGGCCGGCGAAGGCGGCGGCGAATTCCGGCTCCGGCTGCGGTGCGCGGCGGCTGGCGTAGATCTGTTCGGGCGTGGCGACGGCGGGCGCGGCGCTGCGGCGGTTCACGAAGGCAGGCGCGTCCGGCTCGAAGGCATTCAGGTCGAGGCGCGGCTGCGGCTGGGCCATGTCGGAGCCGGGTGCGGGGGCCGACAGCGAAGCGACGTCGTCGTTGTCGAGCGCCAGGATTTCGACCACGCCGTCGACAGGACGGTTCGAGAGGATGACGGCGTCAGGGCCCAGCGCATCGCGCACCTTGCGCAAGGCTTCCCGGGATGTTGCCGCTGTAAATTTCTTCACATTCATCTTATTCTCCGCACTGCACTATTCGATTGGTACCGGCGGACGCAGCCGGTCTATGGGATAGATTATTGACGATGCCGTGAAGCAAGCATCGGGGGAAAAGGATGGGGAAAGTGGGTTAATTCGAATTAAAGTGCGTGGACTCGTGTCCCCAGGGTGGCGACACTATTGACACTCCACGCTGATCGGCCAGGAAAATGGGCCTGACGGCCCATTTCGCTGGCGATTGCTACCGTGTCCGGAACGACTGCGTCAGCGGCTCCGGCAATGCCGATCAGCGCTGGCGGCGTTTGCGGCTCACGCCGAGGGCAACAGTGCCCAAGGCCAGCAGCATCAGCGATGCCGGCTCCGGTACATCAGTGGGAACTGTCTGCTTTGCAAGAACTTCACCGGACAGGTTCAGGGTCAGTGTCGACCCGGAGTGCAGCGTGCTCGACGCCGCTTGCGGTGCATAGTCAGCGAAGCTCAGCAGATAGGTGGCGTTGTACTTGCCCACAGTATTCGCCAGGAAATCAGCTTCAAATTGCTTGCTGTTGCCAGCCGCAAGATTGTCGAACTTCATCAGATTGGTTCCAAACTGGTTGCCGATGTCGCCGGTCTCGGTAAATCCGGTCAGGCTCAATGCAACACGGTCGCCGAACAGATTGGCCAGCGAAAAGCCGAGGCCGCCTGCTTGATCGCCCAGGTAGAAGGAGCCGAAATCCAGATTCAGCGTCGTGTCGGCGAACCCGCCAAAGGCTGCGGCGGCGTGGTCCTGATAGATATAGCTGAGGGTAACATCGCCGACCCAATTGGCATTCGCCGTGGTGGTCACCGTGGCTTGCCCGATTGCGCCGGAATTGCTGGAGTTGAGCGTGAGCGACTCATTAACGTTGACCTTTCCGCTGCCAACGTAGGCGTTCAGGCTACCAGCGGCGACTGAGGCCGAGACGCCACTGGCTAGCGCACCAGAGCTGCTTTTCTTGGTAGTTTTGTCAGAGGATGTCGACGCCCAGTCGCCGTCGCCGCACTGCGCCGACTTAAAGAAGCGTGAATTATTTTGGCAAGTTACCGAAGCTGAGCTCGTCGAGTTGGCACTGTTGCTTGCACCCACAGCAGTGAGTCCGATTGTGCTTTGGACGCTGCTGGTCGTGGTGCCACTTGATGTATTTTTATCGTACGTGACGGTAACACTGTTGTTTTGGTTGCTGCCGTTCGCTTTCGTTGCCGCACCAATGGTGACACCGGTCAGTACACCGTTGCTGGCATTGAACTTGTTGAACGCCGTGCTTGCGCTGGTCGTCACGTTTTTTGTTCCGGTACCAGTCAGCGACGGAGCGGTTGCCTTTGGCACGGTAAAGCTTTGAGTCGACGTTAGTATGGACGCATGCGCACTTGCGGGCACAATCAGGAAGGCGGTAAGGGTTGAGAGAACTGCAGCGTTGAAGGATTTTTGCGACATTTTGGACCTTTCGTTAATTTCACTCTTTTATCCTGGCACTACACCAAGATTTCTTTCGGTGATGATAATTAAGATAAAGCAACTACTGTGCCAAATGCGCAACATTATGATCTTTAAGGAAATTAAATTTCCAATAACCTAATTTTTGAATCGGTGTAAAAAATTCCGACAGTAAATTGTCGTTCTCAGATCCTTACCGAATGTTTTATTTAGGAAAGTTTGTGTCCTGCGGCTTTTAATGTCTTTATCAGAGGTGTTGCAGACCAGGTCAATCGCGGGCCCTGAGTATACGCTGTGATAAGAAAGCAACTTTTCGCGGATCCATACGCAAGTTCGACATTCCATGTACAGCTACCGCACCCCGGAAGGACGAATTGCAGACAATCATCCGCTGCGCAAACTACGGGTGCTAGTCGATGGCGTGCTGCACTGTATGGATGAGGACATCACGTCAGCGAGGTGACGCAGAAATTCTTCGCCCAAGGTGCTGCGCACCGCCGAACGGCAAAAGCTGGTGTCGAACGAGGACTTCACCGCCGACGGTGCGCTGATCGACGAATGGGCATCGATCCGTCGATTCGTCGATTCGTCGATTCGTCGATTCGTCGATTCGTCGATTCGTCGCCATCGACCTTAATCGAGAGGCTCCGCCCGACGCGATGACACTCTTGAAATTTTGGCACTGCTCGAAGCCAATGGCCTGACGAGGAAGAACGTCGGCACCGTCAACAGTCCACCTCGCCGAAAAAGGTTTGATGACGCGCGGGAGATGATTGTCGACGCCACGCTGATCGCCGCTCGCCCGTCGACCAAGATCAAGATCAAGAGCAAGAATGCAGAACGCGGTCCGGAAATGCACCAGTCGACAAAGGGAAACGATTGGCATTCCCCCATAAAGGCACCCGTGAGCGTGAACGCTACATCAGGTCTTGTACACACAGTCATCGGCACTGCGAACAACGTTTCCGACGTAACACAAACTGGCACGTTGTTGCATGGCAACGAGTCTACAGCGTTTGGCGACGCTGGCTACCAAGGCGTCGAAAACGCCCAGAAATCTCGGTAAGCCGGTTACTCGGCACAGATGGGCAGGTGCTGTTCCATGGCCTGGCGCGTACCACGCTGCACCTGATCTGGGAGGTCGTTATCAGCTCGCAAGCCAATAATATACCCCGCCGCAGCTCAGCGCTGCGCTCAACAAGATTAGCGTCGCACCCAGGAAAGGGTAGGCATTGGTAGATACTGGGCACTCTTTCGATTGCGATTCGCAGGTCTCGTTCGCGTTGCTGAAGTCGTCGATTTCGCCAAAATTGCTGATGTTACTCATGTCAATATGTATAGAGGAAGAAGGAAGAGGCAAAAAGCAGAAAGCAGAAAGCCGGTTGCAGAGGGTTGATCCTCTTCCAATTACCGACCGGCGCCTGAAGGCTTACGCTGGTGCATGAAAGAAACTCAGTTTGATACTCGCCCGCCGCCCGTGCTGTCACCAAATAATGTGCACTTAATAAAACATTATATCCAAAATGAAACATTTTGGCCACGGCAAGTCTGCGACGGTTTTGGTAAGATCGAGTGTTTTTCCCATCTAACCGGACCAAAAGCGGACCTCGTGCACAATCCACTTTCGACTGCGGACGCTTCTACTGTGCAGCAGACAATCGCCGGCGCAGCATCTCCGCACGCATATGCGTCAGTTGCTCCCGAATGTGCGCGACAATGAAACTCGTCCCAAGGCCGGTCGGTAGCCAACTGTTCAATGCAGCCTCGCTCTCATAGGTCACCAGCGTCTTGCCGTGGGCTTCCACTAAGGTTGTCGTGACCTCCGCCTTGCTGACAGTGCCGGATATCGCGTGCGAAACAAGCTTGTACGGCGGCTCCAGGTCGACCTGCCGAACGGATTCAACCGGTAAGGAAAAAACCCCCAGCTTCATTCGCGCGGACTGGGAGACCAGCAGTCTGGCCGGTGATCGCTGGATGACCTTGCTCTCCACCACATCCGGCAAAAAATCACGCATGTGATCGTAGTCGGTGAGGACGGCGAACGCTTGCGATGCGCCGACTGGCACGGCAAAATCCGCCCGTACCCTGACAACGTCTCCCTCGCGTTCCACACTCACCCTGATGTCGTCGTTCCCCTGGGCGGCGCCTTCACGCGTGGGGACGATCATGAGCAATACAAGTGCGCCAAGGGCAAGCGGAAGATTTGGCAGAACCCGGTTTGACCTGGAAAACATGGCGTTGAGTGTCGTGACGTCAGGGAAGTTTCAATGCACACATTTTAGCCGCTAATACCGAGGCTTTCGGGATGACGCGAGGCGGTCAACATGAAAGCCGAAGCGGTCCTTCTTAATCGAAGGTTTCCACCGCACGCAAAGCCTGCGCGTTCGCATCCTTGTCCGCCAGCAGCGGCGTGAACGCGATCGGCCAATCGATGCCGATGTCGGGATCATTCCACCGCACGCTGCGCTCGCATTCCGGATACCAGTAATCGGTCGTTTTATACAGGCACTGGGCGCGCTCGCCGAGCACGACGAAGCCATGGGCGAAGCCCGGCGGTATCCACATCTGGCGATGGTTGTCGGCGCTCAGCACTTCGCCCACCCATTTCCCGAAGGTCGGCGAGGAGCGGCGCAGGTCGACCGCGACATCGAACACGCTGCCTTCGATTACCCTGATCAGTTTGCCCTGTGGATGCTGGACCTGGTAATGCAGGCCGCGCAGCACGCCGCGCTGCGACAGGCTGTGGTTGTCCTGTACAAAAGGCGTATGGATTCCGGTCGCCACCGCGAATTCGCGCAGGTTGAAGCTTTCGGAAAAGAAGCCGCGGGCGTCCTCGAAGACTTGCGGGACCAGTACCAGTACGCCGGGAATGGCGGTCGGTATGACATTCAGTGGCATGGGCGGCTCATTTGAGGATACTGAGCAGGTAACGCCCGTAGCCATTCATGGCCAGGGGCGCCGCGAGCGCCTCCAGGGCGGCGGCATCGATCCAGCCCTGGCGATACGCAATTTCTTCAGGGCAGGCAACTTGCAGGCCTTGGCGTTTCTGCAGGGTGGCGATGAAGCTGGCCGCTTCCAGCAGGCTATCGTGGGTGCCTGTGTCGAGCCATGCATAGCCGCGTCCCATGATCTCCACGTCCAGGCGCCCAAGCTCGAGGTAGCGCCGGTTCAGGTCGGTAATCTCGAGCTCGCCCCTCGCCGAAGGCCGGAGCTCGGCTGCGAGGTCGCACGCCTGGTGATCGTAAAAGTACAGTCCGGTAACGGCATAGCTCGATTTCGGCAGCGCCGGCTTTTCCTCGATGCTGACGGGACGTTGTTCCCCGTCGAACTCGATCACGCCGTAGCGCTCGGGATTGCTCACGTGATAGGCGAACACAGTGGCGGCGTCCAGCCGCGCATCCGCTGCAGCAAGCTGCCTGACCAGGTCATGGCCATAGAAGATGTTGTCTCCCAACACGAGGGCACTGGGCGCCCCGTTGATAAAGTCCCTGCCGAGGATGAAGGCTTGCGCCAGACCATCCGGATTCGCTTGTTCGGCATAGCGAATGTCCATGCCCCAACGGCTGCCATCGCCCAGCAATTGGGCGAATAGCGGCAGGTCGTGGGGGGTAGTGATGACCAGTACCTCGCGAATGCCGCTCAGCATCAGCACGCTCAGCGGGTAATAGATCATTGGCCTGCCATATACCGGCATCAGCTGCTTGCTGATCACCTGGGTCACCGGGTACAGGCGGCTACCGCTTCCGCCAGCCAGGACAATGCTCTTGCGTTTCACCGGGAACATGGCTCACTTTCCAAAATCTGCTGCAGAACATGTTTGACGCCCTCCTCCCACGGGACATCCCGCACCAGGGCGCGCAACGCCGCCTCGTCCGCCAGGTCAAGCACGGCACGCCCCGGTGCAAGGACCTCACCGAGCGGCGCCAGCGCGCGCTGCAGATCGAATCCAAGTTGCCCGTCCCGTCCTGTCAGAAGAATCTTCATATGCTCATGCTACATACGGACCAGCTGCCGGTAGCTGCCGTCGGCGATCCTGTCCACCCAAGCGCGGTTTTCCAGATACCATTGCACGGTTTTCCGGAGTCCGGTCTCGAAACTTTCCGACGGCTGCCACCCGGTCGCGGCGGCGAGTTTACCCGCATCGACGGCATAGCGGCGGTCGTGCCCTGGCCGGTCTTCCACGAAGCGGATTTGCTCACGGTAAGAGACACCATCGGCGCGCGGCCGCAGGTCATCGAGAATATCGCACAGCGCCTCGACGACAGCCAGGTTGGTGCGCTCATTGCCGCCGCCGATATTGTAGACCTCGCCCACAGGCCCGCCGGCGAGGACGCTGCGCAGGGCCGCGCAGTGATCCGTCACATACAGCCAGTCGCGTACCTGCTGGCCGTCTCCGTAGACCGGCAAGCCCTCTCCCGCCAGCGCGCGCTCGATGCACAGGGGTATCAGCTTTTCCGGGAACTGGCAGGGCCCGTAATTGTTGGAGCAATGCGTGGTCAGGACCGGCAAGCCATAGGTGGCGTGCCAGGCGCGCACCAGATGGTCGCTGGCCGCCTTGCTGGCTGAGTAAGGACTATTCGGTGCGTAGCGGTTCGTTTCCCGAAATGGCGGGTCCTTGTCAAGCAATGAGCCGTAGACCTCGTCGGTGGATACGTGGAGGAAACGGAAGCTGCTTCGCTCCGGCTCCGGCAGAGTGGCGTGATACGGGCGCGCAGCTTCCAATAACTGGAAAGTGCCAAGCACGTTGGTCTGGATGAAGTCTTCCGGCCCGTCGATGCTGTTGTCGACGTGGCTCTCGGCGGCGAAATGGATGATCGCGCGCGGCCGGTGACTGGCCAGGAGATGCGCGACGAGCGCACGGTCACCGATATCGCCCCGTACGAAAAGATGTTCGGGCCTGTCGCGCAACCCGGCCAGGCTGTCGAGGTTGCCCGCATAGGTCAGCTTGTCGAGGTTCAGGACGGGTTCGCTCGACTGCGCCAGCCAATCGCGCACGAAGTTCGAGCCGATGAATCCTGCCCCGCCGGTTACCAAAATCATCCACCACTCCTCAAGACCTGCCCATCCGGGCAAGCGGCACCCATGCCGCCGCCCGGCAGTAAATCAGGAGTATAAACGCAGGGCCGACAGACAGTCTCCAGACAGCCTTACTGCGCGCCCACCAGGCTGGTCACACGAATCGTCTTGGTCTCCGGAATCTCCGAATGCGACAAGACCTTCAGCTGCGGCAGCGCCCGCCGCAGGAAACGCGACAGCAGCACGCGCAGCGGCCCCGGCACCAGCAGCACCGGCGTGTGGCCCATCGCTTCCTGCTGCTGCGCCGCGTTGTGCGCCTGCTGGGCGATGGTGTCGGCCAGGCCCGGCTCGATGCCGGTGCCGTCGCCGCCCGCACCCAGCGCCTGCATCAGCAGCCGCTCGAGACGGTTATCCAGGGTCATCACCGACAGCTCGTTGGTACCCGGGAACAGTTGCTGCACGATCGCCCGGCCCAGTGCAATACGCACCAGCGCCGTCAGCTCGCCCGGGTCCTGCACACCGGTGTGCTCGGACAGCGTCTCGATGATGGTGCGCATGTCGCGGATGTGGACGCCTTCGATCAGGAGGTTCTGCAACACCTTTTGCAGCGTCGCCAGCGACACGACTTTCGGCACCAGGTCTTCCACCAGCTTCGGCGTTTCCTTGCCCAGGTGATCGAGCAGCGCCTGCACTTCCATGCGGCCCAGCAGTTCCGAGGCGTGGGTCGTGATCAGATGGTTCAGGTGGGTCGCCACCACCGTGCCGGCGTCGACCACCGTATAGCCCAGGTTCTGCGCCTCGTCGCGCATGCTTGAATCGATCCACACGGCCGGCAAACCAAAGGCCGGATCGGTCGTCGCCTGGCCCGGCAGCGTGCCGCTGGCCATGCCCGGATTGATCGCCAGGAACTGGCCGTTGATCGCTTCGCCGCTGCCCACTTCCACGCCTTTCAGGGTGATGCGGTAGGCGGACGGTTTCAGTTCCAGGTTGTCGCGGATGTGCACGGGCGGCGCCAGGAAGCCGACTTCCTGGGCGAATTTTTTACGAATGCCCTTGATGCGCTTGAGCAGTTCTCCGCCCTGCCCCTTGTCGACCAGCGGAATCAGGCGGTAGCCCACTTCCAGGCCCAGCGTGTCGACCGGCATGATGTCCTGCCAGGTCGCTTCTTCAGTCTCGCTCGATGCCGCACGCTCCGCAGTCGAGGCTGCTTCGCCCGCGGCCGCTTCCGCTTCGCGCTGCGGTGCGTTGCGGGCACGCTTGGCCAGCAGGTAGCCGCTGCCGCCCAGCACGCCGCCCAGCAGCAGGAAAACGAGGTTCGGCATGCCCGGGATCATGCCCATGCCGGCGATGATGCCGCCGGTGATGTAGAGCACCTCCGGTTTGGCGAACAGCTGGCCGATCATCTGGCCGCCGATGTCCTGCTCGTTGGCCACGCGCGAGACGACCATACCGGCCGCGATCGAGATGATCAATGAAGGAATCTGCGCCACCAGGCCGTCACCGATGGCCAGCAGCGTGTAGGTCTTGGCGGCTTCGCCCACGCCCATGTCGTGCTGCACCACGCCGACGATCAGGCCGCCGATGACGTTGATCAGCGTGACCATGATGCCGGCCACGGCGTCACCCTTGACGTATTTCGAGGCACCGTCCATGGCGCCGTAGAATTCGGCTTCCTGCGCCACTTCCGTACGGCGCTTGCGCGCTTCCGGCTCGGTGATCATGCCGGCGTTCAGGTCGGCGTCGATCGCCATCTGTTTACCAGGCATCGCATCGAGGGCGAAGCGCGCGCCGACTTCGGCGATCCGGCCCGCACCCTTGGTGACGACGGTGAAGTTGATGATGGTGAGAATCACGAACACGACGATACCGACCGTGTAGTTGCCGCCGATCAGGAAGTGGCCGAAGGCTTCGATGACTTTACCGGCCGCCGCGCCGCCGGTGTGGCCTTCGGTGAGCACAATACGGGTCGAGGCCACGTTGAGCGACAGGCGCAGCATGGTCGACACCAGCAAGATCGCCGGGAATGCCATGAAGTCGAGCGGCTTGACCGTATACAGCGCGGTCAGCAGCACGATCACGGACAGCGCGATATTGAAGCTGAAGAACAGGTCGAGGATGAAGGCCGGCAGCGGCAGGATCATCATCGCCAGCAGCAGGATGATCAGGATCGGCGCGGCCAGGGCATTGCCCCGGGCACCGATTCCGCTCATCCAGGCAGGCAGTCTCAGACTATTCATTCAACGGCTCCGTTATTCGTGTCGGGTTTAACTTGCGATGCAGGGTTCAGCGGGTCCATCTCCGGCGGCACCGGCAGCTTGGTCGGACGATCCGGATAGTGGCCGCCGGCCTTGCTGTAGTTACGCAGCTGGAAGACATAGGCCAGCACTTCGGCCACCGCCGAGTACAGCTTCTCGGGAATCTCGTCGTCGATCTCGGTGTGCTTGTACAGGGCTCGGGCCAGGGCCGGGGCTTCCAGCAGCGCGACCTTGTGCTCGCGCGCCATTTCCCGGATCTTGGCCGCGACTTCGTCGGCGCCCTTGGCCACCACCCGCGGTGCGCCGCCCTGGCCGTCCGTGTATTTCAAGGCCACCGCATAGTGGGTCGGGTTGGTCACCACGACGTCAGCAGTAGGCACATTCTGCATCATGCGGTTACGCGCCATTTGTCGCTGCATCTGGCGAATCTTCCCTTTGATCTGGGGATTGCCGTCCGATTCCTTCGATTCCTGGATCATTTCCTGGCGCGTCATCTTGAGCTTGTTGCTGTAGTGCCAGAGCTGGTACGGGGCGTCGATCAGGGCGACCACGCCCAGCGAGCCGACGATGATCAGGAAAGCGTGCGCCAGCAGGTCGGCCAGGTGGCCGGTGCCGGCGCCGAGCGGCTCGACGGCCAGCCCGATCACGGCTTCCTTCTCGCTCATGACGACGAGCCAGGCGACGCTGCCCACCAGCACCGTCTTGGCGATCGCCTTCAGCAGCTCGATCAGGGAATTCGTGGAGAACATGTTGCCGATGCCCGTCATCGGGTTCAGCTTCATGAAGTTCGGCATGAAGGCCTTGGAACTGAAGTTGAAGCCGCCGATCGCGAGCGGAGCCGCCAGGGCGACCAGCATGATGGCGCAGGCCAGCGGCAGGCAGGCCAGCAGGACGCCGCCGATATCGTTCGCGATGCGCTCGATCAGGACGGTCGGGTTGTAGATCTGTTCGCGGTTCAGGCTGAGGCTGGACGCGAGCATGGCCGACAGGTGGCCGGCCAGGTTGCCGCCGGTCATCCAGAGGCCGGCGCCGGCGGTCATCAGGACGGCAAAGGTCGCGAGCTCGCGCGAGCGCGGAACGTCGCCTTCCTCGCGCGCCTTTTCCAGTCTCCTGGGGCTTGCGTCTTCTGTCTTTTCCGCGTCGCTGTCTCCCGCCATCTCCCGCTCCCCTGTTCGTCGCTACATCGTGCAAACCGCCATGCAGGACAGGATTATCGCTGGTATTGCCGTAGGGCCATACTCGGAACAGGGAGAGAAAGCGGGGTTAATTCGACTTCCGCGAAGCATGAAGTTTCACAAAAGGAACTCTCCGGCGGCGATTTTTGCTGCTTAGCAACACTATGAATTGTTGTGAAAATCGCTATCAATTGTTCTAAGCACTGTGCATACTCACTCTACAATTAAATCGTCAGCAACAGTCCGGACCGCCTACGTGATTGATTCGCAAAGGAAATAATTGCTGGCAGGGATGTTCTACGAGCACTGGCAGCGATGCCGGCTCCTTGGTTCGATCATGTCACTGTCATCGGGGGTCTCCATGGCTGTCGTTTTCCAATTAAGAAATTGCTGCTTTGCACAAATTCTCTTGGCCGGCATGACGTTTTCCTGCCAGTCGAGGGCCGCCGACACGCTGGTCATGCCGGAGAACCCGTTTCAGCGGGCGGCCGCCGAGGAAGCGAAAATACCGCGCGCTGACCACTGGGATATCTACATGTCCGGCTACGCCTACCACGACCGCGATACCTACACCCGCAAGCAGCTCGACAAGATGAACGAGAATACCTGGGGCGGCGGCCTCGGGCGCACGCTGCGTAACGAGAGCGGCAACGACGAGTCGGTGTACGGGGTGATCATCCGCGATTCGAACAACCGCCCGCAATGGATGGCGGGCTATGCCTATCAGTGGATGTTCCCGGTGGTGTCGAAAAAACTCGAGGTCGGCGTGGGCCTGACGGGCCTGGTGATCCGCCGTTACGACTGGTACGGCGGCCGCCCCTTCCCCGCCCTCCTGCCGGTGGCCTCGATCGGCACGCCGAATGCGCAGCTGGTGGCAACCTATGTGCCGCATCTGTCGATGCGCAAGGCGACGGGCAATATCGTGCTTCTGATGCTCAGGATGTCGCTGTAAGGCGCCGCCAGGCTCCTGAAAAAAAAAAGCCGCACAGCGCCCGCCAGGGAGCTGTGCGGCTGGAGGCAGGCGGGGCGCCGCCCTCCAGGCAAAGCCTCAGACCACCATGAAGTCGCCGCTAGTCAGCGCCAGGTGCACCCCGACGACGGCAATCTTGACTGCCGCGCCGGCGCCGGAACCGTCCGCATCGTAGTAGAGGTTACCGCTGGCCTTGTCGTACTGGATGTAGTCGTTGGCATCGAGGGCGGATGAGCCGAGTACCTTGAAGTTGGCGGACGCAAGCGTTCCTGTGGCCGCCAGCTTCGTGAACACGGCGTTTTCCAGGCGTATCGTGTCTTCGGCGGCGAAGTCGGTGATGACGTCGACGTTACCGGTGTTGTTCAAGGCCGTGCTGAACGTGAACCAGTCGGCACCGGCGCCACCGGTCAGCACGTCGTTGCCGCCGCCGCCGTTGAGGTAGTCGTTGCCCGCCCCGCCGTCGATGGTGTTGGCGCCCGAGCTCCCCGTCAGGGTGTCGCTGTACTTCGAGCCGATGAGGTTCTCGATGTTGAGCACCGTGTCAGCGCCGGAGATCCCCGAGGCCGTCGTCGCCGCCGCGCCCAGCGCCAGCTTCACGCCGGCCGTGCCGGAGGTCGCGGTGGCGGTGGCATACGCGAACGACAGGGTGTCGGTTCCCGCGCCACCGTCGATCGCATTGCGGCCGGTGCCAGCGTAAATCACGTTGTTCAGGTTATTGCCGGTGGCGCTCGTGTCGCCATTGAGCAAGCGCAAGTTTTCCACGTTCGCGCCCAGCTTGTAGCTGATCGTCGAGATGACCTGGTCGATGCCGCCCGCCGTCCTGGCGTTCGTTTCCAGCACCAGGTCGCCGGCGTTGTCGACATAATACGTGTCGTTGCCGTCGCCGCCGACCATGGTGTCGGCGCCGCCGGCGCCATTGAGCGTATCGTTGCCTCCCAGGCCCTCGAGCCTGTTGGCCAGCGTATTGCCGTACAGGATATCGTTGCCGGTGAGCGAACCGCGCACCTGCTCGATGTTCGACAGCTTGTCGCTTCCTCCCTGGCCGTCGGCCGCGATCCCGGTGGCCAGGTTGACGTTCACCGCGGCGCCCGCATAGCTGTAGTCCACCAGGTCGGTACCGCCCATGCCGTTGATGGTGTCGTTGCCGCCGCGTCCTTCGAAGGATTCGAAGGCGCCCGTGTCGCTGCCGGTGAGGATGTCGGCGAAGTTCGAGCCACGGACCGCCTCGATGTTGAGCAGCACGTCGGTGCCGCCGAAGCCGTCGGCGGCGCGGCCCGCGCCCAGGCCGCCCAGCACGACGCTGACCGCCGCGACCGAACTGGTGTAGTCGGCGCGGTCGAAGCCGGCGCCGCCGTCGATCGTATCGTCGCCGCGCTCGCCGCTGAAGAACTCCAGGCCTTCGCCCGGGACGTCGCCGTTGTCGGCATTCCCGCCAACGAGCGTATCGTTGAAGTTCGAGCCGCGCACGCCTTCGATGCCGGTCAGCTCGTCGATGCCGCCGCTGCCGTCGCGGGCGATCCCGGTGGCGAGATTGACGTTCACGCCAGCCAGCGCTTCGATGTAGAGCGCCTGGTCGAGCCCTCCGCGGCCGTCGATCAGGTCGTTCCCCGCGCCGCCGTGGAACTGCTCGACCAGGTCGGTGTTCGAGCCGAGCAAGATATCGTCCAGATAAGTGCCGAACACCTGGTTGATGTTGGACAGGATGTCGGTGCCTGCGCCGTTGATGGCGGTGCCCAGGGCCAGGTCGACCTCGACAGCACTGTCGGCATAGTAATAGGTGACGCGGTTGCCGTTCGTATCGTTGTAGCGGTCGGTCACGGCGCCGCCGTTGATGACGTCGTCGCCGTCGCTGCCGTCGAAGATCTCGAGCACCGCGCGGCTGCTGCCGGTCAGGACGTCGTCGTACGAGGAACCGATCACGGTATTGATGTTCACCAGGCTGTCGACACCACCGAACCCGTCATAGGCTTTGCCCGTCGCCAGGTTCACCACCACGCCCGTCTGCGACTGGACATAGTTCATCGTGTTGCCGTCCGTATAGCCGATCAGATCGGTGATGGCGCCGCCATCGATGGTGTCGTTGCCGGCGTCGCTCCAGAACCTGTCGCGGCCGGCGCCGCCCTGCAGCTTGTCGTTGCCGTCGCCGCCATTCAGGAAATCGTTACCGGCGCCACCGACGAGGATGTCGTCGCCATCGAAACCGCTCAGGTTGTTGTCGCCTGCATTCCCGGTAAGGCTGTCGGCATAGCGCGAACCGACGACGCCTTCGATGTCCACCAGCTTGTCGGCATGGCCCCAGTTATCGATCGCGGTACCGGTGGCCAGGTTGACCGTCACGCCGCCGCCCGTGGCCATGGCACCGTTGCTGTAGTCATTGGTATAGCTGACCGAATCGATGCCGGCGCCACCATCGAGGGTGTCGGCGCCCGCGCCGCCGGCCAAGCGATTGATGCCGCTGCCGCCCCGCAGCACGTCGTCGCCGCTGCCGCCGTCGAGATAGTCGTTGCCGTCGCCCGCGGCGAGCGTGTCGTTGCCGTCCTCGCCGTAGAGACTGTCGTCGCCGGCACCGCCTTGCAGATTGTCGTTGCCGGCGCCGCCGGAGAGATAGTCGCGGCCGTCGCCCGCCATGATGAGATCGTCGCCCGCGTCGCCGCGCAGGCTGTTGGCGAGCGTATTGCCGGTGATGGTGTCGTTCAGGGCGGAGCCGGCCACATTCTCGATGCCGGCGAGGGTGTCGCTGTTGCCCCAGTTATCGCGTGCGGTCCCGGTCGTCAGGTTGACCGTCACGCCCACTGTGCCGGAAGGCAAGCCGTTCCAGTAGGTGATTTCGTCCACGCCATCGCCGCCGTCGATCTTGTCGTTGCCCGCGCCGCCGGAAAAGCGGTCGCTGCCGGCTTCGCCCAGCAGGGTATCGGCGCCCGCGCCGCCATCGAGCCAGTCGTTGCCGGCGCCGCTGCGGACGGTATCGTTGCCGCCGCCGCCGAAGAGGTTGTTGTCGGCCAGGCTGCCGGTGATGCTGTCGTTGAAGTCCGAGCCGTTAACGTCTTCGATGCTGAGCAGCTGGTCGGTATTGCCCCAGCTGTCGACGGCGACGCCGGTGGCCAGGTTGACGGTCGCGCCGACGCCGCTGGCCGGCGCCGTGCCGGACGCGAACCAGTAATACGCGCCGTCGCGCCCTTCGCCGCCATTGAGGATGTCGGCCCCCGCGCCCCCCACGAGCCGGTCGTCGCCGGCACCGCCGTCGAGCGTATCGGCACCGTCGCCGCCGTCGACCCAATCGCTGCCGTCGCCGGCGGCGATGGTGTCATTGCCTGCCTCGCCCCACAGGCTATTGTTGTCTGCGCTGCCGGTGATGGTGTCGGCGTAGCGCGAGCCGATGGCGTCTTCGATGCCGGCCAGGCTGTCGGCATGGCCCCAGTTGTCGACGGCGCTGCCGGTCGCCAAGTTGATGTTCACGCCCAGCCCGGTCGCGGTAGCCGTGATGTCGACATCGTCCCGGTAGTTGACCGAGTCGCGGCCGGCGCCGCCGTCGATGATGTCGGTGCCTGCGCCTCCCGCCATGTAATCGTCGCCGAGGCCGCCCAGCAGGTAGTCGTTGCCGGCGCCGCCGATGAGGCCGTCGTTGCCTTCTCCGCCACCGAGGATGTCGTTGCCAGCCTCGCCGTTCAGGTTGTTGGCGTCGGCGCTGCCCGTGATCGTGTCGTCGAAACGCGAACCCGTCACGTCTTCGATGCCGCTCAGCGTGTCGGTATTGCCCCAGTCGTCGGTGGCGCTCCCGGTCGCCAGGTTGACCATCACCCCGCGTCCGGCCGGTGCGGGGATGCCGTAGTCGTTCCAGTAGTCGGCGCGGTCGATGCCGTCGCCGCCGGCCAGCGTGTCGCTGCCGGCGCCGCCGGTGAGCGTGTCGCGGCCCGCGCCGCCGTCGAGTTTGTCGTTACCTTCTCCGCCCTGCAGGTAGTCGTCGCCACTGGCGCCCAGGAGGGTGTCGTTGCCCGCGTCGCCGTACAGGTTGTTGTTGGCGGTGTTGCCGGTCAGGCTGTCGTCCAGGCGCGAGCCGGAGGCGTTCTCGATGCCGACGAGCGTGTCGGCATTGCCCCAGTTGTCGACCGCGGTGCCACGATACAGGTTGACCGTCACGCCGCGCCCGCTCAGCTTTGCCGAAGCATCGTAGTCGTTGCCGTACTGGACGTAGTCGTTGCCGGCGCCGCCGTCGATCGTGTCTGCGCCGGAGCCGCCCGCGAGCGAATCGTCGCCGAGGCCGCCCTGCAGCTTGTCATTGCCGGCGCCGCCGTCGATCCAGTCGCGGCCGCCGCCGGCGTCGAGCGTGTCGTTGCCTTCCAGGCCTTGCAGGCTGTTGTCACCGGCGCTGCCGGTGATCGTGTCCCCGAAGCGCGAACCGGTGACATCTTCGATGCCGGTCAGTTTGTCGGTATTGCCCCAGTTATCGGTTGCCAGATTGGAGACCAGGCTGACGGTCACGCCCACACCCGTGAGCGGCAGATTGCCGTATTCGACGCGGTAATCGATGCGGTCACGGCCGTCGCCGCCATTGAGCGTATCGGCGCCGGCTCCGCCTGTGATGCTGTCGTCGCCCGCACCGCCCTGCAGGTTATCGTTGCCCGCCCCGCCGTCGAGCCAGTCACGGCCGTCGCCGCCACTAACCGTGTCGTTGCCGTCGCTGCCCCACAGGTTGTTATCGCCGGCGTCGCCCGCAATGGTGTCGTCATAACGCGAGCCGGTCACGTTTTCGATGGCGATCAGCGTGTCGATGTCGCCCCAGTTGTCGATCGCCGCCCCGGTGGCGAGATCGACCGTCACGCCCAGGCCGGTCGCGTCGCGCCCGGAACCGTCGTAGTTGTCGTCAAGGTAATTGACGGAATCGTGGCCCGCGCCACCGTCGATCCGGTCATCGCCGCTGCCCGCGTACACGTCGTCGTCGCCCGCGCCGCCGGTGATGGTATCGTCGCCGCCCCGTGCAAAGACATAGCCGCCGGCGTCGGACATCTGGATGAGGTCGTCGCCTTGGCCGGTATGGAGGTTACGGATGCCATTCAAGGTGTCGGTGCCGATGTCGGCGCCGGTAGCGGTGCCGGCCTGCAGGTCAACGACCACGGCGGCGCTGGCGTCCCCGTACATGACCACGTCATTGCCTCCGTTGCCGTAGACGGTGTCGTCACCCCCGCCGGGGTGGAACCAGTTTCCGCCGGCGGAGCCGAGCAGCGTGTCGTCATGGCTCGACCCGGTAACGTGCTCGATGCCGACCAGGGTGTCGGTGTTGCCCCAGTTATCGATGGCCATGCCGGCCAGCAGGTTGACCGTGACGCCGGCCGGGCCGTCCTCGTAGCGGACGGTGTCGCCCACTTGGCCATCGGCGCCGCCATCGAGCGTATCGTTGCCGGCGCCGCCGCTCAGCGTATCGTCGCCTTCAGCGCCGTAGAGGGTGTCGGCGTCCTCGGTGCCCACGAGCCAGTCCGGGTCCGCGGTCCCGGCGATGATCGCCAGGGTACCCGCGTACTGCTTCGCTTCCAGGGCGCTGGACGTGACGGCGCCCACATGTGCTTCGAGTTCCCAGTTGCCGCCGAGCGCAGCGGCACCCGTCAGACCGGTCGAAGCCGCGATGTCTGCGCCGGTCGCGCGCGCCAGTTGCTGCAGGAAAAAGCCGCCCGCGGCGCCCTTGCCGACGTCGCAGCCATACAGCAGGATGTCGCCGCCCTCGTCCAGGCTGGCGCCGATCTGCGCCAGCGCCGCCGCATGGCGCGCCAGGCCGGCGGCGTCGATGCCGGTGCTGCCAAGGCTGACCTGTCCCGCGCTGCCATGCGAAACGAGGTGGATGGCGCCGAGGCCGCTCTCGCCCGCGAGGGCGGCGGCGATCTGCGCCAGGCCGTCCTGCGTACTGTCGAGCAGGACGATACGTATCGCATCGCCGGCCCGTTCGACGATCGTTTCCCACCCCACGACCGACGGGTCGACAAATATCACTTCACGGCTATGGCTCATGCAGGCTTCCTTATAGTGGCACCAGGATTACAATTCTATAACTTACCGTGCGGAAAATAAAATGGCCGTTCCCGCGCCGGATCGGGCCATCAAAAGAAATCGATGCAGTCAGGGCCGCCCGTCCCCTGATTGCATTTACTGCCGGCTAGACAACGAAGAAGTCGCTTGCATCCAGGACGGGTTTCGAACCAATCGTCGCGATCTGGATCGCTGCTGCGCTTCCATAGCCATCCGCGTCGTAGAACAGGGCGCCGGTGGCCTGGTTGTAGATGATGCGGTCGAAATAGCCGTCGGCAGCCGCGCCCAGGTGGAATTTGCCGGGGTCCAGGGCGGTGCCGGACTCGGGAACATACATTCCAAGCGAAAAGATAGCGTCGTCGAGAACGATCTTGTCCACCCCGTGCACGAAATCGGTGATCGTGTCGATATTCGTGCTGCGCAAGGGGGTATTGAAGACAAAGCTGTCGCTCCCCGCGCCCCCCGTCAACACGTTGTTCGCGCCATTGCCGGTAATCTGGTTGCTCGATGCGTTTCCGGTAGCGTTGATGGCGGCCTCACCCTTGAGCGTGAGATTTTCAACATACGCGCCCAGGGTATAGCTGACCGACGACTCGACGGTATCGACGCCATTGCCCGCATACTCGATCACGATGTCGCCGGCGCGATCGACGACGTAAATGTCGTTACCGCGACCGCCGATCATGCAGTCGTCACCGCCGCCGCCGTTGATGATATTGTCGCCGTTATTCCCGACGATCTGGTTGTTCAGCGTGTTTCCGGTGCCGTCGATATGCGCCGCGCCAGTCAGGGTGAGGTTCTCGACGTTCGACGACAAGGTGAAATTCCCGGTACTCAGGACCAGGTCGGTTCCGCCGCCGGCCAGTTCCACCACCGAGTCTTCTTCGCCCTGGACAAGGTAGGTATCATTGCCTGCTCCGCCCGTCAGGACATTCGCGAGGCTGTTTCCCATCAGCGTATCGTTATAGCCGGTTCCGATGGCATTTTCGATCCGGGCTTCGGTAATCTGCGTCATCCCCTGCGTCAGGGCGGTGACGAGATTGGAGCTGTTGGCCGCCAGCGTCACCACCGTGCCGAACCCGAGCTGCTCAACCAGGTCATTGTAGTAATGCTCGTTTCCCGCGGTGACGGCAAAGATCGGCACGATCCCGGTGGCGACGAGCTTGGCTTTGAGCAGTGGGACCGTCGGATAATCTTCGAGTTCCAATATCGCATCGCCATCGTTGGCGACATACGTGGTGTCGCCGGCGACGTGGTAATCGGCGTCGGTCATCACGATCGCCGTGCGGAAGGAGCCCGACCGGAAACCCACCTCGCTCGCGTGCGTGGCAGCATGGAGCAGCGCTTCGAGCTGGGCTTCGGGTGTGTCTCCGCCGTCTCCGATACCGAGCTTGCCAAGCGCACTGGTCAGCGCTGACTGGCTACTGGTGAGCGCCAGGTCGGTACGGTAGACGTAGCTGTCCTTGTCGATGAAGGAAGCGAGTCCGAAGCGGTTATCCGTCTGAATCGACGAGAGCACGGCCCCGACCTGCGGCACCAGCGCCTTGACCGATGCCACGTCATCGCCGAAAGAACCGGAGCAGTCCTGCAGGAACAATACGTCAAGCGGTGCATCGACCACGCCGCCAGCGGCCAGGGTCACCATGCGCCCGTTGATATTGCTGGTGCTGCCGGGCGTCAGGTCGATGCTGACGCCGCCGGCCGCACCGGAGGCATCGAGCGTATCGACGCCGATCGCGTCTTCGATCATGATCGAGCCGGAAGTGCCTGCCACGACATAGGTGTCATCGCCGGCGCCACCGTTCATGGTGTCGTCGCCCAGCATATCGATGAGGCGGTCGTTGCCGGTTTCACCGATCAGCTGATCGTTGCCTGCCCCGCCACTCAGGGTATCGTTGCCGGCTTTGCCGTTCAGGACATTGTTCGCGCTATCGCCGGTCAACTTGTCGGCGTAGCTGCTTCCCGACAGGTTTTCAATACTGCTCAAGCTATCGAGGCCGGAGCCGCCGGTTGATTGGGAAGCCTTATTGACCGCTACCGTCACCCCCGCCAGCGCAGTCGCATAGCTCACGGTATCGTTGCCGCTGCCGCCATTGATGACGCTGTTCCCGACGTTGGCGGTGATCAGGTTATCCATGGCATTGCCGGTCCCCGACATCGCGCCAGTGCCGACCAGCGTGAGGTTCTCGATCGACGTCAATGACGCCAGCGAAAAACTCACCGTCGACTGCACGGTATCCGTGCCGCTGCTGTCGATAATCTTGTCGGTGGTGGTATCCACTTTGTACAGGTCGTTGCCGCTTCCCCCGTCCAGCGTATCGACGCCGGCCCCGCCCTCCAGGGTATCGTTGCCGGCCAGGCCGGACAGCTTATTATTGGCGCTATTTCCCAGCAGCGAATTGGCTGCGGAATTACCCGTTCCGTTAAGCACGCCCGAGCCCATCAGTTGCAAGTTCTCGACGTCAGTCGCCAGGGTGTGCGTCACATAGGCCTGGACTTTGTCGGTTCCACCGGTACTCGTTTCGGTGATCCGGTCCGAGGTATCGCGCACCACGTAGGTATCGTTGCCCGCGCCACCGATCATGGTGTCGGCGCCAGCGCTCCCGTCGATCACGTTGGCGGCTGCGTTGCCGGTAATCCGGTTGGCCATTGCGTTACCGGTACCGTTGATCGCCGCGGATCCGGTCAGGACGAGGTTCTCGATCGTGCCAAGCGCAGCGAGGCTGAAACTGACGCTCGAATTGACCTGGTCGACACCTGCAGAATCCAGGATGCTGTCTTTCGTCGTGTCGACCACGTAGATATCGTTGCCGGCGCCGCCGTTGAGCACATCCGTGCCGGCGCCGCCATCGAGGGTATCGTTACCGTCGCCGCCACTCAGCGAATTATTTCCCGAGTTGCCAGTCAGTTTGTTGGCATTGACGTTGCCGGTTGCTGAAATGGCGGCCGTCCCCGTCAGGACGATATTCTCGACATTGAGTAGACCTGCAATGGAATACGAGATGCCTGCATTGACCGTATCCGTCCCTTCATTGGCCAATTCGGTGACCACGTCGCTGGCCGCGTCGACGACATACACATCGTTGCCGACACCACCCAGCATCGTGTCGGTGCCAAGGCCGCCGTCGAGGCGATCGTTACCCTCGCCGCCTGTCAGGCGGTCATTGCCGGCGGCGCCGAGCAGCGTGTCGTTGCCGTTCAGGCCACTCAGAACGTTATTCGCACTATTGCCGGTGATGACATTGTCATTCGCGTTGCCGGTGCCATTGATGGCCGTGCTGCCGGTCAGCGTGAGGTTCATCTGGTAGCCGGCAGCCAGGGTCGTGGTCGTTGCGGCGGTCACGTTTTGCGTGAAGTTCGCCAGCGTCGACAGTTGGGTGCTGGACATCCCGACCAGATATGCGGCCTCCATCGACGACATTGCGTTGGCCACTTTCGTGGCTGCCGCCTGCTCCGTCGCAAACCCATAAAAATGCATCAACGTTTTTGTTTCGCCGACAGCCAGGCTAATGGTGTAGGTGGTGGAGGCGACATCCTGGCGGGTAAAGCTGGCGGACGACGCAGACTTGATACCGCCGGACACCACGTGGACCATTTTTTGGCCGTTGTACGAAAATGCTGCGCTGTCCGCCATGTACCAGTCGTCGTTCGACGAATAGGTGGCATCTCCACTCGAGGTGGTGGCGACCCGCGTGTACGAGTCAAAATAAAAGTCGTCGGCAAGCGAGACGGTGAAGGTTTTCGCCGTCGTGCCAGTATTGGTCAGGCTCTCGACCTGGCGCAGGAAATCCTTGCCGACGTAGGCACTCCGGGTCACCGCGAGCCCATAGGTGGTACTCGTCGCGCTCAGATTCTGGGTGTTCGCCGTCGTTGTCGGTGCGCCCCAGGGCAAGTAAGCGGAATAGTACTCGCCGGCAGGCGTGACGCTGAATGAGGTCGAATCGAACATCGAATAGCCAAGCACGCTGGCGTTATCAATATTTCCGTAATTATCCAGGTACCAGGTCTGCCCATCAGCGTTCGTATTCGTCAGCACTATTCTTCTCCTAAAACATTAATTGGTCACAACTCGTCCTGCGCAAATCGCGATGGCGCAATGCTTGCACGTAATTCGATGACGATGGGGGCGCTACAGTTGATCCGCACTATCTCGACGACACTGTGGGTCGCCGCCGGCTGGCATTTCCTGCCAGGGTAAAGCCAGGCCGGACTGCGCTGCTTATCGATCCGATTCGTTTCGCCGTCGATAACATGGTTTCTATGACGCGTAACCTGCTTATATTTAATTGCGATAAAAAGTATAACGATAAATACTGCAAAAAGGAATTTATTTCCGACTGAATGTTTTGCAAACCTCCACCGTCATGATGAGGCCTGGCTCGGTATTTACGCGCAGATGAAACTAGAAGGGCTGGACCCTGTGCAATACAGAATCCAGCCCTGGCTACCTGGCGAATCAACCGTCCAGCTTTACGGATGTGCAGCTGGTTCATCAGGGATAGAAATCGTCGCTGCCGATGAACGCGAAGGCGTCGCTCGAGCCCGAGAGGTCTTCGGCCCTCCATCATGGTATCGACCGCGAACCCACGGTCATTCCGGGCGCGACCAGCATCGCCGGCCTGGCCGCAGGCGCCAGCACCGGCAGCGACAGCCTCTACGACATCGAAAACGTCAAGGGATCGGCATGCAACGACGTCCTCTCGCGCAGCAAGGCCGCCAACCTCATCAACGGCATGGGCGGGACCGACTCCATGATCGGTGGCGACGGGAGCGACACCTACTATGTCGACAACGCGGGCGACCTGGCCATCGAAAGCAACACCAGCCGCACGACCGGCGGCACCGACACGGTCTTCTCGACGGTGTCCCATACTCTTGCAAGCAATGTCGAGGTCCTGCACCTGGGCGGGAGCAGCGCCATCAACGGCACCGGCAACACGCTCGACAACCTGATCCATGCCGGCATCGGCGCCAACATCCTCGATGGCAAAGAAGGCACGGACACGCTGTCGTATGCCGACACGACTGCCGCAGCCGGCACCACGACCGGAGTGACGTTGGACCTGTCGAAAATCAACAGCTCCGGCCAGGCGACCTCTTCCGGCGCTTCCGGCAAGGACCTGGTCAAGGGCTTCGAAAACCTGGCCGGCTCGCGCTACAACGACGTCTTCACCGGCAGCACCGGCGCCAACGTCCTCAATAGCGGCGCCGGCAAGCCACAACGTCGACCGGCTTACGGACTTCTCGGTGATCGATGACACCCTCCAGCTGGACAACGCCGTCTTCGCCAGGCTGGCCACTGCGGGCACCCTCAACGGCGCCTACCTGCGGGTCGGCAGCGCGGCGCTCGATTCCAATGACTACGTGATTTATAACAAGGTCACCGGCGCGCTCAGCTATGACGCCAATGGTTCCGGCAGCGCTGCAGCAGTCCAGTTCGCCTGGTTGGCGACAGGCTTGTCGCCCCTCGGCACGGACTTCTTCGTGATCTGAAGCAGCGCGGCAGGCCGGCGCAGTGCGCCGTCCTGCCGCCGGGTGGGATAGGCAGCAGAGGTAGCCGGTCCTTATTCAGACCGGCTACCTGCAGTGCGATCAGTACAGGCCGAAATCGCTCAGCGCAAGGTTCTGCTGGCCGACGACGGTGACCACGAGCTGCAGCTCATCCGCGGTAATCGTGCTGCCCACATCCATGCTGGTGAACTTGAATACGGCCGAATTGTAGCCGTCGTCGACGACAAAGAGGCGTTCCGCGCCGATCGCAAATGCCTTGTCGGCAGTACCGAGGGTGTCGATAACAGCAGATGCGGTGATTGAAGAGGAGGAACCGGCCCATGTCGAGCTATCGAAAGAATCGAGGACATTTGCACGAACGATCACCATCTCGGCAGCGCTGGAGAAGGTGCCGCCGGCCGTGGTCTTGACAAGTCCGCTTTCGATGGTAAGGTCGCCATCGCCTACGAGTGCACGCGCCAGCTCGATCCGATCCGCCCCTTGGCCGAAATCAATGATCTTGTGTCCAGCCTGGAAGTCTCCGAAGGACCCGACGTTCGACAGCGACGGTTCCGAGAAGCGGAACTTGTCGTTGCCCGATGGTGTCCACGTTGATCCATCGTCCCCATACATGATGTCCTGGCCGGTGGGCCCCCAAGCGCCCGGGACAATCGTCCCTGCGTAGAGAATGTCGTCTCCGGCACCGCCCATGATTCTGTCACTGCCATCGGCATCAGCCAAAATGGTGTCATTGCCGTCGTCGCCGTAAACGTAATCGGCCCCCGCGCCACCATCGAGCATGTCATTGCCGCTGCCACCGTCCACGGTGTCAGCGCCATCGCCGCCGTCGAGCGTGTCATTGCCGCTGTCACCAGACACCATGTCATTGCCGTCGCCGCCCATTAACTTGTCCGCGCCTGCGGCGCCATTCAGGCTGTCATGACCAGCACCGCCGTCGAGCGTGTTCGCGCTGGTGTCGGGCGTAACGGTGTATTGATCGCCGGCGTACAACTGATCGTTACCGTCGCCACCTTCGATCACGTCCGCGCCCAGCCCGCCGTAGATGAAGTCGTCATCAGCGTCGCCATAGAGCTTGTCGGCCGCCGAACCGCCGTAGATGGTATCGGAGCCGGCGTCGCCATGGATCGTATTGCCAAGATCAGCCGGCGGCGTTGTTGATGGGTAACTGTACATGCTGGGAAGTTCATTGCCGTACAATTTGTCGTTGCCGGTGCCACCGCTAAGAATGTCGGCGCCCAGGCCGCCAAAAACGGTGTCCGCGCCATCTCCGCCGTTGACCTTGTCATTGCCGGCATTGCCGCGCAAGGTGTCGTCGCCGCCGAAACCGTTGATCGTGTCGCTGCCGGAACCGCCATACAGCCGGTCGATCGTCGTATTCGACGTGCCGTTCTGCAGCGTGACAGACGCTGTGCCGGTGTACTCCAGGCCCTCGATGTTGGCATAGGCGCTGTAGGAGGTCAGCGTGGCGGAGCGGATCATGTCGATGCCTTCGCCGGCGGCTTCCACGACGGTGTCGGTTGCATCGACCACATACACGTCGTCGCCGAGGCCGCCCACCAGCCGGTCGGCGCCTGCATCGCCAGCGAGAATGTCGTTACCGGCCCCGCCGTACAAGGTATCGTTGCCGGCGCCGCCGGACAGGCTGTTATCGTAGCTGTTGCCGTACATGGTGTTGGCAAGCGCGTTTCCGGTGGCATTCAGGGCCGCGGACGAAGGTATCGCGTCCAGTTTCGTGTACGGTGACGAAAAACCAGCGCCCATGCTCGACACTCTTTCGCTATCGACCATGCCTGCCACCGCGCGCACCTTGTTGAGTGCATCCAGTGCTTTCTGGTCATAGGTCGCGTTCCCGCCGGCGAGCACGATACGTTCAATGCCATCCTTGGCGTCACCGGTATCGGACGTCGTCAGGTACAGGACATCGGCGCTGCCCGCCGTATCGCTGATATCGGCATTGCCGTTCATCACCATATAAAAATCGTTGCCGGCACCGCCCAACAACATGCTGTCAGTACCGGGGGCTGCCATTGCCAGCAAGATGTCATCGCCATCTCCCCCGTCGACCACGTCGGTCACGTTCGCCTGGCCATACCAGTAATTCGGCGGCGCATAGGTGCTGAAGTCCCCAGTCAGGATGTCGTTGCCGAGACCACCGGCGATGTAGTTCTCGCTGGAATTGCCGATAATCAGGTCGGCCTTGTCGCCGCCTTCGGCATACCACGCTGACGTACCGGTGTAGGTGTCGTCAAGCACCAGCGCTTCGACGTTCAGGGCGCCCTTCATGCTGAAATCGACGGTCGACAGGACCACGTCGGTTCCCGTATCCGTCGAGATTTCAGAGATGGCATCGCCCATCTCGTCGATGATGTAGATATCGGAGCCGTCACCACCGGCCAGCGTGTCCGCCACGCCATCGGCCAGATGGGTATAACTCCTGATAAACGTAGCGCGCAGGGCGGTACTGTTCTCGATCCCGGCTGCGCTGCCGCCGTACAGGATGTCGTCGCCGGTATTGCCCTGGACCTTGTCGCTGCCCTTGCCGCCCACGACGACGTCATGCCCGGCGCCGCCCAGAATCGTGTTGTTGCCGGCACCGCCGACGATGACGTTATCGAGGGCATTGCCTGTCACCGTCACGTTGCTGGTACCGGTATAGACCAGGTTTTCGATTGACGTGGCATACGCGCTGTACGCGATGTTTGCTTTCGCACCGACAATCGTGTCGATACCTTCGTTGGCCAGTTCGGTAATAACGTCGGCAGCGTCGCTCTGATAGATATCGTTGCCCTTGCCGCCGATCAGCGTATCCGTGCCCGCGCCGCCGTTCAGGTTGTCGTCGCCATTCCCGCCTTCCAGCCGGTCCGCGGCAGTACCGCCAATCAGCGTATCGTTGCCGTCATAGCCGAACAGGCTGACGACGCCGGTGCTTCCGGTGGCGTTGATCACATTGGCCGCATTATTGCCGTGCAGCGTGGCGGCAAGCTTGCTGATATAGCTCAGGCCCTCGATATTGGTGAAATTGCGCAGGTCGAGGTAGCGTCCGCCTTTTTCATTCGTGACAATGGTATCGAAGCCGCCGCGCGCTGTTTCGAGGATGGTGTCTTCGTTACTAACGTCGCGATACGTATCGTTACCCGTACCGCCGATCAGCACATCGACGTCCGCATCCACGCCGGCATACAGGGCATCGTTGCCGTCCCCGCCCTGCAGGTTGTCCGCGCCGCCATAGCCGAACAGGGTATCGTCACCCTTGTCGCCATACAGGATGTCTGCGACCGTCGTCGACGCATTGGCCATGATCACATTGTTCAGGCTATTGCCTTTGAGCGTAGCCGCCAGGGTGCCGGTGTACGTCAGGTTTTCAATCGCCCCCCAAGGTTCCAGCGCATAGGTTTTCAACCCGTTCAATACACTGGTCTTGATCGTATCGACCCCACCGTATGAGTACTCCAGAAATTTGTTGGAGAGCGACTTGATGATGTAAGTGTCGTTAAACGTGGTGCCGATGAGGGTTTCGGTGGACAGGGTCGCAGTAATGTCGAGACCGCCTGCACTATTCTTGACTAAGGTCGCCATGATGTATTTTATTTATTTTGTAGATGTGAAGGTAGGCTGGAAATCGCTACGGCACGAAGAAAGTCGTATGCGACCCAGAATTTATTCAAGAAGGTTAAATAATGTTTTTTATGTCACCGGCGCGTTTAATGCGTCTGCTTCCGAAAACGGATTTGAATCATTCCGCGACTCGCCTTGTATTATATCGAAGCGACTTGCAGTCTAGCAGAGCTCGAATATTTGTGTCCATTAGTAAATTAATATCTTATCCGGACATGCTTCTGGATCGCACCACACTCATCCAGCAATACAAAAATAAAAAATTTTCCAATGCGACTCAGGTAAACAGGCTATATGTCGTGAAGCGGCTCGTTGAAACGATACGCATCAAAACCAGCGTCATCACTGAATGCACTTACTCTTCGCTGAGCGACGAATGCAAGCGGTCGCGTACCGGCTTGAGCAGGTAATTCATCATCGTGCGCTCGCCCGTCCGTACGAACAGTTCGACCGGCATGCCGGGACGGATGTCGAGGTGATGGCGGGCGATGTCGCGCGCACCCTCTGGCGTCACCCTGGCACGTACGAGATAGTACGGCATGCCGCTGCGCTCATCGACGCTGCGGTCGGCCGACACCTGGGTGACTTCGCCTTCGATATGCGGCGTACGGTTGACGTTAAAGGCCGAGAACATCAGGTCGATCTTCAAGCCGGAGCGCACTTTGTCGACGAGGTTAACCGGCAACATCCCCTCCACAATCAGCGCGTCGTCGCTCGGGACGATGTCCATCATGCGAAAACCCGCGGGTACCACCCCACCCTGCGTGAAGACAGCGAGGCTGACGACCGTGCCGGCGGCCGGCGCCCTGACCTCGGCATTGGTGAGCTCGAAGGTTTGCGCGGCCAGGCGCGCGCCCAGCGCCTCGGCCTCCTTGCGCACCTCGGTCAGCATGGTGCGCACCTCTTTCTGGTACTCCTCGTTGCGCTGGGAACGGCGCAGCGCCATTTCCATGACCTGGCGCTGCAGGCGGCCGACCTGGCCGATGTCTTCGGAGATCTGGCCGCTGAGCTCGGCATTGGCACGTTCCAGTTCCAGCAATCGGGTCCGGGCCACGAAACCCTCGCGCGTCAGGTTGCGCGTACTATCGAGCTGTTCCGCAAGAAAACCGGCCTGCTTGTTCTTGCTGTCGCGCGAGGCCTGCATCGCCGTGATTTGCAGGCGCAGGCCTGCCACGTTTTCATCGAAGGCATTGAGCTCGTCGCGCAACGAGGTCCGCCGCGAAGTCAGCAACTGTTGCTGCAAACGCAGCATCTCCGCCACGCGCGGCTCGCCAAGCCGCGCCTTCAGCGCGGCCGGGAACACGATTTTTTCCTGGCCGTCGCGTTCGGCGCTCAGCCTCGCCTCCGTGGCACGTGCCGTGAGGTACTGGCCATCGGTCATGTCGAAGGCCGAGCGCGCCAGCACGGGGTTCATCCGGACCAGCACCTGGCCGGCCTTGACCACATCCCCGTCACGCACCAGGATCTCCTGCACCGTGCCGCCGACGAGGTGCTGTACGGCCTTGCGGTTCGATTCCTTGGCGACCGTACCCGACAGCGGCACGCCCTTGTCCAGCGGCGCCACGAGCGCCCACAGCAGGAAGCCGCCCACCCCCAGCAAGATGATGAGCCAGCCCAGGCGCGTGTATGCCGCGGCCTCGGTCTTCACTTCATGGACGAGCGTGGCGGCTCCGTTGTTCTGCACGACTTTCATTATTTTTCCTCCGCGAAGTCGGGAGCGGCCGCGACCCGCCTTGCTTGTTGCTCCTGCTGCTGCGCCTTCTGCCCCGGGCCCTGGAGCGCCGCCATGACCTGGGCGGTTGGACCGAAGAGCTGGCTGCTACCCTCACGCAGCAGCAGCAATTTCGTCGTCACGCCGATGAGGCTCGTACGGTGGGTGATCAGGACGACCGTCTTGCCGCGCGTACGCAGTTCGCGCACCGCTTCGGCGAGCGCCATTTCGCCCACGTCGTCCAGGTTCGAATTCGGTTCGTCGAGGACGACCAGCGACGGGTCGCCGTACAGCGCGCGCGCCAGGCCGAGGCGCTGCTTCTGCCCGCCCGACAGCCCGGCGCCACCGTCGCCCAGCACCGTGTCGTAGCCGTTCGGAAGGCGCAGGATCAGGTCGTGCACGCCGGCGCTGGTGGCGGCCCGTACCACCTGTTCGGCATCGATATCGCCGAAGCGCGCGATGTTCTCGCTGACCGTGCCGCCAAAGAGTTCGATCGACTGCGGGAGGTAGCCGAGGTGCGGTCCCAGCTCTTCCTTGGCCCACTGGTAGATATCGGCGCCGTCCAGCCGCACTTTGCCGGCGGCCGCCGGCCAGACGCCCACCAGCAGGCGCGCCAGGGTCGATTTGCCCGAGCCGCTGGGGCCGATAATGCCGAGCACGTCCCCGGGCGCGATGGCGAAGCTCAGGTTCCGGATCACGGGCGTCTGGGCGCCGGGCGGGGCCGCGGTCACGCCTTCGACCGACAAGGCGCCCAGCGGTTGCGGCAACGACATCCCCTGTTCGCGCACCGGATTGGCTTCCAGCAGCTGGTTGAGCCTTTCCCATGCGCTGCGGGTGCCGCTCCAGGATTTCCACACGCCGATCACCTGCTGCACCGGGGCCAGGGTGCGGCCGACGAGAATCGACGCGGCGATCATCATGCCGCCGCTGATCTCGTTCTCGAGCACCAGCAGCGCGCCCAGCCCGAGCACGAGCGACTGCAGCGACACTTGCACGAACTTCGTCATCGCGTTGACGACGCCCGCCTTTTCGCTGGCCTCGGCCTGTACCTGCAAGAACTTCGCGTGCAGGCCGAACCAGCGCTTCATCAGGTTCGGGAGCATGCCCATCGATTCGATCACCTCGGCATTGCGCAGGTTGTTCGTCGCCAGGTTGCTGGCGGCGAGCGCCATCGCATTGGCCTGCGCCAGGGGTGCGTGCGTGACGCGTTCGTTGACATACGCCAGCGCCAGCAGGACGACGGTCCCCCCCAGGGCGAAGACACCCAGTACCGGCTTGAAGACGAAGATCACCGCCAGGTAGATCGGGAACCAGGGAGCGTCCAGGAAGGCGAACAGGGCGCTGCCCGTGATGAACTGGCGCAGGTTGGTCAGGTCCTGGAGCGCCTGGCCGGCATTGTGACCGCTCTGCTTCAGGTTTTGCTGGAACGTGGCGCTGTAGATGCGCTGGTTGAGCTGCATGTCGAAGTGCGCCCCGACCCGCACCAGCACGAAGGTGCGCACCAGTTCGAGCGCCGATATCAGCAGATAAGCGCCCAGCATCATGATGGTGAGCATCCACAAGGTCGTTTCGTTGCGGCTGGTGAGCACCCGATCGTAGACCTGCAGCATGTAAAGGGATGGCGCCAGCATCAGCAGGTTGGTAATTGCGCTGAAGGCGCCGACTGTCAGAAGCGTTTTCTTGAAACCAAGCAGAACCTGTTTGATTTCGCTGTTTTTATTTTGATATTTGTTGTTCATGGGTCGGCCGATGGACGGCGGCAATCTATTCCGGCCTGGGGGGCGAGCCGGAGGCAATCGCAACACTGTGTTGTGGGAGCGCGGCCGGCACGCACTGCCCCGGCCGGAAGTCAAAAACGGTGAACGGCAGGATGCGTTCAGACGATCGGGCTTGCGTCGTCCCAATCGAATACATCCTGGCCGCGCGGCGCCGCGCCGTCCACCAGGGGCTTCGACAGCTTGCTCGGCCGAATGCTGGCCGCGCCGCCCATCAGGGTATGGAAGTTCCGCCCGTAGAACGCGCCATTCAATTGCGTCTGGCTGATCAGGTAGGAACGGAAACGGCGCCACAGCCCCGGATCGATGCGCATCGTGTCGTCGGTCCAGAACTGCTCCAGGCTTCCCTGGTAGGTCAGCCCCGGGATGTCGTACAGGGCGCGTCCCATCAGCTTGAGCGGCTTGTCGTGGTAGAGCGCGGACAGGCCCACCGTGCTGTTGATCGTCACCACGCCGCGTGCATGGCGCAGCAGTGTCGGCAGGTGCACGTCGTGCACATAATGCACGCGGCCGGTCACGCCATGCTCCGCGCTGAGGGAATTCACCAGGCGGCGGTAGTCGCGCTGCCCGCGGTCCATCGGGTGGTGCTTGAATACGAGGTGGTGCGCCTGATCGGCACCGGCCGCAAACGAAGCGACCACTTCCCGAATGAAGTCGCGCACATCGTTGTACGGGCTGTGGCTGGTCACCTGGCTGTCGTTGTAGACCTGCAGGGCGACCGCAAAATAGTTTGAATCCTGCTCGCGCAACAACTGTTCGAAAACCGGCTTGTCGCGGCGGCGGTTCAGGTGCTTGCGTACCCAGGAGCGGACCCAGGTCCGCGCTTCATAGCGTATCGAAAACTTCTTGTGATGCCGGTAATGCGGGTAAGCGGCCTTCGTGAGCCGTCCCGCAGCGTAGTACAGCATCGAGCTGAGCGCGCCGCGCAGGAAACTCGGATAGGCCGGTTTCGGCGTCTCGACCTCGATATCGGGCAAGTCGCGATAGAAGGCTGGATTGCGCGGCAGCTGCGAATGCACGTTCACGCCGCCGCATTCGAGCGTGATGTAATCCGGGCGCACATAACCCTCCTCGAAGACAAGGAAAGGCACGCCGAGTTCATTCGCGACACGCTTGGCGGCAACGTGATAATGGCGGCAATCGCCAAAGCAGATGATGCCGTCGATGCGATGGAGGTCGAGGAAGCGCGCGAGGAAGGCCGGAAAATCGTCCAGCGTACCGGTGTAGTCGGTCGCATTCAGCTTGCGATGGAAAAACCGGTCGCCGCCGTTGAAATTTATCTTGCGCACATCGATGTCGTGCGCGCCGAGCCAGGCTGCAACGCGGTTGAAAAAATTCCCCATCGGTCCCTGCAACATCAGGACGCGGCGGCATTGCAGCAGGGAATAGTAAGCCGGTAATGTGTAATCACCTTGCCGGTAGCGTGCCAGCTGGCTGGCGTCAAGGCGAGCGTTCATTCAATACTCTGCGAAAGGGGTTGCTTTAGGGAATTTCGCTGGCGATTATATTGAGATTTCTTCGTAAGAAACTCAAGCTTTGTAACAGTGTCCCGTGAATACAACGGTTTACAGGAAAAAAAACAGGTTGCTCGGCAGCTTGCTGGAAACGCGCTCAGTTACCGTAAATACATAACTGGTTGAAGTAACACGCGGTATGCGTCATCCTGGTGCGAACAAGCTGCGGCCGAGGATCCGCAGCTTGCGCCGCTGGCGGCGCACCCATCCGAGCCGCAGCTTTTCAAGTCCGCCGTCCTGTTCCAGCGCGGAGCGCGTTTCCAGGATCTGCTGCAGCACCGCTTCGCAACTTGTGTAGCCCTTCAGTTGCCAGTCCCAGTACACCGGATAACGCAACAGGGTCGCGGCCACCAGTTCATCCAGGTCCAGGCGCCGGCGGCGCCGGGCAAACGCGACGCCGCCGTCGACGACATCCTCGGTCAGGCCCCAGCCGGCATAGAAGGGCTGGCCATACACGACGACGCGCTTGCCCCGCAGCAGGGCGTCGAAACCAGTCAGCGAGGTCATGGTGTGCACCACGTTGCAGGCGTCGATGCAGCTGACGACCGACAGGCGCGTCTCGACCAGGTCGGCCAGGCGGCCCGCCTGCGCCAGCGCGACCGTGCCGGCGCGGTTGCCCGACATCACATCCGGATGCGGCTTGTAGACGATGAAAGCGTCGGGATGGGCGCGCCGGGCCGCTTCGAGCAGGCCGAGGTTGGTCTTCACGTCCACGCAGCCGTAGCGGATCGAGGCGTCGTCTTCGACCTGCCCCGGCACCAGCACGACCTGCTTGCCGGCGCTCGGCCAGCCCGCCTGTTCGCGCGGCTCCAGGTTGTATTTCGTGATGCCGTGACGCACGATGAAGGCGCGCACGGCCGCCGCCCGGCGCAGCTCATGCTCGCCAAAGGCCGCGGTGGCGAGCATGGTCTCGAGCGTCGACGGCCGGGTAGGATCGAAATAGATGCCCTGGTCGTCCAGCACCAGGCACAAGGGCGGAATCAGGTCCGAGCCGAGCCCGACCGAACGCGTGAACCCGTCTTCCATGCGCACCAGCGCGGCGCCGCTTTGTTCTGACAGTTGCGCCAGGCCGGGCGGCGCATCGCGGCCCCAGAACACCAGCCTGTCAACGGGCGCCGGCTGCAGTTGCGCCGCCTCTCCCGCGTCCGCGGCGAAGGCGACCCGCCTGCCCTCGAGCGACAGCAGGGGCTTGACGTTGGCAGCCTTCCAGCGGCGCAAGGCCACGCCGATCACCCTGCCCCGCTGCCGGCTGGCCATGTCGCGCTGGCGGATGAGCCATTCGATGACATCGAAGATGGTGCCGCGCTGGCGGCTGACCGGATCGAGGTAGCGCGTGTAGTGGAAATAGGCCGCGGCAAACAGCTCGTCCACCGAACGGCGCCGACCTGCCGCACTGCGCCGGGAGCATGCCTGGCGGTCGTCGGTGCTGCCCCAGCCGGCATACCAGGGCATGCCGAACACGCTCACCGGCTTGCCGGCCAGCAGCGCCTCGAAACCCATGGTCGAGGTGACCACGTAGACGCGGTCCATTTCCTCGATCAGGCTGAGCGGATTGACGGGCTGGCGCAGGACGACGGTGCGCGCATCGTCCTGCACCGTCGTCAGGTAGCCGCCCTTGCGGCCGGCGCTTACTTCCGGATGGGTTTTCACGTATACGGTCGCCTGCGGATTTTCCGCATGCGCCGCCGCCAGCATGCGGGCAAAGGTGGCGCCGTCGGCGCCACCCAGTGCAACGCTCAGGTCGCCGGCGGTCTGGTCGATGACCAGCACGCGCTGGCGGTCGTCCGCGCGCAGCAGCGTCCGGTCGAGGAGCGGCGCGTGGTTGTATTTGCTCAGGCGGTGCGCCAGCACCAGCGCCCTGGCGCGCGCCACCTCGGCCGCGATCCCGTCGAGCAGGTCGGTATCCGAGGCCAGCAGCCGCTCCAGCGCGGAGGGACGGGTGCTGTCGTAATAGATACCGAGGTCATCGACGACCAGCGACAGGCCAGGACTTGCCTTCCCGGTGCCGTAGGAGCGCAGGAAACCGTCCTCGAGCCGCAGGCAGGGCTCGCCCGTGCGCGCGGCATACCATTCGGCGCGCCGGGCACTGGGCTTGGCGCCCCAGCCGGCCCAGGCGGCGGGCTCGCCGGCGCGCAGGGGCAACACGGCCGCCCTGACCTCCTGCCCGAGCAGGTGCGCCAGGAAGGGCTGGCGCCAGACGCCGACGTTCCACGCCGGCACCCGTACCACAGGCGCCGTCACAGCCCGACTACCGCGGCGATTTCGGCGAGCCGGTGCGCCCACGTATGCTCGCGCAGCACATATTCGGCGCCGGCCCGGGCACGCTCGAGGTCGTCCTTGCCGGGACCGTCCTTCAGGCGCGCGAACAGGCAGTTGGCCTCTTCCGCGTTGTGCACGATATGGCAGTAATCCTTGAAATAACGGTCGACGGCGGGGCTCGGATTGGTGACCGCGATGCCGCCGCAGGCGAGGATCTCGATCAGGCGGCGCGAATACATGGTCGCCGAATCTTCCACCGTGTTGACGTTCAGCGAAACGAGGTAATCCTTGTATACCTGGCCCGTGGCCTCGTGGCGGATCGCGGGAATCGACTCCATGCCCGGCAAGTCCGGATAGCGGTAGACGGCGGACTTGCGGTCCGAATTGCGGTCAATGACGGTCAGGCCGAGTCCCTGCCCGCAGCTGGCCTCGAACAACATGTCCTGCCAGATGCGCCGCTTGCTGTGGATATGCGTACTGTAGCTGCCCACGAAATTCGCGCGCCGGTACTTGAAGTCGAAACCGGTGAAGCCATGTGTGCGCGGCTGTACCGGAAACATCAGGGTATTGACGGTCACCTGCGGCCCCACGCGTTCGCGGTAGCGCGGGACGCAATTCTCGTCGACCGTGAAAATATGGTCGAAGTGGACCGCACTGTCGATGAAACGGTCGAAATGCACCCCATCTTCCTTGTTCCAGAAGACCGTTGGAATGCCAAGGTCGCGCGCGTAGGCGACCATGCCGACCAGCGTGCGGTTCGAACGGCGCGGCTCGTCCTTGTAGGCGGCGATCCGGTACTTCCATGCCTTGCGCGCGCCGTGCCATGCCGACTCGACGAACAGCAGGTCCGGCCGCCGCATGCGCAGCACCCAGCGGTAATTCAGCGGCGTTACGTGCATGATCCTGCCTTCGGGCGCGAGGCAGGCCGCCGTCAGCTCGTCGGATACCAAAGCAATTCGCATTCTTCATTTACTCCGTGGTGTGGTACCGCAGGCGGCCACGCGGGCCGCCTTCTCGCCGAGCTTCTTCAGCAGTTTCTTGCGCCAGCGCTTGGGACGCAGGCGGCCAAGCTGGAACTTCGTCCTGCTCGCCAACATCATGAGCCGCTCGGCCGCGCTCAGGCGCCGGTAATAGGCATCCCGGTCGTGCAGCTGCTCGACCGGCGCGGTGCGCCGGAATGCCGCCGCGCCCTGCGCCATCGCATCGATCGTCACCTCGCCCGCCACCGGCACTTCGCCGCTGTCCATCAGCCGCAGCGCGGTGACGCTGTCGATCACCTCGACCTTGCCCTGGATCGCCTGCAGGAATTGCTCGAAGCGCGCGACGTTTTCCTGGAGCGGCGCCGAGAAGTGGCCATCCTCGCCTTCCTTCGAAAACGACCACGAATGCATGACCAGCACGGCGATGGCCCCATCGCCCATTTGCCGGTAGAACGACTCGAGCGCCATCATCATCCGCGGCAGGTCCTGGCAGGATGCGTGATTGAAATTCAGGTGATAAAACTTGTCCTGCGCCTTGTACAGGTTCAGGCAGGACACCGGCGCTTCGTAACAGCCGTTATCCCAGCGGTACTGCGGCAGGCGCCCCGCCTTGAACAGCTGATTGTCGCTGGTGGCGACGTAACTGCTGTTGAGCCTGATCCCATGGCGGCCCATCGCGCGCACCGTGGCCGGTCCATAGCGGTAGCCGCCGCCGCGGAAGGCCACCGGCGCGACGCCGGTGGCCGCCATCTGGCGGCTGCACAAGAACTCGAACATGGCGTCGGCCTGCTCGTCGGTCGCATTGTTCGCCAGTTTCAGGCGCGGCAAGCCGCGCTCTTCCCAGAACGCGTCCGGAAAAATCTCGGGGTGCGAATGCAGCTGCAGGTCGTGGCCGCGCGCATGGATTTCGCGCGCGACGTCCTGGATCTGCTCGCCCCACAGGAATTCTTCCACGTAGTCGAGGAACATCACCAGCTTGACGCCGTATTTATCGGCAATCGACATCATTTCGCCGATGCCACCGCGCCCGTCCGGGTACCGGCCCCAGATCAGGCGTTCGACGTGGTCTTTCTCGGCACGCCTGGGGAAGGCTTCGACGTCGATGGTGATCATTAAGCGGTTGGTCATCAATACAGTCCAGTAGCGTGCGGCGTGCGACATGCTGCCCACCGCAGTTGCGGTGGGCAAAGCGAACATTGTAGCTGTGTGCCGCGGATCAGCGCCGGACGAAACGTCGGGCGCCGGGCGCAACAGTGCAGTGCTTCGGCGACGGCTCCCCGAATTCCTCGGTCAGTCCCTTGTCCACGAGGCGCCGGGCAACCAGCTGGTTACGGGCCAGGGTATTGTCGAGCGAAGGGCATTCGCCACTCTGCTTCGTGCAATCGTCACGCCCGCTCGCATCGCAGTACCAGTCGCTGATCGGCGAGCCTGCCCAGGCATCGGTGAAGCGGTTGTCCTCGACCTGGTTGCCGCCCGAACCATCGCGAAAGCGAATCGCATCGCCGCAACCGTCCTCGAACTGATTGTCTTTGACCAAGTTACCGGTCGAGTTATGCGCTAAGTAAATCCCGTGCAGCAAGCCACATTTCTCGATATTGCGGAACTGGATAAAACGATTGTTCACGATCGCGTTGTCGTCGGCATTGACCAAGCGGATCACAGCGGTCGAGGGCTTGCCCGTCCCGCGCTTGCGTTGCCCGATGCCTTCAAAAAAATTGTTTCTGATGACGACTTTGCTGACTGCATTGTTCAGCTGGTTGCGTGATCCGTTTAACGAAATTGCCGTCAAATAATTCTGAATGCGCAAACCCGCAACCTTCAAGTTGGCAGGCTGGCCTACGCGGCCGGTCACGGTCAGCCACGTCAGGTCCTGGTCGCCTCCGTCGAACACGGGTCGCTTTACGTCCTCCACCGCGGCGATGGTCAGGCTGCCTCCCGGCGCGGCCCCGGCCGTTGTGGCGCTCTGAGCTACATATCGTCCGGGCAACACCCGGATTGTGACGTTCACGCTGCCTTCCTTGAATTTGTCTTGCGCAAGGATCAGTGCGTCCTGCAAGGTCGGCAATGCCGACTGCGGCGTCTTGCCGTCCGGTTTTGCGGCGGCTGCCGGGCCCAGATAGAGCACGACATCACGGCCTGTGACCCCGGCAAACGACGGCAGCGCGACAACGCACAGGTACAAGGCGACGAAAAATTTACGAACCATTGACAGCTCTCTTTATTCTTCCAGCGCCGCAAGCTTGAACAAGCGGCACGGATTCAGGGTTAATCATCGGACACGACAACGGTCTGCCCACTTACGACCGCACGCGTGCAGCCTTGGCTGGTTTCAAGCCCGGCGAACACGGCACGAGTGTTCTCCGACCGACAGGCGCCAGGCATCGACCCGGCCCTTCCGGCGGATCTCCAGCGCCAGGCGCTTATCGGCCTGCAAAGCAAGCCGCGAACCGTCGTCATCCAGGCATAACAGCGTTGCGAAGAGGACATTCTTACCGGATTGCCGATAGCCGAGCGCTGTGTTCGGTATCAGCTCGCCCTGACCCTGGCTGATCCATCCCTGCAGGCGGGGGCTTGTTGCGCCTTTCTCGAGCACGCTCGAGATTGCCCCGTTACCTGCGCAGCGTATATGCAGTGTCCGGCCATTGCCCAGCTGCGTAAGGCAGGCATCGGCATCGCGGGCGAGGTCGGGCAGGTGCGGCGCGAAGTGAAACCACTGCGTAAAATCGCGATCGGCATCGGCAATCAGCCGGTCGATCACCAGCACCCACTCATTCGGCGAGTAGGCGATGAAACGGGCATGCCGGACGCCGGTCCCGCGGTGCCTGAACTGGCCGTCCACCAGGTATCCCCAATCGTTGACGGCCACCGCACCGAGTGCCGAGCCATACATGGATTCCGGGCCCGCGGCCCGATCGCCGCCATCGCTTTCTCCGCCGATCTCGACGGTATTATGCGCACGCGCAGATTGCACGTAGCTGCGGCGATCGTCGGCCCTGGACGCAAATTTCCCTGCGTCGCACAGGATGTCTTCGCCTTCGAACCACACGAACGAGAGGTCGTCCGCCTGCTTCTGGACAGGGCTATGGAACGCGCCCATTACGGCCAGCAGCGAGGCGTCCCTGACCTGGCCGTTACCGTCATCGCGCACGACGGCGTAGCCCGCCGAATTGAATACTTCGCTGCGTCCCCGGAAGGCGGTTGCCGTGACCGTACCGTCCTGGGGCCGGCCATCGGTGTTGCCGAACGGAATCATCCGCCCATCGGGCATGAGGAACCAGCGCATGACCTCTTCCGCCCTGGCGACCAGGGCGCCCAGGTCGAAGCGGCTGAACCAGCCGCACTCGCGCAGGCGCTTGATGGCTGCGATAGCGCCGGACTGTGAACCGGGAGAATTCCCGAGATAAACGCCACGATCGTTGAATTGCAAGCCCAACAGTTTGCCCAGCACCTGGTCGAGGAAGGTTTCGATCTCGCACCGGTCGCTGTCGCTGATGACCTGCGCCAATGCAGCCGCGCCATGCAGGTCGATGAATGTGCCCTTGCCGTATGCTGCATGACGCTCGCCGGCCAGGTACGCAAGATGATCGCGCACCAAGTCGTCAAGCACGGTCTGCAAGGCCGCATCGATCGCCGCCCCATCGTGCACGAGCTGCGAAATAACATACGCAAGCTTCATGGCGCGCAGGCCCGCCGTCATGTCCGTCCAGGCGAATTTCGACTCGCGCCCTTCGACATAATGGAAACGGTGCCAGTCGACGATCACTCGGAGCGGAAATTGCAGCCATTCCGGATCCATGGTCTTGCCGTGCTGGTACAGATGGGCATCGAGCATCCGCCACATGTGCAACTGGCTGCACCAGTTCGTGTCCTTGAAAGGATCGCTGTGCCAGTCAAACGGAAACGCCAGCGGATACGGTTTGAGATCGGCCCTGCCCGCCGGGATGAACGAATAGCGCCCTTCCCTGTTCTTTACGGGCGAACCTTTTGTTCCCAGGAGGTAGAGCTGGTCCGCACTGATCCGCGGCGCGGCCCGGCAGGCGGCAAGGTCGAGGCCTGCCCGCGCAGCGCCATCGCCAGCGCCGGCCATTGCGCTTCTTCTCCTGTCGCACATCGCCAGCGCCGTCCTGATCAGCTCTGGCGCCAGTTCTCTCGGCTCCGGGCCATGTCCCGTATCGCTGTCGAACATGAGCGACCGGATTCGCCCGGACGGATTCGGTCCGCCCCGCAGCGGCACGCTGAAATGCTTGCAAAGAGGCGTGTAGTGCTGCTTGTGATGGACCGGATCCTTGATATTCTGGACAATCAGGCAGTTTGCCTGCGGCGCCCTCGCCAGCGCCTCGATAGCGGACAGGCGCGCGCGCTCGGCCGGGTCCAGCTGCTCCAGTGGCCGGCCCTCGAATGCGACATCAAGGAACTGCTCGACAAAGCGCGCGGAGTACCTGCTGACGTCCGTTTGCGGATTGATCGCGACCGCGGTTGCGTCGCCCAGCGCCGCTGCCAGGGTCATTGCGCCGAATCCTCCCGCGGACGATCCATAGCAAATGATGTGCGACGATGGAATCCGGAGACGCCCGGCAATGCTCCTGGCGAGCTTCGCCATGCTGGCCGTCCAGTCATTCCCGGAAGTACCGACATACCAGCCGATGTGCAGGTCTTGCGGCGCCAGCAGCAAGGTCGGGTCGGAGATGTAGAGCACCGCACCCGGAAACATGCCATGCCAGGTCCAGCGGTCGAACTTGAGCAAGGGCTGCCTGGCCGGATCGCGTGCGCCCGACAACAGGACGAACAGGCGCTCCCCGCCGCCCTGCTGGAACAGGCACTCGAACTGTCCGTCGTCGATCCCGACGGAGAAGCGCCCATCCTGCATCGGCTGCGAGGAGAATTCGGCCAGATCGCCGAATGCTCCCCACTTCGTTTCCAGCGTTGACTTCGTAATACTCATCAGGCTGCGTCGTTGACCACGTGATCACCCAGGCGCGTGAGGACGACGCCGGCCTTTTCGCCGACCTGTACCCAGGTGCGCTCGCGTTCGACCCATACGCGCCCGTTCTCGCCCAGGCGGGCGCGCAGTTCAGGCGCATCGATGAGGCGCTGCAGGGTTGCCGCGAGGCTTACGGTATTTCCCTTCTCGAACACGAGCCCGGTCTGGCCGTCCTGCACCATCTCCACCAGTGCGCGCACGCTGGAAACGACCACGGCCTTTTCCATCGCCAGTGCTTCCAGCGGCTTCATCGGCGACACCATCTCGCAGACCGGCAAGGGCTTGCGCGGGAACGGTGCGATGTCGACCAGCGAATAATATGCCTCGACTTCTTCGTGCGGTACGCGGCCGGTCAGGATGAGCCAGTCCGAGAAGCCGCTCTCCTCCGCGATGCGGATGATCTCTTCGGTAATCGGTCCGCGCGTCTGGCCGGAAGCATTCTCGTTGCCGACCATGAGCAGGCGGAATTCGACGTTGGCCTGTTTCAGCAAGGCGCAGGCTTCGGCCAGGTGTTCCAGTCCCTCGTAGTCGACAAACGTGCCGATGTAGCCGATGACGGGCACGCCTGCCGGAATGGCAAGCTTCGTGGCAAGGGCTTCATCGCGCGGGATCGGCTCGAAGCGCGTCGGGTCGCACGAATTGGGCAACAGGTCGATATGCCCGTACGGCACGCCCCGCTCCACCAGCTCCTCGCGCATCGGCTCGGTCAGGGTAAAGACATGGTCCGCCATCGCGGCAACGCCGGCCTCGAGCATCCTTTGCACGTGGAACGCCGGCGAGTCGCCGAATGCCGTATCGCGCGACAGGCGGGTGATCTCCCAGAGCCCGCGCACCTCGTAGATGAACGGGATGCCAAGGCGGCGTGCGGCGATCAGGGCCGGCAGGGCCGTGATGTGGTTCGAAGCCGCCATCACGACAGCCGGACGGTATTCGCGCAGGCGCGCTTCCATGGCGTCGGCGGCGGCCAGCACGTATTCGCGTGCCGATACGCCCGCGCGCAGCGGGGCCAGTGTACGCACGTAAGGGATGTCGTCGACGGTATCGATCGGCGTCACTTCGTCGGCGGTCAGCTCGGGTTTGATATCGAGCGGGAAGCCCGGACGGCTCAGCACCACGACATCCCAGCCCGCCGCACGGATACCGGAGGCGACGCCGTGCGAACGGGTCGCATAGCCGCCCGACGAATACGGCAGCGTGTTGTGCAGGACGTAGCAGAGGCGGCCCGGGATGGTGTCGATGCTCGTTACCTGCGTCGGCTGTGCCGCCTTGAGCACGGACAGCATGTAAGCGGGCGTCGACTGCATCTTCGCGAGGAGCTCTTGCTGCTTGCTGGTCGGCTTGTCGCCGTACAAACGCTCGATCTCGAGGATGATGTCGCATGATTGCTTGAACTCGCATGCACGCTGCGTCACCCAGAATGCGCCGCGCAGCACGCTTTCCGAGCGGTCCAGCACCAACGCCTGCTGTGCCAGCGCCAGTTCCTCGGATTCGTGACCGGCAGCGGCCAGCAGCTTGCCGATGCGCAGCAGGTCGAGCGCAGCGTCTTTCTTGCGTCCGCCGAACTTCCTGGCGACCACGTCGACAACGCCCTGGCTGCCGCCCTTCAGGAAGACTTCCTGGTAGTAGGTGCTATCGAGGTTCGCCCGGATCTGTTTGGTAAAGGTGCGCCAGACGCGGGCCGTCGTCGCATGCTGGCGCGCGCGCTCGCCGATCTCCGCCATCAGCTGCGGGTTATCGATCAAACGCTCCAGCGCGGCGGCCAGGTCGGCGGCGTTGCCGGCATTGAACAGGACGCCGGTACTGTCATTGACCACTTCCTCGCAAAAGACTGGCAGGTTGGGAACGATGACCGGCATGCCCAGGGCCATTGCTTCCACCAGTTTGATAGGTGGGATGATTTCGCAGACGTGATGCGGCTTGCGCGGAATCGCCACGACGTTGGTTGCCGCCAGCTCGGCGCGCGCGCTGTCGGGCGGCAGCTTGCCGAGGAATTCGACCTGGTCCGACAGGTCTCCTTCCCGCACCAGGGCTTCCAGCGCAGCGCGCATGTCGCCATCGCCGATCAGGCGGGCGTGCACACGCGTGCCGCGCGCCTTCAGGCGTCCGATCGCCTCGATCAGGAGGTCCAGTCCTTCGTAGCCGACCATGGCGCCGGCATAGCCGACGGTGAACACGTCGGCGATCTTCTGCACCTGGTGGCTCTCGGCCCGGACGATGGTATCGGCGTTGATGCAGTTCGGAAGCAGGGAAATACGCGCCGGATCGACGCCCCAGCCCTGGATGAATTCGCCGAGTGCGTTCGAGATGACGTACACGCGATCGGCGTGCAGTGCCACGTGGGCCTCGAGATCGAGTCCGATCTGATAACGCTCGGATGTTTCATAGTTCGGCACCTTGGACGCGCGCGAGAGTTCCCACAGGCCCCGCATCTCGTAGATGAAGGGAATGCCGAGGCTGCGCGCCGCCAGCAATGCCGGCAGTGCATTGACGTGGTTCGAGGCGGCATGGATCGCAGCGACGCGTTTCTCGGCAGCGAGCTCCGCAATGACACCTGCGGCCTGCTCGATGTAGACGTCCAGCGGCAAGGATTGCGGCGGATGGCGGCGATGCATGTAGGAAACGCGGTCGATGACCGTCATCCCCTCAGCCGGCTCGCCCTTGCGGTCGGAGCGGTCCCACGGATAACCCGGACGGGTCAGCACCGTCACGTCGAGGCCGTCCGCAGCCATCGCCCGCACCAGTTCGTGGGTACGCACCGTATAGCCGCTCGTGTGATAAGGCATCGCGCTGGCTGCGACATAAAGCAAGGAGCTCGGCACCGCGTCATAGGCCGGCGCCGGAGCCGCGTTCACGGCCGGGAATGCGCGGCGCAGGCGGGCCAGCGCCGTCACCTCCTCCGCGCGCCGCTGCTCGGAAACCGACAACTCGACGCCGGTGTCCTGCAGCGCCGCCAGCAGCTGGGCAGGTTCCGTGACGAAGCCGGCTTCGAACAGGCGGAATGCCAGCCATTTGGCACGGTAGGGCTGGGGATCGAGGGCGTAGGCTTCGCGTGCCGCCTGTGCTGCCTTTTCCGGGAAAATCGATTGCAGGTGACGCGCCAGCAGGGTGAACGCAGCCGCTGCCTTCTCCGGCTTGATGTTGCGTTCAGCGAGATAAGCCGACACCGCGGCGACGCCGCCGGTACTAAATCGTGCGGCCAGCGTTTCGAAATCGTCGGTACTGACTTCGCCTGGCGCCTGGTGCACGGACAGCGCGGGCACGGATTCGCCGGCGCCGGTGCGGCGCGTGGCGCGACGCGCTTTTGCCTCGGCACGCAACGTGAGCAAGGCGCCTGGCAGCCGGAAGAAGGCGCCTGGCGACTTGAACCCGTTGATCAGGAGGTTGCCGAGCTGGAACGACAAGGTCTTGCGCACGGCCATTGCGCTCATCTCGAGCGCGGCCTGCTTCCGTGCCATGAGTTCGGCGTCGCGGTCCCTGCGCTTTTCCATAGACGCAATCTTGTCCTCGGCTTTCTTCTGGCTCGCAGCTGCCAGCGCCAGTTTCGCCGCGGTTTCGGCAATCGTCGCCTTCAGGCTCGTCATCTCGCTTGCCTGGGACTGCTGTGCCGAGAGGGCGGCGGCGCGTGCCTGGTCCAGCTGTTTTTCCACACCCACACACTGGGCCTGGGCACGCGCCAGCTCGGCTTGGAGTTGCTCGATGCGCGGCGACTGGGACTGGGCGCGCGCCAGCTCGGCTTGGAGTCCCTCGATGTGTGCCGACTGGGCCTGGGCACGCGCCAGCTCGGCTTGCAGTCCCTCGATGCGCGCCACTTTGTCGCCAGCCTCTTCGGCATGCGATTGCAGGGTTGCCGCAAGATGCGTTTCGAGCTCGTTACGCTGGCCGGCCGCTTGTGCCAGCTCGGCCTGCAGGGCCGTCATCCGGGCAAGCAGCTCGTTTTCCGCAGCCTGCCGTACTTGCAAGGCAGTGGTGAGCTCCGACTCGAGCTCGGCGCGTCGTTGCGTCACGGCTGCCAGGTCGCCCTGCAGCTGCGCCACGTCCGCGGCGTGTGCCCGCTGGAGCGACGTCCGCGTCTCGATGGCGGCTGCCAGGTCGGACTCGAGCCGGCTGAACTTGTTTTGCAGGCTGGCCTGCTCGGCCGCCAGGGCGTCGTGCGCGGCCTGGACCGTATTCAGTCGTTTGGTACGCTCGTCCAGAACTTTCCTGGACTCGGCGTAGTTCTTCGCGATCTTCGAATGCTTGGCCTGCAGGTCAGTGTATTGCTGCTGGACATAGTAGGAGCCTGCTTCGGTCGCTTGCGCCGCCAGTTCGGGCGCATGCCGGGCGATGCCGCCATCCTTGCATGCGACGAAGCGAATATAGCCATCGCTGACATTCATCGTGGTGACCGAAAAACCGGCGACCGACGCGAGGATTTCGCGCGGGAAGATGGTCGCCTTGTGGTCCGGGAACGGATGCAGGCCGAACGGCACCGTCACGATCAGCGTGCCGCCTGGAGCGACATGGCTGGCAGCCCTGCCGAGGAACCGGCTCGTGTGGGTCTGGTGCTCGAGGACTTCCCCGAGGATCACGGTGTCGAACTGGCGCTCGCGGTCCAGCCCGGACAGGTCGGTGCAGACGAACTCGACGCGCTCGCGCACCGAGGGAACTTCCTTCTCCTGCTCGGAGCGGGCATAGTCGATCACGCTCTCACTGATATCGATGCCCGTTGCCCTGAACCCCTCGCGGGCCAGCAGCAGCGACGTGATGCCTTGGCTGCATCCAACATCGAGGACGGTGTCGCCCTGGGCTTGCGAGCACATCCAGTTGATGCGATCGCGCGCCCTGCGGCCGGTTTCGTCGCCAAGTTCGCCGTAGTAGGCTTGGTTGATCCGGTCCGCCCACAGTACGGTCGATGTTGGCTGGTTTGCGGTTGGGGAAGAAGGCAATTGGAACCTCGGTGATTAAAATATTTGAGCCATGGCGCATGGCCATGGCTTGTGACGGAACACGGGGCCGCACCCGCCCTTCGGGGGGGGCAGCCCGGACTGGCAGCTTATTTCTGCTTCCAGATTCCCTTGGTGTCGATGACGAACGTTCCGCCAGCGAAATCCGGGGTGGTTTCCTTGAACTCGCGATGGTCGACCAGCAGCACGGCGACGTCGGCGGCTGCCGCGCCCTCGGTCAGGGATGCGAGGGTCAGGCCGGTTTCGGCCAGCATCGGCGACAATGCGTCGATGTTCGGCTCGACCGCAAGGACCTGGCCGCGATACTGTTTCGCCAGGTGAGCGGCGATGTCCACCGACGGGCTCTCGCGCAGGTCATCGATGTCCGGCTTGAACGCCAGGCCGAAGCAGACGACGCGCGCTGCCTTGCCGTCGTTTTGCGCGGCGAATGCCTGCACCGCCTGGTCGACCTTGGCCAGCACCCAGTGCGGCTTGCTGTCGTTGACGCGGCGCGCGGTGCCGATCAGCTTGGCTTCGTCCGGGGTCTTGCTGACGATGAACCACGGGTCGACCGCGATGCAGTGGCCGCCCACGCCCGGGCCCGGCTGCAGCACGTTCACGCGCGGGTGGCGGTTGGCCAACTTGATCAGTTCCCAGACGTTGATGTCGAGCTTGTCGCAGATCATCGAGAGCTCGTTGGCGAAGGCGATGTTCACGTCACGGAAGGAGTTTTCGGTGAGCTTGCACATCTCGGCCGTGCGGGCGTTGGTGATGACGCACTCGCCCTGCACGAAGATCTTGTACAGCGCGGCCGCCTGCTCCGAGCACTTCGCGGTCATGCCGCCGATGACGCGGTCATTTTCCACCAGTTCGCGGATGACGTGGCCTGGGAGCACGCGCTCCGGGCAATGCGCCACGCGGATGTCGGAGTCTTCGCCGGCCTGCTGCGGGAAGCTCAGGTCGGGACGGGCCTCGGCCAGCCATGCAGCCATCTGCTCGGTGGCGCCGACCGGCGAGGTCGATTCCAGGATCACCAGGTCGCCCTTTTTCAACACCGGCGCAATCGCCTTCGATGCCGACTCGATATAGGCCAGGTCCGGCTCGTGGTCGCCCTTGAACGGGGTCGGGACGGCAATCAGAAATGCCTCGGCCGGTTCCGGGGTCGTCGTGGCGCGCAGGTAGCCTTCGGTCACGGCGGCGTGCACCACGATGTCGAGCTCGGGCTCGACGATGTGGATCTGGCCCTTGTTGATCGTCTCGACGGCACGCGCGTTGACGTCCACGCCGATGACCTTGACCTTGCGTGATGCGAAGACGGCGGCGGTCGGCAGTCCGATGTAGCCCAGGCCGATGATCGAGATGGTGTTGAATTGGTTCTTCATGTTTGTTATCCGAGATTAATAGTCAGTTCGTTTGCCGCTTGCGACGCCAGTGGCGCGTGTGCCTGGGCGATGAGCGCCTCGACGATGCGGGCGCTGGCCTGGCCATCGCCGTACGGGTTGTGCGCGAAGCTCATGGTGCGGTAAGCCTCGTCGTCGTCGAGCAGCCTGGCGACGTTGCTCACGATGCGTTCGACGTCGGTGCCAACCAGGCGCACCGTGCCCGCCGCCACCGCTTCCGGGCGCTCGGTCGTGTCGCGCATGACCAACACCGGCTTGCCCAGCGACGGCGCCTCTTCCTGGATGCCGCCCGAGTCGGTCAGGATGATGTGCGAGCGCGACATCAGGAAGACGAAAGGCAGGTAGTCCTGCGGGGCGATCAGGTGCACGTTGGCAAGGCCGCCGAGCAGGCGCTTGACGGGTTCCTGGACGTTTGGATTCAAGTGCACCGGGTAGACGAAATCGGTTTCCGGATACTGGCGGGCCAGCTGGCCCAGCGCCGCGCAGATGCGCTCGAAACCATCGCCGAAATTCTCGCGGCGGTGGCCGGTGACGAGCACCATCCGGGCGTCGGGGCGCAGGAAGGGGAAGCAGTCGGCCTGCTCCTGGTACAGCGCCGGCGAGCTCTCCAGCTTTTCGCGGACGGCGATCAGCGCATCGATGACGGTGTTGCCGGTGACGATGATCTTGTTCTGCAACACGTTCTCGTTCAGCAGGTTGTCTTGCGAGGCCGTCGTCGGCGCGAAGTGCAGGTCGGCCAGCACGCCGGTCAGGCGGCGGTTGCCCTCCTCCGGCCATGGCGACATCAGGTTGCCGGTACGCAGCCCCGCTTCGACGTGGCCCACCTTGATGCGCTGGTAGAACGCGGCGAGCGAGGTGCAGAAGGTGGTCGACGTATCGCCGTGCACCAGCACATAGTCCGGAAGGAACTCGTCGAACACGGCCGAGATGCGCTGCAGGATGTCGGTCGTGATCGTGAACAGGTTCTGCCCTGGGCGCATGATGTCCAGGTCGAAATCGGGAATGATCTCGAACAGCGCCAGCACCTGGTCCAGCATCTGGCGGTGTTGCGCCGTCACGCAGACTTTGCTGTCGATGCCCGGATGGGCGGCGAGCGCCTTCACGAGGGGGGCCATCTTGATCGCTTCCGGGCGCGTGCCAAAAACGGTGAGTACTTTGATTGGTTGTTGTTTCATGTTAATTTTGGCAAGTTACAGGGTGAGTACGACCCGCGCGCTGACGGCGATTTGATAAATGATCTGGGTAAGGTCTTTCCAGATCTGGCGCGACTTCACGTCGATTTTCGGCAGCACCAGGACCTGGTCGCCGGGATGCAGTGCGGGGATCGACGCCCCTTCGTCATAGCTGCCGTCGCGGTGTGCCACAAGCACGCGCGAACCGGCGGCATTCTGTGTGTATCCGCCGGCGCGGCGGATGTAGTCGTCCAGCGACAGGGTCTTGTCGTAGGCGATCGCATTCGGGAACAGTACTTCTCCGCTGACCAGCACCAGGCCGTCGCGTGCCGGCACCCTGATGATGTCGCCGTTTTCCAGCGGCAGTTCGTCGCGGCCGGCGGCGCGCGCAATCAGGACCTGCCCGCTTGGCTCGACTTTCTTTGCCCGGTCCACCCATTGCAGGATCAGTTCCGACTCGTCCTTGCGCAGGCGCGCTTCGTCGCTGGTGCCGCTGCGGGCCGTGAGCACGCTCGATTCGAGGCTGTGCAGGGTGGTTTCCAGCATCGTCTTCTGGCGCTCGCGCACGCTGATGCGATACAGCTGGATGCTGTCCACGTCCGAGCGCTCCGAGTAGTTGATCTGTGCGAGCAGCGCCCCCATGCGCGCGCCGTAGGGCAGCACATACTCCTGCGCGCTCTGGTGCTCCCCTTCGACCCGGACCGTGATCGTGCCCTGTTTCTTGTCGGCCGTGAACGCGACATCGTCGCCATTGCGCACTTCGATGCGGTCGCTGTCGGCGAGGGAGTAGTACTCGGTGTTCCTGACGGTGCCGGTGTTGCGCACCACGCGCACATGCGTGGCGCTGGCGGACGGCTTGGCCATGCCCGACAGTTCGCTCAGGCTGATCGACGCCTTGTGGAACTCGAAGCGGCGCGCGTTGGCGGCCAGGCCGCTGACGTTGACCGTGTTTTCGCGCGCGTCGATGAAGATGACGTCGCCGTCGGCCAGCTGGACTTGCGGGATGCGTCCCTGCAGCAGGAAGTCGTAGAGGTTCAGGTGCGCACGCACGTGGGCGCCGCGCTTGACCTGCACATCGAGGAAGCTGCCGCGCTCGGGATCGATGCCGCCGGCCTGGTCGAGGTAATGCAGGACGCTGTCCATGCTGGTGCCGTCGTACAGGCCGGGCCGCGCCACGAAGCCGCCGACGAACACGCGCACCGGCTGCGCCGCGGCCAGGCTGGCGTAGCCGAACACATTGGCGCGAAACACCTTGCGCATGGCCGTTTCCAGGGCCGCCTGCAAGTCCTGGTTACGCACGCCGGCCATCCTGACCGGACCGATCTGCGGCAGGAACACATTACCCTGCGGGTCGACCGGCAGCACGCCGTCGAAACTGAAGCCGCCCCACAGCCGCACCTGCACCCGGTCGCCGACGGCGATCAGGTAATCCGGGTTGAAGCGGGTGGCGCCGGCGCGGGCAAAGCTGCCGGTGAAGAGCTGGGCGCCGAACACGTTGCTCTTCATGTTGGCGGCGTAGTCGGCCGCCTGGGGCGACTGGATCTGGATGTCCGGCACCGCGGTTTCGGCGGCAGCCGGCGCGGCCGGCTGGGCTGCGGGATTGGCGCCGTGGGGCATGGCGATGGCGGACGCGGCCTCGCCCGGGGCTTGCTGGGCCAGCGGCGCGGTCAGTTGCGCGCGGGCGCCGGTGGCGCCGAGCAGCAGCGTGAAGACGGCGAAGGTGAATAAACGACGCATGACTTAATCCTTGTGGTCGCGAATGATCGCTGCGAGCAGATGTGCGACGCCGGCCAACAGCAGCGCGATCAGGATGAAAACGAGGGTGTTGTAGAAGCGGCGCGGCTCCACCGGATACTCGGGCAGGCTCGGCTTCTGCAGCAGGGTGACTTTTTTCAGGTTGCGGGTTGCTTCGACGCGCCCGCGCTCGAGCGCGACCAGTGCGGTCTTGTAGACATCCTGGGCAAACCCGGCTTCGAGCTCGAGACGCTGGAACTCCTCGACCGTGCCGTTCAGGGTCTTGCCGGCCGGCGCCGCGAGGCGGGCCTGTTCGCGTGCGATCTGCTGGCCGATCGCTGCGATCTGCGTATCGAGCTCAACCACGCCGGGCGCCTGCGGCGCGAGGTAGCCGAGCAGCGCCGTGCGCTGGGTCTGCAGTTCGGTGCGCTTGCCTTCCAGCGCGTTCACCGAGGCGGCCAGGTGCGCGGCCGAGTCCTGCGGCGACACCAGGCCCTTGTCGTTCTGGAAGCGCAGCACCGCCTGGCGCGTCTGGCGGTAGCGGGTCGCCAGTTCGGCAACCTGGCGCTCGACGAAACCGACCTGGTCCCTGGCAAGCGCATGGGCCATCGCATTCATCGTGCGCTCGCCCTCGCCCACCATCATCTGGGTGATCGCCTGGGCGGTGCGCGGATCGAAGGCTTGCGCCTTCACCACCAGCACGCCCGCGTATTCGTCGAAGTCGACGCTGACGCGCGACAGGAAATACTCGTGGAACCGTTCGCTGGCGGTATCTTGCGACCACATCCGCGACAGCGGGTCGCGCCGCGGGTCGCTGTAGTGCGCGCGCAGGTGAAGCGCGGCGTCGAGCTTGTTCAGCATGTCGATCGACAGCATGTAGTTGCGCAGCAGGAGCTGGTCGCTACGGTCGGCGCCGCCGCTTCCGCCGAGCAGCGCGCCGACATCGAGCGAACTCTTCGCGCCGAGGTCGGTGCGCTGGATGATGACGGTGGCTTCCGAGGTGTAACGGTCGGACGCCACGACGCCCCAGTACACGGATGCCAGCGCGGACGCTGCAAGTGCGAGGGCGAGGATCGGACGCCGGACGAGCGCGGCCACCGGACTGCGACGCAGCCCGGCGCTGCCGCGGCCGAGCATGCCGGACGCGAATCGTTGGATAACACGGAGGGTCATGCAGCAATACTTTCTTTGTAACTAGTCAGTGCGTCGTCGATATCGTCGAACCAGATGGCGCGTCCCTCATGCAGCCAGATGCCTGCCTTGCAGAACTCGCGCAGGGTGCTGTCGCTATGGGACACCATGATCAGTCCGGCGCGGTCGACGAGCTGTTCGAAGGCGGCGCTGGCCTTGTTCCTGAATGCGGCATCGCCGGTCGAGGTGATCTCGTCGGAGATATAGACGTCGAAATCGAAAGCCATCGACATCGCGAACTGCAGGCGCGACTTCATGCCTGACGAATAGGTCTTGATCGGCTCGTCGAACGAAGCACCGATGTCGGCAAACTCCTGAATGAACGCGAGGCGCTCGGCCAGGTCGTGTTCGTGCCCGTGGATGCGGCACACGAACTTGGCGTTCTGGCGGCCGGTCAGGGTGCTTTGCAGGCCGCCGGCGAAACCCATCGGCCAGGACACCCGGCAGTCGCGCGCGATGGTGCCGCGGGTGGCGACGTCGGTACCGCCGATCAGGCGCAGGAGCGTCGATTTCCCGGCTCCGTTGCGTCCGACCAGCCCGACGGTCGTCTTCGACGGAATCGTCAGGTTGACGCCGTTCAGGACCCACTTTCCGGGGCCGTGCGTCGTCCGGTAGCGCTTGTGCACATCGTCCAGCTGGATCATTCCATCACCATCCTGTCCGCAAACCGGAGATGCAGCATGAGCCCGAGGAAGATCGCGACCAGGGCAACGCCATACAGGTAAGCGATCTCCAGTCCCGGCACGGTGTGGTAATACGGCGCAAACCCGACGCGCACCGTTTCGATGCCATGCACGATGGGGTTCAAGAGCAGCCAATCACGAAATGGCAGCGGGACGGTGGTAATAGGGAACATCACGCCGGACAACAAATACAGGGGATACATCACGACCGCGACGATGCGCTCGAATTCCGGCACCAGCTCGACTGCGACCGAGGCCATGAGCCCGCCGCCCAGGCCCAGCAGCCATAATCCGAAACTGCCCTGCATGACCTGCAGCGCGTTAGCGGGAAGGACAGTCGTATGCAGCAGCGCGATACCGGCTGACAGGACGATGCTGACCAGCAGCATCAAAAAGCCTTCCACCCCTGCCCGCACGAGCACCGTATCGATGGGCTTGACCTGGCGATACGCGAACAGGGCACGGTTGGCGCTGACCGCGTTCAGGCACTGCACCATGGTGCGACGGAAAGTAAAGTACGGCAACATCCCGGCAACGATCCAGATGATCGTGTCGATTCCGCCGATCGTGCGCACGCGGACCGTACTATACAAGACCAGGATGAGGCCGATGTGGGACAGCGGTTCGAAGACGACCCACAGCCAGGCCGCACGTTGCGCCGAGATGCGCTTGATGGCCTCACGCAGAAAGAGCGCTTTCCACGTAGAGAACGTTATCGACAAAGCAGAACGGACGGCAACACTCATGTAGGGTTCTTCAGTTACACCATTAAATTCGGACTGCGCGGGCAGGCGGGAAATAGGTCTGGGTCGACCCTAGCAGCTGGCACGGAGCCTGGACTGTGTAACCGCTTGGATGGGTGCTCCTTGATTCATCGCACCGGATGAAGAGCGTGTTGCGTTTAGAGCCGGGAAGAATTGTAGCCGATCAATTTAAATTGCTCTAGTTATGGTAGCGGTCGCGCATTCGCCGAGGTCTTGAGCAAGCAACAAAATTTCCCTCGTAAAATGTGGTCAAGTGATAGAACGGCTTCATTTACTCATAACGAGTAAATACAAATATCGGCGAAATCGTCATATTTCTGGAATAAATGTGATCTTAAGTGCATCAACTAGCGTGCAGTCCCTTAAACGAGGGCCGCAAAAACTCACTAATTCTCACTTTTGTGAAATTTCGGCGCCGCATAAAAAAACCACAGCTTTCAGGGAATCTGAAGGACTGTGGTTCTTGTATGCGTGTTTCAGGACTACGTCGATGCCGGTTCGGAGTCCATGTCAGGGAGTGCGATGCCGATGGTCTGCGGCCGTACGGCCCGGCGGCGGCGCGCGCGGGCGGCGCGCGCCACGGTCCAGTAGAAGGCGAGGTAGAGGCCGAAGCTGAGCAGCGTACCCCGCACCAGTGCTTCGCTGTTTTGCGGGAAACACACCGCAAACCAGGCCGGCACGGCCGCCAGGAACCAGGAGACAGGCGACACGCAGGCATTGCGCAGCGGTGCGCTGAACTTGCGGAAGTAACGGCCGGCGACGGCGATCTTGACCAGGCTGTGCAGGTGACAGCTGTCGGGCTGGCCCGGATGGCGCCGGCACCACAGGCGGCGCACGATCGTGAAGACGGTCTCGAAGGTCGGGTAGGCGCAGGCCAGCAGCGGCGCCCAGCTCGATACCTGCGGATTGCGGTACACCAGGGTCACGGACAGCCACGCGAGCAGGAAGCCCAGCAGGTAGGCGCCGCCGTCGCCGAGGAACAATTTACCGTATGGGAAATTGACAAGGAAGAAACCAAGGGTAACGGCGCAAACGATGAAGCAGGTGCGCGCCAGCTCGGCGTCACCGCAATCGAGGGCGATCAGGCCGACCGCGACCAGGCCGATCACGACCGTGCCGCTGGCCAGGCCATTGAAGCCGTCGATGATATTGACGGCGTTGGCCACGCCACCGACAGCGAAGGCGGTGAACAGGACCGACAGCGGCAGCCAGGCCAGCACCGTGTCGAGCAGGCCGATGCCGGTATGGGCGATGCTCACGCCGGTCAGCGCCCAGCAGGCCACGCCGCTGGCCATGGTCGCGACCAGGCGTGCGCCGATCGACACGCGGCGCGTCAGGTCTTCGGCGATGCCGAACAGGAAAGCGGGCGCGGCCGCAACCAGCAGGGGCGCGAGCAGGCGCTGCTGCGAAACGGACGAGACCGCACATGCAAAGATGAGTCCAAGCATGATCGCCAGCCCCCCGATGCGCGGCGTGGGCACACTATGGAACTTCTGTACCCCGCGCGTGGCATCGAGCGTGAATCTGCCGTGCCAGCGCGTCGTCGCGACCAGCAACAGTGAACACACGAGCGAGACTGCCAGGCCGAGTTCAAAGGTAAGGATATTGGTTTCTGTTGGATCCATAAATGAGACTTGATTAGCCGCCGAATTTTAACGCATTTCTCCTAAGAAAACAGCAACTCGGCGGCAATCGTGTGCTCCGCTCGAAGATTCATTCCAAGCACCATGAAGCGCGCTTAAGTAACTGATTTTCCTTGAGTTTTAGAGAACCCGGCTCTAATTTAAACTCTGGCCACCAATATTGAAGCAAGTTTTCCTAATATTTACCAACATTTCCTTACAACTTATGACGTCTTTACGCTACGTTAACAGGGCGAAATTACATCCCGTTACATATTCGACTAAAACAGCGTAAAGAATTATTTCCGCACGTTAAATCTGGTTGAAATATATTATTGCTTCGGGTGTTACACGTCTTTTTTCTGTACGGGTGACCATGTGCCACACGGCAACAAGAAAATGCGGACGAATATCGAGGTCCAAATCCTGAAAAAAAAACCGCGGCCACTCGGGCCGCGGTTTTTCATCCATCCTGCGGCTATCAGTTGCCGCTACCACCCGTACCGCCGGTGAGGACGTTCTGACCCGCATCCGCACGCACTGCCGTGACCACTGCCGGTGCAGGGGCGCCGGTTGCAGTAATGAGATTGTGTGCTTTCAGCGCTTCCAGGACTGCATCCTGTGCATTGCCCGGATTGGTCGCGCTCTTCGGAACCAGCGTCGCGGACAGGAAGTCGGTTGGCACGATGATGCTGCCGTCAATGCCGGCCAGGACCTGCACAAGGTGATTGACCGTTGCCTGCAGCATGCTGGCATTGGTCACAATGATGCGGACGCCGTCATTGCTTGCCAGCTGCTGCGGCGTTGCGTTGACGCCCGCACCCGAGGACACGGCAACATAATTCACCAGCATTTCGGTCAGCGGCGTGATGTTGGCCCTGGCGCCGTCGCCTGCGGCGAGCGAACGCAGCGTTACGCCGTTCTGGGTGAGCGACAGGATGCAAGGGCCTTCGCCCGGCACCGCCACCTTCAGGGTGAACGCGCCGTCCGCTCCGGTCACCGCAGTGCCCGTGCCAGTCTTGCAGACCGCCGATACGGTCGCATTGGCGATGGCGACGCCGGTCGCGGCGTTGCCGGTGATCGTGATGGCCGCAGCCGGCGTGGGCGCATCGTCGCCACCGCCACATGCGGTCAGGGTCGACATCATGCCCGTCACCAGCGCCAGTTTGATGGCTGCGCTCAATTTGAAGCTCTTCGTCATGCGGTACATCCTTTTCAATTGTTTATCTAATTTTGCAGAGATTTCTTGTGCACGCGGCACGTCCAAACAGGGCCTATATGAAACACATGTACGGCAACCTGCAATTTTTCTCGACCTCAACACTATATAGGAGTGTTTTTCCTACGGCAACACTTTGAACATCTGCCACCCTGGCTAAGTGGTTGATAAGCAACCAAAATCTCACACAATCTCACTATCGACCTAATTCGATGAGATGGTATTTGGCTGCTTCTCCAGACCCGGCGCCTGATTCATGAGCGTCGTGTATTGGCCAAAGGCGTTACGCATCCGTGGCATTTGCCGCACGATATATTCGCGTCCGATCCGCCCCTGGTTGAAGAAATCGGCGCGCGCACTGTACGCCATCGGCAACTCTTCCAGCACACCCAGATTGATGCAATTGCACTCCCCGCTGCGTGCCCGTTTTGTCTCCACGCGCGCCATATAATTGCCGGCGCCTTCCAGGTGGGTCCAGCCAGGCTTCATGCCCTTGCGCGGGGTGAGCGGCACCGCCAGCCCGAAGCCGATGCGCGTTTCGATCTCGCTCTTCCTGAAAAAGGCCTGGGCCTGCACGTCACCGAACCAGCGGCTCACCTGCACGAACGGCCCCTGGTCCCCGCCGCGGTAGCGCTGGTAGCCGGCCTCGATGCTCGCGTTCAGGGGCGCATAATTCCACATGTAGGAAGCGCTGCCTGTCTCGGTGTCGTCCGTGCGGTAGCGCAGCTGCTCGCGCAGGTGCGTGTACTGCACGCGTACCTGGTCGTCCGTGCCCGGCACAAACCAGGTAGTTTCGTTTTGCACGCCTTTCAGGTCGTACAGGTATTTACCCGCCGAGCTCACATTGACGATGCTGTCGGTCAGCCAGAATGCCTGACTCAGCACGGCAGTGCGCAGGCCGTCGCGCTGCTGGGCCCAACCCAGGAAACCGTGCGCCACGTCGTCCGACTCGGCCACCGTCTCCAGATAGCTGGTGTACAGTTCCGCGCCCTTCCAGACCGGCACGAAGGCTTGCACGTTCGCCGCCAGGCTGTAATCGAGCAGGCCTTTTTCGGTGCCCACGAAGTGCACGGTGCGTGGCTCGAGGCGGATGCGCGAATAGCCGCGCGGCCCCTCTTCCGTATCGAGCCACTGCACGCCCCAGCCGCCATCCGGACGGAAGGCGAACGACAGGGCAGATTGCGCCTCGCGCCACTGGCCATCGTCCAGGAAGCGGCGGTAGCTGGTCTTTTCCACCGTGGTCTTGTACAGCTGCAGGCCGGCCTTCTTGGTCACGACCGATACGTAACGGATATCGGCCGACGCCAATGCCACGCCGGCGCCGAGCGCGATGCCGATGGCGTCGACTTCGTTCTGGTTGTAGCGGTGGTTCTCGTATTCGACGACCATCTCGGCGCCGCGCTTGCCGACACGGACGCGCTCGAGGCCCGCTTCGACCAGCGCTGCACGCACCCGCAGCAGCGCATCGCCGGCAAGTAGCGGCTGCGCCAGGGCCGGAACCGGCGGCAGGATGAGGTGGTTCGACGCGAAAGCGGCGGACGCCGCCGCGCCCTGAGGCGCCGGCGCGACCGTCGCCGCGCCGGCGGGTGCAGCTTGCCTGTCGCCGGCCGGCGATGCCGGCACCGGCACGGTGGCCGACGCGGGGTATGCCGCCGAGACGGCCGTGGCTGCCGGGGTTGCCCGCGCGGGCACATCCCATACCCGGCCGTTCTCCCCGACCGGGATCACCAGGTTGATGCCGAAGGCCGAGCGCTCGTACGGCTTGCCGACGGGTGTACTGGTGCTGAAGGCACGCTGGGCAGTGGCGACGAAGCGCGCATTGCCCAGCAACGCAATGGCCGGGCTCTCGTAACGCAGGCCGAGGTTGTTTGCCGGGCCATTACGCTCCAGCATGACGGCGGCACCCGTCCTCCATAGCGCCAGTTCAGCACTCGCGAAATAATTGCCGAGATAGTCTTCGCCTTTGGCAGCACCGGCAATCCAGCGTAGCGGCCCGAAGCGGTCGCTCACCGCTACATAGGTCGATTTGAAATAGGCCGCGCCGCCGCTCACATCGTTCATGCCCACGGCAACGTCGGGCTGCCCGCTGAAAAACCTGGGCAGCATGAATTTCACATTTGCCGACAGGTCGCGGGCGCCACGTTGCCCGGGGATGGGATCCAGCTCCGCCAGGCGGGCGGAAATCTCGAGGTGCGGCAGCAGTCCCAGTGCAAACTGGTAATTTTCCGCCTTCCTGAAACGCGAGAAATTTGCGCCGAGGTAGTCGTTATAGCCGAATACCATCGCGCCATCGGGCAGGGTGCGTCCATCCGGCAGATTGAGCGTTCCGGACGAACCTGCGGCGGAAAGCGACACCAGGCCAGCAGGAGGGCGTGCGGTGTCCTGGGCCACTGCCGGCACCGTGAGGAATGGAGAAGCAAGTACTACACAATACAAATTACGTCGCGATGTTTTCACTAGATCGATACCAGCCCGCAGTTGCGCGGAGCATTTAGAATTAACAAATCGTACACGGCTGAGCATGTACGCAACATTTTACATTGAGCAACATTAAATCCCCTCAACCGTGCGACATGAATCTGCAGAGATAATGTAATATTGAAACGCTGTGATAATTAGTGAGAATTCACAGTGACTCGACACCTTACGCGACAGCAACCTATGGAGGCACGATGGAACGAATCGAACGACTGCGCCGCATGGCAAAAGAAGCGCTCCAGGAATACCAGACAGCGATCACTGCAGGTGGCGAGCCTTCTTACCCCCAGTGGGCCGACGACATCATGACGGTCTGCGATCAGGCCGAGTCCGCGGTGGCCGCTCCGCTACACCTGCCTTTGCGTGCTCCCTTGCAGCGCGACATTCACCGTCACGTCAGCTGACAGGCATCCCCCGCGGCGCTACGGCTTCCAGCAAGGCGTGGCGCCTACCGGCTGTTTCACTATCCCGTTACGCTGCTCACGCGTTGGCAACCTGCCTTGCCTCCTCCGCATGCTGCATCTGCTCCAGGTAGACCCAATCGACGATTTCGTCCGCCGGCCGATAACCCGACACCAATTCGCCCAAAATCTTTCTGATTTGGGGAACATTGTTCGCTGCCAGCGCCAGTTCAAGTGCCGTTATCCGCCTCATCAACTGCTCCCAGGGAATCGCCTCTTCGTGCGCGCGCATCACGCGCGGATGCGCGGTACCGGTCGGGTTGTCGCCGATGAGCAGTTCTTCGTATAGTTTTTCGCCAGGGCGCAAACCGCTAATGGCGATCTCGATATCCCCCTCGGGATTGGCCTCATTCTTGACCGACAAGCCTGACAACTCGATCATCCGGTGCGCAAGGTCGATAATGCGCACCGGGGCGCCCATGTCGAGTACGAACACATCCCCGCCCCCGGCCATTGCGCCTGCCTGGATCACCAGCTGCGCCGCTTCCGGAATCGTCATGAAGTAGCGCGTGATATCGGCGTGGGTCAGGGTGACCGGTCCGCCGCCCCGGATCTGCTCGCGGAACAGCGGCACGACGGAACCGCTGGAACCCAGCACATTACCAAAGCGCACCATCGAGAACCGCGTAGCGCCCTTGCGCTGTGCCATTCCCTGCAAGACCAGCTCGGCCAGGCGCTTGCTTGCACCCATGACATTAGTCGGCCGCACCGCCTTGTCTGTACTGATCAGCACGAAATCCTTCACGCCGCACTCTTCCGCAACCTTGACGGTAACCAAGGTACCCAGCACGTTGTTGCGCACGCCTTCTGCCGGATTGTGCTCGACCAGCGGCACGTGTTTGTAGGCGGCTGCGTGGTAGACCGTGTCCGGACGCCAGGTGCGCATGATCTCGCGCATGCGCCGCTCATCGCGTACCGACGCGAGCATCGGCAGCACCCGCACGCCGATGCCGGCCGCCGCCTGGAGTTCCTGGTGGATCGAATACAAGGCGAACTCGCTTGCTTCCACCAGGACGAGCGTCGTTGGCTCGAGCTTGACGATCTGCCGGCACAACTCACTGCCGATCGATCCGCCAGCCCCCGTGACCACGACCACCTTGCCGCGAATATTACGATGCAGTAAATCATCGTCCGGCGGCACCGGATCGCGCCCCAGCAGGTCTTCGATATCGAGTTCGTGCAGGTCGCGCATGTGGACCCTGCCCTGGGCAACATCACCCAGCCGCGGCAGCGTCCGGACGTGCAGCGGCAGGTGCAGCGCCTGGATACCGCGCACGATTTCTGCGCGGCGTGCGCGGCCGATCGCCGGCATCGCGAGCAGCAGGTCGGTTACACCGTGGCGGTTGACCAGCTTGGACAGTGCCTCTACCGGGTAGATGCGCTGGCCATTGAGCGTGCCGCCGTGCAGGCTGCGGTCGTCGTCGATAAAGGCGCGCACGACCATCTCGCGGCTGTTTGCAAGCGCGTCCGCCAGCTGGCGTCCCGCCGAGCCGGCGCCATAGATCACGACGACCGCTTTTGACGCCGACCTGCGGTCGAGTACCTGCATGTAGGCGCCGCTCAGCCAGTAGCGCCCCAACAAACGAAAAGACCCGGCGGAGACGAAGAGCATCAAGGGCACGCTCAGTCCAACGCTGCGTGGCACTCCGGGCGCGCCGATGACGGTGAAGGACAGCAGGTAGAGCAGGCCGACCACGCCGGACGCCTTTACCAGGGTCATCAGCGCCGCGGTACCGGAGTAGCGGAAGATCGCGCGATACAGTCCCGATACGATATAGATGGGAAGCGCAAAACCGATGGCAGTGAGCGTCGCCCGGATTTGCGGCTCGGTCATGAACTCCCAGCGTTCGAGCCGCAGGCCGAAAACAATCCACACCGATCCAACGCACAAGCCAACATCCACCATGAGCGCAAGCGCCCGCTTGGCGCTCCGCGGCAGCGCCAACAATAAATCAGCAAACCTACTCATATCCCCTTCAGACCGGCTCGACGCCTTTTTTATTCGTTACCGCCCTCCGGATATACCGAGGGCTTTCCTTTGCTCATGCCGGTCCGGGTGCTCCCGGCAACAAGCCGATCCATCGACCGGCCAATCGGAAGCTCAGGCTGCAGCCGTCAACACCTGATGGATGGCAGTGCAGGTCCGGTCGATCTCCCGGCCTGTCAGCGTGGGGTGGACCAGGAACATGAGACTCGTTTCGCCCAACTCCCTGGCAACCGGCAGCCGCTCCACCGGACGAAAACCCGTTCCGTCGAATGCTTTTTCGAGGTACACCTCGGAACACGAACCCTGATAGCAAGGGACACCGAGCTTGTTGATCTCCTCGACGATGCGGTCGCGGCTCCAGCCGGCTCGGAGCTTTTCCGGCCGCACGTATACATAGCACTTGTACTGCGCATGGATCACGTCGTCCGGCACCTCGGCAACCCGCACAACCTCGTGCTGGCGACAGGTGTTCAGGATCGCCTGCGCGTTGGCCGTTCTCGCCTCGGTCCAGGCAGCCATGCGCTGCAGCTGGATCCTGCCGATGACCGCCTGCATCTCGAGCATGCGCCAGTTGGTGCCAAAACTCTCGTGGACCCAGCGGAAGCCCGGCGGGTGCTCGCGTTCGTAGACAGCTTCGTAGCTCTTGCCATGATCTTTAAAGGACCACATCTTACGCCACAGCAATTCATCATTGGTTGTAACCATGCCACCCTCACCACCGGTCGTCATGATTTTGTCCTGGCAGAAGCTCCAGGCGCCGACGTGGCCGATGGATCCGACCATGCGGCCCTTGTACCTGGTGCCGTGGGCCTGGGCGCAGTCCTCGATCACCTGGAAGCCGTGGCGCGCCGCCAGGGCCATGATCGGGTCCATGTCGCAGGGCCAGCCCGCCAGGTGCACGCAGATCACGGCGCGCGTACGCGGGGTCAGCACTTTGGCGATGGTGTCGGCCGAAATATTCCCGCTGTCAGGTTCAACGTCCGCAAATATCGGCGTCGCGCCGGCGTTGACGACGCAGGAGATGCTGGCGATGAAAGTGCGGGGGGTGACGACGACTTCGTCGCCGGGACCGATCCCCATCGCTTTCAGGGCGACATCCAGTGCCAGCGTGCCGTTTGCCAGCGCGACGGCATGGCTGGTACCAGACCACGCGGCGAATTCCTTTTCAAACTGGCGCGTTGCGTTACCTGTCCAATAGTTGACTTTGTTCGACAGCACTACCTGTTGGACTGCGATTGCTTCCTCAGCCGTAAAAGAAGGCCAAGGCGAAAACTGAGTATTTAGCATCTAAACGTGATTCCCTAATTCGTCTTTATTTTCGAAACCGTGCTGCCCGGAGCGCTGAGGTTTACTTCATTGGCGTAGCGGGATTACCGACAACTGTCGCGCCATCGGCCACAGGTTTTACTACAACGGCCCCTGCCCCGACGACCGCCCCCGAGCCAATAACCACACCCTGGCGGACAGCAGCACCGACACCGATCCAGCTGGCAGCGCCAACGCGCACATTGCCCGACAAATGCGCCCCCGGGCTCACATGAACGGCATCGCCGAGCCAGCAGTCATGGTCGACGGTGGCGCCGGTATTCACAATGCCAGCCTCGCCGATGTGGGCATCAATATTGACGACAGCCCCGGCCATGACAACACACCCGTCACCAAGCGCGGCATGCGGGCTGACCCATGCGCGAGGATGAATAATAGTCGCGGCGCGGGCGCCCGCAAGCTTCAAACTGCGATGCTTCTCCGCCCTTATTCGACAATTGCCAATTGCAACGATGACCCCGGCAAAGTCAGTTACGCACGAAAGCAGTTGCTGAGTATCGCCGATTACCTGCCAGGGGCCGAGCATCGAGACTATCGGCCATGCGTCGTCAAAAAACACAACGTGCTGCCAGCCTGCTGCCAGCGCAACGTCAGCCACTACCTTGCCGTGGCCGCTCGCTCCCAATATTGCGATTCGCTTTGTCATTACTTTTTCGATTCAGCTTTGCCGGTAAAACGCGGCATGGTCACATCGCCTGCTGCACTGATTCCTTCACGCACGATGACCTTTTTCACCGTCAGCCAGAGAATCTTGACGTCGAGCCAGAGTGACCGGTTGTCCACGTACCACACGTCCAGCTCGAACTTTTCCTCCCAGCTCAACGCGTTGCGACCGTTGACTTGAGCCCAACCGGTAATGCCGGGTCTTACCTCGTGTCGACGTGCTTGTTCTGGCGTATACAGTTCAAGGTAATCCAATAGCAATGGCCGCGGCCCGACTAAACTTAGTTCTCCCTTGAGTACATTCCACAATTCGGGGAGCTCATCAATGCTGCTTGAACGAAGAAATTGTCCAAACCGCGTGAGTCGGACCGAATCGGGTAGAGGCCGACCGGTCCCATCGCGCTCATCGGTCATCGTACGGAACTTGATAATCTTGAAGGAGGCTCCCTTCATCCCTGGCCGTAACTGGCGAAAAAAAACCGGCCGACCAAGTTTTACGGCAACCAAAATAGCCACCACGATCAGTAACGGAAATAAAAACACGATTCCAATTACGCCTAATACGATATCAAAGGCCCGTTTCATTGGATGTTCATCTCACGCAGCATTACTCGGTTGACATCATATACATTATACTTCTCTTCCGCCACCATTCTCGAACGCCGACCCATTTCAGTAGCTAAGCCGGGCTGATCTATAAAACGAAGCATGGCTTCAACAAGCGCTGCTGTCGAGCGCACAGGTACTAGGAAACCATTTAGGCCGTCTACAACTGTCTCCCTACAGCCGGGAGCATCTGTGGTGATAACAGCGCGCCCCATAGCCATGGCTTCAAGGACGGTACGAGGTGTCCCTTCACGATATGATGGAAGCACATAAACGCTGCTCTCCTCGATTGCAGGACGTACGTCCGACAAACGCCCTAAGAATTCGACAATTCCCGCTGCCACCCAAGCGTCCAACTCACCATGAGAGATTGAATCCGGGTTATCATCAATCCATCCTGCTAACGAAAAATGTACCTCCGGATGCGTCTTTTTGACCATCGCGGCTGCCGCTACGTACTCACGCACGCCCTTTTCTCCCAAAAGCCGCGCGATCAGCAGAAAACGTGGCGGGCCCGCAGGTAAAGCGCTTGGCTTAAAGTCAGTTATCGAAACACCCGAGCCATTAACCACATGCGAAGGTATTCTCTTCGCCAAGAGACCACCTGACCTAAACAACGCCTCGTCATCTGGATTCTGAAAAAATACCTTAGTAGCGCCAAGGAGCGAAAGTTTGTATAACGACTTCGCTGCGCGCTGGGCAAAACGACCTCTCAGTCCGGCAGCGCCGCCGAACGCAAAGCCTAGACCGGTAATAAGCGGAAATCTCTTCGGCACCCGTAGAACGGCGGCTACGATACTTCCATAAACGACCGGCTTCACTGTATAGCTAAGCAATACATCGGGTCGCAATTTTGAAATAAGACAACCTATGCTAATCAAAGTGCGAAAATCAGCTATCGGATTCATACCGGTACGTTGCATCGGAATATGATGCACGTGAAAACCCATCTCCATTATCTTCAAACTAACGGCAGCCTCCGCGTCTAAATCTGGCGCAGCAATATGGACTTCGTAACCCGATTTACTAAGATCTGCCAATAGTGCACCGCGAAAAGTTAATATCGAGTTAGGATAGCTCGCAAGAATAAGAAACTTCATGCAAAAACCTTATAAACCGGAAATAAAAAAAAATAAATTATTCGAATCGCAAACATATATATTAGCTAAAAAGCGCAAGCACGATAAAAATAGCAATACCGCCTTTCACGTCAGGCATTGGTTCTTACGCGCCAAAGACCTCCGCACAGATTAATGAACTTATTTACCGAAAAGGCAGAAGAGATTTCGTTAACAACCATTCTATACTCATAAAGAAGGCATTGATTTACCCCTCAGGGGAATTTTTTTCACCAATTCCTTTTTGCGTGAGCCACCTCCCAAAGCCATCGGTAAATATGTCCGTCGCCAACTCTCTTTGAGCCTCAGTTGCATTTTTTTTTGCTTGCTGCAATCCGCACAATGCCAATTCGGAGGCTAACTTTTTATCTAAGACTAAACGGCGAATGGCTGAAGCAAGCGCCTGGACATCGCCGGGCGGCACCAGTACGCCAGCGCGCCCCCCCATGAGGCATTCAGGCACCCCGCCAACTGACGAAGCAATTACAGGAGTACCTTGACTTTGGCACTCTAAAATCACTAAAGGAAGTCCTTCAGTATAGGACGGTAAAATTAAGGCAATCGCAGCCGACATTTCACTGAACAGTGGTGTGCCCCACTCAATTTTTCCAACGAATTCAACCTTCGCGCGCACGCCACAGTTATTGGCCAGTTCCTCGAGTCGAGCCCGCTCCGGGCCGTCACCGACTACGCGAAGATTAAGGCCAGGACACTCCGTCACCAAAGCCAAAGCACGGATTAGAATATCCACACCCTTTTCAGGGGAGAGACGTCCAACATATAGGAGCGAGCTCGTCGTAATATTTTTCTCTGGCAACTTTGTTGCTATTTGATCGAGCCGAACCCTCCCCTCGTGCAAAACCACGTTCTTCTTTTTATGCAATGAATATTTATTTTTCAAAGCCTCGGAGACGAAAATGCACACATCTGCGTTCCGAAGTATAAGCCGGTTAAGAACCCTGCTAATGGAAGCCACAGTTCGCCAAAACACTCCACCTCGAAGAGCAATGGTGTCTCCCGGATCCCCAATCATTTGTGTTACCACATACGAGTTCACACGTTTTCGAGAAAGTGCTAGAATCGTCGCAACGAACGCTTGCTTCCCCCAAATGATATGCGCGCCGCTTACGCATCTCGTTAGCTCAGTTCGGAACTGAATAAAATTTCTGAAGTATCCAATAACACCCTGTGTTTTGCTTCGCGGACCAAAAATCTCCACTTTCACTCTAGCGGGAAACACAATTTCGCTCAAACCGTGCTGACCACTTGGGAGTGGGCAGATTCTTCCAAAAAACCGCCAAGTGTGAACGCAATCGGGAAAAGATTTGAGAATTTCGTCTAGCGGTACCGCAGTAGCGGAATACCACTTCTCGCCTGGCCCCTCGTAAAGACGCTGATCACTAGTGTAGGCCACAATAATTTTCATATTGGAAAAGCTATCAACCGTCATTACGTAACCACATCCATAAATGTATTGATCACATTTTCCGTCCAGTTCTCATAGGAATAGCTGGCCTGTGCCCAAGTCAGGCCAGAACGTGCCATTTCACGGGACCGAACATCATCCGTCATAATTTGCGAAATTTTCTTCGCTAGATCGTCCTCAACAGCAGGATCAAAAATCATTCCGCATCCTGGCGGAACAACTTCAGGCAACGCTCCGCGATTCGACACAATCACCGGTCGTTCTAGCAACATCGCCTCAGCTGCGACCAAACCAAATCCTTCATCGATTAGAGATGGTACGATAACTACGTTTGCTTTGCGCATAACAGCGTGTATATCTCGGCGTAGGCCTATAAAATGGACCCGCTCACAAATCTCGAGCTCAGAAACGACTTTCATTAATTTTTTATAGAAGAGCGCACACGCCGGGTCATCCTTAGATCCGGTAATCCAAAGGTGCACATTATCAGGTAGCTTACCCATAGCCGCAACTGCCAAGTGTAAACCCTTGCTTTCTCGAACTGATGCGCAAGGTAAGAGAACGATATAATGCTCATCGTCATATTCCGGCAGTTCCTTTTCCAGAGCAGTTTGTACACTGCAATGAGCACTAACTGTTGAACCATTGTATATCAGCCTTATCTTTTGCTTCACAGCATTAAGTACGATAAGCTTTTTCTGCACGCTGTGTGAAATTGCCATAATAACGTCACACTTTCGTATTGCCCACGAGTACACGGACGACTGTCTTTTATCCGCACCGTGGCAGTGCCAAATTAGCCGCGGCCGATTCGCAGCCCCCCCCAAAGTTAACGCTATAGCTACTAGCAAAAGATCGCGATAACTATGTACGTATACTACATCGTAATGCAGGAGTACGTTCTTTAAGCGAAAAATTAGAGCAGTAATACGCGGCAGACAAATCAAAAGATCGAAGCCCCTATAAACTCCCCTGCGGAAAGAAAATATTCCGGATCCGCGTATGCCAACTTTTCGGTCAACAGATACTCCTGCCATTTCCAAATTATCCATATCCCGATCATTCCGGCAGAGTTCTGCGTAAACCAAATGTATTCTCGAATCCTTCCTCAGCCTCGGCAATGCCTCCTGGAGTACCCGACGTACCCCTCCCTCATATGCTAGCATGTATGGTACAAGCACCTTTATTTTGTCCATCCCTGCTCCTATTGCTTAGTTCTTTGAGGTAGCTATCTTATATACTTCAACGATTTTTGAGGCCCATTTATCTGCACCAAAAGTGCTTTCGACACGCTCTCTTGCGTTCCTGGTTAACCTCGTGCGTATTTCTTCCGTCTGATCTAGAACCGACTCCATCGCTGCAGCGATATCTTGAGGGTCACCTGCCTGCGTGAGTAACCCGTAACGCTCGTCGACAATAATGTCGCGTATTCCGCCGATTCCAGATCCGATGACGGGGACACCTATGCCCATTCCTTCGAGCACAGCTAACGAAGTGGCTTCAACTATTCCGTTATATGGCACGGAAGGGACAACGATTGCAGTGCTTCTTTTCATAATGGACAGAAGGCGGTCGCGCGGAACATCCCCCATAAAGTTGATGCGTTCACTTACCCCTAGCGTCGTTGAAAGCTCTACAAGGGAACGGAACAGTGGACCGCCGCCTGCAATTACTAACATCACGTCTTTTTTCTTGATGAGAGCAATTGCACGAATTGCGAATTCGACACCGTTCTTAGGAACAAGTCTCCGCGGAACCAAAAAGAAATTAGTGGGAAGGTCTATTGCTGGCAGGTCCCGGCCCGTAGCAGCCAGTTCCGTCATATCGACAGCGTTCTCAATTACGCAAATTTTAGTCTCATTGACAGCGAGGCTTTTCAAAATTTCCGCCTGGCCGCTGTCTACTGGAATTATCTTGTTCGCAACTCTAAAGGCCTCAATTTCAAGTCGCGATATCTCGGCGACTAGGGAATCATCGTTAGAGTTGGAGACCGTGCCGCTTTCATTGGACCAAGGACCGTGGACGGTCTGGACGATAGGAAAGGCCGACCCAAATGCACGCGCTGCAGCACAGGTCGCAAGAGGATCATGCGAATGAACGAGGAGATCCGGGCCCGCGTCGGCAACTGCCTTGTTGATCTGTTCTCCTAGCCGGCGCACTGTCATTCGCAGCAGTTTGACACGGGCCGCATCCTTGCTAAGTACTCTATGCACGAAATAGGCTAATTTTTCGGTAAAGCTAGTACGGATATCATTACGACTAACTAGAATAACTTGGAAGCCCTTTTTAAGAAGCATATCGCGGAGCAGCTCGATATGGGTACTAGCGCCTCCCACATGAGGAATGTTAAATGTCGTGCAAATTATTATCTTCATACATCTTCCCGACGAATAGGAATATTAGTGCGAATTGCATAGCCTAGGCCAACGACCATAAAAAAGACTGGGGCTACAAATACAGAAATTGGCGCGATTGTTGCAGTTCCGAACACAAAAACCGCTAGGCATGCAGCACGCAAAACCCGCGATGCGCCGTTCTGCCTCTGCTGAGTTACAGCAGTATTTTTCCAACAAGCTTTATAGATAAGAAATAAAATCGCCACCCCCATGACTCCAGCCCCGAGAAATGTATCAAAATAAATGCTGTCTGATCCTTCAAAACTGGAAATCGCTGAATTCGCCATTAATGGTTGAGTTGCTTTCGGAAAATTTGAATACCCAACACCAGCTAAGTTCTGGATGGCGGTAACCAATGCGATATATTGCGCATCTAGTCGCGATGAAATATTATCCTCGTTCGTGCCATGCTGAAGAGCACGAGTCATACGTTCCTCGAACGTAGCATTAAAAGCTGTACCTATGAACGCAACTGCGGCAAGCACAACTATGATGCCTATTTTTTTTCCGCGGGAAATCTTGGCTCCGGAAATCCAATAGGCAACTGCGACAAAGACCCCTAATACAGCAGAACGACTTCCTGATAGCACAACGTTTACCCCGCCTAATGCTATTGCGGCCCACATTAGAACAGCGTCTACACCACGTAGTCGTTTCAACAAACTTGTAGCCGTCACACCTGCAGCAAGTAAAATAGATATATACGCGAAATCGTTAGGATTAGAAATTAGCCCGGTTGCACGATTTCCAAACATTTCGTCGAATGCAAGGTCTGTGTTAGTGTGAACCGGCAAGATAATCTGGAGTTCCGGAAAGATTGAAAAGAGAAAAAGCGCCGCAAGACCAGCAAGCATTTCATATTTTAATGTCCGTATAGATCTTTCGGAATTCATAATAGCCAGCGCAACTGGTAGAATTGCAGCCAACCCAAACCGTTTCATGAAAATCGCCATCTCAGCCATCGGCCCTACATTTCCGCCAAATACCACACTGCCAAAACTGCTTAAAAGGCCGAGACAGAGAACAAGCAATAGAATTTTTATTGGAATTCTGAACGTCGCTGGTATTTTTCTTATGAACCAGAGTCGACCGAGCACCAAAATCCATAGAAAAATGAGTATCACATCGCTTGCAGTGACGTTGCCGACACCAGGGAGGCTCGCGATCGGGAACCAAATTAATGCGGCTGGGATACATAGAAACAGGAGAAAGCTACCCGAAATTTTTAACATTTTTCCTCGTCAGGAATTTCTCATTTCGCCGCATATACGACCATTGGAAAAATAGGTAAAGTACATAAGAAATAAGGTATGCCGACGCTAGTCCTAGAGCTCCGAACGGTTCGGCAAGCGCCAGCGTTAATAACATAATGCATACAGCCCAAGCGAAATCCATAAGAACTAGCGCCCACATGTTACCCGAGCTAGTAATCGCTTGCGATAATGCATTTGAAACCGCCATTGGAATGGTCGAAAACGCGATAAGTGCTAACACTGCCCAGCTATCGCGATACTGTGGACCATAGGCGCTCATTAACAATGGGGAAAACGATGAAACAAGTGATGCCATAACAAAAGCGATCATACCAGTCAAAAATACGTTGTTTTTAATTAATCCTTTTAACTCGCTGGGCCTACCATCAATCGTCATTGCAGACAACGTTGGGAGAAGAATATTGCTTATGGCAGCCGGGAAAAATAATATAACCGTTCGCCATTGATACCCGATGTTAACCATCGCCATTTCGGAAAACCCGCTTTTCTGCGCCACTAAAACTGCATTACAGGCCCAAATTGCAGGCGCCACTACTAATCCGCTTACTAAAGAAGGAATACTAAATGTTGCGATAACCCTTCGTTCTGCAAATGAATTTCTAAAATCTATGGGAATAGCCATTTGTAAACATAGTTTACTAATAGAGCGATAAGTTAATATACAATTTAAAAATCCACAAAAAACAAGTCCAAAAATTATTCCGTCTAGGCCGTCTAGCAGAGCCCCGGCCACTGTAATCGGGAGCGTAACTAGCCCATAAATAAGAGATAATTTTGCATTCAGCTTGAAAGCACCGAACCCCAGGGTTATTCCGTTTTGAACGTTGTTTAGGGAAGCGAAAACCAACAAACCCGAGGTATAACGTAATATCCTCGAAAATTCCGACATCCCTATAGCTTGGCTTATCCATGGCGCGAAAAAATAGATGAGCAGAGACAAAACGATGCCAAAAGTGGCGGAAAGTAGGAGTGCCATTCCGATAAACCGACCAGCGCGAATGGAATCGGCTTCTTTAAATTGCGCAATGTACTTTGTGGTCGTCAGGGTCATTCCAAAGCCGGCAACGACGACAAGCATCGCAACAGTACTTTGAATCATCCCAACTTCGCCGAAGATGTCTTTATCCAATATTCTTGCGATAACAATTGAGGATACAAGTCCTAAACCGCGCCCGAATATTGCGCCCATCATCGACCAAAAAATGCCGGTTCTAAAGCGGCCAGGGCTTATCAGCAATGATACCGCGTCGCGAAGAGACATATTAGATTATTAAGATAATTGATCGCTAGAGTGCGCTTCTCGAATTAAAAGCGAGCTCATCTACTAAGATGCGTTTTTATTACGCGAAAGATTTTACTATAAGCAGAAACGCCGCCGTAGGTTCGCTTTCGACGTCGTTTTCCGATACTGTGCTTAATCGCACGATAGGGGTAATAATTGTATTATCCAATTAACTGATCGACATGTCGGCCGGTTCCACGGTCGTGGGACCAAGATAAAGCTTCGGACAACCCGTAAATTAAATGATACGTCGGAATATGCGTCAACTAGCTCGTCTGGACGCACCTCGAGGGTGCCGTCTTAACCGGAGCGAAGCTCGGCGAAAGGAGCTTTGCCGATGTCGAAGCCAAGCACGTTGCGCTTAATGCCAAATTCAACGGCAAGAGGAAGACTCACATATCCGACAACGATGACGGCGATATTTGCTTGGCGAAGAGGATATTTTTCTAACTCTGTATTTGGCATCGCATTCAGGCGGTAACGGTGTGCTCGCTTTGAACACCCGAAAGTTGCGTTCTGATTCTTAGTATTTATACTGAGCGTAACGGTATTTTCCATACTTGGAACCATACCCATATCCTCCCATACGGTGACGCAGGTCGTTGAAGACCACGCCTGCCACGTTGTAACCGGCCTGCTTAATGCGTTTTGCTGATTCTTCGATTTCGCCCATCGTACTGACATTGCCACGCACTACGTTGAAAATAGTGCCAACATGCGGAGCGATGACCATGCCGTCAGTGACAGCCAGAATTGGCGCTGTATCGATAACGACGAGATCGTATTCGTGCGCCACTTCCTGCAAGAACTTTGCAAAATTATCGTGCTCGAGAAGCTCTGAAGGCTGTGGAGGGAAATCACCAGTCGAAAGGAAGTCCACGTTTTCCACGACGTTTTTGTGGACAGCGTCGGCGAATGTAGTTTTACCTGCGATTACCTCCGAAAGCCCGCCGCGTCGCTGCAGTCCGAAATAGCGCTGCAGGTAGCCCTTGCGAAGGTCACCATCGATCAATAAGACCTTTTTCCCAGCGGCGGCGAGGACCGCAGCGAAGTTGACGGAAACGAAGGACTTTCCGACGCCTGGCGTAGGGCCAGTGATCATGACAATTTTGTTCTTTGCACCCAACATCGAGAACTGGAGCGACGTTCGGAAACTACGTAGGCCTTCAATGGCAAGGTCGGTTGGATCGTCTTTTGCGAGCACCGAAACTTTCGTGGCGCCTGCTTTTACTTCGGTGTACAAAGCGTCTTGTCTAGCGCTGTGGGGGATCGCTGCGCTGATCGTGAGCCCAAGCATCCTCTCGATTTCAGTAGGATCTTCAATACCGCCGAAGAACGATCTGCGGATGAACGTACATGCGACACCCGCAAAAATTCCCAACAACATAGCCGTGATAATCAGGAGTGGGCGTTGCGGGCGAACTGGGCGAAGTGGAACTACGGCTTCATCCAGCAGACGGACGTTGCCGACTTTGCTGGCTTTTACCAGTTTCAGTTGCTGTGCGCTGTTCAATAGAGATGTATATAGTTCGGTATTTACTTTTATATCCCGAGTAAGACGTAGCACATCCTGCTCGATAGATGGCATATTCTTGATGCGATTGTTGACCGAGCCAATTTCATTGTTCAGGGTACGCATTTGCTGTTCTACAGCCTTAACAAGCGGATTGGATTCTTGATAGCGCGTCAGCAACTCGTCACGGTGCTGCTTCAGCTCAATAAGCTTGGTTTGCGAGAGTACTGACTGTTGTAAGATGGACTTCGCTTCCTCGCCCAGATCAACCGTTCCACGGCGATTTCGCATCTGGTTATAAGTAGCTTCAGCCTGCTCGAGATTGCGTTTGAGTTCTGGAAGTTGCTTCTCCAGGAAGACTAGCGACTTTTCAGCCTCTGCCGATTTCCGCTCGACGTTTTGGCGAATATAAACCTGACCAATTTCGTTCAAGGTTGCAGCTGTTTTTATCCGGTCACTACCTTCCAACGACACGCCAATGACGCCTGACTGCTTGCCCTTCTCTGCAATTGTGAGCGATTGTTGCATCTGCTCAACTGTTTCCAGCATAGGCGCGCGGGCAAGAACAAACTGTACGCCCGGTTTGGCTGCAAGTTGGTCTACGTGCAGCTTAAAGTCGCCGTCCGCATTCTTGATCACTAGCGTTTCGCCGACCCGGCCGGTACCCGTCAATCCGGAATCGTCGTGTGTAACGGTATAGGTGTTGCCGCCCATTGCAGTAAGAAGGAACTTTTGGCCCTCGAATCGCGCAGGGATGACGAACGTCGATACACGGATCTTCTCCGCGCCCCATGCATAACCGCCGAGACCGAACAGGCCCGGATCCGATACTTCAGTCTTGCCTCGCGCGATCCACGAACCCACGAGAGGGAAACGTTTTGGTGCGGCTGTAAGATCAAGCTGGGCGTTCGTCACTGCTTGCGTGACGACGTACCTTGAACGTAGGATTTCGATCTCTGCGGTTGCAGCGGACTTCATCTCGAATGCGCTTGCAAGATCGCCAAGCATCATTGCGGATGATGAGCTTCCTCCATCCTCGACTTGGACGAGAATATTTGATTGGTAAATCGGCGTTGCAATGAAGGAGTATGCAGTGCCCAGCGCGGTAACAAACAACGCGACGACTGCGATCAACCAGCGGTTTTCGATCAGTAAGTCCAGATACGCGGCAAGGTCGATTGAGTCGTCGTCATGCTCGGCGACCTGAACAGTGCTCGGATGGGTGGTTGAAACCGTTTGATTCATAGATTCTCTGAATAATTCAAATGACGTGGAAGCGACAGCGTAAGGTATCAGCCAATCTGCTCAATCTGTTTTGCCCATGCCTGAACGCCGTCGACAATCAAACTGTGCGCGTGACGGAAACTTTCGATACCTTCGCGATAGGGATCAGGGATATCGACGGCAGCCGTCTCGCCCAGGCGGAAAACCTTCCCGCGCGCGCCCCGGTACTGCCCTTCGACATGACGCTTCTGTTCGAGGTCCATAACAAAAATGACGTCGGCGTCCGTTACCATTGCTTGCGAAATTTGACGGGCCACATGACCACTGATATCAACTCCCTGCTCGACCATCAGCGCGACTGAGTGCGCGTCGGCGCCTTGACCGACCAGCGCCCCCAGACCAGCGGAGCGCACGGTGCACGCAGGCAGCGCGCGCTGAAGCAGCGCTTCCGCCATCGGACTCCGGCAAATATTGCCGATGCAAACCACGAGAATGTTGTTCATCATTTCAACTGCCCGACCGACGTGGCCGCCGTTGCCGCGCTCGGGAGAATCAGGCTGATCACGCGGTTGTAGCGTGCCAGACCGGCGGCATCGACGTACACGACGTCGCGTGGATTGAGCTCGAATCCCTCGGCCATCGCCAGCGCCACCGGCGAACCGGCGTCCAGGTTGTAAACCACTGGCTCGGGCTGGTTGGCGCCACGGATCACATACACCTGGCGGGCGGAGCTGCTCAACTGGTTCAAGCCGCCGGCCTCGCCCAGCGCGGCCGCGAGCGTCAGCTTTCCGTTGTACATGGGCAGGGCTGCGGGACGGGTCACTTCACCCAGCACGTACACCTTGCCCTCATCGCGGCTCGGCACGCGCACTACGTCGCCCGGCGCGAGCATCAGGCGCGACATGTCGGCGCCCTGCTGCACGAGCTGGGGAATGTTGACGGGATAGGAAACACCCTTGCGCGCCACGATCACCTGGCTCTGGTCCGCGGTCGGCAGGAAGCCGCCGGCGCGGCTCACGCCTTCGAGCAGGGTCATCGGCACGTCGTCGATTGCCTGGCTGCCCGGCGCCTTGAGGTCGCCGTCGAGATAGACCTTCTTGCTGCGGAATGCGAGCACGCGCAGGGTCAGGTCGGGATCCTTGATGGACGCGAGCAGGCGCTTGGAGAGCAGGCTGCGCGCTTCCAGCTCCGTCATGCCGGACACCTTGATCGGGCCGACGTAGGGGAACTGGATCATGCCCTGGCTGTCAACGACGAATGCGGCCGGCGACTGGGCGCCGGAGTTGGTCAGGGCCTGGGCGCCGGCTGCAGCAATGTTCAGCTCGGGGTGGTTCCATACCAGGACCGACAGCAGGTCGCCCGGGCCAATCACATAGGGGCTGGCTTCGCCGAACAGGGCTTGCACGCGCTGGTCCGTATTCTGCGCCTTGGCAATGCGCTCTTCGCGGATCAGGTCGGGCGTGATCAGCTTGATCACGGGCGCCGGCATCGGGGCGCTATGGGTGCTCGGCACGCGATCCACGTCGATCCGCATGCCCGGCTCCATGTTGGCACAGCCGGTAACAATAAAGGGAAGCACGGCGGCGAAGCTGACCAGCTTCAGCGCCCTAAAACGGGTGGCAGACATCAATTTTTTTTCCGGTAACTCTACAGGCTTGCGTTTGACGGATGCTGGTTTCTTTAATACGGTCCTGCTTTTACCAGCGAACTGTTGCAATGCAAGAGAGCGGAAAAGGACACGACAACCAACGAAGTCCGCATTGTACACACGGATTTTCCTCAGACCAAGAATTTAGGGTCATGGGTTGTCAGGCTGAACAGAGGCAAATACAACGGTAAGTACAGTTATTTCAACGGATTATGGTGGATCTGTTACGCGGAACGGCGCCTGTCCCGGCAGAGTCATTGTCGGGCGCTCGATATTTCCTGGGAATAAAGGATTTTCGATATAAAAAATGAAATACTCGTGCCATTTTTTTACATAAAATAATCACGAAATGTAACTAATTCGTGTAACTCACCATGGCATTAGTTTGTCGTTTTTGCGCCATAAAATTGCGACGATCATGGCAGTGCTTCGATTAAATTGATAGCCCGCAACGGCTGCGTTTCCTGAGGACAGCAAACTCGATAGAGTCCGCACACCGTTCCCTGGAGCCTCCCATGGCACTGCACCATCCGCTCATTCTTGTCCTGCTGCTTGCTGTCTCCCCTGCCCTGGCCCAGACCAAGGCCGAGACCGACGCGATCAAGGCGGCGCTCGACCTGAAGATCTACCAGGCCAATGCCGACGCCCTGCTCGCCCAGCGCGAGGCAGAGATACGCAAGGCAAGTGCGGAGGCCGAGCGCGCGGAGTTGCTGGCGCGCTTGCCGCCCGCTTCCAGCAAGGCGCTGGCGGGAGAAATCGACGTGTCGAAGTTTGGCGCGGCTGGCCTGGTCAAGGCATTCGATCTGGCGCGCGAACTGGCGCCAGAAGTGTGCGCGGCCCTGCCCGCTATGGGCAAGGCCGTCATCCATGATCCGCTGTCCACCCAGGGCGTGGTCACGGCGCGCATCGTCAACGACGGACTCGAACACATGAATCGCAGCCTGGAACAACAGGCCAGGCAGTTGCAGGAAGTAATCGACCGACATACGCCGTCCGGAACCCGGGCGGCGCCCTTGTCTGCGGTGGTGCTGGCGGCAGTGCCGGCGGTGGTCAAGTCGCTGGCGGATATCACGTCGCTGTTCAAGACCGACATGACGGCGCAGGGCATCGCCTATGGCAGTGGCGCGCGCGAGCTGTTCACCACCGCACTGGCGCAGACCTGCCCAGGCAAGTTGGCGGGCCTCGGTAGCGGTTACCTGGGCGAGCTTGATCCGGCGCAGCATGCGGCGCTGGTGGCGCGGGTGCGCGCGATAGTACTGCTGCGCGGGCAGAACGCCGGCCGCATCGCGGTGATCGAGCGGCTCGCCGATGCGGCCAAGGGCGACGTCAAGAGGGAACTGGCAGGCGTGGCGGACGGTGCGCAAGAGCTGCTCAAGGCGGCGGCTACTTTCGTTGAGTCGCTCAAGGTTGGAGAAGCGAGCGAAAAAAGCCCGCTCTACAATGCCGCGCGCTACCTGGGATATGCGCAGCGGGTGCAGGACGCACTGGTGCTGGACTTCGATCTACGGCTCGAGGGGCTGACGCTGGTGAAGGACAACCTGTTTACAGGGCAACATCTGCAGTTGTCGGGCGTCGCGTTTCTCTGGTACCGCGTGCACGAGGCCGATGGGCGGCTACGGACGGCGAATGCGGTGCGGCGCTTGCTGCGCCCGGTGCAGGTCCCGCTGCGCGGTACCGATGCGGACACGGATTTCTGGTCCTCGCGCTGAGCGCCGGTGGTGATAGCCAGGCCGATATCGTTCAGGAGAACACCGGTCAGCGCTAGCAAATTACACTGCTGCCCATGGTGGTGATCGGACGAGCACGGGTTCTATCGCTTTTTATTTAGCCCAGCGCTGGTCGGTTTGACGATTTCCGATTGCAAAGGCTGCGAATGACGGATTCAACAGGAGCAATCTGACGACTTTAACGATAAACCGCGCATAAAATCCAGGTTACCCGAAACTTCTGCCCTTGTTTCCTGACGTCTGCTTATAAGTCTTATCGGAGTGACGCGGTTTGCAATTGAATGGATTCCTTGACCGTGAACGGGTTATCGATTGGGCCGGCCAAGCGAACGCTTCCTTTCCTGGCTACTTGAATTAGTTCCCCGGCTGTTTTACCGTCTGCTCGATCGCGCCGAACACCGACTTCCCTTTCTCGTCCAGCATCTCGATCCGGATCGTGTCGCCAAAGCGCATGAAGGGCGTACTCGGCACGCCGCCGGCAATCATCTCCAGGCAGCGCTGCTCGGCGATGCAGGAATAGCCGGGCGCCAGCTCCCCGCGGCGAGCATTCTCCTTGTTCGACACCGTGCCCGAGGCGACGATGGTGCCGGCGCGCACCCTGCGGCTCTTGCACAAGTGCGCGATCAGTTGCGGGAAATTGAAGGCCATGTCGACGCCGGCATCTGGCTGGCCGACGAGCGTGCCATTCCAGGTCGAGCGTAGCCGCCCGTGCACCTTGCCGCCACGCCAGGCCTCCCCCAGCTCGTCCGGCGTGAGCGCCACCGGCGAACAACCGGCTCCCGGCTTCGAGTGCAGGAAACCGCCACCCTTGGCGAGTTCGTCGGGAATCAAATTGCGCAGCGCTATCTCGTTGGCCAGCATGACGAGCCGGATACGGCTGTGCGCTTCGTCGGGCGTGGCGCCCATCGGCACGTCGTCCGTGATCACTGCCACCCCGGCCCCGAAGTCGATGCCCCACTCCTCGTGCGCCAACACGATATTGTCGTGGGGGCCAAGCAGCTCATCGCTGCCGCCCTGGACCATCAGCGGCTCCTCGCGGAAGGACGCCGGCATGTCGGCGCCGCGTGCGCGCCGCTCCAGTTCGACATGCTTGAGATAGGCAGCACCAATTGCCAATTGAAAAGCACGCGGCAGCGGCGCCATGCAAGTGCCTGGGTCGAAATCGAAGGCGCGCCGCGCCTGCCCCGCGTTCAGCTGGCCGTACAGGGCTTCCAGCTGGGGCGCGATGAAGGCCCAGTCGTCGAGCGCGGCCTGCATGGTAGGCGCGATGGCGTCGGCGATGTGCGCGGTTTTCAGGTCGCGCGCGACAACGGCCAGTTGACCGTCGCGGCTGCCATCCTTGATGCTTGCAAGTTTCATTGCGACTTAATCAATTCTTCAAGCCGCCATTGTAGTGCAGCGCAGCCAGGTTCAGAACGTGGCGAGCACGCCCAGGCCGATTGACCGCTGGAAATAGTTGTAGTCGATCAGGCTCTGGCCATAACCGGCGAATACCTGGGCGTAACCTCTGACGTTACCTGCCAGCGGGAAAGCCCAGCCGGCCTGGATGGCGCCGCGGCTGGTGTGGAAGTTGTAGCGCAGCGTGGACGAATAGATGTGGCCGTCGCGGCGGTAAGCCAGCGCCAGGTCGCCGCGGCCCATGTAGTCGACGATGTCGGGATTGTCGTCGTCCTCCTCGCTCAGCCGTTTCCAGGCGCGGGCGGTGGCCGAGAAACCGTCCTTCTCGATGCCGAGCTGGGCATACACGCGGTTCCAGCTGCGCGAGAGCGAGCCCGACTGGCCGTTCGACTGGTGGTTCAGGCCGAGGCCGGCATGGGTCAGTTTCACGCCGCCGAGGTCGATTGCCAGGGGCGCAATCGCCATCACTTCCGGCTGGTAGTTTGTTTCGCGGAAGGGGCTGGAGGCCTTGCTGTTGGCAGCCTGCCAGAAACTGTTCTGGGTATAGCCGAACCACAGGTCGACCGGTTTGCCGAACGCCCCTTCCACCATCTTCATCTTGAAGCTGAGCTGGAAGGCCAGTTCGCTCTTCGACAGGCGCGCATCGGTGTCGGCCAGGTCGCGGTACGGCAGGTAGGGCGCGTCGTTTGCACGCCAGCTGCGGGTCGCGATCAGGTAATTCGCGTGATGCGGGCGGAATTTGAACACGCCGCGGCGATGCGGCTGGTCGAGTTCCCAATGGTCGAGCTGGCTGAATTTGGCGCTGCTCTCGGCCGAAGGCTGAGCGGTGACGACGGCGACGGTGGCCACGGCTTGCGGTGTGCCGTCGGCCGGATTGACGACGACGGCTGCCTCGGTACGCGGCGCCGGGGCGGCGGCCAGTTTGTCGAAGCAGGCCAGGCGCGACACATTGTCGGTGATGTTGGCGCAGTCGGATACGAATTTCGGCGCTTCTTGCGCATAAGCGCTGGCCATTAACAGTACAGGAAAGGCGGGAATTATTTTAATAAAAGACATTGCTTGTTGTTCTAATCAAATAGAAGTTTGCGGCAGCCCAATACCGCCGCTCGCACGCAGTGTCATGTATTTGCTGCTTTTATGGCGCACGCATATCAAAGACGGAGAGCCATGCCCATCAAAAGCGTGCTCGTCAGAACTGTCCGGAGGCCACCGGGCCGCTCGCAGGCGATGCCACCCTCGCCGGCCGCGCCGGGCGCCGCGGGGCGGCACTCACTTGTTGCAACATCTTGCCCAAGTTTTGCTTGCGCTCGCGCGAATTCGGATGCTGGTCGTTGAGCCGGCCGAGCTGCTGGATATTGACCAGCATCACTTGTAACTCGCTGTTGGCCGGACTGTCCGGCACCTCCGGCCCCAGGCTGTCCTGGAAATGTCCGATCACCCTGGCCAGGCTTGCCCGGTCCGGGTACAGGCCATCGAGCAGGCGTACGGCGCAGGCGTCCGCCTGCATTTCCTGGGCTTTCGAGTACGCCACGAAGCGACTCGAGAGGACGCTGGCATAGGCCAACACTGCCGCCGGCGACTTGTTCGTGGTGGTGATGAGCTGTTTCAGGCCGTCCAGGCTGTCGATGGCATCGGTCAGGCGCGCCTGGGTGGCGCGCGTTTCATGGCGTTGCAACACGTGGGCCAGCTCGTGCGCCAGCGCGAAATAGGCGCGCTCTTTGTTTTTCGGCAAGGCCACCAGGTCACGGTCGATGTGGATGAAGCCGCCCGGCAGGGCCTGGGCATTGCCCGCGCTCTTGCGCACCGCCACCTGGAACTGGTAAGGCGTCTGCACTTCGACTTGCGCCAGCAGCGTGCGCAGCATTTGGTCGGCCTGGTCGATCAATTTCTTGTCGTTCTTGCGCTCCGGATCGAGCAGCTCGCCCGCCAGGTCGGCATGCATGCGTTCGCCCAGCATGCGCTCGGCATCGGCGGGCAGCCAGTTCAGGCTTTTGCCTGCCTGGCGCAGCAGAGCCGCCGTATTCTGGTTGCTGCCGTTGCCGACATAGGGCAGTTTGCTCAGTCCCAGTTCGAGGCCGAGCAGCATCATCGACTTGACGTTGTCGGTCACGTCGAAGGGCTGCACCATCGACTTGCACTCCGGATCGTATTCGATCGCGGCGATCTGCGCGACCTGCGTGATCTGCTTGATCTGGCCCGGGCCGGCCAGCACCCCGCCCAGCGTGCTCGGCGCCGTTGTTTCGGAGCCAGCCGCTGGCGTCAGCATCGCCCTGGCGCGCGCGAACAGGCCGCTTTCCGGCGGTGCAGCCGGCGCAACTGCCTGCTGCGCTCCACTATTGGCGGTGGCGCAGCAGGCGAGCGCCAGCATGATCCAGGTTGTCGTCTTCATTCTTGTGTTGTCCCCGTCGGTTCGATCGCAGGCTGAGCCTGTCTTGCTTTCCGGCCTGGCGGCCCTTACAGCTGCATCAGCCGGCGTGCCTGCAGCAGCGCGCGTTCACGCTCGGAATACAGATCCGCTTCGTCATAGACGGCTGCTGTGTAGAGCAAGCGCGTAGTGTCGTCGAGCAGCGCGCCGGCCAGCCCGGCCAGCTGGCGCTCGACATCGGCGCGCTCGGCCTCGCCCAGCAGGGTGAAGCTGCCGCGGTAGCTGCCGCGGTCGGTGACCAGCGACCAGGTATAGTCGATGTCGGCGGAACCCTTGCCTACCGGTACGTCGAGCACACCGTTCAGCGGCCCGGATTCGGCCAGGACACGCGTGCCGGCGCTCACGCGCAGCGCGCGCGGCTTTTCGTCACCAAGCACGCTGAAGTCGAAGCGGACCATGCCCCCCCGCGCCAGTACCAGGCCGTTCGGCAAACCCGGCGGCACTTCGGTGTCGAGCCGGCGGCCGCCGAGCTTGGTGCTCGACAACAGGCGTGCCCACACGCTCGCCAGCGACTTGGCGCGAATGCCCGGCACGAGCTTGCAGGGATTGGTGGCGCGCAGCGCAGTGGCGGCCTCGGCGGTGCGCTGCGTCGCGGCGCTGTTCGGCAGTTCCGGGACCGTGCACGCCGGCTCGGCTGCGGCGACCGCCAGCGGGGCCAGTCCAGCGAGCAACAAAAGACGGGATTTCATGATCGGGCCTTCGATGGTTAGTGATGCATCATTGAGAATATTGCGTAGGCGAGCACGGCCCAGAAGCTCAATTGCCGCACCAGGTACAGCAGCAACGCGCTGCAGGCCGCCGCGTCGCGCGGCGCCGGCAGACCAAACCGGTCCCAGCCGGAGGGCGGCGCCTGCGTACCCGGCAGTGCCGGCGCCCGGTCGAGCGCCAGGCCAAGCGCCATCGGCACGACCAGCGCTCCGGCCAGCGCCCCGAAAACGATCATGGTCCAGCCACCCAGCGGCGAACAGGCCATGCCGAATGCACCGAGCATGCCGCCCATCAGCGAACCGCGCATGTTCAACAAGGAATGCTCATTGTGCTCGTCTTGCGCTTGCGCGGAGGCCGCCGAGAGCAGCCGGTCGCCCAGCAACAGCACGGGCGCCAGCACCAGCGCAGCCGAGGGCGCCAGGTGGAAAGCCGCCGCCAACGTGGCCAGCCCTGCCAGAGCGCAGAACAGTACGACCAGCGCCAGCGTATTGCCGGGCAGGGGGCCGGTCCCCCGTTCACTTTCGTCTTTCGACCTGTCCTCTTCAAAGGCCCTGATCGGGCCGCTGACGAATCCATCAAACAACATCACGGTGGCCACCAGCAGCGGCGCGATCAATATGCCCTGGACAAACAGGCGCGATGCCAGGTCGAATAGCAGCAGCACCAGGACGCCATAGACGAGCACGAACAGCATTACCCAGAGCGCGCCCAACTGGGCTTCCCAGCCCCCGCTTCTGGTCGTGTTGACGTATTTCCCCCAAAACGCGACGATCGCCACCGAGCACAGGTAGGCCATGCCGACATCGAGCGCGAAGGCCAGCGTATGCGGCACTTCCCGCACCGGCTCTTTCAGGGTCCACAACTGGGCGGCGTGAATCGCCACCCCGGGCAGCTTGCCGATCGGCGTCAGGAACTGGTCATCCGTGGCGTGACCGTAATCGCCACCAAAGAACATGTCGCGCTGCGCCCAGTTGCCGATCTGCTCGAACTGCGGGTCGTCCATCGGCAGCGCCACCGTCTTGCTGGCAAAGCCGCGGAAATTGATCGGTTTCATGGAGGATGCTGCGGCGCCCTCCTCGGCTCCGTCGTCGCGGCGCAGCCAGCGATCGGCACCTTGCCGGGTGCGCACCTGTGCGCAAATACCGTCCGCAGCGGCGTCGTGCATCGCCACCGCCAGGCTGATGCGGTGCTCGCTGGCGTCAATGACTGCGCCCATCGACTGGTCGAGGGAACCGTCGCCGAAACGCAGGCCGCTGGCGCAGCGCGCCAGCATCCATGCCTGCCTGGCGGCGACAAATTCAGGCAGGGTGCGCAGCGGCGCCAGCACGACCAGGCGCTGGCCATGGCGGTCGAGCACGGCGTCCAGGCGCGCCTGGCATGGCGCACCGGTGTCGCCGGGACCGGGTGAGAGATCGAAATCGATGGCGAGCGTCCGCGGCCCGCGCGCCAGCATGCGCTCGATGTCGTCGGCCAGCAGGCAACGGTCGAGCGGCGAGCGGGCGCCGTAGCGGCTGGCCCAGTGCTGCTCCTGCAGATAGGCGACCACCGGGCCGGGGCCCGACAGCAAAACCGCGTTGTCCGCCGGTGTGGCCAGGTTCGCCACCAGCAGCAGCGACATCTTGGTCAGCAGGCCCAGCAGATGAAACTTTTCGGCCACCACGACCAGGGCGGCCGTGAACATCGCCGCCCGCAGGTCAAGCTTGAAATGGTGTGCCAGTCCGGGAGAGGCGAAGGGCGTCAGGCAGCGGCGCAGCGTGGAAATCATCGGCAACCCGGGTGAGCGACCAATAGTCGCTATCTTTGAGGAAGTTACCGATAATAAATTAAGAGAATAGACATAGCAATAACATTGTTGACGAAATCCTTACTAAACCGCTGGCGGCACCAGCAAATCCAGCTGCGCCTGCTCCAGGAAACACCACTCCCCTTCTTTCAGCCCCAGCGATTCCAGGGTCAGGCCGCCGATCGCCGAGCGATGCAACGCGCCGCAATGGTTGCCCGCCGCAGCCAGCATGCGCTTGACCTGGTGATATTTGCCCTGCTCCAGCACGATTTCGATGCCATTGTCGCCATGCTGGACGCAGGACACGGCGCGCAACGGCGCCGGTTCGTCGTGCAGCTGTACGCCGGCGAGCAATTGCTCGACCAGTTCAGGCGTCACCGGCTCGGCCGTGGTGGCCTGGTAGACCTTCGGCACATGGCGCTTGGGCGAGGATTGGGCGTGGATGAAGGGGCCGTCGTCCGACATCAGCAGCAAGCCGGTGGTGTCGTGGTCGAGGCGGCCGACCGGCTGCACGTCGCGCCAGGCGAACTGTTCCGGCAGCAGCGTCAGCACGCCCGGATGGTGGCTGGGTTTGCGCGAACACTCGAAATTGGCCGGTTTGTACAGCGCGATATACACGTGCTCGCGATATACCCATTCTTCGTCGAAGACGGTCAGGACCAGGGCATCTGTGTCGACCGTCAGTTTGTAGTTGTCGACAATGGCGCCATTCACGGCGACATCGCCATCTTCGATCAGGGCGCGGCAATACTTGCGGGTGCCGAAACCCTGCGATTGCAGGATACGGTCCAGGGATAATTTACTCATGAGCGAGACTTTAACAGAAGGGGCGCGCCTTTCACAGAAGGCGCGCGGCAGGCAAAGGCGGGGGCGTTCTGTTTCCGGGCGGATCGAAACAATGCGTGCGTTTGCGCTAGATCAATCGTGGCGGGAGATCCATTGATAGACTTCAACTCCATTAGGAATCGACCTACGGCGAGCCCGGAATCGACGAAGGCCGCTAGGACAAATTACTTACCAAAAAGAGGACAACATGCAAGCAGTGAAATCCACGCCACACGATGCCGCCATGCCGACCGTCGCCTCGGCGTCGATCCGGGCGGCGCGCCTGTCGCTGGCGCGTTCTCAGTGCGCCCACTTCCCCACCCGCCTGGCGCTGGCCCGCTGGACGGCCGGCGGCAATGTCCCGCACCTGCAAGGACACGCACACGCGCCCCTGCGCGCCGCCTGGTTTGCCCGCGCCCAGCGCGATTTCCAGGCCTGGCTCGAGAGCGGGGGTTTTGTGCAGCATGAAGAGTCGCTGGCCGACGATGGCGGTGCTTGAAACCTTGGCTCGTAGGGTGGGCGCCCCTGTGCCCACGCGGAACGCCGGTCATTGTTGGCGGCAATCGCTGCCAACATTGCGCACGCGACACTGCCAACATTGCGCACGCGTCACGCGTGGGCACGGGGCGCCCACCCTACCCCTCCGGCATTCTTCGCGATGGCGCGAACAATCCTGCCCCAAAATGAAAACGACGGCTTGCGCCGTCGTTTTCACTCCCGGAAAGGGCTCTTACTGTGAGGAATTGAATTCTCTCGAAACCGCACGCATGCGGGGGGTAGCGTCGCCAGATTTAACGATTGCGAACAGGTTGGCACGTTGTTGTTGATCGCCCCTCCTGGAAAGAACTACAAAGTTCACTATAGACCACTTTACGGAACATTCAAGAGCATATTGAGCAGGATCAGTTTCAGCTCAGTTAAGTTTCGGAAGCGTAACGTGCGACATGGCCTTGATCGCGCCCTCGCCCACCGAGGCGCCGAACTTCTTCAGCACCCGCTCCGGCAAGCCTTCGTGCGCCGTGTAATCGACAATATCTTCGGCCTTGACGATGTCGCGGGCGACCGTGTCGACCGTGCCGAAGCCATCGGCCAGGCCCATGTCGACCGCCTTCGCGCCGGTCCAGTACAGGCCCGAGAACATCTCCGGCGTTTCCTTCAGGCGCGCACCGCGCCCGGCACGCACGACGCTGATGAATTGCTGGTGGATTTCGTTCAGCATTTCCTGGGCGTGGGCACGGTGCTTCTCGGACTGCGGGCTGAACGGATCAAGAAAACCCTTGTTCGCACCGGCCGTCAGCAGGCGGCGCTCGATACCGAGCTTTTCCATGGTGCCGGTAAAGCCGAAACTGTCCATCAGCACGCCGACCGAGCCGACGATGCTGGCCTTGTTGACATAGATGCGGTCGGCGGCGGCGGCAATGTAATAGCCGCCCGAGGCGCAGATTTCGTCGACGACGACATACAGCGGCTTGTCGGGGTAGCCGCGCTTGAGGCGCCGGATTTCGTCGACGATGATGCCGGCCTGCACCGGGCTGCCGCCGGGGCTGTCGATGCGCAGCACGACGGCGGCCGAGCCGGCGTCGGCAAAGGCCTTGTTCAGCGACGGAATGACATTGTCGGCCGCGCCGCTGCCTTCTGCTTCGATCTCGCCGCTAATTTCGATCAGGGCGGTGTGACGGCCGAGGTTTTCGTCGTCCCCGCCGCCCAGGCTCAGGTCGAAATACGTCCACAGCCCGACCGCCACGATGGTCAAAAAGGCAAGCCGGAAGAAAATACTCCAGCGCCGCGCGGCGCGCCGCTCCTTGATGGTGGCGAACACGAGCTTTTCGAGCGTATCGCGCTCCCAGTTGCCTGCCGTGGGGTTGGCGGTAAACCGGCCGTCCCCGTCATTGTTGATGTTCTCGCTCATTACGGTGTCGTTCAGCCCCGTGAGTTAAAGGAGTGTTACTAGAAGGAGTGTTACTAGAAGAAGTGTTACCAGAGGAATGCTTCTTCGATGAATGTTACTTCTTTCAATTGCCCGCCGGCAGACCAATCCTCTCGTCCGGCTGCCAATACACCTTGCCCTCGTGCTCGTGCACCGCGATCGGGCGCAGCTTGCCGCCGCGGCAGGGTCCGCCCGCGCAGACGCCGGTCTCGGGCCGGTAGACGGCGCCGTGCGTCGCGCACATCAGGAATTCGCCGCTCGATTCAAAAAACTGGCCTTGTACCCAGTCCAATTCCATCGGGACATGGGCACACCGGTTCAGGTAAGCGTAGGGCTTGCCGTGGAAACGGACGACGAAACCGACCGCCGTCTCGCCGAACATGGCCACGGGAAAGCGCACGCCCTCCCCCCCGTCGACCAGGGCGTCGGAATCGCAGATCAGCACTTCCATCGCCGGCGTCACGCGTAGTCGGCCAGCCAGGCGTGCAGCTCGGCCACCGTCTTGGCCGAGTACAACGGGCGGCAGGCCTGCAGCTGGTCGACCGGATGCGCGCCGTACTCGACGGCAATCGAGGCCGCGCCGGCGTTTTTCGCCATCAGCAGGTCGTGCGTCGTGTCGCCGATCATCACGGTGCGGCGCATGTCCTGGCCCAGCTCGCGCGTCAGCTCCTGCAGCATGGCGGGATGGGGCTTGGAAAACGTTTCGTCGGCGCAGCGCGTGGCATCGAACAGCGAGAGCAGCCCGCAGGAGTTCAGCGCCCGGTTCAGCCCGACCCGGCTCTTGCCCGTGGCCACCGCCAGGAAATAGCCTTGCTGCGAAAGTTCGTTCAACAGCTCGCGAACGCCCTTGAACAGGACCAGTTCGTGGTCTTTCGTCAGGAAGTGGTAACGGTAGCGCTCGACCATGCGCGGATACATCGCGGGCGCCATGTCGGGCACCGCGGCCTGCATCGCCTCGGGCAGGGCCAGGCCGATGACGTGGGCGGCGGCCTCGTCGCTGGGCACCGGCAGGCCGACATCGCGCGCGGCCGCCTGGATGCACCTGACGATGGCGACCGTACTGTCCATCAGCGTGCCGTCCCAGTCGAACACGATCAGATCAAATTGCTTTCTTGGCATTTCTTCCGGCTCTACACCGGCTCCTGTTTATTTACCCGTAGGGTGGGCGGGTTTCCCGCCCACCCTACTAATTGATTGCTTGCCCCAAGCTTAACAAGAAACGGTCACATTCCGCTGGCAAGGGTGCCTGCAGGGTCATCGGTTTGCCGGTTTCCGGGTGCGTAAACGTGATTTTATAGGCGTGCAGGAACATCCGGCGCAGGGCGCCGCGTGTCGCATCGGCCTTCTGCAACTGCTTGTTCAAGGCGAAATCGCCGTATTTCTCGTCGCCGAGGATGGGAAAGCCCGACGATGCCAGGTGAACCCGGATCTGGTGGGTACGCCCGGTTTTCAGTTCCGCTTCCAGCAGGGCGAAATGCGTCCATTTGCGCAACAAATTGAAAATCGTGTGCGATTCCATGCCGCCCGCCTGGACCACGACGCGGCGCTCGCCATCCGGCGTCGAGAATTTATGCAGGGGCAATTTGACGTGCTGGCGCTTGTTGGTCCAGTCGCCGGCCACCGCGGCCAGGTAGCGCTTGTCCGTATGGCCGTCGCGCATCTGCTCGTGCAAATTGGTCAGCGCCGAACGCTTTTTCGCCAGCAAGAGCAAACCCGAGGTCTCGCGGTCGAGGCGGTGCACGAGTTCCAGGAATTTCGCGTCCGGACGCGAGGCACGCAGTTGCTCGATCACGCCATACGACACGCCCGAGCCGCCGTGCACGGCAACGCCGGCCGGCTTGTCGATGACCAGCAGGTGGCTGTCTTCATGCACCACGCGGAACTCGGCGCCCGGCACCGGCGCGGTATGCGTTTTTTCGGCGATGCGGATCGGCGGAATGCGCACCAGGTCGCCCATCTGCAGGCGGTACAGCTGGTCGATGCGGCCCTTGTTGACCCGCACTTCCCCGGAACGCAGGATGCGGTAAATATGGCTTTTCGGCACGCCTTTGCAGACGCGCAGCAGGTAATTATCGATGCGCTGTCCAGCTTCTTCTTCGGTGATCGTGACGAAAGTTGCTGCTAACGCCTGTGATGAAGGGGGAACAACATCGTTTTGCATCTTCATGTGGCCTGTCTTCCCAGAAATTCTCTCTAAGTCCTTCATTTTGAATATATAATCGACAGGCGGTGGTGAAACCTCTGCAGGTGTAAGAATTAAAACGATATTTTACACAGGGGCGCGCTCCATCGGCCCCGCAGGCTTGCAAATTCGATGGAAAAAACGTGTACGCACATTCCTGCGCCGTTCAAGGTTGCACCGCAGTTGTAATCGGATCGCGTGCAGGAGTGCCGGATTGGATTGTTTGGAACTGTAAGGATAAGTACCGGAAAGCTTCTGATGGAAGCTCGCCGGCTGATGGTGTCGATAACGCTTGTCGTTTCGCCCGACTCGTTGCAGGCGTCATCCTGCAGGCTTCAAGTCAAGGCTGATTACATTCGCCTCTCATCGAAGTCCAGGAATGTTCGCTGTAAACGGTCAGGCTGGTTTTGCGCGCATTGCCTGCACCCTGTTGTGCCGCTCGGGATGAGCGGCCCCGGGTGCGGCGTGCCCTCGGCATGACGATCGATTCCATGCGCCCCGTTGCGGCAGTGAGTTTTATGCTCGCTCTGCCGCACGTCCGGGCATACACCCCCTCCAGCTCTCCCCTCCCGCGTATGTCCCTGTAGTCCGCCGCCCTGGCAAGGCGGCTTTGGAACGGCCCACGGGTCGCGGAGTGAATAATGAAACGTATGTTGTTTAATGCTACGCAGCAAGAAGAGTTGCGCGTAGCGATCGTCGACGGTCAAAAACTGATCGACATCGATATCGAAACGGCCGGACGCGAACAGCGCAAGTCGAACATCTACAAGGGTGTCATCACCCGTATCGAACCCTCCCTCGAAGCTTGCTTCGTCAGCTACGGCGAAGACCGCCACGGCTTCCTCCCCTTCAAAGAAGTTGCCCGCACGTATTTCCGTGAGGGTGTCGACGTGCGCAATGCCTCCATCAAGGAAGCGCTGCGCGAAGGCCAGGAAATCATGGTGCAGGTCGAGAAGGAAGAACGCGGCAACAAGGGCGCCGCCCTGACCTCGTTCATCTCGCTGGCGGGCCGCTACCTGGTCCTGATGCCGAACAACCCGCGCGGCGGCGGCGTATCGCGCCGTGTCGAAGGCGAAGAGCGCCAGGAACTGCGCGAGACGATGGACAAGCTGGACCTGCCGCAAGGCATGTCGGTGATTGCCCGCACCGCCGGCATCGGCCGCAACGTCGAAGAACTGCAGTGGGACCTGAATTACCTGATGCAACTCTGGCGCGCGATCGAAGGCGCCGGCAAGTCGGCCTCGGGCGCCTTCCTGATCTATCAGGAGTCGTCGCTGGTGATCCGCGCGATCCGCGACTACTTCCAGCCTGATATCGGCGAAGTCCTGATCGACACCGACGAGATCTACGAACAGGCCCAGCAGTTCATGAGCCACGTGATGCCGGACATGGCGCACCGCGTGAAGCGTTACAGCGACGACGTGCCGCTGTTCTCGCGTTTCCAGATCGAACACCAGATCGAAACCGCCTACGCGCGCACCGTGCCGCTGCCATCGGGCGGCGCGATCGTCATCGACCACACCGAAGCGCTGGTCTCCATCGACGTCAACTCGGCACGCGCCACGCGCGGCTCGGACATCGAGACCACCGCCTTCAACACCAACTGCGAAGCGGCCGACGAAGTGGCGCGCCAGCTGCGCCTGCGCGACCTGGGCGGCCTGATCGTCATCGACTTCATCGACATGGAAGTCGCCAAGAACCAGCGCGAAGTCGAAACCCGCCTCAAGGACGCCCTGCACCACGACCGTGCGCGCGTCCAGATGGGCAAGATCTCGCGCTTCGGCTTGATGGAGCTGTCGCGCCAGCGCCTGCGTCCGTCGCTGTCCGAAGGTTCGCACGTGACCTGCCCGCGCTGCTCGGGCACCGGCCACATCCGCGACACCGAATCGTCGGCCCTGCAAGTCCTGCGCATCATCCAGGAAGAGGCGATGAAGGAAAACTCGGCGACCATTCACGTGCAGGTGCCGGTCGACGTCGCAGCCTTCCTGCTCAACGAGAAGCGCGGCGAAGTCCTGAAAATCGAGAACCGCCACCGCATCACCGTGATCCTGGTGCCGAACAAGCACCTCGACACCCCGCACTACAAGCTCGAGCGCATCAAGCACGACGATCCGCGCCTGGAAGAAGCCGCCGCCAGCTACACCCTGGCCGAGACGGCCGAAACCGACATGGCCTACAGCAAGCGCCAGAAAGAAGAAGCCAAGCCGCGCCAGGAAGCCATGGTCAAGACCATCACCCCGGCCCAGCCGGCGCCGGTGGTCGACCGCAGCGAAGCGGCGAAACCAGTCAAGCCAGTGGAAGTGCCGGTCGCTCCTGCTCCGGTTGCTGCCGAGCCGGTCGGCTTCTTCGGCAAGCTGAAGAGCTTCTTCTTCGGTGCACCGGAAGCCCCGGCGCCGGCGCCTGTCGCTGCCGAGCCGGTCAAGCCGGCCGCCCCGAGCCCAGCCGAGCGCAACGGCCGTGGTCCGCGTGCCCGTAATGGACGCAATGAGGGCCGCAATGAGGGCCGCAACGAGGGCCGCGGCGGCAAGCCGGAGCGTAATCGCGAAGAGCGCGACACGACGGCCAAGGCGGGCGTCGATGAAACCGCCAAGGCAGGCGAGGTCGAGGGCAAACCAGCCCGTCCACCGCGTCCGCCACGCGAGCCGCGCGCTCCGCGTGAGGCACGCGAAGGCGCTGAAGTCCAGGCCGCACCGCGTGCCGAGCGCGCCGAGCGTCCGGAACGCGCACCGCGCCAGCCGCGCGAACGCGCAGAACGCCAGCCGGTCGAAGCCAAGGCCGAGGAACTGAACGTTCTCACCGCGATCCCGACGCCTGAATCCGAACTGTCGACCACGACGCCGCACGGCGACCAGCTCGAGCACGCCGTCAAGGCGGTGACCAGCACCGGCCCGCAAGGCGAAGAAATCGAGGGCGAAGGCGACGAGCCGCGCCGCCGCCGCCGCCGTGGTGGCCGCAACCGTAACCGCCGCGACCGCGACGGCAACGAAATCGAGTCGGGCGAACTGGGCGAACAGGAAGGTACGCCGGCATTCATGCCGGTCGCCGACGAGGAAGCCGCCAAGGTTGCCGCCGCCGAGAAGACCGGCCGTGGCCGTGGCCGCAAGCAGGCCGCCGCCCAGGCGCCGTGGCCGTTCCCGACCGCCGCATCGGTCGCCGCTGCCCAGGCCAAGGCTGCCGCCAAGGTCGCTCCGGCCCCGGTTGCCAAGCCAGCACCGGCGCCGATCTTCGGCGTGCCGGCAGCGACGAACCAGACCTGGTTCTTCCCGACCGCCGCATCGATCGCCGCGGCCCAGCCGAAACCGGCAGCCGCCGAGCCGGTGCAAGCCGCTCCGGTGCAAGCCGCTCCGGCGCCTGTGGTGGAAGCACCTGCCGCTCCTGCGCCAGTTGCCGAGGCGCCTGCTGCTGCGCCGGTCGCTCCTGCTCCGGCGCCTGCCCCGGCGCCGGTTGCTCCGGCCCCGGTCGCTGCTCCGGCTCCGGCTCCTGCACCTGCACCTGCACCGGCTCCGGCTCCGCAAGCGGCCATCGCCGACCTGAGCGAAGCGCTCGGCGCCGCCGGCCTGACGCTGGCCGCGACCGATCCGGAAAAGCTGCGCGCAGCCCAGGAAGCGGCCGCCCAGGCAGCCGCCCCGGTGCGCGTCGGCCGTGCCCGCAAGCCGGTGCCGAAGCTGGCCGACGAGCCGCTGGTCCAGGTCGACACGCGCCAGTAATCGTGCCGGGTTGACTCAACCGAAAGGGAAGCCGCGTGCTTCCCTTTTTTTATTTTGCGATGCGACCTGCATATGAACGCTCATCCAGCTCCCGCTTCTACCCCGGCCTCCGTCAGCCTGCGCACAGCCTTCCTCTACTGGCTCAAGCTCGGCTTCATCAGCTTCGGCGGCCCGGCCGGGCAGATCGCGCTGATGCACACGGAACTGGTCGAGCGCCGGCGCTGGATTTCCGAAGGCCGCTTCCTGCACGCGCTGAACTACTGCATGCTGCTGCCCGGTCCCGAAGCGACGCAACTGGCGGTGTACATCGGCTGGCTCCTGCACCGCACGCGCGGCGGCATCATCGCCGGGGTGCTGTTCATCCTGCCTTCGCTGCTGATCCTGATCGGGCTCTCCTGGATCTATCTCGCCTTCGGACACCTGGCGGTGGTGGCCGGCATCATGAACGGCATCAAGCCGGCGGTGGTGGCGATCGTGCTGGCCGCCGCCTGGCGCATCGGCAGCCGCACGCTGAAAAACGGCGTGCTGATCGCGATTGCCGGCGCCGCCTTTGTCGCCATCGCCCTGCTCCAGCTTCCCTTCCCGCTGATCGTGCTGGCGGCGGCGCTGGCCGGCATGCTGGGCGCGCGGCTGCGGCCACAGGCTTTCCAGCCAGGCGGTACGCACGGTGCTCACCGTGAAGCGGACGCCGGGCGGCCGCGCGCCCTCATCGACGACGATACGCCGACGCCCGGACACGCCCGCTTTTCGCGCAGGCGCCTGGCAGCGGTCGTGCTGGCTGGCGCCGGCCTGATGCTGGCAAGCTGGGTGCTGCTGGCAGCCTGGGGTGGCCAGCACGGCACCTTGGCGCAGATGGGCTGGTTCTTCACCAAGGCGGCCATGCTGACCTTTGGCGGCGCCTATGCCGTGCTGCCGTATGTGGTGCAGGGCGCGGTCGAGCACTACGGCTGGCTCAGCGCGCCGCAGATGATCGACGGCCTGGCGCTGGGCGAGACCACGCCCGGCCCCCTGATCATGATCGTCGCCTTTGTCGGCTTTGTCGGCGGCTGGACGCACACGGTATTCGGGGCGGCCGCGCCGTGGCTGGGCGGGATCGCCGGCGCTACCGTCGCCGCGCTGTTCACCTTCATCCCCTCGTTCGTCTTCATCCTCGCCGGCGGCCCGCTGGTCGAGTCCACGCGCGGCAACCTGCGCCTGACCGCCCCCCTGACCGCGATCTCGGCGGCGGTGGTCGGCGTGATCGCCAGCCTGGCGCTCTACTTCGGGCGCGCGGTCTTTTACGCCGGCGGCAGCGTCCAGCCACAGGCGATCGTGCTCGGCCTGCTGGCCGCAATCGCCCTGCTGCGCTACAAGGTCGGTACCATCAGCCTGATCGCCGCCTGTGCGGCAGCGGGGCTCGTGCTATCGTATTGGCATGTCTGAAAAAATCATCATGCTGCACGACCTGCGCGCGCCTACGCTGGCGGTCCCGGCGGTGCCCGTGGCGCCCGGCGGCATCCTGACCGATGCCTTGTCGCGTCCCCTGCACGACCTGCGCATTTCCGTCACCGACCGCTGCAATTTCCGCTGCGTTTACTGCATGCCGAAGGAAGTGTTCGGCAAGGACTATCCTTATTTACCGCATGGCGACCTGCTCTCGTTCGAGGAAATCACACGCGTGGCGCGCCTGTTCGTGGCGCACGGCGTCGAGAAGATCCGCCTGACCGGGGGCGAACCGCTGCTGCGCAAGAACCTCGAACACCTGGTGGCGATGCTGCGCACCGTGCCGACGCCATCCGGACGGCCGCTCGACCTGACGCTCACGACCAACGGCTCGCTGCTGGCTCGGAAAGCGCGTGTGTTGAAAGAAGCTGGCCTCGACCGGGTCACGGTCTCGCTCGACGCGCTCGACGATTCAGTATTCAAGCGCATGAATGACGTCGACTTTTCAGTGGCCGACGTACTGGCCGGGATCGACGCGGCGCACGCGGCCGGCCTGGGACCGGTGAAAGTCAACATGGTCGTCAAGCGCGGCACGAACGACGACCAGATCGTGCCGATGGCGCGCCATTTCAAAGGCTCGCCGACGATCCTGCGCTTCATCGAATACATGGATGTCGGCGCATCGAATGGCTGGAACATGGACGAAGTGGTGCCATCCGGCGAAGTGATTCGACGCATCGGCGCCGAGCTGCCCCTGGTGCCGGCCGCGGCCAACTACACGGGCGAGACGGCCGCGCGCTGGCGCTACCTGGACGGCGGCGGCGAAGTCGGCGTCATCTCCAGCGTCACCGGCGCCTTTTGCAAGGATTGCAGCCGCATGCGCCTGTCCACCGAAGGCAAGCTGTACACCTGCCTGTTCGCCACCCGCGGCCACGACCTGCGCGCCCTGCTGCGCGCCGGCCACGACGACCTGGCCATCGGCGGGGCGATTGCCCAGCTGTGGCAAGGCCGCACGGATCGCTATTCCGAAACGCGCACGGCCGACACGACGGGCCTCGAGCGCGGCGCGCGCAAAGTTGAAATGTCCTACATTGGCGGTTAAGAATCAATGACACAACAAGCATCGATCAGCGGGCTGATCCTCGCGGGCGGACGCGGCACGCGCATGGGCCAGGTCGACAAGGGCCTGCAGCCGTTTCGCGGCAAAACCATGGCGGCGCACGTGCTGGAACGGCTCGCGCCCCAGGTAGCGCAGGTGGCGATCAACGCCAACCAGAACCTGGACACCTATGCGGCGCTCGGCGTGCCGGTGTGGCCGGACGACCTCGCCGGGTTCGCCGGTCCGCTGGCCGGCATGGAAACCGGCATGCGGCGCTGCCGGACCGAATACCTGCTCACCGCGCCCTGCGATTCGCCCTTCCTGCCGCCGGACCTGGCGTCCCGCTTGCTGGCCGCGCTGCGCGCGCAGGATGCGGACCTCGCCTTTGCCGTGACGCAGGAGCCGGGACAGCGCCCGCAGCCGCATCCGGTGTTCTGCCTGGTGAAGGCCGCGCTGCTGCCGATCCTGTCCCGGTATCTGGCCGAGGGCGGACGCCGCATGGATGGCTGGTACACGGATTTGAAGGCGGTCGAGGTGCTGTTCGAGGACGTCGACGCCTTCCGCAACATCAATACACTCGATGAGCTGCACAGCCTCGATACGACACGTGCGCCGCGCCTGGCGGACGTGACGAGCTGTCTCTCGGCCTACGATCCGGATGCGCTGCCGGTCAAGGACGCCCAGCGCATCATCCGCGACTTCGTGCAGCCCGTGCAGGCTGTCGAACAGGTCGCGCTGCGCGCCGCGCTCGGCCGCGTGCTGGCGCGCGACATCGTCTCGCCGATCAACGTGCCGGCGCACGACAACTCGGCGATGGACGGCTATGCGCTGCGCGGCGAGGATTTGCCCGTTGATGGGCAGCTGCGTTTGAACGTCATCGGCACCGTGTATGCGGGCAAGCCGATCGACGTGGCGCCGAAAGCCGGCGAATGCGTGCGCATCATGACCGGCGGCGTCATGCCGGCCGGCTGCGACAGCGTGATCCCGCAGGAATTCGTGGCTGAAGAGGGTCAGGAGTCGATCGTGATCGCGGCGGGCGTGTTGAAAGCCGGCGACAACCGCCGCTTCGCCGGCGAAGATTTACAAGCGGGCAGCGCCGCGCTGAAAGCCGGCAAGGTGATTCGCCCGGCCGACCTCGGCCTGGTCGCCTCGCTCGGCATTGCCGAAGTGCCGGTGCGGCGCCGCCTGCGCGTGGCCTTCTTCTCGACCGGCGACGAGCTGCGCTCGATCGGCCAGGCGCTCGACGAGGGCAGCGTCTACGACAGCAACCGCTACACGATCTACGGCATGCTGCAGCGCCTCGGCTGCGACATCATCGACATGGGCATCGTGCGCGACGACCCGGCCGCGCTGGAAGAAGCGCTGCGCAGCGCCTGCGAAAACGCGGACGCCATCATCACCTCGGGTGGCGTCTCGGTCGGCGCGGCCGACTACACGAAGCAGATCATGGCGCGCCTGGGCGACGTCACGTTCTGGAAGATCGGCATGCGTCCCGGCCGGCCGCTCGCGTTCGGCCGCGTTGCTTCGAACGGCCACAGCGCGTTCCTGTTCGGGCTGCCGGGCAATCCGGTGGCGGTGATGGTCTCGTTCTACTTCTTCGCGCGCGAAGCCCTGCTACGCATGATGGGGGCGGACGCGCCGCTGCCGCTGCTGCGTGCGCGCTCAGCGGGCGCAATCCGCAAGAAGCCGGGGCGCACGGAATACCAGCGCGGGATTTTGACGCAGGGCGAGGACGGGGTGCCGATGGTCGCAATCACGGGCTCGCAGGGCTCGGGCATTTTACGCTCGATGTCGGAGGCGAATTGCATGGTGGTGCTGCACGATGGGCAGGGGAATGTGGCGCCGGGGGATATGGTGGATGTGCTGATGTTCGAAGGGCTGGTGTAACGCATATCGACATCGCATCTGTAGGGTGGGCGCCCCGTGCCCACGCGGGTACGATCGTCTCCGAATTGCACTACCCTACTCCATCCACATCGACTTCGCCGGCTGCGTTCCACCCCAATCCGAAGGATATAAACCTTCTCGCACATACCGATGAAACGTCGAATAGGGCCACTCCGCCGCACTTGCGGCATGTCCGTGACGAACGGGATTGACATGGACGTAATCCATGTGCCTTTCGAAATCGCGTTCATCGCGGATCTGATGCTCGTAAAACCGGCGCTGCCAGATGGCGGCATCACGATGTTTGATGCGTGACGTACTGGCAGTGCCTGCAGTAGGCCCAGATACCCCGGCGAAGCGGGATACCGAATTCTTGATGAGCGCCCAGCGCGTCGAATAATCGACGTCTCCGTCGGGCAAGGTCCAGATGCAATGCAGGTGATCGGGCATGAGCACCCACGCATCAATGTCGAACGGCCGTGTGATGCGAACGTCCTCCAGCGCCCGACGCAATGCCGAGCGCATTGGAGGAAGGCACAGGATCGGTTGGCGCCGGAACGACACCAAGGTGAAAAAGTATGTGGGGCCAGTGCGAGCGCGGCGGTATCGAGGCATGGTGGCGCGCATTGTAGAGTGCGCGCGCGGCCGTACGTTATGCAGCGAAGATGATTAATGAGAGGCGTCAACGCGACGCAGCGGCATTGATTCCGACAGGCATCGCGTCAGTGCAAAGTTCCGGTGGGCACGGGGCGCCCACCCTACGAGTCTTCCGGCCCGAGCATTAGTTGAGCCGCCTCGCTCGGCAGCGCCTCCACCGACTTCAGCTTCCTCGCCATTTGCCGGCTGCGCACCTCCGCGTTCTCGATGTTCTTCGCCGCCTTCTCCAGCGTCAGCTTGGTCGCGGCCAGCACGTCGCCGAACTTGCCGAACTCGGTCTTCACCGCGCCCAGCACCTGCCACACTTCCGACGAGCGCTTTTCCAGCGCCAGCGTGCGGAAGCCCATCTGCAGGCTGTTGAGCAGCGCCGACAGGGTCGAGGGGCCGGCGATCGTCACGCGCAGCGTGCGCTGCAGGTCGTCGGCGAGGCCCGGGCGGCGCATGACTTCGGCGTACAGGCCTTCGGTCGGCAGGAACAGGATCGCAAAGTCCGTCGTTTGCGGCGGCGAGACGTATTTTTCGCAGATCGTCTTCGCTTCAGTGCGCACCGCGCGTTCCAGTTCGGCCCCGTATTTCGCCACGCCCTCGGCATCGGCGCGGTCCTGGGATTCGAGCAGGCGCTCGTACTGCTCCTTCGGGAACTTGGCGTCGATCGGCAGCCATAGCGGCGCGCCGCCGTCGGTCACGCCCGGCAGCTTGATCGCGAATTCGACGCGCGCATTCGTGCCCGCCACGGTCTCGACGTTCTTCGCATACTGGTCGACGGTCAGTACCTGCTCGAGCAGCATCTCGAGCTGCACTTCGCCCCATGTGCCGCGCGTTTTCACGTTGGTCAGCACGCGTTTGAGGTCGCCGACGCCGATCGCCAGCTGCTGCATCTCCCCCAGTCCCTGGTGCACCTTTTCGAGGCGCTCGGAGACCTGGCGGAACGATTCGCTGAGGCGCGTCTCCAGCGTCGTGTGCAGCTTTTCGTCGACCGTCTGGCGCATCTCTTCCAGGCGCTTGGCGTTGTCAAGTTGCAGGTCGCGGATCTTGTGCTCGAGCGTGGCCCGCACTTCCAGCATGCGCTGGGCGTTCGATTCGGTGAGGTTGGCGAGGGTCTGCTGCAGCGTGTCGGCAAAGCGCTTCAAGGACCGCGCCTGCTCTTCGCGCCCACCTGCGGCGTGCAACTGCATCTGCTGGCGCATGCTCTCTAACTGCTGGACGATCGCCCCCTGGTGCTGTCCCATGTGGCCGGCCAGTTCCTGGCGCGTGGCCTGTGCGCTGTGCTGCAACTCCTGGCGCAGCTCGCGCTCGAGGCGCTCGAAGGCGAGCGCGCTGCCGCTGCTCCGGCCGCGCAGGAGCAGCAGCACCTGCAAGGCGATCACGGCGAGTACGCCGGCCACCAACACCGCAAATTGGAAAGTGGACATCAGTCGGCCTTGTTGCGCATCCAGTCGGCGGTCTGGTAGAAGGACTGCATCAGCCGCATCCGCAGATCTTCCTCGATGCCGATGTCTTCCATCGCCCAGGCCATCGCGCGCAGCCATTGATCGCGCTCGCTGGTGCCGATCCCGAACGGTAAATGGCGCGCGCGCAGGCGCGGGTGGCCATGGCGCTCGACGAAGAGGTCGGGCCCGCCCATCCAGCCCGACAGGAACATGAAGAGTTTTTCGCGCGAACTGTCGTTCGGCTTGGGATGCATCGCGTGGATGCCCGCGAATTCGGGCTCCAGCTCCATCAGGTCATAAAAGCGGTCGACCAGTTCGCGCAGGCGCGTCTCGCCGCCGATGATTTCGTACAGGGTTTGGTTCTCGGACATGGCGTCATGATAGCGCAGCGGAAGCGGGCCGTGGGGGCGTGGACGCGTGGACGGCGGAGCCGTCCACCCCTACGGTCAGCGCATGCGCCTACGCTTCGCGCAGCGTCTGCAGCGGCGGCTGCCTCAGCACGCTGCGCAGTCCCAGCCAGCCGCCAGCCAATGCGCACACGATCCCGGCCACGAGCCCGGCCAGCCAGACGCCGGGTTCGAAACTCCAGGGGAACTTGAACTGGTAGTTGGCCAGCGCCCAGCCCAGCAGCGCGGCGCCGGACGCGGCCAGCAGGCCGGCCAGCCCGCCGATTAGCACGAACTCGATGCGCTGCGCCTGCGCCAGCTGCCGGCGCGTGGCGCCCAGCGCACGCAAGAGGCCCGCTTCGCGCGTGCGTTCCGAGGTCGAGCCCATCAGCGCCGCATACAGCACCAGCACGCCCGAGGCGAGCGTGAACAGGAACAGGAATTCGACCGCCACCACGACCTGGTCGACCACCTCCTGCACCTGCCGGATGATGCCGCTGACGTCGATCACGGTCAGGTTCGGATACGTGCGCGCCAGCGTGTTCGCAAGGCCGGCGCCCTGCTGCGGCAAGTGGAAGGCCGTCATGTAGGTGGCCGGCGCATTCGCCATCGCCTGCGGATTGATGATGACGAAGAAGTTGGCGCGCATCGAACCCCATTCGAGCTTGCGCAGGCTCGTCACCTTCGCGTCGACCACGATGCCGGCCATGTCGAAGCGCATCACGTCGCCCAGTTTCAGGCCGAGGGTTTTCGCAATGCCCTGCTCCACCGAGGCCTCGGACACGCCCGCCGCATCCGCGTACCACTTGCCGGCGACGATGTCGTTGCCTTCGGGCGCCTGCGCCATCGTCGACAGGTTGAATTCGCGGTTTGCGAGACGCTGCGCATCGTCGCTCGTATAGGTCGCGGGCGTGATGGCCTTGCCGTTCACGGCCGTCAGGCGGCCGCGGATCATCGGGTACAGCACGGGTTTCTCGACGCCCGCGCCCGCGATGCGGCGTGCCACATCTTCTTTCTGTTCGGGCAGCACGTTGATGATGAAGCGGTTCGGCGCATTCTCCGGCGTGGCGCGCTGCCAGGCCGCGACCAGGTCGCCGCGCACCACGGTCAGCAAGAGCAGCGCCATCAGCCCCAGCGCCAGCGACACCACCTGCACGATGGTCGCACCGGGACGGCGCTGCAGCGAGGTGATGGCGAAGCGCCAGCCCTGGTGCGTCGACATGCCGCGCAGCCGCCGCAAGAGTTTCAGTGCGAGCCAGGCGACCAGCGCGAAGACCGCGAAGCCGCCCAGGAAGCCGCCGGCCGTCAGCAGCGCGAGCTTCGGGTCCCCCGCTTGCCACAGCAGCAAGGCGACAAACACGCCGATGCCAAGGCCGTAGGTGGCAAGCGCCATCGGCTGCGGCGCAGCCTGCTCGCGCCGGATCACGCGGTTGTGCGGCACGTTGCGCAACTGGAGGACCGGCGGCAGCGCGAAGCCGACCAGCAGCAGCATGCCGGTGGCGATCCCCTGCAAAGCCGGCAGCGGCGAGACCGGCGGCAGGTCGCTCGGGAGCAGCGTGCCGATCAACTGAAGCAGCACGAAGTGGGCGCCGAAGCCGACCAGCACGCCGATGACGCTGCCCGCCAGGCCGACGATGGCGAATTCGATCAGGTAGAGCGCGCCGACGCCATTTTGCGTCATGCCGAGGCAGCGCAGCATGGCGCAGGCGTCCAGGTGGCGCTGCATGAAGCGGCGCGCGGCCATCGCCACGGCGACCGCCGCCAGCATGGCCGAGAGCAGGCCGACCAGCGACAGGAAGCGGTCGGCGCGTTCCAGCGTGGCCTGCATCTCGGGCCGGCCGTTTTCGATTGACTCGATGCGCACGCCTTTGATATTCCCGGCAGCGATCCGCGCGCGCAGCCAGGCGTCGAATTCGCGCACCCGCGCCAGGTCGTTGTTCGAGGGCGCTGCCACCAGCAGTTTATAGGTGACGCGCGCGAAATCGTCGACCAGGCCGGTCGACTTCAGGTCCGACAAGGACAGCATCACGCGCGGCGCGAAGTTGGCGAAGGAGGCGCCGCGGTCGGGTTCGGCCGCGATCAGCCGGGCGATCGTGAAGCGGCGCTCGCCCACCTGGAGCGGGCCGCCGACTTTCACGTTCAGCGCAGGCAGCAGGTTGGGGTCGACCCAGACGGTGCCCGGAGCTGGAATCGCACCGGCAGGCGTGCCGCGCGCCGCGCCGGCCGCGACCGGATCGGTGGTGGTACGCAGGATCCCGCGCAGCGGATAGCCGTTCGACACGGCCTTGATCGAGGCCAGCTGGGCTTGAGAGGCCTCGCCCTCCCCGCCTTGCGCCATGCTGGGGAAGGTGACGGTGTCGGCCAGCAGCAGGCCGCGCCGCTGCGCTTCCTGGCGCCAGGCGGGCGGCACCGGGTTGTCGGCGTTCACCAGCAGGTCGGCGCCGAGCAGCTGGTTGGCATCGCGCGCCAGTCCCGCGCGCATGCGATCGATGAAGAAGCCGACCGACGATAAAGCCGACACCGCCACGACCAGCGCCACCAGCAGGAAGCGCAGTTCGCCCGCGCGCCAGTCGCGCGCGGTCATGCGGAGGGACTGGCGGAACATTGGCGGCTATCCTTGGCGCGCGGCGAAGAACTCGTCGACTTCAGCGAGGTAAGCGCGCTTCTGCTCCGGCCCGAGGAAGGCCGCGCTGAAGCTGTTGCGGGCCAGCTGGCGCGCATGCGAGGCGTCGAGCGGCAGCGCCTCGAAAGCGGCGATGAAATTGGCGTTCATGTAGCCGCCGAAGTAGGCCGGGTCGTCCGAGTTGACGGTCGCCACGAGTCCCTTGTCGAGCAGGGTGCGCAGGTTGTGCGAGCCCATCACGTCGAACACGCGCAGCTTGATGTTCGACAGCGGGCAGACGGTCAGCGCCATCTGTTCGCGCACCAGGCGCTCGACCAGTTCATCGCTTTCGAGGCAGCGCACGCCATGGTCGATGCGTTCGACATTGAGCACGTCGAGCGCGCTTTCGATATAAGCCGGCGGCCCCTCCTCGCCCGCATGGGCCACCAGGCGCAGGCCGAGCTGGCGCGCACGCTCGAACACGCGCGCGAACTTTTCCGGCGGATGACCCACCTCCGAAGAATCGAGGCCGACGCCGATGAACTTGTCGCGGTGCGGGAGCGACTCGTCCAGCGTGGCCAGGGCTTCTTCCTCGGACAGGTGGCGCAAGAAACACATGATGAGCGTGGCGCTGATCGGCGCGTCCTGGCAGGCGCGCCAGATACCGTTGATCACGGTCTCGAAGGGCACGCCGCGCGCGGTATGGGTCTGCGGGTCGAAGAAGATTTCGGCATGGCGCACATGATCAAGAGCGGCGCGCGCCAGGTAGGCGGCCGTCATGTCGTAGAAATCCTGTTCGACCAGCAGCACGCTGGCGCCGGCGTAATAAATGTCGAGGAAGGACTGCAAATCAGTGAAAGCGTAGGCCTGGCGCAACGCTTCGACCGATGGATAAGGTAACGACACGCCGTTCCTTTGCGCGAGCGCAAAGATCAGCTCCGGCTCAAGCGAGCCCTCGATATGGATGTGAAGTTCGGCCTTCGGCATCTGTTCAATGGTCTGGCGCAGCTGCTCGTTCAGCATGGGATGTTCTCCGTCAAAGGCGGTTTTTCGGGGCAAGGCCGCAAGTGTACCGCATGCCGATGCGCCCCAGTTTTCATTGGACGAGAGAACGAAAAACCGCCGGTTTCGCGTGCGCCACCGGCCCGCCGGATCGTGCAATATCGACCCAGCGCTTTCGTCACCCCAGCAATAAAGATTGGGGGAAATAGCCATGTGGCATGCATAAGACACCTCCCTGTTTTTTGCTGTCCGCGAGGCTTTGAATGCGCTAAAAATCCCATTGTTTTCCAGTCGAATCAGTTACTTACAATCGTTACGGCCACGTACTTGATACTGCTTTGACTTCGAGAACCAATAGGGACATAATAAATTTCAGAAACAAAAGAAGACCCTCCAACCATTTGGGAAATCCGGCCACAAGCCGGCTCGAACAAGAACAATCCGCCTGAGCCGCCGCCCACTTCGCGGCGCTACCGGGACGACCCACGAGACGGGATTCAGCGAAAAAATGGGGCTTTGGCAGTCGGCATCAGGCCGCCTGTCGTGACAGTGATCGTTGTTAGCAAACTAAAGGACATGCACATGACCATTTTTGACAACTACGCAGCCCGTTACGAGCGCACCCGTGAAGAAGAATATTCCCTGTCCGAATATCTTGCCCTCTGCAAGAAGGACCCGCTGATCTATGCCAGCGCGCCGGAACGCATGCTGGCCGCGATCGGAGAGCCGCAACTGGTCGATACCCGGCTCGATCCGCGCCTGTCGCGCATCTTTGCCAACAAGGTCATCAAGATCTATCCCGCCTTCCGCGAGTTCTACGGCATGGAGGAAGTGATCGAGCAGGTCGTGTCCTATTTCCGCCACGCGGCGCAGGGCCTGGAAGAACGCAAGCAGATCCTTTACCTGCTGGGGCCGGTCGGCGGCGGCAAGTCGTCGATCGCGGAAAAACTGAAACACCTGATGGAGCAGGTCCCCTTTTACGCGATCAAGGGCTCGCCCGTGAACGAATCGCCGCTCGGCTTGTTCAATGAAGACGAGGACGGCGTCATCCTGGAAGAAGACTACGGCATCCCGCGCCGCTACCTGCGTTCGATCCCGAGCCCCTGGGCCGTGAAACGCCTGCACGAGTTTGGCGGCGACATCAACAAGTTCCGCGTCGTCAAGCGCTACCCCTCCATCCTCAAGCAAATCGCCATTTCGAAAACCGAGCCGGGCGACGAAAACAACCAGGACATTTCCTCGCTGGTCGGCAAGGTCGATATCCGCAAGCTCGAGGATTATTCGCAGGACGATCCGGACGCCTACAGCTATTCCGGCGGCCTGTGCCTGGCGAACCAGGGCCTGATGGAATTCGTCGAGATGTTCAAGGCCCCGATCAAAGTGCTGCACCCGCTGCTGACTGCCACCCAGGAAGGCAATTACAAGGGCACCGAAGGTTTTGGCGCCATCCCCTTCGAGGGCATCATCCTGGCGCACTCGAACGAGTCGGAATGGAAGACCTTCCGCAACAACCGCAATAACGAGGCTTTCCTAGACCGGATCTATATCGTGAAGGTGCCGTACTGCCTGCGCATTTCGGACGAGATCAAGATTTACGATAAGTTGATCCACAATTCGTCGCTCGAGAAAGCGCCCTGCGCGCCGGGGACGCTGCGCATGATGGCGCAGTTCGCGATCCTGTCGCGCCTGAAAGACCCGGAAAACTCGAGCATCTATTCGAAGATGCTGGTCTACGACGGCGAGAACCTGAAGGACACCGACCCGAAAGCCAAGTCGCTGCACGAATACGTCGACTACGCCGGCGTGGACGAAGGCATGAATGGCTTGTCGACGCGCTTCGCCTTCAAGATCCTGTCGAAGGTCTTCAACTTCGACAATACCGAAGTGGCGGCCAATCCGGTGCACCTGCTGTATGTGCTGGAGCAGCAGATCGAACGCGAGCAATTCCCGCCTGAACAAGAGCAGCGCTACCACTCCTATATCAAGGAGCACCTGGCGCAGCGCTATGTCGATTTCATCGGCAAGGAAATCCAGACCGCCTACCTGGAAAGCTATTCGGAATACGGCCAGAATATTTTCGACCGTTATGTGACCTTTGCCGATTTCTGGATCCAGGACCAGGAATTCCGCGATCCGGATACCGGCGAGAGTTTCGACCGCGAGTCGCTCAACGCCGAGCTGGAAAAGATCGAAAAGCCGGCCGGCATTTCGAATCCGAAGGATTTCCGCAACGAGATCGTCAACTTCGGCCTGAGGGCCCGGGCAACGAATGGCGGCAAGAATCCGGCCTGGACCAGCTACGAAAAGTTCCGTACCGTGATCGAGAAAAAAATGTTCTCGAATACCGAGGAACTTCTGCCGGTTATTTCGTTCAACGCCAAAGCGAGTGCCGAAGACGCGACCAAGCATGCCGACTTCGTCAACCGCATGGTGGAAAAGGGTTACACCGCCAAGCAGGTGCGGCTCCTGTGCGAATGGTACCTGCGCGTAAGGAAGTCGTCGTAAGGCAGGCGCCGGCGGCGGCGCGCCCTGGGCGGCGTGCCGTGCGCAGCGGGGGTTTGCCGGCAGCGGCCGCCTGAAAGCCGGATCGCTGCGCACCCTGCGACGCAATTTTGGCGAGCTGCCAGCCGTGCGCACCCCGCTTATGCACGCTGCGTATTAAGATAGGGGGACCGTGGCAGTTGGCGGTCCGCCGCGGTTTTTACAGGAGGCATGTTTTGACTTACCTCATCGACCGACGCTTGCAGAGCAAGAAAAAGTCCGCGGTGAACCGTGAACGCTTCCTGCGCCGCTACAAGGCGCAAATCAAGGATGCGGTCGGCCGCGCGATCAAGGGCCGCTCGATCACGGACATCGAGAACGGCGAGAAAGTCTCGATTCCCGTCAAGGATGTCAACGAACCGCATTTCGGCCACGCCCACGGCGGCGTGTGGGAAACCGTCAACCCGGGCAATACCGAATACCAGAAAGGCGACCAGTTCAGCCGCCCGCGCAGCGGTGGCGGCGGTTCCGGCCGTGGCCGCGCCGGCAACAGCGACCAGACCAGCGAGGACGACTTCATCTTCGAGCTCTCGCGCGAAGAATTCATGAATTACTTCTTCGAAGACCTCGAGCTGCCGAACATGGTCAAGACGCAGCTGACCCAGACCATCGATTTCAAAACCCAGCGCGCCGGCTACAACGTGTCGGGCACGCCGTCGAACATCCACGTGCTGCGCTCGCTGCGCGGCGCACTCGGACGGCGCATCGCGGTGGGCGGCCCCAGCCGGCGGGCCGTGAACGAACTCCAGCAGGAACTGCAGGAGCTCTGCGATGCCGAGGTGCCCGAGGACGACCCGCGCGTGATCGAACTGAAGCGCCAGATCCACCACCTGCACACGCGCATCAACGCCATCCCCTTCATCGATCCGTTCGACCTGCGCTACAGCAACCGCATCAAGGTGCCGAAACCCAGCACCCAGGCCGTGATGTTCTGCATCATGGACGTTTCCGGCTCGATGGACGAAACGCGCAAGGACACCGCCAAGCGCTTCTTCATCCTGCTCTATCTGTTCCTCAAGCGGGTTTACGAACGCATCGACGTCGTCTTCATCCGCCACCATACGGCCGCGGCCGAAGTCGACGAGGACGAATTCTTCCACTCGCGCGAGTCGGGCGGCACCGTCGTCTCGTCGGCCTTGCACCTGCTGCAAAAGGTAATCGGCGAGCGCTACGCGAGTTCCGACTGGAACGCCTATGTCGCCCAGGCGTCCGACGGCGACAACTGGGACAACGACTCGGTGCTGTGCAAACAATTGCTCGACAACGGGATCATGCCGAAGGTGCAGTACTACACCTATGTGGAAATCACCGACGGGCCGCCGCAGAACCTGTGGGAGCAGTACACCGAGGTCGCCGCGCACCATGCCAATTTCGCGATGCAAAAGATCGTGACGCCGGCCGACATTTACCCGGTCTTCCGCGAGCTGTTCAAGAAGCAGCCCAAGTAAACAGAGGCACCGCATTGAGAGCGATACCATGCCAGACGACCGCACCAAAAACCCGCGTGCCCTGCCCGAACAGTCGGAGTGGACCTTCGACCTGATCGAGCAGGCGCACGAAGAAATCCGCCGCGTGGCCAGGAAATTCGGCCTCGACACCTACCCCAACCAGCTCGAGATCATCACCGCCGAGCAGATGATGGACGCCTACACCTCGGTCGGCATGCCGGTGTCCTATAACCACTGGTCCTTCGGCAAGCACTTCCTGTCGACCGAAAAGAGCTACAAGCGCGGGCAGATGGGCCTGGCCTACGAGATCGTCATCAATTCCAATCCCTGCATCGCCTACCTGATGGAGGAAAACAGCCTGACGATGCAGGCGCTGGTCATCGCCCACGCCGCCTATGGCCATAACTCCTTCTTCAAGGGTAATTACCTGTTTCGCACCTGGACCGACGCCGAAGCGATCGTCGACTACATGGTGTTTGCCAAGAATTACATCGCCGAGTGCGAGCAGCGCTACGGCATCGATGCCGTCGAAGACCTGCTCGACTCCTGTCACGCGATCCAGAACTACGGTGTCGACCGCTACAAGCGGCCCGCCAAACTGTCGGTGGCCCAGGAAGCGGCGCGCCAGAAGGAGCGCGAAGAGTATGCACAGTCGCAGGTGAACGCCCTGTGGCGCACGGTGCCGCGGCGCGAGGAAGAAGAGCGCGACGCCCCGCCGCCGCGCTTTCCGCTCGAGCCCGAGGAAAACCTGCTGTACTTTATAGAGAAGTACGCGCCGCTGCTCGAACCATGGCAGCGCGAACTGGTGCGCATCACGCGCAAGATTTCGCAATATTTTTACCCGCAGCGCCAGACCCAGGTCATGAACGAGGGCTGGGCCACCTTCTGGCACTACACGATTTTGCAGGAACTATATAAAGAGGGCATCGTCGGCGACGGCTTCATGCTCGAGTTCCTGCAAAGCCACACGAACGTCGTTTACCAGCCGGCGGCGACCAGCCCCTATTACAGCGGCATCAATCCCTACGCGCTCGGATTTGCCATGATGAGCGACATACGGCGCATCTGCGAGAACCCGACCGACGAGGACCGGACCTGGTTCCCCGACATGGCCGGCAGCGACTGGATCAAGACGCTCGATTTCGCGATGCGCAACTTCAAGGACGAGAGCTTCGTCGCCCAGTACCTGTCGCCCAAGCTGATCCGCGACTTCCACTTCTTCGCCGTGCTCGACGACGACCGCAGCGACAAGCTCACCATCTCGGCCATCCACGACGAAGCCGGCTACCGCTACGTGCGCCAGCAGCTGGCCGAGCAGTACAACATCGGCAACCGCGAGCCGAATATCCAGGTCTGGCAAGTCAATACGCGCGACGACCGGGCCCTGACCTTGCGCCATACCCAGTTCCAGCGCCGCCCGCTCAACGCCCAGGCCCAGGAAGTGCTCAAGCACGTGGCCCGGCTGTGGGGCTTCGACGTGCGGCTCGAGACGGTCGACGCCACCGGCCACGTCGTCAGCTTCCTCGACTGCCGGCGCGAGAAACGCCACCGCTAATACACCGCAGCAAACCGCCTCCAGCCCGCCTGCCCCACACGGGTGCATGCCTGGAGGCAACCTCATCACTGATGCATGTCAAGATATAGCGACTCAACGACATGCCATCACCTCCAGTCATGCTTCCTGCCCCGTTGTGCCCCCACTTCTGTTAGCTGGCGAACGCTCGCGTTTGCCAAAACTCGCTATAGTTCGCAAAAAGCCGAGCATTGCACTATATGATATTTGCCAATAGGAAAATCCAGCGTGCAAAATTTGGTAAATACATACAGTTTCCACATCTTCTACAGTGCAGCCATATCAAGCAATTAAGTTGTAATTTTATATAGAGTTTTCCTGCGTTTTTTTGCACACCGAGGGTGCGTCCGGATGAGCAGTAAGGCCTGTTTTTACAGGGGTTTACGTCCATTTTGGAGCGTCAAAAATACCTGTGCAAAAAAGAATTCGTAGGTATAATTCGCCGATGTCCCGGACGCGGCCTTGTCATTTCGTCGTGTTTTGAGGGTTTAGTAGCAACAAAAAGAGTTGGTATTGGAGAAAGCAGGCATGAATTTTTCACATGAGAAGGAACCGGGGAAGAATCTCACTGGTATCACCATTGTGGTCCTGTTGCACGTCCTGGTCGCCTGGGGGATCATCAATGGTCTCGGTACGAAGGTGATCGCGAAGGTGCAGGAAGCAGTGGAAACGAAGTTGATCGAAGAGGTGAAACCACCGCCGCCGCCGGAAACTCCTCCACCGCCGCCACCGCCGGAAATGAAGGCCCCGCCGCCTCCGTTCATCCCGCCGGTCGAGGTTCAGGTGCAGCAACCGCCGCCGCCGCAGAACACGATTTCCGCCGCGACGAACACGCCGCCTCCGACGACCAGCCTGGCTCCGCCTGCGCCACCGGCACCGCCGTCGCCAGTTGCAGCACCAGCCGGTCCTAGCCGTACCGCTGCAGTCGCAGACTTCAGCACCTGCGCCAAACCGGAATACCCGAAAGCTTCGGCACGTAACGAAGAAGAAGGCAAGTCTGTGATTCAGTTCCTGATCGGCGTCGATGGCCGCATGGTTGAGTCGAAGATCGCGAAATCGAGTGGTTCGCGTGATCTGGACCGTGCAGCGCAGGCTGCCATCGGCAAGTGCCGCTTCAAACCGGCAATGGTCAATGGTCAACCTGAACAGGCGTGGACCTCGGTCGAGTACGTCTGGTCGCTGGACCAATAACCGAGACAGAAGATCGTCTCACAAACAGTGATTTTCGTTGTCTTTAGATCAGCGAACTGTCTATTTTTATATTTCTGGAGGAAGCATGTTTAAGAATACCCGTTTGTCCGCTGTACTGGCGGCAGTCCTGTTCTCGGTTACGGCGGCATCGGCCCTGGTCTCGGCACCAGCCTTCGCTGACGCACCGAAGGACGCAGCCCCGGCCGCCGCCGCACCGGCAGACGCAGCAGCCGCTCCGGCCGCTGACGCACCAGCCGCTGCACCTGCAGCCGAAGGCGCAGCCGCTCCGGCCGCCGCTGGCGCAAAAGAAGAAGTCAAGAACCCGTACGGCTTCTCGGCCATGTGGGCTGAAGGCGACTTCGTCAACAAGGGCACCATCATCATCCTGTCGCTGATGTCGATGGGCTCGTGGTACATCATCATCACCAAGCTGATCGACCAGTCGAAGATCATGCGCCAGTCGAAAGAAGTGTCGCAGAAGTTCTGGAAAGCCAACTCGATCGCTGCCGGTTCGGCCGCGCTGAAAGAAGGTTCGCCATTCCGCTTCATCGCTGAAACCGGCACCAAGGCTACCCAGCACCACGACGGCGCCCTGCTCGAGCAGATCGACCTGTCGACCTGGGTGACGATGCAAGTCCAGCGCGCCGTGGACCGCGTCCAGTCGCGCCTGCAGGATGGCCTGTCCTTCCTGGCAACCGTCGGTTCGACCTCGCCGTTCATCGGTCTGTTCGGTACCGTCTGGGGCATCTACAACGCACTGACCAACATCGGTATGTCGGGTAACGCATCGATCGACAAGGTCGCAGGTCCAGTCGGTGAAGCGCTGATCATGACCGCCTTCGGTCTGTTCGTCGCCGTTCCTGCCGTCCTGGGTTACAACTGGCTGGTTCGCCGCAACAAGTCGGCCATGGAAGATGTCCGTTCGTTCAGCGCCGACGTCCACTCGGTCCTGGTGTCGGGCGCCATGTCGACCTCGGAAGCCGCACGTGCTGCTACCTCGGCCAAGAAGATCGGCTAATTCCGGTCGTTGAAAAGATTGGATAAATCATGTCAATGAGTGTCGGCTCCGATAGCGGAGATGAAGATGCAGTGATGTCAGAGATCAACACGACGCCGCTTGTCGACATTATGTTGGTTCTCCTGATCATCTTCCTGATCACCAGTCCGGTGGTCCTGCAGTTGCAAAAGGTTAATCTGCCGGCAGAAACGAACCAGGTCACCAAGACTGCGCCGGAAGACATCAACATCACCGTCAACAAGGACGGCGAGATGTACTGGAACCAGCGCCGCATCCAGAACACGGACGAATTGTTCAAGTTCTTCGCGGAGCAGTCGGTGAAAGTACCCCAGCCTGCAGTGAAAGTCCGTGGCGACCAAGCCACCCGCTACGAAGCAATTGGTCGGGTGATCTACACGGCACAACGTGCTGGTGTGCAAAAGGTCGGTTTCGTGATCGAACCGCCTGACAAGATGTAATGTCAGCCGCGGCGTCGGAGGCAACTCCGGCGCCGCAACTTGCACCCCATTTGAAAAGGAAACACCATGGGTATGAACGTAGGTTCAGGCGCCGCCAAAGGGGCCGATCCGGAACCGATGATGGAAATGAACATGACGCCCCTGATCGACGTCTTGTTGGTCTTGATCATCATGTTGATTATCACGATTCCGAAGCAAAACCACTCGGTCAATCTGAACATGCCGGTGGGCACCCCACCGCCAAAGACCGAAGAGCCGCGCGTTGTCACGATCGACGTCGACTTCGATGGCACCATCCTCTGGGACGGCCAGGCAATTCCTGACCGCCCGACGCTGGAAGCCAAGATGAATGAAGTGGCTGCCCAGCCAAACCAGCCGGAAGTGCACCTGCGTCCGAACAAGCTGGTCGAGTACAAGGTTGTTGCCGGTGTCATGGCAACGGCTCAACGTCTCGGCGTCACGAAGATCGGCATGGTCGGTAACGAGCAGTTCCAGTAACCGCATCAGGCTTGACTAACACGGCAGGGTTTCCCTGCCGTGTCCATTTTCAAAGAAGGATTTTCATAGCATGAGCAAATTCCGTCTCGCACACCTCGGCCTCGCACTGGCCGCCCTTGGTTTTACCGCAGCAACTCCCATCATCGGCCTCGCCCCTGCCCAGGCAGCAGAAGCCCTGCGCGCCGAAGTCGGCAAGCCTTTGCAGGCAGCCCAGGCATTGATGAAACAGGGCAAGCACAAGGACGCCCTGGCAAAACTGCGCGAAGCGGACAAGGTCCCGAACAAGACCGCCAACGAAAGCTACCTGATCGATCGCGTGCGCGCTGCCGCCGCCTCCTCGGCCGGCGACTACGGCACCGCTGCCGACGCTTTTGAAGCTTTGATCGCCTCGGGCAAATTGTCTGCAGCCGAACGCAGCCAGTTCTCGGAAGGCCTGATCGGCATCTACATGCGCGGTGGCGAACTGAACAAGGCGAATGAAGCCATCCAGCGCCAGCTGAAAAACGGCGACGATCCGAAACTGCGCGCCTACCTGCTGCAAAACTATTACAAGCAGGGCAATATCGCTGCCCTGGAAACCGAACTGCAACGCGCCGAGAAGTCCGGCCACATGAGCGAAGACATGCTCGGCATGCTGGCGAACATCCAGCTCAAGAAGAACGACAAGGCCGGCTACGTCAACACCATCGAAAAGCTGGCGGCCAACTATCCGAAAGCCCAGTACTGGAACGACCTGCTGAACCGCGTGCAGGGCAAGCCTGGCTTCTCGAGCCGCCTGGCAGTCGACATCTACCGCCTGAAACTGGCCAACGGCCTGCTCAAGAAGCCGAGCGAGTACATGGAAATGGCACAGCTCGTGCTGCAGGCCAAGGCGCCGGCGGAAGCCCTGAAGATCATCGACAAGGGCTACAAGGCCGGCGCCCTGGGCACCGGTCCTGATGCCGCCCGTCACCAGCGCCTGAAAGACCTGGCCGAGAAGAGCCTGGCCGAGCGCAACAAGGATGCCGCCGCCTCAGAAGCCGAATACACGGCCGCCAAGGACAACGACGGCCTCGTTGGCCTCGGCTACAGCCTGGTGCAGGCAGGCCAGGCGGACAAGGGCCTGAAGATGATGGAATCGGCGATCAAGGCCGGCAACCTGCGCTACGCCGACGAAGCCAAGCTGCGCCTGGGCGAAGCCTATGCCGCAGCCGGCAAGAAGCAGCAGGCGATCAGCGCCCTGCGCGGCGTCGGCGGCAAGGAAGGTACGGCCGAGCTGGCACGTTACTGGATCATGGCGATCAACAAGCCGCTGGCTGGATAATCGTCTCGCGCGCGTTTTCCAGATCCGCATGAAACGCCGCCTGTTCGCAGGCGGCGTTTTTTTTACCCCACGCGTTCAACGCGCGCATGCCAGGCGAACCACCGACCTGCAAAACCGGTTTCAATGCGGCCACCGTGACGCGGCCCTCAAGCGTAGGCGGCGCAAAAGCCGCCGATACCTTGCCTCCCGGGTACAGCCGCCCACCCTACGCAGGCAAGTCTATACCGTATAATCAAGCTTTTCGCCCCGCGGCATGCTTCACCACGACATGCGTGGCAGGCTTGCCGGGCATTCTGGAACCACCAATGAAGGTATTTCGCGGACTTCCCAACGACGCGGCGCGTGCACCGTGCGCCCTTACCATCGGCAATTTCGATGGTGTCCATCGTGGCCACCAGGCCTTGCTGGCGCGCGTCCGGGCGGCAAGCCAGGCGCTGGGACTCGAAGCGGCGGTGATGACCTTCGAGCCGCACCCGCGCGAATATTTTGCACGCCGTAGTGGCGATCTCAGCCGCGCACCGGCGCGCATTGCAAACCTGCGCGACAAGCTCGAAGACCTGGCCACCGCCGGCATCGACCGCGTCATCGTCGAACACTTCAACGAACAGTTCGCCTCGATCTCCCCCGAGGATTTCACCCAGCGCGTGCTGGTCGACGGCCTGCACGTCAAATGGCTGATGGTCGGCGACGACTTCTGCTACGGCGCCAAGCGCGCCGGCAATGTGGCGATGCTGATGGAAGCCGGACGGCGCCATGGCTTCCACGTCGAGACCCTGCCTACCGTGCGCCAGGGCGACCAGCGCATCTCGTCCTCCGCCGTGCGCGCCGCGCTGGCGGCAGGCGATTTGCAGGCGACCGGCGCCCTGCTCGGCCACCCGTACGCGATGTCCGGCCATGTGATCCACGGCGCCAAGCTCGGCCGCACGCTGGGCTTTCCAACGCTGAACCTGCGCGTCGCGCACCGCCCTGCGCTGCAAGGCATCTATGTGGTCCAAGTCCACGGCCTGGCCGCCCAGCCGCTGCCGGCCGTCGCCAGCCTGGGCGTGCGCCCCACGGTCGAGGATGCGGGAAGGATGCTGCTCGAGGTGCACGTCTTCGATTACGACCGTCCCTGCTACGGCAAGCTGGTGCGCGTCGAGTTCCTGGAAAAACTGCGTGACGAGGAAAAATATGTCGACCTCGACACGCTCACCGCCGCCATCCATCGCGACGCCGAACAGGCCCGCGCCTGGTTCGCGCACCATATCCCGCACCTCGATCCGCGCAGCAGTGGCAGTAGCAGCGCCCGTGCCCGCGCCTTGAGCGCCACCGACCGAATTTGACGCGCGACGGCATCGTTCCCCGCGCGGCTGCGCTGACACCAGCGCCAGCCCTTACCTGCATTCCCTTACCGAAGAAATATATGTCCGAAAACAGCAAACCCGTCCAGAATGCGCCTGCCCAGAAGGCAGCCAAAAAGCCTGAAAGCAAGTACCCAGTCAACATGACCGACACCCCGTTCCCGATGCGCGGCGACCTCGCCAAGCGCGAGCCGGGCTGGGTCAAGCAATGGCAGGACAAGCAGATCTATCACCGCATCCGCAAGGCCGCCAAGGGCCGCCCGACCTTCGTGCTGCACGACGGTCCTCCGTACGCAAACGGCGATATCCACCTCGGCCACTCGGTAAACAAGATCCTGAAGGATATGGTCGTGAAATCGCGCACCATGGCCGGCTTCGATGCGCCCTATGTTCCGGGCTGGGATTGCCACGGCATGCCGATCGAGATCCAGATCGAAAAACTCTACGGCAAGAACTTGCCGACGGCCGAAGTGCTCCAGAAAGCACGCGCCTACGCGCTCGAGCAGATCGACCGCCAGCGCGCCGGCTTCATCCGTCTCGGTATCCTCGGCGAATGGGAAAACCCGTACATGACGATGGCCTACGGTAACGAGGCCGACGAGTTGCGCGCGCTGGGCACCCTGCTCGAGAAGGGTTATGTCTACCGCGGCCTGAAGCCGGTGAACTGGTGCTTCGATTGCGGCTCGGCGCTGGCCGAAGCGGAAGTCGAATACCAGGACAAGCGCGACCCGGCGATCGACGTCGGCTTCCCGTTCGCGGAAGAGGAAAAACTGGCGGCCGCCTTCGGCTTGCCATCGCTGCCGACGATGAACGGCTTTATCGTGATCTGGACCACGACTCCGTGGACCATCCCGTCGAACCAGGCGCTGAACGTCAATCCGGAAGTGACCTACGCCCTCGTGCAAACCGAGCGCGACGGCCAGCCCCTGCTGCTGATCCTGGCGCAAGACCTGGTCGAATCCTGCCTGGCTCGCTACAAGCTCGAAGGCAAAGTGATCGCCACCACCACCGGCGAGAAGCTGGAAGGCCTGCGCTTCAAGCATCCGCTGCATGCTGCCGATCCGTTCTACGACCGCCTGTCGCCGATGTACCTGGCCGACTACGTGACGACCGAAAGCGGCACCGGCGTGGTCCACTCGGCTCCGGCCTACGGCCTGGAAGACTTTATCTCGTGCAAAGCGCACGGGATGCAGGATGACGACATCCTCAAGCCTGTCATGGGCGACGGCCGCTTTGCAAGCACGCTGCCGCTGTTCGGCGGCCTGACGATCTGGGAAGCATCGAAGCCGATCTGCGCCGCCCTGACCGACGCAGGCGCCCTGTTCGAACTGAAAATGTTCGACCACAGCTACATGCACTGCTGGCGCCACAAGACCCCGATCGTTTATCGGGCAACGAGCCAGTGGTTTGCCGGCATGGACCTGACGCCGAAGGACGGCGGCCCGACCCTGCGCGAAACGGCGCTGGCCGGCATCGCCAGGACCAAATTCTTCCCGGACTGGGGCCAGGCGCGCCTGCACGGCATGATCGAAAACCGTCCGGACTGGACCCTGTCGCGCCAGCGCCAGTGGGGCGTGCCGATGGCTTTCTTCATCCACAAGGAAACCGGCGAGCTGCACCCACGCACGCCCGAGCTGCTGGAGCAGGTGGCGAAACTCATCGAGCAGAACGGCATCGACGCCTGGCAGGCGCTCGACCCACGCGAGCTCCTTGGCGACGACGCCGACATCTACGAAAAGAACAAGGACACGCTCGACGTCTGGTTCGATTCCGGCGCCACGCACCAGACCGTGCTGCGCGGTTCGCACGCCCAGCAGTCGACCTTCCCGGCCGATTTGTACCTGGAAGGCTCGGACCAGCACCGCGGCTGGTTCCACTCGTCCCTGCTGACCTCGTCGATGCTGAACGGTACCCCGCCCTACAAGGCGCTGCTGACCCACGGCTTCACGGTCGACGAGCACGGCAAGAAGATGAGTAAATCGCTCGGCAACACGATGGCACCGCAGAAGATCTCGGACACCTTGGGCGCCGACATCCTGCGCCTGTGGGTGGCCTCGACCGATTACACGGGCGAACTGGCGATCAGCGAAGAGATCCTGAAACGCGTGACGGAATCGTATCGCCGCATCCGCAACACGCTGCGCTTCCTGCTCGCGAACACCTCGGACTTCGACCACGCCAAACATGCCGTGCCCGTGGCGCAGATGCTCGAGATCGACCGCTATGCGATCGCGTCGATGGAGCAGCTGCAGAAGGACATCGCCGCCCACTTCGAGCGCTACGAGTTCCACCCGGTCGTGTCTCGCCTGCAGAACTACTGCTCGGAAGACCTGGGCGGCTTCTACCTCGACATCCTGAAGGACCGCCTGTACACGACCGGTGTCGATTCGCCGGCACGCCGCTCGGCGCAGACCGCGCTCTGGCACATCGCGCACGCACTGCTGCGCGTGATGGCGCCGGTGCTGTCGTTCACCGTCGAGGAAGCCTGGGCCGTGTTCGCGGGCGAGCAGGCCTGGCTTGAGTCCGACGAAACCATCTTCACGCAGACGCTGTGGACCTTCCCGGAACTGCCGGATGCCGAAGCGCTGCTGGCCAAGTATGCGGCCCTGCGTGAAGTGCGTGCAGATGTGACGAAGCAGCTGGAAGAAGTGCGCGCCTCGGGTGCGATCGGTTCCTCGCTGCAGGCCGAGCTGACGATCAAGGCCGCAGGCGCCAGGCACGATCTTCTGGCGAGCCTGGACGACGACCTGAAGTTCGTCTTCATCACCTCGCAGGCAACGGTCGAGCAAGCGGCCAACGAAGCCGAGGAAGCCGTGCAGGTGACGCCGTCGGAAGCGCCGAAGTGCGAGCGCTGCTGGCACTACCGCCGTGACGTCGGCCACAACCACGAGCATGCGGGCCTGTGCGGCCGTTGCGTGAGCAACCTGTTCGGCGCCGGCGAAGCACGCCGCTTCGCGTAATCCAACCAAGGCCAACCGCCATGCCGCCACCAGCGGCATGGCGGTTTCTACGTCCGACCTTCGATCCCATGGCAACCAAAAAAAAACCAAGCATCACCACCGTCCATAAATCAGGCGCCGGCATCGGCGCCTGGCTCGGCATCGCCTTCCTCGTCGTGCTGGTCGACCAGCTGACCAAGATCACGATTTCCAAACTGTTCAGCTACGGCGAAACGCTGCCGGTCACCAGTTTCTTCAACCTGGTGCTCGTGTATAACCCGGGCGCCGCCTTTTCCTTCCTGGGCAACCAGGGCGGCTGGCAGCGCTGGTTCTTTACGGCGATCGCGCTCGGCGCCATCGGCTTCATCCTCTACCTGTTGAAACGCCACGCCGGCCAGCGCCTGTTCTGCTGGGCCCTCGCCCTGATCCTGGGCGGCGCCCTCGGCAACGTGATCGACCGCGTCGCCTATGGCCACGTCATCGACTTCCTCGACTTTTACTTGCGCGGCTGGGGACACTTCCCGGCCTTTAACGTCGCCGACATCGGCATCTCGGTCGGCGCCTTCCTGTTCATCGTCGACGAACTGCGGCGCGTAAATAAACATTAACCCCGAGCATTAACCCTGAGCAAGGAGTGCGGCATGGACCTGCAAGGTAAAAAAATCGTCCTCGGCCTGTCCGGGGGAGTTGCCTGCTACAAGGCGGCGGAGCTGTGCCGCGCGCTGATCAAACAGGGTGCGCAGGTACAGGTCGTGATGACCGATGCCGCTACCCATTTCATCGGCGCGGTGACGATGCAGGCGCTTTCGGGAAATACCGTCTGGCTCGACCAGTGGGATCCGCGCATGCCGAATAACATGGCACACATCGACCTCACGCGCGGCGCCGACGCCGTGCTGGTCGCGCCCTGTTCGGCCGACTTCATCCGCAAGCTCGCGCACGGGGTATGCGACGACCTCCTCTCGACGCTGTGCCTGGCGCGTCCGCGCGGCGTGCCTTTGCTGGTCGCGCCGGCCATGAATGTCGAGATGTGGCAAAACCCGGCCACCCGGCGCAACGTCGCGACCTTGCGTGAAGACGGCATCGGCATCTTCGGCCCGGGAGCCGGCGAGCAGGCCTGCGGCGAGACCGGCCTCGGACGCATGCTGGAGCCCGAGCAGCTGCTGGAGGAACTGATCGCCTCCTTCCAGCACAAGATCCTGTCCGGCAAACGGGTGCTGATCACGGCCGGGCCTACTTTTGAGGCGATCGATCCGGTACGCGGCATCACGAACCTGTCGTCGGGCAAGATGGGCTATGCGATCGCCCGCGCCGCGCGCGAAGCCGGCGCCGAGGTGACGCTGGTGTCGGGCCCGACTGCCCTGGCGACGCCGCACGGCGTGCGCCGTATCGACGTGCTCTCGGCCCAGCAGATGATGGATGCCGTCATGGCGGGTGTCGAAGGCCAGCACGTGTTCGTCGGCGTCGCCGCGGTGGCCGACTGGCGCGTGGCGAACGCCAGCGACCAGAAACTCAAAAAACAGGAAGGCGGCGGCGCGCCCCAGCTCGAATTCGTGCAGAACCCCGACATCCTGGCCTCGGTCGCGGCGACCACCTCGCTGTCGGGCTGGCCCTATTGCGTCGGCTTTGCCGCCGAGTCGGAAAACCTGGTCGCCTACGGCGCCGCCAAGCGCGAACGCAAGGGCATCCCGCTGCTGGTCGGTAATATCGGCCACCACACTTTCGGCCAGGACGAGAATTCGATCGTCCTCTTCGACGAACACGGCCATACCGTATTGCCGCGCGCCGACAAGCTGACGCTGGCGCGCCAGCTGGTATCCGAAATCGGCAAGCGCCTTGAACAGCGCTCGCTACTGACCTAATGATTGAACACGCATGAAAACCATCGATATCAAAATCCTCGACCCGCGCATGAAGGAACTGCTGCCGGCCTATGCTACCTCCGGCAGTGCCGGCCTCGACCTGCGCGCCTGCATCGAAACGCCGCTGACCCTCGAGCCCGGCCAGACCGTGCTGGTGCCGACTGGCCTCGCGATCCACGTGGCTGATCCGGGCTACGCGGCGATGATCCTGCCGCGCAGTGGGCTCGGCCATAAGAACGGCATTGTCCTCGGCAATCTGGTAGGCTTGATCGACTCCGATTACCAGGGCCAGTTGATGGTCTCGACCTGGAACCGCGGCAATCAAGCCTTCACGCTGCAGCCGCTGGACCGCCTGGCGCAACTGGTCATCGTGCCTGTCCTGCAGGTGGGTTTCAATGTCGTCGAAGAGTTTGCATCGAGCGAACGGGGCGCCGGAGGGTTCGGCAGCACCGGAAAACAATAAAGAATAATAAGGAGGACCATGATTCGCATTGAACGTCTGCGCCCGGCCGCGCTGGCCGCTGCCACCGCCCTGCTGCTGGCAGCCTGCGGCACGCAAGCCCCGCTGCGCCAGCCCGGCGCCACCGGCCCGATTACGGAAACCCCGCAAGGCACGCCGCTCACGCCGCAAATGGCGGCCGCCGCCGATACGCTGACGAAAATGGCGGCTTTGCAGGACCGCCTGTACCGCGTCGCGGCCCCGCTCCTGATCGACAATGCCGAACTGTGCGCGAAACACGCGCGCAACCTGCTCGGCTTCACTGCGAAGAACCGCCACTCCTATCCGGGCGTCTACAACGAGGCTGCACACGTGGCCTTCGGCATGGACGAACGCCTGCAGGTCACCGGCGTGCTGGCCGGCAGCGGCGCCGCCAAAGCCGGGCTGCGCATGGGCGACGGCCTCGTGGCCGCGGCGGGCAAGCCGCTGCCGACCGGCCCGCACGCGCTGTCCGGCGCCAGCGCCGTGTTCGGTCCGATCGTCGCCTCGCAGCAGACCCTGCCGCTATCGATCGAACGCGACGGCCGCGCGCGCGATCTCAGCATTCCCATCACGCGCGCCTGCGGTTTCGGCATCGAGCTGGGCAACGGCGACAACGTGAACGCCTACGCGGACGGCGCGCGCATCATGGTCACGCGCGGCATGCTGGGCGTGACGAGGAGCGACGACGAGCTGGCCTATGTGCTGGCACGCACGATGGCGCACAACATCCTCGACCATCCGAAGGCGCAGCGCAACCAGGCCACGCTCGACAGCGTGATCGACAACCTGACGCGCATGAGCCCGGACACCGGCATGCTGAACGGCAGCGCCGGCATCAAGGCCATGCCATCGAACCTGGACGCGGCGGCCGACCGCCTGGCGATCTTCCTGCTGGCGCGGGCCGACTACAACATCGAGGGTGCGCCGGCGTTCTGGAAGCGGTTTGCGGCATCGTATCCGGCCAGCGTGGCGAATGGCTTTACGGCGAATCACCCGTCGACCGCGGCGCGGCTGACCGCGATGGAGCTGGCGATCGAGGATGTGAAGGCGAAGAAGAGTTCGAAGAAGCCGTTGACGCCGTAAGGTCTTGCAGGGTGGGCGCCCCGCGCCCACGCCGTTACGGACGGGTCCTTGCACCCGCGGCCGTCGCCGATCGCTCGTAACGCGTCTGGCATACGTGTCGAGCGATATTTTAGGCCGCAGGTGCAAGCATACGCCCATACGCGTGGGCGCGGGGCGCCCACCCTGCAAGACCCGTACCGCACAGGTCCGCGACTCCCACCCCGCCGGCGCCGCCCGCGCTTTTTTTGTATCATTGACACCCCTCACCAGCAGCGCCCGCGCAGACCATGGACAGCCTCGACCTCGACGTACTCAAGACCGCAGCAAGCTGGCTCGATGGCGGCCACCGCTGCCAGCTGGTCACCGTCATCAAGACCTGGGGCTCGAGCCCGCGCCCGATCGGCGCCACCCTGGCCGTGCGCGAGGATGGCCGCGTCATCGGGTCCGTCTCCGGCGGCTGCATCGAGGATGACCTGATCGAGAACGTGCGCGCCCGCGGCATCGCCGGCGATGCCCGCCCCCACATCGTCAGCTACGGCATCAGCGCCGACGACGCGCACCGCTTCGGCCTGCCCTGCGGCGGCACCATCGAGCTGGCGATCGAACCATTAAGCAGCACCAGCGGCCTGCGCGAACTCTTGCAGCGCCTCGAAGGCGGAGAGCTGCTGGAACGCCGTCTCGACCTGGCCAGCGGCGCCGTCACCCTGACGCGCGCCGCGCCGGGCGCCGTGCTGCGCCTCGAAAACGAGGCACTGCACACCCTGCACGGCCCGCGCTGGCGCCTGTTCATCATCGGCGCCGGCCCCCTGTCGCGCTTCCTGGCGCAAGTGGCGAGTGCCATGGATTACCGCGTCATCGTCTGCGACCCGCGCGAGGAATACCGCGCCGACTGGAATGTGGCAGGCGTCGAACTCGTGCACACCATGCCGGACGACCTCGTGATCGAGGCGAAGCTCGATGCGCGCAGCGCCGTCGTGGCGCTGACCCACGACCCGAAACTCGACGACCTGGCCCTGATGGAAGCCCTCAAATCCGAGGCCTTCTATGTCGGCGCGATCGGCTCGCGCCTGAACAATGCGCGGCGCCGGGAGCGCCTGAAACTGTTCAACCTCTCCGACGAAGAGCTCGACCGCCTGCACGGCCCGATCGGCCTCTACATCGGCAGCAAGACGCCGTCCGAGATCGGCATCGCGATCCTGGCCGAGATGACGGCCATCAAAAATGGCGTGCCGACCGCGATGCTGGTGCCGCACGCGGCCGCGCCGCAGCCGGCCACCACAGACGCCTGCGCCCGCTGATCACGCGAGGAAAAAACAGGATGCGCGCCGAAGCGCCGTGTGCGACCATGCGCCTCCGCTTACCTGATCGACCATGAACACATCCAACTTCCTGCGCCTCCTGCTGCTGGCCGCCATCTGGGGCGGCTCCTTCCTCTTCATGCGCATCGGCGCACCTGTGATGGGGCCCGCCTTGCTGATCGAATACCGGGTGCTGTTCGCGGCCCTGTTCCTGGCGGCCGTCGGTCTGGTGCTGCGCAAGCGCCTCGACCTGCGCGCCAACTGGAAGCATTACCTGATGCTGGGCTTTTTCAACTCGGCGCTGCCCTTCCTGCTGTTCGCGTATGGCGCGCGCACGCTGACGGCCTCCGTGCTGTCGGTGCTGAACGCGACCGCGCCGATGTGGGGCGCGCTGATTGGCGCGCTGTGGGCACGCCAGCCGATCACGCTGCGCAGCGGACTCGGCCTGTTGCTGGGCACGGCGGGCGTCGCCTTGCTGGTCGGTTTCGATGACGTTGCCACGCGTCCCGGCGCCGGCATCGCCGTGGCGGCGGCGCTGGCCGCGGCCCTGTGCTACAGCATCGCCAGCCTGTACGCGAAATCGGCGAAGACGGTCGAACCCTTCGCCAACGCCCACGGCACGATGTGGGCCGCGACCCTGTTCGTGCTGCCTGCGCTACCCTTCTTCCCGTCGCCCGGCACCGCGACCCCGGGCGTGTGGGCGGCGGTGCTCGCGCTTGGCGTGCTGTGCAGCGGCATCGCTTACCTGATCTATTTCCGCCTGATCGCCGAAGTCGGCCCGACCTCGGCGCTGACGGTCACCTTTTTGAATCCCGTGTTCGGCATCCTGTGGGGCGCGCTGTTCCTGGGAGAGGCGGTCGGCTGGCATACCCTGGCCGGCGCGGCCATCGTGCTGGTCGGCACGGCCTTGGTGACGGGTTTCGTGCCGCGCTTCGGCCGTGCGGCCCCGGCTGCAAGCAGGCCATGACGAAGCAGCTGCTGTCGATTGCGCTGCCCGGGTCCTACCGCAGCGCCGACGTGCTCGCCTTTCATGCGCGCGATGCCGAGGGGGTGGCCGAACAGGTCAGTGGCGAGCGCATCCGCAAGGCGGTGCTGCTGGATGGCGTGCCGGTGCTGCTGGATGTTGAACTTGCCCCGGATGCAGCCCAGTGCCGTATCGAGGCCGATGGCGGCCTCGACGCATCCACGCTGGCCCTCGCGCACGAAGCGCTGCGCAGCATCCTGGCGCTGCGCATCGATCCGGCGCCGTTTGCTGCCTTCGTGCGCGACGACCCCGTGTTCGGTCCGCTCGTGGCGCGCCAGCCGGGATTGCGCATCGTCCAGTCCGCCACCGTTTTCGAAGCGCTGACCTGGGCCATCATCGGCCAACAAATCAATTTACCGTTTGCCATCAGCCTGCGGCGGACCTTTATCGAACAGGCGGGGCGGCAGCATAGCGACGGACTGTGGTGCTATCCGGAAGCGCGCGATGTCGCGCGGCTGGAGGTGGAGGCGCTGACCGGCCGCAAATTTTCGCGCGCCAAGGCCGAGACCCTGCTGCGCGTGGCGCGCATGGCGGCCGAGGGCGAGCTGCAGCTGGCGCAGGACGACGATCCGGCGCGGGCCGGGGCGGCGCTGCTGGCGATCAAGGGGATCGGGCCGTGGACCGTGAATTACACCTTGCTGCGCGGCTATGGGTACGCGGATTGTTCGCTCGAGGGCGATGTGGCGGTGCGCGGGGCCTTGGGGCGGCTGCTGGGGGAAGCGCAGAAGCCGGACCAGGCGCGCACGCAGGCATGGCTGGCGGGGTACAGGCCGCATCGGACGATGGCTGCGGCGTATTTGTGGGCGAGTCTCAGCCAGCCGGCGGGGTGAGAGCGGCGCACGCCAGCGCGGTAGCGGCCGGCAAGCGCGCTCACGCCCAGCGCGGCACGCCCTCGAGCTGCTGCGCACCCTCCCCCGAAAACCGGATCAACTCGGACAGCGGCACCGTCGCCAGGTTCTCGCTGCCGTAGTGCCCGCCCAGCGCGCTGGGGATTTTGAGGCAGTAGGTGCGGTCGTCCGTGAGCGGCCCGAGCGTGGTCTCGGCCAGGTGGACCACGTCCGGCATGTACCAGTCGTTCAGGAAATCCTGGTTGTAGGAGAGCGCGTCGAGCGCGGCGCGGTCCTCGGCCACTGGTTCGCAGCACAGGTCTGGCGGACGCAGGCGCCAGTAGCTGCCGTCGGCGTCGCGCAGGATCAGATTGCCGAAGGAATTGGCGCCCAGGATTTCCACGGCCCGCAAGCCCATCCAGCCCCAGGCGTCGTTGATGTCTTCAACAGTAATCATGGTCGAATCCGCTAAGTAGGCGTTGGACGTGTCGGCGCGTGCCATGGAATCGCTCCATGACCGGGCCACCGATAGTTGGACAACGCCGAGTTCGGCAAGTGCGGTCAACCTGCGCTCGCCTTGATGCGCGTCGAGCCAGGCAGGGGGAACCAATACGAAAAGGCCGCTGACTCTTTCGAGTCAGCGGCCTTCAGTATTCTGGTTGCGGGGACAGGATTTGAACCTGTGACCTTCGGGTTATGAGCCCGACGAGCTGCCAGACTGCTCCACCCCGCGTCTGTGAAACGAATTATATACGGATTCAGCCAATTAGGCAAACCCAATGCCGGCAGCAGCGACGATTGACCCGCTCAATAGCGAACGAGCAACACTGCTGCCGAGGCGGCGTGGCGGCACAGCCGCCCGATTCGGGTGTAAAGTAGCCGGATATTCATTCTCCCCATCCTCTATGAACTTTTGTTCCGAGTGCGGCCACGCGGTTGCACTAAGCATTCCCGAAGGCGACAACCGGCCGCGCCATGTGTGCGCGCAGTGCGGCACGATTCATTACCAGAACCCGAAAATGGTCATCGGCTCCATCCCGGTGTGGGAGCACGAAGGCAGCGTGCAAGTGCTGCTGTGCCGGCGCGCGATCGAGCCGCGCCATGGCTACTGGACACTGCCGGCCGGCTTCATGGAAAACAGCGAGACCACCAGCGAGGCCGCGGTGCGCGAGACCGAGGAAGAAGCCGGCGCGCACATCGAAATCGGCAAGCTGTTCACGCTCCTGAATGTCGCCCACGTGCACCAGGTCCACATGTTCTACCTGGCGCGCCTGGTCGACCTCGACTTTGCGCCGGGCATCGAAAGCCTGGAAGTGCAGCTGTTCTCCGAGCGCGACATCCCCTGGGACGAGCTCGCCTTCCCGACAATCCGCACAACGCTGGAACTGTTCTTTGCCGACCGCGTCAAAATGCGTGAGGGAGTCTCCGGCACGTATGGCGTGCACAGCCACGACATCAAGCGCTCGATGATTGCTCCACGCGAACCAGACTGACCTGCGAGAGCCGCCCATGATTCCCTGGCTTGATGCGCATACGCCCTTTCCCGACGTATCCGAGGCGCTGACGATGGACGCGCCCGGCCTGCTCGCGGCCGGCGCCGACCTGTCGCCGCAGCGCCTGCTGCTGGCCTACCAGAACGGCATTTTCCCCTGGTTCTCCGAAGGCCAGCCCATCCTCTGGTGGAGCACCGATCCGCGCATGGTGCTCTATACCGATGACTTCAAGGTCAGCGACAGCCTCAGGAAAACCCTGCGCCGCGTCGAACGCAGCCGCACCGGCGGCGGGCGCTGGCAAGTACGCTTCGACAGCGATTTCGAGGCCGTCATGCGCGCCTGCGCGGCCCCGCGCAAGGATGGGCCGGGCACCTGGATTTCAGAAGACATCATCGACGGCTACACGGGCCTGCATGCGCTCGGCTATGCGCACTCGTCCGAAGTCTGGGTTGACGGCGAACTGGTCGGCGGCGCCTACGGCGTCTGCATCGGCCGCATGTTCTACGGCGAATCGATGTTCGCGCGCGTGTCCGACGCCTCCAAGGTGGCGCTGGCCTACCTGGTCGCCTTCCTGCGCAAGAACGGCGTGCGCATGGTCGATTGTCAGCAGGAAACAGGACACCTGGCGTCGCTGGGCGCCGCGCCGATTCCGCGCGCAGTCTTCCTGCAGCATTTGCGCGCGGCGATCCGCGAACCGGCGATCGGACCATGGGAACCGGTTGCACCGTTTATCGCTTAACTGTGCGCGCGCCGCTTTCGTTAGAATAAGGCCATCACGTCGTCCCGAGAGTTCTGCATGACGCACCTTAATGACCTGCCCTTCTCCACGCTGCAGTTCTACACGACGGCCCCGTATCCGTGCAGCTATCTCGACGCACGCCAGGCGCGCTCGCAGGTCGCCACGCCCTCGCACCTGATCAACGCGGACGTGTATTCCGAACTGGTGAAGAACGGCTTTCGCCGCAGCGGCATCTTTACCTATCGCCCGTATTGCGACGGCTGCCAGGCCTGCATCCCGGTGCGCGTGCGCTGCAACGAGTTCACGCCGAACCGCACCCAGCGCCGTGCCTGGAAGCGCCATGGCGACCTCTCGGCAATGGTCGCCAACCTCTCGTTCTCGGACGAGCACTATGCGCTCTACCTGCGCTACCAGACCACGCGCCACGTCGGCGGCGGCATGGACCAGGACAGCCGCGACCAGTACGCCCAGTTCCTGCTGCAAAGCCGGGTCAACACGCGCCTCGTCGAATTCCGCGAACCGGACGGCACCTTGCGCATGGTGTCGATCATCGACGTCCTGTCGGACGGCCTGTCTTCCGTGTACACCTTCTTCGATCCGGACGTGCCGGGCGCTTCCTTCGGCACCTACAACGTGATGTGGCAGGTGGCGCAGGCGCGCGAACTCGGCTTGCCCTTCGTCTACCTCGGCTACTGGATCGAGCAGAGCCCGAAGATGGCGTATAAAATTAATTTCCGGCCGCTGGAGGCGCGCATCAGCGGCACCTGGGGCATCCTCGACAGGTAAGGGTCCTGCGCACGGTACACGCATGTACAATACTGCGACCCCATTTTCGAGCGCTCCATGTCCGACAAATTCCTGTACACCCTCGCCCGGCCCCTGCTCTTCACGCTGCCTGCGGAAACCGCCCACAACCTGACCCTGCCGGCCCTGCGCAGTGCCGCCCAGCGCGGCGCGACCGGGATGTTCAAGAAGCCCGCGCCCGACCCGCGCACCGTCATGGGCATTACGTTCCCGAACCCGGTGGGACTGGCCGCGGGCCTGGACAAGGACGGCGCCTACATCGACGGCCTGGCCGCGCTTGGTTTCGGCTCGATCGAGATCGGCACCGTAACGCCGCGCGCGCAGGCGGGCAACCCGAAACCGCGCATGTTCCGCGTGCCGGCCGCGCGCGGCATCATTAACCGCATGGGTTTCAATAACGGCGGCGTCGACGCCTTCGTCGCGAATGTGCAGGCTTCGCGCTATTACCAGGAAAAGCAGGGCGTACTCGGCCTGAACATCGGCAAGAACGCCGATACCCCGATCGAGCGCGCCGCCGACGACTACCTCGAATGCCTGCGCAAGGTCTATCCATACGCGAGCTACGTCACGGTCAACATCTCGTCGCCGAACACGAAGAATTTGCGCCAGCTCCAGGGCGCCTCGGAACTGGACGCCCTGCTGTCGCAGCTGAAGGCCGAGCAGACGCGCCTCGCCGACCAGCACGGCCGTTACGTGCCCCTGGCCCTGAAAATCGCACCCGATATCGACGCCGAGCAGATCCGCAACATTGCCGGCGCCCTGCTGCGCCACAAGATCGACGGCGTGATCGCGACCAACACGACCCTGAACCGGCGCGACGTCGAGCAGTACCGCCATGGCAAGGAAACCGGCGGCGTCTCGGGCGCACCGGTGTTCGACCTGTCGAACATCGTGATCCGCGCGATGAAGAAGGAGCTCGGCAACGCGATCCCGATCATCGGCGTCGGCGGCATCCTGTCGGGCCGCGACGCACAAGAAAAAATCGCCGCCGGCGCCCAGTTGGTGCAGCTGTACAGCGGCTTGATCTACCGCGGCCCGTCCCTCGTGCGCGAGTGCGCCGACGCGCTGCGCGCAAAGGAGCCAATAAGGAAATGAGCATGCAACGCAAACAGCTTGGACGCAGCAACTTGCAGGTGTCGAAGGTCTGCCTCGGCACGATGACCTTCGGCGAACAGAATACGGAGACGGACGCGCACCGCCAGCTCGACTACGCGGTCGAGCGCGGCATCAACTTCATCGACACCGCGGAGATGTATCCGGTGATGGGCCGCGCCGAGACACAAGGCGCGACCGAGCGCTTCATCGGCAGCTGGCTGAAGTCACGCGGCCGCCGCGACGACCTGGTGATCGCCTCGAAGATCGCCGGGCCGAATCCGAACATGGCCTATATCCGCGGCGCGGCGCACGACCTCGATGCAGCCAACGTGCGCGCGGCCGTCGAGACGAGTTTGCAGCGCCTGCAGACGGATTACATCGACCTCTACCAGATCCACTGGCCGAGCCGCAACCTGCCGATTTTCGGCGCCAACCGCTTCGATCCGACGCGCGAGCGCAGCAGCGTGCCGATCGAGGAAACGCTGGGCGCGCTGGGTGAGCTGGTCAAGGCCGGCAAGATCCGCGAGATCGGCGTGTCGAACGAGAGTTCGTGGGGTGTGAGCGAATACGTGAAGCTGGCCGAGACGCGCGGCCTGCCGCGGATTGCGACGATCCAGAATTTATACAACCTGACGGCGCGCTTTTTTGAAACCTCGCTGCTGGATGAGACTTGCTTCCGGTCGGATGTGAGCCTGCTCGCCTACAGCCCGCTCGCCTTTGGGCAGCTGACAGCGAAATACCTCGATGATCCGAAGGCGCATGGCCGGCTGACGATCTTCCCGGCGAACTGGAGTCCGCGTTATGTGCGGCCGGAGGTGCTGGAAGCCACGCGCCAGTACGCGGTGCTGGCGCGCGAGAATGGTTTGACGCCGGCGCAGATGGCGCTGGCCTGGTGTTATTCGCGCTGGTTCGTGGGGTCGACCATTATCGGGGCGACGACGCTGGTGCAGTTGAAGGAGAACATCGATGCGGCGGAGATCAGTTTGTCCGCCGAGGTGATGGCGGGGATTGATGGGATTCACCAAAGAATAACGAATCCCGGCCAATAGCGACTTCGTATGCTACTGGGCTGGCATTCAAGCATTGAATGCGTCCAGCGCGATCCTGGCCGCTCGTGCGATGATGTCGCTACGCGCGTCGGCGTCCTTGGCCGCCTGACGGGTATAGATGGCAAGCACGATCGGGGATCTGCCTGGTGGATAGATCACAGCGACGTCGTTAGCGCTGCCGTAGGCGCCGGTGCCGGTCTTGTCCGCTACCAGCCAGCCGGCCGGCACGGCAGCACGTATCCGGTTGTCGCCCGTGGTATTCGCCAGCATCCAGTCACGCAACTGGCTTTGCCGGGCCGGCGTCAGGCCGTCCAGCAACAGCAGCTTCTGGAGCGTGCGCGCCATGGCCAGCGGGGTCGTCGTGTCGCGTTCGTCACCCGGGATGGCGCTGTTGAGCTCGGTTTCCCAGCGATCCAGGCGGAAGCGCCGATCGCCCAGCGCGCGCGCGAAGCGCGTCAGCCCGGACGGACCGTCCAGTTCGCGCATCAGTGCGTTGGCGGCGGTGTTGTCGCTGTACTGCAGCGCGGCGGCGCACAGGTCGGCCACGCTCATGCCGCCGCCGGCATGCTTGGCGGTGACCGGCGAATAGCTGGCGAAACGGTTTTTGGGCAGGGCCAGCCGTTTGTCGAGCAGGCCTGGGGTACTGTCGGCGCGCGCGAGGATGGCGGCCGCCAGCACCGCCTTGAACGTGCTGCACATCGGGAAGCGCTGGTCCTGGCGATAACCGGTCGACCGCCCGGTCGCGGCGTCGATGGTGGCCACGCCGAGCTCGCCGTTCAGGTCGCGTTCGAGGGCAGCGAAGCCGGCGTTCCCGGCCGGCGCATTGGCGGCGGCAGCAAATGGCAGCGAGGCCAGTGCGAGCAGGAGGTGGCGGCGGGTCGGTGAAGGCATCATGGCGTGGATTGGACTCATAAGAAGGACGTATTCGCTGAACGATTCGGTGAAAGGAGTGGCACATGAAGCCACCGGGGACAAGGCAGGCGTGGCGATTACCTCGGACTGGCGTCACTCGATCTTCCTTACGAAGCCCACATAGATCCGCTGTGCGACGAAATGATCGAATCCGGCCTGGCGGAATGTGCCCGTGACTGTCCGATAGGTGCGCTTGCTGCCATCGAAAACATCGTTGGCGTTGACCGTCAGGCTGAGCGTCCTGGTCAACCGGTGCTTCCAGCTCAAGTTGAGACTGCTGGTCGCCCCGTATCGGCCGAGCGGTGTGATTCCTCCCGATTGGCCATGCGCGTCGACCGACAGGTCGTCTGGTCCGACGCTGTACGCTGCCCTGAGGTTGATATAGCCTGAGACACCGTCCTGTCGCACATGACCAGGGAGGTCGGGCGTGTCGAGCATCACGCGATAGGCGCCGCCGTCCATGCCCAAACGCAGCGTCGCATCAGGCGTCCACTCCACCGAGCCTGTGATGCCAGCCGAGCGCGCCCTGCCCCCATTCTGCCGGGAGGTGACAAGTACGTTGTCGGTGGCAAAACTGCGTGCATCGGTCACCGTGTCCGTGCTGCTACGGTAGAAGGCAGCCACATCGCCGCTCAGATGTGCGCCCTGCGCGTTGGTGCCGATCTCCCATGAGGTGAGGCGCTGCGGCTTCAGGCCGGGATTGCCGCGGCTCAGGTTTTGCGCATCGACATAGGTGGTGAACGGATTGAGATCGCGCGGATCGGGCATCTGGAGACTGCGGCGATAGCTGAGCGTCAGGTCGGCCCTGTCGCTGGCGGCATAGGCCAGGTGAAGGCTGGGATTGAACGCCTGCCAATGCGCTGCCGGCATGAAACCCATGAAACCCTGCGCCGGACGCACCCGAAGCGCCATGCGCTCGGCCCGTCCACCCAACAGCACTTCCCATTTCCCGTGCCTGATCTTGTCGGTCAAATAGGCAGCGCTGACCGTCGTCGTCACGGCATAGCCATTGGTCGTAGCAGGATCGGGCCTCTCGGCCCCTGTCACGCGATCGACGGACGCCTGATAGTTGTAGAGGTCGTCGGTCTTGTCCTGGGTATCGAGGCCCATGCCCCACTGTCCGTGTTCCGACAAGCCGGTCCAGTCGAGCGTGGCCTGGGTCAGGCGGCGCGCCGACCTGGTAGCGCCGCGGCTGTAGTCGGTGGCGAGCGCCGGTGCGACGAAGACGTCGCGGTAAGACTTGTCGATCAGGCCGATCGTATCGCTGCGCTGGACCATTGCCTTGAGCGCCCCGCCATCGCCCTGGTGGCTGTAACTGAGGCTGGCGCTGTCGTCGGACTGCTCGTTGGGTCCGTCGGAAATACGATGAAAGACGGTGCTGGCGGCGCCCGTACGGTTCTCGTTCAGCACGTCGAACAGCGGGCGCGACTGGCGGCTGTTATGGCGCGCCGCCAGGCTGAGGGTGTCGAAGCCGCCCAGGGCGTAATCGACGCCCAGTGCCGCAGTTTCGACGACGCGATGGACGAATACCTCCGACGCCTGCCGCGATTGTCCGGACTGGCCGTTGAGAGGATTATTCCAGTCGGTTTCCGACTGGCGGAATTTCTCCGTACCGTCATGGCGCAACGCCAGGTTGCCATGTACGCTGACATTGTCCCTGGCCCAGCCGCCCGACGCACCGATATTCCACAGGTCGTGGTCCGAGGCGCTTCCCTGTATCTGCGCGTGTGCGCCAGGCCTGCGGTTTCGCTTCAATACGATGTTGAGGATCGCACCGCCATTGGCCTGATAGGCAGCGGATGGATTCGTGATGACTTCGATGCTGGCAATGTCGGCGCCGCTCATGGTCTGTAGCGCCACTGCCCGCTCCTCGCTCGACCCCGACATCATCGCCGTCGGCTTGCCATCGACCAGGACCGTGACCTGGGGGTTTCCCTTGACTGCGATGTTCCCGTCGGCCGTCACCGATACCTCGGGTGTCGATTGCAGAACGTCCTGGCCACTGCCGTTTGCCGCCCTGGGCATGGCCGAAACATTGTAGACAGTCTTATCGACCTTTTTGACGACTGGCTCTTTCTTGGCCGTGACCATCACCGTCGCGCTTTCCTGGTCTTCAGCCTGCGCCTGTACCGGCAGCGCGACAAGCCCGAACAGGATGACCGTGAGTGTCGTCCCAGGCAGCCAGCTTCCCGGACATGGCAATACATGAACCGGGCTGGTGGGCAGGGCGTGAACGGATCTGGGCAGGCGCATGGTTTCCGGCAGTGCGTAAAAGGACGATTCACATCGCGCCCCGTGCCAGCCTGGAGCATGTGGCGGGTTACATTGTGACCAATGACGTAATCATGCGACATTTGTCACACACCGTCAAGCGGTCTTGCCGATGCATCGGTCAGGATCCGGATTGCTTGACTATTTGTGACATCCGTCGCATGCTGGCGATGTTAGTCGCAAAAGAGAGCCCGCCATGTCTGTCCCCTTGATTACCGAACTCAGCCTGCTCAAGGCCTTATGGCGCCAACAGCCCCTGAGTGCGCGTGAAATCCACGAACGCGTCCAAGACGAGCTCGGCTGGTCGTATTCGTCCACACGCAAGACACTCGAGCGCATGCTGGACAAGGGCATGGTTGCGCAGCACGTGCGCCATGGCGTGCAGGTGTATGAAGCGATGATGGAAAAAGTGGATACCCTGGCCGCCTTTGCGCATGATTTCGGCAAGCGCGTGATGGAAATCGACACGCCGCTGCCGGTGGCGATGTTCACCGGCAGTAAGCTGGTCGACGAGCAGGAGCTGGCCCAGCTCGAGCAATTACTGCAGGACTGGCCGGACGACGCGGACGAGACCCGGTGACGCCGCTCGACATCGCGCTGGCGCAGCTGCTGCTCGCTGCCGCAGGCTCGCTGCTGGCCGGAGCTGCGGTCTGGGGTGCGGTGGTGCTGTGCCGCAGGGGCTTTCCCGCGCTCGCCCAGCAGCGCTCGCTGTGGCTGATGGGCCAGGCGGCGGTGGCGGCGGTGTTCGTCGCGATGCTGCTGCCGACGACCGAGCGCCTGCGGGTCGTGCCCGTCATCGAGCTTGGAGAGGGTGCCGCGCCACATGCTGCTGCAGCACCCACGTCGCCGTCGGCAAGTCCGGCGCCAACGGCCGCGCCGGCGCCGAGCCTGACGTCCCCCTCCCTGCATGCATGGTTGCGCGGTGCGGGCCGCGCCTGGCTCGTGCTCTACCTGCTCGGTCTCGGTCATGCACTGTTCCGCTGGCGGCGCGCCCAACGCTTGCTCGATGCGCTGGGCGCCAGCGGCGCCCAGCTGACAGCGCTCGATGGACATGCCGGTTTCACGGGGCAGCCGAACGTGGCGCTGCCAGCCGTGATCGAAGTCGACGCACCGATTTCCCCGATGCTGCAAGGCCTGTTCAAGCCGCGCCTGCTGCTGCCGCGCCACCTGCGCAGTGTCGATCCACTGCAGCAGCAGCTGATCGTGGAACACGAATTGACACACTGGCGCCGCCACGACCTGCGCTGGAGCGCGGCCGCCCTCGCACTGCAGAGTCTGTTCTGGTTCAATCCCTTCATGCGCATGCTGCGCGCGCGGATGGGCTGGGCGCAGGAATTCGGCTGCGACCGCGATGTGTTGCGCGTCCGGTCGCCCGGCGAGCGCAAGGCCTATGCCGCGGCGTTGGTCGGACAACTGAAGCTGCAACGGTGCCCGGCCGGCATGGCGCTCGCATTCGGCGCCAGCGGCGAGCCGACCCTGACCGCACGCATCAACCTGATACGCGCACCGACAGCGGCCCGGGGCGCCTGGTCGCGCTGCGCCGCGCTCGGCAGCCTGGCGGCCGTGGTATGCGCCAATCTGGCGCTGCAGCCGGCGCTGGGCTGGCATGTCGGGGGCGTCCCGGATGGCCGCGGGCAGCTGATGGCGCATGCCTGGCCGGGAACGGCGTCGGGACCATCGGCGGCGCTCGACTGCACGATCATGGCCGATGCTGCGAGCGGCGCCGTGCTGGTGCGCGAAGGCGGCTGCGATGAGCGCGTAACGCCCGCCTCGACTTTCAAGATCGCCATCAGCCTGATGGGCTTCGACAGCGGCGTGCTGCGCGACGAACACACGCCCTACCTGCCGTACAAGCCGAGCTATGCCGCCAGCAATCCATCCTGGCGCCATGACACCGATCCGGCCGGCTGGCTGCGCGAATCGGTCGTCTGGTATTCACAACAGGTGACGTCGCGGCTGGGCGCCGAACGCGTGCGCAGCTATGTGCAGGCGTTCGACTACGGCAACCGCGCGCTCTCCAGCGTCCCGGGCGTGGAGGATGCGCTCGCGGTCTCGGAGCTGAGCCCCACGCTCAGGATATCGCCGTTTGAAGAGACCGTGTTCCTGCGCAAGGTGGTCAACCGCAGCCTGCCGGTATCTGCCCACGCCTACGAGATGACCGCTCGCCTGCTCAAGCGGGAGACGCTGACGAACGGCTGGGAGGTCTACGGCAAGACCGGCACGGCGCCCGCACTGCTGCCGGACGGCAGCGCGGACGAAACGCAGCATATTGGCTGGTTCGTCGGCTGGATCAACAAGGACGGCCGCACGCTGGTGTTCGCGCGCCTGTTGCAACACCGGGTAGACAGCAGGTACTTCGGCGGCGCGCAAACCCGCGATGCCTTCCTGGACGAGCTGGCGCGGCGCGCGCTCTGATCCGGCGGCCGCCCTGTTGATCCATCCACCGACAACCATCGCCATGAACAAGAAATTCGTGTGCCTGCTGCCCCTGCTGTTCGGCTTGTCCATGGCCGGGGCAGCCGTCCCGGTGGACATTCACGTTCCCGCCAATATTCAGGCCTGTACCAGCGCATCGCCCTGTCCGGTCGCCCTGCTGGCCCCCGGATACGGACTTGCAGGATCGGATTATTCCTTCGTCACCCACTCTCTTAACAGGATGGGTTACCTGGTGATCGCCCTGCAAGATAGTGCCGGCGGCGCCAAACTGGACCGGGACGCCCCGGTGTCGCAGCAAGTACAAGCATTGGCCCGGGTGGCCTCGAAGTCGATCGCCACCGCGATCGACGAGACCGCGGTACGGTATCCGCAATTCGATTGGCAACACCTGCTTCTCGTGGGGCACTCCCTTGGCGGAGACAGTTCGGCTCAGTTCGCCGCGGACACCCCGAACCGCGTTTCCGGCCTGATCAGCCTCGACAGCCGGCGGGTTGCGCTGCCCCGCTCGCCCGGCATCCACGTCCTGACGATCCGTGCCAGCGACACCACGGCGGACCCGGGCGTCCTGCCAAACGACGAAGAGCAGCGCCGCTACGGTACCTGCATCGTGCACATCAAAGGCGCGCGCCACAACGATATGCAGGATGGCGGCAGCGAGCAATTGAAGTCCAGGATTACCGCCGCCATCGACACTTTCCTCGCTCCTGCGCCCTATCCGAAATACGCCTGCGACCGTGACTCGCACCTCGACTGACGGGCGCCCGGTACAGCAGGGCAAGTTGCCTCTACGGGAACAGGAAACATTCAAGCACCTTTAACTGATGAAAGCCATGATGCCGCACGAGACGCCCTGGATGGACGCCGCTGTTGGGGAGTACGGCGTACGGCGGTTTCCCGCTGGCCAGACCAACCCTCGGATTGTCGAGTACAACTTCTACACTAACTTGCGCGGCTATGACGACAAGGTTTCATGGTGCTCATCATTCGTCAATTGGTGTCTCGCCGAATCCGGCATCGCAGGTACCGGCTCAGCATTGGCGCGCTCCTGGCTGGCGTGGGGGATCCCACTTGAAAGCCCCGTCCGCGGGTGTATCGCCGTGTTGACGAGGGATGACCCCAACAGCTGGAAAGGCCATGTGGGTTTTTTCCTTCGTATCGAGGAGGACTTCGTTGTTCTGCTTGGAGGAAATCAGCTGGAAGAAGTCCGGGAACACTGCTACCCGCTGAGCAGTGTGTTGAGCTATCGGTGGCCCGTCCCTGAACTTCAGTCCTTGTAGGGAGTGGACGCCCGTTCGCGGATGGAAGCGTGGTCGCAGTGATCGATGCGATTCATGCGCGGATCCCGAATCCGGGGCAGTAAAAATTGCGCGCGATTTTGGCGTGCGTTGAACGCGTGGGCGGATTTAGTCCCCCGGACTAAATCCCCCGCCCACGCGGTGATCGTTATCGGGCGAGTAGCCGCGACGGCACCGATATCGAACTAGCGTTTCAAATCGCCACCGCCTCATCCGCCTGCAAGGACCGCTCGATATCCGGGCGCGTCACCCCCGGCGCAAAGCGTTCAATGAAATGATACGCATACGCCCTTAAATACGCCCCCCTCCGCACCGCCAGCCGCGTCACGTTCGGCGCAAACAGGTGCGACGATTCGATCGCCCGCAGCCCCTTGTCGCGTCCATGATCGAAGGCCATCGAGGCAATGATCCCGACCCCCATCCCCAGCGACACATACTGCTTGATGACGTCCGAATCCATGGCGGTGAGCACCATGTCCGGCGCCAGCCCGGCCTTGCTGAAGGCGTCGTCGATATGGCCGCGGCCGGTGTAGCCGACGTCGTAGGTAATCAGCGGATGTTCGGCCAGGTCCTCCAGCCGCAGCGGCGTCGTACCCAGCAGCGGATGTCCCTCCGGCGCGACCACCACGTGACTCCAGCGGTAGCATGGAAACGAGACCAGGTCGGGAAACGTCGACAGGCCCTCGGTTGCGATGCCGATATCCGCCCGTCCCGACAGCACGTATTCGGCGATGTGTTCCGGCGCGCTCTGCTGCAGGGCAATGCGCACGTTCGGGAAGGCGTTGCGGAAGGACTGCACCACCTGCGGCAGCGCATAGCGCGCCTGGGTGTGGGTCACCGCGATGGTCAGCGTGCCGCTGTCCTGGGCCGAATACTCCTGGCTGGCTTGCGTCAGGTTTTCCGCTTCCACCAGCAGGCGCTCGACAATCTTGAGGATGCCTTTGCCGGGCGCTGTGAGGCCGGTCAGTCGCTTGCCGTTGCGTTCGAAGATGACGACGCCGAGTTCGTCCTCGAGCTCGCGGATCTGGCGCGACACGCCCGGCTGCGAGGTGAACAGCGCAGCGGCGACGTCGGTGAGGTTGAAGTTGCGGCGCGCCGTCTCGCGCACCGAGCGCAGCTGCTGGAAGTTCATATGCCGCCACCTTCATCGACGAAGACCTGGATCTGGCGCGGGCGCACGACCAGGGTCTCGCCTTCCTTGAGGCCGAGGCCGGCGAAGCGCTCGTTCGGGATCACGGCTTCGATCAGCTGGGCGTTGTCCGCCCGCTCGAGGTCGAGCTGGGCCAGCGGGCCGATCGCATGCGCGCGGCGCAGCTTCACCACGATGCCCTGCTTGCCCGGCGTGTAGCGCTCGACGTCGAGGTCGTGCGGACGGACGTAGCCGATGCCGTCGGCGTTCTGCACGCCGCCGTGGCCGGGTGCGTCGAACAGGGCGTCGCCGCTGGCGAGCACGCCATCGTGCACGCGGCCGTGGAACAGGTTGACGTTACCGAGGAAGCTGTAGACGAAGGGCGACGCGGGCGCGTTGTAGACGCTGGCCGGCGTGCCCAGCTGCTCGACGCGGCCCTTGTTCATGACGACCACCTGGTCGGCCACTTCGAGCGCTTCTTCCTGGTCGTGGGTCACGAAGATCGAGGTCACGTGCAGGTCGTCGTGCAGGCGGCGCAGCCAGCGGCGCAATTCCTTCCTCACCTTGGCGTCGAGCGCGCCGAAAGGTTCGTCCAGCAGCAGCACGCGCGGCTCCACGGCCAGGGCGCGTGCGAGGGCGATGCGCTGGCGCTGGCCGCCCGACAGTTGCGGCGGATAGCGGTCGGCGATCCAGTCGAGCTGCACCAGCTCCAGCAACTGCTTCACCTTGTCGCGGATCTGCTGCTCGCTCGGACGCTCGCGCCGCGGGCGCACGCGCAGGCCGAACGCGACGTTCTCGAACACCGTCATGTGCTTGAACAGCGCGTAGTGCTGGAACACGAAGCCGACCTGGCGCTCGCGCACATGGCTGCGGGACGCGTCCTGGCCGTCGAGCAGCACCGAGCCCGTGTCTGGATGCTCGAGGCCGGCGATGATGCGCAAGAGCGTCGTCTTGCCGCAGCCCGAGGGGCCCAGCAAGGCGGTCAGCTCGCCGTTGGGGAATTGCAGCGAGACGTCGTCGAGCGCCTTGAACTGGCCGAACTGCTTGCGGATGTGTTGGACTTCGATCGTCATTGCGGGCGCTCCGTGGTGCCGGCGTCGCTGCTCCTGGACTGGTGCAGACGCCATTCGATAAAGGATTTCACGGCCAGCGTCACCAGCGCGAGCAGCGCCAGCAGGGATGCGATCGCGAACGCGGCCGTGAAGTTGTATTCGTTGTAGAGGATCTCGACCTGCAGCGGCATGGTGTTGGTCTCGCCGCGGATGTGGCCGGACACCACCGACACCGCGCCGAACTCGCCCATCGCCCGCGCATTGCACAGGATGACGCCATACAGCAGGCCCCATTTGATGTTCGGGAGCGTCACGCGCCAGAAGGTCTGCCAGCCCGAGGCACCCAGCACCAGCGCGGCTTCCTCTTCCTCGGTGCCCTGCTGCTGCATCAGCGGAATTAGTTCGCGCGCGACAAACGGGAAGGTGATGAAGACGGTCGCCAGCACGATGCCCGGCACCGCGAACAGGATCTTGACGTCGTGCTCCATCAGCCATTCGCCGAACCAGCCCTGGGCGCCGAACAGCAGCACGTAGATCAGGCCGGCGATGACGGGCGAGACCGAGAAAGGCAGGTCGATCAGGGTGAGCAAAATGCTTTTGCCGCGGAAGTCGAACTTCGCGATGCACCAGGCCGCGGCCACGCCGAACACCAGGTTCAGGGGCACCGCGATGCCGGCGGCGATGAGCGTGAGCTTGATGGCGGAGATGGCGTCCGGATCGAGGATGGCGTCGACATAGGTGTCCCAGCCGCGTTTCAAGGCTTCGGTGAACACGGCGACCAGCGGCACGAACAGGAACAGCGTCAGGAAGAGGAGCGCGACGGCGATGAGCGTGTAGCGCACCCAGTTCGGCTCGAAGGCATTGGTTTTCACGGGACGCACGGCGCGCGGCGCGGCCGGGATCGGCTTACCTGCGGGTTTATCCAACACTGCACTCATTTCTTGCCTGCCCTTCTGCGGGTCCAGGCCTGCAACAGGTTGATCGTCAGGAGCAGGACGAAAGACACGATCAGCATCACGACCGCGATCGCGGTGGCGCCGGCGTAGTCGTACTGCTCCAGTTTGGTGATGATGAAGAGCGGCGTGATTTCGGACACCATCGGCAGGTTGCCGGCGATGAAGATGACGGAGCCGTATTCGCCGGTGGCGCGCGCAAAGGCGAGCGCGAAGCCGGTCAGCATGGCCGGCACGATCGAGGGCAGGATCACACGGAAAAAGGTCTGGAGCGGACTCGCGCCCAGGCTGGCCGCCGCTTCCTCCAGTTCACGCTCGGCTTCTTCCAGCACCGGCTGCACCGTCCGCACGACGAAAGGCAGGCCGATGAAGGTCAGCGCGACGACGATGCCGAGCGGCGTGAAGGCGACCTTGATGCCGAATTGCTCGAGGTATTTGCCGATCCAGCCATTGTTCGAATACAGGGCAGTCAGCGTGATACCGGCCACGGCGGTCGGCAGCGCGAACGGCAGGTCGACCAGGGCGTCGATGAAACGTTTACCAGGAAAGCGGTAGCGCACCAGCACCCAGGCGACGATGCCGCCGAACACGACATTCAGCGCGGCCGCGATCAGCGAGGCGCCGAAGCTGAGCTTGTAGGAAGCGACTACACGATCGGAGCTGACCGCGCTCCAGAAGGCGTCCCAGCTCATCGTGAACGTTTTCAGGAAGACGGCCGACAGCGGGATCAGCACGATCAGGGCGAGATAAAAGATCGTGAACCCGAGCGAGAGCCCAAAGCCGGGAATGACCCGGCCGGACGCGCGCGGCTGCAGTATGTTCATGGAGTCCTTATTACAAATTCTTCTAACGGACTGTAATAATCTCACTTCCACCTCATAAAACAAACGAAGGAATCTTCATTTGCATAGATGAATTACGCTATTAGCGTGGTGAACCTTGCATCGCTTAATAAATCAGCTTGGCTGCGACCCCGGTCAGCGTCAGGGCCAGCAAGGCGCGCAGGAAGCGCTCGGGCACCTTGCGCGCCAGCATCGAACCGAGGGTGATGCCCGGCAGCGAGCCGACCAGCAGGGTGATCAACAGCGTCCAGTCGATCGAGCCCAGCCACCAGTGGCCGGCGGCGGCGATCGCGGTCAAGGGCACGGCGTAGGCGATGTCGGTGCCCGCGACTTCGGCCGGGGTGAGTTTCGGGTACAGCATGACCAGCAAGGTGGCGCCGATGGCGCCGGCGCCGATCGAGGAAACGGTGACGAGGGTGCCGAGCACCACTCCCGCAATGACCGTGGCCACGCTCAGGGCCCTGCCCTGCAACTGGCGTTCGGGGCGGGCGTTAATCCAGGCAATCATGCGGCGGCGAAACAGCAACGCGACGACGGTGAGCATCACCGAGCCGGCGATCGAATAGCGGATGACCTGGCCGATGCGCGCATCGAGTGCGCCGAAGCGGCTCAGGACCAGGGTTGAGACGAGCGCGGCCGGCAGCGCGCCCAGGCACAGGCGGCGCACGATGGCCCAGTTGACGGTGCCGTTGAAGCGGTGAGTAATGGTGCCGGCGCCCTTGGTGACGGAGGCAAAGGCAAGGTCGGTGCCGACCGCGACCGTGGGCGAGACGCCGAACAGCAGCGTCAGCAGCGGCGTCATCAGCGAGCCGCCACCCACGCCGGTCATCCCGACCAGCAGGCCGACGGCGAAACCAGCCGAAATATAGGTCATTAACATGACCCCAAGAGTAAGCCGGGTCAGCCGTCGAACAAACGATGGGTTTCTTATTTGCTTATGCGTGCAGTGGGAATGGGGTACGCACGCTGTGCATCGATACGCAGAATTTAACTACGGACCGTTGCGTAACGTAGGGTGGGCACTCGTGCCCACGCGGACGCACCGTTGCGTGTCGAAACGCCCTCCGGATCACCGGCGTTTGCGTTCCGATCAATGGTTGTGAATGATCACGGCGTGAACGCGTGGGCATGCCCACCCTACGTTACGCGGCCGCCGGCGGTTTGGCGGACGCGTTTCGACATCGGTCCGCCGGTCTTACTTGTTCGGCTGCGGCGTCAGGCGCAGATACGGCTTCGGCGCCGTGAAGCCCTTCGGATATTTTTCGGCCAGCACCGCCGGATCCTGCACGGAGAGTGGAATGATCACGTCGTCGCCATCTTTCCAGTTGCCCGGCGTCGCCACCGAATAACCATCGGTCAGCTGCAGCGCGTCGATCACGCGCAGCACTTCGTCGAAGTTGCGGCCGGTGCTCATCGGGTAGGTAATGGTCAGGCGGATTTTTTTCTTCGGGTCGATCACGAACAGCGAACGCACCGTCGCCGTGGCCGACATTTCCGGGTGGATCATGTCGTACAGGGTGGAGACTGATTTATCGGCATCGGCGATGATCGGGAAACCGACCACGGTCTGCTGGGTCTCTTCGATATCCTTGATCCAGCTCTTGTGCTGCTCGGCCGGGTCGACGGAGAGCGCGATTGCCTTGACGTTGCGCTTGTCGAATTCGGGCTTGAGCTTGGCCGTCAGGCCCAGTTCGGTCGTGCAGACCGGCGTGAAGTCGGCCGGGTGCGAGAACAACACCACCCAGGAATCGCCCGCCCAGTCGTGGAAGCGGATGCGGCCGATGGTGGAATCCTGCTCGAAATCGGGTGCGGTGTCGCCGAGGCGTAAGGTCATGGTCATCTCCAGGAGTGAAGGCCCTCAGGGCGGCGTCACCATGACACCGCACAGGCCATCCGGCTATTCTGCGGTATTTTCGACAAGCTTGCTGTGCTGTCAGCACTGTGCTGTTACCGCAGTGTTCACATGAAGCGGTTATACAGCACCGTGCCCCAGGTGATCGCTGCCAGCAGCAGCGTCAGCCCGACCGCGGCGCTGCCGAAGTCCTTGGCATTCTTCGACAGAGGATGGCGCTCGAGCGAAATGCGGTCGACCACCGCTTCGATCGCCGAGTTGATGAGTTCGACGATCAGCACCAGCATCAGCACGCCGATCAGCGTCAGCTTCTCGAAGGCGGATACCGGCAGAACGAAGGCGAACACAAGGCCGAGCAGGAAGAGCAGCACCTCCTGGCGGAAGGCATGCTCGATGCGCCAGGCCATGTACAAGCCCTGCACGGTGTAGCTCGACGCGGCCAGGATGCGCTTGAGGCCACCCTTGCTCTTGAATTCGCTGGTCGGATGTTCCATCATATTTCTAAGAAGACATGAAGCTGCCATTATGCCCGTTCTGCGTCCTATGCGGAATGGACCGCGCGTAGACGAACAGCACTAGCGAAACCGTCGCCGCTTTCCGCATTATGGTATAAAGTAGGGACGATACCGCACTGCACCAACCACATCATGAAAATCGAAACACTTGAACCGCCCAAGACATCGATCCAGGTGATTGAGCGCATGGTCGCCCTGCTCGACGCGCTCGCCACCTATCCCGATCCGGTGAGCCTGAAAGAATTGTCGAAAGTCTCAGGCCTGCATCCCTCCACCGCCCACCGCATCCTGAACGACATGGTCGTGACCCGTTTCGTCGACCGCGTCGAGCCCGGCACCTACCGGCTCGGCATGCGCCTGCTGGAACTGGGCAATGTCGTGAAAAGCCGCCTCTCGGTCCGCGAAGCGGCGCTCGACTTCATGCGCGCGCTGCACAAGAAAACCCAGCAGACGGTGAATCTGTCGGTGCGCCAGGGCGACGAAATCGTCTACATCGACCGCGCCTTCTCCGAACGATCCGGCATGCAGGTGGTGCGCGCGATCGGCGGGCGTGGTCCGCTGCATCTGACCTCGACCGGCAAGCTGTTTTTGTCGGTGGACGAGGCCAAGGCGATCCGCGCCTACGCGACGCGCACTGGCCTGGCCGGGCACAACAAGAATTCGATCACGGATTTGACCAAGCTCGAGCGGGAACTGAGCCTGGTGCGTGCGCGCGGCTATGCGCGCGACAACGAAGAGCTGGAACTGGGCGTGCGCTGCATGGCCGCCGGCATCCATGACGACAGCGGCAAGCTGGTCGCAGGCCTGTCGATCTCGGCGCCGGCCGACCGCCTGCAGGAAGACTGGCTCGACGACCTGGTGCAGACCGCCGGGCAGATTTCGGCAACCCTCGGCTTCCGGCCGGCTTCGGTGGCCTGAATAGCTGGGGTCAGGTCTGACATTTAGACACGGCCTCGACGATACGAAGCCGATTAAGGCAGAGGTCGCGCCAAGGCGGGAGTCCGAATGTCAGACCTGACCTCAGCTTTCATTTTTTAGCGCACCGTCGGTGCCGACACCGTCGTAAAGGCATGGGTCGCGTTCGCCGCCGCAGCCGCCGCGCTGGCGGCCGCCGTGCCCGGACCGAGCAGGGCCGATGGCGCCACGGTGTCCGGCGTCAGCGCTTCGAGCCAGCGGCGCATGCGTCCGGCGTCGGCGGTGCGCGACATCTTTCCTTTGGAATCGAGGAAGACCATGATCACGTTGCGGCCCTGGATCATCGCCTGCATCACGAGGCAGCGCCCGGCTTCGTTGATGAAGCCGGTCTTTTGCAGGCCGATGTTCCAGTCCGGCATCCGCACCAGGTAGTTCGTATTGTTGTAGCGCATCGGGCGTCCGCTGGCCTCGACCACCCAGTTCGGATCCGTCGAATACTGGCGCAGCAGCGGCTTCTGGTGCGCATAGGCCACCAGTTTCGCCAGGTCGCGCGCGCTCGAGACGTTCTGGCTCGACAGGCCATTGGCATCGACGTAATGGGTATCGTTCATGCCCAGTTCGTGTGCCTTGGCGTTCATCGCCGTCACGAAGGCCCTGATCCCGCCCGGATAGTTACGCCCGAGGGCAGCGGCCGCGCGGTTTTCAGAACTCATCAGCGCGATATGCAGCATATTGTTGCGGGTCATGCGCGCGCCAACCGGCAGGCGCGAGCTGCTGAACTTCTGGCGGTCGACGTCGTCGTTCGTGACCGTCAGGGTTTCGTTCATGTCCTGGTTCGCTTCGACCACGACCAGCCCCGTCATGAGCTTGGTGATCGACGCGATCGGCAGCGCCACGTTGGCGTTCTTTTCGAACAGCACTTCGGAACTGTTCTGGTCCATCACGAAGGCCACGTTCGAGGCCAGCGACAGCGGGTCGCGCGTCTGGTTCAGCCCGGCGATATCGCCGGCGGTACGTGCCGCCGGAATGGCCAGCATGGCCGGCGCGGCGCGGCGGAAGGTCTGGTAGACGACACGGCGCTTGCCGTTTACTTTCACGACACGGCGCACCAGGCGCGGACGATCATCAGCGGCCGCCACCGTGGCCGCTTCCTTGCGCTTGCCTTTGCTGCCGGCCCTGGACGGGGCTTTGCGAACGGCCTTTTTCTTGACCGCCTGGCGTTTCTGTTTGCTTGAAGCAGCCTGCGCACCAGCCCCGGCGCCGGCGGCCGATACGGGCTCGACGACGAGAAACAGCGATACCAGGACAGACAACAGGAGCTTCAACATTTCTACTTCCTTTTTCACGCGGCCAATGCGGCATTGAATGAGTGTATTCGCCCGCAACTCAACTGCAAGCCGAATTTAAACACCCTCGCGTCTATTTTGCCGCACAACAACGGACCGATGCACGATGCATGCTGCCGTGCGCGGCGATCTTCGTTAATTGTGTAGCGGGCGCAACACCTTATTTTACAAAATGAACAAATGTCGAGAGCGGCTCGCGTTCGGTGACCAGCGAATTCTCGATCTTGCCCGGATCGGCCCAGCCCAGCGCCATGCCGCAGACCACGGTTTCGTTCGCCGGCAGTTTTAACTGCTCGGCAATGATGCGATGGTATTGCGTAAACGCCGCCTGCGGGCAGGTGTCGAGCCCGCGACCGCGCGCCGCCACCATGATGTTTTGCAGGAACATGCCGTAGTCGAGCCAGGAGCCCTGCTCCATCACGCGGTCGATGGTAAAAATCAGGCCGACGGGCGCATCGAAAAAACGGAAATTGCGCGCATGCTGAGCTGCCATGCCGGCCTTGTCTTCGCGCGTCAGGCCGAGCAGGCTGTACAGGTCCCAGCCGACCTTGCGCCGGCGGTCGATGAAGGGCGAGACCCATTCGCGCGGATAGTAGGGGTATTCCTCGGTGTGTTCGCGCGACTGGGCAGGGTCGGTGTGGACGGCAAGGATGGCGTTCGACAGTTCGACGCGCGCCTGGCCGGTCAGCACATACACTTTCCAGGGCTGGGTATTGGTCCCGGACGGGGCGCGCGCCGCCACTTCCAGGATGCGCGCGATGTCGGCCTGCTCCACCGCCTTGTCGAGGAAGGCACGGATCGAGCGGCGCGAGGTGATGGCGGCATCGACCGCTTCTTGTTGCTGGCTTGAGATCATGGAAGCTCCTTTTTCTTGACGACGAATGCGACGCCGGCGACGGCCACCGCCATGCCCAGCAGCCCCAGCGGGCTGAGCGACTCGCCGAACAGCAGCCAGGCCATGACGGCGGTGGTCGGCGGGGTCAGGTACAGCAGGCTGGTCACTTCGGTGGCGTTGCTACGGCGGATAAGTTTAAACAGCAAGAAGATCGCGCCGATCGACAGCGCGAACACCGACCACAGCAGTGCGACGATGAAGTTGGCGTTCCATATAACCTTAGACAAGGATGGATCCAACTGTTCAAAAAGAATCGCGCACGGCAGCAAGGCCGCCACGGTCGCGCCGAACTGGATCACGGTACCGGTGCGCAAGTCGAAATGGGGGCAATAGCGGCGCTGGTACATGGTGCCGGCCGTGATCGACGCCAGCGCGAACAGGCAATACAGGATGGCGCGCACGGACAGCCCGGCCAGGTTGATCTTGGCTGCCACGACCAGGCCCACGCCAAGCAGCCCGAGCAGCAGGCCCAGCCACTGGCGCGGACGCACCCGCTCGCCGATCAGCGGCGCGGCCACCGCGGTGAGGATAGGCTGCATGCCGACGATCAGCGCCGACAACCCGGCCGGCATGCCGATTTTAATCGCGCACCAGACGCCGCCCAGGTAACCGGCCTGCAGCAGCAGGCCCGCCACCGCGACATGTTTCACGCGCCCGCGCGGCCAGGGTGCGCGCGACACCAGTACGAGAGGCAGGAGCACGACCAGTACGCCCAGGCAGCGCAGTAGCAGGAAGGTCAGCGGCGGCGCATAGGGCAGGCCGAACTTGGCCACGATGAAACCGGTACTCCAGAGCACAACGAAAAATGCGGGCACCAGCCAGCGGTGCTGCGTGAAGGATGCGCCTGCGGTTGCGGTGGTGTCGGCCATGGTTGTGAGAGTCGAGCGCGGGACACCGGGTGGCGAATAGCGCAATGGCAAGTTTAACATGGGTGGAAAAAGGCTTCCGGCCGCTACCGAAGGGCATCTTTTGATGGCAAAACCACGACATAAGTTGTTCTAAAGTATTTCTTCCGATGCAAGAGTACAACAATCTATGCAAGGATGGTGCGACGCACCAAAATCGCTTGACTCGGTCCCGGAAATGGGCAAAACTTGAATCTGTTGCGGTGCACCATTCGGACCAGCACCGGTTTTTAGCAGCATACCTTCCTATAACGTTTGTTTGGAGATCCCCATGTTTGCAATCCCAGAGCAGTTCTCGAATGCCACCAAAGCCAATTTCGAAACCCAATTCGCCCTGTTTTCGTCGCTGACCGCGAAAACCTTCGAAACCATGGAAAAGCTGGTCGAGCTGAACATCAGCACCGCCCGCGCTACCCTGGCTGACAACGCCACTGCTGCCCGTCAATTGCTGTCGGCCAAGGACCCGCAAGAGTTCTTCGCACTGTCGACCGCCAAGGCCCAGCCTGCCGCCGAGAAAGCCGTCGCCTACAACCGCCAGCTGGCCGCCATCGCCACTGCCAACGGCGCCGAGTTCTCGAAAGCCGCTGAAGGCCAGATCGTCGAAGCGAACCGCAAGGTCATCGCCCTGGTCGACGAAGTGAGCAAGAACGCCCCTGCCGGTTCGGAGACCTTCGTCGCCGCCGTCAAGACCGCGATCAGCAACGCCAACGCTGGCTACGAGCAGTTCAGCAAGACCACCAAGCAGGCGGTCGAAGCCATCGAAAGCAATGTGAACGCCGCTGTGTCGCAGTTCTCGCAGGCTGCCGCCAAGGCGCCGGCTGCGAACGCTGCTGCTGCCGCTGCTTAAGTAACATGGCCCGCTTCGGCGGGCTGTAATGAAAAAGGCCGCCTGATCGCTCAGGCGGCCTTTTTTGTTTGTTCTGCGTGGCCGTCCGGGGACAGGGCCAACGCAATTCGTGTGGCCGGGTAAGCGTGGGCATGCTCACCCTACGGTACGCAACCGTTAGTGGTTGGCCATTGCGCACCGTAGGGCGGGCATGCCCGCGCGGGGCAACCCACGCATTACGGCGCCGCGCCTTTCCAATCACTCGCCCAGGTACGCCGCCTGCACGCGCGGATCGTTCAGCATCGCCTGCGCGTTCCCTGTCATCGTGATCAAGCCCGAATCCATCACATAACCGCGGTTCGCCGCCTGCAGCGCCAGCTTCGCATTCTGCTCGACCAGCAAAATCGTGATGCCCTGCTTCGACACGTCCCGAATCACCTCGAAAATCTTCTCGACCATGATCGGCGCCAGGCCCATCGACGGCTCGTCCAGCAGCAGCAAGGTCGGGTGGCACATCAAGGCGCGCGCCATGGCGAGCATCTGCTGCTCGCCGCCGGACAGGGTCCCGGCCAGCTGGCCGGCACGTTCCTTCAGCCGCGGAAAGACGCCGAACCATTTGTCGATATCGGCCTCGATCGCCGCCTTGTCGTCGCGTGTGTACGCACCCATCAACAGGTTCTCGTGGATCGTCATGCGGGTAAACACGCCCCGCCCTTCCGGCACCATGGCAAGCTTCTGCTGCACGAGGCGGAACGATTGCGTCCCTTGCAAGGGTTTACCCAGGTAGGACATCGTCCCTTCGACCTTGCACGCCGGCAGCGTGCCGGTGATCGCCTTCAGGGTCGTCGTCTTGCCGGCGCCATTCGCACCGATCAGGGTAACCAGTTCGCCCTTGTTGACCTCCAGGTCGATGCCCTTGACCGCCTTGATGCCGCCATACGCCACCTTCAGCCCGGCAATTTTGAGAATGTTTTCGCTCATTAGTGGGCACCTCCCAGGTAGGCCGCGATCACCACCGGATCCTTCTGGATCTCGGCCGGCACGCCTTCGGCGATGCGTTTGCCGTACTCGAGCACGGTAATCCGGTCGCACAGGCCCATCATCAGTTTCACGTCGTGTTCGATCAGCAGCACGGTCTTGCCGCCCGCCTTGATTTTCACGAGCAGCTCGCGCAGCGCCAGTTTTTCGGTGGCGTTCATGCCGGCCGCAGGCTCGTCCAGGGCCAGCAGCTGCGGATCGGTCGCCAGTGCGCGCGCAATTTCCAGGCGGCGCTGGTCGCCGTAGGAGAGGTATTTCGCCGTGCGGCTGCCGAACTGGCCGATGCCGACAAAGTCCAATAATTCCTGCGCCCGCGCACGGATCGACGCTTCTTCCTCGCGCGCCGCCTTGTGGCGGAAGATGGCGCCGAACACGCCCTGCTTCGAGCGCACGTGGCGCCCGACCATCACATTCTCCAGCGCCGTCATCTCGCCGAACAGGCGGATGTTCTGGAAGGTGCGCGCGATGCCCGCCTTCGCGACCGCATGCGGCGCCGAGGGAGAATACGGTTTGCCGGCCAGTTCGAAACGGCCGCTGTCGGGCTGGTACAAACCGGTGATGACGTTGAAGAAGGTGGTCTTGCCGGCGCCGTTCGGGCCGATCAGGCCGACGATCTGGCCGGGGCGGATCTGGATGCCGACATCGGTCAAGGCCTGCAGCCCGCCGAAGCGTTTATTCACGCCGGAAATATTCAAAAGAAATTCGCTCATCGATATCAGCGCCTCAGACGGCCGCCGCCTCCTGTTCGTCGTCGCGGGCCAGCGCCGCGTTCGGGCGCTCTTCCCGGTTCGGCGAGGGCCACACGCCGGCCGGACGCACCAGCATGATGCCCACCAGCGCCAGGCCGTAGAGCAGCTGGCGCAGCACTTCGGCTTCGATGATGACTTTGCCGAACATCGCCATTTGCGCCGGCTCGACGACGTGGCGCAGCACTTCGGGCAAGGCCGCGAGCAGGACGCCGCCCAGCACCACACCCGGGATGTGGCCGATACCGCCCAGCACCACCATCGCCAGCACGGCGATCGATTCGGTCAGCGAGAACGATTCCGGGGAAACGAAGCCCTGGAAGGCGGCGAACATCGCGCCGGCGACGCCGCCGAACGAGGCGCCCATCGAGAAGGCCAGCAGCTTGACGTTGCGGGTATTGATGCCCATCGCCTTGGCGGCGATTTCGTCTTCGCGGATCGCGACCCAGGCCCGGCCCAGGCGCGAATGCTGCAGGCGGCTGGTGATGAAGATGGTCGCGATGCACAAGGCCAGGAAGAGGAAATAATAGGCGTTCACCGAGGGCATGCCGTAGCCGCCGATGTACACCGTCGATTGCGAGCCCGCCTCGCCGGCGAGGGACACGCCGAAGATGCGGATCGGATCGATCATGTTGATGCCCTGCGGCCCGTTCGTGAAATTGATCGGGTCGTTCAGGTTGTTCATGAAAATGCGGATGATCTCGCCGAAACCGAGCGTGACGATGGCGAGATAGTCGCCGCGCAGTTTCAGCGTCGGCGCCCCCAGGAGCGCGCCGAACAGCGCGGCCACGAGCCCGGCCAGCGGCACGATCGCCCAGACCGACAGGTGGATGCCGTTTTGCTGGATGTCGGGGCCGAACACGGCGACCAGCGATTCGCCGATCGCCGGATGGTAATTCACCACCGATTCCAGCAAGGCCGCGAACTGCGGCGAGGAAAACAGCCCGGTGAGGTAGGCACCGACCGCGAAGAAGGCGATGTAGCCGAGGTCGAGCAGGCCGGCGAAGCCGACCACGATATTCAGGCCGAGCGCCAGCATGATGTAGAGCAGCGCGATGTCGATGATGCGTACCCAGGAATTACCGAACTGGGCGGCAAAGAAGGGGAAAGCCAGCATCAGGGCCAGCAGCAGGCCCATCGTGACGTAAGCCTGGCGCTTGTTGTGGTGGACGTCGAAGGAGAGAAGTGCCATGGTCGCTCCCTTATGCGCGGTCGGCCACACGCTCGCCCATGATGCCGGACGGACGCAGGGTGAGCACCAGGATCAGCACCACGAAGGCGAAGATGTCCTGGTAATGGCTGCCGAGGAAGCCCCCGGTCAGGTCGCCGATATAGCCGGCGCCGAGCGCCTCGATGATGCCGAGTAAAAGGCCGCCGATCATGGCGCCGTAGATATTTCCGATACCACCCAGCACCGCCGCGCAGAACGCTTTCAGGCCCGGCAGCACGCCCATGGTAAATGTGATCGAGGCATAGTTCGCGCCCCACATCACGCCGGCGACGGCTGCCAGCGCGGCGCCGATGGCGAAGGTGGCGACGATGACGCTGTTCGAGTCCACGCCCATCAGGCCGGCCACGCGCGGGTTCTCGGCCACGGCGCGCATCGCACGCCCCATCTTGGTGCGCTCGACCAGGAACACGAGCCCCACCATGGCCAGCGCGGCGAGCACCAGCAGCAGCACCTGGGTCTGCGAAATCATCGCGCCGCCCAGCATGATCGGGTCGGAGGACAGCAGTTGCGGGAAAGCCAGCGGGCTGCGGCCCCACCATGGCATGGCCATGACGAAGGTTTGCAGCAGGATCGAGACGCCGATCGCGGTGATCAGGGGCGCCAGCCGCGGCGCGTTGCGCAGGCGGCGGTAGGCAATCCGTTCAATGAGAACGTTCACCAGCATCGCAACGGGAATCGCGCCGAGGATGGCAATGGCAAGCTGGACGAAGCCGGGCAAGCCAGGGAAATGGAGTTCGAGCAGTTGCAGGATTGACAGGCCGACCATCGCCCCGATCATCAGGACGTCGCCGTGGGCGAAATTGATGAGGTTCAGCACCCCGTAGACCATCGTGTACCCGAGCGCGACCAGTGCATACATGCTGCCTAGCACCAGCCCGTTGAGTATCTGCTGGACAAAAGTCTCCATCGTTTCCGCACCTCTATATTTCGATAACAAAAACGGCACCCCGGAGAATCCCGAAGTGCCGCTCCTTGACCTGCCTTTGCTTTCAGCAGGGGAAAACAGTTGCCACGACAAACATTCCGAGCGTCGCCATCATAGCGAGCTTTTTGAAAAACTAACAACGGAATATTACTGGGGCTCCTGTGTTATCGAAATACTTGCAAGACTTATGCCACCTCGGTACGGGCGCCGTCGAGACCTTTCGGCAGCGGGAAGGTCACGTGCTCCTCCACGCCTTCAAGCGCGCGCACGCTGGCCGCGCCGAGTTCCTTCAGGCGGTCGATGACGGCCTGGACCAGCACTTCCGGGGCCGAGGCGCCGGCGGTGAGGCCGATGCGCTTTTTGCCGGCGATCCACTGCGGGTCGATCAAGTCGGCCCGGTCGACCATGTAGGCCGGCGTGCCCAGCTTGTCGGCCAGCTCGCGCAGGCGGTTCGAGTTCGAGCTGTTCGGGCTGCCGACGACGATCACCACTTCCACCTGCGGCGCCATGAATTTCACGGCTTCCTGGCGGTTGGTGGTGGCGTAGCAGATGTCGCCCTTCTTCGGCTCCATGATGTTCGGGAAACGCGCCTTCAAGGCTGCGATGATCTCGGCGGTGTCGTCGACCGACAAGGTCGTCTGCGAGACATAGGCCAGCAGGTCGGGATTGGCGACCTGCAGCTTCGCCACGTCGTCGACGGTTTCGACCAGGTGCATGCCCTCTTCCGCCTGGCCCATCGTGCCTTCCACTTCGGGGTGGCCGTCGTGGCCGATCATGACGATCTCGGCGCCCTGCTTGCGCATCTTCGACACTTCCACGTGCACCTTGGTCACCAGCGGGCAGGTGGCGTCGAAAATGGTGAGGCCGCGCGATTCGGCTTCCAGGCGCACCGCTTTCGAGACGCCGTGGGCCGAGAACACGAGCGTATTGCCGGCCGGGACGTCGTCGAGCTCTTCGATGAAGATCGCGCCTTTATTACGCAGGTCTTCCACGACATAGGCGTTGTGGACGATCTCGTGGCGCACGTAGATCGGCGCGCCGAACTGCTGCAGGGCACGTTCGACGATCTCGATGGCACGGTCGACGCCGGCGCAAAAGCCGCGCGGCTGGGCAAGCAGAATCTCGTTTTCCATAGTCACTCCTGTTACAGGACCGAAATCAGTTTCACTTCGAAGTGCAAGTCCTGGCCGGCGAGCGGGTGGTTGAAGTCGAACAGGGCGGCATCCTCGCGCATCTCGCGCAGCATGCCGGCAAAGCGCCCGCCGCCCGGTGCGGCGAAGTCGACCAGGTCGCCCGCCTTGTAGTCGGCGTCCGGCACCGAGTTGGCGTCGAGCGTCGCTTTCGAGACCCACTGGATCAGCTCGGGATTGCGGTCGCCGAAACCTTCGGCGGCGCTCAAGGTGAAGGTCTTGTGTTCGCCTTCAGCCATGCCGAGCAGGCGCTCCTCGAGGAAAGGCGCGAGCTGGCCCTGGCCCAGCATCAGCGTGGCCGGATTGGTGCCGAAGGTGGTGACGATATCCGTGCCGTCCGCGCCGGCAAGGCGGTAGTGCAGGGTCAGGTAGGCCGATTCGGTGACGACAGCAGGGGAAACGTTGGACATGGTTTTCGTTGTGGCGGGCAAACCGCTATTGTAAGCCACCACTGCCATTCCCGCCTCCAGGCGCCGCTTTTTTTGGCAGGCAAACCACGCGGGCCGGATTATTTACCGATCGTTCCAGAATTGTTGTTGACTGACCGTTCCATAATCATCAGAATGGACTTGTCAATGCAAGCATCAGGATCGAACACATGGCACGACCGAGGAATTTTGCCGAAGACGCCGTCCTGGCCGAGGCCGCCGTTATCTTTGCGCGCCTGGGCTACAACGGGGCGTCGATCGACGACTTGCTGGCGGCCACCGGCCTGCAACGCGGCAGCCTGTACAAGGCGTTCGGCTCGAAGCGCAACCTGTTCGAAAAGGTGCTGGCCGGCGCGCTCGCCCCGGGCTGGACGACGCGGCCTGCCGCCATTGACCTCCTGATCGTCGCATTGAAAGAATTGGTCCCGGGCGATGCGCCCATTGCCGGGCTGTGCCGGCTGGCGATCGCCGAATCGGGGCTTGACACCGCGCACCTGCTGGGCGCGCGCCTGCTGGAACACCTGAACTGAAAGGATAGCCATGCCCGTACTCGAATTGACGAAGGACGAACTGGTGGTGCACCTGAGCGCATGGGAGGCGGTGGCCTCGGTGCACCGGAGCCTGCGCATCCCGCTGGCGAACGTGCGCGGCGCCACCGAGGACGAGGGCTTTCGCGGCCGCGAACTCGGCCTGCGCGCGCCGGGGACGGGCTTGCCGGGCGTCCTGCACGCCGGCACCTTTTACAAGGATGGGGACCGGCAATTCGTCTTCATTGGCCCGAACACCCATCCGGTCGTCATCGAACTGGCGAACGAGAAATGGAACCGCATCGTGCTGGGCGTGGAGGACGCGCGCAGCACGGCCGACGAGGTGAGCCGCGCCATCAAGCCATAAAAGGCGCTTCCATTGCGCCTCTGCGCGCATGATGCTACCGTGGCTCGCCGCGGCCGCTCCGGCCGCGCTTCCTGGAGCATGACAGTGGTCGATGAAACGCAATACGAATACGCCGGCTTTTGGGCGCGCGTCGGCGCCGCACTGATCGATACGATATTGGTGTCGTTCCTCACGATACCGCTCGTGCGGATGATCTACGGCAGCGACGACGCAATCAGCGGACTGCTCGTCCACGGACCGGCGGACTTCCTCATTTCCATTGTGCTGCCGGCCGTTGCGGTCGTTGCCTTCTGGGTAGCTCGCGGGGCGACACCCGGCAAGATGGCGATTTCCGCCCAGGTCGTCGATGCCCGCACCGGCAACAAACCCTCGGTCGGCCAGTCGATCGGGCGCTATCTCGGCTATTACGTGTCGACGATCCCGCTCGGCCTCGGCTTGCTGTGGGTCGCGATCGACCCGAAGAAACAGGGCTGGCACGACAAGCTGGCCGGCACGGTCGTCATCCGGCGCAAGGGCGGCGCGACCGAGCCCGTCAGTTTCGAGCGGTCCGGCAAGGACATGCCCAAGTAACAGCTTCCCTGCCGCACCCCAGAGGAAGATCAGAACGGCGCCTCGCCGGATGCCCATAATCGGCCCTCCCCTTTTCATGACTGCGGAGCGTTATGGGCATCAACGACTGGCCGGAACAGGACCGGCCGCGCGAACGGCTGGCGCGCGAAGGATCGGCGGCCTTGTCGAACGCCGAATTGCTGGCGATTTTCTTGCGCGTCGGCGTACGCGGGCGCAGTGCCGTCGAACTCGGCGGCCACATGCTGGCGCATTTCGGCTCGCTCCAGCGCCTGTTGCACGCCACGCCCCAGGAGTTCTCGCAGCTACACGGCCTCGGCCTGGCCAAGTACGCGCAGCTGCAGGCGGTCATGGAATTATCGCGCCGCGCGATCTCGGAAGAATTCTTCCGGCAGGCGCTGTGTTCGCCCGACGTCGTCAAAGCCTATTTGCGCGGCAAGTTCGGCTTGCAGGCCTACGAATCCTTCGTGGTCCTGTTCGTCGACGTGAAGAACCGCCTGATCGACGCCCAGGAAATGTTTCGTGGCACGCTGACCCATACCAGCGTCTACCCCAGGGAGGTCGTGATGGCGGCGCTGCGGCGCAACGCCTCGGGCGTGATGCTGGCGCACAACCACCCTTCCGGGGTGGCGGACCCGAGCGACGCCGACCTGCAGCTGACGCGTGCGCTGGCGCAGGCGCTGGCCCTCATCGATGTGCGCGTGCTCGACCATTTTGTGGTCGCCGGGACACAGGTGCATTCCTTCGCGGAGCATGGCCAGCTCTAGTGTTTCGTTCAATTACCTGCGTCAAAACAAGGGCCTGGCACCGATTTTACAATTGTTAAATCAAAGAGGAGGCTTAAGACACAATTGTTTTCTGCAAGTGATTGATTCCGCGATGGTTTTCACGCTATACTCTCGTTTTTCCGAATTCGGAAGTTTATCTTTAAGGAGTGCGCTATGGCACGTGTCTGCCAAGTTACTGGCAAGGGTCCGATGGTTGGCAACAACGTCTCCCACGCAAACAACAAAACGAAACGCCGTTTCCTGCCTAACCTGCAGAACCGTCGCATCTACGTCGAATCCGAAAACCGCTGGGTCTCGCTGCGTTTGTCGAACGCCGGCCTGCGCGTCATCGACAAGCTGGGCATCGACGCAGTCCTGGTCGACATGCGCGCTCGTGGCGAAAAAGTCTAATTAGGGAGCTATCATGGCAAAAACTGGCCGCGACAAAATCAAGCTGGAATCGACCGCAGGTACTGGTCACTTCTACACCACCACCAAAAACAAGCGCACGATGCCGGCGAAGATGGAAATCATCAAGTTCGACCCAAAGGCACGTAAGCACGTTGCGTACAAGGAAACCAAGATCAAGTAATCGATCCTGGAGCTGTACAAGAAAAGCCGCCCACGCAAGTGTGCGGCTTTTTTGTTTATGCGCCGGATGTGACAATTGGTGCATTTTTAGCAAGAACCGCCGCGTATAGTGGAGGGGTTTCGAACCCGACATTCCCTTCCCATGCATCGCCTTCACGTCCTCCGCCCCGCTGCCCTGGCCGCCCTGCTGCTGTGGGCGGGCGCCACGCAAGCAGGCCAGGCCGCCGTGCCGTATCCGAACACCGAAGGCTTCGGGATCGACTTCAGCAAGAGCGAGGACTGGTACAGACTATGCATGCGGGTCGAGCACCTCGCGCGGCCACGCCCCCCTGTCGCCAGCAATCGCTGCGACGCCACCGAACTGTACTACCTGAAACGCGACCAGGAAACCACGTCGAATGGCGAGTGGCGCCAGGTCCTGGAATGTGCGGAAGCCGGCGGCGACGACGCCGTCCTGATGATGTTGTACGCAAACGGTTACGGCGTGGCGCGCGACGCCGACCGCGCTATCCACCACGCCTGCCGGCTCGACACGGCCAAGGCGGAAATGGAAGGACGCGTCTCCTGGCTGGCCTCGAATGCCGCCGCGCATGACAGCCAGGCCTTCGACCTGTGCGACCACGTCACCAGCCGGCGCATGGGTGCGGTGTGCGCCGGCATCCGCGAAGGACGCGCCGAGCGCGTGCGCAACGCGCGCCTGGAGCGCTTTGCCGCCACCTTGCCACCTGCGGGGCGCGGGGCCTTCGTACGCTTGAGGAAGGCAGCCGACGCATTTGCGCAGAAATCGGCCGGCGAAGTCGATATGACGGGTTCGGGCGCCGCCGGGTTTGTCGTCCAGAACGTCGCGCACAAGAAAAAAGAATTCCACGAGACGCTGCTGGCTGCGGCGCAGGGCACCGTCGCCCAGGCAAGCGCGGCGCAGCTCGAGCAGCTGGACCGCGAACTGAACCTGGAATACGAGAAGCGCATGGCCACGTCGTCCGTCCAGGACGGGCAGCCTGGGCGCCTCGGCGGTTCGACGGCAAGGCGCGAGAACGTGCGCGCCACCGAGCGCGCCTGGCTCGCCTACCGCGATGCGTGGGAACCATTTATGGCCGTAGCGGGCCTGCCGGCCGACGCGGTATCGATCAAGGTATTGCTGACGCGCCAGCGCATCGCGCAGTTGCAACAAATCCGGCACCCATAAAAAAACGGCTCCCGAAGGAGTAATGCCGTTCAGTTAAGCGCGGATGAGCTGTCCTCGCCAGCATAACGCGCGGGCATGCCCGCCCTACGGTGCGCCACCGTCGTCATTGTTGGTCGAGACCGCTGTGTAACGTAGGGCGGGCATGCCCGCGCGTTGACCTCAAGAACAAAGGCCGCTCCGATTTGAATCGAAGCGGCCTTCTTAACTGAATTTCATTACAGCGTCGACGCTTACGCGTAGCTGCGCAGTCGCAGCGAGAACTCCTGCAGCGACTTGATGCCCGAAGCTTCGGCACGCGCGCACCAGTCCTGCAGCTGGTGCAGCAGCTGGTCGCGGGTCGAATGCGAACGTTCCCAGATCGCGCCCAGTTCCACGCGCATCTGGTGCATCGTTTCCAGCGCCTTGCTGTGCTTGAACAACTCGATCAGCTGTTCTTTTTGCGACAGTTCCAGCTTGGCCGGCTCGCGTTGCAGCAGCTTGCGCGACGTTTTGAGGAAACGCTTTTCCAGCTCGGCCTTGTCTTTCAGGTGGTCCAGCTCTTCGCGGAAGGCAAGCTTGACCGACTTGGCATACTTCGCCATCACGTCGTAGCGGTTGGTGATCACCGACTGCAGCGTGTCGTGGTCGGCAACCGTCTTGCTCTTCGTGAACCTCGGCTCCGGCGCGACTTTCTTCACTTTCGCCAGGCCCATCATCTCCAGGGCACGGATATAGCCCCAGCCGAGGTCGATCTCATACCACTTGCTCGACAGCTTGGCCGAGGTGGCATGGGTGTGGTGGTTGTTGTGCAGTTCTTCGCCGCCGATCAGGATGCCCCACGGGAAAACGTTGGTCGCGGCATCGCTACAGTCGTAGTTGCGGTAACCCCACCAGTGGCCCAGGCCATTGATGATGCCGGCTGCCGTGATCGGAATCCACAGCATCTGGATCGCCCAGATGGTGATGCCGATGACGCCGAACAGCACAAAATTGATCACCAGCAGCGCGGCGACGCCGAACCAGCTGTACTTGGTGTACAGGTTGCGCTCGATCCAGTCGTCCGGGGTGCCGTGGCCATATTTCGCCATCGTTTCCAGGTTCTTGCTTTCGGCACGGTAGAGTTCCGCGCCTTCGAGCAACACTTTCTTGATGCCGCGGGTCACCGGGCTGTGCGGATCTTCCTCGGTATCGCATTTGGCGTGGTGCTTGCGGTGGATGGCCGCCCATTCCTTGGTCACCTGGCCAGTGGTCAGCCACAGCCAGAAGCGGAAGAAATGGCTCGGGATCGCGTGCAGTTCCAGGGCGCGGTGCGCCTGGTGGCGGTGCAGGTAAATCGTCACGCTGGCGATCGTGATGTGCGTCACGATGAGCGTGTACAGAACGACTTCCCAGCCGCTCAAGCCGATGAGGCCGGTATTCAGGAATTCCAATACGGAATGCAGGATGTTGCTAAAGCTCATTAAGGCTCCAAAGTAATCGCTTGTCTAAGGCACGCCGTCTTTTCTGGGAGAAGGTCGCGAGGGGCCGGCCGCACGGATCGCCCGGCCGCCGGATCGCCAAGCACGCATTCTACGCACTTCCAGTGACGCACGGCACGACGAACGCACGTAAATTGCGCTACAGCGCAAAATGTGCGCCACATCCATGCCAGATGTGCACTAAACCTGGGGGAACTGTGGCGGCAAACCCAAACGAATGGCGCCAGAGTGCACCAGCGCGTAGATGTTCTTGTTGACCGCGGAGATGACGCTGCCCGTCCCCTTTTCCGGATCGATGATCGAAAAACCGAGTTCCAGCTCGTAGCCGGCGGGTCCGAAGGCGTTCAGCTGCACCGACGGCGCCGGGTCGGCGATGACGCGCTCGACATTGTCGGCCTGGCGCACCAGCAGCGTCATGACCTCGTCGAGGTCGCTGTCGTAGGCGACCGTGATCCGCGTGTTCAGGCGCACGGCCTTGTTGGTGCCCGCCTGGTTGAGCACGACGCCCGTGATCAGCATTTCGTTCGGCAGCAAGGTCTGGGTGCCGTCGAGCGCCTGCAGGACCGTGGTGCGGGTGTTGATGCGCGCCACGCGGCCGGCGTATTTGTCGACCGTGATCGGGTCGCCAATCGACAGGCTGCGTTCCAGCAAAATAATGAAGCCGGACACGTAGTTACTGGCAATTCTCTGCATGCCGAGACCGAGGCCGACGCCAAGGGCGCCACCGAAGACCGACAGCACCGTCAGGTCGAGGCCGACCAGGTTCAGGCTCACCAGTACGGAGACCAGGATCAGCAGCGCCCGGCCCATGCGCGCCAACACGACGCGCGATGAGGTATGCAGGCCTTCCAGTCCCATCAGCCGCTCTTCGAGCGCGGCGCCGGCCCACAAGGCCAGCATCATCAAGACGACGATCGAAAAGGCGCCTTGCAGGATCTCGAGCAGGGTCGCCTTGTGTTTGCCGACGCCGATCGGCAGGACTTTGCCATCAAGGAATTCGATGATGTCCGGCCACAAGCCGGTCAGGTACAGCGCGACCGCAAGCCACACGAGCAGCGCCAGGATTTTCTCGAAGGTTTTGAGGGCGCTGCCGAGCGGACCATGCCGCGCGAACACCCGGCGCAGCATGTAGAACACGATGCGGATCAGGGCCATCGAGGTGAACAGCGGCAAGGCCACGCGCAGCAGGTGCACGCTCTGGTGCCGCTGCATGGCAAGTTTCGCGCCCCACACCAGCGCCGCGATCAGGAGCGGCGCCAGCACGCGCCCAAAACCTTCCACGCCGAGGCGGTGGATGGCGTTCTGCGAATCGAATTCGTGCAGCCAGTTGCGCCGGATGACGTGCGACAAGAGCAGGCCAAGGAGAACCGCTCCGACGATGGCCAGTGCCTGCCACAGGATGCGTGGATTGCTGATGTCTTGCAGCAGGTCCTGTAGCAGGTCGGTTAACGGCATCTGGGCGCGGCTCCGCGATTACTCAGCAGCAGTATCGTCGGCAGCGGCGTCTTCCGCCTGGGCGGCCTCGGCCTTCGGCTTTTTCGGCGCCATTGGCTTACGCTCGAGCACGGCGGCGAAGAAGCCGTCGGTGCCGTGCTTGTGCGGCAGCAGTTTCAGGTACTGGTCCATCTCGAGCTCGATCTTCTGCTCGGCCAGCACCTTGCTCATCGGCACCAGATCGAAATCCGGATGCGAGGCGAGGAATTGCTCGACGATGAAGTCGTTCTCTTCGTTCAGCAGCGAGCAAGTGGCATACACGAGACGGCCGCCGCCCTTGAGCAGGCGCGCGGCGCCGTCCAGGATCGATGCCTGCTTTTCCTGCATCTCGGCCACGGCGCTTTCCGGCTGGCGCCATTTGACGTCCGGGTTGCGGCGCAGGGTGCCGAGGCCGGAACACGGGGCGTCGACCAGCACGCGGTCGATCTTGCCCGCCAGGCGCTTGATCTTGGCATCGCGCTCATGGGCGATCAGCACCGGATGCACGTTCGACAGGCCACTGCGCGCGAGGCGCGGCTTCAGCTTCGACAGGCGCTTTTCCGACACGTCGAAGGCGTACAGGCGGCCGGTGTTGCGCATGGTTGCGCCGAGGGCCAGGGTCTTGCCGCCGGCGCCGGCACAGAAGTCGACCACCATTTCGCCGCGGCGCGCGGCCACGATCTGGGCCAGCACCTGGCTGCCCTCGTCCTGCACCTCGATCGCGCCTTCCTTGAACAGCGGCAGGTTCTGCAGCGTCGGCTTTTTCTTGACGCGCAGGCCGAGCGGCGAGTACGGGGTCGGCTCGGCGATGATCGGTGCCTCGGCCAGCTTGGCGATGACCTCGTCGCGGTTGGCCTTGATCGAATTGACACGCAGGTCGAGCGGCGCCGGCGTGTTCAGCACGGCGGTCAGTTGCTGTGCATCCGCTTCGCCGTATTGGGCGACGAGCTTGTCGTACAGCCACTGCGGCATGTTCGCGCGCATCAGTGGCGACAGCAGGCTGCGGTCGATCTCGTTGATGCGGGTCAGGAAGGCGGTTTCCTCTTCGGTCAGGCCGCTGAGCGACTCGAGCCCGGCCGTTTCGCAGAGGCCGAGCAAGGCCAGGCGGCGCATCGATGCGCCCTGGCCGCTACCGCCGGCGAAATCGGTGAAGAAAGTTTTGTTACGCAACACGGCATACACCGCTTCGGCGACGGCGCCGCGCTCGCGCGAACCGAGACGCTGGTGGTCCTTGAAGTAACGCGACAGGGTGACGTCGGCCGGGGCCGTAAAGCGCAAGATCTCGCGCAATACCTCTTCGGTACTGCCGAGAATTGCTGGTGGCAATCTCATGTAAATCCTTGAATATTAAATGCTTGTGATGTCGGCGAGGCGCGTGTCCAGCACGCGTACTTCGCCATGTTCGATACTGAGCCTGTCCTCGACGAACAGGCGTACGGCATAGGGGTAGAGCTTGTGTTCCTCGACCAGCACGCGCGCGGCGAGCGTGTCTTCGGTATCGCCCGCCAGCACGGCGACGCGGGCCTGGGCGACAACCGGACCGTGATCCAGTTCCGCCGTCACGAAATGCACCGTCGCGCCATGTTCGGGCACCTTCGCCTCGATTGCCTGGCGGTGCGTCGCCAGGCCGGGGAAGGCCGGCAGCAGCGACGGGTGGATGTTCAGCATGCGCCCGGCGTAGTGTTCAACGAAGGGCGCGGTCAGGATCCGCATGAAGCCGGCCAGCACGACCAGGTCTGGAGCAAAACGGTCGATTTCCTGCTGCAGGGCCGCGTCGAACCCGGCGCGGCTCGCAAACTCCTTGCTCGGCACGACCGCGGTCGGGATGCCGTGTGCTTGCGCGAAGGCCAGTCCCCCGGCGTCGGGCCGGTTGCTGATCACTGCCGCGATGCAGGCCGGCCACCCTTCCGACTGCGCCGCACGGACGACCGCTTCCATGTTGCTGCCGCGGCCGGAAATGAGGATGACGATGTTTTTCATAGCGCGCATTGTACCGCAAGCCCCCATGCCAACGAGAGCCCGGGGATGCCCGCCAGCCTTACCGCGGCGCCGTCAGGTCGACTTCGAAGGAATAGAAAACGCGGAACGGGACTTTCTTTTCGGCCCAGAATTCGGCTGCGTCGCGGAACACGTCAAGCAGGGTCTCGCGCGCTTCCTTGTCGAATTTCTGGGTACTCGGCAATTGCTCGAGCACGACCAGGAAACCGGGCTGGGGACCGGCCTCGGACACCGTATTGGTCAGGCACAGACGCAGGGCATCGAAGTTCTTGCTGCAGGGCTTGGGGAAATAAAAATTCTCGCCGATGCGGGCGCATACCTGTTGCTTGGTCAGCGTATTCGCGCAATGCGCGTACAGGAAATGGTGCCCCAGACGCACCGCCTCCTCCTGCAGGTCCGGCACACGGTAGGCGCGAATGGACTGCACAAGATTGGACGGTACTCTCATCAACATACTCATTTTTCCCTCAAGTCGACCTGGTGGTTGGTTCGAATCGCCGGGCGGTTCACCATGCGCGCCCAGGCATAACGCTGTTCTCCTAAATCGTTTCCACGCGCCAATAACCCTAGGCCTGTAAGGGTAACGTTTTGTGGTAGCCGAAGCAACCCGAATGTGTCCGCAGGGCGTAAATATGAAAGAAACTGCCGCTTTTTGCGCGGATTCGGGCCTGTTTGGCATGTTTTCTCATTCTGGTGGCCCTGCTTCGGTATATGCACCGCTGTTACATTTTGTTGCCACACAGATTGTCCGAGACGTCGGGACGGGATTAACATACATGGGTGGACGTGAATTACCCTAATTGAAGCACCAACGACGAGGTTCTACATGAACAAGCAAACCAAACTGATGATTTCCGCTCTTGGACTGTGCGCTTTGCCGCTGGCCCAGGCTGCCGACTTCGAAGACTTCGGCCGCGTGGTGCGGGTACAGCCGCGCGTCGAACAGATCCGCCAGCCGCGCCAGGAATGCCGCACCGAATACCAGCAGGTACCGGTCCAGCAGCAACGTAGCGCCGGCGGCTCGATCGTCGGCGGCATTGCCGGCGCCCTGCTCGGCAGCCAGGTCGGCGGCGGCAACGGTAAAGTCGCGGCAACCGCGGCCGGCGCCATCGCCGGCGCCGTGGTCGGCGACCGTGTCGATAACAATGGCCGCCAGGATTACAACGGCGTGCAGGAGCAGGCCGTGCGCCAATGCCGCACCGTCGACGCCTTCGAGCAGCGCACCACTGGCTACGACGTGACCTACGAATACCGCGGCCAGAATCACACCGCCTTCATGCAGCGCGACCCGGGCAACCGTATCCGCCTGCACGTGTCGGTCGAGCCGGCGCAGTACTGATTGCTACCGGCGGGGAGAACGCCCCCTCCTTCTCCACGCCGACCTCTTCCCGTTGCGCTTGCGCAGCGGGAACCCCTGCCGTGATAATAGGACGATTCAATCAGGTCGCCCTATGCTCATCAAACGCAAGTCCATCGAACAAGCCGAATCCTCGCGCCGTCCTGCGCGCAAACCCAAATTCGCCCCCGTGACATTGTCCGAACAGGACGGTGTACGCTATCTCCACTTCGGTACCGAATGGGTGCAGGGGGCCATGCGCATCCGCAAACCCGACTGGCCGGAACTCGAATACGCCCAGCAGATGATGGCCTGGATGCTGTTCCTCGAAGCACCGCGCCACATCGTCCAGCTCGGCCTCGGTTCGGCCACGCTCACCAAATACTGCTACCGCCAGTTTCCCGAAGCGCAGGTGACGGCGGTCGAACTCAATCCATCGGTCATTGCCATCTGCAACACGATGTTCAAGCTGCCGCCGCAGGACGAGCGCCTGCAGATCCTGGAGATGGACGCCCTCGATTTCGTCGAGGATCCAGCACATCACGGCTTGTTCGACGTGCTCCAGTGCGATTTGTACGACGCCACCGCGCGCGGCCCGGTACTCGACACGCCCGAGTTCTACGCGGCCTGCAACGACTGCCTCACCGAGCACGGCATCATGACGGTCAACCTGTTCGGCGACCACCCGAGCTACAACAAGAACATCAAGGCGATGAAGTTCGCGTTCGACCACGTGATCTGCCTGCCCGAAGTGCACGACGGGAACGTCGTGGCGCTCTGCTTCAAGACGCGCCCGGAGCGCGACAGTGCGGCCCTGGCCGCGCGCGCGGCGCAGATCCTTGCCGCCACCAAGTTGCCGGCGAAATCCTGGGTCAAGGGTATCGAAGCGTCGCAATAAACTGCAAGAAGGAGGGAACATGAACGCCAACGCACCCCAGCCCGCTTCCCTCCCCCGCAGCCCCGCGCGGCCGCGCCGGCTCGACCTGCAAACCATTTTCTCGTGGCTGCTGGCCGACGGCATCGTCGAAAAGGACAAGGTCAAGGCGCATTTCGCCCAAGCCCAGGGCATCTTGAAAAATGCGGCAAGCTCGATGCACGCGCTGACCAGCGTCGCCCAGTGCAAGCTGGTTTCGCACCAGCCGCCGCATCGCCTGCTCACGCTCGACATCCTCACCGAATGGTGCGCGGCCAAGGTCGGCCTGCCCTTCATCCGTATCGATCCATTGAAGATCGATTTCACCAGGGTGGCCGACGTGATGTCGGCCAGCTATGCGGCGCGTTTCAATATCCTGCCGGTCGACATTACCGCAAGCACGCTGACGGTGGCGACGGCCGACCCGTTCTCGACCGAATGGGAAGCGGAGATCGCCAAACTGTCGCGCCGGCGCATCGAACTGGTGCTGGCCAATCCACTCGATATCTCGCAATACATTTCCCAGTTCTTCAGCCTGGCGAAATCGATCCGCGACGCCAGCAAGACCAACGCCCAGGACCTGGCGCTGCGCAGCAACTTCGAGCAGCTGGTCGAACTGGGCAAGGCGAATAAACAGTTCGACGCCAACGACCAGCACATCGTCAACATCGTCGACTGGCTGTGGGGCTATGCCTTCGAACAGCGCGCCTCCGACATCCACCTGGAACCAAAGCGCGAGATTGCGGTCATCCGCTTCCGCATCGACGGCGTGCTGCACCAGGTCTACCAGGTGCCGGCGGCCGTGATGCTGGCGATGACGGCCCGCATCAAGCTGCTGGGCCGGATGGACGTCATCGAAAAGCGCCGCCCGCAAGATGGCCGCATCAAAACCCGTACGGCAACGGGCCAGGAAGTCGAGCTGCGCCTGTCGACGATGCCGACCGCCTTCGGCGAGAAACTGGTGATGCGTATTTTCGATCCGGAAGTCGTGGTCAAGACCTTGCCCGAACTCGGTTTCCCGCCGGACGATGCGGCGCGCTGGGATGCGCTGACGAACCGTCCGCACGGCATCATCCTCGTCACCGGACCGACGGGTTCCGGCAAGACGACGACGCTGTACACGACCTTGAAGGCGCTGGCGACGAATGAAGTGAATGTCTGCACCGTCGAAGACCCGATCGAGATGGTCGAGGCCTCATTCAACCAGATGCAGGTGCAGCCCGGCATCGACCTCTCCTTCGCCGACGGCGTCCGCGCGCTGATGCGGCAAGATCCGGACATCATCATGGTCGGCGAAATCCGTGACCTGGCCACCGCCGAGATGGCGATCCAGGCCGCCCTGACGGGCCACCTCGTGCTGTCCACCCTGCACACGAACGACGCGCCTTCGGCCGTGATGCGCCTGCTGGAGCTGGGCGTGCCCGATTACCTGCTGGAAGCAACGCTGATCGGTGTGATGGCCCAGCGCCTCGTGCGCACCCTGTGCCCGGACTGCAAGGCGCCCGACGGCGAGCTGAGCGACGACGTCTGGCAAAGTTTGGGGGGATCGTGGAACTTGCCGAAGCCGGCGACGGTCTATCGTCCCATCGGCTGTCCCGAATGCCGGCAGACGGGTTATCGCGGGCGTACCGGGCTGTATGAATTGCTGACCGTGTCCGAGGAATTCACGCGGCGGATCGGCGAGGCGGCCGACCTGGCGGGGCTGCGTCAGCAGAGCGTTTTGGATGGCATGAAGCCACTGCGAATTGCCGGCGCGATGAAGATCATCGAGGGTGCGACGACGGCCGAGGAAGTGCTGAAGGTGACGGCGGCGCTGTCGGTTTCTTGAGTTGCCTTGGTTGGCACTAGCGCAAACGGCAATCGCCGGCTATAATGCTGCCTCTTTCGGGTCGTTAGCTCAGCTGGTAGAGCAGCGGACTTTTAATCCGTTGGTCGCAGGTTCGAATCCCGCACGGCCTACCACGAATTACCAAGAAGCCCACGAATTTCGGTTCGTGGGCTTTTTGCGTTCTGGTCGCTCTCTGGTCGCTTCGGAAAACGTCTGGTCTCATCTGCTCCGCAGCAAGTGGTTTTTCCCTCTGACCGCGCAGGTCCAAATCAGCTCTGACACGGGGAAATGACCTGTTTAATATTCCCGTTCATTCATTTCCACCTTGCGCACCTGACGCAAGATGCCCGCCCTCGCCTTCCCAGTTGACGACCTCGGGGGCCATGTCATAGCCCGGTGGACGATAGGTCACGGTCTTGGTCACGGCTGCATCGATTTCCTGGGGCGTCAGCAGCACCGTCGTTTTGCACGTGGTGACGCCGGCGGCATCGACCCTGAGCGCCAGCGCCGCGGCAGTGGCGTTGTCGGGAAGCTCGCCGATGATGACGACATCTCTGTCGCCGAACACGAAATAAAAGGCTTCGACCTTCCCGCCTAGCGAGTGGAATAACTGATCGACAGCCTCACGCCGCCGCGTGCCGCCTTCCTTCAGCAGGCCATTGATCCCCTCGTTGAGATAGCTCGCTTCAACCAGATACTTAGCCATGTGAGGTCCTTCCAGAATGACGTTCTCGACGGAAGAATTCGCTTCATACACTTGCCAGCGGTGCTCGGCCGCCGCCGTGTCGCCCCAGCCGCCGGTTTGCGTGGACCGATGTTTGACAGTTCGTTGGGCGCGGCGGTTCAACCAGCGCGCGTGTGAGCAGCAAACTGGGTTCGCGCTCGTGGCTATCGCTCTGGCTGCCGAATTGCGTGGGGTTTGGAACGGCTACCCTACCATTTGGAAAAGGGGTTCCGGTCGCTCTCTGGTCAGGCCGGAGCAAATACGGTCAGGGTGAGTCCATCACGGTCACGTTGTCGCTGAGCCCGGCCAGAATGAGCTCATTCATCCAGGAGCCTCGCAGAACACGGACATATCTCGCGCAACCGGATAACATGGTGGAACAGAAACCGGACCATCGCGACAGCCATTGGCACTTTTAATATCGATGCCAGCGTGAGTAGCGCTCGGTCGAAGGCCTTACACCCGATCGAGCAAGGCATCCCCCGCCTTGTCATGCGCGCGACCGCCTGCGATTGCGGGAAGTGTCCCGACCGGGTGAGGCCCGCCGGCCAGGCGGAACCGGGACACCACCGCCGCCAGTTGCGCGGCCTCTTCCTGCAAAGCGCCCGCCGCAGCAGCTGCCTCCTCGACCAGCGCGGCGTTGCGCTGGGTAGTTGCGTCGATTTGACCGATGGCCTTGTTGATTTCCTCGATACCGGAACGCTGCTCCACGCTGGAAGCCGAGATTTCACCGACCACCTCGCTCACATTGCGTACGCTGGCCACGACCTGCTCCATGGTACGGCCGGCCTGCTGCACCAGCACCGTGCCGGAATTCATCTGCTGCACCGAATCCCCGATCAACTGTTTGATCTCTTTGGCGGCCATGGCGCTGCGCTGCGCCAGGTTGCGCACCTCCGAGGCCACGACCGCGAATCCACGTCCCTGTTCGCCGGCGCGCGCGGCCTCCACCGCCGCGTTCAGCGCAAGGATATTGGTCTGGAAGGCGATCCCGTCGATGACACCGATGATGTCGACGATCTTGCGCGACGCCGCACCGATCGCCACCATGGTCGTGATCACCTCGCCCACGACTTTGCCGCCGTCGGCCGCCACGCTTGACGCCGACTGCGCCAGTTGCTCGGCGAGGCGCGCATTGTCGGCGTTCTGCCGCACGGTGGCCGTCAGCTCTTCCATGGCTGACGCGGTTTCCTCCAGCGAGCTGGCCTGGCCCTCGGTGCGGGACGACAGGTCCATGTTGCCGCTGGCGATCTGCGCCGATGCGGTGGCGATCGCATCGGTCGAGCCACGTACCTGGCCCACCACGCGCGCCAGGCTTTCGTTCATGTCGCGCAAGGAGCTCATGACCATGCCGGTTTCATCGCGGCTGCCGACGTCGATAACGGCCGTCAAGTCGCCGTGCGCAACGCGCTGCGCCACACTGACCGCTTCGTTCAGCGGCCCCGCAACCATGCGCGCCACCCACACCGCCAGCAGCAGGCCGACGCCGACCAACAGCGCCAGTGCGCCGATGATCAGCTTGCGCGACATGCTGAAAATCTGCTCCGCCGCCTGTTCGGATGCATTGCTGCCCTCGTCATTGTGCCTGGCCAGCGCTTCGAATTCTTCGTTGATCGCGCGATAGATCTTGTTGGACGCTCCCTTGAACACCGCCCGTGCTTCATTCTTGTTGCCTGCATGCGAGAGTGCAGTCAGCTTGCTACTTTCCGCCATGTAGGCATCCAGGTCCTGCAGGAACGCTGCATAAATGCGTTGTTCCTCGGGATCCGACACCAGGGCGGCCAGCGATTCCTGCTGCTTGCGCATGGTGTCGCGGCGGGTGGAAAGTGCCTTGTCGGCGGCGTTCATCCCGGCCTCGTCTTCCTGCAAGATATGGGTGGCCTCCGAAATCCTGAAGCGCGCCAGCGAAGTCTGCACCTCGCCGATGTGGCGGGTGGCGGGCATCCAGTTTTTGGCAATATCGGTCGATGAGTTGCTCACCTTGACCAGCTGGACGATCGAAAATATGCCCATCACACACGTCATCGCGATCACGAGCGCGAACGCAAGCAGCAACTTGTTGGCAATTTTCAGGTGGTGGAACCAGTACATCGATGTCTCCCATTTTTTAGTTATGGATGCGTTTGTTGTAGTTGCATCTCAACTTGATTATTGGGGGATGATGCTTTCAGTAGGCTTTCAGTTGCGAAATAGCAACACCACTTATAAGAAAGCAATTCAGGGAAGGATTTGTTTCGTCAGGAACTGTCATTCCAGGCAGCGAGGCTGCGCTTGCAGAGAGATCACATTCGACCAGGCGACTTTAATCCGTCGGTCGCAGGTTTGAATCTCGCGCGGCCTGTCATGAATTTTTTTAAAAATAAAGGCGCCATGAGTGATCATGGCGCCTTTATTGTTTGGCCGTGTAGTACACGCTCTGGAATTTCTTTTCAGCCGTCGCGTGATGAGATTGTAGAATTCAGGCGGCAGTCGCGTCACGGCTGCCATCATCAGCATTCTCTGCAAACTGACGCGCCTCGCCCCCCTGGACAGGAATTGATGAGAGAAGAACGGAATCTTCGCCGGCGTATATTTTACGGAATCTTAAGTACCCAGCTCTGCTCGATAAACCATAGCTCTTCCACGACGAGCCAAACGGCTCCCTCCCCCCCGTCGTCATACGGGGGATCTTGCCGGTTTTTGCATACTCATCCGCAGCACGCCGTTCGTTATCGTCCAATCCATCCTTCTTTTGATGCTCTTTGCATTCGTTGCGTTCTTTCGTCCACTCGGCGAGTTTTACCTGCATATCCGTTGCGTTATCCGGATTTCCCGGAATTAACTTGAACGAGGCTCCGGAGTCATGCACGTAGTTATCAAAGAAATCCACAACCGCCGCTACTGGTCGAGGTAATTCTTCCCACCACGTCGCGATTTCCTCCCACTCTGCCAAATGCTCGTTATCAAATCCTGCCTTTTGTTGGGCCGGCCGAAATGCGGCGCCTTTCTCCTTACGCCAGGCAATAAACGCGTCAATTTCCTGCTCAAACTCCTGCCCAGCGCTTACGAGATCGTTTTGGTCGAACGTGGACGCACGAAGAAAACTTGCCGTTTTCTGCAATGGAGTCTGTCGCGTCACGCGGCGCATCAGGCGCCACTCGATTTGCTTGCGCGCTTGTTCGCGCATGATCCGATGGATTCGCCCCTGGATTTCTTTGCACGTCGCGATGTAAGCATTGAAAGATTCGATGGTGGCAGGCTTGACCGCGAATCTGGATTTTGCGATCGAACTCGCTGTCTCAAGCTTCAGTGGAACGCCGTTCATACGCGCAGCCTTGTACATCATCAATAATGGAATACGAGACAGCATGTCGTCACCATTCGGATCCGCTCCCTTTCCTTGTTCGCCTGGACTGTAGCCACATCCGATATCAGAATGGACGCCGGGCACCACCACTTCTTCACAGCCTGCCGGCAGGTTTCCTCTGACGGAAATCGAGTCGACCGGAAAGCTGCGTCGTAGATCATGTGCAGCGACCAGATGCAGGCATTTGAGACCTGGCGGAATTCGTAAGCTGTCCTCAGTATCGGCCCAGGCTCCATGACCGTCAAAGAGCCTTCCTGCAAAACTGTTCCCCAAGGTGTTACCGGCGCCGACCGAGGCGACGGTATCGAACACGCCAAGAAAATCGAACACGACGTTGAAACCGCCCAGCGAAAACTCCGCCTTCGTCTCATGAACCTGAGCGTCCAGTTTGCATAGCGTTTGTAGCCAGTTTACAAAGGCACGAGCCTCTGTCGCTCCCCGTGAAAAGCCAAACGTTGAAACATAAATCGTTCTGACGATGGCAGGATTGATCTTGGCCGGTTTGCCCGTCTTCGGATCTGGATGGTGTTGTGCAATAGCGGTCTTGAGCCGCAATAAAATACTCCTGAATGCTTGTCGCGCGCGCGTATTCACCTGATTATTGGCGGCGAGGCCGTAAGCATCCCCAGGATTTGTCATCATGGCGCGAGCGAACTTATTGAGCACAATGCGCCGGACCAGCAGATCGACTTCGGCTTGCTCGACCAGTGGGGTTTTCAGGAAATATCGGTGGATATTATTGACAGCTTGTATGAGAGCCCAGATGATCCGACGCTCCCCTAGTCCGCCTGAAGCCGCGCCCGCCGTGTATTGGGTGCCTTCTCCCGTATCACCGACCTGGCTGAATGGGGAGGCGACTCCAGGCACGTACACCTTGAAAAAGTGCGTGTATCGCTCAGGCTTGTACTGCCAGTCAGTCGATTTCGGCAGTACACCAGGAACGCTCAAGCCCGGGTAGCAATCGTACAGACGGGCGACGTTCGAGTGATTTTTGGCAGCGTCCGCTTTAATGTAATTATTTTTTGTGCCGTCAAAAAAGAACCCAAAGAAGAGATTAGTTTCGCACGACTTCCCAGGCATACCAAATATTGGCTGCTCACGCGAATCAAATTCCTTGTCGATTTTCTTCTTTTGCGAGCTACCGAAAAAACTCTCAAAATCGCTGGGGTTGATAAATTCCGCTCCCACCGGCTGCGATAACGTGGCGCTCATGGCTTTTCATCCATGACGTTCTTTAGTAATTTAAGGCTATTATCAAGCCCCTCGTCGTACTCTTTCCGCAAGGAAGCGAGATATTTTGGGTCATGTGGACCTGAAAAACCAGCCAAGTCAGATGGATTGCTTTTTTTTGTTTCACTCCATAAAAATTCCCCATGTTTTTTAGGATCTTCTCCTAAATCATCCAGAAGAGAAACGTAAAGTCGAACGAATATCTCCTCATGCTTTCGATATATCTCCCATCTTTCGAGTTGATATTCAAGCGACGGTATTGGCCACCCTTTTACCTTCCCAGGCCATTGCGCATGATCCGGCTGCAGATCGCTTGAAACGACGCTGATGCTCCCATCTGCATTGCGTAAAACCCAGAGCTCACCGGGCTTGCCGCCGACGTACTTCGGCACCTCGACGATATGCACCTGCTTGATCTCGGGCAGGCTGCCATCAGGCCGCGCCTTCAGCCAATGCGTTGTACGGACCGTGATTTTGATTCCAGGCCGCCATTCGCGCGGAAGGGTCGCGCAGCAAGTTGTACCGCCAGCCGCAAAGGAATCGATGAGCTCGCCACCGCTGATCTGATCAGGCTTCACTGGGTCCATTACCATATAGGTGAACGGGTCGACGGTGTAGTTCACCCCATGCAGGTTGACGTTGACCGTGGACTCTTCACAGCCAGACAACAGAGATGCACAGAGCACGAATACCGGCACCAAAAGCGATCGAATCATGTTTGGCTCTCCCTGATAGAACTGTTTTTCCATATCTGGAACGCCGCCGGTGCGGAAGCGTCATGGTGTGCCTCGGCGTGCCGCCAGAACCAGGCACACCAGTCAAGAACATCATCGTTGGTCAACGCGTCTGAGACACCGATACGAAGCGCGTCAGTCACTCGCGCATGACTTACCGAAGGATGCTTGCCGACCTCGTAGCCGCGATCACCGAGCCGTACCAGGACCTCGTCCGCACGGCTATCATCGACCAGTGCCCCAAATTGCGGATCGTCCAATACAGGATTGTTAGCCGGCACCGCATCGAAGCCAGCGACTTCAAGCTGATTCCGACTTCCATCGCGTGCCACATATGACCAACCTGTGGCTGGCCCCGTGAATTGAGCACGTTGCTCAGGACTAAGCGTCTGCATGATCGCCGGTAGGCGCCGCGTATCTGCGAAGCGAAAATTGAAGCGCATGCCGTCTGCTTCGATTACGCACCATGCCGACAAACGCGCGGAAAGCTGGGCGAGGGATTCGGGTGTTTGGATTAGGCTCAGCATGGGCCAGCGACTGCAGCGCCGTAATAACGAACGCATCCGCTTGTCCTGAGGGACGTAAGGCGTCAGAAACGGCGACGAATCCGCCGTTTCGGCGTTACAACCCGGAAGGGAAGCGAAGAGCAATGATTTGCTGTCGCTCGCGAGCGTCTTATGCAGTCCGGGGACGAACGCGCCGTCGATCAGCAAATAGAGATTATTTGGCGCGACGAGCTTCGCGGCTTGCATATCCAGCTTGTCGAAAAAGTTCTCTTCGAAGGCGTTGATTAGCATGTCATTCCACCATCGTGAACGCTGGCCCGGCTTCGAGCGATTTCTTCAGGCAGGCGATGCAGATACTGCTCGGCATTGCGGGAAGGTCGTAGCCGAGCTTCGCCGGCCCCGTAAAACTCTTCTTCCCCGCATGCACCTTGATTTTCCCCGGACACTGCACCGTAATATTCCCGCCCTCGATCGTGATATTCGCCCCGCCCGCCGTCGATAAACTGATCCTTTTCGCCGCCGCCCAGTCGATATGCGCATTCGCGCTGATGACGTTGATTTCGTCGCGCGCCTGCACTTTCAGTTCGTCCGCCTGCGCCTGGATATCGATGGCGTCCTTCGCCGTGATCAGCTGCAGCCCGATACCGCCCTCCCCGGCCTTTACCGCCCCGCCCAGCACGCCGATTGCCTGCCCGGAATGAACCCGCATCTGCCCGCCGGTGACGAACTGCGTGTCCTGCCCGCTCATCACGGTCACCGTTTCACCGTTCGCCAGCTGCAGGCTTTGCCCGGCATTCGCGCTAAATCCGTCTTGCGCAGCGATGGCGATCAGCGGATCGGTGAAATGTGGAAGCTTGCCGTCGCCGGCGCTCGTGTTTTTCGCCGCGGCATCGGAGCGGGCAGCGTCGAGGCTGTCTTTGCCGACCATGCCCGAGGCGCTCGTGAGCATCGCCTTCAGCGGAGCAGACTTGTCGTCGAGCACGCTGTTGTCGGCTTTGCTGACGCCGAGGTGACTGGAAAGCGCCACCGTCTGGTGCGTGTGCGCGGCTGAGTTGAAGGCGTCCGCCAGCTTCACGGCCTGCGTCAACATCGCCACCGCACCCGCGACCTCGGCGACAGCATCGCGTGCCGTGGCGCTGTGGTTGACCTTGTAGCTGGTAATCAGCAAGCCGGCGCCCGCTCGCACCGCGCCGTAGGCATCGGTGCGCAGTTCGGCGCCGGTACCGCGGAAACTGCCGCGGTAGTTGTCGGCAGCGTGGATCAGGTGGCCCAGGTTCAGTTCGGTTGCGGCATGCGTGCATTTCAGCTGGACGCGGCCTTGTGCGTCCGTGTCGTCGAACAGCAACTGGCTGTAGCCGGAACCGCCGAACTCTTTGCTGCGGATGCCCCACTGGGCGGCGCCGTTGCGGTGGCCGGCGCTGTCGCCGGAGGCGCCGTGCCAGACGGGGCTGTTGCCGCCGGCGATGTTGCCCTGGGCGGAAGCTGCGTGGTCGTGGGCGCGATCAAAAGGCGTCTTCGGCGCGGCCACCCTGACGCCGCCCGGCGTCGGCGGGATGCCGCCTTCTCCCTGGCCGTTGTACAGGGCGCCGACGATGATCGGGCGATCAATATCGTTTTCAAGAAATTGCACCAGCACTTCCTGGCCGATGCGAGGCAGGAACTGGCAACCCATGCCGCCGCCGGCCGAGCGTTGGGCGACGCGCACCCAGCAGCTCGCCTGGCCACCCTCCTGCCAGTGAAAGCGGATGCGTACCCGTCCCAGACGATCGCAGTAGAGCTCGTCGGCACCATTCGGTTCGTCCTTGCCGTCGGCACCGATCACGATGGCGCTTTGGCTGCCGTGCGCCGTCGGCCGCGCGCGCTGCCGGCTGTCGCCGCTTGCCGGCGCCGGGCGCCAGGGTACCTCAGCCGGGATTGCATCGAAGCAGTTGGCGTAGCCGGTCTCCCGGGCTTGCGCGATGGCGAGTGCGAAGTCGTCCGGAACATGCTGGTTCGCCATTTCTTCGAGCAGTTCCGGGATTGGCCCGAACAGTTCGGCGAGCGCGTGCTGCGCCGGCGGCGGCATGTTGTTGACGCCCACGCTGGCGACGCGCAGCACGGTGAATGCTGCTTTGGGACACTGTGCGAGCGGCATGCCGGTGATCGCCAGGCGGGTGCCTGCACGCATGCTGCGCAGTGTCGAACGGCCGTGCCACATGGCGGCGCTCGCCTCCTGCACTTCCATCTGCAAGTCGGCGTGGCGGCGTGCCTGCTCGCGGGTGGCGTAAGCGTACTGGCCGGGCACATCGTAGGACTCGAGAACGGGGAGCTTGCTTCCCTGCCGTTTGCGGGTGGGAGAGCTGGCGGCGACCGCCTGCTTTGCCTTGTAGTTCTGGCTGAGGACGGTCGTGAGCGATGCGTGCAGGCGGCGCCGGGCGACCAGGGCCTGCACCGTATCGCTGGACTCGACCGAACGGGCACCGTGGTAGCGCACCGGCCGGCCGTGCTCGCCCACCGCGCTCGGCCGGGTGCTGTCGGCAAACAGGACGAGGCTCGCCCCGTCCGCATCCTGCTCGCAGCGCCAGCCGAGTCCCTCTTCGGTCAGCAAGCGCAGGACGAAGTCGAGATCGGTTTCACGGTACTGGCAACAGTAGCTGCGCGGCATGGCCTGGGCCATGAACGGTCTCGCGTCGTCGCTCCAGCGCCAGCGCGCCAGCGGCAAATATGCCTTGAAGACCTCATCGACAATGTCGATGACGCTCTTGTCTTGCCACACCCTGCTGTTGCGCACCTGTCCCAGACGCCAGAGCCACGGGACAATGCGCAGCCGGTAGCGCGCCAGGCCACCGTCGCTGCCGAGCATCGCCGCTTCAACGATCTCGCCGGCGAAGCGGTCGCGGGTGCCGTCGGCCAGGCTGATGGCGAGCGCCGCCGGCTGTCCCAGCAAGGAGGCCGAATCGAGATGGGCACTGGTCGACAGGACGATGAGGTCGCGCCAGCCGATTTCCTGCAACGCATCGACGGCTGCGAAGGCTTCGACCAGCATGCTGCCCGCGCCGGCCGCCCGATCGCCGATCGACAGTTCGTACAACCTGCTGCGACTTGCAAACTCCGCCAACGCAGCGGTGACCTGTCGTACCAGCGCGGTAGTCATGGATTAACACACTCCTCATGCATGGGCAATGACGGCGAACGACCGCACAGGTAGTTCAATCTGGGAAGACGTTGCCACGATACAAGGACCGGCCATCAGCACCTTTGCGCCGCATCATGACGCTCCGGAAGCAAGATGATTTGGCAACACTTGCGATACGGCCGCGCTCGTCCTGCCGAACACGAGTGATTTTCGAATGATGCTAAAGTTTTCACACTTTCCCCTGCGAGGTCTTCCCGTGAAATTTTTGCAACGCCTCAGTTCCTTCGGCTACATCTTCGTGGCGGTGCTGTTTTTCATTTGCGGCTTCGCACTGATCGTGCTGGCCGGGGTCGAAATCTGGTCCGCGCTGCAGCCAGGCGGCGAACAGGGGGTGCAGGACCGCTTCCAGCTGATCCTCGAATGCATCGGCTTGCTGACGATTGCGATCGCGGCGCTGGAACTCGGCCAGACCGTGCTGGAGGAGGAAGTGCAACGGGCGGTGCACGTCAGCGCGCCGACCCGCGTGCGGCGTTTCCTGTCGCGCTTCATGATCGTGGTCGTCACCTCGCTCGGTGTCGAATGCCTGGTCGGCGTCTTCCAGTTCATGCACGCCAAGCCCGAATTGCTGCCCCATGTCGCGTCGATCGGCGTGGCGACGGGCGTGCTCCTGCTTAGCTGGGGCGCCTTCATCAAGATGAACGTCGACGCCGAGAAGCTCGAGCCGGCGGCGATGCGCGAGGCGCAGGAGGAAGACGAGCACGTCGAAACCTGAAGCGCTGGCGCTGGCTTTTATACGCGGCCGCAGGAAGTTCTTGGACATTCGCAAGAGTCCGGCTATAATCTTGCCTTCTTCGGGTCGTTAGCTCAGCTGGTAGAGCAGCGGACTTTTAATCCGTTGGTCGCAGGTTCGAATCCCGCACGGCCTACCAAAGATTCAGCGAAAACGCCAACCTTCACGGTTGGCGTTTTTGTTTCCGCTTCAGTTTCCGCTTCCTGCAGCGCCCATGCCCCAGACCCTCACCGCCCCCGCCCACCACGAACTGCTCATCAAGAAGAGCCGTTTCATCGCCTGCGTGCAGCCGATGACGGACCGCGCCAGCGCGCAGGCGGTGGTCGCGCGCCTGCGTGCGCAACACCCGCAAGCGGCGCACGTGTGCTGGGCCTTGCTGGCCGGCGGCCAGTCCGCGGCGGTCGATGACGGCGAACCGAGCGGCACGGCAGGACGCCCGATGCTCGACGTGCTGCGCCACCAGGACCTGGAAGGCGTGCTGGCCACCGTCGTGCGCTATTTCGGCGGCATCAAACTCGGCGCCGGCGGGCTGGTGCGGGCCTATACCGACAGCGTCGCGCAGGCGCTGCTGCACGCCGAGAAAGTGGCGATCGTGCGCCACACGCTGCTGCGCTGCTCGGCGCCGTATGCGCAGGAAGGCATGATCCGGCGCGAACTCGATGCCGCCAGTGCCACGCTCCTCGATGTCAGCCATGGCGAGGCCGTCGTCTTTGCCTTCAGCCTGGCCGAGGCCGACGCGGCCGCGCTGGTCGCGCGCCTGAATGAGGCGGGCCACGGCCGCATCAACTGGCTCAGCGATGATGACACCTGAAAAGTCCGTCCGGCAATACCGCAAGGCGCGTTAAACGCTACTTCGGCGGCGCTGCTTCAGGCGGATCAGGCTCCGTGACACCATGCGTTCCACTTATTAACGACACAGGTGGCCCATGCGATCCTTTCGGACTCTCCTCCTTATCTTGCTGGCCGGCGCCATCGGCGGCTGCGGCTCGGTCAACTTGCGTAGCGCGCGCCATGCCGGCAGCCTGGTCGACTTCCTGTATCCGAAGGCGACGTCCGCGCCGGCGCTGACGCCGGCCGTCACCGAGTTGCGCCCGCCCGTGCGCGTCGGCATCGCCTTCGTGCCGGGAACGAACCGCAACACGGGGCCGTCGGAAGCGGAACGGCTGCAGTTGCTCGAACGCGTCAAGGCCGCGTTTTCGTCGCAGCCCTATATCGGCAAGATCGACCTGATTCCCTCGTCCTACCTGCGGCCCGGCGGCGGCTTCGACAACCTGGACCAGGTCGCGCGCATGTTCGACGTCGAAGTCGTGGCCCTGCTCTCGTACGACCAGATCCGCTTCAACGATACGAATGCGGCGGCCGTCCTGTACTGGACCATTGTGGGCGCCTATGTCATCCAGGGCGACCGGTACGACGTGCAGACCCTGCTCGACGCCGCCGTGTTCGACGTCAAAAGCCGCAAGCTGCTGTTCCGCGCGCCGGGCACCAGCCAGGTCAAGGGCTCTTCGACCTGGGCCAATCTCACCGAACAGGCGCGCGCGGCCGAGTCGCAAGGCTATGCGCAAGCCGTCGACCAACTGATTCCGCATTTGCAGGGCGAGCTGGGTAATTTCCGCGAACGCGTAAAATCCGATCCGCAATTCCGGGTTGCGAACAAGGCCGGTTACAAGGGCGGCGGCAGCGCCGGCTGGCTGGCCGCGCTCGGCGCCCTCGCCCTGCTGGTCATCGGCCGTGCGTGCCGGCGTGCCTGAACGTCCCTGGGCTGCGGCAGGCCTGGCGCTTGCCTGCCTGCTGCTGGCATTTTTGCCGGAATCGACCTCCACCTTATTGGACTGGCAGCGCGAGGCGATCGCGGCGGGCCAGTGGTGGCGCTTGTGGACCGGGCACCTGGTGCATTTCGGACTGCAACACACCCTGTTCGACGCGATCGTGCTGTACGCCGGCGCGTCGCTGCTCGAACGCGAGATCGGTAGCGTTCGCCTGCTGCGTCAGTTGCTGCTGGTATCGCCTTTGATCTCGCTGGCCTTGTTGGCCGTACCCGATCTCATCGCCTACCGCGGCGCCTCGGCCCTTGCGGCTAGCGTCGCGCTGGCGGCGGGCATCGCCGTCTGGCCTGGCGCCGGGTGCTGGCGCCCCGCGCTGCTGGCCGGCGGCCTCGCTTGCGCCGTGTCCACGGCCGCGCAAGCCCTTGGCGCGGGATCGAGTGTGGCGGGCCTGCCTGGCGGCGTCGTCGTGGCCTGGCAGGCGCACGTGTTCGGCGCTGCCTGCGCGCTGCTGCCCGGGTGGCGCGGCGCCGTCTGCATAGCCCGCGCTATCAGGGGCCCGAATACCTGACATCACAAGCCGAAAGAGGACTGGCGGCGCAAGGCGGGCTATAGTGATCGGTTCCACTCGGCCCGGCATGGCGCCCGACTGCCATGACACTGCAACCCTGCAAAGACTCCCTATTTTGATCAAGAAAAGCCTGCTTCCGCTGGCCCTTGGCGGCTTCGGCATTGGTATGACCGAATTCGTCATGATGGGCATCCTCCCCGATATCGCTACCGGCCTCGACATCACGATTCCCCAGGCCGGCTACTTGATCACTGCCTACGCCCTCGGCGTCGTGGTCGGTGCGCCGACCCTCGTCAGCCTGCTGGCCAAGCGCCCGCCGCGCACCGTGCTGATCTGCTTCATGCTGATGTTTGCGGCGTTCAATGCCCTGTCCGCGCTGGCGCCGAACTTTCCCTTGATGCTGGTGTCGCGCTTCTTCGCCGGCTTGCCGCACGGCGCCTTCTTCGGTGTCGGCGCCGTCGTCGCCAGCCGCCTGGCCGACGAGGGCAAGGTGGCCGCCGCGATGGCGACCATGTTCACCGGCCTGACGCTGGCCAACGTGGTCGGCGTGCCGCTGGGCACCTGGCTCGGCCACAACATGAGCTGGCGCCTGGTGTTCCTGATCGTCGCCGCGATCGGCTTGCTGACGGCCCTCGCTTTGCGCCAGTGCGTGCCCTTCTTCGAAGCGCGCCCGAGTGCCGGGTTCAGGAAAGACCTCAGGATCTTCCGCAAACCAGGCCTCTGGATGGCGCTGGCGATCACCTCGATCGGCACCGGCGGCTTCTTCGCCTGGTTCAGTTATATCGCGCCACTGCTGACCGACCTGTCGCGCTTCGCACCTGGCCAGATCCCGATGATCATGACGGTCGTCGGTGTCGGCATGACCGTGGGCGTGACCGCGGGCGGCAAGCTGGCCGACCGCTTCGCACCGATCCGCGCGATTGTGATCCTGTTGGGTACGATGACGCTCCTGCTGTTGCTCAATGGTTTGCTCGCCACCTCGCAGCCGGCCATGCTGGTGCTGGCCTTTCTTACCGGCGCGAATGCGCTGGCGATGGGGCCGCCGATCCAGATGCTGCTGATCGATCATTCGCGGGAGGCGGAAATGCTGGGTTCGTCGCTTGGGCAGGCGGGGTTCAATGTCGGGAATGCGACTGGGGCCTTTCTTGGGGGAATTCCGCTGACGCTTGGCTATTCCTACGCGGCGCCGCAATGGGTGGCGGCCTGGCTTGCGTTCACGGGCGTGATCCTGGCGGCGGGGATGCTGGGGATGGGGTCGGCGTCGCCGCGGTTGGAGTTGCAGCGCGAGTAGGCGTTCAGGTCCACAGTGCGAGGGAACGTGGCGCTGAGGCGTGAGATGATCGTGGCAGCTTCGATCCGCGTGGGCATGCCCCCCTACGGTCACCGCTAACGGCGAGCTCCTGTAACCCCCGGAACGCTAGCGGTCTCCTCCCTTCATCAGGGTAGTCAGCATCTCGATCGGCAGCGGGAAGACGATGGTCGTCGTCTTGTCGCTGGCCAGCGTCGACAAGGTCTGCAGGTAGCGCAGCTGCATCGCGCCCTGCTGGCGGGCCAGCACGGCAGCGGCCTGCATCAGCTTTTCGGAGGCCTGCAACTCGCCTTCGGCGTGGATGACCTTGGCGCGCCGCTCGCGCTCGGCCTCGGCCTGGCGGGCGATGGCGCGTATCATCGATTCGTCGAGGTCGACGTGCTTGATTTCGACATTCGCGACCTTGATGCCCCAGGCGTCGGTCTGGGCGTCGAGCACCTTCTGGATGTCGATGTTCAGGCGCTCGCGCTCGGCCAGCATGTCGTCGAGCTCGTGCTTGCCGAGCACCGAGCGCAAGGTGGTCTGGGCGAGCTGGCTGGTCGCCTCCAGGAAATTGGCCACCTGGATGATGGCGCGCTCCGGATCGACCACCCGGAAGTACAGCACGGCATTCACCTTCACCGACACGTTGTCGCGCGAAATGACGTCCTGCTTCGGTACGTCGTGGACGACGGTGCGCAGGTCGACCCGCACCATCTGCTGCAGCACCGGGATCAGCAGGATCAGGCCCGGCCCCTTGACCGCCCAGAAACGCCCCAGCTGGAACACGACGCCGCGTTCGTATTCGCGCAGGACGCGCACCGACATCGCGAACAGGACCAGCACCACCACGATCAGCAGGGAAAAACCGAAACTCAGGTTGAACAGCATGATGGTCTCCTAGTGTCCATTCGCGGGCGCGTCCTTGCCATTGCCGGGCGGCGGCGGGTTGCGTCCCAAGGGTGCCGGATGTGGCGCCGGCTGTGGCGACTGCGCCAGCGGGGCGACCAGCAGCACGCGTCCGCGCCGTCCCAGCACGCGCACCCGCTCGCCGCGTGTCAGGGGCGCGTCGGCCGTCACCTGCCAGGTCTCGCCGCCGACATTCGCCCAGCCCTCGCGCACTGAATCGCCCAGCATTTCGCCGATGCTGCCCTCGAGCCCGCCAAGTGCGCCCGGACGCGGCCGCCGCCGTGTGCGCAGTGCGACCCGGGCCGTGGCAGCCACCAGTAGCGCAGCCACGACGCCGATGCCCCCAACCAGGCCCAGCGGCAGGCCGAAGCCCGGCGCTTCGCTGTCGAGCAGCAGCAAGGCTCCGATCACGAAGGCAATGACGCCGCCGAAGCCGATCACGCCGAAGCTGGGCAGGAAGGCCTCGGCCAGCATGCAGGCGAGCCCGAAAAAGATCAGCGCCAGCCCCGAATAATTGATCGGCAGTAGCTGCAAGCCGTACAGGCCGAGCAGCAGGCAGATCGCCCCGGCCACGCCCGGCAGCACCGCGCCCGGACTCATGAACTCGAACAGCAGGCCATAGGCGCCGACCGACAGCAGGATCAGCGCGATGCTCGGGTTGGTGATCACCGCCAGCAGGCGCGTGCGCCAGTCCGGCGGCGCATCGAGGACCGCCATCCCCGCCGTGTCGACGCGCCAGGGCTGGCCGCGCACGCTTACCATGCGTCCGTTCGCCTGCGCCAGCAAACCGGGCACATCGCGCGCGACGATGTCGACCACCTTGGCCGCGAGCGCATCCTCGGCCGACAGGCTGAGCGACTGGCGCACCGAGGCCTCGGCCCAGACCGCATTGCGTCCCCGCAGTTGCGCCAGGCCGCGCAGGTAGGCGGCGGCATCGTTGACGACCTTGCTTTCCATGGTCGAGGGCTGGGCCGGCTTGGGGGTGCCGCCCGGCGCACCGGGGCTTGGTGCCCCCGCGCCTGGCGGCTCGGGACCGGCGCCGATCTGCACCGGTGTGGATGCCCCGACATTGGTGCCGGGCGCCATGGCCGCCAGGTGGCAGGCATACAGGATATAGGTGCCGGCACTGGCGGCGCGGGCCCCGCTCGGGGCGACGAAGCAGGCAACGGGAACAGGCGCTGCCAGGATGGCGCGCACGATGAGGCGCATGGCGGTGTCGAGGCCGCCCGGCGTATCGATCTGCAGCACGACCAGCCGTTGCCCGCGCGCCGCGGCCTGGGCGATGCCGCGTTCGATGTAGTCGGCATAGGCCGGGCCGATCGGCCCGTCGACGGTGAGCACGCTTGCGCCTGGGACGGCCGGGCGCGGCTGCGCGCAGGCTGCCGGCGCGACCAGCAGCAATAGCACGCACAACGGCAGGCACCGCGGCAGGCGCAGCAGGCTCAGCAACTGCGCGATCTTCGACGATGGGTTCGCCAGCCAGGATTTCACGTCCGCTCCCGCAGAACTGTCTATCTACGGTTAGAACAGCTGGCTTCGTCCTTGGTTCCCGGCCTGTGCTTGACCTGGATGCGCCCTGCGGTCAAAGGCGCGGCCGCGCATCAGACCAGCAGTGGCCCGCCCATCGCCTTGCAGGTGTCCAGCGCCTCGACGCGGATCGTCTCGAGCAGGTCTTCGTCGATGACGAAATCGATCGCGCTGTCGCCATGCTCGGGCAAGGCGGGCAGCGCCGCGCCCAGCGGAGAAGCGATTGGCGCATACTGGTTGGCCAGCAGCAGCGTGTCGAGCAGGGTCGAGGGCGGCATGTTGATCCAGGCGCGGCGCAGCGCGCCGATGGCTTCGGCCACCGGCACCGGCACCGCGAGCTTTTTCAGGACTTCGAGGCTGACCACGTCCTCGCACAGCTCGCCCCATTTCTCCGGGTCGTCGTCCAGCAACCCGGGAAATTCGTCGGCGCGCGACAGCAGATAAAAGCCGCCGACCTCGTGGATGATGCCGGCGAACAGGGCCGTATCCGGATTGACCCCGGTGACGCGGCGCGCCAGTGACCAGGCAAGCGCGGCCACGTGGGTGGTGTGTTCCCACAGCTGTTCAGCCTTGGCGCGCAGGCCGGGGTCCTTGATGCGGCTGCCGAACTGGCGCACCACCAGGCTGGCGACGAGCGCCTGCAGGCGACGGTAGCCCATGCGGGTGACGGCGGCGCGCACATTCGTCACGGGAGGCCCGCCGCCGCTGAAGGCCGCCGAATTGGCCAGCGCGACGGTGCGCGCGGCCAGTTGCGGCTCGGCCAGCACGAGCCGGATCGCCTCGTCGAGCGGGCAATCGGGATCGTCGAGCGCCTGCTGCAGGCGCAGTACGGCATTGACGCTGGTAGGGAAAGTGATATCACCGCGCGAGGCTTGCGCAACGATGTATCCAAAGGCTTCGAGTTTATTCACCCGAAAATTATAACCGCCCGCTCACCTGGGCAGGCGTTTGCACGATGCCAGGCCGCCGCCGGCGGCAGGAATGCGGCATGCATACGACAACGCGCGCAGCCATCGATGATGACTGCGCGCGTAGCGAGCGCCAATTGCTGCGCGATTACTTGACCTTGATTGCGCTCTTTACGCTGGTCACGCCTTCGGTTTCCTTGGCGGCCTTGATTGCCTTGTCGGCCTCGGCCTTCGATTCGACGAAGCCGCTCAGCATGACGGTGCCCTTCTCGGTTTCGACGTGGATGCCCAGCGATTTCAGTTCCGGCTGCGCCAGCAGGTTGGCTTTCACCTTGGTGGTCAGGGCCGTGTCCGAGGCGGCAACGGCGGTGGTGCGGCCGGCGTCGCGGGTCTTGTCGGCGACGCGGTCGGTGGCGTTGTCGGTCTTCGCGGCGGTGGTCGCTGCGGCGTCCTTCGTGTTTTCCCTGGCGTTGGAAGCAGCCTGGCGGGTCTTGTCGCCGACGTTCTCGGCCGTGTTCTCGGTCTTCTGGGCGACAGTCGAGGCCACCGCCCTGGTCTTGTCGACCACGGTCGATGCGACTTCCCTGGTCTTCTCGGCAACAGTCGAGGCGACGGCCTTGGTCTTGTCGACGGCGGTGGCGGCGGCATCCCTGGTCTTGTCGGCGGCGTGTTCGGTGGCGTTCTCGGCGCGGCCGGCCATCGTCGTCACATTGCCCTTGCTGTCGACCAGGCAACCGGTGTTGTTGCTGCCGGCGGCCTGTTCGCACTTGGCGACGGCGGCGGCTTTCACGGGATCCTTGGTGTCGGTGCTGGCGATCAGGCCGGCGCTGCCGCTGGCGCCGGTCGAACCGTCGCGGCCTGCCTTGGCGTCGGCCAGCGCGGCGGTGCGCACCGACTTGGCGTTGTCCAGGCAGCTGTCCTTGTCGGCGCCGCTCTTGGCGTCGCACTTGACCTTGGCCACTTCATAATCGGCTTCGGCGACCTTGCTGCGGGCGCTGGCGCGGCCCTGCTCGGAATTGTTGTACTTGGCGACCGCGTTCGACTCGGTGCGGGTACGCGCGGCTTTCGCCTCGGCCATGCAGACATCCTTGTCGTTGCCCTTTTTGGCATCGCATTTGGCGGTGGCGGTCTTGTATTCGGAAGCGGCCTTCTGGGTCACGTTGCGGTAGGTCGCTGGGTCGTGGTTCAGGGCGGCAGTCGGTGCGGCGGCGAAAGTGGCGCCGGCTGCGGTAGCCAGCAAAGTAGCGAGCAACGTTTTCATGGCGGTGTCCCTTGTGTGGGTTGTTGTGATAGCGCCATTAAACGCCGCCTACCTCACAACATCTGTGCGACAACGAACACTTGCCGAAAAAACCATAAAACGCCCTGGGGCGGGATGATCTCAGTCATGCAGCAAACCTTCGCGCCAGAGCGGGGCCGCATCCTCGAACGGGGCATCGGCACTGCCGAAACGCCCGCCGTCGCGGGCCAGCGCGACCCATGCGCGGGTATCGTGCCCGCCGCGCGGCGTCTGCCCGGCACGCACCGACGCGAGCCAGCCGTGCACGCGGCCGTAAGCCTCGGGATGGCTGTGGCGGGTCCAGGCCAGCGCCGCCAGGTCGGCATAGGCTTCCTCGCGGCGCGATTCGCGCAGGGCGCGCGCAATGGCCAGGAGCGAACCGTCGCTTGCCGTTTCTTCGCCGACTTCGACGAAGCCGGCCGGCAAGGCATTCCAGGCGCCGTTCGCATGACGCCAGCAATGGGCGATCTCATGCGCCGCCATCGCCTCGATCAGCTCGCCCTGCTTGTCCTCAGGCACGCCCGCGAAGACGGCCTCGGCCTGGGGATTGCCGCGCAGCGACAGGACCATCTTGCAGCGCCCGCGGTCGTAGCCCATCGCCAGCGGCACGTCCGTGGCGCCCGCCTGGGGCTGGACGATGATGTCGATCGGCAGTTTCAGGGCTTGCGAATAGACGAGGACCGGGGCCGCCGACTGCAGCCAGCGCTCTTCGAGCGCGGTCAGTTCGGCGGCCTGGGCGCTCGCGCCGGCGAGGAGTGCGAGGGAAAACAGAGATTTGAACATGGGATACATCCGGGTTCGAAGAAATGCCTCAAGGCAATTCTAGAACCCAGAATATCTTCCCACGCAGAAATATTTTTGTCCCTGTTCAAACCGATAACGCCAGACCCGGTCTTTGCGACACGGAAACAACACTCCGGGCGGCATGCTGTTCCATTTTGAAGACACTCACGACCTCGGCTAGCGTCGCGGCCTCGTCGTTCAGCGAAGCGGCAGCGGCGCTGGCCTGCTCGACCAGGGTGGCGTTCTGGCGCGTCGCCTCGTCCATGCGGCCGATGGCTTCGTTGACCTGCTCGATGCCGGCGCTCTGCTCGGCGCTGGCCGAACTGATCTCGGCCATGATGTCGGTCACGCGTTTCACGCTGCTGACGATCTCGTCCATCGTACTGCCGGCCTCGTCGACGAGGCGGGCGCCGGCATCGACGCGCTCGACCGAGCTGCCGATCAGGGTCTTGATTTCGCGCGCGGCGGCGGCCGAACGCTGGGCCAGGTTGCGCACCTCAGTCGCGACGACGGCAAAGCCGCGCCCTTGCTCTCCGGCACGCGCCGCCTCCACCGCGGCGTTCAGCGCCAGGATGTTGGTCTGGAAAGCGATGCCGTCGATGACGCCGATGATGTCGACGATCTGTTTTGACGAGGCATTGATCGAAGCCATGGTCTCGACCACCTGCGCAACCACCGCACCGCCCTTCACCGCCACGCTTGAGGCCGATTCGGCCAGCGCGTTGGCCTGGCGCGCATTGTCCGCGTTCTGGCGCACGGTGCCAGTCAGTTCTTCCATCGAAGCGGCCGTGTCCTTCAGGGTGCGGGTCTGGTTGTCGGTGCGGTTCGACAGGTCCTGGTTGCCGGCAGCGATCTCGGTCGAGGCGTTGGCAATCGTCAGCGTGCCGTTGCGCACTTGCCCGACGATCGAGACCAGGCTGTCGCGCATGCCCTGCATCGCGAACAGCAGGCTCGAGCGGTCGCCCGGCGCGGTGGCAATCTGCACGCCGAGGTTGCCGGCGGCGATGCTGCGTACGATGTCGGCGGCATAGCCCGGCTGACCGCCGAGCTGGCGCAGCAGGCCGCGGCTGATGAACCAGGCGCCGAGGCTACCCGCGGCCACGGCAATCGCGCACAGCACCACCATCCAGGCCAGGAAACTGCCCGACAGCGCACGTGCTTCGGCCGCCGAATCCTTGTTCAGCTGCTCTTCGAGGTCGATCAGGCGGTTCACGCTGGCCAGCCAGGACACGAAGGCCGGGGCGGCCTCTTTCGCCAGCAAGGCGCGCGCGCCGTCGCCGTCGCCGGCCAGGCGCAGTTCGGTGACTTTCGCGATCAGCGGCTGGGCCTTGCGCTCGTCTTCCTTGATCGCGGCCAGCGCACTCTTCTCGTCAGGGAGGATATCGGTGCGCTGGGCGAACAGGGCGTCGAGCGCGGTCGCGGCACGCTCGTAATTGGCGGCCAGCACGCGGATCTGTTCGATGGCGGGTTGCGCGGCCGCGTTGTCGTTTGCCAGCACCACGTCGCGCAGGGCGATCGCGCGGTCGTGCACGCTGCCGCGGAAATCGATGGCGTGGCGTTGCTTGACGTTATTCACGTCATTGATGCGGTTCAGGGTGGCGTCGATGTTGCCGACGCGGCTCACCGCCAGCGCCGTCAACACCATCATCAGCGCCAGCACGGCGCCGAAACCGAGCGCCAGGCGGGCGCCGATCGTCATTTTCGAAGAAAACATGGAAGCTCGCTCAAGGTCAGCCGGACAACGCTCCGGTCGCGCCGTACGGCAACATTGCCATACGGAAAGTGAGCGTGACTATAGCAGAGCTTCCATGCGATTTCGTCAAATACTCTTTAGATATCGCACTCTAATGTTGTAAATTGTCGAAATCGGCGACAACGCGCTTATCGCTGCTGGCCCGAGGTCAGCGCCTTGGCCGTCACGAAGGCCGGGCGGATATCGTTCGGCACCGCCTTCATCTTGTCGAGCGCCTTCTGCACGTCCGGGCGGATGACGACATACTTCGCCATCAGCGCATGGGCGCGCGCGTAGTCCCCTAGCGCCTCGATCGTCAGGAATTCGCGGTCCAGGTCCATCACGCCCTGCTTGATCTTCTTGAAATCGACCGAGAAGGTACCGTCGCCGTGAGAAACGAAGGCGCCCTTGTCGAGCAGATAGTTCACCTGGATCGCCATGCCGCGCGCGTGCGAATCGGTCAGCCCGAAGTGCAGGGTCCGGAAGCACGAGGCCAGGAAGGTGTTGTAGAGCTTGCGTTCAGCTGCGGCGCCCTGCCCCAGCGTGTCCTTCAGCTGGCCCTTGTCCATCATGTAGCTCAGGGCCCACAGGCCGGTGACGTCCGCCTTGGCTTCCTCGATCGTCGAATAGGCTTCCTTCAAATCCTGGCGCGGGGTCGATTCCTTGCCGCCCTGCTTCGTGTGGTGCGGTCCCAGGCCGTGCGTGATCTCGTGCGCCAGGATGTGGGTGAAGAAGGAATCGAAATCGAGGTCCTTCTGGTCTTGCGGACGCAGTACCAGTTTCGTGATCGGCTTCAGGGTCGATTCGAACTTGGCTTCCTGGATGTTCTTCAACATCACGCGCTTGGAGCCGCGCTCGCGGATGATGCGTTCGTCGTTCGGCAGGTTGTAGGCGGCAGTCTGCACGCCCATGTTGCCGTCGCCCGCACCATACACCTGGTTCACGACGACCATTGGCGCCATCGCCCCGACCTTCGGGTTGCGGTACTGTTTATCCACCGGCAGGTTGTCTTCCAGCTCCTGCATGTGTTTGCCGAAGAAGTTCAGCTTCTGCGTCTCTTTCGGGTCGCGCACGTTGACATAGGCTTCGAAGGCGGCCTTGTAGCCGAACAGTTCGTCGTTATAGGTTTCGTAGGGTCCGATCGTGATGTCGACCGGCGAATCGAGGTCCATCCAGGCGAAGTCGGAGGCGAGGTAATCGTTCGACAGGAAGGCGTCGGCGCGCAGCAGCAGGAATTTTTTCAGGGACGCGTTGTCGGTGCTGGCGGCGGCGTCGCGCAGCAGTTTCGCCAGTTGCGTGAGTTCCGTCTTGTATTCCTCGGAATACGGCACGGTACGGAACTTGCCTTCCGGGCCGGTGCGGACCACGGTGAAGAACCACTGGGCCGCTTCCTTGTCTTTCGCCGGCAAGCCGTTCATCCAGGACTCGAGCGCTTCCTTGGTCGCGCCCGCCGGATAAAAATTGGCGCCATCGGGCTTGCGTTCCGGGATCTTGACGCCGGCATACTCGGGCGGCATGAAGGAAGCGTTGCCGTCGATGATGGACCACGGGCCCTTGTTCAGCCAAAAGTAATGCTGGCGCGCCTTGCCGAGCGGAGAGTTGTCCTTCTGCAGCGCCGCCCACAGCGCTTCATTGCCGGCCCAGCGCTGGCGCAGCTGCAGGGTATCGACGATCTTTGCCGCTTCGATGAGCTTGCCGATGGCCGCGCGGTCGCCCTTCGACAGCCCGGCCGTTTCGGCGCGCAGCTCGACCGGTGCGAAGCGGTTCGCCATCGCGTTCAGTTCGGCCGCGCTGGCCGCGTGGGCTTTCAGTGCGGGCGCGTCGGCCGCGCAGGCGGAGCCGGCGGCGATGGCCAGCACGAGTGGTGCGAGAAGGTGTTTCATGGGTCCCCTGAATTGTTTTGAAAACAAGCTGGGGATTGTAATACGGCGACGGTAGTGCACCGTAGGGTGGGCATGCCCACGCGGACTTTCGGATGAATATCGTCATCGCATGCATGACACGTTTGCGCTGACGCATCCGGAAAAACGGGTTGCACGGATACGATGCCGCACCATGACACGCTACCGCCGCCTGCGCGCAGGTCCCACCTATTTCTTCACCGTCGTCGCCTGTGAGCGCCGGCCCATCTTCTGCGACCCGGGCTTTCGTGCCGCCCTCCGCCAATCGATCACCGCTGTCCGCGCATCACGTCCATTCACGATCGACGCCTGGGTGCTGATGCCGAATCACATGCACTGCATCTGGACCATGCCTGAGCGGGATTTCGATTATGGGAGGCGCTGGGGCGAGATCAAACGTTACGTGTCGAATGTGTGCCGCGAGACGCTGCACGATCCGGGTTTGCTGACACGATCAGCGAAGAAGCACCGCGAATCGTCGATCTGGCAGCGGCGGTTCTGGGAGCACCAGATCAGGGACGATACCGATTTCGAACGGCATGTCGATTACGTGCATTTCAATCCGGTGAAGCATGGGTTCGTGCTGAACGCCGTCGAGTGGGAGCATTCGACGTTTCACCGGTATGTGCGCGACCGGATGTATGCGCCGGATTGGGGTGGGACGGTGGAGGCGCGCAGCCGCCATTGGGAATAAGCGGTCGGGTGGGTATGCGTACGTAACGCGTGGGCATGCCCACCCTACGGTGCACAACGGACGCGGGTTTCAAAGCCCGCGTCAGGTGTGCACATTTTTTAACGCACGGTTGCCAGCGCCGGCGCCTGCATCCACCCACCACCCAGGGCACGCGCGACGGCGACCGATGCCAGCAGGCGCTGGGTACGGATCTGCGCGGCGGCGCGGTCCGCGGCCAGCGAACTGCGCTGGGCCTCGGTCACGTCGAGATAGGTCGAGATGCCGCGCTCATAGCGCGCCTGCGCCACCAGCAAGGCACGCGCGGCGGCTTCCTGTGCCTGCGCCTGCATGTCGCCCTGCTTCTGGCGCTGCTGCGCGTCCGACAAGGCGTCTTCGACTTCGCGCAGTGCGGTGAGCAAGCGGTTCTCGTGGTTCGCCACCGCTTCCTCGTAACGCGCCCGGTACAGCGCCAGGTTGGCTTTATTGCGGCCGCCGTCGAACACCGGCAGCGACAGGGCCAGCGGCCCGATCGAGAACTGGCGCGCGCTGCCGCCTGCGAGGTCGCGCAGCGATTGCGAGGCGTAGCCGAAATTGCCGGTCAGCGTCAGCGATGGATAGAACATGCCCTCGGCCACGCCGACTTGCGCGTTCGCCGCGCGCAGGTTGGCGACGCTCGCCGCCAGGTCCGGCCGTTGGGCCAGCAGGCTGGCCGGCAGGCCGACCGGGATCGATGGCGGCAGCGGCAGCGCCGTCTTCGCATCGGTCGGCACCAGCGGCTCGCTCGGCGAGGTACCGGCCAGGACCGCCAGCGCGTGTTCAACGAGATTGCGCTGGCGCTGCACTTCATGCAGGTCGGCTTCGGCATTCGCGCGCTCGACGCGGGCGCGCGCCACATCGAGTTCGTTGGTCAGGCCGGCGCCGAAACGCGCTTCCACCAGTTCCTGCGCTTCACGGCGCGCAGCCAGCGCATTGACCAGGATGGCCTGCTCGGTATCCAGGCCACGCAGCTGCCAATAGCTCTGCGCCACCTGGCTCGAGAGCATCAGCAGTACGCCGTCGCGGTCGTCCTGCGCCGCCAGCGCCTGGGCGTCGGCCGCTTCGACCACACGGCGCACGCGGCCCCACAGATCGAGTTCGTAGGACAGCGCGGCGCCGACCGAGAAGTTGTTGCCTTCGATCGAACGCCCGCCCAGCGCGAGTGCCTGCGAGGTCTCGGCCGAGGTGCGCGAATTCGACACGCCGGCGTTCACCGACAGGTTCGGCGACTGGCCGGCGCGCAGCACGCCTAGTTGCGCCTGCGCCTGCAGCAGGCGCTGCGCGGCGGCTTTCGCGCCCGGATTGTCGCGCAGTGCGCGCTCTTCCAGGCGGCTCAGGGTGGCGTCGTTGAACACGGTCCACCAGTCGGCCGGCAGGCGCGCGGTGTCGGCCGGAGCGGCAACGACTGCCGGCTCGGCATGACGGTAAGCCGGCGTCTCGACCGCTTTCGGCGCCATGAAATTGGGGCCGATGGTGGAGCAGCCGCTGGCCATCAGGGCCAGTGCGGCTGCCACGCCGATGGACAGCGCGCGCTGCGGAAACATACGCCTCAGGGAATCGAACATGGAATCGAACATCGTTTTTCTCATCTCTTCTTATTTAATCAATGACCGCCACCGCCGGCGCCGCCGGGGGACTTGACCTTGTCGGCGAGCCAGACCATGGCGATGCAGCCCACCAGGATCGCGCCGACGATAAAGAAGCCGTCGTTATAGGCCATCACATAGGCTTCGCGCCGCACGATGCGGTCGAGCGCGGCCAGCGCCTGGTTGGCGGCCGTGGCCGGGTCGATGCCGCTGGCGACAAAAGCCTGCGTCATCTGCTCGATGCGTTCCTGGGTCGGCTCCGCATAGGTCGACACCGATTCGCCCAGGCGCGCGGAATGAAAATGCTCGCGGTTGGTGAGCGAGGTCGCCAGCATCGCAATGCCGACCGAGCCGCCCAGGTTACGCGTCATGTTGAACAGGCTCGAGGCCGAGGGCATGTCTTTCGGGGCGATGCCGTTCATGGCGAAATTCGACAGGGTCAGCATCACGAAAGGCTGGCCGATCGCGCGCACGATCTGGGTCACCATCAGCTGGTCGTAGCCGGTGGTGGCGTCCATGAAGGCGTTCATCAGGCAGGAGCCGCCGAACAGCAGCAGGCCGAAACTGCACATGATGCGGTTGTCGACCTTCGACGACAAGGCAGCCGCAAACGGCATGACGATCAGCTGCGGCAGGCCGACCCAGGCGATCACTTCGCCGATCTGCATCGGCGTGTAGCCGGCGATTTGCCCCAGGTACAGCGGCAGCAGGTAGGACGAGCCATACAGGCCCATGCCGGTGACGGCCGACAGCACCGTGGCGATCAGGAAGTTACGCTGGCCGTAGAGGCGCAGGTTCACGAAGGACTGCTGGCGCGAAAAGCTGGTCGCGATCCAGCCGAGGATGCCGGTCAGCGCCAGCGCGGCGAAGGTGATGATGAAGCCGGAATCGAACCAGTCCTTCGAATTGCCCTCTTCCAGGAAGATGGTCAGGCAACCGAGGCCCAGCGCCATCAGGCCGATGCCGAGCCAGTCGGCGTTGATCAGCTGTTTGACCTGCGCCGGTTCACGGTCCAGGCCATACACCATGCCGGCGATGAGCAGCACGCCCGGCACCCAGTTGATGTAGAAGATCGAGGGCCAGCCGTAGATCTCGGACAGGTAGCCGCCCAGCGTCGGGCCCATCGCCGGGGCCAGCGTGGCGGTGAGGCCGAAAATGGCCATGCCGACCGCGCGCTTGGAACTGGGCAGGCGCGTCATCACGAGCGTCATCGCCATCGGGATCAGCGCGCCGCCGGTGAAACCCTGCAGCATGCGGAAAATGATCATGCTTTCCAGGTTCCAGGCCGCGCCGCACAGGGTCGAGAACACCAGGAACAGGGAAGTCGTGCCGATCATGTAGCGGCGCACGCCGAAGGCGCGCGCGAACAGCGCCGTCATCGGGATCACGACGATCTCGGCGCACAGGTAGGCGGTCGAGATCCAGGAGCCCTCTTCCTGGGTTGCCGAAAGCGTGCCAAGGATGTCGCGCAGCGACGAATTGGTGATCTGGATGTCGAGCACCGCCATGAAGGCGCCGAGCATGCCGGCGGCGACCGCGATCCAGGTACGCGCATCGACGCGCGCACCGGCGGCGGGCGCGCCGGGGAATACCGCTGGCGCGGCCTTGGTCGTACTCGTCATGGACGGTCCTTCTTATTTAACCTGCTGCGCCGAAGCGGACTGCGCCGGCTCGTCGCGTTTCGGCTCACCCTTCTGGCGCAGGTCGATCTCGGCAACCACCGACATGCCCGGCACCAGGCGGCCCGTCAGGCGCTGCACGTCGTTTGGTGCCAGCGTGATTTTCACGGGCACGCGCTGCACGATCTTGGTGAAGTTGCCGGTCGCGTTATCGGCCGGCAGCAGCGCGAACTGGTTGCCCGAGGCCGGCGAGAAGCTGTCGACGCGGCCGACCAGGTGTTCGTTCGGCAGCGCGTCGATCTGCAGGTCCACCGCCTGGCCCGGTTTCAGGCCGGCGAGCTGGGTTTCCTTGAAGTTGGCATTCACCCAGACCTTGTCTTCGACCACGGCGACGAGCTGCTGGCCCGGCTGTACCCGCGCGCCCACTTCGACGCTGCGGCGGCCGATGCGGCCGTCGACCGGCGCCAGGATGCGGCTGTAGGCGACCTGCTGCTTCGCGTCCTTCAGTTGCGCCTGCAACACCTTGATCTGGGCTTTCAGCACGTCGCGCGCGGACGACGCGGCATTGATCTGCGACTTGGCGGCGCTGGCGGTGTCGCGGCGCGCATTCACGTCGGCGGCGGCGGCGGTGCGCGCGGCGTTGGCGGCATCGACTTCGGCTTTCGAGACGGCTTTCATCTGCTTCGTGTACAGCTGGCCGAAGCGCTCGGCGTCCTGGCGTGCGCGCAGGGCGAGGGCTTGCGACTGGCCGACTTGCGCCTGCGCCGCCTGGGCCTGGGCGCGCACCTGCTCGACTTGCGCGTCGGCCTGGACCACCTGCTGTTTGGCGCTGGCGATCTGCGCTTCGATCTGTTCGACGCGCACGTGCTGGTCGGCCGGATCGAGTTCGGCGATGACGTCGCCCGCTTTCACATGCTGGTTGTCTTCCACCAGCACGCGCGTGACGACGCCGGCGATGCGCGCCGACACCGGGTGCACGTGGCCGGCGACGTAGGCGTTCTCGGTATCGACGAAATTATGGCTGCGGTACCACATGCGTCCGCCGGCCACGCAGGCTGCGATCGCGATCAGCGCGACCACGGCGAGCACGCGCTTGTTGGGCGGGGTCTTGCCGGCGGCGGCCGGGGCTGCCGGGCCTGGTGGCGGATTGCCGAGCGGCTTCTGCTCGATCGTGGGCTGGGTTTGGGACATGAAGCACTCCAGGAAAGGAATAGGTGATTTCCGCCATTATTCGGCAAGCGCCCCAGTTCGTCAAGAAATGAAACGGTTGCATTTCATTAGTGGGTCCATTACAGTGACGCCATGAGCAAATCATCGCAAGCAAGTAGCGCACCCTGCCTGCGCGGCGCCGGCCGCCCCAGGGCAAGCGACGTCGAAGCCCGCACGCAAGACCTGATCGACGCCGCCGCGCGCCTGTTTTTGACCAACGGCTACACCCGCACCAGCCTGGAAGCGATCGCACGCGCAGCCCGTGTTGCCGTGCGCACCATCTATGTCAAATTCGGCGGCAAGGCCGGCCTGCTCGAAGCGGTGATGGTGTCGCGCCGCGAAGTGTTCTTCCGCATGCACGACATGGAACACGACCTGCGCCCGTTTCGCGAAGTGGTCGACGATTTCGCGCGCCAGTTCTTCGACCTGCTCTGCGAGGATCAATTGATCGCGATGCAGCGCGTGGTGATCGCGGAAGCGGGCGACAATCCGGAACTGGCCCACACCTTCTACGATGCCGGCCCGCGCATGACGCGCGAAATGCTCGAACGCTTCTTCGCCCGCCCCGACATCCGCGCCCAATTGCGGGCCGACCTGCCCTTCGAACAATTACCCGCTTTCCTGACCAGCTGGATTTCCGGCGACGCCATGCAGCGCTTCGTGTTTCCGAACGATCAGCCGGAGCGCGCGGAAGCGCATCGCCTGCTGGCGGAGCGCCTTGCGCTGTTCTACCGCGCCGTGCTGAGATAGTTTTACCGCTGAGCGAAATGTGCGTCATCGCACCGATCTGGTGCGGGCCTGTGTGGGACACTGACCCTCTACTTCAAGGAGGATCTCATGGTTCTCAACAAGAACATCACAGCATTAAGCAAGGGGGTGGTATGAGCAAGACTTCACGTTACGAATGGCGCGACCAGCAGGCAGCCCTGCAGGAGCGCATGAAGGGTTTCCTGATGAATCCTGGTTCCGAACAACTCGAAGCGGTGGTCGCTGAAATGCGCGCTTATGCCGATGCCGCCAGGTCGGGGCATATCGAGATCCCGCAGAGCTGGACCAGCTACGCCTGATTGTCGATCCGGCGCCTTGTGCGCCACCATAAAAATGCCGCCCGGCTCGCGCTTGGCGGCATTTTTTATTCACACGCTCGTAGGGTGGGCGGCTCCACCAGGCTGGCTGCACACCCGCTACCTTCGCGCCGCCCTCGCGTTCAACGCACGCCCGCACGGCGAACCGCCCGCAGTTCCACGCACGCCCCAGCCCCCAGCCCTGCTCCGCTCCGCACATCACCGGGACAAAATCGGGACGAACCAGCCCTATACCCACAAAAATCGCCAGATTTGACGAGAAAACAAGCACAATACAAAAACACCATTGAAACATTGACGATTCCACCTGTTCGCTTCCAGTATGATCGACGCCAGCTTCATCAATTTCAGCAAGCATTCTGGACAAAGGATCGGCGCATGACGACGATGACTGGACGGTACACGGCGCGCGAGGCAGACATGCGTGCCGACCCCTGGATGGCGGAACTGGCCGCGATCCGGCACGAGTTCGAAGAACGCATGGCCCAGCTGCTGCCCGACAGCGGCAACGGCGCCGACCTGCTGGCCGCGGCCATGCGCGCCGGCACCCTCGGCGCCGGCAAGCGCATGCGCCCCCTGCTGCTGATGCTCGTCGCGCGCGACCTCGGCTGCGCCGCCCCTGCCCTGGTCGACATCGCCTGCGCGGTCGAGATGGTGCACGCCGCCTCGCTGATCCTCGACGACATGCCGTGCATGGACGACGCGATGCTGCGCCGCGGCCAGCCAACGATCCACGTGCGCTACGGCGAAGACGTCGCCATCCTCGCTTCGGTCGCCCTCCTCAGCCGCGCCTTCGGCGTGCTCGCCACGGCGCCCGACATCGCGCCGGAAGTGCGCGCGCGCCTGGTCGCCACGCTGGCCGAGACGGTCGGCACGCAGGGCCTGGTACGCGGCCAGTTCGAAGACTTGCGCGCCGGCGGCCAGCGTTCGGAACACGACATCGCCACGACCAACGAACTGAAAACGGGCGTGCTGCTCGGCGTCTCGGTCGACATGGCCGCGATCCTCGCCGGCACCGACGACTGCGTCGCCCAATCGCTGCGTGCCTTTGCGCTCGCCGCCGGCCACGCCTTCCAGATCCGCGACGACTTCCAGGACGATCCGGCCAACGACAGCCAGGTCACCGGCAAGGACACCGGCAAGGACCTCGGCAAGGCCACGCTCATCAACGCGCTCGGCGTCGAGGAAGCGGGGCAGCGCCTGGCGCGCCACCTGGACGAGGCCGAGCGTAATCTCACCGACGCCATCGGCCGGGAGCAGCGCACGCGCCGCTTCGTCGATACGCTGTTCGGCCAGGGAGCGCGCTTTCGCTTCGGCGGCAGCGTGCGCGCCGCTGCGCCGGACCGCGAGCTGGTGCACCATTGAACCGCCAGCGCGGCCAGGCGGGACAGCGCATGGCCCATTTCGGCGTGGTCGCCCCCGCGTTCTACAGCCACTTCAGCGCGCTGTCGGCGCTCGCGCTGGCCTTGCATGCACGCGGCCATCGCATCACTTTCCTGCAGCGGTCGGACGCTGGCGCTTACCTGAACGATGCGCGGCTCGGCTTCCACGCGGTCGGCGCCGGCAGCCATCCAGCGGGTTCGCTGGCCGCGTCGCTCAGGCGCGCGGCCAATCCCGGCAGCCCGCTCGGCCTGCGCCGCGTGATCCTCGACATGGCCGCCGCCACCACCATGCTGTGCCGCGAACTGCCCGCCGCCTGCGAACAGCTGCAGATCGACGCCGTGCTCGGTGACCAGATGGAAGCGGCCGGCGGCCTGGTTGCCGAGGCGCTCGGCCTGCCCTTCATCTCGGTCGCCTGCGCGCTGCCGGTGAACCGCGAAGCCGGCATTCCATTACCCGTCATGCCCTTCGACTGGAGCGCCAGCGAACGTTCGCTGCACATGTTCGAAGGCAGTACCCGCGTCTACGACTGGATGATGGCCCCGCACCGGCGCGCGATCGAAAGCGCGTCGCGACAGCTCGGCATTCCGCTGCGCGGCGCCCTGCACGACTGCCTGTCGCCGCTGGCGCAGGTGAGCCAGACGGTGGCCGCCTTCGATTTTCCGCGCGCAAAACTGCCGGACAATTTTCACCACGTCGGTCCGCTGCGCGCGGCTTCGCACAAGACGCCGGCGCGCGTCGACGCCCTGCCCGCCATCGATCCGGAACGGCCCTTCATCTTCGCCTCGCTCGGCACGCTGCAGGGACACCGCTTCGACCTGTTCAGGCGCATCGCCCAGGCCTGCCGCCGGCTCGACGCCCAGCTGCTGGTCGCGCATTGCGGCGGCCTCGATGCACGCCAGGCGGCCGCGCTCGAACGCGCGGGCGCCACCTGGGTCTGCGCCTTCGCGCCGCAGGAAGCGGCGCTGGCGCGCGCGGACGCCGTCGTGTCGCATGCGGGCCTGAACACGGCGATGGATGCGGTCGCAAGCCACACGCCGATCCTGGCGCTGCCGATCGCTTTCGACCAGCCGGGCGTGGCGGCGCGCATCCGCCATGCGGGCGTCGGCCTGTCCGCTGCGCCAGGCTTCACCAGCGCCACCGGCCTGGCGCGCCGCTTGCGCCGCTTGCTGGACGAGCCGGGTTTCAGGGAGCGTTGCGCGCCGCTGGCCGACACCGTACGCAGCGCGGGCGGCAGTACACGGGCCGCCGACATCGTCGAGACGGCGCTGGGAATCGACACGCAGGGCCAGGCACATCGTGGATAAACGCGGCTACGACCTGATCCTCGTCGGCGGCGGGCTGGCCAACGGCCTGATCGCCTGGCGCCTGCGCAGCGAACGGCCGGAGCTGAACATCCTGCTGCTGGAAGCGGGCGAGGCCATCGGCGGCAACCACACCTGGTCCTTCCACGATGGCGACCTCACTATCGCGCAGCGCGCCTGGGTCGCGCCGCTGGTCGGCAGCCGCTGGCCGCAGTATGACGTTGTCTTCCCCGGCTACGCGCGCACGATCGACAGCGGCTATGCCAGCATTGCCTCAAGCGATTTCGCGCACGTCATCGCCACCGCGCTCGGCCCTTCCCTGCGCACCGGGACTCCGGTCGCCGGCCTGACCCCGACCAGCGTGCGGCTGGCCAGCGGCGAGGTCCTCCATGCCGGCGCCGTCATCGATGGCCGCGGCCCGCAGGCCAGCAGCCGCCTGGCGCTCGGCTACCAGACCTTCCTCGGCCAGGAAGTGAGACTACGTGTTCCACATAAGCTGACAGCGCCGGTAATCATGGACGCCGACGTGGAGCAGGCGGGCGGCTACCGTTTCGTCTACCTGCTGCCCTTCGGGCCTGACCGGGTACTGGTCGAAGACACCCATTACGTCGACACGCCAGCCCTGGAACCGGAGCGCCTGCGCGCCAACATCGCGGCCTATGCCAAAGGGCGCGGCTGGGACATCCTCGAGGTCCTGCGCGAAGAACAGGGTTCGCTGCCGATCGTGCTGGCCGGCGACTTCGACGGCTTCTGGCGCGACCTGTACGGGCAGCCCGCCTCCGGCCTGCGCGCCGGGCTGTTCCATTCGACGACTGGCTACTCGCTGCCGCACGCGGTGCGCCTGGCCGAGCGCATCGCGCGGCTGCCGGACCTCACGGCGCCGGCCCTCTTCGGCGCGATCCGTGTCGAAGCGACAGCGGCCTGGAAAAACCAGGGCTTCTTCCGCCTGCTCAATCGCATGCTCTTCCTGGCCGGCAGCCCGGACCAGCGCTGGCGCGTCATGGCGCGCTTCTACCGCCTGCCGGCGCCCTTGATCGCACGTTTCTATGCCGCGCGCCTGCGCCTGTTCGACAAGGCGCGCATCCTCAGCGGCAAGCCGCCCGTCCCCGTGCGCGCGGCCTTCGACGCCGCGCGCATGCTCCACCCCAGCCAGATCAGGAAACCCGAATGAAGGCAAGCACCAACACCGCAGTCGTCGTGGGCGCCGGCTTCGGCGGCCTGGCCCTGGCCATCCGCCTGCAGGCCGGCGGCACGCAAACAACGCTGCTGGAAAAGCGCGACAAGCCGGGCGGACGCGCCTATGTCTACGAAGACCAGGGCTTCGTCTTCGACGCCGGCCCGACCGTCATCACCGATCCATCCTGCATCGAAGAGCTGTTCACGCTTGCCGGCAAGCGCATCGAAGAGTACGTCGAGATGCTGCCGGTGGCGCCCTTCTATCGGCTGTGCTGGGAAGACGGCAGCCACTTCGACTACGCCAACGACCAGGAAGCGCTGGACCGCCAGATCCACGCGATCAATCCGGCCGACGTGGCCGGCTACCAGCGCTTCCTCGCCTACTCGAAGGCGGTGTTCGAGGAGGGCTATATCAAGCTCGGAACCGTCCCCTTCCTCACATTCCGCGACATGATCGCGGCCGGGCCGCAGCTGGCGAAACTGCAGGCCTGGCGCAGCGTCTACAGCATGGTCTCGAAGTTTGTGGAGGACGAGCACCTGCGCCAGGCCTTTTCCTTCCACTCGCTGCTGGTCGGCGGCAATCCCTTCGCGACCTCGTCGATCTACACGCTGATCCACGCGCTCGAGCGGCGCTGGGGCGTCTGGTTCCCGCGCGGCGGCACCGGGGCGCTGGTGAATGGCCTGGCGCGCCTGTTCGAGGACATCGGCGGACGCATCGAACTCAATGCCCCGGTGGCGCAGATCGAAACCAGGGACGCCCGTGCCAGCGGCGTGCGCCTGGAGGATGGCCGCTTCTTCGCGGCCGATGCGGTGGCCTCGAACGCCGACGTGGTGCACACCTATGCGTCGCTGCTCGGCCAGCATCCGCGCGGCGCCGGCGAAGCGGCCAGCCTGCGCAAGAAGCGCTTCAGCAATTCGCTGTTCGTGATTTATTTTGGCCTCGACCACCACCACACCCAGCTGCAGCACCACACGGTCTGCTTCGGCCCGCGCTACCGCGGCCTGATCGACGAGATTTTCAGGGGCAGCGCGTTGGCCGACGATTTTTCGCTCTACCTGCACGCGCCCTGCGTCACCGACCCGTCGCTGGCGCCGCCGGGCTGCGGCAGCCATTACGTGCTGGCGCCCGTGCCGCACCTGGGCAATGCGGACATCGACTGGGAAGTCGAGGGGCCGCGCTACCGCGACAAGATCTTCGCCTATCTCGAGGAGCGCTACATGCCGGGCCTGCGCAGCCAGCTCGTCACCAGCCGCATTTTTACCCCCTTCGATTTCCGCGACCAGCTGAACGCGCACGTGGGCTCGGCGTTTTCGCTGGAACCGGTGCTCACGCAAAGCGCCTGGTTCCGCCCGCACAACCGCGACAGCGCCTTGCACAACCTCTACCTGGTCGGCGCCGGTACCCATCCGGGTGCGGGCGTGCCGGGCGTGATCGGCTCGGCCAAGGCGACCGCCGGCCTGATGCTGGCGGAGGCGTCAGCGTGAGTGTCCGTTTGAATGCATCACTCCTCGACCACGCGACGGAGACCATCAAGGTCGGCTCGAAAAGCTTTGCGGCCGCCGCCAGGCTGTTCGATCCGGCCGTGCGGCGCGGCGTGCTGATGCTGTACGCCTGGTGCCGCCACTGCGACGACGTCGTCGACGGCCAGGAACTGGGCTTTGGCGGCGCCGCGCCGGCAAGCCACGATCCGCATGCCGAGCTGGCGCAGCTGTACGAGCAAACGCGCCGCGCGTATGCGGGCGAGGCGATGAGCGACCCCGCCTTTGCCGCCTTCCAGGAAGTCGCGCTGCGCCATGCGATCGCGCCGCGCCATGCCCTCGACCACCTGGCGGGCTTTCGCATGGACGTCGACGGGACGCGCTACGAAACGATCGAGGACACGCTGCGCTACTGTTACCACGTGGCCGGCGTGGTCGGCCTGATGATGGCCTCGATCATGGGTGCGCAGGACGAAGAAGTGCTGGACCGCGCCTGCGACCTGGGCCTGGCCTTCCAGCTGACGAACATCGCGCGCGACATCGTCGACGACGCCTGCATCGGGCGCTGCTACCTGCCCGCGCAATGGCTGCGCGAAGCCGGCATTCCCCCGCATGAGATCGCGCTGCCGCGGCACCGGGTGGCGCTGGCGAAGGTCGCGGCGCGCCTGGTCGCGCATGCCGAGCCCTATTACGATGCGGCGCTGGGCGGTGTCGCGGCCCTGCCCCTGCGCTCGGCCTGGGCGATTGCCACGGCGCGCAATGTCTACCGCCAGATCGGGATCGAAGTCACGGCGCGCGGCCCGCGGGCCTGGGACGAACGGGTCGGCACCTCGCGCGCCACCAAGCTGGTCTTGCTGGCGAAGGGCGGCGCCGAGGCGCTGCTGTCGCGCGTGCGGGTCGTTACGCCGCGTCCTGCCGGCTTGTGGCAGCGGCCGGACGCCGGCCTTGCGGCGCCCCGCCGTGCAGCGCATGCAAGCGGCGCTTGAGGGTGGCGACGGGGGGCGCGTAGAGGAAGCCGAAGGAAACCGCGCCCTCCCTGCCCTCGACCGCATGGTGCATGCGGTGCGCCTGGTACAGCCGCTTGGCGTAGCCGCGGCGCGGGGTGGCGTGGAAAGGCCAGCGCCGGTGCACCAGGCCGTCGTGCGCGACGAAGTACAGGACGCCGTAGGCGGTCATGCCGGCGCCGATCCACTGCAGCGGCCACCTGCCTTCGGTGCCGAACCAGATCAGGGCGATCGCCACGCCCGCGAAGACGACGGCATATAAATCGTTCTTCTCGAACCAGCCGGTGCGGTGTTCATGGTGCGAGCGATGCCAGCCCCAGCCGAAGCCGTGCATGACGTACTTGTGCGCGACGATGGAAAACACTTCCATGAAGACGACCGTGGCCACGACGATGAGCGTATTGAGCAGCATGAATGTGGCAAGGAAGAGCAAAAAGGGATGATTGCAGCCTATCATAGCGCGGCAGCGCGCACGGGAAGCGACTGCCGCCTGTCCCGCTCTTGCCCCGACAATCCAGAGAGGAAATCCCAATGAACCAGCTGTTCCGCATCACCCTGTCCGCCGCCCCCTTGCTCTTGGCCATCGGGGCTTCGGCCGCCACAGTCGAGGTCCATGTCACCGGCGTGAGCGCACAAGGAAGCGTCAAGGTCGCCGTCTGCGACAGGGAACGCTTCCTCAAGCAATGCGCGTTCAGCGCCTCGGCGCCGGCCCAGGCGGGCGAGACGACGGTGCTGGTCAAGGGGGTACCCGCCGGCACCTGGGCCGTGCTGGCTTACCAGGACGAAAACGGCAATGGTGAACTCGACCGCAACCTGATCGGCATGCCGAAGGAAGCCTACGGTTTCAGCCGCGATGCGCGCGGCAAGTTCGGCCCGCCGGGCTTCGAGGATGCCGCCATCGAGATCGGCGAAGCGCCGGCCGTCACCAGCGTGCGCTTGCGCTGAGGACGGGGCTTCAGGCCCGGCGCCTCAGGCGGGTATGGACGCGTCCTGGCGCGCCTGCTGCACGCCGTTGTCGAACACCCGCATCAGGAAATGCACCTTGCGCGGCGCCCGGTGCCGCTCATGGGTGTCGCGCGTCAGGATCTCGACGCGGCGCGGGTGCAAGGCCAGCTGGCGCACGTCGATGTGCTCGCCGGCCGCATCGTTGCCGGCGAACTGGGCCGCCAGGTGCTGGGCGACCGTCCCGGTCAGCGTGACCGGCAGGCCGTGCAGGGTCGTACTGAATTCGAAGGCCCGCGATGCGGGCAGGACGAACAGCGTCCCGACATACTCATTGCCGTGCTCTTCCATGCCAGTCTCCTGTGCAGTCTGCTGTGATGCGCATTCGCCGCGCGGGCGCAGCCTCGGCTCGCCGCTTGCACGTCCATCATAGCGCGGCGGCGCCAGGGCGCGTCAGGATAATTGCGGGGCCACCGTCGCCGTGCATGGCCGCGGCACGCGGCCGCCACGCGACGCGCGCCGCGTCCCGGCTTCGCACCGCCGCGCCGCAGTTCGCCGCCCACGGCGGCGCCATGACGGACTGCTGTACGAATCAACTGGCGCCCGCCGATCCACGCACTAGAATCGAAAGTGCGGCGCCATGTCCATGGCGGATGGCGCAACGCCCGTCCCTTTCCTGGAGGACTAGCCATGTTGCGCAAGATGATTGCCGAATTCATCGGCACTTTCTGGCTCGTGCTCGGCGGATGCGGCAGTGCCGTGCTGGCCGCCACGTTTCCCGAGGTCGGCATCGGCCTGACGGGGGTGTCGCTCGCCTTCGGGCTGACGGTGCTCACCGGCGCCTATTCGCTCGGCCCGATCTCGGGCGGCCACTTCAATCCGGCCGTCACGGTCGGGCTCTGGGCCGGTGGACGTTTTCCTGCCAAACAGATCGGCCCCTATATTGTCATCCAGGTGGCGGGTGCGATCGCCGCCGCGGCCGTCCTGTACGCGATCGCCAGCGGCAAGCCCGGCTTCGACGCGGCGGCCGGTTTCGCCGCCAACGGGTATGGCGAACACTCGCCGGGCGGTTACGCGCTCGGCTCGGCCCTCATCACCGAAGTGGTGATGACCTTCATGTTCGTGCTCGTCATCCTCGGCGCCACGCACACGCGCGCGCCGGTCGGCTTCGCGGGCCTGGCGATCGGCCTGGCGTTGACGCTGATCCACCTGATCAGCATCCCGGTGACCAACACCTCGGTCAATCCGGCGCGCAGCACCGGGCCGGCCCTGTTTGCGGGCACCTGGGCGCTCGGGCAGCTCTGGCTGTTCTGGCTCGCACCGCTGCTGGGCGCGGGGCTGGCCGGGGTGCTGTACCGGACCGTGCTCGAACACGAACCGGGCGAGCCCGCGGTATCCGGCGAGCGCGAAGGCGTGATGATTCCAGCCCATCACTAAGCACTGGCGCGCCATCACATGTTCACGCCGGCGGCGGCGCCGACATGCGCGCCAGCCCCGCCAGGTCGAGTTCACCGTCGCCGCGCGCCACGGCTTCCTGCAAGGTCTCGCGCAGCACGGCACCGAAGCGCAGGCGCACACCATGCTCTTGCGCCGCATCGTTGGCCAGACCCACATCCTTCAACCCGAGCGACAATTTGAACCCGGCCGGGCTGTAGCGCTGCTGCGCGATCATCGCGCCATAGCCCTTGTAGACGGGCGAACCCGCGAACAGGGTATTGCTCAGCAGGTCGAGGAAATCGCCCGCCTCGATCCCGTGCGCGCCCACCAGCGCCGCCGATTCGCCCATCGCCTCGATGGCACAGGCCAGCGTCAGGTTGGCGCCGAGTTTCACGGCATTCGCCTGTTCGGGTACGGTGCCGAAGCGCCAGGTCTTCTGCCCCATCAGGTCGAACAGGGGCTGCACGCGTGAGATCAATTCGTCCGGGCCGGCGGCGACGATGTTGAGCTTGCCGGCCGCCGCCACGTCGACCCGGCCGAGCACCGGCGCGGCGATGTAGCCGACGCCGCGCTCCTGATGCAGCTGCGCCATCTCGCGCGCAAAGGCGACCGACACCGTCGCCATGTTGACGTGAATGCTGCCGGGCGCCAGCGCAGCGAGCGCGCCGCTTTCCAGTACTGCGCGGGTCGATGCATCATCGGCCAGCATCGTGAACAGCACGTCGACGGCGGCCGCTTGCGCCGCGCTGGCGGCGGCCTGCGCGCCCTGGGCCGCCAGTTCCTGCACAGGACCGCTGCTGCGGTTCCAGACGCGCAGCGGGTGGCCGGCGCGCAGCAGGTTTGCTGCCATCCCGCGGCCCATTGCGCCCAGTCCAATGAATCCGATGTTCATGCCTTGCTCCTTGTCGTTGCTGCCATTTTTGGCGAATCGTTTATTGGAGCAGCATTTCGCAAATGGCGGCGCGGAAACCGCCCGCTGGCAGCCGCAATGGTAGGGTGGGCGCCCTGCGCCCACGCGGTACGTGGGTCACCGCGAGTTCGCAGCGTCGATACATCGCTCGCAAAACGTCCGGCAATCGTTAGCGATTCAGTTGAATGTACGAGCGACGCGTCCCGGCATCAGGCCGAATCGGTGGCGCACGTAAGCGCGTGGGCGCGTGGGCGCGGGGCGCCCACCCTAAAAAAAAACGGGACCTTGCGGTCCCGTTTTCGATTAGAGCGACGTTGCTGCTCAGCGCTTGCGCGCCGGCGGCAAATCGGTGCAGACGCCCTTGTAGACTTCCGCCGCCATGCCGATCGACTCGCCCAGCGTCGGGTGCGGATGGATCGTCTTGCCGATGTCGACGCCGTCGGCGCCCATCTCGATCGCCAGCGCAACCTCGCCGATCATGTCGCCGGCATTCGTGCCGACGATGGTACCGCCGATGATGCGATGCGTTTCAGCGTCGAACAGCAGCTTGGTGAAGCCTTCGTCGCGGCCGTTGGCGACAGCCCGGCCCGATGCGGCCCACGGGAAGTGGCCCTTCTCGACCTTGATGCCCTTTTGCCTGGCTTCGTCTTCGGTGATGCCGGCCCATGCCACTTCCGGATCGGTGTAGGCGACCGACGGGATGACCTTGGCGTCGAAGTATGCCTTCTCGCCGTGCGCCGCTTCCGCCGCGACGTGCGCTTCGTGCACCGCTTTATGGGCCAGCATCGGCTGGCCGACCAGGTCGCCGATGGCGAAGATGTGCGGCACATTCGTGCGCATCTGGCCGTCGACCGGGATGAAGCCGCGATCCGTCACCGCCACGCCAGCCTTGTCGGCCGCGATTTTTTTACCATTCGGGCTGCGGCCGACGGCCACCAGCACCATATCGTACAGCTGCGGTTCCGGTGCGGTGGCGCCGGCTTCGGCGGCTTCGAACGTCACCTTGATGCCCTCGTCGAGTGCTTCCACGCCGACGGTCTTGGTCTTCAACATGATGTTGTCGAAGCGGTGCGCGTTGTACTTCTGCCAGACCTTGACGGCCTCGCGGTCGGCGCCCTGCATCAGGCCATCCATCATTTCGACGACGTCGATGCGTGCACCGAGGGTCGAGTAGACGGTTGCCATCTCGAGGCCGATGATGCCGCCGCCGATGACCAGCATCTTCTTCGGTACCTGGCGCAGTTCCAGCGCGCCGGTCGAGTCGACGATGCGGGGGTCTTCCGGCACGAACGGCAGTTTCACGACGGCCGAACCGGCGGCGATGATCGCTTTCGCGAACTTCACGACCTTTTTCGCGCCGTCCGGGCCGGTCACTTCGATGTGGTTCGGGGAGAGAAAACTGCCCACGCCCTGCACCACATTGACTTTACGCGCCTTCGACATGCCGGCCAGGCCGCCGGTCATCTTCTTGATGACGCCGTCCTTGTAGGCACGCAGCTTGTCGATGTCGACGTCGGGTTTGGCGAAGGCCACGCCCAGGTCGCCCATGTGCGCGGTCTCGTCCATGATGTGCGCCACGTGCAGCAGCGCCTTGGACGGGATGCAGCCCACGTTCAGGCAGACGCCGCCCAAGGTCGCGTACTTCTCGACCAGCACCGTGTTCATGCCGAGGTCGGCCGAACGGAAGGCGGCCGAATAGCCGCCAGGACCGGCGCCCAGCACCATCATTTCGCATTCGACGTCGACCTGGCCGCTGTAGCTGGCGGCGCCCGGGATCGGCGCCGCGGCAGGCGTGGCGGCGTCGAGCTTGTGCGCCGGCGCATAGGAATCGGCCGGCATGGCAGCGGCAGCCGGCGCTGCGGCAGCCGGCGCTGCGGCAGGGACAGCGGCAGGAGCGGCGGCGGCAGGAGCGGCGGCGGCAGGCGCGGCAGCACCGGCAGCCTCTTCGATCATCAGCAGCAGCGAACCTTCGTTCACCTTGTCGCCGACTTTCACTTTCAGCTCTTGCACGACGCCGGCGTGGGTCGACGGAATCTCCATCGAGGCCTTGTCCGACTCCACGGTGACCAGCGACTGGTCGACCTTGATCGTGTCGCCGGGCTTGACCATCAGCTCGATGATTTCAACGTCCTTGAAATCGCCGATGTTCGGGACTTTTACTTCAACAGTGCTCATTCTCGGCGCTCCTTACAGAAGGGTCTTGCGCAGGTCGGCCAGCACGTCGGCCAGGTAGGCGGCGAAGCGTGCAGCGCCGGCGCCATCGATCACGCGGTGGTCATAGGACAGCGACAGCGGCAGCATCAGGCGCGGCTGGAAGGCCGAACCGTCCCAGACCGGCTTCATCGCGGACTTCGACAGGCCGAGGATCGCCAGTTCCGGTGCATTGATGATCGGCGTGAAGGCCGTACCGCCAATGCCGCCGAGCGACGAAATCGTGAACGTCGCGCCCTGCATGTTCGCCGGGCTCAATTTGCCGTCGCGCGCTTGTGCCGACAGCTCGCCCATTTCGGTGGCGATCTGCGACACGGTCTTCTTGTCGGCATCCTTGACGACCGGGACCACCAGGCCGTTCGGGGTGTCGGCCGCGAAACCGATGTTGTAGTACTGCTTGAGGATCAGCGCGGCGCCGTCTTCGCTCAGCGATGCATTAAATTGCGGGAACTTCTTCAGCGCGGCGACGCTGGCCTTGATGACGAAGGCCAGCATGGTCAGCTTCACGGTCGACTTCTGCTTGGCCAGCGCGGCGTTCGAATCGACGCGGAACTGTTCCAGGTCGGTGACGTCGGCTTCGTCGAAGGTCGTCACGTGCGGGATCATGACCCAGTTGCGGTGCAGGTTCGGGCCGCTGATCTTCTTGATGCGCGAGAGCGGCAGCAGTTCGGTCGGGCCGAACTTCGAGAAGTCGAGCGATGGCCATGGCAGCAGGTCGAGACCGACGCCGGAGCCGCCTTTCGACGGGCCAGCTGCGGCAGGTGCAGCCATCACGCCCTTGACGAAGTTCTGGACGTCGGTCTGGGTGATGCGGTTCTTCGGACCGGTGCCCGGCACGCGCGACAGGTCGACGCCGAGTTCGCGTGCGAACTTGCGGATCGATGGCGATGCGTGGGCTTTGCTTGCATCGCCGGCAGGAGCGGCAGGTGCAGGCGCAGCAGCTGGCGCTGGTGCGGCGGCCGGAGCTGGAGCTGGTGCAGCAGCGGCAGGCGCCGGCGCGGCAGCAGGTGCAGCAGCAGGCGCAGCTTCCGCAGCCGGTGCAGCCGGTGCAGCGGCAGCGCCGCCCGCGGCTTCCTCGAGCAGCAGCACGAGCGAACCTTCGGCGACCTTGTCGCCGACCTTGATCTTGATTTCCTTGACGACGCCGGCGTGGCTGGATGGGATCTCCATCGACGCCTTGTCGGATTCGACGGTCACCAGCGACTGGTCGACCTTGATCGTGTCGCCCGGCTTGACCATCAGTTCGATGACTTCGACTTCCTTGAAGTCGCCGATGTCCGGGACTTTGACTTCCACAATGCTCATAGTGTTAGCTCCGTTATTTTTTGTTTGGCTGAATCAGAAACACCGGCCCCGCAGGGCCGGCGAAACACCACTTACATTACTGGGTCACAGGATTCGGCTTGTTCGCATCGATGCCGTACTTGGCGATCGCCTCGGCCACGACCGACATGGCGATCTTGCCTTCGTCGGCCAGCGAGCGCAGGGCGGCAACCGTGATGTAGTAACGGTTCACTTCGAAGAACTCACGCAGCTTGACGCGGCTGTCCGAACGGCCGAAACCATCGGTGCCGAGCACTTTATAAGTGCGATCCTTCGGCATGAAACCGCGGATCTGTTCGGCGAACATGCGCATGTAGTCGGTGGTCGCGACGATCGGGCCAGTCGTGTCCTGCATCAGCTGCGTCACGTAAGGCACGCGCTGCTCAAGCTCCGGATTGACCATGTTCCAGCGCTCGCAATCCTGGCCATCGCGGGCCAGCAGGGTCAGCGACGGTGCGGACCAGACGTCGGCGGCCACGTTCCAGTCGGAGAGCAGCAGCTCGGCGGCGAAGATCGACTCGCGCAGGATGGTGCCGCAGCCGATCAGCTGGACGCGGTTTTCCGACTCGCCACCCTTCTTGAGCAGGTACATGCCTTTCAGGATGCCCTCTTCCGTGCCAGGCGTCAGGCCCGGCTGCTCGTAGTTCTCGTTCATGATGGTGATGTAATAGAACACGTCTTCCTGTTCCGTCACCATGCGGCGCAAGCCGTCATGAATGATCACCGCCACTTCATGGCCGAAGGTCGGGTCGTAGGGCAGGCAGTTCGGTACCGTGGCCGCGATGATGTGGCTATGGCCGTCTTCGTGCTGCAGGCCTTCGCCGTTCAGGGTCGTGCGTCCGGCCGTGCCGCCCATCAGGAAGCCGCGCGCACGGATGTCGCCCGCCAGCCAGACCAGGTCGCCCACGCGCTGCATGCCGAACATCGAGTAGAAGGTGTAGAACGGCACCATCTGGCGGTTGTTCGACGAGTACGAGGTCGCCGCGGCGATCCACGAGCTCATGCCGCCCGCTTCGTTGATACCCTCTTGCAGGATCTGGCCGGCCTTGTCTTCGCGGTAGTACATGACCTGGTCTTTATCCACCGGCTCGTACAACTGGCCCTGCTGGTTGAAGATACCGATCTGGCGGAACAGGCCTTCCATGCCGAAGGTACGCGATTCGTCGACCAGGATCGGGACGATGCGCTGGCCCAGGCTCTGGTCCTTCAGCAGGCTCGTGATCACGCGGACATACGATTGGGTCGACGAGATCTCGCGGCCCGGCGCGGTCGGCTCCAGCACGGCCTTGAAGGACGACAGTGGCGGCACGACCAGGGTTTCGTCCGACTTCTGGCGGCGCTGCGGCAGGTAGCCGCCGAGGGCCTGGCGGCGCTCGTGCAGGTATTTCATTTCAGGCGCGTCGTCGGACGGCTTGAAGAACGGGATCTCGGCCAGCTTGTCGTCCGGGATCGGGATGGCGAAGCGGTCGCGCATTTCGCGGATGGCTTCGTCGTCGAGCTTCTTGGTCTGGTGCGCGGTGTTGCGCGCCTCGCCCGACTTGCCCATGCCGAAGCCCTTGACGGTTTTCACCAGCAGGACGGTCGGCGTGCCCTTGTTTTCCTGGGCATTCTTGAACGCGGCGTAGATCTTGTGCGGATCGTGGCCGCCGCGGGTCAGGCGCCAGATGTCGTCGTCGGTCATGTTGGCCACCATCTTCAGCAGCTCAGGGTGCTTGCCGAAGAAGTGCTTGCGCACGAAGGCGCCATCCTTGGCTTTGTAGTTCTGGTATTCGCCGTCGACGGTTTCCATCATCACGCGCTGCAGGATGCCGTCCTTGTCTTTCGCGAGCAGGGCATCCCAGCCCGGGCCCCAGACAACCTTGACGACGTTCCAGCCGGCGCCGCGGAAGTCCGCTTCGAGTTCCTGGATGATCTTGCCGTTGCCGCGCACCGGACCGTCCAGGCGCTGCAGGTTGCAGTTGACGACCATGACCAGGTTGTCGAGGCGCTCGCGCGCGGCCATGCCGATCGCGCCCATCGATTCCGGCTCGTCCATCTCGCCGTCGCCGCAGAAGACCCAGACCTTACGGGCTTCGGTATCGGCGATGCCGCGTGCGTGCAGGTATTTCAGGAAGCGCGCCTGGTAGATCGCCATCAGCGGGCCGAGGCCCATCGAGACGGTCGGGAACTGCCAGAAGTCCGGCATCAGTTTCGGGTGCGGATACGACGACAGGCCCTTGCCGTCGACTTCGCGGCGGAAGTTCAGCATCTGCTCTTCGCTGATGCGGCCTTCGAGGAAGGCGCGGGCGTAGATGCCTGGCGAGCTGTGGCCCTGGATGTAGAGCAGGTCGCCGCCGTGGCTCTCGCTCGGGGCGCGCCAGAAGTGGTTGAAGCCGATGCCGAGCATGTTCGCCAGCGAGGCGAAGGACGAGATGTGGCCGCCGAGGTCGCCGTCGGCGCGGTTGGCTTTCACCACCATCGCCATCGCGTTCCAGCGCATCCACGAGCGCAGGCGCTCTTCATATTCGAGGTTGCCCGGGCAGTGCGCTTCCAGGTGGGCTGGAATCGTGTTGACGTAGGCGGTGTTGCTGGAGAACGGGACGTGGGCGCCACGGCGGCGCGCCAGGTCGACCAGGCGCTCCATCAGGTAGTGCGCGCGGTCGGTACCTTCGTTCTCGATGACGGCTTCGAGCGCGTCGAGCCATTCTTTGGTTTCGAGCGAGTCCGGGTCATTGGCGGCCTGGGCCGTCAACTGATCGAGTTGAGCTGACATTGGTGCGTCTCCTTGGTTTCATGGCCCACGTCGATCTCCAGATCGCCGGCGGCGGATTGTGATGAAATCTAAGCTAATCAAGCCTTGCGATTCTACCAGCGGAAATGGTCTTTTTCAAATTACGATATATCATTTCATAATATGGAATAAGTAATGCGGAGCGGGCCCACCTGCAGTCCGCGCCATGGACCGCGCATACTGTTCGTTACCGTTCTTGCCTTAACTATAAATATGACAACGAACCACGGAGCGCGGCGCGCGATACCGCGTGTTCCCCCCGCAGGCGCCGTATAATTTCATCTTTGTCCAGTGATGAGCCCCACCATGCCTGCCCAATTGATCGACGGAGTCCAACTTTCCCAGCAACTGCGCGCCGAAATCGCCGAGCGTGCAGCCAAACTCACGGCCGCGGGCCAGCAACCGGGCCTCGCAGTGATCCTGGTCGGCGAAGACCCGGCCAGCCAGGTCTATGTGCGCAACAAGGTCAAGGCCTGCGGCGACGTGGGCTTTCACTCGGTCCTGGAAAAATACGAGGCCGACCTCACCGAAGCCGCCCTGCTCGCGCGCATCGACGCGCTCAACGAAGACCCGGCCATCCACGGCATCCTCGTGCAAATGCCGCTGCCGCGCCACATCAATCCGAGCAAGGTCATCGAAGCGATTTCCACCAGCAAGGACGTCGACGGCTATTCGGTGCTGTCGGCCGGCGAACTGGTCGCCAACCTGCCGGGTTTCCGCCCGTGCACGCCTTACGGCTGCATGAAGCTGATCGAATCCACCGGTACCGATCTGCGCGGCAAGCACGCCGTCGTGATCGGCCGCTCGAACACGGTCGGCAAACCGATGGCCCTGCTGCTCTTGCAAGCCAACGCCACCGTGACCATATGCCATAGCGCGACGCCGGACCTGGGCGTATATACGCGCCAGGCCGACGTGGTCGTGGCCGCCGTCGGCCGCCGCAACACCGTCACCGCCGACATGGTCAAGCCGGGCGCGATCGTGATCGACGTCGGCATGAACCGCGACGACGCGGGCAAGCTGTGCGGCGACGTCGATTTCGCCGGCGTGGTCGAGGTCGCTTCGCACATCACCCCGGTGCCGGGCGGCGTCGGTCCGATGACGATCACCATGTTGTTGATGAATACCGTCGAGTCCGCGGAACGCGTGCTCGGCAAGCGTCAGGAAAAGCTCGGCCAGGCCGCGGGAATGGATCCGAAGCCTGGCCTTGCCTGACCTTCGCATAACCCCTTGGAAGGAACACCATGAGCATAGCTACCACTAACCCCCTTCTCGATTTTTCAAGCCTGCCGCGTTTCGATGCCTTCCGTCCGGAACATGTCACGCCAGCCATCGAACAATTGATCAAGGAAGCCACCGCAGTGGTGGCCAGGCTCGAAGCGCCGAGCGATAACGTGAGCTGGGAAAATTTCGTGGTGCCGCTCGAGGAAGCGACCGAGCGCCTCGGCCGCGCCTGGGGCATCGTCAACCACCTGAACCACGTGGCCGACACGCCGGAATTGCGCGCCACCTACAACGAAAACCAGCCGAAGGTCACCGAGTTCTGGACCACCCTCGGCCAGAACGAAGCGCTGTTCGACAAGTACAAGGCGATCCGTGCGGATGCCGGCTACGTCAACCTGAGCCCGGCCCGCAAGCGCATCGTCGAGAACGCCCTGCGCGACTTCCGCCTGGGCGGCGCCGAACTTCCGGCGGACAAGAAGGAACGCTTCGCCGCCATCCAGGAACAGCACGCCGCGATTTCGACGCGCTTCTCGGAAAACGTGCTCGACGCCACCAACGACTACAAGCTCATCATTGAAGATGAAGCCGAACTGGCCGGCATCCCGGACGATGCAAAAGCCGCGGCGCGCGCCGCCGCCGAAGCCGCCGGCAAGACCGGCTACCAGTTTACCCTGCACTTCCCATCCTATTTCCCGGTCCTGCAATTCGCCGACAATCGCCAGTTGCGCGAAACGATCTATCGCGCCAGCGCGACGAAGGCGTCGGACATGGGCGCCGTGTTCAGCGAACTGGAAAAATGGGACAACACCTCGAACATCGCCCAGCTGTTAAAACTGCGCGACGAGGAAGCGAAATTGCTCGACTACCGCAACTTCGCCGAAGTCTCGCTGGTGCCGAAGATGGCCGAGAGCCCTGAGCACGTGATCAGTTTCCTGGAAGACCTCGCGCGCCGCGCGCGGCCGTTCGCCGAGAAGGACCTGGCCGAGCTGCGCGCGTTTGCGAAGGACGAGCTGGGCATCGACGACATGCAGGCCTGGGACGTGTCCTACGCGTCCGAAAAGCTGCGCGAGCAGCGCTATGCCTTCTCGGCCCAGGAAGTGAAGGAATATTTCCCTGAGCCGAAAGTGATCGAAGGCCTGTTCAAGGTCGTGCAGAGCCTGTTCTCGGTGCAGATCAAGCCCGACACCGCGCCGGCCTGGCATCCGGACGTGCGCTTCTACCGCATCGAGCGCGACGGCCAGCTGGTCGGCCAGTTCTATTTCGACCTGTACGCGCGCGCCGGCAAGGGGCAAGGCGCGTGGATGGACGACGCGCGCGGACGCCGCATGACGACCGGCGGCATCCTGCAGACGCCGGTAGCCTACCTCACCTGCAACTTCACGCCGCCGGCAACGGTCGATGGCAAATTGCAGCCCTCGCTGTTCACGCACGATGAAGTGACGACCCTGTTCCATGAATTCGGCCATGGCCTGCACCACATGCTGACTGAAGTGGAAGAGCTGTCCGTGTCGGGCATCTCGGGCGTCGAATGGGATGCGGTCGAGCTGCCCTCCCAGTTCATGGAAAACTTCTGCTGGGAGTGGGATGTGCTGCAAGGCATGACCGCCCACGTGAAGACGGGCGAACCGCTGCCGCGCGCGCTGTACGACAAGATGCTGGCCGCGAAGAACTTCCAGTCGGGCATGCAGACGCTGCGCCAGGTCGAGTTCTCCCTCATCGACATGCACCTGCACTACGACTTCGACCCGAGCAGCCAGCAGACCGTGCAGCAGTTAATTGATGACGTGCGCCAGAAATTTTCGGTCATGATTCCGCCGGCCTTCAACCGTTTCCAGCACTCGTTCGGCCACATTTTCGCGGGTGGCTACGCGGCCGGCTATTACAGCTACAAGTGGGCCGAGGTGCTGTCGGCGGACGCGTACGCGGCCTTCGAAGAAGCGATCGAAGCCGGCGGCGGCGAATTGTCGGCGGAGACGGGCCGGCGCTTCCAGCGCGAGATCCTGGCCGTTGGCGGCTCGCGTCCGGCGCTGGAATCCTTTAAAGCCTTCCGCGGCCGGGAGCCGTCGATCGACGCCCTGCTGCGCCACAATGGCATGAACGCCTGATTGTTGGACGACCCGCGCGCTGGCGATAAGTTCGCCGGCGCGCGTGGATGCAAACCAAGCGCCGCACTGCGCTCCGGTTTACAATCTGATCCATGACACGGATCGACTTCCACACCAATATCCCCGACAAGCTCGCCTACGCCTGCCGCCTGGCACGCAAGGCCTATTCGGCGAAGGCAAAAATCGTCCTGCTGGCCGAGGATGCCGCGCAGGCCGCGGCCCTGAACGAGGCGCTGTGGACGCTGTCGAATATCGATTTCCTGCCGCACGTGATGGCCGACGATCCGCTCGCGCCCGAAACCCCGATCATCATTACCGACAGCGAAGAGGCGGCGCTGCCGCACCACGACATGCTGGTCAACCTGACGCGCCGCACGCCCGCCAATTTCGCCGAGTTCACGCGCGTGTTCGAGATCATTTCCATCGACGAAAGCGACGCCGCCGCCGGCCGCCAGCGCTACGTCGCCTACAAAAAGCAGTCCTACCCGCTGACCCACTTCGTCGCAGGACAATCATGAGCCAGAACCCCGCCTTCGATAGCAGCATTCCCGTGTTGACTGAAGTCGTGCTGGAGCCGGTGCCCTTGCCGGTGGCGCCCGGGCCGGAGCCTGAGCCTGACCCGGCAGAGCCGCCCGGGCAGGCCGAGGCGGAGGCGGCGATTGCCGTGGCGGCCGAACTGGCCGAGCCGGCGGCCGAGCCTGAGGTGCAGGCACAAGCCGCGCTGCAAGCGCTGCCCGAACCCGACTGGGACGAACTCGAGCAGCGCATCGCCGAGCGCGTCGTCGCGCAATTGCAGCCGCAAATCGATGCGATCGTGCGCAATGCCCTGTCCTCGGCGGCCGACCAGATCCACGTTGGCCTGCGCCAGGCGGTCGAGCAAGTCGTCGCGCAACAAGTCGCCGCCATCCAGTTCGGTCAGAAGTCGTAGGGTGTGTAAGGGCAAAATAGTAATGTCCGGTTCTAGCAAAATAGAAATGTCCGATTTTGCTATCTCATTCAAGCTGTTGACTTCGAATATGTCGGAGTTGGGCGATGAGCAGAACCGGGAGCATGAACATGAAAGAAGTAGATCGGGGTAAGGTCATCAAGGCCTTGGTCGACAAGCAGATCAAGCCGGCAACGGCGGCGTTGCAGCTTGGACTGACGACGCGGCAGGTGCAGCGGCTGGCTAACCAATTTCGTGATGCCGGGCCAGCTGGGTTGATCTCGGCGCAGCGCGGTAAGGCTGGCAATCGCCAGCTGAAGCCAGGCTTGGCACAGCAAGCGTTGCAGTTGGTCCGGGACCATTACGCTGATTTTCCACCCACGTTCGCTTGCGAGAAGCTGGCTGAATGCCATGACGTGGTGCTCTCAAAGGAGACGCTGCGTCGCTTGATGATCGAGAGCGGTTTGTGGACACCACGCGACGCCCGCGCAGGCGTTTTGCATCAGCCTCGTACGCGGCGCGCTTGCCTGGGTGAGCTGGTCCAAATCGATGGAAGCCGGCATGATTGGTTCGAAGGCCGTGCTCCGCATTGCGCTTTGCTCGTGTACGTCGATGACGCCACTGGCCGGCTAATGCAACTGTATTTTGCCGAAACCGAAACAACCACCGGCTACTTCGAAGCCACGCGGCGCTACCTCGGGCGCCATGGCAAGCCTCGAGCCTTGTATGCCGACAAGGCTGCGGTATTTCGCTCGGCTGCGCAAAACCGCCATGCTCCGACGCAGTTTCAACGCGCTCTCGATGAGTTGGATATCGAGCTGATCTGTGCCAACTCTCCCCAAGCCAAAGGGCGGGTCGAACGCATGAATCGCAGTTTGCAAGCGCGCTTGACACGGGAACTGCGTCTGGCAAACATCAGCAGCATCGGTGAAGCCAACGTTTGGTGCGATAGCTTCGTTTGCCAATACAACGAGCGTTTTGAGCGACCAGCGCACAGCACGATCAATCTGCACCGCCCAGTCAGATCGAATGAAGATCTGTCCCTGATCCTGGCCCACCGCGAACAACGAAAACTGAGTGCCAAGTTGACGCTGCAATTTGAATCGAAGCGCTTTGTGCTTGTGGATTCGGCCGCTGCCAGGGCCCACGCTGGAAGCTCGGTAGCGCTCTACACCTTTGCCGATGGACGCATCGAAGTACGCGCAGGCACGCACCTGCTGCCGCATACGGTACAAGAATGCAACCTGACAGCGCGACACTTCATCGATGTCGACACCAAGACGATAGAACACACGCTCGATCAGCTGGCCGAGAAGCGCAAACGCAATCGTCCGTACCGTAATCCCACCGCCGCCGAGATCGCAGCCGGCGTCACCGCTGCCAAACAAACGAGCGCGCACAAAGTCGCATCCAAGTCGCCTCAACACTGCTAGGAATTGCCGAAAAAATCGGACATTTCTATTTTGCTGAAACCGGACATTTCTAATTTGCCTTTACAGGGTGGGCACCCCGTGCCCACGCGGTACGCGCATATCCATTTGCCGTTGGCCGTCGATACTCACCACGTAACGCCCGCAATCGATGTTGGCGCTTGAATGTGGTTTCGTCCCCCACATCACCGTCTCATTCCGCTGTACATCCTGGCGGGCGCCATCTCATGCATTTCGATGGCGTAAATGTTGTACCGCGTGGGCATGGAATGCCCACCCTACAACGTCCCCGACAGGTGCGTGATCCACTCCCTCCGCCGCCAAACCGTGCGCCGATCCCCCCGCATGCACCACGCATGAGCACTCCTCGCAATACCGCTTTCCCAAGTCCTTGATTTGTTGTACCTTTGCTCTGAATCAATCGCAACAGGCGCTCGCCATCCCACTCATTCGGAGAACGTATGACCACCAAGCTCATTCCCCTTGCCATCGCGATGCTGTTCGCCGCAAACGCCAGCGCCCAGCAGGTCGTCAAGATCGGCCATGTCGGCCCGGTCTCCGGCCCAAACTCGCACCTCGGCAAGGACAACGAGAACGCCGCGCGCATGGCGATCGACGAGCTCAACGCAAAGGGTTTTACCATCAACGGCCAGAAGGTCACGCTGCAGCTGGTGGCCGAGGATGACGGGTCCGATCCGAAGCAAGGCACGGCCGTCGCGCAGAAACTGGTCGACGCCAAGGTCAAGGGCGTCATCGGCCACCTGAATTCGGGCACGACCGTGCCCGCATCGAAAATCTACAACGACGCCGGCATCCCGCAGATTTCGCCGGCCACCACCGCTACCCAGTACACGAAGCAGCGCTTCCCGGGCGCCTTCCGCGTCGTCGCGAATGATGCCAAGCTCGGCGGCACGCTGGGCAAGTACGCGGTAGACACGCTGAAAGTCAAGAACATCGCCGTCATCGACGACCGCACCACGTACGGCCAGGGCGTCGCGTCCGAGTTCCTGAAGGGCGCCAAGGGTCCGGGCGTGAAAATTGTCGGCAAGGAGTTTACCAGCGCCACGGCGACCGACTACACGGCGATCCTGACCTCGATCCGCGCGAAGAAGCCGGACCTGGTTTTCTTTGGCGGCATGGATTCGGTCGGCGGCCCGATGCTCAAGCAAATGAAGGCGCTCGGCATCGACGCGCGCTTCATGGGCGGCGACGGCATCTGCACCGAATCGCTCGGCCGGCTGGCGGGCGACGCCGTCGGCGAAGGCAAAGTGGTCTGCGCCGAAGCCGGCGGCGTGACCGGCGCCGAGCAGGAAAAAGCGATGAGCGACTTCCGCGCCCGCTTCAAGCAGAAGACGGGACTGGACGTCCAGCTGTACGCGCCCTACGTCTACGACGCGGTGATGGTGATGGCGGCGGCGATGCAGAAAGCCAACTCAGCCGAGCCGGCCAAGTATCTGCCGGAACTCAAGAAGATCCACTACAAGGGCGTGACCGGCCAGATCGCCTTCGATGCCAACGGCGATATCAACAACGGCGCGCTGACCCTGTACACATTCAAGGGCGGCAAGCGCAGCAAGATGGACGTGATCCGCTGATGGTAGGGGCCGGGCCCTGCCCGGCTGCGCTCGTCACGCGCAAGCGATGGACAAACAAAAAGCGCGCCTGGCAATGCCGGCGCGCTTTTATTTTTCAGCGACTCCCCGAAGGCAGCCTGCCGATGGTGCTTACTTGGTCGCCAGCACCCATTTCACGAGGCTGCGCGCTTCCGCTTCGCTCACCTGCGGATTGGCCGGCATCGGGACCGGGCCCCAGGAACCGGAGCCGCCCTTCATGACTTTCGCGACCAGCTTGTCTTCGGCGCCTTTTTGCCCGGCATACTTGGCAGCCACGTCCTTGTAGGCAGGACCGACCAGCTTGGTACCGATGGCGTGGCAGGCCATGCAATTTTTTGCTTTCGCCAGGTCGGCCTGCGCAAACGCGCTCGACGATGCCAGCACTGACAATACACCGCACAACATCAAGGAACGTTTCATCTGATTCTCCATTTGTAATGCTCGCATTCTACCGCGTTTCCGCCGAGTGACTGCCCACCGTCACACTCTGTAACCTCGCTTACGTTTTGAGCTTGCACGGATTCCACGCCCGGGCCATATTTTGCCACGGAGCACTAATTTGTTTGTAAGATGGCGTCATTCTGGAGAACGAACATGCCCCTGATCCTGTTGATTGCCGCGCTGCTGGTGCTGCGCTTTTTCGAAGTCTGGCGCTTTGCCGACTTGTCCTGGTGGTGGATCGTCGGGCTGATGGTGTTTGCCTTCGTCTGGTTCGAATACATCGAAAAAATGCTCGGCTGGGACAAGAAGAAGGCGCATGACGAGGACGACAAGCGGCGCAAGGCACGCGTGAAGAATTCGTTCGACAAACGGTAGGGTGGGCATGCCCACGCGCTACGGTCGCGTGCCGCACCGTGTGCGCCAATGGGAAAACCAATCCATACGCTACCGAATATTTCGCTTGCGTCGTCGCCGGATGCGACGGGGGTATGCGACGTTGCGACCGCGTGGGCATGCCCACCCTACGGTACGCCCCTGTCCCGCTTATCCCGTCACCGCCCCTTTGCTCGCACTCGAGGTCAAGGCCGCGAACTTGGCGAGTACCCCGCGCGTATAACGCGGCGCCGGACGTCTCCACGCAGCACGGCGCCGGGCAATTTCCTCGTCGGGCACGTTCAGCTGAATCAAGAGCGCATTCGCATCGATCGTCACCGAATCCCCCTCCTCCACCAGCGCGATCGTGCCGCCCTCGAAGGCTTCCGGCGAGACGTGCCCCACCACCATGCCCCAGGTCCCGCCCGAGAAGCGCCCGTCCGTGATCAAACCGACCGATTCCCCCAGTCCCTTGCCGATCAGCGCCCCGGTCGGCGCCAGCATTTCCGGCATGCCGGGGCCGCCCTTCGGGCCGAGATAGCGCAGCACCAGCACGTCGCCGGCCTGGATGCGGTTGCCGAGGATCGCGTCCATCGCCGTGTACTCGTCGTCGAACACGCGCGCCGGGCCGGTGATCGCCGGGTTCTTCAGGCCGGTGATCTTGGCCACCGCCCCTTCCGGCGACAGATTGCCCTTCAGGATAGCCAGGTGGCCCTGCGCATACAGCGCCTTGTCGAGCGAACGAATCACGTCCTGCCCGGCCGGCGGCGTGGAAGCCACGCCGGCCAGTTCCTCCGCCAGCGTGCGGCCCGTGATGGTGATGCAATCGCCATGCATCAGGCCGGCATCCAGCAGCAGCTTCATCACCTGCGGCACGCCGCCCGCCTTGTGCAGGTCAGTCGCGACATACTGGCCCGAGGGCTTCAAATTGCAGATGACCGGGACCTGGCGGCGGATGCGCTCAAAATCATCCAGCGTCCACGGCACCTCGGCCGCGTGGGCGATCGCCAGGTAGTGCAGCACGGCATTGGTCGAGCCGCCAGTCGCCATGATCAGCGACACCGCGTTCTCGATCGACTTGCGCCTGATGATGTCGCGCGGTTTCAGGTCGCGCTTCACGGCCTCGACCAGCACGCGCGCCGACTCGGCGCTTGAGCCGACTTTCTCGTCGTCCGGATTGGCCATCGTCGACGAATACAGCAGCGACATGCCGAGCGCTTCGAAGGAGGACGACATCGTGTTGGCCGTGTACATGCCGCCGCAGGAACCGGATGAGGGGCAGGCGTTTCGTTCGATGCCGTCGAAATCTTCCTGGCTCATGCGCCCGGCCGTGAATTCGCCGACCGCCTCGAAGGCCGAGACGATGGTCAGGTCCTTGCCCTTCCAGTTGCCCGGCTTGATCGTGCCGCCGTAGACATAGATGCCGGGAACGTTGGCGCGTGCCAGCGCGATCATCCCGCCCGGCATGTTCTTGTCGCAGCCGCCGATGACGACGACACCATCCATCCACTGGCCGTTGACGCAGGTTTCGATACAGTCGGCAATGACTTCGCGCGAGATCAGCGAGAACTTCATGCCCTCGGTGCCCATCGACATGCCGTCGGAAATGGTCGGCGTACCGAACACTTGCGGGTTGGCGCCGTTGGCCTTGATGGTCGCCACCGCGGCGTCGGCCAGCTTTTGCAGGCCGGAATTGCAGGGCGTGATGGTCGAGTGGGCATTGGCGACGCCGATCATCGGCTTGTCGAAATCGTCCTGTTGATAGCCCATCGCGTAGTACATCGAGCGATTCGGGGCGCGGGCGACGCCTTCGGTGACATTGCGGGACCGGCGGTTGTAGCGCGGCTTCTCAAGCATGATGGGCTCCTCGAGGCAGTTCAAGAAGAATGCCTTGCACTCCGCGGGGCGTCAAATATAAGATTTGCCGTGCCTGTGATACGCAAAACATATCAAAATCCATCAAGCATCTAGAAACGCATATCGATGAACCTTGAACTGCGCCAGCTGCGCTATTTCATCACCGTTGCCGAAGAACTCCATTTCGGCCGCGCCGCCGAGCGCCTGCACATGACCCAGCCGCCCTTGTCGCAGACCATCGCCGCCCTCGAGGAAACCTTGGGCGCGCCGCTGTTCCTGCGCAACCGGCGCCAAGTCGAACTGACGCCGGCCGGCGCGGCGCTGCTGCCGGAAGCGCGGCGCCTGCTGGATGGCGCGGCCAGCCTGCCGGAACTGGTGCGCCGCGCCGCCGCCGGAGAATCGGGCCGCCTGGCGCTGTCCTTCGTCACGCCGGCGGACTACAGCGTCCTGCCGGGCCTGCTGCACGACTACAGCGCGGCCTATCCGAACGTCCAGCTGGTGCTGCAGGAAGCGACGACCGACCTGCAAGTCGACGATTTATTGCACGGCCGGATCGACGCCGGTTTGCTGATCCCGCCGCTGTCGGAAAAGGCGCAGGTACAGCTCGACTACATGAAAGTGCTGGAAGAGCCGCTGGTGCTGTGCGCGCCCGCCGGCACCCTGCCCGCCGGCGCCGACCCGATCGATTTGAAGATCCTGCGCCAACTGCCCCTGATCATTTTTCCACGCAAGAGCGCGCCCGCCCTGCACGACGCCATCCTCAGCTGTTTCCACGAAGCCGGCCTGTCTCCCGAGATTGGCCAGGAAGCGATCCAGATGCAGACCATCGTCAGCCTCGTGTCGGCGGGCATGGGCTTGGCACTTGTGCCACAATCCGTGTCGAACCTGATGCGCCCCGGCGTAGAATACCGTGCCCTTGCCGGTCCCACGCCGTTGGTAGAGCTGGGCCTGGCCTGGCGCCGCGACAACCTGTCGCCCGTGCTGGGTGGCTTTTTGGAATTACTGAGGAAAGAATAAAACTATGCTGGTACACCCGAATCCGGACCCGATCGCCGTTTCGATCGGCCCGGTCGACATCCACTGGTACGGCCTGATGTACGTGGTCGCGTTCGGCCTGTTCCTGTTATTAGGGCGCGTGCGCATCAAGCAGCCGCATATCGCCGCGCAAGGCTGGAAGAACGAGGACCTGGACGACATGCTGTTCTACGGCATGCTCGGGGTCGTGATCGGCGGGCGCCTGGGCGAGGTGCTGTTCTACCAGCCGGCCCACTTCTGGGCCCATCCGATCGAGATTTTCCAGGTCTGGAAAGGCGGCATGTCCTTCCACGGCGGCTTCCTCGGCGTGATGATCGCGATGGCCCTGTGGGCGAGAAAGGCCAAACGCAACCTGCTCGACGTGTATGACTTCATCGCCCCGATGGTCCCGCTCGGCTACGCCGCCGGCCGCCTGGGCAATTTCATCAACCACGAACTGCCGGGCCGCGTCGCCGACCCGAGCCTGCCCTGGGCGATGCTCTGGCCCGCCGAAGGCATGCACACGCCGACGATCTACCTGGAGGGCCTGCGCCACCCGTCGCCGATCTATCAGTTGCTGGTCGACGGCGTCCTCGTGTTCCTGATCCTGTGGCCCTTCGCGCGCAAGGCGCGTCCGCGGCTGGCGGTGGGTGCGATGTTCACGCTGCTGTATGGCTGCGCCCGCTTCTTCACGGAATACTTCCGCGTGCCGGACTGGGAAACGACGGTGGCCGGCATGCCGATCACGTCGGGACAGGTGCTGTCGCTGCCGATGATTATCGCGGCCCTGATCATGCTGGCCTGGGCGTATTCGCGTGATGGGCGTAGGGTGGTCGGCTCTACCCCTCACGCGTAATTGGCTTGCGGCTGCAACGCCGCCCACGCGTTCAACGAACGCCCGCATGGCGCAGGTGAAACGCTTGCGTCACGCGTGGGCGGCGCCAAAGCCGCAGACCGTTCACGCGTTCGGGTGGAGCCGACCACCCTACACGGCCTTCCAGAACATGTAGGCGGCCAAGGCATACAGAAGGACGGCGAACACCCTCTGCAACTGCCGGATCGGCATCCGGTGCGCCGTCCGCGCCCCCAGCGGCGCCATCATCACGCTCGCCGCGACGATGATCAGCAATGCCGGCACATAGATGAAGCCGAGCGCATACTTCGGCAGCCCCGGCTCGCCCCAGCCATAAAACACATTCGCCAGCGTGCCGGCCAGCGCAATCGGAAAGCCGAGCGCCGCGCTGGTGGCGACCGCATTGTGGATGCGGACATTACACCAGGTCATGAAGGGAACCGAGACAAAGCCGCCGCCGGCTCCGACCAGGCCGGCGAGGATCCCGATCACGCCGCCGGCCGCGAACATGCCGGGTGCGCCGGGCAGGTCGCGCGCGGCGGCCGGCTTCTTGTTGACCAGCATTTGCGTGGCCGAAAAGGCGACGAAGGCGCCGAAGAACCAGGCCAGCGTCGACGCATTCATCTGCTTGCCGATCCACGGTCCGATGGTCGAGCCGACCAGGATCCCCGGCGCCAGCAGGGCGACGATGCGCCAGACCACCGCGCCATGCTTGTGGTGTGCACGCACCGAGGACAGCGAGGTGAACATGATGGTGGCGAGCGAGGTCGCAATCGCCATGTGGACGACGAGTCCCTCGGGAACGCCGCGCGCCGCGAGCACCATGCTGATGAAGGGCACCAGGATCATGCCGCCGCCGATGCCGAGCAGGCCGGCCGCGAAGCCGCCGAAGCAGCCCATCGCCAGCAGGGAAAGGATCATCAGCGGGTCCATGGTCCCTCCTCCGCCCGAACGTGGTGATGCGGCACGCAGGCAAGGCCCGCAGCGGAGGGAAACGTCAACGTGGATACCATCGGCCAGCCTTGCTTATCAAACACATGAGACAGGCAGTCTAGCCGAATGTCGATGCCGCCGCTGCGGCGATGCCGATTCAGGCCCCGCTGTCGACCGGCCGTGCTGCGCCAAAGCAGCGCAGTACGGCGGCAAGCAGCGCCACGGCGAGCACCGCGGCGCCGATCAGGTGCATGCCGGCCAGCGGCGCGAACAGCATGGCGAGCACGTAGCCGAGGCCGCCCAGCACCAGGCTCCAGCCGGCGAAGCGCCGCGCCGCCTGCTCCGCCTGCGGCGCGCAGCGCAGCCGCACCAGGTTCGTGAGCGACTTCGGAATCACGTTCGCGTAGGCCACGACAACCAGGCCCAGCAGCGCGCCGGTGAGGCGCTGCGCCCACTCGGGCGAGAGGTAGCCGGGCGCGGCCCACTTCAAGGCTGCCGCCGTCGCGATGATCAATGCCGCGGCAAGCAGCGCACGGCCCAGCGGGAAAGCATGCTTCATGACTTCTCCTCGTTCGATCCAACATCGGAATGGCCGCCTTGCGGCCGCGTGACCTGCAATCCAAACGTTTGCGCAAAGGCGAGCAGCGCCTCTTCCAGCACCGACAGCTTGAGGCGGTAGGTGACATTGCGGCCCTGCTTCTCGGCCTCGACCAGGCCGGCATTGACGAGCACGGCGAAATGGGCCGACATGGTCGGCCTGGAGACGTCGAACATGTCCGCCAGTTCGCCCGCGCCGATGGGTCCGGCCTGCAGCAGTTGCAGGACCTTGCGGCGGGTCGGATCGGACAGGGCTTTGAAGACAGTGCTCATGCGATCGATTATTAGCTAATCATCTAACTATCGTCAAGCGCTTTCGCGCGCAGGGGACGAACAAGCGCCGATCAATCCTTCCTGCGGATGAATTCGAGAATGGTGTTCCACTGGCCGCTGGTGACCGGCGAAATGGAAAGGCGGCTGCCTTTCTGCAGCAGGACCATGTCTTCCAGGGCGGGAATGGCGCGCATGTCAGCCAATGGCAAATAGCGACCCTTTTCTTTCGCCCTGATGTCGACCGATATCCAGCGCGGTTGCGCCTGGGTCGCTTTCGGGTCGAAGTATTTGCCGGCGCTGTCGAATTGGGTGGCGTCGGGATAAGGGCCGCTGGCTACTTCCGCGATTCCCGCGACACCGGGAACGGCGCAGCTGGAGTGATAAAACAGGATGCCGTCGCCGACCTGCATCCCATCGCGCATGAAATTACGGGCCTGGTAATTGCGTACGCCGAACCAGGCAACGGCCTGCCCCGGCGCTGCAAGAACGTCGTCGAAACTGACTTCATCGGGCTCGGATTTCATCAACCAGTAGCGCATCGAAACTCCTGAAGAAAAGGCGCGCAGATAAAGCGCGCGCGCATAAAAAAACGGCTGCGTGCTATTGCCCGCAACCGCTTTTTGGAATGAAGCCCCGCCTGTGCCGTAACTTGCCGGCATCCCGAACCTGATGGCTCAAGGTGGTCACAGTCAGTTCAATTTCGGGTTCGTCGAACTAGCGACGCTCACGCCCATCAAACACTATCCCGCAACCTATGCATGTAAATGGTTCAAGGAATATATGGCAGTCTCGAACACCGCAGGGTGAGACGCAGTTTACTCGCTTGAACTGTCATGTCAAACGAATTTGGCCGCTCAGGACAAATTTTCTTGCGGCGCCAGGGCCTGGTCGAGGACGCTGTGCATGGTCTCGAGTTTTTGTTTCACTTCGAGCATCGTCATGTCCGACAGGGGTCCCTGCGGCGACTTGACCGACAGGAATTCGGCAGCCACGCTGAGCGCGGCCATGACCGCGATGCGGTCGTTGCCCTTGACCTTGCCCGAGTCGCGCAGCGCGGTCATCTTGCCGTCGAGGTAGCGCACGGCGTCGCGCAGCGTGGCCTGCTCGCCTTCCTTGCAGGCCAGGCGGTAGGGCTGGCCCATGATCGTTACGTCCAGGTAAATCATCGGGCAGCCTCGGGTTCGATGGGTTCGGCGTCTTCTTCTGCTTCAGCTTCAGGCGCGGGCAATTGCTCGATCACGGCTTCGACCTTGTGCTGAACCTCGACAAGGCGCTCGACGAGCGCCATGTTGACTTCGTTAAGCAGCAGGTTGGTCTGGCGCAGTTGCGCATTCTCGCTGCGCAGCGATCCGACCAGCTCGGCGAGCCGCTCGATTTTGTCGGATAAGTCTTGGAATTCGGAAATCATTCGTAACTATAGGTTGGATAAGCTTTGACAGTCAACAGGATAGCGCGTTGTGCGGCCCGCGGGCTTTTCGTTAGCACCGGTTTTCTTTGCACGCAACTCCTCTTACCTGGCAACATCCCGGTAAAACCGCTGCAGCATGCCCGCCTTCCCGCCCGGCTGTGCGAGCCTGTCATTCAACGCGCGGAATCGGGTTGAAATAATTGCCTTCGAACTTGGACAGCGAATCGCGTTTCTCCTGCGGGAAGGCCAGCTCGATCTTGCCGCGTTTTCCGAAGCGATACTGCAGCCAGCCGCTCCCATCCTCGGCGACCTTGCCGCACACGGACAGGATCTTCCTCCCGCCTCCGGTCGGGCACGACAGGTAATCGGTTTCGCCCTTCCCGCACAGGGTCAGCGCGCGCGGCGCATCGAGGTAGCGCTCAGGATCGAAATCGGCAAGGTCGATCTTGCCGAAGTCCCTGGACGGGAGATAGACGTTTTGTTTGAAACGCTCATCCGGTTCCGGTGCGGAGAACGAGCTCGCTTCGGCGCGCACCAGCTGCCAGGTCCTGGCTGCCGGCGACCAGGCAAACGTAAACTGTTCGACCAGCGGTCGACCGAGGGGGGAACGATGATCGGGTATTGCCAAAGAGGATATCTCTTTTTGAAAAACATTTTCTAATAGAATTATTTCACCACTGGCTAACCGCCCTGCATGCCCGGCGCGCCCAGTCCGAAATCGTGCCGCAAGTAGCTTTCGCAGAAACCTTTGATACCGATCAATTCCCTGTCAACAGTGCGTCAAGCCGCCCGCAGACGATGCTAGTCTCTTCGCTTCGTGCCGGCGCAGGCGGGGCTGCCGCAAGCCCCAAGCGCATCCCGCCGCTTGACGCAACGCAAGCTCGTGCAATTTATTTTGCAACATGGCCGCTTGAAATACCCCTACATCGTCCCTATAATTAGCACTCGTTAGTTGAGAGTGCTAACAACTCTTTCAAGCCGCAACGCTTCCAGCGCGGTCCAAGGCCGTAGCGGCAACCGAAGCAAACAAAAGCTAGTCCACACCACTGAATAAAGGAGTTCTGCATGAATCTTCGCCCACTGCACGATCGCGTTATCGTGAAGCGTCTCGACCAGGAAACCAAGACCGCCTCCGGCCTGATCATCCCTGATGCAGCCGCCGAAAAGCCGGACCAGGGCGAGATCCTCGCCGTCGGCAATGGCAAAGTCCAGGACAACGGTCAGCTCCGTGCACTGGAAGTCCAGGTTGGCGACCGCGTCCTGTTCGGCAAGTACTCGGGCCAGACCGTCAAGGTCGACGGCCAGGAACTGCTCGTGATGCGTGAAGAAGACATCATGGCCGTGCTGGTCAAGTAATCCTCCCCAGAACATTTTCGAATAAATCGGAGAAACAAACATGGCAGCTAAAGAAGTTATTTTCGGCGACGCAGCGCGCGCCAAGATGGTTGAGGGCGTCAACATCCTCGCCAACGCAGTGAAAGTCACCCTGGGTCCTAAAGGCCGCAACGTCGTGCTGGACCGCTCGTTCGGCTCCCCGACCGTCACCAAGGACGGCGTCTCGGTCGCGAAAGAGATCGAACTCAAAGACAAGCTCATGAACATGGGCGCGCAGATGGTCAAGGAAGTCGCGTCGAAGACCAGCGACAACGCCGGCGACGGCACCACCACCGCAACCGTGCTGGCACAAGCCATCGTCCGCGAAGGCATGAAGTTCGTTGCCGCCGGCATGAACCCGATGGACCTGAAGCGCGGCATCGACAAGGCAGTGGCTGCCACCGTCGAAGAGCTGGCCAAGATCGCCCGTCCATGCACCACCACCAAGGAAATCGCGCAAGTCGGCGCCATTTCGGCCAACTCGGACTACTCGATCGGCGAGCGCATCGCTGAAGCGATGGAAAAAGTCGGCAAGGAAGGCGTCATCACCGTCGAAGACGGCAAGTCGCTGAACGACGAACTCGACATCGTCGAAGGCATGCAGTTCGACCGCGGCTACCTGTCGCCGTACTTCATCAACAACCCGGACAAGCAAGTCGCCATCCACGACAATCCATTCGTCCTGCTGTGCGACAAGAAGATCTCGAACATCCGTGACCTGCTGCCGGTACTGGAACAAGTTGCGAAAGCCGGCCGTCCGCTGGTGATCGTCGCCGAAGACATCGAAGGCGAAGCGCTGGCGACCCTGGTCGTCAACAACATCCGTGGCATCCTGAAGACCGTCGCCGTCAAGGCCCCAGGCTTCGGCGACCGCCGCAAGGCCATGCTGGAAGACATCGCTGTCCTGACCGGCGGCCAGGTTATCGCTGAAGAAGTCGGCCTGACCCTGGAAAAGGTCACGCTGGCAGAACTCGGCCAGGCCAAGCGTATCGAAGTCGGCAAGGAAAACACCATCATCATCGACGGCGCCGGCGCTGCTGAAAACATCGAAGCGCGCGTCAAGATGGTGCGCATCCAGATCGAAGAAGCGACCTCGGACTACGACCGCGAAAAGCTGCAAGAGCGCGTGGCCAAGCTGGCCGGCGGCGTTGCCGTGATCAAGGTTGGCGCTGCCACCGAAGTCGAAATGAAGGAAAAGAAAGCACGCGTCGAAGACGCACTGCACGCAACCCGCGCAGCCGTTGAAGAAGGCATCGTGCCAGGCGGCGGCGTTGCCCTGCTGCGTGCCCGCGCTTCGATCAACATCAAGGGCGACAATCCTGACCAGGAAGCCGGCATCAAGATCGTCCTGCGCGCAATGGAAGAGCCGCTGCGCATGATCGTCCAGAACGCTGGCGAAGAGCCATCGGTCGTCGTCGCAGCCGTCCTGGCCGGCCAGGGCAACTACGGCTACAACGCCGCCAACGGCACCTATGGCGACATGGTCGAAATGGGCGTGCTGGACCCAGCCAAGGTCACCCGCTCGGCCCTGCAAAATGCAGCGTCGATCGCCGGCCTGATGCTGACCACCGACTGCATGGTGTCGGAACTGGCTGAAGACAAGCCAGCCGGCGGCATGGGCGGCATGGGTGGTATGGGCGGCATGGGCGGTATGGACGGCATGATGTAAATGGTCCGGCCCGCGTAGGGTGCCCGGCGCCGCTACGGCGGCGCTGTGCTGCACAATCAAGCCTGCAAGGTTCGCGCCTTGCAGGCTTTTTTACTTTTGAGAGGATGGAAAATGGCGGCTGTGAATGCGGAAGACCTCGAAGACGCGGTACTGATGGTGTCGGAAGCGGGAACCGGGGCCGAGGCCTGGGTGTCGCTCGATACGGGCGAGGTGCACGTGCGCTCCGAGCTGGTGCCTGGGGATCTGGCGCCTTTGCCGGACGATATCGATTCGTCGGATCGCTACGTTCCGGTTCCCGATATGCGCACGCTCGCTCTCGGACTCCAGCTGGTATTCGATTTCACCGACGCGGCGATGCCGGAAGACGAAGCGCGCGTGCGCCAGATGTTCAAGCGTCCCGGCGCCTACCGCCATTTCGGCGACCTGGTCGCGGAGCGCGGCCTGAGGGACCGCTGGCACGATTTCCGCGAGGCGCAGACGCGTGCTGCGCTTGCGGGTTGGTGCGAAGAGAACGGGCTGGCGCTGGGCTGAGGTTTGTGGGCTGTTGCCTGCCAGGCTATCGGTCCGCATGATCCGCGTGGGCATGCCCACCTACGTTACGCCGAAGTCCGTGGCCGATGTGCACCGTAGGGTGGGCATGCCCACGCGTATGCTGCGCACCGATATCGGCACAGGCAACAGCCCCGTAAGCGCCGCGCACCGTTTCTACTTGCCCGTCCCCGCACGAAACCGCGCCAACTCCTCTTTCAGATACACCGCGCTCTCCACCGGCTTCCCTCCCCCGCATTTCACGAGATACGACTTGCCGCTCATGCTGCTCTCCGACGCTCCGCGCGCAATGAAGGACTCGGCATTCGTGACCAGGTCACGCTGCACCAGGTAATCGTATTTCCGCTTCAAATGCGAGCGCGCCTCCGCGCCTTCGTGCCAGCTGCCGTTGCGATTGAACTGGCAGCCCGGCGTCGCCACGTAATCGAGCAGGTGGACAATTTCGGCCTGGGCGCGCGCGTCGGGGGCGGCGAGCGCCGCGCCCTGCGCAGCGCCCGCCAGCAGCAAGGCGCCGGCGTAACGGTACAGCTTGTTCATGCATTCTCCATGTCGGGTCCCGCCGTGCGGACATGGAGCGAGTCTAGCCGATCGCTCAGGCCAGCAGCGCGCGCCCAGGCGCCGGACGCATCGGGGCAACCGCAACCCGGCCCGTGGCAGGCTGTCCGTCGCCGGCCAGCTTGAACGCGCTGACCGCCTCCAGCAATTGCCCGGCCTGCTCGTGCATCGCGCCCGATGCGGCGGCGGCCTGCTCGACCAGCGCCGCGTTCTGCTGCGTAACCTGGTCCATCTGCGCGATCGCCGCGTTGATCTGGCCGATGCCGGCCGTCTGCTCTTCGGTGGCGGCCGCGATCTCGCCGATGATGTCGGTCACGCGCTTGACGCTGCCGACGATGTCGGTCATGGTCGCGCCGGCCTGGTCGACCAGCTTCGCGCCGTCGCCGACCCGGGTCACGGAATCGTCGATCAGCAGCTTGATTTCCTTGGCCGCGGCGGCCGAACGGTGGGCAAGGCTGCGCACTTCGGTGGCGACGACGGCAAACCCGCGTCCCTGCTCGCCGGCGCGTGCCGCTTCCACCGCCGCGTTCAGCGCGAGGATGTTGGTCTGGAAGGCGATGCTGTCGATCACGCCGATGATGTCGGCAATCTTCTTCGACGAGTCATTGATCGAGGCCATGGTCTCGACCACGCGCGCCACCACCGCGCCGCCGCGCCCGGCCACGTCGCTGGCGGAGGTCGCCAGCACGGTTGCCTGGCGCGCGTTGGCGGCATTCTGGGCGACGGTCGAGGTCAGCTCTTCCATCGAGGAGGCCGTTTCTTCCAGCGAGCCGGCCTGTTCTTCGGTGCGTGCGGACAGGTCGTGGTTGCCGGCGGCGATTTCCGACGAGGCGGTCGCGATCGCGTCCGAGCCGCCGCGGATTTCAGTGACGAGGCCAAGCAGGTGGTCGTTCATGTCGGCCAGCGCATCCTGCAGCGCGCCGATTTCATCTTTCGCATTGACCTGGCGGCGGCTGGTCAGGTCGCCGGCGGCGACGCGGCGCGCCAGCGCGACGGCGGCGCCGACCGGACGGGTGATCGAGCGGGTCAGCCACCAGGCGCACAGGGCGCCGAAGGCCACGGAGAGGACACCCAGCAGGATCATCGTGTGGCGGCTCTCGGCCTTGATCTGGCCGATCTCGCTGCGCAGGTCGTCGACCTGCTTGCGCTGCAGCGCCACCAGCTTCGCGATGTTGGCCTGGTAGGCCTTGGCCGCGGGAATGTACACCTTGTCGTGCACCTGCATCGACTCGTCGACCTTGCCTTCGCTCTTGAGGCGGATGGCTTCGGCGCGCCCGCCGGCGTAGGCGCCGCGCAACGCGATCATTTTCGCGAAGGTTTCTTTTTCCTCGTCGGTGGCCAGCATCTGCTCGACCTCCTTGATGTACCCCGCCGCCTTGGCGTTCGTCTCCGCCGTGTTCGCGGCGAAGAACTCGGTCAGCGAACTGTCGCTGCTCTTGATGATGGCCGAGGTGCGGATCACGGCGACGGCGATATTGGCGTTCCAGTCGCTGATCAGGCGTTCCTTCTTGACCGGCTGGTCCAGCATTTCTTCGGCGGCGTTGGCCACCGCGTTCAGCTTCAGGATGCTGATCGCCGTGATGAGGATAGACAGGGCCAGGACAAGGGAAAAGCCGAGCGCAAGACGCTGCCCGATCTTCATGTTTGATAACAAATTCATTGCGTGTACTCGTGTTTGTTCGGGTAGATGGGGCATCGGCTCGTGCGCGGCACAAAGGACAGCTGAATAACCGATATATGAATGATGAATTACTAAGTTTCAATTCATCAATTCTACGCATAAATCCGAATGTTGGCATAAGGAAACAATTGTTTAACTCAAATTAACTCTCCCGGTGACGCATGCATGACACAGATGGGCCACCCCGGTGCGTGTTTTCCAGATAACCTGGCGCGCAAGCTGCGTGCGAATGGGGCGCTGGCGCCTTGATGCTCCCTGCGCCGAGATTGCCCGGCGGTACAGCATCGGCTAGTATGGCCTCACGTTTTCCACGAGGTTTGAACATGATTTCACGCGGCGCATCCCTGCTGACCACTTCCCTGCTGGCAGCCTTCCTGCTTGCCGGCTGCAAGGACAAGCAGGGGCCCGTCACGCCGCCGCAGCCGGCCAAGCCGATCGTCCGGCAAAAGGCCGAGCCGGCGGTGACGCGCGAGCAGGCGATGGCGTCCCTGCTGGCGCTGCCGGAGGTGAAAGCATGGTCCAGGGAGATCGAACAGCGCTCGCGCGGCAAGGCGCATGGCGCCGTCATCGAAGACGACCCGACTCCGCGCGTCATCAACGGCATCCAGTACTGGCAGCTGAGTTTTGTCGAGAACCGCGCCGACAAGGTCAACCGGCGCGAGAGTTTCCTGGTGGCGCACACGGGCAGCCAGATCCTGGTGGAAGACACGGCGAACGACTCGGTTATTTCGCTCGACGAGTGGCGCCGCGGGATTCGGCGCGTGGAAACGAAGTCGGCCAACTAAGCGCGAGTCGAGATAAACGTAGGGTGGACTCCCGAGTCCACGCGTTCACCGTTACCGCTCACGCGACGTTGACAACACCATTGACCGCCGCGCATTCAAAACCATCGCCACGCGTGCGATTACGATGCCGGCCATCGTGTCGATTGATCGGCCGTCCGACCGCGTGGGCATGCCCACCCTTCGTTACGCCACGGCCGCCGGCTTTCGTCGAAGGCCAACTATCCACGGGAACCGACGCGCACCCTAGGTTTACCTAACTATCCAGGTGCGAAATGAGCAACCTGCGCTGCTCAAGGTCGCCCTCTCCCTCGCGCCCATTGTGCGCATCGACCGACAAGCCCACCGCCATGATGTCGATGAACAGCAGCTGCAAAATCCGCGAAATCATCGACAGGAACACCGTACTGTCCTCCGCATGATCCACCGCCAGGCACACGCTCGCCTTGCGCGCCAGCGGCGACTGGCTGTTGCCGATGGCGATGACGTCCGCCCCGCGCGAGCGGGCGATATCGACCGCCTGCAGCAGCTCCGGCAAGCGCCCGGAATTCGAAATCGCGATCACCACATCGCCCGGCCCCAGCAAATCGGCCGCCAGCGCGAACAGATGCGAGTCCCCATACAGCGCCGTCGGAATCCGGAAGCGGAAGAATTTATGTTGACCGTCGAGCGCCACCACGCGTGCATTGCCCATCGCGTAGAACTCGACCCGGCGCGCGCGGCTCACCAGCTCGATCGCGCGGTCCAGGGTGTGCACGTCCAGCCCGTCGCGGAATTTCAAAATGGCCGACACGGTGTTGTCGATCACCTTGGCCGATAGATCGTGGGTACTGTCGCTATTCCTCACCTGGCTGTGGCGCACGGGGATCGCCCCCGTCAGGCTGCTCGCGAATTTCAGCTTGAAGTCGGCCAGGCCGAGGAAGCCCAGCGAGCGGCAGAAGCGGATCACGGTCGGCTGCGAGACTTCCGCCCCGCGCGCGATGTCGGCGATCGGCCCGTTCAGCACCAGGCGCGGCTGCTCGAGCACCAGCGTGGCGACGCGCTGCTCGGCCGGCGAGAGTTCGTGGCGCAGCTGCTTGATGCGGTCCATCAACGTGTTGGCGCCGCTGCGGCCGCGCAGGTGTTCGGAGAGGATGGTCGCCACGCCGTGGAAAGCCGGATTGGGCGTGGTGATGACATAGGTCGGGATGTCGGCCAGGTAGTGCGTGAAGCGCCCCTTGGCCTCGAAGCGGGCGCGGAATGGCGAGCGCGCGAACCATTCCCCCATGCGTGGCACGATGCCGCCGCCAATAAAAATGCCGCCGAAGGCGCCGAGGGTCACCGCAAGATTGGCCGCGGCGCCGCCCAGCATGCCGCAGAAAACCTCCAGCACCTCGCTACACAAGGCGTCGTCCTGGTCGAGCGCGCACGCGAGGATCCCGGCGGCGGTGCGGGAAGGCGCGTGCACGCCATTGCGCAAGGCGAGCGCTTCGTGGATCAGCTCCATGCCCGGCCCGGAAATCAGGCGCTCGTTCGACACGTGCTGCCAGGCGCGCCAGGCATGCTGCAAAATCGCGAACTCGCGCTCGTCGCCGGGTGCGAAGTTCACGTGCCCGCCTTCGCTGCCCAGGGTGACGAAACCATCGCTTGTGGGAATCAGGCCGGAGACGCCGAGACCGGTGCCCGGCCCGAGCACGCCGATGACGGCATTGCCCGCCGGCTTGCCGCCGCCAACCTGCAGCAGGTCGGCGGGCGTGAGTACGGGAATGGCCATCGCCAAGGCCGTAAAGTCGTTCACCACCAGCAGCGTCGACAGGCCGAGTTCACGCCGCAGCGCCTCGGTCGAGAACTCCCAGGCGCGGTTGGTCATGCGCACCTGGTCGCCGTTGACTGGGTTCGCCACCGCAAAGGCGGCGTGCTGCAGGTTCAGGTCCGTATGCTCCGCCAGGTAGGAGCGCACGAGGGGCACAATGCCATCGAACGCTTCGCACTTCAACACGGCCACATGGCGAAAACTGCCGGGCGCCGTCTGCAGCGCGAAGCGCGCGTGGGTCGCGCCGATGTCGGCCAGCAGGCGCGGGCCGTCGGCGAAGGCCGTGCGCCCGGCTTTTTCCAACTCGGGCGCGCTGCCCATCAGGCGACGGTGCCGAACCAGGCGCCGTAGGCCGGCAGCGTGACGCGTCCGTTCGCCGCTTCGCCCGGCAGGCCGTGGCCTGCCAGGTCCTGCGCGTTCGCCGTCTCCGGCCAGTCGATCGTGACCGGCGCATTCGACAGGTTGAAGGCGGCCAGCACGGTCGCCTCTCCCTGTAACGTGCGCCGCAGCGCCAGCACCGCTTCCGGCGCGTCGAAGAAGGAGATGTCGCCGCGCGTCAGTTGCGGCAGGTTCTGGCGCCAATGGATGATGCGGCGCGCGGCGTTCAGGCTGGAGCCCGGATCGGCTTCCTGCGTCGAGGCGGCCGCCGCCAGGTGCGGCGCGGCGACCGGCAGCCATGGCTTGCCTGCGGTGAAGCCGGCGTTCGGCGCTTCGTCCGTCCACGGCATCGGCGTGCGGCAGCCGTCGCGGCCCTTGAACTCGGGCCAGAAGGTGATGCCGTACGGGTCCTGCAGCAGTTCATAGGGCACGTCCGCTTCCGGCAGCGCCAGCTCGTCGCCCTGGTACAGGCAAGGCGTGCCTTTCAGGGACAGCTGCATCGCCAGGATCATCGAGGCGAACGAGGTCGGTGCATTCTCTCCGCCCCAGCGCGTCATGACGCGGATCGCATCGTGATTCCCGACCGACCACGAGGCCCAGCCGCCTTTGACGCGCGCTTCGAATTCCTCGACCTGGGTGCGGATGTGCGCGGCCGTGAACTGCGGCGTGAGCAGGTTAAAACTATAGGCCATGTGCAGCTTGTCGCCGTCGGCCGTGTACTCGGCCATGCATGCGAGGGCGTCGTCGGCGCCGACTTCGCCGATCGACACGGCCTGGTATTCGTCCAGCAGCGCGCGGACCTTCTGCAGGAAGGCGATGTTTTCCGGACGCGTCTTGTCGTAGATGTGGGCCTGCATGCCGTAGGGGTTGACGTCGGTGACCGAGGCCGTATCGCGCTGGGTGGCCGGCGGATTGCTGCGCAGCTGGGTGTCGTGGAAGTGGTAGTTGCACGCGTCCATGCGCACGCCGTCGACGCCGCGCTCGAGCCAGAAACGCAGCGCGTCCAGGTGGGCCTGCTGCACATCGGGGTGATGGAAATTGAGCTGCGGCTGGCTGACCAGGAAGTTGTGCATGTAGTACTGCTTGCGCCGCGTGTCCCACTGCCAGGCGGAGCCGCCGAAGACCGACATCCAGTTGTTCGGCGGGTTGCCGTCCGGGGCGGCGTCGGCCCAGACGTACCAGTCGGCCTTCGGATTGTCGCGGCTGGAGCGGCTTTCGACGAACCACGGATGGGCGTCGGCGGTGTGCGCCATCACCTGGTCGATCATGATCTTCAGGCCGAGCGCGTGGGCCCTGGCGACCATCGCATCGAAGTCGGCCAGGGTACCGAACAGGGGATCGACGTCGCAATAATCCGAGATGTCGTAACCGAAGTCCTTCATCGGCGACTTGAAGTACGGGGACAGCCAGACGATGTTCACGCCCAGGCTGGCGATGTAGTCGAGTTTCGCGGTGATGCCCGGGATGTCGCCCACGCCGTCGCCGTTCGTGTCGAGGTAGCTGCGCGGGTATACCTGGTAGATGATGGCTTCGCGCCACCATTCATTATTCTGTATGGAGGTCTGGGTCATGACGGGGTCCGGTTGGTGATTTTTACGCAATATACAGCAGGCTTTTTGATTTTACAATCCGCTGCAAGACGCAATAAAACAGCATATTTCTTTTGCATTCAATCACTTAGATGCAAATAATATTTGCATCGGATTTGTATGAAGTAGCAAAACTACGAAGCGACCGAACAAGAGACAATTTTCTTATTGCAAAGACCACACCGCCGTCATAGGATCGCGTCTTATCATTTGAGGACGCGCCCATGAGCCACCCGACGACGACCGCCAGCGGCGGACGCATGCCCCGCCAGATCCCCTACATCATCGCCAACGAAGGCTGCGAGCGCTTCAGCTTCTACGGCATGCGCAACATCCTCACGCCCTTCCTGATTTCGACCCTGCTGCTGTTCCTGCCGGAGTCCGAGCGCACCGGCGAAGCCAAGCACGTGTTCCACACCTTCGTCATCGGCGTCTACTTCTTCCCGCTGTTGGGCGGCTGGCTGGCCGACCGCTTCTTCGGCAAGTACAACACGGTGTTCTGGCTCAGCCTCGTCTACGTTATGGGCCACGCCTGCCTCGCCATTTTCGAAGACAACGTGAAGGGCTTCTATGTCGGCCTGGGCCTGATCGCGCTCGGCTCGGGCGGCATCAAGCCGCTGGTCGCGAGTTTTGTGGGCGACCAGTTCGACCAGACCAACAAGGGAAAAGCGAAGCTCGTCTTCGACGCCTTTTACTGGATCATCAACTTCGGCTCCTTCTTCGCTTCGCTGCTGATGCCGCTGTTCCTGAAGAACTACGGCGCGGCGGTCGCCTTCGGCATCCCGGGCGTCATGATGTTCATCGCGACCATGGTGCTGTGGAGCGGACGGCGCAAGTACGTGCACGTGCCGCCGGCCGCGGCGAGCCCGCATTCGTTTACGCGCGTGGCGAAAAGCGCCCTGCTCGCGCATGCGCCAGGCGCCGGCCGCCCGGGCCTCACTGTCGCCCTGATCGGCGTCGCCGGCGCCCTGCTGTCGCTGGCAATGACGCCGCAATGGGGTTTTGTCATCGCGGCCTGCATGGCGCTGGTGCTGCTGCTGGCTTTCGGCGGCATCGGCACCTCGATGCAACTCGAACGCGCGCGCGGCCTGCATCCGGACGAGGCGGTCGACGGCGTGCGCGCGGTGCTGCGCATCCTGATCGTGTTTTCGCTGGTGACGCCCTTCTGGTCCCTGTTCGACCAGAAGGCCTCGACCTGGGTGGTGCAGGCCAATTCGATGATCACGACCTTCTCCGTCTTCGGCAGCGAGTTCACGCTGCTGCCGGCGCAGATGCAGGCCCTGAACCCGCTGCTGGTGATGCTGCTCATCCCCTTCAACAACCTCGTGCTGTTCCCGCTGCTGCAACGGATCGGCATCACGCCCACGCCGCTGCGCCGCATGACGGCCGGTATCGCCTTCTCGGCCCTGTCCTGGCTCGTGATCGGCACCATCCAGGTGTCGATGGACGCCGGCACCCCAACCTCGATGGCCTGGCAGATCCTGCCGTATGCGCTGCTGACGATGGGCGAAGTGCTGGTCTCGGCAACGGGCCTCGAATTCGCCTACAGCCAGGCGCCGGTTTCGATGAAGGGCGCGATCATGGCCTTGTGGAGCCTGGCCGTCACGGTCGGCAACCTGTGGGTGCTGGTCGTGAACGCGGCCGTCAAGAACGACGCGGTAATGAAGACGATTGCGGACTCGGGGCTGGGCGTGATCGCCTTCCAGATGTATTTCTTTGCCGCGTTTGCGCTGCTGGCGGCGCTTGCGTTCGGGCTGTATGCGAAGCGGTACAAAATGGTGGACCATTATCGCAGCACGGACAGCGCGAAAGTGCCCGCGGCCGTCAAGGCCTGATCCGTTCCCGTAGGGTGGGCGCCCTGTGCCCACGCGGAACGATGACCATTGTTAACTCGACCGTTGCACAGCGTTCAAGCACCGTCGGAAACCTCGCGCCGGTTCATACCTGCGTTGAACGCGTGGGCACAGGGCGCCCACCCTACAAAATCTCTAAACAAGATAATGATTCCGTCCCTCCGCCACACCGCATTCTTTACTCTCCTCGGCCTTGCCGGCAGCGCCCAGGCCGCGATCCCGCTGCAAGCCTGCGACAGCCCAGCCTTCGCCACCGTCCTGCACGCCGCGCCGGCGACACTGGAAGCGCGCGCCGTCTGGCTCGACCGCCGCCTCGCCCAATGGCCCGGCGTGCCGCTTGAGGGCCGCTTCCGCCTCTATCATTCTCCCACCGGCGCCATCCAGGCCAGGCCGGGTGCGAAGGTCGAGGGCGCGGCGGGCGTGGTGGAGCTGCGCCCGTATGCCGGCGCGGTCCCGCCGCAAGCCGCCGAACGCTTCAAGTACGTGGGCAAAGGCCCCGTACTCGCCGTCAGCGACACCGACCTGCCGCGCCTCGCCCAGCTGCACCGCGAGCAGCTGGTCCTCGTGCGCGAGGACGCTGACGGCACCGTCCTCGCCGCCACCCGCCTGCAAGCAGCCGGCGCTCTCGACGACCTGTACGCCGCCGCCCAGACCATCCCCGACCTCGGCGCGACGCCCGGCAAGAACGGCACCGGCTTCGCACTGTGGGCGCCCACCGCGCAGCAGGCCGCCGTCTGCGTCTACGACAAGGACGCCGGCCGCGCCCGCGCCATCCACCCGCTCGCTTTCGACGCGCGCACCGGCGCCTGGCGCGCACAGGTCCCGAAAAACCTCTCCGGCCGCTACTACCAATACGCCGTCGACGTCGTCGCCGACGGCGCCGGCCTGGTGCGCAACCTCGTCACCGATCCGTATTCCGTCAGCCTCACCACGGACTCGACGCGCAGCTACATCGCCGACCTCGACGCCGCGAACCTGAAACCGCCAGGCTGGGACGCAGACAAGGCCCCGGACACCGTCAAGGCGCAAGCCGACATGGCGGTCTACGAACTGCACGTCCGCGACTTCTCGCGCGACGACCTGACCGTCCCTGTCAAAAAGCGCGGCAAGTACACGGCCTTCGGCGAGACGAACTCGAACGGCATGCGCCATCTGCAGGCGCTGGCGAAGGCGGGCCTGACCGACATCCACCTGCTGCCGGTGTACGACATCGCCAGCGTCCCGGAGCGCGGATGCGCCGTGCCGAAACCGGCCGGCGCCGCCGACAGCGAGCGCCAGCAGGCACTGGTGATGAAGACCGCGCACACCGACTGCTACAACTGGGGCTACGACCCGTACCACTACAACGCGCCCGAAGGCAGCTACTCCAGCGATCCATCGAACGGCGCACGGCGCATTCTCGAACTGCGCGACATGGTGATGAACCTGCACCGTGCCGGCCTGCGCGTCGGCATGGACGTGGTCTACAACCACACCTTCGCCGCCGGCCAGAAGGAAAAATCGGTACTGGACCGCATCGTGCCCGGCTACTACCACCGGCTCGACGCGGCGGGCGCCGTCGCCCAGTCGACCTGCTGCGACAACACGGCCACCGAGAACGCCATGATGGGTAAACTCATGATCGACTCGGCGGTGCTGTGGGCGAAGCAGTATCGGATGGACTCCTTCCGCTTCGACCTGATGGGCCACCAGCCGCGCGCCATGATGGAGCGCCTGCAGGCGGCGGTGAACATGGCCACCAATCGCAGCGTGCAGCTGATCGGCGAAGGCTGGAATTTCGGCGAAGTCGAAAACGGCGCGCGCTTCGTCCAGGCCTCGCAATTGTCGCTGAACGGCAGCGGCATCGGCACCTTCAGCGACCGCGCCCGCGACGCCGCGCGCGGCGGCGGTTCCGGGGATGCGGGCGACACCGTCGTCAAGCAGCAGGGCTATATCAATGGCCTCGTCTACGACGCCAACGCCAGGGCGGATCAACGTCCGCGCGCGGACCTGCTGCAAGCCGCCGACATGATCCGTGTCGGACTGGCCGGCACGCTGCGCAGCTACCCGTTCGAGAATGCCGATGGCGTCACCCGCAAGCTCGAACAAATGCACTACGGCGGCCAGCCGGCCGGCTACGCCAGCGCACCCGGCGAAACCGTCAACTATGTCGAGAACCACGACAACCAGACCCTGTACGATGCCAACGCCCTCAAACTCCCGCTCGACACGTCGAGCGCGGACCGCGCGCGCGTCCAGATCCTCGGCCTGGCCATCAACGCCTTCAGCCAGGGCGTGGCCTATTTCCACGCCGGGTCCGACATCCTGCGCTCCAAGTCGCTGGACCGCAACAGCTTCAATTCGGGCGACTGGTTCAACCGTCTCGACTGGACCTATCGCACCAATTTCTTCGGCACCGGCCTGCCGCCCGCGCCCGACAATGCGCACGACTGGCCGCTGTTCAAGCCGCTGCTGGCCAATCCGGCACTACGCCCGACGCCGCAAGACATCGCCTACACGCGCGACGCCTTCCGCGACCTGCTGGCGATGCGTGCGAGTTCGACGCTGTTCCGGCTGCACTGCGCCCATGATGTTGCGCAGCGCCTGCGTTTCTTCAACGTCGGGCCGCAGCAGGAGCCGACCGTGATCGCCGCGCATCTCGACGGCCGCGGCTATCCCGGCGCAGGTTTTAACAGCATCCGTTACTTCATCAACGTGGACAAGGTGGCGCACACCGTGCTCGATCCGCAAGCGCGCGGCAAGGGCATGCGCCTGCATCCGGTGCACACCAGGCCGGAGGCCGGCGACAAGCGTGCGGCCGCTGCGGGCTACGACAGCGCAAGCGGCGCCTTCACCATCCCGCCGCGCACGGCGGTGGTGTTCGTCGAGGATTGAATCCGCTGGGTCTGTCTGGCTGAGTGAACGAAATTTCGTTCGGTTGGTCAGACGGCGATGAGTCGAACTGATCTGACTGAACAGCAATAGCGGCAGTCGGCGCCACAATTGCCGCCCAATCCCCGTCACGGTCATGCCTATGTCGGGCATCGACATGTGATTGATGGAACCCTGTGGCGCAGGCGAAGGCTGCGATCGAGCGCGTTGCGGAAGGACCGGCGCTTGAACTTCCTCGGCGGCCGCACACCGCTCAATATCCCGTTCCCTTCCATCCCCATTAATATTTAAAGAGATCCTTATTGGTGAATAAAGAACCCATTGACCAACTAAGAATTCTTTTGGTAGAATTACGTCACCAAAACAGCCAATGGAGATGAAAAATGAGTGATCATAAACCCGTAAACAGGAAAGCTATTTTGACGTTGGCTGGACTCAATGATGTCAATCGCCGCTTCTTCGAGACCCTTTCCCCTCGAAAAAGGAACGCAACCGTAACGACTGTCGAGCAAGGCATGAACTGGACCAAGGGCAGTCGCGCTGAGGTTATCGAACTGTTCAAGCGTCTTGCAGAGCACGATCTTGGTACTTTTGTAAACGGTCGGCGTGGTGGCCAGTCCCGCTTCAAGTGGGGAGCGCGCCTGACCGATGTCGGACAGGCGTACGCTGGTGAGATCGAGGAGATCGAACAAGTTGGTGAGGAAGACCTCGAGGAAGAAATGTATTCCTTTGCGGATGACGAGACGCTCGACCACGAGTACACCTTGCGCCCAGGCGTGAAAATCACGCTATCGTTGCCCTCAGATCTCACCAGTTACGAAGCGAAACGGCTGGCGAACTTCATCAACACCCTGCCCTTCGACGAGGAATGAGGACGTCGACATGAGCATGGTCGAGAGCGATCAGAGGCTGCTGGAGCTGGCGGCCAAGGCGATAGGTATCGCGCTGTGGATTGAAGACGACGGTGAGGAGTTTGAAGTCTTTATCCGCGAGCGCGGCAACAAGCGGCCGCAGGGAGTGAGGCGATGGGATCCCCTGGAAGATGACGCCCATGCGCTGCGCCTCGCGGTAAGGCTGGATATCGAGATGCGCTTTCACGTTGCTGCTGAGATTCCTTCGGTCACAGCCTCTTGCAAAGGGAGGGGCGAGCTGCCGGTGCCACGCGAAATATGGGGCACCGATAAGGAAGCTGCTACTCGTCGCGCCATTGTTCGCGCCGCTGCGGAAATCGGACGCCAGAAGCGCTCCTGAATCAGTCCGCTGGGCGCAGGCGCCAGGATCCCGCCGGCCGTTTCTCGTTCGAGGGGAAGCGCAAGCTGGCGGGACTCACTGGCGCTGCCAGCGCTGCGCCGGCGGCGCGTGTGCGGCGATCCGGCGCAATTCGTCCAGCAGCTTGGCCGCCGGCGCCGGCAGGATGCCGTCGCGCCGGCGAAACGCGGTCAGCGTCCGCCCTGCCCCGAGGTCGGGCAGCGGCAGGGCCTTGAACAGGCCCGCCGCACGTTCGTTTTCGAACATCGGCCCCGCCATCCAGCACAGGAAGCCGGCATGCTTCATGAGGCTTTTCATGACCATGATCGAGCGCGTCTCGACGGCCATCTCGGGCGCCGGCAAGCCATGCGCGCGGAAGGTGCGCTGCATGTGCAGCCAGGGCGCCGTCCCGCGCGGCGTGCAGGCCCAGCGCTGGTCCAGGATGTCGGCCAGCGCCAGGCCGCGACCCTGGCCCTGGCCGCGCTGCAGCGGATGGTCGATCGCGGCCACGATATAGGTGTTGTCGGTCCAGGCGCAGTCGGCGATCGGCACCACCGTCTCGCTTTCGGCCGTGGCCTCGGCGAGCGCGACGTCGATCTCGTGCTTGGCCAGGGCTTCGGCCAGCCGGTCCCACACGCCCTCGAGCACCCGCACCTGCAGGTTGGGCCAGCGCGTCAGCACCCCGTCGATCGCCTGCGGCAGGATCATGCTGACCGCACTGGCGATGCCGCCGACCTTGATGGTGCCCTTCTCCAGGCCGCGCAGCGCGCGGATCTCGTTGCCGGCATCCTCGGCCACCCGCGCCATCAGGCTGGCATGCGGCAGCAAGGTCTCGCCTACCGGGGTGAGCAGCATGCCCTTCGAATTGCGCTCGAACAGCGGCGCCCCGATCTGCTCCTCGAGCCGTTTCACCGTGCGGCTGAGCGCGGGCTGGGTCAGGTGCAGCACTTCGGCGGCACGGCCGAGGCTGCCGTGGGTGGCGATGGCGAGAAAGGCGGACAGCTGGCGTCGGTCGAAATCCATAACGAACTGTAATGACTTTTACCCGACAATGCAATTGTCGGGCATGGGGAAGCCAAGGATACTTCAGACAAGAAATGTTATAAATGCTGAAAGGAAATCCATGTCCGTCTCCCCTGCTTCCGCCGTCTCCACAACGCCTCCCCAGACCACGGTACGCGACGCGGTCATCGCGCTGATGCGCCATTTCGGCATGACCGCGGTCTTCGGCAACCCAGGCTCGACCGAATTGCCGCTGTTCCGCGATTTCCCGAGCGACTTCCGCTATGTGCTCGGCCTGCAGGAAGCCGTCGTGGTCGGCATGGCCGACGGTTATGCCCAGGCCAGCCGCAACGCCAGCTTCGTCAACCTGCATTCGGCGGCCGGGGTGGGCAATGCGATGGGCAACATCTTCACCGCTTTTAAAAACCGCACGCCGATGGTGATCACCGCCGGCCAGCAGGCGCGTTCGATCCTGCCCTTCGACCCTTTCCTGTACTCGGGCAGCGCCACCGAACTGCCGAAGCCCTACGTGAAATGGAGCGTCGAACCGGCCCGCGCCGAGGACGTGCCGCTGGCCATCGCGCGTGCCTATTACATCGCCATGCAGGAGCCGCGCGGCCCGGTGCTGGTGTCGATTCCGGCCGATGACTGGGACCGCCCGGCCGAGATGGTCACCCCGCGCATGGTCAGCACCGAATCGCGCCCCGACCCGCTGGTGCTCGCCGCCATCGGCGACGCCCTCGACGCCAGCGCGCGCCCGGCCTTCGTGGTCGGCGCCGCCGTCGACCGCGGCAATGCCTGGGACGCGGTGGTGGCACTGGCCGAGCGCCACAATGCGCGCGTGTTCGGCGCGCCGATGTCGGGCCGCTGCGGCTTCCCCGAAGACCACCCGCTGTTCGCCGGCTTCCTGCCGGCCATGCGCGAGAAGATCGTCGCCGGGCTGGCCGGGCACGACCTCGTGTTCGCGCTCGGCGCGCCTGCCTTCACCTATCACATCGAAGGCTACGGCCCGCACCTGCCCGACGGCGCGACCCTGGTCCAGCTGACCGATGATCCGACCACGGCAGCCTGGGCCCCGGTCGGCACCGCGGCGGTGGCCAGCATCCGCCTCGGCGTGCAGGATTTATTGGCGCGCCCGGCCCCGCCACAGCGCGCCCTGCCTGCGCCGCGCACTCCCCGCCCGCGCGCCGAAGCGCCGGCCGCAGGCGAGCGCATGTCGGTGGCTTACCTGCTGCAGACCCTGGCCGAGCTGCGCGACCCGGCTTCCATCGTCGTCGAAGAGGCGCCCAGCGCACGCCCGGTGATGCACGGCTACCTGCCGATGCTGCAGAGCGAAACCTTTTATACGATGTGCAGCGGCGGGCTCGGTCACAGCATGCCCGCGGCCATCGGCATCGCGCTCGCCAAGCCCGAGGCCAAAGTGATCGCGCTGATCGGCGACGGCTCGAGCATGTATTCGATCCAGGCCCTGTACAGCGCGGCCCAGCTGAAACTGCCGATCACCTTCGTCATCGTCAACAACGGCCGCTACGCCGCATTGAAGGACTTCGCGCCGGTATTCGGCTTCGGCGCCGGGGACGAAGTGCACGGCACCGACCTGCCCGACATCGACTTCGTCGCCCTGGCCGCCGGCCATGGCTGCGCCGGCGTCAGGGTGAGCGACGCCGCCGCCTTGCGCACCACGCTGGAACAGGCACTGCGTTCGCCGGTGCCGGTGCTGGTGGACGTGCTGGTGGCCTGAAGTGCTGGTGGCCTGAACCAACCAATTACAACGAGGAGACACCCATGACCACGATTTCCCTTCTGATCAACGGCGAACAATGCGCCGCCAGCGACGGCGCCACCTTCGAGCGCCGCAATCCGCTCGACGGCAGCGTCGCCACCGTTGCCCCTGCCGCCACGGTGGCCGACGCGCTGGCGGCCTGTGACGCCGCCGCGCGCGCCTTCCCGGCCTGGTCCGCGCTCGGGCCGGGCGCCCGCCGCGCGCTGCTGCTGAAGGCGGCCGTGGCACTGGAAGCCAAGGGCCCGGCCTTTGCCGCGGCCGTGGCGGCGGAAACCGGCGGCTCGGCCATGTGGGCCGGCTTCAACGTCCACCTTGCGGCCGGTATCCTGACCGAAGCGGCGGCGATGACGACGCAGGTCGGCGGCGAACTCATTCCCTCCGACGTGCCGGGCAGCCTGGCCATGGGCATGCGCCAGGCCGCCGGGGTCGTACTCGGCATGGCACCCTGGAACGCACCGATCATCCTGGGCGTGCGCGCGCTGGCGCTGCCGCTCGCCTGCGGCAATACGGTGGTGCTGAAGGGGTCGGAGCTGTGCCCGGCCACCCATGGCCTGATCGTCGAAGCGCTGCAGGAAGCCGGGCTGCCGCCGGGCGTGGTCAACTTCGTCACCAATGCGCCGCAGGATGCCGGGGCGCTGGTCGAGGCGATGATCGCCCACCCTGCCGTGCGCCGCGTCAACTTCACCGGCTCGACCCGGGTCGGCAAGATCATCGCCGCCGCCTGCGCGCGCCACCTGAGACCCGCGCTGCTGGAACTGGGCGGCAAGGCGCCGCTGCTGGTGCTGGACGACGCCGACCTGGAAGCCGCGGTGAATGCCGCCGCCTTCGGCGCCTTTGCGAACTCGGGCCAGATCTGCATGTCGACCGAACGCATCGTCGTCGACGACGCCGTGGCCGACGCCTTCGTCGAGCGCCTCGCGGCCAAGGCGCGCACGCTGCCGGTGGGCGACCCGCGCAAAGGGCCGGTGGTGCTCGGCTCGGTGATCGACATGGCGACCGTCCACCGCTGCAATGAATTGATCGACGATGCGCTGGCCAAGGGCGCCGTCCTGGTCTGCGGCGGCAAGGCCGAGTCGACCCTGATGGCGGCGACCCTGCTCGACCACGTGACCTCCGAGATGCGCATCTATCACGAGGAATCCTTCGGCCCTGTGAAACCGATCGTGCGCGTCGCCAATGAGGCGGCGGCGATTGCCTGCGCCAACGACAACGAGTACGGCCTGTCGTCGGCCGTGTTCAGCCGCGATACCGCGCGCGCACTGAAGGTGGCGGCGCGCATCGAATCGGGCATCTGCCACATCAATGGCCCGACCGTGCACGACGAAGCGCAGATGCCTTTCGGCGGCGTCAAGGGCAGCGGCTATGGCCGCTTCGGCGGCAAGGCCGGCGTTGCCGAGTTCACCGACCTGCGCTGGGTCACGCTGCAGACGACCGAGCGCCACTACCCGTTCTGAGCGGGAGCTTCATGCTGCACTCGGCTCGCGACGCGAGCCGATCATAAAAATCATTTCAAAAATGGAGACAACAACATGAAAAAAACCTTGATCCTGGCGGCCGCCCTCGCCGCCGCCCATGCAGCCCACGCCGCCGACCCTGCCGTCACCATGCGCATGTCGACCTGGGTCCCGGCCCAGCATCCGCTCAATCCTGCCCTGCAGGCCTGGGCCGACGACATCAAGAAAGCGTCCGGCGGCAGCATCAGCATGACCCTGTTCCCGTCCGAGCAGCTCGGCAAGGCCTTCGACCATTACGACATGACGCGCGACGGCATCACCGATTTCGCTTACATCAGCCCAGGCTACCAGCCGGGACGCTTCCCCATCATCGGCGGCGCCGCGCTGCCCTTCCTGTTCGCTAATGCCGAAGGCGGCACGGCTGCCCTCGACAGCTGGTACCGCCAGTACGCCCCCACCGAAATGAAGGACATCAAGGTGTGCATGGCCTTCGTGCACGACCCGGGCACCCTGCACTCGGTGCGCCAGGTGACCCTGCCGACCGAGATCAAGGGCATGAAGGTGCGCCCGGCCACCAGCACGGTCGGCCAGGTCGTCACGGTGCTGGGCGGGACCAACGTGCAAGCCTCGGCCTCCGAATCGCGCGACATGCTCGAGCGTGGCGTGGCCGACGCGATCACCTTCCCCTGGGCCTCGATCGGCCTGTTCGGCATCGACAAGGTGACCAAGTACCACCTCGACGTGCCGCTCTACACGACGCCCTACGTCTGGGGCATGAACAAGGCCAAGTACGCGGCGCTTACCGCCAACCAGAAAAAGGTCATCGACGACCACTGCACCACGGCCTGGGCCACGAAGGTGGCGGCGCCCTGGACGGCCTTCGAGTTCGGCGGCCGCGCCAAGCTGGCGGCCCAGCCCGGCCACCATGTGGTCAAGCTGTCCCCGGCCCAGCTGCAGCAGTGGCGCACGGCGGTGGCCCCGGCCGAGAAGCAGTGGGCCGAGTCGGTCAAGAAGGCCGGCCAGGACCCGGCGGCCGTGATGGCTTCGCTGAAGGCGGCGCTCGCGAAGAACAAGGCCGGCCTGTAAGGCTGCGGTGCATTCGACGGGCGCGCCGCATGTGAACGACATGCGCGCGCCCGGAAGGGGAATCCAATGAAACGCAATGTGATGGATCGTGCGATCGACACGATCGAATGGCTTGCGGCCATTTTCGTCGGGCTGGTCGCGCTCGACATTTTTGTCTCGGTCTTGCTGCGCAAGTTTTTCAACACCTCGATCCCGGACAGCTACGACTTCGGCCGCATGCTGCTCGGTATCCTGATCTTCTGGGGCATCGCCGCCACCAGCTACCGCGGTACCCACATCACGGTCGACCTGGTCTGGTCCAACGCCGGCCCCCGCGGCAAGCGCTGGATCGACGTCTTCGCCACCCTGGTGCTGCTGTTCGTGGTGACTGTCCAGACGATCATGTTGTACGACAAAGTGGTGCAGACCTGGCACGACCAGGTATTGACCTACGACTTGCAGATTCCGACCTGGCCCTTCTTCGCGATCGGCTGGCTGGGCGACGTCGCCGCGGTGTTCCTCATCGCGATCCGCACCTGGCGCCTGATCTTCCACCCGGAGCAGCTGGAAGAAGTCCCGGAAGCAGAAGCGCACTTTAACGAATGAGGCCGGAAACATGAGTCCTGATGCAGTAGCCCTGATCGGCTTTGTCGTACTGTTTATATTGATGCTGTTGCGCGTTCCCGTCGGCATGGCGATGGGCCTGGTCGGCGTGACCGGCTACAGCTACCTGGTGGGTCCCGGCCCGGCCCTCAAACTGATCGGCCAGACCTCGATGCGCACCGTCACCGACTACACCTTCGGCGTGATCCCGATGTTCATGCTGATGGGCGCCTTTGTCAGCGTCTCGGGCGTGAGCAAGGAGCTGTTCCGCGCAGCCAACAGCTTCGTCGGCCACCTGCGCGGCGGCCTCGGGGTCGCCACCGTGGTCGCCTGCGGCGGCTTTGCGGCCATCTGCGGTTCGTCCGTCGCCACGGCCGCCACCTTCGCCGGTGTCGCCTATCCGGAAATGCGGCGCTACGGCTATCCGCAATCGTTCTCGACCGGCGTGATCGCCGCCGGCGGCACCCTCGGCGCCATGCTGCCGCCGTCGACCGTGCTGGCGGTGTACGCCATCATCACCCAGCAGGACATCGGCAAGCTGTTCATGGCCGGCATCGTGCCGGGCTTCCTGGCCCTGTTCATGTACGTGGTCACGATCGCGATCCTCGTCAAGCTGCGCCCCGACATGCTGCCGGCCGGCCCGGTGCGCCCATGGAGCGAGCGCGTACGCGGCCTGAAGGAAGTATGGGCGCCGCTGGTGCTGTTCGCCTTCGTCATCGGCGGCCTGTATGGCGGCGTGTTCACGCCGACCGAAGCGGGCGGCATGGGCGCCGGCGGTGCCTTCCTGCTCGGCGTCGTACGCGGCAAGCTGTCGCGCGCGCAGATCCGCGAAGCGCTGCTGTCGGCCACCCGCACCTCGGCGGCCGTGTTCACGGTGCTGATCGGCGCCCTGCTGTTCGGGTATTTTTTGACCATCACCCAGGTGCCGCAGCGCCTCACGGAACTGCTCAGCGGCCTCGGGCTCGGGCCCTACGGCGTGCTGGCCCTGATCATGCTCATGTACCTGGTGCTGGGCTGCCTGATGGACGCCATGGCGATGATCATCCTGACGGTGCCGATCATTTACCCGATCGTCGTCGGCCTGGGTTTCGATCCGATCTGGTTCGGCATCATCATTGTCATGACGGTCGAACTCGGCCTGATCCACCCGCCGGTCGGGATGAACGTGTTCGTCATCAAGAGCGTGGTCAAGGATGTCAGCTTCAGCACGATCTTCAAGGGCGTGATCCCGTTTGTCATCACCGACCTGATTCGCCTCCTGATCCTGATCGCATTCCCGATGATCGCGCTGTGGCTACCTGGAAGGATGGGCTGAACATGCACACCAATCACGAGATCGACGGCGTGCTCGCGCGCCTGCGCCAGGCGGTCGATGCGGACCAATGCCTCATCGGGACCGACATCGGCCCGGCCTACCTGGCCGACACCATGCACGCGCTGTCCGGCCCGGGCCCGCTGGCCCTGGTCCGCCCGCGCAGCGTTCCGCAGGTGGCGGCGGTATTGAAGGCCTGCCACGAGGCCCGTGTGGCGCTGGTCGTGCAAGGCGGGCGCACCGGCCTGGCCGGCGGCGCCACGCCGCTGCCCGGCTGCGTGCTGCTGTCGCTGGAACTGATGCGCGGCGTGATCGAGATCGACCCCGCTGCATCCACCATGACGGTATGGGCCGGCACCACGCTGCAGGAAGTGCAAGAGGCAGCCTGGGCCGCCGGTTTCTTCTACCCGGTCGACCTGGGCGGGCGCGGCTCCTGCCAGATCGGCGGCAACATCGGCACCAACGCCGGCGGCAACCGCGTGCTGCGCTACGGGATGACGCGTGCGCAGGTGCTGGGACTGGAAGCCGTGCTGGCCGACGGCACCGTGCTGTCTTCGCTCGACAAAATGTTGAAGAACAATACCGGCTACGACCTGAAGCAGCTCTTCATCGGCAGCGAGGGCACGCTGGGCGTGGTCACGCGCGCCGTGCTGCGCCTGCAGCCGCAGCCGCGCAGCACCTGCACCGCCCTGTGCGCGGTGCGCGACTACGAGGCCGTGCTGCGCATGCTCCAGCACATGCGCCAGTCGCTGCCCGGGACCTTGTCCTCCTTTGAATTCATGTGGCCCGATTTCTACGCGCTCGTCACCGCCATTCCCGGGCGCGCGGCGCCGCTGCGGCATGAGCAAGGCCATGGCGGCTATCTGCTCATCGAAGCGCTGGGGTCGGAACAGGAGGCCGACCAGGCCCGCTTCGAACAGGTATTGGAAGCGGCGCTGGAAGCCGGCATCGTCGAGGACGCCGTCATCGCCCAGTCCGGGGCGCAGGCGGCCGCGATGTGGGCCGTGCGCGACGGCTCGGGCGAACTGCAGCGCGTGCTGTGCCCCCACGTCGGCTTCGACATCAGCATTCCGACGAGCGAGCTGGGCGACTTCGTGATCGCCTGCAGGGAAGCGCTGCGCAGCCGCTGGCCGGAGGTGCAAAGCGTGTTTTTCGGCCACGTGGGCGACGCCAACATCCACATCGCCGTCAAGGTCTGCGAAGGCGAACAGCCGGAACACGAGATCGACGCGCTGGTGTACGACCTGGTACGGCGCCGGCACGGTTCGATCTCGGCCGAGCACGGGATCGGGGTGCTGAAACGGGACTGGCTGGGCTATTCGCGCAGCGAGGACGAGCTGGCCACGATGCGGCTTCTCAAGCGGGCGCTGGATCCGCACGGCATCCTTAATCCGGGCAAGATTTTCGGGTAGGGCAAGCGACGTATCGTTCGGCGAGGCTTGGCGCGGCCTGGATCAGGTCAGCCAGCGCCAGATCCCCGCCGGCCAGCCGGCAATCGGCATATGCGCCCAGGTGGCGAGCAGCCAGACCACGAGCCCGCCGCCGAGCGCATGCATGCCGAAGCCGCCGAACTGCGCGCGGCCCTGGGCGATGGCCGCGAACGGCCAATAGCCGGTGCGGCTTTGCCAGGCGGCCCAGCCCTGGGGGTCCTGCAGCGCCTTCTTGCGGTCCTGCAGCGCCGCGCCCACCAGGGCCAGCACGATGATGGCGCCGGCCAGGATGATGTTTTTCTCCACCGGGTAAACCAGGATGTGGCAGGCGCCCCAGATGGCGAACGACCACATCATGGGATGACGGGTGACGCCATACACGCCGCTTGCCTGTGCCGTCGCAGCGCCGCCAATGGCGCCGGGCAGGGCCGGATTGCGGATGAAGGATCCGAGCAGCAGGATCGACGCGACCAGCATCATGACAGTGACGAATGCCCAGAGACCGTCGCCCACGTTCCACAAGGGCCTGGTCGCCGGCGCCTGTCGGTAGGCCCAGATAGTGAAGCCGAAGGTGACCAGGGCAATGGCCGAGTAGAGGCCAAGAAAACCTTTTTCTCCGACTGCCCTGACCAGCGGCGCCCGCAAGGGATGGGACAGCAGGAAATGGCTAAGCACAAACGCGCTCGCTGCCACGAGCACCATCGTTGAACCAGACATTGGGAGCCACCTTTCGCCGATCTCTGTGATAACTGGTTGGATGGGCGTTTGGCCGCCCGGTTCCGCCTCCGCCTCCCCCGGCAGCGGCCGACTGGCATTGCCAGTCATGCCGTCATTAGTGCTGTGGCAAGATAAGGAGCGTATTTCCGGACTTCGCTTTGTCGTCCTTCACGCCATCGGCGCCAACTGCACCCGTTCTACCAGTAGCGCTGGGCGTGCCCGCCGGGCCGGCGATCACTTGCGCCACCGGAAAAGGGTCCTGCGGCTGGGAAGCAGACAGGGCGACGCTGCAGGCGAAGGTGAGCAAGATCAGGAAATATTTCATGGTGGATCCTTTAGTTCGATGAGCACGCCGCTGCGGGAGGTCAGGCGAGGCCTTATCGACGACGGGGCGATCATGCTCTGCCACCAGGCCGAGTTCCGTTCGGAACCGAACATTGGGCACTTTCTCGCGATATTGCTCGCCCAGACCGGTTCCGACGATTCTCAATGGTAGAGTAGTTGTTCTTAATGTAATACTCCTCAGATGTCGTTTAGGCAACATATGTCGTATTAGTTACATTGTCCATCGACTTTCCTGGAGAGACACATGCACCCCAAACAACTGGCTTTATCCATCGCCCTGTCACTGATCTGCGCGTCCGCAAGCGCTGGCGTGATTCCCTTCCTTGGGCAGGCGCAGCAATTTGCCGTACTTGGCGCCCAGTCGGTCACCAATACCAACGCCACCGTGCTGCACGGCGACCTTGGGGTCGCGCCTGGGTCGTCGATCACAGGCGCCGGCAACATCACGTTTGCCTCCGGCGGCACCATCCGGGGCACCGCCGCCGCGACGCAGGCGCAGACAAGTGCGAACGCGTCCTACGAGCGGCTTGCAGCCTTGACGGGTGGCAGTGACCTGAGCGGCCGGGACCTTGGCAGCTTTGGCGTGCTTGGGTCGGGCGTCTACCGCTTCACGTCATCGGCAGCACTGACCGGCATGCTCACGCTCGATTTCGGGAACGACCCGGATAGCGTCATCGTTTTCCAGATCGGCAGCACGCTGACCACCGCGCCGGACGCGGTCCTCAATGTGATCAATGGCACCAGCACGAACGGACTGTACTTCCAGGTCGGCAGTTCAGCGACCTTGGGTGCCGGTACTGTTTTCGCGGGAAATCTCCTGGCCCGGCAAAGTGTGAGCTTTGGTTCCGCTGCCAGCATCGTGTGTGGGCGGGCAATGGCGCTGGCAGGCGCCGTCACGATGATCGGCAACACGGTTTCCAACGACTGCAGCGCCTATTCGCCGAGCCTGGCGGCCGACTACGGCAGCAGTGGATATAGCGGCTTTGGCGCGGCTGCCTTGCCGCCGGGCGAAGTCCCCGAGCCGGCGACGCTGGCACTGTTCGCGCTTGGCCTGTGCATGCTGGCCATGCGCCTGCCCCGACGGGCGGGCATCCCTTGCGAAGCCCGCCAAAGCCGGGCAGACACGGGCATGGTCAACACCAACGGTGGCGCCACCTGGCCGCGACGCCCTTGAGCGCGCACTCCCGGCCGGCGGCATGAGCACCTGAGCCCCAGCCGGCGTTGCGCTCGAGATCCCGGAAGAGCGCAATGTGAAGGAAGGCCAGGTTGCAACGCAGGGCATCCGTGGCAACCTGCCCCCGCCATCAGGCCCGTTGAATGCGTTCGCTGACGTCCAGTCCAATCCCCCGGTAGCCGCAAAACGCGCTGGCCGCGTCGAACATCGGCTCGCCGCTGACCTGCAGGGTTTGGACGCGCGCGTCCGGCAAGGTCCGGCTGTAGATAAAGTCGAGAAATGGTTGTCGGTTCGCGATTTTTGCGTCCAGCGTCGCCCGCTCCCGCATATTCCAGCCTGCCGCCGCCAGCTCGGCCTCGGTTGCACCGGCGCCGATACCGAGCATTTCCCCTACCGGACCGGAGAACCGGGTAAGCTTGCCGCCGGCGTCCTGCTCCCAGTACCAGTCCGACGAGAGCTCGGTGAAGCGCTGGAAACGTGCCTCGCTTTCACGCAATTCGGCGGTGCGTTCAAGCACGGTCTGCTCGAGCAGGCGGTTGTGGTCATTCAGCCTGCGGTACAGGAGGCGTACCTCCAGCATATTGTAGATACGCGTCTGTACCTCGACGAAATCGAAGGGCTTGCTGACGAAGTCTTTCGCGCCCGCTTTCAGGGCACGCAGCTTATGCGCCGGCTGGGCGGTGATCACCAGGACCGGCAGATAGCTGCCCTGTTCGATTTTCTTGAGTTCTTCGATCACCTCGAAACCATCCATCTCGGGCATCTGCAGGTCAAGCAGGATCAGGTCGAAACGGTGTTTCTCGTGCAGATCGTAGACCGCGCGGGGCGACTGGGTGGTGGTGATGTTTTTATAGCCCTCGTTGAGCAACATTTGCTCGAGCAGCATAAGGTTCGCTTCCTGGTCATCGACGATCAGGATGGTCGCGTTCAGGATTTCGGCGGATTCAAGCATGGTACTTCCTCGGGATATGCGTTATTGGCCGTGTTCAGCCGGCTCAGGCAGGCCGAGGCTGGCTGCATGCAGCAAGGCCACGTCGAGCGCGTTCATGAATTCGTGAACGCGGATCGGCTTGGTGAGGTAACGGAAGAAACCAGCTTCCAGCCCTTTTTCAATGTCCCGGGGAACGGCATTCGCCGACAGCGCCAGGACCGGGATGTGCGCCGTGGCGGGGTCGTCGCGCAGGTATTTGAGCGCGCCATAACCGCTGATGCCGGGCAAGTTGATGTCCATCAGGATCACGTCCGGCAGGTAAGCACGGGCCAGTTCAATGCCGAGATGGCCGTCGATCGCGGTGAGGAGCTTCAAGTCGCCCCGACGCCCGATCAGCTGCTCGACCAAGGCCAGATTGGCAGGGTTGTCTTCCACATACAATAGGGTCGGCTGATCGCCGGACGCGAGCGACATGGCGTGCCGGCGTTCGAGCGACATCTCGTCGATATTGTCGAGTGCCAGGGCAGGCGGGGTCGATGCGGCGAACTCGACCCAGAACACCGTCCCCGTGCCGACCGTGCTTTCGACGCCGATCTGCCCCCCCATCAGCTCCACCAGTTGCTTGGTGACGACGAGGCCGATGCCCGTCCCTTCTTCGACACTGTCGTGCTGGCCCAGGCGGTTGAATGGCTGGAACAACTGTCCCAGCTGATCGGCAGGCAGGCCCGCACCCGTGTCCTTGACGCTGATGCGTACCCGGCCCTTGCCGCCGTCGGCGCACTCGACGATGACAGTGCCGCCCGCGCTGTTGTATTTGATCGCATTCGACAACAGATTGATCATGACCTGCTTGATCCGGGTGCGATCGGCATGCACGTAGAAGACGTTGTCGAGTTCCGGGAAGTTCATGGCGATACCGCGCTTGCTTGCCTGGGGCTCGATCATTCCTTTGCAATCCTGCAGCACATCGTTGATCGACATCGATTCCTGCGACATGGTCACCATGCCCGCCTCGATCATGGAAAGGTCGAGAATCTCGTTGATCAGGCGCAGCAGGTACCAGCCTCCCTTGAGGATCTGGTCGATCGAGCGCTGCTGGCGCGGTGCCGGCGGCGGCACTTCGGACTCCATCAGCTGGGCAAAGCCGAGAATGGCATTGAGCGGGGTGCGCAGCTCGTGGCTCATGCTCGACAAGAATTCCGATTTCGCGAGGTTGGCTTTTTCGGCCGCTTCCCTCGCAAGCTGCAACGCGACGTTGGTTTCCTGGAGGGCGTGCTCGAAGTGCTTGCGCTCGGTAACGTCGCGCGCCGCGGCAAAGACTCCCTTCAGCTTGCGATCGCGGTCGTGGAAGGTCGTCGCGTTGATCGACACGACCGTCTTCGTGCCGTCGCGCGCCAGCGCAGTCAGTTCATAGTTGGTGACTTTGCTTTCCTGAAGCACGCGGGTGATCGCCTCCTCGGCACGCGCCGGCTCGGTGAAACAGCTCTTGAAAGGCGCACCGATCAGCTCATCCCGGGTGCGGCCGGTCAGCATTTCCATCTGGTGGTTGACGTCGCTGATCATGCCGCGCGGGTCGGTCGTGATCAGCGGATCGATGTTCGATTCGATGAGCGAGCGCGTATAGAACTGCTGGTCGCGCAGCCGTTGGTCGAGCAGCGCCTGTTCGGCCTCGACTTGCTTGCGCGCCGTATTGTCGGTTCCGATCAGCAGGAAGCCAATCACCTTGCTCTCGTCGTCGCGCAGCGCCGTGACCGACACGAGGGCCTGGAAGCGCGTGCCGTCCGCGCGGATATAGGTCAGCTCGTAGATGTCTTCGATGCCCCGCGACGCTTTGTAGACGAGCGCGTCGAAGCCAGGACGGATCGCGCTGCCAAACTCGCTACTGAGCGACGCTGCGCGTTCGATCAACTCCTGCGCATCCGATATGCTTGCCGGCGTGAGTTTGTTCACCACGTCCTCCGGCGCATAGCCAAGCATGCGCTGCGCACCCGCGTTGAAGATCTGGATGACGCCGTCGGCATCGGTGGCGATACTCGAAAAGTTTGCGCTGTTGAAAATAGCGTCCTGCAGGGCACCGGCTTTCAACAGGGGGGCCGACAACAGCTTCGCCTGCTCGGCGCTGCGCACGCGCGACTGCCGCTGTGCCAGCAACAGCAAGCCTCCCAGGAAACACAGCAACAGCCCCATGACCAGCCCGATGTGCGCCGCTGCCGCGCCGCCGCTCAGCTGTTCGAGCGCGATGGCGCCGACCAGCAGGAGTGCAGCGAGCGTGGACGCCAGGCCAATGGCCATCAGGCGCTCGACAGAAAAATCTTTGATGTGTTGCATAGGGCTATCCAAAGTGCGGACAAGGAGCGCAGGTCCCGGTCCGGGAGGTGGTGGCGATACGGCGCTGTCAGGCAGCGCGCGGGGACAAACCCGCAGGTTGGCGCTGGCGTACGTCCGATAACAGCCGGCCGAATTCTTTTTTGACGACGCCGTAGCATTCGCACACATGCTCTTCGAGGCCTGCCCGGTCGAGTACCGAAATGTGGCCGCGCCGATAACTGATGTGGCCGCGCCCCTGCAGCCGGCCGGCCGCTTCGGTCACGCCTTCGCGGCGCACTCCCAGCATGTTGGAAATGAGCTCCTGCGTCATCGTCAATTCGCCCGTGCCCAGGCGGTCGAGCGTCAGCAGCAGCCAGCGGCACAGTTGCTGCTCCACGGTATGGTGGCGGTTGCATACCGCGGTCTGCGACATATGGGTGAGCAATGCCTGGGTATACCGCAGGAACAGGCGCATGACCGGGCCGGCCCGGTTGAATTCTTCCATCAGTATCCGCGCCGGCAAGCGATAGCCGTGGCCGCCGGTCTGGATCACCGCCCGGCTCGGGGTACTGCCGCCGCCCATGAAGAGCGACACCCCCAGCACGCCCTCATTGCCCACGCCGGCGATTTCAGCCGAGCCGCCGTTTTCCAGCAGGTAGTGCAGGGAGATGATCGCCGTCGTCGGGAAATACACATAGTCCAGGGTACCGCCGGACTCGCACAACACGTCGCCAAGGCGCAAAGGTATGCACTCGAGATGAGGAGAAAGGCGCTCGAACTCGGCGTCGAGCAGGGCTGAGAGAAGGTGGTTTTGATTCGGGTCTTGCACGGCATGCCTGGAGAATTGTTTCGCGGTGATTCCCGACGAGACAGGAGCGTAGCACGGGGCTTTCATAACACCTAGAAATATTGCGAGTTTGAATGTTCTCTTGTTGCTGTGCGCGGTACCGAACGGAGCCCGGTATCACTTGAGGTAATCATCGCCCGTTGCGGCGCTCGCTGCGGCCAAGGTCTTGGCCTTGTTGCGGCTTTCTCCGCCACGGCTGACCTGGCATCGCGTTCCTCGTGAAAAGCCATTTCTTTGACTCACGCAATTGGGAAGCAAATATATGACTGCACTCATCCTGAACCGGCATGTACCTCGGAGCGCAGGGCTTGCCGCCAACCTGTTTCGTGTGTCAGGTGCGCTGTGGCGGGACATGAAAACGAGTCGTGCCCTGCGCGCACTCGCGCTTTGCCTGCTCCTGTTGTCGATCACGGGTTGCAGCGCCCTGCCGCCGCTGGCGAACCGGCCCGGCTCCACAGCCGACCTGGATACGGGCGCCACCCGGCTCGGGCGGGCGGTCTCTGCAGGAGTCACGGGGCACCCGGGCAAATCCGGTGTGTATCCCCTCGCCGATGGGCGCCACGCCTTTGCCGCGCGCGTCCTCCTGGCACAGGCCGCCGAACGGACCCTCGATGTCCAGTACTACATCTGGCACAACGACATGACCGGCACCTTGCTGTTCGCGGCCTTGCGCGAGGCCGCCGAGCGCGGGGCCAGGGTCCGGCTGCTGCTCGACGATAACAATACCCAGGGACTCGATCCCTTGCTCGCTGCACTCGACGCACACCCGAACATCGAAGTTCGCCTGTTCAATCCATTTGTCATGCGAAGCATGCGTGCACTCGGCTACCTGACCGACTTCAGCCGTGCCAACCGCCGCATGCACAACAAGTCCTTCACTGTCGATAACCAGGTCACCATCGTCGGCGGCCGGAATGTGGGCGACGAATACTTCGGCGCTGCCGACGACGTGCTGTTCGCGGACCTCGACGTCATGGCAATCGGATCTGTCGTTACCGAGGTATCGAAAGACTTCGACCGTTACTGGAACAGCAACTCATCCTATCCTGTCGCGGGCTTCCTGCGCAGCGTCGACAAGCTTGCACTCGACGCCCTGTCGGCCGCCGCGGCAGGCATCGAGCAAAGCCCGCGCGCCCTGGCCTACACGCGTGCCTTGCATGGCTCCACGTTTGCCAGGGAGCTGCTGGAAGAACGACTGGACTTCGAATGGACGGGCGCGCGCCTGGTCAGCGACGATCCCGCCAAGGGACTCGGGCTGGAAACGCCCCGCAGCCTCGTCCTCAACAAGCTCAAGAAGACGATGGGCGAACCGGTGACGGACCTGAACCTGGTGTCGCCCTACTTCGTGCCGACGCAGGCCGGAACCGATGCCTTCGTGGCCCTGGCCCACAGCGGTGTCAAGGTCAGGGTGCTGACCAATTCCCTGGAAGCGACCGACGTCGCCGCAGTGCACGCGGGCTACGCCAAGCACCGCAAGGCGCTGCTCGAGGCCGGCGTGTCGCTCTACGAGCTGCGAAGCCTGACGCAGGCCTCGGCGCGAAGAAGGGTACTGGGCTTGAAGGGCAGTTCGGCTTCCAGCCTGCACAGCAAGACGTTCTCCGTCGACCGCTCCCGCGTGTTCGTCGGTTCCTTCAATTTCGATCCGCGCTCCGCGTCGCTGAACACCGAAATGGGTTTTGTGATCGACAGTCCCGTATTAGCGCGCCGCATCTTCGCCGCATTCGACGAACGGATGCCGGCGGAGGCGTACGAAGTTCGCCTGTCGCCCGAGGGACGCTTGTATTGGCTCGAGCGGCGCGGGAAAGCCCTTGTGCGGCATGACGTCGAGCCGGGCACCGGCCTGGGCGAGCGCGCCACCGTCTCGTTGATGTCGATGCTGCCGATCGACTGGCTGCTGTAGCGATCGCCCGACGGCGTGAACCCCACACCCGCTGGCGCCCGCAGAACGTATCCAATACGACACTTATCTTGAAATTCGGAAAATACTTGTCGCTATGCGCGGTACCGAACGGAGTTGGGGGGTGTCGAAAGGCAATAGTTCGTCCTCGGAAGCCGTTGCGTCAGGCGCCTTCCGCTGTTTCCTCCCCTTTCCACACAAACCTGTGCGGAGAATCCCGGAAACGACACTCAACAAGAAAGCACTCTTTGAACATCTTTAAACGCAGCACCAAACTACTTCTCTGTTCTGCCGGGTTCGTCGGCGCCGCGCTCCTCGCCGGTTGCGGCGGCGGCGACCAGGGCCGTGATCCGATTCTCGGGGTCCCTGCTGCGGACCTCGTCAGCGTGGCGGTCACGCCGGCGGCGCCGTCGGTGGCAATCGGCGTCACCCAGCAATTCGTCGCGACTGCCGTCTATTCGGACGGTACGGAGCGCGACGTGACACGCAATGCCGCCTGGGCCTCGGCCACCCCGGCCGTCGCCACCGTCAATGCCACCAGCGGTATCGCCCTCGGCGTCAAGGCCGGCAGCTCGGACATCAGCGCCGCCTTCGCAGGCAAGACCGGCCGCGCAAGCCTGAAGGTGCTGCCCGCGGCGCTCGCATCGCTGGCAATCACCCCGGCAACGTCCACCTCCCCGGCCGGCACCACGCGCCAGCTCGCCGCATTTGCCACCTATTCGGACGGATCGGTGCTCGACGTGACCGCGAATACCGCATTCGTATCCGCTACCCCGGCCGCGGTGGGCGTCGGCAGCACCGGCCTGATGACCTATGTCGCGGCCGGATCGTCCACGATCACGGCGGCATTCTCCGGAAAAACGGCGCTCGCCACCGCCACCACGAGCCCGGCTACCCTGGCCAGCATTGCCGTGACCCCGGCAACCGCCTTTGCCGCGGTCGGGGCTGCGCGGCAGTTTGTCGCCATCGGCACCTTCTCGGATAATTCGACCGCCGTCATCACCGCGACTTCCGCCTGGACCGCAGCCAGTCCCGCGATCGCCACCGTCCTGGGCACCGGCGTCGCTACCGGCATCGCTGAAGGCGCCACCGTCATCACGGCCAGCCGCGACGGCAAATCGGCCAGCGCTACCCTGACAATCACGGCGGCACCGCTCCCGGCGCCGGCATCGATCGGCCTGCGCAGTGCCGCGAACTTTGGCGTACTGGCCGGCACCTCGCTGACCAACAATTCGGGCGGCACCACCTTCGTGACGGGCGATGTCGGTTCGCCGTCGCAGACCACCGATCCTGTCCAGGCTTCCGGCTACACCAACTACAAGTCGGGCGCCGTATTGAATAACGCGCTGGCCGACCTGCAGACCGCCATTGTCGATGCCAACGGCCGCAGCTGCGACGTGAGCTTCGCCGGCGATATCGACCTCGGCGGCCTGGTGCTTGCACCTGGCGTCTACTGCTACACCGGCGCCATCAGCGTGACCGGCACCCTGACCCTGAACGGCCCGGGCCTCTACCTGTTCCGCACCGCACTCACGCTCAACACCACCGCCAACTCGGTCATCGCCCTGACCAACGGCGCGAGCGCCGAGAACGTGACCTGGGTGCCGGTCGGCCCGACCACGCTGGGCGCCAATAGCGCCTTCAAGGGATCGATCCTGGGCCAGTCGGCCGCCATCACGGTCGGCGACAACACCACGCTGCTGAATGGCCGCGTGCTGTCGGCCGCTGCGGTCACCCTGAGCAATAACCAGATCACCAAATAATCCACTTACCCAAAGAAAAACAACACAATGAAAACCTCAAGCACACTCGCCGCATTCATCGCACTGGCCTGCGCAACCATGATGAGCGCCCAGGCGGCCAGCCCGGAGACGGCACAAGCCGACGCTAGCTTCGTCAATCCGGACTGGGCGAACAGCGCCTGGTACATGGGTGCGGGTGTCGGGCAATCGCGCGCGAAGATCGATGAAGAGCGCCTGGCCCGCAGCCTGACGGCCAACGGCGCCAGCCTGAACAGCTTCAGCAAGGACGAACGCGACCTCGGCTTCAAACTGTTCGTCGGCAAGCAACTGAACCAGTATTTCGCGGTCGAGGCCGGTTATTTCGACCTCGGCAAGTTCGATTTCGCGGCGACGACCTCAGGCAATGGCCTGCTGCGCGGTGAAACCAAGTTGCGCGGCGTGAATGTCGACCTCGTCGGCCAATTGCCGCTCACCCAACGCTTGTCGCTGCTGGGCCGCGCAGGCGTGCAGTATGCGAGGGCGAGCACGCATTTCAGCGGAAACCGGCTCGATGCCGTGACCAACCCGAACCCGCCGCACGGGGGCCGGCGCGACGCCAAAGTCGGGCTCGGCGTGGAGTACAAGCTGAGCGAAGCCCTGGCGCTGCGCGGGGAAGTCGAGCGTTATCGTGTGAATGACGCGGTCGGCAATCGTGGCGACGTCGACCTCGCATCCGTCAGCCTGGTCTACAAGTTTGGCCGGCCAGCGGCAAAGGCGTTCGTTGCGTCCCCTGCTCCGGCCGCGGCACCCCAGGAAGAACCGCGCGTCGTCCCGGTGACGCCGGCCGCCGAGCCGACCCCGGTCTCGGAAAAGGTATCGTTCGCCGCCGAGGCGCTGTTCGATTTCGACAAGGCCATCGTCAAACCCGACGGCAAAGCGGCACTCGACGACTTGATGGCGAAACTGCAGGGCATGAACACCGAAGTGATGATCGCCGTCGGACACACCGACTCGATCGGTTCGGACGCGTATAACAGCAAGCTGTCGCTGCGCCGAGCCGATGCGGTGAAGGCTTACCTGGTATCGAAAGGTCTGGATCCGGCACGTTTGTACACCGAAGGCAAGGGCGAAGCCCAGCCGATGGCCGACAACGCGACTGCCGAGGGCCGTGCCAGGAACCGCCGCGTGACGATTGAAGTGGTCGGCACCCGTACCGTCACACGCTAAACCGGCATTCAAACTGAAAAACCGCCCGGCGCAAGCCCGGCGGTTTTTTTGCATTCGAACAGCCAGTACCGGCTTGGCTTCCGTCAGCGCAACCAGGATGTTCAACGGCAGCAAACGCATGAGCAAGCTGATCAACGACCTGATCGATTTTACGCGTACGCACCCGGGTCCCGGCATCCCGATCAGGGTCAAGCAAGGCAACATGGTTGCCGTGTGCGAAGAGGTGGTCAATGAGTTGCGCACCTGCCATCCCGAACGCCTGATCAACCTGCACCTCCCGCCCAGGCTCGACGCCATGTTTGACGACAGCCGCATTGCCCCGGTGTTGTCTAAGCTGATCGGCAACGCAATCCAGTACGGCAACCCGGACCAGGCTGTCACGGTGACGCTCGCCGGTAGCGAGGACGAGCCAGCAATTTCCGGTATCGGCCATTTTCAATCCGATGGTACGCATGGCGGCGAATGCCAACGGAAACGACAACGACTACACCGAGCGCACGAGCCCCGGTATCGGCCTGTACATCTCGCGCAAAATCGTCCATGCGCACGGCGGACGAGTTGAGGTCACGTCAGACGCAACTGAAGGAACAACGTTTATCTTGGCGATTCCCCGCCTGCAGACAGCATTGCGGCCGTCCGATGAGTCGACCAATACCGGGCCTGCACCAGCATCTCATCCGTCATGAGGATGGCCAGGTCGCACAAACCAAAAATGGCCGCGGCGGCCCCGAGGGGCGCGCAGCAGCCATCTGTTTGAAACCGCAGCGTCCGACTCGCATCGGGCACGCGGCGGCCAGTTGTACGGCTTAGCCGTTCATCTGCACGACGCCATCGACGATCTTGACACGGTCGCCATTACCCCATGCCGGCTGCGTCGCCTGTGCGACAGTCCGCGTCGACCCGTTGTTCATGTGAACCGTGGTTTCATAGCTCCGTGTCGCCCTTGCCTGTTTTTCGATCTGGTTTCCCGCGAACGCGCCGCCGATTGCGCCGACCACGGTCATCGCTTGCTTCCCGTGCCCACCGCCGACCTGGTTGCCCAACAGGCCGCCGACCACGGCGCCGCCGGCAGCGCCAAGCCCGCTGCCATCGCCGCGGGTGGTCATTTCACGGACCGACTCCACGGTGCCGCAGTTCTGGCAAACCAGTGCCTGGACCTGGTGCTTCGGCTCGGCGCGCTGCTGGTGGTAACCCACCGGCTTCGGTGCCACATGCCGAGGCGCCGCCTGGACGGCCTGCGGGGCAGGTTGCGCCAGCGCCAGGGCCGCAGCATCGGCGTTGGCGCCGGCCGAAGTCGGGATCCATCCCATGATGGCGGCCGTCCCGGTCACGCAAACGAGCACAACGGCGGCGCTGGCAACGATCAGCATTGGATGGGCGCGACTCTTCGAAGCACTATTAACGGGAATGTTCATGATGAGGTCTTTCTGGGGAGGTAAATCTTGGGTGGCGATAAGCGGTTGATGCGAGCATGTTTGATTGTTCTTTAACCGCTTGCAGGAAACACGTTTCGTGTTGTTGGCACCGTTATCCTCCTTATGAGGCTCACGCTCTGTGGCTTACCGCACTCAAGGCAAAATAAATTGTCGCCAGTAAATTGGGCGCCCCGTCCTGACAGGTTCGCGCATTCACAGCAAGGTTTTGACACTCGGCGTTGCCCTAAAGCATAATGCCGACCTAACATAAAAAAGATCGGGTTGCAGTGATGAGGGAATGCGTTTTAGGAGAATTCGTTCCGCTCAATCTCCTGTTGACGGTGGCTATCCGCAGTGAACTCGATATTCTCGCCTCGAGCCTGCGCGCGCGCCAGATCACGGCCTTGTGCGCCTTTGGCATCCATGAGCAGACACGCATCGCTACCGCCGTGTCCGAACTTGCCCGGGATGCGCTCGCCCATGCAGCGGGCGGTAAAGTGCGTTTCTTTGTCGGAAGCCACGGAGAGCGTCAGTCGCTCGTCGTCGCCATTGATGACTTTGGCGCGGGCAGCGACGCGATCGAGCGCATCCTGGCGGACGGTGCCGGGCAGGACGGCGTCACGGGCGGCGGCATCCAGGCGGCGCGCCGCCTGATGGACCGTTGCGATATCGTGACCGGCAGCGAGGGCGCGCGGATCGTGCTCGTGAAAGCATTCGCGCCACAGGCGCCCGTGCTGGATGCCAATGGTATCGACTTAGCGATCTCACGGCTGGCCGCATTGCCGAGCCACGTCGCGCTGTCCGAAGCCCATCACCAGAATCGTGAACTCACCGACGCCTTGGCGGCCCTGCAAGCAAAGCAACGTGAATTGCTCGAGGTATCAGCCTGCCTGGAACGCACTAACATTCAGGTCGAGGCGCTGAACGTGCTCCTGAACGACAATGCGATTTCACTTGTCTCGGCAGACCGACGCAAGGACGAATTCCTGTCGATCCTCAGTCATGAATTGCGCGGCCCGCTTTCCGCAGTATCGATGGCTGCGCAGTTACTCGAGAACGGCACGGGCGCGGATGGCCAGGGCGTCAGGCTCGGCCAGCTCATCACGCGCCAGACCAGACATATGAGTGGCCTGGTAGAAGACTTGCTGGACGTCTCACGTGTCAGCCGCGGGCTCGTGTCGATCACGAAAAGCACCGTGGACATGCGGGAGGTAGTCGACGCGGCTTTGGAGCAGCACGCAGGGGCGGCGCGCGCCAAGCGTCATGCCGTCAATCAGGTCGTTTTGCCGCAAGACTGCATGGTCGACGGCGACCGCACCCGCCTGATCCAGATTATCGCGAACCTGGTCGGCAATGCCATCCGCTACACGCCCGATGGTGGCCGGATCGACGTGCGCATGAGCGCGCACGAGGGCTGGCTGCACCTGAGCGTTTCGGACAACGGCATCGGCATCGCACCGGAATTGATGCCCTACCTGTTCGATTTATACACCCAGGCTGAACGGTCATCCGATAACAAAAACAGCGGCCTGGGTCTGGGCCTGGCGCTGGTGAAGAGCCTGACAGAGGCGCATGGTGGGAGCGTGACGGCAAGTAGCGCCGGCGCCAACGGCGGCAGTCAATTCGACCTGCGCCTGAAGCTCGCCGATCCGCCGCCCGGAAGGCGGGCTTCGGCCGCGGCCCCCCTCTGATCGAACCACTTTCGACTGCACGGGTCGCCGTACAGTTTCGCCATGCCAAGCCGTTTTTTTCTAGCCCACGTTCTCACACATCCAGGTGCGAAATCAGGAGCTTGCGCGCCTCGATATCCCCATCCTGCCCAGCCTGCGCCCCCAGCGAAATCCCGACCGCCATGATGTCGATGAGGAGCAGCTGCAGGATGCGCGAAATCATCGACAGGAAGACCGTGCTGTCCTCGGCGTGATCGACCGCGAGGCAGACGTCCGCCTTCTTCGCCAGCGCCGATTTGCTGCTGGTAATCGCAATCACGCTGGCGCCGACGCGGCGCGCCGCATCGACCGCCGACAGCAGCTCGGGCGCCTGCCCGGCCGTCGAAATCGCGATCACGACGTCGTTCGGTTTCAACAGTTCGGCGGCGAGCTGGAACAGGTGGGCGTCGCCGTGGGCCGTGGTCGGGATGCGGAAGCGGAAGAATTTATGTTGGCCATCGAGCGCGACGACGCGCGCATTGCCCATCGCGTAGAACTCGACCTTGCCGGCATTCCGCAGCAGCGCGATCGCGCGGTCGATCGCGTGCACGTCGAGCCCGTCGCGGAATTTCAGGATGGCCGACACGGTGTTGTCGATCACCTTGGCCGACAAGTCATGGGTGCTGTCGCTCATGCGCACCTGGCTGTGGCGCACGGGGATGGAGCCGGTCAGGCTGCCGGCGAATTTCAGCTTGAACTCGGCCAGGCCCTGGAAGCCGAGCGAGCGGCAGAAGCGGATCACCGTCGGCTGGCTGACGTCGGCCAGGCGCGCGATCTCGGCGATCGGATCGGACAGCACCTTGCGCGGATGCTCGAGCACGAGTGCGGCGACGCGCTGTTCGGCCGGCGAGAGTTCGTGCTGCAGGTGCTGGACGCGCTCCATCAGGGTATTGGCACCGCTGCGCCCGCGCAGGTGTTCGGACAAAATGGTCGACACGCCGCGCAAGGCGGGATTGGGCGTCATGATCACGTAGGTCGGGATTTGCGCCAGGTAATCGGTGAAGCGCCCTTTCGCTTCAAAGCGCGCGCGGAACGGAGAATGCGCGAACCACTGTGCGATGCGCGGCACGATGCCGCCGCCGATGAAAATGCCACCGAAGGCGCCCAGCGTCAGCGCCAGGTTGGCCGCGGCGCTGCCCAGCATGCCGGCGAAGCATTCCAGCACCTCGAGGCACAGCGCATCGTGTTCGTCCAGCGCGCAGGCGACGATCTCCGCGGCCGTGCGCGGCGGCGCCTGCACGCCATTCCGTTCGGCCAGCGCCCGGGACACGAGTTCCATGCCGGGTCCGGAGAGGATGCGCTCGTTCGACACGTGCGGCCACTCGCGCCAGGCGTATTGCAGGATCGCGAACTCGCGCTCGTCGCTCGGGGCGAAGTTCACGTGGCCGCCTTCGCTGCCCAGCGTGACGAACCCGTCGGCCGTCGGGATCACGCCCGACACGCCAAGTCCCGTACCGGCGCCGAGCACGCCGGCCACCGCATGCGGCTGCGCCTTGCCGCCGCCGACCTGGAGCACGTCGCCCGCTTGCAATCCCGGCAGCGCCATCGCCAGCGCCGTGAAGTCGTTGACGATCACCAGCGTCGACCAGCCCATCGCGCGCCGCACTTCGTCGGTCGAGAATTGCCAGTCGCGGTTCGTCATGCGCACCAGGTCGCCACTGACCGGATTGGCCATGGCGAAGGCCGCATGCGTGATGCGCTCGCCTTTCTGCTCGGTGAGATAGGCGGCGAGATACGCGTTCAGCAGCGGCACGATGCCGCTGTACTCGTCGCAGCGCAGGACCGCCGTCTGGCGGAAGACGCCGGGCGCGGTCTCGAGCGTGAAGCGGGCGTGGGTGGCGCCAATGTCGGCCAGCAGGCGCGGGCCGTCGGCGTAGGAGGCACGGCTGGATTTTTGTTCGGTGTCTGGTTCGAGGATCATTGCGGTACGGCTGGGAGACGTCTGGAGCCGCACAGGATAGCATTGTTTGATTGGCATGCAGGGTGGGCGGCTCCACCCGTCGGTTTGCGTACCCGTATCGTGTACGCCGCCCACGCGTTCAACCAGTGTGCGAAAGCTCGGGCCATTGAACGGAGCCACATGTCATGCGAGCGTTACGCGTGGGCGGCGCTCAGGCCGACGATGTTCACATGTCGGGGTGGAACCGACCACCCTACTCGATCAGCACCACCGGATTGCGCGCATCGAACTGCACCGTCCCATTCCTGACCACCGCCGTCTTCCCGGAGTAGCCGTCGCGCACGGTCTGACCGTCGAGGAAGACGCCCCTCACCGGCACCGCCGTCGGCTTATCCAGCGGCAGTCCCAGCGCAATCACGACACGGTCGACGACGCCGTTTTTCTCATACGTGCGTTTGAAGGTGTATGGATAATGCTGGAGCATGCGGTGCACACCCGCGCCGACTGCCGGATGCGCCTGGCGGAAGCGCCCCAGCTTGGCCCAGTGCTCGCGCACGTCCGCCACGCGGTTCAGGCCGCGCTGGGCGTTCGATGCCAGCTCGTCCCAGTTCATGAACGAGCGCAGCGTGGCGTCGCCCGCGGCGCCCTCCACTTTCAACAGGCGCGCGGTTTCGTCGCCGTAGTAGATCTGCGCCGCGCCCGGCGCCAGCAGCAGTTTGTTGGCCGTCTCGTAGGGACGCTGGCGCAACGCGTCGTAAGGCTCGCCGTCGTCGTGCGAGCTGACGTAGTTCAGGACCGAATAGCCTTTCATCGGTCCCTGCAGCGCCGCCGAATAATCGCTGAACAGTTTTTCGTAAGGCTCGGCCGCATCCGTCTTCATCGCGAAGTTGATCATGCTGTCGAAGCCATTGGCCGGATAGTCCACGCTCATGCCGCCCAGGTCGAAGGCGCGGCCATGCTGGATGCCGTAGTTGTAGACCTCGGCCGTCATGTAGAACGGCGTGTCGCCCAACTTCTTCGATGGATTCGCCTTCTTCCAGTCCTCGAAGGCGGCGCTGGCGACTTTTTTAAGGTCCTTCCACACGCCCGGCTCGGTGTGCTTCACGGTGTCCGCGCGGAAGCCGTCGACGCCGAATTTGCGCACCCAGTCGGCATGCCATTTCACGAGGTAGTAACGCGGCGCGCGCGGATAGCCGGTGCGCTTGAAGAAGGCGTCGAGTTCCTTCACTTCGCGCTCGTAGCGACCCTCTCGCTTCCATTTCTCGGCCAGCGCCGGCGGCAGCGCGACCGGCTTGTCGCTGTCGGTGCGGATGTCCGGCAGGTTCTTCACCAGCGTGCACGCGATCGTCGTGCGCGCATCCTTGTAGGTGCAGGTGGGGCCGGTGCGCACCCAGTCCGCCGGCCACACCGGATCAGCGTCCGTCACCGGCCCCGTATGGTTCATGACCACGTCGAACAGCACGCGCAGGCCGTGCCCGTGGGCGGTATCGACCAGGGTGCGCAGCTCTTCCTCGGTGCCGAGGTTGGCATCGATGGCGGTGAAATCGCGCGCCCAGTAGCCGTGGAAGCCGTAGCTCTTGCCGGTGCCCTCGTCGGTGCCGGCGTGGATCTGCTCGACCGGTGGCGTGATCCAGAGCGCGGTCACGCCCAGCTCATTGAAATAGCCCTCCTTGATCTTCGCCGTGATGCCGGCGAAGTCGCCGCCCATGAAGCCGCGCAGCGTGGCCGCGTCATCCTTGCGGCCGTAGGCGTGGTCGTTATCCGGATTGCCGTTGTTGAAGCGGTCCGTCAGCAGGAAATAGACGGTCGCGTTCTCCCAGACGAAAGGTTTCGTCGGCGCCGCCCAGGGTGCGGCGGCGTGGGCAGAACCGAAGGCGAACAGCAGGGAGACGGCAAGTGCGGGTAGTTTCATGGAGGGTCGCTGTAAAAGTAAAAATCAGGTGATCACGCTCGGCTGCTGGCGGCCGGTGCGCTGGCGCAGTTCGGACACGCCATCGGCGATCGCGACCAGGCTTGATAAGGCCTGCTGCGTTTCGAGATGGTGGCGCGCCGGGTCGGCCTCATAGCGTTCGAGGTAGACACGGATGGTGGCGCCTTCGGTGCCGGTGCCGGACAGGCGGAACACGATGCGCGAGCCATCCAGCATGACGATGCGCACGCCCTGCTTCGAAGCGATCGAGCCGTCGACCGGGTCGGTGTAGACGAAATCGTCGGCCAGCGAAACGCGATAGTCGCCCAGGGTCTGGCCGGCGAGTTTCGGCAGCTTCTCGCGCAGTGCGGCCATCATGCCGTCGGCGGCGGTGGCGTCGACGGCTTCGTAATCGTGGCGCGAATAATAATTGCGGCCGAAGCGCGCCCAGTGCTCGCTCACCAGCTGCTCGACCGATTTGCCGGTCGCGGCGAGCATGTTCAGCCAGAACAGCACGGCCCACAGCCCATCCTTTTCGCGCACGTGGTTCGAGCCGGTGCCGTAGCTTTCTTCGCCGCAGAGCGTGACCATGCCGGCATCCATCAGGTTGCCGAAGTACTTCCAGCCGGTCGGCGTCTCGAAGCAGGAGATGCCGAGCGCTGCGGCGACGCGGTCGGCGGCCGTGGACGTCGGCATTGAACGCGCGATACCCGCGATGCCGGCGGCGTAACCGGGCGCCAGCTTCGCATTCGCGGCGATGATGGCCAGGCTGTCGGAAGGCGTGACGGCGATGCCGCGCCCGACGATCATGTTGCGGTCGCCGTCGCCATCGGACGCCGCGCCGAAGTCCGGCGCATCCGGGCCGTTCATCAGGGCGATCAGTTCGGCCGCGTTGACGGGGTTCGGGTCCGGATGGTGGCCGCCGAAGTCTTCCAGCGGCTCGCCGTTGATCACCGTGCCGGCCGGCGCACCGAGTACGCCTTCGATGATCGCCTTTGCGTACGGGCCGGAGACGGCGCTCATGCCGTCGAATTTCATCGTGAAGCCGCACTGGAACAGCGCACGGATGGCATCGAAGTCGAACAGGCGTCCCATCAGTTCCGCGTAGTCGGCCACCGGGTCGATCACCTCGACCTGCATGCCCTCCAGGGTGGTGCCGCCGAGGGTATCGAGGTTGACCGGCGGCGCGTCGCTGATGCGGTAGGACGACAGGCTTTGCGTATGGGCGAAGATCGCCTCGGTCACCTTCTCCGGTGCCGGGCCGCCGTTCTCGATGTTGTACTTGATGCCGAAGTCGCCATCCGGGCCGCCGGGATTGTGGCTGGCCGACAGGACGATGCCGCCGAAGGCGCCATGCTTGCGGATCACGCAGCTGACCGCCGGCGTGGAGAGGATGCCGCCGCGCCCGACCAGCATGCGCGCCACGCCGTGGGCGGCGGCCATGTGGAGAATGGTCTGGATCGCGTCGCGGTTGAAGTAGCGGCCGTCGCCCCCTAACACCAGGGTGCGGCCGCTGCAGTCGCCCAGGGTCAGGAAAATCGCTTCGACAAAGTTCTCGAGGTAGCCCGGCGTTTGAAACTCGGTCACCTTCTTGCGCAGGCCCGAGGTACCCGGACGCTGGCCGGCAAATGGCGTCGTTGCCACGGTCTGAATCGTCATGCTTCGCTCCTGTGATTGCGTGCGTTTGTTAATAAAACGTTACGATACGACAGGAGCAAAAAGCATGGCGCAGGTTTTAGTCCGCCTTGTCCGTCACCGCGAGCGTCAATACGGCCGCCAGCAGCATGCAGCCGCCACCGAGCGCCAGCGTCTGCACCGTGTGGCCGCTGAAAAATTCGCGCGTCACGAAGCCGAGCAGCAGGCCGCTGACGATCTGCGGGATCACGACGAAGAAGTTAAACAGGCCCATGTAATAACCCATGCGCTTGGCCGGCAGCGCGCCCGCCAGGATCGCGTACGGCATCGTCAGGATGCTGGCCCAGGCGATGCCGACGCCGACCATCGGCAGCATCAGCATCTCGCGGCTGCCGATGGCGACGATGCTGGCCAGGCTGATGCCGCCGATGGCGAGGCAGGTCGCGTGCACGGTCTTGCGGCTGGTGGCGCGGGCAAAGACCGGCAAGATAAACGCGGCCAGCGCGGAGACGCCGCTGTAGACGGCGAACATGATGCCGACCCAATTGCCTGCGTCCTGGAAGGCGGCCGACTGGGCGTCGCGGGTGCCGTAGACGGAATCGGCAATCGCGCTGCCGGTATAGATCCACATCGCGAACAGGGCGATCCAGGTGAAGAACTGGACGAAGGCAAGCTGCACCATCGTCTTCGGCATTTTGCCGAAGCCGCTGAGGATGTCGACCAACGCGACTTTCAGCTTGCGTGCGTGCTGGCGCTCGCTGTTGAACGCGTCCAGGTCCGGCGGCGGCAGTTCGTCAGCGGTGAACACGGTCCAGCTGACGGCGACCATGAACACCAGCGCGCCGGCGTAGAACGAATAGCGCACGGTGTCGGGGATCAATCCGTCGACCGGCACGTTCGACACGCCGAGATGGGTGAAGATGGTCGGCAGCAGCGAGGCGATGACGGCGCCGCAGCCGATGAAGAAGGTCTGCATCGCATAGCCCGCAGTCTGCTGCGAGACGTCGAGCTTGTCGCCGACAAAGGCACGGAAGGGCTCCATCGAAACGTTGATCGCCGCGTCCATCATCCACAGCACGGTGACCGCCATCCACAGGCTCGCGGAGTTCGGCATCAGGAACAGGGCAAGGGCCGCGAGCAGCGCGCCGGCGAAGAAGAAGGGACGGCGGCGGCCCCATTTCGGGTGCCAGGTGTTGTCGCTCATGTAGCCGATCACCGGCTGCACCAGCAAGCCGGTGACGGGCGCGGCGAGCCAGAACAGGGCCAGGTCGTCGGGGTTCGCGCCGAGGGTCGAGAAGATGCGGCTGGTGTTGGCGTTCTGCAGTGCGAAGCCGAACTGGATGCCGAAGAAGCCGAAGCTCATGTTCCACAACTGCCAGAACGACAGGCGCGGTTTGAGCGCCCTGGTATGCATGTCCATCTGTGTCCCCAATGGCCCGGCTCGAAACCGGACTCGGTATGTGTGGCGAACGCGCCACGTGCCGCCATCGATCCGCCGCGGTGCGCGCGGGTCGAACAATGAGGCTGGGGAGCGTCCCCGTCCGTAGGCCATGAGGACGGGCTGTTGCAGGCGAAGTGTAAATGAAATTTGTAGCAAAATAACATGGCGTTTTCCGAGTGTCAATCTGGATGAGGCGTAGTAGAATCGCCACGCTGCCCAGGTAGAGGCAAGGCTTTGTAGTCAAATAACACAAACAGATGGAGACTCCATGCTCGACATGCAGCGCCGGCTGAGCAATCCCTTTTATGCGCTGGCCAGCCTGCCGGCCACGGCCATGGGCTTCGCCCTGTGCATCCAGATTTCCGCGCTCAGCTGGCTGCTGAGCACCAAATACCACCTCGACATCCACGAGATCGGCATCGTCTGGGCGGCCGGCCCGCTGGCCGGCATCCTGGGCCAGGTGATCATTGGCTTCATCAGCGACAAGACCTGGTTCTGGGGCGGGCGCCGGCGTCCCTTCATATTGATCGGCGGCGTACTGGCTGCCTTGTCCGTGTTCCTGCTGCCGCGGATCGAGGTCGTGGCGGGCCTGCTCGGCGTCGGCAACCTGCTGGTGGTTGCGGTGATCATCGCATTGACGCTCGACCTGTCGATCAACATCGGCTTCAATCCGACCCGTTCCCTGATTGCCGATGTCACGCCGGACGGCGACGCGCGCACCCGCGGCTACACCTGGATGCAGACGATTTCCGGTTTCTGGGGCGTGATGGCGTATCTGATCGGCGCCTTCATCGACAACTACACCTTGATCTCGGTGGGCGTGCTGCTGGTGCTGGTGTTCTCGATCCTGCCGGTGTTGCTGATTGCGGAACCGCGTCAGCTTGCGTCTGCGGCTGAGGAAGCTGCCTCCGCTACCGATTGGAGCCAGCTGTGGCGCCTGTGGGCCGCGCACGCGTTTACCTGGTTCGGCGTGCAGGCCATGTTCGTCTACATCATCTCCTTCATCCAGCAGCACGTGGTCGCGCCGGGTTCCAGCGTCGAAGAAGCGGCGGCGCAGTCGGGCCACGTGATCGCGATCTCGTTTGCCGTCATGAACGTGGTCGGCTTCCTGCTGCCGGCGCTGGTGCTGGCGCCGCTGGTGGCGCGCTTCGGGCGCGTGCGCACGCAGGCGGCCTGCATCGGCATCATGGCGCTCGCCTATTTCGCGATCGCCCTGTTCGCGCGCACGCCAAGCGCGCTGTACCTGCTGATGGCGGTGGTCGGCATCGGCTGGGCGGCCGTGGTGAGCCTGCCGTTCGCGATCATGAGCGAGAAAGTCGACAGGAGCCGCATGGGTTATTTCATGGGCCTGTTCAACCTGTCGGTGGTGCTGCCGCAGCTGGCCACGACCGTGGTCGGCTTCGCACTCGCGAAGGCCGCGGATAAAAGCCTGCTGTTCCTGATCTGCGGCGGCTGCCTCGCGGTGTCGAGCGTGCTGTGGCTGCTGGTCCGCGACAGCAAGACCGCATCCGTTGCCGCACCCGTGCTCGCCTCTTCTCACTAATTTGCACTAACTACAATACAAGAGACCTCTGCATGCCATCGATTCGTACCTGCCTCCTTCCCTTCCTGTTGACCGCGGCGCTCGCCGCATCGGCCGCCGACATGCCCGCCCCGCCGAAAGCCTCGACCGCCCTGCCCGGCGTCAGCCTGCTGCCCGAACTGCTCGAGATCCCGGGCCTGAACCGCAAGCGCCAGATCCGCATGTACATCCCGTCTGGGTATGCGACGTCGAATAAACGCTATCCGGTGCTGTACATGCACGACGCCCAGAACCTGTTCGACGACGCGACCTCGTTTGTCGGCGAATGGAAGGTCGACGAGACGCTGGATGCCTTGTCGAAGGAGGGGAAACTCGAACTGATCGTGGTCGGCATCGACAACGGCGGCGACAAGCGCATCACGGAACTGAACGCCTGGGACAACCCGCGCTTCGGCGCGGCCGAAGGCAGGCAGTACACGGACTTCATCGTCCACACCCTGAAACCCTATATCGACGCCAAATACCGCACCCTGCCCGACCGCGCCCACACCGCGATCATGGGCAGCTCGATGGGCGGCCTTGCCTCGCACTATGCGATCGCGCGGTACCCGCAGGTGTTCAGCAAGGCCGGCGTGTTCTCGCCCGCCTACTGGACGGCTGCGCCCTCGTTCGACTTCATGGCGCAGCACCCGCTGCCGCAGGACGCGCGCGTGTTCCTGCTGATGGGAGAAAAGGAAGGCGATTCGATGGTTCCGGACGTGCAGCGCATGGCCGAGATCGTGCGCGCGAGCGGGCATCCGGCCGCGAACACGGTGTTGAAGATCGTGCCGGGGCAGAAGCACAACGAGGGGTTCTGGAGTAGCGAGCTGCGCGAGGCGCTGTTGTGGATGTTTGCAGACGACAAGGTCACTCGCTAGGCCGTAAAGAACGGCGGCGCCGTTGGGCGGACGGTGAACCGCGTGGGCATGCCCGGTGAAGCCGTCACCAAGGCCATTGGCCTCGATGACCCCGTACGTTACGCGATGACCGCGTGCTTCGATCATGGCCATTGGCCGATGCGCACCGTAGGGTGGGCATGCCCACGCGGGTGCGGCCGGTGCATGTCGGAACGCCGCCGGGACGCCACGAATGCACGCCCTCCGGACACGATCAAGCGAACGTTAACGCACAAACGACGGTATCGCCGCGCATGCGTGGACCGCGTGGGCATGCCCACCCTACGATGCGCGTCAGCCAACGGACCCTGAAACGCAAACGGGGAATCGATCCACCGGATCGATTCCCCGCTCATCACCTTCTTGCGGCGCTAGCCGCAAGCATTACGCCTTCGGACGCGCCTTCTTGAAAGGCGGCTTGTCCGACTTGAACCCCGGCTTCTCGCCCACGCGGCGATCACCGCCTGCGAATGGCTTCCTGGCGCCGGCAGGCTTCTTCGGCGGCGGCGTTTCGCCGTCGCGCGTGATGTTGAGCTGCTGGCCGGCGACCCACACCGTTTTCAGGTGGTCCATCAGGTCCGGCGGCAGGTCGGCCGGCAGGTCGAGCGTGCTGAAGTCGTCATAAATCTCGATGCGGCCGATCAGCTTCGAATCGATGTTCGCCTCGTTGGCGATGGCGCCGACGATGTTCCCCGGCTTGACGCCGTTCGTGTGGCCGACTTCAATGCGGTAAGTCGCCATGCCGTCTTCCGGCGCGCGCATCGTGCGCTCTTTCTTGAAGCCCGCTTCGCGTGGCGCACGGGCCGGACGGTCGTCCCAGCTGCCGGCGTCGTCGCGCGACGGGCGCGGCAGGCGCTCGACGAAATCGGTGCGCGCCGGGCGCTCTTCCCAGGTCGATGCCTTCGGCTCGCGGTCCGGCCGTTCGATCAGCAGCGGCACGTCGCCGCGGCCGAGCTTTGCCAGCGCGGCGGCGATGTCCACGGCCGGCACGTTCTGTTCGCGCTCGTATTCCTCGATCAGGGAACGGAACTGATCGAGGCCGCCGGCGGCCAGCACCTCGGTAATCTGGTCCTTGAACTTGGCGATGCGCACGTCGTTGACGGCCTTCACGGTCGGCAGCGTCAGTGGTGCGACCGGCTGGCGCGTGGCGCGTTCGATGGCTTTGAGCAGGCCCCGCTCGCGCGGCGTGATGAACAGGATCGCGTCGCCGCTGCGGCCGGCGCGGCCGGTGCGGCCGATACGGTGGGTATAGCTCTCCGGGTCCGACGGCACGTCGTAGTTGATGACGTGGCTGATGCGCTCGACGTCCAGGCCGCGCGCGGCGACGTCGGTGGCGACCAGGATGTCGATCTTGCCGTTTTTCAGCTGCTCGATGGTGCGCTCGCGTGCCTGCTGGGCCATGTCGCCGTTGATGGCGACGGCGGCAAAACCGCGTGCCTGCAGCTTGGTGGCCAGTTCTTCGGTACCGAGCTTGGTGCGCGCGAAGATGATCATGCCGTCGAACGGCTCGGCCTCCAGGATGCGCGTCAGCGCCTCTAACTTCTGCATGCCCGACACCAGCCAGTAGCGCTGGGTGATGTTGTCGGCGGTGCCGGTCTTGGCGGCGACGGTGACTTCCTGCGGATCGCGCAGGTAGGTCTTGGCGATGCGCTTGATCGCCGGCGGCATGGTGGCCGAGAACAGCGCGATTTGCCGCTCGTCCGGGATCCGCTTGAGAATCGCCTCGACGTCGTCGATAAAGCCCATGCGCAGCATTTCGTCGGCTTCGTCCAGCACCAGGGTTTTCAGCTGCGACAGGTCGAGCGAGCCTTTTTCCATATGGTCGATCACGCGCCCTGGCGTGCCGACGATGACTTGCACGCCGCGGCGCAGGGCCTGCAGCTGCGGGCCGTAGCTCTGGCCACCGTAGATCGGCAGCACGGCGAAGTTCTTCATGTGCGCGGCGTAGCTCTGGAAGGCTTCGGCGACCTGGATCGCCAGCTCACGCGTCGGCGCCAGCACCAGCGCCTGCGGCGCGCTTTGCCTGGTGTCGATGCGCGCCAGGATCGGCAGCGCGAAGGCCGCGGTCTTGCCGGTGCCCGTTTGCGCCTGTCCCAGCACGTCGCGGCCTTCCATCAACAAGGGAATGGTGGCGGCCTGGATCGGCGACGGTGCTTCGTAGCCGACGTCCTTGAGTGCCTTGACGACGGGCGCGGGAAGGTTGAGGTCGGAAAACGATGGGATAGGGGTGTCGGACATATGGATGAGTTACTCTTGAATTAAAACGAAAGCGACAGTTTACACCGTCGCCCGAAGTGACGTGGGCCGATTGCCGCCACGTCGTCGGAATTGCAATAGAAAAAGCCCTTGCAGGCACCGAAGCCTGCAAGGGCTGGGTTTCGCCCGAAGGCGAATAATTACAGTTTGTAGTTCAGGCCCAACAACATTTGACGGCCGTATTTGACGTAGCCGCGTGGACGGTCCGGCGAGCCGGCATAGGTCTGGAACGCGGTGTCGGTCAGGTTGTTGACCTGGAACAGCGCCGACAGGCCCTTGACGTACGGAATGTCGTAACCCAGCTGCAGGTCGACGACCTTGTCCGCCTTCACGAAGGACAGTTCGGTCGCGCCGCCGATGCCGCCGATCGAGCCGACGTAGTCGCTGCGATAACGCTCGTTGATACGGGCCGAGAAGCCGTTCGCCTCATAGTAGGCGGTCAGGTTGAAGACGCGCTTGGACAGGCCCGGCAGCGGGATGTCCATGCTGCCGAAACGCTGGTCCTTGACCTTGATCTGGCTGTTCGTGAACGAGGCGTTGGCGCTGATGCCGAAGCCGTCGAGCATCGGGTGGATCATGTCCAGCGGCGCCGACGCGGCCAGCTCCAGGCCCTGCAGGGTGCCGCCCTGGCCGTTCTTCGGCTGGGTCATGGTGCCGATGTCGGCGGTGGCGCCGGCCAGGCGGAATTCCGAGAAGTCACGCGGACCGGTCATCTGGTAGATGTAGGAGTCGAGTTTCTTGTGGAAACCGGCGACCGACACGTAACCCTTGTTGCCGAAGTATTTCTCGTACGACAGGTCGACTGCCTTGGCGCGCCATGGGTCCAGCTGGGCGTTGCCGCCGTTGCCGTATGGCGTACCGGTGGATTGCGCGGTCAGGCCGACTTCCAGTGCGGCGTTCAGCTCGCTGAGCTTGGCGCGCGCCAGGGTCTTGCCGGCGCCGAAACGGATGAACTGCTGGTCAGGCAGGCTCCACGCCAGGTTGATGCTCGGCAGGTAGTCGGTGTACTTCTTGCCGTCGGTCAGCGGGACCAGGTCGGCGAACGGCCAGGCGCGCAGCGTGTTCGCGGTCGAGCTCTGGTCGGTCTTCACGACCTGGATGCCGACGTTACCGCGCAGCGGCATGGCCATCAGTTCGGTGTCGATGTTGAGCTTGGCGTAGCCGGTCTTGACCTTCTCGTCGATGGTCCAGTTCTTGGTCGCGCCCCATGGCACCAGGATGGCCGGGGTGAACGGGCCGAAGTTCTGCGACAGCACGCCCGGGATGTCCCAGCTCAGGGTGTTCGGCAGCGCGTACAGGTCTTGCGAACCGTTCACGACGTTGGCGGCGAAAGTGCCGTCGCCAATCTTCGAGAAGCCGGTTTCCAGGTGCTGCTTGTCCTTCGAACGCTTGGAGACGTTGAAGCCGACTTCGACGCTCGAGAACATGCCTGCGGCAAACTTGTACTCGACGCTGGCGCGTGCCGAGCTCAGCTTGTCGGTCAGGTTCGGGGCATTCACATAACCCTCGCCGAACTGGCCGCCGATGGCGATCTGCGACGGATCGTCGTAGCTGCCGGTCAGGTTCAGGTTCGGGATGGTGCCGTTGCCGTAAGTGAAGCCGAGGGTCTGGCGGGCCGCGCGGCCGGCGTTGATCTCGACCAGCTCTTCCTTGTGGTCGGCCTTCGAGTGGCTCAGGTCGATGATGCCGACCCAGTCGCCGCTGGTGAAGCGGTTGTTCCAGCCGATCGCCGACAGCTTGTCGTTGCGCTGCAGGCGGTTGTTGCGCACGACCGGATTGACGTTGTTGGCGTTGCCGGCAACCATCACGCCATTCACGATGGTCGGGTTGGCGAAGACGACGTGGTCGCCGTCATCCTGCAGCGGGATTTCCATGCCGCGGCGGATTTCTTCCTGGTCGAAGCGCGAGTGGTAGACGTCCACGGTCGAGCTGAAATTCTTGTTCGGGCGCCATTCGAGCACGCCCATCAGGCCGTCACGCACCTGGTTGCCGGTGGTCGCCAGCGCCTTGATGCCCTTCGGTACCTTGACGGTCGAACCCGGCACGACTTTGTTGTTGTCGACCCAGTCCCAGGTCTCGAACTGCTCGGAGACGTTCGGCTTGTCCTGGCGGGCGTAGCCGATCGCGACGCCGATCGTGCGGTTGGCGAACTGGTCGATGTAGGAAGCGCTGACGCGGCTGCCGTTGGCCGGCGAACCGGCGCTGACGGAGCCCTTCGAGTTGTGCTCGCCGCGCACGTTGACGCTGACGGCGCGCTCGCGCAGCGACAGCGGTTTGATGGTCTGCAGGTCGACCGTGCCCGACAGGCCCTGGCCGACAACGCCGGCATCGGCGGTTTTATAGACGGTGACGGCGTTGATCAGTTCCGATGGGTACTGGTCGTATTCGACGGTACGGTCCGAGTTGGTGCTGACCTGCTCGCGGCCGTTCAGCAGCGCGGTCGACAGGTCGCCCGAGGTGCCGCGGATGCTGATCTGCTGTGCCTGGCCGTTGACGCGCTGCGCCGACAGGCCCGGCAGGCGGGCCAGCGATTCGGCGATCGAGACGTCGGGCAGCTTGCCCAGGTCTTCGGCGGAAATGGCTTCGACGATGCCGCTGGCATCGCGCTTGGTGGCGATCGCGGTCTCGATCGCGCGACGGATGCCGGTGACCTGCACGGTCTGCATCGGCGCCTCGGCTGCCGGCTCGGTGACCGCGGTTTGTGCGACTGCATTGCCGGCCATGGCCGACGCGAAAATGGCGCAGCCGGCCGCAACCGGGCTCAGCTTGAATACAAGGCCCGTAGCAGCGGCGCGCTTGTTGGCGAAAATAGTCATGTGTCCCCTCAGTTCAAACTTGGTAATTTCCCGAAAAACAGCGACAGCCACGGCACGGGATCCAGAATCAACGTCTTTTTTAGACGTTCTGGCAAGAATTCTGTACTAAAACTAGATGCACTGTCAACGAGAGTTGAATCGGACTACGTGACAAGCCGGTTTCCCAAGCTAATATATAGAATGACACGCCCAGACGTTGTATCGCGGCTACAAACGGCCCTGTCCGTACGTGTAGTCGGACTACATATTGCTTGTCTTTCACCAAGTCAGTGCATAAATGCACCAGTTTGGTGCAAATAAGGGAATGGTATCGATGTCATTACGCGGCGGGCGAAATACAGCCTGTTTTTACCGGCTCCCAGGCCTGATAAAGACGGGGGCAAGCAGGCGCGAGCCTCAGTCTTCGTATGTACTTAAACTAGCAATATTGATGAATTGCTGTCTGCATGCTTGTATAGTATTCTCGCCCCGTAACAGGGCGAAAACCTGTCATTTATTCAGCACCGGCCATCTGAGCATGTAGCCAAACTACTGGTTTTCGCCTCCTCGATTTTTCGTTATCAACTTTTCAGCCGAGTCCCGCCATGCGACGCTCTTTTGCAACACTTTTCCTGGCCGCCGCCTTCCTGCATCCGGCGATCGCCGCGCCCGCCATCGAGCACCTGGAGCCGCCCTTCTGGTGGACCGGCATGCGTCACACGGGCTTGCAGCTGATGGTGCATGGGGCCGGCATCGCGACCAGGACACCGAAGATCGATTACCCGGGCGTGCGCATGGTCTCGTTTACCCGGGTCACCAGCGCGAATTACCTGTTCATCGACCTCGAGATCGCACCGGACGCGCAACCGGGCAGCTTCGACATCGTGTTCGAGGGTGAAGGCGGCGCGGCCACCATCCGCCATGCTTACCAGTTGCGTGCACGCGAAGCCGGCTCGGGCGCGCGCCAGGGCTTCGGCAATGCCGACGCGATCTACCAGATCATGCCGGACCGCTTCGCCAACGGCGATCCGTCGAACGACAGCGTGCCGGGAATGCTGGAAAAAGCGGACCGAAAAAATCCGGGCGGGCGCCATGGCGGCGACATCCAGGGCGCGATCGACCGCCTCGACTACATCGCCGGCCTCGGCTTCACCCAGCTGTGGCCCACGCCCCTGGTCGAAAACGACATGCCGGCGTATTCGTATCACGGCTATGCGGCCACGAACCACTACCGGATCGATCCGCGCTATGGCAGCAACGAGGACTTCGTGCGCCTGTCGAAAGAGGCGAAGAAGCGCGGCATCGGCCTGATCCAGGACGTGGTGCTGTCTCACATCGGCGCCAACCACTGGTGGATGAAGGACCTGCCGACGCCGGACTGGATCAACTTCGGCGGCAAGTTCGTGCCGACAGCCCACCACCGCGTCGCCGTGCAGGACAAGTACGCGTCGAAAGCCGACAGCCGCAACTTCACGGCCGGCTGGTTCGGCCCGTCGATGCCGGACCTGAACCAGACCAACCCGCTGGTGGCCAATTACCTCATCCAGAACAACATCTGGTGGATCGAGTACGCGGGCCTGTCCGGGCTGCGCATCGACACCTTCGGCTATTCGGACGGCGCCTTCCTCACCGACTACACGCAGCGCCTGATGGCGGAGTACCCGAACCTCAACATGGTCGGCGAGGAGTGGAGCACGCGCGTGCCGGTGGTCGCGCACTGGCAGCGCGGAAAGGCGAACTTTGACGGCTATGTCTCCTCGCTCCCGAGCCTGATGGACTTCCCGCTGGTCGACAGCATGCGCGGCGCGCTTCTCAAGCCCGAAGAAAACATCCTGAACACCGTCTACGAGACGCTCTCGCTGGATTACCTGTATCCGGCGCCGGACAAACTTGTCCTCTTCGGCAGCAACCACGACATGGCGCGCATGTATAGCGCGGTGGGCGAAGATGTCGATCGCTACCGCATGAACCTCGTGTTCCTGATGACGATGCCGCGCATCCCGCAGTTTTATACGGGCGACGAGATCCTGATGACGAGTACCGTCAAGGGACGCGACGACGCCAGCTACCGGCGCGATTTTCCGGGCGGCTGGACGGGCGACAAGGCCGACGCCTTCCGCGCCGCTGGCCTCACGGCGCAACAACGCGCGGCACAGGAACTGGTGCGCAAACTCGCCACCTGGCGCAAGGGCGAACCGGTGATCCACAGCGGCCGCCTGATGCAGTTCGGCCCCGAAAACAATACCTGGGTCTACTTCCGCTATAACGACACCAAACGCATCATGGTCGCGATGAACAACAACAGCAAGGAGATGCGGCTGCCGACGGCGCGCTTCCAGGAGATGCTGAAAGGGACAGCTTCCGGCACCGACATGTTGACCGGCAAAACGGTCGACCTCACGCGCGAGCTGCGGCTGGCGCCGAAAGCGACGCTCCTCATCGAACTGCCGGGGGCATGATGCGGCGTACACTGCTTTCCCTTTTGCTCGCCCTCGCCTTGGCACCGGCGGCGGCCGTCGAAAAACCCGGCGTCGACGCTTTCTTCACCGCGATGGCAATCGACGCCGCGCCCGGCCAGCAGGCGCGCTTTGTCGCCGGCGACAACCTGGACGGCTATTTCGAAGGTTTTACGCATCGTTATGACGCCGGGGCCGGCTATGTGTTCAAGAGCGGCACGGTCTTCCACAATTACATGAGCTACCTGGACGGCGTGCGCAACGAGCGCGCTTCCGGGAGCGAGCAGGTGCTGCCCTTCGGCCACCGCGTGGCGTACGCCAACGGCGCGGCCGAGGAGCTGGCGCTGCTCTCGAAAAAACACGCGCTGGCGCTGCGCGTGACCAGCGCGCGGCCGGCGCTGCTGGCCATCCGGCCGCTGCTGAAAACCGCCGGCGCGGTGGCGCTGCTTGACGGCGTCGTCAGCGTCGCCCCGGGCAAGGGCGCCACGCAGTTCATGGCGCTCGCCGGCAGCCAGCCGTTCGTGCTGGAAGACGGCCTGCGGCTGCGCGCCGGCGCGCCCACGGTTTCCTTCACCGTGGTCGCGGCCTTCGGCGCCAGCGCCGAGGAAGCGGCCGCGCGTGCACGCCTGCTGGCCGCCGGCGACCCGATCGGCGACGAACGCCGTGCCACCCACGCGGCGCTGACCGCCAGCTACCTCGCCACCAGCGATCCTGAATACAACAAGGCACTGAACTGGGCCAAGGCGGCCTCCCGCCTGTTCGTGGTCGACGAATACGGCGCCGGCATCTGGGCCGGCCTGCCCTGGTTCCGCGAAAACTGGGGACGCGACACCTTCATCGCCCTGCCCGGCACGCTGCTGGTGTCGGGCCAGTTCTCCGATGCCCGCGCCGTGCTCGCGAACTTCGCGCGGGCCCAAGACTTGCGCACGCCCCGCGACAAGGACTACGGGCGCATCCCGAACCGGGTGTCGCCCGACGAGATCATCTACAACACGGTCGACGGCACGCCCTGGATGCTGCGCGAAGCATTCGAATACATCCGCTACACGGGCGACCGCGCCTTCGCTGCCGAGATGTACAAGCTGGCCGTACCCTATTTCGAGGGCGCGATCGCGAATTATGTCGACGCCGACGGACTCCTGAAGCATGCGGCGTCCGATACCTGGATGGATGCCCGCGTCGAGAACCCGACGCACCAGCCCTGGTCCGACCGCGGCGCCCGCGCCAACGATATCCAGGCGCTCTGGTACACGGCCCTGAACACGGGCGCCTGGCTGGCGGAGCAAGCCGGCGACGTTCAGCGCGCCCGCGAATGGCGGGCGTTGGCGGCGAAAGCACAGGCCAGCTTCCTGCGCCTGTTCTGGGACGGCGCGACCATGGCCGACCGCCTGCGCGAGGACGGCAGCCGCGATACCAAAGTGCGCCCCAACCAGCTGATGCTGGCGACGATCCCCTTCGACGATTTTGTCCCCGGCGCGGTGCAGGCGCGCGTGACGAAGAATGCCGTCTCACAGCTGCTCTACCCCTACGGCATCGCGTCGCTGAGCCAGGACGACCCCTACTTTCACCCACGCCACGAGAATCCCGCCTTCCACCACAAGGACGCCGCTTACCACAACGGCACCATCTGGGGCTGGAACGCGGGCTTTACGGTGACCGCCCTGAACCGCTTCGGCTACCAGGACCTGGGCTGGCAGCTCACGCAAAACCTCGGACGCCAGATCCTCGGCCTCGGCACACTGGGCAGCATGAGCGAAAACCTCGATGCCCTGCCCGACGAGAACGGGCGCTTGAAGCCAAGCGGCACCTTCGCCCAGTCCTGGAGCGTGGCGGAATATGCGCGCAACGGCTACCAGGATTACGTCGGCTTCAGGCCCGACCTGCCGGCCGATACGCTCGCCTTCGAGCCAGCCATTCCTTCACAATGGACGCGCTTCGGCGCCCTGCTGCCCTTCGGCGCAAGCGAAGAAGTCGCCGTCGATTTCGCGCGTGTGAACGGCGCCGAGCGTTGGACGTTTACACTGCGCGGCACGAAAGCCCGCACGCTGCGCATGGCCTGGCTGAACCCGGATAAAAGCCGCTCGCAGACGGCGTTCACGCTGGCGCCGGGCAAGCCGGTGACGCTGGCGCTGGGCAGGCGCAGCGCGAGGCTCGACGGGCGCAGGCTGGCGGTGCAACAGGCGCGGCCCTCGTATGTGGGCACGATCGGCACGCTGCGCTTCGTGACGCCGAAGACTTACCGCAGCGAGGACTTCCCCATGCTGCGCTCGCGCGATGCGCTGCGCGGCATCATCGAACGACACGAATACCGCTAAATCAGGATACCCATGATCTCGCCCCGCTGGCTGCTGCCCGCCCTCCTCGCTTCCAGCGCCGCCATCGCGGCCGATCCCGGTCCGCTGCGCGAGGCCTTCTTCGTCCGGGGCGGCTTCAATGCCTGGGGCCTCGATAACGCCCTGCAGTACAAGGGCAAGGGCATCTACGAAGCCGACATCCCGGTCAGCCCCGGCAACCACGGTTTCAAACTGGGCACGCGCGACTGGGGCCGCGAATGGGTGCCGGACCTGAAGGCCAGCGTCGCCGTCAAACCGGACCAGCCGCTGCGCCTGGCCACCCGCGCCGGCCCCGAGGCGACGCTGTTCGTGCGCAGCAGCGCCACCTACCGCTTTACGCTCGACGCCAGCGATCCCGCCGCGCCAAGCCTGCGCATCACGCGCCTGGCCGACACGAAAAGCGGCCCCGCCGCCGATCCGCATGCGGGCCACGCGCGCGTGGCCACGCTCTCCTTTGCGACCTGGGACGGCAAACAGGAGACGGCGCGCTTCTCGCTGCTTGATCCGGAAGCCCGGCTGCGCAGCTACACCCACTCGACGACGATGACGCTGCGCGATCCCGTCCCGCAGCACACGATCTATGCCGAGCGCGCGGAGTTCCCGATTCTGCGCAGCGGGAACCTGGCTTTTGATGCCCTGTTCGCGCTGGCGGCGGACGAGATGCGCCAGGATTCCGTCAACGAGATCCGCGACGGCAATTACAACGCGGGCGCGGCGCTTCCCTGCGACTGCTTCGAGACCGGCGAAAAATGGCATTACGTGTGGACGCGCGACCTGTCGTATGCGGCCGACCTCGGCCTGGCCCTGCTCGATCCGCAGCGCGTGCGCAATTCACTGGAATTCAAGCTGGCCGGCTACCGCGCCGGTGTAAGGAAGGCGCCGCAGGCCGCCGGCACGAACGATGGCCTGCAGATCGTGCAGGACACCGGCAGCGGCGGCAGCTGGCCGGTCAGCACCGACCGCGTCACCTGGGCCTTCGCGGCCGAGGAAACCCTGCGCATGCTGCCTTCGAACGAGCGCAGCGCCTTCGCCGCGCGTGCCTTGAGCGCCTTGTCGAACACGATCGAGAACGACCGCATCGCCGCCTTTGACGCACGGGACGGCCTGTACACGGGCGAACAATCCTTCCTCGACTGGCGCGACCAGAGCTACGCCGCCTGGATCACCGACGATCTCGCATCGATGGCCGGCGCCAAATCGGTGTCGACCAACGCGGCGCACTACCAGGCTTTGCGGCTGGCGGCGCGCTTGGCTGGTGAAGCCGGCGATGCCGTACGCGCCACCCGCTACGCAGCCTGGGCCGCCGCGTTGAAGACATCGATCAACGCCAGGTTGTGGCTACCCGACGCCGGCATGTACAGCAGCCTCAGCGCCGCCCACTTCGACGGGGCGCCGCTACACAAATTCGACTGGCTCGGCCAATCGCTCGCCATCCTCACCGGCATCGCCGGCGAAGACCAGGCGCGCAGCATCCTCGCGCGCTATCCGCACGGCCCGATGGGCCCGCCCGTCATCTGGCCGCAGCAGCCGGGCATGCCGGTCTACCACAACCGCGCGATGTGGCCTTTCGTGACGGCGTATGGCCTCAAGGCCGCGGCCCTGGCGGGTAACGCGGCCGTAGCCGATGCCGCCTACGAATCGCTGGTCCGCGGTGCGGCGCTGAACATGTCGAACATGGAAAACCTCGAGTGGCTGTCCGGCCAGCCACTGCTGCTCGACGAAAAGAACCCATCCCTGATCGGCCCCGTCATCAATTCGCGGCGCCAGCTGTGGTCCGTCGGCGCCTATCTCGGCATGGTGATCGAAAACGTGTTCGGCGTGACGGCGACCGACGAAGGCGTCACATTGCGGCCCTTCGTCACGACGAAGCTGCGCCGCGAGACCTTCGCCGGCACGACGCAGGCCACGCTGCAGAACCTGCGCCTGCACGGTGCGCGCATCTCCGTGCGCCTGCTGCTGCCGGCCGCCAGCCAGGAACAGGGCCACCACAAGGTCGAGCAGGTGCTGCTGAACGGCGCACCAGTGGCCACCACCATTCCGTGGGCGCAGCTGCGCGACGGCGACCTCATCGAGATCGTGCTCGGCACGGTGGTCAAGGGCGACAACGCCATCCGCCGCGTGAACGCCGCCCCGTATGTCGAATCGCCTGTCGTCTTCGGTCCGCGCGAACCCGTGATCGATGCGCTCGAACGCAATGCGGCCGGCCACGCGCGCCTGCGCATCGGCGCAGGTGGCAATGGCGCCGGCACCGTGTATCACGTCTACCGCGACGGCAAGCAGGTGGCAGCCAATATAAAAGCCGGCGCGTGGACCGACCGCGAATGGCATCCCGAGGCCTGCTACGCCGTCGAAGCGCAGTTCACGGCATCCGGCAACCGCAGCCACCATAGCGCGCCGCGCTGCGTCGACAACGCCACCGAGATCGCCGTCACCGATGCACGCGTGTCCTCGAACCTGAAAGTCACTGCAAGCGCCACGCCGCACCTGGCCAACTGGGGCGCTCCGCAAGACCGGTTCGAGGTGAGCGGCCTGCGCATCGAGCGCGCGGGCGCGTATGCGTTCCAGCTGCGCTACCGGAACGAGGCGAACCAGATCAACCTCGGCATCAGCGGCAGCGTCAAATGGCTCGCCATCGACGACGCAGCCGGCCGCACGGTGGCGCAGGGCGTGGTCCAGCTGCCGCACACCAAGCCGGCACGCGGCAACACGCCGGCGCCGCTCTGCACGCCGTTGCGAGCGGCGCTGCAGCCCGGTTCCTACCGCATCAGGTTGAGCGATTTCTATAACATGAGCTACCTGGAGAGCAATGCGAGCTTCAGCGGCGCCGGTGGGACGGGCGGGCCGTCGAACCGGGTCGACCTGATGGGCGTGCGGGTACGGCGCGTCGAGTAAGAACGGCGCGGCTAGGCCAGACCGGAGGGCGTGCCCGCCGGGGCCGCGCTTGTTGATTCAGCCCCCGGCTTCAACAGCAGCAGCCTGCCCTCGACTACCCGGAACTCGAGCGGCATGTTCATGTGCGTCACTTCCCCGTCGGTGGCGACCTTGACGCGCCGCCGCGGCGACAGGCGCGCGTGCTTGACCGTCAGCCGCTTGAAGGAAAACGCGACCACGTTCTCCGCCTGGCCAAGCGTCCCGAGCGCCCCGCGCAGCAGCAAGCCGAGCATGCCGATCTTGCCGACCGAACGCGGTGCGATGGCGGCCAGTTCGCCGTCCTCGACCGCTTCGGTGAGCGGCTCCATGCCGACCTGCTCCATCTGCAGGCGGTTGTTCCCGACGAAGAGCGTCGGCGTGCGCAGCTTGCGCGTCTGCCCGTCGGTATCGAGCGCGATACGCAGCGACCGGTAGCGCCCGAGCGCCGTTTTCAGCGCCGACAGGATCGCGACCACGCGGCTGCGCCCGTACTGGCGCTTGTCCTGTTCGCGCGCTTCCAGCAGTTGCGGATACAGGCCGACGCTGGCGTTGACGAGGAAGATGCGGTCGTTGACCATCCCGATCTGGACCGGCGTCACGGTCGACGTCAGCAGCGCGCGCACCGCCTCGCCCAGGTCTTCGGGAATGCCGTGGGTGCGGCCGAAATAATTAAAGGTCCCCTGTGGCAGCACGCCGAACAGGCAGCCCTGCTGCACCGCTTCGTGCGCCACCGTATTGATGGTGCCGTCGCCGCCGGCCGCGACCACGACGCCCTCGTTCTCCTTTGCCTTGGCCGCCATGCGGCGCGCGATCTCGACCAGCTGCTCCGGATCCTCCACCAGTTCGAGGTGGCAGGTCCGGCCGGCGGCTTGCAACACATCGCGGATGGTGGACTCGCGCAGCGCCGTTTCCGAATGGCCGGAACCGGCGTTCAGGACGACGTAAAAGGCGGCGTTCGGACCGGGTTGGACGGGTGGCATGTTGGGCGGGTCTGCTTTCCTGGATGATCGAATTGACAATCTCATCCTATCACTGCACAGGACGGCATGATGCACCGGAGCCGGGAGGAAATACCGAGATGGGCTGACAAAACCTCCTGCTTGCTATTGGGGCAATAACCCTCTTACACTGAGCCTTGGCGAATGGCCGTTATCGGCCCAGCCTGTGTAAAAACGTAGGTCGTGTAAACGGCGCCAGTGTAGTAAACGTTAAGCCAGTATCTCATCACTTCGGGTGCTAAATGAAGCGCTTTATTGAGGGCGAAGACCGCGGACAAGGCACGCTGCTGCCCGAACACCTGGACGACTACGTGGCCGACGATAATCCGGTTCGTGTAGTCGATGTGTTCGTCGACGAGCTTGATCTCGCCAACCTGGGTTTTGCTCGGGTGGCGCCGGCGAAGACGGGTCGGCCGGCCTACCATCCCGCCGTGCTGCTCAAGCTGTACATTTACGGCTACCTCAATCGGATTCAATCGAGCCGAAGGCTTGAGCGCGAGGCCCAGCGCAACGTCGAGCTGATGTGGCTCACCGGACGCCTGGCGCCCGACTTCAAGACGATAGCGAACTTCCGGAAAGATAACGGTAAGGCAATTGGTAAAGTCTGCCGGCAGTTCGTCGTTCTGTGTCAGCAGTTGGATCTTTTCTCGGATGCGGTCGTCGCGATCGACGGCAGCAAGTTCAAGGCCGTCAACAGCAGCGACCGCAATTTTACCGATGCCAAACTCAAGCGCAGGATGGCGGAGATCGAAGCGAATATCGGTCGCTACCTGGCAGAACTTGATACGGCTGACCGTCAGGAACCAGCCACTGCAAAGTCGAAAACCGCTCGTCTGAACGACAAGATCGCGGCGATGAAATCGCAAATGGCAACGCTCAAGGAAATCGAAGCGAAGCTGATGGAGACTGGGGAAACGCAGATCTCACTCACTGATCCGGACTCGCGCTCGATGATGACGCGCGGCTCAGGCATCGTTGGCTATAACGTGCAAACTGCAGTCGACGCTAAACATCATTTGATTGTCGAACACGAGGTCACAAATAACGGCAGCGACCGCGACCAGTTGTCTGGCATGGCCAAGAAAGCCCGTGCTGCCATCGGCACGACGACACTGACGGCAATTGCCGACCGCGGCTACTTCAAGGGCGAAGAAATCCTGGCCTGTCATGAGGCGGGCATCTCAGCTTTGGTGCCACCTACGAAAACCTCCGGAGCCAAGGCCGACGGTCGATTCGACAAGGCTGACTTCATTTACGACCCGCAAAAGAACGAATACCGCTGTCCGGCAGGCGAATCTCTGATTTGGCGCTTCTCGAGTGTCGAGAAAGGAATGACGAACCACCGCTATTGGAGCTCGAACTGCAAGGGCTGTTCGCTCAAAAACCAGTGCACGCCGAGTTCGCAGCGGCGGGTGACCCGCTGGGAACATCAAGACGTGCTCGATGAAATGCAGGCGCGTCTGGAACAGACGCCGGACGCAATGCGAATCCGGCGTTCGACTGTCGAGCATCCGTACGCGACGATCAAGGCGTGGATGGGGGCGACGCACTTCCTGACGAAAGGACTGGAGCGCGTCAAGGCCGAGATGAGCCTGCACGTGCTTGCCTATAACTTCAGGCGCTTGATGTCGTTACTTGGCATGCAGGGAATGCTGGCTGCAATCAGGGCGTACGCCCATTTTCTGACCCGCCAAGGCCTGCTTGAAGCGTTTTCCTTAATGGCCTTGCTGAAAATGCTCAAGTGGGATTACAAGGCCCCGAACGCGTCTCTATCTTCCAGAATCAGCCCAGGCCCGCACAATTCGGCTTGCAGTTCGTCGGTTTGAGTTTTTACACAGCCTGGGCCAAAAGCAGACCAAAACTCACGCAAGGAATTGTGCAATGCCCCAACTCTTTGAACAAGACCGTCTCGACGTCTGGTACGACGGTTCTGCGGTGTGCGTTATCGCCGTTGGCTCGCATGGAGATCCTTTAGATCTTTCCGAAAGCGAAGTCGAAGCCCTGATCGTGAAGTTGCAGAAATCGCTAGAAAAAGCGCGTTCTTAAACCTGTAGTCTGGACGTCTGCAATGGGTCGAAACCAGCCTCGGCCTGAATCGCCACGACTATCGTAGACACTCCTGAGCCATAATGTCGAGCACAAGGAGAAGGTATGAGTGGAAAGCGGTACACAGATGAATTCAAGATTGCAGCGGTCAAGCAGGTGGCGCAGGGCGGCCACCCGGCGAGCGAAGTAGCGGCACGGCTCGGGATAAGCATCCACAGTCTGTACGCCTGGACGAAGCGCTATGGCGTACCCGAGGCGGAGCGCAAGGTCGTCGATGCCCAGTCCGACGAGATGCGGCGCCTGAAGGCCGAGCTCAAGCGCGTCACGGAGGAGCGTGACATCTTGAAAAAGGCCGCGGTGTACTTTGCCAAGACGTCCGGGTAAGGTACACCTTAATTGCTCAGTTACAGGACCAATTCCCGGTGCGCCGGCTGTGCAAAGTGCTCGAGGTGCACCCAAGCGGCTACTATGCCTGGCGCCTGAACCCCGAAAGCAAGCGCGCCAAGGAAGACAAGCGCCTTCTGGTTCCCATCAAGGAATCGTGGCTCGAAAGCGGCAGCGTCTACGGCTACCGCAAGGTCAGCGACGATCTGCGCGAGCTCGGTGAACAATGCGGTATCAATCGCGTCCATCGTCTTATGAGGTCGGCCGGAATTCGCTCGCAAACCGGCTACGCCAAGCGGAAATATAAACGCGGCGGTGCCCCTTCGCTGGTGGCGCCTAATCATCTGCAGCGCCAATTCGACGTGCAGGAACCGAATCGGGTCTGGGTGACGGACATCACGTACATTCGCACTTACGAAGGCTGGCTTTATCTGGCCGTTGTACTGGATCTGTTTTCGCGTCAGGTGGTCGGCTGGTCGATGAGTTCTCGAATCGATCGCGAGCTAGCGATGAATGCGCTCTTGATGGCCGTCTGGCGTCGGCAACCCAAGAATACGGTGATGGTGCATTCTGATCAAGGCAGTCAGTTCAGCAGCTACGACTGGCGCGACTTCCTGGACCAGCACAATCTGCAGCAAAGCATGAGCCGACGAGGAAACTGCCACGATAACGCCGTGGCCGAGAGCTTCTTCCAGCTCCTGAAACGGGAACGGATCCGACGCAAGACCTACGGCACTCGGGAACAAGCAAGGCAGGATGTCTTCGATTACATCGAGATGTTTTACAATCCAAAGCGCCGGCACAGCTTCAGCAATGACTTGTCGCCGGTCGAATATGAAAAGCAGTATTTCCAGCGGCTCGCGAGTGTCTAGAAAACTCGTGGCGATTCAGCCAACCGACCGGAATCGGCCAAAAGCGGACGCTGCGATGTATGTTGGTTTACGTTTTCGACAGCTACCGATAACTCCCATCCTATGACTCCACATTATCACTTCACGCTTGAGCCTGACTGGCGAATGGCACCGTTAGCATTCTGGGTTCATGTACCAGTAGCTGGGTCAGATAAGGAGTGTGTCCCATCTGCGCCGGTGGAGGTATTGCATAAAGGGTTCATGGTTCTGCATGTTGACGCTGCCGATGTAGATCTGCAGTTCAGCTCCTTGGCACAGTTGGACCACTTCATCGAAGTGATGGTGGCGAAGCCGCTTCCGACTAGTCGCCAGCTCTCCAGGAAGCGTGAATTGCCTGTCGGGCCGAATTGTCATTGGTTGAGCCGTCTTCCGGCCAAGTTAAAGGCTCCCAAGGAGCGGGCTAAGTTGGTCAGCAGACTACAAGCTGTGCGGGAGCAGTTGTCGCCGTTAGGCGGCGCTTGGCACAGCTATTCGCGCTTTCTGTAGCCTGTTTGATCAGTCAGAAAACCGCCGCTTTGGGCTCGATTCCTGACCTTCGTGACAATCTGCGGATTTTCCCGGTTATCAAGCTGATATCCTGTTGCCACAGGGCGCTTTCGGCCAAGAGCAGTCCCTCAACGGATCGCTGTCGTCAACGCGCGGTGTCATTTCCTATAAATTCGAATATATTCATGAAAATTTCGCAAGCCCCGTTTCTCGCAACTCTCGCAATGAGCGTTGGCTTTTGCGCGACACTGACGGGCTGCGCCTCGGCACCTGTACATATTGTCAAGATCAGTATGTCCGACCGCAGTCTGCCCAACGTCATTGGATGGGCAGAGTTGCAACAGGCTGATGCTGTCCATAATCTTTGCTATCGTTATAGATACGGTCGTGCAGCACCGCTTGACTACGAAAAAGCTTTCAAATGGTGTTCGATCGCCGTGGAGGCGCAGGACAGCAGCTCACAGGTGTTGCTCGCTGAGCTTTACTGGAGTGGCTATGGTACTGCCGCAAATAAAGCGAAGGCAATCGAGTTGTATAAAGCAGCTGCTGAGAACGGACATGAGCACGCGCAACTAGAATTGTCACGTATTTATAGAAATGCGGATGTAGTGCCGGCAGACCGCGATTTAAGTTATAAATACTTGCGAATGTCGGCGGACGCTGGATATTCGAAAGCAATTGCTGAAATTAAGCAATATGAGCCTGGCTACGAAACTAAAGTGGAGCGTTCCTCGATAGAGCAAAGAATAGAGGAAAGACCAAATGAAATAAGAATGAAGGCCGAAGAAGGATCTTTTTCTAAGGAATTCTATCGCTTTGATTCGGGCACCCAGTGGAAGATAAAGATGCGATTACGCCCTCCCTTGAAGAAGAGCTCATCTTGGGCACCCGTTCAATCACTATGCATTTCATCCGAGGGACCTAGTGATTTCTTCTGTTTTGCTTTCATTCAGACAGATCGAAAGTCCGATCAACTGCTCGGTGAACTGCAATTAATGCCAGCTGATCAGCGTAATTTACTTCAGCAGACTTCGCTAGACGATGATTTTTCTTTATATCAAGACATCAATGTAGATTTAAGGGCCGAAGGCCAAGGAGTTGTCTTCCGTATAGATAGTGGATCGGAGAAGTTCCAGCATCTGGGATTCGAACCTCAGATTTTGAGAGCGCTGTGCTCAACAGCGGAATGTGATTTCTCGCTACAAATTGCCCCAGCAAACAAGCGAAATTAAGCGCTTTCCGTGTAACTTTGGCCCAAACTCGGCAGGATGCTTAAGAAGCACGATGCGATTTCTCGTACCACACAATGTCTGCTTCGGGCCCAGGCTGTGTAAAAACGCAGGCCGATGTAAACGAAACTGGTCCGGTAAACGTTGAGGAAGTATCTCATCACTGGGGTGCCAAATGAAGCGCTTTATCGAAGGCGAAGAACGCGGGCAAGGCACGCTGCTGCCTGAGCATTTGGACGACTACGTGACTGAAGATAATCCGGCCCGTGTAGTCGATGTGTTTGTCGAAGAGCTTGATCTCGCCAGTATGGGTTTTACGCGAGTGGCGCCGGCGAAGACGGGGCGACCTGCCTACCATCCCGCCGTGCTTCTCAAGCTCTACATTTACGGCTACCTCAATCGTATTCAATCGAGCCGGCGGCTTGAGCGTGAGGCCCAGCGCAACGTCGAGCTGATGTGGCTGACGGGACGCCTGGCGCCCGATTTCAAGACGATAGCGAACTTCCGAAAAGATAACGGCAAGGCGATCGGCAAGGTCTGCCGGCAGTTCGTCGTACTGTGCCAGCAGCTGGACCTTTTCTCGGAAGCGGTCGTCGCGATCGACGGCAGCAAGTTCAAGGCCGTCAACAGTAGTGACCGCAATTTTACCGATGCAAAACTCAAGCGCAGGATGGCAGAGATCGAGGCGAATATCGGTCGCTACCTGGCAGAACTCGACACTGCTGACCGACAGGAACCGGGTACGGCACAGTCGAAAAGCGTTCGTCTGAACGACAAGATCGCAGCGATGAAATCTCAAATGGCCACGCTCAAGGAAATCGAAGCGAAGCTGATAAAGACTGGCGAAACGCAAATTTCATTGACTGACCCGGACTCGCGTTCGATGATGACACGTGGTTCAGGAATCGTTGGCTACAACGTGCAAACCGCCGTCGACGCCAAGCATCATTTGATCGTCGAACACGAGGTAACGAACAACGGCAGCGACCGTGACCAATTGTCCGGCATGGCCAAGAAAGCCCGTGCCGCCATCGGCACGACGACACTGACAGCAATTGCCGACCGCGGCTACTTCAAGGGCGAAGAAATCCTGGCCTGTCATGAAGCAGGTATCTGCACTTTGGTGCCACCCACGAAAACCTCCGGAGCCAAAGCCGATGGCCGCTTCGACAAGGCTGACTTCATTTACGACCCGCAAAAGAACGAGTATCGCTGCCCGGCAGGCGAGTCCCTGATATGGCGTTTCGCAAGCGTTGAGAAAGGCATGACCAATCACCGCTACTGGACTTCAAACTGCAAAGGCTGCGCTCTCAAGGACAAGTGCACGCCGCGCTCGCAGCGGCGAGTGACTCGATGGGAACATCAGGACGTGCTGGACGAAATGCAGTCCCGTCTCGAGCAGGCGCCAGACGCCATGCGAATCCGGCGTTCGACTGTTGAGCATCCGTACGCGACGATTAAGGCGTGGATGGGAGCCACGCACTTCCTGACAAAAGGCTTGGAGCGTGTGCAAGCTGAGATGAGCCTGCACGTGCTTGCCTATAACTTCAGGCGTTTAATGGCGATTCTAGGCGTTGAAAGGATGCTGGCAGCGATCCGGGCGTTTGCCCATTTTCTGACGCTCCAAGGCCTGCCTGAAGCGCTTTCCCTACTGGCATTGATAAAACTATCCAAATCGGACTACACGGCCTGGAATGTTTTTCTACATTTCAGGGGCAGCCCTAGTCGGTACAATTGGGCTCCTCGTCCTTCGTTCTGAGTTTTTACACAGGCTGGGCCGATAGCGGACCTATTGTAACGTCCGCTACCGCCTCAAAGCGGAGGGTCGTAGCCCCATCCTATGTGGGGTCCAAGTCAGATGGAAACCGACTAGCGTCCTGCCATTCCTCTTGATTGAGACCATGGACTTTGTTTCGGCGATGCCAAGCGCGATTTAAATGAGAGAAGATATGGCCCAGTTGTATTCGCAGATCGACCTCGTCAAATTCGTCTGTCGCGTTCATCTCGGAAATCAACGCCGTCAAGTGCTCGCGCGCGTCTTCAAGTTCGTACATAAGCCCGGCCCACTCGACTGGCGCTCTTTGTTTGCTTATCAATGGCACTCCGTAGTTTTATCCGGCCATTTTTCGGGCACGCTGTGCGTCTGCTTCTGGACCCGAAGCAGACCTTAATTGGCTGTCGCAAGACTTTTGCGGCTCCTGACCCATATCCATGCACAAATACCCGCCGCCCCGGCTGTGAAACCGGCTCCGCCAGCGATTGCAATGGATATTGGTCGAACGGGAGCGCCATCTCCTAGCAGCATGTTGAGACTGAAATACGTGGCGATAGACATCGCTGCCAATATGGCCCCTACCTTGCCCACCCGCCATCCGGTGTAGCGCCATCGTTCCGTGCACAGTGCCCACATGACTCCTACCGCCACCAATGGACTAATGACAGCGCAAAGCATGAAGGCTAAAAAGAGCAAAAAGGTAAAGGGCATACCTAACTCCAGGGTTGACTACTTCGACCGTCAAAACGCCTACTCCTGGCCGGTTGCAGACCTTTGGTAGGGGCCGCTCACGACCCTAAGCGGACCCTAAAAACGTGTGCTGGTTCGAGTGTTAGACGACCAGCCCCGATTTTCGTCTACTGATGCCGGTGCGTTCGCAACCAATTGGCCGTGATATCGCGGCGCTCAGCTTCCCACTCAGACGGCAGGTCTGCGACGTCATTTAAGGTAGGGTCCGCATCGAGCAATGCTCCTATGCTGACATGGTACGGTTCAAGCGGATCATCGTGATCCACGTTACCGCACAAGATTTGCCAGTCTCCTTCGTCCCTAACGACCAAGAGCGCTCGCCGCTCTCGCCGAAACAGATGGCCACAACAGTAGACGCCTAGTCGCCGATCCACAAATTCGATACTGTCCATCCTGCGCACCTCATCTATTGAGTCTAACAACTCAAATTCCGACTGTCTGCTTTTGGCCGGAAGCGGACGCTAGCCTCCGACAATCAGGCGGGATTTCGTGTCTACTGAAATCCCTGTAAGGTAGTCTACGAGTTGATCGCCATAATGTTTAAGCACAGGGTCGTCTATTAGCTCCTTTAGCGCCTCAATCTCTGCAACCAGCAGCTTCATCGAGATAAAGTCCACAGCAACGACCCCACTAGGAATAAAATTCTTCAACTGATGCAGGTCGTATGCTCGCCCGATGTGATAGAAGCGATACATTATCGGTATCGGTATAGAAATACCTTGATCGCTAGGACCCGCACTGGTGCTCAATTTGAACCGAATGACTCTGTCCTGCGAATAGGTCGCTAGGTCGAGCTTCTGATGAAGCGCTCGCATCTTCTGTTTCACTTGAACTCCACATGGCGGGTTACAGACGTCGTTCTCATTAGTCTACCTCAGTTGTTGTTCTTCGGAAATCCCTCCAGCTCGGCCGCGGCTTCTGAGCGTCCGCTGCCGACCCGAAGCGGCATCACTCTGGGCTATTGAGCGCTTCTGACTTCTTCGAAGACCAGACTCCTTTTTGAGTCCGCCTCTGCCAACCGAGCAGCGTCGCTTAGTCGTTTACGTTTCCGAAACCAGTTAATTTTCTTCACAACCACTAGAGATGGTGTCTCTACGTCCAGCCGCTGCTGCACTTGGAGAATCACAGCAAGAATTGCGCGCTACGGTATGGAGTCACGCGAGGGCTTTGCTGGAGGCGATGGATCGTAGAGTGAAAACTTGGTTGGCGCCACCGTGTTTGCCGGTTAGGTACCCGTCACGAGCGTCGAGCTGGTATTTACAGGCATTCCTTTCGCTGGCCTGCACTTCAATCTATTGGAGGTACGTCGTGAGGTATTGTTAGGCGCTCTAAATCAGCGACTCTCGGAGCCGGTGTATAAACTCCGGGCGTCTACGGAACTCGTCAAATGATACTCTCAGCATCCCGTTGACCTTGTATAACAGATAGTCAATATAAATGAATCTCTCATCAGGTGACAGCTTAGAAAAATCGCTCTGGATACTGAAAGGCTCAGCGTGGATTTTCCTGCTGGTATGAGAGAAGAGCCAAGAATATTCTTGTTCCATGTTGGCCATTTCTGCGAGCTCTTTCGTTTTTATTGTTTTAATCTCGACCCCGCTTCTTTTTAGTTTTTCAATGCGTTGCTCTACCGAAGCAAGCATATTAAGGCAGTCTGGCAAAATCACCTTTTCAATATGGTCGGCCGTACTTATGAAACCAGCTTTTTCCACAGAGTCTGAATAAATGGAAAATTTCTTGGCGAACGCAGCGCGGCATTTAATCGCGATTTCCATAATTTCGGATTTACTTGGGAGCGGCAGTCCGGCTACCGCTCTCTCCTTGCAGACGGCGGTCACCTGATTCATGAACTCAGCTTCGCCAGCTCGGAGATTCGCAATCTCGTATTTGAAGTGCTGAATTTCCTTTTCAAGGTGTTTCTTATTTTCCAATGCAACCAACGCAAAATAACGCTTGCCATTGCCAGCTGGACCGGTCAGAAACGAAAACCACAACGACATTTCAAAAACGAATCGAACAGCAGCGGATAGTTCTAGATCGCTCATTGAGAGCAGATCCACCTTTGCAAACTCGCGTGTACGTTGCAGTGCAGCATACATCCCATCAAGAACAAAATACTCATCAGGCATCTCATCGAGCGCAGGTTCGGCATCAATTTTCGCAAGCGCCTCCACAATGAGTCCAAATTCCGAAACCGCAGCATTTAGCTGGGTTACGACGTTTCTGATTTTGAGAGCTTTTAGTTCGGTTTGGCGTTTTGAATCCCTCATTGCCCTCCCTCCTTGTACGTTGGCTTCCTATGCTTGCATACGACACCCAAAAAATACACCCCTGTCGGCGAAAGCCGACAGGGGTGTATTTTTTGTACGATGCGTTCCGACGTCCGGAATCGAATCCGCAGGCGGTACGGACGCGGGGCAAGGAGGGATTTCGAGCCGCACCAGCGGCGAGCCTCAGAACGACTTTGCGCCTCCAGGCGCAAGGGCTCTCCGGTAGTTCGGCCGATCAGAAGAATGTTTTCATCATAAGGGAAACTGGCCCAACCGCTCTTGGCCGTCAGCGAACGTATTGTAGCGTCCGCTTACGACCCATTGCAGACGTTCGGAGCGGCTCAGTGTATGCCTATGTGGCTCTGACGACAAGAATGGGTACTATTAAGCGTTTTTGTTAGGTACAGCAGTATGCGGCCACGCACTATCGACACTATTATTGTAGGTACTCATCAGTATGAAATGGGACCTTAGACTTACGTAAGAAAAAAGTTACCTTTTTTACTCTAGCTGGCAGTCGGTATAAATTGACCGAAACTTGACTTGGGCTGTCGATACGAGCCTCGTGAAAAGCGTAATCGTGCTTGACCAAGCTAGAAGTATCTTTGATTGGAGAAAAATCAACGACTAAATCAACGCCGTTTTTTACGAGGTTGCGGTAGTCACCTGGGGTGCTATGGAAGCTTATGTCATAGGAATATTCCGACTTATCTCCTGCACTCGGCTTTTGTGAAGTATCCAGGAAAAGCCGGTGACAAACTTCTTTTTTGAATTTGCTTATAGCCCCGTAGCCGTTTTGCCCTACCCCAGACCCAACCACCTTACAGTCATCGATTAGCTCAACGTCACGGATGTACTCCATCGTCATTGTGGTCGTTTGACTAGCATCGTCATATTTAGCGCGCACACTATAATAAGGATAATGTGTACGGATTAGGAAGACTCTGTCAAATTGGCTATCCGCCACTTCACTAGGAAACTTGCCCTTTAATTGCTTTGCAAAGTCCAGCGCCGGATTCGCATTCGCGCATGGCGCAATCATCCAAAGTAACCCTATTATCGAACTTATATGCTTTACCGTTTGTATATTAGAATTGGACATGTCGTTTTGATATATTCATGGGCAGTGAAGTCTAGCTATGATGATTACACTAATTGATAGCTGCGAATATGCACCATGAGGTGTTGACGGATTTAAAATTATGCATCTTCCAACGTTATGAATGTTTCCTCCCTTAAGTCAGTTCCTGACCGATTGAAACCAAGTTAGCTCACTGTACGGTATCGTTGCTATCTAAACAAGTCGTCAATGTGATGGTTGTGATCCAGAGAAGTCCAGACTTAATTTTGAATAACTGGACGGGCTATCCGTCTGCTTCGTTTTGTCAAAAAATTCCATCTGTTACGCCTATGACTGCTAGGTCTGCTCCTGGCCGAAAGCGGCCGCCGGTCAGTCCAAAGCCGAGTAGTCCGCTAGAAGGTCATCCATTTCATTACCAAGCCCGTAGCCAAAATCATGGCTGAGCCGACTTACTTCGTGAAGACGCTCTAACAAGTTACCGCGTTTTACCGGGCCAAGTGTCGTGGCCAACTTTAAGGAATGGCTAAACATGCCCATCAACGAAATGAAAAAAGTCTCGTCCGACAAGCCGACTTCGCGGCAGAAACCTACAGCCTGTTCGCAATAAAAAGTCATCAATTCAGCCGTCTCATCTGGTCGTCCAACGGCCTTCTTGTAGTCTGCGATCGCTTTTTTAGCCTTCGAAACCGAAATGTCCTGCCCTCGGGAAATGTCTGGCCAGAGCCAGCGCGTGATCGACGTCTTGTAGCGGCTGAGCATATCGGCGCCGAGCTCAAATCTCGCGTGCATAAACGCTTGGTTCTCTTTGCTGGCAGAGTACAGATCCCGAAGCAGTGCCAAGACACCGTCGCGGTCAACGTCCGCTACTTTTGCTTTGACATCGGACCAAGTTGGAGGTTTTTTCGTGCTCGACACTTTCACTATTTAAGCATTCCTAAAAATCAGATACCGAGCGCTGCATTCTATTAGCCGAACGCAGACCTTGGCAATGTAGTTGGGTGGGCCGTCTGCCCACCCAACTAGGCCGGTCGACCCAACTCAAACCTCAGTCTGCTCGGCAATCTCAAGCGCGTCGTCGACCTCAATGCCGAGATAGCGTACCGTGCTTTCGAGCTTAGTATGCCCAAGAAGCAGCTGAACTGCTCGAAGATTTTTCGTCCTCCGATAGATCAACGTGGCCTTGGTCCGACGCATCGAATGTGTACCGTAGGCCGTGGAATCTAGTCCAATCGAGTTTACCCATCTAGAAACGATCCGTGCGTACTGGCGGGTAGAGAGGTGAGGCACTGCTGAGACTCTACTCGGGAAAAGGAACTGAGCAGGGGTTAGACCTTGCTTGTCGATCGAGCCGAGAACAGACTGACGAGTTAGATCAGTGATTTCGAACTGGGCAGGTCGTTGCGTCTTCTGCTGCATGATTATGGCACGGTGAAACACACTTCTACCTTGTGCCACATCCTTCACCCGAAGGTTGACCAAGTCGCAACCCCGGAGCTTGCTGTCGATCGCCAGGTTAAACAGGGCAAGATCTCTTATGCGTTCTGACAGCTGTAGCCGTATTCTAATTGCCCAAATTTCGCGTAGTTTGAGTGGCAGCTTTTGGCCGACCAGCCGTCCTTTGTTCCAGGGAACAGAATGCTTCCCCTTGTAGATGCTCGCATCCATGATTCCTCCTCGGTGGGTAGGAAGCTGATTTTGCTCCTAGCACCTTGTCCTTGTGCCGAGAGCGGACACGTGCGCTTCATTAGCGATTTCATTTTTCGAGCGCATAGTAGAATCGTCGAGAGTACGTTCACTCCTCAAGGTAAAGGGAACATCATGGCGAACATCGACTTGGCAAGCTACAACCTAAGCGAGCTAAAAGGCCTGCAGCACGACATCGAAAAAGAGATCAAGGGCCGCCAGCAAGGCGAACTGGAGAAAGCACGGCAGCAGGTTCTCGCGATTGCCAAAGGGGCTGGCATATCTATCGATGAGCTGCTTACTACCGGCACGAAAAAATCAAACAAGGGTAAAGGACAGAAGGTACAGGCACGGTATCAAAATCCCGCGGACAACGATCAAACCTGGACAGGCCGAGGACGGCAGCCGAAGTGGATCGTGGAAGGCATCGCGGGCGGCAAGACGCTAGATGACTTCCGCATTTGATCTCGGCAGTTTGAATAGCCAGATCTCCGACTGATGGCATGTGTGAAATTGCGTGCAGACTGCTGGCAGATCGGCAGCAGCCGGTCAAGGTAAGTCCGCTGTCGGCCAGAAGCGGACCATTGCCTTCGATAAAATAAGCCTAAGGATGATGTCGTGAGAGCTTCCCTCAAGAGGATGTATTCGAATGAACTGCACGTCGGCTTGAAAGAGTATCGTCCCGCCAATCCCGGAAATTTCGGCATTTCGATTCGTCTCGAAGCGGGCATTGTAGGGAGCGATGCGGGGGACTCGTTCGACCTTTTTGTCTGCACACCGAACTGGATCAAGGAGCAATGCGCTGAAGAGGGCGCTGTTTGGGGACGACACATGTTGTTGATGCCTGAGTATGACTACGACCTGATGTTGCAGGCGGTTACCCGTCGAATGGACGCATGCCAAGGCAAGGACTGGCATGAAGTCGCGAACAAGCTTGCCCTATTTGCGGCCTGGGAGTTCGACGACTATCGGCCGTACGCGGCTTAACTACGCGTTGAAGCAATGTCTTCTATGGGTCGTAAGCGGACGCTACAATAGATCCGCAATCGGCCAAGAGCGGACACTTAGCGGTGGGTTCCAGTCTCCACCCAACACACTTACTTCGACACGGATAAATGGCGACCTTACTTGAGAATGGCGGAACAGTTGAGTTATGGGGCGGTTGGTCAGTAAACCTACCACCTGCATACCATGAGCGGAATGGCGATGGCTCGTGGTCGGCTTGGGGTGCAGACTGGGCAGTCGATGTGCACATCATCGAAGTTGGCGGACATTCAAACGCCCAGCCTGTGTCACCTGAGGAAATGCTCGGCAAAGAGCGTGCAGTCGACGTAAGCAGGAATGGCTGGGTGGGAAGTGTTGAGAGTTTGGAGGAGACGGACAACGGGCGCGATGTATACCGTCTTGCAGCAAATCTAGCAGCAACAAATACCTCCATGTCTTTCTGGGTTTCGTATCTCGAAACGCACCAGCAGCCTTTCGCCGAAGAACTCATGCGTAACGTCGCGCACAGCAGTTAGAGGCAAGGTCCGCTTCGGGTCGCAAGCGGCGCTACAATTTGTCCGAAATCGGCCAGGAGCGGAACTCCGCCACTCCATCAACGCATCATGAGCAAAGGCTATGCAATCAGAAAATGGCGAGTTGGAGATGAACACGACGAAGTCGCTTTTGCCCGGTTAAAGCGTGCATTGGGCGATTCGGGATATTCCGTTCGAGATCAATGGAACGCGGTGGCGGGTTCCCAAGACATCCAGCACTGGACGGCGGTGGGCCTTGGTGGACCCACTCAAGATCGAGAGCGAAACCTACGTTGGCCTTTCGGTTGAAGGGTCCTCATCGTTGATTGCTGACCTTAAAGCCAAGTACGAACAGTCCGTTTGAAGGTCCGCTTTGGTCGACTGCGCCAGGTCGTCGCGCCTGTAACGTTGAGTTTTACTGTTGATGTAACGATCTACAGGCAACTTAATGACGAACACGGCCGGCTTGGAAGGCCAGCCGGTTGTAGACTGCAATTAATGTTACTTAGAGCAGGTCTTGCCCTTCACGCCATGGAAGCCTTTTGCTTTTGCATCAGCTTCTGCCATGTACGAACCCTTCTTGGTCTTCCCGTAGTACTTGTCGCCTTCGCAGTGATACACCTTGCTGGAATCGTTCACCCACACTTTGCCGTTACCACCACCAAGGGCTTGCTCCATCGGCGCTTTGTTTTCTTTGCTGGGCTTTGCAGAGTCAGTCTTTGCCGAGCTCAATGCCGCGGCGCCGGTGGGTGCCTTCGCTGGAGCAGTTGCGGTCGTTTGGGCAATCGGATTCGGCACAGTTGTCTGGGCAAACGCTGCACTTGCCGTTAAAAGGGTGAGAGCTGCGCTGAGCAAGAGCTTTTTCATAGTGGTTCCAGTAAAGGGCTACACGAACATACGTGCATGACCATGTAACGCTGGCGCGATATGCAAGTTGACCGCGAAACGTAACTGATTGCAAGCAAGCGAGTGCTCTTTGTCTAAACTATGGCTGCGTAAAGTTCCGATCGCGAGGCCCTGGGCGCCAGCCATTCCCCCGCCCGGAAATATAAAGGGGCTGACCATGCGTAGCATGAAAGCAGCGGTATTTTCTCCGTCCGGTGAAGGCGGGGCTGACCATTGTCCATGAGCCTGTTGGTGTCATGGCTGAACTCGAAGCTGGCGTCACGGGCCATGTCGTCGGACAAAGGGTGGTGGCTGGCGCGGATGCCGGCACAGCGCGGTTTGCTATCCTTGCGCAGGCGGGGCTTCTAACGCTGACTGATTTCCGCCGGCGCTGACGCTCAAGTCAATGGCAAATGAAACGTGACAGCGACGGGATCGCTCGCCGGAAAATGTACACGCAAGCGCATCGTCAAGGGCCTGCTCGTCCGTATTCACGTCGATCGGTATCTGGTCCACCAAAAAGAATAGTGTACGCATGGATACTCCCTCACCAAACCAAGCTGCGCTCGTTAAAGACTTTTCGTATCGTCATTGCCGAGATTGATACCGCCCCAGCCATGAAGCAGGGCATCCTTGAACTTTTCCCAGGGAGGCAGCTCTCCCCCGTGTCGCAATGCCCAAGCTGCCTTCCGGTCTGCTGCAGCCGCTGTCCAGTGGCGGAGATGGTATTGGAAGCCATCTCTGCCTTTGTTGCCGATCCCGTTTGCCAGTGCACGGTCGCGCTTACCACTCGCGTCGTGCGCGTATCGCGCATTCCAATGTGTACGGTAGTAACTGTCCTCGTCGATGTCAGGACTAGCGTCATCCCAGCCGCGGCGCATGGCGAGCCCGGACGCGTCCCAGGTCGAGGCGCCGGGATAGCGCAGTTCCCAGCCGCTCTTCAATTCCTTATCCACCTCATTCCACGAACGGTTGCGGTATTTTTCGCTGACGTGCATCTCGCTGCCATAGCGGCAGGCAGCACGGTCGTCCCCGCCGTCTGTCGACATCAGGCGCCCGACGAGTTCGACGGCCCGCTTCGCTTCCGTTTCCGACTCGGTCGTCAGGGTGACCACGTTCCGGCCGCCAGGGGAGGCGTCAGTATGGCGTGCGGAATGGCCGGTGCGTCCAGTGCCGAGCAATCGCGCGAAGAGATGCTTGGCGGACACGCCGAGGCGGCTTTCTTCGCCGGCCCTCGTCCTGTCGCCATTGCTGCTCTGTCCAGTTGGGGCAGCAATGGAGAGCGCCGTGTCCTCCATTGAGTATCCCGCAGCATGTAATTTATTCAGCGCATGCTGCGCATCGCCGGGCTTATCGAAAACCGCCGTCAAGGTATGTCTCATGATGTTCTCCTGGTGACATCGTTGGCAGCTGCGATTGCCGATGATTCCGGAGGCGCCATGCCATCGTATATAGGATTCCGTAGAAATCTTCGTTCCACGTCCGAGTACTGCCCGCGCCGAGCGCCTGTGGCGGTTGTGTCCGCCATTGGCAGGCAGCCGTTACCGTTGAGCGACCGCTGCCAGGCAGGTTGAATCAACGCACGCAAGATAATGTGAGAATTTCAGTGTAGTCCATGCACGCGCGCCGTGCGCGGTATTCCACGTTCCCGGTCCAGCCCTGGTTGACCGCAGCGAAATGGGCCGGCAAGGAGAGCGCGAGAAAGCAATAGAGCCGACCGGCGCAAACCAGCCTGCGTCTCGCTCACGAGCTCACCACAGCAAGTCACCCGCGCTGCGCGCTGTCTGCGTCCTGCGCCTATCCCAAACGCCTCCACCATGCAATCCACCATTGCCCGTGTATTGGCCTGCAAATGGTTCCTGGTCGCGAACAAAACATGGCGAGCACTAGCGAGGGTCAGATCTGACATTTGAACATGACCTCCGCCTAAAGCAGACCTTTCAAGGTCTAGCAACTTTGCAAACGAGCGTTTGCTTAGGCCTGACGAGGCCGCCACATCGTTGCCTAAGCCCCGAGAGCAGTCTAACGATTCGAGAAGCTCGCGCAAGCGTGCCACTTGCGCCACGATCCTGACGTTGCGAATTGACAATGAGGCATGCTGCTGCAGCTTGAACAGCGATTGTTTCTGGACACGGGCGCGCATCTCTGCTTCTCGCCGACCTCAAGGCACTTGCCAAAATCTTGCTATCTAGCGCATCATTGGCTACAAATGGAACTTAACATCCCTCCCGAACTTCCAAAACTCGTTGAAGCAATTACTGGCCTCGCTTGGCCGATATTTGCTGCAATTTTCATCTGGAAGATTTTCCCGAGTGTTCGAAACGTGATCAACTCCCGCCAATTCACAATCAAGATCGGCGGGATGGAGGTAAGCGCTCAACAGGCTTCGGAAAGCCTAGCTAGCCAAGTTGATGATCTTCAAAAAAAGGTATCCGAATTACGCATCGTCCTCGACAATGCTGCCCCGAGCCGAACTGAGAATGCTGAAGGAGCAGGGACCGTTGCGCGACCGACACGGATAGCGGGCGTTCGCAGAATTCTTTGGGTCGACGATCAGCCGAAGAACAACGTTTTTGAGATTGCGAAGCTTAAGAACGAAGGCATTGACGTAATCGAAGTCACCTCTACAACGGACGCTATGCGACTTGTTATCTCTGGGCGGGAGCCGTTTGGACTCGTGATTTCAGACATGGGCCGGCGCGAGGAGGGGGAGTACCGAGCAAAGGCCGGATTGGCGTTAATCCAGAATATCCGGCGTGCGGGCGTGCAGGATCTGCCCGTTGTCGTCTACTCGTCCGCTCGCTATCTCGATCGCACTCGTGACGAAGTACGCCAAGCCGGCGGCAATGGCGCAACTGCTTCGCCGCTGGAGCTTTTCGAGATGGTACACTCGTTCATTCATACGGCAGCCTAACTGGACGCTGCGTATACGATACGGACGTACGCCTTTCAATATGGAACGTAGCGTTGGCATTCATCCGCTTGGTGACTCGCCACCTCAGCTTTCGCGTCAGCCTTGAGACGCTAACGAACGGTCGAGGTAGGTCCGCTAACGGCCAGGATTGGACGTCTGCGGCTACGTTATCAGTAGGTCGGCAATCGGCTACAAGCGGACGCACTGGCATTCCATATATTTATGTGTGGTGAAGGCGAAATGGATTGTCTGGACGCAATTTATACCCTCAGTCAGGGAGTACAAGACGTCGGAAGAATTAGCCAAAGTACTGAGGTCACTGAAGTACCGCAGCCCACCTCCCAACTAAGCCGTCAGTTTTCATGCCCCGGTCGCTATACGGGGCATAACGCTCGCCAGCAGCGAGAGCAATTCCAACAGTTCTTATATCTTGGAAAAGACCAATTTTAAAATCTACCCTTTGCAGTAAATACAAAATAAGAAGCAAGGTTCCCGGCCGCCAGCGTGGTAATTTTGCAGTTACTATCAGTACTCAAACCACTCCCAGGTAGCAGAGCCCTTGAATCCGGTGTCCGACGCTGTCTCCTTGGCATCATCTTTTGCCTTCGTGCAGAATTTTATTGGGTTTGGTGGATTAATCGATGCCGCAGCAATTACTGCGGCGCCTTTAAAACTCTGTGTTTGGGCGCGCACTAAAGCAGAAAAAAACGTCGCTACGAAGCTGAACGCAACAAAATAAATCTTTTTCATCTTTATCTTCTTGCGCTAACTGGTCGCTCAGCTATTAGCACGCTGCAGCACAAAGGAACGTGTAGGTCACAACAACCTCTATTCGCTGTAGCGAGCTTATCCCCGTCGTTCTTTATCGAAGAGGTGCAATTATTTTTATCTCATCTAAATGGGTTGGGCAATAAATTCGCTAAAGACAGCAGAATTGCGTAATGTCAACTTAACCGAGCAACCATTCGGCCCCGCGTTTGCCGCGATTTGAGAAAAATAAGAAGCTATGAGCAAACCAGCTGCTGCTCCGAAAGCCCCCCATTCCCCTGTCACGTTCGTTAGAGCGGCTATGACCAACGCTTGCGTTTCTTTTTTACCAACAGTATCGACTTCGGCCTTGTCTAAAGTAAAGTAAATGTCGAAATCGAGGTCCACACCACGCTGCTCCGGCGGACCGAATTTAGTAATATTCATTCGAACTCCGTATAGAAATTAGACTGCAAAGGCGAACCCTAACCATGTTTTACAGAAAGAACGACAGGCGATCTAGCTAAACTCGTTTGAGTTCTATAAATATCTACGATCGATCAAAAGGTAGCACGCCAACACTTAACTGTGGTTAAATTTATACTATGAATTATTAGCGACGCGATAGCGTACCGGGGTGTTTCTTTATTGGATAGATAAATGCTTAGGGAAAATTTGGAATGGGTCCCAACGCCGCGTTGCAAAATAGAAACCCGCTTTAGGTAATATGCGAGTGAGCTCAGTCATCGGCTGATTTTGCATAAGCGCTATTGCCCTCGTCAGGGTGCAATGCGCAGCCAATCGTTCGGCAGCGGGCTACTCAGGGAATCGTCCTAGGGCGGGACGGTTTCTATACTAGTGCTCCATCCTTTACTGGTCTCGGCCTATCTTCTTGGTCTTTGAGGTGCTTATATATGCAGCCCGAACCGATCGCTCTGGCGTGTGGACCTACCATGAAGCGACACCGGTCGCCTGTCTTAGGTGCGCCCGAGCCACACTCGAAACCCGCAAAGCTGTAGACCTTCGACAGAAAGGCGCCTATGGCGCAGCTTACAAGGCACTGGGGAAAGTCAGAAGCTAGCTCGCTGGATTCGCGAGAATGGACAAACGATGGTTGAGTAGGCTTTTGCTGTTCTGGCAGAGCATCCAGCTGAGTTGGCTTTGGTCAGTTCATGAAGTCGTATTTTTCGGATGCTATGTCCGCTCTGGGTCGTAAGCGGACCTTAGCGAACGTCCGAATCGGTTGCCGACGTTCCAGCCAGCGGGAACCCCATCAGAACGAACGGCGGGACAAAATGGTGAAAATGATTCGCCCGAACGAGTTGTCCGCCGGTTAAAAGCGACGAGCGGCAGCCTGGAAGAAACCAACTCCCTTCACCGGCGCCAGAAGCCGGCCCCACGCAAAGTTCGGACGACGCTGGTCGACACGATTGATCGTCCCGAATGACTGAATAACGGGGGCACCCGTTTGACGGTTTGGAAGGCGCCTACTCGTCCGCAGTCGGCCAGTGATCCGGATCCTGCAGCAGCTGGTACATGACGTAGGCATCGACATACCCTAGCCGCTTGTGGCGAAACGCCTTCGGCAGCGTCCCGACAATCGAAAACCCCAGCTTCTTCCACAGCATGACGGCCGCCGCATTGGTGCTGACGACGTAATTGAACTGCATCGCCAGGTAGCCCTGTCCGCGCGCTTCGACCAGGCTGTGCTCGCCGAGCAGGCGTCCTACGCCCACGCCCTGCGCCGCCGGGCTGACCATGTAGGAGGCGTTGGCGACGTGGCGTCCGCGTCCGAGCTGGTTCGGCACCACGCGGTACATGCCGAGCACGCGCTCGCCGAGCGTGGCCACGCGGCTGGTCACGCCGTTACCGAGCCAGTAGACCTGCGCAACTTCGCGCGTGACCTCGGGACCGAACGGGTAGGTCTCGCCAGCCGTCACGTGGGCGCTGAAGATATGCCACATCGCGTCGAAGTCGGCGCTTGTGGCGGGGCGGATGTGGATGTCTTTCACGGCTCGGCAATACTTGGTATTTACTAAATGAACGGGCGATTCTAGCACCGGCCTGATGGATGTCAGCGCCTGATTCGGAAATCGACCTGGGCCGGCCGTCCAGCCAGCTGCAGGGTCGAGGCCGCACGCGGGGCTTCGGCGACGATCGCCCCGCGGCGCACGACGGCGCGGCGCGCGGCGCGCAGCCGGATCGCCTCGACGGGATTTGCTGCGTCGAGCAGCACGAAGTCGGCGTGGCAGCCGGGCGCAATCCCGTAGCCCTCCAGCCCGAGGATGCGCGCCGGCGTCTCGGTGACGGCGAGGAAGCACTGGCGCATGGCCGCCTGTCCCGTCATCTGGGCCACGTGCAGGCCCATGTGCGCCACTTCCAGCATGTCGCCCGAACCGAGCCCGTACCACGGATCCATCACGCAGTCGTGGCCGAAGGCGACGTCGATGCCGGCCGCCAGCAGCTCGGGCACGCGCGTCATGCCGCGCCGCTTCGGGTAGCTGTCGTGGCGGCCCTGCAGGGTGATGTTGATGAGCGGGTTCGCGATCGCCGCGACGCCGGACTCCTTCATCAAGGGCAGCAGTTTGCTCACATAATAATTGTCCATCGAGTGCATCGAGGTGAGATGGGAGCCGGTCACCCTGCCCTGCAGCCCGAGGCGCCAGGTTTCATGGGCCAGGGTCTCGATGTGGCGCGACAGCGGGTCGTCGGTCTCGTCGCAATGCATGTCCACGCGCAGGCCCTTGTCGGCCGCGAATTCGCACAGCAGGCGCACCGACTCGGCGCCTTGCGCCATCGTGCGTTCGAAATGCGGGATGCCGCCGACCACGTCCACGCCCATGGCGATCGCCCGCTTCAGGTTGTCGAAGGCGGTGGGACTGCGCAGCAGGCCGTCCTGCGGGAAGGCGACCAGCTGCAGGTCGATATACGGCGCCACCCGCCGCTTCACTTCAAGTAAAGCCTCCACCGCCAGCAGGCGGTCGTCGCAGATGTCGACGTGGGTGCGGATCGCCAGCAGGCCGCGCGCCACGGCCCAGTCGCAATAATGCAACGCCCGTTCGACCAGCGCTTCCTGCTCCAGTTGCGGTTTCAACTCACCCCAGAGTGCGATGCCTTCGAGCAAGGTTCCGGATTCGTTGACGCGCGGCAGGCCGTAGCTGAGCGTCGCATCCATGTGGAAATGGGCGTCGACAAAGGGCGGCGTGACCAGGTCGCCGGCCGCATCGATTTCGCGTACGCCCTGTACTGACAGGCCCGGTTCGACGGCGGCGATGCGCGTGCCGAGCACGCCGATATCGAGCCCGCTGCGGCCGTCGGCCAGGGTGGCATTGCGGATGACTAGGTCCATGGACGCTCCTGTTCAGATGGGAAGATTGTAGCGATTTCCCATCGCTTTCGACGGATTTCCGGTGAGTGATCGTAACGATGCTGCGCTGCAAGATTGCACCCATGACACAGTGACAAATTTCGCTTTGCGTCGTTCAGCATCGAGGCTACACTAGTTATGTTGCAGTGCGCCATAACCGACTCATATGCCGAACGATCAGCCGAACGATAAGGGAAACACGATGACTTCACTTCCAGAACAGTTCTCCGCAGCTCGCCTCACCCAGCTCGACAATGGATTCAACCTGGTGCGCAATTTCAGCGACCAGGCACTCGACCGTACCAGCCGCGTCCTCGCGCTCCAGCTCGACGCTTCGCGCACCGCCATCGAACAGTCGACGGCCGCCCTGCGCCAGTTGCTGGAAGTGCGCGACCCGCGCGACCTGCTCGCCTTCGGTGCGCAGTCCCAGCAGCAACTGAAAACGATGTTCGACTTCGGCCGCGAGTTCTTCAGCATCGCCGCCGGCGCCAGCTTCACGCCGCTGCGCCGCTACAGCGCCGACGCCCTGAATGCGATCACGACGGCAAGTACCGCTGCGACGCAGCAAACGGTGCAGGCGACCGCCGCGGCGTTCACGCCGGCGCCGGTCCAGGAAGCCGCGCCTGAAGCGGAAGCCGAGGCCAAGGCCGAGGCCAAGGCCAAGAGCATCACCATCGTCACATCGAGCGTCGAGCCGAGCGTGGAGCCGACTGCCATCGCCAGGGCCGCCAGCGAAGTGCTCGACGTGCCGGTCGCGCCGCCGCACCCGGTCGCCGCCAGCGTGCCGGTCGAGGTTGCGGTCGAGATCGAGCTGCCGAAAGTCGAGCCGGTCGATGCCACCCCGCCGGTGGTGATTCCTGCGACGACCAAGGTCACGGAAATCCGCGGCAGCAAGGGCCGCCGGAAGCAGAACTGATCCGGGTGCACAAGGCGGGCAACGCCCGACGATTAAAGAAAGTAAACTAGCGGGCTTCGGCCCGCTTTTCTTTTTGGGGCTGCGTCCGTGCATTCGTGCATTCGTGTGTTTACGGCCGCGGCCCGATTGCGTCACGCGGGCGCCAACGCAAGGAATGTCATGAGTTTAGCGAGCCTGGTAGGCGGCTTCGTGCTGCGCCACTGGAAAGCCTATGCCTCGTCGGGGGTGATGCTGGCCGGCGTCGCCGTGTGCACGGTCTGGGTGCCGCGCAAGGTCGGCTTCATGATCGACGGCCTGGCCGCGCACCGTTTATCCAGCCACGACCTCACGCTGCAGATCATGCAGCTGCTGGCCCTCGGCGTGGCCATCTACGTGCTGCGCGTGAGCTGGCGCATCCGCCTGTACGGCGCCGCCTACCGCCTCGGCGTCGAACTGCGCACGCGCCTGTACGCGCGCCTGTCGAACCAGGGCCCGGCCTTTTATCAAAAGCAGCGCACCGGCGACCTGATGGCGCTGGCGACGAACGACATCGACGCCATCGAGATGGCCGCGGGAGAGGCGATGCTGGCCGGCTTCGACGGCACCCTTACCCTGGTGATGGTGCTGGGCGTGATGCTGCTCGGCGTCGACTGGCGCCTTGCGCTGATCGCGCTGCTGCCCTTCCCCCTCATGGGCCTCGCCTTCTGGTACATCTCGCGCCACATCCACGCGGCCGAAACGGATTCTTTAAAACGCTTCTCGGCGCTGAACGACCATGTGCAGGAGTCGCTCTCGGGCGTGCGCACCGTGCGTGCCCTCGGCCTGGAAGCGCGCAGCAGCCAGCAGTTCTCTGAACTGGCCCGCCAGGCCTCCGCCGCCAGCCTGAGCGCCAAGAAATGGGAAGCGGCCTACGAGCCGGCGGTCGGCCTGACGCTCACCGCAGCGAGCACGCTGACGCTCGGCCTGGGCGGCTACCTGGTCTGGAACAACCAATTGACCATCGGCGCGCTGACCAGTTTCACGATGTATCTCGGGCAGCTGATCTGGCCGATGTTCGCCGCCGGCTGGGTGCTGTCCCTGATCGAACGGGGACGCGCGGGCCTGGCGCGCCTGCAGCCGATGCTCGATGCGCCGCTCACCGTGGAAGACGAAGGCGATCTGACACGCATCGCGGACGGACCGCTGGCCCTGCGCGAGGTGCGTTTCACGTATGGCGGAGCCGAGCATCCGGCGCTTGATGGCGTCTCGGTCGCGCTGCAGCCGGGCATGACGCTCGGCCTGGTCGGCCCGACCGGTGCCGGCAAGTCGACGCTGCTGCGCGTGCTGCTGCGCCAGGCCACGCCGCAGGCGGGATTGGTGAGCTGGGGCGGCCATCCCCTAAGCAGCTACAAGCTCGACGCCTTGCGCGCGGCGACCAGCTGGGTGCCGCAGGAATCCTTCCTGTTATCGGCCAGCATCGCCGAGAACATCGCCCTCGCCCGCCCCGGCGCCAGCCGCGCCGAGATCGAGCGGGCGGCCGACATGGCGGCCATCCACGACGACATCCTGCGCTTCCCGCAGGGTTACGACACGCCGGTCGGCGAAAAGGGCATCACGCTCTCGGGCGGCCAGCGCCAGCGCGTGGCGATCGCGCGTTCGCTGCTGGCGCAAAGCTCGCTGCTGCTGCTGGACGACGCCCTGTCGGCGGTCGATACGGGCACCGAGACGCGCATCCTCGAGCACCTGGCCGAGCTGCGCGCGGCGCGGCCCGAACTGACCGCGATCATCGCCAGCCACCGCCTGTCGGCCGTCGTGAACGCCGACCTGATCGTGGTGCTGAAGGAGGGCCGCATCGTCGAATCGGGCGACCACGAGACCCTGCTTGCGCTGGACGGCTGGTACGCCAGCCAGTGGCGCTACCAACAACTGGAGGCCAGCCTTGACGCAGCCTGACAAGATCGACAAAGCCGGCCGCGCCCAACTGGCGCAGGCGGCATCGCTGCTGCGCCGCGCAGCCTGGCCGGACCGGCGCCACCTGATGCTGGCGACGCTGTGGCTGATGCTGTCGGCCGGCCTGGAAGTAATCGGCCCGATCCTGGGTAAAGCCCTGATCGACGACCACCTGCTGCCGCGCCACGCGGACTGGCCGCGCATGGCGCTGCTGCTGGGCGGCATGCTGCTCTCCGGCTGGGCCGCATCCTGGCTGCGCTTCCTGCAGCTGATCCGCCTGTCGGGCATGGCGATGCGCTCGGTGCAGCGCCTGCGCGAATGGGTGTACGGCCACGTGATGCGCCTGCCGATGGCCTTCTTCGACCGCGCCATCACCGGCCAGCTGGTGAGCCGCGTGACGAACGACACCGAGGCCGTCAAAACCCTGTACATCCAGGTGCTGTTCGTGCTGCTCGATTCGAGCATCGTCCTGGTCGGCACCATGATCGCGATGGCCTGGCTCGACTGGCGCCTGATGCTGATCGTCCTCGCCTTGCTGCCGGCGGTGCTGGTCATCGTCTGGCTGTACCAGCGCTTGTCGGCACCGGCGGTGACGCGCGCGCGCAGCCTGAGGAGCGACATCAACGGCCAGATGGCCGAATCGATCGGCGGCATGACGGTGCTCCAGTCGAGCAATGCGGCAAGCCGTTTCGGCGAACGCTTCGCCCTCACCAACGACCGCCACTACCACGCGCGCCTGGCCGAACTGAAGGCCAACGCCTTCCTGCTGCGCCCCGCGCTCGACCTGCTCAACGTGATCCTGCTGGCGGTGGTCATCTTCAGCTTCGGCCAGAGGGAGATCGGCGCCGTCGAAGTCGGCGTCCTGTACGCCTTCATCAGCTACATCGCGCGCGTGGTCGAGCCGCTCATCCAGATCACGATGCAGTTCAGCGGCCTGCAGCAGGCGGTCGTCGCGACCGCGCGCGTGGCCAGCCTGCTGGACGAAGCCGGCGCCGCCGAACACGCAGTGGGCCGCGCCGCCGGCTCGCGCCTCGAAGCCCAGCCCGACGCGCCGGCCGTGCGCGTGCGCGACCTGAGTTTCGCCTACGTGCCGGGCCAGAACGTCCTGCACGACATCACGCTCGACATCCCGCAGGGCGCCTTCTTCGGCATCGTCGGCCATACCGGCAGCGGCAAGTCGACCTTGCTGTCGCTGCTGCTGCGCTACTACCCGGCCGAGAACGGCCGCATCGAGATCTGCGGCGAGCCGATCGCCGGCATCGACAACGAACGCTTCCGCAACGAAGTTGGCCTGGTGCCGCAGGACCCGTTCATCCTGGCGGCGTCCGCGCGCGAGAACATCGACATGGGGCGCGGGCTGTCCTTCGACCGTATCGAGGCGGCGGCACGCGCGGCACACGCGCACGACTTCATCGCGGCGCTGGAACAGGGTTACGACACCTCGCTCGGCGAAGGCGGCTCGCGCCTGTCCTCGGGCCAGAAGCAGCTGATCGCGATCGCCCGCGCGCTGGCGGGCGAGCCGCGCATCCTGCTGCTCGACGAAGCTACGTCGCGCATCGACAGCGCGACCGAGCAGATCGTGCAGGAAGCGCTGGACGAGCTGCGCGGGCATGTGACGATCATCGCGATTGCGCACCGGCTGTCGACGATCCGCGATGCGGACCGGATCGTGGTGCTTAATCACGGGCGCATCACGGAGGCGGGTGCGCACGAGGAGCTGATGCGGATCGAGGGTGGCTTGTATCAGCGGCTGTATTTGCTGCAGCAGCTGGCGGTGTGAGCGTGCCGCACAAACCGGTTGTCCGGCTTCAGGCAGGTTCTCCGCATCGATAAAATCTAGTATACGGGAAATATAAATCCTATATACTGGACGAATGGATATCAACGAGCTGATCGCTTCACGCTTGCGTGAACTGCGCGCTGTGCAAGGCATGACCCTGGCTGCCCTGGCCGAGCGGAGCGGTGTCAGCCGCTCGAACATTTCGCTCATCGAGCGTGGCGAAAGCAGCGCGACCGCGACGGTGCTCGACAAGCTGAGCGCCGCCCTTGGCGTCACGCTGGCGTCGCTGTTCGAGCAGCCGGCGCCGCCGGAACCGCCGCCCCCCGTCTCGCGGCGCGGCGACCAGCCGGTGTGGACCGATCCGGATTCCGGCTACGTGCGCCGCAACCTGTCGCCGCCCGCCTATTCGCCGATCCAGCTGGTGGAAGTCGATTTCCCCGCACAGGGCCGCGTGGCCTACGAAACGGCCGCGCGCAACGTCGACATTTATCAGCAGGTATGGATGATCGACGGGACGATGGACCTGACCGTGGGCGCGACCTGCTGGCGCCTTGCGGCCGGCGACTGTCTCGGCATGCGGCTGGACCAGCCCATTACTTACCATAACCCGGCCGACAAGCCGGCGCGCTACCTGGTTGCGCTGGTCTCGCAAGCCCACAAGCCACCCAGGAGAGAAGAATGACGAACCCCTATCCGGTGCGCCGGCTGGACGCTGGCCAGGCGGCCGCCGCGACGGCGCAACTGGCCGACGTGCTGCTCGACTGTGTCGAGGGCGGCGCATCCGTGAGCTTCATGCTGCCGCTGGCGCGCGAGCGCGCCGAGCGCTTCTGGCAGGACGTGGCCGATCGCGTCGCGCGCGGCGAGCGCACGCTGCTCGTGGCCGAGGACGAGCACGGCATCGCCGGCACCGTCCAGCTGATCACCTGCATGCCCGACAACCAGCCGCACCGCGCCGACGTCGCCAAGCTGCTGGTCCATCGGCGCGCGCGCAATGCCGGTATCGGCCTGCGCCTGATGCAGGCGGTGGAAGATGCCGCACGCGAGCAGCGCAGGAACCTGCTGGTGCTCGACACGGCGAATGCGGGCGCCGAGCGCCTGTACGAACGCCTCGGCTGGCAGCGCGTCGGTGTGGTGCCGAACTACGCATTGATGCCTGACGGCGAGTTGTGCGGGACGACCTTCTTCTACAAGCAGGTCTGAAAAACCTGGGGTCAGGTCTGACATTCCCCCTGTGTCACGCTAGTTGTCGCCTCACATTTAGGAGACAACATGAGCAAACTGTATTCCGACGCCTTCATCGAACAAGCCTTGGTGAAGGTGTATTCTCGCGGCAAGCGCACCATACAGGACGTTGCCGACGACCTGCACGTCAATGTGTACACGGTCAAGAACTGGATTCGCAGAAAGAATTTATATATGTTGAAAGCGTCCTCTGACAGGGAAAAGCGGCCGCAGGACTGGAGCCGAAGCGAGCAGCTGGTGGCGCTGCACGAAACGCACGCCCTGGATGAGGAAGCGCTGCAGGCCTGGTGCCGCGAGCGTGGGCTGTTCGTGCACCATCTTGAAGCCTGGCGTACCGGGTTCTGCCTGGATGCAAAGCCGACCGCCCCCGTCGATACACGCGAGATGCGCAGCCTGCAGCAAGAGATAGACAAATTGCGCCGGGATTTGGATCGTAAAGATAAAGCACTCGCGGAGGCCGCAGCGCTGCTCTTATTGCAAAAAAAGTTCAATGCGCTGTGGGAGGACGAGGTCAAATGACCTTGCCCGCAGCGCGGGCCGATATCGTCGCGATGGTCGCCCAAGCCGTTTCCTCGGGAGCGCGCCATACCAAAGCATGTGAAATCATCGGCTTGAGCTTGCGCACATTGCAGCGCTGGAAGCTAGTCGGTGCTGCGCCCGATGGGCGTACGACGCGCGTCCAACAACCAGTTCATGCGTTGACGGCGCGAGAGCGTGAAGAGATTCTCGCTATCGCCAACTCGGCCGAGTTTGGCCAGATGCCGCCTAGCCAGATCGTGCCGCGCCTGGCCGACCAGGGCACTTACCTGGCCTCCGAATCGACGTTCTATCGGGTGTTGCGAAGCGCTGGCCTGGTCAAGCATCGGCAGGCGGCGCGGCCGGTTCAAGAGCGCAGCAAACCGCGCGCCATCTGTGCCACGGCGCCTAACCAGCTCTACAGTTGGGACATTACCTATTTGCCGAGCGGGGTAAAGGGAATCTATTTTTACCTGTACATGTTCATCGATATCTACAGCCGAAAGGTCGTTGGCTGGCAGGTTTATCGGGACGAGCATAGCAACCTTGCGGCCGAGGTCATGCGCGACATCTGTGCACGTGAAAAAATCCAGCCCAACCAGGTGATTCTACATTCCGACAATGGCAGCCCGATGAAGGGCGCGACCATGCTGGCGACCTTGCAGGCACTGGGCGTGATGCCTTCGTTCAGCCGGCCGGCCGTCAGCAATGACAACCCATATTCGGAATCCTTGTTCAAGACCTTGAAGTACCGCCCCGACTATCCCGGTAAAGCATTTACGGACCTCGCACACGCACGCAACTGGGTGGCCAGATTCGTGCGCTGGTATAACAACGAGCACCGTCACAGCACCATCAACTTCGTGACGCCGACCCAACGTCACGCGGGCCTCCACCACGTGTTGCTGGCAGCCCGCACAGCCGTCTACAACGCCGCACGTGAGGCCAATCCGCTGCGTTGGACCGGGTCCATACGCAACTGGTCGCCGATCAGGGAAGTGCATCTCAACCCCGACCACGCGATCAGCGAAACCACAGCGCCGGCGACCAATATGCCGGCTTTTAGAAGAACAGCTTAACGGCTGCTCACGCGACAACTAGCTTGACAACCACCGCATTTAGACACGACCTCGACTGTTCGATTGTCGCGAGGCCTGGTCTGACAATCAGGTCACGTTGCCTTTGAGAAGGCGAGGGCTAGGGACTACGGTAGAGGCCGTGTCCAAATGTCAGACCTGACCCCGGCAGTACAGCGTGGACGGCTGCGCAATCTCAGCGCCAACGAGCAGTCATACAGTACCGTTACCGGTATGACCCGACCACTTCGACTTGAATTTCCCGGCGCCCTCTACCACGTCACTTCGCGCGGCAACCGGCGTAACCCGATCTACCGGGACGATGCCGATCGCCGTGCCTGGCTGAAGGTACTTGGGCTGGTGTGCGAACGCCACCGCTTCGTCATCCATAGTTTTTGCCAGATGACCAATCACTACCATCTGCTGATCGAGACCGCGGAGGCGAATCTTTCGAGCGGCATGCGCCAACTCAACGGGCAGTACACCCAGCATTTCAATTGGCGACACAGTCTCGTCGGGCATCTGTTTCAAGGACGCTTGAATCGCCACGACTATCGTAGACACTCCTGAGCCATAATGTCGAGCACAAGGAGAAGGTATGAGTGGAAAGCGGTACACAGATGAATTCAAGATTGCAGCGGTCAAGCAGGTGGCGCAGGGCGGCCACCCGGCGAGCGAAGTAGCGGCACGGCTCGGGATAAGCATCCACAGTCTGTACGCCTGGACGAAGCGCTATGGCGTACCCGAGGCGGAGCGCAAGGTCGTCGATGCCCAGTCCGACGAGATGCGGCGCCTGAAGGCCGAGCTCAAGCGCGTCACGGAGGAGCGTGACATCTTGAAAAAGGCCGCGGTGTACTTTGCCAAGACGTCCGGGTAAGGTACACCTTAATTGCTCAGTTACAGGACCAATTCCCGGTGCGCCGGCTGTGCAAAGTGCTCGAGGTGCACCCAAGCGGCTACTATGCCTGGCGCCTGAACCCCGAAAGCAAGCGCGCCAAGGAAGACAAGCGCCTTCTGGTTCCCATCAAGGAATCGTGGCTCGAAAGCGGCAGCGTCTACGGCTACCGCAAGGTCAGCGACGATCTGCGCGAGCTCGGTGAACAATGCGGTATCAATCGCGTCCATCGTCTTATGAGGTCGGCCGGAATTCGCTCGCAAACCGGCTACGCCAAGCGGAAATATAAACGCGGCGGTGCCCCTTCGCTGGTGGCGCCTAATCATCTGCAGCGCCAATTCGACGTGCAGGAACCGAATCGGGTCTGGGTGACGGACATCACGTACATTCGCACTTACGAAGGCTGGCTTTATCTGGCCGTTGTACTGGATCTGTTTTCGCGTCAGGTGGTCGGCTGGTCGATGAGTTCTCGAATCGATCGCGAGCTAGCGATGAATGCGCTCTTGATGGCCGTCTGGCGTCGGCAACCCAAGAATACGGTGATGGTGCATTCTGATCAAGGCAGTCAGTTCAGCAGCTACGACTGGCGCGACTTCCTGGACCAGCACAATCTGCAGCAAAGCATGAGCCGACGAGGAAACTGCCACGATAACGCCGTGGCCGAGAGCTTCTTCCAGCTCCTGAAACGGGAACGGATCCGACGCAAGACCTACGGCACTCGGGAACAAGCAAGGCAGGATGTCTTCGATTACATCGAGATGTTTTACAATCCAAAGCGCCGGCACAGCTTCAGCAATGACTTGTCGCCGGTCGAATATGAAAAGCAGTATTTCCAGCGGCTCGCGAGTGTCTAGAAAACTCGTGGCGATTCAGCTACAAAGCCATCTTGGTGCAGAAAGAAAGTTATCTTTTAGAATTATCCCGCTACATTATCCTGAATCCATTACGCGCGAAAATCGTGTCTTCCCTGGATGATTGGAAATGGAGTAGCCATCGTTATTTTGTCTCCCAGGACCTCCCGCCGAGCTGGCTCGAGCGCGATTGGCTACTGAACCGGTTCGGCAATAACCCGACGGCGGCCGTGCCTGGGTATCGGGCGTTTGTCCTGGCAGGCGTTAACGAAGCCAGTCCGCTCACCGCTACCCGTCACCAACTCCTCCTGGGCGACGACGCATTTGTGTCGGAGCACCAGCAGTTGCAAGGCGCCGACGGACTGGCAGAAAATTCCAGGGAAGAGCGACGTGCCGTGGCGCTGCCCCTGACCGAATATCGAATTCGGTATGCCGACAGAGATGAAGCGATGGCGCGCGCTTACCTGTCGACTGCTTTCACCATGCCGCGGATAGCAACTGCCTTCGGCGTATCGACCAAGACAGTCAGCCGGGCGGTGGCTGTTTTCGAGGAGGCGAAGCTGGGGGCTAAGGAAGAGCTCGCGCCAAGGCGGGAGTCCAAATGTCAGACCTGACCCCAGCTCTTGTCCGGTAGCCGGACCGCAAACGTCGCGCCCTGCCCCCGCCCCGCGCTGCTGACGCTCAGCGTCCCGCCGTGCAGTTCGACGATGCGGCGCGCGATGTACAGGCCCAGTCCCAATCCCGTTGCGTTGTCATGCTGCTGCAGCGTGAAGGCGCCGAACACGTGCGGCAGGTCCTCGGGCTCGATGCCCTGGCCGGAGTCGGCGATGTCGATCGACACCATGCTTTCGCTGCGCCCGATCGTAATGCGGATCACGCCGCCCTCCGGCGTAAACTTGGTCGCGTTGGTCAGCAGGTTCCAGAACACCTGCTGCAAACGGCCGCCGTCCGCGTCGAGGCGGATACCGTCGCCGTAATCGGCGGGGGTGACGCGCAGCGAGATGTCCTTGGTGTGTGCGAAGGTTTCCACGGTCGAGATGGCGTCGCGCAGCACCTGCCCGAGCACGATCGGGACCCGCGTGACCGACATCTGGCCGGTCAGCGTGCGCGCGGCGTCGATCAGGTCGTCGACCATGCCGGCCTCCTGGCGCACGTGCATGCGCATCGATTCGAGTCCGGTAATGGCTTTCGGCGGCAGGTCGGGAATCGTGCGCAGCATCAGTTCGATGCGCATCGACAGGGCCGACAGCGGCGTGCGCATTTCATGCGATACGGTCGCCAGGAACAGTTCGCGCGTGCGGTTCACGCGCGTCAGGTCGTCGATCGTTTCGCGCTGGCGATCGAGCGTGCTTGCCAGCGTGCCGAGCAGCGCTGCATAAGTGCCCATGCGCTGTTCGGACACGGGCGCATCGAGCCGCACCTCGTTCCACAGCACATGGCCGGGCAGGCCGATCTGGCGGGCGATGCGCTCGCACCCGAGGGCCGAACTGAAGTCGGCGAAGCGCCAGCCGAACACCAGTACGCCGTACACCTCGCCATGCAGCACCAGCGGCAGCGAACACACGCGCAAGCCCTCGAACTGCGCCGATGCAGGCTGCCCCTCGGCGCAGCTTGCGTCCACCAGCGTGCGCTCGAGCTTTGTACCGGGGCCGTCGCCGGCCCACAGGCTGGACCGCTCGAGCAAGCGTCCCAGGCGCGAAGCGGTCTTGGGCCCGATGCGGCGCACGCCGCTCGTATCGAAGGCGGACGTCACCAGGCCCGTCGCCTCCGCAAACTGCGTCAGCGGGGTATCCCAGTCGTCCCAGTCGACTGGCGCACTGCCCGGCAGGCCGACCGTGATCACCGCGGCTTTTCGATCGGCAGGTCCGACGATTCGGGCAGCGGCGCGCCCTTGGCGACGGCTTCCTCGATCAGCGGACTCTGGCGCGACGGTGAGCGCGACAGCAAGCCGTAATACGAGGAGAACGGCAATTGCGGCACGGCGCCGGATTCGCTGTCGCTCTCGTCGATCAAGAGCAGGCCGCCGATGCCGATCGTGTACTCGCGCGTGATTTGCAGGTTGCGGCTGCCGCGCACTTTCGGCACCGCGATCGCGCGGCGCAGGACGGTGGAGACTTCGACGTAGTTCAGCAGGATGATGTTGTCGACCAGGTGCGAGCCCTTGAGCTCTTCGCTGATCTGCGACACGCCCAGCAGTTCCGGGCTCTCGTAGTTGAACAGGGTCGTGGCCAGGCGGTTCTTGAAGAAGGTCGCCAGCGCGTACAGGTAATCGGCCACCTCGCTGCGGCTGGTCATCTCGTACACCGCGATCGAATCGAAGACCACGCAGTCGATCCCGTGCGCGTCGACCAGCTTGACGATGCGGTCGAAGTGGACATCGAGTTCCAGTTCCAGCGGCGACTCGTAGTAGATGAACATGTCGCCTGCATCGACCATCGCCTGCAGGTCGAAGCCGAGCGACCTGGCGTTGCGCATCAGCTGGGCCGGGTGCTCGTCCAGGCTCACCAGCAAGGTCTTGTGGCCAGCCTTGATCGCGTTGGCCAGGAACTGGACGCTCAGGACCGTCTTGCCGGTGCCGGAAATGCCGCCCACCAGCGTGACGGAACCTTTATACAGGCCGCCGTCCATCATCTTGTCGATGGCCGGCGAACCGGTCGACAGGCGCTCTTCCGAGGTCGGCTGCTCCACCGCGCCAAGCGGGCGTGACTGCGCGCGCCGGTACACGTGCACGCCCCTGCCCGCCTCGATGCGCATCGTATGGCTGCCGCCGATGAAGTCCTGGCCGCGCGATTTCACGACCGCCAGGCGGCGGTGCACGCGGCGCCGGGTTTCTTCGCGCGTGAGCGAGATGATGGTATCGAACACGAAGCGCTCGTGCGCGAACACGCCGCCCGGCGACTCGTCCCTTTCGGCGGTGACCATGGTGGTCACGCCCAGGCGCGCCAGGCCTTCGACCAGCAGGTGCACGTCCTGGCGGAACGGCATGTCGTTCGCCTCCGCATGCAGGCGCAGCGGCGTCAGGCCGTCGATCAGGAGGCGCTTCGCACCCATGTCCTTCAGCGAGGCCGCAAAGGCGCCGTCTTCGCTGCGGAATTCGCTCAGCAGCACGGCGGGACTGGTCTGGATGATCCTGATTTTGCCCTGGTCGACCAGGCCTTGCAGGTCCCAGTCGAAGCCGGCCGCGTCGCGCAGCAGCTTGGCCGGGTCGAGTTCGAACGAGACGATGGCGCCCGGCTCGTCGTCGTCGCGCGCGCCGTGGTAGATGAAGCCCAGGCCCAGCGTGGTCTTGCCCGAGCCCGGAGGGCCCTCGACCACCAGGTTGTTATTGCGCGGAATACCGCCGTGCAGTATGTCGTCGAGGCCGGTAACCCCGGTCTTCACCAATCCAGTCATTGCCTTGCCCTTTTTGTATGGACACTCAGCTTAACACGCGGGGAGGCAGCGGTTGGGGGAGCCTCGGGGAGGAGCTACCGAGGAATAATTGAACGCCAACATTGCCCTTTCTGCGTCGCTTTTTTGACATAGGTCGGCAAAAAAAAACGACGTTTCTGTCTTGCAACAAGAATATAATGACAGATGGGCGCGCGAGAATTTGCGATACCGACCATCCCATCGAGAGATCATCTATGCCGGCAGCACGCAAGTCCAGACAGCCACGCCGTCGCTCCGCGACGCTGCTGGTTTCGTTATTGCTGGCCTCGTCTTTTGCATCCTCCTGCGCCTGGGGCCAGGCCGCCGCGCCGCTGGCCGCGCGCCTTGCCGAGATCCGCGAAATCAACCGTTTTACGCCCGAACGCGCCTTGCCGATGCTGCTCGCGATCGAGCCCGAGGCGCGCGCTGCGTCGGTCGAGGAGACCGGCGAAATGCTGGCGCAGTTGTGCGTGGCCTACCAGAAGGTGGGCAAGCAGGTGCTGGCACTGGCGACCTGCGACGAACTGATCGCATTCGGCCGCGCGCGCCGGGACAACGGCGCCCTCGCCAAAGGCCTGGTACGCAAGGGCTATATCAAATATGCCCAGAACGAGCTGGCGACTTCGCATGAACTGATCTGGGAGGCCGAGCGCCTGGCGAACACGACGAACGATGTCGAACTGCGTGTGCGCGTCGGCGTGTCGGCCGCCGAGTCCTTCGCCGAGGACGGCAATTTTCCGCGTGCGCTGGAAAAAATGCAGGTGACGCTGGCCTATACGCGCCAGTATGGCGGTCCGGTGCACCTGGTGATCGTACTCAATTCGCTGGCGTGGCTGTACCGCCAGATGCACGAGTACGACAAGGGTTTCGAGGCGCTGGCCGAGGCCATGCTTGCGGCCGCAAAGACCAACTCCCCGGGTCGCGTGGCGACCCTGAAAGCGACCGAATACGCCCTTGCGATCGACTCGGGGCAATACCCCCGCGCGCTGAAGGCGCAGATGGCGGGGCTGGCGATCGAGCGCCAGATCGGCGCGCATTCGATGGCAGTGAACTCGCTGGTGAACCTGTCCGATTGCTACCTGAAGATGCGCGACTACGCGCATGCAGTGGCGTACGCGAACCAGGCGATCACGGCTGCAACGGCAGTCCATGACGAAAACAGCGTGGCCACCGCCCGCATCAACCTGGGCCAGGCCTACCTGGCCACGGGCCGCCTGGCCGAGGGCAAGCGCAACTTCGAAGCGGGCCTTGCCTCCTACGAAAAAGCCGGCAACAAGCCCGAACTGCAGACCGTGCTGTCCGAATACGGTCAGGCGCTGGAACGCGCGGACGACTATGCCGGCGCGGTCCAGGCGTATCACCGCGAACGCACGCTGTCGAACGAATTGTTCGAGAAGCGCCGCCAGAAGGCCATGCTCGAGCTGCAGGAAAAATACGACGCCGACAAGAAGCAGCGGCAAATCGAGCTGCTCGAGCGCGAGAACCAGGTCAAGTCGGTCGAGATCGACAACCGCCGCCTGCAGCAGCGCGTCTGGTGGCTGCTGGCCGTTGTCTTCGCGCTGGCCTCGGTCGTGGTCGGCCTCCTGTACCGCAAGGTGCGCCACGCGAATGCGCAGCTGTACCTGAAGAACCAGGAACTGAAGCAGCAGAGCGTGCGCGATCCGCTCACGGGCCTGTACAACCGCCGCCACTTCCAGGACTTCATGCGCGGTCACCGCGCCGATGAAAAACGCGGCGCCGGGACGTCGGGCGAAGAGATGGTCAGCGCGCTGTTCCTGATGGACGTCGACCACTTCAAGCACATCAACGATACCTGGGGCCATGGCGCCGGCGACGCGGTGCTGATCAGGCTTGCCGAGAGCCTGCGCGAGATCCTGCGCGAGACCGACATGATCGTGCGCTGGGGCGGCGAGGAATTCCTCGCCTTCCTGCCGGCGATCCCGCTGAGCGGCCTGGACGAAGTGGCGCGCCGCCTGCTGAACGGCATCAGCGCGACCAGCATCGAATTCCAGGGCACGGCGCTTTCCGTGAACGTGTCGATCGGCTACGCGCCCTACCCGCTGGCGCCGGGCGGCACGCCGCTGCCGTGGGAGCGCGCCGTCAACCTGGTCGACATGGCGCTGTACATGGCCAAGGGCCATGGGCGCAACCGCGCGTATGGCGTGCTCGGGTTTGCGAATTTTGGGCGGACTTCGATGGAAGAGGTCGAGCAGAACCTGGAGCAGGCCTGGCGCGCGGGATTCGTGGATATGGCGATCGTGACGGGTGGGTATCCGGATTTAAGGGCGAGCGCGTAAGCTTGTTTCGCGGTCGTCCGTGCCTTTAGCCGTAGGGTGGGCGCCCCGTGCCCACGCGGACCGTTGCGTCAACGGATCATCACGTCATCCGCCGGTGATTTAATATCGCGCAGGCGCTGCGGCTCGCCCTTCCACGCCACGACGGCCATGAACAGCGCGGCCAGCAGGCAGCTGTAGCCGACGCTGACAAGTTCGCCGAAGGGCGCCAGCCGCACCAGGCCGCCGATGAGGGCGGCGAAGAAGACAGCGTAGGTCGCCCAGCCCTGCCAGACGAGGGGCAGTCCCCAGCCCCATCCGCGCGAGGCGGGGCGCACGGGGAACCAGTACTTTTGTGGCGTCATTGCGCGCTCCCTCCTGAAAAGTCCGCAGTCTTCAGCGTGCCGCGTCCTGCATCTTTTCGCCGGCCTGCTCGACCTTTTCGCCGACCTTGCCGGTCGCCTTCTGCAGTCCACGCCCGGCTTGCGCCGTCGCGTCCTTGATCTTCTCGCGCGCTTCGCCGGTGCGTTCGGCGATCTGGCGCCGCTCTTCCTCGGCGCGCTCGGCCAGCTGCTTCGCCGCCTCGTTCGCCTTTTCGAGCGGTGCGCGCAGTTCGCGCGCGACCTTGTCGCCGGCTTCGTCGACCGCCTTGCCGGCCTTTTGCGCCGGGCCCATCGCGTCGTCGTGGCGCGAGCAGCCGGCAGCCATGGCCAGGACCAGCAATGCACCCAACATGGTCGTCGTCTTCATGCTTCGCTCCTGTGATCGTGTTTCCGAAAGCATACACCAGCGCGTCCTCGCGGGCGTATTACCTTCCGCCTTCTACCTCGTCGGCGCGCCGGTGTTCCGGCTCGCGGGCGTCGATCTCCTCCTTCATCGCACGGGTGGCGTCATCCTCGCCCCAGCGTTTGGTAAAGGCGCGCAGGCGCTGGCGGGCGCGGTCGACCATGGATGCGGACAGCGCCGACTCGACCCCGGTCTTCGCCTCGCGCCAGGCCTTGTCGCGCTGGCGCTTGCGGGTGCAATTCGCGCTCGCCTCGTTGAGCGCCTTCTGCACGCGCTGCAGCTGTTCGGGCGTCGCTTTCGTGCCGCGCAGCGCGATCAGTTCGCTCTGGGCCTCGCGCGGCTTGCAGTCGGTGGCGAGCGCGATCGCCTTGTCCATCTGCGCTTCGATACGCCGGCTCGAGGGTTTCGCGATCAGCCAGATCGCCCACAGGGCCGCCAGCGCCAGCAACCACCAGCGCAGCCGTACCGGTTCGCGCCTTGGCGGCAGGGCCCCGGCCGCAGGGGCGCCACGCGGCGATGGCGGGGGCGAGCCCGGCGCTGCGGGCGGCAGGCGCGGGCCGGCGGCCGATGGCGGCGGCACGGCCGCTGGCCGGGCTGGCGTCTGTGCGCTAGCAGCCGGCGCCGCGGTTTCCGCACGCGCGGCGGGCGCGGCATCCGGCCTGGCCGCATGCACGTCGGGCGCGGCGGCCGGCGCGTTCGCACGGTTCGCCGCAGCGGCCGCAGCGGCCGCTTCGGCCCGCAGCGGCCTGTCCAGCACCACGCGGTATGCCTGCCCCGTCCCTGCGACCGGCTGGCCAGGCGCCGCAACCGGATGCACCCGCGCGGGCCCGGCCTCCCCTTGTGCGGTCCCGCAATACGGACAAAAATTCACGCGCCGAGGCAGCGCATGCCCGCATGCGGCCTGGATACAGCGGACCATCGAATCGTCTTGCACAACCCTCCCCTGTCATTGCGGATCCGGGACGCCGTCGTCCGGATCGGGAATAGCGGGCGCAGCGTGCGCGAGGCCGGGAATGTCCGCCACCGTCTGCCATTTGCCGGACTTCGGGTCCTGCGCCATGTTCCAGGCGCGCGTGCCGGGGTCGATCTCGCCGCGCGCCAGCTGCTGCGCCACTTCGTCGAGCGCGAACGGCCCGCGCTGCGCACCCGCCACGAACAGTTTATAACGCGCGCCGTGCAGCGAAGGCACGGGCGCCGGGTCGGGAATCGGCGCGGCCGCCAGCCCTGGGCTTGAACCCAGCCCCCGCACTTCCAGCGCCGCCGCGGCGCGCGCTTCGCTGGCCAGGATCTCTGGCTTGATCACGCGCTTGTCGATCGGGCGTTCGACTTCCCAGCTGTAGGCATCCAGCGCGGAATCGGGGACGGGTTCGGTCCAGGCGGCGATCGCGGCGAGTGCCGCATCCACTGCGGCGTTCGACAGCGTCGGCTCCGCCGCCAGCGCGCGCCGCAGCCAGGCCTCGTACAACCGGCGCGCCGTGATGTTCGGTAGCGACGGCGACGGCAGCTGGGCACCAGTTTCGTCGACCTCGAGGCGCGGCTCGTACACGCGCAGCTGGTAGTGGCGCATCAGGGTGGCCAGCAGCAGCAACTGGTGCGGCCCGAGACCGGCCTGGCGGTTGCGTACGGCCGCGATCACCTGCTCGCGGTAATACGGCGGCAAACCGTTCGAGCGGATCGCGTACTCGTTCCCGATTTGCAGCCATTCGCCGGAGCCCGGCTCGACTTCGAACAGGTACTGCCCGCGCGGCTGGAAGGCCGCTTCGCGGTCGCCCGCGTCCAGCTTGCGCCGCACGACGCCCAGCGCGATCGCCTGCAGGAACCACTCGAAATCGTCCGCCAGGCGATTCAGTTCATCCATCGAGGGCGAGATCGGATGGCGGAAGCGCGTCGAATCGAAGTGCAGGTGGGTCGGGATCTTCGGGTTCTCGATCTGGTACGAAGCGCGCCAGGTGGGCAGGCCGCGCAGGATCGTCATCGGGAAGCCCGACAGCTCGATATAGCAGACCGCGCGCCCCGGGATGCCGGTATTCACGACCGAGACCAGGTCGCCATGAAAATACCCGGTCGGCACCGCGGCGCGGATCTCCGCTTCCATCTTGCGCCAGGCGGCCACGTCGCCGACTCCGATAAAACATTTGAATTGGTCCGAATTCGGAGTGAACTCGGCGGAGAAGCGCGCGTTCACCCAGGGCATGGCGCTGCGTATCCATTCGGCGAAGACGCGCTGGCGTTCCTGCGGCGTCATCGCATTCAAGCGTTCCAGCAGCGGATCGACCGGTTCCTCCAGCAGCTCGCCGGTTGAGAGCTGGGTCTGCGCGCGGCGGAACAATTTGAGCAGCAAATCCGCCCGGGTGCGCTCGTCGCCCAGCTGCGGGAACAGCCTGGCGGAGCCGCCGAATTCGAGCAGCACCTCTTCGCTCCAGGCGCTTACGTCCCCGGTCAGGCGCACCGGCGCAGGCATCACGTCACCGGCCAGCTTGATATAGGTGGCGTGCTCCTGGCGCGCGTCCGCGCGCAGCTGGCGGATGCGGCCATCGACCGCGCCCAGGATGTCCTGCACGTGGCGGCGTCCCTCCTGGAATTCGCCGGCGATGCCGCTCCACTGCGCATGGCCCTGCTCGTCCGTCGACTGCGGCTCGCCCAGCCAGGCCGACATGCCGCGCATGACCTCGATCGACTGGCCGGCCGCCACCGCCAGCAGGTGGAAGCGCAGGTAGTCGGCAATGTCGCGTTTTAAATGCGCCATCACTTCGCGCGCCTGGGCGTCCTTGCCGAACAGGCGGCCGGCCGCCTGCGACAGGTTGTTCAGCGACTCCTCGACCTGGCGCGTGCGCAGCGCGTCGCGGATGTCGCGGTAGCGGCGGCCATTGCGCTCGGCGTTCGCCAGGTCGCGCTGCAGCAGGCGCGCTTTCACCTGCTCCAGCAGCGACAGCACGAATTCCAATCCACCCTGCTTGCGGTCGTCGAGCAACGCGTACAGGCGCTCGCGCACCCGCGTTTTCAGGCGCCCGGTCAGTTCGATCGTGTGGCGCTTGATGCGGTCTTCGCTGGTCTCGGCGCTGGCGCCGGCTTCGCGGATGGCGTCGCGTTCGAGGTTCGGCAAGAGCTCGGCCACGCGTTCGCGCCACTGCGGCACGTCGAAGGCGGCCATGATGCGGTCCATCTCGAGCTGCACCTTGCTCTCGACGCGCTCGAGCAGCGAGCGCCCTTCCTTGTCGCGCAACAGCAAGCCGGTGAGCGCGTATTCCTGGAATGGCGTGACATCGACGGTTCCCTTTTTAAAATCAGGGAATTCGTCGAAGGGGAGCTCGCGCATGTCCATGTGCTCGCGCATGAAGCCGTCGCGCTCCTGGTCCCCCGCGCGCCGTGCCAGCGCACCGTCGCGCCCGACCAGGCCGAAGAATTCCTTGACCATCAGCGCCGCCAGCTCATAGGCGCGGATATCCTCGCGCAGGCTTTGCTGGGTGTCGAGCACCGACTGCCCGAAGGCCGAATACACTTTGGAATACGACAGGCGCATGTCGCCAAAACGCGCTTCCGGCACGCGCGGGTTATACGGCCCGAGCTTGTGCTGCTGCTGGTTGACCGCGACCGAGCGCTTGCGGTTGGCGAAATCGGCCGAGGCGAAATCCTCGAACAGGGTATCGGCCACCATCTGGTACACGTCCTTCACGTCCTGGGTCGCCTTGTTGGCCAGGTTCGCGGTGTCGACGAAATACACGTCGTCGAAGGGAGCGCCACGGCCGGTGATGCTGTCCGGGTCCATCCACTTTACCTGCGCGTTCATGTCGCGCATCGTGGTCTCGAGTTCCATCATCGTCGCGTAGGCATTCGCCTCGGTGCGCTCCTTGTTCGCCTTGGCGAAACCCGAAGGCATGAACATGACGAGATCGACCTGGCTGTCGGCCACTTCCTGGCGCGCGATCGCTTTCGCCATCCAGCCGAGATCGATCGCGCTGCCGGCGCCGGTGCCGCCCGCGTTCGAGGCGATGACGACGATGCGGAATTTCGAGGTGTCGACCTGCAGGCCGAGCCGCTGGTAATTCTCCTTGCGCTCGATGCCGGCGTTGCTGCCCAGGTAGTTCAGCGCGCCCTTGATGCGGCCGCGCAGCTTCGGGTATTTGTCGAATAAGTACAGCCGTGCCACGGCGCGGATCTGGCCCGCCCCTTTCGACGGGTCGATGCCGAGCGAGCGCAGTTTTTTCGGGCGCAGCGGCATCCACTTTTCGATCAGGGGGAAGCGCGCCAGGCTGTCGTCGGACTCGTGATACTGGGGAAGATCGAGCGGCTCTACCAGCCGTTCTTCGTCGGTCAGCTTGACCAGCTCATACCAGGGATCGGTGCGCTGCGACTTGCCTTCGTCGATGACCGCATTCGAATCGAGGTCGAAGTGCAGGAAGCGCGCGACCGGGAAGTCCGCAATCGATTCGACGCGGGTCGGATTGTGGCGGTTCCAGACGGCCGACAGGATGCGCCGCCGGATGCGCATCATGACTTCCATGCCGGTGCCGCCGGCGCCGATGAACAGCGTCGGGCGCAGGTCGACCTTCAGTTCGGACTTGCGCTTGACCTGGGCCTGGGTGGGGATATCTGCCATGGTGTTCTTCCTTCCTTTAGCGGCGGCCGATGACGAGCGCCGCGATCAGCGCGACGAGGCCCACCACCACCAAGGGCGCGGTGACGCCGAAGCTCAGGTATTTGCTCGCATTGACGATCGCCAGCACCACCGCCGCCGACAGGAAGGCCAGGCCGACGAACAGCATCCAGCCGGCGCTGCCCGCGGTCGATGGCGCCACGCGGCGCACGACCATGTGGTGCACATAGGCGTTGCGGACGAAGAAGTACACGACCAGCAGCACGATAAAAATGGCGCCGCCGATGGCGACGTCGCGGGTGGAGGTGTCGGTCAGCGGCGCCTTTGCGCCGGGCACCACTTCCACCGGAGCGGTCGCGGTGTCGGGCATGGTTTTGGCCTGCGGATCGTCGGGTTTGGTCTTGTCGGCGGGGAGCTTGAAGCCGGGGTCGCTCTGGTTGTTCTGGGCTTGCATCTTTTTTTCCTTAGGGGTCAGCGGCCAAGACGAACCTGGGCGCCTTCGCGCAGGTCAATCAACTGGTGGCCGAACAGGGTGGTCTTCAGGCGCGCGACTTCGTTGCCCGCCTTGTCGTAAATCGGTTGTATCGTGCCGGTGCGCGCATGCATGCTGCGCTGCTCGTCGTCGACGGTGACGAGCGCGCGGCGCGGGCGCATCCAGCCATAGGCCGCGGCGGCGGCCGCCGCCAATAAGGCGAGCAAGCCGCCGCCCGCGGCCAGCAGCGGAGCGCTGCCGTAATGGACGCGCACTTCGATCGGCAACACGGCGGTCGATGCCTGTACCTGGGCCGGCGGCGTAAAAATGTCGGGCAGCGGGTCGCCCGGGAACAGCTCCGTCATGCGTTCCCTGAAACCCGTCGACAAGGCCAGCTTCTGGTCCGCCAAATGGACTTCGATGGTCCCCGGCAGCACATAGGCCGAGCCGGCGGATTTAAAAGCCGCCATCGACCATTTGCCCGGCAGTTGCGCCACCGGCAGCTGCAAAGTCGAACCCAGCGGCTGCGGCTTGCCCGGCGCCAGTGCGGCGACGCGGGTGCTGCCGAGGGTGACGGCGCGGTCCTCGCCGCCCAGCTTCGAGCGCGCGCTCAGGGTGGCGCTGACGATGGTGTACGGGTACATCGTGTTCTCGAGGTGCCAGGCGATCTTCGCGTTGGGCGCGGTCGCATCCGGCGCCACATCGGCGCGCAGCACGCCGTCCTGGCCCATGGCGAAGCTGACGCCGGGCGCATTTTCCACCTTGCGCGGCACCAGGCGCACGGTGCCGCGGTCGAGCGGTTTCAGGCGCGCCGGCGGCTCGGTGATGATATTGCGGATCGCGCCGCTTGCTATCAGGCCGTCGAGCGCACGCGCTCCGCCTTCGCCGATGGCGAACGCGTACACCATCAGCCCGTTGGCGGTGTAGTGCGCGCCCTTGACCGGCATGCGCAGCGGGAAAGCGAGCGCCGTGCGGATCTTGCCGCCCTGGTGAATGAGCTGGTAGAACTCGCGGTTGCGCTGGGCAGTGGCCTGGTCGTTGTTCGGGCTGTTGCGGTTATTCGTGACGAGCCAGACGATGCCATCCCTGCCGCCCAGCGCCTGCGTCAAGGCCGCGCCCACCGCTTCGCCGAGATCGGTGTCGGCCAGCGCGCCGCCGGCTTTATGGGCCGTGTCCAGCCCTGCCAGTGCACGCGTGACGGCCCCGCGCGTGCCCTTGTCGACCGTCGTGGACAGCAGCGCGCGCGGCGACGGCGCGTTCGGCTGCGATTGATTGAAGGCGGCCAGCACCAGCGCATCGCCCGGCTGCGCGACGGCCAGCGCCAGCTCGGTCACCAGCGGCTTGAAAGGCGATGCAGGATCGCTGTAGAACGGCTCCATCCATCCCGAGTTCTGCACCAAAACGACGTGCGGCGTGGCCCATGCCGACCCAGCGCCGCACAGCAGGGCGAGGATGGTCAGAACGCGCATGAAGGCCGCCCTCACGACAGGGCTTCCAGGCGCCAGCCGCGCACCGTGTTCCAGTCCGGGTGGTGCAGCCACAGCGCGCCGGCATACACGAAGGGCACGCAGTCGAGCGGGCGCGCCATGCGCGCCACCTCGTCGAGGATCAGGTTGCGCTTGCCGATCCATTCGATGGTCGTGCGCGCGATCGTGCGGCCGGCCAGCGCTTCCTCGGCGCGGCCGGTATAGGTGTGAAAGCGCAGCACCAGGCCGCTCGGCTGGCTGCGGTTGTTATTAAAGCTGCGCAGCAGCGGCAGCACGAGCGAGTCGTCCTGCCCCACGTCTTCGATGTGCTCGGCCGACCAGGGTTGATCCAGCACCGGATGGCCGCGCCGGAACAGGAAGTTGGCGAAGCCGAGGCGCGCGCCGTCGATCGGTTCGACCTGGGGATTTTCGGCACCCAGTTCGAGGAAGGAATAAGCCTGGCCATCGTGCCCGATGTGCCACAGGCGGCCGTCGCGGCTTTGGGTCGGGCCGCCGAAATCGAGCTTCGGGGTCCAGCCGCGCGGCCACGGCGTCCAGCGCGGCTCCTCGCCCGGACGCCAGACCAACTGGCCCTGGGCGTGCAGCCAGAACAGGCGGTTGTCGTAGCCGATCGGACGCATCCAGCCGGAGGTGGGCGCACCTGCGCAGTCCCAGGTGGTGCCGTTCACGAAATCGGCATTCGCATCGAGCAGCTGCAGCACGCCGTCCTCGACGAACAGGCAGCCGACCTGGCGCCGCATGAGGCCGGGACTCGACACCAGGCGTCCGGCGAACAGCACTTCCAGGCGATAGCTCTCGTTGACCGGATTGATCCACAGGCGAGAGAGGCCCGTATCGAGCGGCACGATGCCGACTTCTCCGCGTGCGGGATTGAGGCTCGGGAGCCAGTTGTAGACGCCCACCGAGCCTCCCGCGGAAAAGCGCAGCTCGCTGCCGGCCTCCTCGGCGCCCATCACATGCCACAGCTGCGCCAGCGGATCCCAGTACTGCAGCACGCCGCGCGCCGGGGCCAGCGCCAGCAGGCGCTGCTCGGGGAAACCGTAGCTGCCCGCGATGAAGACGCAATGCGCGTTCGGCGGCGCCGGCATCGCCAGTTCGGCGCGATTGATGATGGGCGCCGCGGGCCGCCCTTCGAGGCGGTCGCCCAGCGCCAGCGAGGTGACCGGCAAGCCGTGCGGAACGTGGCGCGGCAAGGCCTGGTCGCTGGGCGCACCCCACCAGTCGGGCTGGTGCTGCACCTGGCCCGCCAGGCGCTCGAGCGGCGCGCCGCAGGTCGGGCAGAATGAGAAACCTTCAGGGTAGATGCCCGCGCAGGCGCAGGCCGTCGGCAGCGAGGCGCCGAGCAGATGGGCGACGTCCGGCAGCCGGCCGCGCGCATGCGCCTGCCAGTCGACCGGCCCCAGGCCAGCGCTGGCCTGCAGCGCGAACTGTCCGCTCGTCTCGTCTTCCAGCCAGGTGCTGGTTGGCGTGTCCCATCGTATTGCCATTGTTCTGCGCCGTTCCCGAATGAATAAGATATGCATGCCACCGCTGTGATGCGCATGGTCATTGCTGTCTAAATCATAACTGCCCCGGCCCTTGCACGGCGCGCCGTTCGCCCGGTAGCGCCCGGCGGCACCTTGAGGCCCGGAATACGCGCCGTCGCAGGGAAATTCGTATAATGCCGGGTCCATCCGCGCCCTCTCCTGCCATGACCGTTCCCGCCCTCGCATCTGCCCTCGCCCCCACGCCCGACCTGCCTGCGCACGCCGTCGATGCCGCCGCCGCGCACCTTCATGCAGTCCTCGAGATCGCGATCGAACATGGCCCGGCCCAGCGCGCGCTGGTCGTCCACGACACGCGCACCGGCCTGGCGCGCGCCCTGGTCGAGGCTTACCGGCGCAATTTGCCGCAGGCCGAGTTCCTCGACTTCGACAGCGTGGACCCGGCCGAGGTGCTGGCGCGCTTCCGCCAGCTGGCGCCGAAAGACCTGGTGGTGCTGGTGCAGTCGACCAATTTTCGCCTGGAGGCTTTCCGGATTCGCGTCGAACTGTTCAAACTCGGGCTGAAAGTGGTCGAGCACGTGCACCTGTCGCGCATGCCGGGTGTGCAGGGCGAGCACTACATCGAAGCGCTGGCCTACGATCCGGCCTATTTCCGCGGCGTGGGCCGGGAGCTCAAGGCGCGCATCGATGCAGCGCCGGACGCGCGCGTCTGCGGCGGCGGCGAAGAACTGGTGTTCGGATCGAAGCTGGAGCCGGCCAAGCTGAATATCGGCGACTACAGCGAGATGCACAACGTCGGCGGCCAGTTCCCGATCGGCGAAGTGTTTACGGAAGCCCTCGACCTGGAAGCGGTGAACGGGCGCGCGCAGATCCACGTGTTCGGCGATACCTCCTACCTGTCGAACCGGCCGGCGACGCCGGTGACGATCATCGTCGAGCGCGGGCGCGTGGTCGGCACCGAGAATGCGACGCCGGAGTTCCAGCGCGTGCTCGACATCATCCGTGCCGACGAAGGCGAAGTCTGGGTGCGCGAACTGGGCTTCGGCATGAACCGCGCCTTTACCCGCGAGCGCCGCGTCGACGACATCGGCACCTATGAACGCATGTGCGGCATCCACCTGTCGCTCGGCGCAAAACACGGCGTGTATCCGAAACCGGGCTTCAAGAGGAAGGATGCGCGCTACCACATCGACGTGTTCGCGGTGACGGATGCCGTGTATCTCGGCGAAGACAAAATCTATGCGGACGGCGCCTGGCGGGTGTGATTTACTGAATTTGACGACTAAAACTGGTAACATTGCACTATTAGCTGTCAAAACTATAGAAATTTGTCGGGAACGGGATGAAAGAGGAGCTCTCCAAACGCGTAGCCGAGATCCAGGCAATCAGCGCGGTGCCGAAGATCCTGGAAACGGTGGCGGCGATGACGGGCCTGCGCTTCGTCTGCATCGCCCACGTCACCGACGATTCCTGGACCGCCTGCGCCGTACTCGACGGACTCGACTTCGGCCTCGCGCCCGGCGGCCAGCTCGATGTGACGACGACCCTGTGCGAGGAAGTGCGCGACAGCGGACGCGCCGTCATCATCGACAGCGTCGCCGCCAGCGACCAGTACCGCGCGCACCACACGCCGCGCATGTACGGCTTCCAGAGCTATTTTTCGATCCCGATCTTCCGCGCTGACGGCTGCTATTTCGGCACCCTGTGCGGCCTCGATCCGGAGCCCGCGCGCCTGACCGGCAGCGTCACCGTCTCGACGCTGCACCTGTTCGCCGAGCTGGTCTCGAAACAGCTCGAGGCCGGCAAGGAGCTGGTCGCCGCGCGCGCTGACCTGCTGAGCGAACGCGAAACGGCCGAATTGCGCGAGCAGTTCATCGCCGTCCTCGGCCACGACCTGCGCACCCCGCTCGGCTCGATCCTGCTGGGCACTGAAGTACTCAGCCTGAAGCATCCCGATCCCGCGTCCAGACCCGTGGTCGAGCGCATCCGCCGCAGCGCCGTGCGCATGGCCGCGCTGGTGGACGACGTCGTCGATTTCACGCGCGGGCGCATGGGCAGCGGCATGACGATGAAGCTGCGCGACGCCCCCATCGGCGCCACGCTCGAACAGGTGGTCGACGAAATGCGCGGCCTCTACCCGCTGCGCGCGATCACGGCCACAATATCTCCCGGCCTGCGCCTGCGCTGCGACCCCGAACGCATCGCCCAGCTGCTGTCGAATTTGCTGAAGAACGCGTTGGTGCATGGCAGCGAACAGGCGCCGGTGGCCGTCGGCGCAGGACTCGACGGCGATGAATTCGTACTGTCGGTCGCCAACCTCGGCCGCGAACTGTCTCAGTCAGTGATCGACAGCCTGTTCAAGCCCTACTGGCGCGCGGCCTCGCGCCCCGGCAGCGAAGGCCTGGGGCTGGGCCTGTACATCGTCGACCAGATCGCGCGCGCCCATGGCGGCACGATCGAGGTCAGCTCGCGCGGGGGCGCCACGGCCTTCGTGTTCCGCCTGCCTGGCGCGGCCCTGGCGGCCGATCCTTCGACGGCCTGGCTGGCGCACGCCGACTGCTGAACAGCGTCATCGGGTTTGATTGAACGGTCGTTGCCGGCTGTGGAGCGCGTGGACCCTGTGCTATACAAGGACTCCACCCTGGATGCATCGTCCGAATTCCGTGCCCCTCAGGCAAACCCGAACTGCGCCAGCGCCCGCGTCAAATCCGTCTGAAAAACCGAGTAATCGATCGCCTTCTCCACGAAGTCGCCCGCGCCCAGCATGCGCGTGCGCACGCGGTCCGCTTCGTTGCGCGAGCTCGAGAGCACGATCACGGGCAGGTCGGACAGGAAGGGTTTCGAGGAGATTTCTTTGAGCACCTCGAAGCCGTCGACCTTCGGCAGCTTCAGGTCGAGCAGGACGATATCGAAGTTCGGCTCCCTGTTCAGCTCGCGCAGCGCTTCTTCGCCGTCGGACACCACGACGACTTCATGCTGTGCGCAGCAGCTGCGCAAGACGCGGCGCGTCAGTTCCACGTCGAAGGGCAAGTCATCGACAATCAGGGCTTTTTTTACCATCGCCCCATCCTACAGCACATACATTGTGTCGCGACTTAACATTGTGAAAATTTGTGACCGGCAGTGTGCTCGCCGCCCTTTTCCTCGGCTACCACTCACTTAAATCAGCCTGACCCAGGCCCCCTTGTAGAGCACCGGCCCGCTCGGCCCGTCCGGATTGCGCGAGCCGCCTTTCGGCTCGAGGCTGACCGCCAGCACGGCCACGTCGGCGCCGATGGCATTGGCCGGCAGCGGCAGGGTCAGTTCGCGGTTCGCACCAAGCACGCCCAGCGAACGCGGTTTGCCGTCGCGCGGCACCGCCCATAATTGCAGCACCTGCTGCGCGGTCAGCGGCACGCTTGTCACCACCTTCACCGTCATCAGCCCCCGTGCGCGGTCGGCCGTCACCACCAGCGCCGGACGGGACTGTTCGTCGAGCAGGCTGGCGATGTCACTCATGCGCGTGGTGGCGGGACGGTCGTGCAGCACCGTCACCAGCAGCAGCGCGGCCAGCGCGGACGAAGCCAGTCCCAGCGTGCGCCACAGCGCCAGCGAGCCGTGGCGCCAGAACTGCCAGCGCGGCGCGGCCGCGCGCAGTCCCAGCCGGCTTTCGATCGCACGCCAGACACGCCCGTCCGGCGCCACCGGCGGCGCGAATTCGGCCATCGCGCCGAGACGCTCGTTCCATTCGCGGGTCGTGCGGCGCAAGGCAGCATCGCCGTGCATCAGGCCTTCGAAGCGGCGCCGCGCGCGGCCGCGCAGGGTACCCAGCACATATTCGGCGGCCAGGCGCTCGCGCAAGGGTTCGTTATCACGCAGCTTCATGCGGCACCCCGCGCGCTGAGGCAGGCGTGCAGGCGCGCCAGGCTGCGCCGGATCCAGGTCTTGACGGTGCCGAGCGGCAGGGTCAGTTTTTCGGCGACGTCGCTGTGCGAGAGGTCGTGGAAGAAGGCCATGCCGACGACCTCGCGGTGCCTGTCTTCGAGCGCGGCCATGCAGTCGGCCAGCGCCTGGGCTTCGCTGCTCATCTGCATGCGCTCGGCGGGCGTGGCGGACAGGTCGGCCAGCGACTCCAGCTCGTGGCGCTCGGTGGCATCGGCCTCGCCTTCGCTGCGGCTGCGGCGCAGCACGTCGAAGGCGCGGTTACGGACGATCGTCGTCATCCAGGTCATCGGCGCCGACAGCGCGCTTTCGTAATCGGCCGCGTGGTGCCAGATCGCGACAAAACTCTCCTGCAGCACCTCTTCCGCCAGTTCGCGCCGCCCGAGGATGCGCAGCGCCAGGCCGTACAGCCTGGGCGCACTGGCCTCGTAGAGCGCGCGGAAGGCGCTGCGGTCGCGGCGCGCGGCGCCCTGCAGCCAGGCGCGCAATTGCGCCGGATCGGATGGTGCCGCTGCGGTGCTCAAGCTGCACCCTTCAATGGAAACATGGTCATGGCCGGTGTGGTGGTGCCAGGAAAAATACCATATTCATGGCCCTGCCTTGCAAAAAAATAAATTGAATCCGACAAGCCGCCGGCTGCGTATATGCCCACATGGACCGTCTGCGCGAGGAAAATTTCCTTATTTAGACAATCGTGCGCCGGGCCTGCATGATAATCAATATCATCAAATTTGCAAGATGACCAATAATTAAACACCCCTATTAACCGGAGAGCGAGATGAGACAAGTGCAGAAGAAATCCCTATGGACAGCGGCCGTTTTGACAGGAGCGGCGCTTGCTGCGCTGTCCGGCCCGGCCAGTGCCTCGAGTCACCGCGAAGCGCCATTTTTGACGAATTCACCAAAAGTCGACGGCACCGACTTCTACATGTTCCGCAGTTACGCGCCCGGCCGCAGCGGCTTCGTGACGATGATTGCGAACTTCATCCCCTTCCAGGACCCGCAGGGCGGCCCGAATTTTTACCAGTTCGACCAGAACGCCCTGTACGAGATTCACGTCGACAACAACGGCGACGCCAAGGAAGACATCACCTTCCAGATCCGCTTCAAGAACACCTCGAAGCGCACGGCCCTGAACATCGGCGGCAAGCAGGTGCTGATCCCGCTGATCAATTCGTCGACCATCAGCGGCGTGAATCCGGCCTCGCTCAATGTGCGCGAAACCTACACCATCGACATGGTCAAGGGCGACCGCCGCGGCGGTACGCGCACGCGCCTGGCGGCGGCGAACGGCGCCACGGAATTCGACAAGCCGGTCGACAACATCGGCGACAAGACCTTCGGCGGCGCCGGTGGCTATGAAACCTACGCCAACCAGCACATCTACGACATCAACGTGCCCGGCTGCGGCACCGGCCGCGTGTTCGTCGGCCAGCGCAAGGAGCCCTTCTACATCGCGGTCGGGAAGATCTTCGACCTGTTCAACATGAACCCGCTCGGCGCCGAATCGGGCGGCAACAAGAACGACCTGGAGAACAAGAACGTCAGCGCAATCGCGCTCGAACTGCCGGTCGGCTGCCTGGCAACCGCCGCCGACCCGGTGATCGGCGCCTATGCCACCGCCAGCATGCGCCAGGCGCGCCTGATCAACCCGAACCCGGCATCGGGCATCAACAACGCCGTCAAGGAAGGCGCCGCCTGGGCCCAGGTCTCGCGCGTCGGCATGCCCCTGGTGAACGAAGTCATCATCGGCATGGACGACAAGGACCGCTTCAATACCTCGAAGCCGAAGGACGACGCCCAGTTCGCCACCTATGTCACCAATCCGGTGCTGCCGACGGTCGTCGAGACCCTGTTCCCGTCGGCCAAGGCGCCGACGAACTTCCCGCGTACCGACCTGGTGACCGCCTTCCTGAAGGGGATTCCAGGCGTGAACCAGCCGAAGAATGTCGTGGCTTCCGAAATGCTGCGCCTGAACACGTCGATCGAACCGACTGCCCAGGCCTCGCAGAACCCGCTCGGCGTGGCCGCGGGCGACAATGCCGGCTTCCCGAACGGACGCCGTCCGGGCGACGACATCGTCGACGTCTCGCTGCGCGTGGCGATGGGCGCGCTGTGCGTGCTGACCGGCGCCAACGACGCGCTCGGCGTCGGCTGCAAACCGAGCGACGCACCGGCCGGCGCCCTGCCGCTGACCGATGGCGTGCGCAAGGACGCGAACAGCTTCAAGGCGGCCTTCCCCTACCTGAACACGCCGCTGCCGGGCAACCAGTAAAGGAGAGCGATCATGCCTACCTCTCTCCTTCCCCGCCTGGCGGCGGCCCTGTGCACGGCGCTTGCATTAACGGCCTGCGGCGGCGGCCACCACCACGATTCGCAGGCCGATATGCCGCCGCCGACTGGCGGCACGCCGCCGGTGGCGGCGGCGAACGACTCGTTCTTCGACTACGTGATGGCACGCGTGACCGCCCTGGTCGATAACGAGGAACCGGCCGCGATCGACGACGTGACCGCGACCAGGCCAGAGGACACCGAGCCGAAACCGGTCGGTTGATCCTTGTCCGCGCGGGACGGTGCGCCGTCCCGCGCTACGCTATCCGGAGTATCCATGCTCGGCAAGATCATCGTTTCACTCGCCTGCGCCTGTGCCAGCTTGAGCGCAGGCGCGGCGCCCTATATCCCGGCCAGCGGCGCCCAGGTGCTCGAGCGCCTGCCCGGCGGCCTCGATCCCGCGCGGCGCGAGCTGCAGCGCCTGCGCTCGGCGCTCGGCGCCAGCCCGCACAACCTGGACCTCGCGACGAGGCTGGCCCAGCGCTATATCGAACAAAGCCGGCGCGACGGCGACCCGCGCTATCTCGGCTATGCCCAGGCGGCGCTGGCGCCCTGGTGGAGCCAGCCGCAGCCTCCATCCTCCGTGCTGGTGCTGCGCGCGACGCTGCGCCAGAGCACCCACCAGTTCGCACCCGCGCTGACCGATCTCGAGGCCGTGTTGAAACGCGACAGCGGCAACAGCCAGGCCTGGCTGACGCGCGCCACGGTGCAGCTGATCACCGGCGATTTCACGGGCGCGCGCAGCAGCTGCATGCGCCTGTATTCGCGCGCGCCGGAACTGGTGGTGCAGGCCTGCCTCTCGAACGTGGGCAATGTCAGCGGCCAGGCCGCGGCCAGTTACGAACGCCTGCGCCAGGCGTATGTCGCGCGTGCCGACAGCCCGCCGGCGCTGCGCGCCTGGGTCGCAACCCTGCTCGGCGAAATGGCCGCGCGCCTGGGCCGGCCCGATGCGGCCGAAGCGCATTTCCGCGAGGCGCTCGCGTTTGATGCAGAGGACAGCTACCTGCTGGGCGCTTACGCCGATTTCCTGCTCGACCGCGGCCGTGCACCGGAAGTGATCACACTCCTGAAGGACAAGACGCAAGCGGACGCACTCCTGCTGCGCTACGCCATCGCCCTGAAAAACGCGGGCCGGCCGGCAGCAACCGGCGCAACGGCTGAACTGGCGGCGCGTTTTGATGCCGCCATGCGCCGCCGCGACAGCGTGCACCAGCGCGAGCAGGCCCGTTTCGAGCTGGCCCTGCGCGGCGACGCGCTGGCCGCCGTACGCCTGGCCAAACTGAACTGGGCGGTGCAGAAGGAACCTGCGGACTTGCGCATCCTCGCGCAGACCGCCGTTGCCAGCAAGGACCCGGAAGCGCGCGCGATCGTGCAGGCCTGGCTGAGCAGCAGCCACATCGAAGACGCGACGATCGCGTCCACCGTGGCGGCAATCGGGAGCAAGGCATGATGGCGCGCTGCATGCTGATCGTGGCGCTGCTCTTTGCCTGCGTCCTGCCCGCGCAGGCGCACAAGGCAAGCGACAGTTACCTCAGCCTCGCCGTGCAGGACGAGCGCATCGACGGCCAGTGGGATATCGCCCTGCGCGACCTCGAGATGGCGGTCGGCCTCGACGCGAACAACGATGCCGCCATCACCTGGGACGAAGTGCGCGCGCGCCACGAGGCGATCGCCGCCTACGCGCTGGCGCGTTTGACACTGTCCAGCGGCGGCGAGGCCTGCCCTCTACGCGTGACGCAGCACCTGGTCGACACCCATACCGACGGCGCCTATGCGGTGCTGCGCCTGCAGGGCGCCTGCCCGCGACCGATTACCACCTTGAGCGTCGACTACAGCCTGCTCTTCGATATCGATCCGCAGCACAAAGGGCTGTTAAGGCTGACGCACGGCGCCGCGACCAGTGCTGCGATCTTTGCGCCGGACGCCCGGCGCCAGGACTTGCAGGTGGCGGCGCCGTCGCGCTGGCGCCAGTTCAGCGACTATGTGCGCCACGGCGTCTGGCATATCTGGATCGGCTTCGACCACATCCTGTTCCTGGTCTCGCTGCTGCTGCCGGCGGTGCTGGTGCGCCACGAAGGCCGCTGGCAGGGCCGCGACACGCTGCGGGCCTCGGTGATCGACGTACTGAAAATCGTGACGGCATTCACGCTGGCGCACTCGCTCACGTTGACGCTGGCCGCGCTCGGCGCGCTGTCGCTGCCTTCGCGCCTGGTCGAATCGGCGATCGCCGCCTCCGTCGTCCTCGCTGCCCTGAACAACCTGTGGCCGCTGGTGCACCGCTGGCGCGCAGCGGTCGCCTTCGCATTTGGCCTGATCCACGGCTTCGGCTTTGCCAGCGTGCTGGCCGACCTCGGGCTGCCGCAGCGCGCACTGGTGCTGTCGCTGGTCGGTTTCAATGTCGGCGTCGAACTGGGCCAGCTGGCGATCGTCGCCGCCTTCCTGCCGCTGGCGTATGCATTGCGGCGCGGCCTGTTCTACCGGCGCGTGGTGCTGACCGGCGGCTCGGCGCTCATCGCGCTCATTGCGATGGTGTGGCTGGCCGAGCGCGCGCTCGACCTGAAACTGCTGGCGTGACGAGGCGCGCAGAGCAGTCGCCTGTCGCGCCATACTGCAGCTCGTCGCAAGGCAGGGGACCTGCGGTAGAGCCGATGTCACTATTGGTTTTTTGAACAATAGTCTGCCGACCATGTCCATTGCATCCATCCGCGCCGCCGTACACGCCTTGCCTGTCCTCGTTCTCGCCGCCCTGCCCGCCTTTGCCGCCCCCAATACCACTCACGATGCCGAGATTGCCCGCGTCGAGCGCGGCCTGCTCACGTCCGTGGTGGTGGCCGGCGAGCCGGTTGCCACGCGTACCCTGCTTGACGAGATGCGCCGCCTGCACGTGCCCGGCATAAGCATTGCCCTGATCCGCGACGGCAAAATCGCCTGGTCGCGCGGCTACGGCGTCACTTACGAAGGCGGGCCTGCGGTCACGCCCGACACCCTGTTCCAGGCTGCCTCGATCAGCAAGCCGGTGACGGCAGTGGCGGCGCTGCGCCTGGCCGAGCGCGGCGAACTGGATCTCGATGCCGACATCAATACGGTGCTCACCAGCTGGAAGCTGCCGCCCGGCCCCGGCTCGGGCAACACAACCGCCACGGTACGCCAGCTGCTGTCGCACACGGCGGGGACGAGCGTTTCGGGCTTTCCCGGCTATGCGGCCGACAAGCCGGTGCCGACCCTGGTGCAGGTGCTCGACGGCGCGCCGCCGGCGAACACGAAACCAGTGCGCATCGTCACGGTGCCGGGCAGCGCCTGGCGCTATTCCGGCGGCGGCTACGGCGTCGTGCAGCAGGCGCTGGTCGACCGCACGCGCCAGCCTTTCGATGCCCTCCTCGCGACGACGGTGCTGGCCCCGGCCGGCATGAAGGACAGCCGCTTCGCCCAGCCGCTGCCGGCGAATCTGCTGGCGCGCGCGGCCCTGCCGCACGACGAACAAGGCAAGCCGGTCGCCGGCGGCCCGTATACTTATCCGGAGCTGGCCGCAGCCGGCCTGTGGACCACGCCCGCCGACCTGGCGCGCTTTGCGCTCGACCTGCAGCGCAGTTTAAAAGGCGGCAAGGGCGTGCTGTCGCCCCGGATGGCGCGCACCATGATCGCACCGGTGGACAACCGCTATGGCCTCGGCCTGCAAATCGAGGGCGAGGGACAGGCCCTGAGCTTTGCCCACGGCGGCAGCAACATGGGCTACCAGAACACCCTGTTCGCGTACGCAAACCACGGTGATGGCGCGGTGGTCATGACGAATGGCGCCAACGGTGCGGAGTTGGCCAACAGCGTGTTGCGTGCGCTGGCGGCGGAATACAAATGGCCGAGCCAGCAGCCGGCTGTGCGCAAGGCGATCGCCCTGGACGCCGCCGCGCAGGACAGGCTCGCCGGCCGCTACGTGGTGCCGGGCCTGGGCGACTTCACGATCGCCCGCCGCGACGGCAGGCTGATGGTGACCCTGCGCGGCGGCGCCTGGGAGCCCCTGTACGCGGCGGCGCCGGACGTGCTGTTCGTCCTGTCGCGCGAACTCGAACTGCGCATGGGAGACCATGGCGGCCGCTTGCTGTCCGGGTCCTTCGACGTCCCCTTCAAGCGGGCCGACTGATGCGTGTTGCATATGCATCATGTATCAGCTTTTTTACAAATCCGCCGAAGGCTTGCCTGAAAGATACCCTTAGAATAGTTTCTCCAATTTTCATCATAAAATCAGGGGAAACATGATTCGTTTGCCAATCGCCTTGGCTGCGCTATGCCTCAGCGCGTCCGCTTTCGCGGCCGATCAATTCGACGACAAGTTCCGCCAGCTCGACGAACTGCTGCCGACGCCGTCGACCATCCGCACCGCTTCGGGCGCGCCGGGCCATGCGTACTGGCAGCAGCGCGCGGACTATTCGATCCGCGCCACGCTCGACGAAGCGAACCGCTCGATCCGCGGCGCCGAGACGATCACGTATCACAACAATTCCCCCGACACCCTGAACTACCTGTGGGTGCAGCTCGACCAGAACATCTACAAGCCGAATTCGGACGCCCGCATGTCGGCGACGTCCGTCTCGCGCGAGGCCTGGGCCAAGCCGCGCAGCCCGGAAGAAGGCATGAAGTTCGACGCCCTGCGCACGACCTTCGAAGGGCTCGCGTTCGACGGCGGCTTCAACATCACCGGTGTGAATGCGGGCAGCCGCAAGCTGGCCTACACCATCAACCGCACGATGATGCGCATCGACCTGCCGCAGCCGTTGAAACCGGGCCAGCGCTTCAGTTTTGACGTCGAGTGGAACTACAAGATCAACGAGCAGAAGGTGCTCGGCGGCCGTTCGGGCTACGAGAAGTTCGACGACGACAAGAACGACCTGTTCGAAATCGCCCAGTGGTTCCCGCGCATGGCGGCCTACTACGACACCTACGGCTGGCAGCACAAGCAGTTCCTCGGCGCCGGCGAATTCACGCTCGAATTCGGCGACTACGATGTCGAGATCACGGTGCCAAGCGACCACGTCGTCGCCTCGACCGGCGTGTTGCAGAACCCGGGCTCGGTATTGACCGCCGCCCAGCGCGACCGCCTGGCGAAAGCCCGTACGTCGAAGACGCCGGTGATCATCGTCACCCAGGCGGAAGCGGAAGCGGCCGAAAAGGCCCATGCCACGACGAACAAGACCTGGCACTTCAAGGCGAAGAACGTGCGCGACTTCGCGTTCGCCTCGAGCCGCAAGTTCATCTGGGACGCGCAAGGCATCAAGAGCGGCGACAACGACGTGATGGCCATGTCCTACTATCCGAAGGAAGGCAACCCGCTGTGGGAGAAGTATTCCACGCAGGCGGTGGTCCACACCATCGAGCAGTACAGCAAATACTCCTTCGACTATCCGTACCCGACCGCGATTTCCGTGAACGGTCCGGTGGGCGGCATGGAGTATCCGATGATCTCGTTTAACGGCCCGCGTCCGACGAAGGACAAGAAGACCGGCGAACTGACCTATGGGAAGCGTACGAAATATGGCCTGATCGGCGTGATCATCCACGAAGTGGGCCACAACTACTTCCCGATGATCGTCAACTCGGACGAGCGCCAGTGGACCTGGATGGACGAGGGCATCAATTCCTTCGTGCAGACGCTCGCGCAAGAGGCATGGGAAGAGAACTGGCCGGAGATGCGCGGCGAGCCGCGCCTGATCACCGACTACATGAAGAGCCGCAACCAGGTGCCGATCATGACCAACTCGGAGTCCCTCCTCCAGTTCGGCAACAACGCCTACGCCAAGCCGGCCGCCGCGCTGACCGTGCTGCGCGAGACGGTGCTGGGCCGCGAGCTGTTCGACTTCGCCTTCAAGGAATACGCGCAGCGCTGGAAGTTCAAGCGCCCGACCCCATCGGACTTCTTCCGCACGATGGAAGACGCGTCGGGCACGGACCTCGACTGGTTCTGGCGCGGCTGGTTCTACACGACCGATTTCGTGGACGTGAGCGTCGACGACATCAGCGAATACACCATCAGTTCGCAGAATCCGGAAACGGAGAAGGCATGGCGCAAGAAGCTGAAGGACGCCGAGCCGATGTCGATGACCGACCAGCGCAACAAGGGCACGCCGCGCCGCGTCGATGCGCATCCTGAACTCAAGGACTTCTACAACGAGCACGATGACTTCACCGTCACCAATGCGGACCGCAACAAGTTCAACGAGTCGCAGGAAAAGCTGGAAGACTGGGAAAAGGCGCTGCTCTCCTCGGGCAAGCATTTGTACCTGGTCGATTTCACGAACATCGGTGGCCTGGTGACGCCGCTGGTCCTCGAGATCCAGCTTGCCAGCGGCAAGAAGTACATCGAACGCATTCCGGCCGAAGTGTGGCGCTACTCGTCGAAGAAGATCACGAAGCTGATCGTCACCGACGAGCCGATGGTCAGCCTGACCCAGGATCCGTTCTGGGAAACCGCCGACGTCGACCAGAACAACAATGCCTGGCCGCGCAAGCTGACCCCATCGCGCCTGGAGCTGTTCAAGTCGAAGCGTGAGCAGCCGGACATGATGAAGGACTTCAATGCCAAGCTGAAGACCAAGGACGAGAAGGCGGCTGAAGAGCCGAAGAAGGAGACCGTGCCGACGGTGCAATAATGTTTTCGTAGGGTGGGCGCCCTGTGCCCACGCGTAAGGCATGCGTCACGTTGACGCCCGTCGCGCGTCCCGTCTGCTCATCGTTCCGCGTGAGCACGGGGCGCCCACCCTACGTTTCAGCCGGCGGCCACGTTAAAAGCGCGGCTGCCGGTTTCGTTTTTCAGGACAGATTACCCAGACATTGATGATGAAGCACCTCGCCCGTCTCGCCGCCCTCACATTCGCCCTGTCCACCGCCGCCCACGCCGCCGACAAATTCGACGACAAGTTCCGCCAGCTCGACGAGCTGCTGCCGACGCCATCGACCACCCGCACCGCCTCCGGCGCGCCGGGCCACGCCTACTGGCAGCAGCGCGCCGACTACAAACTGCGGGCCACGCTCGACGAAACCAGGCGCGCGATCACGGGTTCCGGCACCATCACCTACCACAACAACTCGCCCGACACCCTCTCCTACCTGTGGGTGCAGCTGGACCAGAACATGTTCCGCGGCGACTCCGACAACCGCAGCATTTCGACCATCCCCTCGCGCGAAGCCTGGCAAAAGGGCGGACCCGAAGGCGTGAAGTTCGATGCGATCCGCTTCGCCTTCGAGAGCCGGACCTTCGAAGGCGGCTTCCAGGTCGCCAGCGTCAAGGATGCAAGTGGCCGTCCGCTGCACCACGTCATCAACAAGACGATGATGCGCGTCGACCTGCCGCAGCCGATGAAGCCAGGCAGCAGCTTCAGCTTCGCGCTCGAATGGCGCTTCAACATTCCCGAGGCCAGCGTGCTGGGACGCCGCATGGGGTACGAGCGCTTCAAGGATGAGAAGAACAGGGAAGACAAGAACGACCTGTTCGAAGTCGCCCAGTGGTTCCCGCGCATGGCGGCCTATTACGACGCCGCCGGCTGGCAGAACAAGCAGTACCTGGGCGACGGCGAATTCACGCTCGAATTCGGCGACTACGATGTCGCGATTACGGTCCCGGCCGACCACATCGTCGCCGCCACCGGCGAGCTGCAGAATCCCGGCGAGGTCTTGAGCGCCGCCCAGCGCGAGCGCCTCGCGCGCGCGCGCACGGCGAGCAAGCCGGTGGTCATCGTCACCCAGGCAGAGGCCGAAGCCGCCGAGAAGCAGCGCGCGACGACCCTGAAAACCTGGCGCTTCAAGGCGAAGAACGTACGCGATTTCGCGTTCGCCTCGAGCCGCAAATTCATCTGGGATGCGCAGGGCCTGAAAAGCGGCGATAACAAGGTGATGGCGATGTCCTTCTATCCGAAGGAAGGCAATCCGCTGTGGGAGAAGTACTCGACCCAGGCCGTCATCCACACGATCGAGCAGTACAGCAAATACTCCTTCGACTATCCCTACCCGACCGCGATCTCCGTGAACGGCCCGATCGGCGGCATGGAATACCCGATGATCTCCTTCAACGGCGGGCGTCCGACGAAGGACAAGAAGACCGGCGAGCGCACGTACTCGAAGTCGACCAAATATGGCCTAATCAGCGTGATCATCCACGAGGTCGGCCACAACTACTATCCGATGATCGTCAACTCGGACGAGCGCCAGTGGACCTGGATGGACGAGGGGCTGAACTCCTTCCTCGAATTCCTCGCCGAAGAAGCATGGGAAGAACACTATCCGGCGCGCCGCGGCGAGCCGCGCGACATCACCGACTACATGCGCAGTAAAAACCAGACGCCGATCATGACCAATTCCGAGTCGGTCCTGCAGCGCGGCCCGAACGCCTACGGCAAACCGGCAACGGCCCTGAACATCCTGCGCGAGACGGTGCTCGGGCGCGAGCTGTTCGACTTTGCTTTTAAAGAGTACGGCCGCCGCTGGAAGTTCAAGCGCCCGACTCCCGCGGACCTGTTCCGCACGATGGAAGACGCCTCCGGAACGGACCTCGACTGGTTCTGGCGCGGCTGGTTCTACACGACGGACGCGGTGGACGTCAGCGTGGACGGCATCAGCGAATACACCGTCAGCACCCAGGACCCGGACATCGAAAAAGCCTGGCGCCGCAAGCTGAAGGAAGCCGAGCCGATGTCGATGACCGACCAGCGCAACAAGGGCACGCCGCGCCGCGTCGACGCCCATCCCGAGCTGAAGGATTTCTATAACGAGCACGACGACTTCACCGTCACCAATGCCGACCGCAACACCTACCGGGAAACGCAGGACAAGCTGGAAGACTGGGAAAAGGCGCTGCTCGCATCGAACAAGCACCTGTACCTGGTCGACTTCTCGAACGTCGGCGGCCTGGTGACGCCGCTGGTGCTCGAGATCACGCTGGCCAGCGGCAAAAAGTATGTGGAGCGCATCCCCGCCGAAGTCTGGCGCCATTCGCCGGCGAAGATCACGAAGCTGATCGTGACCGACGAGCCGATGGTCGGCCTGACGCAAGACCCGTACTGGGAAACGGCCGACATCAACGTCGACAACAACGCCTGGCCGCGCAAGCTGGCGCCATCGCGCCTGGAGCTGTTCAAGAGCGGGCGCGAACCGGGCGACATGATGAAGGACTTCAATGCGAAGCTGAAGGCCAAAGACGACAAGGCGCAGTAATGATTTTGTAGGGTGGGCGCCCCGTGCCCACGCGTTACGTGCGCATGTTCGCGTACCCGGTGGGCACGGGGTCCGATCGCGGCCCGGCCCACCCTACGTTGAAAGCGCGGCCACCGCCATGTTTTGTTTAAAACGATCGAATAGATATGAACATGAAGCACCTCGCCTCCCTCGCCGCCCTGACCCTGGCCTTGTTCAGTGCGCCGGCGTCCGCCCACCTCTTCCACGTCGGGATCACCGACATCTCGTTCAACGCCCGCACCGGCAATACCGAGATCGTCCACACCTACATGGCGCACGATGTCGAGGCCTTGCTGGCGAACCTGTACGGGCGCCAGTTCGACCTGACCGACCCGGACGACCAGGAGGTGCTGCGCAAGTATGTGGAAGGCCGCTTCTGGATCGCGGGCCAGGACAAGGCGCGCCTGAACCTGCGCTGGGTCGGCATGACGGCCGACGCCGAGCGGGTCACCGTGTTCCAGGAAATCGAACAGACCCCGCTGTGGAAGGCCGGCGCCATCCACGACAACGTGCTGGTCGATTTTATCCCCGGGCAGGTCAATACCGTCAACCTGAACGAAGGCAATGCCGTGCGCACGCTGACGTTCGATCAAAATAACCAGGAACAGCCGGCGCGCTGACGATGACCATGATATCGATTCGTCCCATTCCCTGCGCCCTGGCCGCGCTGTTTGCCGCCTCCCCGGTCCTGGCCGACGACCTGGTACTCCAGCGCGTGCTGGTCGAAGGCTCGCGCCTGAGTCAACTCGGCATCGCCGATTCGGCCAACGCCGGCAGCGTGGGTCAGAAGGAACTGGCGGCACGCACCACGTATCGTCCGGGCGAGATGCTGGAAGCGATGCCGGGCCTGATCGTCAGCCAGCACAGCGGCGAGGGCAAGGCCAACCAGTTCTACCTGCGCGGCTTCAATCTCGACCACGGCACCGACCTGGCCACCTGGGTCGACGGCATGCCGGTCAACCAGCGCAGCCATGCCCACGGCCAGGGCTGGACCGACGTGAACTTCCTGATCCCGGAACTGGTCGGCCGCCTCGACTACCGCAAGGGCCCGTATTCGGCGCGCGACGCCGACTTCGCCTCGGCCGGCAGCGCCGAGATCAGCTACGCGAACCGCCTGACGAAGGACATCGCCAGCGTCACCCTCGGCCAGGACGGTTTTGCGCGCGCGATGCTGGCCGGTTCGCCCGAGCTGCTGGGCGGCACCCTGCTCTATGCGCTGGAGGCGCTGGAGAACGAAGGTCCGTGGACGCGCCCCGACGACTACCGCAAGCGCAACGGCATGCTGCGCTACAGCCGCGGCTATGCCAACAACGGCTGGAGCGTCACCGCCATGGCCTACCGCGGCAAATGGAATGCGACCGACCAGATCCCGCTGCGCGCCGTCGAGGATGGGACGCTCGGGCGCTTCGACGCGGTCGACGGCACCGATGGCGGCAATGCGCGCCGCTACAGCCTGTCGGGCATCTGGCGCCGGACGGGAATGGAGTCCGCCTCCAAGCTGAGCGCCTACGTGATCCGCAACCAGCTCGACCTGTACTCGAATTTCACTTACTTCATGAACGACCCGGTCAACGGCGACCAGTTCGCCCAGCCGGACCGGCGCGTCACGGGCGGGTTGGACGCCACCCATACCTGGCACGTGCACCGCGGTGACAGCATGGCGTCCGACCTGACCGTCGGCGCGCGCCTCCAGAACGACAACATCTTCAACGGCCTGTACGCCACCCGGGCGCGCCAGAAGATCGCGACAACGCGCGAAGACCATATCGTCGAGACCAGCGGCGGCATGTTCATCGAAAGTGCCACGCGCTGGAACGAGGCCTTGCGCACGGTGCTTGGGGTGCGCGCGGACCACTACCGCTTCGACGTGGCGAGCGACCTCGCCGCCAATTCCGGCCGCGCGAACGACACGCAAGTGAGCCCGTCGTTCGGCCTGGTCCTCGCACCCTTCGCCTCGACCGAGTTCTACCTGAACTATGGCCATGGCTTCCACAGCAACGACGCGCGCGGCACGGTCGCGGCCTTCGATCCGAAGACGCTCGAGGCGATGGAACGCGCACCGGGCCTGGTGCGCTCGCGCGGCATGGAGCTGGGCCTGCGCAGCGAGGCGATCCCGAAGATGCAGACCGCCGTCTCGCTGTACCGGCTCGACTTCGACTCCGAGCTGACCTATATCGGCGACGCCGGCATGACCGAAGCGGGCGACGCCAGCCGCCGCGTCGGCATCGAGTTCTCGAACTACTGGCGGCCCCTGAAATGGCTGTCGGTGGACTTCGATGCTGCGTTTGCGCGGGCGCGTTCAAACAACGGGGACAGGATTCCGGGTGCAGTCGAAGGCGTCGGTCAGCTCGCGCTGACGGTCGACAAACTGGGACCGTGGTCGGGCGCACTGCGCATGCGCTACTTCGGTCCGCGTCCGCTCATCGAGGACAACAGCGTGCGTTCGCAGGCCAGCACCACGCTCAACGGGCGCGTCGGCTACAAGATCAACAAGGGCTTGCAGCTCGAGCTGGAAGCCTTCAACCTCACCAAGCGCCGCGATTCGGCCATCGATTACTACTATGCGTCGCAGCTGGCGGGGGAGTTGTCGCCACGCGACGATATCCACTTCCATCCGATCGAACCGCGCTCGCTGCGTGTGACGCTGACCAAGACCTGGTGAGCCGGGGGGGCGGTCCTCCACCGACCTCCGTCAAAAATGCTACGCTACCGGGCATGAACCTATCTGACCTGCCCTACAGCGATCCTTCCCGCCTGGCCGAGGCTCTCGTCGGCGATGGCTATGCCCTGCTGCGTCCCCAGGACGTCGCGCGCCTTGCCGGCTGCACGCTGGCCGAACTCGACGCGCTGGCGCCGAGCTGGGACCACCTGGAACTGGACAACTACCTCAAGGACGGCGGCCGCTATCGGCGCCGCCGCCATTCCTGCTTCGTCGACGACGGCAAGGCGCTGGTGCTGACGCCGCACCGCGCGCACTGGCAGCCGGTCGAATACAACGCCCTGCACGGCGGCATGCACCGCCTGTTCGAACCAATGGACCCGGCCACCGTCGCGCAGCCGGCCTGGCAGCAGCTCGTGCGTTCGCTCGGCGCGGTCTGTTCGCAAGTGAAGGCCGCGCAGCCCTGGTATGTGGAAGCGCACCAGTTCCGCATCGATACCGCAGACGGCATCGGCCGCCCGACGCCCGAAGGCGCGCACCGCGACGGCGTCGATTTCGTCGCCGTGATTTTGGTCAAGCGCACCGGCATCAAGGGTGGCGAGACGCGCGTCTTCGACGCCCATGGGCCGCGCGGCCAACGCTTCACGATGACGGAACCGTGGACCCTGCTGCTGCTCGACGATGCGGCCGTGATCCACGAGTCGACGCCGATCCAGCCGCTGGGCGAGCATGGGTACCGGGATACGCTGGTGCTGACCTGGCGCGCGGGGGCCTTCCAGGGCGAGGATGTTTGATGGCTCGAAACGCACGACCTCTGTCTGAAACGTTCGCTCTACCGTAGAGTGGGCGCCCCGCGCCCACGCGATACGTGCGTATCGTTTTGACGTGGGCCGTGACTGGTCGCTCGTAAAATTGGAGCGTAGCCTCGCCGGTGCTGACCGCGGATACGTGCGTAACGCGTGGGCACCCTACGGTACGCATAGGGTAGGTGCAGGCTTGCAGTCAACGGCCTGCCGAGCGAAAGCCGGCCAAAAAAAACGCCCGCGTACCTGACGGTAGCGGGCGGCAATCCAGAATTTCGGAGAAACCTGGAGGAGACAGTTCCAATATAGCGCGATTTATTGTGCGTCGCAATACAGTAAAACTACCGCATTGATGGGACTACTTCCTCTGTGTGCGTAAGACTTTTCTGACGATCCGCAGAAGCGCCACAGCTTTATGACGCACCGCACCATGGGCGTGCATGGGGCGCCCTGGCCGCACCAGCGTGGTGCAATCAATCCTTCCGTTCGCGCTGTTGCGCCCTCCGCCCGGTGCCTGGCGGTGCACACTCCCTGCCCGCGCTTGCCGGCGCATCGGCCGCACGCCCCGCCTCGCGGGCACTCGCCGCCTGCATCGCACGCAGCGAGGGCGTGTCGGTATGCGAGGGTACCCGTGTATTTGGCGCCACAGTGCCCAGTTGGGGTTCCGGCCTGGTGCTGGCGCGGGCCGGCAAGGCGCCCAATGCCGGCGGCAGCTCCGCGCCGGCGGCGCAGTCGCGCTGCAGCGAGGGGATGGCCGGCCCGGCTTCCTGCGCAAGCGCGCAGGCCGGCAGCGCGGCAGCCAGCGCCGCCAACAGTACAGGCTTGTTCATCGTTTGCCTCCTTCGCCAGGTCCATTCTAGCCACACCCGCGATGACGTGGCGCCGCGACGCCACTATTGAATTCCCATCAACTTTTCGGGCGGTTTGATAAACTGCTTCATTGCCGCCCACGTCGCGCCACCTTACGTCACCGCTTGCTCACCGAACGGAATAACGCCCATGGCCCCAATCACACCACGCATCGCTTTGGTCGGCTCGGCCGCCCTGCTCGCCCTCACCCTGGCCGGCTGCGGCAAGGGCGAGGACAAGAAGAAGGACGCACCGGCCACGCCGGCCCTGACCGTCACCACGGGGCGCCCGTCCACGGCCAGCCTGCCGCTCAAGCTCGGCGCCAACGGCAATGTCGCGGCCTGGCAGGAAGCGGTCATCGGCAGCGAGTCGGGCGGGCTGCGCCTGCTGGAAGTGCGCGTGAACGTGGGCGACGTCGTCAAGAAGGGAGAGATCCTGGCCGTGTTCTCGGCCGATACGGTCAATGCCGATGTCGAGCAGGCGCGCGCCGCGCTGCAGGAAGCGCAGGCGAATGCGGCCGAGGCGGCGGCGAATGCGCGCCGCGGCCAGTCCCTCAAAAGTTCCGGCGCGATGAGCGAGCAGCAGGTCACGCAATACCTGACCGCTGCGCGCACGGCCACGGCGCGCGTCGCGGCGGCCAGGGCCACGCTCACCCAGCAGCAGCTGCGCCTGAAATACACGCAGGTGCTGGCGCCCGACAGCGGCGTCATCTCGGCGCGCAGCGCCACCGTCGGCGCCGTGGTCGGCGTCGGCACGGAACTCTTCCGCCTGATCCGCCAGGGCCGCCTCGAGTGGCGCGCCGAGCTGCCGGCGTCCGATATCGGCCGCGTCAAGCCGGGCGCCCGCGTGCGCGTCAAAGGGGCGAACGGCAGCGAGGTCGTGGGCAAGGTGCGCACCATCGCGCCGACGGTCGATGCGCAAACGCGCACCACGCTGGTCTACGTCGACTTGCCGCCGGCCTTGTCGTCGAACGCGCCGCTCAAGGCCGGGATGTTCGCCGGCGGCGAATTCGAACTCGGCGCCTCGAATGCGCTCACCGTCCCGCAGCAGGCGATCGCCGTGCGCGACGGCTTCAGCTACGTGTTCCGGCTCAATCCCGACAGCCGCGTCAGCCAGGTGAAGATCAGCACCGGACGCCGCCTGGGCGAACGGATCGAAGTCGTCGCCGGCCTGGCGCCGGAAGCGCAGATCGTCGTCAACGGCGCCGGTTTCCTGAACGACGGCGACCTCGTGCGCAACGTTCCGGCACAGGCGCCGCCGGCGGCCGCGCCGGCCAAAGTCGCGGCGCGTTGAGGACGTCATCATGAATTTTTCCGCCCTGTCGATTCGCAATCCGATCCCCGCGATCCTGCTGTTCGCCCTGCTGACGCTGGCGGGCCTGCTCGCCTTCAAGGTCAATAAAGTCCAGTTCTTCCCCGATATCGAGCTGCCGATCGTGACCGTCACCGCCACGCTCGACGGCGCCGCGCCGGCCCAGCTGGAAACCGAGGTCGCACGCAAGATCGAGGATTCGGTCGCCACGCTGCAGGGCGTCAAAAACATCTATACCAAGGTGCTCGACGGCGTGGCGACCGTCACCGTCGAATTCATCCTCGACAAGAACCTGTCGGACGCGGAGAACGACGTGCGCGGCGCCGTCTCCCAGGTGCGCGCCGACTTGCCGGGCGAGATGCGCGAGCCGAGCGTGACCAAGGCCGCCACCGCCGGGCGCTCCATCCTCACCTTCACGGCCTCCGCAAAGCCGGGCGCCGCCGGCCTCGACGACCAGGAACTGTCCTGGTTCGTCGACAATGCGGCCTCCAGGCGCCTGCTCAGCGTGCCGGGACTGGGCGCGATCAAGCGCGTGGGCGGCGTCGACCGCGAAGTGCGGGTCGAACTGAACGATGCGCGCATGGCAGCGTTGCGGGTATCGGCGCTGGACGTATCGCGCCAGCTGCGCAACGTGCAGCGCGAGGCCCCCGGAGGACGCGGCGACGTCAGCGGCGCCGAGCAGTCGGTGCGCACGCTGGCCACCGTCGCCAGCGCCCAGGAGCTGGCGCGCATGGACATTCCGCTGCCGGACGGGCGCCGCGTGCGGTTGGACGAAGTCGCGACCGTGATCGATACGGTTTCCGAGCCGCGCTCGCTGGCCGAGCAGGACGGACGCAAGGTGGTCGGCTTCGAAGTGTTCCGCACGCGAGGCGCCAGCGAAACCGAAGTGGCGAACGGCGCGCGCGCCGCCGTGGCCGAACTGCAGAAGGCGCATCCGAACGTGGTGCTGAAAGAAGTTGTCGACAACGCCGAGCCGGTGCAGGAAAACTTCGACGCCTCGATGGAGATGCTCTACGAAGGCGCGATACTGGCCGTGCTGGTGGTCTGGTGGTTCCTGCGCGACTGGCGCGCCACCATTGTCGCCGCGGCTGCCCTGCCGATGTCGGTGATTCCCGCCTTCCTCGGCCAGTACCTGTTCGGCTACACGCTGAACATGGTGACCCTGCTGTCGCTGGCACTCGTCGTCGGCGTGCTGGTGGACGACGCCATCGTCGAGATCGAGAACATCGCGCGCCACCTGCACATGGGGAAAAGCCCGATGCAGGCGGCCCTGGAGGCGGCCGACGAAATCGGCATGGCGGTGATCGCGACCACCTTCTCGCTGGTGGCGGTATTCCTGCCGACGGCCTTCATGGGCGGCATTCCGGGGCGCTTCTTCAAGCAGTTCGGCTGGACCGCGGTGCTGGCCATCCTCGCCTCGCTGGTGGTGGCGCGCCTGCTGACGCCGATGATGGCGGCCTACATCATGAAACCGGCCAGGCCCCAGGTCGAACAGGATGGCGCGATCATGCGGCGCTACATGACGACGATGCAGTGGTGCCTGCGCCACCGCCGCATCACCGCGATCGCCTCGATGCTGTTCTTCGCTGCCTCGATTGCGCTGGTGCCGCTGCTGCCGACCGGTTTCATACCGGCGGCCGACCGCGGGCAGACCATCATCAATGTCGAACTGCCGCCCGGCTCGAGGCTGAACCAGACCCAGGCCGTGGCCGAACAGGCGCGCCTGGCGGCGATGCGCGTACCCGGCGTGAAAAGCGTGTTCAGCTCGATCGGCGGGGGTTCGAGCGGCGACGCCTTTGCGCCGGGCGCCTCGGCCGAAGCGCGGCGCGCGGTGCTGACGGTGACGACCTCGCACCGCAGCGACCGGGCCGAAAAGCTGTCCGACCTCGAGCGCCAGATCCGGACGGAGTTGTCCGCTATTCCGGGCGCGCGCTTCCTGGTCGGCCAGGCCGACACGGGCGGCAAGCTGCAGCTGGTCCTGCGCAGCGAAGACCCGCTGGCGCTGGCCGCCGCGGCCCGGCGCGCCGAGCGCGAACTGCGCGGCTTGCACGGCATCGGCAACGTCAGCTCGAGCGCGTCGCTGGTACGTCCCGAAATCATCGTGCGGCCAGACTTCGCACGCGCGGCGGATCTCGGCGTGACGGCCGCCGCCATCGGCGAAACGGTGCGCGTGGCCACCGCCGGCGACTACGAACAGGCGCTGGCGAAGATGAACCTGTCGGATCGCCAGGTGCCGATCCGGGTAAAGCTGCCGGACACCGTGCGCGCCGACCTGGACGCGATCGGACGCCTGACGGTGCCGGGTACGAGGGGCCCGGTGCTGCTCTCGACGGTGGCCGACATCACGATGGAAAGCGGCCCGGCGCAAATCGACCGCCTGAACCGCAGCCGGAATGTCAGGCTCGACGTCGAGCTGGGCGGACGTTCGCTCGGCGAAGTGAACAAGGAAGCGCGGGCCCTGCCCGCCTTCACGGCGCTGCCGGCTTCGGTGCAGATCGCGGAACTGGGTGACGCCCAGGAGATGCAGGCGCTGTTCGCCAGCTACGGCGTGGCGATGTCGATCGGCGTGCTGTGCATCTACGGCGTGCTGGTGCTGCTGTTCCACGACTTCATGCAGCCGGTCACGATTCTCGCGGCGCTGCCGCTGTCGATCGGCGGCGCCTTCATCGCCCTGCTCATCACGGGCAGCGCGCTGTCGATGCCGTCCATGATCGGCCTGATCATGCTGATGGGGATCGTGACCAAGAACTCGATCCTGCTGGTGGATTACGCAATCCTCGCGCGCGCAGCCGGCATGAACCGTTTCGAGGCCCTGGTCGACGCCTGCCACAAGCGCAGCCGGCCGATCATCATGACCACGATCGCAATGGGCGCCGGCATGATGCCGCTGGCGCTGGGGTTGTCGGGCGACCCGAGCTTCAGGTCGCCGATGGCGATTTCGGTGATCGGGGGCTTGATTACCTCGACCTTGCTCAGCTTGCTGGTGGTGCCGGCGGTGTTTACGTATGTGGATGATTTCAAGGGGCTGCTCAATCGCGGCGTGCACAGGATGCGGCGGCATCCGAAGGAGCCGGTTCGCGAGACCGAGCCGTCAGCGATGAAATGAAGGGCCGGCGTGATCGATCGTTGCCTGATGTGCCACATCGCTCATGTTGAACGCGCGGGCATGCCCGCCCTGGGTTACGCGGCGGCAGTGGCGCATCGTAGGATGGGCATGCCCATGCGTTACGGCGCATCCACATCGTTATCACCCGCTCCAACCACCAGACCAAACAACAACGCCGGCATTTGCCGGCGTCTTCGTTTCTATCTGCCGATGCTTAACGTATCAGCGCGATCAAGATAATGATCGGAATCGGAATGCCGATGAGCCACAAAAGAATCGAACGCATGAGGTTCTCCTTGAATTAACGATGGGTCACGCCGGCAACGCCGTCGCGCAGTTTGCCGCCGAGGGTGGCGCACCAGCTGGCGACGAAGGCGCCGATCAGCAGGGCGACCGTCAGCCAGAGTGCCGTGGCGGCAGCGGCCTTGCGGGCGGTGTCGGCGGCTTCCTTGGCGGTGGCCTTGGCTTTTGCTGCTGCGGCAGCGCCGCGGGCATACACGTCGTCGACGCGCTTTTCGGCGGCGGCCTGGTCGAGACCGGTACGGGCTGCGACGCGGCTGGCGAGATAGGCGCGGTCGTCGGCGGCGAGGCTGCCGTTCTTGACGCTGTTGGCGAGGATGCGCATGGTTTCCTGGCGCAGGTCGCCGCTGCCGCCGGCCGCATCAGGCTTGTCGGTGCGCAGCATCATGTCCGAGAAATAGTCGAGCGGATTGCCGCCGGCGCTGTCGCCCCCATCTTTCGCTGCCGCAGCCGTTGCCGCAGCGCCGCTGGCCATTGTCGCCTTCGCCACGCCGGCGCCGGCGTCGACTGCCGCGCCGGTCATCTTGCTGATCACGCCCGAGAACAGGGCGGCGGCGAGCATCGTCGACACGGCCCAGGTCAGCAGGCCATGCGCGGTATCGCGGAAATAGACTTCATCGGTATGCACGCTTGCCCACTTGGTGCGCAGGCGGCCGGCCATGTAGCCGCCGATGGCCGACGCGGCCAGTTGGGTCAGCGTGAGCCAGAGGATTGCGCCGATGCCGAAGGCAACGCCGCTGTTGTCGGACCAGGGGGAAGCGGCGGAAAGGCCGAGTCCGGAACCGAGCAGGTACAGCACAAGCGAGAGTGCCGTGGCTGCTGCTGCGCCGGCGAGGATTGCGCCCCAGGAAACGCCTGAGCGCGAAGTTTCGACCGCCTCGCCCTGCGTAGAGGCGAGCGTCGTCGTACTCGTTGATTGAGCTTGCATGATAGTCCCTCGGATTTTTGTTATTCGTGGAACCGGGCACCCGGCCGAGCGTCATGTCGGCCGGGATGCGTCCGGTGGTGCGCTACCGATTAGTAGTCGCGGCGGCGGCTGCCGCCCAGCAGCTTGGCCAGGATGTAACCGGCGCCGAGGGCGATTGCCACGGCGGTACCCGGCTTGTTGCGCACGTATTCGCGACCCGAATCAGCCAGTTGCTGGTAGGTGTCGTTCATTTGTGCCGAACGGTTGCTGAACTGGGTCGATGCACCGCTGAGCAGGCCGCTCAGCTTGTCGACGCCGGCGTGGGCCGTGGAGACGACGCGCTCGACCACCGGCTGGGCTGCCTCGGCGGCCTTGTCGATCGTCTTGTGCATTTCTTCAGGTTTGATCGAGGCCATCATGCCCTCTTTCGACGACGAATCGCTGCCGCTGCTGGCGTTGGCGCCGGCCGAGCCGCCCTGCGCGCCCGACGACGAACCGCCGCTCGAACCCGACGAACCGGTAACGGACGAGCTGCCCAGGGCTCCGGTGCCCGACGACGAGCTGCCCATGGCGCCCGACGAACCGCTGCTGGACGAGCCCGACGGCGACGAACCGCTCGACGAGCCCGATGCCGACGAACCGGTCGACGACGAGCCGGACGAGCCGGACGAGCCGCTTGCGCCGCTCGACGAACCGCTCAGGCCACCGCTGCTGCCGGATGCACCAGAACCGCCGGTCGCGCCGGCATTGCCGGAACTGCTGGCGCCGCCCATGGCGCCGCTGCTCGAACCCGTTGCCGGGCTGGCGCTCGACGACGAGCCGCCGGACAGGCTGCCCGACGAGCCGGCGCTGGCCGACGAACCGCTGCTGCCCTTGCCCAGGCTGCTGGACTTGTCGTCCTTGCCCATGCTCGACTGGTCTTTGCCCATGCTGCTGCCGCTGGCTTGCTTGCTGGCATCAACGCCTTTTCCCTCGCTCGACTTCTGATTATCCATGACTTTTGTCCTTGTAAAATGTAGACCAACGCGGAGTAGACCGGTACCCGACCATCACCACATTCTTCCTCGATTCCGCTCGAAACAAAACGGAGGCGCGAAAATGAACTGCGCTACATCAATGGATCGTTTGGATCAATGCCCTTGGTCAGTGTTTTACATTGATGACCTCGGCCAAGCTCAAAAGTTCCCCTAATAAGCCACGTCACTTTCGCATCCTGTTTTGCAAGAGTACGCCACTGAGGCGCACCGCACGATTGCAGCTGTCGGGTTACCACGTCGCGATACAAAAAATATAACAAATGGGGTAGCCGGACCGTGCGTTGACTAACAAAGCTACCGGATCGTTGGCGTTCGAAGGAAAATAGATGCGAAAGACGGCAAATTGACCGGCGTTTCGATGAATAGAGGAAATTAAAGCGGCTGAAAGGAAAGAGAAATCAAAGAACGGCCGCGGAAAAAGAAAAAGCCCAGCAGAAGCCGGGCTTTTTCTTTGAATCTCTGGTGCCGCTGGCCGGAATCGAACTGGCGACCTTCGCATTACGAATGCGCTGCTCTACCAACTGAGCTACAGCGGCTCTAAGCGGGTCAAACCCGACGAAGAGCCGTATTCTAGCAAACAACCTGCCAAACTTGCTAGTCCGACTCTGCAATTTCTCGCCGCATTTGCTCGAAACCTTATTATTCCGCGTGGTAGCGGGTCACGATCTCGACTTCTTCCTTCGATCCGAGGAAGACCGGCACGCGCTGGTGCAGCTTGTGCGGCTGGATGTCCATGATGCGCCCGGTGCCGTCGGTGGCCGCGCCGCCGGCCTGCTCGACGATCATCGCCATCGGGTTCGCTTCGTACATCAGGCGCAGCTTGCCCGGCTGCGACGGATCGCGCATGTCGGCGGGGTACATGAAGACGCCGCCGCGGTTCAGGATACGGTGCACGTCGGCCACCATCGAGGCGATCCAGCGCATGTTGAAATCCTTGCCGCGTGCACCGGTTTTACCGGCCAGCATTTCGTCGACATAGCGCTGGACCGGCGGCTGCCAGTGGCGTTTGTTCGACATGTTGATGGCGAACTCCTTGGTCGCCGCCGGAATCTGGATGTTGCTTTGCGTGAGCACCCAGGAGCCCTGCTCGCGGTCGAGCGTGAAGCAGTGCACGCCCTGGCCGGTGGTCAGCACCAGCATGGTCTGCGGGCCATATACCGCGTAGCCGGCGGCAACCTGCGCCGTGCCCGGCTGCAGGAAGGCCTGTTCGGTCGGCTCGCCCATGCCTTCCGGCGCTTTCAGCACCGAGAAGATGGTGCCGATCGACACATTGACGTCGATGTTCGACGAGCCGTCGAGCGGATCGAACAGCAGCATGTATTCACCCTTCGGATAGCGGTTCGGGATCGGGTGGATGCTTTCCATCTCTTCCGACGCCATCGCCGCCAGGTGGCCGCCCCACTCGTTCGCTTCCAGCAGGATCTCGTTCGAGATCACGTCGAGCTTTTTCTGCACTTCGCCCTGGATGTTCTCGGTGTCGGCGCTGCCGAGGATGTCGCCCAGTGCGCCCTTGCTGACTTCATAGCTGATGCGCTTGCAGGCGCGGGCCACGACCTCGATCAGGAGGCGCAGCTCGGCCGGGATGGAGTTGTGGAGGCGTTGCTGCTCCACCAGGTGTTGCGTGAGACTGACGCGTTTCATGAACTTCCTTCTTGGATTAAAGCTGTAATTAATTTGCCAGGGCCTTGCCCACGACTTCGCGGACATCGTTCGACAAGCGTTGCTGTCCGGCGACCTGCTGCAGCGCCTTCTTCATGTGTTCCTGCAGCTCCGGGGTGTAACGGCGCCAGCGGTCCATGGCGCGGGCCAGGCGGCTCGCCACCTGCGGGTTCAGGCCGTCGAGCGTGATGACCTGCTCGGCCCAGAAGGCGTAGCCGCTGCCGTCCGGTGCGTGGAACTGGACCGGATTGCCGGCGCAGAAGGTGGAAATCAGGCTGCGCGCGCGGTTCGGGTTGCGCAGGTTGAAGGCCGGATGGCGCATCAGTGTGCGCACCGCCGCCACGTCGGTGATCGCGCTCGATGCCTGCATGGCGAACCATTTGTCGACGACCAGCGCTTCGCCCTCGAATTCGTCGTAGAAACGCTGCAGTGCCGCGTCCGCGCCGGGCGCCCGTGCATGGATCAGCGCGCTCAGCGCCGCGACGCGGTCGGTCATGTTGCCGGCCTCGTCGAACTGGCGTTGGGCCAGCGCCAGGCCCGCTTCGTCCTGGGCTGCGGTCAAATACGCCAGGCACAGGTTTTTCAGGGCACGCTTGCCGGCGGACAGCGCGTCCGGGCTGTACTCGCCCGGGGTCTGGTTCGCCTCGTATTGCGCCAGCAATTCCGTGCGCAGGCGGGCGCCGATGTTGGCGCGCATGAACTGGCGCGCCAGGTGGATCGACATCGGATTGACGACCTCGATCTGCTCGGCCACCATGCCCTCGGACGGCAGCAGCAGTGCCTGCTCGCGGAAGGCGGGGTCGAGCGTCTCATCAGTGAGCATCTTGCCCAGCGCCAGCAGGAAGGTATCGTCCAGCATCAGGGGGGCGCCGACGCCGGCTTCGCCCGTCAGTTTCAGCAGGCGGCCCATGGCCAGGCGCTGGCCGGCTTCCCAGCGGTTGACGGCATCGCTGTCGTGGCTGAACAGGTGCAACAGGTCGGCGTCGCCGTAGTTATAGTCGAGATTGACCGGTGCGGAAAAATCGCGCAGGATCGATGGCGTCGGCTGTTCCGGCACCTTGTCGAAGACGAAGGTCTGTTCGGACTCGGTCAATTCCAGCACGGCGGTGGTGCCGGCGTCCTTGCCGTTGATGGTCAGCGGCATGTCGCGCCCGTCCGCACCCAGCAGGCCGACGGCAACCGGGATGTGGAAGGGGAACTTGCTGGCCTGGCCAGGCGATGCCGGGCAGGACTGGAACATCGTGATCGTGTAGGTCTTTTCGATCTCGTCGTAGCGGGTCTCGGCGCGCACGACCGGCGTGCCGGCCTGGCTGTACCAGCGCTCGAACCGGGTCAGATCGCGGTCATTCGCGTCAGCCATGGCGCGGCGGAAATCGTCGCAGGTGACGGCCTGGCCGTCATGGCGCTCGAAATACAGGTCCATGCCCTTCCGGAAACCTTCGCGGCCCAGCAGGGTCTGGTACATGCGCACGACTTCGGCGCCCTTTTCGTAGACGGTGACCGTATAAAAATTATTGATCTCGACAAAGGAGTCGGGACGCACCGGGTGCGCCATCGGGCCGGCGTCTTCCGGAAACTGCGCCTGGCGCAAGGTGCGCACCTGGTCGATGCGGCCGACGGCGCGCCCGCTCTCGGTACCGATCATGTCGGCCGAGAATTCCTGGTCGCGAAATACCGTTAAACCTTCCTTCAGCGACAGCTGGAACCAGTCGCGGCAGGTGACGCGGTTGCCGGTCCAGTTGTGGAAGTATTCGTGCCCGACGACCGCTTCGATGCCCTGGAAGTCGATGTCGGTGGCGACCCGCGGATTGGCCAGCACGAACTTCGTGTTGAAAATGTTCAGGCCCTTGTTTTCCATCGCGCCCATGTTGAAGTCGCCGACGGCGACGATCATGAAGCGGTCCAGGTCGAGTTCGAGGTCCCAGCGCTCTTCGTCCCAGCGGATGCTGTTTTTGAGCGACTGCATCGCGTAATCGGTCTTGTCGAGGTTGCTCTCTTCGACCCAGACCTGCAGCAGGGCATCGCGACCATCCTTCAAGCGGAACGTTTCTTCCTGGCAGACCAGGCGGGCGGCGACCAGCGCGAACAGATACGACGGTTTCTTGAACGGGTCTTCCCATTTGGCGTAGTGGCGGCCGTCGCCAAGATCGCCTTCTTCGACCAGGTTACCGTTCGACAGCAGCACCGGGTATTTGTCCTTGTCGGCGCGCAGCATGACCGTAAACACGGCCATCACGTCCGGGCGGTCCGGGAAATACGTGATTGCGCGGAAACCCTCGGCTTCGCATTGCGTGTAGAAACTGCCGTTCGAGGTGTACAGGCCGCTCAGCGTGGTGTTCTGTTCCGGCACGCAGATCGTCTCGATCTCGAGCGTGACTTCCTCGGGGGTATTCGGAATCGTCAGCAGGCTGCCCTCGACCCGGTAATCCTTGTTGCCCAGGGTCTTGCCGTTCATGCGCAGCGCCACCAGTTCCAGGTTTTCGCCGTAGAGCTCGATTTCGCGCTGGGCGCTGTCGGGGTTGCGCCGCATCGTCATCCGGTTGGCGACGATGGTACGCGCGGGGTCGAGGTCGAAACCGAGTTCGACGGTATCCACGAGATAGCTGGGCGGGGTGTAGTCTTTCCGGTAAATCGTCTGGGGCGTATCGGTGCGCATGGGATGTCCGAAGAATACAGTCGAAGAAGCTCTTATTTTACCAACAAGGTTTCATTGGGCACGCGCGATTTCGTGGGGGCCGAATGTGTCCTCATGTGGCGTCGGTAACCATGTGTAAATTTATCTGCGAGAATATAGGGAAAAGCGCAGGCTAACAGTCGGCAAAGACCGTCTAAAAAATGGAGAGAACCAATGAAACGCTTGATCGCAGTAACCGTCGCGCTGACCGCGCTGCTGCTCGGCGGATGTGCCACCACCATCCGTTCGGATGTCACGACCTTCCACCAGTGGCCGGCCCAGGTCGAGGACAAGAGCTATGTCTTCGAAGCACCGCCGACCTTCGATAATACGCTCGAATACCAGAGCTACCAGAACCTGGTGCGCGGGCAATTGGCGCAGCTTGGTTTCCGCGAGGCGAATACCGGCGCGGCCGCGCTGAAGGTGGCGATGCGCTTCACGACCACGGACGTGCCGGTGCGCGTCGCCCAGCCGGCGGTGCCCTTGTTTTACGACTACCCGTATTATCGCTTTGGACCGCGCGGCCGCTACGTGCGCCGCTACCACCCGTTCTACGATCCGTTCTGGAGCCCCTTCCCCGCCTATGACGTGTCGATCGAGCACCAGTACCGGCGCGAGCTGCAGGTGTCGATCAAGGATGCGGGCGACAAGCGACTGTTCGACGTCACGGTGCACAACATGAGCGGCGAGCTGTCGACTCCGGTCGTGATGCCGGCGCTGGTGCAAAGCGCGTTCGCGGGCTTCCCGGGACCGAGCGGCGTCGCGCGGCGGGTGGAGTTGCAGCGCAAGGGTGGGTAAGATTGTCGGCCGACGGGGCCGGTAGCGATAATGAAAGCCGGAACGTTCGCGTTCCGGCTTTTTTTATGCCGGGATACTTGCCCACCCAACGGTTACGGCATCGATTTCGCCATCACGAAAAATACGCCTGCGACGCAAAGGTAATCACCACGATCAGCAACACCGCCAGCACCAGCACGATCAGCAAGCGCCCGAACTTCGGCGCGCCGACGGTGTCCGGCTCCTGAGGCTCGTTATCGTCGCTGAACTCCCTCATGGCAGCAGGATCGTCGAGCCGGTCGTGCGGCGCGCTTCGAGCGCGATGTGGGCCTGGGCGGCGTCGGCCAGCGGGAAGCGCTGGCGGATGTCGATGTTGACTTTGCCGCTTTCCACCATGCCGAACAGGTCGGCCGCGCGCGCCTCGAGCTCGGGTCGGGTGGCGGTATAGGCCGCCAGCGAGGGCCGCGTGAGGTACAGCGAACCGCGCGAGGCCAGCTCGCTCATCGAGAACGGCGGCACCGCGCCGGAAGAATTACCGAAGCTGACCATCAGGCCGCGCGGCTGCAGGCAGTCGAGCGAGCGGATAAACGTGTCCTTGCCGACCGAGTCGTAGACGACCGGCACTTTCTCTCCGTTCGTGATCTCGCGCACGCGCGCCACGATGTCCTCGTCGTTGTAGTTGATCACGTGCGCGGCGCCTGCCGCCTCCGCCAGCTCCGCCTTTTCCTTCGACCCGACCGTGCCGATGAGGTTCACGCCGAGTGCGCGCGCCCATTGGCAGGCGATCAGGCCGACGCCGCCGGCCGCCGCGTGGAACAGGATGGTCTGGCCCGGCTTGACGGGGTAGGTGCCGTTGAACAGGTACTGGACCGTCAGGCCCTGCAGCATCATGGCTGCGCCCGTCTCGAAATCGATCGCGTCCGGCAGCCGCACCAGGATGTCGGCCTGCATGATGCGCAGTTCGCTGTAGGCGCCGTTCGGGCGCCCCGCATAGGCGACGCGGTCGCCCGGCCTGACGTGCGTGACGCCCTCGCCCACGGCCTCGACCACGCCCGCGCCTTCCTGGCCCAGTCCGGAGGGCAGCGGCATCGGGTACAGCCCGGTACGGAAATACACGTCGATGAAATTCAGGCCGATCGCATGCTGGCGCACGCGCGCTTCGCCCGGTCCCGGGTCGCCCACCTCGACGTCGACGTATTCCAGTACTTCGGGCCCGCCGGTGCGGGTCATGCGGATTGCCTTGGCCATCATGCCTGTTTCTCCCTATCGTTGGTCATCATGAGTTGGCCCAGCACGAGATGGGCCGTGGATACATTGGTCGCGCAGGCGACGTCGTGGACGTCGCAGGCGCGCACCAGTGCGTTGATATCGGGTTCGTGCGGCTGCGGCGTCATCGGGTCGCGCAGGAAAATCACGCAGTCGATCTCGCCCATGACGAGCTGGGCGCCGATCTGCAGGTCGCCGCCGAAAGGGCCGGAATGCTTGCAGTCGACCACCAGGCCGAGCTCGTTGATCAGGCGCGAACCCGTGGTGCCGGTGGCGGTCAGGGTGCAGCCGGACAGGAACTCCCGGTACTCGCCGGCGAGCACGATCATGTCGTCTTTTTTCTTGTCGTGGGCAATCAGGGCGATGCGTGGTTTCATTCTTTTCGTCTCTTTCTATTTTTTCAAAGACAGCATGAAAATGCCCGACACCACCAGGCCGGTACCGGCCAGCTGCACCGCCGTGATCGGCTCGCCGAGCACGAGATAGCCGAGGAACAACGTCGACACCGGGCCGATCATGCCGGCCTGGGATGCGGTGGCCGCGCCGATGCGCTGGACCGCGACCATCGTCATGAACACCGGGACGATAGTACAGAAAACCCCGTTCACGAGCGAGAGGCCGTACACCTGCAGGGGCTGCACCAGCAACTCGACCGGCCGCAGGATGAAGAACTGCGCCAGGCAGGCCACGCTCGAGACGCACATCGCGTAGGCCACCAGGCGCAGCGAGCCGATGCGGCGCACCATCTCGCCCGAACCGAGCAAATAAAAGGCGTAGCTGAGGGCCGAGCCGAACACGAACAGCGCGCCGAGCGCCGTGCTGGCGGCCTGCCCGCCGGCCAGGTCGTGCATGAAGACCAGCACGATGCCGCAATACGAGAGCCCGAGCGCCCCCCACTGCGCCGCCCCGATGCGGCGCTTGAAGAAGGTGGCGGTGATCACCAGCACGAAGGTCGGCGTCAGGAACAGGATCAGCCGCTCGAGGCCGACCGAAATGTATTGCAGGCCGAGGAAATCGAGATAGCTCGACAGGTAATAGCCCACCAGGCCGAGCCCGGTGATGCGCCAGCGGTCGGCCGGGCTGAGCGGCGCCTCGGTGCGCATCTTCCACAGCGCGACAGCGGCAAACACTGGAAGTGAGAACAGCATTCTGAACGCGATCAATGTCACCGCATCGATGTGGTATCGGTATAGAAGTTTGGCGACTACGGCTTTCGTGGAAAACAAAACGGCGCCACTGATGGCGATTGCCAGGCCGGCAACGAAGACAGGACGTGGCATGGAGGTTGCAGTGATGGCAGGTTCAGGCTGGGTCATCCAACGATTGTACGGCCAAGCACAAAATCGAGCTCGGCAGGGGCCTTGAACGCAAGGCCGGCTCCGCAGTCCAACCTCTGCATTCACACATGATGAGGAGAGACAATGCCGAACTGGAGCATGAAGCCGCCGACCGGCCATCCGGCGCTTCGTCCATGCCCATCCGCGATGTCGTCCGGTCAGGGAGCATCCGGATGACCGCCCTGATCCGCATCGACACCCAGCCCGGCCGCGAGCGGCCGCTGGTCATCGCCTGCCTGGCGATGCTGGTGGCAATCTGCTGGGCCTGCCTGGTGTTCAGGGCCTTGCGCATCGCAACGCTCGATCCGATCTCCCTGGGGGTCGGCCCGCTGCCGGGCGGACCGCTTGCCTCGGCGCCGCCGCCCTACCGCGCGTCCGAACTGCTGCTGGTGCTGGCGATGTGGGGCGCGATGCTCTCCGCAATCACCCTGCCGGCCGCCACCCCGGCGGTCCTGCTGTTCGCACACATCAACCGGCTGGCGCAGTCCGTGAGTTTCCTGAATGTGGGGACGCTGTTCTTCGTCGCCGGCTACCTGGCCGTCTGGAGCGGCTTCGGCGCCCTCGCCACCCTCGCGCAATGGGCGCTGCACGATGCCGGCGCCCTCGATACCGCCATGGCCATCGTCAACCCGAGTGCCTGCGGCCTGGTGCTGGTCGCGGCCGGGATTTACCAGTGGACGCCGGCCAAGCATGCCTGCCTGCAGCACTGCCGGGCGCCGCTGTCCTTCGTGGTGATCTGCTGGCGCCCCGGGCTGGGAGGCGCGCTGCGCATGGGCTGCACGCACGGACTGAACTGCGTGGGCTGCTGCTGGCTGCAGATGCTGCTGCTGTTTGCCGCCGGCGTGACCAACCTGGGCGCCCTGCTCGCCCTGGCCGGGCTGCTACTGAGCGAAAAGCTGCTGCCGGGCGGTCCGGTCGTCGCCTGTATCAGCGGCCTGGCGCTCGTTGCGTGGGGCACACTCTTGCTGTTTCCATAATGGCGATGAGGGGCTTTTTGCGGACGGGGCCCATGTTAGAATGTCGGCCATTCTTGCATACCGTCTAAGGAATTCTCGACATGGCTGGACACAGCAAATGGGCCAATATCAAGCACAAGAAAGCCGCGACTGATGCCAAGCGCGGCAAGATCTGGACCCGCCTGATCAAGGAAATCACGGTCGCCGCGCGCATGGGCGGCGGCGACATCGACGCCAACCCGCGCCTGCGCCTGGCGGTCGACAAGGCAGCCGATGCCAACATGCCGAAGGATAACGTCACGCGCGCGATCCAGCGCGGCTCCGGCAGCCTGGAAGGCGTGAACTACGAAGAAATCCGCTACGAAGGCTATGGTATCGGCGGCGCGGCGATCATCGTCGACTGCATGACCGACAACCGCGTCCGCACCGTGGCCGAAGTGCGCCATGCCTTCAGCAAATTCGGCGGCAACATGGGCACCGAGGGTTCGGTCGCCTTCATGTTCAAGCACACCGGCCAGTTCCTGTTCGCGCCTGGCGTGGATGAAGACAAGCTGATGGAAGCGGCGCTGGAAGCCGGCGCCGAAGACGTGGTGCAGGACGAGGAAGGCGGCTTCGAAGTGCTGTGCGACCCGTTCGCCTTCTCCAACGTCAAGGATGCACTGGAAAAGGCCGGCTTCAAGGCCGAAGTGGCCGAAGTCATCATGAAGCCTGCCACCGAGACCGAGTTCACCGGCGAAGATGCGATCAAGATGCAAAAGCTGCTCGACGCGCTGGAAAACCTGGACGACGTGCAGGAAATCTATACCAACGCCGTCATCGGCGATGAATAAGCATAAATAAGCGCGAGCGTCCCATGAAGATTTTGGTAGTCGGCTCTGGCGGCCGTGAACATGCCCTGGCCTGGAAACTGGCCCAATCCGAGCGCGTGCAGATGGTGTATGTCGCGCCGGGCAATGGCGGCACCGCGCGCGATGCGCGCCTGGTGAACGTCGACATCACGGACCCGGCGCAGTTGGCCGATTTCGTCGTCGCCGAACACATTGCACTCACCCTGGTCGGCCCGGAAGCACCGCTGGCCGCGGGCATCGTCAACCTGTTCCGCGCACGCGGCCTGAAAATCTTCGGGCCGACGCGCGAAGCGGCGCAGCTGGAAAGCTCGAAAGACTTCGCCAAGGCCTTCATGGAGCGCCACGGCATCCCGACCGCGAAGTATCAGAGTTTTTCCGATGCGGCTGCGGCGCATGCCTATGTCGACGCCAACGGTGCGCCGATCGTCATCAAGGCCGACGGCCTGGCGGCCGGCAAGGGTGTCGTGGTCGCCATGTCGCTCGATGAAGCCCATTCTGCGGTCGACCACATGCTGTCCGATAACGCCTTTGGCGACGCCGGCGCGCGCATCGTGATCGAGGAATTCCTGGCCGGCGAAGAGGCCAGCTTCATCGTCATGTGCGACGGCAAGAACATCCTGCCGATGGCCACCTCGCAAGACCACAAGCGCCTGAAAGACCACGACGAAGGCCCGAACACGGGCGGCATGGGCGCCTACTCCCCTGCGCCGATCGTGACCCCGGCAATGCATGCGCGCGTGATGCGCGAGATCATCAACCCGACCATCCAGGGCATGGCCAAGGACGGCATCGTGTTCACCGGCTTCCTGTACGCCGGCCTGATGATCGATGCCGAGGGCAATCCGCGCACGCTGGAATTCAATTGCCGCATGGGCGACCCGGAAACCCAGCCGATCATGGCGCGCCTGAAAAGCGACTACCTGACGGTGCTCGAACACGCCTGCAACGGCACGCTCGACGCCGTCGAACTCGAATGGGACCGGCGCACGGCAGTGGGCGTGGTGATGGCCGCCGGCGGCTACCCGGACAGCCCGCGCAAGGGCGACATCATCGAAGGCATCCCGGCCGAGACACCGGAATGCGTCACCTTCCACGCCGGCACCACCATCGTCGGCGGCACGCTGCAGACGAACGGCGGACGCGTGCTGTGCGTCGTCGGTCTTGGCGACAGCGTCAAGATGGCGCAGAAGCAGGCGTATGAGGCTGTGGATCAAATCCACTTCGATGGCGCGCAGTTCCGGCGCGATATCGGATGGCGCGGGATTAAGTAAGCGCCAGCACGTCAACCGTATATCGAGTGCGGAACCGTGGTACCGCGTGGAGCCAGGAGGCTTGGCGCCCCCCTCCACCCTACGTTTAGCGATGATCGTAGGGTGGAGTCCTGACTCCACGCGTTTACACCCTCCGATCACCCACGGCAGAGACCATCACCCTGGCTTTCACCGCCGCCCCTCGCCGCAGTGTACAATCCCCCTCTTATTTTTCCGTCAGCGTTCCCGCCCCTCATGTCCACACCCTCCCCTTCCGCGATCAAAGCCTGGCTGCTCGACCTGCAAGCACGCATCGTCGCCGGCCTGGAAGACGTGGATGGCAAGCCTTTCCTGCGCGACAGCTGGGAACGCCCGGAAGGTGGCGGCGGCATCTCGCGCCTGATCGAGGAAGGCAATGTCCTCGAACGCGGCGGCGTAAATTTTTCCCACGTGACCGGCGCCAACCTGCCGCCATCGGCCGCCGCGGCCCGTCCCGAACTGGCCGGCCGCGCCTGGGAAGCGATGGGCGTGTCGCTGGTGCTGCACCCGCGTAATCCGTACGCGCCGACGGTCCACATGAACGTGCGCTTTTTCGAAGCGACCGCCGAGGGACAGGAACCCGTATGGTGGTTCGGCGGCGGCATGGACCTGACGCCGTATTACGGCAACGCCGATGACGCGCGACACTTCCACCGCGTCTGCCACGATGCGCTGGCGCCCTGGGGCGACGGCCTGCACCCACGCTTCAAGAAGTGGTGCGACGAGTATTTTTATATTAAACACCGCAAGGAAGCACGCGGCGTCGGCGGCATCTTCTTCGACGACTTCAACGAGCTGCCCTTCGACGAAGCCTTCGCCATGGTGAAGAGCGTCGGCGACGGTTTCCTCGATGCCTATTTGCCGATCCTTCAACGCCGCAAGGACACCCCTTACGGCGAACGCGAGCGCGATTTCCAGGCTTACCGGCGCGGCCGCTATGTCGAGTTCAACCTGGTGTGGGACCGCGGCACCCATTTCGGCCTGCAATCGGGCGGACGGACGGAAGCGATTTTGATGTCGCTGCCGCCGATCGTGAAATGGCGCTACGACTGGCACCCGGAAGCGGGCAGCCCAGAAGCGGCGCTGTATGCCGACTTCCTGCCGCACCGCGACTGGCTCGCTTCGTGAGCCAATGCATCGCCCTGCTCGGGGGCAGTTTCGATCCGGTCCACCACGGCCACCTCGCGCTGGCGCGGCTATTTTGCGATCTGCTGCATCCCGATGCACTGCACGTGCTGCCGGCCAAACCGTGGCAGAAATCGTCGCTGCAAGTGAGCGACGAGGCGCGTGTCGCGATGCTGGAACTGGCCTTCCGCGAACTCGGCGACAGCGGCTTGCCAGTCATCATCGACCGCCGCGAAATCGAACGCGGCAACGCGACCTACACGGTCGAGACGCTGCGCGGCCTGCGCGAGGAACTCGGTCCCGAAGCATCGATCGTGTTCCTGATGGGCGCCGACCAGTTGCAAAACCTCGACAGCTGGCGCGACTGGCAATCGCTGTTTGCGCTGGCCAACATCGGGGTGGCGGCGCGCCCGGGTTATACGCTGGAACAGGAAGCGCTGCCGCCCGCGGTGGCGCAAGAATTGGCGCCGCGTCTGGCGTCGCCAGGACAGGTGCGCACCACGCCCGCGGGCCTGGTGTGCCTGGCGCACACACTGGCGGTCGACATCTCGGCCACCCAGGTGCGCGCGGCACTACGCGAAGGTCATGTACCGGGCACGGACGCGAAAGAAGTGAACTCGCTCGTCCCGCCGGTAGTGCTAGACTATATTCAACAACATCATTTATACAAGAACTAATGGATATCAAAAAACTGCAAACGGTCGTCGTCGACGCCCTCGAGGATGTCAAGGGCCAGGAGATCATGCTGTTCGATACGACCGGGCTGACCAGCCTGTTCGACCGGATTGCGGTCGTTTCGGGTACGTCGAACCGCCAGACCAAGGCGCTCGCCGCCTCGGTGCGCGACAAGGTCAAATCGGCCGGCGGCGACGTCATCGGCATGGAAGGCGAGGACACCGGTGAATGGGTGCTGGTCGACCTCGGCGACATGATCGTCCACATCATGCAGCCGGCCATTCGCCAGTACTACCGCCTCGAGGAAATCTGGGGCGAAAAGCCGGTCAAGCTGGGCGCCGCCAAGCGCAAGTCGACCACGGAAGCGGCGGAAGCAGCCGAGCCGAAGCTCAAGTCGAAGCACCTGGCCGCAAACCAGGATGCGCCGGAAGTCAAGCCAGTCAACGAGCGCAAACCGGCCGCCAAGCGCGCAACAACCCTGAAAACCTCGGCCACCAAGCCGGCGGCGAAGAAGCCTGCCGCCAAAGTGTCGAAAGCCGTCGGCAAGACCATTACGGTCGGCCCAAGCAAGACCGAGATCGCCGCCGTCGAAGCGACCAAGGCCAAGCCGCCGAAGCGCAAGGTCGCAGCACCGGCCGCAGCGGCAGCCGAGGCTGCACCGGTGAAGCGCGTCATCAAGCGCGTCGCCAAGAAGGCTGCCGAGTAATTTTTAGAAGTCAGCTTCAATGCAACTGATCATCGCCGCGGTGGGCCATAAAATGCCAGCCTGGATTGAAACCGGTTTCGGCGAGTACACGAAGCGCATGCCGCCCGAGCTGCGCATCGTGCTCAAGGAAATCAAGCCGGTCGAACGGTCCGGCAGCAAGACGGCGGCCACGGCGATGGCGCTCGAACGCGAGCGTATTGAAGCGGCGCTGCCGAAGGGCGTGCGCATCATCGCCCTCGACGAGCGCGGCAAGGACCTGACCAGTGTCGGCCTGTCCCAGCAATTGTTGGGCTGGCAGCAGGACGGCCGCGACACCGCCTTCCTCATCGGCGGCGCCGACGGCCTCGATCCGGAACTCAAGGCGCGCGCCGAAGGCCTGATCCGCATTTCCAGCATGACCTTGCCGCACGGTGTGGTGCGCGTGATGCTGGCCGAACAGCTCTACCGCGCCTGGTCGATTACCCAGAACCATCCGTACCACCGCGTCTGACGGCATCCGTCCCATGAAAGTGCTCGACAAAAAAATCTACCTCGCCTCGAAAAGCCCGCGGCGGCGCGAACTGCTGCGCCAGGTCGGCGTGGACTTCGATTTGCTGATGCTGCGCAGCGACCCTGCGCGCGGCGCCGACGTCACCGAAGAAGTGCGCCCCGGCGAGCCGGCGCACGAGTACGTGGTGCGCGTCGCGCTCGAGAAGGGCGCCTTCGCCTGGAAGGTGTTGCAGCAGCGCCGCCAGCCGTTGCGCCCGGTGCTCACGGCCGACACGACCGTGACGCTCGACGACGAGATCCTCGGCAAACCGGCCGACCCGGCGGAAGCGGCAGCGATGCTCGAACGCCTGTCGGGCCGCACCCACCAGGTCCTCACGACGGTGGCCGTGCACTTCACCGACATGGCCGAGCACGTCACGCAGGTGTCGAACGTGCGCTTCGCCAAACTGACGCCCCAGGCCATCCGCGCCTATTGCGCCACGCCCGAACCCTATGACAAGGCAGGTGCCTACGGCATCCAGGGCCTGGCCGCGCTGTTCGTCGAGCATATCGAGGGCAGCCATTCGGGCATCATGGGCTTGCCCCTGTTCGAAACGGCAGGACTGCTGCGCAAGGCCGGCGTCTGCATTTGACCATCGCGCCGCCAGCGCTTTCTTGCTGGCGCTGCAATCATTTTCCAGCCCGGCCTTCTGCCGCGCTGCCAGCAAATACGCCAGCCTGAGCTGGCGTACGGCCCATCTGTTCCCCATCGCCAGCCGCGCTGCTGCTCACCCGCAAGGGCTGTTGCGCCGAAGTGTCAATTGCAAAAAAGAAAATTCATTCTATTAACAATTGCTATCGTGCGCAGTTGGCATTTTCGTATGCTCCCTGTCACAAAACGCTCATAAACCTCGTCGCCAAGTGATGAGCCGATTCTTTTGCCGACTTTTTCGGTAGAGCGATGACCGCAACATTGGGGGCCACAATGTCAAACTACCAGATAGCGATTAAGCGGCAGTCGGTCGCACAGGCTCTGGCGACCGCGATCGCTCTGCTCCTCGCCGCAAGCCTGCTCGGGCAGCTTTCCCGTTATCAGTTCGGACACGATTCTGTCTACGGCCTGGTCCAGCTGCTCAATGTGGATGGCGAGCGCAACATCCCGACCTTCTTCACCGTCCTGCTGGCCGCGACCGGCGCCATGTTGTTGGTCGTCATTGGCCTGGCGAGCAAGCAGCGCGGCGCGAACGATAACCGGAACGATAGCCGTTACTGGTTTGCACTGGCCGCCGGCTTTGTGTTCCTCGGTTATGACGAGTCCTTCCAGGTCCATGAACAACTGATTGTGCCGATGCGCAAACTCATGGGCAATGCCAACCTGGGCTTCTTTTACTTCGGATGGGTGGTGCCGGGCATTGCAGGCGTCTGTGCATTGATACTGTTCTTCTTCAAATTCCTGTTCCGGCTTCCGGCAACGACGCGCAACCGGCTGGTGTTCGCGGGCGGCATGTACCTCGGCGGCGCCCTGGTCATGGAAATGATCGATGGGAAGTACGCGGCGGCATACGGCCAGAACCTGATGTACAGCGTGCTGACCACCATTGAAGAAGGCCTCGAAATGTCGGGCCTGGCCATGCTCATCTCCACCCTGCTCGGCCATATTGCCGGGGCCGGCGCGAAGGTCGAGTTCCGCATCGACGCGCAAACGCAGCCGGACATGGCCGCCCAGCCAGAGTTCAGCTGAGCATCGTGCCGGGCGACCTGCCCTGCCTGCCGGCGATCGCGCCCGGCAGGCCAGGCGCCATCCAGTACCGCTGAGCATCCGGCCGTGCGCACCACCTGCCCACGGTCGCGGGCGGCTGGCATGCAGCGGCTGCTCCACGCGCCACCACCCAGCGTGTATCATGGCACTCTGAACAATATCTCCCCGGCGCAGCGCTCATGAACGAAGACATCCTCATCAATATCACCCCGCAGGAAACGCGCGTGGCGCTGGTCCTGCAGGGCGCGGTGCAGGAGTTGCACATCGAGCGCACGCTGACCCGCGGCCTGGCCGGCAATGTGTATTCGGGCAAGGTCGTGCGCGTGCTGCCGGGGATGCAGTCGGCCTTCATCGACATCGGCCTGGAGCGTGCGGCTTTCCTGCATGTCGCCGATATCTGGGAAGCGCGCCCGCACGACAATTCGAACACGCCGCCCACGGCCATCGAAAAGCTGCTGTTCGACGGCCAGGTGCTGACGGTGCAGGTAATCAAGGACCCGATCGGGACCAAGGGCGCGCGCCTGTCGACGCAAATCTCGATTGCCGGGCGCATGCTGGTCTACCTGCCGCAGGATAACCATATCGGCATCTCGCAAAAGATCGAGAAGGAAGCGGACCGCGAACTGCTGCGCACGCGCATGGCGGGCCTGCTCCCAAGCGAAGAAAAGGGCGGCTACATCGTCCGCACCCAGGCCGAGGAAGCCTCCGATACCGATCTTGCCGCCGACATCGATTACCTGCGCAAGACCTGGGCCGCGATCCAGAACGGCGCGCGCACACGTCCCGCCACGAGCCTGTTATATCAAGACCTGAACCTGGCCCAGCGCGTGCTGCGCGACTTCGTGCACGACGAGACGGCGACGATCCAGGTCGATTCGCGCGAAAACCACGCCATGCTGGCCGAGTTCGCCAAGGTCTATACGCCGAGCGTGCTGGCGCGCCTGCAGCACTACACCGGCGAGCGTCCGCTGTTCGACCTGTATGGCGTGGAAGAGGAAATCCTGCGCGCGCTGGGCCGGCGCGTCGACCTGAAAAGCGGCGGCTACCTGATCGTCGACCAGACCGAAGCGATGACGACGATCGACGTCAACACGGGTGGTTATGTCGGCGGGCGCAATTTCGCCGATACGATCTTCAAGACCAACCTGGAAGCAGCGCATGCCATCGCGCGCCAGCTGCGCCTGCGTAACCTGGGCGGCATCATCATCCTCGACTTCATCGACATGGAGAACAACGAGCACCGCAACCAGGTGCTCTCCGAGCTCAAGAAGACGCTGGGACGCGACCGCACCAAGGTATCCGTCAGCGGCTTCTCGGCGCTCGGCCTGGTCGAGATGACGAGGAAGCGCACGCGCGAGTCGCTCGCCCACATCCTGTGCGAACCCTGCCCGGCCTGCGCCGGCAAGGGGCAAGTGAAAACCTCGCGCACGATCTGCTACGAGATCCTGCGCGAACTGCTGCGCGAAGCCAAGCAGTTCAACCCGCGCGAATTCCGTATCCTCGCCTCGCAGGAAGTGGTCGATTTGTTCCTGGAAGAAGAATCGCAGCACCTGGCGATGCTGGGCGACTTCATCGGCAAGAAGATCTCGCTGCAGGTCGAAAAGGGATACCACCAGGAGCAGTACGACGTCATCCTGATGTAGGAGTGCGAGGAACAAGGCCGAACCAATCCGCGGCCTCGCGCTCGAACCATCATGGAAAACGCATCCCGTCTTACCGATTCGTCCCAACAAATTGCGCGATCGGCTGCCGCCCTGCCGCTTCTTCTTGACTTGTCCATCGAAAATCCCTAGCGTCTGGGGCAGGTAGCGATTCTGCATTCCGGTTTTACGTCACAGCAGTCCTTGTATCGAATCACCTGGCTTTCGATATGCGTACAGACCCATCCGGCCAGAAGAGCGAGGCGCAGGGCCAGCGCCAGACAAACCAGCCCGACGGACACGGCGACCTGGGGCCGGACGGCGTCGACCTCGACTACGAGGCGGCGATGTTGCGCCTGACGCAGGACCAGATGCTGGTCAACCAGGCGCTCGTGGAAAAGATCTTCGCCTGCGAACGGGCCGAAGTGGCCCTGCGCACCTCCGAACAAAAACTGCACGAGTTGCTGGCGCACCAGCTGGCGACCCGCGAAGACGAACGCAAGCGCATTTCGCGCGAGCTGCACGATACGCTCGGCCAGAACTTGCTGGCGCTGCGCATCGACATCGTCATGATGCGCCAGGACACCACCAGCCGGCACTACCGCCTGCGCGACCGCATCGGCGCCGCGCTCGACAACGTCGACGTCACGCTGCGCTCGGTCAAGCAACTGCTGGGCGAGCTGCGCCCGTCGGGGCTGGAACTCGGCTTGACGGCCACCGTCGAGATGGAGCTGCGCAAGTTCACGCGCGCCAGCGGCATCGCGTGCGAGCTGGGCGGCAGTCCCGGCATCGACGAGCTCGTCATCGGGGAAGAAGAAATCCTCACCCTCTACCGGGCGCTGCAGGAGTGCCTGAACAACGTGTTTCGCCATTCGCTGGCGAGCCGGGTCAATGTGCGGCTCGAGGCCGCGCACGGCAGGCTGGCGATGCGCATCGTCGACAACGGCATCGGCTTCGATCCCGCGGCGCCGCGCAAGGCGAACAGCTTCGGCCTGCTCGACCTGCAGGAACGCGTGGCCGGGCATGGCGGCACACTGGCCGTGAAGGGAGCGCGTGCCCACGGTACCGAAGTGGTGCTGAGCATCCCGATCGCGCCCCGCCCTGCGGACTCGTCCAGCCTCCCGGCAATCGGATAGAACGATGTGTTGAGCACATCCATTCACACGGCCGTGGCGTGGCGCAAGCGTCATCGACGGGCCATGTTGCTGTTGCCTGAACGCCATGCCAATACCGACCGAGCTGTTCGCAACAATGACAGGACGATTGACTCCCGGCGGTAGTCCAGGAACTGCTACGGATGCAATCGTGGTGTGGCGCGCGTTGTTCAAGAAGTTCGCCCCCCTGCTTGGCCCGCTCAGTACGGAGCTGCTGTTTGCGCGCAGCCTGGCCGCGCACGCGTCCGCCTTTCCCTGGCTGCCGCAAACGACGGTGGGTGTGATGCGCCCGATGTTCGAAGAGTTCGAACGCGGCCTGGAAACCCGCTCCCCTGACGAGATTGTCGTAGTCAACAACGCCTTGCTGGCAACCTATACCATCGCTCTTGCCGACCTGATTGGTGCAGGGCTGGTCACGCGCTTCCTGCACGCAGCATTTCCGCATGACGAATTCACCAAGAATATTCAGGAGTATCAGGCATGACCGACAAACTTGCGCTGCGCCTGCTGGAAACAGGTGTTCCCGGACTCGATACCATCCTCGGTGGCGGCTTGCCCGACTTGTCGTTCAACATCATCGGGGGCGCCCCCGGCAGCGGCAAGACCACGTTCGCGCAGCAAATCATGTTCGCGCTGGCCACGCCCGAGCGGCGCGCCCTGTTCTTCACGGCCATGGGCGAGCCGCCCGTGAAAATGCTGCGCTACCAACAGCAATTTTCCTTCTTCGACTTCGACAAGGTCGGGGACGCCGTCAACTTCGTCAACCTGGCGGCCCAGGTCGAGGAAGGCAATTACGACGCCGTGCTGGCCCAGATCCTGGAAGAAGTGCGCATGCGTGCGCCGAGCCTGGTGTTCATCGATTCCTTCCGCTCCTTCGTCCAGGGCGCGCGCGGCGACCAGCAGGAAGTCGCGGCCCTGCAAACCTTCGTGCAGCGCCTGGTCACGCACATGACGGCCTGGAATGCGACCAGCTTCCTGATCGGCGAATACACGACCAACGAGGCCGACCAGAACCCGATCTTCACTGTCGCGGACGGCCTGATCTGGCTGAACCAGTATGTGCAGCGCAACGCGATGGCGCGCAAATTGCAGGTCATCAAGATGCGCGGGCGGCAACAGCGCCCTGGCCTGCACGCGTTTCGCATCGGCAGTGGCGGCATCGAAATCTTCCCGCGCATCCTGCCCGCGCCTGAACCGATCGGCGCCATTGCGCCGCTGAAGCAACCATTGGGCCGCCTGTCGAGCGGCGTGCCGACGCTCGACGAAATGTTCGGCGGCGGCATCCCGGTCGGCTACTCGGTCCTGCTGGTCGGCCCGACCGGCTCGGGCAAGACGATCCTTGCCACCGAGTTCCTGGCCGCCGGCGCCGCCAACGGCGAGAAAGGCGTGCTGGCACTGTTCGAACGTACGCCGAACCAGATCATGAACGACAAGCTCGACGCCCTCGTGCGCGCCGGCGAGGTCGCCATGATGAGCGTGCGCGCGCTCGACCTCTCGGTCGACGAGACGCTGCACGAGATCAGCGGCCTGATCGACGCCACGGGTGCGACCCGTATCGTGCTCGATTCGCTCTTCGGCTTCGAACTGGCGATCGCGCCGGAATACCGCGAGGACTTCCGCGATTCGCTCTACCGCATGACCACGGTGCTGGGCGCGAAAGGCGTGACCGTCCTGATGACGAGCGAACTCGAAGACCGCTACCAGGAACTGCGCTTCAGCCAGTACGGCAGCGCGGTGCTGGTCGACGCGATCATCATGCAACGCTACATCGAGTCGCAATCCGAACTGCACACGGTGATCTCGGTCGTCAAGGTAAGGGGATGCAAGCACAGCCGGCAGATCCGGTCCTTCGAGATCGGGGACGACGGCGAGGTCATCATCGGCGACGGTCCGGCGCCATTCGACGGCGTGCTGTTGGGGAAACCGCAGGCACGGGAACCGTAAGGCCGCCGCCCGGCAGGCTTGACGTCGACAAATGCCAGCTCCCGAGCTGGCATTTTTGTTGAGCAATGCGCCAAGTGCGCTTTCCCCGCAGCACTATTGGTGCACGCACGGAACAGTCGGTGCACTCTTGAAAAGACACAAATACAAGCTCGCGTTCTATCTGGAAATGCGCCGTGTCGACTTTCTTTACATGTATTTACGGCGAGACCTGTTGATGATCATAAGCAATTGATTCTTAAGGAAATTGTTTTTAGGCACGACGATTGCTTTACTTAAAGTTCCACCGCCCCACTGACAATTTGTCGAAAGAGCAATAATGAAATTTGTTAAACAACTTATCTGTGCCGCAGCCCTCGCGCTGGGCACCACCGGTGCCGCAATCGCGAGTCCGGTACTCAACAATTGGGTCTTCAATCCGGTCGGCGGCGGCTTCGCCGGCGGCCAGGTCGTCAACGAATACCTGGACTTCAACGGCAACGCCTTCATCCAGCTGACCTCGACGGGCGGCAACGCCTTCTCGTTCAAGGAAACGGCGGTCTTCAACGTCCTGCAGGCGGACAGCAACGGCCGCTACTTCCCCCTGAACTACCCGACCGGCAATATCAGCGCAACTTTCCAGGCAAGCGGCAAGGGCGTGTTCGGCGGCGACTTCAGCTTCGCCAGCGGCACCATCCGCATCTACCGCAATCCGGTCGGCGGCCAGTACGCCAGCACGAACGGCTACTACGGCGCGAACCTGGGCGAAGTCATCGCCGAGTTCAACGTGCTCCAGGGCGGCGGTGGCACGGTCGATTCGAGCGGCAACCCGACCCGCAATGGCCAGGTCAGCGTGTTTGCCCAGGCAGCCCCCGGCATGCTCGACGCCGGTTACTTCTTCAATAGCGCGGGCCGCGACCTGTCGAGCGAATCGATCCTGTCGTTCGCCTTCACCAACGCCAACACGCTCGGCTCGCCGACCAGCAGGCTGGTGAGCGAGGTGGCTTGCCAGTTCGCCGGGTTCACGGGGCCGGGCTGCTCGGGCGGCACCTACCACAACCGTGCGCGCGAGTATTTCTTCATCGGTTCGAACGGCCAGTTCAAGCTGGCCGAGGTGACGGACGTGCCGGAACCGGGCTCGTTCGCCCTGTTCGGCATCGCCCTGCTCGCCGCGGGCGCCGTGTCGCGCAAGCGCAAGGCTTTGCAGAAGTAAGTGCAGAGCTGGGGTCAGGTCTGACAATCGGACACGACCTCTGCCTTATTCGGCCGGCTATCGTTGAGGCCGTGCCTAAATGTCAGACCTGACCCCAGCCGTCTCACTGGGGTCAGGTCTGCCAATCGGACACGACCTCTGCCTTATTCGGCCGGCTATCGTTGAGGCCGTGTCTAAATGTCAGACCTGACCCCAGCCGTCTCACTTCGCAGTGGGGAAAAACAGCTGCTCGCCGGCCGGCTTGAAGGCGGCGATGCGCGCCTGCCCTTCCTTCGAGGTGATCCACTCGATCAACTGCGTCGCGCCCTTGTAGTTCACGCCGGGGTGCTTCGCCGGATTGACGGCGATGATCCCGTACGGATTGAACATGCGCTTGTCGCCCTCGACCAGGATCGCGAGGCCCGTCTTTGCCTTGTACGCGCCGTAGGTGGCGCGGTCGGTCAGCGTGTAGGCACGCATTTCGGCGGCCATGTTCAGGACTTCGCCCATGCCCAGGCCCGCCGATACATAGTTTGACCCTGCCGGCCTGGTGCCGGCCGTCTGCCAGTAGCCCTTCTCCATCACGTCGGTGCCCGAATTGTCGCCGCGCGAGATGAACTTCGCGCCGCTCGCCGCGATCTTGCCGAAGGCGGCGATGACGTCATGGTTGCCCTTCACCTTCGCTGGATCCGACTCCGGGCCGACGACGATAAAATCGTTGTACATCACGTCGCGGCGGTCGATGCCCCAGCCCTCGGCGACGAATTTATCCTCCAGCTGGCGCGCGTGCACCAGCGTCACGTCGACGTCGCCGTTCTTGCCCAGTTCGAGCGCCTTGCCGGTGCCGACCGAGATCACCTTGACCTTGATGCCGGTTTTGCCCTCGAAGGCCGGCAGCAGCTGGGACAGCAGGCCCGAGTTCTCGGTGCTGGTCGTGGTCGACAGGCGCAGCACGTCCTGCGCCAGCGCGAGGGGCGAAGTCAGGCTGGCGCACAGCAGTACGGCCAGTAGCTTACGGCGTTTCATCGTGTTCTCCTTTATGGGTGCGGTATTCGAGATGCCCGTCGCGCAACTTGAGGCGGCGTACGCCGGGCAGGCCAATCAAGTCGCGGTCGTGGCAAGCCATGACCACCGTCGTTCCTTGTTCGATGAGCGTCGGGATCAGCGCGATCACCTGCTCGCGCGCGGCGCCGTCGAGGTTCGCGGTGGGTTCGTCGAGCAGCAGCAGGCGCGGTTGCAGTACGCGCGCCCGCGCCAGCGCCACGCGCTGCTTCTCGCCGCCGGACAGGCGCGCCGGATCGGTGCCGGCCAGGTAAGTCACGCCCGCCCATTCCATCGCCTCGTCGACGACGCGCGCGATGCGCGCCTTCGCTTCGCCGCGCGCCGCCAGTCCATAGGCGATGTTCTGCGCGACGCTGGTCGAAAACATGATCGGGTGCTGGTGCACGTAGACGATCGCACGGCGCAGCAGCTGCGGGTAAGGATGCAGCGTGACGGGCTTGCCCTCGAAGGAGGCGCTTCCCACCTGCGCGGTATCGAGCCCGGCCAGCACGCGCAGCAGCGTGCTTTTACCCACGCCGTTGGCGCCGGTCAGCACATAGGCACTGGCCGTGTCGAGGCTCAGTTCATCGATATCGAACAGCAGGCGCTCGCCGTGGCGTTTCTTGAGGCCGCGCACCGTCAGCAGATTGGTCATGCGCGTCCTCCGGCGGTATGCGCTTCGCCCTGCAGCAGCATCAGGGCGCCGTTCATCAGCAGCGCCAGGGCGACCAGCACGATGCCCAGCGCGATCCCCTGGGCAAACTCGCCCTTGCTCGTTTCCAGCGCGATGGCGGTGGTAATCGTCCGCGTTTCGCCTTCGATGTTCCCGCCCACCATGAGCGCGCAGCCGACTTCCGAGATCACGCGTCCGAAGCCGCTGATCACGGCCGCCATGACGCCATAGCGCGCCTCGTGCAGCACGGTGGCCATGACCCGCCAGCGCGAGGCGCCCAGCGCCCTCGCCGTCTCGGCATAGCGCGCGTCGAGCGCCTGCACCGCCGCCAGCGTAAAGGCCAGCAGCACCGGCAGGCCGACCAGGAACTGGCCGGCGATGATGCCCGACTGCGAGAACAGCCACTCCAGCGGCCCGAGCGGACCGCGGCGCGACAGCAGCAGGTAGAGCAGCAAGCCGATGAGGACCGTCGGCAGGGACAAGGCGCACTGGGCCAGCCAGATGGCGACGCGGCGCCCCGGGAAGCGGTGCATGGCGATCGCGTAACCCAGCAGCACGGCAGGCGGCGTCGCCAGCAGCAGGCCGACGAGGCTCGTTTTCAGCGAGACCCAGACGATGCGCCACAGGGCGGCGTCGCCCGAAAACAGCAGCGCGAAGGCGTGCGCCGTGGCGTCGAACAGGGACATTCAGCTGCGCTGCGTGGCCGCGGGAAGATCGAACAGTTCGGGCTCGAACACCAGCCGCTCCTGCCCGGCCAGCAGCAGGAAGTGCTTGCCGGTGCAGCGCGCCAGCAGCGACATGCCGACCTTTTCCGCCACCATGTGCCCCATCTGCGTGGTGCCCGAACGCGACAGCAGGAAGGGAATGCCCATCTGCGCGCCCTTGATGACCATCTCGGAAGTCAGGCGCCCGGTGGTATAGAACACCTTGTCGGCGCCATCGATCCCTTCCAGCCACATCAGGCCGGCGATCGCATCGACCGCGTTGTGGCGGCCCACGTCTTCCACGAAGTACAGCAGCTCGCCGCTGTTCGAGAACAGCGCGCAGCCGTGCACCGAGCCGGCCTGTTTATAGATCGATTGCTGGGTGCGGATGGTGTCGACGATGCGGTACACGACGGATTGGCTGAGGCGCGCAGTATCGCTCAGGGAAATAGTGTCGATCTCATCCATTAATCCGCCGAATACCGACCCCTGCCCGCAACCGGTGGTGACGACCTTTTTCGCGGTGCGCTCTTCGACATCGGCGATGCCGTTGCGGGTGACGACCGCCACCGCATCGACCGACCAGTCGACCTGCACCGAGACCACGTCCTCGATAGCACGCACGAGGCGCTGGTTGCGCAGGTAGCCCAAGGTGAGGGCTTCGGGCGCGCCGCCGAGCGTCATCAGGGTGACCAGCTCGCGCTTGTCCACATACACCGTCAGCGGGCGTTCGGCCGGAATCGAGATGGTCGACGCGCGGCCCCGTTCGTCCAGCGCGCTCACCTCGTGCGTGAGGTGGGCGCGGGCGTCGGAGAGTTGCGGGCGGTAGCGTGGCAGGTCGGGACAATTCATGTTGCTAATTGTGCCATGCCGGCCAGGATTTGGCCGCCACCGTAGCTCCCCTGGTGTGCGACCTCCCCGCCCGCCGTCACCTTGATCGCACAATACTTGAACTCCGGGATCTTCGCGACCGGGTCGAGCGCCGCGTTGGTCAGCCGGTTGATCGCCGCTTCGTAGTAGCAGAAGGGAACGAAAATCGCACCCACGGGCGAGCTGTCGTCCGCGCGCGCATACAGCACCACTTCACCGCGGCGCGAGGCGATCGTGACCGGCGCGCCCGGCGTGATGCCCATGCGTTCCATATCCAGCGGGTGCACCAGAGCGACCGGATCCGGCTCGATCGCATCGAGCACGGTGGCGCGCCGGGTCATGCTGCCGGTGTGCCAGTGCTCGAGCTGGCGGCCCGTGATCAGCACCATCGGATAGTCGGCATCGGGCCGCTCGTCGGCCGGGATGATATCGGCCGGGACGAAGCGTGCCCGTCCCCCTTCGCGCGGGAACAGTTCGGTGAACACGACCGGCTGGCCGGCGTCGCCCTCGTTCATGCACGGGTAGACGACTGCACCGTTCTGCTCCAGGCGCTCCCAGGTAATGCCGCCGATGCTCGGCATCGTGTGGCGCATCTCGTCGAACACTTCCGACACATGGCCGTAGTTCCACGGCAGGCCGAGGCGGTTCGCCATTTGCTGGATGATCCACAGGTCCTGCTTCGCCTCCCCCGGCGGGTCGATGGCTTGCCGGCCCAGCTGGACCAGGCGGTCGGTATTCGTAAACGTGCCCGTCTTTTCCGGGAAGGCGGAGGCAGGCAGGATCACGTCGGCGAGATAGGCCGTCTCGGTGAGGAAGATGTCCTGCACCACCAGGTGCTCCAGCGCGGCCAGCGCGGCGCGCGCGTGGTTGGCGTCCGGGTCGGACATGGCCGGGTTCTCGCCCATGATGTACATGCCGCGGATCTGGCCTGCGTCGATCGCGTCCATGATCTCGACCACCGTCAGGCCCGGCTTCGGATCGAGCGTGGCGCCCCAGGCGGCTTCGAATTTCGCGCGCGCTTCCGGGTTGTCGACGCGCTGGTAATCCGGCAGCATCATCGGGATCAGGCCGGCGTCGGACGCGCCCTGCACGTTGTTCTGGCCGCGCAGCGGATGCAGGCCGGTGCCGGGACGGCCGATCTGGCCCGTCATCAGGGCCAGCGCGATCAGGCAGCGCGCGTTATCCGTGCCGTGTACGTGCTGCGACACGCCCATGCCCCACAGGATCATCGAGCCTTTCGAGGTGGCGTACAGGCGGGCCACGTAGCGGATGGTCTCGGCGTCGATGCCGCAGATCGGCGCCATCGCTTCGGGGCTGTACTCGGCCACGTTCGCTTCCAGCTCTGCGTAGCCGATGGTGCGGCTGGCGATGAAGTCGGCGTCCACCAGTTTTTCGGTGACGATCACGTGCATCATGGCGTTGAGCAGGGCGACGTCGGTGTCGGGCTTGAACTGCAGGTAGCGGTGCGCGTGGCGCGCCAGCTCGGAGCGGCGCGGATCGAGCACGACCAGTTTGGCGCCGGTACGTACGGCGTTCTTGATCCAGGTGGCCGCGACCGGATGGTTCACGGTCGGGTTGGCGCCGATGATGAGGATGACTTCGGCGCGCGTCACGTCCATCACCGGGTTCGACACGGCGCCCGAGCCGATCCCTTCCAGCAGGGCCGAGACCGAGGAGGCGTGGCAGAGGCGCGTGCAATGGTCGACGTTATTCGTGCCGAAGCCGGTGCGTACCAGCTTCTGGAACAAATACGCCTCTTCGTTACTGCCCTTGGCCGAGCCGAAGCCGGCCAGCGCATTGCCGCCGTGGGTGTCGCGGATCGCGGCCAGCGTGCCGCCGGCCAGCGCCAGCGCTTCTTCCCAGCTCGCTTCGCGGAAGACGTCGAGCACGCGCTCCGGGTCCATCGTGAAGTCGCCTGTTTTCGGCACGCCCGCACGGCGGATCAGCGGCTTCGTGAGGCGATGCGGATGGTGCGCATAGTCGAAGCCGTAGCGGCCCTTGACGCACAGGCGGCCCTGGTTGGCCGGGCCGTCGCGCCCTTCCACGTACAGGATCTTGTTGTCCTTGACGTTATAGGTCAGCTGGCAGCCGACGCCGCAATACGGGCAGACCGAATCGACCTGTTTATCGGGGACGGTCAGCGCCACCTCGCGCGCCGGCATCAGGGCGCCGGTCGGACAGGCCTGCACGCATTCGCCGCAGGCCACGCAGGTGGAGGCACCCATCGGGTCGTCCTGGTCGAACACGATTTTCGCGTTCTCGCCGCGGAAGGCGAGGCCGATGACGTCGTTCACCTGCTCGTCGCGGCAGGCGCGCACGCAGCGCGTGCACTGGATGCAGGCGTCGAGGTTGACGGTGATGGCGGCGTGGGTGTCGTCACGCTGCGGCTGGCGGCGGGTGGACGCGAAGCGCGGCTTGCCGAGGCCGAGCTTGTCGGCCCAGAGGTCGACTTCGTTCTTCCGCGTGTACCCGGCTTCCGGCATGTCCGACAGCAGCAGCTCGAGCACCATCTTTTGCGCGGACACGGCGCGCGCGCTGTCGGTGGTGACCTTCATGCCGGCGCTTGGATGGCGGCAGCAGGATGGCGCGAGTACGCGCTCGCCGTCGATCTCGACCATGCAGGAGCGGCAGTTGCCGACGGCCTCATAGCCCTCCTTGTAGCACAGGCGCGGGATCTCGATGCCCTCGCGGCCTGCGACGTCGATCAGGGTCTCGTGCGGCAGCGCTTCGACGGTGCGGCCATTGAGTTCGAATGAAACGGTGCGGATGATGGCGTTCATGGTTTCACCTAATTGAGCTTTACTGAGCCAGCTCGTGCGGAAAGTATTTGATGACGCAGTCGAAAGGATTCGGCGCGGCCTGGCCCAGGCCGCAGATCGACGCGTCGCGCATCACCTGCGACAGTTCGCCCAGCAGCGGAACGTCCCAGACCGGCTGGTTGATGATGTCGAGCGCTTTGGCGGTGCCGTTGCGGCAGGGCGTGCACTGGCCGCAGGACTCGTCCTTGAAGAACGCGAGCGTATTGCGCGCGGCGGCGCTGGCGCTGTCGCGATCCGACAGCACGACCACCGCGGCCGAGCCGATGAAGCAGCCGTAGGGCTGCAGCGTGTCGAAATCGAGCGGGATGTCGCCCATCGACGCCGGCAGGATGCCGCCCGAAGCGCCGCCCGGCAGGTAAGCGTAAAAACTATGGCCGTCCTGCATGCCGCCGCAGTATTCCGCGATCAGCTCCGTGATCGTGATGCCGGCCGGGGCCAGTTTCACGCCCGGTTCGCGCACGCGGCCCGAGACCGAGAACGAGCGCAGGCCACGGCGGCCATTGCGGCCGTGGCTGGCGAACCAGTCGCCGCCGCGCTCGAGGATCTCGCGCACCCAGTGCAGCGACTCGAAATTGTGTTCCAGCGTAGGCCGGCCGAACAGGCCCACTTGCGCCACATACGGCGGACGCAGGCGCGGCATGCCGCGCTTGCCCTCGATCGATTCGATCATGGCCGACTCTTCGCCGCAGATGTAGGCGCCGGCGCCGCGCCGCAAATGAATTGGCGGCATGCCCTGCACCGGAGGATCGGCGCGCAGTTTGTCCAGCTCGGCTTCCAGCATCGCGCGGCAGCCGTGGTATTCGTCGCGCAGGTAGATGTAGATGGCCTCGATGCCGACCGCCCAGGCGGCGATCAATGCGCCTTCCAGGAAGCGATGCGGATCGCGCTCGAGGTAGACGCGGTCCTTGAAGGTGCCGGGTTCGCCTTCGTCGATGTTAATTGCCATCATGCGCGGGCCGGCCTCATTGCGCACGATGCGCCACTTGCGGCCCAGCGGGAAGCCGGCGCCGCCGAGGCCGCGCAGGCCCGAAGCTTCCAGTGTGCCGATGACTTGCTCGACATCGCGCAGGCCGGCGACGCAGTCGCGCAGCAGCTGGTAACCGCCGCTTTGGCGGTAGTCCATGAAACCGATGTGGCCTGTCACCTTGTCCGTCGTCACGCCGGCGGTGGCCTTGGCCACGATGGTATCGACGGTCGCGTTTGGAATCGCATGCTGCCCCACCACCGCCGCCGGCGCCTGCTCGCAGCGGCCGATGCAGGGCGCTTCCAGCACGCGCACTTCGCGTCCGAGCAGCGCCGGGAGTTTATCCAGCAGTTCCTTCGCGCCCGCCATCTCGCAGGACAGGCCGGCGCAGACGCGCACCGTCAGCGCCGCCGGGGCCAGCTCTCCCTCTTTGACCACGTCGAAGTGGTGGTAGAAGGTGGCGACCTCGTAGACCTCGGTCTGCGCGAGGCGCATTTCCTGGGCCAGCGCCGCCATGTGGGCGCTGGACAGGCAGCCGAAGTGGTCCTGGATCTTGTGCAGGTGTTCGATCAGCAGGTCGCGCTGGCGCGATTCGCTGCCAAGCAAAGCCTGGACCTCGGCGAGTGCCTGCGGGTCGACGCGGCGGCCCTTCGGGGCTTCGCGCTTGCGCTGGCGGCTGGCGCCGGCGTTAGCGACGGCGATCGGGATGATGGGGTGGTTCATGATGCGTCCCAGGTTGTGATCTGTGTTGCGTTGGTTTGTTGTGGCAGTGTGGCATGCGAGCGATGTAACGCGTGGGCATGCCCACCCTACGTTACGCCACGGTCCGTGATGCCGCGAACCGTGGTGTCAATCCGTGTCGGCGGTGCACCGTAGGGTGGGCATGCCCACGCGGTGCACCGCTCGAACAGCGATTACTTGAACAGCACCGACGCCTTCTGCAGCGTCACCCACACGCCGAACATCAGCGGAATACCGACCGCCAGCCAGGCGAATGCCGTGACGAACGGGCTGCTGGCAACGCCGGCACCGCTGCCGCCGACACGCGTGCCGCTCACCGCGCTGACGTCGCGTTCCTGCGCCAGCTTCTTTTCATGCGCCAGTTCGGCATCGCTCATGAAGTGCTTGTCGGCCAGCGGACGGATCATCGTGTTGAGCACGATGCCCACCAGGATCAGGCCAGCCAGCACGTACATCGTCACGTCATAGGCTTGCGCCTTCGGCACGCCATGGGCGATCTGGTACTCGCGGATGTAGTTGATCAGGATCGGACCCAGCACGCCGGCGGCGGCCCAGGCGGTCAGCAGGCGGCCGTGGATCGCGCCCACCATCTGCGTGCCGAACAGGTCGGCCAGGTAGGCCGGCACGGTCGAGAAACCGCCGCCGTACATCGACAGGATGATGCAGATGAAGGCCACGAACAAGGCCAGCTGGCCGGTGTGCGCCAGCGACGGAATCGACACGTAGAGGACGAAGCCGAGGATCAGGAAGACGAAATAGGTCGCCTTGCGGCCGATGTAGTCGGAGCACGATGCCCAGGCAAAGCGGCCGCCGATGTTAAACAGCGACAGCAGGCCGGTAAAACCGGCGGCAATCGCCGCGATCTGGCTCTTTTGCGCCGCATTCAGGTCATTGAAGCCGAGGTCGACGCCGATCAGGCGCCCGCCGAACACTTCCTGCAACAGCGGCGAGGCCATGCCCAGGATGCCGATGCCGGCCGAGACGTTCAGGAACAGCACGCCCCAGATCAGCCAGAACTGGGGGATGCCCCAGACGCGGCTGGCGTGCACGTGGCGCGCGGTGATCATGGTGTTGGCGGTCTGCGCCGGCGGGGTCCAGCCTGCAGGCTTCCAGCCGTTGGCGGGCACGCGGTAGGTCAGCGCGCCGGCGACCATGAACACGAAATAGATCGCGGCCAGGGCCAGGAAGGTTTCCCACACGCCGACCGAGGTGGCGGTCGCAAAATGCTTCATCAGCTTGTCGGCCAGCGGCGCGCCGATCATGGCGCCGCCGCCGAAGCCCATGATGGCCATGCCGGTCGCCATGCCGCGGCGGTCCGGGAACCATTTGATGAGCGTCGAGACGGGCGAGATGTAGCCGAGGCCAAGTCCGATACCGCCGATGACGCCGGAACCGATCCACATCAGCCAGATCTGGTGGGTGTAGATGCCCAGCGCCGAGATGACCAGGCCGCCGCACCAGCACACTGCCGACACCAGGCCGGCCTTGCGCGGACCAGCGTGCTCGAGCCAGCCGCCGAACAGCCAGGCGGCCAGGCCCAGGAAGACGAAGAACAGCGTGAACATCCAGCCGAGCATCGAAATCTTCCAGTCGCAGGTGGTCGAGAGGATCTCGGCCATGAAACCCATGTCGGCCGCACAGGCCTTGGACTCGGTGATGCCGAGCGCTTTCGACAGCGGCAGCCAGAACACCGAGAAGCCGTAGGCCATGCCGATGCACAGGTGAATCGCCAGCGCCGCGGGCGGTACCAGCCAGCGATTGAAGCCCGGTCCCGCGACCGTCCGCTCCTTATCTAAAAAACTGAATAAAGCCATGTCCCCTCCTTTGTTGTAGGGCTTCGGCCAGCCGCTTGCAATCTGGCCGCCGAGCCCTTATAAGTATGTAATATGCTTTTTAAAGCATATCTGTCAGGCATCTTTTCTTGCCCGCCGAGGGTAACATGATGCTTTTGACAGCGAAATAGGCTATTTTTAGCATATGCTCAAGGTTCACATTCGCCCGCACTGGGAAATCAGCGTCAAGGGAGAGGCACCGCTCGATACGCAGGACCTGCTCGGCCTGTTGCTGTCGATCCAGGACACCGGTTCGATCGCCCAGGCGGCAAAAAGTGTCGGCCTGTCCTACCGGTATGCATGGGGTTTGCTGCGCTCGGCGGAAAGCCTGTTCGGCGAACAATTGCTGCAGACCGGACGCGGGCGCGGCACGGCCTTGACGCCGCTGGCGCAGAAACTCGTGTGGGCCGACCGCCGCATCGCCGCGCGCCTGTCGCCGACGCTGCACAGCCTCGCCTCGGAACTGGAAGCGGAACTGGCGCACATCACCGCCAACAAGCTGCGCACCCTGCGCATGGATGCGAGCCATGGTTTCGCGGTGGCCGCGCTGACTGGCTGCATCGACCGCGACGCCCTGCCCTTCGACCTGCGCTACCGCACCAGCACCGACGCGGTCGCCGCGCTGGCGCGGCGCGAATGCGACCTGGCGGGCTTTCACATTCCGCTGGGACGCTTCGAAGCGCCGACCGTCGCCTGGTACCTGCGCTGGCTCGATCCGAACCAGCATTGCCTGGTGCGCGTGGCGGGCCGCGAGCAGGGGCTGATCATGGCGCGCGGCAATCCACTTGGCCTGCGCGGCCTGGCCGACCTGGCGCGCCCCGAGGTGCGCTTCGTCAACCGCCAGGCCGGCTCCGGCACGCGCATGCTGCTGGAAATGATGCTGGCGGCGGACGGCCCGCCCCTGGAAAGCATCAATGGCTACAACAGCGCCGAGTTCACGCATTCGGCGGTGGCCGCCTACATCGCCAGCGGCATGGCCGACGCCGGCATCGGGATGCGCGCCGCCGCCGCCCAGTTCAAGCTCGATTTCCTGCCGCTGGTGCGCGAAGACTATTATTTTGCGCTGCGCCTCGACGCCGTCGACGAGCCGGCCATGCGCCAGCTGCTCGCGCTGATGCGCGATCCTTCCTACCACGCGCTGGTGGCCGCCCTGCCCGGCTATGACCCTGCCGGCACGGGCGAACTGGTCTCGATCGCCGAGGCATTTTCGCTGTCGGCGTAAAAAGAGCTCGGCGGAAACGTCGCTTCCTTGCGCCCCTTGTCTGCGCAAGAAGCGCGCTACCTCCCGGCCGGTCTTCACGGCGACTCCTGCGCTCGCTCAAGCAAGCGGCCTCGTCCATCGCTAGATTGGAGTCTTTGCCCGCAGCGTGCGCGCGGGGAGGACGTCATGCTCGACAGATACTTCATCACGCTCGGTGCGGCGACGACGGCGGGCGGCAAGGTCGCCTCGAGCAGCCGCTTCGAGACGATCGATGGCGTGCCGGTGGCGGTCGAGGGCGACATCTGCTGGTGCCCGAAGTGCCTGTCGGAAGGCGTGATCCGGGCCGACGGGCCGCGCCTGTCCGAGCCGATCGACGGCCGCCAGGTCGCCCTGCACGACGACCTGTGCATCTGCAAATGCCATCCCCCGCCGCGGCTGGTCGCTGCGCAAACATTGCTGTGCCAGTCGATCGACAGCGACTGGTATGCGGACGCGGTGGCGGCGGCCGTGCAGGCAGTGGCGGACGCCAACGCCGCGGCCATCCCGCCACCGGCACAGGAGCGCCTTCCACTCGCGCTGGTCGACATCGGCACGCAGGAGCCCCTCGCGAACCGCCCTTACCGGCTCGAGCTGCCGACCAGGGTGGTCGAGGGCACGCTCGATCACGAGGGCCGGACCGACCCCCTGAGTGCGGACGAACGCGACGCGGTCCTGGCCGGGCGGGCGGCAACGATCATCGCCTGAACCGCCAGCCGTTCCTTTATTGCATCGCCGAGGAGCCTACCAATGCAGGCCAGTTATGTCCCCGGGGGGCCGAACCCCTGGTTTTCCAGACACAAATACTTCGGCATTCCCATCGGCAGGAACGTCAAGCCGGTCCGGGAGTGCACGCTGCATCACTGCGTCGGGCCGGCGGCCACGGTGGAAAAGGCGATCGCCGTTCCCATCCTGACGCCGGAATACCTGTGGGGCACGTTTCAGGTGGAGGCGGAGGAGATTATCAAGGTGGACGGCAGCTTCGAGGGCAACGACCGCGAGCGCAATAAACGCATCAACGCCGCCTACGCCAGGTTATGGCTGGCCGACAGCCGCTTCCAGTGGGCGGGACTGGCGGCGTTTGCGTCGAAGCAGGTCGGGTGCGGGCTGCTGCATTCGGCCGAGACCATCGAGAAGAACCGCCTTGAGCGCGAGCGCCTGCAGTTGTCGCTTGCCGGCGCGATGCCCGGCGCAGAAGCGGCGGTCGGGCTGCAGGCGGGCATGGAAGCCGGCGCGGCCTACATGTATCAGAAACTGGGCTTCGGGAATGCGCACCTGTTTCTGGATATTTATCCGCTGCACAGGTTTTACATGGAGCGGGGGTGGCAGGAGTTCAATGACTATCTTGCCAAGAGGCAGAACGATAAATATCCGTTTCATTGGGCGGTCAACCGGGACAAGCTGCGGTTCGCAACGCCATTTGTCGAGATTAGTCAGGCGTTTCGCGAGATCGAGCAAGGGAACCTGGCGCTTAGTGTCGAAAGGCTGGCTCAGCATGAGCAAGTGAACATCCTCCAGAAGATCCTATATGACGACGCAGTTCTGCAGAAGCTGCTGGCCATGAATCAGTATGCCTGGGCGACCGGATTTCCGACCGGAGACTACGAAGAAATCAAGCTGACCCTGTCGGCCGAATGCCGGGCCAAGACCGGCTTCACCTCCTGGTTCTCGCGGAACAAAGATGCCAAGTTGTGGGTCGCTGACGAGCGCATGCAGTTCGTGAGGCGGACCGCGGAACGATTTAACCAGCTCCTGAACAGCCCCGATCGGCCCCGCGTCGAAGCTTCGCTCCGGGCGATCGCCGCTGGCGGAGGCGTCGCATGAAAGGCCGGTATCGATTCCTGGCCCTGGCGGCGGGCCTCATCGTCGCCGCCATCTGGTGGAATTCCCGCACGCCTGTACCGACCATGTTGTCGTTTCGCCCCGGCCAGCCTTTCGAGGGCGTCGTGAAGGACTCGACCTATCCAGTGATGACCCGGTCGAATCTACCCTCCGAATCCGAAAGCGGCTGGGGCGCGACCTGGGTTACGGAGCCGGCCGTCATCGTCCGTCTCAACGATTCCCAACACGGGTTCACCCTGCCACCTACAAAGTTTGCCGCACTGAGCTACCAGCAGAACGTAGTTGCCTCGCTCGCCACCTCGCCCATGATCGAGGAGTTGCCCTTCGACGAAGCCGTCGCAGTGCTGGAGAACTTGCAAAACCAGTTCAAAGTCGGCGGCTGGGAACCATGGGTCGACAACGACAGCGTCTGGTTCGACCTGACGCCAGCGGGCAGGAAGCGGCTGTATGCTCGAATGTTCGAGCCGGGATACATGCAGACGGCAACCTTACGCATCCCGAAGTTGTATGGCATGGTCTTCCGGCTCAAGTGCACCGAAGGCTGCTGGACGCGCGAACCGCCTTACCGCTTCCTGATCGACATCGGCGTCGGCGATGATGTTTATGGATGGGAACGGGGAGACCCGAGTATCTCGGAGTCGTCGCACCCCGCGGCAAGTCGAAAGGGCATGCAATGAAGACGCGTCCTTACCCGCTCGCCATCGCGGTTGCAGCCCTCACCTTCGCCGCTTCTTCCAGTCGTAATCCGGCCCCGTCACATCCACCCCCGGATGCCCCACCACATCCGGGTGCTCGGAACACATCGTAATAAAACGCACACCCTCGCCGCCGCGCTGGCGGCGCCTTAACTCTTCCATGAAGCCCATCGCCTTGACCATCTCCTCGGTGCCGAAACCCTGGGCATGCGGGCGGCAGTCGCTTTCCTCAATAACCGTCCAATACACCATATACATATGTCTACTCCCAGCGCGATTTTGTCGGAATTGCCGAATAAGCAAGAATGTATCAGTTTTTCGCGCCGCCCGGAAACGGAAGAACACGATTTGGCAGCAGTTAGCATATATTTAGCAGAGGAAATGGATACGAAGACAAAAAGTAGGACTAGTCCGAAATGTGTCTTATATGTTCGCCAGTTCACATTACAGCCTGCATAGGGCCGTTAGTCTAGGGCCTGTCTCATTACTAGCAGGTATTTCTCATGAACATTGAAAAGCAGATCCAGCCTGAGACCGCAACCGAGCTGGCGCTTTGGGGCGGCCTGGAATGCACGGTCAACCGTGTACGCGACAATTACTTCAGCCAGATGGAACGCAATGGCCACGCCGACCGCGTGGAAGACATCGAGCGCTTCGCCTCGCTCGGCATCAAGGCGATCCGGTATCCGGTGCTGTGGGAGCGCACTGCCCCGAACGGCATCGAGAACGCCGACTGGTCCTGGTCGGACGCACGCCTGCCCGCGCTGCAGCGCCTGGGCGTCACCCCCATCGTCGGACTGATCCACCATGGCAGCGGCCCGGAACATACGAGCCTGGTCGATCCGGCCTTCCCCGAAAAGCTCGCCGAGTACGCCGGCGCGGTAGCCCGGCGCTACCCCTGGGCCGAGTACTACACCCCCGTCAACGAACCCTTGACGACAGCGCGCTTTTCCGGCCTGGCCGGCGTCTGGTACCCGCACGGGAAAAGCCACACGACCTTTATCCGCGCCCTCCTGAACCAGTGCAAGGCCACCGTGTTGTCGATGCGCGCGATCCGCGCCGTCAACCCGGACGCCAAACTGGTGCAGACCGACGACCTCTCGAAAACCTACGGCACGCCGGAAATGGCATGGCTGGCGAACTTCTTCAACGAACGGCGCTGGCTGGCCTGGGACCTGCTGTGCGGGAAAGTCGATCCCCAGCACGCACTGTGGAATTACATGCTCGAATCGGGCGCCACGCGCGACGAACTGCTCTGGTTCCGCGACAACACCTGCCCGCCCGACATCATCGGCGTCAATTACTACGCCACCAGCGAGCGCTGGCTCGATCACCGTACCGAGCGCTATCCGAAGGACCGCGTCCACGAATACGACGGCGTCCCGCATGCCGACATCGAGACCCCGCGCGCCCTGGCCACGCCGACGCCCGGCATCGGGCCGCTGCTGCAGGAAACCTGGGACCGCTACGGCCTGCCGATCGCGGTCACCGAAGCCCACATCGACGCCAACCGCGAAGACCAGATGCGCTGGCTGCTCGAAATCTGGAATGCCGCGCAGAAGACGAAAGCCGGCGGCGCCGACATCCGCGCCGTCACCGTCTGGGCCCTGCTCGGCTCCTACGACTGGAACTGCCTGGTCACCGAATGCCGCGGCTATTACGAGCCGGGTCCCTTCGACGTGCGCGGACCGCAGCCGCGTCCGACCGCGGTGGCGAGCCTGATGCGCGAACTGGCCAGCGGCCGTCCGCTGTCGAACCCCGTGCTGCAGGGCCAGGGCTGGTGGCGCCGGCCGGGCCGCTTCCTGTGCAAACCGGTCGCGACCCGCACGGCGGTGGCCGACATCGCGGTGCGCAGCCAGTTCAAGTCGAATCATGTGCAGCCGATCCTGATCACGGGCGCCACCGGCACCCTCGGTTCGGCCTTTGCCCGCATCTGCGAAAAGCGCAACCTGGCGCACCACGTGCTGACGCGCCAGGAGATGGACATCACCGATCCGGCCTCGGTCGAAGCGGCGATCCAGCGCTTCAAGCCCTGGGCCATCATCAACGCCGGCGGCTATGTGCGCGTCGACGAAGCCGAACGCGATGTCGACGGCTGCATGAACGGGAACACGCACGGCCCGACCGTGCTGGCCCTGGCCTGCATCCGCCATGCGCTGCGCTTCATGACCTTCTCGAGCGACCTGGTGTTCGACGGCGGCAAGGACACGCCGTATGTCGAATCCGATCCGGTGGCGCCGCTCGGCGTGTACGGCCGCAGCAAGGCCGAATCCGAGCGCCGCGTGCTGGAAGCCGATCCGCAGGCCCTCGTGATCCGCACCAGTTCCTTCTTCGGCCCGTGGGACAAGCATAACTTCGTCACCCAGGCGCTGGCGGCGCTCAAATCCGGCAAGCCGTTCACGGCGTCGAACGACCTGGTCGTATCGCCGACCTATGTGCCGGACCTGGTCAACGTCAGCCTCGATCTGCTGATCGACCGCGAGCGCGGCGTCTGGCACCTGACCAATGGCGAAGCCGTGACCTGGGCCGAGCTGGCGCGCAAGGCCTGCGAAGTGGCCGGCGTCGATGCGCGTGCGCTGGAAGAGCGTGCGGCGACGGAGCTCGGTTACGTGGCGGTGCGGCCGCATTACTCGGCGCTGGGCAGCGAACGCGGCATGCTGCTGCCTTCGCTCGACGATGCACTGGCGCGCTACATCAGGGCGCTGGAGGAACACGCGGTGGACGACGGCGAGATGGTCGGGGAAGCGGCGCATTACGCGCGTTGATGGGAGCAGGCCATCCGAACATCGATGTCCGGGTGGCTGACGGCCGCTGACGCTTCGCGAAACGTTGCGGATGATCGGCCGTCGTACCGCGTGGAGTCGGGACTCCACCCTACGAACAGCGACGAATCGTAGGGTGGAGTCCTGACTCCACGCGTTTTCGTGCTCCGGCACACCCGACCGTTTCTACGAGCTCGCGCGAGGCGAGGCTTCGCGCGGCTGTGCGGATGATCTGCTGTACGAACGCGTGGGCTCAAGAGCCCACGCGTTTTTCGTGTCCCAACCCGCCCCGACGCGTCGACTCGCCTTACCGCCCGAGCATCGGCCCCAACTCACGCCACACGATCGGCGCGTCCATCTGTTCGAGACAATTGTGATGCCCGAGCGGACACTCTCGCTGCCGGCATGGCGAGCAATCGAGGCGCAGCGACAGCGCGCGCGCCATGTCGGAAAACGGCGGTGCGTGCTCCGGGTCGGTCGGCCCGTACAGCGCCACCACCGGCCGGTTCAGACCCGATGCGACATGCAGCAGCCCCGAATCGTTCGCCACCACGCCCTCTGCGCGCGCGATCAGGGCGATCGCTTCGTCGAGCTGCGTCCGGCCGGCCAGGTTCAGCATGGCGCCGGCCGCGGCACCGGCGTTCGCTACGACCTCGTCGCAGGTCTCGCGGTCCTTGGGCGAACCGAGCAGCGCGATCTGCGCATCGCCATGTGCGCCAATAATCGCCTGCGCAAGCGCGCCGAAGTGGCGCGGCGGCCAGCGCTTGGCCGGGCCGAACTCCGCGCCCGGCGCAAACACGACTAGCGGCCGCCCCGCTTCGACGCCATGCCGCACGCAGGCGGCTTCGATGCGCTCTTCCGGCACGTGCAGGCGCGGCCGCGGTGCGCCCGCCAGCGGCGCGCCGGGAGAGAGCGCCAGCGCCGCATAGAAGGGCACCATCGGCCGCGGCGGCGTGTCGTCGAAGTGCATCACGTTGACCAGGCCATAGCGCATCTCGCCCTTGTAGCCGACCCGGTGCCGGATGCCGGCCAGCCAGGGAATCAGCGCATATTTCAGGGTGTTGGGCAGGACGTAGGCCTCGGCATAGCCGCGCGCGCGCAGCAGCTGCGCATACTTCCAGCGCTCGCGCAGCTGCAAGGCCTTGTGGCGGAACGGGGTTTCGAGCACGGTGTCGACTTCCGCCACCGCGCGCCAGACCGGCGCCACCGACGGCGGGGACAATACGTCGATCGGGCGCCCCGGTTCCCGCTCCTTCAGCCGCTGCAGCAGCGGCTGCGCCATCACGGCGTCACCGATCCAGTTCGGCGAAATGACGAGGGTGCGCCCAGCGCTCATTGTTCGACTGCCGTCGCCGCGAACTGCAGCCGGTACAGGTTGGCGTACATGCCGCCCTGCGCCAGCAGTGTGTCGTGCGTGCCCTGCTCGACGATGCGGCCGTGCTCCATCACCACGATGCGGTCGGCGCGCTCGATGGTCGACAAACGGTGTGCGATGACGATCGTGGTGCGCCCCGCCATCAGGGTGTCGAGCGCGGCCTGCACGGCGCGTTCGGATTCGTTGTCGAGCGCGGAGGTCGCCTCGTCCAGGATCAGGATCGGCGCATCCTTGTAGATCGCACGGGCGATCGCCACGCGCTGGCGCTGGCCGCCCGACAGGCGCATGCCGTTCTCGCCGATCATCGATTCCACGCCGTCCGGCAGGCGCGCCACCACATCCGTCAGGTGCGCCGCCTTCACGGCCGCGGCCAGGCGCTCGTAGTCGATGTGCTCGGCGCCGTAGGCGATGTTCGCCGCCAGCGTGTCGTCGAACAGCACCACGTTCTGGCTCACCATCGCCAGCTGCGCGCGCAGGCTGGCCAGGCGCAGGTCGGTATAGGGCACGCCGTCGAGCAGGATGCGGCCGGCGTGCGGATCGTAGAAGCGCGTGGCCAGGCTGACGAAGGTGGACTTGCCGCCGCCCGAGACGCCGACCAGCGCCACCGTCTGGCCGGGGGCGATGTCGAGCGTGATGTCCTGCAGCGCGAGGTTGGCGGCGTTCGGATAGCGGAACGAGACGTTTTCGAAGCGCAGGTGGCCGGAGACCGCCCCCAGCTCACGGGTGCCGGTGTCCGTCTCGACCGGCGAGTCGATCATCTCGAACACGGTTTCGGCCGCGGCGATCCCGCGCTGCATCGGCCCGTTGACCTCGGCCAGCGATTTCAGCGGCGTGAGCAGCATCAGCATCATCGTCACGAACTGGGTGAATTCGCCGACCGTCATGTTGGCGCGGATCGCCAGCACGATCACCAGCGACAGGGTCATGGCGGTGGCGATCTGCGTCACCGGCGTCGTGGCCGCAAAGGCGACGGTGCTGCGCTGCGAAAAACCGCGCAGCGCTTCGCTGCGCATGTCGAAGCGGCGCCGCTCGTAACGCTCGCCCGAAAACACGCGGATGACCTGGTGGCCGCGCGCCGCTTCCTCGACCACCTGCGTCATCTCGGCGGTCACGCGCTGGTTCTCGCGGTTCAGGCGGCGCAGGCGCTTGGTGGTGGTGCGGACGATGACGGCGGTGAGCGGCATCACGACGATCGCCACCAGCGTCAGCTTCCAGTTCAGGTACAGGAGCGTGCCCAGCAAACCGACCACGATCAGCGTGTCGCGCACGAAGGCGATGAAGACGGAGTTGATCATGTCGACCACCTGGCGCACGTCGCCGATCACGGTGTTGATGATCTTGCCGGTCGACTCTTCGTGGAAGCGCGCCACGGGCAGGCGCAGCAGGCGGTCGAACAGTTGTGCGCGCAAGTCGTTCAGCACGCGGCTGATGACCCAGTTGTTCAGGTAGGCGGTGGCGAAGGTGCCGATCCCGCGCAGGACGAAGACCGAAATCAGGATGGCCGGGATCCACCACAGGGAAAATTCGACCTTGTTCTTGAAGCCCCGGTCCAGCAAGAGCTGGAGCGCCTTGCCCAGCATCGGCTGGGTGGCGGCGGTGAGCGCCATCGCCAGCAGCGCCATGTAGGCGCGGCTGCTGTAAGGCTTGATGAACGCCCATAGGCGCTTGACGATCACACTGTTATCCATAAGGTCTTTCGATTGCGGGTGCAGGCCGGCCCCAGGCGCGCACGCGCGCGGCCACGGCCTGCGGCGTGATGGCCGCCATGCAGCTGCAGGCGGCGGGGTCGGCACAGCCGGCGCAGGGCTGCGGTGCGCACAGCACCTCGGCCCGCGTGCCGAGCGCGCCCCAGCGGGCGGGATCGATCGGTTTGATCGGCGGGAACAATCCCAGCGTCGGCCTGCCCAGCGCGGCCGACAGGTGCAGCGGCCCGGTGCCGCTCGCCACCAGGCCGTCGCAGGCGCCGATGAGCGCCAGCAGGCCGTCGAGACTGAGCGTGCCACACAGGTTACTGACGTTTGGCAGCGCCAGCAAGTCCGGCGCGTCCTGCGCGATCAGCTTGCCCTCGGCCGCGCTGCCGGTGACAAACAGGCGGAGGTCGGGGTCTGTGGCCAGTTCGCGGGCAAGTGCCGTGTACTGGGCCAGCGGCCATTCCCGTCCGTTGCCGTTCGACTTCGGATGCAGGATGACGTGGCGCCGGCCGGGGACCAGCAAGGCGTCGACGGCATCATCCTGCGGCGCGTCGAGCCCGTACAGCGGCGGGATCCCGGCCAGCGGCGGCAGGTAGTCGATGCCCAGTGGCCGCAGCAGCGCAAAGTTCAGCTGCGCTTCGTGTAACTCGGACTTGACGCGGCTGAAGTGGGCCAGCCGGTTGCAGGTCAACCAGTGATACAGGCGGTGGCTGGTGCCGACCCGGTTCGGCACCCGCGCCCGGCGCGCCGCCTTGGCCAGCCTGCGATCGGGATAGGCAAAGATCACGGTGTCGTAGGCGCCCTGTGCGAAAAAGGCGTCGAGCTCATTTGCCTCCTCCACCGCCACCACGCGGTCGAGGAAGCGGCAGTGGCGCATCGCCGGCGCGACATAGGCGCGGCACAGCAGGTCGACCTGCGCCTGCGGAAAGCGCGACTTCAGGTAGCCAGCCAGCGGCAGCGTCAGGACGACGTCGCCGATGTTGTCGGTGCGGCAGATCAGGATGCGGTCAAGCGTCGCGCGCATGGGGAACCTGTAAGGCAGAGGGTGCAGTAGGGGACAAACCTTGCGCCGCCAGGCAGAAGCCCGCCAGCACGCAGACCATGGTCGCGTAGAACACCTTGGTCATCATCAGCCAGAACATCACGTCGGTCAGGCCGAAGGCGACGAAGCAGATCACCAGCAGCATGCCGGCCAGCGCGGGCGCGGCAGCCGCCGGCGGCCCCCCGTGCAGCATACGCGAGAAGAAGACGAAGGGCGCGCCGTACATCAGCAGCAGGAAGGCGAGATCGAGCAGGCCGCCGGTGGCGAGGGTATTCAACACGTCGTTGTGGGCACTGCTGAAATCGATCGCCATGGACTTCTGCAGCCGCCCTTCCTTTTCCAGCGCCAGCAGGGTCGGATGGAAAGCATCGCGGCCGACGCCGAGCACGGGGTGCTCGGCGATCATCATGCCCGATGCCTTCCACAATTCGAGGCGGATGCCGACGTTGGTGTTGACCTCGTGGTCGCGGTAATAGCGCTCGACGTCCGACACCGCATCGGCGACCCGGCGCGCGATGCCGGCCTGCGGCAGCAAATAGCCGCCAACGCAGGCCAGCAGCACCAGGCCGACCGCATAGCGCATCGTCTTGCCGTGCATGCGGCTTCCGTATTTCAGCATCGGCCACAGCACCAGCAGGAGGCCGAGCCAGGCGCCGCGCGAACCGGAAAAAACCGCGGCCAGCACGCCGCACAGCAGGGCGAACGGCGGCAGCCAGGCCAGGCGCGTGCCGCGAAACTCCGACAGCGCGCAGAACGACATAACGCCCATGGCCACGGCCAGGTCGCCGAAGGTGATCGGGTGGTGGGTAAAACCCTCGACCCGTTCGATGCCGAGGAAGAGGGATTGCCAGCCGCCGATCAGCGCCGCGCCGATCGTGCCGACGCACAGGCCGATCCAGAACAGGCGGATGCGCGGGCGCAGGATGCCGACGAAACCGATGCAGGCGATCGTCAACATCACCCGCGACGGCCCGTCCAGGACGCTGATCGGGTGGCCGAACCAGAGCATGCGCAGCAGCGTCACCAGCGCATAACCGCCGAAGCCGAGCGCGATGAAGCGGATCTGGCGCGCGTGCGCGCGGTAGAAATCCGCCAGCCCGCGGCGCAGCAGCAGGCCGGCCGAGAGCAGGACCACGAACAGGACGAGATGCATGCCGAAGCGGGTCGTCAGGGTGGACGCGGGCAGCAGCAGCATGAGCCAGCTTGCCGCCGTGCCGGCGCGGTCGCGCGCGCCCACGGGCCCTGCCGGTCTGGTTGTTTCCATCGTCATCGGGGAGCGGCGCGTGCGGGCTGTGGAGAAGGCCGGATTATAGTCGAAGCTCCAACAGGGACGAGATGCGGCCGAACCCGCAGTTGCAGACGACCATCAGTACTCTACCGCCACGGCCTTCGCCCCCAGCGTCAGCTCGAGCGCCTGCTTGAGGGCGTCCGACGGCGCCACGCGCCACTCGTCGCCCAGCTGCAGGATGCAGTCGACGTTGGCCGGCTTGATGCGCAGGCTGACCGGCAAGCCGTCCGGGTGTTTATACGGCGCCAGCACCTCGGCGATCTTTGCCGGGCTGACCGTGCAGGCCAGGTCCATCTCCAGCTTGTGGCCGTACTGGATGCGCGAGCTGGCCAGGTCGTACACCTTCTCCGCCGTGATGCGCAGGCCGCCGTTGAAGCGGTCTTCCGACACCTTACCGACCACCAGCAGGAATTCGTCTTCCCGGAACGCGTTTTTATTCGCCTCGAACACTTCGTTGTAGACCGTGACTTCGACCACGCCGGTCTTGTCGTCGAGCGCGACGATCAGGATCTTGCCGCGCTGGGTCATCTGCGTGCGCACGCCCGTGATCACGCCGCACAGCATGCGCGGCTCGCGCGACGGTTCCAGGTCCTGCAGGCGGGTGCGCGCGAAACGCCGCACTTCCTGGGAATAGATGTCGAACATGTGGCCCGACAGGTAGAAGCCGAGCGCGGTCTTCTCTTCCGACAGCTTCTGGCGGTCGGTCCAGGGCAGCGCTTTCACGTATTCCGGCGGCGCCACCAGGTCGGAATCGTCACCGCCAAACAGGCTGACCTGGTTCGCGGCGGCCGCTTCCTGGCCCGCCACTTCCATCGCAAAGCTGACCGACGCCAGCAGGATCGCGCGGTCGACATTGAAGCAGTCCATCGCGCCGGCGCGGATCAGCGACTCGATCGTGCGGCGGTTGATCGCCTTGCGGTCGACGCGCTTGCAGAAGTCGAACAGGTCCTTGAACTTGCCGCCCTCTTTGCGCGCCGCGACGATCGCTTCGATCGCGCCCTGCCCTGCGCCCTTCACGCCGCCCAGGCCGTAGCGGATATTCGTGACCTGTTTCCCGGTGACGGATTTCGGCTCGCCTTCCGGCGTGAAGCGGAACTGCGATTCGTTGACGTCCGGCGGCAGCAGCGTCAGGCGGCACACGTCGATCGAGTCCTCGACCAGGATCTTGATCTTGTCCGTGTCTTCCATCGCCAGCGACATGTTGGCTGCCATGAAGGCGGCCGTATGGTGCACTTTCAGATAGGCGGTATGGTAGGACAGCAGCGCGTAGGCGGCGGCGTGCGATTTATTAAAACCGTAGCCCGCGAACTTCTCCATCAGGTCGAAGATTTCGTCCGCCTTCTCTGTCGACAGGCCATCCTTGGCGGCGCCGGCGCGGAAGATCTCGCGGTGCTCGGCCATCTCTTCGGCCTTCTTTTTACCCATCGCGCGGCGCAGCATGTCGGCGCCGCCCAGCGAATAGCCGCCGACGATCTGCGCCATCTGCATGACCTGCTCCTGGTAGACCATGATGCCGTAGGTCTCGGACAGGATGGACTCGGTGCGCGGATCGGGATAGTCGAACTTCTCGCCGTGCTTGCGCTTGCAGAAGTCGGGGATCAGGTCCATCGGACCCGGACGGTACAGTGCGACCAGCGCAATGATGTCCTCGAAGCGGTCGGGACGCGCATCCTTGAGCATGCCCTGCATGCCGCGCGACTCCAGCTGGAAGATCGCGACCGTCTTCGCATCCGACAGCAGTTTATAGGACGGGCGGTCGTTCAGCGGCAGCTTGGCGAGATCAAACTCGCTCTCGGCCGGATCGAGCGCCTTGATGTAGTTCACCGCGCGGTCGAGGATCGTCAGCGTCGTCAGGCCCAAAAAGTCGAACTTCACCAGGCCCACGGCCTCGACGTCGTCCTTGTCGTACTGCGAGACGACGCCGGCGTCGCCGCCCTGGGTGTACAGCGGACAGAAGTCGGTGAGTTTGCCCGGCGCGATCAGCACGCCGCCGGCGTGCATGCCGATGTTACGGGTGATGCCCTCGACCTGCTGGGCCAGTTCCAGCACCTGTTTGACTTCTTCCTCGTTCTCGAGGCGTTCCTTGAGCAGCGGTTCTTCCTCGATCGCCTCGGCAATCGACACCGGCTTGCCCGGCTTGAACGGAATCAGTTTCGAGATGCCGTCGCAGAAGTTATAGCCGTAGTCGAGCACGCGGCCGACGTCGCGGATCGCGCCTTTCGCCGCCATGGTGCCGAAGGTGGCGATCTGCGAGACCGCGTCGCGGCCATATAAATCCTTCACGTGCTGGATGACGCGGTCGCGGTTTTCCTGGCAAAAGTCGATGTCGAAGTCGGGCATCGAGACGCGTTCCGGGTTCAGGAAACGCTCGAACAGCAGGTTGTACTTCAGCGGATCGAGGTCGGTAATGAGCAGGCAGTAAGCCACCAGCGAACCCGCACCCGAACCGCGGCCCGGACCGACGGGCACGCCGTTGTCCTTGGCCCACTGGATGAATTCGGCCACGATCAGGAAGTAGCCCGGGAACTTCATCTTGTTGATGGTATCGGTCTCGAACTTCAGGCGCTCTTCATAGCGCGGGCGCGCTTCTTCGCGCTTGACCGGGTCCGGATACAGGTGCTCGAGGCGCTTCTCCAGGCCCTTCTTCGACTCGGCCACGAGGAATTCGTCGATCGTCATGCCGGGCGGCGTCGGGAAGTCCGGCAGTTGCGGCTTGCCGAGCGTGAGCACGACGTTGCAGCGCTTGGCGATTTCGACCGAATTGGCGAGCGCGCCCGGCAGGTCGGCGAACATCTCCGCCATCTCGGCCTGGGTCTTGAAACACATCTCTTCGTTGAAGCGGCGCACGCGCTTGGCATTGGCCAGCATCTCGCCCTCGGCGATACAGGTGCGCGCTTCGTGGGCGATGAATTCGTCCTTGCTGATGAACTGCACCGGGTGCGTCGCCACCACCGGCAGCCCGAGGCGCCCGGCCAGCGCCACGGAATGGCGCACGGCCTGCTCCTGGTTCGCCGCGCCGGCGCGCTGGATCTCGATATAGAAATGGCCGGGGAAGATGCGCGCCCAGCGCGCGGCATTGCGTTCGGCGCGCTCGATGTCGCCGTTGTCGATCGCCTGGCCGACGTCCCCGAAAGAGGCGCCCGACAGCACGATCAGGGCGTTGGCCTGGTCGGCATCCGGGTGCAGCGTCGAGGTGGACGTGGCCAGCGCTTCGAGCCATTCGGCGCGAAACTCGGCGCGGCCCTTGTACTGGTTGGTGAGCCAGGCTTTGGACAGCAGGTCGCACAGCTGCAGGTAGCCGGTGTGGTTTTTTGCCAGGATGAGCAGGCGCGAAGGTTTATCGCGGTTGTCGTCGTTGGTGATCCAGGCGTCGACCCCGACGATCGGCTTGATCCCCTTGCCGCGCGCCGCCTTGTAGAAGCGCACCATGCAGAACATGTTGGCCAGGTCGGTCACGGCGAGGGCCGGTTGCTTGTCCTTGGCGGCGGCGCCGACCAGGTCGTCGATGCGCACAAGGCCGTCCACGATCGAGTATTCGGAGTGGACGCGCAGGTGGGTGAAGGTCGGGGAAGTCATACCGCTATTTTACCTCGCTCATCCGATCCGGGCAGCGTCGGCTTTCCGCCACGGGCGATGCACGACGCCGCCACGGAACCGTGGTTGCAAATCAGCAACGGCGTCGAATGGGCTGCCGTTCGCAGGCAGGCCGCGGCCAGCGCGCGGGCCTCAGGCCTGCTTGAAAATCCAGTATTTACCCAACAAAAATCCATTCACCGAAATCACCCCCAGCGACACCAGCTTGCCGTACAGCGGAACGCCCGTCAGCGAAATCGAGATGGCCACGATGCCGAGCGTGATCAGGTAGTTGAGCGCGACGACGCACAGGTAACGCGTGAACGTGGCGGCGCTGGCGATGTTCTTGAACGTGACCTTGGCGTGGAAGACGTAGTTCACGATCAGGCTCGTCAGGAAACCGGCCGTCGTGGCGAGGAAGGGATTGACGTGATTGACGATCAGCAGCTGCATCAGGCCGACGTCGATCGCGGCGCACACCAGGCCGCCGAAAATATAGACCGCCAGTTGCGGGGACAACATGCCTAGCTGTCGCATCGCAGGCGCCGCAAGGAGACTTTCTTTTGGAGCGGGCGCTTCGGCACCGACGCGATATCGTAGGCGATGAAGGCCAGGATCAGCTGCATGCCCATGAGGATCGGCATCGCCGCCAGCATCACCGTCCCCGCCGGCGTCTCGACACCGGCCCGGGCCGACTGGACCCAGTGCGTGCCGCCGTAGATGATGCCGCCAAATAGCATCGCCAGCCCGACCGGCAGTTCGATCGAGGCCAGCGACATGTTGCGCAAATAATAATTGTAGAACAGGCGCTTGACGAAATTGCGGATATGTTTCGCGAAAAATTCGGTGACGATGCGCGACACTTTGAGGTTACTGACCTCGTCGCCATAACTGGCATCCATCGGCACGTCGGCGACGACGGCCTGCACGGTATTCAGGCGAAACAGGATGTCGGTTTCGAAGAAATAACGGCGGCTGATTTTCGCGAACGGCAAATGGCGTGCCGCTCCCGCATGAATCGCGGTGAATCCGTTGGTCGGGTCGAACAAATCCCAATACCCGGACGAGAGCTTGGTCATGAACGACAATACCGCGTTACCGAACAGGCGCAGCGGCGGCATCGAGCGGATCTTTTCCAGGTCGAAGAAACGGTTGCCCTTGACGTAGTCCGCTTCGCCCTCGATGATCGGCGCGACAAACAGGGGAATCAGGCGCGGGTCCATCTGGCCGTCGCCATCGACCTTGACGATGACGGTCATGCCGTCCTCGATCGCGGCCTGGTAGCCGCTCATCACGGCGCCGCCGACACCCTGGTTTTCGGCGTGGACGATGACTTTCACGCGCGGATCGGTACATTGCGCGCGTACCAGCTCGCCGGAGCCATCCGGGCATTTGTCGTCGACCACGTAAATGCGCGTGACTTCGGGGCCGATACCGGCAATAACGCCGAGGATATGCCGGGTTACGCGGTAACTGGGTATGACAACAGCGATAGCGACGTCGGGAATCATGTACAGCCTGAAAAATGTCGAAAATTCCCCCATTATTACCGAATAGCCAACAAATACCAAGCAATTGCGTGCCCGCCGGGCAGGCGGCGCCGTCGGCGCATTTACAACGCCGGGCGGACTGGACGAGTCGCTCGCCTTATAATAGCCGGCGTACACGACCCACTCCCGAACACTCATGCAAGTCAAAACCCATTTAGCTGACGCGGCCGGCGGTTCCGTTCCAGGCCAGGCTGGCCCCTACGTCAACATCGCCGCCTATAAATTCGTCAGCTTCGACGACACAGAGGAAATGCGCCCGCGCTTCCAGGCGATCTGCGCGGAGCTGAGCCTGCGCGGCACGATCCTGCTGACGCCCGAAGGCATCAACATGTTCCTGTCGGGCCTGCCGGCCGACATCGACGCCTATCTCGCCTGGCTGCGCAGCGACGCGCGCTTCGCCGATATCGACGTGAAGTACAGCCATTCGGAAGAACAGTCGCACAAGCGCATGCTGGTGAAGATCAAGAAAGAGATCATCACCATGCGCATGCCGCTGATCAAGCCGGAACTGGGCCGCGCCCCCTCGGTCGAAGCGACCACCCTGAAGCGCTGGCTCGACCAGGGCCACGACGACAACGGCAAGCCGGTCGTGATGGTCGATACCCGCAACGATTTCGAGGTCGACGTCGGCACCTTCGACAACACCGTCGACTACCGGATCGCCAAGTTCACCGAGTTCCCGGAAGTGATCGCCGCCCACAAGGACGATTTCGCCGGCAAGACCGTGGTCACCTTCTGCACCGGCGGCATCCGCTGCGAAAAGGCGGCGATCCACATGCAGAACATCGGCTACGACAACGTCTATCAGTTAGAGGGCGGCATCCTGAAGTATTTCGAGGACGTCGGCGGCGCCCACTATTCGGGCGACTGCTTCGTCTTCGACTACCGTACCGCGCTCAATCCGAAGCTCGAGCCGACCGTCACCACCCAGTGCTTCGCGTGCCGCGCCGTGGTCACGCCGCGCGAACAGCTCTCGCCGCAGTACGTGTACGGCGTGTCGTGCCCGCATTGCGCCGGCGCCAGCCAGGCGTAATGAACCCGGGCCGGCAGCGATGAAAAGCCTGCTGCGCGGCTGGCTGCGCCGCCTCAAGCACAGCAACTGGGCGCGCCGGATCGTGTTTCCGCTGCTGCAGCGTTTCCCGCAGCTGCAAGGGCCGCTGCGCCGGCTGTCGGAAGGCGCGGCGCCCGCTCCCGCCGTGTCGGCGGCGGCCCTGGCGCCGGACTGGCCGGGCCCACTGCCCGCCGACTACGTGAACATGCCCGAAGCGGCCCGCAAGGTCCTGCTCGACCTTGCGCGCGCGGCCGCGCCGGACCGCTAGTCCATCCCATGCGCATCGTCATCGATCTCCAATCCTGCCAGCAGGCCGACAGCGCGCCGGCGCGCACACACCTGGCGCTGGCGCAGCAGATGGCCCGCAGCGCCGAGGGCCACACGCTCTGGATCGCCTTCAGCAACCAGTTCCCGGCACGCCTTGCAGTGCTGCGGGCGGCCTTCGCCGACCTGCTTCCAGCCGACCGGATCCTGGTGGTCGACACCCCGGCCCCGGATGGCAGTGCGCGCGTCCAGCGCATGCTTGAACTCATCCGTGACAATTGTTTCGCCGCCCTCGGCGCCGACCTGGTTTTCGCGCCCGAGGCGCTCGACGGCGCCGCCGCACCTGCCGCCGGCCTGGCCGGGCCGGCGCGTCCATACCTGACGGCCGTCGGCATCGGCGGCCGCCTGCCGCAGTCGGCGCAGGAGGCCTGGGAGGCGATCGGAGCGCTGCTGCGCGCGCGGCCTGCAGAACCGGCGGCGGCGCCGGCAGCCCGGCCGACGCTCGCCTGGGTCTGCACGCACCCGCCCCAGGCCGGCGCGCAGGACGGGGCGGCTGGCTTGCTCGCCGGACTGGCGCGCTTCTACGACATCCAGCTGGTCGTGCCGCCGGCCGCGGTACCCGGCACGGCTCGCGGCTTCCCGGTCCACGATCTCGCCTGGTTCGACCGCCATGCGGCCAGCTTCGACCGGATCGTCTACCAGGCCGGGAATTCGGTGGCCCATGCGGGCATGCTCGACCTGCTGGCACGCCATCCCGGCATCGTCGACCTGCACGATTTCTTCCTGGGCGAGGCGGTCCAGGCCCGGCAACACGGGGGCGGCGCGGCGCCGGACCTGCGCGAGGCGTTGTTCCATTCGCACGGCTACGGCGCGCTGGCCGGCTACGCCGCGTCCGGCGCCCCGGCCGCGGCGGCGCATTATCCGCTCAACAGAGAGGTGCTCGATGCCGCGACCGGCGTCATCGTTCACTCGCCCGCCATGGCCGGCCTCGCGGACGCCTGGTATGGGGACGGCAGCAGCGCGCGTTGGCGCACCGTGCCGGCGCCGGCGGCTGGACGCGACTATGCCGACGCCATCGAAGCGTTCGCCACAGCCAGTCCGGCGGCGCATTACCAGGCGCTGCTGCGTGCGATCCGCGCCCTTGGCATCCCGGCCGACGCACGGCACCCGGAGCTGGTCGCCGCGGCGCAGGCCATCGCGGCCAACCAGCCGCCGGCGCGGCCACGCCAGCTGCTGGTGGACGTCTCGGCCATGGTCCAACTCGACATGAAGACGGGCATTTCACGGGTCGTGCGCAGCATCCTGCTGTCGCTGATCGAGGCGCCGCCGCCCGGATACCGGATCGAGCCGGTGTACGCCAACGGCGCCGGTGGGCGTTATCGCTACGCGCGCCAGTTCACGTTCGCACTGGCCGGCATCGCGCCGGTCGGGGTCGAAGACGCGCCGATCGCACACCGGGCCGGCGACGTCTTCCTCGGCCTCGACCTGGCCCCCGGTGCGACAACGCCCAACGCCGCGCTGCTGGCGGACATGCGCAACCACGGCATCGCCCTCCATTTCGTGGTGTACGACATGCTGCCGCTGCTGCAGCCGGACGCCTTCGCCTACGGGTCGACGGCTTACTTCCAGCGCCATATCGAGACCATCGCGCAGCAGGCCGACAGCCTGGTCTGCATCTCGCGCGCCGTTGCCGACGAGCTTGCCGAATGGCTGGCGGCGCACCCACCGCCGCGGGCGGCGCCGCTGCGCATCGGCTATTTCCACCTGGGCGCCGACCTTGCCGCCAGCGCCCCAAGCACGGGACTGCCGGCCAACGCGCAGCAGGTGCTCGACCGGGTGGCGCAATGCCCCACCCTGCTCATGGTCGGCACCGTCGAACCACGCAAGGGTCACGAACAGGCGCTTGCAGCCTGCGAGTTGCTGTGGTCGCGAGGCGTCGCCGTCAACCTCGTCATCGTCGGCAAGCCCGGCTGGCTGGTCGAGCGGCTGATCAGGAAAATCGAAAAGCACCCGCGGCTGCACGAGAACCTGTTCTGGCTTCCCGGCGCCTCGGACGACATGCTGACCAGGCTGTACGAGTCCTGCGCGGCGCTGCTGGCGGCGTCGAAGGGCGAAGGCTTCGGGCTGCCCCTGATCGAGGCGGCGCGCCACGGCCTGCCGATCCTCGCGCGCGACCTGCCGGTGTTTCGCGAGGTTGGCGGGCAGCACGCTTTCTACTTCGACGGCGCCGATGCGGCCGCGCTGGCCGCGGCGATCGGGGACTGGCTGGCGCTGCGCGCTTGCGGGCAGGCCCCGCCATCGAGCGGCATGCCCTGGCTGAACTGGGCGCAGAGCACGCAACAATTGCTGGCCGCCGTCCTCGGCCGGGAATGCTACCGCAGCGTCGCCGGCGTGCCGCCGGCAGCCTAGCCGTTTTCGTCTCGCCGGTGCGGGCCGGACAGGCGTGCACGCCTGCGCCGCGTTGCTTGGCTCAATTATTGCGATGTTATAATTATTGACTCAGCCTCAGGCCGTCGGCGCCACCTTCCACTCCAATCATGACCAGTTTATTTTCCCTTGTCGCTGTGCCCTGTCGCGCCAAGGTTCTCTGTAGCAAACCACACACCCCATGATTACATTTCCCATGCTCGCCAGTGTCTGGCGCTATCGTGGTTTTATCGGCGGCAGCATCAAGCGCGAATTCCAGATCAAGTATCGCAATTCATTGCTGGGCGCCGCCTGGACCATCCTGAGCCCGCTATCCATGATCCTCGTCTACACGATGATCTTTTCGCAGGTGATGGGCACGCGTTTACCAGGCACGGCAGGTACGTTTGCGTACAGCATTTATCTATGTGCCGGCGTGCTGACCTGGGGCCTGTTTGCCGAGATCACGACGCGCAGCCAGACCGTATTCATCGAAAATTCGGGGCTCATCAAGAAGCTGCAGTTTCCCCGCCTCTGCCTGCCGGTGATCGTCGTACTCAACGCCGGTATTAACTTCGCCATTATTTTCGGCTTATTCAGCCTGTTCCTTGCCTTGTCGTCGAATTTCCCGGGCTGGGTGTATTTCGCTATTTTCCCGGTATTGCTCGTGCAGATTATCTTGTCCATCGGCATCGGCATGATTCTCGGCGTACTGAATGTGTTTTTTCGCGACGTCGGCCAGTTCTTCACGATTCTCCTGCAGTTCTGGTTCTGGTTTACCCCGGTGGTCTACCCGGTCGCGGCGCTGCCGGCCGAGATACGCGGCTGGCTGTTCCTGAATCCGATGGCGGGCGTGATCGGCGCATATCAAACGATCCTCGTGCATGCCCAGGCACCCGACTGGCTGTCGCTGTTGCCGGCCACCGTGGTTGGCCTTGCGTGCTGCCTGATGGGCCTGCAACTGTTCCGCAAGCGCGCGGGTGAAATGGTGGATGAACTCTGATGGGCAGCATTCGCGTCAACAAACTGGGCAAGGCCTACAAACAGTACGAGACCCGCTGGAGCCGGCTGGCAGAGTGGGTCATTCCGATGGGCCGGCCCCGCCATCGCCTGAAATGGGTACTCCAGGACATCAGTTTTCAACTGGCGCCGGGAGAAGCCGTCGGCATCATCGGCATGAACGGTGCGGGCAAGAGCACCTTGCTGAAGATGATCACCGGCACCTCCCAGCCGACCACGGGCAGCGTGACCATGACCGGCCGCGTTGCCGCGCTGCTCGAGCTGGGCATGGGCTTCCATCCGGACTTTACCGGGCGCCAGAATGCCTACATGGCCGGCCAGCTGATCGGCCTGGGCGTGGACGAGATCACGGCCCTGATGCCGCAGATCGAGGCCTTTGCCGATATCGGCGACTACCTCGACCAGCCGGTGCGCGTGTATTCGTCCGGCATGCAGATGCGCCTGGCCTTCAGCGTGGCGACCGCCAAGCGTCCCGACGTGCTGATCGTCGACGAGGCGCTGTCGGTGGGCGATGCCTACTTCCAGCACAAGAGCTTCGACCGCATCCGCGAATTCCAGAAGCTGGGGACGACCCTGCTGATCGTCAGCCACGACCGCGCGGCGATCCAGTCGATCTGCGACCGCGCCATCCTGCTCGACCGGGGCGGCATCGCCAAGCAGGGCACGCCCGAAGAGGTGATGGATTACTACAATGCGATCATCGCCGAACGCGAGAACTCGAGCGTCGAGCAGGTCGTCACGGCCGAAGGCCGGGTCCAGACCACTTCCGGCACCGGGGAAGCCACGGTCACCGACATCACGCTCGAGGATGAGCAAGGCGCGCCGCTCGAAGTGGTCAATGTCGGCGCCGTCGTCAACCTGCGCGTCCGGGTCCGGATCAATGCCGACCTGCCGCGCCTGGTGCTCGGCTACATGATCAAGGACCGTCTCGGCCAGCAGATGTTCGGCACCAACACGCACCACATGGAAGCGCCGCTCGAGCACCTGCGCGCCGGGGAGACCGTCGATTATTGTTTCCGGTTCCCGCTCAACCTGGGCGCCGGAAGCTATTCCGTCACGACCGCCCTGACCAGCAGCGATACCCACCTGGCCCATAACTACGAATGGCGCGACCTGGCCTTCCTGTTCATCGTGATGAACATGAACCGCAAGGTCTTCGTGGGCACCAGCTGGCTCGAACCAACCGTTGAGATCCACCGATGAGCAATTCGTTTTACCGGGCGTTCGAAGACCGCCACCGCGGCTCCCGCGAGCTGATCAAGTCGCGCCTGTCCGTCTATCACCCCTTCCTGGCGCCGCTGCCCGCGGTCGCCCACCCCGCCCTCGCCCTCGACCTCGGCTGCGGCCGCGGCGAATGGCTTGAACTGCTCGGGGAGCTGGGCTTTTCCGCGCGCGGCGTCGACCTCGACGAAGGCATGCTGGCCGCCTGCCGCGAGCGCGGCCTCGACGTCGCCACCGCCGATGCCCTGTCCTCCCTGCGCGCGACGCCCGACGCCAGCCTGGCGCTGGTATCGGCCTTCCACCTGGTCGAGCACATCCCGTTCGACGACGTGCAGGAGCTGATCGCCCAGGCGCTGCGCGTGCTGCGCCCGGGCGGCCTCCTGGTCATGGAAACGCCGAACCCGGAAAACCTGGTCGTCGGCAGCACCAATTTCTATACCGACCCCTCGCACCTGCGGCCGGTGCCGCCGCTGCTGCTCGACTTCGCGGTGGAATTCGCCGGCTTCGCGCGCCATAAAGTGGTACGCCTGCAGGAGCCGGAGGCGCTGCGCGGCACGGCCAGCGTCGACCTGATCAATGTACTCAACGGCGTCAGCCCCGATTACAGCGTGGTCGGGCAAAAGGCCGCCGACGCACCGGTGCTGGGCGCCTTCGACGCAGCGTTCGCGGCGCCCTTCGGCCTCGAACTGGACGAACTGGCGCGCCGCTACGACCAGCGGTCGCAGGCTCGCGAAGCCGACGCCGCCGCCGCGCTGGCGAAACTGGAAGAGCGCGTCGTCGCCGCCGAGCAGGGTCCGGCGCAGCTGTTCCAGCGCGCGCTCGATATGATCGAGGGCGCCAATGCGGCCAGCCGCGCGGCCCAGGCCGAACTGCTGGCCGGCCAGGAGCGCGAGCGCGCGCTGGCGCACGGCCATGCCGAAGCTGCCGCCCAGCTTGCCCGCGAACTGCAAGAGCTGCGCAGCGCGCAGGCCGACGTCGAGGGACGTGGTCAGCAAACGCAGCAGCAGCTCGATGCGATGGCGGCGCAGCTGGAGCACGCGCAGGCCGAACGCGATGCGGCAAGCGCCCGTGCGCGCGCCGCCGAAGAAACCGTGGCGGCGCTGTACGCCAGTACCTCGTGGCGCATCACGGCCCCGGTGCGGGGCATCCGGCGCATCGGCGGCGTGCAGCCGCGCGCGCGGCGCGCCGCGCCCGGCACCGGCAGCGCCACCGGCACGAGCTTCGCCCGGCGCGTGCTCCAGTGGGGCATGCGCAAGGTGCTGCAACACCGCCGCCTGACCGAATTCGCGCTGGGCGTGCTGGCGCGCCATCCCGGCCTGAAGGCGCGCCTGCGCCGGGTGACCGCGCCGGCAGCCTATGCCCCCGCAGACCCATCCCACACTTCATCCGTGACGCCGATGACGAACCCGAACCAGCCGCAGCTGCCGGCGCGTGCCGCGCGCCTGCTCTCCGATTTGCAGAAAGCATCCGCCGAAAGGAAGCGTTAATGCGCATTGCCATCGACATGCAAGGTGCGCAGGCCAGCAACGCGCAACGCGGCATCGGCCGCTATACGCTGGCACTGACGCAGGCGCTGGCCCGGGCCCGCGGCGGCCATGAGCTGATCCTCGTACTCAACGGCGCGCTGGCGGAATCGATCGAACCGATCCGCGCCGCCTTCGATGGCCTGCTGCCGGCGGACGCGATCCGCGTCTGGGACTGCCCGGGCCCGGTGGCCGCCGCCGATCCCGGCAACGACTGGCGCCGCCGCTCGGCCGAACTGCTGCGCGAAGCCTTTATCGCCAGCCTGGACCCCGATATCGTGCTGGTGTCGAGCCTGTTCGAAGGCCTGGGCGACGAAGCCGTCACCAGCGTCGGCGCGCTCGGCACGCTGCCGACGGCGGTCGTGCTGTACGACCTGATTCCGCTGATCCGGCGCCAGCCCTATCTCGAGAACCCGGCGGTCGAGAACTGGTACGAGAACAAGATCGGCCACCTGCGCCGTGCCGCGCTGCTGCTTGCCATTTCCGAGTCCTCGCGCCGCGAAGGCATCGAGTATCTTGGCTTCCCGGCGGCGGGCTGCGTGTCGATCTCGACCGCCGCCGACGCCCATTTCAAGCCGCAGGCCATCGCTCCGCAAGACTCCGCGGCGCTGCGCGAACGCTACGGCATCACGGGTCCCTTCGTGATGTACACCGGCGGCATCGACCACCGCAAGAACATCGAAGGCCTGATCCGCGCTTTTGCGCTGCTGCCCGCCGAACTGCGCGCCAGCCACCAGCTGGCGATCGTCTGCTCGGCGCAGCCGGCCGCGCGCGCGGCCCTGGTCAAGCTGGCGCGCCAGCAGGGACTGGCGGCGGACCGCCTGGTACTCACCGGCTACGTGCCGGAAGACGACCTGGTGGCGCTGTACAACCTGTGCGAGCTGTTCGTGTTCCCGTCCTTCCACGAAGGCTTCGGCCTGCCCGCGCTCGAAGCGATGTCCTGCGGGCGTGCCGTCATCGCCGCCGGCACCTCGAGCCTGCCGGAAGTGATCGGGCGCGCCGACGCCCTGTTCGACCCGGCCAGCGACGCCGCGATCGCCGCCAAGATCGAACAGGTGCTGGGCGACCCGTTCCTGCGCGCCGACCTCGAACGCCATGGCCTGGAACAGGCGCAGCGTTTCTCGTGGGACGCCAGCGCGCGCCGCGCGATCGCGGCCCTCGAAGACTGGCAGGCTGCGCAGCCGCAGGCCGCGCCGCCCCCGGCGCGCCGTCCGCGCCTGGCCTATGTCTCGCCGCTGCCGCCCGCACGCAGCGGCATCAGCGACTACAGCGCCGAGCTGCTGCCGGCCCTGGCGCGCCACTACGACATCGACGTCGTCGCCGCCCAGGTCGATATCGCCACTCCATGGATACGCGCCAACTGCGCGATACGCAGCGTCGAGTGGTTCCGCGCACATGCGTCCGACTACGAACGCGTGGTCTACCACTTCGGCAATTCCGAATTCCACCAGCATATGTTTGGCCTGCTTGCGGAAGTGCCGGGCATCGTGGTGCTGCACGACTTCTTCCTGTCGGGCGTCGCCGCGCACATGGAAGTGACGGGCTACCAGCCCGGCTACTGGGCGCGCGTGCTGTATGAGGGCCATGGCTACGCGGCCCTGGCGCATCGTTTCCACGCGGCCGACACCGCCGACGTGGTCTGGGGCTACCCCTGCAACGCCGACGTGCTGCGCGGCGCCCTCGGCCTGATCGTCCACTCGGAAGCCTCGCGCCGCCTGGCCCACCAGTGGTACGGCGCGGAGGCGGCGCGCAACTGGTCTGTCGTGCCCCTGCTGCGGGTTCCCGAGCCGGCTCCCGACCGCGCCGCCGCGCGCCGCGCGCTGGGCCTGGACGATGGGGATTTCGTTGTCTGCAGCTTCGGCCTGCTCGGTCCCAGCAAGCTCAATGACCGCCTGCTGTCGGCCTGGCTGGCCTCGGCGCTGGCACGCGACCGCCACTGCATCCTCGTCTTCGTCGGCGAGAACAGGCCGGGCGCCTTCGGCCAGGAGCTGGTGGCGACGATCCGCCGCAGCGGCCTGGAAAAACGCATCCGGATCACCGGCTGGGCCGACACCGCGACCTTCCGCCGCTACCTGGCCGCAGCCGACGCCGGCGTCCAGCTGCGCGCCCGCTCGCGCGGCGAAACCTCGGCAGCCGTGCTCGACTGCATGAACTATGCACTGCCGACGATCGTCAATGCCAACGGCAGCATGGCCGACCTCTGCGACGACGGCGTCTGGAAGCTCGACGACGAATTCGCCGACAGCGACTTGACGGCCGCCCTCGAGACCCTGTGGCGCGATCCACAGCGGCGGCGCGCGCTGGGCGACCGGGCACGCCGGATCATCCTCGACGACCACTCGCCCTTCCATTGCGCCGTCCTCTACCAGCAGGCCATCGAAGCGGCCTACCGCAGGGCCGGCAACGGCCTGCCGGCCCTGTCGGCCGCGGTCGGGCGGCTCGACGGCGCTCCGGCGCAGGAGCAGCCATGGGCCGACCTGGCCCAGGCCGCCGCACTGTCGATCCCGGCGCCGCTGCCGCGCCGCCAGCTGCTGCTCGACATCTCGGAACTGGTCCAGCGCGATGCCCGCAGCGGCATCCAGCGCGTCGTGCGCAGCGTGCTGCGCGAATTGCTCGATCATCCGCCGCCCGGCTACCTGGTCGAACCGGTGTACGCCACTGCCGAGCACGGCTACCACTACGCGCGCAGGTACACGCTCGGCCTGCTCGATTGCCCGAACGCGCTGTATCCGGACGAGCCGGTCGAATTCCACGCCGGCGACATGTTCCTCGGCCTGGACCTGCAGCCGCACGTCGTCGCCGCGCAGCAGGCCTTCTACCGCCACCTGCGCCGCGTCGGCGTGGCCGTGCACTTCGTCGTCTACGACCTGTTGCCGGTCACCTTGCCGCAGGCCTTCTCGCCGGGCGCGGCCGACCATCACAACGGATGGCTCGGCGTGGTGACCGAGGGCGACGGCGCAGTCTGCATCTCGGAAGCGGTGGCCGACGAACTGCGCGCGTGGATGCGCGAACACGGCAAGCCGCGCGCGCGCCCCTTCCGCGTCGCTTCGTTCCATCTCGGCGCCGACATCGGCTCGTCGGCGCCGTCGACCGGTATGCCCGCCGAAGGCGCGGCCGTGCTGGCGCAGCTGGCGCAACGCCCGACCTTCCTCATGGTCGGCACGCTCGAGCCGCGCAAGGGCCACCTGCAAGTGCTTGCCGCGTTCGAGCAGTTGTGGGCGGAAGGCGTCGACGCCAACCTGGTCATCGTCGGCAAGCAGGGCTGGATGGTCGAGGCGCTGGTCGAGCGGATGACGAACCACGCGGAGCGCAACCGGCGCCTGTTCTGGCTCGACGGGGTCAGCGACGAATTCCTGGAACAGGTGTATGCGGCGAGCGCCTGCCTGGTCGCGGCCAGCCATGGCGAAGGCTTCGGCTTGCCGCTGATCGAAGCGGCCCAGCACAAGCTGCCGATCGTGGCGCGCGACATCCCGGTGTTCCGCGAGGTTGCGGGCGCCCACGCGCATTACTTCAGCGGGGAGGCGCCGTCGGAGCTGGCGACCAGCCTGCGCGAGTGGCTGGCGCTGCACGCGGCCGGCCAGGCCGTGCGCTCGGACGCCATGCCCTGGCTGAACTGGCGCGAGAGCACGCGCCAGCTGCTGGCGGCATTGGCCTTGCCGCTTCCGTCATGAACTACGGCGACTCCAGCCGGCCTGCCCCCCCTGCGATGACCGGGCCATCGAATGCCCGCGTCGCCGGTTTAATCGCCTCATCTGAATTGAGCTCATGAATAAACAATACGCCCCGATGGGCAGCAAGCTCCGGGCTGCCTGGTTCGCCTGCATCATGATCGCGCTTGCCTACCTGATTTTCAGGAATACCGGCTTGCAGCCGGTGGTCATGGCCGACGAGTGGTACTACAGCAGTTTTTCGCGCTTGTTCCCGCTGGCGGAAGTATCGATACCGTCCTATCTGTATCTCGTCCTGTCCAGGGCGACGGCCTCATGCGGCACAGGGTTCCTCGAGTGCGCACGCCTGATGAACGTCGGCTTCTTCGTGGCAGCCGCGCCCCTGGTCTATCTCGTCGGCCGCCGCTTCCTCAGTCCGTCGATTGCGAGCGCGGTCGCACTGCTGTCGATTTTCGGGCCAGTCAACAGTTATACGGCCTACTTCATGCCGGAGTCGCTGTACTATTTTTGTTTCTGGCTGCTGAGCTGGTCGGCCTTCCGGTTTCACGAAAGCCCGGGGCAAGCCCGAGCGATCCAGACCGGCGCGGTCCTGGGTATCCTGGCTCTGATCAAGGTACACGCCCTGCTCCTGTTTCCGAGCGTGGCGCTTTTCCTGATGTACGCCGTGTACGCCCGTCCCGGCGACGCCGCGGGCCGCATCGGCAAGGCGCTGCTCCTCGTTGCGCTGGCGCTTGCCAGCGCCGCCGTCGTGCGCTTCGGTTTCGGCTACCTGTGCGCGGGGACGAACGGCCTGAGTCCGTTCGGCGCCCTGTATGGCGCGCAGGCAGCCAATTCAGGGGCAACCCACGTTCGCCTCGCGACACTCCTGCCGCTGGCCCTGTTCAACCTGAAGGGCCATGTCATCGGTCTCGCGCTCCTGTTCGGGCTTCCACTGGCAGCCCTGGCGGGACAAGCCGTCTCCCGTAACATGGGCGACACGGAGAACCGGCATGGCGCCCTGACGGTCTACACCATCCTGGTCCTGCTCGCCCTGCTGGCGGTCACGGTCGGTTTCACCGCCTCCGTCGCAGGTGGCGGGCAAGAGACCAACGTGCGCCTGCATATGCGCTATTACAACTTTATATTCCCTTTGCTGACGATGATCGCGGCGACCCAGCTGGGCGGCGATCCGGCGCGCCGCTCCCGCCCGTCCATCGTCGAAAGCGTGCTGGCGGTCGTTATCGGCCTCGTCATGGTGTACGGCGTCGCGACCTTGTGGCAGCCGTACACGCCCAGCTTTGTCGACAGCCCCGAGCTGCAGGGAATGACCAGCCACCGTAACTGGTTCTATTGGCTGAGCGCCCTGGCGCTGGCCAGCCTGGCCGCATGGACGTTCGACCGCCGCAAAGGCGCGCGCGTGTTTTTCTATATCTTCATGCCCTTGTTCACCGTCCTGTCGAACATCGCCATCAATCAGGAAGTGAAGTCATGGGGTACGGAGTCGCAATCCGATCGCGCCGGCATCGTCACCCGTCATTACCTGAGCGAGCCGCAACGGGGGCAGCTGGGTATCGTCGGTTCGGACGCGAGCGGTGTCTTCCGGGCGCAGTTCCACGTCGACAACCGGCACATCTGGCAGCACGTGGCGCCCCAGCACACGGCAATCGACCTGAAGGACATGCCACCTGAAACAGGCTGGCTCCTCGCCCTCGGCGATTATCCGACGCCCGCCGGGGCCGAGGTACGCGTCAGGACGCCGGAATTTTCGATCATCGAACTGAATACTCAGCTGCCAACAAATTTCGCCATGGAATTTTCTTCACCCGACAGCAAATTCCTCGAAAGCGTCGTCGGCTTGTCGGGCGCCGAACCCTGGGGCCGGTGGTCCGACCGGGCGGACGTCGAGCTTCATTTCAAGAACCCACTGCCCCGTCACTTCTCGCTGGGCTTGCTGGCTGAAGCCTACGGTCCGAACGCAAACGAAGACGTTGCGGTCACCATCGGGCCGGAAACGCATATGGTCAAATTCCAGAAAGCGAAACAGCAAGTGCAACTGGACTTCAAGACCGATGGAACGCAACGGGTCGTCAAGATCCACATCCCGAAACCAACGTCGCCGCAATCGCTCGGCAATGGCGAGGATTCCCGGACGCTGGGAATCGGTTTCAGCAGGATGACGATCACCTCCGCGCCGGCAGCCCTTGCCAACGACTAAGGGCCTGCCGACCGACAGGCAACACGCTCCATAAGGCCAGCCATGAATCTTGCAGCGCACCCCCCAGGCAGAAACCGGGCTCCTGTCGGTCGTTATCCCCTGCTATAACGAAGAAGAAGTCATCGGGGAAACGATCAAGCGGATCGGGCAGTTCTGCGCGGAGTTGCGCGGCCTCGCCGTCGAGGTGATCTTCGTCGACGACGGCAGCCGCGACCGTACGCGCGGCTTGCTCAAGCAATTCGCCGCCGCCGACCCGCGCATCAAGCTCATTTGCTTTGCGCGCAACTTCGGCCACCAGATCGCCGTGACGGCCGGCATTGACGCGGCGCGCGGGGATGCCGTCGTCCTGATCGACGCCGACCTGCAGGACCCGCCCGAAGTCATGCACGAGATGGTGGCCAAATGGCGCGAAGGCTTCGACGTGGTCTACGGTACGCGCACCGAACGGCCGGGGAATCGGCCTTCAAGCTGGCGACCGCGCGCGGCTTTTACCGCCTGCTCAACAAGCTGTCCGAAGTGCCGATCCCGCTCGACACCGGCGACTTTCGCCTGATGAGCCGTAACGTCGTCGATACCCTGCGCGCCATGCCCGAGCGCGCCCGCTTCGTGCGCGGCATGGTCAGCTGGGTCGGCTTCAAACAGACCGTCCTGCCCTACCGCCGCGCCGAGCGCTTCGCCGGGCAGAGCAAATATCCACTGCGCAAGATGCTGCATTTCGCAACCGACGGCATCCTCTCGTTCTCGACCCGGCCGCTGCAGATATCGGCGGCCATGGGCCTGCTGTGCGGCGGCCTGGCCATGCTCGGCATCGTGTACGCCCTGTACCTGCGCCTGTTCACGAACATCTGGGTCGAAGGCTGGACCGCGCTGATGATCGCGGTGCTGTTCATCGGCGGCGTGCAACTGGTCAGCGTCGGCATCCTGGGCGCGTACATCGGGCGCATCTACAACGAAGTCAAGAAGCGCCCGCTGTACGTGGTCGAGGAATATGCGGGTTTTGAGGGAGGCCCGGCGCTGTCGCGCAGTCCCGTGGTACGCAGTCCCGAGGTAAACCAGCAATGACGGGAAAGAACAGCCTGCGCCTCCTGGGCGGGGCCGGATGCGCCGTGTTTTTCGCGTGGCTGATCCTGCGCCAGATCGACGCCGGCCAGATCCGGGAAGCATTCCGCGGCGCGGATCGTACCTGGATCGGCGCCGCGCTGGCGGCCTTTTGTACGGGCTACGCGGCGCGCATCCAGCGCTGGCGCGTCATGCTGCGCATCGACAATCCGGCGCTGCGCTGGCGCGACTGCGCCGGCCCGCTGCTGGGCAGTTTCGCCGCCAACAATGTACTGCCGCTGCGCGCCGGCGACGTGCTGCGCGCCTTTGCCTTCAACGCGCGCCTCGGCACGGGTTCCGGCACGGTCGTGGCCACCCTGTTCGTCGAGCGCCTGCTCGACCTGCTGATGGTGCTGGTGTTGCTGGGAACGACGCTGGCGCTGTTCGGCATGGAGACCAGCCGCTTTGCCGGCGTCGGCAGCCTGGTGCTGGTCGCGCTCGCCTGCGCCATCCTGGCCGTCCTGCTGCTGCCCCGCGCCTTCGCCCCGCTCGCGCTGGGCGCCGGGCGCGCCGTGGCGCGGATCGCGCCGGGTCCGGGCGCCAAGCTGCTGGCGGGCATCGGCAAGAGCCTGGCGACGCTGCAGCACCTGGCGCGCGGCAGCACCATGCTGCAGCTGGTCGCCTGGTCGGTGCTGGCCTGGAGCGCCGAAGGCTGTGTGTTCTGGTGCGCCGCCCTGGCCCTGCCGTCGGTCGCGGCGCCGCTGGCTGGCTGGCTGGCTGGCCCTGCCGGTCGGCACGCTGGCGACCCTGATCCCGGGCACGCCCGGCTATGTCGGCACCTTCGATTATTTCACCGTCAAGGCGATGACGGAAATGGGCAACACGGCGGCCGGGGCGACCGCTTGTGCGCTGCTCGTGCACATGCTGTTGTGGCTGCCGCCTACCCTGGCCGGCGGGCTCTATCTGCTGCTGCATCCCGCAAGCCGGCGTGTACAACCTGAGGCAATCCAAGAATGAGTATTTCCGGCAACACGCAGGTAACGATCGTCGGCGCCGGCTTCACCGGCCTGGCGACCGCCATGAACTGGCCAGGAAAGGCGTCAAGGTCACGGTGCTCGAAGCCGAACCCGAACTGGGGGGCCTGGCGGCGGCCTTCGACGTCGGCGGCGAAAAACTCGACCGCTTCTACCACCACTGGTTCACCAACGACCAGGAAGTCATGGGCCTGATCGACGAGCTGGGACTGAACGACCGGGTCGAGATCAGCCCGACCAACACCGGCGTCTACTACGCCAACAATTTCTTCAAGCTGTCGACGCCCTGGGACCTGCTGAACTTCACGCCGCTGGGCCTGCTTGACCGCATCCGGCTGGGCCTGCTGGCCCTGCGCGCGCGCCGCGTCAAGGACTGGAAAGTTCTGGAGAACAAGACCGCGCACGAATGGCTGATGGAACTGGGCGGCGCGAATGTCTACCGCATCGTCTGGCAGCCGCTGCTGAAGGGCAAATTCGGTCCCTATGCGGAACAGGTGTCGGCGGTCTGGTTCTGGAACAAGCTCAAGCTTCGGGGCAGCTGCCGCGGCAAGGGTGGCGAGGAAAGGCTGGCCTATTTCAAGGGCGGCTTCGTCGCCCTGGCCGAGGCGCTCGCGCGGCGTATCGAAGCGCTCGGCGGCAAGATCGAACTCAATACCCGGGTAGCGGAGATCGTGCCGGTGGACGGCCGCTGGCAGACGGTCACCGACCAGGGAACGATCCGCTCGGACCGTGTGGTGGCCACGACCGCGCTGCCGCTGGTGGCCGGCATGCTGCGCGGCTGGGCCGCGCCGGATTACCTCGCCAGCCTGGAGCGCATCGCCTACATCGGCAACGTCTGCCTCGTGCTGGAGCTTGACCGTCCGCTCTCGAAGACCTACTGGCTCAACGTCAACGAGCCGAGCTTCCCTTTCGTGGGCGTGATCGAACACACCAATTTCGAGCGGCCGGAAACCTGTGGCGGGCGCCATATCGTCTACCTGTCGAAATACCTGCCGCACACCGACCGCCTGTACGCGATGAACGCGGACGAGTTCCTCGACTACGCCCTGCCCTACATGCAGACCATGTTCCCGGCGCTGCGGCGCGACTGGATCCAGGCCCACCACCTGTGGCGCGCGCGCTGGTCGCAGCCCGTTGTCGAGAAACACTACAGCGCGCTGATCCCGGCGCAGGACGCTCCGCAGGCGGGCCTGCACCTGTGCTCGATGGCGCAGATCTACCCGGAAGACCGCGGCACCAACTACGCGATCCGCGAAGGCCGCCGGCTCGGCCTGCGGCTCGCCGGCCTGTTCGGGCAGCAATGACGCAGGAATAAGGAGTGCCTGCCGGGCGGGCGCCAGCGTGAAGCGCCGCACAGTCCCGCTTGTCGGTTTGCGCGAAGATGCAGCATCACCATGCTGTCCCGGCCAGGCGCCGGGGCGGCGTCGCGCAAAGGAATCCCATGGCAACCGGCTCCACTCCCGAAGACAACGCAGGCAAGCCGCTCGACCTCCAGGGCGATGGGCAAAGCGTCGGCGTGCCCGCCGACGGCGAACTCGAGGGCAGCACCTACAACCCGCTCGGCGGCAGCACCGGCATGAAGCACTGGCAGGCAGGCTACATCGAAGAACCCGGTTTCGAGGACCGCGGCAACGTCTTCTTTGCCGCCGTCGAAATGACGCGCATGCCGATGATCGTCACCGACCCACGACAGCCCGACGACCCGATCGTCTTCGCCAACCGCGCCTTCCTCGACCTCACGCTGTACGAGGAGAAAGACATCCTCGGGCGCAACTGCCGTGTGCTGCAGGGGCCGCAGACCAATCCCGACACCGTCGCCGAGATCCGCGCGGCGCTGGCCGAACGGCGCGCCATCGCCCTCGACATCCTCAATTACAAGGCCGACGGCACGCCCTTCTGGAATGCGCTCTACATCGGGCCGATCTTCGACCAGGAAGGCGAGCTGCTGTATTTCTTCGCCTCGCAAATGGACATCACCCAGCGCCGCGCGAACGAGCAGTCCTCGCTGCAGGCGCAGAAGATGGAAGCGATCGGCCAGCTGACGGCCGGCATGGCCCACGATTTCAACAACCTGCTGCAAGTAATTAACGGCAACCTGGAACTGGCCCTGCTCACGCTGAACAAGCCCGGCGGCGCGGCCGAGCCGATCCGGCGCGCCCAGCGCGCGGCCATGAAAGCCGGCAAGCTGACCCAGCAACTGCTGACCTTTGCGCGCAAGCAGCGGCTCGAACCGAAGCGGGTCAACCTGAATGCGCTGCTGGTCGAATTCTCGGAGTTGCTGGTGCGCACCCTGGGCGACCGGGTCGACCTGCAGCTCGACCTGAAGCCCGGCCTGCCCGCATGCAAGCTCGACCCGACGCATTTCGAGATGGCCCTGCTCAATGTCCTGATCAATGCGCGCGACGCCATGCCGAACGGCGGCCGCGTGCGCGTCAGCACCGCCGTGCTGGGCGGCGACGGTCCGGCCGCCAACGATCCGGGCGCCGGCCAGGTTGCCGTCTGCATCAGCGATGAAGGCGAAGGCATGGCGCCGGAAGTCATGCGCCGCGCAACCGAGCCTTTCTTCACGACCAAGGGGCCCGGTACCGGCCTCGGGCTGGCGATGGTGCACGGCTTCGTGCAGCAGTCGCGCGGACGCCTCGAGATCGACAGCGCGCCCGGACAAGGCACGACGGTGCACATGGTGTTCCCGGTCGACACCACGCGCGGCGCGGCGGCCGAGGCGCCGGACGACACCGACGCCGCGCAGGAAAGCGCGAAGGCGCGCATCCTGGTGGTCGAGGACAACGAGGACGTGCGCGAACTGGCGGAGACGATGCTCGCCGCCGCAGGCTATGCCGTGGTTTCTGCGCCGAGCGGTGAACACGCCCTCAGCCTGCTCGACGAAGGTGGAGAAGTCGACCTGGTGTTCACCGATGTGATGATGCCGGGCGGGATGAACGGCTTGCAACTGGCGGACCAGGTGCGGGCGCGGCGGCCCGGCACGCCGATCCTCGTCACCACCGGCTACATGGACGAGTTGCCGGCGGCGCGCGGCCAGCGGCTCGACATCCTCGGCAAACCCTATCGCCAGGAAGATTTACTGGCGCGGGTGCGGGCGATCTTGCCGGCATCGGCCGGGTAACGAGGCGCGGCGGCTTGTGCGGGCCGTTCAGCGTGCGGCCGCGGCGCCGGCCGCACCCTTGCTTGTTTCGACGCAGGCGCCGTCGAGCACCAGGATCGGGCCCGACGGCAAGGTCGAACAGCCCTCGGCGCCGGCAAAGCGCGAATGGCCGCGCGAGGACAGGATGAAGCCGTATTGCGAGGGCTGCGACACCGGCTTGAGCGCTTCGCCGCCGATGAATGCCCCCAGCGCGACCTCGCGCGGCGTGCGCGCCACCGCGATCGAGAACATGTAGTCGATCACATCCGGCATGCCCGCCGTGTCGATCACCAGGTTGGGTTTGCCTGCCGCGGGCGCCGGCAAGGCCGCGGCGTGCAGGGCGAGCAGCTGGCGCTCGAGCGCGACCACGCCCATGGTATCGATCGAACGGCGGGTGCGCGCAGCGCCGGCGACGGTGACGGCCAGGGCGAGCCCGAACACGAGCACCCAGCCTGCCGGGCTGTTGCAGAACCGTCCCAGCCGCGGGCGGGGCTCGATGCAGACTCGGGCCTTGGGACCGAGCCACAGGGCCAGGCGCAGGAAGAGGAAGCTGACCAGGCCGAAGGCATATTTCTTGGCGGCGTATTCGGAACCGAGATGGAAGAAGTTCAGCACCACCTGCAGCAGGAACAGGCCGGTCACGGCCGCGCCGTACATCCCCGGTACTTGTGGACGACATGGCCCGCACGCTCGCGGTACCAGCTGCGCAGCAGGGACAGGGCCGACGCCAGTGCGCCCAGGCTGACGATGACGACCGACCAGAGCGGGCGCAGCGGTCCCAGGCCGATGCCGGCGTTGAAGCTGCCGATGGCGCGCATGGCGGCAAAGGACGGGTGCAGCACGACGATCGCGACGCCCGCCGCCGCCACTGCGATGGAGAACAGCGCGCCGCCGAGGCGCGCGCGCGGCGCCCCGTCCGCGAATACCGCGTCGAGCAGGGCCAGGCCGGCCAGCAGGCCCAGCAGCTCGACCGCCGGTAACAGGTGGACGCTCGTCGCCAGGTAAATAAATCCCAGCAGGAGCAGGTAGATCCAGGCGCGGTGCAGCTTCCCGTCCATCCACACCGCCAGGGCCATCGCCACGAAGACCAGCGACTGCGCGACCATCTGCGCAAAGTAATAATTGCCCGAGATCTCGGCGCCGTGGATGCGGAAGGCGCCAAAGTTCAGCAGGACCACGCCCGCCAGCACCAGCGCATTGAAGGGGCCGGTGCGGTTCGGCGCCGCGTACAGGATCGCCACGCAGGAAAGCCAGAGCAGGACCACGGATACCAGCGAGACCAGGTGCATGCCGAGGAAAGGCGAACCGGCAAGCATCCCCATGAGCGCGGCCGCCATGTGGCTGGCGCGCGGATAGATATTCATTTCGCCCAGGGTCGGGTCGTTCGGGACCAGCTGCCAGTGCTCGCTCAGGCGCAACACCAGCGCGTAATTGTGGGCCAGGTCGACCGACGTGGTCCGGACCAGCTCGGCCTTGATGGCGACCAACAGCGTGCCGACGACCAGCGTGACCAGGACATACCAGGGGAAAGTCGATTTTTGCGTCATGCTGTCATGAGTAAGTGAGCAGGCAAAAAAAAGCGGCGCCCACTGTGGGGCGCCGCGATCGGTACGCAACTGCCAGAAGCGGCAGGCACGTCAGGCAAGCGCCCGGCAGTCGCGCCGGGCCTTGCTTACTGCGGCTGCTGCTTCGGCAAACCGCCGAGCAAGGCGGCGATCTTCTGCTTCGGCTTGGAAGACGCCGTGTTCGACACGTTCGTGCCGGCTTCCTGGCGCGGTGCATTGGCCGGCTCGTAGGGTTTCAGGAACCATGGATCGACCTTCTCGCGGCGCGGCAGCGGGCCGGCGCCATAGCTGCGCGGGGCGCGCTCGCTGCTGCCGGTTTCGCTGCGGCGCGGGCCGCGTTCGGTGCGTTCGCCGCGCTCGGTGCGTTGCGGGCGCTCGCCACGTTCGCCACGTTCGGCATCGCGGCCGCGCGGGCGCACCGCGAAGCCGGTCAGCTCGCCGCGCGTGATGGTCTGCTTGATCAGCTTTTCGATATCGACCAGCAGGCGCTCGTCCTTCTCGGTGTACACCGACAGCGCATCGCCGGAAGCGCCGGCCCGGCCCGTACGGCCGATGCGGTGCACGTAATCCTCGGCGTTGTAGGGCAAGTCGAAATTGATCACGCACGGCAGGTCGGAAATGTCGAGGCCGCGGGCGGCGACGTCGGTCGCGACCAGCACTTCGATTTCGCCCTGCTTGAACGCCTCGAGGGCGGCCATGCGTTCCTGCTGGGTTTTATCGCCGTGGATCGCCGAGGCCTTGATGCCGGTCTGCTCGAGGTGGCGCGACAGGCGGGAAGCGCCGATCTTCGTGTTCGAGAACACGATCACCTGCTTCAGTTCGCGCTGGCGGATCAGGAATTCGACGACGTCGCGCTTCTGCTCTTCCTCGACCTTGTAGACGACCTGGGTGACCTTCTCGGCGGTGGCATTGCTGCGCGCCACTTCGATCAGCACCGGCTGGTCCAGGAAGCTGTTGGCCAGCTTCTTGATTTCTGGCGAGAAGGTGGCCGAGAACATCAGGTTCTGGCGCTTCTTCGGCAGCAGGTTGATGATGCGCTGCAGGTCGGGCAGGAAGCCCATGTCGAGCATGCGGTCCGCTTCGTCCATCACCAGCATCTGCACTTGCGCGAGACTGACGTTTTTCTGTTCAATATGGTCGAGCAGGCGGCCAGGCGTGGCGATGACGATCTCGACGCCGGCCTTCAGGGCCACGGTCTGGCCCTTCATGTCCATGCCGCCGAAGACGACGGTCGAACGCAGCGGCGTATGCTGGGCGTAGGCCTTGACGTTCTCGGCGACCTGCACCGCCAGCTCGCGGGTCGGCACGAGCACGAGCGCGCGCACCGGGTGGCGGGCCGGCGACATGCTGCTGCTGGCGTGGGCCAGCAGCAGCTGGATGATCGGCAACGCGAAGCCGGCGGTCTTGCCGGTACCGGTCTGGGCGGCGCCCATGACGTCGCGGCCCTGCAGCACGATCGGGATCGCCTGTTCCTGGATCGGGGTCGGATGGACGTAGCCCTGATCAAGCAGCGCGCGCAGGATTTCAGGCGCCAGGCCGAAATCGGCAAAAGTCACGCTCGGTGCGGCAGCCCCGGCTTCGTTGTTCAGCGGTAGTTCAGACATTCATTTTTTCCGAATTAAGGGTTCGACCCACTGCACCACGGCGCGTGGCGCTCTGGTCGGCGTCCCTTTACATCAATTTGCTCTACGGGCAAAGGCGCCTCGGCCTGACCGCGCGAGCCCAGCAGGCGTGGCAGGCACTGACAACTCCTGGAGGGGCGGGTGAGCCGCCGGCTGGGGCACGGCCAGTGGCCGGCTCGGTGGCACGTCGCGCCAGCAAAACCGGCAGCGCGGACGTAGAGACACAATATATCGCCCTCAAGGTTACCTCAAATCCACGGCAGTGTATATGGAATCATGCACGAACCGGGCCATGCGCTTGCCGCGCACTTGCCCCGCACTTGTCCTTTTATCAAACTCCGCTTTACCCGGCTTTACATTCCCGCCCTGCTGTCAGGAAGCAGGCGAGCGAGGCGGAAAAAGCGTCCAGCGCGCCCGACGCGGCGCAGCAGTCGCGTGCGCAGGAAGTGCAGCAGACCTATCAGCCGCAGGAAACCTCAGGCACGCAGCCCGATATCAGCGCCTGACCGGCCTTTCGAAGCTGTGGCTTTGGCTCCGGTGATGGAGTCGTTTTACTCCGGAACCGGAGCATTATCCTTCGCGTTTCCAGCCGCGCTCCTTGGCGGCGCGCTCGGCTGCCGGCCCTAGCGGGGTGCCGTCGATGCGCCCGTCAATGGCCTCGAGCACAGCCGGCGGCAGGCCGCTGCCATCCATCCAGGCCGCCCCCGCGGCGCCTTGCGCCAGCACCGGAATTTTCCATTGCCCGCCATCGCGGCAGGCCAGGCCGGCGGTCGTGTCCATCACGAAGCTGCGGCAATACTTGCCATCCTTGGCAAGAAAACTGATGCCGATGCGCACCCGTCCCGAGGGTCCGGGACTGGCCAGCTGCGCGCTCAGGGCCGAGGCCAGGTGGCCTTGCGCGACCAGCGCGCCGTCGGCGCCGCTGAGGGAAGCGAGCTCCGCTTCGCCCTGCCAGGCCTGCCAGCCGAGGCCGCCCGCCAGCGCGCCGGCCGCCAGCGCCACGGCGACCGCGCTCCAATGGCGCACCGTCCAGGCCGGCCTGGGCGCCGGCGCGGGTGGCGGCGCGCCGTTGCGGGCCGCGCGCACCATGTCCAGCTGCACCACCTTGGCGCCGCAGGGAGCGCCATGATTATGCGCGTGGGCGCCACTGTCGCGTCCGCCCGCCACGACGCCATACACGCGGCTGCGCCGGGCGCGGTGCTGGGCGACGCGCGCGGCAATGGCCGGGTCGGCGCGCAGCGCGCGTTCGACGGCGGCACGTGCCGGCTCGGCCAACTCGCCGTTGACGAATGCAATCAAGAGTTCGTCGGAAAATTTCATGGCAGGCGCTAGGAAGTGATCAAGCCATGTTCGTCCAGCACATCGTGCAGCAGTTCGAGGCGGATGACCGGATTGTCGAGCATGAGCATGTTGTGCTTCTGGGTGTTGGGCAGGGGCAGCAGTTCGCACCAGCGGTTCGCTACCCAGCCGCAATCTTCGAGCCGGAACGGCGGCTGCACCGGCCAGCGCTCCTGCGGCACGTCGTGCAGCGAGGCAAGCACCCGGTCGAGCGCGTCGGAAGCACCCTGCAGCTCGGCGGGAATGCGCACCGCATGGTCGTCCTCGACCAGTTCGACTTCGGCCATCCACAGCCCGTTCAGGCGCTGCTGCGAGGACTTCACTTCGAAGCGCGTGCCGCCGCGGCACACTACCTGCAACAGGCCGGGCGTGGTGGCGGTGGTGTCGCAGACGGTGGCGAGCGTGCCGCTTTCGACGAAGCGCTCGGGCGCGCCGCCGCGGGCGCGCACTTCATGTCCCTGGGTCAGCAGGACGACGCCGAAAGGCGTGTCCTCGGTCAGGCAACGGCTGACCATGTCGAGGTAGCGCGCCTCGAAGACCTGCAGCGGCAGCACCCCATCCGGGAACAACACCGTGCTCAGTGGGAACAATGGAAGGGAAATCGTGGCCATGCCCCATCATGACAGAATCGCCCGGCGGACCGCAGCACGATTGCGGACGCCGGACGGGGCCGTCTTCGGACCTTGCCGCGCCCGTTTTCCGGACAATCAACCGGGTGCCATGGTGTGCTGGGGGGAGCCGTGCGCAGACAGTTGTGGCGCGTGCATCATGCGCGCCGTATCGAACCCGCCGTCCGCTGGAGATCAGCCTTGGGGCGCGACCAGCGGCAGCGTGCGCAAGGCCGGGCCGAGCGCCTCGAAGCGCCAGCGCAAGCGATCCCAGCCGGGATCGGGCAGGCGCACCACCTGCACCGTCAGCGTGCCCCCGGCCACGTCCGGGCAGGCGACGGCATAGGTGCCTGCCTGCTCGAAGGGCAGCCTGAATTCCTGGCCCGGCAGCAATTGCAGCGGCCCGAACACATGGGGCCGGCGGTCGTGGTTACGCAGCAATAAAACATCCTGCACGCCGAGCGTCAGGCGGATCGCGCGCGGCAGCGCCATGGCGCGCTGCGCGCCCGGACTCGGGCTCGGACCAGGCGCGGGAAAGGTAAAGCTGCGCTCCTGGCTGGGCGTGCGCAGCGGCGCCAGCGCGCCCCACAGCAGGGTCAGCAGGAGCGCGCCGATGAGCGCGCACGGCAGCCGGTGGCGGCGCAGGATCGGATGGGGGGAATTCATGGGGGACGGTCGGTATGCGGCGGCGGATTGTAGCATTGCAGATATTGTATTATGCAAACAAACACGCCGGCGAGACAGGCGGGCAAGCCGCCATTACGCGCCAATTACGTGCCATTGCGTGCGCCTGCACAGGGCATTGCCGCGTATTCTCAGTCTCCACGCCATCCGATCATCCTGCCGCACACCGACTCCCACTACATGCCACGTCCAGAACCCGACGAGACCCTCCCCATCCCCGGCGCCGCTGTCCGCCAGGGGTGGGGACCCCTGATCCTCGCCGGCTTCGTGTTCCTGGTATCGATGCTGCTCACCTATGGCGCGTGGAGCAGCGCGCGCCGGGACGCCGCGGCCGACCTCGCCGCCCAGTTCGACTACCGCGCACGCGACCTCGTCAACACGACGGTACGCCGCATGGCCGTCTACGAACAGGTGCTGCGCGCCGCGCGCGGCTTCATGCGCGGCCGCGTCGACATCGGCCGCGAGGAGTTCGCCGAGTATTTCCGCACCCAGAACCTGCAGGAACATTTCCCGGGCATCGAGGCGCTCGGCATCGCCAGCATCATCCCGCGCGAACGGCTGGCGGCGCACCAGGCGGCGCTGCGGGCGCAGGGCTTCGAAAGTTACGAAGTCCACCCGCAGCCGGCCGGCGACTTCGTCACCTCGATCACCCATATCGAACCCTTCACCGGGCGCAACCTGCGCGCCTTCGGCTTCGACATGTACAGCGAACCGGTGCGCCGCGCCGCGATGGAGGCCGCGCGCGACACCGGCAGCGCCGCGCTGTCGGGCAAGGTGGTGCTGGTACAGGAAGGCCGCGGCGCCCAGCCCGGCTTCCTGATGTACGTACCGGTCTACCGCCACGGTGAACCGATCGGCGGCATCGACCAGCGCCGGGCCGCCATCGTCGGCTGGGTCTACGCGCCGTTCCGGATGGCGGACCTGATGCGCGGCCTCGGCGGCGCCCACGCGGCGGACCTGCAAGTGACCATTTATGACGGTGCGCGCCCCAATCCCGACGCCCTGCTGTTCCGCTCGCAGGACGCGGTCGCCTGGCGCCAGCCGCTGTTTCACCAGACGCTGCCGGCCCGCATTTCCGGCCGCCCCTGGCTGATCGACATCGCCTCCTCGCCCGGCTTCGAGGAGCGGCTCGACACGCGCCGTCCGCAAGTGATCGCCTTCACCGGCATCGGCCTCGGTTTCCTGCTGAGCGTGGTGGTCTGGCTGCTGGCCAGCGAACGGCGCCGCGCCGTGCAGCTGGCGCGCGCGATGACGCTCGAATTGCGCCAGTCCTACGAACGCATCGACGCCGAGCGCGTGCGCATGAACCTGATTTTACGAAACACCTACGACGCCTTCATCGCCATCGATACGGAAGGGCGCATTACCGACTGGAACCCACGCGCCGCCCTGCAGTTCGGCTGGTCGCGCGACGAAGCCCTCGGCCGCGAGGTCGGCGAACTGCTGGTGCCGCCCGAGCAGCGCTTGGCGCAGGAACGCGGCTTCGCGCAGTTCTCCGCCCTCGACGGCGGCGGCATGGCGGACGCCGCCGGACGCGGTTTCCCGGCATCGGTGCACTACGGCGAGCCGGCCGAAGTGATGGCGCGCCACCGCGACGGGCGCCTGGTGCCGGTCGAAATCGTCGTTGCCGCCCTGCCCGCCGAAGTCGGCAATGGCGCCAGCGCCTTCCTGCGCGACATCGCGCCGCGGCGCGAAGCCGAGGCGCGGGAACGGCTGCGCCAGCAACGCCTCGATGAGGCGCGCACGGCGCTGGCGCGTTCGCAAAAGCTCGAGGCGGTCGGCAAGCTCACCGGCGGCGTCGCCCACGACTTCAACAACATCCTGCACATCATCAGCGCCAACGTGCAGTTGATGCTGAAATCGTCCAACAACAGCGAAAAGCGCCTGCGCAGCATCCTCGACGCCGTCGAGCGCGGCTCGAAACTGTCGTCCCAGCTGCTGGCGTTTGCGCGGCGCCAGCCGCTGCATCCGAACCTGGTCAACGTCGGCCTGCTGCTCGAACGCATGGACAGCCTGCTGCATCGCGCCGCCGGCGAATCGGTGCAAATCGGCCTGGCCCACGGCGCCGATCTGTGGAACACGCTGGTCGACCCGAACCAGCTGGAAAACGTGTTACTGAACCTCGTCATCAATGCGCGCGACGCCATGGGCGGCAAGGGCAAGGTCGACATCACCCTCGAGAACCTGAGCGTCGACAGCGCCGCCGCGGCTGTCGACCCCGAACTCGCGGCCGGCGACTACGTCCGCATCGCCGTGGCCGACACCGGCGAAGGCATGCCGCCCGAGGTCATGGAGCGTGCCTTCGAACCCTTCTTCACGACCAAGCCGGAGGGCAAGGGAACGGGCCTCGGCCTGTCGATGGCGCATGGCTTCGTGCGCCAGAGCGGCGGCCATATCCGGATCGCGAGCGTGCCCGGACAAGGCACGACCATCAGCATCTATCTGCCGCGCGCAGAGGCCGGGACTCCGATGGCCCCGCCGGCGGCCGCGCACTAAGCCGGGCTTGTAGGGGTCATTGTGGCCAATGGCCACAATGACGGGTTCACCGGGCATGCCCACGCGTTAGGTACACATGCTCCACCCTGCGAGCGTGGCAAACAGCTTGTACTGCGTCCGACAGCCACGTACCAAGCGTTCCTGTCCACCGGATATTGTGTGAGCGAACGGTCGGCGTCACGTATGCAAGAGTCGGACGTAACGCGTGGGCATGCCCACCCTACAACGGCATCAAGGCGGCGCTGCCCGCGCCGGTCGTCCCGTCATGTGGCGTGCGATCGCGCCCACATGGCGCTCGTCGGTGCCGCAGCAGCCGCCGACCACATTCATCCGCGGCAACAGGTGGTGCAGCGCCAGGTATTCCTCGCCCAGCGCTTCCGGATCACCATCGTCGAGTTCGGTCGATTCGTCGAGCTCGGCATGCGTGCGGCGCGAGGCGTTCGCGCGCAGGCCGTGCAGGCGTTCGCGCCAGGGCCCCGCCACCGCCAGCGCCGGTTCGATGTGGGTCGGATGGGCGCAATTGATCATGTAATAGGCGGGGTAGCCGCCCGTCTCGGCATCGGTGCGCAGGATAGCCTCGGACAAGGCATCGCCCGAGGGCAGGCGCCCATCGCGCTCGAGCGTGAATGAAATCGCCACCGGCATGTCGCAGGCAGCGGCCGCGTCGACGATGCCGATCGCCTCGTCCGGATAGCTGATCGTGAAGGCCGCCACCATGTCGGCCTCGGTGCCGGCGAAGGTGGCGACCTGGGCCAGGTGATAGTCGTGCGCGGCAGCGGCGCTCATGCGCTGCGCGATCCGGTAGCCGTCGCCGCGCGGCCCCAGGTTGCCGCTGATGACGACCGGCATGGCCGCCGTTTCCCATGCGGTGCGCACCGCGGCCAGCAGCGCCACCGCGTCGCGGTTGGCATCGGCCAGCGCGAGGGCCTTGTAGCCGAGCGCCTGGCCCCAGTCGGGATTGGCGCGCCAGGTCGGGGTTTCGAGCACCAGCCCGGTGCCGTGGGCGCGCGCCAGGCGGGCGAACTCCTCGTAATACGCCTGCAGCGCCGCCCGGCCGCGCGCGTCCTGCAGCAGCACGAAGGAGGCGAAGGCGGGCAAGGAAAACCCCTGCTGGAAGAGGAGTATCGTTTCCAGGCCGGCGTCGGTGAGGAACAGGCGGCCTTCGAGCTGCGGCAAATGCTTGCGGTAGCGATGCATGAAATCTCCCGGTGGATGCCGCCGTTCTTGACTGGTCGTTTGCTTGGAACGCGCCGGCCCGGCCCCGGTTCCCCGCCCGCCGTGCAGCGCGCCTGATGCGGCGCAATACACGCCGGCGGGATGCCGGACGCCCGCGCCGCTCGCCGGATGGCGCGCGCGCAGGCCGCCACTGTTGTACAAAGCGCGACACCGCTGCCATGCGGACGCCAGCGCACATTCGGAACGCGCCCGCTCTGGCACACTCGGGAATAAAAGGAGACCACATGAACGCGCCCCATTCCGCCGCCCTGCCCGTCCACCGCGCCATCCTGCAGGCGCCCGGCTTCGACAACACCATCGCGCTGCTCGAGGAGGGTTACCGCTTCATCGGCAATCGCTGCGATGAACTCGGCAGCGACATCTTCGGCACCCGCCTGATGCTGCGCCGGGTCGTCTGCGTGCGCGGCGAAGCGGCCGCGCGCATGTTCTACCAGCCCGGACGCTTTACGCGCCGGGGTGCAATCCCCCCGACCGCGCTGGGCTCCTTGCAGGGCCATGGCAGCACGCTGGTGCTCGATGGCGAGATGCACCGGGTGCGCAAGGCGATGATGCTGTCGCTGCAGTCACCCGAATCGCGGGCGCGGCTGGTGGCGCTGGCCGAGCGCGAATGGCGGGCGCGTTTCGAGCGCTGGCCGCGGCTGCGGCGCCAGGTGCTGATCCAGGAAGCGCAGGCCGTGCTGTGCCGCGCCGCCTGCGCCTGGGCCGGGGTGCCTTTGGTGAGCGTCGAGGAAGAGGTGCTGCGCACGGCCGAATTTTCCGCCATGATCGATGGCGCCGGCACCGTCGGTCCGCGCAACTGGCTGGGACTGGCGCTGCGCCGGCATACCGTGCAATGGGCGCACGACCATATCGCCGCGGTGCGTGCCGGGCGTCCGACCGATCCGGAAAGCCCGCTGGCCGTGATCGCCTTCCATCTTGATGCCGACGGCGAGGTGCTGTCGATGGACGATGCCGCCGTCGAACTCATCAACGTGCTGCGCCCGGTGGTGGCCGTGGCGCGCTACATCGTGTTCGGCGCGCTGGCATTGCACAGGTATCCGGAGTGGCGTGCGCGCCTGGCGGGCGGCGACGATGCGGCGCTGCACATGTTCGTCGAAGAAGTGCGCCGCTACTACCCCTTCTTCCCGGCCATCGGCGGCCGCGCCAACGCCGGCTTCGAATGGCAGGGACTGCAGTTCGACAAGGGCGACTGGGTGTTACTGGATGTCTACGGCACCAACCGCCACCCCTCGACCTGGCCCGATGGTGAGCTCTTCCGCCCGGAACGCTTCGAGGGCCGCCAGGGCAGCGGTTTCGATGTGATCGCGCAAGGCGGCGGCGACATGGCGCAGGGGCATCGCTGCCCCGGCGAAATGGTCACCGTCGAGCTGACCGGATCGGCGCTGCGCCTGCTGGCAAGCGAGCTGCGCTACGAGGTGCCGCAGCAGGACCTGGACGTGGACCTGTCGCGCATGCCGGCACTGCCGGCCAGCGGCTTCGTGATCGAAAGCGTGCGCCCGGCCTGAGACCAAGGCTGACAACGCGGTCAGGCGGCGTCGGCGCCGATCAACACCGTTTCCAACGGGCCGCGCTCGCTGGGGGCGTGCTCGGCCACGCGGCCGCGGCCATGCAGCTTGGCCTGGTACATCGCGACGTCGGCGCTGCGCAGCAGGCTGTCGGCATCCGCGGCGTTGTCCGGATACACGGCCACGCCCAGGCTGGCCGAGATGTGCAACGTGAAACCCTCGGTCATGAAGGGCCGGTTCAGCGCTCTCAAAATATCCTCGGCGACCTTTCTTGCGTCGCCAGTCCCCGCCACCCGTGGCAGGAGGACGACGAATTCGTCGCCGCCGAGCCGTGCCAGCGTGTCCGACGCGCGCAGGATGGTGCGCAGGCGCGTCGCGACTTGCTGCAGCAACAGGTCGCCGACGGCATGGCCGTAGCTGTCGTTCACCGGCTTGAACTTGTCGAGGTCGAAGAAAATGAGGGCCAGCCTGTGCTCTTCGCGCTGGGCGGCGAGCAGCGCCTGGCGCAGGCGGTCGCCGAACAGCAGGCGGTTCGGCAGGCCGGTGAGCACGTCATGGTGCGCCATGTGGCGGATCTGCTCTTCCTGCATCTTGCGCGCATCGATGTCGGCCGCCGTGCCGACGATGCGCAGTGGCCGCCCCCTGCCGTCGCGCTCCGCCACCTGGCCGCGCGCCAGGATCCAGCGCCAGTTGCCGTTGCGCAGGCGCGTGCGGTATTGCGCCACGAAGTCGGGCGTCGTGCCCTCGAGATGGGCGTCGAGCGCGTGCAGCACGGCGGCGGTGTCGTCCGGATGCGCCATCGCGGCAAAGGCCGCACGCTTGAAGGGCAGCAAGGTGCTTTCGGCGTCGACGATGCCCTGGGCGCTCGGCGACAGCGTGATCAGGCCGCTGGCGAAACTGTAATCCCAGACCCCCTCGCCGGTGGCGTTGAGCGCCAGTTTCCAGCGCGCCTCGGCGGCCGCCAGCGAGGCGATGCCGCGGCGGCGATGGTCGGCCGCGGCCAGTGCGGCCCAGCCGGCCAGCAGGAGCAGCAGCGAAATACCCAGGCCTGTGTAGACCAGCAATCGCTTCTGCTGCAGATAGCGCGCGTTGGCATCCACCACCGACTGCCCGACGGTCACGAGCAAGCCATATTCACTGAGCGCGCGCCAGCCGTAATGGCGCTCGACACCGTCCAGCCGGCTGACGCGCTGGAAAGTGCCGCCGGGGCCGCTGCCAGGGGTGTACGGGTAGCCGCTCAGTACCTTGCCGCTGTGGCCCAGGGCCTGGTTGCGCGTGGTGCGGGCGACCACGATGCCGTCGCTGCGGATCAAGGCGATCGTGGCATCGGCGCCGAGGTCGATGGTGTTGTAGAAGCGCGAAAAATAGCTGGGGGCGACGCCGGCGACAATCACTCCGGTCAGCTTGCCTCCCTCATCAAAAATGGGCCGTGAAAACTGCACCGTCCACTCTCCCGACAGCCGTCCCCTGAGCGGCTTGCCGATATAAAGCCGGTCGCCGGGCGGGCCGTGCAAATAGGTGCCGATGTGTGCGCGCTCGCTCAGGTCGATGCCCTCGGGCACACCGTCGATGCTCGAAAACACCAGGCGGCCTTCGGCATCGGTGACGACGACGTTCATGTGCAGCCGCCCCTGCAGGTGACTATTGAGTTCGCTGACGATGGCGCCGAACTGCCTGGGATTGCGCACCCAGCTCAGGCGCAACTGGCTGAGCGACAGGTCGATCGTGATAATGCTCGAGCGCACTTCCTCGGAAAAAGCATGGGCCAGGTTCTGGACGTTGCGATTGCTCTCGTCGCGCGCGATCTGCCCGAGCTGCCCGCCCTCATGCGCCACGAACAGCCATACCAGCGGCAACACGATCACCAGCCACAGGGCGAGTCGCCGCAACACGGCACTGCGAAACCAGGCGCCTGTGCCGCGCAGGGTGCGCAACGAGTAGGTGGAGCGGAAGGGCATTGGCCGGGAAACCCGGCGGCGAAGGCGGGCTCAAAAAGTTGACGAGAAACTACGTTATGAAATTTTACAGACGAGCCGTATGGTCCTCAAGTTTATCTGCATGAGGTGTTGTTTGTAGGCGTCGTCCTACAAAATCGCAGAGGTGAAATTTTCTTTCAACGAAGCCGGCCCGGTGAAATATTCTTTCAGGCCAACTGGATTGCAGCACTCGGCAATTGTCCGCCGCGTTCGCCCGGTTCGCGGATAATCGGGAACGAACAGGGGAAAACAATGGAACTGCAATTCCTGGGCACCTCGTCCGGCACGCCCAGCCGCGCGCGCAACGTGTCGGGCCTGGCCTTGCGCGCGACGGGGTCGAAGCACTGGTACCTGGTCGACTGCGGCGAGGGTACCCAACACCGCATCCTGCGCACGAACTTCTCGCCGATGAGCCTGCGGGCGATTTTTATTACCCACATCCACGGCGACCACTGCTACGGCCTGCCGGGCCTGCTCGCCAGCGCCGGCCTGCTTAACCGCACCGAGCCGCTGCTGGTTGCCGGTCCCCCGGCGGTGGAGCGTTTCGTGCGCGGCGTGATGGAGAGCACGGAATTGCGCCTGCCCTATTCCCTCGAATTCGCCTCCGTCGACGCCGGCTGGACGCTCGCCACGCTGCCCGACTTCCGCATCGAGGCGGCGGAACTGTCGCACCGCGTGCCCTCCTTCGCCTTCACCTTCGTCGAAAAAAGCATCGAACGCCGCCTCGACATTAGTAAACTTGAGCGCGACGGCATCGCCTCCGGCCCCGGCTGGGGCCAGCTGCAGCGCGGCGAAGACATCGATTTGCCCGACTGCCGGGTGGCGCGCAGCGCCGACTATGTGCTGCCGGGCCGGCGCCAGCGCAAGATCATCGTCGCCGGCGACAACGACACCCCGTCGCTGCTGGCCGCGCAAGCCCGGGACGCGCACCTGCTGGTGCATGAAGCGACCTATACCGAAGAAGTGCTGCAGAAAGTGGGCCCCGGCCCGCAACACAGCTCGGCCCGCGCGACCGCCGCCTTCGCCGAGGCGGCCGGCATCCCCAACCTGGTCCTGACCCACTTCAGTCCGCGCTACCAGCAGCAAGGCAATGGCAATCCGTCGATGGCCGATCTCGAAGCCGAGGCGCGCGCGGTGTACAGCGGCAATTTGTTCATGGCGAGCGACTTGCAGCGCTACACGCTGGACCGCCATGGCGAGCTTGCCGAGCCGGCGTCAGCCAACGACCCGGCCTGAGTTGCGCACTTCGCCCGCGAACTGGAGCGACTCGACCCGGTCGCGCCCGTTGCGCTTGGCCTGGTACATCAGCTCGTCCGCGGCGGCAATCAGGTGGACCAGCGGATGCTCGAGCGGAAACTGCGTCAGGTCGATGCCGGCGACGCCGAAGCTGGCCGTGGCGCGCAGCCGCGTCGTCCCGTCATTCGACAGGACTTCGGTCGCGGCGAAGGTGACGCGCAGGCGTTCGGCCAGGCGCATGCCGCCCTCGAGGTCGGTGCCCGGCAGCACGATCAGGAATTCTTCCCCGCCATAGCGCACCACGCTGTCGACAGCCTCCCGCGTCGTGGCGTGCAGGATGCGGGCGAAGCCGCGTAACACCAGGTCGCCGTCGCCATGGCCGTAGGTATCGTTGATGTGCTTGAAACGGTCGATATCGCAGAGCACCACGGTCAGGCTGTTCGCGTCCGGCGCGCGCTTTCTCCAGCGCCCACCTAACAATTGCTCGTGCAGGTAACGGCGGTTGAAACACCCGGTCAGGTGATCGCGTTCGGCCGCGTGTTTCAGCACCGACCAGGAGCGGAACTCCTCGCGCGAGACCTGGTTGAAACGGCGCGCCGCCAGGAAGCCGAAGGTATTCACCAGCACCAGCAGCATGCCCATCGTAAATTTATCGGCAGGCGACATCCAGCTGTACCTGGCAGCGACCACGACGAAGCCGACCGTCGCCACGCTCGCCAACGTCGCCGCGTTGCGCAGCCGGTTCGGAATGTACAGGTAGACCACGACCAGCATGATCGCCAGCGACATCGCATGCCAGTGGAATTCGGCCGGGCGCAGCTTTGCAATGAACATGAAGCAGGCCAGCGCCACCGCCTCCGACAGCGAGGCCGCCAGCCGCGTGGCGCGCACCGACAAGGCGGTGCGATACGCCAGCCAGGCGCAGCTGCCGGCCGTCGCGCCCACCGCCAGGCGCGCGGCCAGCAGCTTCATCGTGTCCGGGCCCCAGCCAAGGGCCGCGAGATCGGTGGCGAAAAAGCCGAGATAGAAGATCGTGCAAAACGTCAGCGTAAAGCCCAGCAGCGAGCGGGTCTGTTCCTGCTTGTGTTGCAAAAAGGCGTTTTCGGTCGGCGCAAGCACGAACTCGCCGGTCAGCGAATTGATTTCCATGAGGATGTATTCCAGCGCCTACGCCTGCTGATGAGGATGCTATTGTGCCAGTAATTGGAGCGATCGCAAATCACACATTTTCACTGGTAGTTGCTTTCTGAACATAACCCGGACGAGCGGGCGGCGGGCGCGGCCCCTGTCAGCGGGCGATGACGCAAAGCGCAGCTCGATGCAAATGCTTGGCTGCGGCATTCGATGAACCATGTTTGCGGAGCCGCGTCTAACCCAGCACCACCGATGATCGTATCAAACCATGCTGCTAGCCCATCGCATCCGTATCGACGCGACTCCTGGACAGTGCGACTACTTCACGCGCGCGGCCGGCACAGCTCGTCGGGTTTGGAACTGGGCGCTGGCCGAATGGCAGCGCCAGGAGGCACTCGGTCTACGCCCTAACGTAATGGCCCTGAAAAAGCAGTTCAATGCGATCAAGTACGTCCACCCCGACTGGCTCGATAGCGAAGGTAATCCGTGGCTGCGGGCCATTCACCGCGATGCACATGCACAGCCGTTCGCGCACTTGGCTCGCGCCCTGGACCGCTACTTCAATGCACTCAAAGCGCACACACCGGCCCATCCTCCAGTATTCGAGAAGAAGGGACGCTGCCGTGACAGTTTTTATGTTGCGAATGACAAGTTCCGCATTGATGGCAGGAACGCTATCCTGCCAAAAGTCGGACGCGTCGTGCTTTCTGAAGGACTACGGTTTCCGGGGAAAATCATGGGGGCATGCGTGTCGCGCGAAGCCCATCACTGGTTCCTTGCGGTGCAGGTCGATGTTCCCGATGAAGTGGCCCAAGCCCCCCGCACTGGCGACGACATCATTGGCGTCGACTTGGGGGTAACGACCGCGGCGACCTTAAACAGTGGTGAGAAGCTTACTGCACCGCGTCCCTTGCAGGCGGCACTGCGTCGCCTGCGCATCCGTGGACGGCGCCAGGCGCGCAAACAAAACGCGGCAAGGGCCAGCGCCGGCATCGAACGCCACATCCCCAAAAACACTCGGCTTCCCATATCGAAGAATCGATTAAAAGGATCTGGTGCGCTGGCACGATTGCATGCTCGTATTGCCCGAATACGAAAAGACTTTCTACATAAGCTCACGACCCGCCTGTGCCGCGAGAACCAAGCGGTCGCGATCGAAGACTTGTGTGTGAAAGGGATGATGGCCAATCGCCGTTTAGCGCGCAGTATTGTCGATCTGGGATTCCACGAGTTCCGGCGCCAGCTGCAGTACAAGGCGCTGCGCTTCAGGACGCAGATCGTACTGGTCGATCGCTGGTATCCATCGAGCAGGCTATGTTCGCACTGCGGAATGAAGAACAGCACACTGAGGTTGAGTGAAAGGACCTGGACTTGCGAATGCGGCGTCCGGCATGACCGCGACGTCAATGCAGCCGTCAATCTGCAACGGTTCGCCACCGGCGCTTTCGAGGCGACAACGGCGCTACCCGTGGCGAGCCAGGCGGTAACGCCGGCACTTCCGTTGGAGGTATCCAGCGGGAGGCGGGAAAGTAACGCTTGCTAGATACGAACCCGGTCAGCAAGACGGTTCGGAGCAGGAAGAGGACGGTGCATATCCCTGCACGTGTTTTCGATAGCAGTCGAACCGGGCACCAACAAGTGCTGCTCTTCTACCGAAATAAAGAAAATCAAATACTTACATCACAGCACAGTGTGCGGTAAGTGTTGACATTACTGGTAGGCCTCCCGTGAGTCGAACACGGCACCAACGGATTATGAGTCCATGAGGCCGCTTGAGGAACCCTTTAATTTCAATGACTTGCGATGCTTGCCGGCGATGAAAACCAATGTCACCAAAGGGTAAAACCGGTTACTTATTAGGAGTTACGTCACGAATATGCCACAGTCACTGCAGTGTGGCTAGTCAGCCATTGTACCGAGCCGAGGTCGGTTGCTAAAGGACTTGGTGTCAGCAGGCGTATTCCCCACGACTATGGGAAACACCGTTCGGTGCGCAGGTAGCGGCGCCACCATGCCGGTTCATCCCCACACCCGTGGGGAACACCTCGGCGTGTGCAAGCAGCTAGTAAAGGCCGACGGTTCATCCCCACGCTCGTGAGGAACACAGGCGGTCCACGATGCCGGACCCGATACCGATCGGTTCTTCCCCACGCTCGTGGAGAACACCCGGTATTACGGTACAGCGCGCCGGGCTTGAACGGTTCATCCCCACGCCGTGGGGAACACGCAAGCGGCAGGTAGCCCAGCGGGTCGCCGTCCGGTTCCTCCCTCGCCCCTGGGGAACACAACGCGGAGCCAGGAGAAACCGTGCAAATTGACGGTTCATCCCCACGCCCGTGGGGAACACGGCATAGTCGCCGGCCTTGAGCTGATCACCGTTCGGTTCATCCTCACGCCCGTGGGGAACACCGGCGACGGATACCGGATGATGTGCTGCCCCATCGGTTCATCCCCACGCCCGAGGGGAACACGCACGAGCAACGCTTCATGGTGAGCCCATGCGGCGGTTCATCCCCACGCCCGTGGGGAACGCTAAGCGGCGGTGCGTGGCGAAATATCGCCGTACGGCTCATCCCCACGCCCGTGGGGAACACAACTTCCTCGTCCGCCCGCTGACCACATACTACGGTTCATCCCCACGCCCGGGGAACACGGTGCTCTCGACGGGTTTGGCCTGCTTTACGACGGTTCATCCCCACGCGTGGGGAACACTCCAAAATTAGGCACCTGATTTCCAAGCACAATTTGGCAAGGCCAAAATCTACCAGCTTTTCGGAGGCAGAAAGTCTCTGTAGGTTTTTAAAGAGCGTGTGCCGAAGGCTAATCCGGCAGATCGGGGGGAAGGAAGGAGACCGGTTGCGCTCCGTTGTTTGACGGTTATGATGAACCTCACACGATCGAGCGGGCCGACCTTATGGACCTTCAACTGGCATATGCCATCACGTGCCACCGCGGGCAGTGAAACCAGGCTCCCTGCGTCATCATTCCTCTTTACCGAACGCGCTTGCTTGATCCTTGCTGGCTCTACACGGCTGTGACCCGGGCGCAGCGCCAAGTCGTGCTGATTGGTTCAGCCGATGTCCTGCGGAAGGGGCTTGCCGCCAGGTCGGCGGCGATGTCGCGTAAGGTGGGGTTTGAATGGGATGGGCATGGTCTGCCCGGCCGAGCGGAAATGGCTTCTTAGTATTCCGTGCCTGCCCAGCGGAAACTAGGTGGCAGGAATAGGGACTTACGGGCGTATACCCGGCTTTCTTGTAGACGCCGTTGACTGAAAAGCGTCCGGGATGCTTCGTGGCACCGGGCGCCTCCAGCGCTCGGTCCGTCGACGTATCGTTGCAAGACAAGCGTGGATGCTAGCCATTGCTATGATTGATTAACTCGGCAATGACCATGGCTGAAAGCGTGTCGATATGTGATCGTTCGCAAACGCCCCACGTGTAAAAAAAATAACAATGGCCCGCCGGCGCACCAGCTGCCGAGACAGATTTCATCACACTGGGGTGGCGATGCGCGATTCTCTTTTCCGGACTGAGCTGAACGAAGCACGCGCGATGCAGTCGATCGGCGCCGCTGTACTGCTTCGGCCGGTGCCGATCCGCGTCGCCGCGGCCCTGTCCGCTCTCATCGGCGTCGGCTTGGCCTGTCTCGTCACGCTCGGTCATTACACGAGAAAGACCCACGTCCAGGGGCAGATCGCACCGGTGACAGGTGCCATCCGCGTAGTGGCCCAACAGGGCGGTACGGTTATCGCTGCCCCTCAGGTTGCCAACGGCGAGCGCGTGCGCAAGGGACAACTGTTGTTCGAACTTTCATCCGAGCGCGGGGGACCCGGCGGCGGAGCCGACGCCCGCATCGACGTCGCCCTAGCGGAACGGCGGGACCTGCTGCGCCAGGAGCTAGCCCTGCAAAATTCCCAACTTGAGCGACGGCTGGAGAGCCTGCTGCAACGACGCAAGCTGATTGATGGCGAGCTGGAGCGCATTGGACAGGAAAGGGCGTTGCAAGCCGACCGATTGCGGCGGGCGATCGATCTGCGCAAGCGCTACGAGGCGCTGCGCGCCAGCGGCTATATCGCCGAGCCGCAAATGACGTCGATAGACGATGATGCCGCCGAACAGGAAAGCCGCCTGCACGCCCTCGACCGGGCTCGCTTTTCCCTTCAGGGCGAATTGCTGCAGAACCGCCAAGAAGGCGCCGAAGTCAGCTCCCAGATGTCACTCAACAAAACCCAGAGCGCACGTACGGGCGCCACTCTTGAGCAGGAAATCGCCGAACACCAGGCGCGCGCGCGCGCCGCCGTCCTGGCGCCCGCCGATGGCTTCCTTACCGCAGTCACGACCGAGGTGGGACAGACAGTGCAGACAGGATCGACACTGGCCACCGTTATCCCTGATGGCGGGCAGCTCGAGGCCGTCTTGCTGGCGCCCTCGGCCGCGATCGGCTTTGCAGAGCCAGGCCAGGCCGTCATGCTGCGCTTGTCATCGTTCCCTTATCAGAAATACGGGCAACTACGCGGAAAAATCGCGAGCGTCGACAACAGCCCGGTCGTCACCGCCCAGGCAAGCGGCGGAGCAGGTGCAGAACAGCTATTTCGCATTCGCGTGCAACTTGTGCGGCGGTCGATGGCAGTGAACGGTAAAGAACGCTTGATCTATCCGGGAACCGAAGTGAGCGGCGATATTCTGCAGGAGCGACGCACCTTGGTCGCCTGGATAGTCGATCCGATCATCAGCGCATCCGGATGGCGCGATCCAGCGCCCTAGCGCAAAGTGCATGGCTCCGAAGGGGCCGAAACTGCGGGCCTTCTGTGTGATGGCCATGCTTCCGCGCCACCCGGCCCGGAACAACGACGGATAAAAAGGAATAGTGTCATGGAACCACTCGCGCAGCATTTGTTAAAGAAAGTAGGGGGTGGATTTTCGATTTTTGACGATGATTCGGGTGACGTTTCCGGAGACGGAGACTGGGGCGGGGGCGGGGACGGGGGCGGCTACGATATCAGCTATGGCGATTATTGGGATTCCCATGTTCCCGATTATGAGCTTCAGGTCAACTACGACGGGTCGCTGATAGTCAGCGATTCGACCAGGGATGCGATGTCCATGCTGTCATCGGCTGCAGGCTGGGGTGCAGGAGCGGTCGTCACCGGCGCCTGTGTCGCCGTGCCGGCGGCTCTTTCGGGCCCTGCTGCACTTGAAGTGGCGGCCTTGATGGCACGCCCGTGCGCAGTGATAGGCACCGCCGCTGGTGTGGCCACTGGGATCTGGGTCGGCAATCGACTCGCGGCGCGGATCAAGGTATTGACTGAATAGCGGCACGGCCGGGCGGCCTGCGCGATGCAGGCCGTTTGGTGCATGGGTCCGCTGGGCCGGCTGCGGATCTTTTGGGAGAACTGGATGAAGCGCATGCAAAAAATGAGCAAGGGGATGTTCTACCTGTGTCTATTCGCGGCGGCTTTGGCGGCGTCGCTGCTCGCGGCGAGCTATTACCGCAACATGACTGTCGGAAGCGCCATCCTACTTGCATTTGGGGCGACTGCCTCATCGGGATTGGCCGTCGAACTGGTGGTAGCGCTGATAAAACGCTGGCACCGCTAAGCGGCTGAATTATGCCCGAAGCGGTGCCAACGTGGACACCATCTGCCGGGCGATTCGGCTGCTAGGGCGCGTTTCGCTCCGTCTTTCACCGCACCATTCCATCGGAGTTTAGTATGAAGAGTCTGCTTCTGCAGTTTGCGGCCGGTGCGCTTTTTGTCTTATGCGTCCCTGAAGCGCTTGGCGAACAGTATCCTGTACTGAAAGCATCGAAAGGCACTGACAGCGTCTTAATCGTCGGTTCCCTTCACGTCGGCGTAGCGGATGGAGAGCGCGCGACGCAGGCACTGTCGCTGGTGCGCCGAAGCAGCGCGCTATGCTTCGAGACGGATCGCAACGATGCGGCCGGCGCGGCGGAGGACGGAAAAGTCATCTTTCTGAATCCGCCCGGCAGCGACCTGCGCTCGCGCATCGGGCCTGCAGCATACGCGGCGACGGTGGCGCACCTGCGCGCGTTCCTGGATGACGGCAACCAAATTGACGCGTTGTCGCCGTTCGCCGTGTCTACCATCCTGACGATGAACCTGCCGCAACTGAAAAAAGACACCTTGGCAATGGCGCCTCGCACCTCCCCCGACGCCGACCTGGAAAGTGGAGCCAAGCAGCTCGGCAAGCCAGTATTCGCCATCGAGCGCCCCGGCGCCACGAGGGCGGCCTTTGCTGCCATCAGCGACGCCGATTGGTCAGCTTACGTCAGCGGAATGATTTCCATCCTCGACTGCCCGAGCTGCGCGCAGCAGTACAGCGAGAACATGAGCAAGGCGAACCGCGTGCAGACTGACTTCGAGTCGCTGCACCGGCAGCTTCATGCCGCCATGGCAAGCGAACCGCGGATGCTTGCGTTATAGAGCGCTTGCACTTTGGGCAGCGCAACCGAGACATGGTCGAGTCGATCGCGCGGCCGCCCGAGCAAAGACGGTGCGACCTGGTCGCCGTCGGTATTGGCCACTTGGGCGGCCCTAACGGGCTGGTGCCCCTGCTGCGTAAGGCTGGCTGGCAAGTCGACCAGGTCGCCGCTGACGGCAGCACGACAACAGCGCAGAAGCAGGTGAAGAGCGCTGCTACACGTGCAGCGCTTTCCAATTCCGGCTCCGGTCCTGTCGCCGCCGGAGCGCGGCAATGACTGCACCATTGCCTCACCTCGCGTTCGGCGGGCGCAGGGTGCCGCTGATCCTGCAGACCGAAGCCGCCGAGTGCGGCCTGGCCTGTCTCGCAATGGTCGCCGGCTTCCACCGGTTGCATCTGGACATGCGCTATCTTCGCGGCCGCTTCAGCGTGTCGATGAAGGGCAGCACCCTGCAGCACATGGTGTCGATCGCGAGCGAGCTAAAGATGACTTCGCGACCGCTCAAGCTGGAACTCAATGAACTATCCTCGCTACGCTTGCCGTGCATCCTTCACTGGAATCTCAATCATTTCGTCGTTTTGTGTAAGGCGACGCCAACGCGGCTGGTGATCCACGATCCGGCGCTCGGTCTGCGAAAGCTGAATTACGAGCAGGCCAGTACCGCGTTTACCGGCATCGCGCTGGAACTTGATCCCGCCATCGCGTTCGTGCCCGCCGTGCATGTACAGAAATTCCGCCTCGGCGCCCTGGTTGCCAGGGTGGGCGGCCTGTGGCAATCGCTGGCGATCATGCTTGGCATGGCCTTAGTGCTTGAAGCCTTCGCCCTGCTCGCACCGCTGTTCAACCAGTGGGTCGTCGACGAAGTGCTGACATCGAACGACCGCGAACTGCTCAATGTGCTGGTGTGCGCCTTCGCGTTGATGCAGCTGACGCAAACCGCCATTTCGCTGGCGCGCGGCTGGACCATCATGTATCTCTCGACGCACTTGGGCCTGCAATGGTCGGCCAACCTTTTTACTCACCTGCTCCGGCTGCCCACTGAGTGGTTCGAGAAGCGCCACCTGGGCGACGTTGTGTCGCGCTTCGGGTCCATGGGGGCGATCCAGAAAACCCTTACTACCGGCTTTATCAGCACCTTCATCGACGGCCTAATGGCGGTGGCGACGCTGAGCATGATGATTTTTTATAGCGGCCCGCTGACGATGCTGGTGGTCAGTGCGGTGCTGCTGTACGGCCTGGTCAGGGTCGGTTCCTGCTATCCGCTACGCGCGGCCAGCGGCGAGTCGCTGCAACTCGCCGCGCGCGAGCAGAGCTGCTTTCTGGAGTCGATCAGGGCGGTGCAGCCGATCAAGCTGTTTTGCAGCGAGGACGACCGCCGCAGCCGCTGGCTCGGCGCGCTGGTCGACTCAGTCAACCGCAGCGTGCGCACGCAAAAATTCACCCTTGTGATCGGCCTGGCCAATACTTTCATTTTCGGTATCGAGGCCTTACTGCTGTTCTGGGTCGGCGCGCGTGCGGTGATGGATGGCGCCTATACGGTTGGCATGCTGTTCGCCTTCTCCAGCTACGGAAGCCAGTTTACAGGGCGGATGTCGGCGCTGATCGACCGCGCAATGGAGTTCCGGATGCTGTCGTTGCAGTGTGAACGGCTCGGCGACATCGTGCTCGAGCCGCCTGAGCCGCCGGGCAACATGCCCGGCGGGATCGGCCATCTGCCCGCCAGCATCGAGCTGGTCGACGTCGCCTTTCGCTACGGCGACGACGAGCCATTCCTGTTACGCCATCTGAACCTGAAGATTGATGCCGGCGAAGTGCTCGCTATTACCGGACCCTCCGGATGCGGCAAGACGACCCTGCTGAAGATAATGCTGGGCCTGCTCAAACCTGTCGAAGGCCACGTTTCCTATGGCGGAGTCAGGCTGGAGCGGATCGGGCCGGCGGCGTACCGTAAAGTGGTCGCCACTGTCATGCAGAACGATCAGTTGCTGTCAGGTTCGCTGGCCGAGAATGTCGGTTTTTTCGCGCCGGTGCTCGAGCACGAACGCATCGAGCAATGTTGCAAGATGGCTGGCATCCACGAGGACATCGAGGCGATGCCGATGGGCTATCAGACGCTGACGGGCGATATGGGCACGACACTATCGGGAGGACAGAAGCAGCGACTCATGCTTGCCCGCGCGCTCTACAAGCGCCCGACGGTACTGTTCCTCGACGAGGCGACCAGTCACTTGGACGTCGACAACGAACGCCATGTGAACGCCGCCATCCGCAATCTTCCGATCACGCGCATTTGCGTAGCGCACCGCCCTGAGACCATCGCGCTTGCGAGTCGCGTCGTGCGTCTTGAGGATGGGGCGATTAAGTTCGATAGTGCGGCGCAAATGCCAGCGAATACTACGACGACGCTGCCTTGACGAAACCGGCCATTGCGGGACGATGGAGCACTGGAAAAATGCCGTGCGAGTAGATCCGGCGTTTGGAGACGAATAGTTGGGAGCGCAGTCCCAACGCGCTCGTTCGGACACGGGGAAAAACAATCGTCGCTCAGGGGTTTCGCCCGGTCGTCTCAACTTGTCATGAACACGATGATGGCCGGACGCACCAACTCTCCCTTAAAAAACAGGGGCTTATACATACACGTGAACAAACCAAGCCGACACAGGCAACGGAAATGACGGCATCTACGACACCTTCGGCTATCGGCTTTTCCAAGCCACCTGCCGCCAGCATGGTTTCGATAAATCGTCGGGACAAGCGAGAACTCTTATTGTCGAACGTCGCCTATATCGTCGAGATCGGACTCCGCTTGATCGAGTTTTTCTTCCGTGTCGCCCAAGATCGTTTCGGCTTCTTCAGGACTCAGCTTTTTGAATCCGTCGTCCCCTTCTCTGCCCTTTTGGCCCCCCTTTCAGCATCCCGAGGGCGGTACTGATTGCCGGTCGGATCTCGCGACGCAGTCTATCGCGCTCTTCCCCATTAGGAACATCGTCGGGACTACGGTTCATACGCACGCCGGCGGGGGAACACATCATCAGCTGGATGTGGCTGGGCCTGATCACCGCCTCATCCCCACGTCCACGGGAACACGGTGTCAATAAATTCTACAGCGACATAGGAAACGGTGCATCCCCGCGCCCACGGAGGACACCGTAAGACGGCAAAGCTTTCCTTGTCGAGTTCCGGTTTACCCCTGCCCCCGTGGGGAACACGCGGGAAGTGCGACGTGCTAGCCTCGCCCTGCTGCGGTCATCCCCACGCCCGTGGGGGAACACTCGATCGAGCTGGCGCCGTACTGCGAGTGCATCGGTTCATCCCCACGCCCGTGGGGAACACGCCATGCGGCCGGCGGAATTCACCTCCCGATCGGTTCATCCCCACGCCCGTGGGGGACACTCTGCCAGCGTGGGCGGCTCGGGCGGCTTGATCGGCTCATCCCCACGCCCGTGGGGAACACTCAGCCTTGCACGCCATCGCGTCGTTCAACTTCGATTCATTCCCACGCCCGTGGGGAGCACGTGGAGTTAGCCAATGGCTACCCGTAATTTTACGGTTCATCCCCACGCCCGTGGGGAACGCCAGGCCATCGACGCCGCCCTCGATCTCGAAGCCGGTTCATCCCACGCCCGGGGGAACACCGTGGCAACCACCAAGTTTTCCGACCTCCTGCCGGTTCATCCCCACGCCCGTGGGGGACACCGCAGGCAATACCACTGTAGCGAGCGGCCTGACGGTTCATCCCCACGCCCGTGTGGAACAACGCGCCGCCGCCAGGTAAATATTCCCGAAATCGGTTCATCCCCCGTGGGGAACACCGGAAGGCGTCTAAGAAGGCCGTCGAATGGAACGGTTAGTCCCCACGCCCGTGGGGAACACACCTTGAAGTCGCAGCCAGCCCTGGCCACCGGCCTGCGGCAGGGTAATGTGACCGGCCTGCGCTGGTCAGGTCGATCTCATGCGCCGTACGGCCTAGGTCCATGGCGAAGACGCCAAGAAAGCAATGATCTCCACGTATCACTCAACAACCTCGCCATGGACGTCCTGCAGCGCTAGCGCGGCAAGCACAGCGAGTACGTCTTCACCTACCGGGGGGGGAAGCCGATCCGCTGGCCCAACACGCGGGGGTGGCGGAGCGCCCTGGTGCGTGCGGGAATAAGCAATTTCCGGTGGCACGACCTGCGCCACACTTGGGCCAGCTGGCTGGTCCAGCGTGGTACGCCGTTGTACGACCTGCAGGAGATGGGCGGCTGGAAGTCAGCCGAGATGGTGAGACGTTATGCGCATCTTGCGCCGGCACAGATGGCGCGGAATGCGGCTGCGATCGATGCCCTGCGTCACGTCACAACTACGTCACAGTGTCGTTTGCAGGGCGAATAAAAAAGGGGTTACGGAAAACCGTAACCCCTTGAATATGTAGCATAAATCTTGGTAGGCCTCCCGTGAGTCGAACACGGCACCAACGGATTATGAGTCCGCTGCTCTAACCAGGCATGAGCTAGAGGCCCAAACTCGTTACAGATGGGAAGAAGAATCTCGCCACCGCGCTGCGGTGTCCCGAACGAAGTGGCGAGAGGATATTGCGTTTAGTGTAGAGCCGTCAAGCTCTAGCTGAAGTTAGCGACAAGAATCAGCTGCTACCCTCGAGGAAGCTCTTCAGCTTGTCCGAACGCGACGGGTGGCGCAGCTTGCGCAGGGCCTTCGCTTCGATCTGGCGGATGCGCTCGCGGGTGACGTCGAACTGCTTGCCGACCTCTTCCAGCGTGTGGTCGGTCGACATCTCGATGCCGAAACGCATGCGCAGCACCTTCGCTTCGCGCGGGGTCAGCGAATCCAGTACGTCCTTCACCACACCGCGCATCGAGGCGTGCAGGGCCGCATCGGACGGCGCCAGCGTGTTGTTGTCCTCGATAAAATCGCCCAGGTGCGAGTCGTCGTCGTCGCCGATCGGCGTTTCCATCGAGATCGGCTCTTTCGCGATCTTCATGATCTTCCGGATTTTGTCTTCCGGCATTTCCATCTTGACCGCGAGGGTGGCCGGATCCGGCTCGGCGCCCGTCTCTTGCAGGATCTGGCGCGAGATGCGGTTCATCTTGTTGATGGTTTCGATCATGTGCACCGGGATACGGATGGTGCGCGCCTGGTCGGCGATCGAGCGGGTGATGGCCTGGCGGATCCACCACGTCGCATAGGTCGAGAATTTATAACCGCGGCGGTATTCGAACTTGTCCACGGCCTTCATCAGGCCGATGTTGCCTTCCTGGATGAGGTCGAGGAATTGCAGGCCGCGGTTCGTGTACTTTTTCGCGATCGAGATCACGAGACGCAGGTTGGCCTCGGTCATCTCGCGCTTGGCTTTGCGCGCCTTCATTTCACCGGCCGCCATCTGGCGGTTGATGTTGCGCAGGTCCGGCAGCGGCAGCACGACGCGCGCTTGCAGGTCGATCAGGCGTTGCTGCAGTTCCTTGATCGTCGGGATGTTGCGCCCGAGGATGGCGCTGTAGGCGTGGCCGGCGTTGACTTCGCCGTCGACCCATTCCAGGTTCGTTTCGTTGCCCGGGAAGACTTTGATGAAGTGGGCGCGCGGCATGCCGCAGCGGTTCACGGCGACATCGAGGATCTGCTTTTCGATGTGGCGCACTTCGTCGACCTGGCCGCGCAGGGTGTCGCACAGCTTTTCGACCACTTTTGCTGTAAAGCGGATGCCCAGCAGTTCGTCGGAGATGGCTTCCTGGGCCTTGACGTAGGCTTTCGAGTTGTAGCCGTCCTTTTCGTAGGCCTTGCGCATCTTGTCGAACTGGGTCTCGATGTTGCTGAACCGGGACAGTGCGGACTGTTTCAGCGCTTCGAGCTGCTCGGCGGAATAGCCGGCGGCGCCTGGGGTGGCGGCGGCTTCTTCTTCCTCTTCTTCTTCCTCTTCCTCGGCTTCGTCGTCTTCGTCATCGAGGCCGTCGCCGGAAGGGCCGACCGCCGATGGCGAGGTCTCTACGGCGCCTTCTTCTTCGACCAGGCCGTCGACGATTTCGTCGATCTTGATTTCGTCGGCTTCGATGCGCTGGGCGGCGGAGATGATTTCGGCGATGGTGACCGGGCAGGCGGAAATGGCCTGGATCATGTCGCGCAGGCCGTCTTCGATGCGCTTGGCGATCTCGATTTCGCCTTCGCGCGTCAGCAGCTCGACCGAGCCCATTTCGCGCATGTACATGCGCACGGGGTCGGTGGTGCGGCCGAAGTCGGAGTCGACGGTCGACAGCGCCGCTTCGGCCGCGGCCTCGGCTTCATCGTCGCTGGTGACGGTGGCAACATTGTCGGACAGCAGCAGCGATTCGGCATCGGGCGCGTGTTCGTACACGGCAATGCCCATGTCGTTGAACGTGCCGATGATGCCTTCGATCGCTTCCGGGTCGACGATGTTGTCGGGCAGGTGGTCGTTGATTTCCGCGTAGGTCAGGAAACCGCGTTCCTTGCCGTTCTTGATCAGCGCCTTCAGCTTCTGGCGCCGGATCTCGATCTCTTCTTCGCTCGCTTCGGTGTCCGATGCGAACGCGTCTTTCAGCAGGGCTTTTTCCTTGGCCTTGCGGTCCTTGGCTTTGGCCTTGTCGACGGCTTTCAGTTCGGCGCGTTCGACCGCGTTCAGGGCGGCGACTTCGTCGTTTTCGGGGGTGAATTCTTTTGGTTTGCGACCGCGGCGCCCCGGGACTTTCACGGAGGGCAGCACGTAGCCGGACGTATCGATGGCGGCCAGGGCCGCGGCATCGGTGGTCTGGCTGACGACAGGTGCGGCGCCCGTTGTGCGAACTTCCGCCTTGTCTTGCGCATTGTCCGCCTTGGCGGACGTTCTGGTGGTTTTGGCAGCCACTTTGGGTTCGGGTTTCTTGGTTGGCACAGGCGCTTTCGATGTCACAACGACTAACTTTACGATGGTTAAAGATAAAGTTTTGTTACCTTACATCACCCTGCAAGAAGCGTACAACACTTGCTCCGCTAACTGAAACTCCACGCCCCTTTTGACACGGAAGTCGTTTCAAAGGTTGCAATAGTTAGCGTTTTATTATAGCACGCACCCCTCTTTTTCCAAGTTGCACAAAACCTAACTGCTGCCTTCGCAACACACGCTCAGCGGGGGGCCCTGGCGGCAGCTTGTTCACTCTCCAGAAGCTGCTGCTGTGCTGTGATTTCACGATAGCGAGTGCTCACCTGATCTGGGGTCAGGCCCTTGGAAAACAACTGGTTTAACTCCTGTTTCAAGGCTGCGATCTTGATGTCTCTCACGGCACTCGCCAGGAAGACGCGGTTCGCATCGGGATCGGATTCCGTCTCGGAGGCGATCTCGGCGATGATGCGGTCGTAGTGGTTGCCGGCCTCTTTGAGTTGCTCCGACAGCGCCGCGAAGTTGCCGTATTCGCCGAGCGCCTGGGCCACACTCACCAGGTAGCGCAAGGCGTCGCTCGATTCCTGCCCGAAGTGGTCGAAGGCCTGCAGCGCAGTCTCGTCGAGGTCCAGCGAGAGCGCCGGATGGGCGACCAGGATGCGCACGATCTGCAATTCCAGGCCCACCGGCTCCGGCCGGCCCTGGCGCGGCGGCGCTTTCTTCGCCACCGAAACGGGCTTGGACAATTCGAACAGGCTTTCGATCTCGGCCGGACTCGACTCCGTGATGCTGGCCAGGCCGCGCACGATCTGCAGGCGCAGCGAGGTCGGCGTCATCGCCTGCAAGAGCGGCTTGGCGTCGTACTGGGTGGCGGCGCGCCCTTCCGGAGTGGATAAATCGTGTTCGCCCGTCACTTCGCGCAGCAGGAATTGCGACAATGGCATGGCGTCGTTGATTTCCTGGGCGAAGGCATCGGCGCCGAACTCGCGCACGAAGCTGTCCGGGTCGTGCTTTTCCGGCAGGAAGAGGAACTGGATGGTCTTGTTGTCGGACACTTGCGGCAGGCAGGCCTCGAGGGCGCGGCGCGCGGCGCGGCGGCCGGCCTTGTCGCCGTCGAAACTGAAGATGACGTTGTCGGTCTGGCGCAGCAGCTTTTGCACGTGGGTACTGGTGCAGGCCGTGCCGAGCGTGGCCACCGCTTGCGGGAAGCCGAGCTGGGCCAGCGCGACGACATCCATATAGCCTTCCGTCACGAGCACGTAGCCGGCATCGCGGATCGCCTGGCGCGCTTCGAACAGGCCGTACAGTTCCAGGCCTTTCTGGAACAGCGGCGTTTCCGGGGAGTTCAGGTATTTCGGTTCGCCATTATCGAGCACGCGGCCGCCGAAGCCGATCACCTGCCCTTTCGTGTTCCGGATCGGGAACATGATGCGTTCGCGGAAACGGTCGTAGCGCTTCTTGTTGCTGCCGTCTTCGTCGACCTTGTCGATGACCAGGCCGGACTCGACCAGCGCCAGCGCTTCGTAGTCACTAAAGACCGTGCGCAGGTTGTCCCAGCCGGACGGCGCGTAGCCCATGCCGAAGCGGGCGGCGACTTCGCCGGTCAGGCCGCGGTTCTTCAAATAAGTAATCGCGTTCGGCGCGGTTTTCAGCTGGGCGCGATAGTAATCGCAGGCCTGGCTGAGCGCTTCCGACATCGACTGCGACTGCGCCTGCTGGGCGGCGCGCTGCATTGGCGGGATCTTGTCGTCGGCTTCGGGCACGACCATGCCCACGTTCTGGGCCAGGTCCTTGACGGCATCGACGAAGCCCATGCCCGAGTATTCGATCAGGAAACCGATCGAGGTGCCATGGGCGCCACAACCGAAGCAGTGATAGAACTGTTTGGTGGGGCTGACGGTGAAGCTGGGGGATTTTTCGCTGTGAAAAGGACACAGCCCCATGTAATTGGCGCCGCCCTTTTTCAGCTGGACGTAGCGCCCGACGACGTCGACGATGTCGACGCGGTTGAGCAAATCGGTAATGAATGATTGCGGGATCACGTGGCTAACACAGGGTTTGTCTAAGGTCAGACTATACCGCAGCGACCGCTGCAAATTGATTTACAACAAGCAAGGGCCCGTCGGGCCCGCTTGTGCTTACTTTGTGCTCATTTATGTTACATCAGGCGCCGGACAGCGCCTTCTTGACCAGGGTCGAGACGACGGTCATGTCGGCCCGGCCGGCCAGCTTCGGCTTGACGATGGCCATCACCTTGCCCATGTCCTGCGGACCGGCGGCGCCGGAGGCGGCGACTGCAGCGGTCACTTCGGCGGCGATTTCCTCGTCCGACAATCCTGCCGGCATGTAGGTGACCAGCACTTCCAGCTCGGCTTTTTCGATGTCGGCCAGGTCCTGGCGGTTGCCGGCTTCGAACTGGCTGATCGAGTCCTTGCGCTGCTTGATCATCTTTTCGACGATGGCGACGGTTTGATCGTCGTTCAGTTCGATCTGCTCGTCGACTTCCTTGCGCTTGATGTCGGCAAGGATCAGGCGGATCGTGTTCAGCTTGCCGGCTTCCTTGGCACGCATCGCGGCCTTCATGTCGTTGGTGATTTGTTCTTTCAGGCTCATGGCTTCTCCGAATCGAATGGCTACAAACAACAAAACCCGCCGGGGTCACAACCAGGGCGGGTTCACAGGACTTCCTAGCGGCTGCCGGGACGAGCCTTTTGCTCTGTCACCGGTTCAAGCCCGGCTGGACAGTCTTAGTACAGTTTCTTAGGCAGTTGCTGGCTGCGGATGCGCTTGTAGTGGCGCTTCACGGCAGCGGCGAGCTTGCGCTTGCGCTCTGCAGTTGGCTTTTCGTAGAACTCGCGTGCGCGCAGTTCCGTCAGCAGACCGGTTTTTTCGATAGTGCGCTTGAAGCGACGCATAGCGACTTCGAACGGCTCGTTTTCTTTAAGGCGGATAGTGGTCATGTAAAAATCAAACCGTTGGATTTAGGGAAGAACGAAATTCTAGCAGCTTTTGGCAAGCAGTGGAAGAGATTACGGTGGTGTGATGAATTTAATACAGGGGCATGCATGGGTTCCCGGTGCTGCAGCTGGGCCGTTATTGGGACGCATCATCCGCGTGGGCACGAGTGCCCACGCCAGGGGCGAGGCCGCAGGCCGTGGCCCGCGAAACCAACGAACGCTGGCAATCTTTGCGAACAAAAACTCAGACGCTCTGCCCTGCCACGTAACCCGAGGCCCAGGCCCACTGGAAATTGTAGCCGCCGAGCCAGCCGGTGACGTCGACCGATTCGCCGATGAAATACAAGCCGGGCACGTCCTTGGCCATCATCGTTTGCTGGGACAGGGCGCGGGTGTCGACGCCGCCGAGGGTGACCTCGGCCTTGCGGTAGCCTTCGGAGCCGGTGGGAACAATCGCCCAGCGGTTGATGGCGTCGCCGAGTTTGCGCAGCTTGGCGTCGGGCATGTCGGCCAGGCGGGCGTCGGGGGCGAGGCCGTTGGCCAGCAGCAGGCCCTCGACCAGGCGCGCCGGCAGCCATTGGGTCAACACGTTGCCGAGCTGTTTCTTGACCGTCGTTTTCGAGCCGATCAACTCTTCGGCGACGTCCATCTCCGGCAGCAAATTGACGACGATCGGCGTACCCGGTTCCCAGTAGCTGGAAATCTGCAGGATCGCCGGGCCCGACAGGCCGCGGTGGGTGAACAATAAATCTTCGCGGAACAGGCCGCGTTTTGCATTCTTGCCTTTGCCGGAGCCGGTCGACACTTCCACTTCGAGGGCGATGCCTGCCAGCGGCGCGAAGGCGGCCCAGCTTGGGCCGTCGAAGGTCAGCGGCACCAGGCCCGGACGCGGCTCGACCAGCGGCAGGCCGAACTGGGTGGCGATGCGGTAACCAAAGTCGGTGGCGCCGATTTTCGGAATCGACAGGCCGCCAGTGGCGATCACGACGCTGTCGGCCCAGATGTCGCCGTGGTCGGTATCGATCAGGTAGCCGTCAGCCTCTTTCGTGATCTCATGCACCTTGCACGGCATGCGCCAGTTGACTTCGGCGGCGCTGCACTCGGCCTTCAGCATGGCGATGATCTGCTCGCTTGAGTCATTGCAGAACAGCTGGCCGCGGTGTTTTTCGTGATACGCGATGCGGTGCTTCTTCACCAGCGCCAGGAAATCCTGGGCCGTGTAGCGCGACAGCGCGCTTTTGCAGAAGTGCGGGTTCTCGGACAGGAAGTTGGCCGGTCCGGCGTTGATGTTGGTGAAGTTGCAGCGTCCGCCGCCGGAGATGCGGATTTTCTCGGCCAGCTTTTCGGCGTGGTCGATCAGCACCACGCGCTTGCCGCGTGCGCCGGCGATCGCCGCGCACATCATTCCGGCCGCGCCTGCGCCGATTACCGCTACATCGAATTGTTTTGCCATGAGCTGCCGCCGCCAAATTCCAAACCCGCCATTGTAAACGCTGGGGGCATGGGCCGCACGCCCGACGCCGCCAGTGTGGTTTTACGGTTGGAGCGCCACGGTCACTGGATAGCGCCGGCGCACGTCGCGCGCCGCAGCCGTCACCCGCGCCACCTGGTTCGCGATCGACACCGGCACCGGCACTTCCCCATTCAGGGCCGCCCGGATCCAGGCGGCGGTGGCGGCCGCGTCGCGCGCTTCCGGCACGGCGGACAGGGTATCGGCCGGCGGATCGCGCTCGACCAGCACTTCGCGCAGGCCGTCATGAAACCAGTCGATCTGCTGGGCGCGGTGCGGATTGGCGACGGTCTCGCCTTCGGTCCCGCGCATCAGGAAGGCATCGCCGCGCGCGGGCGGTGCGGCGCTCATGAAGTATTCGCCGAGGGTCTGCAGGTATTCGGGGTGGGTGTAGGAGACCAGGCGCAGCGCCGCATCCTCGAAAGGCTGCAGGATCTTGACGATGGTGTGCGTGGAGTTGCGCACGCCGAGGATGCGGCGCAGCGAGAGCATGTGGGACAAGGCAGGGGCCAGCGTTTCGATCGGCATGAAGGCCGGGCGCCGGGCCTCGAAAGCGTCATGCACGGCGGCGCTGGTGGCCGCTTCCGCCAGCCCGAGTTCGGCCAGGATCTCGGCGGTCGTGACGCGGCCCGGGTCATTGCGTACGCCATGCACCAGCGTCGGCACGCCTTCGCGCGCCAGCAACAGTGCCAGCAGCGGGGTCAGGTTGGCCAGCTTGCGCGCGCCGTTATAGCTGGGTACCAGTACCGGGGCGAAGTCGCCGGGCGGCGCCGGCAAGGGCGCGAACGCGGCTTCGGCCGCGGCCATGAAGCCGGCCAGTTCGTCGACCGACTCGCCCTTGATGCGCAGCGCGAGCACGATCGCGCCCATTTCGAGGTCGGAAACGCGGCCCTCGAGCATGGCGCCGTACAGGCCGGCGGCATCGATGCGCGACATGCTGCGCGCGCCTTTGACGCCGCGGCCGATCTCCTTGATGAAGTGGGCGGCAGGGAAGCTGTCTGGGTGGAGTTCGGTATTCATACTGCAAGCTTACACCCTCATGCGTTTGCCCTGCTTTTGCGATGTCTGCTGCAAACAAGCATTTTTGGCGCTACACTCGTTGATCGAACTTTGTCCAACGGACCGCCCCATGCCGATCACTCCAGATATTGAAAATACCAACGTTACCTCGTTCGGGCGCATGCCGACACCAAGCGAGCTGCACGCCAAGCTGCCCCTGTCCGACCGCGCGTTTGCCACCATCATGAATGGCCGCGCCGCGCTGCGCGACATCCTCGACCGCAAGGACGAGCGCCTGTTCGTCGTCGTCGGCCCCTGCTCGATCCACGATCCGGAAGCGGGCCTGGACTATGCGCGCCGGCTGAAGGAACTGCAGGACGAAGTGGCCGACACGATGCTGCTGGTGATGCGCGTGTATTTCGAGAAGCCGCGCACGACCACTGGCTGGAAGGGCTATATCAACGATCCGTTCATGGACGACTCGTTCCAGGTCGATGTCGGCATGGAGCGCGCGCGCCAGTTCCTGATCGACGTGTGCGAGCTGGGCCTGCCGACCGCCACCGAAGCGCTCGATCCGATCTCGCCGCAGTACCTGGGCGACCTGATCGCCTGGACCGCGATCGGCGCGCGCACCACCGAATCGCAGACCCACCGCGAGATGTCCTCGGGCCTGTCGACGCCGGTCGGCTTTAAAAACGGTACCGACGGCGACGTCAGCATCGCGATCAATGCAGTGCTGTCCTCGGCCAATCCGCATGCGTTTTTGGGTATCAACGACAAGGGCACGGTATCGATCGTGCGCACCCGCGGCAATGCGTATGGCCATGTGGTGCTGCGCGGCGGCGGGGATCGTCCGAACTATGATTCGGTGTCGGTGACGATTGCGGAGCAGGCGCTTAAAAAGGCGGGGCTGCCGGCCAACCTGGTCGTGGACTGCTCGCATGCGAACAGCTACAAGAAGCCGGAGCTCCAGCCTTTGGTGATGTCGGACGTGATCCAGCAGATCAAGCATGGCAACCAGTCGCTGGTGGGTGTGATGATTGAATCGAATATCGTGGCGGGGAACCAGCCGATTCCGAGCGATTTGACGCAGCTGAAGTATGGCTGTTCGGTGACGGATGGGTGCATCGGGTGGGACGATACGGTGACGATGCTGCGGAATGCGCACAGGGAATTGCTGGCGCGTCCTTGATGCGGTAACCGTGGGCATCCGCTTTTGTCCGGAACGCGGTGTAACGTAGGGTGGGCATTCATGCCCACGCGGTGATACGCGGCGGCGAGACCATCGTGCACGAAATCGGAGCCGATCCGTATCGCCGCGTGGGCACAAGTGCCCACCCTACGGTACGCATCGGCCGGCGGCCGGCATCCCCCGCGCATGTGCTTTACAATGCCAGCTTCCGCTTCCCCTTCCGGCATTTCCCATGATTGTTCTCGGCGTCGAATCCTCCTGCGATGAAACCGGCCTGGCTCTGTACGATACCGAGCGCGGGCTGCTGTCCCATGCCCTGCATTCGCAGGTCGCCATGCACGAGGAGTACGGCGGCGTGGTGCCGGAACTGGCCTCGCGCGACCATATCCGGCGCGCCCTGCCCCTGCTCGAACAAACCCTGAAAGGCGCCGGCATCGCGAAAGGCGATATCGACGCCATCGCCTACACCCAGGGCCCGGGCCTGGCCGGTGCGCTGCTGGTGGGTTCCTCGGTCGCCTGCAGCCTGGCGCTCGCGCTCGACAAACCCGTGCTCGGCGTGCACCACCTCGAGGGCCACCTGCTCTCGCCGCTGCTGGCCACCGACCGTCCGGCCTTTCCCTTCATCGCCCTCCTCGTCTCGGGCGGCCACACGCAGCTGATGCGGGTCGATGGCGTCGGGCGCTACACGCTGCTCGGCGAAACCCTGGACGACGCCGCCGGCGAAGCCTTCGATAAATCGGCCAAGCTGCTCGGCCTCGGTTATCCGGGCGGGCCCGCGATTTCGCGCCTGGCCGAATTCGGCGATCCGGGCGCCTATACGCTGCCGCGCCCGATGCTGCATTCGAAGGATTTCAATTTCAGCTTCTCGGGCCTCAAAACGGCCGTGCTGACGGTGGTGAAGAACCACGAAGAGAAGGTCATCGCCAACATCTGCGAGCAGGACAAGGCGAACATCGCGCGCGGCTTCGTCGATGCGATCGTCGATGTGCTCACCGCAAAATGCGTGAACGCGCTGCGCCACACGGGCCTCAAGCGCCTCGTGATCGCCGGCGGCGTCGGCGCGAATGCGCAGCTGCGCGTCTCCTTGAATGCCGCGGCCGAAAAACGCAAGTTCCGCGTGTTCTATCCCGAGCTCGAATTCTGCACCGACAACGGGGCGATGATCGCCTTTGCCGGCGCCCTGCGCCTGGAGCGCAATCCTGCCCTGGCGACGCGCGACTACGCCTTCAACGTGCGTCCGCGCTGGCCTTTGGACGAGCTGGAAGCCGCCTGATCACGGGCTCCCACGAGTGAACTTGCAACGCTGACATCGATCCTACCGTGTGACCGCCCTGCCCCAAACGATGGCAAACTCTGGCGGTTCAGTTTGGGAGGTCCTACATGCGCGTTGTAAGTTGGAACATTCACTGGGGTTGTGGGAAAGACGGGCGCATCCGTATTCACGCGATCATCGACGTGTTGCGCAAATTGAACCCTGACATCGTCTGCCTGCAGGAAGTGGCCGCGAATCACCCCGAACTCGAGGGCAGCGCCACCGCCAACCAGTTCAAGCAGCTGGCCGGCGCCTTCGGCGGCTTTCATGCGATCGAGCACGCGCCCAGTGAAATCTACCGCAACAACGTCCCCCGCCTGTTCGGCAACCTGATCCTCTCCAAATACCGCATCACCCAGGCCCAGCGCCACATGCTGCCCTGGCCCGCCGACCCGGACCATCCACCGGGCATGCCGCGCGGCGCGATCGAGGTCGTGCTCGACACGCCGGGATCGAAGCTGCGGCTCGTGACCACCCACCTCGAATACCATTCGCCGCCGCAGCGGATGGCCCAGGTGCAGCGCCTGCGCGCACTGCATGTGGAAGCCGCCGCCCGCGCGCGCATCTTCGCCGCGCATCCGGAGATGGACGCGCCCTATCAGCTCGGCGAGCGCCCGGCCGCGGCGATTTACTGCGGCGACTTCAACATGGCGCCTGGCGACGAGGCTTACCAGGCCTTGCTCGCGCCGCATGACGATGGGGCGCCGGCGCTGGTCGACGCCTGGGCCGCGCGGCATCCAGGCCATGCGCGCGCGCCGACCGCGGGGCTGCACGGGTATCCGTGGCCCGAGAAGCCGGATTGCTACGATTATTTTTTCGTGACCGAGGACTTGGCGCGGCGGGTTGCGACGGTGGAGGTGCAGTCGGAGACGGCAGCGTCGGATCACCAGCCGGTGGTGCTGGAGCTGATTCCGGGGGCTGATTTTCCGGCGGCGTGACACGTAGGGTGGGCGCCCTGTGCCCACGCGGAACGATGAGCGAACGAGACGCTTTTGTTGCCGTGCGTGATGAACAGATTTAGCCTGTCCAGAAAGCGTCAACGCGACGCATGCGTCGGTGGGCACGGGGCGCCCACCCTACGAAACCGACGCCATTGGCCACAAGCCAATCAAATAATCGGTGCGTCCGCCTGCGTCGCAATCTCGCGCAGCGCGCGCTCGAACACTTCCGGCGGCTGGCCGCCCGAAATCAGATGGCGCTGGTTGATGACGATCGCCGGTACCGAGCGGATACCCGCACGCTGGAAGAACGCTTCGGTCTCGCGCACTTCGTCGGCGTACTCACCGGTTTCCAGGATGCGCGCCGCTTCCGCGGTGTCGAGGCCGACCTGGCCCGCAACGCGCACCAGCAGCTCGCGCGAGCTCGGGTCTTCGCAGTGGGTGAAATAGGCTTCGAACAGGGCCAGCTTCAATGCATGCTGGCGGCCCTGCGACTCGGCCCAGTGCAGCAGGCGGTGCGCGTCGAAGGTGTTGTAGATGCGGCCGCGGCGCGCCATGTCGAACGTAAAACCGACCGCTTCGCCGCGCTGGCGGATCTGTTCGCGCGACTGGATGTGCTGCTCGAGCGGGGCACCGTATTTTTCGGTGATGTGTTCGACGATGTCCTGGCCTTCGGGGCCCATGTCGGGATTGAGTTCGAAGGGCTGGAAATGCAGCTCGGCGGTGATGTCGGGGGCGACGCGCTCGAGCGCCTGTTCGAGTGCCTTGAGGCCGATCGCGCACCACGGGCACGACACGTCCGACACGAAATCAATCCTCAATTGCTTGCTCACGCTACACCGCCTTCCTTGTTGATGCCGGGGCACTGTGCACCGGCCAGGAGCGGTATGTGGGGATGCTTGGGGAAGAATCAACAGGGCGCGCGGCGATTCGTGCAGCGCTTGAACGCGTGGACGGGGGACCCGTCCACCCTACGGGCCTACTTCTTTTTCGCGCCCGCGGCTTTGCTGCCGATGCGCGATTCCTTGCCGGAGATGAGGTTGCCGATGTTGGCGCTGTGGCGCCACAGCAGCAGCGCGCTCATGGCGATCACCGCGAACAGGATTTCGTCGACGCCGAACAGCAGGCCGTAGTAGAACGGCGCGAACACGGCGGCGATCAGGGCGGCCAGCGACGAGTAGCGGAAGGCGTAGGCCACCACCAGCCAGGTCACCAGCGTGGCCAGCCCCAGCCACGGGTTCAGGCCGAGCAGCACGCCCAGCGCCGTGGCGACGCCCTTGCCGCCGACAAAACGGAAGAAGATCGGCCACAGGTGGCCGAGGAAGACGGCAATCGCCACGAGCGCGATGCCGCCGTCGTCGAGGCCGTAGTCCGGGCCGAGTTTGACGGCCAGGAAGACCGCCAGCCAGCCCTTGGCGCCGTCGCCGACCAGGGTCGCGATCGCGGCCTTCTTGCTGCCGCTGCGCAGGACATTGGTCGCGCCCGGGTTCTTCGAGCCGTAGGTGCGCGGGTCGGACAGGCCGAACACGCGGCTCATCACGACGGCAAACGAAATCGAGCCGATCAAATAGGCGGCGACGGTGGCGATCAGGGTATTCATTCTTGTCTCTCTATGTTTGAAGCTGCGTCCCTCTGGCGGGCTCGTGAATATACACCAGCGCCAGGCCGGGCGGTAGTCACTCGGCCAAGGCGCACTGCACCGGTTTCGCGCCCAGCACCTCGGCCAGCACGCCCGGCGCAATGCCGACCAGGTAGCCGCGCCGGCCGCCGTTGATGTAGATCTTCGCCAGCGCCAGGATCGATTCCTCGACGTACACCGGCATCGCCTTGCGCGTGCCGAAGGGAGAGGTCCCGCCAATCATGTAGCCCGAGTGGCGCTGGGCCACGTCCGGCTTGCAGGGCTCGACCGACTTGCAGCCGATGGCGCGCGCCAGGTTTTTGGTGGACACCTTGCAGTCGCCATGCATCAGCACGATCAGCGGCCGGGCCGCCTCGTCCTGCATCACGAGGGTCTTCACGACCTCATGCTCGGGCACGCCGAGCGCGCGCGAGGACACGGCGGTGCCGCCATGTTCCTCGTAGGGATAGGGATGTTCGGAAAAATGCACCGCGTGCTTGCGCAGGAAGCTGGTGGCGGGCGTCTCTGACACGTGCTCTTTCTTGGCCATGCGTGATACGCTAAACACTGGAATAAAGGGTTTCTATTATGCAGCAAGAAATACGCTTTGCCACCTTCAACGTTTGCAACCTGGCCCCGCCCGGCGTGAAGCTGTACGACAACCTGCTGCCTACGACGCCCGAGGAATACGAGGCCAAGCTGGACTGGACCGCGCACCAGCTCGACCTGCTCGACGCCGACGTCATCGGCTTGCAGGAAATTTTTTCGCAAGCGACGCTGAAGGAAGTGCTGGCGCGCACCCGCCGCTACCGTGAAGCCTTCCACCTCGGCTTCGACCCCGATCCGGCCGCGATGCGCCTGACGCCGAGCGTGGCCCTGGTATCGCGCCTGCCGCTCGCCGCGCCCGCGAAGCAAATGATCGACTTCCCGCGCGGTATAGAACTGCCGATGGGCAGCCGCGACGCCGCCCGCTTCACCCGGGCGCCGCTGCATGCGGTCATCACTGCCTCGCCGGATGTGCTGGTGGACGTGGTCGTCGTGCACCTGAAATCGCGCCGTCCCGACTACCGCACCGGCGATACCGGCGAAGACCCGGCCCTGTACGCGCTGGCCTGCCTGCGCTCGCTCATCCGGCGCGGCACCGAAGCGGCCGCGCTGCGCGTGCTGATGACCGAAATGGGCCGGGCGAATCGCCGCCCGCGCGTGCTGCTGGGCGACTTCAACGACGTGGCCGATTCCGTCACGACCAGCATCGTGCTCGGCGCCGGCACGCCGCTGGGCGACCGCCTGTACGACGCCAGCCAGGTCCAGCGCCGGGTCGACCATGCGCGCCACCTCGGCTTTTCCAGCGTGCACGAGGGCCATTACTCGACCATCGACCACATCCTCGTGTCGGAAGAATTCAACGGCGCGCTGCCGAGCGCGATCGGCGAAGTGATCGACGTGCTCTACCTGAACGACCACCTCGACCTCGAACTGCCGGCAGCATCCGACCACGGCCAGGTGCTGGCGCGCATCCGCCTGTACGACGAGGGCCGCGGCCTCATGGAGGCGGGCGTGTAGGCATCATTGCTGCGGGTGGCGCCGCGCCGCCCGGACCGCTGTCGACAGCAGCCTCACCGGCAGTGCCCGCACCCGCGCGGGCACCAGCGCCAGCACCTTTAGCGGCACCATTGCCCGCGCCTGGACCGCCATTCAGCGCTCCATTCACCGCTCCGTTAGCGGCACCGTTGCCGGCAATAGCGCCAGTTCCAGCAGCAGCCGCGGCGGCCCTGCTCCCTGCCCCATCCCCATAAAATCCCTGGTATTCATCGCAGCCATGCTGCTGCAGGTAGTCCAGCTGCTCCGCCGTCTCCACCCCTTCCGCAATCACCCGCAGCTTGAGGCTGCGCGCCAGTGCGATGATGGCCGGGATCATGGCCGCCCCGTCCGGCTCGCCGACGATGTCGTCGATGAAACTGCGGTCGATCTTGAGTTTCGACAGCGGGAAGCGGCGCAGGCTGGCCAGGCTGGAAAAGCCGGTGCCGAAATCGTCGATGGTCAATTGCACGCCGCGCTCGCGCAGCCGGCTGAGGGTGGCCAGGATGGCGGCGTCGCCGCGCATGATGGTTTTTTCGGTGATCTCCAGGTCGAGGAATCCGGGCGCCAGGCCGGATGCCGACAAGGCCTCGTCGACATAGCCGAGCAGGTCGTTGTGGACGAACTGGACATTCGACAGGTTCACCGCCACCACCACCGGAAAGCCGGCATCGCGCCAGCGTCGTCCCTGCTGGCAGGCTTCAAGCAGCACCCACCTGCCGATCGGCACGATCAACCCCGACTCTTCGGCGGCGGCCATGAAGGCGTCCGGCCTCAACAGGCCCCGTTCGGGGTCGCGCCAGCGGATCAAGGCTTCGAAGCCGACCGTGCGGCCGCTGCCGATATCGATTTCGGGTTGGTATTCGAGCTCGAACTCATGCTTGTCGAGCGCCCGGCGCAGCCGGTTTTCCATGGCAACGCGTTCTGTCACGCGCGAATTCATTTCCTGGCTGAAGAAGTGGAATTCGCTGCGCCCGCTTTCCTTGGCGTGGTACATCGCCACGTCGGCATGGCGCAGCAGGGTTTTCGGGTCGTCGCCGTCGCTCGGGCAGATGGCGATGCCGATCGACACCGACAGCGTGAGCGGCCCGGACTCGGCCTGCATCGGACGCGCCACCGACTGCAGGATCGTGGCGGCCACGTGCGCCGCCTGGTCGACGCCGCCGATGTCGGCCAGCAGCACGACGAATTCGTCGCCGCCGAGCCGGCTGACCGTATCGACCCGGCGCACGCAGCGCCGCAGCCGGTTCGCCACTTCCTGCAGCACGGCGTCGCCCACCTCGTGCCCGTGGTTGTCGTTGATGGCCTTGAAATGGTCGAGGTCAATGAACAGCAGGGCGAACTGGCGGTGCTGGCGCGCCACCCCTGCCAGCGCCTGTTCGAGGCGGTCCATGAACAGGATGCGGTTCGGTAGTCCGGTGAGGGCGTCGTGCTCGGCCTGGTGGCGCGCCTGCTCGACGGCGCGGCGACGCTCGCTGATGTCGGTCAGCATCACCATATAACTGGTGACCGTCCCGGCGGCATCCAGGATCGGCGACAGGGCCGCGCGGAACGGGATCGTGCTGCCGTCGCGCCGCATGCCCCACACTTCGCCTTCCCAGTGCTGGTGGGCGTCGAGGTGGTCGTGCAGGCGGTCGTAGAAGGCGCGTTCCTGCATGCCCAGGCGCAGGCTCGGCAGCTCGACGCCGACCACCTCTTCCGCCGGATAGCCGGTCAGCTCGGTGTAGGCGCGGTTGACGGCCAGCACCCGGTGTTCGCGGTCGACCAGCAGGATGGCGTCGCGCGCGTGGTCGAACACCTGGCTGGCCTGGCGCAGCGAATCCTCGAGTTCCTTGCGCGCGGAGACGTCGACTTCCATGCAGAACACTTGCCGCACCTCATCCTCCCCCCGGCCCTCGCCCGGCACCGGAAAATGGCTCGAATGCAGCCACAGGCGGCGCCCGTCGCGCAGCTCGACCTGCCACTCGCGCGCCTTCGCCGCTTCGCCGCTGCGCCAGACTTCTGCGATGGTATCGTCGAATTCTCCCTGCTTGTCGAGGTGACTGACGAATTTGACGAAGGGCTGGCCGATCGCCTCATGCGCCGGTATGCCCGTCAGCCGCGCGCAGGCGTGATTCCAGAAGCGCACGACGCCCTTGCGGTCCTGGCTGTGCACCGCCACCGACGGGCTGAGCTCGATCGCCGCGACGAAGCGATACAGCCAGTCGAGCACTTCGCGTGCCGGCCCGCCGGCAAACGCAGACAGGGGCGGTTCGGGCAAATCGCTGCTCACAACAGGTCCTTTTCTTTAACGAAACAAGGGGTTAGAGCTCCCCCGATCGAACCATTCTTGTCCCCACCGAAGCCATTTCATTTGCGCGCACGCAAAGGTATCGCGCTCGCACAAGCGCTACCTTTGCGGCGCCGTTTCGTCCCCTTTTTCTGCACTTCAGCGTCCGGAAACGGCTGCTTGTCGCATTCCGATGGCGCCAGGACTTGTCAATTTCTATAGTCCCTACCATGCGCACGGAGCTCCGCCTTGGACCAGGTGGAGCACGGGCGCCCTTATTCTTATCCGTGCTCTCAACAATTCAAACAACGGCCGCCATGAAAATCGAAACCCTGCCGCTCACCTCACCTCCCTCCGCATCGCGTTCCCCGGGCAGCGGCCGGCGCCGCTGGCGCAAACCGGTCATTGCGCTGCTCGTGATCGCCATCGCGGGCGGCGGCTGGTTCGCGCTGCATGGCAAGGGCGCGCCGCCCGCCGCGGCTGCCACGAAGAAGACCGACAAGCCCACCGTCTTCGAGCTCGCGCAGAACGATGTCGTCACGGTCGAATCGCGCGAGCTGGCGCTGCGCTTGCCGCTGTCGGGTTCGCTCGCGCCGCTGGCCCAGGCCACCGTCAAGTCGAAGGTGTCGGGCGTCGTGCTCGCCACGAGCGTGCGCGAGGGCATGAACGTGGCGGCCGGCCAGGTCATCGCGCGCCTGGATGACGCCGACGCGCGCGCGCGTGTGGCCCAGCAGGCGGCGCTGGTCAAGGAAGCGATGGCGCGCCTGTCCATGGCGACCAAGAACGAAGCCAACAGCCAGGCCCTGCTCAAGCAGAACTACATCTCTCAAAACTCCTTCGACACGACCCGCAACAGCGTCGAGCTGGCGCAGGCCGCCGTCGATGCGGCGCGCGCCCAGCTCGAGATGGCGCGCATCGCCCTGAACGACACCACCATCCGCGCGCCGCTCGCGGGCGTGGTCAGCAAGCGTTTCGTGCAGGCCGGCGAAAAGCTCTCGCCCGACAGCCCGGTGATGGCGATCGTCGACCTGCAGCACCTGACGCTCGACGCCCAGGTGCCCGCTTCGGACATCCCGCGCGTGCAGGTCGGCCAGGACGTGCGCTTCAAGGTCGACGGTTTCAATGGCCGCGCGTTCTCCGGCAAGGTGGCGCGCATCAATCCGGCCACCGAAACCGGCTCGCGCTCGATGCTGGTATATATCAGCGTGGCGAACGACGACGGCAGCCTGCGCGCCGGCATGTTCGCGAAGGGAGAAATCACGACCGACAAATCCGCCGCGCGCCCGATCGTGCCGCTCACCGCCCTGCACAAGGATGGCGCGCGCGACGTCGTCTACCGGGTCGACGGCGGCAAGGTGGTGGCGCAGCCGGTCCAGCTGGGCATGCGCAGCGAAGACGAAGGACTGGCCGAAGTGACGGGCGGCGTCGAAGCGGGCGCGGTGCTGCTGGCCGTGCCGCTCGACGGCGTCAAGCCGGGCAGCGCAGTCAAGTTGAGCAATGCGCTGACCAAGGCCAGCACAGCTACGCCAGCGCCGGCCGCCGCGGCGAAGAAGGGCTGATCATGTGGATCACCAAAGTCAGCATCCGCCACCCCGTCTTCGCCACCATGGTCATGGTCGGCCTGATGGTGCTCGGCCTGTTTTCGTACCGCTCGCTCGGCGTGGAGAGCATGCCGAACGTCGAGCTGCCGTTTGCCTGGGTCGAGACCCAGTATCCGGGCGCCTCGCCCGAGCAGGTCGAGAACGACGTCACGCGGCCGATGGAAGAAGTCATCAACACGGTCAGCGGCATCAAGAACATCCGCAGCAATTCGTGGGAAGGCCGCAGCGGCGTCTCGATCGAATTCCACATCGCCACCAACATGGACAAGGCGATGCAGGACCTGCGCGACAAGGTGGCGCGGGTGCGCCCGAGCTTCCCGAAAGAGGTCAAGGAACCCTTCGTGATCCGCGCCGACGGCGAGAACCAGCAGCCGGTGGTACGCATCTCCGTCACCTCGAACGCACGCGACATGCGCTCGCTCTCCACGTTGGCCGAACAGGTCATCGTCAAGCGCCTGCAGAGCGTGGCGGGCGTCGGTGAAGTGCGCACCGGCGGCGTCGCCACGCGCCAGATCCTGGTGCACGTGAAACCCGAGCAGCTGCGCAGCCAGAACATCGGCGTCGACGAAGTGCTGCGCGCGATCCAGGCGACGAATACCAATCTCCCGGCCGGCAACCTGCAGTACGGCGCGGCCGAGCGCCTGGTGCGGGTCGAAGGCAAGATGCGCGAAGCACGCGAGTTCAACAACATCATCGTGGCGCGCCGCGCCAGCGGGCCGGTGTATTTGTCGCAGGTGGCGGACGTGGTCGACGGCGAGCGCGAGGAGACCTCGATCTCGCGCGTCAACGGCGTGCGCGCCATTTCGCTCGACATCACCAAGGTACAGGACGCGAACACGGTGCTGGTCGGCACCGGCATCCTGAAAATGGTCGAGGAACTGCGCAAGACGATGCCGGCCGACGTCCAGTTCCGCGTCATGGACGACCAGTCCGCGACGGTGCAGGACCAGCTCGACAACGTGAAGCGCACCATCATCGAAGGCGCGCTCCTGACGATGGTGATCGTGTTCCTGTTCCTGCATTCGTGGCGCAGCACGGTGATCACCGGCCTGACGCTCCCGATCTCGGTGCTGGCTTCGTTCATCGCGATGCGCTGGTTCGGCTTCACGCTGAACTTCCTGACCCTGATGGCGCTCTCGCTGTGCATTGGCCTCTTGATCGACGATGCCATCGTCGTGCGCGAGAACATCGTGCGCCACCTCGGCATGGGTAAAAGCCATCTGCGCGCGGCCGAGGAAGGCACCAGCGAGATCGGTCTCGCCGTGATGGCCACCACCTTCGCCATCGTCGCCGTGTTCGTGCCGATCGCCTTCATGGACGGCATCATCGGGCGCTTCTTCCTGCAGTTCGGCGTCACCGTTGCGGTGGCCGTGCTGGTGTCGCTGTTCGTGAGCTTCACGCTCGACCCGATGCTGTCCTCGGTGTGGCCGGACCCGGTCAAGGACCGGTTCAAATATGTGCGGTGGCTGGGCCGCATCATGGCGAAGATCGAGGTCGGCATCGAGCACGTGCACGGCATCTACGGCCGCGTGCTGGCGCTGGCCCTGCGCTGGCGGAAGTCGACGCTGGCGCTGGCGCTGGGCATTTTCGTCGGCAGCCTGTTCCTGATCCCGATGATCGGCGGCGAGTTCGCACCGAAAACCGACAACGGCTTCATCGAAATGAAGTTCAAGACCCCGGTCGGCTCGAGCCTGGCCTACACCGACGGCAAAGTGAAACAGATCGAAGACGCGCTGCGCGACTACAAGGAAATCGAGGCGATCAGCAGCGCCATCGGCGTCTACGAAGGCCATAACACGGCGCAGGTGATCCTGAAACTGACCGACGTGAAGAAGACGCATCGCCGCTCGCAGGAAGAGATGGAAGCGGTGATTCGCGCCCGCCTGCAGCCGATCGCCGGCATCACGATGTCGGTCGGTAACAAGCCGGTCTTTATCGCGATCCTGGGCCGCGACGAAGCGAAGCTGGACGCCGCCGCGCACAAGCTGATGGACAAGATGCGGACCATTAAAGGCGTGGCCGACCTCGAATACAGCCAGGAAGGCGCGAACCCGGCCACCGTCATCAAGATCAACAACGAGCTGGCGAGCGACCTGGGCTTGTCCGTGGCGCAGGTCGGCGCGGCGCTGCGGCCGTTTGTCGGCGGCGACCAGATCAGCCACTGGCTGGCGCCGGACGGCCAGAACTATGAAGTCAACGTGCAGCTGCCGCGGAGTGGCCGCCAGAAAGTGGCGGATCTTGCCGACCTGTCGCTGGCATCGAACAAGCTCGACGCGGCGGGTAACCCGATCATGGTGCCGCTGCGCCAGGTAGTCGATTTCGTGCCCTCGTTCAGCCCGCAGGTGCTGAAACGCCAGGCGCTGGAACGGCGCGTGGCGATCTACGCCGGCATCGAAGGCCGGCCGTCGGGCGACGTGAACGCCGACATCAAGAAGGCGATGAACACGATCGAACTGCCCGAAGGCGTGCGTTTCGACGTCGGCGGCGACGCCCAGCAGATGGCCGAGACGATGGCCAACTTCGGCTCGGCCATCGCGATTGCGATCATCTTCATCTACCTGGTGCTCGCTTCGCAGTTCGGCAGCTTCCTGCAGCCGATCGCGATCATGATGTCGCTGCCGATGTCGCTGATCGGCGTGCTGCTGGCGCTGCTGGCGACGGGCAGCACGCTGAACGTGTTCTCGGTGATCGGCGTCGTCATGCTGATGGGCCTGGTGACGAAGAATGCGATCCTGCTGGTGGACTTCGCCAACCACGGCCAGCGCGAGGGCCGTGCCCAGTTCGCCGCGATCCTGGAAGCGGGGCAAGTGCGCCTGCGCCCGATCCTGATGACGACGCTGGCCATGATCTTCGGCATGCTGCCGATGGCGATCGGCGCCGGCGACGGCGGCGAGACGCAGGCGCCGATGGGGCGCGCGGTGATCGGCGGGGTGATTACCTCGACGCTGCTGACCTTGGTCGTGGTGCCGGTGGCCTACAGTTACCTGGACAATATCGGCAAGCGTGCGCGGCGCTGGTTTGCGAAGGGGCACGAGGAAGTAGTGGATGTCGTGCCGGGGATTGCGAAGGAAAGTGCATAACGGAATGTGGTCGGGCCGGGATGCTTGATGCATCCCATTGCCGATGCGCACCGTAGGGTGGGCATGCCCACGCGTGAACGCGCCGCAATGTTGGCCTCACTCGAGGCAATCACCATGCGGCGCGTTATCGTAATTAAGGAATCACCACGAGCGACATCTCATGCGTCGCAAATGATCATCGGCTGGACCGCGTGGGCACGAGTGCCCACCCTACGTTACGCGACGGCCGCAGGTGCCGTCAGCGTTCGCGTTCCGCCCAGTTACGGCGTCTGCGTCTCCTGCGCATCGGCATTTGCCTCGACCTCGGCATCGTCCGACGCTTCTTCCGTCATCCCCGCCCCCTCCGGATGATTTTTCGCTTCCGCTTTGCGCTTGGCTTTTTCTTCCGCCTTGCGCTTCTTTTCCAGTTCCCGCTGCCGCTTCTCGTATCCGAAGTTTGTTTTGGCCATGATTACCTCTTGTGACTTGAAAGGAATAGAGCCTCTGCCAGCAGACTCTGTGCGCGACTATTATGCGCCAGATAAGCTTTCGGGATTTGAATTAACCACGTGGATGGTGCTGCGCGTGCAAGTGTTTCAGGCGCTCGCGCGCAACATGGGTATAGATCTGTGTGGTGGAAATATCGGAGTGTCCCAGGAGCAGTTGCACCACGCGCAAGTCGGCGCCATGGTTCAACAGGTGTGTCGCGAATGCATGGCGCAGCGTGTGCGGCGACAGCGGCGCGCGGATGCCCGCCTTCAATGCATGCTTCTTGATCAGGACCCAGAACATCTGGCGCGTCATCGGCCCGCCGCGGCTGGTGACGAACAGGGCGTCGTCGACTTGCCCGTTCAGGATGATGCCGCGCGCATCTTTCAAATAGCGCTCGAGCCAGGCGCGCGCTTCGCCCCCAAACGGCACCAGGCGCGTCTTGGCGCCCTTGCCCGTGACCCGCAAGACGCCATCATTCAAGCTGAGTTCGACAATTTTCAGGGCCACCAGTTCCGACACGCGCAGCCCGCTCGCGTACATGAGTTCGAGCATCGTCCGCTCGCGCAAACCGAGCGGCGTGGCGACGTCGGGCGCGGCCAGCAAGGCCTCGACCTGCGCTTCGGAGAGCGTGTGCACGAAGCGCGTCGGCTGGCGCGCGGTGGCCATTTTCAGGCAGGGGTCTTCCGTGATGTGATTGCGCCGCAGCGCCAGCGCATAAAAGCGTTTCAATACCGACAGCCGCCGGTTCGCCGTGCTCGGCTTGGTGTCGGGATGGCGCTCGGCGAAATAACTGGCCAGGTCGTCGGGGCCGGCCGCGAGCAGGCCGCGTCCGGGCCGCTTCACGTCGAGCCAGGTCGAAAACATGCGCATGTCGCGCCGGTAAGCGTCGAGCGAGTTCTTCGCCAGGCCCTGCTCGAGCCAGAGCGTGTCGCAGAACTCGTCGATCAGTCCCAGATCGCCTGCTGCTGCCATGGAGATGCGGTGGCGCCTTCGTGACGCAGCAGCCAGCGCTTGACGGACAAATGAAAACCGTTTTCGTCGTCGCTGCTGGCAAAGCCACCGAGGCCGCCGGCGGCGGTGACGCGGTGGCAGGGAATGACGAGCGGGAACCAGTTGGCGCCGCAGGCCTGTCCAACCGCGCGCGGGGCCGAGCCGATGTCCTTGGCGATCCTGCCATAGGTTCTGACGGTGCCGCGCGGGATGGCGCTGATCGCGTCCCACACGCGTTTCTGGAAGGCGCTGCCGGCCTCGAACAGCGGCAAATCGAACGTAAAGTCTGGATCTGCCAGGTAGCGTTCGATCTGCAGCGCGGCCTGTTCCGCGACTGGATCCTGCGCATCCTTTTCGTGGAAGCGCGGCTGCAAATAGACGAGCTCGCGCACCCGCCCGTCTTCGGTGCGGATGCCGATCGCGCCGAACGGGGCCGCCACGATGGCGGAAAACAGCTCGCTGCCTTGTTGTGTAGTCATCCCCGCAGTTTACTCCTCGCGCGCCCCGCCCACCACCCTTTTTCGCTGGAGCAATTACTCGTCCGTGGCGTCAGGCTCAGCCGAAAACGGCTAAGCTGTTGGCATAACGTGACAGGATTTTTATGCCGCTGGTGAAACGCACCCTGGCTTTCCTCCTCCTGCTCGGCGTCATGGGCCTGGCCGCTACGGCGCGCCAGGCACCGCTACGGATAGGCGTCTATCCAAATCCACCAAAAGTATTCACGAACGGCGATGGCAATGCCTCCGGCATCCTGGTCGACCTGCTGCGCGAAGTCGCCAGTGCCGAGCAATGGCCGCTCGAATTCATCGCCTGCGAGTGGAACGCCTGCCTCGACGCGCTCGCCGCGGGCCGGATCGACCTGCTGCCGGACGTCGCCTGGACCGAAGCGCGCGCGCGCCGCTACGCCTTCCACCAGGTGCCGGCGCTGCACAGTTGGTCGCAGGTCTATGCACGCACCGGCAGCGGCATCGGTTCCCTGCCCGACCTGAAGAACCGCCGCATCGCCGTGCTGGCCGAGTCGGTGCAGGCGCAGGTGCTGCCTGGCGTGCTGGCCGGATATGGCGCGCTGCTGGTGCCCGCCCCTTCGCTCGAGCGTGCGTTTGCGCTGGTGGCGGACGGCCGGGCCGATGCCGTGGCCGCCAACCACTACTATGGCGAAGCCCAGGCGCGCGCGCACCAGCTGGCGGCGACGCCCATCACGTTCAATCCGGCGCGCCTGTTCTACGCGGCCATGCCGGGCCGCCAGGGGCCGGTACTCGACGCCATCGACCGCCACCTCGCCGCCTGGCGCGAAGACCCGAACTCGGTGTATTTCAGTACGCTGCGCCGCTGGCAGGCGGCCGGCCCGGCGCCGGCCGTGCCGCCGACGCTGCTATGGGTGCTCGGCGCCACGGTGGGCCTGCTGCTCTCCGCCCTGGCCGTGGCCAGCTGGCTGCGTACCGAGGTGGCGGTGCACACGCGCGATCTGCGCGACAACGAGCGCAAGCTGTCCACCATCCTCGACAGCGTCGATAGCCTCATCTACATCAAGGATGCGCAGTTGCGCTTCCAGTACGTGAACGGCGCCCTGTGCCGCCTGCTGAACCGTCCGGCGGCCGCCATCCTGGGTAAAACCGACGAGGACCTGTTCGGTCCCGAGCAGGCAAAGATGACGCGCGCCGGCGACCTCGCCGTGATCGAGGGACACGAGCGCTTCGTGTCGGAAGAGCGCCTCAACGGCAAGCTGTATCTCACCACGAAAATCCCGCTGGTGCAGGATGACGAAGTGAACGCGCTGTGCGGCATCACGACCGACATCACGCCGCGCAAGCAGGCCGAGGAATCGCTGCGCATCGCGGCCACCGTGTTCCAGTCGGGCGAAGGCATGTGCGTGCTCAGTCCCGACGCCCGCATCGTCGAAGCCAACCAGGCCTTCGGCACGCTCAACGGCTGCCCCGCAGCGGAACTGGCGGGCGCGCCCTTCCCGCCGTTCTCGCTGGAGCATGACGGCGACGACTACCGCGAACGGATGTGGGACAGCGTGCGCCAACAGCAGTCGTGGCAGGGCGAAGTCTGGACCCGGCGCCGCGACGGCCAACGCTATCCGGCCTGGCTGACGGTCAGCGCCGTGCGCGATGCACACGGCGTGCTGACCAATTTCGTCTGCACCCAGTCCGACATCAGCGCGCGCAAGCAGGCCGACGAGAAGATCGTCCAGCTGGCCTATTACGACCCGCTGACCGGCCTGCCGAACCGGCGCCTGCTCTACGACCGCCTCACCCACTGCCTCGGCCGGCATGGACGCAAGCGCCGCGCCGGCGCCCTGCTGTTTCTCGACATGGACAATTTCAAGGACCTGAACGACAGCCGCGGCCACGTCGTCGGCGACCACCTGCTGCAGCAAGTGGCCGCGCGCCTGCTGGCCTGCACGCGCGAGACCGATACCGTGGCGCGCCTGGGCGGCGACGAATTCGTGATCCTGCTCGAATCGAACGCCGACGACGAGGTGCAGGCGCGGCAGCACGCCGAGACCGTCGGCGAAAAAATCCTCGGCGCGCTGCGCGAGCCGTTCGACATCGGCGGCGGCGTGCACCACGCGACCTGCAGCATCGGCATCACGCTGTGCACCGGCCATAAGGATGAGCGAGAGAGCGGCCTGGACGACCTGATGCGGCGCGGCGACCTGGCGATGTACGAGGCCAAGCGCCAGGGCCGCAATACGCAGCGCTTCTTCCAGCCGTCGATGGAACGCGAGGTCACCTACCGTACCGAGATCGAAACGGAATTGCGCGCGGCGCTGCAGGACGCGCAGTTCGTGCTGCACTACCAGGGGCAGGTCGACGGCGACGGCATCCTGACCGGGGCCGAGGCGCTGGTGCGCTGGCAGCATCCGACGCGCGGGCTGGTGGGGCCGGCCGGCTTCATCGCCATTGCCGAGACTTCCGGGCTGATCGTGCCGCTCGGGCGCTGGGTGCTGCGCACCGCCTGCGAGCAGCTGGCGCTATGGTCGGACGCTCCGGCCACGGCCCACTTCACGCTGGCCGTGAACGTCAGCGCGCGCCAGTTCCTGCAAGCCGATTTCGTGGAAGAGACGCTGTCCATCGTGCGCGGGAGCGGCGCCGATCCGGCGCGCCTGAAACTCGAATTGACGGAGAGCCTGCTGATCGAAGGCGTCGAAGAAACGATCGCGAAGATGCGCGCCCTGCGCGAACACGGCATCTACTTCTCGCTCGACGACTTCGGCACGGGCTACTCGTCGCTCAGCTACCTGAAGCGCCTGCCGCTGGACCAATTGAAGATCGACCAGAGTTTTGTCCGCGACGTGCTGGACGACCCGAACGACGCCTCGATCGCGCGCAGCGTGGTCGCGCTCGGCAAATCGCTGGGGCTGGCGATCATCGCGGAAGGGGTCGAAACCGAGGCGCAACGCACTTTCCTGGCGGGGATCGGGTGCGATCACTGGCAGGGGTATCTCTTCAGCCGGCCGGTGGATGCACGCACGCTGGAAGAGCTGGCGGCGTAAACCCGCGGCGCCGAGGTAACGTAGGGTGGGCATGCCCACGCGTTCATTACATGAGTAAACGCGACATCACGTTCAACGAAACGCGTGCGCAGCAGGATCAGATTGAAACGTTACGGTACGCATTGAAACGAACGCGTGGGCCTGCCCACCCTACGGTGCACAGCCGTCCGTGACGAAAAAACGTCAAGCCCAGGCGAAAAAAAAGCGCACCCTTGGGTGCGCTCCAATCATCAGGCACGTCCCGGTCGTTTGGTTATACCAACGACTTCTGTCGAACGTGTGTCTCCTCTCATGATCTCCGGTATGGACTACCGTATTTTTCTGCCCTCCCCAAGACTGTGTCCGGGTTGCCTGCACCGCTTTGGTGCCGCAGCGCCCAATCATAACGCAACTGTGCCAACGAAGAATAGTTTTTTATATACGGTTTTCGGAAATCAACAACACTCGGCCCGTGGCCCCCATCCGCCCCCGCACGCCCCCCATTTTTACTGACCGAAGCGTCATTATTTTCTGGCCGTTTCGCGGGCAATGGCATCGATCAAATCCTTGCCGATGCGGCGCTCCATCTGGCGGTGCACCGGCAGCAGGGCTGCGCGCCACTGCGCCTGCTCCTGCGGCGTCAGGTAGTAAATCGTCGTCTTGCCCGTCTTGCGGATCGCCTCAAGGGCGCGGTCGTTGTCGCGCTGGGCGATCGTTTTCTCGAAGGCGGTGGCGTCGCGCATCGCCCGCTCCAGTGCGGCGCGCACATCGGTGGGCAGGCCGTCCCAGAATTTGCGGTTGACGATCACCGCATAGCCCAGGTAGCCGTGGTTGGATACCGTCACGTGCTTTTGCACCAGGTGCATGCGCTGGGTGTACATGTTCGAGGGCGGATTCTCGGTGCCGTCGACCACGCCCGTCTCGAGCGCCTGGTAGGCCTCGGAAAAGGCCATCACCTGGGGCCGGGCGCCGAGCGCGCGCATCTGGGCGTCGAGCACGGTCGAAGACTGGATGCGCATGCGCAGGCCGCGGAAATCGGCCGGTACGTGCAGCGGGCGGTTGGCCGACATCACCTTGAAACCGTTATCCCAGTAAGCCAGTCCCGTCAGGCCTTTCGACTGCAGTTTGCCCAGCAGGTCGCGCCCGATCTGGCCTTCGGTGACGGCGTACAGCGCCGCCTTCGACGGGAAAATATACGGCAGGTCGAAGGCTTCGAATTCCTTCACGCCGAGCGGGCCGAACTTGGCCAGCGAAGGCGCCAGCATCTGCACCGCGCCCAGCTGCAGCGCTTCGAGCTCTTCCTTGTCCTTGTAGAGCTGGCTGTTCGGATACACTTCCACCTTGACGCGCCCGTGCGTAAACTGTTCGGCGAGCAGTTTGAAGCGCTCGGCCGCCTGCCCTTTCGGGGTGTCGGGCGCAACCACATGGCTGAACTTGATGACGATCGGCGCTTGCGCCCAGGCCAGGTTGATGGAGGCAACGAGGGCCAGCGCCGCGGCCAGGAGTTTGAAGGTCATGCGTCGATTGAAGAATATGAAATAAGTGTGCGCGCGGACCGCGGTTGCGTTGCCACGACAGAAGTCCACAATAGCATCTGACAAGAAATCCTTCCACTTTCACCCATGAAAAAACCGTTTTCGCTGCGCCGCCGCGCCAACCTGGCCCGCCCCTGGCGCTGGCTGGTGCCGGTCCTACTGGTGCTGCTGTTCCTCGCCGTCCTCTTCTGGCTGCCCTGGCAGGCGCGCCAGATGGAAACCACCGAGCGCCAAGAGCAATTGATTGCTGACACGCTCTGGGTCGAGCAGACCCTGCGCTTCGAGCTGGCGCGCAGCGAGGAAGCGCTCGGCACCCTCGGCACCGACCTGGTCGGCAAGCCGCCGTCTCCCGCCGTGCTGGGCGCGCGCCTGGCGCAATTGTTCAAGAACGGTCCGGAACTGCGCCGCGTGCTGTGGCTGGGGCCGCATGGAGAGGTGCTGGCGCGCCATGGCCTCGATCCGGCCACTGCCCCGCCGGCGCTGCTTGAAACCGAGGAGATGGCGCGCGCAACGCGGGCCGGCCGCTATACCGAGCCGTATGGCGCCACCGCGCACCAGCCCGGGCTGCTCGACTATTACCTGCCGCTCTACCGCGACGGCGCCTATGCAGGCAGCCTGGTCGCCACCTACAGTTTAAAAGTGCTGCTGAACGAAACCGTGCCCTGGTGGTTCGCCCAGGACAATGCCCTGTCCCTGCTCGACCGCAACGACGTGGCGGTCGCCTCCCGTGCCGACGGCGGCCCGGGACGCGGCGTCTACACGCACCGGCGCGCGCTCGACCTGCCGGGCGCCTCGATCGTGCTCGCCACCGACAGCGTCAAGGGCGCGCCACGCCTGCTGCCGAACCTGCTGGTCGGCTCGGTGATCGTGCTGGCGCTGGGGCTGTTGTGGAGTTTGCTGACGCTGTGGCGCCACATTTCGCGCACCCTGGCGGCCGAAGCTGCCCTGCGCCAGCAGATGGCGTTTCGCACGGCGATGGAAAACTCGCTGATGACGGGCCTGCGCGCGCGCGACCTCGAGGGGCGCGTCACCTATGTCAACAAGGCCTTCTGCGACATCGTCGGCCTGCCGCAGGAAGAGCTGGTCGGCAGGAAGCCGCCGATGCCCTACTGGGCGCCGGAAGCGCGCGGCGAGTACGAGGAGCGTTTTGCGGGCGTGCTGGCCGGCACCATCACGCCCCAGTTCGAGACCGTGTTCCAGCGCTCGGACGGCGTCCGGGTACCGGTGCTGGTGTTCGAGGCGCCCCTGGTCGACAGCCGCGGCGACCAGACCGGCTGGATGAGTTCGATCCTCGACATTACCGACCGCAAGAAGGCCGAAGAACTGAATCGCCAGCAACAGGAAAAGCTGGAGACGAGCGCGCGGCTGGCGACAATGGGCGAGATCTCGTCGATGCTGGCGCATGAGCTGAACCAGCCGCTGGCGGCGATCTCGAGCTATACGGCCGGCGCCCTGAACGTGCTCGAACGCGCGGACCAGGGCATCGCGATCGAACCGACCCTGCTGCGCCGGGCGCTGGAACAGGCGCGCCAGCAGGCCCAGCGCGCGGGACAGATCATCAAGAGCGTGCACGAGTTCGTCAAGAAGAGCGAGCCGCAGCGCGAGACGGTCGATATCCACAGCGCGGTCGAGGACGTACGGGCGCTGATCGAGCTGCAGGCGCGCAAGTGGTACGTGTCCCTGCAGATCGACCTGCCCGCGCAGTTGCCGCCGGTGCTGGCCGACCGTGTGATGCTCGAGCAGGTATTGCTGAACCTGACGCGCAACGGCGTCGAGGCGATGGCCGACGTGCCGCCCGAGCAGCGCATGCTGCGCATTAGCGCCAGCGCCGATGCGGCCCAGGTGTCGGTCTCGGTGATCGACAATGGCCACGGCATCGCGCCGGATGTGGCCGAGCGCCTGTTTTCGCCCTTCTTTTCGACCAAGGCCGAGGGCATGGGCATGGGCCTGTCGATCTGCCGCACGGCGATCGAGTTCCACGGCGGCACGCTGAACCATGCGCCGAATCCGGGCGGCGGCACGGTCTTCACCTTCAGCCTGCCCCGACCGGCCCCTTCCGCGGCGGCTGCCGCGCTACAATAGCGCCAACCAGGAGACCCGCATGCTGCACATCGTCGACGACGAAGACGTAATCCGCGACGCCCTCGCATGGCTGGCGCAGTCGCGCGGCCTCGCGGTGCGCGGCTATGCCGGGGGCCAGGCCTTCCTCGACAGCCTCGGCGAGCCTGATCCGCTTGGGGACTGCGTGCTGCTCGACGTGCGCATGCCCGACATGAACGGCATCGCCGTATTCGACCAGTTGATCAGCCGCGGCTGGCTGGCGCGCATGCCCGTCATCTTCCTCACCGGCCACGGCGACGTGCCGATGGCGGTCGATTCGCTCAAGCGCGGCGCCTTCGATTTCTTCGAAAAACCCTTCAACGACAACCAGCTGATGGACCGCGTCGACCAGGCGCTCGCTTCCGCCCGCAACGCCGCCAGCGCGGCCCAGGTGCAGGCGCGCCTGGGCACGCTCTCGGCGCGCGAACGCGAAGTGCTCGACCTGATTTTGGCGGGCAAGATGAACAAGGTGGTCGCCGACGAGCTCGGTATCAGCATGCGCACGGTGGAGGTGCATCGGGCGCATATCTTCGACAAGATGCAGGTCAAGACGGCGGTGGAGTTGGCGGGCTTGTTAAAGTAATACCGTGTGCGGCGGTTAGTAGGGCTGTTGCCTGTTCTGGTATCGGTGTTTTTAATCCGCGTGGGCATGAATGCCCACCCTACGGTCACCGTTAACAGCGAGATCATACGAACCCCGGATACGTAACGTGTCCCGTAGGGTGGGCATGCCCACGCGGATCATGCACACCGATACCGTAACAGGCGACAGCCCCACCCCGCCCGCACCTCGCCCATCGCCACTTCCGGTCACAAACCACCGCGCACAGGACATGCCGAACACCGTCCCGTTTTGAAGATCGCTTGTAAAATCAATGCGAACGCGTCGCCTCTTGCGCCCCGCGACGCCAACTTCTTTAGGGAAAGCAGATGAACGAAAAGACAGTTGCAGACCGAATGTTCTTGCGCAACGCGAAATCGATGCAGATCATCAACGGCAGCGTGCACCCCACCGTCGTGTCGCAGTTTCCGCAAGCGCTGATCAAGGAAGGCGATGGTCCCTTCGACGTGATCATGATGTTCTGCATGAACCGCAAGGACCTCGAGCAATACCTGCCGCCGGCCAAGGAACGCCTCGGCGACAAGGGATCGCTCTGGATCGCTTACCTGAAGCAGACCGCCTCGAAAGCCACTGATATCAATCGCGACTCGATCAACGAATATCTGAAGGAAAACGGTATCACAGCCGTGGCGATGATCTCGATCGATGGCGACTGGTCGGCCATGCGCGCCAAACGTATCGAACTATGATCGGTGTTGTTGCAGCGCCCATTCCACGTGTTCGCGCACCAGCGCGGACGGGTGATCGGCGCGCGCCTGCAATGCCGCCACGATAGACGAATCGCCGCGGCGCCCAGCGGCCGCATTGCCCAGTCCCACAGCCAGATTGCGCAGCCAGCGCGCGTGACCGATGCGCCGGATCGGACTGCCCTCCAGGCGCCGGTTGAACTCTTCCTCGTCCCACGCGAACAGTTCCACCATGCTGGAATCACCGAGACCATTGCGTTCGTCAAAATCCGGCACCGTCGCGCGCTGGGCGAACTTGTTCCAGGGGCAGGCCAGCTGGCAATCGTCGCAGCCATAGATGCGGTTGCCGATCAGGCCGCGCAGCTCGACCGGAATGCTGCCCTTCAGTTCGATCGTCAGGTAAGAGATGCAGCGCCGCGCATCGAGCCGGCCGGGACCGAGGATGGCCCGGGTCGGGCACAGGTCGATGCAGTTGCTGCAGGCGCCGCAATGGCCCGTCGTCGGCGCGTCGACCGGCAAGGGTAAATCGACCAGGATCTCGCCGATAAAAAAGGTCGAGCCGGCATCGCGCGAGAGCAGCAGCGTGTGCTTGCCGCGCCAGCCGAGGCCCGCTTTTTCCGCCAGCGGCAATTCCATCACCGGCGCCGAATCGGTGAACACGCGGTAGCCGTATTCGCCGATCTCGCTTTTCACGCGCTCGGCCAGTTGCGCCAGGCGGTTGCGCAAGACCTTGTGATAATCGCGGCCGCGCGCATACATCGAGACCACCGCCGCGCCGGGTTCCAGCTGGCGCGCCAGTTCGCGCTCGCGCCAGCCGTCCTGCAAGGGCAAATAATCCATGCGCGCCACGATCGCGCGTACGGTGCCCGGCACCAGTTCGGCCGGCCGGGCGCGCTTCATGCCGTGGCTTGCCATATAATCCATCTCGCCGTGGTGGCCCGCCGCCAGCCAGGCAGTTAAACCTTCCTCGGCGTGCGCGAGGTCGACGTCGGCAATGCGCAGGTCGGCAAAGCCGAGTTCATGCCCCCAGGCCTTGATGGCGCGGGTCAGTTCCTGCAGGTCGGGGATCGGAGTGGACATTCGGGCAAGCGGCGAAATTTGCGGCGCACAGTTGCGCCGCCAAACAACCCATTTTAATTGATGCAGCACTTCACAGCCTACCTGCCGGACGAATCCGCCACCCTCGCACTCGGCGCCGCACTGGCGCGCGCCGTCGTGCCCGGCCTGGTCATCTACCTGCACGGCGACCTCGGCGCCGGCAAGACCGCCCTCACGCGCGCCCTGCTGCGCGCCGCCGGCCACCAGGGCACCGTCAAAAGCCCGACCTATACCTTGTCGGAACCGTATCGGGTGCAGCTCGATGGCGCGCCGGTGAACGTGATCCACTACGACCTGTATCGCATGGCCAGCCCGGAAGAATTCCTCGACGCCGGCTTTCGCGAAGACTTCGACGGCAAGAACATCTGCATCGTCGAATGGCCGGAAAAAGGCGAACCGGTGTTGCCGCCACCCGACGTCCGCGTGTTGCTTACCGTCAGCGGGCTCGGGCGTGCTGTAGAATTGCAGGCGTTGTCCCCACAGGGCCTGCTATGCCTCGACCGCCTCTCCTTCGTTCCTCCCCGCTGACTTCCCCCGCCCGCCGCCGTGTCCTGCTCCAGGCAGGCGGCACGCTGCTGCTGTCGGTCATCGCCCCGCTGCCCGCGAGCGCCGCGCAAATCCTCGCCGTGCGCGTCTGGCCGGCCGACGACTACACGCGCGTCACGCTCGAAAACGACACCAACCTCAAGGCCGAGCACTTCCTCGTGCCCGATCCGCCACGCCTGGTGGTCGACATCGAGGGCCTGGTCCTGAACGAGACCCTGAAAAGCCTGGTGGCGAAGATCGAGTCGAACGACCCGTACATCAAGCAGGTGCGTGTCGGCCAGAACCGCCCGAACGTGGTGCGCCTGGTGTTCGACCTGAAGGAAGAGGTCAAGCCGCAGGTGTTTACGCTGGCCCCGATCGCCGAGTATAAACACCGGCTGATCTTCGACCTGTATCCGGTGCGCGAAGCCGACCCGATCGCCGCGCTGATCGAAAAAGGCGAATGGTCGCCCGGCGACGGCACGCCGATCGCGGTACCGGCCGTGCCGGTGCCGCCCGCCCAGCCTGTCGCCCCGGATCCGGTGGCGCGCCTGGAAGCGGAGATCGCCGCGATGAGCAACAATGCGGCGCCACGGGCCACCCAGCCGACGCCGACGCCCGCCCCCGGCAAGCCCGCGACGAAACCGCAACTGCCCGCCAACAATGTCGTGCGCATGGTGACGATCGCCCTCGACCCCGGCCACGGCGGCGAAGACCCGGGCGCGACCGGCGCCACCGGCACCCACGAAAAGGACATCGTGCTGGCGGTGGCAAAAAAACTCAAAACCCGCCTCGAAGCGCTGCCGAATACCCGCGTCATGCTCACGCGCGACGGCGACTATTTCGTCCCGCTCGGCACCCGCGTGGAAAAGGCGCGCAAGGTGCAGGCCGACCTGTTCGTCTCGATCCACGCCGACGCCTTTATCGAATCGCGCGCGCGTGGTTCCTCGGTCTTCGTCCTGAGCGAAAAAGGCGCCACCTCGAGCGCCGCGCGCTGGCTCGCGACCGACCAGAACAAGGCCGACATGATCGGCGGCGTGAACCTGGCAAAACACGACCGCCAGCTGGCGAGCGTGCTGTTCGACCTGTCGACGACGGCCCAGATCAACGACAGCATGAAGCTCGGCAAGGCGGTATTGGGCGAGATCGGCGGCATCAACCGGCTGCACAAGGCGGTCGTCGAACAGGCGGGGTTCGCGGTACTGAAAGCGCCGGACATCCCGTCGATCCTGGTCGAAACGGCCTTCATTTCGAATCCGGAAGAGGAAGCGAAATTGAAGGACGACGATTACCAGGAGCAGCTGGCGAACGCCATCACCAAGGGCATCAAGCGTTATTTCTCGGCGAATCCGCCGATGGCCAAGAGCCGCACGACGTAAAGCGGTGGCGCCCCGGCCCTACTTTCCGGTGGCGGACGGCGGCGCGTGGCAGACGACGCAGAGCTTGTTGCCCTCGGGGTCCCGGAAATAGGCCGCATAATAATGCGCGTGGTAGGCGGGCCGCACACCCGGTTCGCCTTCGGACGACCCGCCATGCTGGAGCGCCAGGCGATACGCCGCATCCACCGTGGCGCGATCGCCTGCCGAGAACGCGGCCATCTGGCCGTTGCCCGCCTGATGCGCATGACCGTCCTGCGGGGCGCCGATCAGGAACAAGGGACGCGCATCCGGTTGCGATTGCCAACCGGCCCACGGACGCTCCCGGTCGCAAAAACGCAGCGGGTTTCCCATGGCCTCCATCAGCGGCGTATAGAATCGCAGCGCCTGCTCGAAGTCGTCGATGCCAATGAATATGTGCGAAAACATGGTGCGCCGTCTCTCCCTGAAAACCAGCAACAATCGCCCCCCAAGGCACCGTTGTGCGGGGAGTTGCGACGACAAGTCGGTGCATAATACACAAGCTTACTTTGCCGCTTCCCTTCCCGACCTGATGCGCTCTCTCCCCATCCGCCTGCGTCCGCAACAAGACCTGCGCATCGCACTCGCATCGATCCTGGCCGAGCACCACGCCGGCGCCGCCTTCGTGCTGCAGGGAATCGGCAGCCTGAGCGGCGCCCGGATCCGCTTTGCCGGCATGAACGAGGCGACCGAGCTGCACGGCGACCTCGAAATCCTCACGCTGGCCGGCTCCTTGTCGCCCGACGGCGTGCATCTTCACATCAGCGTGTCGGACGCACAAGGCCGCGTCGTTGGCGGCCACGTCGCGCCGGGATGCATCGTCCGCACGACGGCGGAGATCTTGCTGGCGCTGCTGCCGGAGCACCGTTTCAGCCGCGAGCCTGACGCGGAATCGTGCTGGGACGAACTGGTGATCCGCCCTGTCGCCTGAAGCGTCCGCACGCACGGCGAATTGCCTGTGCCTGCCGGCGTGGCATACTAGCCGGCCCACATTCGAACCGTTTTCGACATGAACCACCTTGATGCCGCCATTGCCACCACCTTCGGCCAGCTGCCGGCCCTGCTCCTCACCGCCCCCGACGGCGCGCAGGCGAGCATCACGCTGTATGGGGCCCACCTGATCTCCTGGCGCGGCGCGGATGGGCGCGAGCGGCTGTTCTGCAGCGCCAGGTCGGCGCTCGACGGCACGAAGGCGATCCGCGGCGGCGTGCCGGTGATCTTTCCTCAATTCGCTGAACGCGGCGACGGCATGCGCCACGGCTTTGCGCGCGTGAGCAACTGGCGCGTGGCGGAGCAAGGCATCGACGATGGCTGGGCCTTTGCCGTGTTCGCGCTGGCCCCCGCCGACCTGGCGCCCCCACACGCGCAAGCCTGGCGGCACGGGTTCGCGCTGCGGCTGCGCATCGCGATTCGCGCCAACGAGCTGACGATGGGGTTTGAAGTGCGCAACACGGGCGGCGATGCCTTCCCGTTCGCGGCGGCGCTGCATACCTATTTCCTGGTCGACGATATCGCGTCCATCCGCATCGATGGCGTGGAAACCGAGGAGCTGGCGATCACCGGCAAGTTCGACCGGGTGTACGAAGGCGTGGCGCCGCGGCTGGCGCTGGTCGATGGCGGCGTCGTGCTGACGCTGCGCCAGGAAGGGTTTATGGATGCGGTGGTGTGGAATCCGGGCGCCGGGGATGCGGCGGCGCTGGCGGATATGGCGGATGAGGAGTATCGGCGCTTCGTGTGTATCGAGCCGGCTCGGCTGGAGGGGGAAAGTTTGCAGCCGGGGCAGAGCTGGCGGGGTGAATACCACGTCAGTTGAGCGATGCCGTCGTAGGGTGGGCGCCCCGTGCCCACGCGGAATGATGAGCAAACGAGACATCATTTCGAGCCGGAGCGATTGATCGGATGAAGCGGCACCAATAGAGTCAACGCGGCGCATATTTTCGCGTGGGCACGGGCGCCCACCCTACGAACCTGCATAAAAGCCGGCAATGCCGGCTTTTTTCTTAATTCGATTCCTTGATCATCCGCCCCTGGTTCTCCTGCAGCGGCCGCGCATTGAGCGGATACAGCCGCGAGAACAGCGCCATCTGCGCCGGCGAGGCCGTCATCGGCTGCTTCATCACCAGCCACAGCACGTTCTCGGTGCACGGCGGCGTGGTCATCGAACCCATGTAGGTGTAGTACTCGCGCCGGTTCGGCAGCATCTCGAACGGGTCCAGGTCGATGCCCGGCGTACCGAGCTGCCCCTTCTCCAGCGGGATGTTGTTCCACACGGCCTGGATCGCGTCGTTGCCCTTGCCGCGCTCGAGCAGCACCGCCACCACGGCCAGCCGGCCCTTGGCGTCGCGGTGCACGAGGTGGATCACCATCTCGGTGCCCTTGCCGTTGATGCGCTCTTCCGACGGACGGTGGAAGTGGAACTGCACCAGTTCGTAGCGCTCCGCCCCCACGTTGATGAAATTGCCGCGGCCGACATTCACCTGCACCGTGTGGCCGTTGTCGATTTCGCTGAAAGTCGAGGGACGGTAATCGAAATCGATCTCGTCGAGGTTGACCTTCATGCCGTCGCGGATGTCGATCGGCGACTGGCGATTGCCCTTGCCGCAGGCGGCCCAGGCCGGGTTGATCTTGCCCCAGTTTTCGGGGCCGAACTCGCCGTCGTAATCCCAGTGGTTGCTGATCTTCGGGGCGGCCGCGATTGCCGCTTCCTTCTTGCGCTTGGCTTCGGCGGCCTTCCTCGCCCTGGCCGCGGCGGCGACGCGCGCGGCCTGCCTGGCGCGCATCTCGGCCAGGCGTTCGGCGATGCGCACCGACAGGTCGACCTGGTCGTCGTCGTCCGGGGCGGAGACGGCGGCGGCGATCTTGTCTGCGGTGGCGGCGCTGGCCCGGGGCGGCTTTTCGGCCAGCGATTTGTCGATCAGTGGCTTTGCGATCAGCGGCTTTGCGACCAGCGGTTTCTCGCCTGGCTGCGCGGGCCCCTTCCCGGCCTTCTCGTCCTTGTCCGCGACCGGCTTGTCGATGGCCTTGGCCGGCCTGGACAGTTCGGCGGCCAGTTTGGCGGCATCGGACGATTTCCTGGCTGCGTCCAACGCCGGTTTCGCGGCGGGGGTCGGTTCGTTGGCGCTTGCGCCGAGCATGACGAGGCTGCAGGCAAACAGGGCGATCAGGTTACGCATGGGGTGAGGGAGAAGTGAATGCACCCCCTCTTAACGACGCTTTCCCAAGGAAACTTGAGAAGGTAAACGCAAACGCGCCGGATAAATCCGGCGCGCTGGTGATTCGGGCAACAAGCTTGTCGCTGCGTTATCAGCGGCTGAGCACCTTGCGCCCGAACTTGTACAGGCCGCCAAGGGCGAGCGGCACGATCGCGGCGCACACGCCCACGAGCACGATTTCCGTCAGGTGGTCGCGCACGATCGGGATGTTGCCGAAGAAGTAGCCCGCAGTCACGAGGATGGCGACCCAGAGCACGGCGCCCGTCACGTTGTAGAGCTGGAAGCGCCAGTGGGTCATGTCCGACACGCCGGCCACGAAGGGCGCGAAGGTGCGCACCACCGGCACGAAGCGCGCCAGGATGATGGTCTTGCCGCCGTGCTTTTCGAAGAAATCGTGGGTGCGGCGCAGCGCGTCCTTGTTGATCCAGCGGTAGTTATGGGTAAACATGCGCTGGCCGACCGCTTCGCCGATATAGTAATTCAGGGTGTTGCCCGTGACCGCCGCCACGATGAGCAATGCCATCAATAATGGATAGCTCATCTGGCCGGTGGCGCAGAAGGCGCCGGCGATGAACAGCAAGGTATCGCCCGGGAAGAAAAACAGGACCACGAGACCTGTTTCGCAGAACACAATCGCGAACAGGACGATGTAGACATAGATGCCGTACTCGGCGAGCAGCACTCCCAGCGTCTTATCGACATGAAGTAGCATGCCGAATAATTGCATCAGATCCATAATTTTCCTAAACGGTAACAATGAATCATACCACCAGTCAGCCATGTCAAGCGGGTGCGGCGGGCCGCGCCGGGCGAGATTTTAAGGAAGTGTTAAGTTTTATGGACAGGCCGAAATTCGCGATTACAATTGTTTAATACTAACAAGCGGGAGTTGGAGATGAAGGCAGTCCGGATCGCAGTACACGCAGCGGCAACACTGGTCGTGGTCGCCGGTGCCCAGGCGGCGGCAATGAAGGCCTTGCCGCCAAAGCCAAGCGTGGCCGATATCGTCAAGGAATCGAAGGCGTCCGACTGGCGCGCGCTCGCCCCCGAGAACACCCTGTACATGGATTTGCCGGCGGGCCGCGTCGTCATCGAACTGGCGCCGACCTTCGCCCCCAACCACGCCGCCAACATCAAGGCGCTGGCGCGCGAAAACTATTTCGACGGGCTCGTGATCCTGCGCTCGCAAGACAATTTCGTCGTCCAGTGGGGCGACCCGGACGAGAAGAATCCGCGCCCGGTGAAGAAGGCGAAGGAAAAGCTGCCCGGCGAATTCACGGTGCCGCTCAAGAATGATCCCCACTTTACGCGCCTGAAGGATGTCGACGGCTACGCGCCGCAGGTCGGCCACTCGAACGGCTTCCCGGTCGGGCGCGATCCGAAGACCGGGGAAACCTGGCTGGCGCACTGCTACGCGATGGTCGGCGTGGGGCGCGACGCCGAGGCCGACAGCGGCGGCGGCACGGCCCTGTACGTCGTCACCGGCCAGGCGCCGCGCCAGCTCGACCGCAACATCACCGTGGTCGGACGCGTCGTGTCCGGCATGCCGCTGCTGTCGACCGTGCCGCGCGGCCCGGCGCCGATGGGATTCTTCGACAAGCCGGACATGCAGGTGCCGATCAAGGCCTTCCGCGTCGCGGCCGATGTGCCGGAAGCGGAGCGCAGCAAGTTCGAAGTCATGCGCACCGACGGCGCCACCTTCCAGAAAGTGGTCGAGGCGACGCGCAACCGCGGCGGCCCCTGGACCAAGGTCGCGGCCGGCCATGTCGACCTGTGCAATGCGCCAATCCCGGTGCGGGAAACGAAATAAGCAGAAATACGAGCGCGGTAAAAAGCGCGGAGGGGCGGGATATAATCGCGGGATGAACGCGCCCCTCCCCACCCACCGTCCCATCCAGCAGCTGAACGACCAGCTGATCTCGCAGATCGCCGCCGGCGAGGTCGTCGAGCGGCCCTCGGCCGTGGTGAAGGAGTTGCTCGAGAATGCCCTGGATGCGGGCGCGACCCAGATCACGGTTCGCCTCGAGGAAGGCGGCGTCAAGCGCATCGCGATCAGCGACAACGGCCGCGGCATCGCGCCCGAGCAGCTGCCGCTGGCCCTCGCCCGCCACGCAACGTCGAAGATCGCCTCGCTGACCGACCTCGAGAACGTCGGCACGCTGGGCTTTCGCGGCGAGGCGCTGGCCTCGATCGCCTCCGTCGCGGCGGTGTCGATCACCTCGCGCACGGCCGACGCGCCGCACGCCTGGGAAATCGTCGGCTCGCACCTGGGGACTGTCGCGCCCTCGTCCGGCCCCTGCGGCACCACGATCGACGTCCAGGACCTGTATTTCAATACGCCGGCGCGCCGCAAATTCCTGAAATCCGAACAGACCGAATACGGCCACTGCGCCGAGGTCGTGCGCCGCATCGCACTGGCGCGGCCGGACGTGATGTTCAGCCTGACGCATAACGGCCGCACGATCGACCACTGGAACACCTGCGAGATGGCGCGCCGCAGCGCCCAGATCCTCGGCAATGAATTCGCCGAGGCGCGCCTGGCGATCGACGAAGCCGCCGGCCCCCTGCGCCTGCACGGCTATGCCGGCCTGCCGACGGCGTCGAAGGCGCGCGCCGACGGCCAGTTCTTCTACGTGAACGGGCGCTACGTGCGCGACAAGCTGCTGGTGCACGCGGTGCGCGCCGCTTACCAGGACGTGCTGCACGGCGACCGTTTCCCGTCGTACGTGCTGGCGCTCGACCTCGATCCGGCGCTGGTCGACGTCAACGTCCACCCGTCGAAAATCGAAGTGCGTTTCCGCGACAGCCGCGCGGTGCACCAGTTCGTGTTCCACGCGGTGCAGCGCGCGCTGGCCGCCACCTCGGCCACGGCCCACGGCAGCGTGCCGGCGCCGATCACGGCCGCCGAGATCACGCCCTCGGGCGGCTCGGACTGGCGCCGCCCGCACGAGCAGACCACCTTCGGCGCCCAGTTGGCGCCGACCTTTTCGCCCTCTCCCTTCCCGCCCGGCAGCCGCTGGGATGCGCCGGCGGCCAGCGGCGTTGCGCAGAGCACGGCCAGTTATGGCGCGCTGTTCGCCTCGAACGAACGCCCGGCTGCATCCACTTCAGCGATGCCGATGCCGACGCCATCCACCGCGCCCAGCAACGACGAGTTCCCGCTCGGCTTCGCGCTGGCCCAGCTGCACGGCATCTATATCCTGGCGCAGAACACGAAGGGCCTGGTGCTGGTCGACATGCACGCCGCGCACGAGCGCATCCTGTACGAGCAGCTCAAAAACGCGCTCGACGCCCAGGTCGACGGCCAGGACATGCAGGTGCAGTCGCTGCTCATTCCCGTCACTTTCTTTGCCGACGCGATCGAAGTGGCCACCGCCACCGACCATCAGGAGACTTTGAAGGCGCTGGGCTTCGACATCGCCGCGCTGTCGCCGACGACGCTCGCCGTGCGCGCGGTGCCGACGCTGTTGAAGAATGCCGACGCCCAGACGCTGGCGCGCGACGTGCTGCGCGACGTGCGCGAATTCGGCGGCTCGCGCGTGCTGATCGAGCGCCGCAACGAACTGCTCGGCACCCTCGCCTGCCATACGGCGGTGCGCGCCAACCGCATCCTCTCGACCCAGGAAATGAACGCGCTGCTGCGCCAGATGGAAAGCACCGAGCGCGCCGACCAGTGCAACCACGGGCGCCCGACCTGGGTCCAGCTCGACATCTCCGCGCTCGACAAACTCTTTTTGCGCGGCCAGTAAATGACGATTGAAGCAAAGAAGGCCAAGCCTTTGGCGGTGGCGATCATGGGCCCGACCGCATCGGGCAAAACGGCGGCGGCGCTGGCGATCGCGCGCGTGATCCCCAGCGAGATCATCTCGGTCGACTCCGCCCTCGTGTACCGCGAGATGGACATCGGCACGGCGAAACCGACGCCGGAGGAACTGGCCGCCGCGCCGCACCACCTGATCGACATCATCGACCCGCTGGACGCCTATTCGGTGATGCAGTTCAGGAATGACACACTGCGGCTCGTGGCCGAGATCAGCGCGCGCGGCCGGCTGCCGCTGCTGGTCGGCGGCACGATGATGTATTTCAAAGGACTGACCGACGGCCTCGACGACCTGCCGACCGCCGACACCGCCGTGCGCGCCGCGCTCGATGAGGAAGCGGCGCGCATCGGCTGGCCGGGGATGCATGCGAAGCTGCGCGCGCTCGATCCGGTCACCGCCGACCGGCTGGCACCGAACGACGCACAGCGCATCAACCGCGCGCTGGAAATCATCGAACTGACGGGACAGCCGATGTCGTCGCTGCTGGCGCGGCGCGCCAAGCCGGAGTTGCCCTTCGATCTGGTCTCGCTTGCGCTCGAGCCCTCCGATCGCGCCGTGCTGCACAAGCGGATCGCGCTGCGTTTTGATGCGATGTTGGGCGACTCCGATGATGAGGGGATCGTCGCCGAAGTGGCGCGCCTGCGCGCACGGGGCGACCTGTCTCCGAATTTGCCGTCGATGCGCTGCGTCGGCTACCGCCAGAGCTGGGACTACCTGGACGGGAAAATCGACCGCGCCGGGCTGCGCGAAACGGGCATCATCGCCACCCGCCAGCTCGCCAAGCGCCAGCTGACCTGGCTGCGCGCGATGCCGGACCGGATCGTCATCGACTGTCTCGGACGCGATCCGGCGGGCGAGATCCTGGCGCGGGTACGCGGCTTGCAAAAATAGCAGCGCAGGTACAAACTCTCCTGTTTGGCGCACGCAGCCTTGACAGCATCGGCTGCGCCTTGGATAATGTCGTTCGTTTCCGGTGATATAGCTCAGTTGGTTAGAGCACAGCACTCATAATGCTGGGGTCGGTGGTTCAAGTCCACCTATCACCACCAAGAATTTCAAAACGAATGGCTTGGCTCACGCGAGTCGAGCCATTTTGTTTTACAGAGTTTCGGTGATATAGCTCAGTTGGTTAGAGCACAGCACTCATAATGCTGGGGTCGGTGGTTCAAGTCCACCTATCACCACCAGAATGCTTGACGGCCCGGCGCGCGATGCCCCGGGCCGTTTTTCTTTGCGCTCACGGTTGTCGCGGCACTTCGGCAAGCCAGGCGCGGATCTTTTCGTACACCTCGACGCGGCTCAGCAGGTCGAGGTGGTGGATGCCGAACGCGACCCATTGCCGCGCTTGCGCAAACGCCAGGCAGCGCGCCGGCTCTGCATGGCGTCCCAGCGCCGTGTCGACCGGGATCAGGCCATCGCCCAGCAGTCGGTCGCGCATATCCCTCATGCGCCGCCCGGTCGAGCCGGCAATCGCATAGCATTTCACGTTTTTTGGCAGCGGCACATGGCGCCGCGTATCGCCCTCGTGGGCAAAGCGGTTGCGGCCATGCCAGTCTTCGTCGAGCAAGTTGCCGAAGCGCAGGTCGGTGATGCCGGCACTGCGCAGCTCGCCGAGGCGGGCGAAAGGCGCGGTCAGGATATTCCGGCCCAGCACGACGCCGAGCCAGTTGCCGTGGCGCTCGAGCGGCGCGCCATGGTGCGGCGTGCCCAGGAAGACCAGGTGCGCCAGGTGCGCCAGCCAGGCCTGCCGTCCGGCGCGCGCATAATGGCAGGCGCTGCGCGCGACCAGCCCGCCCATGCTATGCGCAAGGATGGCGACTTCCTCGACCGGCACCGGCCATTGCTCGACCAGCTGGCCAAGCAATCCGGCCAGTTCGCGGCCATTGGTCGACACATGGCGCCCGCTGTTGTAATACACATAAACGGGCGTATAGCCCAGGTCGCGCGCCAGCGCGGCCCCGTGATCGTGGCGCCCGCGCAGCCATTGCAGGTCGCTGCGGCACAGCCCATGCACCAGGACCAGCAGCTTCCCGCTGGGGGCATCGACTGCCGCCGCCAGCGCGCCGCGTTCGAGGTGCAGCGCCCGCCCCTGCTGGCGCAGGGCCATGCGGATCGCCAGCGGGTTCTCCAGCCGCGCCAACTGGTCGCCGAATAGCCCGTTCAGCGCCGCCAGCACCGTGTCGCGCTCCGCGCTCGAGAGCTGGGCCTGCCGTGGCCGGCCCAGCGTCGCGTCGAACCAGCGCCCGGCGATGACGGTGCCCGCCCTGGCGCGGCGATAGGCAAGCGCGCCGCCGCCTTCGGCGCGCTGCGCTGCCTGCGTGGCGCCTGTCAGCTTCATGTGCAAGCCCTCGATCCGGTCGATGACGACCTCGATCACCACCAGCACGAGCAGGCCGATACCATGCAGGTCGGACCAATGGAAGTGCGTCCCGCTAGGCCGGGTCGCCGATTTCCTGGTGCGCGCGTTCAATGTCGAGCCTTTCCGTCGCGTCGCGCGGCGTGGCCGCGGCGGCCGCCCGCGACAACGCGACCGCTTCGGCCTGCCCGGCGAGGCCGTCGAGCATCAGCAGCGCGCGCGCATACTCGAGTTGCGTGATCGCCGATCCGGGATTGAGCTCCAGTGCCTTCCTGAAGTGCGCCAATGCGGCGTCGCGGCTGGCACCATAGCTGAGCCGGCCGATCAGGGCGCCGGTCTTGTCGATGATCTCGGCGTGGTAGACCCCGAGCGCCGTATGCGCGTCGGCATGGCGCGGAGCCAGCGCCAGGGTGGCCTCGAGACTGGCCCTGACCTTGCCACCGATGCCCTGCGCCAACGCCTTGATCACCGAGATCTCCTGCGCGTAGCGGCCCAGCGCATAGGCATGCCAGTAAAACGCGGCCGCCTGGCCCGGCTGCTGCGCCTGCTGCAGCGCGCAGCGCGCGGCCACGTCCTGCAGGCGTTCGCACCTGGCCTCGGCCGACGGTTCGAGGTAGACCGCGTGCATGCAGCTGGCCTTGTTGGCGGCCGCCTGGCCCGCCGGGCCGGCCGCCAGCCCCAGCTGCGCCGCCCGTTCGAAGTCGCCGGCGTGAAAGGCGATCCAGGCCTCGACGACGGCGCCGCTGCGCGGCCACGGTTCGGCGTCGCCCGCGTGCAGGCTTTTCCACGCCTGCTTCAGGCTCGCCGCGGTGTAGGCGAAGCGGGCTTCCGGATGCGGAAATTTTTTCCACCCCATGGCGGATTCAGCTCATGTGCCGGTGCGGCGCAGGCAGCGGCGCCGGGTTCACGGATGGCGCCCGGCGGACTTGGCGGCGGACTTGGCGGCGGACCTGGTGGCGGTCTTGGCAGCGGTCTTGGCGGCGGGCCTGGCGGCGCGTTTAGGCGGCGCGTCCGCGGCACGCTGCGCCGGCGTGACCGCCTTCACGGCCTTGACGGCGGGCCTGGGCGCGCTGGCGGGCCCGGGCGAACTGGTGCGCCTGGCCGCCGCCGCGGGTGTCGCCAGCGCCGCCTTCAGCGCAACGATCTCGCGCTGCAGGGCGTCGACCTCCTCACGCGAGGGCACCCCCAGGTTGCGCAGCGAGCGGGCGACGCGGTCCTCGAAGATCTTTTCGATCTTGTCCCAGGAGCCGCTGGCCTGGCGGCCGACGTTCTCCGCGAGCCGGCTCACCTTGTCGGCGACGCCGGGCGCCCTGTCGCCGCCGAGGCGCTGCGTCAGCTTGTGCAGTTCGGCGCCTTCGCCCACCAGCGTGTCGAACAGGCTGCTGCCCTCCTGCTGCGCCTTGGCGAAAGCGCCGAGCCCGGCCTGCCAGATCTGCTGGGCCGAAGCGGCGACCGCCTCGACCAGCGCATTCGATTCGGCCGCCATCATGTCTTTCAGTTTCGTTACCATGTCCGCTCCTGCGTGGATGTTGTCCGTGCTGCTCCGCTTACCCGGCCGCCGCCGCTGTCCCGACCTCCTCTTCGGCAAGTACCGCGCGCCGCAGGATTTTGCCGATCGCCGACTTCGGCAGGGGCGCGTCGCGAAACACGACGTATCTGGGCACCTTGTAGCCGGTCAGGTTCTCGCGGCAATGGAGAAGCAGGGCCTCGGCGGTGAGCGCGGGGTCGCGCCGGACCACGACGATCTTCACCACTTCGTGCGAGTGCTCGTCGGCCGCGCGAATGGCGGCGGCCTCCTTGACCCCGGGATGCAGCGTGACCACGTCTTCGATTTCGTTCGGATAGACCTTGAAACCCGAGACGACGATGATGTCCTTCTTGCGGTCGACCAGCCTGACGTAACCGTTCTCGTCCATGACGCCGATATCGCCCGTGCGCAGCCAGCCGCCGGGGTGGAATACCTTCGCCGTCTCCTCCGGCATGTTCCAGTAGCCGGACATGACCTGGGGGCCGCGCGCGCCGATTTCGCCGCTTTCCCCGAGCGGCAGTTCGGCGCCCGATTCGTCCAGGATGGCCACCTCGGTGGATGGCAGCGGCAGGCCGATGCAGCCCGAAAAATGGCGCAGCGTCAGGGGGTTGGCGCAGACGATCGGTGACGCTTCGGTCAGCCCGTAGCCTTCGATCAGAGGCCTGCCGAACACCTGCTGCCAGCGCTCGGCGACGGCGCGCTGTACCGCCATGCCGCCGGCCACGACGAGCTTCACGCCCGCCGTTTTCAGGTGCCGCAACTCGGGCTGGCCGAGCAGGGCATTGAACAGGGTGTTGACGCCGATCATGACCGTAAACGGATGGTGCCTGAGCTCCCTGACGAAGGCTGGCATGTCGCGCGGATCGGTGATGAGCACGATGTGGGCGCCGAGCCGGCAGAAGGTCAGCGTCGCCGTCAGCGCGAACACATGGTAAAGCGGCAGCGGGATGATGGCCGTTTCCTTGCCCTCCTCGAGTACGCCGGTCACCCAGGCGGCGGTCTGTTCGATGTTCGCGACCATGTTGGCGTGGCTGAGGATGGCGCCTTTCGGCACGCCCGTGGTGCCGCCCGTGTATTGCAGGAAGGCGGTGTCGGACGGCGCCGGCGCCGGCGCCTCGAGCGTCAGCGCGGCGCCCCGCTTGAGCGCCTCGGGCAGGCCGACGGCCTGCCCGATATGCCATTCGGGAACCATGTGGCGGACGTGCCTGACCACCAGGTTGACAATCTGCGCCCGCGGGAAATGCAGCATGTCGCCGACCCGCGTCGTGATCACGCGGCGCACCGCCGTCGCCGGCTTGACCTGCTCGAGCGTGTGCGCGAAATTGTCGAGCACGATGATGGCGGTGGCTCCGCTGTCGATCAGCTGGTGGCGCAGCTCGCGCGCGGTGTATTGCGGATTGACGTTGACCACCACGCAGCCGGCGCGCAACACGCCGAACAGCGCCACCGGATATTGCAGCAGGTTGGGCAGCATGATGGCGACCCGCTCGCCACGGCCGATGCCGGCGGCCTGCTGCAGGTAGGCGGCGAAATCGCGCGACAGCGCATCGAGCCGGTTCCAGGTCAGCGTGGCGCCCTGGTTGCTGAAGGCGGGCAACTCGCCGAAGCGGCCGCAAATCCAGCCGAACATCTCGTTGAGCGAAGCGAAGGCGTCGAACGGCACCTCGGCCGGCACGCCGGGCGGGTAACTGTTTAGCCAGATTTTTTGCATGGCCGGACTCGCTGAAGGATGGATCGGCTGCTCGCCGACCGCCTCGCGGCGGCATGCTTGCATTCTTATGCTATGGGGATGCCACCGGCCAGATCAACCATGCTTTCGTGTTTTTTTGATGTGGGTCAAATTTCACGCAAAGGTGCAGCGCCGGGACGCCAGGCGCGCAGTACATTCGTTTTTTGTTCAGCGATCCCATACGTCGATAAAGGAACGGACATGACTACCAAGCACAGCAAGACCCCGGCCGCCACGGCCGGGCACGCAGGCGGCAATGGCACCGCGGCGGCCGAACATGCGGGCCACGCGGTCCAGCAGGGCGTTGCGGCCAGCCTGGCCGCACTCGGCACGGTCGAAGAGCAGATCGCGGCGCTGGTGCGCAAGACGATCGCCGACACGCTCGGCACCGGTGGCGGCACCGCTGCCGGGCTGACCGCGGTCATCGAGCAGGTCGCGCGCGGCGCCCTTGCCGCCAGCGAAGAGCTCGGCACCGGCCTTTCGCTCAGCGTCAGCGGCGTCGCCAAGGGCATCGTCGCCGGAGTGCACGACGTCGGCGGCGATGTCGTGCTGGCGGCCTTCGACACCATGCGCGCGCTGATCCAGGTCGGCGCCACCCTGGGCGCCGACCTCGGCACGGTGGCGCGCCAGGCGGTGCGCGGCATGCTCGACGCGGCCGGCGAAACCGGCGGCGACGCCGGCCGCATCGGCACCCGTGCCGCCGAGGGCGCAATCGCTGCGGCCGGCGAGATCAGCAACATGGCCGTCCGCACGGTGCGCGACGTGCTGGTCGGGATCGACGGCAGTGTCGGCCAGGCGGGCCGCGCGGGGCCGCCGCAGGAAGGCGCGCACGGCCGGTCCGGCGGCACGCCGCGCCATCACTGAGCGAGCGTGCGTCATGGCGCCGTGGTGCCGGCCTGGCCGGGCCAGGGCAGCATGAGCGCGCTCAGCAGCAGGGCCTCGAACTGGACCGCGAACAGCCGGGCGAACGCCGCCGGGTCGGGCATGCGGCGCAGGTCGGCAACGACACCGGCGCTCACCTGCCCGGCGTAGCTCAGCAGGCTGACGCCGAGGCCGATGCCGCCCGATTGCGGCACCCAGAACATCTGGCGCACGATGCGCCGGCCGGCCAGGTAGCGTGGCTCGTCCGGGCCGCGCACGTTGGTCACGATCACGCTGGCGTTCGCTGCCAGGGTCTCGAGGATGCGCTCGCGCAGGAACGCGGGCGCGATGCCCATGGCCGTCAGGATCCCGAGCGCCACCTGCGCCTGCTTCGAGTGCTTGAGCTGGGCCATGCGCCCGTGCACCTCGAGCGCGCACGCCACGGGGTCGCTGGCAGCGGTCGGCAAATCGAGGAAGACCAGGCCGAAGCGGTTGCCCAGTTCCGTCAGCCGCCCCGGCCGGCGCAGGTTGACCGGCACCAGGGCGCGTAATTCCAGTCCGTCGACCGCATCGCCCTGCCCTTCCAGGTAGGCGCGCAGCGCGCCCGTGACGCAGGCCACGAGCACGTCATTGACCGAGCAGCCCAGCGCGCCGGCAACGGCCTTGACCTCGTCCAGCGCCAGCGGATCGGCCCAGGCGACCCGCTTCATGACGCCCAATTCTCCCTTCAGACGGCTCGGCGCGTCCGGTGTCATGGCGGCAATCACGCCGCCCTGGTACAGCAGGTCGGCGCCGGCGCGGGCGGCGTCGAACGCAGCGGCACGGTCGCCCAGCAGGTCGCGTCCCGCGCCGGCCAGCCCGCGCAGCGCACGCAGCGCGTCGCCCGCCGTCTCGGTGGCCGTGCCGAACAGCCGTTCCCAGGCGCTGCGGGCGGGCTGCGCCGGGGCCAGGTCGATCCCGGCCGCGGCCGGCCGGCCCGGATCGGCATCGGTAATCGCATCGACCAGGTGCAGCATGGCGAAGCCATCGCCGTAGCAGTGATGGATGCGGATCACCAGCGCGCCGGCGGCGCCCGTTTCCAGCAGGTGGAACTGCCACATCGGCTTGCCCGGATCCAGTGCGGTGCTGATCAGGTCGCCCGTGACTTCTTCGAGCGCGGCCTCGCCGGGGGGCAGCGCAATGCGGCGCACGTGCCAGTCGAGGTCGAAGTCGGGATCGGTCTCCCAGTAGGGGCTGCCCGCGGCATCGGCCACGCGCTGGCGAAAACGGTGGAAGCACAGCATCCGCGTGCGGATCAGTTCGCGCAGCTGCTGCAGGTCGAGCGGCCCGTCGAGCATCATCATGCCGCAGATCATCATGAGGTTGGTCGGCCGGTCCATGCGCAGCCAGGCGGCATCGACCGCCGTCAGCATTTCGGGTTGTGCGGTGGCGGGCGCCATGTCAGAGGTGTACGCCGCGCAGCAGTTGCTGCAATGCCTGGAGTTCGGGCGAGGCCGCCTGCAGCGGCGCGTCGGCCTCGGGCGCGAGGCGGTAGGCGCTGTTCATGATGATCTGGCCCAGCCGCGGCGCGGCCATCTGCATGCCCAGTCCCAGCATGCCGACGTCGGTGGCGATGCGCGCCGGCTGCTCGACAATGGCGCGCACGACGAATTGCGCCGCCTCGTCCGGCGTGAGGGCCGGCGCATCGCGGTAGACCTCGGTCGGCGCGATCATCGCCGTGCGCACCAAGGGCATGTTAATGGTGGTGAAGCTGACGCCCGTGTCGGCGAATTCGGCCGCGGCGCAATAAGCCCACGCCTCGAGCGCCGCCTTCGACGCGACATAGGCGGAAAAGCGCGGGGCGTTGGTCAGCACGCCGATCGACGAGATATTGATGACGTGGCCGGCGCCGCGGGCCGCCATGCCGGGCAACAGGCCCAGCGTCACGCGCAGGGCGCCGAAATAATTGAGCTGCATGGTGCGCTGGAAGTCGTGGAAGCGGTCATAGCTGGCGTCGAGCGAACGCCGGATCGAGCGCCCGGCATTGTTGACCAGCACGTCGACGCGCCCGTGCTCCGCCAGCACGGCCTGCACGAAGCGGTCGCAGTCGTCCATGTCGGACAGGTCGACCGGGTAAGTCAACAGGTCGAAGCCGCGCGCCTGGACTTGCGCCCGGGCGGCGGCCAGCTTCTCGTGGTCGCGCCCGCAGATGAGCGTGGTCGCGCCGGCCGCGGCCAGCCGCTGCGCCGTGGCCAGGCCGATGCCGGAAGAGCCGCCGGTCACCAGCACGACCTTGCCGGCAACCCGGCCCGGCAGGCTGCGCCCGGCGCAGAGCGCGGGGTCGAGGTGGCGCTCCCAGTAATCCCACACCGGTTCGGCATAGCTCTCCAGCGGCGGGCAGGCGATGCCGCTACCGGCCAGCGCCGCCGCGGCCTGGCGATTGTCGAAGCGGGTGGGCCAGTTCACCAGTTGCAGGATGCCTTCCGGCAGGCCGAGGTCACGCATCAGGGCCTGCTGCAGCCGCCGCACCGGCGGCAGCGCGTCGAGTCCCTTGCGCAACCACGCCGGAACCAGGCCCAGCAGTGAAACATTCAGGCGCAGGCCCAGCGGCGGCGCGTGGGCGGCACGGGCGAAGATCGCCAGGACCTCGCCGACCCGCCGGGTCGCCGGATCGGTCAGGTGGAAGCACTTCCCGTCGAGCCCCTCGAGCAGCGCAATATGGGCCAGCGCAGCGACGACATAATCGACCGGCACGATGTTGACGCGCCCGCCCTCGATGCCGATCGCCGGCAGCCAGGGCGGCAGCAGCGCACGGATGCGCTGGATCAGCTTGAAAAAATAATAGGGGCCGTCCGCCTTGTCGGTCTCGCCGCTGTGCGAGTCGCCCACCACCAGGCCGGGCCGGTAGATGCGCCATGGCACGGGACAGGCGTCGCGCACGATCTGTTCGGCCGCATGCTTGGTGGCGAAATACGGATGGTCGAGGTGCTCGGCCTCGTCGAACATATCCTCCCGGAAGACGCCGGGATACAGGCCGGCGGCTGCGACCGAACTGACGTGGTGGAAATGGCGGGCGCCTAATTCGGCGGCCAGCGCGACCGCGCGCCGGGTTCCCTCGACATTGGCTGCCACCTGCTCGGCAAGGCCTGCGCGCAGGTCATAGATGGCCGCCAGGTGAAAGAAATGGTCGATCTTGCCGGTCAGTGCCAGGCGTTCGGCACCGGTCACGGCGAGACCGTCCTGCAGCAGGTCGCCGAAGACCGGCAGCGCGCGCCCGTCGGCGGCGTTCCAGTAGGCGAGCAGGCCGGGGAGCTTGGCGCTGCTGCCCGCGCGCAGCAGGAACGAGACTGTACTGCCGGGCGAGGCCAGCAGTTTCCTGACGAGGCGCCTGCCGATGAAACCGGTCGCGCCGGTGACGAAATAATGCATGATAACGGCTCCTCATGGCATGGCGGCGGGATGCGGCATGCCGCCGGACAGCGCCGGCCCGGCGCGGGTTTCCGTGTCCGCGGCCGCCAGCATCAGCGCGGCCGCCTTTTCGGCGATCATCATCGTGGGTGCATTGGTATTGCCGCCGATGAGCGTCGGCATGATCGATGCGTCCGCCACGCGCAGGCCGGCCAGGCCGTGCACGCGCAGCGTGTCGTCGACCACCGCCATCGGATCGCCGCCCATCTTGCAGGTTCCCGCCGGGTGATAGATGGTTTCGGCCTTGCGCCGGATGAACTGCGCGAGCGCTTCATCGCTGTCGGCTGCGCTGCCGGGAAAGATTTCCGGCCCCCGGTACGGCGCCAGCGCGGGCGCCGCGAGCACGCGCCGCGCCGCCCGCAACGCGCCGATCATCTGCGCCAGGTCGGCCGGCTCGGACAGGTAACGCGGCTCGATCAGCGGAGCGGCGCCCGGGTCGGCGCTGGCGAGGGCGATATAGCCGCGGCTGGCCGGGCGCAGCAAGCAGGCATGCAGCGCAAAACCGTGGCCCCATAGCGTAAACAGGACCTTGCGCCAAGTACGCGCATGGCCGTCCAGGCGCGCCGGCGTGAAGTGGAACTGCAGGTCGGGCAGCGCCTCCTGCGGCGTGCTGCGCACGAAACCGCCGGCCTCGGCCGAATTGCTGGTGAACGGACCGCGCCGGTGGGCGAGATAGTCGAACAGGTAGCCGGGCTGGCGGTGCAGGGTCGACAGCGTCAGGCCCAGCGACACCGGCCGGGCGCACTGGTGCACCAGTAATATGTCGAGGTGATCCTGCAGGTTGCGCCCCACGCCCGGCAGGCAATGGCGCAGCGGGATGCCGTGGCGCGCCAGTTCCGCCTCCGGACCGATACCGGAGAGCATCAGCAATTGCGGCGAATTGACGGCGCCTGCCGCAAGCACGACTTCGCGCGCGCAGCAGGCCGTCGCGCGTACGCCGCCGTGCAGGTATTCGACGCCCGCGGCGCGTTTGCCGTCGAAGACCAGGCGGGTGGCGTGCGCGCCGGTGACGACCGCCAGATTCGGCCGCCCGCGCACCGGCGCCAGGAAGGCGCGCGCCGCGCTCCAGCGCTCGCCGTTCTTCTGCGTGAGGTCATAACAATTGACACCCTCCTGCAGCGCCCCATTGAAGTCGGCATTGAACGCATACCCGGCTTCACGGGCAGCGGCGACGAAGGCCAGCGACAGCAGGTTTGGCGAGCGCGGCGGCGCCACGTTCAGCTCGCCGCCGACGCCGTGATAGTCCGAGGCGCCGCCTTCGTAATGTTCGCTGCGCAGGAACAGCGGCAAGACCTCGGCATACGACCAGCCGCGGTTGCCCAGCCTGGCCCAGTGGTCGTAGTCGGCGCGGTGGCCGCGCGTATAGATCATCGCATTGGTGGAACTGCTGCCGCCCAGCGTCTTGCCGCGCGGCCAGAAAAGCCGGCGCCCGTCGAGCTGTGATTGCGGTTCGGTGAAGTACTGCCAGTTGAGCTTGCGGCTATTCATCATGTACACGATGCCCAGCGGCACACGGATGAAAGGGCTCGTATCCGCAGGACCCGCTTCGAGCAGACAAACCCGTGCCCGTGGATCGGCGGACAACCGATTTGCGAGGACACATCCGGCCGAACCACCGCCAACGATGATGTAGTCGTACATGATCCGATTATAGACCCGCAAGGGGCCCCGGTTGCTTGCTTATCCGGCGGCGGCGTCATCCAGCGCATAGGCGCCGCGCGCATAGGCTTCGAGGACGGCCTGCGCCTGCTGCACGAAGCAGGCCGGCACCAGGATGCGTACCCCGCCCAGGGCCGGCGCCAGCAACAAGTCGGCCTGCATCAGGTGCGCGTCGGCCAGCACCGCCGGAATGCCGGACGCTTCCATGCAGCCCTGCATCAGGCGCGCCTCCATCGGCACCAGATAGCGCGCGACGATGAACAGGTCGCGCCCGGGAATCGCTTCGATGTCGGGATGCGCGGCAAGCCAAGCGCTCAGTGACTGCTCCCATGCGTGTTCCATATGTGCTCCCGTGATGGATGAGCCGATAGTACGCTTCGCCCGCCGCTTGCGACGCGCGATTACCGCAAGACGCCAGGCAAGGACGACAGCAGGTACAGGATCACGCCGATCAGCCCGCCGACGATCGTGCCATTTATGCGAATAAATTGTAAATCCTTGCCGATATTCAGTTCGATTTGTTCTGACATCTCGGCGCTGTCCCAATTCTTGACCGTATCGGCGATATGCCGGGTCAGATAGACGGCGAATTCGGGCGCCGCCGCGCGCGCCGCCAGTTCCAGGTTCTCGTTGAGAGACTGGCGCAGTTGCGCGTCCTCGGCCAGGGTCTTGCCGAGCCAGGCGCCGGTCGCTTCCAGGCGGGCGCGCAGGGTCGAATCTTTGCTCGCCAGGTCTGCTTTCAGCCAGGCTTTCAATTCACCCCACAGCGACTTCAGGTAATTGTTGAGCGTCTCGTCGTTGAGCAGATAATTCTTGATCTCTTCGCTCTTGCTGGAAAATTGCGGGTCGATTTTCAGGCGCTCGATGAATTCGGCGGTGAACACGTCGAAACGCTGGCGCAGCGGATGGTCCGGGTCGCGCGCTACTTTATTCAGGATGGTTGATGCCAGGCGCACGGCGATATCGGCGCCTTTACGGCCGATCAGTTCCGACGGCAGCATCTTTTCGATGAAGGCATATTCTTCCTTGAGCCAGTCGACGATGCCCTGCGAGATAGTCGATTGCGTTTCTTCGTTATCGAGCAATGCCGCCAGTTGGTGGATGCCTTCGTTGAGCAGTTCCTGGTGCCGTCCGCCGCGGGTCAGGCTTTCCAGGATCGTGCCGGCCGATTTGGATAAATCGACACTGCCGACCATCGTGTGCACGGCTTTCCTTAAAAAATTCTGGATCGCCGCGTCTTCGGTGAAATCGAGCATCCAGCCCGCGGTTTTCACCAGGTAGCCGCCCATGTGCTGCGTGTTCGCCGGCCTGGTCAGCCAGTCGGCCACTTTTTGTGCAGGGTCGTGTTTCTGGATCAGGCGGACGATCGATTCGGTATCGAGGAATTTTTCGTGCACGAAGAGCGCCAGGTTGTCGGCGATCTTGGCCTTGTTGTTAGGGATGATGTTGGTGTGGTGCGAGACGACCGGAATCGGCACGCGCCTGAACAGCGCGACCACGGCGAACCAGTCGGCCAGGGCGCCGACCATCGCCGCTTCGGCAAAGGCTTTCAATAAACCCGTCCACCAGTGTTGGGGCAGGAAAAAACTCAGCACGAACAGCAGCGCGGCGCCGATGAAAAATCCCAGCGCCAGCCGTTTCGATCGATCGAGTTCGCGTTCTTTAGTCATGTCTACGGCAGCTTTATCTCTACCGTAGCAATCCTATATGACCCCGGCGCTTTTCAGCGTTTCGATTGATTCGCTGCTCCAGCCCCAGTCCGCGAGCACGGCGGCGCTGTGCTGTCCCGGCGCGGCGGCCGCCTGCCCTGCCGTGGACTGCGTGCGGCTGAAACGCGGCGCCGGCGCCGGCTGGGTCACGCCATCGATCTCGATGAAGGTGCCGCGCGCCGCGTTGTGCGGGTGCGTGGGCGCTTCCGCCATGTCGAGTACCGGTGCGACGCAGGCGTCGGTGCCTTCCAGCAGCGCGCACCAGTCGTCGCGCGTGCGAGTGGCGAACAGCGCGGCGAATTTCGTTTTCAGCTCGGGCCAGCGCTTCCGGCTCCACTGCTTTGCGAAGTCGGGATCGCTGGCGCCCGTGATCTCCAGCAGCTGCGCGTAAAACTGCGGCTCGATCGCACCAACCGACAGGAATTTGCCGTCACTGCAGGCATAGGTGTCGTAGAACGGCGCCCCGCCATCGAGCATGTTCGCTTCGCGCCCGTCGTTCCAGGAGCCGAAGGCGCGCAGGCCGTAGATCATCGCGCCCAGCAGGGCCGCGCCGTCGGTCATGGCGGCATCGACCACCTGGCCTTTGCCCGAGGTCTTCGCTTCCAGCGCCGCGCAGACGACGCCAAAGGCGAGCATCATGGCGCCGCCGCCGAAGTCGCCGACCAGGTTCAATGGTGGGCTGGGCGGCGTATCGGCGCGGCCCATCGCGTGCAGCATGCCGGACAGGGCGATGTAGTTCAGGTCGTGGCCGGCCGCCTGCGACAAGGGGCCGGTCTGGCCCCAGCCGGTGATGCGCCCAAAAACCAGCTTCGGGTTGCGCGCCAGGCAGGCGTCGGGGCCGAGGCCGAGGCGCTCCATCACGCCGGGGCGGAAGCCTTCGATCAGGATGTCGGCTTGTTCTGTCAATTTCAGGACGACCTCGCGTGCTTCCGGCTTTTTCAGGTCGAGGGCGAGCGAGCGGCGGCCGCGTGCCATGACGTCGAATTTCGTGCCCAGCATCGGGAAGGGGTTGCCCGCGCCGGGTCTGGTTTTGCGGTCGATGCGGATCACCTCGGCGCCCATGTCGGCCAGCATCATGGCGGCAAAGGGACAGGGGCCGAGGCCGACCATTTCGATGATTTTGATGCCAGTGAGTGGTCCGGGCATGGATGTGTCCAGTGGGATTGATCGGCGTTGTACCGCGTGCGCACAAGTGCGCACCCTACATTACAAGGAGCGGGCGATGATCTCTTTCATGATCTCGTTGGCGCCGCCGTAGATGCGCTGGACCCGGGCGTCGACGTACATCTGGGCGATCGGGTATTCGAGCATGTAGCCGTAGCCGCCAAAGAGCTGCAGGCACTGGTCGACGACCTTGCACTGCAAGTCCGAGATCCAGTATTTCGCCATCGAGGCGCGCACGGCGTCCATGCGGCCGGCCAGCATGTCCTCGATACAGCGGTCGATGAAGATGCGCGCCACCGTCGCCTCGGTTTTGATTTCGGCCAGCACGAAGCGCGTGTTCTGCATCTCGATCAGGGCCTGGCCGAAGGCCTTGCGTTCTTTCGTGTGTTCGACGGTGAGCGCCAAAGCGCGCTCGATCGCCGCCACGCCGGCCACGCCGATGATGGTACGTTCATACGGCAGCTCCGTCATCAGCTGGACGAAACCCCTGCCCTCTTCGCCACCGAGCACGCCATCGAAGGCTACGTGGGCCTCGTCGAAGAACAGCTCGCAGGTGTCCTGTCCCTTCTGCCCAAGCTTTTCCAGGATGCGTCCGACACGAAAGCCCGGGTTGTTGCGGGTTTCCAGCAGCATCAGCGAGATGCCTTTCGCGCCTCCGGCCGGATCGGTTTTCGCGACCACCAGGATCAGGTCGGCCAGGTAGCCGTTCGAGATGAAGGTCTTCGAGCCGTTCAGGCGGTAGCCGTCCTTGCCCTTGATGGCGGTGGTGCGGATGCCTTTCAGGTCGGAGCCGGCGCCCGGTTCGGACATCGCGATGGCCGCGATCATGTCGCCGCTGGCCAGTTTCGGCAGGTAGCGCCGCTTCTGTTCTTCGGTCCCCTGGTTCAGCAGGTAGTGGGCGACGATCGCGTGCACGTGCAATCCAAACGCCATGTCGCCGGCGTAGCCCAGCTCCTCGAAGATGATCGCCATGTGGGAGAAGTCACCGCCAGAGCCGCCGTATTCTTCGGGGATGTCGGCGGCCAGCAGGCCCATCTCGCCAGCCTTGTTCCACAATTCGCGGTCGACGTGCTGCTGCTGGCGCCAGCGCTCGCCATGGGGCGCGATTTCGCTGGCGACGAAGCGGCGCACGGCGTCGCGAAAGCCGTCCAGCTCCGGGTTCGTCCAGGATGGGCTTATCGATTGCATGCTGCCCCCTTACGCCGCGCGGTACATGGTGACGACGCAGGCCCCGCCCAGGCCCAGGTTGTGCTGCAGGGCCGTGCGCGCACCGTCGACCTGGCGCGCGCCGGCGCTGCCGCGCAGCTGGTGGGTCAGCTCGAAACACTGGGCCAGGCCCGTTGCGCCGAGCGGGTGTCCCTTCGACAGCAGGCCGCCCGATGGATTGGTGACGACCTTGCCGCCGTAGGTGTTGTCGCCGTCGCGGATGAATTTGTCCGCGCCGCCTTCCGGGCACAGGCCGAGGGCTTCGTAGGTAATGAGTTCGTTATGCGCGAAGCAGTCGTGCAGTTCGACGACGTCGAGTTCGTCGGGGCCAATGCCGGACTGTTGATAGACCTTGTCGGCGGCTTCGCGGCTCATCTCGTAGCCGACCAGGCGCATCATGTCGTTCGAGTCGAAGGTGCTGGCGCGGTCGGTCGTCATCGCTTGCGCGGCGATGTAGACGTCGCTGCGCAGGCCGCGCTTCTTCGCGAAGTCTTCCGAGACCAGCACCGCCGCGGCCGCGCCGCAGGTCGGCGGGCAGGCCATCAAACGCGTCATCACGCCAGGCCAGATCATCGGCGCATCGAGCACGTCCTGCGCCGTGACTTCCTTTTTAAAGAGCGCCAGCGGGTTGTTGACGGCGTGGCGGCTGGCCTTGGCGCGGATCTCGGCAAATGCCGATAAAGGCGTGCCGTATTTTTCCATGTGCGCCAGGCCCGCGCCGCCGAAGTAGCGCAGCGCCAGCGGGATCTCTGGTTTGCCGACCAGGCGGTCGGTGACGGCGTCGAAGTCATCAAAAGGCGTCGGGCGGTCGGTGAAGACGGAACCGAGGGCGCCGGGACTCATCTGCTCGAAGCCGAGCACCAGCACGCAGTCGACGGCGCCGCTGGCGATCGCCTGGCGCGCCAGGAACAGGGCCGTGGAACCGGTCGAGCAGTTGTTGTTGACGTTGACGATGGGGATACCGGTCATGCCGACGCCATACAAGGCTTTCTGGCCGCAGGTCGAGTCGCCGTACACATAGCCAACGTAGGCCTGCTCGATGTCGCCGTAGTCGACGCCGGCGTCCTGCAGTGCGGCGCGCGCGGCCGCGGCGGCCATCTGGTGATACGGGGCGCTCGCGCCCGGCTTGGCGAACGGGATCATGCCCACGCCCGTGACGAATACCTTGTTCATGCTGTCTCCTGTTTATAGGGTCTTTTATCGAATCGATTATAGCCAGCCGTCGCCGCGCTGAACTGGCCGCAGTCCCGAGGCATTCCTCTATTTTCCGACCATGTAGTCTACGTCGCTTATACTGGTCCGATTCAACCTTGATAAGGAGCCGTCCTGCATGCATCATGAACTCAGCCTGATTACCACCATCGCCGCCGCCCTCGGTTTCGGCCTCCTCTTCGGGATGCTCGCCGTGCGCCTGAAACTGCCGGCCCTGGTCGGTTATCTCGCCGCCGGCATCGTCATCGGCCCCGCCACGCCGGGCTTCGTTGCGGACGTGTCGCTGGCCTCGCAGCTGGCGGAGATCGGTGTGATGCTGCTGATGTTCGGGGTCGGGCTGCACTTCTCGCTGCGCGACCTGCTCGATGTGCGCAAGATCGCCCTGCCCGGCGCCATCCTGCAAATCGCGGTGGCGACCGCGATGGGCATGGGCATGGCCCACCTGTGGGGCTGGAGCCTGGGGGCGGGGCTGGTGTTCGGCCTGGCGCTGTCGGTCGCGAGCACCGTGGTGCTGCTGCGCGCACTGGAAGGACGGGGCATCCTCGACTCGATGAACGGACGGATCGCGGTCGGCTGGCTGGTGGTCGAAGACCTGGTGACGGTGCTGGTGCTGGTGCTGCTGCCGGCGCTCGCCGGCCCGCTCGGCGGCAAGGGGGCGGACGGCGACACCTCGCTGCTGTACGCGCTCGGAAAAACGCTGCTGCAGGTCGGCGCCTTTGTCGCTTTCATGCTGATCGTCGGCCGCAAACTGTTTCCCTGGTTCCTGTGGCGGGTTGCCAAGACGGCGTCGCGCGAACTGTTTACGCTGGCGGTGATCGCCGCCGCGGTTGGCATTGCCTACGGCTCCTCGGAGCTGTTCGGCGTCTCGTTCGCGCTGGGCGCCTTCTTCGCCGGCATGGTGCTGCGCGAGTCGGACCTCTCCCACCGCGCCGCCGAAGAGTCGCTGCCCTTGCGCGACGCATTCTCGGTGCTGTTCTTCGTGTCGGTCGGCATGCTGTTCGATCCGGCGGTGCTGGTCGACAGTCCCTTGAAGGTGCTGGCGGTGGTGCTTGTGATCATCTTCGGCAAGTCGATCGCGGCGATGGTGCTGGTGCTGGCCCTGCGTTATCCGCTCAATACGGCGATCACGGTCTCGGCCAGCCTGGCGCAGATCGGCGAATTCTCCTTCATCCTCGCGGCGCTCGGCATTTCGTTGCAACTGATGCCGCAGGAAGGGCAAAGCCTGATCCTCGCCGGCGCCATCATCTCGATCGCGGTGAACCCGCTGCTGTTCAAGGCGATCGAACCGCTGCAGCGCTGGCTGCGGGCGAACTCCGAGGCCGTGCGCAAGCTCGAATCCTCGCCCGATCCGCTGGCCGAGCTGCCGATGACGGTGCCGCACGAGCGCCTCACCGGCCAGGTGGTGCTGGTCGGTTACGGCCGCGTCGGACGCCGCATCGCCGATGAGCTGACGGCGCAGGGCGTGCACTTCGTCGTGGCCGAGCAGAACCGCGAGCTGGTCGAAGCGCTGCGGCGGCGCGACCAGCCGGCGGTGGTGGGCAATGCGGCCGAACCGGCGGTGCTGATCCAGGCCCACATCGCGCGCGCCGCGGTGCTGGTGATCGCCACGCCCGACACCTTCCACGTGCGCACGATGATCGAGACGGCGACCATGCTCAATCCGACGATCCGCTGCCTGGTGCGCACCCATAACGAGGAAGAAGCGGAACTGCTGCGCAAGGATACGGGCGGCAAGGTCTTCCTCGGCGAGCATGAGCTGGCGGCGAGCATGACGCGGTATGTGATGGAGACGCTGAAGGAGACGGAGCAGCAGCACTGAGGAGTGTGCCGACCTGCGCCGGTTTTCGTAGGGTGGGCGCCCCGTGCCCACGGGGTTTGGTCGCGCTAGCCGCTGTGCCAACATTATGCATATGTCCGCGTGGGCCCGGGGCGCCCACCCTACGGAATGCATCGGCCAACAATAAAAAAGCCCGCTGGCGTTTAACGCACAGCGGGCTTTTTATTCGGAAGGACCGGCTCAAGCCGCGACCATCTCTCCGGTCTCCGCGCACAGCTTGAGGTTGGCGTGCTTCGGCGCGAAGTGCAGCAGTTCCTTGCGCTCTTCCAGCAGCGCGAACACGGCGTCCTTCGACAGCACGTACTGGTCGAGCAGCGTGTCCTTCAGCGATTCGATCAGCGCGCGGTAGTCGCGCATCGCGCCCAGCGTGTAGCTGTAGAGTTCATCGGCCTTCTCTTCCATCTGGCGCAGCGTGTGTTCGCCGCTGGCGTCGTTTTTCAGCTGGCTGTAGTCGATCTTCGAGCGCGAGTACATCGACAGGCGGTTGACCATCAGGTTCAGCATCTTGGTCACTTTCTCGATGTCGTTCTGGGCGCCGACCGAGATGCCGCGGGCGCCGTAGAACAGCTCTTCGGCCGCCATGCCGCCATACAGGCCGACCACGTCGCGCTCGAGTTCTTCCAGCGTGCGCAGCGACATGTCGTCACCCGACTGCAGCACGTAACCCAGCGCGCCTATCTTCGAGACCGCTTCGGTACTGATTTTGAGCAGGTGCGACTTTTCCTTCACTTCGGCCAGGCTCAAACCGGCGCGCAGGTGCGGGTCGATCTGCATGAAGAAGTGACCCAGTTCGTGCAAAGCGATGCGCTCGCGCTGCTTGTGCTTTTCATGTGTCGTGGCGCGGTCGGTCAGGCCGATCGTGGCGCGCTCGTAGGCTCGGAACAGCAGGTCGGTATTGATGATGACTTTTTCCTGGATCGAGAGCATCGAAGCGCGCTCGACCACGGTTTCCAGCAGCGCCGGGCTCAGGTTCTGGGTGATCTCGGCGATCTGGTCCAGGTCGAGGTCGTTGTAGTCGACCAGGCCTTCTTTTTTACGCGACAGGAAACTCTTCAGCAATTCGCGGCGCTCGCCCTTGTTCGGCAGGCGGAAGTTGATCTTGACCGAGAAGCGGCGCAGCATTGCTTCGTCCATGTCGGTCGAGGCGTCGTCGAAATTCGAGGCGACCACCCAGATCACGCCCTGGCCCTTGTCGCTTTTGACGCCGTCGAGCAAACCGAGCAGGGTGTTGGCGGTATCGTCTTCCCACTTCTTTTCGCTGCGGCCGCGCGGCATGAACAGGCTTTGCGCTTCGTCGAGGAAGATGATGCACTTGCCCTTGGCGCAGGCCTTGCGGTACAGGGCACTCAGGGCTTTCGAGCCGCCGCCGACATAGCCCGACTCCAGGGCCGAGCCCGAGGCCGAGATCAGCGGCATGTCCAGGCGCTTGGCCAGATAACCGACCAGCTTGGTCTTGCCGGTACCGGCAGGCCCGGTCAGCATCACGTTGAACGGCTTGTCGATGTTGTGCGACGCGTATTCCTCGCGGTTGCGAATCATGTCTTCCAGGTGCAGCACTTCCTGCTTGATGTCTTCCATGCCGATCAGGTCATCCATGCTGCCCTTGAGCTTGTCCGGCATGATCATGGTGGAGCTCGCACCCATGCCTGGGATGCCGAACTTCAGCGAGTAGACGATCAACAGCAGCAGCACGATCTCGAACGCATGGCGCTTCATGAAGTCAGCCGCGTCGGCGGCCACCGAGCCGCCTTCGTCGAGCACGGCCTTGTGCGAGGCGAGGAAATCGTCCCTCGCGATCGAATACGGAATCGCGTTCTTGAGCAGGACTTCGCGCTCGAGGGAGAGGTGCGAGGTGCTCGGCACCTTGACCACGTGCAGCGCGGGCGCGCTCTTGAACTTGAAGACGTAGCGCGGCGACTCCGACAATGGCTTGGCCACCATCAGGTACTCGAGCTTGTCCTTCTGACCGGCCAGGCGGGTGATTTCAGAAATGTCTTGCGAATGAACGACCGGGCTCGGATCCTGCGGCGCGTCGGCCGTATAGATCGCAATGCCGGTCACGGCGCCCAGCAGGACGGCGGCGGCGATGCGCACATAAACATTCTTGAAGGCAATCTGAAGTCGGGCAAAGTTGGGCATGTTCGGAACTTTACAAATAATTGGATGCGGATACGACAGTGCAAACAGCGGTTGCCGTTCCGAATAAGGCTGGCGGAAGGGCGGCGGCTCTTGGAGGCCGTAGGCATGTCGAACATATGCGTTCGACATCGTTTTGATGCCCTGAGGCAATAGGGATAGAGAGACTATACCCGTAAAGAAAACGCAGATGTATACGCCACGCTTAAAATTTCTTGATCGGCGTCATAGCTGGAAACCTTGACAACGCTATTCGTTGCCAGCCTGGCAAAAGATGCGTTCCACGCGTGGCATTTATGAAAACAGTTAATACTGTTTCAATGAAAATCGACTGAAATCATGTTGATTTGATATTTCCGAATTGACGCGCTGTCGCATTTCTTTCACAGGGTGCGCCGCCCTCCCGTGGCTCGCGCGCCTACTTGCCGCAGAGCTGTTTTCGGCCCGAATCGAACGCGGGTGCGCGACAGCGATTTGTCTTGCTCGACCATACGGGCATCGCTTCCGATGCCCTCCCCGCTTTCCCTGGTCCGGTACGCCTGGCGGCTACCGGGTACGCCGGGATGGCAGCGAGAAGTTCGAGCAGGTGCCGCCAACGATTGGAAGCGTCGGGCGCTTCACGAACCTGGTGGAGCGGCCGCGGGTTCACTGCACAGCGCATACAGCTTGCACAAGGTATTCCAGTTACGCGAAGTCGTGTTGTCGCCCAACTGCTTGCCGAGCGCGGTTGCTGCGGCACTGGCCAGGACGCCTTCCGGACACCAGACGTAGGCCGCGCGCTGGCCCACGGCAAGGGCTTCCGCGCCCCAGGCGCGTTCGCACAACGGCGCCACCGCGTTGCGCATGGCTGCATCGCCGAGGATGAATACCAGCAGGCGCGCATGGTCGCTTGCCTGGGCCAGCAAGGTATTCTCGGCCAGCACGGCGGCCAGTTCCTCGCGGCTGAGCACCATCACGCGTGCGGCCACGCCCAGCTTGAGCACGAGCTGCTCTTCGATCGCGGCCGCGGCCACCGTGGGTCCGACCGCATCGGCGGAGAACACCAGGTTGCCGCTATTGAGGACGCTGCGCACGTCGCTGTAGCCGATGTCGCCGATCAGCTTGCGCAGATCGGCCATGGCCACGCGTTTGGCGCGGCCGACGTTGATCCCGCGGATCAGGGCAATATAGCGTTGACTCGTCATGTGGCCATGGTACCGCCCACGGGAGGCGGGCGGCGTCCGGCTTTACTTTCTGTTACTTGACCAGCCCTCTTATTTGACCAAGCCTTCCTCGCGCAGCGCCTGCTGTACGGCCGGACGCGCGGCGACGCGGGTGCGGTACTCGCCCAGCACCGGCCAGTCCGCCAGGCTCACGTTCAGGAAGTCCGTCCAGCCGAGCACGGTAAACAAATAGGCGTCGGCCACGCTGAAACGCGTTTCCAGGAAGTCGCGCCCGGCCAGTTGCGCGGCGACGTAGTCGAGGCGCAGCGCCAGCATCTTGCGCGCATGTGCCTTCATGTCGTCGGTCGCGGCGGGGTTGAACAAGGGGCCGAAGTTCTTGTGCAGTTCCGCCGAGACGAAGTTCAGCCAGCCGACCACTTTATAGCGTGCGGCATCGCCCACGGGCGGTAGCAGGCCGGCGCCGGGCGCCAGGTCGGCCAGGTACTGGACGATGGCCGGGCCTTCGGTCAGCAGCGTACCGTCGTCCAGCGCCAGGGCCGGCACATAGCCTTTCGGATTGATGGCGCGGAAATCCTCGCCGCCGGCCGTCTTTTTTTCGCGCAGGTCGACGCGCTCGGAGGTGAATGGCAGGCCTGCCTCGAGCAGGACGATGTGGGGCGACAGCGAGCAGGCGCCGGGGCTGAAATACAGTTTCATGGGTATCCTTGTCTGGTAGTAATGGACGCGCCAGGCATGCGCAAACGACAAGCCAGGCGGAGCATGGCGAGAATACAATACTCGGCGTACCAGTGCTTGGGGTGGCGCAGAAACGGCCCACGGGGAGGGAATGCACGTGGCGCTTGCAGGACGACGAGGCCGTGCTGCGATGAGTGCGACGATGCCGTGGCCGCAGGTCGAAAGCGCACGACAAGCTGAGAACACGGAACAGGGACCAGGAAGCGCAAACGACAACGCATCCGGCAGGCGAACGCCAGCGGGACGCGCAAAAGAAAAGGCAGCGCGCGCAGCGTCGCTCAGGACGCCGGGCCGCTGCCTGGCATTACCGAGGGCATGGCAGTAACACGCGCCATGCCGCCGGCATTAGTGCGCATAGTTGCCGGACGACGAAGAGGTAGCCTCGGTGCTCTGCGCTTGCTGCTGTTGCTGCTGTTGAGCGGCGGCTGCTGCGGCTGCCTTCTCTTCTGGCTTTGGACGGCCTTGCGCGTCGGACAGGCGGTACTTGGTGCGGCGGTCGCCCATCAGGTCGCGCAGGTCGCGGATGCTCATGCCGGTCACTTCGTGCATGCGGATCAACAGCGAGGCGCCAACCGGCAGGCGGTGGTGGCGGATCTTGCTGATGACCGGTGGAGCCACCTCGAGCATGCGCGACAGGGCCGCGTCGTTCTTCAGTTGCATCTTGCCGAGCAAGATGTCGAGCAGGTGGTTGGGGTTGTAGCTTTCCTGCGATGACAAAGCATGGTGTGCCATGATTTTTACCTCGTAAAGTGAATGAAATAGTTCCGTTACGAACTTTGTAATGACTACGTTCCGTCAACATAAGTTCCCGGACACGCTCCTGGGCCATTAAACAGAACGAGTCTGATTCCTAGCTTAAAAACAATGCCGGCGTACATCCGTTCTGCTAACACTCCCCGAACGCACTTGTCTTTCAAACAAATTATCAGAGCCTTACGAACCGATCGTGTCCGTCCTGAGCACATGACGCATTGTTGGAAATCAAGCTATCGTGTGGAAAGCTTGTCACATAGGCATTTCAACACATGGGGATAATTTGTGGCGCACGCAAGAGATTTCTTTTACTAATTTGTGTAAAAGAATTTAGGCCGAAGGTCTTGATTTACAACAGGAAAGATATTGAGCAAACGCTGACTCTGCCTTAGTCGCAGCGTTTTAGTTCCTATGCGCAATTTAACAATCTGATTAGAATTGCAATCGTTTCGGACTTGGCAACACATAGTTCCTGGGCGCATTGAATATCGCCCATGCATAAGCCGTATTTTGGTGAGCAGGACCAAATTACGGTAAACTGGCTTGTCGCCTTGTCACAGTCCCAGCCCTTCTTTCCCCCGAGCACTCATGCAGAAAAAAGTATTTATCAAGACCTTTGGTTGCCAGATGAACGAGTACGACTCGGACAAAATGGCAGACGTCCTCGGCGCGTCCGACGGACTCGTGCGTACCGACACGCCCGACGATGCCGACGTCATTCTCTTTAATACTTGTTCTGTACGAGAAAAGGCGCAGGAAAAAGTATTTTCCGACCTCGGCCGCCTGCGCGCCTTGAAACGCGAGCGTCCCGACCTCATCATTGGTGTAGGCGGATGCGTGGCTTCGCAGGAAGGCGAAGCGATCGTCAAGCGCGCGCCGCATGTGGACATGGTGTTCGGGCCGCAAACCCTGCACCGCCTGCCGCAGATGATCCGCGCGCGCCGCAGCAGCGGCACGGCCCAGGTCGACATCAGCTTCCCGGAAATCGAGAAGTTCGACCATTTACCGCCAGCCAAGATCGACGGCCCAGTGGCCTATGTCTCGATCATGGAAGGCTGCAGCAAGTATTGCAGTTACTGCGTCGTGCCTTATACGCGCGGCGAGGAAGTGTCGCGCCGCTTCGAGGACGTGTTGACGGAAGTGGCCGGGCTGGCCGCCCAGGGTGTGAAGGAAATCATGCTGCTGGGCCAGAACGTGAACGCCTACCGCGGCGCGATGGAAAGTGGTGAGATGGCCGATTTTGCCTTGCTGCTCGAATACATTGCCGACATTCCGGGCATCGAGCGCCTGCGTTTCGTCACCAGTCACCCGAAGGAATTTACCCAGCGCCTGATCGATGCCTACGCGAAGATCCCGCAACTGGTGAACCACCTGTATTTGCCGGTGCAACACGGCGCAGACAGGATCCTCGGCGCCATGAAACGTGGATACACGGGGCTGGAGTACAAATCGATCATCCGCCGTATCCGTGCCGTGCGCCCGGATATCGCGATCTCCTCGGATTTCATCGTCGGCTTCCCCGGCGAAACCGAGGCCGATTTCGAGGCCATGATGAAGCTGGTGCAGGACGTCGGCTTCGATAACAGTTTCAGTTTCATCTTCAGCAAGCGCCCCGGCACGCCGGCCGCAAACCTGGAAGACGATACCCCGCACGAGGTCAAGCTGGCACGTTTGCAGCGCCTGCAAGCCCTGATCGATGCCAATACCCGCAAGTACAGCGCGGCAATGGTCGGCACGGTCCAGCGCGTACTCGTCGAGGGTCCGTCGAAGAAAGATCCGTCCGAACTGCAAGGCCGCACCGAGAACAACCGGGTGGTCATTTTCGTTCCGGGCGCCGCGGGCAACGCGCTGATCGGCCAGCTGGTCGATGTGCGCGTCACCGAGAGCCTGGATTATTCACTGCGCGGCGAACTCGTCGCCAATCTCGATACGATTGCCATAGCCAGTTGAAAACACAACCTACCCAACCGTCTTATTTCATTCCCGAGCCGCTCGATAATTCGCGGCTTGCCCACCTGTGCGGTCCGCTCGACGAAAACCTGCGCCAGATCTCGGCCGCGCTCGATGTGACCATCTTCCGCCGCGGCGAGAAATTCATCGTCAACGGCGCCAATGCCGAGCGCGCGGTCGAGCTGCTCGAGCGTTTCTATGCCGTGGCCAACAAAATCGTGCCGATCGAGGAAGTGCAGCTTGCCCTGGTCGAACAGCGCGCCGGCCTGAAGCCTGCCAACGAAGGCGCGGGTGCGGCGGCAGCCCCGGACAAGCAAGCCGATGAGCTTGAGGCAGCCGACAGCGATGCCGAACTCGTCAGCCCGACGCTCAAGACGCGCCGCAGCGACTTGCGCGGACGTACGCCGCACCAGATCCAGTACCTGAAAGCCGTACTCGAGCACGACATCAGCTTCGGCATCGGCCCGGCCGGTACGGGTAAAACCTATCTGGCCGTGGCCTGCGCCGTCGACGCCCTGGAACGCGACGCGGTCAAGCGCATCATCCTGACCCGTCCGGCGGTCGAAGCGGGCGAACGCCTCGGCTTCTTGCCGGGCGACATGAGCCAGAAGGTCGATCCCTATCTGCGTCCGCTGTACGACGCGCTGTACGACCTGCTCGGCTTTGACCGCACCCAAAAGCTGTTCGAAAAGCAGGTGATCGAGATCGCCCCGCTCGCCTACATGCGCGGCCGTACGCTGAACCACGCCTTCGTGATCCTCGACGAGGCGCAGAACACGACCGCCGAGCAGATGAAGATGTTCCTGACGCGTATCGGTTTCGGCAGCAAGGCCGTGGTGACGGGCGACGTCACCCAGGTCGACCTCCATAAAACCCAGCGCAGCGGCCTGGTCGACGCCATGCATGTGCTGAAAGACGTGCGCGGTATCGCCTTCACGCAATTCTCGAGCGCCGATGTGGTGCGCCACCCGCTGGTGGGCCGCATCGTCGATGCCTATGAAATGGCCACTGCCGTCCAGGAACTGGGCGCCTTGCCAAAACCAACGACCACCCGCAATGCAAGAAAAAAACCATCCGCTTGACCTCGACGTCCAGTACCCGGACGCCCGCCTCGAATCGGCCATCACGCCCGAGCTGGTGGAGCGCTGGGTGCGCGCCACCCTGCTGGGACCGGCCGAACTGACGATCCGTTTCGTCGACAGCGCCGAGGGGCAGACCCTGAACCGCGACTACCGCGGCAAGGACTATGCGACCAACGTGCTGACCTTTGCCTACAACGAAGGCGAGGAGCTGGCCGAGGATGAGCCGACCCAGGCCGACATCATCCTGTGCACGGACGTGCTGCAGCGCGAGGCGGACGAGCAAAAGAAAACGGTCGAGGAACACGCGGCGCACCTGGTGGTGCATGGCGTCCTGCATGCGCAAGGGTATGACCACGAGCACGACGAGGAAGCCGAGGAGATGGAACAGTTCGAGCGCGACATCATGGAAGTGCTCGGGTATCCGGACCCGTATGAGGCAGAGTAAAGCGTTGTTGCGTTTGTAGGGTGGGTTACGCCGCTGCCGGTAGACATCTACGGCAGCGGCGTTGTGCGTTTACGCCTTCTTCAACTGCTCCCCGATCGGCAGCTTGCGAATCCGTTTACCGGTCGCGGCGAACACGGCATTCGACAGCGCCGGCGCAATGCCGGCCGTGCCCGGCTCGCCGATGCCGCCCGGTTCATCCTTGCTGACGACGATGTGCACTTCGACCTTCGGCGCTTCATTGATGCGCATCACGCGGTAGTCGCCGAAATTGGTCTGCTGCACCCGGCCCTTGTCGATCGTGATCTCGCCCCACAAGGCGGCCGTGGCGCCGAAGACGATGCCGCCTTCCATCTGCGCGACGATGGTATCCGGATTGATTGCCTGGCCGCAGTCGACCGCGCACACCACGCGGTGCACGCGCACGTCGCCCTCGGGACCGACCGAGACTTCCGCCACCTGCGCCATGTAGCTGCCGAAGGCAAACTGGGTCGACACGCCACGCCCAACCTTGCGTCCCGCGATCGGCGCCAGCGGCTTGCCCCAGCCGGCCTTTTGCGCTGCCAGGTTCAGCACGCCCAGCGTGCGCGGCGATTTATCGAGCAGGGCGCGGCGGAAGGCCACCGGGTCCTGCTTCGCCGCCTGCGCCAGTTCGTCGATAAAACTTTCGACCACGAAGACGTTGTGGGTCGGTCCGACGCCGCGCCAGAAGGCGGTCGGTATGCCGGCCGGCTCATGGCGCACGTATTCGACGCGCATATCGGGAATCGTGTACTGCAGGTCGGCCGCGCCCTCGACCGCATCCGGATCGACGCCATTTTTGACGGCGGGCGGCGCGAAGCGCGACATGATGGACGAGCCCGTCACCCGGTGGAACCAGGCGGCGATGTGGCCCTTGTCGTCCAGGCGCGCCGACAGGCGGTCCACGTAATACGGACGGAACATGTCGTGCTGAATATCTTCTTCGCGGGTCCAGATGAATTTCACGGGTCCCTTGCTCAGTTTCGCAAACGCGACCGCCTGGATGACGTAGTCGACTTCCAGGCGCCGGCCGAAACCGCCCCCTAGATAATAATTGTGGACCTTGACCTTCTCGACCGGGATGCCGGCCACCTTGGCCGCGGCGCCCTGCGCCAGCGCCGGCACCTGCGTACCGACCCAGAGGTCGCAGCCGTCGGCGCGCAAGTCGACCGTGCAATTCATCGGTTCCATGGTCGCATGGGCAAGGAAAGGCATTTCATAGATGGCGTCGAGCTTGCGGCCACCGTCCTTGCCCAGCGCCTTGATGGCGTCGCCGGCGTTCTTCGCGACCGCGCCGCTGCCCTCCGACACTTTCATCATGTCGGCCACGATGCCGGCCAGCGACACATTGGCGTTGGCGCCATCGTCCCAGCGCGGGGCGGCAGCGGCCAGGCCTTGTTTCGCAGCCCAGAAATGGTCGGCGACGACGGCCACGGCGCCCTCGAGGCGCAACACCTGGCGCACGCCTTTCACCGCCATCGCCTTGGCCTCGTCGACGGCAACGAGTTTGCCGCCCGTCACCGGCGAGGCCGCCACGGCGGCAATGCCCATGTTCGGCAGGCGCGCATCGATGCCGAACAGCGCGCTGCCATCCGTCTTGGCCGGCGAATCGAGGCGCTTCATGGTTTTGCCGATCAGCACGAATTGCTCCGGCGCCTTCAGCTTGACGTTTTTCGGCAGCTCCATCTTTGAAGCCGCGTCGACCAGCTCGCCGAAGTGGGCCGAGCGGCCCGAGGCCTGGTGGCGCACGCTGCCGGCCACGACCTGCAGCTCATTGGTATCGACATTCCAGTTCTTGGCCGCGGCCGAGACGAGGACGCTCCTCACCATGGCGCCGGCTTCGCGCAGCGGCTTCCAGGCGCCGCGCACCGAAGTCGAGCCGCCGGTCACCTGGCCACCGAGCAATGGATCGGCATACAGTTCGTTGTTGGCCGGCGCCTGCTCCAGTTTTACCTTCGACAAATCGGCCCCCAGTTCCTCGGCCAGCAGCATCGGCATCGAAGTGAACGTGCCCTGCCCCATTTCCACCTTGTGGATGATCAGGGTGACGATGCCGCTGCGGTCGATGCGAATAAACGCGTCGCGCGCCAGGCCGGCAGGGGTATCGGAATGCTCGGTCGACGCCTGGCCCACGGCTTTCTCGGGCGGCGCTTCCTTGCGGTCATTGTCCTTCTGGCAGCCGAACAGCGAAAAACCGAACAGCAGGCCGCCGCCGGCAGTGGCCCCGAGTTGCATGAAACGGCGGCGCGAATTCGGCACCTGGTGCTTGTCATTCTGGCTCATGCGCGCTCCTTATTTAGCGGCGGCGATCTTGATCGCCTGGCGGATACGTCCGTAGGTACCGCAGCGGCAGATGTTGCCCGACATCGCGTTATCGATATCGGCATCGCTCGGCTTCGGCGTCGCCTGCAACAAGGCGGTCGCCGACATGATCTGGCCCGACTGGCAATAGCCGCACTGCACCACGTCGATCTGGCGCCAGGCGTCCTGCACCTTGGCGCCGACCGGATCCTGGCCGATGGCCTCGATGGTGACGATTTTCTTACCGGCCGCTGCGGATACCGGCGTCACGCAGGAGCGGATCGGCTGGCCGTCGAGGTGGACGGTGCAGGCGCCGCACAGGGCCTGGCCGCAGCCGAACTTGGTGCCGGTCAGGCCGGCGACGTCGCGCAGCACCCACAGCAAGGGCATGTCGTCGGGGACATCGAGGTTGGTGGTGGTACCGTTGATGGTGAGGGCGGGCATGGGCGATTCCTTTGCTTTTTGGCCAATTGATCCATGATAAAGCAAGCGCGTCCGGCGCGCTGAGCAGCTCGTGGGCCGGACTCCCTACGCCCTTGCGCGCTCTGGCGGGCTCGCTTTTGGTGTATGCTACGTCCACCGTAACAACGGCTTCACGCCAACTATGCCCGAGTATCCCACTGACGTCCGATCGGACGCCAAACCCCACCGGTCGCTCTTCGAACGACTGACCGCATTCATCTCCCCTGAGCCAGAAAATCGCACCGAGCTGCTTGAAGTGCTGCACGAAGCACACGAGCGCAACCTGATCGACGCCGACGCCCTGTCGATGATCGAGGGTGTGTTCCAGGTCTCCGACCTGTCGGCGCGCGACATCATGGTGCCCCGTTCCCAGATGGACGTGATCGACATTACCGATCCGATCGAGGAATGGCTGCCGATCGTGCTGGAGACGGCCCACTCGCGCTTCCCCGCCATCGAAGGCGAGCGCGACAAGGTGGTCGGCATCCTGCTGGCCAAGGATTTGCTGCGATATTACGCGGAGGAAAGCTTCGACGTGCGCGCCATGCTGCGCCCGGCGATTTTCATTCCTGAATCAAAACGCCTGAACGTGCTGCTGCGCGATTTCCGCGCCAACCACAACCACATGGCGATTGTTGTCGACGAGTACAGCGGCGTGGCCGGCCTGATCACCATCGAAGACGTGCTGGAACAGATCGTCGGCGACATCGAAGACGAATACGATTTCGACGAGGAAGAAGATAACGTCCTGTCGGTCAAGGAAGGCCAGCTCGGCCCGCGTTGGCGCGTGAAAGCGCTGACCGAGATCGACCAGTTCAACGAAGAAATCGGCGTCGACCTGCCCGAAGACGAGGCCGACACCATCGGCGGCTTCGTTGCCGGCCACCTGGGCCGGATGCCGCACAAGGGTGAGGAATTTACCCTGCGTAATTTGCGCTTCGAAGTGCTGCGCGCCGACGCGCGCCAGATCCACGTATTGCTGGTCGAAAAGCTGCCACATGCGCAGCACGCCCGCGACGACGACGCTTGATGCTGCGCCGCCGTCCCGCCGGCGCGCCCGTGCCCACTGTGCGGGGCGCGCGTCCTCCCCTGCGTGAACTGGTGCTGGCGGCCCTGGCCGGCGGCGCCTCCGTGTTCTCCTTCGAACCCTTCGGCTGGTGGCCGCTGCAATTCTTGCTGCTCGCCTACCTGTTCTACCGGGTCGGCCTCGGCGCATCAAGCAGGCGCGCCACCCTGCTCGGCTGGGCTTTCGGCTTCGGCTGGTCGGTCGGCGCCATGCACTGGCTATATATCCTGATGACCCGCTTCGCCCACTTGCCGGCGATCCTCGGCGCCATCGGCATCGCCCTGCTGGGGCTGTATATGGGCTTGTTCGGCGCCCTCGCCACCGGCGTGGCCACCTGGCTGCGCCGGCGCTGGTCGCTGCCGTTGATGCCTTTTGTCCTGGTTGCGCTGCCCGTGTCCTGGGGCGTGTCCGAATGGATGCGCGGCTGGGTATTTACGGGTTTCCCCTGGTCGGTATCCGGTTATGCGCACGTGACTTCTCCGCTGGCGGGCTACGCGCCCTTGATCGGCGTGTATGGCATCGGCGTACTGGTGGCGGTCGGCGCCGGCTGCCTCGTGATGCTGACGCAACGCGCGCGCCTGCCGGCGCTTGGCCTGTTGGCGGCCTTGCTGGCCGTGGGCGCGGGTTTGCGCACCATCGAGTGGACCCAGGAAACCGGCGCGCCCATCACCGTGCGCCTGTTGCAAGGGAATGTGCCGCAGGATCACAAATTCGATTACGCCTTCCTGACGAGCATCCTCGACAAGTACAAGGCGATGATCACGGCCGCGCCTGCCGACCTGATCGCCACGCCGGAAACGGCCATCCCGAGCTTCCCCCAGGAATTGCCACCGGATTACCTGGCCAGCCTGCAGCGCTTCGCCGCCGGCAGCGGCAGCACGCTGGCGGTCGGCATCCCGCTGCTCGACGGTCCGCGCCAGTACGCCAACAGCGTGGTCGCGATCTCGCCGCAAGCCTCACCTTACCGCTACGACAAGGCGCACCTCGTGCCCTTCGGCGAATTCATTCCGCCGGGCTTCCGCTGGTTCACCGACATGCTGAACATTCCGCTGAACGACGCCACGCGCGGCAAAGTCATGCAGGCGCCCTTCCCTGTCAAGGATCAGTGGGTGCTGCCGAACATTTGTTATGAAGACGTATTCGGCGAAGAGATTGCCTACCAGCTGCGCAATGCGCCGCATCCGGCGACGCTGCTGCTGAACATGTCGAACCTGTCCTGGTATGGCCAGTCGTATGCGATCCCGCAGCACCTGCAGATTTCGCGCATGCGCACTCTGGAAACCGGCCGCCCGATGCTGCGCTCGACCAACGACGGCGCCACTGCCCTCATCGACGGCCGCGGCCAGGTCAGGCAGCTGCTGCCTTTCTACACCGAGGGAACCTTGAGCGCGACCGTGCGCGGCACGACGGGCATGACGCCTTACATCCGCTTCGGCAACTACACCTTCCTGCTGTTGGGCGCACTGGCCCTGCTGGGCGCCTGGTTTTCGGGACGCAGTTACCGTAAGAAAAAGGCCAATCTCGAATAGTCGGGTTGAATCCGGTCCCAGCGGCCGGGCAAAACCCGCTAGAATTGGTCATTTGGCAAACCTACCGTGTTCGCGCCTGTAGAGTTTGTGAAAAACCTCCAGGGCAAGGCGCGTCGTCGAAGACAGTACACCTGTACGGCGAGACGATGCAACGCCGCCATGGAGGATTTTTCACAAACTCTAGCGCGCGGCGCTACTCTTCGATGCTTACATTCCAACAAATTATCCTGACCTTGCAGACCTATTGGGACAAGCAAGGTTGCGCCCTGCTCCAGCCTTACGACATGGAAGTGGGCGCCGGCACCTTCCACACTGGCACCTTCTTGCGCGCGATTGGACCTGAGCCATGGCGTGCCGCTTACGTGCAGCCTTCGCGCCGTCCGAAGGATGGCCGTTACGGCGAAAACCCGAACCGTTTGCAGCACTATTACCAGTACCAGGTCGTGCTGAAGCCGGCGCCGGAAAACATCCTCGACCTCTACCTCGGTTCGCTCGAGGCGCTGGGCCTCGACCTGAAAAAGAACGACGTGCGCTTCGTGGAAGACGACTGGGAAAGCCCGACCCTGGGCGCCTGGGGCCTCGGCTGGGAAGTCTGGCTCAACGGCATGGAAGTCACGCAGTTCACTTACTTCCAGCAAGTCGGCGGCCTCGATTGCAAGCCGGTGCTGGGCGAGATCACCTACGGTATCGAACGTCTCGCAATGTACCTGCAGGGCGTGGAAAACGTCTACGACCTGGTGTGGACCGAGTGGGAAGAAAACGGGATCACGAAGAAGCTGTCGTACGGCGACGTCTTCCACCAGAACGAAGTCGAGCAGTCGACCTATAACTTCGAGCACGCGAACACGGAGCTGCTGTTCCAGGCCTTCGCCAATCACGAGTCGGAAGCCAAGCGCCTGGTCGAACTGGAACTGACCCTGCCGGCCTACGAGCAGATCATGAAGGCTTCGCACAGCTTCAACATGCTCGATGCCCGCGGCGCCATTTCGGTCACCGAACGCGCGGCCTACATCGGCCGCGTGCGCACGCTGTCGCGCCTGGTCGCCCAGGCCTATTACGATTCGCGCGAAAAGCTCGGCTTCCCGATGGCGCCAGCCGCTGCAACCCCGGCCGCCACCGAAGCCGCTGCCTGAACCTCGACGCACCAGACAAGAACAGAACTCATGAATCAAACACTACTCGTCGAACTGCAGACCGAAGAACTGCCGCCGAAAGCGCTCGTCAAACTGGGCGCGGCTTTCGCGACCGGCATCGCCAACGGCCTGAAGACACGCGGCTTCCTCGATGATGGCAGCGTCGTCACTCCTTACGCCACGCCGCGCCGCCTGGCCGTCTCGATCACGCAAGTGCGCGCGACCTCGCCCGATAAATCGATCCGCGAAAAGGTGCTGCCGGTTTCCGTGGCACTGGATAAGGAGGGCAACCCGAGCGCGCCGCTGGCCAAGAAACTGGCCGCCCTCGGCTTCCCCGAACTGGAAATCGCCGACCTCGAACGCGCCCAGGACGGCAAGGCAGAGAGCTTCTTCTACACCTATACGGCACCGGGCAGCGCGCTCGCCGGCGGCCTGCAGGACGTGCTGGCCGAGACGGTTGCCAAGCTGCCGATCCCGAAACTCATGAGCTACCAGCGTCCGGACGGCGCCACCGTGCAGTTCGTGCGTCCGGTGCACCTGCTGCTCGCGCTGTTCGGCGAACAGGTGCTGCCCCTGACCCTGCTCGGCCTGGACGCCGGCCGCCAGACCATGGGCCACCGCTTCCTTTCGCACGGGCAGTCGATCGCGATCACGCATGCGGACCGCTACGCCGACATCCTCCACAACGAGGGCAAGGTGATTGCCTCTGCCTCCGCGCGCAAGGACAGCATCCGCGCGCAGCTGCTCGACAAAGCGGGCGCCGACCAGGTGCTGATGCCGGAATCCCTGCTGGACGAAGTCGCGGCCCTGGTCGAATGGCCGGTCGTGTATGAATGCCATTTCGAGGAAGTTTTCCTGTCGGTGCCGCAGGAATGCCTGATCCTGACGATGCAGACGAACCAGAAGTATTTCGCGCTGACGGACAGTGAAGGCAAGCTGCGCTCGCGCTTCCTGATCGTCTCGAACATCGCCACCGACGACCCGCAACACATCGTCGGCGGCAACGAGCGCGTGGTGCGCCCGCGCCTGTCGGACGCCAAGTTCTTCTTCGAGCAGGACAAGAAGAAGACGCTGGAATCGCGCCTGCTGCAGCTGTCGACCGTCGTCTATCACAACAAACTCGGCACCCAGGCCGAGCGCACCGAGCGCATCACGGAGCTCGCCGGCGCCATCGCCAAACGCCTCGGCTTCGACGTGGCGCAGGCCGAACGCGGCGCGCGCCTGGCGAAGGCCGACCTGGTGACCGACATGGTCGGCGAATTCCCCGAGCTGCAAGGCATCATGGGCACGTACTACGCGCGCCACGATGGCGAATCGGAGGAAGTGGCGCTGGCCGCCTCCGAGCACTACCAGCCGCGCTTTGCCGGCGACAAGCTGCCGTCGACGAACACGGGCCTGGTGGTTGCCCTGGCCGACAAACTGGAAACCCTGGTCGGTATCTGGGCCATCGGCTTGCAGCCAACTGGTGAAAAAGATCCGTTCGCGCTGCGCCGCCACGCCCTGGGCGTGATGCGCATGCTGGTCGAGAAGCGCCTGCCGCTGGCGATCTCGGAACTGCTCGGCGATGCAGCCGGCGTCTTCGCAGGCCAGGCCGCCTTCAAGGACCCGCGTGCGGAAGTCGGCGCCTTCATGCTCGACCGCCTGCGCGGCATGCTGCGCGAGCGCGGTTTCACGCCGAACGAAGTGGAAGCGGTGCTGGCCCAGGATCCGGACCGCGTCGACGACGTGGTCCAGCGCCTCGAAGCGGTGCAAGCCTTTGCGGCCCTGCCGGAAAGCGCCTCGCTCGCCGCGGCCAACAAGCGCATCACCAACATCCTGAAAAAGACGGACGCCGCAATCGGTACGGTCTCGCAGGACCTGCTGCAGGAAGAGGCCGAGCGCAAGCTGGCCGCTGCAATCGAACGCGTACGCCCGCAGGTCGACGCGGCATTCGCGGGCGGCGACTTCGCCGGCACGCTGAAAACGCTGGCGCAGCTGCGCGACGATGTCGACGCCTTCTTCAACGACGTGATGGTGATGGCCGAAGACCAGGCGCTGCGCAACAACCGCCTGGCCCTGCTGTCGTCGCTGCACGGCATGATGAACCGCGTGGCCGACATCTCGAAGCTGGCGGCATAAGGACGCGTGATGAAGCTGATCATCCTCGACCGCGACGGCGTCATCAACCATGACTCGCCGGATTTCATCAAAAGCCCGGCCGAGTGGATTCCGATCCCCGGCTCGCTCGAGGCGATCGCGCGCCTGAACCAGGCCGGCTACCGCGTCATCATCGCGTCGAACCAGTCGGGCATCGCGCGCGAACTGTTCGACATGGCGACCCTGAACGCGATCCACCAGAAGATGCACAACGCCGCCCAGCAAGTCGGTGCCGACATCGACGCGGTGTTCTTCTGCCCGCACGCGGCGATCGACAACTGCGACTGCAGGAAACCGAAAGCCGGCATGTTCGAAGAGATCAGCAAGCGTTTCAAAGTGAGCCTGAAGGGTGTGCCGACGGTCGGCGACTCGCTGCGCGACCTGCAGGCCGGTTTTGTGAGCGGTTGCCTGCCGAACCTGGTCCTGACCGGCAAGGGCGAGAAAACCCAGCTGACCGGCGGCCTGCCGCCCGGCACCCAGGTCTTCCCCGACCTGGCCGCGATGGTGACGGCGCTGCTCAAAGCCGCGCCCCGCTTGCAGCCGAATTAGCAGCCGAATCGGCCAGCCCAACCAACATCAAAGAGAGTCCTGCTTGCGTACCGTCGTCCCCTTCCTGCGATCCCTCCTGTTTACCATCGTGATGGTGCTTGCCACCGTGGTCTGGGCCTGCGTCTGCTTCCTGGTCGCGCCACTCCCCTACAACAAGCGCTTCTGGGTGACCTCGCGCTGGAACGTCTTCATCATCTGGTGCGCGAAAGTCATTTGCGGCATCCGCTACCAGTTCAAGGGCTACGAGAACCTGCCGGACGCGCCGGCGATCGTGCTGTCGAAGCACCAGTCGGCCTGGGAAACGATCTTCCTGCTGCCGAACCTGATTCGCCCCCTGGTCTTCGTCTTCAAGAAGGAAATCCTGTACATCCCCTTCTTCGGCTGGGCGATGGCGCTGCTGCGCATGATTCCGATCGACCGCAAGGAAGGCAAGAACGCCTTTGCCCACGTGGTCCGCCACGGCAAGCGGCGCCTGGCGGACGGCCAGTGGATCATCATGTTCCCGGAGGGGACGCGCATCCCTGTTGGAAAAAAGGGAAAGTACAAGAGCGGCGGCGCACGGCTGGCTGTAGAAACCCAAGCCGTTGTCGTGCCGATCGCGCATAATTCAGGTGAATGCTGGCCGAAGAATTCGTTCATCAAACGGCCAGGGCTCGTGACGGTCTCGATCGGCAAACCGATCTCGCCAGAAAACCATACTCCCGACAGCCTGATGCAAGAGGTCGAAAATTGGATAGAATCAGAAATGCGCGTCATTTCGCCCCACGTCTACACCGATGGCTGAACGAAGTTGGCGCCCTGATCAAAGCACCTCCACCGCATGACATGACTTCCCCAAAGATCGCCGGGCCCCAACTCGATTTGTTCGCACAAGCCGCAAGCGCACCGGACCCGTTCCGGCGGGTCCTGGAGGCGCCGCCGGCGCCGGCCGCAAAGCCGGTGCCGCCGCAGCCCTTGTTCAAGGCGCCCCCAAGCCCGCCCCGCATTACGCTACCTTCGCCTCCGCGCACCGCCGACGATCCGCCGCTGCGGCGCATCGTGCTGGGTCACTATGCGGTCGACTACGAACTGAAACGCTCGTCGCGGCGCTCGATCGGCTTCATGATCGACGACGAGGGCCTGCACGTGACGGCGCCGCGGCGCGCCATCCTGCCCGACATCGACAACGCGATCCGCGCCAAGCAGCGCTGGATCCTGACCAAGCTGCACGAACGCGGCGAGCGCCGCGCCAAGCGCGCCGAGCGCGCACCGATCTGCTGGGAAGACGGCGCGCGCCTGCCCTACCTGGGCGGCGAGATCGTGCTGCGCCTGCAGCCCGCCGCACGCAGCCACTGCGTGTTCGATCGCGAAACGCGCGAGCTGCAGATCGGCGTGACGTCGGGGCTGTCGGAGTGGCAGGTCAAGGAAAGGGTCAAGCTGTGGTTCCAGGCCGAAGCGAAACGCCTGTTTACCGAACGCCTCGATTTTTATGCGCCGCAGCTCGATGTGCGTTACAGCGCGCTGACGCTGTCCTCCGCCGGCACGCGCTGGGGTTCGTGCACGGTAGGCGGCAGCATCCGCCTGAACTGGCGCCTGGTGCACTACGCGCTGCCGCTGCTCGATTACGTGGTCGTGCACGAACTGGCGCACCTGCGCGAAATGAACCACAGCCCGCGCTTCTGGGCTGTCGTTGGGTCGGTGTATGCGGATTACGATGGGGCGCGGCTGGAGTTGCGGCGCAGGTCGCATGAGATGCCGGTGTTGTTTACCGACTGAAGATTTTCGTCTGCGCTGAAGCCGGTTGAACGCGTGGGCGGCGAAGCCGCCCACCCTACGAGTCATCGGCACATTCAACGAAGGGATAGTGGGTGGACGGGTCGCTCGTCGACGCATTCAACGAACGTCAGTGATCCCGCAAACAAGCACTCCGGCCTACCCCAGCACATGCTCCCGCCGCGCCTCGGCAAGCCCGCGCATCGCGCCGCGCTGCGCCTCGTCCAGGCAGCGAAACGGAATCGGCAGCGTCCCGCGTTTCAGCACCATCATGAAGCCGCGCGAATAGGTACGCACGGCCATCACGTCTTCCCAGTTAATGAGGGTCACGCCGCCGCTGGTGCGCACGATGCCGTGTTCGTCGATGGTGAATTCGTAGGTGCGGCGTCCGCGCCCGAGCAGCACGAAGTTCAGTGCGGCGCTTGCGGTGGCCTTGATGCGAAGGTAGAGGCTGGCAGGCCAGCGGATGCGGCGGCGCCGGATCAGGAAGCCGCCGTGCTGCCACATGAAACCGATGTATTCGCGCAGCGAATAGCGTACGAAGAAATGCAGGTCGCCCAGTTTGACGCCCATCGTGGGCACAGCGGGCGCGCTCGAGGGCGCGTAAAAACCTTCACTGTCGCCAGCGGTCGCACCATGCGCCACCATAGCCATCGGCTTGCCTCGGCCGGCCGGTTCCGGGTGATTTAACGACGACATGCGCGCCCCCTTTTTTCTACCGAACTCAAAAAGCAATGGTATCAAAACCTAATCGAATTCTTGTTGCAAGAGTTCAACAGTGCGCAGGGTCGCGCCACGGTGGCGGCTTGCAAACTGGGTCGCCCGCTGCCCCATTTGCGTGCGTTCATCCACGTCGCATAAAAGCCGTACCGCCTGTGCCAGCAGGCTGTCTGCGTTTGCCGCACGCACCGCCGCACCGGCCGCGACCGCTTCATTGGTCGCATCGAGAAAATTGAAGGTGTGTTCGCCGACCAGCACCGGTTTGCCCAGCGCGCAGGCCTCGATGAGGTTCTGTCCGCCAAGTGGCAGCAGGCTGCCGCCGATGAAGGCGCAGTCGCAGGCAGCGTAATAGGCGAACATCTCGCCCATCGAATCGCCAAGCAGGACATCGGCATCAAGCGCCGCATCGACCGCGGCACCGGTCATCCGCGAACGGCGCGCAACCGACAGGCCGCGTGCGCGCACCAGCTGCCCGACTTCGTCAAAGCGCTGCGGATGGCGCGGCACGATCATCAGCAGCATGCCGGCCGGCCGATCGTGCAAGCGCTTGTAGGCGTCGAGGATCAGCGCCTCCTCGCCTTCGCGCGTGCTGGCGCACAGCAGGACGGGACGGTCGATAAATCGCGCGCGCAGCCAGGCGCCGGTGTCGAGTGCGGCTTGCGGCGGCACGACGTCGAACTTGATGCTGCCGGTGACGGCGACCTTCGGCGCCCCGAGCGAGCGGATGCGCGAGGCGTCAAGCTCGGTCTGCGCGGCGACGGTCGTGATCGCGTGCGCCGCCTCCGACATCAATGTGCCGAAGCGCTGGCCGCGGCGCAGCGAGCGTTCCGACAGGCGCGCATTCACCAGCGCCACCGGCACCCCGTGCGCGGCGCAGCCGGCGATCAGGTTGGGCCAGACTTCGGTCTCCATCAGGATGCAGATGCGCGGCGCATAATGGCGCAGGAAGCGCTTGACCATGAAGCCGGTGTCGTAAGGCAGATAAGACTGGATCACGCGCGCGCCATGCTGCGCGAACAGCGCGCGGCCGGTGGCGCGGCCAGTCGGCGTCATATGGGTCAACAGCACGCGGCTGTCGGGCCAGCGCGCCAGCAGGGCCTCGACCAGCGGCTCGGCGGCGCGTGTCTCGCCCACCGAGACCGCATGCACCATGAAGGTCATGGCCACCGGCGGCACGGCATCGTAGACGCCCAGGCGCTCGGCCCAATGCGCGCGATAACCTGGTTCCTTGCGGCCGCGCCACCAGAGGCGCGCCAGCACCAGCGGCAGCGCCAGCCACCACAGGAAGGAATACAGGGTGCGGTTCATCGAGCGTCCAGCAAGCGGCGCGCGGCGGCAATCACCTCGTCGCCCGTCGGCGGTGCTCCCTTGTCGCCCAGGTTGACGATGCGCGGCGACCAGTTGCCCTCGGTCTTCCACTTCGGCGAGTCGGCATAGATTTCCACCGTCGGCCGGTAGAACGCCGCCGCGATGTGGGTCAGGCCGGTGTCGACGCCGATCGCCAGCGCCGCCTGCTGCGCCAGCGTCACCGCATCCATCATCGACAGCCTGGGCAGCACGCGCGCGTTCGGCAGCTGCGCGGCCAGGGCCTCGGCCTCGCGCTTTTCTCCGTCCGAGCCCCAGGGCAGCAGCACCGGCATCGGCGCGAGCGCCAGGCCGGTGGCGATCCAGTTCGCGGGCGCCCACTTCTTGGCGTCGCGCGCAGTCCCGTGGAAGAAGACGGCATACGGTTCGGCGGGCAGCCAGCCGGGGCGCTGAGCCGGGTCAGGCGGCGGCAGGCCGAAGTCGGGCGGCGTGTCAACCGCATAGCCGAGCGCCGCGCCGGCGACCAGGCGCCCGCGCGCGACCGCATGGGTGCGCGGGTCGAGCGGGATGCTCTGGGTATGGAACAGGCGCGAGATGCCCTCGTAACCGGAACCCTCGCTGCCGTTGGCAAGGCCCACCTTGCGCCCGCCGCCCGCGCCACGTTTGACACGCGCCGCGCCCATGATGATCCCGGTTTTCAGCAGGCCCTGGGTGTCGAACACGACATCGTATTCTTCTTCGCGCAGGGTGCGGAAGAAGGCCTTGATCTCGGCCCGTACGGCCGGGTTGCGCAAGCCCTTGCGCCAGCGCCGCAGCGCGAACGGGATGATCTTGCGCACGTGCGGGTTCAGGCGCACGAGGCTGACATAGCCCTCTTCCACCACCCAGTCGATCGTCGCCTGCGGATGGCGGCGCAGGATATCGGCCACCATCGGCAGGTTATGCAGGACGTCGCCCAGGGACGACACCCGCACCAGCAAAATCTTCACAGCGATCTCGCTTCAGAACGGCAGTTTGGCGTCCGGCCTGGCGGCCAGGATCACGCTGCGGAACTCGTCCTGGATGCGCGCCAGCGCTTCCGGGTTCTCGCCTTCGAAACGCAGCACGACGACCGGCGTCGTGTTCGACGAGCGGGCAAGGCCAAAACCGTCCGGGTACTCGACGCGCAGGCCGTCGATATCGTTGATCTTCTCCGAGCTCGGGAAGGTGGCGTCGGTACGCAGCTTGTCGATCAGCGCGACGTTTTCGCCTTCGTTCAGGTGCAGGTGCAATTCCGGCGTACTGATCGCCATCGGCAGCGCGTTCAGCAGCGCCGACGGATCGTCCGTTTTCGTCAGCAGCTCGAGCATGCGCGCGCCCGAATACAGGCCGTCGTCAAAGCCGTACCAGCGGTCCTTGAAGAAGATGTGGCCGCTCATTTCGCCGCCCAGCGGGGCGCCGGTTTCGCGCAGCTTGGCTTTCACCAGCGAGTGGCCGGTCTTGTACATCAGCGGACGGCCGCCATGCTGTTCGATATACGGCGCCAGGTGGCGCGTGCACTTGACGTCGTACAGGATTTCCGCGCCCGGGTTGCGCGACAAGACATCGGCCGCGAACAGCATCATCTGGCGGTCCGGATAGATGATGTGGCCATCCTTGGTAACGATGCCGAGGCGGTCGCCGTCGCCGTCGAACGCAAGGCCGATCTCGGCGTCGCTCGTTTGCAGCGCGCGGATCAGGTCCTGCAGGTTTTCCGGGTGCGCCGGGTCCGGGTGGTGGTTCGGGAAGTGGCCGTCGACTTCGCAGAACAGCTCGATGACTTCGCAGCCCATGCCACGGTACAGGTCGCCCGCGAAGGCGCCGGCCACACCGTTGCCGCAGTCGACCGCGATCTTGATCGGACGCGAAATTTTCACGTCGCCGATGATGCGTTCGAGGTAGGCGCTGCGAATGTCGTGGGTGCTGTAGCCGCCCTGCTGCGCTGCGCTGCTGCCGTCATGCGCCTGGATGCTGTCGTACAAAGCGGTAATCGCGTCGCCGTAGATCGCTTCGCCGGCGAGCACCATTTTGAAGCCGTTGTAGTCGGGCGGGTTGTGGCTGCCGGTGACCATGATGCCCGAGCGCGTGCCCTCGAGTACGTTGGTGGCGAAGTAGACCATTGGCGTCGCGACCATGCCGAGGTCGATGACGTCGACGCCGGCGGCCTGCAGGCCTTCGGCCAGGGCAGCGGTCAGGCCAGGGCCCGACAGGCGGCCGTCGCGGCCAATCACGACGGTGCGCTCTCCCTTGGCGAGCGCCGCCTGGCCGAAGGCCTGGCCAATGCTGCGTGCCACGCCGGCGTCGAGCGTGCTGTCGATCACGCCGCGAATGTCATATGCCTTGAAAATCGTTTTTGAGAGAGCAACCATGTTCTACCTTGAAGAGTCGGGCGCCGTCGTGCACAGCCCGGTCCGTCGATACGGAGGGCGGTCAACGCCAATGATGAGAGGATGACAAAACAGAGGGTATTGTAGCGGCAAGCGCGGCCACCGGGTGATCCGGGTGGCCGGCCGTGGTGCTGGAGTGCGTGAGCGGCGAGCGCCGCTCACGAAGGTAAAGGTTTAAACGCGCAGCTTGTCGAGCGATTTGCCGCCTTCGACCCATTCCTTGACCCATTTCGGCTGGCGGCCGCGGCCGGTCCACTGCTGCGACGAATTGTCCGGGTGGCGATAACGCACTGCGACCGTACCGGTTTTGGTGCCACGCGCCGGCGTGTTGATCAGGTCTTTCAGCGGTACGCCCACCTTTTGAGCAATAGCCAGGATCTGCTCGCGTGCCTGCTGCACTTCCTGGTGCTCACGCTGTTTCATTTCCTGCTTGATTTGCTCTTGCAGGTTGCGCAAATCGCCAACCGACATATTTGACAGATCCATCATCGTTCCTCGAAAGTTGGGTTAATCCAATTCAGGTGAATTCTCACCAAATGTCGCAATATACTACATTGGCAATTTATTGCCAGTCCTTCTTGCGCGAAATCAGCCATCTGGGAGACTTGAATCGAACGATACGCGCATACAACCACACATAGCTGATTACGAACAATAAACAGAATACTATCAAGACGATTGTATTTTGCCAGAACAATGTGGCAGGAATGACGGCCATGAGTGAAAACAGCCACAAATAAGGCGAGGTGCGCGCATTACGCTGCAGCAGCGCGCGTGCTTCTTTTTTACCGACAGTCCACCTGACAATACGCCTGAAAATAAGGCTGTGCAAGTGAATGCCGTCGGGTACCGCTGGCGATTTTCCGCGCACAAACATACGGCGGTAAGCGGAAAAGATCGTTTCGAATGCAGGATAAATGAGGAGCAATGCCGCGTACCAGGTCGACACTTGCGGGTTGCGCATTACCAGCAGCAGGGCCAGCTCACCCAGCATGAATCCGATGAAATAGGCGCCGCCATCGCCGAGGAATATCAGGCCCACCGGGTAATTCCAGATCAGGAAGCCGGCGGTCGCGCCGGCCACCATCAAGGCGGTAATCAGGACAAACATGTCGTCGACCTGCAAGGCCACATAGGCCAATGACAGCAGCATGCAGATCGTGACCATGCTGGCCAGTCCATTGAAACCGTCGATGATATTCACGGCGTTCGCAATGCCGGCCACCGCCAATACCGTTGCGGGCAGCGCCACCCAGCTCGATGCGAGCAGCACGATTCCGAACGGCAGGTCGATGCGTCCGATTTCGGCGTCGAGCAGAAAATAGCCCAGCATGGCGCCGGCCATCGTCAGCAACAGCCGGCGCGAAGGCCGCACCGCGCCGGTGTAGTCTTCGAGCAGGCCCCCGAGAAAGGCGACAAAGGCGCACAACAGGAGCAGCGGCAGCGCTTGCAGCGGTATCGGCTGGCGCTCGATCGAGATGGCGGCGGCCAGCACCACCGACAGGTAGATGGGCAACCCGCCGATCCGCGCCACCAGGTGGGTGTGCGCGCGCTGCACGCCATTGAAGTCGCTGTCGAGCGCCAGGCCGCGCAGCCTCGCCTGCTTGACCACAAGCAGGGTCAGCAGGGCCGAGCAGACGAAGCTGACAAAGAATGAAAACATGGAGTTCCTGCGGTTCCACGGCACCGCGCACCCGCCGCTGGTGGGCTGCGGCAGCGGTGGAGGACGCACGTCGGCGTGCATGCAAAGAGGCCAGGAGCGCCCGACAAACCCTCAGGACAAGTGCAGCGTCGAACGGTACACGCGTACGGTGCGACGAATGCAAGGCCGCCATGGGGGTGGTGCCAGGCGCTCCGAATCTATTCTAACCGGATAAACGCCCTCATCACGGGCACGCTAGTTTACCGTATGTACAGTGTCGGAAATTGCGCCAGATCGAATGCAAAGGCGAGCCGACAATGCGATGCGCACGGCGGATACGCACCGCCCGTGGCGACCAGCGCGCCGCCGTTTATTTCAGCACGCCTTCGCTCAGTAATTGCAGCAGGTACTGCCCATATCCGGTATGGCGCAGCGGTTCGGCCAGGATTTGCAGTTGCGCGGCATCGATATAGCCCATCCGGAATGCCATTTCTTCGGGCACCGCCACTTTCAGGCCCTGGCGTTTTTCGATGGTCGCGATGAATTGCGAGGCATCGAGCAGGGATTCGTGGGTGCCGGTATCGAGCCAGGCCATGCCGCGCCCCATCACCTCGACCTGCAATCGCCCTGCCGACAGATAAGCCTGGTTAATATCGGTGATTTCGAGTTCGCCACGCGCCGAGGGACGCAGGCCGGCCGCGATATCGCACACGCCGCCATCGTGGAAATACAGCCCGGTCACCGCATAATTCGATTTCAGCACCCACGGCTTTTCCTCGATCGACAAAGCCTTGCCGTCCGGGCCGAATTGAATCACGCCATAGCGCTGCGGATCGTTGACGTGGTAGGCGAATACGGTCGCGCCGTCGGTACGCGCGCTGGCGGCCGCAAGCGTCTGCTCGAGGCCATGGCCATAAAAAATATTATCCCCCAGGATCAATGCGGCAGGCCCGCCGGCCAGGAATGCGCGGCCGATCAGGTAGGCTTGCGCGATTCCTTCCGGAGCGGCCTGCACTGCATAATGCAGGGCCAATCCCCATTGCCCGCCATCGCCCAGCAATTGCTGGAAACGCGGCACGTCCTGTTCAGTCGATATAATCAGGATCTCGCGTATCCCAGCCTGCATCAGCGTGCTTAAAGGATAATAAATCATCGGCTTGTCGTACACCGGCAGCATTTGCTTCGAGATAGAGATCGTCATCGGATACAGGCGCGAGCCGGATCCGCCGGCCAGGATGATTCCCTTGCGCGTACTGTGCATGCTGCTCATGCTTTCCCCTGTCGTCAGCGACCGCGGCGCCCGGCTCGCAAAGCGGCGCTACCCGGCAAAATCATTTAGTATGCCCTCCACAGCGTCATCCGTCCGGATCGCTATGTTGGCGGCATTATCTAACAAGAATAGACAGACCATGAAAACCTATGTCATCGGCGACCTGCAGGGTTGCGCCCACGAGGCCGAGGCCCTGCTCGAGAAGATCGCCATCGATGCCGGCGCCGGCGCCCTGGCGCGCATCCTGTTCGTCGGCGACCTGATCAACCGCGGCCCGGAGTCGCTGCTGGCCTTGCGGCGCATGAAGGCGCTGGCGGAAACCAGCAGCGGCCGGGTCGAAGCCCTGCTCGGCAACCACGACCTGCACCTGCTGGCGGTGGCCGCCGGCGCGCAAGCAGCGAGCAAATCCGACACGCTCGACGAGATACTGGCCGCGCCCGACTGCGACGAGCTGCTCGCCTGGCTGCGCGCACGGCCGCTGGCGATGTTCGCCGATGCCCACCTGCTGGTGCACGCCGGCGTGGCGCCACAGTGGGACGCGGCGCAGACGATGGCGCTGGCGGGCGAGGTCGAGGACGTGCTGCGCGGCGAGGGCTGGATCGAGTTCCTGGCCAATATGTACGGCAACCATCCCGACCGCTGGGACGACGCCCTGACCGGCATGGACCGGCTGCGCTGCATCGTCAACGCCCTGACCCGCATGCGCCTCTGCCTGCCCGACGGCACGATGGATTTCGCACACAAGGAAAGCGAGAGCGGACCGATTGGCTCGGGCCTGCTGCCCTGGTTCGAGCTGCCGGGCCGGCGCACGATGGACGTGACGGTGGTGTTCGGCCACTGGTCGGCCCTGGGCCTGATCCTGCGCCCGAACCTGGTCGGACTGGACAGCGGCTGCGTCTGGGGCGGCAAGCTGACCGCCGTTTGCCTGGACGACCGCGGCCTGCTGCAGGTCGACTGCCCGGAATACCGGCCGCACAGCGGCAAGGCCTGATTTATTCGCCGGCCAGCGGCGCCAGCACGGGCGCTGGGCCGGCATGCACCAGGGCCGCCTGGATCGCGTCATGCGCCGCCTGCGCCAGTTCGCGCCGGTGCGCGCCACTGCCCTCGATCGGCGCCAGGCAGGCCACGCGCGCCCTCACCTGCGCGCCTTGCAAAATGGTGACGATGCTGTCGACGAAACTCACGTCGCCCGTGTAGTCGACGCCGCGGTGCCAGTTGCCGGCGGCGTCGAGGTAGGCCAGCGCGCAGGGCTGCACCGGCACGCGCGCGTCGATCGCCGCCTCGAACAGGTTGGCGTGGAACGGCAGCACGCTGCCCTGCTGGCCGACCGTCCCCTCCGGGAACAGGGCGACACGCTCGCCCTGCCCCAGCACCCGCACCAGCCCCTTGAAGATATGGCGCAGCTCGCGCCGGTTGCCGCGCGCGATGAAGACCGTACCGGCGCTGGATGCCAGCCAGCCGAGCACCGGCCAGCTGCGGATCTCGGCCTTGGCGACAAAGCGGCAGGGATGCAGCGAATTGATGACGAAGATGTCGAGCCAGGAGATGTGGTTCGCCGCGACCAGCGCATGCTCGAGCGGCGGGGCGCCCGCCGCCTCTTCCACCCGTACGTTGCAGATCGCCAGCAGGCGGCGCGACCAGTGCCTTGTCGCCGCGTCGCGCAGGCGGCGGCTGGCCCAGGGGAAGACGAGCGCGCAGGTGGCCAGGCCTGCGAACAGGTGGACGGTCACGCGCGCAAGGCGCCAGGTGAGACGAAGTCGAATCATGAAAGGAAAACGGGGCCGCGGCCCCGTGCAGCTGTTAACGCTGAGAAGGACGCTGGTAGGCGATGCGTCCGCCGACGACGGTGGCTTTGACCTGTCCGGTCAGCTCGTAGCCGAGGAAAGGCGTGTGCTTGCCCTGGCTGGCCAGCGCCGCCCCTTCGACCAGCCAGCGGACGTTCGGGTCGAACACGACGATGTCGGCCGCCGCGCCCACGTTCAGCTGGCCGGCCGCCAGGCCGGCCGTGCGTGCGGCGTCCGAGGTCACCTTGGCCAGCGCGCGCGGCAGGGCATCCTGACCGCGCTGTCCTTCGACCCATTTCAGCATCAGGGACAGCAGCAGTTCCAGGCCCGTCGCGCCGGGCGAGGCTTCGGCGAAGGGCAGCAGCTTCTCGTCGTCGTCGACCGGCGTGTGGTCCGAGCAGACGGCGTCGATGGTACCGTCCAGCAGGGCTGCCGTGATCGCATCGCGGTCGCGGCCAGTCCTGAGCGGCGGCGTCAGGCGCGCGTTGGAATCGAAGAAGCCGATGTCGGCGTCCGTCATGTGCAGGTGGTGCACGCCGACGTCGCAGGTAATGGGCAAGCCTTCCTTCTTCGCCGCGCGCACCAGCTCCAGGCCGGCGGCGGACGAGATGCGGCACAGGTGGACCCGGGCGCCGGTCGAACGCACCAGTTCAAAAATCGTGTGCAGCGCGATGGTCTCGGCCATGACCGGCACGCCCGACAGGCCCAGACGCGAGGCCAGCGGTCCGCTGTGGGCGACGCCGCCGCGGCCGATGTGCGGATCCTGCGGGCGCAGCCAGACCGTGTAGCCGAAGGTTTTCGCGTATTGCAGCGCGCGCAGCAGGACGTTGGTGTCCAGGATCGGCACCTCGGCCTGGGCGAAGCCGATGCAGCCCGCTTCCGTCAGTTCGGCCATCTCGGTCAGCGCTTCGCCTTTGAGGCCCATGGTCAGCGCGCCCAGCGGGTGCACGTGCGCCAGGTCCAGGTTGCGCGCGCGGTGCTTCAGCATCTCGACCAGGCCCGGTTCGTCCAGCACCGGGTCGGTGTCGGGCGGGCAGACCAGGGTCGTTACGCCGCCCTGCACCGCCGCGCGCATTTCGGATTCGAGGGTCGCCTTGTATTCGTAGCCCGGCTCGCGCAGGCGCGCCGACAGGTCGACCAGGCCCGGTGCGACCACGAGGCCGGCAGCGTCGAGCTCCTTGTCGGCCACAAAACCTGCCGGCGCGGCGCCGATTGCCGCGACTTTACCGTCCGCGATGAACAGGTCGGTGACCTCATCAACGCCATTTGCCGGGTCGATCACACGCCCGTTCTTGATATGTAGTTTCATCTGTGCGAAGTTCAAACCCTGCCTCCCGCCAAAATACTCATCACTGCCATACGTACCGCAATGCCGAACGTCACCTGCGGCAGGATCACGGCCTGCTTGCCGTCCGCCACCGCCGAGTCGATCTCGACGCCGCGGTTCATCGGCCCCGGGTGCATCACGATCGCGTCCGGCTTGGCCAGCGCCAGGCGCTCGGGCGTCAGGCCGTAGCTCTTGAAATACTCCTGGGCCGAGGGCAGCAGCGCGCCCGACATGCGTTCGTTCTGCAGGCGCAGCATGATGATGACGTCGACATCCTTCAAGCCTTCATCCATGTTGTTGAACACGCGCACGCCCATGTGTTCGAGGCCGCTCGGCAGCAGCGTCTGCGGGCCGATCGCGCGCACTTCCGGCACGCCGAGGGTCGTCAGTGCGTGGATGTCCGAACGCGCCACGCGGCTGTGCAGGATGTCGCCGACGATGGCCACGCGCAGGTTGGTGAAATCCTGCTTGTAGTGGCGGATCGTGTACATGTCGAGCAGGCCCTGGGTCGGGTGCGCATGGCGCCCGTCGCCGGCGTTGACGACGTGGATCTCCTTGCGGCCGCTGTCGTTCAGGTGCTTGGCGATCAGGTAGGGCGCGCCCGACTGCGCATGGCGCACGACGAACATGTCGGCATGCATGGCGGCCAGGTTGTCGATGGTGTCGAGCAGCGACTCGCCCTTGGTGGTCGACGACGCCTGGATGTTCAGGTTGATGACGTCGGCCGACAGGCGTTTCGAGGCGATCTCGAAGGTGGTGCGGGTGCGCGTGCTGTTTTCGAAAAACAGGTTGAACACGCTCTTACCGCGCATCAGCGGCACCTTTTTCACTTCGCGGTCGGAGATGCCGACGAAACTCTGCGCGGTGTCGAGGATGTGGTTGATGATCGCCTTGGGCAGGCCTTCGATGGTGAGCAGGTGCTGCAGCTCGCCGTTCTTGTTCAGTTGCGGGTTATTGTGCAGAATCGGCATTGTCTTCTTCGATCGTGAGCGAGAGTTGGCCGGCGGCGTCGCGCGCCAGCGACAGCAGCTGCCGGCCTTCCAGGGTGGTGGTCACGCCGACGAAATCCGGCGCCACGGGCAGCTCGCGCCCGCCGCGGTCGGCCAGCGCCGCCAGCTTGATGCAGGCCGGGCGGCCGTAGTCGAACAGCACGTTGATCGCGGCGCGCGTGGTGCGGCCGGTGTAGAGCACGTCGTCGACCAGCACGATGGTGGCGCCGTCGACGTTGAAGCCGATATGGGTCGGCTTCACGTCGGGGTGCAGGCCCTTCTTCGCGTAGTCGTCGCGGTAGAACGAGACGTCGATGAAGCCGAGGCGGCTTTTGAGGTCGAGGTCCGTGGCCAGGCGCTCGGCCAGCCAGGCGCCGCCCGAATGGATGCCGACGATGGCGGCATCGGGCACGCTGGCGAGGCCGGTGCGCACCTGTTCGAGCAGGGCGCGGTACAGCGCCTCGGCATCGAAGTCTTGATTAGTTGTTGGCATGGTCGTCAAAGTACTGTTGCAAAATGATGGCGGCGGCCTTGGCATCGATGATCTCGCCGCGCTTGGCGGGAATCACGACGGACGAGTAGCGCTCGTCGACCAGTTCGACCGGCAGGTCGAAGCGTCCGTGCAGCTGGTTGGCGAAGCGGCGGGCACGCAGGGTCATGTCGTGCTCGGCGCCGTCGGGATGGCGCGGCTCGCCGACGACGAGGCGCGTCGGGCGCCACTCGTCGATCAGCTTGCCGATCGTGGTAAAGCGGGTGGCGTTGTCGATGGCATTCACGACCGTGAGAGGCTGGGCCTGCCCGGTGAGCGTATTGCCCATCGCGATGCCGATGCGCTTGATGCCGAAGTCGAATCCAAAAACGATCTCAACCATCGGTATCAACTAAATCATGCATGGCCGGCCTCGGTGGCGAGCATCATCGGGTCGATGCCCAGCAGTTTGATGGCGGCGTTGTAGCGCTCCTCGATCGGCAGGTCGAACAGCACGCGGGCGTCGGCGCCCACGGTGAGCCAGCCGTTGCGCGACAGTTCTTCCTCGAGCTGGCCCGGGCTCCAGCCCGCGTAGCCGATCGAGACCAGCATGCGTGCCGGACCGGCGCCGCTGGCGACCGCCTCGAGCACGTCGATCGAGGTGGTAAATGCCACTTCCTCGGTCACGTTCAGCGAGGAAGAATAGCGTCCGCCCGGGCTGTGCAGCACGAAGCCGCGGTCGTCCTGGACCGGGCCGCCGAACATGATCGGCTCGTCGACCACGTGCGAACGCAGGCCCTCGGCCACTTTCAGGTCGATGCGGTCGAACAGCACATCCATCGTCATGTCGGTCGGCTTGTTGATGACGACCCCGAGCACGCCTTTATCGTTGTGCTCGCAGACATACACCACCGCGCCGCCGAAGATCGGGTCTTCCATGGACGGCATGGCGATGAGGAAATGATTGGCCAAATTCAACCCTGACGGTGCCGGACCGATATTGCCGAGTGTTTCGCCTCCCTGCGGCAGGCCGGCCATGGGCAGAGTGGTGCCGATTTTGCTTTTCTTCATACGCTGACTCTCTGTTGGCTCGCTCTCTGGGAGAACCTCGATCGACCGGCCGCGCGCTTGGATGATCCACTCATGCTGCACTCGCCGCGGTTTCCCGAAGCCCGTCTGCTAATCACACTAATGACGTCCAGTGACGTCGCTAGTATCCACACTACAACCTTAGGCTTTTCGATAGTTTACACTGAAACGCGCGACCGGCCATCCGGAGCGCCGTTGCGCGCGCAACGGGGACTCGATTCCGTGTCGCAACTCTTGGATCCTAGCCCCTAACATCGCCCGCCTTGTTGACTGAAAACACACGATGATTCCGAAAAGCAAGTCGCTGGTCTGGTTCCGGCGCGACCTGCGGGTCTTCGACCACGCCGCCTTGCACCATGCGCTGCAGGGCGCCGTGCAACAGGGCGGCCGCGTGCATTGCGTCTTCGTGTTCGATACCGACATTCTCGCCGCGCTGCCGCGCGATGATCGCCGGGTACGCTTCATCCACGCCAGCCTGGGCGAACTCGACGCGGAGCTGCGCAAACTCGGCGGCGGCCTGATCGTGCGCCACGGCGCGGCGTCCGGGGAGATTCCACGCCTCGCGGCGGAACTGGGTGCGGCGTCTGTCTACATCAATGACGATTACGAACCGGACGCGATCGCGCGCGACGCAGCGGTGGCCGAAGCGCTGGCGCTCGCGGGCCGCAGGCTGCTGCGCTTCAAGGACCAGGTCATCTTCGAGAAAAGCGAGGTGCTGACGCTGTCCGGCGGCATCTATGGCGTGTTCACCCCGTATAAAAATGCCTGGCTCAAGCGGCTCGCCGCAGAGCCGGAAGCCGCTGCGCCCTGGATGATCGAACCGTATGCCGACGCCCTCGCCCCGGCGCTGGACAGCCCGCTGCCGACGCTCGCCGAACTCGGTTTCGACGACGGCCCCCTGCCCGCCCCGCCGGGGATGAGGGGGGCCAGTGCACTGTTCGAGGACTTCCTGCCGCGCCTGGCCGGTTACGGTACGGCGCGCGATTTCCCGGAGCTGGATGCGACATCGCGCCTGTCGGTCCACCTGCGCTTCGGCACCACCTCGGTCCGCCACCTGGTGCGCACGCTCAGGCAGATGATGGCCAATGGCGCGGGCGGCGCCGGCGCGCCGGTGTGGCTGTCGGAACTCGTCTGGCGCGAGTTTTACGCGATGATCCTGTTTCATTATCCGCACATCGCGCGGCAATCGTTCAAGCCGGCCTTCGATGCGCTGGCCTGGGAAGCGGGAGATGCGGCCTCGGTGCTGTTCGCGGCCTGGTGCGAAGGCCGCACCGGTTACCCGCTGGTGGATGCGGCGATGGCGCAGCTGAACACGACGGGGTTCATGCACAACCGGCTGCGCATGGTGACGGCCAGTTTCCTGGTAAAAGATCTCGGCATCGACTGGCGCTGGGGCGAGCGTTATTTTGCGCGCCAGCTCAATGATTACGACCTGGCCTCGAACGTCGGCGGCTGGCAGTGGGCGGCCTCGACCGGGTGCGATGCGCAGCCGTGGTTCCGGATTTTCAATCCGGTGACGCAGTCGCAGAAGTTCGATCGGCAGGGGGAGTTCATCCGGCGCTACCTGCCGCAGCTGGCGCGGCTCGATGCGCGCGATATCCATGCGCCGTGGCTGGTGCCGGCCGATGAGCTGGAAGCGTGCGGGGTTGTGTTGGGTCGCGATTATCCGGAGCCCATCGTCGATCACGCGCAAGCGCGGCAGCGAACCCTGGAGCGGTTTGCGGTCGTTAAAGGTGGATGATGCATTGGGGTATGCGACCGCACAACCGCGTGGAGTCAGGACTCCACCCTACGAAACCAGCTGATCGTAGGGTGGAGTCCTGACTCCACGCGGTACAGCATATGAAAATCGGTTACGCCTCCGGCATCTCGCCATTCAACAACCCGGCAATCGCCCCCAACAGCACGGGCTCCTGGAACGGCTTGCCGAAATACGCATTCACGCCCAGCCCCAACGCGACATTGCGGTGTTTATCCGCCGTGCGCGAGGTGATCATGATGATCGGCAGGGCGGCCGTGGCGGCGTCGCCGCGCACGTGACGCACCAGGTCAAATCCGTCCATGCGCGGCATCTCGATATCGACCAGCATCAGGTCGGGACGCACTTCCGGCAGCTGTTCCAGCGCGTCCACACCATCCTTGGCCAGCGCCACCCGATACCCCTCGCGCTCGAGCAGGCGCTGGGTCACGCGGCGCACCGTCAGCGAATCGTCGACCACCATCACGGTCGGACGGTGGACGGGCACGGGATGGACGTCGGCAGCGGCCGTGGTCAGGGTGCCCGCGTTGCGCCCCAGCGCCAGGGGATTGAGGATCAGGACGATGTCGCCGGTGCCGAGCACCGTGGCGCCGGCAATCCCCGGCACGCGCACCAGCTGCGGCCCGAGGTTCTTGATCACGACCTCGCGGTTGCCCAGCACCTCGTCGACCTGCAACGCGATGCGCTCCCCCGCGCTGTGCAGCGCCAGCACGGGACGCGAACGCTGGCCGGGTTCGAAGCGCTCGCCTTCTCCCAGCAGCGCCGGCAGGTAATGGTAGGGCAGCAGCTGGCCGCCCACTTCGAGCACGCCGGCATCCGCCGCCGCGGCCAGCTCGGGCTCGCGCACCTGCAGCACCTGTTCGACCAGGGTGGACGGCAGCGCATAGGTCTTGCCCGCGCTGGCGACCAGCACCACCTGGGTGACCGCCAGCGTCAGCGGCAGCCGGATCGTGAAGCGCGTGCCGCGGCCGCTTTCGGTGTCGATCGTCACGCGCCCGCCCAGCGCCTGCGCTTCCGAGCGCACCACGTCCATGCCGACGCCGCGCCCCGCCAGTTCGGTCAGCGAGTCGGCGGTCGAGAAACCGGGCGCGAAAATCAGTTCGGCGGCCTGCGCATCAGTCAGTTCGGCGTCCGCCGCAGCCAGGCCGAGCGCGACGGCTTTATCGCGGATGCGCTGCACATCCAGGCCGGCGCCGTCGTCGCTGAATTGCAGCACGACTTCATTGCCCTGCTGGCTGACCTGCACCAGCAGTTCGCCCGTATCCGCTTTGCCGGCGCCAGTGCGCGCCGCGCGCGGCTCGATACCGTGCACGATGGCGTTGCGCAGCAGGTGCTCGAACGGCGCGGCCATCTGTTCCAGCACGCTGCGGTCGATCTCGACTGCGCCGCCGCGGATGTCCAGGTTGACGCGTTTATCCGTTTCCTTCGCGGTCTGGCGCGCAACGCGAAACAGGCGCTCAGACAGGCTGGCGAAGGGCACCATGCGCACCCGCATCAGGTCGCGCTGCAGGTCGCGCGTCATGCGCGACTGCGCGGCCAGTTCTTCGCCGGCGCCGTCGACCGTGCGCGAGAGCGACTCGTGGAAGGACGCGACGTCGTTCACGCTCTCGGCCATCATGCGGGTCAGTTCCTGCAGGCGCGTAAAGCGGTCGAATTCGAGCGGGTCGAATTCGCGTTCTCCGGCGATCGACATGCGCGAGGCGATCTGCGATTCGGCCTGCATCTCGACTTCGCGCAGCTGGCGCCGCAGGCGTGCGAGGTTGTCCGAGAAATCGCCCAACGCGCCCTTCAGCACACCCATCTGGTTTTCCAGTTTCGAGCGCGTGATCGAGACCTCGCCGGCCTGGGTGACCAGGCGGTCGAGGATGTCGGCGCGCACCCGCACCAGCGGCGTGCGGGCCTCGCTCGGGGCCAGCGCTTCCACGACAGGCGCGGCTGGCGCGGTATCGTTGGCCGGCGTGTCGGATTCGGGCGCCTGCGCGGGCTGCACCAGCTGCTCGAACAGCGCCAGCGCCGTATCGTAATTGGCCATCAGCTCGTCGAAGGCGGCCGGGGCGGTGGTCCCGGCATGCACCATGTTCTCGACCTGCGTTTCCAGCTCATGGGTGTGCTGGCCGATGCGCATCGCGCCCGCCATGCGCGCGCTCCCTTTGACGGTGTGCAGCGTGCGCAGCAGGCCCTGGGCCGGGGCCGGATCCTGCGGATTGTGCTGCCACTGGCGCAGGCCGTTGCCGATCTGCGGCAGCAGGTCGGCCGCCTCTTCCAGGAACACCGGCAGCAGGTCGGGATCGAGTTCGTCGTGCAGGACGGGTTCGGGCGCCAGCACGCCGGCTGCCAGGGCGACGGGACGCTCGGTCGCTTCCGGCTGGGCTGTGGCTTGCGCTTCCGGTTCGCTCCCTGCTTCAGTTTGCGCTTCGGCTTCCGGCTGCGTTGCGGCGACCGGCGCCGGCACATGCGCCTGCGGCATATCGAACAGGGCGTCGAAATCGAGGCCGAACAGGTCGTCGGCCGCTGCGGCGTCGCTTGATTTGACTTCTGCCGGCCCGGGCGCAGGCAGCGCGACCGGCGGTTCGGCCAGCAGGCTCTCATACGCCTGCGCGAACAAGGCGTCGAGCTGGCGCGCCAGGTCAGGACCGGCGTCGCCATACGCGGCGGCGCCCTGCTGCTGCGCCAGCGCCTGGCACAGCGCGTCGAGCCGGGCCAGCAAGTCCGTCTGCTCCGCCGCCAGTTCGTCGCGCCCGAACGCCTGCAGCATCTGGCGCACGCGCGCCAGCACGGCGTCGAGCACGTCGTACTGGGCAGCGGCAAGCATCGGCGCCGGTGCGGTCAGCATCTCCAGCGCCGTCTCCAGCGCCTGCGCCAGGTCGCGCAGGGCCAGGAAGCCGACCGTGCCCGAGGTGCCCGTCAGCGTGTGCACCGCCTTCAAGGCGTCAAGACTGACCGGCCGCCCCGCTTCATGGCGCCACTCGCCGAAATCGCGTTCCAGCAGGCGCAGGAGTTCGTCGGTCTCGGCGACATAGATGTTGTACAGGGCCAGCGGGATCTCGATGGTACCGACGCGGTGCATGTTCTCGTCGGCCGCGGGCGCGGGACGGGTGGCCGCCGGCAGCGCGATCACATTACTGACCGACTCAGGCGCCACACGGACGGCCGGCGCACCGCTGTCCAGGGCAAAGGCGCCGCCGCCCTGCACGCGCTCCGCCGCCGCGATCAGTTCATCGCTGTCGCGTGCCGAGCTACCGCTGGCCGCCAGCTCGGCGACCCAGGGCCCGAGTTCCGCATGCGCATGGTCGGCCAGGTCGAGCAGGTCGCGCGTGGCGGCACGGCCGTCGGCCAGCCAGACATTCATCACGCGTTCCAGCGCCGCCGCCCCGGCCGCGAATGCGTCGAGGCTGACCATGCGCGCGCTGCCCTTGAGCGTGTGGAAGGCGCGGCGCACGATGGTCAGCGCATCCTGCGCTTGCGGATCCTGGCGCAGGCCGGGCAGCGTGGCCGCGATCATGTCCAGCACTTCGCCCGCTTCGGCGACGAAGATCTCGAGCAGCTCGGCGTCGATGCCGGCAGCTTCCGGCGCGGCTGCCGCTGCTTCAGGCATGCCGACAGCAGCACCGCTTGCCGGCGCCTGCACGCCGCTCGCCTGCTCGAAGCTCAGTTCGCGCAGCAGTCCCGTTTCCTCGTCGAACACGAAGCGGCCCTTTGCGCTGTCGCTGTTCTGCGCCAGCATGTCGGTGAAAAAGCCCAGCGCGCCGATGTTGCGCGCGATGTTGTGCAGCGCGCCCGCCTGCGCAACGACGTCGCCGTCGCCCGCGGCCAGCTGCGCAACCGTTTCGCGCACGTGCTGCGCGGTGCGCGCCGCCGCATCCTGGTCGAGGATCGACAGTGCGCCCTGGATCTGGTGCAGCACGGGGGCGGCCGCGACCAGCGCGCCGCGCTTGTGCTGCGGGTCGTCGTAATACTCGTCGAGCAGCTTTTCGACCTGGCGCAGGCCGGACTTGATTTCTCCCGCCAGCACGGCCACGGTCTGGCCCTGCTGGATGGTCTGCGCCAGCTGGTCCTGCCAGTCGGGCGCCGCGGGCGGCGTCTGGCCGGCGGCCAGTGCCAGCAGGCGCCCGCCCACGACTTCGGCGTGCTGGCCGAAGTCGTCCGGCAGCTGGCGCACCTGGTCGAGGCCATGTTCGACGAACAGCATGGCGGTGGCCATCTCGAGGCCGAACTGGTCGTTGCGGCCCGAAGCGATCGAATCGTTCGCCGCCTGGCCGAGTTCGCGCAGGAGCCGGGCCAGTGCCGGCGCGCCGAGTTTCTCGCTGGCGCCGGCAAGGGTTGCCAAGGCCTGACTGAAATCCGCTTCGCGCGTGTCGTCGGGATGCAGCGCCAGCTGGTCCCAGTCGGACTTCGAGCGCGCCAGCGCTTCCCTGGCTTCCTTCAGCGCGGCCGGATCGACCTTGCCGTAGCGGCGCCCGGCATAGTCGGCCGGCACGGCGCCGTCCAGGCGGAAGGCGCGGCGCAGCGATGCGGCTTCGTCCGCGGCCGCAGTCCCGGTTGCGATCCCCTGTGCGGCGGCGATGAAGAACAGCGCGTCGCGCAGCAGCGTGTCCGGCAGGCCGGCCTGGCCCTGCGCGAGGCGGCGCAGCTGCAGGTTGACCTGGCCGAACAGCTGTTTCACGTACAGGTCGCCCGCCAGGCTGCCCTCGGCCACCAGCGTGGCGACCGTGTGCAGCGCGTGCCAGGCGGTGCCGGCGCTCGACAGGGGCGCCATCGCCGCCGCCAGCGCGCCCGCGTGCGTGCGCTGGGCGGCCGCGTCAGGACTTTTCAAATAAGGCAGCAGCGCCTTTTCGAACTGGGCGCGGCAGAGCGCATAGTCCGGCGCGGCGCCGCCTGGCGCGTCGGACGCGAGTGCGGTGTCGACGCTCAGCAGGTCCGACGGGTGGATACGCTCGACCCCGAGCAGTTCCTGCAGCGTCCGGTAATAGGGGAACAGGCGCACCGGCTGCGGCGCGCTGCCGGCCACCAGTTCATCGAGGTATTCGCCGATGGCGCCAAACGCTTCGCGCACGGCTTTCGCATGTTCCGGCGTGCAGTCGAGCGTGCGCTCCTTGAAGCGCTCCAGCGCGCGCTCGGCGGCGCTGGTGAGCAGCCCCACCCCTTCGACATCGACCATCTGCAGCGCCCCATGCGCCTGGTGCAGATGCGTCTTCGCATGCAGCAGCAGGGTCGGCTGGGCTTCGCTCGATCGCGTGGCGGCATCGAACAGGGCGGCGCTGGCGCGCTCGAGCGCGCCGCGGATCTCTCCGATCACCCACGACAGGGGACCGGTGTCAAAAGCGCTCGCGTGCAGGGATGAAGTCATGGTCTGGGTTAGCGGTAGATGCGGCTCAAGGTCCGGTTCAGGCGGCGACGCGGAAGCGCGACACCGAGTTTTTCAATTCTTGCGCCAGCGCGGCCAGCTGGCGGATCGACAGCGCAGTCTGTTCGGTGCCGGCTTGCGTATGCTCGGTGACCGACAGGATGTGCTGCATGTTGTGGGCCACGCCGTTGGCCGACGTCGCCTGCAGGCCGGTCGCAAACGAGATCCCCTGGATCAGTTCCGCGAGGCGGTTCGAGACGCGCGAGATATCCGCCAGCGCGGCGCCGGCCGCATCCGACAGGCGCGCACCCTCGACCACGCCCTGGGTCGATTTTTCCATCGCCGCCGCGGCGTCGTGGGTATCGGTCTGGATCGTGCGCACCAGCGCGCCGATCTGTTTCGCCGCTTCCCCCGAACGTTCGGCGAGGCGCTGCACCTCTTCGGCCACGACCGAGAAGCCGCGTCCCGCTTCGCCGGCCGACGCCGCCTGGATCGCCGCGTTCAGCGCCAGCACGTTGGTCTGCTCGGTGATGTCGGAAATGAGTTCGGTGATCTCGCCGATCTCCTGCGACGATTCGCCCAGGCGCTTGATGCGCTTCGAGGTTTCCTGGATCTGCTCGCGGATCTCGTGCATGCCGAGGATCGCATTCTGCACGGCAGCCGATCCCTGCTCGGCCGCGGCCACCGACTGGCGCGCCACCTCGGCCGATTCGTTGGCCGACTTCGACACGTCGGTGATCTCGCCGGCCATGCGCAGCACCGTCGACGACGCTTCCTCGATCTCGCGCGACTGTTGCCCGGCCGCGCCCAGCAGGCCCGTGGAAATCGTTTGCGCTTCGTTCGAGGCCAGCGTCACCTGTTCGGCGGTCGTGGTCACGCGCTGCACCAGGGTGCGCAATTCCTCGACCGTGTAGTTGACCGAGTCGGCGATCGCGCCGGTGATGTCTTCCGAGACCGTGGCCTGCACGGTGAGGTCGCCGTCGGCCACTTCCTGCAGCTCGTTCATCAGGCGCAAAATCGCGGCCTGGTTCTGGCTGTTGGTGGCCCTGGCTTCTTCTTCCTGGGCTTGCGCCAGCTGGCGCAGGGCTTCGGCTTCGCGGCGGCGGGCATCGGCGCCGCGGGTGCGGTTGCGCGAGTCCTGCAGCATGACGCGGCTGATCGAGCCGGCCGTGGCCAGCGTGAAGATCGAGGCCACCACCAGCAGCCAGAACCAGCCGTTCTGCGACGATTGCTGCTCGCGGTAGCCGGCCTGCAGGATCGCGACTTCCTTCTTCACGACTTCGTTGTCGCGGTGGATGGTGCGCGCCGCGGCGCGCGCTTTCGAGTAGGCGGCCGGGTTGTCGAGGAAGGGCGCGAAGTCCTGGCGGAAGGCGTTGAAGCGGGTCTGCACCTGCACCAGCTTGTCGCGCAGGTCCGGATTGCGCTGGGCGGCGCCGCCCGTCAGCACGACTTCCAGGGCGTGTTCGAAGGCGGCGCTGTCGGCGCCGATGCGCACCGCGGCGGCGTCGCCCGGCACGCCGATGGCGAAGAACTGGTTGGCGCCGCGCGCCAGGCGCTGGGTCAGCATCATCATGCGGCCAATCGCGGCCAGTTCGCGCGCGCTGGCGCCGCGTTCGACGTTCTGCGCCATCAGGTCTTCGGTCAGGGCCAGCATTTCCGACGCGAGGCCGTCGAGCTGGCGCACGCTTTTGTCGAAGGCGATCAGCGCCGGCTTCATTTTCAGGATGTTCAGCGCGCCCTGCTCCGAGCCGCTCCAGGTGTTGCGCACGCGCGCCAGCTGCGCGCCCTCGCGGCCGCTGGCGCCCGGGATGCTGACGCCGCCGAGATCGCCGCCTTTGGCCAGCAGGCGCATGCTGCGTTCGACTTCGGCGCGGCTCTCGTCGAGCTGGCCAAACGAGTCGAGGCGCCCGGCGAGCGCGTTCGGCGCTGCCTTGCCGGCCCGCTGGGTATGCATCAGGATGTCGCCCGCGACCTGGATCTGGGCCGCGACCCTGGCGTTGACGGCCGCGTTCTGCCACATCCCGAGGATGGTCAGCAGGATGCCTGCTGCAAAGGCGACCAGCAGGAGGCGCAGCTGGCGCGGCAGCGACAGGTGGCCGATCAGCGGCAGGCTGAGGTTTTCCTCGTCTTCGCTGTCGTCGGGGGCAACGGGTGCCCGGCGCCGCATCACGTTCCCGAGCCGCAGCATGGCTTCCTCGGCCGAACCGCCCGACGCCGCGGGAGCGGCAGCAGAAGGCTGGGCGTCCGGCATCAGGTCGGCGCCGAAGCGCGTGTCCGGCGACGCCAGCACGGTGTCGTTCTCGTCCTGCCCCTTCGGGAGGAAATTCAAACCCATCTTTGACGCGATTCCCATTGCGGCTCCTGGTGCTGCGGTGTTGGTGTTATTGGCGTGGCTGGAGGGCGACGTGCAGGAAGCGTTCTTCCCGCACCAGCGCCGCCAGCGACAGCGGCGTCCATGCATGGCCATCGGGGTCGCGCAGGCGCGCTCCGTCTTGCGCCATCGCGTTTGGGCGGCGCAGGCCGTAGACGCGCGTGACGAGCAGCGCGCAGTTGAAACCGAGGCGCGGCGCCAACGACACCAGGCGCGCATCCGGTCCGCCCGCGCTGGCGTCGGGATCGCGATAACGCGCCAGGTCGATGACGCCGAGCAGGCTGCCGCGCACGTTGGCCAGGCCGAGGTACCAGGGCTGGGTCAGCGGCACGCCGGCGAACAGCGGCGGCGGCACGATTTCTCCGGCTTCGGTGAGCTCCAGCAGATAACGTTCGCTGCCGATGGCCACGCCGAGCTGGTGATGCGCCTCGGCGGCGCCGCTTTGCGCCGCCTGCATGCGCGCAAGCAGCTGCGCCTGATAGTCGCGCAGGCGGGTGCGCCGTGCCGCTGCCGGCGCGAGCGCCTTGCTGTCGGCGGCCGCGTTCATCAGGCGGCGTCCAGCGCCGCGATGCGCGCCAGCAGCTGGCCTGGGTCGACCGGCTTGACGAAGTAATCCTTTGCGCCCTGGCGCATGCCCCAGATACGGTCGGTTTCCTGGTTCTTGCTGCTGCAGATGATGACCGGCACCGCGGCCAGCTCGGGGTCGCGCGCGATCGAACGCGTCACCTGGAAGCCGTTCGCGCCGGGCATGACGACGTCCATCAGGATCAGCTCGGGGCGGTCGGCGCGCATTTTTACCAGCGCCTCCTCGCCGTTATCCGCGGTGGAGACGGAAAAGCCGTTTTTGACGAGGATGTCGGTCAGGTAGTAGCGTTCGGTCGGCGAGTCGTCGACGATCAGGATCTTGTGTATGGCCACGGGGGGGCTCCGAAATTCTAGGTATTCAGGCCCTGGGGGCCGTGTGCTCGCGGACGGCCGCGAGCAGGGTGTCTTTGGAAAACGGCTTGGTGAGATAGGCGCTCGATCCGACCATCGCGCCGCGCGCGCGGTCGAACAGGCCATCTTTCGAGGACAGCATGACCACCGGCGTCGCATGGAAGCGCGCGCTCTTCTTGATCAGCGCGCAGGTCTGGTAACCGTCCAGGCGCGGCATCAGGATGTCGCAGAAGACGAGCGCCGGATGGTGGTCGTTGATCTTGGCCAGCGCGTCGAAACCGTCCTCGGCCAGCACCACGCGGTAGCCGGCCTGCGTCAGGAAAATCTCGGCCGAACGGCGGATCGTGTTGCTGTCGTCGACCACCATGACCGTCAGGCTGCTTGCTTGCTCCGATGTCGTCATTTTCGTTTCACTTCAGCATGGACCGCCAAGATAGCATAGGGAATCCGGCTTGTGCGCGAAGTGTTGCACAGCGTCAACTAGGACCAAACGCGAGGGGGGAAAGGCTTGTTGGAAGGGCTAGAAATTACGTTAACAGGCGGGAGGGATTTGCCAACTTGATTGATGAGATGGCAAGGTTTTGTAGGGTGGGCTGCGCCCACGCGGTACGGCATCGGCATATGGCTGCGGATGATCTCGCACTGTACGATGATCATCCGATGTGGCCGTCAATGCGTGTTCGACGGGGATGCGTGGTACCGCGTGGGCGGAGCCCACCCTACAACAGCAATCAGATCGCGGTCATCTCGAAATCGTCCTTGCGGGCGCCGCATTCCGGACAGGTCCAGTTCATCGGCACATCGGCCCAACGGGTTCCAGGCGCGATGTTGTCGTCCGGTGCGCCCGCTTCTTCGTCGTAGACCCACCCGCAGATCAGGCACATCCAGGTCTGGTAAGCGGTCGCGGTCGTTTCGTTACTCACGTTTGGTTCCTTCGATCTAGTAAAATGGGGAATCAGGTATCTTAATCTACCCGCCGTGCAAAACCAACCGTCTCCGCTGATTCTCACATTTGGGGTGTCCGACCCGGTCGGGGCACTGGGCATACAGGCAGATATCGCCACCTTCGCCGCCCACGGCTGCCACGCCCTCTCCATCACCACCGCGCTGCTGGTGTCCGACAGCGCGCGCGTCGAGGAATGGCATGAAGTCGACACCGGCGTCATGGCCGACCAGGCGCGCCAGGTGTTAGAGGACATGCCGATCGCCGCCGTCAAGATTGGCGCGATCGCCAGCATCGAGCAGGCCGCCGCCATCGCCGAAATCGTCTCCGATTACGCCGAGGTGCCGCTGATCGTCGACCCTTTCCTCTCCGCGCTGCCCGACTCCGGCATGTCCGACGAGGACATCGTCGCCTCGATCCGCCAGATCCTGGCGCCGCAAGCGACAATATTGCAACTGTCGCAATCGGAACTCGGACGCATGGCCGAACTCTGGCGCGAAGTTGGCAACGAAAGCGGCGTGGAGGGCTCGCTGGAAACCGACGTCGCGGAATTGACCGCGCGCGGCTGCCAGTACGTGCTCGTCACGGGCACTTCCGGCAGTGGGCACAAACGCGCCAACACCCTGTTCGACCGCGAGGACGGCGTCACCACGATCGACTGGAAGCACCTGCCGGGACACTTCGTCGGTGCCGGCACCACCCTGTCGGGCGCGATCGCCGCCTGCATGGCGCAGGGAATGGACGCCATCGCCGCCTTGCGCGCCGCCCAGGACTACACCTACGGCGCCCTGCTGCACGCCCAGCGCTTCGGCATGGGCAAGCTCGTTCCCAACCGTTTCTACCGCATCCTGCCGCAGGCCGGCAGCACGAAAGCTTCTTGACATGACGACTGAACAAACCGAATCCCGCAACAATTCGCGCAACGACACCCTGTTCGCGCGCGCCCAGGAGACGACGCCGGGCGGCGTGAACTCGCCGGTGCGCGCCTTCCGCTCGGTCGGCGGCACGCCACGCTTCATCACCCGCGCCGAGGGACCGTATTTCTGGGACGCCGACGGCAAGCGCTACATCGACTACATCGGTTCCTGGGGCCCGGCCATCGTCGGCCATGCGCATCCAAAAGTGATCAAGGCGGTGCAGGACGCGGCCGCCAACGGCCTGTCGTTTGGCGCGCCGACCGAAGGCGAGATCGAGATCGCCGAAGAAATCTGCAAGCTGGTGCCCTCGATCGAACAGGTGCGCCTGGTGTCCTCGGGCACCGAAGCGACGATGAGCGCGCTGCGCCTGGCGCGCGGCGCCACCGGCCGCGACAAGATCGTCAAGTTCGAAGGCTGCTACCACGGCCACGCCGATTCGCTGCTGGTGAAAGCCGGCTCCGGCCTGCTGACCTTCGGCAACCCGACCTCGGCCGGCGTGCCGGAAGATTTTGTGAAGCACACGCTGGTGCTCGACTACAACAACGTGGCCCAGCTGGAAGACGCGTTCGCATCGATGGGCGACACGATCGCCTGCGTGATCGTGGAACCGGTCGCCGGCAACATGAACCTGATCCGCGCCACGCCCGAATTCCTCGGCCGCATGCGCGAACTGTGCACCGAGCACGGCGCCGTGCTGATCTTCGACGAAGTGATGTGCGGCTTCCGCGTCGGCCTCGGCGGCGCCCAGGAAATGTACGACATCACCCCGGACCTGACGGCCCTGGGCAAGGTCATCGGCGGCGGCTTGCCGGTGGCGGCCTTTGGCGGCAAGCGTGAACTGATGCAGAAGATGGCGCCGATCGGCCCGGTCTACCAGGCCGGCACGCTGTCGGGCAACCCGGTGGCCGTGGCTGCCGGCATGACGACGCTGAAGATCGTGCAGGAGCCGGGCTTCTACGAGAAGCTCACCGCCCAGGGCGAGAAGCTGGTGCAGGGCCTGGCGGCGGCGGCGAAAGAAGCCGGCATCGCCTTCTGCGGCGATTCGGTCGGCGGCATGTTCGGCATGTATTTCAGCGACACGGTGCCCTCGACCTATGGCCAGATGATGGCCGGCGACAAGACGCGGTTCAACGCCTTCTTCCACGGCATGCTCGACGAAGGCGTGTACTTCGCGCCAGCCATGTTCGAAGCCGGCTTCGTGTCCATCGCGCACGACGATGCGGTCATCGAGGAAACGATCGCAGCTGCACGGAAAGTCTTCGCGCGTATCGCTTAAGCGTAGCCAAAGCGCGACATACGTGCGCGCGACGGCGGCATCGTCTTATGCCATGATGGATTCATCTTCGGATGGAGGCCATCATGGCACAGCAACACTCCCTTCCCCGCGCCCGTCCCCGCGCGCCGCGCCCGCAGTCATCCTTCCTGTCCGCAACCGAACCGACGGCGATCACGGTCGAACTGCTGCGTGCGGCCGATACGTCCAATCCCGACAGCTATTACATCGAGATTGTCGACGCCATCAACGAGGGTGCGCGCCGCTATGCGGTGACGACGCCCTTGCGCGTGGCGCATTTCCTGTCGCAGATGGGGCATGAAAGCAAATTCCGAGCGATGGAGGAAAACGGCAACTATACGGCCAGGCGCATGCATGAGATCTTCGGCTGCCAGGGTGGCCCGGATCATTACCACAGCGACCGCGACGATTGCGACCTCGACGCGAACGGCCGGCCCTTGCGCCGGCGGCCCAAGCTCTGGACCGAGCAGGACAGTTACGCGGGCAACGCGCAACGCCTGCTCTCCTATGTCTATGCGGATAGGCTCGGCAATGGCGACGAAGCGTCGGGCGATGGCTTTCGCTACCGTGGCCGCGGCCTGGTCCAGTTGACCGGCAAGCTCAACTACGCTGACTTCACGGCGGCCCATAACGCGCGCGACCTTGCAGACCCCCAGGATTTTGTTGCTTTCCCGGACTTGCTCTTGAGAGAACTCAAATACGCCATCGAATCGGCCTTCAATTTCTGGGATACACGTAAAGTCAATCTCCCTGCCGATGCCGATAACCTGGTGGACGTCACCCTTGCCGTCAACGGCGGCCGGAACGGATTGGAAGACCGTGGAGCGCGCCTTGCGAGAGTCAAGAAAACCCTGGGTATCTGAACTGGCCGCAGCCCTGTGCTGCTTGGCCTTCTCCAACGTGCACGCCGGGGAATCCCTATGCGCCGAGCATGAGCCAGTTGTGTTCGCCTGCCATGTCGGCAGCAAGATGGTATCGATCTGCCGTGCGGGAAAAGACGGCCCGCTGAGCTACCGCTTCGGGCGCCCGGCAGCGGTCGAATTGCGCTACCCCGCCCCGGGCCGCGAGGCACTCGCCGCATTCACCGTGACGTCGGCACCGCTCATCGGCGGCGGCGAAACCACGGTGACGTTCCGGCACAGTGCCTACACCTACAAGGTCTACAGCAGGATCGGACGCGCCGGGAACGGAACGACGCCCGAATTCGAAGACGGGATCATCGTCGAACGGGGCGGCAAGGTGCTCAGCAAGATGGTCTGCGAGGATGGCGGCGAGGGGTTTCGGGAACCGCTGACGGCCGTGGCCGTGAAATAAAATTTCATGAGGCACGCCCGCATGAAATTTTATTGCGGTCAAGCCAGCTTCAGCCAGCCCCGCCTTCTGAAATACCACAGCGGCGCAATCGCGCTCGCCACCATCAGCGCGATCGCAAACGGATAACCATAATCCCAGGTCAGCTCCGGGAACCACTTCTGGAAGTTCATGCCGTAGATACTGGCGATCAGCGTCGGCGGCAGGAAGGCGACCGAGGCCACCGAGAAGATCTTGATGATCTTGTTCTGGTTGATGTTAATGAAGCCGACGGTCGCATCCATCAGGAAGTTGACCTTGTCGAACAGGAAGGACGTGTGGCCATCGAGCGATTCGATGTCGCGCAGGATCTGGCGCGCTTCGTCGAACTGCTCGGAATTGAGCAGGCGCCCGCGCATCAGGAAACTCACCGCGCGGCGCGTGTCCATCATGTTGCGGCGGATGCGGCCGTTCAAGTCTTCCTCGTGCGCGATCGCGTTCAGCGCGGCGGCCGCGTCCTGGTCCGTAAATTCCTTCTGCAGCACGCGCTGGCTGACTTCTTCCAGGCTCTCGTAGATGCCCTCGAGCGCGTCGGCCGAGTATTCGGCATCGGTCGCGTACAGGTCGAGCAGCACGTCCATGTAGTCGGCGATCGAGCCGGGGCGCGAGCGCGCGCGCATGCGCACCAGGCGAAACACGGGTAAATCGTCCGAGTGGACCGAGAACAGGCGCTTGCCGGACAGGATGAAGGCGACCGTCACCACCCGCGACGGGCCGTCTTCTTCCTCGAGCAGGAAGTCGGTGCGCAGGTGCAGGTCGCCGTTCTCGGCTTCGTAATAGCGGGCCGAGGCTTCGATGTCGGAGACTTCGTCTTCGCCCGGCAAGGTGACGCCATAAATCGTCTTGACCCACGCGCGTTCGTCGTCATCCGGATCGGTGAGGTCGACCCAGACAGGCGTGGCGTTCTCCAGGTCGGCGCGCGAAGCGATGGGTACCTGGTTCAGTCGGCCATTTTGTAGGACAAATACGTTGATCATGCGCTTTCTCGGCCGGAATCAAAACTGTCGCAAGTGTACCCGTTAGCCCCGTGCGCGGCCACCCCGAAACAACACTTTTGCCCAGCCTTAAGCTGTTTTTCAGCGAATTGCGGAAGTGACCATTACGGTAATTCGGCGGAGGCCATGCGGCGCTGGATCAGGACCGTGCGCTTGACGAGATAATTGGTGCTGCGATGGACGTCGTAGTAGCGCGGGTTGGGCAACATCACCGCCAGGCGCGCGGCTTGAAAGGGAGCGAGGTTGGCCGCCGGGACGCGGAAGTAATAGCGCGCCGCCGCTTCGGCGCCGAACACGCCGCGCCCGAACTCGACCACGTTCAGGTACACCTCGAGGATGCGCCGCTTGCTCATCACTGTCTCGAGCATGAAGGCGATGACCACCTCCTGTCCCTTGCGCAGGTAGCTGCGCTCGCCGGACAGGAACAGGTTTTTCGCCAGCTGCTGGGTGATGGTCGAACCGCCGCCGACGACCTTGTGCTTGCGGTTGTTGCGCGCATAGGCTTTTTCGAGCGCATCGAAGTCGATGCCCGGGTGATCGGCGAAATTCGCGTCTTCCGAGGCCACCACGGCGCGCTTGAGGTTATTCGAGATGCGCTCGTAAGGCACCCACTGGTGCTTCAGTTGTGCATCCGGATTCTTTGCGCGCAGCTCCGAGAGTTGCTCGCGCATGAAACTGGTCGAGCCCGGATTGAACCAGGCAAACCAGCACACCTGCACGAAGAAATACAGCTGGATGAGAAACACGGCCAGGATCGGCCCCAGGATGATCCACTTGATCCAGCGCCGGCCGCCCCTGGCCGCCCCCGCCGCATTGCCTCGTTTTGCCATCGTTATATTTATTTTAGCTTGCGCAGATGATTGAGAAGTTCATTCGTGCCCGGCCGCACGCCGCGCCAGATCGTGAAGGCTTCTGCGGCCTGTTCAACCAGCATGCCGAGGCCGTCGCGCGTGTCCGCGCCCTGCCCGGCGGCAAAGACCATGAAGGGCGAAGGCGCGCTGCCGTACATGATATCCAACGCCAGCGTGCCTTTGGCGAAAGCGGAGGCCGGCACCGGGGGCATCGTGTCCGCCAGGCTGGCCGAGGTGGCGTTGACGACGATGTCGAACGGTCCCTCGATGTCGTCGAAACCGCAGGCGGCCAGCTGCACGCCATTGCCCGCGAAACTCGCGACCAGGCTTTCGGCCGTGGCGCGGGTGCGGTTCGCCACCAGGATCGATCGCGGCCCCTCGCCGATGAACGGCAGCATGATCCCGCGCGCCGCGCCGCCGGCGCCGAGCAGCAGGATCCGTTTATTTGCCAGCGCGAAGCCCGCATTCCTGACGATATCGGCGACGAGGCCGGGGCCATCGGTATTGTCGCCGACGATCTCGCCATCATTGAAACTGAGGGTGTTCACGGCGCCGGCGGCGCGTGCGCGCTCGGTCAGTGTTGTCGCCAGGGTCGCCGCTTCGAGCTTGAAGGGCACGGTGACGTTCGCACCCTTGTAGCCCTGCTGGACCAGCGTGCGCAGCACGTCGGCGAAGCCGTCGAGCGGCGCGAGGCAGCGCTCGTAATGGATGTCCTGCCCGGTTTGAAAGGCAAAGGCCGCGTGGATCTGGGGAGATTTACTGTGGGCGATCGGGTTTCCGATCACGCAATAACGGTCGGTCATGCCTGCTCCTGGAGTTCGGCTTTCACTTTTTCCTCGCGCGTAAACGTAAAGCGCGTAATCACGATCCACAGGTCATCCTTGCCGGCCGTACGCATGTTCTGCGGGAAGGCCCCAAAAGGCGCGGCGCGCCGCACGATCTCGAGCGCCGCCTTGTCGAGCGCCGGATTGCCCGACGAACGCTCGATGCGCGGGCCGCCTTCCTTCTGGTACAGCGTGCCGTCCTGGAAGACCGGAATCGACACCACCAGTTCGCCGTACAGCTTCTTGCCATTCTGCTGCGGGAAGTTCAGCGTGCCGACCTCTTCCACCTGTTTTTGCATCGCCTTGTAGTACAGCGCATAGCCGACCTGGCGCGTGCTCGGGGAAATGTGGGTGCGCTTCGGCCGCTTGTTTTGATCCTCGATCGTCTGCGTGATCTCGGCCGTCATGCGCGCGATCTGGCGCGTGGTGTCGACCTCGTCCGCGCCAGTATGGGTCGGATCGGGCTTGTCCTTGTCGGTGACGGGCGCGGCGCTGAAGGCCGACTTTTGCACGCGCGTGAGCACGTTCTGCTGCAATTGCTCGAGTTCGACGATGCGCTTTTGCAGCGCCTTGATGCTGTCGCCGTTCTCGTTCTTGCGCAGGTCGGGCAGCGGCGATTTGGAACGCCCGGCGTCCGCCGTGCCGCCGCCTTCGAGGTTGGCCTGGGCCAGCGCCTCGGCCTTCGTCGGCGCCTTGGTGTGCTTCGCGTTGACGAGGATGACTTCCAGGCCCGGATCGGCCGGCTCGAAGCGCAAGGCATCGGGCGCCACGAAACGGATGGCGAGCAGGACCGCGTGAGCCGCCACGGAAGCGGCCAGGGCAATCATGAGGGGGCGGTTTTCTCGGGAATACTTCACGCGGGCGGCCGGACGGCTGTTGAATCTGGGAATGCAGGCATTCTACCGTGCGCAGCGATGGTATGGGGGCTTGGTGGCTGGCTGGCAACAGCTGAGAAAAGTTGTTGGCGGATGTGTAACGTAGGGTGGGCCCGGCCCACCCTACGGTGCACTGCCGCTAACGACTTACGATGCGGCCGGGGCCGGGTCGTCCGTGCTGACGACGGCCACCACGCCTTCGGCCTCAACGACTTCTTCCACCGCCGCTTCGCCGCTATCGCCCTCTTCTTCCTCGAAGGCCGTCTCCTCGCTCGGCGCTGCCACGACTTCGAGCAGGCGCGCCTCGAGCGACAAATCGACCTCGTCCCAGCGCACGATGTCCAGGCGCACCGGCGTGCCGCGCGCCACCTGCGGCATGCCGGCCAGGCGGATCACCAGCGGCACGTCGGTCAGGCGCAGCAGGTCGTCTTTCAATACGACGGCGTCGACCTGTTTCGCGTTTTCCTGCCCCAGCCAGCGCAGGCACCAGTAGCGTTCCATCGTCTGCTGGAATTCGTTATAGGCCGCATACGCCGCATCGAAAGCCGAGACGATCGAGAACAGCGTCGCATCGCGTGGTTTGAATGGCGCGACCAGCGGCGCCGTCACGCCGTGTTCGGCGCAGGCGATGATCTGCCACTGGTTGACCAGGTCGGTGTAGCGGCGCAGCGGAGAGGTGCTCCAGGCATATTGATCGACGCCGAGACCCTGGTGTGGTGCCGCGTGCGTGACCATGCGTACCTGCATCTTGGCGGCCCAGCCGGCGCCGCTGCCGGCGCCCTGCGAACGATAAATGCCCGGCACGCCCGAGTCGTGCAGCAGCTTGCCCCAGGTGCTGTTCGCAAAAATCATCAGCTCGGCGACAATCTTGTCGAGCGGCGCGCCGCGCTTGCGGCGCACGATCGAGACCACGTCGTCGTCGACGTAGAAATTGAAGTCGACGCGGTTGCCCTGCTCCGGCTTCAAACCAAAGGCTTCACGCTTGACCATGCGCCCGGCTTCGAGTTTCAGGGCCCATTTCCACAGCAAGCCCAGTTCGGCCTTGTGCGGATACTCGCCTTCTCCGTTTTCCAGCGTCTCTTCGTTGACCAGCTCGTCGAGATCGTTGTGGCGCAGGTTGCTTTTAATCGGGACCAGCTCGGCGCGCGTCGTGGTCGAGACCGTCGACCAGTCTTCCGGATTCAAAATCGCATACAGCGACAATGCCGGGCAGGTATTGCCCTCGGCTAGGGTGAATGCGTTCACGACGTCGTCCGGCAGCATCGTGATTTTGTCGCCCGGCATGTACACGGTCGACATGCGCGCACGCGCGATCTTGTCGATCTCGTCGTCCGGCTTGATGGCGAGACCTGGCGCGGCGATGTGGATGCCCACGCGCACCGTGCCGTCGTCCAATTGTTCGACCGAGAAAGCATCGTCGATCTCGGTGGTGGTCACGTCGTCGATCGAGAAGGCGGCAACCTTCGCCACTGGCAGCGTCGTCGGTGCGCTTGGGACGGGCACCGGCGCGAAGCCGGCGCCGCGTGGGAAGTTCTCAAACAGGAAACGGCCCATGTGCAAGTCCTTGGGCGACGCAATGCCTTTCGTTGCCAGCATCAGCCGTGGCGCCGTCGTCTGCAGCTCGTTGGCCGCCGCTTCCAGCGCCTTGTATTCGATCGTGTTCTTGTCCGGTTTGAAGAGCAATTGCGCGACGATCGGCTGCATCGAGGCCGGCAGCGTGCCCGCTTTCAACTCGTCGACATAGCCGGCCTGGATCAGCGCCTGCTGTTTCTTCTTTTCGATGCCGGCCTGCGCCGCGCGCAGCGACTGCTCGGGGGCCGCCTTGTAGCGTCCGCGTCCCTTTTTATAGAAATAGATCGGGGCGTTGTGCAGTGCCAGCACCAGGCCGGCTGCCTCGGCGGGCAGGGGCGCGTGTCCAAAGTATTCGGCGCCCAGTTCGGCAAAGCCGAATTCTTCCTGGCCCGCCACTTCCCACAGGAAGTCGAGATCGACCTCGGCGGCGATGGCCTTCGCTTCGTCCAGCAGGACTTCGGGCGCCGGCTTCTCGAATTGCAAGAGGACGTCCTTGGTCTTGACCTTGCTGCGCTTTCCGCTCGACAGTTCCACCTGATAGGCTTCGCCGGCCGTCGACAACACCGAGCCAACCTTGAAGTCGCCCGATTCTTCAAAAAATACGTTCATGTTATTTCGCTATCTTTATTGTTGCGCTGCCGTCAGCTTGAGTACAGCCGGCAAGAATACTTCGGTGACCATCAACAGGCCCTGGTGGCGGCGATAGACACAGCGCCGCGCATGGAAATCGTGTTCATTCGAGTCCGCACCCAGGCTGTTGCCCAGGCCTGCGCGCAGGCGCGCCAGCAGCGGGTGGCCCGGACGCAGCCGGGCAAACTCCAGCGGCCCGCGGACGACGATCGGGTCGTAAAACAGGGTACTGCCGAGCGACTTTTCGCCCAGCGCAGAAAACAGCGGCCAATCGCTCGCCGTGGCCGACATCGGCACCACGGTGTGGCCGAAGACAACCGGCACGCCATCGCAGCACAATAAAACCTCGCGCTCCCAGACGCGCGCGCGGCGCGGCAGCCCGATCGACAGCGCCTCCTCCCGCGAACACGGCGCCACCTTCTGGTGCAGGCGCTGCACGCGGAAGGACTTGCCATGCGCAAGCAGGCGCGCCGTCAGCGAACCCTTCGTCGTCAGCCAGTCGCGCATCAAGGCATCGGCCCCGACGGCAGAGGCATTGCGATGCCAGTTCGCCAGGCGCAGGCGGCGGCCTAGGATGTCGTCGTCCTTCGCGACCAGTCGACATCCGGCCGGCAAAAGGCCAGCACCTCGTCCACATACTGCGGGAATTCGGAAATCGCGTGATCGCTGCCCGCGATCACATGCTGGCGCGCGCCGGCGTAGTGGGCGACCATGTCGCGGTAATCCAGCACTTCGTCGCCGGTCGCGGCAATCAGGAAATAACGCTCGGGCCGGGTAATACGCGCAATTTTCAGTTCAGCCAACTCATCGATGTATTCGGGACGGAACTCGAACGGCTCGTCCGAATGCCAGTTGGTCGTCACCCCAACGTGCGTCGAGAGATTTTTCAGGGGATCGACCGATGGATTGAGCAGTACCGCGCGCACGCCCAGCCGCTCGGCCAGCCAGGTCGCGTAAAAGCCGCCGAGCGAGGAACCGACGATGGCCAAATTGTGCGGCGCATGGCGTTCGGCCAGCAGCAGGGCCAGTTCCATCGCCGCTTTCGGCGAGGCCGGCAGTTGCGGGCAGATCAGGTCGCCGGCACGCCCGGCGGCCGTCATCCGCTCCTGCATCACGCGCGCCTTGAAGGAACGGGGCGAGGACCGGAAGCCGTGGAGATAGAGAATCATTTCGCCAGTGCTTCAAGCAGTTTCTGGTGCACGCCGCCAAAGCCGCCATTGCTCATCACGAGGATGTGGTCGCCCGGCTGGGCGGCCTGCACGATGGCCTGCACCATGTAGTCGATCTGGTCGAAACTGTGCGCGATCGTGCCCAGGGGCTGTAACGCATCGGCCAGCGACCAGCCCAGCGCCTGCTGGCTGCCGAAGCCGAACACCAGGTCCGCGTCGCGTAAACTGCCCGGCAGCGCGTCCTTCATGGCGCCCAGCTTCATCGTGTTCGAGCGCGGCTCGAGCACGGCGAGGATGCGCCCCTTGGCGCCGATCTTCTGGTGCAGGCCGCCGACCGTGGTGGCAATCGCCGTCGGGTGGTGCGCGAAATCGTCATACACGGTGATGTTGTTGACGACGCCACGCACTTCCATGCGCCGCTTGACGCTCTGGAAGCGCGACAGCGAATCGACCGCCTGCGCCACCGGCACGCCGACGTGGCGGGCGGCGGCGATTGCCGCCAGCGCGTTCGAGCGGTTGTGCTTGCCGGTCAGGTCCCAGTGGACAGTGCCCTGCGACTCTCCATTGAAGATGACGTCGAAGCTGGAACCGCCCGGGTGCTCGACCATCGTCCAGTTCACGCCGTCGGACACGCCGAAGCTTTCCTTCTCGCTCCAGCAGCCGCGCTTGATCACGCGTGCCAGCGAGGTTTCGTCGCCGTTCACGATCAGGCGCCCGACGCCCGGCACGGTACGCACCAGGTGGTGGAACTGGGTCTCGATGGCGCCGATGTCGGGGAAGATGTCGGCGTGGTCGAATTCCAGGTTGTTCAGCACGGCCGTCTTGGCGTGGTAGTGCACGAACTTGCTGCGCTTATCAAAGAAGGCGGTGTCGTATTCGTCGGCTTCGATGACGAAGAAGTCGGAATCCGTAGCGCCCGACAGGCGCGCCGAAATACCGAAATTCATCGGCACGCCGCCGATCAGGAAGCCAGGCGCATAACCCGCATCTTCCAGTATCCAGGCCAGCATCGACGAAGTGGTCGTCTTGCCGTGCGTACCGGCCACGGCCAGCACCCATTTTTCGCGCAAAATATGTTCGCCAATCCACTGCGGGCCAGACACATATGGCAAGCCGCGGTTCAGGATTTCCTCGATCAGCGGATTCCCCCGCGTCATCACATTACCGACCACATACAGGTCCGGGTTCAGCGATACCTGTTCCGGGCCATAGCCCTGGATCAATTCAATGCCCTGGGCCTCGAGCTGGGTGCTCATCGGGGGATAGACGTTGGCGTCGCAACCAGTAACGCGGTGGCCAGCCTCTTTCGCCAGGACCGCCAGGCCGCCCATGAAGGTACCGCAAATGCCGAGGATGTGAATGTGCATGATTGTGAGGAATAAAGCGAATACGCGATTCTACCCGACACGATGCCATTTTTCGTTCAAGAGTATGATCAGGGGCATGATGCCAACCCAGAATTATGACCTTCAACAGCTGCGCGCGCAGATCGCCGCGACGGCGGCGCGCATGATCGCGCAGGACGGCGCCGACTATGCCACGGCCCGCAAAAAGGCGGCCCGCCAGGTGCTCGGCGTGGACCAGCCCCAGCCTAACCTGATGCCCGACAATGGCGAGATCGAAGACGAGGTGCGGCGCTACCAGACCCTGTTTGGCGGTGCGGCGCACGCCGAACGCTTGCAGGCACTGCGCGAGGCGGCCTTGCAGGTGATGGACGCGTTGGCCGAGTTCAATCCCTACCTCACCGGCGCGGTGCTGAACGGCACCGCCGGCGAGCACGACGACATCCATTTGCAGCTGTTTGCCGACAGCGCCAAGGAAGTCGAGATCTTTCTATTGAACCGCAACGTCACTATAGATATCTCGGAAACCCCGCACTTCAAGGGCGCCCGTCATGATCCGGTTGAAACGGTGAGCTTCCTGTGGCATAAGGAGGCGGTGCATGCCGAGTTGTATGAATTTCATGACCTGCGCGGCGCCTTGAAACTCCGCGGCGATGGCCGCCTGCAGCGCGTCGACGCGGCCGGCCTGCGCGCCCTGATGTCGACCGACCCCTCCCTGGAACAGGACGAATGAAGAAAAATAAAAAGCTGGCCGTCGTGGCGGCCGTGGCGGCGATTTTTTGCGCCCTTGGCGTGGTGTTTGGTAGCAAAACGAAACCGGTGCAAGCACCGGTCGCTGCTCCGCCAAGCGCATCCGCCGGGAGCGCCTCCACTAATCTATATGCGCAAACCCTGAACGACCTGTCGGGCAAGCCGCAGACCCTGGCCCAGTGGAAAGGCAAACCCCTGCTCGTGAATTTCTGGGCCACCTGGTGCGGCCCCTGCGTACAGGAAATGCCCGAACTCTCGGCGCTTGCGAATGAAGAGGCCGCTAATGAAGCCAAGGGAGCCACCAAGCGTTTCAATGTCATTGGCCTCGGCATCGATTCGCCATCGGCGATGAGCGAATTTGCCGCCAAGCACAATATCAAGTACCCGCTGTATGTGGGCGGCATGGGCGGCACGGAACTGTCGCGCGCCTTCGGCAATACGAATGGCGGCCTGCCCTTCACGGTCCTGATCGGCGCCGACGGCCAGGTAAGGAAGACTTACCTCGGCAAATTGAAGTTCGACGAGTTGAAGGCCGACCTGGCTGGCTTGTAGCGCGCGCGAACCCTTGTTCTTTTCCTATCGCCGGGAAAGCCGCGGGTATCCACAGAGAATTTTATCGCTTGCCAATAGCTGACGTTAGCGGCAAAATGCGACACTTTCGAGCATGGACTCTAGAATATAATGGCGAAAAAGCTACTGTTGCTCAACGGTCCCAACCTGAATTTATTGGGAACCCGCGAGCCTGCGGTGTATGGCGCGGCAACGCTGGCCGACATCGAAAGCGCTGCGACGGCCCAGGCCGAGGCAGCGGGCGGGTCGCTTTCCTGCTTTCAGAGCAACCATGAAGGTGCGCTGATCGACCGCATCCATGCCGCCCGTACCGAGGGCGTGGACGCGATCGTCATCAATCCCGGCGGGCTGACCCACACGAGCGTGGCATTGCGCGATGCGCTGGCTGGGGTGGCGATCCCGTTCATTGAGGTTCATATCTCAAATATTTATCAGCGCGAAGAATTCCGTCACCATTCCTACCTGTCGGCGCTTGCCCGCGGCACCATCTGCGGGCTCGGCATCGACGGATACCGGTTTGCCATCGACTTCGCGCTTAAATAGCGTTAATCTACGACAACTTCACGCATCATCCTCGGCTGCGCCCTCTTTTTGCGCGCTGATTTACTCTTCTCTAATACACAATAATTCCAAGGGGTTTCACATGGATCTACGTAAACTCAAGACTTTGATCGACCTCGTCGCCGAATCGGACATCGCTGAACTCGAAGTGACCGAAGGCGAAAGCAAGGTCCGCATCGTCAAGTCGTCCGCCACGCCCCAAGGCCAAATGGTCATGATGCCGTCCGGCATGCAGCAATACTCGGCGCCCGCCCCTGCCGCCGCTCCTGCTGCCCCGGCCGCCCCTGCAGCGCCTGCCATTCCTGTCGAGACCGGTCACGTCGTCAAGTCGCCGATGGTCGGCACCTTCTATCGTTCGTCCTCGCCGGGCGCCGCCGCTTTCGTGGAAGTCGGCGCGAATATCAAGGAAGGCGATACCCTCTGCATCATCGAGGCAATGAAACTCCTGAACGAAATCGATGCCGACGTTTCCGGCGTGGTAACCAAGATCCTGGTGGAAAATGGCCAGCCGGTCGAATTCGGCCAGCCACTGTTCGTGATCGGCTAAGACGCTCTCCGGCCGTGTTTCTTCCCGGCCGCATGATCCCGAACCCAGGCCGGCGCACGACGCCGGCTCTCTCACCTACCCAAGCTAACCATGTTTGAAAAAATTCTTATCGCCAATCGTGGTGAAATCGCGCTGCGTATCCAGCGCGCATGCCGCGAAATGGGCATCAAGACGGTGGTCGTCCACTCCGAAGCCGACAAGGACGCCAAGTATGTGAAGCTGGCCGACGAGTCCGTCTGCATCGGCCCGGCCGCGTCCGCGCTGAGCTACCTGAACATGCCGGCCATCATCAGCGCCGCCGAAGTGACGGACGCCGAAGCCATCCACCCTGGCTATGGCTTCCTGTCGGAAAATGCCGACTTCGCCGAGCGCGTGGAAAAATCGGGCTTCGTCTTCATCGGCCCGCGTTCGGATTCGATCCGCCTGATGGGCGACAAGGTCTCGGCCAAGCAGGCGATGATCCGCGCCGGCGTGCCTTGCGTGCCGGGTTCGGAAGGCGCGCTGTCGGATGACCCGAAAGAGATCATCCAGACCGCCCGCAAGGTCGGCTATCCGGTCATCATCAAGGCCGCCGGCGGCGGTGGCGGGCGCGGCATGCGCGTCGTCCACACCGAAGCGGCCCTGCTGAACGCCGTGGCGATGACCAAGACCGAAGCCGGTTCCGCTTTCGGCAATCCGGAAGTGTATATGGAGAAGTACCTGGAAAATCCGCGTCACGTGGAAATCCAGATCCTCGCCGACGAACATAAAAACGCCGTCTGGCTCGGCGAGCGCGACTGCTCGATGCAGCGCCGCCACCAGAAAGTGATCGAGGAAGCGCCGGCGCCGGGCATCCCGCGCAAGCTGATCGAAAAGATCGGCGACCGCTGCGCCGAAGCCTGCCGCAAGATCGGCTACCGCGGCGCCGGCACCTTCGAATTCCTGTACGAAAACGGCGAGTTCTATTTCATCGAAATGAACACCCGCGTGCAGGTCGAACACCCTGTCACCGAAATGATCACCGGTATCGACATCGTGCAGGAACAGATCCGCATCGCCTGTGGCGAGAAGCTGCGCTTCAAGCAGCGCGACATCATGCTGGCCGGCCACGCGATCGAATGCCGCATCAATGCGGAAGACCCGTTCAAATTTACGCCGTCCCCAGGCCGCATCACCGGCTGGCATCCGCCGGGCGGCCCTGGCATCCGTGTCGATTCGCACTCGTATGCGGGCTACTATGTGCCACCTCATTACGATTCGATGATCGGCAAGGTAATTTCCTACGGTGCTACGCGTGAGCAAGCCATCCGCCGTATGCAAATTGCGTTGTCGGAAATGGTGGTCGAGGGTATCTTGACCAACATCCAGCTGCACCGCGAATTGATGGTCGATGCCCGCTTCATCGAAGGCGGCACCAACATCCATTACCTGGAACAGAAGCTGGCCAACCGCCCTGACACCAAGGTCGTCGTGAACCCGGACAACAAGGCTGACGCATGAGCTGGACCGAAGTCATCATCGAAATCGCACGCGAGCATGCAGAGGCCCTCTCGGACGCCTTGATGGAAGCGGGCGCGCTGTCGGTTTCGGTGGAAGACGCCGACGAAGGTACCGACCAGGAAAAGCCGCTGTTCGGCGAGCCTGGCATGGAGCCGACGGAAGCGGCCTGGGACCACAGCCGTGTCGTGGCCCTGACCGATGTCGACGCTGACCAGGGAGCGATCATCGCCGAAGCGGCAGCCGCCATCGGGCTGACCCAGGTGCCGTCGTTCACCACGCGCGACGTGGCCGATGCCGACTGGGTCCGCCTGACGCAGTCCCAATTCGAGCCGATCCACATCGGCACCAATATCTGGGTCGTGCCAAGCTGGCACGAGGCTCCTGATCCTGACGGCTTGATCCTGGAACTCGATCCTGGTCTCGCCTTCGGCACCGGCAGCCACCCGACCACGCGCCTGTGCATGGAGTGGCTGGAAGCCCATCCGGCGCCGGGCAAGTCGGTGCTGGACTACGGCTGCGGCTCGGGCATCCTGGCGATGGTCGCGAAAAAACTGGGCGCGGATGACGTCACCGGGGTCGACATCGACCCGCAGGCGATCGAATCGGCCCGTGCCAACGCAGAGCGCAACAACTGCGAGATCACCTTCTATGTGCCGGACGAACTGGCTGTCTCGACGAACGAACGCCATGCAAGCGGCAAGTTCGACACCGTCGTCGCCAACATCCTGTCGAGCCCATTGAAGCTGATGGCGCCGATGCTGTCCGGCCGCGTGGCGCCGGGCGGTTCGCTGGTGCTGTCGGGCGTGCTGGCGCGCCAGGCCGAGGAAGTGGCCGCCGCCTACGCACCTTTCATCAAGCTGGGCGTCTGGGCCGAGCAGGACGGCTGGGTTGCCCTTCACGGGACGCTCGGCCAGGACACCGTACCGGCCGCGCGCTCCGTAACGAGCGGGTAAGCGGATGGCGCTCGCCACCCAATGCCCCCACTGCGGCACGATGTTCCGGGTCGCCTCGGACCAACTCAAGCTGCGTGGGGGCATTGTCCGTTGCGGCTCCTGCCAGGAGATTTTTGACGGCAGCGCAACGCTGGTCGACCTCGATGCCTTGCCAGTCAAGGCGCCGCTGGCGGCCCCGCCGGATCCTGCTCCCCCTGTTCCCGCGCCCCTTGTTTCCGCACCTGCCGCCGCACCTGCTGCTGCTGATTCACTGCCCTCCCCTGCATCCGAACTCGCACCCCAGCCCGCCCCTGCCGCGCAGGCCGAGGTGTACGTCGAGCGCCGTCGTCCTGCCCCTGAAGACGAAGTGGAACCGCTCGCGCCGCTCGAGGTGGCAGTCGAGCTGCCGCGCTTCGAGGACCAGCCGGTCTACACCCTCGACTTCGATCACACCTTCGATCCGTTCGGGATTTTGCCGAAGGTGGACGCGCCGGACGACGCGCCTGCGCCTGACGACGAACCGGACGAGGAGCCTGTCCAGCCGGTCATGCCGCCCTGGTCGCAGTTGCTGAAGAACCCGGAGCCGGTTCCCGAAGCGCCTCCCGCTGTCGCGGCGGCCGCCGGCACTGAAGCGGCGCCAACGGTCGACATCATGCCCGAGCCGGCGGCGTGGACACCACAGCCGGACGAGATGGCCGAACCGACGCCACAGCCGGACGACGTGGCCGAACTGCCGCCGCTGGCCCGGCAAGTGGTCGAGCCGGCTGCGCCGGACACCGGCCACATCGAACCCGCCTTCGGCCTCCCGGTCGACGAAGAACTGGTCGCCCTTGCCCTGCCGGATCACGAGCCCGACCACGAGCCCGACCACGAGCTCGAACCGGGGGCCGCGCCGGCCTCCGCCGCGCGCACGAAAACGCCTCTCGATGACGCGCCCCCGCTCCTGATGCGCGAGTCGACCGCCAGCGTCATCACGCCGCCGGCCGCCGCCCACGTGCCGCCGGCCGCAGCGCGCACGCCGGCCGCCAGGCGTGCCGAAAAAGCCGCGGTGCGCCGATCCAAGCTGACCCCGACCAGGATCGAAGCGCAGCCAAAACTGCGTGTGGCCGAGATCGACGAGCCGGAGTTCGTCAAGCGCGGCCGCCAGCAGGAAGAGAACGGGCGGGCGCGCAAGGTCGCGCTGATCGCCGGCGCGATTGGCCTCGCCGTGCTGCTGTTCGCACAGGGGGTACTCAGCTTCCGCAACACCCTCGCCGCCCGCTTCCCGGCCGCGAAACCGGTCCTGGTGATGGGTTGCGCCGTGTTCGGCTGCCGCGTCGAGCTGCCGGCGCAGATCGACAACCTCGCCATCGAAACCGGTGAACTGACCACGCTCGGCGGCGGCGCCTATTCGTACACGACCGAACTGCGCAACACCGGCAGCACGGCCCAGGCCTGGCCGAGCCTCGAACTCGCGCTGACCGACGCCAACGACAAGCCGCTGGTGCGCCGCGTCTTCGCGCCCTCCGACTACCTCGCCGCCGGCACTGCCGTTGCGAACAGCGCTGCCAACGGCATCGCACCGCGTGCCGAACACGCCATCAAGCTCCACTTCCGGGTGGACGACCTGAAACCCTCCGGCTACCACATCGCCGTCTTCTACCCCTGAATTTTCTCCCCTTACCCCATGACCCAAGCTACCCTGATCTGCGGATCGCTCGCCTTCGACAAGATCATGCAGTACCACGGCCGCTTCGCCGAGACCCTGCTGGCCGACCAGCTGCATCGCGTGAACGTCTCCTTCCTGGTGCCGACCCTGCGCACCGAATACGGCGGTTGCGCGGCGAACATCGCCTACAACCTCAAGCTGCTCGGCGGCGAGCCTTTGATCATGGCGACCCTCGGCCAGGACGGCGCCGACTACCTCGAGCGCCTGCGCAACTTCGGCATCGAGACACGCGCCATCAAGACGATCCAGGACGCCTACACGGCCCAATGTTTTGTGACGGCCGACCAGGACAACAACCAGATCAACGCCTTCCACCCGGGCGCGATGCAGTTCTCGCACGAGAACAAGGTCGCCGACCAGGGCCCGCTGCGCGTGGCGATCATCGCCCCCGACGGCCGCGACGGCATGCTCCAGCACGCGCGTGACTGCGCCGCCCAAGGCCTGCCCTTCATGTTCGACCCGGGCCAGCAGCTGCCGATGTTCAGCGGCGAAGAACTCCTGGCCTTCATCGGGCAGGCGACTTACCTGGCCGCGAACGATTACGAGTTCGAGATGGTGATGGACCGCACCGGCCTGTCGCTCGAGGACATTGCCGCGCGCCTGGACGCGCTGATCGTCACGCGCGGCGAAAAGGGTTCCGAGATCTACGCCGGCGGCGAGCGCCACGACATCCCGGCGGTACCGGCGAGCGCCGTGGTCGACCCCACCGGCTGCGGCGACGCCTACCGCGCCGGCCTCCTGTTCGGCATCGCGCAAGGCTACGACTGGCCGACCACCGGCCGCCTCGCCAGCCTGCTCGGCTCCATCAAGATCGCCCACCAGGGTGGCCAGAACCACAGCTTCACCCAGCAGGAAATCGCCGACAAATTCGCCTCCGCCTTCGGCTACCGCTTCAAATAAGCAAGGCACCGCGAACGCCGCCCCTGATAGTTAGCCGACGCGTAACGTAGGGTGGGCACTCGTGCCCACGCGTTACGCACAGAAAGCGTAGCCACCAGCCGCAACACACCGCTCGTCCCCACCGCGAGCCGAACAAAAAAATGGGCAGCCAACGCTGCCCATTTCCACATCCGCACAATCCAACTTTAAATCGGCACCACAGTCCGGAGCAGATACAACGCAATCTGCAACAACAGCACCGCCACCAGCACCGACAAATCCAGCCCCCCAATCGGCGGCACCACCTTGCGGATCGGGCGTAGCAGCGGATCGTTCAGCGCATGCACGAACGGCGCCAGCGGCGCATGCGGATTGACCCAGCTGAAGATCGCCTCGATGATCAGCAGCGCAATAAAACCATAGATGATCCACTTCACGAAGCGCCCGAGCGCCAGCAGCAGCACCTGCTCGGCCGATGCCCCGACGAGGAACAGGATCGAGGTCGCCAGCACCACCACCAGCAAGGCGCCGATCAGGCTTGCCCAGTCATAGCCGCCGGCCCCCGGCACGATGCGGCGCAGCGGTTTCACGAGCCAGTCGCTCAGCGTGAAGGTGAACTGTGCCACGGATGCCGGCGGACGCACGCGGATGGCCTGCATCCAGAAGCGCAACAGCAGCACCCCTCCCAGCACACTGGCAATGGTATCGACGATCAACTGAAGAATGGACAGCACGAGAACTCCTTGAAATAAAAAAACCGCTGTGTGAACGGCTCACACAGCGGTATTTTGCCCTAAGCGGGCCAGACCTGATGTTACGGACGGCTGCTGGTCGGGAACGGCCATGCGGCCGCCGGTGCCAGCACGGTCTTGGCGGCCGGCGCCGGTGCGGCCGGCTTGGCCTCGCCTGCTGCCTGGGCCGGCTTGGCTTCCGTTTCCTTGGCTGCCGGCTTCTTCGCTGCGGTGGCCTTCTTGGCAGCCGGCTTGGCTGCCGCTTCCGGCTTGGCTTCCGCTTTCACCGCAGGCGTTGCCGCCGCTTCCGGCTTCGCTTCGGTCTTGGCCGCTTCAGGCTTGGCTTCGGCTTTCGCTGCTTCCGGCTTGGTTTCGGCCTTCAGCGCTTCCGGCTTGGCTTCGGCCTTGGCGGCTGGCTTGGCGGCTGGCTTGGTCGCTGCTGCCCTGGCCGGAGCTGGCGCTGCGGTCTTGGTAGCGGCTGGCTTGGTCGCTGCTGCTTTGGCCGGAGCGGATGCTGCGGTCTTGGTAGCGGCAGTCTTGGTAGCGGCAGCCTTGGCTGGAGCTGGGGTGGCAGTCTTAGCGGCTGACTTGACCGGCGCCTTCGTGGCAGCGGCTTTCGCGGGGGCTTTGGCGGCGCTCTTGGCTGGTGCTTTGGCTGCCGACTTGGCTGGCGACTTTGCCGGTGCCTTGGCTGCAGTCTTGGCGGCCGACTTGGCAGGGCCCTTCGGCGCCGACTTGACAGCGGTCTTCGCCGGTGCCTTGGCTGCGCTCTTCGCTGGCGCCTTGGTTGCCGACTTGGTCCCTGCTGCTTTTGCTACCGGCTTGGCGGCTGCAGTCTTCTTGGCTGCTGGCTTGGCGGCTGCTTTGGTCGCGGTCTTTTTCGCTGCTGGCTTCGCTGCCGACTTGGCGGCTGGCTTAGCTGCTGCTTTGGTCGCGGTCTTCTTGGCAGCTGGCTTGGCCGCTACTTTGGTCGCGGTCTTCTTCGCTGCTGGCTTAGCTGCCGACTTGGTTGCGGTCTTGGCGGCTGGCTTGGCGGCTGGCTTGGCTGCGGCTTTGGTAGCGGTCTTCTTGGCCGCTGGCTTGGCTGCCGACTTCGTCGCAGCTGCCTTTGCTACTGGCTTGGCGGACGTCTTCGCAGACGCCCCCTTCTTGGCTGCTGGCTTGGCTGCGGGTTTAGCAGCTGCTTTCTTTGCAGCTGGCTTGGCTGCCGGTTTAGCGGCGGCTTTCTTTGCAGCTGGCTTGGCGGCCGGTTTAGCGGCGGCTTTCTTTGCAGCCGGCTTGGCGGCTGGCTTGGCGGCGGCCTTCTTCGCTGCTGGTTTTGCTGCTGGCTTTGCAGCGGCCTTCGCTGCTGGTTTTGCGGCAGCTTTTGCCGGAGTCTTCGATGCAGCCTTCGCTGCTGGTTTCGCGGCCGCCTTCGCTGGCGCCTTCGATGCTGCCTTCGCTGCCGGCTTAGCCGCAGGCTTGGCGGCGGCTTTCGCCGGCGCCTTCGCTGCGCTCTTGGCTGCCGACTTGGCTACCGCCTTGGCGGCTGGTTTCTCTGCTGCGGCAGCTTTTGCTGCCGGTTTTGCTGCTGTTTTCTTAGCGGCTGTTGCCATTTCGTTCTCCTAATGTGCGATGAGAAAATACGCTACAAGGTTGAAACCCGTCCGTCCGGATGGCAGGCGGGTTATTCATCGGCATAAACCGTTTTGGTTACTGCCAATGAATCCGGCACCAGCTGAACTGCTGCAACTCCTCACAATTGCAGCGCTTCAGCCAACGACGTCGGGACACTCACCCATTACTCCAGCTGCGCTTTCACATCGCTGCCCTTGCGAGCACGAAAAGAAAAAGCCGCCTTGCCTGAAAACGATCAGGCAGTGCGGCTTGTTCTTTTCTGTACGCTTATGTGCATGCTGGCTTGAATCAGCGTCCCATTACGAAAGCCTCGAACTTGCTCGCTACGCTTGATTTCCTGCGCTTGCGAAGCCTGTCGCGGCTCCCTTATTCGATCGGTTTTGTTTGCCCGCGAGCATGCGAAAAAATCCATGTTCACGTTTTGACAAATTCAATCACGTAAAGTACACGAAAACCTTGTCAGTGCGCAACCCGCACACAAGTAAATTCGCTCCCTGGTGACGACTACAACAAAGCCGCTGCGGGAACGAAATCGCAATCCGCCTCGCCTCCATTTCAAAGCGGCCCTGATTGCATCAGGCGCGCTTCGATTTTCGTTCGCCTCAAACGGTCGTTCAGGCAGCGACGCACCGAGCGCGCGATCGCTCTTTCATATTCAGCCTGCCCGTCGAGAATTCGGACGAACGGTGCGGTGCGACGCGATGTCGATCCGCCGTCATACGCTTCCCGCTATCTGCTTTGACCACGCGCAGCCGCATATGTCCCAACGGGTTCGCGCATGCGGTCGGCGCGCGCATGAACGGCAGGCGAATAAAAAAAGCCCGATGATTTCTCATCGGGCTTTCGACATCTATATAGAGCAGCTCTGAATCAATCCCAGTTCAAGGCGCCACCGGTCTGGTACTCCGTCACGCGCGTCTCGAAGAAGTTACGTTCCTTCTTCAAATCGATCATCTCGCTCATCCATGGGAATGGATTCTCTTCGGCCGGGAACAGCGGATCGAGGCCGATCTGCACGGCGCGGCGGTTCGCGATGAAGCGCAGGTAGCCCTTGAACATGGTCGCGTTCAGGCCCAGCACGCCGCGCGGCATGGTGTCTTCGGCGTAGCGGTATTCGAGTTCCACGGCTTCCAGGAACAGGGCTTTCAGCTCCTCGCGGAAGGCCGGGGTCCACAGCAGCGGGTTTTCCATCTTGATCGTGTTGATCAGGTCGATGCCGAAGTTCACGTGCATCGATTCGTCGCGCAGGATGTACTGGTACTGCTCGGCGGCGCCGGTCATCTTGTTCTGGCGGCCCAGCGCCAGGATTTGCGTGAAGCCGACGTAGAAGAACAGGCCTTCCATCAGGCAGGCGAAGACGATGATCGATTTGAGCAGCGTCTGGTCGTTTTCCAGGGTGCCGGTCTTGAAGTCAGGATCGGTCAGAACGTTAATGTGGGGGATCAGGAACTGGTCCTTGTCGTGGATCGACGCGATCTCGTTGTAGGCGTTGAAGATCTCTTTTTCATCCAGGCCCAGCGACTCGACGATGTACTGGTAGGCGTGGGTGTGGATCGCCTCTTCGAAGGCCTGGCGCAGCAGGTACTGGCGGCATTCCGGCGCCGTGATGTGGCGGTAGGTGCCCAGCACGATGTTGTTCGCGGCCAGCGAGTCGGCCGTCACGAAGAAGCCCAGGTTGCGCTTGACCAGACGACGCTCGTCTTCCGACAGGCCGTTCGGGCTCTTCCACAGCTCGATATCGCGCTGCATGTTCACTTCCTGCGGCATCCAGTGGTTCGCGCAGCCGGCCAGGTATTTGTCCCAGGCCCACTTGTATTTGAAAGGCACCAGCTGGTTGACGTCGGTCTTGCCGTTGATGATGCGCTTGTCGTCGGCATTCACGCGCTTGGCGACCTCGGCGACAGGGGCGCTTTCAGGATTACCTGCGGGATTCCCTGCAGGGTTACCTGCGGACAGCGCCGGGTTCGCGACTGGCGCGGTGCTTGGTTCATCGTCCCATGACAGCATGATAGTTCCTCTTCTTTATTCTGTGACGCAGCGCCCGGCGCGAAGGCCGGGCGTGCATTTCAATGCTTAAACTCGGTTACCCGATTATTGGCAGGCTTCGCACTCGTCGAAACCGGCATCGCCCGGACGCAGGTAACACGCCGCGCCGTCCGCTTCTTCAGCGGCCGCAGGCGCTGCCGAAGGAGTAGAAGAAGCGGCTGCCGGCGCCGCATTCCCCACCAGGCCGCCCGAGACCGGCACCGCGTTCAGCGCGCCGGTGCGGGTGGTCGACTTCTCCATGTGCGTCGCCGCGATGGTGCGCAGGTAATAGGTCGTCTTCAGGCCGCGCAACCACGCCAGCTTGTAGGTCTCGTCCAGCTTCTTGCCCGAGGCGCCGGCCATGTAGATGTTCAGCGACTGGGCCTGGTCGATCCACTTCTGGCGGCGCGATGCCTGCTCGACCAGCCACTTCGGCTCGACTTCGAAGGCGGTGGCATAGATGTCGCGCAGGTCTTGCGGCACGCGGTCGATCTTGCTGAGCGAACCGTCGAAATACTTCAGGTCGGCGATCATGACTTCGTCCCACAGGTCGCGTGCCTTCAGGTCGCGCACCAGGTAGCCGTTGATCTCGGTGAATTCGCCCGACAGGTTCGACTTCACGTACAGGTTCTGGAAGGTCGGCTCGATGCAGGCCGACACGCCGATGATGTTCGAGATCGTCGCGGTCGGGGCGATCGCCACGCAGTTCGAGTTACGCATGCCGAACTGCTTGATGCGGTTGCGCACCAGGCTCCAGTCCATCGACTCGCTCGTGTCCTGCTCGAGGTAGCCGCCGCGCTCTTCCGCCAGCAGCTTGATCGAGTCCTGCGGCAGGATGCCGCGGTCCCACAGCGAACCGGCGTACGACTCGTAACGGCCGCGTTCTTCGGCCAGCTCGGTCGAGGCCAGGTAGGCGAAGTAGCAGACGGCTTCCATCGAACGGTCGGCGAATTCCACCGCTTTATCCGAGGCGAACGGCACGCGCATCATGTGCAGGCAGTCCTGGTGGCCCATGATGCCCATGCCGACCGGGCGGTGGCGCAGGTTCGAGTTACGCGCCTTTTCGACGGCGTAGTAGTTGATATCGATGACGTTGTCGAGCATGCGCATCGCGGTGCGGATCGTCTTCTGCAGTTTCACGTGATCGAGACCATCGCCCTTCATGTGCTGCGGCATGTTGATCGAACCCAGGTTGCAGACCGCGATTTCGTCGGCGCTGGTGTTCAGGGTGATCTCGGTGCACAGGTTCGACGAGTGCACGACGCCGATGTGCTGCTGCGGCGAACGGATGTTGCACGGATCCTTGAAGGTGATCCATGGGTGGCCGGTTTCGAACAGCATCGACAGCATCTTGCGCCACAGGTCGAGCGCTTCGATCTTTTTGAAGACCAGCATTTCGCCGCGCTCGGCCTTGGCTTCGTACGCCGTGTAGGCGGTTTCAAAAGCTTTGCCGACCAGGTCGTGCAGGTCCGGCGTCTCGCTCGGGGTGAACAGGGTCCAGTAGCCCTTTTCCATCACGCGCTTCATGAACAGGTCGGGAATCCAGTTCGCCGTGTTCATGTCGTGGGTGCGGCGGCGGTCGTCGCCGGTGTTCTTGCGCAGGTCGAGGAATTCCTCGATGTCCATGTGCCAGGTTTCCAGGTAGGCGCAGACCGCGCCCTTGCGCTTGCCGCCCTGGTTCACGGCGACAGCCGTGTCGTTGACCACTTTCAGGAACGGGACGACGCCCTGCGACTTGCCGTTGGTGCCCTTGATGCGCGAGCCGAGCGCACGCACCGGGGTCCAGTCGTTACCGAGGCCGCCGGCGAACTTCGACAGCAGCGCGTTTTCCTTGATCGCGTCGTAGATGCCTTCCAGGTCGTCGCCGACGGTGGTGAGATAGCACGACGACAGCTGCGAGCGGCGGGTGCCCGAGTTGAACAGGGTTGGCGTGGAGCTCATGAAGTCAAAGCTCGACAGCAGGTTGTAGAACTCGATCGCGCGCTCTTCGCGGTCCGCTTCGCGCAGGGCCAGGCCCATGGCGACGCGCATGTAGAAGGCCTGCGGCATCTCGATGCGCGTTTCGCGCACGTGCAGGAAGTAGCGGTCGTACAGGGTCTGCAGGCCGATGTAGCCGAATTGCAGGTCACGGTCGGCCACCAGGGCTTTGGCCAGGCGCTCGAGGTCATACTTGCCCAGCTCTTCGTCGAGCAGTTCGTTGGCGATGCCCTTGGCGATGTATTGCGGGAAATAAGTGATGTATTCGGCGGCAGCCTTGGCTTGCGGGACTTCCTTGCCGAAGACTTCCTTGCGGATCGTGTGCAGCAGGATGCGGGCCGTGACCTGGCTGTAGGCCGGATCGGTTTCCATCAGCGCGCGCGCGGCCAGGATGGCGGACTTGTGCAGCTCTTCGACCGGCACGCCGTCGTACAGGTTGCGCAGGGTCTCGGCGACGATCGCATCGGCGTCGACGTGCTTCTCCAGGCCGGCGCAGGCGGCGTTCACCAGGGTGTGCACGTCATTGACGTCGAGCGGCAGGCGCTGGCCGTTGTCGACCACGTGGATCTGCGGTGCGGCCACGTGCTGGGCGCCCGAGGCTTCCTTGGCGGCGCGGCGCTCTTCCATCTGCTTGGCGCGGTACAGGACATAAGCGCGCGCGACATCGTGTTCGCCCGAGCGCATCAAGGACAGTTCCACCTGGTCCTGCACATCTTCGATGTGGAAGGTGCCGCCGTTCGGCTGGCGGCGCATCAGGGCGGCGACCACGTTGTTGGTCAGCGCTTCCACCAGCTCGCGGATGCGGGCCGAGACCGCGCCCTGGCCGCCGGCGACCGCCAGGAAGGCCTTGGTCATCGCGACCGAGATCTTGTTCGGCTCGAACGGGACGACGGCGCCGTTGCGGCGCAGGATGCGGTAATCCGCGCGGGCGGCGAGGTCGGCGGCGCTATTTGTGCCACTAAGGCCGGCAGCCGTTCCTGGTGCCGCTTGCGGGTGGATGGAAATGTCTTGTGAAGTCTGCATGGGGCCTCCAGGAAGGGCAGTCAGGCTGCCGCCTAATGTTGAACGATCACCCGCGCGGGCGGGCAGCCAATTGATTGATTAAAAAATGCGCAAAAATACCAAGCAAAACGAAGCTCGGCCAGCGGGCATGGCCAGGCTGGACAACGTTGCTGCCGAATGGATTAAATTGCTTGAAACAAATATGAAACAACCGGGCTGTTGTTGCCCGTGCTACACACTGGGTCTTGAACACTTGAGCCTGCTACCACTAGATCTAGTGCCGTAGTTTGACAATGGACTAATTGTAGTACTTGGCCGGCGCAAGCCGCAAGTGATTAAATTTTCAAATTCGGGTGTTTTTTATGCCCTCAACGCTTGACATCGCAGCGTTGGACCTCGAATGCGCCATCGCCGGTAAGTGAGCACTAACCTTCTGCTCAAAGCTTGTTCAGCGGCTCCGGGCGCTGCCCAAACACAGTGCAGCGTGCTGCATTTTGCACTGGCGAAAAGGCAACAATTTTTGACAGGTCGACGCTTGCGATGACACAAAGTCCGGCCTCGGCCGGTGGGGCGATTACCCCGAGTGGCTACCCGCCGCCGGCGCGGCCGGCACACAGGAATTCGCCGCGCCGTCCCAGCGACCGCCATTGTCCCGGCAGGCGTCGGCATCGTGCTCGTGCTTCATCCACATGAGTGCGGCGATGAGGGCAATCGCCAGGGCGGCGTAACGCAAACGTTTGGGCATTGATTAATTCTCCGGAGCCTGGATATCGAGTTTTTGCATCTGGTAGCGCAACTGACGCACGCTGATGCCGAGCAGGCTGGCGGTCCTGGTGCGGTTGAACTGGGTCTGCTGAAGGGCGCGCTGAATGATATCGCGCTCGACCTGTTCAAGATAGGCAGGCAGGTTGCCCGGCAGGGTAGCCGGACCGACGCCCGGCGCCTCCTCGGCAACGGGCGGCGCCGCCGGAACGGGCGCGGGGGGCGCTGCGACCGGAACCGTGGCGGCGGCCGGCAGCGGCTCCACACGCACGGCATCAAGCACGCGCGCGGCCTTGAGCGACAAATCCTCCACCTGGATCACGCCATCGTTGGCAAAGGCAAGCGCCCGTTCCAGCACGTTCTCCAGTTCGCGCACATTGCCGGGGAAGGAATACGCACGCAGGGCATCGAGCACGCCAGGCCCGAGCGAGGCACTGGCGGCGCCTGGCCCGGCCAGGCGCGCGAGGATGGCGTTCGCCAGCACGGGTAAATCGTCGAGCCTTTCGCGCAGCGGCGGCAGGGCCAGCTCGATCACGTTCAGGCGATAAAACAAGTCCTGGCGAAACACCCCGGTCTCGACGCATTTCGCCAGGTCCTTGTGGGTGGCGCTGATGATGCGCACGTCCACCGGTTCCTCGGCCGTCGCGCCGATCTTGCGCACGCGCCGCTCCTGGATCGCGCGCAGCAGTTTCACTTGCATCGCCAGCGGCAAATCCGCCACCTCATCCAACATCAGGGTGCCGCCGCTGGCCGCCTGGAAGAAGCCGTCGCGCTCCTCCGCCGCTCCGGTAAACGCGCCCTTGCGGTGGCCGAAGAACTCGGACTCCATCAGGTTTTCCGGGATCGCGCCGCAGTTCACGGCGACAAACGGTTTTGCGGCGCGCGAACTCTGGACGTGGATCTCGCGTGCGGCCAGTTCCTTGCCCGCGCCGGATTCGCCGGTGATCGCGATCGGCGCCATCGAGCGCGCCAGGCGCGCAATCTGGGCGCGCAGCGACTGCATCGCCTGCGAATTGCCGATCAGGCGCGAGCCGCTGCCCTCCCCCACGCCCTCGCCCTGTCCAGCGCCAGCGCCAGCGCCGGCATCCGATAACTTCAGCGCCGAGCGCACCATGACGCGCAGTTCATCCAGCACCACCGGTTTCGACACATAGTCGAAAGCGCCCGCCTTCAGCGCCACCACCGCGTTCTCGGCGCTGCCGAAAGCCGTGATCACGGCGATCGGCGTTTTCGACGTACTGGACACTTCGCGCACCAGTTCCAGCCCGAGCCCGTCGGGCAGGCGCATGTCGGTCAGCACCAGGGCGTAAGCGTTGTCCTCGACCAGGCGCCGCGCTTCGCGCAAGGTCGCCGCGCAGTCGACGTCCAGGCCCATTTTGAGGAGCGTGATCTCGAGCAGTTCGCGCAGGTCGGCTTCATCGTCGACGACCAGGATGCGGGGCGAAATCCGGGTTGAATTCATATATTTCTCTCCTGGGCGAAGGTGATGACGAAACGGCCGCTGGCCTTGCGCGGGCCGAGCGCCGCCGTGTCGAAACGCGACTCGTAATCGAGTTTCGCACCATTGTTCAGGCAAAGCTCGCGCGCCAGGTACAGGCCCAGGCCGGTGCCCTTGCTCGAGGTCGTGTAAAACGGTTCGAACAGGTGGGCGCGCACTTCGGAGGTGATGCCGGGGCCGTCGTCCTGCACATGCAGTTCCAGCGTGCCGAAGGCATCCAATTCGGGCCAGATGCGGATGCTGGCCGGTTTGCGGCTGGCGTAGCGGATCGCGTTGCCGAGCAAATTGACCAGCACTTCACGCAGGTGCAGCGCGTCGAAGCGCACCTCGATCGCACCGGCGCCGCCCAGCCACAGCATCTCGTCCGGCAGGCCCTGGGTTTCGCAGAACTCGTTCTTCAGCTCCAGCAGGAACGGCGCCAGCTGGATCGGCTCGGCATAGGGCTGGGCCTTGCGCGAGAGCTGCAGGATGTCCTCGACCATGCGGTTCACGCGCGTCACATTGTCGCCGATGATTTTCAGCAGCCGTACCTCGGCCTTGCCGTGCAGGTCTTCGGCCAGCAAGGCGGTAGCGTGGCCGATCGCCGACAGGGGGTTGCGTACCTCGTGCGCGATGCTGGCCGTCAGGCGGCCCATCGAGGCCAGTTTCAGTTGCTGCGCCTGGTTTTCGATGGCGCTGACGTCCTGCAGGAAGATCACGCTGCGCGCCGGCGCGCCGCCCCCGGGCGCGACAGTGGCAAAGCGCAGTTTCAGGTGGGCCGGCTGGTCGCGCCGCGCGCGCAGGCCCACCTCCCCCACCGCCACCTCCTGGTAGGGTTTCAGGATGACATACGCCCCGTCCGGCCCCGCTTCGCTCGGCACCGGTTCGACCGCGGCCAGCGCCGGCGAGGCGACCGCGCCGATCCAGCTTGCGAACGCATGCGCCACGGGTTCCAGTCCCGGCAAGTCGTCGAGCTGCAGGCCGGCCGCCGCCTCCATGCCGAGCATGCGCCGCGCCGCCGGGTTGGCCGTGTGGATGCGCCCGTCGGTCCCGACCACCAGCACGCCGTCGCCGACGTCGGCGATCACGATCTCGTTGATCGCCTGCTGCACCTGCAGGTCGACGCCGCGCTGGGCCGCCAGCTCTTCCTGGCCGATCAGGCGCGCCGCCAGCCGGTTGAGCACCCAGACCACGGCGAAAAAGGCGATGCCGTACATCCCGGCCTGCCGCAGCGCCGGCTCGCCGTCGTGCGTGACCAGCTGCCAGGCTGCCTCGACCAGGACAAACAGGGTCGCCAGCGCGGCCGAGAACAGGGCCGGCACCAGCGGCGCCAGGATCGCGGCGCCCGCCAGGGGGAACAAATAGAGGATGCCCAGGCCGCTGCGCACGCCGCCGGCGGCCAGGTACAGCAGCGAGATCACGGCCAGGTCGACGGCGATCTGGCTCGCAAGCTGGACCGCGAAACGGCGCCGCCAGAACAGCGTCAGCGCGCCGAAGCAGACGGCGGCGGCCAGGTAGAAGAAGCAGGCGGGCGCGTACCCGGGCGTGGCGCGGGCGCCGCCGTCCCGGACGTCGAGCGCCAGGTAGAGAATCAGCACCAGCGCGATCACGATGCGCGTGACGGTCAGCGCCTGCAGCGAGCGCCAGAAGGTCGCGCGCGACTGCGTCGACAACACCTGCCAGCCGGTCTTCAAGGTCTAGCGCCGCACTGCAGGAAGATGGGCCGGGCTGCAGTAATCGCGCCCGTCGGCATGCAGCGCTTCCGATGCCGGGAAGTGAAGGCCGCACTGCGCGCAGCTGGTCATGTTTTCGATCACGGCGGGCGGCGCCGCTTCGGGCCGTTGCGGCGGCACGTGCACCTGGTGGTTGCGGGCGGCGGCGCGCAGCTTGGCACGCAGCGCGAAGAAGATCAGCACGATCAGGCCGACCCAGAAGACGAGGCGGCTCATGCGATCCCCCGGTGCAGCACGACTTCGAGCACGAAGCGGCTGCCGACATAGGCCAGCGCCAGCGTGGCAAACCCCGCCAGCGTGAACCGCAGCGCGGTCTTGCCGCGCCAGCCGCGCCAGCGGCGTCCGGCCAGCAGCGCCGCGAACAGCAGCCAGGACAGCAGCGCGAAGATATTTTTATGGTCCCAGCGCAGCGCGCGCCCGAACAGCTGTTCCGAAAACACGACGCCCGACAGCACGGTCAGGCTGAGCAGCACGAAGCCGATCCAGATCAGGCGAAACAGCAGCTTTTCCATGGTCAGCAAGGCGGGGAGCTGGTCGAGCGCGCCGCCGAGCCAGCCGCCGGCCGGCAGCGCGCGCGCATGCAGGCGCGTTTCCTGCAGCGCCATCAGGACGGCGTGGAAGGCGGCAATGGTGAGCGTACTGTAGGCCAGCACGGCGACCGCCACATGCCAGCCGAAGGCGCTCGACTGGTTTTGCAGCGACATGATCTCGCCCGGGAACACCATCGGCAGCAAGGCGACCGCGCAGGCGCAGGGCATCACCAGGCGGCGCAGGCCGTCGAGGGCGAAATTGCGGTTCTCGAACCAGTAGGCGGCCACCGACACCCACAGCGCGGCCGAGAGCATGATGGCAAAACCGATGCGCAGGCCGCCCGGCGCGAAGGCGTCGTTCCACAGTGCCGCCCCGTGCACCGCCCAGGCCAGCGCGGTGACGCCGGAAATGACAGCACCCCGGCTCGAGGCCAGCAGGGCGCAGGCCGCGTACAGCAAGGCCGCGGCGAGAAAAAGGGTGTTATGCATAGCGCGAAGTCTACACCATCGGCGCGTGCCAGTCGCCGCCCCTGCCCCGCCCCGCCTGGGAGGGAAGCGTCCGGCGCGGCTAGTCGACCACTGCCATGCGCCGCTCGTCGATATGGTGGCGCTGCTGCTCTTCCATGACGAGCTGGCCGAGTGCGCGTTTCAGGTCGTTGAACGCGGGCGCGGCCGGGTCGCGCAGGCGCGGCAGGTCGACGAGGATGTCGCGCTTGACCGTGCCTGGCCGGTAGGTCATCACGACGATACGGTCGGCCAGGTAAATGGCTTCCTCGATGCTGTGGGTGACGAACAGGATCGTCTTCTTCGTCTCCGTCCAGATGCGCAGCAGCTCGTCCTGCAGGTTGCGCCGGGTCAGCGCGTCGAGCGCGCCAAAAGGCTCGTCCATCAGCATGATCGGCGAATCGAGCGCCAGCACGCGCGCGATCGCCACGCGCTGGCGCATGCCGCCGGACAGGTCTTTCGGATAACGCGTGCGAAACTCCGTCAACGACAGCATGGTCAACAGCCCTTCGACGGTGGCGGCGACCTGCGCCTTCGGCGTTCTCCTGATCTCGAGGCCGAAGCCGATGTTCTTCTCGACCGTCATCCAGGGGAACAGCGCGTACTCCTGGAATACCATGCCACGCTCGGGTCCCGGCGCCGTGACCGGCGTACCGTCGACCGTGATGCTGCCGCCGGTCGGATTCGAAAAGCCGGCCACCGCGTTGAGCAGGGTCGACTTGCCGCAGCCGGAAGGCCCGAGCAGGCAGGTGAACTGGCCGCGCGGGATCGCGAGGTCGATGTCCTGCAGCGCCACCACCTGCCGCCTGCCGCTGGCGAATACCTTGCTCACGCCGTCGATGCGGATGTGCGAATCCATCGGTGTCTTTGTCATGTCAATGCTCCAGTCCCCGGTGCCAGCGCAGCAGGTAGTTGTTCAGGCGATTCACGCCGATGTCGATGGCGAGACCCAGCATGCCGATGGTGATCATGCCGGCGATGATCTTGTCGGACCAAAAATACTCGCGCGCTTCCAGGATGCGGAAACCCAGGCCGTTGTTCACCGCGATCATCTCGGAGACGATGACGACGATGAAGGCGGTGCCGATCCCGATCCGCACGCCCGACAGGATGTAGGGCACGGCGGCCGGCAGGATCACGCGCACGAACATGGTGCCGCGGCCGGCACCCAGGCTGCGCGCGGCGCGCAAATAAATGCCGTCGACCTGGCGCACGCCGGCGATCGTGTTCATCAGCACCGGGAAAAAGGCGCCCAGCGCGATCAGGAACACGGCCGGCGGGTTGCCCAGGCCGAACCACAGGATCGCCAGCGGGATGTAGGCGATCGGCGGAATCGGGCGCAGGATCTGCACCAGGGGATTCATCCACGCATACACGAGGCGGCTCGCACCCATCGCGAGACCGAGCGGCAGCGCCAGCCCGGCGCCGATGGCAAAGCCCACCACCACCCGGTACAGGCTGGTGAGCGTATCGACGACCAGCTCGCCCGAGAATAACCATGAGAGGCGGGCCCACGACCACCAGCCCCCGCCCGCATGCGCGGCGAAGGGCTGCAATGGCAGCAGGTATTCGACCCATTTGCGCCCGACGGCAAGCGGCGCCGGCAGCACCTGCGGGTTGACCAGGCCGGCGCTCGCCACCCACTGCCAGACTGCGAGCGCCAGCAGCGGCACCACCATGCCGACTGTGAGTTCGCGCCAGTTTCGTTTTTCCATGTCGGCTCCGCTCAGTTGACGTTCAGGCTTTTCTTCGCTGCCGCCAGCATGTCCGTGCGCACCCAGTCGCGCGCCACCGGCGGCTGGCGCATGCGCCCGACGCCGGTCCTGGCCATGGTGTCGGTGGTGACCTGGATGTGCTCGGCCGTGATGTCATACGAATACGGCGCATTGCCGATCGCATCCTCGAAATCGTCGACGCTGATCTGGCCCTTGAAGATCGTGTCGCGCACGTATTTCGAGGCCAGCGCCTTGTCGTCGATGAAGGCCTTGGTCGCCTGGACGAAGCAGCGCATGAATTTCTCCGCCAGCGGGCGCCGCCCGTTATGAAACTGTTCGGTCATGACCATGGTGCGCACGGGCGAGCCGATCGGGGTGTCGTAGGGTTTCAGCACCTCCACGCCGAAACCCTTGTTGATCGCCTGCGAGGCCTGCGGTTCGGATTGCATCATGGCGTCGACCTGCTTGCCGATCAGCGCCGCGTTCAGGTCCGCGTAGGAGAGGAAGACCAGCTGCACGTCCTTGCCGGGGTCGGTGCTGGAACTGAGCTTGTGTTTCTGCAGTTCGGCCATGAGCAGCACTTCCTGGATCGCCCCACGCGTGACGCCGACCAGCTTGCCTCTCAGCTGGGCGACGCTCGTGATGTTCAGGCCCGGCAGCGCCACCAGGCGCGCGCCGCCGGTCGCGAAACCGGCGACGACGAAGATCGGGGCGCCGCCGGCGCGTCCGGAGATGGCCGCTTCCGAGGCGGTGGCGCCGACATCGAGTTCGCCGGCGATGATCGCCTGCATCACATCGAGTCCCTTGGCGAAGACTTTTTCCTCGACCTTGATGCCGCATTTCGGCGCGATCTCCTTGATGTACGAGACGGCGCCGAAATGCGCCAGCTTGATGTTCCCGAGCCGCACGACAGCATCCTGCGCCTGCGCCTGCGCCGTGCCCAGCATGGCCAATGCGACCAGGGTTTTACTGAATAGGTTCCTCATGCATTTCTCCCTTATCTGCGTCGAAAAACGGCAGTGGCTGCCGCTGCGGCCCCATCTTTTGCCTCCAGAACGATGCCGAAAGGAAAGGACAGTCCGCAAACACAGAATGTGTCAGATAAAGCAAGCTCGGCTTTTGATGCGGAACAAGATGCGGCCGGCCAAAAATTCGTGGTGCGTAGGCGGCATTGGCGGGCGGACGAGCTGGGCGCGGGGTAAAATGGCGGCTTCGGAAATACCGTCCCCTCTATATATAGTCAGGTAGAACATGCTAGATAACCTTACCCAACGCCTTGCCAAGGTCGTCAAGACGATGCGCGGCGAGGCCCGCCTGACCGAGGCGAACACCGCCGAGATGCTGCGCGAAGTGCGCCTGGCCCTGCTCGAGGCCGACGTGGCGCTGCCGGCGGTGCGCGAATTCATCGCCAAGGTCAAGGAAAAAGCGCTGGGCGAAGAAGTCATCGCCTCGCTCAGCCCGGGCCAGGCCCTGGTCGGCGTGGTGCAGCGCGAGCTGGCCGCCCTGATGGGCGCCGACCTTGGCCCGGAAGCGAGCCAGCTCTCGTTCGCGCAGCAGCCGCCCGCGATCATCCTGATGGCCGGCCTGCAGGGTGTGGGTAAAACCACGACCGTCGGCAAGCTCGCCAAGTACCTGAAGGAACAGAAAAAGAAAAAGGTGCTGACCGTCTCGGCCGACGTCTACCGTCCAGCCGCAATCGCCCAGCTCGAATCGGTGACGAAACAGGTCGGCGCCGACTTCTTCCCGTCGACGTCCACCGACAAGCCGGTCGACATCGCGCTCAACGCGCTGGACTGGGCGAAGAAGCACTACCACGACGTCCTGATCATCGACACCGCCGGCCGCCTCGGTATCGACGAAGCGATGATGCAGGAAATCGCCGCCGTCCACGGCGCCGTGAAACCGATCGAGACCCTGTTCGTGGTCGACGCCATGCTCGGCCAGGATGCGATCAACACGGCCAAGGCCTTCAATGACGCGCTGCCCCTGACCGGTATCGTGCTGACCAAGCTCGATGGCGATTCGCGCGGCGGCGCAGCCCTGTCGGTGCGCCACGTGACCGGTAAGCCGATCAAGTTCGCCGGCGTGTCGGAAAAGCTGGACGGCCTCGAAGCCTTCGACCCGACCCGCATGGCCAGCCGCGTGCTGGGCATGGGCGACATCCTGGCGCTGGTCGAAGAAGCCCGCAAAGGCGTCGACGAAAAGGCGGCCAACGATCTCGCCAACAAGATCAAGGTCGGCGGCCGCTTCGACATGAACGATTTCAAGTCGCAGCTGACGCAGATGAAGAAGATGGGCGGCATGTCGGGCCTGCTCGACAAGCTGCCGGCGCAGTTCCAGCAGGCCGCGGCCGGCGCCAACATGGACCAGGCCGAGAAGCAGGTCAGGCGCATGTGCGGCATCATCGATTCGATGACGCCGCTCGAGCGCGCCAAGCCTGAACTGATCAAGGCCAACCGCAAGCGCCGCATCGCCGCGGGCGCCGGCGTGCAGGTGCAGGAAGTCAATCGCATGCTGACGCAGTACGACCAGATGCAGACGATGATGAAAAAGCTGAAGGGCGGCGGCCTCATGAAAATGATGCGCGGCATGAAGGGCATGATGCCGGGCGGGATGCGTTAAGCGCTTTTCCGGACCCTTTTGTCCCCTTGAAACGCCGCGCCGGCATCTCGCCCGCGCGGCGTTTTTTCATGCGTTTTTCGGCCGTTTTTCACTCTATGAGGACGAGTTGCGAATAAACCCTGTTTTTTGGGCTTATCAGAGTGAAAAAATGGTGAAAAAGACTTGCAGGAACAGTAAAAGGCCACCAATATAAGCCGTGCGATGTATTGCGCAATTTCTCATATTAGGAGGCTCGAAGATGGCAACAGCCAAGAAATCCCCAGCAGCGCCTGCAAAGAAGGCAGCCGCCAAGCCGGCCGCCGCGGCCAAGCCTGCAGCGAAGAAGGCCGCAGCTCCTGCGAAGGAAGCAGCACCGAAAGCGGCAGCAGCCAAGAAGCCGGCCGCCGCACGCAAGCCAAACGCCGCGTTCATGAAAGAACTGACGCCGTCGGCCGAACTGGCTGCAGTGGTCGGCAACAAGCCGCTGCCACGCACCGAAGTGACCAAGAAAGTCTGGGAATACATCAAGAAAGCGGACCTGCAAGCTGCAGACAACCGCCAGATGATCAACGCCGACGACAAGCTGAAAGCCGTCTTCGGTGGCAAGGAACAGGTCTCGATGTTCGAAATGACCAAACTCATTTCGAATCACCTGAAATAAGAATACCTGGCCGTTTGGCCGGATATTAAAAAGCCCCGTTCGCGAGACCGGGGCTTTTTGTTTTTGGGGTTGTAGGGTGGGCCGGGCCACGAAAGGCACTCCGTGCCCACGCGGAACTCGGCATTGTGTTTGCGCTATTCCATCTCGAACCGGCGGCATCGCGGATACGCCGCGAATACGTGTTCACCAATTTCCGATTTACCTCCACGACCAAGCGGTAACGCGACGCACACGTCCGCGTGGGCGCGGGGCGCCCACCCTACGGGTAATCACAGCCCCGCCGCCGCCTTCATCAGGTCGAACACGTGGGTGTTCTCCATCGTCCCCCGGAACGGCGCCGAGCCCGCCCCTGCGGCGTACAGCTTGACGTCGCCGCCGCCATGCGATTCGGCCGGCCAGCGCACGCCCGCCTCCTGGTGGTAGTCCGGCGCCAGGGCCGTGGCGCTGTCGACGTCGGCGCGTACGTCGGGCCGGTTCGGGCCGTTGCCGAACATGAGCGTCGTGAAGGTTTTGCCGTCCGCGTCGCGGGTCGGCTCGCCGGTGGCGTAGCCGCGCACGATGTCGAGTACCGGATTGCCGCGCTTCGGGTAGCCGCTCAGGACCATCGTGTGGTCGTGGTCGGCGGTGACGACGATCAGCGTGTTGTCCAGGCCGGGATCGATGGCGCGCATGCGGTCCAGGGCCGTCTGGATCGCCTCGTCGAACGCGACCGTTTCGATTAATGCATTGCGCGCATTCGTCTCGTGCAGCGCGTGGTCGATCTTGCCGCCTTCGACCATCAGGAAGAAGCCGTTCGGATTGCTTGATAGCAGCTCGATCGACTTGGCCGTCATCTCGGCCAGCGTCGGCTGCTCCGGACGGCGCTTCGAGGCGTAATCGAGATGGCTCTCGGCGCTGTACAGGCCGAGGAATTTTTGTCCAGGCCGGCTCGAGGCCATGTCCGCGCGCGTGTTCGCCACAAAATAACCGTGCTGCCCGAATTCCTCGACCAGGTCGCGCCCGTCGCCGCGGCCCTTCGGATTGCGCCTGGCGTCAAACGGCGTGAAGTGGTTGCGCCCTCCTCCCATCAGCACGTCGACGCCGTCTTTCAGGCGCGCGTTGTAGCCCGCGCCGCCGGGCGTGATTTGCTGCGCGATGCTGTAAGCCATGTCGCGGTCGCAGACGTGCGAGAAGGTCGATGCCGGCGTGGCATGCGTGAGCTCCGTGGTGGTGACGGCGCCGACCGCCTTGCCGGCCGCCTTGGCCAGTTCCAGGATCGTCATCGGCGAACTGCCGTTGTTCGCGCCGCAGCGGTCGATGGATGCGTTGCCGTGCGCGTCCTTGCCCGCTGCGACCGGTTTCGCGTCCTTCATCGAAATGACGTCGTTGTTGATCTTCACGCCGGTCATGTAGGCGCCCATCGAGGGCGCGCTGTCGGTCACCTGCGCGTCCGCCGAATAGGTCTTGATGCGCGCCGTGCGGTCCAGGCGCTCGAAGTTCAGGAGGCCGTCTTCGCCCTCCTTGAAGATGCGCGCGGCAGTGATCGTGGTCGGACCCATGCCGTCGCCGAGGAAGAAGATGATGTTCTTCGCTTGCGGTCTGGCGACAGGCGGTGCGGCCTGGGCATTGAAACCGCAGCAGGCTGCCAGCAGCAGCGTGGAAAGGAGCGTTCTGGTCATCGGATGCTTTCTGGCGGCTGGGCTCACAGGCCCGCCGCGTTCTTGATCAGGTCGAACACGCGGGTGTTGTCGATCGTCCCGCGAAACAGCTCGGCGTTGGCACCGGCCGCGCCGAGGTAGACGTCGGCGCCGCCATGGGTCTCGCTGCCCGGCTTCGTGCGCACCACGGCTTCCTGGTGGTAGTCGTCGCTGGCTGCGATGGCGTCGGTGAGTTGCACATCCTTGCGGCCGCCCTGCACGCGGTGTTCGCCGGTGCCGAAACCGAGGATCGTGAACGGGGCGCCATCCTTGTCGAGGCGGACTTTTCCGTCCGGGAGGCTGCGCACCAGGCCCAGCACGCCGGGATTGGCCGGCGTCGTCTTGCCGGTGCGCGGCGAGTAACCGTTGATGAGCAGGGTGTGGTCGTGGTCGGCGGTGGCGACGATCAGGGTGTTCTTCAGGCCTGGGTCGAGCTTGTTCATCTTGTCGAGCGCGGTCTTGATGGCGGCGTTATAGCTCACCGTCTCCTGCAGCGCGCGCTTGGCAAGCGTCGCGTGCAGCGCGTGGTCGATCAGGCCGCCCTCGACCACCAGGAAGAAGCCGTTCGGGTTGTTCGCCAGGATGTCGATCGCTTTCGACGTCATCTCGGAAAGCAGCGGCTGCTGCACCGGATCGCGCGCGGCCTCAAAGGCGAAGTGGTTCGGGGCGAACAGGCCGATGACCGGCTGCGCGTTCGGCGCCAGCGCCTGCAGCTGCGCCGTGTTCGAGGCAAGGCGCCACCCCTTGCCCTGCAGTTCGCCAAGCAGATTGCGTCCGTCTGCGCGCTTGCCGCCCGCCTCCACGGGCGCGAACTGCTGGGCGCCGCCGCCGAAGACGAGATCGAGGCCGCTCTTGCCGAGGGCCGCGTTGTAGCCGGCGCCGCCCGGCACCAGCGCGGCGGCGATGTCCTGTTCCAGCTTGCGGTGGCAGGCGTGGGCATAGGTGGCGGCGGGCGTCGCGTCGGTGACGCTGGTGGTGGTGACGACGCCGGCGGCCATGCCGCGCGCTTTGGCCAGTTCGGCCAGGGTCGGCACCGCGTGTCCATTGTTGCAACGGCTGACGGTGCGCTTGCCGTCGACGGTCGGCGCGATAGCCCGGGTGTCGGTCGACATCGAGATCACGCCGTTGTTCTGCTTTACGCCGGTCATGTAGGCCGACATCGAGGCGGCGCTGTCGGTCACTTGCGCGTCGTTCGAGAAGGTTTTGACGAAGGCCGATTCGGGCAGCGTGTCGATCGTCAGCTCGCCGTCTTCGCCGACGGCGTAGATGCGCGCGGCGGTGAGCGTGTTGATGCCCATGCCGTCGCCGAGGAAGAAGATGACGTTTTTCGCCTGGCCGGCGATGGCTGGGCGCGGATTGACGGCGGCCGGGCCGGTCGAGGCGCAGCCGGCGAGCGCCGCCAGCAGGCACGCGGCGGCGAGGGTGTTCATTCGCATGATGGGATTCGTAGCGGGAAAGCGGGAAGTCTACACCGCAAACAAGGCGTGTGGCGATGTTGATATGTTGCGGAGTTGTTGACGCGTAGGGAGGGCTGGGGTCAGGTCTGACATTCGGACACGACCTCTGCCTTACGCGGCCTGATATTGTTGAGGCCGTGTCTGAATGTCAGACCTGACCCCGGCTTTTTCTACCGCGATGCCACGGATACCGGATTGAACTCCCACTTCTTCCACGCCGCCAGCACCGCATTCGGATACTGCGGCTGGCCCCGGCTGCCGTTGTAGCGCCCCAGCGCCAGGTACAAATTGCCGCGTTCCATATCGATGTACATGCGCAGGATCGAGCAGCCATAGCGCAAATTCGTCTGCATGTGGAAGAGTTTGCGGCGGTCGTTGTCGCCGATCACCTTGGTCCAGAACGGCATCACCTGCATGTAGCCGCGGGCGCCGGCGATCGACACCGCGTACTTGCGGTAGGCCGATTCGACCTGGATCAGGCCCAGCACCAGGCCCGGGTCGAGCCCGGCGCGGGTCGCTTCGTACCAGGCCGACTCGAGGAATTCGGTGCGCGACTGCTCGTCGGGCAGGCGCCTTTTGAGGCGCGACGACATTTCGGTAAACCACTGCTGGTAGCGCACCCGCGCCGCCTCGTCGCGGAAAGCGGGTTTCGGCGGGCGGGTGTCGGCGATGGCGTTCGACAGCGCCAGGCGCACGGCGTCCGCCATCTCCTCTTCCTTCTGGTTGCCGGCATGCGCGCTCCCGCCCGCGGCGATACAAGCCGCGAACAGCAGGCTGCCCAGCCAGGACAGCGCCCGGCTGTGGAAACCCTGCACCATCACTGGCCCAGCTTGCCCTTGATGAAGCCGACCATCTCCGCCACCGGCACCGCCGTGGCTTCGGAGTCGCGGCGGCCCTGGTATTCCAGCTTGCCTTCCTTGAGGCCGCGCTCGCCGATGACGACGCGGTGCGGCACGCCGATCAGTTCCCAGTCGGCGAACATCGCGCCCGGACGCAGGCCGCGGTCGTCGACGATGACGTCGACGCCGGCCGCTTCCAGCTCGGCGTACAGCTTTTCGACCTGTTCCTTGACCATCTCGCTGCGGTCCATGCCCATCGGGCACAGCACGAGCTGGAACGGCGCCAGCGCGTCCGGCCAGACGATGCCCTTGTCGTCGAAATTCTGCTCGATGGCCGCGCCCAGGATGCGGGTCACGCCGATGCCGTAGCAACCCATCTGCAGCGGCGCCGGCTTGCCGTTTTCGTCCAGAAAAGTAGCGCCCATCTTCTCGGAGTACGCGGTACCGAGCTGGAACACGTGGCCCACTTCGATGCCGCGCTCGATGGCGAGCACGCCCTTGCCGTCCGGCGACGCGTCGCCTTCGACCACGTTGCGCAGGTCGGCGACGATCGGCTCCGGCAGGTCGCGGCCCCAGTTCACACCCGTCAGGTGGGCATCCACTTCATTCGCGCCACAGACGAAGTCGCTCATGTTGGCCACCGTGCGGTCGGCAACGATGGTTACCGGCAGTTTCGGCGACACCGGACCCAGGTAGCCCGGCACGGTGCCGTAGACTTCCTGGATTTCGGCTTCGGTCGAGAAGCGGTGGTTCGCCAGGCCGGCAAGCTTGCCGACCTTGACTTCGTTGAGCTCATGGTCACCGCGCAGCAGCAGCATGAAATACTGCTTGGCGACCTTGCCTTCGACTTCGCTCTCGACCGTCAGCGCGATGGTTTTCACCGTCTGCGCCAGTTGCAGGCCGAGCAATTCGGCCACGGTTTCGCACTTGGTCTTGCCCGGGGTTGGAACCTTCTTCATTTCCTCGGCCGGTGCAGCGCGCTCGCCGATCGCCAGCGCCTCGGCCGCTTCCATATTGGCTGCGAAGTCCGAGTCCGGGCAGTACACGAGCGCGTCTTCACCGGTGGAGGCGATGACGTGGAATTCGTGCGAGCCGGTGCCGCCGATGGCGCCGTTGTCGGCTGCCACGGCGCGGAACTTCAAACCAAAGCGGTTGAAAATACGGACATAGGCGTCGAACATGACCTGGTAGGACTTCTGCATGCCCTCGAGGTCGCGGTCGAAGGAATAGGCATCCTTCATCGTGAACTCGCGGCCGCGCATCAGGCCGAAGCGCGGACGGCGCTCGTCGCGGAACTTGGTCTGGATGTGATAGAAATTCAGCGGCAGCTGGCGGTAGGATTTGATTTCGCTGCGCACGACGTCGGTAATGACTTCTTCGGACGTTGGCTGGATGGCGTACTCGCGGCCGTGACGGTCCTTGACCCGCATGAGTTCAGGACCCATCTTGTCCCAGCGGCCCGTTTCCTGCCACAGCTCGGCCGGCTGCACGAGCGGCATCAAGAGTTCGAGGGCGCCCGACTTGTTCATTTCTTCACGGATGATGGCCTCGACCTTGCGGATCACGCGCAGGCCGGTCGGCATGTACGTGTAAATACCGGAACCCAGGCGCTTGATCATCCCGGCACGCATCATGAGCTGGTGGCTGACGATCTCGGCGTCGGACGGCGCTTCTTTAAGCGTAGAAATAAAAAATCGTGAGGCGCGCATATCGATGAATTCTTTTTAAAAAGAGAGAGTTATAATCGACCTAATTTTAAAGGATTAGCTGGCTGATGCGTCCAATCTTTGTACAAATGGGTCCGGAACACGCAGCGTCCGCCGTTTTCGTCGTACACGAGGGAAGCTGGCGCGTGGATTTGTAGGTAAAAATGTAAGAGACACAAAAGCCGGCAGAAAGTTTCGAGGTGTCTTATGCTCGATCGGGAAGGGTTCCGCCCCAACGTCGGCATCATCCTGCTTAACGCCAATAACGAGGTGTGGTGGGGCAAGCGGGTGCGCGAGCACTCGTGGCAGTTTCCGCAAGGGGGTATCAAATACGGCGAGACGCCGGAACAGGCGATGTACCGCGAGCTCGAGGAGGAAATCGGTTTGCGCCAGGAGCATGTCAGGATCGTGGGACGCACCCGCGACTGGCTGCGCTATGAGGTGCCGGACCATTTCATCAAGCGCGAGATCCGCGGCCACTACCGCGGCCAGAAGCAGATCTGGTTCCTGTTGCGCATGGTTGCGCGCGACAACGACGTGAATTTGCGCCTGACCGACCATCCGGAGTTCGACGCCTGGCGCTGGCACGATTACTGGGTGCCGCTGGACGTGGTCATCGAGTTCAAGCGCGATGTCTACCAGCGCGCATTGCAAGAGCTGTCGCGCTTCCTCTCCAGTCCGCGCCCCGGCGGACATGGCGAGCGGCGCCACAGCGCGCGCTACCTGCGCCAGCCCCGCAATACGGGCACCGGCAGCGCGGGTCCGGCCAAGCCGGCGGCCAAGGCGCCGCTGGCCGCCGTCGAACCGCAGCTCCTGCTGTCGCCGGACGAGTAGACCGTCGGCCCAGCCGAAAAAAGCAGGCCCGCCACTCCGGTGGTGGCGCCTGCTTTTTTTCGTCTGGGCACGGCAAAGTAACAATTGTGACTAGGACAATTATTTCGATTGCGAAATAGTAAAATTTCCCGCTAGAATCGTCGGATGAACCCGACAAAATCTCTCCTCGCGTTGGCCTTTTGCAGCGCCCTGCTCCCGGCGGCCCAGGCCCAAACCGAGGCGCCGGCCTGCCACTACACCAAGGTGGCGACCCTGCCGCTCCATTACACGGGCATGAGCCTGGCCGTGACCACCGAAGGCAGCATCAACGGCAGTCCGGCCACCATGCTGGTCGATACCGGCGCCTCCGACACGGCCCTGACCACGACCGGCACCGAGCGGCGCAAGCTGGCCATCAGCGGCACCGGGCGTTACACGCGCGGCGTCGGCGGCTCCGCGACCGTCTACCAGGCGCGCGTCGACGAGTTGTCGGCCGGTCCGGCGAAAAGCGGACGCACCTGGATGCGGGTGCTGGGCGACTTCGGCAGCCAGCCCCAGTTCGACGCCATCATCGGCGCGACCTTCCTGCTGCAAACCGACATGGAACTGTCGCTGGCGACGAAGGAGCTGCGCTTCTTCCGCCCTTCGAACTGCGGCGACCGCTTCCTCGCCTACTGGGATCCGGCGGCAATCGAAATCCCGTTCGAGGCGAGCCGCGCCCGCAGCCCGAATCCGCATTTCACGGTCCTGGTCAACGGCCAGAAAATGGAGGCGATGATCGATAGCGGCGCCTCCACGACCCTCATCCGCATGAGCGCGGCCAAGCGTGCCGGCCTGAAGCTCGATGCGCCCGGCGTGACGCGCCTGACCGACATCGTGGGCATCGGGGCCGACCGCGTGGCGCGCTGGAGCACGACCCTGGACAGCTTCCAGATCGGCGAGGAAACCGTCAAGAATGCCGAAATCGGCGTGCTCGACTCGGACATCGGCATCGACGTCCTGCTCGGCGCCGACTTCCTGCGCGCCCACCGCGTGCTGTTCGCCATGAGCCAGAAAAAGCTTTATTTGTCCTATGTAGGCGGCGAGCCCTTCGGCCAGCGGCGCGGGCTCGAACCATGGATCCAGCAGGAGGCCGAGGCCGGCAACAGCGATGCGCAAATGGCGCTGAGCCAGATGTACAACATGGGCCGCGGCGTCGCACAGGACCGGACGCTGGGCGCCAGCTGGCTCGAGAAGGCGGCGCGCGGCGGCAACCCGCAGGCGAACATCGCCACCGGACACGAACTGCTGCGCAAAGGTTTTCCTGAAGACGGCGCCGCGCGCCTGCGCAGCGCGCTCGACAAGCTGCCCTCGAACCGCACGGCGGCCCTGTGGCTCTACCTCGCCCGCGTGCGCAGCAAGCAGCCTGACCTGGCGAAGACCGAACTTGCAGCCAATTTCGCGCGCAACGAAGACAATGCCTGGCCCGGACCGATTGCCGACTTCTACCTCGGCAAGATCACGGAAGAAGCGCTGCTGAAGCAGGCCGGCGCCGACGCGGCCCAGGCCAGGGGGCGCAGCTGCCAGTCCGTGTTTGCGATGATGGAGTGGTACCAGGCGCATGGCAACCAGGAGCGCGTCCAGGCCCTGATCCCGCAACGCAAGTCGGCTTGCCCCCTGCCCCCGGCAAGCACCGGCGCAACGGCGCCGAACCCGGCCGGGGATTGAGCGCCCGGCGGGTCGAGCGCGCGCGGGTCTGGCACGAACCGGGCCGGCGCGCGCTACAATGGCGGCCACGCCAACGTTTCGACCTTCCCCATGTTTACTCCCTCCTCGCACGACGTGCGCCGCTTCTTCTGCGACGCCTGGCGCAAGCAGCGCGCCGGCGAAATCCTGACGCCGATGGACGCCATCGCCGCCGACTGGATCGTCCAGCATCCCGAATACCACGACGCCCTGATGGACGCCGACGCAGCCGTCGCGCGCGACTATTCGGTCGAGGGTGGCGAGGCGAACCCGTTTTTACACCTGTCGATGCACCTGTCGATCGCCGAGCAGGTCTCGATCGACCAGCCGCGCGGCATCAAGGCCGCGCACGATTTGCTGGTCAGCCGCATCGGCGAGCACGACGCCCACCACGAGATCATGGAGTGCCTGGGCGAGATGATCTGGAAGTCGCAGCGCGGCGGCGTGCCGCCCGATACGGACGCGTATATCGAATGCGTGCGGCGGCGCGCGACGCGTTAATCAAACGCTGCATAACGATACAAAAAGAGCGGCCAAGGCCGCTTTTTTGCATCATTTTTACGCAGTTCGCAGGGTGGGCTTCGCCCACGCGGCCGTACTCTTGCACACCGCAGAGCGTGCCGCATTTCGATCATGCATGCGCAGTACCGCGTGGGCAGAACCCACCCTACGAACTGCGGAACGCATGCTCGACCGTGGGGTCACCCCAACTGATCGTCGGCCACGCGGTAACCCGGGTCTTCCAGCACATTCACCTCGATCATGTCCTGCGCCCTGCCGAGCAATTCGCGGCAATCCGGGCTCAGGTGGCGCAGGTGCAGGCGCTTGCCCAACGCCCGGTAGCGCTCGGCCAGCGCGTCGATCGCCTGGATCGCGGAATGGTCCACCACGCGCGCACGCCGGAACTCGACCACCACGTCCTGCGGGTCGTCCTTGGGCGCGAACAGCTCGCTGAAATTCGCGATCGAGGCGAAGAACAGGGTGCCTTCGAGTTCGTAGACTTTCCAGCCCCGGGCATCGACGCCCGTCTTCACGCCGATCTGCTTCGCATGCTGCCAGGCGAACACCAGCGCCGAGACGATCACGCCGGCCAGCACGGCCAGGGCGAGATCGAAGACCAGGGTGATCGCCGCCACCAGCACGACCACCAGCGTATCGGCGCGCGGCACCTTGCCGATCATGCGCAAGCTGCCCCATTCGAAGGTCTTTTCGCAAACGACGAACATCACGCCGATCAGCGCCGCCAGCGGAATCCGTTCGATCCAGTGAGAGCCGAACAGGATGAACGAGAGCAGGAACGTTGATGCCGCGATGCCCGACAGGCGGCCGTAGGCGCCGTTGTTCACGTTGATCATGCTCTGCCCGATCATCGCGCAGCCGCCCATGCCGCCGAACAGCGCCGTGACGACATTCGCCGCGCCCTGCGCCATGCATTCGCGGTTCGGCTGGCCGCGCGTCCCGGTGATCTCGTCGACCAGGGTCAGGGTCAGCAGCGACTCGATCAGGCCGACGCCGGCCAGCACCAGCGAATACGGCAACACGATGCGCAAGGTCTCGAGCTTGAACGGCACGTTCGGCACGGCGAACGACGGCAGGCCGCCGCTGATCGAGCCGAGGTCGCCCACGGTCTTCGATTCAATGCCGAGCAGCGCCGCGCCGATAGTGACGACCAGGATACCGACCAGGGTCGCCGGCACCGCTTTCGTGATGCGCGGCGTGATGTAGATGACGGCCATGGTCGCGGCGACCAGGCCGAGCATCGTGAACAGCTGCGCGCCCGCCATCCACTGCGGAGCGCCGCCCGGCCCGCCCACTTTGAAATGTCCGAACTGGGCAATAAAAATCACCAGTGCGAGGCCGTTGACGAAGCCGAGCATCACCGGGTACGGCACCATGCGGATGAATTTACCGAGCCGGGCTAGCGCGAACAGCATCTGCCACACGCCCATCAGCACGATCGCCGCGAACAGGTATTGGGCGCCGTGTTCGACCACCAGCGCCACCATCACCACGGCCAGCGCGCCGGCCGCGCCCGAGATCATGCCTGGCCGCCCGCCGAAAGCGGAGGTGATGAAGGAGACCAGCACGGCGGCGTACAGGCCGGTCAGCGGAGAAACGTGGGCGACCAGCGCAAAGGCGATCGCTTCGGGAACCAGCGCCAGCGCGACGGTCAGGCCGCTGAGCAGGTTGGTTTTCAGGTAGGCGGGCGAGACGGACTGCAAAATCAAACTCCAGATGGAAGCGCGTGGAGGCGCCGAAAAAATAAAATCCCCCGGAACCGGCCATCAAGGCGGGATCAGGGGGATCCGAATGCTGGTCGCTGCCCGGCATGCGCTTACCGGGTGCCTACTGGGTGCTTATTTGCTGACCACGAGCTGCGACGGCAGCCCCGAAAGGTAAGCGGCGATGTCGGCCATGTCCTGGTCCGACAGCGGCTTCGCAAAGCCGGCCATGATCGGGTTGCTGCGGCCGTTCGCCTTGTCGCCGCCGCGTTTATAGGCCGACAGCGCGTGCGCGATGTAGTCGGCGTGCTGGCCGGCCAGCTTCGGATAGCTCGGGTCGATCGGCTTGCTGAAATCGGCGCCGTGGCAGGAGGCGCAATTATACTTCTTCGTCAGCTCTTCGCCGCGCTTGCCGTCGGCGGCAAAGGCGGAAGAGGCGGCGGTGAACGAGAGGGCGCCGAGGGCCAGCGCGATGATCAGTTTTTTCATGGCGTGGTCCTTACTTGCGGCTCTGGGCGTTCTGCTGCGAATAATAGGCGGCGACGTCGGCGATGTCCTGGTCGGACAGGCTGGCGGCGATGCCCTGCATCGACGGATGCTTGCGGTCGCCCTTCTTGTAGCCGTGCAGCGCGGATTCGATGTATTTGGCCGACTGGCCGCCGATCATCGGCACCCGGTAGACCTCGGGGAAGCTGGCTTTATAGCCGGGAATGCCGTGGCAACCGATGCACATCTCGATCTTGTTCGGCGCTGCCTTCGGGTTGCCGACGACGTCCGCTGCCAGTGCAGTGGACGTCACGGCGGCCAGCGCAAGTACTGCCAAAAGTTTTTTCATGGTGGGAATCGCAAAATTTTTAATCGAATACCGCTACCGCAAAAACAAGTACCAAGCTGTTGATTCTAGCCCAACAAAAGATTGCAGTCTACCAACGTCGTGTGCCCCCTCAGCCAGCCTTGACGTTCTGGCATATACTCGAAATTTATCCTCTTTCCATTGACGCGTATGCAAGCCCATCCCCGTTTCGAAGGCACCGAAAGCTATGTCGCCACCGACGACCTGAAGCTGGCCGTGAATGCCGCCCTGACGCTGCAGCGTCCCCTGCTGATCAAGGGCGAGCCCGGCACCGGCAAGACCATGCTGGCCGAGGAAGTGGCCGCCGCGCTCGACATGCCGCTGCTGCAGTGGCACGTCAAGTCGACCACCAAGGCCCAGCAGGGCCTGTACGAATACGACGCCGTCTCGCGCCTGCGCGATTCGCAGCTTGGCGACGAGCGCGTGCGCGACATCCACAACTACATCGTCAAGGGCGTGCTGTGGCAAGCCTTTACGGCGCCGGAACCCGTGGTGCTGCTGATCGACGAGATCGACAAGGCCGACATCGAATTCCCCAACGATTTATTGCGTGAACTCGACCGCATGGAGTTCTACGTCTACGAGACGCGCGAGATGGTCGTCGCCAAGCACCGGCCGCTGGTGATCATCACCTCGAACAACGAGAAGGAACTGCCGGACGCTTTCCTGCGCCGCTGCTTCTTCCACTACATCAAATTCCCGGACCGCGAGACGATGGCCGACATCGTGCAGGTCCACTATCCGCGGCTGAAGCGGGAACTGCTCGCCGCCGCCCTCGAGAGCTTTTATGCGGTGCGCGACATCCCCGGCATCAAGAAGAAGCCGTCCACGTCCGAATTCCTCGACTGGCTGAAACTCCTGATGGCCGAGGACATCCCGGCCGAAGCGCTGCACAGCAAGGACAACAAGGCGGTCGTGCCGCCGCTGCACGGCGCCCTGCTGAAGAACGAGCAGGACGTGCACCTGTTCGAGCGCCTGCTCAGCATGTCGAGGATGAACCGATGATCCACGTCGAGCCGACCGCGCTCGAATTCAACGGCGTGCGCCTGGAACCGCTCACCCTCGCACACGTCGACGGCCTGCGCCTGGCCGCCGCCGACGGTCAATTGTGGAACCTGCGCGTGACCTCGGTGCCGGAACCGCACCGCACCCAGGCGTACGTGCATACGGCGCTCGAAACGCCAGACCGCATCCCGTTTGCGGTGGTCGATTCCTCGAGCGGCGCCGTGATCGGCACGACCAGTTATCACGACATCCTGCCGGCCGTGGACCGGGTCGAGATCGGCTACACCTGGTATGCGAAAAGCGTCCAGCGTAGTCATGTCAACACCAGCTGCAAGCTGCTCCTGCTGTCGCACGCCTTCGACACGCTCGGCTGCGCGGTGGTTGGTTTTCGCACCGATAATTTCAACCTCGCCTCGCAGCGGGCGATCGAACGCCTCGGCGCGAAAAAGGATGGCACGATCCGCCATCATGCCCTGCGCCGCGACGGCACCGTGCGCGACACGGTCATGTACAGCATCGTGCGCGGCGAGTGGTTCGAGGTGAAGAGCCACCTGCACTATCAACTGACGCGGCACGCTACTTAATCAACATGCTGATCGATTTTTTCTTCGCGCTGCGTAACGCCAAAGTCCCGGTCTCGATCAAGGAATTCCTGACCCTGCTGGAGGCCCTGGAAAAGAGCGTCATCGCGCCCTCGCTCGACGAATTTTATTATCTCGCGCGCCTGGTGATGGTGAAGGACGAGGCCCACTTCGACAAATTCGACCGCGCTTTTGGCGCCTACTTCAAGGGCATCGAGGCGGTGTTCGACACGGCCAGGGGCGAGATCCCGCTCGACTGGCTGATCAAGCGCATGGAGCGCGAACTGACGCCCGAGCAGAAGGCGGCACTGGAAAAATTCGGCTACGACAAGCTGATGGACCGCCTGAACGAACTGCTGAAGGAACAGAAGGAACGCCACGAAGGCGGCAGCAAATGGATCGGCACCGGCGGCACCTCGCCCTTCGGCCATGGCGGTACCAATCCCGAAGGCGTACGCATCGGCGGCGCCGGCCGCAATCGCACGGCGGTCAAGGTGTGGGACCAGCGCTCGTACAAGGATTACGACGACGAGCGCGAACTGGGCACGCGCAACATCAAGGTGGCCTTGCGCCGCCTGCGCCGCTTCGCCCGTACTGGCGCGGCGGAGGAATTCGCGCTCGACGAGACGGTGCGGGCGACGGCCAGCAATGCCGGCTATCTCGACATCCGCATGCAGCCCGAGCGCAAGAACCGGATCAAGGTGGTGATGCTGCTCGACGTCGGCGGCACGATGGACGACCACATCGAGCGCACCGAGGAGCTGTTCTCGGCAGCGAAGAGCGAATTCAAGAACATGGAGTTCTACTATTTCCACAACTGCGTGTATGACTACCTGTGGAAGAACAACCGCCGCCGCCACGCCGAGCGTTTTGATACCTGGGACGTGCTGCGCAAATACCCGGCCGACACGCGCGTCATTTTCGTCGGCGACGCCACCATGAGCCCCTACGAGGTGCTGGCGCCGGGCGGCTCGGTCGAGTACAACAACGAAGAAGCCGGCGCCGAATGGCTGGCGCGCTTTTGCAAGGCCTTCCCGAAATTCGCCTGGCTGAATCCGGAGCCGGAGCATTTGTGGCAGTACCGGCAGTCGATCGCGGTGATTCGCCAGATCATGAACAACCGGATGTTCCCGGTGACGCTCGAGGGGTTGGAGCGGGCGATGCGTTTGTTGAGTAAATAAAGACGCCGCGGGTCATGCACGCGTCACGCGTGGGCATGCCCACCCTACGGATCACATGGGCCGTCACCGAAAGCTGGCGGCGGTGGCGTAACGTAGGGTGGTCATGCCCACGCGTTACGCACGTTTCCAATTGCACGCGGCGGTGAAACATCGCCCGCAAACGTTAAAAACATCGTAACCGGCCGATCATCGAACGCCGCCGGCACAATGCAAACGTTTCGTTCATCGCCCCGCCGCAGGCCGTGCACAGGTCCGCGTGGGCCGTCACCGAAAGCTGGCGGCGGTGGCGTAACGTAGGGTGGGCATGCCCACGCGTTACGCACGTTTCCAATTGCACGCGGCGGTGAAACATCGCCCGCAAACGTTAAAAACATCGTAACCGGCCGATCATCGAACGCCGCCGGCACAATGCAAACGTTTCGTTCATCGCCCCGCCGCAGGCCGCGCACAGGTCCGCGTGGGCCGTCACCGAAAGCTGGCGGCGGTGGCGTAACGTAGGGTGGGCATGCCCACGCGTTACGCACGTTTCCAATTGCACGCGGCGGTGAAACATCGCCCGCAAACGTTAAAAACATCGTAACCGGCCGATCATCGAACGCCGCCGGCACAATGCAAACGTTTCGTTCATCGCCCCGCCGCAGGCCGCGCACAGGTCCGCGTGGGCATGCCGACCCTACGGATCAGCGCCGTCCGTAGGGTGGGCTCCGCCCACGCGGATCACCGCCCGATCAAACGCATCGTCTCAGCGCACTCCCGGCAACGCATTGCGCACCACATACAAGCCCACCACGTCGAGCGCCGTGTGCACCATCATCGCCGCCAGCAGCCCCACATACTGGTAAATGAAGCCCAGCGCCACGCTGGCGCCGAACACCCCCACCGCCTGCACCAGCGTCGCCGTGTTCAAGCGACGGAACTGGTACACCGGCGTATGCGTCAGCAGGAAGACTATCGAGGTGATCCACACGCCCAGCCACGGCTGCAGCGCCGCGCGGAACAGCAGTTCTTCGCCGATCGCCGCAGCCAGGCTGATCCAGATCGGATTCAATCCCGACAAATCGAGCCGGCCATAGGCGGTAATCGTGTTGCGCGTCGCTTCCGACCGCGCAGTCATCCGGAAACTGAGGTAAGAGGCCACCGCCGCCAGGGCCGACAGTCCCAGGCCGTACAGCAATTGCTCGCCAAACGCCATCGGACCGCGGAACACCGACAAGGGTTCTTTTTGGGCGACAAAAATGACCAGCAGTGCGATCAGGGAAAAGACGACACAGGTCAGCACCTGGGCGGTGAGGCGGATGGGCGCGCGCGGTGGCTGCGGTTGTCGGGGAAGCGGCTGGGACATGATGGCGCGTCGGGGAGCGACGAATGGGGAATCGAAAAGGCCGTCTGGCCACGAACGGCGGCCGTGCCGGCCAACCGCCCGCCATTCTAGCCAGCCGGCGCGGCGCTGACAACGAACTCTTCCGCAAAATAGCGGTCCAATCGTGTGCAGTGCTCGCCCGCAGTACCCTCCCTGTTTGTCTTGTAAAATCGGCCAAAGACCAGCCGGGCCCGCGTTGGGCTGCCGATGTGTTTCCCCGAGGAGCCAGCATGCCCGACCTGTTGCCGATCCTGACCAGCCTCGCGTGGCCCATCGCGATCGCCATCGCGTGGATCGCCGGGGAATTCGGGCAGCGCTGGACGGGCTTGCCGCGCATCAGTTTTTACGGCCTGGCCGGCTTCGCGCTGGGCAGCCCGCAGCTCGGCATCCTGCCGCTGCCCGACATCGGCGCGGTATCGATGCTGGCCGATGTCGCCTTCGGCCTGATCCTGTTCGAGCTCGGCTACCGCATCAACCTGCGCTGGCTGCACGCGAATCCCTGGATCGGCATCAGCGGCCTGGTTGAGTCGCTGGCCACCTTCATCGCCGTCTACCTGATCGCCGCCGCCTTCGGCACGCCGCAACTGACCGCGCTGATGCTGGCCTCGCTGTCGATGGCGACCTCCCCCGCCACCGTGGTGCGCGTGATCAACGAGCAGCGCAGTTCGGGCCAGGTGACGGAACGGGTGCTGCACCTGACCGCGCAAAACTGCGTGCTGGCCGTGTTCGCGTTCAATGTCGTCGTCGGTTTCTGGCTCTTCCGTACCTTCGAAGACCTGGGCGACGCCATCTGGAACAGTTTGGTGTTGCTGGCCGTGTCGATCCTCACCGGCGCCGTGTTCGGCCTTGCGGTGCCGGCGCTGCTGCGCGCAATTGGCAACCCGAGACAGGATGCGACCGTCGCCTTTGCGCTGGCCGTGATTTTGCTCGTCGCCCTGTCGTATGCGGGCGGGTTGTCGCCGGTGGTCTCCACGCTGGCCTTCGGGCTGGCCGCACGCCATCGGCGCGTCGCCTACAGCCAGGCCCAGCGCGGCTTCGGGGCGCTGGGAGAATTGCTGACCGTATTGCTGTTCGTGTTCGCCGCCTCGACGCTCGACTGGCAGAAGGTCGCCGCCGGCAGCCTGCTCGCGGTGGTGATCGTGCTGGCGCGCCTGCTCACCAAGACCGTCGGCGTGATGGCCTTTGCCCATTTGTCGGGCATATCCTGGCGCAAGGGGATGCTGGCGGGCGTGGCCCTCGCCCCGCTGTCGGTGTTCGTGATCATGCTGCTGGAACACGCGCGCCTGGCGGGCGTGCATGTGGTCGAGGAACTGCGTTCGGTGGCGGCGGTGACGATGCTGCTGGAAGTGTTCGGCCCGATCATCATCCAGCGCGCCCTCATCTGGGCACGCGAGGTGCCGACGCCCCAGCCGGAGGCCCGGCATGCCGCTTGAACCGTTTACCCAGTCGACGCCGCTGACCTTCGGTGTCGAACTCGAATTGCAGCTGGTCAGCCTGTCCGACTTCGACCTGACGGCAGCCAGCCCCGACCTGCTGCACCTGCTGGCCCGCAAACCCTTTCCGGGCAACGTGACGCCGGAAATCACCGAGAGCATGATCGAGATTAATTCGAGCGTGCAGTCAAACTATCCTGCGATGCTGGCGCAATTGCAGGAGATCCGCGACACCCTGGTCGCGGCCGGCGACATCCTGAATATCGGGATTGCCGGCGGCGGCACCCATCCTTTCCAGCACTGGTCGGAGCAGAAGATTTTCCCGAAGGCCCGCTTCGAGCATTTATCGTCGCTGTACGGCTACCTGGCCAAGCAATTCACCGTGTTTGGCCAGCACGTGCACATCGGTTGCGGCAATGGCGACGACGCCATGTTCCTGCTGCATTCGTTGAACCGCTACATCCCGCACTTCATTGCCCTGTCGAGTTCGTCTCCCTTCGTGCAGGGTCACGACAGCCATTTCGGTTCGGCGCGCCTGAATTCCGTGTTCGCCTTTCCGATGAGCGGGCGCGCGCCCTTCATGCTGGAATGGAGCGAGTTCGAGTTCGCCTATTACGCGAAGATGGAGCGTACCGGCATCATCAAGAGCATGAAGGATTTTTACTGGGACATGCGGCCCAAGCCCGAGTACGGCACGATCGAGCTGCGCGTGTGCGATACACCGCTGACCGTTGAGCGGGCGGCGGCGCTGGCGGCGTATTTGCAGGCGCTGTGCAGCTATCTGCTGGAGCGGCACGAGGCACCGCCGGTCGAGGACGATTACCTCGTCTATAACTACAACCGCTTCCAGGCCTGCCGCTTCGGGCTGGAGGGGGCGATCACACATCCGAAGACCTACCAGACGATGTCGCTGCGCGAGGATATCCTGGCGACGCTGGCGAAGATGGCGCCGTATGCGGAGAAGCTCGGGAGCATCGAGGGCTTGCACCACCTGGCGGCCGCGGCTGTGCATGGCAACGATGCGTTGCTGCTGCGCCAGCAGTATGAGCAGCAAGGGAGCGTCGAGGGGATGGTGCATGCGGCGATCAACTGGTTTCGCGGGGAGAGAAGGTTTCGGCGGAGGTAGCTTTCCGTGTTTTCGATTGATCGACCGTGCGATACGCGTGGGCATGCCCACCCTACGTTACGCAACGGCCGCGTAATAACACCTGGGACCGCCGTGCACCGTAGGGTGGGCATGCCCACGCGTTTTCACCATGCGAGCAGCGGCGACGATGCAAGCTTACGCAACGACCGAACCACCACCTACAAGCGCGTCTCCCTTGCCGCCCGTAAAAATTCATCCAGCACCGGCGTGCAATCGAGCAAATCCGTCCCGCCCGCCCGGTGAAACTCCGGATGCCACTGCAGCCCCATCACGAAATCGGCCTTCTCGTAGCGGATCGCCTCGACGATCCCGTCCGGATACGACATCGCCTCGATCCGGATATCGCGCCCGGGTTCCTTGACGGCCTGGTGGTGGATCGAATTGACGATCGGACGCCCCGCATTCGGAAACATGCGCCCGAGCGACGAGCCCGGCGGGAATTCGATCGCGTGGCGGCGCGCGTCGTAGTCGGTGTGCACGTGCGCCAGCGCAGCGGGTACATTCGTCGCCACGTCCTGGTACAGGGTCCCGCCGAAAGCCACATTGATCAGCTGGCAGCCGCGGCAGACGCCCAGCACCGGTTTGCCGGCTTCGACGAATTCATGCAACAGTTCGAGTTCATACAAATCGCGCGCACGGTCGCCGCTCCATTCGGGGCGCGTGGGCGACTCGGAATAGGTCTGCGGAGACACATCCGCCCCGCCCTGCAGCACCAGGCCATCGAGGTGGCGCGCGTAATGGCGCAGGGTGATGTTGCTGGGATGGAGCAGGCCGTTGGTGTTGACCGTCGGAATCATGAACACCAGTACGTCGCGCGACATCACCCACTGGGCGATCGACTCTTCCAGGTACTGCAAATTCTTGCTGCGCAGGCCGGTGGCACCCGGTTCGGGATGGAAGATGCGCGCCGAGACGCCGATGCGCAGGGTACGGCGCATGAAGTCGCGGCTGAAGCGGTCGCGCAGCGCGCGCCAGCGCGCGCGCAGGACGCGGCCGGCCAGCGCGAACGGCGTGTCGTCCGGACGCTGGTAGCGCGGCGCGCCGTTCGCCGCGCGGCGGTCGGGAACGCGCTGCGGAGGGTCAAGCCGGTTGTCCAGCGGCGCGCCGGACGGCTCGTCGCGTGGCTTTGCTTGTTCGTCTGCCATGGGCCCAATATAGCCCTGCCATTGCCGCGCACGATTCGGAGTTGTAACAAAGTCACATGGCTGAACCGGGCAACCCGGGAAGTGAGGTCAACCTCTGCAACATCGCCACCAGGCTGCGGTCCCCCACCGGCTTGTCGAGCAGCCCACGCACGCCTGCTCCGTGCGCGAGCGTGCTGTCATAACTGAAGGTTTTACCGACCAGCAGCACCACGGCCGTGCGCCCCGCCCCTCCCTGGGCCTTGATCGCGCGGCTCAAACCGTAAGGATCGATGCCGGGAGCGGCGGTGTTGATCATCGCCACCGAGACCGGCGTCTCGTCGCACAGGCGCACCGCCATCGACGCGCTGTCGGTCCAGGCAATCGACAGCCGGCCATTGCCCACCAGGCCGGCCAGATGGTCGCGGAAGGCGCCGCCCTTGTCGACGATCAGCACTTTGCCGTCGCGCGGCGGGCGGCGTCCGTCCGCGCAGCCGGCGTCCGGCCCGAGACGCGGACGGCGACGCCGTTCGGCCAGCAGCGGCTCGCCGCGGGCGCTCAGCAGCGCCAGCGCGCGCCGCCGTTCGGCCAGCAATTTCCCCATGCAGGCGTACACTTGCTCGGCTTCGACGGGATGGGGCAGGTGGTCCACACCGGCGTGGCCCTGGCCACCGATCACCAGCGCGGGCGGCGCGCAGCGCATGCCCTCGAACCAGGCCAGCGCCCCGGCGTTGGTGCCGTCGACAAGGACGATGTCGGGTTCCTGCAGGCTGTCCTCATGCAGGCATGCGTACAACGGTCCCGAGCGCGGCGCTCCGGCGAGCAGCGTGACCAGGTGCGCGGCGACGTCTGGGGCAAATCCGAGCAGGCGTACGGCGGTCGGTGTTTTTTGGGCATGCATGATGATCCATTCCTTGCGTGCTTCGTGGACGGCCCCGACCCTGTTGCGCCGCAGACTGCGGTAAGATGGCAAGTCTTGCGATAATTACTGTATGCATGTACAGTATCTATCTCAATCAACGCCTTCCGCTCATCGGTTTCTCGGGGCCGCCTGGCGTAGCAAGCTTGCGTACCAATCTAGTCACGTTTCAAAACGTTGACAAGAACAATCCGTTACGCCCTTCCTGCTTTTTCCTTCCGACAAGATAGCGCTGGCAAGTAGAATACGCAGGCTTTCGAAAAACACTGATCAGTATGGCAACCAAAAAACCCGCACCCGATTACAGCGAATCATCCATCCGCGTCCTCAAGGGACTCGAGCCCGTGAAGCAGCGTCCGGGCATGTACACCCGGACCGAAAACCCGCTGCACATCATCCAGGAAGTCATCGACAACGCCTCGGACGAGGCACTGGGCGGCTACTGCAACAACATCGGCGTGACGCTGAATGTCGACGGTTCCGTCACCGTCGAGGACGACGGCCGCGGCATCCCGGTCGGCATCCACCCGGAAGAAGGCGTGTCCACGGTCGAAATCGTGTTCACGCGCCTGCACGCCGGCGGCAAGTTCGACAAGGGTTCGGGCGGCGCCTACGCCTTCTCCGGCGGCCTGCACGGCGTCGGCGTCTCGGTCACCAATGCGCTCTCGAAGCGCCTGGAAATCACCGTCTGGCGCAAGACGGACGATGGCAATGGCGTCCACAACCTGGTCTTCGCCGACGGCGACGTGATCGAACCCCTCACCTCCGCGCCCTTCGAGCGCGGCGGCAAGAAGAACGGCACCCGCGTCACCGCCTGGCCGGACGGCAAATATTTCGATTCGCCGAACATCCCGATGACCGACCTCGTGCGCCTCCTGCGCTCGAAGGCCGTGTTGCTGCCGGGCGTCACCGTCACGCTGACCAACGCCAAAACCGGCGACGTCCAGACCTGGCGCTACGACGAAGGCCTGCGTGGCTACCTCACCGAAGCGATGGCGCAGAGCTCGAGCGGCCAGACCGTGATCCCGCTGTTCGAAGGCGAAGGATTTGCCGCCGCCGGCGACGAAAGTTTTGCCGAAGGCGAAGGCGCGGCCTGGGTCGTGGCCTGGAACGAGGAAGGCGGTCTGGTGCGCGAATCCTACGTCAACCTGATCCCGACGCCCTCCGGCGGCTCGCACGAGTCCGGCCTGCGCGACGGTTTATTTGGCGCCGTGAAAGGTTTTGTTGAACTGCACGGCCTGCTGCCGAAAGGCGTCAAGTTGTTGCCGGAAGACGTGTTCGCACGCGTCTCCTTCGTGTTGTCGGCAAAAGTGCTGGACCCGCAATTCCAGGGCCAGACCAAGGAACGCCTGAACTCGCGCGACGCCGTGAAACTGGTGTCGACGTTCACGAAACCGCCGCTGGAGTTGTGGCTGAACCAGCACGTCGAATACGGCAAGAAACTGGCCGACCTCGTCATCAAGCAGGCGCAGTCGCGCATGCGTTCGCTGCAAAAAGTCGAGAAGAAGAAATCCTCGGGCGTGGCCGTGTTGCCCGGCAAGCTGACCGATTGCGAATCGACCGACCTGACGCGCAACGAACTGTTCCTGGTCGAGGGCGATTCGGCCGGCGGTTCCGCAAAAATGGGCCGCGACAAGGAATACCAGGCGATCCTGCCGCTGCGCGGCAAGGTGTTGAATACCTGGGAAACCGACCGCGACCGCCTGTTCGCGAACAACGAGATCCACGACATTTCGGTGGCGATCGGTGTCGATCCGCACTCGCAGGGCGATTCGCCCGATTTGTCGGGTCTGCGCTACGGCAAGATCTGCATCCTGTCCGATGCGGACGTGGACGGCTCGCACATCCAGGTGCTGCTGCTGACGCTGTTCTTCAAGCACTTCCCTGCCCTGTTCCACCACGGCCACATCTGCGTGGCGCGTCCGCCGCTGTATCGTGTCGACGTCCCGCCGCGCGGCAAGAAGCCGCTGCAGAAGCTGTACGCCCTGGATGACGGCGAACTGCTGGCGATCGAGGACAAGCTGAAAAAGGATGGCCTCAAGGAAGGCAGCTGGAACATCTCGCGCTTCAAGGGTCTCGGCGAGATGAACGCCGAGCAGTTGTGGGAAACGACCATGAACCCGGACACCCGACGCCTGCTGCCGGTGGCCCTGGGCGGCTTCGACCACGGCGAATCGAGCGCGCGTTTCAACATGTTGATGGGCAAAGGCGAAGCCGCCGCCCGCCGCGCGTGGATCGAGGAACACGGGAACGAGACGGAAGCGGATATTTGATGTGCCCGGGCTCCGCGAGAATTTGCGGAGTTCATACGCACGTAAAACGCGTGGAGTCGGGACTCCACCCTACGATTATCTCTGTACGTAGGGTGGAGTCCTGACTCCACGCGGTACAGCGCCAAAAGAATCGAAAACTGAATATGACTACCCAAGCAAACCTCTTCGAACAAGCCGCCGCGCCGGCCGACGACCTCGAAACGCTGACCCTGTCGACCTTCGCCGAGCGTGCGTATCTCGACTACGCGGTCTCGGTCGTGAAAGGCCGCGCCCTGCCCGACGTCGCCGACGGCCAGAAGCCCGTGCAGCGCCGCATCCTGTACGCGATGAACGAACTCGGCCTCGGCCCGACGGCGAAACCGCGTAAATCCGCGGCCGTGGTCGGCGACGTGCTCGGTAAACTCCACCCGCATGGCGACCAGTCGGTCTACGACGCCCTCGTCCGCATGGCCCAGGACTTTTCGCTGCGCTACCCGCTGATCGACGGCCAGGGCAACTTCGGCTCGCGCGACGGCGACGGCGCCGCGGCGATGCGCTACACGGAAGCACGCCTGACCCCGATCGCGCGCCTGTTGATGGACGAAATCGACATGGGCACGGTCGACTTCCAGCCGAACTACGACGGTTCGACCAACGAGCCGCGCACGCTGCCGGCGCGCCTGCCGATGGTGCTGCTGAATGGCGCTTCCGGCATTGCGGTGGGCATGGCGACGGAGATCCCGTCGCACAACCTGCGCGAAGTGGCCGACGCCGCGGTCGCCATGATCCGCAACCCGAAAATCTCGAACGCGGAACTGATTACGCTGATGCCGGGCCCGGACTTCCCGGGCGGTGGCCAGATCATCACCCCGGCCTCGCAGATCGCCGACATGTACGCCAGCGGCCGCGGCTCGCTGAAGGTGCGCGCGCGCTGGAAGATCGAAGAACTGGCGCGCGGCCAGTGGCAGGCGGTGGTCACCGAACTGCCGCCGGGCACCTCGGCCGCCCGGGTCCAGCAGGAGATCGAAGAGATCACCAACCCGAAGGTCAAGCTGGGCAAGAAAACGCTGACGCCCGAACAGATCGCCCTCAAGCAGACCATCCTGAACTCGCTCGACACGATGCGCGACGAGTCCGGCCGCGAGGCGGCGGTGCGCCTGGTGTTCGAGCCGAAATCGAAGAACCAGGACCAGAACGAATTCATGCTGCTGCTGCTGGCGCATACCTCGCTCGAATCCTCGACGCCGATGAACCTGGTGATGATCGGCGGCGACGGCCGTCCGCGCCAGAAGGGCCTGAACGAGATCCTGCAGGAATGGATCGATTATCGATTCACGACCGTCAGGCGCCGTACCGAGCACAAGCTGGGCAAGGTCAACGACCGCATCCACATCCTGGAAGGCCGCGAGATCGTCCTGCTGAACATCGACAAGGTGATCGCCATCATCCGCAATGCGGACGAGCCGAAGGCGGCGCTGATGGACGAGTTCCGGCTGTCGGACCGCCAGGCCGAGGACATCCTCGAGATCCGCCTGCGCCAGCTGGCGCGCCTGGAGGCGATCAAGATCGAGCAGGAGCTGGCCCAGCTGCGTGGCGAGAAGGAAAAGCTGGAAGACATCCTGGCCAATCCATCGACCATGAAGCGCACGATCATCCGCGAGATCGAAGCGGACGCCAAGCAGTTCGGCGACCCACGGCGTACCCTGATCGAAGAAGCGCAGAAGGCCGTTGCGGAGCAGAAGATCATCGACGAACCGGTCACCGTGATCATCTCGGAGAAAGGCTGGGTGCGCGCGCGCACCGGCATCGGCCACGATCCGGCCCAGTTCACCTTTAAAGCGGGCGACTCGCTGTATGGCGCTTTCGAGTGCCGCACGGTCGACTCGCTGGTCGGCATCGGCGACAACGGCAAGACCTATTCGGTACCGGTCGCCGCCCTGCCCGGAGCGCGCGGCGATGGCGTGCCGATCACGACCCTGGTCGATTTGTCGGGCGGCGTGCGCATCCTGCATTACTTTGCCGGGACCGCCGACACGCGATTGCTGCTCTCGACCTCGAACGGCTTCGGCTTCATCTCGAAAGCGGGCGACATGGTCAGCCGCCTGAAGGGCGGCAAGTCCTTCATCACGCTCGACGATGGCGCCGTACCGCTGCCGCCGCGCGTGGTGCCTGATTCCGCCGGCGCGATCGCCTGCCTGTCCGGCAACGGCCGCGTGCTGGTGTTCGGCATCGACGAAATGAAAGTGCTGACCAATGGCGGACGCGGCGTGACGCTGATGGAGCTCGATCCGAAAGAGCAGCTGCTGGCTGCGCAACCGATCAGCCAGAAGGGCGTGAACGTGATCGGCACCTGGGCCGGCTCGAAGCCGCGCACGGTGGAGCTGTTCGCCTCAAGCCTGGAGCCCCACTTCGGCAAGCGGGCGAGGAAGGGCAAGCCGCTGTCGCAGAAGTTGAAGGCGACGGACTTGGCGATGCGTTCGACCGGCGAGTGATTGTCCCTCGAAACGCGTGGGCATGCCCACCCTACGGTGCACACGCGCCGCGTGATGAAATCCGCAGCGGCGGTGTCGCGTAGGGTGGGCATGCCCACGCGTACGTGCCGATGCACACCCGCCCGCACGAAAACGACCACGAAAAAAAATGCCGGCTCGCGCCGGCATTTTTCATTCACAACCAATTCAATTACTTCTTGGCCGCTGCCTTGTGCACGTCGGCCATCGCCTCGGCACGCACCTGCTCGGTCTTGGCCGATGCCTGTGCCTTGTCGGCGGCGGCGTCGACCTGCACCTTCAATGCCTTCTCATCGGCCTTGATCATCGTCTTCTCGGCCTTCAAATTCGCTTCCGAGACATTCTCTTCGGCCTTGGCGACTGCCTTGGCGCGGTCTTCCGAATCGGCCTTGCTGATCTTCTCGGCGGCCTTCGCGTGCGCCTTCACGGCCTTGGCGTGCGCCTTGGCTTTCTTTTCCTGCGCATCGGCGACGGCCTTGGAGGCTTTCTTGTCGGCCTTGGCGACGACCTTCATTTCCTTCTCTTCGGCCTTGGCGACGTCTTTCTCGGCATTGGCCTCGGCCTTCACGACGGCCTTGGTGTCGGCCGTGGTAGCGGTGGCCGTCACCGGCGTGGTGGTGGTCGTGGTGGTCGTGGTGGCGGTCTGCGCATAGGCGCTGGTGGCGACGAGACCGGCGATCAGGGTGGCGAGCAGTTTGTTCATGGTGTGTCCTTTCGGTGCTATGGTGGGTTGCGGGTTCTCTCCCGCTTCTTTAACTTTTTATCAACTACGAATCCAGAATATGCCCACCTCATAGCCGGGTCTGTTCGCCACCGCACCAAATACTGCTGAGCAGCCTCAAGCCCATTGTCAGCGCGGCGCGGCCCCCGCATACAGGTCGATGATGTCCGTGATGCCGTCCTGGCACACCGGGCAGAAGGCCTCGCTGCGGTCGAACATGATGCACTGCATCGCCGGCCTGTAATACCCCTTCGCCTCGTAGTTGGCGCCCTCGAACGCGCCGATGTCATGCCGGTGCGGCTGCTTCGCAAACAGGGCTGTCGTGCGCGCCAGATCCTCCTTGAACAGCGCGTTCATCTCGCTCTCCGGCCGGTTTTCGGCGCGCAGCGCGGCGCGCCGCTTCTGGTAGGCGCGCGAGTATTCTTCGTACTCGGCCTTCGGCCATGGCGTCGGCAGCGGCGTGCCCGCCTTCACATGCTTCGCCCATTTCAGTTTCGCCGGGTCGCGCAATGCCGTCGCATTCGGCTCCCACGGTTCCATCCGCGTGCTGCTGGCCGCATACGCCACCGGCGAGGTGTAGTACTCGTCGGCCAGGCCCGCGAAATGGTGGCCGAACTCGTGCACGAAGAGGTAATCGGCCCACGCGTTGCTGGCCGCCGCCGTGCTGAACTGCCCGAAGATGCCGCCACCGCCATAGGTCTCGTTGTTCACCAGGATCTCGATGAATTCGTAGGGCGCGTACTGGGCGATCTCGCGCAGGGCGCGGTTGTCCAGCGTCAGCACATAACGTTCGCTGCCGAAGATATCGTAGCGCGCGCCCAGTTTCGAGGCGTGGTGCACGCCGGTCGAAGGACGCGAGACGCCCGATTCGAGGGTTGGCACGGCCAGCGCCCAGACATTGAAATCGTTGGCGCGCTCCTTGAACGGAGACACCGTGAACAGGTGCGCGGCCAGGCGGCGCGCGTCCGCCTCGAACTTCTTCATGTCGGCCGCCGTGTAGCCGTCGCCCAGCACCAGCAAGTCGACTTTCTGCGGTGACGGGCCGCTGACGCGAATCGGGATTGGCGCGGCCGGTGCAGCCGGCTGCTTCCTGATCACGTCCGGCGCATCGGTATCGATCTCGACGCTCCAGGCGACCGAGAACTGGTTGCGCTCGTCGCGCTTGAGGATGCGCACGCGCACCGGGCGATCGGGCTTCGGAAAGCGCACCGATTCGCTGAAGCCGCGGCTGATTTTATTCGCCTCTTCCGTCGTGCGCCATTCGCCGAAGATCGTTGAAAAGTCGCGCGAATACAGCAGGTCTCCCGTCTTCGCATCCGCCACCTCGACCCGGTTCTGGCCCCGGTTCGTGTTGTCCAGGTTTCTCGTCGTGTCGCCGGGCCAGGGCAGCGGCTCGATCAGCACCTGTTCCAGCGCGTAGCTGTCGGATAAAGCGTTGCCGCTGTGGGTGTAGTCGACGCGGATGGTGGCGGGTTGCTGGGCAAAGGCGGCACTCGTTGCGAGCGTCAGGACGGCGGCAAGAAGGCGGAGCATGCAGTTTTCCTGTTGAAGTGGAATAGGCATGCATTGTAATCCTGCACCAAACCCGTACGAGCTTGGTGTCTCCTCGCTAAGTGCACGTCATGTGCGGGTCGGCGGGGAGCAATGTTGCGCCGCAGCTCGTCTTGTGGCCCTCGTAGGCCACTGCCACGCCGCCGATCGTATGGCGAGCTTGCCCTTGCACGATCGTTCCCGGTCCATGTTTCGGGCATATCGTTTTATCGCCGACACAGGCGACGGCGATGCCACGCACCGTGAAGTGGGTCGCGGCAACGCTGACGACTTTTCCGCCATGGCTGGTGGCGTCGTTCAGACGGATAATTTTCGGCATGGTGCCTCCACGCTTATTGGTAATTGCCGAGATCAACCGCTGGTATGCCGCGGTGCGCGAATACGTCTCCCCCCATCGGATGCTTTTGCGTCTTGCGTTGTTCCTCCGAGGGTGGGCTGATGAGGACGATGGAGGCTTCGTCGGGACTGCGCAGATTGACCGCCGCGCTGACGCCGCCGTCGCGGTAGCTGCCCATGACACCGATCCCCATCTGCACGAACAGGGTCGCCGCGCCGGTATTGCCGAGACGCTTGTCGGTGTCGATGAACTGGCTCGACTTGCCGCTGTCGATTTCGGGGCCTCCCGCCGCCGTGTAGGCATCCAGTGTGCCGTGCAGGGCGATCAAGTGCTCGGTGTTGCCGCCGGTGGCGGCAATGACGCGGACTGGAGCGCTGTGGCGCTGGGCTTCCGGCAAGGTGTCGAGTGCGGCCTGCCAGCCCGCCTGCAGCAGTTTTTGGCGCTCGTCGCGCCGCGTGATGCGCTTGCCCTGTTTGTCGGTGAAGCGGACAAAGGTCGGACGGTGGATATGGCCGAGTGTGGGCAAGCGGTCGAAAGTGGCGAGCTGCTCGCGGTTCCAGGGGATCGGGAACCAGGGAGTGGGTTTCCATTCCGATGGTGGATGATGGGCAAAGGGATTGGCCTTGCCCAGCAAACCTGTAACGCCAGTGCCACGTACGTCGGGGCGCTGGGCGAAGGCGGCGGTGGCTTCGAGCCATTCGCTGACGAGGGGTTGGCGTGAGCCGTCTCCGTGGATCTCCTGACGTGTCATGTCGGCGCCGACCTGCGTGGGCGTTTGCAGAGCTTGCTTGCGCTGCCAATTGGGTACTGCCGTCATCAGATTCCCGTACATCCAACGAAATTCCTTTTGCACGAATTCGTTGTCGGGGTCATCCCACACGAAAGGCCGCACTGGGTCGACCCGCTCGCGTCGTGCGAGCACCAGGAGTGCGGACGCGTCTGGCATTTCAGTGATGTAGTAGCCGTCTTTCAGTAATTGGGGGGTGCCGGGAAGACGGTTCGAATGACGCGTTCCCATGCTATCTTCCGAGTTCAAAACAACATATGGGACATCAGGATTCGCATCGAAAAAGGCAAACACATCCTCGATGATACGGTCTGGTTGCTCTTCAAACCTGCGAGGACCGACGACAAAAAGGTGCCACGCCATGCCTGACGCCACTGCGCCTCCGGCAAGCCCAGACAAAGGCATTTCGGGTTTATCGCTCCATTCTGGGTCAAGGTTAGGCGGTTCGGCGTTGAAGACCGGTACCCCAAAGTACATTGGAGTAAATTGCGCGCCGTTCTCTAGCGAATCGCCACCGCGCCCTCCACCGGTACCGATCTTGTCGAGCGCAGTCCAATCGTATTTTTTGGGGTCCTGTTCGCGGATAGTCGTATGAGGATTACCGGCTTGTAGTGCCTCCCACAGCTTCCCTTGACGATATTTGTCCAGCGTGACGCCCAGTCCGATTACCTCAAGTACATACTCACGTTTCTGCTGACCGCTCAAGGTTCCCGGCTGAACCTGAAGCGCGCCCCTCTGTTGCGCCTTCTGTTCGCTCTTCGAGGCTTTTACCCATTGTGTGCCGAACAACATTGCAACAAGGATTACCGGCCCTATCACCCACCACAAAATTCGATTGCTCATCGTCTGCTCCTGAATGGTTAGGCTTTCTGGTTCGATGACAGTCATCACGAACACTGTCCATACCGGGACCAGAATGACAAGTACAAGAAACGCATTTATTAAATATTTCTTTGGGCCTGGTGACTTCTTCGCAATCACGTTGCTCATCGTGAACCCTTCTTTGCGCTGTCTGAATTAATCGGTACCGCTGGAGAAGCGGTTATCCTGTCCCCTGCCACCGTCTCGCATACGACCGGACTCGGCAACCCTGTATGCAATGGTGGTACGGATTCCGGTATTTTGCCGTCGCTGTAGTACGTTGCATTACCTTCAATTAACTCCTTACGCTCAGGCTTCTCAACGCTCCAGTAGATACCGAATTCGTCGGTAAAATTCTTCCATTGAAGGATAGATGGTCGTTTCAAATTTGCCTTCATCTGCAACCGCCAATCCGCCACCGCACACAAATACGCATAAAACTTCGGATCGCTCGACGCCAGCCCTCCACCAATAGCGAGGTCGTACGCGGTCACATTGCGATGATTCCCGGCGCTGCCGAAAATGGAACCGTGGAAGGATTTCGGGCTGACCTCGTGCTGCCAGCGCTTGCGTGCTTCGTTCGGACTTTCCTGGATGTGCGCCATGACCTTGCCGTTGGAAAGCCGGGTAGCCCCCAATACCTTCCGGCGGCCGTCCGGACCATGCTGGTCGAGTTTGTGGTCCGCGTTGTAGCGGGCCTCGATCTGCCTGCAATCGGCCTGCGGTAACACCTCGAACTCTTCCGGATAACGTGTTTTTCCGGTCGGATCTGGACATTCCTCGTACATGGTGTTGAGCCCGTTACCGCTGGTAATGGCAATTGCGGCGTCGATCGGGTCAACCTCTTCACAAGGGCCCTGGTCCTTCGCTGCCAGCTTCGCTTGCCTCGAATCTTTCGGGATGCTCTTTGGATCGACCTGGCCGGCTCCGCGCAAATCCGCCGGCACCGGCGAGCGCAAGGCTTCGCCGTTAATCGTGCGAATTCCATCGCGCTTCGTCGCGTCGGATTTCATGAAATCCAGCATGCCCGGCTTGGGTGGCCAGGCGACCTCTTCGTGACTTGCACGCAAAGTTCGGTTGGCATCCGCGACGTGCGCATGATCGTCCTCGCCCTCGATCCGTAATGCAAAATCATGCGGCGCCTGTCCGACCAGCACCGGCCCGACGCCTTTCTTCGCCAGGTCATAGCGCTGCTTGCTGGTGAATACCCGCTGGTAAAAATGAGGTCCCAATTCCACCAGGGGCTTGCGGTCCTGGCGTTCGGTCTTGAACTGCGTGGGCGCACTGTCCCAAACACTACGCTTCTTTCCGGGATCGTTTTTCGAAAGCCCTGTCCCGCTCATGAAATCCGGCACACCTTGCCACCCGATTCCCTTCATATTGTCCAGCGCCACTGTCATGTCTTCCGGGCAGAAATACAGGTAGACCTTGCCCCGATTGTCGCGGTCGCTACCGGCACTCCATTTCGCCCCTACCATCCCGTGGTGCTTTCCGTGGTCGGTCAGCGCCGTGAATGCCGGCGCCGCGTGTTTTTTTGCGGCGACGCCCTGCACGATATTGACCAGCGTGCGCAGTCGCGCGTCGAAGGTCTGGCGTGAGGCCAGTACGCTGTAGTGCCCGTCCATTGCGGCATCGGTACCGCTCTTGAAACGTTCCGAGACGCCAACCAGGAAACCCGCCTCCTCTTCCAGGCTGTATGGCGGATGGGTGAGGACCAGCGTATCGGCCGGCTGCTTGCCCTCGTGGAGCAGGAAGGCCTGGGCCAGCAGGCTGATCAAGCAGCTCTGGCTGTGCGCGACGATATTCACGGCTTCGTTGGCGTCATAATCGCGAATCATCGCGACCAGGGCAGCCAGCCGCTTTGCGGCCAGCACCATGTACATGCGCCCCGGTGCGCTGAGCACCGGGCGAACCGGGTCGCCTCCTACGTCCATGGGCGAACAAATCCCCCGGTTCCACATATCCGGCAAGGTGCTGGTTGCGTTGGCGAATGGGCCGCCGCCCTTCGACAAATCCTTGTCCAGGCGGTTACCGAACCGGTCGGTGCGCTGCCCGTTTTTCGTGCCGGCCTGATTGAAAACCTCGCGGTATCCCCAATAGAACGGAATGACAGGGCTATGCGTGGCGCTCTCGATCTTGCGCTTGAAGTAGACCGCATCCGGGTCCGCCTCCAGCACCTCCTTGTCTTGCGCGGAAGGCATCCGGTAGCTGCCGGGCACGAAGCGTCCGGGCTTGCCGTGCAGGCGCAGGTCGAGGCCGCCACACAAGCCTTCCTCGACCGCGCCAAAACTGGTGCCGACATCGTTCACACCGTGGATGACGATGACGTTGCAGGGCAAGTCCGGTTTGATATCGACCTTCTTGTCGGTTTTACGGTCGCACTGCAGCACGCTGGCGTCCTGCCCAATGCAATACGGTTCTCGCGGATACAGCATGCAGATCTCCTTACTGTTCGTCGGTGAGAATGCGGATTTGTGCGATATGCATTGCGTCGCGTTCAAGTAATTCGGTGTAGCCGGAAGCATCGCTGGTGCCTTTCAGCGTGCTGCCATCGGTCATCGCGATCTCGAAGCGGCGGTTCGCGGCGGGCACGGCATCGTCGCCGTGCGCGCCATACTTGAGCATGAATTTCTGGTCCGGCGTGCCGCTGCCGAAGGTCGGCAGTTCAGCCGCCATCGTCGCCGGGCCATCGAAGGGGAAATTCGCGCCCTGGTGCTTGATGTCGCCTTTCGTACCCAGCGAAATGCCGCCGCCGACCTTGATGAACGACCCATCCTCGGCAATGATGTGGATCTCTTTCGCCATCAGGACAACCTTGCCGTCGGTGGCGGTGACCTTGACGTTTTTGGCGGAGTTGACTTCGGTGTCGTCGTGCTGGCTCTGCAGCAGGAACTTGCCGTGATGGGCAATGGCCTTGATGCCGCCATGGTGCGAAAACAGCGATACGCCTTGCCCTGCATTCAGGTTGAAACGTTGTCCCGCAGTGAGCTGAATGTGCTGCTGCGCGACGGTATCGAGATTGGTGCCGGCAAAGCTGACGAGCGCCCTCGGCGTGGCGAAACTGATGCCCTCGGGTGCGGTCACTGCGATCATCGCCGCGCCGCCTTGGCCTTCGGGCGCTGTATTGCTGCCGTTCTCCCACTGGCTCAATTGCGACTTGAGCTCACCGAGCGGGGCTGTATCGAGGGGCAGGGCCTGGTGGTCCGCCGCATAATTGCCCAAGGTCTGGCATTGTTCCAGGCACTGCTCCATGAGCGACAGGAACTCGGTGCGGGCCAGCTGGTTGTCGACCGCATTCAGGCGTTTCCAGGCCGTGAGCAGCATGCCCTTGGCAGCGCGCACGGCGACGTGTTCGTCGCTGCGCAATTCCGCGCCTTCGCCACGCGGCGCCCCCTCCCCGTCGCGCCGAGGGTGGCGCAAATGACCGAGATTGAGCTGGCTGTGGCCGTGCTCGCTCCCCAGTTGGGCGCTGATCTGGCCGGGTGTATCGTCCATGCGCAGCTGGTTGTAGCGCTGCCCGCCGACTTCGCGACTCTTGATCCCCGACAGGAAACGGTTGCCCGGCAGGCTGCCGGCATGGGTGAAATTTGGCGGCGGCGTCCGGCCGCCGTGGACGCGGCCCGTGATGATCGGCTTGTCCGGGTCCCCGCCGAGGAATGTGACAAGGCATTCGTCGCCGGAGCGCGGCAGCGAGATCGCGCCGTAATACTCGCCGGCCCAGGAACTGGCGACCCGGACCCAGGCCGAATCGGTGTCGCTGTCCGACGCCCCGGCTCCCTGGGCGTGGGCGTGATCGGCGGGGCGACAGGCTGGAAATCGCACCTTGACCCGGCCATGCTGGTCGCAATGGACCTCCTCGTTGCCCGGGGTGACGACGATCACGCTCTGCATCTGGGTATGCGGCAGATCGACACGGGGATCGAACGCGGGCACGATTGGAATGCCACGGCGCACGCAGCTGAACCGGTTGGAATAGCGCGCACCCCGTTCCGCGCTGGCCCGGTCGAGGCCTTCGTCAAGCTGGCGCCATTTGTTCAGCGTGAACAGGCGCGTGATCCGGTCGTTCAGCGATTTGGGCAGGTTGTTTTCCGCGTCGATGCGTAATTCGGTGACGACGAATTCGCGCTCCTCCCGTACATGGCGATCGATTTCAGCGTGGCCTGCCACGGCGATCCACTGGCCGACACACAGGTCGCGCACCCCGCTCTCCCCCTCGAAATACTTGGCTTCGTATTCGCGGTGCTGCATGCGCAGTGTCGTCAGCTTGCGATAGTCCGCGGCATTGTCGCCCGCATGCGGCGAGTCGACCAGGTATTCGTCGAGGCTCGCAGCGAAACCGTTTCCATACGCACCCTGGTCGTGGTGGCCAGGCTCCGTGGGGTCGGATGACGATGACTGCTCGTAATCCCAGCTATGGCGAGTGACGCGGCCAGCCGTCAACGATCGTTGCGCGTGCCACGCAGTGATGCTGTCGCGGACCTCGGTGCCGTCGTCGCGGTGATAGCGCACCGCGCCGGCGGCGTTTTGCGCCAGCACTTGCGGGCTGTCGAACAAGACGAGCCGGTGACTCCGTACAGCGTCGCGACGCGTTGTCTCGGCTGCCTCGAAGAACCAGGCAAGCCCACGGCGCTTCCACAGGCGGCGCAGGAATGCGGCGTCCGACTCGTTGTACTGCATCGTGAATTCGCGCGGGGGATACGATGTCGCCGTCAGCAACTTGAAATCGAACGCGCCTGCCAGAACCGGATTGTTCTGCAACCACTCGCGAAGGAGGATGTTCGTGATGTCGATCTCGCTGGCTTGCCGGGAAACGCGCGTATTGGTGCGCGCTTCCATGAGGGTGAGCGCGTCGCGGATGACTAACTGATAGGTCGCCAAACCACCGTCGCTTTCGCCTTCGGCCGCATGCGCGACGATCCCGCAAATCGAGTGCAGGTTTCCACGATCGGTAACAAGCTGAAGGTCAGCCGCCATGGCGTTGAAGGCCTTGAGCGGCAACCCGGACTGGCCGGCAACGCACAACAGGCGATATTCGAACCCGCCGCAAATGGACGCATGGCCCGTCACCTGTTTGACCAGCAAGAGGTCATCGACCGGTCCCTGGTTACTCGAGAGACGCAAGCGAATCGGACGATGTGCGTCGGTCAAGCCTTGAAGCGATGCCTGAATCTGCGAAAAGTGCATGAATTTGCCCATTGGAAGACGTAAGAGACCGCCATCGGCAAAGCGACGGCGTACCGGATGCGGCTGCGTCACCAGAGCGCACGGTGACAAAGGGCGCACGTTAACCAATGGAATGTTGGAGCAACTTGAGGAGAAACTATTGATCTTTATCAACGTCACGCCCGGGGGCGGGCAGGAGAGGAATCCGGTGGCAATGGATCCCCCTCCTTTGTTATCCCGTCGTGGTAGACGGCGACACCATCTGCCGATATGCCTCGTCGACGAACCGTTCCTGGCCGCGCCGACCGGATCGCAACCGCTTCACGCCGCCCTCGCCGCGCGCCAGCGCAAAACCTTCATCGACCCACCCCGTGACGCCGCCGACCATCAGCTTGACCGGCCGTCCCAGTTTCGCGAGCCGGTAAGCAGCCCTGTGCGCCCCATTGCAATGCGGCCCGGCGCAATACACGACGAACAGGGTATCGCCCGGATACTCGCGCATCTTGACCTCGACGATTTTTCGATGCGGCATATTCACGGCGCCGGGCAGATGGCCTTGTGCGTACAGTTCGGGCCCGCGCGCATCGAACAATACGAAATCCTGCCGGCCGCCCGACACGGCGTCGAACACGTCGGCGCAATCGGTCTCGAATTCGAAGGCGGTAGCAAAATGACAGGCGGCGCGGTCGGCGGATGCCGCGGGAACGGCGCTGACGGAAGAGCTCATCGGTTTCTCCTTTGATTGAACGAGAAGCCAGTCTGCCGTGACCCGGCCAAGGGCGGCAGTGCCTTCCACGACAGAAATTGGTAACATCCTGCCATGCCCCACCACGTCGCCATCCTTGCCTACGATGGACTGTGCACCTTCGAGTTCGGATGCGCCGTCGAACTGTTCGCGCTCGACCGTCCGGAACTGGGCGTCGCCTGGTACACCCATGCCGTCTGCGCAGCCGAACCCGGCCCCTTGCGGGCGATGGGCGGACTGATCGTGCAGGCGCCGCAGGGGCTGGAGGGACTTGCCATGGCCGACACGATCGTCGTGCCCGGCTGGCGCGATGCCTTTGAAGCGCCGCCGCCGGCGCTGGTCGCGGCCTTGCAGGCGGCGCGGGAGCGCGGCGCGCGCATTTGTTCGATCTGTTCCGGCGCCTTCGTGCTGGCCCATGCCGGCCTGCTCGACGGGCGCAAGGCCACCACCCACTGGCGCTACCTCGAGCGCCTCGGCGCGCAGTTCCCGCTCGTCGGCATCGAGCCGGGCGCCCTGTATGTCGACGACGACGGCGTCGTCACCTCGGCCGGCTCGGCGGCGGGCCTGGACATGCTGCTGCACCTCGTGCGCAGCGACTTCGGCTTTGACGTCGCCAACCGGGTGGCGCAGCGGCTGGTGATCCCGGCGCACCGCGACGGCGACCAGCAGCAACTGGTGCTGCGCCCGCTTCCCCGGGAGGATGCCAACCCGATCGCGCCGATGATGGACTGGGTGCGCGAAAACATCCGCGACGGCCATACGGTGGCGTCGATGGCGACGCGGGCGCGGATGGGAACGCGCACCTTCCAGCGCCGCTTCAAGGAGTCGACCGGCCTGGCGCCGCTGGCCTGGCTGGTGAGGGAACGCATCGGCCTCGCGGCGCAGCTGCTGGAAACGCGCCCCGCGCTCGGCATCGATGCGGTGGCGGACCTGGCGGGACTGGGCTCGGCGGAATCGCTGCGGCGCCACTTCCGCGTCCACGGCCTGCCCGCGCCCGGCAGCTACCGCAAGCGCGGCGCCCTCGCGCGTGCGGCCTGAGGCGCCGCCTACTTGTACTGGTACAGCGGCCTTCTCACCACGATCGGCCGGATATCGAGGCGCACGTTATAAACCGAATACGCCTCGGTCGTGGCCGACATGTAGCCGACGCTCTCCCCCGTGCGCGTCAACTTGAATTCGAAGCCGAGGTCCGGCTGCACCGCGTTCGCGCTATCGAGGGTCAGGCCGATCGCTTCCGGCTGGTCGCTGTCGATCAGCTTGCCCATCAGGTCGACCACGGTGCTGTTGCCGAGGATGTCGGCCGAGAACAGCGGCTCGCGGTAATACGGCCGGGCCGGGTCGAGGCGGCCATCGGCCTTGTCGGGCGCCGGCGTGAAACTGTGGTGGGCGATATTGAAGCGGTCGCCATTGTCAAGGTAGCTGAGGCGCACGTTGCTCACGTTGAAGTCGCCTTGCCGCGCCCTTGCGTTTGATAAGTCGACCACCAGCGCGCCCTTGTAGCCGATCACTTCGACATCGCGGTTCGGACCCACCACCATCGCCGTGTTCTCGTCGATACCCAGGCCCAGCTTGTAGCCCTTTTTCAGCATCGCCGGCAGCATGCGCGCGAAGCGCCCGCGCACCAGCAGGTGCTGGTCGACGAAGACGTCGTCGCCGATGAAACCGAGGCCGGGCGTGATTTCCTGGCCATCGAGCAGGCCCTGTTTCAGCGTCGCCAGCACGGGCTTGGGGTGGCCGAACATGGTGCTGCTCATGATGGCCGCGCCGGCGCTGCTGCCGGCGAGCACGCCGCCGCGCCGGTACAGGTCCCACAAGGCGTCGAGGACGAGGGTGTTGGAACCGTCGGGACGGCGCAGGGCGCGCGTGATGCGGGCCTGGTCGCCGCCGGCGAAGTACGCGCCGCCTGCGGATCGTACGGCCGCCGCCAATTCGGGATTGTCGGCCGCGGCCTGGTAGTCGGTGCCGGTCAGGCGCACGGCCACTGGAACAAAAAAGGCCTTGGCGCCCTATTTGTCCAGGCGCTCGACCAGCGCGGCGCCGGCTTTTTCGGGATTGGCGGAAGCGGAGGCGAAGACCGCGATGCGGGCGCCCCTGCCGCCGCCCAACTGGACGATGCGTTCCCAGACGGCGGCGTTATCCGGACGCAGGGCGCCGCCGATGATGACGAGCGAGCCTTTCGTGACCGGCGCCTCGGCGGCTTCAACCGGGGGGGCCAGCAACGCTGTGGATAAACAAGCAGCAAGCGCAACAGAACCAGCGATCGGCCACATGACGACTCTCCCTCTTCAGGCTAAATGCTAAGCCTGATTCGGGAAGGAGGTCGCCGTGTTGAGCTTTCTCAGGAGAGATAAATGTTCGGAAAGTAGCGCTCCATCAGCGTTTCAGGCTTGCTCGGCGCGGTGAAACCGAAGCGTTCATACAACCCTTGCGCGTCGTTCGTTGCCAGCGTGAAGCGGCGCAGACGCTGCAGGCTCGGGTGGCGCAGGACCGCGGCCACGAGCTGCTTGCCGTAGCCGTTGCCGCGGTACTCGGGCACGACGAACACATCGACCATGTTGGCGAAGGTGGCGAAATCGGTGACCACGCGCGCAAAGGCGATCTGGCGACCGTCGAGGAAGCCGCCGAAGCACAGGGAATTTTCGATGGCGCGCTCGACAATCGGCCGCGAGATCCCTACCGCCCAGCTCGACTGCTCGCTGAGGAAGCGGTAGATCATCGGGATGTCGAGCCGCGACTGGTCGGTACTGACCTCGAAGCTGGAATCGTTGGTAGTCATCGGACTCGCCGGTCTGGCAAAAAAGCCAATTCTACGCCCTTTGTACATCCGATAAGATTCGATTGAAGCCGCTTTACTGGTGGCTCTGCAGGTAGCGTTCCGGCAGCGCCAGGCCCGCGTCTTCGGCGCGCCAGACGAGGTTGGCGATCCACCAGCGCTTGCCGTCGTGGGCCAGCTGGATGCTGTTAATGCCGCGCATGAACGGCTTCGGATCGTTCGGCGCGCGCAGCAGTTCATAGGTACTGAACACGTGCACCAGCTGGCCGAAGGCATCGGTCGTGCGGGCCACCTCGCGCTCGTAGAAGCCGTTCGTATTGAAGGCGCTCATGTTGCGGCTGATGTAGTCGTCGACCGTCATCGTGCGCAAGCCAAAACCGCCTTCCGGGCGCGGGCCGATCACCATCAGTTTCGCGTCCGGCGCGAACAGCGCGCGCATCCGGCTCCAGTTGCGCGGCACGCCGGCCGGGCCCGAGATGACGTCGTACAGGGCGGCGACGATGCTGTCGACCGAGGCGCCGTCGGCTTCCTTCGCCGTCGTCGGTTGCGCAGGGGCCATGTGCACCGCTTGCGCCGGCTGCGCGGCCGTGGTCCAGCCGGCGGCAGCGGCCGCGGCGGCGGCGATCCCAAGCCTCAACCATCGTTTCATCGTCTTCTCCTCTGGGGTGCGCATGTTGGCGTTTGAATAATCGGCTATTTTAGCGTCCTTGTCACCCGCTGCCGCTCCGGCGGTGCTTGGGGGTGCCGGTTTATAATCGAATAAATCAACTGGAACCCACCATGACCGAACAATTCTCCAAAAAAGCCGAAGCCTGGTCGGCACGCTTCTCCGAACCCGTGTCGGACCTCGTCAAACGCTACACGGCCTCCGTCTTCTTCGACAAGCGACTGGCCATGTTCGACATCCAGGGCTCGCTCGCACACGCCGAGATGCTGGCTGCGCAAGGCATCATCAGCGCTGCCGACCGCAGCGAGATCGAGCGCGGCATGGCGCAGATCAAGGGCGAGATCGAAGCCGGCAGTTTCGAGTGGCTGCTCGACCTGGAAGACGTGCACCTGAACATCGAAAAGCGCCTGACCGAACTGGTGGGCGATGCCGGCAAGCGCCTGCACACGGGCCGCTCGCGCAACGACCAGGTCGCCACCGACATCCGCCTGTACGTGCGCGCGGCGATCGACGACGTGGTGGCTTTGCTGGCCAGCCTGCGCGGCGCGCTGACCGACCTGGCCGAGCGCCACTTCGACACCATCATGCCGGGCTTTACGCACCTGCAAGTGGCGCAGCCGATCACCTTCGGCCACCACATGCTGGCCTATGTCGAAATGTTCGGGCGCGATGCCGAGCGCATGCTCGACGCGCGCCGCCGCGTGAACCGCCTGCCGCTCGGCGCCGCGGCGCTGGCCGGCACCACCTTCCCGATCGACCGCCTGCGCGTAGCCAAGAACCTCGGCTTCGAGGACGTCTGCCACAACTCGCTCGACGCCGTTTCCGACCGCGATTTCGCGATCGAGTTCACGGCTGCCGCTTCGCTGATCATGATGCACGTCTCGCGCATGTCGGAAGAGCTGGTCATGTGGATCAGCCCGCGCATCGGCTTCATCGACATCGCCGACCGCTTCTGCACCGGCTCGTCGATCATGCCGCAAAAGAAGAACCCGGACGTGCCGGAACTGGCGCGCGGCAAGACCGGGCGTGTGTACGGGCATTTGACCTCCCTGCTGACCCTGATGAAAGGCCAGCCGCTGGCCTACAACAAGGACAACCAGGAAGACAAGGAACCATTGTTCGACACCGTCGACACCGTGCTCGACACGCTGCGCATCTTTACGGACATGGCCGGCGGCATCACGGTGAAAGCCGAGAACATGCGCGCGGCGGCGCTGCAGGGTTATGCGACGGCGACCGACCTGGCCGACTATCTCGTGAAAAAGGGGCTGCCCTTCCGCGATGCGCATGAGGCCGTGGCGCATGCGGTGCGGGCTTGCGACCAGGCGGGTTGCGACCTGTCGGAAATGTCGGTCGAGACCTTGCGCGGTTTCTCGCCGCTGATCGGGGAGGACGTGTTTGCGGTGCTGACGCTGGAAGGTTCCGTCGCCGCACGTGACCACGTCGGCGGCACCGCGCCAAACCAGGTGCGCAAGGCGATCGAGCGGGTCCGTAGTCAGTTGGAATAACCGTTTTCGTAGGGTGGGCACGGAGTGCCCACCCTACGTATTACGTCCGTCCCTGCAATTCCCTTGCCGCCGGGTCCGTTCGATGTCAGCATGCATGCCTGACAACAACGTTGCCCACGCATGGACGCCCAGCTCTGGTTGATCTGTTCCCTCACCTTCGTCATCCACCTGATCGGCACCCTCGCCTATTCGGTGCGCATCGCCGGCGTGCGCACGCGGCGCATCGCGGTGTCGTTCGCGCTGTTCAGCATTCTCGTGCTCGTCTCGCGCACCTCGAATTCCTTCCTCGGGCCCTTCCTCGCCAAGCGGGTCGAATCGAACCTGGCCGGGACGGTGACGACCAACCTGCTCTTTGATTTCCGCTGGCTGCTCGTCGCGAGCTCGCTGGCGACAATCGCCGGCGCCTTGCTCATCCCGACTTTCCAGCGCGTATTCTGCCGCGCCGTGGACCACTTCCAGGTGCACCGCTCGGTGCCCAAACTCATCCTGCACGGCTTTTTCAAGGGCGGGCTGTCGTACGTAAAAGATGCGGCCACGCTACCGGCCCGCGGCAACGTCAGCGGCCTGCATGGCAAAGGTGGCGTGTCGCTCTCGATTACCCTGCTCAACGTCGGCGCGGTGGCGCTGTGGACGGTCGGCGTGTTCGCCTCCCTGTACGCCGGCGCGCTCGACCCCGGCGTGCGCGTCACCTCGTCCACGCTGTCCTCGATCATCAACGGCGGTGCGACCATCATGATGGCCGTCTTCATCGATCCGCACATGTCGGGCATGACGGACGACGTGGTCGAGGGACGGGTGAGCGAACCGGCCTTCCGGCAGGCGATCGTCTGGCTGGTCGGCAGCCGGCTGGCGGGGACGCTGCTGGCGCAGGCGCTGCTGGTGCCGTCGGCGATGCTGATCGTGTTCGTGGCGCGGGCGGTATAAATGAACACTGGGAAACACACGCACCCATCCCAACGATGCAGGCGGCCTGCCGCCACCAGGAAGAATTCATGCAGACGATGACCGACAATGCCATCCCAAGTCCGGCTTCCGCCCGCCTGTTGCTGGTGGCCGCCGTGCTGTTCTTCTTCTACCAGCTGCCCCAGGGCGTCGGCAACGACACCCTGCTGGCGCTGTTCCCGTTCGTTGCGTGGTGGGGTTCGCGCACCTTGGGTTTCAGCGGCATGCGGGCCTGGTACCTCGATGCCCGCCCGGGCTGGCTGCGGCTGCTGGCGCTGGGCCTGGTGCTGGCGATCGGCGCCAAGTTCGCGGCTGTCGCCATCGGTACCCGCACTGGCGTGTACAGCTTCGCCTGGTCGTCCACTGCGCCCGGCGCCGCGGTGGCAGGCGCCCTGGCCTTCCTCGTTTTTTCGACCTTCATTGCCTCCACGGCCGAAGACATCCTCACGCGCGGCCTCGTGCTGCGCGCCTTCCCGCGACTGGGCCGCCACTGGGGCTTCATCCTGGTGTCGGCCGCGCTGTTCGTGCTGAACCACATCTACCGCCTCCACAAGGGGCCGGTCGAATGGCTGACGCTCTTCTGCTTTGGCCTTGCCTACGCAGCGGCGCTGTACCGCACGCGCACATTGTGGGCGGCGGTGGGCCTGCATTGGGGCTGGAATCTGGCCAATGGCCTGCTCGACACCTTCGCCCGATCGGACATTGTGCAGCCGGCGGTGGCGCCGTTCTATTCCTGCGCCGCCCATCTCGTGCTGCTGGCCGCTGCGCTGACCCTGATGCGTCCCACGCAAGCACGGCCCCGGGCGGCGGCGCCAGAGCGGCCTTGATTGCGCAAGGCAGGTCCGGTCCGGGGGCCCCGCCTGCCTTGCGCTACGTCCGTTGCCCTGCCCTGAAGGTTTTTTCACACGCTCCAAGGGAGCGAACAACCCTGACCACCTTGCATCCATGACCCCTGCCATCCGCTCCGCCTTTACTCCCACCGGCAAGCTGCGCGCTGCCATCAACCTGGGCAATCCCATCCTGGCCTACCGCGATGCGGCGGGTAAGGCCGCCGGCGTCTCGGTCGACCTCGCAACCGAATTTGCCCGGCTGCTGGGCGTGGAACTGGAACTGGTGGTCGTGGACGCGGCCGGCAAGTCAGTCGAGGTCGTGGTCGCCGAAGAGGCCGACATCGGCTTCTTCGCCATCGACCCGCTGCGCGGCGAACACATTGCGTTCACCGCGGCCTATGTGCTGATCGAGGGCTGCTACCTGGTGAGGGACGATTCGCCGCTGCGCGCCAACGACGAGGTCGACGTGGCCGCCAACCGGGTCGTCGTCGGCAAGGGCAGCGCCTACGACCTGTTCCTGACGCGCACGCTGAAACACGCGCAGATCGTGCGCTCGCCGACCTCGCCCACCGTGGTCGATGTCTTCATCGAAGAAGGCGCGGAAGTCGCGGCCGGCGTCAGGCAGCAGCTGGAAGCCGATGCGCAGCGCCTCGGCGGCCTGCGCCTGTTAGGTGAACGGTTCATGGTGATCCAGCAGGCGATGGGCACGCCCAAGAGCCGCGGCAGCGATGCGGCGGCCTTCCTCGCCGGTTTTGTCGAGGACATGAAAGCGGGCGGCTTCGTCGCCGCAGCGTTGGCGCGGCACGGCATCGCAGGGGCATCGGTGGCGCCGGCAGCCTGACCGGCCCTGCCGGGGGCGCAACACTGCATGCCGCAAGCCACTTGGGCTTCACTTTTTCTCATTTCAGAACTGAATCCCGGTGAATTATCCGACGCGTCCCGGGCATTAATCTAGGCCCATGGTCCAGCCCTTCACCCTGTGGGATTTGCCCCGCCATCGGTTTCAAGGGCAAAGCGGACCTGGGCCGGGCTGCACACCTTGTCCGCCTGGGTCGGCATTATCCATGCAAACCGGCGGCAAGACCGGTACGGCTGTAGAGGTAATCCCTTCTGGTTCACTTCACGGAGACAACAGCATGAAGACCGCACTCTCGACTTCCCTCCTCTGTTTTGCGCTGGCGGCCAGCCCGGCTTTGCACGCGGCAGGCTATCCGGACAAGACGATCACGATGATCGTCCCGTTCGCGGCCGGCGGCCCCACCGATACCATCGCCCGCCTGCTGGCCCAGTCCATGGGCACCGACCTGAAGCAGCAGATCATCGTCGAGAACGTCGGCGGCGCGGGCGGCACCCTGGGCGCTGCCCGCGTGGCCCGGTCCAATCCCGACGGCTATACGATTTTCCTCCACCACGTCGGGCATGCGACGGCACCGAGTTTGTATCGCAAGCTGCCCTACAACAGCATCGACAGTTTCGAACCGATCGGTCTCGCGACCGACGCCACCTCGACCCTGATCGCCCGCAAGGACTTCCCGGCCAAGGACATGACCGAGCTGCTGGCCTACATCAAGGCAAACAAGGAGAAAGTGACGCTTGCCAACGCGGGGATCGGCGCGGCATCGCACTTGTGCGGCATGCTCTTCATGAGCGCCGCCGGCACCGAGCTCACGACCGTTCCCTACAAAGGCACAGGGCCGGCGATGAATGATTTATTGGGAGGCCAGGTCGACCTGATGTGCGACCAGGCCACCAACACGATGAGCCACATCAAGAGCGGCAAGGTCAAGGCCTATGGTGTGACGTATAAAAACGCGGTCCCCAGCCTGCCGGGCCTTCCTCCATTGGCAAGTAGCGGCCTGCCCGGCTTCGAGCTCTCGGTCTGGCATGGCCTGTATGCCCCGAAGGGCACGCCCAGGGACGTGGTGAACCGGCTCAGCAGTGCATTGCAGTACGCCGTCAAGGACCCAACCGTGAAGCAGCGTCTCGCGGACCTCAGCACCGACCCGGTGGCGCCGAACCGGGCAACGCCCGACGCGCTGCGCGCGCACCTGAAGGCGGAAATCGACAAGTGGGCGCCGATCATCAAGAAATCCGGCGCCTACGCCGACTAGCGTCCCAGGCGGCTGCAACCCGCTCGTATTGTGGAACGCAGCACAGACCGCCTTCTCCCGCGGCGATACCATGGCCGCACGACTTCAATGCGGGAGAACGGCATGCAACGCTACAAGAACCTGAGCGGCGAATCGGGCGTGCTCGCCTACGAAATCGGCGACCGCTCGATCACGATCCGTTTTATGGGCGGCGACCGCTACATCTACACGGACCAGAGCGCCGGTGCGGACAATATCGCCGAGATGCAGCGGCTGGCGACCTTGGGCAGCGGCCTGTCGACGTTTATCAGCCAGGTCATTCGCGACCGCTACGAGCGCAAGATCGACTGAGCGGCTGCCACTTCAACGAGAAGAGCTTCCCGATGACCAAGCCTATGCTGCCCGAGCGCGCCTTCGCCGCCTTCCTGTTCGACATGGACGGCACCATCCTCACCTCCATCCGCTCCGCCGAACGGGTCTGGACCGCCTGGGCGGTGCGCCACGACCTCGACGTCGACACCTTCCTGCCCACCCTGCACGGCAAGCGCACCCACGACACCATCCGCCAGCTCGGACTGCCCGGCCTCGATCCGATCGCGGAAGCGGCGTGGATCACGGCGGCCGAGATCGAAGACGTCGCCGATATCGAGGCCATCCAGGGCGCGGCGAACTTCCTGGCCAGCCTGCCGCCTGAGCGCTGGGGCATCGTCACCTCCGCGCCGCGCGCGCTGGCAAAGGCGCGCCTCGCGGCAGCGGGCCTGCCCTCGACGAACCTGCTGGTGGCGGCGGAAGATGTCGAGCACGGCAAGCCGGCGCCGGATCCCTTCCTGCTGGGGGCGCGCAAGCTGGGGGTTGCGCCGGCCGATTGCCTGGTGTTCGAGGATACGCTGACGGGCTTGCAGTCGGCGAAGGCGGCGGGGATGGAAAGTATTGTCGTGACGCTGACGCATACGCACCCGCTGGAGACGGATGTGTTCGCGGTGCTCGATTATGCGGATTTGCGGGCGAAGCGCACCGCAGACGGCCTGTTGGAGATTGCCCACGGCCGCCGCGCAACGTAGGGTGGGCATGCCCACGCGTTGCAGCGTTTGCGAAACCCCTGCCTTTGCACGGGGACGATTACGCTCGTGATCTGCGGATACGGTGCGGCATGCGACTGCACGCACGCGTGGGCATGCCCACCCTACGTTACGCCACGGCCTGCGCCTATTCGTGGCGGTACACGCGGGGCTTGAGCGTGTGTTCTTCGAGCGGCGGCTGATCGGTCACCGGCGCGGCCGCGGCGTCGCGCTTCGGATAGGGCGTGCCGTCCCGGTGCGTATAGCTGTTGGTACTGCCGTCGTAGATCAGGTCGATGTCGGGATAGCTCGCCCGGTCTTCGTGGGCCTCGGGGCCGATGGCCAGCATCAGCGCATTGCCCCAGCTGCGGTTGACCAGGTGGTGGCCGTTCGGGCGCCCGGCGGGAAAGGCCGCGTAGTCTCCGGCGCGCATCAGGGTTTCGCCCTCATCGGTGACGAGGGTCAGCTCGCCCGACACCACCATGACGAACTCGTCCACGTGGGAATGCCAATGGCGCTGCGACGAGGCCGCGCCCGGCTTCAGCTCGACCAGGTTGACGCCGAACTGGCTCAGGCCGCCGGCCTCGCCCAGCGCTTGCCGGCTGCGGCCGTTGACGATGTCGGCAAAGGGATCCGGATAACCCGTTCCGGTCAGCACGGGGATACTGCTCAGGTCTAACCGCGACATACTCATTCCTTCCTGTTGGGGGAGCTTGAAGGCAAGCCGGCTCCCCCATCAGGAAGACTCAGCTCGCGCGTTTCTGTACCAGCGTCAGGATATCGTAACTTGCCACCAGTTCGTCGTTCTGGTTGGTCACCTGTACGTCCCAGGCCACCACGCCCTGCCCGCGCCCCTGCTCGTCCGTGCGGTTACGGTCGACTTTGCGCTTGCAGGTGAGCCGTGCGCGGATGGTGTCGCCGATCGCCACCGGCGCGACAAAGCGCAGGTTGTCGAGGCCATAGTTCGCCAGCACCGGGCCGGGCGCCGGCGAGACGAACAGGCCGGCCGCGGCCGACAGCACGAAGTAACCGTGCGCGATGCGCTTGCCGAACTGCGTGTCCTTCGCCGCGATCTCGTCGAAGTGCATGTAAAAATAATCGCCCGAGACGCCGCCGAAGTTGACGATGTCCGCTTCGCTCACGGTGCGGCGATGGGTCAGCAGCGAGTGGCCGATCTCCAGCTCTTCGAAGTGGCGGCGGAACGGATGGATCTCCGTTTCCTTCACCGCGCCGCCGCGCACATACTCGCCGGTGACGGCCGTCAGCATCGTCGGCGAGCCCTGCACCGCCGCGCGCTGCAGGAAGTGTTTCACCGCCCGGATCCCGCCCAGCTCTTCGCCGCCGCCGGCGCGGCCCGGGCCGCCGTGCTTCAGTTGCGGCAGTGGCGAACCGTGGCCCGTGCTGTCGACGGCCGATTCGCGGTCGAGGATGTGTACGCGGCCGTGCGAGCTTGCCGCGACCGGCACCGCGTAGGCGGCGATTGCCGGGTCTTTGGTCGCCAGCGTCGTCACCAGGCTGCCGCGGCCGAGTGCCGCCAGGTGCAGCGCCTCGTCGATGTCGCGGTAGGTCATCATGGTGCTGACCGGACCGAAGGCTTCGATGTCGTGCACGGCCGTGTTGATCGCGGCGTTACGGCACAGGAGCAGGGTCGGCGCGAAGAAAGCGCCATTCGCACTTCCCTCGCCCACGGGATTGAAGCCATGGTGGGCGCCGAACACGATCTCGTTGCCGCGCGCGAGCATCTCGACCCGCTCGCTCACATCGCGGTGCTGGTCCATCGAGGCCAGCGCGCCCATGCGCACGCCTTCCATCTTCGGATTGCCGACCACGATTTTCGACAGGCGCTCGCGCAGGCGCTCGCCCAGCGCATCGACATGCTGCTCGGGGACGATGACGCGGCGGATCGCCGTGCACTTCTGGCCGGCCTTGCCGGTCATCTCGCGCGCGACTTCCTTGACGAACAGGTCGAACTCGGGGTCGTCGGGCGTCACGTCCGGCGCCAGGATCGCGCAGTTGAGCGAATCGGCTTCGGCGGTGAACGGGACCGACTCGCGGATCAGGTTCGGGTTGGCGCGCAGCTTGGCGGCGGTGTCGGCCGAACCGGTGAAGGTGACGGCGTCGAAGCCGCTCAGGCGGTCGAGCAGGTCGCCGGTCGAGCCGATCACGAGCTGCAGCGCGCCTTCGGGCAGCAAGTTCGACTCCTGCATCATTTTTACGACCGCATGCGTCAGGTAGCTGGTGGCAGTCGCGGGCTTGCCGATGCAGGGCATGGCGGCGAGGAAGCTCGGCGCGAATTTCTCGAGCAGGCCCCAGATCGGGAAATTGAAGGCGTTGATGTGCACCGCCAGGCCGCCCTTCGGCACCAGGATGTGGGTGCCGGCGAAGCCGCCGCGTTTGCCGAGCGCGATGGCCGGGCCTTCGTGCAGCACGTTCGAGGACGGCAGTTCGCGCGAACCCATGCTGGCGTAGGCGAACAGGGTGCCGATGCCGCCTTCGACGTCGACCCAGCTGTCGGCGCGGGTGGCGCCGGTGAGGTGCGAGATTTCGTAGAGCTCTTCTTTGCGCTCCATCAGGTACACGGCCAGGGCTTTGAGGCGCTGGGCGCGGGTCTGGAAGTCGAGCTTCATCAGGCCGGGGACGCCGGTTTTGCGGGCGTAGGTGATGGCTTCGTCGAAGTCGATCTTTTCGGCGTGGGTGTGGTAGACCAGCTGGCCGTCCAGGGCGCTGTGCAGCGGGACGGCGGCTTCCTGGCCGATCCAGCGGCCGGCGATCCAGCTTTGCAGGGTGCTTGCATTAGCCATGTTTTGTCTCCTCAGGATGTCTGGTATCAGGCGGGTGAGCTGCTTCACGCGGTCGGGCTCTTTACGGCCGCATCCGCGTGGGCATGCCCACCCTACGGTTATTCGTCGGTCTCGGGCTAAATGACGCCGCGATCCCGGTTATTTTTTGGGTGCGTGGCCGCCGGTGGCGCTGAAGTCGAAAGCGGGACGGTTTGGTTCGATTTCCGTGTAAGCCTCTACTTCGCGCATCGTTTTCAAAGAGCGCTCGGTCAGCTGGTGGTACTGCTGCGTCCCGAAACTCTTCCACTTGATGTCTTCGTCCTTCAGCTCGCGCATCACCTTGGCCGGGGTGCCCATCACCATGCTGCGCGGGGGGATGACCATGCCGGCTTTCACAAAACTCATCGCGGCGACGATCGATTCGGCACCCACCACGGCGCCATCCATGACGACCGCGTTCATGCCGACCATGGCGTTGCGCCCGACGCGGCAGCCGTGCAGCACGGCGCCGTGGCCGATGTGGCCATCGACTTCGATGACCGTCTCGCCGTCCTCGAAGCCGTGCATCACGCAGCAGTCCTGCACGTTCGCGCCCTCTTCCAGCACCAGGCGGCCGAAGTCGCCGCGCAGCGAGGCCAGCGGGCCGATGTAGCAGCGCGGGCCGACGATGACGTCGCCGATCAGCACCGCGGTCGGATGCACATAGCTGGTCGGGTGCACCACCGGGCGCACGCCGTCGATTTCATACACTTTGACCATGCCTGGTTTCCTCTTATGTATTTTTAGGACGCTTGTCGACCACGCGCCGGGCCTTGCCGGTCAGCGTGCGTTCGATGCCCATCGGCGGCGTCAATGTGACCCTGGTCGTCACGCCGACATAGGTCTTGATGCAGTGCTGCAGCTCCTTCGCCAGTGCGTCGATGCTGTCCTGCGTGTGCGTGTTCTCGCGCAGTTCGCCGAAGACTTCGAGCGTATCGAGGTGCCCGTCGCGCGCGACGACCAGCTGGTACTGGGGCGCGAGCGCCGGCATCTTCAATACCAGTTCTTCGATCTGGCTCGGGAACACGTTCACGCCGCGGATGATCAGCATGTCGTCCGAGCGCCCCGTGATGCGGCCCATGCGGCGCATCGAGCGCGAAGTCGGCGGCAGCAGGCGCGTGAGGTCGCGCGTACGGTAGCGGATGATCGGCAGCGCTTCTTTCGACAGCGAGGTGAATACCAGTTCTCCCTCTTCGCCGTCCGGCAGCACTTCGCCCGTATCCGGGTCGATGATCTCGGGATAAAAATGGTCTTCCCAGATCACCGGACCATCCTTGCTCTCGATGCATTCGCTGGCCACGCCCGGACCCATCACTTCCGACAAGCCGTAGATGTCGACCGCATCGATGCCGGCCTCGGTCTCGATCGTGCGCCGCATTTCGTTGGTCCACGGCTCGGCGCCGAAGATGCCGACTTTCAGCGAGGACTGCGCGGGATCGAGTCCCTGGCGCTTGAACTCCTCGACGATATTGAGCATGTAGGACGGCGTGACCATGATGATCGAGGGCTGGAAGTCGCAGATCAGCTGCACCTGCTTTTCCGTCTGCCCGCCCGACATCGGGATCACGGTGCAGCCCAGGCGCTCGGCGCCGTAGTGGGCGCCCAGGCCGCCGGTGAACAGGCCGTAGCCATAGGCGATGTGCACCATGTCGCCGGCACGCCCGCCGGCGGCGCGGATCGAGCGCGCGACCATGTCGGCCCAGGTGTCGATGTCCTTTTTCGTATAGCCGACCACCGTCGGGCGCCCGGTGGTGCCGGACGAAGCGTGCACGCGCAGCACCTGCTCGCGCGGTACCGCAAACAGGCCGAACGGGTAGTTGTCGCGCAGGGTCTTCTTTTCGGTGAAGGGGAATTTCGCGAGATCGGCGAGCGACTTCAGGTCGGCCGGATGCACGCCCGCTTCATCGAAGGCCTTGCGGTAATGCGCTACGTTGTCGTAGGCGTGCTGCAGCGACCATTTCAGGCGCTCCAGTTGCAGCGCCTGCAGTTCGTCGCGGCTGGCGCGTTCGATCGGTTCCAGCTCGCCTGGCGAGGGAATACGTTGGACCATGCTGTGTCTCCTCTAGCTTTGACTATGCGACGTTCGCTACCATCCCGCTCACGCGGTGCGACTTGCCGCGGAAGAGCGCGATCGTGCGCCCTTCTTCGTTTTTCACCGTGACGTCATAGACGCCGGTTTTACCAAGCAGCGCCTGCTCGACCGCCTCGGCCACCAGCAGGTCGCCTTCGCGCCCGGGCGCCAGGTAATCGATCGTGCAGCCGGCGCCGACCGTGTTGAAATTGTGCGAATTGCAGGCGAAGGCGAATGCGCTGTCGGCCAGCATGAAAATGAAACCGCCGTGGCAGGTCTGGTGCCCGTTGAGCATGTCGGCGCGTACGCGCATCGACATGCGCGCGTAGCCGGGACGAATTTCGTCGAGCTTCATGCCCAGCGCCTGGCTGGCCGGGTCGCGCTCGTACATCGTTTTGCCGGCCAGCTCGGCCAGTTCCTGGGGGGTGCTATGCATGAAAACGGGCTCCGAATGGGTTGGCGGCGAGCTTGCGGCGCAAGAGCGGCGAGACCCGATAACGGTCTTCGCCATAGGTGGCGGCGAGGTTCGACAGGACCGTGACGATGTGATGGATGCCGACACTGTCGGCCCAGGCCAGGGGCCCGCGCGGATAATTGACGCCCTTCTGCATCGCGATGTCGACCGCGATGGCGCTGCACACGCCCTGGTTGACGGCGTCCGCAGCTTCGTTGGCGAGCATGGCGACGGTGCGCATCACGGCCATGCCGGGCACGTCGTCGATGCGCGTGGCTTTGGCGTAATCGAACAGCAGGTCGTAGACCACCGTGTTCGGGTGCTTGTTGGCGGCGGCGCGCTCGGTGGCGCTGCGGCCGTCGCTGAGGAAGATCGCGACGCCGTTCGTGTGGAAGGCGGGCGCCTCAAGCTTTTCGGCACCCGGCAAAGGCTCGCGGTGCGCAACGGTGAAGCCGGCGCCCGCCAGGCGCGCTTCCATCGGGGCGAGGACGCTGCCCTGTACTTCGCGCGACACGCTGATGCCGACCGTGTGCGGGCGCTCCGCATGCGGTTCGGTCTGCACGCCCGGCTTGACTGCATCGTCGCCGTAGCGGTAGAAGCCGCGGCCTGACTTGCGACCGAGGAAGCCGGCGTTCACCAGCTCCTGCTGCAGCACCGATGGGGTAAAACGCTGGTCGCCGAAATAGGCCGCATGCACCGACTGCGTGACGGAGAAATTCACATCGTGGCCGATCAGGTCCATCAGTTCGAAAGGCCCCATGCGGAATCCGCCGCAGTCGCGCATGACGGCGTCCAGCGTCGGCGCGTCGGCCGCGCCCTCCTGCAGCAGGCGCAGCGCTTCGGCGTAGTACGGCCGGGCGACGCGATTGACGATGAAGCCGGGCGTGGATTTGGCGTGGACCGGATCCTTGCCCCAGGCTTGCGCGGTGGCGTAGACGGTGTCGGCTATCTCGTTATCGGTCGCCAGGCCACTGATCACTTCGACCAGCGCCATCAGCGGCACGGGATTGAAGAAGTGCATGCCGACCAGGCGCCCAGGGTGGCTCAGCTGCGCCGCAATTGCGGTGACCGAGATCGAGGAGGTATTGGTCGCGAGGATGCAGCGTGCATCGACGATGCCTTCCAGTTCCGAGAAAAGCTGGCGCTTGGCGTCCAGGTTCTCGACGATGGCTTCCACCACCAGCGCGGCATCCTTCAACCGGGTCAGCGCATCGACCGTCTGCAGGCGTTCGCGCGCCAGGTCGGCCTCGGCGGCGCCCATGCGCCCCTTGTCGACCAGTTTCGCGTAGACCTTGCCGATCTCCGCAATGGCCTTCGCTGCCGCTTCGGGCCGCGTATCGAACAGGCGCACCTCGTGGCCGCTGGCCGCCGCCACCTGCGCGATGCCGGAACCCATGGCGCCGCTGCCGATCACGGCGACGATGCTGCCTTTTGCCAGTGCCGCCATGCCTACTCTCCCTTGAACTGCGCCGGGCGCTTGGCGATGAAGGCGGCGACGCCTTCGCGGTAGTCGTGGCTGTAGCCGAGTTCGCGCATCATCTCGCCTTCCAGCTTCAGCTGGTCCGGCAGCGTGTTGGCGTAGCTGGCCTGCAGCGCTTTCTTGGTAAAGGCGAGGCCGCGGGTAGCAGCGCTGGCGAAGTGGGTGGCCATTGCCATCGCTTCCGTCATCAGCGCGTCGTCGTCGACGGCGCGCCAGATCAGGCCCCATTGCTCCGCCTTTTCGGCACTGAGCTTCTCGCCCAGCATGGCGAGGCCGGTGGCGCGAGCGTGGCCGATCAGGCGCGGCAGATGCCAGGTGCCGCCGGTGTCCGGGATCAGGCCCAGCTTGCAGAAGGCTTCGATGAAGCTGGCGGACTTCGCGGCGAGCACGATGTCGCAGGCCAATGCGAGATTGGCGCCGGCGCCGGCGGCCACGCCGTTCACCGCGCAGATGACCGGCATCGGCAGCGAGCGCAGCGTGATGACCAGCGGCGCATAGAATTTTTCGACGGATTCGCCCAGGTCCACGCCCGGTGCACCAGGAGCGACGGCGCGGTCTGCGAGATCCTGGCCGGCGCAGAAGCCGCGGCCGGCGCCGGTCAGCACCAGCACGCGCACGGATTTGTCGGCTTGCAGCCTGTCGAGCGCGTCGCGCACTTCGCCGTGCATCGCCTGGGTAAAGCTGTTCAGGCGGTCGGGGCGATTCAGGGTCAGGACCGCGACGCCATTCTCGACTTCATATTGAATCGATTCGTAGCTCATGGGGTGTCTCCTCCAGGGTTTATTATTTAGTCGTGCTGGTCGAAATCGACGATCACGCTGTCCGTGATCGGGAAAGCCTGGCAGCTCAGCACGAAGCCGCGTGCGACTTCGTAGTCTTCGAGTGCGTAGTTCACGTCCATCTCGACATTGCCCTCGACGACCTTGCAGCGGCAGGTCGAGCAGACGCCGCCCTTGCACGAGTAGCGCATGTCGATGCCGGCGCGCAGGCCGGCATCTAAAATCGATTCCTTGTCCTTGTCCATCGTAAAACTGGCGGCGCTGCCGTCCATGATCACGGTGACTTCGGTCTGGTGGCGTGCGCCTTCGACCACCGGGCGCGGCTTGTGTTCGTGCTTCGGGATGCTGGCCGCAAACAGCTCGATGCGGATCTGTTCCTTGGCCATGCCGGCTTCCTGCAGCGACGTCGAGACGCCGTGCATCATGTCTTCCGGGCCGCAGATAAAGGCGATGTCGATGTCCTCGACGTCGATCCAGTGCTTGAGGAAAGCGCTGCACTTCTCGCCGGTGATGCGGCCGTTGAAGAGTTCAATGTCCTGCTGCTCGCGGCTCATCACGTAGACGAGTTTGAGGCGGCCCATGTAGATGTCTTTCAGGTCCGTCAGTTCGTCGCGGAAGATGACGGACGAGGAGGCGCGGTTGCCGTAGACAAGCGTGAAACGGCTCTTCGGCTCGGCCAGCAGGGTCGTCTTGATGATCGACAGGATCGGCGTGATGCCGCTGCCGGCGGCGAAAGCCAGGTAGTGGCGCTCGCTGCCTGGGTCGAGCGGCACGTTGAAGTGGCCCATCGGCGGCATGACTTCCAGCGTGGCGCCGGGTTTTAAATTTTCATTGGCCCAGCTCGAGAACAGGCCGCCCGGCGTGCGCTTGATCGCCACGCGCAGCTGCTCGTCCTGCACGGCCGAGCAGATCGAATAGGAACGGCGCACGTCTTCCCCTTCGATCATGGCGCGCAGGGTCAGGTGCTGGCCCTGCTGGTAGGCGAAGGTGTGTTTCAGTTCGGCCGGCACGGTGAAGGTGACGGCGACCGCGTCGCGCGTCTCGTGCTTCACCTTGGCCACGGTGAGTGGATAGAATTTGCTCATGGTCGCCTTAGTGGCACTTGAAATAATCAAAAGGTTCGCGGCAGTCGAGGCATTTATACAGCGCCTTGCACGGGGTGGAACCGAACTGGCTGGTGAGCTGGGTGTGTTTGGAACCGCAGTTTGGGCAGCTGACTTCCGGCTCGACGAAAGCGCCGCGCTTGACACCGCCGCGCAGGCCGCTGATGTCGATCGCCTGCTGCACCGGCGGCGCGATGCCGTAGCCCTTTAACGCCGCCTTGCCGGTCTCGCTCATCCAGTCGGTGGTCCAGGCGGGGGACAGCCGGTTTACCAGTCTGACCTTGTCCAGGCCGTGCGCATGCAGCGCTTCCGTCACGGCTTCGCTGATGACCTGCATCGCCGGGCAGCCCGAATAGGTCGGCGTGATCGTCACCACGCACTCGTCGCCATCGAAGGCGACGTCGCGCACGATGCCGAGATCGACCACCGAGATCACCGGGATCTCGGGGTCCGGTACTTCAGCGAGCCAGGACCAGACCTGGCCCTCCGTGACGCTTTGCGTGATCATTGACACTCTCCTTACCACTCGGCTCCGGGATAGGCGCGCTGCAGGAACTGCATCTCGGCCAGGATGAAGCCGAGGCGCTCGGTGTGGCGGCCTTGTTTGCCGCCGCGCTGCATGTAGGCCTCCGGGGAGGGCATGGTCAAGGTCGCTTCGGTCAGGATGTCGTTCACGTGGTCGAGGAAGGCGGCGCGCAGGTCTTCCGCTTTCGGGGCGATGCCCTGCTCGACCATCGCCTTGTCGATCTCGTCGTAGATGAATGCTTCGCCGCTGTACATCCACAAATCGTCGAGGGCGGCCTGCATCATGGCGTGGCTGGTGTCGGTGCCGTCGCCCAGGCGCACCACCAGATCTCCGCTGCGGCGCAGGTGGTAAGTCACTTCCTTGAACGACTTTTCGGCGATCTCGGCGATGCGCGGGTCGGTCGATTGCAGCAGGCCCTGCATCAGGAAGTAGTGCCAGCTATCGAACAGGAACTGGCGCATCATCGTTTCGGCGTAGCTGCCGTTGGGCTGCTCGACCAGCAGGCAGTTGCGGTATTCGCCGGCATCGCGGTGGAAGGCGAGTTTGTCTTCGTCGCGGTGCTGGCCTTCGAGTTCGCCGGCATAGGTCAGCCACATGCGGGTCTGGCCGAGCAGGTCGAGGGCGACGTTGGTCAGCGCCATGTCTTCTTCCAGCGCCGGGCCCTTGCCGCACAGCTGGCTAAGCTGTTGGGAGAGGATCAGGGCGTTGTCGCCCTGGCGCAGCAAATATTCGATTTTCGCGTCCACGATGTTCGTCTCCAACGCGCTCACAGGTTTTTGACTTCTTCCGGCATCGGGAAGAAGGTCGGGTGGCGATACACCTTGCTGTTGGCCGGCTCGAACAGGGCTTCCTTGTCGGACGGGCTGGAAGCGACGATGTCGGCGGCGCGTACCACCCAGATCGAGACGCCTTCGTTGCGGCGCGTGTAGACGTCGCGGGCGTTGTTGATCGCCATTTCGGCGTCAGGGGCGTGCAGGCTGCCGACGTGCTTGTGGGCGAGGCCGTGCTGGCTGCGGATGAACACTTCCCACAGGGGCCATTCTTTGCTCATGGTTTGTCTCCGGTGTTTCGATGTTTTGTTCACGGCCGCGGAGTTCCGGGACGTGCGTAACGCGTGGGCATGCCCACCCTACGTTTCGCGGCGGCCGCGGGATCGCCCGACAGCCGCGGTCGATTTTTACGCGGCAGCCTTCTTGGCGGCTTGCTTGTCGGCGTGGGCGACCAGGGCATCGCGGAACCACTCGCCGTCGTCCCAGGCCTTCACACGCGTGCGCAGGCGGTCGCGGTTGCAGGGGCCGTTGCCTTTCAGGACATTATTGAATTCGCTCCAGTCGATCTCGCCGAATTCGTAGTGGCCGGTCTCTGCGTTGAATTTCAGGTCAGGGTCGGGAATCGTCAGGCCGAGGTATTCGGCTTGCGGCACGGTCTGGTCGACCATGCGCTGGCGCAGTTCGTCGTTCGAGAACAGCTTGATGCGCCATTTGCTCGACTGCGCGCTGTTCACCGACTCGGCGTCCGACGGGCCGAACATCATCAGCGACGGCCACCACCAGCGGTTCAGCGCATCCTGCGCCATCGCCTTCTGTTCCGGCGTGCCTTTGGCGAGGCTCATCATGATGTCGTAGCCCTGGCGCGCGTGGAAGGACTCTTCCTTGCAGACGCGGATCATGGCGCGCGCATACGGGCCGTAGGAGCAGCGGCACAACGGAATCTGGTTGATGATCGCCGAGCCGTCGACCAGCCAGCCGATCGCGCCCATGTCGGCCCAACTGAGGGTCGGATAATTGAAAATGCTCGAATACTTGGCTTTGCCGGAGTGCAGCGCGGCGAGCAGTTCGTCGCGCGAGACGCCCAGGGTTTCGGCGGCGCTGTATAAATACAGGCCGTGGCCGGCTTCGTCCTGGATTTTGGCGAGCAGCACCGATTTACGCTTCAGTGTCGGGGCGCGCGTCACCCAGTTACCCTCGGGCAGCTGGCCGACGATTTCCGAGTGCGCGTGCTGCGAGATCTGGCGCACCAGGGTCTTGCGGTAGGCGTCGGGCATCCAGTCCTTGGCCTCGATCTTGACGCCGGCATCGATGCGAGCCTGGAAGGCCTGCTCTTCGACGCTCATGTCTTCCGTTGTCTGGACCTTTTTCAGGCCCGTTTCCACTAGTTGCGCGTACATGGTCAGTCTCCCATTGCAAACATCGTCCAACAATAATACGATACAGAAAACGAGATGTACACCAAAATTTTGAATCATATTAGGAAGTGAGCGCATGCAACAAATGACCAGCACTGAGTGGATCGCCGCCGCGCTTTCAGCTGAACCCCTGCGCTCCAAATCCCTGGTGATGACGGTGATGGGCGACGCCATTGCGCCCCATGGCGGCGCGGTCTGGCTGGGCAGCCTGATCGAATTGCTGGCGCCGCTCGGCGTCACCGACCGCCTGGTGCGGACCAGCGTATTCAGATTGGTGCAGGAAGGCTGGCTGACGGCCAGCCGCGAGGGACGGCGCAGCCGCTACGCCTTTGATGCGAAATCGCTGCCGCGCTTCCTGCGCGCCGACCGCCGCATCTACGCCCCGCCCGGCCTGCATTGGGACGGCCGCTGGACCCTCGTGCTCGCGCCCAACGGCAGCATCGATGGCGAGCTGCGCACGGCGGTACGTAAAGAGCTCGAGTGGGAAGGCTTTGCGGTACTGGCGCCGGGCATGCTGGCGCATCCGGCGGCCGATGACGACGGGCTGGCGGACGCGTTACTGCGCACCGGCGCGGCGGACAAGGTATTCGTGCTGAGCGCGGCCGAACTGCCGGGCGTCGGTTCGCGGCCGCTGCGCGAACTGGCGAGCGACGGCTGGGACCTGACGGCGGTGGCGCGCAGTTATGTCGACTTCATTGCGCAGTTCACGCCCTTGCTCGCCTTGCTGCGCGATGAGGGGCAAGTGGCGCCTGCGGACGCGTTTGCGATTCGCTCGCTGCTGATTCATGCGTATCGCAGGCTGCAGCTGCACGATCCGCTGCTGCCGATCGAGCTGCTGCCCGATCCGTGGCCGGGGTCGGATGCCTACGAGGTGGCGCGCGCGCTGTATCTGCTGGTGGCGGCGCAGGCGGAGGTGCATATCGATGCGGTGCTCAAGCGCGAGGATGCATCGGCGCCGGCGGCGGATGAGGCCTTTTATCAGCGCTTTGGCGGATTGCGCGGATAATCAACCGGTGTACCGCGTGGAGTCGGGACGCCACCCTACGGTCATCGCGGTTCGTAGGGTGGAGTCCCGACTCCACGCGTTTCTTCGCATGACCAGCGACGCCCTCAAATACAGCGTGAAACCGGGTATGATCTCGGCTTTACGCCTTCTACGGGACACACCATGTCTATCAAGATCAGCAGCCAGTTCGACGCTGGCGCCATCGAGATCGTGAACGCCACAAGCGCGAACGCCATCGACCTGAACATCCGCAAGGACTCGCACGCCGACATCACCCAGTGGTTCTACTTCCGCCTGCAAGGCGCGGCAGGCCAGGCCTGCACGATCCGGCTGCTGAACGCCGGCCAGGCGGCCTACCCGGCCGGCTGGGAAGACTACAACGCGATGGCCAGCTACGACCGCATCAACTGGTTCCGCGTGCCGACCTCCTTCGACGGCCAGGTCATGACGATCGCGCACACGCCGGGCATGGACAGCGTCTATTACGCCTATTTCGAGCCCTATTCGTGGGAACGCCACCTGGAACTGCTCGACCGCGCGCAGATGTCCGAGAACGTGCGCATGCTCGACCTGGGCTCGACCGTCGACGGCCGCGACCTGAACATGCTGGTCATCGGCGACGAATCAAAAGGTGAAGCAGCGCCTGAAAAGAAAAAAGTCTGGGTCATCGCGCGCCAGCACCCGGGCGAGACGATGGCCGAATGGTTCGTCGAAGGCATGCTCGATGCATTGCTCGATCCGGCCCACCCGTTCGGGCGCCAGCTGCTCAATGAAACCGTGTTCTACGTGGTCCCGAACATGAACCCGGACGGCTCGGTGCGCGGCAACCTGCGCACGAATGCGGCCGGCGCCAACCTGAACCGCGAGTGGCTGAACCCGACCATGGAGCGCAGCCCGGAAGTCTTCCTGGTCAAGCAGAAGATGCATGAAACCGGTGTCGATTTGTGCCTCGACGTGCACGGCGACGAAGGCCTGCCTTACGTCTTCGTGGCCGGCAGCGAGTCCCTGCCGAACTTCACGCCCGAGCAGGCGGCCGCGCAAAAGCGCTTCAGCGACGATTTTAAAATCGCCAGCCCCGACTTCCAGGACGTGCACGGCTATGGCGAGTCGCCGTATTCCGAAGAGACGCTGACCATGGGCTCGCCCCACATCACGCACGCCTTCGGCTGCCTGTCGCTGACGCTGGAACTGCCCTTCAAGGACAACGCCAACGACCCCGACCCGCAAGTGGGCTGGGACGGCGCGCGCAGCGCCCGCCTCGGCGCGGCGGTGCTGCAACCAGTGCTGCAATCGATCCGCGCACTGAAATAATCCGTACCAACGCCCCGCCCGCCGGGGCGTTGTCTTTACATTTGAAAGAACGACGCATCATGACCATCTTCGCCGCCTCCGTCTTCGACGCCACCGTCATCTACAAGGGCCAGGAACTTTTCAAAGGCCAGGGCGCGGCCCGCATGTGGGCCGAAAAAGTAGCAAAGGAACTGGAAACCGAGATCAGCGTCGAAAAGATCGGCACCGGCTGGGCCTTGTGCGGCCGGGTCGACGGAGAAGACGTCAAATGGGGCATCTACGGCCAGCGCCTGAGCCGCATCGAAGCTGCCTGAATGTGCCCGAGCGCACAATGAATCGGCGGGAGCTGGCGTTATAATTATTTCATCAGCACTGCCGCGGATGGCGGCACCGCTACCACACCTGTCCGGGCTTGCGACGGCGTCCGCCAGCATGCAGCAGCAGTCACCCCGGCCACTCGATAGGCCGTATCCATGAATTCGCCATCATCCCTGCGCACCGCGGAGTCCAGTCCCGCACCCCGCCTGTCGACCGGCATCGCCGGCCTCGACGACATCCTCGGCGGCGGGCTGACGCCGCAGCGGGTCTACCTGGTGGAAGGCTCGCCCGGCGCCGGCAAGACCACGCTCGGCCTGCAGTTCCTGCTCGACGGCGAAGCCAGGGGCGAACATGGCCTGTACATCACACTGTCCGAGACCTCCGACGAGCTGAGGGCGGTGGCCGCCAGCCACGGCTGGTCGATCGATGCGCTGTCCCTGTACGAACTGGCCGGCGAGACCGCGCTCGACATCGACGCCCAGCAGTCGGTGTTCCACCCGTCCGAAGTCGAGCTGGGCGAAACGACGCGCAATGTAATGGAAGAGGTCGACCGCGTGAAGCCGGTGCGCGTGGTCTTCGACAGCCTGTCGGAAATGCGCCTGCTGGCCCAGAATCCCTTGCGCTATCGGCGCCAGATCCTGGCCCTGAAACAGTTTTTCGCGACCCGCGCCTGCACCGTGCTGCTCCTCGACGACAAGACCAGCCAGTCCGACCAGCACCTGCACAGCATTGCCCACGGCGTCATCAGCCTCGACCAGATCGCCAAGGAATACGGCAAGGAGCGGCGCCGCGTCAACATCATCAAGATGCGCGGCATCCGTTTCCGCGGCGGCTACCACGACTACACGCTCGACACCGGCGGCATCACGATGTACCCGCGCCTGGTGGCGGCCGAGCACCAGCTCGACTTCACCCCGAGCGTGCGCTCGACCGGTTCGGAGGGCCTCGACACGCTGCTCGGCGGCGGCCTGGTCAGCGGCACGAATACCCTGGTCGTCGGCCCGTCCGGCATCGGCAAGACGACACTGGTGGGGCGCTGCCTGCTGTCGGCCCTGGAACGCGGCGAAGCGGCCTCGTTCTACCTGTTCGACGAGGGCCTGGGTACCTTCTTCGCCCGCAGCGTGGCGCTCGGCATGGACCTGCGCCCGTTTGTCGACAACGGCCAACTGCGCATCCACCATATCGATCCGGCCGAACTGTCGCCGGGCGAATTCGCGCAGATGCTGCGCAACGCGGTCGAGCAGCATGGCGTGTCCTTCCTCGCCATCGACAGCCTGAACGCCTACCTGAAGGCGATGCCCGGCGAAGAGTTCCTGACGCTGCAGATGCACGAGCTGCTCTCCTACCTGAACCAGCAGGGCGTGACCACGCTGCTGGTGCTGGGCCAGCACGGCCTGATCGGCGAGGTGCACAGCGACGTCGACCTGAGCTACCTGGCCGACACCACGGTGCTGCTGCGCTTCTTCGAATCGAGCGGGCGCCTGCGCCGGGCGATCACCATCATCAAGAGCCGCACCGCGAACCACGCGCTGACCATCCACGAACTGCTGCTCGGCCCTGACGGCGTGCGCGTGGGCAACCCGCTCGAAGGCTTCGAGGGCGTCCTCACCGGCCTGCCGAGCTATCACGGCTCGACGCCGATGATGGTCCCGAGCCCGCATGCAGCCGGCTGACGCCTTCGAAGAGCGCATCCTGATCTTCGCGCCGCACGGCCGCGATGCACAGGTCATGTGTTCGGTGCTCACGCGCGACGGCTTCGGCTGCGACACGGTCGACAGCTTCGACACCTTCGTCGACAGCATCCGCGCCGGCGCGGGCGCGGCCATCGTGGCCGAGGAAGCGCTGCAGGGTGTCGACACCGCACGCCTGTGCAGTTGGCTCGACAGCCAGGAACACTGGTCGGATTTTCCTTTCGTCGTGCTGCTCACCCGCAGCAACGGCGTGCCGGCCGACGCCGCACGCGCGCGCCTGGGCGAACTGGGCAACGTGATCCTGCTCGAACGCCCGCTGAACGCGCAGACGCTGCGCAGCGCCGCCCTGTCGGTGCTGCGCGCGCGCCGCCGCCAGTACCAGGCGCGCGACGTGCTGGCTGACCGCGAACGCACCGCCGAGAGCCTGCGCCAGAGCCAGGAAGCGCTGGTGCACCTGAATGAAACGCTGGAAGCGCGCATCGAAGAGCGGACCCGCGCGCTGGCGCAAGCCAACGACCGCCTGATGAACGAAGTCATCGAGCGCGAGCGGGTGCAGCAGGCGATGGTCCAGTTCCAGAAGATGGAAGCGGTCGGCCGCCTCACCGGCGGCATCGCCCACGATTTCAATAACCTGCTCAACGTGGTCCAGGGCAGCATGGACCTGATCCTCCTGAAGTCGAAGGACGAATTCGCGAAAGGACGCGCCGAGGTAGCGCGCCGTGCCTGCCAGCGCGGCGGCAAGCTCACCAGCCAGCTGCTGGCCTTCTCGCGCAACCAGAGCCTCGACTTGCGCCCGCTCGACGTGCACGCGCTGTTCGACGGCGTGCGCGAACTGGTGGCCACGTCGCTCGGTTCCAGCATCCGCCTGCAGTTCGACGTGGCAGCGCCCGGCGCGAGCGTGATGGCCGATACCAACCAGATGGAGATGGCGCTGCTGAACCTCGCGATCAATGCGCGCGACGCCATGCCTGGCGGCGGCGAGTTGCGCTTCCTGGCCGGCCCTGCCACGCCGCCGGAAGGCTTGCTGCCGCCGGGCGATTATGTCCGCATCGCGGTGATCGACAGCGGCGAAGGCATGCCGCCCGAAGTGGCGGCGCGCGTGTTCGAGCCCTTCTTCACGACCAAGGGCGTCGGCAAGGGCACGGGCCTGGGCCTCTCCCAGGTCTACGGCATGGCCCAGCAATCGGGCGGCGCCGCGCGCATCCTCAGCGAACCGGGCGTGGGCACGACAGTGGAGATCTGGCTGCGCGCGGCCGGCAGCGGCATGGACGCGCCGGCCCTGCTGGAACAGGTGATTGCCGCGGCGCCGCGCCCCGGCGTGCGCATCCTCGTGGTCGAGGACGACAATTTTGTCCGCGAATCGATGGTCGAGTCGCTCGAGGCGCTCGGCCACACGGTGGCTCAGGCGGCGGACGGCGAAACCGGCCTGCGCGAACTGAAGCGTGCACGGCCCGACCTGGTCATCACGGATTACCTGATGCCGGGCATGACCGGCGCCGAACTGGTGCAGCGCGCACGGGAAGAATTGCCGGGCGTGCCGATGATTATCGTCACCGGTTACGCGGACATGAAGGCGATCGAACAGGTGCTCGGCGACGACATGCTGCTGCGCAAACCGTTCCAGCTGGCGGAGCTGGCGGCGACCGTCGAGCGGGCGCTGCAGAAGCTGGGGAACGACGCGGCGGCGGGCTAAGGACCGTTGCCCAAGCTCAAGCGTCGGGTGGGAACTCCGTACCCACGCGGACGTTCGTATTGTGTTGGCACATGAACGCGGTGACGGCTGTGGGCGAATCCGATACGGTATCGCGGATCATTGGGCCACGTTCCAGAAGCGCGAACGCCAGGGCTGGAACCAGGCAAACTTGATGCGGGCTTGTGCGTGGGCACGGGGCGCCCACCCTACGCATACGGGCTGTTGCCCCACCCTTACAGCTGCACGCCCAGGTTCTTCTCGACCCAGGCATGCGCATCTTCGACGGTATCGAAGTGCACAGTGGCGATCACCGTCTTGTCGTGCGCCAGGCAGCTGGCATACACGCGCTTTTCGTCGGCTGAACTCAGCAGGTCGGACTGGGGCGACAGCTCGACCGATGCCACCAGGTCGAGGTTCAGCAGCACCGCCTTTTTCGGGTTGTTTTCCTTATCGATGCGGATAAAACGGCTCATGCTTTTCCTTAATTGATTCAATTACCTGCGACGACCATCTTCTCGATCAGGATCGATCCGGTCGCCTTGTTGCCGCGGTTGAGCACATCGTTGCCGATGCCGACGATTTGCCGGAACATCTCGCGCATATTCCCCGCGATCGTGATTTCCTCGACCGGATATTGAATGACGCCGTTCTCGACCCAGTAGCCCGAGGCGCCGCGCGAATAGTCGCCCGTGACGTAGTTCACGCCCTGCCCCATCAGCTCCGTCACCAGCAGGCCGGTGCCCATCTTGCGCAGCATGCCTTCGAAATTGTCGGCCAGTTTCGTTTCACTGGAGGTGAAAGTGAGGTTGTGCGCGCCGCCGGCATTGCCCGTGGTTTTCATGCCGAGCTTGCGGGCCGAATACGAACCCAGGAAGTAACCCTGCAGCACGCCCTTGTCGATGACCTTGCGGCGCACGGTGCGCACGCCCTCTTCGTCGAAGGGCGAGGAGCCGACTTCGCCGATCACGTGCGGGTCTTCCATGACATCGATATGGCTCGGGAAGACCGGCTTGCCGAGCGTATCGAGGAGAAAAGTAGATTTGCGGTAGAGCGAGCCGCCCGACACCGCCTGGACAAAAGCGCCGACCAGGCCGGCGGCCAGCGGCGCCTCGAACAGCACCGGGCAGGTGCGGGTAGTGAGTTTGCGCGCGTTCAGGCGCGCCAGCGCGCGCTCGGCGGCATAACGGCCCACCGCTTCCGGCTTGGCCAGCTTTTTCGGATCGCGCGCCGAGGTGTACCAGTCGTCGCGCTGCATCTTGTTGCCCTTGCCAGCGATCGGCGCCACCGACATCGTGTGGCGCGAGAACGGGTAGCCGCCCATGAAGCCGCGCGTGTTGGCGGCGACGAAATGCGATTGCTGCACGTAGACGCTGGCGCCTTCGCTGTTGGTGATGCGGCGGTCGACCTCGAAGGCCGCGTTCTCGCAGCGCTGGGCCAGCTCGACGGCTTCTTCGGTGCTGATCTGCCACGGGTAGCACAGGCGCAGGTCGCGCGGGTTCATCTCGAGCATGTCGGCGTCGGGCAGGCCGGCGGCATCGTCTTCGGCGGTGAAGCGGGCGATGTTCCAGGCCGCCTCCACCGTGGCGCGCAGCGAGGTCTCCGAAAAATCGGAGGTGCTGGCGTTGCCGCGGCGCTGGCCGGCATACACCGTGACGCCGATGCCCTTGTCCTTGTTCTGCTCGATGGTCTCGATTTTGCCGCGACGTACCGACACCGACAGTCCGCTACCCTCGCTGATCTCGACCGAGGCGTCGGTCGCGCCCTGTTCGCGGGCGAATGCGAGGACGCTCTGCGCCAGCGCTTTCAACTGGTCCTGGGTGTGGGTAAAAACGGAGTCGTTCATATCGTGTTTTTCGTCGCGAGCCCTAAAACAGTTATCATAGCAGCCGTTTACTGTTTTTACTGATCGGCTCCGTGCCAATCGGATCATTCGATACCATGCCAAATCCAAACCGCGGCTCGGTGGGCTTCCAGTCCAACGAGTTCGAGCAAGAATACGAACGCCCTTCCAAGTCTGAGCTGAAGCGCCAGATGGACGAGTTGCAGAAACTCGGTGCGCAGCTCGTGGCCGAGCCGCGCGACCGCGTCAAGCGCGTCCCGATGCCGGAAGACGTCAAGGACGCCATCCTGATGTGCCAGACCATCACCAACCACGAAGGCCGGCGCCGCCAGCTGCAATTCGTCGGCAAGAAGATGCGCACGCTGACCGAAGAGGAAGTGGCCGTCATCCAGCGTACCATCGACAGCTGGAAAGGCGCCTCGAAGGCCGAGACGGCCGCGCTGCACGCGCTCGAGCGCCGCCGCGAGAAGCTCCTTACCGACGACAAGGCCCTGACCACGCTGCTGGAAGAGAACCCGGAACTCGAGGCCCAGCACCTGCGTACCCTGATCCGCAATGCGCGCAAGGAGCAGGCGGAGAACAAGCCGCCGAAGGCCTACCGCGAACTGTTCCAGATCCTGAAGGACCTGACCAAAAAGACCAAGGCTGCGCCGGGCGAAGACGAGCTGGAAGACGATGAGTCCGCAGACGAGTAAGGAATTTCCGCTTGCGGAGCAGCTCGTCATCGGCCTGGTGTCGGTCTCGGACCGCGCCAGCGGTGGCGTGTATGAGGACAAGGGCATTCCTGCGCTGCAGGACTGGATCGCCTCGGCCATCACCACGCCCTACCGGATCGAGCCGCGCCTGATTCCCGACGAGCGCACGCAGATCGAGAAGACCCTGGTCGAACTGGTCGACGTGACCGGCTGCCACCTGGTGCTGACCACCGGCGGCACGGGACCTGCGCGGCGCGACGTGACGCCCGAGGCGACGCTCGCCGTCGGCACCAGGGAAATGCCGGGTTTTGGGGAGCAGATGCGCCAGATCAGCCTGCGCTTCGTGCCGACCGCGATCTTGTCGCGCCAGGTCGCGGTGATCCGCGAAACGACCGACCACGCGGCGCTGATCATGAATCTGCCGGGCCAGCCGAAGGCGATCAAGGAAACGCTGGAAGGTTTAAGGGACGCGGACGGCAAGGTGGTCGCCGGCGGTATTTTTGCCGCGGTCCCCTACTGCATCGACCTGATCGGCGGCCCGTACATGGAAACCAATCCGGCCGTGACGACTGCCTGGCGCCCAAAGTCGGCCCAGCGTCCGGCCTCGCAACCACCCCAGGAAAACGCATGAGCGACCTGCTGCAAAACATCGAAATCGACACCGCGCCGAACCCGACGGCCGCGATCATCTGGCTGCACGGCCTGGGCGCCGACGGCAACGACTTCGTGCCCCTCGTGCGCGAACTCGATTTAAAAGGCCTGGGCGGCATCCGCTTCGTTTTCCCGCATGCGAAGACGATTCCGGTGACGATCAACGGCGGCTACATCATGCGCGCCTGGTACGACATCACCGGCGCCGAACTGACGCGCCGTGAAGACGAAAGCGGCCTGCGCGACTCGCAGCGCGACGTCGAGGCCCTGATCGCACGCGAAAAGGCGCGCGGCATCCCGGCCTCGAAGATCATCCTGGCCGGCTTCTCGCAAGGCTGCGCGATGACGCTGCAGACGGGCCTGCGCCACCCGGAAAAGCTGGCCGGCATGCTGTGTTTGTCGGGCTACCTGCCGCTCAACGAAAAAGTCGCGCACGAGCGCACCGAGGAAAGCATCGACACCCCGGTCTTCATGGCGCACGGCCGCCAGGACCACGTGGTGCCGTTCATCCGCGCCGAGCAGTCGCGCGACATCCTCAATAGCCTTGGCTATACGATCGAGTGGCACGAATATCCGATGCAGCATTCGCTCTGCTTCGAGGAAGTGCAGGACATCTCGGCGTGGCTGAAAAAGGTACTGGCTTAAATGCCTCAACCACGGGAGCCTCGGCTCCCGTTTTACATTGGAGGGTCATCATGGCCAAGAAAGAAGAGCAACTCGACGAAGAAACGATGGCACTGATTAACTGGTGCATCGAGGTCGAAGGCTTCCTCGTCGCCGGCGGCGCGACGCAGAAGGAAGCACAGGACCATATCGAGGAGCAGGTCGAGTGGTTTACGGACCTGTTCTATGACGGCTTGACGCCGGAAGAGGCGGCCAAGGAAGCGCTGGCCTGAGACGTTCCTGGCCCGCTGGCGCTGTAGCGCGTGGAGTCAGGACTCCACCCTACGATCAGCGGTATGCGCTGTACCGCGTGGAGTCAGGACTCCACCCTACGATCAGCGGTATGCGCTGTACCGCGTGGAGTCAGGACTCCACCCTACGATCAGCGGTATGCGTAGGGTGGAGTCCTGACTCCACGCATTTACTTCGGCAGTGGCGAAGCGCTCGAGACCGGCACTTCGGTGCGCGCCGTATTCATCACCATCGCCAGGAAGGTGTAATAGCCGTTCAATCCCATCAGGTCGACCACGCCCTGTTCGCCGAACAGCGCCAGCGCCTCGCCATAGGTGCGGTCCGACACCGCTTTGTTCTGGTGCAGCTCGATGCAGAAGTCGTGCACCACCGATTCGTCCACCAGCATGTTGTCGGGGCGTTTGCGCCGCGCGATGGCATCGATTACCTGCGGCGGCAATCCCACCTGGGCGGCGATCGGCGCGTGGATCGCCCACTCCACCGTTTGATTCCACTGGCGCGCCGTCACCAGGATCACCAGTTCCGACAGCCGCACGCCAATGGCGCTGCGGTAGCGCAGGTATTCGCCCATGCGCTGGGCGTTCTCCAGCAGCTCGGGACTGCGCAGCAGCGGCACGAAGGGGCCGTACAGGGCACCCCGCGGTCCTGCAATGACGGCCTGGGCAGCGCGATGCTGGGCCTCGGTCAGCTGGTCGGCAGGAATCGGGGGAAGGCGGTCACTCATGATTGCGTCCGGGCAGTGTCTTAACGGAAAAAATATTCGCACAGCTTCGATGGAAGATCAAAGGAATCCGAACGTGGGTTAGCTTTTTATCAAACATTTACTTTTTAACGTTGACGTCAGGGGTCCGGGCGGGGCTGGCGTAACGCGTGGGCGGCGTTTCAGCCGCGGTTGTTCATCCGCGCGGGTGGAGCCGACCACCCTACCGCGCGGTGAGCAGCCAGGCGCTCATGTCGAGCGCGTCGCGCTCGCTCACGCCCAGGTTCGGCATCGCGGTCTGCGGGTCGACCGATTGCGGGTTGCGGATCCAGCGCACCAGGCTGTCCTGGTTGTTCGGCAAGCTGCCGGCGATGAAGCGGCGCTCGGCCAGGCCGGCCAGCGAACGGCCGACATGGGTCTCGGGGCCGGTCAGGCCCGGGATCATGTGGCAGGCGCGGCAGGCATGCTGGGCCAGCGCGAGGCGGCCGCGTTCGGGGTCGCCCTGCACGCTGTTCGCGGGCGCTTTGCCCTGGCAGCCGGCCAGCAGTATCAAGGTGCAGAGGAGGTAGCGCGCGCTCATCGTGCCGCTCCGGTTGCCGGCGCAGCGGGGCCGTTTGCACCGGCGGTCACCTGCGCACTCATTTGCTTGTAATCGCGCGCCGACAGCGTCGGCAGCACGCCCATGAAGGACACCACCGCCCACAGGTCGGCCTCGCTCAGGTGGAACTGCCAGGCGGGCATGCCGCTCATCTTGATGCCGTGCTTCGTGATCCAGTACAGCTCGCGCGGCTGCCAGCGCGCGGCCGCGTCGACCAGGGGACCGGGCACCGGCTGCATGCTTTGCCCGATCTGCGACTGGGCAAAGCCGGGCGCGCCGTGGCACTCGGCGCAATGGGCGCTGTACACCGCGGCGCCGCGCATCACCTGCTGCTGCGCGCCCAGCGGCGGCACCTTGACTTCGCCCGAATGATTACGCACCGAGTAACGCATGCCCAGCTCGAGCACCGTGAACACCGGCTGCAGGTGCTGGGACGTGGCCGTGGTGTCGTACCAGCCGGCGCGCAGCACCACGAATCCCGTGATCGCGGCCGCCAGCCCCGCCAGCGCAAGCGTGGCGACGGCGGTTTTCAAAATGAGGCGGTTGCGGGTCGAGGGCATCGTTCGTCGCTGGCGGGGTGCACACTGTTGAAAAAATGATATTGTTTCTCTTGTATTATATAGAGCCATTGGCCTCTCCGAATTCAATTGTGCGCTATCACTTTTCCCTTCCCGCACTCCCCCGTGCGCGCCCGCTCTTCATTGCCGGGCTGTGCCTGGCCCTGGCTGGTTGCGGCGATCACGAAGCGCCAAGGAAGGTGAACGGCGGCGACCCGGCCCGCGGCCAGCACCTGATGGCGCAGTACCAGTGCACGGCCTGCCATGCGATCCCCGACGTGCCGGGCGCGGTCGGCGATGCGGGGCCGCCACTCGCGCAGTTCGCGCTGCGCAGCTATATCGCCGGCGGCATCCCGAACACGGCGGACAACCTGACCCGCTGGCTCGACAACCCGCAAGCCGTGAAACCCGGCACCGCGATGCCGGACCTGGGCGTCTCGCCCGAGGAAGCGCGCCACATGGCGGCTTATCTGTACACGCTGCGATGAGCGCGCCGCTGCAGTCGGTCCTGCACCCGGCCAGTCCCGACGCGGGCATCATCGCGCAGTTCGCCTGGGTGCTGTTCGGCGGCGGCGCCGTCATTTTTATCGCCGTCATGGCGCTGATGGCGCTGGGCCTGCGCGGGCGATCCACCAGCGCGCGTCCGGTCGCCACGCGCTGGTGGATCGCCGGCGCCGGCATCGCCTTGCCCGTCGTCGTCCTCTCCGCGCTGCTGGTCTGGAGCACCTGGCGCAGCGCGGACCTGTCGCCGCAAACCTCGCGCGGCGCGATGGCCATCGGCGTCACGGCAAAGATGTGGTGGTGGGAAGTGCGCTACCGCGATCCGGTCAGTGGACGCGAAGTCGCCAGCGCCAACGAAATCCGCATTCCGGCCGGCCGTCCGGTGTATCTGGGGCTCACATCAACGGACGTGATCCACAGCCTGTGGGTGCCGGCCCTGAACGGCAAGATGGATACGGTGCCCGGCCGCGTCACGGGCCTGACCCTGCATGCGGACAAACCCGGGATCTACCGCGGCCAGTGCGCCGAATACTGCGGCGAGCAGCATGCGCGCATGGCGCTGCACGTGGTCGCGATGGCGCCCGCGGAGTTCGAGCGCTGGCTGGCGCACGAAGCGCAATCGGCGCAGGCGCCGCAAGATGCGCTGCTCGAACGCGGACGCGCCGCCTTTCTGGAGCAGCGCTGCCAGAGCTGCCATACGATCCGCGGCCTGGCCGAGGGCGCGCGCCTGGGGCCGGACCTGACTCACATCGGCGGGCGCATGCACATCGCCGCCGGCACCCTGCGCAACCACCGCGGCACGCTGGCCGGCTGGATCGCCGACCCGCAAGCCATCAAGCCGGGGGCCCGCATGCCGGCCGCCCTCGATATCGACGCCGACACGCTGCACGCGCTGGCCGCTTACCTCGAACAGCTGAAATGACAGTCACCACCAAGCCGGCCGCCTTGCCCAGCTCATTGCCCAGCTCCTTGCCCCGCCCTGCCGACGAACTGGCGCGGCTGGAAAAAGCCTGGCGCACCCCGAGCGGCCTGCGCTTCCTCACGAGCGTCAACAACACCAACATCGGCCTGCTCTACATCGGCACCGCGCTGCTGTTCTTCCTGCTGGCCGGGGTCCTCGGCCTGATGATGCGCGCCCAGCTGGCCGTGCCCGACAACACGCTGCTGTCTGCCCCGGTCTACAACCAGGTCTTCACCATGCACGGCACGGTGATGATGTTCCTGTTCGCCATTCCCATCGTCGAGGCATTGGCCGTCTACCTGCTGCCGAACATGCTGGGTGCGCGGGATTTACCCTTCCCGCGCCTGTCGGCCTATGCCTACTGGGCGTATGCGATCGGCGGCCTGGCCTTCTTCTGCACGCTGTTCTTCGGCCTCGCGCCCGATGGCGGCTGGTTCATGTATCCGCCGCTGACCGGCAAACAGTATTCGCCCGGCTTGAACGCGGACTTCTGGCTGCTCGGGATCGGCTTCATCGAGATCTCGGCGATCGCCGGCGCGATCGAACTCATCGTCGGCATCCTGTTTACCCGCGCGCCCGGCATGACGCTCGCGCGCATGCCGGTGTATGCCTGGGCGATGCTGGTCGTCGCCGTGATGATCGTGTTCGCCTTCCCGGCCATCATCGCCGGCACCGCGCTGCTGGAGATGGAGCGCGCCTTCGACTGGCCCTTCTTCATCGCCGAGCGCGGGGGCGACCCGATCCTGTGGCAGCACCTGTTCTGGTTCTTCGGCCACCCGGAGGTGTATATCATCTTCCTGCCGGCCGCCGGCATGGTCTCGACCATGATCCCGACCATCTCCGGCACGCCCCTGGTCGGGCGGCGCGCGATCATCGTGGCCCTGGTCGCCGTCTGCTTCTTCAGCTTCGCGCTCTGGGCGCACCACATGTTCACCGCGGGCCTGGGCGTGATGACGATGAGTTTCGTGTCGGCCGCCAGCATGGCGGTGGCGGTGCCGACCGCGATCCAGGTGTTCGGCTGGATCGCCACGCTCTGGCGCGGCAAAATCACGATGACGGCGCCCGCCCTGTTCCTGGCCGGCTTCATGTTCATTTTTGTCCTCGGCGGCCTGACCGGGGTGATGGTGGCGGTGTTGCCCTTCGACTGGCAGGCGCACGACACGTATTTCATCGTCGCCCACCTGCATTACGTACTGGTCGGCGGGATGGTGTTCCCGGTGTTCGCGGCGCTCTACTACTGGCTGCCGCTCATCAAGGGCCGGCGTCTCTCGGAACGGGTGGCGAAATGGGCGTTCTGGCTGATGTTCGGCGGTTTTAATATCGCCTTCTTCCCGATGCACGTCACCGGGCTGCTCGGCATGCCGAGGCGGGTGTACACCTATCCTTCCGAAATGGGTTGGGCCGGCCTGAACCTGGCCTCCACAAGCGGCGCCTTCGTGCTGGCGGCGGGCGTGCTGCTGTTCCTGTTCGACGCCGTGCGCACGCTGCGCAAGCCGCAGCAGGCGGTCGGCAATCCGTGGAATGCCTCGACGCTCGAGTGGCTGCCCTCGGAAGATTATGCGACGCGCAGCATCCCGCACGTGACGTCCGCCGATCCGCTCTGGGACCAGCCGGGCCTCGCCGAACAGGTCGACGCCGGCCAGCACTACCTGCCCGGCACCGTCAGCGGCGGACGCGAAACGATCGCCACCAGCCCGATCGCCGGTAAACCACTGTATTTGCTGGTCCTGCCGGGCGACAGCTGGCTGCCCTTCGTCGCGGCGGCCGGCACCGCGGGCTTTTTCCTGCTGCTGACGGTCAAAATGAACCTCACCGCCTGGGCCTGCGGCATCGCGGCGATCGTCGCGACCGTGACCTGGCTGTGGGGCTCGGATCGCGCTCCCCCGATGACCGAGGCGCGCGTATCGGACACGCTGGTGCTGCCGGTCGGCGCGCGCGGCACGGCCTCGCACTCGTGGTGGGCGACGGTCATCATGCTGGTGGTGGACGCGACCATCTTCGCGTCCTTTGTCTTCGCCTATATCCACATTTCGATGCGCCTCGAGGTGTGTCCGCCGCCCTCGGCGAGCCTGCCGGCGCTGCGCTGGCCGATGATCTCGGGCGCGCTGCTGGCCGCCGGTTCGGGTGCGATGCTGTGGGCGGCGCGCAGTATCGGCAAGCGCCGCCTGCCCTGGCTGGCGCTGGCGGCGACCGGCTGCGTCATCGCGGCCTTCCTCGTCGACCTGGCCGGGTATGGGCTGGCGGGGCTGGCGCCGCGTTCGCAGGCGTGGAGCGCAACGATCGCGGCGCTGGTAAGCTACCAGGGACTGCACGTGATCGTGCTGGCGCTGGCCGGTCCCTACCTGGCAGCGCGTGCCTGGAGCGGCCGCCTGACGCCCTCCAGCCGCGCGACGCTCGACAATACGGCACTGATCTGGCATTACACGACGCTGCAGGGCGTTGCGCTGGCGCTGGCGGTGCACCTGATGCCCTTGCTGATGGAGTGATCGATGCGCGAACGGTTCTTCAGAAAGCTGATCCGCGGCACCCTGCCGCTCCTGGTCTGGGCCGCGCATTTCGCCGGCAGCTATGTGCTGGTGGCGGCCCAGTGCAGTCCGGCAGGGTTCGCGCCGGGCAGCCCGCACCGGCTGCCGCTGGCGCTGATGACGATCGTGGCGCTGGCCATCTGCGCTGCACTGGCCTGGCGCGCGCGGGGCACCTTCGGTGGCGGCGACGAGCACACGGCGCTGCTGGACTGGGCGGCGGCGCTGACGGCCTTGCTGGCGTTCGCGGGGATTGCGTGGACGTCGGTGCCCTTGTGGTTTGTGGATAGCTGTTCGTGAGGGCGGATGGGTAACCGTTAGCGTTACCCCATCGCCGGCGGTGACCGTAGGGTGGGCGCCCCGTGCCCACGCGGAAACGCGGAAACGCGAGCAGCGTTGGCGCAATCAATGATCAATCGGTGGGCACGGGGCGCCCACCCTACACCGGCAAGGTCTGCGGCTATCTGGCCGCCGGCCGTACGCGCCAGATGACGTTGCCGACATCGTCCGCCACCAGCAGTGCCCCCGCCTTGTCGATCGCCACCCCCACCGGCCGCCCGAGCGCGTCGCCGTTCTGGTCGACGAAACCGGTCAGCACATCGACCGGCTGGCCGTTCGGCTTGCCGCCGGCGAAGGGCACATACACGACCTTGTAGCCGGCCAGCGGCTTGCGGTTCCAGGAACCGTGCTCGCCGATGAAGGCGCCGCCCGTGAAGCGCGGGCCGAGTTTCGCGCCGTCCGTAAAGGTGAGCCCCAGCGCGGCGACGTGGGCGCCGAGCGCGTAGTCGGGCGGGATCGCCTTGGCCACCATGTCCGGGCGCGGCGGCTTCACGCGCTCGTCGACGTGCTGGCCGTAATAACTGTAGGGCCAGCCGTAGAAGGCGCCCTCCTTCACCGAGGTCAGGTAGTCGGGCACCAGGTCGCTGCCGATTTCGTCGCGCTCGTTGGCGACCGTCCACAACACGCCGGTCTGCGGCTCCCAGGCCATGCCGTTCGGATTGCGCAGGCCCGAGGCAAACAGGCGCGTGCTGCCGCTTTTCAGGTCGACTTCGAGGATGGCGGCGCGATTGACCTCGTTTTCCATGCCGTTTTCGGCCACATTGCTGTTCGAGCCGACGGTTGCGTACAGCTTGCTGCCGTCGCGGCTGGCGATGATGTTCTTGGTCCAGTGGTGGTTGATCGTCCCGCCCGGCAGCGGTGCCACCTTCTGCGGCGCGGCCGTGATCTCAAGCGCGCCTTCCTTGTACGGGAAGCGGACAATGCCGTCCGCATTCGCCACGTAGAGCGTGTCGCCCACCAGCGCCATGCCGAAGGGCGAATACAGGCCCTTGAGGAAGACGCTGCGCACTTCGGCCACGCCGTCGCCATCGGCGTCGCGCAACAGCGTGATGCGGTTCGCGCTCGGCACGCCCGCACCGGCCCTGGCCATCACCTTGCCCATGATGTAGCCCCTGATGCCCTTCGTGTCGTCCGGGCGTTCGGGCCCATTCGTTTCCGCCACCAGCACGTCACCGTTCGGCAGCACGTGAAGCCAGCGCGGGTGATCCAGGCCGCTGGCCATGGCGCTCACTTCCAGTCCTTGCGCCGCGGCCGGCTTGCCGCCGTTCCAGCCCTTGGCGGGCGCGATGTCCACCGTCGGGATCAGGCTTTTCTTCGGCTGCGGCAGCGTCGGAGAAGGGCCGACGCCGGCGCCGGCCGGCAGGCTCGACATGTCGCCGCACGCGGCCAGCGTCAGCAGCACGGCGGAGGAAAGAATGGAAGACGAGCGAAGGCGCATGGCTTTCTCCTGGGCGGAATCGGGGATCTGATCGACGAATTGTAGCAAGAAAGACAATGCCGTTCCGCTCGATTCGGTTCAGCAATCAATCCGCAGACACCACGGTCTCCGCGTGCCATGCCCCGCAATCGTCGCTGGCGTTGCGAAAGTGTCCCGTAAGAAAAATATATGTCCAGTTTCCAACCAGCATCAAAAGAACCCGGTGCGAGGACGCTTACTGTTGATCGTCAATTTTCAACGGAAGGGAGCACCATGAGCCACATCATTCACCGCAGCCTGCGCCAGACCCCGCCCGTCATCGCGTCGGCCCAGGGCATCCTGCTGACCGACGTCGACGGCAACACCTACATCGACGCCTGCGGCGGCGCGGCCGTCTCGGCGCTCGGCCACGCGCATCCGGACGTGATCGAGGCGATGCAGCGCCAGATCGCGCAATGCGCCTATGCGCACACGGGCTTCTTTACCACCGAGGCGGCGGAAGAGCTGGCCACGCGCCTGGTGGCCGGGGCCCCGGCCGGCATCGCCGGAGTGTACTTCCTCTCGGGCGGCTCGGAGGCGATGGAAACGGCGCTCAAGCTGGCGCGCCAGTATTTCTACGAAGGCGGCGAGCCGCAGCGCACGGTGTTCATCTCGCGCCGCCAGAGCTACCACGGCAACACGCTGGGTGCGCTGGCGATCAGCGGCAGCGAATGGCGCAGCAAACCCTTCGCGCCGATCCTGATGGACGTGCCGCGCGTCTCGCCCTGCAACGAATACCGCGGGCGCGGCGAGCACCAGTCGGTCGACGACTACACGGCCGCCCTGCTCGACGAACTCGAGACCGCGATCATGAAGGCCGGGCCGCAGAACGTGATCGGCTTCATCGCCGAGCCGGTGGTCGGCGCCAGCGCCGGCGCGGTGCCGCCGACGCCTGGCTACTTCAAGGGCGTGCGCGAGATCTGCGACCGCCACGGCATCCTCTACATCGCCGACGAGATTGCGTGTGGCATGGGCCGCACCGGCACCATGTACGCGATCGAGCAGGAAGGGGTGGCGCCGGACATCATCACGGTCGCCAAGGGACTCGGCGCCGGCTACCAGCCGATCGGCGCGGTGCTGGCGCAAGGCGCGATCGTCGAACGGCTGCGCCAGGGCAGCGGCGCCTTCATGCACGGCCACACCTATGTCGGCCACCCGGTGGCGGCGGCGGCGGCGCTGGCCGTGCAAAAGGTGATCGAGCGCGACAAGCTGCTGCCGCAGGTGCAAAAGCGCGGCGCTACCCTGCGCCGCATGCTGGGCAATGTGTTCGGCAAGCATCCGCACGTGGGCGACATCCGCGGGCGCGGCCTGTTCATGGCCCTCGAACTGGTGCAGGACCGCGCCACCAAGGCGCCATTCGCAACGGAGCGCAAGCTGCATGCGGCGGTCAAGGCGCAGGCCTTCAAGCGCGGGCTGATGGTGTTCCCGATGGGCGGCACCATCGATGGCCAGCGTGGCGACCACGTGCTGCTGGCCCCACCTTTCATTACCACCGAAGCCGAACTCGGGGAAATCGTGACGCGCCTGGCCGAGGCGGTGGACGCGGCGCTGCAGTGCTGACAGCTACCGGACAAACGACGGACTTTTGCGGGGAAGGACCAACATGAGTGAATCGAACGTGATCGAAGCGAGCGCCGGCATCGCCCGCTGCAAGAGCGAACTGCAAGAGCGTGGCTGGACGATTTTGGCGCGCGAATTGCTGCGCGACGGCCCGCGCCCGGCCCTGGCGCATTTCGGCCGCATCGTGCCGCAATTTAATGGCGAGGAAACCTACGAAGTCACATTGAAACCCGGCTTCGAGAAGCTGCCTTTCTCGCAAAGCAAGAATGCGATCGGCCCGCACACCGAAGCGCCCGTCTACGACCCGCCGCCGAAATACCTGGCCCTGCACTGCCACCGCCAGGCCCAGTGCGGCGGCGGCCAGACCCTGCTGGCCGACGGTTTTGCGTTCCATGAATCTCTCAGCCCGGACCTGAAGGCATGGGTGAACGAAAACGACGTCACCTTCCTTGCCAGCGCCATGCCCGGGATGAGCCGGCGCCAGTTTCATACCCGGTTGATCGACGAAAAGGACGGCGCCAGGCTGTTTCGCTTCAGCTATAACCAGTTCCGCTTCGGCGACGTAAATCCGTCGGAAGGCGACTTCGCGACCCCCGGGCAGTATGCGCAATCGCCGCTGGGGCGCATCGCGGAAGCAGGCGAGAAGTTCTTCTATGAAAATATGATCCAGGTGCTGATCCCGGAAGGTAGCATGCTCATCTGGGACAACCAGCGCCTGATGCACGCCCGCAGCAAGTACACCGACCCGGTACGCCACCTGACGCGCTACTGGCTCAGTTGAATCCCTTCTGACGCCTTTTGCCCACGCGCTGGCCAGCATCCACCGGCCAGCGCAGGGCGTTTCCCTTAGATCTTCGGGTAGGCCAGCACGTCCTGCTGCTGTTCGCCCAGGCCTTCGATCCCCAGGCGTATGCTATCGCCCTTTTTGAGGAAGCGTTGCGGCGTGCGGCCCATGCCGACGCCCGGCGGGGTGCCGGTGCAGATGATGTCGCCCGGTTCCAGGGTCATGAACTTCGACAGGTAGCTGACGATCTGCGCCACGGTAAACACCATGTTCGCCGTATTCCCGGTCTGCATGCGCTTGCCGTTCACTTCCAGGTACATGTTCAGGTCCTGCACGTCGTGGACTTCGTCGCGCGTGACCAGGAACGGCCCGACCGGCCCGAAGGTGTCGCAGCCCTTGCCTTTATCCCACTGCGAACCGAGTTCGAACTGGTAAGCGCGTTCGGTAACGTCGTTGACCACGCAGTAGCCGGCCACGTAGTTCAGGGCATCGGCTTCGTCGACGTACTGCGCGCGGGTGCCGATGACGACGCCGAGTTCGACTTCCCAGTCGGTCTTCTTCGAGCCTTTCGGCAGCTGGATGGGGTCGTCGGGGCCGGACAGGCAGGAGATCGCCTTCGTGAACATGATCGGCTCTTTCGGGATCGGCGCGCCGATTTCGGCCGCGTGGTCCGAATAGTTCATGCCGATGCCGATGAACTTGCCGACACCTTTGACGGGCACCCCGAGGCGCGGATTGCCGCGTACCAGCGGCAGGGTCTTGTGATCGAGTTTGGCGATCTTGCGCAGGGCACGATCGGACAGGACGGCTGCGTCGATGTCCCCGATCACGCCGGAGAGATCGCGCAGTCGTCCTTCTTCATCCAGCAGCCCCGGTTTTTCCTTACCGGGGCGACCGTAGCGTACCAATTTCATAGTCTTCCTTCGGGCTCAATATGGCAATCTCGCATTGTAGCGGACGCCGCCGGAGGAAGTAGCCGACCAGCCCGGGAAGCTGCAGCAGCACCAGCACGCCGAACGCGACCCGGTAAGCAAGCGCCGGATAGTGGTTCGCCGCATCCGGCGTCCACAGTCCGACCAGCTGGCCGAAGCCGGCCTGCACCAGGAAGGCGCCGACGAAGATCACGAGGTTCAGGCAGGTCGCGGCGCGCCCGGTCAGCTCCTTGGGCATGCTCTGCGAGACGATCGCGAACTCGATTCCCGTGATCGTGCCGACCAGCGTGAACACGACCGACAGCAGCTGCATGCTGGGCTTCCAGTTGAACACGATGGCCACCTGGATCAGCACGAACAGCCCGACCCCGATCGCCGCCACGTCCAGCGGAGCGATGCCGCGCTTGCCGGCCCATTCGGTGATCATGCCGACCGCGATCGCCCCGAAGATCACCGAGGCCATGCCCATGTACAGCAGGTAGGCCACGACCGGCTCGGGAAAGCGCGCCACGTCCGACAGCCAGCGCCCGATCCACAGGCCCTGGATGCCGAAAAAGACCATGTGCGACACCACCACCAGCGAGGTGGCCGAGCGGAACGACGGATGGCGGTAGACGTCGAGGATCGACTTGAGCGTCGGCGGCTTGGCGTTGCCCACGACCGTGGGCGGGCTGACCAGGCGGATCAGCAGGCCGCAGCAGGCGATCAGTGCGGCCATCAGCACGAACAGGCCGCGCCAGTCCATGTACTGCAGCAGTTTGGTCACCGGCATGGTGGACGAGGCCGCGCCCAGCCCGCCGACCGCGATCAGGTAGCCCTGCACCGACGGCAGCCGTGCCGGCGCCACCCAGGTCGCGACCGACTTCACCGCCGACATGAAGCAGCCCCCGAGTCCCAGGCCGATCAGGGTGCGCGCGAACAGCAGCTGGCCGAAGCTCTGCCCGTAAGCGAACATCAGTGCGCCGCTTGCGCCGCAGGTCATCAGGACCATCTGCACCTTGCGCGGGCCGTAGCGGTCGAGCGCCATCCCGACCGGCAGCTGTACCAGCGCGGCCGCGAAGAAGAACGCACTGGTGAGGAGTCCCAGCTGGCCGGGCGTAAGCGCCAGCGCGCCCACCAGCTGGGGGGCCAGCACCGCGTTCACGTTGCGGACCAGCGAAGACAGGTAGTGTCCCAGCGCGAACGGCAGGAACACGCAGAAGAAAACCGCCACGCCGGACAGGCGTGGCGAGCTCTGGTCGCCCATGATGGGTCCGGATCCGAGTCCGGCTCAGGCCGCGCTGGGCTGGCTGTCGCTGGCGCGGCGGTCGTGCTGCCCGGCCTGGACGATCGGGATCACGCGCCCGGCCGGCACGTGCAGGCCATGGTCGCCGCCCTCGTCTTCGAAGAAGAATTTCTTGCGCCCGAAAGCGGGCTTGAGGTGATCCAGCCAGGTGGCGTCGGCATCGTATTTGGCGAAGAAGGGCTTGCGCACCCACTCCGGATTACGCGCTTGCAGGAACTGCAGCGCGAACAGCTTTTCGCCGTTGATGGTGACGACGCCGTCGATCACGACCTTGCCGGGGAAGGCGCTCATCGACGGCCCGCGCACGGTACGCGACAGGCCCGACACCATCGAATAGGCCTGCTGGAAGATCTCGTGGGCGCGCGCCAGCGGCAGCGCGAAATAATCGCTCGGACCGGTGTCGCGCTCGACGAACATGTAGTACGGGATCGCACCCAGGCGCACGCCGGTGGTCCACAGCTCGGCCCAGCTCTTCGGGTCTTCGTTGATGTGGCGGATCAGCGGTCCCTGCATGCGCAAGGTGGCGCCGGTGCCGACGATGCGTTTGACCGCTTGCTGGGCGATCGGGTGGCGCAGCTCCACCGCGTGGTTGTAATGGCCCATGATCGCGAGGTTCTTGCCGGCCTTGACGACGCGCTCGAACAGGCGCATCAGGTCGTCCGAATCCTTGTCGGAGACGAAGCGCTGCGGCCAGTAGGCGACCGACTTGGTGCCGATGCGGATGTTCTGGATGTGCGCCAGCTCGGGCGCCAATAATGGTTCCAAAAACTCCGTGAGCGAACGCGTATTCATGATCATCGGGTCGCCGCCGGTGAGCAGGACGTCGGTGACGTCAGGATGTGTGGCCAGGTAGGACACCAGTTCCGAGCATTCGCGCGCATTGAACTTCATGTCGTCCATGCCGACGAACTGCGGCCAGCGGAAGCAGAAGGTGCAGTAGGCGTGGCAGGTCTGGCCGGCGCTGGGGAAAAACAGCACGGTCTCCTTGTACTTGTGCTGCAGGCCGTGCAGCGGCGCGTCGTTCACGCGCGGGACGTTGTGGGTCATCTGGCCGGCCGGGTGCGGGTTCATGCGCATGCGGATCTGGTGCACCAGTTTCGCCGTGGCGGCCTCGTCTTTCTTGTGCAGCACCAGGTCGCGCAGCTGCTCGTATTCGCGTGCGGGCAGCATGTCGCGGTGCGGGAAGGTCAGGCGGAAGATCGGGTCGTCCGGGATCCGGTCCCAGTCGATCAGCTGGTCGAGCACATATTCGTTGACGCGAAACGGCAGGACATGCGAGACGACCTGGGTTGCTTCCTGCAGCTCCGGGCTCATCCATTGCCATTGGCGCGCAAGCGCGATGGTCTGTCGCGTATAGGGCTTGAACTTGGCGGGCGTCGATTCGGTGGTGGTCACGGCATGCTCCTGGAAAGGAAAGATGGGTGGGGGACAACCGGGCGAATTCTTGAGTAAGAAATTGCCGGCAGGAACTCATCTTAAAAGCGCCGGGAAAGGGCAGAGTTGCACACAATCAACGAAAAGGACAAAAACTTGCCCTAGAGAACAATTAGTTTGCCTGAAGACATGTGACATCCAGTCCGCACCGCCCGTCCCCCTTTGCGCGGGCGCAAATTGCCTATGAGAAGTGCAGCGTACATTTCCCAATGCACTTAGGAAAGTTTTACCCCATGCACGCCTAACGAAAGGATTGTCTCCATGAAGCTGCTCGCCACTGCCACCGCCCTGTGCCTCGGACTCGCCTGCTCCGGTGCACTGGCCAATGAACCGACCGAAAAAGACGCCATCGCCATGACCGAAAAAGGCGCCGCCCTCGTCAAGGCCAAGGGCAAGGATGAAATGATGAAGCGCATCAGTGCCAAGGACCCGGAATTCGTCCAGGGCGAACTCTACGTCGGCATGCGCGACATCAAGACCGGCGTCATGCTGGCCCATCCGCACAATCCTTCGATCGTCGGCAAGGACCTCACCGACGTGCCCGACGCCAACGGCAAGAAATACCGCCGCGCGATCATCGAACTGGCCGCCAGCAAAGGTAAAGGCTGGGTCGACTACATGTACAAGAACCCGACCACCGGCAAGATCGAGCCGAAGACGACTTATGTCATGAAGGTCGACGACGTGGTGCTGGAAGCGGGCATCTATAAAAAGTAAGCGCGGATCGACAAGGGGCGGCTTCGGCCGCCCTGTCCATTGGTACTGGAGAACGAGCATGCTGAAAAAACTACGGATTGGCCCGAAGCTGCTGCTGGCGCCGGGATTGGTGCTGGTGCTGCTGACGCTGCTTTCCGGCGCCGCCTATTACGGCATGGTGCGCCAGCATGCCTCGCTGGAGAACATGGTGCAGGTGCGCGCCGCGCGCCTGCAGGACACGGCCGACGTCGCCGGCGACGCGAAATATGCGCACGCGAACATCTACCAGTTGCTGGCCTGGGTCAGCGGCAGCTTCGCCAAGAACCGGCTCGACGCCCTGGTCGGCGAGATCAACAAGAAGCACGCCGCCATCGCTACCAGCCTGGCGGCGCTGGCGAAGGTCGCCGAGCCCTCCGAACGCAAGCTGATCGATGCCTCCAAGACCGCCCTCGACGCCTACCGCAAGGCGGTCAAGGACACGATCGAGATGGCCGCGGTCGACCAGTCGATCGCGACGAACGCGATGCAGAAGGCGGAAAAGGAATTCGTCACCCTCAATACCCAGTTGGCCCAACTGGCGGCGCTGGAAAGGCGCCTGAGCGAAGAAGCCTATGCCGCCGCCGGCGCCGAATTCCACACGCTCGGCATCTCGATGGCGGTACTGGTCGTGCTGTCGATCGCGCTGTCGCTGACGGTGACGATGCTGGTGCGGCGCGCGATGTTGGCCGATATCCACGCCATCTCGGACGTCGTCTCGGAACTGGCCGAGGGCCGCCTCGCCAGCCCCACCGGCAGCGTCGGCCGCGACGAGATCGCCGACACCTCGCGCGCGCTCGACCACACGATCGGCACCCTGAACACGACGCTGCACGCGATCTTGACCTCGGTGCGTTCGATCGACACCGCGTCAAAAGAGATCGCCACCGGCAACCTGGACCTGTCGACCCGCACCGAGATGCAGGCCGGCTCGCTCGAGCAGACCGCCAGCGCGATGGAAACGCTGACGGTGGCGGTGAAGGACAATGCGAACAACGCGCGCCTGGCGACCGACCTCGCGGCCGAAGCGGCGCGCCTGGCCGAGCATGGCGGCCACGCCGTCGGCCGCGCGGTCACGACGATGGAATCGATCCGGGCCAGTTCGCGCAAGATCGTCGAGATCATCGGCGTCATCGACGGCATCTCGTTCCAGACGAATATCCTGGCCCTGAACGCCGCCGTCGAAGCGGCGCGCGCCGGCGAACAGGGGCGCGGCTTCGCGGTGGTGGCCTCGGAAGTGCGCACGCTGGCGCAGCGCTCGGCGGCGGCGGCGAAGGAGATCAAGGCCCTGATCGCCGACTCGGTGTCGATCATCGACGGCGGCGCCACCTCGGTCAACGAAGCGGGCAACAGCATGGGTCACATCGTCGCCTCGGTGAAGCAGGTGAACGACATCATCGAGCGCATCAGCGTGGCGAGTACCGAGCAGGCCGACGGCATCGCCGAAGTCAATCGCGCGGTCGGGCAGATGGACGACATGACCCAGCAGAATGCGGCCCTGGTCGAGGAAGCGGCGGCGGCGGCCGAAAGCCTGCACGAGCAGACGGTGAACCTGGCGCGCGCGGTCTCGGTCTTCAAGATCGAGGGAATCGAACCGCTGGCCGAAGCCGGGGATCTGGAGCACATGCAGGACGAGTTCCAGGATCCGCTCGACCGGCGCGCGGCCGCCAGCCCGATGCGCGGCGCGCAACGCGCGCTGCCCGATGCGGGCGCGGCCTCCAGAAGCGCCCGCGCGGAACGGATCAGCGGAACGGACGGCTGACGAAACGCGAGCCGGCCAGGCCGAAACGCCAGGGCACGTCCATCGCCTTCGAAATACCGATGCGCGGGCCGCTGACGATCTCCAGTCCCGGCGGCGCGGCCTCCAGCACGAACGGAGGCTGCGCCAGTGAACGGCCGTTGAAGGCGCGCGTCACCTCCAGCGCCTGGCACAGTTTGCCGGGGCCGGAGCACAGCGCCGCGATATCCTGGGCGTCGCGCCGTGCGCGCATCACCTCCACCCCCGCCAGCGGCTCGATCGCCCGGATCAGCACCCCGGCCCCGTGGCCCTCCTCGCGGCAGACGAAATTCAGGCACCAGTGAATGCCGTAAGACCGGTAGACATAACAGTGCGCGGGCGGGCCGAACATCGCCGCATTGCGCTCGGTCGGACCGGAAAAGGCGTGTGATGCCGGGTCTTCGCGGTCATAGGCCTCGGTTTCGACGATGCGCCCGCCGACACCGTCGACCAGCACCACGACCCCGATCAGCTGGCGCGCCACGATCTCGCTGGGCGCATAAAAATCGATTCCTGCAAGGTTCGCTGTGTTCATGGGGGCGATTTTAAGGGGTCCGGCAACAGCGCTCTGTCCGTTTTGCCACACATGACGGCAGCAAACGCACCATGTTGCTGCAAAGAAATTCAGCATCGTTTATAGTGGCGGTCTTCGCTTTATTTCCCATAAGCACCTTCTCCCCATGAGTACACTTGCCTCGAAAGCAATGCCTGCGCGCACGGGATCGGGCACCAGCGCGCGCGTCCCGGCGCGTGCCGCGCCCACGCCCACGCCGGCCGCCGTGCCGGCAGACCCTGTTGAAGCGCTGATCAAATCGATCCGCATTCCGCCGCGGCCCACCCTGCTGGCCGACCTGCAGGCGGAGCTGGCCTCCAGCGATCCGTCGCCCGAGCGCATCGGACGCATCGTCGCGGCCGACGTCGGCATGGCCGGCGCCTTGCTCAAGCTCGCGAACTCGTCGCTGTTCGGCGGGCGCCGCGCCAAGTCGATCGAGCAGGCGATTCTGTTCCTGGGGATTAACCAGGTGGCGGCGCTGATGACGGGCCTGCTGGCGCGCCAGGCGATTCCCGTCGAGAGCGCGGCGCTGGCCAATTTCTGGGACGTCTCGACCAAGCGCTCGCACGCCATGGTGTTCCTGTCGCGCCGCCTGCGCATCGGCGCGCCCGACATCGCGCATACCTTCGGGCTGTTTTGCGACACCGGCATGCCGCTGCTGGTTGAGCGTTTCCCCGGCTACGAAGCCACCTTCCTCGACGCCGGCGCCGAGCCCGAGCGCGCGTTTACGGCGCTCGAGGACGAGCGCCACAGCACGAATCACGCGGCCGTCGGCACCCTGCTGGCGCGTAACTGGGGGCTATCGAGCGAGGTGTCGTGGGCCATCCTGCACCACCACGACTACGCCGTGCTCGAAGACGAACACACGGACGACGTGGTGCGCTCGCTGGTCGCCCTGTCGCTGCTGGCCGAGCGCGCGATCCGGCGCTACCAGGGCCACGCCGGCTCGCCCGAATGGGACAAGGGCGGCGAACGCGCGTGTGCCTACCTCTCGCTCGACGAGATTGAGGCGGCCGAACTGCTCGACGAACTCGAAGAAGCGCTGCACGACGATCACTAGGCTTTGACAGCCAGCCCCGGCCGGACGATACTGAAACATCGCAACCGGCTTCGGAGGCATGATGAGAACCTGGATTCTTTCGCTGCTGGTCTTGCTGGCCGGATGCGCCCATGTGGGACAGCCCCCGGTGCCCGCCGGCCAGGTAGCGGCCCTGCTCAACGACACCGCTTTCGCCGCTCCCGCACGGCCGGTCGACGTGGGCGGGCTGTTCGACCTGAGCCCCGACATGCGCCGTCACCTCGCCAGCACCCACTTCCAGGCGCTCCTGCGCGAGCACGGACAAACACTGGGCCTGATACACGCCCTGTATGACGCGAACGAACTCCAGCTCGACTACGACTCCAGCTACACCGGCAACGCCGCCGAAACCTATGCCGCGCGCAAGGGCAACTGCCTGTCGCTCGTGATCATGACCGCCGCGTTTGCGCGCGCGCTGCAGCTGGACGTGCGCTTCCAGGATGTGCAGATCGAGGACACCTGGACCCGCGACCATGCGCTTTACCTGGTCAGCTCGCATGTCAACCTGAGCCTGGCGCCGCGCGCGCCGCGCACCGACGACTACGATGCCTCCGCCCTGCTGACGGTCGATTTCGTTCCCGGCATGGCAAGCAGCCGCCAGCGCGTGCGCTACCTCAGCGAGACCGACATCGTTGCGCTCTACATGAACAACCGCGCCGCCGAGGAACTTGCGCAGGGGCGCCAGTCGGAGGCCTACTGGTGGGCGCGCGGCGCACTGTTGAAGAAGCCGACCCTCGGCGCTGCCTACAACACGCTGGCCGTGATCTACCAGCGCAGCGGACAGGCCGTGCTGGCCGAGCAGGTCTATCGCGCCGCCCTCGAACGCGAGCCGGACAGCCTGGTCGTGCTGCAGAACCTGGCGCCGCTGCTGGCCGCCAACGGCAAGACGGCCGAAGCCGAGCAGCTGGCGCAGCGCGCCGCACGCCTGTATCCGGCGCCGCCGTATCACTTCTTTCATCAGGCACAGGAGGCCTACAAGGCAGGAAATCTCGTCCAGGCGCGCACGCTGTTCGCGCGCGAAGTCGCGCGCGCGCCCTACAACGATGAATTCCATTTCTGGCTGGGCGTGGTGAACTTCGAGCTGGGAGAATTGGGAGCGGCCGCGAAACAGCTGGCGCTGGCACGCGATACCAGCGTGCACGGCGACGTGCGCGAGCGCTATTCTGCCAAGCTGGTGCACCTGCGCAGCATGGCGGGCGGAGCGGGCCGCAATTGAAGTTGGGAAAAGACGGAAATGTTCGACGGTCGCAAGGGACCGGGGTGCGGGCGCGGCCGTGTGGCCGCGCCGGTGCATGATGCCGCTGCCGGCAGCGATGGCGCGTGCGCCTCTCGCTTGCGGCAGCGCTTAACGCTTGCCTCTTAGCGGCGGCGCTGGAAGCCGCCGGTGCGTGCTACCGGGGCGCCGCGCGTTTCGATGTGACGGAACACGATACGGCCCTTGTTCAGGTCGTAGGGCGACAGTTCCAGCGTGACCTTGTCGCCGGCCAGGATGCGGATGTGGTTCTTCTTCATCCGGCCCGAGGTGTAGGCGATCAGCTTGTGGCCGTTGTCGAGGTCGACGCGGAAACGCAGTTCCGGCAGCACTTCGGTCACGAGGCCGTTCATTTCGATGAGTTCTTCTTTTGCCATGTTGTTCTTCCTTTAAAGATTGGTATTGCAAGCTGGCGCAAGACGACGGCGCCGCGACGATGCTGCTTGATGCCAGTACCCGGAGGCGACTGGATCGGAAAATGAGGTTGAATGGGCCGCTATCTGGCGGATAGTTGACGGCGGCGGCTTCGATCCGGGACTGCAGCCGGACGCCGACCTGCGCGGTGAGAGAAAAAAAAGCCCGCTTGCTGCGGGCTTCGTTTCAATGTATTGCCAATGCTTGTATCGCTGCTGCCGCCGATGCTATCTGTAAAGTGCGGAGCCCTGGACGCCCACGCTATCTGCGTAGTGCCTCCGTCGGTGTAAGTCGACCAACGTATCTCGAATCACAACCCCGCTCGGCTGGTCGCTGCGACATTACACATATCGCGTTGCGGGCTGCTGCGGGATGTCGTCGAAGCCTCATGACCTCGACGACTGGAACCAGTGTAACACGGATCGCCGATCGACGTACGGACGCGCCCATAATTGCTCGCCGTACGGCAACACCAGGCGCGCGGACCCTTGCGTCACAGCAGGGAGCCCTGCACCGGCGGCGAACGATCCAGGCCGCCCTCCACCACCAACTCGCGCCAGGCCTGCAGCTTCTGCTCGAATGTCATCGCCATGTGCGCAGGTGAACTCGACGGCAGCACCACGGTGCGGTAACCGGCGGCTGCGAACTGCGGTGCGAACTTGCCCGAGGCCTGGCCGTTGAAGCCGACCGTTTTCAATTCTGGACAGAGGACGTGCAGGCGCTCGAAATCGTTGGCGGCGGGTTTGCGGATGGCGGAATCGAGGCTGCCCTCGCGTTCACAGGCGCCCAGCACGTCCCACAGGCCGATGCCGTGCGCGAGCAGGCGCGGCAGGCGCTGCGCGTAGGGCAGCGCCGCCAGGTCTTCGTTCACCAGCGCGGAGACGAGGCGCCAGAACTGGTTACGCGGATGCGCGTAGTACTGGGCGGCGGCGAGCGACTGGGCGCCGGGGAAGCTGCCGAGTATCAGGATCCGGACATCGCTGTCCAGTACCGGTGCCAGGCCGGTCAGCAGGGTGGGATCAAACGGGGCCGAGGTAGTCATGGCGCGATTGTAGCCGTGCGCCCAGCATGAAGCCGCACAAAAAAAGACGGCGGACCCTTTCGAGTCCGCCGCAAAGGGCGCAGGTTAACAGTGAAATTAACAGTGAAATGCGGGCCGGCGCAGCCTTCAGCGCGCGGCCAGCGGCGGCGCTGCGCTCGGTGCCGGCGCGTCCCAGCCGCCGCCGAGCGCGCGGATCAATGCGACCGTCGTCAGCGCCTGCTCGCCGCGCAGCTGGACCGCGCTGCGCTCGCTTGCCGCCAGGTTGCGCTGGGCGTCGAGCAGGTCGAGGTAGCTGGAGCGGCCGGCGTCGTACAGCTTGCGCGCCAGTTCCGCCGAGCGGCGTGCCGAGCGCACCGCGTCGTCGACCTGCACGCCCTGCTCGGCCAGGATGCGCACGCCCGCCAGGTTGTCCTCGACTTCGGCAAACGCCACCAGCACCTGCTCCCGATACGCCGCCACAGACTCTTCCAGCACCGCTTCGCTGCGGCTGATGTTCGCCTTGTTGCGCCCACCATCGACGAGCGGCAGCGACAGCAGCGCGCCCAGCACCCAGGAGCGGCTGCTCCAGTTGAAGACCTCGGCCATCGTCCCAGCCACGCCGCCGCCGGCTGCATTGATGTTCAGCGCCGGGAACATCGCCGCGCGCGCCACGCCGATGCGCGCATTCGCCGCTTCCATCGTGCGCTGGGCGCTGGCGATATCGGGGCGGCGTTCGAGCAGGGACGAGGGCAGCCCGGCCGGAATCGCGGGCAGTGCGACACTGTCGGGCAAGGGGCTGGTGACGGCTGCAAAATGCGCCGCCGGCCGGCCCAGCAGGACCGCCAGTGCATGTTCGGCATTCGTGCGCTGGCGCTGCAGGCCGATCGCTTCGGCGCGCGTGGCCGACAGTTCGGTCTTCGCGCGCGTCAGGTCGAATTCGCCGATATCGCCGAGGTCGAAGCGGCGCTGGTTGACGCGTACGCTTTCGTCGCGCAGGCGCACTGCATCGTTGACGGTCGCGAGTTCGGCATCCAGGGCGCGCAGCCGGAACCAGTGTTGCGCCACGTCCGCCTGCAGCGACAGCAGCACCGAACGGTAGCTGGCTTCACTGGCGCCGGCATCCTGGCGCGCCGCCTCGACGCCGGCACGCACGCGGCCGAACAGGTCGACCTCGTAACTCGCACTCAGGCTGGCGCTGTAGCTGTCCTGCGGCGCGCGCGCACTGCCCCCTTCCAGCGGCGAAGGCCGGGCGCGCTGGGCTTGCACGCCGAGGCCCGCTTGCGGGCTCCGGTCGGCCTGCGCGATACCCGCAATTGCCCGCGCCTGTTTCACGCGCGCCGCCGCCACGGCCAGGCTGGCGTTGTTACGCGTCGCTTCGTCCACCAACTCGGTCAGGCGCGGATCCTGGAAGGCGAGCCACCATTGGCCGCGTGGCTGCTGTTCGGCCTGGCGTGCCGGCGCCCAGCGGCTGCCGTCCGGCGCAGTCCGGATACCGCCCGCAGCTTCCTTGAACGCGGCCGGGGTATCGAGCGCCGGCTGTTTGAAGACGGGCGCCGCGCAGGCAGTCAGCAAGAGTGCGGCCAGCAGCGGCGCCACGCCGCGTGCAATCATCGATGTCACGGTAGTACTTCTCATTGTGGTACTCCTTCAACCCGCGCAAGGACCGGGGCAGCAACAGGTTTCTCGAAACGTCTGGCGAAGGTGCGCAGCAGGACGTAGAACAGCGGCGTCAGGAACAGGCCGAAGAAGGTCACGCCCAGCATGCCGGCGAACACGGCGACGCCCATCGCATGGCGCATTTCGGCGCCGGCGCCGCTGGAAAACACAAGCGGCAGCACACCCATGATGAAGGCGATCGAGGTCATCAAGATCGGACGCAGGCGCAGGCGGCTCGCTTCCAGCGCCGCGTCGACGATGCCGCGGCCGTGGTGCTCCAGTTCGCGGGCGAATTCGACGATCAGGATCGCGTTCTTCGAGGCCAGCCCCACCAGCACGAACAGCGCGATCTGGGTGAAGATATTGTTGTCGCCGCCGGTCAGCTTGACGCCGACCAGCGCGCACAGGATCGACATCGGCACGATCAGGATCACCGCCAGCGGCAGCGTCCAGCTTTCGTACTGCGCGGCGAGCACCAGGAAGACCAGCAGCACGGACAGCGGGAAGACGAAGACCATCGTGTTCCCCGACAGGATGTCCTGGTAGGTCAGGTCGGTCCACTCATACGCGATCCCTTTCGGCAGCGTCTCTTTCGCGATCTGCTCGAAGATGGCTTGCGCCTGGCCCGAGGAAACGCCGGCCGCCGGGCCGCCATTCATGTCGGCCGTGACATAGGCGTTGTAGCGCTGCACGCGGTCCGGCCCATAGGTGTCCTTCACCTGCATCAGCGAGGACAGCGGGATCATTTCGCCTTTCACGCTGCGCACTTTCAATTGAGCGATCTGCTCCGGCTGCGAGCGGAACTGGGCGTCCGCCTGCACCCGCACCTGGTACGTGCGGCCGAACTGATTAAAATCGTTCACATACAGCGAGCCCAGGTTCACTTGCAGCGTCTGGTAAATGGTCGCCAGGGGCACGCCGAGCTGCTTGGCTTTCACGCGGTCGACGTCGGCGAACAGCTGCGGCACGTTGATCTGGTAACTCGAGAACACGCCGGCCAGGCGTGGATCGGCCCAGGCCTTGGCCTGCATCGCCTGCGCCGCCTTGTACAGCGCGTCGTAGCCGAGATTGCCCCGGTCTTCCAGCATCATTTTAAAACCGCCCGTCGTCCCGAGGCCATTCACCGGGGGCGGCGGCAGCACCATCACGAAGGCATCTTCGACCGCGCCCATGCGCTTGTTGATTTCGGCGGCAATCGCCGCAGCCGACTGCTCCTTGCCGCGCCGTTCGCTGAAGGGTTTCAGGCTGGTGAACACGATGCCGGCGTTCGGCGCGTTGGTAAAGCCGTTGATCGACAGGCCCGGGAAGGCGATCGACGACTCGACGCCCGGGATCTCTTTCGCGATCGACGACATGCGGCGGATCACGGCGTCGGTGCGGTCCAGCGATGCGGCATCGGGCAGCTGGGCGAAGCCGATCAGGTAGGCTTTGTCCTGCTGCGGCACGAAGCCGGGCGGGACTACCTTGAACATGAACAGCGCGGCCATGCCGAGCAGCGCATACACCGCAAGCGACAGCGTCTTGCGGCGCAGGACCGTCTGCACGCCGCCCTCATAACGGTGCGAGGCGCGGCCGAAGAAGCGATTGAATGCGGCGAAAAAGCGGCCGAAGACGGTATCGATGGCGCGCGTTAAACGGTCTTTCGGTGCATCGTGCGCTTTCAACAAAGCGGCGGACAAGGCCGGGGCCAGCGTCAGCGAAGCAAAGGCCGAGATCACGGTCGAAATCGCGATCGTCAGCGCGAACTGGCGGTAGAACTGGCCGGTCAGGCCCGAGACAAAGGCGATCGGGACGAACACGGCGCACAGCACCAGGGCGATCGCGACGATCGGTCCACTGACTTCCTTCATCGCCTGGATCGTCGCTTCGCGCGGCGCCAGGCCGTTCGTGATGTTGCGCTCGACGTTTTCGACGACGACGATGGCGTCGTCGACCACGATGCCGATCGCCAGCACCAGCCCGAACAGCGACAGCGTGTTGATCGAGAAGCCGAACATCAGCATCACGGCGAAGGTGCCGACCACCGATACCGGCACCGCCAGCAGGGGAATGATCGAAGCGCGCCAGCTCTGCAGGAACACGATCACGACAATCGCCACCAGCACGATCGCTTCGAACAGGGTGTGGATGACCGAGTCGATCGACTCGCTCACGAATTGGGTCGGGTCGTACACAATGCTGTATTCGACGCCTTCCGGAAACTCCTTCGACAGTTCGGCCATGGTGGCGCGCACGTCTTTCGACAGCTGCAGCGCGTTCGCATTCGGCGCTTCGAAAATCGGGATGGCCACCGCTGATTTATTGTTCAGGAGCGAACGCAGGGCATACGAATTCGAGCCCATCTCGAGGCGCGCCACATCCTTCAGCAGGGTGGTCGAGCCATCGGCGCCGGTCTTGACGATGATGGCGCCGAATTCCTCGACGGTTTGCAAACGGCCTTGCGTGTTGACGGTCAGCTGGAACTCGGCCCCTTTGGCCGGGCCCTGGCCGATGACGCCGGCCGCGACCTGCACGTTCTGTTCGCGGATCGCGTCGACAATATCGCCTGCCACCAGGCCGCGCGCCGCCACCTTTTGCGGGTCGAGCCAGACGCGCATCGCGTAGTCGCCCGAACCGAACAGCTGCACTTCGCCCATACCGTCGATGCGCGCCAGGCGGTCCTTGATGTTCAGGGTCGCGTAATTACGCAGGTAGAGGTCGTCGTAGCGGCCGTCCGGGGAATTCAGGTGCACCACCATCGTCAGGTTGGGCGAGCTCTTGACCGTGGTGACGCCGATCTGGCGCACCTCTTCCGGGAGGCGCGGCAAGGCGCGCTGGACGCGGTTCTGCACCTGCGTCTCGGCCTGCTCGACATTGGTGCCGATGGCGAAGGTCACCGTCAGCATCAGTGCGCCGTCGGAGGTGTTTTGCGAAGACATATACAGCATGTTCTCGACGCCGTTGATCTGCTCTTCGAGCGGCGCGGCCACCGTTTCGGCAATGACTTTCGGATTGGCGCCCGGGTACTGGGCGCGCACGACGATCGAGGGCGGCACCACATCCGGATATTCCGAGACCGGCAGCTGGAAGATCGCGATCAGGCCGGACACGAAGACCAGCACGGACAAAACAACCGCGAAGATCGGTTTATCGACAAAGACACGTGAAAAATTCATGCGTTACTCCTTGGCGTTGGCGGCCAGCGCCAGCGGTGCGGCGTTGGCCATCGGCACAATCTGCGGCGCCACTTGCACCCCGGGCCGTACGCGCTGCAAGCCGTTGACGACGATTTTTTCGCCCGCCTTGACGCCGCTGCGCACGACGCGCAAGCCATCGACCACCGGCCCCAGCGTGACCGGGCGGTATTCGGCCTTGCCGTCAAGCCCGACCACGAACACGAACTTGCGGCTCTGGTCCGTGCCGACCGCACGCTCGTTGATCAGGACCGCCTTGCGGCTGTCGGCCGCGCCCAGTTGCACGCGGGCGAACAGGCCGGGCACCAGCGCCCCATCCTTGTTGTCGAAAGCCGCGCGCATGCGCACGCTGCCGGTGCGGACGTCGAGCTGGTTGTCGACGAATTCGAGCTTGCCTTCGTGCGGGAAGCCTTCTTCGTTGGCCAGTCCCACGCGCACCGCCACCGGCGCACCGTCGCGGGCCTTGGCGCCGACGCGCAGATAGGTTTCCTCGTCGCCGTCGAAGCTGGCGTAGATGCGTTCGACCGATACCACCGACGTCAGCACGGCGGTGGCGTCGACCAGGTTACCGAGCGTGATATCGGCTTTCGAAACGCGGCCGTCGATCGGCGACACGACGCGGGTGTAGGCGAGATTCAGGCGCGCCGCCTCGTACTGGGCTTGCGCGGCGCCGGCATTGGCTTCGAGTTCCTTCTGGCTGGCGGCGGCCTCGTCGAATTCACGGCGGGCGATGGCCTTGTCGGCCATCAGGCTCTCGGCGCGCGCCAGTTCGCGTTTGGCGAGGTCGGCCCGGGCGCGCGCCGAGGCAGCGGCGGCTTGCGCACGCGTCGCTTCGGCTTGATACGGACGCGGATCGACGACGAACAGCACGTCGCCCTTCTTCACTTCGCTGCCCGGCTTGAAGTTCACGGCGGTGATGAAACCGCTGACGCGGGAACGGATGTCGACGCGCTCGACGGCTTCCAGGCGGCCGGAAAATTCCTGGGTCTCGGCGATCGGCTTTTCCAGCACGATGGCGGCCGACACCGGCGGCGCGGCAGGCGCGGGCGGCGCGGTCTTGCCGGTCGCGTCGTCGCAGCCGGCGAGCGACAATCCGACGAGTCCGGCGGTCGCCAATGCGGCGATCAGGGGCTTCGCGGCACTTGATAGTTGGCTCAGGTTTCTCATGTTGATTCCTTTTTCTTGTGAGAATGCAAAGAAGATGGCGACACCCGTCCCGTCCGCGCAAGTCATCGACATAAGCGCAGGAAAAGCGGGTCCCGCCGCGCCGGGTGGCGCGGTTGTCCGGTTCAGTTAAATGTGGAAGTCCAGGAAGATGCTGGCTTAGAGCCTACCCCAGCAGCCCGGAGTCGCTGCTGGCGCGCCTGACAAACGCGGGCTGCGTTGCTCGTCGTTGCATGGCCAGCCATGCGGCCTCCTCGCGCCTTGCCCGCGCTTGCCATGCATCGCCATCAGCTTCCCCCGGACTACTGGGATAGGCTCTTAGTCTTGAACGGCCCCCCGCCCTTCGAGTTCAGCGATGAAGCCGGCAATTTCGATCAGCGCCGATTGCGCACAGGCGCATTCGTTACGGTCGTCCGCCATCTGCGGCGCGGGTAGCATGCGGCGCACGGTGGCCTGCACGCCGAAGCTGGCCAGCCTGGCACCATAAGCTTCGGCTTCGTCGCGCAGGGGATCGTCGTCGGCCGACAAGATCAGGGCCGGCGGCAGATTCTTCAGCCGGCTCGATTGCAGGGGCGACGCATACGGGTGGGTACGGTCGGCCGCATTCGGCAGGTAATCGCGATAGGCGGCGGCGCAGCCGTCGGCCAGCTTTTCCTGGCCCGGGCAGACGGGCATTTCGCGCATCGAGCAGGTCGACAGGCCCGGGTCGAGCATCGGCATGACGAGGATCTGGCCAGCGAGTGTCGGCGCGCCGCGGTCGCGCGACATCAGGGCGCAGACGGCGGCCAGGTTGGCGCCGGCCTCGATACCGGCCACCAGCAGATGCTTGCCGTTCCAGCCAAGTTTGCTTTTGTTCTTCTTCGCCCATAGCAGCACGGCGTGGGCATCCTCGACCGCGGCCGGGAAAGGACGCACGGTGGCGAGCGTGTAATTCGATGCCAGCACGACAGGCGTGTGGCTGACGCCGGCCAGGTGGCGCAGGAAATCGTCCGAGTCGTCGAGGTCGTCGGCGACGAAGCCGCCGCCGGGGAAGAAGACGACCAGGGTATCGCGCTTGCGCTTTTCGCCAGTGGCGTACAGGCGGGCTTTCAAGGGGCCCTGTTCGCCGGACACTTCCAGTTCGCGTACCCGGACCTCATCGGCGACGGCGGCTTCGAGGCGGTCGTTCATGACGCAACCCCTGGCGCCACCCCTGGCGACAACACGGCGGACAGGGCATGTACCCCGCGCGCTTCGGCGCCCGCCCCCTGGGCATACGCGCCGCTGCCGACTGCCCCGGCCATTGCCAGGGTGCTGATCGCCAAGGCGATGCTTGCCACGATGCTGTCCCGAATCTTCATGTCCTGCTCCTGCCTGCCAAGGTTAATGCTCCAGTACAGACACTATAGACTTCATCCAAAATGAGATAAAGATGGCAATTACGAATCCATTGTTCGGATTCGGCGAACAATAAGCTTAAAATAGAATGAAAATGACGCGAATCGAGAGAATATGAACAAGCTTCAAGCGATGGAAGTATTTGTCCAGGTGGTCGACACCGGCAGTTTTACGCGCACGGCGCAGCTGCTCGACTTGCCGAAGGCCAGCGTGTCGACCCTGGTGCAGGCGCTGGAAGCCTCGCTCTCGGCCAAGCTGCTGCATCGCACGACGCGGCTGGTGACGGTCACGTCCGACGGCGCCGCCTATTACGAACGCTGCGTGCGCATCCTGTCCGACGTGCGCGAAGCCGAGGAGTCGCTGTCGCGCATGCGCATCAATCCGAGCGGCCGGCTGCGCGTGGACACACCGACCGGATTGTCGAGCGAGATCCTGGTGCCTGCCCTTCCCTCCTTTTTCGAGCGCTATCCCGACATCATGCTGGAGCTGGGCAGCACCGACCGCCCGATCGACCTGGTCGAGGAGGGCGTCGACTGCGCCGTGCGGGGCGGGCCGCTGCTCGACACCAGCCTGATCGCGCGGCGGGTCGGCATCATCAACTTCGTGACTGCCGCCGCGCCCTCCTACCTGGCGCGTTACGGCATGCCGCAGCATCCGAACGATCTCGCACGGCACCGCTGCGTGAACTATTTTTCGGCCAAGACCGGTAAAGTCTACGACTGGGATTTCAATCGCGACGGCGAGCGCATCGAGGTGCCGATGCCGGGCGTGATCGCCCTGAACGATTCGAACACCTATGTGCAGGCGGGGCTGGCCGGGCTGGGCATCGTGCAAATGACCGATTACCTCTTGACGCGCCATGTGGCGGAAGGCCGGCTGGTCCAGGTGCTGCCGGACTGGGCCAGCGATCCGCTGCCGGTACACATCGTCTACCCGCAGAACCGCCACATGTCGGCCAAGGTGCGTGTGTTCGTGGAATGGGTGTCCGAGGTGTTCGCCAATCACCCGCAGATGCGCCTCGGTGCGCGGCCGGCGCCTGCCGCGGAATCGAACGCCGCAGCCTGATTTTGCGGGTGCACCGGGTGTAGAATCTTTCGCATAACAATTCCAACCGGAGACCCCCATGGACCAGACCGCACGGTCGCGCAACATCGACGCCCTGCTCGCCCAGTACAGCGAGAGCCACCGCAACCCGACCAACGAGCTGATTCACTTCGTCTGCGTGCCGGTGATCGTGTTTTCCCTGCTCGGCATCCTCTGGTCGCTGCATCCGGTCGTCGCGCTGGCCGCCGTCGCCGGGGCGATGTGGTATTACCTGCAGCTGTCGAAGCCGTTCGCCGTGGGCATGCTGGCGATGTCGATCCTGATGCTCGCCATCCTGGCGGCGATGCCGCCGCTGACCGTGCTGCCGCTGTCGATCGCCGTCTTCGTCGTCGCCTGGATCGGCCAGTTCATCGGCCACAAGATCGAGGGCAAGAAGCCGTCCTTCCTGGATGACCTGCGCTTCCTGCTGATCGGGCCGCTGTTCGTGCTGGGCTTCCTGTACCGGCGCCTGAACCTCGCGTATTGAGCGGGCCTGCCGCACCGGCGTGTGCGGCGCGGGCCGCTTTGGAGGAGTAAGCTTCCGACAACGCATGCGCTTTTCGGAGGCTGTCATGAAAGCCGGTTCCACCCTCATCCTTGCGGCCCTGCTGGCCGGCTGCGCCGCGGCGCCGCCCTCCGGCAACGTCTACCGCAGCTACCAGACGCAAAATGAACAGGTCGTGCGCTCCGGCACGGTCGAGTCGATTCGCAATGTCGTCATCGTGAATCCGGAATCGGGCGTCGGCACGATGGGCGGCGCGGCGCTGGGCGGGCTTGCCGGTTCCCAGGCCGGCCGTGGCAACGGTTCCGCGGCGGTCGGCATCCTCGGCGCCATTGCAGGCGGCCTGATCGGCCAGCGGGTCGAGGCGAACGCCAACAACCGTCCCGGCTTCGAAATCACCGTCAAGCTCGACAGCGGCGAACTGCGCGCCGTCACCCAGGCGGCGGATGAAATGTTCCGTCCCGGCGAGCGCGTGCGCCTGCTGAGCAATGGCTACATGACGCGCGTGACACACTGATCGGTCCGGTGCGCCGTATCGGTTGATGCGGCATCGCCACAAGGGGGCAAGCAGCCCGCCGCGGGCGCGTGTTTTTCCAATTTGTAGACGGCAGGAAACGGGGAAAGCACGTATACTTCCGCGATGTCTTCTCCCGTCCTGTTTACGCTCGCCTCGCTGATCTGGGGCTCGACCTTCTTTGCCATCACCTTGCAGCTGGGCGAGGTGCCGCCGGCGGTCTCCGTCGTCTACCGTTTCGCGCTGGCGTCAAGCGTGCTCTTCGCCATCTGCCTCGGCCGCGGTTTCAAACTGCAACTGCCCTGGCGTACCCAGAAGTGGCTGATGCTGCAGGGCATGGCCACCTTCGGCTTGTCGTATATCTGCACCTACCAGGCCGAGGAAGTCGTGGTCTCGGGCCTGGTCGCCGTGCTGTTCGCGCTGATGGTGTTCTGGACGCCGGTGCTGAGCCGCATCTTCCACGGCACGCCGATCGCGCCGCGCACCTGGGGCGCCGGCGCGGTCGCCACCGGCGGCGTCGCCCTGCTCTTCTATCACTCGATCGGCGCCGCCTGGCGCGACGTGCAGTCGGGGGGCAGCGGCCATTTCCTGCTCGGCGTGATCCTCGCCCTGGTCGCGACGATTGCCAGCTCGGCCGGCAGCATCGTGGTCGGCAAGGTGCGCCAGCAGTCGAGCAACGTGATGCTCACCACTGCCTGGTCGATGTTCTGGGGCACGCTGCTGGTCGTCGTCTACGTTGTCGCCACCGGGCAGCGCTTCATGGCGCCGCCGACCGTCTCGTACACGCTGGGCCTGCTCTACCTGTCGATCTTCGGCTCGGTGATCGCCTTCCTCGCCTATTTCACCCTGATCAACCGTATCGGGCCGCAGAAAGCCGTCTACATCGGCGTCATCACGCCGGTGCTGTCGGTGCTGCTGTCGATCAAGCTGGAACATTACCGCCCGGGTCCCGTCGAATTCTTCGGCATGATCCTCTGCCTGGCCAGCGTGGCCTGGGCCCTGCGCGCACCCGCAGCCAAACCCGTGCACATCGTCACTTTGAACAACGCAACCGAAATCCAATGACCGCTGCTACCCACTTTTCCGTCCGTCCCGCCGAACCTGCCGACGTCACCCACATCCACTCGATGATTGTCGAGCTGGCCGTGTTCGAGAAACTCGAGCACATGGTCGTCGCCACCGAAGAGCTGCTGCACGAGGGCCTGTTCGGCACCCGTCCGGCCTGCGAAGCGATCGTCGGCGAGGAAAACGGCGAAGTCGTCGCCTTTGCCCTGTTCTTCCACAATTTCTCGACCTTCCTCACCAGGAAGGGCCTGTACCTCGAAGACCTGTACGTGCGCCAATCGCACCGCGGCAAGGGTTACGGCAGCCAGTTGCTGGCGCGCCTCGCGCAGCTGGCCGTAGAACGCAACTGCGGCCGCTTCGAGTGGTCGGTGCTGGACTGGAACGAGCCGGCAATCGGCTTCTACAAGACGATGGGCGCCGAGATCCTGCCGGAATGGCGCATCTGCCGCGTTACCGGCGAAGCGCTCGACCACCTCGCGCGCCGGGCGGATTAAGAATAAAAAGCCCACGGGGCTGTGAAGCGCCGTGGGCGAACCCATTGTATCAATGGGGAGGGGAGACTGGAAATCAACGATTTCACTATAGCCGGGTGAGATCGCTGGAAGCTGGCGTTCTTACAATTTCTTACCTCTCTTACGGATCGTCTGATACCTATAATTACCGAGCTGGAGATGAGCGAGTTGACCCGGATCAAGCATCAGCGGCCGCCGTCGCACGATTGAGTGATCACAAATGCAAGGAAGTGGCGTCCCGGACAATGTGCTCTTCGCACAAGGGGACACCATGAAACCAAGTCTGAAACCGATTGCTTCCCGGCTCTACAAGGCGTGGCTACGCTCCCGCCTCGATAACTACACGCGCAGCCTGCAGGCCATCGCCGCCCAGCGCGAGAACGATTTTCATGCGGAACGCATGCTGCATCGGGCGGTGTCGGCGACGCGCTCCAAACTGCAGTCGCTGTGATGATGTCCCGCAGGCGATACGCATCCGCCGCTTACACGATTTTATCAAGCTGGAAGACAGCTCGTTCCCCTGCTCCCGCAATGGTGGACTGACGGTTTAAAACCCCGCCGGCAAGCCGACGTCGCGCGCGCGCATCACGCCGCCATTCACCACCGCCTGGCAGGGATTGAACCCGATCGCATACGCCAGCTCCGCCGGCCGTTTGATGTCCCACAGGGCGAAGTCAGCGCGTTTGCCCACCTCCAGAGTACCGATCTGATCCTGCAGGCCGAGCGCCCGCGCCGCGTTGACGGTGGCGCCGAATAAAGCTTCGCGGGGCGTCAGGCGCCACATGGTGCAGGCCATGTTCATCGCCAGCAGGAGCGAGCTGAGCGGTGACGTTCCCGGATTGCAGTCGGTGGCCACCGCCATCGGCACGCCGGCCTCGCGCAGGGCGGCGATCGGCGGCGCCTGCGTCTCGCGCAGGAAATACCAGGCGCCGGGCAGCAGCACGGCGACCGTGCCGGCGGCGGCCATGGCGGCGACGCCGGCCGGGGTCAGGTGTTCGAGGTGATCGGCCGAGAGGCCGCGGTAGCGCGCCACCAGTTCGGCGCCGCGCTGGTCGGACAGCTGTTCGGCGTGCAGTTTCACGGGCAGCCCGAGCTTTTTGGCGGCGGCGAACACCCGTTCGGTCTGGTCGTAGCTGAAGCCGATATGTTCGCAGAAGGCGTCGACCGCGTCGACCAGGCCTTCCTTGGCCAGCAGCGGCAGCATGCGTTCGGCCACTTCGGCGATGTAGTCGTCGGGACGGCCGGTAAACTCCGGCGGCAGCGCGTGCGCACCCAGGAAGCTGGTACGCACCTTGACGGGCAGCAGCTCGCCGATGCGGCGCGCCGCGCGCAGCAAATTCGCCTCGCCTTGCAGGTTCAGGCCGTAGCCGGACTTGATTTCGAGGGTGGTGACGCCTTCGGCCAGCAGTTGCGAGACGCGCGGCGCGCTTTCGCGCAGCAGGTCGACGACGCTGGCGGCGCGGGTCGCGCGCACGGTCGACATGATGCCGCCGCCGTTGCGGGCGATGTCCTCGTAGCTGGCCCCTTCCAGGCGCGCTTCCCATTCGTCGCTGCGGTTGGCGGCATGGACGATGTGGGTGTGGCAGTCGACCAGGCCGGGCGTGAGCCAGGCGCCGTCGCAGTCGTGGATGACGGCGGCACGGGGCGCTTCGCGGCGCGGCCCCAGCCAGGCGATGCGGCCATGGTGCACGGCGATCGCGCCGTCCAGGAGGTCGCCCAGGCCATCGACCATCGTGGCCAGGTTCACGTTCGCAAACACCGCGTCAAAGCGCGGCCCGTGGCGCTCACTCATCTTCGTATTCCTCTTCCTCGTTGTAATAGAAAATATCGACAATGAAGATGACCGCCTGGTTGGCCTCGATCGACCAGATCGTGCCCGGATCGAACAGCACCGCGTCGTAGCGCACCATGTTGATGCGCTCGGCGTCGCTGGCGATTTCCAGGGTATCGCCCTCGGCCAGGAACAGCAGGGTCAGGTCGGCGCGCGCCACGAAACGCGATTTGCCGGCCAGGCGGCGCCGCCCGAACTGGTGATAGCAGCGGTCGCTGCGGGTCATGACGTTGAAATCGGTGGTCGGGCCGCGATTGAGCTTGGCATTGACTTCCGAATCGCCGTCGAAGGCGAGCACCGGGCCGCTCTCGCAGATGATCACGCGTTCGGTGCCGTCGATGTCGAGCGTCATGCCGTGGCCGTCGACCAGCGCCAGCGTGCGGTCCACGCCGGGAAAGCGAGAAAACGGCCCGTCCTCGGAAATCGTGGCCAGGCTGACGCGCCAGTCGAAATCCTCGAAGCCGGACTCGGGCGGGCCAATCGCGATGGTGGTGGTGCTGCCGCCGCCGTTCTTCCACGGGACTGCCGACAGGCCGGCAAACGGAATCAGGATGTTCATGCTCTTACCTCGCTCATGCTCATACTTCGCGCAATCGTTGGATGGCTTGCCGGTAGCGGCGCCCGATCGCTTCCTGCGCCATGTGGCGCCCGCCCTGCACGACCCAGCGTCCGCCGGCCAGCACGTCGCGCACCAGGTTGTCGTTACCGCAGAATACCAGACGGCCCAGCACGTCGGCGTCGATCGCGCCGTCCAGGTTCGGATGGGCGCAGTCGAGCACCAGCAGGTCGGCGCGCCGGCCCTGCACCAGCGCCCCGACCTGGCGCCCGGCCGCCTGGGCGCCGCCGGAGAGTGCATCCTGCCACAGGTTGAGCGCCACGTCGCGCCGCGCTGGCGTGGCCGCGACGTTGCGGCGCTGGTGAACGAGGCGCTGGCCGTATTCGAGCCAGCGCAGTTCTTCGACCGGACTCTGCGAGACATGGCTGTCGCTGCCGATGCCCCAGCGTCCGCCGGCGGCCAGGTAGTCGCCAAGGGGGAACAGGCCGTCGCCCAGGTTGGCCTCGGTCGTCGGGCAGAGGCCGGCCACCGCGCCGCTTCGTGCCAGGTAGCCCAGTTCCGTGTCGTTCAGGTGGGTCGCATGCACCAGGCACCAGCGCGCGTCGATGGCGAGCTGGTCGAACAGGTAGTCGACCGGGCGGCGCCCGCTGAAGTCCAGGCTTTGCTGCACTTCCGCCTGCTGCTCGGCGATGTGGATGTGCAGCGGGCGTGCCACAGGCAGCATGGCGGCCAGTTCCCGGATCTGGTCGATGCCTGCCGCGCGCAGCGAATGCGGGGCCGCGCCGACTTCCAGCTGGCCGCCGCGCAGCGGCTCCAGGGCCTCGACGATGCGCAGCACGGTATCGACGTCGGTCCTGAAGCGGCCTTGTCCAGGTTTCAGGGGCTGCTCGCCGAAACCGCTGTGGCTATATAAAACCGGTAGCAGCGTCAGCCCGATGCCGGCCTGCTGGCCGGCGGCAGCCACCCGTTCCGCCATCTCGGCCGGACGCGCATACAGGGCGCCGCCCGGGTCGCGCTGGATGTAATGGAATTCGCACACGGCCGTATAGCCATGGCGCAGGCATTCCGAAAACAGCTGGGCCGCGATCGCCTCGACCTGCTCCGGCGTGATGTTGGCGGCGAAGCGGTACATCAGGTCGCGCCAGGTCCAGAAGCTGTCCGGACCATCGCCCGCCTTTTCGGTCAGGCCGCCGAGCGCGCGCTGAAAAGCGTGCGAATGCAGGTTGACCATGCCCGGCACCACGTATTCGGCACGCGCCACGCCGATCGGCGGCCGCGCGCCCGGCTGCACCCGCGTCAGGTTGCCGCGCGCATCCCATTCGATCAGCACGTCGCCCTGCCAGCCCTCGGGCAGCAGCGCGTGGCGCGCGAACAGGGCGTTCATGCGCGCACCCAGTCGAGTGCCGCCCCCATCATGTCGGCCAGCAGCGGCTGGACCTCGGCCGCGACCTCGGGCCGGTAGGCGAAAGGCGGCGCTTCGTCCATGTACAGGCACTGGCACATCTCGAGCTGGATCGCATGGATACCCTCACGCGGCTGGCCGTAGAAACGGGTGATGTGGCCGCCCTTGAAACGGCCGTTGACGGCGATGCTGAAGCGGTCCTGGGCGCGCGCGACATCGATGACCGCATTCTCCAGGCCCGGATCGCAGGACTTGCCCTCGGCGGTGCCGAAATTCAGGTCGGGCAAACGACCCTCGAAAAAGCGCGGCACCCGGGAGGCGATCGAATGCGCGTCCCACAGCACCACGCGTCCGTGCAGCGCCAGCAGGCGCGCCAGTTCCGCGCGCAGCTGGTGATGGTAGGGCTGCCAGTAGCGTTCCAGGCGGCGCGCCACCTCGGCCTGGTCGGGTATGCGCCCCTCCTGGTACAGGCTTTCGCGGCCGAAGGTGTCGAGCGGGCAGAGGCCGGTCGTGTCCAGGCCCGGATACAAATTCGTATTCTCGGGCGGGCGATTCAGGTCGATGACATAGCGCGACCAGCGCGCAGCCAGCGTCGAGATGCCGAGGCGGTCGGCACTTTCGTAGAGTTCGGCCAGGTGCCAGTCGGTGTCTGCTTTCGCCAGCGCGCAGGGCGCCAGGTGCGCGGCCACCTCGTCGGGAAGGTCGGTGCCCACGTGGGGCATCGACAGCAGCATCGGTGCATCGCCTGCCTTGAACCGGAAATCCATTACGGCTCCTGTGCTGAGTAAAAACTGAGTTAAGGGTGCAGTACCGCGAACAGTTCCTTGCATGATGCGGACAGCTCGCCCGCGATCACCATCTGGCGCGCCGCTTCGATATCGGGCGCGAAGAAGCGGTCGGCGTCGAAGGGCGCCACGCGCTTGCGCAGTTGCGCATGCACGTGTTCCAGGTGTTCCGAACTCGCCAGGGGCCGATGGAACTCGATCCCCTGCCCCGCCGCCAGCAGCTCGATCCCGACAATAACCGCCGTATTGTGCGCCATCTGGTCGAGACGGCGCGCCGCGAAGGTCGCCATGCTGACGTGGTCTTCCTGGTTGGCCGAGGTTGGCAGGCTGTCGACGCTGGCCGGATGGGCCAGCGATTTATTCTCCGAGGCCAGCGCGGCGGCCGTCACGTGGGCGATCATGAAGCCCGAATTCAGGCCCGGCTCGCGCACCAGGAAGGCGGGCAGCCCGGACAGGTTCGCGTCGATCAGCAGCGCGATGCGGCGTTCGGCCAGCGCGCCGATTTCGGCAATCGCGAGGGCCAGCGTGTCGGCCGCAAAGGCGACCGGCTCGGCGTGGAAGTTACCGCCCGAGACAATCGCGCCGTCGTCAGGGAAGAGCAAAGGATTGTCGGTGACGGCATTCGCTTCGATGAGCAAGGTGCGGCTGGCATTGGCGACCAGGTCCATCACCGCGCCCATCACCTGCGGCTGGCAGCGCAGGCTGTACGGATCCTGCACCCGTTCGTCGCCAACCAGGTGCGAAGCGCGGATCGCGCTGCCCGCCACCAGTTCGCGGTAGATGGCGGCGGCGGCGATCTGCCCCGGCTGGCCGCGCACCGCGTGGATGCGCGCGTCGAAGGGCGCATCGCTACCGCGCGCGGCGTCGACCGACAATGCGCCGGTGACCATGGCCGCTTCCACCAGGCGCTCGGCCCTGAAGAGGCCGTGTAAAGCAAGTGCCGTCGATACCTGGGTGCCGTTGATCAGGGCCAGGCCTTCTTTCGCGGCCAGCGTGACCGGCTTGACACCGGCCGCGGCCAGCGCTTCGCTGGCCTCCATGACCTGGCCCTTGTAACGCACCGGACCGACGCCGAGCATCGCCAGCGTCATGTGCGCCAGCGGCGCCAGGTCGCCCGAGGCGCCGACCGAGCCTTGCGCCGGGATGGCCGGCATCACGCCGGCGTTGTACAGCGCGATCAGGGTGTCGATGATCAGCGGGCGCACGCCCGAATAGCCGCGCGCCAGGCTGCCGATTTTCGTCAGCAGGATCAGCCGCACGACCGCGTCCGACAGCAATTCTCCGGTGCCGACCGCGTGCGACAGGATCAGGTTGCGCTGCAGCTGCTCGAGCTGCTCGTTCGGGATATGGGCCTTGGCCAGGATGCCGAAACCGGTGTTGATGCCGTAGGCCGGGTCGCCCTTGTCGACGATGGTTTTCACCAGCGCGGCGGAGGCAGCGATCGGCGCCGCGGCGTCAGGCGACAGGGCGATCGGGAAGTGCGCGGCCCAGGCCGCGCGCAGGTCGGACAGGGTCATGGCGCCGGGGTTCAGGATCCAGCCGTGGTGTGATTCGTCATTCATTTTGTACTGCCTTTATTACTTGATCATGGGGAGATTCAGGCCGGTGCGCTTGGCACAGGCGATGGCGGATTCGTAGCCGGCGTCGGCGTGGCGCATCACGCCCGAGCCGCTGTCGTTGACCAGCACGCGCGCCAGGCGTTTCGCGGCTGCGTCCGTGCCGTCGGCCACGATGACGACGCCGGAATGCTGGGAGTAGCCCATGCCGACGCCGCCGCCATGGTGCAAGGACACCCAGGTCGCGCCGCCGGCGGTATTCAGTAATGCGTTCAGCAGCGGCCAGTCGGAGACGGCGTCGGTACCGTCGCGCATGCTCTCGGTCTCGCGGTTCGGGCTGGCGACGGAACCCGTGTCGAGGTGGTCGCGCCCGATCACGATCGGGGCTTTCAGTTCGCCGGTTCTCACCATCTCGTTAAAGGCGAGGCCGGCGATGTGGCGTTCGCCGAGTCCCAGCCAGCAGATGCGCGCCGGCAGGCCCTGGAAGGCGATGCGTTCGCGCGCCATGTCGAGCCAGCGGTGCACCTGCGCATGCTGCGGGAACAGCTCCTTGATCCTGGCATCCGTTTTATAGATGTCTTCCGGGTCGCCCGACAGCGCCACCCAGCGGAACGGCCCGCGCCCTTCGCAGAACTGCGGGCGGATATAGGCCGGCACGAAACCGGGGAAATCGAAGGCATTCGTGACGCCCTCGTCCAGTGCCACTTGCCGGATGTTGTTGCCGTAGTCGACCGCGTGCGAACCCAGCGCCTTGAAGTCGAGGATGGCTTGCACGTGCACCGCGCAGGAGGCAGAAGCAGCCGCTTTCAGGCGCGCGTGCTGCGCCGGATCGGCTTGCGCCGCTTTCCATTCTTCGACCGTCCAGCCTTGCGGCAGGTAACCGTGGATCAGGTCGTGGGCCGAGGTCTGGTCGGTCACCATGTCCGGCACCAGGCCGCCGGCGCGGGCGCGGCGCACCAGCTCCGGCAGCAGGTCGGCGGCGTTGCCGAGCAGGCCGATCGAGACCGCCTCGCGCTTGCCCGTGTGCTCCTTGACCAGGGCGAGCGCCTCGTCGATGTCCTTCGCCTGCTTGTCGAGGTAGCGCGTGCGCAGGCGGAAATCGATGCTGCTTTGCTGGCATTCGATCGTCAGCGAGACGGCGCCGGCGAAGGTGGCGGCCAGCGGTTGCGCGCCGCCCATGCCGCCCAGGCCCGCGGTCAGGATCCAGCGTCCGCCCCAGTCGCCCTCGAAGTGCTGGCGGCCGGCTTCGGCGAAGGTTTCGTAGGTGCCCTGCACGATGCCCTGGGTGCCGATATAGATCCAGCTGCCGGCCGTCATCTGGCCGTACATGAACAGGCCCTTGCGGTCGAGCTCGTTGAAATGCTCCCAGTTCGCCCACTTCGGCACCAGGTTCGAGTTCGCCAGCAGCACGCGCGGGGCGTTTTCGTGGGTCTGGAACACGCCAACGGGTTTGCCGGACTGGATCAACAGGGTCTGGTCGTCCTCCAGGGTGCGCAGCGAGGCCAGGATCTGGTCGTAGCACTCCCAGTTGCGCGCGGCGCGGCCGATGCCGCCATACACGACCAGGCGCTGCGGGTCTTCGGCCACCTCGGCGTCGAGATTGTTCTGCAGCATGCGGTAGGCGGCTTCGGTCAGCCAGCTCTTGCAGCTCAGTTCAGTGCCGCGCGGGGCGCGGATGGTGCGCGTCGGATCGAAGCGCGGATCGACATCGACTGGGGACGATTCTTGGGTCATGGCAGCTCCTGGTGTGGGAAGGGGCGAACGCTGACCGCCCGCCTTGGCATGCTCGGAGTCTAAGTTGTCTATACAAGCTCGTCAATCCATATTATCAACTGGCTGATCGCTGACGTGTCGGGCTGTGGTGCCGGGTAACACTGCTCATCGTTCCGCGTGGGCACAGGGTGCCCCCTGCGGTTCTCCCACTCCTACTGTTTCTGATACACCGCCTTGCCGCCAACCCAGGTCTGCAACACACCTGTCTTGTAAATGTCGTAGGTCGACACCTTGAACAAGTCCTGGTCGACCACAATAAAATCGGCCCATTTTCCGGGCTCCAGCGAGCCTAAGCTGTTTTCGGCGTGGCCCGCATAGGCTGCGTCAAGCGTGAAGCAGCGGAAGGCTTCCTTGAGCGACATCGCCTGGTTCGGATACCAGCCGGCAATTGGCTGGCCCGCCGCGTCCTGGCGCGTGACGGCCGCATGGATGCCGAAGAAGGGGTTCGGCGACTCGACCGGGAAGTCCGAACCGCAGGCGATGCGCGAGCCCTGTTGCAGGAAAGTGCGCCAGGCGTAGGCGCCTTTGATGCGCTCGGGACCGATGCGGCTTTCCGCCATGTTTTTATCCGAGGTGGCGTGGGTCGGCTGCATCGACGGGATGATGCCGAGCGTCTTGAAGCGTTTGATGTCGTCCTGGGTCACGACCTGGGCGTGCTCGATGCGGTGGCGTTGGGCCGCGCTTTTTGTTGCCGCCACTTCCTTCTGGTAGATGTCGAGGATTTGATGGTTGCCGGCGTCGCCGATCGCGTGCACGTTGACCTGGTAGCCGCGCGCCATCGCCTTCTTCATCATCGCGTCCATCTCGGCGGTCGTATGGAACAGCAGGCCGTGGGAATGCGGCTCGTCGCTGTAGGGCTTGATCAGCGCCGCGCCGCGGCTGCCGAGCGCCCCGTCCGAATACAATTTGACGGCACGCAGCGCATACATGTCCTTGCCGTAGGTGTTAAGGGGGCCATTCCTGGCCAGCACGTCGAAGTCGCCCTGGGTGCCGCCGATCATGCCGTAGATGCGCGCCGTCAGTTTCCCCTGGTCGGCATAAGCGCGGTACAGGCGGTCTTCCGCCACGCCGAGACCCGCATCGTGGGCGCCGGTCAGGCCGACTTTCGCCATCGCAGCGAGTGCGCGATCGAGCGCCATGCGCCCCTCGGCTTCGGTTTGCGCCGGCACGACCTTCGCCACCAGTTCCTTGGCCGCGTCGACCAGCACGCCGGTCGCGTGGCCAGCAGCGTCGCGCATGATCTTGCCGCCCGCCGGGTCGGGGGTCTTGTCGGTGATGCCGGCCGCCTCGAGCGCGCGGCTGTTGGCCCAGCCCGCGTGGCCGTCGACGCGCTCGAACCAGACCGGACGGTCGCTGACGACGGCATCGACGTCAAGCGCCGTCGGGAAACGGCCCAGCTTCCAGTTTTCCTGGTTCCAGCCGCGTCCGCGCAGCCAGCCCGAGCCTGGATTGGCGCGTGCGTAATCGCCGATCGCTTTCAAGGCATCCGGCAACGAGCTCGTCTGCGACAGGTCGAGCTGGGTCAGCATCTGGCCCAGGCCAAATACGTGGCCGTGGGCGTCGATCAGGCCTGGCAGCACGGTCTTGCCTCCCATATCGACCTGGCGCGCACCCGGCGCCTTCGCCGCTACCTCGGCGGCGCTACCGACAGCGACGATCTTGCCCTGGTCGTCAAAGGCGAGCGCGGAAAACTGGACCAGGTCCCCCTTGGCATTGAGCGTGTATCCGTTGGCGTTGACGATGGCCGTGTCGGCCTGCGCGCCGCTGCTTGCAAAGGCGGCCAGGGCGGCAAGGACGAACGCGGAACACTGCTTGAGGCTGGGCTGCATGGGCTCTCCGTTTTACGTTGATGCGTTTATGAAATGCAAAACATGAGTGTAGCGAAGTCCTTCCCCCTTGGACACTGACGCCGGCCCCGCGCACCTGTTTTTTCGTTATGATTTCAGCCGAGCAATAGCCGATCAACCAAATAGGGAAATCCTCGTGAAACGAATCGCCGTCCTGCTGTCCTGCCTCGCCGCCTTACCCGCTTTTGCCTACCCAGCCGAATGGGAAGGCGCGCAGGACCCGTTCCAGCTCTACGGCAACACCTACTACGTCGGCACCGCGGGCCTGAGCTCGGTACTGATCACCTCGCCTGCCGGGCACATCCTGATCGATGGCGCCACCCCGAAAGCGGGCGTGCAGATCGCCGCCCACATCCGCCAGCTCGGCTTCAGGCTGGAAGACATCCGCTACATCCTCACCTCGCACGAGCATTTCGACCATGTGGGCGGCGTTGCCGAACTGCAGCGCCTGAGCGGCGCCACGGTGCTCACCAGCCCGGCCGCGAAATTGGTGCTGGAATCGGGCAAGACGGACAAGGGCGACCCGCAGTTCGGCAACGACATGCCCGACATGACGCCTGTCGCTCCGGTACGCACCGTGCGCGACGGCGACACCGTCGACCTCGGGCCGCTGTCGATCAAGGCCAATTACACGCCCGGTCACACGAAGGGCGGCATCAGCTGGACGTGGCAGGCGGTTGAAAACGGCCGGACGATGAACATGGTGTATGCGGACAGCCTGAACGCGATCGCCGGACCGGGCTTCCGCTACAGCGCCAATACGGTCTATCCGAACGCGAAGGCCGACATCGAACGCTCGATCGCGCGCGTGGCCGCCCTGCCCTGCGATATTTTGGTGACGGCGCACCCGGATTCCAGCGATTTGCTGGAGCGGCAGGCGAAGCAGAAGCAGCTCGGCAATGCCGCCTTTGTCAACCCCGGGGCCTGCGTCAGCTATGCCGATACCGGGCGCCAAAGGCTGGCGCAGACGCTGGCGAAGGAGGCAGCGAAACGCTAACTTTGGCCCGTAGGGTGGGCGCCCCGTGCCCACCGAACGCATGCGCCGCGTTGGCGTGCTTGCGGATGAAAGAATGGACCGTCTGTTCATCGTTCCGAGTGGGCACGGGGCGCCCACCCTACGGGTTTGCCTGACCTGTGCGGTCATTCCGATGGGGCATCCTTCTCGCGCGCGATCAACTCTGCTTTTCTCTCGATCCCCCACCGGTACCCGGACAAACCGCCATCGTTGCGCACCACCCGGTGACAGGGAATCGCCACCGCCACCGGATTCGCCGCGCAGGCCCCCGCCACCGCGCGCACGGCGGATGGGGAACCGATGCGCTGCGCCAGCTCGGTATAACTCACCGTCTCCCCTGCCGGAATCGCACGCAGCGCCGCCCACACCCGCTGCTGGAAAGCGGTGCCGCGCACATCGAGCGGCAAGTCGAGGCCGATGCGCGGCGCTTCGACGAAACCGACCACCTGCGCCACGGTGCGCTCGAAGGCGGCGTCGGCGCCGATCAGCTGCGCCTTTGGAAAGCGGTCCTGCAGGTCGCGCACCAGCAGTTCGGGATCGTCGCCCATCAGGACCGCACACAGCCCGCGTCCGGTGGCCGCAACCAGGATCGCACCGAGCGAACAGGCCGCCACCGCAAAGCGGATCTCCTCGCCCGCGCCGCCGGCCTTGAAGCGTGCGGGCGCCATGCCGAGCATCGCCTCGCTGCCGGCATAAAAACGCGAGCTCGAATTGAAGCCGGCCGCATACACCGCATCGGTGACGCTTGCGCCCTCGACCAATGCATCGCGCACCCGCGCGGCCCGCCGCGCCGCCGCATACGCTTTCGGCGTCACGCCGGCATGCGTTTTAAACACGCGCTGGAAGTGGAAACGGCTCATGCCGACCGCGCGCGCCACGGCGTCCAGGTCCGGCGCGTCCCCGAGTGCATCGTAGTGTGCGTCAATGAGGCGGCAGGCGTCGGCGACAAACCGCGCCTGGCGTTCGGACAAGGGCGGCTGGTCCGGCTTGCAGCGCAGGCAGGGGCGAAAACCGGCGGCTTCGGCTGCCGCGCAACTGGCGTGGAAAGCGACGTTGGCGCGCAGCGCGGGACGGGCACCGCAGGAGGGCCGGCAGTAGACGCCGGTGCTGCGTACCGAGTAATAGAAGACGCCGTCGGCGCCGCGGTCGCGCTGTTGCACGGCGGTCCAGCGTGCATCGATGCTGGCATAGGCACTGGTGCAAGATTCAGCGATGGTCTCGATCTTCATGGCGCTTGTCCTGTGAGGGTGAATGGCGTCATCCTGCCAGCATGGGGGCCGGTATGCACCTCGCCCCTTGCTTTCGAATTCGCGGTGCTAGAATCCGGACCTAGAGCAGTCATCATTATCGCCTTTTCGGAGAGCAGTTTGGACGAATCCAGCGCGCAAGCGAGCACCCCCATCTTCCAGCGCATCAAGGACTACCTGGTCGGCGAAATCGCCACCGGGCGCTGGAAGGAAGGCGAGCTGGTGCCCTCCGAGCAGGCGCTGGTGCGCCAGTTCGGCGTCTCGCGCATGACCGTCAACCGCGCCGTGCGCGAACTCACCGCCGAGCAGGTGCTGACGCGCCGCCAGGGTTCGGGCACCTATGTCGCGCCGAGAAAATACCAGGCGACGCTGGTCGAGATCCGCAACATCGCCGACGAAGTGCGCGCGCGCGGCCACCGCCACGCGAGCCGCCCGCACCTGCTCGAAGAAGCGCCTGCGACCGAGGCGCTGGCGCTGCAGTTCGAGCTGGCGCCGGGCGCGCCGCTATTTCACTCGCTGATCGTCCACTTCGAAAACGAGGTGCCGATCCAGCTCGAGGACCGCTGGGTCAATCCGGCCTGCGCCCCCGCTTACCTGGAACAGGATTTTTCCAGCATCACGCCGAACGAACACTTGATGGTGGCCGCGCCCCTGCAAGGCGCCACCTACAGCCTCGAGGCCTCGGGCGCGCCGCGCGATGTGACGGACCTGCTCGGCATCGACGCGCGCTCGCCTTGCCTGGTGCTGAAACGCAGGACCACCTCGGGGGGCCGCGTGGCGTCGGTGGTCACGATGTGGCACCCGGGCCACCTGATTCAGTACACGGGCAGCGTCGGCTGACAGGGAACGGCGTCCCTCTGGCAAGAATATTTTGAACGGCATGTTCCACAAGCGCGCGTTCTCGCACATAATCGCTGCCAGTCAACAATTCGCCGGAACCAACTGTATGACCAACCTCGCCTTGTCGGGCGCAGGCCAGCCGCCGCGCGTGCTGGTGCTCGACGACGACAGCTTCATGCTCGAGATGCTCAAGGATATGCTGCACACCATCGGCGTGCGCGAAGTCCATACCGAAGCCACCACGCGCCACGCCCTGTCCACGCTCGCCGAGCAAGGCCCGGATTTGCTCATTTGCGACCTGGCCTTGCCCGACATGGACGGCATCGAATTCCTGCAGGCGGCGGCCGAACGGGGATTTCGCGGCAAGGTGATCCTGCTGTCGGGCATGGATTCAGGCGTGCGCGACGCGGCCGGCGAACTGGCGCGCGTGCTCGGATTAAGCGTGGCAGGTATCTTCCGCAAGCCCATCAGCCTGGACCAGTTGCGCTCGGCCGTAGTGTGCTGATGCGCTGTTAGGATTTTGTACAAACGCCCGAACACTTTTTGGGAAAATAAGGTATTATTCGGCCTAAATCCCCCGCCTGACGTCCTCCAGACGCCCTTCCCATTGAGTTCGCGCACTTTGCCTCCACCATTGTGTTGCAGCTGATTTATCAACAAGCGGAAGCCGGACGCGCTACCAAAACACCGGAACCGTCTCCAGGCGTACATTGATCCTTACCTCTCTTTGAGGAAAACATGAGCGAAAACATTAAACACATCAGCGATGCTTCTTTCGAAACCGACGTGCTCAAGTCCGAGCATCCGGTACTGGTCGACTTCTGGGCCGAGTGGTGCGGTCCATGCAAGATGATCGCCCCGATCCTCGAAGAAGTCGCCAAGGAATACAACGGCAAGATCACGATCGCGAAGATGGACGTCGACGCCAACCAGGCTGTTCCAGCCCAGTTCGGCATCCGTGGCATCCCGACCCTGATCCTGTTCAAGAACGGTGAAGTCGCTGCGCAAAAAGTCGGCGCATTGGCCAAGGGCCAGCTGACCGCCTTCATCGACAGCAATATCTAAGATCGCATAGCGGCGGCAGCGCGCCCGCGCAGCCGCCATTGTCCGGGCGGGAATCCGGTCGGCTCCGGCCGCTTCCCGACTTGACGCAGTTTAACGAACCCACGTCGTTCCCTCCCCTACCTTTACCTTCCCGTCACGGGACACCCACACAACATGCACTTATCTGAACTGAAGGCAATGCACGTCTCCGCGCTGCTGGAGATGGCCATCGGCCTCGACATCGACAACGCAGCCCGCCTGCGCAAGCAGGAACTGATGTTCGCGATCCTGAAGAAGCGCGCCAAGTCCGGCGAGCAGATCTTCGGCGACGGCGCGCTCGAGGTCCTGCCGGACGGCTTCGGCTTCCTGCGCTCGCCCGATGCGAGCTACATGGCCTCGACCGACGACATCTACATCTCGCCGTCGCAGATCCGCCGCTTCAACCTGCATACGGGTGACTCGATCGAAGGCGAAGTACGTACGCCGAAAGACGGCGAGCGTTACTTTGCCCTGGTAAAGGTGGACAAGGTCAACGGCGAATCGCCGGAAGCCTCGAAGCACCGCATCCTGTTTGAAAACCTGACGCCGCTGCACCCGAACGAGCCGCTGCGCCTCGAGCGCGACATGAACGGCGCCGAGAACATCACCGGCCGCATCGTCGACCTGATCTCGCCGATCGGCAAGGGCCAGCGCGGCCTGCTGGTCGCCTCGCCGAAGTCCGGCAAGTCGGTCATGCTGCAGCACATCGCCCACGCGATCACCTCGAACCACCCTGACTGCACCCTGATCGTCCTGCTGATCGACGAGCGTCCGGAAGAAGTGACCGAGATGCAGCGTTCGGTGCGCGGCGAAGTCGTCGCCTCCACCTTCGACGAGCCGGCCACCCGCCACGTGCAGGTCGCCGAGATGGTGCTGGAAAAGGCCAAGCGCCTGGTCGAAATGAAGAAGGACGTCGTGATCCTGCTCGATTCGATCACCCGTCTTGCACGCGCCTACAACACCGTGATCCCGGCGTCGGGCAAGGTGCTGACCGGTGGTGTCGACGCCAACGCGCTGCAGCGTCCGAAGCGTTTCTTCGGCGCCGCCCGTAACATCGAAGAAGGCGGCTCGCTGACCATCATCGCCACCGCGCTGATCGAAACCGGCTCGCGCATGGACGATGTCATCTACGAAGAATTCAAGGGCACCGGCAACATGGAAGTGCACCTCGAGCGCCGCCTGGCCGAGAAGCGCGTCTACCCGGCGATCAACCTGAACAAATCGGGCACCCGCCGCGAAGAACTGCTGATCAAGCCGGACCAGCTGCAAAAGATCTGGATCCTGCGCAAGCTGCTGTACTCGATGGACGAGATCGAAGCGATGGAGTTCATCCTCGACAAGATGCGTGCGACGAAGACGAATATCGAATTCTTCGACATGATGCGCCGCGGCGGTTGATTTAACCGTTCGTTAAAGCATCGAAAGAGGGCAGCTGCGGCTGCCCTTTTTTATTCCTGCAGCCGGTATGCATCGTTTACTCGTGGGCATGCCCACCCTACGTTACACAACGGTCGGTTGAACTGGCTACGGGCAGTGGTGCACCGTAGGGTGGGCATGCCCACGCGTAAAACGCCGCAACCCCTTATCCGTATTCCGGCCGCGGCCCCCGAATACCCCACGGTTGCCTTGCCGGCGCAACCGTTTTATAATCGCGGGTTCAGTAGTACCCACCCCTGGCAAGTGATCGGCAATCGGGTCAAGAAGCAAGACGACCGACGAAGTGCTGTTTGGCTACCAAACCTACCCAAGGCAGAACCATGAAAAACGAAATCCATCCAGATTACCGCGACGTTGTCTTCCACGACGTGTCGTGCGACTTCAAATTCGTCACCCGTTCGACCATCGCTACCCGCGAAAAGATCGAATTCGAAGGTAAAGAATACCCGCTGATCAAGATCGAGGTGTCGGCTGAATCGCACCCATTCTTCACCGGCAAGCACAAGATCGTCGACACCGCTGGCCGCGTCGAGAAGTTCCGCCAGAAGTTCGGCGCCGTCGGTTCGAAGACCGCCATCGCGAACGACCAGGGTTAATTCCCGGAAGCCTTTTGCGGGCTTCGCAAGAACCCCGCAGGGACCTCGAAAAAGAAGCCGCGAATCAAAAGCTGATTCGCGGCTTCTTTTTTTTCGCCGCTATACTAGCGCGACATTCATTCCAGCACCTGACTTATCGATGAAACCAGTCCGTCTCCCCGCCGCCGCCACGCTGGCCCTGCCGCGCTGGGCCTTGTTCGCACTCGGCCTGCTGTATATCCTGCCGGGGCTGATCGGCCGCGATCCGTGGAAGGACGACGCCGGCAGCTTCGGCATCATGTGGACGATGGCGCGCGGCGGCCTGCACGACTGGCTGTATCCGAACATCGCCGGCCTGGCCGCCACCGAGGATGGCCCGCTCGCCTTCTGGCTGGGCGCGATCTGCATCAAACTGTTCGGCTGGATGCTGGGCGACGTGCTGGCCGCGCGCGTGTCGAACATCGGCATGTTCGTCACCGGCGGCATGTCGCTCTGGTACACCGCCTTCCACCTCGGCCGCCGCCCCGAAGCGCAGCCGCTGCGCCTGGCCTTCGGCGGCCAGCCGGAACCGGACGCGTATGGCCGCACCCTGGCCGACACGACGGTGCTGGTCTACCTCGGCTCGCTCGGCCTGCTGGTCTACAGCCACGAAACCCTGGCCGTCACCCTGCAAGGCTCGCTGGTTGCCTATTTCCTGTACCGCGCGGTGCGCTATATCGAAACCGCCAGCCTGCGCAACGCGGCCCTGGTCGGCCTGTCGCTGGGCGCGCTGGCGCTCACGCGCGGTCCGCTGTCGCCGGCCGTGCTGCTGCTGGCGCTGCTGCTCTGCACGCGTCTGTTCCACATCCCGACCGGCGCCGCGCTGCGGCACATGGCACTGGCGGCCCTCGCCGCGCTGGCCCTGACCCTGGTCTGGGTCTTGCCGGCCACCCTGGTGCAGCCCTACGGCGAGTCGCCGGTGGCGGCCTGGTTCGGCTCGCACATGGGGCAATTCGACGTGCCGAGCTGGACCTCGGTGAAATCCTTCCTGCGCGCCGGCGTCTGGTTCTTCTGGCCGGCCTGGCCGTTTGCCGGCTGGGCGATCTGGGCCTGGCGGCGCCAGGAAAACATGCTGCACATCGTGCTGCCGCTGACCTTCCTGGGTGCGCTCACCGCCCTGTTCCTGTGCGACCCGAATCCGGAAAACGGCGACCTGCTCAAACTCCTGCCGCCGCTGGCCCTGATGGCCGCGTTCGGCCTGCCGACGATGAAACGTGGCGCCATCAATGCCATCGACTGGTTCTCGGTGATGGCGCTGACCACGCTGGCGGCCCTCATCTGGCTGTTCTGGATCGCCAAACTGACCGGCTGGCCGGCCCAGCTGTCGCACAACGCCCTGAAACTGGTGCCCGGCTTCACACCCGAATTCGGCATCATCGCCTTCACGGTGGCGGCCAGCGTCTCGATCGGCTGGATCTGGCTGGTGCGCTGGCGCGTGTCGCGCCAGAGAGCCGTACTGTGGCGCGCCGTCGTGCTCTCCTCGGGCGGCCTGATCCTGCTGTGGGTGCTGTTGATGACCCTGTTCCTCCCGGACCTGAACTACAGCAAGAGCTACGCCGGCGTGGCGCAGGCGCTCGCCGCCAAGCTGCCGCCGAGCGCGAACTGCATCGACACCAACGTCGGCGCCGCCCAGCGCGCCTCGTTCGCCTACTACGGGCGCCTGCCGTTCGTGGGCGTCGCCGGCGGCAAATGCGACTACGTGCTGCTGCAAGACCGCGTCAAGACGCGCGACGACCGCACGCTGTCGCGCACCTGGGGCACGCGCGGCGCCACGCTGCTATGGGAAGGCCGGCGCGCCTCCGACCGCGACGAGCGCTTCCGCCTGTACCGGCGCGCGCCCTGAGCCGCAGCGCTGCGCTCCTCAAGCCGCCCTTCCGGGCGGCTTTTTTTTGCCGAAACCGCTGCCGGCCGCGCCAGGGGCGCCGCGATGTGACAAGCGCCCCGGTCCGGTTATTTGAGTCACGTCAACTCCGGGGCGCAAGCGGGGCCGACAATGACAAAGGTCCCGCCGATCCCGATGTACCCGTTGAGGAGACAACATGAAAAGCGTAATGTTCTCGGAAATCGTCGGGGCACCACGCCGCGCCGGCCTGCGCGGCCTCTCTCCCCTCGCCGCCTACTGCCTGACGATGGCGATCGGCATGCCGCTGCTGGTGCTGGTCGTGCACCTGGCCGACCCCGGCGCCCCGCTCGCCTGCATCGTGCTACCGGTGCTGGCGGGGCTGGCCCTGCCGCTGTGCACGAGCGCCCCCGGCCGGCTCGATGTCAGCACCCGCTTCGACGCCCGCCACATGCGCAGCACGCTCGACGCCACGCTGGGGGAAATGGGGTTCACGCAAGTGTGCGCCGGACCCGACCGCGTCCGTTACGTCAAGCTGGGCGCCCGCGCCTTGCGCGCCCAATCGGTCAGCGTGCGCATCCGCCCGCACGTGCTCGAAGTCGTCGGCCCGATCCCGACCCTGCGCGCCCTGCAGGCCGCGCTGGCCGGACCGGTCGATGCCCCGCTGCCCGTCACGCGGCCCGCGTCTCTTTCGCACCGGGAAACTGTTGCCGGTGCAATGCAAATCAGCGATAATGCGGAGCGCGTTGCCGGGATGGCGGAATAGGTAGACGCACGGGACTCAAAATCCCGCGCCGCGAGGCGTACCGGTTCGATTCCGGTTCCCGGCACCAACAGACAATAGCACGACATATCACGCAGTATCAGAACCCGCTCTCTCCATAGGAGGTGCGGGTTTTTTGTTGTCTCACGTAGGGTTGCCTTATACCATCAAATCTCGACACTTTGATGGTACCTTTGTTGGGATCTCGAACTGTCAGAAATCGACATACCAACAACGAGGAAGACATGCCACTCACCGACACCTTCATTCGCAAGATCAAGCACAGCGGCGTCCGGCTGGCGACAAGCACACCGACGGGCAAGCTCTCCACTTGCTCGTGAAGGAAGCCGGCAAGTACTGGCGCCTGAATTATCGCTTCGGTGGCAAGCAGAAGACTCTTGCTCTTGGCGTGTACCCTGAAGTATCGCTTGCACAGGCGAGAACGCGTCGGGATGATGCCCGCAAACTCCTGGCCGAAGGAATCGACCCGAGCAAAGCAAAAGTCGACAAGCTTGCTAAGGCGAGTGCTGCCGCGAATACGTTCGAGTCTGTCGCACGCACTTGGCTCGTAAAGACGGCGGCAACGCGAGCGGATAGCACGCAAAAAAAGAACACGACTTGGCTTGAGAAGATCGTTTTCCCGTCGATCGGGAAAATGCCGATCTCTGAAATCGGTCCGCGGGACTGGGAAGTCTTCTGCAACGGCTGAAATCTACGTTCATATTGCCGTTCTCCCTCCGCCTAACTGTGTTAAAGGAACCGTTCGTCAAGGTAGTACTGAAACAGTCTCCAAGCTGTGCAGTTTCAGCTATGCGAACATCGACGGCATTTCCCAAAGTAAACTTCTGCCATGGCATACTTATCGAACTTGCGCACCTAGCGCTGTTTGGAACCTGTCATGACCGAAAAATTAGCAGAGTGCACGTCTCTTTCAAATGGCGCACGGTTTTATCGAGGCGATCTACACATTCATTCTTACGGCGGCTCCCACGACGTTAAGGATCAAGGGATGACGCCGCAGGTGATTGTTGCAACGGCAGTCGCAGAGCGCTTGGATCTCATTGCAATAGCTGATCACAACGAGATCCTGAATGTACGGGCGGCGATCGAAGCTGGAAAGTCGGCGGGAATACTCGTTATCCCAAGCGTCGAGTTATCTACGCCAGAAGGGCATTTACTATGCTATTTCCCATCGATTGAAGCCCTGGAACAATTCCATGGCCGTCTGGATTTGTCAGAGCGCGGCACCCAGACAAGTCGTTGCCGCACAAATATGAGTCGCTGCCTAGACCTGATCGCTGAGCAAGACGGATTCGGAATATTAGCCCACATCGACGGCGGAAATGGATTAGAGAGAAATCATCCTGGTGCATCGCCCCATAAGCTCGACATCCTCTGCCACCCCGCGTTGTTGGCCATTGAATTGAGCACTGCTCAGTCTTCTGTTTCTTACACTAGCGACGATCCCGAACAGATTCGTGTCGGGATTGGTAAGCAACGAATCGCAAAGTTAGGGCTGGGAGAACGGCAAAATCTCGCACGCATCCTGAACTCAGATTCGCATACGCTACAGGCATTAGGGCGAAACGCAAATCAAGACCGAAAGCTCACGCGCTACAAAATGACAGCACCATCATTCCTTAGCTTGCGCCATTCGCTGGAGGAGTGCGACTCTCGGGTCAGGCTTGAAGAGGAGGTCCCGGCCGCAACTCCATTTGTTCTCGGAGTAGCTTTTAGCGGCGGATTCCTGGATAAACAGGTAATTCATTTCAATCGCAATCTCAACTGCATTATCGGCGGCAGGGGAACTGGAAAGTCGACGACTTTTGAAGCTATTCGATGTCTCGTCGGTTCCGACGAAGAAGCCGATGTCGTCGATACTGAAGTATGGCCTAACCAACTAAGTCTTTTTTGGCAAGATGAAGCCGGCCAGGAGCATAGCTTGCTGAGATCGGCTGGGCAGAAGCTTGAGAATCTCGATGCTCCCGACGGTCCTCTCACGTTTGGTATCGATTGTTTTAGCCAAGGCGAGGCTGCACGGGTCCGTGAACAGGCAAAGTCAGATCCCCTTGCTCTCATGAGATATCTGGACACGTTCACTGGAGTAAACGATGCTCTAGCGAACGAAGCGAATATCTTGCAGTCGTTGAAGGAAAAGCACAGCGAAATTTTAAAAGCTGAGAGACAACTTGCTCAAATTCCGCAGACTCAGCGGTCGTTACATACGGTTCAACAGCAACTGGCGGCATTCAATGCGGCAAAAGGCGCCGAGATCATGCAGTTGCAGCGCAGTCTGGCCAACGAAAAGGGCCGGCGCGAGTCGTTGACGCAAAGCATTGCAGACATCAAATTGGAGATAAACAATTTTTCGTTTGTGTCCATGATTGACGACGCCCGTATTTTCGCTAGCGGGGAGGACATCACGACCGGCTCTACCGAAGCGAACGCCATTGTTGAGCTCGCTGATGCTTTTAAGGAAAAGGCTGAAGAGATCGAGCAACACCTAATCGAAGCATTCAATTCGTTTAGAAACGACGTAATACGTGAAATGGAAGCGTGGGCATTGAAGGAGCGTCCAGTTCGTGAAAGTATTGAGTCGCGACGAGGTACGCTCGAACAGCAAGGCGTTAAGCTGAACATGACCCACATCAGCAAGCTGACTACAGATGAGGCATCATACAAACAAACGTTGAGCACACTAAAGAATTGGGAGCCACACCATCGACGTCTTTGTGCAGAATATGCTGCCTTACTGTTGGAGCGATGGGCGGCGCGCACGCGAATAGCGACACTTCGACAGCACTATGCCACAAAAGCGACGAGAGCCCTTGGCGAGGTACTGACTGATTTAAGAGTCAAACTTCAGTACGTTCAGAGCGGTTTTTCCGAGCAGGCGGTTGCGATTGTAGCGGCAGCATTAGGCTGGAAAACGGTTAATCATGCCAAGGCCAAGCTGCTCATCGCCAGTCTTACTGTACCGGGTCTACTGGAAGCAGTGTCGAAAAAACGAGTTGCACTGCTTACGGGGATCCTTACCGAAAATGAAACTCCGCAATTCAGCAAATCAGAGGCCGAAGAAATCATTGAAAAATTGGCTGATCCCGCTGTAAAAGCTTCTCTCGAACAATGTCAGATCGACGACCTTCCCAAGCTCACTGTCTCACGTCACGCAGGGGGAGCTGACGGCTGCACGGTCTTAAAACGTGAGTTCCCACAACTTTCGCTCGGTCAGCAGCAGTCGGTGCTGCTCGCCCTCATTCTATCGTCAGACAGTCGTCAGCCATTAATCATCGACCAGCCAGAAGACAACCTCGATAGCGAGTTCATTTTTCATACATTTGTTCCCGTCCTTCGCAGAGCAAAGGAACGTCGCCAGGTCATCATTGTGACTCACAATGCGAATATTGCTGTGCTTGGAGACGCCGAGCAACTTATCGTTTTAAAGACAAGTCGCGACCGTAGCCAGATTGTGGCACGTGGTTCGATTGACGAAACGTCCGCTAAAGATGCGGCATGCAAAATTTTGGAGGGCGCCAGAGAAGCGTTTGCTCGGCGAGCGCGGATTTACTGCATTTGATAGCACAATGAATCTGCGCGTGCCGAGCAATTTCGTCAGCTGAACAGAGTTCTTGCAATTGATTGAATGCATCAGGCTGTCGCCCCATCCATCGGTTGAACAGATGAACGACCGTCTGTAGAAAGTGCGCTGCACGCGGCCGGTACTTCCATTGACCACGCCAGCGCAGATTTTACAGAGCGATGCTTTTTGCTTAGCGCGCCAGGGCTGGGCGTACCGGCGGCATCAGCCGGGTTTGAATGTGACCACCACCCACGGCGCCACTATATTCGTCCTCTGCCGCCAGTTTGAAAGTGCCGACGACGGCCAGCAATTCCTGTGCTTGCACCTGCATCGAATCCGCCGCAGCTGCGGCTTCTTCCACCAGCGCCGCATTCTGTTGCGTCACTTGGTCCATCTGGGCGATTGCCTGATTGACCTGAGCAATGCCGGCACTCTGCTCTTGCCCAGCAATGGTGATCTCGCTCATGATGTCGGTAACCCGTTTGACGCTCGCGACGACCTCGTTCATGGTTTCGCCCGCTGCGGTGACAAGTTTGCTGCCAAGGTCTACCTTGCCGACGGAGTCGCCGATCAGCTCCTTGATCTCCTTTGCAGCAGCAGCGCTGCGCTGCGCCAGATTGCGCACTTCGGACGCTACCACGGCGAATCCACGTCCCTGCTCGCCTGCACGAGCCGCCTCGACAGCTGCGTTCAAGGCCAGAATATTCGTCTGGAATGCGATCCCATCGATCACGCCGATGATGTCGACGATGCGTTTCGCCGATTCGTTGATCGAACCCATCGTGCCGACGACTTGGTCGACCACGTCGCCACCCTTGACGGCAACTTGTGATGCCTTCGTTGCCAGCTCGTTCGCCTGGCGCACGTTTTCCGTGTTCTGCTGGACGGTCGAAGTCAGCTCTTCCATCGATGCAGCGGTTTCCTCAAGCGAACTCGCCTGCTGTTCGGTACGCGCGGACAGGTCAAGGTTTCCGGCAGCAATCTCGCCAGATGCCGTCGTGATCGTGTCCGTACCGTCGCGGACCTTGGATACCAGCGCGGCCAGGCTGTGCTGCATCTTGCGCATTGCAAACATCAGGCTCGTGCTGTTGCGCTCGTCGTCCACGTCAATGCCGATCGTCAGGTCACCGGCCGCGATCGAAGAAGCAATGGCAGCAGCGTAATCAGGCTCGCCGCCAAGCTGGCGAGTGACATCGCGCGTCAGCCACCACGCGACACCGGCACCGATGACGATGGCGCACGCGGCCAGCACGAGGCTGAGCGTCAGCATGTTACGCGTCTGCTGGGTCAACGCATCCTTGGCGACGGCAACTGCCTCGTTCTTTTCCTTGATGAGCTTGAGCAGGTCAGCTCGGGCCTCACGCCACAGTGGCGTTTCTTCCTTAGTCAGGATCGCGATCGTCGATGCCTGGTCCTGCGTCGCGAGTTGTACGATTTGGTCTTGAACCACAGCACGCTTTTCCTGCAATGCCTGGATTTTCGACAAGGCCGCCGCCGTACCCGCGTCCGACCGCGCGAGCGCCTGCGCGGTCTTCAGTTCCTTGCCAAACGCCTCGCGTGCGCTTGCCAGGTTAGTGTAGCCCTGCTTATTGCCTGGCTCAAGAATGATGTTCCGCAGAGCCTGGCCCATCTGCAAACCTTGGGCATACAGATTGTTGTTCGCGGTCAGGAATGCCTGATCCTGCTCGATAAAGGTGTCGAACTGCGCTGCGGCACTGCGCATGCCCGAGATCCCCGTACCGACCGCGACCATAAATAAGATGAATACGACGGCCATGCAGAGGGCCATCTTGTTTCGCAACTTCATGCTTGCCTCGATAAATGTGATGAGAGGTCACCCTGATGAAGGCAGACCATGAATCAGAATTATGAGGCGAAACAAATGATTCCCTAAGGAAATTTTCGGGAAATGTATCACGGCCGGAGTTTGCCGACGTATATACGCAACGTAACAAATTTTGGAAGGACGAGCGCCGCCCCGCTCGTTGCAAAGAGTGCCTTAAAGCGTTGAGTATGAAGCAGGTCGCGGGCCGACCTTAGGTGGTTGTAACTCGCCGGCCCGCTCGGCAAGTACGTGGCGCTGGCCTTTTACATGAACTTCTCCAGACCCGGGGTCGTATTGCGCTGTTCAGGCAATCCTGTAATTCCCGGCAACTCGGAAAGGCGGGGCATGCCACTCTTGACGTGCACCTTTCCCTGCTTGTCGCGCCACACGATGCCAGGGGTTCCACCAATGCCGAACCCATCCATCACCTCCCCGTTCTTCTGGATGGCGCTTACGAGGGTTGGGTGAGACGTGACGCTGAGGCCCGCTGGCGCAGTCCAGGGCTTGCCATGGTTCTCTTCCATACTGCGGAAGGCGGCTAGTTTGTCTTTAGCCGCGAGGATTGAAACCGCTTTGGGCAGGCTGGTCGGCCCCAGCATCGCCACTGGTATCCAGCGCACCTGCAAGCCCGCAGCCTGATAGGGTTGAACTGCCTGCCACAGGTAATGGCAATAAGGGCAGTTTGCATCGACGAATGCATAGATGACGCTCTTCGCATTGCCGGTACTACCCTCAGCGACGTAGCTTGTCTTCTCGAGCTGCCCAAACGCGGCGGAGAGATCCGGCTGCGGCACTTGGGACGCCTCGTAGAGCTGAGAAAGGTTCTGGCCGCGTTCATCGATCAGTGCACCAGCAATCAATGTTTTACTGTCGGCTGTGGTGTAGACAATCGAATATTTTCCACCCTGCGATAAAACCCATCCTGTCAAACCCGACGCGGCGGGGAACTGCTTGACGACCTTGACACCTGCGTTGACGGCGCCGTTGAGCACTTTTGGTACCGCCTGCGCCGCGAGAGCGGCCGGCATGATAATTGCGGCCGCGAGTGTAAGTGCGATGCTGCTTTTTTTGATACTCATGCTTTCTCCAAATGGATCGATATGGATGGGTCAAGGGGCAGCTTGGACGACGGGCGCAAGCGAATGCAGGAATGCATCGGCATCTTGGTAGCCGATCACGCGTGTCCCCGGGATTTCGGCCCCGCCAGCGCCGAAGAAAACGATGCCTGGGGGACCGAACAGTCCGAATCGCTTCAGGAGCGCCTGGTCGGCAGTACTGTTGGCCGTGACGTCCACCTGCAAAAGAACCAGCGTTTCGAGCTGGGCGCGCACGCGCGCGTTGGTGAAAGTGAAACGTTCCATTTCCTTGCATGAAACACACCAGTCCGCGTAGAAATCGAGCATGACCGGCCTGCCGCCGGCGGCTGCAAGTGCGGCGTCCAGTTCCGCGGTGCTAGCTATGCGCTTGAATGCTATCGCTGCGCCATGTGCGTCCGCCGCTTGCGTGAACGGGGCAAAGGGATCGGCACCTCCGGCCGCCAGCCCCGCCAGCTGCACTGCACCGAAGGCGCCAGCGAGCATGCCAACGACAAGATTGAGCGGCTTGCGATATCTGGACAGGAGCCACACCGCATATCCCAGGCCGAGGACGGCCCAGCCGACCATCTGGTAGCGCGGCGGAATGACCGGAGAAGCAATCCACAAGGCCGTGCCGAGCATCAGAACGCCAAAGAACTTCTTGATGTCGTTCATCCAGACGCCGGCGCGCGGGAGCAAGGTGCCGGCGGATGCCCCGAGCAGCAATAGCGGAATACTCATTCCAGCGGCCATCGCAAACAGTGCGCTGCCGCCGATCAGCGCATCCCGGGTCTGGCTGATATATACCAGGGCACCTGCCAGCGGAGCGGCAACGCACGGGCCGACGATCAGCGCCGACAGGGCTCCCATGACAAAGACACCCGCATGCGTGCCGGCGGTACGCTCGTTCGATTTGCCCATGAGCCGTGTCTGGATCCCGGCAGGCATCTGCAACTCGTAGACGCCGAACATCGATAGCGAGAGCGCTGCCATCAGAAGTGCGAAGCCTCCCAGCACCCAGGCGTTCTGAAGCGCTGCCGCCAATCCCTGTCCGGCGAGGCCAGCGCCAATGCCCATCATGGTGTAGACCAGTGCCATACCCAGCGAATACGAGGCAGAAAGCCCGAGTCCGCGCATTCGGGAGGTTTGGACGCCGTTGCCGACGATAATGGAGGACAGGATGGGCAACATCGGCAGGACGCAAGGCGTAAATGCCAGGCCGAGGCCGAGTAGCAGGAACATCGGCAGGATCAGCACCAGGTCGCGGCTGGATAGCGCCTTCTCGATCCGGCCGGCATCGTTGCCAGTTCCGAGTGCGTCTGGGGATCGCATCGCGTTTGCAGCGCTGCCGCCCACAAGCGTCGCCTTCGAGGTCATTGGGGAATAGCACAATCCTTTGTCCGAACAGCCCTGCGACGTCGAAAGCAACGTGAACGGGCCGGTGCCAGTAACCGGTACGCGAATCGTTACAGTTCCACGGTAGGTTTCGACATTTTTCTCGAAGGTCTTGTCGTAAACAACGGCGCCTTGTGGCATTCGTGGTGATCCGGTCGTGCCCCCCTGTGCCTTGAAAGCGAAGCGTTCGCGGTACATGTAATATTCGGGCGCGATGTCGTAGCGTACTTCGGCATCGTTCCCGTCCATCCGGGCAGAAAACTTGAATGCCTGCTCCGGCGGCAGGAAAGAATCATCCGCCTGCACAGGCATCATCATGAACAGCGATGCCATTACTGCCGCCGCAATCGAGCGCCAATGGAACAGCTTGAAAAAAGCTTTGATCATTGAATCCCCTTGATTTCAGGTCCGGGGCCTGCCATCGGCACCGCTGGCCTGGTTAGCAGTTCGACTCGCTGCGCGAGCGTAGCCGGCGACAGTTCACCCATGCGCCGATCGACGAGCTTTCCTCGCGCATCGAAAAACAGCGTGGTCGGAAGGCCAGGGGCATGTGCGACTGCGGCGACCCTACCTGCTGGGTCAAGGAGTACGTTCTGGAGCGTCAGCGACTGCTCATTGAGGTAAGAACGGATCGTCTCCTTGCTTTCTCCCTGGTTCACAAAGACGAAAGTCACGCCTGGCACTGTGCGCTGCGCTTGCTCTAGCACCGGCATTTCACGCCGGCATGGCGGGCACCATGTGGCCCACAAATTAAGCACCACCGGCTTGCCTGCAAATGCGCTGACCGAAATAGCGTTTCCATCGAGGTCGGCCAGGGAGAGCTCCGGCAGACTGCCGGCAACAGGGAACAGGTCGGCCATCGCCGTGCCAGCTACCCATAACAGCGTGCCGGAGAGGACACCCGCAATCACTGCCTTGCGCTTGTCAGCATGGCGCCAGGCTACCCAGCCGCCGGCAACGGCAGCGGCGAGAACACCGAGTGCCAAGCGAAACCCTCCGTCCCGTACGTCAATGATTCGCCATGGCTCATTCGCGTAACGGTCCCAGTAAATACCGACGAACGCGGCACGCGCGGTCAGCACGGAAACGGCTATTACAAACAACAAAATGCGTTCCACTTGCACGCCATCGGAGCGGGCAATGCGATTTCCCACTGCAACCCCGACAATCACGGCGACAAGGGTCACCAGCAGGCTCACTGGCAATACCAGGGGGCCGAGCGTTACTTCTGTCATGTTCATCTTTCATGAGCGTTTCAGGCCTCGTGCGTGCATACCGCGCCAGCTAGTACCGAGCACAGACGAGTTTCGAGCGTGAAACGGATGGTAGGGGCTGCCGATTACCGCAGCGTTAAGGGAATAAACTAATTTGCTTGCACGGGGATGAGCTGCGGTCCCTGTACCAACGGCGCCGCGTTAACCTTGGAGTAATCGCTAACGGGTAAGATGAGATTTTTTTGGAAGTGGGTGGTTTGATGCGCGTGTTAGTGGTGGAAGACGATCAGCTCGTCGCCAGCGGAATCGTCGCCGGGCTGCGACTTTCGGGAATCGACGCGGACCATATGCCGAACGCGTCGATGGCTGACGCCGCGCTCCAGACGGGCAACTTCGACGTCATCATCCTCGACCTGGGGCTACCGGACGCAGACGGCGTGTCCTTGCTCAAGCGCTGGCGAGCCGGTGGGAGGGCCTGTCCGGTACTCGTGCTGACCGCACGTGACAGCGTCCAGGACAAGGTGGGTGGTCTGCGCGCCGGCGCTGACGACTACCTCGTCAAGCCCTTCGACCTGGACGAACTGACGGCGCGGCTACACGCACTGCAACGCCGTAGTGCCGGGCGTAGCATCGACCTCATCGAACACGGCCCGCTGTCGTTCAATCCCGCGACCTCCGCAGTGACGCTGCATGGTGAGCCTGTCGAGTTATCGCGTCGCGAACTAGCCCTGTTGCAGACGCTGCTGAACTGCGGCGGCCGCATCCTCAGCGCTGAACAGGTCAAGGACAGCCTCTACGGGCTTGGTGAAAGCGTCGAGAGCAATGCCCTGAACGTGCACATCCACCACCTGCGCCGCAAGCTGGGACAACAGATTGTGGAAACAGTGCGTGGTCTCGGTTATCGCCTGGGACCGGCCGGTAAATGAAAACACTTCGATTACGCCTCCTGATTGCCATTGGAACTTCTTTCGCGTTGTTCTGGACGCTGTCGTCCATCTGGACCCTGGTCGACCTGCGCACCGAGTTCCGCGATGCGCTCGATGAAAGGCTCGCCGCTTCTGCACGCATGGTGTCCGCGCTGGTCGCCGATTCGCCTGTACTGACGGCACGTCCCGCGGCCCGGGAAACCCCACCGTATCTGGTGCGGACCGACGGTGTCGCTTGCGAGATCAGGCTCCTGCGCGGAGGAATCGTTGGACGCACACGAAATAGTCCGAACCGCCTGGGCATTGCCGTCCCCGGCTTTCAAACGCGCTCCATCGACGGTGTCGAATGGCGCAGCTATACGATCGAACAGAATGGCGTGCGCATCACGACGGCTGACCGGGTGGAGCGCCGTGAACATCTGTTCCGCAACATCGCGTTTGCGACTTTCGTCCCTTTCCTCGTCGCGATGCTGGCGACACTGGCTGCCTTGTGGTTCGCGATCCGGCGCTGTCTCAAACCGCTCGAGCGGATCCGCGGCGCACTGGCGGCGCGCGCTCCTGACGCATTGCAGCCCTTGCCTGTCGAAGGCTTGCCGGGTGAACTGTCGCCGCTGGTCTCGACCGTTAACGGCTTGCTGTCCAAGATTGAGCGCGCCATCGAGCGCGAGCGCCGATTTACCGGCGACGCCGCCCATGAACTGCGCACGCCACTCACCGCAGTCAAGACCCATCTCCAGGTTGCGCGCCTGAGCGAGCCCGGCGCGGCAGCCGGTATCGCACTTGACCATGCCGAGCAAGGAGTGCGTCGTCTCCAGAGCACAATCGAGCAGCTGCTGATGCTGGCCAGTGTCGAGGGCTCGGTGTCGTTCGATGAGGACCAGCAGCTCGACGCACGTACCATCGTTGAGCACGCCGTCAAACAAATCCCACCCTCCTCGGCCCAGCGCATCCACGTTATCGATGAGGGCGGTGCCGAACGAATACTGCGGGTACCAGCCTCGCTTGCAATGACTGCATTGCGCAATTTGCTCGACAATGCCTTGCGCTACGGCACGGCCGATGCGCCTGTGGTGGTTCGTATTCAACAAACAGGCGACACGATCAGGTTCACGGTCGAGGACGAGGGTGAAGGATTGAGCGATGCGGATATTGCCCGCGCCGGGCAACGGTTCTGGCGCAAGGGGGGCGGACAGGGAAGTGGACTTGGTTTGTCGATCGTGCGAGCAATCACTGCGCGTTACGAGGGCTCCTGGGACTTGCTACGACGCAGCCATGGCGGTATGACGGCGCGCCTTACTTTTCCCAGTAACTGATGGTGCTGGAAGGCAGGCGAATGCACGTCTCACTGCACATCCAGAATGACCTCAAGGATTGGTAAAAATGTCGTGCCAAAACTGCGCGGATCTTTGCGTTCGCTATCGAATCGCTTCGCCAAGTGACCTACGACGAACAATCAGGACCGCGCTCCGCAATGTCCAGAACGGGATATTGAGCGAAATAGCGACTCCAGGAGTGAATGGCACCCCTACGATTCAAGAGCTTGCATACGGTGCGGCTTGGAATGACGTCGATGCAATTCGCTTTGAATGTAAAACATGTGGGCAATCGTTCCACTTAAAGGTGAATCTTATTCCGGATCAGAAGGATATTGGGAACCAAGCTAAGCTGCCAGGCTACCTGGTCTACGTATTGGATGGTGCCCTACGTTGGTGGGGACTTTGTGTTGAACTTCCCCAAGCGGGATGTGTTGAGCACAACGCTCAGACTGCTGCCCAGCATTGCAAACGCCGCCGCGACCGGTAACACCATTCCCGTCGACGAAAGCGCGAGTACGAGCACGTTATAGACCATCGAAAACACGAGATTCTGGCGCACGATACGGACGGTGCGCCGCGCATGGCGCCAAGCCGCTACAACCTGGTCCACCCCACCGCTTGCAATCACGACGCCCGCCGTCGCCACGGCGGCGGTGCTGGCGCCTTGCACCGATATCCCGCAATCGGCGCCGGCAAGCGCCAGGGCATCGTTGACGCCGTCGCCAACAAAAACGGCCGGCCGCCCGGCCGATTCGATGATTTCCGCCTTGCGTTCCGGGCTGCATCCGGCATGCACCCTGTCCTTTGACAGTCCGATCACGGAAGCGACACGATTGGCAGGACCGCCCTCGTCGCCTGTCACCAGGCGCAGGCCGATTCCCGCTTCGGCAAGAACCGACAACGCACTTACAGCGTCTTTGCGAATCGCATCGCATAACAGCAGAGAACCCAGCCATGCACCATTTCGGGCTACCTCGATCCGGGTATTACCCTGCGTTTCGCCGGCGGCAGGCACGGGCACGCCATGGGCCTCGAGGAAGCGGGCGTTACCGACCAGTACCCGGCACCCGTCATTGTCGCTGCACCAGTCGCTGCCCTGCGCGTGGCGTTGCGCGATGCCGGCGATCGGCGAAGCATCGGGCAAGCTTGCCGCAGCATCCAGGATGGCGTGCGCCACAGGGTGCGCGATCCCGTGTTCGGCCTGCCCGGCCCAATACAACACTTCGTCGGAGGTGACGCCGGGCGCAGCGATCGAGCTCGCCAGCACCAAACGGCCTTCGGTCAGCGTACCGGTCTTGTCAAACAGGATCTCGCGTGCGTTCGCCAGCGCTTCGAGCGACGCCGGGTCGCGGAACAGGATGCCGTTGCGTGCCGCGCTCGCCGCCGAAGTCGAATAGGCCAGCGGCAGTGCAAGCCCCACCGCGCATGGGCAGGCGGCCACCAGCACGGACAAGGCGCGCAGTGCCGCCGCAACCGGGTCGCCATGCGCGAGCCAGCTACCCAGAAAGCTCAGGGCCGCAAGTGCGAGGGCGCCCGGAATCAGCCAGCGCGCAAAGCGCTCGGCCTGGGAAGCGGCTGCGCTGCGGGCCCCGAACAGTTCGAGCATGCGCACCCCGATGCGGTCGATGAAACGCTGCCCGTACGCCTGCTCGACACGGACGGTCAGCCGGCACGACAGGTTGATCGCGCCCGCTACCACCTGCGATCCCGGCCCCACCGGCAGCGGCAGCGACTCGCCGTTCACCACGGCAGAGTCGACTTCGCTGGCGCCGTCGACCACCACGCCGTCGACGGCGATACGCTCTCCGGCGTATATCAGCACCAAGTCGCCCTTGTGCACCTGGGACGCCGGGATATCGGTCGGAACACCATTGACACCGAGGCGCCGCGCCGTTTCGGGAACCGCTTGGCGCAACGCGTTGACGGCAGCCGAGTTATGCCGGCGCGCGTGCAGTTCGACCAGGCGTCCGCACAGGAGGAAAGTAACCAGCATGGTCGCCGTATCGGCATACACATGGGCACTGCCACGGGCAAGAGCCCAGGCCGATAGCGCGCTGGCGGCGATAACGCCAAGCGAAATCAGGGCGTCCATGCCAGGCACACCCGCACGCAGGGTGCGCCAGCCTGCCCGGTGGAAGGCGGCAGCCGACCAGGTGACCACCGGCAGCGCGGCCACGCAAGTGGCCAGCGCCACCCACCACCCCTCTCGCGAAGCGGAGAAATCCGTATCCAGATACAGGGCGAATGAGCCGAGCATGCTCCACATGCCAAAGAACGCGGCCACCGCCAGGCGTATCCAGACCGCGCGTGCCTGGGCATCGATCTGCGCCTCTACTTCCTGCGCTTCGAGCAGCGGTGCGATCGTGTAACCGAGTTTTTGCACCCGCGTGAAGAGAACGTCGAGGTCGATCGTCTGCGGATCCCAGCGGATCAGCGCCGAACCGCCTGCGAAGCTGGTGCTGGCCCAGGTCACCCCCGGCGTACGAGCAAGGGTACGCTCGACGGCCATGGCACAGCTGCCGCACCACATGCCCTCGATGCTGACCACCATGCGGCCTGCGTGCCGCAGCGACTCACGGTCGAGTTCGTCGAACGGCAGCGCGGCCATGGTCAGGTTCCCGCCGGGCTGCTGCGCGCCACCCCGACGCCAAGCAGCTTGCCGTTGACTTCCTTGCCGTAATAGCTTTTCTCGTCCTTATGGAACTTGGCGCGCGCCTCCTCGATCTCGCCGGTCTGGCGCGGATCCTTCGGCCGCTCGTGGCCGTTGATATAGGCGGCCACGTCCCACGCGTCCTGGTCCGACAGACTGTAGGGTTTGCTGAGCGGCATGTTGGCCTTGATGAAGCCGGCGGCGGTATCGATCCGCGCCATGCCGGCGCCCCAGTTGTAGGCTTCCGGGCCCCACAAAGGCGGGAAGCGCACCTTGCCGTTGGCTTCCTTGCGTCCCTGGCCCTCGGCGCCGTGGCACAGCACGCAGTTTTGCTCGTACACTTTGGCGCCGCGCGCGTAGTCGTAACTACGCGCAGTTTCCTTGACCTTGATGTAGCCGCCGCCACGCATTTCTTCGCCGGTCGGCGCGCCATCCGCCAGCCAGTACATGTAGGTCATCAGCTCCTTGTAGACGTCGTCCCCGGGTGGAGGCGCCTTGCCGGCAGGCGAGGCCTGGGCGTTCATCGAGTAGTTGAAGCAGCCATTGATACGCTCCTCGAGCGTGTTGATCTTGTTGTTCTTGGCGCGGAATTTCGGGTACTGCACATAGGCGGCCCACATTGGCGCCGAGTTTTCGCGGCGTCCCGCGTCGAGGTGGCACTGGGCGCATGCCATGCTATTGCCTGCGTAGCGCGAAGCGAAACGCGGGGTATCGACGAAGATATCGCGGCCGCGCTTGATGGCGTCACCCACGGGCCCCTTCGGAATTTCGGCCTCCGACGGCGGCACGAAGTAACCGTCGTGGCCGACCGGCTGGAGCGGAGCCGGCGCCTTGCCCTCCTTGTCTTTCTTGCGGGCCGCGCGCGCGGCCAGCATGGCTTCGCGCGCCGCCTTCTCCTGCGCCTCGTGCGTCAGTGCAGGGGCAACGTTCGCCCCGCCGAGCGAGGTACGCAGCTCGTCCCAGGCGCCGGTCTGGTGCACCAGCGCGCCGAGCGCGAACAGGACCAGCCCGCCGCCGGCCCCGGCCAGGACCCGTTTTACCGTCCGGCCGATGCCGTAGGGGCTGCTGTTATCGGTTTCTTTTGGATTCGTCATGATCTTCCTTCGCCAGCGGCTGGCCTCAAAATTGGGGGGGCGACGGCGTCGCCGCTGCCTGCACGGGCGACGCCGCGGCGCGCGATGGCATCGAGCCGAGGTAATCGGCAACAGAGCGCATGTCCTCGAAGCTCATGCGCCGCGCGATGCCGTCCATCAGTGCCTGTGGCGAATTCTTGCGCTCGCCCTGATGCCAGGCAGCCAGTTGCCCGAAGATGTAGTCCGGCTTTTGCCCGGCCAGTGCCGGGAAGCCAGGCGCGACACCCTCGCCGCCCATCCCGTGGCAGGAGAAGCACGCCGGAACATTCGTTTTCCAGTCGCCCTTTTCGGCAATCGTGCGTCCGCGCGCCAGGTCGCCGCCCAGCGTCGGCGCACCCGTGGTACTCAGCTTGATGCCGGCGTAATAGCTGGCCAGTTTTGTCATATCCTCGTCGGACAGCGCACGTGCAACGAATTGCATCGACTCGTTGTGGCGCAAGCCGGTTTTGAAATCCTGTAATTGCTTGTTCAGGTACTCGGCCGGCTGTCCGGCAAGACGCGGCGTATTCAGGTTGCCCTGCCCTGCCTCGCCGTGGCACGAGGCGCAGCTCCACGCCTGTCCCTTGCCGAGCCCGACCATTCGTAGCGTGGCCGCGTCGCCATCCGCCACGCCAGGCGTACCCGACAATGAGCCGGAGGCGGCAGGCGGCAAGGGCTGCACCGGGGTCAGCATATTCGCTTCCACCTTCTGCTCAAATCCTCGCTGCTGCGCCCGGTATTCGGAGACATAAGTAAGCAGGCCCCAGAATGCCAGTGCGAAGACCACTGCCAGCACGAACAGGGGGACCGGCCGCACCTGTTCCCAAGGATCGAACGCTTCGTCCACCGGCGGCGCCAAAGGACGGCTTTGAGGATCGGTGTTCTTCATTGTTGCTCCTTCCTGGACAGCGCATAGCCCTCGTCACGAATACGGTCGCCGGCCGGGCCGCCCTGGTAAGTGCGGTTCAGGCCCTGCAAGTAAGCGACCAGATCGAGCGCCGCTTGCGTCGCCACGACAACCTCGCCCTCGGGCTGGTATTCGGGCGGCAGCTTGACGACGACATCGCCAGGCTCCGCTACCTTCTTGCGCTCGAACAGGTAGGAATAGGAAGGCATGATGCTCCAGTCGAAAATCGCACGCGGCTGGTAGAGGTGGGTCAGGTGCCAGTCCCTGCTCGGCAGGCGCGCGCCGACGTTGAGCAGGTCGGGGCCGGTACGCATGGTGCCGAGCTGGTGCGGGCGATCAAAGGCGAAATCGGCGGCGGTCGGCGCAGGGCCCCAACCCTTGGCCATGTCGGCCAGGGTCTGCCCGGCGGCCCGCGGCTGCTGGCTATGGCAGTACACACAGCCCTGATTGATGTATTGCTGGCGGCCGGCCAGCTGCTGCGGCGAGTAATCGACAAGGCCGGGCGCCGGCGCCTGGTCGCGAATCTGGGCGCCGGGAATAATCACCAGCATCAGGGTGGCGAAGGCGAGAATGGCGATCGCGCCGACAAAGATAGGAATGAGCCGGTTCATGATCATGCTCCTGCGTTGACGGATGCCGGCGTCTGGTCGGCAAGCGCCAGGCGCGGTGTGCCCTTGCCCAGCATCAGCGCGGCGATATGGAATGCGAACACAAAGTGCCCGAGGGTCATGAGGGTGCCGCCGACCGAGCGGGCTTGCAAATAGGGGATAGTTGCCCTGGTGATCGCTTCAAACGAGCGCCCGACGTCCAGCAGTCCGACGCCCTGGAGCCAGCCACCCAACGACACCGCGAAGAAGTACAGCGCAAAGCCACCGACGACCAGCCAGAAGTGCAGTTTGAGCAGGCGCGGCCACGGCCAGTCGCGACCGGTCAAGTAAGGCAGCATGTAATAGATCGCGCCGAACAGCACCATCGTCGTGAAGCCATAGGCGCCGAGGTGCGCGTGACCGACGGTGTAGTGCGTAAAGTGGGTGACGGAATTGACAGCGCGTAGCGCCTCGATCGAACCCTGGAACGACGACAGCGTGTACATCAGCGCGCCGAGCGCGACGAAGCGCAGCGCCACCGACTCCTTCAGCGCCCAGGCATTGCGCGCGACCGTGGTGTGCTGGTTGACCGCGACCGCGATCACCGGGATGAACATCATCACGCTGTGCACGATAGACATCGTCACCAGCCAGGTCGGTACCGGGGCGCCGATCAGGTGGTGGATGCCGACCTGGCTGTAGAACAGTGCCAGGCCCCAGAAGCCGAGCAAGGAAAGGCTGTATGAATAAACCGGCTGACCGACGATCTTCGGGATCAGGTAATAGGCCGTCCCGACGCCGAGCGGCGTCAGCCACAAGCCCAGAACATTGTGCGCGTACCACCAGTTCACCGTCGCCTGCTGCACGCCGGCATGCAGGCCGGGAAGATTGGCGATCACATACAGGACCGGGAACCAGACCAGGCCGCCCAGGAAGTACCAGCCGGAGACGTAGATGTGATGCGACGTGCGGTAGCGCGCCGTCATCACCAAGGGGAATGCAAGACAGCCGCCGCCCACCGCCAGCAGCAGGCCGATCTGCCATGGAATTTCCAGCCACTCGACACCTTGGGTATAGCCCAGCGCAATTGCGGTCACGCCCATCCCGACGCCCAGGGTCCAGACCATTGCTCCGAACATTGCCACCCCCGGATGGCGTAGCGGCGTGTGGAAGATGCGCGGTACGATCCACAACGCCGATGCGATGCCGGCCACGGACAGCCAACCGTAGGCGACCAGGTTCAGGTGCATGGTGCGCATGCGGCCGAAGGTCAATGGCGCGTACGCGGAAAGCCAGTCAGGCAGGTGCAGTTTCAGGGATGCGATCACGCCGAATACGGAACCGAGCACTAGCCAGAAGGCTGCGACGGCCACCATCAGCATGACGGTACGGCGTCCGGCAACGTCGATCCGCTCGCGCATGGCGTCGAACCGGTGGGCGTCGGTGCCGAGCGCAGGACGCCCGAAGGCAGTCGGGTCGTCCGGCGCACCGGTCTCCCCGGGCTCGAAGATCGTATGCGCGTCACGTTGCGACAACGAGAACTGGCGCCGGGCGATTGCCCAGATGAGAAAGCCGAGCGCGCAGAGGGACGCGGTAAAGCTCAGCGCCAGCAGGAGTCCTAGGGTTTTTGGCATGGAATCAACATTCGATTGGAGCGCTGCGCGACTGGATACCGCGCAGGATGATTTTTCGTTTAGAGCGATCCGCGAAGTGCATGGCTGAGCATTTACCTGCCTGTACAGTCACGCCAGCGGAGCAGCGCAAGCCCGGAGTAACCACCGGCGAATTGAACTCAAGCAATGATTGTTCTGTGGGGCGCGATGCTACATGGCCCCGGTTAACGCAACGTTAAGGCTGAGGTGGTGATACATGGCGTTGCGCCATGGTCACACTCGAGGTAGGCCCTCGCCACCGCTGATGCGCGTGGTGGCACAGGCTGGACTTCCTTGCTCTATTGCTTATTCAGCCGCATTCTTTTCGAGGGGAAGACCGAGCTTTTCCCATGCCGTTATACCCCCGAGCATGTTGTAGACATTCGTGAACCCATTGCGCCGCAGGATACTTACTGCGAGCCCGGAGCGGTTCCCTACGCTGCAATGGGCGACGATTCGGCGTTCCTTTGGTATCTCCGGCAGGTTCTCTTCGAGATGTCCTACGAAGGTATGGTGTGCGCCGGGAATATGCTTCTCCTCCCACTCCATGTCGTCTCGCACGTCGAGGATATAGAGTTCTCCCTCTTCTTTCCAGCGTGCGGCTTCGCTGGCGCTAGTCGTACCGAGCGCTTCGATGGGAAAGCCCTTTTCGCGCCAGGACTCGACGCCGTTTACCAGCACGCCTTCGACGCGATCGATGCCAATGCGGGCAAGTTGCGCGATTGCCGAGGGCGCCTTTCCGGGCTGGTCCACCACGATGAAGATTCTGGCCTGGTCCTGCGCGATCCACCCGCCAAAGCTGGAAAGCCCTTCCAGCCAAACGTTATAGGAGCCCTGGATGTGCGCCCCGGCGAAGGCTTCGGGTGGCCGCGTATCGATCACGATCTCACCCTGGCTGGATTCGCGGAAGGCATCGGGTGCAAGTACGTGATCGCCAGGGGATGGCGATAGCGGCCGCCCGGCTTCCAGGTTGACGACTTCCATGTGAGAGAAATACGGCGGCCTCGGCAGGTTTTCGCCAGCTTTCAGTTTCATGAATTCTTCGCGGCTTTTCGTGAACACCGGGTTGGTCGCACGTTCGATACCCAGCGTCGACTCATCTCGATCGGAGATACTGCCTCCGCATGCAGAGCCCGACCCGTGCGCCGGCAGGATGAACGCCTGGTCGCCGAGCGGTGCCAGTTTCTGGTGCACCGAGTCGTAGAGAATCCCGGCATTGTCGGCGGTTCGCTCCGGGTCCGACAGATCGGTTCTGCCAGTATCGCCAACAAAGAGCGTATCCCCGGTAAAAACGGCCCAGCACTGGTCGCCGGTATCTTCGGGATAGACTGCATAGGACATGCTCTCGGGAGTGTGCCCCGGCGTGGCCAGCGCAACGAAGCGGGTTGTACCCACCTTGAACTCCTGGCCATCGCCGACCTGCACATCGACGCGCCCAAACAGCGGATGCGTACCCGCCAAAATCTTCGCCCCTGTGACGTCGGCCAGAGTAGCGGAACCGAACTCGAAATCCTCCTGGCGGTGGGTTTCAATGCAATACGCGATGCTCAGCTCATTGTCGCGTGCGAGCTGGAGATACTCCGCCACGTCCCGGCGCGGATCGACCACCACCGCCAGCCCATTGCCGCACCCGAGCATGTAAGCGTTGTGGCCCAGTCCCGGCGTTTTTACCCGTTGAAAAAACATGGCTTATTCCTTTCGTTGAGGTTCAGGTCAAACGGCGATGACCGAGCGGTCATCGCGTGTTCGCGCCGTGGCGCCTTGCAGGTACTGTGTCAATGCGTCGATAGCGTGAATATCGAGTGCGCGTCGATTGCGCCCGAATCTGCGTGGTACGCCTTGCGCGGTCACGAATGCCACGGTGTAGGTCCGTTCAGGATCAACAGGTGCGCCCAGCACGAACAAGCGATCGACCCGGCTTCCGGGCGGATTCTCGATCTTCGCGAACAGTGTCAGGCCACGGCAGCGCTTGACGTAGCCGCCCATCTGCTCATACGGGTTGGCGGAGAAGGTACGTTCCAGATTCTCTTCCAGCATCGTGCGAATCTCGTCGCCTGTCAGCTCCACCGTTTCCACAGGCGGATTTGTGGGGATGATGTTCCACAAGTCATTCAAGGTAATGGGTCCGGGAGCGACTGGCGCACCATAGCGCCATCCATTCGAGAACGCTATCTCGGTGCCCGCCGCGGACGCGATCGCGTCGAGTAGCAGGTCGTCCATCGAACAATGCAGCGATTGATAGCGGGACAGCGCATGCCCGGTATGACCGACGACCCGGGACAGCATGGCGCGATGCGGCGCCATGACGGCATCGACCAGCGCTTGAACGCACTGGTGGGGCACGAAGCGCTCGTCGATCGCGATCAGCCGATGGCGGTGGGCCGCGATACTACCGTCTTCCACTTCAAGATCCAGGCGACCAAGGAAGGAGCCATGGCATCCTGACTGAAAAATGATCGCGCCGTTCTGGATGACGGGCGACTCCATCCTGTTATGCGTGTGGCCGCTGACCAGTACGTCGATGCCGTCCACTTCGGATGCAAGCTTCACATCCTGGGGAAAGCCAAGGTGAGACAGTACGAGGACCAGCTCGGCCCCCTCGTGCTCGCGCACGTGTCGGATCCACGACGGAAGCTCATCGCGGCCGAGGGTGAAGCGCAAGCCTTCGCTGAAGGCAGGCGGCATGGTCTTGTCGACGATATTGCAGGCGATGCCGATGACCGCGACGCGCAGCCCGCCCTTGTCGACCATGCGGTAGGGCTGGAAAAAGAGCCCACCCTCGTTCCGGTAGCAATTAATGGCCAGTACAGGATAGGTCAATTGAGCGGCAAGCCGCTGGACCTGGGCTGGACCGTAGGCAAACTCCCAATGTACGGTCATCGCCTCGGGCGCTAGCGCATTCATCAATGGAACCATGGCCTCGCCCTTCGACTGGACGGCGACATATGTGCCATGGAAAGTGTCGCCGTTATCCAGCAGCAGAGTCGCCCCATCTGTTTCCGCACGCACCTGCTCGACCGCAGTTGCAATCCGAGCCAGGCCGCCCAATGTCTGGAATCGGTCCTGGTCGCCGCCGCGGACGAGCTCCTGGTGGGGTTCGATATATCCATGCAAGTCGTTGATTTGCAGGATAGTCAGGCGCTTTTTCATTGCAATCTCCATTGGTCGATGGACGTAGTGTCGCGCGCCCCGATTAACCAGGCATTAACGCGCGCGCAAGGAGCCGGCGAGCGCACCTTCCCACCGGCTAGGTCCTGCGCGCCACCATGCCGATCAATGCCGACGGGCCGGCATGCCGCGCACCTTCGCGTAGTTCGGCTTCATACACTTGCAGGTCCAGGATCTGGAGGGCGCTGAATTCCGCCCGCAACAACTCCTCGGTATATAAATTCTCGAGCACGCCAGGACCTCCGGTGTTGAATTCGAGCTGCCTTGGCGTATAGCCTTGCAGGATGAGCAAACCGCCCGGCTTGAGCGCCTCCACCATCCGGGCGAACAGGCGGGCACGAAGGTCCGGGCCGGCAAACTGGATGAAAATTGCGACGACGGCATCGTAGGAAGCCGGGGTCCAGTTCCAGGTGTCGCAATCGGCCACCCGGAAATCGACCACGACGCCGGCGTCGCGCGCCAGCCCCTTCGCCTTGTCGACCGCCACGGACGAAATATCGAAGGCGTCCACCGCCAGGCCCAGGCCGGCCAGCCACACGCTGTTGCGCCCTTCTCCATCGGCGACAGCGAGTGCGCGCCGGCCTGGTTCGAGTAGATGACGCTGCCGGGCAAGGTAGGCATTCGGCTCCCTGCCGAAGATGAATTCTGGGACGCTGTACCGTTCGTTCCAAACGCTTGCCGCGTCTCCGGGCTGCTTGTTTGCCATGCTTCACTCCTTGAAAGTTACCGATAAACGGACGGCAATGAAACCGAGGCGAACGCGCCAGGTTTTGCCGTTCTCGTCAGCCAACGCGCCAAATAACACTATATTTAACTACATATCGTATACTAATATAATATCTTGTTCTAGTATGATAGTGACGAAGCGCTTACGTGCTTCAGACTCTAGCGGCTGCTCTGTCGAAACCTGAGCTTTGTTTCGATCGCGGTGCCGACCGCAACGCAGGAACGAAATCAGCACTGATACAAGCCTTCGTGCGCTTTTACCTCACAGGAAACCATGATGAAAATCACTCATGAAATCGTTATCGTCGGCGGCGGCGCCGCCGGCATTGCGACCGCCTCCAGCCTGCTGGCGCGGGCACCCGGCCTGGATATCGCGATCATCGAACCGGCTACGACCCATTATTACCAACCAGGTTGGACCATGGTGGGCGCCGGCATCTTCCGGCCAACCCAAACCGCCCACGCGATGGCGTCGGTGATGCCGCAGGGTGCCAAATGGATTAACAGTGCCGTTGCCGCATTCGCACCAGGGCACAACGCCCTGTTCCTTGAAGACGGCAGCGAGATAGGCTATCGTCATCTTGTAGTCTGCCCGGGACTCAAACTCGACTGGGAAGGCGTCGAGGGTTTGAGCGACACGCTCGGCCGAAATGGCGTGACCTCGAACTATCGCGTGGATCTTGCCCCTTATACGTGGGAGCTGGTGCAGAAAATGCGAGCTGGGCGCGCCCTGTTTACGCAACCGGCCATGCCGATCAAATGCGCCGGCGCGCCGCAAAAAGCCATGTACCTGTCAGCGGACCACTGGAAACGGACTGGTGTATTGGCAGACATCCAGATCGAATTTTGCAGTGCCGGCACAGCCTTGTTCGGTGTGCCGGATTATGTTCCCCCACTGATGGAGTACGTGAAGGCCTACGGGATCGGGCTCGACTTTGGCGATAACCTGACCGCCATCGATGGGGCACGCAGGACCGCCACTTTCAGCCGTACTGGCGCCGATGGCAGCAAGCAGACGATCATCAAGGAATTCGACATGATCCATGTCGTACCGCCTCAGGTCGCGCCGGATTTTGTTCGCAACAGTGCACTTGCGGGCAGCGCCGGCTGGGTCGACGTCGATCCCGCGACCTTGCGTCATGTCCGTTACGAAAATGTCTTCGCGCTCGGAGACGTCGCCGGCACTACCAACGCGAAAACCGCAGCGGCAACGCGCAAGCAGGCTCCGGTGGTCGCTCACAATCTGCTGGCGGCCCTCGGCAAGGCACGTGGAAGCGCGACGTATGACGGCTATGGCTCCTGTCCGTTGACGGTCGAGCGCGGCAAGATCGTGCTGGCCGAATTCACCTACGGCGGCAAGCTGGCCCCGAGCTTCCCGGCATGGCTGATCGACGGAACCAGGCCATCACGTCTTGCCTGGCTGCTGAAAAAAAGCGTTCTGCCGCCCTTGTACTGGGGCGGCATGCTCAAGGGACGCGAATGGATGGCACATCCGAAAGTGACAAACCCATGAAACCGCTCCGGCCGCGCATTGACATGCAATATGCCATGACGCTAGCCTGAACCCGGGATGAGTATGCAACCACATCGTTTCAGACGTCGCGGCGAAGTCTGGGTCGCCATGCAGTTAATCTTGTTCCTGGTATTCATACTGGTACCGCGCGTAGGCCCTGCCTGGGCCGTGCCAGCCGTGTTCCACGTTGTTGGTATCGTGGCCGCGCTGGCCGGAGTTGCCGTGCTCGGCCATAGTACGGCGATGCTCGGCCGTTCGCTGACGCCGTTTCCACGACCGCTGCCAACGGCGCAACTGGTGACCAGTGGCATATACCGGCTGGTGCGCCATCCGATCTACTTCGGCATCCTGTTGGCGGCATTCGGGATTGCATTGTGGTCGCTCAGCCCCCTACGCCTCATGCTCACGCTGGTGCTGGCGCTCTTCTTCGATCGCAAAGCGAACCAGGAAGAAACGTGGCTACAGGAGCGCTACGCGGAATACCCGGCATACCGCGCTCGCACCAGAAAGCTCATCCCCTGGATTTACTGACCTGCGCCGCCGCATCGCTGGCGACCCGTGGCCCGACGGGATCTCGAGAGGATCCCGGATTCAAGCTTCTTGTTTCCCATCTCCTTGCGGACCGTTCCGAAGGCCTTCCGAGAGCTGCCACAAGGTCTCGGCACGCAGTCCCGTGCGGCAGTAGGCCAGTACCGGTTTGGGCGAGTCGGCATACAGCGCAGCAAAGGCCTCGACATCGCTGGGGGTGATTTTTCCTGGCACAACCGGCAAGTAGTGCGCTTGCACGCCGCACGCGGCCGCCTGCTCTGCCACCGCGGCGAACGCTGGCTGGTCGCCAGCCTCGCCGTCGGGGCGATTGCAAATGATAGTGGAAAGACCCGCGTCGCGCATCCCGGCCAGAGATTCAGGCGACACTTGCGAGGTAATTGCGAAGTTCTTATCGAGGTAACGGATGCTCATGTGATCTCCTGTTCGTGGCATTCAACAACAATCTATTGAAATATAGATCGTCTGTGCATATAATATCCCCAGGGATAACGAAACACAAGAAGGATTCACGATGAGCGATGGACAAAAACTGGACTTGCAAGCGATGCAATCGGCGGCGACGCAAGCCTGCGGCCTGCTGAAAGTACTGGGCAACCCGGACCGGTTACTGCTGCTTTGCCAACTGACGCAAGGCGAGTTCTGCGTCAGCGAGCTCGAAACCCTGCTGCAAATCCAGCAGCCAACGCTGTCCCAGCAGCTTGGGGTACTGCGCGAGGAAGGTCTCGTCAGCACCCGGCGCGAGGGCAAGCAAATTTTCTACAACATCGACAGCCGCGAAGCGACGGCGATCATGCAGGTTCTGTATGAACTGTTCTGCCAGCCAGGCAAAGGAGAAACGAAATGACGATTGACTGGGTCCATTTCACGCCGCAGGCGGCGCTTGCCGGCGGCGTACTGATTGGTCTGGCCGCGGCGGCCTTCATCCTGTTGAACGGCAGGATCGCCGGCATCAGCGGCATCCTGGGCGGTCTGCTGCGGCCTGCGCGTGGAGACATTGGCTGGCGCGTCGCCTTCCTGGCTGGCCTGATCGCCGCTCCGGTTGTGTATGGCCTGTTCGCGGCGTTGCCCGAGGTGACGGTCGATGCCGGCGCCGGAACGCTGGTGGCCGCCGGCCTGCTGGTCGGTGTCGGCACGCGTTATGGCGCTGGCTGCACCAGCGGCCACGGCGTCTGCGGCATTTCACGCATGTCGCCCCGTTCGCTTGTCGCAACGGCGGCATTCATGTTCGCCGGCTTCGTCACAGTCTACCTCGTACGCCACGTTTTAAATTGAACAACTGAAGGAATCGACATGCAAATCTTCATGGCATTACTGGTCGGCCTCCTGTTCGGCATTGGCCTGATCGTCTCGGGCATGACCGATCCCGCCAAGGTCGTCGGCTTTCTTGACCTGGCCGGGAACTGGGACCCGTCGCTCGGTTTCGTGATGGGCGGAGCGATCCTGGTGGGGGTGTTCGCCTTTGGCCTCGCCCGCAATCGCAAACAGTCCCTTCTCGGTGCGCCGATGCGGCTGCCGACGGCGACCGTCATCGACCGTCGTCTTGTACTCGGTTCGCTTGCCTTTGGCGCCGGCTGGGGGCTGGGTGGCTACTGCCCGGGCCCCGCCCTGGCCTCGCTCGCCTCCGGCGGAGACAAGGCCCTGCTCTTTACGCTCGCGATGCTGGCAGGAATGGCGCTGTTCGAGGTGTTTGAACGGATCTCGGCCGCACGCGCACCGGGCAAGGCCTGATCATGAACACGCAAAACGGGAGGCTGGCATGCTGACCAGCGTCGGACTTGGCCTGGTGGTGGGACTGATCCTCGCCCTGACCGGCGCAGGCGGCGGCATCCTGGCCGTCCCACTGCTGATTTTCGGCACCGGCGCCAGCGTAGCGGAGGCCGGACCGATCGGACTCATGGCGGTCGGCATGGCCGCGGCGCTGGGCGCGGTACTGGGCCTGCGCGCCGGGATCGTGCGCTACCGCGCCGCCGTGCTGATCGCGGCCACCGGCATGCTGCTCTCGCCGGCCGGCCTGTGGGCTGCGCGTCAGATCGATGGCCGCTGGCTGGCCGTGCTGTTCGCGCTGGTGCTGCTGTTCGTCGCCTTGAAAACATTCAGGCAGGCCTCGGGGAAGGGGCCTGCCACCACCGCCGAGCATGTCGTGTGCAAACGGAACGGCGACTCCGGCCGCTTCATCTGGACCCGTCCGTGCGCCATGGCCATGACCCTGTCGGGCAGTCTCGCCGGCCTGCTCTCCGGCCTGCTCGGCGTGGGCGGCGGCTTCGTCATGGTGCCGGCATTGCAGCGTTACACGGATCTGCCGATGAAATCGGCCGTGGCGACCTCGCTGGCCGTGATCGCCCTGATTTCGCTGATGGGCGTTGCCACCACCGCCGTCAGCGGGCATCTGGACTGGTCGCTCGCCCTGCCCTTTTCGGCAGGCGCGCTTGCAGGAATGCTCGGTGGGCGCTCGCTCGCGTCGCGTCTTGCCGGACCTCAGCTACAGAAGGGTTTTGCATTCGTCTCCGCGCTTGTCGCCATCGCGATGATCGTCAAGGCAGTGTCGTAAAGAAGTCCCGTTATCATTTATCGAGGAAACCAAGATGAACCTGAATCCCATCCAGCTGTTCGATGCCGAATCGTCGACCTTCACCTACATCCTGACGGCGCCGGGGTCGAACCAGGCCGTCATCATCGATCCGGTCGATCATCATTGGGAACGCGACCTGCGCCACCTGGAGCGCCTGGGGCTGCAACTGGTCTATGTATTGGAAACGCATGCACACGCCGATCACGTCACTTCCGCCGGCAAGCTGCGCGAACTGACCGGCGCGCAGGCGGCGGTGCCGAGCGGCTGCGGAATCGCGCCGGCCGAACTGCAATTGAATGATGGCGATGTCATCCGCTTCGGCGAGGCCGAGGAAATCAGGGTGCTGCATACACCCGGCCATACTGCCGGCAGCATGAGCTACGTCTGGCGCAGCAATGCGTTTACCGGCGATACGCTGCTGATCGACGGCTGCGGCCGCACCGATTTCCAGAGCGGCAGCAGCGACGCCCTGTATGACAGCGTGACCGCGAAACTGTTTGCGCTGCCGGACGAAACGCGCATGTGGCCGGGGCACGACTACAAGGGACAGGCCGTTTCGACGATCGGCTGGGAAAAGCGGCACAACGCCCGCCTGGCCAACCGCAGCCGCGACGATTTCCGCAAGCTGATGAGCGAACTGAATTTGCCCAAGCCAAAGCTGATCGACGTCGCCGTGCCTGCAAACCAGAACCTCGGCCTGCCGCACGGTGCCTGACTCCACCCCATCCATGCAGGAGATAACGCCATGATTTTCCGCCAACTCTTCGAGCCCGTGTCCAGCACCTACACTTACCTGCTGGGCGATGAACAGACTGGGCAAGCGATCCTGATCGATCCCGTCATCTCGAGCATGGATCGGGACTTGGGAGTCCTGCATGACTTGGGCTTGCGCCTTGCCTATACGCTCGACACCCACATCCATGCCGACCATATCACTGCTGCACTGGAATTGAAACGCGCAACCGGCAGCAAGATTGCAGCCCCGGCCTTCGACCGCCTGGCCTGCGCCGATGTCGGCATCGAGGAGGGCAAACCTTTCGAGATGGCCGGTATTTCCCTCCAACCCCTGCACACCCCTGGGCACACGGATGGGCATTTTTCCTATCTGCTGGGTGACCGCGTGTTCACCGGCGACGCCTTGCTGATCGAAGGTTGCGGCCGTACCGACTTCCAGAATGGCGATGCCGATACGCTGTACCGGAGCGTTACCGAAAAGCTGTTTGCCCTACCGGACGAAACCCTTGTCTATCCTGCCCACGATTACAAGGAACGCTTCGTCACATCGATCGCACAGGAAAAGCTGCGCAATCCACGGCTCGGTAAAGGCAAGACGCTCGACGAATTCCGGGAAATCATGGCCAATCTGAACTTGCCTTACCCTACGTTCATCGACCATGCGGTACCGGGCAACCGCCAGTGCGGCGTGTGTCCCGCTGACCTGCCCGATAAGCTCCTCCGCTATTGCCAGCAGATGAGCGCAAGTCCGCAAGGATAAAACGTCTCTGCTTGGCCTCCGCAACAGCGCATCGTCATGGCTTCAGGTAAACATAGCCTTCCTGGAACTGAAGCCGCGCCACCTCGGCCACACCGGAGGGTACAACCGTGGCTTCCGGCAGGATGCGCTTGCGGTCGATCTTGCGCGCTTCCAGCGTGTTATTGCAGACCCGGAACTTGACGTTCCGGTTCGCCAGCTCCTGCACCACGGCATCGTAGGGATTGCCGTTCTTGTCCTTGGCATCCTCGATCAGGAAGTCGATGCCGGCGCCATGGGTTACCACGACGATCTGGGCCTTGGGACTGGCATTCAGGTGATTGCGAATATTCCCGAGCGCCATCATTGCATTAGTCGAATCGTTGATGTGATAAACGACTTTCTCTTCGCGCGGGGCGGCATTGGCGACGGCGCTTGCGACGAATGCCATGCACAGCACGGTAGCGATTGCACGGAACAGTTTCATAAAATCTCCTCGGAATTGGACATGCAGATAGGTGGCAGGCTTACTTCTGTTGCAGGCTTTCCCGCTCCATGAGCAGGAAGGTGCCGTAGGCGTTCAGTCGATTCGCCTGCGCAAATGCAGGGTACGCCGCATACCGACTCCAGTCGATTTTCGCATATGCCTCGTCGAAGGACGACAGCTCGGCAACCGCGTCGCCCATTACCTTGCGCAGGAAGGTCAGGTAGGACCGGGTCAGGTCGAGATCCCGGCGTGGGTCGCGCGACACGTCGCCGTGGCCTGGCACCACAATCGCCGGGGACAAGGCCAGCATGCGGTCGAGCGCACCGAGCCAGACACGGCTGTCGGCATCGCCCACGAAAGGCAGGCGGCCGGTGAAGAACAGGTCGCCCGCAAAGAGGAGACGATCCTCGTCCACTGCCAGCATGATGTCGTCAGGCGCATGGGCCCCGCTGCTGTCGATGACGCGAAAATGCAGTCCGCCCATCTCGAACGCGATCGGCTTGCCATCTGCAAAACTGAGCCAGCGGTCCGCCGGCAGCAGGCGCGTGTTCTCGTCGACCCAGGGCTTGAGCGACTCCTTGCGCTGCGCAAGGCGCTGCGCGGCGACATCCGAGGCAAGATAGGCGCGGCCCTGCTGGTGCGCCCAGATTTCCGCGTCGGCCGCCTTCAATGCCTGCAAGCCGTAGAAATGGTCCGCGTGGTAGTGGCTGACGATGACGCGCCGGATCGGCTGGCGGGTCACACCATGGATGGCCCGCACCATCGCCTCGCCCAGCGCCGGCGTGCCGAGGGCATCGAAGACGACGACGCCGTCGCGCGTCACCACGAACCCGGCGTTCGACATGAAACCGGCGTTGGCATTGTCCGCCATGCCTGCCTTGCCCTGGAATACATAAGCGTGTTCGCTGATCTTGACCGGTTTAAGCACGGGCGCTAGCGGGGCTGCGCTTGCCGCCAGCGCGGTCCCCGCCAGCACGGCCGGCACCCACAGCCTGCACGCCTTGTTCAGGTACGCCGTAATCCGTCGGATGAGTTGCATTTTCGCGTCCTTCTCAGAAATTCAGGTCGTCTGCGATCGCCGCCAGGCCGCTGCGGGCACAGGCATCGTCCGCGGCGCCGCTCGGTGCGCCCGAGATGCCGATGGCGCCCAGCAGGGAACCGTTCGCTTCAATCGGCATGCCGCCTCCGACGGCGAGCGCACGCGGAATGTGGCGGATGCCGGCAGCATCCGTTCCGCTCATGGTTGCTTTCGCCAAAGCCGTGGTGCTGATTTTGAAGCTGGCCGCTGTCCACGCCTTGTCGGTTGCCGCGTCCGCGGTATGCGTTCCGGCGAGGCGGTCGCGCAGCAGCACCTGGGTCTGCCCGGTACGATCGACCACGGCCACTGACACCTGGTAGCCAGCCTGGCGGCAGGCATGCATGGCTGCCTGCGCCGCCTGTAAGGCGAGCTCAGGGCTCATCAGGGCAATGGTATAGGTCGCCGCTCGTTGCGGTGTAGGCTGTGCCATGACCGGATTACTATGCAGCGCCGTCAGCATGCCAAGTACACATAACAATTGCTTCATTGTTCGATCCTTTTCGCTGACTCCATCGGCATATTGGCGAGCTTACTGCGCGAGGTAGCAAGCAGATTGTCGAGGTAAGCACCATACATGCCGGAGACGTCGCCACCCTCAAGCGGCGGTGCAAGGAGCCCGCCCCTTCCATCGACGACAATGACCGTGGGCGCCACGCGAATCTTGTAGGTGGCAGCCAGTCCCTTGCCGCTGCTGGCCTCGTTTCCGAAACCGTGCAATGGCGCCACCGAGGACAGGTCCGTCTCACGCACGATGGGCCGCTGCGAACTTGCACCTTCCCGCGCCAGCGGAATCAGGTAATTGCGCCGCACCGTTTCGCAATATGAGCAGCCGGGGAGAGAGAACAGGATGACAATCGGCACGCTGCTTCGCATCGCAGTACGGCCGTCCCGCCCGAGTTCCGTGGCGGCGGGCAAGCCTCCTCCCGGCGTCGCGGCGCTCGCGTATCCCACTACTAGCGTCGCCACCAGTGCAAGGAAGCGCCATGGCTGCGGCACGGGCTGTCGTGGCCTAATATTGGGGGAAATAGGCACGCGCCTTGCCCAGGTTATAGGACCACGGCAGGCCGGCGTTCTTCCAGCCGTTCAGGAGACGCTGCCCCTGCTTGTCACCGGATGCAATGGCGTCTCCCTCGAAGCCATCGACGACACTGTAGACGGCCGTGTAGCCTAGTTGGCTCAGCAGGTTGGCAGCACGTGCGCTGCGGTCGCCCGAGCGGCATATCAGCAGGACCGGCGCATCCTTTCCGAGTCCGGCTGCGCTCAGGCGTCGCGCGACCTCCGGTCCGAAATCGCTGTTGACCTCGAGCTTGAAGCGCCCTGCCTTGTCGTCCCAGGGCGCGTCTTCGGGATGCTCCACATAGGGGATATTCGCATCGACCACGGTTGGCAGGCCGACATAAGCGACTTCGTAGCGCGTACGCACATCGATGAAGTAGGCGCGCGGTCCCAGTTCCTGCTTCATCCGGTAGGCTTCACGCGCATCGAGGTAGCGGCCGGCCACTGTCTGCTTATTAGGTGCAACGGCGGCCGTTTCCACTGCCAACGCCGGTTTCCACGCCAGCAGCGCCAGTACCGTCGCCGCCAGCGCGGCCTTCGAGCTCATTCTTCGCATTGCATTTCCTTTCAACCGGTCAGGCCAGGATGCCCGGGTTGCCCTTCATGCCGATCAGGCGCGGCGTGTTCAGCTTGCGTGGCTTGACGACTTTTTCCGTGCGCAGCCACTGCGCCACGACGTCCCACACCGGCTCGCCCGATGCACCTTCGGCCACAGGTGCCCAGCCCGCGACCTTGTAGGTCTTGCCGGCATCGACCAATTTGCCGTGCAGGCGCATGTCGCTGATGCGCGATCCCATCGGCGCCGCCGGATCGATGGCATAGGTCATGCCGCCTACGCGCACCATGTCGCCGCCCTGCTGGTAGTAGGGGTCGGGATTGAACAGGTTGTCCGCCACGTCTTCCAGTACCGTCTTGATCGTCGCGCCGGTCATGGGCGTCAAGGTGGTATGCGAATACGTCGTCGCCGTCTGGTCCATCAGGTGTTCCATCAGGATCGGACTATCCGGCAGCAGCGAAGTCCCCCAGCGGAAGCCTGGCGAAAATGCCAGGTCCGCACCCTTGATGGCGATGAGCGCATCGACGATCAGCTGGTCGAAGGTGCCGTTGAAATTGCCGCGCCGGTAGAGCGTACCCTCGGTGACTGCCAGCTTCTCGTTCAGCTTCGTTTCGTAGGGAGCGCGGACCTTGCTCACCAGCGCTGCCATGTCGCGGTCGACCGGCAGGAAGTTGGCGAACACAGGCAACAGGCGATACTGGAAACCATGGACCTGTCCACCGCGCACATCGAAGTCCAGCACACCGAGGAATTTGCCGTTGCTGCCCGCATTGGTAACCAGGGTTTTCCCGCCACCATTGGCGACCGTTACCGGTACCGGCACGCCGTCGTGCGTATGCCCGCCCATGATGGCATCGATGCCGCGTACGCGCGAGGCCATCTTCAGGTCGACGTCCATACCATTATGCGACAGCACGACGACGACCTTCGCGCCTTTGGCGCGCGCTTCGTCTACCATCTTTTGCATGTTCTCTTCCTGGATGCCGAAACTCCAGTCGGGAATCATGTAGCGCGGGTTAGCGATCGGCGTGTAAGGGAAGGCCTGCCCGATGATCGCCACCGGCACGCCGTTCATTTCCTTGATGACGTAAGGGGCGAATACCGGGTCGCCGAAGTCGTTGGTCTTGACGTTCTGGGCGACGAAATCGACCTTACCCTTGAAGTCCTTGCTGACGATTTCCTCAACCCGTTTGTCCCCCAGGGTCATTTCCCAGTGCGCGGTCATGACGTCAACGCCCAGCAGCAAGCCGGCATCGACCATGTCCTGGCCTTTGGTCCAGAGCGCGGTGCCCGAGCCCTGCCAGGTGTCGCCGCCATCAAGCAACAGCGCGCCCGGCCTCCCGGCCTTCATTTTCTTGACCAGGGTAGAAAGGTGCGCAAAACCGCCCACCTTGCCATAGGTCCGCGCCGCCTGCTCGAAGTCGAGCGAGGTAAAGGCATGCGCCTGCGGCGAGTGGCGTGGTATGCCGGTCGCCTTGAGCAGGGCGTCGCCCACCAGGTGCGGCATGCGGCCCGCTGCGGCGCCAAGGCCGATGTTCACGCTCGGCTCCCTGAAGTACACCGGCATCAGCTGTGCGTGGCAATCGGTGAAGTGAAGGAAGTGGACGTTGCCGAAGCGCGGCAAGTCATACAGGGCGCCGGGCGACGGCGCCGCCAGTGCGGCCTTTGAATTGAGCAACATGCCGCCGGCGGCAGCGATCCCGAGTAACTGCGCGAATTCGCGCCGATTCATTCCCATACCAAGTCCTCTGCAAAATGCATTCGTACTGCTGCGCCGCGTGCGTGCCTGCCGGCCAGCATGGCGTCCTTACTGGTTCACCGGCGACGCGGGATCGAGCAGCAAGGCCATCACATCCTTGATCTGTGCTTCGGTCAGGATGCCGTTATGGCCGAAGCGCGGCATGTTCGAGCAGGCCGTGTAGGCTTGCGCGTTATAGATCTTGCCCCAGGTGTACTTCAGCATCTCCTCGCTGTTGCCGCGGATCTTGCCGTACTGGTAAAGACTGGGTCCGATATTTCCGAACGAGATTTCCTTCTTCGTAATCTGGTGGCAGGCATAGCAATTGCCGCCGTTGACGCCGCCGACCTGGTCCGATGACTGCATGCCGCGGCCGTTCTGGGCGATCTTCTCGCCTTCCTGCCAGCTGCCTGTATATTTGCCATCGGAAGGCTGGCGAATGTTCTTCATCTGCGCCGCTTCGATACGTGCGCTCACTTCGGCTGGCCGCTCCTGCGGGTACTGGCTGCACAGCTGCTGAGCCTCGTCCTGGGCAGCCACGCGCTCGAGCGTGGCCGGCCCTTTGGAACGGAAGTCCTGTTTCAAAAGGTCGAGTGCGGCTTGACGGTAATCGGTGTCGGCAGCGACGGTGGCACAACCGGCCACCGCAGCCGCGCCCAGCACGACGATCAGCTTTCTTGCAAATGGTGTCATCGCTCTCTCCTATCGTTTCATTGCCGGACCGGCATACACCCCGCCATCCGCGTTTTTCGCGAGGAACATCGTGATCGCCGTGATTGCATCGGACGCGTACAGGGGTTCGGGGAAGCGCTGCTGGCGGAAGCAGTCGTTGAGCCGGTGCTGCATCGTGCGCACCTCGCCCTGCGAGACGCGGTAGGCCGGCCAGGTGGTATAGGCCGCCTGCGCATTGACCTTATTCAGGATATTCGGCAGCTCTTGCAAGCGGATGCGTTGCCCAGTGGTCGAATGGCAGGTCGCGCATGCAAAATCATGCGAGCCGCCGCGGTAGTAGAACAATTGTTTGCCCGTCTCGTAAGCGCGTTTCTCCAACGGATGGCTGGTTGATACTGCCATGGTGGCACCGCGTGACTCGGAGGTGATATATGCGACCAATGCTTCGATGTCCGATTGCTTTCCCGCCGCGCCAAAAGGCACCTTGGTCGCCTCTTCCCGGCTCAGGCCCTGCAAGCTCATTCTGCAATGCAGCAGGCGCTGTTCGAGATCCATGACCTTGTTCACGTCCTTGAAGTAGCGCGGCAGCTCGGCATAGGCGCCCTTGAGCACGCCGGGGCCCTTGCCGAAGTCGCAGCGCTCCAGCGAGACGTTTTTCGGTCCCGCCCTTTTCTTCCATAATTCTTCGCCGCGCATTTCCCACAACTCCGCAGGATTGCCGTCGGCAAGCATCTGCCGGTATTTCGCGATCTCGTCGGTTGCCGACGTCTGTGCCAGCGCTGCTCCGCACGCGCCTTGCAGGGCCAAACCGATCAAACCGATCACACCGAAACGCATGTTGCTCATGCCTGTCTCCTTGTTGTTGGACTGCGCGGTCTGTCGCCGCGCATGCGGCCGCTCCGGCTCGGAAGCGGCCCCGTGCTCAGCTAATGACGCCTTCGTCGGTGCGCGTCTCGCCAGCGCTGTCAACCCAGGTCACACTGACCTTGTCGCCTTTGGCTGCGCCCTTGAATTTGAAGGACAGGAAGGGGTCTTTCGATACCGACGGACCGAAGTTTGCGTCGAGCACGACCTTGTCCTTCACCTTTGCCACGAGCGTCTTGATGTAGTGGGCCGGGACGACCTTGCCGCTGGCGTCCTTGCGCTGACCGGTTTCCATGTCATGCCGCATCAGGACTTTTACTTCGACCGTATCGCCAGACAAGCTGGCGCGGATACGCATTGGGTCTGCCATGATCTTTCCTTATTCGATATTCTCTTGGGAGTTCAGCCGCCGCAACCGCCAAGGGTGACCTTGATTTCCTTGCTGGCCACGAGCCACTTCCCATCGGCGCGCACCAGGGCGTGCACATTGGAGGTGGCCCCCATCTTGACGCGGGTGGTCACGGCCGGTTCAGTCCCGGCCGGAATCGTGAAGCTGGCCGACATGGCGCTCGGATTCTTCTCGACCAGGATGGCCATGAAGTCCGTATTCGGCACCTTGCTGGCGATCGACACCGGTACCACTGCGCCGTTTTCGGCGATGTCCGGGCCCGTGATCGACACGTCACTACTGACGGCGAACTTGTCGCCGCCAAGCTCCTTGACGGCAGCTTCCAGGCTCTTGGCATCGAACACCTTCTGGCTCCATTCTGCCGCGAAGACCTGCTCCGGCCTGAGCAATCCGGCGGCAAAGGCAGCGCCCAGCACCGAGGTAATGCGCATGACGTTGCGTCGCTGTTGATTCATACCATCCTCCAAACGTTGAAAATGCCGCCGCTCACGTGGCAGGCATGCTTACTTCACCTGCGCCATGTAGCCGGCGAGGCGCTCCTTGTTCATCACGAACGATTTCGACAGTGCATCCGCGCCCTTCTTCGCATCGGCCAGATTGCTTGCCTTGCCCACCTGGATGACGCCCGTCATGGCCATCATCTTGTGCGGTTCGCACACGTAGACATAGACACCTTCCTGGTCGAGCTTGATCGAGATCTCTTCATCCGGCTTGCCCTTCCAGGCAGCCGCGCCGGGAGGAGTGATGACCGATGCGCTGTTATGCGACATGTCAACCTTGACGAACTTGACCGTGTCGCCTTTCGCCACTTGCAGGAAAGCCGGCTCGAACACCATGGCGCCGTCCTTGCCGCTGTTAAGCATTTTGATCTGGTAGTCGGCCGCCATGGCTCCCATGCACGCTGCCGCCAGCGCGATTCCGAATACAGCTTGTTTCATTTGTGCTCCATCTCCGTGTTGAACTTGTTATCGCTTGTACCATCGCTGGCCCGGCCTATTGCGGTGCCAGGATCCATCCGACCAGGACTTTCAGGTCCTCGTCTTTCACGTGTGCCTGGGCCGGCATCGGGATCACGCCCCATTTGCCGGTACTGCCGTCCTTGATGCTGCCTGCGAGCTTCGCCGCTGCGCCAGGATCGTCCTTGTACTTGGCGCGCACTGCCGCGAAGGCAGGGCCCATGACCTTGTTGTCGACGGCGTGGCAGGCCAAACAGGCATTCGCCTGCAACAGAGCGGTAGGAACGCCGGCCTGTGCCGCAGGGGCCGCTGCCTTGACGGCAGGCGCGCCGGCTGCCGGTTTCGCATCGCGCGCCGCCGCGGCCGGTACCGTCGTATCGACGCCGCGCGTCGCGCCAAAGCCACGCGTCTGCAAGGCCAGGTTGCCGTGAGCGTTGCGCGACGCTTCCGGCAAGGTCGAGCGCGGCGCCGGATCGACCTTGCAGTCCTTCATGCATGCCACGCTGCGGACGTCCGGTTTGCCCTTGACGTCCCACATGCCGTGCTTGGTTACCATACCGTTGCGGTTTGGCATGCGCGCCTGGGCTTGGGCGATCGTGCTGTCCGACAGTACGAAGTCGTCAGGAACGATCTCGCCCATGTTGAGAATGTAGGCGGTGACGGCGTACACCTCGTCGGTGGTCAGCGATTTCGGTGCCGTCCATGGCATGGCGCGATTGATGTAGTCCCATAAGGTCGAGACGGTAGCCACTTTCATCAGGGTCGTCTTCTGCGGCTGGCGTCCGTTCACCAGCGCCGCCACACGCCCGGCCTTGATGTCGTCTGGCGTAGTACCTCCGACCAGCGGCGTGAAGACTTCGTTCGATTCGCCAAAGGTGCCGTGGCAGGATGCGCATTTGCTCTCCCATACGGCCTGACCTTTGGATACGCTGCCCGATCCCTTCGGCAGCCCCTTGAAATCGGGCCGCACGTCGATATCCCATGCCTGCACTTCTTTCGGCGTGGCCGGGCGTCCCAGATTGGTCAAGGGGCCAGCCAGCGCTGCTGCGGCGGCGGCGGCAAGCAGCGCGCCGGCGCCAAGCTTAATAAACCTGGACATTCGATACCTCCCCCGATTGCGCCACCTGCCAGGAGTGGATTGCGTTGTTGTGATAGATCGAGCGGGTTCCGCGCACCGCGCGCAACTCGTTGATTTTCGGCTGCACGTAACCGGTGTCGTCGATCGCGCGCGATTGCAGGACCGCGGGCGCGCCGTTCCAGTCCCAGTCGATGTTGAAACGCGTCAGGCACTTGCTCAGGACCGGCGTTTCGAGGCGCGCGGTGCGCCAGTTGCGGCCACCGTCGACGGAAACGTCGACCCGCCTGATCTTGCCGCGCCCCGACCACGCCAGGCCGGTGATGTTGTAGAACCCGGTGTCGACCAGGCGCTGTCCGGCCGACGGCGTGGTGATCACCGACTTGCATTCCTGGATCGACGTGTACTGGCGATAGGTTCCGTCGGGCATCGCGTCCATATAGTGGATCGCTTCGTCCTTGGTCGCATAAGGCTGGTCGCCGACCTCGATACGGCGCAGCCATTTCACCCAGGAGGCGCCCTGCACGCCCGGGACGACCAGCCGTAACGGATAACCATTCTCCGGGCGCAGCATCTCGCCATTCATGGCCCAGGCAACAATCACGTCGTCGAGTGCGCGGTCAAGCGGGATGGTGCGCGTCATCGACGAGCCGTCGGCGCCTTCGGCCAGCACGACGCGGGCCTTGCGCTTGTCGTATCCGCAATCTTCGAGCAACACCGACAGAGGCACGCCGGTGAATTCGCTGCAACTGAGCATGCCGTGCGAATACTGCACCGATGGCACCGCCACATTGCCCCACTCCATGGCGGTGTTGGCGCCACACTCGATGAAATGCATGCGCGACACCGACGGCATGCACATCAGGTCGTCCATCGTGTAGACCTTGGGATTCTTGACCAGCCCGTTGATCATGAAGCGGTGCTTCGACGGGTCGATGTCCTGCCAGCCCTGATGGTGCCGCTCGAAATGCAGGCCGGACGGCGTGATAATTCCGAACAGTCCCTGCAAGGGAGTGAATGCAACGGAGGCAGCGGACACGCGGGTCAGGCCGGGCGACTCGCGCCGTTGCAGGTTGGCCTCGAACGCTGAAGGAAGCCCATAGGGCATTGAGGCGACCGGTTTGCCCAGCGTGCGTGAATGCTCCGGCAAGGTAAGGATAAGCGGGTCGCCATCGGCCGCCGGTGCGCTGCCGCTCTGGGCAAGCGCAGTGCCAGCCGTCATGGCGGCACTGGCAGCGAGAAAACTGCGCCGCAAGAAGCCCCGCCGCTCTTCACTCAATCCTTTTGCGTTGATCTCATCGATCAAGGCGCGATCGACATAATTCTCGGGGGCTTTGATGACACGGCCAAATCTGCGTACTGGTTTTTCCATGCTGCGTTCCGTTCAATGCGAATAAAATAGCTACATGCTCATATAACCAAATGCGCATATGGTCATACGTACTTATCCGTGCATCAAAGACTTGCTGACTGCAAGCTTCGTTAATTCATGTCATGAAGTGTTCGATTGCGTCCTGATGCATCCGGCGCGACTTCTTCACCTTGTCCGCCATTTGCGTGCACACGGTGCGACACAGTTCGATCGTGTTCTGATCCTCGATGCGGTAATAGACCTGCGCCCCGTCCTTGCGCCGGCCGAGAATGCGGGCGCGATACAACATGTTCAGTTGACGAGACACATTCGCCTGGGTGGCTCCCAGCTCCTTGACGATCGTACCCACCGGGCGCTCTCCGTGACACAGGGCGTGCAGGATTTTCAGCCGGGTAGGTTCGGAAAGCAGGAAAAAGTAATTCGAGACTTCCTCGAACACTTCCGCCATCTCTTCATTGTCGAGGTCAGGGTCCATTAACTATTCATTAAATATATGCGTACATGCGCATGTAACCATTGTCGCAATGTCGACGCAACATATTTCGATGGTGCATTGCCGCAATGTATGTTGAGTAAATGCGATGAGGGATTGATATTCGTACTCATCACTGGCTTAGAACTCACCGGCAGCGGCGCGATCAAGCATCTTGAGTATCGTGATGCGCACTTTCGATACAGAAGCGCGCAGCTCGGGAGGCATTGGACGGCCGAGCTTGAGCAGGACATCCATGTCCATGGCGTAGATCCAGAGGCCGTCGTCCTGCTCTACCACGGTGATCCGGCAGGGAAGAAAGGCAGACATCGGCGGACTGAAGTCGACGATCGCGCGGGCTACCTGCGGGTCGCAATAGGAGTATACCTTCAGGAATTTCTGTGGCTGGCCGGAGCGAATGGCGAGTTCCCGCGACAGGAACAGCTCGCCAACAGGGCGCAGGTTATCTTCCGCTGCAACGCTGGCGAATGCCTCTTCGATTTCCTGCACGCTGACTCCGGCGGCAACCTTGCGCGACCAGGTCGTGGCAGCCGCGGCATCCCCACCGGAGTCGACCCAGCGCCCGAAGACAAGCCCGGCCTGGGTGCCTGCGCCCGGCTCGGTGCGCGCGAGGGTACGCAGAGAGCCACAGCCAAGAAGCGTAGCGGTACAACAAGAAACGAGAAACAAACGGAACCAAATCGATGGCATGGCAGAAAACCCAGAGAATTGACTACTCTGGAGAATACGTTGCCGGTATGGCTGAGGCAAGTGAGCTTCCAGGCAGTCGGATCTGGACAACGCAAAAGCGGCGAAGCGCGCCATGAGTTCCTTGCCCTCATATACGATAGTCAAGAGTCACACGTATTGATACGCCAGAGCCAGGCCACCTGTAGTTCGACTGCCACGAAAGACCCTTGCCCGTGATGTTGCGAACACTAACCACGCTCTTGCTGCTCTTCGCCTTGCATGCGAGTGCAGGCGCCGTTCCACGCGTGGTCAATGTCGGCATTTATGCCAATGCCCCAAAAATTTACTTCGATGGGCAAGGCCAGGCCGACGGCATCCTGGTCGACCTTCTGCGCCCGATTGCGAAGTCAGAAGGCTGGGACCTGCGTTTCGTCTCATGCGAGTGGGCGCGGTGCCTCAAGGCCCTGGCGGACGGCGGCCTTGACCTTCTCCCGGACGTCGCATGGTCGGAAGAGCGCAAGCAGGTACTCGATTTTCACGATACTCCGGCCCTCTTCAGCTGGTCGCAACTTTACCGGCGCCCCGATGTGCCGATCAATACGATGATGGATACCGGTGGAAAGCGCATCGCCATCCTGGCAGGATCGATCCAGCAGCGATTTTTCGCTGACTACGCCACGAACTTCGGTGTGAAACCTCATCTCTTGCTGGTGGATTCGGTCGAAGATGGTTTTACGCTGGTGGAGCGGGGAGAGGCCGATGCCGTTGTGGCCAGCAAGTATGCCGGCTCCCTGTATGCGCCCACCCGCGGGATTATCGAAACGCCAGTCATATTCCAACCGGTCCGCCTCTACTACGCAACTGGAAAGGGCCAGAACGCCGACCTGCTCCATGCAATTGACCAACAGCTCGGAGCTTGGCAAAAAGATCCAGACTCTGTCTACTTTGAGATTCTCAACCATTGGCAGACCCGTAGCGTGATCGCGCAGGTCCCCCCCTATGTCTGGTGGGCCGCAGGGGCAGTCATCGCGCTGCTGGCCATGGCGGTAGCGTCGACAACCTGGCTGCGCTGGCAAGTGGCGCATAAGACCGGAGCTTTGCGCGACAGCGAACAACAGCTGGCAACCATACTCGACAGCGTAGACGGGCTCATCTATATCAAGGATGCTTCCTACCGCTATGCATACGCAAACCGCGCGCTGCATGTACTCTTTTCTCGCAAGACCAGCAGTATCATCGGCAAGCAGGACACTGAGCTGTTTTCGCAGCCGGTTTCGATGGAACTTCGTCGAAATGACATGCGCGCGATAGCCGAGGGCGAACGGGTGGTTGCGGAAGAAACCGTCACGGACCAGAACGGTGACATGATCACTGTCCTCAGCACCAAGATCCCGCTGTGCCGCGATGACGGGACCGTTTACGGCCTATGCGGCATTTCAATCGATATTTCCGAACGGCGGGCTGCGGAAGAAGCGAATCGTGTAGCTGCCTTTGTGTTCCAGTCAGCAGAGGGCATGTTCATTGCAGGCCCGGACAAACTCCTTCAACGGGTCAATGACGCATTCTGCGTGATGACCGGTTACGCACCTTCTGAACTGATCGGAGCGCCTCTTCCCTGCTTCGCGCTCGGACGAGACGAAGCAGATGCCAGGGACACCATGTGGAACACAGCCGAGCACGAAGGCAAATGGAAAGGAGAGATCTGGACTAGCCGCAAAAACGGCGAAAGTTACCCGGCCCGATTGACCCTTACCACCGTTCGCGACGAGCATGGCAGGCTCACCCATTATGTCGGCACGCAAGGCGATATTTCCGAACAGGTATCCGCACAAGACGAGGTCGCCAAGCTTGCCTATTTCGATGTCCTGACCGGGCTGCCAAACCGTCGCCTGTTGCTTGACCGCCTGCGGCATTGCCTGTCGCTGCACGACCGCACTGGCCAGATGGCCGCCCTGCTGTTTCTCGACCTGGACAATTTTAAAGACCTGAACGATTTGCACGGGCATCAGACTGGCGATCAGTTGCTGATCCAGGTCGGACAACGGCTCAGAACCTGCACGCGTGCAGGCGATACCGTCTCGCGTCTTGGGGGAGACGAATTCGTCATCCTTCTCGAAGACATCGGCAAGACTGAGGAGGAAGCTGCCGGGCATGCAAGTGCAATCGGACGAAAAATCATCGCGGCGATTGCCGAACCTTTCGTGCTCGGGACAACAACACACCACACCACGTGCAGTATCGGCACGGCGCTTCGTACGAACGCCACAATCGGTATCGATGAAATGATGAAGCGTGGCGACATGGCCATGTACGGCGCAAAGAAAAGCGGACGTAACACCATGTGCTTCTTCGATCCTGGCATGGCGTCCGGCGTATCCTACAGACTGGCGCTGGAAGCGGAACTGCGGGAATCACTGAAGACGTCAGGCTTCCATCTGCACTACCAACCTCAGGTCGATGCGAGTGGTCATATCACTGGTGCAGAAGCCCTGCTGCGCTGGAACAGCAAAAAACATGGTTTTGTCGGGCCAGCTGTCTTCATTCCCGTTGCCGAAACCTCAGGGCTCATTGTGCAACTCGGCAGCTGGGTTCTTCGTACGGCCTGCGAGCAACTTGCGCGCTGGGCTTCCCAGCCTGCCATGGGCGCCCTGACCGTCGCAGTCAACGTCAGTGCGCGCCAGTTCCGTGAAAACGGCTTCGTACAACATGTCATCGATATCATTCATGAGACAGCCATCGCGCCAGAGCGTCTGAAGCTGGAATTGACTGAAACAGTGCTCATCGAAAACGTCGACGATACGATCGACAAGATGCAGCGCTTGAAGTCGATCGGTGTCAGCTTTTCACTGGATGATTTTGGCACAGGCTATTCGTCACTCAGCTATCTGAAGCAGTTACCGCTCGATCAGCTGAAAATCGACCGTTCATTTGTCCGCGATATCCTCTCGAATCCAGACGATGCGTCGATTGCGCGCAGCATCGTAGTGTTGAGCCAGTCGCTTGGATTGAGCATCATCGCAGAAGGAGTGGAAACACAGGAGCAACGCGCATTTCTCGCCGAGATCGGTTGCACGTGCTACCAGGGTTACCTTTTTGGAAAACCAATGAATGCCGCGGACTTCGAGCATTCCTTTCGTGAACGTCTCGATGCGGCAGCCCTACGAGGATAAGCCGTGGTAGATTTCTTCCTCCTGCGCGAAATGTAACCGCAGGATTGAATCAAGGGCGTACAAGGTGCGGCGCAGCTCCAGATTGAACGCCCCTTCTTCGCTGTCATGCAGCGAAACCTTGGAAAGGCGCTCGATAACACGGCTGAGCCGGAAAATTTCCCGATGCGTGCTGCTCATGGACGCCATCGAATCCTCGCCTCCGACCAGTCTTGCCAGGATCGGATAGACTGCGGCATCGTCATTCGATTCATGCGGGAGTATTTGATCCCGCAGCGCCATGTTTAGCCCTGCCAGTTCTTTCGTTATGCTTGCTGCCGGCAAGCTGCCGACCTGGTCTGCCAGCCACGCTACGTGATCGATAATCGGAGTCAACCGATTGTGCTCCTCTTTCAGTTTGTGGACCTCGTCCGGCGGCAGTTTTAGTTCGGATTTTGCAGTACCCAGACGCAGGACCCGCAAGGCGTTCGCAATCACGGCTACGTCAATCAGTTCCTGCAACAGCGCGCCAGCGACCGGTGGCAAATAGCCCAGGGCGGCAACAAGCATGGCCACGATCGACAAGCCCATTCCTCCTGCGACGCTTTGCAAGGCAATCGAACGGGTTTGCTGGGCGATTCGGAGCGCGAACGCCAGGCGATCCAGGCGATCCACCAGCAATACGACTTGCGCCGATTCGGCCGCGGCCGCGGCGCCGCGCGCGCCCATGGCGACGCCGATGTCGGCGGCGGCCAGAGCCGGGGCGTCGTTGATGCCATCGCCGACCATCATCGTCACGCCGTTTTTCCGCGCCGCGGCGATCGCGGCCAGCTTCGATTCGGGGGTCTGCTCAGGCATGACCGTATCGATTCCCAAGGAAGCGGCAATCGTCGCCGCCACGTCATGGCGATCTCCCGTCAACATGGCAATATGCTCGACACCCGACGCCCTCAGGAGCCGCAATGCCCGTGGCGAGTCGAGCCGGATCTCATCCGCCATCTGCAGAACTCCCACGAACCTGTTGTCGACAGCAATACATACGACCGCAGCACCATCGTAGCGCGCCCGTTCCATGATCTTTGTCGCCCAGGCAGCTTGCCCTACCTTTCCCGAAACGTACCGATGACTGCCTGCATGAACCTCGCATCCATCGACATAACCGGACAATCCGGCGCCGGGTTCTTCGCTGACACCGTGCGGTATGGTCAAGGCCAGGCCCCGTTCGATCGCCGCACCAACGACGGCTTGCGCGATCGCGTGGCTGGACATTTGCTCCAATGATGCCGCGAGCCTGAGCACATATTCTGGCTGCACCGATGGATCGGCGGCGACGGCAATCAGACGGGCCCTGCCGCCAGTGAGCGTCCCTGTTTTGTCAAAGAAGATGGTATGGACTTGCGCCAGCATTTCCAGCGCACCTCCATGCTTGATCAGTACACCGCGTTGGGCGCAACGCGACATCGCGCTGACGATTGCCACGGGAACGGCGAGGATCAGGGGACAAGGCGTTGCGACCACCACCACGGCGAGCGCCCGGTTCGGGTCTCCGGTCAGCAGCCAGGAGATCCCCGCCACACCAAAGGCGAGTGGAACAAAAAGAAGTGCATACCGGTCCGCCAGCCGTGCTGCCGGTGCCTTCGACTCCTGCGCCGATCGGACAAGACGAATGATGTTCGTGAAGGTGCTGTTCTCCGCGGTCGATGTGGCAAGCATGTCGAACACGTTCCCGGCATTGACAATGCCGCTCCCCACGGCGTTTCCGGGTCCATACGTGACGGGTAGTGCTTCGCCCGTCAAGCTGGACTCATCGACAGTAGCACTCGAGGTCAACGTACCGTCGACCGGGACAGTCTCGCCTGGACGAACCGCGAGCCGGTCGCCCGGCTTGACCATCGCCAGGGACACCTGAACCACAGAACCGTTTTCGTAACGATTAGCCAGCTTCGGCGCCCGGTCCAGTAGTGCGGACATCTCGTCTTGCGCCCGTTTTTCCGCGTACGCTTCCAATGCCCGGCCGCTGGCAAACATCAGGGCGATGACTGCGGCAGTCAGCGTCTCCTGAAGAGCAAGCGCCCCAACGATCGACACCAGTGCAATGAGATCGAGGCCAAATTTCTTGTGTCTCAGCGATTCGACAATGTCAAACACCAGAGCGATGAGCACAATGCAGGCGCCACTCATCCACAACCAGGCCGCCACATCGCGCATGCCGACCAGATACGAGATGCCGCCGCCAGCTAAACTGAACGCACATACGCCCACTTGGGCCTGATTACGCCAATTCTGCTTGAGTTTCATAAGAGAAATCGTTGTCGATCATCGCGTCAACGGGATATTTTTGGCCCGTCGCTTCGGAAATGGCCGGCATAAATATTCATTTGACTTGCATCTCCAAGTTCACCTTAGCCTGTAATGGCGACAGACGGCTACTTTTCCGACGAAGCGCCTAGAAGGCGAGAACATACTTTTGAGAGACTCTTCATGATAAACAAACACGCCTTTGATACTACGCTTGTCGAAAGCGAAAGCGCACCTCGTCGAATTCTCGTGTGGGATGCTTCAGTTCGCGTGTTCAACTGGCTAATGGTATTGATGCGCTAATACGGGCGAGAGTTATTTCCGAATATCAACATTCATTTGTAGAGCAAAAGTTTGCCCTAACATTACGCTCGTGTGCGTTAGATTTGCAACACTGCATAGTCCGGCTATTTGTTGGTACTTTTGTTGGTACCTAAGCATGTATTTTTCTATTCTTCATAGGGAGATTCGATTCCGGTTCCCGGCACCACCTAACAATAGCATGACGTATCACGAAGTATCAGAACCCGTTCTCTCCATAGGAAGCACGGTTTTTTTGTTGTCTCCTCCCCAGTCGGCGCGCAAGGCCGGGCATCATGCTACGATGCCCTTTCTATAAGGAGGCGAGCCATGGACCGACTGGGCACATACCGCGGTTACGATATTGCAGTCACCCTGCACTCGGACGGGGTGCGGAAGACCCCGAAATGGCACTCCTCCATTCAGATCAACCTCATCGGCAAGGCGCCAACAGCGCCGTGCTTTACCACCGAGCCATCGGCTGGTACGGTCAGTGGAGCGAGGGACCGGGCAATCCGCATCGCCAGATTCATCATCGATGAGCGTCCGGACGCCGGGCCGGTCGGCGGCGACGACCTGTCGGAGGAATAAGCAAACGAGGACTCCGCCTCCCGGGTACAGCGCACTATCCCTTTGCGGACCCGGCGCAGGAACGCGTAACCGTCGCTAGCCGGATGTCCGAGATCAGGAGATCGACCTTTTCCTTTCCAGGCTGGCCAGCCCATCGAGCGCACTCGAGGCGGCGAACACGATGGCGCCGTTCACTTCGAGCAGGGATTTGGACACCTGCAGCATGTCTTCCATGTCGTCCACGACCAGGATGCGCAATCCCTCCAGCCGCTGTCGTTGTCGGCGCTCGGCAAGGGCCTCGGCTTGTTGTCGAGCAGCGGCAGCGAGACCGAGATTCCGGCCTGGGCCAGGGGTCCAGACAGGCGTTGACAAGGGTACTGTTCGAGCGCATGGTGTTTTGCGAAGGACTTCGATGCCATTACCTGTCAATCCAGCGCTGACGTGTTGTCGAGCCGTCGAAAGTGCCCGGCCCGGCAATGGTAGCATTACGGGGGATGGTGAAAATGAGCGAACGTCAAAAGCGATCCGATGTCGGGACAGCAAACTCGGTAGCACGCGGCGTCAACATCCTGGCCTCGCGCAACCGCTCGCTGGCGCAGAACTACATGGAATACAAACAGGTTCCCCCAGAGGTGATCGAGCGCGTTCTCGACAGCCCGGCGTCACGCCGCGCACCGAGTACCGAGCAGCTCGTTTCAGAAGCAATCACGCCCACCAGTCCCCCGCCCTGACGGGCTGGCCGACGCGCTCGCGTATGCAATGCGTCCCCACGGCGCTCGCCAATGACGCAGAACGTCCGACAAAACGCCCCAGGGCAAGGCGTTCCTAGCCTGGGTGGCGGGAGCGCAGCTTGTCCGCGTCGACCGACTCTTCGCCCTCCGCGGTCGAGCACTCGGCCGCCATGCTGGCGTCCCAGGGCTGGAGCTGCTCGTCGACGATTTCCGGTGGATCGAGCATGTCGGCCACCATCGCATGCAGCTCGGGCGTGTCCCAAGGCAGGCCACTGCGTTGCCTGCTGTGGATATAGTGCTTGATCTCGCTGTTCTGCTCAGCGCTCAATGGTAGGTCGCGAAAGATGTCCCCCGGTTCGGATTCCATACGATGTCCTTCATGCAGGCGCTTCCAGGATATCGAAGCTACGCGCATCTGTTTGCATTGGGCGCACGGGACGAGCGGGACGCGGCGATGCCCTGCCGGCAAGCACGTTGACGCTGCATGCAAACGGATTTGACGCTGCCGGACAGCCATGGCCTGGCGTGCTTCGATCAACTCCACGAAGCAGCACGCCACACGCCGATCCTGACGCTGTGCGAGCTCGAGGCCGAGGACGACGCCAAGGAAGCAGTCCATCGCGGCGCCCAGGGCTGGCTATCGAAGGGTTACTTCGACAACAACCTGGTGCCTCAGTCCTTGCGCAACATTATCGAGCGCATGAAAGTGGAACAAGGCCTGTACGTCGCCCGGGTGCGTGCGGAAATTACGCTGAACTCGATCGGCGACGCCGTCATCTCCGTCGCCATGGATGGCCGCGTCGATTACATGAACATTGCAGCCGAACTGATCACCGAGTGGCCACGGGAGGAAGCAAGCGGGCGGCCCATTGCAGAGGTGCTCACTATCGTCGATGGCGCGACCGGGCGCGCGATCGCCAATCCAGTTGAATCCCTTCTGCAGGGCAGTCGTCCCCTGGTGTTGCCCGGCGAAGTCGTCCTTGTCTGCCGGCACGGCAGGCGCATCCCGATCGAGGATTCGGCCGCACCGATCCACGATCGGGATGGTCAGGTCGTGGGTGCCGTGCTGGTGTTCCGGGACATCTCCGACGCCGTCGCCCTGACGTCGAAGATGCGGCACCTTGCGCAGCACGATTTCCTTACCAACCTGCCCAACCGCGTCCTCCTGAACGACCGCATCACCCAGGCCATTGCCGCGGCCAGGCGCAACGGCACCAACCCGGCGCTGCTATTCCTCGACCTGGACAAGTTCAAGCACATCAACGACTCGTTGGGACACGCTGTCGGCGACCAGTTGCTGCAAGCCGTCTCGGTGCGCCTGGTCCGCTGCGTGCGCACATCCGACACGGTCAGCCGCCATGGCGGCGATGAGTTCGTGATCCTGCTGGCCGATGAGCGCCAGTCGCAAAACGCGGCGCTGGCGGCCGAAAAGATACTGCTTGCGCTGTCGACGCCCTTCCTCATCGACGGGCAGCAGCTGCATACGTCGACCAGTATCGGCATCAGCGCTTTCCCGCTGGACGGCATGGACGCCGCCGCCCTGATCAAGAATGCCGACACCGCCATGTACCATGCCAAGGAGCGCGGGCGGAATAATTACCAGTTCTTTTCCCACGACATGAACATGCGCGCGATGGAAAGGCAACTGATCGAGAATAAGCTGCGGCGGGCGCTCGACCGCCACGAATTCGCGCTGCATTACCAACCCAAGGTCGACCTGAAAACGAACCGCATTACCGGCGTCGAAGCCCTGTTGCGCTGGGAACATCCAGAATGGGGCCTGGTGCTGCCGGCGCGTTTTATCGTGGTCGCCGAGGACTCCGGCCTGATTATTCCAATCGGGCGCTGGGTCCTGGGTGAAGCCTGTGCGCAGGCGGTGCGTTGGCGTAGCCGGGGCATTACCCCGGTGTCGATCGCCGTCAACGTGTCGGCACTGGAGTTTCGTCATCGGGATTTTTTCGACCACGCGCTGTCCATCCTCGAGGCAACCGGCGTCGACCCGGCGTGCCTGCAGCTCGAATTGACCGAGAGCGTCCTGATGCGCGATGTGGCGGCCAGCGCCGGCCTGCTCGCCAGGTTCAAGGCAATGGGCGTGCAAATCGCCGTGGACGACTTCGGCACCGGCTACTCCAGCTTGAGCTACCTGAATCAATTCCCGATCGATATTCTCAAAATCGACCAGTCCTTTGTCCAGGCAATCGATGGGGAAGCGGAAAATAACGGCGCTATCGTGAGTGCTGTCATCGGCATGGGCAAGAACTTGCACCAGCGGGTCATCGCCGAAGGCGTCGAGCACAGGGTGCAGCTTGCTTTTCTCAAGGCCCACGGATGCAATGAAGGCCAGGGCTACTTCTTCAGCGGGCCGGTCGATGCAGTCCGGATGCAAGCAATGCTGGACACCGGCGCGTGTGCATGACCCTCGATGCTCATCGAGAATACGTTTTTTGCTCTTCCGGCGGACTTTGCCCCCCCGGCCAGGCTTACTTCTCCCGCTGCCCCGCCGACCAGTTATCGTACCCGCGCTCGATCCTGCGCATCGTCCCATCGCGCTCGAGCGCCGAGAAAGCGCCATTCAGGCGCGTGATCAACTCGTCCGGCACCGCGCGGTTGCAGGCCAGATAAACGTCGATCCGGTTGAACACCAGCACCGGAACGATCTGCCCGGCCCAGCCATTCTGCTCGAGCACGGGGTTGTCGACGCGCAGCGCCGCCCACAGGTCGATGCGCCCTAATAAAAGCTTGCGGGGATTGGTCAGGTCGTTCGGCGCCGGGTCGACCCGGAAACCGCGGCTGCGCAGGAACTCGTCGCGGGCGTCGCCGTTATAGGTGCCGATGCGGTAGGGGCGCGCGTCTTCCAGCGTGCGCAGGGCGAAGCGGCGGTTGGCGCGCGCCATCAGCACCCATTCGGCGCTGTCGATCGGGCCGACCCATTTAAATGAAAGCTCGCGCTCGGGCGTGCGGGTAGTGGCATACACGCAGGCGTCACCCCGGTCGTGGGCGGCGGCGTAGGCCCGCTTCCAGGGCAGCAGGTCGATCGTGTAGGCAACCCCGGCGCGCTCGAAGGCGGCCCTGACCTTGTCGGTGGAGATGCCGATCACCTTACCTGCGCCATCGAGCATGCTCGACGGGGGCGCGGCTTCGGTGGTGATGGTCAGCGTGCCGGGACGGCGTGCGGCCCTGGTGGTGTCGGCATCCGCCTGCGCCGGGCCGGCGCCCAGCAGTACCGCCAGCGCCAGCCATCGAAATTGTCGAATCAGCATGTCGTGCACCTCTCCGGGGCATCCGGGAAAGCTTCCCGCATGCCCACAGCATACCGTATCGACAAGCCCGTGCCGGCGGCGCTGCAGCGGGCTCGACCATATGGTGGCAACTGCGCGACAGAATGCTTGCATATTCGGCAATTTCGACAAATCCCAACAAGACTTTCCCTACGGAAAATGTCATACTGACGATTACGCCGCCCGTCCTGGGCGCGCTCGCTCCGGAATTCCCCCATGTCGCTTTTCATGTTGCCCGACGATCCATCGTTGCTCAGTTACGGTATGTACGACCCGAAACTGGTCGTGCTGTCCTTGCTCGTGGCAATCTTTTCATCGTGGATGGGCCTGCAGATCGCGGGCCAGTCGCGCCAGCAGACGCGCCATCGCACCCTGTTCCTGTTCACCGGCAGCCTGGCGCTCGGCGCCGGCGTCTGGGCCATGCACTTCATCGGCATGCTGGCCTTTAACCTGTGCACCCAGGTCGACTACGACCCGATGATCACGATCCTGTCGAACCTGCCGAGTATCGGCGCGTCCTTCGTGGCCCTGAGCCTGATCGCGCGCGAACGCATCGGCACCGGCGGCCTGCTCGTGGGCGGCGTGCTGGTCGGCGCCGGCATCGGGGCGATGCATTATTCCGGCATGGCCGGCATGCGCATGAGCCTGGACCTGCGCTACGATCCGCTGATGTTCGGCCTGTCGATCGTGGTCGCCGTCGTGCTGGCCACCCTCGCCCTCTGGGTGCGCTTCGGCCTGACCCGCCTGCGCCTCTCGGAAGGCAAGCGCCTGCTGCTGGCGGCCGTCGTCATGGGCTGCGCGGTGACCGGCATGCACTACACCGCCATGGCGGCCTCCCGTTTCGTGGGCACGGTCGACCCCGACGCCGTCGCGAGTTCGAATACTACCTTCCTGGCGCTCGCGATTTCCCTGATCACGGTGCTGTTCACGGTGGTCGTGCTGGGCGCGAACGGCCTGCTGCGCTACCGCCAGCTGTACCTGGAACTGTCGCGCAGCGAAGCCTGGATGCGCGCCCTGCTCACCACGACGGTCGACGGCGTGATCACCATCGACCGCAACGGCACGATCGAGGAATTCAACGCCTCGGCCGAGAAGATCTTCGGCTGGCGCCGTGCCGACATCGTTGGCGGGAATATCCGTCTCCTGATGACCGAGGCCGAGCGCGCCGCGGAAGATGCCGGCCTGCTCGGCTACCTGCGCGACAGCGGCACCAACCCGATTCCCAACAATGCCGACATCGAAGCGCTGCGGCGCGACGGCAGCCTGGTGCCGATCCGCGTCGCCCTCGGCCACGCGCGCATGGACGAGCGGGAACTGTTCGTCTGCTTCGTCACCGACATCAGCGAACGGCGCGAAATGGTGGCGGCCCTGCGCGCCAGTGAACAGCAATTCCGCTCCCTGATCGGCACCATTCCCGGCATCTCGTATCGCAGCCGGATCGAAGGCGCGCACCCGATGGTCTTCATCAGCGACGCCGTCGAGCGCGTGGCCGGCTATCCGGCGCACGACTTCCTGGGCAATCCACCGGGTACCGCGGCGCGGCGCAACTTCGGCACCCTGATCCACGCCGCCGACCGCGTGCGCGTGTCCGAAGCGATTGCCGCGGCGCTGCAGGAAGACCGCCCCTACCTGGTCGAATACCGCCTGTTGCACGCCGACGGCTCGACCCGCTGGCTGTGGGAAAACGGCGCCGGCGTGCGCAACGAGGAAGGCGTGCTGACCTGGCTCGACGGCGTGATCCTCGACATCAGCGAACGCCGCATGATGGAAGACGCGCTGCGCGAGGCGAAGGAAGCGGCCGAACAGGCCGCCGCTGCGCGTGCCAGTTTCGTCGCCAACATGAGCCACGAGATCCGCACGCCGATGAATTCGATCCTGGGCTTCACCGACGTGCTGCTCGACGGCGAACTGGCGCCGGACCAGCGCCGCCACCTCGACACGGTGCGCAGCAACGGCCGCTCGCTGCTGCGCCTGCTGAACGAGATCCTGGACACCGCCAAGCTGGAAAAAGGCGCGGTCGAACTCGAGATCAACGATTTCAATTTGCTGTCCCTGATCGACGAACTGTCCTCGACGCTGGCCGCCAACGCCCGTGCGAAAGGCCTGCAGGTCGACATCCATTACGACCCGGCCCTGCCGACCAACCTGCGCGGCGACGAACTGCGCATCCGCCAGGTCCTGACCAACCTGCTGGATAACGCAATCAAATTCACCGCCGCCGGCAGCGTGCTTCTCCGCGCCGAGCAGCAGGACGGCCTGCTCCACTTCAGCGTAAAAGACACCGGCATCGGCATCGCGCCGGAGCGCCTGCAGGCGATCTTCGACCCCTTCACCCAGGCCGACGTCTCGATGACGCGCCGCTTCGGCGGCACCGGCCTCGGTACCACGATCAGCAAGCAGCTGGTCGAGCTGATGGGCGGGAAGATCTGGGCCGAGAGCATCATCGGCGAAGGGACGACCTTCCACGTCGTGCTGCCGCTGGTGGTGGCGCGCTTCGCGCCGCAGCAGGCACGCGTGCGCACCGCCGCCGCCCTGCCGCCGCTGCGCGTGCTGGCCGCCGACGACGTGCCGCAGAACCTCGAGCTGCTGCAGCTCCTGCTGGCGCGCCGTGGCCACACGATGACGGCAGTGCCCGACGGCGCCGCCGTGGTCGAGATGGCCGCGCGCCAGGAATTCGACCTGATCCTGATGGACTTCCAGATGCCGGTACTCGACGGCCTGGCGGCCACGCGCCGCATCCGCGAGCACGAACTGGCGACTGGCCGCGGGCGCGTACCGGTCATTGCCATGACGGCCAGCGTATTGCCCGAGCACCGCCGCGCCAGCGCGGAAGTGGGCATGGACGGTTTCGCCTCCAAGCCGGTCGACTGGGTCACGCTGTCGCACGAAATCGCGCGCGTGCTCGGCCTCGGCGCCGGCAACCTGGGGGCCGACCCGGCGCCGCTGCTCGCACGACATGTGCTCAATCGCGTGGCCGGCGTGAACCGCTGGGGGGGCAAGGAAGACGCCTACCGCGAAGCGCTGGAACACTTCCACAGCCAGCACGGGATGCTGCCGCAGTTCCTGCGCAGCTTCCTCGACAGCGCCGACTACCCTTCGCTGCGCATGCTGGCCCATAAGGCGCGCGGCGTGGCCGCCAACCTCGGCCTCGAACTGCTGGCCGATGCGCTGGCCGAACTCGAGCACCTGGCCGAAGGCGACAAGGGCCAGCAGCTGGCCGGCGTGGCATTGCTGCCGGACGCGCTCGCGCAAGTCGAGGCGGCGCATGCCGCGGCGGTCCAGGCGATCCGCGCCGAACGTCCGGCCGCCAGCAATGCGCCAAGCGCGCCGCAAAGCGCAGCCGACCTGCCGCGCGCCCTGTGCGCCGGCCGCATGCTGCGCGACGCCCTTGCCCGCGGTGCGCTCGACGACGCCGCACTGGCCGGCCTGGCCGCGGCGCTGTCCGGACACCCGGTCGCCGCCCGCGTCACGCAGGTCCAGGCCGCGCTGGCCGATTTCGATTTCGACCTCGCCCAGCAGCAGCTCGACGCCGCGCTCGATGCGCTGAATGCACTCTCCGAACACGCAGATTCAACGCCACAGGAAACGATGTAATGAGCATGACGAGTAACCGGCCGCTGATCCTCGCGGTCGACGATGAAGCGAGCAACCTGCAACTGCTGCGCCAGATCCTGCAGGACCACTACCGCCTGTTGTTCGCCAAGGACGGCGCCCGCGCGCTCGAATTGGCCAACAAGGAAAAACCCGACCTGGTGCTGCTCGACGTGATGATGCCCGGGATGAGCGGCTATGAAGTCTGCGCCGCATTGAAGGCCAATCCGCTGACGGCGCCGATTCCCGTGATCTTTGTCACCGCCCTCTCCGACACCGCCGACGAACTCGAAGGTTTCGAGGCCGGCGCGGTCGACTACATCACCAAGCCGGTCAGCCCGCCGGTCGTGCGTGCACGCGTGCGCACCCACCTGTCGCTGGTGCGGATGGAAGAGTTGAAAGCGTCGCGCCTGGCGATCGTGCAGCGGCTCGGCCTGGCGGCCGAATACAAGGACAACGAGACCGGCCTGCACGTGATCCGCATGAGCCACTTCTCGCAGATCCTGGGCCTGGCGGCCGGCATGAACGAGCAGCAGGCGGACGATCTGCTGCACGCGGCGCCAATGCACGACGTCGGCAAGATCGGCATCCCCGACCGCATTTTGCAAAAGGCGGGCCCGCTCGATGCGGACGAATGGAAGGTAATGCAGAGCCATGCGGTCATCGGCGCCGAGATCATCGGCGAGCATGGCGACGGCATGCTGAAACTCGCCCACGAGATCGCCATGACGCACCACGAGAAGTACGACGGCAGCGGCTACCCGCAGGGCCTGGCCGGCGACGCGATCCCGCTCACCGGGCGCATCGTGGCGATTGCCGACGTGTTCGACGCCCTGACCTCGATCCGTCCCTATAAACGGGCCTGGACCGAAGAGGAAGCGATCGACTACCTGGTGCAGCAAAAGGGCAAGCACTTCGACCCGATGCTGGTCGACCTGTTCGTCGCCCAGCTGCCGGCGATCCGGACCGTGCGCGAGCGCTGGGCGGAAGCGGCCTGAAAACGGCCGCGTGGACTCGGCAGTCCACGCGGTGACGCGTGTTTTCAGTCGTCAGCCGCGGCGTTCCACGACTTCTTTGTAGAGCGCCGTATAATTCGCCGCCATTTTCTCGGCCGTAAACACGTCCTCGAAGCGCTGGGCCGCCCGTGCGCCCATCTCCCTCGCCATCTCCGGGTTGTCCCACAAGGTGCGCAGCGCCGCGCGCAGCGCCTGCGGATCGGCCGGCGGCGTCACCAGACCCGTCTCGCCATCGATGTTGATATACGTGGTGCCGCTGCCGATGTCGCACGAGACCATCGGTTTGCCATACATCGCCCCTTCCAGCAGCGAAATGCCGAATGCCTCCGAGCGCAGGTGCGAGGGGAAGGCGAGCGCATAGCAGAGGGTGAGCAAGGCGACCTTGTCTTCCTCGCCGACGGCGCCGACAAAGATCACGTTGTCCAGGCCCAGGCTCAGTGCCTGCGCCTTCAGGCGCGCTTCCTCCGGCCCGGCGCCGACGATCACCACCGGGTAATGGGTGCCGGCCACCGCCTCGAGCAGCACGTGCAGGCCCTTGTAGTAGCGCAGCACGCCCACGAACAGGAAGAACTTCGGCCCGATCCGCTCGCGCCACTGCGCCAGGCGCGCCGGGTCGGACTGCGGATAGGTACTCTGGTCCAGGCCGTAGGTGATGATGCGGGTCTTGTCGCGGTAGCGCCCCAGCACCGGCGACGAGGCCATGTAATTGGGCGAGGTCGCGACGATGGCGTCGACGCTGCGCAGGAAACGCTGCTTGAGCGGCTGGTACAGGCGCAGCAGTTTTTTCTGGCGCACGATGTCCGAGTGATAGGTCACCACGGTCGGCGTCTTGACGCGCGCCAGGAAGTGGGCCAGGTCCATGAACGGCCACGGGAAATGGTAGTGCACGACGTCGGCGTTCTTCGCCAGGCGCGCCAGGGCGCCGAGGGACGCCACCGAGCAGGCATTCGAGGCCAGCTCGAAGTCCAGCGGCACGCGGTGCACGGTATGGCCCTCGAAGGCGATCGGTACCAGGTTCTTGTCGCGCGACAGCGACAGCACGGTGTTGGTCACGCCGAGGCGGCCGGTACCGACGCACATCTGGCGGATGACCTGTTCGATACCGCCGACGCTGTCGGGGTAATAGGTCTTGTAGAAATGGAGGACGCGCATAGGTACGATCAGAAAAGGACGGGCCTGGCGCCGCGGCGACCGATCCGGCGCCATCCCGGCGCCGGCCCGGCCAGGGTCAGCCCGTCGAGGGCACGCCCTCGAGCATCCAGCGCAAGGTGTCGCGCAGCGGAGGCGGTTCGAGCGGCCCGATGATGCCGCCCAGCTTGTCATTGCTCCCCGAGAGGGTCAGGACGTCGTTGGCGCGCACGAAGGCGGGATTGACCTGCACCTCGATGCGGTAGCCCGCGATCTCGGAAGCCAGGTCGATCACCTCGCCCAGCGAATGGCTGCGCCCGGAACACACATTGAAGGCTTCGCCCGCAGGGGCAGCGGCGACCAGCTTGCGGTAGCTGCGCGCCACCATGCGCACGTCGGAAAAATCGCGCGCGATGGCCAGGTTGCCCAGTTCGATGCGCGCTTCCCTGCGGCGGAAATGCGAGACGATCTTCGGCAGCAGGAAGTTGTCGCTCTGGCCGACACCGGTGTAATTGAAGGGGCGCGCGATGATGATCGGCAGCTTGTCCATCCACAGGCGCGCCATGTATTCCATGGCCAGCTTGCTGACGGCGTAATCGTTGGCCGGCGCCGGCACCACCTCTTCGGTGATGACGGGCACGCTGGCATTGCCGTAGATATTGGCCGACGAAGCGAGCAGCACGCTCGAGGCCTTGTGGCGGACGGCCGCCAGCGCTTCGAGCAGGTTGCGGGTGCCGACCACGTTCACGCGGTAGATCTGCTCGACATCTCTGTGGCCGACGAAGGCGATGCCGGCCAGGTGCACGACCACGTCCGGCTGCACCTGCTCGACCATGGCGCCCACGGCATCGCGGTCGCACAGGTCGACCGCCAGCACATCGGTGCCGAGCTCGCTGCCCGGCGTCGCGGTGCCGAACACGCGGTAGCCGGCGGCGGCCAGTTCGCGCGCCACGTAATCGCCGGTGAAACCGCGCAGGCCGGTGACCAGGGCACGCTTGCCCACGCCTTCGCGCGGGCCCGCATCACGCTGCGGATCTTGCATGGTGCTCATGTCAGAAGGAGAAGCCCTGCTCGTTGCGGCGCAGGTCGGCCTCGACCATCATCTGGCACAGCTCTTCCAGCGTGGTCTTCGGCTCCCAGCCCAGCTCGCGCTTCGCCTTTTCCGGGTTGCCGATCAGGAGTTCGACTTCGGCCGGACGGTAGAACTTCGGCGAGATGCGCACCAGGGTCCTGCCGCTCTTGGTGCAGGTACCGGTTTCGTTTTCGCCGCTACCCTGCCATTCGAGGTTGATGCCGGCGGCCTTGAACGCCATCGTCACGAAATCGCGCACGGTTTCGGTACGGTTGGTGGCCAGCACATAGGTGTCGGGCTGGTCGGCCTGCAGCATGCGCCACATGCCTTCGACGTATTCCTTGGCAAAGCCCCAGTCGCGCTTGGCGTCGAGGTTGCCTAGCTCGAGCACGTCGAGCTTGTTCAGGACGATCTTGGCGACCGAATCGGTGATCTTGCGGGTGACGAACTCGCGGCCGCGCAGCGGCGACTCGTGGTTGAACAGGATGCCCGAGGAGCCGAAGATGCCGTAGCTCTCGCGGTAGTTGATCGTCATCCAGTGCGCGTACAGCTTGGCCACGCCGTAGGGGCTGCGCGGGTAGAACGGGGTGTCTTCGACCTGCGGGATGGCCTGCACCTTGCCGAACATTTCCGAGGTCGACGCCTGGTAGAAGCGGATCTTCGGGTTGACCAGGCGGATCGCCTCGAGCAGGTTGACGGCGCCGAGGCCGGTAATCGATGCGGTGGTCAAAGGCTGGTCGAAGGACACGCCGACGAAACTTTGCGCTGCAAGGTTGTAGACCTCATCCGGTTGCGCGTTCTGGATCAGGCGCAGGCTCGACGCCAGGTCGGTCAGGTCGTATTCGACCAGCGACAGGTTCGGGTGCGCCTGGATGCCGAGTTCCTCGATACGCCAGAAATTGGTGGAGCTGGCGCGACGGAAGGTACCGGTAACGTGGTAACCCTTCTCGAGCAACAACTGCGCCAGATAAGCGCCGTCCTGGCCAGTAATACCAGTGATAACGGCTCTTTTTGTTGTTTTCTGCATGTGTGAAAATTCCGGATGAATGCCGTAGGCGGCAAGTACTTTTTTGACAATCCCAATTGTAACAGAGGTCCCTGCCCGTTACGGACGCAGGAGCAACATAACAACAGGTTATACGCTCGGCGCATTATTCGCCGAAATGCGATCTCGACGGGTGAACGCTTACGGATTGTTACGTGTCTCCGGACGAAAAAACAGGCGAGCACGCCCGCCTGTCAATGTGCCGCAAGAAGGCCGCAATGAGACCGCAAACAGCCCGAACTTCCTGCCGTTCGGGCTGCCTAAGGATGTCGGGCCCTGCGGTTTTTTAGCGGTTCGACACCGCGTCCACCACGCACAAAGCCGTCATGTTGACGATCCGGCGCACCGTCGCCGACGGCGTCAGGATGTGCACCGGCTTCGCGCAGCCGAGCAGCACCGGGCCGACCGCGATGCCGTTGCCGGCTGCCGTCTTGAGCAGGTTGTAGGCGATATTGGCCGAATCGATGTCCGGCATGACGACCAGGTTGGCGTCGCCCTTGAGCGTCGACTGGGGCATCAGCTTGGCGCGCAGCTTGGCGTCGAGGGCCACGTCGCCGTGCATCTCGCCGTCGACTTCCAGGTTCGGCGCCTTTTCCTGCACCAGCGCCAGTGCGGCGCGCATCTTTTGCGCCGGGGCGCTGTCGGACGTACCGAAGTTCGAATGCGACAGCAGCGCCACGCGCGGGGTGATGCCGAAACGCTCGAGTTCCTCGGCCGCCATGATCGTGATCTCGGCCAGCTCTTCGGCCGTCGGGTTCTCGTTGACGTGGGTGTCGACCATCGCCAGCTGGCGCTCTTCGGTGATGACGAAGTTCATCGCCGCATAGACTTTGGCGCCGGCGCGCTTGCCCAGTACCTTCTCGATGAAGTCCAGGTGGGTCCAGGTGGTGCCGTAGGTGCCGCAGATCATGCCGTCGGCGTCGCCCTTGTGGATCATCATCGCGCCGATCAGCGTATGGCGGCGGCGCATGGCCAGCTTGGCCATCTCCACGGTCACGCCCTTGCGCATCACCATCTGGTGGTAGGTCTGCCAGTAGTCGCGGTAGCGCTCGTCGAAATCGGGGTTGATCACGTCGAAATGCTCGCCCTGCTTCAGGCGCAGGCCGAACTTCTGGATACGCGCCTCCAGCACCGCCGGACGGCCGACCAGGATCGGGCGCGCCAGCTTCTCGTCGACCACGACCTGCACCGCACGCAGGATGCGCTCGTCCTCGCCTTCGGCGTAGACGATGCGCTTGAGTCCGGGCGGGGTGCTCTTGGCGACCTGGAACAGCGGCTTCATGAACGAGCCGCTGCGGTACACGATCTGCTGCAGGCTCTCGGCATAGGCGTCCAGGTCCGCGATCGGACGGGCGGCGACGCCGCCATCCATCGCGGCCTTCGCCACGGCCGGCGCGATGTGGGTCAGCAGGCGCGGGTCGAAGGGCATCGGGATCAGGTATTCCGGGCCGAAGGACAGGTTGTTGATGCCGTAGGTCGTCGCGACCACGTCCGACTGCTCGGCGTGCGCCAGGGCGGCGATCGCGTGCACCACGGCGATTTCCATTTCGCGCGTGATCGTCGTCGCGCCGCAATCGAGCGCGCCGCGGAAGATGTACGGGAAGCACAGGACGTTGTTCACCTGGTTCGGGTAGTCCGAACGGCCGGTGGCGATGATGACGTCGCTGCGCACCGCTTTTGCGTCTTCCGGGAGGATTTCCGGATTCGGGTTCGCCAGCGCCAGGATGATCGGGTTCGCCGCCATTTTGGCGACCATTTCCGGTTTCAGCACGCCGCCCGCGGACAGGCCGAGGAAGATGTCGGCGTCCGGCATGATGTCGGTCAGGGTGCGGTGCGCGGTGTCCTGCGCGAAGCGCTCCTTGTCCGGGTCCATCAACTCGACGCGGCCTTTATAGACCACGCCCGCCAGGTCGGTGACAAAAATGTTTTCGATCGGGAAGCCGAGGTCGACGATCAGGTCGAGGCAGGCCAGGGCTGCAGCGCCGGCGCCGGAGACGACCAGCTTGCACTGTTTGATGTCCTTGCCGACCACTTTCAGGCCGTTCAGGATGGCCGCGCCGACGATGATCGCGGTACCGTGCTGGTCATCGTGGAAGACCGGGATCTTCATGCGCTCGCGCAGCTTGCGCTCGATGTAGAAGCACTCCGGCGCCTTGATGTCTTCCAGGTTCACGCCGCCGAAGGTTGGTTCCAGCGAAGCGATGATGTCGACCAGTTTATCCGGATCGTTCTCGGCGATCTCGATGTCGAAGACGTCGATCGCGGCGAACTTCTTGAACAGCACGCCCTTGCCTTCCATTACCGGCTTGGAGGCCAGCGGGCCGATGTTGCCGAGGCCCAGCACGGCGGTGCCGTTCGAGATCACGGCCACCAGGTTGCCGCGCGAGGTGTATTTGTACGATGCCGCCGGGTCCTTGACGATCTCTTCGCAAGGGGCTGCGACGCCCGGCGAGTACGCCAGGGCCAGGTCGCGCTGGTTCAGCAGGCCCTTGATCGGGGTCACTGCAATCTTGCCCGGACGGGGGAACTGGTGGTATTCGAGCGCTGCAGCACGCAGTTGTTGGCGTAATTCTTCTTTTTTATCCGATGACGAATCCATGCTATGCAGCCTTCCTGAACTTAGAGGGGAACCTCCAATTTTAGCAGACTGACTCTTATAGCAGACTACGTATTTTCCACCCTCGCCAATTCATAAGTTTAGTTGATGCAATAGACGGATTTATAAGCAAATCCGATAAATATAGACATTGTCGTAATGGCATCGTTTCGCCCTTGTACTCGCGGACGGTAGAATTGGCCCATGCTTTCCGAATTCGACCTCATCAAACAATACTTCCGCCGCGCCCGTACTGGCCGCGCCGTCCTCGGCATCGGCGACGACTGCGCCCTGCTCGCCCCGACACCCGGCATGCAGACGGCGATCTCGACCGACCTCCTGATCGAAGGCCGCCATTTCTTCGCCGGCGCCGACGCCCGCATGCTGGGCCACAAGAGCCTGGCCGTGAACCTGTCCGACCTGGCAGCGATGGGGGCGCGGCCAGTCGGCTTCACGCTGGCGCTGTCGCTGCCAGGTGCCGATCCGGAGTGGCTGGAAGCCTTCTCGAACGGGATGTTCGCGCTGGCCGACCTGCACGACTGCGAACTGATCGGCGGGGACACGACGCGCGGGCCGCTCGCCATCTGCATCACCGTCTTCGGCGAGATCGCGCCCGGTCACGCACTGCGCCGCGACGCCGCCCGTGCCGGCCACGACATCTGGATCTCGGGCACCCTGGGCGACGCGCGCCTGGCGCTGGCCGGCTACTGGAAAGAGATCGCGCTCAGCGGGGAGGCGCTGGCCCTGGCCGCGCCGCGCATGCACCTGCCGACGCCGCGCGTCGAGCTCGGGCGCGCACTCAGCGTGCTGCCGATCGCGCACGCCGCGCTCGACATTTCCGATGGCCTGGTCGGCGACCTGGCGCACATCCTGGAAGCCTCGAAGGTCGGCGCCACGCTCGACGTCGACGCGCTGCCGGCCGGCCCGGCGCTGGCGCAGCAAGCGCTGGCGCTGCGGCGGCGCTTTACGCTGGCCGGCGGCGACGATTACGAACTGTGCTTCACCGCGCCGGCGGCGCAGCGCGCGGCAGTGCTCGCGGCGGCGGCGTCAAGCGGCACGCCTGTGACGCGGGTCGGGACGATCGAGGCCGAGCCGGGACTGCGGCTGGTCGATGCGGCTGGCAAGGCTTTACAGATGGACGTGCAGGGCTGGGATCACTTCAGCGGGGAGTGATCACGCTGCGGACCCCGTGGGCACGGGGCGCCCACCCTACAACACATGGTCCGTGGCCTATCGCCGTTCGTAGGGTGGGCGCCCCGTGCCCACGCGGACGCGTGCATCGCCTTAGCACCACCCGTGCCCACGCGGACGCGTGCATCGCCTTAGCACCACCCGTGCCCACGCGGACGCCGGCATTGTGTCGACGCTCGCCCTACCCCATCCTTGCCACCTTGCGGTCGTCATACGGCCCGTGCTCCATCCAGTAATGCCGGAACGCCAGCCGCACGTTCTCGCGCAACTCCGCATCATTCCATGGCTTCGTATAGAACTTGTAGATCGAGCCGCGGTTGATCGATTCGAGCACGGTCTTCACGCCCGTGTGGCCGGACAAAATGATCCGCATCGTGTCCGGATACATCTCCTTCACCTTGCTCAGGAACTCGGTGCCGCTCATGACCGGCATGCGCTGGTCGCACATCACCACCTGCACCCGGTACAGCGCCAGCAGCTCGAAGGCCTCGTCCGGCGCCGCCGCGGTGAGCACCCGGTAGTTATCGCGCCGCAGCAGGCGGTGCAGCGCGCTCAGGGCATCGACGTCGTCGTCGACCACCAGGATGGTCTGGATTTTGCTGTCGTCAAGCGCCGGCCAGTCAGGCGTTTCGCGGTTCTTGCGCACCAGCTGGGCCAGCTGCACGGCCGGCAGCGCACGCGAAAAGTGAAACCCCTGGATCTCGTCGCAGCGGTGGCGCCGCAGATACGCCATCTGCGCGCGCGTCTCGACGCCTTCGGCGATCACCTGCATGTGCAGGCTGCGCGCCATGCTGATGATGGCCAGCGCGATGGCCGCGTCGTCGGGACTGGTGACGATGTCGCGCACGAACGCGATGTCGATTTTGAGCTTGTCGATCGGGAAGCGCTTCAGGTAGGCCAGGCTCGAATAGCCGGTGCCGAAGTCGTCGATCGCGATCCGGATGCCCAGCCCCTTGAGCCGTTCCAGCACCTCGATGGTGCGCTCGGCATTCGTCATCAGCGCGCTCTCGGTCAGCTCGAGCTCGAGCATGCCGGGCTCGGTGCCGTGGCGTTCGATCGCCGCCCGCACCACGCCCTCCAGGTCGCCCTCGACGAACTGGCGGCTCGACACATTGACCGCCACCCGCACGTCGCGCACGCCCTGCGCCTGCCACTCGGCGATCTGGCGGCAGGCCTCGTCGATGATCCATTCGCCGATGCGCACCACCATCCCCGTCTCTTCCAGCACCGGCACGAATTCGGCCGGATACACCAGGCCATGGCCGGGCCGGTTCCAGCGCAGCAGCGCCTCGACCCCGCAGATGCGGCCCGTGGACAGTTCGAGCTTGGGCTGGTAGTGCAGCACGAACTGGCCGCCATCGAGCGCGCCGCGCAGCGCCACCTCAAGATCGAGGCGCGCCAGCACCTGCACGTTCATGCCGGCCGTGAAGAAGCGGTAGCCGTCGCGTCCCGCTTCCCTGGCGCGCACCATCGCCGTGTCGGCATATTTCACCAGGACTTCCGGCTCGACCGCGTCGTCCGGATACATCGCAATGCCGATGCTGGCCGTGAGCACGGCCTGCTGGCCGTTCAGGTCGAAAGGCGCGCGCAGCGCTTCGCGGATCTCGTTGGCCACCTGCGCCGCCTCTTCCTGCTGCTCGCGCGTCATGCTGAGGGTGACGGCGAACTCGTCGCCGCCGAGGCGCCCGACCGAATCGCGCTGCTCGCGCACGCGCACCAGCCGGTTGCTGAACTGGCGCAGCAGCTCGTCGCCCAGCGCCGGCCCCAGCGAATCGTTGACGATCTTAAAACGGTCGAGCGTGATGAACAGCACCGCCACGCGCCAGGACTTGTCCTGGGCCAGCTCGATCGATTCGCGCAGGTTCTGGAAGAACAGCGTGCGGTTCGGCAGGCCCGTGAGCGCGTCGAAACTGGCCAGGTGCCGCAAGCGCTGCTGCGACTGGATCCGTTCGCTGATGTCGCGCGCCACCGCGATCAGGAGTTTGGTCGTACCCGCCTCCTGCCACTGCCAGCTGATCTCGACCGGCACCGCACCTTCGCCGCCGGCGCGCAGCAGTTCGGTCTCGTTGATGTCGGCCTCGTGCGCCGCGCCGTTGGTGGCCAGGTGCCGCTCGAGCTGGGCCTTCGTCGTCAGGCCCAGCGCCACCGGATCGATGCGCATCAGCGCCTCGCGCGAAAAGCCGAGCATGCGGCAGGCGCCGTCGCTCACATCCACCAGCGCCAGGCTGGCCGCGTCGATCAGGAAGATGCCGTCGGTGGTGGCGTCCATCGCGCTGCGGAAGCGCCCCAGCGCCGCGGTCCGTTCGCGCACGGTGCGTTCCAGGTGCGCGCCGTATTCGCGCGACTCGCGGTGCATCAGGCGCACTTCGAGCAGGTTGCGGATGCGCGTCATCACCTCGACCGTGTCGAGCGGCTTGCCGATGAAGTCGCGCGCGCCCGCTTCCAGGGCGGCCAGCTTCTTCTCCGGTTCGGCCGTCACCACCAGCACCGGCAGCCAGGATTCGCTCTCCAGCGGTTTTAACGCCTCCATCACCTGGAAGCCGTCCATGTGCGGCATGTGCAGGTCGAGGATGATCAGGTCGAAGCGGAATTTCAGGTGCAGCGACACCACCTGGCGCGGGTCAGTCGTGCTGTGCACGTTCTCGTAGCCGGTGGTTTTCAACAGGTATTCGAGCAGCTGCACGTTGACCGGCTGGTCGTCGACCACCAGCACGCGTGCGCGGCGCACCTCGGCCTGCGTGATCATGACGCCCCTCCCCGGGGTTCCCTGCCTCCGCGCAGCTGCGCCAGCGTCAGGTCGATCGCCTCGTTGAACTTGTCGATGTCGATCGGCTTGGTCAGATAGCGGAAGAAGCCGGCCGCCAACCCGCGCTCGATGTCGCGCGCCATCGCGTTGGCCGTCAGCGCAATCACGGGAATGTCTTTCGTGGCCGGTTCGCGCTGCAGCTGCGCCAGCACTTCCAGGCCGCTCATGCCGGGCAGGTTCAGGTCCATCAAAATAAGGTCGGGCCGATGCGCGCGCGCCAGCGACAGGCCAAGCGGGCCGTCGCCCGCGGCGATCAGGCGCAAATCGGGCCGGAAGCGCACGATCTCTTCGACCAGTTTCAGGTTGGCCGGATTGTCTTCGACATACAGCAGCAGGTGCGGCGCCCCATCGCCTGGCGCGGCCGGCGCGGCTGCGCGCTCCTCGCCGGCGCCGGCGTTCGATATCAGCGGCGCCGTGGTGCCCAGTTCGATCGTAAACACGCTGCCCACGCCCGGACTGCTGGTGACCTCGATGGTGCCGTTCATCAGCTCGACCAGGCGGCGCGTGACCACCAGCCCGATGCCGGTCCCTTCCTGGGCGCCGGCTTCCTGGCCGAGGCGGTTAAACGGCTGGAACAGGCTCTCGAGCTGGTCCGGGCGCAAGCCCATGCCGGTGTCCTGCACCGAGATGCGCAGGCGGCCAGGCGTGATCTGCTGGCAGCCGAGTACCACGGCGCCGGCGTCGCGGTTGTACTTGATCGCGTTCGAGAGCAGGTTCAGCAGCACCTGTTTCAGGCGCGTGCGGTCGGCCAGCAGCACCGCGCCGACCTGCTGCGGGAACAGCACGCGGATGCCGCGCGCTGCCGCCAGCGGTTCGATCATGCCCTGGCATTCGCCCAGGATCTCGTTCAAGGCCACCGGCTCCATCGACAGCGTGATGGTGCCCGATTCGACCTTGGCCAGGTCGAGGATCTCGTTGATCAGGGTGAGCAGGTGGCGGCCGGATTTCAGGATGTGGTTGGCGAATTCCTTCTTTTGCGCCTCGTTGGTCGGCAGCGATTCGGAGGTCAGGATCTGGGCAAAGCCGAGGATCGCATTCAGCGGCGTGCGCAGCTCGTGGCTCATCGAGGAGAGGAAGGCGGACTTCGCCTGGTTGGCATTCCTCGCCTCGTCGATCGCGTTGGCCAGTTCGGCATTGGCCAGCGCCAGCTGCAGCGTGCGTTCGTCGACGCGCTGCTCGAGCTGCTCGTTCAGGCGCATGATTTCCTGCTGGGCGCGCGAGCGCTCCTGGGCTTCGCGCACGATTTCCCCATTCGAGTCTTCCAGCTCGCGCGTGCGCTGTTCGATCTCGGTCAGCATCGCATTGAAGGAGTCGGCTAGTTCGGCCGCCTCGTCGTTGCCGATGCGCGGCGCGCGCCGCGAATAATCGCGCGTGGCGACCACGTCGCGCGCGATCTCGGTCACGGCCAGGATCGGCGCGGTGATGCCGCCGCCCATGCGCCGCATCAGCAGGTAGGCCGTCGCCATGGCCAGCAGCATCACGCCGAGTGCAATGGCCAGGTAATCGAGGGTGCGCGCCAGCATCCGGTTCTCGGCGCGCAGCCATACGGTGCCGATGGTCTCGCCGTTTTCCACAATCGGCCGGAACAAGGTCACGTGGCGGCCGTCGTTGAACGCGCCCGCCGCTCCCGGCCGCGGCGGGAAGGACCCCGCCGTGCCGTGCGCCGCATAGGAGGCGAACAGGCGCCCATGCTCGTCGAAAATGGCGGCCGCCCCGACCATCGGCCGGGTGCGCAGCAGCGCCAGGTTTTCGCCCGCCAGGCGCGGGTCGTCGAAGGCCAGCGCGGCCGAGGTCATGTGCCCGACCAGTTCGGCCTGGGTGGATAAATCGTTGACCAGCGAACGCTGGTAGTTGCGCAGGTCGTAGGCGATGATCAGGCCGACCGACACCAGCAGCGCGGCGAAGGTGGTGGCCATCACGACCACGACCAGCTTCTTGCGGATCGAGGAGCTGCGGTTCATGAGGCCCCCGTCACGCGCCAGGCCGCGGCCAGCAGGCGCGCACTGATTTTCAGGCCGCTCGCGGCGACCTGGCCGAGCGCCACCTCGAAGCGCAGGCGCTCGTCGACCACGAGGAAGCGGACCATGCTGCCGGAGACCCCGGCGTCGCCGACGCTCAGGACCGGCAAGCCGCGCGTGCCGGCCAGCAGCCCGGCCCAGGCGCCAGGGTCGGTGCCGGCGACGTACAGGACATGCAGGCCGGCCGGCGAATCGCCGCGGTGCAGGCGGCGCACGGCCAGCGGATGGCTGCCGACGCTGCGCCCGGCCACGACCTGCTCGAGCTGGGCCGCCAGGTCGTCGTTGCCCGCGACGCCGATCACGAGCGGGCTGTCGGGACGAGCGAAGGCGGCGCCCGGCCAGTCGACGAAGCCGGCGAACTTGTAGAGATAGGCGGCCTTCACCTGGGTTTCGAGGCGCGCCGGCTGCGCCGCGGCGGCGCCGGCCAGCAGCCACAGGACGAAGGTGAGCAGGTGCGCAGAACGCACGGCCCGGACGGCAAAGTCCCTCACGATGGGACCGGACCTACCCGGCAGCACGTGGAAAATGCATGCGGCATAAACATGTCTGTTGAAAAAAAGAAACGCGGCGCAAATCGCCGCGATGCAGGATAGCAGTCCGGATTGTCGTCGTGTCGCACGGGACATTTCCTTAGAACTATAAAGGAGGGGGAAATCGCCGTGGTGCCGGAGCGAAGCTACTCTACCCGCTCGCGTGCCATTTGGATAGCAGGCCTGGGACCGCATGCAAGTTTGCCACACCGGTCCGCCCCGTGCCGCGCTAGAATGAAACCATGCGCGACCACCCGCTGTCGCCGCCGCCGGCCGAGCCCGGCGCTACCTGAAGGAGCTGCACGTGACGAACGATTTGATCGATCTTGCAACGAAAGTGGGCATGGCGCTGCAGGCCAAACGCCTGGTGCTGGCCACGGCCGAATCCTGCACCGGCGGCGGCGTCTCGCAGGCCATCACCGAGATCGCCGGCTCGACCGGCTGGTTCGAATGCGGCTTCGTGACCTATTCGAACGCGTCCAAAACCGAGCTGCTCGACGTCCCGGCGGCGCTGATGGCCCAGCTCGGGTCGGTCAGCGAGGAAGTCGCGGGCGCGATGGCCGAAGGTGCGCTATCCAACAGCAATGCCGACGTGTCCGTCTCCACCACCGGCATCGCCGGCCCTACCGGCGCGGTGCCGGGCAAGCCGGTCGGCACCGTCTGCTTCGGCTGGGCGCGCGGCGACACGACCTTTACCGAGCGCCTCGTGTTCCAGGGCGACCGCCAGGCCGTGCGCGAGCAGGCCGTGGCGCATGCACTGCGTGGCCTGCTGCGTTTTATTGAATAATGCAGCGCGCATAGTGAGGCGAGCATAGTGCGGCGGCGCCGGCCTGTCGCGGCGCGCGTCGCCGCGCTGCTGTTTGCCTGCGCGCTGGGGGGCACAGGCTGCGCAGCGACGGGAACGGGCGCAGGAACGGGCACCCAAGCGGACTCCGGGTTCCAGACCGTGTACGCCGCCGGCGATATCGCCCGCTGCACCCATCCCGACCCGCGCTGGTCGGGCGCCTTCGACACCGCCGCCGTGGTGGCGGCCGGCCTGGCGGCGGATCCGGATGCCGTCGTGCTGACCCTGGGCGACCATACCTACCCGCGCGGCAGGGCCGCGGAATTCGCCCACTGCTACGGGCCGACCTGGGGCCGCTTCAAGGAGCGCACCTGGCCCGCCCCCGGCAACCACGAATACGCGACGAAGGGCGCGGCGCCGTATTTCGCCTACTTCGGCGAGCGGGCCGGACGCGGCTATTACTCGCTGCGCCTGAAAGGCTGGCGCATCTATTCGCTCGACAGCAACCTGACGGGCGCCGCGCATGCGCAGCAACTGGCCTGGCTGCGCAGCGAACTGGCGCAGGATGAGAGCACCCCGGCCGCAGCCGCGACGGGCGCAACGCCGCCCTGCACGCTGGCATTCTGGCACCATCCGCTGTACAGTTCGGGCGGCCACGGCAGCGTGCCCATCATGCGCGAGGCCTGGGCGCTGCTGCGGGAAGCCGGCGCCGAACTGGTGCTGTCCGGCCACGACCACGATTACGAGCGCTTCGCGCCGCAGGACGAGCAGGGCCGGTTTACTACGCTTGGCCTGCGCCAGTTCGTGGTCGGCACCGGCGGCGCCTATCCGACGCCCTTCCTGTTACCGGTCGAGCATAGCGAAACCCGCGACGCCAGCCGCAGCGGCGTGCTGCGTTTGCGGCTGTATGCGGGCCGCTATGACTGGGAATTCCTGGAAGCGACCCCACCTCAGCTACCGAACGCCTCGCCGCCGGACCACGGCAGCGCGCGCTGTCACTGAACTTTTGCACCACCATTGATCTCCAGGAGCACCACATGAAAACCCGCCCACTCGTTGCCGCATCGCTGCTGATGGCCGCCCTGAACGGCGCCGGCGCGGAAGAAGGCGGAAGCGGCGCCGCGGCCGCCGGCACGCCGCCGGAAACCAGCCTGCCCGGCATCCCGCAGATTGCCTTCGACAAGTACCTGCTGCCCAACGGCCTGCAGGTGATCCTGGTCGAAGACAAGCGCCTGCCCTTGGTCGCCGTCAACGTCTGGTACCACGTCGGCCCGGCCAACGAGGCGCCGGGCCTGACCGGTTTCGCCCACCTGTTCGAACACATGATGTTCGCCGGCAGCAAGCACCTGCCGCGCGGCCTGGCCGACCGCCTGATGGAAGGTGCCGGCGCCAGCGACAGCAACGGCAGCACCGATTACGACCGCACCAATTACTACGACACCGTGCCCTCGAACCAGCTCGAACTGGCCCTCTGGGTGCACGCCGACCGCATGGGCTACCTGCTCGACGTGCTCGACCAGAAGTCGCTCGCCAACCAGCAGGACGTGGTGCGCAACGAGCGCCGCGACACGGTCGAAAACGAACCCTATGGCATCGTCGAGGAAGCGCTGAACCACGCGCTGTTCCCGCAAGACCACCCGTACCGCGCCTCGGTGATCGGCTCGCACACCGACATCCAGAACGCGAAACTGGAAGACATACGCGACTTCTTCACCCGTTACTATGGCCCGAACAACGCCAGCATCGTGATCGCCGGCGACATCGACAAGGTGAAAACGCGCGCGCTGGTCGCCAGGTATTTCGGCAGCCTGCGCCCCGGTCCGGCCGTGGTGCGGCCCACCGTCAAGACCCCGCCGATCACGGCCGAGCGCCGCCTGGTGGTGCCGGACCGCGTCGAACTGCCGCGCGTCTACATGGGCTGGCTGACGCCGCCCGCCTACCAGCCGGGCGACGCCGAACTCGCCGTTGCCGCGCAGATCCTCGCCGGCGGCAAATCGAGCCGCTTATACAAGTCGCTGGTCTACGGGCGCCAGATCGCCCAGGACGTCGATGCCGACCAGGATTCGCGCGCACTGGCCTCGGCCTTCCTGATCGAAGTCACGGCGCGCGCCGGCCACACCCCCGCCGAGATCGAGGAAGCGATCGATGCCGAGCTGGCCGCGCTGCGCGACCACGGGCCGACCGAGGAGGAAGTCGCGCGCGCACGCAACCAGATCGAAACGGCGATCGTGAGTTCGCTCGAAAAACTGGGCGGCGACGGCCTGGCGGACCAGCTGAACCACTACAACCAGTACACGGGCGACCCCGGCTACCTGGTACAGGACGTGGCGCAGCTGCGCAAGATCACCGCCGCCGACGTGAAGCGGGCCGCGCGCACCTGGCTGCAGAAGAAGTCACGCGTGGTGGTGGCCGGCGTGCCCGGCATCCCGGACCTGCCGCCCGATCCGCCGGCGCCGAAGCCGCCCAAGGCGCGCGGCAAGGCTGTCGCCAAGGGGGGACCAGGCGGCATCAACGAAGCCGAAGCCTGGCGCGCGCACATGCCGAAAGCGGGACCGGCGCCGCGCCTGAAGCTGCCGCAGGGAGAGCGCTTCACGCTCGCGAACGGCCTGACGGTCATCCACCACTACAATCCGGCGCTGCCGCTGGTGTCGGCCGACCTGGTCGTGCGCAGCGGTTCGGACGCCAATCCGGCCGACCTGCCCGGCCTTGCCGGCTTCACGGCGCAGATGCTGACCGAAGGCACGGCGACCCGCAGCGCGCCGCGCATCGCCGACGAGATCGCGCAGCTGGGCGCCTTCATGGACGCCGACAGCAGCACGGCGGCATCGACCGTCTCGCTGCTGTCGCTGCGCGCGAACTTCGGCGCGGCGCTCGCCGTACTGGCGGACGTCGTGCAGAACCCCGCGTTCCCGATCGCCGAAGTCGAACGCCAGCGCGCCAGCCGCCTGGGCGACCTGATGCAGCAGCGCGACGAGCCGGAAGTGATTGCCGCGCTGGCCGCGGCCGGCGCGCTGTACGGGCCGCGCCATCCTTACGGCTACGGCCAGCTGGGCACGGAGCCGGCGATCCGTGCCGTCACGCGCGACGATGTAGTTGGCTTCTGGCGCCGCCACTACGTGCCGGGCAATGCGGCGCTGGTGGTGTCGGGCGATATCTCGCGCTCCGAACTGACGGCGCTGGCCGAAGCGCGCTTCCTGGGCTGGAAGAGCGCCCCGGTGCCGCCGCTGCTGCCCGGCACCCCGGCCACGACGAAGGCGCGCGTGGTGCTGGTCGACCAGCCGGGTGCGGGCCAGACGGCGCTGCGCCTGACCATGCTGGCCGCCGAGCGCAAGACGCCGCTGTTCCCGGCGCTGGAAGTCATGAACGCGGCCTTCGGCGGCCTGTTCACGAGCCGCATCAACCAGAACCTGCGCGAAGACAAGGGCTATACCTACGGCGTCTATTCCGGGTTCAGGTACGACCGCACGCCGGGGCCCTTCATCATCGCCGGCAGCGTGCGCGCGAACGTGACGGGGGCCTCGGTGTCCGAGTTGTTGCGCGAAGCCCAGGCGATGGTCGACCAGCCGCTCGATCCGGCCGAACTGGCGGGCGCGCGCAATGCGCAGCTGCTGTCGCTGCCGAACCATTTCGAGACGAATGCCGACATCGGCGCCAGCCTGGCCGAGACCTTCGTGTTCGACCTGCCGCTCGACTATTACAGCCAGCTGCCGGCAAGGCTGGAAGCGGTGACCGCGGCGGACGTGCAAGCGGCGGCAAAGCGCTATCTCGATCCGGCCAGGTTGACGGTCGTCGCGGTGGGCGAACGCAAGAAGATCGCGCCGCAGCTCGACAAGCTGAAGCTCGGCCCGGTCGAGCTGCGCGATAGTGAGGGTCAACTGCGTGAGGGTCAACTGCGGCCATAAAGCGGCGACAGGCGGGTCGATTTTGTAGGGTGGGCCGGGCCGCGATCGGACCCCGCGCCCACGCGCAACCATGCACCGTGTTACCCGGTACCGGTGACGCAACAGCAAGCAACCCGACACGCATCCAAAAGCGTCACGCCGCCGTTTCCAATATTGCAAACGTCTCGGAGCGCATCATAACGGCGAACAAGGCCGGACACGCAGGTACCCGCGTGGGCGCAGGGGCGCCCACCCTGCAAAAGCAAAAAAGCCCGTCACATGACGGGCTTCGTTTTATGCAGCCGCTTCAATCAGGCCAGCGGATCGATCACAAACGCCGGCATGGAAGCCTTATCCTTGGCGCACTCCAGGAACTTGTCCGCGGTAACCAAGGCCTCGTTGATCGTCACGTCCATATCCAGGTAGCGATAGGTACCAAGTCGGCCAACGAAGGTCACGTTCGGCTCCTTCTTCGCCAGGTTCACGTACAGCTCGAGCTGCTGCTTGTCGCGTGCCAAGCGGATCGGGTAGTACGGGATGTCCTTCTCTTCGCACTGGCGGCTGTATTCCTTGTAGCAGATCGTCTTTTCGTGCTTTTCCCACGGCGAGAAGTGCTTGTGCTCGGTGATGCGGGTGTACGGCTTTTCGTTATCGCAGTAGTTGATAACGGCATTGCCCTGGTAGTCGCCGGTGGCACGGAAGGTTTCGAAATCCAGCGTGCGGTAAGGCAGGCGGCCTTCGGCGTGCTTGAACCAGGCGTCGATCGGGCCGCTGTAGAAGACGTGTTCGTATTCCGATTTCAGGTCCGGGTCGAAGCGGGTGTTCAGGTGCACGGTCACGCCCGGCACATTGATGATGTTCTCGACCAGCGCCGTATAGCCCTCGGCCGGCATGCCCTGGTATTTGTGGCTGAAGTAATTGTCGTCGTAATTGAAGCGCACCGGCAGGCGCTTGAGGATGCTGGCCGGCAGTTCGCTCGGCTCCAGGCCCCACTGCTTGACCGTATAGGTCTTGAAGAAGGCTTCATACAGTTCGCGGCCGACGAAACGCAGCGCCTGTTCTTCGAAGGTGGTCGGGTTTTCGATCGTCTTGTCGCCGAGCGACTGCAGGAATTCTTCCGCTTCCGCCGGGCCCATGGTCTTGCCGAAGAACTGGTTGATCGTCAGCAGGTTGATCGGCAAGGTGAAGACCTGGCCCTTGGTGATGGCTTTCACGCGGTTCACGTAAGGCTTGAACTCGGCGTAGCGGTTCACGAATTCCCAGGCACGCTCGTTGTCGGTGTGGAAAATGTGAGGACCGTAGACGTGCAGCATGACGCCGGTCTCGGCATCGCGCTCGGAGTGGCAATTGCCCGCAACGTGGGAGCGCGATTCGAAGACTTCGACGGTGTAGCCAGCTTGCGCGAGCTGGTTTGCAATCACAGCTCCGGAAAATCCAGCGCCGACGATGGCGATTTTCTTGTTCATGTGTCTATATCCCTAACTGTTGATTGTTGCTGTCTGTAAGACGCGGTCCACCGGCTGACCGGACCGACGCCGCCATGGCTGTGTCTCTGTGTACTAATCGGAACGACGGCTGGAAACGGTGACTGGATGAAGTGCTTGCGAGCGTTGGAGATATTTTTGTTGCACGCTTCACGGCCACTAGCCATTCTATTTATTAATACACCGACAATTATATGACGCTGCTTCGGTTAACCCCCGTTCGATTGGGAGGATGCCTGTAGTACTTTTCCGACAAGAAAAATCACGTCTTACGCCCCGCCTCAGCGTATTGACTTGTCGAATCGGCGATCCTGATCTAACATGTGAACAACTATTCACATGTTAATGATGAACACACCCGACGATCCCGATCACGCCGTCGACCAGCTGGCGGATTTGTTCCACCTGCTGGGCGATAAAACCCGCCTGCGCATCGTGCTCGCCTGCCTGACGCAGCCGACCTCGGTCGGCGAGATCGCGGCCACACTTGCGCTGTCGAGTTCGCTCGTCAGCCACCACCTGCGCCTGCTGCGCGCGGCGCGCATCGTCAAGTCCGAGCGCCAGGGCAAGCAGGTGTTCTACGCCGCCGCCGACGCCCACATCAGCACCCTGCTCGCCACCATGTTCGAGCACATCGCCGAACCCATCAACGGAATCGATTCATGAGTCACGACCACCACCACGATCACGGCCATTCCCACGGCCACGGCCACCACCATCATCACCACGCGGCGCCGGAACCCGGCCATGGACGCGCCTTCGCGCTGGCGATCGGGGTCAATTCGCTGTTCGTCGGCATCGAATTCGTCTACGGCTTCCTCGCCAACTCGACGGCGCTGATGGCCGACGCCGGCCACAACCTGTCGGACGTGCTGGGCCTGGTGCTGGCCTGGGGCGCGGCGGTGCTGGCGAAACGCGCCCCGAGCCCGCGCTATACCTACGGCATGCGCAGCACGTCGATGCTGGCGGCGCTGGCGAACGCGTTGCTGTTACTGGTGGCTTGCGGCGCGATCGCCTGGGAAGCCGTGCACCGCTTGACGGCGCCGGCGCCGGTCGAGGGCGTGACGGTGTCGGTCGTCGCCGCCATCGGCGTGGCCATCAACGGCTTCTCGGCCTGGCTCTTCATGTCCGGCAGCAAGGATGACCTGAACGTGCGCGGCGCCTACCTGCACATGGCGGCCGATGCCGCGATTTCGCTGGGCGTGGTGGTGTCGGGGCTGATTATCATAGGCACCGGCTGGACCTGGCTGGATCCGGCGGTGAGCCTGGTGATCGTGGTGGTGATCGTGCTGGGCACCTGGTCGCTGCTGCGCCAGTCGCTGCGCCTGGTGATGGCCGCCGTGCCCGACAGCGTCGATGCCGCGGCGATCGGTCATTTTCTCGCGCAGCAGCCGGGTGTGTCCGGCGTGCACGACCTGCACATCTGGGCGATGAGCACGACCGAGACGGCGCTGACCGCGCACCTGGTGATGCCGGGCGGTTATCCGGGAGATCGCGCGATCGACGAGATCGTGCACCGCTTGCGCCACGATTTTTCGATCGGGCATTGCACCTTGCAGGTCGAAGAAGGGACGTCGCAGCATCGCTGCGCACTTGTCGCGTAGGGTGGACGGGTCCCCCGTCCACGCGTTGATCGTTATCGGCTCCGCTACCGGTCCGGATGATCTTGCTGCCAACGATCACCGCGTGGGCGGCGCACACGGTACGAATGCGCGTCATCCGGCGGTGGAGCCGACCACCCTGCGTCGCCGACCCAGGCGTTGACGAGGCCGCCGATTTCCAACGGCCAGACGTCGGTCAGCCCGCCAGGTTCGCAAACAACGCGGTACTCAGATACCGCTCGCCGAACGACGGAATGATCGTCACGATCATCTTGCCCGCATTCTCCGGCCGCTGCGCCACCTGCATCGCCGCCCACAGCGCCGCACCCGACGAAATCCCGACCAATAGACCCTCCTCGCGGGCTGCGGCGCGGGCGATCTCGAAGGCATTCTCGTTGCTGACGGTGATGATCTCGTCGTAGATCCCGGTATTCAATATTTCCGGCACGAAGCCGGCGCCGAGGCCCTGGATCGCGTGCGGGCCCTTGGTGCCTTTCGACAGGAAGGGCGAGGCTTCCGGCTCGACGGCGATGACCTGGAAGCCGGGCTTGCGTTCCTTGATCACTTCGCCGACGCCGGTGATGGTGCCGCCGGTGCCGATGCCGGCCACCAGGATATCGACCTTGCCGTCCGTGTCCTTCCAGATTTCCTCGGCGGTGGTGCGGCGGTGCACTTCGGGGTTGGCGGGGTTGTTGAACTGTTGCGGCATGAAGCTGCGCGGCTCGCTGGCGACGATTTCCTCGGCACGCCGGATCGCGCCCATCATCCCCTCCGAACCCGGCGTGAGCACGAGTTCGGCGCCATAGGCGCGCAGCAGCATGCGCCGCTCGTTGCTCATGGTCTCGGGCATGACCAGCTTGCAGCGGTAGCCGCGCGCCGCGCAGACCATGGCCAGGGCGATGCCGGTGTTGCCGCTGGTCGGCTCGACGATGACGGTGTCGGGACCGATCTTGCCGGCGGCCTCCGCCGCCTCGATCATTGCCAGGCCGATGCGGTCCTTGACGCTGTGGGCGGGATTATAAAACTCGAGCTTGGCAAGGATCTCGGCGCGGTTTTGCGCCCCCTCGTGGCCGAGCTTGCGGATCCTGACGAGAGGGGTGTTGCCGATCAGTTCGGTGACATCGTTCGCGATACGCATTTGCCGTTCTCCTTGCCAGTGATTGAGGGTTACTTCACGCCCAGCAGTTCCACGTCGAAAATGAGATCAGAGTCCGGCGGAATCGAGCCCCCGGGGGCGCCGCGCTTGCCGTAAGCGAGCTGGCTCGGAATGATCAGGGTGCGCTTGCCGCCGACCTTCATGCCGGCCACGCCCTGCTCCCAACCCTTGATGACCTGGCCCGCGCCGAGGCGGAATTCCAGCGGATCGCGGCCGGCGTCGAGCGAGGAATCGAATTTGCGGCCGCGGCCGGTGCTGGATAATGGCTTGTGGAACCAGCCGGTGTAGTTGACGCGCACCATGCTGCCGAGCGTCGCTTCGCGCCCCTTGCCGACCACGCGGTCGACGATCTCGAGCTGGGGACCCGATGCTGCGGGCGGCACGGGCTGGGCCGCCTGTGCGGCAGCGGCGGCCTGGGCGGCGCTGCTGGTGTCGGTCGGGGCGGCAGCCTGGCCGGCGGCCTGCTGCGAGGCGGCGGCGGCCTGGTCGGCGGCGCTCTGCACGCCTTCCTGGCGCACGGTGGCGGCGGCCTGGCCGGCGGCGGCAGGCGCGTTGGCTGGCTGGCTACCCTGCTGGGCGTTGGCGGAAGTGTTGGCAAACGCGGCCGCGAGCAGCAAGGCAACAAAAGTGGTACGACGCATCATGTGGGCTCTTTCAATGACAGGATTTCAATCGATCTCCCATGATAGCAAGCCCGGGCCGGGATGCACAGCGATGGCTCAGGCGCCGGCGAACTCCGGCTCGATGGCAGCCGAACCAGCCTCGCCGCCATGCGCAGGATCGGCAGCGTCAGCGGCCGCTTCGGCCAGTTTGCGCAGGATGTGGGCGGCAGCGATCATGCCGAAGCTGGCCGTGACGACCATGCTTGAACCGAAGCCGGCGCAGTTCAGGCCGGTGACGCTGGACCCGCTGACGTTCGAGCCGATTTCGCAGGCGTCCTCGGCTTCGGGATAGCGCAGCGGCTCCATCGAGAACACGGCGTCGATACCGTATTTCTGCTTTTCCCCGCGCGAAAAACCATACTGCGCGCGCAGCAACTTGCGCACCTTTTTCAGCAGCGGTTCCTGCTCGGTGCGGCCAAGGTCGCGCACTTCGATTTTGGTCGGGTCGAGCTGGCCGCCGGCGCCGCCGATGGTCACCAAAGGCAGCGCGTGGTCGCGGCAATACGCGATCAGGGCCGCCTTCGCCTTGACGCTGTCGATGGCGTCGACGACATAGTCGAATTTGTTCGCGCCGATCATCTGCGTGATGTTGTCGGGCTCGATGAAATCCTCGACCAGCGTCACCTTGCAAAACGGATTGATCTGCGCGATACGGTCGCGCAGCGCCTCGATCTTCGGCTGGCCGATGGTGTCGGTCAGCGCCTGGATCTGGCGGTTGATGTTCGATTCGGCCACGTTGTCGAGATCGATCAGGGTCAGCTGGCCGACGGCGCTGCGTGCCAGCGCCTCGACGATCCAGGAGCCGACGCCGCCCACGCCGATCACGCAAACGTGCGCCGTTTTAAAACGTTCCAGTGCACGCTCGCCGTAGAGGCGGCCAATGCCGCCGAAGCGGCGCGCAAAGTCGATGTCGGCAATGTTGTCATCCAGTGCCGGCGAAGAGAAGGGGGTGTCGATCGGGTTCATCCGGACATTTTACCGGACCAATCTTTCGCGTCCGCACTAAAATAGCGCTCTGTCAATCAAAAAACTTTCCTCTGTCAAAAATACGCACATGAACGATTTCCTTCCTGATACGGCGCCCGGTTTCGACCAGCCGATTGCCGTGCTCAAGCACTGCCACGGCCGCATCCGCAAGCAGCTCGGCACGCTCGAACGCCTGCTCACGCACCTGCCCGAGCACGGCGCCGACGAAGCCGCGCGCCAGGCGGCCGCTGCCGTGATGAAGTATTTCGAGAAGGCGGCGCACCTGCACCACGACGACGAGGAACAAGACCTGATCCCGATGCTGCGCGCCGTGGCGCAAGGCGAAGACGCCGCCACGCTGCAGGCGCTGGCGCCCGTGATCCTGCAGGACCACAAGGAGATGGACGCGCTCTGGCAGGACCTGCACGAGCAGCTCGGCGCGATCGCGGCGGGAAGCGCCAGCAGCTTGTCGGCGTCTGGCGTGCAGCGTTTCGTGCAGCGCTACACTTCGCACATGGAGCGCGAGGAAAGCACGATGGCGCCGATGGCGCTGCGCCTGTTCTCTCCCGGACAAATGGCACAACTGGGCACGGCGATGCAGCGCCGCCGCGGCATCGGCGAGACAGCCTCGGCGCCGGCAGCGCAAACGGTCGGCGATGCGGTTGCCGGCCTGCGCAAGGATTATGGCCAGGCCAGCCTGAACGAGGATGAGGTGCTGGACGACCCGATGCAGCAGTTCACGCGCTGGTTCGAGCAGGCCTTGACAGCCGAGGTGAACGAGCCGAATGCGATGAACGTGGCGACGGTCGATGCCGATGGCCGGCCGAGCTCGCGCATCGTGCTGGTCAAGCAGTTCGACGCGCGCGGCTTCACCTGGTACACGAATTATGACAGCCGGAAAGCGCAGGAACTGCGCGCCAATCCTTATGCAGCCCTGCTATTCTTCTGGAGCGAGCTTGAACGCCAGGTTCGCATCGAAGGCCGGGTCGAAACGACCTCGGCCGAAGAAAGCGACAAGTATTTCCACAGCAGGCCGTTGAAGAGCCGCCTCTCGGCGATCGCCTCCCAGCAGAGCGCGCCGATCGAACACCGCGCAGCCCTGGAACGGAACTACGAAGCGGTCGCCGCGACAGCGGGCGACGCGCCGGCGCGGCCGTCCAATTGGGGCGGTTTCCGCCTGGTGCCCGAGCGCATCGAGTTCTGGCAGGGGCGTCGGTCACGTTTCCATGACCGCATCGTCTACGCGCGGCAGGAAGACGGAAGCTGGGCACGGCAGCGTTTGCAACCATGAGGACCCGTCCCATCGGCTGATGCATGCCGGCGCGGCGGGTCCGGCGCCGGCGCGGCATGCCGGCGTACCAACCGCCGGAGGCTACCGTGTTCACCGAAATGAAGCTCAGCGCCTGGAGCACAGGCCTACGCAGCAAACTGTCGCTGCCCTTGCGGGTCGAACTGTGGAACGGCGAGCATGTCGATTTCTCGCCCGATCCGCCGCGCGTCACCATCCGGGTACCCAAACCATCGGGTTTGCGCTACCTGCTCTCCCCCACCCTGTACAACCTGGGGCGCGCCTATGTCGAAGGGGCGCTCGAGATCCACGGGCGCGCCGCCGACATGATCCGCATCGGCAGCGAACTGGCCGCTGCCGACGGCAAATCCGCACGCCGCGCGAATCCCCTGCGCCTGTTCTCGCCGCACACGCGCAGCAAGGATGCCGAGGCGATCCGCTACCACTACGACGTCTCCAACGATTTCTACGCCGCCTGGCTCGACCCGAACCTGGTGTATTCCTGCGCCTATTTCGAAACCGGCAGCGAGGACCTGGCCGCAGCCCAGGTGAAAAAAATCGACCACATCCTGCGCAAGATCGACCTGCGACCCGGCCAGAGCCTGCTCGACATCGGCTGCGGCTGGGGTGCGCTGGCGATCCGGGCGGCGCAGCAATTCGGCGCGCGCGTGGTCGGCATCACCCTCTCGGAAAACCAGGTCGCGCTGGCGCGCGAGCGGGTGGCGCAGGCGGGACTCGGCGAACTGGTCGAGATCCGGCTGCAGGACTATCGCGACCTCGCCGGCCAGTTCGACCGCATCACCAGCGTCGGCATGTTCGAGCACGTCGGCGTGCAGCATTTGCCGGAGTACTTCGAGAAGATCGGCAGCCTGCTCGCGCCGGGCGGCGTGGTCATGAACCACGGGATCACCACCACCGACGTCTCCGGCCGCGCAACGCCCTACGGCGGCGGCGAATTCATCGACCAGTATGTATTCCCGCACGGCGAGCTGGCGCACCTGTCGACGGTGGTGAAGGCGATGCAGCAGGGCGGCCTGGAAGTGCGCGACATCGAAAACCTGCGCCGCCACTATGCCCGCACCTGCGCACTCTGGACCGAGAATTTCGAGAGCCGCTTCGAGGCGATCGGCAAATTGACCGACGCCCGGCGCCTGCGCATCTGGCACGTCTACCTCGCCGGCTGCGCCTACGCCTTTGCGCACGACTGGATCAGCCTGTATCAGATCGTGGGCGCGAAAGCGGGAGACGACCCCGGTCAAATCCCCTGGTCGAGGAGATATATGTACCCGTAGGGTGGGCGGCTTGACCCGGGCGGCCGCATCGACGCGGCCGGTGCGCCGCCCACGCGTTCAACGCACGCCTGCACCGTCGCGACACCGTTTTTCGTAGGGTGGGCGCCCCGTGCCCACACGAACGCAAGCGCGTCGGATTATTTCATCCAGTGCGTAAACGTCTTCCGGAACTTCGCCACCTTCGGCGCCACCACGAATGCGCAATACCCCTGCATCGGATGCTGCGCATAGTAATTCTGGTGATACTCCTCGGCCTTGTACCAGGTCTCGCTCGGCAGCAACTGCGTCACGATCGGCGCATCCCAGACGGAGGCCATTTCCGCGATCACCTGGTGCGCAATCGCCTCTTGCGCGGCGTTCTCGAAAAAGACCACCGACCGGTATTGCGGTCCGACGTCATTGCCCTGGCGGTCGGGCGTGGTCGGATCGTGGATGGTAAAGAAAATCTGCAGGAGGTCGCGGTAGCTGATGACGCTCGGGTCGAATTCGAGCCGCACCACCTCGGCGTGGCCAGTGCCGGCGCCGCACACCTGTTCGTAGGTCGGGTTCACGACGTGTCCGCCCATGTAGCCCGACTCGACGCGCGTCACGCCGCGCACCTCGAGGTACACCGCTTCGAGGCACCAGAAACACCCGCCGCCAATGACAGCCGTCTCCGTACGTAAGCCCTTGTTTTCGTTGGGTACTGCTTCCATTTTTCTCCTCAAAAAGTTCTCTGATTTTTCCAAAGCAGCATACGATCTTCATGATGCTGACGGGAAAAATTCTCGCGCGGTAACGGCATGAAGAAAGACGAACGCCTCTCAGCCCACCTCGCCCAGGAACACAATATAACCTGATTGGATGGACAAAGAATCGATTCTGCTCTTGTTCGCAGCCTATGCGTCAGCCCGTAGGAGAACGAAGCAAACAAGCTTGGATGACCGCGTGCACCAGGAGGACAGATTTGAAAATCCGGGGGGAATTTGTACTGTTTCCGTCTGGCGGCAGCCTATAGGCAAGCAAAACTTATCCTGAAATATAAAAGCACGACCTAACAATTCATCAGGAGATTTTTATTGGATCCTTATCCTCCATTGGCAAACCATTTTTAAAACATGCGGGAATGTAAGAACTTACAGTTATCCTGAACTTCGGATCATGTTATTATTTTTTCCATTTCAACTCTGGACGGAAAGCAGTGATGGCCAAATCTAAAAAATTCACGCGATATTTTTATGTTGCCGCAATTTGCGCGGGCCTGACCGCATGTGGCGGCGGTAGTGATGGCGGCTCCGATCCGGTTGCTCAACCAACTACGCCAGGCACGGGTTCGACAACGCCATCTGCTGAAGCGACCGGTACCATCCAATATACTCAGTATCAATCAACCAATACTGCGATGGGCGATGCGGGTTTTGCTACCACTACGCTGAGCGCGACTGCCACTTTCGATGCAACAAGCAAACAAGGTTCGATCAAGTTCCCGGTTCTTGGTGGAACTGAAGTTGTTTCTACTAAAGATGGTTATGCAAGCGCTACCTGGACTGGTCCGTTCGCCTCAGGTGCTTATCGCCTGAATGGAAATATCCTGATGGGTTGTAATGCGGCTGCCCAGACCGATAATCAGGCCACTCATGTGTTTGTTTCGAGCTCACTGACGCGCCTGAAAGACGGCGCAATCGATGAACTGAATGGCAAAACATTTGACCTGATTGATTGCGGAATCATCAAACAGGCTGCCGGACAAACCCTGACCTTCAATGCTGATGGTTCGCTGTTGTTGTCCGCCGCAAATTACACGTTCCCGAAAAACGAAGTATTCAACCTGCTGAACCCGGAGAAATATTCCGGTGCTTTGATTAACACCGCCGATGCAAAAAACAAAGGCCATTACGCTGGCCGCGCCTTCCGCTTCAACAGCAACGGTGTCAGCAAGTACGCCATCGTCATCCAGACGAGTGCTAATGCTTTTAATGATGCAAATTATCTACACTACATGGTTGCGATTCAACGCTGATGGAGCTAGCGCTGTTTGCCACAGCCGTACGCAGAGCATGTGGTCGTAACGCGTGGGCGTGCCCACCCTACCTTGATGCGGCTGCCAACGAAAAACGCGTGAACGTGGCAAGGGCGTCGCTTACGTGACCGGCATTCGCCCCTTCGGGGGCTTTTTTATTGTCAATGCCCCGTCCCGTAACAGAATGCCGCTCCGGGGAAGTGTTGACTCTATTTAAGGTACACGCCCAATGCCGCTCCAGGCTTATGCCTTTGGCGAGCCGGCTACGATAACAACTTGCAGGTTATGGATTGATGAGTCGGAGGGTCAAAGCCCGGACAACAGCCTGGCGGCGGTTCGTAGCGCAGAGCTTTCTGGCTGCATTAGTCAGGTGAAAAATGACTGTTCGTTCCGAAATCTTCAATATTTGAGCAATTTCCCAGGATGTTTTCCCCGCTGCGGCCCACTGCAGGCAGTCTTTTTCACGAACAGAAAGTGGTGCAAGCAGGACCTTATTTTTATTGTCTCCGAGCTTCCAAAGCGCTTCGTGAACATAACTGGCCGTTAGCTGGGCCAAGCCAGCCGTGGTTGCCTTCCGTGTCGGCGAATCTCGAGGTTCATTGCCTCTCGCAAAGCTAAGGACGGCGCGTTGTCCCCCGTGACCATAAAGCGACACCGTCACGCCGTATCCGAGCCCATGCTCTTTCGCTTCACCAAGAACGATATTTTTTGGATCGGCGCGACTGGCATCGTCCCAAAATATCGGCAGCATACTCCTGGAAATATGTCCGATGATCGGGTCGTTTTGTAGATGTTGCGCTTCTTGATAGCGGCGCGCCCATGCATCGGGATAGGTAAAAAGCGTGTTTTGAGCAATAAGAGCTTCAGCGTCGAATACTTTTGACTCGTCTTTGAATACTCTTTCCGACCTTCCCGCAGCAATTAACGGCGTGTATATAAAGTGATCGAATTCCAATTCGTGGCAGCGCTCTGCGAGAACGCTCATGATTTTATCTTTCGAGTCTGCCGCCAATAATTTTTCCAGGATCTCCATCACGCCTCTCTCAATACCGCATTACAACAATGATTTAATTGTTATTTTTCTATCCGATGTATTAAATTTCTCAAGAAATTCCGTTCGCCATCCGCTCGGATATACCTCTCGCCATCATTCTTCCTGGTTCTTCATCGAAGTGGACAGTAGCAGCGTGGGCAAGAAGATATAGTGGATGCGAAGCCACAACCACGAAAAAAGCGATGCATTTTGACGGCTTGATCATCGCCGCAGTCAAGGCGGACAGCCCTTGTTATTTTCTTAATTATACTATGAATAACATCAGCGTCAATCTCCAAAGCAACCTTTGCTCACCTTCGTTCTTCGTTTAATTAACGTCAAATTTGACTCCTGATTTATTATGTCGACCTCTTGCGACGGCCTTCTTTTGCAGGCGGAATAAATCCCACCTCATTGTTTTGGCACACCCCGGGGTCTATGCAAAAGTTTGATATAGGAATTCAAGAAGCCATATGAATTCCGCAAACAGGAAGACTCCCCGTGCCAGGTGGCGGCCGCATGCCTCGCTCCTGTCCCGATCTCCGGCGCCAGCGCAAGCCAGGCGTCCGGCAGGAACGACAGCGGGATCTCATGCAGGGATGCAGGCGGGAAGATCGTGCGCCCGCCGCGGCACATGCGAGGGCGCCAAGCGCCGCCCTGCAGTCGGCGGTGGCATAATGTGCGTGCAACTTTCCAAGGTACCAATGAACACACGCTCCCCCCGCGCCGCCGAGCGCGGTTTCGACTCGGCGCATTTTCGCCAGGCGCTGTCGCAATTCGCCACCGGCGTGACCGTGATCACGACGCGCCTCGCCGACGGCAGCTTCCGCGGCCTGACCGCCAGTTCGTTCAATTCCGTCTCGCTCGATCCGCCGCTCGTGCTGTGGAGCCTCGGCGCGCGTGCCAACAGCATGCCCGTCTTCAGCGGCAACTCGCATTACGTCATCAACGTGCTCGCGGCCGGCCAGGAAGACCTGGCGCTACGCTTTTCGCGCCGCACCGACAATCCTTTCGAAGGTGTCGACTACGAACTCTCGCGCACCGGCCTGCCGATCCTGAAAGGCGTCGCCGCCTGGTTCGAATGCCACAACCGCAGCCGCTATCCGGAAGGCGACCACGTGATCTTTGTCGGCGAAGTCGAGGATTGCAATGTGCAGCCGCAGGCGGGCTTGCTGTTTCATGGCGGACGTTTTGGCAGTACTGGTCCGGCCGGACAGTAAATATGAAAATGGCTGTCGCAGTTTGAAAAGAGTGCCTGGCATCTCCTTTTTATAATGGCCTGGCCCCGGCGCGGCGCCTTCAATACGCTGCGCCTTTCGACAAGAACCGACCGAGACCAGGACCTCCATGAAGCCTTCCGATTCGCCACGCAAAGCCGCCTTCCACTGGGACGATCCGCTGCTGCTCAACAGCCAGCTCACCGACGACGAGCGCATGATCCGCGACGCCGCCGGCGCCTACTGCCAGGACAAGCTGCAGCCGCGCATCCTCGAGGCCTTCCGCCACGAGCGCATGGACAATTCCATCTTCCGCGAAATGGGAGAGCTGGGCCTGCTGGGCCCGACGATTCCCGAACAGTACGGCGGGCCAGGCCTGAACTACGTCGCCTACGGGCTGATCGCGCGTGAAGTCGAGCGTGTCGACTCCGGCTACCGCTCGATGATGAGTGTGCAGTCGTCGTTGGTGATGGTGCCGATCTACGAGTTCGGCAACGAAGAGACGAAGCAGAAATACCTGCCGAAGCTGGCCACCGGCGAATGGATCGGCTGCTTCGGCCTGACCGAGCCAAACCACGGCTCCGACCCGGGTTCGATGGTGACGCGCGCGCGCAAGGTCGACGGCGGCTATTCCCTCACCGGCAGCAAAATGTGGATCACCAATTCGCCGGTGGCCGACGTCTTCGTGGTCTGGGCCAAGGACGACGAAGGCGCGATCCGCGGCTTCGTGCTCGAGAAGGACTGGAAAGGTTTGTCGGCGCCGGCGATTCACGGCAAGTTCGGCCTGCGCGCTTCGGTCACGGGCGAGATCGTGATGGACAATGTGTTCTGTCCGGAAGAAAACGCCTTCCCGGACGTGCGTGGCCTGAAAGGTCCGTTTACTTGCCTGAACTCGGCCCGCTACGGCATCGCCTGGGGTGCGCTGGGTGCGGCAGAGGCTTGCTGGCACACGGCGCGCCAGTACACGCTGGACCGTCAACAGTTCGGCAAACCGCTGGCCGCGAACCAGCTGGTGCAGAAAAAACTGGCCGACATGCAGACCGAAATCACGCTGGGTTTGCAGGGCTGCCTGCGCCTGGGCCGCATGAAGGACGAGGGCACGGCCGCCGTCGAAATCACCTCGATGATGAAGCGCAATTCCTGCGGCAAGTCGCTGGACATCGCCCGCACCGCGCGCGACATGCTGGGCGGTAACGGCATCTCGGACGAATTCGGCATCATCCGCCACATGGTCAACCTGGAAGTCGTGAACACCTATGAAGGTACGCACGACATCCACGCGCTGATCCTGGGCCGGGCGCAGACAGGTATTGCGGCGTTCTGAGCTTCGGGCCGCCGCGTCGAGACGCTGTCGACACGGCGGCAATCGCCGTACACATCTGACAACATATGAAATAAAGTAGTGCAACAATAACGAATTGGCATAAGTTTCGCGTTACCATCTGTTTTAAATCAAGCAAGTCTCTGCTGGTGTTCCACCTACCTCAAACGCGCGGAACATGCACTCATCTGGCCACCCAGTCTCGACGAATTTGCGATCCCAGGACGCCTCGGCCCTGTCGCTCGATTTATTGCTGAGCAATTTGCCAGGGGTCGTGTATCGCTGCCTGAACGACAGCAGCTGGACCATGGTTTTTCTCTCCGCGGGGATCGAAAAGCTGACCGGCTATCCCGCCTCGGCCTTCACCGGCGACGACGCGATGTCGTACGCCAGCCTGATCCATCCCGACGACCGCGCCAAGGTCGCCGACGACACGAATGCGGCGATCCGCGAACGCCGCCCCTTCCAGCTGAGCTACCGGATCACGACCGCCGCCGGCAAACTGCGCTGGGCCTGGGAACAGGGATCGGCCGTGTTCGACGAAGAGGGCAAGGTCGAAGCGCTCGAAGGTTTCATGGCCGACATCACGGTGCTGCGGCGCGCCGACATGCTGGCGCTGGAGCAGGCCTCGCTGCTGGACAAGGCGCGCGACGCGATCTTCGTGATGGACATGAGTTCGCGCATCACCTACTGGAACAAGGGCGCCGAACGACTCTACGGCTGGGAAGCGAAGGAAGCCGAGGGCCAGCGCATGTCCGACCTGCTGTGCGAGGACCACGCGGCCTATAGCGAAGCCTACATGACCGCGCTCGACGAAGGCGAATGGGTGGGAGAATTGCACCAGCACCGGCGCGACGGCAGCCCCTTCCACGCCGACACGCGCTGGACCGTCGTGCCGGCCGATCCGGCCTCCGGCGTGCCGCAAAAGATCCTGGTGATCAGCACCGACATCAGCGAGCGCAAGAGCAACGAAGCACGCATCCACCGCCTCGCGTATTTCGACGCGCTCACCGAGTTGCCGAACCGCGCCAGCCTGCACGACCACCTGCGCCGCGCCCTGCTGGGGAGCGCGCGCTCGCGCAAGCTCGGGGCCCTGATGTTCCTCGACCTCGACAATTTTAAAACGCTCAACGATACCCACGGCCACGCGGCCGGCGACATGCTGCTGCAGGCGGTCGCCCGGCGCCTCGAGCACAGCGTGCGCGAAGCCGACATGGTGGCGCGCCTGGGCGGCGACGAATTCGTGATCCTGGTCCAGCCCGAGGAAGAAGCGCTTGAAGCGGCCGCGCACCAGGCCGAAACGGTGGCCGCCAAGGTCGTCGCCGCGATGCGCGCGCCCTTCCAGCTCGCCGACTTCATGTATTCGGTATCGACCAGCATCGGCGTGACGATGATCAACGGCGCCACCGACACGCTGGAGTCGACCCTGAAGCAGGCCGACACGGCGATGTACCAGGCCAAGGCCGCCGGGCGCAACACCTTCCGCTTCTTCGACCCCGAGATGCAGGCAAAATGGACCGCGCGCTCGGAACTGGAAAGCGGCCTGCGGCGCGCGCTGCGCAACCACGAATTCATGCTGAACTACCAGCCGCAACTCGATGGCGACAGCCGCGTGATCGGCGCCGAGGCGCTCCTGCGCTGGCGCCAGCCGAACGGCGAGATCCTGTACCCCACCGAATTCATCAAGCAGGCCGAGGAGACCAGCCTGATCGTCGATATCGGGCGCTGGGTGCTGGGCACGGCCTGCCTGGAACTGGCGGCCTGGCAGCGGAATCCCGCAACCAGGCACCTGTCGCTGTCGGTGAACGTCAGCGCGCGCCAGTTCGTCGAGCCGGATTTCGTCGCCATGACCCAGGAAATCCTGGCCGCCACCGGCGTCGATCCGCATGGCCTGAAATTCGAGCTGACCGAAACCCTGGTGGTCACCGATTTCGTGCACACCGTGGAGACGATGGAAACGCTGCGGCGCCTGGGCATCACCTTCTCGCTGGACGACTTCGGCACCGGCTACTCGTCGCTGGCCTACCTGCGCAAGCTGCCGCTGGACCAGCTGAAAATCGATTATTCCTTCATGCGCGACGTGCTGACCGACAGCAACGACGCCTCGATCGTACGCTCGATCATCGCGCTGGGCGACAGCCTCGGTTTGCAGGTGATCGCCGAGGGCGTCGAAACGCAAGGCCAGCGCGAATGGCTGTCGCAGGCGGGCTGCTTCGTCTACCAGGGTTTTTTATACGAACGCGCCCTGAGCGGCGAGCATTTCGCCGCCTACGCGTCGATCCTGCATTAGGACCGTGCGCGACGGTTGATGCGCTGTTGCCTGTGGCGTTAGTGGCCTGCATGCCCACGCGGATTTCAAAGTACCGATAACCGAACAGGCAACACCCACACCCCACCCGCACTCCCCATCGAATGCATAAAAAAAAACCGGCCGGGCTGGCGCCCCGCCGGTTCTACTGTTGCGCCGTACTAGCCGCTAATTAAAACTTGTAGCCAACCGCCAGCACCACGGCGACCGGGTCCAGCTTCATGTGCTGGTCCTGGCCGGTCGAGAAGTGCACGTCGGTGCGCACGCGGCTCTTGTTGACGGTCACGTCGGCGAACCAGCGCTCGTTGAAGTTCATCGCCACGCCGAGCTGGGCCGTGTAGGTGAACTTGTTGTCGATGTCGAAGGTCGTCGGCGGGCCGCCCGGATTGGTGAGCGCCGTCAGCTTGCCCGAACCGGTTGCCTTCATGAAGTAGGCGTAGGTCGCGCCGATGCCGACGAACGGACGGAAGGTCGCGGTCGGGGCAAAGAAGCGGTACTGCGCGAACAGGGTCGGCGGCAGCGCCTCGACCGTGCCCAGCTCGCCGGTGCCGGCGATCGAGCCCGCGCCGATGATCTTGTGCTTGTATGGCGTGCCGAGCGCGCCTTCGACCGAGATGTTGTCGGTGATGCCGTAGGCAACGACGATCACCGGCTGGATGTCGCTCTTGACGTCGGCCTTGGTGAACGGCAGGGCCGGCGCGGTGATATCGCCGCTCTCGACTTTCGGGGTCAGCTGGTTGAAGCCGAATTTGGCGGTCCACTGGCCAGCCGACTGGGCCGAGGCACTCCCGGCGCACGCCAGCGCGGCGGCGGCGACCAGCGTCTTGGCGACGCTATTGAAACGTACTTTCATCATTTCTCCTGAGTTCTTTTTTACGACCAGTTGCACGCGCCTGCACACAGGCCGTGCAACTGGGCTTTTTCTTTAATGATTACAGCCAGCCTTTGACAGCCATGTCTTTCAAGACATAGCGCGTGACCAGCCAGTACTCGTACGGAGTCGGGTGGATGTCGTCGGCGAACATGTAGTGGCTCACGTCCGGCGCCGACAGGGTCTTGATGGTGCAGGTCAGCGACGATTCGGTCGTGCAGGCCTTCTGCGTGGTGTTGGTCAGGCCGTAGATGGCCGGGTTGATCACCTGATCGTGGCTGACCGAGAACAGGTCGACGTAGGCAATTTTCGGATCGTTGCCGAGGCCGGCCTTCAGCTGTGCGTTGAAGGCATCGACCATCGCGCCGATCAGCTTCTGGGTCGACGCGGACTGTGCCTTGCCGGACGGGGTGCTGGCAACGTCAGGCAGGTTGTTGACGACGACGTAGTTGGCGCCCTTGGCAACGATCTCCTCCTTGACCAGCTTGGCCAGTTCGGCACCGTACCCGGCCATCACGCCAACCAGCTTTGGACCTTCGGTCGCAGCGAACTGGAGGCCGGCGGCGGTACCCGCGGTTCCCGCCGCGGCCTGGGCCGTTGCCACCATTGGGCCATACACGGCCGGCGAGGCTGCCGCGGTATTGCCCGCCGCGTAGGCGGCGCCGACGGCGGCCTGGACGATGGTGGTCGGCGTGCTGCCGGCACGGGCCGCCTCGATCGCGACTGCCCGGCCGATTGCCCCTGCCGCGGCGGCGGGGTCGGGGGCGCCAGCTGCCAGCTGGGTAACCAGCGAGGTCGCAAAGGCTTTCTGGCCTTCCGCGTTACCCGCTGCCGTCGCGGCATTGTTCAGCCCGCCCAGCAGCATCAGGACGTCGTTACCGCCGGCCATCACCGTCACCAGCTCGGTGCCGCTGAACTTGCCGTTGACTTTCGGGTTGGCCAGGTGGTTCGCGATCTGCGTCTTCACCGGCACGGTCAGCTCACCCAGTTCCGGTTTGACGGCGGCGTTGCCAGGGCCGGTCGGATCGCTCACGCGGGCGCCGCCCTGTGCGTAGTTGAAGCAGTTGAGGTTGTTGACGACGGCGACCTTGAAGTCGGCCGCCGGGCTGGCGTTGTCAGCACCGTTCAGGCCGGTCTGGGCGGCGCATGGCGCCGGCAGGTTCAGTTCGGCGGCCAGCACTTCGGTCCAGTTCTTGCCCGTCAGCGCCGGGTTGGTGGAAGTGTTGTTGCCATTGATGGTGAACTTGCCGCCGCCGGCGGCGGCGATTGCGCCAACGTTGTAGGTGCCGACGTCGGACAGGCTGTCGCCGAACGTTACCTGCTGGGTGAACGCGACCTTGTGCGTTTGATCGCCACCACTGCTACCGGTGCCGCCGCATGCAGCCAGCGCAGCTGCAGTCAGCAGCGCGAGCGCGAAATTCATTTGACGCATTGTGTCTCCTAAAAGGAATGAGATATTTTTCTTTGAAACGAACGAGCGTGCTATTCGTGTCTCAAACTAATATGCCAGTGTTCTTTCCGCTTGTATAGGAATATTGCTTGTCATGGTGTCAACCAAAGACCACACGGGCGGAAGGCCTGGCAAGGTTTGGCGATTATAACAAGCATTTCTGGAGGTAATATCTCCAAAGGTAACAGGAGACGGAAATGCAACGGTGGGGTAAACCTGTAGGGTGGGCCTGGGTGGTCCCGCAGTCCCGCCCACGCGGTGAGCCATGGCATGCGCCGAGGTGTCGTGGTGATACGGGACACGCCGCTCTCTACGACCGGGGTATCGAACAACGATGGAACGATGTCGCGGCCGCGCTAGCGCCGCTTGAACGCGTGGGCGGGAGACCGCGGGGCCGCCGAGGCGCACCCTACGGGTCTTACACTCCCGCGTCGCGGTTCAATAAACCATGCACGATGCCGGTCGACCCATGCGCCGCGCGGCGCAGGCGGTCGTTGACGCCGAGCCAGGCGCCGTCTTGCGGCGGCGCCTCGACCAGGATCAGGTCGGCGCCCTGCCCGTCCATTGCGCGCAGCGCCGCGTACAGGGCATGCGCGAAGCCTTCCGGCGTGGCCGGCAGGCGGATAGCGGCGTGCGCGGCCGGCAAATCCGAATAGTGAATGAGCGCAGCCTTGCGTCCGCCATCGACCATGCGCGCCAGCGTCTGCGCCAGCGTCGCCGTGTCCTGCATCGCCACCGGCGTGTGCGGCGCGTAATGCGACTCCAGCGTGCCCGAGGCGCGCGGTGCCGCCACATCGGGCGCGCCTGGCACCAGGTCGATCACGGCGGCAATTGCCTCCGCGCTCACATGCCCCGGACGCAGCAGCACCGGCCCGTGCGTCGCCAGGCGCGACAGGTCGACGATGGTCGACTCGATGCCCACCTGCGAGGCGCCGCCATCGAGCACCATGGCCACTGTGCCGTCGGCGCCGAATTCGTCGCGCACGTGCTGGGCCAGCGTCGGGCTGACGTGGCCGAATTTATTCGCCGAAGGCGCCGCGATGCCTCCCTGCCCGCCTTTAAACGCACGCAACAGCGCGATCGCCACCGGATGCGAGGGGCAACGCAGCCCGACCGTATCCTGGCCGCCGCTGACCGCATCCGGAATGTTCGGCGCGCGCTTCAAAATCATCGTCAGCGGACCGGGCCAGAAAGCCCCGGCCAGTGCATGCGCTTCCGGCGGAATCTCACAGGCCCAGTGCGCCATGTCCGCTTCCGGCGCCAGGTGCACGATCACGGGGTGGTCTTGCGGCCGGCCCTTGGCGGCGTAGATGGCGGCGACCGCGGCCGGATTTTCGGCATCCGCCCCGAGGCCGTAGACGGTCTCGGTCGGAAAGGCGACGAGTTGCCCCGCCTCCAGCGCACGCGCGGCCGTCGCGATGGCGGCCGGATCGAATTCCATCTCGCTCACGGCGCGATTCCCAGGATGGCGCAGGCAGCAAGCAATTGTTCCTGCGCCGATTCGAGCGTTGGCGCGACGAAGCTCACGTGGCCCATTTTTCTCCCGCGGCGCGGATCGTCCTTGCCGTACAGGTGCAAAAAGGCGCCCGGCAGCGCCAGCACGCGGTCCCAGGCGGGTTCACGCATGGTGTCACCATCGAACCAGACGTCGCCCAGAATGTTGAGCATCACGGCCGGCGAATGCTGGCGCACGTCGCCCAGCGGCAGCCGTGCCATCGCCCGCACCTGCTGCGCGAACTGGCTGGTGACGCAGGCGTCGATCGTGTAGTGCCCGCTGTTGTGCGGGCGTGGCGCCATCTCGTTGACGACCAGCGAGCCGTCCGTCAACACGAAGAACTCGATGCACAGCACGCCGACATAACCGAGCTCGGCAACGATGGCACGCGCCGCATCCTGGGCCCGCTTTGCGCACTCGGGCGTGACGTTCGGCCCGGGCACGGTGGTAGTGAACAGGATACCGTCGCGGTGCACGTTCTCGGCGATCGGATAGACGACCGATTCGCCATCCGCACCGCGCGCCGTCAGCACCGACACCTCGTAGGCCAGCGGCAGCATTTTCTCGAGCAGGCAAGTCACGCCCTGCATCGATTCAAACGCCGCGCGCACGTCCTCGCGGGTGTTGACGCGCACCTGCCCCTTGCCGTCATAACCCATGCGCACGGTTTTCAGGATGCCGGGCAGCAGCTCGTCCTTGACGTCGTCGATGTCCTCGCTCGTGGCAATCACCTTGTGCGGCGCCGGCATCACGCCGGAGCGCGCCGCGCAATCGACAAAGAAACGTTTCTCCAGCACCCGGTCCTGGGCAATCGAGACGCAACTGCCTGCAGGCGCGACGAAACTGCCATGCGCCAGCAAGTTCATGCTGTCGGCCGGCACGTTTTCGAACTCGGTCGTGACGGCGGCGCACAAGGCCGACAACTGGCCCAGGGCAATGCTGTCGGTGTAGGCCGCATTGATCAGGCGCTCGGCCACTTGCCCGGCGGGGCAGTCTTCGGCCGGCTCGAGCACGGCCACCTTGTAGCCCATCGCCTGGGCGGCGTGGGCGAACATGCGGCCGAGCTGGCCGCCGCCCATCACGCCGAGCCAGGTCGGGGGATGGGCGCTCGGGAGGAAAGCGGGATACTGCGGATTACTCATGGAATGACTCACAACGCTCAGACAGGTAAGGTCATCGCCTTGGCGGCGGCGGTCTGGTCCAGGCGATACTGTTCCAGTTGGGCGGCAAGGGCATCGTCATTCGCGGCCAGCAGCGCCACCGCGGTGAGCGCGGCGTTCGCGGCGCCGGCTTCGCCAATGGCAAACGTGCACACCGGCACGCCTTTCGGCATCTGCACGATCGACAGCAGCGAATCCTCGCCGCGCAGATACTTTGAAGGCACCGGCACCCCTAACACCGGCACGATCGTTTTCGCGGCGATCATGCCCGGCAGGTGGGCTGCGCCCCCGGCGCCGGCGATGATCGCGCGCAGGCCGCGGCTGCGTGCGGTCTCGGCATAGCGGAACATCTCGTCCGGCATGCGGTGCGCCGAAATCACCTGCGCCTCGAAGGGCACGCCGAACTGTTTCAGGACGTCGACGGCATGTTTCATGACGTCCCAGTCCGACGAGGAACCCATCACGACGCCGACCAGCGGCGCCTTTGCGGCATTTGCTTCAGTCGTCATCTCGTCAGGCCTTCAGCTTTTCGCCGGTCAGGCGTTCGATGGCTTCGAAGTACTTGGCCTGGGTTTTGTTGATGACATCTTCCGGCAGCGCCGGCGCCGGCGCGGTCTTCTTCCACTCGGTGAGCGTTTCCAGGTAGTCGCGCACGAACTGCTTGTCGAACGACGGCGGCGACATGCCCGGCGCGTACGAGTCCGCCGGCCAGAAGCGCGAGGAATCGGCGGTCAGCACTTCGTCCATCAGGTGCATCACGCCATTGTCGTCGAGTCCGAATTCGAACTTGGTGTCGGCGATGATGATGCCCCTGGTGGCCGCGTATTCCGAAGCGGCCGTGTACAGGGCGATCGACACGTCGCGCATTTTCGCGGCGAGTTCAGGACCGATGCGCGACTCCATGTCGGCAAACGAGATGTTCTCGTCGTGCTCGCCGAGGTCGGCCTTTGCAGCCGGGGTAAAGATAGGCTGCGGCAGCTTTTCGGCCTGGCGCAGGCCTGGCGGCAATTCGATGCCGCAAATCGATCCGCTTTCCTGATAGTCCTTCCAGCCGGAACCGATGATGTAGCCGCGCACGACGGCTTCGACCATGATCGGTTTCAGGCGCTTGGCAACGACCGCGCGGCCGCGCACCTGCTCGACTTCGTCGGGCGCCACGACGCTTTCCGGCGCCACGCCGGTCAGGTGGTTCGGCACGATGTGGCCGAGCTTCTCGAACCAGAAATCGCTCATCTGGTTGAGCACCATGCCCTTGCCCGGGATCGGTTCGTTCATGACGACGTCAAAAGCGGACAGGCGGTCGGTGGTGACGATCAGGATCTTGTCGTCGCCGACGGCGTAATTGTCGCGCACTTTGCCGACGCCCAGCAGTGGCAGGGACTTGATCGTGGTTTGGTAGAGGCTGTTCATGGGAGGGCTATCAGAGAAACAAACTAAACGGACTCGACGGTGAGGCCGCCGACAAGAGACACGGGCTGCCGCAGCAGCCCGTTCCAAACAGTATATTACTTGACGACTTGCGCGAGCTCGCCGGCCTTGTAACGCTCGGCCATTTTTTCCAGCGGGATCGGCTTGATCTTCGCAGCCATGCCTTCGCAGCCGAAGGACAGGTAACGCGCCTTGCAGATCTCGGTTGCCGCTTCGCGCGCAGGCTTCAAATAGTCGCGCGGATCGAATTTACCTGGGTTCTGGAACAGGTATTTGCGGATCGCGGCCGTCATCGCCAGGCGGATGTCGGTGTCGATGTTGATCTTGCGAACGCCGTGCTTGATGCCTTCCTGGATTTCTTCGACCGGGACACCATAGGTTTCCTTCATGTCGCCGCCGAATTCGCGGATGATCGCCAGCAGCTCTTGCGGCACCGACGACGAACCGTGCATCACCAGGTGGGTGTTCGGGATGCGCGCGTGGATTTCCTTGATGCGATCGATCGCCAGGATGTCGCCGGTCGGCTTGCGCGTAAATTTGTAGGCGCCGTGCGAGGTGCCGATCGCGATGGCCAGCGCGTCGCACTGGGTTTTCGCGACGAAGTCGGCGGCTTGCGCGACGTCGGTCAGCAGCTGCTCGCGGGTCATGGCGCCGTCGGCGCCGTGGCCGTCTTCCTTGTCGCCCATCATCGTCTCGAGCGAACCGAGCACGCCCAGTTCGGCTTCGACGGTCACGCCGATCGAGTGCGCGAATTTCACGACTTCTTTCGACACTTCGACGTTGTAGTCATACGAAGCGACGCTCTTGCCGTCGGCTTCCAGCGAACCGTCCATCATCACCGAGCTGAAGCCCGAACGGATCGCGGCCATGCAGACCGCCGGCGACTGGCCGTGGTCCTGGTGCATGACGACCGGGATGTGCGGGTAGGCTTCGACGGCGGCGTCGATCAGGTGGCGCAGGAAGGCTTCGCCTGCGTATTTGCGAGCGCCGGCCGAGGCTTGCATGATGACCGGGCTGTTGGTCGCGTCGGCCGCGGCCATGATGGCCTGCACCTGCTCCAGGTTGTTGACGTTGAATGCCGGCAGGCCATAGCCGTTTTCAGCAGCATGGTCCAGCAGTTGACGCAGAGATACGAGTGCCATGGTAGTACTCCAAAATAAAAAAACCGTTTCAGGAACTTCGACAACGCGAAGCCGCCTTTTATTCTTTTAATCCTTATAGGTCTCGCCGACGCGCACGATCTTGAGGGCGTTGGTGCCGCCTGCCTCGCCCATCGGCGAGCCCCAGGTGACGACGATGGTGTCGCCAGGGCGCACCATGCCTTCCTTCATCAGGAGCTCTTCCGCCTTGCGCAGCACGGCGTGGCTGCCGCCTTCCTGCTGCAGGGGGAATGCTCGCACGTTCCGGTACAGCGAGGCCTTGCGCTGCGTCGTTTGTGACGGGGTCAACGCAAAAATCGGGGTGTCGATGCTATGCCGGCTCATCCACAGGGCCGTCGAGCCCGACTCGGTCAGCGCGACGATGGCCTTCACTTCCAGGTGGTGCGCGGTGAACAGCGTGGCGTAGGCGATCGACTGGTCGATGCGGGTGAATTCCACGTTCAGGAAGTCGGCGTCGAGCTTGTTGTATTCGGATTGTTCCGCTTCGGCGCAGACGGCCGCCATCATCTCGACGGTTTCGATCGGGTACTTGCCCGAGGCAGTTTCGGCCGAGGTCATCACGGCGTCGGTGCCGTCCAGCACGGCGTTCGCCACGTCCGACACTTCGGCGCGGGTCGGCACGGCGTTGACGATCATCGACTCCATCATCTGGGTCGCGGTAATCGCCAGTTTATTCGAGGCGCGTGCCATGCGGATCATGCGCTTTTGCAGGGCCGGCACGGCGGCATTGCCGACTTCCACGGCGAGATCGCCGCGCGCAACCATGATGCCGTCGGAAGCGTCGAGGATTTCCTGCAGCACGGGAATGGCTTCGGCGCGCTCGATCTTGGCGATCATCAGCGGCTTGTGGTGGAAAGGCTCGCCGGCGATATTCGCCAGCTGGCGCGCCATTTCCATGTCGGTCGCGCTCTTCGGGAACGAGATCGCCAGGTAATCGGCCTGGAAGCTCATCGCGGTCTTGATGTCTTCCATGTCTTTCGCCGTCAAGGCCGGCGCGGTCAGGCCGCCGCCTTCGCGGTTGATGCCCTTGTTGTTCGACAGCTCGCCGCCCACTTTCACGGTGGTGCAGATTTCGTGGCCGGCCACCCTGTCGACGACCAGCACGATCAGGCCGTCGTTGAGCAGCAGCTTGTCGCCCGGACGCACGTCGCGCGGCAGCGCCTTGTAATCGAGGCCGACGCGTTCCTGGTTGCCCAGCTCGCCGTTGTCTCCCCATTTCGCGTCGAGCACGAATTTGTCGCCCTTGGCCAGCTCGACCTTGCCGCTCTCGAACTTGCCGACGCGGATTTTCGGTCCCTGCATGTCGGCCATGATCGCCACTTCGCGCCCGCATTCCGCGGCCGCGCTGCGCACCAGGGCGGCGCGGTCGATATGGTCCTGCGCCTTGCCGTGGGAAAAATTCAGGCGCACGACGTCGACGCCGGCGCGGATCATTTTGACGAGGATGTCGAAGTCGGTCGAGGCCGGTCCGATGGTAGCGACGATCTTGGTGCCACGGTACATGAGCTGTCCTTCCATTTAAAAAGCAAAGCGCAGCCCGAGGCTGCGCCGATTTTTACTGCTTGCTGCGCTGCAGGAGGATATCGACCGCCGGCAGGGTTTTACCTTCCAGGAACTCGAGGAAGGCACCGCCACCGGTGGAAATGTAGCCGATCTTGTCGCCGATGTTGTACTTGGCGATTGCTGCCAGGGTATCGCCACCGCCGGCGATCGAGAAGCCTTTCGAGTCGGCGATGGCCATGGCGAGCGTCTTCGTGCCTTCGGCGAACTGGTCGAATTCGAACACGCCGACCGGGCCGTTCCAGACGATCGTCCCTGCCTTGGCGACCTGTTCGGCCAGCATGGTCGCCGTCTTCGGGCCGATGTCGAGGATCATGTCGTCGTCGCTCACATCCGCCACGTCCTTGACGGTCGCAGCGGCCGTTGGCGAGAACTCTTTCGCGCAGACGACGTCGACCGGGATCGGCACCGAGGCGCCGCGCGCGCTCATCATGTCGATGATCTGTTTCGCCTCATTGACCAGGTCGTTCTCGACCAGCGACTTGCCGATGTTCAGGCCGACGGCCTTCATGAAGGTGTTGGCGATGCCGCCGCCGACGATCAGGTTATCCACTTTACCGGCCAGGCTTTGCAGGATCGACAGCTTGCTCGACACTTTCGAGCCGGCGACGATCGCCAGCAGCGGACGCGCCGGCTGGCCCAGGGCTTTACCCAATGCATCGAGTTCGGCGGCCAGCAGCGGGCCGGCGCAGACGACGGGCGCGAACTTCGCGATGCCATGGGTCGTCGCTTCGGCGCGGTGGGCGGTGCCGAAGGCATCGTTCACGTACACGTCGCAGAGCTTGGCCATCTTCTGGGCCAGCTCGTCGGAATTTTTCTTTTCGCCCTTGTTGACGCGGCAGTTTTCGAGCAGCACGACCTGGCCCGGGGCGACCTCGACGCCATCGACCCAGTTCTGTTTCAGTTCGACCGGCTGGCCGAGCAGCTCGGAGAGGCGCTGGGCGACCGGCGCGAGCGTGTCTTCCGGCTTGAATTCGCCCTCGGTCGGACGGCCCAGGTGCGAAGTCACCATGACGGCGGCACCAGCCTTGACGGCCGCCTGGATCGCGGGGATCGAGGCACGGATGCGGGTGTCTTCGGTGATATTGCCCTGGTCATCCTGCGGCACGTTCAGGTCGGCACGGATGAAGACGCGCTTGTTGTTCAGCGCGTCGCGGTCGATCAGGTCTTGCAAGCGGGTGAAACTCAGAACGGCATCCATGTCGGCTCAACAGTGAAATAGTGAAAGAACGCTATTCTACCTTAGGGAATGGCAGCGAAAACGTGTGTGATTCGCAACAGTGTGAACGCAAGCATCCCGAATACGATGGTCTGCAGCATGTTCCGCCGCCACAGGTAGAAACCGATCGACGCGATCCCCGCCAGCAGCTTCGCATTGCCCAGCGCCAGCTGGACCTTGCCGGCGCCATCGACCAGCAAGTCGGGCCCGATGATGGCCGCCAGCGCGCAGGCCGGTGCATAGCGCAACATGCCCTGCACCCGCGGCGGGATCGTCACCCGGTGCCCGACCAGCCAGAAGCCGCAGCGCGTGAGCGCCGTCGACAGCGACAGTACGGCGATGATCGCCCAGATTTCCCAATCAGCCATGGCGGCCCTTTCGTTTCTCGATCACGGACTCGGCCGCCAGCGCGGCCAGCATGCCGACGACCACCGCCACCAGCAGGCCTAGCTTGTAAGGAAAGCCGTAGGCCGCCACCGACACCGCGCCCGCCACCAGCACCCCGCACAGGGCCGCACTGTTGACGATCAGCGGCACCGTGACGCAGAGGATCGCCAGCGTGCCGGCAAAGCCGAGCCCCCAGGCGGTCGGAACGGCGCTGCCGAGGAAGATGCCGATCAGCGAGCCGGCCTGCCAGGACAGCCAGTTCGGGAGCATCAGGCCTTGCAGGTAAGACAGCTTGCCGGGAATGGCGGCCGCGGTCGGGAAGCGCTGCAGGAACAGGGCCACCGTCAAGTCGCCGGAGATGTAGCCGTAGAACAGGCGCTGGCGCCAGGGCAGGTGCGTGAAATGGGGCCCGAGCAAGGCGGAAAAAATGACGAAGCGCAGGTTCACTACCAGGCCGGTGGCAAACACGACCCAGACCGGCGCATGTGCCACGATCAGCGGCAGCGCCGCCAACTGGGCGGAACCAGCGTACACAAGCAGTGTCATACCAGTAGCCTGGAGCGCGGTCAGGCCCGTTTTGACCATCGCGATGCCCACCACCATGCCCCAGGCGGCAATACCGAACAGGGTCGGCAAACCGGTGCGCAAGCCCTCCTGCCAGAGTTCGGGATTGTGCTGCTCGGCGCCGGGAGCGAGGTGCTGGACAGGTTCAGGCGCGTTCATGTCGCCTTCCTGCAACAGACTACAAGGGGAGATGCATTAGCGGAGCGAGAAGGGAAAGACATGAAGCGACGAATGAATTTGTAGGGTGGGCATTCATGCCCACGCGGTACGTACTCGACCGGCAGTCGATATCGGTAACTTGTCGCTCGCAACGCGTCCGCCAGTCAGCGAATCGATACGACCAGACCTGGCCAGCCGCACTGTGATCAATCCGCCATTCTACCGATCATTCCGGCCCATCGCCTGAATCCGTTAAAATCCTGTCTTTGCCCAACTTTGCGTGACGGAGAACCTGAATGACTGACAAGACGATGCCTGTGGTGGAACTCGAGGCCAAGGACCTGCCTGCCCACTGCCCGAACCCGGCCATGCCGCTGTGGTCGTCGCACCCGCGCGTCTTCCTGGATTTCGACCATGACGGCGAAGCCAAGTGCCCGTACTGCGGCACCCGCTACCGCCTGGCCCCGGGCGTGGCCTTCAAGCACCACTGATCGGATGAGGGCGCGACCATGACTTACCGCGCCCCAAGGTGGCTGCCCGGCGGCCACCTGCAAACCATCTATCCGGCCACGCTGGTCGCCAAACCGGCGGTCGCTTACCGGCGCGAGCGCTGGGAAGTGCACCACCCGCTGCTGGGCGAGGATTTCGTCGACGTCGATTTCGTCGATGGCGAGCCCGGCAAGCCGCTGGTCGTGCTGTTCCACGGGCTGGAAGGTTCCTCGAACAGCCATTACGCGCGCGGCCTGATGGCGGCGCTCGCCCAACGCGGCTGGTCGGGCGCGGTGCCGCATTTCCGCGGCTGCTCGGGAGAACCCAACCGCACGGCGCGCTTCTATCACTCCGGTGACTCGCTTGAAATCGACTGGATCATGGCGCGCCTGCGTGCGCGTGCCACGGGTCCCGCCGGTGGTCCCATGTTTGCGGCCGGTGTTTCGCTCGGCGGCAATGCGCTGCTGCGCTGGCTCGGCGAATCCGGCAGCGCGGCGGGTTTCGTCTCGGCCGCGGCCGCCATTTCCGCCCCGCTCGACCTGGCGCGCGGCGGAGAAGCCCTGTCCTCGGGTTTCAACATGCTCTATACGCGCATGTTCCTGCAAACCCTGAAACCCAAATGCCTCGCCAAGCTGGAACAGTTTCCCGGCCTGTTCGACCGCGACGCCCTGCTGGCCGCGCGCGACCTGTACGCCTTCGACAACGTCGTCACCGCCCCGCTGCACGGCTACCGCGACACCGACGACTACTGGCACCGCGCCAGCGCGCGCCATGTGCTGATGGATATCACCGTGCCGACCCTGGTCCTGAATGCCCGCAACGATCCCTTCCTGCCGGGTGAACATTTGCCTTCCTCGGCATCGCAGGCGGTCACGCTCGAGTACCCGGACGAAGGTGGCCATGTCGGCTTCCCCGCCGGCCCCTTCCCGGGCCGGATCGACTGGCTGCCGCGCCGCATCCTGTCCTTTTTTGACGACGCCGTTGCAGGACCCTGCTGCGCGCCGAGCGGCGCCGAACTATGCGAAGCTGACGCCCATGGATGACATCGTAAAACAAGCAATGGCCAAGTGGCCGAACGTGCCGCACTGCTACGGCTGGCTCGCACTCGATGCGCGCGGCAACTGGCGCATGCGCGACGAAGCGGCCCAGCAGGCCCATGCGCCCGGCGATAAAGTGAACAGTGCCGCGCTGGTCGGCTTCATCAACCGCAATTATGGGCACGACGACACCGGCCGCTGGTATTTCCAGAACGGTCCGCAGCGCGTGTACGTGAACCTGGAAGCGACGCCGTATATCGCCCGCACCGACCCCGTCCAGGGACTGGTACTGCAGACCGGCGCCGCGCTGGACAAGATCGCGCGCCTGTACCTGACCGAAGTGGGCGTGGCGATCGTGCAGGCGGGAGACATCCTCGCCCAGGTCGACGACCGGGATATGGGGCAATTGTTTGAAGCGCTGGAACTGGACGGCAAGCCGGCCGGCGACGAGGCGCTGATACGCTGGCTGGACGGCGGTACGGGCACCTTGACCCTGCGCTGGCGCGGCGCATCGGTGCCGGTCGAACGCGTCGAGCGCGCCACGCTGGCGCAGCGCTTCGGCTTCGTGCCCGTGCCGACGCCGCCGGCCTGAACATGGACGGGCACCGCTTCAAGGTATTCGGCATGCCCGTCGTCGTCGCCCGCGTGGCTGGCCGATGGCAGGCGTTTTATCCTGGCGCGGACGGCAAGCGGAGGCCCGCCGATTTCATCGTCCCGGCCGATATCGCGGAACACGAACTCGCCGAGTACCTGGCCGACCTGTTCCACGAAAATGCGACGCCCAGGCACGCCGCCGTCGAACGGCTGGCCTGAACGACGATCCTACCTGCCCTTCTCTTCTTCTTTTTCTTCTTTCTCGCGCGCTTTGATCTCGCGCTCGCGCGCATCGATCACGGACTGGTCGTAGAACGACACATCGCTCGCCTTGCGCGCGAAATTCAGCTGGTCGACGGCCGCCGGCAGCGCCCCGGCCAGCACATAGGATTCGGCCAGCGCCATGTGCTGCAGCGCGATCTTGCCCTGGCTCGAATACGCCCTGGCCAGCAGGTCGTACAGCTTCGGGTCCTCGCGGTACAGCCGCACCTGGTCGCGCAGGTAGTGCGTCGCGTCGTCCAGCTTGCCGGCATTGATCATCGCATCGGCATATTGGCGGGCCAGCGCGCGCGACAGGGGAAAACGGTAGCTCGCCTGCTCCGCATCCTTCAAGGCCTGCTGGGCGACCTCTTTCGGCTGCCCCGGCGCCAGCTTGATTTCCAGGTCGAGCACGGCAAACATGGCGCCGCCGTCGCTCGCCGGCGCGGCGGAAAACGCTCCCTCCTTCGGCTTCAGGGTCGCGCGCGCCTTGTCGTACCAGCTGCGCGCACCGGCCAGGTCACCCTCCTTGAGCGACAGGAAAGCCAGGCCGTATTGCGCGGAGACCTGCTGCTGGCGGTGCTGCTCGGCCAGCTGCGCCAGCAAGGCGGCGCGCGTATCGCGGCGCCCGGTCGTGCTTGAATCCTGCAGCACCCGGGCGCGCGCCTTGGCGAGATGAAATTCGATGGTGTCGGGACGTTGCCGGTACGGCGTTTCCTTGATGCGCGCCTGGATGTCGACGATCCGCTCGCTGGTCATCGGGTGGCTGCTGAGGAAGGCCGGGATTTCTCCATACACCTTGCTCGCGCTTTGCAGGCGCTTGAAGAAGGCCACCATGCCCGAGGTATCGTAGCCGCCTTCGCCCATGATCTGGAAGCCGACGCGGTCGGCCTCGCGCTCGGCATCGCGGCTGAAATTGAGCTGGCGCTGCACGGCCAGGCCCTGGCCGCCCATGACCACGCCCATGGCCGCGTCCGGACTGGCCCTGGCCGCCAGCGCCGCCAGGATCAGCGCGGCGATCGGCAACAGCGCATCCTGGCGCTGCTGGCCGAGCATGCGGGCGATGTGGCGCTGCACCACGTGGCCGATCTCGTGCGACAACACCGAGGCCAGTTCCGACTCGGTCTGGGCCGCGAGCAGCAGGCCCGAGTGGACGCCGATGAAGCCGCCCGGCAGCGCAAAGGCGTTGATCGACCCGTCGCGCAGCGCAAAGAAATAAAAGTCGGCATTCGTTTCGCCGCGCGCCCCCGGTGCCGCATCGACCAGGGCGCCGCCGAAATTGTTCAGGTATTCGGCGATCGCGTCGTCGTCGAGGTAATCGCGGTCGCGCCGCACCTCGCGCATGATCGCTTCGCCGAGCTTGCGCTCGACGACCGGCGACAGGTCCTCGCGCGCGGCGTCGCCGAGCGTCGGCAGGCGCGCCGCAATCGACGTACTGTTGAACGATTGGGCGGGCGCCATGGCAGGCGCGAACCCGGCCGCGGCGGACACGAACAATGCGGCCAGCGACCGGCGCCAGCGGGGACGAAGGGACGGCAGCGCGGGATGGGATCTCAAGTTCACGATGCTATGATAACCCCATCCGCAGGCGCCTTGCCGCACCCTGAAACACTTTCTTACCCAAGCATACCGACACCCATGCCCCCATCCGATCCGACGCCAGGCCCTGACGGGCTGACCCACGAACTGACCCACTTCGACGCCACCGGCCAGGCCCACATGGTCGACGTCGGCGCCAAGAACGAGACGCACCGCGTCGCCGTTGCCGCCGGCAGCATCCGCATGAAACCGGAGACCCTGGCGCTGATCCAGTCCGGCACCGCCAAAAAGGGCGACGTGCTCGGCATCGCCCGCATCGCCGCCATCATGGGCGCCAAGCGCACCAGCGACCTGATTCCGCTGTGCCACCCGCTGGCGATTACCCGCGTGGCGGTCGATTTCGAGATCGATGCGGCGAGTAATAGCGTGCACTGCCGCGCGCAGGTCGAGCTGCACGGCAAGACCGGGGTCGAAATGGAAGCGCTCACGGCCGTGCAGGTGGGGCTATTGACGATTTACGACATGTGCAAGGCCGTGGATCGGGGGATGGTGATGACGAATGTGCGGGTGCTGGAAAAGCACGGGGGCAAGAGCGGGGACTGGACGGCGCAGCTGTAACAAGCTGCCCCGGCCTTGCTGCGCCCAGCTTCCACCGCTGCGGCACCCGCAGCGTGGCCGGTCGAGGCCGGCCCCCGCCTCATTTCCCGGCCGCATCGCTCCCATCCACGCCTGCGTCAATGCCTGGCCTGGACGGCAAAGCCCGGGCGCCTGACGAGAATCGTTCCTGAAAAAACCGCCGCGACAAGGTCGAATACCAGGCAGAACGCCGGCCACCCGGCCGGAACGCCATCGTTTCGAACAGCATGGTGATGCACGAAGTCGAACACGCCGTGGGCGGCCAGGGCCACGACAACGATCCAGAGAGTCGACCTGAATCCGGCGACTGCCGCGCCCAGGAAGGCGGCGGCAACCAGCGCTTCCAGCAGCAAGGCGTGGGTGTTCCCTCCGATGACCGCGAACAGGACATAGTAGGTCGCGATCACAATGAGCATCGTCGGGTAAAAGACGCGCTCGCGGTCAAAGCCGGCAAGACTGGCCGCGCCACACACCGCGACGGCCAGGAACAGTCCAACGAAATAATCCATCGTTTCGGCTACTGGTTATTTATCGGAGGTGCCCCAGCCGTCTTGTCAGTCGTTTCAGGCTTCGGCCCGGATCGTATTGCGCATCACGCCCAGCCCCGTGATCTCGGTCTCGATGACGTCCCCGTCTTTCAGGAACTCCGGCGGCTTGCGCGCAAAGCCCACGCCCGATGGCGTGCCGGTGGCGATGATGTCTCCCGCCTCGAGCGTCAGGCCGCGCGAGAGCTCGGCGATGATGCGCGGGATCTTGAAATACATCTGTTTATAACTGGCGTTCTGCTTTTCGACGCCGTTGATCCGGCAGATCACGCGCAGGTCGTCGAGTTTGACGCCGGCCGCGGTGACGATCCATGGCCCCATCGGTCCGTGCCCGTCCAGGCTCTTGCCTTTGAACCACTGGCCGCCGTGCAGCTTCTGCTGGGCTTCGCGCACCGTCGTGTCGTTGAAGGGCGCGTAGCCGAACACGTAATCCATCGCCTGTTCTTCCGGGATGTTGCGCCCGGTCCGGCCAATGATGACGGCCAGTTCCGCTTCCCAGTCGGTGGTATTCGAATAGTTCGGATCGTGCGGGATGTTGTCGAAGGGTCCGTTCATCGAGTGCGTGCCCTTGGTGAAGAACACCGGGTGCTCGGGCAGTTTTTCGACCGACTTGTCGAAGCGCGCCTTCTGGCCCTCTTCGAAGTGGTCCAGGTAGTTCCAGCCGACACAATAAATGTTGCGCTCGGGACGGGGAATCGGCGACATGAAGCGCGCCCGCTCGATCGGCAGCAGCGAAGCCGGGCGCGTCATCGCATGCTCGGCCACGGCCCGCACCTGCTCGAGGCCGGCGTTGCCGCTCTTGATCAGCGCGACCATCGACGAGGCGTCGAAGGGCAAGGCCCGCTTCTGGCGGCGCGCTTCCGCGCCCAGGTCGATCAGCTTGCCGTTGTCCAGCACTGCGACCACGGTCGGCGTGCCGCCGGTACCGAGGGTGCAGGTGGCAAGCCGCATGCCGATCTTGCCCGCCAGCGGCAGCACGACCGGCATCGTTGCGACGGCGACTTGGCCCTGGGCCAGGGCGGCGTGTTGGTTGACTGCGAGGAGGCCGCCGACGGCGGCGGAGGCGCTGGCTTTCAGCAGGTTACGACGGTTTGAATCCATGACTTCGTCTCCTTATCGTTATGGTAAAAACTCATCCGCAACCATTCTAGCCACGATGTTTACGCAGTAGCTCAGCTCATTGCAAATAAATAATATTAGCTATCCGCAGCGGGTATGCGGCACACCGCGGCCAGCACGAGGCCCAGGGCGGAGATCGCTGCTCGGCAGTCCACTCCACTCTTGCAACGTGTTAAATTGCTGCCTCGCAGCTGGCACGCTGTCGCGCTGCCGGACAACACCGAGACACGTTTGACGAGGAATCAATGAAATTACGTTTGTTTATTCTGGTAACGGCAGTGGCTGCCGCCAATGCCGTTGCCGCGCCGCGCGGTTTGACGGTGGAAGACCTGGTGAGCCTGGAACGCGTCGGCAGCCCGGCCGTTTCTCCGGATGCGCGCCGTGTCGTCTACACCGTGCGCACTACCGATCTCGGCAAGAACCGCGGCCATACGAGCCTGTGGATCGCCGACCTGAACGGCGCGAATGCCGCGCCGAAAGCGCTGACGAACCACGACAGCAGCAGCACCGATCCCGAATGGTCGCCGTCCGGCGACGCCGTCTATTTCCTGTCGAGCCGCTCGGGCAGCTCGCAGGTCTGGCGCCAGCCTGCGAACGGCGGCGAACCGGTCCAGGTGACGAATTTACCGCTCGACGTCGACAATTTCCGCATTTCTCCGACCGGCGAACGCATCGCGTTCAGCCTGGCCGTGTTCCGCGACTGCCCCGACCTCGGCTGCACCAAAGACCGGCTCGATGCCCAGGCGAAGAACAAGGCAAGCGGACACGTCTACGATCGCCTGTTCGTGCGCCACTGGGATACCTGGGCAGATGGCCGCAATGCCGTGCTGTTCTCGGCGCCGATCGAGGCGAACGGCCGCGTCAGCAGCGCGCCGGTCAGCCTGTCGGGCTCGCTCGACGGGGACGTGCCCTCGAAACCGTTTGGCGACCGCGAGGAATACCGCTTCAGCCCGGACGGCAAGACCATCGTCTTCTCGGCGCGCATCGCCGGCAAGACCGAAGCCTGGTCGACCAATTTTGATGTGTACAGCGTGCCTGCCGCCGGCAATGCCGCGCCGCGCAACCTGACGGCCGATAACAAGGCCTGGGACACCAAGGGCGTGTTCTCGCCGGATGGCCGCACCCTTGCTTACCTGGCGATGGCGCGTCCCGGCTTCGAGGCCGACCGTTACCAGATCGTGCTGATGGATGTCGCCAGCGGCAAGAAGCGCAAGCTGGCCGAGAAGTGGGACCGCTCGGCGGGCGCCCTGCAGTGGAGCGAGGACGGCAAATCGGTCGTCGTCGATGCCGAGGACGTGGGTCAGCATCGCCTGTTCGCGATCGACGTCGCCAGCGGTAAAGTTGCCGCGTTGACGGATAAGGGGTCGATCGGCGGCTTCGACATGCGCCGCGATACCATCGTCTTTACCCAGGCCACGCTGTCATCGCCGGCCCAGTTGTACGCAACAACGCTGCGTGGCGGCAAACCGCAGCAGCTGACGAACAACAATGCCGACAAGCTGGCCGACGTGCGCTTCGGCGAATATGAACAGTTCTCGTTCAAGGGCGCGAACGGCGACACCGTCTATGGCCACGTGATGAAGCCATGGAATGCGACCCCGGGCGCGAAATACCCGATCGCCTTCCTGGTGCACGGCGGACCGCAGGGCAGTTTCGGCAATGCCTGGAGCTACCGCTGGAATCCGCAAATCTATGCGGGCGCCGGCTATGCGACGGTCTTCATCGATTTCCACGGCTCGACCGGCTACGGCCAGAAATTCACCGATGCGATCAGCGGGGATTGGGGCGGCGCGCCGCTGGTCGACCTGCAAAAGGGACTGGACGCAGCCGTGAAGAAATTCCCGTGGCTGGACCGCGGACGCAGCTGCGCACTGGGCGCTTCGTATGGCGGCTACATGATGAACTGGATCGAAGGCAACTGGTCCGATGGCTTCAAGTGCATCGTCAACCACGACGGCGTGTTCGATACCCGCGGCATGGCTTATTCGACCGAAGAACAATGGTTCACCGACTGGGAAAACGGCGGCGCCTATTTTGCCGTGCCCCAGCAGCACGAGCGCTTCAACCCGGTGCTCCACGTGAACAAGTGGAAAACGCCGATGCTCGTCGTCCAGGGCGACCTCGACTTCCGCATCCCGACGGCGCAGGGCCTGTCCACCTTCACGGCACTGCAGCGCCGCGGCATCGAGAGCAAGCTGCTGGTCTTCCCGGACGAAAACCACTGGGTCCTGAAACCGGCCAATTCGCTGTTGTGGCATCACACCGTGATTAACTGGCTCGACCAGCACCTGAAGCCATGATGTCCACGATTTGACCCGCAGAAACCCGCTTTTGAGCGGGTTTTTTACGACAGTCGTCAAATTAGTTGATTTTGGTCACTAAATGGAGTGGTATCATGCTGCCCTTGCCGGACCGCCGGTCCGCCACTTCAGAACGCACAGCATGCAGGCCGCACAGGCGAACGAGCTTAAACCCCAGGATGTCGATTTCGAGACCATGAATCTCCAGGTCGGCACGCGCCTGCAGCTCATCACCCATCGCCGCGTCAAGCCGGTGCAGTATTTTTCCAGCCCGATCGGTTACATCAAGGACGAGTACCTCATCCTCAAGATCCCGATGGAAAACGGTGCGCCGATCTCGCTGGCCGAAGGCGAACGCCTGACGATCCGCGTGTTCTCGGGCGTCAAGGTGTGCTCGTTCGCGTGCACGGTCGAGCGCGTCTTCGGACGTCCGCTGTTCTACGTCCACCTCTCCTTCCCGACCTCGGTGCAGGGCACCAGCCTGCGCACGGCAATGCGGGTCAAGGTCGACCTGCCGGCCACGATCAGCGGCAGCGGTACCCACGGCAGGCCGCTGGCATGCACCATCCTGAACCTGTCGGTCAGCGACGCCCTGGTCGTCCCGCAGGGCCGCCTGCCCGCCGACGAAGAGCAGATCGTGTTGCAGTTTTCCCTGAAAGCCCCGCCGGACGACCAGGAAGTGCGGATCTCGGCGCGCGCGGCGATCCGCAACGTCAACGCCACGAAGGCGGCAGACGGCACCGACCTGTTCACTTACGGCATGCAGTTCATTGACCTCGATCCGACCCACTACACGCTGCTGCAGAACATGACCTATGAGGCCTTGCTGGCGGATCGGCAAAAGATCGTCTGAGGCTGTTTCTTCAGGTATCCGCACAAAAACCCCGCGACGGCGCTCATACCGTTCAGCCAAGCGCGGATGATCTGCCCCGGCCAGCATAACGCGCGGGCATGCCCGCCCTACGGTGCACCACCGTCCTCATTGTTGGTCGAGACCGCTGTGTAACGTAGGGCGGGCATGCCCGCGCGTCGACGTCGAGTGCAGCGCTCCATCTACAAGAAAGGCCCCCCCCGATGTGCATCGAAGCGGCCTTCTTGACTGAACGGCATTACCGCTACGGCGGAGTACTTTTTGGCTTACGCGGCTTTGCCTTTGCAAACCCCTTCGGGTCCAATCAGCTTTTGGGGAATGGTGGCGGCAGTGCAACTCCAGGCGCCGGTGTCCTTGTCGCGGGTGAGCGTGATGGTCTGGTCCTTGACGGCCACCGGGCCGGCCACGATCTGGCAGGTCAGGCTGGCCCCATCGACGCCGGCCGTTGCGCCGAACTTGCAGTTGGCGGTCGGCTTGTCGGCCGCGGCCAGGCCGATTTCTTCCGGCTGGGCGACGGTATCGCCGTCGATCAGCCGGGTGTCGATACCGACTTTGCCTGCCGCCACTTCAGCCAGCGCGACGCCGAACTTCGCCTTCGCCATGTAGTCCTGGTAGGCCGGGATGGCAACCATGGCCAGGATGCCGATAATCGCGACGACGATCATCAGTTCCACCAGGGTGAAGCCGGTTTCGTCCTTCTTAACAACTTTCGTGCGTGTCATGATCATTCTCCGGTGGTTGAGCAGTCCGGAACAATAACTGTGGTCCCCAGCGCGCGATTGAGGCAACTCAGCCAAAGCAAAAACCCCGCCGAAGCGGGGTTTTTGGTACGACTGGGACTCAGCTATTACTTGGTATCGCCAGCGCAGATGCCTTCGGCGCCAATGAATTTCTGCTTGACCGTGCTAGCGGCGCAGCTCCAAGCGCCACCGTCAGCGGCGCGGGTCAGGGTGATCGTCTGGCCATTCACGCCCGACGGGCCGCCAATGATCTCGCAGGTCATCGTCGCAGCGCCGTCACTGGCGACTGCCGCCGTGAACGTATTGCAGTTTGCCGTCGCCTTTGTCGTGGCGGTTGGCAGGCCAACGGTGGCCGGTCCTGCGACTGTCGTGCTGTCATTCAGTGCGGTATCCATGCCCACTTTACCGCCCGACACTTCAGCCAGTGCCGCGCCGAACTTGGCTTTCGCGGTGTAGTCCTGGTAAGCAGGGATCGCGACAGCGGCCAGGATGCCGATAATCGCAACAACGATCATCAGTTCGATCAGGGTGAAGCCGGCTTGGGCTTTCTTGACAATTTTCATCGATTTCATGGTGTTTCTCCGAGGGTAGGTATGTTGGGGTAAGTATTCGGTATTGCTTCGTGCCACGTATTACCTATTGCAAGCGCCGTGCCAGCCCGTTTAGCGCTCAAATCATTAGCATCCTCACAATAAAAGCGACCAAATTCGTCATCCACGCCTCCCGTACTGACAATTTTTGTCACCAACGGTGCATTTTCTGTCTGTTCGGAAACAATTTTTGTGATTGGCGTGTGGCCCCGAGCGCACGGCCCATAAAAAAAGAGGAGCCCGCAGGCTCCTCTCTTCAGAACAAGATCTAATCGGTATTACAGCATGGCCTTCAGCAGGCGTGCCATTTCCGACGGGTTCTTGGTGGCTTTGATGCCGCACTCTTCCATGATGTCCAGCTTGGCTTGCGCGGTATCTGCGCCGCCCGAGATCAGCGCGCCGGCGTGGCCCATGCGCTTGCCTGGAGGAGCGGTGACACCGGCGATGAAGCAGACCACTGGCTTCTTCATGTTCTCTTTGATCCAGTAGGCAGCATTGCCTTCGTCCGGACCGCCGATTTCGCCGATCATGATGACCGCGTCGGTATCAGGATCGTCGTTGAACATCTTCATGATGTCGATGTGCTTCAGGCCGTTGATCGGGTCGCCGCCGATGCCGACTGCCGACGATTGGCCCAGGCCCAGTGCGGTCAGCTGGCCGACTGCTTCGTACGTCAGGGTACCCGAACGCGACACGACGCCGATGCGGCCCTTCTTGTGGATGTGGCCCGGCATGATGCCGATCTTGATTTCGTCCGGGGTGATCAGGCCTGGGCAGTTAGGACCCAGCAGCAGGGTCTTCGAGCCGGCTTTGGCCATGCGGTCCTTCAGGGCCATCATGTCGCGGACAGGGATGCCTTCGGTGATGCAGATGGCGAGATCCAGGTCGGCTTCGACAGCTTCCCAGATTGCAGCGGCTGCGCCTGCCGGCGGAACGTAGATCACCGACACGGTTGCGCCGGTGGCAGCTTTCGCTTCCGACACATTAGCGTAGATCGGGATGCCTTCGAAGTCTTCACCGGCCTTCTTCGGGTTCACGCCTGCGACGAAGGCAGCTTTGCCGTTCGCGTAGTCGCGGCACATACGGGTATGGAACTGACCGGTCTTGCCGGTGATACCCTGGGTGATGACTTTAGTATCTTTGTTGATCAGGATCGACATTTGTTTATTCCTTGAATTAGGCTTTACCAGCTGCAGCGGCGACGACGGCCTTGGCTGCATCTTCCATCGTATCGGCAGCGATGATCGGCAGACCGGAGTCGGCCAGCATCTTCTTGCCCAGGTCTTCGTTGGTGCCCTTCATGCGGACGACCAGCGGCACTTGCAGCGAGACAGCTTTCGATGCGGTGATCACGCCTTCGGCGATGACGTCGCAACGCATGATGCCGCCGAAGATGTTGACCAGGATGGCTTTCAGGCCTGGGTTCTTCAACATGATCTTGAATGCTTCGGTGACTTTCTCAGCCGTCGCACCGCCGCCCACGTCCAGGAAGTTGGCCGGCTCGCCGCCGAACAGCTTGATGGTGTCCATGGTGGCCATGGCCAGGCCGGCGCCGTTCACGAGGCAGCCAATGTTGCCGTCGAGCGAAATGTAGGCGAGGTCGAACTTCGATGCTTCGACTTCGGCTGGATCTTCTTCGTCCAGGTCGCGGTAGGCGACGATTTCCGGCTGGCGGAACAGCGCGTTCGAGTCGAAGTTGAACTTCGCGTCGAGGGCGATGACCTTGCCCGAACCGGTCAGGATCAGCGGGTTGATTTCAGCCAGCGACGCGTCGGTTTCCCAGTACGCCTTGTACAGGCCCTTCAGTTGTACGCGGGCGTCGGCCAGCGATTCGGCAGGCACGCCGATCTTGGTCGAGATCTCGTCCGCTTCGGCGTCGGTCAGGCCGACCGATGGGTCGATCGCGATCGAGTGGATTTTTTCCGGGTTGCTGTGTGCGACTTCTTCGATGTCCATGCCGCCTTCCGAGGAGGCCATCAGCACGACGCGCTGCGAAATGCGGTCGGTGACCATCGAGACGTACAGTTCCTTCTTGATGTCGGCGCCTTCTTCGACCAGCAGGCGACGCACTTTCTGGCCTTCAGGGCCGGTCTGGTGCGTGACCAGCTGCATGCCCATGATCTGTTCCGCGTATTCGCGGACTTGTTCCAGCGACTTGGCAACCTTCACGCCGCCGCCTTTACCACGGCCGCCAGCATGGATCTGGGCCTTGACCACCCAGACCGGGCCGCCGAGCTCTTCAGCTGCCTTGACGGCTTCGTCGACCGACATGCACGGAATGCCGCGCGGAACCGTCACTCCGAACTTTCGGAGGATTTCTTTGCCCTGATACTCATGGATTTTCATGCTGGCTTCCCTTCTTCTGTTACTGATTTAGCTACGTTAATTGGAAACTTCGACATCAATATCAACCCTGTACGGCCTTGATTACCCAGCGCGGGTAATACTTTGCCACAGCGGGGCCGTCGGCGCGCAGCGCGTGGCAGCCGTCGATTTCGTACGGACGCGCAGCCTCGCCCTCATTGGCGGCGTTGCGTGTCTCGAACGCGTCATCGGCGAAGGCCTGGATTGCCGCGGTGGGCAAGACCTGCGCCAATTCAGTCAGGTGGGTGCAACCGAGCACGCCCGAGAGGCGGTCTTTCAGATGCAGCCGAAAATGTTTCATGAGCGACAGGCCGACCAGCTTTTTATACGCCGGGCCGATGACGTCGCAGTAACCGGGGTAGGGAACCGAGTCGGACGCGGCTTCGGCGTCGACGATCTCGAGGTCGCGGTTGATGGTGATGCGCAGGCTCAGGTCGTGCACGGCGGTGCCGGCAGGACGGTTGCCGGAGGCAAGCACGATGTCGCGTGCCTTGATGTCGCGGATGCGGGCGTCAAGATCCCACAGGCCATCGTCGCGCGCGTACGCTTCGACGGAAATGGCGCGTGTATGCCGCAGGGAGCGCGGGGTGGGAGAAGACAGGGGCATAAAAAACAAATGTGCCGATTGACCGGCAATCAAGGTGGCAGCTATGTGCTGATGCACGTTACCGCAGCTTCTGCGGCAACTACCGCTCATGCGGCGCTGCTTAAACCGTGAAAGTTTAGCACAGGCGGGGGCGGGTTGCACTGCAACATGGGGATCAGGCGGACGCGCGGCGGGCGGCAGTCGGGCAAACGTGGCCCGCTTGCCCATGTCGGCGTCGACGGCTTCACGCGGCTTGCGCTGGAGACCGCAAAGTGGTGGCTCACCAGTGGGCAAGGCCCCGGCTCAGGCCGCGGCGTCCTTGATAAAGCAGGATTGCCCCTCGGCGTCGAGGCAGATATCGGCATTGCTGCGAACAGTCGTCGTCCAGACGCTACTACCCGCTGCGGGTTCGGTACCGCGCCAGGCCAGGCCGTGGAACGAGACGTGCGGACCGTTCCCACGTTCGTCTTCCCAGCGGCCGCGGATCTCATCGGTCATGGCGCCGGGGCCATCGATCTGGAGCACATACTCGCCGCTGGCCCGGACGTCAAGCACCAGGGTTTTGTCCGCCGTGCCAAGCCGATACGTCCCGGTTGGCTCGACTGGCGGCCTGCTGCAGGCGGCGAGGATGAGGATCGGCATGACTGCGAAGAGTGTTTTCATAATGACAATGACTCCGACAAACAAGCGCCAGCGTGCAGCGTCATCCGGGGTTGAGGAATATGCGGGCGCATATCGCTGGATGGCGCTCCACGCTGGCGCCTGGGAAATAGATTAGTTTAGTTCGGATACAGCGTTGATACGGCTACGGGCCGCCCGGGATGCGGCAAGCCTTAAAACTCGTCGTCTTCTTCCGGCGCGCCTTTGAGGGCTGTGCGTACGGCGCCGCTCGAAAAGCCGCGGGCCATCAGAAAACGCATCTGCTTGTTGCGTTCGGCCGCGTCTTGCGCGACGGTGCCAAACTTGCGCTGCCAGACCTCGACCGCGCGGGCGGTCTCGCTCTCGGCCAGGCCGGGTTTCAGCTCGGCCAGCGCTTCGCCGTTGACGCCATGGCTTTGCAGCTCGGCGAAGACACGGCTGTTGCCGAAGCGCGCAGCCTTTCGATGAATCAGCGATTCAGCAAAACGCTCCTGCGACAGCCAGTTGTTCTTTTCCAGAAAATCGAGGAGGGCGTCGATGTCGTCGCCCTCCTCCGCATGGCGTGCCAGCTTGCGCTTGAGCTCGAGCCGGCTGTGCTCCCTCATGGAGAGGTAGCGCAGGGCCCGACCTTTCAGACTCAATACTGGTTGGCGCATGGCGAATACAGCTCATCGGATAGGGCCGCGGGTTGCAGGTTGAAGGACAACCGGCCCGCCCCGCCCCAGCCGATTACTCCGAAACAGCCTTCAGCTTCGGCGCCTTGTCTTCGGCGTCGCCACCGACTGGCGGCGGCAGTTCGCGCACACCCAGGGCCGCACGGACCTTGTTCTCGATTTCGCGCGCCAGTGCCGGGCGGTCTTTCAAGAACTGACGGGCGTTGTCCTTGCCCTGGCCGATACGTTCGCCGTTATAGCTGTACCACGAACCGGACTTCTCCACGATCTTGTTGTCGGCGCCAAGATCCAGGATTTCGCCTTCACGGGAAGTGCCTTCTCCATAAAGAATGTCGAAGTGCGCTTCGCGGAATGGTGGCGCGATCTTGTTCTTGACGACCTTGACCTTGGTTTCATTACCGATCACCTCGTCACCCGACTTGATCGAGCCGGTACGGCGGATGTCCAGGCGCACGGAGGCGTAGAACTTCAGCGCGTTACCGCCGGTCGTGGTTTCCGGGCTGCCGAACATCACACCGATCTTCATACGGATCTGGTTAATGAAGATGACCAGGGTGTTCGTACGGTTGATCGACGCGGTCAGCTTGCGCAGTGCCTGCGACATCAGACGCGCTTGCAGGCCCGGCAGCGAATCGCCCATGTCGCCTTCGATCTCGGCGCGCGGGGTCAGTGCCGCCACCGAGTCGATGACCACCAGGTCGACCGAACCCGAACGCACGAGTGCGTCGGTAATTTCCAGTGCCTGCTCGCCGGTGTCCGGCTGCGAGATCAGCAGTTCGTCGAGCTTGATGCCCAGCTTCTGCGCATAACCCACGTCGAGCGCGTGCTCGGCGTCGATGAAGGCGCAGGTGCCGCCGAGCTTTTGCATTTGTGCGATGGTCTGCAGGGTCAGCGTGGTTTTACCCGACGATTCCGGACCATAGATTTCCACGATACGGCCACGCGGCAAGCCGCCGACGCCAAGCGCGATGTCCAGGCCCAGCGAGCCGGTGGAGACGGTCTGCACTTCCTCGACGGGCGTGTTTGCGTCCATCCGCATGACCGAACCCTTGCCGAACTGCTTTTCGATCTGCGCGAGGGCGGCGGCCAGCGCTTTGCCTTTTTCAGCCGCGTTGTGTACTACTTTCTTGTCGTCCATAATTTTCTCTCAGTCTTGGAGGTACCAAGGTGTGGGCACCCTCACGCTTTTCAATAGCCACTACTGTATAAAACTCCAGTGGTTTTGGCAAGCGGGATTTTGCCCGACCGTTGCAGAAGGCTCGCATTGTTGCGCCAAATCAAACACAATGAGGTTGTGAAAAAAACTCCAGGGTAAGGGATGCGCCCCCCCCCGAAGCAGCGTCGAAGACAGTACCTTAGTACGGCAAGACGATGCAACGCCGCCATGGAGGATTTTTTCGCAACCTCAGGCGGTAGCCGGGAGGTCTAATCGATAACAGGGTGATCTTATGCGAATTTTGCTTGCGGAAGATGATAGCGTACTCGCGGACGGGCTGACGCGCTCGCTGCGCCAGTCCGGCTATGCGATCGACGACGTGCGGAACGGCCAGGACGCCGACACGGCCCTCTCGACCCAGGAATTCGACCTCCTGATCCTCGACCTCGGGCTGCCGAAAATGTCGGGCCTGGAAGTGCTGCGCCGCCTGCGCGCCCGCTCTTCCCTGCTGCCCGTACTGATCCTCACCGCGGCCGACTCGGTCGAGCAGCGCGTCGAGGGGCTCGACCTCGGCGCCGACGACTACATGGCCAAGCCCTTCGCCCTGTCCGAACTCGAGGCGCGGGTACGGGCGTTGACCCGGCGCGGCGCCGGCGGCGGCCCGACCGTGATCCGCCACGGCCCGCTGGTCTACGACCAGGTCGGGCGCAGCGCCTATATCAACGAGCACATGCTCGACCTCTCCGCGCGCGAACTGGGCCTGCTGGAAATCCTGCTGGCGCGCACCGGGCGCCTGGTGTCGAAGGAGCAGCTGGTCGACCACCTGTGCGAATGGGGTGAAGAGGTGTCGAACAACGCCATCGAGGTGTATGTGCACCGGCTGCGCAAGAAAATCGAGGTGGGCGGGGTGCGCATCGCCACCGTGCGCGGTCTGGGCTATTGCCTCGAAAAATATTCGGACGCGGCCCGTGCCGGCGCCGAGCAGCCCCCCGACGCCAAGTGAACGAACGTGATGCTGGTGTGACCGAGTTCGAGGCGCCCCTGCCGGAGCCGCTCTACGTCCCGCCGAATCCCGAGCCGGAAGAAAACATCCAGCATTCGCTGTTCGGCGAAATCCTCGACTGGATGCTGGCGCCCCTGCTGCTGCTGTGGCCGATGAGCATCGCGATCACTTACCTGGTCGCGAAATCGATCGCCAATCAACCCTTCGACCATGCGCTGGAGGACCGGGTCACGGTGCTGGCCCAGCAGGTGCGCGAAGAGAACGGGGTCATCAATACCCGCCTGCCCGGCAGCGCGCGCGACATCCTGCGCGCCGACGACATCGACAATGTGTACTTCCAGGTGCTCGACGCGGCCGGGCGCCAGGTGGACGGCGACCGCGAACTGCCGCGCCCGAGGGAAGACGATGGCGACAAGGATGGCGCGGTGCACTTTCGCAATGCCGCGCTGCACGGCACGCCCTTGCGCGTCGCCTACCTGTACATCAACCTCGACCCGCTGGCGCCGCCCGACAGCAGCTCGCCCGCCTTTCCCCGTAAGGCGCTGGTGCAGGTGGCCGAAACGCTGGAGAAGCGCGCCCTGCTCGCCAACGAGATCATCAAGGGCGTGATCCTGCCCCAATTCATTATCTTGCCGATCATCCTGGCCCTGGTCTGGTTCGCCCTCTCGCGCGGTTTATCCCCGCTTGCCGAACTCCAGGAACGGATCCGCGCGCGTAGCTCCGACGACCTGTCTCCCATCGATTCGCGCCAGGTGCCCGAGGAAATTTCGCCCCTGGTCGGCTCCTTGAACGACATGCTGGGCCGGCTGTCCCAGACCATCGACATGCAGAAGCGTTTCATTGCCGACGCTGCGCACCAGATGAAGACGCCGCTGGCGGGCATGCGCATGCAGTCGGAACTGGCGCTGCGCCAGATTGATCCGGACGAAATCCACCGTTCGCTGGAACAATTGGCGAAAAGCTCGGAATCGGCGACGCGCCTGGTGAACCAGCTGCTGGCCCTGGCGCGCGCCGAAAACCAGCCGCATGCCGGCCTGGCCTTCGAGGAAATCAAGCTGGCGGCGCTCGCGCGCGGCGTGGTGCAGGACTGGGTGCAAGCGTCGTTTGCCCAGCATATCGACCTCGGCTACGAGCCGCAGGACGAAGATGTGACGATTGCCGGCAACGCGCTGATGCTGCGCGAACTGCTGTCGAACCTGATCGACAACGCGCTGCGCTACACCCCGGCCGGCGGCAGCGTCACCGTGCGCGTACGCCGCGATGGCGACTACGCGCTGCTCGAAGTCGAGGATACCGGCCCCGGCATCGCCCCGCACGAGCGGCCGCACGTGTTCGAACGCTTCTACCGCATCCTCGGCTCGAGCGCGAGCGGCAGCGGCCTGGGGCTGGCCATCGTGCGCGAGATTGCCGGCCAGCACGGCGCCGAAGTCGACATTTTTAATAATCCGCGCAGCCATTCGGCCCAATTCCCGGGCAGCCTGTTCCGGCTGACCTTCCCGCCACCTGTCAACGACGACATCGATGCCGCCTGAACCCGCGCCACCTTCCCTCCCCTCGCCCGAAGCCGAGCTGCAGCGCCAGCGCCGCCTGGTTGCAGCCCGCGCCCGCCACTGGCAGCGCACGCGCCGGCTCACCGTCGTGCTGCTGGCGCTGTGGCTGGCGACCGGTTTCTGCACGGTTTATTTCGCGCGCGAACTGGCCCGGGTAACCGTGTTCGGCTGGCCGCTCTCTTTCTACATGGCGGCGCAAGGGGCATCCCTGATTTGCCTGGCCATCATCGGCGTCTACGCCTGGCGCATGCGCCGTTTTGACCGCGACCTGGCCCGCTCGCTCGAGGCCGGCGCCGGGGTAACTACATGAGCGGCAACAAGCGCTACTTCCGGCGCCTGTCCGGCTACTACGCCTGGTTCTGCGTCTGCTTCGCCGGCTTCCTGCTGGCCCTGACGGTGCTCGAAAACGAGGGAATGCCGCGCTTGTGGATCGGCCACCTGTTCATGTTCGCCACCATCGTGCTGTACGCCACCATCGGCGTGGTCAGCCGCACCTCGAACGTGACCGAATACTATGTTGCAGGACGCCGCGTGCCGGCCATGTTCAACGGCATGGCCACCGCCGCCGACTGGATATCGGCGGCCAGCTTCATCAGCCTGGCGGGCGGCCTGTACCTGTCCGGCTTCGACGCCCTTGCCTATATCATGGGCTGGACCGGCGGCTATTGCCTGGTCGCGCTCCTGATCGCGCCCTACCTGCGCAAATTTGCCCAGTACACGATCCCCGACTACCTTGCCGTGCGCTACGGCGGCGGCGCAGGCGGGCGCGGCGGACCCGTGCGGGCGCTGGCCGTCGGCGCCACCATCATCGTCTCCTTCGTCTATGTCGTGGCGCAGATCTATGCCGTCGGCCTGATCGCTTCCCGCTTTACGGGCGTCGATTTCTCGGTCGGCATTTTCCTCGGCCTGGCCAGTATCCTGGTCTGCTCCTTCCTGGGCGGCATGCGCGGCATTACGTGGACGCAGGTCGCTCAGTACATCATCATCCTGGTCGCCTTCCTGATCCCGACCATGTGGTTGTCCGTAAAACATGCCGACAATCCCTTGCCGCAAGTGGCCTACGGTTCGGTGCTGCCGAAACTGGCCCAGCGCGAAGCGCAACTGGCGGCGGACCCGCGCGAACACGAAGTGCGCGCCCGCTTCCAGCAGCAGGCCGACGGCTATGGCGCGCGGCTGGCCGGGTTGCCCGCCTCCTGGGAACAAGGCAAGGTCGAAGCGCAACGCCGGCTCGACACGGCGCGCCTGCGCAACCTGTCGCTGGCCGACGTGCGCAGTGCCGAGCGGGCGCTGGCGGCCTACCCGAAGACGGCGGACGATGCCGAGGCGCTCTGGCGCGAACAGCGCGCCCGCCTGCTGGTGCGGGCCCAGCCGCCCCAGCCGCATGCGCTGCCTTTCGCCGGCGCGACCGAAGCGGAATCGAATGCGCGCCGCAACAATTTTCTCGCGCTCGTGTTCTGCCTGATGTTCGGCACCGCCGCCCTGCCCCACATCCTGATGCGCTCGTACACCACGCCCTCGGTGCATGAGACCCGGGTCTCGGTGTTCTGGACCCTGTTCTTCATCCTGCTGATCTACCTGAGCATTCCCGCGCTGGCCGTGCTGGCGAAATACGACATTTATACGAGCCTGGTCGGCAGCGATTTCAATTCCCTGCCGACCTGGATTGCCTACTGGGCGAATATCGACAAGGTCAATCCCCTGATCCAGGTGGTCGACATCAACGGCGACGGCCTGGTGCAGCTGGCGGAAATCGCGATCGACGGCGACATGCTGGTGCTGGCCACGCCGGAAATCGGCGGCCTGCCCTATGTGATTTCGGGGCTGGTCGCGGCCGGCGGCCTGGCGGCGGCGCTGTCCACGGCCGACGGCCTGCTGCTGGCGATCGCGAACGCACTCTCGCACGACATTTATTACAAGATCGTCGACCCCGGCGCCTCGACCCAGAAACGGGTGACGATTTCCAAGCTATTGCTGCTGGCGGTCGCTTTCATTGCGGCCTATGCCGCCTCGCAAAAGCCGGCCGACATTTTGTCGCTCGTCGGCGCCGCCTTTTCGCTGGCGGCCTCGGCGCTGTTCCCGGCGCTGGTGCTGGGGGTGTTCTGGAAGCGCGCGAACCACGCCGGAGCGATTGCGGGCATGGTGGCAGGGTTCATGGTCTGCCTGTACTACATGATCCGGGTGCATCCGATGCTGGGCGGGCGCATGGATGCGGCGTGGTTCGATATCGCGCCGATGTCGGCGGGTATTTTCGGGGTGCCGGCGGGGCTGCTGGCGGTGGTCGTCGCCAGCCTGCTGACGGCGCCGCCGGCGCGGGGGAGTGATGCTTTGGTGGACTATATCCGGGCGCCGGAGTAGGGCCTATGCGGGCTGTATGGCTGCGCCCGCAGGCGAGTGTTATGCTGAATTGCATTTGTAGAGCGTGTGAAAAAATTGTCAGGGCAAGGGATGCGGCCGCCCGACGCAGCGTCGAAGACAGTACGTGGGTACGGCGAGACGATGCAACGCAGCCATGGCGATTTTTTCACACGCTCGTAGGGTGGGCATTCATGCCCACGCTGTACCACGGCAGAGAGTCGAAATATTTATATCGACCCGCAAACGCCATACCGCGTGGGCATGAAATGCCGACCCTACTTCATCCGCCACCCGTGAAGGAGGTTCTATGTCGTCCGGCAAAATCCTCGTTGCACAAGGAGGCGGTCCGACCGCCGTCATCAACCAGTCGATGGTCGGCGTGACGCTGGAGGCGCGGCGCTTTCGCAACGTCACCCGCATCTACGGCGCCCTGCACGGCGTGCGCGGCATCGTCAACGAGGACTTCCTCGACCTGACCCAGGAAACCAGCCACAACCTCGAACTGGTCGCCGCCACGCCCTCCTCGGCCCTGGGCTCGACCCGCGACAAGCCGGACATGGTCTATTGCCAGAGCATCTTCGACGTCCTGCGCGCCCACGAGATCGAGCATTTTTTCTACATCGGCGGCAATGACTCGGCCGACACGGTGCGCATCGTCAGCGAAGAGGCGCGCGCCGCCGGCTATCCGCTGCGCTGCATCCACATCCCGAAGACCATCGACAACGACCTGGTCGGCAACGACCACACGCCGGGCTTCCCCTCGGCCGCGCGCTTTGTCGCCCAGGCCTTTGCCGGCGCCAACCTCGACAACGCCGCCCTGCCCGGGATCTACGTCGGCGTGGTGATGGGGCGCCACGCGGGCTTCCTGACGGCCGCCTCGGCCCTCGGCAAAAAGTTCCCCGACGATGGTCCTCACCTGATCTACCTGCCCGAACGCGTGTTCGACCTGCCACGTTTCCTGTCCGACGTGAAGGCGACTTACGAACGGTATGGACGTTGCGTGATCGCCGTCTCCGAAGGCGTCCACGACGCCGCCGGCGAACCGATCATGACCTTGCTGGCCAAAGACATCGAAAAGGATGCGCACGGCAACGTGCAACTGTCGGGCACCGGCGCGCTGGCCGACCTGCTGTGCGAAGAGATCAAGGAGAAATTGGGCATCAAGCGCGTGCGCGGCGACACTTTCGGCTACCTGCAGCGCTCCTTCATCGGCTGCGTGTCGGATGTCGACCAGCGCGAGGCGCGCGAAGTCGGAGAGAAGGCGGTGCAGTTCGCGATGTGGGGAGATCGGGACGGCTCGGTCGTCATCCGGCGCACGGGTTTCTATTCGGTCGACTACGAGCTGCTGCCGCTCGACCAGGTCGCCGGCAAGACGCGCACGATGGAAGACGAATTCATCAGCGAGAGCGGCACCGATGTGACCGATGCCTTCCGGCTTTACCTCCGCCCGCTGCTCGGATCCGGCATGCCGGACGCGTTCCGGCTGCGCGGGGCGCGGGTGGACAAGATCCTGGCGCGCTGAGCGCAATGAAAGCTGGGGTCAGGTCTGACATTTAGACACGGCCTCAACGATGCCAGGCTGAGTAAGGCAGAGGTCGCGCCAAGGCGGGAGTCCGAATGTCAGACCTGACCCCAGCCTTTTTCTCCAACAAAAAGGCGCTCCTCGGAGCGCCTTTCTTTATCGCATCAAACCGCTTACAGCACCACGGTCTGGGCCTGTCCTTCTTCGCGCGCACGGATTTCGCCGATGCGGTACACGGTCTCGCCAGCCGCCTGCAATTGCGCCATGGCCGCGTCCGCATTCTCTTTCGAGACGATGACCGTCATGCCGATGCCGCAGTTGAACACGCGGTGCATCTCCGCATCGGCCACACCGCCATGCTGCTGCAGCCACTGGAACAGCGGCGGCATCGTCCACGACTTGCCGTCGAGCACGGCCGTCAGATTGTCCTGCAGCACGCGCGGGATGTTCTCGACCAGGCCGCCGCCGGTGATGTGGACCAGGCCCTTCACTTCCATCGAGGCCATCAGCGCCAGCAGCGGTTTGACGTAGAGGCGGGTCGGCGCCATCAACACGTCCGACAGCTTGCGCCCGTGGAAGTCCGCTTCCAGGTCGGGTTTCGCCACTTCGATGATCTTGCGCACCAGCGAATAGCCGTTGGAGTGGATGCCCGACGAGGCCAGGCCCAGCACCACGTCGCCCGGGACGATCTTGCTGCCGTCGATGATCTGCGATTTTTCCACCGCGCCGACCGCGAAGCCAGCCAGGTCGTATTCGCCGTCCGGGTACATGCCAGGCATCTCGGCAGTCTCGCCGCCGAGCAGCGCGCAGCCGGACTGTTCGCAGCCCTCGGCGATGCCCTTGACCACTGCCGTCGCCGTCGCCACGTCGAGCTTGCCGCAGGCGAAATAGTCGAGGAAGAACAGCGGTTCGGCGCCCTGCACCAGGATGTCGTTCACGCTCATCGCGACCAGGTCGATGCCGACCGTGTCATGGCGGTTCAGCTCGAAGGCGAGTTTGAGCTTGGTGCCGACGCCGTCGGTACCGGAGACCAGGACCGGCTCCTTGAACTTCTTGCTGATCTCGAACAGCCCGCCGAAACCACCGATTCCGCCGAGTACGCCTTCGCGCATGGTGCGCTTGGCTAACGGCTTGATCGCTTCGACCAGGGCGTCCCCGGCGTCGATGTCGACACCGGCGTCGCGATAGGAGAGAGAAACATTAGATGGTTGGCTCATGGTATTTGGCAGCGGAGGCGGTAAAATAGAAGGCGTGGACTGAATCAAGCGCTGATTTTGGTCAATTCGCTATTCTAACAAAACGGCCCGGCCCCAACCCGCCAACCGAGATAACAACAAAAACATGCCCTCATCCCGCCATCCGGAGCACACACCGCCGAGCCTTGCGCCGGCGCTCCCGAAGGCATCCGCGCCGGGCGTTCCGGACCTGTCATCCGGCGCGCGCCATGCGTGCGTTTCCATTGTCAGCCCGGCAGCTCCTATAATGCCGCATGCGTATGACACTTCCAGGATGAGCCGATCGCCATGAAACAGCTGGTGCTCGATTTAGGCGCCGAGCCGGCGCACAGCCTCGATACCTTCCAGGTCGGGGAAAATGCCGAACTGGCGCACCTGATGCACCAGTTCGCGCAGCGCGTTTCGCGCGAGCATTTCGCCTACCTGTGGGGCGACACGGGCGCCGGCAAGACCCACCTGCTGCAGGCCCTGGCCGCCACGCCCAATTCGCGCTACATCGCGGCCGACGCGCCGGGCGCCGACTTCGTCTATTCCCCGGACATTTCGCTGTATTTGCTCGACGACTGCGACCGCCTGGCGGCGAATGCCCAGATCGACGCGTTCGCCCTGTTCAATCAAATCCGCGAACACGGCGCCTACATGGTGTCCACCGGCCCGGTGCCGCCGGCCGTGCTGCCGGTGCGCGAAGATCTGCGCACGCGCATGGGCTGGGGCCTCATTTACCTGATCCACGGCCTGTCGGACGACCAGAAGATCGCCGCCCTGACGCAAGCGGCCGAGGCGCGCGGCCTGACCTTGTCGGCCAGCGTGCTACCCTATTTGTTATCCCACTTCAAGCGCGACATGCGCTCGCTGGCGACGATGCTCGACGCCCTCGACCAGTATTCGCTCGAAACCCAGCGCCCGGTCACGCTGCCGCTGCTGCGCGATTTGCTCTTGTCACATCCGCCGGCCGAAGCCGCGCAGTCGGAACCGACGCAGCCGGAACCACGCAGTCAGAAACCAAACGATGAATAAGCTCGCCCTGTTTGACCTCGACCACACCTTGCTGCCGATCGACTCGGATTACGAGTGGGGCCAGTTTTTGGTACGCATCGGCGCCGTCGACGCACGCGACTATGCGCGCCGCAACGACGCCTTCTTCGCCCAGTACCAGGAAGGCAGGCTCGACCCCGTCGAATACCTCGAATTCGCCCTCGGCACCCTGGCCGGTTTTCCACGCGCCGAACTCGACGCCATGCACGCCCGGTACATGCGCGAGGTGATCGAACCGGCGGTGCGCCCGCAGGCGCTGGCGCTGGTGCAGCGCCACCTCGATGCCGGCGACCTGGTGGCGATCATCACCGCCACCAACCATTACATCACGGCGCCGATCGCAAAGCTGTTCGGCGTCGAGCACCACATCGCGGCGATGCCGGACCTTGACGCCGAGGGCAAGCTGACCGGGAAACTGGCCGGCACGCCGACCTCCGGTCCGGGCAAGATCGCGCACATGCACGCCTGGCTGGAAGGCCTGGACCGCCCGTTCGGCAGCTTCGAGAGCAGCCATTTCTACAGCGATTCGCACAACGACATTCCGCTGCTATCGATCGTGTCCCACCCGGTCGCGACCAACCCGAGCGCCGCGCTCGCCAGCCACGCACAAGCCCAAGGCTGGCCTTTACTCCATCTCTTCAATGATTAAAAAATTCATTCGTAAAATCCTTGGCGTGAAAGACGAGCGCGATCCCACCGAACCGGTCGTCCTCGGACCGGAAGAACACGGCATCGACCCCAAACTCGTGTCGCCGAACGCGATCCGCCTCACGCAAACCCTGCAGGAAGCCGGCTTCAAGGCCTTTGTCGTGGGTGGCGCCGTGCGCGACCTGCTGCTGGGCGTGAAGCCGAAAGATTTTGATATCGCCACCGACGCCACGCCGGAGCAGGTGAAAAAACTGTTCCGCCGCGCCTTCATCATCGGCCGCCGCTTCCAGATCGTGCACGTGATGTTCGGCCAGGAGCTGCTGGAAGTGACGACCTTCCGCGGCAACGGCAGCGACAACGCGCCGAAGGACGAGCACGGCCGCGTCCTGCGCGACAACAGCTTCGGCCCCCAGCACGAGGATGCCGAGCGGCGCGACTTCACGATCAATGCGATGTACTACGATCCGGCCAACCAGATTGTGCTGGACTACCACGGCGGCATCGCCGACATCCGCGAGAAAACCCTGCGCATCATCGGCGTGCCGGAAGCGCGCTACCGCGAAGACCCGGTGCGCATGCTGCGCGTGGTGCGTTTCGCGGCGAAACTCGGCTTTACCATCGAGCCGGCCACGCGTGCGCCGATTCCCGTGATGGCGACGCTGATCGACAACGTCCCGGCCGCGCGCGTGTTCGACGAGATGCTGAAATTGCTGCTGTCGGGCCACGCACTGGCCTGCCTGAAGGAACTGCGCTCGGCCGGCCTGCACCACGGCCTGCTGCCGCTGCTCGACGTCGTGCTCGAGCAGCCGATCGGCATGAAATTCGTCACGCTGGCGCTCGAATCCACCGATTCGCGCGTCAAAGCCGGCAAGGGCGTCTCGCCGGGCTTCCTGTTCGCCTCCCTGCTGTGGCACCAGGTGCTGGAAAAATGGACGGCCTACCGCGCCGCCGGAGAGGCGCCAATCCCGGCCCTGCACCTGGCCGCCGACGACGTGCTGGAAACGCAAACGGACAACCTCGCCCTGCAGCGCCGCATCGCCACCGACATGCGCGATATCTGGGCCATGCAGCCGCGCTTCGAACGCCGCACCGGCAAAGCGCCGTATAAATTGCTGGAAAACCCGCGCTTCCGCGCCGGCTACGACTTCCTGCTGCTGCGCTGCGAGTCGGGCGAGCTGGAGATGGAGATCGGCGAGTGGTGGACCGCCTTTTATGAAGCCGAAGCGGGCGAACGCGAACGCCTGGTCACCCAGGCGAACCGTCCGGCGCCCGTCGCCGGCGAAAAGAAGAAACGTGCCCCACGCCGTGGGCCGCGCAACCGCAGCGGCGAAGGCGCCGATGCAGGCGCGGGATCGAACGCGGGCTCGAGCGCGGACTCGATCGATTCAGCACCGACCGCGAGCAACCTCCGGGAATGATCGCTGTTATCGGGATCGGCGCCAACCTGGGCGATGCGCGCGCGAATGTCCTCGACGCGCTGGCGCGCCTGGGCATGCAGTCGGGCTGCCGCCTGGTGGCCTCGTCCAGCCTGTGGCGCACGGCGCCGGTCGATGCCTCCGGCGACGACTACATCAATGCCGTGGCCCTGCTCGACACCGACCTCGACGCGCACGTGCTGCTGGCGACGCTGCACGCCATCGAAACGGCGCACGGCCGTGCGCGTCCCTACCTGAACGCCCCGCGCACGCTCGACCTCGACCTGCTGCTGTACGGCGACGAGCGCATCGACACCCCGGCCCTGACGGTGCCGCACCCGCGCATGCACGAACGCGCCTTCGTGCTGGCGCCGCTGCTGGAAGTGGCGCCGGAAACGGTGATTCCGGGCCGCGGCCGCGCCGCCGATTTTTTAGCAAACGTGGCCGGCCAGGCCGTTGCCCGCCTCGACTGACATGCAGATCCCCGTTTTCTTCCAGACCGCAGGCCTGTTGCTGCTGTCGAACATCTTCATGACCTTCGCCTGGTACGGGCACCTGAAAAGCCTGGGCACGCGCGCCTGGTATATCGCCGCCCTGGTGAGCTGGGGCATCGCCCTGTTCGAATACCTGCTGCAGGTGCCGGCCAACCGCATCGGCGCCACCCAGTACAGCCTGGCCCAGCTGAAGATCATGCAGGAAGCGATCACCCTGACCGTGTTCGTGCCCTTCGCCATGCTCTACATGGACCAGCCGTTCAAGCTCGACTACATCTGGGCGGCGCTGTGCCTGGTCGGCGCGGTGTACTTCATTTTCCGCAGCTGAAATTGGCATCGCCGGCAGGATTTCTGCCGCCGCATTACACTACGCCGTCGAATTAATTGTTTTCAAAAGGATCACCATGAGCGCTTATTTGCAGGGCAAGGAAATGACGGGCAAGGACGCACCGGCGCCGGCCAAGCCGGTAGCGAAAGCCGTGACGATTCCCGCGCTGCAGGCGATGCGCGCGGCCGGCACAAAGATCGCCATGCTGACCTGCTACGACGCCAGCTTCGCGTCCCTGATGGACCGCTGCGGCGTCGACATCCTGCTGATCGGCGACTCGCTCGGCATGGTCTGCGCCGGCCATAGCTCGACGCTGCCGGTGACGCTGGCCGACATGGTCTACCACACGGCCTCGGTTGCACGCGGCAACAAGAACGCCCTGATCGTGGCCGACCTGCCCTTCGGCAGCTATGCCACCAAAGAGATCGCCTTCGAAAGCTCGGCCGCGCTGATGCGCGCCGGCGCCCAGATGGTGAAAATCGAAGGCGGCGCCTGGCTGGCCGAGACCGTCGCTTTCCTGTCCGAGCGCGGTATCCCGGTCTGCGCCCACATCGGCCTGACGCCGCAATTCGTCCATCAACTGGGCGGTTTCAAGGTGCAGGGCAAGACCGACGCGGGCGCCGAACGCCTCAAAGATGATGCACTGGCCCTGCAAGCCGCGGGTGCCGCCATCGTGCTGCTGGAAGCGGTGCCGGCGGCGCTGGGCAAGGCCACCACCGAACTGCTGCAAGTGCCGACGATCGGCATCGGCGCCGGTCCCGACTGCTCGGGCCAGGTGCTGGTCATGCACGACATGCTGGGCGTCTTCCCAGGCCACAAGGCGCGCTTCGTGAAGAATTTCATGGAGGGGCAAACCAGCATCGAAGGCGCCGTGCGCGCGTATGTGGACGGCGTGAAGGACGGCAGTTTCCCGGCGCAGGAACACTGTTTCTAAGGGAGAGACAATGGGCGCTCCGAGCACCCGATTGTTCCTGGCACTGTGGCCGGATCCCCCGATCCGCCACGCGCTGCGCGAACGGCGCGACGCCTGGGACTGGCCGCGCGGCGCCAGTCCCGTCCATACCGACAAGCTGCACATGACGCTGCATTTTCTCGGCGAGATCCCGAGCGAGCGGGTGCCCGAGCTGCAGCGCGGCTTTTCCGTACCGTTTACGCCATTTACCTTGTCGATCGGCGTGCCCAAGCTGTGGCCGCATGGGGTCGCCGTGCTGGAACCGCACGAGGAACCGCCCGAGCTGCTGGAACTGCACGCGAACCTCTCTTCCGCCCTGGTCGCCCTCGGCCTGGAGCCCGAAGCACGCAAATATCGTCCTCACGTGACGCTGGCGCGGCGCGCCAACAATGCCGTCGTGCCGGCCGAGGCCGAGCCACTGGCCTGGAAGATCGATGGCTATGCGCTGGTGGAGTCGAAACCGGGGAATGGTGGCGGCTATACGGTGATTCAGCGCTTTTCGTAGGGTGGACTCTTGAGTCCACGCGGTGATACCTGACGGCGAGATCATCGAGCACGAAATCGGAGCCTGTACCTATCACCGCGTGGACTCAAGAGTCCACCCTACGTATCGCAGCTGGTCACCGCGCACGATCATCGTTGCCAGGAATCCGGGCGACTACACCAACAGCATCAGGTGCTCCCGCTCCCACGAGCTGATCACGCGGCTGAAGGTCGCAAACTCCAGTTCCTTCACTTCGCAGAAGGCCTGCACGAACAAGTCTCCCAGCATGTTCGATAGCGGCGGGCACTGGCGCATGCGCAGGATGGCGTCTTCCAGGTTGCGCGGCAGGTCGTCGTGGATGTGCTCGGCACTGTCGCTCGTCGGCGCGGACGGTTCGATGCCTTCCGTCATGCCGAGGTAGCCGCAGCTGAGCGTGGCCGCCATGGCGAGATAGGGATTCACGTCCACGCCCGGCACCCGGTTTTCGACGCGCCGGTTCTCGGGCGACGAGTTCGGCACGCGGATGCCGCAGGTGCGGTTGTCGTAGCCCCAGCGCACATTGGTCGGCGCCGACTGGAAGCGCGACAGGCGCCGGTAGGAATTCACGTGCGGCGCGAACATCAGCAGCGCCGACGGCACATAGCGTTCCAGGCCACCAATGAAATGGAAAAAGAGCGGACTCGGCCCACCGTCGGGCCGTGTGAAAATGTTGTCGCCGCTGGCCGCGTCGACCACGCTCTGGTGCACGTGCATCGCGCTGCCGGGCTCGGTTTCCATCGGTTTCGCCATGAAGGTGGCGAAGATGCCGTGGCGCAGCGCCGTCTCGCGCACGGCGCGCTTGAAGAGGAAGACGCGGTCGGCCAGTTCCAGCGCGTCGCCATGCGCAAAATTGATTTCCATCTGCCCGGCCCCGGCTTCGTGGATCAGGGTTTCGACGCCCAGCGCATGGGTTTTACAGAAGGCGGACAGCTCCAGGAAAAACGGATCGAAATCGTTGACGGCGTCGATGGAATAAGACTGGCGGCCGAGTTCGGGCATGCCGCTGCGGCCCATCGGCGGCATCAGGGGAACGTGCGGGTCGACGTTGCGGGCGACCAGGTAAAACTCCATTTCGGGCGCCACCACCGGCCGCCAGCCGCGCGCGGCATACAGCGCGAGCACGCGGCGCAGCACGGACCGAGGAGCGAGCTCGACCGGGGAGCCGTCGAAGTTCACGCAGTCGTGGATCACCAGCGCCACCGATTCCGAGGCCCAGGGCACGACGCGCATCGTCGCCGCGTCGGGCACGCAGACCATGTCGGGGTCGGTCGCGCCGACATACGGCAGATTGTTCGGCTGCTCGCCGTTGACGGTATTGAGCAGGACGCTCTTCGGCAGGCGCATGTGTTCGCCGCCGAGAAATAAATCCTTCGGCAGGATCTTGCCGCGTGCGATCCCGGTCATGTCGGGAATGACGCATTCGACCTCATGGATGCTGTGCTCGCGCAGGAAATCGCGCATAGGATCGGGCACAGGATCGGGCCTGGGATCGGGCATAAGCTCGGGCACTGCAACGCTCATCTGGGCTCCCCGGCGTTCCGGACCGGCCAATGTAGCATGGCCGCCAGCGACGGGGCGCGCCGGCCCTGGCTAGCCGACCTGGATCCAGGTCGTCTTCAGCTCCGTATATTTATCGAAGGCATGCAGCGACTTGTCGCGGCCATTCCCGGATTGTTTATAGCCGCCGAAAGGCACGGTGATGTCGTCGTTGTCGTACTGGTTCACGTGCACGGTGCCGGCCCGCAGCGCCCGGGAAGTGCGGATCGCCTTGCCGAGGTCCGCCGTCCAGACGCCTGCTGCCAGGCCGTAGGGCGTGGCGTTGGCCTGGCGCACCGCCTCGTCGAGACTGGTGAACGACAGGACCGACAGCACCGGCCCGAAGATTTCCTCGCGCGCGATGCGCATCGATGCGTCGACGCCGTCGAACAGGGTCGGCTCGATATACAGGCCGCCGGAGTCGACGCGGGCCGCCGCGCCGCCCACCAGCAGGCGCGCGCCTTCGCGCTTGCCGGCCTCGATGTAGCCGAGCACGGTCTTCATCTGGATCGGGTCGACGATCGCGCCCATCACGGTCGATTCGTCGAGCGGGTCGCCCGGCGCGAAGTCGGGAATCATCTTCAATGCCTTGTCGAGGAAGGCATCCTTGATCGACGCTTCGACGAACAGGCGCGACGGTGCGTTGCAGCTTTCTCCCTGGTTGAAATAGATGGAACCGATGGCGGCCGCCACGGCGGCGTCGAGGTCGGGACAGTCGGCGCAGACGATATTCGCCGACTTGCCGCCCAGTTCGGTCCAGGCGCGTTTCAAATTCGACTGGCCCGCCATTTGCACGATGTGCTTGCCGGTGCGGGTGGACCCGGTAAAGGCGATGCAGTCGACATCCATGTGCAGCCCGAGCGCGCGGCCCGCTTCCTCGCCAAAGCCGGGCACGACATTGAACACGCCGGGCGGCACGCCGGCTTCCACGGCCAGTTCCGCCAGCCGGAGCGAGGTCAACGGTGCCTTTTCCGAGGGTTTCAGTACCAGGCTGTTGCCGCTTGCTAAAGCCGGGCCGATCTTCCAGGCCGCCATCAGCATCGGATAGTTCCAGGGAATGATGGCCGCGACCACGCCGACCGGCTCGCGCGTGACCAGGGCCAGGCTGCTCTCGGGCGTCGGCGCGACCTGGTCGTAGAGCTTGTCGATCGCTTCGCCATACCAGCGGATGCAGTTCTGCGCGAGCTGCACGTCGACGCTGCGGCTGTAGCGGATCGGTTTACCCATGTCGAGGGTTTCCAGCAGCGCCAGCTCGTCGCGGTGGGTCAGCATCAGGTCGGCGAAGCGGACCAGGATGTTCTTGCGTTCGGCGGGCGCCTTGCCGGCCCAGCGCCGGTCTTCGAAGGCGGCGCGGGCGGCGCTCACCGCGGCGTCGGCGTCGGCGCCATCGCAGCGGGCGGCCTCGGCCAGCTTGCGGCCGTCGACCGGGGACAGGCAATCGAAACGCGCACCGGAGCGGGCGTCGACGCGTTTGCCATCGATGACAGCGCGGGCGTCGATCGCGAGTTCGGCGGCGCGGCCGTGCCATTGTGTTGTTGACATGCCAGTGTTCCTTCCAATGTGAATAAAACACGTGGAAAAACGAAGGCGACCGCATCCCGCAGCGAAGTTCTGCCGCTATAATCGCCGATTTTCCGCCCGATAATTTTTCACGCTCCCGGAGCCTTCGTCACCATGAACTACACCTTGATTACCTGTGTCGTGCTCTACCTGCTGGGCACGCTGGCGCTGGGGGTTTGGGCGGGTACGCGCATCAAGAATACCAGCGACTTCGCCGTTGCCGGACGCAGCTTGCCCCTGATCATGGTGATTACCACGACTTTCGCCACCTGGTTCGGCGCCGAGACCGTGATGGGCGTGCCGGCCCGCTTCGTGCAGGGCGGCCTGAACGCCGTCATCGAAGACCCCTTCGGCGCCGGCACCTGCCTGATCCTGGTCGGCCTGTTCTTCGCCACCAAGCTGTATAAACTCAACCTGCTCACGATCGGCGACTATTACCGCGAACGCTACGGCAAGGGCATCGAGATCTTTTGCTCGGTCGCCATTATTCTCAGCTACCTCGGCTGGGTTGCGGCCCAGATCACGGCGCTCGGCCTGGTGTTCTCGGTGCTGACCAACGGCGCGATGGCGCCGGCAGTCGGCATGGTGATCGGCACCCTGGCGGTGCTGATTTATGTTGTGGTCGGCGGCTTCCTGGCCGTCGCGCTGACCGACTTCATCCAGATGATCGTGCTGGTGATCGGCATGTCGATCATTGCCTTCTTCGCCGCGGACCTCGCCGGCGGCGCCGGGCACGTGCTCGGCATGGCGCAGCGCGCCGATCTGTGGCGCCTGTGGCCGGAGCCGACGTTTACGGACATGATCTTCTTCTTCGGCGCGGCCATCACGATGATGTTCGGCAGCATCCCGCAGCAGGACGTGTTCCAGCGCGTCATGTCCGCCAAGGATGCGCCAACCGCGCGCACCGGCGCCGTGATCGGCGGCGCCAGCTACATCCTGTTCGGCTTCGTGCCGATGTTCATCGTCGCCGCGGCCGTGGTGGTGATGGGCGACAGCGCCATGGACTTGGCCAAGAACGATTACCAGCGCCTGCTGCCGACCTTCGTCATGACGAAAATGCCGCTGGTGATGCAGATCCTGTTCTTCGGCGCCCTGCTCTCGGCGATCAAAAGCACCTCGTCGGCGACGCTGCTGGCGCCGTCGACCAGTTTTACGGAAAACATCCTGAAAAATATCCGTCCCGGCATGAGCGACAGGCAGCAGCTGTTCGCCATGCGCGTGACCATCGTCCTGTTCGCGGCGCTGGTGCTGACTTACGCGATCGCGATGGAAGGCACGTCGATCTATGAACTGGTATCGTCGGCCTACCAGGTGACCCTGGTCGCCGCCTTCGTGCCGCTGGTGATGGGGCTGTACTGGAAGCGCGCGACGACCCAGGGCGCGATCGTGTCGATCGCGGCCGGGCTGGTCGTGTGGATTTTGTTCTTCCCGCAGGTGTCGACGCTGGGTACAAAATTCCCGGGGCAGCTGGCCGGCTTGTTGGCGGCGTTTGCGGGGATGTTTATTGGTTCGCTGGCGCCGCAGGTGCTCAAAAACCGGACCGAGCGCTCGAAGACGATCGTCGCGAGTGCCTGAACGACGTAGGGTGGGCGCCCCGTGCCCACGCGGAATGGTGCACCGTGTTAGCGCGGAAACGGCATCACGTTAGCCTTGGCTCTCTGCCGTGAACGGTGCCAACAATGATCACAGTTCCGTGGGCACGGGGCGCCCACCCTACATCCAGCCCCGCGCTCGCACATCGGCCAGCGTCAAGTCCAGGCACGCCCGGATCCGCGCCGCCATCTCGTCGATCTCCGCCTTGCTCATCACCAGCGGCGGCGCCACGATCATTCGATCTCCCACGGCGCGCATGATGACGCCGTTGTCGAACATGTGACCCCGGCACAGCATCCCGACCTGCAGTTTGCGCTCGAAGGCCAGGCAATCGTGTACGCTCGCCCCCTTCACCCGCACCAGGTTCAGCCCCGCCACCATGCCGCAACTCTCGGCGTGACCGACCAGCGGATGCGTTGCCAGCGCGTTGAACGCCGCCTTCAAATGCGGCCCGGTCTCCAGCGCCACGTTCTCTATCAACCGCTCCTCGCGCAGGATGCGCAGGTTTTCCAGCGCGGCGGCGCAGGCGACCGGGTGCCCGGAATACGTAAAACCGTGGTTGAAATCGCCGCCCTGCTCCACCAGCGCGTGCGCCACGCGTTTCCCCACCAGCACGCCACCAAGCGGCACATAGCCGGAGGTCACGCCCTTGGCAAAGCTGATCAGGTCGGGCCGTATTCCCATCAGTTCGGAACCGAACCAGGTGCCGAGCCGCCCGAAGCCGCAGATGACTTCGTCGGCCACCAGCAGCACGCCATACTTGTCGCAGATGCGCTGCACTTCCGGCCAGTAGGTCGGCGGCGGGATGATGACGCCGCCCGCGCCCTGCACCGGTTCGCCGATGAAGGCGGCCACCTTGTCCGCTCCGAGGGCCAGGATCGCGTCTTCCAGCCAGCCCGCCGCCACCAGTCCAAACGCGTTTTCGCTCAGGCCCTGGCCGTGTTCGGCGTAGTTCGGCTGGCCGATGTGGCGGATGCCCGGAATCGGCAAGCCGCCCTGGGCGTGCATGCCCGCCATGCCGCCCAGCGAGGCGCCCGCCATCGTGCTGCCGTGATAGGCGTTCTGGCGGCTGATGATGACCTGGCGCTCCGGCTGCCCGAGGATGTCCCAGTAGCGCCGCACCATGCGCACGATGGTGTCGTTCGCTTCCGAGCCGGAGCCGGTAAAGAACACGTGGCTGAACTGGGGCGGCGCGAGCGCGACCAGTTCGGCCGCCAGGTCCACGGCCGGGATATTGGTGGTGTTGAAAAAACTGTTATAGAAGGGCAGCGTTTCCATCTGGCGGTACACGGCTTGCGAGATGGAGGTGCGGCCATAGCCCACGTTCACGCACCACAGTCCCGACATGCCGTCGATCAGCTGCTGGCCTTCGGAATCCCACAAGTGGACGCCCTGTCCGCGCACGATCACGCGCGCGCCCCTGGTGCGGAGCGCGGCGTGGTCGGTGAAGGGATGCAGGAAGTGGGCCGCGTCAAGCTCCTGGATGGCGCGCGTGTCGAACGCCGCCACGCCAGGTGGGCCCAGGGAAGTCATGCTGGCGGCAAGGACCGCCGTGTCGTCGGTTGCCATGATGGCACCTCGTTTTTGGTTTGAAAAAACCCTGGTTGGTCAGACGTGCAATAACAGGTGTTCGCGTTCCCATGGGCTGATCACGGTCATGAACTCCTGGTGCTCGAGTTCCTTGATCGCGGAATACACATCGATGAAACGGTCGCCCAGCACTTCGCGCAAGCGCGTCTCGCCGCGCAGGTGGTGCAGCGCTTCGGGCAGGCCTTGCGGCAGTTCGACCGGCATTTTATAGGCGCTGCCCTCGACGATCGGAGTCGGCGCGAGCGCGTCGACCATGCCGAGGTAGCCGCAGGCCAGGGTCACCGCCAGGGCGAGATAGGGGTTGGCGTCGGCGCCGATGATGCGGTTCTCGATGCGCCGGTCCTGCGCGCCCGAGACGGGCACCCGGAAGCCGACCGTGCGGTTGTCGATGCCCCACTGCAGGTTGATCGGCGCGGCCGTGTGGCGCACGATGCGGCGGTAGGAATTGACGTAGGGCGCGACGATCGCCATCGCCGAAGGCATGTAGCGCTGCAGGCCGCCGATGTATTGCTGGAACAGCTTCGATTCGCTGCCGTCGGCATTGCTGAAGATATTGCGTCCCGTTTCGGCATCGACCACGCTCTGGTGCACGTGCATCGCCGAACCCGGCTCGCCCGCCATCGGCTTGGCCATGAAGGTGGCGTACATGTCGTGCTTCAGCGCCGCTTCGCGCAGCGTGCGCTTGAAGTAAAACACCTTGTCGGCCAGGCCCAGCGGATCGCCGTGCTGGAAATTGATTTCCATCTGGCCGGCGCCGATCTCGTGGATCAGGGTGTCGACGTCGAGGTTCATCAGGTCGCAGTAATCGTAGATGTCCTCGAACAGCGGATCGAATTCGTTGACGGCGTCGATGCTGTAGACCTGGCGGCTGGTTTCGGCGCGGCCGCTGCGGCCGATCGGCGCGGCCAGCGGCAGGTCCGGGTCGATGTTTTTCGCGGTCAGGTAAAACTCGAGCTCGGGCGCGACCAGCGGCTTCCAGCCCTTTTCCTCGTACAACTTGAGTACCCGGCGCAGCACCGAGCGCGGGGCGAAGTCGACCAGCGTGCCGTCAGCAAAATAACAGTCGTGGATCACCTGCGCGGTCGGATCGACCGCCCACGGCACCATCGTGATGGTGGTCGGGTCGGCTTTTAAGATCATGTCGCGGTCGGTGCTGGAAATGGCCTTGTCGTAGGCGTCGTCGCCGATCGGGGAATTGCCGGTGACGGTCATGCCGAGCACGGCTTCCGGCAGGCGCATGCCGCGCTCTTCGGTAAATTTAACCCGGGGCAGGATCTTGCCGCGGGCAACGCCGGTCAGGTCGGGAACCAGGCATTCGATTTCGGTGACGCGCTTGGCATTGAGCCACTCGTCCATGTCGGTGTAAGAAAAATTTTCGCGGATTGCCATCATTGCCTCTCTGTTGTTCATGGTCGCAAGGACGCAACACGCGTCCTGCACGGGGGGAGAGAACGAGGCAAACTAAGGAACGGCGCGCGCTGCCCACCGCGCTGCGCGATTTGTGCAGGCGGTCATGGGCGTCCCTGTTTTTTGGCGCGATAGTCGCGGCAAGCCTGGCCGAAGGCGCCGAACATCTTCATGGAATACGGATTGTGCGTAATGCGCCACTCCGGATGCCACTGCACCGCCAGGGTAAAACCGGGGGCGGCACCGACCGAGAATGCCTCCACTAAACCATCTTCGGCGGTCGCTTCGGTGACCAGTCCCGGCGCCAGTTCGTTGACGCCCTGCCCGTGCAGCGAATTGACGGGAATTTCGTCGGCGCCGACGATCCCATGGAGCATGCCGCCCGGGGTCAGCAGGATCTTGTGGGCATCGCCGTATTGCTCATCCATGCCAAGTTCGGGGTTTTCGCGGTGGTCGAACTTTCCTTCTACCATTTGCACCGCCTGGTGCAGCGAGCCGCCCAGGGCCACGTTCATCTCCTGGAAACCGCGGCAGATCGCAATGATCGGAATGCCCCGTCCAACCGCCGCCCGGATCAGCGGCAAGGTCGTTTCGTCGCGCGCCGGATCTTGCGGCAGCGACGGGTCGAGCACTTCTTCCGAGTAATAGCTGGGGTGGACGTTCGAGGCCGAACCGGTGAGCATGATCCCATCGCACAGTTGCAGCATCGTCTCCAGGTCGAGATCCTTGCCGAGGGACGGCAGGATCATGGGAGCGCAGTCGGCGCCAAGGACGATGGCGTCGACATACTTGTGCTGGGCCGCGTGATACGGGTGTTCGCCGAAGTCACGCGTGCATGCTGGAACGATTACGATGGGGCGCATGGTATCTACCTTGTCGTGGGCGCACTGGGACCATCATACGAGCAATCTGGTCCGAGCGCGATAGGCCATTAATCCAGATCAAACTCGGCGCTTATACCTCGCAAGCACCGTGGCGATCTGCTAATAAATCTGCGGTTTCATAACAAAAGGGTAACGTTAACCAAAGAAGCATGCCAACACGAACGGCCGGGCAACGAGCAAAGCCCGGCAAAAGAACGGTGATGAAAAAAGGTCTACTATGTCGGTTTGCTATCGATCGAGCGAACGAGGAACCCCATGCTGAACCTGAAAGACCCAACGCTGTTGCGCCAGCAAGCCTATATCGACGGAGAATGGTGCGATGCCAATGAAGGCGCCACGGTCGACGTGATCAATCCGGCGACCGGCGAAAAACTGGGCACCGTGCCGCACATGGGCGCCCAGGAAACCCGGCGCGCGATCGACGCGGCAGCCGCCGCCTGGCCGGCCTGGCGCAAGAAGACGGCGCGCGAACGCAGCCTCATCCTGCGCAAGTGGAACGACCTGATGCTGGAAAACGCCGACGACCTGGCGCTGCTGATGACGGCCGAACAGGGCAAGCCGCTGGCGGAAGCGAAAGGCGAAGTAGCGTATGCGGCCTCCTTCTTCGAGTGGTTCGGAGAAGAAGCCAAGCGCGTCGCCGGCGAAACCCTGCAATCGCCCTGGCCCGACCGCCGCATCGTCGTCACCAAGGAGCCGATCGGCGTCTGCGCGGCCATCACCCCGTGGAACTTCCCGGCCGCGATGATCACCCGCAAGGTCGGCCCGGCCCTGGCTGCCGGCTGCCCGATCGTGCTGAAGCCCGCCGAGCTGACGCCGTATTCGGCGCTGGCCCTGGCCGTGCTGGCCGAGCGCGCCGGCGTCCCGAAAGGCGTGTTCAGCGTCGTGACCGGCGACTCGAAGGCGATCGGCGGCGAGATGACGAGCAACCCGGTCGTCCGCAAGCTCAGCTTCACCGGTTCGACCGCGGTGGGGCGCCTGCTGATGGAACAATGCGCGCCGACGATCAAGAAAATCTCGCTGGAACTGGGCGGGAATGCCTCCTTCATCGTGTTCGATGACGCCGACCTCGACGCCGCCGTCGAGGGAGCGATCGCCTCCAAATACCGCAACGCCGGCCAGACCTGCGTCTGCGCCAACCGGATCTATGTGCAGGACGGCGTCTACGAAGCCTTCGCGCAGAAGCTGGTTGCGGCGGTGAATAAACTGAAGGTCGGCAATGGCGTCGACGCGGGCGTCAACCAGGGGCCGCTGATCGAAGAAAAAGCCGTCGTGAAAGTCGAGCAGCACATCGCCGATGCCCTGTCCAAGGGTGCGCGCCTGCTGGTGGGCGGCAAGCGCCACGAACTCGGCCACAGTTTCTTCCAGCCGACCGTGCTAGCCGACGTCACGGCGGACATGGCTGTCGCGCGTGAAGAAACCTTCGGTCCGCTGGCGCCGCTGTTCCGTTTTACTACCGAAGACGAAGTCATCGCCATGGCGAACAACACCGAGTTCGGACTCGCTTCTTACTTCTACTCGCGCGACATCGGCCGCGTCTGGCGCGTGGCCGAGCAGATCGAAACCGGCATGGTGGGCGTGAACACCGGGCTGATCTCGACCGAGGTCGCGCCCTTCGGCGGCGTGAAGCAGTCGGGGCTCGGGAGAGAAGGTTCGATCTACGGGATGGACGATTACCTGGTCGTGAAATACATCTGCATGGGTGGCGTGTGAATGACGCGTGACCCGTTGGCGAGCCTTGTCGATGCGCCGCTATTCATTGTGCCGCGCGTGCTCGACGGCTTGCGCGCGTATCGGCAGCGGCCCAGGCCCGAAAACCTGGGCGCGCAACTCGACCTGCTTGCTGGCCGGCTGCTCGAAGGCGTCGAGGCGCACCCGACCAAATTCTGGGTCATGAAGCAGTTCCGCAAAACCCTGGAAGCAGTCGATGGCGCCGACACGCAAGCGCGCGAATACCTCGCCGCGGAATTCGATACGCTGATGAATATCCTCGGCATCGACGATTCGGATGGGGTGCTGAGTACTTTGTAGCTTGGGCGCTCCGAACCGCCGGCGCGTATTTATTCCACGCTGTTCAATTACCCGTTATGATCAATTGCACATGATCAAATCGGGGACGCCATGCTCTTCGCGAACTCCCTGATCGTCCTGGCCGCACCAAAAAAAGCCAACGAAAACAAGGAGACACGCAGTGAGAAAGAAAGCATTGCATCACCGCAAACGGTTGAAGATCGTGCTCGCATCGAGCGTCGTGCTGTTGCTTGGCGCGTGCGGCGGTACCTACTCGGACCCGAGCAGCGCGATGGACGTCGTCAACACTGCCGGCGGCGAAGTCCGGGCCGTCGACCGCCTCGGCATGCGCAGCTATTTCGCCATCCCGTTCGCCGCGCCGCCGGTCGGCAATTTGCGCTGGACCGCACCAGTCCCGCCGCAAAAATGGACCACCACCCTGGCGAACACCAAATCGGCCGCGCCCTGCCTGCAGACCAGCGCCAGCCCCTTCCGCCTGAGCGGCGACAGCGAAGACTGCCTCTACCTGGACGTGCACGCCCCAACCGGGCTCGGCCCGTTCCCGGTCATGGTCAACCTGCACGGCGGCGCCTTCAATACCGGCGGCGCCTCGGTGTATGCGGACCCGTCGCCGCTCGTCACCAAAGGCGTGATCGTCGTGAACGTCGGATACCGGCTCGGCGCGATGGGTTTCCTCGCGCATCCAACGCTGGCCGTGGATGGCGCCGCGGGCAATTACGGCATCATGGACCAGCAGGCGGCCTTGAAGTGGGTGCAGGAAAATATTGTCCAGTTCGCCGGTGACAAGAACAACGTCACGGTCTTCGGCGAATCGGCCGGCGGCTTCAGCGTGATGACCCATCTTGCCTCGCCTGGTTCGAAGGGCCTGTTCAGCAAGGCCATGATCCAGAGCGGGAACTACGGCAACGACCGCCAGCTCAGCGCGGCGCAGATGGGGGCAGTCAGCCAGGGCATCGTCGACACGGCGATCAATGCGGCCAGGGCCGCGGGCGTGACCGGCATTAACTGCACGCCGGGAGCTGTCACGGCCGAGTGCCTGCGCAGCCTGCCGGATTCGGTGATCCGCACCTATCTCGCCACTGCCATCAGCACGGCCTTGCCGATCATGGTGCCCTCGGTCGACGGAAAGGTGTTGCCGAAGTCGGTGAAAGCGACTTTCGCCGCCGGCGAGAACATCAAGGTACCGACCGTCAACGGCACCAATGAAAACGAGTACGCGCTGTATATCGCCATCAACGAAGCCGGCCGCCGGGCAGCCGCGACGCCGCCGAATTTCGATCCGGCGAATACCAGCTTCTCGCTCCCGGCCGCGGGCTATGCACCGACCATCGCCGGCCTGACCGCGGGAAGCGGTATCAACGCCAACGACATCATCGCGAACTTCTATCCGCTGGCCGATTACGGCAGCAATCCGGCAACCCAGCCGAGCCTGGCGGCGGCCAGCCTGGCGACCGACCTGGGCTTCTCCTGCCCGGCCTTGCGCACCTCCCAGCGTATCGCCGCACAGGGCTCGCCCGTCTATATGTATGAATTCCGCGACCAGACCGCCTTGCCCAGCGTCGGTGTCGCCAACGGCAAGTACTACCTGAGCTTCCCGCAGGGTGCCGCGCACTCCTACGATTTGCAGTATTTGTACAACCTGGGTGACCTCGGCAATGACGAACGGCGTCAGCTGCAGACGGCGATGACGCGTTACTGGAGCAATTTCGCGAAGACGGGGAATCCGAACAGCGGCGGCGCAGTGCCGGCGGAGTGGCCGGTGTTTACGGGGCCGGACAAGGTCCTGGGCCTGGATGTGGCGTCGGGCGGCGGGATCAAAGCCTTGAGCAGTTTCGATGCGGATCACAAGTGCACAACGGCGTGGGGACGGATCGTGACGTTCTGATGGCTTTGTGAACGCGTAACGGCCCGCTTCGGCAGACCGTGTAGGGTGGGCACTCCGTGCCCGCCCTACTAATCAGGCGTCCTTGTACTCGTGGTACTTGCGGGCGTCGCCGCGCACTTTGTCGGCCGGGTACTTCGCGCGGTTGAGGACCATCTTTTCCTCGACCGCCGCCATCAGGTCGACGTCGAGCTTGTCGGCCAGGCGCACCAGGTACACCAGCACGTCCGCCATCTCGTGGCGCACCTCGAGCAGCTTGCCGGCGCCGAGTTCATCGGCACGCCCATGCTGCAGCCACTGGAAATGTTCAAGGAGCTCGGCCGCTTCGACCGACAGCGCCGACGCCAGGTTCTTCGGCGTGTGGAACTGGTCCCAGTCGCGCTCGTCGACGAAGACGCGCACGAGTTCGCGCAGCCGGGCCAGGTCACCCTGGCCTGCCGGGGTGTTCACAGGTCCTCGCCGCGATCGCGGTAGCCGTCGAGCACGACGGCGAGCTTGGGCGCGATTTCGTCGAAGCTGCTGACGGTAATGCCGAGGTCGCGCAACAGGCCGTCGTGCACGCCGTAGACCCAGCTGTGGATGGTCAGCGGCTGGCCACGCTCCCAGGCGTCGCGCACGATCGTCGTTTGCGCCACGTTGATCACCTGCTCGGCCACATTGAGTTCGACGAGGCGGTTGGCCGCCGAGACGCCGGCCACGTTGCCGAGGTATTTGCCATGTTTCTCGCGCACGTCGCGCACGTGGCCAAGCCAGTTGTCGGCCAGCCCGACGCGGGTACCGGTCAGCGCCGCGTTCACGCCCCCGCAGCCGTAATGGCCACAGATGATGACGTGCTTGACCTTCAGGACGTCGACCGCGAACTGCAGCACGGAGAGGCAGTTCAGGTCGGAGTGGACGACGACGTTGGCGATGTTCCGGTGCACAAACAGTTCGCCCGGCGCCATGCCCAGCAGTTCGTTGGCCGGCACGCGGCTGTCCGAACAGCCGATCCACAGGTATTCGGGTGCCTGCTGCGAAGCCAAATCTTTGAAGAAGCCCGGGTCTTGTTCGACCATCGATGCCGCCCATTCACGGTTGCGCGCGAAGAGGTCGGCAGCGGTCAGGCCAGTCGGTGTTTTTGCCATTCAATTCTCCTGCTGGGGAAAGGCGCAGGCTGCGTCCTTCCGTGAGTTTGTGTGAGCTTCGCGTATTGTAAACGCAACATAAAAAAAGATCCGGTCTATCAAGCCGCCGGGCGCGCTCGCGGCCGCAGCAGGGGCCCCGTCGCTTCGTCCAGCCATCAGACAAGGTATGATAACGATACCAAATTTGCCCGTGTACCCATGACCAAGACTGCCAGGAGCCGCGCCAGCGGCCGTGCCACCCTCGCCGATGTTGCCGCCCGTGCCGGCGTGGCCACGATGACCGCGTCGCGCGCGATCAGTCATCCGGACCAGGTCTCCGCCGCCCTGCGCGCCCGCGTGCAGCAGGCCGTTTCCGAGCTGGCCTACGTGCCCAACCGCGCCGCGCGCGCGCTGGCCACGGCCGAGTCCAACGTCATCGTGGTGCTGGTGCCTTCGCTGTCGAACGCCGTCTTCACCGCCGTGCTGGCCGGCATCCAGGACGCGCTCGAGGCCGATGGCTACCAGATCCTGATCGGCAACACGCGCTACTCGGACGCCGAAGAGGAAAAGCTGCTCAGTATTTATTTGCAGTCGCACCCCGCCGGCATCCTGCTGTCGGGCCTCACCCACAGCGATAAAGTGACGCAATTGCTGGCCACCTCGAACCTGCCCGTGGTGTCGATGATGGACCTGTCGACCGATCCGGAGCGCTTCTCGGTGGGCTTTTCGCAGTTGCAGGCGGGCTACACCATGACGCGCTACCTGATCGACAAGGGCCGCAGGCGCATCGGCTTCATGGGCGCCCAGCTCGACGAGCGTACGCTCAAGCGCGCCGAGGGCTACCGCAAGGCGATGCAGGAAGCGGGCCTCCACGATCCGCGTTTGGAAACCATGGTGTCCGATCCGTCCACCATCGCCCTCGGCGCCGAACTGCTGGGCCGCATGCTGGCCGTCGTCCCCGATTGCGACGCGATTTTCTGCTGTAACGACGACCTCGCCCACGGCGCCATCTACCAGTGCCAGCGGCGCGGCATCGCCGTCCCGGAACGCCTGGCCATCTGCGGCTTCAACGATTTACCGGCCTCGGCCTGGATGAATCCTTCGGTCACCACCATCGGCACCCCGCGCTACCGGGTGGGCTTCGAAGCAGCCAGCTTGTTGCGCGCTATCATCAGGGGCGAACATCCTGCCCAGACCCGCATCGACCTCGGCTTTACCCTGATGGCGCGCGAAAGCGCTTGATTCCACACAGTTTTCCCTCGGCGGCCCGCGATTCCATCTGCTGCATTGCAGCATAAATAATTGTTTACAAATTTTCTCGTCGGGGTAGACTTGCCCGAAAATGTTAGCGCTAACAAAAGCGTCAACCAACCACGAGACAGTCTCAATGAACAACAGCAAGCTTCCCCTGCGCTGGGTGGTGATGGGCGTATCCGGCTGCGGCAAGAGCGAAGTCGGCCAGCGCCTCGCCGCCTCGCTCGGCGTGCCCTTCCTCGAAGGCGACGCCTACCACCCCGCCGCCAACGTCGACAAGATGGCGGCCGGCATCCCCCTCACCGATGCGGACCGCGCCGGTTGGCTCGCCACCCTGAAGGATGAAATCGCCGCCGCCCATGCCCGCAACGAGGGGCTGGTGCTGGCCTGCTCCGCCCTCAAGCGGCGCTACCGCGACCTGCTGCGCGAAGCCGATCCGGACTTGCATTTCGTCCACCTGGACGGCGCGCGCGGCCTCATTGCCCAGCGCATGCTGGCGCGCACGGCCCATTTCATGCCCACTTCCCTGCTCGACAGCCAGCTGGCCGACCTCGAGCCCCTGGGACCGGACGAACAGGGGCTGCGGCTCGACATCGTCAAGGATCCCGCCGACCTGGCACAGGAAATTTTGCACACCCAGGGCCGTTAGAGCCCATCAACCCATTACATCAAGGAGACGACATGAGCTTTACATCCAACAAGGGCATCGCCCGGCGCCGCTGGGGCATCGGCGCCCTGCTCGGCATCGGCGTGCTGATCAATTACATCGACCGCATCGGCCTGTCGGTCGCCGCTCCGCAGATCCAGGAGCAGTTCGCCCTGAGCCCGGTCGAAATGGGCCTGCTGTTCAGCGCCTTTGCATGGTCGTATTCCCTGCTGCAGATTCCGGTCGGGATGGTGATGGACCGCTTCGGCCCCACCCGCGTGGGCCGCTGGGGCGCCTTCCTGTGGGGCCTGGCGTCGGTGATCACCGCGTTTTCGAGCGGCTTTGCCGGCATCTTCGCCGCCCGCGTACTGCTCGGCATCGCCGAGGCGCCGGCCTTCCCGGTCAGTGCCAAGGCCACCGGCTACTGGTTCCCGCGCAATGAGCGCGGCCTGGCCACCGCCATCTTCGATGCCGCCGCCAAGTTTTCCAATGTGATCGGGGTGCCGCTGGTCGCCGTCACGGTGGTCGCTTTTGGCTGGCGCTGGGGTTTTGCGCTGACCGCCGCGCTCAGCTTCAGCTATTTCTTCGGCTTCTATTTCTTCTACCGCGACCCGAGCGCCGACACCAAGCTGTCGAAGGCCGAATACAACTACATCAAGGATAACGGCGGCGCGCCCGAAGGCCCGTCGGATGCCGGCGCCGTCAGCATGCTCGGCTACCTGCTGACCAAATCGAAGGTGTGGGGCCTGACCATCGGCTTTGCCGCCTACGGTTACACCTTCTACCTGTTCCTGACCTGGCTGCCCGGCTACCTGGTCCAGACCATGCACATGAGCATCATCAAATCGGCCGGCTTCGCGGCCATTCCCTGGGCCTTTGCCACCCTGACCGACCTGTTTGTCGGCGGCTGGCTGATCGACCACCTGATCAAAAAGGGGCACGACGAATCGAAGGTACGTAAAGCCGTGCTGGTGGTCGGGATGATGTTCGGCCTGGCCGTGTTCGGCGCAACCCAGACCACCGATCCGGCCTGGGCGATTTTCTGGATCTCGATCGCACTGGGCGGGCTCGCGTCGGCGGCGCCGGTGGGCTGGTCGCTGCCATCGCTGATCGCGCCAAAAGGCGGCGCCGGCACCATCGGCGGCATCATGAACTTCGCCAACAACCTGATGGGGGCAGCCGCGCCCATCGTCACCGGCTACATCGTGGGGGCGACCAATTCCTTCACGAATGCGTTCTTCGTCGCCGGCGTGATCCTGGTGATCGGCATTGTCTGCTTCGTCTTCGTGCTGGGCAAGATCGAGCCGATTCCTGAACCACAAGAGCGTGCCAACGCCCTGCCCGCGACCTGAGCACCTGACCACCAACGAGACAATATAATGAAAAAAATAAGCTTTTCCCCCGCCCTTGCCGCCGCCATCCTGGCGCTGGGCAGTACCGCTGCGTGCGCACAAACGGCAGTCGGCTTTTACGGTGTGATGGACCTGGGCGTGTCGGTCGACAAGGGCGGCGTGGCCGGCACCTCGACCCGCGTCACCAGCGGCATGGCGACCCAGAGCCGCTGGGGCTTTCGCGGCAGCGAGGAACTGGGCAATGGAACGAGCGCCTTCTTTGTCATCGAAGGCGGCATCCACGGCGATAACGGCAGCTCGACCCAGAACAACACCCTGTTCGGCCGTGCCGCCCTGGTCGGCCTGCGTGGCCATTACGGCGCACTGTCGGTCGGCCTGCAGGACACGCCGCTGTTCACCACGCTCAACGTCGTGGTCGACCCGCTGCGCAACGGCATCATCCGCTCCAACAACCTGATGGCGCCGACGGGCTTCCGGGCCAGCAATTCGATCCTGTACCGCTCGCCCGAGATCGATGGCTTCAGTGGCGACCTGATGTATGTGCCGGGCGAAGTGGCCGGCGACAGCGCGGCCTCGCGCGCCTGGGGCGGCTCCTTCGGCTACAGCAAGGGACCGTTCAGCGCGCGCCTGGCCCACCACCGCCGCAACAACGATACGCTGACGCTGAAAGGGCTGGAGGACGCGCGCAACACCTTGCTGGGAGCGAACTACAACTTCGGCCCGCTGCGTGCTTATGCCGGCTACGAGATCAACAAGGGGCTGAATAGTTCGCCGCTGAACAATACCCAGGCGCTGTTCGGCGGCACTCCGCCGGTGGCATCGACCGACAGCCGCGACCTGCTGCTGGCGGCCTCCGCCCCCTGGGGCGCCAGCACGGTCGTGGCCAGCTATGTGCGCAAGGATGACCGCACCCGCTTCAACCAGGATGCGCGCCAGTTCGGCGTGGCCTATATGTATGCGTTCTCGAAGCGCAGCGACGTGTACACCTCGTTTGCGCGTATCAGCAATCATAACGGCGCGGCCTATACCGAGGGTAATAGCGAAGAAGCCGGCACCGGCGACCGCCAGTTCACGGTGGGCCTGCGGCACCGGTTCTGAACCGGAGTCACGGTGCTGGAGAGCAAAGAATCGTATGGGGTCATTGTGGCCAATGACCGCAATGACGGGTTCGCCGGACTCGTCATTGATGCCCCCGGCATCAATGACTCCACGCGGTGATACGTGCCGGCAAGGTCATCGTGCACGATATCGGAGCCGGTGCGTATCACCGCGTGGGCGGAGCCCACCCTACGTAAGGCATGAAAAAACCGCCGGGGGCTGATGCCACCGGCGGTTTTTTTATTTACAGCGCTTACTCGAAGAAGTCTTTCACTTTGTCCATCCAGCCCTTGCTTTGCGGGCTGTGCTTGGCGCCGCCTTCATTGGTGAGACGGTCGAACTCGCGCAGCAGGTCTTTCTGCTTGTCGGTGAGCTTGACCGGGGTCTCGACCACCATGTGGCAGAACAGATCGCCCGCGTAGCCTGAACGCACACCCTTGATGCCCTTGCCCTTCAAACGGAAGGTCTTGCCGGTCTGCGTGCCTTCCGGCACCGTGAACGACACCTTGCCGGTCAGGGTCGGCACTTCGATTTCGCCGCCGATGGCTGCCTTGGTGAACGAGATCGGCATTTCGCAATGCAGATCGTCGCCTTCGCGCTGGAACACCGCGTGCGGCTTGATGTGGATCTCGACGTACAAATCTCCCGACGGGCCGCCATTCGTGCCCGGTTCGCCGTTGCCGGTCGAGCGGATGCGCATGCCGTTGTCGATACCGGCCGGAATCTTGACTTCCAGCGTCTTGTTGCGCTTGATGCGGCCCGCGCCGCTGCACGATGGGCAAGGTTCCGGAATCATCTTGCCGCTGCCGTGGCACTTCGGGCAGGTTTGCTGGATGCTGAAGAAGCCCTGCTGCATGCGCACCTGGCCATGGCCGGCGCAGGTGGTGCAGGTGACCGGCTGGGTGCCCGGCTTGGCGCCGCTGCCGTGGCAGGTGTCGCACTTGTCCCAGCTCGGCACGCGGATGGTCGTGTCGAAGCCGTTGGCCGCCTGCTCGAGCGTGATCTCGAGGTTGTAGCGCAGGTCGGCGCCGCGGTACACCTGCGGTCCACCGCCGCCGCGTCCGCCGCGGCCGCCACCGAAGATGTCGCCGAAGATATCGCCAAAGGCATCGCCGAAACCGCCGGCGCCGCCACCAAACCCACCGCCGCCACCCATGTTTGGATCGACGCCGGCGTGACCGTAACGGTCATAGGCCTCGCGCTTCTCCGGATTGGTCAGCATCTCGTAGGCCTCTTTGACCTCCTTGAACTTCTCTTCCGCTTCCTTGTTGTCCGGGTTGCGGTCAGGGTGGTACTTCATCGCCAGTTTGCGATAAGACTTCTTGATCTCTTCTTCCGAAGCACCCTTCGCGACCCCAAGGATCTCGTAAAAATCACGCTTTGCCATTTGGCACCTTGCTGTTGTCTACTAAACGAAACTGTCTGAGCAAAAAAACCGAGCCCCCAACCATAGGTCGGCGGCTCGGCCGTTTTACGCGATAAAAATTACTTCGCGTCTTTTACTTCTTTAAAATCGGCATCGACGACGTCGTCAGCCTGGGCCGACGATTCGGCGCCGCCCTGCTGGGCGCCGCCTTCCGCACCGGCACCACCAGCCTGCTGCGCCTGCATGTCGGCGTACATCTTTTCGCCCAGCTTTTGCGCAGCGGTCGTCAGTGCGGCCGTCTTGTTGTCGATGTCGGCCTTGTCGCCGGACTTGATCGAGCCCTCGAGGTCGGTGATGGCTGCCTCGATCTTTTCCTTCTCGCCCGCTTCCAGCTTGTCGCCGTATTCGGTCAGCGACTTGCGGGTCGAGTGGACCAGCGCGTCGGCCTGGTTGCGCGACTCGGCCAGTTCCTTGACCTTCTTGTCTTCTTCGGCGTTCAGCTCGGCGTCCTTCACCATCTTCTGGATCTCGTCCTCGGTCAGGCCCGAGTTCGCTTTAATGGTGATCTTGTTTTCCTTGCCGGTGGCCTTGTCTTTCGCGCCGACGTGCAGGATGCCGTTGGCGTCGATGTCGAAGGTCACTTCGATCTGCGGGGTGCCGCGCGATGCCGGCGGGATGCCCTCGAGATTGAATTCGCCCAGGCCCTTGTTGCCGGCCGCGATTTCACGCTCGCCCTGGTAGACCTTGATGGTCACTGCCGGCTGGTTGTCGTCGGCGGTCGAGAACACCTGCGAGAACTTGGTCGGGATCGTCGTGTTCTTGTGGATCATCTTGGTCATCACGCCGCCCAGGGTTTCGATACCCAGCGACAAAGGCGTCACGTCCAGCAGCAGCAAGTCCTTGCGCTCGCCCGACAGGACCGAACCCTGGATGGCAGCGCCGACGGCGACGGCTTCGTCCGGGTTCACGTCCTTGCGTGGATCCTTGCCGAAGAATTCCTTCACTTTTTCCTGCACCTTCGGCATGCGGGTCATGCCGCCGACCAGGATGATGTCGTCGATGTCGGTGACCTTGACGCCGGCATCCTTGATGGCGGTGCGGCATGGCTCGATCGTCTTGGCGATCAGTTCCTCGACCAGCGATTCCAGCTTGGCGCGGGTCATCTTCAGGTTCAGGTGGACCGGCGCGCCGTTCGCCATGGCGATGTACGGCTCGTTGATTTCGGTCTGCTGCGACGACGACAGTTCGATCTTCGCGCGCTCGGCCGAGGCCTTGATGCGCTGCAGGGCGATCGCGTCTTTCGACAGGTCGAGGCCGTTGATCTTCTTGAATTCGTCGATGATGTAATCGATGATGCGCTGGTCGAAGTCTTCGCCGCCGAGGAAGGTGTCGCCGTTGGTCGACAGCACTTCGAACTGCTTCTCGCCGTCGACGTCCGCGATCTCGATGATCGACACGTCGAAGGTGCCGCCGCCGAGGTCATACACGGCAATCTTGCGGTCGCCCTTTTCGGTCTTGTCCAGGCCGAAAGCCAGCGCGGCCGCGGTCGGCTCGTTGATGATGCGCTTGACGTCCAGGCCCGCGATGCGGCCGGCGTCCTTGGTTGCCTGGCGCTGCGAGTCGTTGAAGTAGGCCGGCACCGTGATGACGGCTTCGGTGACTTCTTCGCCGAGGTAGTCTTCGGCGGTCTTCTTCATCTTGCGCAGGATTTCAGCCGACACCTGCTGTGCCGCCAGCTTCTTGTCGCGCACGCCGATCCATGCATCGCCGTTGTCGGCTTTGACGATCTGGTACGGCATCAGGCCGATGTCCTTTTGCACTTCTTTTTCATCGTACTTGCGGCCAATCAGGCGCTTGACGGCGAACAGGGTGTTCTTTGGGTTCGTGACAGCCTGGCGTTTCGCAGGTGCACCGACGAGGATCTCGCCATCTTCCTGGTAAGCGATGATCGACGGCGTGGTGCGCGCGCCTTCGGCGTTCTCGATGACCTTTGGCTGGCCGTTTTCCATGATCGCGACGCACGAGTTCGTGGTGCCCAGGTCGATACCGATGATTCTGCCCATGATTTTTTTCCTTTAGATTACTGAAGTTTCGGATATTTGGAATATTGGGAAAAACGGAGTGCTTTCAAGGGCCGTTGCCGATCAGCACACTGATTTTTCTTATTTTGGTGCTGCTGCAGTCACGATGGCCGGACGCAACAGGCGGTCGGCAATCATGTAGCCCTTTTGCAAAACGGTCACGACCGTATTCGCTTCCTGCTCGGCCGGCACGACAGCCACGGCCTGGTGCTTGTTCGGGTCAAGCTTGTCGCCCGGCGCCGGCATCACTTCGACCAGGCGGTTCTTCTCGAAGGCGCTGGTGAGCTGCTTGAGCGTCATCTCGACGCCTTCCTTGATCGAGTCGACCGTCGGCGCTTCCACCTTCAGTGCCATTTCGAGGCTGTCGCGTACCGGCACCATGGCCTCGGCGAAACTTTCGATGGCGAATTTGTGGGCTTTGCTGACGTCTTCCTGGGCGCGGCGGCGGATGTTCTCGGCGTCGGCCTTGGCACGCATGAACGCGTCGTGCATTTCAGCCAGCTTGGCTTCGGTCGCGCTCAGCTGTTCCTCGAGGCCGGGTTCGCCGTTTGCCGGGGCGGCAGGAGCGGTGTCGCTCTCTGGCTGGGGAATCACCTCTGGATTTTCTTGATCTTGCATCGAAAACACTCCTGAAATCAAATACTTGGCTGAATAATGAGACGGACATACCTCGTCGTACAGCGCCGCATATGGGGCGATCTCCTACATTTTCAAGGGGTATTGCACAGGTGTTGACAGAAAGACCGACAACATTTGTTACAACAGTTACCGATGAGCTGGTTCTTTCCGGCGGCCAGAGCTCTACCATTCTTCTACGCATTACAGCGTCGCCAGAACAAGAACCAAGGCCAAGGGAGCCAGCATGAAATTGAAGATGATCAGCAGCGCCGTCGTGGTCTACACCGCGCTTGCGGTAGCGTGCATTTGCTACGCCGGGGTGTAGGGCACGCCGTCAAAACATGCCATTTTAGCAGGTGGGCAGGTAGAGGTCCGGTTGGGGGTGACCGGGCGGCCAGAATGGGAATCAGTTTTGCGTTGCGCGCCGGCCTGTTGAACGCGTGGGCATGCCCACCCTGCGTACCACAACGGTTCCATGAACTTGCAAGGAGCCGTGCTGCACCGTAGAGCGTGTGAAAAACCCTCCAGGGCAAGGCGCATCGTCGAAGACAGTACGCTAGTACGGCGAGACGAATGCAACGCAGCCATGGAGGTTTTTTTCACACGCTCGCAGGGTGGGCATGCCCACGCGGTGATAGGTGGACGGAGATGCTCGTACCGGCTCCGGCGATCGAAACGCCATCGCGTCGCCTCACCTCACGCCCCCAAGCGCAGCGCGTGCTCGCGCCCGGACTCGGCATCGCGCCGCTCGGCGTCGCGCTGGGATGGGCTCATCATGGTCGGCCAGCCAATCAAATGCTGCTCGGCGATCTCCGCCATGCCGACGATCCAGGTCGGCGACTCGTTCAGGCAAGGAATATAGTGAAATTCCTTCCCGCCCGCCGCCTCGAAATCCTGCTTCACTTCCATCGAAATCTCTTCCAGCGTCTCCAGGCAATCGCTGGTAAACCCCGGGCAGATCACGTCGACCCTTTGCAAGCCCTGGCGGGCCAGCTCGGCCACGGTCGGCGCCGTGTAGGGCTGCAGCCACTCGGCCTTGCCGAACCGCGACTGGAAGGTGACGACATACTCGTCCGGCGACAGGCGCAGCCGGCTTGCGAGCAAACGCGCCGTCTTCTGGCATTCGCAATAATAGGGGTCGCCCAGCATCAGCGTACGCTTCGGCACGCCATGAAAACTCATCACCAGCTTCTGGCCGCGGCCGTTGGCGTCCCAGTGCGCCTGCACGGTATCGTGCAGTGCATCGATATAGCCGTCGTGGTCGTGGTAATGCTTCACCAGGCGCAGCTCGGGTACGTTGCGGATGTCCTTGTAATGGGCAAACACGGCGTCCCAGATCGAGCCGGTGGTCGTGCCCGAATACTGCGGGTAGGCAGGCAGGACGGCGATGCGGTCGCAATTCTCCGCTTTCAATTCATCCAGCACCTCGGCCAGCGAAGGCGAGCCATAGCGCATCGCCATGCGCACCTGCACCCCTTCGTGGCCGCGCTCCTCGAGCGCTTCGGCTAGCAAATTCGCCTGCTTTTGCGTGTGCACTTTCAACGGCGAACCCTCGCGGGTCCAGATCATCTGGTATTTTTTAGCCGAGGCGCCGGAGCGAAACGGCAGGATGATCACGTTCAGGATGAACCACCACACCAGGCGCGGAATCTCGACCACGCGCGGATCGGACAGGAATTGCTTCAGGTAGCGCTTGACCGCCGGCCGGGTCGGCGCATCGGGCGTGCCCAGGTTGACGAGGACAATCGCGCTGCGGGCAAGGTTGCCGTGGGTATGGGCTGGTTCTTTTCTGAAAGGCATGAGCAAACAGGAGGCGGCAAGGGCCTTCATTATATGGGTGCCCGTTGCGGCCTCAAGCGGATATTTATGAACGGTACGCTAAGCCAGCCGTTCGGCAATGTCGGCGCGCGGGCGGCCTCGCGCGGCCGCCACGGCACGCCGCTCGAAAGCTCGTTTTACGTCGTGACCTTCAGGCGCACGTCGATGTTGTTGCGCGTCGCGTTCGAGTACGGGCAAACGATGTGGGCCTTGTCGACCAGCTCCTGCAACTGCTGCTGCGCCATGCCCGGGCCGTGGATCGTCAGGTCCACTTCGATGCCGAAGCCGGTCGGGATCTGGCCGATGCCGACCTCGCCCGTCACGGTCAGCTCTTGCGGCAGCGTCACCTTTGCCTGGCCCGCAACGAATTTCAAGGCGCCCAGGAAGCAGGCCGAATAGCCGGCAGCAAACAGTTGCTCGGGATTGGTGCCGGTGGCGCCATTGCCTCCCAGCTCTTTCGGCGTCGTCAGTTTGACGTCCAGCACGCCGTTGTCGCTGCGCGAAGTACCTTCGCGGCCGCCCTGCGAGGTGGCCTTGGCGCGGTACAGGACTTTGTCGATGCTCATGCGATCCTCCGTGGTTGGGTTGGAGGGGGATTGTGGCAGATGGATGCCGGTCGAAGCGCCCGGTAGAGGAGTGATCGAGGCCCTCCACCTGAAAATCCCCGCTGACCGGCCCCAGCAATACAGCGCAACGCTTGTCCATGTGATAAATTTCCTCAACTCAATTTAACAGCATACGGTCCGCGCACCCATGAAAAGAACCGCCATCGCCAGCCTGTCCTTCCTGTTGACAGCCTGCGCCACCACCCAGCCTCCGCTGACACCCTACACCGTCGGCAGTGGCGCCGAGCGCAGCAGCGAGCAGCAGGCGCTCGACTTCGAAAAAGCCGACATCAAGTTGCGCATCGAACCGGCCAGCCGCAGCATCCGCGGCGACGTGCTGCTGAGCTTCGGGACCCGCGCGCCGCTGCGGAGCATCGAGCTGGACCTGGACCGCAACCTGCACATCGACGCCATCGAGGTCGACGGCCAAAGCCTGGCCGCTGGCGACTGGCGCAATCCGGAAGGCAAGCTGACCATCGCCCTGCCGCGCCCGCTCGAGCCAGGCAAGCAGGTCGGCGTGCGGGTGCGCTACCACGGCAAGCCGCACGTGGCCAGGCACGCGCCCTGGGACGGCGGCTTCGTCTGGTCGCAGACGCCCGACGGCCAGCCCTGGGTCGCCAGCGCCGTGCAGGGCGAAGGCTGCGACCTGTTCTGGCCCTGCATCGACCACCCGACCGGCAAGGCCAGGGTGGTCGACGAGCACATCAGCGTGCCGGCCCCGCTGGTCGTCGCGGGCAATGGCGTTGCCATGGGGATGGATGAGGCCGACGGCTGGCGCACCTATCACTGGCGCACCAACAATCCGAGTACCTACGGCATCTCGGTCAATGTCGGCCCCTACAAGGAACTGGCGGGCGCCTACCGCAGCCGCTATGGCAACGCGATCCCGCTGCGCCTGTGGTATTTGCCGCAGAGCGAAAAGGGCGCGCAGGAACTGTTTGCCGAATTCCCGCAGATGCTGGACTTTTTCGAGACCGCGATCGGTCCCTACCCCTTCGGCGACGAAAAGATGGGCGTGGTCGAGACCCCGCACAAGGGCATGGAGCACCAGACCATCAACGCGTATGGCAACAAGTACGCCAAGACGGCCTACGGCTACGACGAATTGCTGCAGCACGAATTCGCCCACGAATGGTTCGGCAACCAGCTCACCAATGCCAGCTGGGACGACATGTGGCTGCACGAGGGCTTCGGCACCTACATGCAGCCCCTGTACGTGCAATACCTGCACGGAAACCAGGAATACTTTGCGTCGCTGATGCAGCTGCGTTCACGCATCGAGAACAAGGCGCCGGTGGTGTCGGGCAAGCCGAAACTGGAAGAAGACGTGTACGACACGAAACGCGGCGGCCCCGGCCAGGACATCTACAACAAGGGCGCGCTGATCCTGCACACCCTGCGCGGCCTGATCGGCGACGAAGCCTTCTTCCGCTCGGTGCGCGAGATCGTCTACGGCACCGACACGCCACGCCCGGGTGCCTTTACGCCGCGCTACGGCAGCACACCGGAATTCATCGCCATCGTCAAGCGCGCCAGCGGCCGCGATCTCGACTGGTTCTTCCAGGCGTATCTATATCAGACGGCGCTGCCGGAGCTGCAAGCGACAAAGAGCGGCAATACCCTGCAGCTGTCCTGGAAAACGGAAAAGAACACGCCCTTCCCGATGCCGGTCGAGGTGCGGATCGGCAGCCGCATCGTGACCGTCCCGATGCAGGACGGGCGCGGCAGCGTCGAGCTACCGGCCAATGCGGCCCCGGGCGCGGACTATACGCTCGATCCGCATTCGAAGATCCTGCGCCGCGAGCTGCGGATCGAGCGCTTCCAACAGTACCGGGAGGAGCAGAAGAAGGCGCGGACGCCGGTCGGCGCCTGAGTGGCGCTAAAGGCTGGGGTCAGGTCTGACATTCCCCCTGTGTCACGCTAGTTGTCGCCTCACATTTAGGAGACAACATGAGCAAACTGTATTCCGACGCCTTCATCGAACAAGCCTTGGTGAAGGTGTATTCTCGCGGCAAGCGCACCATACAGGACGTTGCCGACGACCTGCACGTCAATGTGTACACGGTCAAGAACTGGATTCGCAGAAAGAATTTATATATGTTGAAAGCGTCCTCTGACAGGGAAAAGCGGCCGCAGGACTGGAGCCGAAGCGAGCAGCTGGTGGCGCTGCACGAAACGCACGCCCTGGATGAGGAAGCGCTGCAGGCCTGGTGCCGCGAGCGTGGGCTGTTCGTGCACCATCTTGAAGCCTGGCGTACCGGGTTCTGCCTGGATGCAAAGCCGACCGCCCCCGTCGATACACGCGAGATGCGCAGCCTGCAGCAAGAGATAGACAAATTGCGCCGGGATTTGGATCGTAAAGATAAAGCACTCGCGGAGGCCGCAGCGCTGCTCTTATTGCAAAAAAAGTTCAATGCGCTGTGGGAGGACGAGGTCAAATGACCTTGCCCGCAGCGCGGGCCGATATCGTCGCGATGGTCGCCCAAGCCGTTTCCTCGGGAGCGCGCCATACCAAAGCATGTGAAATCATCGGCTTGAGCTTGCGCACATTGCAGCGCTGGAAGCTAGTCGGTGCTGCGCCCGATGGGCGTACGACGCGCGTCCAACAACCAGTTCATGCGTTGACGGCGCGAGAGCGTGAAGAGATTCTCGCTATCGCCAACTCGGCCGAGTTTGGCCAGATGCCGCCTAGCCAGATCGTGCCGCGCCTGGCCGACCAGGGCACTTACCTGGCCTCCGAATCGACGTTCTATCGGGTGTTGCGAAGCGCTGGCCTGGTCAAGCATCGGCAGGCGGCGCGGCCGGTTCAAGAGCGCAGCAAACCGCGCGCCATCTGTGCCACGGCGCCTAACCAGCTCTACAGTTGGGACATTACCTATTTGCCGAGCGGGGTAAAGGGAATCTATTTTTACCTGTACATGTTCATCGATATCTACAGCCGAAAGGTCGTTGGCTGGCAGGTTTATCGGGACGAGCATAGCAACCTTGCGGCCGAGGTCATGCGCGACATCTGTGCACGTGAAAAAATCCAGCCCAACCAGGTGATTCTACATTCCGACAATGGCAGCCCGATGAAGGGCGCGACCATGCTGGCGACCTTGCAGGCACTGGGCGTGATGCCTTCGTTCAGCCGGCCGGCCGTCAGCAATGACAACCCATATTCGGAATCCTTGTTCAAGACCTTGAAGTACCGCCCCGACTATCCCGGTAAAGCATTTACGGACCTCGCACACGCACGCAACTGGGTGGCCAGATTCGTGCGCTGGTATAACAACGAGCACCGTCACAGCACCATCAACTTCGTGACGCCGACCCAACGTCACGCGGGCCTCCACCACGTGTTGCTGGCAGCCCGCACAGCCGTCTACAACGCCGCACGTGAGGCCAATCCGCTGCGTTGGACCGGGTCCATACGCAACTGGTCGCCGATCAGGGAAGTGCATCTCAACCCCGACCACGCGATCAGCGAAACCACAGCGCCGGCGACCAATATGCCGGCTTTTAGAAGAACAGCTTAACGGCTGCTCACGCGACAACTAGCTTGACAACCACCGGATGTCAGACCTGACCCCGATCTGCAGCTAGCGATGAGCTCGTGTCTGAATGTCAGACCTGACCCCGATCTGGACACCGGATGTGCCCCCCGGTTCTCGTTCACATCAAGACGCCAGCAACTCCCGCGCATGCTTGCGCGTCGTCTCCGTAATCTCGATCCCGCCCAGCATGCGCGCCACTTCTTCCACGCGTGCCCGGTTGTTGAGCACTTCGATGCGCGAGACGGTACGCCCTTCCCCAGTCGTACCCTTGGCCACCTGGAAGTGCTGGTTCGCCTGGCTCGCCACCTGCGGCAAGTGGGTCACGCACAGCACTTGCCGTTCCTGGCCGAGGCGCTTCAATAAACGCCCGACGACTTCGGCGACGCCGCCGCCGATGCCGCTGTCGACCTCGTCGAAGATCAGGGTCGGCGTGGTCGTGGCGTTCGAAGTGATGACGGAGATCGCGAGCGAGATACGTGCCAGTTCGCCGCCCGAGGCGACCTTGGCCAGCGGACGCGGCACGACGCCGGCATGGCCGGCGACCAGGAATTCGACGACCTCGAGGCCGTGCGCGCCCGGCTCGCCGGCGTTGAGGCCGACTTCGAAACGGCCGCCGCCCATGCTTAATTCCTGCATCGCGTTCGTCACCTGGTCGCTCAGCGCGCGGGCAGCGGCAATCCGACGCGCCGACAAACGCTCGGCCACCTTGCGATAGGCGCTTTCCGCCTTCGCTTCCTGGCGTTTTAAACCCTCCATGTCGCTGGCGTCGGCCAGCCGGCGCAGCTTGGCGGCCAGCGCGGCGTGCTCTTCGTGCAGCTCTTCCGGCGTGACGCGGTATTTGCGGGCGGCGCTGTGCAGCGCGTCCATGCGGGCGTCGACTTCGCGCAGGCGGTCCGGGTCGAGTTCCACTTTGTCGATGTAATTGTTCAGCGCATACACCGCTTCCTGCAGCTGGATGCGCGCCGGTTCCATGCAGTCGAGCACCAGTTGCAGTTCGGCGTCGACGTCGACCAGTTTACCCAGCTTGGTATTCAGCGAACTCAGCTGCGACAGGATCGGGTGGTCGGATTCGGAAATCGCGGCCAGCGCTTCCTGCGCGCCTTCGATCAGGCTGGCGGCGTGCGACAGGCGGCTGTGCTCGTTCGTGATGTCGAGCCACTCGCCCGCTTTCGGCGCCAGCTTATCCAGTTCGCTGACCTGCCACTCGAGGCGCTCGCGCTCAATTAAAACGTTCTTCGCATTCGTCTCGTACTCCTCGCGCTGGCGCGACAGCGCACGCCAGGCGCGCCAGGCAATCGCCACTTCCTGCGCCTCGGCAGCAGCAGCGGGATCGCGCACGGCAATTTGATTATCGAGCAGCGCGCGCTGGGCCTCGGCTTTCAAAAGAGACTGGTGCGCATGCTGGCCGTGGATGTCGACCAGCATTTCTCCCAGCTCGCGCAGCTGGCTGGCAGTGGCCGCGATGCCGTTGATATAGGCTTTCGAGCGGCCGGCGTTGTCGATCACGCGGCGCAGCAGGGCACCACCCTCCTCGGCCGCGAACTCGTTCTGCTCGAGCCAGCCGGTAGCGGCGTCGGTCAATGCAAAATCGGCGCTGATGTCGGCCTTGGCCGCACCTTCGCGCACCATGCTCGCGTCGCCGCGCCCGCCCAGGGCCAGCTGCAGCGCATCGATCAGGATCGACTTGCCGGCACCGGTCTCGCCCGTGAAAACCGAGAAGCCGCGGGCGAATTCGAGTTCGATGGCGTCGACGATGACGAAGTCTCGGATGGTCAGAGTACGCAGCATGAAAAAAGGGGTCTCCCGGGTTTTTAAATTTTTAGAGCGTTTAACAAAAGCTTCAGGGCAAGGCGTGTCGTCGAAGACAGTATGTTAATACGGCAAGACGATGCAACGCAGCCATGGAGTTTTTGTTAGACGCTCTATTTGAGCTTGCCGTCGTTCGACGGGTATTCGTGCCAGTGCAGCTTTTCGCGCAGCGTGTGGTAGTAGCTCCAGCCTTCCGGGTGCAGGAAGGTGATGGTGTTCGGCGAACGCGAGATGAAAATTTCGTCGCCGTGCTGCAGGCTGGCGAAAGTCTGCATGTCGAAGTTCACGGAGATGTCGCGCCCGCTGACGATCTCGACCACGATGTCGCTGGTGTCGGGAATCGCGATCGGCCGGTTCGACAGCGCGTGCGGCGCGATCGGCACCAGCACGATGCCCTGCAAACTCGGGTGCAGCAGCGGGCCGCCGGCCGACAGCGCATACGCCGTGGACCCGGTCGGCGTCGAGACGATCAGGCCGTCCGAACGCTGGTTGTACATGAAATGGCCGTCGACCGTGACGCGCAATTCCGCCATGCCGGCGCCGCTGCCGCGCGCAACGACAACGTCGTTCACCGCGACGCCGCAATAAATCATGTCGCCGCCGCGCATCACGCGCCCCTCCAGCAGCGAGCGTTTTTCCGCCGTCGACTTGCCCTGCAAAATTTCGCCGAGCGCCGGCAGCATCCGGTCGACCGGGATGTCGGTAATGAAACCGAGCCGGCCCAGGTTGATGCCGATGAGGGAGACATCGTATTTGGCGAGCTGGCGCGCGATGCCGAGCATGGTGCCGTCGCCGCCCATGACGATAACCAGCGGCGCCTGCTCGCCGATCTCGGCGACCGTCATCGACTCGATGCCTGGCATGCCGAGGTGGGCGGCCGTGTCGGCTTCGAACACGACGCGGTGCCCGGCTTCCTGCAGGAAGGCGACGACGCTCGCCACCGGTTCTTCGATGCCGGCCGTGTTTTGCCGCACCACCAGCGCGATAGTCGATTGCGTTTCGGGTGTAGCGGGCATAGGGTCTCTCGGCGGTGGATGGGCGAACACGCTGAGATTAACCGATAATCCCAGCGCCTGCCACCCGGCGGTACATCAAATACTGTACAAAAGCACAGTATAGATGGGAGAGGCGCAGTCCCGCAAGATCAGGCGACCACGGCCAGTGCGGCAGCCCCCACCATTGCCAGTACCGCGCATAAAAGGTGCATGGTCATCAGGACGATCCAGCGCAGGCCGGTCAGCAGGCGCCCGCCGCCGTACACCTTGCGCATGGCCGTCGGCAGGTAGAACGCCAGCCACAGCATGAGCGTCGGTGCGAGTAATGGAATTCCGTTGGGCAAGATCAGCACCAGGCTCAGCATCAGGAAGGCGAACGCATTCGTGTGCAGCGCGAACAGCAAATGTTCGCCATAACGCCGGCCCGAGCCCAGGTACAGCAGCTTGAGCCAGGCGGCGAACACCGGCATCAGCAGGAAGATCGCATACGGCGCGTAGCTGAAGAAGGCATACTGCAAGGCGGCGCCCTGCGCCTCCCGCGAGAGCGTGTTGAAGTGCTCGGCCTTCTTGCCCAGCGAGGGATGGATGGCCGCCGCCTTGGCCTGGATCCACTTGTTGTCGCGTTCATCGAATTCGATCACGCTGTCGTGTTTGCGCCCCTTCCGGAGCTCCTGGCGCCCTTCTTCGAGCGATCCTGGCTGCGCTTTTGGAATCAGGACGGCGGTCTTTCCATCGGGGGCCTTTTCCTGGGCCGACACTTGCGCCTGTTCGGCAGGCGGTGCGTGCGACACGACATTGTTGAAATGGAGGCCGCCGAACTTGAAAATCGCAAAGAAAATAATGCTGAAGCTGAGGTACAGGCGCAAGGGCTCGACATAGCGCACGCGCTTGCCTTCGATGTAGTCGCGCGTCAAACGCCCCGGCCGGAACAGCAGCAGCCCCACCGACTTCCACAGTTTTCCTTCGAGCGCGACATAGTGGGCGATGAATTCGTGCAGGAATTCGCGCGCACTCGGCACATGCAGGTGCGCGGCCTGGCCGCATCCCTGGCAGAACTTGCCGGCAATCAGGGTGCCGCAGTTCGGGCACACGATGTCGGACTGGGGCAAAACGAGGTCGTTGTTCACGGCGATTCCCGGCAAGGATGACGAAACACCATGGTAACTAGTTAATTGCAAAAAAGCATCATCCAATTGCGCGACTGGCCTCGGAATGACACGTTAGGATTCAGGCAAGAGCCAGCACAGGAGAAACACCATGGTTATCGAAACCAAAGACCGCTTCGTCAACACCGATGCGAAGATCGAAAACGACGGCGTCAAGCGCCAGCCGCACGAACGCGACGAGTCGCCAGACGGCCAGGATGCCGCACCGCGCGGCGTCATGAAGCAGGCTGCCGAAGACCTGGCGCAAGGCCTGGTCGACACCGACCTGCGCAACACGCCCGGCATCAGCGAAGCCGTCGACCCGAAGGCCGGCGCCACCGGCCAGGCCAACCCGCAACCCGACCGCCATCGCTCGATGCGCGATCACGATTCGGTCGAGCCGGTTCCCGGCAAGAACCGCTGAAAGGATATTTAATTATGACCATCAAGCGCAACGGCAGCGCCGTCTGGAGCGGCGGTTTGAAAGACGGCAAGGGTGCGGTCTCGACCGGTAGCGGCGTACTGAAAGATTCTCAGTACGGCTTCAATACCCGCTTCGAGGACGGCCCCGGCACCAACCCGGAAGAACTGATCGGCGCCGCCCACGCCGGCTGCTTTACCATGGCCCTGTCCGGCCAGCTCGGCCAGGCCGGCATGACGGCGCAGGAACTACGCACCACGGCGACGGTCTCGCTGGACAAGGTCGAGGGCGGCTTTTCGATTACGGCCATCCACCTCGACCTGGTGGCAAAAATCCCCGGCGCCAGCCAGGAAGCTTTTGATAAGGCAGCCCAGACGGCCAAGGAAAACTGTCCCGTGTCGAAGCTGCTGAATGCCGAGATCACATTGAGTTCGCGCCTCGAGAACTAAAGCACAGGGACGTAGGGTGGGCCTCGGCGGCCCCGCGGCCTCCCGCCCACGCGTTCAACGCACGTCCGCAATCCCCGACCGCGCTTCAGCAAGAATCCCCACGTCCGCATAAAATCCCACCTTTCCGATTTATCCAGAAAGACACCACCCCATGCGCTTCCTGCACACCATGCTCCGCGTCGGCGACCTGCAACGTTCGATCGACTTCTACACCAATGTGCTCGGCATGAAACTGCTGCGCACCAGCGACAATCCCGAATACAAATACAAACTTGCCTTCCTCGGCTACGGCAGCAATCCCGAGCACGCCGAACTGGAGCTGACCTACAACTACGGCACGGACAGCTACGACATGGGCACGGCCTACGGCCACATCGCCATCTCGGCCGACGACATCTACGCCACCTGCGACGCCGTGCGCGCCGCCGGCGGCAACATCACGCGCGAGCCGGGACCGGTCAAGGGCGGCTCGACCGTGATTGCCTTCGTTACCGATCCGGACGGCTACAAGATCGAATTCATCCAGCGCCGGGATGACCAGGCTGCAGGCGGCCTGAACAACTAAGCGGCCGCCGGCGGCATCGGGTCGATGCTGCTACAATTCCCTCGCCTGATTCCAGGCAACAAATACGTCTTCGGGGCGGGGTGAAATTCCCCACCGGCGGTAGGACCGGCAACGGTCGAGCCCGCGAGCGCCTGCTTCGCTTGAAGCAGGGTCAGCAGATCTGGTGAGATGCCAGAGCCGACGGTCATAGTCCGGATGAAAGAAGATGTGCGTTATTGCGCGCTGCAACAAGTCCGCCTGCCGGCGTGCTTGTGGCAGCGCGTGCCTTCGCTTGCCCTGATGCGTTTTTCGCCAACTTACGCGAGGAGCGTTTCACATGTTAGTCAATACTTACACTCTCTACAGTCCTGACCTGGACGGCCGCATTGCAGCAGCACTGGCCGCAACCCGGGCGGGCATTCCCGTCATCCTGCTCGACGACTTCGACCGCGAGAACGAAGCCGATTTGATCGTGGCCGCCGAAAAACTGACGACCGAAACCATGGCCCTGATGATCCGCGAATGCAGCGGCATCGTCTGCCTGTGCCTGTCGGCCGACAAGGTGCGGGCACTGGAACTGCCGCCGATGGCGGCCGAGAACGGCAGCCGCTACGGTACGCCATTTACCGTCTCGATCGAGGCGCGCGACGGCGTCACCACCGGCGTTTCGGCGCAGGACCGGGTGACGACGATCCGCGCCGCGATCGCCTCCGATGCCCGGCCCGAGCACCTGGTGCGTCCGGGACACGTGTTTCCGCTGCGCGCCACGCCCGGCGGCGTGCTGGCCCGTGCCGGCCACACCGAGGGCTCCGTCGATCTGGCGACCATGGCGGGCCTGCAACCGGCCGCCGTCCTCTGCGAACTGATGAATCCGGACGGCACGATGATGCGCGGCGAAGCGATCGAACGCTTCGCCGAGGAGCGCGGCTTTCCGATCCTGACGATCGCCGAACTGATTGAGTGGCGTAAACGACAGGCATAAGGACGGAGGAACGGCGCCCAGGCGCTAATGCCGTTCAGTGAAGAAGGCCGCTTCGATTCACATCGGAGCGGCCTTTGTTCTTGAGGTCGACGCGCGGGCATGCCCGCCCTACCTTACACAGCGGTCTCGACCAACAATGACGACGGTGGCGCACCGTACGGGGTCATCGAGGCCAATGGCCTCGATGACGGGTTCACTGGGCATGCCCGCGCGTTATGCTGGCCCGGGGCAGCTCATCCGCGCTCAACTGAACGGCATTGCCGCGCGCCGCGCGTTTTTTCTGTAAGGAAGCATTTAGTCGTCATTGCACGCCGTCAACGATCCGTTTGACCGGCGCCAAGCAAACTCTTCAATTAGGGAACGAAGCCCCGACCCGCGTCCTAGACTGAGCCAACCAACTCATCCATGGAGGCCTGCCATGTCCGGTTCCCGTTCAGGAATTTCATCCAGTTCACCCCGCCTGGCCTCATCGGCGGCAGCCCTGGCGCTGGCGGCCCTGCTGGCCGCGTGCGGCGGTGGCGGCAGCTACCATCCGGTCGCGACGCCGCCTGCCGCGCCGCCGCCACTCGATGCCGGCCCGCTCTACGATTTCACCGCACTCGGCCTGCCAGGCATCAGCTACGGCGCAGTCGAGCGCCAGGGCATCGCGAACGGCGGACTGGTCGCCGGCACCTCCTCGGATGCGCTCGGCAACACGCGTGCGTTTTTCTTTAACGGCAAGACGAACATCGATCTCGGCAATTTCGGCGGCAACGGTGCGCACGCCTTCGCGATCAACCGCTGCGGCCAGGTGACCGGCTGGGGCCTGACCGACAGCGGCATTCCGCATGCCTTTTTCTACGACGGCCGCCTGCACGACCTCGGCACGCTGGGCGGCGCCGAGTCCTGGGGCAGCGCGGTCACCACCTGCGGCAAGGTAGCCGGCTGGGCCGTCAATTCCGCCGGCCTGCAGCGTGCCTACTATCACGACGGCAAGACAATGCGCGACCTCGGCACGTTCGGGGGCGTGAGCTCGGTGGCGAACGACGTCAATTCGGTCGGGCAAGTGGTCGGCTACGCGTTCGGCCCGGATGACGCCTGGCACCACGCCTTCCTCTACGACGCGCGCACCGGCGCGCCGATGCAGGACATCGGTGCGCCCGGGCTCGATTCGGAGGCGATCGACATCAACGACGCCGGCCAGATCGCGGGCACCACGCGCAGTGCCGAGGGCCTGATGCGCGCCTTCCGCTACGACGCCGGCGCCATGCACGACCTCGGCCTGTTCGCCGGCAGCCAGGGTTCCGAGGCACGCGCCATCAATGCCGCCGGCCAGGTCGTCGGCCATGTCTATTACGCCGACGGCCGCGAGGTCGCCTTCCTGCACGACGGCACGACCTTGCGCAATCTCGGCACCTTGAACGGCGGCCGTTTTTCCGACGTCAACGCGATCAATGCGGGCGGCCTCGCAGTCGGCTGGTCCACCGATGGGCCCGGCGGCGCCCAGCGCGCGACGGCCTGGGGACCATACGGCCTGGTCGACCTCAACGGGCGCGTAAAAGACCTGCCGGCAGGGATAGCGCTGGTGTCGGCGCTGGCGGTGGCGGACGACGGCGCGATTGTCGTGCGCACCCAGGGCGGACTGGGCCTGCTGCGGCCGCGCAAGTAGGCAGTCGCAACGCGATCGCAAGGCGCGATGTTGCAATGAAAACGGCGCCTCGATGCTGCAGGCGCCGTTTTTTATTTGCATCCCGAGTTCAGGATGCAAATTTCATGTGCACGTTTACTTCTGAAGCAGGTTATTCACCGGCACCAGGTCCGCTTCACGCAGCGAGCCCGAGGCGGCCTTCAGGCGCAGGCCGTTCAGGATCGTGTTGTAGCGGGCGCGCGCCAGGTCGGTGCGGGTCGAGTACAACTGGCGCTGGGCGTTCAGCACGTCGATGTTGATGCGCACGCCGACCTGGTAGCCCAGCTTGTTCGATTCGAGCGCCGACTGGCTCGACACTTCAGCCGCCTGCAGCGCCTTCACTTGCGCCAGGCCGCTGTTCACGCCGAGGAAAGCCTGGCGTGCCTGCAGGGCAGCGTTGCGGCGCGTCGCCTCGAGGTCATTTCTCGCCTTGTCTTCGAGCGCAATCGATTCGCGCACGCGGCTGGTGACGCCGAAGCCGCTGAAGATCGGTATCGTCCACTGCACGCCGATGGCGTTGTTGCGCGTGTCGCCCGAGCCCGCGCTGCGGCCGCTGACATTGGTGCGCGACGAGCTGGCGACCAAGTCCAGCGTCGGCAGGTGGCCGGCGCGGTTTTTCGAAATGTCGCGCTTGGCCGATTCGAGCGCCAGCTGGGACACCGTCACGCCATAGTTCTGGCTCTCGGCCGAGGACACCCACGGGTCGACCACGGCCGGCTGCGGCGGCGCCAGGTTGATGCCGGACTGCAGCGGCGCCAGCGCGGCCGGTTCGGCACCGATGATCGCCTGCAGGGCGCTGCGCTTGTTGTCCAGGTCATTGACCGCGGCAAACTCCTGTGCCACCACCAGGTCGTAGGCCGCTTGCGCCTCGTGGGTGTCGGTGATGGTCTGGGTGCCGACCTCGAAATTGCGCTTCGCAGAGGCCAGCTGCTCGGTGACGGCGCTCTTCTGGGCGCGGGTGGACTCCAGCGTGTCCTGGGCCGACAGCACGTCGAAATAGGCTTGCGCCACACGTGTGATCAGGTCTTGCTGGGCCTGCGCGAACTGGGCTTCGGAAATGGCTTGCGCCAGTTTGCTCTGTTCATAGGTCTGCCAGCGGTCCCAGCGGAACAGCGGCTGGCTCAGCGCGAGCGTGTACTGGTTGGAACGCAGGTTCGAACCGCCGTCGATGAAGGCGTCCTGGGTCGGAACGAATTGCGACTGATCGCTGTTGTTCTTGCCGTACGCCCCCGACAGGCCTATCGTCGGCAGCAACCCCGCCCGCCCCTGGGGAACGCGTTCCCGCCCGGCCGCGAGCGAGGCGCGCGCGCTGGCGAAGGTGGCGTCGTTGGCCAGGGCCTGCTGGTACACCTGGATCAGGTCGATCGCGTGCGCATTGAGCGACACGAAAGCGCTGGCCAGCAGCACGGCGATGAGGGGTTTCTGCATTGCGGTCTCCGTCGGAGTCATCAAAAGTGTGGAAAACAGGTCAATACTTCGGCATCGCCGGATCGACCTGCACGGCCCAGGCGTGTATTCCGCCCGTCAAATTCGTTACGTTCTCGAACCCGTTGCGTTCGAGGAAAGCAGCCACCTGCATGCTGCGCGCACCGTGGTGGCAGATACAGACGATGTCCCGGTCGTCCGGCAATTCGCCGGCGCGGATCGGGACCAGATGCATCGGGACCTGGGTCGAGCCTGCGATATGGCAGGTCTCGAATTCCCAGTTCTCGCGCACGTCGAGCAAGAGTGGTTGCGGCTGGCTTTCGTCAGCCAGGCGTTCGGCCAGCTCGGGCGCGGTCATGTGCTGCATCGCTCCAGCCTCAGAACGTGAAGTGCGACACGGCCGGCGCGCCGGACAGCATCTTGACATTGGTCTCGAACACGGTGACCGTGTCGTAGGCCGCGTCGGAAACGCGCGTCACCAGCACGCACTGCATGGCCGGCTTTTGGCCGACGATGGCGACGATGCGTCCGCCGACTTTCAGTTGCTTGAGGAAAGTGTCCGACAGGTTCTCGAGACCGCCCGACACCACGATCACGTCGTAGGGCGCATCCTTTTCCCAGCCGTTGGCGCCGTTACCCTCGACCACGCTCACGTTCGAGATGCCGGCGCGGGCAATGTTCTGTTCGGCCAGGGCCTTGATTTCCGGCGAGATCTCGACGGTGGTCACGTGGCGCGCTTTATGGGCCATCAGGGCGGCCATATAGCCCGAGCCCGCGCCGACTTCCAGCACGTTCTCGTGTTTCTTGATATTCAGTTCCTGCAGGACGCGCGCTTCGATTTTCGGATTGAGCATCGCTTCGCCGCCCGGCAGCGGGATTTCCACGTCGGCGAAGGCCAGGTTCTCGTAGGCCTGGGGCACGAACTGTTCACGCTTGACCACATGCAGCAGGTCGAGCACGTCCTGGTCCAGCACGTTCCAAGGGCGGATCTGCTGTTCGATCATGTTGAAGCGGGCTTGTTCGATATTCATCTTGGTTCTCGGCGGAAAAGAAATAATCCGATATTTTATCGTTGAACTGCCTTGGAGCGTGTGAAATAGGGGGAAACACGCATGCGCCATGCACGCGCCCTTCAGGGCGGGCCCTGAGGGCGTCGCAACATCTCGAAGGCAGCACGCTGACAGGGCGAGACGCATGCAACGCAGCCATGGAACTTATTTCACAGGCTCTCAGGAAGGACATCTTATCGGGATGGCATCCGGATCGCGCGAAATTGCGACAGTCTGCAGTTTGGAGGGGGTGAACGCCGGGAAACCGGCGCCATAGCGATGCCGGCCTTCACGGGCTGGCTTGCTCAGCCGTACCGGCGGGCGGCAGCAGGCCGTGCAGGGCCATGTCGAGGAAGGTGGCGAGGAAGGACTGGGGCTCGAGGTCGCCGCGCTCGCAGGGGCCGACCGAATGCTTCCAGGTGACGAGCATGAGCATCGGCGCGATCAGCACCTGGGTCATTTGCGTGATGTTTATCTGGCGGAATTCGCCGCGCTTGACGCCACGCTCGAGCATGCTGGAAATCATGCGCGTGCCGCGGTTGATGACTTCGTCCTGGTAGAACTTGGCCAGTTCTGGGAAATTGTCGGCCTCGGCGGTGACGAGCTTGACGATGCCCGACACCTTGTTGGCGCCGATCCGTTCCCACCAGTCCATCATCACATTGCGCAGCAAGTCGGCGCTATGCCCCTCGAATTCGGCGACCGAGGACTCGGCCTCGGCCACGACGGGCACGATGCTGGTACGCACGACCGCCTTGAACAGCTCTTCCTTGTTCTCGAAATACAGGTACAAGGTACCCTTCGAGACGCCGGCGCGGCGCGCGACGTCCTCCAACCGGGTCGAAGCGAAGCCGCGCTCGACGAACAAGTCGATCGCGGCCGCCAGCAGCTCTTGTGGACGAGCATCCTTGCGGCGCTCCCAGCGCGGCTTGGTGTCAATGGGGCATTCCATGCTTCTGTCCGACAACTTAGTATTAAGTCATCGAATATAGACCCGGGCTCGGGGGTAGTCAAGCAGGCTTCGTTTACGGCCGCGTCAGGTGTGCAATTATGTTTACGCCGCTCCGGTGCGCCGGGCGCTATACTGCGCAGTTCTTCCTTCCTGTCCGCCCGCTTCTTCCCGCTCAATGATTTGCCGCGACCATTGCGGTGCCTGCTGCACCGCTCCTTCGATTACCAGTCCGATTCCCGGTATGCCCAACGGCAAGCCGGCGGGTGTGCGCTGCGTGCAACTGGATGACGATAACCGCTGCCGCGTGTTCGGCAAGCCCGAGCGGCCTGCGTTTTGTGGCGGCTTGCAGCCGTCGATGGAGATGTGCGGGGACAGCCGGGAGCAGGCGATTGTCTGGCTCGATGAACTTGAACGGGCGACGGCGCCGGGGTAGAACCCGTTCAGGAATGTGGGGCTGTTGCCTGTGGCGCTATCGGTGTGTCGAATCCGCGTGGGCATGCCCACCCTACGAGCGTGTGAAAAAATCGCCATGGCTGCGTTGCATCGTCTCGCCCTACCCCCGTACTGTCTTCGACGATGCGTCGGGCGGCCGCATCCCTTGCCCTGACGATTTTTTCACACGCTCTACGGGAGACGCCGCAGGCAGGAAATGCACGAACTATCGAGGCCGCGGGCCGAACCCGCGGCGTATTCCGCAGGATGGGCACCCGTGCCCATGCGGATTCAAAACACCGCTAACAGGACAGGCAACAGCCCCAACTAGCCGTCAAGCACGGCGTTTGGTCTGCTGGACGTGCGCGAACAAGGCCCCCAACGTCATGCGCTCATCCCAGATATCGCCCAGCGCCACGCCATACCGGCTGCGCAATTCTTTCGCCAGGCGCTCGACTTCCTTCGACGCCGGAATCCACCTGGCCGAATGCAAGGCGCGATAGATGCCCAGCAATTGATCATCGGGACGGAATTTCTGGGTTTCGGTCGTGCGGAAGGAAAAGGCGTCGGCAAACAGGGAGAGGAATTCGCCGATCTGGCGCTTCGTTGCCGAAGGAAAGGCGCGGCGCCACAGACGGGCCTGGGAAGGGCGTGCACGGAAAGGATTGGGGATTTGTCCGATGGCAAGGGCGGACCATGCAACCGCCAGCAAGACCAGGATTGCAACAATACTCATCGTTGTGCGGCAGAGTGAATCATGAATTCAGTCTAGCACGTGATCCGGGCGCTGTGACAGACTGCGCGGCGATATCGTGCAGGCCGGCGCGGACGCAACAGAAACCCACAGGATGCGCAAGTCGGGGGCAAAACCGCCTTCCCACCACGGCCCGGCTCAGCGGCAATAGCGCCGCTCGTGGTAAGCTTCGACCCCGCGCAGTTTCTCCACCAGGCACTCCCCGCTACCTTACTAAATAAAGCAAATATGGATATTCTCCTCGCCATCAAGGCGATCATCATGGGCCTGGTCGAGGGCTTTACCGAGTTCCTGCCGATCTCCTCCACCGGCCACCTGATCCTGGCTGGCAGCCTGCTCGAATTCACGGGCGAAAAAGTGAAAGTGTTCGAGATCGCGATCCAGGCCGGCGCCATCCTGGCCGTGATGTGGGAGTACCGCGAGCGCATCGCACGCGTGCTCTCCGGCATGTTCAGCGAGCGGCGCCAGCAGAAGTTCGTCATCAACCTGATCGTCGCCTTCCTGCCGGCCGCCCTGCTCGGCCTGGTGTTCGCCAAGGCCATCAAGGCCGAGCTGTTCAAGCCGGTGCCCGTCGCGCTCGCCTTCATCATCGGCGGCCTGGTGATCCTGTGGGTCGAGCGCCGTCCGAAAAACAGCCAGGCTATCCGGAAGGGCCTGCCGCACGCTTCGCGCATCGAGACCGTCGACGACATGACGGTGCTTGACGCATTCAAAGTCGGCTGCGCCCAGGCCTTTGCCCTGATTCCCGGCACCAGCCGCTCGGGTGCGACCATCATCGGCGGCATGCTGTTCGGCCTGTCGCGCAAGGCCGCCACCGAATTCTCGTTCTTCCTCGCCATCCCGACCCTGCTGGCGGCGACCGTGTATTCGGTTTATAAAGAACGCGCCCTGCTGTCGATGGCCGATTTGCCGATGTTCGGCATCGGCGGCCTGGCCGCCTTCGTCTCGGCTTTCCTGTGCGTGCGCTGGCTCCTGCGCTACATCAGTTCGCACGACTTCACGATCTTCGCCTGGTACCGTATCGTGTTCGGTTTGATCGTCCTCGTCACCGCGCATTACGGGCTGGTGAACTGGGCGGAATGAGCCCGAAAGCAATCCCATGAACAGCGAACCCATCGTTCACGATCTGCAGCAAGATCTGCAGCACGACACTGAAGCGCGCGCGCTGCACCTGCTGCAGACCGTCTTCGGTTATCCCGCCTTCCGCGGGCAACAGGGCGACATCGTCAATCACGTCGCCAGCGGCGGCGATGCCCTGGTCCTGATGCCGACCGGCGGCGGCAAGTCGCTGTGCTACCAGATCCCCGCGCTGCTGCGCGACGGGGTCGGCGTCGTCGTTTCTCCGCTGATCGCGCTGATGCAGGACCAGGTCGATGCACTGGAAGAAGTCGGCGTGCGCGCCGCCTTCCTGAATTCGACGCAAACCTTCGAGGAAACCCTGCGCATCGAACGCCTGGTGCGCACCGGGGAAATCGACCTCGTGTATGTGGCGCCCGAGCGCCTGATGACGCAGCGCTGCCTCGACCTGTTCCACGATTCGCGCATCTCGCTGTTCGCGATCGACGAGGCGCACTGCGTCTCGCAATGGGGTCATGATTTCCGGCCGGAATACATCCGCCTGTCTATCCTGCACGAGCAATTTCCCGACGTGCCGCGCATCGCGCTCACGGCGACGGCCGACCAGCAGACCCGCGACGAAATCGCGCACCGCCTGCAGCTGGACGACGCCCGACAATTCGTCTCGTCCTTCGACCGTCCGAACATCCGTTATTCGATCGTCGAGAAGACCACCGGCCGCAAGCAGCTGCTCGATTTCATCAGCACCGAGCATCCGGGCGACTCGGGCATCGTCTACTGCCTGTCGCGCAAGAAAGTCGAAGAGACGGCCGAGTTCCTGAACGAAAACGGCATCCGTGCGATGGCCTATCACGCCGGCATGGAGTACACGAAGCGCGCCGAGAACCAGGCCAAGTTTTTGCGCGAAGAAAACATCGTGATGGTCGCAACGATCGCCTTCGGCATGGGCATCGACAAGCCGGACGTACGTTTCGTCTGCCACCTGGACCTGCCGAAGAGTATCGAAGGCTATTACCAGGAGACGGGCCGCGCCGGCCGCGACGGTATGCCGGCCAGCGCCTGGATGGCCTACGGTTTGCAGGACGTGGTGCTGCAGCGCAGGATGATCGACGAGTCCGAAGCCGACGAAACGTTCAAACGCGTGCTGGGGGTAAAGCTCGACGCCATGCTGGGCCTGTGCGAAACACTCAGTTGCCGGCGCATGCGCCTGCTCGACTATTTCGGCGAGCGCTCCGGTCCCTGCGGCAATTGCGATACCTGCCTGATTCCGCCCGTGTCGTTCGACGCGACCGTGCCGGTGCAGAAACTGCTATCGACCATCTACCGGGTCGACCAGCGCTTTGCCGCCGGCCACGTGATCGACGTGCTGCGCGGGGTGCAGACCGACCGCATCGGCCAGTGGCACCACGATTCGCTGTCGGTGTTTGGCATCGGCAACGATCGCAGCGAGCAGGAGTGGCGTGCCATCGTGCGCCAGACCATTGCGCTCGGCCTGATCACGGTCGACCACGAATCCTACAGCTCGCTGAAGCTGACCGACGCCGCGCGTCCCGTGCTGAAGGGCGGGCAGAAGGTGCAGCTGCGCCAGTACCAGAAGCCGGTCAAGCCGAAGCGCGCCTTCGCCACCTCCAAGGGCTACGAGGAAACGGAGCTGTCGAAATCCGAACAGGCCATCTTCGACAAGCTGCGCTGGTGGCGCGTCGAGACTGCGCGCGCGCATGGCGTGCCGGCCTATGTCGTGTTCCAGGACGCAACGCTGCGCGAGATCGCCAAGGTCAAGCCGACATCGCTCGATCAATTGCGCGGCGTGTCCGGCGTCGGCGAAAAGAAACTGGTTTCCTACGGCGACGAGATCGTCGGTATCATCAACGAGATGCTGTAGCCCTGCCTCGGCACGATTTTCCCTCCCATCATGCACATCGACTCTCCCTCGAGCGCCCCGGCTCCCTCCGGCGCGCCGGCCAATGCGGCCAGCCTGCAAACCTTCGTCTTCGCCCTGTTCTTCATTTTCGGCGGCATCACCAGCCTGAACGACGTCATCATCCCGAAACTGAAGGATTTGTTTACGCTGAGCTATGCGCAGGCGATGCTGGTGCAGTCGGCCTTTTTTGCCGCCTACTTCATCGTCTCGATTCCCGCTGCCGCCATCGTGCGCCGCATCGGCTACATGCGCACAGCCGTGGCCGGCCTGCTGACCATGACGGCCGGTTGCCTGCTGTTCATCCCCGCCTCCTCGTCCGGCGTGTTCGCGACCTTCCTCGTCGCCCTGTTCGTGCTGGCCTCCGGCATCACCATCGTGCAGGTGGTGGCCAATCCATTGATTTCCCTGCTGGGCGCGCCGACCACGGCGCACAGCCGCCTGACCTTTGCCCAGGCTTTTAACTCGCTGGGCACGACCGTGTTCCCGTATGTGGGTGCGATCCTGATCCTCGGTTCGCTTGCGACCATCGATCCAGGCACCTTGTCGGGTGTTGCGCTCGACGCCTACCGCGCCGCGGAGACGCGCGTCGTCGTCAAAACCTATATCTGTCTCGCCATTGCACTGGTGATCGTCGCGGCCATGGTCTGGCACAACCGCAAGAAGCTGGTCGAGACGCGCGCGCCGAAGGTCAGCGCGCTGGGCGCCTTCGAGCTGCTGGGACAAAAGCGCTTCGCGTTCGGCGCGGCCTGCATCTTTTTGTATGTGGGTGCGGAAGTGGCGGTCGGCTCGCTGATCGTCAATTACCTGATGGAAGCGAACGTGCTCGGGCTGAATGCGGAAAGCGCCGGCAAGCACGTGCCGCTGTACTGGGGCGGCGCGATGGTCGGCCGTTTCATCGGCGCCGCGCTGCTGCGCCTGTTCTCGCCCGGTAAGGTGCTGGCCTGTGCGGCCGGCATGACGATCACGCTGCTGCTGGTGTCGGCGAATACGACCGGGCTGGTGTCGGGCTGGGCGCTGCTGGCGGTGGGGCTGTTCAACTCGATCATGTTCCCGACCATTTTCTCGCTGGCTTGCGAAGGGCTGCGCGAACGGGCGGCCGAGGGGTCGGGACTCATCTGCATGGCGATCGTTGGCGGCGCGATCGTGCCGCTGATCACGGGAACGGCGGCCGATGCGGTCGGGCTGAAAATGGCGCTGGCGGTGCCGGCGGTGTGCTACGCCATCATCCTGTGCTTCGGCGTCTTTGCCCGCCGGCCACGGACGGCGTGATTCGTAGGGTGGGCGCCCCGTGCCCACGCGAAAATGTGCGTCATGTTGGCCTTGCCTTTATCGAAGCATACGCAAAAAAGAAACGCCTCCAAATGATCATTTGGAGGCGTTTTTTTATGCGTGCGATCGGGTAAGAACCGGGCCAACACCGATCAGCGTCCGCGTGGGCACGGCGTGCCCCCTATTTTTTCGTGAACACCAAATCCCACACCCCGTGCCCCAGTTTCAGGCCGCGGTTCTCGAACTTGGTCAACGGCCGATACGCCGGCTGCGGCGCGTAGCCTTCGGCGGTGTTCGCCAGCATCGGCTCGGCGCCCAGCACCTCCAGCATCTGCACCGCGTAGTCTTCCCAGTCCGTCGCCAGGTGGATATAGCCGCCAGTCGATAATTTCTCGCACAGCAGTTTTACGAATGCCGGCTGGATCAGGCGGCGCTTGTTGTGGCGCGCCTTGTGCCAGGGATCCGGGAAATAGATGTGCACGCCGGCCAGCGAGCCGTCGGCGATCATGTGGTTCAGCACTTCGAAGGCATCGTGCTGGATCAGGCGCAAATTCTGGATGCCCTGCTCGCCGATTTGTTTCAGCAGACTGCCCACACCCGGCGTGTGCACTTCGACGCCGATAAAATTTTTATCGGGCATCTGGCGCGCGATGTGGGCCGTGGTGTCGCCCATGCCGAAACCGATCTCGAGGATCGTCGGCGCCTGGCGCCCGAAGGCGGCGGCGTAGTCGAGCATCTCTTTCTTGTATTCGACCAGGAATTGCGGCCCGAATTCTTCGAGCGCGCGTGCCTGTCCCGTCGACAGCCGGCCGGCGCGGGTGACGAAACTGCGGATGCGGTGTTCAGTAGGGTCGTACAGCATCGTACGGGCCGGGCCGTTGTTGGGCGTGTCTTCGGACATGGGAAATGAGTGTGAGGAGAGAACGGCGGACATTATAGCCCAGGACCCAGGCGGCATTCCCTGTCAGGACAGCCTGTGGCGGCGCGGCATCCGCGTGTGATCAGAAAGGCAATCTGCGCCATAATCAGGTTTTTACCAGCGCACTCCCCGAGGCCAGCCGATGCATTCGACCAAACACCCGATCGCGATCGAAGACAACGTCGCCACTTTTCAATTGACCTCCTTCCACTACGGCACGCCCGGAACTGGCAAGAAGGTGTACATCCAGGCCTCGCTCCATGCGGACGAGGTGCCGGCGATGCTGGTGGCGCACTTCCTGCGCCAGGAACTGGACCGGCTCGATGCCGAGGGACGTATCCGCGGCGAAATCATCCTGGTGCCGGCCGCCAACCCGATCGGCCTGTCGCAGACGATCCACGGCACGCCCTTCGGCCGCTACGATCTGTCGACCGGCGTGAATTTCAATCGCGCCTATAAACATGTCGCGACCGACCTCAAGAAGTCGCTCGAAGGAAAGCTGGGCAAGGATGCCGAAGCGAACGTCGCCCTGATCCGCGAGCACGCCCGCCAATCGCTCGAAGAATGGACGCCGCCCACCAGCGGCGGCCTGCTGAAAAAAACCCTGCTGTCGATGGCAATCGACGCCGACATCATGCTCGACCTGCATTGCGATAATGAGTCCGTGCTGCACATGTATGCCGGCGAGCCGCTGGCCGAAGCGGTGCAGCCGCTGGCCGCCCTGATGGGTGCGCATGCGCTGCTGCTGGCGCGCGAATCCGGCGGCGAGCCTTTCGACGAAGCCTGCAGCCGCCTGTGGTGGGACCTGGCGGAACACTTCGGACCCGAGGTCGCGATTCCGCCGGCCGGCGTCGCCATCACGGTCGAGCTGCGCGGCGAGCGCGACGTGCGCTACGAACTGGCACAGCCGGACGCCCAGGCCCTGCTGCAATACCTGGCGCGCAACGGCGTGCTCGATCTGCCGATCACACCGTTGCCCGAACCCCTGTGCGCGCCGACGCCGCTGGAAGCCGTCGAGCCGCTGTTCGCGCCCCATTCCGGGGTCCTTGTATTCCTGAAAAAGCTCGGCGACCAGGTCGAGGCCGAGGAAGCCGTGGCCGAGATCGTCAACCCGGTGACCGGCCAGGTAACGGCGGTCCGCCCCAAGCACGCCGGCGTTTTTTTCGCGAGCACGGCGCATCGCCACCTGCTGCGTGGCATGCACGTTTGCAAGATCGCGGGGGCCAGCGCTTTCCGCAAAGGCGACCTGCTGGGTTCCTGACCGGGTCCCGTTCACTTTTTGGCTTCCAGCGCTGCCAGCCGGGCTTCCGTCTCCCGGATGGCAAGCTCGGCTTGCCGCTGTTCGCGCGCGTCTTTCCTGAGCATGTAGTACACGTTCAGGCAACACGTCATGAGGCCGGTGATGATGCCCAAGGCAACACCAACCCGCTCGAGCGTCATCGCCGTGCCGATCGATGCCAGCGCGCCGGCAATGCCCGAGATTTCCACCATTTTCCATTTCATCGCTTGTCTCCTTGTTCGCCGTGACCTTGAGATAACGCAAGGCGTATAGGAATACTATACTTTTTAGTTTAGAATTTCTATACTTGTTCGTGCGACCTTGCTATACAATTTCACGATGGAACTTAAAACGATGATTGCCAACTGGATCAAGGAGGCTCGGCGCGATGCTGGCCTCTCGGGCGAAGCCCTGGGGACGAAACTGGCGTTCGAGCTCGGGACGGCGCGCGGCCATACCAAGGCGAATATTTCGCACTGGGAGACCGAGAAGCACGGTCCGAGCCTGCAGCAATTGCTCGCGATCGCCAAGATCACCGGCAAAAGCCTGCCGGCCGCCATCATCGACGGCTTGCGGGGCACAGATCCCACCCAGCTCTTGCCCGGCGCCATGCGGGTGGTCGTGCCCGAGGCCAACGACGACAGCTTTGTCCAGGTGCCGATGGTCAAGCTGCGCCTGTCCGCGGGTGTCACCGGTTTCCAGACCGAGCCGGAGCAGCACGACGGCGGCACGGTCGGCATGCGCCGCGACTGGGTCGAGCGCAAGGGACTGAACCCGGCCAAGCTGATTGCGATTCTCGTCAAGGGAGAAAGCATGGAGCCGACGCTGTACGAGGACGATATCGTCGTCATCAATACCGCCGACAGGAAGCCTGCGGTCGGTGAAGTGTTTGCCGTGAATTTCAATGGCGAGCCGGTCGTCAAGCGCATGCAGAAAGACGGTGGCCGCTGGTGGCTGGCATCGGACAACCCGGATCAACGGACCTATTACCGCCGCGCCTGCGAAGGCGACAGCTGCCTGATCATCGGGCGCGTGGTGCGCAAGGAAAGTGACCGGATCTGATGCGAATACACGTCACGCAGTTCGCGCCGCATGGATCGCCGATTGTCGTGGCGATTGTCGCCTCGCGGTTCACGATGAAGGGTGCCGCGGAGCCTGTCTTAAAAAAGGTCGCGGAGCATTTCCCTGCGCAACCGATCATGCTGGTATCGCTCGAGGCTAACGGCTTTCGGGCCTACGCGCCATTCCAGACCGGGGAATTGCTGGCATTGCTGCAGTTGGAGACGCTGCGGTTCCACGAGCTCGATATCGCCGTGCCGCCGAAAAACGACGCGCCACTGCCGTTTTAGTCTGGGATCGAAGGCTGTGTGTGGGAGTGGCGAGCATGGTGTCGCCGTAAGACTGGAGCGGGTGAAGGGAATCGCCCCCTCATCGTAAACTTGGGAAGCTAGTAATAGGAGGAACCCGTTGCCCATGCGGCTTGCAGAAGAACTACGCTTCACCAAACTATCAACTTGAATGACCTAGCCGCTAGTATCCATGCGGGTCAGTTTGGTTTTCAAAGATCTGCGCCCACGAGATACCGGCACTTGCTGACGCGCTCCGATGTCAGTAGTTCGCCCTGCGCTTCGTTGCCTCCGTCCTTTCCCGAGTATTGAACAGGTTGCCGTCAGGAAATGCAGCCCTGTCGTCGTTTGAATCCGGCGCCGTCTCGCCATGCTACTTCCTCGACAGATCACGCCGGAATCGAGGCTGTGCCAATTTTGTATACAAAAAGACACACAAAACATTGGATATTACGTAGTCGTAACTTTGGTTACTTTTTAGATATATCTATTGAAAGAGTTCATGTAGGATACCGCCTACAAATCGTTTTCAGTGTCCAAACTTTACTGACCACGCAATATGATCAGACGTCTTCCAACTTTTAATTCAGCGATCGTCATGATTTATTTCATCGCGATTGCGTTTCTTCTAACGATCAAAAATAGTGTGCTGGAAGATGGTGGTTACCGCATCATGAGTCGGATAGTCGGCCGTGACGCGACAACCCTGAACATTTTTTGGCAGCTCAGCTTTTTCGCTGCCGACTTGTGGTTGTTGTTACTCCTCATCCCACTAGTCCTGCTGATTCTTTACCGCTTCGCCGGAGAAAAGGTCACGACCCGTACAGTTTTCATCCTGGCACTCGCAGCGCTCGGCCTGGCCTTCGTCAATATGAATGCACTAGCGTCGACTGGTAAGTTCCTGACTTGGGATCAGATCGCGCCGATGTTGGCATGGGCCAGGGAGAGGCCGAGCAGTATTCTTGAATATGTATCGATGCGGTCACTTATCAAGTTTGTCGCCATCGTCGCGACGGTTGTCATCTTGTATCATTATCAACATCGCCCCCTGTTTGCACGTTTCGATGCTGCGTTCCCGCTTGCAGTTTTCTTTGCCACGATAGTCAGCGCCATTGCCGTAATTGCTGTCCTCGTCGACCAGACTCCGCGTAGCCTGTATCACTCCCCAGTCGCGGCGAGGATGGTAACGGAGATGTTCGGTGGCGAAAGCGGCGGTTCGCTCAGCAACGATATTGTTGTCGAAAGAATCGACTACACCTGTCAGGGAGATAGCTTGCTTGCAAACAAAGGACTCTCTGCCAGCAACAAGCCCAATATCGTACTTTTCCTGATGGAAACTATTCCGTATGAACTTTATTCTTTTGGCAAGAAAAAGGGTCTACCGAATATGGAAGCACTCGAGCGTAGGGCATTGGTCGCGCAACAGCACTTTACGACCTACCCTTTTACGAGTTACGCCCGGTTTTCCATTCTCACGGGGCTATATCCGCCATATCGTTTGGAGAAAACAGTCAAGCTGGACCGGTCCAACCATTACAAGAGCGCATTCTCCTCCTTGGTCGGCCAAGGGTATGACTTCACCTTGTTTGACCCGGTCACTCATCGTTATCCCGTCGATGACTGGGCCGTGCGTCAGTTGGGTGGTAGGGTGGTGTCGACGGCCATCGAAGGCGATGCCTTAGCCAAAGACAAGGCCTTGCTAGGCGCGCTCATCGACCGGATTGGCGCCAGTGCAAAGTCCTCGACTCCTTTTATGTATGCCTATTTGCCGCAACTCACGCATGGTCCCTGGCTTGGTTCCGGTGCGAGCAAAGAAGCATTGTACGAAGAAGGTTACCGACGTCTAAAGACTGTCGATGACAGCCTCGGCAAGTTGGTTGCTGCTCTCGAACGTCATGGAGTGCGTGAGAATACCGTTATTGTGCTGACGGCCGATCACGGCCTGCGCACCAGGCAGGAGGCGGGATTCCTGAAAACAGTGGTGCTCAATGAGGCTTCCTACCATGTCCCGCTCGTAATTTATGACCCACGCTTGGCTCGTTCTATCGTGGTATCGCGTCCGACTAGCCACGTTGACATATCGCCAACCCTGCATTGCGCCTATGGCAATGCACTGAGCCGCATCGATTCGCAAGGTTCTGACTTGGCTTCGGCAAAGCCCGCGCCTCGGAGCATCCGCTTCGGTGGGGAGTGGTACAACGGAAGTAGCGGTATCTGGTCCAGCGGTTCCTTCTACAGCTATAACGCTCAGTTAAACATGCTCTGGAAAAGCCCAGTGTTTAATTTCGACGAAGGGGGCCCGTTGCAGCATCTTGAGCCGGAAGCAGGGATACTAAAGCAATTAGCACATATGAATCAGGCGCAGGAAAAGCTGCTTGCAGAGCAGTTTGATGTAATGTTAGCGCGAGTAGGGACGCATGGTCGCGAGGCACCAGGAGGGTAGACAGCCTTCCGCTGCTTTGGTAATGCAATGCTCCACAAATTGAAGGCGATTTGTGGAGCATTACTTACGTGAGGCGGCGAAGTGGATGTTTCCGCTGTGTTTATTAGAACGGGTAAGGGAATTGAACCCTTGCCGCAAACATGTACTCAACGATGTACGCGCGAAAGCGGCGACGGTACGGCGGATGAGCCCTCGCGTTAATTCGCCAGGCACAGTTCCATGGTAGTCCTTCCCTTCGATCTTTGTGCAAAACAGCAAGTTCGTCCAAAAGACAATTTCTGGGCCGTTTTCAGAGCCCCAGTAAGTAGAGAGGTATGCAAGCGCCTCGTCGACCGAGCTTACGTGTTACCGGCTCCATAAATTACCTTGTTTTCCTGCAATACAAATCATTGTATTGCAGATAATTAACGAAAGCAAATGTCCGGCATAATCCGACAACGATGCAGTGGAGAGATCGTGTTTTTTGGAGCGGAGGTGATGCTGTAAGCAAGGGATACAGCTTTCCAGCGTTTTTCATTGGAGCGGGTGAAGGGAATCGCCCCCTCATCGTAACTTGGGAAGCTAGTGGAAGAATTCAGGCCTCATGCAGGTTGCGGCGTGTTTCCGGCTCCACAATACCGCGTTTGTCATCCTCGTGAATGCCAGTATCCACGCAGGCCTACCAAGTTTTGTGGAGCCAATATTCCAAGGCCGACGCTGGCCGCCTAAGGGTCCCTTAAGCAACCTCATCCTTGCGCACTGCTACCATAGCGGCCTCACAATAGGCGGTCATGGTATGGGCGAAATGCTGGATCATTACCAGGTGCGCGCGGAGCGGGAAACAGGGTTCTGGGTCGATCTCCCGGTCGCCACTGGGCGAACCGTGTCACGCGATGAATGGCTGCGCCTGCAGCAAGATGATCCGCAGCGCTTCCAGGTTATCAGTATCGATCCAGAAGACCAGCCGCTTCACTACCGAAGGTTGGGACGTATGATTGAATTCGCGGTGACGGTCACGTGCGCAGACGAACTTTTGCAGTGACGCTCTCTCGCCACTTACGCACCTGGCAGTAGCTGCGGGAATTCCTTTGCACACGGTTCGCCCTTGAGCATTTCCCGCAACGATTCGAGAATGGCGCCCTGCGGCCCTGGTAAGGTGGGGGATGAAGCTGCAAGCAAGCTGCTGGGGCATCAGGAAGTCAGAACGACGCGGCGCCACTATCTACGAAGAGGCAAGATCGTGGCGCCAACGAAGTAGAACTGGCTTACGCTGCCTTGCCCTTGCGGCGACGGGCGAAACTCACCAGTCCCAGGCCGAGGCCCATCATTGCCAGCGAGGCTGGCTCCGGAACCTCAGTGGCATTCAGGGTCGCAGTTTCAGCAACCTGAAAATCGACCAGCTTGTTTTTGGCGTTCAGGTGCTGGCCAGTGTACGTTGCCCGCACGTTGAACTTGTCGAAGTCGAGGTTGGTGCCGTTCGAGTAATCGAACTTGATCTTGTAGATCAGCGGGTCACCGGCGACGATCGCATCACTCAGGTCGTCGAAGCAGATCTGGCCACCGTCGTTGCTGCCCCCGCATGAATAGCCATCTTGCGTCGACGACCCCATCATGGAAGCGCCGTCCAGCGAAAAGAAGCGGTTTGCCGCGCCAGCAGGCTTCAAACCTGAAAAGACCAGGCTCTTCAGGCTATTAATTCCTGCGAACGTGCCAGTTGCCCCGTCAGCGAAAATCGACAGGGTGAGTACGTCGCCCTGGAACTTCGACTCGTACGTCACCTCTTTTGTAGTCGTGGTAGTACCGTCGGTGAAGACTGGGGCAGCCTGTGCCGAAACGGAAGCACAGGCAATGACTACTGCTGCAGCCAGAATGCGAGGATTGCGGAAAAATTTATAAATGAAGTCATCCCTTTATTATTAAATGAACACAAAAGTTGTAAATATTGAACACTATTTACTGTTTTGCAATAAAAATTGAGACCTCATGTTGTAGAACCGCTCTTTTATCTGGAGCGGTCTGCCAGCGGCGCCGGGGGGGGCAGGCGCACCTGGCGGCTGCCGCCGGGGCATTGGAGCTCACGGACAAGATCAAGAAGATGTGGCTTTACAACTTGCGTGCGAAGGCGGCTGATGACACGGTGGATGGGCTGGGGGATGTGGGTGCAAGCAATCTGCCGGTAGCGGCAGCGTGTTCGGCCCTGGCATATACAGCTGAGAGGGAGATTCTATCTCTGACGGCGCGAAGATCTGTGGAGCCGCTGAGACTCTGTGGAGCAGAGCGGGCAGCAATTTCAGGCTGGCTCTCCTATGGAGCGGGTGAAGGGAATCGAACCCTCGTCGTAAGCTTGGGAAGCTTCTGCTCTACCATTGAGCTACACCCGCGACTCGACGCATTCTACGCGAGTTTGCGCGGCAGTGACAAGCTTGCATCAGCTGCCGGGAACGCAATGCCGCCCCGGCAGTTCCGCGCCGGCTTACTTCGGCGCCTCGACCGTATAACCCTTGGCCTGCAAGCGTGCAATCACGCCCTTCGGGTCCAGGATCTCCTTGATATGCACCATCGCAAAGGTATTGGCATTGGTCGCCAGCGCTTTTTCCGCCGCGGAAATCCAGGATGCCAGTGCCTGCTCATTCAGGGTTTGCAATTCCGGCTGGTTCTTTGCCAGCGAACTGCTCAGCACAGCCTGCCTGCAGGCGGCGCGGTCGCCATAATCGAGTTTGCGGATGTCCTCGAATTCGCCGACGGCCCAGGCGTTGGCGCGCGCCCGCATCACGTCGAGCTCGCCTTCCAGGCGTTCGATGGTTTTTGCCAGGCAAGGCACGTCGTCCATGGCCGACTTCTTGAAGTCGCGCACCGCCTTGCCCGGTTCCTTGATCTGGATGTGAACCGAGGCATCGGTGACCTTCAGCTTGTGCTTGTCGACGATCCGTTCGATGGTTTTGGCGATTTCCCCGCCGTCGCTCAGGCCCGCCTGCTTGAGTGCGCGGTTCGACAGTTCCGAGGCGACGAAGGAGGGACGTTCGCGCTCGACGCCGCCGTCATCGCCGAAATACTTCTGCTTGAGCGGCTGCCAGCGTGCATACAGGTCTGGCGGCAGCACGTCCTTCAACTCGGCGCCGTCCGGATTTTTCTTGACGCCGATCAGGAAAGGCAAGGCAGTCACAGCGCCCCAGCCGACACTGAGGCCCGCCATCGGCGGCTTCAGGTATTCCTGGGACTGCGCAATGACCTTCTCGACCTGGCGCGAGCGCCACTCCATGTTGGTGGGCACCGGGGAATAGGTGCCGAAGACCCACATCACGTGATCATCCTTCGACACTTTCCACAGCCCCGGCCCCGGGCGGCTGCCGGAAACGAGGATGGTCTGCGGAACGGGTTCCGCTTCTTCAGTGGCAGGCGCCATCGTCGGCGCAGCCGCCGCGGGCGCAGGCTCGGCCGCGGTCTGCGCCCAGGCAGGCAAGCTCAGGAAACACAGGGCCAGCGCGGGTACGAGACGTTTCAACAGCATGAGGGCATCCTTCTGGTGGTTAGCTGAAGGACATTGTGTTGCCATCAAACGATATAAGCAAGAAACAAGATGTTACAAGAGCCATATGTATATTGAATATCACGAATTGTCACCCGGACGCTTGCGCGCCGCCCATGGCCGCAGCACGAGATAGCTCGGCACCGATGTGCGCGACACGCTGCTCGCGCTGATCAATTGCCGCCGCAGCAGCAAAGCGATCGCGTGCTGCGCCGTGCAACGGCTCGCTCGCTTGCGACGATGTCGAGGCGACCTACCGCCAGCTCTCGGCGCGTGGCGTCGAGTTCGTGTCGGAACCGCAAAAGCAGCCTTGGGGCACCTATGCCATCATGAAAGACCCGGACGGCAACCAGTTCGTTCTCTCCTCATCGTAAGCGGCTTGCCGAACCGGCATCGAAGCTTGACAAGCCGCCAATCCGGCGGCGCTTGTGCCGGTTTCGGGGATAAATATTTCCGTGCGTCCATCAAGATCCGGCGGCGCAGGCCGTTATGAAGAGGGATAGCGCGCCGCTGCGCGCATGCCCTACTTTACTTCCGGATCCGTCATGAAACTCGTCGCTGTCCTCGCCCTTGCCGCCGCTTCGCTGCTGTCCGCCTGTGGCATGCCCCTCGCCCGCCAGTCGGGCGCGCCGCACCCGGTCATCGTCACCCTGAACGCCACCGGCTATGGCGCCGTCAACACGGCCTCCTGCAATGGCGAGTGCGAGCGCGTCTCGCCGGCCCAGCGCAAACTGCTGGCCATGCGTGCCGCGCGGCTGGACGCCTACCGCGCCATGGCCGAACAGGTGTACGGCACGCGCATCGAAGGCGGCAGCACTGTTGGCTCGCTTGCGCTCAAGGACGATAGTTTCAAGGTGTATATTGACGCCTTCATCCGTGGCGCGCGCGTGACCAACGTCGCCCAGCGCGAAGACGGCAGCTTCGAGACGACCGTGGAAATGGAGTTCGACACCAATGCGGCCCAGTCCCCAACTCCTTCCGCCCGCGCTGCCCAGCCAGTGGCGAAGAACGCCCGCAGCATGGTGGGCAACGCCGGTCCCGGCGCTGCCTACGGCGCGTCGTTCTACCATGCGCAGTAAGCTGCGTCTCATGTGCGGCGCCTTAGTGGCGCTGCTCCTTCAGTGTTCCCTCCCTGCTTTCGCCGCGCCGCTCGAGGCCGAAGGCGTCGCCGCGGTCGCCAACGGCAACCTGGCGCATGCACGGCAAACCGCGATTCGCGATGCCCTCGATCAGCTCGGCCTGCGCAGCGGCGCCCGCGTCGACGTCGCCGCCGGCGCATCCACCCGCGGCACGACCTTCGAGAGCAGCCGCGTCCAGCCGGCGGCCGACTTCGAGCGCTACACCGTGCTGCGCGAATGGCAGACCGGCCAGGTGCTGCACGTGCGCATCGCCGTCAAAGAAGAAGATGCGCGCCCGCGCGGCAGCGTCAATCTCGGCTACAAGAAGAAAATCGTCGTCACGCCCTTCCACGTGCGCCGCTCGCCCCAGCTCGACGACGTCGACGACATCGCCGTGCGCCTGCCGCAGGAACTGCTGCGGCGCATGACGGCCGGCGGACAATTCCTCGGCAAGGAAAGCCCGTACGTGATCTCGCCGGGCGTGCACGGCCCGAGCGCGGACACGGCGGCCGTGCGCCGCATCGCCACCATGTACGAGGGCCAGTTCGTGGTGTCCGGCGAGATTATCGACGCCGGCAATTTCGACAAGCCGGCGTATTTCGGGCTGGTCAACAAGGATGCGCGCCGCATCGAAATCGCATTTTATGTGCACGACGGCCTGACCGGCGTGCTGCTGGCGCGCCGCTCGGCGCTGGTCGAACAGGTCGGCGAACGGCGCGTCGGACGGGATAAACCCTTCGGCAGCGCCAGCTTTGCCGCCACCCCTTTCGGCGGCGCGATCCTGCGCGCACTCGATGAAGGCATCGCCGGGATCGCGGCCGATATCGCTGCCCTGCCCTTCATGGCCAAGGTGGTGCAGGTGCAGGGCGAACGGGTCGTCATCGACGCCGGCGGCACCTCGTCGGTGGCGCCGGGGGACCAGCTGGTGATTTATCGGGCGGACCCGCGCCAGCAGGTGTACGGCGCCGATCCGCTGGCGCCGATCGGGACCGTCGAGACGCCGGTCGGGACGCTGGCGATCGTGCAGGTGCAGCCGGGGTTTGCGATCGGGACGGTGACGCCGCCGGCGGCCGCGCGGCAGGTCAGCGCCGGCGACATGGTGCGGTTCGACGTCGCCGTGATGCCGGGGCGGTGATCAGCCCGGGGCCGTCGCGTACCGTAGGGTGGGCACTTGTGCCCACGCGGTACACCGTATGCGGGCCGATGCGGCGTCCGGTTACCGTGCGGGGCGCAACGGTACGACCGCGTGGGCTCGAGAGCCCACCCTACGGCTCTTCCGGCCGTTTATCCAATAACGACTGCGCCAGCTTCAACCCATCCACCATCACCTTGAACGCCGCGTGCTTCGCCTCTTCATCCGGCACGCGCAGGATGTACGAGGGGTGGTAGACGGTGACGACCCAGCGGTCCCCGTGGCGGATCGCCTTGCCGAGCGATTCGCCCAGCTTCGCACTGCCGCTCCCGAGCACGGATTTTAAAGCCGTCGCACCCAGCGCGACGATCACCTTCGGCTTCACCGAGGCCAGCTCCTTGTCCAGCCAGTAGTGACACGCCTCCACCTCGCGCTGCGCCGGCGTCTTGTGCAGGCGCCGCTTGCCGCGCGGCTCCCACTTGAAATGTTTGACGGCGTTCGTCAGGTAAATCTCGCGCCGCTCCAGCCCGGCCGCCTCGAACACCCGGTCCAGCAGCTTGCCGGCGGGTCCAATAAAGGCCTTGCCGGCCAGGTCTTCCTGGTCGCCCGGCTGCTCGCCGACCAGCATGATCTGCGCCTTTTTTGGCCCCTCCCCACCCACGGCCTGGGTGGCGTACTGCCACAGCTCGCAGCGCCGGCATTCGTCGAGCTTCGAGGGCTGCTGGCGCTCGGGCTGGGCATCGGCGGGGGCGATCGGGATCGTGCTGCCGCTTTTACGGCCTACCTCCTGCGCCTGGCCGGTGCTGCGTGCGCCCAGCTCGGCATTGCTGACCATCGCGGGCACGACCGCGCCTTCCGGCAAATTCTTCCAGTAGCGCGACGGGATATGGCTCTGCATCAGCTGGGCGTTCACGCGCGCGGGATTGAAGATGCTGCGGTAATAGGTCAGCCAGAGCGCCTCGCCCGCGTCGTCCAGGTCGGCCGCGCTCGACATCAGGGGGCCGGTATGGTGCAGCGTGGCGCCGTCCCACAGTACGCTGGCCTCGGGCGTGCCGATCATCCAGGTGACGCCGCCCATGCGGTCTTTAAAATGTTCGGCGACCTGGGGCAGCACGTCGTGGCGCGGCTCGAACCAGGCGGCGAAGCGCGGCGGCCCCGCATCGGCGGGACGCTCGCGGAATCGGATATAGGCATGCATGTCGTGCTCCTCGCGGCGCACCGCCTTGACCATCGCATGCAGCTTGGCGCCGTCGGCATCGGCCGGCGACTGCACGTCGTGCTCGCCGTGCTGCCAGCGCCAGATCACCCGGTACAGGAAGGCCCAGCGCTCTGGCACGCGGCAGCAGGCGGCCGACTGCAGCATGTCCATCAGCGCGCGTGGGATGCGTAGCAAATGCGGCGGTGCTTGTTTTACCGGGACCAACCCGGCAGGCACATTATCGACAGAAGGCGCAGGGTCCGGCGCACCCGAGAACAAATCGTCGGCAAGCGCGCCCGGCTCGTTCCAGGTGACGCGTTCAGGCGCCACATCGTGCATCAGCAGGTCGCGCGCAGCCGTGCGCCACTCGGGAAAGCTGGACACCACCAGCGGCTGGCCGGCGGCAACCCTGGCCGCCGCGTTCATGCCGCCTTCAGCTCGGGCCACAGGTTCATCTGCTCCTGCGGCGCCCCCAAATGGCGCCGCAGCAGGTCGGAGCTGGCGAGTCCCTGCGCCGGCTTGTAGTCGGCGGTGACGACGAAGGGCGCGATCTTCTTCATGCTGCAGCGCAGGCGCGACAGATCTTCCCAGCGCACCCGGCGCAGGCGGCGCAGGTCGACGATGCGCTTGGCGTTGCGCAAGCCGATGCCCGGCACGCGCGCGATCATTTCGGCTTCGGCGCGATTCAGGTCCATCGGGAAGTGGTCGCGGTTGGCCAGTGCCCAGGCCAGCTTCGGGTCGACGTCGAGCGCCAGGTTGCCGGCCGCCGGCATCAGCTCGCCCACGGTAAAACCATAGCTGCGCAGGAGGAAATCGGCCTGGTACAGGCGGTGCTCGCGCAAGAGCGGCGGCGGGGCGAGGGGCACGCTGTCCGGGCTTTGCGGGATCGGGCTGAAGGCCGAGTAATACACGCGCTTGAGCTTATAGCTTCCGTACAGGGTTTCGGCCGTGTTGAGGATGGTCTGGTCGTCGCTGGCGTCGGCGCCGACGATCATCTGCGTGCTCTGCCCGGCCGGGGCAAAGGACGGCGCCTTCGGCTCCTCGGCCTTTTCGTCGAGCTTGCGGCGAATGGAACCCATCGCCAGCTTGATGGTGTGGACGTTTTTCTCGGGCGCGAGGCGGGTGACGCTGTCGTGGGTCGGCAGCTCGATGTTCACCGATAGCCGGTCGGCATAGCGGCCGGCCTCGGCGATCAGCAGCGGGTCGGCGTCGGGGATGGTTTTGAGGTGGATGTAGCCGCGAAAATGATGCACTTCGCGCAGGGTGCGCGCGACGGCCACCAGCTGTTCCATCGTGTAGTCGCTCGACTGGATGATGCCGGAACTGAGGAACAGGCCGTCGATGTAATTGCGCAGGTAAAAATCGTGGGTCAGCTTGACCACTTCCTCGACCGAAAAGCGTGCGCGCGGCACGTTCGAGGTACGGCGGTTGACGCAGTACTGGCAGTCGTAGACGCAGAAATTGGTGAGCAGGATTTTCAGCAGCGAGACGCAGCGCCCGTCCGGCGTATAGCTGTGGCAGATGCCCATGCCGGTGGTGGCGCCGATGCCGCCGTCATTGCCGTCGGAAGCACGCTTCGGCGCCCCGCTGCTCGCGCAGGAGGCATCGTATTTGGCGGCGTCCGCCAGGATTTCGAGCTTGTCGGAAAGTTTCATCGGAGTGGAGAAACTGTATGGGCGTACAGTATAAGCCAGTCCGGGTAGGTACGGCGCGCCCGTGGGATTGGGGGCGGGACAAAGCCGGTTCAGGCCGCGCGCCGGTAGATCAACCGGATTCGGGAACCGTCGCGTAACGTACGGGGTCATCGTGGCCAATGGCCTCGATGACGGCTTCACCGGGCATGCCCACGCGTTCGCACGGTTGAGCAATCGAAACCCTGCGTGTTGCGCATACGCCGGCGGTCTCCGGTGCTCGCCGGGTCTTTATAAGCACGTACGCGTGGGCATGCCCACCCTACGTCAGTTCGAGTTCCGCAGCACTCATGCGCGACGTGATCCGTTTGAGGTACGGCGCCGCGCCGGGAATCCCGGCCGCCGCGGCGCGCAATAACCACCCGTGCGCCTCGAGCAGGTCACGCTGCGCGCCCTGCCCCGTCGCATACATCACGCCCAGGTTGAACTGCGCGCGCGCATGCCCCTGGCGCGCGGCGCACAGGTACCAGAAATGCGCGGCCTCGTAATCGCGCTCGACGCCATGCGCGCTGTCATAGCGCAGCGCCAGCGCGAACTGGGCCAGCGCGTGGCCTTGGTCGGCCGCCTTGCGGTACCAGTGCGCCGCCTCTCTCGGGTCGCTGGCCTCGTCGCGTTCGAGCAGCAGGCCGACCATGTGCTGGGCCGGCGCGTAATCCTGGTCGGCGGCGCGGCGGTACCAGGCCAGCGCCTGCGCCGCATCGCGCGCCACGCCGGTGCCGGCTTCATAGCGCAGGCCGAGGTCGAACTGGGCGCGCAAATGGCCCTGCCCGGCCGCTTGCGCGTACCAGTGCGCCGCCTGCGCCAGATCGTGCTCGACGCCATTGCCGTTGTCGTACAGCTGGCCCAGGTGGTACTGGGCGGCGGGCAGGCCCTGGGCTGCGGCCTGGCGGTACCAGTGCGCCGCCAGCGCCGCGTCGCGCTCCACGCCCTGGCCATGCTCGTAGCGCAGCCCGAGGTTGTCCTGGGCCGCCGCATGCCCCTGGTCGGCGGCGCGCCGGTACCACATCAAGGCGGCCGCTTCGTCGCGCGGCACGCCGTGGCCGCTATCAAAAATCAGGGCGAGGTTGAATTGGGAACTGGCGTGGCCCTGGTTGGCCGCGCGTTGATACCACTCGATGGCTTGCGTGCTGTCCTGCTCGACGTCCTGGCCCTTGTCGAAGCGCAGTGCGAGGTTGAACTGGGCCGGCGCGTGGCCCTGGTCCGCCGCGCGGCGCAGCCAGTACAGGGCCAGCCCCGGGTCGCGCGCGACGCCCTGGCCGCCGTCGTAGCGCAGCGCCAGCGCGAACTGCGAACGCGCATAGCCCTGCTCGGCCGCGCGCCGGTACCAGGACAGCGCCGCATCGATATCCTGGGCCACGCCCTTGCCGCCCTCGAACATCATGCCCAGGTTGTGCTGGGCGCCCGGGTCGCCCTGGCCGGCGGCGGCGCTGAACCAGTGCAGCGCCTGCCCGACGTCGGCCGCGGTGCCCTGCCCCTTCGCATACAGCCAGCCGAGGTTGTACTGGGCCGGCGCATAGCCCTGGTCGGCCGCGCAGCGGTACCAGTACAGCGCCTGCGCGTGGTCCTGGGCCACGCCCTGGCCTTTCTGGTACATGACGCCGAGGTTGTACTGGGCCTGTTCAAGGCCGGCGGCGGCGGCCTTGCGGTACCAGTCGACGGCCAGCTCGTCGTTGCGCGGCACGCCCTGGCCGTTGACATACATGAAGCCGAGGCTGTGCTGGGCGCCGGCGTTGCCGCGTTCGGCCAGCCCTTTTACGCGCAGGAACTCAACCGTGTGGCGTTCACCGGCACCGAGCCCGGGCACGGTCGCGCTGTCCATGGCGCCGGTCAGGCGCGCAGCGCGCGCGGTGTCGGGAAGACGACGGGCTGCGCGGCCACCGCCAGCGGCGCCTGGGCGCGCAGCACGCCGATAAAGCTCGAGAGCGAAATCGGGCGATGGAACAAATAGCCCTGCATCGTCTCGCAGCCGTTGGAACGCAGGTAGTCCGCTTGCGTCTCGGTCTCGACGCCTTCGGCCACCAGGTGCAGGTTCAGGCCGCGCGCGATCGAGATGATCGCCAGGATCACCGGATAATGCCCGTCCGCGTCGTGAATCTCCTTCACGAACGACTGGTCGATCTTCATCGTGTGGATCGGGAAGCGGTGCAGGTAAGAGAGCGACGAGTAGCCGGTGCCGAAGTCGTCGATCGCGACCGACACCCCGAGCTGGCAGAGTTTATTCAGCTGCTCGATCGCGTACTGCGGATTGCGGATGCAGATGTTCTCGGTGATCTCGACTTCGATCTGGGCCGGCGAGATCCCGTAGCGCACCAGCGCGCCGCGCATCTTTTCGAAGAAGTCGCCGCGGTCCAGGTATTGCGGCGACAGGTTCAGCGAGAGGCGTACCGCCTGGCCGCTGGCCAGGTTCCACTGCAGCATATCGCGGCACAGGGCGCCGATCATCCAGTCCGAGATCGGCAGCATCAGGCCATTCTCTTCGGCGAAGGGCAGGAATTCCCCGGCCGACAGCAGGCCGCGCGTCGGATGGTTCCAGCGCATCAGCGCCTCGGCGCCGATGATGCGGCCGCTGGTCGAATCGATCTGCGGCTGGTAGTACATCTCCAGCTCGTTGTGCTCGAGCGCGCGGCGCAGCGACTGCTCCAGCGCGATCTTCTGGTGCGATACGTCGAGCATCGAGTCGTGATAAAAACTGTGGCCGTTCTTGCCCAGCGCTTTGACCTGGTACATCGCGATGTCGGCGTGGCGCAGCAGTTCGTCGATCGATTCGCCGTCGCCCGGGTAGATCGCAATGCCGATCGAGGCCGAGATGTGCACTTCGTGGCCATCGAGGTCAAACGGGCGGTGCAGGCTTTCGAGGAATTTGTCGGCGATGATGCGTGCATCGTCGCGGTCGCGCAGTTCCGGCAGCACGATCGTGAATTCGTCGCCGCCCTGGCGCGCCAGCGTATCGCCCTTGCGCAGGCAGTCTTTCAAACGCACCGCCACCTGCTGCAGCAGTTCGTCGCCCTTGACGTGGCCCAGCGTGTCGTTCACCAGTTTGAAGCGATCGAGGTCGATGAACATCACGGCCAGTTCGGTCAGCTTGCGCTTGGCCTGGATCACGGCCAGGCCGAGGCGGTCCTTGAACAGGATCCGGTTCGGCAAATCCGTCAGGATGTCGTGGTAAGCCTGGTACGAGATGACCTCTTCCGCGCGCTTCCTGTCGGTGATGTCGCGCGCCACGCCATAGGTGCCGAAGAACTCGAGCTTCTGCACTTCGCTGTCGGGCACGTGCATGCCGATCGAGTTCAGCGAAATCGTCATCAGCGTGTTGTTGAAGGTGCGCTCGCCGCTGTTGCTCCTGGCGCCGCGGCACTTCAGGCGCAGTTCCACGTTGCGCGAGGCGCGTTCGTCGACGCGGCGCTCGTTGAAGACATAGCGCGCGCGCTCGAGGTCTTCGTCGTGCACCAGGATCGAGTAATGCTTGCCGATCAGTTCATCGCGCGAGAAGCCGAGCAGCTGGTAGGCGCGGTCGTTGACGAAGGTGAAGCGGCCTTCGTGGTTCAGCGTATAGATGATGTCCGGCGAGCTGTCGACCAGGTAGCGGTACATCTTCTCGGAGTTTTCCAGCTGCTGCGCCATCCGCGTGTTGGCGACGGCCAGGCGGCGCTGTTCGAGCGCATTCCCTACCGTTTTCATCAGCTCTTCGCGGCTGTAGGGCTTGCGCAGGTAATCGTAGGCGCCGCGTTTCAGGGCGCCGATGGCCGCGTCGATGCCGACTTCGCCGCTCATCACGATCACGTTGGCGTCGATGGCCCGCTCGTTCATGAAGTCCATGATCTCGTGGCCGCCGATGTCGGGCAGGCGCAGGTCGAGCAGGACCAGGTCGAAGCGGCTGCGCGACAGGTGGGCGATGGCTTCGCTGCCGGAGCTCGCCGTGGTGAGGTCGAAGCCGCGGTCGCGCAGCAGCTCGTGGAGCGAGGCGAGCAGGCGCGGCTCGTCATCCACCAACAACAGGCGCGGCAGGTGTGCGGTCTCTCCGTGCAGATTGGACAAAGCCGCTTCTCCAGCAGGGCGATACTCGTTCATCATGACCTTATACAGAACCGACAGCGCGCGCCGGAAGAAACGGCGTGGCGCTGGCGCCGGACCACGCCGGCAGCAGGATTTCGAATGCGGTGCCGCCCCTGCCGCTGCGGCAGGCGATCTGGCCATTCAGTTTTTTGACTAACCCGTGCACGATCGACAGGCCCAGGCCCCGGTGCGCGCCATCCTTGGTGCTGCGCACCTTGGAGAACAGGTTCGCCATCACCTCCGGTGACAGGCCCGGCCCGGTGTCGGTCACGGCCAGCTCGACATACAGCGTGCGCTCGCGGTGCACGTGGCCGCGGTTGACGATCTCGATGCGGCCGCCGCCGCTCACCGACAGCGCTTCGACCGCGTTTTTGACCAGGTTGACGAGGATCTGTTTCAACAGGTCGGCGTCGCCCTCGACCAGGCGTGCGTCCTCGCCCATCGCGGTGGCGATCTGCACGCTGTTCGGCACGAACTGGCCGGCGCGGAACAGGCGCACCACGTCGTCGACCACCTTGGCCACGTCGAGCGGGCGCGGGCCGGTTTCCTGGGGTTTGAGTTCGGCCAGGCCGCCGATCAGCTGGCCGACGCGGTCGATCTCTTCATTCAGCACCGACATCTCGGTGGCCACCGGTTCCTGGCGCGCCAGCTTGCTGTCGAGGACACTCAGGTAGTTCTTGATGATGGACAGCGGGTTGTTCACCTCGTGCACCACGCGGCGCGAGGCTTCGCGGTATTCGTCGGCCACGCTGGCCAGCTGGCGGCGCGCGTTGCCGCGCTCCGACAGGGCCGTTTCCAGGGCGGTGGCCGCTTGCGCGCCGAAGGACTGCAGGAAGCGCTCGCGCTTCTGGCAGCCGGCGACCTGCCAGGCTTTAATCCCGCCCACCATCACGCCCAGGCAGCGGCTGCCGGCCACCAGCGGCAGGCAGACCATGCTGTCGGTACCGAGCATACGGAACAGCTGCTCTTCGGCCAGGCCCAGCGGCTGGCCTTCGCGCTGCACATAGGCCGGACGCCGCTCCAGGGCGGCTCCCGCGACCGGGCCGCCCTTGTTCAGCGGGATCGCGAATTCGGCGATGCGCTGGGCTGCGCCGCCGGGCGCGCCGACCAGCATTTGCCCGGTCGGGTTCTCGAGCAGGATCACGGTGTTATCGAAGTCGAACAGGATGCGCGCCGAACGCGTCATCGATTCGAGCAGGTCGGACTCGCCCTGCTGGCGCGCGAAGGTCTGCCCTACTTCCGACACCAGCACCAGGTTGCGCACTTCTTCCGACAGGCGCTGCTGGACCGGGTCGAGCACCGGCGCGGCATACGCGGGCGGGGCCGGGATGTCGTCGGCGCCGGCGAGGTCGATGCCGAGGTGGATCGCGGCCTTGTCGACCTGGCGCGCGGCGCTGGCGAGCATGGGACCGAGTTCGCCGGCGTCGAGCCCGCACAGGGCGGCGCCGTCGGCGAGCGCCGCTTCATCAATCGCGTGGTGCGACATCAGGTGCGCCAGGCGCACGATGCGAATCAAGGGATGGGCCGACTCCAGGCGCTCGCTCGACTCGTGGTGGTACAGCACGGCGTCGGCGAGGAAGGAGTCGAGCTGCCAGCGCTCGATCAGCCAGGCGCCGGCTTCGGCGTGGGTGATCTGCAGCGTACGCTGTTCGACGGCGCACAGGTCTTCGTCGTCGCGCGCGGTAAAGTTGTACGCGTATTCCTTCGGCGCCGTGGCGAGCAGCGCGAGGCGCCCGACATTGTGCAAGAGGCCCGCCAGGTAGGCTTCTTCCAGGTGCGGGTAGTCGATGCGGCGCGCGATGTCGCGTGCAAGCACGGCGGCGGAGAGCGAGCGCTTCCAGAAAGCGCGCAGGTCGGTGCTGCCCGAGTGCGGGAAACTGTTAAATGTCTGGAAGACCGAGTCGCTGATGACCAGGGTCTTGATCATGTCGGTGCCGAGGGCCACGAGCGAGTGCTCGAGGTTCACGCCGCGGCCGGCGCGGTGATAGGCCGAGCTGCTGGCGACGGCCAGCAGTTTGGCAGTCATGCCCGCGTCGTTCGCGATCAGCGCGGCCAATTCCGGCATGCCAAGGTCGTCGGCCTGCAGATGCTCGATCAACTTGATGAGTATCTGCGGCATCGCCGGCAGCCGGGCAATCAGCAGGCGATTGCGAATATCCTGGTCTGGTTGGTGCATTGTCTCAAGCGACGCCACGGTACGAAGTTTCGGGGGTGGCATTCCCGGACAGGGCTACCACGACATGACAATCATGCATCTCTGGATAAGACGGCAATTCTTGGTGTTGATCTAGATCAAAAAGCCGTCTTAGCATATATACATTTCTGATCGGGAACAATACTTTCTGTTAAAAGTATGTCTTTTTCCTGAATGGATGATGTATAGACGGGACGTTTTATTGCCCAGCTACCAACAAGCGTGGCATGGGCAGGTGTTTCTTGCCTAGCTGGCCCGGCGCGCGAGCACGCGCCGGTACTGGCGCGAGGTCAGCCAGCACGCCAGCGCCGCCAGCGCAAAGCCGGCCTGGCCGAGCGCCAGCGCCAGCACCGAATGCGACAGCGCCGGCGCGATGATGCCGGCGACGATCGCGCCCAGCAGCGTCGAGACAAAGGACTGGCAGGAAGCGACGGTGCCGCGGATGTGCGGGAACAGGTCGAGCGCCAGCAGCGTGGCACCCGGCGCGATCAGCGAACTGCCGAAGGTATAAAAGAACATCGGCAGCACGGTCCAGGGCAGCGCCGGCGGAAAAAACAGGTGGTAGCCGACATTGAAGGCGACGGCACCCAGCATGAAGACGAAACCGATCCCGATCTGGCGCGCGAAGGTCTTCTTGCCGGCCAGGCGGTTGGCCGCCATCGCGCCGAGGAAAATCCCGCTCACGGTCGGCACGAACAGCCAGGCGAATTGCGAGGGGCCGAGGTGCAGGTGCACCGGCAGCAGCACGGGCGAGGCCGTAATGTAGAGGAACAGGCCGGCGAAGTTCAGCGCCGTCACGCCCGCCTTCATGTGGAACAGGAAGGAGCTGAAGATTGCGCCATAGCTCTGCGCCAGGAAGCGCGGATTGAAGGGCTGGCGCTGCGATGGCGGCACCGTCTCCGGCAGGTGCTTCCAGCACACCCAGCCCAGCACCAGCGTGTAGACGCACAGCGCGAGGAAAATCGCGCGCCAGTCGAACCAGGTGACGATCCAGCCGCCCAGCACCGGCGCCAGGGCCGGTGCGATCGAGAAGATCATCGTCACCATCGACAGCAGGCGCGCCGCCGGCGCATCCGAATACAGGTCGCGGATGATGGCGCGCCCGACCACGACGCCGGCCCCGGCCGACACCCCCTGCATGATGCGGAACACCCACAGGTAGTGGACGGTAGAAGCGGCCGCGCAGCCGAAGGTACCGATCGCGAACACGACCAGCGCGACGAGGATCACGTTGCGCCGCCCGAAGGCGTCCGACAGCGCGCCATGCCAGAGCACCATGCCGGAAAAGGCGAGCATGTAGGCCGTCAGGGTCTGCTGCACCTCGATGGAGGATGCGTGCAGGTTGGCCATGATCTGCGGGAAGGCCGGCAAATAAGCGTCGATCGAGAACGGGCCCAGCATCGACAATCCCGCCAGCAGGGTCGCCAGGCCGCCGGCCGACAGCATGACGATCTTGTGCGGCGCCGGCAACGGCACCGGGATGACGGGATCTTTCGGCAGCTGGTCGGGTTCGGTCGGCGGCAGCATCGGTGAGTCGTTCCTTTAGTCCTGTTGCGGCGACTTCGGCTTCGCCTCTTCCCGGCGGTTGTAGCCCGCCACCATATCGAAGCGGAACAAGCGGCATTCCAGCGCGCCGTTGAAGAACGGCGTCTTGCGCGCTTCCTTCAAACGCAGCAGTTTAGGCAGCGACAGGTCGGCCGTGAACAGGAACACGGTCCAGCCGGCGAAGCGCTGCTTGAGCGTGGTGCCGAGCGCCGAATAAAAGGAGACGGCCATCTCGTCCGGCGCCATGGTCGAGTCGCCGCGCACGCCGATCCGCTCGCCGTAGGGCGGATTGGTCAGCAGGATGCCGGGGCCTTCGACCGGAGGGCTCACGTGCTGGGCCTCGATCTGCTTCAGCGGTACGTCGAACTCGATGCCGGCGATTTTCAGGTTATGGCGGGTCATCTCGACCATGTCGCCCGAGATGTCGGAGCCGAAAATCGTCGGCTCGGCCGGCAGCGGATTGGCCTTGATCGCCGCCTTCATCTCTTGCCAGGCTTCGCGCTCGAAGTCGGCAAACTTCTCGAACGCGAAACGCCGGCGGGCGCCGGCCGGGATACCCTGCAGCATCTGCGCCGCCTCGATCAGGATCGTGCCCGAACCGCACATCGGGTCGAACAGCGGCGTACCCGGTTTCCAGCCCGAGACGCGCAGCATGCCGGCCGCCAGGTTCTCGCGCAGCGGCGCGTCGCCCGTCTCTTCGCGCCAGCCGCGCTTGAACAGCGCCTCGCCCGAGGTGTCGAGGTAGATGATGAAGTTGCGCGCGTCGAGGAAGCCGACGATGCGCATGTCGGGTTCGCGCGTGTCGACCGAAGGACGCTTGTTGAACTGGTCGCGGAAGCGGTCGCAGATCGCGTCCTTGATTTTCAGGGTCGTGAATTCGAGGCTTTTCAACGGGGATTTGACGGCCGTGACGTCGACGCGGATCGTGTGGTCGACGCCGAACCAGTCTTCCCAGGGCTGCTCGAGCACGAGGTCGTAGATATCGTTTTCGTTGTTGTAGCTGCGCTGGCCCATGCGCATGAGCACGCGCGAGGCGATGCGCGAGTGCAGGTTGACGCGGTAGGCGTCGACCAGGGTGCCGGAGCAGTGCACGCCGCCGGGGACCTGGTTGTGGACTTTCAGTGTCGGGCTGTGCGCTGCCGCGATTTCAGTGAGTTCTTCGGCCAGCGCCGCTTCCATGCCGCGCGGGCAGGGGCAAAAATAGGAGGTCATGGGGGTACCCTTTGTCCGTTAGTGAAAAATTAAAAACACCGGAAGCGCCGCCGCTTCAGGTGTGGATGTTGTTGCGGTGTTCAGAGGGCGAGACCGCGTGGGCGGAGCCCACCCTACGAACAGCCATAATCCGTAGGGTGGGCTCCGCCCACGCGGTCGTACCGTGGCACACCGCGATCAGAAGGGCTTGACGACCACCAGGATCACGATCAGCGTCAGCAGCAGCACCGGCACTTCGTTAAACCAGCGGAACCACTTGTGGCTGCGCTGGTTCACGCCCGCCTCGAATTTCTTCAGGATCGAGCCGCAGGCATGATGGTAGCCGATCGCCAGCAGCACCAGCGCCAGTTTCATATGCAGCCAGGCGCCCTTGATCCCGAAGCCCAGCCATAGCCAGAGGCCCAGCACCAGCGCCGGAATCGCCAGCATCGAGGTGAACCGGTACAGGCGGCGCGCCATGCCGAGCAGGCGCGTCGTCGCGGCGGCGTCGGTTTCCTGCGCCAGGTTGACGTAGATGCGCGGCAGGTAGAACAGGCCGGCGAACCAGGAGGCGATGAAGACGATGTGGAAGGCTTTGATCCAGAGGTACATGCGGTCCCTTGTTTTTAATTGCGAACTTCGCCGTGACCGAACACGACGTATTTCAGGGAGGTCAGCCCTTCCAGCCCGACCGGTCCGCGCGCGTGCAGCTTGTCGTTCGAGATGCCGATCTCGGCACCGAGTCCGTATTCGAAGCCGTCGGCGAAGCGGGTCGAGGCGTTCACCATCACGGACGCCGAGTCGACTTCGCGCAGGAAGCGCAGCGCCGCGCTGTAGTCTTCCGTGACGATCGCTTCGGTGTGCTTCGACGAATAGCGGTCGATGTGGTCCATCGCCTCCTCCAGGCCGGCGACGATTTTCACGGCCAGGATCGGCGCCAGGTATTCGGTGCTCCAGTCTTCCTCGACGGCCGGCACCAGGTGCGGATAGCCGGCCAGGATCGCGCGCGCTTCCTCGTCGGCGCGCAGCTCGACTTCTTTCGTCTTGTAGAGTTCAGCGAGCTGCGGCAGCACGGCCGGGGCCACCGAGCGTGCGACCAGCAGCGTTTCCATCGTATTACAGGTGCCGTAGCGGTGGCATTTGGCGTTGAAGGCGATGGGCAGCGCTTTCGCAAAGTCCGCCTTGTCGTCGATGTAGACGTGGCAGATGCCGTCCAGGTGCTTGATCATCGGGACCGTGGCTTCCTCGATCAGGCGCGCAATCAAACCCTTGCCGCCGCGCGGCACGATGACGTCGACATACTGCGGCATCGTGATCAGGGCGCCGACGGCGGCGCGGTCGACGGTGTCCACCACCTGCACGGCGTCCAGCGGCAGGCCGGCTTGACCCAGGCCTTCGGTGACGAGTTTGGCCAGCGCACGGTTGCAGTGGATCGCTTCCGAACCGCCGCGCAGGATGGCCGCGTTGCCGCTCTTGATGCACAGGCCCGCTGCGTCGACCGTCACGTTCGGGCGCGCTTCATAGATGATGCCGATCACGCCCAGCGGTACGCGCATCTGGCCGACCTGGATGCCGCTCGGGCGCGACTTCATGTTGGAGATCTCGCCGATCGGATCGGGTAGCGAGGCGATCTGGCGCAGGCCTTCGACCATGGTCGTGATCGCGATTGGGGACAGCGCCAGGCGGTCGAGCAGCGCGGGGGCCAGGCCGGCGAGGCGGGCGGCGTCGAGGTCGAGCTGGTTCGCGGCGGACAGCGACGCCGCTTCGCGTTCGATCGCCTCGGCGATCAGGAGCAGCGCGCGGTTGCGCGTCGCGCCGTCGGCGCGCGCCATCGCACGCGAGGCGGTGCGGGCATTGCGGCCCAGCGTGTGCATGTAGTCGGTAATGTCCATTGTATTGGTTTCCATGTAGGGTGGGCATGCCCACGCGTGAACGTGTAGGGTGGGCATGCCCACGCGTGAACGATGAGCAGACGCGACGTTCGATAAAACAGCACACGGCCGGCAGTGCACGAGCGAATGATTTACCTGGCCACCTTCAAGGCCAGCTGCAACATCGCATCCCACGCATCCCCCGCGAACGCCTTCGCGCGCAATCCCTTGACCATCTTGTCCACCTGCGCCGCCTCCTGCAGCGCGGCCTCCAGCGTAGCCAGGGAAATGCGGCGCAGCGCCGGATCCATCATCCGTTCGCGCGGCCCCCAGATCCGGTATTCCTTCAGCAGCGCGCCGAGCGGCCGCCCCTGCGCCATCCCGGCTTTCAATTTTAACAGCGTGCGGATTTCTTCGGAGACGGCCCACAACACCAACGGCAGCGCCTCGCCCTCCCCTTTCAGCCCCTCGAGCATGCGCGCCAGCCGGGCAGGATCTCCCGCCAGCATCGCTTCCGACAATTTGAACACGTCGTAGCGCGCCACGTTCAGCACCGCGTCCTGCACCTGCTCGAAACTCAGCTTGCCCGGCTCGTGCAACAGCCCCAGCTTCTGGATCTCCTGGTGCGCCGCCAGCAGGTTGCCTTCGACGCGGTCGGCGATGAAATCGAGTGCCGTGCGGTCCGCGCTCTGCCCCTGGGCGGCGAGCCGCTGGCCGATCCAGCCCGGCAGCTGCGCGCGTTCCACGTTCGGAATCTCGATGTAGATCGCGGCTTGCTGCAGCGAAGCCACCCACGAGGCCTTGGCCGTCTGCCAGTCGAGTTTCGGCAGCGTGATCAGGGTGAGATTGTCGGGACTGAGGTCCTTGGCATAGGCCTGCAGGGCGGCGCTGCCGTCCTTGCCGGGCTTGCCACTCGGGATGCGCAGTTCGATCAGCTTCTTGTCGCCAAACAGGGACAGCGCCTGGTTCGCCGCCAGCAGCTCGCCCCATTTGAAGGTGCGCTCGACGGTGAGCACGTCGCGTTCGGTATGGCCGGCCGCACGCGCGGCGCGGCGGATTTTATCCGCCGCTTCCAGCGCCAGCAGGTGCTCGTCGCTGGTGATCACGTACAGCGGCGCCAGCCCCTTCGCCAGATGGGGCTCGAGCGCCTCAGGCCTTAATTGCATTACTTCCTCACTGCGCTCATTGTGGCTTGAGGGCAGCCAGGCGGCGCATGATCTGCTGCACCAGGTCGGACTGCATGTCGCGGTACAGCAGCGCTTCTTCGCCTTCCTTGGCCAGCAAGGCCTCTTCGCTGAAGGCGAGGTTGCGGCGCAGCGTGATCTCGGTCGGGCCCAGCAACAGGTTGCCGGTCGCGTCGCGCACCTGGAACACCAGGGTGTAGGTGAGCAGGTATTCGCGCACGCGGCCCAGGTTGTTCAGCGACAGGATCGCCTTGTTGCGCGCCTCCGACAGCACTTCGAAGCGCGCCTGCGCACCCTCCTGGGTCGGCGAGATGACGACATGGTCGATGGCGCGCAGGTTGCGCTTGAGCTCATTACCCAGCGGCGAAGTGTCCGGGAAGGCCAGGTAGATGCTGGTGAAAGGCATGTTGTACGAGCCGTCCGAACCGCGCAGGTGGAAGCCGCAGGCGGTCAGCGTGGTTACCAGCAGCAGCGCGGCCACGGCGCGCGCAAGGGTTGGGAAATGAGCGCGCATGGGTTACACCACGATGTTGACGAGTTTGCCGGGCACGACGATGACCTTCTTCGGCGTGCCTTCGATGAACTTCTGGACCGATTCCGAGGCCAGCGCCGCTGCTTCGATCGACGCCTTGTCGGCATCCTTGGCCACCTTGACCGAGCCGCGCAGCTTGCCGTTCACCTGGATCATCATCTCGATCTCGGCCTGCTCCAGCGCTTGCGCGTCGACTTCCGGCCACTGCACGTCGAGGATGTCGCCATACACCTTCGCGTAGCCGAGTTCCTGCCACAGCGCGTGGGTGATGTGCGGCGCCACCGGGTTCAGCATGCGCAGGAAGATCGACAGGCCTTCGGCGATGACGGCGTCGCCGGCCACGCCTTCGGCCAGCTTGGCCGACTCCAGCGTATTGAGCATCTTCATGCAGGCCGAGACCACCGTGTTGTACTGGATGCGTTTCAGGTCGTAGTCGGCCTGCTGCAGCACCTTGTGCACTTCGCGGCGCAGCGTTTTATGGGCTTCTTCCAGCGGAGCGCCGCCCGGGGTCCCCTGCTGCTGGCCGGCCAGTGCGGCGGCGATGCGCTCGCGCTGTGCATAGGCGAAGGCCCAGACGCGGCGCAGGAAGCGGCTCGCGCCTTCGACGCCGCTGTCCGACCATTCCAGCGTTTGCTCCGGCGGCGAAGCGAACATCGTGAACAGGCGCGCGGTGTCGGCGCCGTACTGCTCGATTTGCGCTGCCGGGTCGATGCCATTGTTCTTCGACTTCGACATCTTCTCGGTGCCACCGATTTCGACCGGCTGGCCGTCGGCCTTCAGGACCGCGCTCTGCGGACGGCCCTTGTCGTCGAAGGTCAGCTCGACGTCGGCCGGATTGAACCAGGTTTTTTTACCGGATGCGTCGTCGCGATAATAGGTCTCGTTCAGCACCATGCCCTGGGTGAGCAGGTTCACAAACGGCTCGTCGAATTTCACGAGGCCGAAGTCGCGCATGACTTTGGTCCAGAAACGCGCGTACAGCAGGTGCATGACGGCGTGTTCGATGCCGCCGATGTACTGGTCCATCGGCATCCAGTAATCGTTGCGCGCATCGACCATGGCGTCGTTCGAGCCCGGCGAGGTATAGCGCATGTAGTACCAGGACGAGTCGATGAAGGTGTCCATCGTGTCGGTCTCGCGGCGCGCCGGCTTGCCGCACTTCGGGCAGTCGCATTTCAGGAAGGCGTCGTCCTTGTTCAGCGGGTTGCCGGTGCCGTCCGGGACCAGGTGCTCGGGCAGCACGACCGGCAGGTCGGCTTCCGGCACCGGTACCACGCCGCACTCGGCGCAGTGGATCATCGGGATCGGCGTGCCCCAGTAGCGCTGGCGCGAGATGCCCCAGTCGCGCAGGCGGAAGGTGACCTTCTTGTCGCCCAGCTCCTGGGCGGCGAGGTCGCCCGAGACCGCGTTCACGGCCGCGGTGTAATCGAGGCCGTCGTATTTGCCGGAGTTGATCGTGCGTCCGTGCTCCTTGTCGCCGTACCACTCCTGCCAGGCGTCGAGCGAGTATTCCTGGCCTTCGACGGCGACCACCTGCCTGATCGGCAGGTCGTATTTTTTGGCGAATTCGAAATCGCGCTCGTCGTGGCCCGGCACGCCCATCACGGCGCCGTCGCCATAGGTGATCAGGACGTAGTTGCCGACCCAGACCGGCACCTGCTCGCCGGTGACCGGATGCGTGACGGACAGGCCGGTCGGCATGCCCTTCTTCTCCATCGTCGCCATGTCGGCTTCGATGACGGAACCGAGTTTACATTCGGCGATGAAGGCAGCCAGTTCGGGGTTGTTTTTTGCCGCGTGCTGGGCCAGCGCGTGTTCCGGCGCCACGGCGCAGAAGGTCACGCCCATGATGGTGTCGGCGCGGGTCGTGAAGACGTAGAGTTTGCCCTCGTTGATCAGCTCACCGGCATCGTCCATGATCACGTGCGGGAAGGCGAAGCGCACGCCGACCGACTTGCCGATCCAGTTGGTCTGCATGGTGCGCACGCGCTCCGGCCAGCCCGGCAGCTTGTTGTCGACGAAATCGAGCAGCTCGTCGGCGTAATCGGTGATGCGCACGTAGTACATCGGGATTTCGCGCTTTTCGATCGGCGCGCCCGAACGCCAGCCCTTGCCGTCGACGACCTGCTCGTTGGCGAGCACGGTCTGGTCGACCGGGTCCCAGTTCACGGTACCGGTCTTCTGGTAGATGATCCCTTTTTCCAGCATCTTGAGGAACATCCACTGGTTCCACTTGTAGTATTCCGGCTTGCAGGCGGTCATTTCGCGCGACCAGTCGATGGCCAGGCCCATCGACTCCATCTGCCCGCGCATGTGGGCAATGTTCGAATAGGTCCATTCGGCCGGCGGCACGTTATTGGCCATCGCCGCGTTCTCGGCCGGCATGCCGAAGGCGTCCCAGCCCATCGGCATCAGCACGTTGTAGCCGTTCATCCGCAGGTAGCGGTACATCACGTCGTTGATCGTATAGTTGCGCACATGGCCCATGTGCAGCTTGCCGGATGGGTAAGGCAGCATCGAACAGGCGTAGTACTTGCCCTTCGGGAAACGTGGGTCGTGCTCGACGGCCTTATAGGCATCGATCGACTTCCAGTACGCCTGCGCGGCCTGTTCAACTTCGGCGGGACTATATTTATCTTGCATGATGTTCTGCGGACGGAATTGGAGGGAGTGGAAAGCGGCTGACAAAGCCGCCAGGCCAAGGCGCGTCGTCGAAGACAGTACGCTAGTACGGCAAGACGACGCAACGCAGGCATGGGGGCTTTGTCAGGCGCTTTAGCAGAACATTATACTGGTTCGTCCTGCACAGCGGCGAAGCGCGGCGGGATGGGGCGACGGGGCGACTTTGACGCCGCAAACCCCAGGATGGGCACAAGTGCCCATGCGGATCATGCGGACCACGCACGGCACAGGCAACGCCCCCCGTACGCCGGAGATCTCGTATGCGAACGCCGGTGGGGCTGTTGCCTGCCCTGCTATCGGTAGCTCCGGTCCGCATGGGCACAAGTGCCCATCCTACGGGTGAGGCTGCGGGCTGGCGTTGACGAAAAACCTGCCGTCAGGCCCTCGCCCGGCCCCCGAGTTGCGACTGCAGCTCCGGCACATCGATGCGCCTGGCGATCTTGTGCTTCAACTGTCCAAGCTCGGCGAGGATGGATTCCAGCTCGTGCTGCGTGGGCTTCAAGGGGCGCAGGGCCCTGGCCAGCGCCGGCAGGACGGCGCGGCGCACGAAGCGCGGACGGGCGGCGATGGCTTGCCAGAGGATGCCGGCCAGGCCCAGGCCGAGGAAGGCCAGCACCAGGCTTGCGCTGTCGGCGCCAGGGGCCACCAGTTGCACCATGCCGGGGCCGAAGATCGTCATGGCGACCGCGCCCGCGATCGCCAGCCCCAGGCCCATGTCGATATGGGTCCGGGCGAAGCGTTGGTCGACTTTCGCGGACATCAGCAGGAAGGGGCTGCGAATCAGCGCCTGGCGATCGTCCGCCGACAAGGCCGCCGGATTGCAGCGAATCTGCTCCTCGAGCGCCAGCCTGGCAGCGAATACCTGCTCGAGCTGCGGAAAGGTTTCGCGGATCAGTTCGGGCAGCGGCGCCAGGCGCTGGGCGATGGCCGCGTGGTCCGTGGGCTCGGCCTGCAGCCCGGTGCCGCATTCCTGGCAGGTGCGCTCGTAACCGACCAGTTCGCCGGAACCAACACTCAGGTAATAGATGTGACCGGCGGAGCCGACGCGCTTGATCTCGAAGGGCTTGAGTCCGCGGCAGATCGGGCAAAAGTGGGCAACATAGCCGAGCCTGTGATAGACCGGTTTCTTTCCCCAGACGACGAACATGGTTTTCTCCCGAAGTGGACGAGGCCGGGTTCCGGAAACGCGGCGCAACGAACTGATCGGAAGTTTCTCACAGGACAAGTTTTATTTCTATAAAGAAATAATATCTGTTGTACAAATACAGCAGAGCAGTCGCGCCGTGGGCGGGGCACCCTCGAACGGCAGCGCCTTGCCGAGCCGCCTCATGCGCGGAATTTGGCGTGTGTTGGACATGCATGGGTTGGTGGAGCTGCTGCTGTGCTGTTATCGGTCTGTATGGTCCGCATGGACACAAGTGTCCATCCTACGGGCGAGGTTCCGGGCCGTTTGCAGGCAAAGGCAAGGGAAGTCATGGGCCGACCGATACGGGCCAGGCCCCGGACCGTTTGCAGGCAAACGGTCCGGGGCGGCAAAGCCGATCAGCGCAGCACGAGTTCGAGGGCCGGCTTTTCGCCGTAATCCTCGTAACGCTCGTTGATGCCGCCGACGCAGAACACGATCTCGTCGATCAGGTCCGGCAAACGCGAACGCAGGGCGCCGCTGTCGGTGATGACGATTTCCAGCACCTCGTCCGGCTGCAGGCGGAACTTGGTCATGTTCTCGTCGTCGCGCAGGTAGCTCAGGCAATCGACCCAGGTGTCGATGGTGTCGCCCGAGGCGGTATGAAAGCCGAAAGCGCGGCGGCTCTCGGCCAGGAAACTCGCTTCGTTGACGATCGCCGCGCCGTTCAGTTCTGCCACTGCCATTGGATCAGCCTTTCAGGGAGAGGACGTCCTGCATGTCGTACAGGCCATTCGCCTTGTCGGCGATAAAACGCGCGCCGCGCAGGGCGCCGTGGGCGTAGGTCACGCGGCTGCTCGATTTATGGGTGATTTCGATGCGTTCGCCGGTGCCGGCAAACAGCACCGTGTGGTCGCCGACGATGTCGCCGCCGCGCACGGTGGCAAAGCCGATCGTCGACGGATCGCGTTCGCCGGTCACGCCTTCGCGGCCGTAGACGGCGCATTCCTTCAGGTCGCGTCCCAGGGCGTCGGCGATGACTTCGCCCATCTTCAGGGCGGTGCCGGACGGCGCGTCGACCTTGTGGCGATGGTGCGCCTCGATGATCTCGATGTCGTAGCCTTCGGCAAAACTTTTGGCTGCCATTTCCAGCAGTTTCAGGGTGACGTTGACGCCCACGCTCATGTTCGGCGCGAAGACCACGGCGGTCTTTTCGGCGGCGGCGGCAATTGCTGCCTTGCCGGCTTCATCGAAGCCGGTGGTGCCGATCACGATCTTGACGCCATGCTCGGCGCAGTACGCCAGGTGCTGCAGCGTGCCTTCCGGTCGCGTGAAATCGATCAGGCAGTCGGCGCCGGCAAGCGCGCGGGACATATCCGACTCGATCGTCACGCCGGTCAGCTGGCCCGAGAAGGCGCCGGCGTCGTGGCCGATGAAGGGGGAGCCAGCGACATCGAGGGCGCCGGCGAGCACGGCATCGGGAGCGGCGGCGATCGCCTCGACCAGCATGCGGCCCATGCGCCCACTGGCGCCGGCAACCGCGATTTTCAGTTGGGTCATGACAGTTTTATTACGGAGTGTTCGAGGAAGTGGCGGGCGTGGCGGCCTTCGAAGGCTCGACCGGACGCGCGGTCGCGGCGGCTTCGGCCTTTTTCGCATCCTTGGCGACATTCTTGATCGGGCCGGCGATGCGGGCGATGTATTCGCGCTCGGTCGGCAGGTGGCCGCCGTCGAAACGCTCGACCACGTCATTCTTGAAGTAGACGGTGACGCGGCTGGTGGTCAGCTCGCCATTGCCGCGCGCAAGATAGAACGGGTAGTCCCAGCGGTCGGCGTGGAACATGTCCATCAGCAGCGGCGTACCGAGCAGGAAACGCACCTGCTCGCGGGTCTGGCCCACTTTCAGCTGGTCCAGCATTTCTTGCGAGACGAAATTGCCTTGCTGGATGTCCGGGCGGTAGGGCGAAAAGATCCACAGGAATTTCTGCAGCTTCGTGCTCTCGGTCGTTTGCGCACCGGCATTGGCCAGCGACGCCGACTTGCCGGCATCCGCCTCGAGGGCAGCCGCGGACGTGTTCACCGGTGCGGCCGGCTTGGTCTGGTTGCGCCATGACGCGCAGCCGGACAGTACCAGCGTGCAGGCAAGGCCAGCGGCGAGCAGGGCCTGGGGCTGGAAACGATGAACAACGGCATCAAACACGCGCATAAGTAACCTCAAAACGTTTAAGCGGGAGCTATCAAAACGCTATATCATAAAGCACTCCGCCCATCTACGAGTAACAAACATGAGTAACAGTCCCACCGACCTGAAGGCGAGCGGCCTGAAGGCTACCTTGCCACGCCTGAAAATCCTCGAAATTTTCCAGAACAGCGAAGTGCGGCACCTGACGGCGGAAGACGTCTACAAGATCCTGCTGGCTGAAAACATGGACGTGGGCCTGGCCACCGTCTATCGCGTGCTGACCCAGTTCGAGCAGGCGGGCCTCCTGAACCGCAACCACTTCGAAACCGGCAAGGCGATCTACGAACTGAACGCCGGCTCGCACCACGACCACCTGGTCTGCCTCGATTGCGGCCATGTCGAGGAATTCTTCGACGAAGAAATCGAATCGCGCCAGAACAAGATCGCCAGCGAGCGCGGTTTCAAAATCGCCGAGCACGCGCTGGCGATTTACGGCAATTGCATCAAGCCGGCCTGTCCGCACCGTCATGGCGGTTAAGCGCGGATTGCGTTCGCAATGAAAAACGGCGCCATTGGCGCCGTTTTTTGTTTCGGATGCATGTGCATTACCGTAGGGTGGGCACCCCCGTGCCCACGCGGGAAGTGGCGCAGGGTTAGCGGGATTCGTATCGACGCCGGCAGCATCAAGCAAGCGTTTGCAATGATCATTTGTGAGCGTAGTCGTTTCGCGGGCGGCACGATCCTATATCAGCCAACGTGACGCCAGCATCCGCGTGGGCACGGAGTGCCCACCCTGCGAGCGTGTGAAAAAATCCTCCATGGCTGCCCTGGAGTTTTTTCACACGCTCTACGAGTTGCTCAGGGCATTCGACAGCAATTTCGCCGTGATATCCACGATGGGGATGACGCGCTCATACGCCATCCGCGTCGGCCCGATCACCCCCAGCGTGCCGACGATCTTGCCGTTGACCTCATACGGCGCGGTCACCACGCTCATCTCGTCCATCGGCACCAGTTTCGACTCGCCGCCGATAAAAATCTGCACGCCGCCGGCCTTGCTCGACATGTCGAGCAATTGCATCAGGCCGGTCTTTTGCTCGAACATCTCGAACATCTGGCGCAGCGAACTCATGTTCGAGGACAGGTCGGACACCGACAGCAAATTGCGTTCGCCCGAAATGACCATCTCTTCGCTGCCTTCGGCCATCGCCTCGCTGCCGGCTTCCACCGCGGTCTGCATCAGGCCGCCGATGTCGTGCTGCAGTTGGCGCAATTCGTGCGTGAGGCGGTGGCGCACCTCATCGAAGGTGAGGCCGGCGAAATTCTGGTTCAGGTAATTGGCCGACTGTACCAGCTGCACCGGCGTGTAGTCGACTTCGGTCAGCAGCAGGCGGTTCTGCACGTCGCCACGCGGGTCAACGATGACGAGCAGGATGCGTTTTTCGGACAGGCGTAAAAATTCGATTTGCTGGAACACCGACTCGCGCCGAGGACTCTGCACGACGCCGGCAAATTGCGTCAGCGAGGACAGCATCTGCGCCGCGTTGGCGATGAGTTTTTGCGGCTGCTGGGCTGGCAGGCGCATGCGCTCGGCGTCGACGCCGTGCTGGTTATCGAAGTGCTGGACCGTCAGCAGCGTGTCGACGAACAGGCGGTAGCCGCGCGGCGTGGGCACCCGGCCGGCCGAGGTGTGGGGACTGGCGACATAGCCCATTTCCTCGAGGTCGGCCATGATGTTGCGGATCGTCGCCGGCGACAGGTCGAGGCCGGAGATTTTCGACAGCGCACGCGACCCGACCGGCTGCCCGTCGGCAATGTAGCGCTCGACAAGGGCTTTCAGCAGGGTTTGGGCTCGGGGTTCAAGTTGCATGGGGAGTGGTGGCGCGCAGAATGGTTGCGTATCTATTATGCACCCTCAGCCCAGCGCTGTGGGCCGAGCGCGCGCTCAAGTGTGTTCGCGTTTGAGCCAGTCCAGCAACCCATCCATGTCGGCGACAGTCGCATCGGGCTGCACGCCCTCTTCCAGGTGGCGCCGGCTGGCGGTACGGTTCATCCAGACCGCGCGCAGCCCGGCGCGCTGGGCGCCCTGCACGTCGAGCAGCAGGTCGTCGCCGACGTGCACGGTGTCCTGGGGTGCCACGCCCAGCGCCTCGCAGGCGGCGTGGAAAATGGCTGCATCCGGTTTCGCACGGCCAAAACTGGGCGCGGCCACCGAAACATGGAAATGGTTGGCCAGGCCGATCGTCTGCAAATCGGCATTGCCGTTCGTGACCGAGCCCACCAGCACGCGCCCCTTCAGGCGCAGCAGGCCGGGCAGCACGTCGTCGTAGGGAATCACGGCGTTGCGGGCGGCAAAGAATTCGGTCATCGCCAGTTCGACCTTGTCCGCGTCTTCGCCGGCCTGTTCGAAAGCGGCGATCAGGCCGGCACGGCGCAGCGCACCCAGGTCGAGCTGGAATTCGGGACGGCGCGCCAGCAGCGCGAGCCGGGCATGGCGCAGGCTGTCGATGGTAAACCGTTCGGCCACGCGCGGCGCGTTGCTCGCCAGCCAGGCAAATAGCGTCTGCTCGGCCTGCACGATGACAGGCGCGATCGGCCACAGCGTGTCGTCGAGGTCGAACAGGATGGCTTTGGGCCAGGGGCGGCGGTGGGAAGGCTTCATCGGCGGGGCTCGTGTGGAAGGGACCAGCATAGCGAGGCCAGCGACGAAATGCAAACGTGCACGCCGGGCAGCCGCGAGCGGTGGTGACAGCGTGAGCGTTACAAGGTGATACACACCCTAATGAGCCCGGGGCTTGTCAAATGCTCTAAAATGATGGGCAAACTTCTACCATGCGGCTGGGTGCCTCGGGTTGCGCGCCTTGTCCCTCCCCTTTTTTGGAGAAATTATGATTCGTTCCCCCCTGCGTGCCGGCATTGCGCTGGCCTGCGCGCTGAGCCTGTCCGCCTGCGGCGGCGGCAGCGGCGATGTCTACGTCGGCGGCACCATCGTCGGCGCTACCAAGGCCGGCCTGGTCCTGACGAACAACGATGGCAAGCCGTTCGAAGTTGCCGCCGGCGCGACCAGCTTCGTGTTCCCCGACCTGGTGGACACCGACGCCAGCTACAACGTGAAAGTCATCGCCTCCCCCGACAACACGCAGCCGACCACGCCCGGCGGCACGGACGGCTGCAAGGTGGTCCCCGGAACCGGCACCGGCAAGGCGGTCTTCAGCGTTTCGACCGTGCGCGTCGTCTGCACCCTGAAGACCTACCCGCTGAACGCCCGCATCAACGGCGCCCATGCCGCCGGCCTGGAGATCGTTAATGGCGCGGACCGCAAGGTGGTGCAGCCTGCCGACACGACCGTCGAGCTGACGCCGATTGCCGAAGGCGCGGTCTACGGCGTGACCGTGCTGACCTCGCCGTCCGGCCAGACCTGCACCGTCGCCAACGGCTCGGGCACCATGACCACCGCCGGCCAGACCGTCGACGTCAACTGCACCGCGCCTTAATTACATCCTGTGGAGAGTATTTTGAAGAAATCGATCCTGGCGCTGTGCGCGCTGACCCTGGCAGCCGGCCTCTCCGCCTGCGGCGGCGGCTCCTCGAGCTATACGATTGGCGGCACGGTGTACGGCCTGGAGTACGGCCCCCTGGTCCTGACGACGAACGGCATGGAAGTTGCCGTCCAGCCGGCCAAGGACAGCAACGGCAGGCTCGTCACCACCTATGCCTTCCCCAACCAGCTGGACTATGGCACACCGTATAACGTCGTCCTGAAGCGGGCCGGCACCGACGCCAGCGGCGCTGCCATCATCCAGTATCCACCGCACCAGGTCTGCGGCGTGACGCAAAACAGCCGCACGAGCGACACGGCAGGACGCCTGGCGACCATCGATGCGTCGTTTACCTGCTCGCTGGCCTCCCACACCATCGGCGGCACCGTCAACGGCCTCGCGGGCGACGGCCTGGTCCTGACCAACGGCAGCACGAGCGGCACCGTGACGCTGGCCAAGGACACAAATGGCGCCTATCCGACCAGCTTCACCTTCACCACGCCAGTGACCTACCAACAGACCTATGGCGTGACCGTCCTGACCCAGCCGGCCGGCCAGACCTGCACGGTCGCCAATGGCGCCGGCACGATGGGCGATGATCCGGTGTCTTCGATCGTGATCAATTGCGCCAACAACCCGGCTTGAGCGAGCTGAGGGAGACATTCACAAAATATATGTCGATCATTCTTAAAGAAAATTAGACGTATATGTTGTGGTGCAGCATAATTGCACCTGTCTCCTCCAACTCTCCTCAGAAAAGAATTGGATTTAGCCCGCCCTCACCGGCGGGCTTTTTTTTGCCCGCGTTTTGGCGAGCACCTGCTCAGGCGAACTTCGTGGCAGGGGCCAGGCGTTTGCCGCTGACCTTCACGACCGCCATTTTCTCGCTGCCGACCGAAACCATCGAGTCCGCGCGCACCTGCGCCTTGTAGCTCTCGGCGCTGGCCCAGGTGCTGACGCCGACGACGAGGGCGGCGACCAGGAACAGCGATTCCATGTGTTTGAGGACGTTCATTTCAGGCTCCCTTCGGTGGTTTGCTTTAGCCCTGCCGCGTCTGCGTTCGGGCTTTCGATGGGAGTACTTTAGCAATCGTGCCCGCGCTTCTCCATCGGCTTGCGACGAACGGCGGAAAGGGCGCGATGAAGCGTGAAAAACGGGGATGCAGGCGTTTGTGCGGTGCGTCAGCGATGCGTCAAGAAAGTCCGGGGCGGCAGCGCCCCGTAGGGTGGGCATGCCCACGCGGCATGGCACGGATGATCTGACGAGACGTCACGTCAATTTTGGGTAAACGGGAGTTTCCTGCGACGTTGCGGCATTCATGGGCACGAACGCGTGGGCATGCCCACCCTACGAAACCGCTTACGCCGGCTTGAGGAGATTCGCCAGCGCCACGTACTGCTCGAGGCTGACGTTTTCCGGGCGCACGCCGGGATCGATGCCGGCTTCGACCAGCTGCGCTTCGGTGAACATCCCGGCCACGCAATTGCGAATGACCTTGCGACGCTGCGAGAAGGCCTTCTGCACCACCGCCGCCAGGGTCGGGCCGTCGACGGCGAGCTTTCTCTTGGTCGGGACCATGCGCACGATGGCCGATTCGACCTGGGGCGGCGGATCGAAGGCGGTCGGCGGCACGATGAACAGCAGCGACATGTCGTAACGCCATTGCAGCATCACCGACAGGCGGCCATAGGCCTTGGTGCCGGGTTCGGCCACCATGCGCTCGACCACTTCCTTTTGCAGCATGAAGTGCTGGTCCTCGACCAGGTGCGCGAAGTCGGCCAGGTGGAACAGCAGTGGGCTCGAGATGTTGTACGGCAGGTTGCCGACGATGCGCAGCTTCTGCCCTTCCGGCACGGGAATCGACGCGTAATCGAATTTCAGGGCGTCACCCGAGTGGATGGTCAGCTTTCCGGGCGGAAAGGCCTTTTCCAGGCGCGCCACCAGGTCGCGGTCGAGCTCGACCACGTGCATATGGTCCAGTTGCTTGATCAGCAGCGCCGTCATCGCCGCCAGGCCCGGACCGATCTCGACCATCGCCTCGCCGCGGCGCGGGTCGATCGCTTCGATGATGCTGCTCAGGACCAGCTTGTCGGTCAGAAAATTCTGGCCGAAGCGTTTGCGTGCTACGTGTTTCATGCGTGATGCTTTCGTGTGTTAGTGGGCGCGGCCGGCCGCAGCCTTGCTGGCGCTGACCATGCCCATGGCGGCGCGGATCGCCTCCTCCATGCTGCCGCAATCGGCCAGTCCCAGCCCTTGCGCGGCGAGGTCGAGCGCGGTGCCGTGGTCGACCGAGGTGCGGATCAGCGGCAGGCCGAGCGTGACGTTGATGCCGCGCCCGAAGGTGGCGTGCTTGAGCACAGGCAGGCCCTGGTCGTGGTACATGGCGAGCACGCAATCGGCATCGACCAGGTATTTCGGCTGGAACAGGGTATCGGCCGGATACGGCCCGCGTGCGTCGATGCCGCGCGCCTGCGCCGCCGCCAGGGCGGGTTCGATGACCTCGATTTCCTCGCGTCCCAGATAGCCGTTTTCCCCTGCGTGCGGGTTCAGCCCGGTGACCAGGATGCGCGGGGATGCGATGCCGAATTTGGCGCGCAGGTCGGCGTGCAGGATGTCGAGCACCCGGGCCAGGCCGTCCTGCGTGATCGCGTCCGGGACGGCGCGCAGCGGCAGGTGGGTGGTCGCCAGCGCCACCCGCAAATACGCTTGATCGCCCGCCGGCTGGCCGGCGAGCATCATCACCACTTGCGGGGTCTGCGTCTTCTCGGCCAGGTATTCGGTGTGGCCGGAAAAGGCGACACCGGCTTCGTTGATGGTGCTCTTTTGCAGGGGCGCGGTGACGATGGCGTCGAACCAGCCGGCGTTCACTCCCTCGAGCGCGAGGTCGAGCGTGGCGAGCACGGCGCGGCCATTTTCCGCGTCCAGCACACCCGGCACGACATGGGCGGCCAGCGGCACGTCGACCACGGCGATGCGCTCGCGGCCGAAATGTGGCAGGCCGCCATTCCGCAAGGCCTGGATCGACAGCGCCGCCAGGCGAATCTCGGGGTCGATCAGGCTGGCGGTCAGCGCGAGGAAGGCGGCGTCGCCCACCAGCACGCAATTGGCCTGTTCGCGCAGCGCCCAGGCGGCACGGATCGAAATCTCGGGCCCGATGCCGGCCGGCTCGCCGACGGTGAGCGCCAGGGTCGGGCGCACGGTCTGCGGCGCGGCCATGGTGTTACGCCTCCTCGCGGTACTCGACGTAGGCGCGGTCGCGGACTTCGCGCGCCCAGTCCTCGACGGCTTCGCCGAGTTTGCGCTCGCGGATCACCTGGCGTGCGTGCAGGCGTTCCTTTTCCTTCGACTGGTCTTCGCTCTTGCGCTCGAGCACCTCGACGAGGTGGAAGCCGAACGGCGACTCGATCACGTCCGACACTTCGCCCGGTTTCAGCGCATTCATCGCGGTCTCGAATTCCGGCACCACGTCGCCCGGCTGCAGCCAGCCCAGGTCGCCGCCCTTGGCCGCGGTGGCGTCCTGGCCGTTCTGGCGCGCCAGGTCCTCGAAGGTGGCGCTCTTGTTCAGGATTTTGGCGCGCAGCTCGGCCAGCTTGGCCTTGGCCTGCGCGGCCGGCATGGCCGGCGTCGCCTTGATCAGGATATGACGCGCATGGGTCTGCTGGACCAGCGCCTGCTCGGGCGCCTGCGCCAGGTTGCGCTTGTCGTTGAGCTTGATGATGTAGAAGCCGGTGCTGCTCTTGATGATCGGCGTGACCTGGCCCGGGCTGAGTTTGCGCAGCTGGTCGGAAATGAGTTGCGGCAGGCGGTCCGGATCGCGCCAGCCGATCGCGCCGCCCTTCAGGGCGTCGGGTGCGTCGGAATACGTGGCGGCGATCTTGGCGAAGTCGGCGCCGGTGCGCAGCTGGCGCAGCACTTCGTCGGCGCGGGCGCGGCGCGCGGCGATCTGCTCGGGCGTGGCGTTGGCCGGGATGCCGACCAGGATCTGGGCGATGTCCATTTCGACGCGGTCGGCGGCAGCGGCTTTTTCGGCGGCCAGATAGGTGTCGACTTCGGCGTCCGAGACCTGGATCTTGCTGTCGACCTCATGCTCGCGCAGGTTCTGCAGCATGATTTCGTTGCGGATCTCTTCGCGGAACTGGGCGAAGGTCAGGCCTTCCTTTTCCATCTGGTTGCGCATTTCCTGCACCGTCATCTTCTGGCCTTCGGCGATGCGGCCGATCGTGGCGTCGAGCCTGCGGTCGTCGACGCGCACACCCATCTCCTTGGCCAGCTGCAGCTGGGCGCGCTCGACGATCATCGATTCGATCACCTGGCGCTCGAGGTCGGCCTGCGCCGGGAGCTGGGCATTCTGGGCGCGCAGGCGCTGCACGATCTGGCCGACGCGGTTGCGCACTTCGTTGCGGGTGATGACTTCGTCGTTGACGACAACGCGGATCGCATCGATGACGTTGGCGTTGCTGGACGCGGGCGGCAGGAAACCGCTGCCGGGGGCAGCGCTTTGCGCCGCCGCCGCCGGCTGTGCAGGCCGTGCCGCGGGGGCGCGCGCAGGCTTCGCAGCTTGAGCAAGGGCGGCATTGGCCGTGAACGCGCACAGCAGCGCCGCTGCGAGCTTAAGGTGATGCAAACTGGTAGTACGCATAGTCTGGGAAGCACTCATTCAGGTCAAAAATCATCCATGGCCCCGGTCAGGGCGCGCGGCTAGGGACGGCCGACGTTGCTGTTGAGCCGCGTGTAGCCGGGAATACTCTTGTAAAACGACTCCAGCGGATTGCCCAGCCCAAGGCGCGACAGGCCGTTGAGCTCGAGCTGGAAGAAGGTCGACGTCGAGGTCGTCTGGGCCGCCGTCACGAAGCGCTGCGCGCCCATGCGGAAGACCCAGCAATCGGCCTTGTACTCGAGACCGACCAGGCTCTCGAGCACCTTGCGGTCGCGCAGCGAGTAGCTGACGCGGCCGACGCCATACCAGCGCGTCGACAGCGGCCACTGGGCCGACACGTCGGCATTGCGGAAGCTGTCGCGCACGTAACGGTACTCGGCATTGAGCACCTTCATCGGTCCCGGCGTCCAGCGCAAGCCATGGTTCTGGCTATACAGGCTTTTATCGTTCGCATCGTATTGTACGCTGCTGTCGAAGTTCCAGTTATTGATGATGCGGCCCGATGCCGCCAGCAGCAGGTCGGAGCGGCCTTGCTGCTGCTGGGCCTCGGTGCGGCCGACCCGCGGTGCGGTGAAATAGAAGCGCTGGCCGATCGCCATGCGCAGGCGCTCGGCGCCGTCGGCCTCGATGAAGCGCGAGACCACGGCCGCCGTCAGCTGGTTGGCGTCCGACACGCGGTCGCCGCCCACGAAACGGTTTTCGCTGAACAGCTGGGCGTAGCTGAAGCCCGCCTCGCCCGTATCGAAGATCGGGAAGTCGTCCTGGTTGCGGTAAGGCGTGCGCACATAGAACAGGCGCGGCTCCAGGGTCTGGGTGGCGGCGCTGCCGAACAGCTTGGCGTCGCGCTCGAACACCATGCCGCTGTCGACCGAGAAGATCGGCAGCGTGCGCGACAGGCTGGTCGGGAGGCCGGCAGTGCTGTCCGTCTTGCGCTCCAACTCGTATTTGGTCGCGTGCAGCATCAGTTTGGGCGTGACGTAGTAGCCCGGACGCACCCATGGATAGCTGACCTGCGACACCGCCAGCAGGCGGTTGCCGCTGTCGAAAGTCGGATGCGAGAAGCGCGTCGCCTCGGCATCGATCGCCCAGTCGAAGCCCTGGACGTCGAAACGGCCCGTGTGAAAATTAATTTGCGGCAGGCGGTCGTAAGGACGCGGGATCGCCAGCGCCGGATTCGTGGCTGCCGCCGGTTCCTGCAGCACTTGCACGTTCTGGGCCCGCACGGACAGGTTCCAGTACTGGCTGCCATAGCTCGTGTACACGTCGCGTATGAGCTGGCGCTCGGCACTGGTGGAGACGGTCGGCGCAAAGTCGCTTGTATATTCGTCGTCCGAGGCCCCATGCAGGTTCCAGCCATAGGTCCAGCCTGGCCCCAGCGTCTGGTTGTGCACCGAATCGACCCGCCAGCGGTCGGTCTTCGTGATGCGGTCGTTGCGCAGGCCCTCGACATGGGTTTCGCCGCCATACGCGCCGCGCGCGGTTTCGCCAATGTAGCGGGCGGTCGCGCCGAGCTGCAGGCCGCGGTCGAACAGCAGGCGCGGGAAGACCGTCAGGTCGCGGTTGGGCGCGATGTTGAAGTAATACGGCACCATCAGCTCGGACTTGCCCTTCGAGCCGAAGCCGACGGTGGCCGGCAGCCAGCCCGAGCGGCGCGCGCCCGACAGCGAGAACGACAGCGCCGGCGTGCCGAGGATGGGCACGTCCTTGAAATAAATGATGGTCTTGCCGGCGGTGCCGACGTCGCGCCCGGAATCGAGGCGCAGCGTGCTCGCCTTCAGGTACCAGTCGGGGTTGGGGCCTTCGCAGGTGCTGTAGGTGCCGTCCACGACCAGCGCCTGGTCTTCGCCGAGGAAGTCGATGCGGTCGGCATGGCCTTGCGCATTGTTCAACTGCAGCTTGTACTGCGGATGCAGCACCCAGCCGCGTCCGGTGGACATGTTCAGCTGCAGCGCGTCGCCCTGGTAGCGGTCGCCGAAACGCCACATGTTGACGTTGCCGTCGGCCGTGACTTCATCTTCGACCAGCCGGTAACAGGCCGTGTCGGCCGTCATCTTCGTCTGGCCGCGCGTGATTTCGACGTTGCGCTCGAGGTTGATCTCGCGGTCCGGACGGCCGCCGATCTCCTCGGCGCGTACGGTGACGGGAAGATCTTGTTCGTCAGGATGGGGCGCGGGCCGCGCAACTTGCGCGTACAAGGGCCCCGAGGCCACGGTGACGAGGGCGGACAAGGCAACTGCCCGCCGCCGCGGGAATGGTAGGGCCGTAAACCAGCTCATGGAATCTGTGGCTGCACCATAAAAGGCGATTTTTTGGATTGAATCCCTTATTATATGGGAATTGTCTCCCTCAACCGGTTTCCGCTGGACGTTCCATGGCTTCTTTGTATCAAAACTCCCCCACTTCCGCCGAGCAGGACGCGCGCCTCGCGCTTCTTACCGAATGGCTGAGCTCGCTTGACCTGGTGGAAACCGGTTCGCGCCGTCCGGCTTCGTCCGATGCCAGCTTCCGCCGCTATTTCCGCTTCGATGTGGCACCAAAGCTACGCGGCAAACTCGGCGACACCCTGATCGCGATGGATGCGCCGCCCGAGCGCGAAAACGTGCCCGCTTTTATCCACGTCCAGGGCTTGCTGCATGAAGCCGGCGTGACGGTGCCGGCCATCGTCGCGCGCGATGTCGAGCGCGGCTTCCTGCTGCTGTCCGACCTCGGCACCACGACTTACCTCGCCCGCATCGATGCCGACAACGCCGCCTTCATGTATTCGGACGCGGTCGACGCCCTGATCAAGTTTCAACTGCACAGCCAGCCGGGCGTGCTGCCCGAGTTCGACCGCGCCTTTGTGCTGCGCGAAATGAACCTGTTCCCGGAATGGTTCATCGGCCGCCACCTGGGCGTGACCCTCACGGAGGCCCAGCAGGCCCAGCTCGATAAAGTATTCGAGACGATCACGGCGAACGTACTGGCGCAGCAGCAGGTGTTCATGCACCGCGATTTCCACTCGCGCAACCTGATGTTCCTCGACCAGGGCAACCCGGGCGTGCTCGATTTCCAGGACGCCGTGTATGGCCCCGTCACCTACGACCTCGGCTCCCTGCTGCGCGACGCCTATATCCAGTGGGACGAAGAGATCGTGCTGGACTGGGTGGTGCGCTACTGGCAAAGCGCCAAGCAGGTCGGCCTGCCTGTCAATCCGGACATCGACGCCTTCTACCGCGACTTCGAATTCATGGCCCTGCAGCGCCACCTGAAAATCCTCGGCATCTTCTGCCGCCTGAACTACCGCGACGGCAAGGCCATCTACATGGGCGACCTGCCGACCGTGATGGACTACGTGCGCAAGACCGCCAACCGCTACACCGAACTGAAGCCCTTGATCCGCCTGCTCGACTCGTTCGACGCCTTTGGCGACGGCGCGGCGCCGAAATTCGGCTACACCTTCTGAGCACACTTTCCGGGAAGCCCATGAAAGCCATGATCCTGGCCGCCGGCCGCGGCGAACGCATGCGTCCGCTGACGGACTCCTGCCCGAAACCCTTGCTGAAAGTGCGCGGCCGTCCGCTCATCGAATGGCATATCCTGAACCTGGTGCGTGCCGGGATTGTCGACATCGTCATCAACCACTCGCACCTCGGCCACATGCTCGAGGAAGCGCTGGGCGACGGTAGCCGCCTCGGCGCGCGCATCGTGTATTCGCACGAACCGACGCCGCTGGAAACGGCGGGCGGCATCGCCAACGCCCTGCACCTGCTGGGCGACGAACCCTTCGTGGCACTGTCGGGCGACATCTACGCGCCCTACTTCGATTTCACCCAGGTCTTCGACGCGCTGCCGGAGAACGACGCCATCGGCCAGCCGCTCCCGCCAGACAAACGCGACATCGCCTGGCTGTATTTGACGCCGAACCCGTGGCACAACCCGGGCGGCGACTTCGGCATCGACATGTACACGCTCTCCAACGAGGGCGACCCGAAATGGAACTTCGGGAATATTGGCGTCTACCGTCCCGAGATGTTCGACGGTATCCAGCCGGGTGAGTTCGTCAAGTTCGGCCCCCTGATGCGCAAGTTCATCGAGCAAAAGCGCGTGGGCGGCGAAATTTATAATGGCCCCTGGGTCAACGTCGGCACCGTGCGCCAGCTCGAGGAGCTGAATGCGCCGCTGGCAAAGCGGGCCGGCGAGTGAGCCCCTTCGCCGCCCGCCGCGCACGCCTGGCCGCAAGCATGGAACCGGGCGCGCTGGCGGTGCTGGCGACCGCGCCGGAAGTGGCGAGAAACAGCAACAGCGATTACCCGTATCGGCACGACAGCTATTTTTACTACCTGACCGGCTTTACCGAACCGGAGAGCGTGCTGGTGATCGTCGCGGCTTGCGGCGAGACGCCGGCGCGGTCGATCCTGTTCTGCCGCGAGAAGAATGTCGAGCGCGAGATCTGGGACGGTTTTCGTTATGGCCCCGCCGCCGCGCGCGAGGCCTTCGGCTTCGATGAGGCGTATCCGGTCGGCGAACTCGACGCGCAGATGGCGCGCCTGCTGGCCGACGTCCCTGCCCTGTACTACGCGCTTGCCCAGAACCCGGCCCTCGATGCGCAGGTGGCGGGATGGCTGAAAGCCGTGCGCGCACAATCGCGCTCGGGCGTGACTGCGCCTGCCCGTACCCACCACCTGCTGGCGCTGCTGGACGAGATGCGCCTGGTGAAAGACGAGAGCGAGCAGGCGCTGATGCTGCGTGCGGCGACGATAGCCGGCGCGGCCCACGTGCGCACCATGCGCGCCGCGCGTCCCGGCATGTTCGAGTACGAACTGGAAGCGGAACTGCTCTACGAATTTCGCCGCAATGGCGCCCAGGCCCCGGCCTATCCGCCGATCGTCGCCAGCGGCGCGAGCGCCTGCGTCCTGCACTACAGCGCCAACAATGCGCAGACGCGTGACGGCGACCTGGTCCTGATCGACGCCGGCTGCGAATTCGACAGCTACGCCTCCGACATCACGCGCACCTTCCCGGTAAATGGCCGCTTCAGCGCACCCCAGAAATTGTTGTACGAGCTGGTGCTGCAAGCGCAGGACGCGGCGCTCGCGGCCATCGTGCCGGGCCGTCCCTACAGCGACGTGCACGAGGCGGCACTGAAGGTGCTCGCTGAAGGCATGCTGGACCTGGGCCTGCTCGAGCGCGCACGATACGGCGGCGTCGAAGGCGTGCTGGCCGAGCGCGCCTATACTGCCTTCTACATGCACGGCACCGGCCACTGGCTCGGACTGGACGTGCACGACACCGGCAGTTACCGCGACCTTTCCGCTGAAGGAAAGCCCTCGCGCCTGCTGGTGGCGGGCATGGCGCTCACCGTCGAACCGGGCATTTACGTGCGCCCTGCTCCCGGCGTGCCGGAACGCTTCTGGAACATCGGCATCCGGATCGAAGACGACGTGATCGTCGGCGAGTCGGGCGCCCGCGTGCTGTCCGGTTCGGCGCCGAAGACGGTGGCGGAGATCGAAGCGTTGATGAGAGATTGAAGATGGAACAGCACAAAGACAATGTCGACGTGGCGATCTGCGGCGCCGGCCCGGTGGGACTGGCACTGGCGGCGTTGCTGGTGCGGCGCGGCGTCGAGGGACAGCGCATCGCCCTGGTCGATGCGCGCGCGCTGGGCCAGGCAATTTCCGATCCGCGCTCGATCGCGCTGGCCTGGGGCAGCCGCCAGTTGCTGGAAGAAATCGGCGCCTGGCCGTTTCCTTCCACGCCGATCCACACCATCCACGTTTCACGGCGCGGCCAGCTCGGGCGCAGCCTGCTCGACCGCGAAGAGCATCGCCTGGATGCGCTCGGGTACGTGACGCGTTATGGCGACGTCGTCGATGCGCTGGCGCGCGCGGTCGACCGTGCCGGCGTGCAGGTGATCCGCCCGGCGCGCGTGGCTGCGCTCGACGAAACGGCGGACCAGGTGTCCCTGTCGCTCGACGACGGCCGCACGCTCACGGCGCAGGTGGTGGTCGGCGCCGAAGGGGGCGTGTTCGGCCAGCAGGAAGACAAGGCGCAGACGAGAGATTACGGCCAGAGCGCCGTGATCGCGCGCGTGTCGGCCGCGGCGCCGATCGCGCACCGCGCGTTTGAACGCTTTACCGACGAGGGCCCGCTGGCATTGCTGCCGCAGGAAGGCGCCGACGGTTTTCAGTATGCGCTGGTCTGGTGCGTGAAACCCGAGCGCGCCGAGGCGCTGCAGGCGATGGACGAGGAACGCTTCCTGCATGAACTGGGCGAGGCCTTCGGCGGCCGGCTTGGGCGCTTCACCAAAGTCTCGCCGCGCTTCGCCTACCCGCTCGGCCTGAACGCCGACGCGCGCGCCACGACGCGCACGGTCGCCATCGGCAATGCGGCGCAGACGCTGCATCCGGTGGCGGGGCAAGGTTTGAATTTAGGCCTGCGCGACGCCGCCGTGCTGGCGCGACTGCTGGCGCGCTGCGCGGGGCCGGAAGGTATCGGCCGCTTTTTGGATGAGCGCGCGCAGGACCGCAAGCTCACCATTGCGCTGACCGATGCGATGGCGCGCGCCTTTGTCGGGAGCGGGCCGCTGCAGTCGGTGCTGGGCCTGGGGCTGGCGGCGCTGGATGCCGTCAAACCGGCGCGCACGCTGCTGGGGGAGTTGATGATGTACGGAAGGCGTGGCGGGTCGGCGCTGTTGCCGCATAAGGTTTCGTAGGGTGGGCATGCCCACGCGAACCGTCGCGTCATGTTTGCCTCGTTCACACCCGCACGTTCGAATCGCGGTAACGCGTCCACATGATCCGCGATAACGCGTCGAATTGATCACCGGCCGTTACCGCGTTCATGGGTCAACACGGTGCGAACGTCCGCGTGGGCATGCCCACGCGAACCGTCGCGTCATGTTTGCCCCGTTCACACCCGCACGTTCGAATCGCGGTAACGCGTCCACATGATCCGCGATAACGCGTCGGGTTGATCACCGGCCGTTACCGCGTTCATGGGCCAACACGGTGCGAACGTCCGCGTGGGCATGCCCACCCTACGTTAGGCCGCGGCCAGTGCTTGTGGTCAGCGATGTGAATATTCCAGCGACGGCAAACAATCGCAGCGGCCGTAGGGTGGGCATGCCCACGCGGACCGTCGCGTCATGTTTGCCTCGTTCACACCCGCACGTTCGAATCGCGGTAACACGTCCACATGATCCGCGATAACGCGTCGGGTTCATTAGCGGCCGTTACCGCGTTCATGGGCCAACACGGCGCCAACGTCCGCGTGGGCATGCCCACCCTACGTTAGGCCACGGCCAGTGCTTGTGGCCAGCGATGTGAATATTCCGGCGACGGCAAACAATCGAGGCGGCCGTAGGGTGGGCATGCCCACGCGAACCGTCGCGTCATGTTTGCTTCGTTCACACCCGCACGTTCGAATCGCGGTAACGCGTCCACATGATCCGCGATAACGCGTCGGGTTCATTAGCGGCCGTTACCGCGTTCATGGGTCAACACGGTGCAAACGTCCGCGTGGGCATGCCCACCCTACGTTACGCCGCGGCAGTGGTTGTGGTCAGCGATGTGAATATTCCGGCGACGGCAAACAATCGCGGCGGCCGTAGGGTGGGCATGCCCACGCGAACCGTCGCGTCATGTTTGCTTCGTTCAAAACCCGCACATTCGAATCGCGGTAACGCGTCCACATGATCCGCGATAACGCGTCGGGTTGGTCACCGGTCGTTACCGCGTCCATGGGCCAACGCGGTGCGAACGTCCGCGTGGGCATGCCCACCCTACGTTAGGCCGCGGCCAGTGCTTGTGGCCAGCGATGTGAATATTCCAGCGACGGCAAACAATCGCAGTGGCCGTAGGGTGGGCATGCCCACGCGGACCGTCGCGTCATGTTTGCTTCTTTCACACCCGCACGTGCGAATCGCGGTAACGCGTCCACATGATCCGCGATAACGCGTCGGGTTGATCACCGGCCGTTACCGCGTTCATGGGCCAACACGGCGCCAACGTCCGCGTGGGCATGCCCACCCTACGTTAGGCCACGGCCAGTGCTTGTGGTCAGCGATGTGAATATTCCGGCGACGGCAAACAATCGCGGGGGCCGTAGGGTGGGCATGCCCACGCGGACCGTCGCGTCATGTTTGCTTCTTTCACACCCGCACGTGCGAATCGCGGTAACACGTCCACATGATCCGCGATAACGCGTCGGGTTGATCACCGGCCGTTACCGCGTTCATGGGCCAACACGGTGCGAACGTCCGCGTGGGCATGCCCACCCTACGTTAGGCCGCGGCCAGAGGTTGTGGTCAGCGATGTGAATATTCCGGCGACGGCAAACAATCGCGGCGGCGGCGCACCGTAGGGTGGGCATGCCCACGCGAACCGTCGCGTCATGTTTGCTTCGTTCACACCCGCACGTTCGGATCGCGATAACGCGTCGGGTTGATCACCGGCCGTTACCGCGTTCATGGGCCAACACGGCGCCAACGTCCGCGTGGGCATGCCCACCCTACGTTAGGCCGCGGCCAGTGCTTGTGGTCAGCGATGTGAATATTCCGGCGACGGCAAACAATCGCGGCGGCGGCGCACCGTAGGGTGGGCATGCCCACGCGAACCGTCGCGTCATGTTTGCTTCGTTCACACCCGCACGTTCGGATCGCGATAACGCGTCGGGTTGATCACCGGCCGTTACCGCGTTCATGGGCCAACACGGTGCGAACGTCCGCGTGGGCATGCCCACCCTACTCCACCGCCTTGACCATCGACTCGATCACCTTCTTCGCGTCACCGAACACCATCATCGTGTTCGGCATGTAGAACAAATCGTTGTCCAGGCCCGCATACCCCGACGCCATCGAGCGTTTATTCACGATGATGCTTTTCGCCTTATAGGCTTCCAGGATCGGCATGCCGGCGATCGGCGATTTCGGGTCTTTGGCCGCCGGGTTCACGACGTCGTTCGCGCCCAGCACCAGCACCACGTCGGTCTGGCCGAACTCGCCGTTGATGTCTTCCATCTCGGCCACCTGGTCGTAAGGCACCTCGGCTTCGGCCAGCAGCACGTTCATGTGCCCGGGCATGCGCCCGGCCACAGGGTGGATCGCGTAACGCACGTTCACACCGTGTTCGGTCAGTTTATCCACCAGCTCCTTGACGGAATGCTGGGCGCGCGCCACGGCCAGGCCGTAGCCCGGCACGATGATCACCGACTCCGCGTTCTGCAAGATGAACGCCGCGTCTTCGGCCGAACCGGCTTTCACCGGACGCTGTTCCTGCGCGCCGCTGACGGCCGCCACCGCTTCGCCGCCGAAGCCGCCCAGGATCACGTTGAAGAAGGAGCGGTTCATCGCCTTGCACATGATGTACGAGAGGATCGCGCCCGACGAGCCGACCAACGAGCCGGCGATGATCAGCATCGAGTTGTTCAGCGAGAAGCCGATGCCGGCCGCCGCCCAGCCGGAATAGGAGTTCAGCATCGACACCACCACCGGCATGTCGGCGCCGCCGATCGGGATGATGATGAGTACCCCCAGCACGAACGACAGCGCGGCCATGATGGCAAACGGCGTCCAGGCCGGCTCCACCGCATCGGAAAAGCAGAACATCAGTCCCAGCGCGATGAGGGCGATCGCGATGATGAGGTTCAGGATGTGCTGGCCTTTGAAGCGCACCGGCGCGCCCTGGAACAGCCGGAATTTATACTTGCCCGAGAGTTTGCCGAAGGCGATCACCGAACCGGAAAAGGTGACGGCACCGACGAAAGTACCGATGAACAGTTCGAGCCGGTTCCCGAACGGCAGCGCGCGGCCACGCTCGGCAATGTTGAATGCCCAGGGCTCGGACACGGCGGCAATCGCGATGCAGACGGCCGCGAGACCGATCAGCGAGTGCATGGCGGCGACCAGTTCCGGCATCTTGGTCATCTCGACTTTTTTCGCCGCGTAGGCGCCGATCGCGCCGCCCACCACCACGCCCAGCAGCACGAGCGTAAACCCCATGCCGCCGCTGCGCCCGGCCTCGGCAAATTGCGCCTGCAATTTGAAAATCAGGGCGACCGTCGTGACCGCGGCGATCGCCATGCCGGCCATGCCGAAGGTATTGCCCATGCGCGCCGACGACGGCGACGACAGCCCTTTCAAGGCCTGGATGAAGCAGACCGAGGCCACGAGGTAGAGCAGCGTGACCACATTCATGCTGATGAAGTTCATGCGGCCTCCTTCTGGGCCACTTTCGGCGCCGCCGCATCGGCGGACCGTTTGGGTTCCTTCTTCCGGAACATCTCGAGCATGCGCTGGGTGACCAGGAAGCCGCCGAACACGTTCACGGCCGCCAGCGCCACAGCGACCGTCCCCATGGCCTGGCCCAGCGCCCCTTCGGTGAGCCCGGCGGCCAGCATGGCGCCGACGATGATGATGGCGGAAATGGCGTTGGTCACCGCCATCAGCGGCGTGTGCAGCGCCGGCGTCACGGTCCAGACGACGTGGTAGCCGACGTAGATCGCCAGCACGAAGATGATCAGGTTGATGATGGTATGGCTGATTTCCATGTCGGTCTCCGTATTATTTGCGCAAGCTCTCGCCGTCATGGCAGAGCAGCGTCGCGCGCACGATCTCGTCCTCGCGGTCGATGACGAACCTGTCTTCCTTGTCGAAGACGAGTTTTAAAAAGTCGAGCACGTTGCGCGCGTACAGGGCCGACGCATCGGCTGCGACCAGCGAGGCCAGGTTCGGCTCGCCGATGATGTAGACGCCGTGCTTGACCACCGTCTTGCCGAGTTCCGTAAGCGGGCAGTTGCCGCCCTGCTCGATCGCCATGTCGACGATCACCGAACCCGGCTTCATGGCGGCGACCGTCTCCTCGCGAATCAGGATCGGCGCCGCGCGTCCGGGAATCAGGGCGGTGGTGATGATGATGTCGGCCAGTTTCGCCCGTTCGTGCACCAGCTCTCCCTGGCGCCGCATCCAGTCGGCCGGCATCTGGCGCGCGTAACCGCCCACGCCCTGCGCGATTTCGCGCTCCTCGTCGGTAATAAAAGGCACGTCGATGAACTTGGCGCCGAGCGACTCGACCTGCTCTTTCACCGGCGGGCGCACGTCGGAGGCTTCGATCACGGCGCCCAGGCGTTTCGCCGTGGCGATCGCCTGCAGGCCGGCCACGCCGACGCCCATGATCAGGACACGCGCAGCTTTCACCGTGCCGGCGGCGGTCATCAGCATCGGCATGAAGCGTTGGTACGTGTTCGCGGCCAGCATCACGGCCTTGTAGCCGGCGATGTTCGCCTGCGAGGACAGCACGTCCATCGACTGCGCACGCGTAATGCGCGGCGCCGCTTCCAGCGCAAAGGCGGTCAGGCGGCTTGTCGCCATGGCGGCGATGTTGTCGGCATCAAAAGGGTTGAGCATGCCGACGATGACGGTACCGGGGCGCATGCGCGCGCGTTCGGATTCGTTCGGGGCGCGCACTTTCAGGACCATGTCGCAAGCGAAGGCGTCGTCGGCGCTGCCGACCGTGGCGCCGGCGGCGGCGTAGGCTTCGTCGGTGACTGCCGCATGCAGGCCGGCGCCGGACTGCACCACGACCTGGTGTTTACCCGCCAGTTTTTTGACTGTTTCCGGAGTTGCTGCTACGCGTGTCTCGCCCGGCCGTGTTTCGGCCGGAATGCCGATTCTCATGCATGCCTCCTTCATATTGATGTTCTGTTCACAATCTAACACGTAAACATGGCCCTTTTGTCATTACATGGAGGCAGCTCTGCGGACAACATGCAAAGCGGGTGGAAGTGATACAGATGGGGCAGATTGGCCACGGTTTTTGTATCAAATCGCGGCAATTGACGCTTTTTTGTTGCACTGCACAGGTACTTGCAAGCAACGCTTTGCGCACCGCTGTAGAATATCGGCTCATTTGTCGAGGACGCGCATGACCCATACCTTCAGACCGTCAGTCACCGTTGCCGCCATCATTGAACGCGATGGCCGTTTCCTCCTGATCGAGGAAGAGACGAGCGAAGGCATCAAGCTGAACCAGCCGGCCGGTCACCTGGACCCGGGCGAATCGCTCGAGCAGGCGGTCGTGCGCGAATCGATGGAAGAGACGGCGCACGAGTTCATCCCGACCGGCCTGGTCGGCATGTACATGTCGCGCTACTACTCGAAGTCGCGCAATGCCGACATCACCTATTTGCGCTTTACCTTCTGCGGCACCGCCGGCAAGCAGTACGACCAGCCGCTCGACGACGGCATCCTGCGCACCATCTGGATGACGCGCGACGAGATCGCCGCATCGAGCGCGCGTCACCGCAGCCCGATCGTGCTCCAATGCGTGGACGATTACATCGCCGGCCGGCGCACGGATCTCGCGCTGCTGTACACCCACCCGTCGGTGTTCGAAGAAGCACTGACAACAGACCGGACGTAACATGAGCAAGAAAAAAGTCGTGATCGGGATGTCGGGCGGAGTCGACTCCTCGGTCGCGGCCTGGATGCTGAAGGAACAAGGCTACGACGTGGTCGGCCTGTTCATGAAGAACTGGGAAGACGACGACGATTCCGAATACTGTTCGACGCGCCAGGACTGGATCGACGCGGCCAGCGTCGCCGACTTGGTCGGCGTGGACATCGAGGCCGTGAACTTCGCCGCCGAGTACAAGGACCGCGTGTTCGCCGAATTCCTGCGCGAATACCAGGCCGGCCGCACGCCGAACCCGGATGTCCTGTGCAACGCCGAGATCAAATTCAAGGCCTTTCTCGACCATGCGATGAAGCTGGGCGCCGACCTGATCGCCACCGGCCACTACGCGCGCGTTCGCGAAAATTCCATCGGCAAGTTCGAGCTGCTGAAAGCCTTCGACCACACCAAGGACCAAAGCTATTTCCTGCACCGCCTGAACCAGGCGCAGTTGTCGAAGTCGCTGTTCCCGCTGGGCGAGATCCCGAAAACGGAAGTGCGCAAGATCGCGGAAAAGCTGAAGCTGCCGAACGCGGCGAAGAAGGATTCGACCGGCATCTGTTTTATCGGCGAGCGCCCGTTCCGCGACTTTTTGAACCGCTACCTGTCCCATAAACCGGGCCCGATGAAGCTCGATAACGGGCAGACCGTGGGCGAGCACATCGGCCTGTCCTTCTACACGCTGGGCCAACGTAAAGGCATCGGCATCGGCGGATTGAAATCGCACCGGAATGCCGACGGCACCAGCGAGCCGTGGTTCGTCGCGCGCAAGGATATCGAGAACAACACGCTGTACATCGTGCAAGGCCACGACCATCCGTGGTTACTGTCCGCGCGTCTCGACGCGGGCCAGGCGAGCTGGATCGCGGGCGAGCCGCCTGCCCCCGGCCTGCTGTCGGCCAAGACGCGCTACCGCCAGGCGGATGTGGCGTGCACGGTTGCGGCCGATGGCATGGAGCGGTTCGCGCTCGATTTCACGGAGCCGCAATGGGCGGTCACGCCGGGGCAGTCGGCGGTGCTGTATGACGGCGATATTTGCCTGGGCGGCGGGATCATCGACGGGGCCAGCGCGGTACAAAGCTGACATCGGCATTGCCGACCCATGCCCAGCGGCGCACCGGTTTTTACGGTGCGCCGTTTTGTTTTTAGGGCACTGCCAAACCCGGCCAGTAAAGCCTGCGTTCAGGTATACGTAGGGTGGACTCCTGAGTCCACGCGGTGCACCGTTCGCATTCACGCGGCCCAATTACAACACTGCCGCATGCGATAACGATGCCGGCCGTCGTTTCGATTTCGGACATGCCCTACCGCGTGGACTCGGGAGTCCACCCTACGTATCGCGGCGGCTCACGCGCAGGCTAGCGCCTCGACCCGCTTCGTCCCCCGCGGCCGCGCCAGCGTCCACTCGGCGCAGATCCACTCTTCGAATTGTTCAGGCGCCATCGGCCGCGCGTACAGATAACCCTGCACCTGGTCGCAGCCGGCGCTGGCGAGGAAGCGCGCTACCGGCGCCGTTTCCACGCCTTCGGCCACGACCACCTGGCAGAGGTCGTGCGAGAGCTTGATCATGGTCGCCACCAACGCGCGCCGGCGCTCGTCCGTATCGAGGTCGCGTACAAAACTCTGGTCGATCTTGACCACTTTCGCCGGCACTCTCTGCAAATAGGCCAGGCTGCTGTAGCCGGTACCGAAATCGTCGATCGCCAGCTGCACCCCGCCCGCGGCCAGGGCCTCGAGGGTGGCCGTGGCCAGCGTGCGGTTGGTCATCAGCGCGCTTTCGGTGATTTCGATGGCCAGCGCGTTCGCCGGGAGGCCGTGCGCGCGCAGGCGCGCCAGCACGTGGGCGCAAAAATCCGGCTCGAGCAGGTTCACGGCCGATACGTTCACCGCCACCTGCATCACCAGCCCGGCGCGCCGCCAGGCGGATACCTGGAGCAGCGCGCGTTCGAGCACCCAGCGCGTGGTCGCGCGCGCCAGCGAGGTCTGTTCGATCACCGGGATGAATTCGCCGGGCGAGACTTCGCCCAGTGACGGATGGCGCCAGCGCAGCAGCGCCTCGGCGCCGATGCAGCGGCCGGTCGCCAGTTCGATCTTCGGCTGGTACACGAGGCGCAGCTGGCTGTCGTCGTCGAGGGCCGCGCCGAACTCGTTGGCGACCCGGAAGCGGCGCAGGAACACGGCGTTCTGCTCGGCCGAAAAGACGCGCACCCGGTGCGAGCCTTCGATGGCGTCGTGCGACGCGCTGTGCATGTCGCGCAGCAGTTCGAGCGGGTCGGCCTGGCCGGTCGCGAACGGCGCCACGCCGACGGTGGCGGTGGTGACGAAACGGGCGGTGGTGGTCTCGGCGCGCAGCGCGACCCAGGCTGCGAGCCAGTCGCAAAAGCGCGCCAGGTCCGCGCCCGGCTCGGCCAGGAAGGCGAACTGGAACGGGGCCACGTGGTACAGCTTGCGCGCTGGACCGAGTGCGGCGCGCAGCATGCGTGCGGCCTCGCTGATGATGTCGTCCATGAAACCGGCGCCCATCGCGCGCACCGCGCTGCTCATCTGCCCCGGAGTCGCCAGGTTCACCAGCGCGGCCAGGCGCGCTTCGCCGCCGGGACGGTCGAGGGCAAGGTCACGCAGGTCGTCGACGAACTGGCTGCGGTTCGGGATGCCGCTCACCGGGTCGATGCGGCCGATCGCATGCTGGAGTTCGATCTGCGCCATCACCATCGCGGCCAGGTCGGCGAGCCCCGTGCGTTCGGTGTCGCTGATGGTGCGCGGCTCGGTGCCGAGCACGCACATCGCGCCCAGGCAGTGGCCATCGCGCGTGAGCAGCGGCGCGCCGGCATAGAAGCGCACGCCGGACGCTGCCAGGGGGCTGTCGCGGTAGCAGGCGTCAAGCTGGAGGTCGGGAATCACGAGCATGCGCGACGTATTCGCCACTTCGCCGCAGGGCGCCTTCTCGCGCGGGATCGAACAGTGTTCGACGCCGACGCGCGACTTGAACCACTGGCGGTCGACATCGGTGAGCGACACCGCCGCCACCGGCAGCTTGAACAGCTGGGCAGCCATGCGCGTGATGCGGTCGAAGGCTTCGTTGGGAGGCGTGTCGAGCAGGTCGAGCTTGCGCAGTGCGTCGAGACGGACTGCTTCCATCTGTGCCGGCGGATGTTGAGGCATGGGGTTCCTTGTTCCTGTCGACCCCCGACAACCGGGATATGACGAAAATGATTGTGCGACTCATTCTGATCGTCAAATTTCCTGACGTCAACTTAATTCCCATGAATTGATGTGTGAATATGGACTTATGTGGGTAAAAAACAAATATACAGTCGCCCAATCATCAATTTCGGCATTTTATTTGCCGACTCAAGTAAGATGCTGAGAAGTTATTGCTTGAATGGAATTAATACCATGCCAGTATCCTGCCCCGGTGACGGGGACGACCCGATCCTCACCACGCGCGAAGCGGCGCGGCTGCTCGGCATTGCCGTCAGCACGGCGCAGCAATGGAGCGAAACCGGCATCCTGCCGGCCTGGAAGACACCCGGCGGGCACCGGCGCGTGCGCCAGTCCGACGTCAGCGCCCTGCTGCGCGAACGTGCGGGCTTCGGGGACGCCGCCCACCGTGCCGGCTCCATCGACTTCCTGCCCGAAGCCGGCGGCGCCCTGCCGCACCACGAGTATGCACGCCTGGATGCCCTGCGCGCGACCGGCCTGCTGGGCAGCGAAGCGGAAGCCGTGTTCGACCGCCTGACCTGGCTCGCGACCCAGGTGACCGCTTGCCCGATCGCCCTGCTCTCGTTAGTGACGGCGCGGCGCCAGTGGTTCAAGTCGCGCGCCGGCACGGTGCTGCCGCAGACCGCGCGCGAGCATGCCTTTTGCAGCCATACGATCACCCAGGACGGTCCGCTGGTCGTGCCCGACACCCTGCTCGACGCGCGGTTCAAGGACAATCCGCTGGTGCTTGGTGCGCCGCATGTCCGCTTTTATGCGGGCTTCCCGCTGGTCGATGGCGCCGGCTTCCGGCTCGGCGCGCTGTGCGTGATGGACCGCGAGCCGCGCCGCCTGCGCCAGCGCGAGCTGCGCGCGCTGGGAGAATTGACGGCGATCGCGGCCGAGGAAATCAGGCGCCGTCAGAGTCCGGCGTAGCGCCTGCCTGCTGCTTGCGCACCAGCGCCAGCACCGTGTTGCGGATGGTCTTGAGCACCGTATCCGCCCTGAACGGCTTGACGATGAAGCCGTGTACGCCGCGCGCCAGCGCCGACTCGATGGCCGGCGCGTCGAGCGTGCCCGAGACCATGAAGATCAGCGTCTTCGGCAGGTTGGCGCGCAACTGCTCGACGACCTTGCTGCCATCCTCGACCTGCTCGCGCGCGATGCACATGATCTGCGGCCGGAATTTCGCCGCCTGCACCAGCGCAGTGTGGCCGGTGTGGGCCTGGGCCACGACCTCGTAGCCGCCATCGGTCAGCACGGTATTCAACAAGCCGCGTGAAATTGCGTTCGAGTCCACTATCACCGCTTTAAGCATCGCGCACTTTCTTTAAGGAGATTCGTAGGCAAGCATCTTCCAGGTCACGCCGAGGCGCACGTCGGTTTTCAGCTCCACCAGCCGGCGCGACAGATACAGGATGTCGCGCTCGGCGCGCAGGCGCTCGCCCAACGGCGTTTTGAGGATGCCGGCGCCGGCCATCACCGCGTCCAGGCCGCCATACGCATTGAGCAGGCGCGCCGCCGTCTTCATGCCGATTTTGGACACGCCCGGCACGCCGTCGGTGGCGTCGCCCATCAGCGCCAATAAATCGTGCAGCAATTCCGGCGCCACGCCGAACTTGTTGCGCACCCAGGCGTCGTCATGCCACTCGTTTTTAAAATGATCCCACACCAGGGCGCCGTGCGCGATCAGGACATGTAAATCCTTGTCGGTGGTGGCGACGATCGCCTCGCCCCGGTTCTCGTTCAGCCAGCGCATGACGCAGGTGGCGACGACATCATCGGCCTCGACCCCGGGCAGCATTGCCACCGGCACCCCGGCCGTTTTCAGGCGCTTCTGGAATTCCGGCAGCGCTTCCCTCAGCACCGAAGGCATGGGCGCGCGGTGCTCGCGGTAGCGCGGGTAGAGCGCGTGGCGCCAGGTCTGTCCGCCGTAATCGAAGGCAGCCAGCACGTGCGTGGGCGCGTGCGCTTCGAGCAGGTTGCGAAACGAGGAGAACGCATGGCGCAGGGCGATGCCGGCTTTCAGATCGGAGTCGGGCTCCGGGCTGGCTTCATAGACCCGGCGCACGATGTTCAGTCCATCGATCGCGAGCAGCTTGGCCATGCTTTACCTTGCGTAGTCGTACTTGCCGCCGCGTTCCAGGGCGCGCGCGTAGGCCGGACGGGCGTGGATGCGCGCCAGGAAGCTGGTGAGGCGCGGGTATTGCGCGCCCAGTCCGGCGCGCGACGCGGCGGCCTCCAGCGGGAAGCTCATCTGGATATCGGCGCCCGTCATCTCGTTCCCGGCGAACCAATCGCGCGTGGCCAGTTCGGACTCGAGGTAGTCGAGCTGGGAGCTGATGTTCGGCTCGACCAGGGTGCCCTTCACCTTGCGCGCGATGGTGCGCGCGATCGGCCTGGCGAAGAAGGGCATCGGGCCGTGTTCGATGCGGTCGAACACCAGCTTCATCAGCAGCGGCGACATCGCCGAGCCTTCGGCGAAGTGCAGGAAGAAGGTGTACTTCAGCTTTTCCGGGGTGCCGGCGGCCGGGACCAGGCGCCCGTTGCCGTAACGCTCGACCAGGTATTCGACAATCGCGCCCGACTCGGCAACGACCGTCTCGCCGTCGGTGATCACCGGCGATTTGCCGAGCGGGTGCACGGCCTTCAGTTCCGGCGGCGCCAGCATCGTCTTCGGGTCGCGCTGGTATTTCTTGATCTCGTACGGCAGGCCCAGCTCTTCGAGCAGCCACAGGATGCGCTGCGAGCGCGAATTGTTCAGGTGATGGACGGTGATCATGGGCGGGCCGGTCGGATCGGAAAGACCGCTAGCTTAGCATTGTTGCGTCGTTACAAAAAGGCGGGCCGATGTGCGATCAGCATGGCGGCGCCCCGGCGCGGCAGGGTTCGTCAACGCACCGAGCCCGTCAGGCTCGCCCTTTATGATGGATTCATGGGCAAGATTCACATCGGTATCTCCGGCTGGCGCTACGCACCCTGGCGCGGGAAATTCTATCCTCCCGGCCTGGCGCAGGCGCGCGAGCTCGACTACGCCTCGCGCCAGCTGCCGACGATCGAGATCAACGGCTCCTTCTACTCGCTGCAGCGGCCCGAGAGCTATGCCGCCTGGTATGCGGCGACGCCGGCGGACTTCCTGTTCGCGGTGAAAGGCAACCGTTTTATTACGCACATGCTCAAATTGAAGGACATCGATGGGCCGCTGGCGAATGTGCTGGCGTCGGGCGTGTTCGAACTGCGCGAGAAGCTCGGGCCCTTCCTCTGGCAATTCCCGCCGATGGTGCGTTTTGACCCGGAGCGCTTCGAGCACTTCCTCAGCATCCTGCCGCAGGATACGGAGGCAGCGTTGGCCCTGGCGCGCCAGTACCAGTCGCGCATGGAGGGCAAGGTGTCACTGGCGATGACTGAAAAACGCCCGATGCGCCACGCCGTCGAGATCCGCCACGAGAGCTTTCGCGACGAACGCTTCATTGCCCTGCTGCGCAAGTACAACGTTGCCCTGGTCGTGGCCGACACCGCCGGCAAGTGGCCGTATATCGAAGACGTGACGGCCGACTTCGTCTACATCCGCCTGCACGGCGACAAGGAGCTGTATGCCAGCGGCTATGACGACGACGCGATCGCACGCTGGGCCGAACGGATTCGCGCCTGGAGCACGGGCGGACAGCCATTGGAAGACCGCTGCGTCTCGTCGAAGGCGCCACCCAGGCGTGCGAGCCGGGATGTGTACTGCTACTTCGATAACGATATCAAGGTGCACGCGCCATACGATGCGCAGCGCTTAATGGCGGCGCTGGGACTCCCGAGGCCTGATCGTTCGAACACGTAGGGTGGACTCCCGAGTCCACGCGTTACGCTTGCGAACCGCTTACTCCAAATCCACATCCGCAATCTCCGGCGATCCCGCCCAACCATCGGAATACATCCCATCGCGCACATAACGATGAAAGGTCGAATGCGGCCATTCGCACACCTGCCGCACCTGCCCGTGCTTGACCGGATTGAAATGGATGTAATCGACATGCTTCTCCATGTCGAACTCGTCGCGGATCTGATGTTCCCAAAACCGCCGTTGCCAGATCGTCGATTCGTTGCGCTGCCTTGCCGCACGTGTCAACAGTTTGGGGTCATGCAACTGGTCCTTGCACGCGTTGGTCACGTATCGTTTGATTTCCGCCCAGCGCGTCGAATAATCGTTGTCGCCGTCGGGAAGGGTCCAGATACAGTGCATGTGATCGGGCATCAACACCCAGGCATCCACGACGAACGGCCGCGTAATGCGGACCGTATGGATCGCGTTACGCAGAGCGGTGCGCAATGCAGGGGCGCAAAAGATCGGACGGCGGCGGTAGGCGACAACCGTGAAGAAGTAGGTGGAGCCAGCGAATTGGCGGCGGTAGCGGGGCATGGTGCGGCATCGTATGCCGCGGTCGCGTGGGCGAGGATGTGGTGCGTCAATCGGGTGGAAAAAGCGCCAACATGTTCGAGCGGTGTAACGCGTGGAGTCAGGACTCCACCCTACGCTTATCTCCTCTCGTGGAGCTTAATCACCCGATGCTTGCTTCCCTCGGGCGCGGTCGGCTCGGCCGGCGTCTCACAGGTATTGCAACTCTTGCACCCGCCCCCGCAACTATCCGCCGTATCGAGCCAGCGCACCAGCGCCGAATCGCTGCCGCCGCGCGACAGGCGGTTGACGATGCGGATGCGCCACGCGGGCGGCAGGTATTTGGCGCCGACGTAGACGGCGGCAACTACCACGACCAGCGCGACGACGAGTTCCTGCCACATCTCAGCCGCCGCCAAGCGCCAGGGCGACGCGGTAGGTGATGAAGGAGGCGATATACGCCAGCGCGAACATGTAGCCGGCCATCATCCACGCGTATTTCGCGCTGCCGGTTTCGCGGCGCACGACGGACAAGGTCGACAGGCACTGCGGCGCATACACATACCAGGCCAGCAGCGACAAGGCGGTGGCCAGCGACCAGGAACCGGCGATCAGCGGGCCGAGGCTGTTCGCCACCTCGTCACCGGAGCCGGCCAGCGCGTACACGGTGCCGAGCGCGCCGACCGCCACTTCGCGCGCGGCCATGCCGGGCACCAGGGCGATGCAGATCTGCCAGCCGAAACCGATCGGCTCGAAAATCACGGACAGGGCCCGCCCCAGCATGCCGGCCACGCTGTAATAGATCGGCGGCTGTGTCGCGCCTTCCGGTGCGCCCGGGAAGCTCGACAGGAACCAGACCAGCACCATCAGCGTCAGGATGATGGTACCGACGCGCATCAGGAAAATCTTCGCGCGCTCCCACAGGCCCAGCGCCAGCGTCTGCAGGTGCGGCCAGTGGTAGGCCGGCAGTTCCAGCATCAGCGGATGCTGGCCGGTGCTGCTGCGGCGCTTCATGTACCAGGCCACCAGCATCGCGCTGACGATGCCGAGCGCGTACAGCACGAACAGCACCAGGCCCTGCAAATTGAAGATGCCGATTTTACGGTCGGGGATGAAGGCGGCGATGATCAGCGCGTACACGGGGAGGCGCGCCGAACAGGTCATCAGGGGCGCGATCATGATCGTCACCAGGCGGTCGCGCGGGTTCTGGATCGTGCGCGCGGCCATCACGCCGGGAATCGCGCAGGCGAAGGACGACAGCAGCGGAATGAAGGCGCGGCCCGATAAGCCAACGCCGCCCATCATGCGGTCGAGGAGAAAGGCGGCGCGCGGCAGGTAGCCGCAGTCTTCCAGAATCAGGATGAAGAAGAACAGGATCAGGATCTGCGGCAGGAACACGAGCACGCCACCGACGCCGGCGATGATGCCGTCGACGATCAGGCTGCGCAGCGGCCCCGCGGACATGGCGCCGCCGATCCACTGGCCGATGCTGTCGACGGTACCGGTAATCAGATCCATCGGCGCGGCGGCCCAGCTGAACACGGCCTGGAAAATCACGAACATCAGCGCGGCCAGGATGATCGGGCCGGCCACCGGATGCAGGATCACATGATCGATCTTCTCGGACAGGTTGCCCGTGTCGTGCGCATAGCTGGTGGTGGCAGCGAGGATGCGGCGCACTTCGCGCTGGGTCTGTTCGACCGGCACGGCATCGATGCTCGACAGGGGATGCGGCGTGGCGGGCGTCAAAGGCATGCGGTCGAGGGCCTCGAGCAGCGCCCCTTCTCCGCCGGCCTGGATGGCGACCGTCTCGACCACCGGCATGCCGAGTTCCTGAGACAACTTGGCGGTATCGATCTCGATGCCGCGCTTCTTTGCCACGTCGACCATGTTCAGGGCGAGCAGCATCGGCAGCCCGAGGCGCTGGATTTCCAGCACCAGGCGCAAATTCAGGCGCAGGTTCGTTGCGTTGACGACACAGACGACGGCGTCCGGCGCCTGTTCGCCCGCGCGCAGGCCGGCGACGACGTCGCGCGTGATGGCTTCATCGGGGGTTTGCGCGGACAGGCTGTAGGCGCCGGGCAAGTCGAGCACGCGCAGTGCGCGCCCGGCCGGGGAGGTAAAACTGCCCTCTTTGCGTTCGATGGTAACGCCGGCGTAGTTGGCAACCTTCTGGCGCGCGCCGGTAAGGCGGTTGAACAGCGCCGTCTTGCCGCAGTTCGGATTGCCGAGCAATGCGATCAGGGGCGAGCGCGCAGCCACCTGTTGTTCCATGACACCCATCGATTATTCCGGCTGGATCGAGACGAGTGCGGCTTCGAACTTGCGCAGGGCAAAAGTCGATTCGCCGACTTTCACCGCGACCGGGCCGCCCGGCAGCCCGCGTTTGAGCATGCGGATGCGTTCGCCCGGCACGAAGCCGAGTTCCATCAGGCGGCGGGCCACGTCCTGGCCGCCGAGTGCGTGCGGCGCAAGGTGGATCACGGTCGCACTCTGTCCGGCCTTGAGGGCGTCGAGTGTGGTCAAAGTGGGGGCTAAAGTCATGGCGGCGTTCCGATGTGTGGCGTTGATCTGTAGCGCTGATGAGACAGATACTAGCATCATAAACCTAAATGCGAATTATTTCTATTTGGCGGAATGATCACACATCAAAACCGCTTGCGTTCGTCGAAAAATGGTCTCAGAATAGAACACGAATGAGAACGATTCTCATTGATATTGCGACAACGCAGTGCTCAGTTCAAGACTACTTCAGGGAATGATTCGATGATCGTCTGTGTCTGCAACAACATCTCCGACCGTGAAATCCGCCAGGCGGTCGACCTCGGCATCACCTCGATCGCCGCCCTGCGCGCCGAGCTCGGCCTGGGTACCGATTGCGGCAAATGCATCAGCTATGCACGCGAAGTGCTGCACGAAGCCATCGACAGCAAGACCGTGGTCACCGAGTTGAGTTTCCGTTCGACGCAAGCGGCCTGATTTGTCGTTACGGGCGTCGTTTTCCGGGAAACCCCGCCACCTGCGCGCCGCGCGCCGCGCTGGCCTTTTGATATGATTGCCTGAACAACCAACAAAAGGCACATCATGAAGGGCGATCCCAACGTCATCCGGCTGCTCAACGCGCAGCTGACCAACGAGCTCACCGCCGTCAACCAGTACTTCCTGCACGCGCGGATGTACCGGCACTGGGGCTTCTTCAAGCTCGGCAAGAAGGAATACGACGAATCGATCGGCGAAATGAAACACGCCGACAAGCTGATCGACCGCATCCTGATGCTCGACGGCCTGCCGAACCTGCAGGCGCTGCACAAACTCCTGATCGGCGAAAACACCGAGGAAATGCTGGCCGCCGATTTGAAGCTCGAGCGCGCCGCCCAGTTGACGGTCAAGGAAGGCATCGCCGCTTGCGAGGCCGCCGCCGATTACGTGTCGCGCGATTTGCTGCTGCTGATCCTCGAGGACACCGAAGAGCATATCGAATGGCTCGAGACCCAGCTCGACCTGATCGTGAAGGTCGGGATCCAGAATTATCTGCAGAGCCAGATGGTGGAATAAACCGCGCGGCCGCGTCTGTGCGTCGGTCACGCGTGGGCGGCGCATGCGACGCGGCTACGCATCCTCCCGGGTGGAGCCGACCACCCTACGTTTGATCCACCCATACCGGTGCTGACCAGAGGATATTGCCATCCGTCTGAGTCAGCTTCACATAGTAGAAATGTGCGCCGGGCGATGGCGTGAAGCTCACCGTCGCTTCGCTCGCCATTTGCGTCACCACCCCGCCCCGCCCGGGCACCCCTTCCATGATCGCCACCGCGGCCACCTGCTTGCCGGCCGTGCTGGCGAACTGCGCCACCAGGCTTAACGGTCCACTATTGGTAAAGCGCTCGCCCATCATGCGGCCGTTGGCTGTGAGTACCAGCTGCGAGCCCTTGTCCATCGTCGCGAACACGCGCCGGGCGCGCAAAGCGTCGACAAAGCTGTCCAGGCTCAGCGGCGTCCCTAGCGGAACCAGCACGCCGGTACGGTTCGTATACGCCGTGCCCCAGTTGGCGCAGTGGTTGTCCTGGTCCGTGCTGAAGGCAACGTGGTAACCCGCTTCCAGCACCTTGTTGCAGGCCGCCTCGAAATTGCTGCGCCGGGTTTCGCTCTCGCTGTCGTTGACGGAGAAGGCGGTGCTGTTGACCACCTCGCACAGCGCCATCGCCGCGTCGCCGTCGGCCGTATAGCCGAAGGGCGCGCCGTCCACGACGAACTGCCCGCTCATGGCCGGATGGTTGAACTGGCCGACCCAGCCGCGCTCGCGCATCAGCGTGTACAGGGCCGCGTAATCGCTGCGCGGCGTGTCGATATCGGCCAGCAGCTCGCCTTTCGCATTCTTTTCCCAGCCCAGCAGCTGGTCGCTGTTAAAAATATTGAGGTGGCCGCCCTTGTTGATGACGCCCCACTCCATGCCGTAGACGGCCAGGAAATCCGGGTGCGCGTCGTTGAAGGCGGCCGCCGTGTCCAGGCCCTTGCGGTACAGCGCCGTTGCCGTGCCCGGCTCGGCCGCCGCATTGGTGCCGTCGGAGCCGTCGAACATGTGGTTGTGCTCGGAGGTGACGAGGATGTCGAGACTGTGGGACCTGGCATACGCGAAGGCGGCATCGGGCCCGTATTTGGCCGTCAACGGGTCTTGCGCGCCCTTGCAATCGGTGAGTTCGGCGCCGCCATCGCTGTGGTTGGTCTGGCTGTGCAGGTTGCCGAAATAGACGGTGTAGGGCAGCGCGGAGGTGGCCGGCGCGGCGCCCGGCTGGGCCAGGCGGCCCACCGGCAGCGGCGCGAACGGCGGCAGCGCCGGCGCCCGGGACGGCCCGATCTCGATTTGCCAGGCCTGCTCGTGGATGTCGGCCGAGGGAGCGCTTGCCTGAACATCGCGGCTGGCGGCGCGCAGGCGAACGTTATAAACGCCGGCGGCCAGCTTGCCGGCGTCCTGGCCGGACCAGGGCACGGCGACCGACACCGGCGCCTGCACCAGCGGCGTGCTGCCCTGCCAGCGGCGCACGACGACATTATTTGGATTGATCAGTTCGAGCTGCCAGTCGACGACTTGCGCGGCGCGCGCATTCGGATAATCGAAGGCGAGCGTGAAGGTGCGTGCCTCGCCCTTGCCGGGGTCGGGCGCGCGATAAGGCGCGTTCAGGGTGGCTTCGAATTCGCTGTGTTCGTCGATGGCCGCGAACGCGCCGTGGGCGCAGCAGCACAGCAAGAATAAAGCGAGCCGGGAGGGGGTGTGGAGGAAGGTTTTCATGATGCAATTGTTGCAATTGCATCACAAAGAGCGTTTGCGCCATCCCGCGCGCTAGTTGCTATTAATTATATCCTTTTTGACAAAAGGACAGCCTGCGTCATTGCCTGCCGGCGCCGGCGCAGCGCCGGCGCCGGGTCGGCTCAACAGTCAATTAAAAGTGATATTCGGCGCGCACCATCGGCGTGCTGGCGCGCTGGCCGCGCCCGCCCGTGGTCGTGCGCGTGTTGCCGAACTTGTTGTTCCAGAACTGGTATTCGACGCCGACGCGGAAGCGGTTCTTCGGCTGGCCGAAATGCGAACCCAGGTCGTACATCAGCGCCATGTCGATGTTCGTCTCGGCGCCGGTGCCGTTGCCCACTTCGTCCGCGCCCTTGGCCGCGATGAACATGCCGTAGCCCTCGAACGAGACACGCTCGGCCACCGGGATGCCCCAGGTGACCGACAGCGCCGCGTGGGTGTCGTAGGTGTAGCGGCCGTTCACGTTCGAGATCGGGGCAAAGGCGCCGCTCGGCGCGTTCGACTCGCGCAATACCAGCAGGCTGGTATTCAGGAAGCCCGGCACGTCCCACATCAGCGTCGGGCCGGCGACCAGCATGCGCTTGCGCGAGTTGTAGCCGACGTCGTTCTTGGTGTTCCAGTCGAAGCCGAAGGTGGCGCCGACGCCCTTCACCGGGCCGTAGCGCATCTCGGTGCCGCGCAGCGCGCCGATGTCGACGGTATTGCGGTAAACGATATACGCTTCCTGCGCGCCTTCGCTTTGCGTCAGCGAGGCCGGGTCGGACTTGTCGGACTGGAGCAGGTCGACATTGAAGAAGTTGCTGCCGTATTTGTAGCCGCTGGCGTGGGTCAGCGCGAAGATGTGCTTCGTGATGTGCTCGGGATTGAAGGGCTCGGCGAAGCGGGTGCCGTAGCGCCAGCTGATCGAGGTGTCGCTCCAGTCGGCGGCGTTGGCAAAGGCGCAGGACAACAGCAGGGTGGCGCCGGCGGCGAGCAGGGTGGTGTTCTTCATGGTAGGGTCTTCGACTGTGGTTGTTCGTGTGCCGCCAGGGCGGCAGATCCATGCCGGCGCGCGACATGCAGCTCGACGCGATGCGTCAGGCCATCGTCGCTCAGTAGCACCGTATTGCCGCCGACGTCCGCGCCATCGATGCGCAGCGCGGGACTTTCCGCCGCGCGCACGTCGATCGCATAGGTGGAAGAGCGGTAGCGGTATTGCAGTCGAAAACCCGGCCAGCCCTGCGGCAGCTGCGGCGCCAGTACCAGCCGCTCGCCGGCACGCTCGATACCGAGCAGCGATTCGACGACCAGCCGGTACATCCATCCGGCTGAGCCAGTGTACCAGCTCCAGCCGCCGCGCCCAAGATGAGCTGGGGCCGCGTGTACATCTCCCGCCACAACATAGGGCTCGAGCCGGTAGCGCGCGCAGTCGTCGAGCGTGGCCGCCAGGCGCACCGGGTTGAGCATGTCGAACAGTTCCCAGGCACGTTCAATATTCCCCATGCGCGCGAAAGCCATCGCGCACCAGAGCGCCGCGTGCGTGGCCTGGCCGCCGTTCTCGCGCACGCCGGGCGCGTAGCCGCGCAGGCTCCCCGGATCGAGGCTGCCGGCCTCGAAAGGCGGATCGAGCAGCCGGATCAGGCGCGCTTCCGGCTGCACCAGGTGGGTGTCGACCGCTGCCATGGCACTGGCCGCGCGCTCGGCACCGGCGGCGCCGGACAGCACGCTCCAGCTTTGCGAGACCAGGTCGATGCGGCATTCGTCGTTGTCTTTCGAGCCGAGCGGCGTGCCGTCGTCGAACCAGGCGCGCCGGTACCATTCTCCGTCCCAGGCGTGGTGCTCGAGCTGGGTGCCGAGCGCGGTCGCGGCGGCGCGGCAGGTGGTGGCGAAGCCGTAGTCGGCGCGGCGGTCCGCCAGTTCGGCAAAGCCTCTCAATACCTCGATCATGAAGAAACCCAGCCAGACGCTTTCTCCGCGCCCTTTGGCGCCGACGCGATCAAAACCATCGTTCCAGTCGCCACTGCCGATCAGGGGCAGGCCGTGCTCGCCGAAGCGCAGGCTGTGGCGGATCGCGCGCACGCAATGTTCATACAGGTCGCCGCACTGGGTCGATGTGCGCGCCACGTCGAAATACGACTCTTCGCCGAAGTCGAGCGCCCTGCCCTCGAGCCAGGAAACCGATTCGCCCAGCACGCCGATGTCGCCGCTGGCGCGGACGTAGCGGCAGGTCGCCAGCGGCAGCCACAATAAATCGTCCGAGCAGCGCGTGCGCACGCCGGCGTTCGAGGGCGGATGCCACCAGTGCTGGACGTCGCCCTCGACGAACTGGTGCGCGGCGCACAGCAGCAGGTGCTCGCGCAGCAGCGGTGGACGCGTGTGCACCAGCGCCATCGCATCCTGCAGCTGGTCGCGGAAACCAAAGGCGCCGCCCGACTGGTAATAGCCGCTGCGCGCCCACATGCGGCAGGCCAGCGTCTGGTACAGCAGCCAGCCGTTGGCCAGCACGTCGAGGCTGGGGTCGGGCGATTCGATGCGGACCGCGCCGAGCGTCTCGTCCCAGTAGGCCTTGACCTCGTCCAGCGCCGCCTTCGCCGCCGCACTGCCCTGGTGGCGCTGGACGAACTCCGTGCCACCCACGCCCAGCATGAACACCAGTTCCCGCTCCTCTCCCGGCGCCAGCTCGAAGACGACGTTCAAGACCGCGCACGGATCGCGCGCGGCGCCGGCGCTGCCGGAGAGGCCGGCACGGTCCAGCGCCTGCGGCTGCTTCAGGTTCCTGCCGCGGCCAATGAATTCGCTGCGGTCGCAGGTGAATGCGGCGTCCGCCGCGTCGACGTGGAAGAAGGCGACGCGCTCCGACGAGGCGCCGTTCCAGGCATTGCGTGCGCACAGCGCGCCGCTGGCCGGGTCGCGTTCGGTGACGACGTGCATGCTTGATGTCGCGCGCAGCTCCCCCAGCACCCATTCGACATAGCCGGTGGCGGACAGGCGCCGCGGCGCCGCGCTGTCGTTGCGCACCCGCAGGACGCTGTATTTCAGCGGCGCCTCCAACGCGACGAATTGCGAGAGTTCGGAATGGATGCCGTGCGCCGTGTGCGCGAACACGCTGTAGCCGAAGCCGTGACGCGCCAGGTAGTCGCCGCCGGAAGGCGCGGGCAATGCGGTCGGCGACCAGAACACGCCGCTCGCTTCGTCGCGCACATAAAACACTTCGCCGCCGCGGTCGCCGATCGGGTCGTTGTTCCAGGGCGTCAGGCGCAGTTCGTGGGCGTTCTCGCTCCAGCTACAGGCCTGGCCGCTTTCGGAGACGACCGAGCCGAACTGCGGGTTGGCCAGCACGTTGGTCCAGGGCGCCGGCGTCGGGCGATCGGGCGTGATGCGGATGCGGTATTCGCGTCCATCGGGGCTGAAGCCGCCGATGCCGTTGTCGAGCAGGAGCTCACATGGGGCCGACTCGGGTGCCGACTCGGGCGCTGTTGCGGGCACTGCGGCAGGCGCGGTCTGCGGCGCGGCCGTCGTCAGGGCGGGCGTGCCTGGGCCTGGCGCCGCCTGCGCGCGCTGCAGCTGCTCGGCGAGGGTGCCGCGATCGTCGCGCAGCACCACGCGCGCCGCCGCCTGCAGCAGCAACTGGTCCTCGATCGGCAGCTGGTCGAACACCTGCACATAGACGCCGCCCGGACGGTCGAGCAGTTCGGCCGCGCCGCCGGCCTTGATCGTCTCGATGAGCTGCGCGTGCAGCGAATGGGGCGCGCTGCCGCTGTCGCTGCACCAGATCACCAGGTCGACGCTTAGCCCTTTCTGGCGCCACCAGGCGTGCGCTTGCAGCAGCTGGCGTGCCAGCGCGAGCCTGGCCGCGTCCTGGATGTGCAGCAGCACGATCGGCAGGTCGCCCGTGATTGCGTAGGGCCAGAGGCCGGACTGGCCGCGGTGATTGTGCGCGATGAGGGTCGGATCGGCGCGCAATCCACGGTCCGGATACAGCACGGCGCCGGCCAGGCGGGCATACATCTGGCCATCGGCTTCGGTCGCGTTCAGCGCCTGGAGCAGCGCCTGGCCGTGGACCCAGGCCAGTTCGAACGCATGCGCGACGCAGTGCTGGTCCGCGTATTTGGCGGCAAGTTGCAGGGCATCGTCGCGGTTCCCGGCCACGCCCAGTACCAGGTCGACCGTCGCTTCCTCGCCGGGCGCGAGGGTCACGCTACGGCGAATCGCCAGCGCCGGATCGAGCACCGAACCGGCGGCGCCATCCAGCGGCGCGTTGGTCGCCATGGCTGCGGGCAGCACGGCGTCCCTGCCGCGTCCAATAAAATCGGCACGGCTCGTTTCGAACGATGGCTCGCCGCTGGCGCCGCCGTGGACCGTCATCGCGTTCACCAGCACCGGGGTGCGCTCGCCCTCCTCGCGCGGCCGGCGCGTGCACAGGATGGCGTTACGTCCGGCGACGATCTCGGTTTGCACGAACAGCTTGCTGAAGGCGGGATGGGCATCGTCCATGGCCGGCGGCGCCAGCACCGGTTCGGTATAGCTCGTCACTTCGATGCGGCGCGCACGATCGGAGAGGTTCCTGATGCGCGTGCGGCGCAGCTCGACATCGTCCTCGGGCGACACCACGATCTCGGTGACCAGTTCGATGCCGTGGTCACGCCGCCTGATCTGCACCTTCTCTTCCGCGAACACGATCTCATAGTGCGCGGGCTGCGCCAGCGTCGGCTGCCAGGCGCCGGACCACAGCGCGCCGCTATCGAGGTCGCGCAGGTAGCAGAACAGGCCCCAGTCATCGCAGGTGGCGTCGAAGCGCCAGCGGGTAAGGGCCGTCTCGCCGAGGCGGCTGTAGCCGCCGCCATCGCTCGTCACCATCACGTGATAGCGCCCGTTCGACAGCAGCTGCAGCTGCGGCTGCGCCACGCCAACCCGCGTGACCGTACACGCCTGCAAAGGCGCTTGCGCGGCGTCCTGCCGCGCAACGCGTTCGAATGCGCTGGCCTCGACGGCGCCGGTCGCCGGCACCGGCTCCTGCAACAGCAGCAGCGCGGCGCGCAGTTGCGGATCGGCCTCGAAGCGTTTCTGCATCGGGCCATCGTGCAGGAGCGACGACAGCGCCAGCAAGCCGATGGCCTGGTGCTCCGACGCATACGCCCGCACGATGGCGTGGCGCTGGCCGCGCGGCAGGCGCGCGCCGGTGTAGTCGATCGCCTCATACAAACCGTAGCGGCCGGCGGCGCCCAGCGCGGCGATCCGCTGCAGGTTGGCGCAGGCCGCTTCCGGCGCCACCATCAGCGCCAGCATCGAGGCGTAGGGCGCGACTACCAGCTCGTCGCCCAGCCCGCGTGCCATCCCCATTCCCGGCACGCCGAAGGCGCGCGCTTCGTAACGCAGCGCGCCATCGGCGCTGTTGCAGCCCGAATCCGACATGCCCCAGGGTATATCGCGCTGCGCCGCATAGTCGATCTGCACCCGCACGGCCGCGCGGCAGCTGCGGTCGAGCAGCGTGTCGCGCCAGGCCGGCATCACCAGCTGCGGCAGCAAATAATCGGCCAGCGCGCCATGCGGCGAGAGCAGCAATTGCTCGCCGCCGGCGATGCACAGCTGGCGCCCGAGGGCGCTCCAGTGCTCCAGCGGCAGCTGGCCGCGGGCGATGCCGACGAAGCTGGCCAGGCGCGCGTTCGACGCCAGTGCGTCGCAGGCCCCCGCCTCGAAGCGCTCCGTAGCCATGTCGTAGCCGGGTGCCAGCAAATTGGTATCGCCTTGTAGAAGCCAGCCGAAATCCATGTCGGCGAAATCGCGCGCGCACGCGGCCAGTGTCGCAATCTCGCGCATGCGCGCCCGGGCCACGGCGGCGCCCTCCGCGACCATCTGCGCCAGCGCGCGTTCGGCCTCGGTGCCGCCTGGTGCCTCCATCGTGAAAGCGGCCAGCTCACGCAAGGTCGGGATGCGCGTCAGGCTGGCCTCGAACACGTATTCCTGCACGGCGCGCATCCACGGCGCCTGGGCCAGCAAGTCGTCGCGCGCGGCACGGCAATCGGCGTCCAGGCGTGTGGCCCAGTCGCGCAACTGTGCATCCGCCGCTTGCGGCAGCGTGGCCAGCAGCAGCGATGCCGCACGCACGGCCGCGCCCAGGCAATCGGCCAGGCCGGGCAAGGTGTCGGCATTGCGGCAGCGCTCGGGGCCGAGCGCGTCGCGGCAGGCCTCCAGGGACTTGCGCACGACCGGCACTGCGCCTTGCGCATGTTCGTCCACGATGTGCAGCGTGACGCGTAGGCCGTCGAGGGCGCGCGCGCCGGCGATCGGTGCGTCAAGCAGGGCCTCGAGGCCCGTGGCCAGGGTCAGCAGGTGGCCGGCGAGCTTGCCGCTGTCGCTAGTGCACACGCGCGCGGGCTGCAGCGGTGCCAGCGTGCGCGTGTCGTAGCCGCCGTAGAAGTGGCCACGGTGGCGCTCCAGCAGGGCCATGCTCTCGAACGCGCCGCGCACCCGCGCCAGCACGGCGGATTGCGCAGCGAAGCCGAAGTCCCAGGCCGCCAGGTTGGCCAGCAGGGAAAGACCGATCTGCGCCGGGGACGCCGCATGCGTGATCGCCGGTTGCGGCCGCTCCTGGATGGCGGCCGGCGCCAGCCAGTTGGTGTCAGGACCGACGACGTCCTCGAAATACGCCCAGTTGCGCCGTGCCAGCGTCGCCAGGAACTGCGTCTGCTCGGGAGACAGGTCGGCGGGCGGGCGCTCGAACGGCAGGCTGACCCACCAGGCCAGCAGCGGCGACAGGAACCACAGCAGCAGCAGGGGCGCGGCCGCGAACAGGGCGAACGGATGCAGGAAGGTCAGCAGCACGGCGACGACCATCGACAGCAGCGGCGGGAACCACATGCTGCGCCAGGCCGATTCGACGTCGGTGCTCGAGCGGATCAGGCTTGAGGCCTTCCACTGCAGCAGGCGCCGGCGCGAGACCAGCATGCGCCAGCCCGTGCGCGCGATCGCGTGCAGGCTGTACCAGGCTTCATGCGGCAGGAAGGCGGTATTCATCACGGCGCGCGCCAGGCAGCCCGCCGCGCGGTGCGACCAGTTGGCCAGGTGCTGGCGCCACAGCAGGTCGTGCGGCTTGTCAACCAGGGCGACGGCGATCTCGACAAAAGCCGGCAGGAAGAACACGGACAAGGCGGCCGCGCTCCAGAAGGCCGGCGCCGCCAGCCACGCCCAGCACAGCACCAGGGTCGCGGTGAGGCTTGGCGCCACCAGGCTGCGGCGCAGGTTGTCGAACAGCTTCCAGCGCGCCAGCGGCGTCAAGGGGTTCGCTTCGCGCGCGCCATCGTGGGCAGGCACGCGTGCGCGCAGCCAGCCGGCCAGTTGCCAGTCGCCGCGGATCCAGCGGTGGCGGCGCGCGATGTCGTCGCTGTAACGCGCTGGCCAGGATTCGACCAGCTGGGTGTCGCTCAGCACGCCGCTGCGCAGGTAGCAGCCTTCGAGCAGGTCGTGCGAGAGCACGGCGTCGTCGGGCAGGCGCCCGGCCAGCACGCGAGAACAGGTGTCGACTTCGTAGATGCCCTTGCCGATGAAGGAACCTTCGCCGAACAGGTCCTGGTAGACATTCGAGGCGGTGCGCGTGTACGGGTCGATGCCGGGTTCGCCGCCGCACAGGCGCTGGTAGCGCGAGGCGCGAACCGAAGGCAGCGAGGTCGCCACGCAGGGCTGCAACAAGGCGTGGCCGGAGATGACGCGCCGCCCGCCCGCATCGAGCAGCGGCTGGTTCAACGGGTGCGCCATGGCCGCGACCATCTGGCGCGCGCTGTTCATCGGCAGCTGGGTGTCGGCGTCGAGCGTGATGACATAGCGTACGCCTTGTAAATCGCCGGTATTCCCTTCAGCCAGCATGAAGCGCTCGCGCGCGCCGCCGCGCAGCCAGGCGTTCAGGTCGGCCAGCTTGCCGCGCTTGCGCTCGCAGCCGATCCAGGCGTGTTCGCTCGTGCTCCACCTGCGCGGGCGGTGCAGCAGCAGAAAAGGTGCGTGGCTGTAGCGCGCATTGAGCGCAGCGATCGCCGTGCGCGCCTCATCCAGCAATTCGGCGTCGCCGAACATCGTTTCTTCCGGCGCGTCCGTAAAATCGGTCAGCAGGCAAAAGCGCAGTTGCGGGTCGCGGTTCGCGAGGTAGCGCCCTTCCAGCCCTTCGCACAGCGCCTTGACGTTCTCGCTGCTCTCGAGCAGCGCCGGCACGGCCACCAGCGTGCGCGCCTCGAGCGGGATGCCGGTACTGAAATCCATGCGCGGCAAGGGCCTGGGTTTCACCAGCCGCGCTGCCATCAGGTTCGTCAGCGTGAACGCCAGCTGGCTGGCGCCGAAGGCCGACAATAAACCCAGTGCGACCAGCAGCGGCATGCGGGCGCCGCCCTGGTAGGCGTGCACCAGTAGCGCCGCCGTGAACAGCAGCGTGAAGCCGCCGATCGCGCCGAGGTAAGTCAGCAGTGGACGCTTGCGTGCCGCACGCCGCAGCGCCGCCAGCATGCCGCGCGCCGGCTGCAACTGCGCGCGCAGCGCCGGCAAGCCGTCGCCGACCAGGTAGTAGCCGACGTGGCGGGTGCGTGCACCGGCGCCGCCCCCGGCCAGCGCCAGCGCTGCGGCCGCGACCTCGGCCTCGCCCTGCCCGCACTGGCGCGCCAGGCGCTCGACGACGTGGCGGTAATGGTCGCGCGTGGCGAAATCCATGCGGGCGTAGACGCCGGCCGGGTCGCGCCGCAGCGCCCCCTCGACCGCGCTCGCGGTTTCCACGAAGGCGTGCCAGTCGATGCGCTCGAGCAGGCGCAGGCTGGCGAGGGTGTTGGCCAGAGACACGGCATCCAGAGCGCTGTCCTCGCTGTCGCGCGCTTCGAGCGCCGCGATCGTGAGGCCCTCGTCGGCAAGGCGCGTGTCCATCCACCCCAGCACCCGGGACAGCGCATCTCCCCGTCCGGCCAGGCAACGCGCCAGTTCGGCCACGAAGGCCGGCCGTAAAGGCTGGACGGCGCGTGCCATGTCGGCCGCCAGCAGGATCAGGTCGCCGGGGCGGCGCTCGGCCGCCTCGGCCATGCGCCCGGCCCACTCGCGGGCAAGGGCCTGCTGCGCGACACGGGCGTCGAGGCGCACGGCGAGGCGGCGCAGGTTCTCGACCAGCGCCAGGCGCAGCATGATCGGGACTGCCCACAATTCGCCGAGCGTGAGCGGCGCGCCTTCCTGGTAGGCGGCGATGAAACCTGCCAGGCTGCCTGCATCGAGCAGGCCGTCGCCGTGGGTCACCAGCGCCAGGGCCAGCGCGTGGACCCGCGGCTGGCCGGCGGCCTGCGCAGGTGTTTTCAAGCGCGGCAGTCCGCGGCTATAGGCAGGCGGCAGGTGGCGCCGCACGCTGCGGACCTGCTGGCCGATCAGGTAATAGTGGTCGAGCAGGTGTTCGGCGGCGGGAAGCGTGCGGCCCTCGTGCGCGGCCTGCGTCAATGCGGCGCAGGCCGCGGCGATCGTGTCGGCATTCTCCGCCAGGCGCGCCAGCAGGCGCTCGCTTCCATCGTCAGGGCCGAGTAGGTGGCGCGCGGCGAGGCGGCGGCCGTGGTCGGCCATTCGTGCGGCATCGAAGCGCTCGCCGCGCAGGGGCATCCCGTCCGCGGCGTTGGCGTCGCGAACGGGCGGATGCCCCGCGCGCGGCGCGTCGGCCTTGGTGTGCAATTCTTCGTTCAACAGGAGCCTCGATGATGAGCGTGCATGCCGGCCATTACGGGCCTGCGCCAATGCTAAAACGTCATCGAATGCGGGACTGTGCGTTGACGAACGCAGCGGCGCGAACGCAGCGGCGGGATGCCTGCCCACCCGCCGCAAGACGCGCCGCCGCTGGCCGCTTACGGCGCCATCAGCGCCAGGCCGCCGGCCAGGTGGCGCACGTTGCCGTGGCCCAGTTCCTGCGCCATCTGCGCCGCCTGGGCGCTGCGGTTGCCGCTGCGGCAGAAGAACACCAGCGGGCGCGTTTCCCGGCACAGCCAGGCCGCATGTTCAGGAAGCCGCGACAGGGGCAGGCTGTAGGCGGCGCGCCCATGCAGCAAGGGCGTGCCGAGCGCGTGTTCGCAGGCTTCGCGCACGTCCACCAGCAGCGCATCCGGATGGCGCTCGAGGTAGCGCGCCAGCGCGCTGCCATCCAGGCCGCATGGGATCATGCCCCTTGGCGCGGTGGGCGGCAGCGCAGCGGGAACGCCGGCTGCGACGCCCGATCCGGTCGCCGGACAGCGCGCGGGCGGCAGCGTGCCGAGCGCCTGTCCGCAGCGCGCGATGCGGCGGCAGGCCGCGTCGATGAAAGCGTCGTCCACCAGCGGACCGAACGACATGCGCACCGCATTCGCACTGCGTTCTTCCGACAGCCCCATCGCCAGCAGCACGTGGCTGGGCGCCGCCTTCGCCGCCGCACAGGCCGAACCGGCGCTGACCCGCACGCCGGCGGCATCGAACAGGTCGAGCAGCGCCTTGCCCGAGTGGTTCGGTACGGTGAAGTTGAGCGTGGTCGGCAGCGCGTGTTCGAAGGGCGCATTGAAGACGATGGCGGGAAAGGCCGCACGCAGGCTCGTGGCCAGCCGTTCGCGCGCGGCGGCCAGTTGCGCATGGCTGCGGAAGGTGCGCCCCTCTTCCAGCGCGCGCAGCACGGCGCCGAGGGCGGCGATGCCGGCCATGTTCTCGGTGCCCGAGCGCTGGCCGGCTTCCTGGCCGCCGCCGCACATCAGCGGCGTGTAGGGGGCGCCTTCGCGCACGTAGAGCATGCCGACGCCTTTCGGCGCATACAGCTTGTGACCGGAGAACGGCGCGTAATCGATGCGGGTACGGTTCAACTCCAGCGTCAGCTTGCCGAGCGCCTGCACGCAGTCGACCAGCCACAGCGCCTGGCTGCCGGTCTCTTCGAGCACGGCCGCGATGGCGTCGAGGTCGGACACGACGCCGGTCTCGTTGTTCGCGGCCATCGTGCAGATGAGGGCGGCGCGCGGCGCCAGCGTGCGCAAGTCGTCGAGGCGATGGCGGCCGTCGACATCGACCGGCAGCGCCTGCAGCGTGAGCCCCGTGCCGAGCAGCGCGTTCCAGTGCGCCAGGCTTTCCGGCACCGCCTTGTGTTCGGTCGCGCCGTACAGCAGCAGGTCGCCGCAAGGCAGCCCCGCCGCACGGCGCTCACGCACGGCGCACAGGCTCGAGAGCACGGCGGTCTGGATGCCTTCGGTGGCGCCGCTGGTAAACAGCAAACGTCCAGCGGGCGCCCCGAGCACGCGGCGCGCACGGCTGCGCGCATCGTCGAGCAGTGCGCGGGCGCGCAGGCCCGCCGCATGGCTGCTGCTCGGGTTGCCGAAACACGCGCCCAGCGCGTCTTGCGCCGCCTGGATGGCCGCCGGCAGCACTGGCGAGGTCGCGTTCGCGTCGAGGTAAATTTCACTGTTCATGGAAGGGCCCAAATCGCAAAAACTGTAAACACGCGTGCAGATCGTGTTATTGTTAAGCAATATGTTACAAAGGGATGGCGGAAAGCGTGTTCTAAATAAGCTATTAAAAACTAGGTTATTAGCATAGTTGTTCTATTAGTGACGAAAAACTAAAATGAATTCACTAGACAAGTTTGATTGTGCGATCCTCGCCGCACTGCAGGCCGATGCGACCCTGTCGATCTCGGGCCTCTCCGACAAGGTCGGCCTCTCCAGCACGCCCTGCTGGAAGCGCGTCAAGCGCCTCGAGGAAGAGGGCTATATCGAAAGCCGCGTCACCATCGTCAACCGCCAGAAGGTGGGCTTGCCGGTCACGGTGTTCGTGAGCGTACGCACCCCCGAACACGACGAAAAATGGCTGGCGCGCTTTGCCGCCGCCGTCGTCGCCCTGCCCGAAGTGCTGGAATTTCACCGCATGAGCGGCGACGTCGACTACCTTTTAAAAGTCGCCACGACCGACATCGCCGGCTACGACCGCTTCTACAAAAAGCTGATCAAGACGGCGCAACTGAGCGGCGTTTCCTCGGCCTTCTCGATGGAGCAAATCAAGTGCACGACTGCCCTGCCGCTGGAGCTGATCGCGCACGGCCTGCCTGCCTGAGCTGCCTGCACCCCGCTCGCGTTCTATGCGATGATGGCGGCCGTCGTATCTAAACGGAGACAGGCTGATGCCATCGAAATTCCCCCTGGCGCCGCTGGCGCTGGCAGCGCTGCTGTGCGCATCGAACGCCGCGCTGGCGCAGGAACAAAGCGTCAAAATCGGCGTGACCGGCCCGCTCTCGGGCGCCAACGCCTTTGCCGGCAAAGACAATGAAAACGGCGTGCGCCTCGCCATCGAGGAACTCAACGCCCGGAAGATCAAGGTGGCGAATAAAACGCTGCGCTTCGAGCTGCAATCCGAAGACGACGCCGGCGATCCGAAGCAAGGCGTGACGGTCGCCCAGAAGCTGGTCGATGGCGGCGTCAAGTTCGTGCTCGGCCCCTATAACTCGGGTGTCGCCATTCCCGCCTCGCGCGTCTATAACGATGCCGGCGCGCTGATGTCCACGGTCGGCACCAATCCGAAGATCACCCAAAGCGGCTACAAGGGCGTGTTCCGCATCGTCGCCAGCGATTCGCAGGTGGGCGGCGCGATGGCGAATTACGCCGCGCGCGAGCTCAAATTGAAAAACGTTGGCGTCATCGACGACCGGACCGCCTTCGGCACCGGCATCGCGACCGAATTCAAGCGCCAGGCGCAAGCCGTCGGCATGAAAGTCGCAGGCCACGAATTCACCAACGACAAGGCGAGCGATTTCGCCGCCATCCTCACCGCGTTGCGCGCGAAAAAAGTCGACGCCATCTTCTTCGGCGGCTATGCGCCGCAAGCGGCGCCGATGGTGCGCCAGATGAAGGCGCTCGGCCTGAACGTGCCGCTGCTCGGCGGAGATACCCTGTGCAGTCCGGAGATGGCCAAACTCGGCGGCCCGGCCGTCGGCGAGAACGTGCGCTGCGCCCAGGCCGGCGCCATCATCGCCAAACAGCCCGCCGGCCCGGCCTTCCTGACCAAATACAAGGAGCGCTTCAAGCGCGAGCCGGACGTCTACGCGCCCTCCTTCTACGACCAGGCGATGTTCATCGCCCAGGTGATCACGGCCGCGAACAGCCTCGCCCCAAGCGCGGTGGCGCAGCAGCTGCGCACCTTGACCCACCAGGGCGTGGTCGGCAGCTATGGCTACGACGACAAGGGCAACCTGAAAAAGACCGCCGTCACCGTCTACACGTTCAAGAACGGCGCGCTGGCGCCACTGGCAAGCTATTAAGGTATTCAACCCATGAACCAACATTTCAAAGCCGGCGCACTGGCTGCCGCCGTCCTCATCGCCTGCGCACCGGCGCATGCTTTTCACGCGCCCACCGCCGCGACGAAGCAGGTCGCCGCCAATCCCCAGGCCGGCAAGAAGCTGAACGTCCTCGCCGACGAGTACTACGATGCGCTGGCGCGCTTCGACCCGGTCGCGGCCAGCGAGAGCGGCGACAATCGCTTCATCGACCAGATCGGCATGTCGATCTCGCCCGTCGAGCGCAGCAAACAGTTCGCGCGCTATAAAGCCTTCCAGAAGCGCCTGCACGCGATCAAGCGCGCGCAGTTGAACAGCCGTGACCAGACCAGCTACGACATCCTCGACTATGAGCTGGCCATGGCGCTGCGCTTCGAGCCCTTCCCCGAGCACCTGCTGCCGCTGAACCAGATGGACAGCATGCCGGTCACGCTGGCGAACTACGCCAGCGGCCAGGGCGCCCAGCCACTCGCTACTGTCCAGGACTACCGCGCCTACGCCAGCCGCCTGGCGCAGCTCGGTCCCTGGCTCGACCAGGCGATCGCCAACATGAAGGAGGGGATCAAGCGCGGCATCGTGCATCCGAAACCGGTGATGCTCTCCGCCCTGCCCCAGTTCAAGCAGCTGGTGGCCGCTTCGCCTGACGCAAGCATCTACTACACGCCTGTAAAAAACTTCCCGGCCGGCTTCTCGGACGCCGACAAGCGCGCCTTGACGAAACTGTATGCCGATGCGATCGGCACCAAACTCAATCCGGCCCTGGCCCGCCTCGCCACCTTCATCGAGAAGGACTACATTCCGGCCGCACGCAGCACCAGCGGCTGGGACGCGCTGCCGAACGGCGCCGCCTGGTACAAGGTGCGCGTGGCGAGCCAGACCACGACCGACCTGACGCCGGAAGCGATCCACGCGATCGGCCTGAAGGAAGTGGCGCGCATCCAGGGAGAATATGGCCGCATCGGCCCGAAGATGGGTTATACCGGTCCGGCAGCGGGACTGCCGGCATGGGTTTCCCAGCAGCCGAAGTTCAAGCCTTTTAAAACCGAGCAGGAAGTCATCGACGTGTACCGCAAGCTCGACGCCCAGCTGCGCACCAAGCTGCCGTCGATGTTCAACCTGATGCCGAAGTCCCCGCTCGATTTGCGCCTCGAGCCTGAACTGAGCCGCGCCACTGCCTCCGACCATTACACGGCCCCGGCGGTGGACGGCACGCGTCCGGGCGTGTTCTGGTCGGTCGTGAACGATCCGACGCAATATGGCAGCACCGGCATGGTGACGCTGTTCCTGCACGAGGGCCAGCCGGGCCACCACTTTCACATCGCGCTGGTGCAGGAGCTGGGCCTGCCGAACTTCCGCAAATTCGGCGGCAACAATGCCTTCACGGAGGGCTGGGCGCTGTACGCGGAGACCCTGGGCAAGGAGATGGGCCTGTTCGACAAGCCGGAAGATTATTTCGGTCACCTGAACGACGAAATGCTGCGCGCGGCACGCCTGGTGGTCGACACGGGCCTGCACACCAAGGGCTGGACGCGCGAGCAGGCGATCACCTATTTCAGCGATACGCTGGGTTACAGCGAAGCCGATTCGCGCGCACAGATCGAGCGCTACATGGTCTGGCCGGGGCAGGCGCTGGGCTACAAGATCGGTTCCCTGAAGATCCTGGAACTGCGCCACCGCGCGGAAGCTGCGCTGGGGTCGAAGTTCAATCTGCCTGCCTTCCACGACGTCGTGCTGGGGGAAGGAACGCTGCCGCTGGCGCTGCTGGAGAAGAAGGTGGACCGCTGGATTGCGGCGAGTAAGTAAATCACTGTGCAGGACACGCGGACGTTGACGCGTGTCCTTCCGATGTATTCCAGGCGCTCGTTTGCGGCAGCTAGTCCGACTCTGCGCGCTCAGTGAAGCGATGACTTCGCTGAGCGAGAACGCCGGTAGACGGCGAGTTTCTGGTGCCGATGACAGGTTCCAGTTACTGCCACGGCCCACCCGCCTTCCAGTACTGATGTTCTACACTTCCAGCCAGGACGGGAAGCAGGAAGATCTTGAGCTCGTCGATCACAACGGGCAGCTCAGGCGCCTCAAGCTTGTTTTTCTTGAGAAACCCGCGCCAATGCGCGAGTTTGGATGCATCCTGGGCGAAATCATCGGCCAACCCTATCGGCTGCGGGTCGGCCGCTGTTTTCCTGCGCTCGCAGGTTGCCGCCACCGCTTGTTGCATGATCGATCCTTCGAAATCGGAGTGCCGGCTTAGTATCCACAGGTCGAAGTAATCCTTCAAGCGCGTATTGGCCATCGCAAGCGAAATCACGGCCTCGGTTTTCTCTGCCACGACGGTATAGCGGGGGTATGCACGTAATGCAGGGCTGGGCATGCCTTCCAGCAGAACCGGGTACTCGACTTCGTCGACTCCGGGGGTGACGGCATCTCCGTAGCCGATATCGATCTGGATGGGGCAGCGGGCCTTGTCGATGTAGCCCGTGAAAGTAACGCGCACACCCGCGTAATTCGATTCCTTGCGTATCTCGACTGCCTCGACCGTATCGGCATCGAACACGATGCCGTCGTCTGCCGCCATGGTACAAATTTCCCTGAAAATATCTTTCAACGTGTCGAGTCCATGGTCCCCATAACCCATCATATCGACATCCGTGGTCGGGCGGATGGGAATATCGAACCACAAATTGAACAGCATGGCGCCTTTCAAAAGAAACGCGTTGGCGTGTTCCGAGATGGATAGCCGGTATAGCATGCGCTCCAGACCGTAGCGAGTCAGAACCTGCTGATACTCGAAATTGGCCGCTTTCGCCGTGTTCTTGAGCCGAGCGAGGACCGACTGTGGAAGGTTTTTTGCCGAGTTCAAGAAAGCGACTCCAGATAAGGGCGCATGATCCTCTCTACGCGACAGATTTTTCCAAAATGGTAGAGTTCACGCATGGTTACGCGCTTTTGCGCCCAGGCCTCGCGTAGTGCCTCGATGCCGACATCGACACCAATCTTGTTGCGATACTTAAAGCAATCAGCGATCGTTTTCGCGATGCTGTACACCCTGATCAGCTGCCCACTTGCCTGATGTTGTTCTACTCCTTTCGCAAACGCGGCGCCGGAATACCAGACAATCCGAATTGGGGGATAGTCGATTTTCGGAGCACGCGCTTTGTTCGGAAGTGCTAGCCAAACTTCAAAAGGCGATTGGGTCGTCAACCGATGAAAGCGCAGGGCGGTGAGAAGGCAAAAGATACCTTGCGCGCTATAAGCGGCGACGTCGATCAAACTGTCCAGCTCGGTGCTGGGCCGATCGGTGCGCGCATACAGCCCACGTCCAATACGCGTGATTTCGCCCTGGCGCATCAGCCGTGTAAGGGCCATGCTCGACAGGCCCGCCGCGACAGCATCGCTGGTTCGAAACGTCGGGCCTTCGGTTTGCAGTGTTATGAGCAGGGTCTTGGCGTTCATGTCAATATTGTTTCATAGCGTCGGTAGATGTCAACATATACCGACGCCTATAAACAAAACTTGTTTGCAAACGTCGGAAAATATAAACAATTACCGACGCTCTCCAACAACTATGTAGTACCGAAGATCCTTACTCCAAGCATGGAAACTGCACGGACGGGCGAGCTCAATCACGGCAGTCCAGCTACCCGCTTTCGTAGCCTGACAAACCCGGGCGTCACCGTCATGCGCTCATGCCCGCCAGGCTTACTTCACGTTGATGAACGGGATCGCCCCACCGGACACGTTCGGCAGCTTGCCATCCCACTTCTCGATGGCCAGGCGCTGGTTCTCCATCTCGCGCAGGCGGATCAACTCCGGCGTCACCTGCTGGCGCTGGATCGCCAGCGATTCGGCTTCGGCGCGGGCTTGCGCCACGCGCTGGCGGGCTTCGACCTCGATGCGCAGCAGGTCGCGTTCCGCCTTCAGCTTTAGTTGTTCGGCCGTGGTCTTGGCCTCGATGGCTTCGTTGAACGACTTCGAAAAATTAAAATTCACGATCGAGAACTCGTCGACCACGATCGCGTGGCGCGCCAGCCGTTCGCGCAGCTGGGTCACGATCTGGTCGCGCACGTCGGTGCGCTTGGCGATCAGCTCCTCGGCCGTGAAGCGCGCGGTCACCGCTTTCACCGCTTCCTGGACCGAGGGGATGATCATCCGCTCGCCCGGCTCGTTGCCCAGGTCGCGGAACACGGACACGGCGCCTTCGGGCTTGACGTGGTAGTTCAGCGCCACGCGCGTGTGCACGATCTGCAGGTCACGCGAAGCGGCATCGCCCTCGCCTTCTCCCTTCTGGATCGACACGTTGACCAGGTTGATCTTCTGCGCCAGCGGCACGCGAAAATGGATGCCTTCGCTCAGCACCTCGCTGCTCGGGCTGCCAAAGGTCGTCTTCACGCCGCGATGGCCGGCAGGGACGGTGCCGAAGGGCGCCAATGCGAATAACAGAAGCAGCACGATGATACCGACGACGACTTTCAGTGACAGTCTTTTCATGGGTTTCCTTTTCGATTTGTTCTGCCGAACGCTTCCCACTTCGCAGGACTCGCCGCGCTGACGGCCGCTAAAGTATATCGCTGCTGAACTGTTAGAAACCGGGAATTACAAGAAACAACAACTCGGCAACATCGAAGCCGGGAGGGCACCTGCCGGTGGGGCTGTTGCCTGTGCGGTTATTGGTATGCGTGATCCGCGTGGCAGCGAAGCTGCCCACGCTACGGGATGCGTTTCGGATTTGCGGACCGCTACTGCATTATTTCTGCGGCGTGATCCGCCGCACGACACCACCGCCATCGTCGACCACCAGAGCGCGCCATCGAGCGCGGCTCCACCGCCGCCGCAGGGCCCGAAACAACATTGTTTGAATCCATTCAGGCAGTCCACGCGTATATGAGTGGGTAAGACAACCTACAACACGAAAGGACTGCCATGCGTACCCTCAAATCCACATTGGTCATCGCCGCTGTTTTCGCCACCAACGCGTTCGCCCACGCCGACGTCTTGGTGGGCGGCCAGAACATGTTCGCAAACAAGGACATCGTCGACAATGCGGTCAATTCCGCTGACCACACGACGCTCGTTGCGGCCGTCAAGGCTGCGGGCCTGGTCGATACGCTGAAGGGCAAGGGACCATTTACCGTCTTCGCACCGACGAATGCCGCCTTCGCCAAACTGCCCGCCGGCACCGTCGACACCCTCGTGAAACCGGAAAACAAGGCGACGCTGACGAAGATCCTGACCTACCACGTCGTCCCAGGCAAATACGACTTCATGACGCTGAGCGCTGCGATCAAAAAACAGAATGGCACCGCCGAACTGACCACGGCCAGCGGCGGCAAGCTGAAGTTCATGATGAACGGTAAGCACAACATTACCGTCGCTGACGAAAAAGGCCAGACGGCGAACATCAGCACCTACGATGTTTACCAGTCAAATGGCGTGATCAATGTGCTCGATACTGTCTTGATGCCGAACTAAATCTCTCCTGTTCAGGCATGCACGGCGCCGTGACGGTCAGCCAGGGTGCCGTGCATGATACAGGCGAGTCGGCGGCGCCCTGTGCGGGCGACCGCCGCTGTCACTTCTCCGAGACGATCCGCCACACCACCCCGCCGCCATCGTCCACGACCAACAATGCGCCATCGGCCGCGACTTCCACCGCGGCCGGGCGGCCCCACACATCGCGGTCGCTCAGCACCATGCCGGTCATGAAATCCTGGTACTGGCCGGTCGGGGCGCCGTTCTTCATCATCACGCGCACGAGCTTGTAGCCGGTGCGATTGCCCCGGTTCCAGGAGCCGTGCAGGGCGAGGAAGATGTCGCCCTCGTACTCTTTCGGGAAGGCGTGTTGCGCGCCCTGCGGGGCCTGGTACACGACCATGCCGAGCGGCGCGGAATGCGCCTGGATCAGGGTGTCGGGGACAGTCACCTTGCTCTTCAGGTCGGGCCGAATACCCTTTAAACGCGGGTCTTCGTTGGCGCCGATGTAGTACCACGGCCAGCCGTAGAAGCCGTCCTTCTTCACGCGCGTGAGGTAGTCGGGCGGCAGGTTGTCGCCCAGTTCGTCGCGCTCGTTCACGCTGCAAAAGAGATCGCCGGTCTTCGGATGCACCAGCATGCCGACGCAGTTGCGCAGGCCGTTCGCATATGGCCGGCGATTCCGACCGTCGACGTCGAAGGCCAGCACGGCGGCGCGCTCGGTCTCTTCGCCCCAGGCGGCACCCACGCCATATTTCGCTTCCCACTGCGCCAGCGGCTGCGATGGTTTGGCGCCGATGCCCGCCGCGATGTTGGTGGCCGAGCCGACCGCCAGGAACAGCGTCTTGCCGTCGTTCGAGAACGCGAGGGTGCGCGTAACGTGGCCGCCGCTGGAGTCGCTGATCTTGTCGACGATGACTTCCGGCTCGCCCTTCGCCTTCAGCTCGCCGACGCTGTACGGGAAGCGCACCACCGAGTTGACGTTGGCGACGTACAGGTATTTTGGATTCGGCCCGGCCGGCCACAGGGCCATGCCGTAGGGACGCGACAAGCCGCTGGCGAACACGCTGCTGGTCTCGGCCTTGTCGCCGTCTTTTGAACGCAACACCGTGATCTGGCCCTTGGCCGGTTCGGACAGGAAGATGTCGCCGTTCGGTGCGCGCAGCGGCAGGCGCGGCTTGCCGAGCTTGTCGGCGTAGATGCCGATCTTGAAACCTTTGGGGACGGCGGGCATGGCGCCGTCGGGACGTGGCGCTAATTTCGGGCCGTTGCCGGCGCTGTCGCTGGCGAAGGGCGCAGCCAGGTCGGCCGGTTTGATGTGGTGCAGGTCGCCGGGTTTATCAAGGGTCGAGGCGGCGCTGTCCCTGGCTTCCTTCGTGCCCGTGCTCGCTGCGGGAGCGGCGGCCTTGCCGCTTCGGGTGGCGAGGTAGTCGATCACGGCGGCGCGCTGCCTGGCATCGGCGACGCCGATCGGCATCGCGGTGCCGGGGATGTCCTTGTTCGGGTCGCGCAGGAAGACGTCGAGTTCTTCGCGGGTCCAGGTTTTGCCGGCGGCGCCGGCTTTGGTGAGCGCGTCGGTGTAGTTGAAGCCGGGGACGGCGGCGGCTTTGCGGTTGATGAGGTTGAACAGGCCGGGGCCGGCGCGCGAGGTCATTGCCGGGTCGACGGTGTGGCAGCTGGCGCAGTTCTGGTCGAAATAGGTTTGGCCGGTGGGGGCGGCGCTGGCCGTGGCGGCGGCGGCGAGCGCGAAGCTGGCGGCGATGATCGGGGTTTTCATTGTTGTTCTTTCGGTTGTCATGTCGTAGTCGGATCGACGGAACAAGAAGCGCAAACCTTAGTAGGGCTGTTGCCTGTGCTGTTAGTGGTGCGCTTCATCCGCATGGGCACGAGTGCCCATCCTACGGGACCTGCCGCGTATCCGGTGCGCGATGCGCGCGCCGCAGGATACGGAAGACGGCGCGTATCCGGGGCGGCGGGCTGCTGATTACTCGACCATGAAGACGGGATAGCGGCGCCATTCGGGTTCGCGGTATTTGTCGCAGTGGGCGAAGACGAAGTCGAGGACAGCCTCCTGGTTCGACAACAGGGACGGATTCGCGGCTTTCCATTCGGCGAATTTTGCGGCCAGGGCCGGCTCGTCAAGCAGCATCTGCTCGGCTTCGTCCTCGAACACGTAGTCGGAATATGCTTCCTTCTTTTCCAGCACGCTGTTGAAGAAACCCCAGCGGAAGAAGCTGTCGTGGGCCAGCGGCTCCAGCGTTTCGACGACGTAGCGCGCCTTGTCCTGGTCGAGCGAAACGATGACGTCGCCGGCGCGCACCAGCACCTGGCCGCGGCGCTTTTCCAGCTGCACATCGTCGTGGAACATGTGGCCTTCGTAGGCGGTAGGGCGCGAGGACACCGACGCGATGTGATAGTACGCCACGTCCTGCATGCGGTCTTCACTCACGCGCTCCATCCGGACGCCATTCAACTCCATGCGCTCAATCGCTTCGCGCCAGGCTTGCGGAATGATGTAGGCCTTGGGCGCCGCCACCGTCACGTCGGCCTTGAAGCGGTTGTAGTAGGTGATGTCGCGTTCCCACGGGCTGCTACGGTCGTAATACAGGCGCGAATAGTCACCCAGCACGCTCGGCTTGTACTTGGCCTCGTAGCCTTTGAAACGGAAGGTCGACGTGTTCTCTTCGTCCATCACCCAGTGGACCGGCCACTCGGCGCGGGTGCGGCCCGCGTCCTTCGCGGCGCGGCGCAGCTGCTGGATCTGCGCGCCGTGCTGCACCGTAAAATCGAGCGCCGTTTCGACCAGGGCACGCATCGATTCGTAGCGGTCCTTGAACGGTTTCAGCATGTGCGTCTCCGGCATGAAACCGATCGTGTGGTGCAGGGCCGCGTAGCCGGTCGAGAAGCGCGCCGTCTCCAGGAATTCGGCGATGCCGTGGTCCGGGCTGTCCTTGACCGGGTTCACATATGGGCAGGTCGGCCAGCCGCGCGCTTCCATCCCGGCGAACATGGCGGGGAGCATGGTGCCGGTCAGGAAGCCGCCCAGCTCCGAACCCAGCTTGTCGGCCTGGGTGTGGATCAGGGTCATCGTGTAGCTGTAATCGGCGCCGTTCGACGTATGCGTATCGACCATCACGTCCGGGTCCCAGCTCGTGAACAGCTGATTGAAGACCTGCGCGGTCAGGGTGTCGCACTTGACGAAGTCGCGGTTCAGGTCGAGGTGGCGGCTGTTGCCGCGGAAGCCGAACTGCTCGGGGCCGTCCTGGTTCACGCGCGAGGTATTCGCGCGATTCAGGCTGCCGTCGACGTTGTACAAGGGGACGAACAGGAACACGGTCCGGCCCAGCGCGGACAGGCGCTCGGGTTCGATGCAGAAGTCGCGCACCAGGGCCATGCAGGCGTCGACGCCTTCCGGTTCGCCCGGGTGGATGCCGTTGTTGTTGAAGAAGACCGGACGCCCTGCCGCCTTGATCGTATCCCGGTCGAACACGCCGTCGCTGCTCACCACGCCGGCGTGGATCGGCACGCCCGCATCCGAGCTGCCGACGACGCCGAACTTCAGCACCTTTGGATAGCGGCGCGCGAGGTCTTCGTACCAGGCGATGCATTCGCTCAGGGTCGTGGTCTGGTTCTGGTTGCCCAGTTCATAGGGCGTGTTCAATGCGTTCGACATGATGGGTGTGGGGAGATTGAGTCAGGCCGCTACGATACCGCAGATGCGCCGGACAGTGGCAGTGCAATCGCCAGCGTGGTGCCCCGTCCGGGCGCGGAACGGACGGCGATCGTGCCGTGCAGCGCCACCACGCGCTCGCGCATGCCGATGATGCCGATGCCCTCCGAACTGCTGGCTGGATCGAAGCCCTGGCCGTTGTCCTCGACCTCGATGCGCAGCATGTCGTTGGCGGCATCGAGCACCAGCGTTACCTCGGCCGCGGTGGCGCGTGCGTGCTTCATGATGTTCGACAGCGCTTCCTGCACGATGCGGTAGGCGGAGATTGCCAGCTCGTTGCCGAGGCGTGAAAAATCGCCCTCCGAGTGGAAGGCGAAGCGGCAGTCGGCGCTGTCGTAATGGCGCAGCATCTCCTCGACGGCGCCGTGCAGGCCGAGCATGTCGAGCACCTCGGGGCGCAATCTCCGCACCAGGCGCCGGCCGTTCGCGTACAGGTCGAGCGCAAGTTTGGTGATGGCCTGCGCCTTGCCGCGGATTTCCTCCACCTCCGGCCCGGGCCGGGCCTTCGCGGCCAGCGTGCCGATGCTCTGCGCCTCCAGCCGTACCGCGATCAGCGAGGCGTTCAACTCGTCGTGAATCTCGACCGCAATGCTTTTTCGCTCGTCCTCGATGATGCTGTTTACTTTCTGGATCAGCTTGCGCTTGTCGGCATCGGCCCGCAAGGCTTCGTTGCGCGAGGCGAGCAGGTCGCGCGTGCGCTCGGCCACCTTGTTTTCCAGGTCCTGGGTCGATTGGTCGAGCGCCACCGACATGTCTCCGATCGAGGCCTGCAGCTCCCCTACTTCGCCGCCCGTGGTCACCGGCAGCTCGACCCGGTAGGTGCCGCCGCGGATGGAACGCAGGGCGCCAATCGCCTCCTTCAGGGGCAGCGTCAGCGAGCGTGCCAGCACCCAGGCGAGGATGCCGCTGGCGACCAGCGCCAGCGCCGCCATCGCCAGTTCGATGCGAAAGCGCCGGCCCTGCTTGGCCAGCATGTTCGAGGGCGACATCCGCACCCGCACCGCGCCGACGATCTCGGTGGTGAGCGTCGGCGGGCGGGCGTCGCTCGAGGCGGAGACGTGCGGCGTGCCGTTGTCCGTGAAGAGGTTGATCCAGACGACCTGCTTGCGGATCGGCGCTTCGTAATAATGCGGCTCGGCGCCCTGTGCGGTTTCCGAGGTGACGCGCACCGCGCGCTTTCCGCTGGCGTCGACCACGTCGACCCGGTAAATGCTGCTGTCGGACTGCACCAGGCCGTTGATCGTCAGGCGCAGGTCCGTCAAATTACCCGAGATGACGTTGTATTCGCTGGTCTCGGCCAGCGCGCGCGCCAGGATGCGTCCGCGCTCGCTCAACTCTTCGGCTACCTGGGCGCGGTGCGCGTACCAGGAATACCAGACGAAAGCCGTGAACAGGAACACCACCGGCAGCATGGTAATGAAGGCCATGCGCAGGCCGATGCTCCAGCTGCGCCAGAACCTTAAGCTCATGGCCGCGCGCGCGCAAAACGGCGCGCTTCATTGGTGACCAGGATGTCGAGCGAGCGCGCCACGCCCTCGTTGATCGCGGTATGAAAATAGCGCGGGAATTGCGGCGCCGGCAGCTCGCCGCTGGCGACAAAGCTGGCCGCCATTTCCGCCACCTGCGCGTTGATGTCCTCGATCTCGGAATAGGTCGTCGCCAGCGCGCCCACTTTCACCATGTCGCTTGAAAAGCCGATCACCGCCTGCTTGCGGCGATAGGTGGAGAGCAGGATGTTGCGGATATTTTCCGGGTTGTAGATCGCGCTGTCGGGCAGCGCCAGCAGCACTTCGCTGCGCTTGACGCGCGCGAGCACGTCGTCCACGTCGTCCTCGCGCGTCGCCTGCAGCACCTCGGCCTGGCCGAGCAATGCCGGCTGCAGGAAGCCGGTGTCGGGCCCGAGGATCGCGGCCACGCGCACTGGCCGCCGGTACAGCAGCGTGGCCAGGCGCACCTGGTCGGCGGGCGCCGGTTCGGCGTACACCGCCGTCATGGTGCGCGCGCGTCCGGGCGGCAGCCGGTCCACTACCGCACGCCAGACCTGGCTCGAGGTGAACGCGGAGATCACGACGCAATCGCAGTGCTGCGCGGCTGCCTTGCGCAGTGCGTCCGGGCCGATGGCGATATAGACCATGCGCCGGCGCTGGGCGAGTTCGGTGCGGAAGGCGGCGAAGGTCGGCACCAGGCGTTTATATAGATCTTCGGCGATGCGCACCGTGAGGCCGCTCTCGTCGCCCGTGAGGATCTGGAAGCGGTAACCGGATACAGGCGTTGGCGCCGGCGCGGCAGCTGCGCCGGCAGCGAGCAAGCATCCTGCGATCAGCGCACGCAGCCGCATCAGGGCTGGATCAGGCCATACTTCACCGCCAGTTTCGTGATGTGGGCCTGGCGCTCCACGCCCAGCTTTTCCTTGATCGACTGGCTGGTATTGCTGATGGTCTTGGTGGACAGGTTCAGCTTTTCGGCGATCTCGCCATTCGTCAGGCCTTCGGCCATCAGCTTGAAAATCTCGAGGCCGCGCTCGTCGAGCTGCGATTGCGGCGAAACGTCGCCGCGCACCGCGATGCTGGCCAATCTCTCGGCGATCTGCGGCGGAAAATACAGTTTGCCCGCTTTCGCCTGGCGCACGGCCGCGGCCAGGTCGGCCGGGTCGCAATCCTTGGTGACAAAGGCATGGGCGCCGATGCGGTAGGTCTCCTTGATCAGGCTATCCTGGTCGAACTGGCTGAGGAAAACCACCTTCGCCTGCGGGTCGGCGCGCAGGATGTTCTGCGCCGCGTCCAGTCCCGTCAGCTCGGTGCCGAAGCGGATGTCGAGGACGACCACGTCCGGCTTGTGCTCGGCGTACTGCGCCAGCGCTTCGTCGGGCGTGCGCGCCTGCGCGACAACATCCATGCCCTCGGCCGCGAGCGACATCGCAAAACCGGTCATCACGATCGGGTGGTCGTCGGCCAGCATGACGCGAATTGGTTTCAAGCTGCTCACATTTCTCTCCGTTCCTTACATCCGCTTACCAATGCCTGGCAGCGATGTGTGCCAGCCGACAGAAGCCGGGCCGGTATGGGTTGATTATTTCATACAACGGCGCCTGAAGCGAGGGGCTACCTGCCCGTGACGATGGACACCGATGATTCTTCCGTAAGCAGCATGGCATGCACGGTTGCCAAGAAAACGCTTTACTCATTGCTAGCCAATGGCATATATTATTTCTATTCCTTAGAAATATGCAGCACTTTCCGTAAGCAAGAGCCCTGAAGCCATTCGCCGGGGCAGAACAACAAGGAGATCGCCATGCATTTCTCGCACATGCACCCCCATAGCGGCAGCAAAGCCGGCAAATTCGCCCTGGTCGCCGGCCTGCACGCGCTGATCGCGGTCGGCGTCGTCAACATGATGAACAATAAGGTCATCTCGATGCCCTCGCTGCCCGATGACCTCACCGTGTTCATGACGCCCGAACCCGTGCCGCCGCCGCCACCGCCGCCGGAACCGCCAAGGCCGATGCCGCGGGTCGCGCCGCCGGACGTCGTGGTGCCGAAAGTCGAAGTCGAGGTGCCGCCGCCCGTGATCGACAACCCGGTGCAGGCGACGACCGAGGTGGCGCCTCAAGAACCAACGCAGCCGGCGCAGGCAGAGGTGCCGGCCCAGCCGACCACACCCCCGTCGAACACGGGCGCAATGCGCAGCGCCGTGCTGGCCGACGCCAACGGCTGCGCCAAGCCGAACTACCCGGCGAACGCCGCCCGCAATGGCGACAGCGGCACCGTGACGCTCGCCCTGCTGGTCGGGGCCGATGGCCGCGTGACGAGTTCGCGGATGCAGAAGTCGAGCGGCTCGCGTGAGCTCGACCGTGCCGCAGTGGGCGCGCTGAGCATGTGCCAGTTCAAGCCGGCGATGAACAACGGCGTACCCGAAGCCGGCTGGGCGCAGATTGCCTACGTCTGGACGCTCGAATAAAGTAAATCGTTTCCGTTTTACCCGCCATCCCTCAGCCTGGCGGGTTTTTTTGTGCCTGTGTTTTTTGGCAGGCCCGTGTTCGGCCCTTCATACGACAAGGATGCGGTCCATGTTTTCCGATTCAGCCTCACCTGCCTGCGCCGGCTTCGCTGCCGTGTTCATGCTCGTTGCCGCCCTGTCCTGGCTGGCCTTCAGCCCGGCGCAGCCGCCCTTGCCGGCGCCCTTGCCTTTGAATGCACCCGCGGCGCAGTTCTCGGCGGCGCGCGCAGCGAGCGACCTCGGTGTACTGGCACGTGCGCCGCGTCCGATTGCAAGCAGCGCCAATTACGCAGCGCGTGCCTACCTGCTCGCACGCCTGCGCGCCATCGGCCTGGAGCCACAGGTGCAGCGCGCCCTCGTGCAGAAGAACTATGTCGACTACAACGCCAACTACGAGGCGACGATGGGCATCGTGCACAACGTGCTCGTGCGCCTGCCCGGCACCGCGCCCGACCGGCTGCGCCGTCCCGGCCTGCTGCTCGTCGCCCACATCGACAGCGACCGCACCAGCCTCGGCGCCAGCGGCGCGGCGCCGGTGGCGGCCCTGGTCGAGACCTTGCGCGCGCTGCGTGCGGGCGCCCCGCTGGCGAACGACGTGCTGGTGCTGTTCGCGGACGGCGAGCATGTCGGCAGCCTCGGCATGCAGGCCTTCGCCGAGCAGCACCCGTGGGCGCGCGAGGCCGGGCTGGCGCTGCGCTTCGACGGCGCCGGCAGCGGCGGGCCGCTCCTGCTCTACAACACCGTCAATGCCAACAGCGCAGCCATCGACGGCTGGCTGCGCGCGGCGCCGGATATCCAGGGTTCGTCGCTGATGCACGAGGTGCACCAGCTCGCACCTGGCGCGCTGCGCATCGGTGCACTCGGCCTGCTCGGCGTGCCGGTGCTGCAGTTCGCGAACACCGGCCGGCCGTTTGGCCGCGATGGCGCGCTCGATACGTCGCAGCGCTTCGAGCCCGCCACGCTGCAGCAGATGGGCGATACGATGCTGCGCCTGGTGCGCGCGTATGGCAATGCGCGCATCGACCCGCAGCCATTCAAAGGGCAAGTCTACTTTCCCCTGTCCTTCGCCGGCACCATGCATTACGGCGGGGAGCTGGTCTGGCCCCTGACGCGCTTGACTTGCCTGCTGCTGGTCGGCGCCGTCGTCCTCGCGATGCAGCGCGCGAACCTGCACTATCCCGCCCTGCTGCAGGCTTTCTTCATCGTTCCCTCGATCGCGGTGGCGCTCGGGGTCGGCGCCTGGCAGTTGTGGATACACTTCCCCGGCTTGCACCGCGCATGGAACCCGGTGTCTCCCGAGCGTGCACACTACGCGCTGCTGTATCTGGCCGCGGTGTGCGCGCTGTGCGCCGCCGTGTTCATCGCCGCGCAGCGCGTGCTGCAGCGCCGGACCGGCACTGCGGCGGCACTGCTGGCGAGTCTCGCCTGCCTGGTGCTGGTGCTGCTGCTGGCGAGCTGGTTCGCGCCCGGTGCCAGCTATCTGGTCGCGTGGCCGGTGCTGGCGGCGCTGGCCTCGTTCTCGGTGCTGCATGCGAAGCGGGTTGCCGCCTGGCCGCCGGCGGCGCGGCTGGCCGTGCTGCTCGCAGGCGTGCTGCCCGCGGTCGTGCTGGTGCTGCCGGTGCTGCGCGACAGCTTCCTGGTGCTCTCGCCCGAGCGCATGAATTTACCGGTCGCGATGCTGGCGCTGGTGCTGGGCGCGTCGACGCTGCTGCTGGCCTGTGCACCGCTTTACGCCGCGCGCACGCTGCTGCTGGCGGGGCTGGGCGGCCTGGCGCTGGCAGGCAGCGCCAGCGGGTCCGACGAGGCGCCGCCGCTGCGCGCGAATGGGCTGGTGTATTACAAGGACATGCCGACCTGGGACGCCTACTGGCTGCATCCGGCAGGCGCACTCGATCCGTGGGAGAGAAAACTGTTCGCCAAGCTGAAGGAGCCGTATGTCTTCCTCAACGTCTTCGGCTGGGAGAGCCCGCGCCAGTGGTATGCCTGGGCGCCGCGCGACGGCCTGAAATTTCCCTTCGTGCGCATCCTGCGCAACGGCAAGGCGCCCGACCGCCACGCCGACTTCACGCTGGTGTCGGAGAACCGCGCGCCGGAGATCCGCCTGAAAGTCACCGGGGCGAAGCCGAAGCGCGTGACGGTGAACGATCGCGTCCTGATCGACGTGCCGGCCAAGACGCTGACGATGGTGCTGTACGGGATGGAGGACACGCTCCTGCACTTCCGGATCGAGGTGCTGTCCGATCCGATCTTCGCCGTGCGCATCGAGGAAGTGCTGCCCGGGCTGCCGGAACGCCTGCTGCCGCCACGGCCCGCGGCGCCGGCGCTGATCCCGTCGAGCGGACAATCGATCGCGGCCGATACGCTATGGTTCTACTAGCGGTGCTTGCTCTACAATGTGGCGCGCACCCAGGTGCGCGTCTCTCAGTGCGACCCCATTAACCACCGCAGCAGGATTCCATGCACAAGATCGTCTCCTCCGTCGTCCTCACCGCCCTCGCCGGCAGCCTCGCGCTGGCCTTCCCTGCCTACGCGGCCCCAGGCAAAGCGCAAGAAGCCGTAGTCAAAGAAGCGCCGCTGCGCGGCCACCTGTCCTTCCTCGCATCGGATGCGATGGAGGGGCGCGGCACCGGCCAGCGCGGCGGCGAACTGACCGTGAACTACCTGGAATCGCAAGCGATGGCCGTCGGCCTGAAGCCCGCGAACGGCAGCAGCTACCGCCAGGAAGTCAAGATCGCCGGCGTGCGCTCGCTGCCGCAGCAAAGCAATGTCGGCATCGTCGCCGGCGGCCAGGCGCTGCCGATGACCTTCGGCGCCGACTGGGTCTGGGGCCCGGGCGATGCGAAGCCCGAGCACAGCATGGATGCGGAACTGGTGTTCGTCGGTTACGGCATCAGCGCGCCGGAAGAAGGCTGGGACGACTATAAAGGCCTGGACGCCAGGGGCAAGGTGCTGGTCATGCTGGTCAACGACCCGGCCCCCACCGCCGCCGAGCCGAAGCGCTTCAATGGCGCCGGCCTCACCTACTATGGCCGCTGGACGTATAAATTCCAGGAAGCGGCGCGCCAGGGTGCGGCCGGCGTCCTGCTGATCCACACCGATGCATCGGCTTCGTATGGCTGGAGCGTGGTGCAGACCAGCTGGGCCGCCGCCGAGCGCTTTCAACTCGCCGACGCCGATCTCGGCACCGGCATGCAGGGCTGGATGACCGACGCCGCCGCGCGCAAATTATTTGCCGCGGCCGGCCAGGACCTCGATCGACTGCGCGCGGCTGCCGAAGACAAATCGTTCAAGCCGGTAGCCTTGAACGCCCGCGTAAAAGGCGAGACCCGCGCCACGGTGCGCACGCTGAACGAATTCAACGTGGCCGGCATCGTGCCGGGTACGGACCCGAAACTGAAGGACGAAGTCGTCATCTACAGCGCCCACTGGGACCACATGGGCAAGCAGGGAACCGAGGGCGACACCATCTTCAACGGCGCCGTCGACAATGCCTCGGGCACGGCGGGCCTGCTGGCGATGGCGCAGGAAGCGGCGCGTCATCCTGCCAGGCGCTCGCAGATGTTCCTGTGGGTGGCGGCCGAAGAGCAAGGCCTGCTGGGCAGCGCGGCCTACGCGGCGCGTCCGCTGTGGCCGGCCGAAAAAACGGCGGCCAACCTGAACCTCGACAGCCTGAATTTCGTCGGCGCGGCGAAGGACATCGGCGTGTCCGGCAGCGAGCGCACGGAGCTCGGCGCGATGGCGGCGGCAACGGCCAAGTCGATGGGCTTGACGGTGGCGCCAGCGAAACCGGACCTCGCCGGCGGCTACTTCCGCAGCGACCATTTCAGTTTTGCCAAAGCCGGCATCCCGGCCTTCTCGGTGGGCGGCGGCAGTGCCTGGGTCAACGATGTCGAGGCGAACAACACCAAGGCCAAGGCCTATCGCGCGCGCTACCACCAGGTGACGGACGAATACGATCCGAGCTGGGACTTGTCGGGCATGGTGCAGCAGGCGCAGTTCACGCTGAACCTGGGCCGCATGGTGGCGGATTCTCCGAAGATGCCGGCCTGGAAGGCGGGCGACGCCTTCGGCAAGCTGCGCGCCGCGGCCAAGTAATCGCTACATTGTATGAACTCGCCTGGTCTGCAATGACCAGGCGATTGTAGGGTGGGCTCCGCCCACGCGGTACGGCTTTGGCATCATGGCACGCGCCCGAGCCCACCGATTGCTGTGAAATATTATTTCGCAGTGTCGGTGTATATGAAATTTTATTTCACTCAATAATCCCGCACACAATCCTCGCCCCGCCCCCACCGAGCGGCGCCGGATGATCCGCTTGATTGTCCCCGCCCGCATGCACCATCAGCGCCTTGCCCTTCACATCGGCCAGTTTCAAGCGCGGCGCCAGCACCGGATTGTTCGCCACACCCGAGCTCTCGACATACAGCGCCGGCAAATCGCCAATATGCCCATCGCCCCACGGCAGCCCATGCTTCTTGCTGCCCGTGGTATCAAGATGCCCGCCCGCCGCACCCGCCGGCACCGGCTTGCCTTCCTTCTGGTTCGTGTCGCAGCTGCCGTTCTCGTGCACGTGGAAGCCGTGTACGCCCGGCGGCAGGCCGGTCAGCGCCGGGGTAAAGACGAGGCCGAATTTCGAGTCGCTGATCGTCACCGTGCCGCTTGACTTGCCGATGCCGGCGTCCGACACCGCATGCATCGTCGCGCGCAGTTCGGCCGCATGCACGGCCGCCGCCGCCCAGGTCGAACTGAGTACCAAAGCGCAGATCCATTGAGCTTTCATGGCATTCCCTTTCAGTCATCTGGTTATTGAATGAACAGGCCAACGCAGATCAGTGTAGACCATCCGGAATGATGAGGGCGTCCGTCCCGGCGGGATTTATTGGTCCGGGAGAAGCGCGTCCGACTCCGGCTCACCGGCATCCGCGCCGGCCCCGGCAAAGCGCGTCCCCATACCGGTCGCGATCGACTTGATGCGCTGCGCAAGGCGTTCGGCCACGACGGCGTTCCGATGATCGAGGTCCGGCGTGATCTCGGCGGTGACAAGCGGCACCGCGACGGCGACCTGCTGCGCGACCTCGATCGCCAGCTTCTGCAGGTAGCGCACGCCCACACCCAGCGTTTTTGCGAGGTCGGCCAGATGCGCATCGGTCAGTTTGCCGGGCTCCGACTCCCCGGCGATATCGAACGCGAACCCGCCCGACAGTCCCGGGTAAATGCGGGTGCACGCAGGCAAAATGGAAGAAAGTGATGGATCGTTCATATTTAGCTTGAAACCGGCAGCGGCATGCGAGGAAGTGAACGATCAGTTACATTGGCGCGCGGCCGTGGTGGGCGCACGGGCCTGCTTTGGCGTGCCCGCCGATGAACCAGCGCACCGCCCCCACCGCCACTTCCGGCGGAATCACATGTCCGCCCTGGAATTCCCGATACGTCAGCGCGTAGTCCACGGCGCGCAACTGGCGCACGATCTTGCGCCCGCAGGCATCGATCGGCAGCACGGTGTCCTGCTCGCCATGCGACACGAAGACGGCCGGCGCGCCCCGCTGTTCGATCGGGCCGATGAAGCCGGGCGAAAACGCCAGCACATGCGTGAACAGCGCGCCATTCGCCAGCCCCAGCGTCAGCGCATACGAGGCGCCATCCGAAAAGCCGCCGATACCGATGTGCGCCGGATCGATCGCGTAGTGGCCGAACACGTAGTCGAGCGAGCGGTCGACCAGGGCCAGGTCGGCGCCATAAGCGCGGCGGGCGATGATGTCCCAGGTGGCGGCGTGCGAGGCCGGCGCGACCAGGATCAAATTCTCCTTGTCGGCCAGGTGCAGCAGGATGCGCAGGCCGTCGTGGGCGTGGCCGCCGGCGCCGTGCAGCAGCAGCACCAGGGGCAGCGGGTGCTCGAGGCGGTAGTGCGGCGGCACATAGATATAACTGTCGCGCCGGCTGCCCAGCCCGAGCTTTTGCAGGCCGGGTTCGGGCTGCGGGGCGTCCTTGGGGGGAACCGTAAAAGTCGCGCTGAGATGGCCCCGGTCGTTCATGCCGCCCTCCTCGTCACGTCGGCAAGGGCAGTGTAGAACGGGGCGTCCGCGTGCGGCGCGAGGTTTGCGTTAGCGGACCTGGTTCGGCGCCGTGTCGAATTCGGCGAGTACGCCGCAGGTGTCCTTGATCCTTGCGTAGTCGCTCATCAGGTTGGCCAGCGACATCGCGTGCACCTCGTCCGCACTGCGCTGCACGCCCGCGTAATCGCGCATCGCGAAGGCGAAGGTCGCATCGGACACGACGACGGTGTCAAAACCCAGGTTGCCGGCCGTGCGCGCGCTGGCTTCCACCGAATTGTTGGTGCTGACGCCGACGATCACGATCTCGTTCAGCCCGCGCACCCGTAGCCAGCGCTCGAGCGTGCTGTTGATGAAAGCGTCGGGCACGTTCTTCTCGACCACGTGTTCATGCGCCAGCGGTTGCAGGGCGTCCTGGAACGCGGCGCCGGACTGTCCGGGCGCGAACAAGGAGGTGGGCGAGCGCGAGATGTGGCGCACGTGGACGACCGGCGCCCCGGCCTTTCTCCACGCCTGCAGCAACTGGGCGATGTTGTCTTCCGCCTGCGGGTTGTTGCGGCTGCCTGCTGCGGGATCGGCCATGCCCTTTTGCATGTCGATGATGATGAGGCATGGGAGCGGTTTGTTCATGTTGGTCCTTGATGGATCAGTTGAGTTTCAGCTGCCAGTAGCCGACATCGACCCAGCGTCCAAACTTCAGGCCGACTTCGCTGAAATGCGCCACCTTCTGAAACCCCAGCCGCTCGTGCAGGCGCACGCTCGCTTCGTTCGGCTGGGCGATGCCGCCGATGACGAGGTGGAGTTCGCGCTGGCGCAGTTCGGCCAGCAAGGCTTCGTACAACTCGCGACCTCGGCCCTGTCCAGCATATTCCGGATCGAAGTAGACCGAGCTTTCGACTGCGAAGCGATAAGCGGCCCGGGCGCGCCATTTGGTGGCGTAGGCATAGCCGATCAGTTTGTCGCCGTCGAGCATGACGAGCCAGGGCAGCTTGCTTGATGCGACGTCGGCGATGCGCTGGGCCATGTCGGCTTCCTGTACCGGCTCCTCTTCAAAGGAGATAGTCGTTGTCGCGATGTAGTGGTTGTAGATGGTGCAGATGCGGGTGGCATCCGCGGAGGTGGCGGGGCGGATTGTTCTGGTAGAGGTCATTTTAAAGCGAGCGGTTGTTAAATGAACATCAGGAAACTATTTTCGCACAGTAATGCGCACTTGCCCGGCGTCTGTTCAGAATTGTTCAGCCAAACACAGACGAAAAAAAACGGCACCCGAAGGTGCCGTCTTGTTCAGCTAGCTGAAGCGATTACTCGCCATCACCATGATGCTCGACCGGAGCCGCCGCATTCTGCTGGTCTTCCATCGCCTGCAGCTCAGCCGCCATATTGGCCTTCTCCTGCTGCAGCAGTGCCTGGCGCTCTTCCGCCTCCCACACTTCCTTCTCTTTGCGGGCGCGGTGGAATGCCAGACCGGTACCGCCAGGAATCAGGCGGCCGACGATGACGTTTTCCTTCAGGCCGCGCAGGCCGTCGCGCTTGCCCATGATCGCCGCTTCGGTCAGCACGCGGGTGGTTTCCTGGAACGATGCGGCCGAGATGAACGAATCGGTCGACAGCGATGCCTTGGTAATACCCAGCAGAACGTTTTCGTAGGTTGCCTGCAGTTTGCCCGCGGCTTCCATGCGGTCGTTCTCTTCCAGCAGCTCCGAACGCTCGACCTGCTCGCCGACGATGTAGTCGGTGTCGCCGGCTTCGACGATCGCCACACGGCGCAGCATCTGACGCACGATCACTTCGATGTGCTTGTCGTTAATCTTGACGCCCTGCAGACGGTAGACGTCCTGCACTTCGTCGACGATGTAACGGGCCAGCGCTTCGATACCCAGCAGGCGCAGGATGTCCTGCGGATCGGCCGGACCGTCGACGATCATCTCGCCCTTGTTCACGACCTGACCATCGTGGACCAGCACTTGCTTGTCCTTGGTAATCAGGAACTCGTGCTTGTTGCCGTCCATGTCCGTGATTTCCAGACGCTGCTTGCCCTTCGTTTCCTTACCGAAGGCCACCGTACCGGTGACTTCGGCCAGCATGCCCGCGTCTTTCGGCGAACGTGCTTCGAACAGCTCGGCAACGCGTGGCAGACCACCGGTAATGTCGCGGGTCTTCTGCGATTCGGTCGGGATACGTGCCAGCACTTCACCCACCGAGACGGATTGACCGTCCTTCACCATGATCAGCGCGCCAACCTGGAAACCGATGGCCACGGCGTGTTCGGTGCCGGCAATCTTGACTTCCTGGTTCTGTTCGTTCAGCAGTTTGACCTGCGGACGCAGCACTTTACCGGCCGAGCCACGACGCTTCGGATCGATCGCGACCAGGGTCGACAGACCGGTCACATCGTCGACCTGGCGAGCGACGGTGACGCCCTCTTCCACGTTCTCGAAGCGGATCGTACCGGCGTACTCGGTAATGATCGGACGGGTCAGCGGATCCCAGGTTGCCAGGGCGGTACCGGCTTTCACAGCCATGCCGTCCTTGACGATCAGGGTCGCGCCGTACGGCACCTTGTGGCGCTCGCGCTCGCGGCCATGGTCGTCCGTGATCAGGACTTCGCCCGAACGCGAGATGACGATCTGCGAACCCTTGCCGTTGGTGACGTAACGCATCGTCGCGGTGAAGCGAATCGTGCCGTTCGACTTGGCTTCGACCGACGAGGCCACTGCCGCACGCGATGCCGCACCACCGATGTGGAAGGTACGCATGGTCAGCTGGGTACCCGGCTCACCGATCGACTGTGCTGCCACGACGCCGACTGCTTCGCCGCTGTTGACCATCGAACCGCGGCCGAGGTCGCGTCCGTAGCAATGTGCGCACAGGCCGTAGCGCGTGTCGCAGTTCAGCGGGGTGCGGACCTTGACTTCGTCGATGCCGAGGCGCTCGATCTCTTCGACCATGTCTTCGTCCAGCAGCGTGCCGGCCGGGTACACGGTTTCCTGGGTCTCGGGATTGACGACATCCTGGCCCGTCACGCGGCCGAGGATACGGTCGCGCAGGGCTTCGATGACTTCACCACCTTCGACCATCGCCTTCATGTGCGTACCGTTGCTGGTACCGCAGTCGTCCTCGATCACCACCAGGTCCTGGGTCACGTCGACCAGGCGGCGGGTCAGGTAACCCGAGTTTGCGGTCTTCAGCGCGGTGTCGGCCAGACCCTTACGGGCGCCGTGCGTCGAGATGAAGTACTGCAACACGTTCAGGCCTTCACGGAAGTTCGCCGTAATCGGCGTTTCAATGATCGAACCGTCCGGTTTCGCCATCAGGCCGCGCATACCGGCCAGCTGGCGAATCTGGGCTGCCGAACCGCGGGCGCCCGAGTCGGCCATCATGTAAATGGCGTTGAACGATTCCTGCGTGCCTTGGGTGCCGTCGCGACGGGTGACCGGCTCGACTTTCAGCTGGTCCATCATGGCCTTGCCGACTTCGTCCGAGGTCTTGCCCCAGATGTCGACGACCTTGTTGTAACGCTCGCCGGCGGTGACCAGGCCCGAGCTGTACTGCTGCTCGATCTGCTTCACTTCCGCTTCGGCGGTCGCGATCATGCCCTTCTTGACGTCCGGGATCTTCATGTCGTCGACGGCGATCGAGATACCGGCGCGCGTCGCCAGGCGGAAGCCCGACTGCATCAGCTTGTCGGCAAACACGACGGTCGCACGCAGGCCGCACTTGCGGAACGACGTGTTGATCAGCTTCGAGATTTCCTTCTTCTTCAGCGAGCGGTTCAGCACGCTGAACGGCAGGCCTTTCGGCAGGATCTCGGACAGGATCGCGCGGCCGACGGTGGTCTCGTAACGCGTGACGGTGCGCTCGAACTCTTCGCTGCCGGCAACGCGTGGGTATTCGACGATACGCACGGTGATGCGGGTCGCCAGTTCGACTTCCTTGTTGTCGTACGCGCGGATGACTTCCGACACGTCCGGGAACATCATGCCTTCGCCCTTGGCGTTGATCGCCTCGCGCGATGCGTAGTACAGACCCAGCACGATATCCTGGGACGGCACGATCGACGGTTCGCCGTTCGATGGGAACAGGATGTTGTTCGACGCCAGCATCAGCGTACGCGCTTCCATCTGCGCTTCGATCGACAGCGGGACGTGGACAGCCATCTGGTCACCGTCGAAGTCGGCGTTGAACGCCGCGCAGACGAGTGGGTGCAGCTGGATGGCCTTGCCTTCGATCAGGACCGGCTCGAACGCCTGGATACCGAGACGGTGCAGGGTTGGTGCACGGTTCAGCATGATCGGGTGTTCTTTGATGACATCTTCGAGGATGTCCCACACGACCGGTTCCTGGATCTCGACCAGCTTCTTCGCCGCCTTGATGGTCGTAGCCAGACCCATCAGTTCGAGCTTGTTGAAGATGAATGGCTTGAACAGTTCCAGGGCCATCAGCTTCGGCAGGCCGCACTGGTGCAGTTTCAGCTGTGGACCGACCACGATGACCGAACGGCCCGAGTAGTCGACGCGTTTACCGAGCAAGTTCTGACGGAAACGACCGCCCTTACCCTTGATCATCTCGGCCAGCGACTTCAGCGGACGCTTGTTGGCGCCGGTCATCGCTTTGCCGCGACGGCCGTTGTCCAGCAGCGAGTCCACTGCTTCCTGCAGCATGCGCTTTTCGTTACGCGTAATGATTTCCGGCGCGCGCAGTTCCATCAGGCGCTTCAGGCGGTTATTACGGTTGATGACGCGGCGATACAGGTCGTTCAGGTCGGAGGTCGCGAAACGGCCGCCGTCCAGCGGGACGAGCGGACGCAGCTCCGGCGGCAGGACCGGGAGCACTTCCATGATCATCCAGTCCGGCTTGATGCCCGAACGCTGGAATGCCTCGAGCACTTTCAGGCGCTTGGCGTATTTCTTGATCTTCGCTTCGGACTTCGATTCCTTCAGTTCCACGCGCAGGGCTTCGGCATCGCGGTGGATGTCGATCGAGCGCAGCAGTTCACGGATACCTTCCGCGCCCATGTAGGCGGTGAAGTCGTCGCCGTACTCTTCGTACTTGGCGGCGTAATCGTCTTCCGACATGATCTGGCACTTCTTCAGCGGGGTCATGCCAGGATCGGTCACGACGTATGCTTCGAAATACAGAACGCGTTCGATGTCCCGCAGCGTCATGTCCAGGACCATGCCCAGGCGCGACGGCAGCGATTTCAGGAACCAGATGTGCGCGGTTGGCGACGCCAGTTCGATGTGACCCATGCGTTCACGGCGCACTTTGGCGAGCGTGACTTCGACGCCGCACTTTTCGCAGATGACGCCGCGGTGCTTCAGGCGCTTGTACTTACCGCACAGGCATTCGTAATCCTTGATCGGGCCAAAGATCTTGGCGCAGAACAGGCCGTCACGCTCAGGCTTGAAGGTACGGTAGTTGATGGTCTCGGGTTTCTTGACTTCACCGAACGACCACGAACGAATTTTTTCGGGCGACGCCAGGCCAATCTTGATGGCGTCGAAGCTCTCGTTTTGCTGTACTTGCTTGAATAGATCGAGCAGTGCTTTCATGTATCACTCCAGAGGTGACTAAATTTCATTGCGAGGCGCCGATACGCAGACGCCTCAAACCAAGCGGTATTCAGGAAAAGGGAAAGACTCCCCCTCCCCTTTTCCTTCTTAGTTACGCTCGAGGTCGATATCGATACCCAGCGAGCGGATTTCCTTGACCAGCACGTTGAACGATTCAGGCATACCGGCGTCGATCACGTGGTCGCCCTTGACCAGGTTCTCGTACACCTTGGTACGGCCATTCACGTCATCCGACTTCACAGTCAGCATTTCCTGCAGCACGTACGATGCGCCGTACGCTTCCAGTGCCCACACCTCCATCTCACCGAAGCGCTGGCCGCCGAACTGGGCTTTACCGCCCAGTGGCTGCTGCGTCACCAGCGAGTACGGACCGGTCGAACGCGCGTGCATCTTGTCGTCGACCAGGTGGTGCAGCTTGAGCATGTGCATGTAGCCAACGGTGACCTTGCGCTCGAACGCTTCGCCGGTGCGGCCGTCGTACATGGTGACCTGGTTCTTCGAAGGCGTCATGCCGAGGTGCTTGGCAATCTGGTCCGGGTAAGCCAGGTCCAGCATGCGATGGATCTCGGTTTCGTGCGCGCCGTCGAAGACCGGCGTTGCAAACGGCACACCCTTCTTCAGGTTGCCGGCCAGGCCCATGATTTCTTCATCGCTGAAGCTGTCGAGGTCTTCCTTCTTGCCGGTCTCGTTGTAGACCTGGCCCAGGAAGCCGCGGACTTCTTCGACCGCTGCCTGCTTCTGCAGCATTTCGCCGATACGCAGGCCCAGGCCCTTCGCCGCCCAACCGAGGTGGGTTTCGAGGATCTGGCCGACGTTCATACGCGACGGAACGCCCAGCGGGTTCAGCACGACGTCGGCTGGGGTGCCGTCCGCCATGAACGGCATGTCTTCCACCGGCACGATACGCGAGACCACACCCTTGTTACCGTGGCGACCCGCCATCTTGTCGCCCGACTGCAGGCGGCGCTTGACGGCCAGGTAGACCTTGACCATCTTTTGCACGCCAGGCTGCAGCTCGTCGCCTTGCGTCAGCTTCTTGCGCTTCTCTTCGAAGGCCAGGTCGTACTGGTGACGCTTCTCGTTGATCGATTCCTTGATCGCCTCGAGTGCGTTGGCGCTTTCGTCGTCGGCTGGACGGATGTCGAACCAGTGGAACTTGTCCAGGTCAGCCAGGTATTCCGACGTAATAACCGCACCTTTCGCCAGCTTCTTAGGGCCGCCGTTGACAACCTTACCTACCAGCATACGCTCCAGACGCTGGAAGGCGTCGCCCTCCACGATACGCATCTGGTCGTTCAGGTCCAGGCGGAAACGCTTCAGCTCGTCGTCGATGATCTGCTGTGCACGCTTGTCGCGGGTGATGCCTTCGCGGGTAAACACTTGCACGTCGATCACGGTGCCGACCATGCCCGAAGGCACGCGCAGCGAGGTGTCTTTCACGTCCGACGCTTTTTCGCCGAAGATCGCGCGCAGCAGCTTCTCTTCCGGCGTCAGTTGCGTCTCGCCCTTCGGCGTGACTTTACCGACCAGCACGTCGCCGGCGGTGACTTCGGCGCCGATGTAGACGATGCCCGATTCATCCAGGCGCGCCAGCTGGTTTTCAGCCAGGTTCGAGATGTCGCGGGTGATTTCTTCCGCGCCGAGCTTGGTGTCGCGCGCGACAACCGACAGCTCTTCGATGTGGATCGAGGTGTAACGGTCGTCCTTGACGACGTTTTCCGAGATCAGGATCGAGTCCTCGAAGTTCAGGCCGTTCCACGGCATGAACGCGACCAGCATGTTCTGGCCCAGGGCCAGTTCGCCCAGGTCGGTCGATGCGCCGTCGGCAATCACGTCGCCACGGGCAACGCGGTCGCCAACCTGCACGATCGGACGCTGGTTGATGTTGGTGTTCTGGTTCGAACGGGTGTACTTGATCAGGTTGTAGATGTCGACACCGACTTCGCCGGCAAGGGCTTCGTCGTCGTTGACACGAATAACCACACGGCCCGCGTCGATGTAATCGACGACGCCGCCACGCACAGCCTGCACGGTGGTGCCCGAGTCGACCGCGACGGTACGCTCGATACCGGTACCGACCAGCGCCTTTTCAGGACGCAGGCAAGGCACGGCCTGGCGCTGCATGTTCGCGCCCATCAGTGCACGGTTCGCGTCATCGTGCTCGAGGAACGGAATCAGCGACGCTGCGACCGAGACGATCTGGCCAGGCGCCACGTCCATGTACTGGATGCGCTCTGGCGAGACCAGGATCGTTTCGCCGGCTTCACGTGCCGAGACCAGTTCGTCGACCAGCTGGCCTTCTTCGTTGATCGCTGCATTCGCCTGGGCGATGATGTAGCGGCCTTCTTCGATGGCGGACAGGTAATCGATCTTGTCGGTGACCTTCGAACCTTCGACCTTGCGGTACGGGGTTTCCAGGAAGCCGTATTCGTTCAGGCGGGCGTACAGGGCCAGCGAGTTGATCAGGCCGATGTTCGGGCCTTCAGGCGTTTCGATCGGGCAGACGCGGCCGTAGTGGGTCGGGTGCACGTCGCGCACCTCGAAGCCGGCGCGTTCGCGGGTCAAACCGCCCGGTCCCAGTGCGGAAACACGACGCTTGTGCGTGATTTCCGACAGCGGGTTGGTCTGGTCCATGAACTGCGACAGCTGGGACGAACCGAAGAATTCGCGGATCGCGGCCGAGATCGGCTTGCTGTTGATCAGGTCATGCGGCATCAGGTTGTCCGCTTCGGCCTGGCCGAGGCGTTCCTTGACTGCACGCTCGACACGCACGAGGCCGGCGCGGAACTGGTTTTCGGCCAGTTCGCCCACGCAACGCACGCGACGGTTACCCAGGTGATCGATGTCGTCGACTTCGCCGCGGCCATTGCGCAGCTCAACCAGGATCTTGATCACGGCCAGGATGTCTTCGTTCGACAGCGTCATGGCGCCGACGAGTTCGTCGCGGCCGATACGGCGGTTGAACTTCATGCGGCCGACAGCCGACAGGTCGTAGCGCTCAGGGCTGTAGAACAGGCCGTTGAACAGGGCCTCGACCGACTCTTCGGTTGGCGGTTCGCCAGGACGCATCATGCGGTAGATCGCCACGCGCGCGGCCATCTGGTCGGCGGTGTCGTCGGTACGCAGGGTTTGCGAGATGTAACCGCCCTGGTCGAGGTCGTTCGTGTACAGGGTCTGGATCGCGTCGACGTCGGCGTCGCGCAGTTTGCCCAGCAGCTCGTCGGTCAGCTCGTCGTTGGCCGAGGCGATGATCTCGCCGGTGTCGGCGTCGACGATGTTGCGGGCGACGATGCGGCCGATCAGGTAGTCTTCAGGAACCGAAATAGCCTTGATGCCGGCCGCTTCGATGTCGCGCACATGCTTGGCATTGATGCGCTTGTCCTTGGTGACGATGGTCTTGCCGGTCTTCGGATCGACGATGTCGAAGCGCGCAACTTCGCCGCGCAGGCGCTCGGCCACGAATTCGATTTCCCCGCCTTCCGAGCGCAGGTTGAAGTTGTCGAACACGAAGAAGTTCGCCAGAATCTGTTCCGGCGTCATGCCAATGGCTTTGAGCAGGATCGTGACCGGCATCTTGCGGCGGCGGTCGACGCGGAAGAACAGGATGTCCTTCGGGTCGAACTCGAAGTCCAGCCACGAGCCGCGGTAAGGAATGATGCGTGCCGAGAACAGCAGCTTGCCCGACGAGTGCGTCTTGCCGCGGTCGTGCTCGAAGAACACGCCCGGGGAACGGTGCAGCTGCGAGACGATGACGCGCTCGGTGCCGTTGATGACGAAGGAACCGTTGGCGGTCATGAGCGGCAATTCGCCCATGTACACTTCCTGCTCTTTCATTTCCTTGACGACCGGCTTGGTTGGCGATTCCTTGTCCAGGATCACCAGACGCACCTTGGCGCGCAGCGGGGAAGCGAAGGTCAGGCCACGCTGTTGGCATTCCTTGACGTCAAACGCGGGGTCGCCCAGCACGTAGGACAGGAATTCGAGACGTGCGAAGCCGTTGTGCGACACGATCGGGAAGATCGAGCTGAAAGCCGACTGCAGGCCTTCGTTCTTGCGGACGGATGGACCAGCATCCGCCTGCAGGAAATTCTCGTAGGATTCAAGCTGGGTAGCCAGAAGATATGGAACGTTGTGAACGTTGGCGCGCTTCGCGAACGACTTGCGAATGCGTTTCTTCTCAGTAAATGAGTAGTGCATGGACACTCCGTGAGTGACAGAAAGGATGAGAATTCAGAGATTGCCAGTGGTGGAGCGACCACATACAAGGCCTCAAGTCTCTTGCTGTTCCATCAGATGAAAAGGACTAGCGACTGCTGTGCTACATTGCTGCGGTGATGCGTTCTTGCGGTACCGCGGTCGTGCCAGGAATTACGTTTGCCGTAGGGACGACAAAAGAGCCAAAGCCGCAGCACCGCCTTCCGACGGGGCTTGCAAGCTTTGACTCAGGCTTTGGGCACCTTGCGATGCCCATTGCTTTTGATTACTTCAGTTCTGCCTTGGCGCCTGCATCTTCCAGCTTCTTCTTGGCGGCTTCAGCGTCAGCTTTAGGCATGGCTTCCTTGACGGTCTTTGGTGCACCGTCGACCACGTCCTTGGCTTCTTTCAGGCCCAGACCGGTGATTTCGCGGACGGCTTTGATGACGCCGACTTTGTTCGCGCCGATTTCGGTCAGAACGACGTTGAACTCGGTCTGCTCTTCAGCAGCAGCAGCAGTAGCGCCGCCGCCAGCTGCCGGTGCTGCCATTGCAGCTGCCGACACGCCGAACTTCTCTTCGAATGCCTTGACCAGGTCGTTCAGGTCCATGACGGACATTTCGCTCACTGCGTTCAGGATATCGTCTTTGCTAATTGCCATTTGAAACTCCAGATTTGTGTGTGTTTGTAGTACAGATCAGTTACTTGAGAAAAAAGGGCTGCGCTTACGCTGCAGCGGTTTCTTCGGCTGCAGGAGCAGCTTCCGAACCTTCGCCTTTTTTCGCTGCCAGGGCAGCCAAGCCACGTGCAAAGCCCGACACCGGAGCCAGCATCACGCCCAACAGCTGCGCGATGAGGACTTCACGGGATGGGATGCTTGCCAACGCGGTAACACCAGCTACGTCGAGCGGCTTACCTGCGTAGTTACCGGCTTTCACGACCAGTTTGTCGTTGGTTTTGGCGAAGTCGTTGATGACTTTCGCTGCTGCAACGGCGTCGTCCGAGATCGAATAGATCAGCGGACCGGTCATGGCGTCAGCCAGTTGGGCAAACTGCGTGCCTTCGACAGAGCGGCGCGCCAGCGTGTTCTTCAGAACACGCAGGTACACACCCTGGGCACGTGCGGTTGCACGGAGTTTCGTCAAGTGACTAACCTGGATGCCACGGTACTCGGCCACGACGATCGTTTGCGCGGATGCTACTTTCGCGCTCACTTCTTCGACGACGGCCTTTTTGTCATTCAGATTAAGACCCACGGTCAATCTCCTTAATTAATGCGAACAAAAGCGTTCGCATCGGTTCGAACACGGCGTCCGAAGTTAAGAAGTCAAACTAACGCGGATGAATTCACGCAGCATGGACTACAAAACTTGTTCGGGTACACCATCTGCGTTGGGTGATGTATTAACCAGGTGCCCACCCACTGCTCCCGGCCCAACGGTCTTTGATTGCCTGCCGGAGCGGTGTTCTTGCTCCGACAGCCCAAAGATGCGCCCCGCTGGTGTTTTGCGGGGACTTGATTCTTTTAATGCTTAAGCAGCGGCGATCGAAGCGTGATCGACACGGACGCCCGCGCCCATCGTCGACGAGATCGCGACCTTGCGCAGGTACACGCCCTTCGAAGTGGCCGGCTTGGCCTTGTTCAGCGCGTCGAGCAGTGCAGCCAGGTTGGCTTGCAGGTCGGCGTCAGCGAACGACTTGCGGCCGATCGTTGCGTGGATGATACCTGCCTTGTCGGTACGGTACTGGACCTGACCGGCTTTGGCGTTCTTCACCGCGGTAGCGACGTCAGGGGTGACGGTGCCGACCTTCGGGTTAGGCATCAGGCCGCGTGGGCCCAGGATCTGGCCCAGGGTACCGACGATACGCATGGTGTCTGGCGAAGCGATGACGATGTCGAACGGCATGTTGCCGGCTTTAACCATCTCAGCCAGGTCTTCCATGCCGACGATGTCGGCGCCGGCTGCTTTGGCAGCTTCAGCCTTGTCGCCCGAAGCGAAGACAGCGACGCGCACGGTCTTGCCGGTGCCTGCTGGCAGGACGACCGAACCGCGAACGACCTGGTCCGACTTCTTCGGATCCACGCCCAACTGGATCGACACGTCGATCGACTCGTTGAACTTGGCGGTGGCGAATTCCTTGACCAGCGATACTGCGTTGTCGAAGGCGTAGACCTTGTTACGGTCGACTTTCGCTTTCATTTCTTTGACGCGCTTGGAAATCTTAGCCATTACACACCCTCCACCGTGATGCCCATCGAACGTGCCGAGCCGGCGATGATACGCACTGCGGCGTCCATGTCGGCGGCGGTCAGGTCCGGCTGCTTGGTTTTTGCGATCTCTTCAGCCTGGGCGCGGCTCAGCGTGCCAACCTTGTCGGTATGTGGCTTCGGCGAACCTTTGGTGATGCCGGCAGCTTTCTTGATCAGGTAGGTTGCCGGAGGCGTCTTCATCACGAAGGTGAAGGACTTGTCGGCGAACGCGGTGATCACGACCGGGATCGGCATGCCTGGCTCGAGACCCTGGGTCTGGGCGTTGAACGCCTTGCAGAATTCCATGATGTTCAGGCCGCGCTGACCCAGTGCTGGGCCGATCGGTGGGGATGGGTTTGCTTTACCAGCTGCAACTTGCAGCTTGATAAAACCAATAATCTTCTTTGCCATGAGTGGCTCCTAATTGGCTTTGAGTAGTAGCGCCCCACCGCGACTACTCGCTCGGCGGGGCTCCTCTTACCGGATTCCGCCTTGCTGCTGCGACGCTCCGATTATTGCGTTTAAACTTTTTCTACCTGCCCGAACTCCAGTTCCACCGGAGTTGCGCGGCCGAAGATGGTGACAGTCACACGCACCTTCGATTTTTCGTAATTCACTTCCTCGACGTTGCCGTTGAAGTCGGTGAACGGGCCCTCCTTGATCCGGACCTGCTCGCCCACTTCGTACAGCACTTTCGGCCGTGGCTTCTCGACGCCTTCCTGGACCTGCTGCATGATCTTGTCGATCTCGCGCGCTGGAATCGGGGTTGGCTTGTTCGATTTGCCGCCGATGAAACCGGTGACCTTGCTGGTGTTCTTGACCAGGTGCCAGGTCTCGTCGGTCATCTCCATCTCGACCAGCACGTAGCCAGGGAAGAAGCGGCGCTCGGTCACCGATTTGGTGCCGTTCTTGACTTCCACGACTTCTTCGGTCGGGACCAGGATCTGGCCGAACTGCTCGCTCATGCCGCCGCGCTCGATGCGCTCGGTCAGGGCGCGCATGACGCTCTTTTCCATACCCGAGTAGACATGAACGACGTACCAGCGCTTGTTGCTGACCGGGACGCTCACGGGGGCGGCGCCCTGCGGCGCGTCCGGAGTCAAATCGCCAGCGTCAGACGCCGGAACTTCGTCCGGCGCATTGTCTTGCACATTTTCGTTCATTATTGTTTCCACCCCAGGATCAGGTCGTACAGCAGGAATTCCAACAGCTTATCCGTGCCCCACAGGAAGATCGCCATGACGACCACGAAGGCAAAGACGATCATCGTGATCGTGGTTGCTTCCTTGCGGGTCGGCCAGACGACTTTCTTGGTTTCGCGAACGGACTCTTTGGCGAAGTTCAGGAACTCACGACCGGTAGTGGAAGCCCACAAAAGCAGGAGAGCAAAAACTAAACCAGCCAAGAGGGCGCCGCCGGCGACCAAGGCTGGTTTGTTCTGGCCTTTCAGGTAAAAGAACCCGATTACGCCTGCAATCGCGGCAACCACCGCCAGGATCACCTTAAACTTGTCATTCGAGGTGCTAACGGTTTGCACGGATTGATTAGACATTCTTCTTTACTTTCGGTGCTGCGCACCAGAATTCGGTGGCAGGGGCGGAGGGAATCGAACCCGCGACCTTCGGTTTTGGAGACCGACGCTCTGCCAATTGAGCTACACCCCTACGAAGACTTCAGCTGAATCGCGCATTCTACAGCATACACGCGCATGCCGGAGAATGTTTTTGAAGAGGTGGTTGGCGCCACCTCTTCGGACCTACACACTGCTTATTGCTTAGGCAATGATTTTTGCAACCACGCCGGCGCCGACGGTACGACCGCCTTCGCGGATTGCGAAGCGCAGGCCTTCTTCCATCGCGATCGGGTTGATCAGCTTGACGGTGATCGACACGTTATCGCCTGGCATGACCATTTCCTTGTCCGCTGGCAGCTCGATCGAGCCGGTCACGTCGGTGGTACGGAAGTAGAACTGCGGACGGTAGTTGTTGAAGAACGGGGTGTGACGGCCGCCTTCATCTTTCGACAGAACGTAGATCTCGCCGGTGAAGTGGTTGTGCGGCTTGATCGAACCTGGCTTTGCCAGGACCTGACCACGCTGGACATCTTCACGCTTGGTGCCGCGCAGCAGCAGGCCGACGTTGTCGCCAGCTTGACCCTGGTCCAGCAGCTTGCGGAACATTTCCACGCCGGTGCAAGTCGTCTTGACGGTGTCGATGATGCCGACGATTTCGATTTCTTCGCCGACCTTGACGATACCGCGCTCAACGCGACCGGTAACGACGGTGCCGCGACCCGAGATCGAGAACACGTCTTCCACTGGCATCAGGAAGGCGCCGTCAACAGCGCGCTCTGGCGTCGGGATGTAGGTGTCGAGGGCATTTGCCAGCGCGATGATGCAGTCTTCGCCCATTGGACCTGGTTTGCCTTCGAGGGCCATACGTGCCGAACCCTTGATGATTGGCAGGTCGTCGCCTGGGAACTCGTACTTCGAAAGCAACTCACGCACTTCCATTTCGACCAGTTCCAGCAGCTCTTCGTCGTCGACCAGGTCGCACTTGTTCAGGAACACGATGATGTACGGAACGCCAACCTGACGCGCCAGCAGGATGTGCTCGCGGGTCTGTGGCATTGGGCCGTCGGCGGCCGAGCACACCAGGATCGCGCCGTCCATCTGCGCAGCACCGGTAATCATGTTCTTGATGTAGTCGGCGTGGCCTGGGCAGTCAACGTGTGCGTAGTGACGGTTTTCGGTCTCGTACTCGACGTGCGCGGTGTTGATGGTGATGCCGCGTGCCTTCTCTTCCGGAGCTGCATCGATCTGGTCGTATGCTTTAGCTTCGCCGCCGAATTTCTTCGACAGGACGGTAGCGATTGCTGCGGTCAGCGTGGTCTTGCCGTGGTCAACGTGTCCGATGGTACCGACGTTGACGTGCGGCTTGGTCCGCTCGAATTTACCTTTTGCCATTTGAGACTCCTAACGATATTTTGAGAATTACCAGGCACACCTGACGGACAATGCTGCGGACTGCCGTGCTTAAATTCTGGTGCCCTTTACGTGGATTGAACACGTGGCCTCTCCCTTACCAAGGGAGTGCTCTACCACTGAGCTAAAAGGGCTGATGTTTGCACCGCACAAGCTGCGGCACAATTTACTGGAGCGGGTGAAGGGAATCGAACCCTCGTCGTAAGCTTGGAAGGCTTCTGCTCTACCATTGAGCTACACCCGCGAGGTACAACTTCAATTCGACTTCACGACTTCTTCATTTGGTGGTGGGGGCTGGATTCGAACCAGCGTACTCAGAGAGGGCAGATTTACAGTCTGCTGCCTTTAACCACTCGGCCACCCCACCGCGAAGAACCGCAGAGTATGAAGCAAGCTCAACATGCTGTCAACTATTTGTACCAACTACACTTACCTGGCTCAAATAGCAGCGTTGCTTCGGGGCGTGATTGTAACCGTTAGGGGTAGGAATCTGCAAGGTTCTTTTTTACGCCGGTTGCCGTACGAGCGGCGCGCCGCACGGCCGTGTGCTGGAGTACTGTATGCCTCAGGCATGTAAAGACTCTCGCACATGGACAGCAAGGCGCCCCACTACCCCCGTTGGAGCTGGCCGCAGATCCTCATTGCCGGCCTGTCGATCGTCGCGGCCTATCTGGCCATGCGATTGCTGAACAACTGGCTGTCCTTGCCGGCCGGGTATGCGCTGCCGCTGTTCCCGCCGGCCGGGATCGGCCTGGCCATGGCCACCGCGGGCGGCATGCGCGTGCTGCCGGCGGTCGCCCTCGGCGCCGGCCTGGCCGCCTTTCCCCTGCACGCCACCAATCCGGCGCTGTCCGAATCGAGCGCCCTGCTGGCGACCCTGGGCGCCGCCGTCGGCGCGACCCTGCAGGCCTGGCTCGGGGCGCGCCTGTTCCGCCGCCACATGCGCCCGGCCATCGACTCCGGCCACGACGTGCTGGCTTTCCTGCTGCTCACGCCCATCGTCTGCCTGGCCAGCGCCACCGTGTCGGTACCCTCGCTGTACTGGCTGGGTGCTTTCGAGGAAGTCGCGCAGCTGCGCTTCTGGTTTGCCTGGTGGGCGGGCGACACCCTTGGCGTGCTGCTGGCCGCGCCCCTGTGCTGGATCGTCTGCGGCTCGCCACGCCGGCTGTGGCGCCGGCGCGCGGCGCTGGTGGCCGTGCCGCTGCTGGTGGCGAGCACCGCCGTGGTCACGATCTACCGCCTGTCTCTCGGCTGGGAGCACGAGCAGCACCTGCAGCCCTACCGTTTGAAGGCGCAGCAGACGGCCGACATGCTGCAGGCCGAGTTCAACGAGCACGTGCGCTTTGTCGGCACCTTTGCCCGTACGCTGGCCGACACCGAGCACATCCTCGCGCGCGACAAGTTCCTGCGCATCGCCGACGGCTATGCCGATGGCCGACCGGAGATCCAGGGCGTGAACTGGGCGGTGCCGGTGACCGCCGCCGAGCGCGCCGGCTTCGAGGACTGGGTGCGGCGCACGGTCGACCCGCACTTCAAGGGCATTTCCGACATGGACGAGGCGCGGCGCCTGGTGCCGGCCGGCGAGCGCGAGGCCTACCTGCCGGTGCTCTACATCTGGCCGTCGGCGAACAACTTCATCCGCGGGGTCGACTTCCTGGCCGCGCCCGGGCGCGCCAGCGTGGCCGCCCGGGCCACGGCGTCGCGCAGGCCGGTCGCGTCCGAACCCTTCGCGCTGCTGTCCGCACCCGGACTCGGTATCAGCCTGCTGCGCGCCGTTGGCGAGGGAGAGGGGCCGCCGGCCGGGGTGGTGATCTTCGTGCTCAATGCCCAGCAGCTGCTGCAGCAGGCGATCGTGCGCTCGGGCTTCGGCGGTTTCAGAGCGGCCATGATCGACGTCACCGACGGCGCCGCGCTGCCGGTGGCGGGCAGCCTGGGCCAGCCGCAGCGCGACGATTACCGGGTCGGCCTGTCGTTCGCAGGGCGCAGCTACCAGCTCAGCTTCCGGCCGACGGCCGACTACATGGCCGCCGAGACCGGCGCCGGCAGCTGGATGGTGCTCTCGGCCGGCTTGCTGATGACCGGGCTGCTGGGCGCGCTGATGCTGCTCATCAGCGGCGAGCGCGCCGTGATCGAGGAGCAGGTGGCCGACCGCACGGCGCGCCTGCGCGACCGCGAAGCGCGGCTCGAGGCGGTCCTCGACAATGCGGCCGACGCCATCATCACGGTCGACGCCCACGGCATCCTGGTATCGGCCAACGCCGCCACCGCGCGCCTGTTCGGCTACCCGCCGCCGCACCTGAACGGCCTGTCCTTCAGTGCGCTCGTTCCCACCGGTGCCACCGGTCCCGGGCGCGACGCGGGCGCGGAACTGGCGCGCCTGGCCACGGCGCCGCCCGAGGAATGCGTGCTCGCGGGCCGCAATGCGCGCGGCGAGGCGGTGCCGCTGTCGATCTCGGTGGCGCCGGTGCTGATGGGGCGGGAGGCGATTTTCGTCTGCATCCTGCGCGACCTGACGGAGCAGCAGCGCGCGCAGGAGCGCATCTACCGGCTGGCCCACCACGACGCCCTCACCGGCCTGGAAAACCGCTTTGCGCTGAACGTGCGCCTCGAGCAGCAACTGGCCAGCGCGCGCCGCCACGGCGAGCCGGCGGCGGTGCTGTTCATCGACCTCGACCATTTTAAAAAGATCAACGATTCGCTCGGCCACGCGGCCGGCGACAAGCTGCTCGTCGGCGCGGCCGAGCGCATGAAGGACCTGCTGCGCGAAGTCGACACGCTGGCGCGCCTGGGCGGCGACGAATTCATCATCGTGCTGGCCGGCCCGCTCACGCCGGACAGCGTCACCAGCGTCGCGGTGCGCGTGGTCGAGTCGCTGTCGCAGCCCTATCAGCTCAATGGCGCCACCGCCCACAGCGGCTGCAGCGTCGGCGTGGCGCTGTTCCCGGACGATGGCGAAGACGCCGCCACCCTGATCCGCCACGCCGACATGGCGATGTACGTGGCCAAGCGCGAGGGACGCGGCAATTTCCAGTTTTTCTCGCCCGAGATGAACGCGGCCACCCACGAGCACCTGCTGCTGGAAAACCGCATGTGGGGCGCGCTGCATGCCGAGGGCTTCGAGCTGTATTTGCAGGCGCAAGTCGAACTCGACACCGGCCGCGTGATCGGCGCCGAGGTGCTGCTGCGCTGGAACGACCAGGAACTGGGCAGCGTCGAACCGAGCCGTTTTATTCCAGTGGCCGAGGAAAGCGGGATGATCGTGCCGCTCGGCGACTGGGTGCTGGCCCAGACGATGGCCTTGTTGGCGCAATGGCAGCGCGAGGGACTGGAAGACTTGCGCCTGGCCGTGAACCTGTCGGCGCGCCAGTTCTCGGGCGGCACGCTGCTGGCGCGCCTGGACGAGCTGGTGGCGCATTACGGGATCGACCCGGCGCTGATGGAACTGGAGATCACGGAAACGGCCGCGATGCGCGACCCGGAAGCGACGCGCCAGCTGCTGCGCCAGCTGCGCACGCGCGGCTTCAAACTGGCGATCGACGATTTCGGCACCGGTTATTCGTCGCTGGCGTATCTAAAACTGTTCGCGATCGACCGCATCAAGATCGACCGCGGTTTTGTGAAAGATATCGAGCACAATCCGAACGATGCGGTGATCGTCGCCGCCACCATCGGCCTCGCCCATTCGCTCGGATTGACAGTGGTCGCCGAAGGGGTCGAAACCCACGCGCAATGGGGCTTTTTACGCGACAAGCACGGCGACGAGGCGCAGGGTTACCTGTTCGCGCGGCCGATGCCGGCGCAGGAATTCCGCGAATTCATCCGGCGGCAAGTGCAGCCAGTACCTGACGCTTGAGGGCGCGGATCATCGCCGTCTCATCCGGCGGCACGCCTTCCGGCGCACCGTGCGCGCGGTCGGCATAGAAAAATCCCAGCTGCGCCTTGCCCACCACCAGCGGCAGCACAATAAAACTCTTCGCGTCCGGCAGCAGGGCGCGGTGCCAGGACGGCAGCAGTTCGCGGATTTTAATGCTGGCCGCATCCGAAATCATCAGGTCGGCGTCGTTCTCCATGGCGAGGGCGAACACGTCGCGCGCGCCGCCGGCCGGCACCGGGAATGCGAACCCGGCCTGCACCCGCGCCTGTTCCGGCCCGAACGAGACGCGGGCGCGGTACTGCCCGGCGCGCGCATCCTTTAAACAGACGGTGGCGAACCTGAAGCCGAGCGCCCGGTACAGCGTTTCGAGCACGGCCAGGATGACGTCGTTGACGCGCGCCTTGCCGCCGGCGCGCAACTGGGTCACGTCCTGCACCCCGGCCAGCAGCAGCTCGCGCGCGTTCTTCGGTTTGCCGCTCGGATAAGCGCCCTCCTCGTCTTCGCCGGCGTCCAGCGTGGCCAGCACCAGCACGTCGGGCAGGCCCTCCCCTGGTTCCGGTTCGGGCTTCGGGAGCGGCTGCAAATTCATGCTTTCCATGAGGCCCTGCATACCTTCGGCGACATTCGTGAACAGGCGCTCCAGCCCTTTCTCGTCGAGTTCGAAGGCGGCGCCGTAGCGCGCCAGCAGCGCGCGCGCTTCCGGCATGCCGGCCGGGTCGTCGCTGCGGCCCAGCAGGCTTGCCACCTCCAGGCTGAACGAAGCGACCTGGCGCATCCATTCGGCGCGGCTGGCGGCCGTTTTCAAGAGGCTGGAGGGCAGCGTGGCCTGGGCGCGCACGATCACGTCCGGGATTTTCCACTCGGCCAGCACCGCCGCCGACAAGGTGTCGTAGCTGCAACCGAGGATCATCTGCGAGGCTTGCGCCGGCGTGTGCTTGCCACCGGCCGTCAGCTGCTTGATTTCGCGGTAGCGCGCGTGCTCGTGCGATGCCACCAGCAAGGCGCCCAGGTTCTTGAACAGCGCGCCGATCGCCGCTTCCTCGGCGCCCTGGTAGAACGACAGCTTCGCCATCTCGCGCCCGACCAGGCTGGCGCACAGGGCCGCCTCCAGCTCCACGCGCACGCTGCCGGCATGGGCGCCGTTGTCGAGGGTGTCGACCAGCAGCATCGCCAGCGCGGTGGTTTTCACGTTGTCGAAACCGAGCAGCGCAATCGCGCGCGAGACGGTGGTGACGGCCGTGCCGGAGACCGTGCGGTAGCGGACCGTGTTCGACAGGCGCAGGATGCGCTGGGTCAGTGCCACGTCGGACAGGACGAAATAGGCGAGATCGTGCGGGCCCGGCTCGTCGGAATCGACCAGTTCGATCACCCTGGCGATCGAGCCGCCGAGGGCGAACATCTCTTCGTCGCCATTCACTTTTTGCATCAATCCCGCACGCACGCGGCGGGCTGCGCCTTCGTCGAGCGGCTGCGCTCCCGCCGCTGTTGCTACTGTCCTTGCTTCTGACATCTGGTATTAACCTGGCTTTCCGGGCGCGTGCGCCAATTTATTTGTGGGACTTCTTGTATTTTTTGAGGACCGTCTGGTGCAGCGCCGTGAGCGCGGCCAGCTTCGGGTTGCGCGGATCGAGGCGGCGCACGGCGGCCATCTGGCTCAGGGCCTGCAGGCCGAGCTTGTCGTCCCAGCCGGTGTGTTCCAGGCAGCGCAGCAGCGCCAGCGCGGCATTGAACGCCACTTGCGAGTTGCCCGGCATGCGCTGCGCCGCTTCCTGCATCAGGGTGACGGCGCCCGCGTAATCTCCGCTGCGCGCGCGCTCGGCGCCGCCGGCGACCAGGTCGACCACGTGCTGGCGCGTTTCCTGGGCCAGTACCGTACCCAGTTCCGCGTGGCCGGCCTGGGCCATGACGCTCATCGCCCGGTCCATCGCGGTGGCGTCGGCCGCATTGCGCATGACGTCGCGCACGAGGCTGGTCGCGCCCTCGGCCATGTCGTGCGCCAGGCAGCTGCGCGCGAGTTCGAGTTTCAGGTCGGCCGACATGCCCGGCAAGTCGCTGCTGGCCGCCACCGCGGCATTCAGGGATTCCAGCAGGCGCTCTTCGTTGCCGGTGTACTCGTGCAGCAGCGCCGACGAGATCGCGCTGCAAGCGTCGGCGTGGCTTTTGCCGCCCATCGAGCGGTCGAGGTCGCGGATCACCGAGGCGGCCGCCACCGGATCGCCCTTGCGCACCAGGGTGCGCACCAGTTTGACGTGGTCTTCGGGGTCGCGGAATTCCGAATATTTTGCTTTGGCGACCACCTGTTTCAGCACCTTTTCGGCGGTGTCGTCGTCGCCCGCCTCGAAGGCGACTTCGCCCAGGGTGCGCAGGCGCCGCACGGCGTGGGGAGAAACGGCCACCGCGCGCCCCAGCACTTCCTGCGATTTATCCAGTTCGCCCATCGCCGTGTGGGTGCGCGCCAGCCAGTCGTAGGCGTCGACGAAATTCGTGTTGGTCTGCACCAGGTCGGTCAACAGGCTGCCCGCTTCCTCGTACTGTTCGCGCAGGTACAGGGTCTTGGCCAATCCCAGGCGCGCCCAGGCGATGGCACGGCTTGCGGCAAGCTGGCGGTAGATGGGTTCGGCCTGGGCGGTCTCTCCCAAAAACAGGTGCAGCTCGGCGCGCAGGCGCAGGAAGTCGACGGCATGGCGCGGGTGCGCCGTTTCTCCTGCGATGCAGGCTTCGATCGCCTCGTGCTGGGCGCCCGCCTCCATCAGGCGGTACACGGGCAGGAAGACGTTTCTCTTGTCCAGCGCGCGCGCGACGCGCTCGAGCAGGCGGTCGGCCGTAAACGGTTTCAGGATGTAGTCGGTCGGGGCCAGTTCGGCCGCGCTGACGACCTTGCCGTAGTCGCCCTCGGCCGTGACCATGAAGAACATCGTCGCCAGCGACACAAGTTTGTGGTGACGTAAATCCTCGAGCAGCTGCTGGCCATCCTGGCCGCCTTCCAGGTCGTATTCGCAGAGCACCAGGTCGAAGCTGCGCAGCGTCAGTTGCTTGACGGCCTGATTGGCGCTGCTGGCGTGCTCGATGCGGGTCAGGCCGCACATGTTGAGCATGCTGTGGATGTTGGCCCGCATGCCGGAGTGGGGCTCGATGAGCAGTGCAGTGAGGCCGTCTAATTCGTTCATGGCGTGTTTCCATTGGGCCGGCGGCAGGTGCGGCTACGCTGGCCGCTGCCGGATGAGTATATTACGGCGGGGGAACAAATTAACTGAATTGGGTGGTGGCTTGCGGAAAAGCGGGTTGCAGGTGGGAAAAAGCAACAGTTGGTGAGAATTCAGACTTGAAAGTTGACCGTGCGTGGGTTGGCCCAGGCCGCGAAGCCCGTCGGCGTGGCGTTATCGGTGTGCGAAATCCGCGTGGGCACGGAGTGCCTCCCCTCCGGGAAACCTTAGCTGGTCCGGGTTTCGCTTGAGCTCGCCACTACGGTCGACCGTAGGGTGGGTACTCGTGCCCACGCGGATTCAAAACACCACGGACAAGGCAGGCAACAGCCCCACGTCCGCCTCCGGTTTAAAACCCCGCGTCCGCGCGCCGGGCCGCCCGGTTGGCGCAATCGGCGCGCGCGGCATTGCCAACCACGTTCTGGTAGCGCACCTCGTACTTGCCGGCGGCAAGGCCATCGATGGTCAGCGTGCCGTTGCCCAGCACATAGGCGTGGCGCACGTTCGCGTGGCGTTCGAGGTCGTAGATTTTGACGAACACGGGTGTCGCGTTGGCGCTGTTGTCCACCACGACCGTCATTTCGCGCCCGCTATTGCCCAGCGGGTAGCCAGGGATATAGCCGGACTGCTCCGGCCAGGACTCGCCGTTCGGCGCGGACGGGGTGGCCAGATCGGTATCGCACTCGGGCTGGCGTGCCGGCACCATCAGCTGGGTCACGGCCAGGGCTTTTACGACGGCAGGCGGCGTTTTCGCCCCGGCCGGCATGGCCCAGGCGTCCGGGTCGGGGCCGGGAACCGAGGTCGCCGCGGCGGGCTGCTCGGGCTTGCCGGAAAACGCGAGCGCGGTCGGCAGCAAGCGCGGCTGCTGCACCAGCAGCAGGACGCACAGGCCGCCCAGCGCCGCACCGCCAAGCAGGCCGAGCCACCAGCGCGGTTCGCGCAGCAGGCGCCGATGACGACGCGGCGGCGGCGGCGATTCCCAGTTGTCGCCGCGCGCACGGGGCGTCTCCTCGCCGCTGCTCTCGAGCCACTCGACTTCCCATTCCTCGGCCGCGATCCACTCGTCGTGCTCCTTGCGGCGCACGGGGTCGGACAGGGTGTTGTAGGCGGTGTTGACAATCGCCATGATGCGGGCGGCCTTTTCGTCGCCCTGGTTCTTGTCGGGATGGTATTTCTGGCTGAGCGCCTTGTAGGCCGCACGCACGACTTCCTGCGGCGCGCCGCGCGCCACCTTCAGGTTGTCGTAATGCGTGTGAATCTTGGCCATGGTGCGGGTTCTGGTGGGGATTTCAGCGGTCCCGGAGGCTGGCCGGGCGGCCAGCCGATGTCTGCAGTCTGGTCGACCTGTCCAACCGGTACAGAATAGCCGGGTTTGTATCCCCAGCGCAAGTTGCCATCATTCTAGAGACGGCGGCTGCGATCGGCCCGCACGATTGCATCCGGCAGTTCTACCCCCTTGCCGACAACCAGTACCTTGAACAATTCTCCCATTTCGCTCGGCGCCACGAGTTTGTGCACCGCTTTCGACTGTGGCAAATAACGCACGGCATCGTCGGGATCCGTACGTAATAGCAGGTCAGCGATGCCGCAGGCGAGCAGGAAACCGGACTGGTTCGTGTACGCCAGCACCGGCAGCCCTGCATCCTGCGCCGCCAGCGCCATCGCCGTGAAATCGACGTGGGCCGTGATGTCTTGTAAACCCGGCAGGAAGAAGGGTTCCGGGTGCGAATGGTGGCGGTAATGGCACATCAGGGTGCCGCCACTGCGCTGGTCGACATAGAATTCGTGCGCCGGGAAGCCGTAATCAAGCAGGATGGCGGCGCCCTTGCCGTCCGCGAACATGCTGGCCAGCGAGCCCATGAAGCCGCAGGCGACCGGGTGCAGTTCGGTCAGATAGCCCTCGGGCAGCAAGTGGGCATCGGGAACCTGGCGCGCCAGCTGGGCGGCCAGCGCGGCGTCGAGGTCCGCCTGCACGTAGGCGAAGCGCCCGTCCTCGACCGTCACCATCTGGCGGCGCCAGCCATCTGCCGTTTTCAGCACCAGCTCGACCGGCATGGCATCCAGCACCTCGTTGGCCAGGACCACGCCATTGAACGACTCGGGGAAACCGTCGCGCCACTCCACCTGTGGAAAATCCTTTAAGGCTTCCTGCTGGCGCGCGCGCAACTCTCCCGACAGTTCGATGATGGTGTAGCGCTCGACCTGCACGCCCGCATCAAGCAGGGCGGTAAGCACGTCGCGCGCCAGCTTGCCGGTGCCGGCGCCGAATTCGATGATGTTGGGCGCGCTTTGGGCGATAATAGCGGCTGCCGCGCGCGCCAGCGCCGCCCCGAACAGCGACGTGATCTCGGGCGCGGTCGTAAAATCGCCGCTGGCCCCCAGCTTGGCCGCGCCGCCGCTGTAGTAGCCGAGCCGGGGCGCATACAGCGCCAGCTCCATGAAACGCGAAAAGGGAATGGCGCCGCCGGCCTGTTCGATGGTGGCGGCAATTTCCTGTTGCAGGGCGTGGGACGCGGCCAGCGCGTCGCTGTCGGGAAGGGGCATGGACATCCCGGCATTGTAGCCAGATCGGCACGGATCAACAATTTCACCACTTGCCAAGACTATGACGCACATCATGCCTCCAGCCGGCGGCGGCCACACCCACGGGCAAACCCAGGTCGCCCTTGTGACCGGCGCCGGACGCCGCCTCGGCCGCGCCATCGCCCTTGGCCTGGCCGCCGCCGGCTGGGACATCGCCGTCCACTACCGCCATTCCGAACGCGAAGCGATCGAGACGGCGGACGCGATTCGCGCCCTCGGCCGGCGCGCCGCCCTGCTGCCCTGCGACCTGGCGGACGAAGCGGCGGTACGCCTGCTGCCCGGCCGCGCGGCCGAGGCGCTGGGCCGGGTGACTTGCATCGTCAACAACGCTTCGTTGTTCGAATACGACAGCGCCACCAGCTTTTCGCCGGCCCTGCTCGCGGCGCATATGAGCACCAACCTGGCCGCGCCCCTGCTGCTGGCGCAAGCGCTGCACGCGGCGACGCCGGAAAATTCGCAGGCCGTCGTCATCAACCTGCTCGACCAGAAACTGTACAATCTCAACCCGGATTTTTTGTCGTACACGCTGTCGAAAGCGGCGCTCGACGCCGCCACCAAAATGCTGGCGCAGGCGCTGGCGCCCACCGTGCGCATCGTCGGCGTCGCACCCGGCATCACGCTGGTGTCGGGCGAACAGAGCGAAGAAGGTTTTACGCAAGCCCATACGCAAACGCCGCTGAAACGCTCTTCGACCCCGCAAGACATTGCCGACGCCGTCGTCTACGCGGCATCGGCGCGCGCCCTCACCGGCACGACGCTGGTGGTCGATGGCGGCCAGCACCTGGTGCCGCTGGCGCGCGACGTGATGTTCCTTACGAAATAAATAACTTAACAAGGCCTTTTCTTATGCTGTCCGCCCTCACCCACCCGAGCTTGCGCGATTGCCGCCGGCTGTTCCTGCGCAATTACGAAGTGATGATCAACATCGGCGTGCACGACTTCGAGAAGAAGGGCGAGCAGCGCGTCCTGATCAACGTCGATTTATATATCCCGCTGGCCGAGTCGACCCCGACCGCCGACCAGCTCGACGAGGTCGTCGACTACGACTTCATGCGCGAGACCATCGCCCAGCGTATGGCGCAAGGCCACGTGCACCTGCAAGAGACGCTCTGCGACGACGTCGTGCGCGCCATGCTGGCCCACCCCCGCGTGCGCGCCGCGCGCGTGTCGACCATGAAGCCGGACGTGTATCCCGACTGCGAAGGCGTCGGCGTGGAAGTGTTTCAAATTAAGGAAGAAGCATGAATGCCGCGGTGTTGAATGAAGCGCTGGTGACTGACGAGGCTGCCGAAGCGAAGAAACGCGAAAAAATCGCGTACGAGAACAACAAGCTGCACAAACGCCTGTGCCGCCTGGTCGGCCAGGCGATCGGCGATTTCAACATGATCGAAGACGGCGACAAGGTGATGGTCTGCCTGTCCGGCGGCAAGGACAGCTACGCCCTGCTCGACATCCTCATGACGCTGCGCGAGCGCGCGCCGATTCACTTCGATATCGTCGCCGTCAACCTCGACCAGAAGCAGCCGAATTTCCCGCCCGAGGTGCTGCCGGCCTACCTGGATAAACTCGGTGTCGATTACCACATCGAAAACCAGGACACCTACAGCATCGTCAAGCGCCTGATCCCGGAAGGCAAGACCACCTGCTCGCTGTGCTCGCGCCTGCGCCGCGGCATCCTGTACCGCGTTGCCGATGAACTCGGCTGCAACAAGATCGCCCTCGGCCACCACCGCGACGACATTCTCGAGACCTTCTTCCTGAACATGTTCTTCGGCGGAAAACTCAAAGGCATGCCGGCGAAACTGGTGTCGGACGACGGCAAGCACATGGTGATCCGCCCGCTGGCTTATGTCAAAGAAGCCGATACCGAGCGCTATGCGGAGGTGAAAAACTTCCCGATCATTCCGTGCGACCTGTGCGGCTCGCAGGAAAACCTGCAGAGGAAACAGATCAAGGCGATGCTGCGCGGCTGGGAAAAGACGCATCCTGGGCGCGTGGACAACATCTTCTCGTCGCTGTCGACGGTCGTGCCCTCGCACCTGCAAGACCGCAACCTGTTCGGGTTCATGGACCTGAAAACGGACGGCGTGGCCAATCCGCTCGGGGATATTGCTTTCGATGAGGAGCCGTGCTCGACGCCGGCGACCAATACGATTTCGTTGACGCAGCTGTAGGTCGCTCCAGCTTGATCGAAAACGGCAGCGCGCGTGCGCTGCCGTTTTTTTTGCTTGCATCAGTCGATCTCCATGCCGAACAGCTGCAACTCACGTGCCGTGTCCGGCGCCTGGATCGCGCGCTCGAAACCCAGACCGAGTTTTTCAAGCAGGCGGATCGAGGCGCTGTTGTCGGGACGGACGGTGGCGACGATCCGTTTCAGCCCGAGTTCCCGCGCATGCGCCAGCACGGCGTGCGCTGCTTCCAAAGCATAGCCCTGGCCGCCGTACTGCGGCAGGAAGGCATAGCCGATATCGACATCGTCGAGGAAATCGCGCTTGGCCAGGCCGCACACGCCGAGCGGACAGCCGTCTTCCTTCAGTTCGACGACATAAAAGCCGAAGCCGAGGCGCGCTACCATTTCCATCGGTCCGTTCAGGATGTAATCGCGCGCGGCGTCAACCGTCCGGATGCCGCGGTCGCCAATAAAACGGTGCCAGGCGGGGTCGTTGAGGAGGCCGAGCATGAAGCCGGCATCGCCCGGTGCCATGTGGCGCAGGCGCAGCCTTTCGGTTTGCAGGACGATCATCGGGGGCTTTCTCCTCTCGGCTGGCGCCGTTTTGTTGCCAGAAAGAATAGCATCGATTATGGTAAGTTCATGCAGTGCTCACCTTATTCGATCATGGAGACTTCATGCCCCTGTTCACGCGCCTGTCGGGCGCCTGCATCCTCCTCTGCGCCCTGCTGGCGCCCGGCACCGCCATGGCCGAGCCGTCGGTGATCTACCTGGTGCGCCACGGCGAGAAGGAAGCCGTGGGCCAGGACCCGGACTTGAGCGCGCAAGGCCGGCAGCGCGCGCAGAACCTCGCGACCATCCTGGGCAAGGCCGGCATTGCGCATGTGTTCAGCACGCCGACGAAGCGCACGCGCCAGACCGCGCAGCCGCTGGCGCAGGCAAGCGGTGTGCAAGTAGCGTCCTACGATCCGAAGACGCCGCAGGCGCTGGTCGCGAAAGTCAACACCCTGAACGGCGCGGTGCTGGTTGTCGGCCACTCGAATACGCTGTCCGAACTGGTGCGCCTGTTCGGCGGCCAGCCCGGGGCGGACATCGCCGACAATGAATACGACCGCCTGTACCAGCTGGTGCCCGGCGCCGGCGGCGGCGTCGCCACCGTGCTGCTCACCTCGCTGCCGGCCACCGGCGCCGCGCCCTGAGCCGCGCCTACAAAACGCGCTCGAGGCCGATGCGGACGCTGGCCATGCCTTCCCAGGTCAGCATGCGGGTGACCGCGCTGCCGTCGGCGTCGCGGTAAAGCGTCCCTGTGTGCCGGTCCTGTCCCAAGGCATTGGCGACGCTCACGCGGGCGCGCCATTGCGCACCGAGCTTGCGCGTCCAGTACAGGTCGAGCAGCGCCGTCCTGCCGAGATAAGTCGTGACGCCATCGATCGAGCGGCTGGCCGCACTGCCGCGCACATTGACATTCGCACCCGCGTCCCAGCTGCCACTGCGGTAGTCGATGCCGGCGTTCGCCGTGAACGGCACCTGCTCGGCGAGGGTGTTGCCGGGCCCCGGGACCTTGCGCACGCGCGACCAGTTGCGGCCCATATTCAGGCGTACCTCGACAGCCATGCCGGCCAGCCTGACGGGCGACTTCAGGTCGGCCTCGATGCCGGCCAGGTCCGCGTCGCCATTGTTGACCGGACGTGACACCCAGCTGCTGCCGTCGCGGTACAGCTGCTGGACCGTCACGTCGCTCACGCGTTTCGCGTAGCCGGACAGCGTGGCCGAGCCATCCTTGCCGAGCGGGCGCTCCCAGGCGAGGTCGAGGCCCCAAGTGAGTTCCGGGCGCAAGGCCGGGTTGCCCTCGACGTCGGGATTGGCCGGGCCGTTGTTGTTGTTGACCGTGTAGCGGCGCGGGACCAGGTCGCGCGTCAGCGGCGCTTTATACGTGCGCGCCAGCGCCAGGCGCAGCTGGTTCTTTTCGGGCAGCTTCCACAGTAGCTGCAGGATCGGGCTGGGTACGCTGCTGGTGGTCGCCACGCGCGCCAGGTCGGCGCCGTCGGTCGCGGTGCGCAGGCCTTCCCAGCGCAATCCCGCATAGCCTTCGAAGGCATCGGAGATCGTCCACTCGTCCTGGGCGAACAGCGCCAGGCGCTCGACGCGCGCGCGGTAGTCCTGCAGGCGCAAGGCCGCGTTTGGCACGCCATCGACGGTATCGGACTGCTTGCGCTGTTCGCCGCGCGTGGTGCGGCTGGCATCCCAGCCCAGTCCCAGGCTGTGCGCGGCGCCCAGCGGCGCCAGGTATTTGCCGTTCAGGCTCGCCGTATGCTCGTCTGCGCCCGATTTGACTGCGCGCGCCAGGCCGGTCGTGCCGTCTGGCCGCGTGCCGAGGAACAGGTAGTCGCCGCGGCGCCGGTTGGTGTCGAATACGCCCTTCACGCTCAGCTTGCCGGCGCCTTTGAAACGGTGCGACCAGGCGAGATCGCTGCGCAGGCTGGCGGCGCGCGCACCCGAGGTCGCGACACTGTCGGGATACGCGGTCGGTTCGCCCAGCAGCGTCTCCTCGAGCGCGCGGCTGTCGCCGTGGGCGCGCGTCAGGCCGACGAGGGTTTGCCAGCTGAGCGTGTCGCCATCCTCGAAGGTCCAGTTCAGGCGCGGGTTCAGGTTGAGGCGATCGATGCGCGCCAGGCCTGCTTCGGTAAAGTGGCGTGTCGCGGTCCGCGTGTCGGCGCTGTCGGCCGTCTCGTCGGTGGACACGCTGTCGATGCGCACGCTGCGATCAAAACTGGCGCCTGCCGACCAGGCCAGGGTGCCGCGCTTGCCGCCGGCCTGGGTCGCCACCGAGGGGCTCCACTGGCCGCGCTGGTAAACGCTTGACACCTTGTCCTCGCGCCGTCCCGCGCCAGTGCGCTTGCGCAGGACGATGTTGATGCTGCCCGCGACCGCCTGCGCGCTGCGGTCGGCCGTGGGACTGCGCGCGATCTCGATGCGCTCGACCATGTCGGGTGCGATCGAATCGATCGTAAAACCTTGCGGCACCGGCTCGCCGTCGACCAGGATTTGCGTGTAGCCGGTGCCGAGGCCGCGCATGCGCACCTCGCTGCCGACGACCGAAATGCCGCCCTGGCGCTTGAGGACATCGGCCAGGTTGCCATCGCCGTAAGCGGCGATCTCGGCGCGGGCGACGACCCGCTTCGCGGCCGCCGCCTCGGCCTGCCCCACCGCGCCCCGGACGTCGACGCGTGCCGGCGCCTGTGGGGCAGGCGCCTCCTGCGCGACGGCGTACGGCAAGGGGAACAGCAACAGCAGGGAGGGCAGGCGCTTCATGGCGGTCAGGCGAGTCGGTGGAGTGCGCGATTCTAGACGCTGGCATGGCATGTGGCGGCCACCTGTGACGAAACGCCGCCAAGGCGTGACGAGCGCCCGGCGCCCCGCAATTTTGCTGCTGCCGGCGCTGCTATACTCGGCGCACCATGAACGAACAACAACGCAAGAACGCGCGCACGATCGTCAACCACGTCGCCTTCTGGACCGCACTCTGCGCCGCCGGCGCGCTCGGGAACTACATCGACAGGCTCGATCACGGCCGGGAGGCGACCTATGCCGGGGTCCTGCTCAGTTGGTGGGTCGGGCACGTGCCAGTCATGGCGCTCAGCAGCGCGCTGGGCCTGGCGCTGCTGCGGCGCCCCGCCCTGTTCGTCGAGCGCGGTACGACGCTGCGCATCTATGCCGGGGTGGCCCTGCTGTTCCTGCCGCTCGAGTGGTTCTATGTCGGCTGCGCCGAGATCCTGCTGCGCGGCGAGGCGCTCACGCTGGCCTCGAGCTGGGCGGAACTCGGGAAGATGGGCAAGATGACCTGGTTCAGCGAGACCGCGTGGTCCACCGGCACCTTCATCGCCATGGTCGCCATCGGCAACCACCGCGAAGCACGCGCCCGCAGCGAAGCGTTCATCAAGGCCCAGGCCGAAAACCTGAACCTGCACCTGGCGCTCGAACAGCAGCGCATGCAGGCCCTGCGCGCCCAGCTCGAACCGCATTTCATTTTCAATGCCCTGAACGCGATCAGCGCCCTGGTGCGCGGCGGCGACAAGGCCGATGCGCTGGCCGGCATCGGCCGCCTGTCCGACCTGCTGCGCTATGCCTTGTCCGCCACCCAGCGCGAGCACGCGACCATCGCCGAGGAGCTTGGCTTCGTGCGCGACTACCTTGCCCTGCAACGCCTGCGCTATGGCGAGCGCCTGCGCATCCGCATCGACGGCGACGACGAGGACGTACGGCGCGGCGAATGCCCGCCCCTGCTGCTGCAGCCGCTGATCGAGAACGCGCTGCGCCATGACCTCGACTGCCACGACGGCCAGGGCGACATCCGCCTGTCCTTCGAGCGCACGGCCGACGAGCTCCTGATCCGCGTGATGAATCCGGTCAGCGCCTGGGCCTCGCCGAACCCCGGCACCGGCCTGGGCCTGTCGAATACCCGGGCGCGCCTGGCGCTGGCCGACCCGCGCGCGTCGTTGCGTACCGAACGGCTGGGCGAACACTTCGTGGCCGAGATCAGCCTGCCGCTGGCGCTGCGGGATTGACGCGCATGGGCATCCGCTACGCGATCGTCGACGACGAAGAGCCGGGCCGCACCAATTTGCGCCTGGCGATGGAAGCGCATCCTGGCTGGCGTCTTGCCTTCGAGGCCGACAGCGCCGCGCGCGCGCGCGATGCGCTGGCATCAAACCGGATCGACCTGCTGTTCCTCGACATCCAGATGCCGCGCGAATCGGGCCTGCTGCTCGCGCGCGAACTGGGGCACATGCCGGAACCGCCGCTGGTGGTGTTCGTCACCGCCCACAGCGTCCATGCGATCGAGGCCTTCGAGGTGCACGCGCTCGACTACCTGCTGAAACCCCTGGACGATGCGCGCCTGGCGCAAGCTGTCGAACGCGCGGCCCTGCTGCTGGCCGGGCGCCAGCGCGGCGCTTACGGCAAGGCCCTGCACGCGTATGCCGCGGGACCGGCATACCTGGAACAGATCAGCGTGCGCTCGGTCGGGCGGATCGACCAGGTGCAGGTGGCGGACCTACTCTGGCTCGAGGCGCAGGGGAATTACGTGGCGCTGCACACGGCGGCGGGGTCGCCCCTGCACCGGCTGCCACTGAGCCGGCTGGAGGCGCACCTGGATCCGGGGCAGTTCGTGCGCGTGCACCGGGGTGCGATCGTGCGGCGCGGGCAAGCCTTGGGCTTGAGCGTGGTGGGGGATGGGAGTTATCTGCTGCGGCTGCGCGGTGGAGAACAGGTGCCGGTGAGCGAGCGGTATGTGGGGGCGGTGCGGGAGATGCTGGGGGCGTAACCCGCCACGCGCATGCGTGACGGTTTTTATCGTTGTTTCGATTGCTCTGCGGGTGGACCGCGTGGGCATGCCCACCCTACGTTACGCGACTGCCGCAGGTGATTACGGATACCGATGCGCACCGCAGGGTGGGCATGCCCACGCGGATCACCGTTACGCAGCGGCCGCAGGTGATTACGGATACCGATGCGCACCGTAGGGTGGGCATGCCCACGCGGATCACGGTTCGCATCCACGCGGCGCCACCACCTGCGGCCGCGGCCCGGCTTTACGGCGCGACGTTCGTGCGCAGCACCGGGTACAAATTCAAACGCTCGTCCCACGACGCATGGCGGCGGGCGAAGAATTCGAGGCGGGCGTGGGCGCTTTTCGCAAAGGCCGGATCGCTCTCGACGCGGCGCTTGAATTCGGCGGCCACGGCCGGGTCGGCCGCCATCTGCTCGCGCGCGACGTCTTCGGCGACATACTCTTCCATGTATTCCTTGCGCTCGAAGGCGTTGTTGAACATGCCCCAGGCCAGCAGCGAGTCCGGCGCCTGCGGTTCGAGCATCGCCATCACCAGTCTCGCCTTCGGCTGGGCGATCGGCACGAACAATGCGCCCTTGCCGACGCTGCGCGGCTCCGACTTCCAGCTTCCCTCGACCGTCAGGCGCTGGTGCGATTCGAACGAGGTGGCGCCAAAGGTGGCTTTGTCGGCACGGAAGGTTTCGACGTCGACGCGATCCAGAGGCTTGACCAGCTTGCGGAAGGCGATGCCGTGCTGATTTAGTTTCGCCGCCACCAGCGCCGCCTGCGCCGCCGGTACGATGTAGCCGGCGCGCGGCGCGGCCACTTCGAGGTCGGCCACGACTTCGTCGCGCAGCGGCACGCGCCACACCTGCGGCTTGCTTTCGTCGTAGCGCGTCATCAGGATGCCCGAGACATCGGACGGCGTACGCGTGTAGGCATAGCCGTTGAAGTCCACCAGCTTCGATTTCTCGGTCGTTTTATAACTCAGCGTCACCGGCGTTCCCGCCAGGCGTGCTGCCCGCATGTCCGCGGCAGCGGCGGCAACCTGCCACTCCTTGCCGTGTTGCGCCACTTGCTCGAGCACGGAGATCACGCTGTTGTGGGTGATGCGCACGCGGGTCGGGTAATCCTTCCACGAATGGGTCTCGACCAGCATCGCCATGCGGTTACGCAGCGGGAAGTAGCCGGTCGAGAAGCGCGGGTCGGACACGCCATCGACAAAGCCCGATTCCGGATCGTCCGTCTTCGCGAACGACATGTAGTAGGACTGCGGCGTCGAGCCCTGTTTCGTGATGTCGGCGATGACGTTCTCGCGCAGCGCCCGGCCCGCCTTGCGGAATTCCGGATCGGCCGAGTACACCGGCTCGACCTGGATCGATACGTCGTGCTGGAACTTGGCGCCGTCGGTCACGTGCAGGTCGACATAGGTCAGCGGGTCCCAGGCGTTCACCAGCGCCAGCATGGCCTGCATCTCGGGCGCGTCGGCCTTGACGTAGTCGCGATTCAAATTAAAATTTTGGGCCGTCGTGCGCCAGCCCATTTCGACCGGGCCGCGCTGGTTCGGGCGGTTCCACTGCTGGAAGCGCTCGTGGCCATCGACGTTGAAGACAGGGACGAACAGCAGCACCTGCTTGTCCAGCACCCCTTTGGCCAGGCGCCCTTCGAGGATTTCGCGCAGCGCCAGGAAGCCGGCATCCTTGCCGTCGATTTCGCCGGCGTGGATGCCGCCCTGGATCAGGGTCACCGGCAAGCCCTTTTTCAAAGCTGCCTGCGGCGTGAACGCCCCGCTGCCGGTTGCGACCAGCGCCAGCATCGGCCGGTCTTCCGGCGTGCGGCCGAATTCGATGCATTTGACCTGCTTCGGATAAGCGTGGGCGAAGGCTGCGCACAGCTTGACCACTTCGTCATAGCGGCCGGTGGACTGGAAGCCGGAGCGCTCCGAGACCGTCGTCAGGTCGGGAGCGGCATGGGACAGGGGCGAGGCGGCAAGCAGCGCAAGCAGTAACGCAGAACGAATCATCGGGAAAGCTCCGGCAGGTTTCAAGAGGGGCAAAGCGGAAAATTATAGTCGGGTTTGGACCTAAAAAACCTGGGGTCAGGTCTGACATTTAGACACGGCCTCAACGATGCCCGGCCGGATAAGGCAGAGCTCGCGCCAAGGCGGGAGTCTGAATGTCAGACCTGACCCCAGCTCTCCAAAAAAAAACGCCACCCGAAGGTGGCGCTCTTTTCGCTGCGCTGCGCTGCCGGTCAGCGCGGCCTGTTGAAGACGGCGATCCGCGCGGCCATCGGACGCACCTGGACCGGCGCGGCGATCGCCATCGCCTGGGCGGAGGTGCGGGCCGGGCAGGCGCCGGTCGTGCGATAGCTCAGTGCAGCCGCCAGCAGCGCTTCGTTGGCGTCGCCCAGGTCATGCGCCAGGTCGTCGGCCACCGAGCAGGTCGGCGCGATGCCGTTGGCGTAGTCGCCGAAGCCCTTCGCGTTCACGCCCTGGAACTCGACCGAGAAATAGGTCGTGCCGCAGTTCGGCACCGGCGTGAAGCCGTAGGGCTTGCCGCAGGTCGTGGCGCCGATCACGTTCACTTCGATATCAACCCCGCGCAGGCCGTTGATCACCGCTTCGCTGGCCGAGCAGGTGCCGGAGGTGGTCAGCACGGTGACGCGGCGCAGGCCCAGGGTCGGCAGCGGCGTGCCCTCCTTGACCGTGCCGGCGCCGGCGTCGAAGCCGTGGGCGGTCGACTCGAAGCGGATGATCTGGGGCGTTTGCTGCGCTTCGATCTTGCTGTTGTACTGCAGGCGCTCGAACACCTGGCCCTCCGTAACCGGCCCGGCAATCATGTAGGCGAGTTCGCTGGCGATGTTGAGCAGGCCGCCGCCGTTGTAGCGCAGGTCCAGCACCAGGTCGGTAACGCCGGCCGCTTGCAGCGTCGTGAACGAGTCGATCAGCTGGCGCTCGGCCACGGCGTTGTGGTTCTCGAAGCTCAGGTAGCCGACCTTGCCGCTCGGGGTGGCGATCACCCTGGTGTACTTCACCGACAGCGCCGTCACTTCCTGCGCCTGCATCGTCACCGCGATGGGCGCCGTGCCCCGTTTCAGCGTGAAGCTGTGCGAGGCGCCGGCGGTCTCCGGGAACAGGCCGGCGTTGATCCGGTCGACCGTTGCGGCGTCGCTGCCGTTGACGAAGTCGGCGCCGTCGATCGTGACCAGCACGTCGCCGCGCAGCAGGCCGGCGGCGGCGGCCGGCGAACCCGGTTCGACGATCGCCACCTGCCAGGTGCGCGGCGCGGTCGGGCCGCTGCTGCTCCAGGTCACGCCATAACCGAGTTCGATGCCGGAATTGGTCAGCTTGTCCCACTCGGCGCTCGGGTAGGTGAAGTGGTACATGTCCTTGTCGCGCGGGGACATCAGCTTGCCGAAGTAGTCGACCGGATCGGTGAAGTCCGACATCCGGAAATTGGTCGGGATCTCGTTGTACCAGAGGTAGTACTGGCTCGACCAGGCGCGGAGAAAAGTAAGCTCGTCGCGCAACGTGCCCTGCTTGTCGGGGTAGGCCTTGCCCGTGTACGGGTCGATGCCGGTGCGCGGTTTGGCGCACATGTTCCAGTAGGTATCGAAGGCATCGCCGAGGGTTGCGATGTCCGGATCCGGAACGCCCGTGGTGGGCGGCGTGCTCACCGGGGGATTGCCGAGGGTGCCGGTACCGCCTCCGCCGCCGCCGCAGGCTGCAAGCGTCAACGCGGCCGCGAGGCCGGTGCAGATCAGGCGGAGCGAAGCGGTCAGGCGAGCGGAGTGGCTGGCAGGCGATGTCATCATGGAGGGTGATCAGGCGAATTCGACAGGAAAGGTTAAGACAAGCGCCCCCGTCTGAGAAGTCCCCAGCGCCGGTATTTTCGGTTTTGTTGAGAAATATTTGGTTCTCAGAAAACAAAAACGCCAGGACCGGCGGGGCCGGGCCTGGCGTAGCAAGGCGTGTACCGGGATCAGGCCGCCTGCGTGATGCCTGCCGGGTTGTGGAAAGCCGACAACAGCTGGGCTTCCTTCGCCTTCGCCGAAGCGAGATGGCGTTCCTTCACATGGCCGTAACCGCGGATGTCTTCCGGGATGCTGGCGATCGCCACGGCCTGCGCCAGGTTCTCGTTCGACAGCTTCGGCAGCAGGTTCGAAACGGTCTCGCGATACTGGCCAATCAGGGCGCGTTCAAGCTTGCGCTCGGCGCTGTAACCGAACACGTCGAACGGAGTGCCGCGCAAACCCTTCAGTTTCGCCAGCACGCCGAAGGCCCCCATCATCCACGAACCATATTCCTGCTTGATCGCGCGGCCTTCCTTGTCGTGTTTGGCCAGCAGCGGCGGCGCCAGATGGTACTTGATGCGGATGTCGCCTTCGAACATGTTCGCGATCTTTTCCTTGAACGCCGGATCGGTGTGCAGGCGCGCCACTTCGTACTCGTCTTTATACGCCATCAGCTTGTAGAAATAGCGGGCCACGGCTTCGGTCAGGCGCGTGGATTGTCCCAGCTTCGCTTCCTCGGCGCGGACCTGGTCCACAAACGATTTGTACTGGGCCGCATACGCCGCGTTCTGGTACGCGCTCAAGAGTTCGATGCGGCGCTTGACCAGTTCATCCAGGGTCTGGGCGCGCTTGAACTCGACCACCCTGGCGGGCGTCGTCAGTTTTTTCACCGCTGCCAGGTCGTGGGCGGCGCTGCGGCCCCAGTTGAAGGCGGCCTTGTTGAAGGGCACCGAGACGCCATTGAGTTCGATGGCCTTCATCAGGGACGCTTCCCGCAAAGGCACACGGCCTTTCTGGAAGGCGTAACCGAGCATGAACATATTGGTCGCGATCGCGTCGCCCATCAGGGTCGTCGCCATCTGGCCGGCGTCGACGAAATCCACATTGTCCGCACCGCAGGCGAGCTGGATGGCGGCGCGCGAGCCTTCGGCCGGGAATTGCCATTCCGGGTTCTTGACGAAGGCCGCCGTGGTCGAGCCGGTACCGTTGACGGCGGCCCAGGTGCGGCCTTCGCCCATGCGGGAGAGCGCATCGCGGCTGGCGACGACGATCTGGTCGCAGCCGATCACGAGGTCGGCGCTGCCGGTGCCGACGCGGGTCGAGTGCAGGTCGGACTGCTGCTGTGCGATTCGCACGTGCGACATGACCGGCCCGCCCTTCTGGGCCAGGCCGCTCTGGTCGAGCACGATCGCGCCTTTGCCCTCGACGTGGGCGGCGACGGCCAGGATCTGGCCGACGGTGACGACACCGGTGCCGCCGACGCCCGCCACCAGGATGCCGAACGGAGAATCGATCTGCGGCACGACCGGTTCAGGAAGCGGTGGCGGCGCATTGTCGGTGGCGACAGCGGCTTTCTTTGGCTTTTTGAGGCCGCCGCCTTCCACCGTCACGAACGATGGGCAGAAGCCGGAGACGCACGAAAAATCCTTGTTGCACGAGGACTGGTTGATCTGGCGCTTGCGCCCCAGTTCCGTTTCCAGCGGCTCGACCGACAGGCAGTTCGACTGCACCGAGCAGTCGCCGCAGCCTTCGCACACGGCCTCGTTGATGACGGCGCGTTTGGCAGGGTCGGGGAATTCGCCTTTTTTCCGGCGGCGGCGCTTTTCCGACGCACAGGTCTGGTCGTAGATCACGGCCGTCACGCCCGGCATCTCGCGCAGCGCTTTTTGCACGTCCATCAGTTCGGAACGGTGGCGTACGGTGACGCCGGCCGCCCAGGCGTAATCGCTCGGGTATTTTTCCGGTTCGTCGGTGACGACGATGATCGGGCCCACACCTTCGGCCGCGATCTGGCGGCTGATCATGCCCGGATCGAGCGGACCGTCGACGTTCTGGCCGCCGGTCATGGCGACCGCATCGTTGTACAGGATTTTGTAGGTGATGTTCACCCTGGCCGCCACCGCCGCGCGGATCGCCAGGATGCCCGAGTGGAAATAGGTGCCGTCGCCCAGGTTCACGAACACGTGCTTTTCGCTGGTGAATGGCGACTGGCCGATCCAGGTCGTGCCTTCGGCGCCCATGTGGGTGAACGTCGAGGTTTCGCGGTCCATCCACAGCACCATGTAGTGGCAGCCGATGCCGGCCATCGCGCGCGAGCCTTCCGGCACCTTGGTCGAACTGTTGTGCGGGCAGCCCGAGCAGAAGTAGGGGATGCGGTCGGTTTCCGGGTTCGCCTTGGCCGGGATGTTTTTCAGCACCAGCTCTTTGTTTTCCAAAAAGGCGATGCGTTCTTTCACACGTTCGGCGACCGGGTGACCGGCGCAGTAGTGCGAGATGCGCGACGCAATGGCGCGCGCGATCTGCGCCGGATTCAGCTCATAGGTCGCCGGCAGCAGCCAGTCGCCGTGGCCGCTGCCGTTTTTATTGTGCCATTCGCCGGTGTCGTCGAACTTGCCGACCACGCGCGGACGTTCTGCGTCGGGCAGGTTATACAGCTCTTCCTTCAGCGCGTATTCCATTACCTGGCGCTTTTCTTCGACGACCAGGATTTCATCGAGGCCGCGCGCGAATTCGTGCACGCCTTCCGATTCGAGCGGCCAGGTCATGCCGACTTTATACAGGCGCAGGCCGATGTCGCGCGCCGCCTGTTCGTCGATGCCGAGGTCGGCCAGCGCCTGGCGCGTGTCGACATAGCTTTTGCCGGCGGTGATGATGCCGATCTTCGGCTGCGGGCTGTCCCAGATGATTTTATTGAGTTTGTTGGCACGCGCATAGGCCAGCGCCGCGTACCATTTATAGTTGTTCATCCGGACTTCCTGGTCCAGCACGGCGTCCGGCCAGCGGATGTTCAGGCCGCCTTCAGGCAGCTCGACATCGGTCGGCAGCGTGATCTGGACGCGGTCCGGATCGAGGTCGACCACGGCGCCCGATTCGATGATGTCGGTGACGCACTTCATCGACACCCACAGGCCCGTGTAGCGGCTCATGGCCCAGGCGTGCAATCCAAAATCGATGTATTCCTGCACCGACGATGGGTAGAGTACCGGGATGCCGCAGGCGGTCAGGATGTGGTCCGACTGGTGCGCGGTGGACGAGGATTTCGCCGCATGGTCGTCGCCGGCCAGCACCAGCACGCCGCCGTGTTTCGCGGAGCCGGCGTTGTTGCCGTGTTTGAACACGTCGCCGCAACGGTCGACGCCCGGGCCCTTGCCGTACCACATGGCGAACACGCCGTCGTAATTCGCGTCCTTGTACAGATTCGTTTGCTGGGTGCCCCAGACGGCGGTCGCCGCCAGGTCTTCGTTCATGCCCGGGTGAAATTTGACGTGGTGCGCCTCGAGGTGTTTTTTCGCCTTCATCGCGGTCTGGTCGACGGCGGTGACGGGCGAACCGCGGTAGCCGGTGATGTAGCCGGCGGTGTTCAGGCTCGCCTTGACGTCGCGCTCGCGCTGCAGCATCGGCAGGCGGATCAGGGCCTGGGTGCCGGTCATGAAGGCGCGGCCGCGCTCGAGCGTCCACTTGTCGTCGAGCGTGATCTCGTGCTCCGGACGGGATGGCTCGAGCTGCGAGCGGTCGAGGGGTGCGTTCATTGGCTTGTCTCCGTTGGGGGTTGTGCACGACCGATGCGGGGAGTCCCCCGCATCGGTATGCATCCTTCGAGCGCGTGAAAAAATCGCCATGGCTGCGTTGCATCGTCTCGCCGTACTCACGTACTGTCGTCGACGCTGCGCCTTGCCCTGACAATTTTTTCACACGCTCTTCATATGTGCGGCGCATGGTTTGTTTTTGTTCGCCGCGACGGAGATGTCTCCTCCGTAATTCGGGACAGTATAGTCTTGTGGACCCGGCATTAAATACCAATCAATTCCCCCCAATTCGCCAGTTGCGCAATAAAATTGCGGATCTGCTCAGCGCTGGGGAAATTTATGTCAAAGGTAGAATTGGACAAAACCGACCGCAAGATCCTGGAGATCTTGCAGGCCGACGGCCGCTTGTCGAACCAGGATGTCGCCGAGCGCGTGAACCTGTCGCCGTCTCCCTGCCTGCGCCGCATCAAGCGCCTGGAGGAAGCCGGGGTCATTCGCCAGTACGTGGCGCTGGTCGACCCGGACAAGATCGGCCTGGGGCTGCTGGCATATGTGAATGTGCGTCTGGAAAAGCACAGCGAGGGACCGGCGAATTCGCGCGTGCCGGCGACCTCGCCGCGCTTCGAGTTTGCCCAAGCGGTGGCGGCCTGGCCGGAAGTCGTGGCCTGCTATGCGATGACGGGAGACATGGATTTCCTGCTGCGCGTACATGTCGAGGACATGGACCATTTTTCGCGTTTCATGATGGCGACCTTATTGCGTCATCCGTCGGTGCTGGATGTGAAGTCGAGTTTTGCGCTGCAGAGGATCAAGGAGACGACGGCCTTGCCGATCGGGGAGACGGTACGCTGAATGTTGGCCCCCGTTTGCATGCTTACGTGGGGCTGTTGCCTGTTCTGGTATTGGTGTGCTTGATCCGCGTGGGCTCGAGAGCCCACCCTACGGTCGACGCTCCGGACTGACGGTGGCATACACCGTCCACCTCACCGTTTGCGGGGCATGAACCACTTCATCGCGGCGCGGGCGTTGGCTTTCACCGTGTAATCGATCGCCGCGAACTGCTCTTCCCACGCTTCGCGCATCACGCTGCCGGGACTCGGCGGCGGCAAGTGCAGATACGCGTCGGCCTCGCCGTATTCGCGCTTGATCTCCATACCCGCCTTTTTCGCGATGTGCATCATCGTGCGGTTGCTCGACAGGCACTGCATGTACAGGGTGTCGATATCGCTATTGCGGCAGTGGATCGCGGCGCGCTCGAACAGGCGCGAACCGACGCCCTGCCCGCGCGCCGACTTCGAGACCGAGACGCCGAATTCGGCCACGCGCTCCTTGTCCGTCGTGCCGGCACGGCCTGGCTGCGGCGTCAAAAAGGCCAGGTGGCCGACGCCGACCAGGTGAAACCCGCGGCTGACCACGCCGAACACGATGTCGCGATTGAAATCGATCTTGTCCACATAGGCGTGGATCTGCTCGTCCGGCAGCACGGTGCCAAAGCGCAGCAGGCGGTCGGCCTCATCCAGCGCCAGGAAATGCCTGAGCATGCGGCGGCGGTCGTGCTTGCCGAGTGCCTTGACCAGCACCGACGGGCGCGCGCTGGTGCCGGCCAGGCTGGCCAACCAGTTGCGTAGCGAATTGTCAGGCATGCGGGAATCCGTCTGTTTTTGTGCACTGCACCATCAGGATATTGTAGCCCAATGGCGCCGGGTGCGTCGCGACGGATGTGTGCGCTTCAAGGCAGGCCGGGCGGGGCCTCGCCGGCCCAGTGCGCGTTCGGGCTGATGATGAAGGTGCCCTTGCCGGCCTGCTTGGCGGCGTACATCGCCTTGTCGGCGTCGGCCAGCAGGGCCGCCGCGCCCCACTCGGCCCCGGCGCGGCCGCGGGCGCTGGCCACGCCGATGCTGGCGGAAATCGAGACCGGGTTGCCGTCGGCTTCCCTGATGCCTTCGATCTGGTCGAGCACCAGGCGCGCGATTCGCAGCGCGCCCTCGGGCGTGCCGACGCCTTCCAGCATGACGACGAATTCGTCGCCGCCCAGGCGCGCCAGGATGTCTTCGGCGCGCAGTACTTTTTGCACGCGGCGGGCGACCAGCTGCAGCACCAGGTCGCCGGTCGCGTGGCCCCAGGTATCGTTCACGCCTTTAAAACCGTCGAGGTCGATGAACATCGCCACCACCACGCTGTCGCGCCGGGCCGCGCGCACCAGGGCCAGTTCCAGCAGGCGCGTGAGCTGGCCGTAGTTCACCAGGCCGGTCAGGCTGTCGTGCTGGGCCAGGCGCGCCAGCTTGCTGGACTGTTCCTCCAGTTCGGCGGTGCGCTCGGCGACGCGATGCTCGAGGGTGTCGTTGGCGCTTGTGAGGCGCCGGTTGACGTCGTTGATGATGCGGTAGCTGCGGCGCAGGCGCCAGCCGGCGTAGGCGAGCAAACCGAGCAGCAGGATCGAATAGGCGAACAGGAAGCCGCGGTAGCGCTGGCGCTCGAGCACCTCGGCCTGGAAGGAGCGGTCCAGTTCGCGCCCCAGGCGGGCCATCGCCTCTCCCGTGCCGAGCGCGGCGATCTGCGCTTCGACCTCGTTTTCGCGCGGGCGGTTGGCCAGGATGGTGCGGGTATCGCGCGCCAGGGCGTCGATCTGCTCGTTCACGGCCAGCGAAAAGCGCTCTTTCTGCGCCTCGATTTGCGCCAGGTTGCCTTCGATGCGGCGCGCCAGCCCGGGGCCCGGCGCGAGGTTGTAGCGCAGGGTGTCGGCCAATAAATCGTTCAGCAGCGCGTCCAGGCGTACCACCACGGGTCCGGGCGCCAGCGCGCCTTCGATACCGCCGAGTTCCGTTTTGAGGTCTGCCAGCGCCGGCGGCAGCGACAGCAGGGCCGCCCGCAGCGGGGGATTCAGGGTGCGGAACTGCGCGACCAGGGCGGCCTTGCTGCGCAGCGAGGCGACCAACGCCGCATGTGCCTGGCGCGCAGCGCGCCCGTGCGTCATCGGCAACGCCTCGCCCAGGCGAGCGGTCAGCTCGTCGATCTGCGGCAGCGGCGCGGCCAGCTGGACATCCGCGACGTTGCTGCCGATGTGGGCGCGCAGCAAATTCGTATCCCAGGCGGCATCGACCTGCTGCAGTTCGTGCAGGTCGAACATCACGCGGTTCTGGGTGTCGACGTCGACGCCGGTAGTGCGGGTGTAGAGGAAGGCCAGCAAGGCGACCAGGGCCAGCGCCGCCGTCACGCCATAGCGCAGGCGCTGGCGCGGCCCCATCGCCTCCAGCCGCCCCATCAGCACGGCAAACACCCGGTCGGTCTGTTGTAACAATCGGCTCATGATGCGAGGAGCATAGCAAACCCGCCTCCCCTACCATCGCACATGTACGTCTTGTAACAATTACGTCCAGAGACGGGCGAAGATCCAGCCGTTCATCGCGGCATTGAAGGCGGCGTGCGCCGCGATCGCCGGCAGGATCGAGCCGCCGCGCCGGCGCAGCCAGGCGAACAGCAGCGACAGCGCGAACATCTGCGCCACCCACAAGGCGCCCGAGAGCGGCAGCAGGCGCAAGCCGCCGGCGCCCAGCACGATGCCGTGGTGGCACAGGTGCACCAGCGCGAACAGGCCCGCTTCCATGACGGTCGCCCGGGTCCGGCCATGGCGGTCTTCCAGCACCTTCTGCAGGAAGCCGCGATAAAAAATCTCTTCGCCGATCGGGCTGAACAGGCAGGCGGGAATCGTGAACGTGAGGTACAGGCGCAGGGTGCTCCAGCCGGCGCTCGGCTGCAGCTGGTAATTGCGCGCGACGCTGACGAACCAGTGTTCAGGACCGGCGCCGTACAGGGCGGCGCCCAACAGGTAGCAGAACGTGGCGGCCAGCGCGCCGAGCAGCAGGCCAAGCGGCACCCAGGCCCCATCGCGCGGGCGCTGCAGGCCGATCTGGCGCCGGCCCTCCCGGCTCAGCACCATCCAGGGCAAGGCGGCCATGGCGATGCACATGACCACGAACAGGCCGCGCCAACTGGCCGGGCCGAACATGGCCGCGGCGCGGCCGGCGGACGAGGCCAGCACGAAGGCCAGCGTCAGGCCGGCGATGCCGAAGGGTAGCGCGCGCCAAAAGGGTTTGACGTCGATCCGGTGCATGCGCTGGCCCGTTGGGTTGAAAACCCGACTATATGGGGATGGGGTAGCGCCGTCCAGTCATGGTGCATATCAGGGCTGCATCTTTGCGCGCCCGGCGCTATAGATCCACTGCGACACGGCGGCCACCCGCGCGCGGTGGACCGCTTCGGGAATGCGCTCCTTGTTCTCGCCGCAGCCTGCCGCCACTTCGCCGGCGTTCACCGCGCGGGCCGCCGCGAGTGCACCGAGCAAATATGGCCGCTGCGGATAGGCGCGCGTGCGCATTTCGTGGGCCGCATCGCCGCGCCCGCGCGCGTCGCATTCGGCGGCCCGCAGCATGTCGGCGAAGCGCTCCGGTTTACGGAAGGCGTCGCAGCGCTCGAACAGGGTAACAACCGTGTTCGGGCGCAGCTCGAAGGCGCGCGCGACGTTGCCATGCTCGCGCGCCGTCATCAGGGCCAGGTCGCGGCAGTCATTCGGCACTTTTAAACGCTTGCAGACGGCGCCGATGAGTTTCGCGCCCATGCCTTCGTGGCCGTGGTGGGCCGGCCATTTATCCGGCGGCGTGATGCCCTTGCCGAGGTCGTGCATGAGGGCGGCGAAGCGCACCGCCAGCGTGTGCTTCTGTTCGGCAGCATAGTCGATCACCAGCATCATGTGGACACCCGTGTCCACTTCGGGATGGTGCAGCGGCGGCTGCGGCACGCCCCACAAGACGTCGAGCTCGGGCATGATGCGCGCCAGCGCGCCGCAGTCGCGCAGCACCGCCAGCATGCGCGAGGGGTGTGCTTCCATCAGGCCGCGCGCCAGTTCCTGCCAGACGCGCTCGGGCACGAGGGCGTCGACCTCGCCCTCCTCCACCATTTTTTTCATCAGAGACAAGGTTTCGTCGGCGACCCGGAATTCCGGGAAGCGCGCGGCAAAACGCGCCAGGCGCAGGATGCGCACCGGGTCTTCGGCGAATGCTTCCGATACGTGCCGGAAGATCCGCGCGGCGAGATCGCGCCGGCCGCCGTAGGGGTCGACGATCGAGCCATCCTCGCCCAGCGCCATGGCGTTGATCGTCAAATCGCGCCTGATCAGATCGTCTTCGAGCGTGACGTCGGGAGACGTGTGGAACACGAAGCCGTGGTAGCCGGGTGCGGTCTTGCGCTCGGTGCGCGCCAGTGCGTACTCTTCCTGGGTCTCGGGATGCAGGAACACGGGAAAATCTTTGCCGACGGGGCGGAAGCCGGCTGCCAGCATGGCATCCGGCGTGGCGCCGACGACGACGTGGTCGCGGTCCTGCACGGGCAAGCCAAGCAGCTCGTCGCGCACGGCGCCGCCGACGACGTAGATCTGCATCGTCATGCGCGCGGCAAGTCGGCGTCGTGCAGTGGCGTGAGGTCGGACTCCGCCATCGCCTCGGCCACCCAGCGCGCTACGGCCGGATGGGCCAGCATGCGGTCGCAATAGCCTTGCAGCGCCGGGGCCAGGGCCACGCCGTAGGTTTTAAAACGCATCACGACCGGCGCATAGAAGGCATCGGCGATCGAAAAGTCGCCGAACAGGAAGCCGCGGTGGCCGAAGCGCGACAGGCACTCTTCCCAGATCTCGCAGATGCGGCCGATGTCGGCCTGGGCGCCCGGCGTGCGGCCGCGTCCCGGCAAGGATGCCTGGATGTTCATCGACATGTCGTTGCGCAGCGAACTAAAACCCGAATGCATCTCGCAGGCGATCGAACGCGCCAGCGCGCGCGCGGCCACGTCCTGCGGCCACATGTGTTTATCCGGGAACTGCTCGGCCAGGTATTCGCAGATGGCGAGGCTGTCCCAGATCGTTATTTCTCCGGCCAGCAGCACGGGCACGCGGCCGGCGTGCGAATAGGCGGCGATTTTCGCGGCGGTGTCCGGCTGGTCGAGCAGCAGGCGCACTTCGGTAAACGGAATGTTGAACGCGACCGCCGCCACCCAGGGCCGCATCGACCAGGACGAGATGTTCTTGTTGCCGATGACCAGCGTCAGGCCGGGTTTGCGCGCATTGTCGAGCGTCGTCGAGAGGGTCGGGTCGAGTTCCGTGGTCTGCATGGCGTTCCTGATGAGAGGTGCGTGGTTAGCGTCCGGCGCGGGTGCGCAGGCGGTCGAGCGGTTCGCTGGGCGCCAGGTAGTGCGGCGCGACCGCTTCGAGCGGGGTGAGCTTGATTCCCAGCGCGGCCGCTGTCAAGTCCTGGATGGCCGGATCGACCACGTTGTCGACGCTCATCGAGTCGAGGTTGTCGCGCGTGAGGATGGGCTCGCCCGGCAGCAGCTCGAACATCTGCGCCTGCAGCCGCGCCAGCGACAGCGGCAGCTCGATGATCGGCCGTTCGCAACCGGCATAGCGGCCGGCCAGGCGCACCAGCTCGGCCAGGGTGTAGATGTTCGGCCCGCCCAGCTGGTAGACCTGGTGCGATGCATGTGCATCGCCCAGCGCATGCAGGAAGGCGGTGGCGACGTCGCCGACATAGACCGGCTGGAAGGCGGCCGAGGCGCAGGCCAGCGGCACGAACGGCAAACGGCGCTGCAGTTTCGCGAACATGGTCAGGAAATGATCGCCCGGACCGAACACGACCGACGGCCGGAAAATGGTCGCCGCCACTTCCGGATGGCTGCGCGCGGCCAGCTCGCCGTCGGCCTTCGAGCGGCTGTACATCGACGGCCCGTCGACGTTGGCGCCGAGCGCGCTCATGTGCAGGTAGCGGGGCACGCCCATGGCGCGGCAGGCATCGACGATGCGCTGCGGCAGCTCGACATGGGCACGCCGGAACTCGGGACCGTAGGGGTGGGCGCGGCTGGCGTGCAGGATGCCGACCAGGTTGATGGCGGCCGTGCGGCCTTCGAGCAGGCGGCGCAGCGTGGCGTCGTCGTGGATGTTCGCCTCGACCACGTCGACGCCGGGCAAGGTGGTCAGGTGGCGCGCCACCTCGACGTGGCGCGTGGGCACCAGGGCCGGGATGCTTTCCTGCGCCAGCAGCGCAAGCAGGTGACTGCCGATGAAACCGGAACCGCCAAATACCACCACATTGGGGTTGCGCATGGGGTCCTCATCAAGATTTCATCGGGTTACGTCAGGGCAGCCCGGCGCCCCCGGTACGCGGGGTGATCGTACCGAGGCGCGCTTTCAGCGACTGCGGGCGCTTTTCGAACAGAGCCGCGTAGTTGGTAGCGTTCGACATCACATTACGCACATAGGTTCGGGTTTCGGAGAACGGAATCGTCTCCACGAACACCGCCCCTTCCATCGGAGCGTCGAGCAGGCCGCGCCAGGTGCGCGAGCGCGCCGGGCCGGCATTGTAGGCGGCCGTCGCCAGCACCTGCGAGCCGCCGTTATTCTCGAGCACCATGTTCATGTAGTTGGCGCCGAGCGTGATATTCGTCCGTAAATCGCTGAGCATGCTGTGCACGAAATCGGTCAGCCCGATCTTTGCCGCCACCCATTTTCCGGTGGCCGGCATCACCTGCATCAGGCCCGCCGCGCCGACGCCGGAGCGGGCGTCGGAAATAAAACGCGATTCCTGGCGGATCAGGCCATACACCCAGGCGGTGTCGAGCGACAGGCTCTTCGCGGTGGGCTGCAGGATGTCGTTGTGCGGCGCCGGGAAGCGCTGGTTGTAGTCGAGTTCGATGCGGGTGCGCAGCGAGGTCTCGACCATGCGGTCGAGCAGGTCGTTGCGGCGCGCGTACTCGGCCGCGGCCAGCAACTGGCGTTCGTTCATCGTGCGCGTTGCCCAGTTCCATTCGCGGTTGCCCTCGGGCCGCAGGCGCAATTCATAAAATTTCATGGCCTGGCGCACGGCCGGCAACTGGGCCACCTGGTTGACCTCGAACGGCGTCACCGCTGCCGCGCTCGGTGGAATCGTCACGAGTTCGCCCAGCTCTTCCATGGCCAGCTGGCCATAAAAATTGTTCTGGGTGGCGATGCGGCGGTACAGGGCATCGGCATCCTCGCGCCGGCCCCCGTTCGCGTAGGCCCGGCCGAGCCAGTAGACCCAGCCCGATTCGTCGCGCAGCGGAGAAGGCATCGCGTCGATGGTGGCGGCAACTTGCTTCCAGTCGCCGCGGCGCAGGGCGATACGGGCTTTCCATTCGCGCTGGAAGTTCGTCAGCGGCGCGCCTTCGGCACGGCGCCAGTATTCGGCCGCGTCCGGCGCCAGCACGAGCGAGGCCGCCAGCGCCACATTCGCCCAGCCGATCGCACGTTCCTCGTTCGAGAGCTTGCTGCTGTTTTTGTCGAGGGCGATGGTCGCCAGTTTCAGGCTGGTACGGGCCATGCGTCCCAGCGCCACCAGATAGATTTCGTGTTCGGCGCGGGTGCTGCCGATGCCGCGCGCCATGGCGACCGCCGGCACGTCGACCGCCTGCGCGGCGCGCGTGTCGGACGCACCCAGCAGCAGCGCGATGCGGCGCGATGGCCCGGTGGCGGTCATTTCTCCGGCCAGGCGCAGCTGCGCCAGCAATTCGTCCTGGCCCAGCTGGCCGGCCTGCGCCAGTTGCGCCATCAGGGCGGCGCAGCCTTCGCCGTAGGCCGGCGGATTGACCAGCAAGCCGCGCGCTTCGTCGATGACGCGTTCGCCGCGCGCGGCGCGCGCCAGCAAGGCGTAGCAGCGCACTTGTACGTCGTCGCTGCGCGCCGCTTGCGCCAGTTCCCGGTCAAAATTGTTCCAGTCGCGGGCGCGCCCGAGTTCGAGCAGCCAGTCGTTGCGCAGGCGCTCGGCCACGGCCGAACCCTGGTGCCGATCCAGCACGGCGCGGATCTCGTCGGCGCTCGCCTCGCGCAGGCGCGGTTTCAGGCGATAATAGTCGACGTAGGCAGCCAGGACGTAATTCGGCAGGCGCGAGGCGAGCGCGTTGGCGCGGGCGCTGTCGTTCTGGCGCGCCGCTTCGCGCAGCAGCAGGAAAGTGTCGTCCTCGGCGCGCGAACTCTCGTTGGCGGGCGCGCCCCCGGGGGCTGCGGGAACGGTGGCGGCGCCCGGCACCGGAGGCACCGTGGGCACATTGGCCGGGGGCGCCTCGGCCAGGACGCAGGCACTGGCGGCGGCGAGGACGGCGCCGGCTAAGATTTTCTTCGGAAGCAAAAACACAGCGTGTAAACCCTTCATCGAACCATGACCGGCAAATCAAGAATACCATGCGCATCCATTGCGCGACCAGAGCGCAAGGCTGGCGAGACGGGGCTGGATGGGGGCGATCGGCCCGCGTCCAGCATCCCGGCAGCGAGTGGGGACAGCAGCGGAACGGCGTGCAATGCGCCCGCTTCGGAGACGGCGCAAAAAGATGCGCCAAAACAACAAACGACGACGAGCGAGACGCTGTCCGGCGACGCGGCCGAGCAAGCCAAAGCGGCCAAGGCGGCGCTGCGGCGCCACCTGAAGGCCGAGCGCGCCAGCCTCGACGGCCCCGGCAAGCGCGAGCGCGACCGCCGCATCGGCGAACAGGTATTGGCCTGGTGGCGCCGCACGCGCCCGCCCCTGCTGGCCGTCTACTGGCCCCTGAGCGGCGAGCCGGACCTATCGGAAACCTACCAGATGCTGGCGCGGGAGGGCGCGGCGCTGGCGCTGCCGGTCGTCGTGCGGCGCCATGCGGCGCTGGCGTTTGCCGCCTGGACGCCGGGCGAAGCGATGGTCACTGATTCGATGGGCGTCGCGGTGCCGGCCGACCTGCGCACGGTCGAGCGTCCGCCGGCGCTGCTCGTGCCTTGCCTCGGATTCAACGAGGATCGCTACCGGCTCGGCTACGGTGGCGGCTTTTATGACCGCACGCTGGCACCGTCACCACGGCCGTGCACGCTGGGCATCGCGTACGCCTGCCAGCAAGTGCCGTTCGGCGCCGACGAGCACGATGTGCCGCTCGACACGGTCATTACCGAGCACACCGGCCAGGTTTGAGCGTTTCAGCGATTGCCGTGCATGCCGGCACGCTTGTCGTTTTTCCACCATATCCTTCCCTGACCTGTTGATTTTCCCCAAGGCGAGTTAGCCGAAACGCGACCTACACTTGCACCTTTGCAACAACGAAGTGTCGTGCAAAGGCGTCGCGTTGCTGTACGCGAATCGGAAAACCAACAGGTATAAGCATGCATAAAATTGCTGGAACGGCCGTGAAGTCGGGAGTGCTCGCGCTTGCGTTGGCATTGGGCGGATGTGGCGGCGGCGGCGGTGGCAATGGGTCGACCGCCGTCGACCCGCCGGCCGCCCAGCGCGCGGTGCAGGGAACCGCGGCGAAAGGCCTGATCAAAGGTGCGAAAGTCGGCGCCTATGCACTCGACGCCCAGGGCGTACGCGCCACCGCGGCGCTGGCGACAGCCGCTACCGGCACCGACGGCACCTACAAAATGCAGGTTCCCGCTGCAGTGCTGTCCTTCGTGATCGAAGTGAGCGCAGCGCCAGGCGCCATGATGGCCGACGAAGTGAGCGGCACGGACCTTGCCTTCCCCACGGACATGAAGCTGCGCAACGTCGTGACGTTGGCCGCGAATGCCGGCGCCACCTATGAGGGCAGCGTGTCGCCGCTGACCGAAATGGTGGCGCGTACGGCAGAAACTGCCGATGGCAAGCTGCCGCCACAGGCTGTCGCGCAAGCCAAGGCCAGCGTGCGCACCTTGCTGGGCTTCGACCCCGAGACCGTCAAACCGGTCAATTCGAACAGTCCGGCCGCCGCAAACGCCAGCGAGGACGAGAAGAACCAGAGCCTGGCCCTTGCCGCGATCTCGAAGATGGCCAGCACGGCCAGCGCCGACTGCGGGCAAAGCACCCCCGGCGAACGCATTTCCTGTGTGGTCACCAGGCTGGCGTCCTCGGTCGTCGTCAAGGACGGCCAGCCGACGCTGGAACAGAACCGTCTTGCCCAGTTTCGCGATGCAATCCAGGCGGTCGCCCAGGACAAGAACATCAACCGTACCGGCAAGGACAAGGTGGTCGGCATCCCGGTGCTGACGCCTGCGCCTACCCCGACCACGCCGCCGGTGGGAACGGCGCCGACGCCGCTCGAAGCGACGAAGGCTCTGTTCGGCAGCCTGCGCACCAACCTGCGTTCGCTCAGGGAAGGCGACGCGTTGCGCGCTACTGCCGATGCGCTCAAGGCCGACCTGAACGGTACCGTCGCCCCGCTTGGCAACGATATCAGTGGCCTGGCATCGCTTGCGGCCACCGGGATCGACGTGCTCGACAGCATCCGTGACGGTGCGTCCTACTCGCCCCAGATCGAAGTGCGCAACAACCATGTGCGCAATTCCCCGGCCTTGTCCGCCTCGATCGCAAATGGCACCGGTTATTGCGAGATCGTGGCGAATCCACTTGGCATGACCTGCACCGTCGTCCAGAACAACTATCTGCCGGGCAGCCACGCTGCTTGTTGCAATACCGGCACCCGGGTCTACGCGACGCGCGTCTTCAGGCTCGAGTCGAAAGAAGGTAGCACAAGCGATTACCACTACACAGCATCGCTGAGGAAGGCCACGGTCCAGTATCAAGGGGCGTCCACGGTCGGTACGCCGGTCACGGAAGCAATCGGCGACGCGTACAGCGGCGACATCACCTATGCGCGCACCGACCGTTCGGTGATGCAACTGGCAGTCAACGGCCGCCTGCCGGGCCGCCTCAACGCCAGCGGTACGCTCGACAGCGATTATGAAGATTGGTCGCTCAATGTGGTGCGCACCGAGGAGCCCTCCGGCACGTCCCTCTACCAGCTCGGCGGCCGATTCAGCGCCATCCGCGCAGGCGAGCCTGCAGGCACGGTCGTGATCGAGGATACCTCGTTCGTGCGCCTGGCATTCCTGCCGAGCGGCTATATCGCCTCGAGCAGCGCCAATGCGCTGGAAGTCACCCTGCGCGGCGTCGTGGGCGGCACCACGGTCAGCGGCACCCTGCGCACCTCGGACGGCAGGCAGGACAAGAACAATGCGAACCTGATGCCGACCAGGCTGTCGTTCGAGGGCTCGCTCGCGCACCTGGACGAGACTGTGTTCACCGGCAATGTCGCCCTGACCCTCAACGGCTACGAGAACTTCGACGCCTCTGCTGCCGAGTCCGGGACGAACTTCATCGGCAGCACCCTCGAAATCGGCGGTGCGCTGACGGTACCGAACCGTCCCACGCTGAGCCTGACGCTCGGCGCCACCAGCACCGCAATCGACGCCGCCGACCTCAGCGCGCAGTACCGTGATGGCAACTCGGTGATCAATGCCAGCGTGACCGCCAGGCCAGGCGAGCGCGATCCACTGGTGAAGATTTCGAGCGCCGACGGCGTGGCGTTCGCGTTCACCAAAACGACTGGTCCGGTGGAGGTGACCAAGGACGGCGCGGTCACTGCCCTGCTCGACCTGGGCAAAGGGATCATCACCTACAGCGACGGCAGTTTTGAATCGTTGCAGTAATCCGGACCCAACGAGTCCCCAGGCCTGGCGCAGTGCGCCAGGCTTTTTATCCCAGCGACTATGCGATCAATTTTGTTAACGGGCGCGCTCGCCTGCGGTGCAGCCTGCGCCCAAACGACGGCAGCACCGGCGACCGATGGCTGGAGCGTGTATTCCGATGTCTCGGCCTGGCAGGCCAGCGATGCGGTGCCGATCAGCCAGATCGACGATCAGTGGACAGCATATTCGCCGCGTGCCGGCCGCAATACTGCACTCATGCGCAGCCGGGCTGCCGTCGGCGTCGAGAAAAACCGCTGGCGCCTGGGCCTTGAACTGCGCCAGGACGCTTATCTGAGCACGGACCGCGAGAGCCTCGATACGTTCTTCATGTATCAGCAGAAGAAAAAGCCTGCGCCGCCCGCCAGCCTGGCGCTGCAGGCCCGGTATTTTTCCTGGCAGGCGCGAGGGGTGCGCATCGGGTATGCCTTCGACGGCCCGCGCATCGGCGCGCGCGCCAGTTCCATCGAGATCAGTGGCGCCGTGTACGGCAGGCAGCGGCTGCGCGAACGCAGCCTGAGCGGTACGCTGGCCTACCCGCAAACGGGAACGTATGGTGTCGCCGCCCCCTACACCGATGCCAACAGCCGCATGACCTATCCGTTCATGGGAGACGCGCCGGGCGCCTCCGGGGCCGGACTGTCGCTGGCGGCCACGCTGCCGCTGCTTGACGCCTGGACCCTGCGCCTGCGGGCCGACGATCTCGCCAGCCGCCTGCGCTGGAAAAACCTGCCGCTCATTACCGAAACGCTCAGCTCGGATGTCAGGTCCTACGATGAACACGGAAATGTCACCTACCGGCCCCTGCTCAGCGGCAGCAGGCGCCAGGAAGACCGCAATGTCAGGATCCCGCGCTATACCGCGGCCACGCTCGACTACAGGAGTGGAAACTGGGGCGCCGGCGTGCAGCTCGCACGCTACGCGGGCGAGACGGTTCCGACCTTCACGCTGTCGCGCCAGCTCGGTTGGCTGACGCTGCGCGCGAATGTCGAGACACGGTTCGACAGCGCCGGTATCGGCGTGGAAGCCGGCAATTTCCGTTTGATGCTGCAGTCCGATGCCTTCAGGCTGGACGAGGCGAAGACCCGCTCGCTCCAGCTGGATTACCGCGCGGAATTTTAAGTGCGCCGGCTCCGATCACCTTGTGGCGACCGGAGCGGCGGTGCTGGCCTTACACCAGGCGTTGCCAGATGGCGGTGGTCGCCACCGCCTGGTTCATGCTGTAGAAATGCAGGCCAGGCGCCCCGCCCGCGAGCAGGCGTTCGCACAGGCTGGTCACCACGTCGAGGCCGAAAGCCTTGATCGACGCGCTGTCGTCGCCGAAGCTGGCCAGTTTCAGGCGCACCCAGCGCGGGATCTCGGCGCCGCACATGTCGGAAAAACGCATCAGCTGCGTGTAGTTCGTGATCGGCATGATGCCGGCCACGATCGGGATCTCGATGCCCAGTTTGCGTGCATTGTCGACGAATTGAAAGTAGGCGTCGGCATTGTAGAAATACTGGGTGATCGCGGCATTCGCTCCTGCCTTGACCTTGCGCTCGAAGTTCAACAAATCGTCTTGCGGCGAACGGGCTTGCGGATGCACTTCCGGATAGGCCGCGACCTCGATCTGGAACCAGTCGCCGGTCTCCGCACGGATGAACTCAACGAGTTCGTTCGCATAACGCAGTTCGCCCGCACCGCCGTAACCGCTCGGCAAGTCGCCGCGCAGCGCGACCAGGCGGTGGATGCCGTGATCCTTGAATTGCTGGAGGATGGCGCGGATCGATTCGCGGGTGGCGCCGATACACGACAGGTGCGGTGCGGCCAGGTGGCCGTCCGCCATGATGTCGAGCACGGTGTCGAGGGTACCCTGCTGGGTGGAGCCGCCGGCGCCGAACGTGACCGAAAAATACTTCGGATTCAGTTCGGCCAGTTTGCGGCGCGTGACGCGCAGCTTTTCCGCGCCTTCAAGCGTCTTCGGCGGGAAAAACTCGATGCTGAAATTATGGGTTTCCATCTTTATTCAGGAGCAAGGTAGAAAGCGCCCACGAAATCACGCTGTACAGGATGGCTGCCAGGAAGGCTGACCAGAAGCCCGCCACCTCGAAACCCTCGACCCAATGCGACACCAGCCAGAACAGCACAGCATTGATGACCAGGATAAACAGCCCCATCGACAGCAGCGTGACAGGCAAAGTCAACAACACCAGCACAGGCCGGATCAAGGTATTGACCAGGCCCAGCACGAGAGCGGCGATCAGGGCGGTGCCGACATTGCTGACGGACACGGAATGCATGAGGTAAGGCAGGGCCATCAAGGCGGCGGCATTGATCAGCCAGGTCAGGATCAGGCGCATGTTCAGCTTTCGTGGGCGTTTTCTTGTTATGTGGCACCTACGGACGCGCCTGCGTCCGTAGGGGTCTCTACGTCGTTATGTCGACCAGCGCGCGCTGATTAATAACGATAGTGGTCCGGCTTGTACGGACCTTCCTTCTTCACCGAGATGTAGGCCGCCTGTTCGTCGGTCAGCTCGGTCAGCTGGGCGTTGAGCTTTTTCAGCTGCAGGCGCGCGACCTTCTCGTCCAGGTGTTTCGGCAGCGTGTAGACGCCGACCGGATAATTCGCCGTGTTGGCGAACAGTTCGATCTGGGCGATGGTCTGGTTCGCGAACGAGGAGCTCATCACGTAGGACGGGTGACCCGTGCCGCAGCCCAGGTTCACCAGGCGGCCTTCGGCCAGCAGGATGATGCGCTTGCCATCAGGGAAGATCACGTGGTCGACCTGCGGCTTGATGTTTTCCCACTCGTATTTCTTGAGCGAGGCGACATCGATCTCGTTGTCGAAGTGGCCGATGTTGCAGACGATCGCCTGGTCCTTCATGGCCAGCATGTGCTGTTCGGTCAGGATGTGATAGTTGCCGGTGCAGGTGACAAAGATGTCGCCGTGTTCCGCCGCGTAATCCATCGTCACGACGCGATAGCCTTCCATGGCCGCCTGCAGTGCGCAGATCGGGTCGATCTCGGTGACCCACACCTGCGCCGACAGCGCGCGCATGGCCTGGGCCGAGCCCTTGCCGACGTCGCCGTAACCGGCGATGACGGCGACTTTACCGGCGATCATGACGTCGGTCGCGCGCTTGATGCCGTCGACCAGCGATTCGCGGCAGCCGTACAGGTTGTCGAACTTCGACTTGGTGACCGAATCGTTGACGTTGATGGCCGGGAAGGCGAGCTTGCCTTCCTGGTGCATCTGGTACAGGCGGTGCACGCCGGTCGTGGTTTCTTCGGTCACGCCCAGGATTTCCGGCAGGCGCTTCGAGTACCAGTGCGGGTCGCGGGCCAGGCGGCCCTTGATGGCCTTGAACAGGCAGATTTCTTCTTCCGAACCCGGCTTGTCGAGCACCGAGATATCGGTCTCGGCGCGCGCGCCCAGGTGCAGCAGCAGGGTGGCGTCGCCACCGTCGTCGAGGATCATGTTCGAGTACACGGCGTTGCCGGCGGCGTCGTTCGGCCACTCGAAGATGCGGTGCGTGTATTCCCAGTATTCATCGAGGGTCTCGCCCTTGACGGCGAACACCGGCGTGCCGACCGCGGCGATCGCTGCGGCAGCGTGGTCCTGGGTCGAGTAGATGTTGCACGAGGCCCAGCGCACTTGCGCGCCGAGCGCTTCCAGCGTGCGGATCAGCACGGCGGTCTGGATGGTCATGTGCAGCGAGCCGGTGATGCGTGCGCCCTTCAGGGGTTGCGCGGCGGCGAATTCTTCCTGGATTGCCATCAGGCCCGGCATCTCGGTTTCGGCGATGCGGATTTCCTTCTCGCCCCAGGCGGCCAGGGAGATGTCGGCAATGTGGAAGTCTTGGGATTCTTTGAGTACGGCGTTCATCACGCCCTCCTTTCAGTTAGAAAAAAGTAACGTGAGCGCAGTGTTGATGATCCGAGCCTGGCGAAAAGGAATCTCTTCGTCGCAACGCTCCTCGGAACGCGATAGTTTAGCACGTCTGCCACGGCGTCGTACCGGACCGTGGCCATGCTGAGGGGGATTTGTGCGGTTGCAACACCCACAGGGAAGCTTTCGTAGGGTGGGCTCTGCCCACGCGGTACGGTGCCGGACGGCCCGCGGCAATAAACAAGGACACGCGACGTTCACGATGTGTAGACACGGTGCGGCGTGCATGGGCACGCCCGCGTGGGCAGAGCCCACCCTACGAAAAGCGAGCATCAGCCTTCCCGACTGACGCTCGCTTTTTGAATTACGACAAGCCCGCTTCCGCGCGCAGCAGCGCCGCCTTGTCGGTGCGCTCCCACGTAAACTCCGGCTCTTCGCGGCCGAAGTGGCCGTAGGCGGCGGTCTTGGCGTAGATCGGACGCAGCAGGTCGAGCATCTGCACGATGCCTTTTGGACGCAAATCGAAATGTTCCATCACCAGCTGGGCGATTTTTTCGTCCGGGATGACGCCGGTGCCTTCGGTATAAACCGTGATGTTGATCGGGCGCGCAACGCCGATGGCGTAGCTGACCTGCACCTGGCACTGGCGCGCGAGACCGGCGGCGACCACGTTCTTGGCGACATAGCGGGCGGCATACGCGGCCGAGCGGTCGACCTTCGTTGGATCCTTGCCCGAGAAGGCGCCGCCGCCGTGCGGAGCCGCGCCGCCGTAGGTGTCGACGATGATCTTGCGGCCGGTCAGGCCACAGTCGCCCTGCGGGCCGCCGATGACGAAGCGGCCAGTCGGGTTCACCAGGTATTTGGTGTCCTGCAACCATTCGCGCGGCAGGATCGGCTTGATGATTTCTTCGATCACCGCTTCCTCGATCTGCGCGTGCGAGACGTCCGGATGGTGCTGGGTCGAGAGCACGACGGTGTCGACCGAGACCGGGCGGCCGTCGACATAGCGCAGCGTAACCTGGCTCTTCGCGTCCGGACGCAGCCATGGCAGGCGGCCGTCCTTGCGCAGTTGCGACTGGCGCTCGACGAGGCGGTGCGCGTAGTGGATGGCGGCCGGCATCAGCTCGGCGGTCTCGTCGCAGGCATAGCCGAACATCAGGCCCTGGTCGCCCGCGCCCTGGTCGAGGTCGATACCAGTGCCTTCGTCGACGCCCTGCGCGATGTCCGGCGACTGCTTGTCATAGCAGACCATGACGGCGCAACCTTTGTAGTCGATGCCGAAATCGGTGTTGTCGTAACCGATGCGCTTGATGGTGTTGCGGGCAACGCCGATATAATCCACGTTGGCGTGGGTCGTGATCTCGCCGGCCAGCACCACCAGGCCGGTGTTGCACAGCGTTTCGGCGGCGACGCGCGCGCGCGGGTCTTGCTCGAAGATGGCGTCGAGAATCGCGTCCGAGATCTGGTCGGCGACTTTGTCGGGGTGGCCTTCCGAGACGGATTCGGAAGTAAAGAGATAATCGTTGGACATGAAGGCTCCGGTTACGGTTACGGTTCAAAAACTGCCGCAGCAACCCGTGCCTGCGACGCTTTAGCGACATTTATATTCCGCTTCGCAAGTTGTCTATTAACTCGGCGGATCCTGCGTAAAGTGGTATTTTACGCTCCTTTAAGAAATTTTTGGCGGAGCCCCCCTGGTTTCCCGTCGATGTCGATCAAGCGCATGCTAGTTATTTTATTCAGAACGTTGTCCGTATTTCCACTTCGCATGCTCCATGCTTTAGGCAGCATGCTGGGCTGGCTGGTGTATTTGTCATCTCCCTCGTATCGCCGCCGTCTGGACGCCAACCTGGCCCAGGCCGGCTATGGCGCCCAGCGTCGTGCCGCCGTCGCCGAGGCCGGCAAGGCCATCGTCGAGCTGGCTTTTGTCTGGTGCGGCAAGCCGGAACGTGTCGCACGTCATGCCACGGTCGAGAACTGGGACATGGTTCAACGCGTGCTCGATGCCGGACGCGGGATTGTGTTCCTGACGCCACACCTGGGCTGTTTCGAGATGACCGCCCAGCAAATCGCGCTGCACACGGCCCTCACTGTCATGTACCGGCCGCCGAAGAAAAGCGCCCTGAAACCGCTGGTCGAAGGCGCCCGCGCGCGCCACAACCTGCACCTGGCACCGGCCAACCTGTCCGGCGTGCGCATCCTCGCAAAAACCCTGAAAAGTGGCCAGCCGATCGGCTTGCTGCCGGACCAGGTGCCGCAGGAAGGCGAAGGCGTCTGGGCGCCCTTCTTCGGACGGCCCGCCTACACGATGACGCTTCCGGCCAAGCTGGCCCAGCTTGGCCGCGCCGACATCCTGCTGGTCTATGCCGAGCGCCTGCCGAAGGGCCGCGGCTATGTCGTGCGCTTCGTGCCCTTCGAAGGCGACTTGTCGGGCAGCGCCACCGACCAGGCCGCCAGCATCAACCGGGCGATGGAAGCCCTGATTGCCCGCTGCCCGGCACAGTATTTCTGGAGCTATAACCGCTACAAGAAACCGGATGGCGTGGCCGCGCCACAGGCCGAGGCCGTGGCATGAGGGTATTGATTGGATTCCTGTGGCTGCTGCACTGGCTGCCACTGCCGGCGCTCGGGCGTTTCGGCGAAGCCGTCGGCAGTGTGCTGTACCTCGTACTCGGCAAGCGGCGCCACATCACGCTCACCAATCTGCGCCTGTGCATGCCGGAACTGTCGGAAGCCGAACGGCGCGCGCTCGCGCGCCAGCATTTTCGCGCCTACGCACGCAGCATTTTCGAGCGTTCGATCCTGTGGTGGGCGCCGGAAGCACGGGTGCGCAAGCTGATCCAGGTCGACGGCGCCGTGCCGCAGGCGGCCATGGAAGCCGGCCCGACCATCCTGCTGTGCCCGCATTTCGTTTGCCTGGACGTGGCCGGGGTCGCCTCCCGCGTGATCCCGGTATGCAGCATGTACGTGCCGCAAAAGAACGCCGCCTTCGACAAGCTGCTGCGCCATGGCCGCGAACGCTACGGTCCGGTGCGGCTGGTGACGAGGAAGGAAGGCATCAAGCCGATCCTGCGCGCGTTGCGCGACGGCCTGCCCTATTTCATGCTGCCGGACATGGATTTTGGAGAAAAAGATGCCGAATTCGTGCCCTTCTTCGGCGTGCCGGCGGCGACGCTGACGGCCCTGGGGCGGATCGCCGGCACCACGGGCGCCAAGGTGATTCCGGTCGTGGCCACCTATTTACCGAACTACCAGGGCTGGCGCGTGCGTTTCTATCCTGCCTGGGAAAATTATCCCGGTGACGACATGATTGCGGCGACACGGCGCATGAATGCGTTTATCGAAGACCGGGTGCGTGAAGCGCCCGCCGAGTATTTCTGGACGCATAAACGTTTTAAAACCCGCCCACCGGGCGAACCTTCGCTGTACGACTGACAACGACATGAAACTCAAGTTCACCAAGATGCAGGGCGCGGGCAACGATTTTGTTGTGATCGACGCCATTCACCAGCAAATCGATTTCAGCGCCGACCAGTGGCGACGCCTGGCCGACCGCCGCTTCGGCGTCGGCGCCGACCAGATCCTGATCGTGGAACGCCCGACAGTTGCCGAGGCCGATTTTCGCTACCGCATCTTCAATAGCGACGGCGGCGAAGTCGAACAATGCGGCAACGGCGCGCGCGCTTTCGCCCGCTTTGTTGCCGACCAGGGTTTAAGTGGCGAACGCAGCATCCGGGTGCAGACCATGTCGGGCATCATCGCCCCGCGCCTGGAAGACGACGGCAGCGTAACGGTCGACATGGGCGCCCCCATACTCGAGCCGGCGGCGGTGCCCTTCGACAGCCAGGACCTGGAGGGCGTGCCGGAAGGACGCGACATGCTGTGGCCCTTGAGCCTGCAGCGTGGCGGCGCGGCGGTCAGTGTCCCGGTCTCGGTGGTCTCGATGGGCAACCCGCATGCGGTGCAGGTGGTCGCCGATGCCGACACCGCTGCGGTGGCAGAGCTGGGTCCGCAGGTCGAGCATCATCCTCGCTTCCCGAAACGCGTGAATGCCGGCTTCATGCAGGTGCTCGACCGCCACCACATCAAGTTGCGCGTGTTCGAGCGCGGTGCCGGTGAAACCCTGGCCTGCGGCACCGGCGCCTGCGCGGCGGTCGTGGCCGGCATCCGCCGCGGCCTGCTCGATTCTCCGGTGCGGGTGACGGCGCGCGGCGGGGAATTATCGATCGCTTGGGACGGCGAAGGCGAACCGGTCTACCTGAGCGGCCCGGCCGTCACGGTGTTCGAAGGCGAGATCAGCTTATAAAGAGCAGCCGGCCAACGAGCAGCGGGCCACGGGCCGCATTGAACCCGCTTCGACATCGCCGGGAAGCCGAAGCAGGTTCTATTCAATAGGATGAAGCCAACTACGCCGGCCAGCTCGGGCTAGTCCACCGCGAGGGAGGCGAGCCGGCCATGCGCTGACGGATCGGCGTCGTTCACGCAGACAAGTCTTTCAGGCCGCGATGCCATACGAAGGATTGCCGCGCTCGGGGGTGACTGGCGGGGCAGGCCTGTCATCCGTACCGTCGAGCGTTCCGCCGTACATGGCCGCGTCCGCCATCAGGGTACGCAGCCGGTACAGGCGCTGGCGGTAATTTCCTTCCGGTCCGCCCGGTCCGCAATCGACGTTTTCGAATAAGCGCACAATGCGATCGAGCGCCTGGCGTTCCTGCGCTGTATTGACCATCACCAGGCGCCGCTTGCTGCGTCCGTAGCTGGCGCGGATATCGATCACCAGGCAATGGCCCTCGTCCGCGCCGACCACGTCGAGCAGCAGGGTCTCGGCACGGCTGAGGCCAAACAGCGCCGCCAGCTCGAGCCGCGCCGCCAGCAAGGGATGGGCGGCGAGGTCGCCGACACAGTCGCGCAAGGCCCCGGTTTCGGCATGGGAAGCATCGTCGAGGCGCGGCGCGATTTTGCGCAAGGCCAGGGCCGCCTCCGCATTGCCCTGCGCCGCCGCCTGCTGCAGCCAGAACACGGCGCGCACATCATTGCTTTCGTTTTCGCGGCGCGCGCGCCAGGCATTGTTGCCGCATTCGAGCTGGGCGACCTCGTAGCCCATTTCCGCTGCCCGTTCCAGGTAGCGCTGGGCATCGGCCACATTCCGTTGCGAGAACTCGGGCTTCAGGTAGATGCGCGACAAGGCATACCAGGCCTCGGCCAGGCCCTGTTCGCCCGCCAGCAGCAGCCAGCGAATCGCTTTTTTGAAGTTTGCCGCGCCCGTGCCGCCCTGGATCCGCGTGCCGTCGACCTGCATGCGCGCATACCACAGGCCGATCGCCAGCTGCGCATGGCGGTCGTGCTCGGCGGCCGCCAGCTCCCAGAAGGCGTGGATCTCGTCGCTTCCGGCGTCGGCGCTCCCCTTGCCATCGGCCAGCAGGCGCGCCGTGCGCGACAACAGGGTGACTTCGCCCGGCGCGAGACGCCGGGTATGCTTGCCGCCGCCGCTGTCGACGAGGGCACGCGCCAGCGGCAGCGCGCGCGCGAGGTAATCGTGCCAGGACTGGGTCGTCCAGCTCTGCTCGAGCAGCGCGAACTGCGCTTCGGCCAGGCCGTTGTCGGCGGCCCGGCGCAACCAGGGTTGCCCCGGCGCCGGCGCGTCCGCTCCGTGAGCGCCCGTGCGGGCCGCAGCCCGCCGCTCGGTTGCCTGCCCTACCCTGTCGCGCAGCGCTGCGGCTTGATGCTGCACTGCGGCGCCGGTCGCGCCGGAACCGGATGCCATATTGATACCGGCGGCAATCTCGGGACGGCGCGCCAGCAGCCATTGCGCATCGGCGAAACCGGCGCGTGCGGCCTCTTCCAGCGCGCGTACCGCCTTGGCATGCAGCGCATCGGGCGCCGCGCGGCCGTCTTCCAGCAGCAACTGGGCCAGGACCAGTCCGGCGCGTACGTTGCCGCCGTCGTAGGCGCGTTCATACCAGGGCCCCAGGGGTGTCCCGTGCGCACGCGCCAGGTCGAGCGGAATGTGGCTACCGATCAGTTCGCACGACTCGGCACAGCCCTGGCGCGCGGCGCGGTCGAGCCAATGCAAGGCTGTGGGAAGGCTGCGCGGCAGGCCGGCGCTGCCGAACAGGTAGCGCTTGCCCAGTTCGAGTTGCGCTTCGGCGCGGCCACTGCGGGCGCCCCGGATGATCGCCAGTTCTTCACGATTAGCCATCGGATGTCTTTATATGATTAGTGGGCAGGCGTGGCACGGGCGGATCGGCGGAAGGTCGCGACGGATCGGCTGTCGCAGGCAAAGTTGCCAATATACAAGAACTCCTCGAATCACGCCCACACCATCGGTACAGGGAAAGTCTAAGCCAGCATCAAAGCCCACACGTCCCGAACCGCTTGAAGATTGATATCGAACAAGCGCCTCGAAACGATGCGGAACTGTGCCACCTTGCAGTGCATCAAGCACAAAACCGGGGCGACAGCAGGCTCGGGCGTTTCGAAAATACAACAGCACGATTGGTTAAATTGGCTTTCCACCAACTCGAACGTTCATAATTAACCAATCCGGCAATCTTGTCGCGTTAAGCCATTAAGGTTCACTCGTCCGAGTGTTCAGCAAACAAAGTCTCAACGCTCTATGGATTCCGATTCATCTTTAAAGGATACGAATAAATGAAAAAATCTCTGATGGCAGTCGCACTCGTCGGCGCATTCGCCGGCGTGGCCCATGCACAGACCGCAGTTCAAATCTACGGCACCATCGATGCTGGCATTCAAAAACGCAGCGGCCAGACCCTGACGATCGGCAAGCGCGCATCGAACACCCTGGGCTTCAAGGGCACCGAAGATCTGGGCAATGGCCTGAAGGCACTGTTCCAACTGGAAATGCGTTACGAGCCGGACACCGGTACCGTTGAAAACGGCAGCCGTCCGCTGTTCCAGGGCCAGAGCCGCGTCGGCCTGCAGGGCGACTTCGGTATGGTCCGCATCGGTCGCGGCCTGACCCCGTACCAGGAAACCGTCGGCGCCTTCGAGCCGTTCCACGCACTGCCGCACCAGGCTGGCTTCTACACCGACCTGGCAGTTGCTGGTTACACCTCGGCACCACTGGATCCTAACGGCGCTTCGAACAACCGCTGGTCGAATGCCATCTGGTACAACACCCCGGTCGTGAGCGGCTTCCAGCTGAACACCGCAATCGCTTCGAAAGAAAACAATGGCGGTCCTGCTGCCAACCTGAACCTGGGCACCCTGTACCCAGCGGGTGCACAGGCATCGGCCAACCCGTTCTCGGTGTCGGCAACCTACAACAACGGTCCTGCGGCAATCATGCTGGGCTACGAGCGTAATGCTGTCGAGACGAAGATCATGTCGATCGGTGCTGCGTTCAACGCAACCCCGGAACTGAAGCTGATGGCCCTGTACTCGCGTCAGGACCAGGACAACACCGCAGTGACCCTGCCGGTCGGCGCGGGTTCGAAGACCAACGCATGGGTGCTCGGCGCCAACTACACGATGGGCCCAGGCAAGTTCCTGGCAGGCTATGGTCAAAAAGATCCGGACGGCTCGGTCAAGACCAAGCAAATGTCGCTGGGTTACGAGTACAGCCTGTCGAAGCGCACCTATGTCTACGTCGATGCATCGCGCAAGGACGGCCCACAGAGCCAGGTCCTGCGTACCAACATCGATCCAGGTGCGACCAACTTCTACACCATCGGTGTGAACCACTCGTTCTAAGCTGATGCGGGCGCAAGCCCGCCAGGCTTGGGTCAAAAAAAGGCAGGGTCCGGAAACGGCACCTGCCTTTTTTGCATTTGTCGTTGACGCCCCTGCCTGCGGCTGCTCCGCGCTGATCGGCCCGCCGCGAAGGTGCTCGTGTGCACCGTTTTCTATCCGCCGTCCCTCCCCCGCTGCGGTAGAATTGCGCACACCCTATTTCTAGCAAGATTACCGATGACCGTCACCCTGGACTCCGCCGCCGTCGCCCACTACCTGGCCGAACACCCGCGCTTTTTCGAAGAACATGCCGGCCTGCTGGGCGAAGTCAAACTGTCGAGCCCGCTGACGGGAAAGGCCGTGTCACTGCAGGAGCGCCAGATGGAAGTGATGCGCGCCAAGTACAACGCGCTCGAACTGCGCATGGCCGACCTGATGCGCACGGCGGCCGACAACACCGTCATCCTGAACCGTTTTCATGCCTGGCACCTGTCATTGCTGAAGTCGAGCGGCGGCGCTGCCATGGCGCGCGACCTGGTCGACGGCCTGGTCACGCATTTCGGCGTGCCGCAAGCGACGCTGCGCCTGTGGAACCTGCGCCCCGAGCACGCCGGCGCCTGGTTCGCGGACGACGTGGCCGGGGATGCGCGCCTGTTTGCGTCCAGCCTGCGCGCGCCGTATTGCGGCCCGAACAAGGATTTCGAAGCGGTGCGCTGGCTCGACGAAGCCGAAGGCGTGCGCTCGACCGTGCTGCTGCCTTTGACCAGCAATGGCGCCACTTTCGGCCTGCTGGTCATGGGCTCGCCCGACGCCGAGCGTTTCAGCCCGGTGATGGCGACCGATTTCCTGGTCCAGCTGGGCCAGTCCGCCAGCGCCGCGCTGGCGCCGCTGCACGCCTGAGGCGAGTCGTTAAGATGGACACCGCGCGCGAGGACTGGACCGGGCGCTACCTGCGCGAGCTGGCCACCCAGCGCCAGCTGTCCGAACACACGATTGCCGCCTACCGGCGCGACTTGGCCGAGCTGCAACAGTTGGCGGGGCACGATGACTGGGCGGCGCTGACGCATGCCGACATGCGCCGCTTCGCCGCGCGCCTGCATGCGAGCGGCCAGGAACCGCGTTCGATCGCCCGTAAACTGTCGGGCTGGCGCGGTTTTTACGGATGGCTGTCGCGCCAGGTAGCGCTGCCGGCCAACCCGGTCGAAGGCGTGCGCGCCCCGCGCCGTCCCAAGACATTACCGAAAGCCCTCGCGGTCGATGCCGCCGTCCAGCTGCTGGAAGCAAACCGCCACGGCCACCCGGAGCCTGCGGAACTGTGCAACCGCGCCATGTTCGAGCTGCTGTATTCGAGCGGACTGCGGGTGTCGGAACTCACCGGGCTCGACCTGGCCTACACGCATGGCGATGGCGCCACCTCGCTCGGCTGGTTCGATGCGGCGGCCGGCGAAGTCGTGGTCACCGGCAAGGGTAACAAGATGCGCCGGGTGCCGGTCGGCGCTCCCGCGCGCGAAGCCCTGGCGGCCTGGCTGGCGGTGCGCCCGCCCGCTGCGGACGGGGGCGCCGCCCTGTTTCTCTCAAGCCGCGGCACACGCATCACCCCGCGCGTGGTCCAGCAGCGCTTGAAAACCCACGCGCTCCAGGCCGGTTCGCCGGTACACGTGCACCCGCACGTGCTGCGCCACTCCTTCGCCTCGCACCTGCTGCAATCCTCGGGCGACCTGCGCGCCGTGCAGGAGCTGCTCGGCCACGCCAGCATTACCTCGACCCAAGTGTATACCGCGCTCGACTTCCAGCATCTTGCCGCCGTATATGACCGAGCTCATCCGCGAGCGAAAGCGAAGTAGACAAGGGTTCGCCTGAGCTGGCGCAAACGCCGGTGCGGTTGATGGTGGCAGATTGCAAATTACGGCATAATCTTCGGCTTCTTCACGCCGCCGGAACTGCGAACAACCATGTCACCCATCCCGACCACCATCCTCACCGGCTTCCTCGGCGCCGGCAAGACCACCCTCCTCAATCGCATCCTGCGCGAGGAGCATGGCTTGCGCATCGCCGTCATCGAGAACGAATTCGGCGAAGAAAACATCGACAACGAAATCCTGGTGCAGGACAGCGGCGAGCAAATCGTCGAGATGAACAACGGCTGCATCTGCTGCACCATCCGCGGCGACCTGGTCGTCGCCCTCACTAGCCTGGCGCAAAAACGCGCCGCCGGCGAGATCAACTTTGACCGCGTCGTCATCGAAACGACCGGCCTGGCCAATCCCGGTCCGGTGGCCCAGACCTTCTTTGTCGACGAGGAAGTCGGCGCCTACTACATGCTCGACGCCGTCGTGACCGTGGTCGATGCGCGCCACGCGATGGACCAGCTCGACCGCCACGAGGAAGCCCAGCGGCAAGTCGGGTTTGCCGACAAGATTTTGCTGTCGAAGCTGGACCTGGTCGATGCCGACGCCCTCGAAACGCTCAAGATGCGTTTGAAGCGCATCAACCCGCGCGCCCCGATCTCGACCTCCGACTTCGGCCGTGCGCCGATCACCGAGGTGCTCGACCTGCGCGGTTTCAATTTGAACGACAAGCTCGAACTCGACCCGGACTTCCTGCGCGCCGAGGAGCATGAGCACGGGCACCACGACCACGTGCACACCGAGGCCTGCAGCCACGACCACCACCATGCACATCACAGCGACGACATCGCCGCCTTCGTGTTCAAGAGCGAGCGGCCGTTCGACCCGGAACGGCTCGACCAGTTCCTCGGCAGCATGGTGCAAGTTTTCGGCCCGAGCATGCTGCGCTATAAGGGCGTACTCTCCATGCAGGGCGCCGAGCGCAAGGTCGTTTTCCAGGGCGTCCATCAAATCATGGGCAGCGACCTGGGAGCGAAGTGGGAAGCGGATGAGCCCCGTGGCAGCAAAATGGTCTTTATTGGTAAAAATTTACCAAAAGACGTATTTATCCGCGGATTGGAACAATGTTTGGTATAAACTATCCCGGTTTAGCGGTACCCATCGCGCCCATGCAATGGATCCTCGAGAAACCGTAGCGAGCGGAAGGAGTTTTGGTTGAGAAGCGCAGCTGTACAAGAGTACAGCGAGCATCGCAGATCAAAAATCCGACGCGCAGTAGGTTTATCGAGGGTCCTGGGGGGTATCGTCGAGTGACCGCTGTCCTGCCGGGCAGCGAAGACGGCGGATCGTACGGGCCGTCATGGCAGCAGCGAGGGCGCGCACCCTTGAGTTCAGGGTGCTACGGCTGAGCTAGCTGATAAAATGAAAACCTCTGTCGTATCGAAGGTAAGTGAAGTCATGACTAAAACAACGAAACCGAATGCCGCTCAGGCCGAAGCCCGACTCTTGACGGAAGAAGAAATTCGGGCGATGGGCGAAGAGGACTACATGAACCCGGCCCAGCTCGCGTTCTTCAAGGACCGCCTGCAACAGCTCGAGAAGGAACTGCTGAAAAACGCGGGCGAGACCACCGAGCACCTGCGCGAAACGGTCCTGGTTCCCGATCCGGCCGACCGCGCGACCATCGAGGAAGAACATGCCCTCGAACTGCGTACCCGCGACCGCGAGCGCAAGCTGCTGAAAAAAGTGCAGCAGTCGCTGGCTTCCATCGACGGCGGCGACTATGGCTGGTGCGAAGAAACCGGCGAGCCGATCGGCATCCCGCGCCTGATCGCACGCCCGACCGCGACCCTGTCGCTGGAAGCACAGCAGCGACGCGAACTGAAGCAAAAGCTGTACGGCGACTGATTTTCCGGTCCACGTCTCCCCGAAAAAGCATGCGCCCGTCGCATGCTTTTCTCTTTTTTACGTCCTGGTCGCTCCTTTTCGTGCGATCAAAAACTTTCTCATAAGATACACTAGCGCACGCCCGCACAGGCTTTGCGCGGGCGCATGTGTGCGCGGGACGGCGTGACCACCTCCATGCTACCGTCATGGATGAGCGCTGCAAACGACGCTGCGCCGGATGATGAACAGGATGACGTGGGTATATTTTCCTTCTTGAAGAAAAAACCCGAGCCGGCCGCACCGCCGGCAGCGCCGCCACGCCCCGAGGAGTCGCGCCTGTCCGTTGACGCCGACCGCGAGCGCCAGCGCGAAATCGCGCGCGCCACCGCCGCCAAGATCGACGCCATCGAACTGGCCATGACGACCGACTTCTTCGACGATGCCGAAGCCCGCTGGGGTAGCACGCGGCGCGCCCCGGCCGCTGCCGCCGCCGTGCAGGGCGCCCCTGGCGAGACCGAACTCGTCACCCAGTCCGACCAGCCCGACGCCGCCGCCGCTCCCGCCGCCGCGCCCGTGGTCGAGGAAAGCGCCATCCTGTATGCGAATGGCCAGGGTGCGCTCGCCGAGCAGATGCTGCGCGACAGCCTGCCCCACCTGGGGCGCAGCGAGCGCCAGCCCTGGTGGATGCTGTTCGACCTGTACCAGGCCGAAGGGCGCGAACAGGCGTTCGACAGCATCGCGATCGACTACGCCAGCCATTTCGAAACCTCGCCGCCCGCCTACAGCAACCGGTTGCCGGCGGCCACTCCGCAGCACAGCTTCGCCGGGGTGGCGCCGGCCGCGCGTTTTACGGGCACCCTCGGGAACGAGGCGGGTGTGCGCCTGCAGGGCCTGCTGTCCAGTAGCGGTTCCCCGGTGCGCATCGATTTCGCCGGCGTCACGCATGCCACGCCCGAAGGCTGTGCCGGCGTACTGGCCGCCTTGCAGGGCTTGCGCGGGGCGCGGCGCGAGCTCGTGCTGGCCGGCGCCGACGCTTTGCTGGCGGTGCTGCGGCCGATGCTGGCGATCGGCGAGCGCGGCAGCGGGGAAGCGCCCTGGCTGTTATTGCTCGAATTGTTGCAGCTGTTAGAGCGCGAAAAAGATTTCGAAGAAACCGCGATGGATTATTGCGTCACCTTCGAAGTCTCCCCGCCCTCGTTCGAAGCCCTGCCTGCACCGCACGGCGGCGCGCCGCCGGCCGCAAGCGCCCATATCGCGGCGGAGCAGCGCTTCGTGCTGCCGGCTGTCGTCGACGGCGACATCGGCAATCTGCTGGCGGCAATAGAGTCGTATGCGGCCATGGAAACGGCCGGGCCGGTCGTGCTCGACTGCACGAGGCTGGTGCGGATCGGTTTCGGCGCCGCGGCGAATCTGCACGCCACCTTGCGCCGGCTGGCGCAGGGGGAACGCCGCATCGAGCTGCGCGAGCTGAACCACCTGGTGGCGGCATTGCTGCGCCTGTTGAACTACGGCGACTGTGCGCGCCTGTACGCACACCCATACTGAGACCGCGAAGCACGCATCTCATCCTGTCTTGCAATTTTGTGCAACACCCCCAACTGCGGAGGGCTAGTTAATCATGAGGCAGATATGGAACAATTTCACGGCACCACCATTGTGAGCGTACGTCGCGGCGAGAAAGTCGCATTGGGCGGCGACGGCCAGGTCACGCTGGGCAACGTCGTCATGAAGGGCTCGGCACGCAAGGTGCGGAAACTCTACCAGGGCAAGGTCCTGTGCGGCTTTGCCGGCGCCACCGCCGATGCGTTTACGCTGCTCGACCGCTTCGAGGCGAAACTCGAGAAACACCAGGGCAACCTGCTGCGCTCCTCGGTCGAACTGGCCAAGGACTGGCGCACCGACCGCATGCTGCGCAAGCTCGAGGCAATGCTGCTGGTGGCCGACAAGGAAACGACCCTGATCATCACGGGTAATGGCGACGTGCTCGAGCCCGAAGACGGCATCGGGGCGATCGGTTCCGGCGGCATCTACGCCCAGTCCGCAGCGAAAGCGCTGCAGGAAAATACCGATTTGCCGCCGGGCGAAGTAGTAAAAAAGGCACTGACCATCGCCGGCGAGCTGTGCATCTACACTAATCTGTCCCACATCATCGAAACGCTGGACTGACCGGCGCGCATACCATGAACATGACTCCCCTTGAAATCGTCTCGGAACTGGACAAGCACGTCGTCGGCCAGGGCAAGGCCAAGCGCGCCGTTGCCATCGCCCTGCGCAACCGCTGGCGCCGCCAGCAGGTGCAGGAACCGCTGCGCCACGAGATCACCCCGAAAAACATCCTCATGATCGGCCCGACCGGCGTCGGCAAGACCGAAATCGCGCGCCGCCTGGCCAAGCTCGCGGACGCGCCCTTCATCAAGATCGAAGCGACCAAGTTCACCGAAGTCGGCTATGTCGGGCGCGACGTCGACACCATCATCCGCGACCTGATCGACATCGGCGTGAAACAGACCCGCGCGACCGAAATGAAAAAGGTGCGCCAGCACGCCGAGGACGCGGCCGAAGACCGCATCATCGATATCCTGGTGCCGCCGGCGCGCGACTTCGGCTTCAATGTCAGCGCCGCGGCCGAGGCCAAGGAAGGCGACAGCACGCGCCAGACCTTCCGGAAACGCCTGCGTGAGGGTTCGCTGGACGACCGCGAAGTCGAGATCGAAGTGGCCGACGCCGCCCCGCAGATGGAAATCATGGCCCCGCCCGGCATGGAAGAAATGACGGAGCAGATCAAGACCATGTTCGCCGGCGTCGGCGGCACGCGCAAGAAGGCGCGCAAGATGAAGATCAAGGACGCGATGAAGGTGCTGGCCGAGGAAGAAGCGGCGCGCCTGATCAACGAAGACGAGATGAAGCAGAAGGCGATCCACAACGTCGAGAACAACGGCATCGTCTTCCTCGATGAGATCGACAAGATCGCGACGCGCTCCGAGCACGGCGGCGCTGACGTTTCACGCGCGGGCGTGCAGCGCGACCTGCTGCCGCTGGTCGAAGGCACGACGGTCAATACCAAGTACGGCATGATCAAGACCGACCACATCCTGTTCATCGCCTCGGGTGCGTTTCACCTGGCTAAACCGTCGGACCTGATTCCCGAGCTGCAGGGCCGCTTCCCGATCCGCGTCGAGCTGGAATCGCTCTCGATCGACGATTTCAAACGCATTCTGACCAGCACCGATGCCTGCCTGACGACCCAGTACGAGGCGCTGCTGGGCACCGAAGGCGTGACGCTGACCTTCTCCGAGGATGGTATCCACCGCCTGGCCGAGATCGCGTTTGCCGTCAACGAGCGTACCGAAAACATCGGCGCGCGGCGCCTGTACACGGTGATGGAAAAGCTGCTCGAGGAAATCTCGTTCCACGCCAGCGACACGCAGGACAAGCAGATCACGATTGACGCCGCCTATGTCAACGAACGGCTCGACGTGCTGTCGGCCAACGAAGACCTGTCGCGCTACGTGCTCTAAGGTGGTTGAGGGAGGAGAAAACGATGGCGAACAAGGCACTGGCAACGCGGCAAAAAATGATGTTGCGTGTCGCACCGGTCCAGCAACCGAGTAAACCACGCAATCCGGTCGCAGCCCTGGCCAAGGTGCGCTCGGCCGGCGCACACGCCAAGCCGCTGTCGACCGAGCGCCAGGCGGCCAAGCGCCAGCTGAAAAAGGCGCCGCTGGTTCCCGAAGACGATTGAAAAGCCGGGGCATGCTCCCAACAAGAGCATGCCCCGCTTGTCCTCCATTTGGCACCTGTCCCGGCAGGCGGGGGCCGCTGCTGCCGTGCCTGCCGGGACAGGTTGCTGGCAGCGGCGCAGGGGTCTGTTACGGCTGTTTCCCTCCTTCACACTTCATGCTGTAGTACGCCATCTGGCCCTGGGCGCGGACCGTGCGGGACAGCGCGGCCGCCTCGCTTGCAGCGGCCTTGACCGCGGCAAAGGCGCCGGCGGCATTCACGAGGCCGGCCAGGGTTTGCTCCGCCTCCGGTGTGCCCGCCAGCGCCAGGCCGAAGGTCGCGGACACAGCCAGTTCGGCCGCCAGGTCCTCGAGGCTGGGCGCGGCAACGCCCGCTACCGCCGCCTCGGCCGCGGCAATGGTCGCGCGTGCCACGACCATGGTTTTCGCCATGTCCATGTCGGTCGCGATGCTGGTCAGGAAGTCCAGGGCAGGCTTGCTTCCGGACTTGTTGACCAGGTCGCCGAGGTGGATCAGGACCGCGTTCTTCGCATTGAACACCGCGCGGCTGGCGCGTGCGCTGTGGACGAAGTCGATCATTGGCTTGACGGCGATCTCGCTGCCGATGAAGCCGAGCGTGGTCACGATCTCCGGCAGGAACTCGTCATGCTTCTCGGGCTCGTTGACCAGCCATTCCAGCAGCCGCTTGGCGTCCTCCTCGGTGTATTGCGATGCAGCCAGGTAGGGAATCCCCGCGATCCAGTGCTGGGAAACGAAATCCCGCACATCCTTCGGTGGCTGGACCACTGCGCCCAGGGAGCAGCTGGATGCCATCACGGCGCCGCTGACGGCGACCGGGCCGGCCAGGTAACTCGCCGACTCGGCGCCGTTGACTACGTTGTGATCCACGCCGACGCTCGGGAACATGACGGCCCGGGGGTCGTCCGTACGGTGGCCGAGGCCCGTATTGTGGCCATACTCGTGTACCCAGATCGGCCCTTCCTGGTTGGCAGTGAAGCGCACGGCCGCCAGGTTGACCGTCGGGCTCCCGACCGGGGCGCAGCCGATGATCGACCCGCCGGGGCCACCGCACCACCGGATGGCCTGGACAATCTTGACCCCTGAACCGGCATTGAGCAGTGCGGTCAGGTCGGCCTCGGTCTGGATGACCCCGGGTATCGCCGCCGGCAACACCTGAACCCGCCCATTGCGTACAAACCGGACCGGGGTCGCGACGTCCGCAGGAGAGTCGTCGCCCTGGAGAATGGTTCCCATGTCGTTCAGGATGCGATCGGCATCCGCGTCGGTCAGGGCCACGGTACTGTGGCGCCACACGGTGACCTGCACCGTCCTGATCGTTACGGGCGGATTGACCACCAGGTAATCGACATACAGCGGGATATCCGTATTCCACTCGATGTTCACCCAGATATCGACGCCCCCGGCGCGCGGGGCGACATTGTGCAGGGTGTAGCGTGCGCTGCCGATGAACTTGCCGGCGTCCACGTCGGGCGCACTCCCCTCGCCGATCGCCACGAACACGCGCGAGCGCGGGTTGACGTCGCCCCAGTTGAGCAGGAGCTTCCACTGGCCACGCCTGGCGCCCCAGTTGTGGCGGTAGGTAAAGCCGGTCCCGCTCAGCACGGGCTGTTGCGCGGCCTCGCCGAACGGCTGCACTTCCCCTTGCACGGCCTCTTGCGAGAGCTCCGCAAAGGGGGCAAAGTAGGCCGGAGGGGCGACGGTCTCTCCCCCCTGCCTGGCTCCGGACGTGGGCATCGTTTCAGGTGTTTGAATCTGATTATTTGACACGACCATCTCCTTTTTTTACGCGCTGTACGCCAGTGGTTAACCAGCCCGAGATGCAACCAGCCCGAGATGCAACCAGCCCGCGATGCAATCAACCCGGGACAGATCAGTTCGCCAAGACCGAACCTGTACGAATCTAATTGAACTTTTTTGACCCTGAGCTCGTTTTAATCAAGTCAAGGTGGAAGGGGAAATTGACAGGATGTTGAAGTTGCTCATTACCTACAGAAAACAAAGGGGGTGGGAAATTTCCGATTCCGGCTTCGATGGGATTCCTACCTTTCATCCTCCGGCCTGCTTCCTCATCTATCCGATAGGCATCTTGCCGCCTTGTTCATTCGCCTGTACATTGATCGCCACCCACTGCCGAGTTACAGGAATCCCATGAGCTCACCCGAGCTGATCGTCGACGTGCTGCGCGCCGAACTGCGCGCGGCCAATCTCACCTATAAAACTTTGGCCGAACGCATCGACATGAGCGAGTCGAGCGTGAAGCGCATGTTCGGCCAGAAAGACATGCCGCTGTCGCGCCTGGCGCAGATCTGCCAGGCGACCGGCATCGCTTTCGAGGATGTGCTGCGCCGCGCGGCGGATAGCCGGCCCCAGCCCGATGCCCTGACCCTGCCCCAGGAAACCTCGCTCGTTGCCAAGCCGCGCCTGCTACTGGTGGCAATCTGCTGCCTCGGCTACTGGACCATGGAGCAGATCGTCGAGACCTACCGCCTGACGGATGCGGAGTGCATCGGCTGCCTGGCCGAACTCGACCGCCTGGGCCTGATCGAACTGCGACCGCTGAACCGCTACACGCTGCGCGTCTCGAACGCCTTCCACTGGCTGCCGGACGGACCGGTGCAGCATTATTTCCGCGAACAGATCGTGCCGGACTATTTTGCAGGGCGCTTCGACGGCCCCGGCGAGACGCTGATGTGTTTGCCGGCGCGGCTATCGCCTGCCAGCGCCGCCGAGCTGGCGCAGAAAATCCACCAGTTGGCCGGGGAATTGACGCGGCTGCACCGGCATGACCGGCGCTTGCCGGCGGAGGAGCGGGAGGGGATGACCTTGCTGGTCGGTTTCAGGTCGTGGGAGTTTGCGGCGTTTACGGCATTGCGGCGGTGAAGAGCTGGCGGCCTGGAACGTAAGTCCCCAGGCAGGTCAGTGCATACGCAAGTTGAACGCGTGGGCGGCGCATGCCTTGCGTCGATGCCGAGTGACCGGTGGAGCCGACCGCCCTAGCGCGCGACCGGTTGGTCGCCGCGGACCGGGCTGCCGACCGAGCGGGTCGGCGGCGGCATTTGCGGTTGATTCGGAGGCGGGGCGATGTCGGCGGGCGGGCCTTCCGGCGGCGGTTCCTGGCCTTGCGGTACGACCGGGTTGACTTCGCCCTGCGGTGGCGCGCCGGGCGCCGTCTCCGGCCCGGCCGGCGGCACGCCGCCGGGCGGGGCGATTGTCGGGCGCCCCATCTGCGGCGGCTCGGCCATGGGCGGCGCGGCGGCGCCGGACAGCGCGATGGCCGGCTTGGTGTCGGCAGCGAGGTCGACGCGTTTCATGACGCCCCCCTCGGACAGCATGATGTAACGCGCATGCACTTCGCTGATGCTGACACCCGGCGTCAGCTCGTGTCCGACCTTCAGGGCTTTCGGCGGCTGGCCCTCGGCGACGATGATCGCGACACTGTCGCGCCCGGCGGCGACGATGCCGGTCAGCTGGTAATTGGCGGCGACGTTCGCGACCGCCTGGCCGCCGAACAGCGTGGCGGCGGCGTCGGGCGACGGCTCGGGCAGGCTCGCCACCGGCGCCGCGGCGATCGGCCGCTGTTGCGGCTTGTACAGCTGCAAGCCCCAGTAGGTGGCCGAGACCGCCAGGAAGATCAGGGCAAGCAGGGTGAAAAGGACAGGCAGACGCTTCATCGGTTTCCTTGTTAGTGCACCAGCTGGTTGATCTCAATGATCGGCATCAAGACCGCCAGCACGATCAGGAGCACCACCAGGCCCATGGCCAGGATCAGCACCGGCTCGAGCAGGCCGGCAATGGTCAGCGTGCGGCGCTCGAGGTCGGCCTGCTGCGAATTGGCTGCCCGCTCCAGCATCGCCGGCAACTCGCCCGTGATCTCGCCGGCACGGATCATGTGCACCAGCATCGGCGGAAAGTGTTTTTGCACGGACAGCGCGCGCGCCAGGCTGATGCCTTCGCGCACGCTGGCGGTGGCCTGTTCGACCAGGTCGCGCATGGCCACGTTCGACAGCGTGTCGCGGCTGGTGTCGAGCGCGCGCAGGATCGGCACGCCCGAACCGGTGGTAATGGCCAGCGTGCTGGCAAAGCGCGCCGTGTTCAGGCTGCGCTCGAACTTACCGTACACGGGCGCGGTCAGGAGCCAGGTATGCCAGCGCAGTTTCAAGGCCGGATTTTGCAGCGCCCGGCGCCAGGCGAACCAGGCGGCGACCAGCGCCACCCCGAGCACGATGCCCCAGGCGCGCATGAAATTCGACACGCCCAGCATCATCACCGTGAGCAGCGGCAGCTTTTGCTTGGTGTTGGCAAACACCGACACGATCTGCGGCACCACATAGGTCAGCAGGAAAATGACGATGGCGAAGGCGACGACGGTGACGATGGCCGGGTACGTAAACGCCAGGCGCACCTTTTGCACCAGCGCGTTGCGGCGCTCGATATAGTCCGCTAAACGCGACAGCACGCGCGCCAGTTGGCCGATCTGTTCTCCCGACGACACCAGCCCGCGGAAAATCGGGTCGAAATCGCGCGGGTGGTGGGACAGCGCATCGGAAAACGCAATGCCGCCGATGACTTCCGAACGGATCGAGGCGATCAGGTCACGCAGGTAGGGTTTTTCGGCCTGCTCGAGCAGGGCAGTAAATGCCTGTTCGAGCGGCAGCCCCGCTTCCAGCAGGCTGGCGAGCTGACGCGTGAAGAGGGCGAGTTCCACCGTCGACAGGCGCTCGCCGAAGCCGCGCGACCGCGTGACGCCGCTGGCGTCGACCTGGGCCGTGATCGCTTCGACGCTCAGTGGCGTGAGGCCCTGCACGCGCAGGTCGGCGCGCGCCGCACGCGGACTGTCGGCATTGACCACGCCTTTTCTCGTGGCGCCGCCCGCATCGACGGCTTCGTAACGAAATGCCGGCACTTAGTTGATCCTCATTCGCTAGTCTTTCGTTACGCGGAGCAACTCGGCTTGCGTCGTGGTGCCGTCACGCAGCCAGCGCTCGCCGTCTTCGCGCATCGTGCGCATGCCGCTTTTCTGGGCCGCCACGCGGATCTCCGCTTCCGACGCCTGGTTGTGGATCTGGGCGCGGATTCCCTCGGTCGTTTCCAGCAATTCGTAGACGCCGACCCGGCCTTGGTAGCCGGTATGGCCGCAGCGCTCGCAGCCGACCGCATGCCAGTGCACGCCGTCGCTCTTCTTGCAGTGCGCGCAGAGCTTGCGCACCAGGCGCTGGGCCATGACGCCCAGCAAAGAAGACGATAACAGGAAGGGTTCGATCCCCATGTCGAGCAAACGCGTGACGGCCGCGGCGGCGTCGTTGGTGTGCAGCGTTGCCAGCACCAGGTGGCCGGTGAGCGAGGCCTGCACGGCGATCTGCGCCGTTTCCAGATCGCGGATCTCGCCGATCATGATCACGTCCGGATCCTGGCGCAGGATCGCGCGCAGGGCTTTCGCGAAGGTCATGTCGATGCGGGCATTGACCTGGGTCTGGCCGACGCCGTTCAGGTCGTACTCGATCGGGTCTTCCACCGTCATGATGTTGGTGGTCGAGGCGTTCAGGCGAGACAAGGCGGCGTACAGGGTCGTCGTTTTACCGGAACCGGTCGGGCCCGTAACCAACACGATGCCGTGCGGCTGGTTGATCAATTTGTCGAACTGCGGCAGCAGGTCCGGGCTCATGCCCAGGTGCGACAGGTCGAGCCGCCCGGCTTCCTTGTCAAGCAGACGCAGCACGGCGCGCTCGCCGTGGCCGGTCGGTAATGTAGAGACACGCACGTCGACCGGCTTGCCGCCCACGCGCAGCGTGATGCGGCCATCCTGCGGCAGGCGTTTTTCGGCGATGTCGAGCTGCGACATGATCTTGATACGCGAGATCAGCGAGGCGTGGATGCCCTTCCTTGGACGCACGATGTCGCGCAGGGCGCCATCGATGCGAAAACGTACGACCGATGTCTGCTCGAAAGGTTCGATGTGGATGTCGGAGGCGCCTTCGCGCAGCGATTGCGTAAGCAGCGCGTTGATCATGCGGATCACGGGTGCGTCGTCGGACGATTCAAGCAGGTCTTCGATCGCCGGCACGTCCTGCAGCAGGCGCGTGAGGTCGAGGTCGGCATCGAATTCGTCGGCGACCTGGTTGGCGTCGCCGCCGGCCGACGCATAGGCCGCTGCGATCGCATCGTCGAGCTCGCCACGCTCGAGGCGGCGCAGCAGGATGCGTCCGAAGCGGCGCGACACCTCGGCAATGGCGGCCGGCGGCGTATTGCTGGACACCAGCACTTCGACACTCTGGCCGGAATCGTCGCCGGTGCGCGCCAGGACCCCGTGGTCGCGGGCAAAGGCGTAAGGCAACAGGTTAGTCATGATCGGTTCACTTCTGATTCGGCGGCGTCACCGGGCGGAATTCGGGCACGGGCGCCTGATTCGGTGGGGTCGATGCCGGTGGGTTCGTGCCAGGGCCGGTGGCCGCGCCCGGACGGGCTGTCGGCGGAGCCGGCGGTGGCAGGGTTGCCATCGTACCGCCGGCCGGCGGCTGGCCATTGGTCAGCGGCGGCAATTCGTAGGCGCCCAGGTTGCGCATCAGGAGGGTATCGTCTTGCGGACGCGTGGTCGCGCCCAACGCACGCATGTATTCGTAGCGGTCGAGCGAGATGCTGTTGTTCTGCTCCTTGCTGCGCACCACGACCGGGCGCAGGAAGACCATCAGGTTGTTCTTGGTACGGGTGCGGCTGCGGTACTTGAACAGGTTGCCGAGGATCGGGATGTCGCCCAGGCCGCGCACTTTTTCTTCGCCATGGTCTTCGTTATCCGAAATCAGGCCGCCCAGCACGATGATCTGGCCGTCGTCGGCCAGCACATTGCTTTCGATCGCGCGCACCGTGGTCACGATGCCTTCCGGCCGGATCACCGAGGTGTCGATACCCGAATTCTCGTGGTAGATCGACAGCTTGATCACGCCGCCTTCCGAAATCTGCGGACGCACCTTCATCAACAGGCCGATGTCCTTGCGGTCCACCGTCTGGAAGGGGTTGTTCGCGCCGCTGCTGCCGGTCGTGAACGAACCCGTGATGATTGGAATGTTCTGTCCCACCTTGATCGTCGCCAGCTCGTTATCGAGCGTGATCATGTTCGGTGTCGACAAGATGTTGGCAGAACCCTCGTTTTCAAGTGCGCTGGCGACCGCCCCCAGGCCGAGCTGGCCGTTGATCTGCTTGAAGACGCCGAGCGTAAAGCCCGGCAGCGATGGCGCCGATGTCGCCGAACCGAGGCCGGCACTCGCTGCCGCCGCCAGGTTGATGATGTTGTTCGCCTTGCCGCTGTTGAAGGACTGGATGCCGCCGACGCGGTACTTGCTGGTGTCGCTGCCCGACAGGCCCAGCCACTGCACGCCGAATTCCGACGCCTTGTTCGAATTCATTTCCACCACCAGGGCTTCGATATACACCTGGGCGCGGCGCACGTCGAGCTGGTCGATGACGCCGCGCAGGTTGCGGTAGACCGCATCCGGCGCCGTGATGATCAGGCTGTTGGTGGAGGCATCGGCCTGGATGAAGCCGGAACCCTGGCCGCCGCCGGCGCCGCCGGTCGTGGCCTGGCTTTGCTGGCCGAAGGTGCCGCCGGTGCCGCCCGCGCCGATGCTGCCCTGCTGGCCCTGCTGGCCGCCGAGGCCGCCCGCGCCGCCCGCGCCCTGGGCGCCGGCCTGGATCGAGCCGCCCGACGTGCCCTGCTGCGTCACCGCCACCGCCGAGGCGTCCTGCGACACGACCGCGCGCAGGGTTTGCGCCACTTTGCTGGCGTCGGCGTTCTTCAGGTAGACGACGTGGATATTGCCCCTTTCGGTGGTCGCCTGGTCGAGCTTGGCGATCAGCGACTTGGCCAGGTTGGCGCGCGCCTGCGACGGCGCACGGACCACAACCGAGTTGGTGCGCGAATCGGCGAGGATGGTGACCCGGCCGGAGTCGCCGCCGGCGCTTGGCTCCATCAGGCGCGACACGAGCTGGGCGATATCGCTGGCGATGCCGTTGCGGATCGGCACCACGTCGAGGTCGGCCGCCACCGGCGCGTCGAGCGCGGCGATGATGCGCGACAGGCGGCGCAGGTTGTCGGCGTAGTCGGTAATGACCAGGCTGTTGTTGCCCGGGTTCGCCATGATCGAATTGTTCGGCGAGATCAGCGGCCGCAGCACGGCCGTGAGGTTGGCGGCCGATTCATACGACAGGTGGAAAATCTGGGTGGCGATCTGGTCGCCCTGCACGCGGCTGCCGCGCTTGCCCACCTGGGTTGGCGAAGATTGCAGCTTGGCTTCCGCTTCCGGCACCACCTTGGCGTAGCCTTCGCCGGTGGTGACCACGGCAAAGCCCTGCAGGCGCAGGGCGGACGTGAGCAAACCGAAAGCCTGGCTCTTGGTCAGGGACTTTTCCGACACCAGGGTCAGCGTGCCTTTCACGCGCGGGTCGATGATGAACGTCATTCCCGTGTAGTGGCCGACGGCCTTGATCACCGACTCGATATCGGCGTTCACGAAACTGAGGGCGGCGGAATTTTCCTGGCCCTGGCCTTGCGCAAAGGCCGGCGCCGGCGGCAAGGCGGCAGCGGCCGCGCAGCACAAGGCGACGCCTGCGGCAATGCGGCGCAGAATCGGGCGCACTGCAGGGAATTCGGGGGTGCTACGGAAGGATTTTTTCATTATCTGAACTCTAACGCGATTATGTTTTTACCGTTCACCATGCGGCGCTGGCCGAGGAGATTGAGCATATTGCCCAAGGTTTCCTCGTAGCCATCGGCGGCCGACGCCTGTCCCGAAAAGCGCAGGCGTCCATTCTGCAATGTTCCATTTCCCGACAACAGCAAGGCGCCACGCACCGTGCGCAACACCAGGTCGGCTTGCTGGCCGCGCCAGTCCATCACCATCTCGTAGCTGCCCAGCGGCTTGACTGGCGCCATGCGCGAACCCATGTCGCTCATCGACAGCGTCGTGCGTCCCGTCACCGCCACGCTGTTCGGCTGGCGCACCAGGTCGAGCCGGTTCCACGACAGCCGGATCACGCCCGAGGGCACCAGCGTGTTGAGCGGTGCACCGAGCCCGGCCAGCCCTTCCGCCGGCAACAGCAATTGTCCTTCGCTTACCTGCCACTGCGACCAGCTGCCCGCGACGTGCACCGGCCGGGCCAGCGCCTGCGGATTTTCCAGCTGCATGTCCACATGCCCGACCAGTACCAGCGGCGACATGCGCCAGGAAAAGCGCCCCGGCAACAGCGGTGTCACCGCCCCGCCTTCGCCCGGCGACCCGCCCACAAAAGCTGAACCGCTCCAGAGCGTACCCTGCGCATCCCCGAGAGTCAAACGACCGCCTGTCTGGCGTTCCACCATCGTGCCGAGCCAACTGGCCGGCAGGAAGGCGAACACGGTCAGCGCGGTCGCCAGGGCGACCACGACCAGCCAACCGAGCCCGCGCCTCATCGGGCGGCGGTCCCGGTATCCTGGCGCAGCGTCAGGTTGGCATCGACCTGTCCTGCCGGGTCCTGGGCGCTGAAGCTGCCTTCCTGGACGGCGATGCGGTTCTCGCGGCGCTGGGCGTCGAGCCAGGACACCAGGTTGGCGAACGAGACGCCGGTCACCTGCAAGCGCGCATATTCGCCCGTCAGCGTGAGCGAACCGGGCGTGATGCCGCGGGCGCTCAGGCTGGCCACCAGGCTCTCGCGCGTCATCGGCGTCACCGGCACCGGCGCCTGGCCGGCCAGCGCGCGCGCCTGGTCGGCCATGCTCGCGAGCTGGGCGGCCTGCTGGCGCAGCTCGGGCAGCGAACGCTGCAGCCGTGCGCGGCCCTCGACCGCCGGCGCGATCAGGCCCGTGTACACGAGCGCGAGCAGGACGACGCCGAAACCGGCGGCCAGATAGCGGCGTTCCTGCTCGCTGCGTGCGATCCAGTAGCCGGCAGCGCGTTCGCGCGCCCGGCCGTAGGTAGTGACCAGACTCATGGCTTGGCTCCCGTGCTGCGCACCAGCCAGTTATCCGGTGCGGCTGCTTCCAGTGAAAGACTGCGCGCGGACAAGGCCGTCTGCAGCTGGCGCAAGGAGGCGGGGTCGACCGTCTCCGGTTTGACCCGCACCCGCAGCGCGCGTTCCTTATATTCGATTGAGGTAATGCCGGGTGGGCGCGCCAATTCCCGGCTTGCGTCGCCGAGCGCGCCGGCCAGGTAGATGAATTCGTCGGCGCCGATCTGGCCGCTGCCGGCCTGGGCGCGGGCAATGCCCTGGCGCATCTGCGCGACCGGATCGACCATCGGCAGGTTCGGATACACCGAGCGGAAGGTTTGCGTCATCTGGGTGCGCACCGCTTGCGCCTCGCCGCGCAGGCGCAGCCATTCGATATTGATGCCGGCGAGATTCACGACCACGCCCAGTAAAGCCAGCGCGATCGCCACGCGCCAGCGGCGCCAGTCGGTCTGGCGCGCACCGGCGCTGCCCAGGCCCGGCACGAGGTCGAAGGCGGTGCTTTTTGCGCCTGCGATCCAGTGCGCCCAGTCGTCCGCTTCGAGCACCGTGCCGGGACCGGCTTCGGCCAGCAGCACGCCGTATTCGCCCAGCTGCTCGCGCGGTACGTACAAGGTCAATGGCGCGTCGCCCGCCAGCACGCGCGCCGTTTGCAGGGCGCTGGCCGGGTTGGCGTCGAGCGCGAGGCCGAGACCGCCAAACTGGCTTTGGCGCAGCAGCAATTCGGCACCGTTCAGGGCCGCGCTGACGCTGCCCGGCTGCAGGGGCAGGCACAATTGGGCCGGCAGGGCCGAGACCGCGCGCGCGCCCTGGGCCAGCAGGGTACGCACGAGCGGCTCGAGCCAGTCGCGCGCGACCACGGCGATCGGGCGCGTGCCATCCCCGCTGACCGGACCGGCTACCAGCACGCAATCGCCCGGATCGCCCAGGATGTGTTCTTCGACCAGGCCCGGCAGTGCGGCCTTCAGGCGCGCACCGGTCAGGGGCGGCATCTGCAGCGACAGCAGGTTGACGTCGGTGCCGGCCAGCAGCAGCACGACGCGGCGGCTGGCGGCGACGATATCGGTGAGATTGCGCAGCGCGCCCTCCCCCTGCTGCTCGATGGTGCCGCCGTCGCTGACGGCGGCAAAACGGCATGGCGCGCCTTCGCCTTCTGCGCGCGCCGGATGCCGGATATAAAGTGTAGTCAAACCGTCTCGCTTTCTTTTAGTTTTGACGAACCCAAACGACTTTGACGCCGCCGCCTATCGGATTGGCGCTACGCTGGATCAGCGCCTGCGCGTTTAGTGCCGCGCGGTCGAGGCGGATCCGGCTGTTCACGAGGAACCAATCGCTTTTGACGCTGACCGACTCGGCCACCGGCGTGTGCCCGGTGATATCGGTCTGGAAGTTGCCGATGTCGGCCCACGGTACGTTGCGCCGGCGTGCCAACAAAGCGTTCGCTTCCGACAGCGAAAAATTCGGGATGACTGCCGCCAGCACTTCGGCCGACGCCGTGTTGACGTTGATCGGCGTGCGTTCCGGCAGCACGATGACGTACGGACGCAGCTTTTCCAGCATTTCCGGCGTCATCCCGCGCACCGCCAATAAATCCTCGACTTCGAGGAATTTCATTGGCGTACCCAGCCCGGTGCGCGACACGGGAATCGTCGCGGTCTGCTCGACAACGGGCGTGCCGTCGCTGCCGGGTTCATCGGCTGCACCCGCCCCAATGGCCCCCGCCGCGGCGCCCGCGTCCGGATTGCCGGCATCGGCCGGATCACGTTCCTGGCCGCCCACTTCCTGGCCCGTGACCGGGTCGACCGTACCGGCCGGCACGATCACCGGCTGGCTGCCCGCGATCAGGTTGGCGGCGGTTTTCGCCAGCGCCGGATTGATCTGCAGGTTCGTCAGCAGGCGCTGGAAAATCGCCAGGTTGGCCGCGTCGATCTCCGTGCGGCTTCCGGTCGTGCTCGCCAGATTGCGCAGATTGTAACGCGCGGTGGCGTCCGTGATGCCGCCGGAAAGACTCGCATCGAAGACTTCGCCTTCGACCCGCTCCCGCTCAATGTACTGGTCGAGCCGTGTTTCCGCCAGCGGCGTGGCCCATACGTGCGTCAATGCGGTGTAGCGCGGATGGTCGTAGGCGTCCTGGCGCAGCACCAGCGTCGACCAGTCGAGCGCGCCGCGCAGGATCCAGCGCGTCTGCAGGTGCAGCCGCTGGTTTTCCATCGAGCGCACCTGCACCTGCTGCTGCCAGAACAGGCTGGCAACGATGGAAATGGCCAGCGTGGTGAGCAGCAAGGCGGTGATGACGGCGACGCCGCGCTGGCGCCGGGGGCTGCGGAAGCGCTGCACGATGCGGCCCATCAGGTGCTCCCCAGCAGGAAGTACTTGGTCAGCGGTTGTGGGAAATTGCGCGCCGCCAGCACGACCTGGAGGCCGGTGATCCCGTTCGGCACGACGCCGCCCTGGGCCGTCGCCTGCGGCTGCTTTTGCCAGGCATTGTTCTGCCACACGAGCACGCCCATCGACTGGACCCCGCCCTGCAGCGTCACCGGCGGCGTCGGGTCGGTATCGCTGAGCGAGGCCTTCCACAGCGCATCGAGCTCGACCAGGTCGCGGGTCGTGTTCGATTCGCGCCGTATCAGCTGGCCATTGACGAGGCGGTAGGCGATCACTTGCAGGCGCGCCGGCTCGTTTTCGTTGAATACGGTGCGCACCAGGGTCAGGCGGTTGTCGGCCTGTTCGAGGAAGGGACGGCGCCCGAGCAGGGTGGCGTCGGCCGCGTGTTCGCAATCGCTTTGCATCTGGGCAAACGCCAGCTGCATGCCGCGCGTCATTTCCATCTGGTCGGTCAGGGCCACGCGGGCGCGCACGATGCCGTCCAGGCCGCGCCAGCCGAGCACGGCGACCATGGCGAGAATGCCGATCGCGACCAATAATTCGACCAGGGTGAAGCCGCGTGCCGTCTTCATGAGGTCGGCCTCAAAACGAGTTGGACCAGCTTCAGGATACGCCGGTTCGGATTGTCCATGTCGACCACGGACACCTCGACGCGGCGCAGCTGCGGATTCGGGCTGACCAGCACTTCTTCCTGGCACATCAGGCGCAAATCTCCCTGGCCGCAGGCATAGCTGCGTTTGCCGACTTCGGGAAATTCCTTGCCGAGACGAATCTGGATGAGGCGGTTTTCGGCCGACCAGGTGGCCATCATCGAGGCGCGCAGGCTGGCGCCGTTCGAGGCCAGGCTGCCGATCGCGCGCAGGCCGGCGCCGAGCGCGGTGCCGACGATGACCAGGGCCACCAGCACTTCGAGCAGGGTAAAACCGGATGCTTGCTGGCGACGGGTCACTGCGGCTCCCCCGGTTCGACCACCGTGAAATGGCCGACGCCATCGGCGCGCACGCCGACACTGATATTGCCGCTGGCCAGCGTCAGCACGAAAGGCTTGTCGACCGGCTCGCGCCCGAAGGTCACGCGCATGGTCTCGCCGTTGCCGATGCCGGCCGCGGGCGGGTCGAGCAGCAGGCGCACGGGGGCATTCCGGAATGGCCGCTCGCGCAATAAATCGTCCTCGGTGACGGGCACCCAGCCGGTATCGTTGCGCACCAGGAAGCGGTAGCGCTCGGGCGTGGCTTCGAAGGCGACTTGGCGGTTGCGCACGATGGCTTCGTCGCGCGCCAGCTGCAGCAGCAAGGTCAGGCGCTTCGCTTCGTTCTCGAGATCCTGGCGCGGGCTGGGAATCGCGTTAAGCGAGACCATCCCGAGCGTGATGCCGATGATGACCATGACGACCAGAATTTCCACCAGGGTGAAGCCGGCGGCCCTGCGAGCGTGTGAAAAAATCCTCTTTCTTTCAACCACTCGGCGCGATGGCACGACGCCAGCCATGACCGGCCTTACTGCTGCCAGGAGCCGACGTCGGCGTCTTCGCCCTCGCCGTTAGGCTGGCCATCGGCGCCCAAGGAGAAGATGTCGACTTCGCCGTGCAAGCCCGGCGACAGGTACTGGTAGGAATTACCCCAAGGATCCTTCGGCAGTCGCTCGACATAGCCGCCTTCCTTCCAGCCATTCGCCGCGGGGCCCGAGGTCGGTTTCGTCGTCAGGGCTTGCAGGCCCTGCTCGGTGGTCGGGTAGCGCTGGTTGTCCAGTTTGTACATTTTCAGGGCTTGCATCAGGGTGGCGATGTCCGTCTTCGCCGCGACCACGCGCGACTCGCCGGTACGGCCCAGCAGTTTCGGCACGACCAGCGCGCCGAGGATGCCGATGATGACCACGACAACCATGATTTCAACGAGGGTGAAGCCGCGTGCGAGACGCTGGCCAACTGCGCGGTGCGAAACGATCTGCATAGTCAATCTTGGAAAGGTGGATCGGAACAAGCGAACAACGGACCTAGTATAAGGCCGAATGGAAGGAGCGGCCACTGGCGCCGGTGCGCCATTGTATTGCAGAGCAAACTGCGCTGCATTGTCAGCCGTGCGCGGGGCGCTCGCGGCAAACCGGACAGGCCGGATTGCGTGCCGCGCGGATTTCCGTCCACTCCATGGCGCGCCCGTCGAGCAGCAGCAGGCGCCCCGCGAGCGAGGTGCCGACGCCCAGGATCAGTTTCAGTGCCTCGGCCGCCTGCACCGCCCCGACGATGCCGACCAGCGGCGCAAAGACGCCCATCGTGCTGCAGGCAACATCTTCGAAGCCACTGTCTTCGGGAAAGACGCAGGCATAGCATGGGCAGTCGGCGCGCCGCATGTCGAACACGGACAATTGCCCGTCGAAACGAATCGCCGCACCGGCCACCAGCGGCACGCCGGCCGCGACGCAGGCGCGATTGACCGCATGGCGGGTGGCGAAATTGTCGCTGCAGTCGAGCACGACCGTTGCGGCCTGCACCAGCGCGCGCAGGCGCTCGCCGTCGGCGCGCTCGCACAGGGCCGTCACGTTCACATCGGGATTGATCGCCTGCAAGGCCACGCGGCCGGACTCGACTTTTGGCAGGCCGATGCGCTCGGTCGTGTGCATCACCTGGCGCTGCAGGTTGGTCAGGTCGACCGCGTCGTCGTCGACCAGGGTGAGGTGGCCGACGCCGCTGGCGGCCAGGTACATCGCCGCAGGCGAGCCGAGGCCACCGGCGCCGATGACGAGCACCTGCGATGCAAGCAGGCGCGCCTGGCCTTCGATGCCGATCTCGTCGAGCAGAATGTGGCGCGAGTAGCGCAGGAGCTGGGTGTCGTTCATGGAATAGACGAGGATGTCGACGTAGGTGGACGGCTCCACCCCGAACGTGGTGTGCATGCCTCACATGCGCCGTCCACGCGTTCAGCCCGTGCAAATGTCGACGCGAGGTTTCAAACGATGGCTGAACGCGTGGACGGCGCCACAGCCGCAGGCCATCTCGCACCTGGGTAGAGCCGTCCACCCTATTTTTTCAGCTCCGGCGGTTTCGTTTCGGTCCCCGGCAATTGCTTCGACTCCGCCGAGATCACTTCGACCGCTTCCTGCCTGGCGACTTTGACCGGCAAGCCCTTGAAATGGTTCAGCGCCTGGGTCAATTGAAAATCGTCCTTGCCGCCCAGTTCGAGCGGCTTGCGGTTTTTCAGCAGGGCCAGTGCGCGTTGCTTCTGTTCGGCGCTGTCGCGCGCATCCTTGGCGGCGGCGCCCGGCTTTTCGTTCTCGCCCGCCAGGTGGCGTTGCAGATCGACTTCGCGCACGCGCAGCGCGTTCAGGCCGTCTCCTTCGGCCGTTTCCTCGACCGCCGTATCCGGCACAATGCCGTTGGCCTGGATCGACCGGCCTTTCGGCGTGTAATAGCGCGCCGTGGTCAGTTTGATGGCGGTGTCGGCCGACAGGGGACGCAGCGTCTGTACCGAGCCTTTACCAAAGGTCTGGCTGCCCATCACGATGGCGCGCTTGTAGTCCTGCAGGGCACCGGCGACAATTTCCGAAGCCGATGCCGAGCCGCCATTGACCAGCACCACCATCGGCACGGTTTTCAGTGCAGCCGGCAGTTTCGCCAGGGGGTCGGCGCCGCGCGGCGCATAGAATTCGCGGCGGCCATAGTAACTCTGGTTCGAGTCGGCCAATTGGCCCTTGGTCGAGACGATCAGCTCTTCCTTCGGCAGGAAGGCGGTCGAGACGCCGATCGCGCCCGGCAGCAAGCCGCCCGGATCGTTGCGCAGGTCGAGGACCAGGCCCTTGATGTTCGGGTTGGCGGTGTACAGCGCCGCCGTCTTGGTCGCCAGTTCGTCGAGCGTGGCTTCCTGGAACTGGCTGATGCGCACCCACGCGTAATCGGGTTCGACCATTTTCGCCTTGACGCTCAGTACGCGGATTTCCTCGCGCGTGACCGGCACTACCCAGGGGCGATCGTCGCCGCGGCGGGCAATCGTCAGCGTTACTTTGCTGCCGGGCTTGCCGCGCATTTTCTTGATGGCGTCGTCGATCGACAGGCCCTTCACCGGCACATTGTCGATGCGGGTGATCAGGTCTCCGGCCTTGATGCCGGCGCGGTAGGCGGGCGAATCCTCGATCGGCGAGACGATTTTCACGTAGCCGTCTTCGGCGGCCACTTCGATGCCGACACCGACGAATTTGCCCTGCACGCTTTCGCGCATCTCGCGGTAGGCTTTCTGGTCGAGGTAGACCGAATGGGGGTCGAGCGAGGCGACCATGCCGCCGATTGCCTCGGACAACAGTTTCTTGTCCTCGACCGGCACCACGTAATCGCTTTTGATCAGGCCGAAGACATCCGCCAACTGGCGCAGTTCGTCCAGCGGCAGCGGGCTGCCTTCGCCCTTCTGCGCCCAGGCCGAGACCTGCACCGTCAGCGCCACGCCGGCCACGACACCGAGGCCGACCAGGCCCATGCTTTTCACTTTGTTGCCCATCGCTGCCCCTAGAATTTGACCCAGCTTGCCGGATCGAAGGCTTTACCCAGATGCCTGAGCTCAAAGTATAGCCCCGATTCCTCGTTACCACCGGTGTTGCCCGCGCTCGCAATCGGCTCGCCCGCGCGCACTGCATCGCCCAGGCGTTTTAGCAAGGTCTGGTTGTTGGCGTAGATCGATAAATAGTCTCCGCCGTGGTCGATGATGATCAGATTACCGAAGCCGCGCATCCAGCCCGAGTGCACCACGCGACCGACCGCGACCGAGCGTACCTCGGTGCCTTCCGGCGCCTTGATGAACATCCCTTTCCAGCTAGGACCATCGCCGCCGCGCTTGGCGCCGAAGCGCGCCGCGATCGTGCCGCTGACCGGCGAACTCAGGCGGCCCTTCATGGCGGCAAAGGCGCCGGCCGGGGCGGCGGGCGCGAGCGAGATATCCGGCGTGCGCTCGACCGGTTTCGTTTCCTGCGCCACCTTCGGCTCCTCCGGCTCCGGCGGCAAGGGTTTCGGCGCCGGTTTGCCGGCTTTCGCCGCTTCGCGCGCCAGGCGCTCGCGCTCGGCTTTCGCGGCCGCGCGTGCCAGCGCGCGGGCTTTCGCTGCGGCCTCGGCTTCCGCTTTCGCTTTCGCCCGCGCCGCCGCCAGGGCTTCCTGGCGGCGGCGCTCGGCCTCGGCCTGCTCGCGGATCAATTTCGTCAGCTGGTCGACCAGGCCGCTCATGCGCTGCTCGTCGCGTTGCAGGCTGTCCGCCTGCTTGCGCTGCACCACCAGTTTGCTCGACAGTTCGCCGAGCAAGGCGGCCCGTCTCGCCTTTTCCTTTTCCAGCACGGCTTTCTGGTCGCGCTGCTCTTCTGCAATTTCCTCGAGTTCGACTTTGGCGTTCTCGACCTTCTCGCGGTTTTGCTCGACCTGCGCCAGGTTCGCGTTCAGCGCAGCAAGTAACTTCGCCTGCGCCTGCGACACATAGGCCATCATTTGCAGATCGCGGTTGATGCGGTTCGGGTTATCTCCCGACAACAGCAGTTTGATGCGGTCTTCATTGCCTGCCACATAGTGCTCACGCAGCAGCGTCGACAATTGTTTCTTTTGACTAACAATTGTTTGTGCCAAGCGTTGCTGCTCGCTGGCGAGGTCTTGCAGGCGCACATTGGTTTCCAGGGTCTCCTGGTTGAGGTCGCGCAGTGCGCGATTCGCGTCCGAGATCGCCTCTTCCGACTCGGCCAGCGTATCGGCGACGTCGTCCTTTGCGCTCTCGGTACGGCTGATTTCTTTTTTCAGGGCCGTGAGCTTTTGCTGGATACCGGCGCGCTGGGCCTCCGCCGCCGCCTTCTGGCGGCTGCGCTCGGTGGGCTTGGCGGCCGCAACAAGCCCCGCCGCGGACAGGGCCAGCAAGCCGCACAGCAATGCGCTGGCGGCCGACTTCTTGATAGGGAAACGCAAGACTTACTTCGCCTTCCCTTGGTTCGCCACGGCCGCGGTCGCCGCGGCGATCGCTTCCTGGTCGCCCAGGTAGTAATGGCGGATCGGCTTCAGGTCGGCGTCGAGTTCGTACACCAGCGGCTGGCCATTCGGGATGTTCAGGCCGACGATATCGGTATCGCTGATGTTGTCCAGCATCTTGATCAGGGCGCGCAGGCTGTTGCCGTGGGCCGAAATCAGGATCTGCTTGCCGGCGCGGATCGCCGGGGCGATTTCCTCGTCCCAGACCGGCATCACGCGCGCCACGGTGTCCTTCAGGCATTCGGTCAGTGGAATTTGCTGCTTCGGCAAGCCGGCATAGCGCGGGTCGTTGAAGGAGGCGCGGTCGTCGGTTTCTTCGAGCGCCGGCGGCGGCGTGTCGTAGCTGCGGCGCCACACCAGCACCTGCGCGTCGCCGTACTTGGCGGCCGTTTCTCCCTTGTCCAGGCCCTGCAGGGCGCCATAGTGACGCTCGTTCAGGCGCCAGTCGTTCTTGATCGGCAGGTACATCTGGTCCATCTCGTCGAGCGCCAGCCACAGCGTGCGGATCGCGCGCTTCAGGACCGAGGTGTAGGCCAGGTCGAATGCAAAGCCGGCTTCGCGCAGCACGCGGCCCGCGGTTTTCGCTTCGTTGATGCCCTTCTCGGTCAGGTCGACGTCGACCCAGCCAGTAAAACGGTTGGCCAGGTTCCAGGTGGATTCGCCATGGCGCATGAATACGATTTTGTACATAAGCTCTTCTTTGCTATCTATTAGAAAACTTGCGAAGGCCCTCGCGGCAGTCGATCGAGGTCCAAAAAATATTCCTGTCCGGCTTCTATTTTATAATGGCCGGATTGCGTTCAACCATTGGAAGCCTTGTGAAATTCATCCTCGATAATATCTTCATCGTCGCGATTGCCGTTGTTTCTGGTGGCGCGCTGCTCTGGCCAGCCCTCACGCCGAAGGGCCGCCGCGCCACCGCGCTGCAAGTGACCCAGTTCATCAACCGCGGCAAGACCACGATTCTGGACGTGCGCAGCGCCGACGAATTTGCCGCCGGCCACGTGCGCGACGCGAAAAACATTCCGCTGGCAGACTTGGGCAATCGCATCGGCGAGCTGGAAAAGTCGAAAAGCCGTACCCTGGTCGTCGTCTGCCAGACCGGCGCCCGCTCCGACAAGGCCGTCCGCCAACTGAAAGCAGCCGGCTTCGAGGACGCGCTCAGCCTGGAAGGCGGCATGACGGCCTGGACGGCTGCCGGCCTGCCGACAGCCAAATAAGCAAGTAAATCAAGCCAGGAAGGAAGAACCATGAGTGCTCACGTTGTCCTCTATCACACCGCCAGCTGCCCATATTGCGTCCGCGCCGAGCGCCTGCTCGAAGCGAAGGGCGTGACCGAAATCGAGCGCATCCGCGTCGACCTCGACCCTGAACAGCGCCAGATCATGATGCAAAAGACCGGCCGCCGCACGGTGCCGCAAATCTATGTCGGCGAAACCCATGTCGGCGGCTTCGACGACCTGTACGCACTCGACCAGGCGGGGCGCCTGGATCCGCTGCTCAAGGGGGAGTAAGCAGGGCGGCAAGGAGTGCTGTGGCTGCATCAGGCGCTGCACCCTGGGCACGGATGCCCAGGCTACGCACAAGTGCCCAGGCTACAAATTGGGGCGGGGCGTGAAAAGGCGCCCCGCGGGAGTATTGTATCCAAATTGATTTTGATACAATTGCCGTTGCGTTTGACTCCAAGCCCATCGGGGACGGCGCCTTGCCGTTCCTTTTACTTCACAACGAAAGCGTTCCATGTCTGACGAAAACCTGCAACCAGTCTTCCAAATCCAACGCGTCTACCTGAAAGACATGTCGCTGGAACAACCAAACTCCCCAGCAATCTTCCTCGAGCAGGAAGCCCCGACCATCGAGGTCTCGCTGGATGTTGGCGCTGAAGCAATCGCCGAAGGCATCTATGAGTCGACCGTCACCATCACCGTGACCGCCAAGGTCAAGGACAAGGTCGCTTTCCTGGTCGAAGGCAAGCAAGGCGGCATCTTCGAGGCACGCAACATCCCTGCCGACCAGATGGACCCACTGCTGGGCATCGGCTGCCCCAACATCGTCTACCCTTACCTGCGCGCGAACATCGCCGACGTGATCACCCGTGCCGGCTTCCCGCCAGTGCACCTGGCCGAGATCAACTTCGAAGTGTTCTACCAGCAGCGCCGCCAGGCGATGGCTGAAGCCGCTGCAGCTGCGCCGGCGAACTAAGTTTGACGGATTGTTCGGCCGTTCCGGCATGCTGCCGGGCCGGCTGGAATTCCGTGATGGGCATCCTTGCCGCGCTTTTTTTCATAGAAGAGCACGGTGTGGATGCCCTTTCTGCCATTTTGGCGTCTGGTTTTGCCGAGCCCGCTGCCCTGCCATGATCCTTTCCCGCCTGTCTGCCACCGTGCTGCTGATGCTGGCCTGCGCGCACGCCTGTGCCGCCGACTTCCGCTCGGTCGGCGCGCCGTCCGTCGTGCTGTATGACGCACCCTCGGTCAAGGGCGGCAAGCGTTACATCGCGCCGCACGGCATGCCGGTCGAGATCCTTGCGCGCTATGGCGACTGGGTCAAGGTACGCGACGTCGATGGCGAATTCGCCTGGACTGAATCGAAAGGTTTGTCGGCACGGCGCAATGTCGTGGTGAGGGCGGTCCTGGCGAAAGTACGCGCCGCACCCGACGACAACGCGGCCATCCTGATGACGGCGGAAAAGGGCGTGCTGCTCGAATTGGTCGATCCGCAAGCCGGCGACTGGATCCGCGTGCGCCACCAGGACGGCATCGCCGGCTTCGTGCGCGCGTTGGACGTCTGGGGCATCTGAATCTAACCATGCAAGAAACGAAAAAAATGAACAAGATCACTGTTCTCGGCGCGGGTGCGTGGGGTACCGCCGTCGCCATCGCGGTGGCCGCGCGTCACGACGTGCTGCTGTGGGGCCGCAATGCCGCACAGATGGCCGCCACTGCGGCCGCACGCGAGAACACGACTTATTTACCCGGGCAGCCCTTGCCCGACGGCCTGCGCGTGACCGCCGATTTCGAGGCGGCACTGTCTCACGTGCTCGATGCCGGCGCCGATGAAGCGCCGCTCCTGATCGCGGCCTGTCCGGTGGCCGGGCTACGGCCACTGCTCGAGCAGTTGAAAGGCCGGGCCATTCCGAACGTCGTCTGGCTCTGCAAAGGGTTTGAGTACGGCACCGGCCTGCTGCCGCACCAGGTGGTGCGCGAAGTGCTGGGCGACGCGGTGCCCGGTGCGGCGCTGTCGGGCCCGTCGTTCGCGCAGGAAGTCGCGCGCGGCCTGCCTTGCGCGCTGGCGGTAGCCTCGACCTCGGCGCAATTGCGCGACAGCGTCGTCGCTACCGTCCACGGCGGCAACCTGCGCGTGTATGCCTGCGATGACGTCGTCGGCGTGGAAGTGGGCGGTGCGGTGAAAAACGTGCTGGCGATCGCGACCGGCACCGCGGACGGCCTCGGGCTCGGCCTGAATGCACGCGCCGCCTTGATCACGCGCGGGCTGGCCGAAATCACCCGCCTCGGTATGGCGCTCGGCGGCCAGGCCAGCACCTTCATGGGGCTGACCGGGATGGGCGATCTGATCCTGACCTGCACCGGGGATTTGTCACGCAACCGCCGCGTCGGCCTGGCGCTGGCGCAAGGCAAGCCCCTGGAGACGATCGTCGCGGAACTGGGTCACGTGGCCGAGGGCGTGCCGTGCTCGAAAGCGGTACGCGACCTGGCGGCCAAGCTCGGTGTCGACATGCCGATCACGAACGCGGTGGCGGCGGTGCTGTTCGACGGGTATGACGCGGCGGAGATGGCGAAGCAGTTGCTGGCGCGCGATCCGAGGAATGAGCTGGCGTAAAGAATCGGTGGGTGGGATAACCCACCCCGGCATCGAATTACCCGCCTTGCCCTCTTGCCGCGTTCGTCGGCCCGCCGGTCCGCACCGGCCCCAGCAAAATCGTCATGAGCACCACCGCATCCTGGTTGGCGCGGATCCCGTGCGGCTCGCCGCCAGCCAGGAACAGCATCTCGTTCGGACGCAGCACGACGCTGCGGCCGTGCGCGTCGATGGCGATTTCCCCTTCCAGGCACAGCAGGGTCACTTCACCCTCGACCCGGTGTTCCGGCATCGGCTTGTCCTTCGGGACGATCAGCCGGATGAGTTCCATGTGCTCGGTCTTCGCCAGCGCGATCGACGTGAAATTGGCGATGTCGTCTTCGCCGCGTTGCAAGGCGATCCGTTCGCCCGATGCTGCGTGTTGCAAGGCCATGTCGCCTCCTTTATTTATTCATCTTCATTGGTGTGCGGCACCCCGCGCAGCCAGGTCACCAGCGCAAAGGCATCCTCGAATCCACGCGCCAGCCGCGGCACCAGCTCGTCCGGATCGTTCACCTTGAGCGGCAGTTCCGTCCACACGAAAAAGCTTTTCAGCTTGATGTGTTCGATATGCGGGTGCGCCGGGTCGAAGCCTTTTGGCGGGCGCTGCAGTTTGTCTTCGTCGAGCAGGTCGCCATAGGTCGCGCGCAGGTGTTTATTCTTTAACATTTTTGCGAAACCTGTCGCATCGTTGACCACGTGCTGGCGGATTGCTTTCAGGCGCGCGGCTGGCGGCAGGTATTCGCCGGCGCCGATGCCCAGCGTCCCGTTGCCGTCGATCTGGAAATAATAGGTCGAGCCGCCGCCTTCGCTCGGCCGGCGCTTGTTGTTCGGCGTGATGCCGGCCGAGAAGCGGGTTTTATAGGGTGTCTTGTCGTTCGAAAAGCGGATGTCGCGGTTGATGCGGAACATTGCCTTCTTTGGATCGACACCGGCGATCAGGCGGTCGAAGGTCGACAGCTCGCGGATCAGTTCGGTGACGACCGCCAGAAACTCTTCGCGCAGGATGTCGTAGCGCGGTTTGTTCATGATGAACCAGGGACGGGTGTTGTTTTCGCTTAGCTCGCTAAGAAATTGCGTCAAGTCACGCAGATGCATGGAAAGTCCGGAAATAAAGTTACGGGGAGGGGCGTGGACGCTTGCCGACGGTGACGTCGACGGTCGACTCGCGGTTGCGGCGCATGAGTTTCAGTTTGGCCCTGGCGCCTGGCGCCAGCTGGGCGATCAGGTTCAGCATGTCGCCGGTATTCTTGACGCTCTTGCCTTCGACGGCGAGCAGGATGTCGCCGGGACGCACGCCGGCGCGGTCGGCCGGGCCGTTGCGCACGACGCCGGCGATGATGGCGCCGCTGCTGCGCCCGAGTCCAAAACTGTCGGCCAGCTCCGGCGTGATGTCCTGCGATTCGATGCCGATCCAGCCGCGCACCACTTGCCCATGCGCGATGATCGACTCGAGCACGGTGCGCGCAGTCGACACCGGAATGGCGAAGCCGATGCCGATCGAGCCGCCGGTCTGCGAATAAATTGCCGAATTAATGCCGAGCAGGTTGCCGTGCACATCGACCAGGGCGCCGCCCGAGTTGCCGAAGTTGATCGCGGCATCGGTCTGGATGAAATTTTCGAAGTGGTTGATGTGCAGGTTGTTCCGCCCCACGGCCGAGATAATGCCCATGGTCACGGTCTGGCCAACACCGAAGGGGTTGCCGATCGCCAGCACCACGTCGCCGACCCGGGCCTCATCCGGCTGGCCCAGCACCATCACCGGCAGGTTGCGCTCGCCGATGCGGATCACGGCCAGGTCCGTTTCCGGATCGGTGCCGACGACGCGCGCCGCCGCTTTACGACCATCGGCCAGGCCGACCTCGATCTGGTCGGCGCCCTCCACGACGTGGAAGTTGGTCAAAATATAGCCTTCGCCGCTGACGATCACGCCCGAACCCAGGCTCGACATCTGCTCCTCGGGTGGCATGCGGTCCCCGAAAAAGCGCCGGAAGAACGGGTCCTTCAAAATCGGATGGGCTTCGCGCGAGGCTTTGCTGGTAAGGATATTGACCACCGCGGGCATCGCGCGTCCGGCGGCGTCGCGGTAGCTGGCGGTCGGCGGGCTCGACTGCGCTTGCAACACGGGCACCTGGCGCGCACCGGCGCCGACCGGCACTTGCACCGACATTCTTCCGAGCCAGTCCGGGCGCAGGGCCGCGACGACGAAATACAGGGCGAGTGCGACCGTCACCACCTGGGCGAACAGCAGCCACAGCCGGCGCAGGGGCGAGGCGGGGCGGATGGTGACGATGTCGTCTTTCACTGTTTAAGGAGTGCGGCGCAGGGAGTCACGGATTTCACGCAGCAGCAGGACGTCTTCCGGCGTGGCCGGCGCAGCGGCCGCCTCGCTCGGGACGATGCGTTCGCGCATGCGGTTCATCAGGCGCACCATCTGGAAAATGATGAAGGCGAGGATGAGGAAGTTCAGCAGGATCGTCAGGAAATTGCCGTAAGCGATCACGGCACCGGCTTTTTTTGCTTCCGCCAGTGCGAGGGTGGTTCCCTGGTTATTCAGGGGTATATAGTAATTCGCAAAATCTAGGCCGCCGAACAATTTACCAATGGGCGGCATGATGACATCCTGGACCAGGGAATCGACGATGCGCCCAAAGGCACCGCCAATAATGACCCCGACCGCAAGGTCGACGACGTTGCCGCGCATCGCGAATTGCCTGAACTCATTCATCATCGACATCGTTTTCTCCACCGGGTTATCGAATTAGCCAAAGGGGATGATACCGCAAGCGCTTTTCATCGGTGCGCACCACGTTGACAGGCCCGGCGCCGCTTTTTTGCCAGGAACGCATGCCGCTGCCGTGACCGGGCACCCAGGGGCTTGAGTCCGCTCGTCACCTCTGCACGCCCCGTCCGGCGCGCCTGATTGCCCCTTTCGAGACACCCGGCGCCAAGCCCAAAGGGACGCGCATTCCACTGCCGCTGCACACTCAATATTTTTTCTCCAATAAAGATTGCCATTCACATATAATTTTGTGTTGCTGCAAGCTCTTAATTGATTCTCAAGTTTCGTAATTTCACGGAGTGGGGTTGGTATGAGTAATGAAAAGCAGGTCGATTCAGGCCGGCGCGGTTTGCTCGTTGCGACATGCGCGGCGGGCGGCGTCGTCGGTGTGGCCACGGCAGGTGCACTGGTCAGTACCTTCCAACCGTCCGAGCGGGCCAAGGCTGCCGGCGCTCCGGTCGAAGTGGATATCTCGGACGTCAAGCCCGGTGAAATGAAAGTCGTCGAATGGCGCGGCAAGCCGGTCTGGATCCTGCGCCGCACCCCGGAAATGATGGCCAGTATTCCCAAGAACAACGCCCTCGTCGCCGACCCGAACTCGGAAAAGATCTACCAGATCGACATGCCGGCCTACGCGAAAAACGAATTCCGTTCGCGTCCCGAGCACAAGGAAGTGCTGGTCACTGTCGGCATCTGCTCCCACCTGGGCTGCTCGCCCTCCTCCCGTTTTGCCGAAGGCGCGCAGCCGAACCTGCCGGACGACTGGCATGGCGGCTTCCTGTGCCCTTGCCACGGCTCGACCTTCGACCTGTCGGCACGCGTATTTAAAAACAAGCCGGCGCCGGCGAACATGGACATCCCGCCGTACATGTACCTGTCCGATAACAAGATCGTGATCGGCAAAGACGAGAAAGGCGAGGCATAACATGGGCGCCGCATTCAAGGAAACAAAACTGCCGGCCAACGCGCCGGCCGGCCACAAGGCACTGGCCTGGGTCGACGACCGCTTCCCGCTGTCGAAACTCTGGAACGACCAATGGGGCAAGTACTACGCCCCGAAAAACTTCAATATCTGGTACCTGTTCGGCTCGCTGGCGATGCTGATCCTGGTGCTGCAGATCGTGACCGGCATCTTCCTGACGATGCACTACAAGCCGGACGCCAACCTGGCCTTCGGTTCGGTCGAATACATCATGCGCGACGTACCCTGGGGCTGGCTGGTGCGCTACATGCACTCGACCGGCGCCTCGGCCTTCTTCATCGTCGTCTACCTCCATATGACCCGCGGCCTGCTCTACGGTTCCTACCGCAAGCCGCGCGAATTGATCTGGATCTTCGGTTTTGCGATCTTCCTGTGCCTGATGGCCGAAGCCTTCTTCGGCTACCTGCTGCCATGGGGGCAAATGTCGTACTGGGGCGCGCAGGTGATCGTCAACCTGTTCGGTGCGATTCCCGTGATCGGCCCGGACCTGTCGCTGTGGATCCGCGGCGATTACGTGGTGTCGGATGCGACCCTGAACCGCTTCTTCGCCTTCCACGTCATCGCCCTGCCGCTGGTGCTGCTGGGCCTGGTGGCGGCGCACCTGATCGCGCTGCACGAAGTCGGCTCGAACAATCCGGACGGCATCGAGGTCAAGGACCACATCGGTCCCGACGGTCATCCGCTGGACGCGATTCCGTCGCATCCCTACTACTCGACGAAAGACCTGTTCGGCGTGTCGATGTTCCTGCTGATTTTCTCGGCAGTCGTCTTCTTTGCCCCGGAAATGGGTGGCTACTTCCTCGAGTACAACAATTTCATTCCGGCCGATTCGATGAAGACGCCGCCGCATATCGCGCCGACCTGGTATTTCACGCCCTTCTATTCGGTGCTGCGCGCAACTACGGCCGATTTCATCTATGTGCTGATGGCGGCCGTCGTCCTGTATGTCGTGTTCATCTGGATCAAGTCGCGCCTGTCGTACAAAGCGAAGATCGCGACCGCCGTGATTGCACTGGTGCTGCTGGTCGGCATGCTGACGCTGGAAGCGAAATTCTGGGGCGTGGTGCTGTTCGGCTCCTCGGTCGTGATCATCGGCCTGCTGCCATGGCTGGACCACTCGCCGGTGCGCTCGATCCGCTACCGTCCTAACTGGCACATGTGGCTGTACGTGCTGTTCGGCATCGCCTTCGTCGCACTGGGCTACCTCGGCACCCAGGCGCCGACGCCGGCCTACACGCTCATTTCGCAGGTGTGCACCTTGTTGTACTTCAGCTTCTTCCTCCTGATGCCGTGGTGGAGCGCCGCCGGCCGGTTCAAGCCGGTGCCGACGCGCGTGACCTTCCACCCGCATTGATCGCAGGACTCAGCCAAGGACAACCATGAACTTCACGAAGAAACTGATTGCGGTCCTGGCCCTGGCGCCGGGACTGGTATTCGCCAACGAAGGCGGCTTCCCGCTCGACCGCGCACCGGAACGCAGCGACATGGCGTCGCTGCAAAACGGCGCCAAGCTGTTCGTCAACTATTGCCTGAATTGCCATTCGGCCTCGGCCATGCGCTACAATCGCCTGCGCGATCTGGGGCTCTCCGAGGAGCAGATCAAGAACAACCTGTTGTTCTCTGCCGACAAAGTAGGCGAACTGATGAAGACGGCAATGCGCCCGGAAGATGCGAAGGCGTGGTTCGGCGCGGTGCCGCCAGATTTGTCGGTGATCGCGCGCGCAAAATCGTCGGCGGCGGGCAGCGGCGCCGACTATCTGTACACCTATTTGCGCACCTTCTACAAGGACGACGGCCGTCCGACAGGATGGAATAACATGGTGGTGCCGAACGTGGCGATGCCGCATGTGATGTGGCAGCTGCAGGGCGTACGTACCCCGAAGATGGTCGAAGAGACCGATCCTCACGACGAGAGCAAGAAGATCCACAAGTTCGCCGGTTGGGAGCAGGTGGCGCCGGGATCGATGTCGGCCACCGACTTCGACACCGCGACGGCCGACCTGGTTTCCTACCTCAGCTGGATGGCTGAGCCAGCGCAAGGAACGCGCAAGAAACTTGGTGTTATCGTGCTGATTTTCCTGTCACTATTTGCTTTCCTGGCCTGGCGACTCAACGCGTCTTACTGGAAAGATCTGAAGTAATTCGTTTTCATTGCCCGCTTGGCTATAATACGGGCACATTTTTTCGGGGTGAGTCGCTCGGCGCTCGGCCCTTTGTTTCTTAAGGAACGCCAACCATGATGGTTCTCTACTCTGGCACCACGTGCCCGTTCTCCCAACGCTGCCGCCTCGTCCTGTTCGAAAAGGGCATGGATTTCGAAGTGCGCGACGTCGACCTGTTCAACAAACCGGAAGATATTTCGACGATGAATCCGTACGGCCAGGTCCCGATCCTGGTCGAGCGTGAATTGATTCTGTACGAATCGAACATCATCAACGAGTACATCGACGAGCGTTTCCCGCACCCGCAGCTGATGCCGGCCGACCCGCTGATGCGTGCCCGTGCCCGCCTGATGCTGTTCAACTTCGAGAAGGAACTGTTCGTCCACGTGCACGTGCTGGAAAGCGACCGCAACAAAACGAACGAGAAGGCCCACGACAAGGCGCGCGCAGAGATCCGCGACCGCCTGACGACGCTGGCGCCGCTGTTCCTGAAGAACAAGTACATGCTGGGCGACGAGTTCTCGATGCTCGACGTGGCGATCGCACCACTGCTGTGGCGCCTCGACCACTATGGCATCGAACTGTCGAAGACCGCGGCGCCGCTGATGAAGTACGCCGAGCGCATCTTCTCGCGCCCTGCCTATATCGAAGCGCTGACGCCGTCGGAAAAGGTCATGCGCCGTTAAGGCGAGCCTGTCGTCCGCGTGGCGGGCGACATCTCGTACCGGCTTTTTCGATGCCAGTTCTGCGACGTCGTTTGACAAATCGCAGTAAGCTGGCACCTTGCATCGGTACGTTCCACACGCGGTTGCCGGCGCGCCGACACCGTCGCTTCCCGTGTGGCTGCGGTGGCGCATCCGTTCGCCGCCCCATTGACGGATCATTGTTTATTTCATCTGCACATGCCTGACATCTCCACCAAGCCCTATTTGCTGCGCGCCCTGTATGAATGGTGCACCGACAGCGGTTTCACGCCCTATCTTGCAGTCAAGGTCGATGCGGCCACGACAGTTCCAATGGAATACGTCAAAAAGGGCGAGATCATCCTGAACATCAGCTACGGCGCCACCTCGGGGCTGAAGATGGACAACGACGCGATCCACTTCCGGGCCCGTTTCGCCGGCGTCTCGCGTGAAATCTACGTTCCTGTGCAAAACGTGCTGGCGATCTACGCCAACGAAAACGGCCAGGGCATGGCCTTCGACGTCAGCGCCACCGCTGCCGAGATGGCGGCAACCGAGGAAGAACCAGGCCCGAGCGCGCCGACCCTGTCGGCCGTGCCTGGCATCGCCAGCGAAGCCCCGACGGCGCAGGTGTCGCATTCGCCTGACGACGATAACGAGCCCCCGAAAAAAGGCGGCCGCCCGACGCTGACCCGGATTAAATAGCGTTATAATTCCTGCCGTACAGATTACGCCGGCTTAGCTCATTTGGTAGAGCAGTTGATTTGTAATCATCAGGTGGCCAGTTCGAAACCGGCAGCCGGCACCAGACAGCAGCAAAAATAAAATGCCTTACGTGCAATGCGCGTAGGGCATTTTGTTTTTCAAGCCTCGCAGTCGATGGGGCCGCCCCTTCAGCTGTGTACTCGCATCCGCTCCAGCACGGCCACGGGCCAATCCTGGCCGCGACCTTTGACGCAAGCCTCGGCGTGGCGGGCTGGGCAAGGTGGGCTGGCGTCAAGCCTGGCCGGCTATTTCAGGACGGTGTTGTTGCGCACTTCCCTGACACCCTTGACCTGACGCGCGAGCTGCACGGCCTTCTGGGCGCTCTCGCGCGATTCGACGAAGCCGCTCAGCTGCACCGTACCTTTGAAGGTTTCCACCTTCACTTCGGTGGCCTTGACGGTGGGGTCGGCGGCAAACGCTGCCTTGACCTTGCTGGTGATGACGGTGTCGTCAAGGTATTCCCCCGTGCCTTCGCGCGTACTGGTCGACGCGCAGCCGACCAGCAAGAACACCATGAAGGCGGCAAACATCGAGATGAAACGCTGTGCAATGTTCATGGCAACGCTCCCGTGAGATGAAGAAGATCATCCCATTTTCGGGCGGACGGACCGCCAGCGTTTGATGCGGAACAAAGGTACCGGGCTAGCGGGCGCTCAAGGTGCCTTGGTGGGCAGGTCGGCCGCGGCAAGAGCCTGGTAACGCTGTGACGCCGGACGCAGCACGAGTCGTCCGCGCGCCAGGTCCTGGCCGAGGATCAGGCGCATGTCGGTCGGCTTGCAATTGTCGACCTCGACGACCTGGACCGAATCGAACTGGCCCCGCTTGCCGCTCAGGCGCTCCGCCAGCCGTTCGGCCTCGGCGCGGAAGTCCGCGTGGTGTTCGATGCGGGTACGGCGTACCTGGAAACCTTTCTCATTGCTCAGCCGCGTTACCTGCAAGCCATCGCCCACTATCTGGCGCGACAGCGAGCGCGCCATGCCGGTGACTCCGTTACCATTGCGAATTTCCAACAGGACGAAGTCGAGCCGGGTGCGGGGCGCCAGCGGGACCGGTCCGGGTGCCGGTGACTGTGGCGGCAATGGCGCGGCCCGCGCCAGCGCCCGGGGAGCCGGCAGGCGCAACAGCTCGAGTGTGCCGTCGGCAGCCGTACGCACTTCTGTCGCGGCCCAGCCGCCATCCGTCCGCGCGGGACGCGTGACCGCCGCTTCGATCGCAGCCACCGCCGTGCCGCCGGCAGCTGTGTAATCGCCGCGAAAATCGTGTTTGCGCAGCGTTTCGGCCTGGCGGAACATCAGGGCGGCGCGCTCGTCCTGGCCGAGCCGGCGCAGGCTTTCGCCCAGATTGTTCCAGGCGCGATGGTCGAGCGGATCGAGCACGCAGGCTTTCTCGAGGGCGGCCACCGCGTTTTGAAGGTCGCCGCCCAGCAGGTAGGCATAGCCGAGGTTGGCGAACAGGTAGGCGCCGTCCGGTCCGCTGCCCGGTGCCAGCTCGTCGGTGAGGGCACGCCAGATAGGAATGGCTTGGGCGAAGTCGCCCTGACGCGCAAACGCCGCCGCCCGCGCATTGCGCGCGCGCGCATGATGCGGTGTGGCGGCCAGCACTGTGCGGTAGGCGGCAATGGCGTCGTCGTAGCGGCCGGCCAGGTGATACTGGCGCCCCTGCTCGTAGGCGCGGTCGGCATCCGCGGGCGGCGCGGCGCCTGGCTGGCGCGCGACGTCGGCGCAGGCGAACAGCAGCGCACTGGCGCACAATACCGAGATCTGCTTGAGCATTCGGTGGGTATGCATGGGGATTCTCCTCGCTTCAATGGATACCGTTGACGGAGCCAAACGTGCGGCTCAGCTGTATTGCTGCCGGCCCCAACAGGACCATCAGAAGCGTCGGAAAAATGCAGAAGATGAGCGGAAACAGCAGCTTCAGGCCGATCTTGGCGGCGCATTCCTCGGCCAGCATGCGCCGCTTCGTGCGCAGGTTATCCGAATACACGCGCAACGAATCGCCGACGCTGGTGCCGAACCGCTCGGACTGGATCAGCATGGCAACCAGGGTATCGACGTCGCTCACGCCACTGCGCAGGGCGAAGTTGCGCAATGCCCGTTCCTTGCTGAAGCCGGCACGCATTTCCATCAGGACCAGTTGCAGTTCCTGTGCCAGCGTCACGCTTTTGATATGAATCTCGCCCGCGACTTTCACGAATGCCCGCTCCAGGCTCAGTCCCGCCTCGACGCAGACGGTGAGCAGGTCTAGCGCGTCGGGCAAGGTCTCGAAAATCTCGCGCTGGCGGCGGCGTGCGATCTGGCTCAGGGTGACGTTTGGCAGGTAGTAGCCGATTGATGCGGTTAGCAGCAGCAGGACCAGAAGTTTGATGCCCGACAGGACGATCACGGCCGTGGCGACCAGCACGCCGATCAGGGCCGGTGCGAACAGCGCCAACGCGGTTTTCGCTGCGAAGAACAAGGTCGGCGCAAAGGGGTTGCGCCAACCTGCGTTCATGAAGCGGGTGCGCAATGCCGATTTTTCCCACCCCTCTTCCGGAATGGATAGCTTGGTCAGCGGCTGGGTGACCTTGGCGACCCGCTCGACCCAGCCGTCCGGCTCGAGCTGGGTGGTATCGGACTTGCCGATGAAACGGCGCAGGCGGGTGCGCAGCGCCTGCGGTGCGAACAGTATCATCGCCAGCCACGCCAGTACGCAGACGATGCCGAAGACGATCAACAGGAACGATAATTGTGCGGCATTCATGGCAACTCCTTAAATACGGATCCGGATGAGCTTGCGCAGCCAGACGACACCGAACAGGATCATGCCGGCCGCGTACCACAGCAGGCGCACGCCGCTCGGATCGGTCCACAACAGGCTGACGTAGTCCGGGGTGAGCAGCGCGAGCATCAGCGTGACGGCAATTGGCAGCAGGCCGAGAATCCAGGCCGACATGCGGCCCTCGGCCGACAGGACGCGCACCTGGGCCACCAGCTTCAATCGGCTACGGATGATGATGCTGATGTTGCCGAGAATTTCAGCCAGGTTGCCGCCGGATTCGCGCTGGATCAGCACGGCGATGATCAGGTAGCGCAGGTCGGTGAGCGGAATACGGGCCGCCATGTTGTGCAGGGCTTCGCTCATCGGCACGCCGTAGTTGATTTCCTCGCGCGCGATGCGAAACTCGCTGCTCAGCGGCTCGGGCAGTTCATTGCCGACGATTTGCAGCACATTCGTAAACGAGTGGCCGGCACGCAAGGCACGTGCGATGAAATCTGCGGCATCGGGCAACTGGTGCTCGATACGGCCAAGGCGTCGCGAGCGCGCGCGACGGACCAGGAAATATGGCACGGCAAGCGCAGGCAGCATCAACAGCAGGCGCACTGCGAATGGCAGCGGCAAGCGCGTACTGACCAGCAAGGCCAGCAGGAAGGCCGCGAGGGAACAGCCGAGGAAGCGGTCAACCGTCAACGCGCTGCCGGCCTGCACCAGCAAGACATCGAGCCGATGCAGCGGCGCGATCTGGTGCAGCAGGCGATCGAAACCGCCATGATTGCTGAACCGGCGCTGCTTGAGAATCGAGATGCGCTCGCCGGAACGACCCGCCCCGCCGGACATGACCTGCAGCCGGCGAGCGATGCGCTGGGCTGCCTTGCCATAGGTATTCGACCACCATAAATAGACACCCTCGATCAGGAGGATCACGGCGGCGAACAGGAAAACGGTGAAGCTGTAGAAAAGCAGATCCATGGCGCGGCTCCACTGCAGGCATGGCCTGCGGGTTCATTGGAAAATACGATCGGGGTCGAAGGTGTCGTCGGGGAGTTCGACGCCGTACATCTTGAGGCGGTCGGCAAAGCGCGGACGTACGCCGGTGGCAGAAAACTGTCCGAGTACTTTGCCGTCGCGATCGACACCCGTTTGCTCGAAGTGGAAGATCTCCTGCATCGAAATGATGTCCCCTTCCATGCCCGTGATTTCCTGAATGCTGACCAGCTTGCGGCCGCCGTCGATCAGGCGCGAGGCCTGCACCACCACCGTCACCGCCGAGCAGATCTGCTGGCGGATCGCACGCGGCGTCAGGTTCACGCCGGCCATGCCGACCATGTTCTCGAGGCGCGACAGCGCGTCGCGCGGCGTGTTCGAGTGAATCGTCGCCAGCGACCCTTCATGGCCCGTATTCATCGCCTGCAGCATGTCGAGCGCCTCGGGCCCGCGTACCTCACCGAGGATGATGCGGTCCGGTCGCATGCGCAGTGCATTCTTGACCAGCGCGCGTTGCGAAACTTCGCCCTTGCCTTCGATATTCGCAGGACGCGTCTCGAGACGAACCACGTGTGGCTGGCGCAGCTGCAGTTCGGCTGCATCCTCGATCGTGACGATGCGCTCGTTGGCGGGGATAAAACCTGACAGCAGATTGAGCAGCGTGGTCTTGCCGCTGCCGGTACCGCCCGAGATCAGGATATTGATCTTGGCGATACCGAGGCCCTGCAGCACCTTGACCATCGGTGGGGTCACGCTTTTGTACTCGATCAGGTTCTGCACCGTCAGGGGCGTGGCGCCGAAGCGCCGGATCGACAGGATGGGCCCGTCGATCGCCAGCGGCGGGATGATCGCGTTCACGCGCGAACCATCCGGCAGGCGGGCATCCACCATCGGGCTCGATTCATCGACACGGCGGCCAACGCGCGAGACGATCTTCTCGATGATCTTCATCAGGTGCGCGTTGTCGTGGAAGGTGATGTCGGTCATTTCGAGCTTGCCGCGCCGTTCGACGTACACCCGGCTGGCCGTGTTGACGAGAATATCAGAGACGGTCGGGTCGTTCAGCAGCGGCTCGAGGGGGCCGAAGCCGAGCATTTCGTGCTGGATGTCGAGCACGAGGTTGTGGCGCTCGTGCTGGTTCAGAACGATGCGCTCCTCCTCGATGATGCGCTGGATCAGCAGCGCCAGCTCGTGCTTGAACTGCTCGGCGGTCAGGCGCTTCAGGCGCTCCAGGTCGATCCGGTCGAGGATCATCTGGTGCATCATCTTTTTCAGTTCCTGATAGGCCCCGTTGCCGGCTTCCAGCGGCAGGATGCCGGTCTTGCGGTCATCGTCTGAGACGGAAAGGCGTTCGCGCAACGACATGGGCTTCTCCTTTAGTATTCGGGTTCGCCGCGGCCAAACAAGCGGTCGAGCAAGCCACGGTTTTCGGGGGCGCGCCGTGCGGTGACGAGTTCCACCAGGTCGGCCAGGCTGCGTGCCGCCCCGCTCGCGCGCGACAGCTCGAGAACCGGCACACCCTGGTTGACCGAATCGGTGACGGCAATATAATCGTTCGGCACGGTATGCACGACTTCGCAGCCAAGCGCCGTGTGCAGGTCGGGCAGGCGCAGGCGGCCGCCCTTTTCGTAGCGGTTGACGATCAGGCGGATCGTCTCGAGCGGGTAGCCGAGCGAGCGGAAGATGTCGAGCAGGCGGCGGGCGTCGCGGATGTCGGGCAGCGCCAGTTGCAGCACCGGGTAGATGGTGTCGGTGCTGTCGAGCGCGCGCAGCGAGACGGCATCGATCTGGCGGCCGACATCGAGCACGATGTAGTCGTAATGCTGGCGCGCCACGCGCAAGATGACGTCGATATGTTCGGGCTTGGCCGCCTTCGCCTGGGACGGGTCGTCCGCCGCAGCCAACACGCCGAAGCCGCGCGTGACGTGCACCAGACACGAGTCGAGGAAGGGACCGTCGATGCGTGCAATCTGCTCGCACACGTCGGACAGCGTCATGGTCGGTTTCTGGTCCGAGACATACAGGGCCGCGTCGCCGAACTGGCCGTGCAGGTCGATCAGCAGCACCTTCTTTTCGGCCAGCGTGGCCAGTGCGTAGCCGAAGTTGGTCGAAATAAAAGTCGCTCCGCTTCCGCCTTTGCAGGCGATGAAAGCAAGTACCTTCCCTTCGCGCAGCTGGGCGACGCCGGCGGCGGTCGAGATGCGGTCCATCGCTTCGTGAAAGGCGCGGTGCACCAGCGGTATCTGCAGCACTTCACGCACGCCGGCGCGCATCGCGCGAATCAGGAATTCCGGCTGATGCTGGCTGGTGAGCAGCATGAACTGCGCTTCGGGATACTGGCGCGCCATTCGTTCAAGCAGATCGGCATCGTCCGGCGCGCCATCGCCGGCATCGACGATGACCAGGCCCGGCGCCTCGCCCAATGGCCGGTCGAGCGCCTCGCGCATCGACACACGGCTGTTGGCCACGTTCAGCGGCGGCACGCGTGCCGCGCCCTGGGAGGCGAGCTCGGCAAACAGCAGGCTGTCGCGGCTGATTAGAAGGGCTTTCATGGCGATCCTCGTGAGGCACTGGAGCTGGAAACGATGGAGGAACTGCAGCCGGGCGCCGACCGGGCTTACTTCCCGTTGCCGAGTGTATTGAGCAAGGGTGCGTTCGCGGCGCCGTCGGGCTGGGCGAACGAATGCTGGTAGCGCTCGTGCGCGGCGCGCGCTGCAGCGCCGTCGATTCCGGTGGCAGGGTTGGTATTGGCCGCGCCGCGTGGATCGATCGTCTGCGCCGCAAGATTGGCACGTACTGCCGCGCCAAAATTCTGTTCAAAACGCGGCGTGCTCGAGCAGCCTTGCAACAGCAGCACTGCCACGATTCCTGCGGTTGTCCTGGTCATCATTGCCGCCTCCTATTTGAGTTCGAATCCGTCGACGCTCTGGCCAGTACGCGCGGCCGGTTCGGGCAGCGTGCCTGCACTCTCGAGCCGGCCGCCGAGCATCAGGGCGGCGCGCGACGGTGCATCGACGCCATCGGTGGGCAGCTTGTAGCCGGTGGCCGTCAGCGGTTTGACCAGACGCGCCGTGATCACGAAAACGAGTTCGCTGCGATCCTGTTGAAAGTCGGTACTGCGAAACAGCGCGCCAAGCACAGGAACTTCGCCCAGCACCGGCAGCCCCTTGAGACCCGTCACCAAATTGTTCTTGAGCAGGCCGCCAATGGCAAAGCTCTGGCCGTCATACAGCTGCACCGTCGTGCTGGCGCGGCGCGTCGTCACGACCGGCAGGATCGCACCGGCGGACATGCCGGTTGCGCTGATGCCGATCCCTTCGCGCGACAGCTCCGAGACCTCGGGCGCGACGCGCAGGTTGATCCGGCCGCCGGCAAGCACCGTGGGGGTGAAGCGCAAGCCGACGCCGAATTCCTTTTCCTCCAGCGTGACGCGATTGTTTTCCTGCGCCACCGGGATGTAGAACTTGCCGCCTGCCAGGAAGCTGCCTTCCTGGCCGCTGATGGCCATCACATTTGGCTCGGCCAGCACACGTACCAGGCTGTCCTGCGTCTGGGCGGCTGCACCGAAGCCGTTGCCATTCTCGCGCTGGGCAGCCAGTCCTCCTTTCATGGTACCGCTCAGGAAGTTCGCTCCCAGTATGGCGGCCCACCTGCCGTGTCCGAAGGTCCAGTTGGTGCCGCCCTCGAGCCGTTCGAGCAGGCTCTTCGACACCTCGGCCACCTTCACTTCGAGCTGCACTTGCTGGGGCGCCGCTACGCTCAACAGATTAACAACGCGCGGGCCGGCGCTGCTGCCGGCGGACGCGCCGGCGGCGTTCGGCGCCAGTTCCTTCGGCACCGCCCCAAGCGGGCGCAGCGGACGGCGCACATACGCAGCCGCCAGCTCGGCGGCACGGGCGACTGCCGACGCGTCGGCGACGGTACCGGTCAGCACCAGCGAATCGGCGGCGGCCAGCACCCGGATCTCCTTCTCCTCTGGCATGACGGCAGCGAGCGTCGCCTGCAGCGCACTCGGGTCCATCGATACCGTGATATCGAGCACGCTGCACAGGCCGCTGCGGCCTTGCACGATCATGTTGGTGGTGCCGACGTCGACGCCGGCGATGTACATCGTGTCCGGCGCCACCAGCATCGCCTGCACGATCTCCGGGTTGCCGACACTGCGGGTCTGGACCGCTTCCGGCAGCCGCATCAGGGTCGATTTACCCATCTGCAGCGCGACCTGGGCCGGGCGCGCCGCCTCGCCACTGCAGCGCGGTCCCGCTCCGGTACGCTCGCCGGCCCCCGCCGCGGCCTCGGCTTGAGGGCCCTGACGCGCTGCGTGCGCCGCTGCGGCCAGCGCCAAGGCCGCGCCGCCAAGCGCGCACTGGCGCAACAAGGACCGCAAGCCGCGGCGCGGATGAATCGAGTAACCGGACGGTTGTGAACTGGTGTTCATGATTTCACCTGGCACAGTAAGGGGATCAGAGGCACTCTTGCGAGGAATGCAGGCCGTTGATGACGGTGACGCAATTGCGCCGAACCGGCGGTGTGGCGACGCGGTGCACGACAGCCTTCTCGGGACGGCGCGGCGCGGCGACTGGCTTCGGCGCTGCCGGCTTCACGACAGGCGCCGCGACCGGCAGCAAGGTCAGCTTGGTGGCACCCTCGGTCTGGGCCGATTGCGGATCGACCTGGTTGCGCAGCGCCAGCGACAGCGTGCCGACACTGCGCGCCAGGTCGAGTTTTTCGGCCTGTTCCGGCGTGACCTCGAGCGTGACGGCATTCACCACACGCGGCTTGGTCTCATCGCGATTGACTTCCTGTGCCACCGCCAGCACCAGGATGCGCTCGAGGACGATCTTCGAAATGCTTTGTTCGCGCGCATTCGCCTCCGGACCCGGGTCCTTTGCGGTGCTGACGATGATGTCGACATAATTGCCCGGCAGCGTGAAGCCGGCAACGCCGATGACGTCGTTGACGCGCACGGTGATCGCGCGCTTGCCTTCGGTGATCAGGGCGGACAGGCCGCCGAGCGTGCCGGCCGGCGCCAGCTTCGCTTCGCTGACCGGCTCGCCGCCGAGCACGCTGCTCTTGAGCACTCGACCTGCCAGCTTCGCCGGATCGGTAAAGGCGCCCCTGGGCATGCTGTCGGCGGGCCACTCGGCCAGCTTGACCATCTCGGGCGTCAGACGCTGGCCGAGGTTGATGTCGCCTGCCGCCACCACGATACGCCCGGCGCTGCTGGCTGGCTGCAGCAGCAGCCAGCGCGAAGCGAGGATCACGGCGGTCAGGCCGAACAGGACGGCAGTGGCCATCACGACAAGGGCGCGCTTGTTTTTCATGGTTCGATTCCTGCGACTTGGCACGAGGCCGGGGCGCTGCCGCTGGTGCACATGCTGCTCCACGCCTGCTCCAGGGCAGCGATCGTCAGGCGGGGTTCGGAGCCGGCGAAGCCGGCAAAATCGAGCACACGAGCGAGCAGTTCGTGCGGGTAACAAGCCAGCAGCGGCGTACCGCTGGCCCGGTGCAGGCGCGTGACCAGATGATCGATCACCGCCTCGTCGCAATCGAAGCCGTGCAGCCGGCTGGTACGGCGCAGCAGGGCGCGGTAGGCCGGCTCGGTCAGCGGCCCGAGGCCGACGCGATACGCGATACGGCGCAAGAACGCGGCATCGAACACGCTGGCTGGCGCGAGGTTAGTGACGAGCACGAGCATCGCGTCGAATGGCATGGCCTCGCCATGTCCGCCGGCCACAAGGCGCGCGGGAGCGCCGTCGAGCATGCCGAGCCAGGTCGCAAGCAGCTCGGCCGCGGGCGCGCGCGCCCCTCCGAGATCGTCGATCACGAGGATGCCGTTGTTGGCCTGCATCTGCAGCGGGGCGTGATGGATACCGCTACCGGAGTCGGCGTGCAGCGTGAGCATGGACGCCTCGAGTTCTGCGCCGACATGCACCAGCGGGCGCTGGCAAATCGCCCAGCGCGCATCGCAACTGCGCCGGTCTTCCTGCTGGCGCCCCAGCGGCAGCGGGGCCGGATGACGCAGCGGATCATGAAACGGGACGATGTGATCCCCAATGACGATCGCGTACGGCACCGCAACCGCGCCCGGCAGCAAGCGCGCCAGCTTGCGTGCAAGCGTCGTCTTGCCGGAGCCGGTCGGGCCATGCAGCAGCAGCGGACGCTGCGCATGGAGGGCGGCGCCGAGCAGTTGCCGCAAGGCCGGATCAAGTCCGTCATCAGCCAGCTGCGCCGCCAACTCCCCCGGCGTCGGGTGGCGAACCGGCGACGAGGGCAGCGTTCCCTGCCGGTCAGGCTGGTGCAGCGCTGGACGGCGCAAGGACTGGCGCTCGACCATCGCGCGGTAGGCATCGAGCGTGACCGGCGCCGGGCCGATATAGCGACACTCCGTGAGACACGCGAGCGCGGCGCGCTGGCCGATCGGGGTCAACTGATACTGGACGTCGATGTCGGAGTCGCCCGACCAGGCTACTTCAACCTGCTGATCAATCGTCATGGCGGCCAATATTTCACGCAGAACGCTGACCGACAAACGAAGTTTTCCGGCCAACAGCGGCAAGGGCGCGCGGCCCGTGGTATGCAAGGTTTTCAGCACGAGAGCAGACACCAGGCGCGGATCGAGCCCGGTATCGCTGACAGTGCGGGGTTGACGCGGCAGGATCGCCACAACTCCCAGTTCACCCGGCGGCATGACAGCCGCAGCGGGTGGCGTACCGAAAACCGTGCCCGACGCTGTAAGGGACAGCGTTTCACTCATGGGATTTCTCCTAGCATTCACAAGGGCACATTCCCTCGGAACATTGAATTCATTCTAGCGACCAAGTCCTTCAGGCCATTGAGGCGCAGCAAGCGGTTACCGTCACGGAAGATGACGTTGTGCCAATAACCAGAGCGTGGTCAAGGCAATGGCAAATCCGTAAGGCATCGATCCGACGCTGGGCCGTTTCAGCGACGTTTGTCGAGCTGGTGGTCCGGTCCGTAACAGCATGGGAAGCAGCAGGCTGCGCAGGTTGGCATACGCATCCGACCAGCGACTCGTAAACAAAATCATGACCAATGCCATCGCCCCACCGACACACCAGGTCAGGATGCAGGCATGGGCTGTTTCGGCAGGACCAAGGAACAGGCCAACGGTCGCCATCAGCTTGACGTCGCCCGCTGCCATGCCGCGCACCATATAGAGGGGCAGGAACAGGACGAAGCCGATGAGCGCGCCGCCGAGGGCAGTGCCGATACCGCTGGCTGGAGCGGTGTCGCACAGGTGCAAGCCAAGTGCGGCGCACCAGGCGAGCAGAAGGAAGAGATTCGGGATTTTGCGTATCGCCAGGTCGGTCATGGCGGCGCTGACAACGAGAATGATCAACAATAAGTCGAGCCAGGTCGGGATGGGCATGATCAGTCTCCATAATAAAAAAAGCCCTCCAGACCGAAATCTGGAGGGCAAACCGCACTAATTACGCAACGGCAGCGGCCAGACGCGTTACCACATTTTCAAACGTGGCGCTGATCCCTTCGCCGAGATGCTTCGCAGCCAGAGCCACGCCGACGCCGACCAGTGCAGCAATCAGACCGTACTCGATGGCAGTAACGCCGTCTTCGTCAGCGATGAAAGCTTGCACAGCGGTAAAGATCGTTTTCATGAAAAACTCCATATGGTGGTTTATAAGAAAAACCCTGCAGTGGTAGGAAACTTCCCTGACTCTGCAAACTGCGCTTTGTCGTTTCCGCTGCAGTGAGTTCACTATAAAAGATGATGCCGTACGGCAAGTTGACCATTAGCAAGCTTTCCCATGGGAATTAATTTCCTATGGAAAACTTTGATCAAGATCGTGTCTGGCGATGTCCGTGGCCATTCTCGCCAAAAAAAGCAGCTCGAATATTGCTCGGATAACAAAAAAGGATTATCCTGTTTCGCTTGCTCTTCGGAAATTTTGGCGTTTCGCCAGCCCTGGAGAGGCAGTGGTGGGTTGATTACATTTCTGAGAATGACATGGATTCCCTTCTGAAACACATGGTGGACATGACCGGCCACCGCGACCACGCGATGCTCGATATCTCCGTGGTGGCGGCAGTCCAGGAACTGGCCGCCGCCGTACAGACGCGGGTGTTGTCGATCTCCACATTCGGCGCGTGTGACCTGGTGCGTGTCCGGGCCTCGATCAGCGCCGGCGGTGCTGCCCGTATCGAGGACCTGCATGATGGCGGCGCGCCCGGCGAACCCCTGGCTGCCTATCCTGAACTGGCAGCCTGCCTGGCACGCCATGAGAGCAGCGCCGAAGCCTGCGGCCCCGGTTGCACCCGTACCCTGTGGCTGCCGATCTGGGTCGGTGACACGGCGACGACCTGCCTTGAAATCGTGCGCGAATCTCCCTTCCCCGCCGCAACCATTCATACGATCGCCGGCGTCGTCGGCGTCTACCGCAACTTCCAGAACCTGCTCGACTACAGCGAACGCGATTCGCTGACCGGCCTCCTCAACCGCAAAACCTTCGAAGACCAGCTCGCACGCATGCTGCAATGCCCGGCCGAGCCGGAGCTGCCGCTAGCGGGCCAGCTCGAGCGGCGCTGCAGTCATGGCGAAAAAAAGGGATGGCTGGCCGTGGTCGATGTCGACCATTTCAAGATGGTGAACGATACCTTCGGTCACCTGTACGGCGACGAAGTGCTGATCCTGATCGCGAACCAGTTGCAGGCATCGTTCCGTGCGCAGGACAGGGTGTTTCGCTTCGGCGGCGAGGAGTTCGTGGTCTTGCTGCGCTCGACGACGCTGGAGCATGCGCGCCGCATCATCGACCGCTTCCGCAGCAATGTGGAGGCTTACCAGTTTCCGCAGGTGGGCCAGGTGACCGTGAGTGTCGGCTTCGTCAGCATCAGCCCTTACGATTCGCCCGTGGTCACGCTCGGCCATGCCGACCAGGCGCTGTACTATGCCAAGACCCACGGCCGCAACCAGGCTTGTCATTACAACGAGCTGGTCGAGCGCGGGCTGTTACAGACGGTGACGTCGAACGACACCGCCGAATTTTTCTAGGGACCCAGCAGGAACCTGTCCGGATCCACGCGCCACTTGTCGGGCGACTCGTGACGCACGATCTTGTCGCCGCCGCCAAACCCCAGCCCCCGCGACAGGTCGAGCAATTCCGGACGAATATAGGTCTGGCTCTTGGTGTTGAAGAACACGTTCACCTTAGGCGTGAGCAGGTTGCTCTCATGCGGTTCGACCACCACCCCCAGGCGCCCCGATTCCAGCATCACCATCGTGCCGACCGGATAGATGCCGACGCAACGCATGAATTCCTGCGCCAGCCGCGGATTGAAGTGGAATTTGCTCCACTCATAGATCTTGCGCAGCGCGTCGGCCGCCGACATGCCCTTGTGGTAGCTGCGGTCTGATGTGATGGCGTCGTAGACGTCGACGATCGCGGCCATCTGCGCCAGCTCGCTGATCTCGCTTTCGTTCTGCATTTCCGGGTAGCCGCTGCCGTCGCGCCGCTCATGGTGATGCAAGGTGATATCGAGCGGGATCGGGCCGATTTCCGGCGTCTGGCGCAGCAGGTCGTAACCATCGCGCGGATGCTTCTTGATGATCGCGAATTCCTCGTCGGTCAGGCGGCCAGGCTTGTTCAGGATGCTGTCCGGTACCAGCGCCTTGCCGGTGTCGTGCAGCAAGCCGCCGATACCGGCCTGGTAAATCGTTTCCTCGTCCATGCCGCGCGAGCGGCAGAACGCCACCAGCAGCGTGCACACGCTGACCGAATGCAGGAAAGTGTAATCGTCCTTGGTCTTGATGCGCATCAGGCTGAGCAAGGCGCCCGAATTGCGCAGGATCGATTCCGTGATATTGGTCACGACCGGCGAAACGTTTTCCATCTCGACCGCCTTGCCCAGGCGCGCATCCTGCATCACCGTTCGTACCAGGTTGACCGCCTGGCGCCGCACGCCGACGGCACGCTGCATTTCGTCGCCCAGCGACGTGCGCACCGGTTTCGCCGGCTTGCTGGCGATGGCCGTCACTTCGGCTTCGGTGGTCGCCTGCGCTTCGGCCAGGGTCGGCGCGGCGTCGACGTCCAGTCCCTTGGAGCAGTCGATGACGACGTTGCGGATGCCGGCACGGGTAATCTTGCGGATCTCCTCGTCGCTGCTCAGGACAAACCTGGCCCACACGAAGGGGTGTTCCATCCAGCCGCAGTCGAGGTCGTGAATGGCCATGCCCAGGCGCAGCTGGGAGGAATCGATTTTCTTGAGCATGCTACGGTCCGGCGATATGTTAATCTCCGCCACCGCGGCGGTACTGCCCAGTATATCAAGCAAGTTTCCGTACATGAACTTTTCGTCATTCATGTGTTGCAACTAGGCACAGATTAGTTCTTCATGCAATTACGACAACTCCGTTATTTCGTCGCCATCGTTGACCACGGCTCGCTTTCGCGCGCCGCCCTGGTCTTGCATGTGGCGCAGCCGGCGCTGACCCAGCAGTTGCGCCAGCTCGAGGAAGAGCTGGGTGCGCAACTGCTGCATCGCTCGGCCCATGGCGTCCTCAGTACCGATGCCGGAAAAATCTTTTACGAGCATGCCCACGCCATCCTGAAACAGGTCGCCGATGCGCGCTCGGCCGTCACCCAGTCGACCACGCGTCCTTCCGGCAGCGTCACGCTCGGCCTGCCGCACAGCATCTCCGGGGCGCTGGCCCTGCCCCTGCTCACCGCGGCACGCGCCACCTATCCGGAAATCACGCTGCAGCTGACTGAAGAAATTTCGGGCAACCTGATCGAGCAGCTGAAATCGGGACGCCTGAATCTCGCCGTGCTCTTCAATGATGGCCAGCTCGGCGGCTTTGAAGCGACGCCCCTGGTCGACGAAGACCTGATGTACATCTGCCGTGCCGATTCCGTTTCAAAGCCGCAGGGAGCAGCGATCACGCTCGGCGCGGCGCTCGCGACGACCCTGATCCTGCCCGCCCAGCAGCATGGCGTGCGTCCCCTGATCGAGCAGGCGGCTTCCAGTGCGGGCCTGACGCTGACCAAACTCATCGAGATCAATTCGATTGCGATCCTGAAATCGGCCCTGCTGGCCGACATGGGCGCGACCTTGCTTCCGCTGGCGCCGCTGCGCGCCGAGATCGACAGCGGCTTGCTGAGCGCGATTCCGATCGAAAACCCGGCAATCTGCCGCAGCGTCACGCTATGCGCCTCCCGCAATATTCCGCTGACCAATGCCGCCGCCGCGATCAGCCGCCTCGTGCGCCAGGTGACCGAAATGCTATGCGCAAATGGCAGCTGGCCCGGCGCGCGGCTTCGCGAATAACTGCCATCATTTTTTCTTATACCCCCATCCGCATTTTCTATTTCCCCTGCTAGCGGGAAGCTCATACACTCCACGCGCCCGTCGCCTACCGCGACACCGCCCCGCTGTTGAACCGCGCCTATCCGGCGCGGCAGGACGCCGGGACCTCTCGACTACCCATGGAGTCCGTCATGCCCGATACCGTCGCGCCACAAGCCGCGCAGGATGTTGTACCTAGCCGCCTGAACACCGTCACCCTCGACGACAAATACACTGCGAAATCGGGCAACATCTTCCTGTCGGGTATCCAGGCCCTGGTGCGCCTGCCGATGATGCAGCGCGAGCGCGACGCCGCCGCCGGCCTGAACACCGCCGGTTTTGTTTCCGGCTACCGCGGTTCGCCGCTGGGCGGCCTCGACGAGACGCTGTGGAAAGCGAAAAGCCATCTCGAAGCGAGCCACGTGCAGTTCGTACCCGGCGTCAACGAAGACCTGGCGGCCACCGCCGTCTGGGGCACGCAAACGGTGGACCTGATCGGCCCGACAAAATACGACGGCGTGTTCGCCATGTGGTACGGCAAGGGCCCGGGCGTCGACCGCTGCGGCGACGTCTTTAAACACATGAACCATGCAGGCACCGCGCAAAACGGCGGCGTGCTGCTCGTCGCCGGCGACGACCACGGCGCCTACTCGTCCACCCTGCCGCACCAGTCCGACCACATTTTCTCGGCCTGCATGATCCCGGTCCTGTACCCGTGCAACGTGCAGGAATACCTGGACCTGGGCGTGCACGGCTGGGCCATGTCGCGCTTCTCCGGCTGCGCCGTCGCCTTCAAGGCGCTGGCCGACACGGTCGAATCGAGCGCCTCGGTCGACGCCAACCCGCACCGCGTGCAGGTGAAACTGCCGCAGGATTTCGCCATGCCCGAAGGCGGCCTGAATACGAAGCTGTCGTCGGTCCCGCTCGGCCAGCAGGCGCGTAATCAGGAAGCCCTGATGCAGGACTACAAGATCTACGCAGCGCTGGCCTATGCCCGCGAAAACAAACTCAATCACACGACGATCGACAGCCCGAACGCGAAGCTCGGCATCATCGCCTCCGGCAAATCCTATCTCGACGTACTGGAGGCGCTGGAAGAACTGGGCATCGACGAAGCGATGGCGGCCAAGGTCGGCCTGCGCCTGTTCAAGGTCGCGATGATCTGGCCGCTCGAGCCGGAAGGCGTGCGCGAATTCGCGCAGGGCCTCGACGAAATCCTGGTGGTCGAAGAAAAGCGCCAGGTCGTCGAATACCAATTAAAGGAACAGCTGTATAACTGGCGCGACGACGTGCGTCCTCACATCATCGGCAAGTTCGACGACAAGGGAGAATGGGTTGCACCGCGCGGCGACTGGCTGCTGCCGCCGAAAGCCGATTTCTCGGTCGCGCAGGTCGCACGCGTGATCGCCGGCCGCATCGCACGCCTGGTGCACGACGACGCCACCCGGGACCTGATCAAGGCGCGCCTGGCCTTCCTCGACGCCAAGGACGCCGTGCTGCAGAAAGCAATCACCACGCCCTTCCGGCCCGCCTTCTACTGCTCCGGCTGCCCGCACAACACCTCGACCAAGGTACCGGACGGTTCCTTCGCGCTGGCCGGCATCGGCTGCCACGTGATGGCGACCTCGATCTACCCGGAGATGAACAAGCTGACCACCCACATGGGCGGCGAAGGCGCGCCGTGGATCGGCCAGGCCGCGTTCTCGAAAGTGCCGCACGTGTTCCAGAACCTGGGCGACGGCACCTATTTTCATTCCGGTTATCTGGCCGTGCGCGCTGCGGTGTCGGCCAAGGTGAACATCACCTACAAGATCCTGTACAACGACGCGGTCGCGATGACCGGCGGCCAGCCGGTCGACGGCCAGACCTCGGTGCCGATGATCGCCCAGCAGATGGCCGCCGAGGGCGTCAAACGCATTGCGCTCGTCACCGAAGACCTGTCGCGCTACGCGGATCGCTCCTCGCTTCCTTCACTCGTCACCCTGCACGACCGCAAGGAGATGGACGACATCCAGCGCGAACTGCGCGAGCTGCCAGGGGTCACCGTCATCATCTACGACCAGACCTGCGCCGCCGAAAAGCGCCGCCGCCGTAAAAAAGGCGAGTTCCCGGACCTGCCGAAGCGCATGGTCATCAACGAAGCCGTCTGCGAAGGCTGCGGCGACTGCGGCATCCAGTCGAACTGCGTGTCGATCCTGCCGAAAGAGACGGATTTTGGCCGCAAGCGCACCATCGACCAGTCGTCCTGCAACAAGGATTATTCGTGCACCAAGGGCTTCTGCCCGAGCTTTGTCACCGTCGAAGGCGGCACGCTCAAGAAGAGCAAAGCCGGCGTATCGAAAGATGCCGGTGACGATGGCTGGGGCGCCCTGCCCGAGCCGATGTTGCCGTCCATCGAGCACCCGTACAACATCCTGATCAATGGCATCGGCGGCACCGGCGTGATCACCGTCGGCGCGCTGATGGGCATGGCCGCGCACCTGGAAGCGAAAGGCGCTTCGGTGCTGGACATGACCGGCATGAGCCAGAAGAACGGCTCCGTCACCTCGCACGTCAAGATCGCCGCTACGCCCGAGCGCCTGCGCGCCCAGCGCATCGCCACCGGCGAAGCGGACCTGGTACTCGGTTGCGACATGCTGACCACCGGCGCCGCCGATGCAATTTCAAAAATGCGTCCGGGCCGCACGCTGGCCATCGTCAACCTGCACGAGCAGCCGACCGGCACCTTCGCCCAGAACGCCGACTGGCAGTTCCCGGCCGAGGACGTGCGCGGCCTGATCCTGGAAGCCGTGGGCGGCACGGGCGGCGCCGATTTCGTCGATGCGACCAAGCTGGCGACCGCGCTGATGGGCGACTCGATCGCGACTAACCTGTTCCTGATGGGTTACGCCTGGCAGAAGGGCCGCATTCCGCTCACCGAGGCGTCATTGATGCGCGCCATCGAACTCAATGGCGTCGCCGTGGCCTCGAACAAGAAGAGTTTTCTTTGGGGCCGCCGCGCCGCGGTCGATGTCAAGCGCGTCGACAAGGTCGCGACGCCGACCCAGGCCGTGCTGGTGCAGATGCCGCAAAGCCTGGAGACCATCGTCAAGAAGCGCGTCGAAGCGCTGACCGCGTATCAGGACGCGGCCTACGCCGGCGTGTATGCCGAACTGGTCGAGCGCGTGCGGGCAGCCGAAACCGCCGCCGGCCTGGGGAATAAACTGTCGCTGGCAGTCGCGAGGTACTACTTCAAGCTGATGGCCTACAAGGACGAGTACGAAGTCGCGCGCCTGTACACCGACGGCCGCTTCCTGGAACAGGTGAAATCCCAGTTCGAAGGCGATTTCAAATTCAAATTCAACCTGGCGCCGCCGCTGTTCGCGAAGAAGGATGCCAAGGGCCAGCTCGTGAAGAAGGAATTCGGACCGTGGATGTTGAAAGCCTTTACAGTGCTCGCCAGGCTGAAAGGCCTGCGCGGCGGCGCCTTCGACGTGTTCGGCCACACCGCCGAGCGCAAGATGGAGCGTGCGCTGATTGTCGAGTATCGGCAGATGATCGAGTCCCTGCTTCCTTCCCTGAACAGTGGCTCGTATGCCACGGCTGTCGAACTGGCGAATTTGCCGGAACAGATCCGCGGCTTCGGCCATGTGAAGGAAAAGGCGGTCGAGAACTTCCGTGCGCGCAAGGCTGAGCTACTTTCCGGCAACGTCAAGAAACGCGCCGCGTAATTGCTGACGGTGTACCGCGTGGAGTCAGGACTCCACCCTACGAACACTCGGGTCTCGTAGGGTGGACTCCTGAGTCCACGCGGTACGCCAGTTAATCATCCTGCCATCCCGAACTTGACGTTAACGTTAACGTCATATACCGTACAAATCGAACCTGTCCGCCGTCCGACTCCAGAAGGAATTCCATGAACGACATCACCACCGCCGCCAAGCTCGAGCTGCAAGAGCCGCCGAAGCTGGCCAACAAGGTCCGCTTCGTCACCGCCGCATCGCTGTTCGACGGCCACGATGCCTCGATTAACATCATGCGCCGCATCCTGCAGTCGAACGGCGTCGAAGTCATCCACCTCGGCCACAACCGCTCGGTCGACGACGTCGTCACCGCGGCGCTGGCCGAAGACGTGCAAGGCATCGCCATCTCCAGCTACCAGGGCGGCCACGTCGAGTATTTCAAGTACATGATCGACCTGCTGCGCCAGCGCGGCGGCGCCCACATCAAAGTCTTCGGCGGCGGCGGCGGCGTAATCGTCCCTTCCGAAATCGAAGAGCTGCACGCTTACGGCGTCACCCGCATCTTCAGTCCCGAAGACGGCCAGCGCATGGGCCTGGTCGGCATGATCCGCTCGATGATCCAGGCCTGCGACATCGACCTGACTCCCTATGCCCCGACCGCCATCGACGTGCTGCAAAACGGCGACATCGCCGCGCGCCACCGTCCGCTGGCCCAGCTGATCACCGCGCTGGAAAACGGCAAAGTCGATCCCGAGCTGCGCAAGCAGATCGTCGACGCGGCCGACACGATGAAGGTGCCGGCGCTCGGAATCACCGGCACCGGCGGCGCGGGTAAATCCTCGCTGACCGATGAACTGATCCGCCGCATCCGCCTCGACCAGAACGACCGCATCAACATCGCCGTCATCTCGATCGATCCGTCGCGCCGCAAGTCGGGCGGCGCCCTGCTGGGCGACCGCATCCGCATGAACGCGATCAATCCGTGGAACGGCGTCAGCCGCGTCTTCATGCGCTCGCTCGCCACGCGCGAAGCCGGTTCCGAAATCTCGCACGCACTGCCGGACGTGATCGCCGCCTGTAAAGTCGCCGGCTTCGACCTCGTGATTGTCGAGACCTCGGGCATCGGCCAGGGCGATGCGGCCATCGTGCCGCACGTCGACGCCTCGATGTACGTGATGACGCCGGAGTTCGGCGCGGCCTCGCAACTGGAAAAAATCGACATGCTCGATTTCGCCGATTTCATCGCCATCAACAAGTTCGACCGCAAGGGCGCACAGGACGCGCTGCGCGACGTGGCGAAACAGTACCAGCGCAACCGCGAATTGTGGTCGCAGAGCCCCGACCAGATGCCGGTCTTCGGCACGCAAGCCTCGCGCTTCAACGACGACGGCGTCACCGCGCTGTACCATGGCCTGCTGCCGAAACTGTCCGAACTGGGCCTGCAAATCGCGCCGTCGAAACTCGACGTGCCGCCGCAAAAGCATTCGAGCGGCAAGAACGTGATCGTGCCGCCAGCCCGTGCGCGCTATCTCGCCGAGATCGCGGACACCGTGCGCGGCTACCACAAGAACACGGCGAAACAAGTCAAACTCGCGCGCGAGCGCCAGCAGCTGGTTGAGACCAAGCGCATGCTGGCTGCCGCCAACCGTGAAGTGGTGCTCGACGACCTGATCACCGAGCGTGACAACGCGATGGACCTGGGGGCCAAAAAGCTGCTGGCCATGTGGCCCGACATGCAGGCGGCCTACGCCGGCGACGATTACGTGGTCAAAATCCGCGACAAGGAAATTCGCACCAGATTGGTGCAAAAAACCCTGTCCGGCACCACCATTCGCAAGGTGGCGCTGCCGCGCTTCGAGGACCACGGCGAAGTGCTGCGCTTCCTGATGCTGGAAAACGTGCCGGGCTCCTTCCCGTTCACGGCCGGCGTGTTCGCCTTTAAACGCGAGGGCGAAGACCCGACCCGCATGTTCGCCGGCGAAGGCGATGCCTTCCGTACGAATAAACGTTTTAAATTGGTCTCGACCGGCATGGATGCCAAACGGCTGTCGACCGCATTCGATTCGGTCACGCTGTACGGCGCCGACCCGGCCCTGCGTCCCGACATCTACGGTAAAGTCGGCAACTCGGGCGTCTCCATCGCCACGCTCGACGACATGAAGGTGCTGTACGACGGCTTCGATTTGTGCAGCCCGAGCACCTCGGTCTCGATGACGATCAATGGCCCGGCGCCGACGATCCTGGCGATGTTCATGAACACCGCCATCGACCAGCAGATCGACAAGTTCGTGCAAGACAACGGTCGCCAACCGACCGCCGACGAAGCGCAGAAAATCAAGGAATGGGTGCTCGCCAACGTGCGCGGCACCGTGCAGGCCGACATCCTGAAAGAAGACCAGGGTCAGAACACCTGCATCTTCTCGACCGAGTTCTCGCTGAAAGTCATGGGGGACATCCAGGAGTATTTCGTCCACCACCAGGTGCGCAATTTTTACTCCGTGTCGATCTCGGGCTACCACATCGCCGAAGCCGGCGCGAACCCGATCTCGCAGCTGGCCTTCACGCTCTCGAACGGTTTTACGTTTGTCGAAGCCTACCTCGCGCGCGGCATGCACATCGACGACTTCGCGCCAAATCTCTCCTTCTTCTTCTCGAACGGCATGGACCCGGAATACACGGTGCTGGGCCGCGTCGCGCGCCGCATCTGGGCGGTGGCGATGCGCGACAAGTACGGCGCCAACGACCGCTCGCAGAAACTGAAATACCACGTCCAGACCTCGGGCCGTTCGCTGCACGCGCAGGAAATCGATTTCAACGACATCCGCACCACGCTGCAGGCGCTGATCGCGATCTACGACAACTGCAACTCGCTGCACACCAACGCGTATGACGAAGCGATCACCACGCCGACCGACGAATCCGTGCGGCGCGCGCTGGCGATCCAGCTGATCATCAACCGCGAATGGGGTCTCGCCAAGAACGAAAACCCGAACCAGGGCTCGTTCATCATGGACGAACTGACGGACATGGTCGAAGAAGCCGTGCTGCAGGAATTCGAGCGCATCGCCGAGCGCGGCGGGGTGCTGGGCGCGATGGAAACCGGCTACCAGCGCGGCAAGATCCAGGAAGAGTCGATGCTGTACGAGCACAAGAAGCACGACGGCTCGCTGCCGATCATCGGCGTCAACACTTTCCGCAACCCGAAAGGCGCGGAAGCACCGGCGACGATCGAACTGGCCCGTTCCACCGACGACGAAAAGCAGTCGCAACTGACGCGCCTGGAAGCCTTCCACCGGCAGCACGCAAACGAGGCACCAGCCGCGCTGGCAGCACTGCAGCAAGCCGCGATCGACAACCAGAACGTGTTCGAAAAACTGATGGATGCGGTGCGCGTCTGCTCGCTCGGGCAGATCACCACGGCCTTGTTCGAAGTGGGTGGGCAGTACCGCCGGAATATGTAAACAGGACGACCACAAACAAAAACGGCACCGGTGGCGCAAGCCCCGATGCCGTTTTTTTACGCGCCTGTACGTGGATCAGGCCGGCTGCGCCACCGCTTCCCCGGTCCGCTCCACATGGCGCCGGAAGAAGAACAGGGTAATCAACACCAGCGTAATCGGCACCAGCGTCAAATAAAACGCGAAGTGGCCGCTGAAGTTGCCGAACACGTAACCGGTGATGAAGGAACCGGTGGTGCCGCCCAGCGCCGAGAAGATCACCAATAAACCGGTCATGCAGGAATGCTGGTTCTTCGGCAGGGAGCTGAGCATGACCGAGTTGATGCCCGGGTAGATCGGCGCCATGAACAGGCCGATCAGCGGAAACAGGAAGGTCGCCAGCGGCGCGTTGGCCCAGGTGACGTTGGCGTCGAGCGCCAGGTCGCGCGTTAGCGGCAGGGCCAGCAGCACCATCGCCGCCATGCCGATCACGCAGCCGTTCATCACCGTGTACCAGTGCACCTTGCGCATCACGACACCGGCCGACAGGCGCCCGATCGCGAGGCAGGCCGCAAAAATGCTGGCTACCTGCACGCTCATCGCCGCCGGCAGCCTTAATATTTCGTTGTTAAAGGTCGGCAGCCAGGTGCCGACGCTTTGCTCGATCAGCACGTACAGGAAAGCCGTCAGCACGAACACGCACACCAGCGGCTTCGCGAACAGCTTGAACATCGCCGTAAAATCTTCCCAGCGGCTGCGCCCCGCCGGCAGCTGGGCATCGCTCTCATCAAAACGCGTCGTCGCCAGCAGCACGAAGGTGAAGACGCACAGGCCGCCCAGCACCCAGTACACCTGCAGCCAGCTCTGCGACTTCGGATTGCTTGAGTCGATGAAGTGCGCGAACACCCAGTAGGCGCTCAGCACGCCCACCATGAACACGCCCTCCAATGTATTCATGATGCTCGCGTGGTGGCGCCGGTCGGTGGCGATCAGGCCCAGCGTCGAATACACCGACACTTTGACTAGTGCAAACGACACGCCCACGCACAGGAACAGCAGCTTGGCGGTGGCAAAACCCGGCAGCAGCGGCATCGCGGCGCAGGCGGCGGTGACAATCGCGAGGGCGACCAGCATCGCATTCTTGTAGCCCAGGCGCGGCAAAAACGAAGCGACCAGGAAGGACACGACCGCAATCGGCAGGTCTTTAAAAGCCTCGAGGATGCTCGCGCCCGATTTACTCACGTCGTAGTTGTTGATGACTTGCAGGATCACCGTACCCACGCTGTTGAGCAGGATCGCGAAGACGAAGTAGATCAGGAACAAGGCCAATAAAATACGCTGGTTTTTCACGCTGTCTCCCGGTTTTTATAGTGTGCGCGTGTGTCAGTAGTCGCCGAGGCGGAACGCGAGCAGGCTCGGAATCACCCGGTCGGCCTGGGTCAGCACGTCCGGGCTGCCCACGCCTAGCGCGAACATGCCCGCCGACTTGATCGAGGCCACGCCCGCCACCGCGTCTTCCACGCCCAGGCAATCTGCCGGCGCCACGCCCAGCGCCGCCGCCGCATTCAGGAAAATCTCCGGATGCGGCTTGCTGTTGGCGATCAGCGCCGCATCGACCACGTAATCGAAACGGTCGCGGATGCCGAGGCGATCGAGCACCGTAAAGGCGTTCTTGCTGACCGAGGCGAGGCCGATCTTCAGGCCGGCGGCGCGCACCGAGGCCAGCGCGTCGATTGCGCCCGGCAGCAGGTCCGCCTCGCTCATGGTCGCGATCAGTTCGACGTACTGCCTGTTCTTGCGGTCGGCCAGCGCCAGCTTCTGTTCCATCGAGTAGGACTTCGAGGAACCGGCCAGGATCAGGTTGAGGGACCCCATGCGGTCCACGCCTTTCAGATTTTCGTTGAAGGCGTGATCGAAATGCACGCCTTCCGATTCGGCCAGCGCCTTCCAGGCCAGGTAGTGGTAATGGGCGGTGTCGGTGATGACGCCGTCGAGATCGAAAATGACTGCCTTGAACTGGTGCGAGTGGCTCATGCCTGCGTCTCCATCGAAATGCGCGCCGAAGGTGCCGCGCCGGTCAGGGCCACTGGCTGGCCCAGGTGGGTGAAATCGAGCGCGTCGCCGGCGAGCAGCGTGTACTCGGCCGAGTCACCGGTGACGCGTACCTGCAGCTGGGCGCCGCGCAGCTGGATCTTGAACTGGTAGTGCTGCCACTGTTTCGGCAGCGTCGGTGCGAAGCGCAGCGCGCCGTCGGACACGCGCATGCCGGCAAAGCCGTAGGCCACGCCCATCCAGGTGCCGGCCATCGCCGCCGTATGCACGCCGTAGTGGGTATTGCCGTGGGTGTCGTCCAGGTCCAGGCGCGCCGTCTCCATGAAGTAGTCGTAGGCCTTGTCGTGGTAGCCGACCTCGGACGCGATGATGCTGAAGATGCAGGACGAGAGCGAGGAGTCGTGCGTCGTGACGGCTTCGTAGTAATCGAAGTCGCGGCGCTTGTCCTCGAGCGTGAACTCGTTCGACAGGAGCATCAGCGCCAGCACCACGTCGGCCTGCTTGCAGACCTGGTGGCGGTAGATCACCATCGGGTGGTAGTTCAGCAGCAGCGGATAGTTTTCCTTCGGCGTGTTCGCGAAGTCCCAGGCCTTTTTCGACAGGAAGCTGTCGTCCTGCTCGTGGATGCCGAGCTTGCCGTCGTACGGCAGGTGCATGCGCGCGGCGGCGTCGCGCCAGACGGCGACTTCCTCGAGGGTGACACCGGTCGCCGCAGCCACGCGCGCGAATTCGCCGGCGCGTTCGCGGCGCAGCAGGTCGGCCATGTCGGCGGCGAAGCGCAGGTGCATGCGCGCCATCGCGTTCGTATAGTAATTGTTGTTCACCAGCGCCGTGTATTCGTCGGGGCCGGTGACTTCGTTGATGCAGAAGCGCCCTTCGCGGTCATCGCTGCCGATGCCGATCCAGATGCGCGCCGTCTCCAGCACGATCTCGAGGCCCGCCTGCGCCATGTAATCGAGGTCGCCCGTCGCTTCGAAATACGCCTTGATCGAATAGGCGATGTCGGCGTTGATGTGGTACTGCGCGGTCCCGGCCGGGAAGTATGCCGAGCACTCGCCGCCGGCGATCGTGCGCCACGGGTACAGAGCTCCTTTGTCATGCGCCATCTGGCGCGCGCGCTCGCGTGCCTGCGGCAAGCCCGCGTAGCGATACTCCAGCAGCTTGCGCGCGATTTCCGGCTTCGAATACAGGAAGAACGGGAAAATGTAGATTTCGGTATCCCAGAAGTAGTGGCCTTCGTAGCCCTCTCCGGTCACGCCCTTGGCCGCGATGTTGGTGCGGCCGTCGCGTCCGACCGATTGCAGCAGGTGGTATTCGTTGAAGCGAATACCCTGCTGGAGGGCGTCGTCGCCCGCAATCTCGACGTCGGCGCTGGCCCAGAAATCGGCGAGGAAGGCCGCCTGCGAAGTGCACAGCGCCTCGAAGCCGGCCGCCTGCGCAGTGGCGAGCGTCTCGCGGGCACGGGCCAGCAATTCGCCTTCCGGATAATCGCGCGAAGAGTGATAGCTGCCGTATTTGGTCAGGCGCAGCGGCTTGCCCTCAAGCGCTCCACAAACAAAGCGCTGGCCTGCACGCTGGCCCTCTTCCCAGGCGCTCGCCTCAACGCCTTCGACGACGGTCCGGATCGCGCTCACCAGGCTGAAACCGCTGTTGTGGGTGCGCTGCACGAGCGCCGAGAAAGCGCCATCCTGTTCGGTCGAGACGGTTTTCAGGGCAGGCCCCGACACTGCGGAACCGACGCGCGGATCGTCGCCCGCTTCCTGGTTCTTCACGGCGCCGTCGACGAACGATGTCACGGTCACCGTGCCCGAGAAATTCAGCGGCGTGAGTTCGACCTCGATCGCAAACAGGTGTTTATTTGCGAACGACACCACGCGGCGGCTGCGCAAGGCGATGCGTTTGCCGCCGGGCGCGGTCCACTCGAGGGAGCGCACCAGCACGCCGCTGCGCAGGTCGAGCGCGCGCTCGTAGCTGCCGAGGGTGCCGGTCAGGGGATCGAAGCGTTCGCCGTCGATCTCGATCTCGACGCCCTTCGCGTTCGGGACGTTGAGCATGAACTGGTTCGTTTTCGCCAGCGCGAAGGCGGCTTCCGGATACACGATCGGCTCGGACTCATAAAAACCGTTCAGGTAGGTGCCGTCGAGCGAAGTGCCGGCGGGGCCGGTATAGCCCTCTTCCCCGGTGCCGCGCAGGCCGATGTAGCCGTTACCGAGTGCGAACAGGGTCTCGCGCAGGAAGTGGGATGCGGTGTCGAAACCGGTCTCGCGGATGCACCACGGATCGAGCGGAAGGGAATAGGTTGGGCTGTCGGATGGCTGCACGGCGAGTCCTCAAAAACGGTAACGGTGGATCGAAGTCGAAACAAGTCAGGCGTCCGCGCGGGCGGATACCGATGAAACGGGATGAATCGGAGTAAAAATCAGGTTTGGCGCACGATTAATCTCGTGGGAAGCACTTCCGAGGCGACCGGCTCGTCGTTCAACAGCGCCAGCATCTTGCGGCCCAGCAGGACGCCGCCGTCACGCAGATCCTGGTGCACGCTGCTCAGGGGCGGCACGAAACTGGCCGCGCCCGGCGTATCGTCGTAGCCGATGACCGACACCTCGTCCGGCACGCGCAGGCCGTGTTCGGCCAGGGCCCGGATCGCGCCCATGGCCAGTAGATCGCTGGCGGCGAACACGCCGTCGACCGCGCCGGCGCCCTTTTTCTTCAGCAGCGTCGTCATGCTGTCGAAACCGGCTTCGAAGGTGAACGCTTTCGGGCGCACGATGTGGACGACGCCCTGGCCGCGCATGGCTTCGATGAAACCGGCGCAGCGGCCCTGCACTTCGGCGTGGTCGACGTCGCCCAGGAACACCAGTTTGCGCCGGCGCTGCTCGATGAAGCGCGCCGCGGCGCTGGCGCCGCCGGCGTGGTTGTCGCTGCCGACGACCACGTACGATTCAGACGCTTCGGGCGCGCCCCAGACGATCAGGGGCAGGCCAACTTTTTGCAACACCTTGACGGCTTCGCCGTGCGAGCCCTGGCCGAGCAGGATCATGCCGTCGGCGCCGCGCACGGGCGCGCTGTCGAGAAGCTGGCGTGACGTTAATACAACAGTGTAGCCGGCACTTGTTAATTCTTCGGTAATCCCGCCCAGCAGGGCCAGCGGATACGGGTCCGACATCGGCCGGCCTTTAACGGGCGTCATTTCCACGACGACCGCCACCGAATTGCTGCGTCCCATGCGCAGGTTGCGCGCGCTGATGTTCAGGCGATAGCCCTGCTCTTCGGCGATGCGGCGCACCTTGTCCCGCGTCTTCTCGGTCACGAGCGGGCTGTTGCGCAGCGCGCGCGACACCGTGATCGTGGAGACGCCGGCGAGACGCGCCAGGTCTTCCATCGTCATGCCGGCTTCGCTGTTGCGCTTTACGTTTTTGTTGATCGCCATGGGATTCGGGTGAAGGAAACGACTCTACGGCAAATTATGACAGATTTAAATGACAGCGGAATCACAAATGACATCGATAACAATCTTATTGACATCGATATCATTCCTTGTTTCAATGACACGCATTGACAGGCGTTTGCACCAATCGGGCCCGCCAATGCACCAAACATGATCACTGTGCGTTCGACGGCCGCCAAGGCCTCGCATGTCCTGGAGACGGATTTTGAACCATAAAAAAGAGAGCAATCAGATGAACCAATCCAAGCAGTTCGTGCTGTCCACGGTCGCACTGGCCGTGCTGACCCTGGTCAGCCAGGCCCAGGCCGCAGGCCAGACCGCCCCACAAGAGGGCACCAGTGCGGCAGTCACCCGGGAAATCCAGCAGGTCGTCGTTACCGGTACCGCATCGGCTTCCGGCACCCGCAAGATCGACACCTCGTTTTCGATCACCACCGCCAATGAAGAACAGCTGAAGGCCGCGTCGCCCAGCAGCACGGCCGACGTCCTGAAACTGGTACCGGGCGTCTACGCCGAAGCGACCGGCGGCCAGTCGGGCGCCAACGTCGAAGTGCGCGGCTTCCCGTCGGGTTCCGACTCGCCTTTCGTCTCGGTTCAGCTGAACGGTAACCCGGTCTATCCGGTGCCGGTGCTGTCCTTCTTCGAAGGCACCTCGGCTTTCCGCCTGGATGACACGATCGAGCGCGTCGAAGTGCTGCGCGGCGGCCCGAGCACGATTTATTCCGTCGGCCAGCCGGGCGCGACGATGAACTTCATCCTGAAAAAGGGCGACGACGTGCCTGAGCGCACGGTTCGCCTGACCACCGGCACCGGCAACCTGCGCCGTGGCGACGTTTTTGTGGGCGGCAAGATCGCGGACGGCTGGTACGGCACGGTCGGCGGCTTCTACCGCGAAGGCCACGGCGTGCGCGATCCGCAGTTCAAGGCGGACAAGGGCGGGCAGCTGACCGGCACCCTGACCCGCAAGCTCGACGGCGGCGAACTGACGATGTACGTACGCGCCACCAACGAGAAGAACGCGTTCTACACCGGCGTGCCGCTCATTTCGAGCAACAACGGCCGCACCATTTCCGAATTCCCAGGCTTCGATCCGCTCACCGGCACCCTGATGAGCAACGAAATGCGCCACTTCACGATCGACGCGGCGCCTGGTAAAACACTCGAGCGCGACCTGGCCGACGGGCGCGGCATGAAGGCCGCCGTCTGGGGCGCCGATTACGAGCAGAAGCTCGCCGGCTGGGACGTGTCGAACAAGGCGAATTATTTCAACGGCGACCTGAACACGATCTCGATGTTCACTGGCGACAATCCACAGACAGCGGCCGCCTACCTGGCCGCCGCCAACGCCAGCTACAACCCGACCGCTGCCAGCACCACGGGCAGCATGACCTATGTGAACGGCGGTGGCACCGTCGCTCCGAACCAGCAAGTGGTGCAGGCCGGCCTCTGGTCGGTCGAAAAGCAGCTGACCTCGTTCACCGACGAACTGCGCGTCAGCCGCGAAGTCTTCCCTGGCCACACGCTCACCGTCGGCGGCTATTACGCCAATTACAAGTCGGATGACGAGTGGTACCTGGGCAATGCGCACCTGATGACGGCCACCCCGAACGCGCGCCTGATCAACGCCAGCCTGACGAACGGCACCATCGTGTCGCAGGGCGGCAAGTCAGGCAATGTCTTCTACGCACCGGTCGCCAATTACAAGGGCAACAACGTCGCCCTGTTCCTGGCCGACGAGTGGAAGATCAGCGACAAGCTGCGCGTCGACGCCGGCCTGCGCCGCGAGCGCCAGAGCCTGGAAGGATCGGTCTCGAACCTGGCCGCGGGCGACACCGACAACAACCCGCTGACCGTGTACAACAACGGCACCTCGATCCCGACCGGCAGCTTCACCCGCCTGGAACGCGACGACAGCGCCACCTCCTTTACCGTCGGCGGCCTGTACAAGCTGACCAGGGATGCCAGCGTGTTCGTGCGCGCCAACACCGGCCACACCTTCATCGCCTTCGACGACATGCGCAACGCCGGCAGCCAGGCCGCGCTGAACGACCGCAACGGCGTGCCGAACCCGAAAGTGACGCAGTACGAAGTCGGCTTCAAGACCGCCAATTCCCTGTACAGCGCCTACGTCAACGCGTTCTACACCGACTTCACCGGCATTTCGTTCCAGCAGATCACGACCACCGCGGTCCTGAACTCGGTGAGCGGCTCGCGCGGCCATGGCGTCGAATTCGAACTGGCGCTGCGTCCAATCAAGAACCTGCAGCTGAGCCTGACCGGCGACTACCAGAAGTCGAAGTACCGCGACAATCCTGCGATCGTCGGCAACGAAGTCCAGCGCCAGCCGAACCTGCAGTTCCGCTTCTCGCCAAGCTACCGCATCCCGGTCGGCGACAACGCAGTCAAGCTGTACGGCACCTACACCTATGTCGGCGACCGCTTTGCCGACCAGGCGAACCTGTCCTACCTGCCGTCGTACAAGACGCTGGACATCGGCGCGCTGGCATCGATCGGCGCGAACTGGGAAGTGCGCGTGGCGGCAACCAACCTGACCAATGAACTGGGCCTCACCGAAGGCAATTCGCGCCTGACCGGCGCCCAGGCCAGCGGTCCGATCAACGCCCGTCCGATCTTCGGCCGCGCGGTGGAAGCCTCGCTGCTGTATCGCTTTTAATTAAGCCAGCGTTTTCCCGTCAGACTTTGGGAGCGGTTCGCCGCTCCCTTTTTTATGGGCGCGGGGCCTACAATGGACGCACGACCCATCCCCGGAGCCATGCATGCCGATCAAACCGGAAGAACTCGCCGCCCTGATGCGCGAAGTCGAACTCGAAGACCCGATCGATTTCGCCGACCTGCCCTTTCCGGAAGACGAGCTGCGCGCGCTGGTGGCGAACCACCTGTGCGAGATGGCTGCGGCGATGGAAAATTTCAGTACCGAGGACCGCCTGCTGACCCTGCTTGCGGTATCGGCCAAACTCGTCCTCGAAAACCTGGTCCTGCACGTCCAGCTGCTGCGCCGCCACGGCTTGCCCGTCAGCGAAGACGTCGCCGCCCTCCTCGGCCGCCTGCGCAAGAGCGGAAATGAATAGTCGGCCGGACAGCGCGACGCGCCCCGAACGGCTGCAAAACGGCCGCCGCCAGGCCGCATCTACGCCCGGCGCGCCGCCACTTTCCCGCTTAGTTCCGACCGGAAATCGTTTGTCTACAACGCCGGCCCGATTGTGCGGTAATTAATCTGTTCCTTGAGGTATTATTGTTGACTAGGAAACTTGCCGTCCGGTGTTTTCCCGGTCGGCATCAGCAAGTCACACTGAGGAAGCCATGTCCCGTAACAAGATGAAATTCACCACCGCAGTCGTCTCCGGCGCGCTCCTGCTTGGCGGCCTGACTGCCTGCAACCGTGACCAGTCGACGGCGAGCCTGCTGGCCGAAGCCAAGCAATACCAACAGAAGGGCGACCAGAAGGCGGCCCTGATCCAGCTGAAAAATGCGGTGGCGAAGAGCCCCGAGGATGGCGAGGCGCGCCTGCAGCTCGGCAGCCTGTACCTGGACTCGGGCGACGCCGTGTCGGCCGAGAAGGAATTGCGCAAGGCAGCCAGCCTCGGACTGGCACCTGCGCGCACGCTGCCGTTGCTGGCCCAGGCCCTGCTCGCCGAAGGCAAGTTCAAGGAACTGCTGGCCGACATCAAGCCGGAGCTGGCCGCGAAGTCGGCGCCCCTGATGACTGCACGCGGCGACGCCCTGCTCGCCAGCGGCGACGCCGCCGGCGCCAAGGCAGCCTACGATGCCGCGCTGGCGCTGGACCCGGCCGCCGGTACCGCCCTGGTCGGCCTGGCGCGCCATGCGCTCACCACGAACGATACGGCGACGGCCCAGCGTTACGGAGCCGAGGCGATCGCCAAGGACGGCAAGAATCCGGAGGTCTGGATGTTCCAGGGCGGCATGCTGCGCGGCCTGGGCAAGACCGACGAGGCACTCGCCGCCTTCGACAAGGTCATCGCACTGCGTCCGCACGACCGCAACGCCAACCTGGAAAAGGCCTATATCCGCATCGGCCAGAAAAAATATGCCGAAGCCCGCACCGAGGTCGAGGCTGCGAAAAAGGCCGCGCCGGGCAGCCTGCTCGTCACCTACGGCGAGGCCCTGCTCGACTACAGCGAAGGCAAGAACAAGGAAGCGCGCGATGCGCTGCAGCGCATCCTCAAAAGCGCCCCGAACCACATGCCGAGCGTCCTGCTGGCCGGCGCGGTCGACCTGAACCTCGACTCGCCCCAGACGGCGCAAATGCACCTGCGCAAATACCTGGAAATCGATCCGACCAACGTCTACGCACGCAAGCTGATGGCGCAGGCCCTGCTGAAGGATGCGCAGCCGGCCGATGCCGCCGCCACGCTGGCGCCGGCCGTGAAAGAATCGCGCGACCCGCAGCTGCTGGCGCTGGCCGGCGAGGCGGCCATGCAGGCACGCGATTTCGGCAAGGCCACGTCCTACCTCGAACAGGCGGTCGCGCTGGCCCCGGACGTCGCGGTGCTGCACACCTCGCTCGGCATGTCGCGCCTGCAGCAAGGCGATACCGCCAAGGGCATCGCCGAACTGGAACGCGCAACCGAGCTCGATCCGAAGTCCGACCGTGCGCTGACGGCGCTGGCCCAGGCCGAAATCGGCCTGAAGCATTACGACAAGGCGCTGGCCACCGTGTCGAAAATCGAGACGCTCAAGCCGGACGATCCGCAAACCTACAACCTGAAGGCCACCGTGCTGCTGACCAAGGGCGACCTGCCCGCGGCCCGCGCCGCCTTCGAGAAGGCGCTGCAAGTAAAACCGACCTTCTTCCCGGCCGCCGCCAACCTGGCCAAGCTCGACGTGATGGAGAAGAAGCCGGAGGCCGCGCGCAAGCGTTTCGAGGCGATCCTGGAGAAGGACAAGAAGAATTTCGGCGCAATGGGTGCGCTGGCCGAACTGGCGATGCTCGAGAAACATCCCGAGGAAGCGACGACCTGGCTGGAGAAGGCGCAGGCCGAAAATCCGGATACGATCGCGCCGGTGCTCAGGCTGGGCAGCCACTACCTGGCGACCAAGCAGGAAAAGAAGGCGCTGACGCTGGCGCGCAAGTTCCAGCCCTCGTATCCGTCGAACCCCGAAATGATGGACTTGCTGGGGCAGGCGCAACTGGCCAACGATGATGCCCAGGGCGCGCTCGACAGCTACAGCAAGCTGGTCAACATGGTGCCGAAATCGGCGCTGGCGCAAATGCGCCTGGCAACGGTGCAGGGCAAGCTGAAAAACGATGCCGGCGCCGCCGAGTCCCTCAAGCGCGCCATCGCCCTGCAGCCGAACCTGCTGCAGGCACGGGTTGCCCAGGTCGAGGTGGCGATGCGCCGCGGGCGCACCGACGAGGCGCTGGCCATGGTGCGCCAGCTGCAGCAGGACCTGCCGGGCTCCCCGGTCGGCTTCCTGATGGAGGGCGACCTCCAGCAGGCGCAGAAGAAACCGGCACTGGCGGTGGCGGCCTACGACAAGGCCTTCGCCATCACCAAGTCGAGCGCGGTCCTGCTGCGCAGCGCCCAGGCGATGGCGCAGATGGGCAAGGAAAGCGAAGCGCGGCAGCGCGTGGCCCAGTGGGCGAAGACGCATCCTGACGACATGCAGCTGGCCATGTACCAGGCCGAATCGCACCTGGCGGCGAAGGAATACAAGCCGGCCGCGGCCCTGCTCGAAGAGATCGTCAAGCGCGCGCCCGGCAATGGCGTGGCACTGAACAACCTGGCCTATGCCTACCAGCAGCAAAAGGATCCGCGCGCGCTGGCCACGGCCGAACAGGCGTATAAAGTCGCCGGCGACAACGCCTCGGTGATGGATACGCTGGGCTGGATGCTGGTCGAGCAAGGCAATACCCAACGCGGCCTGCCGCTGCTGCAAAAGGCGGCGGCCGGCGCGGCGGCTCTGCCGGAAGTGCGTTATCACCTGGCGGTCGCCCTGAACAAGTCGGGCGATAAGGCGGGCGCGCGCAAGGAACTCGAAGCCCTGATCGCGCAAAACAAATCGTTCGCCCAACTGGAGGAAGCCCGTTCGTTGCTAAAAACCTTATAACGGTCTACTATTTCAGCTAAATAAAAACCAACTGAACCGCACTTTTCCTGCTTGTCCGGCAAACTGCGGTATCGCATAAAAAGGCGCCGTCCGCAGCGGACGGCGCACCAAAAACCGAGGTGTCCCGCGATGACGAATCCCGACGAGGTGCACGAACTTGACGAGCGTACTGTCGAATTTCTATCGAACGCTCATGTGTCAGAGGATCGCGATAATATAGCGAACTCAGAATTAGAGGATGTTATCGTGAACCAAGATTCATATGGAATCCGGCTTACCGATACGGCAAAAGGACGAAATTCGGCCAGCATGCTGGTCAACAAGATGTATGCTTGGCGCGGCTATGCTGGCACGCACCAGTTCAGCGACGATCCCAATCGCATCACGCTCACCGCCACCGATAAAGGTGAAGTGGTGGGCACCCTGACGCTCGGTATCGATTCGCCTATCGGCCTGATGGCCGACCAGATCTTCAAGGAGGAACTCGACGCGCACCGTGCCCGCGGCGCCAAGCTCTGTGAATTCACCAAGCTGGCCTTCGACCCGACGGTACGTTCGAAAACCTCGCTCGCCAACCTGTTCCACCTGGCTGTCATTTACGCCCGCGATATCCACGATTGCACCGATATCGTTATCGAAGTCAATCCGCGCCATCGCCGCTTTTACGAGCATATGCTGGGATTCAAACGCGAAGGCGATTTGAAGGACAATCCGCGCGTGAACGCGCCGGCCTACCTGCTGCGCATCGAGCTGGCGTATGTCACCGAGCAGATTCAAAAACACGGCGGCACCTTCAGCGAAGCGGGTACCGAAACGGCCACCGAACGTTCGTTCTATCCTTATTTCTTCTCCCCGCGCGAAGAGCAGGGTATCATCAACCGCCTGCGCCGCATCGACGAACACCAGGTAGCATAAACCCACTGTCTTGTTCCGGCCTGCCTGGACAAGGCAGCGCCGCCGGACGCGCCGCCATGGCGCTTCCTGTCATCGGCCATTCGACATCCATTCGTTCACCGTTTTACCCTCCCACACATGACCAATCCTTTCCGCTATGAGCAGGCTTTTTCCCGAAACATTGGCTGGGTAACGCGTGAGGAGCAGGCACTGCTGCGCAAGAAGCGGGTCGCGATCGCCGGCGGCGGCGGCGTCGGCGGCGTCCATGCCCTGACCCTGGCGCGCCTGGGCGTGACCAAATTCCGCATTGCCGATTTCGATACCTTCGACGTCCCGAACTTCAATCGCCAGGTCGGCGCGATGGTCTCGACGCTGGACCAGCCGAAGGTCGATGTGATCCGCCGCATGCTGCTCGACATCAATCCCGAATGCGAGGTCGATGTCTTTGCGGAGGGCATCAACGATACCAACCTGAATGCTTTCCTCGAAGGTGCCGACATGTATGTCGACGCACTCGACTTCTTTGCCTTCGATATCCGCCAGAAAACCTTTGCCTTGTGCGCCCGCCTCGGCATTCCCGCCAGCACCGTGGCGCCGCTGGGCATGGGCGCGGCCCTGCTCAACTTCCTGCCGGGACAGATGACCTTCGAGGAATATTTCCAGTGGGGCGATCTGCCGGAAACGGACAAGGCTGTCCACTTCGTCGTCGGCCTGGCGCCGGCCGGCCTGCACCGCCCATATCTGGTGGTACCGGAGGCGGTCAATTTCGTCGAGCGCCGCGGTCCCTCGACCATCATGGCCTGCCAGCTGTGCGCCGGCGTGATGGGCACCGAAGCCCTGAAAATCCTGCTGGGACGCGGCCGCGTGCTGGCGGCGCCCTGGGGCATCCAGTTCGACGCCTACCGCAACAAGCTGGTGCGTACCTGGCGTCCGGGCGGCAATAAAAATCCGCTGCACCGCCTGATGATCAAGATCGGCAAGAAACAGCTGGCCAAGGACCTGGCGGCCGCGGCAGCGGGAACGAAAGCGGAGACAAAAGAGGGGGCGACAGCATGAACACCCCCGTCAAGCCGGGCACGATCGAACAGATCCTCGACCTGGCGCGCTGGGCGCCCAGCGGCGACAACATGCAGACCTGGCGCTTCGAGATTGCGGCGCCCGATCACCTGGTCGTGCACGCCTACGATACGCGCGACCACTGCGTCTACGACCTCGACGGCCACCCGAGCCAGATCGCCTTCGGCACACTGCTGGAAACGATTGCCATCGCCGCCAGCGGCCACAGCTTGCGCGCCGATATCAACCGCCGCCCCGAAGGACGCGAAACCCACCCGCTGTTCGACGTGCGCCTTGTTGCGGACCCGGCCGTCGTGCGCGACCCGCTGATCGACGTGATCAGCGCGCGTACCGTGCAGCGCCGGCCGATGAAGACCACCCCGCTCACCGACGAACACAAGCGCATCCTGGCCGCCACCGTGGCGCCCGGATACGAACTGACCTGGCTCGAGGGCCGGTCGCAGAAATGGCAGGCCGCCAAGCTGATGTACAACAACGCCCGGCTGCGCCTGACGATGCCGGAAGCGTTCGAGACCCACCGCAGCATCATCGACTGGGACAACCGCACCCACAGCCCGGACAAGGTGCCGGCAGGCGCGCTCGGCGTCGACGCCATGACCCTGCACCTGATGAAGTGGGCGATGGTCAGCTGGCGCCGCATGGCCACCGTCAACACGCTGATGGGCACCTGGGCGCCACGCCTGCAGATGGACCTGGCGCCCGGCATGGCCTGCGCCGCCCACTTCGTGCTCAAGGCCAAAAGCGCACCGCAGTCGATCGACGACTACGTGGCCGCCGGACGCGCGCTGCAGCGCTTCTGGCTGACCATGACCACGCTCGGCCTGTACATGCAGCCGGAAATGACGCCGCTGATCTTTTCGAAATACGCGCGCGAAGGCACGCGTTTCACGGCTAAGGCGAAACTGGCCGGCGCCGCGCAAGCCCTGCAGCGCGAGACCGAAGCGCTGATCTTCAACGACAGCCTGTTCCCGGTCTACATGGGACGCCTCGGCTACGGCCCGGCGCCCACCGCGCGCTCGGTACGCCGTCCGCTGGCCGAGCTCATGAAACACTGAGGGCCGGCACCGCCCCGGTGCAAAAAAAAGCGGCGTCGACTTGAAGGTCGACGCCGCTTTTTGCTTTCATTTCCCTGCCTGGTAGAGCTTGTTTTTGTTATCGCCAGCGCTTGCCCAGCAACTCGCGTCTTGCTATCTGGAACGGGAAAAGAGCGGGCGCGCCCGCTCTCTCCTTTTACTACCTGACGCTCAGAGGCTGATTAAGCCTTCTTTGCGCGCTTGCGGCTCACGACGCCAGCGCCCAGCATGGCGATGCCGAACAGGGCCAGCGAACCTGGCTCTGGAACTTCAGCCAGCTTGAACTGACCGTTGTTGCCGACGAAGAAGTAGCCTGGGGTGTTGGCGTACGCGGTGCCATCGCAGCCGGCGCCGGTGAAGCCAGCGTAGTCGCAAGCGACTTCGCTGACCAGGGTGCTGGTTGGCGAGCCAATGGTGTTCGCGTTGGTGAAGGCGAAGGCCATGATCGACTCGGTCGACAGGTCCGTGCCGTTTTCGCGGAAGAAGTAGCCCGAATCCAGCGAACCGGCTTCAGCTTTGGCGAACACGGTGACCTGACCATTGTTGACTGGGGAGCCGCTTGCATCGACGTTGCCGCCGCCGCCTGCCATCACGGTGAACTGGGCGATCTGGTTGCCCAGGTCAGCACCGTAGGTACCAGCCGTCGTGCCGTACTGGCCTGCGGTTGGGTTCTGGTACATGGTGATGGTGCCGCCGGCGAAGGTGAAGGCGCCGCTGAAGTTACCGGTGCCGTTCGCCTGGAAGGTCGCGGTGATGTTGCCACCTGGGAAGGTCACTGGGAACAGCTGGCCGTTGCTGTCAGCCTGCGAGATGTTGAACACCGCGTGCTCGGCGAACGAGAAGCTGGAACCACCGGTCGGGTTGATCTGGATGAAGGCATTGCCGTTCACGTCCAGGTATTCGTTGACGTTCTGGGCGCCAGCGAAGCCACCGCCGGTTGGGTTGAAGCGCCAGTCGTTCAGCACGGTCGCTGCGTTAGCGGCACCGGCGAAGGACATTGCAACAGCTGCGGCGCAGGCCAGTTTCTTCATGAATTTCATAATTTCAATCCTCGCTTAAGTTGATGGTGTGGGCAAACACACTCCACTATAAGCAATCACCGTGCCAGCTTATTAAATCCTCGCATAATCAATCACTTAGCATAACGGCCTGAAGCACTATCACCCCATGTGTAAAAAATGCCGACAGCATTAATTCACAAAAAATTCTTGTAGGAATTATAATACTTTTCAGCACTTAAACTTGATCAGATTTAACATTTCTAGAGGTCAAAAAAGCTTTCCTGAAGAGATGCCTCGACAGCATCAGCGGCGGCATGCGCAACCAGTTGCCGCGGATATACAACATGAGATCCGAAAAAGGCGTCAGGACGCCGGCGCAACTCGGGTGGGCCGGGCGCAGGGCGCGCGTGAACAGCGCATCCATCAACCGCAGCAAGGCGGCATTCGGGCACCCCGCCCCGGCGTCGGCCACGGTCGCGGCCACCGGCGTGCCGAGCAACTTCATACAGTAGCGCAGCGCATAGAGCAGGGGCCTTTCCAGCGCGAGTTCGCGTGCGCGCGCCGGCAGCGCCTCCCAGAAACCGGGTTCGGCCGCGCCGAAGTGGCAGAGCAGCCGGTGCAGGTCGAACAGGTCGCGCAGGCCGTGGTGGTACTCGCCCTCATAAAACAGGTGCGTGGCGCTGTGCAGCACCATGTCGCAGGGCGCGAGCACGGACAGGCCGGCGGCGCCGGGAATGGCGCGGGCGGCGGCGCGCAGGCGCGCCGGGTCAGGCCGCACCGCCGCCGTCTGCGGCAGGATCGCATGGCGCACGTCGATCACGGTCGAGCGGCGCAGGTGCTGCATCGGCGGCAGTTCATGCATCCACTCGCGGTAATAGCGCTGGTCGTAGGCATCGTGGTGGTTCGACGCCCAGCCATGCACCATCAGCAGGTGCTCGACATCGCCCAGCGCCGCCTTCGGCACCAGGATGTCGATATCGGAAAACAGCCGGCCCGCCGCCGCCGGCAGCCCGGCCGCGACATACGCGGTTCCCTTGAGCAGGATCAGCGGCAAGCCCGTATGCGCAGCGCGCGCTCCACCTGCCCGAGCTCGAAGCGCACGGCCTGCGTGTGGCGCTCCCAGACCGTGCGCGCCCAGCCCAGGCGGCGCCGCACCCGCGGCGGCAGGCTGTCCGCCAGACCGTGTTCGTCGGCCAGCAAGTCCAGCGTGGCGCCGAGGTCGGCGGCGCCGGCCTGGCGCAGCAGCATCTCCCATCCGGGCGCATCGAGCGCGGCCATGGAGGAGGGAGTCCGCAGCACCCGGGTCAGCAGGGGCAAAGCCTTCATGGCCGCCCCGTCGGCAAGCGCTCGAACACGGCCATGGCGTCTTCCAGCGCGCCGTAGCTGAAATCGAAGGTACGGGTGCGGTCGACGAGGTCGGCGGCGGCCGTAAATCCGGCAGCGCCCAGCAGGCTGTAATTAAACGCGTTCTCCGCGAGGCGCAAGTGGGCACGCGCCTGCGGCACCGGCACCAGTTCGGCAGGCGCGCCGGCGCGCCATGTCGGAAACACGATCCAGGCCGCCACCGCCGGCTCGTGCGCGCGCGCGATGCTCTCTTGCGGCGCGCGCATGTGGGCCACGGTTCCCTTTATCGTGTCGGCCACCGGCGGCGACAGCTGCGCCCCCGGAGCCCAGGCGCGGATCACGTCGATCGAGCCGTTCTTCAGGCTGACCGGGCGCGGTACCGGGTCGATCCGGCCATCATCGAGGCGCACCAGGGTCAGTTCGTCCGACAGCAGGCGCCAGCCGCGCGCCACCAGCGCCGCGCACAGGGTGCTCTTGCCCGAGCCCGGCGGCGCCGGCAGGATCACGGCCCTGCCCTCCTTCTCAACGACCGCCGCGTGGATCACCAGCCAGGAATGGGCGTGACCGGCGACGCACCAGTTCATCGCCCACTCGAACATCGGATAAGCCTGGGCCAGCGGCAGCGGCTGGAAAGGCGGCCGACCGTCGTAATGGAAATACACTTGTGGCTTGAACAGGCGCCGCAGCCCGCGCGGCGCACGCAGCAGCACGTCGAAATCGGCAGGCGTGTCCTCGGCGAGCACCGGATAGTCGGCATACATGCGTCCCAGCGCCACGGCCATCGCCGGCAAGGGGCTGCGTACGCGGGCAACGAACGGACCGGTGCGCAGGCGCAGCCCGGGGCCGCGCAGGCGCGCCGCCAGCGCTTGCGGACCGAGTGCGGCAACGGTCAGCATGCAGGGGCGTCGACCAGGTGGAGCGCAGCCAGGTCGGCCAGCACGGTGTCCACCAGTTCGCGGCTGGACAGCGCGTCGTCACAGGACGGCAGGGGCGTAGCGGCCGCTTCATCGGGATGGGGCGGCAAGTCGAGGAGGGCCGCCAGCTGCGCGGCCGACTGGCCAGCCGCCTGCAGCTGCTCGAGCAATGCGATCGCGAATTCGTCGAGCAAATGGGTATCGCCCGACAAATCATTGTAGAGCAGGCATTCGCCGTCCCAGCAGCGGTAGTCCAGGCGCTGGCCGGGCGCCACGCGCCAGATCGGCAAAATTGTCATTCGGTCAAGGGCGAGCGGCCTCCTAGCGGAAGGTGCTTTCCAAATAACTGGCGATCTGGGCACCGGTCCACGGTGGGGTGCTGCTCCCGCCCGGCCGGTAACCCGTGGTCACGAAATCGTTCCACATATCGATCACCTGGCGTTCGGTCAGGACGCTTGCATTACCGGCAAACTGCGACATCCGCGCATTGAGCAGGGCCGTCACGCACTGCATGGCGACGTTGTTACGGTCGATCCTCTTGACGTCCTTGTTCGGGTTAATCACCTGCATCAGCGTGACCGTGCTCAGGTTCGCGTAACTGCCGCCACACGTAAAGATGCTGCCGAAGAGGGCAGTCGTCTTGATATTGGCCGAGCTCTCCCAGGCATTCGCGTGGTTTTTCCAGTAGCCGTGCGAACGGTTGGCTTCGCATGAAAACTGCGGCTTGGCGCTGGCACCCGTCGTCACCGACGTGAAGCCGGACGGCGAGTTGCACCGCGCCGCGGCGGTCCCCGCCATGCCGCTCTGGCTGTACAAGGTCAAAATCACACCGGTGGCGCCAGCGCCGGCGCGCGTAAAGCGGCGCCGCGCAATGCCTTTCGCATCGAGCAGCGGTGGCGGCACGGCCAGCGTGTCGGGCGACAATAGGTGGTTTTTTTCTTGATCGTCCATAAACACGGTTCCTGAGGTGTCGAAAGTATGCCACACAGGTGTTGGCCCGGAAACGACAACGGCGCCCCAAGGGCGCCGTTGTAAGAAAACCCGACAATGAATTCAGGTCAGAAGAAGCTTTCCGGAATGACCAGAATGTCGCCCGGACGCATCGGCATGTTCGCGGAAATGTCGCCGTCCTTGATCAGGTCGTCGAGGCGGACGTTCAGTTTTTCCTGTTTGCCATCGACGTTGCGGATGATGCTGGCACGGTTGCCGGACGCGAATTCGGTGACGCCACCGACAGCGATCAGGACATCCATCAGCGACATGTCGCGGCGGTATGGCAGGGCTTGCGGCTTGGCGGCCTGGCCGATCACGCGGATCTGTTCGCCGTAATTGCCGATGAAGCCGGTGACGACGACGGTGACGACCGGCTGCTGGATGAACTTGGCCAGGGCCTTTTCGATATCGCGCGCCAGTTCAGTCGAGGTTTTGCCCGCGGCCGGCAAGTCTTCGACCAGCGGGGTCGTGATCTTGCCGTCCGGACGGACCGGCACCGACATCGACACTTCCGGATTGCGCCAGACGATGATGTTGACGGCGTCGCCCGGCCCGATCAGGTAATCGGCCGGCGCGGCGCCCGCCATCGCGGCCGCCGAAGGGGCCGCCGGCTTCTTCCACAGCGCGCAGCCGGTTACCGCCAGGGCGCAGGTGGCCGCCAGGGCCAGTTTCATCAAATTCGTCACGATCTTGCTCACGTCATTCCCCTTCACGACAGCAGCGACCGGCAAAGCCAGGCTGTTGTTATTAGCAACACAAAATTGTTATTTAGCCATCAAACTGGGCATATTGTATCGTAATCGTGCTCCCGCGAAAGGGTGCACGATTGAAATACTTGTGTTTCATTTTTGCTGCAACAGTTCCTGCACGTACTGGACCGGCACCGCATAGGTAATGCCGCTCGGGCTGGTGATCGCCGTCTCCTTCAGCCCCTTGACGAACACCATATTAATAACACCGAGCACGGCGCCATTGTCGGGATCGTAGACCGGGCTGCCGCTGTTGCCCGGATAGGCCGTGCCGTCGAGCTGGAAGATTTTCAGGGGGTCGTGCTGCAGCTGGGTGATCGCACGGGCGTCGAGACGGCGGGAACTCAGGGACGGCATGACGATCGGAGTAATAGCGGACAGCGTGGCGCGGTGGGTCACGTGGTTCAGCCCCAGCACCATCCCGAGCGGGAAGCCCGTGAAGGCCAGCCCCTGCCCTTCGGCCGCGGCGCGCGAGTCGCCCAGCGTCAGCGCCGCCAGCGGTGGGCCCTCGGTCAGGCGCAGGTGGGCCAGGTCGTGTGCGCGGTCGAGCGCCACCAGGCGCACCGGGCGGAAACGGAAATCCAGGCCCGCGCCGACCACGACGCCGAGCTGCTCCATTTTGGCGGCATCCAGGTTGTTCGGCACCACATGGGCGTTCGTGATGATGCTCAGGCCATCGCCGACGGCGAAGCCGGTGCCCGAAAACACGACCGCCGGGCTGCGCGTCCTGAGGAAGCTGCCGACCCCGACGATGGAGGGCTTGACGCTGGCAATCGTGCGCACCAGGCTGTCTGCGCGGGCCGGCATGGGCGCGGCGACGGCCGCCAGGGCGGCGCAGAGGGCCAACATATGGCGTCTTGACAAGCTCTTGACGACCTTGCATTCATTATTTCGGATGGGAATCAATCGTGCAGGCCCTTTTGCAAATTAAACACTACAATACAACGGCTTGATGTTACGCAAAGGCGTTATCCGGACTCGACGATGACGATTTGCTCCTCACCTCATTCTTGACGGTGTGCAACATTTTCCACTGTGGTTGTTTGTCGGTTGGCAATAATAACGCTGATGGCGGCATGTGGCAGGGAAATTCGGCATTGCAGTGTGGAATTTGTGTTGTAACGGGTGCCACGGCGGACCTTTTATTAGCACGATTTTCCGACACGCAATTGCAATTGCACAAACTACAAGCGATGATGCGTGTTCTTTTGTGTTTATTTTGTAGCCCGGCTGCGCGCCGGGCGTTCATGGCGAGACTGAGATGGCAGAAATAACAGCCCTAATCCTGAATTTCCTCAAGGCCCTCGGTAAATACCGTTGGCATGCAGTGTCCATCGCCTGGCTGGTGGCACTGATCGGCTGGGCAATCGTGCTCAGGCTGCCGAACCAGTACGAGACCTCGGCCCGCGTCTACGTCGATACCCAGAGCATCCTCAAACCCCTGCTGTCGGGCATGACCACGCTGCCGAATCTCGACCAGCAGGTGATGTTCATGCGCCAGACCCTGATCAGCCGTCCGAACATCGAAAAAGTGATGCGCGATACGGACCTCGACGTCAAGGCGACCAGCAGCCGCGAGAAGGAAAAGATGGTCGACGACCTGATGTCCAAGATCAAGATCGCCGGCACCGAGCGCGACGACATCTATACCATCAGCTATACCTCGACCGATGCCAAGCTGGGTAAGGATGTGGTCCAGTCGCTGCTGTCCATCTTCGTCGAGGGCAGCTTCGGCAACAAGAAGCAGGACTCCGACAAGGCGGTCCAGTTCATCGACGACCAGATCAAGGGCTATGAAGCGAAGCTGGCCGCGGCCGAGAACGCGCTGAAGGAATTCAAGCTCAAGAACATGGGCCTGCTGCCGCGCGAAGGCGGCGACTGGAGCGCCCGCGTCGCAGCCGCCAACGACGCGCTGAGCCAGGCGCGCCTCGAACTGGCCGAAGCCGAACAGTCGCGCAACGCCATTCGCCGCCGCATGAGCGGTGGCGGCGTCGCGGAAGGCGGCAGCGGCGGCGGCATGGTCGATCCGGAAACCGAAAGCCGCCTCGCCGCGGCCCAGAAGAACCTGGACACCCTGCGCCTGCAATACACCGAGCAGCATCCCGACATCATCGCCACCAAGCGCCTGGTCGAGCAGCTGCAGGCGCGCAAGAAGGAAGAGGCGAAGAAGGGCCGTCCCGATCCGGGTATCGCCGCCAGCCCGATGATGCAGCAGCTGAGCGTCTCGCTGTCCGATGCCGAATCGCGCGTCGCCGCCCTGCGTGCCCGCGTCAGCGAATACAGCACCCGCGTGACGACCTTGCGCAGCCAGAGCCAGACGGCGCCTGAAGTCGAAGCCCAGCTGGTGCAGCTGAACCGCGATTACGAAGTCAACCGCGAGAATTACCAGAAACTGGCCGAACGCCGCGAGCAGGCGAAATTGTCCGGCGACCTGTCCTCGGCCACCGACATGCTGACCTTCCGCGTGGTCGAGCCGCCGCTGGAAGCGACCAAGCCGAGCGGCCCGAACCGCCTGGCGCTGTTCTCGGGCGTGTTCATCTTCGCCCTCGCCGCAGGCCTGGGCGGTGCATTCATGATGAGCCAGGTGCGCCCGACCTTCCTCAGCCACGCCACGCTGCGTGAAGTGACCGGCGTGCCGGTGCTGGGAACGATCAACATGCACTGGACCGACAGCCAGAAAGTGCTGCGCAAGCGCCGCCTGCTCGGCGTCGGCGCCGCGGTGCTGATCCTGTTTGGCGCCTACATCATCGGCGTCGCCGTCATGCTGGCGCGCGCCAGCGTGTAAGCCGCGCAACGGACCCTATTAGGAGCGAATGTGAGCATTATCGAAAAAGCGGCCAGCCGCATTGACCACACCCGCGCAGCGGCACCGGCCCCTGCGGTCGTGGAACACGACGGACAGACCATCGTCCTCGAACCGCACGCCCAAGCGCCCGTCGCCGAAGCCCCTGCGCCCGTTATCCAGCCTGTAACTGCTGCGGCACCTGCCACTGCAGCTGCTGCCGCGCCGGCGGCGCGCGCCGAAGCACCCACCGTTGCGGCGCCGCGGGTAGAAACGCCGGGCGTCGCTACGCCGGGCGTCGCCGCGCCGCGCAAGGTGGCACCGAAGCCGGGCGTGCGCAAGGTCGACCTCGACCTGGTGCGCATGCGCGAGGCCGGCATGGTCACCGCCGCCAGCGGCCGTACCAGCCTGCTGGAAGACTTCCGCGTCATCAAGCGCCCGCTGCTCAAGCAGGCCTTCAGCCAAAGCACGACCGGCCGCCCGAACAACCTGATCATGATCACCAGTTCGCTGCCGGGGGAAGGCAAGACCTATTGCGCGATCAACCTGGCGATGAGCATCGCGATGGAACTCGACCACACGGTGCTGCTGGTCGATGCCGACGTCGCCCGTCCGTCGGTGCTGCGCACGCTCGGCCTGCCGGCCCAGCGCGGCCTGATGGACATCCTGGTCGACGACAAGCTCGACCTGTCGGACGTGATGCTGCGTACCAATGTCGACACCCTGAGCATCCTGCCGGCCGGCACCAGCACGCCGCGCGCCACCGAACTGCTGGCCAGTTCGACGATGAGCAACCTGGTCAACGAAATCGCGCACCGCTATCCGGACCGCATCATCATTTTCGATTCGCCGCCGCTGCTGCTGACGAGCGAAGCAAAGGAACTGGCCGGCCACATGGGCCAGATCGTGATGGTGGTCGAAGCCCAGGGCACGACCCAGCACGCGGTCCAGGAATCGCTGCGCCAGCTGGAAGGCTGCAGCAACGTCAATCTCATCTATAACAAGGCGCGGGACATCCCGGGGATCGAAGAGACGTATGACTATCACTACGGCTAAACGCACCCCGGTACGCTTCACGGCACGCCTGCCGCGCCTGGCGCCCCTGGCCGCCGCGCTGATGGTGGCGCTGCCGGCGCAGGCCCAGTGGAACGTCACGCCCTCGCTGTCGCTGAGCGAGACCTGGAGCGACAACCCCACCCTGGCCAGCGATGCGGGCAAGCACGCCCAGTGGATCACCGAGGCCTTGCCGGCCATCAGCATCCATGGCCAGAATTCGCGCGTGCAGCTGATTGCCAACGCACGCTCTTCGTTCTTCGCCTACAGCGACGGCAGGCCGGCCAACGCGCGCCGCAACAACACCCAATACGACGCCGCCGGCACCCTCAAGGTCATCGACGAATTCATGTATGTGGACGCACGGGCGAACGGCGGTACGCGCGCCGTGTCGGCCTTCGGCGTGGACGATGCCGGCGCCAGCCGCTACACCAGCGAGAACCGCACCGACCTGACCAACTGGAGCATCAGTCCCTACCTGGTCCAGCGCTTCGGCAACTTCGCCGCGGCGACGCTGCGCTATACCCACGACAGCGTGAATGCCGACGAAACCCGTTTCGGCAGCAGCGAGTCCGACAGCCTCGCCTTCAACCTGACCAGCGGTCGCGCCTGGCGCGACATCGGCTGGAACCTGCGCGCCTCGCGCCAGGATGTGAAGGCCGACCGCTTCGGCGATTCCTCGTCGGAAAATGCACTGGCCGGCCTCAGCTACCGCGTGCACCGCACGCTGAAGCTGACCGCCACGGGCGGCTACGACAGGTACGACTACGGCGCATATGGCGGACGCACGGGCGGAGCCAGCTGGTCGGCCGGCTTTGCCTGGACCCCGTCCGTGCGCAGCGCCATCGAGATGTCGGTGGGCCGCCACTTCCTGGGCAACACCGGCTCCCTGCTGGCCACGCACCGCAGCCGCCACACGGTCTGGAGGGCCAGCTATTCCGACGCCGTGACGAGCTCGCGCCAGGAGTTCACGCAGGGCCAGCAGATCGATACCGCGGCACTGCTCGACGGGCTGTTTGCCGCAACGATTCCCGACCCGATCGCGCGCCGCCAGGCGGTCGAGGACTACATCCGGCTGGCCGGCCTGCCGCCGGTCCAGGGCGAAGAAATCAATTACCTGACGAATCGCTACTTCCGCCAGAAGCTGGCGCAGGCGTCGCTCGCCTACAACATGCGCAAGCATGGCGCAGTGATGACGCTGTTCGCCAACGAGCGCCTGGCGCTGTCCTCGGGCGCGGCCGACAGCGAGCTGCTCGGCAGCCAGCTGTTCGCGCTCAACGACAACGTGCGCCAGTTCGGCGCCAGCGCCGCCTACAGCTACCGCCTGAACGGGCGCACCAGCGCGACGGCGACACTGACGAAGACGCGTACCCAGTCCCTGACCACCGGCATCGACGCGGACCAGCAGTCCTTGCGCCTCGGCCTGACACGCCGCTTCAGTTCCAAGCTGCTCGGCGCCGTCGAACTGCGCCGCCTGAGCGGCAACCGTGGTTTCGGCGGTGCCGGCTACACGGAAAATGCAATCAGCGCCACCCTTTCGGCCCAGCTCTAAAGCGGAGAGACACGATGTACGAACCGTATTATGGATTTACCGCGAAGCCCTTCCAGCTGCGCCCCGACCCGCACTTTTTCTTCGGCAGCAAGGGCCACAAGCGCGCCATGGCGTATCTCGAATACGGCCTGTCGCAAGGTGAAGGCTTTATCGTCGTGACCGGCGAAGTCGGCGCGGGCAAGACCACGCTGGTGCGCAACCTGTTCAACAAGCTGCCATCGGACCAGATCGTCGCCGCCCACATCGTCAACACCCACCTCGACCCGGACGACACGCTGCGCATGGTGGTATCGGGCTTCGGCCTGCCCTACGAGGGCGCCAGCAAGACCGACCTGCTGACCCGCCTGGAGCAGTTCCTGCACAGCGTCGACCGCCAGGGCAAGCGCGCCCTGCTCGTCATCGACGAAGCGCAGAACCTGAACCCGAAGACGGTCGAAGAGCTGCGCATGCTGTCGAACTTCCAGACCGACGACAAGTCGCTGCTGCAGACCTTCCTGCTGGGCCAGCCCGAGTTCCGCGGCACCCTGCACAGCCCGAGCATGCAGCAGCTGCGCCAGCGCGTCATCGCCAGCTACCACCTGGGCCCGATGGATGCGCCGGAAACGCGCGCCTACATCGAACACCGCCTGCACACGGTCGGCTGGAACGGCGACCCGGCCTTCGACGACGCCGCGCACGCGGCCATCTTCGCCTATACCGGCGGCATCCCGCGCAAGACCAATACCCTGCTCGACCGCGTACTCCTGATGGGCTACCTGGAAGAGCTGCACGCGTTCAACGAGGCGCATATCCAGACCGTCATCGCCGACGTCAGCGAAGAATTCCAGCTGCCCGACGTGATGGGCACCCCTAGCGCCAACATCGGTGGCGAGCTGCTCGCCGACGGCATGGGCAACATGCCCGAGCGCCGCGCCAGCGCCGAAGTGCTCGACGAGCGCATGATGCGCCTCGAAAAATCGATCGTCTCGGTGCTCTCGATCCTGAAGAAAATCGTCGCCACGCCCCAAAACGGCGTGCCGGCAACCCACCACGTGGATACCCCCGAATGAAGATGCAGACTCCCGCAGCCCGGCCGCAACGCCAGCCGGGCGAGCGTATCCGCAATGCGATGACCTGCGACGTCGAGGATTATTTCCAGGTCTCGGCATTCGCTCCTTACATCAGCCGCGACAGCTGGCCGACGCGCGAATGCCGCGTCGAAGCCAATGTCGAGCGCATCCTGGCGCTGTTCGAACGGCACGACGTGAAGGGCACCTTCTTCACGCTCGGCTGGATCGCCGAACGCTATCCGCAGATGGTGCGCCGCATCGTCGACGCCGGCCATGAACTGGCCAGCCACGGCTACGGCCACCTGCGCGCCTCCGACCAGAGCCGCGCCGAATTCGACAACGACATCCGCAGCGCGAAAGCCCTGCTGGAAGACATCGGCGGCCAGCAGGTGATCGGCTACCGCGCCCCGAGCTTTTCGATTGGCGAAGGCAACCTGTGGGCATTGGAGGCGCTGACGGAAGCGGGCTACCGCTACAGCTCGAGCATCTACCCGATCGCCCACGACCACTACGGCATGCCGGACGCGCCGCGCTTCGCCTTCTATCCGAACGGCCCGGACGGCCTGCTCGAAGTGCCGATCACCACCGCCATGCTGGGCGGCCGCAAGCTGCCGGCCGGCGGCGGCGGCTATTTCCGCCTGCTGCCGTACGCGCTGTCGCGCTGGATGGTGAAACGCGTCAACGAGATGGACAACGAGCCGGCGCTGTTCTACTTCCACCCGTGGGAAGTCGATCCGGGCCAGCCGCGTCCCGAGGGCCTCGGCGCCAAGGCGCGCTTTCGCCACTACATCAACATCGAGCGCATGGAAGGGCGCATTGCCGCCCTCGCCCGCGATTTCGCGTGGGACCGGATGGACCGCATTTTCCTGAGCAAGCCATGAATTCCATCATCGAGGGAGCGCTGCAGCGGCAATCGGCCGCGGCAGCCGAGGCGGCCAAGCCGGATCTGCTGCTGCTGGTGCACCGCATCCCCTACCCGCCGAACAAGGGCGACAAGATCCGCTCGTACAACCTGCTCAAGCACCTGGCGACGAAGTACCGGGTGCACCTGGCTACTTTTGTGGACGACGCCGACGACTGGCAGCACGTGCCGGCGGTCGAGGCGATGTGCGCCAGCAGCCATTTCGTGAAACTCGATCCGAAGCGCGGCAAGCTGCGCAGCGCGAAGGGACTGGCGACCGGCAAGTCGCTGTCGCTCGAGTACTACCGCGACGCCGACATGAAGCAGTGGATCGCGCGCACCATGCGCGAGCGCGGCATCGCGCGCGTGATGACCTTCTGCTCGGTGATGGCGCAATATGCCGAAGACTACCCGGCCGCGCGCCGCGTGATCGACTTCTGCGACGTCGACTCCGACAAGTGGCGCCAGTACGCCGAAAAGAAGAAGTGGCCGATGAGCTGGGTGTATCGCCACGAGGCGCGCAGCCTGCTCGACTACGAGCGCAAGGTCGCGCAAGCTTTTGATGCCTCGCTGTTCGTGTCCGCGCCGGAAGCCGAGCTGTTTCGCACGCTGGCGCCGGAAAGCAGCAGCAAGATCGGTCATTTCAACAACGGCGTCGACACCGAGTATTTCAGCCCGGCGCGCGCCTACGACAACCCGTACGCCGAGGGCGAGCGGGCATTGGTGTTTACCGGTGCGATGGACTACTGGCCGAACATCGACGCGGTGAAATGGTTTGCCGAGCACGTGCTGCCGCGCGTGCGCGCCGCCGTGCCGGATGCGCGCTTCTACATCGTCGGCTCGCGTCCGGCGCCGGAAGTGCTGGCACTGGCTAACGATGCCATCGTCGTCACCGGCACCGTGCCCGACGTGCGCCCGTACCTTGCCCATTGCGTGGCCGCGGTGGCGCCGCTGCGCATCGCGCGCGGCATCCAGAACAAGGTGCTCGAGGCGATGGCGATGGGCCGCCCGGTGGTGGCGTCACAGCAGGCCTTCGAGGGCATCGACGCCACCCCTGGCCGCGAACTGATCGTGGCCGACGCGCCCGGCGACTACGCCGACAGCGTCATCAAGCTCCTGCGCGAGCCGCACCCGGCCATGGGACTGGCCGCGCGCGTCCAGGTCGAGCGCCGCTACAGCTGGTCGGCCCACCTGTCCCCGATCGAGACGAGGTTCGAATGCTGATGAACGAAAACCCGGCCCTGGCCGGCGCTGCCGCGCGCCGCATGCCGGTGCCGCGGATCGCCGCCGTCGTCGCCGCCCTGGTGGCCGTGCTGCTGCTGTACTGGGGCACCGCGGCGTCGATGGTCGCGGTCTGGAACAGCTCGGAGACCTTCGCCCACGGCTACATCATCCTGCCGATCAGTGTCTGGTTGATCTGGCGCCGGCGCGAGGTGTTCAGCCGCATCCCCGCCGAACCCTGGTGGCCGGCGCTCGGCCTGCTCGCCCTGTGCGGCGCCGGCTGGCTGCTGGCGCGCGCGGGCGAAGTGCAGGTCGTGATGCAGTACGCCTTCGTCGCCATGCTGCCGGCCGTGGCGCTGGCCGTGCTGGGCCGGCGCCTGGCCGGCGCCCTCGCCTTCCCGCTGCTGTTCCTGCTGTTCGCGGTGCCCTTCGGCGAAGTCTTCGTCCACCCCCTGATTAATTTTACGGCCGACTTCACGGTCGCCATGGTGCGCGCCACCGGCATCCCGGTCCTGCGCAACGGCACCACCTTCGAACTCCCGACCGGCAACTGGTCGGTGGTGGAAGCCTGCAGCGGCGTGCGCTACCTGATCTCGTCGATCACGCTGGGCTGCCTGTACGCTTACCTGAGCTACCGCTCGACCACCCGGCGCGCCCTGTTCATCGGCCTGTCGGTCGTCGTGCCGATCATCGCCAACGGCCTGCGCGCTTATATGATCGTCATGATCGGCCACACCAGCGACATGGCGCTGGCGACCGGCGTCGACCACCTGATCTACGGCTGGCTGTTCTTCGGCCTGGTCATGTTCATCATGTTCTGGATCGGCAGCTACTGGCGCGAGGACGAAGCGGCGCCGGTGTCCTCCGCGCCCGCCGCGGCCGCCGCCGGCACGACAGGCGCGCTGCCGGGGCGTCCGCTGGCCGGTGCGGCGCTTGCCGCCGTGCTGGTCTGCGCGCTGTGGCCGGCCCTCGGCATGGTGAGCGACAAGGCGGCCCACAATCCGGCCCCGGTGCAGCTGGACGGTTCGCGCCTGGCCACGCCGGTGACCGGCATGGCGGCCTGGAACCCGGAATTCATGACGCCCGACGCCACCCTGAGCGGCCAGTACACGGCGGCCGGCGCGCCGGTCAGCCTGAACCTGCTGTACTACCGCAACCAGGGACCGGACAAGCGCCTGATCACCTCCGTCAACCGGGTCGACAACCGCAAGCAGAACTTCCGCCAGATCGGCTCGGCCGCACGCACCGACACCGTCAAGGGCCAGCCGTTCGACGTGCAGGAAACGCGCGTCAAGGGTCCGGACGGGATCAACCACCTGGTCTGGCACTGGAACTGGGTCGACGGCCGCTTCACCGCCAACGACTACGTCGGCAAGCTGCGCCAGGCAGGCGCCAAGCTGATGATGCACGGCGACGACGGCGCCGCCGTGATGGTTTCGACGCCGGTCGGCGAGAATCCGGACACCGCGCGCGCCGCATTGCGCGCCTTCCTGGAAGCGAACCTGGCGCCGCTGCAGGCAAGCCTCGAGGCCGCACGGGAACACTGATCATGGCTGTCATGAAGAACCAACCAGCACAGGCCCCGCTGGTCGTGCACCTGATCTACCGGCTCGACTTCGGCGGGCTGGAAACCCTGCTGGTCGACTGCATCAACCACATGCCGCCCGAGCGCTACCGCCACGCGATCGTCTGCCTCACCGATTACACGGCGTTTGCCGACAAGATCACGCGCCCGGGTGTCGAACTGCATGCGCTGCACAAACAGCCGGGCCTGGGCCTGGGCATCCACGTAAAACTGTTCAAGCTGCTGCGCGAACTGCGTCCCGCGGTGCTGCACACGTATAATTTCGCCTGCGCCGAGTATGCGGTCCCGGCCTGGGCCGCCGGCGTGCCGGTGCGCATCCACGCCGAGCACGGACGCGACGCCAGCGACCCGCAGGGCCTGAACCGCAAGCACAATTTCCTGCGCCGTGCGCTGGTGCCCTTCATCGACCGCTATGTGCCGGTCTCGCACGACCTGGCGCGCTGGCTGCATAAAGTCGTCGATATCCCGGCGGCGAAGTCGGAACTGATCATGAACGGCGTCGATACGGTGCGCTATGCGCCCCGGCTGCCGGCGGCCAGCCTGCCCTGGGCCGCCGGACCGTTCGTGATCGGCACCGTCGGCCGCCTGCAGGACGTGAAAGACCAGGCCACGCTGATCGATGCCTTTGCGCTGCTGTGCGCGCAGCATCCGCAAGCAAGGAATGACCTGCGCCTGGCGATCGTCGGCGACGGCCCGCTGCGCGAGCGCCTGGCGCAGAAAGCGCAGGACGCCGGCGTGTCGGACCTCGTCTGGTTCGCCGGCGCGCGCAACGATATCCCGGAACTGATGCGCAGCTTCGACGTATTTGCACTCTCCTCGATCGCCGAGGGCACGCCGGTGACCCTGCTGGAAGCCATGGCCTGCGGCGTGCCCGTGGTCGCGACGAACGTCGGCGGCATCCCGGAAGTGGTGCAGGACGGCGTCAACGGCGCGCTGGTCCCGGCGTCCAACCCGCAAGCGCTGGCCGAGGCGCTCGGCCGCTATGTCGACGACCGGGCACGCGTCACCGCCCACGGCGCGGCGGCACGCGAAAAAATCGAACACCATTACAGCGTTGCAGCCATGGTCGGCGCTTATACCGCCCTGTACGACCAGCTCTGCAACTCCAAGACAACCTTCAAAGAAATCACCCAACCATGTGCGGAATCGTAGGCATTTTTGACCCGCGCGGCGCGACCCGGATCGACCGCGCCGCCCTCGAGCGGATGAACCAGACGCAGTTCCACCGTGGCCCCGTCGAGGGCGACGTCTACACGGAACCGGGCGTCGGCTTCGGCCACCGCCGCCTGTCGATCATCGACATCGCAGCCGGCCAGCAGCCGCTGTTCAACGAGGACCGCAGCGTGGTCATCGTGTTCAACGGCGAGATCTACAACTTCCGCGAACTGATGGCGGAGCTGAAAGGCCTCGGCCATACCTTCCGTACCTATTCGGACACGGAAGCCATCGTCCACGCCTGGGAAGAATGGGGCGAAGCCTGCGTGCAGCGCCTGCGCGGCATGTTCGCGTTCGCGATCTGGGACCGCAACAAGCAGACCTTTTTTGTCGCCCGCGACCGCCTTGGCATCAAGCCGCTGCACTACGCCTTCCTGCCGGACGGCACCTTCATCTTCGGTTCGGAACTCAAATCCCTGCTGTCGTTCCCGGAACTGCCGCGCGTGATCGAACCGCGCGCCGTCGAGGAATATTTCGCCTACGGCTACGTGCCGGAGCCGCGCACCATCTTCAAGGACGCCTTCAAGCTCGAGCCGGGCTTCTCGCTGACCATGCATGTGGGCGCCAACGCGGCCCAGGCCAAACCGGTTCGCTGGTGGGACGTGCCGTTCACGCCGCACGGGCCGATGTCCGAGCAGCAGATGGAAGAAGAGCTGGTCGTGCGCCTGCGCGAAGCGGTCGAGAGCCACCTGGAAGCGGAGGTGCCGCTCGGCGCCTTCCTCTCGGGCGGCGTCGATTCCAGCGCAATCGTGGCGATGATGGCCGGCCTGTCGAAAGAGCCGGTCAACACCTGCTCGATCGCCTTCAACGATTCCGCGTTCGATGAATCGACCTACGCGCGCCAGGTGGCCGAGCAGTACAAGACCAACCACCAGTGCGAGACCGTCGACAAGGACGACTACGGCCTGGTCGATTTACTCGCCGGCCTGTACGACGAGCCGTATGCCGACAGCTCGGCCATTCCCACCTACCGCGTGTGCGAACTGGCCCGCAAACGCGTCACGGTCGCCCTGTCGGGCGACGGCGGCGACGAGAATTTCGCCGGCTACCGCCGCCACCGCATGGCGATGGGCGAGCAGCAGGTGCGTTCGATGCTGCCGCTGGCCTTGCGCAAGCCCGTGTTCGGCTTCCTGGGTAAAGCCTATCCGAAGGCCGACTGGGCGCCGCGCATCTTCCGCGCCAAGACCACCTTCGAAGCGCTGGCGCGCGACCTGACCGATGGCTACTTCCACGGCGTGTCGATCCTGGTCGACCGCGTGCGCGACCAATTATTTTCACCGGGCTTCCGCAGCCAGCTGCAAGGGTATCGCGCGGTCGAGGTCATGCGCGGCCACGCGGCCAACGCGCCGACCGACGATCCGCTGTCGATCATCCAGTATGTCGACATGAAGACCTACCTGCCGGGCGACATTTTGACCAAGGTCGACCGTGCCAGCATGGCGCATGCGCTGGAAGTGCGCGTGCCGCTGCTGGACCACAAGTTCGTCGAATGGGTTTCCGGTTTGCCGTCGTCCAGCAAGCTGCGCAACGGCGAGGGCAAGCATATCTTCAAGAAGGCATTGCAACCTTACCTGTCGGACGACATCCTCTACCGCAAGAAGATGGGCTTCTCGATTCCGCTCGCCTCCTGGCTGCGCGGCCCGCTGCGCGAGTCGATGAAGGCGGCGGTGCTGAACCCGATGCTGCTCGACACCGGCATCTTCAACGCGAGCTTCCTGAAGCAGATGGTCGACGAACACCTGGCCGCCACCAAGGACCACAGCACCGCGCTGTGGGCAGTGTTGATGTTCGAAGCCTTCCTGCGTAAAAACGGCGCCGACAGCGCCACCCGTTTTACACCAGCTGCGGCCAGCCCCCTGATCGCCACCGCCGCCTAACGAGTTTTGAAAAATAACATGCGCGTTCTCCACGTCCTCGACCATTCGATCCCGCTGCACAGCGGCTATACCTTCCGTACCGCCTCGATCCTGCGCGAGCAGCGCGCACTCGGCTGGGAAACGTTTCACGTCACCGGGTCCAAGCACCAGGGCGGCAACGACCTGCTTGAGGAAACCGCCGACGGCCTGCATTTTTACCGCACCGCCAAGTCCACTGGGGCGATGGCCAGGCTGCCGATCGTGAACCAGCTGGAAGTGATCCAGGGCCTGGAAAAGCGCCTGGGCGAGATCATCCCGCACATCAAACCCGACGTGCTGCACGCCCATTCTCCCTGCCTGAACGCGATCGCCGCCATCCGCGCCGGCCGCAAGTTTGGTATCCCGGTCGTGTACGAGGTGCGCGCCTTCTGGGAAGACGCCGCGGTCGACCATGGCACCAGTACCGAAAACGGACTGCGCTACAAGATGACGCGCGCCCTGGAAACCCATGCGCTCAAACGCGCCGACGCCGTGACCACGATCTGCGAAGGCCTGCGCCGCGACATCGTCGAGCGCGGCATCCCGGAAAATAAAGTCACCGTGATCCCGAACGCGGTCGACATCGACAAGTTCGCCGTCGGCGGCGAAGCCGACCAGGATTTGAAGCGCCAGCTCGGCCTGCAGGGCCACCGCCTGATCGGTTTCATCGGCTCCTTCTATGCGTATGAGGGCCTGGACGTGCTGCTGCGCGCGGTGCCGGCGCTGGTCGCACGTGCGCCCGACCTGCGCGTGCTGCTGGTCGGCGGCGGTCCCCAGGACGCCAACCTGCGCCAGCTGGCGAAAGACCTGGGCATCGCCGACAAGGTCGTGTTTACCGGCCGCGTGCCGCACGACCAGGTGCAAAAGTATTACGACCTGCTCGACGTGCTGGTCTACCCGCGCCAGTCGATGCGCCTGACCGACCTGGTGACCCCATTGAAACCGCTGGAAGCGATGGCGCAGGGCCGCATCCTGGCCGCGTCGAGCGTGGGCGGCCACCGCGAGCTGATCACCGACGGCAAGACCGGCATCCTGTTCGCGCCGGACGACCCGGCCGCGCTGGCCGCCAAGGTCGGCGATCTGCTCGACGCCAAGTCGACCTGGCCGGCGCTGCGCCTGGCCGGGCGCGAATACGTCGAGACCGAGCGCAACTGGCCGGTCAGCGTGGCGCGCTACAAGAACATCTACGGCAGGCTGACGGCTTCCAAATTAAAAGCTGCATGAAGATCCTGACTTTCAGTACCCTGTTCCCGAACAGCGAAAAGCCGGGCCACGGCATTTTCGTCGAGACCCGCCTGCGCCACCTGGTCGCCAGCGGCCAGGTCGAGTCGCGCGTGGTGGCGCCGATTCCCTGGTTCCCGTCGACCAATCCGCGCTTCGGCACTTACGCCAAGTTCGCGAAAGCGCCGCGCCAGGAAGTGCGCCACGGGATCGCCGTGTCGCACCCGCGTTATCCCGTCATTCCGAAGGTCGGCATGAACCTGGCGCCGGCCCTGCTTGCGCAGGCCGCCAAGCCGACGATTGCGCGCCTGATCGACGAAGGCTTCGATTTCGACCTGATCGACGCCCATTATTTTTATCCGGACGGCGTGGCCGCCGCCATGCTGGGGCGCTACTTCAACAAGCCGCTGGTGATTACCGCGCGCGGCTCGGACATCACCCTGTTCCCGCAATACGCGCTGCCGCGCCGCATGATCACCTGGGCCGCGAAGCGCGCCGACGCCGTCATCACCGTGTGCAATGCGCTGCGCGACGAAGTGGTGGCGCTCGGCGTCGATGCCGAACGCGTGGTGTCGCTGCGTAATGGCGTCGACCTCGACCTGTTCCAGCCGACCGAACGCAGCCCGAACCCGATGTTCACGCTGCTCGCGGTCGGCCACCTGGTGCCGGTCAAGGCGCAGGATTTGATCATCGGCGCGCTGACCCTGCTGCCGGGCGTGCGCCTGGTGCTGGCCGGCGACGGCCCGGACCGTCTGAAACTCGAGACCCTGGCGCGCGAGCTGGGCGTGACCGAGCGCGTGACTTTCCTCGGCGCGGTGCCGCAGGCGCAGCTGCGCGCCCATTACGGCGCCGCCGATGCGCTGGTGCTGTCGTCGAGCCGCGAAGGCTGGGCCAACGTGCTGCTCGAAGCCATGGCCTGCGGCACCCCGGTCGTGGCCAGCCGCGTCTACGGCACCCCGGAAGTCGTGGCACCGCCCGACGCCGGCGTGCTGATGGCCGAGCGCAGCTACCAGGGCGTGGCCGACGCCGTCAACGCGCTGCGCGCCAATTACCCCGACCGCGCCGCCACCCGCCGCTACGCCGAGCGCTTCAGCTGGGACGACACGACGCACGGCCAGCTGCGCCTGTTCGACCAGGTCCTGCTGCGCCGCGCCGGGAAGCTGGCGCTGGCATCACCCCTTTCTGTGGACTGAAGAAAATGGAATCATTATTGTGGGGGCTGGACCTGCTGGCGGTCGCCTATCTGTGCTTGTGGGCGCTGAAGACGGAAAAGCGCAAGGAAAAGGCAGCGCGCGACGGGAAGCAGAGCGATGCGTGACCTCCTCCTGCTCGCTCTGCTGCCGCTCATGCTGTATGCAATGGTCCAGCGGCCCTTCATCGGGGTCGGGATGTGGCTGTGGACCGCGCTGTTCTACCCGAATGCCTGGGTCTACGGGATTGCCAGCGTTCCCCGTTACAACCTCCTGTTCACGGGCGTTGCCACCGTCGGCTACCTGGCGTGGAAGGCCAAGCCGCGGGTCGAGTTGACGGGTCTCGGCGTGCTCGTGCTCGCCTTCTTCTTCTGGACCCTGGGCAGCACCATGATGACGATCGGCTTCGCTCCGGTTTCCTGGGACTACTGGATCCGCTTTGCCAAAGTCGTGGCCTTGTTCGTTGCAGTCATCCTGGTGATCAAGGACAAGCTGCACTTCGATTTCGTCCTGTGGTGTGTCGTGCTCTCGGTCGGTTTTTATGCCGACCTGGAAACGCTGAAATTCATCGTCAGCGGCGGTGGCCACAAAATTGTCGGCCTCTCGGGCCACGTGCTGGGCGACCGCAACGAACTGTCGCTGGCCTTCGTCATGACGCTGCCGCTCTGCTACTACCTGTGGATCGAGTATGGCAAGCAGTCGCGCATCCTGAACCTGGGCTTGCTGGCCACGATGGCCTTGCTGGCGCTCGGGGTCATCGGTACCCAGTCGCGCGGCGGCTTCGTCGCATTGCTCGTGCTCGGCGCTTACATGTACGTCAAAAGCGACCGCAAGATCCTGCTCACGGTGCTGATTGTGGCCTTCTGCATCGGTGCTTCGTTCTATATCTCGTCGGACTATATGGCGCGTATGGACACGATCGCCTCCGCCCAGCAGGACGATTCGTTCATGACTCGGGTGGTCTCCTGGAAGCTGAGCTTTATCATGGCAATGCGCCACCCGTTCTTCGGCGGCGGTATCAAGGCGCTCGAATATTTCCCGGTATGGTCGGATCTGTCGAAAGACTTCTTTGCCTATCCTTGGTTCTATACCGGGACCGCGCTGCCGAATACGACGGTCGCACGCGCCGCGCACAGCATTTACTTCCAGGTGCTGGGCGACCAGGGCTTCGTCGGCCTTGCCCTGTACCTGGCTTGCCTGGTCAGCAGCTTCATGAAGGCCAGCAGCGTCGCGCGCAAGGCGCGCAAAATCGGTGCGCCGGCGTGGCTATCGACAGCGGCAGTCATGGTGCAGCTCAGTATTTTTGCCTTCGCCGTTGGAGGAGCCGCGCTCAGCCTGGCGTATTTCGACCTGCTCTTCGCGCTGTTCGGGCTGGTGGTCGTACTGGAAAAAAGGATGCTTGCCGCGGTAGCGCCTGTGGCGAGCGTGCCAATCGGAACGGGGTATTCCCCCAGGTTTGCGTATGATGCGCGTGGTTAAGTTATCAAATGAGTTGTCAAATGGAATGCTATAGTTGGTCCGGCACGTTGTCGTATTGTCAGCAATGACCGACCTCGCCGCCTTACCGGGACTGCTTTCAGGCCAGAGAAGCACTTGATAGGGCTGAGCTGGCGGAGAACGGCGACGGTTCCGCCGCTGCCGGCAGCCCGGACGGTGCTAGCTCGCCGTCCGCTCGCCCGGTATCGATATTGGCATTAACATTGGCTGGCCCACGAATTTGATGATCCCCTACATCGCATGCTTGCACCACCTGACGCTTACCTGGCTTCCGGCCGTATCGAATGCGCGCATCATCGCAGCGGCGGCAGCGGCGCAGCCGCCGTGCCTGCCCTGGTTCCGATGAGCAGGTCGATCCGACACAGCCGGGTCGGCGCCGCATTGCTGCGCGCGGCCGGCAGCGCCATCGGGCGCTTCGCCGGCCAGCGCAGCCTGGCCGTGGTGAACTACCACCGGGTGTTGGCGCGGCCCGATCCGCTGCTCGACACCGAACCGGATGTCGCGACCTTCCACTGGCAGATGGCGCTGCTGGCCGACTGCTTCAATGTCATGCCGCTGTACGAGGCGCTGCGTGCGCTCGACGAGGGCCGCCTGCCGCCGCGTACCGTCTGCATCACCTTTGATGACGGCTACCGCTCGGTGCACGACCTGGCGCTGCCGATCCTGCGCAAGTTCGGGCTGCCGGCCACGGTCTTCGTGACCAGCGGTTTTATCGGCAGCGGCGCCGGCAACATGTGGAACGACCGCATCATCCATGCCGTGCAATCGCTGCCCGAGGGGACGCTGGACCTCTCCGACATCGGCCTCGAATGCTATTCGCTCACCTCGCTCGAGGCGCGCAAGCAGACCGCCCTGCGCCTGACCGAGGCCGGCAAATACCTGCCGCCGCACGAGCGCGAGAACCTGGTCGCGCGCCTCGACCGCATGAGCGGCATGCACCACGACGCCCTGATGCTCACGCCCGAGATGCTGGTGGCGCTCGAGCGCAACGGCATGGAAATCGGCGCCCACACGATTTCGCACCCCATCCTCACGAGCCTGGACGACGACAGCGCACGCGTCGAGATCGCCACCGGCAAGGGGCAGCTGGAAGCGCTGATCGGCAAGCCGGTGCGCCTGTTCGCCTACCCCAACGGGAAGGTCGGCCAGGATTTCGATGCGCGCCACGTCGAGATGGTGCGCCAGGCCGGCTTTTTCGCCGCCTTCACTACCGCGGTCGGGGGGATCACCGCCGACCAGGACCGCTTCCAGTTGCCGCGCAGCCGGCCCTGGGACCGCACCCCATTTCGTTTTGGCCTGCGCCTCCTGAGCTGGATGGCGCTCGGCAACCGGCAACCACGATGAGCAACAAAGACATTCCTATCATGCACAAACGCGCGTTACTGATCGCATTTCATTTTCCGCCCCAAGCGGCCAGCAGCGGCATACAACGCACACTGAGCTTTTCCCGCAACCTCGGCCAGCATGGCTGGGAACCGATGGTGCTGTCGGCCCACCCGCGTGCCTACAATGACCAGAATCCTTCGCAGCTGGCCAGCGTACCGGCGAGCCTCGTCGTCAAGCGCGCGTTTGCGCTCGACGCCAAGACCCACCTCGGCTACAAGGGCCGTTATCCGGGCGCACTGGCCTTGCCGGACCGCTGGGTATCCTGGTGGTTCGCTGCGGTGCCCGCCGGCCTGGCCATGATCCGCCGTCACAAGCCGCGCGTGATCTGGTCGACCTTCCCCATCGGCACCGCGCACCTGATCGGCCTGAGCCTGCACCGCCTGACCGGCCTGCCATGGGTCGCAGATTTTCGCGACCCGATGCTGCAACCGTCTTACCCAACCGGCAAGCTACAGCGGCGCGTGTTCGCGTGGATCGAGCGCCAGACCGTGCATCGCTGCAGCCGCGCAGTGTTTACGACCCACAGCGCCATGCAGGTGTACCGTGACCGCTATCCCCAACTGCCCCAGGGAAAATTCGTTGTTGTCGAAAACGGCTACGACGAGGATGGCTTCGAGGCCGACAGCGCAGCCGCGCCGCTGCCACCGGTGCGCCGCCTGACGCTGCTGCACAGCGGGGTGCTGTACGAAGGTGGACGCGATCCATCGGCGTTTTTCCAAGCTGTCGCGCAACTGCGCGACGCAGGCAAGCTTGATGCCGGCACCGTTCGCGTGGTACTGCGTGCGCCCGGCGACGTCGATGCCATCCGGGCGCTCGCAGTCCGTCATGGCGTTGCCGACCTGGTCGAAGTGGCGCCTCCCGTCCCCTACAGGGATGCACTCAAGGAGATGATGGCGTCCGATGGCCTGATGATTTTTCAGGGTACGCCGTTCAACATGCAGATTCCGGCCAAGATCTACGAGTACTTCAGGGCGCGCAAGCCAATCCTAGGGTTGGTCGATACGCGCGGTGAGACCGCACGTGCCTTGCGCTCCGGCGGCTTCGATGACCTGGCGAAGATGGACGACAGTGCTGACGTGGCGCGGGTACTCGACAGGTTCATCGCCCGCATCCGCGGCGGCGAGGCGCATATCGCCAGCGAGGCACTTGTGGCGGCCTCCTCCCGGGCGCACCGCGCCAGCGAACTGGCGGCAGTGTTCGACAGCGTGGTGGGCAGCTAATCGGCATCAGAGTGCAGGCCGAATAAAAGCGGCGTGCAATCTTCATTGCACGCCGCTTTTTATGCGATGAACCGGGCTCGTGCGTGCCGGGCGGGCCGCGCGTATCTGTGTCAGCGTTTCTGGAAATCGATAATACGCTGGTCGACGATATTGCCATTGCGGATGCAGATTGCAGGGCGAAGCACGGGGTCTTCCTCGATCCGGTCTTCGATAATCGTGTCGAGGTAGTTCACCATTTCCTCGCCCAGGCAAGCGGTGACGGAGTAGCCAATCAGCGCCGGCGTGTGGTCGACCGCATAGTGCAGCACGCCGTCAACCATGTACACAGGATCTTCGATCGTCGTAGGGCGGCTGGTCTCGATCGCGCCGGCGCGGTCGCAGCTGATGTCGACGATCATCGCCGGATTCTTCAGCTTCGGCAGGTCTTCGTGGTAGATGATGTGGTCCTTGCGGTAGACGTCCCACAGCAGGCCATTCACGACCACGTCGTATTTCGACAGTTCCTGGCGCAGCAGGGCCTCCGTCTTGCGCTCGTAGACATTGATGTGCGCGCCCATGCAGGAGAGCACGCGGTGCGCGCCGCGCGCGACGTTGCCGCGGCCGATGAGCGCCACATTGCATTCGTAGACCAGCTTGCCGTACAGCGTGAAGGCATGCATGATCGCCGCCTCGCCGGCTAGCTCGTTACTGCGCCAGAACACGTGGCGGCCGCCTTCGTACATGTCTTCCCAGGCGATCGCGGTGACTTCCTTGGCCATGATCGCGTCGGTGATCGAGCGGTTCTGCACCGCATGTACCCAGCCGAAGATGATCTGGCCGCTACGCAGCTCGGACAGATAGGTGGCGTCGCCGATCTTCGGGTCGACGATGACGTCTTTCGAGAGCGCCTCTTCACGCGGTACTACGTGCGCGCCGGCAGCACGATATTCGTCGTCCTTGTGGCCGAAGGTTTCGCCATAGCCGGCCTCGAAGTACAGCTGTCCGCGGTTGCGGATGCGTTCAATGTGCTTCGGCAGCATGGCGCGCCGTTTTTCGTTTTCCTTCGTACTGATCATCAGTCCAACGGTTTTCATGTCATCCCCTGGTTGCGGTGTTTGGTTCGGTCAATCCTGCCTGGCCGCCACGGTGCACTACCTGCGCGCGCGTATCGACATCGATAAAGGCCGGCGCCTCGCGGCGCGTGCGTACCAGTAGCAGCAGCGGGCGGAACAGCCAGTCGCGGCGGCGGCGCAGCTGCGGCATCAGGCACGAGGCCAGCAGCACGAGCTTGTTCGGAAAATTCAGGTACCTGAGCGCTTCCAGGGTGACCCCGGCATTGCCATAGGCGTAGCGCTCTTCGGCCGCGTCGCGTGCGCGGCTGACGTCCCCGTCGAGCGGCGGATGGTCGGCCGGCAGGTTGCGCGAGCCATGGAAATCGTAGAATTCGGGGTAGAAGCGCAGCAGGCATTCCTTCTGGAAGAAATACTTGTATTTTTCCGCCGGGTGATATTTCAGCGTCGCGATCGCAAATTCGAGGTCGCAGTAGGGGAACACGACCACGTGTCCCGGCGGGTGCATCATCGTGATCCACGGGCTGATGCAGCGGCGCGTACGCGACTGCAAGAAGGCCAGTTCCGCCTGATTCAGGTTCGGCGCGAACTGCGCCAGGAACGCACGGTAATGCCGGCGGAAGCTTTCTTCGGAAGGAAAGCGCGAGGACAGCTGCTGCAGCACAAAAGGCCCGGTCGACTGCTTCAATACCAGTTCGGCGTCTTTTTCCGGCGTCTCGTGCAGCCCGTCGATCTCGAAACCGGAGTTGCCGAAGGTGTCGCCGGCCAGGCCGTCCAGCACCAGCGAAGGCGGCCGTTTCGCCAGCCACCGCATGAAGGGCAAGGCCCAGCCGTGCATGAAGGTGTCGGTGCCGATCAAGGCCTGGCGCCGCACGGCATCGGCCTCGATCTCGGCCGGCGGCACGGCAGGCACAAGTTCGCAGTCGACGCCGAAGGCGGCCGCGATCTTAGGCGCAAAGAAGGAGTCGATATCGTAGTCATGCCCCTTCTTGCGGTGGAAGGTCTGGCAGGTGACCGCCTTGAACGACACTGCCTTGCGCAGCAGGGTGGCGAAGAAGCGGCGCGAGTCGAAGCCGCTCGAGAACGGCAACGTGACATCGCCCACGTCCAGCTTCAGGCAGCGCTCCATGGCGGCCAGGTAGGCGTCTTCGACGATACGGAAGGCGTCGTCGTCGATCATTTGCTCGCCCGGCGGGAGCTGGGCAAAATCGAACCATTGGCGCGTCTCGGCACAGTCGCGCCTGATCGTCATCTGCGCACCCGCCTCGAAACGCTTGATCTTGTCGAAGAAGCTGCGGCCGGCCATGGCGCTGCCGTTGTGCATCAGGCTGACCCAGGAACCCAGGTCCGGCGCGTCGCCGGCCAGGTGCAGCAGCACCGGGTGCGAGGCGAAGAGCCAGGCGCCGCCGTGCTGGCGGTAATACATCGGACCGAAGCCGAAGGCGTCGTTCCTGGCAGTCGCCTGCTGCAGTTGGGGGTCAAATTTTACATAAGCAAAAGCACCGTTCGTCAGATCATCCGGTGAGGCAATTCGCTTGAGGGCGGTCTGGTCAGAGTAAGAGTGCACGCCGAGCGCGGCCTCGTATCCACGAAATGCCAGTTGCGAGCCTGCTACCTCATGCAACAGGCCACGCCCACTGGAAGGTGCACGTGAACTCACCGCCCAAAATTCCGGCGTGTGAGAGACGGCCAGCGAAGACGGCACGGGGCCGAATTGCGACGCTGTATCGGGGAATACGCACGCGAGGAAAAATTCGACGTCTGCGAACTGACGCGCTATCAAATCCAGATTGATTTTCATTTGGCCTCGCCACGTAAGCCAACGGGCAATGGCTTCGTTCGTTTGATTTTAGACAGAAAATAGGTTTCCGCACCCTCCGGACGGCCTGCCACGCGCCATAACAACACCACGACAACGCTGTAAACGATCACACCGGTCACGACCTTCAAGGTGAGCATGACCCAGTTCGAGGCATGCACTTCCGCCTGCAGAAGCAGCAGTGCCGCGGTCATGGCCACGCAGGCCAATATCGGCCGCCCGGTACCCTGAGCCAGCATCCGTACAGTCAAGCCGGGAACATTGCGCATTAGCAATGCGTAAGAAATGCCAAACGTCAGCACAATCGACGCCATGCGTAGCTGGGCGATGCGTTCCGGCGTCAGATTCCTGCTCAGAAGGAAAGCGCCCGCGCCGAATAGGAGGATCTGGATCCAGCTCGTCACGGCCAGCAACCGGATTTTTCCGATCACGGTCAATACATAGTTCGCGCTGCTGTTGATCGACTGAATGATGTTCGACAGCGCAAGGATCTGGATGAAGGGCACGATGAATACCCACTTTTCGCCCAGCGCGACCGGCACGAACTCCTGTGCGGTCAGCATAAACCCGACACATGCGGGGAAGGTCACCATTACCTGCACCGCCTGCGCACGCAGCAGCAGTTTGGTCAGCTCGCGTAAATTGTCTTTTGCTTGCGCAAAGGCGGGAAACAGTACACGGTTGATGGGGGCCAGCAAATCGGTACCGGGCACATCGGCGATTTCGCTCGCGAGCGTGTAGCCGCCGGTAACGCTAGTGGTAGCCAGGCCGCCGACCATGAAAATATGCAGTTTGCGGTCCAAGAAGGAGCTGATGTTCTTTACCAATACCCATTGCGAGACCGCGAAGATTTCCGTGAACTCAGACAGCGCGAAACGCGGACGCATCGGATGAACCATATAGCTCCGCACAATCGCCGCGAGGCGCCCGCCGAGGGTCCCCAAGATCATGCCCCAATAACTCTGCATGACGAGCGTGAGCGCAACGGTGATGAAAAAACCTACCAGGCGCTTGAACATCACGTATTTAGCATCGTCGGCAAAACGCAACTCTTTCTGAAAATCAATCACACCGACGTTTTCGAACGAACCCACAAACAGGGACAGCGCCATAATCTGCACCGCCGCTGTGACGCGAGGATCCTTGTAGTACTCCGCAGCGAACGGCGCGAGAAAAACTAGTACCGTGGCCACGCAGGCAGTCTGAATAATGCGCAGGGTCCATGCAGTGTTGTAATAGGCTTGGCTAGGACTCTTCCGCTGAATAAGAGCGACGTTCACGCCTAGATCGAAGATAATATCCGCAAAAGAGACTACCACCGACGCCATAGCGACGATGCCGAAATCATCAGGAACGAGGAGGCGCGCAAGGATGAAGGTACTGACGATGCCGATGAAACGATCGGTCCATCGCATAGCGATCATGATCATTGCACCGCCGGTGATGCTGCTGCTTTTTTTCTGGGACATCTGTACAAACTACCTTTGCTGCGACTTTGACCGATGGCCGGCGAAACTGGGCGATGCACGGCACACCTGCAGAAATGCGCTGTGCTGCGTTATTCCGCATGCGCTTGAAACCTGATCAGGTCTGGCGCATTGTGCTTTGATCGTGGGAAATATTATCCAATGCAGAGTAGACCAAGGCGCAGAGTGTGTCAACAATCGCAACAATCGTGCGCGCCCCCTATCGCGGCCGTGAGGCGGTAATGCGACGCGTCTTCAAACCAGCACTTCGGGCACTTCTGGGTGGCTCAGGAAACCTTGCGGACTGGCCGAGCGGCCGTAGGCGCCCGACTGGAACACGACCACCAGGTCGCCCACCCCGGCTGGCGGCAGCTCCATGCGCTCGGCCAGCAGGTCGAGCGGCGTGCACAGCGGGCCGACGATGGACGCCGTTTCGCGCTCGCCTGAGGCGCTCATCCGGTTGCCGATCGCGACCGGGTAATTCTTGCGGATCACCTGGCCGAAATTGCCGGAGGCAGCCAGGTGGTGGTGCAGGCCGCCGTCGGTGACCAGGAACACCTGGCCGCGCGAGACCTTGCGGTCGACCACGCGCGCCACATACACGCCCGCTTCGCCCACCAGGTAGCGCCCCAGCTCGATCGACACCTGCGCCTCGGGCAAGGCCGCGCGCACGTCCGGCAGCGCGGCGGCGAGCGCCGCCCCGATCGGCGCCAGGTCGAGCGCGGCTTCGCCCGGAAAATACGGGATGCCGAAGCCGCCGCCGATATTCAGGATGCGCACCGGATCGCGCGTCTGCGCGCTCAGCTGCCGCGCCAGCGCGAAGGTCTGGGCCTGCGCCTCGATAATGGCCTCGGCCTTCAGGCTTTGCGAACCGCTGAAGATGTGGAAACCGAGTACCGTCAAGCCAAGGTCGGCGCACAGGGCCAGCAGGCGCGGCGCGTCCTCGGCGTCGATGCCGAACTGCTTGGCGCCGCCGCCCATGCGCATGCCCGAGCCTTTCAGCTCATAGTCCGGGTTGATGCGCAGGACCAGCAGCGGCGTGATCCCGAGCTGTTCGCCGATGCGCGCCAGCGCGCGCAATTCGCGCTCGGATTCCGCATGCACCACGGCGCCGGCGGCCACCGCGCGCGCCAGCTCGGCCTCGGACTTGCCGGGACCGGCAAAGCTGATGCGGCCCGGTGCGATGCCGGTGTCGAGCGCGACTTTCAGTTCGCCGCTGGATGCCACGTCGATGCCGTCGACCAATGTGGCCATGTGCTGCACCAGCGCCGGCATCGGATTGGCTTTCATCGAGTAATGGAGCTCGACTTGCGGCGGCAGGTGCGCGCGCACCTGCGCCACCCGCTCGCTCAGCAGGCGCCGGTCGTAGGCATAGAAGGGGGTGCTGCCGACGCGCTGCGCCAGGCGCGTGAGCGGGATGCCCCCCACCTGCAGGCAGTCGTCGGCGACCGGGAACAGGGTCTGGGCGGCGTGGACAGGTTTCATTTTCACGTTCGCGTTCATGACTTGCTTTCGATATTTTCAAACATGGTCATAAAAGAGTGCTGCAGCAGCTTGCGGTCGATCTTGCCGTTCGGGTTGCGCGGGAAGGCTTCATCGCGCAGCGCGACGTGGGCCGGCACCATCCAGGCCGGCAGCCGGCGCTGGCACTCTTTCAGCAATGCCGCACCGGTCACGGTTTCCCCGTTCGGCAGCGCCAGCAGCACGATCGCCTGGCCCAGCTGCGGGTGCGGCACGCCGAAGGCGACCGTTTCGACGACCTGGCCGGTGGCGTAGACCACTTCCTCGACCTCCAGCGGGCTGACCCGGTAGCCGGAGACCTTGATCATGTCGTCGCTGCGCCCGATGAAATACAGGTAGCCGTCTGTGTCCATGCGCACCGTATCGCCCGACCAGACGGCCATCTCGACCAGCGGCAGCGCCGGATCGTGACCGGGCGCCGGCTTGAAGCGCTCGGCGGTTTTGATGGGATCGTTCCAGTAGCCGAGCGAGACCAGCGCGCCGCGGTGCACCAGTTCTCCCGGTTCATCCGGCGCGCACGGGGTGCCGTCGGGACGCACCACCATCACCTGCGCGTTCGGGATCGCGCGGCCCATGGAATCCGGGCGGCGATCCAGTTCGGAGGGCGGCAGGTAGGTGGAACGGAACGCTTCGGTCAGACCGTACATCAGGAACAGTTCGGCGTTCGGCAAAGCCGCGCGCAAGGACGCCACCGTGGCGGTCGGCAGCGCGCCGCCGGAATTGGTCAGATAGCGCAGCGAGCAGTCCGCAGGCCAGGCCAGGTGCGCCAGCTGGAACCACAGCGGCGGCACCGCGGCCAGACCCGTGATGCGCTCTTCGACGACCGCTTTCAGGATGTCTTTCGCGAACAGGTGGTTGAGCAGCACCGCGGTGGCGCCAGTCAAAAAGGCGCAGGTCAGCTGGCTCAGGCCGTAATCGAAACTGAGCGGCAGCACCGACAGGATGCGGTCTTGCGGCGTCAGGTGCAGATAGCTGCTCACGCTGCGCGCACCGGCCACCATGTTCCGGTGCGACAGCACCACGCCCTTTGGTTTGCCCGTACTGCCCGAGGTGTACAGGATCGCGGCCATGTCGGCGTCGATCGGGCGGCGCGCGGCCAGCACGCCGGCTTGCGGCGCGGCCTGCGCCGCTTCCCAGGCGCGCACGTCCAGCCTGCCGTGCGCTTGCGCCGCGCCGGTGACGAACACCGTGCGCAGGTCCGGGCAGCCGGCCAGCACGGCATGCAATTGCGCCAGCCGATCCGGCGAGGTCACCAGCACCCGCACATTGCAGTCGGCCAGGATGTGGGCGACCTGTTCCGGTTTCAGTTGGGGATTGACCGGCACGAACACGGCCCCCGAGAGAGAAGCGCCGAACATCGCGGCCACGTTCTCGATGCGTTTTTCCAGGAACACGGCGACCCGCTCGCGCTGTTGGATACCGGCCCCGATCAGCGCGCCGGCCGCGCCCTCGACGGCGCCGGCCAGCGCCGCATAGTCGAGACGCACGGCGCCATGCACCAGCGCCTCGGCAGCGGGCGTGCGGCGCGCGGAATCGAACAGGAAATCGTGGATCAAATCGGTCATGGTCGGCTCAAAGCGGGATCAATGCAGGGGTCAATGCAGGCGCATGCGGCCTGGTGCCGCGCAGCCTGCAATCTTAACAGCTTGCAGCTTTTCGGCCCGGCCTATCGCGCCGCTTTGGTGGCGAGCGGGCATGTTCCGTGGCAAATTTTTCAACACCCGGTTTATACTGGCCGGATGCTCGCGAACCCGTTACCAGTACGGCCCCTGATTCCGCTGGCGCCGATCCTGTCGGCGTCCTCGTTCCGTCGCGCGGCGGGCGCCCGCGTGCCTACCGTACTCGACGCCGGCAACTACCGCCTGGTGACCAGTGGGCGCGTCGCGATCGCGCTGGCGCTGCGCGAAATCGGCGTGCAGCCGGGACAGCAGGTACTGGTGCCGGCCTATCACAGCGCGTCGATGATCCCGCCCGTGCTCTGGCGCGGCGCCGAACCCGTGTTTTATCGGGTGAATGCGGACGCGTCGGTCGACCTCGACGACCTGGCGGCGAAGATCAATCCCGGCGTTCGCGCCGTGATGGTCACCCATTATTTCGGCTTCCCGCAAGAGATGGCGCCGATCCGCGCCCTGTGCGATGCGCGCGGCATTGCCCTGATCGAAGACTGCGCCCACTGTTTTATTGGCGAACACGGCGGCCGCCCGGTCGGCGCCTGGGGAGATTACGCCATCGCCAGCAGCATGAAGTTTTTACCAATCTATGAAGGCGGCGCGCTGGTATCGGCGCGCCACGCGCTGGATAAGGTTGTGCTGCAATCGGCCGGCGCCGGCTTCGAAGCCAAGGTCGCCCTGAATTCGCTCGAGCGCGGCTTTGCCTACGGCCGCCTGGCCGCCGTGCGCGCCGCCCTCTGGCTGCCGCTGCGCGCCAAGGGAATACTGTGGGGACTGGTCAAGCGCCAGCGCAGTGGTGCCACACAGGCGCTCGCGCCCGACTCCTCCGACAGCAGTTTTAATTTCGATCCGGCTTGGGTGAATAAACGCTCGTCGCTGTTTGCGCGCGCCATGCTGAAACTGGCTGCACCGGGGCGGATCGCGGCCCTGCGCCGCAGCCATTACGCGCGCCTGGAAGCGGCCGTGCAGGGCCTGCCCGGCGTGCGTCCATTGCACGCGCGCCTGCCGGACGGCGCCTGCCCCTGGGTTTTCCCCTTGCTGGCGGACGATCCGGAAGCCTTGTTCGCGCGTTTGAAAACGCTGGGCGTGCCGCTGACGCGCTTCGGCATGCCGCAATGGCAGGGCGTCGACGCTGGCACCTGCGCCAACAGCGCCATGCTGGCCCGGCAGGTGCTGGCCCTGCCCTGCCACCAGGAACTTACCGAAAGCGAGATCGCCTGGCTGGCGGCGCGCCTGCGCGAGGCGGTGACGGCATGAGCTGGGTTGTGTATCCCGCACGCGCGTTCGCGCACCATCGCCAGGATTGGGCGCAATTGCACGGCGCGCTAGACCCGACTCACGCCTCGGCCCTGCTGGCGCCAGAGTTCGTGGCCCCCCTGCTCGACCAGTTCGCGCGCGGCGACGAATTGCTCGCCTGCCTGCGCGAGGAAGGCACACTGCGCGCGATGGCGATCGTGCAGCCGAGCCGGCGCGGCGCCTGGAGCACCTTTCAGCCGGCGCAGGCGCCGGTCGGGCTGTGGCTGCAGCAGCCGGACCTCGACACCGCGGCGGCGGCGCGCAGCCTGCTCGGCGCCCTGCCCGGCTTCCCCCTGCTGCTGGCCTTGATGCAGATGGATCCGATGCTGACGCCGCGCCCCGCCGAGGGCCCCTGCACGCGCAGCCTCGACTACATCGACACGGCGCGCGTGACGCTCAGCGGCAGCTTCGACGACTACTGGAACGCGCGCGGCAAAAACCTGCGCGGCAATCTCAAAAAGCAGCGCGCCCGCCTCGAACGCGACGGGATTGCAACACGCATGGTGGTCGAGCGCGAAGCCGCCCGGATGGCGCAGGCGGTGGCCGACTACGCAGGCCTGGAAACCTCGGGCTGGAAGGGCAGCGAGGGCACGGCGGTCAGCAGCGACAACGCCCAGGGCCGCTACTACCAAGCGATGTTGGAAGGGATGGCCGCGCGCGGTGCCGCCAGAGTCTACCGGTATTATTTCGGCGAGCAGCTGGTCGCCATGGACCTGTGCGTCGAAGATGGCGAGAGCCTGGTCGTGCTGAAAACGGCCTACGACGAAAGCGTGCCCTCGAATTTGTCGCCCACGCTCCTGATGCGCGAGGAAGCCTGCCGCAGCCTGTTCGATGAGGGCCGTTTCGCGCGGCTGGAGTTCTACGGCCGCGTGATGGAATGGCATACGCGCTGGACGGAAGAGGTACGCACTATGTACCATGTTAACTATTACCGCTGGCCGGGAGTCGGCCGCCTGCATGCGCTGCTGGATGCGCGCAGCAAGGCGGCGTCCCGCCCAGCCCACACTACGACGACAAACCCATGAAGTATCTTGAAGAAGTCAAAGCGCTCCTGATCGACGTGCTCAACCTCGGCCCGGCCGGGCAGGCACTCGACGCCGATTCGCCGCTGCTGGGCAGCCTGCCCGAACTCGATTCGATGGCGGTGGTCACCCTGATCGGCGCGCTGGAAGAACATTTCGGCATCATGGTCGACGACGACGACATCAGCGCCAGCACCTTCGCCACCCTCGGCAGCCTGGCTGCCTTCGTGGCCGCGCGCGCCGAGTAAGTGGCCGAGCCGATGAGCGACCCCGGCCACGCGCGCGCCGACGCGTTCTTCCTCGACACGCCCGACGGACCGCGCTTTTGCATGTACCACGCCCCGCAAGGGGAATGCCGCGGCGCGCTGGTCTACGTCCACCCCTTTGCCGAAGAAATGAACCGCTCGCGCCGCATGGCCGCGCTGGGTGCACGCGCCCTGGCCGCGCGCGGCATCGGCGTGCTGCTGCTCGACCTGCACGGCTGCGGCGACAGCGCGGACGACTTCGGCGACGCCACCTGGGACGGCTGGCTGCGCGACATCGCGCAAGCGCGTGCCTGGATCGAGGACCGCCTCGGCCGCACGGCGGGCCTGTGGGGCCTGCGCGTCGGCGCGCTGCTCGCGGTCGTGCATGCGCAAACAGCGGCCGTGCCGCCGGAACGCCTGTTGCTGTGGCAGCCGGTCACCAACGGCTCGGGTTATTTGAATGGCTTTTTGCGCCTGCGCCTGGCCGGGGAATTGCTGGCGGGCGGCAGCGACAGCGGCGGCACCGAAGCCCTGCGCGAAGCGCTCGCGGCCGGCGAAGCGCTCGAGATCGCGGGTTACACGCTGAACCCGCCACTGGCCGCCGGCCTCGACGCGGCCGACGCGCGCGCGCTCGGCCCGCGCTGCCCGATCGCCTGGTTCGAAGTCACGGCCAGCGCCGGCCGGCCGCTGCCGCCGGCCGCGGTGCGCGTGGCCGACACCTGGCGCCTGCAGGGCAGCCGGGTCGACGTGCACCAGGTCGAGGGACCGCAATTCTGGACGGCGCCCGACACCATCGATTGCCCCGCCCTGATCGAGGCCACGCTGGCCTGCCTGGAGAAGCACGATGCCTGAAGAACGCGCCCTTGCCTTTGCCTGCCGCGGCGCCTGGCTGTACGGCATCCTGAGCCTGCCGCAGGCGGCTGCCGCACCGCAAGCGCGCGGTGTGCTGATCGTCGTCGGCGGCCCGCAATACCGCGCCGGCAGCCACCGCCAGTTCACCCTGCTCGCGCGCGACCTGGCAGCGGCCGGCATCCCTGCCATGCGCTTCGATTACCGCGGAATGGGCGACAGCGAGGGCGAGTTGCAAACCTTCGAGAACGTCGACGACGACCTGCGCGCCGCGATCGACCGTTTTTTTGCCGACGTGCCGGCTCTGCGCGAAGTTGTGCTGTGGGGCCTGTGCGACGGTGCTTCGGCTGCGGCGATGTACGCGCCGCGGGATGCGCGCGTGGCCGGGCTGGTATTGCTGAACCCTTGGGTGCGGACCGACGAAGGCGCGGCGCGCGCAACCCTCAAGCATTATTACAAGGACCGCCTGTTCGACGCCCGCCTGTGGAAGAAGATCGGCAGCGGCCAGTTCGACTTGAAGGGCTCGGTACGCTCGCTGTGGGGCAACGTCGGCAAGGCGTTTGCTCCGAACCCTGATACCGGCACGCCCGATGCGAGCGGCGGCGTAACGTTGCCCGAACGCATGCAAGGCGCCTTGGCCCGTTTTGGCGGGCGCGTGCTAGTCGTGCTGAGCGGCGCTGACCTCACAGCCCAGGAATTCGCCGACCTGTCGAAGGGATCTACCCCTTGGCAACGTCTGCTGGCCGCACCACGTTTTGCCCGTCGGCAGATCGACAAGGCGGACCACACCTTCTCGCGCCGTCCCTGGCAGGACCAGGTATCGCACTGGACGCGCGACTGGCTACGCTCTTGGTAATCTCGTTACCGGCCTACTGACATTATCGAAAGTATTCTTTCGCAGGGAGGTCGGGGCAGCGCACTCCTCTTACCAGTTGGACTGACCAAGATATGGCGATGAGGACATCCAGTCCTGTGTCACGAGACGTGAGCCGTACTTGACCCGTTAACACGCATCAAGACGGCGGTCATTATCAGCAAAAAAACAACCGCAAACAGGTAGCGGGAATAAATGATCTTGTAAACCAGTTCGGGTAAATATGGTTCTGTGGGAAAAATTCTATACGCAGGAATCAGAAGCACAGCATATATGCCTACCAATAAAAGAGACGTCAGCTTGGACTGAATTTTCTTTCCAATCAGCCAAACGAAATACACCAGTGGACAAATATACACGTAGGTATGTCCCCAGCCCAATGGGGCGAACACCGCAAAGATGGCCAAGATCATCGCGAAAAGTGGCAGCTTGAGGGTATCGGTCCACTTGGCCACAGCACAAATGGTACCGATGACTGCTATGGCCGCTATGCTGATAGAAAGCCGAAGCGGAGCCGGTACCATGTAGGCCTGAAACGATTTCACGCTTTCGCCGAGGGGCAGGTTCAAGCGGATAAAGAACGCGGCCAAGGATTGATTGTAAATATTGACAATGGTCGCACTGGACAGTTTCGGCAAATATTCAAGAAAGTACAGCTCATAAAGCTCGAAAGGAATAAGCGGAGTTAGAAGCAGAGGCACAATCAGGACTCCGCACAGGAATCCGAGGAGAATTCGAGCTGCGTCCGGACGAGAAAGGGCATAGGCTAGTAAGGCCAGCGGATAAATTTTGATCCAAAAGCCGGCAGCCAGAACAAACCCTCCGAGAGCGGGACGGTTCCTCGTGATCAAGGCAATATGCGCAGTACACAGGAGCAGCACGATAATGTCCACCTGTCCAGCAACAACAGCAGCGAAAAATGGCCCGGAAACAGCCGATAGCAACATCACGTTTACACTGTCTAACCGGGAGGCGAGAAAACTCTTGTCTTCAGAAACACTCAGCCTCAACCAGATGGCCATCGCTGCAAACGCGGAGGAATACAGAAACACTACGAACAGCTTGAAGCTTGCGCCCACGGACAAAGTTGAAAATGGCAAGAATAACGTGATTGCGGGCGGAGGATACAAGAAACCTTGGAGCGTTCGTACGGAACTGACTGTATAAAGCTGCAACGCGCTTGCATTAAACCGCACGGCCGCACTGTAAAAAATTCGATAGTCCGAGCCAATATGCGCAGAAAGACTTCTCATTTCAAAGAGAAATAAAATAATCCCGACTGCAAGGAGCATGAAGGACCAATAATGACGGCCTATCGATATCTTATTAAAATTCATGATCGTACTTCCCCTTTCCCGGAGCGGCAATCAAGTCGCATTCGATCCCGATCCATCGCGGGCCAAGCGCAGGATCAACTACCAATTTAACGCAGGGCAATCTTCCGCTTGACGGAAAAGGAATTTCGCAACATCGTGCCAAGATCGACGTCCATAATTTTCCGAAATGGTAGTCACTTTGGAATCCGAATACCGAATCATACTTGCGCGCATCCGCCAAATGGCCGGGGCGGAAAATTCCAACTGAAGGAGCTTTACGGTTGTATCAGCTGACCGCTCTCTTTGAGATCGTCCTTCTTGCGAAAGAGGGTCTCTGCATGCTGGGGACGCTTGCCGAACCACAGCACAAAGTCCTCTATACCAATCGCCGCAAGGATGGCAACCACTGGCATGATCGGTTCGCGATAGCGAAATATTACATAAAATATCATGTGGACACCGGTGTATAGAATGATTGCTGCACCTGTTCCAATCACAATACGATTTCGCCTCCAAGCGGTAATCAGAACATATGCGGCTGGTACACATAATACAACATACTGGAATAACCAGATTGCACGGGTAGCGTTTTCTATCTTGGACGGTTTTCCTTTTCCCTCATGAACCGGAGGCATCCAAAATAAGCCTGCCTTTTTCAATGCCAATCCAGCGAATTTTCTTGGATTGTCGAAGATCCATTGAATCGCTTCATTTTTTAGCTGGGCGGAAGCATATACTTCACCTTTTTTCCGTAACTCCTTCCACTTCCCTCCCAACGGCGTATCTGCAATCGACACAAAAAAACCGTCGGCGTTCGGGTTGTTCCCAAGATATAAATTAAAACCGCCGTTGGTAGTAATGACCGGGCTTCCCACGAGCTGGGCGTTCCGATACTGCCAAGGTGCCATCAGAAGCATGGCAGCCAGCAAGAAGGCAACGCCCGCACGCAATTTCGTCTGAATGGACGAATTGGCGCAAGCCACGGCGATGATCGAAACAGGCAACAATGCCAGCCCAGCAGTGCCTGTTATCGCAAGCAATGCGACGATTGCCCCAGCCGCAAGCGCCGAGCCCACCGTCAGGTTCTGGTGCATCCGCGCGGACACGTACATCAGAACGAGCAACAGCGCGGTCATCAGGTTTTCCTTGGCCAAGTATTCGCAATAAAGCCAAGATGGCACATATAGCGCGAACATCAACGGGCCGATCATTCTTGCGAATACACCCGCTTTTGCTTCACGCAGCAACAGGTATATCAGGTAGGTGCTGAGCGCACCCAGCATTGCATTGCCGAGTTGTGCCGCCAGAAGATTGTGACCAAATAACGTATAAATCGGCGCAAGAAAAAACAGCGGATATCCAGCGCTGTAGAACGCGACGTTTCCGAAATTGTCGGCCATGACACGGCCAGCAAGCAGATTACTGGCCATTTGATCGTATGCCAGGTAATCACTGACGGGATCGATCTTCAGTACGAGAACGGTGATGCAACGCATGATCAGGGAGAGCGCGATCACTAAAGATATTAGCTGCGCCTCAGTGAAGTGGCGGTATATTTTGTTCATAGATTTCCGTGGTCAGGTCCGCGCGACTACCCACACGCCGGAGCAAATGAGGAAAATTCCAATGGTGCGGTGAAGCGAAATATGTTCACCCAGCATATATCCCGCCATTGCGCTCAGCGCAAAGCCGGCACCCACCAGCGGATACGCCTTGCTGACATCCCATTCAGATAATACGGCCAGCCAGACAACGGCTCCCAGACCATACAGGGCGAAACCGAGGATGACATAGGGCTCAGTTATAACTGCCAGCATCAGGGAAAGATCTAGGCGCCTTTCCGCCATAGATTTGATGGCAGGCGCACTCATTCCAAGTTTCAGAGTAAATTGCGCCAAGACAGAAATGACAACGCTGCCTAACGCTAACAAGTAAGTCTTCATGATTTCTAGCTGATCAGTTGCGCGGACAAGGTCACGACCACCATGGCTGCGATGGCAACCCGGCTGCCGAAATCCTTGAGGGTAAAGATGATCGGGTCATCGTCCATCTCACCCCTTGCTGTTTTCAGCCAGACACGCGCAATCCAATAGATCAAGCCAATACCGGCGAGCCACAGTCCGTTGGTAGTATCCCCATATAAATCGATTGCGGTCGGGCTGCCGACGTACAGGCCGAAAACGACCACCGAGCAGAGCCCGGCACCGATTCCAAGCGGCCATAGGACGGCTAGGTCGCTCACTCGGTAATCGCGTCCGCTTATTGCTGTGCGATTCGAACTTTGCAGCGATACCAGTTCCGCGCATCGCTTGACGAGAGCGAGGCTGAGAAAAATAAAAACACTGAAAGCCAGCAGCCATGGCGTTACGGCTACGCCGACGGCCACTGCCCCGGCCAAGACGCGAAAAGTGTACAGCAGTGCAAGTACGACCACATCGATCAGGACATAACGCTTCAAAACCAGACTGTATGCTGTCGTCAAAACGATGTAAACGATCACCATTCCCAAGAATGCTGCGGATATGGCAAAAGCCAGCAGCGCCGCCGTGCCAATCAGCAAGGCCGACATGGCAATGCCGCGTTCGACCGGAATGAGTCCCGCTGCAAATGGGCGCACGCGTTTGCGAGAGTGACTGCGGTCGCTGTCCAGGTCCCAGATGTCGTTAAGAATATAAGTGCCTGAGGCTGCCAGAGAAAAGGCAACGAATCCGATTGCGGCGCTTAAGAGATGAAGGTAGGACGTAAATGCAAATGCCGTTAGCAATGGTACGAACATCAATACGTTCTTCACCCACTGGTGTATTCGCATGGCGCGCAGCCACGTGGAAAACGATGCCTCGGGATAGCGGAAGCGTTTTTCGATGTTGCCATAGCGTTCGACTTCTGCGCTTACACGGCGGTTCACCCCAACCAGCACGGATGCTCCGGCTGCTTTGAAGATCGGCAGATCGGCTGAACTGTCGCCAGCATAGGTGAAATTGTCACCGAATCGATCCCGTATCGCCGCCAGTTTCGCCGCGCCCTTCAAGTTGACGCGCGGCGTACTCGATAACACGGCGTCAAAAAGACCGACTTTTGCGGCCACCGATTGAGCAATACTTTCATGTGCTGCGGTCGCGAGTATGATGACGCGACCGCGCTGCTTCTCGCTTTGCAGCCAAACAATGAAGTCTTCACGGAAGGGGACGTGAGTAACTGCGAAACGACCTTTTGCAGCAATTCTGTGTTTGAAATCAGCAATGCATCGTTGGCTCATCAACCAATACAGCAAGCGGAAGAATTCCAGAGGATTGCGTTTGAGGATGGACACGATCGATTCGACTAAAGTGTCAATCGGCGTGAGCGTGCCGTCGAGATCGACCACCAAGGGCCCTTGGTTGCAGTACACAGTGTCCCTTATTAAATTAGTCATTTCTATCTTCAGTATGATGTTTCCTTAATGACACGGAATTATTACACCTACATATTCGCGAGTACATTTTTTTTTATCATTTATGTAGAAATTTCAGGATGCGATGCAACGGTTTGTAAAATTTCCAAATGGCAACTGTTAATTTTTAGCCTATTTAAGTTTTTTTTATCTCTTCGTAAAGATTCTGGCGCGCTTGAGGCCCTTCCTCTGCACGGCCGCGTCGCCGTAGTTCGCGCAGCGAACCGTAGGCAGTTGCGCTAGTCGCAAGGCCACGCTTAAGACACGCTGCCAACAACGTACTCGCTACGAATTTGCGCAGGTATCGGGCTCCGACGTGATGCGCACGACCTAACCGAGGCCCATCACTAGGCGCCCTCGGCCTTCGGCTATGGCTCGCCCTGGCAGCGCTTCATCGGCATCGCGGGGGCCAAGGTGCTGGGACTCGGTGTGTCGATGGGACCGGTGACCTTCTACCACGTCCTCGAGGATGCGCTCGGCGATGCGTTCCCGGTAGCGGTCTGGGACGAGCGCAGCTATCGCCTGCCCTGCCTGGACCGGGCAGGCCGGCGCTGGGAGGTGCCGGTGCGTCCTTTCGCACCCGCGGTCGCGGCGCGCCGGATCGACTACGCGGCACGCGAGGATTTGCGCGAGTGTTATCGCCAGGAATTCGAGCGCTCCGGGCTGCGCGTGAACGGCAAGATCGGCGATGCGCAGGCATGGTTCATCCCGGCGCAAGGCTTCTTCGACCATCTGCAGCGTCTCGCCGCCGACGATATCACGGTCTATTCGACACCCGAACAGCTGGCCGCCCGGCCGCTGTCGTAAAGCGCAGCATCAGCGCAGCGGCACTCCAGTGGCACCTCGCAGGCAAGCGCCCGTCCGCTGTGCCGCACGCGCCGCCATCCAGCGGTGGCGGCGCCGACTCCGCTTGTATATCTCCCTCGCCTCCCTATCCTGAAATAATCGTCAACGAACGGATGCGAGGTACGTGATGGACACCGTAGGGGGAATCGATATCGAAGAATTCGGGCGCGGCCTCGGGGGTACCGTGCTGCTGCCGGGCGACCCGGCGTATGACCAGTCGCGCATGGTGTGGAATGCGATGATCGACAAGCGCCCGGCGCTGATCGTGCGCTGCGCCGGGGCGGCCGACGTGCGAACCGCGGTCGACTTCGCCCGCAATAACGGCTTGCCGCTGGCGGTGCGCGGCGGCGGCCACAACATCGCCGGCAGCGCGCTGGTCAACGACGGCCTGGTGATCGACCTCTCGGCGATGCGCTCGGTGCAGGTGGCGCCGCACAGGATGCGCGCCTGGGTCGAGGGCGGTGCGCTGCTGCGCGACCTCGACCACGAGGCGCAGGCGTACGGGCTGGCGACGCCGCTCGGCATCAACTCGACCACCGGCGTCGGCGGCCTGACGCTGGGCGGCGGCTTCGGCTGGCTGACGCGCAAGCACGGTCTCGCCATCGACAACCTGGTCTCGGCCGACATCGTCACCGCCAGCGGAGAGCGGCTCCATATCGATAGCGACAATCACCCTGACCTGTTCTGGGCGATCCGCGGCGGCGGCGGCAATTTCGGAGTCGTCACCAGCTTCGAATTCGCCCTGCACCAGGTCGGCCCGCTGGTCACCGCCGGCCTGATCGTCTTTCCGTTTGCGCAGGCGGGTACGCTGCTGCGCAACTACCGCGACTATGTCGAAGCGATGGACGAGAATGTGTCGGTCTGGGCCGTGTTGCGCGGCGCCCCGCCGCTGCCCTTCCTGCCCGAATCGGTGCATGGCACCGGCATCATCGCCCTCGCCTTTTTTTCGCCGCTGCCGCCCGAACAGGTGCAGGGCGCCATCGACACCGTGCGCGGCTTCGGCACCCCGGTCGGCGAACACGTGGGCGCCGTGCCCTATAGCGCCTGGCAGCAGGCCTTCGATCCTTTACTGGTGCCGCCGGCGCGCAATTACTGGAAGTCGCACAATTTCAATACGCTGTCCGACGCCGCCATCGACGTCGTGATCGACTACGCCGGCAGGCTGCCCTCCCCGCAAAGCGAGATTTTCCTCGGCCTGCTCGGCGGCGCGGCGAATACCCGTGCGCCGGACGAGACGGCCTATCCGCACCGCGCCGCCCTGTACGCGATGAACGTGCACACCCGCTGGAACGAGCCGTCCGAGGATGCCGCCTGCCTGGCTTGGGCGCGCGAATTTTTCAAGACGGCGGCGCCCCATGCCGCGGGCAGCGTCTACATCAATTTCCTGAACGAGGATGAAGTCGACCGGATCGCCGAAGCCTACGGCCCGAACTACGCCAGGCTCAAGCAGATCAAGGCGCACTACGATCCGGACAATTTGTTCCGCACCAACCAGAACATCCGGCCCGGTGCTTGATACACGCCAGCGTGTATGTAAAGTACCGGGTCTCTTTGACATACCTGCGCGCATCCTGACGGCACCCGTCCTTCCCTGAAAGTAGAGCAGGCGGCCGCGTTCTAAATAAGCGTTAACAGACATTAACCAACCACAACGTCATATCGCCGCGCGCTTCCCATATGATATATTGGTTTCAATAAAAACGTGATTAGGAATTACAAGTGCAATTAATTCGCATATTGAAGAGTACACAGCCAAACGGGATGGTGCGTGTAACAGGTGTCGTTGAGTACAACGATGGGGTGGTTGAAGATTATTGGTTTGAGTTACCTGAATCGTATGAGCCGTCTTCAAGCGGCAATCCATGGCTGGCGATTCTGCTGCCGATTGCGGCCACACTTGGGGAAGACCTCAGCATTCCGCTCCCAGTAGATCCAGCGCTACTTCGCGGTGCCGAAAGCATCATGCGGCTGTGGAAGCAGTGGCGAAAAGAGATGCGGATAGTTGGCATCGCTACTGGGCCACTCCAAGCTGTGCCCGTTCAGAATCGCACGATGGCATCGTTCTTTTCAGCCGGCGTTGATTCGACCTTTACGGTGTTGCGTCGGCCGGATGTAAAACATTGGATAACGGTGCAAGGTTTCGATATGCCCGTTTCCAAAACTGAAGAGTTCGCACAACACTGTACTCGGCTTGCGGGAATGGCCAAGCACTATGACGCTACATTTATACCGGTGGTAACCAATATTCGGGAAACCCGTTGGCAAAAAGCGCATTGGGAACTAATTTCCCATGGTCCAGCTCTGGCTGCAGTCGCCCTTATGTTCGAACATCATTTCCATGAGGTTTTGATCCCCGCTTCTTACGACTATACCTGCTTGGACCCTTGGGGTTCGCATCCTCTCTCGGACCCGCTCTTTTCTACCGTTCATACGAAAATTGTGCACGAAGGAACCGCGTACACACGGACCGAGAAGATTGGGTATTTGTCTGGCGACAAAAAGGCCTTAAGTGAACTTCACGTTTGCTACCGGGGCGCTGACTCGAAAGGCCAGGACCATCGAAACTGCGGACGCTGCGAAAAGTGCTATCGGACGATGATCGCGCTTGACTTGTTTGGGAAGCTCGACGATGCAACTTTGTTCGATCGATCGACTTTTGACGTTAAGCGAATCTCCAGGATATACATCAGCCATGACCTTGATGAGAAATTCTTCATCAGTCTGCATCGCACCTCGGTTGAGCGGAATCGTCATGACATCGCCGATCAGATTTCAATTGCGATGAAGCGCTCCAAATACATCAAGAAGTTAGATCACCTTAGCAAGATTCCAGTTGTGTGGCGCCCAGCCCAAGCGCTGACGCGTTATCTGCTTCGCGATTCGCCCAAGTAACTTAAAGGTCCAAAGAGACTTTCACTTACGCAGGCATTTTGCGAAATCGTCGAAGGCACCGAAGGCTCGCTGCCGGCCACGCTCTCGCTCGCACAGGCCGACCGCCGGCGTTCCCGCGTCGCGCCGTGGTGCATCGCCGCGCCAGCGCAAATCGAAGAGCGCCGGATCGGCGAACAGGCCACGCTGCGGATGGCGCCCGAGATAGAGCTGCCAGACCGGTGTGTGCAGGTCGTCCCCCGCGCGCAGCACGCCGCCCTCGTCCGGGCGCAGGGGCCCGTCGACCAGGTTGCCGTCAAACGTGGCGCTGCTGGTCGGGAAGCGCACCTGCACCCCGGCCGTATCAAGCACCGTGTTGTCGACCAGCCGGGTGCCGGCCGCGCTGTTGATGTAAATGCCGACATCCGAACAGCCGGCCACCAGGTTGGCGCGCATGATGCCGCCATCGTGTTCGGTGATGCAGCGCCTGTCGCGGCAATACGGTTTGCCGCTGCCGCCGCCGCCAAAGGACAGGCCGATGCGCTGGCCGGGCTGCCCGCTGAGCGCCGCTTCGCACAGCACCACGTTGCGCTCGAACACGGTGCGCTCGGCGGCGCCCTTGGCAAACGCTCCATAGCTGGTGCGGTCGCCCCAGGCCTTGACGAAGTCGTGGATCAGGTTGCCGCGAATCATCCAGTCGCTGGCCGCGACGAGGTCGATCGGCGTGACCGGGTGCGAGGTTTTACGGGGCGCCCCGTTGCCCAGGGTGTTCGCTTCGATCAGGCCGGCATCTGGAAAGGTGCCGCCCTCGCCGTTGATTTTGAAATGGGCGTTGAAGTCGCGGATCGTGTTGTTGCGAGCGACGAAATGGTGGGCCTTGCCGACCACGTGGAAAGCGTGGTTGCAGTAGTCGTCCTGGTCGCAGGCGCCGCGCAGGCCCAGGTTTTCGAAACGCCAGTACGGCGCCGTCACCGTGAACCCTTCGCCGGTGGCGACGGCGATGGACACCGTGCCCGGGCGCGCCGCGCGCACGACGATCGGGGCCGCCGCCGTGCCGGGCCGACTCGCGTAGACGGTGGCGCGAAGCGCGTACTCTCCGGGCAGCAAGGTGATGACATCGCCCGGTACGGCATCGGCCATCGCCCGCCGCGCTTCCTCGATCGAGGCAACCAGCCGCTCGCGTCCCGGCGAGGCCGGCGGGCTTTCCGGCTGGGCGCCCAGGGTCAGCGGCGGCAGGGAATACGCTGCCGCCTGCCCGCGGTCGAGCTCGAGCAAGGTGGCTGAAGTAAAACGGCCCGCGCCTTCGATCACGGGGTTGTGGCCGCTCGTGCGCTTGAGGATGTAAGGGGCCAGCGCACGCGGCGTGACACCCTCGGACTGCAGATAAGCCAGGCCGGCGGCGCCGGCCGCTGCCGCCAGTACCAGCGGTACGGCCAGCACCGTGAACAGCTTCATGCGGTGGTCTTGATGTTGTGGCGGCTCATCAGGTCATACATGGTCGGGCGGCTGATGCCGAGGATCTCGGACGCCTTGACGATGTTGCCGTCGACCCGCGCCAGCGCTTTCACGATGGCCTTGTACTCGGCCTCGTCGCGCACTTGCCGCAGGTTGATCGGTTCCTCCTCCAGGCCTTCGCCCGGCAGCCCGAGGTCTTCCGCGACGATCGTGTTCCCATCGGCCATGATGACCGCGCGCTTGATGTAGTTTTCCATCTCGCGCACGTTGCCCGGCCAAGGATAAGCCTCGATGGCGGCGATCGCATCCGGCGCGAAGTGCAGCGCCTGGCGCGCTTCCTGGGCGCAGAACTTGTTTTTAAAATGGTGGGCCAGCAGCGCGGCGTCGCCTTCGCGTTCGCGCAGCGGCGGAATCGTCACCACGATCTCGGACAGGCGGTAATATAAATCCTCGCGGAAGCGGCCGGTGGCGCACAGTTCCTTCAGTTTCTGGTGGGTCGCGCAGACGATGCGCACGTCGACCGGGATTTCTTCGTGGCCGCCGATACGCTCGATCACGCGCTCTTGCAGGAAGCGCAGCAGTTTCGCCTGCAGCGGCATCGGCAAATCGCCGACTTCGTCGAGGAAGAAGGTGCCGCCATGGGCCAGTTCGACTTTGCCCTTGGTCTGCTTGGCCGCGCCCGTGAACGCGCCCTTTTCGTAGCCGAACAATTCGCTTTCCAGCAGGTTTTCGGGAATCGCCGCGCAGTTGATCGCCATGAAGCGCTCTTTGGCACGGGGCGACAGCGCGTGCACGGCGCGCGCCAGCACCTCCTTGCCGGTGCCCGATTCGCCCAGCAGCATCACCGAGGCCGAGGTCGGGGCGACCTTTTCGACGTTGCGGCAGATTTTGAGCATGGAGGGTGCGCGCGAGATCACGCCGGCCATCGGCGAATCGGCCTGTTGCTGCTGCATGCGGCGGTTTTCCTGCTGCAGTTCGTGCAGGAAGAAGGCGCGCTGGATCACCAGGTTCAGCACCTCGGGGTCGCAGGGCTTCTGGTGGAAGTCGTACGCACCGAGGCCGATCGCCTTCACCGCGTTCGCATGGTCCTGGTTGCCGGTCAGGACGATCACGCGCGTGTCCGGCGCCAGCGCCAGGATCTGCTGCAGGGTCGCCAGGCCCTCGGTCGAGCCGTCCGGGTCGGGCGGCAGGCCGAGGTCCATCGTCACCACCGCCGGCTCGTGGCGGCGGATTTGCGCCAATGCCGCTTCGCGGTCGCCGGCGACGGCGACGTCATAGGCATCGAGGCTCCACTTCAGCTGCTTTTGCAGGCCGGGGTCGTCTTCAATGATCAGGAGTTTCTGTTTGGTCTGGGTCACAGTGGTAAATCCTCGGGTCAGGCTGCACGGTCGACGAGCAGCGCATCCTGCTGGTACAGGGGCAGGATGACTTTGAAAGTGGTGCCGTGCGCGGGCCTGCTGGATACTTCCAGGCGCCCGCCCAGCTCATTGATGTATTCGCGGCTCTCGAACACGCCGATGCCCATGCCGGCCGACTTGGTCGACTCGAAAGGCTTGAACAGGCGCTCGCGAATAAAATCTTCGCTCATTCCTTCGCCGGTATCGGTGATCTCGATACGCACCGCATCGCCTTCCTGGTGCAAAGCGATGGTGACGCTGCCTTCTTTCGGCGTCGCTTCGATCGCGTTCTGGATCAGGTGGCCGACGACGCGCTCGAGGCGCTCGCGGTCGGCCAGCACGCGCAGGCCGGTATCGCGCACGTCCAGCTGCGGACGCGGCTCGAAGGCCGCCTTGTTCGCTACCGCCTGGCGCACGACCTGGTCGATTGCCAGCGGCACCGGCTTTTCCTCGACGTCGATGCGCGAGAGCTTTTGCAGCATCAGGCGCATCTTTTGCACCGAGAGCGACACCGTTTCCAGCATGTCGGCCTGGAACTCGGGGTTGTGCTTGTGCTTCTCGGCGTTCGCGTTCATCAGGGACAGTTGCGAGACCAGGTTTTTCAGGTCATGCACGACAAAGGTCGACATCCGGTTGAAGGACTCGAACTGGCGCGCCGTCATCAGTTCGTCGGCCGCGTCCTGCTGGGCGAGATAGCTGGCGGCCTGGCTGCCGGCGATCTCCAGCAAATCCAGCACTTCCCAGTTCAGTTTCACGCGGCTGCGCGCGGTATGCAGCACGACAAAGCCGAACAGTTTCGTCCCCATCATCAGCGGCACCACCAGCCAGCCGCGCGGGAAGGTGCGCAGCCATTCCGGCAGCACCAGGCCCTCGTATTTTGCCGGGTCGTCCGCGTATTCGTCGAGGTCGATCACCCACTGGGTCGATTCGAGGAAACGGCACAAGGCCGAGTCGCCCGGCTCAGCCACGTCCGGCAGCGGCACTTCCCAGCTCGCGACCGGCTCGAAGCGGCCGCTGCCTTGGCCCCCATCGCGCCGTTGCCAGAGCGCCCCGCCCGGGCTTTCGACCAGCGCCGCCACGGCCTGCACGGTGCGCGCGCCCAGGTGCGGGCCGGCCTCGGACAGGGTGCGCGTAAAACGCATCCACTCTTCGCGGTAGTCGTAGCCGTAGCTGTAGAAATGCTTGCTGATGAAGACCTTGAGCCAGGCGCGGAAGGTGCCCGAGAACAGGATCCCGGCCAGCAGCAGCAGCGCGCCGAACAGGAAGGTCACCTGCATCACCGTGCCCCAGCTGCCGCCGAAATAGCGCAGGTAGTAGCCGGCCGAGCCCATCGCCAGCAGGTAGATGGCCGAGCCGAACAGCGCGGCCGAGTGGAACATCGCGCGGCGCGACACGGCCAGCGGCGAGCGCCAGGATTTGGCGCGGCGCATCGACAGCGCCAGCAGCGGCACCGTCAGCGCATTGATGATGCCGCGCGCGGCCCAGATGTCGGGGTCGACTTCGCGGAACAGCATCGCGTGGCTGTACAAATAAAAGTCATAGGCGAACATGCCGCCGATGCCGAGGCAGGCGAATTTGATCGCCCAGCGTTCCTGCGTCGTCTTGTTGCGGTAGGCCTGCTCCACCAGCAGCATGCCGCCGACTGCCTGCACCACGCGCACCGTCACCGGCAGCACGCTGTCCAACAGGGCCAGGTCCCAGTAACCGAGACAGGCCGCGGTCAGCGCGAGCAGGTAGCAGATGGCCGCCGCGAACAGGGCCGGACGCAGCTTGAGGGGCAGGCGGCTGCCGGGCTGGCGCCAGTCGCCCAGCAGGACGACCAGGAACAGCGACCAGACGGCATTCCTCGCCACCTCGAAGCCGTTCGAGAGGCTGGTCCACATCAGGAGGTCGGTGGCGGCCCAGGCCAGCGAGGCGGCCCAGAAGCTCGATGCCAGGCAAGCGGCCACCAGCAGCGGCCCGTGCGCCCGCCCGCGCCAGCTCGTCAGGAGCGGCACGCCCAGCAGCAGGAAGCCGACGGCCGCGAGGCCGTAGCTGTAGGTGGCGATACTGGTCAGGGAAACACTATCCATGTAGAGAAGCCGGGCAAGTCATTATCGGCGTCCCGCCGTGGAGTCTCGGAAAGCGCGAGAAACCGTAGCGAGCCGAAGGAGTGTCGTCCGGGAAGCGCAGCTGTACGGAGGCACAGCGGGCTATCGCCTTGGCGGCGCAGGCCGACAATCCGACGCGCAGTAGGTTGATCTCGCTTTCCTCAGCGGCCGCTGCGGAATAGCACGACCTTCAACGTGTTAATAAGCACCAGGAAGTCGAGGAACAGGCTGTTGTTCTTCACGTAGTACAAGTCGTACTGCAGCTTTTGCAGCGCATCCTCGGCCGAGGAACCGTAGCCGTAGCGCACTTGCGCCCAGCCGGTGATGCCTGGCTTGATACTGTGGCGGACATTGTAGTACGGGACCACTTCGATCAGCTGCTCGACAAAGTAGGGACGCTCCGGGCGCGGGCCGACGAAGGACATCTCGCCCTTGAACACGTTCAGGATCTGCGGCAGCTCGTCGATACGGGTCTTGCGCATGAAGTTGCCGACGCGGGTGACGCGCGGATCGTTCTGCGCGGCCCATTGCGGCTTGCCGCTCTTTTCGGCGTCGGCGCGCATGCTGCGGAACTTGTGCACGAAGAAGCTCTTACCGTCCTTGCCGACCCGTTCCTGCGAATAGAACACCGGACCGCGGTCCTCGAACCAGACCGCCAGCGCGGCCAGCAGCATTAGCGGGAAGGTCAATGCCAGGATGATCGTGCTGCAGACCAGGTCGAAGGCGCGCTTCATGAAGATGCGGATGAAACTCTGGTCGAAACCGCCGCCAAAGACGAGCCAGCTCGGCTGGATCGAATCGACCCGGATCTGGCAGGTTTCGCGCTCGAAGAAGGTGGCGGCGTCGGTGACCTTCAAACCTTGCAGCTTGCAGTCGAGCAGTTCCTTGATCGGGAAGCCGCCGCGCCGGTTCTGCACCGAGACCACGATTTCCGACACGTTGTACTGGCGCGCCAGTTTGACCAGCGAATCGCCATCGCGCATTTTCAGCAGTTCCGACTGGGTGACGCAGAGTTCCTCGCCCGGCGCCGGGATGAAGCCGGCAACGTCGTAGCGGTGGTAGCGGTTGGCCCGTTCGGCCAGTTCGCAGCATTCCTTGGCCAGCGGACCGCCGCCCAGGAACATGATGCGCGACTGCAGGAAGCGTGCTTCCGAGGTCTTGAAGAAGACCATGCGCGCAACGAAGATGCCGACCGCCGCCAGCGCGAACACGATCAACAGGATGCTGCGGCCGAAGGCCAGGTCGGGCTCGATGTAGAACACGAGGGTCAGGATCAGGAAGCCCATCACGAACGAAGGCATCAGCTTCATCAGGAACGGGTGGCGCAGGCCTTCTTCGAAATCGAGCTGGTACATCCCCATGGCGCTCATGCTGAACACGATGGCCAGCGCGAACGCGACGGCCGAGGTGAAGAAATGGTCGAGCGATGGAATCGTCACCGTGGTGCCGACTTCCATGTAGCGCAGCGCCGCGCCCGCGTAGGCGGCGCCGAGCAGCACCAGCACTTCCACGAGCAGCAGCACGGATACGATCTTCGACACGTAATGGTTTGAAATCCTGAACACGTCAGCCTCCGATTCTTTTCACTTACCTGGATGCCACCTGGGGCGTCTGCACCAGCAGGTCGTTGACATACCAATCCATGGCCTGGCGCAGGCCTTCGCCGATCCGGTGCGTGGGCGCATAGCCCAGCAGCGCGGCGGCCTTGCCGATGTCGGCTTGCGAGTGGCGCACGTCGCCACGGCGGAAGCCGACATACTCCGGCTGGTGCGCGTCCACATGCGGGAAGCGCTCGCGCAGCAGGTCGCGCATCATCGCGTACAGGCCGTTCAGGCTGGTACGTTCGTTGAGCGCGACGTTGTAGACCTGGTTCGCCGCTTCCGGCCCTGCCATTGCCGCCAGCAGGTTCGCTTGCACGACATTCTCGATGAAGCAGAAATCGCGGCTGGTTTCGCCGTCGCCGTTGATGCGTACCGGCTGGTTGCGGATCAGCGCGGCGACCCACAGCGGGATCACGGCGGCGTAGGCGCCGTGCGGATCCTGGCGCGGACCAAACACGTTGAAGTAGCGCAGCCCGATCGATTCCATGCCGTAGGTACGGCCGAACACGTTCGCATACAGCTCGTTGACATACTTGGTCACGGCATACGGCGACAGGGGACTGCCGATCACGTCCTCGACTTTCGGCAAGGCCGGATGGTCGCCGTAGGTCGAGCTCGATGCGGCGTAGACGAAGCGGCGCACCTTGGCATCGCGCGCAGCGACCAGCATGTTCAGGAAACCGGTGACATTGGTCTCGTTGGTCGTGATCGGGTCGTCGATCGAGCGCGAGACCGAACCGAGGGCGGCCTGGTGCAGCACAAAATCGACGCCGGCGCAGGCGCGCGCGCAATCGGCCGGGACGCGGATATCGCCTTCGATGAAATTAAATTTCATCCAGGCGCCTTCCGTGACAGATTCTTTCACCTGCTCCAAGTTATGCCGATGCCCGGTGGCGAAATTGTCGAGTCCGGTCACACGTTGGCCGAGCTTGAGCAAGGCCTCGACCAGGTTCGAGCCGATGAAGCCGGCCGCGCCGGTAACCAGCCACTGATGGCTTTGCTGGCCCAGCTGCTGCCTGAGGTCTTGAATCTTATTCACAGTATTCACAACACTTTCTTGTTAATGCACGTCGCGCAGTTCGGACGGTGCTGAACGCACAAAGCCGCCGCGGTGGCGCGGCGGCTCGGCCCGTGCAACTTTTACAGGCGCCAGACGCAGTAGCCAGCCTCGCGGATGGCTTTTTCGTCGAATTGTGACTTGACGTCAATGAAGCAGCCGCCGTCGTTCAGCTTGGACTGGAAGTCGGTCAGCGACATCGCCAGCACTTCCTTGTGCGGCACGGCGGCGATCAGGGCATCGGCCTTCGGCAGGCTGTCCCAGCTTTCGAGCTTGATGCCGTATTCGTGCTCGGCTTCGCCGGCGTCGGCCATCGGGTCGTACACGTGGACGTCGACGCCGTAGCTTTGCAGCTCATGGACGATGTCGGCCACTTTCGAATTGCGCAGGTCCGGGCAGTTTTCTTTAAACGTCAGGCCGATCACGTTGACCTTGGCGCCCTTGATCTGGAAGCCCGACGAAATCATCGATTTCACGGTTTTCTCGGCCACGAACTTGGCCATGCCGTCGTTGATGCGGCGGCCCGCCAGGATGACTTGCGGGTGATAGCCCACCATCTCGGCCTTGTGGGTCAGGTAGTAGGGATCGACGCCGATGCAGTGGCCGCCGACCAGGCCCGGGCGGAACGGTAAAAAGTTCCACTTGGTGCCGGCAGCTTTCAGCACCTCCAGCGTATCGATGCCGATCTTGTCGAAGATCAGCGCCAGTTCGTTCATCAGGGCGATGTTCAGGTCGCGCTGGGTGTTTTCGATGACCTTCGCCGCTTCGGCCACCTTGATGCTCGAGGCGCGGTGCACGCCGGCGGTGATCACCGACTCATACAGCTGGGCAACGCTTTCCAGGGTGGCGGCGTCGTCGCCCGAGACCACTTTCAGGATCGTCGTCAGCGTGTGTTCCTTGTCGCCCGGATTGATGCGCTCCGGCGAGAAGCCGACGTGGAAGTCCTGCAGCCACTTCGTGCCCGAATGCTTTTCCAGCAGCGGGATGCAGATTTCTTCGGTGGCGCCTGGATAGACGGTCGATTCGAAGATGACGATGGCGCCCTTTTTGAGGTTCTTGCCGACCGTGGTGCTGGCGCCGATCAGTGGCGTGAAGTCCGGGTTGTGCGCGATGTCGACCGGGGTCGGCACGGCCACGATGACATAGTCCGCCTGCGCCAGCGCCGCCGGGTCGGTCGTCACTTCCAGCTGACGCGCCGCCTGCAACTGCTCGGTCGAGACTTCACCGGTCGGGTCAATGAATTTTTTGTAGTTCTCGATTTTCGACGCCGACAGGTCGAAACCGATCGTCCGTACTTTCTTGCCAAACTCCACTGCGAGCGGTAACCCGACGTAACCCAGTCCTACTACTGCAACGACCTGATCTGCTTTCATTATCAGCTTCCGATATCGAATAAAATTTTGCTATTATGCCAATATTTAATATAGCATGGGATGTAGAGGCGCTCAACACAGCACAGAAGTTTGTACGGGACCAACAACAGGTGTGCAAAAGTGGTGTTGTATTTGCATCCGTAAATTTTTGTTGTTTTTTTGCTCTCTGCAGCTGGCCAGGCTGGCCGCCCCCTGTTTGAACAGGGAACACAGGCGCTTCGCATACCAGAAACGCCGCACCGTTCGTATGACACTGTGCAATATAGCATTTTCTGTCTGACAAGTTCCGTAAGAAAATGAATCGTGCGCGCTGCACACATTTGGAACAACAACATGGAAAATGTTGTCGATCGTTTACAATCTTGCGCGTCCCATCATGCATCGGAGTAAAGACCGATCGCCACCGCAGGAGCAGCGCTTGAACGACCTTATATTCTCCTACCTCGACAACGGCGCCTCCGGCAACGATGCGCTCGACACGCTCGTGCGCAGCCACCCGGAAGGCAACGCCTACCAACTGTCCGCCTGGCGCCGCGCGGTTGCCGACGCCTACGGTCATCCCGGCAAGGTATTGGTGGCGAAACAGGGAGCGGAACTGGCCGGGATGCTGCCGCTGTGCGAAGTTGCCCGTCCCCTGTCGCGCCCGCGCTGGATTTCCTTGCCGTTTTGCGACCTCGGCGGGCCGCTGGCCGTTTCCGGCGCAGTCAACGACGCCTTGATGACGCGTGCCCGGCGCGACCTGGGTACCGCAGGCGCGGCGGGACTCGAATTGCGCTGCTCGGCGTCGGGTACGGAAGAGGACAGCGCGCTCGAGGGCCGCAAGGTGCGCATGCTGTTGGACCTGCCCGACAGCGCGGCGGCGCTGATGCAATCGTATCCACCCAAGCTGCGCAGCCAGGTGCGCAAGGCGGAAAAAAATGGTTTGACGTCGGAAGTGGTAAGCAGTTCCACCGCGGTCGGCGAGTTTTACGATGTGTACAGCCGCAACATGCGCCGGTTGGGCAGTCCCCCGCACAGCCGCGCCTGGTTCGACGCCATTCACCGCCATTACGGCGCGGCGGACGACATGTTCATGGTCGTCGTGCGCCACGAAGGCAAGGCGGTCGGCGCCGGCTGGGTGCTGCTGTGCGGACAAAATGCCGTCATTCCCTGGGCCTCGACGCTGGCCGAGTACAACTCGCTGGCGCCGAACATGCTCCTGTACTGGACGATCCAGTCGCACCTGTGCGAGACCGGCGTGCGCGTGTTCGACTTCGGCCGCTCGACGTTCGGCGAGGGCACCTATAAATTCAAGAAGCAGTGGGGCGCGCTGCCGGTGGCGCTCGACTGGCGCGAGTGGGATGCGCAAGGCGTGGCGGCGATCGCAGCGCCGGCGGCGGCAGGCGGCGCCGGCTCGTCCTTGCGACCGCTGATCGAAAGCGCCTGGCAACGCTTGCCGCTGGGCGTAGCGAACAGCCTCGGCGGACGCCTGCGGCGCTACATCACGCTATAACTTTGACCTGACAACGATTCGCGGCGGACCGGCAAGCCGTGCTGCCGCCTGCGATGATTTCGTTTTGTCAAGAAATTAGCACTACAATATGCTTTTTCGCTTAGGTCGTTCCCATGATTATTGAGCCGCGCGCTATCGCCATCATCGCTTCACGCGAGGATGTGTCGACCCTTAAAAACTGCATCGATTCGGTGATCCGTGCCGTCAAGGGCAGCACCGCAGTCATCGACGTCCTGGTGAACGGCAATGCCCAGCTTGCACGTGAGGTGGCACAGCTTCCTTTTAGCCCTTCGCCGGAATGCACGCTGCGGATCTGGAATATCAAACAGGGCGACAAGGCCCATGCCTGGAACGAATACCTGCACCATATCTGGCCCGGCGAAGGCAATGCATTTTTCCTCGATGGCTATGTCGAGGTCGACGACCAGGCCCTGAACGCGCTCGCGAGCGGGCTGATGGCTTCTGAGGCCGCATGGGGCGCAACCGGTGTGCCCACGAGTGGAAGATCGGCAGCGCGCCTGCGTGCCCAGATGCTGCGGGAAGGCGGATTCCACGGGAACCTGAACGTGATCCGCGCGCATGCAATGGAAAAATTGCGCGCCTCCGGATTCCGCCTGCCCCTGGGGCTGTACCGGACCGACTCCCTGATCGGCGCCCTGCTCATGTTCGGGCTGGACTCGGCGACCAACAGCTGGGACACCCGGCGCATCCTGGTCGAGCCAAACGCAGTATGGAAAGTGCGGGGGATCGAGAAGCTCACGTATCGCAATGTCGTCTCGCAATGGAAACGCACCCTGCGCCAGGCACAGGGCGTCCTGGAGAACCGCGCCGTGCGCGAGCATCTTGCAGTCAAGCGGCTTGCGCCCCACCTGCTTCCAGCGACAACGCACGAGCTCGTCAACCTGTGGATTAGCGCACAGCGTGACCAGGCGCGCAGCCTGTTCCGATCGCGCCCGCTTTGCGCTTATGCCGCGTGGAAGATGAAGATGCCCCGCGACTGGTCCGCAGCCTCGGTCGCGCCGGAGATGGTGGCCGTTATCGGCCGCGCCTGATTTTCTTCGAATTGGTCCACTGCCGCGGACCGGATAGCAGCCCGGCCGGGCTGCCTATCCCGGGGCCTTTGCGTTATCGAGTTTGATCAGGACCAGGCTACCCGAATGCGGCACCACTTCCCCAAGCGTTTCCAGCTCTTCCGTTAACTGCTTCGACACATTCTCTTTCCTGATCAGGATATAGGTTGCGCCATACTTGCGGATCAGTGTGCGGCGTTCGGCTTGCGGCGTGCCGAGTGAAAAGAAACGGGCGTTGTCTTTACTCCGCTCGGCGCCGTCGGCGATCATCAACTGCGGCCGCGGGCGTGCAATGACCTTGCCCTTGAGCGCCGTGATGGCGAGGGCGGGGTCGAACGAAGCGAACATCACCGCATTATCCGGCAGTTTTTCGGTGACCTTGCCCAGTTCCGGCAATACGTTCTGGCTCGGGTAGGATCCGAAAGACTTGCCGCTGACCCGCTCGTAGGCCGGGCGTACAAAATCGACTGCGCAGAATGCGATTTGCAGCGCGACGCAAACGATAAAGACGGTCCAGAGGTTGCGGGTTCTGCGATCGCTTCGCAATGCCGACATGCGCGGCCAGGTGGCCTGGGCAGGGACGGTCGACAGCAGCGCCCACACGATCGGCAGGTGCAGATAAATCACCGCATACGACAAGAACCGGTGTGCGACTGGATGCCCTATCAAACCGCCAAACAGATAGGCGCCGAAAACAGCCCCAAATCCGACGACCAGCTCGAGGTGCATGCGCTTTCGCGCCATTCCGACTAAAACCGGTATGCCAAACCAGGCCGGGCCGACCAGCAGCATGACCTTCAGGGCGTTGTAGAAGTCGGCAGCGCCACCGTTTTCCTTGTCCCCGGCACCGTAATACGTCAGTTCGATCGGATTGAAATAGGGCCACCACCAGGTGACCACGAGCCCGGCCGCCAGCAGCAGGAAGATGGTGATGCGGTTCCTGAGCGAACTCGCGGGCGCAAATAACAGGAATAAAGCCGAACCACCGAGGGCAAACAGGCCGCCCAGCTGATGGGAAACGAACATCAAGGCAGCCAGGAACGGCAGGGTTAACCAGTCGGATGTTCGGACCGCACCCTCGTTCAGCGCCCGGACAACGACACCCCAGGTAATGAAGGTAAGGGACAGGACGAAAGTCGCCGGATAGTAATTGTTATAAAAAATGGCACGCAACTCATAGAATCCCGTCCATACCCATGGGGTGCCCCAGGCGCATAACAACACGGCCATCAGGATCGTTGGTGCCCAGGCGTGCCGAAAATAGGCGCGTGCAAACATTCTGACGCCGATGCAAAACAGGACGGTGGTCAGTACGGCGCCGATCGCGATCGCGGTCGTCACCGCAATGCCCGTAACGTGCATCAGGTAGCCGAGGGCGACGAACAGCGGTATGAACTGGCGGTCGGGATCGTAGGTCGCGTAATGGGGATTGGTCGGGGCAACCAGGTTTTCCGACAGTACCCGGAGCGCCGAAGCATGTTCCCAATAATCGGAAAACCACTGGAAGGTCGGCAGCGGCAGGAAAAAGAAGGACAGCGCGGTAAGGACGCAAATGGTGACGGCGATCAGGCGGTAAGTGCTGGAGGCAACCGAACTTTCATGGCGACGCTCCTCGGTCGGCGTCTCGATGCTCATGGCTTGCATGTCGGGCGGTATCCTTGACTTAATTTTTTGATAATTTATTCGGCTGGGTTCGACACTGATTATAGTGTGCCGATAGTAACAAAAGCTAAATAAAATATTCGACCGCCCGGGATGTGTTTATCTGCTTGTTGCCGATATAGACGTGAAGGTGCCGCTACCGCGCCGCAAGCGCGTCGGGTACCAGAGGAATACAGGAAGGGGAATGTGTCGTATGTCGCACCAGGGAGCCTGGCGCGGGGTGGTGCGGCTGGCTGGGATCGAACCAGCGACCCTTGGCTTCGGAGGCCAATACTCTATCCACTGAGCTACAGCCGCACGGGGTAACGCGTCGGGCATCCTGAAAAGAAACGCCTGAGCGATGCGAAGGATACATTCTTTCGCGGCCCCCGTCCATGGAAAGTAGAACTTGCAAACGAGCCATGTGCCATGGGGCATCTTTTGAGACTATAATCGCCGATTGGCGGCCTTTCCAAAAAGTCATGCAGGAAGAACACACGCCGGATAGCAGGTTTTTTTAATCGTATTAAGGAAATCATGAGCGACGCACACAATGAACAATCGTTTATCCGGACACCCAAGCAACTGATCGGGGTGGTCGCAGGCTTCTTCCTGGTAATCGTGATCGGCATCATCCTGCTGGTCTCCTTCGTCACTAACGAGAAGCTGGAAGGCGCCGGCACCAACAGCCTGGGTCCGGAAGCGGTCGCCCAGCGTTTGCGCCCGGTCGCCGAAGAAGGTTTTACGCTGCGCGACGTCAACGCGCCGAAGGTCCTGCAAGCCGGTAATGCCGTCTACACGGCCGTCTGCGCCGCCTGCCACGCCACCGGCGCCGCGGGTGCGCCGAAGATCGGCGTCGCCGGCGACTGGGGTCCGCGCCTGGCGCAAGGTTACGACACGCTGGTCAAGCACGCGATCGAGGGTATCCGCGCGATGCCGGCCAAGGGCGGCAATCCGGATTTGGAGAATGTCGAAGTCGAGCGTGCCGTTGTGTACATGGCCAACCAGGGCGGCGCCAAATTCAAGGAACCGGCCGTGCCGGCAGCGGGCGCCGCGCCTGCAGCGGGTACCGAGGCCGCCGCGGCGCCGGCCGCTGCGAATGCCGCTACCGCGGCGCCGGTGGCCACCGCGCCGGCCAGCGCCACTCCGGCTGCTGCTGCTGCTGCTGCTGCCCCTGCCGCCGCCCCGGCTGCAGCACCGGCCGTCGCCAGTGCCGATGCCGGCAAGGCGCTGTTCAACAGCGCCTGCATCGCCTGCCATGGCGCCGGCATCGCCGGTGCGCCGAAAGTGGCCGACAAGGCCGCCTGGGCGCCGCGCATCAAGCAGGGCAATGCCGTGCTGTACGAACATGCCCTCAAGGGCTTCCAGGGTAAAGCGGGAGTCATGCCGCCAAAAGGCGGTTCGAGCGCGCCGGATGCCGATGTGAAGGCGGCGGTCGACTTCATGGTGGCCTCCTCACATTAAGGAAGCGCAACAAACCGGTTTTTTTATTGGGTCGCACGACAAAATGGCTATATAAATACACACATTTTCGCTTTCAAAACGAATAATGTTCGTAAAGAAATCGACAATGTTGTGTTGTATTTGGACGAAATTCAGAACAGCGGCTTTGATTTTGCTGTCGTTCAGTTTTGCTTTGGCGTAACCTTCAGAAATTCCATGGGGCAATAATTTATTCCCCAAAGTAACTCCTGAAGACCTGCCATGACACTCCCACTCCAACACTTTGCAATGCGAATTGCCGCAATCGCGGCATTCAGTACCACCCTCGTGGCCTGCGGCGGCGGCGGCGGTTCCAGCTCGACTGCGAGCGTGGCCCCGGCTTCAACTGCGGCACCCGCGCCGGCAGCGTCGGCCCCGATCGCCGCACCCGTCACCACCGCATCGACCGATGCAGGCGTCGCCGTGTCCCCCGCAGCGTTGCCGCAAGCGCCCGCTGCCGCTCCGGTCGAGGCGACCACTGCCGCGACGACGACAGCATACAGTGTATTCGGCATGGTCACCGACGTGCGCATCCAGAATACAACAGCCAGCGCCCAGGCCAACCTGCCGGTCACCTTCGGCCAGGTGTTTGCCGCCGGCGACCTGATGCCGGCCGATTCGCTGGTCGGCCGCTTCGACGACGGCACCACGATCCCGCTGCAGCTCGACGTCAAGGCAACCCATCCTGACGGTTCGGTGCGCCACGCCGTGGTGTCGGGCATCGTCCCGAGCCTGAACGCGAACGAAACCGTCAAGCTCTCGCTGATGAAATCGAACGCGCCCCACCCCGCCGGCATGGCAGCGAAAACCCTGCTGATGAACGGTTTCAGCTCGTCCGTGAGCGCCACGATCAACGGCGTGCGTTACAACGCCTCGGCCGACGACATCATCAAGAAGGGCGGCGCGGTCCAGACCTGGCTCGCGGGCGCGGTCGCCAACGAGTGGCAGGTGTCGGCACCGCTGACGACCGACGCCGGCGTGGCCCATCCGCACCTGACGGCCCGCTTCGCGATCCGCTGGTACAACGACATCAAGAAAGCCCGCGTCGATGTCACGCTCGAGAACAACTGGGCCTACGAGCCGAATCCACAGAACTTTACCTACGATGCCGAAGTGATGGTACGCGGGGCCGTCGTCTACGCGAAGCCGGGCCTGACCCACTTCCACCACAGCCGCTGGCGCAAGATGTTCTGGTGGGGCGGCGACGCCTCGCAGGCCCTTGTTAAGCACAACATCGGCTACCTGATCGCCACCCGTGCGTTGCCGAACTATGACCAGAGCGTCGTCGTGCCGGAAGCAACGTTTACCGAACTGAAGTCGAAATGGACCGGGACCGCTATCGAACCGATGGGCATTGGCATGGCGATTCCGTACATGCCGAGCACGGGCGGCCGCGTCGACCTCGGTCTGCTGCCAGGTTGGGCTGCCACCTACCTGCTGACGATGGAATCGCGCGCCAAGGAAGTCACGCTTGGCACCGCCGACCTCGCGGGCAGCTGGTCGTCGCACTACCGCGACAAGAAGACGGACCGCCCGATCAGCCTGATCGACTATCCGTACATGACTATTGCCGGTATCTCGACCGATACGCGCAATCCGGTGACCAAGCAGCTTGAGGCTTTCCCGAAGTGCGCGGTCGGTGCCAGCTGCACCTCTCCATATACCTACGATTCGGCGCACCAGCCAGCATTCGCCTACTTGCCTTACCTGGTGACCGGCGATTATTATTACCTGGAAGAGCTGCAGTTCTGGGCAATGGTAAATATATTCGGCACCAACCCTGGCTACCGTAACAACATTGAAGGCTTGCTGGAACCGGAACAGGTACGGGGCCAAGCTTGGAGCATGCGCACTTTGGCTGAAGCGGCTTATATCACGCCGGACGGTGACCGCCTGAAGTCGCATTTCGCACGCATCCTGACGAGCAACCTGGACTGGTACAACAAGACTTACACCGATAACCCGGCTGCCAACGTGTTTAGCGTGCTCGATATGAAGAGCGCGGTGGTGTACGAGAACAGGCGTGGCATTGCACCATGGCAGGACGACTTCTTCACCTCGGCGATCGGCCACGCTGCCGAACTGGGCTTCGCTGGCGCGAAGAAACTGCTGAGCTGGAAGGCTAATGCGCCGGTGATGCGCATGACCGATCCAGGCATTTGCTGGATCGACGGCGCCCTGTACTCGATGAACATCCGTGACTCGGCTACGTCGCCGCTGTACACCACCATGAAGCAAGCCGCGGATGCCAGCGAAACGGCGACCTTCCGCTCGCTCGAATGCGGCAGTGCTGCAATGGCGTCCTTCCTGAAACTGAAAGTAGGCGAAATGACGGGCTATTCGACGAGCATCGCGGGCTATCCTTCCAACATGCAGCCAGCCCTGGCCTATGCTGTCGACGCTGGCCTGCCAAACGGCGCCCTTGCATGGAGCAAGTTCATGGCCCGTACTGTAAAGCCGAACTACGGCAACAGCCCGGAATTTGCCATCGTTCCTCGCTAAGCCAGTCCAAAGACGCCCCGCTTCCGGTGGCCAACCCCAGCCGCCGCAAGGCCGCTGGGGTTTTTTCTTGCCGTGTGCCGACAGCCGGTTCGCCACTGACCTGCCGCAGCAGGATAAAAAAACACCGCCGGCGCAAGCCAGGCGGTGTTTTTTCGTGGCGCGTGATCCGGTGCTTACCAGATGATCACGCGGTCTTTCGGCGCCAGGTACATCTTGTCGCCCTGCTTGACCTTGAAGGCTTCGTAGAAGCCCGGCTGGTTTTTCAGGGTGCCGTTGGCGCGGTACTGGCCCGGCGAGTGCGGGTCGGTTTTCACTTGCGCGATCTGCGCCGGCTCGCGCATCTTCGAACGCCACACCTGTGCCCAGCCCGCGTACAGGCGCTGCTCGCCGGTCATGCCGCCGATCACGGGCGCTTTCTTGCCTTTCAGGGAGATCTGGTAGGCTTTCGCCGCGATCGCCAGGCCCGAATTGTCGGCGATGTTTTCGCCCAGCGTCAGTTCGCCGTTGACGTGGTAGCCAGGCAGCGGCTCGAACGCGTTGTATTGCGCGACCAGCATGTTGGTCTTGGCCTTGAAGTTTTTATGATCCGACGGGGTCCACCAGTCGCGCAGGTTGCCGTTGCCGTCGTACTGAGCGCCCTGGTCATCAAAACCGTGGCTGATCTCGTGGCCGATCACGGCGCCGATGCCGCCGTAGTTGACCGCGTCATCCGCGTTGGCATCGAAGAACGGCGGCTGCAGGATCGCGGCCGGGAACACGATCTCGTTCATCTCCGGGTTGTAGTAGGCGTTGATCGTCTGCGGCGTCATGCCCCACTCTTCGCGGTCGATCGGCTTACCGAGCTTGTTGATCTCGCGGTCCGCTTCGACCACGCGCGAACGCATCACGTTGCCGACCAGGTCGTCGCGCTTGACGATCAATGCCGAATAATCCTTCCACTTGTTCGGGTAGGCGATCTTCGGGGTGAACTTGGCCAGCTTGGCTTGCGCTTCCTTCTTGGTCGCCGGGCTCATCCAGTCGAGCTTGTCGATGCTCTGTTTATAGGCGGCCAGCAGGTTTTTCACCAGCGCTTCCATGCGCGCCTTGTGCTCCGGCGGGAAGTACTCGGCCACGTACAGCTTGCCCAGCGACTCACCCTGCGCACGCTCGACGGCGCTGACGCCACGCTTCCAGCGCGGTTCCATTTCTGTCACGCCCGACAGCGTCTTGCCGTAGAAATCAAAACGCTCGTCGACGAAATTCTTCGACAGGAAGTTGCCGTAGGATTCGATCAGGTGCAGCGACAGGTAAGCTTTCCAGGTGTCGAGCGAGGTCTTGTTCGAGACGTCGACGAAGGCCTTCAGGTAAGTCGGCTGGCCGACGATGACGTAGGTCGCCTTGCCGGACAGGCCGGAGGCATCCATCCAGCTCTTCCAGTCGTAACCCGGGGCGACCTTGCCCATGTCGGCCAGGTCGACCTTGTTGTAGGCCTTGACCGGGTCGCGCAGTTCGACCTTGGTCCATTGCACCCTGGCGATTTCGGTCTCGAAGTCGACGATGGCTTTGGCGTTGGCGGCGGCGTTCTTGTCGCCGGCCAGGGCCAGCATCTTCTCGACGTGGCGCTCGTACTTGGCCTTGGTGTCGGCCAGTTTTGCGTCGTCCGCCTTCAGGTAGTAGTCGCGGTCAGGCATGCCCAGGCCGCCCTGGCCGATGTCGGCGACGTACTTGGTCGAATCCTTGTTGTCCTGGTGGATGCCGAAGTCGAAAGGCACGCCGACGCCGATCTTGCCCAGGCGCGCCAGCATGGCCGGCAGCTCGGACTTGTCCTTCAACGCGGCGATCTTGGCCAGTTCGCCGGCAAGCGGGGTCGCGCCCAGCTGCTCCAGGCGCGCTTCGTCCATGAAGCTGGCGTAGAAGTCGCCGATGCGCTGGGCGTCGGTGGCGGCGGCCGGATTGCTCGCGGCGGACTTTTCGATGATGCCGCGCAGGCGCGGCATGGTGTTCTCGCGCAGCTGCATGAACGAACCCCAGCTCGCCTTGTCGGCCGGGATCTCGGTGTTTTTCAGCCACTTGCCGTTCAGGTATTCGAAGAAGTCGTCCTGCGGACGCACGCCCTGCTCGATGTATTCGGTGGCGATGCCAGCCGACAGGACCGGGGCCTTGGCGCTTTTGGCCGTCGAAGCAGCGGCGGCGGCGGCGCCTTCGGCCTGCGCGAAGCCGGCGATGAGTGCCAGCGTCAGGGCGCTCAGCATGTGTTTCTTCATGTGTGACTCTCCACTATTTTCGGGTTGGCGGCCGGCGCCTTGTGGGCACCGGCCGGATCGGTCGACATATGCATACGTCCCGTATCGACGGGCTTATGCCTGACCAGGTTGATGACTTTACCAGATCGTGACGCGATCTTTCGGTGCCAAATACATTTTGTCGCCTTCCTTCACGCCGAACGCTTCGTAGAAGGCCGGGTGGTTCATGACGGTGCCGTTGGCGCGGAACTGGCCCGGCGAGTGCGGGTCGGTTTTCACTTGCACGATCTGCTGCGCTTCGCGCATTTTGCTGCGCCAGACCTGGCCGAAGCCCATGAAGAAGCGCTGGTCGCCGGTCAGGCCGTCGATTACCGGGGCCGGCTGGCCCTTCAGCGAAATCGTGTAGGCTTTATAGGCAATGGCGAGGCCCGAGTTGTCGCCGATGTTCTCGCCCAGGGTCAGCTCGCCGTTGACGTTGTAGCCCGGGAGCGGGCTGTAGCCGTTGTACTGTTTCACCAGCATGTCGGTACGGGTCTGGAAGGCGGCGCGGTCCTCTTTCGTCCACCAGTCGCGCAGGTTGCCGTCGCCGTCGGACTGGCTGCCCTTGTCGTCGAAGCCGTGGCCGATTTCGTGGCCGATCACGGCGCCGATCGCGCCGTAGTTGACGGCGTCGTCGGCGCGCATGTCGAAGAACGGCGGCTGCAGGATCGAGGCCGGGAACACGATCTCGTTCATCGAGCTGCTGTAGTAGGCGTTCACCGTCTGCGGCGTCATGCCCCACTCTTCGCGGTCGATCGGTTGTCCCAGTTTCGTGATGTTGCGGTTGTACGCGAACGCCGAAGCGCGTCTCACGTTGCCCACCAGGTCGTCGCTGCGGATCGCCAGTTTCGTGTAGTCGCGCCACTTGTTCGGGTAGCCGATCTTCGGGGTGAACTTGGCCAGTTTGGCTTGCGCTTCCTTCTTGGTTGCCGGGGTCATCCAGTCGAGGGTGTCGATGCTTTCCTTGTAGGCGGCCAGCACGTTTTTCACCAGTTCTTCCATGCGCGCCTTGCGCTCGGCGGGGAAGTATTTGGCCACGTACTGGCGGCCCACCGCTTCGCCCATGGCGCCTTCGACGGTCGACACGCCGATCTTCCAGCGCGGACGGTTTTCGGTGACACCGGTCAGCGCGGTGCCGTAGAAGGCGAAGTTGGCGTCCACAAAGGCTTTTGAGAGGTAAGGCGAATATTCGCGCAGCAGCTGCCACTCGAAATACGATTTCAGGGTCGCCAGGTCCGTGTTGGCGACCACCTGGTTAAAGCCAGTCAGGTAGCTCGGCTGGGCGACGATGACGTAATCGAGTTTATTCGCGACGCCGGCCGCGGCCAGGGCCGCGTTCCAGTCGTAGCCCGGGGTCAGCGCGGCCAGTTCGCTCACGCTCATCTTGTTGTAGCGTTTGACCGGGTCGCGGTTCTCGACCTTGGTCCACTGCACCTTCGCCAGTTCGGTCTCGAAGGCGACGATGGCCTTGGCCTGTTCGGCGGCGTTCTTTTCGCCGGCCAGGCTCAGGACCTGCGCGACGTGTGCTTCGTATTTGGCGCGGGTGTCAGCCATCCGCTTGTCGTCGAGCTTCAGGTAGTAGTCGCGGTCCGGCATGCCGAGGCCGCCCTGGCCGATGTAGGTCGCGTATTTGGTGGAAGCGCGCGCATCCTGGCCGACGCGGATGCCGTAGGGCGTGGCGACGCCGATTTTCGACAGGTGTGCCACCAGGCCCGGGACGCCCTTCTTGTCCTTCAGCGTGCGGATGCGCTGCAGTTCGCTCGCCAGCGGTTTCACGCCCAGCTTCTCGAGGCGCGCTTCGTCCATGAAGCTGGCGTACAGGTCGCCGATCTTCTGGACCTCGGTGCCGGCCTTTTTCGTGCTGTCCTTCTGGGCGGCCTCGATGATCTCGCGCGCGTGCGCCTGGCTGTCGTCGCGCAGCTGCATGAAGGTACCCCAGCTGGCCTTGTCGGCCGGGATCTCGGTCGACTTCAGCCACTTGCCGTTCAGGTGAGTAAAAAAGTCGTCCTGCGGGCGCACCGAGGCGTCGATGAACTGGGTGTCGATCCCCGAGATCGGCGCGGCCGTGGCGCTTGCCGCGGCGACGGCCATGGGTGCGGCATTCGGCCTGGTGGTGTCGCCGGCATGGGCGAAGCTGGCCAGCACGGACAGGATCAGGGTACTCAGAAGGGTAGGTTTCAAGGGAATTCCTCGTTTGCCGATAGAAAACGCGCACCGGGCAACGTAGTCGTGCCCATGTGCACCAACAGGTGGTAACGCCGGCCCGGGCGGCGCCGGCACTGTCCATACAAGCACCTGTGTCGGCGACCGCGGCAGGGGTCATCCTGCAAGAATGCCCGATCCAGGCCCATCCGTCGAGAGGGAATGTGGCAAAAATGATGGCGCCCCGCCCCGCCGGCCATTTCAAGGGAAGCCTGTATTGACGGGCGCTATAGAAAACTGGAGGGAGCTTAAAAAGGCTGGGGTCAGGTCTGACATTCAGACACGGTCTCAACGATACCAGGCCGCGTAAGGCAGAGGTCGCGCCAAGGCGGGAGTCCGAATGTCAGACCTGACCCCAGCTCTTGACCTGGGCCGCGGCGGTGCTGGCTGCTTACAGCTTCATCTCGAAACGCAGGCCGAAGGTGGGGTCGGTGTGCGTGCTGGTCGTCACATAGCCGGCCGGCGCGGCGTAATAGCGGGCGCTCACGTAATCCTCGGCCAGCAGGTTGTTGACCGAGAGCCGCAGCTGGGTGGCGACGCTGAATTTCCACAGGCCGTACAGGTCGACCTGGCGCTTGACGCCGGCCCGGCTGGCTTCAAGCGGGCTGGTCTGCACCAGCACCGGCGGGGTCCAGTTGAGGCTGGCGCCCAGGGTCAGCGGGCGCGCCTTCATCCGGTAGTCGAGGCCGAGGTTCGCCGTCTGTTCGGCCTGGCCATCGAGCCGGTTGTTCGGTCCGGGGATGCCCTCGACACTCGACCAGAAGCGGCTGTAGTTACTGCGGAAGTCAATGTCCGCGCTGTTCGGCATCAGTTCGGCCAGCTGGAATTTCGCTTCCAGTTCGATGCCGCTGGTGCGCGCGCTGCCGATGTTCTGTGGGCTCGACAGGTAGCGCATGCCCTGGCTGGTCTGGCGCTCGACGATGACGCGCCGGATCAGGTTATCGACGTTGCGGATAAAACCGCTGGCGCTGAGGATGCCGCTTTTGCCCAGGTAGTGTTCGTAGGCCAGGTCGATGCCCTTGGCCAGCTCGGGTTTCAGGTTCGGGTTGCCGCTGCGGTCGGGACTGACGCGCGCGTTGTAGGTCGCGAACGAGGGAGAGGCGATCATGTCGTTCAGCGGCGCCGCCCGATAACTCTGGGTCAGGCTGGCACGCACCTGGTCCTTCTCGAAACCGGGAATACGCCATACGGTATGCAGGACCGGGCTCCAGACCCGGCTGGTATTGCTGACCTCCGTGCTGCTCCCGGTGCTGGTGGTGCGGATGCCCTCCCAGCGCAAACCAAGGTACATCGACCAGCGCTCGGTAATGTCCCATTCGTCCTGGGCGAACAGCGCCAGGCGGCGGGTAGACGCTTCCAGGTTGGCGCCGGAATCGTCGAACAGTGCGCCACCGTCGCTTTCCGCCACGTGCACCTGCGCCAGGTGCGCAGCCTCGACATCCCAGCCGACGGCCAGCAAATGACCTTTACCGAGTGGCGCGGTGTACTTGCCGCTGTGGGTGACGTTGCTGTTGCGGCTTTCGTCGACGTCGTTGAAGGTACGCAGCGTGGCGTCATTGGCATCCGAGGTATACCGCAGGCTCTCGCTGTCGCTGCGGCTGGCGCCGCCGCTCAGTTTGATGTCGAGCCTGGCGCCGCCGTCCATCTTGTGCAGCCAGTTGCCCATGGCGCGGACAAATTTCGAGTCCGACGCCGAGCCGGTGCGCAGCCGCGCATATTCGGCCGGCCGCGTGCCGCCCAGGTGGTCAATGAAGGTGTCGCTGCTGTTGTCGCCGCGGTTGATCCCGATGAAGGGTTGAAAAGTCAGCGTGTCGCCGTTGTCGAATTTATAGGACAGGCGCGGCGACAGGAACATGCCGCGCGTGCGCGAGTCGATTTCCGTGTGGATGTTCTGCTCGCGCGTCACCTTGTCATCGAGGTCTTCCTCGCGCACATAGCTGTCGCTGTCGCTGTGGCTGCGGCCGGCCATCGCATTCACGTTCATCTGCCAGGTCAAATTGCCGGACTGTCCGGGCAGCGCCAGCGACAGGTTCGGCGAGTGCAGCCCGGCGCTGATGTTGTCGCCCGCGCGCAATTGAATGTCCTTCTGGCGGTAGCCCTCGCGCAGCACGATGTTGATCGTGCCGGCGATCGCCTGCGTGCTGTGTTCGGCCACCGGCCCGCGCATCACCTCGATGCGCTCGACCTGCTCCGGCGGCAGCGATTCGATCGAAAAACCCGGAGGCGGACGCTCGCCGTTGATCAGCACTTGCGTGTAGCCGTTGCCGAGACCGCGCATGCGTACCGCGCCACCGCCGCCGCGTCCCGGCGGCCCGCCCATCGTCACGCCCGGCAGGCGTTTCAAAATGTCGCCGACGCTCGCGTCGCCATTGCGGTCGAGCTCTTCGCGGCCGAACACCATTTTCGAGGCGGTCGACAGGCGCCGCTGGTCGGTGTCGTTGGCGCGGGTGCCGGTGACCTTGACCTGGGCGACCGGGGCAGCCTTGGCGCTGGTGGCGGCAGGCTCATTGCGCGTGGGCGTGGCCGGCGCTGTCTCGGGCGCGGCTTGTGGGGCGGGATCGGTGTTCTGGCCAGCGGCCAGGGCAGAAGTGCCGGCCGCCCCCAGCAGGGCGAGGCAGGCAGTCTGGATCAGCTTGTTCATGTCGTTTTTATAGGAAGCGCCGCCGTAGGGCAGCACCATTGGTATTGACGTAGCCGGACATTCTAGCGGCTGCCGTCCAGCCTGCCTCACCCGTGGACATTTTTTACGTTGCGATACAAGGTCGGCCAGGAATGACCTGCGCAATCGCATACGCAACTCCGGGCAAAAAAAATGCCCGCGGAGGGGAACCGCGGGCGAAACCACTTTGGGGTGGAGAGAGAAAAACTGGAATCGACTATAGGACCGGCCACGGCCTGCTGTGTTCACTCTTACAATTACTTACCGGAAGTACAAGGCGCTTTACATTGGGGCCCGTTTGCGCGGGCGCACCCCGAACGAGGCGCGATTCGGGTTTATACTGGGGGCGCGCTATCTCATGCGTGCCAAGGCCTGATTCCCTTTTTTCCTCCTTCTTCCCGCCACCATCGACACCATGGGCTCCACCCTCAAGAACGCCGGCCTGGTTGCCGTCGGCCTCGCCGCCGGCGCCGCCGTCACCATGCAGTTCTCCGCGCTCGCCTACAAACCGGTCGAGCCGAGCATGCCGCTCGACCAGCTGCAGCAGCTGGCGAAGGTGGTCGAGGTGATCCGGTCCGATTACGTCGAGCCGGTCGAGGGCGGCACCTTGCTCACCAAGGCCATCTCCGGCATGGTCGATTCGCTCGATCCGCACTCGGCCTACCTCGACCCGGCCGCCTTTCGCGAATTGCGCGAAGGCACCGAAGGAAAATTCGTCGGGCTCGGCATCGAGATCGGGGAAAGCGACGGCGGCTACGTGGAAATCGTCGCGCCGATGGAAGACTCGCCGGCCGAACGCGCCGGCATCCTGGCGGGCGACCTGATCACGCGCATCAACGGCGCCGACGTGCGCGGCCTGGGCCTGGAAGAAGCGGTCAAGCGCATGCGCGGCACGCCCGGCAGCCGCGTCACGCTGACGATTGCCCGCGCCAGTGCGCCGCAGCCACTGGTACTCACCGTCGAGCGCCAGGAAATCGTGCAGAAAAGCGTCAAGGGCGGCATCGTCGAGCCGGGCTACGGCTGGCTGCGCATCGCCCAGTTCCAGGAACCGACCGTCGACGACATGGCGGATAAACTGGCCGAGCTGGCGCGCAAGGAGCCCCATTTGAAAGGCCTGGTGCTCGACCTGCGCAACGATCCGGGCGGACTGCTGCAAGGCGCGATCGGGGTCGCCGCCGCGTTTTTGCCCGATGGCGCGGAAATCGTTTCCACCAACGGCCAGCTGCTTGAGTCGCGGCAGCACTACTACGGCCGCCCGGAAGATTACATGCTGCGCAGTGGGCGCGATCCGCTGTCGGCCATCCCGAAAATCTATAAGACCCTGCCGCTCGTGGTGCTGGTCAATACCGGCTCGGCCTCGGCCTCCGAAATCGTCGCCGGCGCGCTACAGGACCACAAGCGCGGGGCGATTGTCGGCACCCAGACTTTCGGCAAGGGCTCGGTGCAGACGATCCGTCCGATCGGGCGCGACGCCGCCGTCAAACTCACGACGGCGCGCTACTTCACGCCGAGCGGGCGCTCGATCCAGGCGCGCGGCATCGTGCCCGATTTCGCGGTCGACGAAAACGCCGAGAACGACGGCCTGAATGCGCTGCGCCTGCGCGAAGCCGACCTCGACCGCCACCTGTCGGGCGACGGCGCCGGCGAAACGAAAACGCGCCCGGACGATATTTACGAGCAGATGGCCCTGCTCGATGCGGCGCGCGACCGCCAGCCGCTGGCCTACGGCGGCGCGGCCGATTTCCAGTTGCTGCAGGCGGTGAAGCACCTGAAGGGCCAGCCGATGCAGTTGTCGAAACATGCGCCGGGCGCCACGCTGGCCCACCACGAGTAGCCGGGCACGAAACGACAGCACGGGTGCGATGGTCACCCCGACAATTCCCAGGCCCGGGTTGATTGTGTAGAATCGCCGTCATTCACCGGGGAATCCCCCGTTATCTCCTTTGAAAGCCCCGACCATGAAACCTGTCGTCATCAGCGGCACCGGCCTGTTTACGCCTCCGTATTCCATCTCGAACGACGAGCTGGTGACGGCTTTTAATGCCTATGTCGAGCTGCACAACCTCGAAAACGCCGCCGCGATCGCGGCCGGCGAGGTCGCCGCACTGGAAGCCTCGAGCAGCGGCTTCATCGAGAAAGCCTCGGGCATCAAGTCGCGTTATGTGATGGAGAAGGAGGGCATCCTCGACCCTGCGCACATGACCTCGCGCATCACCGAGCGCGGCGACGACGAACTGTCGCTGCAGGCCGAGATGTGCGTGGCCGCCGCGCAGGATGCTTTGGCGCGCGCCGGCCGTACCGCCGCCGACATCGACATGGTGCTGGTCGCCGCCTCCAACATGCAGCGCGCCTACCCGGCGATGGCGGTCGAGGTCCAGGACGCGCTCGGCATCGAGGGCTACGGTTTTGATATGAACGTGGCCTGTTCGTCGGCCACCTTCGGCATCCAGACCGCGATGGCGGCGGTGCAGACGGGCCAGGCGCGCGCGGTACTCGTGCTGAACCCGGAAATCACCAGCGGCCACCTGAATTTCCGCGACCGCGACAGCCATTTTATTTTCGGCGACGCGTGTACGGCGATGATCATCGAGGCGGCCGATACGGCGGTGGGCGAGCACCAGTTCGAGATCCTCGAATCGAAGCTGAAAACCAAGTTTTCGAATAACATCCGCAACAACTTCGGTTTCATGAACCGTTTTGATGAAGCGGGCGTCGGCAAGGCCGATAAACTGTTCCGCCAGCAGGGCCGCAAGGTGTTCAAGGAAGTGTGCCCGATGGCCGCCGAGATGATCAAGGAAACGGTGCAAGCGGCCGGCCTGCAGATCCCGCAGGTGTCGCGCTACTGGCTGCACCAGGCGAACCTGAACATGAATTTGCTGATCGCCCGCACCCTGTTAGGCCGCGACGCCGAGCCGAATGAGGCGCCGGTGATTCTCGATACCTATGCGAACACCTCGTCTGCCGGGTCGATCATTGCTTTCCACAAGTACCAGGACGATTTGCCGCAGGGCGCGAACGGGGTGATTTGCTCGTTCGGGGCCGGGTATTCGATTGGGTGCGTGGTGGTGCGCAAGAAGTAATGACAACGGGGCGCGATGCCCCGTTTTTTTTGGTGCCTCGGCAGCCCGGCCTCCGCGCACACCGTGTCCACGCGGTACGGCATATGAGCAGGGGCACGCTTCACCAGGAATGACGTGCCCTACCGACTCACAAGCGCGCCGCCAGCTCCGCCCCTTCGCGAATCGCGCGCTTCGCATCCAGTTCGGCCGCCAGCACCGCCCCGCCGATCTTGTGGAACGCCGTCTTCGACGTCGCGCCCCCGATCGTCAATTCATCCAGGCTCTCCTGCCCCGCGCAAATCACGACATTGTCCACCTCCAGCACGCGCTGTTCGCCACCGACCGTGATGTGCAGCCCGGCGTCGTCGATCCGATCGTACTGCACCCCCGCCAGCATCTGCACGCCGCCCCGTACCAGCGCCGCGCGGTGCACCCAGCCCGAGGTTTTGCCGAGCCCCGCCCCGGGCCGCGTGCTTTTACGCTGCAACAGGTACAACTGCCGATACGGATGCGCCGCCACCGGTTTTATCAAGCCACCCTCCACCGTCGCATCCAGGTCGACGCCCCACTCCCCGGTCCATTTGGCAATCGGCTGCGGCAAGGGGTGGCTCGGATCGTGCAGCAGGAACTCGCCGGTGTCGAAACCGATGCCGCCCGCGCCGATGATCGCCACGCGTTTGCCCACCGGCGCCTTGTCGCGCAGGACGGACAAATACGACAGCACCTTCGGATGATCGATGCCGGGAATCGCCGGCATGCGCATGCGCACACCGGTGGCGACGATGACGTCATCGAAACCTGCCGCCAGCAACTCTTCGCGCGTCACGCGCTGGTTCAGTTGCACATTGACGCCGGTCGTTTCCAGCTTGCGCGTGAAATAGCGGACCGTCTCCGTAAACTCCTCCTTGCCGGGGATCCGCATCGCGACATTGAACTGGCCGCCGACCCCGTTCGAGGCCTCGAACAGCGTCACCGCGTGGCCGCGCTCGGCGGCCACCGTCGCCGCCGACAATCCCGCCGGACCGGCGCCGACCACCGCGATGCGGCGCGGTTTATCCGTCTTCGTGTACGCCAGTTCCGTCTCGTGGCAGGCGCGCGGGTTGACCAGGCAGCTGGCCCGTTTATTCGAGAAGGTGTGGTCGAGACAGGCCTGGTTGCAGCCAATGCACGTGTTGATCTCGTCGGCGCGGCCGCTGGCCGCCTTGATGACGAAGGCGGCGTCGGCCAGGAAAGGACGCGCCATCGACACCATGTCGGCGTCGCCGCGCGCCAGCACGTCTTCCGCCTCGGCCGGCATGTTGATGCGGTTCGAGGCGACGACCGGAATCGTCACTTCGCGCCGCAGGCGTCCCGCGACGCTGGCAAAGGCGGCGCGCGGCACCGAGGTGACGATGGTCGGAACGCGCGCCTCGTGCCAGCCGTAGCCCGTGTTGAGGATGGTGACGCCGGCCGCCTCCAGTGCCTGCGCGACCGTGACCACTTCTTCCCAGGTATTGCCGCCTTCGACCAGGTCCAGCACCGAATGGCGGTACATCAGGATGAACTCCGGACCGACGGCTTGGCGGATGCGGCGCACGACCTCGATGGCGAGGCGCATCCGGTTCTCGATCGGACCGCCCCAGCGGTCGGTACGCTTGTTGACGCGCGCGCACAGGAACTGGTTCAGTAAATACCCCTCGCTGCCCATCACCTCGACGCCGTCGTAGCCGGCCAGCTTCGCCAGTTTCGCGCAGCGGACATAGGCGCGGATCGTCGCTTCGATACCGCGCTCGGTCAGTTCTTTCGGCTTGAACTTCGAGATCGGCGATTTGATGGGCGAGGCCGACACGACGAAGGGTTGATAGCCGTAGCGCCCCGCGTGCAGGATCTGCATCAGGATCTTGCCGCCCTCTTCGTGCACGGCGCGGGTCACGCGGCGGTGATTAACCACGTCGCCGATGAAATTCAGGGTGCCGCCCAGCGGCAGCAGCCAGCCCTGGCGGTTGGGAGAGATGCCGCCGGTGACGATCAAGCCAACCCCGCCGGCAGCACGCTCGCGGTAGAAGGCGGCCAGTTTGCCGTAGTTATAAAAACGGTCTTCGAGGCCGGTGTGCATCGAACCCATGATCACGCGGTTTTTCAGCGTCGTGAAACCGAGATCCAGCGGGGTGAGGAGATGGGGGTAGGCGCTATTTGTCATCCCGGCATTAAACCGGGAATCCGTGGAGTCGTGGTTCTAAACGTAGGGTGGGCGCCCCGCGCCCACGCGGACGGTTGCGCCATGTTGGCGGGTCGACGCGGCGATAACGGCAATCAATGACGACGCGTGACGCGGATTATCCGGGAACGCGTTTTCTGGATGCGGGCGGCCGGGTTGAAAACCGTTTAACGTGACGCGGCGTTTCGCGTGGGCATGCCCACCCTACGAACTGCACACGCGTCGATTACACCAGATGGCTTTGCGGCGCGCGCAACTCGGCGAACTGCTCGATGCTGCCAATTTTGACCGTCACCGGATTCAGGCTCGCATTCGGCGACAGCGAGCGCCAGGCGAATTTCCACTCCTGTTCCTGGGCCTCGGCGGCGCTTTTGGTAAATGCCGCGCCCAGCGGCGAACGGCTGCCGTATTCGACGGCGCCGTCGATGCCGGCCCAGTTCGGCAGTGCGCGCTGGACGGCGCGGTGCAGGCGCTCTCCGAATTCTTCGCTGTTATGGATGACGAGGCAGCAGTCGGCAGGTCCGAGTACCTCGAACAGGGATTTGCTCCAGGCTTGCGAGAAGGAGACGGTCAGGAAACCGTTACCTGGCAGCAGCCGGAACTGGCCTGCCTTCAATGCCTGCTCGAGCTCGTCGCGCATGCCATACAGGTGCAGGGTGGGTGGGCGCTGGTAGTCGTGCATGTAAGACTCGATTCGATGTGAAGGTATTTAAAATTAAGTGCGGCGCTGGCCCGGCACCAGGCTGGCGTCGTGGCGGATGCGCATGAAGCGCGACGAAATAAAAATCTCGCGCAGGAAAAACGTGAAGCTGAAGATCAGGCCGAACACCGCCAGCACGAAGAAGGCGGCAATGTACTTGTCGAGCTTGATGTTCGCGCTGTCTCCCAGGAACAGCATCGCGATCACGAGGCAGACCAGCAAACCGCAGCCGGTGCTCGAGGTGATCGCGTAGTTGATCAGGTGCGAGCGCTTGTACAGGGTTTCCAGTTCCGCGGTGTATTCGTCGTTCGGTCCGATCCGCAGGCGGTCTTCCAGCACGCGGGTGCGGTCGATGATGCGCGCCAGCCGGTTGGTCAGCACCGTCAGCTTGGTCGCCACGCCCGTCAGCAGGAAGACGGGCGCAATCGCCAGCTGGATCATGTGGCCGATGTCGCTAATCTGGATATTCATGGAAACACGTTTATTCGCATTGTTGGTCCATCATGGGTAGTGTAGCAGCCGCGGACCCGGCTCAATCGAAGCGGCCGTGTCTCTTGAACTGTTCGGTCGCGCCGACCAGCGCACGCGCGATGCCCAGTTCGAGGGCGCCGTGTCCCGCATCCGGGATCATGCGCATGACCGAACCCGGCCAGGCGCCATGCAGGCGGTGCGCCGACAGCGGCGGGCAAATCACGTCGTAGCGGCCTTGCACGATGACGGCCGGCAGGTGGGCAATGCGGCCGAGGTTACTGATCAGCTGGTCTTCCTCGAGGAAGGCGCCATTCGCCATGTAATGCGCTTCCAGGCGTCCGACACCCAGGTCGAGCGTGTCGGAGGGCTGCTCTTCTTCCTGCGGCAGCAGGAACACCCTTCTCCCCTCGAAGCGGCTCCACGCGCGCGCCGCCGGCCAGTACAGGGCCGGGTCGTCGCACAGCAGGCGGCGCGCATACGCTTGCAGCAGGTCGGCGCGCTCGTCGATCGGAATCGGGGCGATGAATTCGGCGTACAGTTCCGGATAAAACCATTGCACGCCGTGGAGGAACCAGTCGACTTCGGCCTTCGTGCACAGGAAAATCCCGCGCAGCACGAAACCGAGGCAGCGTTCCGGATGGCGCTCACCGTAGGCGAGCGCCAGGGTCGAACCCCAGGAACCGCCGAACACCAACCAGCGCGAGATGCCGAACATGACGCGCAGGCGCTCGATGTCGTCGATCAGCAAGCCGGTCGTGTTGTTACGCCATTCACCCAGCGGCGTCGATTTGCCGGCGCCGCGCTGGTCGAACAGGATCACGCGGTAGGAATGGGGATCGAAAAAGCGCCGGTGCTGCGGAGACAGGCCGGCGCCGGGGCCGCCGTGCAGGAACAGCACCGGGATGCCGTTCGGGTTGCCCACCTCTTCCCAGTAGATCGTGTGCAGATCATCGACGGCCAGCATGCCGTGGCGGGTCGGTTGGATCGGCGGAAACAGCGACGGCGGGGTGGCGGGCATGGCGGCTCTCTTGATGTTCGAGCAAGGATTGTAGCGTACGGCCCCACCGTTTCAGAAGAAGGTATTGTAGGCCCCGCGCACGTGGTAATCGTCGTCGACGCCGAGGAGCAGCGGCCACTTGTCGAAGGTGGTGCACGGGTGCGAAATGCCGCAGCCGACCAGGTCGCCTACCGCCAGCTCGCTGCACAGGGGATGGCCTTCCGGCAGGCGCAGGTAGGCATGCTGGTCGTTCAGTTTGAAAATGCTGCAGCCCGGCGGCAAGGCGTGCGGCGCGCCGGGGCCGGGACGGTGGTACAGCAGCGGCACCGGCAGGTCGGCGTCGTAGGAGGCATCTCTCTTGCCCATCGTCAGGATCGCCAGCGTCGGTTCCGGGCGCGACTGCACCATGGCCCATACCTCGAGGGCGGGTTGCAAGCCATCGTGCTCCCCTTCGCGTGCATTCAGTTCGCCGATCAGGCGCTCATACATCCCGTGATCGCTCGTCAGGTAGCAGCCGCTGCGCAGCACGGCGCGTACCGGCCGCGACAGCCCCGACACGTCCTGGACGCCGCGCGCGACCAGGTCGAAATAGGACGAGCCGCCGGCCGACAACAGGATCTCGGCGCCGGTAAATAAGCCTTCGTCGTCGCTGCTGCGCACGAGTTCGGCCAATTGCAGGAGGAAAGCGTTCACAGCGGCCAGGTCTTGTTCGCGCTGGTCGGTCACCAATAGCCCTTCATAGCCCTCGAAGCCGGCCAGCTGCAGGCCCGGCGCACCCGCGATCGCGCGCGCCACCGTGATCGCTGCCTCCGGCGTACGGCAGCCGGCGCGCTTGCCCTCCAGGCCGAGTTCGACCAGCACCGGCAGCGGCCGCGCCAGCGGGTGCATCGCCACCGCTTCGGCCAGGCGCGCGACGCCGGCCAGCGAATCGGCCAGCACGATGCATTCGAAGTGCGGGTCGGCGTGCAGCAGGGCCAGCACCGCCTTGATGTCGCTGGGCGCCACCAGCTGGTTCGCCAGCAGCACGCGGCGCACCCCGAAGCGGTGCGCGACCTGGATCTGCGTGGCGTTCGCCATGGTGATGGCCCAGGCCCCGTTGGCCAGCTGGGCGCCGAACAGCTGCGGGCTCATCGTCGTCTTGCCGTGCGGCGCCAGCGTCACCTTGTACCGCTCGCAAAAACGCCGCATCCAGTCGAGGTTGTGGCGCAGGGCCGCCGTTTTCAGGACGGCCACCGGAAAGCTGGTATCGGCATGCAGCACATTCCAGCCCTGCACGCCGATCGCGCCCTGGCGCAACGGTTCGGTAATGGGTAAACCTTTTACGCCCGGCTGCAATAACTGTTCGTCAAGGGAGGCCAGGGCCAGGCCGTCGTAGGGGAGGATGTGCATGCGCGATTGCCTTATTCGACAGGGTCGTTGCGGGAAGCCGACCGCTGGCGCAGCCGCGCCTGCAGGTCGGCGCGCAGGTGGGCGTGCGAGGGCGTCAGCCCGTATTCGTCGGGTGTATAGGTGATGCCGGGCAGGATGCCGTCGGCCTCGATTTGCGGCAGCAATTCATCGAACAATTCCTGCAGACCGAATTCCTGCGCCACATAGCCCTCCCACTCGAGCACGGCGCATTGCATGGCCAGCTCGCAGGTGGGCCAGAGCGGGAAAACGAGGGCGCCGTCGTCGGTCTTGCCGATGGCCCAGCCGTCGCGGACCAGGCCCCAGACACGGCCGGTATCGGCCACGCGCCGAATAAAATGTTCGTAGCGCAGCTGCTTGGGAAGATTGACTACGGAAGAGGTTTCGCTGGCATCCATGGGGCGATCGGCTTTGCAGTGGGTCTGGTAGAGGATACAAAAAACGGCGCAAACCGGCCGCGCTCTTGCGAAGGAAGGCGCCCAGTGCCCATCACGCCGTCGCGATCGTACCCATTCCGGGGATGATCGTTCCCACAATGGGAATGCAGCGCGATGCCTGCGCCATCTTCCCTGCCCGCTTTGTGTGCAGCACCCAAAGCGCCGCCGGTCCGGCGGGCATAAAAAAAGCACCGCCCGGTTTGAAAACCGGCACGGTGCTTTCGGGTCAATCCGGAACGCCGATCAATACATGTGCTGGCCACCGTTGATCGCGATGTTCGCGCCCGTCACGAACGCTGCTTCGTCCGACGACAGGTATGCGACCAGGCCGGCCACTTCGTCCGGCTTGCCGAGGCGGCCCATCGGGATCTGCGGGATGATTTTGCTTTCCAGCACTTCGGATGGAATCTCCATCACCATCTTGGTGCCGATATAGCCCGGCGAAATGGTATTCACGGTCACACCCTTGCGTGCCACTTCCAGCGCCAGCGCTTTCGTGAAACCGTGCATGCCGGCTTTCGCGGCCGAGTAGTTGGTCTGGCCAAAGGCGCCCTTCTGGCCGTTCACGGACGAGATGTTGATGATGCGGCCCCAGCCGCGCTCGACCATGCCGTCGCACACGGGTTTGGTCATGTTGAACACGGAATCGAGGTTGGTCTTCATGACCGCGTCCCAGTTCGGCTTGTCCATCTTTTTGAAGGTCATGTCGCGCGTGATGCCGGCGTTATTGACGAGTACGTCCACCGGGCCGACTTCGCGCTCGACCTGGGCCACGCAGGCTTGCGCCGAATCGTAGTCGGCCACGTCGCAGGGATAGGCCTTGAAACTGAACCCCTGGTCGCGCATCGAGGCCAGCCAGCTCTCGGCCTTGGTGTTGCCCGGCGAGTGAGTCGTGACGACCGTGTACCCGAGCGCCGCCAGCTTGATGCACACGGCCTCGCCCAGGCCGCCCATACCGCCCGTTACCAATGCTACTCGTGCCATTGTCTTCTCCTGTTTTGTCCGTCGTTATTGGGAGCCCCGATCGACCTGTTGCCGGTCGAATTGTCGTGGCCCCCTTTTTAAGAACCACAAGCCTGCTTAGTCGCGCTCCACCGCCAGCGCCACGCCCATCCCGCCACCGATGCACAGGCTGGCCAGGCCACGCTTGGCGTCGCGCCGGACCATTTCGTGCAGCAAGGTCACCAGCACGCGCGCGCCGGACGCGCCGATCGGGTGGCCCAGCGCAATGGCGCCGCCGTTGACGTTGATCTTCGAGGTGTCCCAGCCCATTTCCTTGTTGACCGCCACGGCCTGTGCGGCAAAGGCTTCGTTAATTTCCATCAGGTCGACCTGGTCGTGGGTCCAGCCGGCCTTTTGCAGGCACAGGCGCGAGGCCGACACCGGACCCATGCCCATGATGGTGGGATCGAGGCCCGAGGACGAATAGGCCTTGATGCGCGCGATCGGGGTCAGGCCCAGTTCGCGGGCTTTCGAGGCGCTCATCATGATCACGGCGGCGGCGCCGTCGTTCAGGCCCGAAGCATTGCCTGCGGTGACAGTGCCTTCCTTGTTGAAGGCCGGGCGCAGGCTCGACAAGGCCTCGATCGTGCTGCCCGCTTTCGGATACTCGTCGGTATCGAACACGACCGCGCCCTTTTTGGATGGGATCTCGATCGGCAGGATCTCGTCCTTGAATTTCCCGGCCGCCTGCGCCGCTTCGGCCTTCAGTTGCGAGTTCAGCGCGAATTCGTCCTGCTCGGCGCGCGAGATCTCGTACTTGCGCGCGACATTCTCTGCCGTCACGCCCATGTGGTACTGGTTGTACACGTCCCACAGGCCGTCGACGATCATGGTGTCGACCAGTTTTGCGTCGCCCATGCGGAAACCGTCGCGCGAACCGTTCAGCACGTGGGGCGAGGCGCTCATGTTTTCCTGGCCGCCGGCGATGACGATGCTAGCGTCGCCGCAGCGGATCGCCTGGGTCGCCAGGTGGGTGGCTTTCAAGCCGCTGCCGCAGACTTTATTGATGGTGTAGGCCGGCACCATGTCGGGCAAGCCGCCCTTGATGGCGGCCTGGCGCGCCGGGTTCTGGCCGGCGCCGGCGGTGAGCACCTGGCCCATGATGACTTCACTGACGGTGGCCGGGTCGATGCCGGTTTTTGCGAGCAGCTGGCGGATCACCTGCGCGCCGAGTTCGGCGGCAGGGATCTTGGCGAGCGACCCGCCGAATTTGCCGACCGCGGTGCGGCCGGCGGCTACGATGACGACGTCTTCCATTATTCTCTCCGATACTGGCTGAGCCAGGGTTTGAGGGGGCAGCGATACGCTCGGTGCGCTCTGTAGCGATGGAGTGTGCACCCGGATAGGGTGCAGGGCTGCCGATTCGGCCTGGCGGAAACCTCGAATGGTAGGTTTCGCACCTGCGTTTACGTTTGAGCAAAGTCAATCTTATCAGCTTATCCACGGAAAACAACCAGTAAAGACGATAGGTCGACGATGGGTTTCAAAGCCGTGTTTTCCGGCAAAATACGGAACAGCACCGCAGCCTCAGTTGCCCTATGGAATGATGGGGGAAATGCTGCCCTTTTCAGCAAATTTCACAGTAGAATGCACGGGCTCATCCAACCTGATCCGTTTATGTCGAAAAGCCCGTCCAGCCTGCCCATCGAAATCAAGATTTCCACGGTCGTCGCCATCTCGGCGATCCTGCACTCGGTCGATCCGATTGCGATCGATGCGGCCCTCAAGCAGATGACCGGCGGCGTCTCGGACTTTTTCGAAGATGAATTCGCGGTGATCGACGTCGGCGCCATTGCCGCCGAGACCACGTATATCGACTGGCGCGCGCTGGTCGACCTGCTGAAAAAATACCGCCTGAACGCGGTGGCGGTGCGCGGTGCGACGCCTGCGATGAGCGATGCCATCAAGGCACGCGGCCTGGCGCTCGACGACGGCGCCGGCGCCGAGCGTGCGCGCGAGGATGTGGCGGCGGCAACCGCCGCCAGCGCCGCCGTCACGATCGTGCCGGTGCAGCAGCCGGCGCCGCAAGCCCAGCCGCAACAGCCGCAACAGGCGATGCCGGCACAGGCGGCGTTGCCGGCGATGATCGTCGACACGCCGGTGCGTGCCGGCCAGCGCGTGTATGCGCGCGGCTGCGACCTGATCATCACGGCAGCGGTCAACAATGGCGCCGAGATCATTGCCGACGGCAGCATCCACGTGTACGCGCCAATGCATGGGCGCGCGCTGGCCGGCGCCTCGGGCAATGCCGAGTCGCGCATTTTTGGTTTGTCGCTGCAACCGGAACTGGTGTCGATCGCAGGCGTGTACCGCACCTTCGACGACGGCTTCCCTGCCGAGCTGGCACGCCAGCCGGCGCAAATTCGCCTGGTCGGCGACCGGCTCGATATATCATCTCTGACTTCGCATCGCTGAGTCCGGCTTCGCCGCGCGCATAAAATGGCCAACCCGGCCAGGCATTGACCAGATACTGTAAAGGACATTTTTGTGGCAAGAATTATTGTTGTAACGTCCGGTAAGGGCGGCGTGGGCAAAACCACCTCCAGCGCAAGCTTCTCGACCGGCCTGGCCCTGCGCGGCCACAAGACCGCCGTGCTCGACTTCGACGTCGGCCTGCGCAACCTCGACCTGATCATGGGTTGCGAACGCCGCGTGGTGTACGACCTCGTCAACGTCGTGAATGGCGAGGCGACGCTGAACCAGGCCCTGATCAAGGACAAGCACTGCGACAACCTGTTCATCCTGCCGGCCTCGCAGACGCGCGACAAGGACGCCCTGTCGGAAGACGGCATCGAGCGCGTGTTGAACGAACTGGTCAAGATGGACTTCGAGTTCATCATCTGCGATTCGCCGGCCGGTATCGAGCATGGCGCGCTGATGGCCCTGACCTTCGCCGATGAAGCGCTGATCGTGACCAATCCGGAAGTGTCGTCGGTGCGCGATTCGGACCGCATCCTCGGCATCATCCAGGCCAAGTCGCGCCGCGCCCAGACCGGCGGCGAGCCGGTCAAGGAACACCTGCTCATTACCCGTTATTCGCCGAAGCGCGTCGAAAACGACGAGATGCTGTCGTATCAGGACGTGCAGGAAATCCTGCGCATTCCGCTGATCGGCATCATCCCGGAATCGGAATCGGTGCTGCACGCCTCGAACCAGGGCAACCCGGCGATCCATTTCAAGGGCACCGACGTGGCCGAAGCCTATGAAGACGTGGTCGCCCGTTTCCTGGGCGAAGACCGCCCGCTGCGCTTCACGAATTACGAAAAGCCAGGCCTGCTGCAGCGCATCTTTGGGGCAAAGTGACATGGCCCTGCTCTCATTCCTGTTCCCAGAAAAGAAGAAGAGCGCGACCGCGGCCAAGGAACGGCTGCAGATCATCATCGCCCGCGAGCGCACCAACCGCGCAGGTCCCGACTTCCTGCCGGCGCTGCACCGCGAACTGATCGAAGTGATTTCGAAGTACACCAAAGTCAACGCGGACGACATCAAGATCTCGCTCGACCGCCAGGGCAACCTGGAAGTGCTCGATGTGAACGTGGTGCTGCCGGACGCCTGACGGCCCCTCCGCTCCCGCTCAGATACAGGCGTCCGGCAACCCCGGGCGCCTTTTCTTTTTCCGGCCCGGCCACCTCCCCGCCTCATGCCGGCCTGGCCTTGCGTCATCCACGAACCTTGTAGGACTGCGCCTCAGCCCCACAGCCGGTTACTTGTTAAATACGCCAGCAAGTTAGTAAATGGGTGAAACACTGTTGTTTTTTGTCCATTAATGTTGCATTTTTGCTGCAACAGGTCAAGCTGGCTCCTGCCCTCATAAACTGTCGGAATTGAGTGATCGCATAGGGAGAACTGATGAGAATGGAATTCCTTGAGGCAACTTCCGCCTTCTTTCGATAAAAAATGAAAATTAACGATTAGCATTATTTTGTCAAAGTCTGCTATAGTCGGTTTAACGTTGTAGGACTCATCCTACAGTATGAATTTGACAATGTGTGTGCGCCCATGAGAATAGCCGTCCTTGATAATGACCGTAGTCAGGCAGACCTGGTTTGCCAGGTGCTGAGTGCCGCTGGCCACAGTTGCCAGTTCTTTGACAACGGCAAGGAGATGCTGGCGCAGATGCGCAAGGACAGCACCGACCTCCTGATCATGGACTGGCCCGCAGGGGACGTGGAGGCGGCCGATATCCTGCGCCGCGCCAAGGAAAAGATGGCGCCCGACGCTCCGTCGATGTTCCTCGTCAGCGGCAGCGCGGAAGACGACATCGTGGCCGGCATGGCCGCCGGCGCCGACGATTACCTGGTCAAACCGCTGCGCCGCGGCGAGCTGGTCGCCCGCGTCTCGGCCCTGCTGCGCCGCGCCTATCCGGCCCAGACCGGTACCGAACAGCTGCAATTCGGCTCCTACGTGTTCGAAACGCGTCCGGGCCGCCTGCTCAAAGACGGCAGCGTCATCGAAGTCACCCAGAAAGAGTTTTATCTGGCCCTGCTGTTCTTCCGCAACATCGGCCGCCCGCTGTCGCGTGCCTATATCCACGAAGCCGTCTGGGTCCGCGAAACGGCCGTTCCCTCGCGCACCATGGACACCCATGTTTCGCGCGTACGTAACAAGCTGAGCCTGCGTCCGGAAAATGGTTTCAGGCTGGTGCCGGTGTATAGCTACGGATACCGTCTCGAAAAGCTCGGCGCCGCCTGAGATTGTGTAGGGTGGGCGCCCCGTGCCCACCGTTGTTATTACCCCCTTGGCAACGACTGCGCAACGTTTCGCGTGGGCACAGGGCGCCCACCCTACCCCATGCGCGCATGGGGGTATAATGGCTGTCACAGTCTCCCTCCATTTTTTCCCAGCATGCAACTGCTCGCCGTTGGCCTGAACCACACGACCGCACCGGTCTCGCTGCGCGAGCAGCTGGCGCTCGGGCCCGAGCAGCTCGGGCGTGCAGTCCACTCGGCGCGCGAATGGTTCGGCCGTTTCGGCAGCTCTGACGCGCCCGGCGGCGACGAAGCGGCCATCCTCTCCACCTGCAACCGCACCGAACTGTATGCCGCGAGCGGCGTGGCCAACCCGCTCGACGCCTCGGCCCAGTTCCTGGCCCACTACCACGCCCTGAATTTCGCCGAGCTGCGCCCGCACCTGTACATGCTGCCGCAGGACGACGCCGTGCGCCACGCTTTCCGCGTCGCCTCCGGCCTCGATTCGATGGTGCTGGGCGAACCGCAGATCCTGGGCCAGATGAAGGATGCGGTGCGCACCGCCGATGAAGCCGGGGGCCTCGGTACCTATTTGCACCAGCTGTTCCAGCGCAGCTTCGCCGTCGCCAAGGAAGTACGCACCACCACCGAGATCGGCGCCCACAGCGTGTCGATGGCGGCCGCCTGCGTGCGCCTGTCGCAGCGCATTTTCGACAGCATCGCCGACCAGCACGTGCTGTTCATCGGCGCCGGCGAGATGATCGAACTCTGCGCCGCCCACTTCGCCGCACACAACCCGAAATCGATCACGATCGCGAACCGCACCATGGAACGCGGCGAGTCGCTCGCCACCCGCCTGAACGCACGCGCGATCCGCCTGGCCGACCTGCCGCAGCAACTGTCGCAGTTCGACATCGTCGTCTCCTGCACCGCCTCGACCTTGCCGCTGATCGGCCTCGGGCTGGTCGAACGTGCCATTAAAGCGCGGCGTCACCGCCCGATCTTCATGGCCGACTTGGCGGTTCCGCGCGACATCGAGCCGGAAGTCGCGCGCCTGGACGACGTTTTCCTCTACACGGTCGACGACTTGGCGCAAGTGGTGCAGACCGGCATGGAAAGCCGGCAGGCAGCCGTCGCCCAGGCCGAAGCCATCATCGAACACCGGGTCGCCTCTTTCATGCACTGGATCGGCGACCGCGCCGTGGTGCCGGTCATCCAGCAACTGCATGAGTCGAGCGAGGCCCTGCGCCTGGCCGAACTCGAACGCGCGCGCAAACTGCTGGCGCGCGGCGAAGACGCCGACGCCGTGCTGGAAGCGCTGTCGAAGGGCTTGACCGCCAAATTCCTGCACGGTCCGCAACAGGCGCTGCACCGCGCCGAAGGCGACGAACGCGCGCGCCTGGCCAGCCTGCTCCCGCAGCTGTTCCGCGGCCGCCGTTAGCGTCTTTTACGCTGCAGTTGCGCCCGCAGTGACTACACGTGGGCGTGTCCCGGCGCCCCTGCGCCTTCCGTAACAACTCTCTCCGAATCCGCTATGAAACCATCGATGCTGGCCAAGCTGGACCAACTCGCGAACCGCCTGGTCGAACTCGACGAATTGCTGACCCATGAAGGCGCCACCGCCAACATGGACAATTATCGGAAGATGACGCGCGAACACGCCGAAATCGGCCCGCTGGTCGCGCTCTACCGGCAATACCAGGAAGCGAATGGCGACATCGCCGCGGCCCAGGAAATGCTGGCCGACCCGGAAATGAAGGAATTCGCCCAGGAAGAAATCGAGTCGGCCAAATCGCGCCTGGCCGCGCTCGACCTCGACCTGCAAAAAATGCTGCTGCCGAAAGACGAAAACGACGAGCGCAACATTTTCCTCGAGATCCGCGCCGGCACCGGCGGCGACGAATCGGCCCTGTTCGCAGGCGATTTGCTGCGCATGTACACCCGCTTTGCCGAGCGCAATCGCTGGCAGGTCGAGATGGTGTCGGAATCAAACTCGGACCTGGGGGGCTACCGCGAAGTGATCGTGCGCGTGATCGGCAATGGCGTGTACTCGAAACTGAAATTCGAGTCGGGCGGCCACCGCGTGCAGCGCGTGCCGGCCACCGAAACCCAGGGACGCATCCATACCTCGGCCTGCACGGTGGCCGTGATGCCCGAGGCGGATGAGGTCGAGGACGTCAACATCAACCCGGCCGATTTGCGCATCGACACCTACCGCGCATCCGGCGCCGGCGGGCAGCACATCAACAAGACCGATTCGGCGGTACGCCTCACGCACCTGCCGACGGGCATCGTGGTCGAATGCCAGGACGACCGCAGCCAGCATAAAAACAAGGCGCAGGCGATGAAGGTGCTGGCCGCGCGCATCAAAGACGTGCAGTTGCGCGAACAGCAATCGAAAGAGGCCGCCACCCGTAAAAGTCTGATTGGCTCGGGCGACCGCAGCGAGCGCATCCGCACCTATAACTTCCCGCAGGGCCGCCTGACTGACCACCGCATCAACCTGACGCTGTACAAGCTGGACTTCATCATGGATGGCGACCTGACGGACCTGACCAATGCGCTGGCGGCCGAGCACCAGGCGGAATTGCTCGCAGCATTAGGCGATTAAGTCCACGTTAAGACAAGCACGTCTTGCCAATGTGAAAATACGGCAGCGGTTCCGCGTATGCGAGAATCGCGTCCATCTCCCGACCCCGAAAGCCGCTACGCGATGCCACGTTCCCGCTCCGTCCTCCTGATCATTGCGCTCGTCAGCTTTGCGCTGGTCGGCGCCGCCCTCTACCTGCAGCACGTCCACGACATGCTGCCCTGCCCCTTGTGCGTGATCCAGCGCTATGCCTTCCTCGGCATCGGCTTCGCCGCCCTGATTGGCGCATTGGGCAATAAAATCCGTGGCGGTGCCGGCGTGGCGCTGCTGGCGGCGCTGGGTGGACTGGCCGTCGTCGGCAAGCATTTATATATCCTGGCCCACCCCGGCTTTTCCTGCGGTATCGATCCGATGGAAACGATGCTGAACAAGATTCCGACCGCCACCATGCTGCCCTGGCTGTTCAAGGCCGAAGGCCTGTGCGAAAACGCCACCGACGGGCTGTTCGGCCTGTCGATCCCGCAATGGTCGGCCCTCTGGTTCGTGCTGCTGGCGCTGGCCCTGGTCCGGGTACTGCTTGCCGGGCGCCGCGCGCGATGACCATTGCACCTGGCGCCACGGTGGGCGCGCTGCAGGCCGGCCTGCCGCTCGACGCGCTGGAAAACCGCATCCTGCTGTGCCATGTGCTGGGCCTCACCCGCGTCGGCCTGATCACGAATTCCGAACGGGCGCTCAATGAGAGCGAGGCGGCGCGCCTGGCTGCGCTGGTCGAACGCCGCGTCCAGGGCGAGCCGATCGCCTACATCGTCGGGCAGCGCGAGTTTTTCGGCCTGCCCTTCCAGGTGAATCCGGCCGTGCTGATTCCCCGTCCGGATACCGAACTGATCGTGGAACTCGCGCTGGAACGCCTGGCGCCGCGCGCACGCCTGCTCGACATGGGCACCGGCAGCGGCGCGATTGCGGTGTCGGTGGCGCATACGCGGCCCGATGCGCTGGTGACGGCGCTCGACGTCAGCGAGGAGGCGCTGGCCGTGGCGCGCGCGAATGCGGCAGCCAATCGCGCTACCGTGCGCTTCCTGCGCAGCGACTGGTTTACAGCCTTGGGTAGTGAAGAATTCGACCTGATCGCCTCGAATCCGCCCTACATCGCTTCCGGCGACGAACACCTGGTGCAGGGAGACTTGCGCTTCGAGCCGAGCGGCGCGCTGACCGATTTCGCCGACGGCCTGTCGGCGCTGCGTACGATTGTCAAAGGCGCGCCCGCGCACCTGGTGCAGGGCGGCTGGCTGCTGCTGGAACACGGGTATGACCAAGCGGGGGCCGTGCGCGCGCTGCTGGCCAATGCCGGGTATGGCGAAGTGCAGAGCTGGCGCGACCTGGGCGGGATCGAGCGCGTCAGCGGCGGACGACGCGGGTAAATCGGCGGCCCATGCATAACGTAGGGTGGGCACTTGTGCCCACGCGGTGATACGGAGAGGCGAGATCGTCGCGCGCGATAACGGAGCCCGTACGTATCACCGCGTGGACTCGGGAGTCCACCCTACGTCCCCGCAGTGCGCGCCCTTCCTCAGGGCGTTGCTACAATGCCCACTCCGCCACCTCCCCTTCCCGATGCGCCGCCTGTTCACTTTCCTCGTCCTGCTATCCGCCCTGTCCCACGGCATCGCCCACAGCGCGCCGGGCCCGGCGGCGGCCTTGTTCGAGCGCGACTGGCAATGGCGCCTGGAACACCATCCCGAATACGCGACCACGATCGGCGAACGCCGCTACAACGACCGCCTGTCCGACCTTTCACTGGCCGCGGCGAAGGGCGAGCGCGAGCACCTGCGCGCCATGCTCGAGGAAGCGCGCGCCATCGACCGCGCCGCTTCCAGCGCGCAAGAGCGCCTCTCGCTCGACCTCTTCACCTTCGACAAGGAGCGCCGGCTCGCCACACTGGCCTTCACGCCAGTCGATCCGCAGCCGCTCACGAGCTGGGATGGCCTGCAGGTGCGGCTGCCGCGCCTCGTCGCCCAGACGCCGTTCGCCACCGAAGAGGACTACCGCAACTACATTGCGCGCCTGAACGCCTTGCCGGGCCACGTGGACGGCCTGATCGAAGCGCTGCGCGAAGGCATCCGTACCGGCTGGACGGCGCCAAAGACCAGCGTACGCGGCGTGCCCGAGCAGTTGCGGGTACTGCGCGAACACCTGGCCGATGGCCCCATGGGCGCGCCGCTGCGCCGCATTCCCGCCACCATCGACGTCAAACTGCGCGAGGAATTGCTGACCGCCGGCACCACGGCCCTGAACGACAACGCGGCACCCGCCCTGCGCCGGCTGGAAGACTTCGTGCGCACCGAGTATTTACCGGCCGCGCGCGACACGCTGGGCGCCTCCAGCCTGCCGGGCGGTCCCGGCTACTACGCCTTCCTCGCCCGCAAGGCCACCGGCAGCGAGCTGACGCCGGCCGAGCTGCACGCGCTTGGACTGAAGGAAGTGGCGCGCATCCGCGCAGCGATGCTCGAGACGGTCCGGCATACCGGCTTTCGCGGCAGCCTGCCCCAGTTCCTCGCCTTTGCACGCTCGGATAAACGCCTGTTCGCGCACGATGCCGAGGCGCTGCTGGCGCGCTACCGGCGCACGATCGAGCGCGCGCAAGCGCGCCTGCCTGGCCTGTTCGGCACGATTCCCGAGGAAGAGATCGGCGTCAAGCGCCTGGGCCTCGCGGGCGGCAGCGGCCAGGTGGCGGCGTATTACGAAGCCGGCACGCCGGAGCGCAGCGCGGCCCTGGTCGTCAATACCGAGCGCCTGGACAGCCAGCCGCTGTGGGAAGTCGAGACGCTGGCACTGCACGAAGCCGTACCGGGCCACCACCTGCAGGTGGCGCGTGCCCGGTCGCTGCGCGAACTGCCGGCCTTCCGCAGAAAAGGCTGGGACGACGCCTATGGCGAGGGCTGGGCCACCTATGCCGAGAGCCTGGGGCCGGAACTGGGCTTTTTCCGCGATGCGTTTTCCCGCTTCGGCTACCTGAACGACGACATGTTCCGCGCCGCCCGGCTGGTGGTCGACACCGGCATCCACGCGCTCGGCTGGTCGCGCCAGCAGGCGCTCGACTACCTGAACGCGAACACGGCGAATGCACAACAGGACAACGAAGTCGAGGTCGACCGCTACATCGCCCAGCCTGCCCAGGCGCTGAGCTACAAGGCGGGCCAGCTGCGGTTCACGGCCTTGCGCGATAAGGCGCAGCTGGCCCTCGGCCCGCGCTTCGACCTGCGTCGTTTCCACGACGCGCTGCTGGGCAATGGCGTGCTGCCGCTGCCGCTGCTCGAGCGGCAGATGGGAAAATGGTTATCGGTTCAATTGGGCGGGCCGGAGGTGCCGGCCCCGGCACCAGCGCCGGCGGCAGCCCCGGCCAAGCAGGCTGATGAGGCTCCACCCGCCGCGCCGGCGCCGGGGAAGCAGCCTGCCGCAACGCCCCCTGCCGCGCCGGCGAAACCACCCGCGGCAGCGCCTGCGCCCGCTGTGAACAAGCAGCCCGCCGAGACGAACGCGCCGCCGCCAAACCCACCGCCGCACCGGTGAAGCCGGCCGCCCCGGCACCTGCACCGGTACCGAATAAACGTCCCGGCGACGCGCCGGCAGCCGCGCCCGCCCCTGCCCCGGCGGCATCCGATTAACACCGTCCGCCGCCATCGATCCCGGGTGACATCGGTCGCCGGCCGGAAATGGACCAGCCGCCGACGCGCTGTCCGAATTTCGGTTACTCTCTGCCCAATCGCTATTGGCAGTATAAGAAAGGAAACACCCGTGTCGAACCAACTGACCCGCCGCCTGGCCCTGCTGGACGACGATGCCCACCGTGGCCTGCTCGGCCAGGGCCTGCGCGGCATCGAACGCGAAACCCTGCGCGTCGACCCGCAAGGCCAGCTCGCGCGCACGCCACATCCGGTCCAGCTCGGCTCGGCGCTGACCAACCCGCAAGTCACGACGGACTACGCCGAGGCGCTGCTCGAATTCATTACCCCGGCCGAGCACGACATCGGCCTGGCGCTGCACCGCCTCGATGCGATCCACCGCTTCGCCTATTCGAAGCTGGGCGACGAAATGCTGTGGAGCTCGTCGATGCCGGGCGAACTCCCGCCCGAAGAAGAGATCGAGATCGGCTGGTACGGCAGCTCGAACATCGGCATGCTCAAGCACGTGTACCGCCGCGGCCTGGCGCTGCGCTACGGCAAGGCGATGCAGTGCATCGCCGGCATCCACTACAATTATTCGCTGCCGGAACAGCTGTGGCAAGTGCTGCTGGCCAGCGAAGGCATCCCGGAAGAACGGAGAAGCGCCCTGCGCGACTTCCAGTCCGAAAGCTATATCGCCACCATCCGCAACTTCCGCCGCTACAGCTGGCTGCTGATGTACCTGTTCGGCGCCTCGCCGGCCCTGACGAAAAGTTTTCTCCGCGGGCGCGAGCATGCGCTGGAGACCCTGTCCGACGACACCCTGTACCTGCCGTATGCCACCAGCCTGCGCATGAGCGACCTGGGCTACCAGAACGATGCCCAGTCCGGCCTGCGTCCGCACGAGAACAGCCTGGAAAGCTATGTCACGAGCCTGATGGATGCGGTCAACCGGCCCTACGCGCCCTACGCGGAAGTCGGCACGAAACGCGATGGCGAGTGGATTCAATTGTCGACCAATGTGCTGCAGATCGAGAACGAATACTATTCGACGATCCGTCCGAAGCGCGTGATCCGCACCGGCGAGCGTCCGGTGCAGGCCCTGTGCAACCGCGGCGTGCAATACATCGAGGTGCGCTGCCTGGACGTCGACCCGTTCGAGCCGATCGGCATCAGCATCGAGACCGGCCGCTTCCTCGACGCTTTTTTACTCTTCTGTACCTTGGAGGAAAGCCCGATGATCAGCGCCGCCGAGGGCCAAATCCACGCCCGCAACTTTGCGCGCACGGTGAAGGAAGGCCGCAAGCCGGGCCTCACGCTCACGCGCGATGGCGAGGAAGTGTCGCTGCAAGCCTGGGCCGACGAGCTGATCGAACGGATCCGTCCGCTGGCGCGCCTGCTCGACGAAGAGCACAACGAGAGCGGCGTGCACGAAGCATCGCTGGCCCAGCAAAAGGCCAAGGTCGCCGACCCGGACAAGACGCCGTCGGCACGCGTGCTGGCGGAAGTACGCAAGCTCGGCTCGGCCGCGGCCTTCGGGCTGCAGCAGAGCGAGCTGCATGCGGCCTATTTCCGCGAAAGCCCGCTGATGCCGGCCGAGGAAGCGGTATTCGCCGAGATGGCGGCCGCCTCGCTGGCCGAGCAGGCGATCGTCGAGCAACAGGACACGGGCAGCTTCGACGACTTCGTGGCGGCGTACAACACCAGTACACTGTGCGGTAACAACGCGTAAATAAACGGCTTCTGCATTGCCGCTGCGCGGAACCCGCACTGCAGGAGGCGCCTTGCTCACTTTTTATAACGAACACCATGCCCTGCACCGCGCGAAATCGGCGCAGCTCGACGGGCAAGCGGGTGCGTTCGAAAAGCCCGGGCAGGTCGAAGCGGTGCTAAACGAGCTGCAGCGGCGCGGGCTGGGCGAGATCGTCACGCCGCACCGCGCGCCCCTCGTGTCGCTCGAACGCATCCACACCCCGCGCTACCTGCACTTCCTGCGCAGTGCCTGGAGCGAGTGGAGCGCACTCGACCCGGCGCATGCCGGCCAGGATGCACGGGCATCAAACTGGCCGATCCGCGGCACCCGCAGCGACATCGAACCCGACAGTTTTAGCGGGCGCCTCGGCCTGTATTCGAGCGACGCCACGGTACTCACCGCCGGCACCTGGAATGCCGCCAAGACCGGCGCCGACTGCGCCATCAATGCCGCGCACGCGTTGCGCCTGGGCCAGCGCGGCAGCTTTGCGCTGACCCGCCCGCCCGGCCACCATGCCGGCGCCGATTATTTCGGCGGCGGCTGTTTTTTGAACAATGCGGCGCTGGCGGCCCAGCACCTGCTCGACGACGGCCTCAAACGGGTGGCCATCCTCGACATCGACTACCACCACGGCAGCGGCACGCAGGGCATTTTCTATGCGCGCAACGACGTGCTGACCATCTCGCTGCACGCCGATCCGCGCCTTGATTTCCCCTATTATCTCGGCCACGCCGACGAAACGGGCATCGGCGACGGCAGCGGCTACAACATGAATCTGCCGCTGGCGCGCGGCGCTACCGCATCTCACTGGCTGGCGGCGCTGGAAACGGCCTGCATCAAGCTGGGCATGTTCGCGCCCGAGGCGCTGGTGGTGTCGCTCGGCGTCGGCGCGAACGCAATCGCAACCGCGAGCGGGGCCGCAAGCGGGACCGCAAGCGGGAAATTCTCCCTGCACGGCGCCGACTACCTGCGCATCGGCGAGCGCATCGCCTGGCTCGGCCTGCCGACCGCCTTCGTGTTCGAGGGCGGGCAAGCCGGGGCCCGGGTCGCAGCCGATAACGGCATTCACACGGTCAACGTGCTCGAAGGCTTCGAGACGGCGGCCCATACTTAACCCACGGATTTTTCTACATGATCGAATGGCAATGGAGCAGCTTCGCCGAACTGAGCGGCGCGCAGCTGTATGAAGTCCTGGCACAGCGCCAGCAAGTGTTCATCCTCGAACAGACGTGTTTGTACCCGGACATCGACGGCTACGACCTCGACGCCCACCACCTGCTCGGCTGGCGCGACATCGGCGGACGGCGCGTGCTGGTGGCCTACCTGCGCTGCCTGGCGCCGGGCGCGAAATACGACGAGATGTCGCTCGGACGCATATTGACCACCAACGACGTGCGCGGCAGCGGCGCCGGGCGCGAACTCGTCGCGCACGGCATCCAGTACGCCGAGCGGCTGCATCCGGGCCACCGCATCCGCATCGGCGCCCAGCAGCGGCTCGAAAAGTTTTACCAGGATTTTGGATTCAACACCGTCTCCGCCCCTTACGACGAAGACGGCATCATGCACATCGACATGCTGCGTTAAGAGCCTATCCCAGTAGTCCGGGGGAAGCTGATGGCGATGCATGGCAAGCGCGGGCAAGGCGCGAGGAGGCCGCATGGCTGGCCACGAATTTTCCAAATGCGCGACGAGCTCCGCCGCACGCGTTTGTCAGGCGCGCCAGCAGCGACTCCGGGCTGCTGGGACAGGCTCTAAGCTTATTTCAGCAGGCCGGATTTGCGCGGGTCCGGCATTTTGAAGGCGGCGATGACGGCCAGCGCGCACATGCCGCTGACGTACCAGTAAAAACTCTGCTCCATGCCGGCCTGCTTGAACAAGAGCGCCACGTATTCGGCCGAACCGCCGAAGATCGCGTTGGCGACCGCATACGACAGGCCGACGCCGAGGGCGCGTATCTCGACCGGGAACATCTCGGCCTTGACCAGGCCGCTGATCGAGGTGTACAGGCTGATGATCGCCAGCGCGCAGATGATCAACATGCCGGCCACGTACGGGTTGGTGACGCCGTGCAGGGCCGACATGATCGGTACCGTGCACAGCGTCGCCAGGGCGCCGAACCAGATCATGGCGGTGCGCCGGCCGATCCGGTCCGACATCGCGCCAAACACCGGCTGCAGGCACATGTAGACGAGCAGCGCCACCGTCATCACGGCGCTGGCGGTTTTCTTGTCCATGCCGGCCGTGTTGACCAGGTATTTCTGCATGTAGGTCGTGAACGTATAGAAAATCAGCGAGCCGCCGGCCGTAAAGCCCAGCACCGTGATGAAGGCGCGCTTGTGTTTCAGCAGCCCCTTCAGGCTGCCCGCTTCCTTGCTGTTGCGCTCGGATTCGGTCGTCGTTTCGGCCAGCGAGCGGCGCAGGTAGAGCGAGACCAGCGCGGCGGCGGCGCCGCAGACGAAGGGAATGCGCCAGCCCCAGGCCTTCAGTTCCGGCTCGGTCAAGAGTTGCTGCAGGACCACCAGCACCAGCAGCGCCAGCAACTGGCCGCCGATCAGCGTGACGTACTGGAACGAGGCGAAGAAGCCGCGCCGTCCCGGCAGCGCCACCTCGCTCATGTAGGTGGCGCTGGTGCCGTATTCGCCACCGACCGACAGGCCCTGGAACAGGCGCGCCAGCAGCAGCAGGGCCGGCGCCGCGGTGCCGATCGTCGCATAGGTCGGCAGCACGGCGATCATCAGCGAGCCGCCGCACATCATCAGCACCGAGATCATCATCGAATTCTTGCGGCCGTATTTATCGGCAACGCGGCCGAACAGCCAGCCGCCGACCGGACGCATCAGGAAACCGGCGGCGAAGATGCCGGCCGTGTTCAATAACTGGGTGGTGGGATTCCCGGACGGGAAGAAGGCCGAGGAAAAATACAGGGCACAAAACGAATAAATATAAAAGTCGAACCATTCGACCAGGTTGCCCGACGAGGCGCCGACGATTGCCAGCACGCGCTGGCGCGGTGTCAGTTCCTGGATTTCCTGGGAGGTAAGGTGTTCCGCCATGCTAGTCTGCTCCGTTGATTGCACGATGGGCGACCCGTTGCGGTCGCCCTTTCCTATTATCGTACATAGAGCCGATGGATGAATGGCGCGCCCAAGCGCCGCCCGTGTGGCGGATGACGCACACGGTCTGCGCTAGCGAAGGCGTACGCGTGATCGTGGCGCTTGTGCGCGCCGGCCGATCACTCGACTTTGGTGAGCTCCACCTCGAACAGCAAGCCCGCATTCGGCGGGATCGGCCCGCGTCCGCTGCTGCCGTACGCCAGGCTCGACGGAATCGACAGGCTGCGCTTGCCGCCCACCTTCATGCCGACCAAACCCTGGTCCCAGCCGGCGATCACGGCGCCGATGCCCAGGGTAAAACCCACTGAGCCGGTCTCGAACTGCGCACCTTTGTGCTCAGGCGCACTCGCGCTGTAATACCAGCCGGTGTAGTTGACCGTGAGTTTGCGGCCGCCGGCGGCCGCGGCGCCGGTGCCGACCACGCTGTCTGTTACCACCAGCGCGGCCGGGTTGCCGACGGCAATGGAAGGTGCGTTGCTGTCGCCGCCGCCACCGCCGCAGGCGGTGAGGCTCAGCACGGCCGCGCAGCAGGCGGCGAGAACGGGAAATTTATAAGACATGGGCAAGCTCGCGCAGTGGGTGGCTAAAGAACCACCGCACCTTACCCGAGGCCAGCCCCGCAAACTGTCCGCCTTTTGTACGGCTTTTGTATCAGATCTCGACTTGCGTACCGAGCTCGATGACGCGGTTCGGGGGGATCTGGTAATAGTCGGCGGCGGCGCGTGCATTGCGCGACATCGTCGCGAACAGGTGCTCGCGCCAGGGCGCCATCCCGCGCCCCGGGGTCGAGATCACGGTCTGGCGCGCGATGAAGAACGAGGTTTCCATCATCTCGAAGGGTAGCCCGAGGATGGCGCAACGCTTCATCACGTCCGGGATATGCGGTTCGTCCTTGAAGCCGTAGTGCACGTTCAACTGGAAGCAGTTGTGCCCGAGTTCCACCACCTGCACCTGCTCGGGCGGCGCTACCCAGGGTTCTTCCCGTATGTGCACGGTGAGAAAGACGACGCGCTCGTGCAGCACCTTGTTGTGCGACAGGTTGTGGAGCAGCGCATGCGGCACGCCGTCGGTTTCTCCGCGCAGGAAGATCGCGGTGCCGGGCACGCGCGACGGTGGGCCGACAAACAGCGACTGTAAAAAGGCCTCGAGCGGGATCGCGTGTTTTTCCAGGTTTTCAAACACCAGTTCGCGCCCGCGCTTCCAGGTCATCATGCCGGTCAGCAGGATCGCGCCCAGCAGCAGCGGGAACCAGCCGCCGTGCAGCAATTTCAGCGTACTGGCCGAGAACAGGGCGATATCCATCAGCATGAAGAAACCGGTGGCGCTGATGCAGACGGCCAGCGGCAGCTTCCAGCGGTAGCGCGTGACGAAGAAGGTCAGGATCGTCGTGGCAAGCATCGTGGCGGTCACGGCGATGCCATAGGCGCCGGCCAGGCGGTCGGAAGAGCCGAAGCCGACCACCGCGATCAGGACCACGCTCAACTGGATCCAGTTCACGGCCGGGATATAGATCTGGCCGATCTCGCTTTCCGAGGTGTGCAGGATGCGCATGCGCGGCAGCAGGCCGAGCATGATCGCCTGTTTCGTCATCGAATAGGTGCCGGAAATGGTCGCCTGCGAGGCGATCACGGCCGCCATCGTGGACAGCACGACCAGCGGATACACGCTCCAGCTGCCGAGTTGGCGGAAGAAAGGATTTTCTATGGCCGTTGGATCGGTGATCAGCAGGCCGCCCTGCCCCAGGTAGTTCAGCGCCAGCGCCGGGAACACGATCAGGAACCAGGCGACGCGGATCGGCTTCTTGCCGAAGTGGCCCATGTCGGCGTACAGGGCCTCGGCGCCGGTCAGCGCCAGCACCACCGCGCCCAGGGCGACGAAGGCGATAAAGCGGTTTTCGGCGATGAAGCGCGCCGCATGCAGCGGATTCAAGGCTTCCAGGATCACCGGCGCTTTCGCGATATTGATCACGCCCATGACCGCCAGCGCGACGAACCAGACAATCATCACCGGGCCGAACCAGCGCCCGATGCCGGCCGTGCCATGGCGCTGCAGGCTGTACAGGCCGACCAGCACCACGACCGCCAGCGGCACGACATAGTGCGACAGCGCCGGCGTCGCCACCTCCAGGCCCTCGATCGCGCCCAGCACCGAAATGGCGGGGGTGATCACGCTGTCGCCATAGAACATGGTGGCGCCGAACACGCCGAGCATCATCAGCGGGTGGTACCAGCGCGAGGCCCTGGTGACGGAATTCAGGACCAGCGCCATCAGCGCCATGATCCCGCCCTCGCCGCGGTTGTCGGCGCGCAGCATGAGGGTCACGTACTTCAACGAGACGATCAGGGTCAGTCCCCAGAAGATCAGGGAGACGATGCCGAGCAGGTTGGGAGTGGTCAGCCCGAGGCCGTGGGTGGGGTCGAAGATAGTCTTGAGGGTGTATAGCGGGCTGGTACCGATATCGCCGTAGACGATACCCACCGCAGCCAGCGTCATTGCCGCCAGGCCGCTCTTATTGTTTTGCGACGTCAAGATTGCACCATATTGTTGTTCTGGTGCAGCGCACCATAAAATATCGACAAGAAAATTGCAAGGACTATTCGATGTGCGCCTTCGCCCGGGGCACGCATCGTGGATAGCGTTGCAAGTTTGCCCGAAGGCGGCTCGGCTGGTCGCGCGTTAGCACGGTACTGGCCGCGCCAGCGGACAAAACGGAGAATGCCGGCAAGCCTACCTTAATTCACCGATAATACTCGGCTGGCAACTCACTCCCTCTTTCCCTCATGCGTACCGGCATCCTTTCCGCCGCCCTGGCCTTCCTGTGCTGGGGCCTGTTCCCCCTGTATTTCCACGCCCTCGGCGAAGTGCCGGCGCTGCAGATCCTGGCCAACCGCATGCTCTGGTCGCTCGCCTTTTTATTGATCGTGCTGGCGCTGCGGCGCCAGTGGGGATGGCTGAGACAGGTACGCCAGCCGCGCATCTTCTGGAGTTTCGTCGCCTCGGCGATCCTGCTGGCCGGCAACTGGCTGCTGTATATCTGGGCCGTCAACAACGGCCACGTGATCGAAGCGAGCCTCGGCTATTTCATCACGCCGCTGGTCAACATCATGTTCGGGTACCTGTTATTGAAGGAACGCCTGCGCCGCCTGCAGTGGGCCGTGATCGCGATTGCCGCCCTCGGCGTCGCCTGGCTGACCTGGCAGTCGGGCACCGCGCCGTGGATCGCACTCGGCCTGGCGGCGACCTTCGGCGGCTACGGTTTATTGCGCAAGACCGCCGCGCTGGGCGCACTGGAGGGCCTGTCGTTCGAGACCATGGTGCTGTTCCCGGTTGCCGCCGTGTATGTCGGCTGGCTCACGCTGCATGGCGAGAATGCTTTCGTGACCACGCCGTCGGACCTGACGCGCTGGCTGCTGGTGGCCTCGGGCCCGATCACGGCCATTCCGCTGCTGCTGTTTGCCAATGGCGCGCGCCAGATTCCGATGTCGGTCCTTGGTTTACTGCAATACCTGGGGCCGACGATCCAGTTCCTGCTCGGCGTACTGCTGTTCAAGGAGGCATTCACGAGCGATCGCCTGGTTGGTTTCGCGCTGATCTGGACGGCGGTGGCGCTGTTTGCCGGCGAAGGCCTGTTCCAGCGGGGGCGGGTGAACCCGGCGCCGAAAGTTTCGCGCTAAGTTGGTGATAAGGGGGTGCCCGCGCGGGCGCTTCTATCGTATCCTTTGCACCTTGAATTTCTACAGAATTGAATAATGGCTAATTACGTCTATACCATGAATCGCGTGGGCAAAATTGTCCCGCCGAAACGCCAGATTTTGAAAGATATCTCGCTGTCCTTCTTCCCGGGCGCGAAGATCGGCGTGCTGGGCCTGAACGGCTCCGGCAAGTCGACCCTGCTGAAAATCATGGCCGGCATCGATACCGACATCCAGGGGGAAGCGCGTCCGATGCCGGGCCTGAACATCGGCTACCTGCCGCAGGAGCCGCAGCTCGATCCGGAAAAGACCGTGCGCCAGGAAGTCGAATCGGGCCTCGGCGAAGCCTTCGAGGCGCAAGCCAAGCTGGAAGCCGTGTACGCGGCCTACGCCGACGAAGATGCGGATTTCGATGCGCTGGCAAAAGAACAGGAACGCCTGGAATCGATCATCTCCGCGGCCGACGGCGGCAACCTGAACCTGCAGATGGAGATGGCCGCCGACGCGCTGCGCCTGCCGCCATGGGACGCGAAAATCGCCGTACTGTCGGGCGGCGAAAAGCGCCGCGTGGCCCTGTGCAAGCTGCTGCTGAGCAAACCCGACATGCTGCTGCTGGACGAGCCAACCAACCACCTGGACGCGGAATCGGTCGAGTGGCTGGAACAATTCCTGCTGCGCTTCCCGGGCACCGTGGTCGGCATCACCCACGACCGCTACTTCCTCGATAACGCCGCCGAATGGATCCTGGAACTGGACCGCGGTTCGGGCATCCCGTGGAAGGGCAACTACAGTTCCTGGCTCGACCAGAAGCAGGCACGCCTGAAACAGGAAGAGTCGACCGAATCGGCGCGCCAGAAGGCGCTGCAGAAGGAACTCGAATGGTCGCGCCAGAATCCGAAGGCACGCCAGGCCAAGTCGAAAGCCCGCCTGGCACGCTTCAACGAACTGTCCGAATTCGAATACCAGAAGCGCAACGAGACGCAGGAGATTTTTATCCCTGTGGCCGAGCGCCTGGGCAACGAAGTCATCGAGTTCAAGAACGTCTCGAAAGCCTTCGGCGACCGCCTGCTGATCGACAACCTGTCGTTCACGGTGCCGCCGGGCGCGATTGTCGGCATCATCGGCCCGAACGGCGCCGGTAAATCGACGCTGTTCAAGATGATCGCGGGTAAAGAACAGCCGGACAGCGGCGAAGTCGCGATCGGCAAGACCGCGCGCATTTCGCTGGTCGACCAGCACCGCGACGAGCTGGCGAATAACAAATCCGTGTTCGAAGACGTCACCGGCGGCGCCGACATGCTCAGCGTCGGCCGCTTCGAGATGCCCTCGCGCGCCTACCTGGGCCGCTTCAACTTCAAGGGTTCGGACCAGCAGAAGATCGTCGGCAACCTGTCCGGTGGCGAACGCGGCCGCCTGCACCTGGCGAAAACCCTGCTGCAAGGCGGCAACGTCCTGCTGCTGGACGAACCGTCGAACGACCTCGACGTGGAAACCCTGCGCGCGCTGGAAGACGCCTTGCTCGAATTCGCCGGCAGCGTGATGGTGATCTCGCACGATCGCTGGTTCCTGGACCGCATCGCGACCCACATCCTGGCCTTCGAAGGCAATTCGCAAGTCACCTTCTTCGACGGTAATTACCAGGAATACGAAGCGGACAAGAAGAAGCGTTTGGGTGAAGAAGGCGCCAAGCCGAAGCGGATTCGCTACAAGCCGCTGACGACCTGATTTTCAGGACGCTTGATCCCCTGTGGAGCACAACGCCCGGCACTGCCGGGCGTTTGTTTTTGTAGATGATTTTCGCGCGGAAATGAAACGCGGTCTCCCAAAAGCCGTGTGTAGAATCGATCATTGATGAGGCTTATAGTTCCCGCCTCCCATTTGCGCCAATCGACATGGCGACCACCATCGATTGGCACACTTTTCCCATGACAGACTACCGCGACAACCGGGTTCCTGGTGGAACTTTTTTCTTCACGGTGCGCCTGCTGGACCGTGGCAGCACCCTGTTGACGGACCACATTGCCGCCTTCGGCGACGCCATCCGCCAGGCACGCAGCCGCAAGCCCTTCCACGTCGACGGCTGGGTGGTGCTGCCCGACCACGCACACGCGATGTGGACCCTGCCGCCGGGCGACCACGACTGTTCCAGCCGCTGGCGCGCCGTGAAAATCGCCTTCTCCAAAGCCCTGCGCAAGTCGCTCGTTGCCGCCAGCGCCGACGGCGCGATCTGGGCGCGCCAGTACCAGGAATTCCGGGTCGGCAGCGACGCCGAATATGCCTCCTTGATCGACTACATGCACACCAATCCCGTGCGCCACGGCCTGTGCGCGAGTGCGCATGACTGGCCGTGGTCGTCTGTGCACCGTTTTATTTCCGAGGGTTTGAGTGCGCCGCAAGCGGAGACGCCGCCCGTGCTGCCGCCCTGGGCGATGGGACGCGGGGGCAATATGGGCGCGGCGCCGGCGTTGTGAGGCGTCGCAGGGCCCAATAGAAAAAGGGCCCGCAGGCCCTTTTTCTTTGTTACGTCAGCGACGAAGCGATCAGAACTGGTACTTCGCGCCGACGGTGAAGACGTCCGGCTTCGGGCCGAAGTCTTGTTTCTTGCCGTAACGCTCGTACTCGGCGATCACTGCGACCTGCGGGGTCACGTTGTACTGCATGCCGAGGGCGCCGTAGGCACCGTTATCGCTGACCTTGCGGTTCAGGGCAGCGGTGGCCGATTGCATTTCGGCCTTGGTATGGGCCACGCCCAGCTTGCCGTAGACCGAGAACTTGTCGTTCAGGGGCATGGCAGCCTTGCCTGCGATATACGCACCGTAGCCATCCGTCTCGTTGGTGGCGGTGGTGCCGTTCAGGGTGTAGTTACCGCCGGCCTTGCGGAAATCGGTATAACCGGCTTCGACGCCGAATTTATCGGTCAGTTCGACGCCGCCGAACACCTTGCCCGAAAACTTGTAGCCGTCGTTGTCGTTCATGGTCGCGCCGTTCACGTTGTATTCGCGATCAGCACCGGAGGCGCCGACGCCGACATACGGACGTGGGGTAATGGTGGTCTGGGCTTGAGCGGCGGTCATGGCGGCGGTGCCTGCGATCAGTGCAAAGATGAGCTTTTTCATACGGAGATCCTTTTCACGTTTGGTATCTGGCTCGCAATTCCAGATGAATCGCGATGTGTCCAAGATAACATCTCGAAAAGGCAAGGTGGAGTCGGATTCGGTAAGAACTGTAATCAAATGTAACATAGCTGACTTATGGTTCAGTTATTTTGCGTGCGAAATGCTGCCTGAAGCCGTCAGATTACGCGATGTACCTGAAGGTTAGGTTCAGGCGTTCTCCTAGGGAACGGGCCGACTTGTTGATGCCGTGGAGCCAGTTTTCCTGCAAGCGACCGCTCATCAATACCAGGTTGCCATCCCCGAGTTCAAGCCGGACGGTCTGTTTGTTGCGTTTATGCCGCAAAATGAAGGTGCGCGTCGTGCCGAAACTGAGCGAGGCAATCACTGGCTGGTCTCCCAGTTCCGGCTCGTCGTCACTGTGCATGCCCATGCTGTCGCGCCCATTACGGTAACGGTTCAGGAGTACGCTATTGAAACGTCGCCCGCAAGCCGCTTCCACCGCGGCGCGGATGACGAGCAGCAATTCCGTCCACGGCAGCGGGTCCAGTCGCAGGCCCGAATAGGTATAGCTGGCCTCACCATACCAGGCGGTCAGGCGCGGCTGCAGGTGGCGCTTGCCGTAGACGACGACGCTTTCCGCGCGCCATGGGGTCTCGTCCAGCAGGCGTGTCAACACCTCGGCGTTCGACAGCGGCAAGGGAAGCTGCCTCAGCAGCGCGAGCTCTCCGTCATCGATGGGAATCGGCGTCAGGCGGCCGGGGATGTCGAACAGATCCATGGGGTTAATTGACCGTTATCATGGGAGGATCCCATCACGGAGATTGTCGCATGAACAAACGTGAATTTTTAGCGAGCGCCCTGGCCGCGAGCGCCCTGCCCGGCGCGGCCCATGCGGCGGCAGTCAACCCGGGCGGCCCGGTGCTGCTGACCATCAGCGGCGCCATCAAACGCCCGAACCGCGGCGCGCTCGACCCTGCGCTCGACCAGATGATGGCCAAGCATAAGCTCAGCTTCACGCACGCCCATGGGCTCGACTTCGCGGCGCTGGCGCGTCTGCCGGCCCGCACCATCCGCCCCACGCTCGAATACGACGGCAAGCGGCACACCTTGCGTGGCCCGCTGCTGCCCGATGTGCTGGCGCTGGCCGGTGCGCCGGACGGCAAGGACACGCGCATCGTCCTGCGCGCGGTCGACGGCTTTGCCGCGGCGATCACGCTGCGTCAGGCGCAGTCCCAGGGGTTTATTGTGGCCACCCACCTCGACGGGAAGCCGTTGGCGCTCGGCGGACTCGGCCCGCTCTGGGCTGTCTACGATGCGGACAAGGTGCCGGAGATGGCGGCGCAGCCGCTGGCCGCGCGTTTCGGCGCCTGCCCGTGGGCGCTGTACCACATCGACGTGCAGGGCTAAGGCACGAGGCCGCGAAGCCGGCTCGTGCGTAGACAGGCGGGGTCAGGCGAAGCGAGAAATCAGGCGTAGGCTTCGGCCATGCTCATCACGCGGGTCGTGATGGTGACGCCGAGATCGCCGAACAGGCTGTTGATGGCGGCCAGGTTGGCGCTGCATTCCTCGGCCTTCCAGCCCTTGAACAGGTCGGTGCCGTCCTTTTCGAAGTGCAGGTCGAGCACGCGGCCGCCGTCGCGGTGGGTGTAGTTCTTCTGGTAGGTGCCTTTGAAACCGAGCTCGGCCAACGCGGCCAGCACCGCCTGCGGTGGATTGTCGGGATCGGTCGCCAGGTAGACGCCGAAGGTCTTGCCCGGCGGCTTGGCCGCGACATCGACCTCATAAATGCCCGGCGCCTTCGTGGCGGTGGTACTTTTCAAAAACAACATGTTGCCTCCTGCGCATCGAAGCGGCCCGGGCGCGACGCGCACCAGTCACCGACATGACGGATTCAACGGCAAAGCTTATTGCCGTTTGGGAACTTTGTCGATTGCCCGATGCAAATATAGGGGCTTAATGCATCAATAAACCAACGACCGTGCCGCCAATTAGCAACGCACTTGCCACCATGCCAAGTACGAAACCGATTTCGCGCTTCGCCGGATCGCGGTAATAGCCGAGCGCGTAGGCGATGCGTCCGGCGCACCAGAGCAGGCCGCCCGCCGCCGCCCAGCCATCGCCCAGGTAATAAGCGCATAGCCACAAAGGCACGATCACGATCGGCAGCTGCTCGAGCGTATTGGCCTGCACCCGTTGCGCACTGAGAAAGCCGGCGGGCCCGTCCATCGAAGGCGCCGGCACCTTGTATTTGGCACGCGCATAGCCGGCCATCACGCCGGTCCAGAAATACACCCCGAGAATGGCCAGCGTGGCCCAGGCAGTCAACACCATCGATACTCCTGAAAAATAATCAATAAAAGGGGGCGGCGCCGGCTCACGACTCGCCGCCGCGCTTGCGCCCGGCCAGCGTGGTCGTGGCGGCGACCAGGGCATCGTACAGGCCGGCGGTCGGCGCATCCCACTCCTGCAGCGCCGCATGCTGGCGCGCCACGGTCGCCATGTCGCCGCGCGCAATCGGTCCGCTCAATGCGGCGGGGGCGCCGAGGCGAAACACATTGGCCAGGGTTTCACTCGCCAGCGGACGTGCCAGTTCGCGCGCTACCTCGGGCGGCACGCCGGCTGCGGCATAGGCACGCAGGGCAGCGTCGAGTACCGTCACCAGGTAGTTCGAGGCGAATACGGAGGCGGCGTGATACACGGTCTTGGCGGCGGCGTCGATGCCGACCAGGCGCGCGCCGATCGCCTCGAAGGCCGGCGCCAGCAGCGCCAGCGCGTCCGGGGCGCCCTCGACCCCGCACCAGGTGCCCTGGAAGGCGGCAGCGACGGCGGCCGGGTCGGCGAAGCTGCGCACCGGGTGGATGCTGGCGACCTGCGCGCCGGCCTGGCTGGCCGCTTCGAGCTCGGCGGACGATTTGGCGCCGCTGCAGTGGAATACGGTGGCGTTATTCAGCAGCCCGTTTGCCGCCAGTGCCGCGCAGGTGGGCACGATCTGGTCGTCGCCAACGGCGAGCATCCAGACCCGGGCCGGACGCAATTCGGACACCTGCGCCAGCGCGCGGCCGGCGCCGATAAAGGCGACGGCACCCTGCGCGCTTCCGGGTGAACGGGTCAGCACATCCTGTACGGCGAACACGTCGTGCACATGAAACAGGCGGCCCAGCGTGCGTCCGACATGGCCGGCGCCGACGATGTTCAGCGTTGCGGCCATCAGAACCCGGCGCCAGGCTGGCTCAGGTATTGCAGCTCATCGGCGGTGGAGGCGCGCCCGAGGATCGGGTTACGGTGCGGGAAGCGACCGAAGCGCGCGATCACACCGCGGTGGCGGTGCGCGTAGTCGAGCATTTCCGTAAAACCTTCGTGTTGCGCCGCCAGGCGCGCGAACAGGTCGACCGCGCATTGCTGCATGCGCGCGTCTTCGGCGTGTTCATAGGGCATGTAGGCGAAGGCGCGCTGGAACGGCGCCAGCGCCTGGTCGGCGCCGCTGTCGACCAGCGCCTGGGCCGCGGCCAGCGCAAGGATGTCGCCGGCAAACGATTCGGGCGTGTCGCGGAAGGCATTGCGGGTGAACTGGTCGAGCAGGAGGATGCGCGCCAGCGTACCCTGGGCGCCCTCTTCCAGGTCCCATTCGCGCAGGCCGCCGGCCATCGCCTGGGAAATCAGGCTGCCGAAGCGTTCGCGGATTTGCCTGTCGAAGGCCGGGTCCTTGCGGAACCACTCGGGCCGCGCCTTGCCATAGGCCGGGTCGGTCGGCGGCAGGAACCAGAAATCGAGTACGTCTTGCGCTTTCATGTGGTGCATCCTAATTTGTCCGGAGCGTCTGACAAAGCCCCCAGGGCAAGGCGCATCGTCGAAGACAGTACGCTTGTACGGCGAGACGATGCAACGCCGCCATGGGGGCTTTGTCAGGCGCTCCTTAGTTACGGGCGTGCGAAAGCTGGAAGCCTTCGACCCCTTCGGAGGCCGCCAGTTCGGCGGCCAGTTCGGTGAGCGTGGCCCGGTTGTGGCGCGACAGCGCAATGGCGACGAAGCGCCATTCCTGGCGCCCGTTGCTGCTGGAGATCGTCAGCGAGCTGCCGGCGATCTGGTAGCCGCGTTCGAGCGCCGCTTCGCGCAGGGCGTCCTCGCGCGGCAGGAAGGCTTCGTGAAAGCGCAGCGTCACCGCCACCGCGCGGCGAGAAGGCAAAAACGCCTCCACGCGGTGCAGGTAAATCATGATCATGGCCGAGAAGAAGGCCAGTCCCATCGCGGCGAGATAAAAGCCGACGCCGACCAGGATGCCGATCACCGACGAACTCCAGATCGAGGCCGCCGTCGTCAGGCCGCTGATATTGAAACCCTCGCGCATGATGACGCCGGCGCCGAGAAAACCGATGCCCGTGACTACGCCCTGCATCACGCGCGTCGGGTCGACCGTGCCGATCGCCGTCATCTGGCCGCCGAACCACATCTCCGGGTAGCCGCTGACGATGGTGAGCGCACACGAGGCCATGCAGACCAGGCCATAGGTGCGCATGCCGGCCGCGCGCCCGTGGTAGGACCGCTCGTAGCCGACCAGCAGGCCGAGGAACAGCGCCCCGGCCAGGTGCAGCAGGATCACTGCATTGGTGGCGATCTCGGTCGGCGACCAGTAGGGGGACAGGAAGTGAACTTGCGACATGAGGGGATCTGCGGCAGCGCCAGCCGCTCAGGGCTTCTTGTGTACCAGCTGCTTCTCGAACGCGATGTCGCTCTTGGTCATGCGCTTGACTTCCTGCGGCCCGAGCCCGTTCACGAAGCGGACGAAGTCGTCCAGTTCGAGCGGCGCGCACAGCGGCGGCGAGCCCGGCATCTCGGACAGGTAGAACGAGCCGTCGGCTGTGCGTGCCATCGAATAGCCGGTATGGCCGGTGCGGCGTTTCAGGCGCTCGAGGGCGGAGCTGGCGCGGGTGGAACGTCCGGAAGCCATCAGATCGCCCTCGTCCGCAGTTCGAGCCATTCACGCGCGCTACCCTCGAGATGCGGCAGCAGGCGCTCGCGCACTTGCGCGTGGTAGTCGTTCAGCCATGTCACTTCGTGCGGCTGTAGCAGCGACAAGTCCAGGCAGCGGGTGTCGATCGGGCACAGGGTGAGCGTCTCGAAGCGCAGGAACTCGCCGAACTCGCCACTCATTGCCGGGACGTTCAGCACCAGGTTCTCGATGCGGATGCCCCAGCGCCCCGGTTTATAGATGCCCGGTTCGATCGAGGTGATCATGCCCGGCTCCATCGCCGTGTGCGGGTCCGGAGCGGCGCTCGGCGAAATCACCTGCGGGCCCTCGTGCACGTTCATGAAGTAGCCGACGCCGTGGCCGGTGCCGTGGCCATAGTCGACGCCCGCCGCCCAGATCGGGGCACGCGCGATTGCGTCCAGCATCGGCGACCTGGTGCCGCGCGGGAAGTGCGCACTCGACAGGGCCATCATCCCCTTCAGCACCAGGGTGAAATCGCGGCGGTGGTCGGCGCTGATCTGTCCAACCGGGACCACGCGCGTAATATCCGTGGTGCCGCCCAGGTACTGGCCGCCCGAATCGATCAGGAGCAGGCCGTCGCCTTCGATGACGGCGTGCGAAGCCTGGCTTGCGCGGTAATGCATGATCGCGCCGTTGGCATTGAAACCGGCGATCGTGCCGAAACTCGGGCTCACGAAATGCGGACGGCGCGCACGCGCGGCCGTGATCTGTTCGTCGATCGTCAGTTCGGTCAGGGGCGCGCGTTGCGGATCGGCCAGCGTGGCTTCCAGCCAGGCGAAGAATTCGCACAGCGCCGCGCCATCCTGTTCCATCGTCGCGCGCACGTGCGCCGCTTCCTGTTCGGTCTTGCGCGACTTGGCGAAGGTGGTCGGGTTGATCGCCTCGACGACTTTTACTTTGTCGGCCACGGCCGAACGCATGCCGGCCGTGATGCGGCGTGGATCGACCAGCAGCGTGCCGCCCGCCGGCAGGGCCGACAAGGCTGCGGCGGCCTGCGCATACGGCGCCAGGCGCACGCCATCTTGCAGCAGGCGCGCCTGCAGCTCGCTCGATGCCTTGCCTTCGGCAACGAACAGCGTCGCGCCGTCTTGTTCGAGCAGTGCGTGGGCCACGAACACCGGATTGAAACTCACGTCGGCGCCGCGCACATTGAACAGGTAAGCGATGTCGTCGAGCGTCGACATGAAGTGGCGCTCGGAGCCCAGTTGGGCCATGGCGGCGCGGGTGGCGGCCAGTTTATCGGCGCGCGACATGGTCGCGTGCGGGGCCGCGTGTTCGTACAGGGCCTCGGTCGGCAGGCCCGGGCGATCGCTCCAGATCTCGTCCAGCAGGTCGGCGTCGGTGCGCAGCAGGACGCCGCGCGCAGTCAGCGCATCGTTCAGCAGGCGCGCCACGGCCAGGCCGAGTACCCGCGCGTCGACCGCCACCGTCTGGCCGGGCTGCATGTTCGCCGCCAGCCAGTCGATGTGGAGCAGGCTGGCACCCGACGGGATTTTCATCAGCGCGATCCCGCTGCCGGCCAGTTCGGTTTCGGCTTGCGTCCAGTAACGGCCGTCGGTCCAGACGCCGGCGAAATCGGCGGTGACGATGAAGGTGCCGACCGAGCCCGTGAAACCGGACATCCATTCGCGGCCCTGCCAGCGGCGCGGCAGGTATTCGGACAGGTGCGGGTCGCTCGACGGGACGATGTACGCGTCGATGCCCTGGCGCGCCATGGCGGCGCGCAGCTGTTCCAGGCGCGCGGCGCGGGAGGAGGAAAGTGTTGGATTTGACATGGTTCCTATCATACCCCCAACGAGCGTGGCGATGAACAGCAGCGCACCGCAGGGGTCGTCAAGCCTGGTACTGGCGCAGGCCGTCGAGGTCGAGCACCCGGATCCCGCCGTAATCGAGCCGCACCAGCCCTGCCTTCTCGAGCAGCTGCAAGGCCTGGTTGGCGCGCTGGCGCGAGGCGCCCGACAGCAGGCCTATCTCTTCCTGCGACAACTGCACCAGTCTGTCGAGCGCGGGATACAGGTGGTCGTTGAACATCCCCGCCAGGCAGCGCGCCACGCGGGTGTCGACGTCGAGCATGCGGTCGGTCTCGACCTGGCCGATGAACTGGCCCAGGCGTTCGTTGAGCTGCATGAGCAAAAACCGGTTGAACGGCAGGCTGGTCTCGAGCAGCCATTCGAAGGTGGCGCGCGGCATGCGGGCGACGCGGGTGTCGCGCAGCGCCATCACGTCGTATTTGCGGAACTCGTCTTTTAACAAGGAACCTTCGCCGAACCAGCCGCCGGCGGTCACGCCCGTAAACGTCACGCTTTTACCCGAGGGCGAAAAATTGTTGATTTTTACGAGGCCGTCGATGATGCCCACCCAGTTTTCCAGCGCCTCTCCCTTGCGGCAAACAAAGCCGCCTTTCGGGACGAACTGTTCGAAGCAGACGGCCTCGGCGCGCGCCATTTCGGCAGCGGTCAGCACGCGGCCCCAGATGGTGGCGCGCAGGTGTTCCAGCAGGGTCGGTGTCGGCATGTTCATTGTGCAACGCGTCATCGAAAGTCGGCCAATTGTCATCCTGATGACAACTAGTTAGGCGAACGCCAAGTACTATCTTCACATAAAAATTTCGCCGATGACAGATTTCGAGATTTGCATGGCGAGCCAAACCAGGAGACAGCGATGGAGACTTTTCCGCGGCGCCTGCTCGCCCACGGGCAGCAGCGCGGGGCGCGCCCGGCGTTTCGCGAGAAATACCTCGGCATCTGGCAGACCTGGTCCTGGGTTGAGGCCAACGCCGAGGTGCGCGCACTGGCCTGCGGGCTGGCCTCCCTCGGTTTCAAACGCGGCATGAACCTGGCCATCATCGGCGACAACCGGCCGCGCCTGTACTGGGCGATGCTGGCGGCGCAGTGCCTGGGCGGCGTGCCGGTGCCGCTCTACCAGGACGCCCCGGCCGCCGACATGGCCCACGTGCTGAACGACGCCGATATCGAATTCGCCGTGGTCGAAGACCAGGAGCAGGTGGATAAGCTGCTCGAGCTGCAGGCCCTGTGCCCGCGCGTGCGCCGCATCGTGTTCGAGGACGAGCGCGGCATGCGCCATTATCAACATGCCGGCCTGATGTCGTTCGCGGCGCTACAGGAAATGGGCCGCGCATGGGACGCGGCCCACCCCGGCGCCTTCGACGCCGCCATCGAAGCGGGCAAAGGCAGCGACACCGCGATCATCCTCTACACCTCGGGCACCACCGGCAAACCGAAGGGCGTGATGCAGTCGCACGCGGCCTTGATCGCAGCCGGCGCCGGCGGGGTCGGCTTCGACAAGCTGACCGAGCGCGAAGACATCCTCTCCTATTTACCGATGGCCTGGGTCGGCGACTGCCTGTTCTCTCTGGCGCAGGCGATGGTGGCCGGTTTTACGGTGAACTGCCCGGAGTCGAGCGACACCGTGCTGACCGACCTGCGCGAGATCGGCCCCACCTATTATTTTGCGCCGCCGCGCGTGTTCGAGAACATGCTCACCACCGTCATGATCCGGATGGAAGACGCGAGCAGTATCAAACGCCGCATGTTCGATTATTTCATGGCGGTCGCGCGCCGCAGCGGCTCGGCCATCCTGGACGGCAAACCGGTCAGCGCCGGCGAGCGCCTGAAATATGCGCTGGGCCGCGTGTTCGTCTACGAGCCCCTGAAAAATGTACTCGGCCTGTCGCGCGTGCGCATTGCCTACACCGCCGGCGCCGCCATCGGTCCCGACCTGTTCCGTTTTTATCGCTCGATCGGGGTCAACCTGAAACAGCTGTATGGCTCTACCGAGACCTGCGCCTATGTCTGCCTGCAGCCGGACGGGAACATCAAGTTCGACAGCGTCGGCGTGCCCGCGCCCGGGGTCGAAGTACGGCTCGCCGCGAATGGTGAAGTGTTAGTAAAAGGCGTGTCGAACATGGATGGCTATTTCAAGCGTCCCGACGCCACCGCGGAGGTGATCGACAGCGAGGGCTATTTTCATACCGGCGACGCCGGCATGTTCGACAGCGACGGCCATCTGAAAATCATCGACCGCGCGGCGGACGTGGGCAAGATGAACAGCGGCGCCATCTTCGCGCCCAATTACATCGAAAACAAGCTCAAATTTTTCCCCTTCATCAAGGAGGCGGTCGCCTTCGGCAACGGCCGCGACCAGGTCTGCGCCTTTTTGAACATCGACATGGAAGCGGTCGGCAACTGGGCCGAGCGGCGCAACCTCGCCTATTCCGGCTACACCGACCTGGCGGCGAACGGCCAGGTGCTCGAGCTGATGCGCGACTGCGTGCAGAAGGTGAACGCCGACCTGGCGAACGAGGCGCTCATGGGGCAGACGCAAATCCACCGCTTCCTGGTACTGCACAAGGAGCTCGACCCGGACGACGACGAGCTGACCCGCACCCGCAAGGTGCGCCGCAAGTTCGTCGCCGAAAAATACGCGGTCCTGATCGACGCGCTGTACTCGGGTAAAACCGCGCAGTTCATCAGCACCCAGGTGAAATTCGAGGATGGCCGCAGCGGTGTCGTCAGCGCCGACCTGCGCATCGTCGACGCCGCGACCTGGCCGCTGATGCAGGAGGCAGCGTGATGGAGATGATGCAGCCCCCTACCGTTCCTGGCACCGGCACCGGCACCGGGCGCAGGATTGGCGAAGTGATCCTCGATTTGAAAAACATCTCGCTCGCCTTTGGCGGCGTCAAGGCGCTGACCGACATTTCCTTCGACGTGCGCCAGCACGAGATCCGCGCCATCATCGGGCCCAACGGCGCCGGCAAGAGTTCGATGCTGAACGTGATCAACGGCGTCTACCGCCCGCAGGGGGGGCACATCGTGCTGCGCGGCGCGCGCCGCACCAACATGGACTGCTACAGCGCGGCCAAGGCGGGCATCGCCCGCACCTTTCAAAATATCGCGCTGTTCAAGGGGATGACGGTTCTCGATAACATCATGACCGGCCGTAACCTCAAGATGAAGACGAATTTCCTGCAGCAGGCGTTTTACCTGGGCGCCGCGCGCCGGGAAGAAATCGCGCACCGGGAAAAGGCCGAAGCGATCATCGACTTCCTGGAAATCCAAGCGATCCGCAAGACCCCGGTCGGGCGCCTGCCCTACGGCCTGCAAAAGCGCGTCGAACTGGGGCGCGCGCTGGCGGCCGAACCGGACATCCTGCTGCTCGACGAACCGATGGCCGGCATGAACGTCGAGGAAAAGCAGGACATGTGCCGCTTCATCCTCGACGTGAACGACCAGTTCGGGACAACGATCGTCCTGATCGAACACGACATGGGCGTAGTGATGGACATCTCGGACCGCGTCGTCGTGCTCGACTACGGCAAGAAGATCGGCGACGGCACCCCGGACGAGGTGCGCAGCAACGAGAACGTCATCAAAGCCTATCTGGGACAGGCGCACGAAGGGAGCCCTGCATGAGCTTTTTCATCGAAGTGCTGCTCGGCGGCTTGCTGTCCGGGGTGATGTATGCGCTGGTCGCGATCGGGTTTGTCCTGATTTACAAAGCCTCGGGCGTGTTCAATTTCGCGCAAGGAGCGATGGTCTTCTTCGCGGCCCTCACCTGCGTCGGCCTCGTGGATAAATTCGGCGTCTCGCTGTGGATCGCGATCCCGCTCACGATCCTGGTGATGATTGCGCTGGCGCTGGCCATCGAACGGGTGGTGCTGCGCCCGCTCGTGAACCAGCCCGAGATCACGCTCTTCATGGCGACGATCGGCCTCGCCTTTTTCATCGAGGGCCTGGCGCAGCTGTTGTGGGGTTCGCAGGTGCGCAAACTCGACCTGCCGATCGAGGACGTGCCGAACGAATACCTGATGGAGCATTTCAATATCCTCGTCTCGCAGTTCGACATGACGGCGGCCGTGGTGTGCGCGGTGCTGGTCGTCGCTCTGGCGCTGCTGTTCACGAAAACCCGGGTCGGACGCGCACTGCGCGCGGTCGCCGACGACCACCAGGCGGCGCTTGCCGTCGGCATCCCGCTGCAGCGGATCTGGGTGGTCGTCTGGTCGGTCGCCGGGCTGGTGGCGCTGGTGGCCGGCCTGCTCTGGGGCGCGCGCAATGGCGTGCAGTTCGCCTTGACCTTCATTGCGTTGAAGGCGCTGCCGGTACTGATCCTCGGCGGTTTTACCTCGGTGCCGGGCGCCATCGTCGGCGGCCTGATCATCGGCGCCAGCGAAAAACTGGCCGAAGTGTATATCGGACCGATGGTGGGCGGCGGCATCGAAGGCTGGTTCCCGTACGTGCTGGCTTTGCTGTTCCTGCTGGTGCGGCCCGAAGGGCTGTTCGGCGAAAAAATCATCCGGAGGATTTAAAAAATGCTCTATCGCGAAGCCGGACAATTCAAGACCAGCTACCAGTCCGACGGCCAGATCCTGCCGATCCGCCAGGACCGCGTCGCCCTGGCCACGCTGCTGGCCGTCGCCCTGGTGGCGGTGCCGCTGCTTGCCTCCCCTTACCTGCTGTCGGCGATCCTGATTCCATTTTTGATCTTTGCGCTGGCCGCGCTCGGGCTGAACATCCTGACCGGTTACGCCGGCCAGCTCTCGCTCGGCACCGCCGCCTTCATGGCGGTCGGCGCCTACGCCTCGTTTAATTTTGTCGCGCGCATCCCCGGCATGCCGCTGCTGCTGGCCTTCGTGCTGGGCGGCCTGTGTGCGGCGCTGGTCGGCATCGCCTTCGGCCTGCCTTCCCTGCGCATCCGCGGCTTTTACCTGGCGGCGGCGACGCTCGCGACCCAGTTCTTCGTCATCTGGTGCCTGACCAAGATCCCCTATCTCACCAACCACAGTGCTTCGGGCGTCGTCACGGTGCAGACGATGCAGGTCTTCGGCTACAAGTTCACGACGCCTGCGGCCAAGTATTTGCTGGTGCTCGGGATTGTGGCACTGATGGCGCTGCTGGCCAAGAACATGATCCGCTCGAACGTCGGCCGCTCGTGGATGGCGATCCGCGACATGGACATGGCGGCCGAAGTCATCGGCTTTCGCCCGCTGCGCACCAAGCTCCTCGCCTTTGCCGTCAGCTCCTTCTATTGCGGCGTGGCCGGCGCGCTGTATGCGTTCGCCTACCTCGGCACTGTGGAACCGGAAGCCTACAGCCTCGACCTGTCGTTCCGGATCCTGTTCATGGTGATCATCGGCGGCGTCGGTTCGATTCTCGGGTCCTTCCTGGGCGCCGCGTTTATCGTGCTGCTGCCGATTTTCCTGAACATGCTGGCGCACGGCCTGGGTCTCGCGACGAACTATGCGTCGAACCTGGAGCTGATGGTGTTCGGCGGCCTGATTGTCTTTTTCCTGATCGTGGAGCCGCACGGGCTGGCGCGCCTGTGGCAGATCGGGAAAGAGAAACTGCGTCTGTGGCCCTTTCCGCACTGAGTCTTTCATTCCTATTCAACGTTGTTAATAAAGAGGAGACACCCATGAAACTCATCAAATCGATCGTGTTCGCGGCCGCGCTGGCGGGCGTTGGCGGGCAGGTGCTGGCCGCCGACCAGTTCGTCGCGTTGCCGTCCTACCGCGTCGGGCCCTACGGCGCCGGCGGCTCCGGCTTCTACGGCGGCATGATCGACTATTTCAATTTGGTGAACGCGAACGGCGGCATCAATGGCGTCAAGATGACCTGGGAAGAGTGCGAGACCGAATACAACGCTTCGCGCGGCGTCGAGTGCTACGAGCGCATGAAGACAAAGAATGGCGGCGCCACCCTGGTCGACCCGCTCTCGACCGGCATCGCCTACGGCATCGTCGACCGCGTGGCGACCGATAAAATCCCGATGACCATGCTCGGCTACGGCCGCTCGGACGCCGCCAACGGCAAGGTCTTCCCCTACGTCTTCCCGCTGATTACCAGCTACTGGAACCAGGCCGCGGCCATGATCAAATACCTGGCCGACAAGAACGGCGGCTATCCCAAACTGAAAGGTAAAAAGATCGTCTACCTGTACCACGACTCGGCCTTCGGCAAGGAAGCGATGCCGGTGCTGGACGCACAGGCGGCGCAATATGGTTTTGAATTGGTCAAGATCGCCGTCGCGCCGCCGGGCAGCGAGCAGCAGTCGCAATGGCTGCAGATCCGCCAGGCGAAGCCGGACCACGTGATCCTGTGGGGCTGGGGCGTGATGAATTCGGTGGCCATTAAAACCGCCCAGCGCAACGGCTTCCCGCGCGAGAAAATCCTCGGCGTCTGGTGGGCCGGCTCGGAAGAAGACACGATCCCGTCGGGCGAAGCGGCCAAGGGCTATACCTCGATGACGTTCAATACGCCGGGCAACTACCCGCTGATCGAGGACATCCGCAAGAAGGTCTACGCCGCCGGCAAGGGCAACCTGGCCGACCAGGGCCGCATCGGCTCCGTGTATCACATGCGCGGCGTGACCCTGGGCGTGCTGTGGGTCGAGGCGATCCGCACCGCGCAGGAAAAATTCGGCAAAGGTAAAACCATGACCGGCGAGCAGGTGCGCTGGGGCCTGGAAAACCTGAACGTCGACGCGGCGCGCCAGAAAGCGCTCGGCGCCTTCGGCATGTTCCCGACCGTCAAAACGAGCTGCGAGGACCATGAAGGTTCGGGCGCGGTGAAGGTGCAGCAGTGGGATGGCAAGAAGTGGAACGCGATCACGCCGAACTGGGTGGTCGGCGACAAGGCTTTGACGCGCAAGCTGCTGGAAGAGTCGTCGCTGGCCTATGCCAAGGAAAAGAACATCACGCCTGCCTGCATGCAGTAAGCACCCTTGATCGACCGTCCCCGCCGTGGCGGGGGCGTTTTCGGAAATTTAAAACCATGAACGACGCCAGCGCGCCCTACCTGTCAGTCAACAACATCGAAGTCATTTACGACCACGTGATCCTGGTATTAAAAGGCGTGTCGCTGCAGGTCCCGAAGGGGAAGATCGTGGCCCTGCTGGGCGCGAACGGCGCCGGCAAGTCGACGACATTAAAGACGATTTCGACCCTGCTGCGCGGCGAACGCGGCGACGTGACCAAGGGCGAGGTGCGCTTCCAGGGCGAGCGCATCGACCAGCTGACGCCGAACGAACTGGTGCGGCGCGGCCTGTCGCAGGTGATGGAAGGGCGCCACTGCTTCGGCCACCTCACGATCGAAGAGAACCTTCTGACGGGCGCCTACACCCGCAACATCGGGCGCGGAGACCTGAAAACGGCGCTCGAATCGGTCTACCACTATTTCCCCCGGTTGAAGGAACGGCGCAGCAGCCAGGCCGGCTACACCTCGGGCGGCGAGCAGCAGATGTGCGCGATCGGGCGCGCGCTGATGGCCAACCCGTCGATGATCCTGCTCGACGAACCGTCGATGGGCATCGCGCCGCAGATCGTCGACGAGATCTTCGGCATCGTCAAAGACCTGAACGACAAGGAAGGCGTGTCCTTTTTGCTGGCCGAGCAGAACACGAACGTCGCGCTGCGCTACGCCGACTTCGGCTACATCCTCGAGAACGGACGCGTCGTGATGGAAGGGGCGGCGCACGACCTGGCCAGCAACGAGGACGTCAAGGAGTTTTACCTGGGCGTGTCCGGCGCGGGCCGCAAGAGTTTCAGGGACATGAAGTTCTACCGCCGCCGCAAGCGCTGGCTGGCCTAATCCGATTGGAGACACCATCATGAGCATCACCTTCGATGCGCTGGAGACGCGCGCGCCGGCAGAGCGCGAACGCGACCTGCTGGCGCGCCTGCCCGGCCTGATCGCACGCGCGCAACAGGCACCCGGCTGGGCGCGGATCCTGGACGGGGTCGACCCGCATGCCATCACCAGCCGCGCGGCGCTCGCAAGCCTGCCGGTGACGCGCAAAGCCGACCTGAAGGCGCTGCAGGCGGCGCTGGCGCCGTTCGGCGGCCTGACCGCGACGCCGACCAGCGAGCTGGCCCACGTCTTCATGTCGCCCGGCCCGATCTTCGATCCGGAGGGACGCGGCGCGGACTGGTGGCGCTTTGCGCGTCCCCTGTTTGCGGCCGGCGTGCGTGCCGGCGGCCTGCTGCAGAACTGCTTTTCGTACCACTTCACGCCGGCCGCCTTCATGGTCGAAAGCGGCGCTGCGCGCATCGGCTGCGGCGTGATCCCGGCCGGTACCGGGCAGACGGAAATGCAGGTGGAAGCGATGGCGGCGCTGCGCCCGGATACCTATGTCGGCACGCCCTCGTTTTTACGCATCATCATCGAGAAGGCGTTGGAGACGGGCGCAGATATCGGCAGCGTGCGGCATGCCCTGGTCGGCGCCGAGGCGCTACCGGAATCCCTGCGCAGCTGGTTCCGCGAGCATGGCGTGCCGCACGTGTTCCAGACCTATGCGTCGGCCGACATCGGCAGCATCGCTTATGAAACGGCCACCGACGGCGTGCTCGATGCGGGCATGGTGCTCGACGAAGAGGTGCTGCTGGAAATCGTGCGGCCCGGCAGCGGCGAGCCGGTGGCAGCGGGCGACATCGGCGAAGTCGTGGTCACCCTGTTCAATGCCGACTATCCCCTGATCCGCTTTGCCACCGGAGACTTGTCCGCGCTGCTGGTCAACCCGGCGCCGGCGCCGGGCGCGCGCACGAACACCCGCATCCGCGGCTGGCTGGGCCGCGCCGACCAGACCACCAAGGTGCGCGCGATGTTCGTGCACGCTTCGCAGGTGCAGAACATCGTGCGCCGCCATCCGGACATCGGCAAGGCGCGGCTCGTGGTCTCCGGCAGGATGGCGAACGACCTGATGACGCTGCAGTGCGAAGTGACAGGCGCGCCTGACCCGGCGCTGGGCGCGGCGATTGCCGCCTCGATCCGCGAGGTGACGAAGCTGCGCGGCGAAGTCGCCTTCGTCGCTCCCGGCTCGCTGCCGGAAGACGGCAAGCTCATTGAAGACGCGCGCGATTACAGCTGAACAGACATGCAGGGCAGAGGGAAAAATCGCGACCGCAATGCCCGCTGCCAAATGTCCGCCCGTCATTGGGAATATTCGCGATAATTGGGGCATTGCCCTTAATCGTCAAAGTCCATGCAAGATTTTCATGTTACGCGCGCCCACGCCCTGCTGGAACACGCGCAAGAGATCGTCAGCCCAGTCCAGGTGCAAGACGCCGTACGCAAGGTGGCCGATGTCCTGAACGCGCGTTTTAAAGCGCCCGGTGCCGGCTTCCCGCTCGTGCTCGGCGTGATGGGCGGCGCCGTCGTCTTCACCGGCACCCTGCTGCCCCAGCTCGACTTCCCGCTGGAATTCGATTACATCCACGTCAGCCGCTACGGCGACGACGACCGCGGCGGACAAGTAGTGTGGAAAGTGATTCCGCGCCAGAACGTTGCCGGCCGCACGATTGTCGTGCTCGACGACATCCTCGACGAGGGGGAAACGCTGGCCCACGTGAAGCAGCGCCTGCTCGACATGGGGGCGGCCGAGGTGATCATCGCCGTGTTCGCGGACAAGGATATCGGGCGCTCCAAACCGATCGTGGCCGACATCACGGGCGTGACCTTGCCGAACGCTTTCGTGGTCGGCTTCGGCATGGACGTGTACGGCTACTGGCGCAACCTGCCGGGGCTGTGGTCGATCAGCCCGCAAGACTTGAAGCCAGTCGACCCGGAACTGGAGTATCCGGTTCCGGATGCAAAAGCCTCCTGAATCGGAGTTTTTAATTTAAAGCGATAAAGCGAAGGCCTCCGTAGGGAGGCCTTGTTATTGTAGGGTGGGCACTCCGTGCCCACGCGGAATGACGAACGGTGTCGGCCGAATTCCATTGTCGCGGTATGCCTTGGCACGTGCGTCTGAATGCGTGGTCCAAGGCTCCAACATGGCCAACACGGCGCCGCCTTCCGCGTGGGCATGCCCACCCTACTTAACGCAGCGCCAGGCGCGCACGTGCGGCATCGTATTCGCGCTTCAAGCGTGCGACCATGTCGGCCACCGTCGGCACGTCGTCCATCAGGCCCACGCCCTGGCCGGCGCCCCAGATATCGCGCCAGGCCTTCGCTTTCGAGCTGCCGTCGCCAAAACTCATCTTGCTCTTGTCCGATTCCGGCAGCGCGTCCGGATCGAGCCCAGCGTTGACGATCGATTTCTTCAGGTAGTTCCCGTGCACGCCGGTGAACAAATTCGTGTACACGACGTCGGCCGCGCTCGACTCGACGATCGCGTCGCGGTATTCGTCGCTGACGTTCGATTCCTGGGTCGCCAGCCAGCGCGAGCCGATATACGCAAAATCGGCGCCCATTGCCTGCGCGGCCAGGATGGCGTCGCCGGTGGCGATCGAGCCGGACAGGGCCAGCGGGCCGCTGAAGAATTTGCGGACTTCGCCCACCAGCGCGAACGGAGACAGGGCACCCGCGTGGCCGCCGGCGCCGGCCGCGACCAGGATCAGGCCGTCGACACCGGCTTCCAGCGCCTTTTGCGCGTGGCGGATCGAGACCACGTCGTGCAGCACGATGCCGCCGTAGCTGTGCACGGCATCGAGCATCTCTTTCGGCGGTGCGCGCAGCGAGGAGATGATGATCGGCACCTGGTGTTTGACGCAGACGTCGACATCGTGCTCGAGGCGCGTGTTCGAGGCGTGCACGATCTGGTTCACCGCGATCGGGCCCACTTTGACGCCCGGATGCGCGGCCTGGTAGTCGGCCAGTTCCTTCTGCAAGTCGGTCAGCCAGGTATCGAGCAGCTCGGCCGGGCGGGCGTTGAGCGCCGGGAAGGAACCGACGATCCCCGCCTTGCACTGCGCCGCGACCAGGGCCGGACCACTGGCGATGAACATCGGCGAGGCGATGACGGGTAAGGAGAGGTTTTGCAGTACGCTTGGCAGGGTCATGGGCAACTTTCGGCGTGAAGTGATTTGGCGTGGCTGATTATAGGGCCAAAACGGGGCAAAAAAAGCACGATCGTGCTAGACCGGCGGCTCTAAATTACGCGTCGACGAGGAAATGGCCGTCGATGCGCGCGGCTTTGGCACGCAGCAGGGAGGCGATGGCCCAGTTGGCGAGGGTGATGCAGGTCGCGGGCAGTGGGTCGGACGGGCCGTTTTGTCTGGTTGCTGCCGTCGCGACGTGCGGACGTTCGTTGAACGCGTGGCCCACCCTACGGGTCTGTGCGTCGGTATCGACCATACCGACGGGCACGCGTGGCGACGTAGGGTCGGCAGCTTCGCTGCCCACGCGTTCACCCGGCGCCAGGGCATCCGCCAACGCTGCCATGTCCATCTGCCCTATCGCAGTTTTCAGCACCGGTATCGACGCCAATAAACCCGGCAGCGCGTGCACGGCAATCCGCTGCCGCTCCAGCAGCAAAAATTTCACCAGCACCTTGACCGCATTCTCCGCATTGCGCTTCGGATCGGCGGATAAGTAATCGAGCCGCGAGTACGCGCGCTGCAAGGCCCCGGAAACATCGTCGAACATCCGGCCATGCCCCGGAATGACGATACGCGCATCGAGCGTGGCGATCAGGTCGAGCGTCGCCCGCACTTCCCCGAAACCGGGCTCGCCGGCCAGTTCCGGGAACACGATGCCAAAGCCGTTTTCCCACAGCGCGTCGCCCGCGATCAGGATGCCCTCCTGCGCGCAGAACAGCAACAATGCATGCGGATCGTGGCCGGGGGCGGCCAGCACCTCCCACGCCATTGCGCCCAGTTCCAGCCTTTGCCCTGGCACCAGTACGGCGTCGAAGGCAAACCGTGCGCATTGCTGGCCCGTGGCGCGGAAACTCAGCGCCTCTTCATCCCAGGCCGCGACCTTGTCCGCTTCCAGCGCAGGGATGGCGGTATGGCACCCATACGCCGCCTGCAGCGCGGCATTGCCGCCGCAGTGGTCCGAATGCAGGTGGGTGTTCAACAAGCGCTGCAAAGGGCGCCCGTCCAGCGCATGGCGCACCAGCGCCAGCGTCTGCGGCGCGTGGGTGAGGTAGCCACTGTCGACCAGCGCGCTCTGCTCCCCCGTAAACAAGACGTTGTTCGACGACAGCCAGCCGCGCTCGAACATGCGCATGGTGGCGGGCAGGCGCGGGCTCATGTCAGTCAAAGTCAAGATTCGCTTCGCGCCGGCGGATCTCGACCCACACCGCGCGTTTCACTTCGTCGCTGGCGCTGCCCCAGGCCACGATTTCGTCGATCGTGCGCAGGCAGCCGCGGCACAGGCCTGAGGTCTGGTCCATCTCGCACAGGCTGATGCAGGGAGACGGGACCGGGGTCTGCAGTTCGGGAGAGGAAAGCGCACTCATGCGGCGGCTGCCCCGGGTATCCCGACCATGTAGCCGGTGGCCAAACCAGTCGGCATACCGGGGCAGAACGGGGTGTCGTGATACAGCTGCGGCAGCGTTGCGCGCGGCGGCGGCGTGTACTGCCATGCGAAGCGCAGGCCGGGTTGTAATTCTGGACTCATGAAGAAAGAGATTACCCGATTCAATCGAATTGTGCTTGACCGGGAGGCTCAGGAGCGTAGACTTGGCACCCATTAGCACCATCCACATGGATGGTAACAGGATGGTATGAAAGGATGGTGTGAGGTATGCGGGGCCAAATGATGACGACGAATGAACCGAAACTGAAGGTCGCCGACTCGGAAAAGATCACGATCAACCTCGGCATGATCGACCTCGGCCAGATCGACCTGCTGGTGAGCGAAGGCTTTTATAGCAATCGGACCGACCTGATCCGCACAGCCATCCGCAACCAGTTGAATACCCACGCCGACGTGGTCCGGCAAACCGTGGCGCGCCGCAGTCTCGTCCTCGGCATGCACCACTATTCCCGGGCCGACCTGGAAGCGGCGCAACAAGCCGGCATCCGGCTGCAGATCCAGGTGCTCGGCATGGCGAGCATTGCCAGCGACGTGACGGTCGAACTGGCGCTGGCCACCATCGAATCGATTTCGGTTTTGGGCGCCTTGCATGCAAGCAGCGCCATCAAAGCCGCATTGGCAGAGCGCATTCTTTAATGCGCACGCAAAGGAAACCACATGAAACTGAATATGAATTTGAATAACAAATTGTTCGCGCAAATGCGTGCCGCCACCCGCAACCTGATCAGGAAGCCCCAGGTCGATACCAACAAGGTGATCCAGGATGCGCTGAAAAACGCCTCGGCCATGACCCAGGCGGCGCAGGCGCACATGACCGGCCTGTCGCAAGCGAACGGCACGGCCCACTTGCGTACGCCCGCCGACGTGCCGGACATGCTGGCCGAACTGAGCCGCACCTTCGGCCACGGCGCTGCCGCCGCGAATGAACCTGCCGAGGCCCTGCCCGGCGCCTTCAGCGAGGGCAGCTTCACCAACCGCGCCGGCACCCGCAGCTACAAACTGTACGTGCCGAGCAGCTACACCGGCCAGGCGGCGGCCCTGGTCGTGATGCTGCACGGCTGTACCCAGGACCCGGACGACTTCGCGCGCGGTACCCAAATGAACGCGCTGGCCGAGGAAACCGGCTGCCTGGTCGTCTATCCGTCCCAATCGCGCCAGGCCAATTCCTCGCGCTGCTGGAACTGGTTCAGCGACGTCGACCAGAAGCGCGACCAGGGCGAGCCGTCGATCATCGCCGGCATCACGCGCGAGGTCATGGGCAAGTACAAGATCGACCCGGCACAAGTGTATGTCGCCGGCCTCTCCGCCGGCGGCGCGATGGCGACCATCATGGGCACGCTCTACCCGGAGCTGTACGCGGCCGTCGGCGTGCACTCCGGCCTGCCCTATGCCTCGGCCCATGATTTGCCGTCGGCACTGGCCGCGATGCAGGGCCAGCGCCAGCGCCAGAACAAGCCAGGCAAAGCGATCCCGATCATCGTCTTCCACGGCGACCAGGACCACACCGTGCACCCGACCAATGGCGACGAACTGATGGTGGACGCACGCGACGCCGCCGAGGTCATGGCGGTCGAACCGGGCCGCGTTCCGGACGGCCACGCCTTTACCCGCACCATGCACAAGCGCGCCGACGGTAAAGTCCACGGCGAACACTGGGTCATCCACGGCGCCGGCCACGCCTGGTCGGGCGGCAGCGCACGCGGCACGTATACCGACGGCAAGGGTCCCGATGCCAGCCGGGAAATGCTGCGCTTCTTCAGCACGCACCGTTGAGACAGGTGGCCACCGGTGCCTGCCGCGTCATGCAGCCTGGCGTCCACCACCACCGTCGTCTCGACAGGCAAATGATGCGCGTGCGCCGCAGCCCATGCACCACGGTGCCTCAATCGTCGCGCGGGAACTTTTCGACAGCCAGCCTGGCCGTCTCGGCAATGTGCGCACGCAGGCAGGCCGGACACCAGCAACCGGCATCGACGCCCGGCAGCGGCACCACGGGTGGCAATTCCGTGCACCAGCACGGGCCGTCGCTGCCATCGGCCATGGCGCAGCCAAAAGCAGCACCGCAGCGGGTACAAAGGCTCATGGCGCAGCCTTGCGACAGAAATTATTCGGCATGTGTAATATCGTAGAAGCATTCATCGGCAGCGATCCTTACCCGTCACACGATAAAATACAACAAGCGCGCCATAGAATGCCCACAAGGGCGCCCGTGTTGCCTGTAAAATCTCCGCCACATTCATTTCGGACTCCCCATGAACGCTCACGTGACCAGCTTGAAAACCGAAGAACCATCGAGTGACCTGACTGCGGTTTCACCGCAAATCAAGGCACAGATCCTGGCCGAGGCGCTCCCTTATATCCGCAACTTCCATGGCAAGACCATTGTCATCAAGTACGGCGGCAATGCCATGACCGACGAACGCCTGAAGCACGGCTTCGCGCGCGACGTCATCCTGCTCAAACTGGTGGGCATGAACCCGGTGGTGGTGCACGGCGGCGGTCCGCAGATCGACAACGCCCTGAAAAAAATCGGCAAGCAAGGCACCTTCGTACAAGGCATGCGCATCACCGACGAAGAGACCATGGAAGTGGTCGAGTGGGTGCTGGGCGGCGAAGTGCAGCAGGACATCGTCATGCTGATCAACCACTACGGCGGCCAGGCAGTGGGCCTGACCGGCAAGGACGGCGGCCTGATCCGTGCTCGCAAGATGAGCATGCCCGACCGCGACAAGCCGGGCGAGTTCCTCGACATCGGTTTCGTCGGCGAGATCGAGGCAATCAACCCGGCCGTGGTCAAAGCGCTGCAGGACGATGCCTTCATCCCGATCATCTCGCCGATCGGCTTCGGCCAGGACGGGCAAGCCTACAACATCAATGCCGACGTCGTCGCCGGCAAGATCGCGGAAATCCTGAAAGCGGAAAAGCTGATCATGATGACCAACATCGCAGGCGTGCAGGATAAAGCCGGCAAGCTGGTGACCGACCTGTCGGCGCGCGAAATCGACGAGATGTTCGAAGACGGCACGATCTCGGGCGGCATGCTGCCAAAGATCTCGTCGGCACTCGACGCAGCGAAGTCCGGCGTGAACACCGTGCACATCATCGATGGCCGCATCGAGCACTCTTTGTTGCTGGAAGTCTTGACCGAACAGGCGTTTGGCACTATGATCCGGTCGCACTAAAAGTTTTAACGGGCAGTGCCCGTTAAAACGGTGGCAACTACGTTGTCCGCCATATCAGTACCGCCCTTTTAGCTCAGTGGTAGAGCACTCCCTTGGTAAGGGAGAGGCCACGTGTTCAATCCACGTAAAGGGCACCATCTCCCCCCGCTTGATACCCTCAGTACACCCGCTCCACCTGTAAGCCGCGCTGGCGCAACAGCGCCGGTACGCCCCGTTTCCCCAGCAAGTGCATTAGACCGATCGCCGCCACCGCATTGTTTTCGCGCGCCAGCAGCGCGGCCAGCTTGTCCGCCATCGGGCCGTTGCGTCCGTCCAGCACCACATCACGGATCACCTTGCCGCCCACGCTGTCGTCGGTCTCGACGCGGCGGGCGATGCCGTCGAGTGCCTTGCGGTCGGCGCGCTCGTAAGCGTCGAACAGCGCGCGCGCCTCGCGCAACTGCTGCCCCGAGGCCATGTGCTCCAGCGTTTCTTCGAGCATGCTCCACTGCGTCTCGATGGGCAGCCCGTCCAGCAGTGCCGCTTGGTATTGCACCGACTCGAGTTCGGCGATGCGCGCCTTGCCGCGCGCCAGCTGCGCCAGGTGTGCGTCGACGCCGAGGGCCGGGTCGTAGCCCAGTTTGGCCAGGTCCAGCAGCGCAAGCATCGTCGCCAGCACCCAGGGTTTCATTTGCACCACGGCAGCGGGATCGATTCCCTGCCGGGTCAGGGCGGCCTCCAGGCGCTGGCGGCGCTCGGCCGGCAAGCCCGCATAACCGGGGCTTCCGGCGGCGAACACGCCATGCTCGCGGAACGCCGCCTCGACGGCGCCGGGGTCGCGCGTCACGTCCACTTCCAGCGCCAGCGTGGGCGCGGCCACCAGCGCCTTGCCGATGCGCGGCTCGAGCGGATAGTAGCCGGATTTACCGGCGTGGATGGTGCCGTACAAATACAGCGTATTGCCCTTGCCGGTGACCTTGAACAGCGCGCCGCGCTCGGCGGCGAAGGCCTGGCACGCCATCAGAACGCAGCTCAGGAAGACCACTATAATCGGACGTTGCATTCATTTCTCCTGTCATTGCCATCGTGCCGAATCATACCTCTCCCTCTCCCGTCTGGTTATTCGACCTGGACAACACACTGCACGACGCCTCGCACGCGATTTTTCCGGCGATCAGCGCCAACATGAACACGTATATCGCACGCGTGCTGGACGATGGCGTCACGCCGGTGACCCAGGCCCGGGTCGATGCCGCGCGCCTCGGCTACTGGAAGCGCTATGGCGCCACCCTGCTCGGCATGATGCGCCACCACGGCGTCGACGCCGCCGATTTTTTGCGCGAGACCCACGACCTCAACAATTTGCGCGCGATGATGCGTTCCGAGACCGGCCTCGGCAGACTGCTGCAGCGCCTGCCGGGCCGTAAAATCCTGCTGACGAATGCGCCGACCGTCTATTCGACGCACGTGATGCGCCATCTCGGCCTGGGACGCCATTTCGCGCACCAGATCGCGATCGAGCAGATGCAGGTGCACGGCCAGCTGCGCCCGAAACCCTCGAAACTGATGCTGTCGCGCCTGCTGCGCAGGTACGGCGTGGCCGCGCGCGACTGCATCCTGGTCGAAGACACGCTGGCGAACCTGAAAAGCGCCAGGCAGCTCGGCCTGCGCACGGTCTGGGTGACCCAATACCTGCGTAGCGGCGAACGCAGCACGCTGGCGCAAGCGCGGCCGCGCAGATTGATTCGCCCAAATTTTGTCGATGTCAAAGTAAAATCCGTGCGGCAGCTGCCGAAGCGCTTGCACCGGCTCCGCTTTTTCGACTAACTACTTTTCGGGATCCCATGGCAAGCACGAAGCCAGGCCAGCGTAAACTGCAAATCCTCCAGGCCCTGGCGGCCATGCTCGAGCAGCCGAAAGGTGAAAAAATCACCACCGCCGCGCTGGCGGCGCGTTTATCCGTGTCGGAAGCGGCGCTGTACCGCCACTTCGCCAGCAAGGCGCAGATGTTCGAGGGCCTGATCGATTTCATCGAGGCCAGCGTGTTTGGGGTGATCAACCAGATCACGGAAAAGGAAGAGCGCGGCGTCGACCAGGCCTATGCGATCTTGCAGATGCTGCTCGCCTTTGCCGCCAACAACCCGGGCATGACGCGGGTGCTGATCGGCGATGCGCTGGTCGGCGAAGACGAACGCCTCCAATTGCGCATGAACAGTTTTTATGACCGCATCGAGCTGGCGTGCAAGGGCGCCCTGCGTCTGGCGGCGAGCCAGGGCCATGGTGTCGAGGACGATGTCGCCGCGCGCGCCAGCCTCCTGGTCAGCTATGTCACCGGGCGCTGGCACCGCTATGCCAAGAGCGGCTTCCGCCAGAGCCCGCTTGATGCCACGAGCGTACAATTGTCGCTCCTGCTGGCAGCCTGACGCGATCGACCATGCACACAGTCTTTGCACTGCTCGACGATGCGAGCGCGGAGGGTCATGCGCAGGCACGTTCGCGCCTGTACACCGGCCACGCCGGCACCTTGACTTGCCAGGATACCGCCGGCTGGAACGGTGTGCTGGAAGAGCTACAAGCGGCCCTGGCGCGCGGCCTGTACGCCGTGCCCCTGCTCAGCTATGAACTGGGCGCACAGCTGCTCGGCATTCCTTGCAAGCCGCTCGCGCGGCCGCTGGCGCAAGTGCTGCTGTTCGAACGCTGCGAGGCCTTGACGGCGGCCGAGGCGCAAGGCTGGATCACGACGCGCGCCGCGAGCGACACACCGGCCGGCGTGGCCGGCGTGAGCGCGAATGTCGACGAGGCGCAGTTCACTGACGCGATCAACCGCATCCGCGCCTACATCGCCGCCGGCGACACCTACCAGGTCAACTACACCTGGCGCCTGCGCTTCGACGCCTTCGGTTCCGTCTTCGCCCTCTATAACCGGCTGCGCGCACGCCAGCCGGTGCCCTACGGCGCCCTGATCGGCCTGCCGGACGGCGGCGCCGTATTGTCCTTTTCTCCCGAGCTGTTCGTGCGCCACGCAGGCGGCACGCTGCTGGCGCGCCCGATGAAGGGCACGGCGCCCGCCAGCGAGGACGAAGCGACCAATGCCGGGCGCGCCGCCGCGCTCGCGCTCGACCCGAAGAACCGCGCCGAAAACCTCATGATTGTCGACCTGCTGCGCAACGACCTCGGACGCGTGGCGCAGACCGGCAGCGTCGCGGTACCGAAATTGTTCGAGGTGACGCGCTTCGGCGCCGTGCTGCAGATGACCTCCACCGTGCAGGCGCGGTTGCGCGAGGACGTCACATTGAACGAAGTGTTCGCCGCCCTGTATCCCTGCGGCTCGATCACGGGCGCGCCCAAGCGGCGCACGATGGAAATCATCGACGAACTCGAACCCGACCCGCGCGGCCTGTACACGGGCGCGATCGGCTGGTTCGATCCACCGGTCGACGGCCGTGCCTTCGGCGATTTTTGCCTGTCGGTGCCGATCCGCACGCTGGCGCTGGAACCCGGGGAACAGCTGCGCCGCGGCGAACTGGGCGTCGGCGCCGGCATCGTCTTCGACAGCGATGCGCAAGGCGAATATGCCGAGTGCCAGTTAAAAGCGCGCTTCCTGACCGGGCTGGCCAACGAATTCGAGCTCTTCGAGACCATCAAGGCGTCCTGGCAGGACGGCCCGCGCCACCTCGACCTGCACCTGGCGCGGATCAAAACCTCGGCCGCGTATTTTGGCCTGCCCTTCGAGGAGGAAGCCGCGGCGAAGATCGTGATCGATGCCTGCCTCGGCCTGCTGCCCGAAGCGGGCATCCACCGGCTGCGCCTGGCGCTCGGTGCGCACGGCGAGCTCGCCATTACGTCCGCACCATTGGCGCCCCTGACAGAACCGGTGCACCTGGTGCTGGCGCAGGCGACGACGCAGTCGAGCGACGTCTTCCTGCGCCATAAGACCTCGATCCGCACGCGCTACGACGCGGCCTGGCGCGCCGCCGAGGCGGAAGGCGCCTTCGACGCCTTGTTTTTCAACGAGCGTGGGGAATTGACGGAAGGGGGACGCAGCAATGTGTTCGTGCGCCTCGGCGGCCACTGGTTCACGCCGCCGCTGTCCTGCGGCCTGCTGCCCGGAGTGATGCGGTCGGTCATGCTGGGCGCACCCGCATGGGACGCACGCGAGCGCGTCATCACGCGCGCCATGCTGGACAAGGCGGATGGCATCGTGGTCTGCAATGCGCTGCGCGGTCCGCTGCTAGCAATACTGGCGCCGCGCCAGGGCGCTGCCTGAATTGGCCGCTTGAATGGCCGAATGCGCCCTTACGGCGCCAGCGCGCCCTCGACCTTGCGCACGAGTTCAGGGTCGTCCGGCGTCACCTTGCTCGGGAAGTAATCGATCACCTTGCCGTCGCGTCCGATCAGGTATTTCGTGAAATTCCACTTCGGCTGCTTGCCGGTCTCCCTGATCAAGGCCGCATGCAGCGGATTCGCGTTGGCGCCGGTCACCACGGTGGGCGTAAACATCGGGAATTTCACGCCATAGGTGTTGTAGCAGAGGTCGGCGATTTCCTTGGTGCTGGACGATTCCTGTTTAAAATCGTTCGAGGGGAAGCCGAGGATCACCAGCCCGCGCGGGCTGTATTTGGCATACAGCGCTTCCAGGCCTTCGTACTGTTTCGTATAGCCGCAGTAGCTCGCCGTGTTCACGACCAGCAGCACCTTGCCCGCATACTGGCACAGGTCCTGCGGCGCTTCGTCCTGCAGGCGTTTAAAACTTTGTTTCAGTAGTGCGGGACAGGCGGCCGGCGCCGGGCTGGCGGCCACCAGGGGGCGGTGCGGCACGACGGCGGTGGTCTGCGCACTGGCGGTGGCGGCAGCCAGCAGGGACAGTGAAAAAGCGGTTTTCAGCATGATCGGTCCGGTATGGGTCAGGCGTTGAGCTTGCGGTGTTCGATTTTCATGCAGTGGTTCATCACGACGTCCAGCCCCGCGGCGCGTGCCAGGTCGGCGGCGGCCTGGTTCTCGATCTCGAGCTGCATCCACAGGCAGCTGGCGCGGATCGCAATCGCATCGCGCGCCAGCGGCGGGATGTCTTCCGACTTGCGGAAGCAGTCGACGATGTCGATCCGCGTGCCGCTCGGCGCCAGCGCATCGGCCGCTTCCTGCAGGCTGCCGTGCACGCGCTCGCCCAGGATTTCCTCGCCCGCGTATGCCGGGTTGACGGGGATGATGCGGTAGCCCTGCCCTTGCAGGTATTCGGCCACGCCGTAGCTGGCGCGATCGGGCTTGTTCGACAGGCCGACAATGGCGACGGTTTTGCTGTCGTTGAGGATTTGAGCGATCGTTCTCATGGGCGTCATAGATGGTCGGGATCGGCGTTAGCTTAACAGGTTTATATCGTGAGGTTCGCACCCGTACTGCGCGTTTGCACGAAGCCCGCGACCTGTGGAAAGATGGCGCCTTCATCAGTCCGGACCCATCCATGAAAATCGCCCCCGCACCGTGCGCGTTAATCGAGGTGGCGGGCAATTGCGAGGCAGTCGAGCCGAACCAGGCGCAACTGGACGCGTGCAGAGCGGGTATTTAAAGAGCAGGTGGCGATGCGCTTGAAGGCGCGGTCCATTCCGCGAAAACCGTCCATCCAATAAAAAAAGGCAGAGCCTTGGCTCTGCCTTTCTTGTTACGACTGTGAAGACTTACCGGCCTTTTGAGCGCAGGCGGGCAATCGCCGCCAGCTGGGCGATGGCGGACGCCAGTTCGGCTTGCGCTTTCGCGTAGTCGATCTGGGCATCCTGCGACTGCATCAGCTCTTCGGCCGCTTGCTTGGCCGCTTGCGCTTTTGCCTCGTCCAGGTCGGCGCCGCGGATCGCGGTGTCGGCCAGAACGGTCACGCCGTTCGGCTGCACCTCGAGGATGCCGCCGGCAACGAAGACGAACTCTTCGCCACCGCCAGCCACCTCGATGCGTACCGCACCCGGGCGGATGCGCGTGATCAGCGGGGTGTGCTTCGGGTAGATACCCAGCTCGCCCGCTTCACCCGGCAACGCGACGAAGGTCGCTTCGCCGGAGAAGATCTGCGCTTCGGCCGAGACGACGTCAACGTGAATTGTGTTTGCCATGTGTGTCCTTCAGGTTGAAGACGCGATCAGGCGGCCAGTTTCTTGGCTTTTTCGACCGCTTCTTCGATGGTGCCGACCATGTAGAACGCCTGCTCCGGCAGGTGGTCCAGTTCGCCCGATGCGATCATCTTGAAGCCCTTGATCGTGTCTTTCAGCGAAACGTACTTGCCTGGCGCGCCAGTAAACACTTCAGCGACGTGGAAGGGCTGCGACAGGAAACGCTGCATCTTGCGGGCGCGAGCGACCAGCAGCTTGTCTTCCGGTGCCAGTTCGTCCATGCCCAGAATCGCGATAATGTCGCGCAGTTCCTTGTAGCGCTGCAGGGTGCCCTGGACGGCGCGCGCGGTGTCGTAGTGTTCCTGGCCGACGACGAGCGGGTCCAGCTGGCGCGAGGTCGAGTCGAGCGGGTCGACCGCAGGGTAGATACCCAGCGAGGCGATGTCACGCGACAGAACGACGGTCGAGTCCAGGTGGGCGAAGGTGGTCGCTGGCGACGGGTCGGTCAAGTCATCCGCAGGGACGTAGACGGCCTGGATCGAGGTGATCGAACCGGTCTTGGTCGAGGTGATGCGCTCTTGCAGGCGGCCCATCTCTTCGGCCAGGGTAGGCTGATAGCCCACCGCCGACGGCATACGGCCCAGCAGTGCCGAGACTTCGGTACCGGCCAGGGTGAAGCGGTAGATGTTGTCGACGAAGAACAGAACGTCTTTACCCTCATCACGGAAGGCTTCGGCCATCGTCAGGCCGGTCAGCGCGACGCGCAGGCGGTTGCCTGGTGGTTCGTTCATCTGACCGTAGACCATTGCCACTTTCGAGTTGGCAGGGTTTTCCAGGTCGACCACTTTGGCATCGGCCATCTCGTGGTAGAAGTCGTTACCTTCGCGGGTACGCTCACCCACGCCGGCGAACACGGACAGGCCCGAGTGCGCTTTGGCGATGTTGTTGATCAGTTCCATCATGTTGACGGTCTTGCCCACGCCGGCGCCGCCGAACAGGCCGACTTTACCGCCTTTGGCGAACGGGCAGACCAGGTCGATGACCTTGATGCCGGTTTCGAGCAGGTCGGTCGATGGCGACAGTTCGTCGTAGGCAGGCGCGGTGCGGTGGATCGATGCCATGCGCTCGTTGCTGACCGGACCGCATTCGTCGATCGGGTTGCCCAGCACGTCCATGATGCGGCCGAGCGTTGCGACGCCGACCGGCACCATGATCGGACCACCGGTGTTCTGGATCATCATGCCGCGACGCAGGCCTTCGGAGCTGCCCAGCGCAATGGTACGGACGATGCCGTCACCCAGCTGTTGTTGGACTTCCAGGGTCAGGTCGGAGCCTGCCATTTTCAGTGCGTCGAAAACCTTCGGCATGGCGTTACGTGGGAATTCCACGTCAACCACTGCGCCGATACACTGAACGATTTTGCCATCAGCCATGTTCGTTCCTTCAGATATAGTTAATTACTTGTCGTTTAGACCGCTGCCGCACCGGCGACGATCTCGGAGAGTTCTTTGGTAATCGCTGCCTGGCGGGTCTTGTTATAGATCAGCTTCAGCTCGCCGATGACGCTGCCTGCGTTGTCGCTGGCGGCCTTCATCGCGACCATGCGCGCCGATTGCTCGGACGCCAGGTTTTCCGCGACTGCCTGGTACACCAGCGCTTCCACGTAGCGCACCAGCAGTTCGTCGATCACGACTTGCGCTTCCGGTTCGTAGATGTAATCCCACGAGATCGAACCCTTGTCCGCTTCCAGGTGCTTCGACGGCAACGGGAGCAGCTGTTCGATCACCGGTTCCTGCTTCATCGTGTTGATGAACTTGGTGTAGCACAGGTAGACGGCGTCCAGCCGGCCATCCTGGTATGCGTCGAGCATGACCTTGATCGGGCCGATCAGCTTTTCCAGGTGCGGGGTGTCGCCGATTTGCGTCACGTGCGACACGATCGGCACGCCGACGCGGTTCAGGAAGCCCAGGCCCTTGTTGCCGATGGCAACAGCCTCGACGCGGCTGCCCGCGGCTTCCATTTCCTTCGCCTTGAGCGTCACCTGGCGCAGGATGTTGGTGTTCATGCCGCCGCACAGACCTTTATCGGTCGTGACGACGATGAAGCCGACAGCTTTTGCCTGCACGTGCTTGGCTTGCGCCATGAAGACGTGCGTGTACTCCGGGTTTGCGCCGGCCAGATTGGCGGTGATGTTCCGAACTTTTTCACTGTAGGGACGGGCGGCGCGCATGCGGTCCTGCGCTTTGCGCATTTTCGATGCGGCGACCATTTCCATCGCCTTGGTGATCTTCTTCGTATTCTCTACGCTCTTGATCTTGCCACGAATCTCTTTGCCTACTGCCATGAGTCCTTACTCCTTCCGGTCACCCGGCACCGCATTGGAAAATGCGGTGCCGGGTCATCCATTCATTAAAATGCGCCGGATTTTTTGAAATCAGCAATGGCGGCGGCGAGTGCTGCTTCGGCGTCCTTGTCCAGTTGCTTGGTTTCTTCGATCTTCGACAGGAGCGCAGCCTGCTTGGTCTTCAGGTAGCCGTGCAGGCCGCTCTCGAAGGACAGCACTTGCTTGACTTCGATGTCGTCGAAGTAGCCCTTGTTGACGGCGAACAGCGATGCGGCCATCAGCGAGATCGGCAGCGGCGAGTATTGCGGCTGCTTGAGCAGCTCGGTCACGCGCGCACCACGGTCCAGCTGCTTGCGGGTCGACTCGTCCAGGTCCGATGCGAACTGCGCGAAGGCAGCCAGCTCACGGTACTGCGCCAGGTCGGTACGGATACCGCCCGACAGGTTTTTGATGACCTTGGTCTGGGCGGCGCCACCGACGCGCGACACCGAAATACCGGCGTTAATCGCAGGACGGATACCGGCGTTGAACAGCGAGGTCTCCAGGAAGATCTGGCCGTCGGTAATCGAAATCACGTTGGTCGGCACGAAGGCGGAAACGTCGCCCGCTTGCGTTTCAATGATCGGCAGTGCGGTCAGCGAGCCGGTTTTACCCGTCACGGCGCCGTCGGTGAACTTCGACACGTAGTCGGCGTTCACGCGTGCTGCGCGCTCGAGCAGGCGGCTGTGCAGGTAGAACACGTCGCCAGGGTAGGCTTCGCGGCCTGGTGGACGGCGCAGCAGCAGCGAGATCTGGCGGTAGGCAACGGCTTGCTTCGACAGGTCGTCGTACACGATCAGCGCATCCTGGCCGCGGTCGCGGAAGTATTCGCCCATCGCGCAACCGGCATATGCCGAGATGTATTGCATGGCGGCCGATTCCGACGCCGATGCTGCGACGACAATGGTGTACTCCATCGCGCCGTGCTGCTCGAGCGAGCGCACGATGTTCTTGATGGTCGATGCTTTCTGGCCGATCGCGACATACACGCAGGTGACGTTCTGGCCACGCTGGTTGATGATCGCGTCGACTGCGACAGCCGATTTACCGGTCTGGCGGTCGCCGATGATCAGCTCGCGCTGGCCACGGCCGATCGGCACCATCGCGTCGATCGATTTGATACCGGTCTGCATCGGCTGCGAGACGGACTCGCGGGCGATGACGCCTGGCGCGATCTTTTCGATCGGGGCGGTCAGCTTGGTGTTGATCGGGCCCTTGCCGTCGATCGGCTGGCCCAGGGCGTTGACCACGCGGCCACACAGTTCCGGACCGATCGGCACTTCCAGGATGCGGCCGGTCGTCTTGACGGTGTCGCCTTCCGAGATGTGCTCGTAAGCACCCAGGATGACGGAACCGACCGAGTCGCGCTCGAGGTTCATCGCCAGGCCGAAGGTGTTGCCAGGGAATTCCAGCATCTCGCCCTGCATCACGTCCGACAGACCGTGAATACGGCAGATACCGTCGGCCACGGAGATCACCGTGCCTTGATTGCGAACGTCAGCGGACGCTTCGAGGCCCTGGATCCGGCTCTTGATCAGTTCGCTGATTTCAGATGAATTAAGTTGCATGAGTGCTAACTCCTAATAGTTTCTTGATGCCTTGGGCAGGACGTGAGATGCCGGCAAAGGGTCGAAAGTTCGGCGAAGTTCCGCTTACGCGACCAGGGCAGCGTGCATCTGCTGCAGCTTGGCGCGTACCGAGGTATCGAGCACTTCATCGCCGACCAGCACGCGCACACCACCGATCAGCGACGGGTCCACGGTGACAGTCGGGTTGAGCTTGCGGCCGAATTTCTTTTCCAGCGTACCCACCAGTTCTGCCACCTGGGCATCGGTCAGCGCGAAGGCGCTGGCGATCTCTGCGTCTGCAGCACCGAGCTGGGCATTTTTGAGCGCCTGGAACTGCGTGCCGATTTCCGGCAGCAGGCTGATGCGGCCGTTTTCGGCCAGCATCGTCAGGAAATTCGTTGCCTCCGGCGTGACCGGCGCCTTGACCAGCGAGGCCAGGGCGGCGACGAGGTCGGTGGCAGTCAGTTTCGGATTGGCGGCAAACGCCTGCACATCAGTGTTGGCGCCGACTTGTGCCAGTTGCGACACCAGTTCGGACCAGGCTGCCATGTCGCCTTGTTGGGCGACACGGAACAGCGCTTCGGCGTAGGGACGGGCGACGGTTGCGAGTTCGGCCATGATTACAGCTCGGTCGACAGTTGCGACAGCAGGGCGGCGTGCGCTTCTGCGTTCACTTCGCGCTTGAGGATCTGCTCGGCGCCTTTGACGGCGAGTGCGGCCACCTGGCCACGCAGTTCTTCGCGCACGCGCGTCACTTGCTGCTCGGCGTCGGCCTTGGCGTTGGCGACGATACGGGCGGCTTCTTCAGTCGCGGTCTTCTTGGCGTCATCGATGATCATCTGCGCGCGCTTTTCGGCGTCGGCGATGCGCGCCTGGCCTTGGTCACGGGCGCTTGCCAGTTCGGCCTGCACGCGCTTTTCGGCAGCGGCGAGGTCAGCCTTGCCACGATCGGCGGCGGCCAGCCCATTGGCGATCCTCTCGGCGCGCTCGTCGAGCGCCTTCATCAGCGGCGGCCACACGAATTTCATCGTGAACAGCGCCAGGATGAGGAAGACCACGAGCTGTGCAAACAGGGTTGCGTTAAGGTTCACGGTATTTTCCTTCTCACAAAAACGGATGCCGAACCGCGATGGTTCGGCCCTTCATAACCTGAGATGCGTCGTCTTAGTGCGGAACGAACGGGTTCGAGAACGCGAACAGCATGGCGATACCGACGCCGATCAGGAATGCCGCGTCGATCAGACCAGCCAGCAGGAACATCTTGGTTTGCAGGGTGTTCATCAGTTCTGGCTGACGTGCAGAAGCTTCGAGGTATTTACCGCCCATGATAGCGATACCGATACAGGCACCGATAGCACCCAGGCCGATGATCAAACCGCAAGCCAGTGCAACAAAAGAAAGGTCAGTCATGATTACTCCAAAAAGTTAAATTAAAAACTAGATTAAAAACTACTACTTCGTTACTACTACAATTCTGTTCGATGCTTGTGGCGCCGATCAGTGGCCTTCGTGGGCCTGACCGAGGTACACCAGCGTCAGCATCATGAAGATGAATGCCTGCAGGAACACGATCAGGATGTGGAAGATTGCCCAGATCGAGCCGGCAACCACCTGGCCCGCAAAACCCATGACGGTTGCGGTCGAGCCAAGCATGGCGATCAAGAGGAACAGCAGCTCGCCGGCAAACATGTTGCCGAACAGTCGCATGCCGAGCGACACCATTTTTGCTGCGTATTCGATGACGTTCAGCAGCAGGTTGAACGGCGCCATATAGATGCCGAACGGTGCTGCGAACAATTCGTGGATCCAGCCGCCGAAGCCCTTGACCTTGATGCCGTAGAACAGCATCAAGATCAGCACGCCGAGCGAAATGCCGATGGTGCCGTTCAGGTCGGCGGTCGGGACGACGCGGTGATGCATTTCGCCGAGGCCGAGGGCCCGGAAGGCAGCTGCGAACAGGTCGACCGGCAGGAAGTCCAGCGAGTTCATCAGGGCAACCCAGACGAACACGGTCAGGGCCATCGGGGCGATGAAGCTGCGGTCGCCATGGACGATGGTTTTGGCCTGGTTGTCGACCATTTCGAACAGGCTTTCGACGGCGGCCTGGAAGCGACCCGGCACGCCGGAGGTGGCGCGGCGCGCGGCCAGCCACATGACCAGGCAACCGAGCACGCCCATGGCGATCGACCAGAACAGGGTATCGTAGTTGATGATCGAGAAATCAACGACGAAGTCCTGGTGCTTGTTCGACAGGTGCCCCAGGTGGTGGGTGATGTACTCTGATGCGGTCGGCGCGTGTTGTGCCGCGCCTTCTACGGTTGTCGTCATATCAGTGCCTAAATAATAAGAATATGTAACTTTTCAGCGCCACGATGAACCCGGCGAGTAGCGCCAGCCAGTTCAGATCGTGGTACAGCGAGACGGTCAGCCACAGCAGAGCAACCGTCAGTGCGAGCTTTATAAATTCCCAGATGAAAAACGTTGCTGGGTTGGCCCCGCCTGGCTTCTGCGAGGCGGCAAACAAGCGCACCGCCATGATGGCGTTGGGCACAACACAACAGATTCCGCCGAGTACCGCCGAAAACGCCGCAGGCCCTCCCCCCAACAGTGCGGCGAGAACGCCGACGACTGCTGTCGCGATCAATTGCAGGGAGACCAGGCGCAACATTGTTATTCTTTCGCCTTGGCCATTGGAACCGAGTTACGGTGTGGTAATTACATGAATCAGCGGGATTATATGTTCGTTAGTGCATCTGAGTCAAACGATTCCAGCTGTGCCAGGGCTTTTCGCACAGACGTGAAATGTCACACAAATATTGCTCGAAATGGCGTTTTTCGCGGTAGTTCGCAACAGGAAAGAGCGGTGGCGAAGCAGAAATGTGAACGCCGGACGGGCGGCGAGAGTGCTGCCCTAATGTTGCGCGCACGGAAAGATTAGGGTAGGCGGGAGGAGGATTTGGCAGTCGACCCAGGTCGGGTTCGCTGAAGGAGTACGCTCTTTTCTGGTGCGTTCCCGATCGTTTGGGGCGGTGCTGATCTTGTCCACCAGCTGCACACAGTCTATGCACCCGCTGTGAACAGACTTGTGCACACGGTTATTCACAGCACCCAGTACCCCTTTTTCGGCCTGAAACCGTCGAGAGTCGCGTACGTGGGTGGACACTTGTGTCCACCCGTACATGCCGGTGCAGGACGCGGCGCTTTCTCCATTGGATGCCGAAGAAAACCGCTATGCGGGCGATTGAGGGACAAGTCGCGCTCAGCTTATCCCCCGCATATGCACCGCTTATCCCTCGTCTTCTCCACAGCGCCATACATCGCTGCCCACACGCTTATGGACAGACTTATCCACAAGCCGGCCAGCGCGACAGGTGCAGCTCAGCCCCGCAACCTTGCCAGCACCCCCTCCAGGATATCGAGGTCTGCAAAATCGATGATCATCTGCCCCCGGCCCTTCGGCCCCATCTTGAACGCAACCGGCGTAGCCAGCTTGTCCGACAGTTCTTCTTCCAGGCGCACGATGTCCCCCGACTTTTCCTTCTGGCGCGGAGCTGTGCTTGAGTTCGCCTGCTCTTCCAGCGCGCGCGCCACCAGCTTTTCCGTTTCCCGTACCGACAGCCGTTTCGCCACCACATGGCTGGCCAATGCGATCTGACTGGCGTTGTCAACTGACAACAATGCACGGGCATGACCCATGTCGATGTCGCCTGCCATCAGCATCGTCTGCACCGGTTGCGCCAGGTTCACCAGGCGCAGCAGGTTCGAGACGGCGCTGCGCGAGCGGCCGACGGCAGTTGCCGCCTGCTCGTGCGTAAAATTGAAATCCGAAATCAGGCGCGCGATGCCCTGCGCCTCTTCCAGCGGATTTAAATCTTCGCGTTGGATGTTCTCGATCAGGGCCATCGCGGCGGCGGCCTGGTCGTCGACCTCGCGCACCAGCACCGGGATCTCTTCCAGTCCGGCCAGCTGGGCCGCGCGGAAGCGGCGCTCGCCGGCGATGATCTCGTAACGGCCGCCATCGACTGGGCGCACCAGCACCGGCTGCATGATGCCCTGGGTTTTGATGGAAGCGGCCAGCTCGTTCAATGCCCCCTCGTCCATGCGGGTACGCGGCTGGTATTTACCGGCCTGCAACTGGGAGAGGGCCAGGGCGGACGGTGCACCCGCCGGAGCGGGTGCGTCGTCCATGTCTCCGCCCAGTAACGCATCGAGACCGCGGCCGAGGCCCTTGAGTTTTTTCGTCGCCATTGTGGATAACTCTCTCTGATTACATTGTCTTGATGCGCTCGACCATTTCAGCCCCGAACGCGATATACGCCTGCGCGCCCTTGGAGGACGGATCGAAGGTCACGCCCGGCACGCCGTACGAGGGCGCTTCCGCCAGGCGCACGTTCCTCGGGATGATCGTCTTAAACACCTTGCCGCCGAAGTGCTGCTCGAGCTGGGCCGAGACCTGCTGGGACAGGGTCATGCGCGGATCGAACATCACGCGCAGCAAGCCAATGATTTTCAGATCGGTGTTCAGGTTCCCATGCACCTTCTTGATCGTGTTCACCAGGTCGGACAGGCCTTCCAGTGCGTAGTACTCGCACTGCATCGGGATGATCACGCCGTGCGCGGCGCACAAGCCGTTCAGGGTCAGCATCGACAAGGCGGGCGGGCAGTCGACCAGAATAAAATCGTAGTCGGCATCCACCTTGGCCAGCGCGTGTTTTAAACGCCGCTCGCGGTTGTCGAGTTCCACCATCTCGACTTCGGCGCCGGCCAGCTCGCGGTTGGCGGGCAGCACGTCGAAGCGCCCTGCTTCCGAACGCTGGCGCGCCTCGGCCACTTCCGCCTCGCCCAGCAGTACCTGGTAGGTGGATGCTTTCAGGGACGCCTTGTTGATGCCTGCGCCCATGGTGGCATTGCCCTGCGGGTCGAGGTCGACCAGCAGCACGCGCTGCTCGAGCTTGGCCAGTCCTGCGGCCAGGTTGACGCTGGTGGTCGTCTTGCCGACGCCGCCCTTCTGGTTTGCCACACAAAATATCTTTGCCATCTGTTCCTTCGGACGAGACATTTCAGTTCATACCGTTCATATACAATAAACCGTTCATTCGGTTTATATGATTTAAACGGTATAAACGATTTATATTGTTAGTTGGTTTGCGCTGTTTTTTCGATGAAGACCAGGTGCCGTTCCGCTTCCAGTTTCGCCACCCGCAAAGGCCGCAATTCCCGCACTTTCCATTCGTCCGGCAGCCTTTCCTGTTCCTCGGCTGGCGCCGTGCCTTTCAAGGCGATGAATTGCCCGCCCTCGGCCAGCAGGTGTCCCGACCAGTTGACGAAATCGGAGAGGTCGGCAAAAGCGCGCGAGGTGATGACGTCGAAAGGTCCTGCCTTCAAATCCTGCACTTTCATCGTGTAGACGGTGACGTTACTCAGCCCCAGCTCCGCCTTCACTTGCGTGAGGAAAGCGGTTTTCTTGTGGACCGTGTCGATCAGGGACACTTTCATGTCCGGCCTGGCGATCGCCAGCACGATGCCGGGCAGTCCGCCGCCGGCGCCGACGTCCAGCACGTTTTTCGCGTCCTTGAATGCGCTGACGGCCGCCAGCGAATCGAGCAGGTGGTGGGTCACCATTTGCATCGGATCGCGCAGCGAGGTCAGGTTATACACACCGTTCCACTTGGCCATCAGGGCCAGATAGTCCATCAGCTGCTCGCGCTGGGCCGCCCACAGGGGCAGATCCATGTCGTCGATGCCGTCGTTCAGCACCGCCATCAGCTTGTCGCGATCAAAACCCCTCACTGTGCTGCCTCCTCGTTGACATTGCCCGGTACCGCCGTAAACCCCTTGGCGCCGCGTTTTTTCAGGTGCACCAGCAGCAGGGAGATCGCCGCCGGCGTGACGCCCGAGATGCGCGAAGCTTGTCCCAGGGTTTCCGGACGCTGCTTGTCGAGCTTCTGGCGCACTTCGAAGGACAGCGCGGCAATGTCCAGGTAGTCCAGGTTGTCCGGCAATTTCAGGTTTTCGTAGTGGTCGTGACGCTCGACTTCGCGCGCCTGGCGGTCGATATAACCCGCGTATTTCAGCTGGATTTCGACCTGCTCTTTGACGGCCGGATCCTCGACACCGGGGCCGGCCAGCGACTGGCCTTCGACGCCCGTCATCGTCATCAGGGTTTCGTATTCGACGCCCGGACGGCGCAGCAAATCCGCCAGGTTGTACTCGCGTTCGAGCGCCTGGCCGACCACGCGTTCCGATTCGGCGGCTGCCAGGATGCGCGGATTGACCCAGGTGGAACGCAGGCGTTCGAGTTCCCGCGCCACCGATTCGCGCTTGGTTTCGAAGGCTTGCCACTGGGCGTCGCCAACGACGCCGAGCTTGCGGCCCATCTCGGTGAGGCGCATATCCGCGTTATCTTCGCGCAGCGACAGGCGATATTCGGCGCGGCTCGTGAACATGCGGTAGGGCTCGGCCACACCCTGGGTCGTGAGGTCGTCGACCAGCACGCCGAGATAGGCTTCCGAACGGCCCGGGGTCCAGGCTTCTTGACCCTTGGTTTGCAGGGCCGCATTCATGCCGGCGAGCAGACCCTGGGCCGCGGCTTCCTCGTAACCCGTCGTGCCATTGATCTGGCCGGCGAAGAACAAGCCGCGGATCGCCTTCGTTTCGAGCGAGGATTTGAGGCCGCGCGGGTCGTAGTAGTCGTATTCGATGGCGTAGCCGGGGCGCAAAATGAAGGCGTTTTCCATACCTTTCATCGAGCGCACCAGGGCGATCTGCACGTCGAACGGCAGGCTGGTCGAGATCCCGTTCGGGTATATTTCGTGCGTGGTCAGGCCTTCCGGCTCGAGGAAGATCTGGTGCGAATCTTTTGACGCAAAGCGGTGGATCTTGTCTTCGATCGAGGGGCAATAGCGCGGCCCGACACCTTCGATGACGCCCGTGTACATCGGGCTGCGGTCCAGACCGTTGCGGATGATGTCGTGGGTTTGCGCATTCGTATGCGTGACCCAGCACGGCACCTGTTTCGGGTGCATGGCGGCATTGCCCATGTACGAGAAAACGGGCACCGGGTCGAGGTCGCCCGGCTGTTCGGCGAGCACCGAAAAATCGATGCTGCGGCCGTCGATGCGGGGCGGCGTGCCGGTTTTTAATCGACCCTGCGGCAGTTTCAGCTCTTTCAGGCGGCTCGACAGCGACACCGCCGCCGGGTCGCCGGCGCGGCCGGCCGTGTAATTCTGCAGGCCGACGTGGATCTTCCCGTCGAGGAAAGTACCGGCGGTCAGCACGACTGCACGGGCGCGGAACTGCAGGCCGATCTGGGTCACGGCGCCGACGACGCGGTCACCCTCGACCATCAAATCGTCGACTGCCTGCTGGAACAGCCACAAGTTTGGCTGGTTTTCGATACGCGAACGGATCGCCGCCTTGTACAGGATGCGGTCGGCCTGGGCCCGCGTGGCGCGCACGGCCGGGCCCTTCGACGAGTTCAGGATGCGGAACTGGATGCCGGCTTCGTCGGTGGCGATCGCCATCGCGCCGCCGAGGGCGTCGACCTCTTTCACCAGGTGGCCCTTGCCGATGCCGCCGATCGACGGATTGCAGGACATCTGGCCGAGGGTTTCGATGTTGTGGGTAAGGAGCAGGGTCTTCTGCCCCATGCGTGCGGACGCGAGCGCGGCCTCGGTGCCGGCATGGCCGCCACCGACGACGATCACGTCGAATTCAGTTGGAAATAGCATGATGGAGGTGTGAGGCGAGGAGGCTAATGCGCGATTATAGGATCTTTTGCGTTCCCAAACTCAGCGTCGCCGAAAAACAGGCCGTTTTTTGTTTCACGTGGAACACAGCAGGAAGGCGGCCGAGCAGTGTTTCACGTGGAACAACTGGCCGATCCAGGCGAAAAAAAAGCCGGGACAGCGCAGCGCTTCCCGGCTTTGTTCCACGTGAAACAACTCAACCGGCAAGCCGCACCACCGCGTCGAAGGCCGTTTTGACGATCAGGGTCGACACCACGACGAGGAACAATCTGCGCACGAACGCGCTACCGTGCCTGATCGCCAGCCGGGCTCCCACCAGCGAACCGGCGACCTGGCATACCGCCATCAGCAATCCCAGCTGCCAGAGCAAATGCCCGCTGACCCCGAACCACAGCAGCGCCGACAGGTTGCAGGCCACGTTGACGATCTTTGCCGCCGCCGAGGCACTGAGGAAATCGAAACCGAAGAAGCGGACGAACAGGAAGATCAGGAAGCTACCCGTGCCGGGTCCGAAGAAGCCATCATAAAAACCGATGGCCGCGCCGATGCCGACGGCCCACCAGCGTTCCGCGATGCCGCTGTGCACCGGCGCATGCACTGCACCCAAGTCTTTCCTGCGGAAGGTGTACAAAGCCACTGCCAGCAAAATGAAGGGCAACAAGCTGCGTACGAAATCGCCGGGCACGCGGGTCACCGTCCAGGCGCCGACAAAGGACAGGGCGAAGGCGGCGATGGCCGCGGGCGCCGCCGCACTCCAGGCGACGCGTACCCGGCGTCCATAGTTCACGGCAGCCGCGCCCGTGCCGCAGATGCTGGCGAGTTTATTCGTCCCGAGCAGGGTCGCCGGCAGCTCTTTCGGCAGGAAGGAAAAGATCGCCGGCACCTGGATCAGGCCGCCGCCGCCCACTACCGCGTCCACCAGCCCGGCGATAAAAGCCGCGCCGCCGAGCCACATAAAATCAATCATCTACCGCTTTCACGCCAATTTTGAAGAGGTGAAATTGTACGGCAAGCAGGGCAGGCGACTGCCGGTCCAGCGTTCAGTTTCTGGTGTAAGCTATTTGCTCCTTCCACTCGGGATCGACCATGACCGCCTTTGCCTTCCACACCGTTGCCAGCATCGTTTCGGAACCGGGCGCCGCCGCCCGCCTCGGCCCGCTCGTCGCCGAACGTTTTACGGACGCGCGCCGCGTTCTGATCGTGACCGATGCCGGCTTCCTGCGCACCGGCCTGCTCGAGCCCGCGCGCGCCAGCCTGGCGGAGCAAGGCATGACGGTGCACATCTTCTCGCAGGTCGTAGCGGATCCGCCCGAGCAGATCGTCCACGAAGCGGTCGACTTCGCGCGTGCGAACGAGACCGATCTCGTCATCGGCTTCGGCGGCGGCAGTTCGATGGACGTGGCAAAACTGGTGGCGGTCCTCGCGGGCAGCGACCAGGCCCTCAACCAGATTTACGGGATCGGCAAGGTCAAGGGTCAGCGGCTGCCCTTGCTCCAGGTGCCCACCACCGCCGGCACCGGTTCCGAGGTGACCAACATCGCCATCGTCACCACCGGCGAAACGACCAAGATGGGCGTCGTCGCGCCCCAGCTGTATGCCGACGTCGCCCTGCTCGACGCGGAGTTGACGCTCGGCTTGCCGCCGCTGGTGACGGCGGCGACCGGCATTGATGCGATGGTGCATGCGATCGAAGCGTATACGAGCAAGCACAAAAAGAATCCGCTGTCGGACAACCTGGCGCGCCAGGCGCTGGGCCTGCTGTCGCAGAATTTACTCATTGCCTGCGAAAACGGCAGCAACCTGGAAGCCAGACAAGCCATGCTGCTCGGCGCCTGCCTCGCCGGCCAGGCCTTTTCGAACGCGCCCGTCGCTGCGGTACACGCCCTCGCCTACCCGATCGGCGGCATTTTCCACGTGCCGCACGGGCTGTCGAACTCGCTGGTACTGCCGCACGTGCTGCGCTTTAATGCACCGCATGCATCATCCCTGTATGCCGAGCTGGCCGACATCGTGGTGCCCGGCATCAAGGGCAGTCCCGAAGAACGAACGGAAGGCCTGATTGCTGCGATGCAACAGATCGCGCAACGGACCGGTATCCAGACGACATTGGGAGAACTGGGGATCAGCGAGAGCGACCTCGACCGGCTGGCGGACGATGCGATGTTGCAGACTCGTCTGTTGGGAAACAATCCGCGCGAGCTCACGCGTGCCGACGCACGCGCGATCTACGCCGCGGCATTGTAATCAGGCAGGCGTGGAAGGAGGCGCCTCCGCGTGCGGCGCATTCGTAAAGAAATCGAGAAGCAAGGTATTCACGCGGTCGCTGGCCGTGACTTGCAGCCAGTGGTCTGCGCCCTCGATGCGCTCGTAGCGGAAGTACTCGGCGACATAGGCCGAGGAGTCGCGCATCTGCGTCTCGCCCAGTGCCGGGTCGAGGCTGCTCCAGACGCCCATTACCGGCACCCGCACGGGTTCGCTCCTGGCGGCCAGGGCGATCCCGCGCGGTATGTTCGCCCGATAATAATTCAGCGCGGCCGTCATGCGGCCGGGTTCGCGCAGGCTTTTCCTCCAGTAGGCGATCTGGTTGCGGTCCGAGGTAAAACGCTGCATCAGGTAAAAATCGCCAGCCATCAGCGATTTTTCCGCCAGTCCCGGCACCATGAACCACATCATGTAGCTTGAGCGCAGGGCCTGTGCCAGGCCGGCGCGGGCGAAAGCTGCCGGATGCCCCACCGACAGTGCCACGAATTGCTCGATGCGCTCGGGCGCTTCCCGGCACAGGCGCCAGCCGAGCGCCGCGCCCCAGTCGTGTCCGACCACGCGGGCTTTGGCGATACCGAGCTGGTCAAGCATCGCCAGCACGTCGGCGGCCACGTGCTCCAGGCGGTAGGCGGACACGTCACTTGGCGCATCGCTGCCGCCGTAGCCGCGCAGGTCGGGCGCGAGCACCCGATAGCCCGCGGCCGCCAGCGGCATCACCTGTTTGCGCCACACGGCATGGGTGTCGGGAAAGCCGTGCAGCAGCACGACCGCCGGGCCCTGCCCTGCGCTTTGCACCTGCATGCGCAAGCCATTCACCGTCAGGAGCAGGGTCTGCTGTTTCATGCTTCCTCCTTTATGCCACTTCGCGATCGGCGACGGGTGCGGCGCGGTTTGAGGGCGCCGGCGCCTTGCGTCCCATGCGTTCGAACAGCGCGCCGATCTCTCCGACGATACCGCGGCGGAACAGCAGCACGCAGACGATGAAGATCAGGCCGGTCACCATGCCGACCGACTCGCCCAGCGTCGTGAACCAGGAGATCCCCGTGCTCTCGGCCAGGAAGTTGCCGACTTCTCCCAGCTTGTTTTCCAGCGCGACAATAATAAAAGCGCCGATGATCGGGCCGGCCATCGTGCCCATGCCGCCCACCAGGGTCATCAGGACGACCAGGCCCGACATGGTCCAGTGGACGTCGGTCAGCGTCTCGAAGCCCAGCACAAGCGTCTTGGTAGCCCCGGCAAGGCCGGCCAGGGCCGCGGAGAGCACAAAGGCGAGCAACTTGTAGCGATCCGCGTCATAGCCCAGGGAAATGGCGCGTGGCTCGTTTTCCTTGATCGCTTTGAGCACCTGTCCGAAGGGCGAGTGTACCGTGCGCACGATCAGGGCGAAGCCGATAACGGTGATCGCCAGCACGACGTAATACAGGGTCAGGTCGTTACTCAGGTCGATCATGCCGAACAGTTTGCCGCGCGGGACGCCTTGCAAGCCGTCTTCGCCATGGGTCACCGGGCTGCGCAGGGCGGCGAAATACACCATGTACGCCAGCGCCAGGGTGATCATCGTAAAGTAAATGCCCTGGCGGCGGATCGCCAGCGAGCCGATGACGAGGCCAAGCACCGCGCTGGTGGCGACGCCGGCCAGGATGCCGAGTTCGGTCGGCAGGCCGACGGTCGACAGCAGGTAACCCGTCACATAGCCTGCACTGCCGAAGAAGGCAGCATGGCCGAAGGAGAGCAAGCCCGTAAAACCGATCAGCAAATTGAACGCGCAGGCGAACAGGGCGAAGCACAGCAGCTTCATCAGGAACACCGGATAGCCGAAGAATGGCGCCGCGAGGGCGACGAGCAAGGCCAGCGTATAGATGATTTTCTTGTTCATCGCTTATTTCTCCTTACCGAACAGACCGGCCGGGCGCAGCAGCAGCACGATGACCATGACGACGAACACGACGACCTCGGAACCTTCCGGATAGAAGACGCGGGTCAGGCCTTCGATCACGCCCAGCAGCAGGCCGGTGATGATGGAGCCGAGAATGGAACCCATGCCGCCGATCACGACGACGGCGAACACGACGATGATGAGGTTCGAGCCCATCAGCGGCGTGACGTTGATCACGGGCGCCGCCAGTACCCCGGCCAGGCCGGCCAAAGCGACACCGAAGCCGTAGGTGAGTGTCACCATGCGCGGCACGTTGATGCCGAAGGCTTCCACCAGTTTTGGATTTTCGGTGCCGGCGCGCAGGTAAGCGCCGAGTCGCGTTTTTTCGATGACAAACCAGGTGCCGAGGCAGACGGTGAGCGAAGCGACGACGACCCAGGCGCGGTAGTTCGGCAGCATCATGAAGCCGAGGTCGGTGGCGCCCTGCAGCTGCTCCGGCACCTCGAGGGTCTGGCCGGAGACGCCGAAGAAGGAGCGGAACACGCCTTCCAGCAACAGCGTGATGCCGAAAGTCAGCAGCAGGCCATATAAGTGGTCGAGTTTATACAGCCAGCGCAGCATCGTCTTTTCGACGGCGATGCCGAAGGCGCCGACCACCAGGGGCGCCAGCACCAGCATCATCCAGTAGTTCAGGCCGTACGAGGTGACGCCGATGTAGGCCATGAAAGCCCCCATCATGTACAGCGCACCGTGCGAAAAATTGATGACGTTCAGCAAGCCGAAAATGACGGCCAGGCCGAGCGAGAGCATCGCGTAGAAGGAACCATTGACCAGGCCCAGCAGCAGCTGGCTCATCATGGCTTGGAGGGGGACGCCGAAAATTTCCATAGGTACCCAAAGCTAAAAGTCGGATGGCGGTCAGCCGGGGCGGCCGGACCGGCCAAGGGTGAAACAAAATCCGAACCGTGAAAGCGGCGCGATGTGCAGACCGTAGTTGAACGCGTGGGCGGGGAACCCGCCCACCCTACTGGCTCAAACTGTAGGGTGGGCGGGTCTCCCGCCCACGCGTTCACATTACGCTCGCATTACGGCGCGGTTTAATCAATACGACATCACTTCCACGCCGCGCACTTCGTCTCTTCCTTCTTCGTGTACGCCTGCGCGCCCGGGATGGTGGCGACCAGCTTGTAGTAATCCCATGGATACTTCGACTCGGCCTTCGACTTCACCTGCATCAGGTACATGTCGTGCACCATGCGGCCATCCGGACGGATCTCGCCGTTCTTGGTGAACATGTCGTTGATCTTGGTCGCCTTCAGCTGGGCCATGACCTTGGTCGAATCGTCGGTACCGATCTTTTTCACCGCGTTCAGGTAGTTGGTCGTCGCCGAGTAGTCGGCTGCCTGCAGCATCGACGGCTCTTTCTTCATCTTGGCGAAATAACGCTTCGACCAGGCGCGGGTGTCGGCGTTCATGTCCCAGTACCAGCCGTCGGTCAGGTACATGCCTTGGGTGGAGTCCAGGCCCAGTGTGTGGATGTCGTTGATGAACACCAGCAAGCCGGCGATCTTCATGTTCTTGGTCAGACCGAATTCCTTGGCCGCCTTGATCGAATTGATCGTGTCGCCACCGGCGTTGGCCAGGCCCAGCACCTGCGCCTTCGACGCTTGCGCCTGCAGCAGGAAGGACGAGAAGTCCGAGGCGGACAAGGGGTGCTTGACGCTGCCCAGCACGGTACCGCCATTCGCCTTCAGCACGTCGGTCGTGTCCTTTTCCAGCGACTGGCCGAAGGCGTAGTCGGCGGTCAGGAAATACCAGCTCTTGCCGCCCTGCTTGACCACGGCCGAACCGGTGCCGCGCGCCAGCGCCACAGTGTCGTAGGCGTAGTGCACGGTGTACGGCGAGCACTGTTCGTTGGTCAGCTGGGCGGTGCCGGCGCCGATCGAAATGAACAATTTCTTTTTCTCGGCCGCGACCTTGGCCATGGCCAGACTGGCGCCGGAGTTGGTGCCGCCGATCAGCATGTCGACGCCTTGCTGGTCGAACCACTCGCGTGCCTTCGAGGCGGCGATGTCCGGCTTGTTCTGGTGGTCGGCGACGACGAATTCGATTTTCTTGCCGTTGATGGCGCCGCCGAGGTCGGCAATAGCCATGCGCACGGCTTCGGCGCCACCGTTACCGTCGACGTCGGAATAGACGCCGGACAGGTCGGTCAGCAAGCCGATCTTGATGGTGTCGCCGCTGATCTGGGCGTGGGCAGGCGCCATGAAGCCGGTGAATGCGGCGCTGGCGGCGAGGGCGAGGGCGGTACGTTTCATGTTATTTGTCTCCGTTCTTGTGGTTGATACTGCTTTTAATTCAAACGCCGAGTAATTCGGTCAGTACAGGCATGCGTGCCGCGAGGTCTTGCGCCTCGATGGTCTCGACAATTTGCCCATGTTCGACAACGTGGAAGCGGTCAGCCAAGGGCGCGGCAAAGCGGAAGTTCTGCTCGACCATGATGATCGTGTAGCCCTTCGCCTTGAGCATGGTGATCATGCGGGCCAGGCCCTGCACGATGACCGGCGCCAGGCCCTCGGAAATTTCATCTAACAGCAGCAGGCGCGCGCCGGTGCGCAGGATGCGCGCCACCGCCAGCATCTGCTGTTCCCCGCCCGACAGGCGCGTGCCCTGGCTATGGCGGCGCTCTTTCAGGTTCGGGAACATCTCATAAATTTCGTCGATCGACATCGCCGTGCCGCCCACTTTCAGGGTGGGCGGCAGCAGCAGGTTTTCCTCGGTCGACAGCGATGAGAAAATGCCCCGCTCTTCCGGGCAATAACCGACGCCCAGGTGGGCGATGCGGTGGGTCGGCAAACCGACCGCTTCGACGCCGTTGATGCGGATCGAACCCGTGCGGCGCCCCGTCAGGCCCATGATCGCGCGCAGCGTCGTCGTGCGGCCCGCGCCATTGCGGCCTAATAAGGTCACGACTTCGCCGGGGGCGACCGACAGGCTGATGCCGTGCAGGATGTGCGATTCGCCATACCAGGCCTGCAGGTCGGTAATCTCGAGTGCGGCGGTCATGCGTGCCCCGCTTCGAGTTCGCCGTCGGCGGTGCCCATGTAGGCTTCCATCACTTGCGGATTTTTCGACACTTCGGCATAGGTGCCCTCGGCCAGCATGGCGCCGCGCTGGAGGACGGAAATGCGGTCGCAGATGCCGGAAACCACGTTCATATTGTGTTCGACCATCAAAATCGTGCGTCCTTGCGACACTTTTTTAATCAGGGCCGTGACCCGGTGCACGTCCTCGTGGCCCATGCCCTGGGTCGGCTCATCCAGCAGCATCAGTTCCGGCTCCATCGCCAGCGTCGTCGCGATTTCCAGTGCGCGCTTGCGCCCATAGGGCAAATCGGCAGTGATGGTGTCGGCGAAGCCGGCCAGGTCGACTTCCTCGAGCAGCGCCATGGCGCGCTCGTCCAGCGAGGACAGCGAGCCTTCGCTGCGCCAGAAATGGAAACTGGTACCGAGCTCGCGCTGCAAGCCAATGCGCACGTTCTGCAGCACAGTCAGGTGAGGAAACACGGCGGAAATCTGGAAGGAGCGGATGATGCCCTGGCGCGCGATCTGCGCCGGCTTGTCGCGTGTGATGTCGCGGCCGTTGAACAGGATCTGGCCCGAGGTCGGCACCAGGAATTTCGTGAGCAAATTAAAACAGGTGGTCTTGCCGGCGCCGTTCGGGCCGATCAAGGCGTGGATGTGCCCGCGCTGGACGCGCAGGTTGACATCATTTACTGCAGTAAAACCCTTGAACTCTTTTGTCAGGTTCTTAGTTTCGAGAATGACGTCTGCCATCGTGTCTCCAGTGCGTGGATGTTCTGCGTCTTATAGGTACTTGGCAAATATTACACAGTTCGGTTCTTTACACAATACAACGCAAGCCTGTGCAGACGCGCACAAACGGGCCGCCAGCGCAGACCCGTTGTGCATAAATGAACAGGTAACGGTCAGGCGTGTGCAGCCTTGATCAGCTCAGCTGCTTTCTCGGCAATCATGAGCGTCGGCGAATTCGTATTGCCGGAGGTGATGAAGGGTATGATCGAGGCATCGACCACGCGCAAGCCCCCTACCCCGCGCACGCGCAAGGCGCTGTCGACCACCGCTTGCGGGTCGTCGCGGCGGCCCATCTTGCAGGTGCCGACCGGATGAAAAATCGTGGTGCCGATCAGGCCGGCGGCTTCGGCCAGTTCTTCTTCGGTGCGGTAATGCGGCCCGGGCTTGAATTCCTGCGGTTGATAGCGTGCCAGTGCGGGCGCCGCGACGATGCGGCGCGTCAGGGATAAGGCCGCCGCGGCGGTCTGGCGGTCCTCCACGGTGCTGAGATAATTCGGGGTGATTTTCGGCGGCGCGTAGCTGTCGTGCGTACTCAGGCGAACATGGCCGCGCGCGGTCGGGCGCAGGTTGCAGACGCTGGCGGTAAAGGCGGGAAACCCGTGCAGCGGGTCGCCGAATTTTTCCAGGGACAGCGGTTGCACGTGGTATTGCAGGTTCGGCGTCGCCTGCTCGGCGCTTGACTTGGCAAAGGCACCCAGCTGCGAGGGCGCCATCGACATCGGCCCGCTGCGCAATAAGGCGTATTCGAGGCCGATCTTCATCTTGCCGAACCAGGACGCGGCGCTGGTATTCAGGGTTTTCACGCCCTGCACTTTATAGACCATGCGCAGTTGCAGGTGATCCTGCAGGTTTTCTCCTACGCCCGGCAAATCGACGCGAGGCGTGACGCCGTGGCGCTGCAGGTGGCCGCCTTCGCCAATGCCCGACAGTTGCAGGATATGGGGCGAGCCGATGGCGCCGGCTGCCAATAAAGTTTCGCGGCGGGCTTTTGCGGTGTAGGCCTTGCCGGCGCCGGTAAATTGCACGCCGCGGCAGGCGGGGCCCGTTTCCGTCGTGTCGACCAGCAGGCGCTCGACGTGGCAGCCGGTCATGATCGTCAAATTCGGGCGCTGGGCCGCCGGTTTCAAGAATGCTTTCGCGGTATTCAGGCGAATCCCGCGGCGCTGGTTCACTTCGAAATAGGAGGAGCCGGCATTGTTTCCGGTATTGAAATCGTCGACCTTGTCGATCCCGACCTCGGCCGCGGCATCGCGGAAGGCGTCGAGGATTTTCCAGGACAGCCGCTGCTTTTCGACGCGCCATTCTCCGCCGGCGCCGTGGGCCTCGCTGGCGCCCCGATAATGGTCTTCGCTTTTTTTGAACAGCGGCAGCACCTGCTCCCAGCGCCAGGAATCGTCGCCGCAACTGTCTGCCCAGCGCGCGTAATCCTGCTGCTGGCCGCGCATATAAATCATGCCGTTGATCGAGGAGCTGCCGCCCAGCACTTTGCCGCGCGGGTAGATCAGGGCCCGTCCATTCAGGCCCGGGTCCGGTTCGGTATTGAACAGCCAATCGGTGCGTGGATTGCCGATGCAGTGCAGGTAACCGACAGGAATGTGGATCCAGAGGTAATCGTCGCGTGCGCCCGCTTCGATCAGCAGCACCTCGATATGCTTATCCTGCGTCAGGCGATTGGCCAGAACGCAGCCGGCGGTACCGGCCCCAACGATGATGTAGTCGTATTCTCCAGCCGATTCCACGCGATTCGTCTCCTCAGGGTTGCGATTCGGATGCCAGCTCAGTTGCGAGTAATTTCACCAGGTCTCCCGCCGGCATCGGCCGCGCCCGGGCAAATTCGGTGCCGGCCCACATCGACATCAATTCCGTGTCGCCGCTTTTCGCGGCCGCGGCGCGGATCGGGCCGGTCAGCGCATTCTGGATCGGATAAGGCGGCACTTGCGACTCCACGCTTTCCATTTGCCGCATGAAGCCGTTGTCGATACCGCGTGCGTAGCGTCCGGAAAAACTGCGCGTCTGCCGGGTTGTTCCTTCCCCACTCAGCAGCCGCGCCTTATACGCCGGGTGGATGGACGCTTCGTCGGTCACGAGAAAGGCGGTACCCATCTGCACGGCGCGTGCACCCAGCGCCATTGCCCGCTTGATATCCTGGCCCGTCATGATGCCGCCGGCAGCGATCACGGGAATTTTTACGGCCGCGACCACCGCCGGCCAGAGGGCAAAAGCCGGCAAGCGCGCGTCTTCCTGGCGCCCGATAAAGGTGCCGCGATGGCCACCCGCCTCGATTCCGGACGCAACCACCGCATCGGCGCCGATCGCTTCCCAGGCCCGCCCTTCCTCGGCGGTGGTGACGGTACCGATCACCAGGATCCCGGCTGCATGGAGGCGCTCGACCTGGACGGCTTCGAGGATGCCGAAGGTAAAACTGACGGCCGCCGGACGCAGTCGGATCAAGGTCTCGAACTGGGCGTCGAAATCCTCGCACCATTTATTCGGCACCGGCAGCGCGTTCCAGCCCAGGCTTTCCCAGACCGGGCGCAGCAGTTCGATGGCGCCGCTGATCTCGTTGGCGCTCGGGGCCGGTTTGCCCTGCACGAAAAAATTCAGCATGAAAGGCCGGCTGGTCAGCGTGCGGATGCGCGCTACCTGCTCCTCGATGACCGCCGGAGACAGCAGCGAACACGGCAGGGAACCAAGCGCACCGGCATTCGAGACGGCGGCGACCAACTCGGGCGTACAGGAGCCGCCCGCCATCGGGCCCTGGATGACCGGTACCTGGAACAAATCGTTGATTGCCATGTCCGCCTCCGTTTTTCGTCAGTTTGAATTCACCAAGGCAAGCTTACCAGATCGTCACCGTAAAGCCAGAGGGGCATCTGTGGATAAGGTTCTTGATATCCACAGGAACGGATTGTGCAGAAACGCGACTTTTTGCGGTCGCGAAAATCTTGTCCAGATTTGTCACCGGCGCGATACAGCCGCCATCACAGGCTTATACCGCGCGTAAACCAATGATTTCTCATCCGTTAACCGACTTATCCACAGAAAATGCCACTTGTTAACACTACTACTATCCTTGTATACCTATTTTGGTTGTAAACCTGAATAAGCGCAGGCTGTGGGTTTGCAAAATTTTTTTTTCTTCTCCTTCCCGAACTGTTGGCTGCCAACCTCAGAACCGGCATCGGGGATCGCCTTGGCCGCTTCCCTGGCTGATCGCATCGCCTTTCCCTGCCCGCCTGCCCGTGCCTGCGCACAGGCAGAAACCAGGCAGTAACCCGGCTGCAAGCCGGCTGTGGACAAACACATGCATATCCACAGGAGCGAATGTGCAGAAGCGCGGCTTTTGACGGCCGCGCAAAATCTGTACACCTTCGGTGCAATCCGGATACAGCGCTTGTTCAGCACATCAAAAGTGCGCTAAGCCATTGACCCTGTGGAGAAAATTGACCTTATCCACAGAAAACTGCGCCGTTAACTACTACTACTATTTTGTATACATACTTTTTTAATTAAATAGATGAAGCATGCGCGCTGTGAAAAACCCGGCTCGCGTTCGCTCCTGGCCAGGCGAAAAGCCAGGTCGGATCGAAGTGACGATGGTCTGCAGGAAAACGACAGGCGAACGGGGTGGTGAAAAGGCACTGCGCTTGGCGACCGCTGTAAAAAAAAAAGCGCTGCGCATGCGGCCACGACCACGCGACGCGCTGCAGGCAATCGGCTGGTCGATGGTTTGGCAGGAAACGTGATGCGGGTGGCGGCAGCAAAAAATGCGTGCGCGGCTTGCAAGCGGTGCAAATGCGTGGACTCGGGAGTCCACCCTACGGGCAGCGCCAGCTGGTGCCGAGCGCGAATTGCTTTGTCAGTGGGCGGCAACAGGCTGGTGATGCCTCGTCTGGCAGCGAACCTGGTGGCAAAATCCGCTCGAGGGACCGGTTTTTCCAAAAAAAACGCGCTTTTTGGCGCTTCAGCTGTGGACAAGCCACTGCATATCCACAGGCCCGGATGTGCAGAACGACGTTTACTGAAGACAACTCGTTTTTTCTCCAACATCCGTGCAAGCTCGATACAATCTTTGTCCAGCGCGTTTGTAATGTCGTAAACCGCTGATCTTGTGGAGTAAACCCGTCTTATCCACAGCAGAATGCTCGTTTACTACTACTACCAATCTGTATACATACCTTTATTACTGTAAACAGAGAAAAGCGCGAACAACGTGGACAAGCCGTTTTTCAAGCCAAAAACCCGCTGAAAAACGCGTTCGACACCCATCAACACTCTTAAAAACAGCCAAAATATGCGTCTCGGGATCATCAGCGCACTGTCCGAAGAACAGCAGGGGCTCGTGGAAGCCATGCAAGGCCCCTACAAGCTCGTCCATGGTCAACGCGAGTACTGGGTCGGACAGCTGTGGGAAATCGACGCTGTGTGCGTTCTGTCGCGTATAGGCAAGGTTGCCGCTGCCATGACAGCGACCACGCTTGTGGAGAAGTTCGGAGTTACCCACATCGTGTTTACGGGTGTGGCTGGTGCCGGCGACAAGGCGGTGCAGGTCGGCGACATCGTGGTGGCCGAATCGCTGGTCCAGCACGACATGGATGCCAGTCCCCTGTTTCCGCGTTTCGAGGTGCCCCTGACCGGCTTGACGCATTTCCCGGCAGACCACCGCCTCGGCACGCGCCTGATCGATGCCGCCCACGCTTTCCTGGACCAGGATTTCGAGGAGGCGATCGAGGCCGGAGAAAAAACAGCGTTCAGGCTGACCCAGCCGCGCATCCACCGTGGCCTGATCGCCAGCGGCGACCAGTTTATTAAGGACCGCGAGCACATCAATGGCCTGAATGCGGCCTTGCCCGGCCTGGTGGCGGTCGAAATGGAGGGGGCGGCAGTAGCCCAGGTGTGTTACGAGTTGAACCTGCCCTGCGCCGTGATCCGGACGATTTCAGACAACGCCAATGAAAACGCGGCCACCGATTTTTTACGTTTCGTAAAATCGGTGGCCGCGGTCTATGCGTTTTATATCGTCAGGCGGTTCTGCCTGCAGGCAGACGGGCTGGCGGCGAACGCTCAAGCCAGCAGGGAATCGGCCGGCACGTAGTCGTAGCCCAGGGTTTTGGCGACGGCTTCATACGTCACCTTGCCCAGGCAGACATTCAAACCCTGGCGCAGGTGGGCGTCCTCCAATAAAGCGCGGCGCCAGCCCTTGCCGGCCAGCGCGAGCGCATGGCCGATCGTCGCGTTGTTCAATGCGAAAGTCGAGGTGCGGGCAACGGCGCCCGGCATGTTTGCCACGCAATAGTGAATAACGCCATCGACCATGAAGGTCGGATCGGCGTGGGTGGTCGCATGCGAAGTTTCGAAGCAGCCGCCCTGGTCGATCGCCACGTCGACCACGACCGCCCCCTTCTTCATCTTTGCAATCATGCTGCGCGTGACCAGCTTCGGCGCCGCCGCACCCGGCACCAGCACGCCACCGATGACGAGGTCGGCCGCCAGCACCGCTTCCTCGATTGCGTGCGCGGTCGAATACACGGTGGCGATGCGGTTGCCGTAGACCAGGTCGAGCTGGCGCAGGCGGTCGATGTTTTTATCGAGTACGGTGACCCGTGCGCCGGTGCCGACCGCCATCTGTAATGCGTTGGTACCGACCACGCCGGCCCCGATGATGACGATGTGGCCCGGCGCCACGCCCGGTACGCCGCCCAGCAGCAGGCCCATCCCGCCTTTCGACTTTTCCAGGTGGGCCGCGCCGGCCTGGATCGCCATGCGCCCCGCCACTTCGCTCATCGGCGCGAGCAGGGGCAAGCCGCCGCCCTGGCCGGTGATCGTTTCGTAGGCAATGCAGACCGCCTTCGATTTCACCAGCGCCGCCGTCTGTTCCGGGTCCGGCGCCAGGTGCAGATAGGTGTACAGGATCTGGCCTTCGCGCAGCATCGCGCATTCGCCGGGCTGCGGTTCCTTCACTTTGACGACCATGTCGGCACGGGCAAAGATCTCTTGCGCCGTGGCGACGATGGTGGCGCCGGCGGTGATGTATTGGTCGTCCGACAAGCCGATCTCGGTGCCGGCGTTCTTCTGGACAATCACTTGATGCCCGCGTGCGACCAGCTCGTGCACGGAAGGCGGGGTCAGGCCGACCCGGTACTCATGGTTTTTGATCTCTTTTGGAACGCCAACTAACATGTCTTCCTCCAATTGAACAAACAAACTGCTACATGATTACAGCCCCAAGGTCATGAGGCTTGCGTTGCCGCCAGCCGCAGTCGTGTTGACGCATACCGCACGCTCGGCCACCAAACGCCACACGGGAACCGGCGAGCTCGCATCGGTATCGACGATGCCGACGATCGCACCGGTGCGCGCTGCCAGCTGCGAGCGCAGATTGCCTGGCAAACCCGCTTCGATCAGCGCGATCTCGCATTCGCAATTGTTCACTTCCGCTGCACCAATAAAACGGATGCGGTCTTTCACGGGCGCCGGCAAGTCTTCCGGCAAGGCGAAGCCCGCACCGGCGAGCACGAGGGCGCGGTTGCCAGTTGCCATCGCGGCCGCCAACTGGTTCAGCATGCCCTTGATCGTGCTTGCTGCGCACAGCACGACCCCCCGCGCACAGAAGGACAGGCGATTCGTTTCGCCGGTCGGGCCCGGTAGCGTGAGCGTGGTCCCGTTCAATTGGCTGCGGGAATACGTCTCGCACAAGGCGACAATATCCTCATGGCCATGGTTGCGCGCCCACACTTGCAGCGCGGCGAGCGCCGCATACGGTTTGCCGGCATGTTCCTGCAGGGGGGCGGCCTGGCGCTGCAGGCGCTTGATGTAGAGCGGACCACCGGCTTTCGGGCCGGTGCCGGATTTGCCTTCCCCGCCGAAAGGCTGCACGCCGACGACGGCGCCGACGATATTCCGGTTCACGTAGATATTCCCGACGTGGGCACGGGTCGTGATGAAATCGATGGTTTCGTCGATGCGCGAGTGAATACCCAGCGTCAGGCCGTAGCCGGTGGCGTTGATCGTATCGACCACTTTGCCCAGGTCGGCGCGGCGATAGCGCACGATGTGCAGTACCGGTCCGAACACTTCCTGCTTCAGTTCCGCCAGGGAAGCGATTTCCAGCACGGTCGGCGGCACAAACGTCCCTTGCGAGGTCAGCGAGGCCGGCAATTCCAACGCGAAATACTGCTTGGCCGTGGCTCTCATGCGCTCGATGTGGGCCAGCAAATTGCGCTGGGCGTCGGCGTCGATCACGGGACCGATGTCGGTCGCCAGGCGGTCGGGGCTGCCGACGCGCAATTCGCCGAGTGCGCCCTTCAGCATGCGGATCGTTTTATCGGCAATATCTTCCTGCAGGAACAAGACGCGCAGCGCGGAGCAGCGCTGGCCGGCGGAATCAAAAGCCGAACTCAGCACGTCCTGCACCACCTGCTCCGGCAGCGCCGAGGAATCGACGATCAGGGCATTCTGGCCGCCGGTTTCCGCGACCAGCGGAATATCGATGCCCTCGGCTTCGCCGCGTTGCGCGAGCGTGCGGTTGATCAGTTGCGCAACTTCGGTCGATCCCGTAAAAATCACGCCTTTTACGCGCGAATCTGATGTGAGGGCGGCACCGACGACTTCGCCGCGGCCCGGCAGCAATTGCAGCGCGGCGCGCGGAATGCCGGCTTCATGAAACAGCTCCACCGCACGGTGCGCGATCAATGGCGTCTGCTCGGCCGGTTTTGCGAGCACGACGTTGCCGGCGGCCAGTGCGGCGGCCACCTGGCCGGTAAAAATGGCGAGCGGGAAGTTCCACGGGCTGATGCAGGTGACGGGACCCAGCGCTTGCGCAGGTGCAGCGTCTTTGACCTGGGCGCCGTAATAGCGCAAAAAGTCGACGGCTTCGCGGATTTCCGCGATCGCGTTCGGCAGCGATTTGCCGGCTTCGCGCACGGCCAGGGCCATCAGCTCGGCGCAATTGGCTTCGAACAGGTCGGCGACGCGGTCGAGGATGGCGGCGCGCTGCGTGTTGGCGCTGCTGTTCCACTCGCCGGCAAAGGCGGTGGCGGCGGCCAGCGCGGTGTCGACATCGGTCTTCGCCGCTTCCTGGACCAGGCCGACGACATCGGCGTTTTGTGCCGGATTCACGACCGACAAGCTGTCCGCACCTTCCACCGCGCCGGCAATCAGGGGCGTCGCCTTGTACGCGCGCTGGCGCGACAGTTCCGTGCCCAGGGTGCGCAGCGCATCTTCATTCGTCAGGTCGATGCCGGCCGAATTTTTTCTCTCGGTCCCGAACAGCGCGCGCGGCAGGGCGATACCCGTATGCGGCAAGCCGCCGCTGGCGCGCGCGACCTCGAACGGATCATTCAATAAGGTATCGATGGCGACTTTTTCGTCGACGATCTGGTTCACGAAAGACGAGTTGGCGCCGTTTTCCAGCAGGCGGCGCACGAGATAGGCGAGCAGGGTTTCGTGGGAACCGACCGGCGCATAAATGCGGCAGGTTTTATCGAGGTTTTCTTTGCCTACGACCTGGTCGTACAGCGTCTCGCCCATGCCGTGCAGGCACTGGAATTCATAGTTTTCGACACCGCGCTCCCTGGCCCAGGTATAAATCACCGACAAGGTGTGCGCATTGTGGGTCGCGAACTGGGCGTAGATGACATCCGTCGCCCCCAGCAGTTTCTCGGCGCAGGTGAGATACGACACGTCCGTATAGACCTTGCGCGTATAGACCGGGAAGCCCGGCATGCCATCGACTTGCGCACGCTTGATCTCCGCATCCCAATACGCCCCCTTTACCAAACGCACCATGAACTTGCGGCCGCTGCGCTTGGCCAGGTCGATCACGTAATCGATCACGAAGGGGCAGCGTTTTTGATAACCCTGCACCACCAGGCCGATGCCGTCGAAACCGGCGAGTTCGGGGTCAAACGCCAGCGCTTCGAGCATGTCGAGCGAGATCTCGAGGCGATCGGCCTCTTCCGCATCGATATTGATGCCGATGTCGTAGCCTTTTGCGAGTAACACCAGGCTGCGCACGCGCGGCAGCAGTTCGCTCATTACGCGTGCCGACTGCGCGCGGCTGTAGCGCGGGTGCAGGGCCGACAGTTTGATGGAAATGCCCGGGCCGTTCTTGATGCCGCGGCCATTCGACGCCTTGCCGATCGCGTGGATCGCTTTTTCGTAAGAAGCATAATAGCTTTGCGCATCATGCTCGGTCAGCGCCGCTTCTCCCAGCATGTCGTAAGAATATTGATAACCGCGCGCCTCGTTCGGCTGGCTGTTTTTCAAGGCTTCGTCGATGGTCTGGCCGGTCACGAACTGGTTGCCGAGCATGCGCATGGCCAGGTCCACCCCTTTGCGGATCAGCGGTTCGCCGCCTTTGGCGATCAGGCGCGTCATCGCCGAACCGAGACCGCGTTCGCTGTTGCTCGAGACCAGTTTACCGGTAATCAATAAACCCCAGGTCGCGGCGTTCACGAACAGGGAAGGCGATTCGCCCAGGTGGCTGCGCCAGTCGCCGCGGCTGATCTTGTCGGCGATCAGGCGGTCGGCGGTGGCGCTGTCCGGAATGCGCAGCAGCGCTTCGGCCAGGCACATCAACGCGACCCCTTCTTCCGACGACAGGGAGAATTCGTGCATCAAGGCGTCGACACCCGAGGCGCGGGTGCGTTTTGCGCGCACGCTCGAGACCAGGCGGTGCGCCAGCGGTTTCGCCTCGGCACTCGGACGCGCGCCCTGGGCCAGCAGCCATTGCACGGCCTCGGCTTCATCGCGGCGGTAAGCGGCCGTGATGGCGGCGCGCAGCGGCGACTGGCCGGGCTTGATTTCCGCTTGAAATGCGTCGAAGGGAACGAAGGTGGTGGCCGGAGTGGCGGCGATCTGCATGGTGGTCTTGTCAGGGTCAGGTCAAAGGGTGCGCACAGCAAAACGCGCCGGTCTGCAGGGGCAGCCGGCGCGCGTTTTGATACGTGCTTCAATCGTTTGATTGTAGAAGGATTTCTTCTGGATTAATTCTGTTTTTACGGGGTACTAGCAATAGATAGTTTTTGGTGCGAGAATTCGACCAAATAATATTTACAGTGGGAGCGCCGCATGCTGGACAAGATATCGAAAAAAATCCTCGCCGAGTTGCAGAACGACGGCCGCATCAGCAACGTCGAACTCGCCACTCGCGTGAACCTGTCGCCTGCAGCCTGCCTCGAGCGGGTGCGCAAACTCCACGAGTCCGGCTACATCATGGGTTATACGGCCCAGCTGAATCCCCAGCTGCTCGACGTTTCCCTGCTGGTGTTCATCGAAGTCGTGCTCGACCGCACCACGCCGGAAGTGTTCGATGCCTTCAAACAGAGCGTGCAGCTGATCCCGGAAGTGCTGGAATGCCACATGGTGGCGGGCGGCTTCGACTACCTGGTGAAAGCGCGTGTCAAAGACATGGCGGCGTACCGCGAATTCCTCGGCAAGACCTTATTGCAGAAGGGCGTGCGCGAGACGCATACCTATGCGGTGATGGAAGAAGTGAAAAATACGACGAAGCTGCCGATCCGGTAGAGCGGGAGAACGCGCGCCTCCAATGCAGGGTGGACGGGTTCCCCGTCCACCCGACAAGATTTACGCCGCCTGGCGCTCGCCTTTCGGCGCGGTCGCCTGCGCCGCGGTCGTTTCCAGGTTATTCCTCAGCCAGCGGTGCGCCGGGCTGCGGCCGTCGCGTTCGTGCCAGAGCATGTCCAGGTGCACGGCCGGCAGGGCGAAGGGCAGTTCGCGCCAGACCAGCGATTCCGTCATCCCGGTCGAGACCATCAAATGTTTCGGCAACACCGTGATCAAGTCCGAATTCGCCACCACCCGTCCGGCGGTAAAGAATTGGTTCACGGTCAGCAAAATGCGCCGTTCGCGCCCGATTTGCGCCAGCGCCTCATCGACCAGGCCGTGCGCGCGGCCGGAAAAACTGACCAATAAGTGATTGGCCTTGCAATAGGTGTCGAGGTCGAGCTTGTTGCCGGCCAGCGGGTGGTTCTTGCGCATCACGCACACGTACTGGCCGGAATACAGGCGCTCGTGGCGGATCGGCGAACCGGTTTCATACGACAGCTGCGCCGCCACGCCCGGGAAAAAGCCGACGGCCAGGTCGATGTCGCCGCGCAGCAGCATCGGGCGCGGCTCGCGCGTCGTCAGCGGCATCATGCGGATGTTCACGCCCGGCGCCTCGCTTTCGATCGAACGCATGAGCGACGGCAGCCAGTAGGCGGCGGTGGCGTCGGCCATCGCCATGCGGAAGGTGGCCTGGGCTTTGGAGACGTCGAAGGTTTCCGGCATCACGGCCGCTTCCAGCGACTGCAGCGCCGCGCGCACCGATGGCCATAAGGCTTCGGCGCGCGGCGTCGGCTTCACGCCATAGGCGGTGCGGATCAGCAACTCGTCGCCCAGGCTTTCGCGCAGGCGTTTGATGGCGTTCGATACCGCCGGCTGGGTCATCGCCAGGTGGCCGGCAGCACGTGTCAGGTTTTGTTCGGTCATGACTGCGTCGAACACGCGCAGCAGGTTCAGGTCCAGCGTCAGGAAGCTCATGGAGTCTCTCGTTGGTAATAATGCGCCGCAATTGGTCTGCATCAAAGTGTACCCCATTTCATTCACAATCAATATAAGGCACATCAGTAAACGAAATTAGATTTATATGTTGCAATGCACTATAGTTCTAAAAAACAACATTCCGTCGTCAGTAATCATGTCCTTCGCCGCAGCGCTTACCCTCCTGTCCTTCCCCATTCCTTCGGTCGCCGAGCTCGTGCGTGGCGTGCTGGTCCTGGCGCTGCTGGCCAGCCTGCTGATGTTTTTTCGTCCCCTCATTTCGGGACTGGTACGCGCCTTCGTGCTGACCGTGCGTCCCCGTCCGGCGCGCCGCCCGCGCGTCATGGGCGCCCGCGCATAAACGCTGCGCCCTGAAAAAAACGCGGCGTCCGGTTACCCGGCGCCGCGTTTTTTCATGTCAGGCCCCTGCTCAGCGTGCGTCGCCCAGCAGCGCCGGCTTCAGCGAGCGGTCGACCGGCTTGTCTCCCAGCCAGATGCGCAGCACGGCATTATAGAAATTCACGTCCGACACGGGTTCGCCGATCCGCTTGCCGTTCAGTTCGCAGACCGTCCCGGTGCCCGGGATCCAGTCCATGTGCAGCACATCGCCCTTTTTGATGTCGTCGACCGCCGCGAACATCTCCCCGAACTTGGCGATCTGGCCGACGATCTTCGCCTTCTCCGCCTTGTCCAGGTTTTCGTTGATGCCATCCATGAAGGCTTTGCCGAGGTCTTCCGAAGCGATGTCGCGCGCCATCACCAGGGTGACGCGGCGCGGGCCCTCGCCTTTCAGGATGTCGGCGACATTCGTCTTCTTTTCCGGCAGATACAGCCCGGCCGCATATACCTTGATGATGAGTTTGGTGCGCATGCCGGCGCCATTCAGTTTCAGCCCCTTCCCGCCGACCTTGTTCGTGTCCTCGAACCGGATGCCGTTGACGTCGATGGCGGCCTGCGCCTGGCAGGCGAAAGCCAGCGCCAGTACGGCGCCGCTGACGAGGGTGTTGGTGTGTTTCATGAAGCTCATGCTGTCTCCTGGGTGATATTTTTATGCGTTCGTTGCGACGGGCGCGGGCAGGCGCCGCGGCGTGTCTGCCGCGTCGAGGGCCGGCCGCTCGGGCGGCACGGCCAATTTGAAAATGCTGACGGCGCGCGCCAGTTGCGCCGCCTGCTGCTGCATCGAGGCCGCGGCTGCGGCCGCCTCCTCGACCAGGGCGGCGTTTTCCTGGGTACTCTGGTCCATGTCGACGACATTCCGGCTGACCTGGGCGATCCCCGTGCTTTGCTCGGCGCTGGCGGCCGTGATCTCGGCCATGATGTCGGTCACGCGGCGCACGCTGTCGACGACGTCGCGCATCGTCGCGCCGGCCTGCTCGACGAGCAGGCTGCCTTCTCGCACCTTGTCGCTCGAGTCGCCTATCAGCACCTTGATTTCCCGGGCCGCCGCCGCCGAGCGCTGGGCCAGGCTGCGCACCTCGGCGGCCACGACCGCAAAGCCGCGCCCCTGCTCGCCCGCGCGCGCAGCTTCGACCGCCGCATTCAGGGCCAGGATATTTGTCTGGAAGGCGATCGAGTCGATGACGCCGATGATGTCGACGATGCGTTGCGAGGACGTCGTGATCGAGCCCATGGTATCGATTACTTTCTCGACCACGGCCCCGCCGCGCGCGGCGACCGTGGACGCCTGCGCAGCCAGGGCATTTGCCTGGCGCGCATTATCTGCGTTCTGCTGGACGGTGTCGGTCAGTTCGCGCATCGCGTCGGCCGTCTGGCCGAGCGAGGCGGCTTGCTGTTCGGTGCGCACCGACAAATCGCTGTTGCCGCTGGCGATCTGGCTCGAACTCGACGCCATCGCTTCGGTGCTGACGCGCACGTCGGCGACGATGTGCTGCAGGCTGTCGTTCATGTGGCGCAGGGCGCGCATCATTTGCCCGGTTTCATCCTCGGTCTCGACACGGATCTCGCTGGTCAAATCGCCATCGGCCACGCGGCGTGCGATTTTGACGACATGGCGCAGCGGCCGCACGATGCTGCGCGTCGCCAGCCAGGCCACGCCCAGGGAAATCACGGCCGCGGCGATGGCCAGGGCCAGCACCAGCAGCTGCGTGCGCCGCGTGACGGTCGCAGCGGCGTCGCCGGCGGCCGTCATCGCGGCATTTTGGTAAGCAATAAAACGGTCGAGCTGCGCGAAATACCTGGTTTGCTGGGGCCGCAGCGAAAACATGAATTTGACCATGGCTTCGTCCTTGCGGTCTTCCAGCACCAGTTTCGCGAACGCTTCCTGGGCCGGCAGGAATTTGGCCTGGATCGCGCTTAATGACGCCAGGATCTGCGCGCCCTCGGGTTCGAGCGTGCTGCCTGCGAGGGCGGCGACGGCGGTGCTGGCGTCGGCGCTTTTTTTGGCGGCATTCTCGAGTTCCTTGCGCACCTGGTCCGGATCGCTCATCACCAGCACGCTGAGCATGCCGCGGGTGGCTTCGTTGACGTCGGCTTTGATCGCATTGGCGCTGACGGTATTCGCGTAGCGCAGGTGGATCAGCGATCCCATTTCATTGTTCAGGCTAGCCAGGCGCGTGTACGACAAACCGGCCAATAACACCAGCAAGGAGATGACGATCCCGAAGCCAATGGCCAGGCGCTGGCCGATGCGCAAGTTATTGATGTTCACCGCATTCCCCGTTTCGTATAAATAAGTATGACCGTGCTAAAACGGCAATACCAATATAGCATCGAAATCTTGTCTAAAATCAAGACAGATCGACTATTTCAATGCTGCAACGGCACAATACAACGGGAAAGTTTTACGCCTGGGGAGGTCGGCGATCGTGTTCCTGGTCGCGCTCGATTGCTTCAAGCACGGTACTGGTGTCGGCCGACTCGGACAGTTCGTCGGCCTCCTGGTCGACCTTGTCGGGCAAGGTCGGGGAATCGCGCCGGATGTCCTCGAGCATGGCAATGATCTTGCTGGTCTTTTCTTCGGCCAGCAGGCTGATCTGCAGATCGAGGTGGGCATTGTGCTCGGCCAGTTTCGACATGCGGTTCTGGCGAATCAGGACGGTCGTGGAAATGATGAAGGCATTCAGCGATACAAAACCCTGCAGCCAGAAGAATGGCGGTTCGTCCGGCTGGGGCAGGTCGAATTGGGAAGCGGCCAAGTTCCAGGCGATCCAGCAAACGATCAGGCTCGCGTTCACGGCAAAATAGCCGGGGCTGCCGAGAAACAGGCTCATTTTCTCGACAAAGGCCTGGGCCCGTGTCACGCTTTCTTCATGGCGCGCGTAATACTCGGCGATCGTGTCGAGATTTTTATTAACCGATTGTGGTAGCCGCGAAGTTAATTCGTCGTCGTTTTCATCCATACGGGCAGAATAGCATTGCCGTATGAATTCGCCCGCCGGCCTGCGCGATCCATGTGGCGCAGCCGGCAGTAGTCGTCAGGAGGCGTTCTTGTCCGCCGTCAGGCGTTCGTACTTGGCCATGAGTTCCTCGCGCGTTTCGCGCCAGGCCGGATTGAACGGAATGCAGGCGACCGGGCACAGGGCCTGGCACTGCGGTTCGTCGAAGTGGCCGACGCATTCCGTGCACTTATGCGGGTCGATCTCGTAGATCTCTTCGCCCATCGAAATCGCGTCGTTCGGGCACTCGGGCTCGCACACGTCGCAATTGATGCATTCGTCGGTAATCAGTAAGGCCATGATGCGGCTGCTTTAAATAATGTGAATGCCTGGTCAGGCTTTCGGCAGGTTCATGGATGCAATTTTCTTTTGCAGCCAGCGGTCGACCGAAGGGAATACGAATTTCGACACATCGCCGCCCAGCATCGCGATTTCGCGCACGATGGTGCCGGAAATGAATTGGTACTGGTCGGATGGGGTCAGGAACAGCGTTTCGACATCGGGCAGCAAATAACGGTTCATGCCGGCCATCTGGAATTCATACTCGAAGTCGGAGACGGCGCGCAGGCCGCGCACGATGACGCGCGCATCGTGCTTGCGCACGAAATCCTTCAACAGGCCGGAAAAACTCTCGACCTTCACGTTCGGGTAATGGCCCAGCACCTCGTTGGCGATCTCGAGGCGCTCGTCGAGCGAGAAGAACGGCTTCTTGTTCTTGCTGTCGGCAACACCGACGACCAGCGTATCGAAGAGGCCCGATGCACGGCGGACCAGATCCTCATGGCCGCGGGTCAGCGGATCGAAGGTACCTGGATAAACGGCTACTACCATTGCTGCTCCCTGGAAGAGAAACCTGTTTAGAGCGCGTAACGCTCCGGAACGCGCATTATGCCTGATAATCCAGCAGTTGCCCCAGAATGGCGCCCGCTCTGCCCGCAAATTGAGCAAATTTGCAGGGTTTAAGCCTTGTTTTCGCGCAAGTTATCGTTCAGCGGATTGCTTGACTCATTGCATACCTCATTTGCTCAACTTCAGCAGGTGATAGAAGACCATACCCGCCTTGTCGGCGCGCACTTGCTCCCACGGGGACAACCAGTCCGGGGTGTCTTCTCCCTGCGGCAGCGCACATTCCGCTTCCACATAGACCATGCCGTCCTCCTTGAGCAGGTCGATACACAGCGGCAGCGCCCTGGCGATGAGGTCCTGCTGATAAGGCGGATCGAGGAAGATCACGTCATAGCGCTGGCCGCGCGCGGCCAGGTCGCGCGCCACGACAAAAGCGTCGCCGCGCAGCACGCTGACGTTCTCCGCGTTGAGCATGTCCTTGTTCTCTTGCAGCTGGCGCGCGGCCGGACCGTGAAAATCGAGCATCGTCACCGAATGGGCGCCGCGGCTGGCGGCCTCGAAGCCGAGTGCGCCGCTGCCGGCGAACAGGTCGAGGCAATCGGTGTGCGCCCAATCGCCGCCGACCTGGTGGTGGATCCAGTTGAAGACCGTTTCGCGCACGCGGTCCGGCGTCGGGCGCAGGCCGAGGGCGTCGACCACCGGCAGCAGGCGCCGTTTCCATTCTCCGCCGATGATGCGTATCTGCTGGGGCGCGAGGCGCGGGCGGCCGTGCTGGCCCTGGGACTTGTTTGCTGGCCTGGTTGCTGGCCTGGTTGCTGGCTTATTTCGCATGGCGCGCACTATACCAGAGGCCCGCGGTCGCTATTTTGCTTCCTTGGCGAGCGCATTGAAATCATCGATCCAGCCCTGCATGCGCTGTTGGGCATGGGCTTTCTGGGCGGGCGTCGCGATGCGGATGGCGGTCAGGATGAAATTCGAGGTCGCGTTGATATAGCTGTCATAAAAACCCTTGCGCTCGGGTGCATCCATGCGCGTAAAAAATTCGTGCAGCAGGGTGGTGATCATGGCGCCGGTCTGCTCCTTGTTCGGCTTTTCCTGTTGAATCTTACGGGCCAGGGCCAGGATCCTGCGCTGGCGGACAATTCGTTCCTCGAGCCAGATATTGTTGTCGAGCGGGCGCGCATCCGAGGTGCGGCGCAGTACCTTTTCCTGCTCGTTACTAAAACTCCCGAACCAGAGTTTGAATTGGTCCATCGACTTGTCGAAGCGCGCTTCATTGCGTTTCTCGACGCTGCCGCTGACGAACTTGCGGCGGTATTCGTCGTTTTTCTTGTTGAAGCGCTTTTCCATTTGCGCGATCTGGTCGGGCGTGAGCGAGCGCGCCAGGTCGACCATATCGGGTACGGCCTTCATGGCCAGGGTTTCGGTGCGGCTGCGCAGCTCGTGGTAATCGTTCAGCAAATCGGCCTGGGTCGGATTGCCGGCCAGCTGGCGCTGGAAGCTGCCGAGCAGGGCGGCGTAATCGTGCAATTGCGTTTTGCGGTGCCATTGAAACAGTTCGCCGATGTCGCGTTTGACCCAATCGGATTGGTTGCCTTCAAAGTCGACATAGGCGTCCAGCCACCAGTAGAGTAGTGTGTCGCCATGGTTGTAGCTGAAACGGATCGTGCTGCAGGCGGTCAGTAAAGCCAGCAGGGCGATCAGGAACAGCGCACGTGTGCGCTGGAACGGGGCGTCGTGCGCGCTGTCATGCGTGATAAACTTTTTCATCTTATTAACTCTTATTGAATACGGCTTATGAACGTTGTCATCCTTGCCGCCGGCATGGGAAAGCGCATGCAGTCCGCGCTGCCTAAAGTGTTGCATCCGCTGGCGGGCAAGCCGCTGCTGCAGCATGTCATCGATACCGCCCGCCTCCTGCGGCCGAGTAAATTATGCGTGATTTACGGACACGGGGGCGCAGCGGTGCCGGACATGGTGGCCGCTCTGGCGACGCCTGGCGAAGCGCCGATCGACACCGCCCTGCAGCAGCCGCAGCTGGGCACCGGCCACGCCGTGATGCAGGCTGTGCCGCAGCTCGACGAAAACGTGCCGACGCTGGTGCTGTACGGCGACGTCCCGCTGACGACCGCCGACTCGCTGCGCCGCCTGGTCGAGGCCGCCGGTAGCGACAAGCTCGGCATCCTGACCGTCGAGCAGGCCAATCCGTTCGGTTTGGGGCGCATCGTGCGAGAAGGTGGCCGCATCGTGCGCATCGTCGAAGAGAAGGATGCGAACGAAGAACAGCGCGCGATCCGCGAAATCAACAGCGGCATCATGTCGATCCCGACGCGCCACCTGAAAACCTGGCTCGCTGCGCTGTCGAACAACAATGCGCAGGGCGAATACTATTTGACCGACATCGTGGCGCAAGCCGTGAGCGATGGCGTCGACGTGGTGTCCGCTTCCCCGGCCGGCGAATGGGAAGTCGCGGGCGTCAACAGCAAGGTGCAACTGGCCGAACTCGAGCGCCGCCATCAACTCAATATCGCTAATGCGCTGCTGGAAAAGGGCGTGACCCTGATGGACCCGGCCCGCATCGACGTGCGCGGCGAACTCATTTGCGGGCGCGATGTCACGATCGATGTCGGCTGCGTATTCGAGGGCCGCGTGGAACTGGCCGATGGCGTCAACGTGGGCCCGCATTGCGTGCTGGTCAACGCCCAGGTGGCGGCCGGTGCGCAGATCAAGCCCTTCTGCCATATCGAGGACGCAGTGGTCGGCGCCAAGTCGCAGATCGGCCCGTATGCGCGCCTGCGCCCCGGCACCGAGCTCGGTCAGGATGTCCACATCGGCAACTTCGTCGAAGTCAAAAACAGCCAGATCGCCGCGCACAGCAAGGCCAATCACCTTGCCTATGTCGGCGACGCCACGATCGGTTCGCGCGTCAACATCGGCGCCGGCACCATCACGTGTAATTACGATGGCGCAAATAAATTCCGCACGGTGATCGAAGACGACGCCTTTATTGGCAGCGACAGCCAGCTGGTCGCCCCGGTTACGGTCGGCAAGGGTGCGACGCTCGGCGCCGGCACCACGCTGACGAAAGATGCGCCGGCCGGCAAGCTGACAATATCCCGCGCCAGGCAGACGACGATCGAAGGCTGGGCGCGTCCAGTGAAAAAGCCGAAGTAATCCACCGGTTTTACAGCGCTCTTCCACCGGAAAATCACAGGGCTATCCACTGGCTTACGCACTGGATATTCCCTGTGATTTCACAGGGTTGCAAACAGGATTATCCACAGGTCAGGCAAGGCTGCTTACACGGCGATCCGCGTATCGAACTTGCTCCTGAAGGTAGAAAAATAGGCTTTTACGTTGCGCACATTGGCGTGGGTCGCGAACAGGCGGTGCGCCAGCGCGTGGTAGGCCGGCATATCCACCACCTGGATGATCAACACGAAATCCGGGCCCGGCGCGACGCGGTAGCACTGCATCACGGCATCCTCCGTCGCCGCCAGTTTCTCGAATTGCGCCATCCGTTCCGCCGCCTGCACGTCGAGCGTGATCTCGACAATCGCCGTCAGGCGCGCACCCACCTTGTCCGGGTCGACAATTGCCACTTGCCGTGCGATAACACCATTCTCGGTCAGCTGCTTGACCCGGCGCAGACAAGTGGGCGGCGACACATGCACTTGTTCGGCCAGCTCCGCATTTGTCTGTGATGCATCAGTTTGCAGGGCATTCAGGATGCGACGATCAAGGTCGTCCAGTCCAAGTTCCAGTGCCATGAAATTCCCATAAAATTTTAGATCAGTTATGAAAGAATATTTCATCTTTCTTGCTGCGTGAAATTTTATAACAAAAAGAGGCGCGCTCTGAAAGCATATTTCATTTGAATTGCCATACGATATGGTTTATTGCTAAATTTTTTATACGAGGTAAGTCCATGTGCGGTATCGTCGGCGCAGTTGCTCAACGTAACATCACCCCTATCCTGATCGAGGGTCTGAAACGCCTCGAATACCGCGGCTACGATTCCTGCGGCGTCGCCCTGCACGTCGAAGGCCGCCTGGCCCGTTCGCGCAGCACCTCGCGCGTGGCCGACCTGGAAACCCAAATCGCCGGCACCGGCCTGCAAGGTTTTACCGGCATCGCCCACACCCGCTGGGCCACCCACGGCGCCCCGGCCTCGCACAATGCGCACCCGCATTTTTCTCCTAACGAAGAAAACGCGCGCATCGCCCTCGTCCACAACGGTATCATCGAAAACCACGACGAACTGCGCCGCGAACTGACCGAACTGGGCTATGTGTTCACGAGCCAGACCGATACCGAAGTGATCGCCCACCTGGTCGACCACATGTACAACGGCGATTTGTTCGACACCGTGCAGCAGGCCGTGAAACGCCTGCATGGCGCCTATGCGATCGCCGTGTTCTCGCGCGAAGAACCGCACCGCGTCGTCGCCGCCCGCCAGGGCTCGCCGCTGATCCTGGGCGTCGGCGAAGGCGAGAATTTCGTCGCTTCCGACGCGATGGCGCTGGCCGGCACGACCAATCAGATCATCTACCTGGAAGAAGGCGATGTCGTCGACCTGCAACTGTCGCGCTACTGGATCGTCGACGTCGACGGCAAGCCGGTCGAGCGCGAAGTGAAAACCGTGCACGCCCACACGGGCGCGGCGGAACTCGGTCCTTACCGCCACTACATGCAAAAGGAAATCTTCGAGCAGCCGCGCGTCATCGGCGACACCCTCGAAGGCGTCACCGGCATCATGCCGGAACTGTTCGGCGATAACGCCTATAAAATCTTCAAAGACATCGACCGCGTGCTGATCCTGGCGTGCGGCACCAGCTACTATGCCGGCCTGACCGCAAAGTACTGGATCGAGTGCATCGCCAAAGTGCCGGTCAACGTCGAGATCGCCAGCGAATACCGTTATCGGGACAGCGTGCCGCACCCGAAAACCCTGGTCGTCACCATCACCCAGTCCGGTGAGACCGCCGACACCCTGGCCGCGCTGAAACATGCACGCAGCCTCGGCATGCCGCACACGCTGACGATCTGCAACGTTTCGACCAGCGCCATGGTGCGTGAATGCGAACTGGCCTATATCACCCGCGCCGGTGTCGAAGTCGGCGTCGCCTCGACCAAGGCATTTACCACCCAGCTGGCCGCGCTGTTCCTGCTGACCCTGACGCTGGCGCAAGTGAATGGCCGCCTGACGGATGAGGAAGAAGCCGTGCACCTGAAGCAGATGCGCCACCTGCCGGTCGCGATTGCCTCGGTGCTGGCGCTCGAGCCGCAGATCATCGCCTGGGCCGAAGAATTCGCACGCAAGGAAAACGCCCTGTTCCTGGGCCGCGGCATGCACTACCCGATCGCCCTGGAAGGCGCTTTAAAGCTGAAGGAAATTTCGTACATCCACGCCGAAGCCTATCCGGCGGGCGAACTGAAGCACGGCCCGCTGGCGCTGGTGACCGAAGAGATGCCAGTCGTCACCATCGCTCCGAACGATGCGCTGCTGGAAAAACTGAAGTCGAACATGCAGGAAGTGCGCGCCCGCGGCGGCCAGCTGTACGTGTTCGCCGACGTCGACTCGCGCATCACCTCGGGCGAGGGCGTGCACGTGATCCGTTTGCCGGAACACTATGGCGATCTGTCGCCGATCCTGCACGTGTGCGCGCTGCAGCTGCTGGCCTATCACACGGCGCTGGCACGTGGTACCGATGTCGACAAGCCGCGCAACCTGGCGAAGTCGGTGACGGTGGAGTAAGTTCGGCCGGCGGCACAATAAATGCCTTAAGTGACAAACAAAATGGACAATAGTTCCCTTATGGCGCCTCTAAACTGACTAAAAAACCGTAAAGAGGATAATTCTTCCTTGGGCAGAATGCATATCAGCAGTCGGAGTCCAAACAAGTTTCACTGTTGCAACAGTTTGCATGGATTCCAGGCCGTCCAACTGCGAAGCCGGCAGAGCTAATCTATTGGAAGTCGACGAAAAAAGCCCGGACAGCGATGTCCGGGCTTTTTTACATCGAACCAATATGCCGGACGGTTTCTCGGTTCCTGCCTCAGCGTGAGCTCGCACATTGGGCTGACTCGTGCAGTTTTTTACCTACGCATCGTGGTCTTGTGACCACTAGGAAGGACCTACACATGGCCGCCCCATACTTCGGATAAATTCTTATCGATGTTCTAACTGGTAAAAGCTCACGCTGCCATGCTCAGGTGCTACCTCTCACTTTTTTTATCTCGATCAAACCGCTCTGCATGCAATCTCGTGAAGCTGATCATTGTTCATGTCAAGGTCACTATTATGTTCATTGAGAGAACCTGTATTGCCACGGACGGTTCCGACCTGGCAGTGCGCGCCGCGCAAGTGGGCGTTCTGCTCGCGCACACAGGAGCCGGTCGCGTTGTTGCGGTATCCGTGGCTCAACCACACTTTTCGATGCGCGACAGCGCTGCGGCCATGCCTGATGCGGATGCCGAACTGCTGCGTGCACGCAAGGCCGCGCTCGCGCACATTGATACCGTGCTGCGCATTGCTCTTTGCCGGAAGCGTAGCCCAACATGTTCTCGCTAATTCCGCGATTCCGGTCCTGCTGTTGCGTGATCCACGCGACGCCTCGCAACCCGAATTCGTTGAAGTACCTGCAGCTCGATAGGGCGTGGTGAGTCCATGGAGGCAGGAACAGCGCTTAGGGAACGATCGCGACTTTTAAGACGCCATCTTGCTGGTTGGCGAATAAGGAATAGGCCTCCTCGATGCGTTCGAGTGGAAAGCGATGCGTGATGAGGGGCCGCAGGTCCACTCGTCCCGACGCTACGATATTCATCAAACGACGCATGCGGTGCTTGCCTCCCGGGCACAAGGTCGTGATGACCGTGTGATCTCCCAAGCCGGCGGCGAAAGCATCCAATGGTAGGGTGAGCTTGCCCGAGTAGACCCCTAGGCTGGACAGCGTCCCACCCGGACGTAGAACACGCAGGCAACTTTCGAATGTCTGCTGCGTACCCAGCGCTTCAATCGCGACGTCGGCGCCCTGTCCTCCGGTCAGTTCGAGGATGGCCTGTACCGGGTCGGTCGAACGGAAGTCAATGACATGGTCGGCGCCGAGCCGCTTCGCCATCTCGAGACGTTCCGGCACTGTGTCGACCGCAATGATCTGGCTGGCGCCGCGCAGTCGCGCTCCGGCTGTGGCGCACAGGCCGATCGGTCCCTGAGCGAAAATAGCCACGGTGTCGCCGATACGGATGGCGCCATTCTCGGCGCCGCCAAAGCCGGTACTCATGATATCGGGACACATCAGTACCTGTTCGTCGCTCAGGCCGTCTGGGATCGGCGCCAGGTTCGCCATAGCGAAGGGCACCCTCACGTATTCGGCTTGGCAGCCATCGATCGTATTGCCGAAGCGCCAGCCTCCCATGGCATGACCGCCGCACTGGGACTGGTGGGCCTCGAGACAGGTATAGCATTGGCCACACGGAGTAATCGCGCCGACGACTACGCGCTGGCCAATGTTATACCCCAATACACCCTCGCCAAGCTCGGCGATAACGCCGACCGGTTCGTGCCCGATGGTCAGTCCAGGTACGACCGGATACTCTCCCTTGAGGATATGGACATCGGTTCCGCAGATTGTCGTCATTGTGACCTTGACCACCGCTTCGCCGGGACCGGCCAACGGTACCGGCTTGCGGTCGAGCGCGATGCGCCCCGGACCGGTAAACACTGCTGCATTCATCATCCGCATATTGCCCCCTAAAGTTTGCGGCCGGCACTGCTCGCGCCGTTAGCGAGCCATGAGCACGGGGACCGTGGCGCCGCTCAATACGGTCCTGGTGACGCCGCCCAGGAACAGTTCACGGAATTGAGAATGGCCGTAACAGCCCATCACAATGAGATCGTAGGACTCCTGCCCTGCCATCACGAGTAAGGCATGCCCGCCATCGATGTCCCGATCCAGTGCCAGGATCTCGGCGCTGACGTCATGCCGGGCCAGGAAGGTGGCGAGGTCGGCCTGATAGTGCGGGTCCTTCATGTCGGTATCGTCCCGTGAGTGGAATGAGACAACGCTCACGCGCGCGGCACGCTGCAGTAATGGAATCGCCGCGTGCATTGCCGCCGAGGCTTCCTTGCTGCCGTTCCAGGCCACGAGCACATGCTGGCCTGGCTGCTGCGTCACGGGGGCGCATGGCACTACCAGCACCGGGCAGGCGCTGGTGAACGCGACATATTCGGGTATGCGCCCGATCGTCTCGGCCAGCGCTTCATCAAGATCGTCCTGGTTGACCACTATCAGGTCGCTGAACCGCCCCTGCCTTGCCAGCGCATCGCTGGCAAGGTCCCAGACGAGCCGTGCCTCGTGCGAGATGTCTGCGGCCTTGGCGATGTCGTTGAAATGCGCGAGCGACCGCGTTGCGTTGCCATGGAGCGGATCGAAGTAGCTGGCCTCAAAGCTGCCAGAAGCGGCTTCGTAACCGTGCGGAAATATATCGCGCGACACGCCGGTAGCGGCGACCCCGATCAGGTGCGCATCATGCGTTTTAGCTAGCTGCGCGGCAAGGCGGATGCGCCCCGCCGCATGCCGCGACAGGTCGGCGTGAACCAGCACGGTCCGGTAGCTCATCGCGTGCCCTCGCGGGCTCGGCGGGCGCCCGCGCGGCCGGGCACGCATGTGTTGCGGATGCCAAAGCCCGCATGCGTACCAGTCATGGGGTATGCCAGCATGTGCAGCGCGCAGAACCGGTGCAGCGACAACAGGTCGGGCAATGCCGTCATGACCTCCCGCCCGACCGTCAGCTTCCCCGCCTCGACTTGAGAGGCCGCATGGTGCAAGGCACTGAGGAGCGACGCATTGTCCTGACGCTGGTTTCGCAATGCGGGGTGCCCGGCCGACTCCATCAAAGTTTCCTCATTGCGGAAAGCACATTCGACAGCGTCAACCAGGTCCATGAAGGCGCCGGGAAAGTGATCGTCGGGTTCGTACGCCGTGTCACGTACGCGGGCGAGCAACCGGTTGCGGGCGAGCGTCATTGCCCGCACGATGCTGTGCGGGCGTCTGATCATTATCAAGGCGGAAGTCATGGAGAGTCTTTGTGGCATTGGTGCAGAAGCCCGCAGTCTGTGCCTTTCGCCTTGCACGCTGTTTGACACAAATCAAAAACACAAATTGCGCGTGCCCCGTTTGCCTGCGAAGGTGTCCAGCCTGTTCGCTATGGCGGCTGCCGGCGCCCACGCAGGAGCACTGAGCGCGGACGCGCCTCCAGCCATTTGCGTAGTTCGAGACCGGCCAGCGCGACCGCAGCTGCGAGGCCGGCCGCAGCCAGCGATCCGGGCGGCGGTGGGGCCATGCGCAGCATGGCGGACGCTGCCGGCAGATAGATGGCCAGGGACAGTAGCAACAGTGCCCCCCCGGTGATCGCCCAAAACACCGGATTCGCGATCCTTAGCGTGCCGCCAACACCGCCGCGCTGACGGTTTGACATCAGCAGCGCGAGGTTGCACAGCACCAGCGCCGCGAAAACAATGGTGCGCGCTTCTGGCTGGGGAAGCTGCGCCAGCGCCCAGCCATACAGTGCGATCAGGATGGCCAACACCCATGTGCCCTGCAGCAGCGCAGCGGTGACTGCTGCGCGGCCGAACAACGCCTCGCCCGGCGCGCGCGGCGGACGACGCATCAGGTCTTTCTCGGGCGGCTCATTCTCGAAGGCCAGCGAACAGGCAGGATCGATGACCAGCTCTAAAAACACAATGTGGAGCGGGTACAGCATGACCGGCCAGCCCAGCAGCACCGGCAGCAGCGCCATGCCGGCGATGGGCACGTGCATCGCCATCACATAGCACATCGACTTGCGCATGTTGCCGAAGATCCGGCGGCCGGACGCAATCGCCTCGACCAGTGAAGCGAAGCGGTCGTCGAGCAGGGTCAGGTCGGCCGCCTCGCGCGCGACATCGGTACCGCGCCGTCCCATCGCAACACCGACATTGGCGGCGCGCAGGGCCGGGGCGTCGTTGACCCCGTCCCCCGTCATGGCCACAATGGCGCCCCCACGCTGCAATGCCTGCACGATGTCGAGCTTCTGCTGTGGCGCAATGCGCGCGCAGACGTCGATGCCCTCGAGGCGGCGCGCTAGCATGTCGCCGTCGAGTGCCGCGATCTGGATGCCCGTGAGCGTCCCCCCGCTGCCGATACCGGCCTGGCGGGCGATCGCGCGGGCGGTTGCTGGATGGTCGCCGGTGATCATCACGATGCGCAGGCCGGCTTCCCTGCACGACGCCACGGCGGCAGGGATGTCTGCACGCAAGGGATCGGCCAGCGCCGCCAGGCCGAGCAGTTCGAATTCGAAAGCGGCGGGATCGTCCGGCCAGGTGCCCGTCGCGGCACGCGCACGCGCCACTGCCAACACCCGCAGCCCCGCCCCGGCCATTTGCGCCGCGGCCGCCAGCGCTTCCTGGCGCAGGGCGGCGTCGGCGCCGCTCAAAGCGATGACCGTTTCAGGCGCCCCCTTGGCCGCTACCAGGACCCTGTTGTCGCCACAATCCCACACATGGATCAGGGCTGGTCGCTGGGGAGTAAGGCCGTATTCATGCACCAGCGACCAGCCGCCCGGGACGGCGCCAGCGTCAGGCAATGCATCGGTAGCCAGGCGCCAGAATGCAGCCTCCATAGGATCGCTACCGAGCTCGCGGCTGGCCCGCAGTGCATGGAAGAGCACTTCGCGGTGCGCCGCCGGCATCGGGGCGCCAAGCCCTGGATCGTGACCGACGCCCGCCTGCCAGATCCGGGCGACGGCCATACGATTTTCGGTCAGGGTACCGGTTTTGTCGACGCACAGCACCGAGGTCGATCCCAGGATTTCGATCGCTGCAAGGTGGCGTGTCAGCACTTGGCTGCGCGCCAGGCGCCACGCGCCGATGGCGGGAAAGACAGTGAGGATGACCGGGAATTCTTCTGGAAGCATCGACATGGACAGGGCGATGCCGGCAAGCAGCGCCGGCACCGGGTCGCTGCCACGCATGAGGAGCAGACCTACCAGCAGGGCGCTGACTGCACCACCCAGTAGCGCCAAACGGCGCGCCAGCCGCGCGGTTTCACGCTGCAGGTTTCCGGGCGGTGCCGCGATCCGGCCGAGCGCCATACCAATGCGCCCGATCTCGCTGCGTGAGCCCGTGGCACCGACCCGCGCCAGCCCATGCCCCTGCACCACGAGAGTGCCGGAATAGACCCAGGGAAGGTCAGCGCCGCCCGGGGGCGCCGGAGCGCTGCCTTGGGGCGCGGCCAGCTTGCTGACGGGGACCGACTCCCCTGTCAGCAGGGATTCATCGACCATCAGGCCGACCGCCGCCAGGAGCAGCGCATCGGCGGGCACGCGGTCGCCCTCGCCCACTTCAACCAGGTCCCCCTCGACCAGCTCCCTCGCTGGGAGACGCTGCGCCTGGCCATCGCGCCGCACCAGCGCGGTCGGCGAACTCAGGTCGCGCAGTGCCTGCAACGCGCGTTCGGTACGTCCTTCCTGGAACAGGGTCATAAAGAGCATCAGGACAACCATGCCGAGCAGGAACGCGCCCTCGCGCGCTTCGCCCAGCAGCAGGTACAGCATGGCCGCGCCAGCCAGCAAGAGATACATCGGCTCGCGCGCGGCGCCTGCGGCGATCTGCAGCCAGCGCCGCCCGCCGGCGTCCGGCAGGCAATTGGGGCCGTCCCGCGCGAGGCGTCGCGCGGCCTCATCGCTGTCCAGTCCGTGCGGACCGATTCCCGGAGCGCCCGGCCTCATGTGCCCCCTGGCCGGCCGTCGCGCGCGATTGAAGCGAAGCAGCGACGCCGCCCAGCGTTGCCCGTCACCAAATACCTCTTGTCCATCGGCGCTCCCAGGTAGTCCCAGCGTCATGCGGGCTTGTTTGACTGTAAGCGGGTCGCAAGCTGGATGTCACGGCGGGCATTTGATTTGAATCAAAAATCGGCAAAAGAACATCTCAGGCAGTCGCCATCCTGCAGAGCTGCTCCTATGTCGTCGATGCCATTGTCGGCTTGAGCCGGTCTTGCCTGATCCGCCACTTTGCCGGATACTGACCATTGGCCGCTCATGGTCCAGGGGGACGTATGAACGATCTGACGCTCCATGCCGCGATGCTTGCGCAGGCCAGGCCGCTGGCGAGCTGTTCAGGCTGCGCTGCCCGCAACCTGTGCCTGCCATCCGATGTCGACGTACGTGATGTTATCGGGTTAGACGGGCTAGTCGGGTATCGGCGGCGCCTGGCGCCCGACGAAGTCCTGTTCCGCAGGGACCAGTCTTTTGCGATGGTGTATGCGGTCCGCTTCGGCCATCTGAAATCGTCGCGGCCCGATCACCGGGGCCAGCCGCATGTCACCGCTTTCTACATGAGCGGCGATCTGATGGGGCTCGATGCGATCTACGCCGGACGACATGCCTCTACGATGTGCGCACTCGACGACTGCGAAGTGTGTGAAATTCCTTATGGCAGGCTTCAGGAAGCAATGCATGATTCTGCGCCTTTGATGCAGCGTTTCCATTCCGCCCTGAGCCACGAGATCGTACGCGAACAGGCGGTACTGCTGTACGCGAACATGAATGGGTCGGAGCGCCTTGCCAGCCTGCTGCTGGACCTGTCCTCGCGATATGTCGAGCGAGGCTATTCCGGGCGACGATTCCGCCTGCGCATGTCGCGCGCCGACATCGGCAACTACCTTGGACTGACGATCGAAAGTATCAGCCGCCTACTGGGGCGTTTCCGCAACGAGGGATGGATCGCCCTCGATAAGCGCGAGATTGAATTACTCAATTTTGAACGGCTGGAAGCGCTCCTGACGTCCGCTCCGCCGGAAGCAGGCAGTAGTCAGGAAAAAGGATGAGACGGCGCAAGTTCGATACGATTGCGGCCGTTTGATTTCGCCTGGTACATCGCGGCGTCCGCTGCAGCAAGCAAGGCACTGAATTCTGCATGTCCCTGATGCAGCGCCGCGATGCCGATACTGATCGTGCAGCTGACCGTCCCAGCCGGCGTTTCGAGCCGGATGTCGGCGACGGCCAGACGCATGCGCTCGGCGCAGGCAAGCGCATCTTCCTCCGTTGTCTCCGGCATGACGCAGACGAATTCTTCGCCCCTATCCGTCCAACATAGTCACTGGTCCTCAGCTGTGCTGCACAAACCCGGCTCACGGCGCACAACACCGTATCGCCGGCAGCATGGCCGAAGGTATCGTTGACGCGCTTGAAGTGATCGATATCGATCATGCCGATCGCCAGCGGGCGGCCGTAGCGCCTTGCCAGCGCAACGTCATGGTTAGCCAGCTCGACGAGGTAGCCGCGCGCCAGCACCCCGCTGAGGCTATCGTAGTGGGCCGCATGGGCCAGCGCCCGTTCGGCAAGGAAGGCGGCGCGCCGCCAGCGTCCTTGCACCAGCGCGACCGCCCCTGCCAAGGCCAATGTCACCAGGTAGACCAGCGTGCTGGCGGCAAACACCTGCTGCGGCAGTACTGCGGCACCGAGCCCAACGAATAGCAGCGACGGCAACAGCACGACCAGGAACAGGCGGTGCAGGCGTGGCTCGACCAAAGCAAGCGGAAACATCGCGCCGGTGATTGCAGGCAAGGCCAGCACCAGTCCGTGTGGCAGCAGCGCGGAGCTCAGGATCATCGCCCCCGTGTGCGTCACGTACACCAAACCGCAGCGCCAGGCAATCGGTATCCGGGCGCTCCATTCTACATAGCCAAGGGCTCCAACGAGTACCAGGGACAGGCGCAGCATCGCCGTCGTCCAGGCCGATTCCGGGGCGATCCAATAGTCCCATGCCGCAAACAGGACCACGGCGAGACCAAACACCGGGCCGAGTGCGGGCAACATGCCAGAGAGGCTGCGGTCGAGCGCGAGGCTGAACTCGCGTTCATCCTCAGGGTCGAGCGCGCTGGACGTGCGAACGAAAGCGGCGCGCAGGCGGCTCAAGCGACGATTCGCTCCGGCAGCGCTTTCGCCGCCTGTCGTACCTGCACCGCACGGCTGGGCCGTCCACGCTTCCGGCCAGCGCTTGTCCGGGTACATGGCTGCTACGTCAAGCGCGCACTGGCGGGACAGGGCCGCGCCAGCGCGTCGGCCTGTTCGTCGGGCAGGGCCGGCCGCAGCACCATGACCGGAACCGGCGCATAGGCGAGTACCGCCTGTGTCACGCTACCGGCCAGTAATCTGCTCAGGCCACGCCGTCCGTGCGAGCCCATGACGATCAGGTCGCATTGGTACTCGCGCGCCGCTTCGACGATGGCCCGGGCCGGGTCCGGATCAATTCGGGTGACCGGTGTACATTCGATGCCCGAGCGCCGCGCGCGCTCGGCCAGAGTGCCAACGAAGCCGTGGGCGTTTTCCAGCAGAGCTTCGGTCTGCTGGCCCGAGTCGAGCACTATGCCGCCTTCGACGTACGGCAGAGCGGGCTCAGGGACCACAATGGAGAGCGTCACGATCCCGCTACCGCAGGACCGCGCCAGTTCAATCGCAGCGTCAGCCGCGAGTCCGGAGACGGACGAACCGTCTGTGGGTATGAGAATGCGTTTGTACATGATGGAGTTCCTAAAAATATTCCGGCGTCTAGCGATGCACCATGACCGGGATGGCGCTGTGCACGAGCACCTTCTGCGTTTCGCTGCCCAGCAGCAAGCCCTTGATTCCCCGGCGGCCATGAGATGCCATCACGATGAGGTCGCATTGATGTTCGCGCGCGGTAGAAATGATTGCCTCGTACGGACTGTCCGAAGCGACCGCAATGCAGGTGCAGGTGACGCCGGCATTGCGGGCGGCTGTGGCCACCTCGTCGAGCATGCGCTGACCGCGTTCCCGGCTGGCTTGCGCGTAATCCTCCGGGGTCTGCTCCAGCATGGCGGCATCAGTGGTAAACGTATGGAATTCTGGCGTCGCCGTCATGGCGACGACCTCGGCTCCCACACTCTTGGCAAAGTCGACGCCCGCCACGATGGCGCGCTGGGATGCCTCCGAACCGTCGGTCGGCAAAAGGATTCGCTTGTACATGGTAGACCTCTCAAAGTGTGCCGGCGCTGCCGGCGTTGACGATTAGGCGGTCTCGGCGCCGCCGCGGTACAGAATCACGGGCACGGGCGAATAGGCGAGCACCAGCTGCGGTATCCGTCCCGCGATCAGCCTCGTCACCCCACACTGCCCGTGTGCGGCTAGGAAGATCAGGTCGCAATGCAGTTCGAGCGCCACGCGGATAATTTCGTCGTGCTGCGACGAAGCCATGGCAGTGACAAGGCTATGTGGCACGCCGGCTTCCTGGGCTAGCCGGGTTACCCGGCCGGCACGTTGCGCTGCCGCGTTCAGGGCGCGCTCGCGTTGCACCGTCGACGTGCCGTCGTCGAACTGCGCGTGCGAGGGATCCCGCTGCTGCGCAACCGACAGCGCGACGATCTCAGCGCCACTGCCGCGGGCAAGCGCCACTGCCGCCGCCGCCGCGTGCTCGGACAGGGCTGATCCGTCGGTGGGTACAAGTATTTTGTGGAACATGGCCTTCGCGCCGGTCTGGATGCTTCAACTGATTGAAATCAGTCTGTAGGCGGCGATCAGATTTTTGTTTGATTCGGATCAAGAAGGGACAAGACCGGGTCCGCACTCTCTGCGCCTCGACGCGGCCGCGCCTGCAATCCTGCTGTATCGGGGGGCAAGGACACGCTGGCGCAGTACCGCGCACTGGCCCGGCTAGCCCCGCAGTGGCCGGCCCTGCCTGCTGTCGGGCCGACCGGGATCGTTTCCCGGCACCCCATATGCGGGTGCGGAGCTGCTCCGCGAGCGCCTGCGACTGCTGGGAGACCTCAACGCCGAGGCTCCCTTCGAAAGCGACCCCATCTATACCGCATCATATTCGACGTCGTCACAGGAGCTCTTCAACCGTGCCCGGCGCGACCTGAGCCACGGTTGCATTCGCGTTGAACGTCCGGCCGAGCTCGCGCAGTTCGTGCTGGCCGACTCCGTGAAGTGGAACGACGATCGCGTAGCCGCGGCAATGCGTCCTGGCCCGACCCGCACAGTGACGCTCGCCGAGCCGGTCCCGGTTGTGTTGTTCTATGCCACCGCAATCACGGACCGCCACGGTCGCGCCTTGTTCGCCGAGGACATCTACCGCCGCGACCCGCCCTTGCTCAAGGCCCTGCAGGCGGAGTGAGGCGAACATCTCAGCCGTTTTCCAAATTGCTGGTGTATTTGATTTCTATCAAATCCGATGCTCAGTTCTGCGCCAAGAGGCCCTACAGTTGTCCGATGCCGTTCTTTCCATCAGCCGGTATGCAAAATGTTCACGGCAGGCTGACCGTTCATACTTTCCCGAAAGAAAATTATGTATAAGACGATTACGGTTTACATCGATGGCCGTGAAGGGCAGGACAGCCGCCTGCGCGCTGCCGCCCTGCTCGCAAATGACCATCGCGCCCACCTGGTCGGTACGGCCGCGACCGGCATCAGCTGGCTCGACTACGCAACGCTGACGGGTTCCATGGGCGCCCCGATGCCCATGCCGGAGTCGGATTTCCAGGGCCTGCGGGATGCCGCCGAGGCGCGTCTCGCCGTGTTCAGGCGCGATGCCGGGCGCCTCGGAGTCGAATCGTTCGAAACGCACGCAATAGACGACGACGCCAGATACGCATTGCTTCTGGAATCACGCTACACCGACCTCGTCGTGCTCAGCCAGGACAACCCCACCGCGGCCGCGCCTGGTCTGCCGGGACACGTGGCCCATCTCCCGCAATACGTCGCGCTGCACGGCGTCCGTCCGGTACTCGTCATTCCGCACGACTACAACAAGGCCGCGATCCCGGGTAGCGTGGTAGTCGGCTGGGACGGCGGCATGCCGGCGATCCGCGCCATTACCGCCGCATTGCCGCTGCTACAGCGCGCCGAGAGCGTCCAGCTCGTCCTCATCAACCCCGATGAGCGTTCCGGGCTGCACGGCGAGCAGCCCGGCGCCGACATGGCCCTATACCTTGCTCGCCACGGGGTGCACGTCGAGGTAATTCGTGAACGTACTACCTCGACCGAGGGCGAAGCATTGATGGCACTGGCACGCGATTCTGGCGCCGGACTCATGGTCACTGGCGCCTACGGCCACAGCCGGTACCGCGAATGGGCGCTCGGGGGTGTCACGCGAGAGCTGCTGGAGCGCGCCCGCGTACCGCTGCTCATTGCGCACTGAGCCATGGACGCCCCTCTCAGGGATATCCCGGCGAGCGAATTGCGGCGTGAAGGCAGTACCTGGCAAGGCGGGCGCCACGCGGCCGGGCCCGAATGGGACACGGCGCAGCGCTCGGCCGACCTGGCCCTGAACGCCTGGCTCGGGCAATTTACCGCACACGTGTCGCCGGCGGCGCTGGCGCTAGCCTGGCAGGACTGGGCCAGCCACCTTGCCCTTTCGCCGGACAAACAGATGGAACTTGCCCTGTTGGCGCAGTCCAGCATCCAGCACTGGCTTGAATACGGCGCGGCGGCTGCCGGGAGGCAGGCCGTCGAGCCCCTGCAGCCGCTGGCGCAGGACAAGCGCTTCGCCGATCCGGCCTGGAATGCGTGGCCCTGGAACGTCGTCAGCCAGGGCTTCCTGCTGACCCAGCAATGGTGGCATCGCGCAACTTGCGCAGTGCCCGGCGTCGCGCCACATCACACCGATGTCGTCACCTTCGTGGCGCGCCAGCTGCTCGATGCGGTCGCGCCGTCGAATTTCGTCGCGACCAATCCCGCGGCGCAACAGGTTACGGCGACGAGCGGCGGGCGCAACCTCCTGCACGGGATCTTGCGCGCCGCCGTCGACACGCGCAATACGCTGGCAAAAACCAGACCGCCGCTCGCCTATGTCCCTGGCACCGACGTCGCGGTCACGCCAGGCAGGGTCGTGCTGTCGAACCGGCTGATCGAGCTGCTGCGCTACGATCCAACTACCCCATCGGTGCATGAAGTGCCGTTGCTGTTTGTGCCGGCCTGGATAATGAAATACTACATCCTTGATCTTTCGCCACAGAATTCCCTTGTGCGCTACCTCGTCGAGCGCGGGCATACCGTCTACATGATCTCCTGGAAGAACCCGGGGGCAGAGGATCGTGACCTGGCGCTGGAAGATTATCGCCGCCTTGGCGTGATGGCCGCGATCGATGCTATCGCCGAGCAGACCGGTGCCCCCCGGGTCAACGCATGCGGCTATTGCCTGGGCGGGACACTGCTCGCGATTGCCGCCGCCGCCATGGCGCGTGACGGCGACGCCCGTCTGGCCAGCGTCAGCTTGCTGGCGGCCCAGGTCGACTTTACCGAGCCGGGCGAACTGTCCCTGTTCATCGACGATAGCGAGGTCAGGTTTCTGGAGGCGGCCATGTGGCAGCAGGGTTACCTCGACTCGCGCCAAATGGCGGGTGCCTTCCAGCTTCTGCGCTCGAACGACCTGGTCTGGTCCCGACGGCTGCGCCACTACCTGCTCGACATCCCGGACAAGGACAATGACCTAGCCTCGTGGAACACGGACGCCACGCGCATGCCCTACCGCATGCATTCGGAATACCTGCGCAAGCTCTTTTTAAGAAACGCACTGGCGAGCGGGCGCTACCTGGTCGATGGCCGCCCCGTCTCGCTTGCAGACATCCGCGTTCCGATATTCGCGGTCGGTACACGCACCGACCATGTAGCGCCTTGGCGCTCGGTGTACAAGATCGCGCCCTTGACCGACACCGAGGTGACGTTCCTGTTGACCTCGGGCGGGCACAACGCCGGTGTCGTGTCGCCGCCAGGGACCCCGCGGCGCAGCTACCAGGTCGCAACCCATGCGCACGATGCGCCTTACGTCGATCCGGACAGCTGGGAGCGCAAGGTCGAGGAACGCGAAGGTAGCTGGTGGCCTGCATGGGAAGCATGGCTGGCTGAGCACGCGGGGCCGATGGCCTTACCGCCCCCGCCCGTGGTCGGGCTCGCTCCGGCCCCAGGCAGCTACGTACTGGCCATGTGAGCGACGCCGACCGCATCAGCGTGCGGCCACGCCCATCCGGTGCAGCCGTGTACACCAGCGCTCGACGCCTGCAGCACCAAGCTCGCCCGCGCCGCCCACCACTGTGCTGTACACCGGCGCGATGCCGGCGAAACCGAGGATGTTGCGGCGCATGAGCCTGATGCTGTGGGCACCGTACAGCCACCGGTACGCCAGTGCCGGCATCCCCATGGTGACGACCAGGCGCGCACTGCGCCCGCCCAGCAGCCCTGGCCGCAACGGGTTACGTGGCTTCGGGTCGATCGCGAAACCCGGCCGCGCTACCTGCTCCAGGAAACCCTTCAGCATGGCCGGCATGTCGCCCAGCCATAGCGGGTAGAAAAAGACCAGGTGCTGCGCCCGGCGGATTGCTTCCTGCGCCGCAATCACAGCTGGTGGAGCTTCGCGCTGCCACTCTTCCTGGCTTCCCAGCAGCGGCAGGCGCAAGCGCGCTGGCTCGATCATCTCGACCGTATGGCCGGCGGCGGCGGCGCCCGCTTCATAGGCCGCCGCAAGCGCATGGCAGAGGTGCTGGTGCGCTCCGTCCGGATGGCCCTGCACGATGAGGATGCGGCTGGCCATCATGTGCTCCCCATTGCCTGCAGGTCGAGCGTCATCTCAACGGTGCCGTCCGAAGCCGGTGCGACATCGAATCCGCAGGAGCGGAAATGATGCCGGGCACCGTGGCAGCCGGCGTGCAGATAACGGCCAAGCCCGGGCAGCCGGGCAGCGCGTCGATGTCAGGAAAAGTAGCCAAGCCTTCCAGCTGTCGGTATTGTGGATTGACTGGCCAGACAGGTCCCTGGAAGCCTCCCGTCATCAGGTTCGACAGCACGGTCGCTCCGACGCTGCCGGCGCGCGCCGAGGCGCCCACCACGGCAACAGAATGAGCATTAAAAAAACGGTCCAGATGACGAACACTCATCGGTCTGCCATTCGAATTGTTGATATCCGCTAAGACTAAACAAGGACACGACCAATTATTTGACTGAAATCAAATTGAATGAACTGAGAAATGATATTGGCGTATTCGTAGTAGACACGCTACAGCCGCCCGACTACCCTCGTTAGGATCGACCACATTGGAGCAGGCAATGGCTTACAAGACCATCCTTGTGCATGCCGATCTTGGCACTGCCTCAGAAGAGCGTATCCGCCTCTCCGCCCGGCTTGCCCGGACCTTCGACGCCCACCTTATCGGTTGCGCACCGACCGGGATTTCCCGCTTCATTCCGCCCGATGTCACCGTCCTGGACGGTACGCAGTTGGCCGATTTTTGTGCAGCCATGCGAGCTAAGGCAGCCGAGGCCCTGGATCGGTTCGCGCGGATTGCGCTTCAAGAGGGTGTATCGCTGGCGGAGGAACGCATGATCGACGATGACGCCTGCGGCCTGGCGCTACACGCCCGTTATGCCGATCTGGTCGTGGTTAGCCAGCCTGAAGAATCAATGCCAACCCGTGGAAGTGCAAGCGAGCTGCCCGGATACCTGCTGCGCGAATCCGGCCGACCGTTACTGGTCGTCCCTCCCACTGTGGGCAGGGCGGACCTGACCGGTAACGTTCTGCTGGCCTGGGATGGCAGCATGGAGGCAACCCGCGCAGTCATTGGCGCTCTGCCCATGATGCGGATGGCACGCAGTGTCAGCGTCATGCACGTCAACGATGGTCGATCAGTGCCCGACCAGGAGAGCACTTCCTGCAGCGGGATGACGCATTATCTGCGGCGCCAGGGGGTTGCCGCAGCAGTTCGTCACGGCTCGGGCCTGCTCGACATCGCGGATGCCTTGCTGTCCGCGGTAAGCGATGCCGATGCAAACTTGCTGGTCATGGGCGGCTATGGACGATCACCGTTGCGCGAATCCTTGCTGGGTGGCGTTACAGCATCGATCCTTCAGTCGATGACGATCCCTGTTTTGGTGGCGCATTAGTACGTAATTGTCCGCGATAGTTCGATCTCAACCTGTTAACCCGACAGACTTAAGGCGCTCGTCCTTATTCCGTGGAAGAGAGAGGGAGCAAGCCCGAATTAGCATCGGCTCTATCATCGCGCCCTGCCAGGGATGTGACTTTAGCCATTGGGACGCTTGCAGCAATCGGTCATCACGGCTCGCCTGAAAACATCGCGTGCGCGACGACCTTGTTGCACCCATGATTAAGTCCTTTGTTATCCTCGTGGCTTGCTCTGCCTGACTTTACTCAGGGCTTGGCAGGTGTCAAGGCGACCAATGCGTGGCAGGGCCCGCTCCGCGTGAAGTTCGACCAAACATCATCGACAGAGCCCCGCCGGTGCGTTTCGACGTTACAGTATCAATACGGTCCTTGACCTCCTAAAGAGGAGCGAACATGCAGCCGAAGTCAAACGACATTGCTCTCGCACTCCTGGGTGCGTCCTACGATGAACTTGATGAAAAAACGAAGCGTGTCGCGCGTCACGTCGCGGAGCGGAAATATATAGCGAGGGACGTATCGAAGGAAGCGGCTGCAAGCTCCACGTTCGGACAACGAGCGGCCGATACAGTAGCGATCTTTGGCGGATCATGGAAATTCATCGGGCTGTTTGCGGCAGCCCTGGTCTCCTGGGTGGGATTGAATTCATTTTTCCTCGCTCGCTATGGCGCCGTGTTCGACAGCTATCCCTATATCCTGCTGAATCTTGTGCTGTCGATGCTCGCGGCAATTCAAGCGCCGATCATCTTAATGTCGCAGAACAGGCAGGCGCAAAAAGACAGGCTCGTCGCAGAGCATGACTATGAAGTGAACCTGAAAGCCGAGCTCGAAATAATGCTGTTGCACGAAAAGATCGATCTGTTGAGAGAGGGCCAGTGGGCCAGTTTGCTGGAGATTCAACGAGAGCAGATCAGACTTCTGGAAAGCCTGGTGCTCAAGGTAGCGTCAGGGTGATACGGTTTAGTCTCAGCCGTTCACGACAGGTCGGCAAACGGCCAAAAGGCGGATATGAATCTCATTGATAGGCATCCAAAGGATTGTCAAAACATGTCATGCCAAAATTGTAGCGAGCTTTGTGTTCGCTTTCGGATCGATTCCCCGAGTGATTTAAGAAAAGCCATCAGAATGGCGTTTCAAAACCTTCAAGACGGGACACTGCGCGAAATAGCATCGAAAGGGCAGATCGACACTCCAACACTTCAGGATCTGGCCTATGGTGCAGCGTGGCAAGCCGTAGCGCCGATCGGTTTTGAATGCCGAACATGTGGGCAACGTTTCCGATTGAACCGGGAGGCCAGTCACGGATCTGGAGGATACTGGGAGCTCGGCTGACCCGTTCAGTTTCTAGCCTGGATGCTCACTTCTCAGAGGTCAGCGCATCCGCCAACACAGCGTATGGCAGCTATCTTCCTCACGAATGGAAATCTGTAGTGCTGTTGCAGTAATTATCATAAAATTAATTTTTCATATTCGGCGAGACAGGCATGAGGCATGACGAGAATCACCGCATCGAACGCTTGGGATGGCTTCGTGCCGCCGTACTTGGGGCGAATGACGGCATCATTTCGACGTCCAGCTTGCTTGTTGGCATTGCTGCGGCTCATGCGTCGCATAGCAATATGCTGTTGACCGGGTTCGCTGGGCTGGTCGCTGGAAGCATGTCGATGGCCACCGGCGAGTACGTCTCGGTGGCATCTCAGGCCGACACCGAGAAGGCATCGATCAAGCAGGAAATGCGCGAGTTGGCCGACGATCCCGAATCGGAGGTTCGCGAGCTGACCGCTATCTATATTCAGCGAGGACTGGAGAAGGATCTCGCACGGCAGGTCGCGATTAAACTCATGGGCCACGACGCACTTGGGGCGCATGCACGCGACGAGCTCGGAATCTCCGAAATGACCCAGGCGCGCCCGCTACAGGCCGCTTTGGCTTCGGCATTGAGTTTCGCGGTCGGCGCCGCTATGCCGTTGACGATCACCGCACTGATTCCTGGCGAGCGACTGATTCCAGTGCTCGTCATTGCCACGCTAGTCCTGCTTGCAGGACTCGGTGCTTTGGCTGCGAAGACGGGGGGAGCCCCTGCGCTTCCGGCCGCGATACGGGTGACGTGCTGGAGCGCGTTGGCGATGGGCGCTACCGTTGCAATAGGCAGCGTGTTTAACGTCGGTATATAGAAGGATTACGCTCTTTCTATGCGGCGCCAACCGTGCCACGTACGACATCCAAGAAAGCATTGGCGCTTGAGAGAAATCGTAAGATCGACAGGACCGAAGGTTCAGCTTATGAAGGCAAGCCGCCGCTGCGCAGGCAGTTGGAAATACGCTGCAATCTGCGCGGTCCGCCGGCAGCGGACCGTCGGAATGGATAAGTGCACATAGGTCCTACTTAGAGAGCACGTAGGAGAGCCGTTCTCAAGCGCGAACGGTGGACGGTGTACTTTGTACGGACAGCTCTTCTGCGACGGATTGATGCGCCCGCCGTGCCAGGGTGCGCCGATCAGCGCCGTCCGTATTAAACGCGGGCATGACGGCAAGACAGGCATGGATACGCTGCCCCGACAGAATCGCGACCATGCTCTCGAGCAGCGAAGTCGTACCGGTATACTCGACAGCGCTATGGTATTCCCCTTCGGCGTTGACATACTTGATTGACACAGGCTGCACCGGGACACCTGCCTCGATGGCCGCCTCGAACAGGTTGGCGCGGAACGGCAGCAACGCCCCTTGCGCAGCCGAGGTTCCTTCCGGGAACACGACAACGCGCTCGCCATTGCCGAGTGCCGCCACCATCGTCGCCATCGTCCGGCGCAAGTCGCGTGGGTTGGTCCGCTCGATGAAGATCGTCCCCGCCCATGCGCAGAGGGCGCCGACCAGCGGCCAGCGCCTGACGCCGGACTTGGCGACAAAGCGCGACGGGAACAGTGCATTGACGACGAAGATATCGATCCATGAAATATGGTTCGCCACCCATAGGCCATTTTCCGCCGCGGCACTAGCCGTCGCGAGGGAGACGCTGACACCGAAGATATCCAGCAGTTGCCTCGACCAGCGGCGAATCCGCGCCAGGCGCCGCGCCTGGCTCAAGCACGGAAACAGCAGCGCACACACGCACAGTCCCCATATCAGGTGCGCGAAAACCCGCAGCAGGCGCACGGCGAGCCACATCCGGTTCATGCGGGGCCGCGCCTGGTCGCATGCAGCCACACTGCCGCAATGCGTTCAATGTCTTCATACCCTGGCGTTCCCACCTCTTCGCCGAACACGTCGGGATCGAGTTCCTCGTAGCGCCAGGCCGAACAGTACAGATCGAGCAGAGGCGCGATCTCCCCAAGGAAGGCGTCTTCCTGTCCAGTGATGGCGATGCCGGTATAGAGCAGCAAGGAACCGCCGGGACGCAAGCGCGCCAATGCCGTCTTGACGATTGCCAGCGACAGGCCAGCGCCACGCTTGCCGCCGCCATGCCGGTAGGCACGTTTGCACGGATCGAGCAGATAAGGCGGGTTCGACACGATCAGGTCGAAATTCCCGGCCACGTGGTCGAGCAGGTCGCTGTAGTGGGCAGCGACCGCGCTCGCTCCGGCCAGGCGGGCGTTCACGCGAGTCAGTGCCAGCGCCGCCTCGTTGATGTCGAGCGCGAGCATTTCAGCGTCCGGGAAGCATCGTGCCAGGAAGATCGCGGCTGGTCCGGCGCCGCAACCAAGGTCGGCGATCCGCCTGGGAGGAGCAGGCAGCGCCGGCAAGCTGCGCTCGATGGCCGCAACGAAGCGATAGGTATCGGGGCCGAAAAAGACGGCGTCGTCATCGATGGTGGGATAAGCGGAATGAAAATACGTCAGCCCGCCCAGGGTCGACGCGCGTACGGTAGCGCGCAATTGTCCTTGTTCTTCCGCCAGCACGCCGGCCTCGCGCATGAGCGAGAGCAGGTCCGGCGCGAGGGTCTCCGGCGCAAACAGCCGGCTCCAGCCGAAAATATCATGCAGATTCTTCGCCGGCGCCCCTTCGCGGCAAGCGTCGACACGCTGGTGGGTGCGCGGCGTGACGGTCGTAAAACGGTAGCCGGTCGATTGGAGCGCCTGGCCAAGCGCGATGAGCGCGGCGGTGGCCGCCGGTGTGGGAGGCATCTTCATTTTTCAGTTGCAAGTCGTGGCATCGCGATGGATCGGTGGCGTTGGATCAGCAGCATCGACGCTATCACGAGAACGCCGAAGCCGGTGATGATCGTTACCACCGGCACCCTGGCCGCGAGCAGGATGCCATACACTGCGAGCAAGACCAGCGAGCCCAGGTTCTCACTGAAACCCTGCACCGCGATCGACACCCCCGGGGTCATCAAGGCCGCGCCGCGCTGTTGCAGCAAGGCGTTCATCGGCACCATCAGGAGGCCACCCACGATGCCGGTCACGCATAGCGCACAGCCGGCCACCCATGGCGTGGTCACCTGGCCGGTCAGAACGATGCACAAGCCCAGCGCGATCCCGATTGGCAGGACCCGCAAGGCTTCCCGGGCCGCCACATAGCGCGCTGCCGCCAGCGATCCGGCCACAACGCCGGTGGCCAGGCAGCACAGCAGGACTGCGGCTCCGCTCAGCGACAACTTCATTGCCGTCCCGGCCCAGCGGATCACCAGGAACTGCAACACAGCGGCAACTGCCCAGAACAGCGTGGTGACCGCGATCGATATCCTGCCTTGCGGATCACGCCACAGCGCCGCCAACTGGCGTGTGAACTGCCGCAAGGGGTAGGCGCGGGGCGCCATGCCGGCGACGGTGGCCGGAATGGCGGCGGCAAGCAGCGCCGCCAGCGCACACAAGGCTGCGAGCGCCAGGCTGGCCTGGCGCGCAATGGTGCGCAGACTATCGGTCCACAAGGGAAGGTCCAGCAAGCCGCTGCCCAGCAGCGGCCCGCCCAGCATTGCGGCAACGGTGACGATTTCGATCCAGGCGTTGGCGCGCACCAGGTCTGCCTCCGGGATCAGTTCCGTCAAGATGCCGTACTTGGCCGGCCCGTAGCAAACGCCGGCCAGCCCGATGGCGCCGAAGGCAAACAGTGGATGGACATGGGCGGCAAGCAGGACGCAGCCGCCAAGCTTGACCAGGTTGACCACGACAATGAGACGGCCTTTCGGCCCGGCATCCGCCAGCATCCCGGCAACCGGCGCCAGCAGCACATAGGACAGGTACAGCGCTATACGGAGCGAGGGATCCATCCAGTCCGGGGCGCCGCGCTCAGCCAGCAGTGCGAGCGCAACGATCAGGAGCGCGTTGTCGGCGAGCGCGGTAAGCAGCTGTACGCCCAGCAAGGCGCGCAAGGCGGGAGAGCGCAGCAACGATTGCGTGCTCATTTCCCTTCCAGGAACTGCTTCCTGTAACGGGACGGCAGTTCGTCAAGGCGCAGCATGACCGGCAAGTCCGCAGTATTGAAACGCGGATCGAGCGACGGTGGGCCGAGCACCTTGGCGCCGCAACGCAGGTATCCCTTGAGCAGCGGAGGCAAGTCGCGCATGCCTATCGCGACGGGGTCGGGCTGGTCGATCTGTGGCAGCGGCAGGCGCGGGCAAAGCTGCCATTCCGGCGCGGCGAGATGGGCGGCACTGACATTGCGCCAGACCCGGCGCGCCAGCAGGCCGCCGTCGGCCACACCGATGCTGGCGCAGCCGAACATGGTATCGAGCCCGTGCTTCAGCATGTAGGCGCCGAGTGCGCCCCACAAGCTCATGATCACCCCGCCGGAACGCCATTCGGCGTCGACGCAAGCGCGCCCGAGTTCCACTGCCGTCGTCATCAGTGGCCGCAGCGGGGCAAGATCGAATTCGCTCTCCGAATAATAGCCGCCGGCGCGGCGGGCACCGGCCGGATTCAAGACCCGGTAGGTACCAACCAGCCGCGGGGCCAGCACGCCGGCGGGATCAATGACGCGAACCAGCAGATGGTCGCAATAGGCATCGAAGCGATCAGCATCGCAGCCGGACGCGGTACCGGGCGGTGGAGAGAGGACCGCGCCCATTTCATTGGCGAAAATAGCGTAGCGTAGCCGCTGGGCGCTGCGCACCTCGGCCTCGGTCGTGGCCCAGCTGGTCCCAAACTGCCAGGCACCATGCACGGCTGGCGATGTGGACCGGCGCTGGCTGGATGCGTGGGAAAGTGGGAAGTTCACGGGCAGCTCAATTCGACGTGGGATAAAGTGCGATCAGGCGGTTCTGCCTGGTATTCAGCCGCATCAGTTCCTGAAGCCCGACAGGACGCGCACCGCGCCGGCGATTGGCGGCGCCGATCTCGAACAGCAAGCGTTGCTTGGAAAAGATCATGCGCAGGCCGGCGATCAATCCGGTACCGGGATCCCAAGCCTGGATCGCCTCCGAACCGGCGCCGTTCACTTCCATGATCGAAAAGCCGCGTCCCGCCTGCAATTCCGCAACGTCATCGAAACGCACGTCGAAACGTCCGAAATGAAAATCGGGCATTTCGCGCGCGATCCTGTCGACTGACGCCGTCAACGCATCGGTGATTAAGGATGCGCCGTCACGGTAGAGACCGCCGACCCTCGTCGAGCCGATGGTGGCCAGGCGCACGGTTTCCCCGGCGGCTGGAACACTGTCGAGATTTAGCGGGCAGGCGTGGGCTTGCGAACGCAGCATGCGCAAGGCTCGCCCGTTCTGGCGAATCAGCGCAGCGAGGGTGGAACGTCCGTCCCCGATCACACGCGGATAATGCCGCAGGGTCAGCCCGATGAGCCGACCCGCATCGCTGTGCGGATCGCGCGCATAGAAAAGCCCAGCCTCGTGTTCTTGCGGCAGATACTGCTGGATGACCAGCGTTTCGCCTTTGGGAAAATGGGTAATATAGCTGCGCAGCGCGTCCATGCCGGCGAGTTTTCGGACCCCGTAACCGCACAAGCCCAAATCCGGCTTGGCAACCACTGGGAACGCAATGTGCGCGGCCTCGAACGTGCGGGTGATGTCGGCCTCGGACAGCCCGTCGTCGATGCGCAAGCCCAGATAGGGCGCGGTGGCGGCGCGTCCTAGCGGTCCCATCTGTTCAAAGTATTCGATCTTGCCTTCGCCAACCAGGCCGCCGGCAGTGATGTTGGGATTGGCGGCCGACGGCAAGGTCAGGCCACCATGGCGCAGACCAAGCCAGAGCCACTGAACCACCAGCGGCACGCAGATCAGCCACTTAGGCATTCGCTCAAGCGTGCTGCGCTCGGCAGCCATCGCACCTGCTTCGCATACCGGCGTCGACGACATATGTATTTAGTCAAATATAATTATCCACGACTATCGGATGGATGGAATTCCTCATCTGTACGCAAGCGCACATTGAATCGCAGAAACTACATTTGACGGCGTGGCGGGCTTCAATCGAGACGCATCGAAATACCGGTCGTGCTAATGTTCAAATACCAAACCCTATGCGAGAAAACCATGTCAAAACCCGTCGCGCGCCTTGCCATCGCCATTGCGGCGTTGTCCCTTTTCCATGTCGCCATCGCTGCTGACCTGAGCCATAAAGATGCGAAATACATGACCAAGACGGCGCATGGACTGATCTCCGAAGTCGCGTTGGGTGAAATGGCCCAGAAGAATGCCGCCGATGAGCGTGTCAAGCAGTTTGGCAAACGCATGGTCGACGACCATGGAAAGGAGCTGGCAACGCTGAAGCAGTTGGCCAGCCAGAAGAAGGTAGCCTTGCCGGACGCCATGGACCACGGCCAGCAGAAGGAATTCGACAAGCTCGGCAAGCTGAGTGGCAAGGATTTCGACAAGGAATACGTGAAGTATGAGGTCAAGGACCACAAGGAAGACGTCGAAGACCAGGGCAAGGAAATGAAGTTCACTTCCGACCCTGATCTGAAGAAATTCGCGACCGCCGCTCACAAGACCGTGTCCATGCACAAGGAAAACATCGACGAGCTGCACCGCACACTGGGCGGAAAATGACAAGCCAAGGCGCCACGGCATATACCCAGACTGCCAAGGCCCTGCATTGGACGATTGTCCTGCTGGTCACGATCCAGTTCGTGACTGCGCTCGCGATGCTGGACATAGGCCCGCACACCCAGCCGGACAGCCGGATCAGCCTGCATTTTTCGATTGGCGTGCTGATACTTGCCGTGATGGCGGCGCGCCTGGTCCATCGCGTGATGTATCCGGTGCCGCTCGAAGCGGCACAGGCGCCCGCGTGGGAACGCTTTATCGCCTTGCTGACGCATCGGCTGTTTTACCTGATCCTGCTGGTCGGTCCCTTGCTTGGCTGGGCGTCGGCTTCCGCGCACGGCCTGCCGGTGAGCCTGTTCGGGCTGATCGCGCTGCCGTCGATCGCCGCACCGAAGGCGCGCTGGGCGCTTACCGCGGGCGATGTGCATGCGACAGCCATGTGGGTATTGCTGGCGCTGGTGGCCATGCACGCGGCGGCAGCGCTCTACCACCACGTTGTCCGCCACGACGGTACTTTGCGACGAATGTTGCCGACCAAATGAAGGGATAGGGACATTACCCACCGTACTCTGATGCGCAATCGAGCGGCCGTCTACGGGATTGCGCCTGCCCGGAGCACCAGGCCCGTCGGTTCGGAACGGTTTCTTGAAAACGGTTCCGTAGTCCAGCGCCCGCACGTGTCCGCTCAATCCACCTCCCCCTTGCAAGGGATTCCGAAAAGTCGAGGGCAAATCACCTTGAAGCGCATCGGACGATACGCCGCACGAAGCCGCTACTAAACCGCCTTCTAGCGCCAAATAAAACCTCCCGACGTACTACCCGGCGTAATCCCCACATTTTTAGAGCATGCTAATAGTAGAGGTTAAGCGGCAATTGCCAGTTTCTGTTTCGCGTGATAGCGCAGAGCGCCATATCTGGTGACCGGTGGCGCATACCGGTTGGTGCGCCATCCGATCTACTTCGGTGTCCTGCTGTCGGCATTCGGAATTGCATTGTGGTCGCTCAGCCCGCTGCGCCTGGTGCTCACACTGGTGCTGGCGCTCTTCTTCGATCGAAAAGCGGACCGGGAAGAAGCATGGTTACAGGAGCGTTACGCCTAATACCCGGCCTACCGCGCGCGCACGAAAAAATTTATTCCCTGGACTTACTGACCGGTACCGCAGGGTCACTAGCCAAACGAGACTCGACGGCGCTTGTGGTGGTCTCAATTCGATCGCGAACTGGGGCGTCTTGTTTTCAGCCACCTTGCGTTCCTTGCCGAAGGCTTTCCGAAAGCTGCCACAAGGTTTCAGCACGCAGACCTGTGCGGCAGTAGGCCAGTACTGGCTTGGGCGAGTCGGCATACAGTGCAGCAAAGGCTTCCACATCGCTCGGGGTGATTTTTCCTGGCACAACCGGCAAGTAGTGCGCCTGCACACCGCACTGGGCGGCCTGCTCCGCCACCGCTGCAAACGCTGGCTGGTCAGCACCCTCGCCGTCGGGGCGGTTACAGATGATGGTAGCAAGGCCCGCGTCGCGCAGCCCATGCAGTGCTTCAGGCGCAACTTGCGAGGTAATTGCGAATTCTTTATCGAGGTAACGGATGCTCATGTGATCTCCTGGGGACGGAATTCGATAACAATCTATTGAAAGATATATCGTATGTACATATAATATCTTCAGGGATAACGAAATACAAGAAGGATTCACGATGAGCGATGTACAAAAACTGGACCTCCAGGCGATGCAATTGGCCGCAAGTCAGGCATGCGGCTTGCTGAAAGTGCTGGGCAACCCCGACCGGCTGCTTCTGCTGTGCCAGCTGACGCAAGGAGAGTTCTGTGTCAGCGAGCTCGAAACACTGCTGCAAATCCAGCAACCGACCCTGTCCCAGCAGCTTGGGGTGCTACGCGAGGAAGGCCTCGTCAGCACTCGGCGCGAGGGCAAGCAAATTTTCTACAAGATCGACAGCCGTGAAGCGACGGCGATCATGCAGGTCCTTTATGAATTGTTCTGCCAGCCAGGAAAAGGGGGAACGACATGACGATTGACTGGGTACATTTCACGCCGCAGGCCGCACTTGGTGGCGGCGTACTGATCGGACTGGCCGCAGCGGCTTTCGTCCTCTTCAACGGCAGGATCGCCGGAATCAGCGGCATCCTGGGCGGTTTGCTGCGAGCAGAGCACGGCGACGCCGGGTGGCGCGCAGCATTCCTGGCTGGCCTGATTGCATCCCCCGTCCTGTACGGCCTGTTCGCGGCGCTGCCCGAGGTCACGATCGATGCCGGCTCCGGCACGCTGGTGGCCGCTGGCCTGCTGGTGGGTATCGGTACCCGCTACGGCGCCGGCTGTACCAGCGGCCACGGCGTCTGCGGTATTTCACGCATGTCGCCACGTTCGCTCGTCGCGACGGCAGCGTTCATGTTCGCCGGTTTCATCACGGTCTATCTGGTCCGCCACGTATTCAACTGAAGGAATTGACATGCAAATCTTCATGGCTTTACTCGTCGGCCTCTTGTTCGGCATCGGACTGATCGTATCCGGCATGACCGATCCCGCCAAAGTGATCGGGTTTCTTGACCTGGCAGGCAACTGGGATCCTTCGCTCGGCTTCGTGATGGGTGGTGCGATCCTGGTGGGGGTGTTCGCCTTCGGCGTGGCGCGCAAGCGCAAGCGCTCCCTTCTGGGCGCTCCCATGCGCCTGCCACCGGCGACCGTCATCGACCGCCGCCTTGTGCTCGGTTCGCTCGCCTTTGGCGCCGGCTGGGGGCTGGCCGGCTACTGCCCCGGTCCTGCCCTCGCATCGCTCGCGACGGGCGGCGCCAAGCCGCTGCTCTTCACGCTGGCAATGCTGGCCGGGATGGCGCTGTTCCAGGTGCTTGAACGGATCTCGACCGCACGCGCGCAGGGCAAGGCCTGAACATGAACACGTCGACCGGGAGGCGGGCATGCTGACCAGCATCGAACTTGGACTGGTGGTGGGGCTGATCCTTGCCCTGACCGGGGCCGGCGGCGGCATCCTGGCCGTCCCGCTTCTGATTTTCGGCACCGGCGCCAGCGTTGCCAAGGCTGGACCGATCGGACTCATGGCGGTCGGCATGGCCGCGGGGCTGGGGGCGGTGCTGGGCCTGCGCGCCGGGATCGTGCGCTACCGAGCCGCCGTGCTGATCGCAGCCACCGGCATGCTGCTGTCGCCGGCGGGCCTGTGGGCAGCGCGGCAAATCGATGGCCGCTGGCTGGCCGTGCTGTTCGCGCTGGTGCTGCTGTACGTCGCGTTGAAAACATTCAGGCAGGCGTCCGGGAAGGGCACTACCGCCACCGCCGCGCATGTCGTGTGCAAGCGGAACGGCGAGTCCGGCCGCTTCATCTGGACCCGTCCGTGTGCCATGGCCATGACCCTGTCGGGCGGTCTCGCCGGCTTGCTTTCCGGGCTGCTGGGCGTGGGCGGAGGTTTCGTGATGGTGCCGGCGTTGCAGCGCTATACGGATCTGCCGATGAAGTCGGCCGTTGCCACCTCGCTGGCAGTCATCGCCCTGATTTCGCTGATGGGGGTTGCCACCACCGCTGTTAGCGGCCATCTCGACTGGGCGCGCGCCCTGCCCTTTTCGGCAGGCGCGCTTGCAGGAATGCTCGGTGGCCGCTCGCTCGCATCCCGTCTTGCCGGACCGCAGTTACAGAAGGGTTTTGCATTCGTCTCCGCCCTTGTCGCCATCGCGATGATCGTCAAGGCAGTGTCGTAGAGAAGTCCCGTTACCATTTATCGAGGAAACCAAGATGAACCTGAATCCCATCCAGCTGTTCGATACCGAATCGTCGACCTTCACCTATATCCTGACGGGGCCGGGATCGAACCAGGCCGTCATTATCGATCCGGTTGACCATCACTGGGAGCGCGACCTGCGTCACCTGGAGCGTCTGGGGCTGCAATTGGTCTATGTATTGGAAACGCACGCGCATGCTGACCACGTCACCTCGGCCGGCAAGCTGCGCGAACTGACCGGCGCGCAGGCGGCGGTGCCGAGCGGCTGCGGCATCGCTCCGGCTGAACTGCAATTGAACGACGGCGACGTCATTCGCTTCGGCGACGGCGAGGAAATCAAGGTGTTGCATACGCCCGGCCACACGGCCGGCAGCATGAGCTATGTCTGGCGCGGCAACGCCTTCACCGGGGATACACTGCTGATCGACGGCTGCGGCCGTACCGACTTCCAGAGCGGCAGCAGCGACGCTCTCTACGATAGCGTGACCGCGAAATTGTTCGCGCTGCCGGACGAAACGCGCATGTGGCCGGGGCATGACTACAAGGGCCAGGCAGTCTCGACGATCGGCTGGGAAAAGCGCCACAACGCCCGGCTGGCCAATCGCAGCCGCGAAGATTTCGGCAAGTTGATGAGCGGGCTGAATTTACCCAAGCCAAAGCTGATCGATGTCGCCGTGCCGGCAAACCAGAACTTGGGTATGCCTCACGGCGCCTGACCCCGATCAATCCATGCAGGAGGTAAGGCCATGATTTTCCGCCAACTCTTCGAGTTCGTGTCCAGCACCTACACCTGGTTGCTGGGCGATGAACAGACCGGTCGCGCGATCCTGATCAATTCTGTCATCTCGAGGCATGGACCGGGACCTCGAAGTGCTTTACGGCTTGGGCTTGCGCCTTGCATATACACTCGACACCCATATTCATGCCAACCACATCACTGCTCTATCCGGCGTCATGTTGGAGGCTTGCTCCGCGCCACGATGAGAGTTCGCGCCTGACGGTTCCTAAAAAAGCCCGCGGCTTCGTGAGCCGATTTTTATGCCAGGTTATCCGTCAGGCCGGTGTGCCGTTCACGTCATCCGATATCAGCGTCGCAAAACCAGGTGGGTGGTTGATACAGCAAGCTCAAGAGGCCGTCACAGCGATGTGGCGGCCTCTTGCATTTTGTATTCGGTATGGTGGGCTGCCATGGCCCAGGCCGGCAAGCGTCGGATGTTCTTGTCGCCGCGCTTGCTGATGCCGAGCAGGTTCGCTCGTCCACCGGTACTGTGCTGCTGTGGCACGAGCCCGAGCGAAGCGGCGAAGTCGCGCCCGCAGCCATACTGCTTTCCATCCCCCATCTCAGCCGACAAGACGCTGGCGGTAATCGGCCCGACGCCGGGAATCGCCAGCAAGCGCTGGCCCAGGTCATCGTCCTGCAGTTGACTGCCCAGTTCCTTTTCGATCTCGTCGAGCTGTTCGTCGAGATACTTGATGTGGGAACGCAGCCTCTCGATCAGGCTCACCAGCCGTGCTGGCAGAGCGTGCTCTGCCAGCACGGAAGGCAGGCGCTTGATGATTGCCGCGCCTTTGGGAAGGCCGATACCGAATTCGAGCAGGAAGCCGTGGATTTGATTGATTGCCTTGACCCGGTCGCGCATCAAGGATTCGCGCGTCCGGTGCAGGGCCGACAGGCACTGCTGGGCTTCAGTCTTCGGCGTCACGAAACGCATCGATGGGCGGCTGGCTGCCTCGCAGATCGCTTCGGCATCGATGAAGCCGTTCTTGTTGCCCTTGACGAAGGGCCTGACGAACTGGGGAGAGATGAGTTTGGCCTCGTGGCCGAGTGCCGATAGCTGCCGCGCCATCCAGTGGCGCCGGCGCACGCCTCCTTCACGATCGTGCAAGGCTGGAAATTGGCGAGAAACGCGATCAGGTGCTTGCGGTCGAACTGCCTGCGCAGCTGCGACTTGCCGTGCCGATCCTGCCCATGCAGGTGAAAACCGTGCTTGCCGAGATCGATACCGATGAGTGCGACGTCTTGCATGATGGCCTCCGTCCAGAATGAACACACCCTGCAAGCTTAGTACCTTGCAGGGTGGAGGGGGACCATCTCATTAAGCCCGGGCAGCGATGCCCGGGCTTTTTTACGTCTCGTTCGCGGCACGCCGACGCTGCCGCCCCGGCGCCGCTTGCTTTCAGAACAGCCGGGACAGCGTCAAGCTCAGGCCTTGCCGTACGTGTTCCGGTTGCGCCACCGTTCCCGCAAACTGGCCGTTGCGTGTGACCGGCGTATCGCCACTGCGCCGCACCCGGATCCAGTCATAGGCGCCGCGTACTTCCAGCGTCGGGGCAAACGTCGGATGCAGGCTGGCGCCGATCCGCAGGCCGGGTGCGTGGCGGGTTTGCAGCGTCGCCGTATCGAGCAAGCCGGAAAAGCCGACGCGCATGCGCTCCGGCGTCGACAGGACAAGGGCGAGGTCGGTGGCCACCACCCCGGCTGCCGGATGCCAGGCTTTACCGGCGCCGAGAATAACGCGTTCCGAGCGGTAGCGCTCCTGCAAGCCGGCGCCGGCGGCCGTGCCGCGGATATCGCGCCGCCACAGGTCGGCTTCGAGGGCGGCCGTGATCGACACATCGCGCGCCAGCAGGGACGTTCCGCCCAGGCGCAGCGTTGCCAGCGTCGTTGCCGTGCTCGAAGTGGCGGAGGCGCCTGCTTGCGTCTGGCCGCGGTAGCCGATCGCGGCGCGGTAGCCATTCACTCCTGCAAACCAGGTCGTATTGCCGGTGGTCCAGGCCGCGTCCAGCGCGAGTCCCGGCAACCAGCCACTTTCGCGCACCAGGCGCCGCCCGGCGCCGTCGTATTCAGTGTGGCTGGCGTAGCGGGCGGCCAGGCCGGCCTTGCCTTGCCACTGTGCACTGGCGGGGTGCATCAGCAAGAGGGAACAGGTCGCGCCCAGCCCCGCACGCAATAAGGGATTCATTCAGTTCCACGATAAAAAATGCCGCTAGAGAAGCGGCAAAAAAATCGGCAAGCCGCTTGGGGCCGGCTTGCCCGTTCAGGCAGACAGGCCGGTCGATCAGATCGCTGCGAGCAGTTCCGTCCAGCTCAGGTTGCTCGTTTGCGTGGTCACGCCATCGCCCCTGGCACTGAAATCGAGGCGCACGCTGCTGACGGAAAGCACGGTCAGCGTCACCGACGAGGATGCGCCGTTGACGATCAGCGAACCGGAAGACGGATTGGACAGGCCGGCGCTCACGAAGGGCTGGATATTCTTGACTGAATAGGAAAACTGGCCCAGTCCGTTGGTGTTGCCCGAGATCGTGAAATTGGCGGCGCTGCGGTTGGTGCTGCCCTGGGTGCTGCCGCTCATCGAATAATCGGCCAGCGTCAACGTGCCGACGTTTTGCCCGTTGCGCTGCTCGGTGAGTTTCAGGGCCTTGCCCGAAACGGTCATCGAACTGCTGGTCGCATTCGTTTGCGTCAGCGCGATTTTCATGTCGCCATCGACGCTCGCCGTTTCGGAACCGCTCGTCACGCTGAAATTGACGAAGCTGGTGTCCAGCGTGGCCGTCCAGTTAGTCGAGTTCAGGATATCGCCCGTGATGTTCGACATGGTGGCCGCCAGGGTGCCGTTGACGACACTGCCGTCCTCGTTGCAATTTTTGGCCGTGATCGAGATCTTGTCGCCATTGTTGATCATTTGCTCGTTGCGCAGGGTGGCGTCGACGGTCATCGTGCCCCCGAAGGAACATGCTTCGGTCACGGTGACACCGGCCAGCAACCGCGTTGCCCCGCGCGGATAGGCCTTGCGGATCAGGTTGATCGCCGGCGCCACCACACTGATGCGGGCGCCGCCAACGCTGACGCCGGTCAGCAGGCCGCTCAGCGGTGCGGACGAATCGCTGAGTGCCATGCTGCTGGCATAGGCATTGCCTGCCACCTGATTCGCATTCGTGGCGGTCACGGTCGACAGGGTCGACACGGGCGCCACTGCCACGGGGGTACCGGAACTGCCGCTGCTGCCGCCACCGCCGCCACAGCCGGACAGGGCCAGCGCAGAAGCCAGGCCCACCAGGATGAGTTGGTTTTTCATTGTTTGGTTTCTCTTTCAGGAGTGTGTTTGGTTCAGAAAGGGCTGTAAGACAATGCATTCGGTGTTGATTGCGCAGCCTGGTCCGGCCACGCCTGCCTCGTGTGGACTGCCTCTCCATCGGCCATGTCCGGACAAGTGCAGCGCTCGCATGGTAACTGCTACTTAGGGGCTGAAAACTATTGAATTGTCACGGTGGAGCAAGCTGTTTCAGCTGCCCGGTTGTGGCCAGGCGCAGGCGCTGGCGGCGGGCGCAAAAAAAAAATGCCGCTGCGGTCAGCGGCATTCGCATGCTGTCGACACGGATTAGCGCGAGTCGGCGCCGCCCGGCTTGTCCGGCGTTTGCCTGGCCAGTTCGTCGACGCTGGTGCCGGCGACGGAGGCATCGACCGATTGGCCTCCCCCCTCGGCGCCGGCCGCGGTGCCCGGCCTGCCCCCTGCCGCGGCCGCCGTCATGGCGCCCTGCTTCGATGCGTTCGCGCTGCCGCGGTCGCTTTGGGGCGCGCCCGCCGGCCCGACATTGCTCTCCGGCGGCGCGCTGACGATGCCGCCTTCGCGCTCGCCCGTCTTTCCGGGAGTGCCCGTGTAGTGGCCAGCGTTCGAGCCGCCGTTCTCTCCCTGCTGGCGCTGGCCCGTGTCCGGATCGGCGGGGTCCGAGCGGCCCGACAGCGAATCCGGCCCGCGCGTTCCTGCGTGATCGATGCCGCTCTGGGGAGCGCCCCTATCGTATTGTTTGTTTCCGGCCATAACGATCTCCTTGGCGTGATTGATCCATGCGTCGATGGTAGTCGTTTACGCAGGCACACCAATAGGAGAGCGGGCTGAAACCGTGTAGGCGGCTTCGCACGGCGTTGTCATGAAGCACGCGCCATGAGTTTTTGCACGGGCAAAGTAAAAATGTCCGCTTTTGCCAGCAGCGGACATTTCAACTTTGCTTACTGGGCAGGCGCAGGTGGTGGGCTCACCAGGGCCATGCTCAACGTAAACGGATCGTCGTTGCTGACGAACAGGGCCGGCGCATTGTTGACCAGCGCAGCATTGCGTGCCAGGGCGAGTGCACACATAAAAGGCACGGGGCCGCAGCTTCCGGTGGCGACGCCGATGCGCAGGACCTCGGTCGTCGCATCGAGTTCGGGCAGTGCCGACGAGGCCAGGCCCATCAGTTCCAGTCCGCGGCCGATGCGGTGCTCGGTGTCCGCCGCAATGACAGCCACCTCCGACAACGCCAGACTGGCGGCCTGGACGGTACGTTGCGCCAGGTCCCCCATGCGTTTTGTTTCCGGCCGTTTGGCGCTGTCCGCCGAGACTTCCCTGCGCGTTTCGAACACCGGATACAGCTGCGCGAACATGGCGCCATCGATTCGTTTCGCGCCATCGAGGCTGGTCAGCAACAGGCCGGCCGCCCCTTCGCCCGGGATGCGTCCCTCGGCCCGGTCCGGGGTGTGGAGCGAACCGTTCGCCGCCCAGCCGTCGACGGTTTCCTGGTCAACATGGGAAGCGCAGGCGACGAGGATGGTGGCGATAGGGGCGTCGCTCACCCCGCCCTCCACCGCACATTGCCCGAGGATCGCGGCGAGAGCGGTCTCCGGGGGAACATCAAGCCGGGTCAGGCTGTCCACCGGCCAGCCGAATTGCGCCACCGTGTGCCGGAACCACAGGCCGGCCGCATGGCGCTGCTCGACCGTCCAGCTGGAAGGAAGCATTGGCAGCAAGCGCAGGGGCGGCGCCGCGCCTGCCAGCGGCAACAGTTGCGTGACGGCCTCGCCGGCAAGGTCGCGCACGACGGCCGTACCGAGGGTCAGCGCGCGCCATTGCGCCGCGCTGAAATGCAGCTCGGCCATGCCATTCAGGACCAGCCACTCGCGCACTTCTTCCTGCAAGGCTTCGTCGGCGGCCTCCTCGCTGCGTGCACTCGCGACGGGAAAACCAGCGTCGTCGACCAGTTCCGGGTCGAGGTCGGGGCGTGCCTTGTTGCCGGCGAGCGCGGCTGCGAGTTCTTCGGGCGAGGCGCCGTGCGCGCTGCGCAAGGCGGCCGCCAGGACGGCCAGTGGCGGCGCCGATGGCGTAGCGGTGACCGGCTTCGACGCCGCCATGCCGGTAGCCGTCGCCGGCGCCGGCCGTGCCGGAACGAATTTCTTGCCGAACAAGACAGCGAGCAGCACGCCGAGCGGCGCAACCACCAGCGCCAGCGCCATCTCGCCCATTACGGGCGCATTCCCGGCCGTGCGCCAGTAGGCAATCGCGCCGCCCCAGCAGAGGCCAAAGACGGCGGCGGACAGCAAGGTGGTTTTCAGCCAGCCGGGCAGCGGGCGTGGCGGCGAGACGGTGGTCGAAGTCATGGGGTGTCGCTTAAAGGTTGTCGATGGTGGCTTGCTGGCCGGCGATCAGGGAGGCGCCGCAGGCGGTTTTGTCGCCGTGGCGGGCGGCGGGTTTGCCGTCGATGATGAGGCTCGAATCACCGCTGACGATCGGGTTCGGTCCGTGTTTCGGGCAGACCGTTTTATCGCCCATGCGCGCGATCGGGACGCCACCGCTGTCGCTGTGGGGAGAGGCTTCGATGACGGCGCCGCCGTGCGAGGTTTTGTCGCCGAGGACGATGAGGGGGCCGGACATGGTGGCTCCTTGCAAAGACAAGTCCCTGTACATGGGGCTGTTGCCTGTGCTGTTCGTGGTTGGTTGAATCCGCGTGGGCACAAGTGAAGTGACTCCACAAGTGCCCACCCTACGGGAAGTGTTAGTGGTGCAAAGTCCAAAGGGACAGGAATGTCAGTGGTGAAATCAGGCCGCCACAGCGAGCAGCTCCAGCTTCAACTCCTTCATCCCCGCTGGCACATAGATCGAGATCGATTGCGCCTTGAGCATGCGTTCGTACATCTGCCCTTTCGATTCGAGCATGAAGTAGCAGGTGTCGGGCCGCACGGCCAGGGCGGCCGGCGGTTGCGGCGTGTATTGCAGGCGCACGCCGGGCAGCGCCGACAACACGAATTTTTCGACATCGTCCGGCGCGCCGACTTTAAAGCGCAGCGGCACGACATCGACCAGTTGCACGGCCGGGATGTCGGCGGAGACGGCAATATAAAACGTTGTCTTGTCGTCGATCTTGCCGGAGTCGAGGGCGCCGATGTGGTACGACGGCCGCACCTCGCTGAGCGCGATCGCGAAGTATTTGGAGGAAATCACCGTGTCGAGCAGCTCGCGGATGATCGTGTGCAGTGTGGTGAAGGCCGGGCCCGGGTCGCCGTGCTGATAGGGCGGCAAATCGGCCAGGGTCCAGCTTTTTGAAAACGTCATCAGGCCGCCGGCGACGTCGAGCAATTGTTCGTACAGCCGCTCCGGATGCAGGCTCGGATGGTGAAAATGGTGGCTCAGGGTGGCGTAGGCGGAACTGGCCGTGTGCAGCAGCCAGAACGAGGACATGTCGCCCGAACGGAATTCGATCACGTTGCGGCTCGGCTCGCGGTGGTGGCCATACAGGGCGCTGACCTTGGCCTGCAGCGCGTCGAGCAGGCGCCGCAATTGCTGGAACAGGGGCGCCGCCGCGCTGATCGACAGGCTGGGGGCCACAAAAGCGGGGTCGATCTCGAAGCCGCCGACGGCCGCGCGACGCAGCCGCAGCAGCGGGAAGTGGACGTAGGCATCGCGCGGCTCGTATTCCGAGACGAGGCGCACCGATTTTTGCAGGTAGGCCAGCTGCACCGGTCCGGCCTGCGTGTACAAGTCCGCCGTTTCCTGGTTGATCTGGACGAAGCGCGCCGTGTTGGCGGCCTGGCCGGGCATCGCGTAATTGCCGGTAAATGGTTTCAGGCCGGGCAGCGCGGCGTAATAGGTCACGCTTTGCTGGGCTTGCTGCAGCAGGCTCAGGTCGACCGTGTCCGGCAGCGCGTCAAGGGTCGGCGCGTCGACCAGTTCTCCGTCCTGGAAGCGCAGCGCCAGGTCGAGGATGCGCAGGACATTGTTCGCCAGCGCTTCGCGGTCGACCTGCAGCCGTTCCACGCCCCAGGCGTAAGGGTGCACCGCCTTGATGCCTTTTTGCAGGCAATGCTCGTGATACTGGTCCTGGCGCTGGAAATGCTGGGGGCGCAGCAATAAACCCTCGCCCCAGAGTACTTTGCTGGTCATGTCCGCTGTCATCCCTATGTGATTTTTCGTTGCGCGCAACTTTTTCCAACGGAAACAGTAGCACTCCCCTCGGCGGTGGGTATTTGCGCTTCCTCAAACGTCGGGTTTGCACAACGCCATGACGGGCGATGGCGCTTCCTTATCTTTCTTCAAGGTTGAGGGGAGTTTGCGCGGTGACACTACCGAGCTGAGCGGTCCACTCATCGGCCCACTCATCGGCCAACTCGACAGGAGAATCCATGAATCGTTTTACGCCAGGCTTGTTCGACCGCCTGCTCGGAGTGCCGCTGCGTGGCGGCAATGGCACAGCCACGCGCATGTCGGTCGAGGACATGAAGGATGCCGTGGCGCGCGACCTGGAAGCCTTGTTGAATACCCGCGCCGTGCTGCCGGAAGCGTTCCTGGACGACTACCCGGAGTGCGGCCGCTCGATCGTCAGCTATGGCATGAAGGATTTCGCCGAGCTGTCGCTGTCGAGTCCCTCGGACCGCGCCCTGATTTGTGCCTGCATCGAAACGACGATCACCTGCCACGAACCACGCCTGCGCGACGTCAAGGCCTCACTCGACATGCGCGCCGGCGCCGTGAACCGCCTGGACTTTTCGATCACCGGGGTGCTCGTCGGCAGCGCATCGGAGGAGCCCGTCAATTTCGATGCCGTCCTGCAGCCCTCGACCCTCAGCTACAGCATCAGCAAGGCCGGCCGCGCCGCGCCGGCGGGAGCTTAAAAATTGGAACAATTACTGCCGTATTACGAAAGCGAGCTGGGCTACCTGCGGCGCAACCTGCGCGAATTCGCCGAACGCTACCCGAAAATCGCCGGCCGCCTCCTGATCAGCGGAGAAGTGTGCGAAGACCCGCACACCGAGCGCATGATCGAATCGTTCGCCCTGTTAAACGCCCGCATCGCCAAGCGCCTCGATGACGACTATCCGGAATTTACGGAAGCGCTGTTCGACGTGCTGTACCCGCATTACCTGCGTCCCTTCCCCTCGTGCTCGATCGCGCACCTGGATTTCGAGGGGGCGGCGAAGCAGCAGAGCACGGCCGGGACGATCCCGCGCGGCACCCAGCTCACCACGCGTCCGGTGCGCGGCGCGCCCTGCATCTTTCGTACCGTCTACGAAGTGGCGGTGGCCCCGCTGGCACTGACGCGGGCCGGCTTTTCCGACATCCTGCGCGCGCCCGATGCGGTGCGCGCCCCGGCCGGCGCCACGGCCGGCATCAGCCTCACGATCGCCGGCAGCGGCGCGCAAACCGGCATTGGCCAGCTCGATTTACCGCGGCTGCGCGTCTTCATCGACGGCGAACCCTCGTTTTGCGCCGCCCTGCGCGACGCCCTCTTCATGCGCACGGTAGGCGCCTGGGCCGAAGCCGGCAACAGCGGGCGCTGGGTGCCCTTGTCCGCCATTCCCGTCCAGCCCGCGGGTTTCGACGACGACGAAGCGCTGATCGATTTCCCGGCCCGCTCGCATGGCGCCTACCGCCTGCTGACCGAATATTTCTGCTTTCCCGAGAAATTCAATTTCTTCGATATCGACCTGGAGGCGCTCGGCGCCGCGGTCCCCGGCGCCCAATCGGTCACCCTGCACCTGGCTTTGTCCGGCATCCGCAGCGACTCGAACACGGCACGCATGCTGGGTACCCTGTCGACCAATAATGTCCTGCTCGGCTGTACACCAGTCGTGAACCTGTTCCGCCAGCGGGGCGAGCCGATACGCCTGACCCACACTACCGCCAGTTATCCGGTGCTGGCGGATGCGCGCCGCGCCTTTGCCTTCGAGGTGCAATCGATCGATTCCGTGAACCTGGTGCGCCAGACCCCGCAGGGAGAAACGGTGGTGCAATTCCGGCCCTTCTATTCGTTGCAGCACGCCCAGACGGCCGAGCAGAACGGCCATTACTGGGCGATGCGGCGCGACGAGACGCTGGCCGAACGCAGCCCCGGTTTCGAGACGCAAATTGCGATCGTCGATATCGATTTCGATCCGGCCGCGGTCGAAACCGACACCCTGAATCTGGAGCTGACCTGCTCGAACCGGGATTTGCCGTCGCTGCTGAGCTACGGCCAGGCCGGCGGCGATCTGTTTCTCGAAGGCGGCTCGAGCATGCGCTCCATCCAATTCCTGCGCAAACCAACGCACTCCTGCCGCTTTCCGAGCGGGCGCAGCGCGCACTGGCGCCTGATTTCCCACTTGTCCCTGAACCACCTGTCGATCAGCGCCGGCGGCGTGGAAGCCTTTCGCGAAATGCTGGCGCTCTACGATTTACCGCGCTCCCCCTCGTCGCAGCGCCAGATCGGCGGTATTCAGGCCATCGAACAACAGGCGACCACCGCCTGGCTCGCCGGCAACCCGTTCAATTGCCTCGTGCGCGGGGTGCAGGTGCGCCTCGCCATCGACGAAGAGGCGTTTATCGGCAGCGGCATCCACGCCTTTGCCCACATCGTCGAGCGCTTCCTGGCGCTGTATGTGCACGCCAACAGTTTTACCCAACTGGTCGTGGTGTCGGCGAAAACCGGGGAAGAGATTTTTATATGCACACCAAAAAGCGGCGATTTGAGCCTGCTGTAATCGAGCGCCTGTTCCGCGAACCCTACCGCTTCGAGTATTTCCAGGCGGTGCGCATGCTGGAACTCTGGTTGCGGAAAAACGGCGCGCCCCAGCAAAGTGTCGTCGCGAACTTCCTGCGCTTCCAGAATTCGACCTCGCTCGGTTTTCCGGCCAGCCAACTGGAGGCCATCCACGCCGACCCGCGCACGATCGAGCCGACCGCCGCGGCGCTCGGCACGGCCTTGCAGGCGTCGACCTTAAAATGGATCCGCATCACCCCGGCCTTCATGGGGCTATTGGGCGGGCAAGGCATGCTGCCCCCGCATTACACGGAACGCGTGGCCGAGCAACAGTTCAACGACAAGGACGAGGGCGCGCGCGCCTTTCTGGACACCTTCTCGAACCGTTCGCTGGCGCTGTTTTATGAGGCCTGGCGCAAATACCGGCTGCACCTGAAATACGAGCGCAGCGGCCGGGACAGTTTTTTGCCGCTGCTCCTGAGCCTGGCCGGCCTCGGCAACGCCGCGCTGCGCCAGCGCCTGGCCCGCCCCGACAACGGCGCCGTGCTCGACGAATCGCTCGGCTATTTCGCGGCCTCGATGCGCCAGCGGCCCATCTCCGCGGTGCAGGTGGCGCGCGTATTGACCGAGTATTTCGGACAGCCGATCGAGATGCAGCAATTCGTCGGTTCCTGGTACGCCGTGCCGCCGGCGCAGCAAAGCACCTTAGGGTGCGAAAGCGCCACGCTCGGCACCCGCGCGATCGCCGGAGAACGGGTGTGGCAGCGCGATTTGCGCCTGCGCCTGGTGGTGGGGCCGCTCGACCACGCGGGTTTTACCGCCTTCCTTCCGGGCGGGCTGGCGGCGCACGCCCTGGCCAGCCTGCTGGCGATGTTGACGGGACTGTGCCTCGAATACGAAGTCGAACTGGTGCTGCGCGCCGCCGACGTGCGCCCGGTTACGATGCAAGAGGGCAGCACTCTCGGGCGCCTCGGCTGGGATACCTACCTGGTCCACGGACCCCAGCAGCGGGATCGCAACGACGTTCACTACGACATCCAGATGCGCTGATTTACACGATCCCGCCATTTACCCGCAAGGTCTGTCCATTCACCCATTCCCCCTGCGGCCCGACCAAAAAGGCGACCGTGTTCGCGATATCTTCCGGCGTGCCGAGGCGCTCGAGCGGCGCCGCTTTTGCAAGTCGCTCGACCAGCTCGGGCGGTTTCCCGTCGAGGAACAAATCGGTCGCGGTCGGCCCCGGCGCCACCGCCGTCACCGAAATCCCCTTGCCGCGCATTTCCTTGGCAAAGATATTCGTCATCGTCTCGATCGCCGCCTTGGCCGCGCCATACACGGCGTAACCCGGCAGCGCGAGACCGATGGCGCTGGTCGAAAAATTCACGATGCGCCCTTTCTCGCGCATGCGCGTGGCGGCCAGGCGCAGCATGTGGAAAGTACCGCGCGTGTTGATCGAAAAGATACGCTCGTACAGCGCGTCATCGGTATCGGCCAGCAGCGTGGCGCCGGGCTGGATCACGCCGGCGTTGTTGACGACGACGTCGACGCCGCCGAACGCTTTTTCGGTTTCGGCGAACAGGCGCATGCAGTCATCCGCCTGCGCGACATCGCCTTGCAGCGCGATGGCGCGTCCGCCGCCTGCTTCGATTTCCTTCACCACCGCCTCCGCGTCCGCCGCGCGGCTGGCGTAATTCACCGCCACTGCAAAACCGTCCTCTGCCAGGCGCAGCGCGATCGCGCGGCCGATGCCGCGCGAGGCGCCGGTGACGATTGCCGCTTTTCCGTTCAGTTGTGCCATGTGCCCTCTCCGAATGATCGATGCCGGCATTATGGCCCGCCCGCCAGCACCTTGTCGGGCGTGATCGGCGTGCTGCGAATCCGCTTGCCGGTGGCGTGATAGATCGCATTGCTCACCGCCGCCGCCACGCTGACGAGACCAATCTCGCCCACACCCTTGGCGCCCAGCCGGCTGACGATGCGGTCGTCCTCCTCGACAAAGATGACGTCGATGTCGTGGATGTCGGCGTTCACGGCCACGTGGTATTCGGACAGGTTGTGGTTCATGAAGCGCCCGAAGCGGTGGTCGGTATGGCTTTCCTCGTGCAGCGCCTGGCTGATGCCCCAGACCACGCCGCCGATGATCTGGCTGCCGGCCGTCTTCGTGTTCATGATGCGTCCGGCCGCCACCGCGCTGACCACGCGCGTGACGCGCACGATGCCGAGTTCCTCATCCACGCGCACTTCGACGAACACGCTCGAATGCACCATGCGCCGGAATTTGCGCTGCTTGAGCATCTGGGGCAGCATCAGATACTTTTCTTCGATCCGCTCGCGGCCCGTTTTGCGCACGATGGCGCCGAGCGAAATAAAGGTATCCGGATCTTTTACAAGGCGCATCACGCCGCCCGCGAATTCGACATCCTTCAAACGTTTGTCGCGGAAAGGCGAACCGGATTCCGACTGGGCATGGCGCAAGAGCGCCAGGCGCAACTTGTCGCAGGCGCCCGCCACCGCCGAACCGACGGTCGCGACGTGCGAGGACCCGCCCTCGACCGGCGCCACCGGCAGGGTCGAGTCGCCCAGTTGAAACGTCACGCGCTCGAGCGGCAGGCCCATGGCTTCGGCGGCGATCATCGCCATCACGGTATAGGTGCCGGTACCGATGTCGGTGGCCGCGCTCGAGACCACGAGCCTCCCGTCCGCATGCATGACGGCGCTGGCGCGGGCGAACATTTGCAGTGCGTCCCAGGCGCCGGTCGCCATGCCCCAGCCCACCCATTCCGAGCCTTCCTTGCGCGAGCGCGGCGCCAGCGGCCGCTGCGACCAGCCGAATTTCTCGGCGCCCTGCTCGTAACAGGCGCGCAGCTCCTTGCTCGAATACGGCTTGTCGTCGATCGGAGACCGGTCCGCGTAGTTCTTCAGGCGCAGCGCCAGCGGGTCCATTTTCAATGCATACGACAGCTCGTCCATCGCCACTTCGAGCGCATGCATGCCGTGCGCGGCGCCGGGTGCGCGCATGTCGATCGGCGTGTACTGGTCCAGGCTCACCAGCTTGTAACCGAGCTTGATGTTGTCGCAGGCGTAGAGCAACCCCGGCCAGTTCACCACGACTTCGACGTAGTCCTCGATCTGCGAGGTTTCGGCGATCGCTTCGTGCTGGATCGACGTCAATGTGCCATCGCGGTCGGCCGCCAGTTTCACCCACTGCAGCGTCTCCGGGCGATGGCCGAAGCTGAACATCTGCTGGCGCGTCAGCTGCACCCGCACCGATCGCTTCAAGTGCAGCGAGGCCATCACGGCCAGGTTCAGCTGGTATTGCGGACGCAGGCCGGAACCGAAGGCGCCGCCCACGTACGGGTTGCGCACCGTGACCTTGTCCTTCGAGAGGCCGAACACGTGCGAGACATACCAGCGGCTGTTCTGCGAACTCTGCGTCTTGTCGTAGATCGTCAGGTGGCCGTTCGCATCAAGGATGACGGTCGAGGCGAACAGCTCCAATGGGTTGTGGTGCTCGACGCCGTGATGGAACGCGGCCTCGATTTTCACGGGCGCCGCCCGATACGCCTTCTCGGCATCGCCCTTTTCCGGCGGCGGCGGCTCGTACCCGGCCTTCAGGGGGCGCGGTTTGTAGGCGCGGTCGAGATTGGCGGAGAGGCGGGTTTCGTGTTCCTCTTCCTCGTAGCGCACACGCACCAGGGCCGCCGCGCGGCGCGCCGCCTCGAAGGTCTCGGCCAGCACCAGCGCCACCGGCTGGCCGCTGTACAGGATTTGTTCATCGTAGAACGGGCGGAAGGGCGAGCCGGCCGGCGCCGTCATGTCCTTGTAGGCGATATCGAAGGAACGCAGCTTGGGGCGGTTCATGTGGCTCATCACGTCGACCACGCCCTCGACCTGCAGCGCGTCGAAGGTATCGATGTCGAGGATGCGCCCTTTTGCGATGGTGCCGCTGACGACCACGCCATACAGCAGGCCGGGCGCCGTGTGTTCGGCTGCATAGCGGGCCGCGCCCGTGACCTTGGCGCGGCCGTCGACGCGCGAGACGGCGGTGCCGGTGACAACTTGCCCGGTACCCGGCTCGGCGACAGGGGTGGATAAGGCCTGGATCAGGTCAGTCATGCGGCTCTCCGGTATTGGTGACGGTGCCCTGCACCGCGGTCTGCAGCGCGCGCACGATGGCCTTGCGCGCCAGCCCGATCTTGAAATCGTTGTGGCCCTGGCCGACGGCGCCTTCCAGCAGCAGGTCGGCCACGCGGCCGAACAGCGCCGGGTCGGCTTGCTGCCCTTCCAGCAGCCCCTCCGCCTCCGGTTTGCGCCACGGTTTGTGGGCGACCGAGCCGAGCGCGATGCGGCTGCTCCTGATGATGCCGTCCGAGCCGATGTCCAGGGCGGCCGCCACCGACACCAGCGCGAACGCATACGACAGGCGCTCGCGCACCTTGATATAGGCCGAGTGGCGCGCATAGCGGCGGGCGTCGGGCAGAGTAATGTGGGTGATCAGTTCATCCGCTTCGAGCACCGTGTCGTACTGCGGCGCGTCATCCGGCAGGCGGTGGAATTCGGCGAACGGGATCGCGCGTTTTCCCCGTGCCGATTCGACGTGCACCGTCGCTTCCAAAGCGGCGAGTGCCACGCACATGTCGGACGGGTGGGTCGCGATGCAGTGTTCGCTGGCGCCGAGGATCGCATGCTGCTTCGTGATGCCGCCGATGGCCGAACAGCCGCTGCCGGGGTCGCGCTTGTTGCAGGGCGTGCCGACGTCGTAAAAGTAATAGCAACGCGTGCGCTGCAGCAGGTTGCCGCCATTGCTGGCCATGTTGCGCAGCTGGGGAGAGGCGCCGGCCAGGATCGCGGCTGTGAGCAGCGGATAGCGTTCGCGCACCAGCGGGTGGTAGGCGGTATCGGCATTGCGGGCGGTGGCGCCGAGACGCAGGCCGTCGCCCTCTTCTTCGATTTTATCCAGGGGCAGGCGGTTGATGTCGACCAGGCGGCTGGAGAGCATCACGCCTTCCTTCATCAGGTCGATCAGGTTCGTGCCGCCGGCAATAAAACGCACGGCTTCGCCGGCGAAGCTGGCATTCCCGGACACTTGCGCCAGCGCGGCCTCATTGCTCTCGGCCTGGGCAAAGGTAAATGGGTTCATGCCGGCACCGTCCCGGAAACGACCGGGCGCACGGCATTGTCGCCGTCCTCGATGCCGGCGACCGCGCATACCGCCTTGCGGATGCCCGGATAGGCGCCGCAGCGGCAGACGTTTCCGCTCATCAGTTCGCGTACCTCGGCGACCGTCTTCGCTTGCCCCTCGTTGATCAGGCCAATCGCCGAGCAGATCTGGCCGGGCGTGCAGTAGCCGCACTGGAAGGCGTCGTTGTCGATAAAGGCCTGCTGCAGCGGGTGCAGTTCATTCCCTTTGGCCAGGCCCTCGATGGTGGTGATCTCGCGCCCGTTTAGCATCACGGCCAGGGTCATGCAGGAATTGATGCGCTTGCCGTCGACGAGGACGGTGCAGGCGCCGCACTGGCCGTGGTCGCAGCCCTTCTTCGAACCCGTCAGGTCGAGGCGCTCGCGCAGCAGGTCGAGCAGTGTCACCCAGGCTTCGAGTTCCAGCTGGTGTTGCTCGCCATTGATGCGCAGGGTGAGCGGATAGCGCTCGGGAGCGGTCATGATGAATCCTTTCTGGGTAGTGGCGGACAGGCAGGTCGGCGCCGGCGGCAGATGGCGTGGAATGCTGTTGTCATTCCGTTACTGGTCATCTTAGTAGCAAGCGCCGGGTAACCGGCGCACAGTTCACGCGGGAGAAGGCGGCGTGCGGTGAACTGGAGGCGAGCCGTTTACACTGGGACTTATCCACGCTTATTCACGTTTATTCACGCTTATACAATCCGACACGAGGTCACCATGAAAGCCATCGCCGCATACGCATCCCTGCCCGCCGACAACGAGCAAGCCCTGCAAGACATCGACTTGCCCGACCCGGTCGCCACCGGCCACGACATCCTGGTCGAAGTGCACGCCGTTTCCGTGAACCCGGTCGACACCAAGGTGCGGCGCGGCCTGCCGCCCGAGGCGCAGGCGGAAGCGCGCGTGCTGGGCTGGGACGCGAGCGGCATCGTGCGCGCCGTGGGGCCGGAAGTGACGCTGTTCCGCCCGGGCGACCGGGTCTGGTATGCCGGGGCGATCAACCGCCCGGGCAGCAACAGCGAACTGCAGCTGGTCGACGAGCGCATCGTCGGCCGCATGCCGGCCACGCTCGGCTTTGCCGAAGCCGCGGCGCTGCCGCTGACGGCGATCACGGCCTGGGAATTGCTGTTCGACCGCCTCGGGCTGGAGTTCAATGGCCACGAAGGCGAAAAATTGCTGGTGGTGGGCGCCGCCGGCGGGGTCGGCTCGATCCTGGTGCAGCTGGCGCGCCAGTTGACGGGCATTACCGTGATCGGTACCGCGTCGCGCCCCGAGACGCGGGAATGGGCACGCATCTTCGGCGCCCACCACGTGATCGACCACAGCACGCCGCTCGATACCGCCTTGACGGATGCCGGCCTGGGCGAAGTCGATTACGCGATCAGCCTGACCCACACCGACAAGCATTTCAACGCGCTGGTGAATGCCATCAAACCGCAGGGCAAGCTGGCCCTGATCGACGACCCGGAACCGATCGACGTGCGCCTGCTGAAACGCAAGAGCATCTCGCTGCACTGGGAGCTGATGTTCACCCGCTCGCTGTTCACCACGCCGGACCTGCAGGCCCAGCACCGGCTGCTGAACGAGGTGGCGCAGCTGGTCGACGATGGCCGCATCCGCACCACGCTGGCCCAGAACATGGGCACGATCAACGCAGCCAACCTGCGCCGCGCACACGCCTTTATCGAAAGCGGTGCGGCCAGCGGCAAGGTGGTGCTGGAGGGTTTTGGGGGCTGATTTTATTGTCTCTCGGCAATTATTAAGCAAAGAAAAAACTGCTCAAAAAACGATCACATAAACAATATTATCGTTTATACGATTAAAACAAAATAAACGGTATATATCCTCTATTTTACCGTGTCGAAGAGGCGGTGTTCGATGGGCAGCTTTCCCTCGAACTCAGCGCATTGATGCCGCCCAGGTGTTCTTCGAGCGAGGGCAGGCCGAGCCGCTTGCGGCGGGCTTCGACCCGTGCCTGGTCGTCGAGCAGGTAATAGTCCCAGGTGCAGGCGTCGACCTGGCGCAGCTGGGTCCCGTAGCGCTGCGGGCGCCCTTCGCGCACCGCGAGCCGGTCCGATGCCGCGGCCAGATGCATGGCGGACGCTTCGCCGTCGAGCACGGCCAGCTCGAGCTGGTGCACCACCTGGCGCTGGAAGGGCAAGTCGTCGTCCCGCTGCCGGGCCACCAGCCAGGCGCCGCGCGCGGCCTGGGCACCCTCGATACTCCGGCGCGGCCAGCCGCAGGCCGTCATCCAGGCGCTCAGGCGGGCGGCGTTGGCGCGTTCGACCTCGTCGAGCCGGGCGCGCTGCCGCGCCGCCACCGGATCGCTCGCAGGCGCCAGGACATCGACCTGGCTGCGCACGGCATCCGCCACCGACACCATCGCCGCCAATTCGTCCGCATAGGCCGTGCACTCCACCCCAGCGTGGGCGGGCGCGGCAAACGCGGCAAAGGCAAACAGTGGAACCAGGACGTGCAGGCGGATCGGGCTTCCCATCATCTCATTCTCAAAAAAACAGTGATTAAAGCGTAACATAACCGGGGGGCCGGCCAGCCAGCGTAGAATCGGCCGCGATGCATACCGGGAGACATGTCATGAAGCGCCTGATCCTGCTTGCCGCCGGGCTGGTTTTCAGCACCGGCACCGCCCTCGCCCACCATGGCTGGAGCGAATACCAGTCGCATAAACCGCTCGACCTGAGCGGCACCATCGAGCAGGCCGGCTACGAACAGCCGCACGGCTTCGTGCGCTTGAAAACGGCGGACAATAAAACCTGGCTCGTGGTGCTGGCGCCGCCCTCGCGCATGGAAAGCCGGGGGCTGGCGAAGAATCAGCTGGTGCCCGGCAAGCGCGCCAGCGTGCACGGCTATCCGCACCGGACCAAAGCCGACGAGCTGCGCGCCGACACCATCACGATCGACGGCAAGACGACGGGGCTGCGCTGATGGCGCCAGCTTCCGGCCTGTTCGCCGCCCTGGCGGCCACGCCCTTATCAAACGCGATGCGCGAAAGCGCCTGGCTGTACCCGATCGTCGAGATCGTCCACATTGCCGGCTTTTCGGTGCTGGTGGGAAGTGTCGTGCTGTTCGACCTGCGCGTGCTCGGCTATGCGCCTGCCTTGTCGGTCGCCGCCCTTGGCCGCCACCTGCTGCGCTGGTCGCTGGCGAGCCTGGCGCTGGTCGTACCGGCCGGCCTCCTGCTGTTCAGCGCGCATCCGGTCGAGCTGGCGAACAATCCCGTCTTCCGCCTGAAACTGGTGCTGATCGTCCTTGCGGGCCTGAATGCGCTGGCGTTTCACCTGCTGGCCAACCGCAGCGCGGCCGGCTGGGACCGCGAACAGGCTGCCCCGCCGCTGGCGCGCGCCGGCGCCGCGTTGTCGATCCTGCTCTGGATCGGCGTGATCAGCTGTGGGCGGCTGCTGGCCTACCTGTAGGCCGCGGCATGCTACAGTGATCATCCCGAATAACCGCCTCGCTCCAGCATGCGCACATCCTCCGCCCTCGCAGCCCTCGCCGCCCTCGTTTTCTCGGTCGGCGCCTGCAACGCCGCCATGGCGGCCATTCCCGTCTACGGCTTCATCGTCAAGAACACCTATCCGCACGACCCGCAGGCGTTCACCCAGGGCTTGTTCTTCCGCGACGGCCACCTGTTCGAGACCACCGGCATCCCGGGCCGCTCGACGCTGCGCCGCGTCGACCTGAAAAGCGGCAAGGTGCTGCAGAAGTCCGACTTGCCGAAGGAAGTGTTCGGCGAAGGTTCCACGGCCGTGGGCGACAACATCCTCGGCCTGACCTGGCAGTCGAAGACCGGCTATGTGTTCGATGCCAAAACCTTTGCCATGAAGGCAAAGTTCCCGTACGAGGGCGAAGGCTGGGGCCTGGCGAGCGACGCGAAGAATGTCTACATGAGCGACGGCAGCGCCAGCATCCGCGTGCTCGACCCGGGCACGATGAAAGAAGTGCGGCGGGTGCAGGTGACGGCCGACGGGAAACCGATCGATTCGCTGAACGAACTGGAAATCGTCGACGGCGAACTGTATGCGAATGTCTGGGGGACGGACATCATCGCCCGCATCGATCCGGCCAGCGGCAAAGTGATCGGCTGGATCGATTTGACCAATTTGCTGCCGCGCGAAAAACGCGGCACCAGCTCGGTAGACGCCGTACTCAACGGCATTGCGTATGACGGCAAGCACCGCAAGCTCTACGTGACCGGCAAGCTCTGGCCGAAGTTGTTCGAGATCGAGCTGGTGCGTTTCGAAGGGCGATAAGCCTCAGCCGGTGACGGAAATCACGACTTTGCCGAAGTGCGAGCCCGATTCCATGTAACGGTAGGCTTCCTTCGCTTCGTCGAACCCGAACACGCGGTCGACCACCGGCTTGATGTCGCTGGTGGCGACAAAGCGCATCACCTGTTCCAGCATGCTCCGGCTGCCGACGAAAATGCCGACGATGCGCTTGGCGCCGCCCAGTAAAGTTGCCGGATTGACTACACCGCCGAAGCCGCTGACGCCGCCGATGATGGCGACGCTGCCGCCCATCGCGCAGGATGCCACCGAGCGGTTGACCGTCCCCTGCCCGCCCACTTCCAGCACCACGTCGGCACCCGCGCCATGCGTCGCGCGCAAGACTTCTTCCTGCCACTCCGGCGTGGTGCGATAGTTGATCGTATGGTGGGCGCCCAGTTCGCGGGCGCGCTGCAGTTTGTCGTCGCTGGACGAGGTGATGATGGAGCGCAGTCCCGCCGCTTTCGCCAGCTGCAGGCCGAGCACCGAGACGCCGCCGGTGCCCAGCAGCAGCACCGTATCGCCCGGCTTGATGCCGTTGCTCGACTCGAACATCGCGTTCCAGGCGGTGACGCCGGCGCAGGGCATGGTCGACGCTTCCACATAGCTCAGCTGCGGCGGAATTCTCACCAGGGACTCTTCGTGCAGCACGACTTCCTCGGCCAGCATGCCGTCGATATCGCCGCCCAGCGCATGGCGGATTTTGGTGGCCGAGGTACGCCCGTCCTGCCAGTAGGGAAAGAAGGAAGCGGCGACGCGGTCGCCGACCTGCAGGCGCGTGACGCCATGGCCGACCGCCAGCACTTCGCCGGCGCCATCCGAGCAGGGAATGATGGGGTTATCCACATTCACCAGATAATTGCCGCTGGCAACCATCAGGTCGCGGTAATTCAGCGACACCGCATGCACGCGCACCCGCACTTCGCCGTTGGCCAGTTCGCGCTCGGGAAAGTTCACGCACTGCAAGCCGTCGATGTTATCGCCCGGCAGAATCTGGTAAGCCCGCATCGTGTACTCCGTAGGTAGAGTGGATGCGGTCCATTCTACTGCGACCGGCGCGCCGCCCGGTTCCGCTTGGCGGCGCTTACACCGGCTTGGCCACCATCAGCCAGAAGATCACGACAAAGGCGCCAAAGGCCGGCACGCCCAGCGCGAACCAGGTCTTGAAGTAACGCCAGTACAGCGGCGGCAATGGCGTATTGGTACGCGCCGCTTCGGCCGCCAGGTCGCGCAGGCGCATCTGGATCCAGACCACGGGCAGCCAGCAGGCGCCGGCCAGCACGTACAAGGCGACCGACCACATGATCCACTTGCTGTGCAAGGGGTAGCCGGCCAGGTGGATCATATAAAAGCCGGTGGCCGGCTGGATCACGGCGGTGGTGGCGGTAAAAATCCAGTCGGCAATCACGACATTGCGGCTGACCACGGCGATGGCGCGCACGTCGCGGCTGATGTTGGCGAACAGCATGTACCAGGCCGAACCGATGCCGGTGCCGAACAGGAAGGTCGACGACAGGATGTGCAGCCATTTCACGACGACGTAATCCATGTTTACTTGTCCTCGAGTTCGTACAACAGCCAGATGGCGGCCAGCATGGGCAGGTTCTTGGTCAGCGGACCGTAGGGGTGCAGAAGGAATTCAGGCAGTTTGAACGCTATCACGACCGTGTAAAAACCGATCAGCGCCAGTTGTGCGCGCCACAACCAGCGCCGCCGCGGCAGGAACGCGATCCCCAGCCCGAGCAGCAGGTCGAAACTCGCGGCCCCGTACAGCATCAGCGGCTGCAGGGAGGGCGGAATGCCGCTGCGCGCCAGTAAATCGTAACTGGCCTGCACCGGATACAGGCCGAAGGACACGAGCGCCGTGGCGATCCAGACCGCGACGATGCTCCAGCGCAGGATCGGCAGCAGCCAGCCGAGCTTGGCCAGCGTGCGCTCGGCGCGCGGGTCGGTAATAAAAGCGGCGATCGGCGTCGGCGCGCGGCCCAGCAGCTGCGTGATGGGGGCCACGTCGCCCGTGTTGCCACGCTCCAGCATGCGCAGCGCGTCTTCGTCGAGCAAGGCCCCCGGCAGCCAGCGCCCCGCCTTCGCCAGCAGGCGCGCCAGCCCACCGGGCAGCGTCAGGACCAGCTGGCGTCCCTGCCCCATCGCGCTGCGCAGGCGTCCCAGGTAATCGGTGAACGACAGCGCTTCGGGCCCGACCAGCGGCACGCGCCGCGCCGGTTCGCCGGGCGCGAGCGGCAGGCGCCGGCGCAGCAGGCCGATGATCGCGGCCACCACGTCGTCGATATGCACCGGCTGCACCAGTTGCGGGCCGCTGCCGAAGCGCACGGACAAAGGCATGCTGGCCAGCGTCTTGAAAACGGCCGCGCTGGCGCCTTCCTTGCCGTAGACCAGAGAAGGCTGGACGATGTACGCGCGCAGCGGCAGCGTGGCGAGATAGTCGTCGGCCGCCTTTTTCGACAAGTGATACGCCGTGTCCGCTTTGTCGTCGGCGCCCAGGGCCGATACCTGGATCACCATGTGCACGTCATCGGATTCGGCGCAGGCGGCGAACAGGGCGCGCGGGCTGAGCGTATGCAGGCGCTCGAAGGTCTGGAGTCCCGATTCGCGGAAAATGCCGACCGCATTGATCACGGCCTCGACCCCGGCACCGGCCCCATTAAGGCGCGCCAGCCAAACGGATTTGTCGGTATCGTTGGCGAAGTCAGCGTGCACGTAGCTCAGGCGCGGATCGGCGCTCGTGGCGGGGTGGCGCACCGCGCACACGACCTGGTGGCCGTCGGCCAGCAGCGCCTGCACCAGATGCTGTCCGATGAAGCCGCTGGCGCCCGTGAGCAAGATCCGCATGCAATTCCTTTCACCGATCACCGATCACCGATACGAGGTTATCAATATGGCAGATTGGACGACATCCATGCAACGCGGCCTGGTCGGCGGCGCCGCTTCCAGCATCGTCTCGACCGCCGCGCTGGCCCTGCTCGGGCGCGCCGAGGCCGGCAGTGCCTACGCGCCGACGAATGCCGTCAGCCACTGGATCTGGGGCGACGAAGCGGCCGGCCACGATGGCTTTTCGCTGAAATACACGCTCACCGGCTACGCCATCCACCACCTCAGCGCCACCTTCTGGTCGGTGCTGTTCGAAAAGCTGGCCGGAGAAAAACTCGACCACAGGGATTTGCGGGTGACGCTGGCCGCCTCCGCCGCCACCTCGGCGCTTGCCTGCTTCGCCGACTACCAGCTCACCCCCCAGCGCCTGAAACCCGGTTACGAAAAGCGCCTGTCGAAAAAATCGCTGGCCGGTGTGTATGCCGCCTTTGCCGTGGGGCTGGCGCTGGGCGCTATCGTACTGCGCCGGGATTAGGTTCCGGGACTAGTCTAGAGCAGGCAGCAAAAACATGCCGCCCTATGTCTACGTCCTGCTGTTGCACGGCGTGCTGGGCTTTCTCGACATCGTCGTCAACCACGAGCTGCTGGCGAAACTGCCCGGGCGCGGCGACGCCACGCGCGAAGAGTCGCTGCATGCCGCGCGCGAAGCGATCTTCGCCTGCGTGTTTGCATCGCTGGCCTGGAACGAGTGGCATGGGGCCTGGGTCTGGTGGATCGCCGCACTGTTGCTGGGCGAGGTAATCGTCTCGGCGCGCGACGTCATCGTGGAGGGAGATACGCGCATCCTGCCGGTGCCCGAGCGCGTCCTGCACTTGCTGCTGTTCATCAACCTCGGGGTCCTGATCACCCTGGTCGCGTATGCGCTGGCGTGGTGGCATACCGGTCGGACGGGGCTGGTGCGGGTCGATTACGGCTGGGCCAGCTGGGTGCTGACGTGCATGTCCGTGCTGTCGCTGGCCTGGGCCGTGCGCGATGCGGTGGCGGCCGGGCGCCGCGAGAATTTCGTCGCGGGCGGCTGAGCCAATAAAAAACGCGCCCGGAATCGCTCGGGGCGCGTCGTTCCGGCGCCGGCCGGCGCCATCCTCCTGCTAGTGGGCCGCGGCCGTCGCCTTCTTGCCGCGCAGCTTGTTTACGATCGTCACCGCCAGCAGCACCAGCGCGCCGACCAGTACGCCGGCCAGGGCGTCGATGACGGTCGGCGTGATCGCGTGCAGCAGGCTGCCGACGACCGGCACGTCTCCCATGCGCTCGGCGGCGGATTCGGCGAAATGGTGCAGCGGCGCCCAGTTGTGGCCGATGATGCCGCCGCCGACCATGAACATGGCGATCGTGCCGAGCACGGTCAGCAGTTTCATCAGGCGCGGCGCGGCGGCGAGCAGGAAGCGTCCCAGGCCGCGCGCGAAGGCGCCCGACTTCTTGCTTAAATACAGGCCGGCGTCGTCGATTTTCACGATGCCGGCCACCAGGCCATACACGCCGAGCGTCATCACCAGCGCGATGATCACCAGCACCGACAATTGCTGCAGGAAGGGCATCGCGGACACAGTGCCCAGCGCAATGACGATGATCTCGGCCGACAAAATGAAATCGGTGCGGATCGCGCCCTTGATTTTGTCCTTCTCGACTTCGCACAGGTCGACCTTGTCGTCGGCCAGGGCGTTGGCCAGGCGTTCCTCGTTGGCCGCGTCTTCTTCCGGGCTGTGCAGGAATTTATGGGCCAGTTTTTCAAAACCCTCGAAGCAGAGGAAGGCGCCGCCGAGCATCAGGAGCGGAACGATCAGCCAGGGAACGAAGGCCGAGATCAGCAGGGCAGCAGGCACCAGGATCGCCTTGTTCACCAGCGAGCCCTTGCACACGGCCCAGACCACCGGCAGTTCGCGCTCCGCATGCACGCCGGACACCTGCTGCGCATTGAGCGCGAGATCGTCGCCGAGCACGCCGGCCGTTTTCTTGGCCGCCACCTTGCTCATCAGCGTCACGTCGTCGAGGACGCTGGCGATGTCGTCGAGTAATGCGAGCAAACTGCCTGCAGCCATGGACCACTCCCGAAATTATCAATGTGGCAGCATCTTAACCGAGCACCGGGAAGCGCAGGCACACGGTTCAGCGCGGGAAATTGCGCTTCAGGCCCGGAAAACTGCAACTCGTCGCTTTCGCCGGACCGGCGGACTGGACATACGTATAGTCAGTATCGAAGGCTTGCGGTACGCCAGCCTCGCCTCGCCGACGGAGACCTGAGATGACACCGACCACCAGCACCAGCACCAGCACAAGCAAGACCGCCACCCCGATACGCCGCACGCGCCCGCCGAAACGCAAGACCCGCATCACGATCTACCTCGACGACGAGGTGCTCGACGAATTCCGCAACCTGTCCGAGCGTTGCGGTACCGGCTACCAGACCCTGATCAACGCCGCACTGCGCACCCGCCTGGCAGCGGCCGGCGTCGAACCGGGCCTGCTCTGACGGGCGCGCCTTGAAATGCCCGGAAAACCGGGCAGCGGCGCCACAGCGGGTTGTTGGGCAGCGAGAAAGTTACAGATGGCAAACATTTGTGCTACTCTTTCCGCTCTTTAACCCCCGGAGGCACCATGAAAAAAGGCGAACTGATCGCGGAATTTGCCAAGCGTACCGAAATGTCCGGTACCGCGGCCAACAGCGCGGTCAACACGATCCTCGAGATCATCACCGAGCGTCTGAAAAAAGGCGACACGGTCGGCATCACCGGCTTCGGCACCTTCTCGGTGACCAAGCGCGCAGCGCGCAAGGGCCGCAACCCGGCAACGGGCGAAGTCATCAAGATCGGCGCGTCGAAGACGCCACGTTTTTCGGCTGGCGCTACCCTGAAGTCGGCAGTCAACCCGCGCAAGAAGTAAACCAGACCGCCCCCTGGGCATCCGGCATGGCGCCGCCGCGCGCCATCCGGCCTCTTCCCGTTTTTCGTCTTCCCGTTTCCCGAGTTTCCCCATGCCTTTCGCCACCTGGATCGCCTTCGTCATCGCCGGCACCGTGATTGCCATTTCTCCCGGGTCCGGCGCCGTGCTGTCGATGTCGCACGGCCTCGCCTATGGCGTCAAAAAGGCCAGCGCCACCGTGCTCGGCCTGCAATGCGGCCTGATCCTGGTGCTGGCGATCGCCGGCGCCGGCGTCGGCTCCCTGCTGCTCGCCTCGCCCACCGCGTTTTTCGTCGTGAAAGTGGTCGGCGCGCTCTACCTGATTTATCTGGGCGTCTCGCAGTGGCGCTCGAAGGACGCGTCCGGTCCGCTGGCCAGCAGCGCCGGCCTCGCCGCCCACCCGCCTTTCGGCAAGCGCGTGCTGACCGGCTTCCTGACGAATGCCACCAATCCGAAGGGCATCATCTTCATGGTCGCGGTGCTGCCGCAATTCATTTCGAAAGATGCCCCGCTGCTGCCGCAACTGTTCATTTTGGGCGTCACGATGGTCACCATCGACAGCCTCGTCATGCACGGCTATGCGTCGCTGGCCTCCTCGATGCAGAGACTGTTCCGCGATCCGCGCGCGATGCGTATCCAGAACCGCTTTTTTGGCGCGGTGCTGGTGGTGGTCGGTTCGATGCTGTTTTTTGTAAAGCGCAGCGCCTGAAGTGACGCTGTGTTTCGGTTGTGCAGCATTTGCAACCGTCTGTAATTCCGATTGGCGTGGCCTCCCCGCTTGCGGTGTAATCAGGTCGACGCATTCCGTTCCCACCGCCAGGAGTCCATGATGACCTTCCGTTTATTGAAGTCCGCAACGCTGCTGGCGCTGGCGGTCTGTTCCACCCTGGCGCTGGCGGACGACGATCCCCCGGCGCGCGTCGGCCGCGTCGCCCTGACGCAAGGGCAAGTCAGCATCAGCAGCGCCGGCGATGCCGCCAATACCGCGCTGGTGAACTGGCCGGTCACCTCGAACCAGACCATCTCCACCGCGCCCGGCGCGCGCACCGAACTGCGGATCGGCTCGACCGCGATCCGCCTCGACGGCGACAGCGCGCTGGAAGTCGTGCAGCTCGACGACGACAAGCTGCGCCTGCGCCTTCACTACGGCAGCGCCAGCGTGCGCGTCGTCAGCGCGGAAGTGGCGGGCGGTTTCGAGATCACCACGCCGCAGGCGCGCGTGCTGCTCCAGCAGCCGGGACGTGTGCGGGTCGACGCCGAGCGGGTGCGCGACACCAGCAGCATCCGCGTGTTCGACGGCGTCGCCGTGGTCGAAGGCGGCGGCGAAAGGCTCACCGTGCGCAGCGGACGCAGCGCCGAGATTCAGGGCATTGAACTACGCATGACGCAGGCGACGCGCGATGCCTTCGACGACTGGGCGCTGGTGCGCGACCGCGCCACCGACGCCGTGCGCGCCACCCGCTACGTGCCGGACGAGGTGACCGGCTATGAAGACCTCGACCGCTACGGCAGCTGGCGCGAAGACAGCGAATACGGCAGCGTGTGGTTGCCCGCGGTCGCCTCGAGCTGGGTGCCCTACCGCGACGGCCGCTGGACCTGGATCGCCCCCTGGGGCTGGACCTGGGTCGACAACGCGCCCTGGGGCTATGCACCCTTCCACTATGGCCGCTGGGTCCAGCTGGGCAACCGCTGGGCCTGGGCGCCGGGACGGCTGGAGCGCCACCCGGTCTGGGCGCCGGCCCTGGTCGGCTGGGTCGGCGGCGCCGGCTGGAGCATCAATGCCGGCTCGTCGGTGGCGCAGGGCTGGTATCCATTGTCGCCCTACGACCGCTTCGTGCCCGGCTACCGCGTGTCGGACAATCATTTAAGGCGCCTGAACGCGCACGATGGCCGCCATGACGGCAGGCGCGATGGCAGGCATGACGGCCGCCATGACGGCACGCCGGATTACCGCCAGCGCGGCCTGACCGTGGTGCCGCAGGACCGCTTCGGCCAGCGCGGCGAAGTCGTGGTCACGCACGACCCGCGGCTAAAACCGCCGGCGAACTGGCAGGGCGCGCCCGCGGCCCAGCCGCCGGTGCCACGTAGCTGGCGCGAGCGTAGCCAGGGCGACCAGCGCCGCGCCGACGGCGGCAATTGGGAACGGCGCGACCGGGATGGCGATGGCCGCCCGGACGGCAGGCGCGATAATGACGGTTCCCCCCGCGATGGCTCCCCCCGGGATGCCTGGCGCCGCGATGGCCGCCAGGCAGGACGCGATGAGCGCCCTGCCGCGCCGGCACCCGCCGCGCAGGCGCAGCCGGCAACGGTGACGACGGCGCCGCCCGTGGTGCAGGCTCCGCCCCAGGCCGGCTTCGTGCGCCAGCCCGGCGTGATCACGACCGCGCCGGCGCCGGCGCCGAACGCGCAGCGCGACTGGCGTGGACGCGACGGCCGCGAGGGCCGCGAGGGTCGCGAAGCCTTCGAGGAGGGCCGGCGCCAGCGTGGGTTCCAGCAACGCCGCGACGCGGCGCAGGCGCAACCGCAACCGCAGCCGCAACCGCAGCCGCAGCCAGCGGCGCAACCGTTCGAACACCGTGGCGCGATGGCGGGAGCGGTCGAAGCTGCTGCCGCGCGGGCGCACGCTCAAGCCCTGGCACAGGCGCAAGCCCAGGCCCAGGCCCAGGCTCAAGCACAGGCTCAAGCGCAAGCCCAGATGGCGCGGCCAAACGTCACGGCAGTCGCGCCGCCGCCGCAACGCGCCATGCCGACCCCCGCCCCCGCGGCGGCCGCCCCCCAGCCCGCCGCGCAGCCGGCGCCGCACCGTGACAATCCGCACCACCGCGAGCGGAGCGGGGAACGCCAGATGGAGCGTTGACGGGGGGGCGGTGCTCCAGCACAAGGGGGCACCGTCGCGGTCTTTGCTGCCGCCACTCACGCCGCGGGCGCGCATTAGCTACAATGGCGTTTTGCACAGGAGCCATCATGGACCCCAAAGAATCCCTCATTGAATACCCGAGCGACTTCCCGATCAAGGTGATGGGCCCGACGCACGAGGCCTTCTCCACCACGATCGTCGAGGTGGTCACCGGCTTCGACCCGACCTTCCACCATGGCCGCATGGAAGTGCGTCCTTCCGGCCAGGGCAACTACACGGGCCTGACCTGCACCGTGCGCGCCACCAGCCGCGCCCAGCTCGACGACCTGTACCGCGCGCTGTCGGCTCACCCGATGGTCAAGATCGTCATGTAATGCTTTTTCCGGCCGGCAAAGGCTGGGGGCGGCCGGGCAAGGCCGTCGGCACTGGCATATAATGACGGGGCTGTCCACCTTCCGACCGGATCCCATGCACCCCACCCGCCCCGCCAGTCCGCTCATCCGCGACCTGGGCCGCGCCGACTACGAACCCGTGTTTGCCGCGATGCGCGCGTTTACCGACGCCCGCACGCCCGACACGCCGGACGAACTCTGGATCGTCGAGCATCCGCCCGTCTTCACGCTCGGCCTGGGTGCCGACCGCGGCCACGTGCTGGCCGGCCCCGGCGTGCCGGCCCACGCCATTCCCGTGGTGCAGACCGACCGCGGCGGAGAAGTGACCTATCATGGTCCCGGCCAGGTCGTCATTTACCTGCTGATGGATTTACGACGCAACAAACCGGGCGGCAAGCTGTATGCCCGGCAGTTTGTGGAAAAAATCGAACAGGCGGTCATCGACGTGCTGGCGGCGTATAATCTCGGCGGTGAACGCGTTGCCGGCGCGCCCGGCATTTATATTGCTGACGGCCCGCGCCGCGGCGCGAAGATTGCCGCGCTTGGATTGAAAGTGCGCGGCAATGGCTGCACTTATCACGGGGTCTCGCTGAACGTGGCGATGGATTTATCTCCGTTTTCGTGGATTAACCCCTGCGGCTATGCCGGCCTCTCCACCGTCGACATGCGCACCATGGGCGTCGAGGCGCCGCTGCCGGACGTGCAGGACGCATTGGCGCAAGCCCTCGTGCGCCACCTGGCCTCGACCTCCGAACCGAACAAACCAACTGAAGCCCGCCTGGGCTAGAGCGACATGACTACCGACACCGATACCGGTCTGAATCCCGCCTACAACGCCACCGACAAGCAAAAGGGTGCCAATAAAACTTCGCGCATCCCGATCAAGATCGTGCCGATCGCCGATGGCGAGCGCCTGAAAAAGCCGGACTGGATCCGCGTGAAAGCAGCCACTGCTTCCTCGCGCTTCTACGAGATCAAGGACATCCTGCGCGCGAACAACCTGGTCACCGTGTGCGAAGAAGCGAGCTGCCCGAACATCGGCGAATGCTTCGGCAAGGGCACCGCGACCTTCATGATCATGGGCGACAAGTGCACGCGCCGCTGCCCGTTCTGCGACGTCGGCCACGGCCGCCCGGACCCGCTCGACGTCAACGAGCCGGGCAACCTGGCCAAGACCATCTCCGACCTGCGCCTGTCGTATGTCGTGATCACCTCGGTTGACCGCGACGACCTGAGGGACGGCGGCGCCGGCCACTTCGTCGACTGCATCAGCAAGACGCGCGCCCTGTCGCCGAACACCAAGATCGAAGTGCTGGTGCCCGACTTCCGCGGCCGCCTGGCCAAGGCGCTGGCGATCTTCGCCGACGGCTTGCCGGACGTGATGAACCACAACCTGGAAACCGTGCCGCGCCTGTACAAGGAAGCCCGTCCGGGCGCCGACTACAAGCACTCGCTGGAACTCCTGCGCGATTTTAAAGCGCTGTATCCGAACGCGGTCACGAAGTCCGGCATCATGGTCGGCCTCGGCGAAACCGATGAAGAGATCCTGCAGGTGATGCGCGACATGCGCGAGCACAACGTCGAGATGCTGACCATCGGCCAGTACCTGGCGCCGTCGAACTCGCACCTGCCGGTGCGCCGCTACGTGCACCCGGACCAGTTCAAAAAATTCGAGGAAGCCGCCTACGAGATGGGTTTTGTCCACGCGGCGGTCGGCGCGATGGTGCGTTCCTCGTACCACGCGGACCAGCAGGCGCACAACGCGGGCGTGGCGGCGTAAGCGCCCAAGCCCGTCGGCGCAAACAGGAACGGCCTCCGCGGAGGCAAATGCCGTTCAGTGAAGAAGGCCGCTTCGATTCACATCGGAGCGGCCTTTGTTCTTGAGGCCGACGCGCGGGCATGCCTGCCCTACCTTACACAGCGGTCTCGAGCAACAATGACGACGCTGGCGCACCGTAGGGCGGGCATGCCCGCGTGGAACGGCGCCCCAGTGCCGGCCGTATGTCGACCGTGCGGTATCCAGTGAGCCGCACTGGAACAGGGCGCGTTTGCCATCCGCGCTATAGTGATGGCAACCAGACATCATCTTCACACACATGAGCCATCCACGCTACGACGCTTCCGACAACGATACGGGCGACGAGGACGCTTTCCTCGAACGCGAACTGGGCCTCGCCGAGCGCGGCATCGAACTCGTGAAAATGGAAGGGCGGGTCTTCCTGCGCTTTTCCGGAGAAGTGCGCTACGAGGGCCTGCGCGTGCCCTACGCGCTGGTGCCGACGCGCGGCGTGCTGGCCAAGCCGAGCAAATGGCGCAAGCTGGACCTGATCGCGCGCCGTGAACTGATCGAGGAGCGCACCGGCGACAAGGCCCTGGCCGAACTGCAGCTCGATGCCGAGGAGTTCGTGCGCGACATCGCCGAGCAGGCCGACGACGCCGGCTTCGATCCGCGCGCCTTCCTCGGCGTGCTGGATGAGCTGGAAACCTCGGAGCCGGCCGACTACGTGTTCGAGCGCATCCGCCAGCGCGTCGAGCACGCGATCGAGCGCGACCAGGAAGAGCGGCATGCCGCGCGCACCAAGGAAAGCATCAACCTCGCCGAATACCCGGAATCCTTCGAGGTGGCCAGCCGCATGCAGAGAAAGTTTATCGCGCTGCTCGGCCCCACGAATTCCGGTAAAACCCACCGCGCGATGGAAGCGCTGGCGAAAGCGGGCAGCGGCGCTTATCTCGCCCCGCTGCGTTTGCTGGCGCTGGAAAACTACGAACGCCTGCAGGCGGCGCGCCCCCTTGGCGAGCCGATCAAAGTGAGCCTGATCACGGGCGAGGAACGGCGCATCGCCGAAGGCAGCACCCACGTGGCCAGCACCGTCGAGATGCTGGACAGCCGAACGCCGATCGAGGTCGCCGTGATCGACGAGATCCAGATGCTGGCCGACCGCGACCGCGGCGCCGCCTGGACCGCCGCCGTCTGCGGCGCGCCGGCGTCCACCGTGTACCTGGTCGGCGCGCCCGAAGCGCGGCGCGCGATCGAGGCGCTGGCCGAGCGCCTGGAAGTGCCGCTCGAGGTGCACATATTAAAGCGCATGGCGCCGCTGGCGATGGAGCCGGGGCCGGTGCGCAAACTGTCGAACCTGCGCCGTGGCGACGCCGTCATCGCCTTTTCCCGGCGGGACGTGCTGATGTGGCGCGACATGATCACCGAGAAGGGTTTATCGGTGGCGACCGTCTACGGCAACCTGTCGCCGGAAGTGCGCCGCGCCCAGGCCGAACGTTTCAGGGAAGGGCAGGCCGACATCGTGGTCGGCACCGATGCGCTGGCCATGGGCCTGAACATGCCGATCGCGCGCATCGTGATGACGACCGCCGTCAAATACAACGGGGTCGAGGAGGAAGAGATCTCGGCGGCGCTGGCCAAGCAGATCGCCGGCCGCGCGGGCCGCTTCGGCGTGCACGAAGAAGGTTTTGTGGCCGGCTATGACGACGACACGCACGAAGTCATGCGCGCCCTGATGAAAGAGAAAATCCCGCCGGTGCCGGCCAGCGGCTTTGCCGTGGCTCCCTCGCTCGAACAATTGCACCGAATCTCGTCGGTGACGGGAGAAACGTCGCTGGTAAAACTGCTGCGCCGCTTCGTGCACAACATCGACGTGCCGGACGGCTTTTTCTATCCGCGCATCACGGAAGACCAGAACGAACGCGCCGAGTGGCTCGACACCCTCGACTTGTCGGTGGCCGAAAAATTCATGCTCTCTCTGGTGCCGATTTCGAGCCGGGTGCCGATGCTGCAAAGCGCCTGGGAACACTGGGCCCTGTCGCTGGCAAAGAAGAAGATTTCGCGCCTCACGCCGCATCCGGACGGGCTGCAGTGGAAAAACCTGCAGGAAGTGGAAGACACCTGCCGCATGTATTCGGCTTACGCCTGGCTCGGGTATCGGGCGCCGGATTTCTTCCCCAGCATCGAGGAAGCCCAGCAACTGGCGCGCGAGGCGTCGGAGCGGGTCGATTCGTTGCTGCAGCAGCAGAATGCGGCCACGCGCAAGCGGCAGGGTGGGAGTACCACAAAACCGAAGCGCAGGGCGTAGGGTGGGCGCTCCGTGCCCACGCGGAACTTTGCACGGTGTTGCCCATGTTTGGATGCTGTGGTGCGCTATTCGATACCCGTCGGAATGATGACTCCGCGGCCTTAATTCCGCAAACACATTGCCGCCTTCCCGTGGGCACGAGTGCCCACGCTACGACCGTCGGCCGAGCCGCAGTGGTTATTGGCGGTAGCCGGCAACCGTTGGGCGCCCGGTGTACGATACCCAATCCACAACGAATAAACCGAAGATGAGTAACCAACACACCCTGGAAAGTTTCAACGAGCGCGGCATCGGCAAGCTGCCCGGCTACCTCGGCATCGAGATCGTCGAACTCGGCCACCAGACCCTCACCGCGCAATTGCCGATCAAGCCGCATCACCTGGCGCCGAACGGCTACCTGCACGCGGGCGGCGTGGTGACCCTGGCCGACACTGCGGCCGGCTATGCCTGCGTTGCCAACCTGCCCGAAGGCGCGCAGAGTTTTACGACGATCGAACTGAAATCGAACCATTTCAGCACCGCGCGCGAAGGAGCGATCGTGGCGGTGGCGAGCGTCGTGCACATGGGACGCACGACCCAGGTGTGGGATGTAAAAGTGACGGACAAGGCCAACGGCAAGACGATTGCCCTGTTCCGCTGCACGCAAATGATCCTGTACCCCAAGTGAGCTGAACGCTTGGAGCGTGTGAAAAAATCGTCAGGGCAAGGCGCGTCGTCGAAGACAGTACGAGGGTACGGCGAGACGATGCAACGCTGCCATGGCGATTTTTTCACACGCTCTTAGGGTGGTGGCACGCAGGCTGCCGCTACGCCCGCCGCGGTCCCGCCGACGGCATGCAGGTCCGACGGCGATTTGCCGTTGCCGACCAGGATAGCCGGCTGGCCTTGATAGGTGAGCGTCAATTGCTCGCCCGTGTAGTTGGCAAGCGCCTTCGGCACGAAGATGGCGAAGCGGTAGTTCAGGTCGGGATAGAAGCCGCTGTGAAAAATCTGCTCGGGCGGTCCTTCCTGGATTTCGGCGGCGATGGCGTCGAGGATCGGCATGGTGTCGCCTCCATTGTTCAGGTCGACCTGGCCCTGGTAGCGCAGGGAATAGGGCGGCAGGCCGCCGAACTCTTTCCCTTCGTGGCTGACGCGAAAATTATTCACGCTGTAGTGAAAACCGCGCTGCGCGCGTTCGTTGACGTCGATATTGCACAGCACGAAGATGGCCCAGAAACCCTGCGAATCGACGGGCGACAGATAACCGACGCGGTACAGCGCCGCCGACAGCGGAATCGGATTCGTGAAACGGATTTCGTGGGCGTTCGCGACATGCTGGTAATGCAGCACCGCAACCGCCTGCGGCCGCGGCCCGGCGCAGGCGGCCAGCGCGAGCAGCGCGGCGACTATGCCCATCCGACGAAATAGATGACCCATCGCATCTCCTTTGCGCGCATGGCCTTGTCCTGGTGGCCAGCGAATGCATCAAGCTTGGCCCGTTCCGGCGACGCGGACTTGAGCTAAGTCAGGCGTGCTGTAGCATTCGTGCCGCTCGCCGGAGGCTGCCATGCCTGCAAGCCAGTGTAATGACAGACCGCCAGCGCGGCAAGGCGAGTACGGCTGCAAACAGGCCTAACCGGCGGTCAGCGCCTTTTGCAGCAGGGCGTGCAGGGATGCAAAATCGGGTTCGCCGACATAGCGCTTGAGGATGCTGCCATCCTTGCCGATGACGAAGGTGGTGGGGGTCATGGTCACGTCGCCAAAGGACTTGGCGATATCCCCGCCCGAGTCGAGGGCGACGATGAAGGGAAGTTTGCGCGTCTCGGTGAAATTGACGACGTAGTTCGGCGGGTCGTATTGCATGGCCACGGCGACGAATTCCAGGCCTTGCCCCTTGAACTTGTTATAGGTGTCGACCATGGCCGGCATCTCGTGGACGCAGGTCGTGCACGAGGTTGCCCAAAAATTGACCATCACGACCTTGCCGCGCAGGTTCGCCGTACTGACCTTGTCGCCGGCGATGCTGATGAAGGTGACGTCGGGCGCCTTTTCGCCATGCGCCAGGGTCGTGTAGCCGATACCCGCCAGCGCGAGCACGAGGGCGCCGATGGCGGCGGGTTTGATCCAGGAACGGCGAGGTGCGGTCATGGCGCAGGCAAAAGGAACAGCGGGACCGGGGCCCCGCCGGGATTACAGGGCGACCGACGAGGTCTTCGGATACTGCGCGCGCAGTTCTTCTTCGCTGAGGTACTCGAAGATCTTGACCACTTTTTGCACGCCCGAGACGCTCTTGGCGATGTTCGCGGCGAGATCGCCTTCGCGCTGGGTCACGCGGCCCATCAGGTAGACGGTGCCGCGCTCGGTGACGACCTTGAACGAGGTGGCCGAGATCGTTTTCATTTCGACCAGGCTGCCCTTGACGTTGCCGGTGATGATGGCGTCCGACGAGCGCGAGGTATAGCTCGACGGCCCGGAGACGACCAGTTCGTTGATGACGGTAACGACATTCTCGATGCCGCGCACTTCACGCTCGACTGCCGCCTTCATCGCTTCGTCGCGCACTTCGCCGGTCAGCAGCACCTTGCGGTTATAGCTGGCGATGTTCACGTGGCCGGCGTCGCCGACCAGCTTCGGCACCTGCACCTCGGCCTTCACGGTGATCGACTTGTCCTCGGTCTGCGCGCCCAGGGTGCGGCGGTCCATGCTGGCGGCCGCACCCATCGCGGCGCCGCCGATGACCAGCGGTACGCAGCCCTGCAGCGAGCCGATCAGGGCTGCACACAGGACGGCTTTTGCCAGGGAACCGTTCAGGCCGGGTTTATTCATTCTCGTCTCCTCCGAAAAGCGCGACGTCGATGCCGTCGCAAATAGCGTGAATCGCCACCAGGTGGACTTCCTGGATGCGCGCGGTACGGTTGTGCGGCACGTTGATGTGGACGTCGGCGTCGGTCAGCAATTTCGCCAGCGCGCCGCCGTCCTTGCCGGTGAAGGCGACCACGCGCATTTCGCGCTCGAGCGCGGCTTCGACGGCGGCCAGCACGTTGGCCGAATTGCCGGAGGTCGAGATCGCCAGCAGGACGTCGCCGGCCTGGCCGAAGGCTTGCACCTGCTTCGAGAAGATCTCGCGGTAGCTGTAATCGTTGGCGACGGCGGTCAGGATCGAGGTGTCGGTGGTCAGCGAAATGGCGGGCAGCGGAAAGCGCTCGCGCTCGAAGCGGCCCACCAGTTCGGCGGCGAAGTGCTGGCAGTCGGCGGCCGAACCGCCGTTACCGCAGGCCAGGATCTTGTTGCCGTTGGACAGGGCGGCGAACATCAGTTCGATCGCCTGCGAGATGGGGAGCGAAAGAGCCGCGGCCGACTGCAATTTCAGGTCGGCGCTCTCCTGGAAGTGAGCGAGGATGCGTTGAGTATTCATAGCCGACGATTATAGTGTAGTAGGGAGTCCGGGCGGCAAAGCAATGTAAAGTTTGCTTACAACTGCCAGGGTGCTTGTCACGCTTGAATTGCGTCGCGTAGCCACTCGAGCTGGTCGCCATCGATGGCGACGACGTCGAAACGGCATGGCGGCACAGTGGGCAGGCGCTGCAGGTAGACCTGGGCGGCGCGGATCAGCCTGCGGATTTTAGTCGGGGTGATGCTGGCGGCGGCCCCGCCATGCCGCTTGTCGGCGCGCTGGCGCACTTCGACGAACACGAGCGACTCGCCGTCGCGCATGATCAGGTCGATTTCCCCGCCTTTACACGTGAAATTGGCTTCGACCAGGACCAGGCCGTGGCGGCGCAGGTAGCGCAGGGCCGTTTGCTCCCAGTCGCGGCCTTGCGCCTGCTTCTCCGACAGGCCCGATGTGCCCATCTCACTTGTTCCATCTCATTTATTGGCCACCGCTTCGTAACCGACGCCGTCGCGGTAGACGGCGGCCGCTTCATCGCGCCGCAGCGACCAGGCGCCATTGTTCCGGCGTACCGACAGGCGCCCGGTCACGCCATCGATCTCGAAGTCCGATCCCGGCTGCTGGACGAGCGTGCGCGCTACCTGGAAGGCATCGATGCCGAGCGCATACAGGCGCTGCATGTCGAGCGAATCGCTGTCGACCGGACGCGGGTACATCATCACCGCCGGGTGGTCCGGCTGGATGGTCCAGGGCAGGTCGACCAGGCGCACGCCATCGAGTTCCGGCACCGACAGGCCAGGCGAGCGGCCCGGATTGGCCGCCGAAAGCGCATAGGTGGGCAGCGAGGTGCCGAGCGAACTGCGCACCTGGCGCAGGGTGCCGGCGTCGAGCGCGGCGAAGACCAGTTCGGGACGGTCGATCGCGAGGCGCGAGCGCAGCTCGGACAGGGCGTTCGCATCGACATACCCGTCGTTGATCGGCAGTTCGACACTGGCGTTGTTGTGGCCCAGCCGTGTCCAGCGCGCCGCAAACGCGCCGGCGGCGCGCTGCTGCCAGGCGACTTTGCTGTTCAGCACCAGTGCGCGGCCGGTCGGATGTTCCTGTGCGGCCCACTCGGCCACTTGCCGCGCTTCTTCTTCCAGCGACAAGCCGAGCACCAGCACCTGCGGCGGCAGCGGGCCGGCGGTCTGCGGATGGTTCAGGACAATCGTCGGCCTGGTGACGGCATTGCCGGTGACGAGCGCCGCCACGCTCGAGCGCGCCAGCGGGCCGACGATGATGTCGTTCCGTTCGGCCGCGCGGGCATAGGCTTGCAGCGTGGATTCGGGAGATTCGCCGCTCGGGATGACATTGACTTCGATGCCGGCGCCGTCGCGTTCCTGGCCGGCCATGAAGCCTGCGCGCACGGCCTCGGCGGCCTGGCCAAGGCCGGGCGACTGCAGCGGCAGCAGCAGGGCGATGCGCGCCGTGCCGCCCGCGGGCTGGGCCTGCGACTGCGGCGCGCCCGTTCCCGGATACATTTCCACCGGCGAGGTACGCGTTTCAGAAGCGGGCCGTTCCTGCGGCGGCGGCGGCGGCGCAGGCGGGAGCGCACTTGTGTTTGGTTCGATGGGCGCGCACAATCCGCCCGGTACGCCGCAACCCCGATCGGGCGGCAAGGGCGTGCTTCCGCAACCGGCAACCAGCCCAGCAATCGCGCCGGCAACGGCGGTGGCAATGACGCCTTTCAGACTTTTAATGAGCATCCTATCCTCAACATGACCGACAACCAGTCCATCGATATCGCCCAGCTCCCCGTGATGGCCGAGGCAGCTCAACAGTCTTATCCTACAGCAACATTGTACGTGGTGGCCACACCCATTGGAAACGCCACCGACATCACGCTGCGCGCGCTGCACCTGCTGGCGCTGGCCGACGTGGTCGCCTGTGAGGATACGCGGAAAACCGGTGCCCTGCTCACCCGTTACGGCTTGAACAAGCAGATGGTCGCCGCGCACCAGCACAATGAGCGCGAAGCGGCCGATAAACTGGTCGCGCGCCTGCGCGCCGGCGAGCGCGTGGCCCTGGTGTCGGACGCCGGTACGCCGGCCGTGTCCGACCCGGGCGCACGCATCGTCGACGCCGTGCGTGCCGCGGGCCTGCGCGTGATCCCGCTGCCGGGCGCCTCGGCCTCGGTGACGGCGCTGTCCGCTTCCGGCCTGGTCAACGACCGTTTCAACTTTGTCGGCTTCTTGCCGGCGAAATCGAAGCAGCGCGAAGCGGCATTGCTGGAACTGGCGCGCGAACCGGCGACCCTCGTCATTTATGAGGCGCCGCACCGGATCGTCGATTGCGTGGAGGGCTTGATGAGCGTGTTCGAGCCGACGCGCCAGGTCGTCTTTGCGCGCGAGCTGACGAAATTGTTCGAGGAAATCCACCGCTGCCCATTAGGCGAGGCGCTGGCCTGGGTCAAGTCGGACCAGCACCGCGAGCGCGGCGAATTCGTCGTGCTGGTCGAAGGCGCGACGGTCGAGACCGACGCGCAGGATGTGGAGGCCGAGCGGATTTTGAACATTCTGCTGGCCGAATGCAGCGTCAAGCAGGCGGCGAACCTGACGGCGCAGATTACCGGGCGCAAGAAGAATGCGCTGTATGAGCGGGCGCTGCAGATCAAGGGGTAGGATGGGCATGCCCACGCGGTGATACGCGTCGGCTCCGATTTCGGGCTCGCTGATCTTGCGGCTGATTATCCGCGTGGGCGTGCACACCCTACGGTGCACTACCGGCCCTGGCCGTTTACTACCACTTGCACCCACTATCCTTCTTGTCCGCCAGGATCAGCAGCGGTCCCAATAAGCCGCCCGGCAAGCCATCCTTGCAATCCCTCCGCTTCGCCGCCCCGATCGCCCGCGCGGCGCGGGTTTCGGTCTCGAGCGGTTTGTCGGGAAACTGGCCGACCGCCGTGCCTTCCTTCGACGGATCGCGCATGTTCGCCAGCGAACGCGCCATCTTGCGCGCGGCCTCGGGGTCGAAGCGCGGCGTGTCCGGTTCCGGCGCGGGTTCCTGCGCCTGCTGCACGGTAAATGGCTCCGGCTGATTCTGCACACGGGCCGGATCGACCGCGATCACGGCGTGCGGCGGGCGTTGCTGCGTGCGGCGCACCGGGCGCGGGGTGCGCGTGACTGGCGGCGCCGGCGCTTCCTCGACGCGTGGCGCGGGCGGCGGCGGAGGCGGGCGCAGGCGCACGGCGAGCGGGCGCGGCGGCTGCGCGCTGGCGCGCTGCGGCTCGCTGCGCTGCAAGCTCAATACCAGCGCATGCACGAGCAGCGAGAGCGCGATCGCGGCCGCGATGCGCCGGCTGGTCCCGTCTGCCCCGGCCTCGACAGCAAGGCCGCCCACTGCTGCCAGTCTCTCCATTCACGATCCCGATGCACGAAAAATCCAAAAAACGAAAACCCGACCTTGACCAACTGGATCTCAACCGCTATGATGCGTGTCTTCGGAGTGTAGCGCAGCCCGGTAGCGCACCTGGTTTGGGACCAGGGGGTCCAAGGTTCGAATCCTTGTACTCCGACCAGTATGAAGAGAAAAGCCGACAGCGAAAGTTGTCGGCTTTTTTCGTTGGCGACGCCGAATCGCTGCGGTGGTTCCGTAGGGTGGACGGGTTTCCCGTCCACGCGTCGATAGTTAGCTGCAAGATCATCGAACGCGTCAACGGAGCCTTTAACGATCACCGCGTGGACGGCAGAGCCGTCCACCCTACGCGTTTGATTCGCCGACGTCCCGGTGGTTCACCCCAGGCGTTTCGCCGCGATCGCATTCCCGGCGCGGCTCGCGCCCTTTCTCCCCAGCTGCTGCGAAATGAACTGCCCCGCATCGACCACCTGGTCGAGGTCGATCCCGGTCTCGATACCGAGGCCATGCAGCAGGTACAGCACATCCTCGGTCGCCACATTCCCGGTCGCGCCTTTCGCGTACGGGCAGCCGCCCAGGCCCGACACCGACGAGTGGAAAATCTGCACGCCCACCTCCAGGCTGGCGTAGATGTTCGCCAGCGCCTGGCCGTAGGTATCGTGGAAATGGCCGCTCAATTGCTGCAGCGGGAATTCGCGGGCGGCCGCCAGCATCACTTCCTGCGTCTTGCGCGCGGTCGCCACGCCGATGGTGTCGGCGATGTCGATCTCGTCGCAACCGAGGTCGCGCATGCGCCGCACCACGTCGGCCACAGCGTCCAAAGGCACCTCTCCCTGGTAGGGGCAGCCAAACGCCGTGCTGATGCTGCCGCGCAGGCGCAGGCCGTTCGCCTTGGCCGCTTTCGCGACTGGCTCGAAGCGCGCGATCGATTCCGCGATCGAGCAGTTGATGTTCTTTTGCGAGAAGGCTTCCGACGCCGAACCGAAGATCACCACTTCGTCGGCTTTACTCGCCAGCGCCGCTTCAAAACCCTGCATGTTGGGCGTGAGCGCCGAATAGATCGTGCCCGGCAGGCGCGTGATGCGTGCCATCACCTCGGCGCTGGTCGCCATCTGCGGCACCCATTTCGGCGAGACGAAGGAGGCCGCTTCCACGTTGCTGAAACCCGCGCGTGAAAGACGGTCGACCAGTTCGATTTTCACCTCCGCGCTGATCGTTTCCTTTTCGTTCTGCAGGCCGTCGCGCGGACCGACTTCGACAACTTTGACTTTCCTCGGCAGGCTGGCTTGATTGTTCATCTCAGTATCCCAGGTTGCGGTCGACGATATCGTCCACCGGTTCATTCGCCTCGAAGGCGGCGATTTTTTGAGCGATCTGGCACGCGGCCTCACGGAGCCCGGTCACCGCGGAGATATGCGGCGTGATCGTGATGCGCGGCTCTTCCCAGAACGGGTGGGGCGCGGGCAGCGGTTCGTTGCGGAACACGTCGAGCGTGGCGCCGGCGATGTGGCCCGCGCGGATCAGGGCCAGCAGGTCCGGCTCGGCCACCTGGGCACCGCGCCCGACGTTGATGACATAGGCGCCTTGCGGCAGGGTCGCCAGGCGGCGCCGGTCGAGCAGGTTGCTGGTTTCATTCGTCAGCGGCAGCAGCGACACCAGCACGCGGGTGCCGCTCAAAAAGTCGTCGAGCTGCTCCATGCCGGCGAAGCAGTCGACGCCCGGCAGCTCCCTGGCCGTGCGGCTCCAGCCGCGCACCGGAAAGCCGAAGCCGCGCATGGTTTCCACGACACGCAGGCCGAGTTTGCCGAGCCCCATGACGCCGACCGTAAAATCTTCCTTCGGATGCACCGGCAGCGGCGCCCACAGGCCGTGTCGCGCCTGCTCCTCGTATTCGTCGAAGCGGCGAAAATAACGCAGCGTCGCATAGGCCACGTATTCGGCCATTTGTACTGCCATGCCGGCGTCGCCCAGGCGGACGATCGGCACATCCGGCAGCGCGTCGCCGAATTTTAAAACGGCATCCGCGCCCGCGCCGGTCAGGAACACGGCCTTGAGCGATGCCAGTTGCGGCAACAGGCCCGGTGCTGGATTCCACAGCACGGCGTAGTCGCAGGGGGGAAGCGTATCGCCTTCTTGCCAGCCGACGATGTCGATGGCGGGAAGCGCGCGCGCCAGGTCCTCGGCCCAGGGACCGGTCTGGCCATCGCCACGGTACAGCAGGACGCGCACGTCAGGCTGCCTTGAAAGCCAGCAGCGGAGCGCCGTCCGCCACCTGGTCGCCGACCGCGTACAGCACTTCTTCGACCAGACCGTCCGAGGGCGCGGCGATCGTGTGCTCCATCTTCATCGCTTCCATGATGACGAGCGCCTCTCCCTTCTTCACCGTCTGGCCGCCCTCGACCATCACGGCGACGACCTTGCCCGGCATCGGCGCGGTCAGGCGTCCGCCCGCGGCCTCAAGCTCACCGGCATGCGCCATCGGATCGTTATAGGCCAACGTAAAATGTTCGCCGTTGGTGAAGACGTGGAACAGGTCGCCGTCGCGGCGCACGTTGCCGTGCATCGACTGCTCGCCGAGGCGCACCGACAAGGTCGCGCCCTGATGGCCGCTGACGATCAAAGGCTGCTTCACGCCGTCGACCTCGAGCTCCCAGCCCTGCGGGTGGTAGACCACGCCCACCTTGTAGGCGCCGCCGTCCAGGGTGGATGCGTATTCGTCGCCGAACGAGAGCACGCGGCGGTAGTCGCCGTTCAAACGCCAGCCCTGCGCCTGGCCCCAGGGGTCGGCTGCGTTGGACGACGCGCCGGCCGATTTTCTCTTCTCGGATTCGATCAGCGTCACGGCCGCCAGCGCCAGCGCACCGGCGGACGCCGCCTTCGATGGCGGGAACAGCGTCGCACCATTGCGTTCGATCAGGCCCGTATCCAGGTCGGCGGTCGAAAACGCCTCGCCTTCGACCAGGCGTTTTAAAAAGGCGATGTTGGTCGCCAGGCCGACGATCTGGAATTCGCTCAGCGCCTGCGACAGGCGTGCCAGCGCCTGCGTGCGGTCCACGCCCCAGACGATCAGCTTGGCGATCATCGGATCGTAGAACGGAGAAATCGCATCGCCCTCGCGCACGCCCGAATCGATGCGCACGGCGGCCGGTTCCACGCCGGCCACGCCGCCGAGCTCGAAATTCACGGCGCAGGGCGTATCCATGTGGCGCAGCGTGCCGATCGACGGCAGAAAACCCTTCTCCGGATTCTCGGCATAGATGCGCGCCTCGATCGCGTGCCCGTGAATGCGCAGCTCCGATTGTTTTTGAGGCAGCGGCTCGCCAAAGGCGACGCGCAGCTGCCACTCGACCAGGTCGGTCCCGGTGATCATTTCCGTCACCGGATGTTCCACTTGCAGGCGCGTGTTCATCTCCATGAAGTAGAACGAGCCGTCCTGGTTGGCGATGAATTCGACGGTGCCCGCGCCGACATAGCCGACGGCGCGCGCCGCGGCCACCGCCGCCTCTCCCATCGCGGCGCGGCGATCAAGCGGCATGCCAGGCGCCGGCGCTTCTTCCAGCACCTTCTGGTGGCGGCGCTGTACCGAGCAGTCGCGCTCGTGCAGGTAGACGCAGTTGCCCAGCTTGTCGGCAAACACCTGGATTTCGATGTGGCGCGGGCGTGTCAGGTATTTTTCGACCAGCACCTTGTCGTCGCCGAAGGAGCTGATCGCTTCGCGCTTGCACGAGGCCAGCGCCGCGACAAAATCTTCGCTGCGCTCGACCACGCGCATGCCCTTGCCGCCGCCGCCGGCGCTGGCTTTCAGCAGCACCGGATAGCCGATGCGGTCGGCCTGCGCGTTCAGGAATCCAGGGTCTTGATTCTCGCCGTGGTAACCCGGCACCAGCGGCACATTCGCGCCTTCCATCAGCTGCTTGGCGGCCGATTTCGATCCCATCGCGCGCATCGAGGAGCCCGGCGGGCCAATGAACACCAGGCCCGCCTGCTCGCAGGCTTCGGCGAATTCCGCGTTCTCGGAGAGGAAACCGTAGCCCGGGTGGATCGCCTGCGCGCCGGTCGCTTTCGCCACCTCGATGATTTTCTGGCCGCGCAAATAACTTTCCTTGGCCGCGGCCGGCCCGATCAACACCGCCTCATCGCAGACCGCAACGTGTTTCGAACCGGCGTCCGCTTCCGAATACACCGCGACAGTGCGGATGCCCATGCGGCGCGCGGTGGCGGCGACACGGCAGGCGATTTCGCCACGGTTGGCGATGAGGATTTTGGTGAACATGCGTTGTCTCGCTTTATCTTTTTAATATTGATCGGGTGCGACGCGGGCTTGAAAAAATCAGCAGCCGCAGGCTTCCTTGGGTGCCGACTCCAGCGTCGCCGAACGGGTTTTCAGGCCCAGTTTGGCCAGCAAAACCCGGTCGTCTTCCGCTTCCGGATTACCGGTGGTGAGCAGCTTGTCGCCATAGAAAATCGAATTCGCGCCGGCCATGAAGCACATCGCCTGCACTGCTTCACCGAGCTGGCGGCGGCCCGCCGACAGGCGCACGCGCGCTTCCGGCATCGTGATGCGCGCCACCGCAATGGTGCGCACGAATTCGAGCGGGTCCAGCGGATCGAGCCCGTGCAGCGGCGTGCCTTCGACCTGCACCAGGTGGTTCACCGGCACCGATTCCGGATACGGATTCAGGTTCGCCAGCTGGGCGATCAGGCCGGCGCGCTGCTCGCGCGTTTCTCCCATGCCGACGATGCCGCCGCAGCAGACTTTCAGCCCGGCCTGGCGCACGCGGCCCAGCGTATCGAGGCGGTCCTGGTATTCGCGGGTCGAGATGACGTTGTTATAGAAATCGGGCGCGGTGTCGATGTTGTGGTTGTAAAAATCGAGGCCCGCTTTTTTGAGCTGCTCGGCCTGTCCTTCTTCGAGCATGCCGAGCGTGGCACAGGTTTCCATGCCCAGCGCTTTCACTTCGCGCACCATCTCTTCGACCTTCTCCATGTCGCGCTCTTTCGGGCTGCGCCAGGCGGCGCCCATGCAGAAACGCGTGGCGCCGTTGGCTTTGGCCTGGCGCGCGGCGTCGAGCACGGTGTCGATGTCGAGGATTTTTTTCGCTTCGACGCCGGTGTCGTAGCGCGCGGCCTGCGGGCAGTAGCCGCAGTCTTCCTCGCAGCCGCCGGTTTTGATCGACAGCAGGGTCGCCAGTTCGACGTCGCCATCCGGGAAGTGGGCGCGGTGCGCGCTCTGGGCGCGGAACATCAGCTCGTTGAACGGCAGTTCGAACAGAGATAACACGTCGGCCAGCGGCCAGGTGGCGTCGGCGCGCTCCTTGATGGCGGCGGTTGGGCGGTGCAGGGCGACGGATTGGGGAGCATTCATGGGATTTCCTTGTTGCAGGCGTTACGTTGGCAGAGCCCGCGTGGACGGCCAACCCGGCAGTCCAGCGAGATCGATGAATCGGGCCGCGTTTGCGGCTGTTGCTTGTTCGAGGCGCGGCACGACGCCCAGCAGCGGGGCCGGGATGCGGGCTTCCAGCGCCTCGATGTTTTCTTCAAAAAAGCGCATGTCCGGGTCCGCCGTATTGGCGACCCAGCCGGCCAGCACCAGGTTGCGCGCGACGATCGCCTCGACGGTCAAGAGCGCATGGCTGATGCAGCCCAGGCGCATGCCGACCACGAGGATCACGGGCAGGTTCAGTTGCTCGGCCAGTTCCGCGCTGTCGAAGGTGCCTGAAAAGGGCACGCGGAAACCGCCGACGCCTTCGACCACGACCGCGTCGGAGGCCGCCAGGATTTCGGCATAGGCCGCGATGATCGGCACCGGCTCGATCGTCACGCCTTCCATGGCGGCCGCGATATGCGGTGCGCAGGGTTCGCGCAGCATGAACGGGGTCGTGATGTTCTGCGGCAGGTGCACGTTGCCCGCGGCGGCGAGCATGTCGGCGTCTTCGTTATGCAGTTCCCCGCCGACCAGCTCGGCGCCGGCCGCGACCGGCTTCATGCCGCAGGCGCGGTGGCCGGCTTCGACCAGTTTATGGAGGATGGCGGCGGACACCAGCGTCTTGCCGATCTCGGTGTCCGTGCCGGTGACGAAGCAGCAGAAACGGCCGGGAATCCCCTCGGCCGCCAGCGCCTCGTTCGGTGCGCTCTCCGGTTCATCATCGAGCTCGGGCAAGACGGGCGCCGGCGGCACCGCGATCTCGACCTCCGGTTCCTGCGGATCGTTCAGGTTGGTGATCACATGGCCTCCAGTTCATTGAGTGCCGCGACCAGTTGCGCGACTTGGTCATGGGTATGCGCGGCCGACAGCGTCACGCGCAGGCGTGCGGTCCCTTTCGGCACCGTCGGCGGACGAATCGCCGGCACCCACAAACCCCGCGCATACAGGGCGGCGGCGACGCGCAGCGCTTCGTCGTTGGCGCCGATCAGGATCGGTTGGATCGGCGTGTTCGATGCCGGGCGCTGCCAGCGCGCCAGGCGCAGGTCGGCGTCGAGCTGCGCGATTAATAATTCGAGATGGCTGCGCAGGGCCGCGCCCTCGTCGCCCGTGATGATGTCCAGGCTGGTGAGCAGGGCGTGCGCCAATGCGGGGGGAGCCGCAGTCGTGTAGATGTAGGGACGGGCGCGCTGGACCATCAGTTCGACCACGCTGGCATGGGCGGCAATGAAGGCGCCGCCGACGCCGGCCGCTTTGCCCAGCGTGCCGACATACACGATGTTCGGCGAGCGCAAGCCAAAATGTTCGAGCGCGCCGCGGCCCTGGGCGCCGAGCACGCCGAAGCCGTGGGCGTCGTCGACGACGAGCCAGGCTTTGTTGCGCTCGCACAGGGCCAGCAGTTGCGGCAGGGGCGCGAGGTCGCCGTCCATGCTGAAGACGGAATCGGTGACGACGATTTTGGTGCCGGCGCTGCTGGCCGACAGGAGCGTCTCGAGCGCCGCCAGGTCGCCATGCGGGTAGACGCTCACGCCGGCTTTCGCGAGGCGCGCGCCGTCGATCAGCGAGGCGTGGTTCAGCGCTTCCGAGAAGATGACGGCATCGCTATCGGCGCCGAGTGCGGTCAGCACGGCCAGGTTCGCCATGTAGCCGGTGCTCAGGTAGAGCGCGCGCGCATCCTCGATATGGGGCGCGGCCAGTTCGGCCAGGCGTTCTTCGAGGAGGGCGTGGGCGCGGCTGTGGCCGCTGATCAGGTGCGAAGCGCCGCTGCCGGCGCCGTACAGCTGGGCGCCGACGCGCAGCGCTTCGACCACGCGCGGGTGCGCGGCCAGGCCGAGGTAGTCGTTGCTGCAAAAGGCCAGCATGGCGCGGCCGTCGACCACTTGCAGGGGGGCGCAGCGGGTGTCGGCCACGCGCCGCCGGCGGATCAGGCTTTGCGCGTCCAGTGCGGCCAGCTTGCGGTTGACGCTCTCAATCAGGTCCATCGTGAGGTCCATCGTCGGTTCCATGAGCGGCTCCATGCTCAAGCCGCAATCACGGATTCGAACACCGATTTCACGCGCACCCCGAGCAGGTCGATCTCTTCATCGTCCAGCACGTAGGGCGGCATGACATACACGGTGCGGCCGATCGGGCGCAGCAGCAGTTCGTTCTCGACGGCCGCGGTGAAGAAGCGCCGCGAGAAGCTCGACGCACGCGCGGCGTCCGGCTCGACCGCATCGAACGCGAAGATCATGCCGCGCTGGCGGAAGCCGTGGGTGCGCTCGTGTTCGGCCAGCGGCGCGAGGGCGATGGTCAGTTTCGTGGCCAGTTCGCGATTCCGGTTCAATACATCGTCGTCGCGGAAGATCTGCAGCGTGGCGAGGGCAGCGCGGCAGGCCAGCGCATTGCCGGTGTAGGAGTGCGAGTGCAGGAAGCCGCGCGTGATGTCTTCGCTGTAGAAGGATTGGTAAATCTCGTCGGTGCTCAAGACCAGGGACAGCGGTAAATAACCGCCGCTGATCCCTTTCGAGAGGCACAGGAAATCCGGCCAGATGGCGGCCTGCTCGCAGGCGAAGAAGGTGCCGGTGCGGCCGCAGCCGACCGCGATCTCGTCGGCGATCAGGTGCACGTGGTGGCGGTCGCACAGCTCGCGCAGCAGTTTTAGATACAGCGGGTCGTGCATCGCCATGCCGGTCGCGCACTGGACCAATGGTTCGACGATGATCGCGGCAATCTTGTTCGCGCGCTCGTCGAACAGCCGTTCAACATCCTTCACGGCGCGGCGCGCCACGTCCTGTGCGGACTCACCTTCCGCCGCGTTGCGCGCGTCGGGCGAGGCCACGACGTGCGAAGCGCGCAGCAAGGGGCCGTAAGCGTCCTTGAACAGCGGGACATCGGTGACCGATAAGGCACCGACGGTCTCGCCGTGATAACTCCCCTGCAGGCAGACGAATTCCTGTTTGTCGCTGAAGCCGGCGTTGCGCCAGGCATGAAAACTCATCTTCATCGCGATCTCGACCGCCGACGCGCCGTCCGACGCATAGAAGGCGTGGCCGAGCGCGTGGCCGGTCAGGGCGGCCAGCTGCTCCGACAGTTCGATCACCGGCTCGTGGGTAAAGCCGGCCAGCATCGCGTGTTCCAGCGTGTCGAGCTGCTCCTTGAGGGCCGCGTTGATGCGCGGGTTGGCATGGCCGAACAGGTTCACCCACCAGGAGCTGATCGCGTCCAGGTAGCGTTTATTTTCGTGGTCGTACAGCCACGGTCCCTTGGCACGGGCGACCGCGATCAGCGGCACCTCTTCGTGGTGCTGCATCTGGGTGCAGGGGTGCCACACGCTGCGCAGGCTGCGTGCGATCCAGTCGGAGGAGGTTTGGTGCTTCAAAATTTATCCTGTGTGCTTCTTCAATTCAGCCAATTCGGCTTGCGCTTTTCCAGGAAGGAGGCCACGCCTTCGCGTCCTTCGTTCGATGCGCGGATGGTGGCGATGCGCTCGGCGGTGTCGCGCAGCAGCGCATCGGTGACCGGCAGGTCCACGACTTCGCGCACCAGTTTTTTTGCTTCGACAACGGCGTTCGGGCTGTTCGACACCAGCGATTTCACGATGCCGGCGACGGTCGTGTCGAGATTTTCCGAAACGACGACTTCGTGCGCAAAGCCCATGCGCAGCGCGGCGGCGGCATCGAAACGCTCGGCGGTTAAAAAGAAACGGCGCGCCGCCTGTTCGCCCATCGCCTTGATCACGTAGGGCGAGATCGTCGCCGGGATCAGTCCCAGTTTTACCTCGGACAGGCAGAAGTTTACTCCTTCGGCGGCAACCACGATATCGCAGGCCGCGACCAGGCCCATGCCGCCGGCATAGCAGTCGCCTTGCACCTTGGCGACCACCGGTTTCGGACAGAGGTAGATCGTGCGCAGCATATCGGCCAGGCGCGAGGCGTCGGCCAGGTTCTCGTCGTGCGAGTAGCCGGCCATCTTCTTCATCCAGTTCAAATCCGCGCCGGCGCAGAAGGCCGGGCCGTTCGCCGCCAGCACGATCGCGCGCACCAGCTCATTGCGCCCGAGTTCATCGAAGGCGAGGGCCAGCTCGGCGATCGCGTTTTCATTGAACGCGTTGCGCAGCTCCGGGCGGTTCAGGGTGACGGTGGCGACCTTGTCGGCAACCGTGATGGTAAGGGTTTGATAGTCCATACTCATTTTCCTAAATGCCCCTTACATCCGGAAGACGCCGAACTTCGTCTCTTCGATCGGCGCGTTCAGCGCAGCCGACAGCCCCAGGCCCAGCACCATGCGCGTGTCCGCCGGATCGATGACGCCGTCATCCCACAGGCGCGCGCTGGCGTAGTAGGGGTGGCCCTGGTGTTCGTATTGTTCCTTGATCGGCTGCTTGAAGGCGGCTTCTTCTTCCGGCGACCACTGGCCGCCTTTACCCTCGATGCCGTCGCGTTTCACGGTGGCGAGGACCGAGGCCGCCTGGTCGCCGCCCATCACGGAAATGCGCGCGTTCGGCCACATCCACAGGAAGCGCGGGGAGAAGGCGCGCCCGCACATGCCGTAGTTACCGGCGCCGAAGGAGCCGCCGATGATGACGGTGAATTTTGGAACCGAGGCCGTGGCGACAGCCGTCACCATCTTGGCGCCGTTGCGGGCGATGCCCTCGTTTTCGTATTTGCGGCCGACCATGAAGCCGGTAATGTTTTGCAGGAAGATCAATGGAATCTTGCGCTGGCAGCACAGTTCGATGAAGTGGGTTCCCTTCAGCGCCGACTCCGAGAACAGGATGCCGTTATTCGCGATGATGCCGACTTTGACGCCGTAGATATGGGCGAAGCCGCAGACGAGGGTGGTGCCATAGCGTGCCTTGAACTCGTCGAATTCGCTGCCGTCGACCACGCGCGCGATCACTTCGCGCACGTCGAAGGGTTTGCGGGTGTCGACCGGAATCACGCCATACAACTCGTGCGGCGCGTATGTCGGTTCCACGGTCTCGCGGGTCGCTCCCTGCACCAGTTTGGTGCGATTCAGGTTCGAGACGATCGTGCGGGCCAGCGACAGCGCGTGCAAATCGTTCTGGGCCAGGTGGTCGACCACGCCGGACAAACGGGTGTGGACGTCGCCGCCGCCCAGGTCTTCGGCAGTCACCACTTCGCCGGTCGCCGCTTTCACCAATGGCGGGCCGCCGAGGAAAATCGTGCCTTGCTCCTTGACGATGATCGATTCGTCGCTCATCGCCGGCACGTAGGCGCCGCCGGCCGTGCACGAGCCCATGACGACGGCGATCTGCGGGATGCCCTTGGCGGACAGGTTCGCCTGATTGTAAAAAATGCGGCCGAAATGGTCGCGGTCCGGGAACACGTCGTCCTGGTTCGGTAAATTCGCGCCGCCCGAGTCGACCAGGTAGATGCACGGTAAATTGTTCTGCTCGGCGATTTCCTGGGCGCGCAGGTGTTTTTTGACCGTCATCGGATAATAGGTGCCGCCCTTGACGGTGGCATCGTTACAGACGATCACGCATTCCTGGCCGGCGACGCGGCCGATGCCCGTGATGATGCCGGCGGCGGGGGCGGCGCCGACTCCATCCTTATCCTTGTACATGTCATAGGCGGCGAGCTGGGAAAACTCGAGGAAGGGCGTACCCGGGTCGAGCAGCATCTGCACGCGGTCGCGCGGCAGCAGTTTGCCGCGCGCGACGTGTTTCGCGCTGGCCGCTTCACCACCGCCCTTGGCAATGGCGGCGACCTTGTCGCGCAGGTCGTCCACGATCAGCTGCATGGCTGCGGCGTTGGCTTTGAAATCGTCGCTGCGCGGGTTGAGTTTGCTCTCGATATGGGGCATGCCGTCCTCTACGTTTTTTACTTCGGGAATGTGCCGTCCAGATAGAACCAGCGCGGCGTACCGCCGAGCGCAGGGTCGGGTTCGCGCAGGAAGCGACTTAGCTCGTGCAGCCGGTGCGCGCGGCCGCCCATTTTGAAGCGCGCGACGAATTCGACCGTGTCGCTATCTGGATGATGCGGCAATTCTGCTTTACGTTGACGTAAACGTAAAGCAGATTTTATCTCGAGGCCCAGCCAGCGCAGGTTCTCGTCGGGGTCGATGATCCTGTCCTGCGGCCGCGTGCTCGGGTGCCAGGTCGCGCGCAGGTAGGCGTCATTGCGCTGGGTGTAGGCCGTGTAGCGCGAGCGCATCAGGGCTTCGGCCGTGGGCGGCAGGGCGTCGCCGGCAATATACGGGCCGCAGCAGGCGGCAAGCGCGGCGCCGCCGCAGGGGCAGGGGCCAGAAGAAGTGGTCGGCGTAAACATCCCGTGATTATCCGTGATTTTTACGCAGGCCGACGCGGCCGAGCCGGGCTGCGGGAGGCCGGCTGCTCAAGAGCCTATCCCAGTAGCCCGGAGTCGCTGCTAGCGCGCCTGACAAACGCGTGCTGCGTTGCTCGTCGTTGCATGGCCAGCCATGCGGCCTCCTCACGCCTTGCCCGCGCTTGCCATGCATCGCTATCAGCTTCCCCCGGACTACTGGGATAGGCTCTAAATCGTGTGCAGCGACACCGTGAACACACTCCCGCTACCCGGTCCGCTGCTGTCCGCCGTCACCGTGCCGCCGTGCAGGCTCACGACGTTTTTCACGAGGGCCAGGCCGATGCCCAGTCCCCCTTGCGCGCGGTCCGGCGTGCGCTCGGCCTGGGTGAACAGGTCGAAGACGTGAGGCAGCAATCCCTGGTCGATGCCGATGCCGTTGTCCTGCACGCGGATGTGGACAATCGACGCTTCGCGCTCGACCGCCAGCAGGATGCGCCCGCCGCGCGGCGTGTATTTCGCGGCGTTGTTCAGCAAATTGGCGACGACCTGCACCAGCCGGTTCGGGTCGCCCATGACCTGGACCTCGTCCGGGGCCTGTTCGATCGCCAGAACGTGTTCGCGCGCCTCGATCAGGGGCCGCGACTGCTCGACGGCGCTGCGGATGGTGGCGCCGATGTCGACGACCACCTTTTCCAGCTGGATCAGGCCGCGCGTCACGCGCGAGATGTCGAGCAGGTCGTCGACCAGCGAGGTCATGTGCTTTACCTGCCGGCTGATGACTTCGCTCGAGCGGCGCACCCGCGCCTCGTCGAGGGTGCTGATTTTCAGCAGCTCGGCCGCCGAGGCGATCGGCGCCAGCGGGTTGCGCAGTTCGTGCGCGAGCATGGCGAGGAATTCGTCTTTCCTCCGGTCCTGCTCCTTCAGCGAACTGTAGAGGCGGGCATTTTCAAACCCGTTGGCCGCGATCGAGGCCAGCTGCACCAGGATCGCTTCGTCCTGTTCCGTGAAATCGCCTTCAACCTTATCCGACGCCTGGATCAGGCCGATATTCTTGCCCTTGCGGTCGATCAGCGGCACGGCGAGCCAGCCGCGCATGGCGGGATGGCACGCCGCGTGGCTGCCAAAACCCTTCCACGCCGGATGGGCTTCCAGTTCTTGCTGCGTCAGGCGCATGGCCTGGTTGCTGCGGCACACCTCTGCATAGATGCCGGAGCCATCGGGTTTTGCTGCGTAGCTTTCGTAACCGGCATATTTCTCCGACATCGACACCGCATTGATCGCCTGCGACCAGTTGTCGCCTTCGGTCAGCGAAACGACGGCCTGGTGCACCTCGAGGATATCGCGCACTTCCTCGACCAGCCCGTCCGCGATGTCCTTGATCGACAAGGCGCTGCCGAGGGTGCGCGAGGCCTTCGCCACCTTGGCCAGCAAGGCCGAATGGCGCTGCTCGCGGTCGAGCCGCTCGGCCAGTTCGGCCTGGGCCACGACCATTTCGTGGATATCCTTGTTGGCGCCGATCCATTCGCGCACCGAACCATCGGCGTCCGTGAGCGGCACGCCCTTCACCGCGGTCCAGCGATAGCTGCCGTCGCGCTGGCGCAGGCGGTATTCGATCTCGTAGAGCGAGCAAGTCGCGGTGCACGCGAGCCAGGTAATGCGGGCCTGTTCGCGGTCGTCCGGATGCACGGCGTCGAGCCAGCCGTATTCTTTCCACTCGTCGTAGCTCTGGCCGGTCACGCCGCGCCAGGTCGGCGAATCATCGAGCACGCGCCCGTCCGGCGTCGTGCTCCACACTGTCTGGGAAGTCGCCATCACCAGCGAACGGAAACGCTGTTCGCGCTCGCGCAGGGCCTTTTCCGCGATGATGCGGTCGGTGATGTCCTCGTGCATCAGCATGACTTCGAGGATGCGCCCTTCGTGATCCTTGATCGGATGCGCGCGTGCCGTCACCCAGCGCGCCCGGCCGGTGCCGCCGAGGGCGACGACATCGTAATAAATGGCGGGGATTTCGACCGATTCGCCGGCCAGCGCCCGTTGCAGGTAGCTGACGATGCCGGTCTCGATCAATTGCGCATCGGTCAGCAGGCTGTAGTCGGCGCTGAGGACGAAGGCGTGCAGGGGCGTGCCTGCATGGATCTGCCACAGGGCTTCCCAGGCCTTGTTGACGCGCAGCGTACGGCCGTCGGGGGCCAGCATCTGGAGGCTGGTCGGCGCCTGCTCGAAGAGTTCGCGGAACCGCGTCTCGGAACTGGGATGGTACGCGAGTCCGGATGGGGCGGAAGTGGAAGGGAGCGACATGGCGTTCGGGGCGAGCGTGTGGGGACCGGGCAAAGCTGTCGTGGAGGTGATGCGCGGCATCATGTCATAGTTTCAGCTCACCCGGTCAACTATCAGGCCCCGCCACCCCCACTTTATTCAGGGCGCCTGAAACTCCTCGGTCGCCACGAACAAATCCCAACACGCGATGAACAGTGCCGCGACAACAGGGCCGATGACAAACCCGTTCAGGCCGAACAAGGCCATGCCGCCCAGGGTCGACAGCAGCACCAGGTAATCCGGCATTTTCGTGTCCTTGCCGACCAATACCGGACGCAGCACGTTGTCGACCAGGCCGATGACCAGCACACCGAAGGCGATCAGCACCACGCCCTGCCAGACCGATCCCGTGACGAGGAAATACACCGCCACCGGCGCCCAGACGACAGCCGCGCCGATGGCCGGCAGCAGCGACAGGAAGGCCATCACCACGGCCCACAGCAGCGGCGCCTGCACGCCCAGGAACCAGAAGATCAGGCCGCCCAGGGCCCCCTGCGCCGCGGCGACCAGCACATTGCCCTTGACGGTGGCGCGGATCACGGTCGTGAAGTTGGTGAACAGGCGCTGCTTGTATTTGAGGCTCAGCGGGATGGCGTGGCGGATGCGGGCGGCCAGCGCCTGGCCGTCGCGCAGCAGGAAGAACAGCAGGTACAGCATGACGAACATGCCGACCAGGAAATCGAAGGTCTTGCTGCCGATATTGATGGCCTGGCGCGCGACCGTCTGGCTCACTTGCGCCGCGCCTTCGGACAGTTTTTGCTGCAGGGAGGCCAGGTCGGTCAGGTCGAAACGCTCGAGCAGGTTCACCACCCACTGCGGCAGCGAATGCACGATGCGCACGAAATAGGCGCCGAAATTGATCTTGCCCGAGCCGATCATGTCATACACCACGGCCGCCTGTTTCACCAGCGAAGCGGCAATCAGCGACACCGGCAGGATCACCATCACGACGATCGACAGCAGCGTGATCAGGGCCGCGGCCGTGGGTTTTTGTTTGGTGGCGCGCAGCAGGCGGCGGTACAGCGGCGCGAACAGGATGGCCAGCACCACGCCCCAGAATACGGCGCCCGAATACGGCAGCAGGATGTAGATGAAGGCGAGGGTGACGAGGGCGAGTAAAAGTAAAAAGAATTTTTGCTGCAAGGTGTACTGGGTCATGATGCCGATGCTCTTTTTATAATGTTGGGCTCATGATAGTGCATTCGGATGAAGCAGTACGCTGCGCAGCAGAGTTTCGCAATCCGTAGGGTGGACTCGGCATTGAAGCCCCCAGCTTCAATGCCTCCACGCGGTACTACACATGCATATCGAAACGGGTCGCCCATTCCAAAGTGCACGCGTAAGCGTTGTTTGCCAAGCGTTGAGGTGCGCAACGGTACGACAGCGTGGACTCAAGAGTCCACCCTACGAACCGCTAAATTCCGCCTGCGCGGCCGGGACTTAACGCCGCAGCGCCAGCATCTCCAGCGCGAACGGCGGCGCTTTCCCCTGCATCAGGTCGGCGAGAATGCGCGCGGTGCCGGCGGCAAAGGTAAAGCCGAGCGGGCCGTGGCCGACGTTCAGCCACAGGTTCGACAGCGACGAGGCGCCGATGAGCGGGGCGCTGTTCGGCGTCGCGGGGCGCAGGCCAGCCCAGGCCGAGATCTGCGTGTAATCGGCCGCGTGCGGCATGGTTTCCCTGACCTGGCGCGTCAGGCTGCCGATGCGCTTCGGATTGAGCGTCAGGTCTTCTCCGACCATGTCGACCATGGCCGCGACGCGCAGCTGCTTGCCGATGCGCGCATATAACACCTTGCGTTCGAAGTCGGTGACGCTGATCTCGGGCGCGGTGTCGCCGGGGCGGATCGGCGCGCTCAGGCTGTAGCCTTTCAGGGGATACAGCGGCAGCTTGATGCCTGCGTGCGCCGCCAGCGTACGGCTCTGGATGCCGGCGGCCAGCACGAAGGCGTCGCCGCCGATGGCGCCGACATTCGTGTCGAGGCCGACGACCTTGCCGCCATTGGCGGCGATGCGCGTGACCTCGGCCTGTACAAACCCCTTGAAACGCGGATGGGCGCGCACCTGCTGCGCCAGTTTCACGCAAAACGCGTGGCAGTCGGCCACCGCTTCGCCGCTGTTATAAATGCCGCCGGCCAGCAGCGAGCGCGCCGCCGCCAGTGCCGGTTCGCGCTGCGCGCATTCGGCGCCGCTCCAGATTTCTCCGGCCGTCGCCTTGCCGGCCGCCTGCTCGAAGATTTTCGAGGAGCGATACACCACCAGCTTGCCGGCGTCGCGCCAGGAAAAATCATCGGGAGAGACGATGGATTCGAGTTGCTTCATGCCGGAGCGGGAGAGTTCGCCGAGTTCGAGCAGCTTGGCCGTGGTGCGGCGGTTGGCGGATGCGGTGCACTGGCCGAGGAAGCTGGCCAGCCAGGTCCACTGGCGCAGGTCGAATTCGGGTTTGAAGCGCAGCGGGCCGTGTTCCTGGAACAGCCATTCGATGGCCTTCAAAGGCACCCCGGCATCGGCCAGCGGAGACACGTAACGGTAGCTCAGCTGGCCGCCATTGGCGCCGCTCGCGCCCATGGCAACGTCGGGCGCACGCTCGACGACGGTCACGCCAAAGCCGGCCTCGAGCAGCCACCAGGCCGAGGTCAGGCCGACCACTCCGCCACCGATGACGATGACTTGCTGAGTCCCTTGCTGCATCCCGTTACACCGTTATTTTTACTGACATAAGGGAAGAGCTTAGGGGCAGGCGGCGCGCAGGGCCAATGAAAGTGGAACGCCACGCCATAACCGGCGGTCATGTACAGCCCGCTGGCCTCGCATGGCGCTAGCTAGCAATAACGTGGCGGAACATGCTCGTCAATACGCGTTCTTCGAAACGCGCCAGTGCCGAATACGTCCCTTTTTGCAGGCCGGGGTCGCTCGAGCTGCCGCCGACAAGGACGATCATGCCATTGCGACGTGTCCGGTCGAAGGCGAACACCGAGCGCAAGCCATAGGCGTCGCCCAAGTGGCCGACCGCATCGAAGCCGCCTTCGACCAGGCGCCGCCCTGGCTGGTCCGGGAACTGGGCGTTGCCCAGGCCCCAGCAATTGAAGAAGCCATCCAGGGTATCGCCGTTTCCGCCGCGGCCGTCGGCCGTCCACTGACGCGTAAACATGGACTCCAGGGTGCTTGCCTGCACGATGCGCTTGCCCTCGTGCACGCCGCCGTTCATCAGCATCAGCATGACGGTCCCCATGTCGCGCGCCGGGATACGCAGGCCGCCGGTCGGGCTGAAGGGCGTCGCATTCTCTCCGATGACATAACGCTCGATGCCGGGCGGTGGCGCCGGCGGACGGGCGTGATAGTCGTCGACCTGGGCGATCCAGGGGCCGCTCGCATCCCAGACTTCGGTGTCGACGGTGCACTTGCGATACAGGGTGGCAAGATTCGCGAGCGCCGGCGGCGCCAATTCGGAGACGTTGTAGCCGGCCATCAAACCGAGCGGTTGCAGCAGCAAGCGCCCCATCAGCCGGTCGAAGCGTTCGCCGCTGACGCGCTCCATCAGCGTGCCGATCAGGCCCCAGCCGAGATTGCAGTACGTGAAATAGTCGCCGGGTCCGGCATTCGCTGCCCACATTTTTCCCTCGTCATACAGACGCGCGCCGGGGGTGACGAAGTCCTTGAGCGCGGTACCGGCCGGGAAGGAGTAGCCGGCTTCGTCGCGCAGCGACGACCTGTGGGTGAGCAGGTGGCGCAGCGCGATGGCGCGCTCCGGGAAGTGCGGATTGCGCAGGGTAAAACCGAGGTAGCGCGAGACGTCGGCATCCAGGTCGATGTGATCTTCTTCGACCAGGCGCATCAGGCCGAGGGTCGTCATCATCTTCGAGATCGAGGCGATCCGATACAGGGTGTCCCGGTTCGCCGGCAGGTCGGGGTACGCTCCATTGCCGATCCGGCGCCGGCCGAACTGGCCTTCGTAGGCCAGCTTGCCGTCGCGGATCGCCAGCACCGACAGGCTGGCCAGCTCGCACGCAGGATCGGTGACGACGGCTGCCAGCTCGCGTTCGAGCGCTGCGTTCGGATGCCGCGCGCCGCCGCTCAGCGGTACCGCCGCCAGCAGCGGCTCGAATGCGCCAAACAGGGCCAGTCCCAGTACCGCGCGCCGGTTTTCATTCATACTCTCTCCCTGTTTTTCGATGAGCATACAAACGACGCGCTGCCGCTGCCAATGAAATGCCGTTGGCGCCGCATGCCGGTTTGTTATGCCGCCACATCATAAACGATGCGCTGCGAACAATTTTCGGCCAGTCGCGCCCGCACTGCCCTTACACTGGAGGTGATCGCCACCTGTGAAGAAACATGAACCAAGCCCTCATCGATTTCAAAATCGATCTCAACGACAACTCGCCGCTGTACATGCAGCTGGCCCGGAAACTCACGCAAGATGTGCGCGACGGCCGCTACCAGGCGGACCAGGCGCTGCCGTCCGAGCGTACGCTGTCCGAGCAGCTCGAGGTTTCGCGCGTCACCGCCCGTAAAGCCATCGATCAATTGGTCGAGCAGGGACTGGTGGTGCGCCGTCGCGGCTCGGGCAACTATATTGCGCCGCGCATCGAGCAGCCGCTGTCGAACCTGTCGAGCTTTTCCGAGCAGCTGCAGCAGCGCGGCTACACGCCGAATTCGCGCTGGCTGCGCCGTGAAGTGGTAGCGGCCGATGCCGACGAGCAGTTGTCGCTTGGCCTGTCTCCCGGCGCACGGGTGGCGCGCCTGGAGAGATTGCGCCTGGCCGACGAGGTCGTGATGGCGTATGAAACGAGCGTGATTCCGGCCACCGTCCTGCCCGATCCGCAGGCAGTGGATCACTCGCTGTACGCCCACCTCGAGCGCAGCGGGCAGATGCCGGTGCGCGCGCTGCAGCATATCCGCGCCATGAATGCGCCGCATGCGCTGGCCGATCAACTGGGCGTGCCGGAAGGGCAGGCGGTGCTGTTCATCACCCGCGTCGGCTACCTGGAGTCGGGCGTCGCCGTGGAACTGACGCACTCGTATTGCCGCAGCGATTATTACGATTTCGTGGCCGAACTGCGGCGCGCGCCGGCATAAAAACGGCATAACTTTATGGCATGACGCCGTCCCTTCCTTTCATGGCAGGCTTGCTCAATTGGTATTACACTGGTTTTATCAAAAATCTGTCAGAACGCCGCTGCCATGTTGAAAACCGAAACCCCAGCCCAGGACCACGCCCTGCTCGACCAGTACCCGACCGCGGAACTGGTCAATGTGCTGGTGGATGACCAGTTCAATGCCGTGAATGCCGTGCGCGCCGCCGCGCCGCGCATCGCCGCCGCGGTCGCCGCCGCGCTGCCGCGGGTAGAAGCGGGCGGACGCCTGGTCTATGTCGGCGCCGGCACCTCGGGCCGCCTGGGCGTGCTCGACAGCGTCGAACTGTATCCCACTTTCTCCTGGCCGCATGGCCGCGCCGTGGCGCTGCTGGCCGGCGGCAGCGATGCCATGTTCGTCGCGGTCGAAGGTGCGGAAGACGATGTCGATCAGGGCGCGGCCGACCTGCGGCAGGTCGGCGTGACGGCAAACGATGTCGTCCTGCTGATCGCCGCTTCCGGCAGCACGCCCTATGTGCTGGGCGCCCTGCGCGCCGCGCGCGAACTCGGCGCGCTGACGATCGGTTTTGCGAACAACGTCGACGCCCCGGTGGCAAGCGAGGCCGAAATCGGCGTCACCCTCGACACCGGCGCCGAAGTGATTTCCGGCAGCACCCGTTTGAAAGCCGGGACCTCGCAAAAGATTGCTTTGAACACTTTTTCGAGCGCCTTGATGGTGCGTTTGAACAAGGTTCATGGCAACCTGATGGTAGACTTGAAGGCGACCAACGCCAAGCTGGTGCTGCGCGCCATCCGCCTGACGGCCTTCGCCACCGGCGTCGATGAAGCGGCGGCGCGCGCGGTGCTGGAACAGTGCGATTTCCACGTCAAGACCGCGATCGTGGCCTTGTCCAAACAAATCGGTGTCGAGGGAGCACGGGCCTTGCTCGACGCGGCGCACGGCAGTGTGCGCCAGGCTTTGGCGCAGTAAGCGTGACGCGGCAGGTTTCTTTCCCGGTCGGCGCGGCTGGCCGGCCCTTGCCCGATCACGAAAGCCTTATGCAAACTTCTGAAGCGAAAAGTCCGTGGCTGTGGGTGCCATCCTTGTATTTTGCCCAGGCCATTCCGTATGTGGTCGCGATGTACCTGTCGGTCATCATGTACAAGGACCTGGGCGTCTCGAATTCCGATATCGCGTTTTACACGAGCCTGCTCTACCTGCCATGGGTCATCAAACCGCTGTGGTCGCCCGTGGTGGACATGTTCGGCACCAAGCGGCGCTGGACGGTCCTCCTGCAACTGGTCGTCGCCGCTTCGCTGGTGGCCGTCGGCACGGTGATGCACCTGCCCGGCTTCTTCACGGTCAGCCTGGCCGTCATGTGGCTGATGGCATTCAGTTCCGCCACCCACGACATCTCGGCAGACGGCTTTTATATGCTGGGCCTGCGCCAGAAAGACCAGGCGGCCTTTGTCGGCGTGCGCAGCACCTTTTATCGCCTGGCGACGCTCGCAGGGCAGGGGCCGCTGGTGGTGCTGGCGGGCTATCTTGCCGTCTCGCTGGGTGACGTCCACCAGGCCTGGTCGATCATCTTTTTCATCCTGGCCGGCGTGTTCGCCGCCGCCTTTGCCTGGCACCAGCTGGTGCTGCCCAAGCCGAAAGACGACCACGCCGTCGCCGCCGGCAGCAATCCGCTGCAGGAATTCTTCGGCACCTTCGGCGCTTTTTTCCGCAAGCGCGACATCTGGCTGATCCTCGGCTTTATTTTGACCTTCCGCCTCGGCGAAGCGCAGCTGCTGAAACTGGTGGCGCCCTTCCTGAAAGACCCGCTGGCAAAAGGCGGCCTCGGCCTTACCACCGCGCAGTACGGCTGGGCCTACGGCACCATCGGCATCATCGCATTGACCATCGGCGGCCTGGCGGGCGGCTACCTGATTTCGCGCCTGGGACTGAAACGCTGCCTGTGGCTGATGGTGTTTGCGGTGCACCTGCCGGACCTGGTGTTCGTCTACCTGTCGCATGCGCAGCCGACGAATTTTTATCTGATTGCCGGTTTCCTCGCGATCGAGCAGTTCGGCTATGGCTTCGGTTTCACGGCCATGATGCTGTACATGATCATGGTCGCCGACGGCGAACACAAGACGGCGCATTACGCGATCTGCACCGGCCTGATGGCGCTGGGCATGATGGTGCCGGGCATGTGGAGCGGAGCGCTGCAGGAATACCTGGGCTATAAACATTTCTTTGTCTGGGTGTGCGTGGCGACGATTCCGGCGTTCATCATGGCGGCGCTGGTGAAGATTGATCCGGAGTTTGGGAAGAAATAGCCGCGCGTTATGCATGGTGTGCTTGAACGCGTGGACGGCAGAGCCGTCCACGCGTTCAACGCACGCACGCAACTCGAAAAATAAACAACAACGATGGAGACACCCGCCGCCATGCGCGACGCCCCCGGCCGCTTATCTTCGCTCGACGCCTTCCGCGGTTTCACCATCGCCGCCATGGTGCTGGTCAATAACCCCGGCGACTGGAGCAGCCTGTATTCCCAGCTCGAACACGCCAGGTGGAACGGCTGGACTTTTACCGACACCATCTTCCCCTTCTTCCTGTTTATAGGCGGCGTCTCGATGGCGCTGTCGCTGGGCCGCCTGGCCGCACAAGGCGCCGACAAGCCGCAGCTACTATTCAAACTGGCGAAACGCGCAGCCCTGATTTTCCTGATCGGTTTCCTGCTGAACCTGATCCCCTATTTCAACTTCGAAAAAGTCCGCATCCCCGGCGTGCTGCAACGTATTGCCCTGTGCACGCTGCTGGCCGCGCCGATCGTCGTCTACTGCCGCTGGCGCATGCAGCTGGCGCTCATCGCGGGCCTGCTGGCGTTCTACAGCGCCTTCATGCTGTGCTATCCGGTCCCCGGCATCGGTGCCGGCGTGCTCGAACCGGGCCAGGATGTCGGCGCGTACATCGACCGCATGCTGCTGGGCAAGCACCTGTGGGTGCAATCGAAAACCTGGGATCCGGAAGGGCTGTTCACGACCATCCCCGCCCTGTGCAGCCAGTTGTTCGGGGTGCTGGCCGGACGCTTTTTATTGAATCAACTGAGCCGCATCGAGCAGACCGTCTGGCTGCTGCTGGCCGGGCTGCTGTTCGTCTGGATGGGCGTTATCCTCGACGCCATCCTCATGCCGATCAACAAAAGCCTGTGGACGCCATCCTATTGTCTCCTGATGACGGGCTGGGCTTTGCTAATATTCAGCGCCTTCTTCTGGCTGCTCGACGTCAATCCGTACGGCGCCGTGCGCGCCGCGGCGGCGCGCTGGACGCGGCCCTTCCAGATCTATGGCGTGAATGCGCTGTTCATTTTCGCGTTCTCGGGCCTGGTGGCGAAGATGTTCGGTTTTATAAAACTGGCGCAGCCGGACGGCAGCAGCGTGTCGCTCGGGCGCAGCTTGTACGCGCCGATTCGCGGCTTGCCGCTTGGCGCCGTGAATACCTCGCTGCTGTACGCGCTGCTGTTCAACGCCTGCATGTTCGCGCTGGCCTGGGGCATGTGGCGCCGTCAATGGTTTGTCAAAGTATAAAAATTTGGGAGCGGTAGTGGTAGATACAAAAAAACGCGCGTTGGCGCTGGCGGGCATGCTCGCCCTGAGCGGTTTCCTCGCCAGTTGCACAACGCCAGAAAAGGCCGCGCCCACGCAGGCAGGCACGATCGTCGCCAGCGGCAAGTTGCCCCCCGCCGCGCCGCGCGAATTCCGCGCCGCCTGGGTGTCGACGGTGGCGAATATCGACTGGCCGAGCCGGCAAAATTTAAAGGCGCCGCAGCAGCAGGCGGAAGCGATTGCCATCCTCGATCGCGCCAAGGCGATGAATATGAACGCAATCGTGCTGCAGGTGCGTCCTTCGGCCGATGCGATGTATGCGTCCCCGATCGAGCCGTGGTCGGAATATCTCACCGGCACCCAGGGCCAGGCGCCGCAGCCCTGGTATGACCCTTTGAAATTCTGGGTGACGGAAGCCCACGCGCGCGGCCTCGAGCTGCACGCCTGGTTCAATCCGTATCGGGCGCGCCACGACGGCGCCCGGTCGCCGGCCGCGCCGAACCACATCACGCGATCGAATCCGTCCGCCGTCAAACGCTACGGCAAGTACATGTGGATGGATCCGGGCGAGGAATCGGCGTCGAAGCAAACGCTCGATGTCGTGCTCGACGTCGTGCGCCGCTACGACATCGACGGCGTGCACATCGATGATTATTTCTATCCCTACCCGATCGAAGCGACGCCGACGGTGGCCGGCAACGAGGCGGCGCTGGAGGGCAGGCCGGCGGTCAAAGCCGAGCTCGATTTCCCGGACACGCCGGCCTGGGAGCGCTACCTCGCCCGCGGCGGCAAGCTCGACCGTGCATCCTGGCGCCGCCAGAACGTCAACGAATTAATTAAAGAGATGTATCAGGGCATCCACCGCGAAAAGAACTGGGTGCGTTTCGGCATCAGTCCCTTCGGTATCGGCCGCCCGGACCGCCGCCCGCCCGGCATCGTCGGCTTTTCGCAGTACGACAAGCTGTATGCGGATGCGGAACTGTGGCTGCAAAAGGGCTGGCTCGACTACCTGTCGCCGCAGCTGTACTGGGGGCGCGGCCAGAGCGGGCAAGCCTACGATGTGCTGCTCGACTACTGGATCGGCCAGAACACGCAGGGCCGCCACATCTGGCCGGGCCTGTTCACCAGCCGCATCGGTGCGCCGACGAAGGACTATCAACCGCAAGAAATTGTCGACCAGATCGAATCGACCCGTGCGCGCCCGCAGGCGGGCGGTCACGTACACTTCAGCATGGTCGCCCTGATGCAGAACCGCAAAGGGATCACGGATCAGCTGAGGTCGGGATCGTATGCCACGCCGGCGCTGGTGCCGGCGACGCCGTGGCTCGGCAATGTGAAACCGGGCCTGCCGCGTGTAAAAGCCGTGCACACCGCTAAAGGGGTCGAGCTGAAACTGGCGCCCGGAAAGGCGAACGCTTTATATACGGTGTGGTCGCGCCATGGCAACGAGTGGCGTTTTACTGTCGTGCCGGCATCGAAGGTCGACTGGACCGTGCAGGACGATGCGCGTTGGGGGGCGCCGGAAGCGGTCTTCGTCGGCGCGGTCGATCGTCTCGGTATCGAGGGCGACCGGGTCCAGGTCTGGGGCAAGCCGTAAGCGTTGCCGAAGGGACGTAGGGTGGGCCTCGGCGGCCCCGCGGTTTCCCGCCCACGCGTTCAAGCAGCTGACGATCACTCGTGAAATGCCAGCTCCACCTCGCACCAGTAAACAAGAGCGATAGATCGGACGGGCGTTGAACGCGTGGGCGGCATACACGCAGCCGTGTCAGCACTGCCCGGGTGGAGCCGCCCACCCTACCTAGTACGACCGTTCATGTATTGACGCCCTTATTCATAACTTCTATTCATGCAATGACGGCCAGCTTTCATTCGCATCATTTGCCGCCAGGATCTAGACTCGCTTCATGTTGAATTCTCACGCTACGCAAAACATCGGTCTCGGCATCGATGCCGGCGGCACCCAGACCCGCTGGGCGCTGGCCGCGCCCGATGGCGCGATTCTGGCCGAAGGCACGGTCGCCGGCCTGTCGGCCCTGCAGATGAGCAAACCCGACGGCCGCGCCAGCGTCCACGCCACCTTTGCAGAACTCGCCCGCGACGTGCGCGCCCATGCCCAACCGGCCCGCGTGCGCGCCGGCCTCACAGGCTTCGGTGGCGACGGCGAACAATTGACCAACTGGCTGGCCGAGCTGCTCGGCGTCAACCCAGCCGCGATCGCCATGTGCAACGACATCGAGATCGCCTACCGCGCCAGTTTCATGCCCGGCGAAGGCTACCTCGTGTACGCCGGCACCGGTTCGATCGGCGCCTTCATCGATGAAGACGGACAATTCCACCGCGCCGGTGGCCGCGGCGTCGTGCTCGACGATGGCGGCGGCGGCTTCTGGATCGCCCGCGAAGCGCTGCGTCATATCTGGCGCCGCGAGGACGAAGCCCCGGGCAGCTGGGAAAATTCGGCCATGGCGCGCGCCGTCTTCGATTATATCGGCGGCGCGGACTGGGATCGGTCGCGCCAGTTCATCTATGGCAAGGAACGCGGCGAAGTCGGCAAGCTGGCGCTGGCCGTGGCTGCCAGCGCCGGCCACGACCCGGCAGCCGCGGCGATCCTGGCGAACGCCGGCCGCGAACTGGGCCGTCTGGCGAACGCGCTGCTGCGCCGTTTCGGTGCGCGTCCGCTGGCGCTGGCCGGCCGCGCCGCCGAACTGCATCCGTCGATCGCGGCCTCCATGCGCGCCAGCCTGCCTGCAGACACCATCCTTGCCCACAGCGCGATGCGCGCCCACCACGCCGCCGCCCGCCTGGCCGTTGCCGACGGCGTCACCATTTGAACACTATTGATAATCGAACATAATCGAACGGAGCGCCATGAAATCCCTTGCAGCTATTTTCCTGATCGCCTTGCTGGCCGGTTGCGCCACCACCCCTGGCGGCGTCAACAAGACGTATTCGGCCAAGGGCCAGTCCAGCCGCGTGCGCTTCCTGGTGCTGCACTACACGGTGTCCGACAAGCCGGTCTCATTGAAGGTCCTGACCGAGCAGGAAGTAAGCGCCCACTACCTGCTCACCGACGATCCGACCCCGACCGTCTACGGCCTGGTCGATGAAACCCGCGCCGCCTATCACGCCGGCAACTCGAGCTGGAAGGGGTTCACGCAGCTCAACAACAGCTCGATCGGCATCGAAATCGTGAATGCCGGCTGGAAGGACACGCCGCAAGGTCGCGTCTACGCTCCCTTCCCGCAGAGCCAGATCGACGCCCTGATTCCGTTGGTCAAAGATATTGTCGCGCGCCATGGCATCCGGCCGGAAAACGTCGTCGGCCACAGCGACATCGCCCCGCTGCGCAAGCAGGACCCGGGGCCGATGTTTCCGTGGTACCAGCTGGCGCAGGCCGGCCTGGTCGTGTGGCCGGACGCCAACCGCGTCGCCGCCGTGCGCCAGGTGTTCGACATCCAGACGCCGGATGCGGTCTGGTTCCAGAAAAAGCTGGCGGCGCACGGTTTCAGCCTGGCCCAGAGCGGCGTTTTCGACCAGCCGACCAGGACCGTGATCGCCGCCTTCCAGATGAAATACCGCCCGTCGAATATCGCCGGCGAGCCGGATGCCGAGACGGCGGCCATGCTCGAAGTGCTGACCACGCCGGCGAATGCGCCGCTGCCGCCGGTGCCGAGCGCGCCGATTCCGGAGATGCGTCCGGTACAGCCGGTGCAGCCAGTAGAGCCCGTGGAGCCCGTGCAGCCTGTCGCGCCGCCGCCGCCGACAACGCCCGCACCTGTCACCCCGCCCAACACGCCGCCGGTTGCATCGAACCCACAGTGACGGTCGCCCTGCAGTGCGTTTCGCTGTATCCTTCGGCCTGCCCGTGCCGTGCGCGGGCGTCTCGTTGAAGGATTAACAATGCGCCTGCGCCACATCGAAGTTTTCCACGCCATCATGCAAGTCGGCACCATCAGCGGCGCCGCCCAGGTCCTGCACATCTCGCAGCCGGCGGTCACGAAAGTGCTGCAGCATGCCGAGCTGCAGCTGGGCATGCCGCTGTTCGAGCGCGTGCGCGGCAAACTGTATCCGAAGCCGGAAGCGCACCGCCTGTTCGCCGAGACCGAAAAGCTGAACCGCGATTTACAGGGCATCCGCCGCCTGGCCGCCAGCCTCAAGGGGCGTGCCGTGGAAACCGTGCGCCTGGTGTCGACGCCGACGCTGGCCATCAGCGTCCTGCCGCAGGCGATGACGGCCTGGCGCCGCGATTTCGCCCAGACCCGCTGCGAGCTGGCGACCTATCACACGAGCGAGATCGTCAACGCGCTGCGCCTGGGCGAAGCCGACCTCGCGCTGTCGCTGCAGGACCCGCGCCACCCGGGCATCGTCGCCGAGCCGATCGCCACCGGCAATTTAACCGTGATGGCGCCTGCCGGCACCTGGAGCGAGGCCGAATGCGCGCAGCCGATCGGCGCCGAAGGGCTGACGGGTGAATTGATCGGCCTGGCCGACAACGATCCGCTCGGCGAGCTCGTCGTCGCCGAGTGCGAGGCGCAGGGCGTGCAGCCGGTGTTCCGGACCGTGGTGCAAACTTACCAGATCGCCCGTTCGCTGGTGGAAGCAGGCGCCGGCACGGCCGTGGTCGACCCGTTCACCGCGGCCTCGGCGGCAGCGGACAAAGTCCAGCGCCGCCAGTGGATCCCGGCCATTCCGGTCCAGCTGTATTTGCTGACGGCGAACCACGCGCCGCTCTCGCACGGGGCGCGCGAACTGGCCAATTGCATCGGCGCGACGGCCCGCGCCTGTCTCGACAAGGGCAGTGCATGAACAGGTCCCACTCGGTGGCCAGCGAAGACATCGCCGGCAGCGAAGAGTTCCGTCACCTCTCAATGATCGCGGGCATCGCGGTCGACCTGCGCTATGCCGGTCCCGACAATTTCGTCGGACGCGATTTGTATTCGCCCTTCGACTGCGCCTGGCTGCACGTCGAGGCGGCCGCTGCCCTGGAAGCGGCCGTGGCCTGGCTTGCGCACCACGCGCCCGGCCACACGCTGCTGGTGCTCGACGCCCTGCGCCCGCAACGGGTGCAGCAGCAACTGTGGGATGTGCTGGAGGGCACCGGCCTGCAGATGTACCTCGCCAATCCGGTGCGCGGCTCGATCCACTCGTATGGCATGGCGCTCGACGTCACCATCCTCGACCCGCAAGGACGCGAGCTCGACATGGGCACCGGCTTCGACGACATGACGGATTTGTCGCACCCGGCGCTGGAAGAGGGGTTCGTCGCTGCCGGCAAATTGAGCGAACAGCAGGTGAGCAACCGCCGCCTGCTGCGCGGCGCCATGTTCGGGGCCGGCTTTGTCGGCATCAATACGGAATGGTGGCATTTCGATTGCGGCGACCGCGATCGGGTGCGCTCTACTTTCCGCCGCGTCTTGTAACACGGTCTCGCACGCTGGCGGCGGTAGCGCCGGGTGTCCCGCCTGCGCCGCGCCTCCCATCTTCCGCGCACACTTGAGTTTTCTCAGCCTTTCCCACCTTTCAGACCCGGACAATCCTCTGGTACCGACGAGAGATTGATGCCGCGGCTTGACGAGTCCGCTTCTTTCCTCTCGCGCACTATCCATTCTTCCAACGGACGAGAGAGGTGTGCAATGAAACGAGTCATCATGGCGGCTGTCGCCGCAACGGCGCTGGCGGGCTGCGGCACGGGAGCGGGCGACATGTTCGTGGCCCAGGACCGGACGGTCGAGTATGTCCGGGTATTCGATATCAAGACCGGGGCGCCGCCGCCGGCCGTCGCGCACGCGGCCAGCGAGGGCATCAGCCGCAACATCCAGAATGCCACGCTGGCCACGCCGCTGCCGGAAACGGCCGAGGTCCTCGACCAGCCCGGCCGCTTCAAAATGGCCGACACCCCGGGCGCCGCGCGTGGTCCCAGCTGCGACGGCGCCAGCTGGACCGCCAAGGCGCGTCCCGACGTGCACGGCAGCCAGGACACGTATGTCGTCGCCTGCCTCTACCCGTATAAAACCGGCTACCACCTCGACATGTATGCCGCGTTCACCAGGAAGGAGGGCGGCTGGCTGGCCTGGCCGCGGCGCGCCACCGGCATGGTGCTCGGCACGCCGGAAAAATTCATCGACAAGACGATGCTCGACCTCGTACGCACGATCCGCGAGACGACCAGGGCGCAGGTGGCGCTGGTCGAAGCGAAACCCGAGGTGGCCGGGGCGCCATGGCTGGAGCCCTCACCCGGCGGCACGCAGGCGTCGAAACCCTGAAACCTGCATGCCCTGGTGGAAGCACGCAAGCCTGGATTCCCGTAAGCGGACAATTAGCTTAACGGGACCTCGAGAAACCGTAGCGAGCGGAAGGGTTTCGTCCGAGCCGCCAAGGCGCCGCGGCTGTACGAATGTACAGCGAGCTATCGCCTTGGCGGCGCAGGGCGAAAATCCGACGCGCAGTAGGTTTATCGAGGTTCCCTCAGAACGCCCAGTCCATACGGGCATACATCTGGCGGCCGTTGACGCCGATCGGGCAGGTCTCCCAGCAGTGGGTGAAGCCCAGCACCGCGTGGGCACGGGGCGCCCACCCTACGGCGCGTTCCCCGCCGCCGGCGTTACCACCCCCGATTTGGCTACCCAGTCCACCAGCGCGTCTACCACCGCGCGCCCGCGCCCATCGCCGGCCAGTTCGTCATTGACCATTGCCACGACCACGTTCTGCACGCCGCTCGCATCCGGCACATACCCGGCGACCGCCACCACATTGCGCAGCGTGCCCGTTTTGAGGCGGGCGCGGCCGGCGGCCGGGCTGCCGTTCAGGCGCCGGCGCATGGTGCCGTCGGTGGCCGCGATCGGCATGCTGGCCAGGAATTCCGGCGCCCAGTTGCTGCGCAGGCCGGCGCGTAACAGCCCGCCCATCTGCGCCGGGCTGATGCGTTCGATGCGCGACAGGCCCGAGCCGTTTTCCATCACCAGGCCGCTGTCGTCGATGGCGTGCGCACGCATCCAGTTGCGCACCGTGGCGTCGGCGCGCGTATAAGTGGTCTGGTCCGGGACAAACGGCAGCGGCCGGCTGCCGAGCAGCGGGTCCGCCTCCAATGCGCCCAGGCTCAGGAACAGGGTGCGCGCCAGCGCATTGTCCGACGGTTTATTGGTATCGCGCACGACTTCCGGCAGCGCGCGCGCGCGGTGCTCGGCCAGCAGGCGTGCGCCCACCGGCGCACTGCCCGCCAGCGTCTTGCCGCTGAGCTTACCGCCCAGCTGCTTCCACTTCAGGCGGAACAAGCCGTCGATATAGTCGTCGCGCTCGAGCACGTTGATGCTGTTGGTCTTCGCGCAGTTTTTCGGATAGGTACCCTGCAGCACGACCTTGATCTTGCCATCCCCGCCGCGCACCGCTTGCGGCAGCTTCCAGCCGTTTTCCCAGGTCGCACAATCGGTGTCGACGAGGGTCATGTTCGATGCGATCGTGACGCCGGCAAGCGCTGGCTGCATGTCCAGCTGCAGGCGCGTAGCGGTGGAACGCATGTCGACCTGCAGCATGTTCTTGTTGATCAGGAGCGCGTCCGGAATGACGTTGTAATAGGCGTCGGGCGACTCGTCGAAGGGCGGCAGGCCGACATCCATGCGCGCCGGATTGAACAGGCTGCGGTCGAGCACCAGGTTGCCGTCGATGCGCCTGATGCCCGCATTGTGCAGCGCGCGCAGCATGCCTTCCAGTACTTCGCCTGATAAGTCCGCATCGGCGCCGCCGCGCAGCACCAGGTCGCCCTTCAAGGTGCCGTTATTGAGCTCGCCATTCGTCAGCAGTTCGGTGCGGCCGCGAAACACGGGGCCCAGCTGCTCGAGGCTGACCAGGGTCGTCACCAGTTTCATGGTGGAGGCCGGCTGCATCGGGCGCTCGGCCAGGTGGGCCATGACGACCTGGTCGCCGCGCAGCACGAGGGCGCTGACGGCATCGGGCCTCATGCCTTGTTCGGCCAGCAGGCGCGCCACCGGTTCCGGCAACTGCGCGTGCGCAGGAAGGCAGGCGAGGAGGGCGGCGGCGACGGCGAGTTGACGGAACATGTACTTCCTTAACCGAAGAAGAGGTAAGCGACGAAAATGGCGGCAATCACGCCGGCGAGGTCGGCCATCAGGCCGCAGGAAATCGCGTAGCGCGTCTTGCGGATGCCGACTGAACCGAAGTACAGCGCGACGATATAGAAAGTCGTGTCGGCCGAACCCTGGAAGATGCAGGCCAGGCGCCCGACGAAGGAGTCGGGGCCATAGGTCGTCATGGTGTCGATCATCAGGGCGCGCGAGCCGCTGCCGGAAAGCGGTTTCATGAGGGCGGTCGGCAGGGCGGGGAGGAATTCGGTGCGCAGGTTGAACTGATTGAACACCCATTCGAAGCCGCGCACGACGAAGTCGAGGATGCCCGCATTGCGCACCACGCCAATCGCCACCAGCATGCCGACCAGATACGGGATGATCGTCAGCGACGTCTGGATGCCGCCCTTCGCGCCCTCGATGAAGGCCTCGTACACGTTCACTTTCTTGCGCAGCGCGCCGACCATGAAAACCACGATGATCGAGAACAGGATCAGATTGGCCGCCACATTCGAGAACAGCTGGATCTGGTCCTTGCTCAGGTAGTTGCTCATGTAATAGATCAGGCCGCCGATGGCCGCCGTCAGGCCGCCGATCCAGCCGAACAGCACCGGGTCGAGCAGGTTGATGCGCTGGCGCAGGCCGACCACGACGATGCCGGTCATGGTCGCGACATAGGTCGCGATCAGGCAGGGGATAAAGATGTCGGCCGGATTGGCCGCGCCGAGGATCGCGCGCTGCGCCATGATGGCCAGGGGAATCAGGGTCAGGCCCGAGGTGTGCAGCACCAGGAACATGATCTGGGCATTGCTCGCCTCCTCCTTGTTCGGGTTCAGCGTCTGCAGGCTTTCCATCGCTTTCAGGCCGAAGGGCGTCGCCGCATTGTCGAGGCCGAGCAGGTTGGCCGAAAAATTCATGACCATGTGGCCGTTCGCCGGGTGGTCTTTCGGCACGCCCGGGAAGATGCGCGAGAAGAAGGGGGCGATGAAGCGGGCCAGCACATTGATCGCGCCGGCCTTTTCGCCGATGTTCATGATGCCGAGCCACAATGTCATCACGCCGGCCAGCGGCAGGGCGATGTCCATCACCGCCAGCTTGGCCGAACTGAAGGTGCCGTCGACGATGCGTTTAAAAATTTCGGTGTCGCCGAGGAACAGCCATTGGGCAAGTGCAGCGACGAAGCTCACGAGGAAAAAACCAGTCCAGATGTAATTCAATGCCATGTGTGGGTCCGATAATTGTCATCCGGGCCGGGACCGGAGCCGGGGCCAGGACAACGCGCCGCAGACGACAGTCACGGCATGCATGCGTACGATTGTGCAGCGGAGAGTATAGGCGCAGAGCAAGGTGCACAGATGAAAGAATGCAGCCGCGCCATGCACAAAAGTTATGAGGAGTTCGTTTCGTTTGCCCGGCGCCCGCACCGCGCATATGATACGCAACGCTCAACCGGGACCTGCACACATGAGACTTCGCGCCACCCTCTTTGCCTTGCTGTTCGCATCCAGCGCCGCCACCTGCGCGTTGTCGACGAGCAGCGCGGCCGCCGCGCCCGCAGCCCCGGCGCAGGGCGAAAAAGTGCTGCACCTGTTCCTGTCGACGGGTGAAACCGGACTCGATCCGGCCGCTGCTTCCGACATTGCAACATTGTCCCTGCTGGAAAACCTGTTCGACCCGCTGCTGCGCTACGACTACCTGGCGCGCCCGGTGCAACTGCGTCCGAACATCGCCACCGCCATGCCCGAGATCAGCGCGGACAAACGCACCTACACATTTCATATTCGTCCGGGCATCTATTTCACCGCTGACCCGGCCTTCAAAGGCGTGAAACGCGAAATGACGGCGCAGGATGTCGTCTACAGCATCACGCGCCTGTACGACCCCACATTGAAATCGCCCTGGTCGTACATGTTCGACGGCAAGCTCGAGGGCGACGAGGCGCTGAAGAAGCAGTTCAGTTACGACACCGCCATCCCTGGCCTGCAGGCGATCGATCGCACTACCCTGCGCATCCGCCTGAAAGAGCCCGACAACAATTTCCTGTTTTATATGGCGACGCCCGCCTCGGGCGTGGTGGCGCGCGAAGTCATCGAGGCCTATCCGGGCCAGGCCGGGAACCACCCGGTCGGCACCGGCCCCTTCATGATCGGCGACTGGAAGCGCAGCGACCGCATCGTGCTGCTGGCGAATCCGTATTCGACGGCCGTGTTCGCGGCGACGCCCGGCAGCGATCCGGAAGACCGCCGGATTGCCGCGGCACTGAACGGCAAGCGCCTGCCACTGGTCGACCGGGTCGACGTCAAAATTGCCGAGGAATTCCAGGGCCGCATGCTCGGTTTCCTGAACAGCGAATACGACTACCTGGAGCAGGTGCCGGAATCGATGACCGACATGGTGATCCGCGACGGTGCGCTCAAGCCTGAGCTGCAAAAACGCGGCATCCAGCTGTCGCGCTTCCCGGTACTGCAGACCTATTACATGTGGATGAACATGAACGACCCGGTACTGGGCGGCTATACCAACGACCGGGTCGCCCTGCGCCGCGCCATCTCGCTGGCCTACAACAGTGCCGAAGACATCGCGCTGTTAAAGAAAGGGTTTGCGATCAAGGCCGAGTCGCCGCTGCCGCCGAACGTGCTCGGCTACGACCCGCATTACCGCAGCCCGGTGCCCTACGACCCGGCCCTCGCCAACGCTTTATTGGACCGCCACGGCTACGGCAAGCGCGATCAGGACGGATTCCGGCGCGCGCCCGACGGCAAACCCCTGACGCTGACCATGCACAGCGAAGCGACGGTCGGCGGCAGGCTGCGTGATGAGCTCTGGCGGAAATGCCTGAATGCGATCGGCCTGCGCGTCGTCTTTAAATCGGACAAGAAGACCGAGATCATCAAGGCTTCGCGCCTGGGCAAGGTGACGATGTTCGAGAGCAACTGGATCGCCGACTTCCCCGACGGCGACAATTTTTATCAATTGCTATACGGGCCGAACGCGGGCCGTGCCAACTATGCGCGTTTTAATTTGCCCGCCTATAACAGCCGCTACGAGCAGGCGCGCCTGCTGACCGATGGCCCGGCCCGCCAGCGCCTGTACTTCGAGATGAACCAGCTGATCCACGCCTACAACCCCTGGGTTCCATTAACCCATGCGGTATCGGCCGACCTCCGCCATCCGTGGCTAAAAAACTACAAGCGCCATCCGGTCGAATTCACGGCCTGGCGTTATCTGGATGTCGATGTTGCGCAAAGGGAACGGATGTCCCAGCAGCCACGCTAGAAAGCGTTGGATTTCCTCTTGCAAACATTCCTCGAAGTTATACTTCCAGCCAGTTATTTCATTGGATGGCGCCAGATGCTGCGCGTAGTCTCGAAACGACCATAAGGTAGTGCCATGACATTACCTATAAAAACAATGTAGTGCCGCCCCAGTTTGAAGTTCGACGGAACCATTAGGAGAGACGCGTGAAGGTAAAGAAACTAGCCCATCTGATTGCCATGATCGGGGTTGCATCCCCCGCAATTGCGCAACAGTTACAACAAGATATCCCGATGGCACGCGTCGAGGTGACTGGTTCGAGCATCAAGCGCATCGCCAAGGAAGGCGCGCTGCCGGTCCAGGTGATTACCTTCGAGCAGATCGAAAAGCAGGGCATCACCACCACCGAAGAGCTGGTGCGCACGATTTCGGCGAACGGCACCGGCGCCGACAACATGACCTCCGGTAATAACGTGTTTGGCGCCGATGCCGACCGCGTCAGCGGCGGCGCGTCGTTCGCCTCGCTGCGCGGCCTGGGCCCGAACAGCACCCTGGTGCTGCTCAACGGCCGCCGCATCGCCACCCACGGCGGCAGCGGCAAGGCAGTCGACCTGAACTCGATTCCTCTGTCCGCCATCGCGCGCGTCGAAATCCTCAAGGATGGCGCCTCGGCGATCTACGGTACCGATGCGGTCGGCGGCGTGGTGAACTTCATCCTGCGCACGAATTACCAGGGCGTCGAAGCCTCCGCCACCGCCAACGTCACGGAAGCCGGCGGCGGCACCACCCGCCGCGCCACCCTGCTGGCCGGCCATGGTGACCTCGACAACGACCGCTTCAACGTGATGGCGGCGGTGACGGTCGACAAGAACGACATGCTGCATTCGCACCAGCGCGACTTCGCCAACGGCTTCCAGCCTTCGCGCGGCCTGTCGCCGGACACCACCGGCACCCCGTATGCGAACCAGCTGACCGGCCCCGGCACGGCGCTGGGCCCGAACTTCACGGTCCCGGGCGATGCCACCAAATACCAGCAGGCCAACCTGCTGAGCTTCCAGAACAAGTGCGACACGATTCCCTACATGTCGCAGTACCAGAGCCAGCTCTGGCCGGATGTCACGCCGGTGACGCGCACGCGTTACTCGTGCGCGTATGACTATGGCGCCGACTACGTCATGATGCCGCCGGCGGAACGCGCCAACGCGATCGCCCGCGGCAGCTTCCAGATCGCGCCGGGCCACCGCCTGTTCGTCGAAGGCATGGCCTCGCGCTCGAAGGTCACCTCGATCCTGACCCCGATGCAGATCTCGACCTCGCTGGGCAACGGCAGCGCCTATCCGGTCGGCGGCGCCTATTACCAGGACCTGTCGCAATACGTCTCGACCTTCGATAAAACCAAGCCGATCATCTACAAGTGGCGCGCCAGCGACTTCGGCAACCGCGAGATCGAGAACACCACCGAGAGCGCCCGCCTGCTGGTCGGCCTCGAGGGCACGCTCGACCGTTGGGACTACAAGCTGGGCCTGTCGCGCGCGATGAGCAAGACGCAGACCGCGATCAACAATGGCTACGCCTACACCACGCCGATGTACCAGGCACTGGGTACCGGCAAGATCAACCCATGGCTGGCGCCGGGCCAGGCCCAGAGCGCCGAAGCGATGGCCCTGATCGAGTCGACCAAGTTCCGCGGCGACCTGCAGCACGGGCGCACCACGCTGACCCAGCTCGACGGCTCGATGTCGGGCGAGGTGTTCCAGCTGCCGGCCGGCGCCGTGGCGGCCGCCGTCGGTTTCGACCTGCGCCGTGAAGGCTATGGCTATGGCCAGGATGCCGACGCGACCATCGTCTGGCAGGCGCCGGGCAATGCCGCGCTGCAGGAAGCAACGCGCAACATCAAGGCCGTGTACGGCGAACTGATCGTGCCGGTCGTAAAAGACCTCGAAGTCCAGCTGGCCGTGCGCCGCGACGACTACAGCGTGATCGGCGCCACCACCAATCCGAAGATCGCCTTCCGCTACCAGCCGGCCAACTGGCTGCTGTTCCGCGGTTCGGCCAACAAGGGCTTCCTCGCGCCGAGCTTCACCCAGCTGTATTCGGCCTCGCTCGACGGCGAACTGCCGAACGGGACGATCGACCCGGTCGGCTGCCCGCTGAACCCGGGCAATCCCGACTACTGCGCGATCGCGCGCCTCGACTTCAAGGCCGGCGGCAACTCGGCGCTGCGTCCGGAAACGTCGAAGCAGGGCACGCTGGGTATGGTGATCGAGCCGGTCAAGGGCTTCTCGGCCTCGCTCGACTACTGGATCATCAACACCCAGGACAAGATCCTGAACCGTACCCCGCAGATCATCCTGGCGAACCAACCTGCGCTGGCCGAGAACGTGATCCGCAATCCGGCCAACGCCAGCGGCGTCGGCACCATCGAGTACGTGCGTTCGGGCTGGATCAACGCCGGCGGCGTCAAGACCCGCGGCGCCGACCTCGGCCTGCGCGGCGACGGCAAGGTGAGCGGCTACAAATGGAGCGCGGCACTGGACGGCACCTGGACCCAGAGCTACAAGTTCGCGGAACTGGCCGGCCAGCCGTACAAGGAATACGTCGGCCAGTTCTTCACGCGCGACCTGTACCTGCGCTGGAAACACAGCGCGACCCTGTCGGTCAGCCGTGGCGACTGGAGCGGCATGCTGAGCCAGTACTTCGCCAGCGGCTACAAGGATCAAGTGCCTAACAAGGGCCTCGGCACGCCGCCGGCCGGCTTCGATCCGGACGTGGCGAGCTACACCCGCTTCGGCCTGTCGGGCACCTACACCGGCTTCAAGAACACGTCGATCACCTTCGGCATCCAGAACCTGTTCGACCGCGATCCGCCGTTCACGGCGCACAACGTCGACGAGGTCGTCGGTGCCGGCTGGGATCCGCGCGTGGCCGATCCGCGTGGCCGTTCGTACTCGCTGACGCTGAAGTACAAATTCCTCTGATCGGGGAAAGCGGGCTGCCGGCCAGGCGCAAGCGCGTCGGGCCGGCAGTTTTTTTATTGTCGTTCACACCGCCATCGACGGCGGCTTCGCCATGTCCCGTAGCGATCATCACGGCAGGCGCGCCTTCTGTACGTTGTTGGCCGCCGCCGCGCTCGACCCCTTGTCCGCCCTCGCTGCGCCACGCAGGCGCGTGCGCCGTTCGCCTCCCGCTCCCATGAAGAAGCTGATCAAACCTCCGCGCCTGCAGCCGGGCGACACCGTCGCCCTGGTCGCGCCGGGCGGCTACGCCACCGAAAAATCGATCGCCAAGGCCCGCCGCAACATCGAAGCGCTCGGTTTGAAAGTGAAAGAGGGCGCGTCCCTGCGCGAAGTGAACGGCAACTATGGCGGCAGCGTGCCGCAGAGGATCGCCGACCTGCACGCGATGTTCGGCGACCCGGAGATCAAGATGATCTGGCCGGTGCGCGGCGGATCCGGCTGCATCTCGCTGCTGGCCCACCTCGACTTCGGGCTGATCCGGGCGAACCCGAAGATTTTATTGGGATACTCCGACATCACGGCGCTGCACCTGGCGATCCACAAACACGCGGGACTGGTGACCTTCCACGGCCCGGTCGCTTCGTCGACGCTGACCGACTATGCGATCGCGCAGATGATGGCGGTGCTGTCCGATCCGCAGCCGCGCACCACGATCCCGATGGCGCTTGAGAACAGCCGGCGTGCACTGACGGAACCCCAATTTGCCGTGCGCACCGTGCACGGCGGGACGACAACCGGGCCTCTCATCGGCGGCAACCTGAGCCTGGTGGCGGCGCTGGCCGGCACGCCCTATGCGGCCGATTTCAAGGACAGCATCCTGTTCCTGGAAGAAGTCAACGAAGCGCCTTACCGGATCGACCGCTGGATGACCCAGCTCGATTTATCCGTCGGCTTTTCAAAGGCGGCGGGGGTGATGGTGGGGGTGTGCGAAGACTGCGGGCCCGAGCATGAGGAGATTTCATTGACCCTCGACCAGACGCTGGACATCCACCTGCAGCCGCTGTCGATTCCGGCCGTCACCGGCTATTCGATCGGGCATATTCGCGACCAGTTCACGATTCCGATGGGGATACGGGCGACGCTCGATACTGAGCGGCAGACGGTGACGCTGCTGGAGGCGGCGGTGAGCTGAGGTTCGTAACGCGTGGAGTCAGGACTCCACCCAACGACTATTGATGACCGTAGGGTGGAGTCCCGACTCCACGCGTTTGACTTCCTCACCGCAGCCGATACGTCATGTACACATACCCATGCTGTTCGCCATCGATGCGAAACAGGTCGGGCAGCTCGCCCGCGAAGGTAAAACCGCAGCGCTCGTACAAGCGGCGCGCCGGCCGGTTCGACGACAACACCTCGAGGTCGACCCAGTCCAGCGCCGGCTGCGTGCGCGCCCACGCGAGGGTCGTGGCCAGCAAGCGTTCGCCCAGTCCCTGGCATCGATAATCGCGGTGCACGCCCATGCCGAGCAGGCAGCGGTGGGGAGAGGCCCGCTCCGGCCGCGCGCGCAGGTCGGCGTGGCCGCAGATGGCGCCGTCCGCATTGAGCGCCATCCAGGCGCGGCGCCAGCCCGGCGCGCCCACCTCGGCATTCAACCCGATCGCAAAGGCGGCGCGCTTGTCGACCGGGAAGCGCGAATCGGCGCGCGCCATTGGCTGGAACAGCGGCGTGCCGCCACGGCCGTTGTCCTGCAGGTGGTCGTCCAGGTAGACGAACAGCGCCGGCAGGTCGGCGGCCGCCACGCTGTGGATCGCGGGCGCGGCGTGCGCTTGCTGCATTACAGGGCCCGTGCGATCAGGATCTTCTGGATGTCGCTGGTACCTTCGTAGATCTGGCAGACGCGCACATCGCGATAAATGCGCTCGATCGGGAAGTCGGCCACATAACCGTAGCCACCGAACACCTGCATTGCGTTCGACACGACGCGCTCGGCCATCTCGGAAGCGAATAACTTCGCCATTGCCGCTTCTTTCAGGCAGGGTACACCGGCATCCTTCAGCGAAGCCGCGTGCAGGATCAGCTGGCGCGCGGCCTCGATCTGCATCGCCATTTCAGATAAACGGAACTGCACGGATTGATGTTCGAAAATCGGCTTGCCGAAACTCTCGCGCTCTTTCGCATAGGCCAACGCCGCCTCGAAAGCCGCGCGCGCCATGCCGACCGACTGCGAGGCGATGCCGATGCGTCCGCCCTCGAGTCCCGACAGGGCGATTTTATAACCCATGCCTTCTTCGCCGATCAGGTTGGCGGCCGGGACGCGGCAATTCTCGAACACGATTTGTGCCGTGTCGGACGAGTGCTGCCCCATCTTCTGTTCGATGCCGGCGACGATATAACCTGGGGTAGTGGTCGGCACCCAGAAGGCGCTGATGCCCTTCTTGCCCGCCGCTTTATCCGTGACTGCCATGACGATGGCGACGTCGCCATATTTGCCGCTGGTGATGAATTGTTTGGTGCCGTTGATGACGTATTCATCGCCATCGCGGGTGGCCGTGGTGCGCAGGGCGGCGGCGTCGCTGCCGGTATGCGGCTCCGTCAGCGCAAAGGCGCCGAGCAGTTCGCCCTGGGCCAGGGGAACCAGCCACTGCTGCTTCTGCGCTTCGCTGGCGTACATCATCGCGATGCTGCACACCGGGCAGTTGTTGACCGAGATGATGGTCGAGATGCCGCCGTCGCCGGCCGCGATTTCTTCCAGCACCAGCGCCAGCGACACATAGTCGAGGCCCGCGCCGCCATACTGTTCCGGCACCGCCACGCCAAAGGCGCCGAGTTGCGCCAGTTCCTTCAGTTCGGCTTTCGGAAAATAATGTTCCTTGTCCCAGCGGGCGGCCTGCGGGGCCAGGCGTTCCTGCGCAAAGCTGCGCAGGGCGTCGCGGATCATCTGGTGTTCTTCGGTCAGGATCATGGTGTCTCGTTGTGTTGTTGTCGTATGCGTAAAACGGCTTACCAGGGAATCGGGTCGCCGTCGTGGTTCAGGAAACTGCCGTTCGCCTCCGGCGTGGCCCCGGCCAGCGTTGCACGCAGGTCGCGCACGCTGTGTTCGACCGTGATCGCCGCGCTCGCACCGCCCATGTCGGTCTGGACCCAGCCGGGGTGGAAAGCGATGCAGGTGGCGCCTTGCGGACCAAACGTGAGCGCCGTGTCGCGCAGCACCGAATTCAGGGCCGCCTTGCTGGCGCGGTACAGCGAACCGTTGGCGCTGTTGCGCGCGCCGATCGAACCCATGCGCGAGGACAGCACGCCGAGTTTGCCGCGCGTGGAGGCGACCAGGGGCGCGACGACCGGCAGCAGGCGCATGGCCGCCAGCACGTTGGTGTGCATCACGCTGTCGAAATCGTCCTGCGTCGGGAAGCCGTCCTGGCGCGGGCCGTACACGCCGGCGACCAGCCAGGCGGTGTCGATCTTTTCGTCGTCGAGTTTCCAGCCGAGGCCGGCGATCGCCTCGGCGTTGGTGACGTCGAGTTGGTGCGCTTCGGCACCGAGTTGGGTCAGTTCGTTGATGTCTTGCGGTTTGCGCGCGGTGGCGATCACGCGCCAGCCGTCGGCGCGGTACTGGCGTGCCAGTTCGTGGCCGATGCCGCGCGAGGCGCCGATGATCAAAGCGGTAGGCATGTTTTAGCTCCCGTCAGGTCGAAGTTCGAAGCGAGAATAATATTGCGGTTTTTTGCGGCACGAACGCGTGGGCATGCCCACCCTACGGTGCACCACCGCCGCATGAACAAAATCGAGGCCGCGGCGTAACGTAGGGTGGGCATGCCCACGCGTTACAAAGTCTGCGGGTCGAAACGCCCCCGGAGACCTCGTAAATTACACCATCTCGATCGCCATCGCGGTGGCTTCACCGCCACCGATGCACAGCGCCGCCACGCCGCGCTTGCCGCCGGTCTTCTTCAGCGCGCCCAGCAGGGTCACGACGATACGCGCGCCCGAGGCGCCGATCGGGTGGCCCAGCGCGCAGGCGCCGCCGTGGATGTTGACCTTGTCGTGCGGGATGCCGAGGTCGCGCATGGCGGCCATCGGCACCGCGGCAAACGCCTCGTTGATCTCGAACAGGTCGACGTCGCCCGCCGTCCAGCCGGTCTTTTTGAAGAGCTTGTGCATCGCGCCGATCGGGGCGGTCGTGAACAGGTTCGGTTCCTGCGCGTGGGTGGCGTGGCCGATGACGCGGGCGATCGGGGTCAGGCCGAGTTCCTTGGCCTTCGATTCGCGCATCATGACCAGCGCCGCGGCGCCGTCGTTGATCGACGAGGACGAGGCGGCCGTGACGGTGCCGTCCTTCTTGAACGCAGGTTTCAAAGACGGGATCTTGTCGACCTTGGCCTTCAGCGGGCCTTCATCCTTTTCGACCAGCAGTTCGCCGGTACGGGTGGCAACGGAGACCGGTGCGATTTCCCAGTCAAACGAGCCGTCATTGTTGGCGGCCTGCGCGCGTTTGACGGACGTGATCGCAAAATTGTCCTGGTCTTCGCGCGAGAACTGATAGCTTGCCACGCACTCTTCGGCGAAGGTGCCCATCGAGCGGCCCTCTCCCGTCTTTTCGTTGCGCGAGTAGGCGTCCTCCAAACCGTCGAGCATCATGTGGTCGAACATCGGCGCGTGGCCGATGCGGTAGCCGCCGCGTGCCTTCGGGATCAGGTAAGGGGCGTTGGTCATCGACTCCATGCCGCCCGCGACGACGACATCCGCGCTGCCGGCGACCAGCTGGTCGTGGGCGAAGATGGCGGCCTGCATGGCCGAGCCACACATTTTCGACAGGGTGACGGCGCCGGTCGACATTGGCAGGCCGGCCTTGATGAGGGCCTGGCGTGCCGGGGCCTGGCCCTGGCCCGCCATCAGGCAGTTACCGAAGTAGACGTGCTCGACCGATTGCGCATCGACGCCGGCGCGCTCGACCGCGGCCTTGATTGCCACCGCACCGAGGTCGCTCGCCGTTTTCGACGAAAAATCGCCCTGGAAGGCGCCCATCGGGGTACGGGCGGCGCCGACGATAACGACTGGATCATTCATTGTGGTTCTCCAAAAGGGATGGCGCTTTTTCTGAAAGCGCGGGGGTGGTGATCGGGTGGTGAAAACGGATGTGCTGCGGGTACGGGAAAATGTCCTGGACTTCACCGGCAAGGATGCGGTCCTTGTGCGCCTGCCACCAGGCGCGCGTCAGCAAGTCCGCGTGGTGCTTCATAAAATAGTGGCGGATCTTTGGATTTCCAAGGAGGAAACGGCCGAATTGTTCGGGGAAGACGTCGTGTTTGCCAATGGCGTACCAGGGTTCGGACGCCATTTCCTCTTCCTCGTTGCGCGCTTCGGGAATATCGCGAAACACGCAATCGGTGACATATTCGATCTCGTCGTAATCGTAGAACACGACCCGGCCCTGGCGCGTGAGGCCGAAGTTTTTATACAGCATATCGCCGGGAAAAATATTCGCCGCGACCAGGTCGCGGATCGCGTTGCCGTATTCGCGGATGCCGTGTTCGATGCGCGCGTCGTCGTTCGCCTGCCCGGCTTGGGCCAGGTAGAGATTGAGCGGCACCATGCGCCGCTCGATATACACGTGCTTGACGATGAGGCGTTCGCCCTCGATGTCGACCAGCGAGGGCGCATGGTGCCGGAGTTCGGCCAGCAGTTCGTCGGAAAAGCGCGCCAGGGGAAAGGCGACGTCGGAATACTCGAGCGTATCGGCCATGCGCCCGACCCGGTCGTGGTGCTTCACCAGCACATATTTTTCCTTGATCTGGGCGCGCGTCGTGTCTTTTGGCGGTGGATAAAAATCCTTGATCACCTTGAACACATACGGGAAGGAGGGCAGCGCGAATACGAGCATGACGAGGCCGCGGATGCCGGGCGCGACCTGGAAATGGTCGGAGCTGTGTTTCAGGTGCTGCAGGTAATCGCGGTAGAACAGGGTCTTGCCCTGCTTTTGCAGGCCGAGCAGGGTATAGAGCTCGCTTCTCGGTTTGCGCGGCATCAGGCTGCGCAAAAATTGCACATAGGCCGAGGGCACTTCCATGTCGACCAAAAAATAAGCGCGCGTAAACGAGAACAGCACGGCGATGTGCAGCGGGTCGGTCAGCACCGTATCGAGCACCAGTTCACCGCGCCGGTTGTGCAGCACGGGAATCACGAACGGGTATTCGCGCTCGCCATTGATCGCGCGGCCGACGATATACGCGCCCTTGTTCCGGAAGAACAGGTTGGATAACACCTGGAATTGCTGGTTCGGCTCGACCTGGCCCAATCCAAACGCTTCGCGCATGCGCGCTTCGACCAGTTGCACGTCGCGCTCCAGCGCGGCGAACGGGCGCTCGAGCTGGAAATTGGTGACGATGCGTTTCAAGGCAAAGCGCAAGCCGTCGCTTGCCGGGTAATACACGCGGTAGCTCGGCAGCAGCTCTTCGGTCTCGATGTATTCGGTCGAGATGACCGGGCGCACGAACAGGAAATCGTTGTGATAATACGTGCGGTGCAGGATGTGGCAGCTGACCGAATTGAAAAAGGTTTCGGCCAGTTCCGGCTGCTTGTGGTCCGATAACAGGCCAATGTAATGCAGCTTGGTTTCGCGCCAGACGGTGTCGGTCAGTTCGTTGGCGGCGTAGTCGTCTTCCAGGGTGGCGACGGCTTCCTGCACGCGCTTGTCGTAATAGTCGATGCGTTCGCGCGCGGCACGCTGGGCGACGGCCCAGTTGGCGGTGTCGAAATGGCGCTTGGCGGCCTGGCTGGCTTCGCGGAACAGGCGGTAATGCTTGTCGAAACCATCGAGGATCGTGCGCGCGATGTCGAATGCGATCTGGGAAGACAGCAGTTTGGGGAACGCAACTTGTGTCATCGTTCGTCTCGCGCTTGTTCAGTTGAGCAGCTATTTCAGTTCGTAGGGTGGGCGCCCCGTGCCCACGCGGACCGTCGCACTGTGTTGGCCGCGTTTGGGGCAGCGTTGCATTCCGGCATCCGCGTGGGCACGGGGCGCCCACCCTACGGTTACGCGGCGGTGACTGGATTGACATCCGGCGCCGCCGCGCAACATGTTTTACGCCGTTTCGCCAAACAACTCACGCCCGATCAACATGCGGCGAATCTCGCTGGTGCCCGCGCCGATTTCGTAGAGCTTGGCATCGCGCCAGAGACGACCGACCGGATACTCGTTGATATAACCATTGCCGCCCAGGGTCTGGATCGCCTCGCCCGCCATCCAGGTCGCCTTTTCGGCGCTGTACAAAATCGCGCCGGCGGCATCCTTGCGCAGGGCGCGGATCGCCGCCGCGTTGGTCGCGCGGTCGCAGGCCTGGCCGACCGCATACACATAGGCGCGGCAAGCCATCATGGTCGAATACATGTCCGCAATCTTGCCCTGCATGAGCTGGAATTCGCCGATCGCCTGCCCGAACTGTTTACGTTCGTGGATGTAAGGAACGACCGCATCCATGCAGGCCGCCATGATGCCCAGCGGGCCGCCGGAGAGCACGGTGCGCTCGAAATCCAGGCCCGACATCAGGACATTCACACCTTTACCCAAGCCGCCCAGCACGTTTTCCACCGGCACTTCGCAATCCTGGAACACCAGTTCGCCCGTGTGCGAGCCGCGCATGCCCAGCTTGTCGAGCTTTTGCGCGATCGAGAAGCCTTTATAGCCCTTCTCGATCAGGAAGGCGGTCATGCCGCGCGGACCAGCTTCGATATCGGTCTTGGCATACACCACCAGGGTGTCGGCGTCCGGGCCGTTGGTGATCCACATCTTCGTGCCGTTCAACACGTAATGGTCGCCCTTCAGCTCGGCACGCAGCTTCATGCTGACGACGTCCGAGCCGGCATTCGGTTCCGACATGGCGAGCGCGCCGATGTGTTCGCCCGAGATCAGCTTCGGCAGGTATTTCTGCTTTTGCTCTTCGGTGCCATTTCTCTTGATCTGGTTGACGCACAGGTTCGAGTGGGCGCCGTAGGACAGGCCGACCGAGGCCGAGGCACGCGAGATTTCTTCCATGGCGATGATGTGCGCCAGGTAGCCCATGTTGGCGCCGCCGTATTCCTCGCTCACCGTGATGCCGAGCAGGCCGAGTTCGCCCATCTTGCGCCACAGGTCCATCGGGAACTGGTCGGTACGGTCGATCTCCGCGGCGCGGGGAGCGATTTCGCTGGCGGCGAACTGTTGGACTGCTTCGCGCAGCGCGGCGATGTCGTCGCCATGGTCAAAGGTCAAGCCTGGAAGATGCAGCATGTCGTCCTCTCGGTGAACGGGTTAGCGGTTGGCAGCGTGAATCATACTCGCGTGTGACGTTAACGTAAACGTCAAGTAACGAGTAAAGGAAGCCATCGTGCTTCCTCGAAAAATCAGGCGGCCTCGCTGGCGTCCACGGGAGCGCCCTGCGGCGTGCTGCTGTCGCTGAGTAAGCGCCGGCACTCTTCCTCGTGCGCGGAAATTTCTTCCAGCGCCATGTCGATGTCGGCGCGTTGCTGCTCGAGCGTTTCACGCTGGTGCGCCAGTACGCCCAGGAAACGGTTGATTTGCGCCACCGTGTCCTTTGGCGACTCGTACATGTCGACGATGCTCTTGATTTCGGACAGGGTCAGGCCCAGGCGCTTGCCGCGCAAGGTGAGTTTCAGGCGGGTCCGGTCGCGCGGCGTGTAGACGCGGTTGCGTCCGCCGACGCCTTCGCGGCTGGGGCTGATGAGGCCCTGGTCTTCGTAAAAGCGGATCGCGCGCGCGGTGATGTCGAATTCGCGCGCCAGTTCGGCGATGGTGTAGGTCGTGGGCATGAAAATGCGGCTGAAAGTGGCAGGTCGTGGAATCGCTTAAAATTCCCGTGTCGATGTTTTCCGTTTACGTCAACGTCAAACACATTGTAGCGCGCCCGCCTTGCATAACCACGAAAGATTGTCGAACATGAATTCGCTCGAATCCCAACTGTCTTATCCCTTCGCCGAAGAACTACCCGCGCCCGGCAGTGTGCGCGAGGTGGCGCCGGGCGTGGGCTGGCTGCGCATGCCGCTGCCGTTCGCGCTCGACCACATCAACCTGTGGCTGCTGCGCGACGCGCGCGAAGGGCGCACGGGCTACACCGTGATCGATTGCGGCGTCGCGACCGATACCACCCGTGCCAATTGGGAACAGGTGCTGACGGGCGCAATGGAAGGCGCGCCCGTGCTGCGCGTGCTGGCCACCCACTGCCACCCGGACCACGTCGGCCTGTCCGGCTGGCTGTGCCAGCGTTTCAAGGCGCCGTTCTGGCTGACGACGGGCGAGTACGGCTTTGCCCGCATGATGGCCGCCGCCTTGCCGGGCGTCGACGGCCCCTCGGCAATTCCCCATTTCGAGCGGCACGGCCTGGTCGATGCCGTCATGCTCGAGCAGATGCGCAGCCGCCGCAATTACTATCCATCGCTGGTGCCGGACGTGCCGCAGGCCTATACCCGCATCCAGGATGGCGAGCGCCTTGCCATTGGCGGCGTCGACTGGCGCGTGATCACGGGTTTCGGCCACTCGCCCGAGCACGCTTCCCTGTATTCGGAAGCATTGAATGTGCTGATCTCGGGCGACATGGTCTTGCCGCGCATTTCGACGAACGTTTCCGTGTTCGCCGTCGAACCGGAAGGCAATCCGCTGCAGCACTACCTCGATTCGCTGGGTAAATTTGCCGGCCTGCCGGACGACGTGCTGGTGCTGCCCTCGCACGGCAAACCCTTCCGCGGCCTGCATACCCGCATCGCGCAACTGCGCGAACACCATGTCGCGCGCCTGGCCGAGGTGCAGGAAGCGTGCGCCGTGCCGGTCAGCGCGATGGAGATCGTGCCGATCATGTTCCGGCGCCAACTCGACGCCCACCAGCTCAGTTTCGCCCTCGGCGAGGCACTCGCGCACCTGCACAAACTTTGGAAAGATGGTATGTTAAAGCGTGTAACTGGCACCGACGGCATCATCCGGTTCCAGCTGGCCTGAGTCATTCGGCCGGGTCCACCAAAGGGTTTCCCCCGCCCACCGGACCCGGCGCAACGGCGCTTTTGCCGACTATGCGTGTCTCGCGCGCGACAACTATTTGTTTCGAGGCGGATACAAATACCTTACATTCATGCTTAACGGAAATTTTGTGGCATGATGCGTCCAGCGCGCGAAAACCTTCCTCAATTTCCACTTCTTTGTTAAGTCATCGATCTGAATTGTGTCACAAGTGGTCTTTACACCGCTTTGACTGACATTTATGGTCGAGCATGAAATAGTGCCAACATGAATTCCACGAACGAACGGGAGAGCTTTAGCGAGCGTCTCCAGCAGGCCCTGAAAAACGCCCATTATTCACCGGACAGCCCGACGCGCCTCGCCCGCGAATTTAACATTCGCTTCGAAGGCCGCCCGATCACGGTGCACGCCGCCCGCAAGTGGCTGGTCGGCGAAGCCATTCCTACCCAGGAAAAGCTGCGCATGATCGCCCAGTGGCTGGGCGTGCCTGCCGACTGGCTGCGCTTCGGCGGTGCCGACGCTCCCGGTGCGCAAAGCGAGGGCAGCGCCAGCGCACGCTTCGAGTCGGCCGACGTCAAGCTGATCGCCGACCTGCAGCGGCTCGACGAGCACCATCGCCAGCTGGCACGCGAGTTCATCCGTATGCTGGTACGCCTGAACCACCCATCCGCTCCAAAGTAAGCGCTGGCCTGCTTCACGAGAGCGTTTCCGCTTACAAATTTTCTTCCTCGTCGCGTAGTACAAATTGCCTCCAGTGGCGCATAATCGATTTCTCACAGCCGAGGATCGTGCGCCAATGAAAAGCAATTACATGAACACCGCCCAGCTGAAAGAACTCATGACCGCACCGCCGATGACGGCCGCGCGCCATGCCGAGGTGATGCGCAAGCGCATCGCCCAGCGCAGGATGCTGGAGGAAGCAAGGGAGTTGAAGAAAGCCGGCGACGGCGACCACTTCATCAAGCGTTAAGAAGGCGCTCCTGGTCAGTCAGCTGGCGTTTCCGGCGTGCTGCGCATGCCGGGCCAGCGTGGCGCGGTATCGTTCTCGATGCCCAGCAAATCCAGCACGCGGTCGAGCGTGTGGTCGACCATCTCGTCGATACTGGCCGGCCGCTGGTAAAAGCTCGGTAAAGGCGGAAACACGATCCCGCCCATCTCCGTCACCGCCGTCATATTGCGCAGGTGGGCCAGGTTCAGGGGCGTTTCGCGCACCATCAGCACCAGGCGCCGCCGCTCTTTCAACATGACGTCGGCCGCGCGTGTGACCAGGTTGTCCGCCAGGCCATGGGCCACCGCGGCAAGCGTCTTCATCGAGCAGGGCGCAATCACCATGCCGTCGGTCTGGAACGAGCCGCTGGCGATCGAGGCACCGATCTCACGGTTTTTATGCACGACATGGGCGAATGCTTCCACGTCGCGCCGCTGCATGCCGACTTCCTGGTGCAGGGTCAGCGAGGCGGCGTCCGAGACCACGAGGTGGGTCTCGACGTTTGGCACCGCGCCGAGCCGTTGCAGCAGGCGCACGCCATACACCGCGCCGGTCGCGCCGGTGATGGCGACGACAATACGACGCGGCCGTTGACTAGTCATTACTTCGTGAACATCGCCTGCAGTTCGCCCGACTCGTACATCTCGTTCATGATGTCGGTGCCGCCGATGAATTCGCCGTTCACGTACAGCTGAGGCACGGTGGGCCAGTTCGAATAGTCCTTGATGCCCTGACGCACTTCCGGATCTTCCAGCACGTTGACGGTGGCGATGTTATCGACGCCGCAGGCTTTCAGGATCTGGATGGCGCGGCCCGAAAAGCCGCACTGCGGAAATTGGGCGGTGCCCTTCATGAACAGCACGACCGGGGTGTTGGTCACGGTGTCTTTGATCCAGGTTTTTACGTCGCTCATGGGATTGCCTTCGGTGGGAATGTTGGGAGATGGCGCCATTCTATAAGAAATCGACCGCGGCGGTGCGCTGCGAGGGCCGGCTTTCGCGGCCTGCCGGCGGCGCTGCGCTTGCGGTATCATCGTCCGGTTCTTTTTCGCCCACCCTTCAGGATTCGTTCATGCAACAACGCCCCGCTGCCGCGCCTTCGGCAGGTTTTAATTTTTTACTCGCCGCGGTGCTCGGCTTTATCGGCGTCTACGACCTGGTGGCCGGCGTTACCCGCGACGGCGCCGGGGTGTTCATCACCGGCCTGGCGATGACGGTCTATGCGGCCGTGCTGCTGCGCGACGCGCTGCATATCAAAAAGACCGGCCAACCGGCGATGAGCCGGGCAAGCATGAACAAGATCGGGCTGGCTTGCCTGGCGCTGTATGTGGTGGGGGTGCTGGTGAGAAGGGTGCCGGAGTTGGCCCAGTTTTTCGGATAAGCCAGGAACCGTATTAAAGCTTGAACGAGCAAGGTAAACGATAAAGTCGACCGTCGCGTACCGTAGTGTGGGCACGCGTGCCCACGCGGTCTCGCGTTCGCTCAGCAACGGCTTTACTGGCGACGCCGTTCACGGTGATCATACGTCGTGGAGCGTGCGCGGACACGTTGCGGCAGGCATCGGAACGACCGCGTGGGCACAAGTGCCCACCCTACGGTGCGCTCCTGTCAACGCATACCGTTCAGCGCAAACGTTTGCCCAGGCATACCGACTCTGCGCGTCCTGCGTAGCGGCCGTAATTCTCGACCGTCTCGTACCCATTGCGGGCATAAAACGCCACTGCGCGCAGGTTCACCCGCCTGGTCGACAAGCACACGTCCCGATACCCGAACGCCGCCGCCTGCGCTTCCAGCGCCGCCAATAAACCAGCCCCCGCGCCGCTGCCCGGCCGCGCATACATCCGCTTGAGCTCAGCCACCCCCGCGGCGAGCGGCCGCAGCGCACCGCAGCCCACAGGGGCGCCTTGCCCGTCGCGGGCAATCAGGAACACCGCGCCCGGCCCACGCACATCGGCTGGATCGAAGGACCCCGAGCCGCTGTCGCCGCAGATCGCCGCCAGCGCGACGTCGAGTTCGGCGATCAACAGCCGCGCGTCGCTACTGTCCGGATCGGCCGGCGCGCAGGTCATCGCTCGGTTGCCGCTCGGTTGCCGCTTATTTGCGCAGCTTGGCAAACGCCGCCGCCATCGCCCCGCCCGCATCCTGCGCGGCCGGACGTTCCTGGCGCTGATGCTGGGCCACGCGCTTGCGGTCCTCGCGATCACCCCGCTGCTGCGGCTGCGCACCCGGCTGCGGCGCCGAATCGGATAACCGCATCGTCAGCGCAATGCGTTTGCGTTTCGGATCGACTTCCAGCACTTTCACTTTCACAACCTGGCCCGCTTTTACCACCGTGTGCGGATCCTTGACGAAGGTATTGGAGAGGGCCGAGATGTGCACCAGCCCATCCTGGTGCACGCCGATATCGACAAAGGCGCCAAACGCCGCCACGTTGGTGACCACGCCCTCTAAAATCATGTCCGGACGCAGGTCGCTGATTTCCTCGACGCCCTCCTTGAAGGTGGCGGTCGTGAATTCCGGCCGCGGATCGCGCCCCGGCTTTTCCAGCTCTTTCAGAATATCGGTCACGGTCGGCACGCCGAATTTGTCGTCCGCATACCTGGCCGGGTTCAGTGTCTTGATCAACCCGCTGTCGCCGACGACCGCCTTCATGTCGCGTTTCACGTCCGCCAAAATCTTTTGCACGACCGGATACGATTCCGGGTGCACCGCCGAAGCGTCCAGCGGATTCTCGCCGCCCATCACACGCAGGAAGCCCGCCGCCTGTTCGAAGGTTTTATCGCCCAGGCGCGGCACGGCTTTCAAGGCTGCGCGCGAAGGGAAGGCGCCCTTCATGTCGCGGTAGGTCACGATGCTCTGCGCCACGCTCGAGGACAAACCGGAAACGCGCGCCAGCAGCGGCGCCGAAGCCGTATTCACGTCCACGCCCACCGCATTCACGCAATCCTCGACCACCGCATCCAGCGAGCGCGCCAATTGGGTCTGCGACACGTCGTGCTGGTACTGGCCGACGCCGATCGATTTCGGATCGATTTTGACCAGTTCCGCCAGCGGATCCTGCAGCCGGCGTGCAATCGACACCGCGCCGCGGATCGACACGTCCATATCCGGCAATTCGCGCGAGGCGAATTCCGAGGCGGAATAGACCGAGGCGCCCGCTTCCGAGACGACGATCTTCGTCAGTTTCAGTTCCGGACGCGCCTTGATTAAATCCTGCGCCAGTTTATCGGTCTCGCGCGACGCGGTGCCGTTGCCGATCGAGATCAGCGAGACATGGTGTTTTGCCGCCAGCTGGCCGAGTACGTGCAGCGCGCCGTCCCAGTCGTTCCTCGGCTGGTGCGGGTAGATGGTGGCGGTGTCGACCACTTTGCCGGTGGCGTCGACCACCGCCACTTTGACGCCGGTGCGCAGGCCGGGATCGAGGCCCATGGTCGCGCGCTGGCCGGCGGGCGCCGCCAGCAGCAGCGATTTCAAATTGCGCGCAAACACGTTGATCGCGTCGAGCTCCGCTTTTTCGCGTAGCGCGCCCATCAGTTCCGTCTCGATGTACATGAAACTTTTCACGCGCCAGGTCCAGCGCGCCGTGTCGAGCAGCCATTTGTCGGCCGGGCGGCCTTGTCCCTTGATGCCGAAACGGGCGGCGATGCGGCTTTCGCACGGATTGTGCGGCGCGTCCCACTTCGGTTTTTCGGCTTCGGTGTCCAGGCGCAGCACGACGTCGAGGATGCCTTCACGGCGCCCGCGCATCAGGGCCAGTGCCCGGTGCGAAGGGACGGTGGACAGTGGCTCCGAGTAATCGAAATAGTCGGCGAACTTTTCGCCTTCGTCCTGCTTGCCCTCGACCACTTTCGATTCGACGACGCCATGTTCCTGCACGTATTCGCGCAGCGACTGCAGCAGGGTCGCGTCTTCGGCAAAGCGCTCCATCAGGATCTGGCGCGCACCGTCCAGTGCGGCTTTCGTGTCCGGCACGCCCGGGTTGTTGATGCCGTCGGCATTGCTGAATGCTTCGCGCAGGTAGTTCGTTGCTTCCTCTTCGGGATTGCGCGACGGGTCGGCCAATAAATCGTCGGCCAGCGGCGCCAGGCCCGCTTCGACCGCAATCTGCGCCTTGGTCCGGCGCTTCTGTTTATAGGGCAGGTATAAATCTTCGAGGCGGGTTTTGTCTTCGGCCAGGGCGATCGACTCGAGCAATTCCGGCGTCATCTTGTTCTGTTCGGTGATGGAGCTGATGATCGCCGCGCGCCGGTCTTCCAGCTCGCGCAGGTAGCGCAGGCGCTCTTCCAGCAGGCGCAGCTGGATGTCGTCGAGGCCACCAGTCGCTTCCTTGCGGTAGCGCGCGATGAAGGGGACGGTCGCGCCCTCATCCAGCAAGGCGATGGCGGCGGCAACTTGCGCCGGCTTGGCGGCCAGTTCGATGGCGAGGCGTTGTTCGATGGAGGGCAGCATGGGGCAAAGAAATCCGTGAGTCAGGCGGGCAGTGTTACGCAAACGCGCGCGAAGCGCCAGTCTTGACAGCGGGTTTCAGGCATGCCGATGGGCCCGGCCGCTGGCCGGGCCGGCGTTCAGGCCGTGCGCAGGCCGCGTACCGCGCGGATGCGCAGGAGCAGCCGCAATACCGTATAGGCCAGGACCAGGAAATAGACGGTGTAGATGCTGCTGAGGATCACCAGCGAGGGCATCGACAAGCGCTCGGGTAGCGACGGCTTGTCGATCGTGACCAGTACGATGAAAGCCGGCAGGGCGCTGCACACGAGGAGGGCCAGCAGCCGCTGGAATTTTTTCACCTTCGACGCGGTGTCGGTGAAAATTTCCGGTTCCCGCCCATTCATCACGGGTGTGCACCAGTATTGCCAGCCGGTCGTTGTTGCCGCCAGCTTCCAGCCGGCGTCCTGCATCAGCTGGGAAAAGCCATCGTCGGCGCGGTTGTTGAAATCGACGCGATAGACGACGTCGGCTGGTGCGCCGCGGCGGAAGGTCCAGACGCACAGCGGATTCACGCTCACCAGGTGCAGGCCCTGGGCGGCCATCGTGCGCAGCCAGGCTTCCTGTTCCTGGTCCTGGTGCGCCCAGAAGAACTTGAATTTGCTCACAGTTGACTTGTTTTTATCGTCACTCATGCCGCTTCTTCCTTTCCCAGTATTGACAGTGCAAACTGTCCGTTGCGCACCATGATGGCAAGGCGCCGGACCTGCTCGGCCAGCACCTGCCTGCCTTTGCTTGTCAGCGCATAGGTCTTGCGCCGCTCCTCTTCGCTGACCTTTTCGATCAGGCCCTGCTTTTCCAGCGTGCCGAAGGCGCCGTACAGCGTGCCCGGGCCAATGATGACGTTTCCCTGGCTCATGCATTCGACCTTCTGCATCAGCGCATAGCCATGCAGCGGCTCGTCGAGCGCCGCCAGCACGTAATAGGTTGCCTCCGACAAGGGCAACAGTTTTCCGAAATCAATGTCCACACTAGCTCCTCGTCGATATATCGAGTGACGACATATCGTGTCTCGATATAGTAGCAGCGCTTGTTCGCTTGTCAACGTGTTTTTGAGGCAGAGCAATCTGTATCGGCGTAGCATATCTTTCACCGCGTAAAGATTTTTCCGCAAGGTGCGATTCCGAACAAAACTGAAGTGCCCGTATGAGAGATAATGGTGTTTGTTGTTTTTTTTCATACAGGTTCAAGGACCCAATGCACACAGTTGATTACCCACGCGAACACGCGAGCGATGCCCCGGCAACGCGCGCGACGCCGGCACGCGCGCCCGCACTGCCCGCACCGGTGGCGACCTGGCTGCAACGGGTTGAAGCGGCGGCGCATCCGCAACCGAAGCTGACTCTTGAGGTCGCCGATCCGAAAGCAATTCAATATAAATTTGTCTACGTGATGGCGCCGACCAGCGGCGGCCGTCACGTCGCCGTCTGCCTGTGCAAGGCGCGCCTGCGCCCGAACGGCGAAGTGGCCGCCGCCAGTCCCGTCAATGAAGTGTTTTCGCTGCTGTCGGCGCCGCCCGCCTACCTCGAAGGCGAGGATGAAGACCTGGTCCGTTTCTTCATCGCCATGCGCAGCGGCGCTTCGCAAAGCACCAGCGCGACCGAGCCCAAGGGCAAAGTCGGCGCGATCCTGCTTGACCTCCTGCTACGCCAGGGGAAACTGCTGTGGGCCAATTCATGGGCCGACATGGCGAATGGCCTCGTGTATCCGCTGCAGGCCGGCCCGACGCGGCAGGCGAATCTGGCGTGGCGCGACGAAGGCCGCGCCGCCAAACTGGGCTGGTCGGTGGAACCGGCGAACGGCGCGAGTCACCCGGGTGCGGACCTGATCGACTACATGCTGCCGACGGATCCGCCGTGGTACATCGACAACCTGTCCTGCGGTCCCCTGTCGCTGAACCGGGGCGGGGTCGACATCTCGCTGGCCGAACTGCAGGCGCTGGTGGCGCAAGCCCCGGTCCTGATGGGCAACGATAAAAAGCGCGTCTCGCAACTGCTGCTGGCCCATGGCCTGCAAGAACTGATGCCGCTGCCGCAGCCGCTGACCCAGCGCCTGCGCAGCGATGTCAAACCGCAACCCTTCCTGATGCTGGACTCGGTGTCGCTGGCCGATGGCGGCGCGCCGCGCTGGCACGATTTCGCCGTGCTGTCCTTCGATTACGACGGCCAGCGGGTCTCGTTCGATCCGTCGCAGCGCGTGGTACGGCAAATCGGCGACGTCACCGAAATCATCGACCGCGATGCCGCAGCCGAAGCGCAAGCGCTGAATAAGCTGACCGAACTGGGCTTCCGCAAGCCCGCCACCACGCCCTTGTCGGCCGTGGCCGGCGCGCTGCAGCTGGAGAGCCAGGCGCACTGGCTGCGCTTTGCCGAAAGCGAGCTCGACGCCCTGTCGGATGCCGGTTGGCACCTGCAGAAGTCAAACAAGTACCGCTACGACGTGGTGCCGGTGGAAGAATGGTATGCCGAGATCGACGAGCCGGAAGAGGCGGGCAAAGCCTGGTTCGAGCTGGAGCTGGGCATTGTCGTGAACCGGCAGCGCGTGCCGCTGCTGCCGGTGCTGGTGCAACTCATACGCAACGCGCCGACCGATTTCGACCCGGCCGTCCTGGCGGCCCATGGCGATACCGACCAGATGTTGGCAACGCTGCCCGAGGGGCTACGGGTCGCCCTGCCATGGGCGCGCGTAAAACCGATCCTGGCGACGCTGGGCGAGTTGTATTTTAATGACAAGATCAAGAACCGCGTGCGCCTGTCGACGCTCGACGCCAGCCGCCTCGAGGAACTGGCGCGCGGGGTCGAGATGCGCTGGTTCGGCGGAGAGCAGCTGCGCGAAACCGGCCGCAAACTGAGCCAGTTCGGTTCCGTCAAAAAGGTGGCGGCCCCAAGCGGCCTGCAGGCAACCCTGCGCGACTACCAGCTCGACGGTCTGTCGTGGATGCAATTCCTGCGCGAATACGACCTGGCAGGCATCTTGGCCGATGACATGGGCCTCGGCAAGACCGTGCAGACCCTGGCGCACATATTGACCGAAAAGGAAGCGGGCCGCCTGACCCACCCGGCCCTGGTCATCGCACCGACGAGCCTGATGACGAACTGGCAGGAAGAGGCCGCCCGCTTCGCTCCGAGTTTAAAGGTGCTGCTGTTGCAGGGCAAAGAACGCGTGGACCTGTTCGACCAGATCGAACAGGCCGATATCGTGCTGACCACCTATGCCTTGCTGCCGCGCGACGAGGAAAAGCTGCGCGAGCACCACTATCACCTGGTGATCCTCGACGAATCGCACTACATCAAGAATACGCGCTCGAAAGCGGCGCAGACGGCCGGCTCGCTGAGCGCGAACCACCGCCTGTGCCTGACCGGCACCCCGCTGGAAAACCACCTCGGCGAACTCTGGTCGCAATTCCATTTCCTGCTGCCGGGCTTATTAGGCGAGGAAAAAGCCTTCAATACGCAATTCCGCCATCCGATCGAACGCCAGGACGATCCGGTGCGGAGGATGTTGCTAAATCGGCGCATCCGTCCTTTCCTGCTGCGCCGCACGAAAGATAACGTCGCCAAGGAACTGCCGGAGAAGACGGAGATGGTGCGCCGGGTCGAACTCACCGGCCCCCAGCGCGACCTGTACGAAACCGTGCGCCTGGCGATGGACAAGAAAGTGCGCGAGGAAATCGACCGCAAGGGCGTGGCGCGCAGCCAGATCGTGATCCTGGAAGCCCTGTTGAAACTGCGCCAGGTTTGCTGCGATCCACGGCTGGTGAAAGCCATGCCGTCGAAAAAGAACACGGCCGCCATTTCCGCCAAGCTGATCGATTTGATGCAAATGGTCGACGATTTGCTGGAAGAGGGCCGCAAAATCCTCGTGTTCTCGCAGTTCACCAGCATGCTGGCGCTGATCGAAGAGGAACTGGCCGCGCGCGGCATCCGGTATGCGATTCTTACCGGCGAGACGCGCGACCGCTCGGCGCAGGTGGCGGCCTTCCAGCAGGGCGCGGTGCCGATTTTCCTGATCAGTCTGAAGGCCGGCGGCGTCGGCCTGAACCTGACGGCGGCCGATACCGTCATCCACTACGATCCATGGTGGAATCCGGCGGCGGAAAACCAGGCCACCGACCGCGCCTGGCGCATCGGGCAGGACAAGCCGGTCTTCGTCTATAAATTGATTGCGAAAGGCACGCTGGAAGAAAAGATCCAGTTGCTGCAGCAGAAAAAATCGGAACTGGCGAATTCGATCCTGGCCGAAGGCGAATCGCAAAAGATGGCGTTGACCCAGGAAGATTTGCAGGCGATCTTTGCGCCGCTCGCCGAGCAGTAAGCCCCTACCCGGCACGACCGGACATGCCCGCCTCGGCGGGCATTTTTTCGCCTGCGTTTTGCTGAATTTATCCCAGCTGAACAGGATTCGGCGAAAATGTGGGTAAAGGCAAACTTATTGAGCGTATTTACAGGCGCGACAATTTTAATCAGTCATCAGCGTTGCAACGCTTGCCTATACAGAAAGGCGTTCGCGGCGATATACTCCTTGGCGGCGGCGGCCAGTCCGGCCCGGCCCGGCGGATTGTACTAATTTCTGGAAGGATGTTTGATGAACCGCAGCGCCAGTATCGACAGCTCCGGCATCGCCGGCTTGGCGCTGGCCGAGCAGTTTCGCGTGATCGCCGAAATCGGCGGGGACATTGCGTTCAGCATCGATTGCGCCAGTGGCCAGCTGCGCTATGTCAGCCCTGCGATCGAGCAACTGGTCGGCTATACCCCTGAGGAAGTAAGGGCCGGCATCGGCGCCGGCGCCGAGGGGCCGCTGGCCGCGCTGTGCGCCGGCTTGCCGGAACGCATGCGGCGCTTGCGCGCCGGCGACCGCAGCCGCCTGCGCTTGGTGCGCGAAACCGAATTCCACGGCCCGCACGGCTACCCGGTGCCGGTCGAGATCATTTCTTCCCTGCTGTGCGGCGAGGACGGCCAGCCGCTGGCGCTGGTCGGCCTGGTACGCGACCTGTCGCCGCGGCGCCTGCGCGAAGCCGAGCAAAAGCGTTTCGCCAGCATGCTGAACCACGAATTCCGCACGCCCCTGTCGACCATCGACGGCGCCATCCAGCGCCTCGAGGCCACCGCGAGCCAAGCCGACGAGGCCACGCGCGCACGCTACCGCAAGATCGCCGTGGCCACCGACCGCCTGATCGGCATGCTCGACGATTATTTGTCGCCTGAGCGCATGGCGGGCATCGGCAGCGAGCGCCAGCCGACCACGCTTGCCCCGCGCACTTTGCTGGAAGAGGGCGCCGGGCAGCTGCGCGCGGCCGGGCGCGTGGCCAGCATCAAGGCCCGCGAACTGCCCGAGACCCTGCGCTGCGATCCGGAAGGCTTGCGCCTGGCATTGAAGGTACTGATCGACAACGCGATCGCGTATTCGCCGCCCACTTCGCCGGTGGTGCTCGTCGGGCGCCTGGCGGCCAGCGGCATCGAACTGGCCGTGCGCGACCACGGACCCGGCGTGCCGGCCGGGGACCAGACGCGCGTGTTCGACAAGTTTTATCGGGGGCGCAACGCCGACGGCATGCCGGGCAGCGGCCTGGGCCTGTATATGGCGCGCTCGATCATCGAAGTGCATGGTGGGGTGCTGAGCCTGGTCACCCCGACCGGCGGCGGTGCCGAGTTCCGTATCTGGCTGCCGGTGGCCGGCGCCACCAAGCAGCTTGCACGGCAAGGCGCCAGCCCCGATAATCCCGCGCCCGCTGTGGCAACTGCGGCGGCAACGGCCTTGCCGCCATCCGGCAATACAAAAATAAAGAACCTGTAATCCCATGACGCAGATACTGATTGTGGAAGACAACGGCGATTACGCCGGGGACATGGCCGATTTCCTGCGCGAACTCGAGCATGACGTCACCATCGCCACCTCGGCCAGCGAGATGTGGGCGGCGCTGACGCGCACGCCTGCCGCGGTGGTCGTGCTCGATCTCGGCTTGCCGGACGAAGACGGTTTTACGGTCATTCCGCGCATGCGCCAGCTGTACCCGGAAATCGGTTTATTGGTGCTGACCGGGCGCGTTGCGTTCGACAACCGCATCCTCGGCCTGCAGCTCGGCGCCGATCATTATCTGACCAAGCCCATCAAATTCCCGGAACTGGCGGCCCACATCGAAGCGCTGGGCCGCCGCGTGCGTCCGGCCGAACCGGCGCCCGCGCCCGTCAAATGGACGCTGCGCGTGAGCGCGCGCCAGCTCGAATTGATGGGCAAGGTGATCGATCTGACCGAGAAGGAATTCAATTTCCTGCACCTGTTGACGATCAACACCCGCCCGGTCCCGCGCGCGACCATCGTGGCCGGCATGGGCGGCGACGATCCCGACGCCAGCCGCCGCGTCGACATGCTGGTGTATCGCCTGCGCAAGAAAACGCGGACCGCACTGGGCCAGGAGCTGCCGCTGCGCAGCGCCTACGGCGAGGGCTACAGCTTATCCGCAGGGTTCACCCTGGCGTAATTTGTTACCCTCGGCTCGGTCGTGTCTGTAGGGTGGACTCCCGAGTCCACGCGGTTCAACGGCTTCGTGTCGAAACGCGTGCTTGATCCGCACACGCTGCACCGCGTGGACTCAGGAGCGGTTCGCCGCCCGGCCCACCCTACGAACCGCTAGATGCATCGTACTCGAGAAAATGGGGACAGAGCGTAGTCGCCGGGCTAAAATATCTGACCTGCCCCAATTTTCGCGACCATGGCCCGCCAACCCCGCCTCATCCTCCCCAAGCAAGCCCACCATATCCTGCAGCGCGGCAACGACCGCCAGCGCATCTTCCGCGAACCCGGGGATTACGAACGTTTCCTCGCCTGGCTGGGCGAAGCCGCCCGCTTCTACAAAGTGGCGATCCACGCCTACGCCCTGCTGCCGACCCAACTGCAGCTGCTGGCCACGCCCGAGACCGAAGAAGGGCTGGCGGCGATGATGCAAAAGCTCGGCCGCTTCTATGTTCCCTGGTACAACACGAAGTACGAACGCGCCGGCGGCCTCTTCGAAGGGCGCTTCCGGACCGCCGTGGTCGAGCCGGACCGCCTCCTCCTGATGTGCAGCCGTTTCATCGAGCTGGCGCCGGTGCGCGAAGGCGAAGCGGTCGAGCCCGCCGCATGGCCGTGGTCGAGTTACCGCCACCACGCCGGCGTGCACGCGGACGCCGTCGTCACCGACCACGCCCTGTTCTGGGGACTGGGCAATACGCCCTTCCAGCGCGAGGCCGCCTATATCGACCTGGTGGAGCAGGGCATCGGCGCGGACGAGCTGGCGCAGGTGGCCGCCGCCGTGCAGAAAGGCCAGCCGCTCGGCTCGCACGCTTTCAAACTCGAACTCGAGCGCCAGACGCAGCGCCGCATCCTTCCGGCGAAACGCGGCCGCCCGTTCAAGACGCCGCCCGCGGCAAGCTGATTCCAGCACTGTTCTGGTCCGGATTTCCCACCGCTCCGCCGTATCGACGCCAACGGCGGCGAGCCCTATCGCGCAATGATTGAACTGCCTTACTTTTAAGCAGAGCAATTTTCTGCTGCTTTAGTGGTCCTCGCTCGAATTTATGTTGATGAGAAAACCCGTTTATCGATCAATTTAGACCTGTCCCTATTTATATAACCCATGGCGAATGGCCGAATTAATTCGACTCCGACCCTCATTATTCTGCTTGCCGTCTTTGTTGCATTGCACTATTCTCGGCCTTCACCCCTGAACATGCTGTGGAGAGTCCTGCAATGATTGCCCAAGGTTTATACGATCCCGCCAATGAACACGATGCCTGCGGCGTCGGATTCATCGCCCATATCAAGGGCAACAAGAGCCATTCCATCATCGATCAGGGGCTGTTAATCCTGAAAAACCTCGATCACCGGGGCGCCGTCGGCGCCGATCCGCTGATGGGCGATGGTGCCGGCATCCTGATCCAGATTCCCGACCAGTATTTCCGCGACGAGATGGCGAAACAAGGCGTCGAGCTGCCGCCGCCTGGCGAATACGGCGTCGGCATGGTCTTCCTGCCGAAGGAACATGCCTCGCGCATCGCCTGCGAACAGGAAATCGAGCGCGCCGTGCGCATCGAAGGGCAAGTGGTCCTCGGCTGGCGCAATGTGCCGGTCGACGAAGCCATGCCGATGTCGCCGCTCGTGAAGGCGAAAGAGCCGGTGATCCGCCAGATTTTCATCGGGCGCGGCCCGGACATCATGGTCACCGACGCGCTGGAACGTAAGCTGTATGTGATCCGTAAATCCTCGGGTCACGCGATCCAGGCTTTGAAGCTCTTGCACGGCAAGGAATTCTTCGTGCCGTCGATGTCGGCCCGCACCATTGTCTATAAAGGCTTGCTGCTGGCCGACCAGGTCGGTGTCTATTACAAGGATTTGCAGGATCCGCGTTGCGTCTCGGCCCTGGCCCTGGTGCACCAGCGTTTCTCGACGAATACCTTCCCGGAATGGCCGCTGGCGCACCCGTACCGCCTGATCGCCCACAACGGCGAGATCAACACGGTCAAGGGCAATTTCAACTGGACCCGCGCCCGCGAAGGCATGATGAAGTCGGCCGTGCTCGGTGACGATCTGAATAAACTGTTCCCGCTGATTTATGAAGGCCAGTCCGACACCGCCTGCTTCGACAATGCGCTCGAACTGCTGGTGATGGCGGGGTATCCGATCGCCCAGGCGATGATGATGATGATTCCCGAAGCATGGGAAAACCACTCGTCGATGGACGACAACCGCCGCGCCTTCTACGAATACCACGCCGCGATGATGGAACCGTGGGACGGCCCCGCCGCCATGGCATTCACCGACGGCCGCCACATCGGCGGCACGCTGGACCGTAACGGCCTGCGTCCGGCACGCTATGTCGTGACCGAAGACGACCTGGTGATCATGGCCTCGGAATCGGGCGTGCTGCCGATCCCGGAATCGCGCATCGTCAAGAAGTGGAGACTGCAGCCGGGCAAGATGTTCCTGATCGACCTCGAAGCGGGCCGCATCATCGACGACAAGGAGCTGAAAGACACCTATTCGAACGCCAAGCCCTATAAAGCCTGGATCAAGTCGGTACGTATCAAGCTCAACGAAATCAAACTGTCGGAATCGCAGCTGGCGCAAAACCGGGTCAAAGATACCCCGGCCCAGGGCGAAAAAGCGGCGATCACGCTGCTCGACCGCCAGCAAGCCTTCGGCTATACCCAGGAAGACCTGAAATTCCTGATGGCGCCGATGGCCGTGTTGGCCGAAGAAGCGACCGGTTCGATGGGCAACGACTCGCCGCTGGCGGTGATGTCGAACAAGCTCAAACCTTTGTACAATTATTTCAAACAATTGTTTGCCCAGGTGACGAACCCGCCGATCGATCCGATCCGCGAAGCGATGGTGATGTCGCTGGTCTCGTTCATCGGTCCGAAGCCGAACCTGCTCGACACGAACAACGTCAATCCACCGATGCGTCTGGAAGTGTCGCAGCCGGTGCTTGGTTTCGACGACATGGCGCGCCTGCGCAACATCAGCATCCACACCGGCGGCAAGTTCAAGTCGTATGAACTGAACATCTGCTATCCGGTCAGCTGGGGCAAAGAAGGCATCGAAGCGTCGCTGGCCTCGCTGTGCGCGGAAGCGGTCGACGCAGTGAAATCCGGCCACAACATCCTGGTCGTGTCGGACCGCGCTGTTTCCGGCGAAACCGTCGCGATTCCTGCGCTGCTGGCAACCTCGACCATTCACCAGCACCTGGTGATGCGCGGCCTGCGCGCTTCGACCGGCCTGGTCGTCGAAACCGGTTCCGCCCGCGAAACCCACCATTTTGCTTTGCTGGCCGGTTACGGCGCCGAAGCCGTGCACCCGTATCTGGCTCTGGAAACCCTGGCCGACCTGGCCCAGCACCTGCCGCACGAGATGGCGCCGGATGTCGCCTGCTATAACTACACCAAGGCAATCGGCAAGGGCCTCATGAAGGTGATGTCGAAGATGGGCATCTCGACCTACATGTCCTACTGCGGCGCCCAGATTTTCGAAGCCGTCGGCCTGAACAAGTCGCTGGTCGATAAATATTTCCGCGGCACTTCGTCGACGGTGGAAGGCATCGGACTCTTTGAAGTGGCCGAAGAAGCGCTGCGCCTGCACAATCTCGCCTTCGGCGCCGACCCGCTGCTGGCAAACGCGCTCGACACCGGCGGCGAATACGCCTTCCGCGTGCGTGGCGAAGACCACATGTGGACGCCGGATGCGATCGCGAAACTGCAGCACTCGACCCGCGCCAACAATTTCAATACCTATAAAGAGTATGCCCAGCTGATCAACGAGCAGGGCCGCCGTCACCTGACGCTGCGTGGCCTGTTCGAGTTCAAGCTCGATCCAAGTAAAGCCATTCCCCTGGGCGAAGTCGAGCCGGCCAAGGAAATCGTCAAGCGTTTCGCCACCGGTGCGATGTCGCTGGGCTCGATCTCCACCGAAGCGCATGCAACCCTGGCGATTGCCATGAACCGCATCGGCGGCAAATCGAACACGGGCGAAGGCGGCGAAGATCCGCGCCGTTACCTGAACGAATTCAAGGGCATCAAGATCAGCAAGGGCGAAACGCTCGCTTCCGTGATCGGTGCCGATCGCGTGGCGGTCGACATTCCGCTGGAAGAGGGCGACTCGCTGCGCTCGAAGATCAAGCAGGTCGCTTCGGGCCGCTTCGGCGTCACCGCCGAGTACCTGAGCTCGGCCGACCAGATCCAGATCAAGATGGCGCAGGGCGCAAAACCGGGAGAGGGTGGTCAGCTGCCGGGCCACAAAGTTTCGGAATACATTGCCAGCCTGCGCTTCTCGGTGCCGGGCGTCGGCCTGATTTCTCCGCCGCCGCACCACGACATCTATTCGATCGAAGACCTGGCCCAGCTGATCCACGACCTGAAAAACGCGAATCCGAACGCCTCGATCTCCGTGAAACTGGTGTCGGAAGTCGGTATCGGTACGGTGGCGGCCGGCGTCTCGAAAGCCAAGGCCGACCACGTGGTCGTCGCCGGCCATGACGGCGGCACCGGTGCTTCGCCACTGTCGTCCGTGAAACACGCCGGCACGCCATGGGAACTCGGCCTGGCTGAAACCCAGCAGACGCTGGTGCTGAACGGCTTGCGTAGCCGCATCCGCGTGCAGGCCGACGGCCAGATGAAGACCGGCCGCGACGTCGTGATCGCCGCCATGCTGGGCGCCGACGAAATCGGTTTCGCGACGGCCCCGCTGGTGGTCGAAGGCTGCATCATGATGCGTAAATGCCACCTGAACACCTGCCCGGTGGGCGTGGCGACGCAAGACCCGGTGCTGCGCGCGAAGTTCCAGGGCAAGCCGGAACACGTCGTCAATTACTTCTTCTTCGTCGCCGAAGAAGCGCGTCAGCTGATGGCCCAGCTCGGCATCCGCACCTATGATGAGCTGATCGGCCGTGCCGACCTGCTGGATAAATCGAAGGCGATTACCCACTGGAAGGCGCAGGGCCTGGACTTCTCGAACATTTTCTACCAGCCGCAGACCGACTCGCCGCGCAACCTGTTCCATACCGGCGAACAGGATCACGGCCTCGACCGCGCGCTGGACCATAAATTGATCGCGCAAGCCAAGGCGGCCCTGGAAAAGGGCGAGCGCGTCTCGTTCATCTCTCCGGTGCGCAACGTGAACCGCACGGTCGGCACCATGCTGTCGGGCGAAGTCGCCAAGCGCTACGGCCACGCTGGCTTGCCGGACGACACGATCCACATCCAGCTGCAGGGGACGGCCGGGCAATCGGCGGCTGCCTTCCTGGCTGCCGGCATCACGATCGACCTGGTGGGTGAAGGCAACGACTACGTCGGTAAAGGATTGTCGGGCGGGCGCGTGATCGTGCGTCCGAACACCGAGTTCCGCGGCTGGGCGGTGGACAACATCATCGTCGGCAATACCGTGCTGTACGGCGCGATTTCGGGCGAGGCCTTCTTCAACGGCGTGGCCGGCGAGCGTTTTGCGGTCCGTAATTCGGGCGCCACCACGGTGGTCGAAGGTTGCGGCGACCACGGCTGCGAATACATGACCGGCGGCACGGTCGTGGTGCTGGGCGAGACCGGACGCAATTTCGCGGCCGGCATGTCGGGCGGCGTGGCCTATGTCTACGATCCGAAAGACGAGTTCGCTTCGCGGTGCAACACGACCATGGTGAACCTGGAGCGTGTAGTGTCGACGAAAGAGCAGGGCGATGTCTCCGGCTGGCACAGCCAGAGCCGCGCGACCGAGCGCGAGTCGGATGAAGTGATTTTGCGCCGCCTGATCGAACGTCATTTCAAGTACACCGGCAGCACCCGTGCCCGCAACCTGTTAGATGACTGGGCCAACAGCCGCGGCAAGTTCGTGAAGGTCTTCCCGACCGAGTACAAGCGCGCACTGGAAGAAATGCACAACAGCAGCATGGAAGAAGCGAACGACAAGATCGAGCTGGCAGCGTAAACGTAACGCGGACGCGTCATTAACTGATGCGTCCGCGCCTACCCGTAGGGTGGGCGGGTCCCCCGCCCACGCGTTCAACCAGCGTCAGCGCAACCGAGCTGCGAAAAGCAACGACAGGTGGCCGCCCACATCGGGCGCACCGCGATTAAAGGATAACAACGTGGGCAAAATCACCGGCTTCATGGAATTTCAACGGCAGGAAGAAGATCACCTGGACCCCGCCGTACGCGTCAAAAATTATAAAGAATTCGTCGTCACCCTGACCGACGGCCAGGCCAAGGTACAGGGTGCGCGCTGCATGGATTGCGGCATCCCGTTCTGCAACACCGGCTGTCCAGTGAACAACCAGATCCCCGACTGGAATGACCTGGTGTATCACAACAATTTCCGGGCGGCGATCGACAACCTGCACTCCACCAATAACTTCCCCGAAGTGACCGGCCGCATCTGCCCGGCGCCCTGCGAAGCGGCGTGCACCCTCGGCATCAACGACGAACCGGTCGGCATCAAGTCGATCGAGCGCAAGATTGCCGACGCCGCCTTCGAGCATGGCTATGTCGTGCCGCAGCCGCCGCGGGTAAAAACCGGCAAGAAGGTCGCGGTCGTCGGTTCCGGCCCCGCAGGCCTGGCCGCTGCCCAGCAACTGGCGCGCGCCGGCCACGATGTCACCGTGTTCGAGAAGAGCGACCGCATCGGCGGCCTGCTGCGCTACGGTATCCCCGACTTCAAAATGGAAAAGGGCCTGATCGACCGCCGCGTCGAGCAGATGCAGGCCGAGGGCGTCACTTTCCGCACCAGCGTACTGATCGGCAAGGATTTCCCGGCCGCGGTCAGCAACATGGCGCGCGACACGATCTTCCCGGAAGATTTGGCGAACCAGTTCGATGCCGTCGTCATGGCCGGCGGCGCCGAGCAGCCGCGCGATTTGCCGGTGCCGGGACGTGAGCTGAAGGGCGTCCATTACGCGATGGATTTCCTGCCGCAGCAGAACCGGGTGAATGCCGGCGACAAGTTGAAAGACCAGATCAAGGCGACCGGCAAGCACGTGGTCGTGATCGGCGGCGGCGATACCGGTTCCGACTGCGTCGGCACCTCGAACCGCCATGGCGCGGCGACGGTGACGCAGTTCGAACTGATGCCGATGCCGCCGGAACACGAAAACAAGCCCCTGGTCTGGCCCTACTGGCCGACCAAGCTGCGCACCTCGTCCTCGCACGAGGAAGGCTGCGAGCGCGATTTTGCGGTTGCTACCAAGCGCTTCGAAGGCAAGAACGGCAAAGTCGAAAAGCTGATCGCCTGCCGCGTCGAGTGGAAAGACGGCAAGATGGTCGAAGTGGCCGGCAGCGAATTCGAAATGAAAGCCGACCTCGTGTTCCTGGCCATGGGTTTTGTGTCGCCGGTGCAGCAGGTGCTCGATGCCTTCGGCGTGCAGAAAGATGCACGCGGCAACGCGCGCGCCACGACCGATGGCGAGGCCTGCTACCAGACCTCGGTGCCGAAAGTCTTTGTCGCGGGCGACATGCGCCGCGGCCAGTCGCTGGTGGTGTGGGCAATCCGCGAAGGGCGCCAGTGCGCACGGTCGGTGGATGAGTTCCTGATGGGCTCGTCGGTCCTGCCGCGCTAAGCGTCGCCGTAAGGCTAATGTCGGTCACTTAAGCCGAACACTAGCCTTCTTACTGTGCGCCACCGCCAATACCTTACCGTCGGCTGTCGCATAACGTAGGTGGGCGTGCCCACCCTACGTTCATGCGGCTGCCAACGAAAAAACGAGCGAAAGTGGCAACGGCTTCGCTTAAGTGACCAGCATTAGCCGCTGGCCTGGCGTTTGTTTTTCGTAGGGTGGGCCGGGCGGCGAACCGCTCTCGCGCCCACGCGGTCCTGGCCTCGCGTCCCAACAACGCTGGCCTAGGTCCGTCCACCAGCTTACCGAGGTCTGTTCGGTCGCAACATTTTCGACTCGCAAGCGCAGGACAGCATGGGCTCAAGAGCCCACCCTACGTATCGCGAAACTTTTGCTGCCGTTGAGAAATGTTAATGCACGTCAATAAATACCAATGTTGACATATATGCATATGTCAACAAAAACAATGACTTGCGGAACGAAATAGCTGACTCCTCGGTTATTAGTGTTGTAGCCACGCGTCGGAACCCGGGGTGAAACGGCCCTGTCCCAAGCAGGGATTGCCGTTTCTGCACTACAATACGGGATTCCCAAATCCGACTATTCCCCTGTGCCTAACCTTGTAGAAATACGTGATCTCGAGTTCGCCTACGGCGATCGCAAGATCCTGTCGAACCTGCGCATGGATTTCCCGCGCGGCAAGCTCATTGCCGTCATGGGTGGTTCCGGCTGCGGCAAGACCACGGTGCTGCGCCTGATCGGCGGACAGATTCGTCCGCAACGCGGCGCCGTGCGGGTCGGCGGCGAGGTCGTGCACGAGCTGCGCACCGAGGGGCTGTATCGCCTGCGCCGCCGGATGGGCATGCTGTTCCAGTTCGGCGCGCTGTTTACCGATTTGACCATTTTCGACAACGTCGCCTTCCCGCTGCGCGAGCATACCAATTTGCCGGAAGAGCTGATTCGCGACCTGGTGCTCATGAAGCTGAACGCGGTCGGCCTGCGCAATGCGTCGAAACTGAAACCGGGCGAGATTTCCGGCGGCATGGCGCGCCGCGTCGCCGTTGCTCGCGCGATTGCGCTCGATCCTGAACTGATCATGTACGACGAGCCGTTTGCCGGCCTCGACCCGATCTCGATGGGCCTGACGGCAAACCTGATCCGCAACCTGAACGACGCGCTCGGTTCAACGTCCATCCTGGTGTCGCACGATGTGAACGAAACCTTCGCCATCGCCGATTACGTCTATTTCATGTCGGCCGGAAAAATCGTCGCCGAAGGCACGCCGGCGGAACTGCGCGTCTCGCAAGACCCGTACGTCAAGCAGTTCGTCAATGCCGAGCCGGACGGTCCAGTACCCTTCCATTATCCCGGTAAATCGCTGGCCGACGACCTCGGCCTGGGAGCGCAGCGATGATCCTGCGACTTCTTGAAGGTGCCGGCGCCACCGTGCGCGAATCGATCGGAAGCCTGGGCTTTGCCACGCGTGCCTTTTTCAATTTGCTGCGCTTTTCGCCCGGCGCCTTCCGCCGCCCGAGCCTCATTTCCGAGCAGATCCATTTTATTGGCAATTACTCGCTGCTGATCACGATCGTTTCCGGCCTGTTCGTCGGCCTGGTGCTGGGCCTGCAGTTCTACGTGAACCTGATCCAGTTCGGCGCCGAGGAAAAGCTGGGTTCGCTCACCGCGCTGTCGCTGATCCGCGAACTCGGTCCGGTCGTCACGGCCCTGCTGTTCGCCGGCCGCGCCGGCACCTCGCTCACCGCCGAGATCGGCCTGATGAAAGCGGGCGAGCAGCTGTCGGCCATGGAAATGATGGCCGTCAATCCGGTGCAGCGTGTGCTGGCGCCGCGTTTCTGGGGCGGCGTGATTGCCATGCCGGTGCTGGCCGCCGTGTTCTCGGCCGTCGGCATCATGGGCAGCTACCTGGTCGCCGTCAAAATGCTGAGCCTGGACGAAGGCGCGTTCTGGTCGCAGATGCAGGCCGGCGTCGATGTCCGGCGCGACGTCGTCAGCAGCGTGATCAAAAGTTTTGTGTTCGGCATCGCCGTGACCTTTACCGCGGTATTCCAGGGTTACCACGTGAAGCCGACCCCGGCCGACGTGGCGCGGGCGACCACCCGCACCGTCGTCATTGCTTCGCTGCTGGTGCTGGGTCTCGACTTCGTCATGACCGCCTTGATGTTTACACAATAAGCCAATAAATTGCTTCGTTTGGCCGCGCACAGACGGCCTGAATACTAGGAAATACTATGCACCGTAAAATCATCGATGTCTGGGTCGGCTTGTTCGTCCTGCTGGGCGCCGCCGCCGTGTTGTTCCTCGCACTGCAGGCAGGAAATATGAGCTCGCTCTCGTTTGCCGAAACCTATGCCGTCGTTGGCAAGTTCGACAACATTGGTGGATTAAAGCCACAGGCGCCAGTCAAGAGCGCCGGTGTCGTGGTCGGCCGGGTGGGCGACATCAGTTTCGACGACAAGACCTACCAGGCCATGGTGCGCCTCGACCTGGATCCGAACTACAAGTTTCCGAAAGATTCGTCGCTCAAGATCCTGACCGCAGGCCTGCTGGGCGAACAATACATTGGCATCGAACCGGGTGGCGACACGAAGAATCTCGTCGACGGCGATCGCATCAACCGTACGCAATCGGCGACCGTGCTGGAAGACCTGATCAATCAGTTCATCTACAGCAAGGCCGCTGAAGGAAAAAAGGAAGGCAGTGAATGAAAAGCAATAACATGACCACCCTGCCGCGCTGGCGTGGCCTGGCACTGGCGGCAGCAAGCTGCGCCGCCCTGGCCGGCTGCGCGACGCCAAGCAATCCGCACGACCCGCTGGAAAAATTCAATCGCGCAACCTTCGCGTTCAACGACACGGTCGACCGCGTCGCCCTGAAACCGGCCGCGACCGCCTACAAGAAAGTGCTGCCGGGCTTCGTGCAAACGGGCGTGAACAATTTCTTCGGTAACTTGTCGGATATCTGGAGCTCGGCGAACAACCTGATGCAAGGCAAGGGTCAGGATGGCATGACCGATTTCATGCGTTTCGCGCTGAACTCGACCTTCGGCCTCGCCGGCGTGCTCGACATCGCGTCGGAAGCCGGGATGCAGAAACACAACGAAGATTTTGGCCAGACGCTGGGCGTCTGGGGCATTCCTTCCGGTCCCTACTTGATGTTGCCATTGTTGGGCCCATCTACGGTCCGTGACACCGCTGCATTGCCTGCCGACATCTGGGCCGACCCATGGTCGTACAAGGATCCGGTGAATGTGCGCAACATCGGCGTCGGCCTGCGTGCGATCGACCAGCGCGCCTCCGTGCTGGATGCATCGAACCTGTTCGAGGAAGCCGCGCTCGACCGTTACGAGTTCATCCGTGACGGCTACCTGCAACGCCGCCAGAGCCGTGTGTTCGACGGCGAATCCGGCCCCGCGAAAGATGCGCCGAAAGGCGAGTCGAAGGACGAGCCGAAGAATGAACCGGCATCGAACACGCAAGTGGTGCCGGAGCCGGCATCCAACGCAACCGAAGCGCAGCGGAAGTAAGTTTGTACGGGCCGGGATACCGCTTGACGCGGCGCGCCGCCCCTGTCTCCCGCAAATGACCAGAAAAGAGAGCTTATGAAACCAATTGCCCAACTCATCGCCACCGCCGCAACCCTCGCCTTTGCCACCAGCGTCATCGCCGCGCCGGCCCCGGCCACGAATGAAGCGCCGGACGTGCTCGTCAAGCGCATCAGCGCCGACGTCGTCGAGACCGTGAAAGCCGACAAGGACATCCAGTCCGGCAACCGCAACAAGATCATGGAACTGGTCAACTCGAAGATCCTGCCTTACGTGGATGCCGAGAAAATGACCGCCCAGGCCGCCGGCCGTTTCTGGCGCCAGGCCACGCCTGAGCAGCAAAAGCGTCTGTCGGAAGAATTCCGCACGCTGCTCGTCTACACCTATTCGGGCGCGCTGTCGCAGATCAAGAACGAAACGATCGAATTCAAGCCGATGCGTTCGGAGCCGGCCGATACCGACGTCGAAGTGCGCTCGCAGGTGAACGTCACCCGCGGCGAGCCGATCACGCTGAACTACCGCCTGGCCAAGGGCGCGCAGGGCTGGAAGATCTACGACATCAACGTGCTGGGTGCGTGGCTGGTCGAGACGTATAAAGGGACGTTTGCTGCCGAGATCAACAAGTCGGGCGTCGATGGCCTGATCACCAAGCTGGCCGACCGCAACCGCCAGCTGGCGAACAAGCCGCTGAAGGCCCCGAAGTAAACATGGCCGAAGCAAATCCGATGCTGTCGCTCGACGCCCTGACCTTCGAGACCGCGGGTGCGGCCCTGGAGCAGGGCTGCGCCGCGATCCGGGCCGGCGAGACCGTGTTCGACCTGGGCGGCGTGCGCGCTGCGGACTCGTCCGGCGTGGCCCTGCTGCTGGCCTGGCAGCGCCGCGCGCGCGCGGCGGGGCAAAAGCTCATCTTCATCAATGTGCCGGGGAATATTGACGCCCTGACGCAGTTGTATGGGCTCGATGGGTTGTTGCCGCGGTCGTAAGTTACGTTGACGGTTGTGTCCACGTAGGGCGGGCATGCCCACCCTACGTTACCGCCGACTTGTTGTCGTACTTCCTCCCAATGCCGCCAGGCTCTTGTATTCCCGATTTCCCCTATAATGGGTCGTTTCCCCGCCCGGCTTGCGTGCGCCCGCACGGTGGCCACTCCAAAGAACAATGACAGCGATCCAGATTAACAGCGTCGAGAAGAGCTACAAGGGCTTCAAAGCCCTGAAGGGCGTTTCCCTGACGATCGAGCAGGGCGAGTTCTTCGGCCTGCTCGGGCCCAACGGCGCCGGCAAGACGACCCTGATTTCCACCATCGCCGGCCTGATCCGGCCCGACGTCGGCAGTGTACAAATCCACGGTCACGATGTCGTCACCGATTTCCGCGAAGCGCGTAAAAAACTCGGCGTGGTGCCGCAGGAACTCGTGTTCGACCCCTTCTTCACGGTGCGCGAAACCCTGCGCCTGCAGTCGGGCTATTTCGGCATCAAGAACAACGACAAGTGGATCGACGAGGTCATGGACAACCTCGATCTCACCAATAAAGCCGACGTCAACATGCGCGCCCTGTCCGGCGGCATGAAGCGGCGCGTGCTGGTGGCACAAGCGCTGGTGCATAAACCGCCCGTCATCGTGCTCGACGAGCCGACCGCCGGCGTCGACGTCGAGCTGCGCCAGACCCTGTGGAAGTTCATCTCTCGCCTGAACCGCGAAGGCGGACACACGGTCGTGCTGACCACCCACTACCTGGAAGAAGCGCAGGCCATGTGCCAGCGCGTGGCGATGCTCAAATCCGGCCAGGTCGTGGCGCTCGACACGATGAGTGCGCTGCTGCGCCGCGTGTCGGGGTCGCAGCTGATCGTGCACCTGAAAAGCGGAGAGCTGCCGCAGGACCTGCGCCACCTGGTCTCGCACGACGAGCACGGCAGCGGCGCCGGCAAGCTCAGTGGCAATAAATACAGCCTGCGCGTCAACGACTACGCCGAAGTCGAACCGATCCTGGCGCGCCTGCGCGAGAGCGGCGCGACCATTGACGAGATGCAGCTGCAACAGGCCGACCTCGAAGATATTTTTATCCAGATCATGGAAAAGGGAGCCCTGTGAGTATCGTTTCCGTGGGTTTCCGCACCCTGTTTTATAAAGAGATGCTGCGTTTCTGGAAGGTCGCGACGCAGACCATCGCCGCGCCCATTCTCACCGCGATGCTCTACCTGCTGATCTTCGGCCACGTGCTCGAAGGCAGAGTGGAAGTCTATCCGGGCGTGAGCTACACCGCCTTCCTGGTGCCGGGCCTGGTGATGATGAGCGTGCTGCAAAATGCATTCGCCAACTCGTCCTCCTCGCTGATCCAGTCCAAAATCACCGGCAACCTGGTCTTCATTTTGCTGCCGCCGCTGTCGCACTGGGAAATCCTGCTCGCTTACGTGTCCGCTTCGGTCGTGCGCGGCCTGGCCGTCGGCGCCGGCGTGTTCGCCATTACCGCCTGGTTTGCCCACCTGAATTTTGCAGCGCCGCTGTGGATCATCGTCTTCGCCGTCATGGGCGCGGCCATTCTCGGCACGCTCGGCGTGATCGCCGGTATCTGGGCCGATAAATTCGACCAGCTCGCCGCGTTCCAGAACTTCCTGATCATGCCGGCCACCTTCCTGGCCGGGGTGTTCTATTCGATTCACTCGCTGCCCCGATTCTGGCAGGCGGTCTCGCATTTCAACCCGTTCTTTTATATGATTGACGGGTTCCGCCACGGCTTCTTCGGCCAGTCCGACATCTCGCCGTGGACCAGCCTTGCCATCGTCTCCGCCTTCTTCGCGGTACTCGCGGCAGTGGCGATCAATTTGCTCCGGGGCGGCTACAAGCTGCGCCACTAAATAAGCGCACTGAGCGCATTACATACCTATCCAGGAATTATCGTGACGACCACTCCAGAACTGATCCACAGCTATATCGAAAACGGCCTGCAATGCACGCATTTGACGGTCGAGGGCGATGGCCGTCACTTCTCGGCCCTGATCGTCTCGCCTGCCTTTGCCGGCAAGCGCCCGATCCAGCGCCACCAGCTGGTGTATGCAGCGCTGGGCGACCGCATGCGCGAAGAGATCCACGCGCTGTCGATGAAAACCCTGACGCCTGAAGAATACGGAGGCTAAATGGACAAGCTTCAAATTGTTGGCGGCAAACGCCTGAACGGCGAAATCGCGGTGTCCGGCGCCAAAAACGCGGCGCTGCCGATCCTGTGCGCCGGCCTGCTGACGAGCGGCGACGTCCAGTTGTCGAACGTACCGCGCCTGCACGACGTCAAAACGATCCTGAAACTGCTCGCGCAGACCGGTTTGAAGGTCACGCAAGACGACGAGAACGTCACCCTGAACGGCGCGAACATCACCAGCCTGGAAGCACCGTACGAGCTGGTGAAAACCATGCGCGCCTCGATCCTGGTGCTGGGCCCGCTGCTGGCGCGCTTCGGCGAAGCCAAGGTGTCCTTGCCGGGCGGCTGCGCGATCGGTTCGCGCCCGGTCGACCAGCACATCAAGGGCCTGCGCGCGATGGGCGCCGAGATCACGATCGAAGGCGGCTACATCTACGCCAAGGCAAAAAAATTAAAAGGTGCACGCATCCTGACCGACATGATCACGGTCACCGGCACCGAGAATTTGCTGATGGCCGCGACCCTGGCCGAAGGCGAGACGGTACTCGAAAACGCCGCGCGCGAGCCGGAAGTCACCGACCTCGCCAACCTGCTGGTGGCGATGGGCGCGAAGATCGAGGGCATCGGCACCGACCGCCTGGTGATCCAGGGCGTGAGCGAGTTGCACGGTGCGCAACACGCCGTCATCTCGGACCGCATCGAAGCGGCGACCTTCCTGTGCGCCGTCGCTGCCACCGGCGGCGACATCGTGCTGACGAATACCCGCACCGACATCTTCGACGTCGCGCTCGATAAACTGCGCGAAGTCGGCCTGCAGATGGAGATCGGGTCCAATACGATCCGTGCGCGCATGGATGCGCGTCCGCAGCCGGTGTCTTTCCGCACCACCGAATACCCGGGCTTCCCGACCGACATGCAGGCCCAGTTCATGGCAGTGAATACCATCGCCGCCGGCCCGAGCCGCGTGACCGAGACGATTTTCGAGAACCGCTTCATGCACGTGCAGGAGATGAACCGCCTCGGCGCCTTCATCTCGACCGAAGGGAATACCGCCTTCATCAAAGGTGTGGAACGCCTGGTCGGCGCCGAAGTGATGGCAACCGACCTGCGCGCTTCGGCTTCGCTCGTCATCGCCGCCATGGCGGCAGAGGGCACGACCCTGATCGACCGCATCTATCACCTCGACCGCGGCTACGACCGCATGGAAGTGAAACTGTCGAAGGTCGGCGCCGACATCATCCGCATCAAGTCATGAGCATCGCAACGCAATCAACCGACTCCGGCCTGATCCTAGCCTTGTCGAAGGGCCGGATTTTCGAAGACACGCTGCCGCTGCTGGAAGCGGCCGGCATCACCGTCACCGAAAATCCGGAGACTTCACGTAAGCTCATCCTGGCGACCAACGACCCCGGCGTGCGCGTGCTGATCGTGCGCGCCTCCGACGTGCCGACCTATGTGCAGTATGGCGCGGCCGACTTCGGCGTGGCCGGCAAGGACGTGCTGCTCGAGCATGGCGGCGAGGGTTTATATCAACCGGTCGACCTGAACATCGCCTGCTGCCGCATGTCGGTGGCGGTGAACGCCGGCTTCGATTACGAAACGGCCGTGCGCCAGGGCGCGCGCCTGCGCGTGGCGACGAAATTCGTCAACACCGCGCGCCAGCACTTCGCCAGCAAGGGCGTGCACGTCGACCTCATCAAACTGTACGGCTCGATGGAACTGGCGCCGCTGGTCGGCCTGTCGGACGCCATCGTCGACGTGGTCTCCACCGGCGGCACGCTGCGCGCGAACAACCTGGTCGAAGTCGAGAAGATCATGGAGATTTCCTCGCGCCTGGTCGTGAACCAGGCCGCGCTGAAATTGAAACGCGAACGCCTGCAACCCATCATCGAAGCCTTTGAACGGGCCTCGAAACTCCAACCGCAACAAGGCTGAACCCATGGCTGTACAGATCCGCACCCTCGACTCCACCCACGACGGTTTTACGCAGCAGCTGCATGCGCTGCTGGCCTTCGAAGCCGCGACCGACGATGCGATCGAAACGGCCGTGGGCCAGATCCTCGCTGACGTCAAAAAGCGCGGCGACGCCGCGGTGCTCGAGTACACCAACCGTTTTGATCGCGTCAACGCCACGAGCATGGCCGCCTTCGACCTGGGCCAAAGCGAACTGCAAGCCGCGCTCGATGCGCTCCCGGCTGCCCAGCGCGAAGCCCTGCAGACGGCGGCCGAGCGCGTGCGCGCCTTCCACGAACGCCAGAAGCAGGAACTGAACGGTTTTACCTATACCGAGCCGGATGGCACGATCCTGGGCCAGCGCGTTACGCCGCTCGACCGCGTCGGCATCTATGTCCCGGGCGGCAAAGCCGCGTATCCATCGTCGGTGCTGATGAACGCGATCCCGGCGCAAGTCGCCGGCGTGCAGGACATCGTGATGGTGGTGCCGACCCCGGACGGCGTCAAAAACCAGATGGTGCTGGCCGCCGCCGCGATTGCCGGTGTCACGCGCGTGATCACCATCGGCGGCGCGCAAGCCGTGGCCGCGCTGGCCTACGGCACCGAGACGATTCCCGCGGTCGATAAAATCGTCGGTCCGGGTAATGCCTATGTCGCCGCCGCCAAGCGCCGCGTGTTCGGCACGGTCGGCATCGACATGATCGCCGGGCCGTCCGAAATCCTGGTGCTGTGCGACGGCACCACCGATCCGGACTGGGTCGCGATGGACCTGTTCTCGCAGGCCGAACACGACGAACTGGCGCAGGCGATCCTGCTCTGCCCCGACGCCGACTACATCGCGCAAGTCGAAGCCAGCATCCACAAGCTGCTGCCGACCATGCCGCGCGCCGAAACGATTACGACCTCGCTCACCGACCGCGGCGCCTTGATCAAGGTGCGCGACATGGAGGAAGCCTGCGCCATCGCCAACGACATCGCCGCCGAGCACCTCGAAATCTCGGCCGAGAACCCGCAGCAGTGGGCCGATAAAATCCGCCACGCCGGCGCCATGTTCCTTGGTCGCTTTTCGTCGGAATCGCTGGGCGACTATTGCTGCGGCCCGAACCACGTGCTGCCGACGTCGCGTACGGCGCGTTTTTCCTCTCCGCTGGGCGTGTATGACTTCCAGAAGCGTTCGTCCGTCCTGTACGTAAGCGAAGCGGGCGCCCAGACGCTGGGCAAGGTAGCGGCCGAGCTGGCCTATGGCGAAGGTTTGCAGGCGCACGCGCGCAGCGCGGAATTAAGGCTGCAACCCGTGCGCCCCAAGCAGACCAAGCAGCAGTCGTCATGACGGACTGGGTCGACCGGGTATTCTGCGAGGATGCGCTGACAGGCCTGGCGCGCATCCCCGATGCTTCCATTGACCTGATCCTGACCGACCCGCCGTACAACCTCGGCAAGGACTACGGCAACGGCTCCGACCAGCAAAGCGTCGAAGCCTATCTTGCCTGGACCGAAGAGTGGATCGATGCGGCGCTGCCCAAGCTCAAACCCAACGGCAGCCTGTACATCTTCCTCACCTGGCGCTTCGCGCCCGAGATCTTCGTGATGCTGAAAAAACGCATGACAATGATGAACGAGATCATCTGGGACCGGCGCGTCCCCTCGATGGGCGGCAGCGTGCGCAGTTTCAGCTCCGTGCACGACACGATCGGCTTTTTCGTGAACCGCAAGGATTACTATTTCGATCTCGATTCCGTGCGCATTCCCTACGACGCGGCGACGAAAAAGGCGCGCTCGCGCTCGATTTTCGTCGGCGCCAAGTGGCTGGAAGTGGGCTACAACCCGAAAGATTTATGGAGCGTGTCGCGCCTGCACCGCGAGCATCCGGAACGCGCCGACCATCCTACCCAAAAACCCCTCGAGATCATCGAGCGCATGATCAAGGCGTCCTGCCCACCAGGCGGCGTCGTCCTCGATCCCTTCATGGGCAGCGGCACCACCGCGATCGCCGCGCGGCGCCTTGGCCGCCAATTCGCCGGGTTCGAACTGAACCCGGAATACTGCGCCATCATCGACGCGCGCCTCGCCGCGCCCGAACCGCAACTGACCATCAAACAACGCAAGAGCATCGCGCGCGCGGCCAAGGCTGGCGCCCGTGCGGGCGCCAGCCTTGGGACTGCCCTTACTATCGAGGAACAAGCATGAGCTCTATCGACAACCTGATCGCCAACGTCATCCGCGCCGATATCCGCGCCAACAGCGCCTATGTCGTGGCCGATGCGGCCGGCTACATCAAGCTCGATGCGATGGAAAACCCGTACGAGCTGCCGATCGCATTACGTACGGAACTCGGCCAGCGCCTGGCCGACGCGGTACTGAACCGCTATCCGGTGGCGTCCTACGCCACCTTGAAGGATAAAGTGAAGGACAAGCTCGGCATCCCGGCCGGCTACGAGGTTTTACTTGGCAACGGTTCCGATGAACTGATCCAGATCGTCGCCACGACGGTGGCCAGCCAGGAGCGGCGCGCTGCGATCCTGGCGCCGGTGCCCGCCTTCGTCATGTATGCGCGCTCGGCCCAGTTCGCGGGAGCGGACTTCGTCGGCGTCAAACTGAATCCCGATTTCACGCTCGACATGGAAGCGATGCTGGCGGCGATCGCCCTGCACAAGCCGGCCGTGGTGTTCCTGGCCTACCCGAACAACCCGACCGGCAACCTGTTCGCGGTCGAGGACATCGAAGCGATCCTGCGCGCGCTCGGTGAAAACGGCATCGCCGTCCTGGACGAGGCGTATCAACCCTTCGCCCGCGAAACCTTCATGGACCGGCTCGGCGAGTTCGAGAACCTGGTCGTGATGCGTACCGTCTCCAAACTCGGCCTGGCCGGCATCCGCCTCGGCTACATGACGGCGGCGCCGCAACTGCTGGCCGAATTCGAGAAGGTGCGCCCGCCGTATAACGTGAATGTACTGACCCAGGTGGCGGCCGAGTTCGTGCTCGAGCATATCGAGGTGCTCGACGACCAGGCCGCCAGCATCAATGCCGAGCGCGAGAAACTGGCCGCCGAACTGGCGGCGCTGCCGGGAGTCGAAGTATTTCCATCGGCCGCGAATTTCATCTCGCTGCGCGTACCCGATGCGGCTGATGTGTGCGCAAAACTCCTGGGCGAAAAGGTGCTGATCAAAAATTTGAGTAAAATGCATGGATCGCTGGCCAATTGCATCCGTGTCACGGTCAGCACCCCGGAAGAAAATTCCGCATTCCTGAATGCCCTCAAGGCCGCCCTGGCATCTGATCCACAAGCCGCCTGACTCGACGAGCACCTTTTCATGACCCGCACCGCAGACATCACCCGTAACACCAACGAGACGCAGATCCGCGTCTCCGTCAATCTCGACGGCACCGGCCGCCAGAAGCTGAACACCGGCGTGCCCTTCCTCGACCACATGCTCGACCAGATCGCGCGCCACGGCATGATCGACCTCGAGGTGGAGGCCGTCGGCGACCTGCACATCGACGCCCACCACACGGTCGAGGACACCGGCATCACGCTCGGCATGGCGATTGCCAAGGCGGTCGGCGACAAGAAGGGCATGACCCGCTACGGCCACTCCTATGTGCCGCTCGATGAGGCGCTGTCGCGCGTGGTCATCGATTTCTCGGGCCGTCCGGGCCTGGAAATGCACATCCCCTGGACGCGCGCCATGATCGGCACTTTCGACGTCGACCTGACGGGCGAATTCTTCCGCGGCTTCGTGAACCACGCCGGCGTCACCCTGCACATCGATAACCTGCGCGGCGTGAACGCGCACCATCAGTGCGAGACCGTTTTTAAAGCGTTTGGACGCGCGCTGCGCATGGCCACCACGCTCGACGAACGCGCGGCCGGCATCATCCCGTCCACCAAAGGCAGCCTGTAACAGGTTGACTGAGCCATGACGAACAAAATCGTAGTGGTCGACGGCCTCGGCAACCTGCGTTCGGTAGCGCAGGCCCTGCGGGCCGCCGCGCCCGAAGCCGACATCCTGGTCTCGAACCGGGCGCAAGACATCGACGCCGCCGACCGCATCGTGCTGCCGGGCCAGGGCGCGATGCGCGACTGCATGAACAGCCTGCGCGCATCCGGCGCCGAAGAAGCGCTGCTGCGCGCAACGAAGACGCGCCCGGTGATGGGCGTGTGCGTCGGCGAGCAGATGCTGTTCGACGAGAGCGAAGAAAACGGCGGCACGCCGGGCCTGGGCCTGTTGCCGGGCAAGGTCGTGCGCTTCCAGTTAGACGGGAAGATGCAGGCCGACGGCTCGCGCTTCAAGGTTCCGCAGATGGGCTGGAACCGCGTCCAGCAGACGAGAAACCACCCGCTGTGGGAAGGCGTCGACGACGGCAGCTATTTCTATTTCGTCCACAGCTATTATGTGGCGCCCGCGTTTGCGAGCGACACCATCGGCGAAACCGATTACGGCGGCGCCTACACCTGCGCCGTCGCGCGCGATAACATCGTCGCCACCCAGTTCCACCCCGAAAAAAGCGCGGCCGCCGGGCTGCGCCTGTACCGCAATTTCATCCACTGGAATCCGTGAACGCGCACGTTCACTCCACCGCCACTGACCGTTAACTTAGCGACTACGACCATGCTGCTGATCCCCGCCATCGACCTGAAAGACGGTCACTGCGTTCGCCTCCAACAGGGCGATATGGACCTCGCCACCGTCTTCTCCGAAGACCCCGCCCAAATGGCCCTGCATTGGCTGCAAAAGGGCGCGCGCCGCCTGCACCTGGTCGACCTGAACGGCGCCTTCGCCGGCAAGCCGAAGAACGAACCGGCCATCAAATCGATCCTGAAAATCGTGCAGGAATTCGCGCAGCAGAACGGCATCGACGAGATTCCGGTCCAGCTGGGCGGCGGCATCCGCGACCTCGACACGATCGAGCGCTACCTCGATGACGGCATCACCTACATCATCGTCGGCACCGCCGCCGTCAAAAACCCGGGCTTCCTGCACGACGCCTGCGGCGCCTTCCCTGGTTCCATCATCGTCGGCCTCGACGCCAAGGACGGTAAAGTGGCCACCGACGGCTGGAGCAAGATGTCGGGCCACGAAGTCATCGACCTGGCGCAGAAGTTCGAGGGCTACGGCGTCGAATCGATCATCTACACCGACATCGGCCGCGACGGCATGATGGGCGGCGTGAACATCGAAGCGACCGTGCGCCTGGCGCAAGCCGTGCGCATCCCCGTCATCGCATCGGGCGGCCTGCACAACCTGGCCGACGTCGAGGCCTTGTGCGCGGTGCAGGACGAAGGCATCGAAGGCGTGATCTGCGGCCGTTCGATCTACGAAGGCACGATCGACCTGGCCTCGGCCCAGGCGCGCGCCGACGAACTGACCGAGGGCGAACAGGCTTAACAAGCCTCACGAACACCTATGCTCGCAAAACGCATCATCCCCTGCCTGGACGTGACCGGCGGGCGCGTCGTCAAGGGCGTCAATTTCACCGAGCTGCGCGACGCCGGCGACCCGGTCGAAATCGCACGCCGCTATGACGGCCAGGGCGCCGACGAAATCACCTTCCTCGACATCACGGCATCCTCCGACGGCCGCGACCTGATCCTGCCGATCATCGAAGCGGTGGCGTCCACCGTCTTCATTCCGCTGACGGTGGGCGGCGGCGTGCGCAAGGTCGAAGACGTGCGCCGTCTATTGAACGCCGGCGCCGACAAGGTCAGCATGAACACCTCGGCCGTGCAAAATCCGCAGCTGGTGTTCGACGCCTCGCAAAAGCACGGCTCCCAATGCATCGTGGTGGCGATCGACGCCAAGCAGGTCGCACCCGGCCGCTGGGAAGTGTTTACGCATGGCGGCCGCAACGCCACTGGCATGGATGCGGTGGAGTGGGCGATCAAACTCGAACAGCTGGGCGCGGGCGAACTTCTGCTCACCAGCATGGACCGCGACGGCACCAAGTCCGGTTTCGACCTGGGCCTGACGCGCGCCGTATCCGACGCGGTCGGCATCCCGGTGATCGCCTCGGGCGGTGTCGGCGGCCTGCAAGACCTGGCCGATGGCGTGTTGAAGGGCCATGCCGATGCGGTGCTGGCCGCGTCGATCTTCCACTACGGGCAGCACACGGTCGGCGAAGCGAAGCGCTTCATGGCCGAGCGCGGCATCCCGATGCGCCTGGAGTAAGCATGCCGAATTCGAACACGACAAGCGCCGCGGCCAACGCGAAATGGCTGAAAAAAGTGCGCTGGGACGAGAACGGCCTGGTGCCGGTCATCGCCCAGGAAGCGTCCACGGGCGACATATTGATGTTTGCCTGGATGAACCGCGACGCCCTGGCGCGCACGGTGGAACTGGGCGAGGCCGTGTACTGGAGCCGCTCCCGTAAAAAGCTGTGGCACAAGGGAGAGGAGTCGGGCCACACCCAGAAAGTGCTGGAGATGCGCCTCGACTGCGACGAAGACGTCATCCTGCTCAAAATCGAGCAGGCTGGCGGCATCGCCTGCCATACCGGCCGCCACTCCTGCTTCTATCAAAAATTCGATGGCGAAGACTGGCAGGCGGTGGAACCCGTGCTGCAGGATCCGGAAACGATTTACTCGAATACAAAGAAAACCCCATGAGCACGACCCTGGCGCGCCTGGCGCAAACGATCGAATCGCGTAAACCCGAAAACGGCGGCGACCCTGCGACCTCGTACGTGGCGAAACTGTTCAACAAGGGCGACGACGCGATCCTCAAGAAAATCGGCGAGGAAGCCACCGAGACCGTGATGGCCGCGAAGGACGCGCGCGTCTCCGGGGACGCCTCCGGCCTGCTGTACGAAGTGGCCGACCTGTGGTTCCACTCGATGGTGCTGCTGGCGAAATTCGACCTCACGCCGCAGCAGGTGCTCGACGAACTCGCGCGCCGCGAAGGCTTGTCGGGGCTGGAAGAAAAAGCCTCCCGCAAGGACGCGTAAATTCGGTCACTTCAGGGTCATCGAACTCATATAAGATTGACCGGATCGACATGCGGCCTGCATGCCGCAGCAACCAGGACTGGAGACACTATGGATAACTGCATTTTCTGCAAGATCGCCGCGAAACAGATCCCGGCCCAGGTCGTGTACGAAGACGACGAGGTGCTGGCCTTTAAAGACATCAATCCGGCGGCGCCGGTGCATTTGCTGGTGATCCCGAAACAGCACATCGACACCCTGTCCGACGTGACGGACGAGCACGCGGCCCTGCTGGGCAAGATGGTGGCGCTGGCGCCGAAGCTGGCGCTTGAACACGGCGTGGCAGTGACCACGGGCGCCGACGGCAAGCGCACAGGCGGCTATAAAACCCTGATCAACAGCGGCCCGAACGGCGGGCAGGAAGTCTATCACCTGCACCTGCACATGTACGGTGGCCCGCGCCCATGGCGTGGTCTTGGCACTTGACAACTTTTTCTGGCCGGCGCCTGCATGGCTTATACTGGCGGCGTACGCTTCAATGATTGCGGGCGCCTGCGCCCACTGAGGAGATAATGATGGGTTCGATGAGCATTTGGCACTGGGTAATCGTGCTGGTCGTGGTGGTGCTGCTGTTCGGTACCAAGAAGCTGGGCAACGTCGGTTCCGACATCGGCAAGGCCGTCAAAGGTTTTAAGGATGGCGTGAAGGGCGAGGACGAGAAGTCGACCGTCAACACGACGACCACGACGACCGTGCACCCACCCAGCCAGGTGGCGGACAAGTCGACGATCGACGTCGAAACCCGCGAAAAGCACCGTTCGTAATCCGGCCGCCGCTGTATGATCGACCTGGGACTATCGAAGCTCGCCATCATCGGTGTGGTGGCGCTGATCGTGATCGGCCCTGAAAAGCTGCCGAAGGTGGCGCGCATGGCCGGCACGCTGTACGGTCGCGCCCAGCGCTACCTGAACGACGTCAAATCCGAGGTCAGCCGCGAGATCCAGCTCGACGAACTGCGCAACCTGCAGAAAGAGGTGGCCGACAGCGCCGCCGAATTCAAGTCCGACGTCGAGTACCATATGACGAGCAGCCTGCAGGAAGTCGAATCCGCCTGGCGCGGCGACATCCAGCCCGGCGCACCGACACCTTCCGCCAGCATGGACGACCTCGAGCGCAAGGCGAAGGATTTCCGGCGCAAGAAGCTGGTGCGCAGCTCCGCCGTGCCGGCCTGGTACAAGCACCGCACCGGCGGCAAGACCCGGGTCCTGTCGGGCGCCGCACGCGTGCGCAAGTTCCGGCCCGGCGTCAAATCCAATACTTCATTTTTCTGATGACCACCGAAGAAGCGCCCGTCGAAGAAACCTTCATTTCCCACCTCGTCGAACTGCGCGACCGCCTCGTCAAGGCGATCATCGGCGTGGCGATCGTCTGCATCGCGCTGTTCATCTGGCCGGGGCCGAAGGAGATCTACGATTTCCTCGCCGAGCCGATGATCGCCTCGCTGCCTCCGGGTGCGAAGATGATCGCCACCGGCGTCGTGGCGCCTTTCCTGGTGCCGATGAAGGTCACCCTGATGATCGCTTTGATCGTCGCGCTGCCCTGGGTCTTCTACCAGCTGTGGGCCTTCGTCGCCCCCGGCCTGTACGCCCACGAAAAGCGCCTGGTGCTGCCGCTGGTGATCTCGTCTTCGTTCCTGTTCATCGCCGGCGTCGCCTTCTGCTACTTCCTCGTCTTCGGGCGCGTGTTCCACTTCATCGCCAACTTCGCGCCGTCCTCGATTGCCGTCATGCCCGACATCGAGAACTACCTCGACTTCGTGATGTCGATGTGCCTCGCCTTCGGCGCCACGTTCGAGGTGCCGGTGGTGGTGGTGATCCTGGTGCGCATGGGGATCGTCAGCATCGAGAAGCTGAAATCCGTGCGGCCCTACATCATCGTCGGCGCCTTTGTGATTGCCGCCATCGTCACGCCGCCGGACGTGGTCAGCCAGCTGTCGCTGGCCATTCCGATGTGCCTGCTGTTCGAACTGGGCCTGCTGGTCTCGCCGCTGTTTACGCGCATGACGCAGGCGCCGGAAGAGCCGGCGTAAAACGCTGGGGTCAGGTCTGACATTTAGACACGGCCTCAACGATACCGGGCCGAGTAAGGCAGAGGTCGCGCCAAGGCGGGAGTCCGAATGTCAGACCTGACCCCAGCTCTGCGGGTGCTTAGCGCGCCGCGCCGGGCTTCAATCCACGGACGTGTTCCAGCAGCGCGTGTTCGCTGCCGGCGGCCACCAGCTGCGCCGGGGTCTGGCCGTCGAATGCCGCCAGCGGCGACTCCATCCAGCTGCTGGCCGCCTCCTCGCTGCCGACAATCCTGCGGATCTCGTGCATGACCGTGTAATAGGCCTGCGCCTTGCGCGACTGGGCGTCGAAGCGTGCGCGCAGCGCGGCCATGGATTCAAGGGTGAGGGGTGCGTCGTTGCTCATGAGCGTTCTGTGGTGTGACAAGGAGAAGGAAAGGCAAGCACCATCATACCGCCTTCGTTGCCGCCGCCGGCGTGGACAGCGCTGCCGCCACGTCGCGCAAGCGCCCGGCCAGCTTCGGATCGAGTGCGGGCATCGACGCCACCAGCACATCGAGCGCCAGCGCCAGTTCATGGGCGCGTTCGGCCAGCAGCGCCGGGCCTGCGCCGGCCTGGGGCAGGGCCAGTCCACTGCGCGGCAAATGGAAATTCATGCCCGCGCGCGGGGCGGGTTCGGCGCCGGCGGGTAGCGTCGTCAGTAAAATACTGAGTTCGTTCAGCACATGCATCAGGCCGACGGCGCCGTCGATCTCGATGCGGCGGCGCGCTCTGTCCTGGACCGTGCCGGTGCCGCTCGCCAGCAGCCGCAGCATCAGGCCGTAGGTGGCATTCGCCAAATCCAGCACGCGCGCGCTGTCGCGGGCCTCGACCTGGCAGCCCGGCGCATCGCCGATCGGCGCGAACATGAGGGGATCGAAGGCGACGCCGCGGTGCGGCACGAATCCGGGATCGTCGCGCAGGAAGCCGTCGTATTCCTTCGCCATCGCCACGAAGCGCGCGAAATGCGACTCCTCGCTATCGCGCCGTCCGCCTTCGCCCTGTTCGATGATCACTTCGATTGCGCGGATGGCCGAGCGCAGGTCCGTCACGGTCGCCAGGCCCGGCAAATCCATGATATCGGGCCCGAGTTGCGCGGCCGGGTCGCCCACGAACAGGGCCGTTTCGCCGAGGCGTTCGGCCAGGGTGTCGAAGCCTTGCTGGATACCGCGGTAGAGGTGGCCGACCGTATCGTAGTCCTCGGCCGTGGGCGTGAGCCGGGTGACGGGAGGGCGGCGCCGGTACGCGGGCGATTCGAAGCCCCTGGCTTGCGCCATGTCCATCCCTTCGGGGCGCTCGAGGTAGACGAAGTGGTCGAGCGTATCGCGCGTGAGCGGCGCCAGGCGCACCACCAGGCTCGCAGGATGGTAGCCTGCCGGCACGGGAAAATTCTGGCGCCGGAAATGCGGCGGCGAGCCAAGGCACGTCAAGAGATTGTTCACCGTCGCCAGGTGCGCCATTTCCTCCATCGCGACACTGCGGATCTCCTTGCGCCAGCGGTCGAGCGCGTCGAGCTGGGTCCGGGTTAAACCTTCCGCGAGCGACTGCTTGAGGCTCCACCCGGCGTACAGGTAGGTGCACATCAGGCCGTGCTCGATCTCGGCCGCTTCGGTCAGCAGATAGATGAGCTGCTCGCGGTCGTTGACGCGCACCGTATGCTGGTCGGTATGGCGGGATGTGTTCATGCACACACTATACCGAAGCGTGCGCACGGCTGCGCCACGTCCGGCTGCGCAAAAAAACCGGCCCGAAAGGCCTGATGCCGTTCAGTTAAGCGCGGATGCGCTGCCCCGGGCCAGCATAACGCGCGGGCATGCCCCCCTACGTTACACAGCGGTCTCGACCAACAATGACGGCGGTGGCGCACCGTAGGGCGGGCATGCCCGCGCGTCGACCTCAAGAAAAAAGGCCGCTCCGATGTGAATCGAAGCGGCCTTCTTCACTGAACGGCATTGGCCCCGAAAGGCCACCCACAACGCAAGCATCCATGCAAGGACCTACCCTCAGAAGCTCGCCATCAAGTCCAGGTAGTGGCGATAGCACGTAGAGTGGGCACGGGTGCCCACTCTACGTTATGCAAGCGCCGACGTAAAAAAACCGGAGCACACGGCTCCGGTTCTGTGCGATCGCTTCCACGATCAATCGCGCATCAGCTCCGCGATCATCTTGACGGGCGCGTTGCCGTAGCTGAGGAACTGGTCGTGGAACTGCTTCTGGTTGAACCGCTCGCCCAGTTGCTGGCGGCGCTGCTCGCGCAGTTCCATGATCTCGGCGTAGCCGCTGAAATAGCTGGTCAGCTGGACCGACGACAGCTGCACGCGGCGCCATTTTTCGACCGCTTCCTGGCGCGTCTGGAAGGCCTGGCGCGTCAGCAGGTCCAATGCCTCTTCACGTCCCATGCCGTTCACGTGCACCGAGTAGTCGAGGATGGTGTTGGTGACGCTGCGCAGGTTCCACTTCGAGTACATCAGCCACATCTCGGGCGCGTTGCCGCCGTAGCCGGATTCGAGCATCATGCGCTCGCCGTACACGGCCCAGCCCTCGACCATCGCGCCGTTCCCGAACAGCGATTTCACCAGCGAAGGCGAGCGGTTCGCGTGGATCAGCTGGGCGTAGTGGCCGGGGATCGCCTCGTGGATGTTCAGGATCTGCAGGATCCACTCGTTGTACTCGCGCAGGCTGCTCTCGGCCTGCTCGGCGGACAAGCCATCGAGGGGCGTGACGTTGTAATAGGTTTTATCCTTCGGCCGATAGGGGCCCGGCGCGTCGATGCTGGCGCCGGCGACGCCGCGCTGGTACATCGGTGTCTCGCGCACTTCCAGCGGCTTGTCCGGGTCGAGCGTCAGCAAATCGTTCTTGACCACCCAGTCCTGCAATTGCGGGATCTGCCGGCGGATCTCGGAGACGAAATTTTCGCGCGCGACGTGGCGGGTCGACAAACGGTCGATCAGCATGCCGATTTTCTGGAAGCGGTCGTTCGGCTTGTTCGTCCCGGCCATGTAGCGCGGCCAGAGTTCGTCCGAGATCGCGTTCATGCGCGTGAGGAGTTCTTCGCGCGCGGCGAGCGCCTTGCGGTAGGTCTGCTCGGCGCTGCTGGCCGACTGGATCTCGAGCGCGAACTTCTGCTCATATAACGCTTTGCCGAGCCTGAACGGGCGCGCCTTGCCGCTGGCCGACTGCGTCTTTTCCAGGTTCGTCAGGAAGTCGACATAGTCCAGCACCGCGGTGCCGGCGTTCGCGATGCGCTGGGCGAAGATCGCCTTTTCCTGCGCGTTCAGGATCGAGCTTTGCACCGCTTGGCCAAGGTCGGCCAGCACCACCAGGGTGCCCGGCGCCTGGGCGATCGCCAGCTGCGTGTGTTCGCGCGTCGGGTTGACGATGCTCGCCTGCGCGGCCTGGTAATAGGCCGGCACGTTCGCCAGGCGTTTCAGGATGGTGCGCAGGCGCTGCGGCTTGGCTGCATACTCGGTGTTGAGGACCAGGTCGAGCGGCTGGGCGATGTTGTACAGCGACGGGTTCCACTCGAATTCGCGCAGCGTCGTCAAGCGCCAGCGGTCCGTTTCCAGCTTGTTGATCAGGAGGGCCAGGTCGGTGCGCTGGCGCGGCGACAGCTGGCGAGTGTCGATCTTGTTGAACTTCTCGAGCCACTCGTCGGCGAAGGCGAGTTTTTTCGCGCGCGTCGCCGCGTCGGGGATGGTCAGATGGGCGGCGGCGTCGAATTTGCCGACCGCGATGCCGCCTTCCGGATCGACGCGCCAGAGGGCCGTCAGGTACTGCATGCTGAGGGCGTCGGCGCGGCGATCGAGGCGCTTCTCGCTCGATGCGGGCGCCCGCACGTTTTCGCGCGCCGGCGCCGCAGCGGTGACAGCGGCGGCAGTGGCTGCTGCGGCCTTGCCTTTGCCGCCCTTGCCTGGTTTGCCCTTTGTTCTGGCAGCGGGTGCGGCGCCGCGTTTGGCGGACGCCTGCGATTTGACGACCTTCGCCGCTTTTGGCTTCGAGGACTTGCCTGGCTTGGCGCTGGCCGGCGCCAGCGCGAGGCTGGCGAGCATGACTGCCAGCGCGAGTTTCGTTTTCATCATCGTATTCGGCCCGTAAAGATGGAGATGTCGGGTGGGCGACGCAGCGGCTTCTGCCCTGCGCATGCCTGCAAGAGCGCACAACAGCACTCAACAGCGCGCCAGATTAGCACTGTTCGCCCGTATTGCGCTGCCCCGGGTTTGTAACAAAGCTTGGCCCCAGCGCGGCCAGCGCGGCATCCGGGTCAAGCGTTCTTGCCTCTTCGATCACGGCCGCGGGCAGCCAGTCGGGGAAGGGCGTGTCAATGTTTTCATGATGGCCATGGGCGCTGTGCTGCTGCCGCACCCGCGCGAGCGCCGCCGGTTTGAAGGCCGTCGCGGCCGCCGCCAGCGCGGGCCACAGGCGCCGGTGCACCAGCGTGATCTTGTTGTCGACCAGGCGGCACACGAGCACGTCGGGATCGGCGCTCACCGCCTCCAGGACCGCGAAGATCTGCTTGCCCAGCGGGTGGCCCCACCAGCTGCCGCGGATCGCTCCGCCGGCGATCGCATGGGTCAGCGTCGGCAGCGCGCCGCGCGCCGAGGCCAGCACGAGGCCGTGTTCGCGCACGAATGCGAGCGCAGCCGCCGCATCCATCAGTCGACGAAGCCCGCGCGGATCAGGGCCTGGTGACGCGCGTTGACGGCGGCCGCCGCCTCCTTGCCGCGCGCGATCTTCGTCAGCACGATCTCGCTGTCCTTGGTAAAACGGTGGCCGATGCGCACCGTGTACGAGCGCGTGGCCCAGCTGGTAAAGCCGTTCATGAACGTCGCTTCATCCATGTCGCGCCATTTGACGCCGGATACGCCCTTCTTCCAGGGCAGCACGCCGGCATGCACCCAGACGCCGAGGTCGTCCATGTAGAGCTGCACGCTGCGTACCAGCAGGAACTGATAGCCCACCAGCATCGCCGACAGCAGCAGCACGGCCAGCGCCGCCATCTCGTGCCACAGGAAGGCGAGCGGCAGCAGCACGCCGAACAGCACGATCGCCAGCGCCAGCACGCCGGCATAGGCCAGCCACGATTTCACGCCGATGACCTGGGCCTGTGTCGCGCTGGGCGCGTTCTGTTCTTCCATGGGGGGTGTTCCGCGCTGTTGCTTCATCATTAAAGCGGCATGATCACATGGAATGCGCCACTGATCAACGTCCCAGGCCCTGCTGCAGCATCGCCAGCATGTCGCCGGGCGACATGCGTGCCGACAGGTCGCCGCCTTCGAGCAGGCTGTCCGCCAGGTCCCGCTTGTGCCGGTGCAGGTCGACGATGCCCTCCTCGATCGTGTGGCGCGCCACCAGGCGGTAGATCGTCACCGGCCGCAGCTGGCCCATGCGGTGCGCGCGGTCCGAGGCCTGGTCCTCCACGGCCGGATTCCACCATGGGTCCATGTGGATCACATAATCGGCCGCAGTCAGGTTGATGCCGACCCCGCCCGCCTTCAGGCTGATGAGGAACAGGTCTCCTTCTCCGGCCTGGAAGGCATCCACGCGTTTCTTCCGTTCCTGCATCGGCGTCGAACCGTCGAGGTATTGGTAACGGATGCCGCGCGCATCGAGGTGTTTGCGGATCAGGGAGAGGTGATCGACGAACTGGCTGAACACAAGCACCTTGTGGCGGTTCTCGAGCAGGCCCTCCACCAGGTGCGCGAAGGTCGCCAGCTTGCTGCTGGCGATCCCGAGGCCGGGCGCCACCAGCTCGGGATTGCAGCAGGCGCGGCGTAAGCGCATCATCTCGGCCAGGATCGCGATCGACTTCTGGCTTTGCGGCGCTTCCAGCGACGCCAGCTTATCGAGCGCGTCGCGGCGCAGCGATTCGTACAGGGCCGTCTCCTCGGCGCTCAATTCGACGGGCAGCACGATCTCGGTGCGCGGCGGCAGCTCGGTCAGCACCGCGCTCTTGGTCCGGCGCAGAATGAAAGGCTGGGTCAGGCGTTTCAAGCGCGCCCGTGCCGCGCTTTCCGCACGCTTATCGTGCCCAATGAGCTGCGCCTTTTCGATCGGGCCGGCAAAGCGCAACTGGAACTGGTCGGCCGTACCGAGCAGGCCCGGATTGATGAAGCGGAACAGGTTCCACAACTCGCCCAGGTGGTTTTCCAGCGGTGTGCCGGTGGCGACCATTCTGAAATCGCCTTGCAGCGCCATCACCGCCTGCGAACGCCGGGTCGCCGCATTTTTGAAGGACTGCGCTTCGTCCATCACGATCGTATGCCAGCGCTTTTTGGCGAACAACGGCGCCTCCAGCTGCAGCAGGCCATAGCTGGCGACGATCACGTCGAAGGCGCCCGCCTCGTCGATCATCGCGGCGCGATCGCCCGGCCCGAACAGTTTGATGCGTAAGGTCGGCGCGAAGCGCTCGGCTTCCGCGATCCAGTTGGTGCAGACCGAGGTCGGCGCGACGACGAGGGTCGGCCCGGTCGGCGCGCGCAGCAGGATCAGGGCCAGCGCCTGTAGCGTTTTACCAAGGCCCATGTCGTCGGCCAGGCAGGCGCCCACGCCCCAGTGCGCGAGGCGCGCCAGCCACTCGAAACCTTCTTTCTGGTAGTCGCGCAGCTCGGCCTGCAGGGTCGACGGCAGCTGCGGTTCGTAGGCAGCGGTGTCCGCCATCTTCTTGATGTGCGCGCGCCAGGCTTTGTCGGCCTCGACGCCGCCGGCGCCCAGCGCCAGTTCTTCCAGTGCGAAGCTGGCCAGCGGATGGACGCGCAGTACCTCGCCGTCGGCGTCCGTAAAAGCGGCGACGTCCAGCAGGCGCCGGTGCAGTTCGTTGGTCAGCGCAAGGAACTGGTTGTCGCCCAGCGCCACGAAGCGCCCGTCGCCGGCGCGCACCTTGTCGAGCAGCTCGCGCAGGTCCATCACGCGGCCTTCGTCGATGACGACTTCCCCGTTCGCGGCGAACCAGTCCTTGTCGCGTTTGATGCTGACGCGCACCGATTGCGAGGCGACCTTTTTGCTGACGCGGAAAGGCTCGCACTCGGGCCAGGCGATGACGACCTGCGCCGGGTCGAGTTCCTGCAGTTCGCTCACCAGTTCCAGGCAGCCGATCGGCGTGCCGAGCAGCCATTCATCGTGTTCCTCTTCCGCGCCCTCGAGCGCGCGGCAGGAGGCCACCAGCTGGCGCTCGGCTTCGCGTTCGGCATTCAAATCGCGCTTCGCTTCCGTGCGCACGCCATTGACGTCGGCGATCACGCGCTCGGCGCCGCTGCCCGGCGCGTAATACGCACCTTCCAATAGCGGACGCACCAGGATGCGCAGGCGCAGGCCCTGGTTGTAGGGCAGCAGGTGCACGTGCAGGCGCGCGTCGGCGTCGATCCGTTCGATGTCGGCCGCGCTGGCGCCGATGTCCGACTGCACCGTGACGATCGACGAAATCGCGCCGATCGCCTGCAGCACGCGCATCTCCGCCTCCAGCGGCACCACCAGCGCCTCGCCGACGATCGCGCCGATGCGGCGATGCTCGTCGCGCACGCGCACCACGCGCAGCCGGGTCGGCGTCTCGCGCGTGACCACGACCTCGCCGCTGGCCTCAGTCACCGGCGGGCGCAGCGAGATCGTCACGTGTTCGCGCGCCGCCTTTACCAATAGTTCCGGTTCGCCCGGCAGCAGCTCGACCCGGGTGCCGGGCGCATCGAACCAGAACAGCAGCGGGTGGCCGATCAGGGCCGCTAAGGCCTTGTCGAGGTCGAACTCGTAGCGCAGGCCGCTGCCGTAGTACTGGCGCGCGGCGCCGATGCTCGAGACGACCAATAAATCCTGCGCGCTCAGGAAGTCGAGCGTGGCCGCATCTTCCGTCAGGCGTTTCAGCCCCATCGGGCGGCCGCGGCTCCAGGCGCCCTGCGCATCGCGCTTCTGTTCGCGCGGCTCGATTTCCTGCACGCCCAGGTGCTCGTCGTAGCGGATCAGCCAGACCAGGCGCGACTCTTTGACGACTTCGACGTTCACGGCCGGCTGCAGGTTGATCAGGGCATTCAACTGGCGCTCCCACGGCTGCTCGCGCTCGAACCAGTGGGTCATGTCCGTCAAACGGTGCTGCTGGCGCAGGGCGATGGCGCGCTGCTCGTGGCCTACGGCGCCGAGCTGGCCGAGCAGGCCCGCGAGTTGCGCGCTGAGGAAATCGAAGCCGGCCGATTCGGACACGGCCAGTGCTTCTTCGAGACGCGCGCGCTGGCTGCTCAGTTGCGGCATGCCGAGCCACCAGTGCAGCAGCGCGCGGAACAGGACCGGCTGCAGCGCCGTTTCCCAGTTCCGCGACGGGAGCACCTCGGCGTCGACCGTGCCGCCGCGGATCTGGCGCAGCATGCTCAGTTGTTGATAGACGGCCGTGTCGTGGCTTTGCACGGCGCGCGTGGCGCTGTCCAGATAGCTGCCGACGGTCTTGTCATGTTTGGCGTCGCCGCGGCGCAGCAGGGCGGCGACGTACAGGTGGCCGCCGATGCCCCCGAACACCTGCTTTCTCTTGCCGGTCTCGCGCCGCAGCTGCTTCAATGCCGCGTCGAAGCCGGCCAGCGCCTCGTCGATGTGGTCGCGCAGGAGCAGCAGCACGCTGCGGTAGTACAGCGTGGTCGAATCGTCGAGGTCTTGCAGCAGGACGCCGGCGTCATCGAGGCGGCCGCACAGGATCAAATGTTCGGCCAAACTGATCCGCAGTTCCATCGACGCGCCGCCTTGCGCCACCTGCGCTTCGGCATAGGCACGCACTGCAGGCGCCATGGCCGGCTCGCGCTGGACGTGGTTGATCAATACCGTCAGCACCTCGTCGCGCAGTGCCGGGTTGATGCGCTCGATCAGGTCCGGCTCGAACGGATGTCCGCAAATCTCGACCAGCGGGTGCAGATAGGCCGCTTCGTGGCAGCGCAGGCAGGCGTTCAGCAGCGGCGCGACGGATTTCGGGCCGTCGCCGCCGATCAATGCCATGCGGAGCAGTGCCAGGCCCTGTTTGTAGCTGCGCAGCACCGGGACACCCTGCCAGTCGCGCCGCAGCGGGTTGAACACCTCGTAGATCTCGCGCATTTCATAAAAGCGCCCGCTACGGACCAGGAAGTCGATCGCGGGCCAAGCGATCCCCGGCTTGATGACGGTGCCGCGCCCGGTCACCATGCTGGTCAGGCCGTGTTCCTGCAGGATCGCCAGGCAGTCGGCAAAATGCTGGTCCGAATCGAGCACACTGAGCGCGTCGAGCTGTTCGCCCAGGCGCGTGCGGCCGAGCGGTTCGCCCGCCAGCGCGAGTACGGCGAGGATGGTCTTCGGGACTGCCGAGCAGAGCTCGAATTTGTGGAGCAGGGACGCGTCGCTCATGCAGTCACTCATGCAGCCAAATTCTCGATCTCCAGCCGCGGCAGCCCTTGCGGCAGCGCGATGCCGAACACGCGCAAATAAAACGCCAGCTCCGCCTCCAGCGTGCGCACGACGCTCTCGGCCTTGCGGAAGCCGTGGCCTTCACCCTCGAGCGTCAGGTAGGCGACCGGCACGCCGCGTGCGCGCAGGGCGTCGACCATCGTTTCCGACTGCTGCGGCGGCACGACTTTATCGTCGAGGCCCTGGAAGAAGATCATCGGGCGTTTTAATGCATCGGTATGGTGGATCGGCGAGCGTGCGCGGTAGACGGCTTGCGCTTCGGCCTTGGGCGCGATCAGGTATTCGTTGTAGTGCGATTCGAACTTGTGCGAATCGGCGTCGAGACCGGCCAGGTCGGACACGCCATAGTAACTGGCACCGGCCTTGAACACGTCGTGGAAGATCAGGGCGTTCAAGGTCGTCAGGCCGCCGGCGCTGCCGCCGCGGATCAGCAGGCGCTCGGGATCGACCAGCTTCTCGTCGGCCAGGTGGCGCGCGCCGGCCACGCAATCCTCGACGTCGAGCACGCCCCATTGACCCTTCAACAGGTCGCGGTAGACGCGGCCGAAGCCGGAGCTGCCGCCGTAGTTCACGTCGAGCACGGCGAAGCCGCGGCCGGTCCAGAACTGGGTCGCCAGTTTCAGCGTGCTGGTCGCCATGCTGGTCGGGCCGCCATGGCCGATCACGATCAGCGGCGGCAGCTCGCCCGCAGGCGCCTCATAACGCGCATTCGCCGGTGGATAGTAGAAGGCGTAGGCAGTGCGGCCATGCGCGCTCGGGTAGCGGATGCTGCGCGGGACCGACAGGTCGTCCACCGGCGGCAAGTCGGCGATCGACTGCACCAATACCGTGCGTTTTCCACTATCCGGATCGATCAGCGCGATCTCCACCGCGATCGTCGGCGAGCCGGCCAGCACGGCCACCAGTTCGGGCGAGACGCGCAATTCGCGGATCTCCTGGTAGGGCGTGTCGATTGGCGTCAGGCTGCAGCTTTTTGTCGACAGGCGGCCCAGGCGGCTGATGCCGTCCTCGATATAGGTGCAGATGATTTCGTCGTCCGAGCGGAACCCGTACATCGAGCCGCCGAAGTTCCAGTGCGGTCCGCCGAATTCGGCTTCGCGCGGGCATAGCGGGTGCACGACGCCGTCCTCGAAGCGATATAAATTCCACCAGCCGCTGCGGTCCGAGACGAAGTGCAGCAGGCCGCCGGGCGACCACTCGGGCTGGCAGATGGCTTCATCGATGCCGCCGGCGATCAGGCGGCCGTCGACCAGGCTGCCGTCGGGGGCGACGTCGGCGACCCACAGTTCGGTGCCCTGCCATGGCATGCGCGGGTGGTCCCAGCACAGCCAGGCGAGATGGCGTCCGTCCGGCGACAGGCGCGGCGCGGCATAAAAATCGTTGCCGTCGACGAGGATGGTCTCGCTGCCATCGACACCGACCGCGCAGATCGTATTCACGGGATAGGCTTCGCCGGCCAGGTGGTCTTCGCGCACGGCGATCAGCCGGTTGCGCGCACGGTCGGGCACGAAGTCGGCATAGCGCACCGCTTCTTCGCGCGTGAAGGCAATCGGTTCGCCGCCTTCCTCGACCTGGTACAGGTGGTTGTCGGCGAAATGCGAGAACCAGACCGTGCCGCCATCGACCGCATACGCGCCGCCGCCGTACTCGTGCACGCGGGTGCGGACATTGAAGGGGCCCGGCGTCAGCTCGGAAGTGGCGTCCGCGCGCAATCTCTGCAGCGTGGTACGGCCTGCTTCGCTGGCGCGCCCGGCCAGCCACAGCACGTCACGACCGTCGAGGGCGATCTGCGACAGCGGCACGGCGCCGGCCGCAACGACAGCGGCGCTGATCGGGGAAGTCCAGGTGCCGCAGGGGGCGGCCTGCTTGCGGGTCGGCTCGGTCATGGTGGATGGCGTTTCGCGTATGGTAGGTGGAACCGCATTATAAGAGTCCCGCGCGGCGGGCGGCGTTCGCCGCGCCTGTCCTCAGCGCGGCAATGGATGCGATAATAGCCCTCTTCCGACGTCCTTTATTGTCAGCCATGCCACAATTTGCCCCGCTCAAGAACGACACCTTCCTGCGCGCGCTGCTGCGCCAGCCGACCGAGTACACGCCCGTGTGGCTGATGCGGCAGGCGGGGCGCTACCTGCCGGAATACCGCGCCACGCGCGCGCGCGCCGGTTCGTTCCTGGGCTTGGCAAAGAACCCGGATTACGCGACCGAGGTCACGCTGCAGCCGCTCGACCGCTACCCGCTGGACGCCTCGATCCTGTTCTCGGACATTTTGACCGTGCCCGACGCGATGGGCCTCGGCCTGTATTTCGCCGACGGCGAAGGCCCGAAGTTCGAGCGGCCGCTGCGCACCGAAGCGCAGGTCATGGCGCTGCAGGTACCGGACATGGAGTCGCTCGACTATGTCTTCAAGGCCGTCACGCAAATCCGCACCGAGATCAATGGCCGCGTGCCGCTGATCGGCTTTTCCGGCAGTCCGTGGACGCTGGCCTGCTACATGGTCGAGGGCCAGGGATCGCGCGAATTCCACACCATCAAAAAGATGCTGTACGCGCGCCCGGACCTGATGCACCGGATCCTGGACATCAACGCGACCGCCGTCGCCCGCTACCTGAACGCCCAGATCGACGCCGGCGCCCAGGTCGTCATGATCTTCGATTCGTGGGGCGGCGCGCTGGCCGACGGCGCCTACCAGGAATTCTCGCTGCGCTACATGGAACGCGTGCTCGCACAGCTGCAGCGCGAAAAGGATGGCGTGCGCATCCCGGCGATCGTCTTCACCAAAGGCGGCGGCATCTGGCTCGATGAGATGGCGGACATCGGCGCCGATGCGCTGGGCCTGGACTGGACGGTGAACCTGGGCCGCGCCCGCGCGCTGGTCGGCGACCGTGTGGCCCTGCAGGGCAACCTCGATCCGGCGATCCTGTTTGCCGCGCCGGAGCAGATCCGCGCCGAAGTCGAGCGCTCGCTGACGGCCTATGGTGCGCCGTCTGCCGGCGCGGGCCACGTCTTCAACCTGGGCCACGGGATCTCGCAATTCACGCCGCCGGAGTCGGTGACGGCGATGGTCGAAGCAGTCCACGATTTCAGCCGCCGCCAACGCGCAGCCTGACGCCGGATGGTGCGGCGCCGCATACGTAGCGCCCGGCGCCTGCACGAAGCGCGAGCAAGAAAATCACACTTGTTCACATCTTGCGGGACGGCGCCTGGAGGAACCTGTGGACATGTACAGGTGTGGTTGGGAAATCATAAGTGGTTGAAATTGCTGGGGTTTATCTTTAAATCCCCATGCACATAACCATTCGGAAGCGAGTCTTCCGCCGAGGAAATCGCAGTTCCCCGGGCCTTGTTCACAAAGTTATGCACAGGCTGGTGAGCCCAGCCATAAAAATCCCAGCGTTGACAAGCACTTACGTGCAGCTTCGCAGAAGCTTGTTTAAATCGTCACGGCGCGCGCGCATTTACGACAAGAAAAAGCGCAGTTATACACAATTCTTGCATTGCGGAAAACGACTTGCTGTGGACTACTTCGATAATCGCAAGTCGTTGAATATAAATGGTTTTTTATGGCTTGTTTTTAGCTGATCCGTGCATCATTTGACTTAACGTAAACTTCTCCACTGGTCAAGCAGTTCATTCTCCACAAAGTTTTCCACAGCTTTTATACAAGGTCGGACATTGGCGCACTGCATCCTTCGTATTGCTCTCGATACCCCGCTCAACAGCGTGTTCGATTACGGCTGGCCGCATGAAGAGGGCGTCACGCCCCAGGTCGGGCAGCTGGCGCTGGTCAGCTTCGGGCGCCGCGAAGCCGTCGGCCTGATCGTCGCCATCGCCCAGGAAACCGAGGTCCCGCCGGAAAAGCTGAAGGACGCCATTGCCGTGCGCGGCCAATTGTCTCCGCTGACGCCGCAATGGCTGGCGCTGGCCGGCTTCGCCGCCGATTACTACCAGCGCCCGCTCGGCGAAGTCGCGCTGCCCGGCCTGCCGAAGAATGTGCGCCTGACGACCACCGTGGCGCTCGACCGCGCGCTGAAAAAAATGGCAAAGCTGCCGCCGCCCGGTGATCCGGCGCCGGTCGGCATGCCGCCGCTGAACGCGTCCCAGCAGCAAGCGGCTGATGCGATCGGCGGCGCGGAAGGTTTTACGCCGCTGCTGCTGTACGGCGTCACCGGCAGCGGCAAGACCGAAGTGTATTTGCAGGCCTGTGCCCAGCTGCTGGCGCGCGACCCGCAGGCGCAAATCCTGATCCTGGTCCCCGAGATCAACCTGACGCCGCAATTGGAGGGGAATATCCGCGCGCGCTTCCCGGGCCTGATGCTGGCGACGCTTCACTCGAGCCTGTCCGAGGGCGAGCGCATGCTGCACTGGCTCGCCGCCCACCAGGGCCAGGCGCGCATCGTGCTCGGCACCCGGCTGGCGATCCTGGCCTCGTTGCCGCACCTGCAGCTGATCGTCATCGACGAAGAGCACGACCCCTCGTATAAACAGCAGGAAGGGTTACGGTATTCGGCGCGCGACCTGGCCGTCTGGCGCGCGCGCCAGCTGGGCATCCCGATCGTGCTCGGTTCCGCTACCCCCTCGCTGGAAAGCTGGCACCACGCCCAGACCGGGCGCTACGACTTGCTGCAGCTGCGCGAGCGCGCCGTGCGCGACGCCGTGCTGCCGACCGTGCGCCTGGTCGACATGGAGCGCGACAAGCCGAAGGAAGGCCTGACGGGCGGCCTGCTGGCGGCCCTGCGCACGCGCCTGGAGCGCGGCGAACAGTCGCTCCTGTTCCTGAACCGGCGCGGCTATGCGCCCGTGATCACCTGCGAAGCCTGCGGCTGGATCAGCAACTGCACCCGCTGCACCTCCTTCATGGTGCTGCACAAACCCGAACACCGGCTGCGCTGCCACCACTGCAGCCTCGAGCTGCGCATCCCGCGCCATTGCCCGACCTGCGGCAACGTCGACCTGCAGCCGCTCGGACGCGGCACCCAGCGCTTCGAGGAGGGGTTGAGGACGATGTTCCCCGAGGCGCGCATCCTGCGCATCGACGCCGACTCGACACGCAAGAAGGGCAGCGCCCAGGAAGCCTTCGATACGGTGCACCGGGGAGAGGTCGATATCCTGATCGGCACCCAGATGGTCGCCAAGGGCCACGACTTCAAAAAGCTGACCCTGGTCGGCATCCTGAATCCGGACACGGCCCTGTTCTCGCAGGATTACCGGGCCAGCGAGCGTTTGTTTGCGCAGCTGATGCAGGTGGCGGGCCGCGCCGGCCGCGCCGGCCTGGCCTCGGAGGTGCTGATCCAGACCCGCTACGCCCAGCACCCGCTGTATTCGGCCGTGGTGCGCCACGACTACGACCGCTTCGCCATGAATTTGCTGGAAGAGCGCCACCAGGCCGCGCTGCCGCCCTACATGTACCAGGCGCTGCTGCGCGCCGAGGCGCCGGAGCTGGCGACCGCCATCGCCTTCCTCGAGGAGGCGCGCGACATCTTGCCGACGGATGCGGTGACGATCAACGACCCGATCCCGATGACGATGACCCGGGTGCACAATGTCGACCGCGCCCAGTTGCTGGTCGAGTCGCCGTCGCGGCCCGCGCTGCAGGCGTTTTTGAAGGAGTGGCTGTCCCTGCTGCGTTCGATGAAGTCGCGCGTGCGCTGGTCGCTGGAAGTGGACCCGCTCGACATTTAAGCGGGAAACGGCGTATCGTCTTGTCAGACACATGGAGAACAGCATGAAGAAATTACAAGTCGACGTCGCCATCATCGGCACCGGCACGGCCGGCATGTCGGCCTATCGCGCGGCGCACGCGCAAGGGGCGAGAACGGTCGTCATCGAAAGCGGCCATTACGGCACCACCTGCGCACGGGTCGGCTGCATGCCGAGCAAACTGCTCATTGCCGCCGCCGACGCCGCCCACATGCTCGACCTGGCGCCGGGCTTCGGCGTGCATCCGGGCGAAAAACGCATCGATGGCCGCGCCGTGATGGAACGCGTGCGCAATGAGCGCGACCGTTTCGTCGGCTTCGTGCTGGAGAGCGTCGAGAGTTTTCCGGAAGCCGACCGCATTCGCGGCCACGCCCGTTTCACCGGTCCCCACACTTTACAGGTCGACGACCACACCGAGATCGAGGCCGCGCGCATCGTGATCGCCACCGGTTCCTCGCCGGTGATCCTGCCGCAATTGCAGGACGTCGGACCCGGCATCGTCACCAGCGACGACGTGTTTTATTGGGACGATTTACCGAGCTCGGTGGCGGTGATCGGCACGGGCGTGATCGGGCTCGAACTGGGCCAGGCACTGACGCGCCTTGGCGTGCGGGTCAGCCTCTTCGCGCGCGGCGGCAGCGTCGCCCATCTGAGCGACCCCGAAGTGCTGCACGCGGCCACGCGCACCTTGTCGCAAGAGCTCGACCTGCGCTTCCAGACCGAAGTCGTGCGCGCAGAACAGCAGGGCGCTCAGGGCGACCATGTGCTGCTGACCACGCGCGACGCGCTCGGCAAGGAAACGAGCGAAACCTTCCAGTACGTGCTGCTGGCAACGGGGCGCTCGCCGAACGTGCAGGGCATGGGACTGGAACAGACGGGCATCACCTTGAAGGCGAACGGCGTTCCCGAATTCGACAGCCGCACCATGCAGTGCGGGACCAGCCACATTTTTATCGCGGGCGACGCCAATAACGAGCTGCCGCTGCTGGCCGAAGCGGCCGACCACGGCAAGATCGCCGGCGAGAACGCGGGCCGCTATCCGGACGTGCGTCCAGGGCTGCGGCGCACGCCGCTGGGGATTGCCTTCACGGAGCCGAACATCGCCACGCTCGGCAAAAGTTATAAAACGCTGTGCGAGGGCGGGCGGCCGAAATTCGCGATCGGCCAGGTCTCGTTCGAGAACCAGGGCCGCAGCCGGGTCATGTTGCAGAACAAGGGAATGCTGCGGGTGTATGCGGAGTATGGTTCCTGCCGCTTTTTAGGGGCCGAGATGATCGGGCCGCGCGGCGAGCATATCGCGCATCTGCTGGCCTGGGCGGTGCAGGCGCATTTGACGGTGCCGCAGATGCTGGATATGCCGTTTTACCATCCCGTGATCGAAGAAGGCGTGCGCACGGCGCTGCGCGATCTGGCGGCGAACCTGGCGAAAGCGACGAATCACACGGATGCGGCCGATTCGGAGCCGGGGACGTAAGCCGCGTCTGTTCGGATGGTGATACCGCGTGGGCGGAGCCCACCCTACCTATACGTAGGGTGGGCTCCGCCCACGCGGATCACGGCATGCATTACGGCGACGCCCGAATCAATTCAAATAACTCGCATCCAAATTCCCCTGCTCCGCCATCTGGCGCAGGATGCGCACCGTGTCGATATCGGCTTCCTGGTAGGCCGACTTCTTGAATTCGTCGTACATCTTGCTGGCCTGGTCGAGCGATTCTTCCTTGCCATCGTCGTAGGAAAAGCGCACGTACAGCATCGCCGAAGTCGGCGCTTCGATCGACATGACGAGGGTCGAGGCGCTGATCTCTCCCTGGGCCGGGACTTCGTAGCGCACTTCCTGTAGCGGGGTCAGCAAGACGGTGTCCTCGACCACCAGGTCGCCATAACGCAGGCGGCGTTTGAAACTGCCGGCTTCGCGCGCGCTGATGTCGCAATCGTCCAGGTGCGGGATGAACAGCTTCGGCGACTCGGCACGGAGCACCAGGCCGCGCCAGACCTGCTCGCGGGTGAGCGTGTCCATCAGCGGGTTCATCGGGTCGTTAACTTCGATCAGGTGTTCAAATTTCATCGTGTGGTGCTCGTCAATGGGTGGGCGCTGCGCGCCGAAAGGGCGATGGTAGCCGATGTAAGCGCTAGTTCGATAGCAGGATCGCATTCTGCCGCCGCTGCAGGAAGGCAATGCCGATCAGGATGGCGAACGAAATCGCCAGCAATACCAATGCATATGCGTGCGCCGTCCCATAATTCAACTTCTGCGCTTCATCGTAGAGCGCAATCGAGGCGACCCGGGTCTGGCCTGGGATGTTCCCGCCCAGCATCAGCACCACGCCAAATTCTCCCATCGTGTGCGCAAAGCTGAGCGATACGCCCGTGAGGATCCCGTGTTTCGACAGCGGCAGCACGATCGACCAGAAGGTCTGCCGGCGCGTCAGGCCCAGCGCCAGCGCCGACTGCACCAGTTCGCGCCCGACGCCGCGGAAGGCCGCCTGGAAAGGTTGCACCGCGAACGGCAGGCTGTACAGCACCGAGCCCGCCACCAGGCCCGCAAACGAAAAGGGTAAAGGATGGCCGAACACGCGCATCCAGGCCGCGCCAAAAGCTTGCTGCGGCGCCATCAGCATCAGCAAATAAAAGCCGATCACGGTCGGCGGCAGCACGATCGGCAGGCTGACCAGGGTTTCCACGAAAATGATTCCGCGCATTTTGCTCGTGTTGAGCCAATTGGCGAGCGGAATGCCAATCACCAGCAACACGATCGCCGTGACGGCCGCCAGGCGCAGGGTGAGGCCGATGGCGCCCCACAGCTCGGGCGAAAACTGCCACTCCGTCATTCGGCCGCGCCCGTGGGCAAACCGAAGCCGTTGCGCGCCAGGATGGCGCGTGCCTCGGGCGAGCCCAGGAAGCGCACGAAGCCGGACGCATGCGGGTCGGCGGCGCCGGCTTTGGTGACGATGGCCCCTTGTTCGATCGGCGCCAGGCCTTTGGCGGGGATCAGCGCAAAGCGGCCCACGCCTTTCAACCGGGTGGCGTGCAAGGTCGTCAACGAGACGATGCCCACCTGCGCATTGCCGGTCTGGACGAATTGCGCCGTCTGGGCGATGTTTTCGCCGACCACGAGTTTGGTTTGGACCTTGTCCCACAGGCCATCACGCTCCAGTGCCGCCCTGGCCGCGCGGCCATACGGCGCCGTGACCGGATTCGCGATCGCGAAGCGTTTTACGCGCGCATCGGCAACCAGCGCCGCCAGCCCGCGGGCAGGATCAATCCGAGGGTCGAGCGACCACAGGGCAATGCGGCCGATGGCGTAGGGACGCAAGGTGCGGCTATCGGCGGCGCCAAGTTTGGCCAGCTGGCGCGGGTAGTCCATGTCGGCGGACAAAAACACGGCAAAGGGCGCACCGTTGCGAATTTGTGCAAAAAAGTTGCCGGATGCGCCAAGCGAGACCTTGGCCTCGACCTCGGGCGCGGTTTTCCGGTACGCGCCGACGAGTTCATCGATACAATAGCCGAGATCGCTGGCGGCGGCGACGAGCAGCGGGCGCGCCAGCGCCGGCACTGCCAACGCGCACCCCAGCAACAGTACGAACAATTTTTTCATGCTGAACATTGTAGCGCGGGGCCAAGATCGCTTCGTTACAATGCTCGGCTGCCTTCAAGAATATTTCCCATGTCCAATGCACCAAAGTTCGGCCTGAACGGGCCGCAAAGCGAAGCCGCGCTCTATCTCGACGGCCCCTGCCTGGTGCTGGCCGGTGCCGGATCGGGCAAGACGCGGGTGATCACGCAAAAGATCGCCTACATGATCGAAGAGTGCGGCTACGATCCGCGCACGATCGCCGCGCTGACCTTTACGAATAAAGCGGCGTTGGAGATGCAGGAGCGCATCGCCAAGCTGCTGAAACAGCCGAAGCAGGCCAAGCAATTGACGGTGTCGACCTTCCACTCGCTGGGCGTGAAAATCCTGCGCCAGGAAGCGGCCGGCGTCGGCCTGAAAGACCGCTTTTCGATCATGGACAGCGATGATTGCTACACGATCGTGTCCGACCTGGGCCTGACCACCGATAAACAGGAAATCCGCCGCATCCAGAATTCCATTTCGCTGTGGAAGAACGGCCTGGTCACGCCGGACGACGCGATCCAGGCGGCGAAGGGCGAGGACGAAGCGCAAGCCGGCCGCATCTACCGCAGCTATGTCGCGACGCTGGCCGCCTACCAGGCGGTCGACTTCGACGACCTGATCCGCCTGCCGGTTGAACTGTTCCGGAATAACGATTCGATCCGCGACCGCTGGCAGCGCAAATTGCGCTATCTGCTGATGGACGAATACCAGGACACGAATACCTGCCAGTACGAACTCGTGAAACTGCTGGTGACCGGCATCGGCAAGAAGCCGATGTTCACGGCGGTGGGCGACGACGACCAGGCGATCTACGCCTGGCGCGGCGCCTCGGTCGAAAATATCAAGACGCTGCAGACCGATTTCCCCGACCTGCGCGTGATTAAACTCGAGCAGAACTACCGCTCGACGACGCGCATCCTGCAGGCGGCGAATGCCGTCATCGGCAATAACCCGAAGCTCTTCGACAAGTCGCTCTGGTCCGAACACGGCCTGGGCGAGCCAATCAAAGTGCTGGGGATGCAGAGCGACGAGCAGGAAGCCGACCAGATCGCGATCATGATTTCGTCCGACCATTTTCAGCGCAAGAACAAATGGACGGATTTCGCGATCCTGTACCGCGGCAACCACCAGGCGCGCATCATCGAGCAGGCGCTGCGCAAGGAGCGCATTCCGTACACGATTTCCGGCGGCCAGAGCTTTTTCGATAAAGCCGAGATCAAGGACATCATCGCCTACCTGCGCCTGATCGCGAACGAGGGAGATGATCCGGCCTTCATTCGCGCCGTCACGACGCCCAAGCGCGGTGTCGGCATGGCGACCCTGGAGGTGCTGGGCGAATTCTCGAAGCAGTGGAACTGCTCGCTGTTTGAAGCGGCATTGAAAGGCGGGATCGAGGGCAAGCTGGCGGACCGCCAATTGCATCCGCTGCGCGACTTCTGCCATTTTATTAACGACCTGGAATCGCGCGCCAGCCGTCCCGGCCCCTCCGGCAGCGGAGAAAACGCGGCCGAGGTGCTGGACGACATGATGAAAGAGATGAATTACGAGCACTACCTGTACGAGAACTTCGACGACCGTGCGGCGCAGGCGAAATGGCAGAACGTGATGGAGTTCACCAACTGGCTGAAGGAGCGCGGCAACGGTGGACGCGACGGCACCGGCGAAGAGAAGAATTTGCTGGAGCTGACGCAGATGGTGGCGCTGATGTCGATGCTGGAAGGCCAGGACGAAGAGCAGGACGCGGTGCGCATGTCGACCCTGCACGCCTCGAAGGGTCTGGAGTATCCGCACGTCTACCTGGTCGGCGTGGAAGAGGGGATCCTGCCCCATAAAGGCGACCCGGATGACCCGATCGAAAAGATCGCCGCGCGCATCCAGGAAGAGCGGAGATTGATGTACGTCGGCATCACGCGCGCCCAGCGCACGCTGCACGTCACCTGGTGCAAGAAGAGGAAGCGCGCGGGGGAACTGGTGCATTGCGATCCGTCGCGCTTCATCAAGGAGATGGCGCTGGACGAGGGCATTGCCGTGCCGATGGAGTCCGAGGTGATCAGTCCGAAAGACCGGCTGGCGAGTTTGAAGGCTTTACTCGCCACCCCGAAGCCGGATGCCGGCAAGCTGCTGTCATAATGCCGCTTTAATGCAAGGACGCACCGTGGAACACGAAGACCGTTTTGTCGATATCGAACTCAAGCTGGTGCACCAGGAAGACCTGGTCGACTCGCTGAACCAGACCGTCTATCAACAGGCGCGCCGCATCGACCAGTTGGAAGCGATGGTGCAGCAGCTGGCCGAGCACCTGCGGACCTTGCGCGAGGTCGGGCAGCAGAATCCGGTGAACGAACGGCCGCCGCATTATTGATGTCACCGCGGGCCGTCGCGCACCGTAGGGTGGGCACTCGTGCCCACGCGGTCGAACCGCGATGCGCCGCACGGTCGATTAAAATCCGATACGCACGCGTTTCGGATATTTTCACGCGTCTCGACACGCATAGGCCGTACCGCGTGGGCGCAGCCCACCCTACGGATTGCCGCCAAGCCGGCTTCCAAGCCGTTTACCGAGGCAAAGCAAAGTCAAGGTCGGCGGCAAGCCCCACGGCTCGGGAATCACCGACGCATCGCACACGAACAGCCCGGGCGTCTTCGTCTGCAAATGCGCATCGACGCCTTCCCCGATGCGCACGCTCCCGCCCGGATGCGCCGCGAAATGCCACGACTTGAAGATGTGATGCGCCCCCGCCTCGCGCAGGATCGCCTTTGCCATCCCGACCCCATGCGCCAGTTTCTTGCGGTCGCTGTCCTGCAGCGTTTTATCTGCCCAGCGCGGCCCGATGTGCCCGCCGATCTCGTCGCGAATCTTGACCATCACCGACAAGGTCCGGCTGTGTGCAAACAAACGATCGACCCGGCCGACCTGCGCCGCAAAGGCCGCGTACATCGGCTGCGGCAAGGTCAGATCGGCCAGCGCGACGCCCTCCTCATGCTAGTGCATCCCGCCCGCCATCGGCACTTCGGCCCCGCCCTCGATGTCGTCCACGCTGCCCATCACGGCCACCACCGGGTCGCTGAAGAAGGAAGAATGACGCGGTCCCAGGCCTGAACTGTGCAGCAGGCGTGGACTCCCCAGCCCGCCGCCCGCGAGTACGACGATGGGCGCGGCGACGCTGCTAAGCTCGCCATTCCGCTCGATCTCGACGCCGGCCGCGCGGCCATCCGTCACCAGCACGCGCAGCGCGCGCGTCCGCTCGGACAGCTGCGCCCCATGGCGGCAAGCCTCATCGAGAAAATCGCGCGCCGTCCACTTGGCGCCGAACGGACAGCCATATACGCAGCGCCAGCAGCCACTGCGGCAGGCCTCGGGCCGGATCATCTTGTCGAGTTTGTGCCAGTCCAGGCCCAGGGCGCGCGCCGCCGCCATCATGCGCGCGGCCATCGGGCCGACCAGCTGATCGGGGAGGGGCCCCATCGGCAGCTCGGTGCGCAGCTCGGCCAGGGCCGGCATCAGGTCGATGCCGTAGCGCTCGAACATCGCCTGCGGCGGCGGAGCGGCCGTCGCAAAATTGATGGCCGAGCTGCCGCCGGCGGTGATGCCGGCCACCAGCAGGGAGGCGTCGCGGTGCAGGTAAGCGCCTTTGCCGGGCACGGCCGCCATCGAGGCCATCTGCCTGATGGTGCCGGTCAGCGGCTCGGCGCCGCCCTGTTCCAGCACCAGCACGCGCATTCCATTGCGTGCCAGCGCGCGCGCCGTACTGGCGCCGCCCGGACCGCTGCCGACGACGATCGCATCATACGAGGAACGCAAAGCTGGGAGCATGGGGAAAAGACCTGTGGGGAAGCGTGATGCTACCACGCCCGCACGCCTACTTTTTGGAAGGCAGCACCGCCCGCAAGCCATGCGTCAGCACCAGCGGGAACACGCTGGCGTGGTCTTCGTCCGCAAATACTTTGACTTGCGTGCGCAGGTTCGGATAACGGTGCGCCTTCAGCGCGGCGTCGAAGTCGCGCAGGTCGGCCACCATGTCGGCGTCTTCTTCGGCGCGCGAACGCTTTTTACCGGGCGCCAGCCGCTCCAGGCCGCCGACGCCGAAGAAGACGTTCGCCTGCAGGTCGCGGTGCCGCTCGCCATAGGTCTCGAGCCGGTCGAACATCACGCCGCCGTCGTACCACAGCGACGGGCTGCCGAGGATGTAATGCTCGAACATGCGCGGTTCACTGAACAGGATCTGCAGGCCGAGCAGGCTGCCGTAGGAATGGCCGACAAAGAACTTGCGCTGCATGTCGGCGCGGTAGTTTTTGGCGATCAGCGGCAAGACCTGGTCGGCCAGGAAGCGCGCGTAGGCGGGCGCTTCGCCGAGCGCGACTTTCCGGCCCGGCATGTCGGAGCGGTAGTCGTGCTTGCGCGGCACCGTGGGGGTGTAGTCGCGCCGCCGGCTGAACATGCCGGTATCGCCCTTCGCATAGGACAGGCCGACGACAATCACCTCTTCCATGCCCGCGTGTTTCGTCAGGCGCTGCGAAATGTTGCGCACGATCGGGAAGGCGTAGTTCGCATCGGTCACGAACACGACCGGATAACGCTTCGTGCTGTCGCGGTAGGAGTCGGGCAGGGCCACATACACCTGGTAGTCGCGCTTCAGGGCGGGGGCGCGGATGTCGCGCACTTCGGTATTCTCGAGAACGAAGGGGGACGGCGCCGCCGTGGAGGCTGTCTGCGAGGAGGCGCTCGCTGCCGCCGTCAGCAGGGCGATACCGAGGAGGAGGTTTTTCAAGATGTGGCTCCGGTGGTGACAGGGCATCTGCCGCAGTGGAAGAGAGCCCCATCATAGCCGCACTGTTGTCGCCTCGGCAATTCCCGCACATGCGGCGCCCTGACTATGCAAGTTTGTATGCGCTTTGTTTCACCCTCCCGACGCGACAATAAAGCCTGCTATGATTTGGCGCGACCTGCCGGCGGCGATCCCGCGGGCAGCCCTTTCGAGTCCGTGAGAGAGACCATGAACCGCCCACAAATGCTCATCATCGCAGCCAGCCTGGCCTTCGCCGGCGCCGCCTTTGCCGCCCCTGCCGGATCCGGCACCGTGTTGGATGCATCGAACCCCTTCGCCAGGCCGAGCGCGCTGCCGTTCAACTACCCGGCCTTCGACAAGATCAAGGACGAGCACTTCCTGCCCGCCTACGCCGCCGGCATGCGCGAGCAGCTGCGCGAAGTCGCAAGCATCGCCAACAATCCGAAGGCGCCGACGTTTGACAACACCATCGTCGCAATGGAGCGCTCGGGCCAGATGCTCGCGCGCGTGTCCGCCGTGTTCTCGAACCTGCAGACCGCCAACACGAATGAGCGCCTGGACGCCGTTGACCGCGAAATGTCGCCGAAGCTGGCCGCCCACAACGATGCCATTTACCTGAACCCGAAACTGTTCAAGCGCGTCGACACCCTGCACGCGAAGCGCGACAAGCTGGGACTGGACGCGGAATCGACATTCCTGCTCGAGCGCTACTACAAGGAATTCGTGCGCGCGGGCGCCAAGTTGTCGGCCGCTGACAAAGAGAAGCTGAAAGCCTATAACGGCCAGATCGCCTCCCTGCAGTCCGAATTCTCGCAGCGCGTGCTGAAGGAAGCGAACGCGTCGGCCCTCGTCCTGAACACCCGCGAAGAACTGGCCGGCCTGTCGGACGCGGAAATCAACGCCGCCGCGCTTGAGGCGAAAAAGCGCGGCCTGGACGGCAAGTACGTCCTCGGCATCGCCAATACCACCATCCAGGCACCGCTCGCAAGCTTGACGAATCGATCCGTGCGCGAGCGCCTGCAGGCGGCATCGATGAACCGCGGTTCGCGCGGCGGCGAATTCGATACGCGCGACCTGGTCCTCAAGCTCGTGAAACTGCGCGCCGAACGCGCGACCCTGCTCGGCTACCCGAACTACGCCGCCTATTCGCAGGAACTGGAAACGGCCAAGAATCCGGAAGCCGTGAACAAGCTGCTGGCGGAGTTGGCCAAACCGGCGATCGGCAACGCGCGCAAGGAAGCGGCGGAAATGCAGAAGATCGTCGATGCCCAGAAAGGTGGCTTCCAGATCGCCGCCCACGACTGGGCCTTCTACACGGATAAAGTGCGCGCAGCCCAGTACAACTTCGACGAAAACCAGTTGCGCCCCTATTTTGAACTGAACAACGTGCTGACGAACGGCGTGTTCTTCGCGGCGAACAAGGAATTCGGTTTGACGTTCAAGGAGCGCAAGGACCTGCCGACCTACGACGCGGACGTGCGCACTTTTGATGTCATCGACGCCGATGGCAAGCAGCTGGCGATCTTCATTTTTGACCCCTACGCGCGCGCCAACAAGCAGGGCGGCGCCTGGATGAACGAATACGTGTCGCAGTCGCACCTGCTGGGCCGTCATTCGGTGGTGGCGAATCACCTGAACATTCCGAAGCCGCCTGCCGGCGAGCCGACCCTGATGACCTACGACGAAGTGCGCACCGCCTTCCACGAATTCGGTCACGCGCTGCATGGCATGTTCTCGAACGTGAAATACCCGCACTTCTCCGGCACCAGCGTGCCGCGCGACTTCGTCGAATATCCGTCGCAGGTCAACGAGATGTGGGCGATCTGGCCCGAGGTGCTGTCGAACTACGCGAAGCACTACAAGACCGGCGCGCCGATGCCGAAGGAATTGCTGGACAAGGTCGTCGCATCGAAGAAATTCAACCAGGGCTTCATGACCAGCGAATACCTGGCGGCGTCCCTGCTCGACCAGCGCTGGCACCAGCTGACCCCGGCGCAGATCCCGACCGACGTACTCGCGTTCGAAGCGAGCGCCTTGAAAGATGCCGGCGTCGACTTCGCCCCGGTGCCGCCGCGCTACCGGACGACGTATTTTTCGCACTCGATGAACGGCGGCTATTCGGCCGGCTACTACGCCTACCTGTGGAGCGAAAAGCTCGACGCCGACACGGTCGAGTGGTTCAAGGAAAACGGCGGCCTGACGCGCAAGAACGGCGACCACTTCCGCAAGACCCTGCTTTCGCGCGGCGGGACCACCGAGGCGATGAACCTGTTCCGCGATTTCCGCGGGCGCGATCCGATCATCGCGCCGCTCCTCGAGCGCCGGGGCTTGACGGGGAATTGATTGACGGCGCGGGCTGCGGTCCGCGCCAACAATGATCACCGTTTACGCGTGGGCATGCCCACCCTACGTTATGCCACGGTCGGTGGTGCACCGTAGGGTGGGCATGCCCACGCGGAATGTCGCACCGCGTTTGCCCATCAAGTTTTCACCGCACCACACTACAAAGAGACACCATGACCCGTCCCCACATCCTCCTGATCGCCACCGCGGCTGCCGCCGTCGCCAACATGGCCTGCGCCGCCCCCGCCTCGCTGCTCGAAGCTTCGAACCCGTTCGCCAAGCCAAGCACGCTGCCGTTCAACTACCCGGCCTGGGACAAGATCAGGAACGAACACTTCGCACCGGCTTTCGCCGAGGGCATGCGCCAGGAAGCGGCGGAAATGGAAGCGATCGCCAACAACAAGGCAGCGCCTACTTTCGACAATACGATCGTTGCCATGGAGCGCTCGGGCCAGTTGCTCGACCGGGTCAGCGCGGCCTTCGGCACCCTGTCGGGCTCGTACACCAATGACACCCTGCAGGCCCTGCAAAAGGAATTGTCGCCCAAGCTGGCCGCCCACAGCGATGCGATCCGCCTGAACCCAAAACTGTACGCCCGCATCAAGGCCTTGTACGACAAGCGCACCAGGCTGGGCCTGGACGCCGAATCGCAGTACCTGATCGAGCGCTACCACACCGACTTCGTGCGCGCCGGCGCCAAACTGTCCGTTGCCGACAAGCAGAAACTGAAGACGATGAACGGCCAGCTGGCCGCGCTGTCGACCCAGTTCGCCCAGAACGTGCTGAAGGAAGCCAACGCCTCGGCCCTGGTGGTCGACACCCAGGAAGAACTGGCCGGCATGTCCGACAAGCAGATCGCGGTCGCCGCTGCTGAAGCGAAAAAGCGCGGCCTGGAAGGCAAGTTCGTGATCCCCGTCGTGAACACGACCCAGCAGGCGGGATTGTCAGTGTTGACCAACCGCGCCACCCGCGAAAAGCTGCTGGCGGCATCCACGGCGCGCGGCTCGCGCGGCGGCGAATTCGACAACCGGAACGTGGTGCTGCAGATCGCGAAGCTGCGCGCTGAACGCGCCGCGTTGCTGGGCTACCCGAACTACGCCGCCTACAACCTGGAAGAGCAGACCGCGAAGACCACCGGCGCCGTCAACAGCCTGCTGGCCGAATTCGCCAAGCCCGCCGTGAACAACGCTCGACGCGAAGCGGCCGAGATCCAGAAGGTGATCGATGCAGAGAAGGGGGGCTTCCAGGCCGCCGCCCACGACTGGGCCTTCTATAGCGACAAGGTGCGCCAGCAGCGCTACGCGTTCGACGCCAGCCAGCTGCGCCCGTACTTCGAGCTGAACCGCGTGCTGCAGGATGGCGTGTTCTTCGCCGCCAACAAGGAATTCGGCATCACCTTCAAGGAACGCACGGACTTGCCGACCTACGACGCCGACGTGCGTACCTTCGACGTGTTCGACGCCGACGGCAAGCAGCTCGCGATCTTCACCATCGACCCGTACGCGCGCCCGACCAAGCGCGGCGGCGCCTGGGCCAATGCCTGGGTCGGCCAGAGCAAACTGCTGGGCACCCGCCCGGTGATCGCCAACAACCATAACATTGCCAAGCCGGCCCCGGGCGAACCGACCCTGCTCACCTACGACGAAGTGCGCACCATGTTCCACGAGTTCGGCCATGCGCTGCACAGCATGTTCTCGGAGGTGAAATACCCGCGCCTGGCGCGCGTGCCGCGCGACTACGTCGAATTCCCGTCGCAGGTCAACGAGATGTGGATGGCCTATCCGGAAGTGCTGGCCAATTATGCGAAGCACTACCAGACCGGCGCGCCGATGCCGACGGAATTGCTGGAGAAGGTGCAGGCCTCGCAGCAGTTCAACGAAGGCTTCCGCACCACCGAATACCTGGCGGCCTCGCTGCTGGACCAGGCATGGCACCAGCTGACACCAGGCCAGATCCCGACCGACGTGCTGGCCTTCGAGGCTGAGGCCTTGAAGACGGCCGGTGTGGACTTCGCGCTGGTGCCGCCGCGCTACCGCACGACCTACTTCTCGCACACGTTCTCGGGCGGCTACTCGGCCGGTTACTACGGCTACCTGTGGGCCGAGAAGCTGGATGCGGATACGGTGAACTGGTTCAAGGAACACGGCGGGCTGACGCGCAAGAATGGCGACCATTTCCGCAAGACGCTGCTGTCGCGCGGCGGTACGCTCGATGCGATGCAGATGTACCGCAATTTCAGCGGGCGCGATGCGCGGGTAGAGCCCTTGCTCGAGCGTCGTGGATTGACGGGGCAGTGATGTGATTCGTTGACGGTGCCGGTTCTCCGGTACCGTTGACGATGATCCCGTACGTTACACGACGGCCGCTGGCTGTTGCACACCGTAGGGTGGGCATGCCCACGCGTTTTCGTGTCCATGCACCCCCCAACGTGGTGTATAAATCCATTGAATCCAACCACGAGAAAACTACCCCAGCGATGAGTGTTCAATCCTTGAACGGTATTACTTTAGAATCCCTGTTAACCTGCCTCGTCGAGCACTATGGCTGGGAGGGACTCGGCCGCCGGATCGACATCAACTGTTTCCAGAAAGACCCGAGCATCAAGTCGAGCCTGAAGTTTTTGCGCCGCACCCCGTGGGCGCGCGAGCAGGTCGAGGCCTTGTACCTCGAGACCCGCTTCACCAACTAGCGAGAACGACATGCTGAACGAGAACGATTCGAACCTGAAGGCGCACCTGAAAACGCTGCACCGCAGCCTGTCCGAGACCGACGAAGTCGACGAAGAGCTGCAAATGCTGCTGCGCCAGCTCGACGGCGACATCAAGCACGTGCTCGAGCGCCGCGCCGACGCCGACCTCGACGTCAATACCTATGGCCTCGGCTCCCGCACCCAGGAACTGAGCGCCCGCTTCACGGCGCGCCACCCGAACGTGGCCGCCACCTTGCGCGAACTCGGAAACATCCTGTCGAGCATGGGCGTCTGAAGTGGCGACTCAGCCACAAGTCATTGAAACGTAAGCAATTTTTCAACGGGGCAGCAGCCGATATAACCGTTTTCCGGTAAAATGTCGGCCAATGACCCCAACCAATCTCTTCGCGAGCGTTCCCAAACGCTCCAGCCGCGCAGCCGCCGCGCCCTTCCTCCCGATGACCCGCGCCGAAATGGAGGCGCTGGGCTGGGATTCGTGCGACGTGATCCTCGTGACCGGCGACGCCTACATCGACCACCCGAGCTTCGGCATGGCGCTGGTCGGCCGCCTGCTGGAAGCGCAGGGCTATCGCGTGGGCATCATCAGCCAGCCGGACTGGCACTCCGCCGAACCCTTCCGCGCGCTGGGCAAGCCGAATTTATATTGGGGCATCACCGCCGGCAACATGGACTCGATGGTCAACCGCTATACGGCCGACCGCAAGATCCGTTCCGACGACGCCTACACCCCGAACGCCGAACCAAATAAACGCCCGGACCGCGCAGTCACCGTCTACGCCCAGCGCGTGCGCGAAGCCTATCCGGGCGTGCCGGTCGTGATCGGTTCGATCGAGGCCTCGCTGCGCCGCATCGCCCATTACGATTACTGGTCCGATAAAGTGCGCCGTTCGGTGCTGTTCGAATCGAAGGCCGACCTGCTGATCTTCGGTAACGCCGAGCGCGCGCTGGTCGACGTCACGCGCCGCATCGCCGCCGGCGAATCGATCAAGGAGATCCGCGACATCCGCGGCACCGCCTTCCTGGTACAGCCGGGCTGGCTGCCGGACGCCGAATGGTCGGTGCACAATTCCACGCGCGTGGACGTGCCGGGCCGCATCGACTCGCAGCCGAACCCGTATGCGATGGCGCTGGAAGACCCGAAAGCCTGCGCGCTGGACAACGCACAGCCCGAGCCGGTGCTGAAACCCGTGATCATCATGACGCGCGAAGAGCGGCAAGCCGCCGCCCGCGAAAAAGCCATGAAGACGGTGGTGCGCCTGCCGAGTTTCGAGACCGTCAGCGAAGACCCGGTGATGTACGCGCACGCCTCGCGCGTGTTCCACCTCGAATCGAACCCGGGCAATGCGCGCGCGCTGGTGCAGTCGCACGGCGACCGCGACGTCTGGCTGAACGCGCCGCCACTGCCGCTGGCCATGGACGAGATGGACAACGTCTACGACCTGCCGTACGCGCGCAATCCGCACCCGAGCTACGGCAAGGCCCATATCCCGGCCTGGGAAATGATCCGTTATTCCGTGAACATCATGCGCGGCTGCTTCGGCGGCTGCACCTTCTGTTCGATCACCGAGCACGAGGGGCGCATCATCCAGAGCCGCTCGGAGCCGTCGATCCTGCGCGAGATCGAGGCGATCCGCGACACGACCAAGAATTTTTCCGGCACGATTACCGACCTCGGCGGTCCGACGGCGAACATGTACCGCCTCGCCTGCAAGGAAAAAAGCATCGAGGAATCCTGCCGCCGTTTGTCCTGCGTGTACCCGACGATTTGCAGCAACCTGGGTACCGACCACAGCAAGCTGATCCAGCTGTACCGCAAGGCGCGTGCGATTCCGGGCGTCAAAAAGATCCTGATCGGGTCCGGCCTGCGCTACGACCTCGCCGTGCGCTCGCCCGAATATGTAAAAGAGCTGGTCACGCACCACGTGGGCGGCCTGCTCAAAATCGCGCCGGAACACACGGAGCAGGGCACGCTCTCAAAAATGATGAAGCCGGGCATTGGCGCGTATGACGAGTTCAAGCGCATGTTCGACAAGTATTCGATCGAGGCCGGCAAGAAGCAGTACCTGATCCCGTATTTTATTGCCGCGCACCCGGGCAGTACCGACGAGGACATGCTGAACCTGGCGCTCTGGCTGAAGAAGAACAATTTTAAATTGGACCAGGTTCAGACCTTCACGCCGACGCCGATGGCGATGGCGACGACGATGTACCACACCCGTAAAAATCCGCTGAAGAAGGTGACGGAGGATTCGGAAGTCGTGGAAACGGCGAGAAGCGGCAAGATGCGGAAGGCCCATAAAGCGTTCCTGCGCTATCACCACCCGGAGAACTGGCCGATCCTGCGCGAAACCCTTGTAAAAATGGGCCGGGGCGACCTGATCGGCAACAGCGAGCGCCACCTGGTGCCGGCCTGGCATCCGTCGGAAGACAACGGCACGGCGATGGCGGGCGACCGCAAGCGCCAGGGCGGCATGCCGCAACAGCCCCACGTGCAGGCGCACCAGATCGCCGCCAACGCGAAGCGCAAGCCGGAACGCGCGGCAGCGGCTGGCGCACGTACTCCCGCTGCCGCGCCCGAGCGCGCACGGCCGTCGATCCTGTCCACCATCAAGACCAAGCCGAAAGGCCCGCGCAAGTAAACGGGATCGTCAAGATCGGCAAAAAAGGCCGGCCCCTGCAGGAATGCTGGGGCCGGCTTTTTCGTGTGTTCGTGTCTTGTTGCACATCCGCGACGTAACATTGTCGCCCTTGCACCAGAGTGTTGCATTCATCCCCGCTTACTAGCCCAAAGGCAATCAAGTGTGCGAACCTATTTGACGAAACCGTGTAAAATAGTTCCTTAAGGAAACAGGTGTTAGCTGTTAAATAATAGTTCAGCCGCGTCCCATCGGTTGAACGACAGACCCGCCACGCGCCGGGTCACAGCTCGCCCTCAAGGAATTTTCAGTGATCGATTTTCACCTTTATATGCTGGCAGTCGGCATCGGCAACATTGCGTTTGCCTTGCTGATGGTGGCCTACGTGCGCAACACCAGCACCACACCCGGTTTGCCGGTGTGGATGTGGGCGCGCATGGTGTTCGGCGCGACCCAGCTGCTGGCCTGGGCGCGCCCGCCGGCGGGCCTGCCCCTGCTGACCATCGTCGAATCGGCGGGCTGGATTGCCGGCCTGACGCTCGAGGCGGCGGCCTATGCGCTGTTCTTCGGCTATCCCCAACTGCGGCGTTACCTGGTCCCCAGCGCGGGGCTGGGCCTGGTGCTGGCCTGTGCGGCGTCGCTCAACGGCTTCCCCCACGAGCAGCTCATTGTGTACGTGTCGCTGATGATGGGGACCGGCTCCTTCGTGACCGGCGCGCTCCTCATGCATCCGCGCCTGTCCGGCGCCACCGCGCTGCAACGCCTGATCGGCGCCAACGACGTGATCGCCGGCGGCGTGCTGGCCGCGTGGGCAGCGATTGCCCTGGCCGGCCTTCCGGTGTCGCCCCTGGGCGAAGCGATGGCGTATATCGCCGGCTACCTGCTGCTGATCGTGAATGGCTTCGGCTTTATTTTGATGAGCAAGCAGCGCGACGACGCGCGCATGGAGCGCCTGGCCACCACCGACGATTTAACGGGTCTGCTGAACCGGCGTGCCTTTTTCGCCCGCGCCGACGCGGCGCGCCTGCTGGCCTTTCGCACGCGCCAGCCGATGGCGTTGCTGATGCTCGACATCGACCATTTCAAGCAACTGAACGACCGTTTCGGCCATGCCACCGGCGACGAGGCACTGGTGAAATTCGCCACGACCTGCACCGGCGCGCTGCGCGAGCACGATATCTTCGGCCGCCTGGGCGGAGAAGAATTCGCGCTGGCGCTGCCGGGCACCGACCTCGACGGTGCGCTGCACGCCGCCGAGCGCCTGCGCCAGGGCGTCGTCGACACCCGCCTGCTCACTTGCGGCAACAGCTACACGATGACGGTGAGTATCGGCGTGGTCCTGATCGACCCGGAGGAAGACTTGCCGACGGCGCTGGCCCGCGCCGACCACGCGCTGTATGAGGCCAAGCGCAATGGCCGTAACCGGGTGGAGGCCGCTGCTCCCGGACGCCGCCGGGCGTAGGGTGGTCGGCTCCGCCCGGGTCGGTGTGGTTACGCGGCCTATGCGCCGCCCACGCGTTCAACGCACATGTGCGTCGGCGCGAAGGGAAAACGAAGGGGCCTTGTCGTCGCGAGGTTTCGCCGGGTCGTTGAACGCGTGGGCGGCGCACACGCTGCCGCTATTCATCCGTCAGGGTGGAGCCGGCCACCCTACGCGGCCAGGTTCGACAGCAGCTCCTGCACCGCGGCCAGCTGGGCCGGTTTCGTCAGGTGATGGTCGAAGCCCGCGTCGCTCGAGCGCATGCGGTCGTTTTCGGTGCCCCATCCGGTCAGGGCGATCAGCGTGATGTCTTCCAGTCCCGGCGTGCGGCGCATGGCGCTGGCGGTCTCGTAGCCGTCCATCCCCGGCATGCCGATATCGAGGAAGGCGACCTGCGGCAGGAAGGCAGCGGCTGCCTGCAGGGCCGCGGCGCCGTCGTGCGCCACGCGCGTCGCGTGTCCGCTGGCTTCGAGGATCATCGACAGGGTCAGCGCCGCATCGACATTGTCGTCTACCACCAGCACGCGGATGCCCGCGGCCAGGCCGGCAGCCGCGCTGCCCGTCTCCTGCCTGCCGGGATCGGGTTGCGCGGCGCCGTCCGCCGCCAGCGGCAGCCGGACCGCGAAGGTGCTGCCCATGCCGGCGCCCTTGCTGGCCGCCGTGACCGAGCCGCCATGCATCTCGACCAGGCGCCGCACCAGCGACAGCCCGATGCCGAGGCCGCCCTGGGCCCGCTCCACATGCCGGTCGACCTGCTTGAACATGTCGAACACGCTGAGTAAGGCGTCGGCCGGGATGCCGACGCCCGTATCGCTCACGGCGATGATGGCCATGCCAGGCTCCGCCCGCACCGACAGGTCGATGCGCCCGCCACTTGGCGTGTACTTGGCGGCGTTGTTCAGCAGGTTCGCCACGACTTGCGCGATCCGGGTGACGTCGGCGTCGATGACGAGGTCGGCCTCGGGCAGGGCGAGGTCCAGGCGGTGTCCGGCGGCCTCGATCAGCGGCAGGCTGGTTTCCACCGCGCTTGCGAGGATCTGCTTCAGGCTCGCGCGCTCGCGCTTGAGTTCGAGCTTGCCGCCGCTGATGCGGGCGACATCGAGCAGGTCGTCGATCAGGTGGACCATGTGGCCGACCTGCCGCTCCATCATTTCGCGCACCTTGCGCACGGCGGCGGCGCTGTCGCCGGCCAGGCGCATGACGCCCAGCCCGCTGCGGATCGGCGCCAGTGGATTACGCAGTTCATGCGCCAGCGTCGCCAGGAATTCGGTCTTGCGGCGGTCGGCCTCGGACAGGTCCGCCGCCAGCCGGCGCAGTTCCTCGTCCGCTTGCCGGCGCGCCGTGATGTCGGAAAACAGCAGCGCCACCTTGCGGCTGCCCTGTCCGCCGATGCGCGTGGCGTAGACATCGAACCAGCGCCCGATGGCGGCCGCTTCGCTTTCGAAACGGACCGCGTTGCCGGTCAGGGCGACCTGCCCATAGGTGTCGAACCAGAAGCGGTCGAGGTCGGGCACCAGTTCGCGCGCCGTCTTGCCGGTGGCGCCGGTCACGCCGGTGTGCCGCTCGAACATCGCGTTCATCTCGAGGAAGCGGTAGTCGACCGGCTGGCCGGCGGCGTCGAACAGCATCTCGAGGATGGCGAAGCCCTGGTCCATCGACTCGAACAGGGTGCGGTAGCGTTCTTCGCTGGCGCGCAGTTTTTCCGCAGCCTGGCGGCTTTCGGTGGTGTCGAGCACGATCGCGACCAGGCCGAGGAAGTCGCCCGCCGGACTGCGCAGCGCGTTGACGCTGCTGGTGGCCGGCATCAGGGAGCCGTCCTTGCGCAGGTAATACTTGTCGGTGACGAAGCCGCGTCCGCCGTCCGCCAGCGCGGCCAGCCCGGCCCGGGTTTCCGCGAGCGAGCGCGGCGCCGTGATCTCGGCCACCGTCATGCCGGTCAGCTCGGCCTCGGTGTAGCCGAGCATGTCGCAAAACTTCTGGTTGACGAGGGTGATGCGGCCTTGCTGGTCCATCTCGACCACGCCGGTGGCGGCCTGGCCGACGATCTTGGCGAAGCGTTCGCGGCTGGCGTACAGGCGGTTCTCGGCCAGCTTGCGCTCGGTCTGGTCGACGCCGTGGACCAGCAGGCCGGTGATGTGGCCGTCGGCGTCGCGCAGCGGCATGTAGACCAGGTCGACGAAACGCTGTTCCAGCGGCGCGCCCGGATGGCGCTGCAGCATGGCCGGCATGTCGGTACCCTTGAAGGCGTCGCCGGTCCGGTAGACCCCGTCGAGCAGTTCGAAGAAGCCCTGGCCGTGGAGTTCGGGCAGTGCCTGGCGCACCGGCTGGCCGACCAGGTCGCGGTTGCCGACCAGCTGCTGGTAGCGCTCGTTGACCAGCTCGAAGACGTGGTCCGGCCCGTTCAGCACGCACATGAAGGCCGGCGCCTGATGGAAGATGTCGCCCATGCGCGCATTGGCCGCCTGCAGTTCCCTCAGCAGGCGTTCGCGCTGGACCTCGGCGTCATGCGCCGTCGTCACGTCGCGCGACACCGCCAGCAGGTTCTGGACACGGCCGCCTTCGGCGTACACCGCGGTGACCATCACTTCCCACCAGCGCGAGGTCCCTTTGGCGGTCGGGCAGAAGGCCTTGAACTGCCCGGTGCCCCCGGCCCGCGCCGCGGCCATCGCCGCGTCGACGGCGCCCTGGCTTTCTTGCGGCCAGAAGGATTGCCACATCTGCCCGGCAAACCGGCTGAAGTCGTCGATTTCCATGGCGCAGATGCCGTTCCGGTTCATCGCCACGATGGCGCCTTCATTGCTGAGCAATTTCAGGCAGTCCGGGCTGCTTTCGAACAATTGCAGGCCGAGGGCGTTGGTGTCGATGGCGGAAGCGGTGTGCTGCATGTAGTCGGGACAGTCCAGGGTGCGTTTGCCGGCAGGGGCGGGAAGGATGAGCAACGCGCCAGCTTACGCGAGTTTCGGTGTTTATGTACGCACGGGCGGATGTAGGATGGACGGCTCTGCCGTCCACGCGTTCAGCGCACCGATGCTGGTCGAGGCGCGGCTTGGCAATGGATGGTTGAACGCGTGGACGGGGAACCCGGCCACCCTACGTTCGGTCGTTACGTGAAGGGAAATAAGAAAAGAAAAAGGGCCCGACGAATCGGGCCCTTCTACTTTAATGCTGGCGGAGCGGACGGGACTCGAACCCGCGACCCCCGGCGTGACAGGCCGGTATTCTAACCAACTGAACTACCGCTCCGTTTTTACTGATCGGTTCTTCTTTTTTCAAACTGAATCTGGTGGGCGCTGAGAGGCTCGAACTCCCGACCTAATCCTTGTAAGGGATCCGCTCTACCAACTGAGCTAAGCGCCCGGCTCACCGTATTCTGTTCGTCTGACGCTTGTCACCGCGTCTGAAGAGGCCCGAATCATAGCGTATGGGTTCGCGGATGTGCAAGGGTTTTTCTAAAAAAGGTGAAAAGCCGTTTTTGCACGGCTCTGCCGGGAGGGTGTTGTGTGGCGATGGCGGCGCCACTTCAGCACGAGCAGCACCGGTGCACGCCGCGCGAGTGTTGTTAATCGGTTCGTGCATATCTTCCTGCGCTTGCCTGATCAGCCTGGCATCGCCAACAATATCGCCTTATAACGACGGCAAGCTTAAGACATCGGCAAGATGCAAGAGCCGCGGCGCTGTACCAGGGAGGAAGAAGGGGACATCGCAGGTTTTTCTAACTACAAGGAATAACATGATCAAGATGTCCAAGATGCACAAGCGCGTCGTGCACGCGCACGCAGCCATGCTGGCGCTCGGTGCAGCGCTGCCGCTGGGTTCGGCCTTTGCGCAGGAGGCCGCCCCGGCCGCCACCGCCGGCGAACTGCAGACCGTTACCGTCACGGCCCAGCGCCGCAGCGAAAACATCCGCGACGTGCCGGTCTCGGTGACGGCCCTGCGCGGCGAAAAGCTTGACGTGCTGGTGTCCGGCGGCGAGGACATCCGCCTGTTGGCCGGCAAGATGCCGAGTTTGAACGTGGAATCGTCGAACGGCCGTACCTTCCCGCGCTTCTACATCCGCGGCTACGGCAATACCGATTTCAATACCTTCGCTTCGCAGCCGGTCTCCCTGATCTATGACGACGTGGTGCAGGAAAACCCGATCCTGAAAGGCTTCCCGATCTTCGACCTGCAAAGCGTCGAAGTGCTGCGCGGGCCGCAGGGCACCCTGTTCGGCCGCAACACCCCGGCCGGCGTCGTGAAATTCGAGTCCGAGAAGCCGAACCTGAAGAAGGTCGAGGGTTACTACAACGCCTCGGTCGCGACCCACAACACGATCAATGTCGACGGCGCCGTCAACGTGCCGCTGTCGAAAGACTGGGCGATGCGCGTGTCGACCCTGCGCCAGCACCGCGACGATTACGTCGAGAACTACGCCGACCTCGCGAAAACCCAGCGCCGCGGCGACCTCGATGGCTACAACGAGCACGCCGAACGCATCCAGTTCCTGTACAAGCCGGAGAACGGCCCGTTCAGCGCCCTGTTCAACGTGCACCAGCGCACGACCAGCGGCAGCGCCCGCCTGTTCCGCGCCAACCTGATCCGCAAGGGCTCGAACGAGATCGCCGACGGCCTCGACCTGGACAGCATCGTCACGAATGCCCAGAACTACCAGGACCTGACCACCCGCGGCGGCAACGTGCGCCTCTCCTGGGACCTGGGCGACTACAAGCTGTATTCGGTGACCGGCTACGAGAACATTGCCCACTACAACAGCCGCGGCGACATCGACGGCGGCATCCCGGCCGGTCCGGGCTTCATCCCCTTCCAGGTCGAGACGGCCAGCCGCATCGAGGACCTGAAGCAGTACAGCCAGGAAGTGCGCATCGAATCCGAATATGCGGCTCCCTTGAACTGGCAGGCGGGCGTGTACTGGTTCGACGAATCGGCCACTGGCGGCAGCGACAATTTCAACAGCACCACCGGCGCCCGCAGCTCGCGCCTGTTCAGCCGCCAGGACAATACGGCCTGGGCGGTGTTCGGTTCCGCGACCTACAAGGTCTCGAGCGTGTTCGACCTGCGCGGCGGGGTGCGCTACACGAAGGACAAGAAAGACTTCAGCACGGTCGTCAACGAAAACGTGGTCCAGATCGGAGACACCGCGGTGAGCACCAGCAAGGCGAAGGTCAGCTGGGACCTTTCCGGCACCTATAAATTGACGCCGGCGATCAATGTCTACGGCCGCATCGCGACCGGCTTCCGTGCGCCGAGTATTGCAGCTGCCTCGGCTTCGGTGCCGATCACGGTGGCCGACGCCGAGACCATCACGTCGGTCGAAGCGGGTGTGAAAGCCGACCTGCTGGACCGCCGCGCCCGCGTCGCCTTCTCGGTGTATGACTACACGGTGAAGGACCAGCAGCTGACGGTCGTGGGCGGCAATTCGAACGTGAACCGCCTGATCAACGCCGACAAAACCAAGGGCCGCGGCCTCGAGCTCGACGTCGAAGCGGCGATCAGCCCTTCGCTGCGCGTGACCGGCAGCACCAGCTACAACTTCACGGAAATTCGCGACGCCAGCCTGTCGGTGAACCGCTGCGGTTCCTGCACGATCACCGACCCGATCAACGCCGCGAACCGCGTCGTCATCGACGGCAACATGCTGCCGCAGGCGCCGCGCTGGATCGTCAACGCCACCGCGCGCTGGAGCATGCCGGTCGCCGACGGCGAGGTCTTCGTGTTCACCGACTGGTCGTACCGCAGCAAGATCAATTTTTTCCTGTACGAAGCGGCCGAGTTTACGGGCAAGCCGCTGACCGAAGGCGGCCTGCGCCTGGGCTATACCTGGGCCAATGGCAAGTATGAGGCGGCTGTTTTCGGCCGCAACATCCTGGATGAGCGCCGCATCACGGGCGCCATCGACTTCAACAACCTGACGGGCTTTACCAACGAGCCGCGTACCTGGGGTGTGCAATTCAAGGGTAACTTTTAATTACAACAACCTGACAAAGCACAGTTAACATCCGAAAATCGATTCGGACAAGAAAGGCCGCGCCATTGCGCGGCCTTTTTTTCGTCCCGACTCAGCTTGCAAAGCTCTGCCATATGCGAGCGGTAATCACTGTTGTGACGTTGATAATGAACCGCAGCCATACGTTATTTGGCGTACATACGAAGTATGCAAATAAACGATGTTTTTGTTAAATCAACGGTATAAAGCGTTGCTAAAGTGCCGCACTCAATTCGAAATTCCCCGCGCGCATATTTACTCCGCAGTACATTTTCTGAGCCGCCTGTCGAGGGCACTTCGGCCCGCCGAAGACCATAAACCAAGGCACCGCCTTGACGGAAAACTACACATCGAAGGACTCAACATGAAGTCGACGCAATCGATTTACCCGAGTTTGTTGAAAGTCGTTGTAGCTGTCTCCATCGCCACCGGTTCGCTGGGCGCAGGCTCGGCCTTCGCCGCCGGCACCGCGCCTGACGCCCAGGCGGCAGGCACCACGCAATTCATCCTCCATACCGACCGCCTGATCGTCAAATACAAGGATGCCAATGTCGGCAGCGCCCAGGCCAAGGTGCCGACGGCCATGACGACGGCGCGCCAGGCGATTGCCGACCGCGCCGGCCAGCAGTTCGGCATGCGCCTGCAGGCCCTGCACCATATCGCCACCGGCGCGCAAGTGATGAAGATCGACCGCAAGGTGTCGTTGACGGAAGCGACTGCGCTGGCGAAGGAACTGATGGCACGCGACGCGTCGATCGAATACGCAGAGCCCGACCGCATCATGACCAGGATGGCCACGGCCAGCGACCCGTACTATGCGCAGCAGTGGGATTACACCGATGCGACCGGCGGCCTGCGCCTGCCGGCCGCCTGGGACCTCTCGACCGGTACCGGCGTCAAGGTCGCCGTGATCGACACCGGCTACCGTCCGCACGCCGACCTCTCCGGCCAGTTCGTCGGCGGCTATGACTTCATTTCCGATACCGCCGTCGCGAACGACGGCAACGGCCGCGATGCCGACGCATCCGACCCGGGCGACTGGATCGCCGCCAACGAGTGCTACGCCGGCAACGCGGCGCAAAACTCGAGCTGGCACGGCACCCACGTGTCCGGCACCATCGCCGCCAAGACGAATAACGGCCTGGGCGTGGCCGGCATCGCCTACAACGCCAAGGTCGTGCCGGTGCGCGTGCTCGGCAAGTGCGGCGGCTACACCTCCGACATCGCCGACGCCATCATCTGGGCCTCGGGCGGTACCGTGTCCGGCGTGCCGGCGAATGCCAACGTCGCCAAGGTCATCAACATGTCGCTCGGCGGCGGCGGCGCCTGCGACACCACGACCCAGAACGCGATCAACAGCGCCCGTTCGCGCGGCACCGTCGTCATCGTCGCGGCCGGTAACGAAAACCAGAACGCCAGCAACTCGAATCCGGCCAACTGCGCCGGCGTCGTGGCGGTCGCCGCCACCGGCAAGACCGGCGGGCGTGCCTCGTATTCGAACTACGGCGCCGTGGTCGACGTGGCGGCACCAGGCGGCGATGGCTCCTACAGCATCCTGTCGACGCTCAACAGCGGCACCACCACCCCGGGCTCGGACAATTACGTCGGTTACCAGGGCACCTCGATGGCGACCCCGCACGTGGCCGGCGTCGCGGCACTGATGCTGGCGCGTAACGGCGCGCTGACGCCGGACGACATCGAAGCCAAGCTGAAGGCCACCGCCCGCGCCTTCCCGGCGACCTGCTCGCAGTGCGGCGCCGGTATCGTCGACGCGGGTGCTGCCGTTGCTGCCGCCACCACCGTGACGCCGCCGCCGACGACGATCTCGGAAACCGAGTCGAACAACACGATCTCGACCGCGAACGCCATCAGCACCAGCGGCACGGTCGTCAACGGCACGATGAGCGCCTCGACCGACAGCGACTACTTCGTGGTCCAGCTGCCGGCCGGTAAAACCCTGACCGCGACGCTGACCGAGAGCCGGTCGACCAACGACTACGACCTCTACATCTACAACAGTGCAGGCACCTTGCTGACCTCCAGCGAGAACGGCGCCGGCGCCACCGACACCGCTTCGGTGGTGAATAACGGCACCACCAGCGCGCCAGCCTATGTGCGCGTCAAGTACTACGGCGGCGGCACCGGTTCGACCAATGGCAAGTACACGCTGAAGGCGAGCTGGTAAGCCTCGGTTGCTGTAGCTGGCTAAAGAGGACGCGCGGCTTGCCGCGCGTTTTTTTTGCCGAGTCCTCCGCCGAAAAGCCACCTGGATCGTAGGGTGGGCATGCCCACGCGGGATACGTAAGGACTCCGCTTTCGTGCACGATGATCTCGCCGCCGTACGGGCTTCGCTTTCGTGCTCGATGGTCTCGCCGCCGTACGGGCTCCGCTTTCGTGCTCGATGGTCTCGCTGCCGCGTATCACCGCGTGGGCATGCCCACCCTACAAAACGCCATGCCGGTAGCCCTTGCACGGAATCCCAATTGACGAGATACTGTACGGAATTACAGTAGTCGGCCCCGGCCGCCGCCAGAGTGAACGCCCCCGCACGTAAAATCATCCATTGCGATTGCGACTGTTTCTATGCCTCGGTCGAGATGCGCGACGATCCGTCCCTGCGCGGGCGTCCGCTCGCCGTGGGCGGCCGTCCCGACCAGCGCGGCGTGGTGGCGACCTGCAATTACGAGGCGCGCCGCTTCGGCATCCATTCGGCCATGGCCACCGCCCAGGCCATGAAACTGTGCCCGGAGCTGCTCGTCATCCCGCCGGCGATGGAAAAATACCGCATCGCCTCGCGCCAGATCATGGAGATCTACGCCGACTACACGGACCTCGTCGAACCGCTCTCGCTCGACGAAGCCTATCTCGACGTGTCGAACTCGCCGCACTGCAAGGGCAGCGCCACCCTGATCGCGCAGGAAATCCGCAAACGGATTTTCGAGACCGTCGGCATCACGGCCTCGGCCGGCGTGGCGCCCAACAAATTTGTCGCGAAAATCGCCAGCGACTGGAACAAGCCCGATGGCCTGTTCCTCGTGCGCCCGGAAGAGGTGGATGCCTTCGTCTCGGCGCTGCCGGTCAAAAAACTGCACGGCGTCGGCAAGGTCACGGCGGCCAAGCTCAACAAGCTGGGCGCGCGGACCTGCGCGGATTTGCGCGGCTGGACGATGCAGGAACTGCAGCATCACTTCGGCAGTTTCGGGGCGCGCCTGCACGATTTGTGTCGCGGCATCGACAACCGCGAGGTCAGCCCGGAGCGCGAGCGTAAATCGGTCAGCACCGAGGAAACCTATACGGTGGACGTGCCGGACCTGCCGGCCTGCCTGGCGCTGCTGCCCGATTTATACGAACACCTGCTCGGGCGCATCAAGCGCGCGGGCGCCGAAAAATTCATCAACAAGCTGTTCATTAAAATTAAATTTTCGGACTTCCAGCAGACCACCGTCGAGTGCGTCGCCTATGCGCCCCATCTGCCGACCTTCGCGCGGCTGATGGAAACCGGCTGGCTGCGCGCCAGCCGCCCCGTGCGCCTGCTGGGCGTGGGCGTGCGCCTGGGCGACACCGAACATGTCGAACAGCTCAGCCTGTTTGACGAACACGCAACACATTAAAACGTTGTTGTTGCCGGCTGAAAATTGCCGGACATCAGCGTGTAGAATGTCGTTCCCCTGAAATACTGAGACAACAGAAAGCAACTATGTGGTTCAAGAATCTTCAGATTTACCGCCTGCCCGCACCATGGGCCTTCACGCCTGAACAGATGGAAGAGGCGCTGGCGCCCCTGGCCTTCACGCCCGCGAACAGCAACGAACTGTTGCGCCAGGGCTGGGATGCGCCGCGTCCGAATGGCGGCCTGGTCCACGTCGTCAACAAGCAGATGCTGATGATGCTCGGCACCGAAAAGAAGCTGCTGCCGAGCTCGGTGATCAACCAGGTCGCCAAGGCGAAAGCTGCCGAGCTGGAAGAGCAGCAAGGTTTCCCGCCGGGTAAGAAGGCGATGAAAGAACTGAAGGAGCGCGTGGCCGACGAACTGCTGCCGCGCGCATTCACGATCCGCAGCAATACCTGGACCTGGATCGACCCGGTCAACGGCTGGTTGGTGGTCGATGCCGCCAGTCCGGCCAAGGCCGACGACGTCGTGAAACTGCTGCTCAAAGCCGTCGACCGCATGCCGCTCGAGTCGCTGCGCGTGCAGCGTTCGCCAGTCGCCGTGATGACCGGCTGGCTGGAAGCCGACGAGGCGCCGTACAACTTCACGATCGACCAGGATACGGAACTGCGCGCCACCGGCGAAAGCCGCGCGGCCGTGCGTTACGTGAAGCACTCGCTCGATCCGGACGACATCCGCCGCCACATCGCCGCCGGTAAACAGTGCACGCGCCTGGCCATGACCTGGAACAGCCGCGTGTCGTTCGTGCTGACCGAATCGCTGGCCATCAAGGGCATCAAGCCGCTCGACGTCATCAATGAAGGCGGCGCCGTCACCAACAGCGACGACGAGCGTTTTGATAACGACATCATGCTCATGACCGGCGAGCTGGCGAAGATGCTGGCTGATGTGGTTGATGCGCTGGGCGGCGAAGCGAAGGCGTAAGCAGGCCTTGTAGGGTGGGCGCCCCGTGCCCACGCGGAATGATGAGCATTGTTGGCGGTGATCGCTGCTAACGCTGCGCACGCTTCGCAGTGGGCACGGGGCGCCCACCCTACGTACAAACGGACCCGCACGGGTCCGTTTTGCTTTGATACGGCGCACTCAAAGATCACTTCGCGCTCGCCACCTCGTCGCTGGTCGCCGGCTCCTCACTCCTCCCGTCGGTATAGGTCGCACCCTGGCGGTTGTCGTGCGGCGCCGGCTTGCCCGGCAGCGGCGGCAATGCCTTCGCTTTCTCGAGATCGATGCCGGCAATCTGCGCCACGCGGCGCCCGTAATCCTCGTCGCAATGCCACAGGTGCCACACCATGCGCAGCTGCACCGGCTCCGGACAGGCTTTCAAATCGCCGCCGACATTGTTCACCAGTTCGTCGCGCTCCCAATCGGCGAAGCTACGGTAGCGATCGCCCGCCTGCTTGTAGTCGCTGCGCGTATTCGTCGTCTGGTAGCGGCCGAGGTGGCCTTCGACAAACTGGTGATAATCGCGCTGCGGCTTCGGTGCTTCCTGCGTGCCGCCCAGCAGGCTCGGCTCGTAATTGATGTGTTTATTTTCGCCGCTGTCGTCGACGACATACGCCATCTGGCCGTCGCGCTGGTTGGTGCGGACGCGTGCTTTTTCCTGGGGCGCATTGATCGGCAGCTGCAGGTAATTCGGACCGACGCGGTAGCGCTGGGTGTCGGAGTAGGACAGGGTGCGGCCCTGCAGCATTTTATCGTCCGAAAAATCGATGCCGTCGACCAGCACGCCGGTGCCGAAGGCCGATTGCTCGGTTTCCGCAAAGACGTTGTCCGGGTTCTTGTCGAGCACCATGCGGCCCACGGGCAGCAGCGGGAACCGGTCTTCCGGCCAGCGCTTGGTGTCGTCCAGCGGATCGAAGTCGAGGTCGGAATGCTCGCCGTCGGCCATGATCTGCACGCAGAATTCCCACTCCGGATAATCGCCGCGCTCGATGGCTGCGTACAGGTCGCGCGTGGCGTGGCTGGTGTCGTGCGCCTGGATCTCGGCCGCCTGCGCCGCGGTGAGATTGCGCACGCCTTGCCGCGGCTGCCAGTGGAATTTCACGAGGTGGGCCACGCCCTGGTCGTTGACCAGCTTATAGGTGTTGACGCCCGAACCTTCCATCTCGCGGTAATTCGCCGGGATGCCCCATGGGCTTTTGACCCAAGTCACCATGTGCAGCGCTTCGGGCGAATTGGCGACGAAATCATAAAAGCGCCACGGCTCTTGCTGGTTGGTGACCGGATCCGGTTTGAAGGCGTGGATCATGTCCGGGAATTTAATCGCGTCGCGAATGAAGAACACTTTCAGGTTGTTGCCGACCAGGTCCCAGTTGCCCTCGACCGTTTTCAGCTTGACGGCAAAGCCGCGCGGGTCGCGTGCTGTTTCGGGTGAGTCCTTGCCACCGATAACGGTCGAGAAACGCACGAACACCGGCGTCTGGACGCCGGTTTCGTTCAGCACGCGGGCGCGTGTGTACTTGCTGGCCGGCTCGCCCCCGATGGTGCCGTAGGCTTCGAAAAAGCCGTGGGCGCCGGTGCCGCGCGCGTGGACGACGCGCTCGGGAATGCGCTCGCGGTCGAAATGGGTGATCTTCTCGATGAACTGGTAATTCTCGAGCGTGGCCGGACCGCGCTCGCCGACGGAGCGCAGCGACTGGTTGTCGCGCACGGGGTGGCCCTGGCGCGTGGTCAGGATGGGACGGTCAGACATGGGACACTCTCCTCTCGTTCATTGAGAGAAAAGTATAGGAAGTTCCGGCAGAGGGCAGCGCGCGCGTGCCCTCTGGAATGTTCGTGCGCTTACAGGGGCTGGAACACGCCGGCGGCGCGATTCTTCGTCACATTATCCCAGGCGAACACTTGTCCGTTCATGCCCACGTAGACGCCGGCGGGCAGCGTTTGCGCAACGCCGCAGGCGAAGCCGAGGTTGAATAATGCGTCCGAATTGGCGATCTCGTAGGGAATCATGGCGCCGGTGAGTACGATGGTCTTGCCGAGGTTTGCAGCGCCGAGCACGGCGGCCGTTTGCGGCATGGTATCGGTGCCGTGGACGATGACGATTGCTTTCTCGCTAGCTGCCTGGCAAGCGTCGAGTACACGCTGGCGGTCAAGGTCCTGCATGTCGAGCGAATCGAGCAGGGGCAGTACTTGCAGCTCGACGGGAATCGTCAGGCGCGCACGGCTAATTACCGCCGGCAAGTGGCTTTCGGAAAAGCCGAGCACACCGTTCAGCTCATTGTAATGTTTGTCGAAGGTGCCGCCGGTGGCGATGAGTCGCAAAGTCATATCGGTTTATAAACGCAGTAAAAAAAGGTGGGTCATCATAGCGCCAAAATGGTGTGTATCCAGATGTGACTGCGCTAGAATCGACCGGATCGGATGAGTAGACTGATCTTTTTTTCGGGCAAGCCCAACAGAATTTTATGAAAGCCGTTGCTCCAGGAACCGTTATTTTCCACCGTCATCGCGGGTATGGCGTGATCACCCACGTCAACCTGTTGACCGGCTGGATTTCCGCGCGCTTCGGCAACGAAGCACGCACGCTCGACCTGAACCTGTCGAGCGATGAAGTCCAGCACGCCGATGGCGAGCCCATCCTTTTCAGGCGCGCCCCGCCCGACCGCATGCCGCATGCGCGCCTGATGGCGGCCGTGCGCGCGCTGCACCAGGCCGGCTACCAGAAGCTGTATTTGTACTCGTGGCCGAAACCGTCCGGCCTGCACTGGCGCTGGCATTTGTTTACCGGCCAGCGCAACTGGATGCAGCGCTCCTGGCGCGAAGGCTGGTATGGGTCGGGCGCCGAGTACAACAACAATCCGGTGATGGGATGGGGAGATATCCCCGGCGCCACCACCGAGGAATTGATCCACGCGCTGGCGAAATTCGACCCGCAGGGCCTGGCCCAGGCCCTGGGGCGCGACGAGGACCACACGGCCTGGTTTGCCGAGACCTGCGAGGCGCTGCTGCCGGGCTACATGTACAGCCTGAACGTCGAGCGGCCGCCGGGCGGCGGATTCATTGAGGCGCCGCCGGTGCCGGTGGTCGCGGTGCGGGGCGGCTTGCCGGCCTATGCCGGGCCGGAGATCGGCTGGCCGCCGGGCTGGGCGGGAATGTGGACGCGCTCGCACGTGATGCCGACGAAGAGCCCCAATTTTACTGGCGAGCCGGAACTGCGCTAACGATACGACTGCCGATATCGTCCCCAAATCGTAGGGTGGGCACCCTGTGCCCACGCGGAACGATGAATATTGTTGGCTCCGCCACTTGTCGATCATGTCGAACCAACGCGGCGCTTCGAATGATCATTTGGAAGCGCTAACCCCGGGCCTTTTCCAGGGTTCTCGCGCCGCTAACACCGAGCATGATTCCGCGTGGGCACGGGTGCCCACCCTACGCCTGATTCAACGCCTCGGGATTAAGAATGTTGCTCGGCTTGCCAGCCGCGAAATTCGCGATGTTCTCGAACGCCGCCCTGAAATACAGCTCGTAACTATCCTGCTCGACATACCCCAGGTGCGGCGTCGCCAGCACCGTCGGAATGCGCAGCAGCGGAGAATCCGGCGCCAACGGTTCCTCGGTGAACACGTCCAGCGCCGCCATCCCCGGCCGGCCCGCGTGCAAGGCCGCCTCCAGCGCGCCGGCTTCAACCAGTTCCGCCCGGCTCGTGTTCACCAATAAGGCATCCGGTTTCATGCGCGCCAGGTCGGCAGCCTTGACGATGCCGCGGGTCGCATCCGCCAGGCGCAGGTGCAGGCTCAACACGTCGGCCTGTTCGAAAAACGCTGCGCGCGAGCCGGCCGCCTCAAACCCATCGGCCACCGCTGCCTGGCGCGAGACGTCACTGCCCCACACCAGAATCCGCATGCCAAACGCCTTGCCATAGCCCGCCACCAGCTTGCCGATCTTGCCGTAACTCCAGATCGCCAAGGTGCGCCCGCGCAGCACCCGTCCGAGCCCATTGAGCTGGGGATTCGCGGACGCCGTCTGCCACGCGCCTTCTTTCAGGTTGCTCGCATACGGAACGATCTTGCGGCTGGCGGCCATGATCAGCGCCCAGGTCAGCTCGGCCGGCGCAACCGGCGAACCCACACCCTCGGCGATCGCGATGCCGCGGGCGGTCGCCGCAGCCACGTCGACGTGGCCGGCCAGCTTGCCGGTCTGCGAGATGAGCTTCAGGTTCGGCAGCTTCTCCAGCAGGGCGGCGGACAGGCTGGTGCGCTCGCGGATCAGCACCAGCGCCTCGTACGGCGCCAGCCGGATCGCGAGCTGGCCGAGGCCGCGCGCAGAATTGTTGAACACTTTGACCTCGTGACCGTCCAATATTTTGTAACAGTCGAGACCGGGCACGGCGTTCTGGTAATCGTCGAGAATGGCAATTTTCATCGGAGTTGGGCGAAGTTGTTGATGAGCACGTAAAGGAATAACGCGTTCCCGGAGAATCGAAGTAGCCTACTATATTAGTCAACTATATTTCCTACATTTTTCGGTTCGAAGAGCTTGAATCGCTGTTTGAGGGGTGTACAATCGGCCGAATATTAAGCGTTTGACAGCACCAAAGTGTATATCAGACCAGCGTCACCTGTTCCATTCGCCTCGCCAGAAGAGGCCGCCGCCACGACCGCCGTACCGCCGCTCCACAACGAGCCAGGGATTCCATCGCGTTCTCCCGTGCACCTACGACGATCCTGCCGTGTCGGGACCACACAGAATTCTTAATTGTTGGAGGTAACATGAACCAGCCCGTGATGAGCGGCGTCGCCGCCCTGAACGTTCCAGCCCACATCAAACACCAAAAGCTCATCAATTGGGTAGCGGACATCGCCGCCCTGACGAAGCCCGACGCCATCTACTGGTGCGACGGCTCGGAAGAAGAGTACGACCGCCTGTGCGCACTGATGGTCGAAGCCGGTACGATGAAGCGCCTGAATCCGGAACTGCGCCCGAATTCCTACCTGGCACAATCCGACCCGTCGGACGTGGCGCGCGTCGAGGACCGCACTTTCATTTGCTCGGCAACGAAAGAGCAGGCCGGTCCGACCAATAACTGGACCGACCCGGCCGAGATGCGCACGACCCTGCACGGCCTGTTTGACGGCTGCATGGCCGGCCGCACGATGTATGTCGTGCCGTTCTCGATGGGCCCGCTGGGCTCGCCGATCGCCCACATCGGCGTCGAGCTGTCCGATTCGCCTTATGTTGCCGTCAACATGCGCATCATGACGCGCATGGGCAAGGCCGTGTACGACGTGCTGGGCGCGGACGGCGAATTCGTCCCATGCGTGCACAGCGTCGGCATGCCGCTGCAGCCGGGCCAGCAAGACGTGCGCTGGCCTTGCAACAAGACCAAATACATCGTCCATTATCCGGACACCCGCGAAATCTGGTCCTTCGGTTCGGGCTACGGCGGCAACGCGCTGCTCGGCAAGAAATGCTTCGCGCTGCGTATCGCCTCGAACATGGGCTACCAGGAAGCCCAGCAGGGCGGCACCGGCTGGCTGGCCGAACACATGCTGATCCTGGGCGTCGAGTCGCCGCAGGGCGACAAGAAATACGTCGCTGCCGCTTTCCCTTCGGCCTGCGGCAAGACCAACTTCGCGATGCTGATCCCGCCGAATTCGTTCAACGGCTGGAAAGTCACGACCATCGGCGACGACATCGCCTGGATCAAGCCGGGCGCCGACGGCCAGCTGTACGCGATCAATCCGGAAGCGGGTTATTTCGGCGTCGCCCCCGGCACCAACGACAAGACCAACTCGAACTGCATGTCGTCGCTGCGCGAAAACGTCATCTTCACCAACGTCGCGCTGACCGACGACGGCGACGTCTGGTGGGAAGGCATGACGAAAGAAGCGCCGGCGCACCTGATCGACTGGCAAGGTAAAGACTGGACCCCGGCCTCGGGCACCAAGGCCGCCCACCCGAACGCGCGCTTCACCGTCGCCGCGACCCAGAACCCGGTGATCGATGCCGCCTGGGACGATCCGGCCGGCGTGCCGATCTCGGCCTTCATCTTCGGCGGCCGCCGCTCGACCACCGTGCCACTCGTCACCGAAGCGAATAACTGGGTCGAAGGCGTCTACATGGCCGCGACCATGGGTTCGGAAACGACCGCTGCCGCCGCCGGCCAGATGGGCGTCGTGCGCCGCGATCCGTTCGCGATGCTGCCTTTCATCGGCTACAACATGAGCGACTACTTCCAGCACTGGCTCGACCTCGGTAAAAAAGTCGAAGCCAAGGGTGGCGCCGCGCTGCCGAAGATCTTCTGCGTCAACTGGTTCCGTACCGACGAGTCGGGCAATTTCGTGTGGCCGGGCTACGGCGACAATATGCGCGTCCTGAAGTGGATCCTCGACCGTAGCAACAGCGCCAGCGAAGGCCAGGCCGGCGGCACCGCCCACCTGTTCGGCACCTCGCCAGAGTACGGCGACCTGAACTGGGACGGCGTCGAGCTGACCCAGGAACAGTTCACGCAGATCACTTCGATCGACAAGGACGCCTGGCACGAAGAGCTGAAATTGCACACCGAGCTGTTCGAGAAGCTGTCCTACCACCTGCCGCAAGAGCTGGTGGCGACCAAGCAGAAGCTGGAACAGCAGCTGGGCCAGTAAACAATAAGTCGAGTTTCTGAGGAGGGCGGCCGCTCCATGCGGCCGTGCGTAAGAAAGGGCAGTGCCGTGTGGCGCTGCCCTTTTTTATGCGCAACCGTTTGCACGGCGCGATCTTCTGCCACAGCCTTGGAAGCTGCGTACCGTAGGGTGGACTCTGCCCACGCGGTAGAACAGATGAGCAGCCGCACAGCCTCCGTAGCACAGCAGTATGGTGCGCGTGGCCGCTGATCTGGCGGGGACGCAGCCTTTGAACCACCGCCGTACCGCGTGGGCGGAGCCCACCCTACATTCTTTGCCAAGCCAGCACCGTGACTTCGGTTTTATTACCAGCGAAACCATCGAACACGCGCCGGTGGCAGGCATACGACATCGCATCATCGCGTTCGTAATACCCGCCGACCCATTCCAGCAAAAAGCCCAGCTTGCCCTGCTGCGCCTCCATCGATGCGTACTTGTGCGGCTCCCATGGCCGCCGACGATTATTCTCCAGGCACACGGCGCGTCCCGGATTCATGAACACCAGTTCCGAGCAATACGGCAGGGCCATTTCCACCAAATCGCCGTAGCAGCCTTCCGCCACCCAGGCCTCGTGCCTGGCAATAAATGCCAGCAGCTCGGCGCGTACCGCTTCCGGCGCGCGCGGCACGGCAATCAGGCCCGGCTCCCACACGATGGTGTCCAGGTCCAGATGCGCCAGCCCATGCTGCGCGGCCAGCGCACGTGCGCGATACGACTTGCCGGAACCCGAGTTCCCCATGATGAGTAATCGCATCGATCCATTCGCCTCTCGATTGCCGTGAAGTATTAATATTAAGGCTTTAACGTAGTGCTTGACCCTCACGCAGCGTCAGGCCCCAGGCTGGGTGCACGCATGAAGAAGAGAGGACACGATGCTGTTGAAAATCGGAGAACTGGCAAAGCGCACCGGCCTGACCGTGCGCACGCTGCACCATTACGACGCCATCGCGCTCCTGTCTCCCTCGGCGCGTTCCGATGCCGGTTACCGGCTCTATAACGACGCTGACATCGCCCGGCTGCACCGCATCCTGGCGCTGCGCAGGTTCGGCATGGCGCTGGCCGAGATCGGGACCACTCTCACCGGACCGGACCTGGCGCTCGACCACCTCGTCGAGCGCCAGATCGCCATGCTGACCCAGCAGATCGAGCAGGCCAGCGTCCTGCGCAGCCGCCTCGTGCGCCTGCGTGGGCAGCTGGGCGATGGGCGGCAACCGGACCCGGCCGACTGGCTGACTACTTTGGAGCAAATGACCATGTACGACAAATACTTTACCCAGCAAGAACTCGAACAACTGCCGCTGGTCACGAACGCGGAGAAGGTCGAAGGCGAGTGGCAGGCGCTGGTGGCGCGCGTGCGCCAGCTGATCGACGCCGGGACCAGCCCGGCCGACGCCGAATCCCGGGCGCTGGCGAAGCGCTGGATGGCGATGCTGGCGCGCGATACCGGCTCCAATCCGATCCTGTTCGCAAAACTGAACACGATGCACGAACAGGAACCGTCGGTGCAGGAGCATACCGGCATCACGCCGGCGGTGATGGCCTTTGTGCTGGAGGCCTCGAAAGAGACGCAGCTGGCGGTCTACGGGCGCTACCTCGATGCCGACGAACTCGCCTTTGTGCGCGCCAATCTCGGCAAGCGCAACGCCGAGTGGCCGCCGCTGATCGCGCGCGTACGCAGCGCCATGGACGAGGGACGCGCACCGGATTCTCCGGAGGCGCAGGCGCTCGCGCGCGACTGGTTCGATCTGTTCCGCTCGTTTGCCGGGGACAATCCCGCAACCCAGCAAAAGATCCGCCAGGCACTCGAGAACGAGCCGGAACTGAAACAGCCGGGCATGGTGGACGAACGCATGCTTGCGTTCGTGCGGGCGGCGATGCAGTCCTTGCGGCACGCCTGATGTGTAGGGTGGGCTCAAGAGCCCACCCTACACATGCAAAAAAGGCAGGGCCGCGGCCCTGCCTTTTTTTCTGAACCAAGCGCGGACGCTTACTGTTTCAGCAGCGGTCCCAGGTACTTGCCCGTCACACTGTCTGGATTCTCGGCCACTTCTTCCGGGGAGCCCGTCGCCACGATCTTGCCGCCGCCGGCGCCGCCTTCCGGTCCCAGGTCGACGATCCAGTCCGCCGTCTTGATGACATCGAGGTTGTGCTCGATGATGGCGAGGGTATTGCCCTGGTCGCGCAGGCGGTGGATCACCTTCAGCAGCAGGTCGATGTCGGCAAAGTGCAAACCGGTCGTCGGCTCGTCCAGGATGTACAGCGTCCGTCCGGTATCGCGCTTCGACAGTTCCAGCGACAATTTCACGCGCTGCGCCTCGCCGCCGGACAAGGTCGTCGCGCTCTGGCCCAGCTTGATGTAGCCGAGGCCGACGTCGAGCAGGGTCTGCAGCTTGCGGGCGATGACTGGCACTGGTTTGAAGAACTCGTGCGCGTCTTCGACCGTCATCTCCAGCACTTCGGTGATGTTTTTACCTTTGTAATGCACTTCGAGCGTCTCGCGGTTGTAGCGCTTGCCGTGGCAGACGTCGCAGGGCACGTACACGTCCGGCAGGAAGTGCATCTCGACCTTGATCACGCCATCGCCCTGGCAGGCTTCGCAGCGGCCGCCCTTGACGTTGAACGAGAAGCGTCCGGCCGAGTAGCCACGTTCCTTGGCCGTCGGCACGGTCGAGAACAGGTCGCGGATCGGCGTGAACAGGCCGGTATACGTCGCCGGGTTCGAACGCGGGGTGCGCCCGATCGGCGCCTGGTCGACCGAAATGACTTTATCAAAATGCTCGAGGCCAAAGATCGCATCGTGCGGCGCCGGTTCCGTCTGCGAACCGTACAGGTGGCGCGACAGGGCCGGATACAGGGTGTCGTTGATCAGCGTCGATTTACCCGAACCCGACACGCCCGTAATACACGTCATGAGGCCAACCGGGAGCGTCAGCGTCTCGCCTTTCAAATTGTTGCCAGTCGCATTCGTGATCACCAGCTGGCGCTCGGGATTGGCCTGGGTTCGCTTCTTCGGCACCACGATCTTGCGGCGGCCGTCGAGGTACTGGGCGGTCACCGAGTGCTCGTTCGCCATGATCTGTTCGAGCGTACCTTCCGCGATGATCTGGCCGCCGTGCACGCCCGCGCCCGGACCCATGTCGACGATGTAGTCGGCGGTGCGGATCGCGTCCTCGTCGTGCTCGACCACCAATACACTGTTGCCGATGTCGCGCAGGTGTTTCAGGGTGCCGATCAGGCGGTCGTTGTCGCGCTGGTGCAGGCCGATCGACGGCTCATCGAGCACGTACATCACGCCCGTCAGGCCGGAACCGATCTGCGAAGCGAGACGGATCCGCTGCGCTTCGCCGCCCGACAGGGTATCGGCGCTGCGGTCGAGCGACAGGTAATCGAGGCCGACGTTGTTCAGGAATTTCAGGCGCGCGATGATTTCCTTGATGACGCGCTCGGCGATGTCCTTCTTGGCGCCGGTCAGTTCCAGCGTTTCGAAGAATTCCAGCGTATCGCGCAAGGGCTTGTCCGACACTTCATAAATGGCGCGCTGCTGGGCGCCCTGGCCGATTTTCACGAAGCGCGCTTCGGTACGCAGGCGCGCGCCGTCGCAGGACGGACATTTTTTCTCGTTGATGAATTTCGAGAGTTCTTCCTTGACCGCCATCGAATCCGACTCGCGGTAGCGGCGCTGCAGGTTGTTCACCACGCCTTCGAAGGTGTGCTCGCGGATCACGGTGCGGCCGCGCTCGTTCACATAGGTAAACGGAATCGCGGTCTTGCCGGAACCGAACAGGACCGCGTCCTGCGCCGGCTTGGGCAACTGCTCGAAGGGTTTATCGAGGTCGAACTCGTAATGTGCCGCCAGGTTCGACAGCATCTGGAAATAAAACTGGTTGCGGCGATCCCAGCCTTTGACGGCGCCGGAAGCGAGCGACAAATTCGGGAAGGCGACGATGCGCTTCGGATCGAAGAACTCGATGTGGCCGAGGCCGTCGCACTGCGAGCAGGCGCCCATCGGGTTGTTGAACGAGAACAGGCGCGGCTCGAGTTCCTGCAGCGAATAGCCGCAGACGTTACAGGCGAACTTGTTCGAGAACACGGTCGATTGCTCGGTGTCCATCTCGAAAGCCACGGCGCGGCCATCGGCCAGGCGCAGCGCGGTTTCAAAACTCTCGGCTACGCGCTGTTTGATGTCCGGGTTGACCTTGATACGGTCGATCACGACGTCGATCGAGTGTTTTTCGGTTTTCTTCAGTTTCGGCAGCTCGTCGATCTCGTAGATCTTGGCCGGATTCACGCCGCTCTGGATGCGGAAGCGGACGAAACCCTGGGCCTGCATGCCTGCGAACAAATCGCCATGTTCTCCCTTGCGGCCGGCCACGACCGGCGCCAGGATCATCAACTTCGTGCCTTCCGGCATGGCCAGCACGGTATCCACCATCTGCGAGACGGTTTGCGCCGCCAGCGGCTCGTGCGGGTGGTCCGGGCAATAGGGCGTGCCGACGCGCGCGTACAGCAGGCGCAGGTAGTCATGGATTTCGGTGACGGTGCCGACGGTCGAGCGCGGGTTGTGCGAGGTCGCTTTCTGCTCGATGGAAATGGCCGGCGACAAGCCTTCGATCAGGTCGACGTCCGGTTTTTCCATCAACTGCAGGAACTGGCGCGCATAGGCAGACAGCGACTCGACGTAGCGGCGCTGGCCCTCTGCATACAGGGTGTCGAAAGCAAGCGACGACTTGCCGGATCCGGACAGGCCGGTAATGACGATCAGCTTGTTGCGCGGCAGGTCGAGATTGATGTTTTTGAGGTTGTGCGTACGGGCACCACGAATACGAATTTCTTCCATTGAGGTTGGCAGGCTTTCAATAAGTTTTGCGGGGCCGCGCACGATACTGTCGCGAAAGGCGGGCCAATCGAGGGGAATCTACTAGTTTAACGCGTTTTTGTTGCGGCTGTACATTCATCCAGTACTCTGGTGTACCAGTGATGGCAGCTTGATATGCCGTTCCGAGAAGCGGGACTGAAATCGACAATACCAGTCGCCCGTATGTGAGCCGTTTGCGCGAGGCTTCAATGGCAAACAGTTCAGAATCCGAAAATAAATTTGACGACCGCGCCGGACGGTCCGCGGACACCGATTCGCTCTCTTTGCGCCCCTGGAAAGGCTGAGTCAAGCCAACAAAATCTTCTTTTAACGGCGGCGGTTCGGCCCCATAATATCGCGTTGAAGTACACAGTTCCCTGGCGCTTAGGACGAGTGCAGAGCCAGGGCTCACAACATCCTGAAGGAGTAACACATGGCATCAGTTAACAAGGTCATCATCGTCGGCAACCTCGGCCGCGATCCGGAAATCCGCTACATGCCGAGCGGCGACGCCATCGCGAACATCGCGGTCGCGACCTCGTTCAAGTCGAAGGACAAGAACACCGGCGAGCAGAAAGAGCTGACCGAATGGCACCGCATTTCCTTCTTCGGCCGCCTGGCCGAGATCGTCGGCCAGTACCTGAAAAAAGGTTCGTCGGTCTACGTCGAAGGTCGCCTGCAGACCCGCAAGTACACCGATAAAGACGGCATCGAGCGCTACGCAACCGACATCGTCGCCGAGAACATGCAGATGCTGGGCGGCCGCGCAGGCATGGGCGGCGGCAACGACATGGGCATGGACGACGGCGGCGGCTACGAGCCACAACAACAACAGCAGCGTCCGGCGCCACGCCAGGCGCCAGCGGCACCGGCGGCCCGTCCGCAGCCGCAGCGTCCGGCACCGAACTTCTCGGATATGGATGACGACATCCCGTTCTAAATTCGTCGGCGAGCTAATAGCCGATACACTGGAAAAATCCCCATCAATCCGTGATTGATGGGGATTTTTTTTGCCGGTAGTTGTACCCGTGGAGTCCTGTTCAATGTCAAACGGCGCGCTCGGGGCGCGGCCGTATCATCGTCCATTCTGATCGCGCACTATCCGTGGTGGGTCAACAGGGGAATGCGATGGCCGACAAGTTTTCCGAGCCGCCCTCGTCCGTGCCCGGTGAAGGGGAGGTGAGCCTGCTGGTCGGGATCAAGGGATTTCTCGTCTGGCTGGGCGGCTCGCTGGCCAGCATCACGGCCATTTTCTACGCGACCGGCTACCTGATCACGCGTGCGCACTTGAGCATGCTCGGCCTGCACGGCGTGCTCGATTTCGATAATCACGCCATTGTCCAGGAAGGCGGGAAATTTTTTCTCGTCCTGGCCTATTCAACGATGAGCAATTCGGCACTGCCGCTGCTTGCCGTGCTCGGATGGGCCGTGATTGGGGGGATCGTGTTGCGGCGGCTGCTCGGCAACCATGCCCAGCGCTGGCGCGAACGCTTGCGCAGCCGGCTTCCCGATGTCGGCAGCCAGGGATGGGGGCGCCTGCTTGTCTTCGTCTCCCTGTTAGCCGCATTTCTCTGGCGTGCCGAGACCTTCCTCCTGAAGTTTCAACGCCCGCTCTGCATCGGGAACCTGCTGTACGCGCAGTCCGGCAGCACGCCGTGTCCTGCCGCGATGATGGGGCAGGGCGCCGATGTGCTGAGAGAGGCCCTGCTGGGCCGTAATGACCGCTTGCTGAACAATGCATTCGAGGAGCTGGTCTTTGGATTCGTGCTCGCTGTCCTGCTCGCTTACCTCACCTGGCGCACCGCGCTGCCCTGGCGCTGGCGCGGCTGGTACGCCGCTCCCTCGCTCGTTGCGGCAGCCCTCTACCTGATCTTGCTGCCGATGGATTACGGGGTCCTGCAAAGGCCGGTCACCTACCCCCGCATCACGCTGACGCCGAACGAGAACCTCACGTTTCCCATGCGGGGACCCTTGTTCTTGTTGAACCAGACGACGCAGGAATTTGTCGTATGGGATGCATCGATCCGCAAACTGTTCTGGATTCCCGCCGCCACCGTCAGGCGGGCGGAACTCGATGGCAGCTACGACTTGTTTGCTTCCGCACGCGATCCGGCTGTCATGCAGGGAGAGAAAAAATGAAATGGCGTCATTCGCTACTTTCCTGGCTTGGCTTGTGCACGCTCGCCCTTGCGACACCGTGTCCACCGGACCTGGCACCAGCGCGAAACTGATATTGAATAAGGGCGGAGAAATCCAGCTCGACGAAAACACCGATCCGCTGTTCAGGCAAGGGGCCTGCCTCCTGCTAAAGGTCTTTTACGGCAAGGTGGCGTTCCAGAACCTGAAGTGCCAGCAGTTCGAGGACGGATTGAACATGGCGGGGGTGGCCCGGAGTTTCGTCCAGATCGAGAGCCTGGAAAACGAATCGCGCGTCACCGTCATCGAAGGAGAGGTCGAGATGCGCAGTCCCAGCCCGGCTATCCTCGGGAGAAATACGGAGTATGTGGCCACGCGCGACGGCGCCGTGCAAGTGCAGCAACTGACGCCGGAAGAGGCCAATGCCAGGCTGGCGTGGACCCGGAAGTACTTCGGTCCAAAGGCTGCACGGCAATCGGACGGGCTGTCACCGACGGGGGCGGCCGCCGTCGGCGCCGGCATCGGCGTGTTCCTGGATATTTTTGGCAGGGGCAAGCATACCCCGCCTCCGCGGGACTCACCGCAGAGGCCGCAGACGCAACCTGAAGTACAGCGGCAACCGCAACCGCAGCCGCAGCCAGAACCGCCACCGCCGCCAAAGCCTGCAACTGCCACCGGAAGCACGCATCCCGCGTGACAGCCGGACTGTCGCCGGACAAACCGCCAGGCCTGGGCCCAGGAGACAGGATTATTCGTCCACCACCATCTCGAACCCGCCAAAAATCATGCGCTTGCCATCAAACGGCATGTTCTCCGGCTTCATGAACTCGGCCATGCGCGGATCTTTCATCACTTTGTCGTTGACCTCGTCGCGCTTGGCACGCGAGGGGTAGACGATCCAGGAAAAGATGACGAGTTCGCCTTCTTTCAGGTTCACACTCTGCGGGAAGGACGTGACTTTGCCCGGCTTGACGTCGTCGGCGACGCATTCGCGGAACTCGGTCGCCCCGAGTTCGCGCCATATGGCGGCGCATTGCCTGGACATGTCCAGGTAAGCCTCGAGTTTATCTTTCGGAACGGGAATGACGAAACCATCGACATAGGCCATGATCGCTCTCCTGTAAGTAGGGCTGGTGAGACCTCGGCAGCGAGCGGGAAATCCCGGCACGGCGCGCTGCCGTGCGCCTGCTCAATGCAGGCGCGGGCCGCCGGCCGAACCGATCAGCGTATCGCGCCGGAGGCGCAGCGGCGTATGCGGCGTGCGGATGCCCGACGCCATGCCCCAGGCCGCGGCCCAGCGCAGCGCCTGGTCCGTTGCCGGTCCAAACGGCCGTGCAACCGCTGCGCGCGCCAGCGCCACCGACATTCGTTTCATCGCGTACAGCTTGCGAGGTGACACATGCTTTCCCATGACTGCAGGGTAGTGCGCTTGCGCGCCATCCACCGTGCCCTAACTAACCCATACCTCACATCGCCGGCGCGCACTGCCGGTATCAGCCCAGCGCGGCCTCGATCGCCGCCACCAGCGCCGGATCGTCCGGCTTCACGTCCGGCGCAAAGCGGGCAAGCACCGCACCGTCGCGCCCGACGAGGAATTTCTCGAAATTCCAGAGCACGTCGGATGGATTCTTCGGGCTCAGCCCATGCTGGGCCAGCTTGGCGCCAAAGGTGCTGCCCTCGGCCTGGCGTGCCTGCGGCTGCGCCTGGATGAGTTCGCGGTACAGCGGATGGCGCGCCTCGCGGTTGACTTCCACCTTTTCGAACATCGGGAAACGCACGCCGTAGTTGCGCTGGCAAAAATCGGCGATCTCCGCCTCGTCGCCCGGCTCCTGGGCGCCGAAATCGTTGCAGGGAAAACCCAGCACCACGAGGCCGCGCTCTTCGTATTGCTCGAACAGTTTTTCGAGGCCGGCATACTGCGGCGTGAGGCCGCATTGCGAGGCGACGTTGACGATCAACATGACTTTATTGCGGTAGTCGGCAAGCGTGGCGTCCTGGCCTTCGAGGCGGTGCAGCGGGATATCGAACAGCGTGCTCATGTGGTCGTTCCTTCAAGGTTGCGGAATCCTTATCCTACTCCGCACCGCGCAGGCGTGCTGGCGGGCCCCAAAACAACGGCCGTGCTTGACGGCGCCGCGCGCGGCACTTATAAGCCATCTGTGAAACAACGCGCCGCCCCCGCCCTTACCCAATGACGCAGGAAAACAATAAAGCCATCGCCGGCGCCGAGCGCGCGCGGCGCCATGCGCGCCTGCTCGACGGCTTGCGCAGCTTCGTCGCGCGCGAACGCGAGGCGGCGCAGCAGAAGCTGCTCGACGTCTGGCGCCAGCCCTTGCCGGACCGCTTGGCCAAGGGCCTGAGCCAGCGCTTCCTGCGGATCGAAGCGGGGCCGGAGAAGGGCACGGCCTGGGCGTATCCGGACGGCGGCGAATCGCGCTTTCGCGAGGGAGATTTGGTCTGCCTGCATGGTGGCTCTCCCTTGCAGTCGATGTTGTCGCGCGAAGCGGCTTTTGAACTCGAGGAAGAAGGGCGCTGGCTGCTGCGCCTGAAACACGCGGCAGCCGTGATCAAGGCCGCCGACGGCGAACCCTGCTATGCCGATCCGGACGACTTCGACCTCACCAAATATTACGACGCCGTGCTCGACGACATCGGCGAAACCATCCCGCCTTCGCGCGCCAACCGCTGCCTGATGCCGCTGCTGGACGGGCGCATCAGCAATGAATTCGACCCACGCGACTTCGAGGAAGCGGAAGGCATCGCCCTCAGGGAGGGCCTGAATGCGGCGCAGGCCGAGGCGGTCGGCAAGATCTTCGCGGCCGACCAGGTAGCCTGCATCCAGGGTCCGCCGGGGACGGGCAAGACGCGGGTGCTGGCGCTGGCTGTGCGCCTGCTGGCCGAGCGCGGCGAGCGGGTGCTGGTGACCTCGCACACGCACATGGCGATCAACAATGCGCTCAACAAGATCGCGGGCCAGGGCGTGCGCGTCGCGAAAATCGGCCGCCTGACGCAATCGAGCGGCCTGGGGCCGGGCGTGCTGCTTGCCGACAGCTTCGCCGAATGGCATGGGCGTCCGCAGGATGGCGGGTATGCGGTCGGCGCCACGCCGTTTGCCACCTGCACTTATCGGCTGGAAAACTGCGAATTCGATACCGTCGTGTTCGACGAAGCGAGCCAGGTGACGCTGCCGCTGGCCCTGATGGCGATGCGGCGCGGAACGCGCTTCGTCTTCATCGGCGACCAGAAGCAGTTGCCGCCGGTGCTGCTGGCGCGCTCGATCCTGGAGGACGTTCCCGGTTCGATCTTCGCCAAGCTGACCTTGCATAACGTCGACAGCGTGATGCTGACCGATACCTACCGCCTGAACCGGGAACTGGCCGCCTGGCCCAGCAAATCGTTTTATGACAGCCGCCTGCGTCCAGCCGGACCAAACCGCGAGCGCAAGCTGGTATTGCGTGCGCGCGAGGATGGCGACCCGTTCGATGCCGTGCTGCGCGATTGCGCGAGCCTGGTGTTCATCCCGACGCTCGACGAGCGCGCGCGCAGCCGCAATCCGGACGATGCGCAACTGGTGGCCGACCTGTGCGCGGCGGCCCTGGACGGCGGCTTGAAACCGGAGGAGATCGGCATCGTCACGCCGTTTCGCGCGCACGGGCGGGCGGTGCGCAATGCCCTGGTCGAGCAATTCGGCTGGCACACGGCGCGCGCCATCGTGGCCGACACGGTCGAACGCATGCAGGGCCAGGAGCGCGAATTGATCATCCTGACGCTGGCCGCGGGAGACTTGCGCTTCCTGGCGGCGGTCGCCGAATTCTTCTTCCAGCCCGAGCGCCTGAACGTGTCGGTGACGCGGGCGATGACCAAACTCGTGATCATCGGCCCCGAGCTGCCGCCCGAATTCAATTCGAACGACGAACGCATGGCGCGCAACTTGTCCCTGTACCGCAGCCTGCTGGCCACGGCGCGGCGCATCGAATTCTGATCATGGCGCTGTTTATCCCCGAATGGACGCGCGCCAGCGGCCGCCAGCTGCAACTCAAGCGCGTGCTCAATGCGTTGGACGAGGCGACCATCGTGCGCAAACCCTTGCGCGAGGAGGAGGAGGCGCCCGAACTGTTCATCGAACATGCCGAGCGCGGCTGGCTGGCGCTGGCCGTCGTCGACACGCCTTTCGATGGCCTCGACGCGCGCCAGCTGTTCGCCAGCGAAGCGCGCGCCGCCTTCGATGCCCGCTTGCAGGCCTGGCGCGCGGCCTTGCCCGAAGCGCTGCCGCTGCTGCTGGTGCTGTGGGCCTGCAGCGAGGACGAAGTGGCCGAGCTGGCCGGACAGGTCGACGCAAACAGCGTGCGCCTGCTGTCGCGCGAACGCTACCTGGAACGCGGCGCGGACGGGCTGGCGGCCTTGCAGCGATCCCTTGCGCCAGAGGATGAAGACGCACTGCGCAGGCGCTTCTTTCCCGAGTCGGGCGTCCCGCTGCCCTCGGTGGCACGTCGTCGCTTCCAGCGCAACAATGGCGCTAATTTGGGCGGATTGTTCCTCGATCCGCAACAAGAGTGGGCGAGCAAGCTGGACCTGGACTTGCCGGACGAACAGAGCCACGCTGCGGCCGACCTCTCCGTGCGCCTGGTGAACGGCGTCGCCGGCAGCGGCAAGACCCTGATCGCCCTCAGCCGCGCCCTGCTGCTGGCCGAGATGCATCCGCGCGAACGGGTACTGATCCTGATCCACAACACGCCGATCGTGGCGGATATTCGCGAACGCCTGCACCGCGCCCACGGCCGCCTGCCCGCCAATCTCGAGATCACGACTTATTCCGCCTGGGTCCACCGCCAGTGGCGCCGGGTGTATGGAACGCCGCTGGCGATGCCGGGTGACCCCATGCACTTGCCGCAGCTGGTGCGCAGCCTGCGCCTGCGCTGGCCCGACCTGAAACTGACGGACGCCCAGCTGGTCGAGGAATGCGACTTCCTCAACGAGATGCTGGTGACAAGTGAAGCCGAATACATGGACGCCAGCCGCGCCGGCCGCGGCTTTTCGCTGCGCGCGAAAGAGCGGCGCGAGGTGTGGGCGCTGTTCGAAGCGGTGACCGCAGCCTTGCGCACGGAGGGCCTGCGCATGTGGAGCGCGGTCGCCTCCGACGTCTGCCGCGCCCCAAGCCACGCCGCGCTCGAGCGTTACGAACACATCCTGGTCGACGAGGCGCAGTTCTTTGCGCCGTCCTGGTTCCATACCGTCAAACTGGCATTAAAACCGCAGGGGCGGCTGTTCCTGTGCGCCGATCCGAACCAGGGTTTCATGAAGAGCCGCCTCAGCTGGCGCAACGCCGGGCTCGATGTCGCCGGGCGCACCAAGAAGCTGCTGCGTTCCTACCGCACCACGCAGGCGATCCTGCGCACGGCCGGCACCCTATTGGCGCGCGCGGTGCAGGCCGATCCCGAGGATTACCTGGAGCCCGATTTCACCGGCATGGAAGAGGGCGCCGCGCCGATCCTGCTGCGCCTCGACACGCCGCAGGATGCGGTCGACCGCGCCGTCAACGAAATCGTCGCGCTGGTCGACACGCATGGCCTGCCCTTGTCCGCCTTCCTCGTGATCTATGGCCCGGACACGCCCAAGCAGCTGCTGTACCGTCGCCTGTGCGCGGTGCTGGGTATCAAACGTGTCTGGTGGCTGAACAAGGATAAAAAGCAGCCGCCCGACGGTTACGGTCCCGACTACCTGCGCCTGGCGAACCTGGAAACGGCGACCGGCCTGGAAGGCGGCGCCGTGTTCCTGCTGGGGATGGAGAGCCTGCTGGCGGTGGAAGAAGGCAGCGCTGCGCGCGAAGCCGATGCGCGCAAGCTGTATATGGCGATGACGCGTGCCAGTCACCGCCTGGTGATGCTCAGCACCGAAGAGGTGCCGGCCGACGCGCTGCCCCTGTTCAGGGCAGGCTGATCAGCGCCCGGCCGCAGCGTTGTCGAGCTCGGTCAACTGTTTTAAACGCCGCGCGGTCAGCTGGGCGCGCCAGCCGGAACCGGGCACCTGCGGATGGCGGATCGAACCAAACAGTTCCATGGCATCGCGGTAAGCGAGCCAGGCGCGCTGGGTCTTCTCGACGCCGGTCTTGCGGATCGTGCCCAGGTACGAGGTGCTGGCCGGGCGGTTCAGCATGAACTGGCGGTAGACCGCGTTCATTTTCTCTTCGAGGCTGGCAAATTCGCCTTCCGAAAACTGCGGCACCTTGCCGCCTTCGGCGTCGAGGATGTCGGCCGCGAACTGGTCGAGTTCGGCCGCCTGGACATCGAGCTGCAGCGAGCGGGTGGCGTTGCCGCCGGCATCGGTCTCGTAGTCGACCCGGTGCTGCGCAAAATAGTGAACCGCCTTGCTCGCCAACTCCAGGCCGAGCTGCTCCTTCCCATTCCAGCCGCGGGTCAGCGCCGCCAGCTGGCTGCTGCGCGACTTGTCGCGCTGGCGCTCGCGCATCGCCGCGCACTGGCCGCGCATGTCGGTGCTGGCGTCGTCGCAGACGTCGATCGCTTCCCGGTCCTCGCCGCTGGCGCGCCGGCGCAGGTGCCGGACCCGGCTCTTCATCTCGTCCACCGGGCTCTGGATGCTGCAGGCGTGCATCAAGGCCAGGTCGAACTGCGGCGTCATCCCGGCGCCATTCGCATACAGCATCATCAACACGCCATGCGACTGCGTGCGCGCCGCGCAGGCGTGCACGCGCTGCCAGTCGGCCTTGCCGGCGTCGGGCTGGTGCAGGGTGTCGTAGTAGAGCGCGGCGGGGTCGCAACGCCCTTTGTCGCGGGACGTGTTGTCCAGCACCTGGCGCGCCGGTTTTTCGTTCCTGACGCGCAGGCATTGGCGGTACCAGTCGGTGCCGCGCAGGACTTCGGGCGGCGCGCCATACACATTCGGGTAGGGGGCCGCCTGGACAGTGCTGCCGAGCAGGCCTGCCAGCAGGAAGGGCCAATACGCACGGGACATCGCGATCTCCTCAAAAAGTTTCCTATCGGAAGCTTTAACGCTACCCCGAGCGGGCAGGAGGAGTGGTGAGATCGCGCAATTTTCCCTGTTCGACAAGGGGGTGGATTGCTTGTTCCGGCAGGCTTTCAACAAGGGCTTTTACATTCCGTAACGCGTTTATTTGACAGGCGGTAAACAGCTCGTGTAGCCCTGCCAACCAACTACGTAGTTCTACTGTGAACACCACGCAACGCGCATAAATTTTTTCCGCGTGGAAAAGAAAAACGCGTTTCGTTTGCGTAGAATTGCCTCCCATCACTTCTTGACGCCAGCCAATAAACGGTTGGCGTTTGTTTTTTATACCCCTGTTAGCAGTCAGTTACGAACGGCAGAGCAGTCAACAAGACGCCACCGATCCCAGGCTGATCCGAAGAGTGGAGCCCTCCCGGACAGCAACTGAAGCGCAGGTTTATTCAAATTTGATTCGGAAATAATGCACACCACCGCTTCCGCTGTTCCCGCCCCGGTCTCTTCGTCGCGCAGCTCGGTCCTCGTCCAGGCGCAACAATATGCCCTGCCGATCATGTTCGCCCTGTTCGGCGTGATCATGGGTTCGTGGGCCGGCCGTATCCCGGCCCTGGCCGAACGCGTGCACGTGTCGCACTCGGCCCTGTCGATGGTGCTGCTGTGCGGCGGCGTCGGCGCCCTGATGTCCTTCCCGGTCTCGGCCTTCCTGATGGGCCGTTTCGGCGCCCGCAAGTCGTTGCTGGTCGCCGGCTTCGCCCTGCTGGCCGTGCTGGTGTCGATCGGCATGGCGCCGACCGTGCCGCGCCTGATGATGGCCGTGCTGATGCTCGGCATCACCGCCTCGACCTATGACGTGGCCATGAATGCCGCTGCCGCCAAGCGCGAAAAGCAGACCGGCACATCGCAGATGTCCATGCTGCACGGCCTGGCCTGCGGCGGCGGCCTGGTCGGCGCCACCCTCGGCAGCCTGATGGCCGGCCTGCACATTGCCCCGGCTACCCACTTCATCATGGTCGCCATCCCGCTGGCCGCAGCCCTGTACTTCGCGTACCAGGCGCTGGACATCGAAGACACGGCCGAGCAGGTCGAAAAGAAGAAGTTCGCCCTGCCGCGTGGCCCGATGGTTTTGCTGGGCCTGCTGGGCTTCCTCGGCTCGATGTCGGAAGGCAGCATCGCCGACTGGAGCGGCGTGTTCCTCAAGGAGCATTTCAACGTCGGCGACGGCATGGCGCCCCTGGCCCTGACCTGCTTCTCGGCGATGATGCTGATCTCGCGCCTCGTCGGCGACAAGATGAAGGCACGCTACGGCGCCCAGCGCCTGATCACCAGCGGCGCGATGCTGGCCGCCGCCGGCCTGTTCTTCGCCGTGCTGTCGCCGAACGCCTACCTGGCACTCGGTGGTTTCGCGGTCGCCGGCCTCGGCCTGTCGCTGCTGTTCCCGTTCGTGTTCAGCGCCGCCGGCGCCCAGGGTCCTGTGGCCCTGGCCGGTGTCGCCAGCATGGCCTACAGCGGCACCCTGATGGGCCCGCCGGTCATCGGCGCCATTGCCCACCACGTCGGCATGCAAATGGCGATCGGTTATGTCGGCGGCCTGTCGCTGGTGATTGCTTTCGTTGCCAGCCGTACGCGTTTGCTGAAGTAAGTTTTTCGGGGGACGTGGCGCTGTCGCGTGACCCGTCCGTGGTTTGCACGGTCCGCATGGGCATGCCGACCCTACGGACGGCGCTAACGGCGAGTTCGTACGAAACCCGGATCGTTAACGTCTCCCGTAGGGTGGGCATGCCCACGCGGATTCAAAACACCAATAACAGAACAGGCAACAGCCCCATTAGCCCATGCCAACCGGCGGCGCAACATCCTTCAGCCACTGCCGTGGCGACACCCCCACCAGCGCCGTAAACGCCCGCGTAAAAGCGGGCGCACTCGTATAGCCGGCCTGGCTGCTGACCACCTTCACCGCCATCCCCTTGCGCAGCAGGTCCTGCGCCAGCCCGATGCGCCAGCGCGTCAGGTATTCCCCCGGCGGCACGCCGACCACGTTCCTGAAGTGTTCAGTAAAACGCGCGCGCGACATGCAGGCTTCGCGCGCCAGCGTCTCGAGCTGCCAGGGTTCGTGCGGCCGCGCGTGGATCGCACCGAGCACCGGCGCCAGCTGGCGGTCGGCAAGGCCGGCCAACAGCCCCAGCGACAGCGTGCCGTGTTCGAATTCGTGGCGCAGCACCTGAATCATCAGCACATCGCACAGGCGGTCGAGGATCACGTCGCGCCCCTGGGCGTGCGCCGCCGCTTCCGCGAACAGCAATTCCAGCGTATGGGCGAGGGCCGGCATGGCCGCCAGCGGCAGGTACAAGCATGCGGGCAGGGCGCGCGCCAGCGGATTGGCGCCGCCGTCTTCGAAACTGATGTGGGCGCACAGCAGGGTGGCGCCGGCGCCTTCGGGAATCTCCAGCACGTGGGCCGTGCCACGTGGGTAAAAGACCATCGCCGGCTCGTCCACCCGTAGCGCCGGGGCGCCCTCCTGACGGAAGATCACCGGGCCGCTGCGCACCAGGTGCAGCTGCCCGGCCGACCGGCCCTCCGTAAATGCGTTCGCATCGCAAAAGACGCCGTTGAAAAATACGCGGGCACGAAACGAGTAGCGGCCGACCAGTGACGAGATCTTGTCCATAAGCTCAATTTGATGATTTGTAGCCTATTCTGGACGATCTGCATACTTTTGAGAAGTTAAATTGATGAAATTGTCGGGTCAGTAGCGTTGCAGACGACAGAGGCGGCGCCCGTAGCAGAGCCCGCAGGCCCCGCCTGGCGCTATTGCTGGTGTTCAGGCGTTCGGCCAGAGCGTACGGTGCAAGGCGGCGACCTGTTCCGGCGGCAATCTGGGCACGCGGTCGGCAGTGAGCAAGCCGTTCTGCTCGTGCTCGACATCGGTCAGCTGGGTGTAGCACAGCCCGGCGAGGAAGGGGAGTGAAGCGAGTCCCTCCATCAGCGTGCGGTAGCGTTGCGCCAGTTCGTCCTCGTTGCGCACGTTGCCGTAGTGGTCGTACAGGCGGTCGCGCCGCCGCTCGGCCTGTTCGGGCGCCAGCAGGTAGCCGCCGACTTCGGAAAACACGATCGGCTGGCCGCGGTACTGCGCACCCTGCAGGAACAGCGCCTTGCCCTTGTGCCAGCCGGTGTCCGGTGGCAGGCCGGACAGGCGCGTGCTGGCATAGCGTTCCAGCAGCGCCTCGACCGGGTGCGAATAATCGTGGATCGTGCAGACGTCGGTGACGTCGGTATGCTGCCAGCCGTCGTTGTCGATCACGGGCCGCGTCGCGTCGACCAGCCGCGTGCGCGCCACCATCCGCTCGAGGAAATCGTGCTGGTGCGGATGCCGGACGAGTTCCGGAAAGCCAAAGCTCTCCACCACCGGCACCCAGGCCACGATCGATGGATGGTTCGCATCGCGCATCACGGCGCGCAGCCACTCGATTTCGAGGCGCTCTTCCGATTCCTCGGACCACGAGCGGGCGTTCGGCATTTCTTCCCACACCATCAGGCCGAGCCGGTCGCACCAGTACAGCCAGCGCTCGTGCTCGATCTTCTGGTGCTTGCGTACGCCGTTAAAGCCGAAGCGCCTGGCCCACATGACGTCCGCGCGCAGCGCCTCGTCGTCCGGCGCGGCCAGCAGGGTGTCGGGCCAGTAGCCCTGGTCGAGCGCCATCAGCAGGAAAATACGCTCGCCGTTCAGGTGGAACCAGCCATCCTTGAGCTCGATCGAGCGCAGGCCCGCGTACGACTCGACGCTGTCGACCGGTTCGCCCCGGTGCAGCAGGCGCACCCGCAATTTGTACAGGTGTGGGGCCTTCGGCGACCACGGCTGCGGCATGGGAACCTGGGTGCGCAATTCGATGCAGGCGCTGCGGCTTGAGGCGCGCGCCTGGGCGCAGACGTGCTCGGAGTCGAGGTCGTCGAACACCTCGAGCTCGGCTTCCCAGTCGCTGCAGGGCCCGTGCAGGTAGACGTCCAGCGCCAGCGTGCCGTCCGGACGCGCCTCGGTCACGCGCAGGTAATCGATGCGCAGCGCGGACACCGGTTCCATCCAGACGTTCTGCCAGATCCCGCTGGTGCAGTAGTAGTAGATGCGCACCGGCGTGCCGGACGAAGACTGCTTGCCGCGCGGTTGATAGGGGTCCTGGCGGTCTTCGACGCGCAGCGTCACGCGGTTGGTGCCGGCTTTTAAATAAGGCGCGATGTCGAACGAGAAGGGCACGTGGCCGCCGCGGTTGCGGCCCGCCACGCGGCCGTTGACCCAGACGTCGGCCCGGTAGTCGACGGCGCCGAAGTGCAGGAGCAGGGCGCCGCTGTCCCAGCCCTCCGGTATCTCGACACTGCGCGTGTACCACATGACTTCATGGATCTCGCGGCTGCCGATGCCCGACAGGGTGGACTGGTAGGGGAACGGGACCAGGATCCGCTGGGGCAGTTCGCGGCCGTCGAACCAGTGCCCGGACAAGCCGGCGTTGGCGTCGTCGAAGGCGAACTCCCACCAGCCGTCGAGGCTGGCCCACTGCTGGCGCACCATCTGCGGACGCGGATAGGGAGCGCTCGGGGTGTCGAAGCTGCGCATGATATGGGTGAACCCAGGTGGTGGAGGGGACTGCTGTTTGTTTTGCGCTTTCATAAAGTGTACACCTGATCCCCACCGAACTTTCAAGCCCCTTCTCGTCTCCAAACATGGGCTGACAGGACAGCTCACACGGCGGAGGCGGAGATGGCGCACGGACTCGATGCAGGCTCGATCACCCAGTATCACGACGCGGTTTTGCGCCTCGCGGGAGGGCAGAGCGACCATCCGGGCAGCGGTCCCGGCGCCTGGATTGCGATCGCGGCGAACCACCGATTTAATTGTTTATTGTGGCGCGAAGAAGACAAAGCCCGCCGCCAGGACGTACCGGCCGACGACATCGCCGCCGGCAAGCGCCGCATCGACGCCTACAACCAGCAGCGCAACGACGCGGTGGAGGCCATCGACGAGGCGCTCCTCGCCAGCCTGGCGGACGTCGCACCGGCGCCCGAGGCGCGCCTGTCGAGCGAGACCGCCGGCGCCATGATCGACCGGCTCTCGATCCTGGCGCTCAAAATTCACCACATGCGCGCGCAGACCGAGCGCGGCGACGCAAAGGCGGACCACATCGAAGCTTGCACGGCGCGCCTCCAGCGTCTTGTCGGCCAGCGCGCCGACCTGTCCGGCTGCCTCGACCGCCTGCTGCGCGAAGCGCGCGAGGGGCGCGCCTATTTCAAGGTGTATCGCCAGTTCAAGATGTACAACGATCCGGCCCTGAATCCGTATTTGTACGGCCCGGCGCGCACGGCGGGCGCGCCGGACAGGGCGCCTCATGACGGGGTGTGTAGACGTCCTGATCCCGACTTGCGGCCGGCCGGCGGCACTGGCCGTGACGCTCACGGCGCTTGGCGCGCAGGCGGGGCCGCGCCTGCGCATTCTCGTCTCTGACCAGTCCGAGCGCCTTGCTGCCGAAGAGACGCCGGAAGTACTGGCGGTCTTGCGCTACCTGCGCGCACGCGGCATCGAGGTCGCCGTCCTGCGCCACCTGCCGCGCCGGGGCATGGCCGAACAGCGCGCTTTTTTGCTGGCACGGGCGAGCGCACCGACTTGCCTGTTTCTCGACGACGACGTCATCCTCGAGCCCGGCCTGGTCGCGCGGCTGCATGCGGCCCTGGTTGAACAAGGCTGCGGTTTTGTCGGCAGCGCCGTGCACGGGCTGAGCTATCTCGGGCAGGAGCGTCCGGCCCAGGAGGGGATCGAATTCTGGGACGGACGGGTGCGGCCGGAAACCGTGCGGCCCGGCAGCGCGGCCTGGCGCCGCCACCACCTGCACAGCGCCGCCAACCTGTTCCACGTGCAGTCGCGCGTGGCAGGGGGCCCCGATCGCTTGTACCGCGTGGCCTGGATCGGTGGCTGCGTGCTGTTCGACACCGATAAACTGCGCGCGTGCGGCGGCTTCGATTTCTGGCGCGACCTGCCGCTTGAACACTGCGGCGAAGATGTGCTGGCCCAGTTGCGCGTGATGGAGCGTTACGGCGGCTGCGGTCTGCTGCCCTCGGGTGCCTACCACATGGAGCTGGCGACGACGGTGACGGCGCGCGAGGTCGATGCGCCGTATGTGCTGCTGGGCGCAGGGCAGGGCCCGATGCCCGGGGCCGACGGCGCGGCGAGCGTATGAGTGCATCGGACGTGGTGTCGGGCACGCGTGGGAGGGCGCCGGCGCCTGGATGGGCGGCGCGATGACGGCGGCCGCCGCCGCTGGCGCTGGCCGGCTGCCGGACGTGCGCAAGATCGCGGTCTTGCGTCCGAATGCAGTCGGCGACTTCGTGTTTGCGCTGCCGGCGCTGCACGCGCTGAAACGCGCCTATCCTGAGGCAGAGCTGGTGCTGCTCGGACTGGCATGGCATGCGGACTTCCTGCATGGCCGGCCGGGGCCGGTCGACCGTGTCCTTGTCGTGCCGCCGCTGGCCGGGGTCGGCCTGGCGCCGGATGCCGACGACGCAGAGGCGCGGCGCGCTTTCGTCGCGACGATGCGGGACGAAGGTTTCGATATCGCCTGCCAGATGTATGGCGGCGGCAGGTATTCGAACCCCCTGGTCGCCTCCTTCGGTGCGCGCCTGACGGTGGGCGCGCGCGCCGATGGTGCGGCGCCGCTGGACCGCTGGCTGCCATACGCGGAACCGGCGAACCGGCGCCTGGCGCTGCTGGAGGTGGCGGCGCTTGCCGGGGCGGCGCAGCTGGCGCTGGAGCAGGAGCTGGCGGTGACGGCGGCAGATCGCGCGGCCGCCGCGGCGGTGTTGCCGGAGGCGGCATCGGCGATCGTCGCGGTATCTGCGGGCCGCGGCAGTGAGGGAGACACTGCATCGGCCGCCTTCGCCGCGCCGGCCACCGGGGTTGCCGCCGCCGGACCCGGAGATATTCCTGCCGCCGTCGGTGCTGGCCGCGCTGCGCCAGCCGGCGCGCCGCTGGTGCTGTTGCAGCCCGGCTCCTCCGATCCGCGCCGCTGCTGGCCGGCGGCGTCGTTCGCGGCCGTCGGCGATGCGCTCGCCGCCATGGGCGCGCGCATCGCAGTGAATGGCACGGCGGCCGAAGCGCCGCTGGTACGGCGCGTCATCAAAGCCATGCGTTCGCCTGCGATCGACCTGTCCGGCAAGCTGGACCTGGGCGGCTTGTGCGGATTGATCGAGCGCGCAGCCTGCGTCGTCTCGAACGACACGGGGCCCCTGCACCTGGCGCTGGCGATCGGAACGCCTTGTGCCGGCATCTTCTGGCTCACCAACCTGATCGACGGCACCCCACTGCGCCCCTCCCTGCTGCGCGCCGCCCTGTCGCTGCGCCAGGACTGCCCCGTCTGCGGCTTGCCGAACCTGCGCCAGCGCTGCAGCCACGACACCAGTTTCGTTGCCGATGTGCCGGTCGAGCAAGTGATCCGGATGGCGCGGGAGGTGCTGGCTTCCACGGGCCGGGACGATTGAGCGGGTGCCGCGACCGATGTAGCGGGACGTAGGGTGGGCGGCTCCACCCGGCTATTCGATCACCGGCCATGCCGGCGCCGCCCACGCGTTCAGCCAGCGCCAGCATCCTCGCGCCATTTCAGGCGTGCGTTGAACGCGTGGGCGGCGCAGGCGTCGCGAGTACACAAGCGTTTTGGATGGAGCCGCCCCTACGCTCCCGCTACCAGTACGGCCACATGCCCGCCCGGCGTTGGCGGTTGGGGTCGGTGCCGGCGAGCAGGGCGCGAGCGTGCTGGAGGACCGCGGCCGAGCGTTGCGCGTCCGGGTCCCAGATGCAGCGGTGGCGGTCGCGGTCGAGCGGGGCCCAGCGGGCGATGTCGGCCTTGCTGAAGATGACGACGCTCTTTAAACGCAAGCCGGCGGCGATGTGCGATACGCCGGTGTCGTTGCACACCAGCAGGCGGGCATTCTTCATCAGCGCCGCCATGGCGCCGATCGAAATCGGCGCCGCCGCATTGGTCGCGCGCGCCTGCATGTGGCGGGCGACTTCACCGGCCAGGTCCGCCTCCTCGCCTGAACCGGTCAGCACGACCCCGACGCCAAATTCGGCCGCCAGGCGGTCCGCTACCTCGGCAAAGCGCGGCGGCGGCCAGCATTTGTCGCGCTTGCGTGCCCCGGGATGCACGCAAATGTAATTGCCGGGAACCAGGCCGGCGGCAATGCCGCTGGCCTCGAGCTCCTGCCGGTCTTCCTGTGCGACGGGAAACTCGAGGTAGTCGCCGGCCGCGCTGGCGCCGAGGCGCTCGACAAGGCGCAGCAGGCGGTCCGGTTCCGCGCCGACTTCCGGATACGGGAACAGGACCGTGTGGTCGGTGGCGACCGCTTCGCCGGCGCAATAGCCGGCCATCGCCTGTGCGCCGAAGCCGGCGACGATCTCGTTGGTGACGGCGCCATTGCCATGCAACTGCAGCGCCAGCGTGAAACGGCGCCCGCACAGGTCGGCGTAGAAGGGCGTCAGTTCTTCCTGGCGCATCTCTTGTTCGGGCAGCAGCGGATGGCCGGGGAAGGGAAGGAAGTCGTCGATGTAATGGTGAAAGCGGCGCGCGAACTGGCGCGCCCAGGGCAGGCCGACCAGCGTGATCTGCGCTTTCGGCAGCGAGGCGCGCAGCGCACGCAGGGCCGGCACGGCGCACAGCATGTCGCCCGGGTGCAGCGCGCGAAACACGACGACGGATGCGATCTCGAGTCGGTGAAAAAGCGGACGCCGGGACACTGTTTCCTCCTTGGGTAAAAGGCAGGCAAGAGATGCAGGTGGGCGCGCGTCAATGCCGCAGCAGGCGGTCGAGGACGTTGCGGGTGATGCGCTCGACCTTGCGGTCGCGGCCATCGGCCAGCACTTGCGCCCAGTCGGTGGTGCCGGCCGAGAACACGGTGCCGCCCCGCTCGAAGAGGCCGAGCGTCGCCGCGTGCACGCCTTCGCCGGCGGCGTGGCGCTCGCGCGGCGGCAGCTCCTGCCAGCGGCGGTCGAGCGGGCAGGCGGCCAGCAACTGGTAGCCGGCCGGCGTGCCGTCTTCGTCGGCCCAGGCCGAGAGCGTCGCCTCGCCGCTCGCATTGTCGAAGGCGTCGAGTGGCGCGCCATCGCATTCGTAGCCGGCCAGCGGCGGCCAGGTATCGGCACCGAAGGCCTCGCCGCGTTCGAGGCCCGTGCCCGCGAACACCCAGTGCTCGGGCTGCTGGACGATGAACCCCTTGGTATGCCGTGCGCCGTCCCACCAGCCGCCGCCATGGCGGTAGCTGACGCCGCCCAGGGCATCTTCCGGCCGGCCGGCGCCGCTGGCCGGCCACCAGTGGTCGAAGGCGCCGCGCGGCCCGCCCTGGTGGCAGACCAGGGCGCGATCGCCGTCGACCAGGTGCACGCGCCACCAGCACAGGTTGGCGGCGAACCAGGCCACGTTGCCGCCGAAGGCAATGAAATCCTCGACCGCGTCGCGCGTGGTTTCGGTCCAGTATTCGTCGTGCCCGGCCGAGACCAGCAGCCGGTAGCGCAGCGCCAGTCCCGGGTCGGCATGAAGGTCGAGGTTGGTGCAGAACTCCGGGGTATAGCCCTGGCGCGCCAGCCAGCGGATGAAGCGCGCGTCCCAGTGGGCGAAGGTCTGGCGCTGCGAGGCGGCGTCGTAGTGGTCCGGCGCGCCCCAGGTCGGGCCGCCGATGCCGCCGCCCGGCCGCCTGAGCGAGACGCGTGCGCCTGGGGGATCGGCCGAGCGCGGCGGATTGGCGTAGTAGCAGCCGCCGCCACTGAAGTTGTAGGCGTGCCAGGTCGCCAGCGGCAGTTTATACAGCATGCCGCCACGGCGATGGCCGCGCACGACGAACAGGGCGGAGGCCGTCTCGAGCGCGAGCGACAGCGGCAGCTTGCCGCCGGCTTCCTCGAGGTGGGCGATGTACACGGCCGAGCTCCAGTGCGCCGGCACCGGGAATTCGTAGGCCGGCCAGCCCCAGTCGTCGCCGGCGCCGCGCTCCTGCGCCCGCTCGCCGGCTTGCCAGGACGAGCTGTGCATGGCCTCGAAGCCGTCGCGCCAGCGATAGAAGTGGACGCGAAAGCGCCGGCTGTCGGTGGCCACGTGCAGCACGAGGCGTTCGCCGGGCAGGACGCTGGCGCGGGCCGGATAGGCGCGGATCATTCCGGCTGCTCCGGTTCGACCTTCTTGCGCACCAGGTAGGGCGGCATCACCAGCGCGTGCAGCGGCATGCGCCGGAACGAAGCCACCGCCTGCGCCGGTGTTTCGACGATCGGCTCGTCCTTGCCGTTGAAGGAGGTGTTGAGCAGGACCGGCACCCCGGTGCGCGCATGAAAGCCGGATAGCAGCGCACGCAGCAGCGGGTCGCCGTCGGGCGCCACCGTCTGCAGGCGCGCGGTGCCGTCCACGTGCGTGATGGCCGGCACCGTGCTGGCACGTTCAGGGCGTACCGGCGCGGCAAACTGCATGAAGGGAGAGGCGCCCGGCACGTCGAAATACGCATCGGCATGCTCTTCCAGCACGACCGGGGCGAGCGGCCGGAACCATTCGCGCTGTTTCACGCGGGCGTTGATCCAGTCGCGCATGCGGCCGCTGCGCGGGTCGCCCAGGATGCTGCGGTGCCCGAGCGCGCGCGGGCCGAATTCGCTGCGGCCCTGGAACAAACCGACTACCTTCTGCGCGCACAGCAGGTCGATCATGCGCGCGCACAGGGCGTCGCGCCCGGACAGGCGTTCGACCAGCAGGTCGGGCGCGTCAGCCAGCGCGGCATCGATGTCTTCGCGGCGCGGCGCCGGGCCGAGGTAGTCGTCGCTCCAACGGTAGTCGCACGATAAACCCGCCAGTTCGGTCAATCCGTACACGGCGCAGCCGAGCGCAGTGCCGGCGTCGCTCGGGGCAGGTGGAATGAACACGCGTTTGAATGGCGTTTCGCGCAGCAGGCGTTCGTTGGCCGAGCAGTTCAGGGCGGTGCCGCCGGCAAAGCACAGGTTCTCGAGGCCGGTCTCGCCGTGCAGCCAGCGCGCCAGCGCCAGCAGCGCATCCTCGAAGGCGCGCTGGCCGGCCGCGGCCAGGTTGGCGCAATCGGAGAATTTGACGCCCGGCGTCCCGTAGCGAAAGCGCGCGCGTTCGGCCAGCAGCGCACGCCAGGGAGATGGAATCGTCACTTGCATGCCGTCGACATCGAGCGGCGGCAGCGTGAGGGCGGCGGCGTCGCCATGCGGGGCCAGCCCCATCACCTTGCCCTCGTTACCCTCGCCGGGAAACAGCGCCTGGGTCAGAAAAAAATAGAACATGCCCAGGCCCACCAGGCGCGCATCGTCGCGGTCCCACAACTGCTTGCCGATGCAGGCCACGCGTTCGCGGTTCGCTGTATAAAACGACGACACTTCGCGCCAGTCGCCGGGCACCTCTGCCGCGCCGCTCCAGTGTTCGGTGAACTCACTTGCCGCGCTGCCCTGCCCGTCGACCACCATCACCGCGGCCTCACGAAACGCAGAAGGGTGGAACACCGTGTACAGGTGGGCGAGGTGATGCGAGATGCGCAGGCGCCGGCAGCCGGGCGCGAGGATCAGTGTGGCGGCCAGCTCTTCTTCGTAGGCGGGCAGGGAATCGATTTCGGCGTCCGACGAAAAGCATTCGACCAGCACGTCGATCGGCCGCTCCAGGCCGGGCAGGGAGGGACGGTAATGTCGCTGCACGTCGCCGGGTTTGCCCCAGTGATGCTTTTGCCGGGTGAGCCGCTCCTTCTGGATCGCCCACACCAGCTGCGAGCCGTGCATCAGGCAAATGCTGGCATCCTGGGTGCGGTTTATGCCGAGCACGACGGGCGCATCGTTCATCGTCTTCTCCTGTTCTGTCGCAGCGATTCGTTCAACTTTGAGCAGGATGAGCTGCCCTTAGTTCGGCGGTTTATACGCGGCTGATGCAGGTTGGACGAAGGAGAAAAAACGGAAACTTGAAGGTTCGGCAGCTGTCTCAGGGAATGTGCCAAGGTCAGCAGTGAACCGCGACGGCAGGGCGCGCTCCGGCGCTGGTCAAGGTATGATGGGCCACCACTTTCACCATGACCCGACGATGCTGAAAACGCCCCCAAGCTTCACGCCGCTGATGGCGCCGCAGGACCATGCCGACCCCTTGAGCTTCGTCTTCCATGGCGGGCGCCTGCTGCTGCGCGAACACGACCTCGCCCTGCCCGATGCGGCCATGCTCGACAAGCTCGGGCTCGACCCGGCGAATGTCCAGCCGGTTGGGCTGTTGGGCGGGCGCTATTGCCAGGCAGGCTGGATCGAGCGAGAGGAGTTACCGGAAGGGTATGCCTGGCGCAGCCTGCGTTCGCTGTTCGCCGATTTCGACGAGTCGCTGCTCGGCCTGGCCGGGCGCGCATCGCAGATCGCGGAATGGGCGCGCACGCACCGCTTTTGCGGCGCCTGCGCCCATCCGATGGCGCGCGTGGCGCACGAGCGCAGTTTTAAATGCGCCAATTGTGGCCACCTTGCCTACCCGCGTATTTCGCCGGCGATGATGGTGTTGATCCGCAAGGGAGATGCCGTGCTGCTGGCGATGCACGTCGCCTCCCCGGCAAAACGGTTCACGCCGCTGGCCGGTTTCCTGGAAGCGGGCGAATCGATCGAGGAAGCGGTGCACCGCGAGGTGTACGAGGAAGTGGGGCTGCAGGTGACGAACCTGCGCTATTTCGGCAGCCAGTCCTGGCCTTTCCCGCACTCGCTGATGATTGCCTTTACGGCCGATTATGCGGGCGGCGAGATCCGCGTCGACCCGACCGAGATTGCCGAGGCCCGCTGGTTCGGGCCGGATGACGAATGGCCGGAACGCGTGCCGCATATGTCAGTTTCCAGCGTCCTGGTGGACGCGCATCGACCACCAGGACCTTAAGAACGCCTAGTTACTGCTTACGGCTGGCAGCGCCGGCGCGGTACGCACTTCGATCGCCGCCGGTGCGGTACCGGTCGCCACTTGCACCTGCACGTTGTCGTCCGGACGCGTCCCCGTGCTGCGCAATTGCACCGCGCGCTGCAGCAGGTCGAACCAGAACGGCGCGCCGAACAGGGTCGTGGAAGCCGTGACCAGCCAGCCCGCCGCCTGCAGGGCGAAGGCACTATCGAACACCGGCGGGAAACTTTGCCAGCCGATCGGCAGCGCCCACAGCTGGCGCAGGGTGTCGGCGTCAAGCGCGCCCGGGGCGGCGCCGATGTGGGCCGCCAGCTGCGGCTGCTGCCACAGGGTGCGGAACAGGGCGATGCTGTCGATGTTGAACAGGATCGCCAGCAGCAGCGAAATCAGGAACGAAATCAGCAGCTGGCGCCGTTTATAACTGCCCGACAGGCGCTGCATCGCATTGTCGAACCAGCCCGCGACCAGTCTCTGGAAGCGCTCCAGGTCGCCGCCGGCGCGCGCATACAGGCCCTGCAGGGCGCGCCGCACCTGCGGATCGGACACGGCGTCGATATCGGCACCCAGCCGCGCAAAGTTGCCCGGCACATGCTGGATGCTGTCGATCAGCGCGATCGCGAAATAGCCCGGTTCGATGTAGGATGGCCGGGCCGTCATCGTGCGCTCATCGGCCGCCTTGCCGTCGCTGTGCGGATTGACCAGCGGATGCGCGTATACCATCAGCGCCAGCGCGGTGAAGCGCGGGTCGTTCAGCATGCTTTTGATTCCCGCAAGCAGGGTGTTGGCACGCAGGCGGAACGCGGCCGCCAGCGCTTCCTGCACGGTGGCCACGATCAGCGCCACCGTCCCGTAACAAAACGTCAAACCGATTGCCAGTTCCAGTACCGAGCTTCCGAACATAGGCCGCCTCCATGGGGTGTGAACGGATTTACGCTAGCCCATCGCCGTAGCAGATGAGTCTGGTTTGCTCAAGAAAACGGCAGCGGCCGGTGGCATCGGCCCGTTTTCTATATACTGGCGGCAATCGTATTTTGAGGGTTATCCCATGTCTGACAAAGAAGCATTCACCGAACATGACTGGCGCCGTCTGCTGACCAGCCTCGGTGAAGATCCGGACCGTCCTGGCCTCCATGAAACGCCTGCGCGCGTGGCTAAAGCCTGGAAGCATTGGACCTCGGGCTACGACCAGGATCCGGTTTCCGTGCTGAAGGCTTTCGAAGATGGCGCCGAGCAGTACAACGAGCTGATCGTGGTGCGCGGCATCCCCGTCTATAGCCATTGCGAGCACCACCTGGCGCCGTTTTTCGGCAAGGCAACCGTCGGCTATCTGCCCAACGGAAAAATCGTCGGCCTGTCGAAGCTGACGCGCCTGGTGGATATTTTCTCCAAGCGCCTGCAGGTGCAGGAACGCATGACGATGCAGATCGCCAATGCGCTGATGGAAGTGCTGGAACCGAAGGCCGTCGGCGTTGTGGTGAAATGCCGCCACATGTGCATGGAAAGCCGCGGCATCCGCACCCAGGGCGAAGAAACGATCACCTCGTGCATGCTCGGCGAACTGCAGCCGAACCTGGCGCTGCGTACCGAGTTTTTGGCACTTGCCCGCGACTGATTAAGCTCCTCGGGAACCTGTTCCGGAACTTCCCCGTCAAAGCTAATTTGGGGAGAACGACATGACCAGGCCCGAATTCCCCAGCGACATTGGGCGCGAGCAGTTCGATCTCGTGCGCGACATGCTCGAGGCGGCGCGCCGCAAGACGCGCCCGCGCAAGCACGACCTCTACGACGTCTACTGCGCGGTGCTGTATTTCCTGTACACGGGGGCTGCCTGGCGCAGCCTGCCGCGCGACTTTCCCCCCTGGCGCACCGTGCATGAATATTTCACGCAATGGACGATGCTGCGCGACGGCGAACGCACGCTGCTCGAGCAAACGCTCGACAAGCTGGGCCGCGAGAAGGAACTTGCACAGCTGCATCGCTTGCTCCAGCCCCGCTAGCGCTTGCCTGGCGCTCCAGATGCGGCTGCCCGCAGCCGACGTGATTGCGCAACGTTCCGCCGATAAGTTCCGTCGCTGCCTGCAAGCCGACTGATCTTGCACTGGCTTGCGTCGCCTGCGCGTCGGTCTTGTCACAATCTGTTGCGATTTCGAATCGTGCGCTCCGAATGGCTGGGCTAAGCTGGGTTCTTGTCTTTCCCTCATCCCGGCGCCATGTTCGACTACCTGAATCAATCCCTGTTTTCCCTGTTCAATGCCGCGCCCGGGTTGTCCGGCTGGCGCCTGCATGGGGCGACCTTCGCCGCCGAATGGGTGATCATGGTCGTGCCGCTGGGCCTGGTGCTGATGTGGACGAATGGCGGGCCGGGCCAGCGCGAAGCGGCCGTGCGTGCCCTGCTGGCGGCGGTCGTGGCGCTGACGATCAGCAAGCTCATCGGCATGGTGTGGTTCCATCCGCGCCCCTTCATGGCGGGCATCGGCCAGACCTTCCTGCACCATGCGCCGGACAGTTCGTTCCCGAGCGATCACGCCACCAGCATGTTCTCGGTGGCCCTGGCGTTGATGCTGAGCCAGCTGCGCGAGGTGCGCCGTTTCGGCCTGGGATTGCTGGTGCTGGGCGTGGTGGTGGCCTGGTCGCGCGTCTTCCTTGGTGTGCACTGGCCGCTGGACATGATCGCGGCCTTCGTGGTCTCGGCGCTGGCCGCCATCCTCACCGACACCCGCGCCGGGCAGGCGGCTGCGGCCGCGCTGGTGTCGATGCTGCAGGCCGTCTATCGCCGGGTGCTTGCTGCCCCGATCGCGCGCGGCTGGCTGCGTCCTTGAGCGCCTCAAAAAGCCCTTATGGCTGAGTAATGCCGTTCAGTCAAGAAGGCCGCTTCGATTCACATCGGAGTGGCCTTTGTTCTCGAGGTCGACGCGCGGGCATGCCCGCCCTACGTTACACAGCGGTCTCGACCAACAATGACGGCGGTGGCGCACCGTACGGGGTCATCGAGGCCAATGGCCTCGATGACGGGTTCACTGGGCATGCCCGCGCGTTATGCTGGCCCAAGGCAGCTCATCCGCGCTTAACTGAACGGCATTACTCGTGGCTGAGGGCTTTTTGATACGCGCTTATTACCCCTTCGGCGTTGCCGCTTCGGCTTTTTCGAAGACGAGCTTCTTGTTCTCGTCGAAGTGGAACAGGCCGAGCGGCTTGCCCGTCACCTGTTCCGGCGCCTCCATTTCGCCGCAGGAATCAGTTTCCACGCGCCAAGCCTGTTCGCCGGCGCGCAGCGTGTAGACGTTCTCCCCTGATTCGAACAGCTCGATTTCCACGTCCGGTATCGGCAGCTTGCCCAACGCAATGCGGCGCTGGCAATCGGGCATGCGCGAGGCGAGCAGGTCGAGCGTGATGTCCTTCTTCCAGAAATATTCCTGCATCGCGCGCACAGTGAGTGCGTGCTGGTTGCCGTCGATGTAATACGTGGCCGAGTTGTCGATGCAGCCGCTGAGCAGCAGGGGAGCGAGCAGGAAAATTTTACGCATGGCATGGATTCCAGGTTGTGGCGCGGCTTTGCGCACCCTGGGCAGTATAGAACGCGTCTTTCTTGCCGTGCAACCGGGCCTGCCGGGCATCGTCGTTCCTGATGGCTACCGGACTCCCCGGTTTTGCGAATTCGGCCATGATGAAGTCCTTGTCTTCTCCCATTGAACCGAGCGAGACCATGCCAGACGACGACCAGACACCTGTGGCGCAACAGATGGCGCCACCCTACGTTCCTCCGCAGCCGCTGACGCTGCGCATCAACGGCCTCGAGCATCAACTGATGGTCGAGCCGCGCGTCAGCCTGCTCGACGCCCTGCGCGAGCGGCTCGCCCTCACCGGTACCAAGAAGGGCTGCGACCGCGGGCAGTGCGGTGCCTGCACGGTGCTGGTCGATGGCCAGCGCATCAATTCCTGCCTGACGCTGGCGGTCATGCACGACGGCCGCGAGATCACGACCGTCGAGGGCCTGGCCCGGGACGGCGCCCCGCATCCGGTGCAGGCGGCCTTCATGGACCACGACGGTTTTCAATGCGGCTATTGCACGCCGGGCCAGATCTGCTCGACGGTGGCGCTGCTGCGAGAAATTGCCGAGGGCCAGGCCAGCAGCGTGACGCGCGGCGAACGGCCGGCCGGCCTGAGCGACGAGGAAATCCGCGAGCGCATGAGCGGCAACTTGTGCCGCTGCGGCGCCTACCAGAACATCATGGCGGCAATCCGTACCGCCGCTGCTGACGGTAACGGTCACGGTAACGGTCACTAAGGAGACGGCGTGCATTCGATTTCCTACGAACGGGCGCGCGACGTCGCCCATGCCATCGAACTGGGCAGTACGCCGGGCAGCAAATTCATCGGCGGCGGTACCAACCTGCTCGACTTATATAAAAGCGGCATCGAGCGGCCGACACGGCTGATCGACGTCAGCCGCATCGCCCTGAACAGCGTCGAGCAATTGCCCGACGGCGGAGTGCGCATCGGCGCGATGGCCAGCAACACGCAGGCCGCCAACCATCCACTCGTGCGCGGGCCCTACCGCGTGCTGTCGGAGGCGATCCTGAACGGCGCCTCGGCCCAGCTGCGCAACATGGCGACCGTCGGCGGCAACTTGCTGCAGCGGACGCGCTGCTATTACTTCACCGATCCCGCCTTTAAACAGTGCAACAAGCGCGAACCGGGTTCAGGCTGCGCCGCGATTGACGGTGTTAATCGCATCCACGCGATCCTCGGCGCCAGCGACAGCTGCATCGCCACCAACCCGTCCGACATGGCCGTGGCCCTGGTGGCGCTGGACGCCACGGTGCGCCTCGCCGGCCCGGAGGGCGAGCGGTCGGTGCCGGTCGCCGAGTTCCACCGCCTGCCGGGCGATGCGCCGCAGTTCGACAGCGTGATCCGGCAGGGCGAACTGATCGTGGCAATCGACCTGCCGCCCTCTCCCTTCGCCGCGCATTCGCACTATCTAAAAGTGCGCGACCGCGCCAGTTACGCCTTTGCGCTCGTGTCGGTGGCGGCCGCCCTCGACCTGCAGGACGGCGTCGTGCACGACCTGCGCCTGGTGCTGGGCGGCGTTGCCCATAAACCCTGGCGCGCCGTCGAGGCGGAAGAGGTCGTGCGCGGCCAGGCGCTGGGTGACGAGGTCATCAGGCGGGCCGCCGCGGCCGCCGTGGCCGCGGCCCGGCCTTATCAACACAACGCATTCAAGGTCGAGCTGGCGCAGCGTGCCATCGTGCGGGCGCTGCGCACTGCGGGAGGACTCGCATGAAGATTGTCGGCGCACCCATCAACCGTACCGACGGCTGGGCCAAGGTCAGCGGCAGCGCACGCTATTCGGCCGAGCATCCAGTCGCCGGCCTGGCCCACGCTTTCCTCGTCACCAGCACCATCCCGAGCGGACGTATCCGTCACATCGACACGAGCGAGGCCGACAAAATTCCCGGCCTGCTGCTCGTCATGACCCACGAAAACGTGCTGCAGCTGCCGCGCGAAACGAAAGCCGGCAAAGTGTCGCCGCCGATCGGGCGTGTGCTGTCGCTGCTGCAGGATGCCGACGTGCACTACAACAACCAGCCGATTGCGGTGGTGGTCGCGGAAACGTTCGAGGCGGCCCGGGAAGCGGCAAGCCGCCTGCTTGTGGAGTACGACACGGCGCCGGCCCGGCTCGACTTCGACGAAGCAAAGCAATCGGTGCACCCGCCGGAAAAGGTGCTCACGCAAAAAACCGACACACGGCGCGGCGACCTGCATGCGGGCCTGCTGTCCGGCAGCACCAGCATCGATGTGAGCTACCGCACGCCGGTCGAACACCACAACCCGATCGAGCCGCACGCGACGATTGCCGCCTGGGACGGCGAACACCTGAGCTTGTATGACTCGACCCAATACATGAAAGGCGTGCAGCGCACGGTGGCCGGCACGTTCGGCATCGCGCCGGAAAAGGTCACGGTGCTGTGCCCGTATGTCGGCGGCGGCTTCGGCTGCAAGGGTTCGGTGTGGTCGCATGTGGTGCTTGCCGCCATGGCGGCGAAGATGGTCGACCGCCCCGTCAAGCTGGTGCTGGACCGCAACCAGATGTTCGGCCCGGTCGGCCAGCGTCCCGTGACCGACCAGCGCATGCGCCACGCCGCCATGCCTGATGGCCGCCTTACCGCGAGCAGCCACGACACCATCGCCTACACCTCGATGATCGAGGACTGGATCGAACCCTGCGGCCTCATGACGCGCATGATGTACGAAGTGCCGAACCAGGAAACGACGCACCGCCTGGCGCGCATGAATCTCGGCACGCCGACCTTCATGCGCGCGCCGGGCGAGGCCTCCGGCTCGTTCGCGCTGGAGTCGTCGATGGACGAACTCGCCTATGAACTCGGCATCGACCCGCTGCAATTGCGCCTGCAAAACTACACGGAACGCGATCCCGGCAAGGATTTGCCGTTCTCCAGCAAATCCCTGCGCCAGTGTTATGAGATCGGCGCCGAGCGCTTTGGCTGGAGCCGGCGCAACCCGGCGCCGCGGTCGATGCGTGAGGGAAACAAGCTGGTTGGCTGGGGCATGGCGACGGCAACCTACCCGACCAACCGCTCGAAAGGCAAGGCCTCGGCAACGCTGCATCCCGACGGCGCCGCCGTCTTCCGTTCAAGCACGCAGGATCTCGGGACCGGCACCTATACCGTGATGACGCAAATTGCCGCCGATGCGCTCGGCGTGCCGGCCGAACGCGTGCGCTTCGAGCTGGGCGACTCGCGCCTGCCGGAAGCGCCGGTGTCGGGCGGCTCGACCACGGTCGCCAGCGTCGGACCGGCGGTGCAGGCGGCGGGCAAGGCGCTGCGCCTGAAACTCATCGGCATTGCGCTGGCGGACGAACGCTCGCCGCTCTTCGGCGCGCTGGCCGATGAGGTCGATGTACTCGATGGCGAGCTGTTCCTGCGTCTTGAACCCGCCAGGCGCGAATCGATGGCGGCGATCGTGGCGCGGCAGGGCAGCGGACCGATCGAGGTCGAGGCCGAGGCCGACCCGGGCGACACCAGCGACCACTTTTCGATGCACGCTTTTGGCGCGGTGTTCGTCGAGGTGCATATCGACGAGCTGCTTGGCGAAGTACGGGTGCCGCGCGTGGTCGGCGTGTATGGCGTGGGCAAATTGATGAACGCAAAGACCGGGCACAGCCAGCTGATGGGCGGCATCGTCGGCGGTCTCGGCATGGCGCTGTTCGAGGAAACCGTGTTCGACCTGCGCAATGGCCGCGCCGTGAACGGCAACCTGGCCGAATACCATGTGCCGGTGCATGCCGACGTCAAGAGCATCGAGGTGGAAGTGGTCGAAGAAGACGATCCGCACGTCAATCCGCTGGGGGCGAAGGGGATCGGCGAGATCGGCATCACCGGCGTGGCCGCGGCGGTGGCGAATGCCGTATTCCATGCCACCGGGCGGCGGGTCCGGGATTTGCCGATCACCTTGGACAAGTTGTTGTAGGTGATCGGATGGCGAACCGCGTGGGCACATGATCGAATGGTGTACCGCGTGGAGTCAAGACTCCACCCTACGGCCAGCTGGTTTCGTAGGGTGGAGTCCCGACTCCACGCGGTACGGCAGTAACGAGCAGATAGCGCAACACGCGCGAGCGGCCCGAAACAGCCGCGTAACGTAGGGTGGGCTCTTGAGCCCACGCGGTACGGCAGCAAAGAGCAATAACGCATCACGCAAGTGCGCCCGCGAACAGCGGCGCAGGGCACGCCCCGTCGACTTACTTCTCCGCCCCTTCCCAGCCACCCCCCAGCGCCAGGAACAGGGTCACCTGGTCCGTCGCCAGCTTCGCAGTCGACGATGCCACCGCCGCCTCGTTCGACGCCAGCGTGCGGTCGGCGTCGAGCGTCGTCAGGAAGTCGGTGCGGCCAAAGCGATACAGTTTTGCCGCCTGCTGCGAGGCCAGCGCGCTCTGGTCGCGCGCCGCCTTCAGCGCCGCATTGCGGTCCAGTTCGCGGGCATAGTTCGTCAGCGCCGTTTCCGTTTCGCGCAGCGCATTCAGCACAACACCATCGAAGCGCGCCAGCGATGCCGCCGTGCCCGCCTCCGCCTGGGCGATGTGCATGCGCGCCGTGCCGGTCGAGGGCAGCGACCACGAGATCAGCGGCCCCAGGCTGTAGCGGAAGGTATTGCCATCGCCAAAGCCGGACAAGGTGCCCGTGCTGCCCACCGACAGCCCCAGGCTGATCTGCGGATACAGCTCGGCGGTCGCGACGCCGATGCGCGCCGTGCTGGCGGCCAGGCTGCGTTCGGCTTGCCGGATATCCGGACGGCGGCGCAGCAGCGCGGCGCCATCGCCCACCGGGATCGCGGCGGTCAGTACCGGCACGCGGCTGCACTGCGCCACCGCCTGCGGGAAGTGCGAAGGCGTCTCTCCCGTCAGCACGGCAAGCCGGTACAGCGCAGCGCGGCGCTGGGCCTCAAGCGGTGGCACCGCGGCGCGCAATTGTTCGAGCTGACCAAGCGCGCGGCTGTTGTCGAGCGCCGATCCGCGCCCGAGTTTCACGCGCTGCGCGGTCGAACGGACGAATTTATCCTGCAGCGCCACCGACTGCCGGGCAATCGCGATTTCCTCGCCGGCCGAGCAGGCCTCGGCATAGGCGCGCATCGTCTCGGCGGCCACCGTCACGTGGGCCAGGTCGCTGGCCGCCTGCGCGGTGTCCGAATCGGCATTTGCCGCCTCGACCGCGCGGGCGATCTTGCCGAACAAATCGAGCTGGTAGGACACGTGCAGGCCGGTGTCGTAGGTGCCGTGGTCCGGCAGCGCGTGGCCGACGCCGGCGGCTGCGCCCGAAGCCCGCCCAAAACCGGGAGCCGCCGAGACATCGACGCCGGGCCGGCCGAGCTGCTCGGCTTCCATCACCACGGCGCGGGCACGGGCCAGGTTGGCCGCGGCCACGCGCAGGTCGGTGTTGGCGGTGAATGCCTGCTCGATCAGGGCATCGAGCGTGCGGTCACGGTACAGGCGCCACCATTGGGCCGGCAGGGCCTGCTGGCTGAACGGTTTTTCGTTCGCGCCGAGGAAGGGCGCCGCGGCATCGGGCCGTCTCACGACCGCTCCCTCGGGCACCTTGTAATTCGGGCCGACGATCGTGCCGCAGGCCGCCAGCAAGAGCGGCAGCGCGGCCAGGCTAAGGGAACTTGCGCGCATTACGAGACCTTCCTGGCTGCGGCAGGTGCCGGCTGCGGCGCCTTCGATGCCACCGCCGGCAGCACCTGCACCGTCGCCGTCTGCCCCGCCACCAGGCGCACGCTATCCGGCACCGGATCGAGCGCGACGCGCACCGGAATCCGCTGCGCCAGGCGCACCCAGTTGAAGGTCGGATTAATGTTCGGCAGCATATTCGTGCCGATCGTGCGGTCGCGGTCCGAAATGCCTTCGGCGAAGCTTTCGACGTGGCCGGTAAGCTGTTGCTTCGCGCCCATCAGCGAGACGACGACCGGGTCGCCGAGGTGGATCGCCGCCAGCTTGGTCTCCTCGAAATACCCTTCCACGTAAAACGACGCGCGGTCGACCAGCGCCATTACCGGGTGACTCGCGCTGACATAGGCGCCGGTGCGCAGATCGAGGTTGGTCACCGAGCCGCTCACCACCGACACGACACGCGTGCGCTCCAGGTTCAGGCGCGCGGTATCGCGGTTCACCACGGCTTGCGCCAGGGCAGCGCGGGCTTGCTCGACGTGCGTCTGGCCCTGCTCGCGCATTTCCTGGGCCACCAGGTCGCCCAGCTGGACGTTGCGGCGCGCCTCGCGCTGCGCCTGGTTCAGTGCCACTTGCGCCGCCTCTTCGGCCGCCTCGGCCTGGCGCAGGGCCAGGTCGAAGCGCGCGCGGTCGACTTCAAACAGCACGTCGCCGGCATTCACTTGCTGGTTGTCGTGCACATACACCTTCGTCACCTGGCCGGTGACGTCGGGCGCGACCTGCACCACATAGGCTTTCACCCGGCCGTCGCGGGTCCAGGGTTCGATTTCATAGTGGCGCCACAGCTGCCAGCCCGCATAGATGGCGCCGGCGGCGGCGAGGACGGTGATGCCGACGCGGCCAATATTTTTTGAGGAGAAGTTCATGTCAAAACCAGTTGGATCCAATAAAAACAAGGCTGCCGAGCACAATGACGAACAGCGAAAAATCGAACAGCGCCGGGTGCCACACATGGCGGTAGAAGCCGGTGCGGGCGAGCAGCCGGTTGCACAGGCGCGAGACCACGTAGGCGAGCAGCGCCATCAGTAACAGCGGTGGAAAATAGATGCCGTAGAGGCTGACTTCACCGGTCATCGGATCTCCTTGTCGAGCAGGGGCGAGGGTTCATAGGGATTAGCTTGTGGAAACAGGTCGCGCCGGATGCCGGCCAGCGAGGCCAGCGCATCGCGCCGGGCGCCGGAGTTGCCAGCCGCGCTGACCGAGCGCAGGGCGTTGTCGATCGAGGCCAGCAGGCGTTCGTTCTCGACCGGGTCGACCTGCGGACGCGCCGCGAAATGCTGCGATAAATGTTCGAGCAGCGCCCACAGCGCGGCCTGGCTGCGGCCGAGCTCGCCGCGTACGGCGAGCAGTTGCGTCATGTTCAGGCCGATGCGCAGGTCGACCAGGGCGTCGGTCGCCTGCAGGTCCTGCTGCGGACCGGCCAGCGCCAGGCGCGGCGTCAGCAGGGCGATGCGGTCGACCATGCGTGCCGAAAATTCCGGCATCGACGGTACATGCCGGCCATCGCCGATGCGGGCCAATTCTCCCCAGCCTGCGCGCAGCAGGCGGCGCGCGGTCCAGCCGGCGCCGACACTGCGGAACACGCCCATCACCAGCACGGCGAGCGCCAGGCCGGCCAGCTGCGCCAGCGTCGAATTGATGAAGGAAGCGGCGTCCGCCGTATTCGTGTCCTGCAGGGCCAGCGTGCCGCAAATGCCGAACAGGAAAGGCATGGCCCGGCCGAAGGTGCCGGGACGGGCGATCAGTACGCCGAGCACCAGGAAGGCTGGGGCGCAAGCCAGGACGAACATCTCGAAGCCGTGGATCGCCGGCAGCACCGCCAGCAAATAGAAGGCGGACAGTGGCACCGAATAAATGGTCCAGACCAGGAAACCTTTGATGAAAGGCACCGGATCGTCCTGGGTCGCGAAGAAGCAGGACATCACGGCGGCCATCATCGGCACTGCGGCGCCGGACGGCCAGCCGGTCAGGATCCAGAAGGCGCAGCCGGCCAGCACGGCGATCACGGCCGCCGCGGCGGACACCAGGGCCATGCCGCGGTCCAGGTGCAGGGCTTGCGGTTTGACGGCAGGCAGGTCGAACGCCGCCTCCGGCAACATGCCGGCCGCGCCCGCCCCGATGTGTTTGCGCAGCGCGTGGGTGTCGACGCAGACGTCTACCAGTGCGCGCAGGCGGGCGCCCAGGTTGATTTGCAGCAGGTCGCGCCAGTCGGCATGGCGCGCGGCGGCAGGCGTCAGGGCGTCGATGGCCTCGCGCAGGGCGGCCGGGGTGACCGGCGGGGTGGCGTCGCGCCGGGTGCCGGTCCAGGCCGTGATGTCGGCCAGCAGCGCGCGCCAGCGCGCCGAGCTGTCCACGGCGCCCATGCCGCGCAGGGCGGATAAACGGTCTTCGATCGAGGACAGCAGGGGCACCATCGCGGCCAGGCGTTCCTGCAGCGCGTGGATGGCGTTCGCAGTCCAGCGCAGATGCGAGGTGTCGAAGGGGATATGGACCGACATCATGCGCAATTCCGTGATGTCGCCGGCCAGTTTGCGGCGCTCGAGCGAGCGCCTGGCCGATGCCGCCGTTTCCGTAGCCGGCGCCAGCGCATCCGCGATCCAGGCCTGGGCATCGCGCAGCGCGTGGTCGAGGCGCGCCAGCATCACCGGGCCGAAGCCTTGCGGGAACACGAGCGAGTGAACGACGGTCGCGCAACTGATGCCGAGCAGGATTTCCTCGACCCGTGCCAGGGCGACGTCGAACACGGTGCTGGGGTCGTTGACGGCGGGGAAAGCGATCAGCCCGGCGGTATAGCCCGCCAGCATCACCACATAGGAACGCGGCGTGCGGTCGAGCAGGGAGACATACAGGCAAGCGCCGACCCACAGCGCCAGCGCCAGCGACAGCAGCTCGGGCGAGTTCGCGAACATCGGCACCAGGATCACGGTGGCCAGGGCGCCGAGCAAGGTGCCGCCGAAGCGGAACAGGGCTTTCGAGCGCGTGGGCCCGGCGAAGGGCGCTGCGACGATATACGCCGTCATCATGGCCCAGAATGGACGCGGCAGTCCGATGCGCATCGACAGATATAGCGCGAGCATCGCTGCCGCAAAACTTTTAATCGAGAACAGCGCCTCGTTTTTCGAGGGCCAGCTTTTGGAAATCCACCTCACGCCTGCTTCTCTCCGGTCGACTCGGGCTTGCCGATGCGGGCCTGGATGCTGGTCAGCACGCGCAGGCAGGCGTCGATGTCGGCCGCATCGACCCCGGCGAAGACGCTGCGGCGAAACGGCAGCAGGGCTGCTTCCATCTGGGCGGCGCGGGTCTTGCCGTCTTGCGTCAGTTGCAGGATCCTGGCGCGCCGGTCTTGCGGGTCGTCGTGGCGCTCGATCAGGCCGCTTTCGATCAGCAGGTCGATCACGCGCACCAGGGACGATGGTTCCAGGCCCAGGGCGTCGGCCAGCACGCCCGGCCGCACGCCGTCCTGGCCGAGGCGGCCCAGGATCAGCACCGGCAGCGCCGTCGCCTGCGACAGGCTGTACTGCGACGCCACCTTGTCCGCCATCGATTTATAGGCGCGCGAGGCGTGGGTCAGCGTGGCGGTCAATTGGATCAGGGTCTGGTCGAAGGCGTCCATGGGGAGCGGCAGGTATTTTGATTGTGAAATTTTAGCATACGAAGTAAATTCGCGTAGGGTGGGCGGCTCCGCCGGTGAGCATGATGGCGCCGCGGTTCATGCGCCGCCCACACGTAAGGTCTGCGGACACGCGGCGGAATGAGAAACGGTGGTTGAACGCGTGGGCGGCGCAGGCGTCCCGTTTGTTCGGGCGTCAGGGTGGAGCCGCCCACCCTACGGTAATGCCGGTCACTTAAGCCGAAAATCAGCCTTCTTGCTGTGCGCCACCGCCATTACCTTACCGTCGGCTGTCGCATAACGTAGGGTGGGCATGCCCACGCGTTACGTTCGTCTATTGCATCCGTGGCGCCGACCGCTTGGTACATGGCTGTCGGACACAGTACAAGCTGTTTGCCAGCCGTAGGGCTGAGCATGTGTACGTAACGCGTGGGCATGCCCACCCTACGTTTATGCGGCTGCCAACGAAAAAACGAGTGAAAGCGGCAACGGCTTCGCTTGAGTGAGCGGCCTTAACCCTACGGGCGGGTTTTGGGTTTGTTTACAGCGTGGCAATCGCCGCCAGCGAGGCCGGCAGGTCGAACTCGTGTTCCGGCGCGACCTTGCGCAAGGCTTCGATCGGGGCGTAGCCCCAGTGCACGGCGGCAAAGGCGACGCCGGCCTTGCGCGCGGCGTCGGCATCGGTGGCCTGGTCGCCAATGTAGAGTGCGGCCCCCGGCGCCATCGCAGCACGTTTCAGGACCTTGCGGATGCGCGCGGTCTTGCCGAAAATCGACATGCCGCATTCGTACTGGCTGATCAGCGGAGCCAGTTCCGGTCCCAGCACCTGGCGCACGTTGTCTTCGGCATTCGAGGAGACGATGGTGAGTTTGACATCGCCGCGCGCCAGTTCGCGCAGGGCGGCATCGACTTGCGGAAACAGGCGCACCTGCCCGGCGTTTTCGCGCATCAGCGATTTGAAACTGGCGGCGGCCAGCGGCAGCTTCCAGGCCGGCATGCCGACGTGGCGCATCATCTCGCGCGTGCCGTAATGGCGCAGGCGCTCGATGTGCGCCAGGTCGACGCGCTGAAAGCCGTGCTCGTCAGCGATCTGGTTGAAGACGCTGAGAAAGAACGGAAACGAATCGGCAAGGGTGCCGTCGAAATCGAAAATGGCGAGGCGGTAGCGCATGATGTTTCCATCATACACAGGCTGGGTAATTGCCTGCTGACTGTTGCGCTTCAGACTTGCGCGGCGCGCTCCGGGACCACGAAGGCCAGGCTCTCCTCGAACGAGCGCAGCACCATGTCGACATGCTCCTGCACCACCGTCTGGTTGGCCGCCGTCTCGCCGAAGGGCAGGCGGATCGTCACCAATAATGCGTTCGGCAATCCTGCCCGTAGCTCGTCGGCTACGCGCTGCCACTGTTCCAGCATCGATTCGACCGGGTAGGTGATGAACACGGTCGAAATCAGGTCGGCCTTGTCCGGACCGGGCGTGTCCTGGTCGGCGCCGACCACCACGCTGCGCGCGTCGACGTCGAGTTCGCGCAGGGTACGCACCAGCAGCTCCGTCAGCACGTCGTCGCGCTCGGTGCCCAGGCCCGCGCACAGCACGATGGAGTGCGAAGGCACGTCGAGCGAACCCTGCCAGCGGCCCAGGCGCGCTTCGCGCATCTTGCGCAAATGGGCGCCGACGTTCGCGTCGAGCAGCGAAACGCGGCCCTTGCGGCGGCGGTTGCGGCCGATTTGGTTCGATACCGGCGTCAGCATCGCGGCGACATCGGCGATCGTGGTGCGCATGTGCGCCGCCTGGACGGTTTCGAGCTGCCCGGTGCGCTGTTCCGCGGCGACCATGGCGATTCCCGGCAGCAGGATCTGGTCGCAATAGCGCGCGAAGCTGTGGCGGCCGAGGTAGCTGCGCGCGTCGGAAATGATACTGTGTGTCTCACCCGCCAGCACGCGCTGGTAGAAGCGCTGGGCCCCGTTCACGTTCGGCACGTCGCCCAGCAGGATCGTTACCGGTTCCAGCGCGCGCACGTGGCGCCCGGCCACCACCAGGCACAGGGTCAGCGGCGTGGACAGCAGCAGCCCGACCGGACCCCACATCGCGCCCCAGAACAGCGCCGAGACGATCACGGCCAGCGGCGACAGGCCCGAGCTGTGCCCGTACACCTTCGGTTCGACCACGTTCGCCACCATCAGCTCGAGCGCGACGAACAGTGCAAGACAGGACAGCGCCATCGTCCAGCCCGGATCGATGGCGGCCACGAACACGGTGATCAGCACGCCCGCCACCATCATGCCGAGGTAGGGCACGAAGCGCAGCAGGCCCGACAGCGCGCCCCACAGCGCAGCGTGCGGCACGCCGAAGGCCCACAGCAGGCCGCCGATCAGCGTGCCGAAGGTGAGGTTGACGACGAACTGCGACAGGAAGAAGCGGGAAACGCCGCGCGTCGCATCGGACAGGGCGCGCACCGTGCGGCTGATCTCGGCCTGGCCGGCCAGGCGGATGACGCGGTCGCGCAGGGATTCGTGTTCGAGCAGGATGAACACCAGCAGCACCAGCACCAGGCCCGCTTCGCCGATCGGCCCCCAGGTCATGGAAAACAGGCGCGCCAGGGTGTCGCGGGTGGTGGCGCGCGGGGCGCGGATTTCGACCGGCAGCGGCTGATTCGCGCCCGTGGTCAGCGTGCCGCGCCGCACGGTGACCGGCGGCAGCGGCGGCATCGGCGACTGCGGCGTCACCGCACTCAGTTCGGCTTCCAGGCGCGCGAACGGGCGTTCCGTCAGTTCACGCACGCGTTCGATTTTGGAGCGGATCGCGGCCCGGTATTCCGGCAGGTCGCGCGTGACGGCCACCAGTTGGAACGCGAGGATGGTGCCGATGCCGATCACGCAGGTTCCCGCCAGCAGCACCGACACCAGCGTCGCCGGCAGGCGCGGCAGGCCGATGCGGCGCAGGGAGCGGATCAGCGGCGCCAGCACCAGGCTGAGGACCGTCGCCAGCGCCAGCGGTTCGAGCACGTCGCGTCCGAAATACAGCAGGCCCAGGAAGCAGGCGACGGTGACGACCGAATTGGCGGTGAGGTTATTGAAGAGGCTTGATTCGCGCATCGGGGGCAGTGCTGGGCGTGGACGATCGTTAATGGACGCCGGCGCAGGACATCGCCGGCGCCAGCAGTCTAGCACCAATGCCAACCCGGCTGTTCGCCAGGGCGCGGGGCCTGTTTTCAGGGCTGCCCACCACGCCCGCCGCGCTGTCGGGCGGCTCGCGCGCGCCTCGCCGTTCAATAGTGTGTTTGCTTCCCATGAACAGCCTTACAATCTTGTCATCTTCATCATCTGCGAAGCGTCGATCATGGCCCAAATCCATCCTGCCGGCTGGCGCGAGATGTCCGTCACCGGCACTGCTTCCCGCGAGATCGAAACGCTGGCCCTGCTCGAGCAGCGGCTCTCCGACACGCCCTACAGCATCTACCACGGCGTGCACTGGACCAACGTTGAACGGGGGTTTTCCGTCTACGGCGACGTCGACTTCATCATCGTCGCCCCCAACGGGCGCATGCTGCTGATCGAGCAGGTCGCCGGCTTCCTCAACGAGACCCCCGACGGCCTGCTGAAGAACTTCCAGGGCAAGCCGAGAAAGATACGCGCCCACATCCTGCACACGATCGAAGGCCTGACGCGCCGCTACCAGGGCGAACTGTCGATCGACTACCTGCTGTACGCCCCCGACTACACGGTGCGCGACCCGAACCTGGCCGGCATCGACCCGCGCCACATCATCGACGCGACGAGCAAGGGACGCCTCGCAAAAGTCATCCGCGAGGCGCTGCCCATCACCGACAAGACCGACGAATTCGACAAGGTCACGCGCTTCCTCGGCGACACCCTGAGCCTGCGGCCCGACCCCAGCTCGATGATCGGCTCGGCCACGCAGATGGTGACGCGCCTCTCCGGCGGCCTGGCCACCTGGGCGCGCCGCCTCGAATTCGAACCCTTCCGCCTGCGCGTGGTCGGCACCGCCGGCAGCGGCAAGACGCAATTGGCGCTGGCCGAATACCAGGCCGCGATCGACGCCGGGCTGCGCCCTTTATATGTCTGCTTCAACCGTCCGCTGGCCGACCACATCGAGAAACTCGTGCCGCCGGGCGGGCGCGTCTCCACTTTCCACATGCTGTGCGACGCCTGGATGCGCGCCCAGGACGTGACGCCCGATTATTCCTCGCCCGACGTCTGGAACGACATCGAAAAGGCGCTGGCCGATGTCGCGCTGCCGGAAACCTGGCAGTACGACGTGCTGATCGTCGACGAAGGCCAGGATTTTTCCACCGGCTGGCGCGACATCGTGCTCGCCATGGTCAAGCCGGGCGGGCGCGCCATCTGGCTCGAGGACCCGGACCAGAATTTATATGGCAAGCAGATGGTGGCGCTGCCGGGCTGGGTGAAACTCCATTCCGACACCAACTACCGCAGCCCGCGCCAGATCGTGCAGATGCTCAAATCGATGGGCGCCGCGCGCGAGCCGGTGGAGGCGGGCAGTCCGTTCAAAGGCGCGGACATCGAGGAGCTGACGTATCCGGAAGGCGATACGGAGGCGATGCTGGCCCAGACCCGGCGTGCGGTGACCTCCTGTCTTGCGGCCGGGTTTGGGCGGCACGATATCGCGATCTGTTCCTTCCGCGGGCGGGAGAAATCAGCGATCCTCAACCTGGATAAACTGAGCGACGCGCATACCTTGAAATCGTTCACGGGGTCGTATGACCTGTTCGGTAATCCCGTGTTTCGCGAGGGCGGGTTGCTGGCGGAATCGGTGTATCGCTTCAAGGGCCAGTCGGCGCCGGCGCTGATTTTTACGGAGATCGATTTCGAGGATATGACCGATCTCGTGCTCCGTAAACTGTTTGTGGGGATGACGCGGGCGAGACTGAAACTGGTGCTGGTGATGAGTGATCGGGCGGCTTTGCAGCTGCTGGACCGGATGTAACTACCATCGATCCTGAAACATTTGCTCACCTAACGCGTGGTAACCCTTCTGCAAGCTCGGCTATGATGGCGCCCCGGCCGGCACGATCGACAGCAATGCGCTGCGCTCGCGCCGGAAAGCGTTGTTGAAGATATTGTCGGGATGTGGATGGCAGCAGGGAATCGCGTAGTGGCCCCAGCAGCGGGCGCGCAGCACACACAATTCGGTCTCATCAATCTGTTGAAGGCAGGCGCCGCGCAGCTGATCGTGCTGCATCACCTGGCGTTCTACGGCCCGATGGCCGACCACGCCCGGCCGCTGGCGCCGGATTTGTTCGACTGGCTCGCCGGTGACGCCCGCATCGCCGTCCAGATCTTCCTCGTTATCGGTGGTTTTCTTGCTGCCAAATCGCTGGCACCGCAGGGTCTCGCCAGGTCCGGCAATCCACTTTCCGCAATGTGGCGGCGCTATACCAAACTGGCTCCTCCCTTTGTCATCGCGACTTTGCTCGCGGCCGGTGCGTCCGCCATCGCGTCCGCCTGGATGACGCACGACTCGATCTCCAGCGCGCCGAGCGTGACGCAACTGGCGGCGCACGTGCTGCTGCTGCACAGCATGCTCGGTTACGAATCGCTGTCTGCCGGGGCCTGGTATGTCGCCATCGATTTCCAGCTGTACGCGGGGGCGGCGCTGCTGTTGTGGCTATGCGGGCGCCTGTCTGGCGGTCTGGACCGGCCGTGGCTGGTGCCGGTCGTGATGACGGTGGTCGTCGTGTCCTCGCTGTTCTACTTCAACCTCGATGCCGACTGGGATGTGTGGGCGCCGTATTTCTTTGGCAGCTATGGGCTGGGCATGCTGGCCTGGTGGGCGGGCGATCCGGCGCGCAAGCCGTGGGCGGTGGTGCTGCTGTTTTTAATGATGGCGGTGCCGACGCTGGCGGCGTTGACGCTGGATTTCAGGAGCCGGATTGCGGTGGCGCTCAGTGTGGCGTGTGTGCTGATGTTGCTGGGGCGGGTGAGGGTTCAGTCAGGGGCGGGATGGGCGGTGGCGAATTGGCTGGGAAAGAACTCGTATTCGATTTTCTTGGTGCACTTTCCGGTGTGTCTGGTGGTGAATGCGGCGTTCACGCGGTTTGTGCCGGCGGATACGGAGTGGCAGGCGGTTGGGATTGTGGTTGCGTGGGTGGCGAGCTTGGCTGGCGGTGCAGCATTCTTCCGTTGGGCAGAAGCTCCGCTTGGGCGCATAGCTGGCGTGCGCAGCAGTTCCGCAGCGGTGCTTTCGTTCGATGCACAGCAGCTGACGACGGGTCGATAATAGTTAGCGTCGCAATGCTGGGTTAATGCAAGCACTGCCTCATGGTTGCCCCCTCATTCGGGCATCAAGAAACAAAAGCGTCATTAAAGATGCCAAGGGCAGTAATCTCGTCGCACAGTCGTTCGAGCCTTTCCTGTGCAGTTCGGCGAAGTTCGCACTCCCAGACCACAATCACTCGCCAACCTGCCGCTTCGAGTGCTGCCTGCTTTCGGGTGTCTCTTTCTACGTTCACACTAAATTTTTGATTCCAGTGCTCGACGTTCGATGCCGGTGTTGTTGTATATCGGCAACCGGGATGCCGATGCCAGAAACAGCCGTGGACAAAAATAGCGACCTTGTATTTAGGCAAAACCAAGTCCGGAGACCCGGGAAGGTCACGGGTGTGGAGCCTGTAGCGGAAGCCCTTCGCATGGAGGTATTTTCGCACCGTCATCTCGGGTTTCGTGTCTTTCGACCGAATTCCGGCCATCATTCTCGACCGCGTGGCTACATCGACTACATCCATTTTTCCTGGTATCCTACGCCCCCACGCAAGCTCTCACGTTAGGCAAAGTTGCTCATCGAACCGCAATCCATTTTTACGGGTGATATTCCCATCGTCGATCTCTTTGCCGGACCCGGAGGTCTTGGCGAGGGATTCTCGTCGGTGAAAGATGATCCTTTCAGGATAATTGTATCGGCAGAAATGACTTCCTCTGCGCGCAGTACGCTTCGCCTGCGGGCTTTCTATCGTCTGCTCAAGCGCCGAGATGAAAATGCGCTCGACTCCTACTACCGATTCTGCAATGGGCAGTCGGAGCTTCCCTACGACGATACAAACCACGACGCATGGGTAGAGTCGGGAGAGGAAGCGCGACAGCTCGAGCTGGGCAAGGCGGCTGACAACGAAGAGCTGGACAGGCGGATTTCGGACCATGATTTAGGGCCGAACACGCCTTGGGTGCTGATCGGCGGCCCGCCATGCCAGGCATATTCACTAGTTGGACGCGCTCGCAACCGAGGGAAGGTCGAGTACCGCGCTGAAGACGATCATCGTCATTTCCTCTACAAGGAATATTTGAGGATCATCCAGAAGTACCGTCCTGCGGTATTTGTGATGGAAAACGTGAAGGGCATCCTTACTGCGACTGTAGGTGGGAAAAAGATTTTCGAGACAATTCTTCAGGATCTTTCGGACCCGGACAAGGCAATGGACATGCCGTCCTCCGGGAGCGGATATCGCATTCACTCGCTGACCTGTGCCACCAGCTTTTCGGCCAAGGACTCGCCGCGCAAAATAGACGTGCACGATTTCGTGATCAAGGCTGAGCAACACGGGATTCCCCAAGCGCGGCACCGTGTCATTCTCATCGGCGTGCGCGACGATATTGGCCTCGGCACTCCTGGCCAGATCGAAAGAGCGCCCGAGGTTACGGTCGAGCAGGTCATTGGCGCGTTGCCTCGGCTGCGTAGCCGGCTCAGCAAGGAGCCGGACTCGAGCGAGAGCTGGGCCGATGTCGTATCGAATCACTTCGGCGAAATGGCTCGAGAGGTCGGAGCGAAGCAATCTCAAGCCGAGCTGCGCGAAGCGCTTGAGGACGCCTCAAGAGCGATTGCGCGTGGACTTGGTACCGGTAGTAATCAGTTGCGCAAGCTGGGAACGGACGACGACAATGCAGCACTACTTGATGGCTGGTATCACGACCCTCGGCTCCAAGTATGGCTGAACCATGACGCGCGCGGACACATGCGAACGGACCTGCGCCGCTATGCGTACGCGGCTGCGTTCGCATCTGCATTCGGATGGTCGCCAAAGGGGCACGGCGAGTTTTCCCTGCAAGGACTGCGGCCAAACCATGAGAATTGGGAGACCGGAAAATTCTCGGATCGATTCCGGGTCCAGTTGCGAAAGCGTCCGGCCACGACCGTGACCAGTCACATCTCCAAAGATGGCCATTACTTCATCCATTATGACCCAAGGCAATGCCGGAGTTTAACGGTGCGGGAGGCGGCGAGATTGCAGACCTTCCCCGACAACTACTTTTTCCAGGGAAACCGGACTGAGCAGTTCCATCAGGTCGGAAATGCCGTACCTCCTCTCCTTGCCAAAAAAATTGGAGACATCGTCTTTGCCTTGCTGCGGGGCGGCGATGCAGGGACGTCGGCGCCTGCGCAACAGGATTTGTGGGTACAGGACGCTCCAGAGAATGCCCGCCTGTGCACCTAGCTCGAACCCAGAGGAAAATAATTTACGCTCGAAAATCGCTTCGGTGACTATTCGTTAGTTTTGGCTCCAGGAAAATGAGTAATAATGGGAAGAAATATTCCTGACTCATCTTGAAGCGCATCATTGAATGTCCAGTTACGACCGTCCGGTGATCGTTCTCCGTTTCTTTCTCCTGTCGGTGAAATCGGAACGGCAATGATGCAGCCAGCAAAGAAGCTCAGTCCTCTGTTTCGGCTTGCATTGAAGTCCGGAGCCGTTGAAGCTATCGCGCTGCACATCATTCGTGGGGAATCGCCCAACGGACGCGATGCTGCGGGTCTGACTCCGCTCATGATCGCGGCGATTCACAACCAACTGGCATCCTGTGCAAAACTCATCAGCCTTGGCGCTGATGCGTCGCTGCTGAGCGCGGGCGGCAGGACGGCAGTGGAGCTGGCGCTTGAGCACGGCCACCTTACCCTTGCTGCGGTTCTCGCGCCAGCAGCGTCGTCTGACGCTCGCGCGCCCGATGCTGTCGGCATTCGTGATCCTCTCCTCTTCCAAGGCTTTCCGGACGAGTCTGCGCCTGTTAATACAGTTCAGCCGAAGACAGGCGACGGCAGTGCTGAGGAGGTGCTCGTGGCGTCTGTCGACGCCATCTTGGTAGAGAGCGTGGATGCCGAGGAGGTCGAATGCGTCGAAGACCTGAACGGATGGGCTGCTGACGAGACCGTCAGTGCGCCTGCTCATGACGCAAGCTGCGTGGCAGCGGCAAGAGAAGCTCAGCGGCGGATTTCCGAGCATCGCAGGGTCAGTGACGAAACCGACTGGTCGACTATCGAATTCGATCTTCCGGAAGCTCGTGTAGCGCAGACCTCTCTTCAGCTGGAGGATCTGGCCGCAATCGAATACCTCATCGCGGGCGGGCTGCGCGATGGCTATGTTTTAGCTGACGATCTTCAACATGCACTCGAGGCAGACTGCGCCCCGGAACTCGAACGTGCGCAGGAAGTCGTGGAACGTATTCTCGACGATCTCGGCGTCCTGATCGAATGCGACGGCCTGCCACTTCCAAGAGTGGATCCGGATGCTGGTGATGTCGAGCTTGCGGACGCGCTGGACATGCTGGGCGAGGATCTCACCCAGCTTCGCGAACCTGTTCACTTTTATCTCACCGAAGCTCGCCGATACGACCTCATCAAGCGGGAAGATGAGGAAAGGCTGGGGCGGCAGATGGACAGTGCGCTTGGGGCGTTAACCCGCGTCCTCGCTTCGTTGCCCGAGCGCGATTGGCTCGTCTTCTCTCCACGGAAGATTGAAAGCGGGACCCCCGAGGAACTGGAGGAGGGCGATGAAGGGCCGGAGGATGTCGAGCCAGTCGAACCTGATGAAGCACCGGACAGCGGTGATGGAGTGCAGGGCGACTTTCGTTCATATGTGCAGTCCGTCCGCAACGACGCACCGGAAAACGGCCGTGATGCGGCAGTGCCGCGGCCGACTGCGACCGACTTGGAGGGGATGCTCGAGAGCGCAGGTCGTCTTGAGCGAACCGCTGCCGATGTCCTGACATCGTCCATTGCCGCGTACGAGACCGCACGTGACCGCCTTGTGACTGCCAATCTTCGTCTCGCAATTTCGCTCGCCCACAAATATCGCTACAGCGGGTTGCCGCTTGAGGATCTGATTCAGGAAGCGAACATCGGTCTCATGCGCGCGGCCGAGCGCTTCGACTTCCGGCGTGGTTTCAAATTTTCGACGTATGCGACGTGGTGGATACGTCAGGGCATTAGCAGAAGCGTGCAGGATACCTCGCGCATCATCCGAGTACCTGTTCACCAAGGCGACAAAATTAATATTGTGAATCGTGCGCGGCGCGAGCTGGAATACGGGCGTGCAGCGGAGGTTCGCGCCGCGGAGATTGCGAACCACCTCTCCTTGTCGTTGCGGGAGGTGCAGCGGATCATTCGTTCCGACATCGGAGTCGTGTCGTTCGACGATTGCGGGCCCGGCCTCGAGCCATACACGCCAGATCCCTCAAGCATCATTGATCCGATCTCCGACCCCTCGCAGACGTCTTGCGACCGCAGCCTGACGGCCGCGATCGCGCGCATGTTTGCCGAACTCGACGAGCGGGGGCGTGAGGTAGTCATCGCGCGCTTCGGCTTCGATGGAGCCGGCGGCAAGAGCCTCGAAGAAGTCGGACAGAAGTTCGGTGTTACCCGTGAGCGAATCCGGCAGATTGAAGCCAAGGTCCTGTCAAAGTTCCGGCACACATCCCGTATAGAGGTGCTCGCGCCCTATGCACCCATCTTCCGTCAAACGACTGACTGAAAAGAACAATGAAAAAGAACGGATTCCGCCACGCGCCACCGCGCGCGGTCGCCATGATCGAAGCGCTGCGCGGACTGGGTTACAGCACCGCCACGGCGCTTGCCGACATCATCGACAACAGCATCGCTGCCGGAGCAAAAAATGTCGAGCTGACATTCGAATGGAATGGCAAGGAAAGTCGTATCCGTATAGAGGATGACGGCGGGGGCATGAGCGCCGTTGAGCTGGACTGTGCAATGCGCCTCGGGGAAAAGAACCCGCTGGACCGCCGGGACAAAAATGACCTCGGCAGATTTGGTCTTGGCTTGAAGACTGCCTCTTTCTCGCAGTGCCGACGTTTGACCGTCGCATCGGTCGGGCTGGACGGATTGCAATGCCTTCGCTGGGATCTCGATGTCCTGGCCGCCAGCGAAGGCGATGGCTGGCATTTGCTGGAAGGGCCGCACGACAGTGCTGGCGAGTTGGTCGAACAGTTCGATAACCGTTCGCATGGCACCCTGGTGTTGTGGGAGGTCCTTGATCGCGTCGTCACGGACAGCTACGGCGAGCAGGATTTTCTCGACATGATCGACCGGGTCGAGCGGCATCTGGCGATGGTGTTCCACCGTTATCTCGAGGGCGCGCGCCCTCGTCTCCGGCTGCGCATTGCTGGCAAGGCGATCAGCCCTTGGGATCCGTTTCTGTCTGGTCATCCGGCCAAGCCATGGCATTCACCGCCGGCGTCGTTTCCCGGAATGCCCGGAGTGGAAGTGGAGTGTCACGTCCTCCCGCACAAGGATCGGCTCACCTCAAAGGAGCACGAGTCAGCGCAGGGGCCGGACGGCTGGACGGCACAGCAGGGCTTCTACGTCTACCGCAACCAGCGCCTGCTGGTGGCAGGGAGCTGGCTCGGGCTGGGCCAGGGACGTGGGTGGACCAAGGATGAGGCACACCGACTTGCCCGCATTCGTCTCGATATACCTAACTCGGCCGATGAAGCGTGGAAAATCGACATCCGGAAATCGACTGCCAGGCCGCCGGTGGAGGTCCGCGCTTGGCTCGCAAGGCTTGCCGACGAGACGCGCAGCAGGGCACGCAAGGCCTTCGCACTGCGTGGCCAGGCTCCTCGAAACCGAAACGGCGAAGAGGTCAGCCAGGTATGGCGTTCGCAGAAGTTTTCGGGCGGAATGCGCTACCGCATCGACACCGACCATCCCGCCGTGCGCGCCGTGCTTGACGACGCGCGCGCGCTGGCCCCCCAGGTGCTGGCAATGCTGCGTGTGATCGAGGAGACCGTACCGGTTCAGCGGATCTGGCTCGATACGGCCGAAAACCGGGAGACTCCGCGCACGAGCTTTTCCGGCGAACCGCCTGCAGCAGTCACCGAGGTGTTGATGGTCATGTACCGAAACATGGTTTTGCTCAAGGGCATGTCGCCGGCCATGGCCCGCAGTCGTCTTCTGCTATCCGAGCCATTTCAGAATTACCCTGAACTGGTGGGCTCGCTGCCCGACCAGCCTCCCGAACTGGAAAAGAAACCATGACGTCACAAGTCGAAGCCAACAAGGCGAGCGTTATCAAGATCGTGCAAGAGCTGCTGTTCAATGAACCCGACAAGAGCGCCATCACGCCCGCACTGATCGCGGAAAAGATCGCGCTGGTGCTGATGATGAACCAGCGCTGGGGTGAAGGCCTCGATCGCGACGCGGTGTCGGACGAGCTGATCCGCCGGTTCAGCGTGTGGCGTAGCCAGGACAGTTGGCTCGAGAATAACGAAGGACATGTGCCGTGGCTGACGCCCGAGCGCAAAAATGACTGGCGTTACTGGCAGCGATACCGGGAGTTTCAGGAGGCCCGCATGGCATGGGAGGCCGTTGACGGTCTCGACAAGTCGTCCGACCGCATTCTGGGCATGCTGGAAGACCCCCAGCGCAAGGGACCTTGGGACCGCCGCGGCCTCGTGGTCGGCCACGTTCAGTCCGGCAAGACCGGCAATTACACTGGCCTTATCTGCAAGGCGGCCGATGCCGGCTACAAGATCATCATCGTCCTCGCCGGCATGCACAACAACCTGCGTACGCAGACGCAGATGCGCCTCGACGAGGGCTTCCTTGGATTCGAGACCAACCCATCTGCCGAAGGCATGCGTCTCATCGGCGTTGGCACCATTGACCAAGATCCTTCAATCCGGCCGAACTACGCGACCAACCGAACGGAAAAGGGCGACTTCATTGCCAGCAATGTCAAGAATCTCGGGGTAACGCCGGAAGCACTCCCGTGGCTGTTTGTCGTGAAGAAGAACAAGACCGTGCTGGCCAGACTGCTGCGCTGGATTCAGACGCATGTTGCCGACGCGGTGGAACCAGAGACCGGCCGCAAGGTCGTCACGCACCTGCCTCTCATGATCATCGACGACGAAGCCGATCACGCCTCCGTCGATACCGGGGCGCAGGTCTTCGATGCCGACGGCAAGGCGGACGAGGATCACCAACCCACGGCGATCAATGGCCTTATCCGGCGGATCCTGCATGCGTTCCATCGCAAGGCCTATGTCGGATATACGGCCACGCCGTTTGCCAACATTTTCATTCACGAGCGTGGGACGACAGCTGAGGCCGGGCCAGACCTTTTCCCAGCTGCGTTCATTCACAATCTTGGTTCGCCTTCCAACTATATTGGCCCGGCGCGTGTTTTCGGTCTCTACAATGGTGATGAGCGTCAGGGCAGCCTGCCGCTTGTGCGCACCGTCGACGATCACTGCAGCAAGGATGGGCGTTCTGGCTGGATGCCGGTTGGACACAAGAATACCCACGTTCCGTCGGATGCCGATGAAAGCGCTCTGCCAGCCTCCCTGCGCGAAGCCATTGACGCGTTCATCCTGTCCTGTGCCGCGCGCCACGTCCGCGGACAGAAAGCACAGCACAGTTCGATGCTGGTTCACGTTACCCGCTTCAATGCAGTTCAGCTCGAAGTCCACGCACGCGTCGAACAATACGTGCGCTCCATCGATCAGCGCCTGTCGCGACGGATAGGACATCAGCCGGTTCTGGACAGGCTGGCCGGTCTGTGGGCGACTGATTTCGAGCCTACTACGGCAGAGATGGCGGAAAAGGTGCCCGACGCAGGTCCCTTCACTTTCAGCACTTGGGGAGAAATCGCTGAGGTTCTGCCGCTCGTGGTCAGCGAGATCAGCGTGCGGGTAATCAATGGCACAGCTGGCGACGTGCTGGACTACACTGAAACCGCTGATGGGCTGAAGGTAATCGCAATTGGAGGCGACAAGCTGGCGCGGGGACTGACGCTGGAAGGACTGTGCACGAGCTACTTCTTGCGTGCTTCGCGGATGTACGACACGCTCATGCAGATGGGGCGTTGGTTCGGCTACCGCCCGGGCTATCTTGATCTTTGCCGACTCTATACCACTTCGGACTTGGTCGAATGGTTCGAGCACATTGCCGACGCATCCGAGGAGCTGCGCGACGAGTTCGACATGATGGTGGAAAGCGGCGGCACCCCGCGCGACTATGGCCTGAAGGTTGTGTCCCACCCCGTGCTGATGGTCACCTCGCGCCTGAAGATGCGCTCCGCGAAGAGCCTGTTCCTGTCGTTCAGCGGACACGTCATAGAAACCGTGGCACTGCATCGGCGGAAACAGCAAATCGACTCCAACTTCACGGCATTCAAGGAACTGGTCGCCATCATGGGCCAAGGCACGAAAAATCCGGTACAGAAGCGCCCCGGGCCGGACGACCGCTGGAACGGTGTGCTGTGGGAGAAGGTGCCGCATGATTACGTCATCGATTTCCTCGGTGCATACAGCACGCATCCGGAGGCGATGAAGGCGAATAGCCTTCTGCTGCGCGAATTTATCGTGTCGATGGTAAAGGCAAATGAACTGACCGAGTGGACGGTGGCGGTGATCGGTGGCGGCCAGTCCGACAATCCGATCGACGTTGCCGGCGTGTCGGTACAGCGCGCGAAGCGCGCAGTGAAATCACATACTGAGGACCGTCAGTCGATCGGTCGCCTCCTTTCACCCAAGGACGAGGGCATCGACCTCGGTATCGAGGCTTGGATGGCCGCGCTGGCCGAAACGAGAAGCATCTGGAAGGAAGACCCTGCCAGCCTGAAGAATCAGAGCGAGCCAGAGGTCCCGAGCGGACCAATTCTTCGCCGAGTTAGGGGGCATGGTGCTCCGGGCGTGCAGGCTCATCCGGAGCGAGGCGTGCTGCTCGTCTACCTCCTTGATCCAGAGATTAAGGATGTTGCGCCACTGACACTAACGCCTGTCGTCGCTTTTGGCATCAGCTTCCCTGGAAGCCGTTCCGGTACAAAGGTCGAATACAAGGTCAATAACGTCCTTTGGGAACAGGAATATGGCGCCGCTGATTAACGAGGAAGTACTAGCTGCCTGGCGGGCTCTCGCCAGCGACTCGCATGGCGAGGGTGGTTGGCGCTCCATTCCGATTTCGGGACTGGCAGGGGGCCGTCTCCACGCAGCTCGGCGGTTCCCGGAAAACTGTGAAGCTATCATTATCGGGTTCTCATCAGTCGCGCTGCCTGCACCGTCGATGCTGCCGGCCGCAGCTGGCTTTCGCGTGGAACGCGCTTCGGTAGGACTGCCCGGCGAATGGCTTGCGCTGGTTCGTCAGGAGGAGGGCGGCATCGAACTGTTCTCGAGAATGGTGACCGATGTCGTGGCAGCAATCGCGGCAAACGCAGAGTCGTCGCATCAGCGAAAAATGCAGATTTTCCTTGGCCGCATTCGGGCATGGCAGCAATTCATGAGCAGGAGCTCGGGAGCATTAAGCGCTGAAGCCGAACTGGGATTGAGCGGCGAGCTTGTATGTCTTGAGCGCCTTATCGCCGCTGGCCTGGATCTGCATGCGGCAGTCGAAGGCTGGCGTGGGCCGCATGATGGCCTCCAGGATTTCGAGGTCGGGTCGGGTGCAATCGAGGTCAAGAGCACGCTGGCTCACGACGGCTTCCCGGTCACCATCATGTCCTTGGCGCAGCTGGATGATTCAGTTCGGCAGCCGCTGTTCCTTTTCGGCTGCCGCTTCGCCGCAGGGGCAGACGGTCTGTCGCTTGCCGCCAGGGTGGCGGCGCTGCGCAGTGTGCTCGACAGCGACCCTGCCGCTGCGGCCCTGTTCGAGAACGCATTGTTGCATGCCGGGTTCGTGGACGCGCATGCAGAACATTACACCCGCTGTCTGACGGTGTCGGAAGGGCGATTCCTGCGTGTCGGCGAGACCTTTCCACGCCTCGTCGCCGCGAACGTGCCCGCTGCCATCCGCCACGCCCGCTATGAAATCGATCTGGACGCGGCCGATGTTCCCGCAGCCACGATCGAACATGTCCTCAATATGACCGGAGCCATCTGAGTATGGAACTCATCGATTTTTTGCACCAGACGCAGCATGACGTAAGGCAGGAAATGGCGGCACGCGCTGCCGAACCTGGAGGAGAAACACCGTTTGCCGAGCTGGTTTTCACTGAGGTGGTCACGCGACACATGTCCGATATCGGCATGACCTTCGAACCCGAGATCTGCCACTATTCTGCTCGAGTAGGGGAAGGAATATTGAAGCTCAGCGGCTACGCGCTGTCAGAGGACGTCGACCAGCTCGACCTGTACGTCAGTCTGTACGAGGGATGCGACGAACTGGTGGGAATTCCGGATTCCGAGACTACCCGCGCGGCGGAACAGTGCTCACGCTTCCTCAACCAGTGCGTGTCGGGCACGCTGTCCACAAAAATGGACGAATCGCACGATGCTTTTGCACTGGTTCAGACGATCGAGAAGGCGTACGCGGACCTCGACCAGATCCGCATCTACGTTCTCACCGACCGCAAGGCGAAAACTCGCAATTTCCAGGCACGCCAGATCCAGGGCAAGACGGTCAAGCTCGAGGTGATGGACATCGAACGCTTGTTCAATCACTGGCAAGGCGGAAAGCCGCGGGACGAACTGGTAGTGAATTTCAGCGATGTCTGCGGAGGATCCCTTCCGTGTGTCTGGGTGTCGGACAGCGAAGCGGAATATGACTACGCGATGACCGTGTTCCCCGGCGAGGCATTGCGCTTCCTCTATGAGAAATACGGCCCGCGCATCCTTGAGGCGAATGTGCGTTCATTCCTCAGTCAGACCAACATGGTCAACAGGGGAATCCGTGACACGCTGCGGGATCAGCCGGAGCGGTTCATGGCGTACAACAACGGCGTCGTCATCGTCGCGGACGAAGCACACTTGGAGCGCGCTGCTGACGGCAGTCCGGGCATTGCGTGGCTCAAGGGGATGCAGGTCGTCAACGGCGGACAGACCATGGCCTCGATCTTTTTCACCAAGAAGAAGTTCGCCGGAGTCGATCTTCGCAAGGTGCGTGTTCCTGCAAAGATCATCGTGCTGCGACGGTCGGACGAACTTTCCGAGGATGCGCTGATCGCCGACATCTCCCGCTATGCGAACTCGCAGAGCGCCGTGAAGGGTTCGGATCACTACGCGAACAAGCCATTCCATGTCCAGATGGAGAAGCTGGCCCTGACAACCTACTGCCCGGACGGTGTCGGGCGCTGGTACTACGAGCGCGCAGCGGGCAGCTACAAGGTGATGCTCGATCGAGAGGCGAAATCGTCAGCCGATCTCCGACGTCTGCAGGACTCGATGCCGACGAGCCGCAAGCTGACCAAGACCGATTTCGCCAAGTACCTTTGCGCCTGGATGCAGCTGCCTGATCTAGTCAGTCTGGGGGGACAGAAGGCATTCCCGATCTTCATGAGAAAGGTGATGCAGGCCGACGACGAGACGCCGATTCTTCCGGACGCTGCCGAGTACAAGCACATGATCGCGAAAGTGATCATCTTCAAGGCGGCGACACGCCTGCTGAAGAGCCGTTTCCCGGCGTTCAAGGCGAACGTGACTGCTTATACCGTCGCGGTCGTTTCGCTGATGCTTGGAGACCGGATCAATCTCGACGCCATCTGGCAAAAGCAGGGCATTTCGACTGAACTCGGGAATCAGATCGTCGCGTGGTCGGACGAGGTGAACGACAAACTACACCGCACAGCGAACGGGCGAATGCTGTCGGAATGGGCCAAGAAGAAGGAATGCTGGGAGATCCTGTCGGCGCATCCATGGTCGCCACCGGATCAGAGCATCCCTGAAGTGACAGCGACATGCGCACGTCCCGTCCTCTGATCACACTACAACGCAGTTCCAGGAGCAAGAATGATATTGAAGGATTTTCTCTCGGCCGTGCACAACGAGGTGCGCGACAGAATGGCGGCCGACGCCGCATCGACGGGGGGAGCGCCCCAGTTCGCCGAACTCGCGTTCACCACCGTATTCGCTCGCCACATGGCGGAACGAGGCATCACTTACGATCCGCAGTCATGCCGCTACTTCGCTTCTGTCGACCAACAGGATCTCCGGCTCAGCGGATATGCTCTTTCCGATGAGCTAGACAGACTGGACGCCTTCGTCAGCGTGTACAGCGGCGATGAAGAGCCCCGGTCCATCAGCGAGCAGGACGCACTCGATGGTGCCACGCAGTGCGGCCGTTTTCTCGAGATGTCGGCCCGCGGCACGCTGGGCGCGCACGTCGACGCGTCGCACGATGCATTTCTACTGATTTCCACCATTGCCAGTGCGTGGCCCGGCATGTCGCAAGTGCGCATCCACGTGCTGACCGACATGTGTGCAGGCACGATGTTCCTGCCGTCGCTCGAAATCGCGGGAAAGACCGTGGCCGTCGAGGTTGTGGATATCGAGCGTGTCTTCGATCAGCAACAAGGCGTCGAGCTGCAATCACGTTTTCGTGCCCTGTCCGCGTTTCGCGAAGAATGGATGGCATCGATACAGGCCGACGTGCTGGCCAGTGGAGAAAGTGAAATTGCCATGTTCGCCGACGATGCGGCGGCACGCCTGACCGACGCCGAGGAGTTCGCAGACTTCCAGCGTTGTCAGTTTGACGGAACCGCTGCAGGACGCGGTCCGATGCGTGTCGACGGCCACGCGTTCGACGATATGGATGGAACGCTGGCGCTGATGGTTTCCGATTTTTCCGGCGCTGTCGATATCGAGCATCTTGGAATCGATGACGCGTGCGTCTGTTTCGACGCACTGGAGAGATTCCTTGATGCATCGCTGGACGGAGATCTGTCGAGGGACGGCAGGCTGGCAGGAACCCCGGTCGCCGGGCTCGCTGCGGAGATCGTTCGCATGAAGCCCGGCATCCTGCGCATTCGGATGTATCTGGTCACCGACCGGCTGGCGGATACCAGCGGCGAACTTCCGGGAAAGGATGCGCTTTCGGGCATTACGTTGGAGCGGCATGTGTGGGATGCGGCGCGCTTCCATAGGGCTTCGGAATCCGTCAGCGGACGTGACGATCTGGAAGTGGACTTCTGCGCCGACGGTGGCAGCGGAATTCCTGCGTTGCATGCCGGCTCTGCCGATGGCGACTACGAGGGATACCTCTGCACCATTGCGGGGCCAGTCCTTGCTGAAATTTATGAGCGCCATGGAAGCCGCCTGCTTGAAGGGAACGTCCGATCCTTCCTTAGCACGAAGGGAAAGATTAACTCGGCCATCCAAGTCACCATTGCCGAGAAACCGGAGATGTTCTTCGCGTATAACAACGGCATCGCGGCGACTGCCGAGGCCGTCGAATTCGATCCTGCCACCTCGCGGATCGTCAGTGCGATCAATCTGCAGATCGTCAATGGTGGTCAGACCACGGCGTCGCTGGCGGCAGCATGGCGCGCCCGGCACGACCTGTCAAAAGTCTGCGTGCAGATGAAGCTGTCCGTGCTCTCCCCGGCACGCGCGGGCGAACTCATACCGCTGATCGCGCGATTCGCCAATAGCCAGAACAAGGTCAACGAATCGGACTTTTTCGCGAACCACCCTTACCACCACCGGCTGGAACAGTTGTCCGAACGCGTCATCGCACCAGCAGTCGATGGAGCAGAGCAGACGCGATGGTATTACGAACGGTCGCGCGGACAGTACGTCAACGAGCAAAAGAACCTCGACAGCGGCGGCAAAAAACGCTTCCTCGCGGTGAACCCGAAATCGCAGCTGCTGACGAAGCTCGATGTCGCCAGGTACGAGAATACCTGGAAGGGACTGCCGCACAAGGTCAGCTGCGGCGCACAGAAGAACTTCGTTTTCTTCGCGAGCTGGCTAGCGAAACGCTGGACCGAGAACGACAGCGCGTTCGATGAACTCTATTTCAGGAATCTGGTTGCGATGTCGATCCTGTTCCGTCATACCGAACGCCTCGTCGGGGACCAGTCCTGGTATCAAGGCGCATACCGCGCCAATATCGTCACCTACGCTCTCGCTGTGCTCCAGTTCACGGTGCTCAAGAGCGGGAAGGGGCGTCAACTTGATCTTGACGTGATATGGAATACGCAACGTGTTCCCGAAGCGCTCAGTGACCAGATTGCGGCTACCGCAAAGGCTGTGCTCGGGGTCCTCACCGATCCGGGACGTCCACGTGCAAACGTCACGGAATGGGCCAAGCAGGAAGCCTGCTGGGAGCGTGCACGCGATGCCGCCGTGCCGCTGAGCCAGCAGGTCTTCGATGATCTGGTCGACCCGATCGCGCGAAAGTACACTGAAGGCAGCGGAGTACAGCAGGTGGGTTATGGAGTCTTTGCGCGGACGGCTGTTCTTGGCATCCGGCCGACGCAGTGGGAGGAATTGCGGGAGTGGGGCAGCGCAAACGCCATGCTCGACGTGCGCGAGACGGAACTGCTGCGGTCTGCTACCCGGATTCCCAAGTTCGTTCCGTCAGTGAAGGAATGCGAGCGGATCTGGTCGATTCGCTCGAAGCTGATCAAAGAGGGGTTTGAGGAGCCCGGCGAGCGTCACAGAGCCTGATTCCTTTGGTCCCGTGCCCCTTGCCGAGTCTTCGCATGTCTAAGGGAATCACTACGTTACTATGTGCATAAGCGGTGTTCTGGCAAGAAGCGGGTCTACAGTTATGACGCCCGCTCTTTTCGGAGATCGTTGAGTATAGGACTCGTTGTCCCTAGGTGTCCTCGACAGGTTCAGTCAAGTCCAAGGTCAACTGCGAGTGCGCTCTACATCCATACCAGAACAAACTGACACTCGTCTTCGCAAGCGACTTCGTGTCTGCCCATCCATGCAGTTACCGCCGTCGGATCGTCAGCCAAGTGACCTGTTGGCCGATACTCTGAATTTCCACGCGCAGACTGAGCTCGCAGATAGGGCCACCTTCTATTGTCTGCGGCTCGTTTTAGTCTGCCAATTTGGCTTTTCTAATCATCGACTCGAGAAATTTTCCGCGGAACTCTCTAGCTGTTTTTTGATTGACGGCCTCGCGCGCGTAGCTGAAGTACCTTTGCTCCATCGGGGATAGTTCGACTTTTTCAGGAGCATTGAGACCAAGTTCTGCAACACTTGCCCGCCAATCTAGTTGCGTCAATGCTTCACCTAACTTGATCGCATCGATCAGCGAGAGGTCAATTTTGTCCAGCTCGACAATCAGGGAGAACAGATTGGCTTTTTTGTACCATCTAGATGTTCGTTTGATTGGCAACGTACGCATAAAACGGACGACTGCTAGCAATCTATCTTTCACGTCTGGGCCTTGATCGAAACTATCGTTGTTTCCCTCAATGTACAATTTAAGTTTCTCGTACCTTGCGAAGTATTCCTGGCTTTCCAGTGTTGCCACTAGAGTCATGATGTACTGGAGAGCGTACATCCGGGATATATCGGTTTCCGAAAATACTCCATCTTCTTCTTCTTCGCTGCCGTGAAAAAATTCCACGAACTCTTTTCTTTCGTGTTCTGGAATTACGTACAGAACATTTTCCAAGTCAAAATCCGGCTCGATTAGCTGCTTCGCAAAGCAAACGAATTCGCTGTCTCCCCACTGCGCATGAAGTCGCTCAGTCGTGTTTAAGGAATAGTCAGTCTTATTTATCCTTTGGAAAATTTCCCTAACCTGCTCTGGACTAACATCCTTCAAGTATCTTACCGACACTTCGTAATTCAGGAACCGTTTACGTGCTTCACTGCCAAGTTCGGAAAACTTTGGTATCGCACGACAAGGGAGCGCGAACACATCCGTCGCCTCGATATAATCTTGGATTGTAGTTAACCGTTGTTGGCCATCAACGATTTCGTCGATAAGTATTAGTTCTTGTTGATCAAGTATTCCCGGTGCTAAATAGATTTCTGGAAATGGGTAATTGTGCAGTATTGTGTCGATGAAGTTTTCTTTGTGAGTGCGTTTCCAAACCAATTTTCGTTGGTAGTCTTTATTTACTTTCAGTTGCTTGTTTCTCAGCTTGTTATAGATCTCGATTATTTTCTGGTTGTTTGCGGGTATGCTGAACTCTAAACCTTTTTCGTCGTTCATTTATATTTCCAGTTCATTAATCAAAGACCTGAGTCGCTCCAAATTGCGCATTTGGTAATGTTTTAGGTAAAACCAATCTGCATAAAATCCGATCGATATTTTTCGGCCGTCAAGTTTTTTTCGCCAAGTTTCTGCAGTTTCTTTCCACGTGGCTGTCGAATAATATATGGTGGGCAGTAAATCAGGCCTCAGCCATCCCTTTGCTAAATACGCCGCATACTGTCCAAACAGGTCACGGCCACTGCGATAAAAGTCATTGCTATTCCAATTCGTTTTCGTCCATTCCTTGTCGAAATGGCGCGATAGGAAAAAGATTTCTTTTGCAATTTTTTCGAAGCAGACATTGTTAATTATGGCGATATCGATATCGGATTTTTTCCTTGGATTTTTTGATAGCTTAAATTCATGGTCGAACTCGCGGAAGCTCTGAGTCTTCACTGAAAATCCGAGTTTTGAAGAGCCCACAATTACAATATCGTTTATGTTAATGCAGAGGGCTCGGGCCAAGTCGTCGCGAAGCCCATACTCCCAGTCACATTTATTGAGAACTTGATTAAACAAGAAGCTACGTCCGTCTATTATATGCTTTTGAAAAACCTGTTCAATTGGCATGCTTGAGGCGAGATCAGTGCGCAGTAGATGGCTTAGACTCATTGTGAAAAGGCGTGCCCGACATTAGATTAGAGTGTTTTAATTTATCACATATAGTGGAAGATGGAAAAAATCATCTAGCGCAGACTCTTAAATCCAGCTTCGACCAGCCTTGAGTACGACGTCAAATCAGCTTTTGGTGGTGTATCTGAGTCCCGATGAGAACCGAACGTCGCAGGCCAAAAAAAAGCCAACCTCGACGGTTGGCTTTTTTTCGCAGCATTCCCGAATCAAACGTCGATATTCCCCGCCTGCAACGCATTCGACTCAATAAAGTTCCTGCGCGGCTCCACCTCATCGCCCATCAGCGTCGTGAAGATCTGGTCCGCCGCAATCGCGTCCTCAATCTGCACGCGCAGCAGACGACGCACGGTCGGATCCATCGTGGTTTCCCACAACTGCTCCGGATTCATCTCGCCCAAGCCCTTGTAACGCTGCTTCGACACGCCGCGTTCGGCTTCTTCGCGCAGCCAGATCATCGCTTCGTGGAATTCGCGCACGGCGAATTCCTTCATCTTCTCGCCTTCGCCACGGCGCATGATGGCGCCTTCGCCCATCAGGCCCTGGAAGGTCGCTGCGGCGTTGGCCAGCACGGCGTAGTCGTTGCTGAGCACGAAGTCGGCATCGATGGACGTCACATAGACGTTACCGTGGCGCATGCGCTCGATGCGCAGGGAATGCTTTTCGCTGATCTCGTCCGAGCGCACGACCACGCGTACGGCCGGGTCGTTGATCGCCGCTTCCATTGCCTTGGCCGACACCTCGGCAGCTTCCAGCGTCGCCATGTCCAGCGTCACGCCGCTCATGATGGCGGTCAGCGCCGCGCGGTCGATCACGCGCGTCAGGCGCATCATGATGGCGTTGGCCAGGTTGTACTGGCGCACCAGTTCGGCCAGCGCTTCACCGGTGATCGGCTCGGCGCCTTCGCGCGGGAGCAGGGAGGCGCCGTTCAGCGCCACCATCATCATGTAGCTCGCTTCTTCGACGTCGTCCTTCAGGTAGCGCTCGTCACGGCCGGCCTTGACCTTGTACAGCGGCGGCTGGGCAATGTAGATATGGCCGCGCTCGACCAGCTGCGGCATCTGGCGGTAGAACAGCGTCAGCAGCAGGGTGCGGATGTGGGCGCCGTCGACGTCCGCATCGGTCATGATGATGATGCGGTGGTAGCGCAGCTTGTCGACGTTGAATTCGTCCGGGCCGATCGAAGTGCCGAGCGTGGCGATCAGGGTCGTGATCTGCTCCGACGACAGCATCTTTTCGAAACGCGCTTTTTCCACGTTCAGCACCTTGCCGCGCAGTGGCAAAATTGCCTGGAACTTGCGGTCGCGGCCCTGCTTGGCGGAGCCGCCTGCCGAGTCACCCTCGACGATATACAGTTCGGCCAGCGCCGGGTCGCGTTCCTGGCAGTCGGCCAGCTTCGAGGACAGGCCGAGGCCGTCCATCACGCCCTTGCGGCGGGTCAGGTCGCGCGCTTTACGGGCCGCTTCGCGGGCACGGGCGGCTTCGACGATCTTGCCGCAGATGATCTTGGCGTCGTTCGGCTTTTCGTTCAGGAAGTCGGTCAGCGTCTTGGCGACGATTTCCTCGACCGGGCCGCGTACTTCCGACGAGACCAGCTTGTCTTTGGTCTGCGACGAGAATTTTGGCTCAGGCACTTTCACCGACAGCACGCAGGTCAGGCCTTCGCGCATGTCGTCGCCCGAGATTTCCACTTTCGCTTTTTTGGCGAAATCGTGCTCGTCGATGTATTTGTTGATCACGCGCGTCATCGCCGCACGCAGGCCGGTCAGGTGGGTGCCGCCGTCGCGCTGGGGGATGTTGTTGGTGAAGCAGAGCACTTGCTCGTTGTAGGCGTCGTTCCACTGCATCGACACGTCCACCGAGATGTTGGTGTTTTGGTCGGACATGCGGTCGCCAGTGGCCTGGAACACCGTCGGGTGCAGGACCGTTTTGGCTTTGTTGATGTATTCGACGAAGCCGCGGGTGCCGCCTTCGAAGGCGAAGATTTCTTCCTTGCCGGTGCGCTGGTCGGAAAGGCGGATGTTGACGCCGTTATTCAGGAACGACAGTTCGCGAATACGCTTGGAGAGGATCTCGTAATGGAATTCGACGTGCGTGAAGATTTCTTCGTCGGCCCAGAAGTGCACCTCGGTGCCGCGCTTTTCGGTTTCGCCGATCACCTTCATCGGGGAGACTTCCACGCCGTCGACGATCTCGATTTCGCGGTTCAGCGGAACGCCGCGGACGAATTCCATCTGGTGGATCTTGCCTTTTTGGCGCACGGTCACGCGCAGCAGCTTCGAGAGCGCGTTCACGCAAGACACGCCGACGCCGTGCAGGCCGCCCGACACCTTATAGGAGTTCTGGTTGAACTTGCCGCCGGCGTGGAGTTCGGTCAGGGCGATCTCGGTCGCCGAGCGCTTTGGCTCGTGCTTGTCGTCCATCTTGACGCCGGTCGGAATGCCGCGGCCGTTGTCGGCGATCGAGATCGAATTGTCGGCGTGGATCGTGACGTGGATTTCAGTGCAGTAGCCGGCCAGCGATTCGTCGATCGAGTTGTCCAGCACTTCGAAGACGAGGTGGTGCAGGCCGGTGCCGTCCGAGGTATCGCCAATGTACATGCCCGGCCGCTTGCGGACCGCTTCCAGGCCTTCCAGAATTTGAATCGAGGCGGCGCCGTAATCGTCCGACTGCATCGGCGACTGGGGCATTTGATTGGTGTTATCGGACATGGACTGCTTTCTCAAAAAACTGTGTATTCAGACTGCTGATACCGATCGCGCCGGCTGGGTCAGCCCGCGCGATCAAGACGACGCATCGCTTAGATACGCATCGGCATGACGACGTATTTAAAGTCGCCATTGTCGGGAATCGAGATCAGGGCCGACGAGTTCGAGTCGCCCAGGGCGATGTTCACCTGGTCGCACTTGAGGTTGTTCAGCACGTCGAGCAAATACGTCACGTTGAAACCGATGTCGATCTGGTCGCCGCCGTAGTCGATCTCGAGTTCTTCGACCGCTTCTTCCTGGTCGGCATTCGTCGAGCTGATCTTCATGCTGCCCGGGGTGATGATGCAGCGCACGCCCTTGAACTTATCGCTGGTCATGATCGCGGCGCGCTGGAGCGAGCGCAGCAGTTCGTCGCGGCTGATCGTGAAGTCGTTCTTGTAACCCTTCGGGATCACGCGGGTGTAGTCGGGGAATTTACCCTCGACCAGCTTCGACACCAGTTCGATGTCGGCGAAGGTCAGTTTCACCTGCGAGCCGGCGATGTCGAGCTGGACGGTTTCGTCGCTTTCTTCCAGCAGGCGCTGCAGTTCGATGATGGTCTTGCGCGGGATGATGACTTCCTGGCGCGCGAATTCCTGCTCGGCTTCGACCTGGCAGAAGGCGAGGCGGTGGCCGTCGGTGGCGACTGCGATCACCTTGTTACCGTCCAGCACCAGCAGCAGGCCGTTCAGGTAGTAGCGGATGTCCTGCTGGGCCATCGCGAAGTGCACCATGTTGAACAGGTGCTTCAGCGTCTTTTGCGGCAGGGTGACGGTGGCATTGTAGGTGTCCGCGACCGAGACGGTCGGGAATTCCTCGGCGGCCAGCGTTTGCAGCGCGAAGCGCGACTTGCCGCTCTGCACAGTCAGGCGCTTGTTGGCCAGCGTCATCGTGACGTCGCCCGATTCCGGCAGGGCGCGCAGGATGTCGAGCAGTTTACGGGCGGCGACCGTGGTGCCGGTGATGTCGTCGCCGGAGCCGATGTTGGCCAGCGTCGTGATCTGCACTTCGGTGTCGGTCGACAGGAAGGAGACGCTCTCGCCGTCCTTGCGGATGAGGATATTGGCCAGAATCGGCATGGTGTGCCGACGCTCGACAATACCGCTCACGATCTGCAGTGGCCGGAGAAGCGTGTCTCGGGTGGTTTTGACCAATTGCATATTTGTCCTCAGAAGGGTTATTTACTGAAATTATTACTACTGCACCATTTTGCCAATTGCCGGGGGCAAATACTACCCCCAGCTGGCTTAGCCCTTCAGGGTCTGCTCGAGCACGTGCAATTCGTGGTTGCACTCGGCGTTCTTCTGGCGGTCGCCGGCGATCTTGCGCACCGCGTGCAGCACGGTCGTGTGGTCGCGGCCGCCGAACAATTCGCCGATTTCCGGCAGACTCTTCTGCGTCAATTCCTTGGCCAGGTACATGGCGATCTGGCGCGGGCGGGCGATGTTCGCCGGGCGCCGCTTCGAATACATGTCGGCGACCTTGATGTTGAAGAAGTCGGCGACCGTCTTCTGGATGTTTTCCACCGAGATCTGGCGGTTCTGCACCGACAGCAGATCCTTCAAGGCTTCCTTCACGATATCGATCGTGATGTCCTTGCCGTGGAAACGCGAGTACGCAAGAATTTTGCGCAGCGCGCCTTCCAGCTCGCGCACGTTCGAGCGCAGGTGTTTCGCCACGAAGAAGGCGACGTCGTCCGACAGGACCACGCCCTCGGACTGCGCCTTTTTTAGCAGGATCGCCACCCGCATTTCCAGCTCCGGCGGCTCGATCGCCACCGTCAGGCCGGAGTCGAAGCGCGAGATCAGGCGGTCGTCCATGCCCGTGATTTCCTTCGGATAGGTATCCGAGGTGATGATGATCTGTTTCTTGGCCGCGATCAGCGCCTCGAACGCATAGAAGAACTCTTCCTGCGTACGGCTTTTCCCGCCGAAGAACTGGATATCGTCGATCAGCAGCATGTCGAGCGAGTGGTAGTAATGCTTGAAGTCGTCGAAGCCTTTGCGTTGATAGGCGGTGACGACGTCGCGCACGTACTGCTCGGCGTGGATGTAGCGGATGCGCGCGTTCGGGTTGTCGACCATCACCTGGTTGCCGATCGCATGGATCAAGTGGGTCTTACCGAGGCCGACGCCGCCGTAGAAGAACAGCGGGTTGTAGGACACGCCCGGGTTGTTCGCCACCTGGATCGCGGCGGCGCGCGCCAGCTGGTTGGCTTTACCGGTCACGAAACTGTCGAACGTCAGGTCCGGGTTGATGCGGCTCTGCTCGCGCTTGGGCGAGTTGGCGATGTTCAGGTTTTGCTGGTGCGGTTCCGGGATCGACGGGCGCAGCTGGCCCGGTTCAACCTGGTTGACCGGGGCAGGGCGCACCGCGTCCGGCTTTTTCACGTTCAGGCGCGGGTCGAGCACGAACTGCACTTCGACCGGGGCTTCCCAGTACTGGCAGGCCAGCGCCGTGATGCGGTTGGCGAACTGCGTCTTCACCCAGTCGAGCTTGAATCGATTGGGCGCTGCAATGCGCAGCTTGCCGTCCTCGTAATCGAGGGCGACGAGCGGTTTGATCCACGCGCTGTATTGTTGCGGCGTCAGCTCGAGCTCCAGTTGTGCGGAGGCGGTCTGCCAAAAATTTTCCATGTGTGCGGCTTATTGATACGTAACACGCTATTTTACCCGTCTGCGCGCAAGTTATCCACAGGTTGCGCCAAGTTTTTCGGGGCGGCTGGGGATAAAGACGAAGTTATCCCGAGGTCGGAAACAACAGCTGCCTTGACAGCGCAGCCTCAAATAGAGTCTAATTCAGGGTTCCCCGTCCGCCTGCCTGTCAGTCAAGCAATTTTGGCCATGAAATGCACGGACGATGCTGTGGCGTGACGCTGGCTTAACATCTGCGAACTGTCATTGGCGCCGATTCCTGACGAGAGACGTCAGACCCGATTTTGCATCCTATTTTGCTTTAAGCGAGACCACCATGAAACGTACTTACCAACCTTCCGTCGTTCGTCGCAAGCGCACGCACGGCTTCCGCGCACGTATGGCTACCCGTGGTGGCCGTCAAGTCCTGAACGCACGCCGCGCCAAGGGCCGCAAGCGTCTGGCTGTCTAAGCCAGCTCGCCTGCTCCCCTGCGGTCGGTCATGACAGGCGAAGGTTCGCACGACTTCGCGCGCGCTCGGCGCATTTTGAAAACGGATGAATTTTCATCCGTTTTTCGTTTGCGGCCAGCGCAAAAATCCGCGCATTTCGTGCTGTACACCCGTCCCAGCCCGCTGCCTCATGCGCGGTTGGGCATCGTCGCGGCCAAGCGCTTTGCGCCGCGCGCCGTCACGCGCAATACCATCAAGCGCATCACGCGCGAACTGTTCCGCACGAACGAGATCCAGGCTGTCGATTGCATCGTCCGCCTGGCGCGTCCGGTGAACACCAAGGCGGGTCCAGCGACCAACAGCGCGTTGAAACGCCTGCTGCACGCCGAGCTGTCGCGCCTCCTTGCGTCGCAACGTCCACGCCGTCCCGCAGGATCGGCAACGGCAGCGCCGACACCATGAAAACCCTGCTCATCTGGATTGTGCGTGTTTATAAACTCGTGCTGTCGCCGATGCTGGGGCAGAATTGCCGCTTTTATCCGTCCTGTTCCAGTTACGCCATCGAGGCGCTGCACACCCATGGTGCGCTGCGCGGTAGCTGGCTGGCCGCGCGCCGCCTCGGCCGCTGCCATCCCTGGAACGCGGGCGGCGTCGATCCGGTACCCCCGGCTCGGCACAAGCATTCCCACACAGCCGCTTGCGGTTGCAACCACTCCTGATTATTACCTCAATGGAAATCAATAAACGTACCATTCTGTGGATTGTCTTCGCCATCTCGCTTGTCGTCCTGTGGAATAACTGGATGGTGTCGAGCGGTAAGCCGTCGATGTTCTCCCCCGCGCCGCCGGCCAAGGTCGCGCAGGCGCCAGCCAATGGCGCCGCCGCCACCGGCACGACGACCGGTGTCCCGGCCGCCGGCCAGCAGGGCGCCGTTCCAGGCGCGGTGCCGGGCCAGCCGGCCGCGCCTGCCCCTGTGCGCGCCGAGGTCATCACCGTCACGACCGACGTCATCAAGGCCGAGATCGATACCGCCGGCGGCGTGATCCGCCACCTCGAGCTGCTGAAATACCCGGACCACTTCGACAAGACGAAGAACCAGGTGCTGTTCGACGTCTCGGGCAACAACACGTATCTGGGCCAGACCGGCCTGATCGGTTCGACCCCGGCCGGCGTCCTGCCTAACCACAACACGGTGTTCGTGGCGCGTCCCGGCACGCGTACCCTGGACAACGGCAATGCCGTGCAAGTCGTGCTCGACGCGGAGCAGGGCGGCGTCAAGCTGACCAAGACGCTGACCTTCAAACGCGGCGACTACGTCATCGACGTGCGTCACGACGTCACCAACCTGACCGCGGCGCCGGTGCAGCCTTCGCTCTACCTGCAACTGCAGCACGACGGCAACAAGCCGCCGGGCGGTTCGTGGTTCATGCCGAGCTTTCCGAATAGCCCGATCGTGTGGACTCCGGAAGACAAGTACAAGAAGCTGAGTTTCGAAAACATCGAGAAGGGCAAGGCCGAGCACGCAACGAAGGCGAATGGCGGCTGGGTGGCGGTTTCGCAGCACTTCTTCGTGTCGGCATTCATTCCGGCTGAAAATACTCCGCGCGACATCTTTACCAAGAAGATCGCCACCAACCTGTATGCGATCGGCACCGTCCAGCCGCTCGGCACCGTGGCGCCGGGCGCCACCGTCTCGAACACGGCGCGCCTGTATTCGGGTCCGCAGGATGAGAAAAAGCTGGAGAAAATCACCCCGGGCCTGGAACTGGTCAAGGACTACGGCATGTTCGCGATCATCGCCAAGCCGCTGTTCTGGATCATCGACCAGATCCACCAGCTGCTGGGCAACTGGGGCTGGACCATCATCGCCTTCACGATCCTGATCAAGCTGGCCTTCTTCCCGCTGTCGGCCGCCGGCTACCGCAGCATGGCGAAGATGCGCGTCGTGACGCCGAAGATGCAGGCGATCCGCGAGCGCTACAAGGCCGATCCGGCCAAGATGCAGCAAGCCACGATGGAGCTGTACAAGACTGAGAAGATCAACCCGCTGGGCGGCTGCCTGCCGATCCTGGTGCAGATGCCGGTCTTCCTGGCCCTGTACTACGTGCTGCAGGCCTCGGTCGAGATGCGCGGCGCGCCATGGGTGGGCTGGATCCACGACCTGACCCAGCCTGACCCGTTCTACATCCTGCCGGTGCTGTACGCGATCTCGATGTTCGTCACGGCGCGCCTGAACCCGCAGCCGGCCGACCCGATGCAGGCGAAGATGATGATGTTCATGCCGCTGGCGTTCTCGGTCATGTTCGTCTTCTTCCCGTCGGGCCTGGTCCTGTACTGGGTGGTGAACAACCTGGTGTCGATCGCGCAGCAGTGGGTGATTACCAAGAAGTACGGCACGGCGACGAAGTAAAACCGCCTGTGCAGTAGACGAAAGCCCGCGGATTCCGCGGGCTTTTTTTATTGTTGCGTAGGGTGGGCACCCCGTGCCCACCCTACGGTACACCCGATGCTTCGCATAAATCATCTACAATTCGCCCCATGAAGCTAGATACCTCTCCCATCGCGGCCATCGCTACCGCACCAGGCCGCGGCGGCATCGGCGTGGTCCGCGCCTCCGGTAAATCGCTCGGCCCGCTGATCGAAGCGCTGTTCCCCGACGCCAGACTGGCGCCGCGCCACGCGACCTATATCCCCTTTAAATCCGTCGACGGCAGCGTCATCGACCAGGGCCTCGCCCTGTACTTCAAGGCGCCGCATTCCTATACCGGCGAAGACGTGCTCGAACTCCAGGGCCACGGCGGCCCGGTCGTGCTGCAGATGCTGCTGGCGCGGGTGCTGGAAGCGGGCCGCGAACACGGCCTGCGCCTGGCCGAGCCCGGCGAATTCACGCGCCGCGCCTACCTGAACGACAAGCTCGACCTGGCCCAGGCCGAAGCGGTCGCCGACCTGATCGACGCGTCCACGGAAGCGGCGGCGAAGTCGGCTTCCCAGTCCTTGTCGGGCGCCTTCTCGCAAGTCGTGCACCGGCTGGTCGAGCAGACGATCAATTTGCGCATGCTGGTCGAGGCCACGCTCGACTTCCCGGAAGAAGAAATCGATTTCCTGGAAAAATCGAATGCACGCGGGCAGCTAGCCGGCATCATCGAATCAGTGGAACACGTGTTCCGCCAGGCGGCGCAGGGCGCCTTGCTGCGCGAAGGCCTGAATGTCGTGCTGGTCGGCCAGCCGAACGTGGGTAAATCGTCGCTCTTGAATGCGCTGGCGGGGGCGGAAGTGGCGATCGTCACGCCGATCGCCGGCACCACGCGTGACAAAGTCAGCGAGACGATCCAGATCGAGGGCATACCGCTCAATATCATCGACACGGCCGGAATCCGCGCGATCGACGACGGCATCGACGTGGTCGAGCGCATCGGTATCGAGCGCACCTGGGGCGAAGTCGGCAAGGCCGACGTGATCCTGCACCTGCTCGACGCCAGCCTTGGGCCGAGCGCCGCGGACGAGACCATCGTCGCCGCCTTCCCGGCCGGGGTGCCGGTGGTGCGCATCTGGAACAAGATCGATTTGTCGGGTCACCGCGCGGCGGTCGAGGGCGCGGCCGACGCGACGCATATCTATTTGTCGGCGAATGAAAAGACCGGCATCGACTTGCTGCGCGCCGAATTGCTGCGCATCGCGGGCTGGCAGCAGACGGGCGAATCGCTGTACCTGGCGCGCGAACGCCACCTGATCGCGCTGCGTGGGGCGCGCCAGCACCTGGATGTGGCGGCACAGCATGCGGCGCAGGATGATCAGTCGCTGGACCTGTTTGCCGAAGAGCTCAGATTGGCGCAGGATCAGTTGTCCAGCATTACCGGAGAGTTCACGCCGGACGATTTGCTGGGGGTGATTTTCAGCCGCTTCTGTATCGGTAAGTAAGCACTCCCGTCCGTTGTGCACCGTACGGGGCCATTGATGCCAATGGCATCAATGACGGATTCACCGGGCGCTTGTGCCCACGCGGTCGTACATTTGCGTACTGCAAAGGTAGCGAAGACCAATCTACTTGGCATTGGCGTCACGTTTCGACTTGCATCTGCCGCACCGCGTGGACTCAAGAGTCCACCCTACGAAAACCACCCGTCTCCGCAGCGCATGCTACCCTTGAGCCCGAACCCAAGGAGCTGGCATGGCTGAAAACCTCCCCCTGCGCGCACGGCGCGTCTTCCTCATCGCTTCAAGCCTGGCTGCGGCCGCCGCCCTGAGCTCCTGCGCCAGCATCCTCGGCCCGCGCGAAGTCGACGTGCCGCTCCATAAACTGCAGGCCAGCCTCGACCGTCGTTTTCCGATGGATAACCGCCTGCTCCAACTGTTCGACGTCCGCCTGTCTCGCCCGCAACTGGCGGTGCTGCCGGGCGACCGCGTCGCGCTCACGCTCGAAGCCAGCGTCGCCCAATCCTTCCTGCGCAACCCCTTGGCCGGCACGCTGGCCTTCTCGGGCCGCCTGTATGTCGACCCGGCGCGAAGCGGCGTGTACCTGGCCGAGCCGCGCCTGGAACGCTTCGACGTCAACGGGCTGGACGAGTCGGTCACGCGCCAGCTGTCGCGCGCGGCGAATGGCTTGCTCGACAAGGCGATCCTCGATATTCCCGTCTACAGTTTCCGAATGGACGAGCTGAGCTATGCCGGCGTGCAGTACGTGCCGACCCGGATCGCCACCACGTCCAATGGCCTGCGCGTCTCGCTGGAGCCTGCTCCGCAACGCTGAACAGCGCTCTTTCCCTGTTACAAAATCTCGCAATTAAACGCCCGCGCACGATTGGCTGACCGCCGGGATCGCTTACCGACACTGCTATGATTTCCGCGGTTGACATCGCTTTTTACGGCTGCGCGGCGGCCGTTGGGCGATCTGTTGCAGGCTTGCCGCAAGGCGCCCGATGTGCTGATAACGACGTTGCGACTGCGCCGGGTTGGGCGCAAACTTGTTCTTCGTAACGGCTGTGGCAGCGCCGCCGCATCGGAACATTCCTGTTGCGATTACTCATGCTCCGAATGTTCCGCTACAGTAATCTTGCTTGACGACTTGACGTGCTGCCGTAGGGAGTGGACCTTGGAAACGATACAAGACAGTGTGATGAACGACGGTGCGGCCTCCGAATCGCTGCCCCCCGCCACGGTGCAAACCAGGCCGTCGCGCGTAAGCCTGCCGCCGAAAGGTTCGTGCTGGTACTGCGACAAACCGGTCGACAGCGTACGCCGTTTCTGCGGCAAGGACTGCACCGACGCTTTCGACGAAGAAGCGGAATACACGCGCTGAACGCGCGCCTCCCGCTTCTCTAGCTTCCGGCCCGCCTGGGCCGGTCGAGCAGATCCAACGCGCGTTCGTAATCGAAATTCGCTACCGCCGCGCTCAGTTCCTCAAATTCCCGCTTTCCCAGATACGCGCTCAGTTGACTGTGCGCCCCAGCCACCAGCTCGACCGCCGCGCCGTCGCCGATGTCGAGCATGATGCGCAGCCGGGCCATGCTGTTGCCTGGCGCGGGTACGGGCGCGCGTGGCGTTTCCTGCGCCAGCAACACCATCGCATCGAGTTCGCGCAGCAGCGCCTGCAGCACGGCGTCGGCATGGGCGAGCAGTGCATCGACGCCGCCGGCACCATCGCGCAAGCCATGTTCCAGCGCCAGCGCCGCCGCGTACAGCGCCGGGGCTTCGATCATTCCGGCCGCGCCCTTGAGCGTATGGGCCAGGCGCCGCGCCTCGGGCCCGTCGCCGGCGTCAATCGCATGGCGGATCGCACTGGCGGCGCTGCGGTAATTATTGCGAAAGCGCGCGAGGGCGCGCAGGTAGATGGCGCGGTTGCCCATCAGGCGTTCGACGCCGGCCTCGATGTCGAGGACCGGCGGCGCGCGGGGCACGTCCGGGGAAGGTGAAGGCGAGCCGGGCTGGTGCGCCGTCATCCGGTCAGCGGGTGGTGAACGACCAGCTGCGCGTGACTGGCGCGCTGTCGGCGGTGCCGGTGAAGCTGACGTCGTAGGTCGTGTTCGCCGCCAGCGGCGCCAGCGGAACGATCGCGGCTGACGAGCTTCCGGTGTGTGGGTCGTTGGCATTCGACAGCAGGCGGACAGAGAGTTCGGCGCCCCCGTGCGGACGGATGGTAAAGCCGGTGACCCTGAGGTTCACGTCGATGTTGGCATGCACACTGACCGGATAGCCGACCTTATCGACGCCGCAGCCGGGTGCCGGATTTTCCTTGCAGGGAGGGACAGGATTCGGTGTTTCGGTATAGTTGAAGAAGACAGGCGTCACGGCAGTCTGACCATTAAAGGGCCAGACCGCCACCTGGCCACTGGGCAGGCCGGCGCCGTAGCCATTGTTGGCGGTAAAGTTAGCGGTGAAATAGTTATACCCTTGGGCATTGGTTGCCGCGCCGGTGCCGATTTCCTTGAAGATAGGTTCAAAAATGACGAAGCGGTGGTAGACCGCTGTGATCAGTTCTTCAGCCATGTACTGGCCGGAATTATTGGGGGTACCCGAAATGACTTCGCCATACGCGCGCGAGGCGAGCGTGTTGAACACGTAGCCGGCGGCGGCCAGGCGATCCTGTGTTTTAGCGCCGGTAAAGCCTTCCGTGCCGGTAACCTGGTCGTGCGAAATGGGGTTGGTGGAATTAACGTTGATGCGCAAGTAATCTGAGTGGCCCTGCGCCGCAATGTCGATAACGGTGCTGTGCGTGAGCGTCGACATGCCGATCAGGCCGCGGCGGTAATTGATCCACTCTCGGCCATCGAGCGCGATATTGCCGGTGGCGAGCGGCGCACCCGGCCCGGTCGGCGTATCCGTCACCGGCGGCGCCGGCGTCAGCGGATCAGGGATGGCGGGCTGGGTCGGCGTGTTTGCGACCGGTGCCGGAGTCGCGCTGGTGCCGCCGCCTCCACCCCCGCAAGCGGCCAGGGCCGCAGCGGCGATGCACGTCGCCACCATCATCTTCGCCCGAAGGAAATTGCTCATCCGTATACCCCTGACCTGAATCTGCACCGAAAGGCACATTCTAGGACAAATCGAATATGCACGACGGTGGGCGCCGTGCGCGACCGGGTCCGTGCGCACTGTAGAATAGGGTCATCCTTCTTTTGCCCGGACCCGAATTGAACCAATCCCGTCCCGCACGCCTTGCGCGCGCCAAGTTCGCCTTGCCGAGTTTTGTGACCCTGCTGTCGATTGCCTGCGGCTTCGGCAGCATCGTCATCTCGGTCGACAACGCCCAGGTCGGTGAGCCGGGAGACTTCCGCCTCGCTGCCATCCTGCTGGTGCTGGCCGGCGTGTTCGACGCGCTCGACGGTTTTGTTGCACGCGCCACCAATACCCAGTCCGATTTCGGTGTCCAGCTCGATTCGATCGCCGACGTGATGAATTTCGGCTGCGCCCCGGGTTTGCTGCTGTACTGCTACGGTTTCGCCCAGATGACTGCTGCGCATCCCACCATCGTGCGCATGGGCGGCCTTGCCTGTTTCATCTTTGTCGCTTGCGGCGCGCTGCGCCTGGCCCGTTTTAATATTTCGGTCGGGCGCACCGATCCGCGCTATTTCGTCGGCATGCCGATCACGGCCGGCGCTGCCTGCGTCGCCGCGGTCGTGCTGGCCTGGCCTGACCCCGTCGTCAACAATACCCAGGCCTTCGCGGTGATGGCGCTGATGGTGGCGGTCGGCACGCTGATGGTCTCGACGGTACGATTTCCTAGCAGCAAGCAACGCCTGAGCAAAAGCATCATAGGCGTGATTGTCGCCGCCGTTCTGCTCCTCGTCATACTGCGGACGCGCTTTTTCGTGCTTTTCTTCTTGCTGTACATCGGCGCGACGCTGCTGCTGAACATTGCATGGCGCTCCGGCTGGCGCGGCATCGCGCCGCCCATCGTTTACGGGGACGAGGAAATCTGAGGCCTCGCGCTAGGCGAACTTGTCCAGCAAGGCCGCCAGCCGGGCAGCCACGGCCCGTGCGCTGTCGAGGTCGTCGGCCGCTTCGCTGTGGGTCACCACGCTTGCCGTGAGCAATTGAACGAACGAGCGGTCGAGCGCCTTGCGCGCCGCCGCCATCTGCTGGGCCACCGCCTCGCAATCGGCCGGCTCGGCCGCCAGCGCAATCAGCTTCTGCACGCCGCGCAATTGCCCCTCGATGCGCGCCAGGCGGTTCAATAAATCCTTCTTCTGCTGCTGCGTCAGCGCGTTTCCTTCGACGATTTTGAGCGGCTCGGCCATGGTCACGCCACCTCGTGGCCGCGCGCCGCGCGCAGGACCGCGAACCAGTCGCTGCGCTCGAGGGCAAAGCTGGTAGCGGCCACGGCTGCCGCGACGGAGGCGACCTTGCCGCTGCCGGTGAGCGGCATCGGCCGGCTCGGCAGCGCCATGATCCAGGCGAACACGACGCTGGTGAACGACTGGCCGAGACGGTCCGCGATCTCCTGGATCACGGCGCGCAAGCTGGCGCCGTGGGCGTCCTGCCCGCTGAACAGGCGCCCGCCGCCCAGCGGCGACCAGATCATCGGAGAAATGCCCAGGTCTTGCAGGCCGTCGAAGGTCTCGTCGAACAGCGGCGCCGTGTGCAGCGGCGAAAATTCCACCTGGTTCGTCGCCAGCGGCACACGCCGGTTCAGCGACTCGAACTGGTGGCGGGTGAAATTCGACACGCCGACCTGGCGCACCTTGCCCGCCGCCTGCAGGCGCGTAAAGGCTTCGGCGACCTCGTCGAAATTCATCAACGGGTCCGGGCGGTGGATCAGCAGCAGGTCGAGATAATCGGTATCCAGCTGGCGCAGGGAGTGTTCGCAGGAAGCGACGATGTGTTCCAGGCTGGTGTCGTAATGCTGGATCGTGTGCGCGGGACGGCTTGGGGACACGAGTTTGATCCCGCATTTGCTGACGATTTCCATGCGGCCGCGCAGCGAAGGCTGGGCGCGCAACGCTGCGCCGAACAGGCCCTCGACGCTGTAGTTGCCATAGATGTCGGCGTGGTCGAAGCTGGTCACGCCCATCGCGATGCATTCCTCGATGAAGGCGATGCGCTGCTGCACCGACATATCCCATTCGCCCAGGCGCCACATGCCGGCGATGATGCGCGACAGGGCGAGGCCATCCTTGCGGGTGGTGATGCGAGGGCAGGCGAGGGACGTGGTCATGGCGGGGCTTTCTTGCTTGAAAAGTAACGAGGCATTATAGCTCCCGCCTTTACGCGCACGAAGAGCAGACGGTAGGGTGGGCGCCCTGTGCCCACGCGGAAATCTGCTTGGCCTGCGGCTGTTTTCCGATGATTCCACGCGCTCCGCGGATTGCTGTGCAGCTCGGAAGGACCGCCGGGCTGAGCATCGTTTCCCTTGGGCACGGGGCGCCCACCCTACGGCCCGCTAACGGTATCGCAGTCCGGAGACATCAATTATTCGCACAAACAAAAATGCCCGCCAGGCGCGAACCGGGCGGGCATTCTCATGAATGAAGCAACAGCTTACTTGATCATCAAACGCAGCGAATCCCAGGCGCGCCCAAAGATGCTCGCTTCCTGCACTTCTTCCAGCGCCACCACCGGCAGCACCAGCAGCGGCTTGTTGTCGACCATCATCTTCAAGGTACCGACGCGGCCATTTCTCGGCAGCGGGGCGACCAGCGGGTCCTTGCGTTCGAGCACAGGCTTGAGTTTGCCGGCGACGCCCTTCGGTACCGTCACCAGCACGTCGTTCGTGAAGCCAATCTTGACGGTCGATTGCGAGCCTTTCCACACTTCCGGCGTGGCGATCGCCTGGCCCTTCGAATACAGTTTGACGGTGTCGAAGTTCTGGAAGCCCCAGTTCAGGAGTTTCTGGCTTTCCTGGGTACGCACCCCGTCCGAGCTGGTGCCGGAGACGACCGAAATCAGGCGGCGCTCGCCGGAATTGCCGTTCGGACGGTGGGCCGAGGCGATCATGCTGTAGCCCGAGGATTCGGTGTGACCGGTCTTCATGCCGTCGACGGTCGGGTCCAGCCACAGCAGGCGGTTGCGGTTCTGCTGGGTGATCTTGTTATAGGTGAACTGTTTGACGGAGTCGATCTTGTAGAACTCCGGGAAGTCGCGGATCACGTTCTTGGCCAGCGTTGCCAGGTCTTGCGCGGTCGAGAAGTTGTCCGGGCTCGGCAGGCCGTGCGGGTTGGCGAACTTCGTGTTCTTCATGCCCATGCGCTGGGCTTCACGGTTCATCAGCACGACAAACGTGCCTTCGTCGCCGGCAACGGCTTCCGCCAGCGCGACGGCGGCGTCGTTACCCGACTGAATCATCAGGCCGTGCAGCAGGTCGTCGACGCTGACCGGCGTGGCCGGGTCGATGAACATCTTCGAGCTGCTCGAATCGACTTTCCAGGCGCGCGGCGAGACGTTGACCATCGTGTTCAGGGCGAGCTTCTTGTCGCGAATCGCCTCGAAGACGACGTAGGCGGTCATGACCTTGGTCAGCGAGGCCGGCTCGATGCGCATGCCCGGGTCCTGGGCCGCGATGACCTGGCCGCTGGTGGCGTCGAGCAGCAGCCAGGATCTTGCCGCGATCTGCGGGGCTGGGACGTTTTGCGCGCCCGCCGACATCATCAACAGGCTGGCCGCGACGGCCGCAATCAGTTTTTTCATGGGAGCTTAATGTAAATGTAAGTCAGGTGAAGTCAGTAGGGGTGGTGCGGATGCCGCGGGATGTCAATAGAACATTGCCCGCCAGCATGGATTCAATGAAGTGCCTAATTATAGGCCAGTGCAGGTGGACTGTAACGCGTCAATTGTCACGCCGCCACATTTGCAGGACAAGATTTTTGATCGGGTTGAGACGTTTGTGGAAGAAGTGATCTGCCCCCGGAATGACGATCACCGGGATTTCCTGCGGCCGCGCCCAGTCGAACACCATCTGCAGGGTGATCGTGTCGTCCAGCTCGCCATGGATCAGGATCGTGTCTTCCGGCACGCTCGGCAGCGGCCATTTGCCGGCGGCGGTGCCGACCAGCACCATACGCTCGATCGCGTCCGGCTTGCCTTCGTTCACCAGGCGCGCGTGCAGCTGGGACTGGACAAAGGTACCGAAGGAAAAGCCGGACAATGCCACCGGCAGGCCGGGGTATTCCGCCAGCATGTGTTCCATCATGAAGGCCATGTCGTCGACTTCGCCATGGCCGCGGTCATGCTCGCCCTCGGACTGGCCGACGCCGCGGAAGTTGAAACGGGCGGTGGCGTAGCCGAGCGTCACGAAGGTGCGCGCCAGCGTTTGCGTGACCTTGTTTTCCATCGTGCCGCCGTAGAGCGGATGCGGGTGGGCGACCAGGGCGATGCCGCGCGGCGCGCCTTCCGGCAGGTCGAGCATGCATTCCATCTTGCCGGCCGGGCCGTCCAGGGTAAAACGTTTCGAAAACTTGTTCATGTACTTTAAAAAAAATCAGATTTTCAGGCGTTCGACAACCTGGCCACCCAGGATGTGGGTATCGATGATGTCGTCGATGTCGCTCGTATCGACATAGGTGTACCAGGTCCCTTGCGGGTAGATGACGACCACCGGGCCTTCTTCGCAGCGCTCGAGGCAGCCGGCCTGGTTGATGCGCACCTTGCCGGGCTCGTTCAGGCCCAGCGCCTTGATGCGCTTCTTGGCGTGCTTTTGCGCGGCTTCGGCGCCGGCCTTGCCGCAGCTCTCGCGGCAATTTTCGCCTTCCCGCACGTTCATGCAGAAGAATACGTGGTGTTCGTAATACGGTTTGTTGTCGCTCATGTCGTTCTCGCTATCCTTGACGTGGCCAGCCGCAATGATACGCGTTCTGAAGTGGGGCCTAACCGCGATTGAGTTTATGGGACGGCAGCAGCAGGAACCACAAGGCAAAAAACGGCCACAACAGCGACAGGAACTGCGCCGCCCCATTGAAATTCAGGAATTTGCCCTGCACCCAGCCCTGCAGTGTCAGCGTGAAATACGGGTTCGCGGGAATCGTGTTCACCACGATCAGGCTCAGTACGAGCGTCACCACTGCCAGCCTTCTCTGCGCCAGTTGCGGCGCAAACGCGAGGCCGGCCAGCATGATCAGGCCGATCAGGAAGCCGCCCTCGGCGCCCGGCGTGATCCAGACAAAGGCGTTATCGGGCCGGAACAGCAGCGAACTGGCCAGCGTTTTGAGTACCAGCGCCGCGGCCAGCATCAGGATCATCAGGGTGTAGCGCGGCGCGCCCCGGCGTAGCAGGCACAGCAGGGTGAGTGCGGCGCCTGTCATGCCGCAGGCGGTGATGATCGTCTCGGACAGCCAGTACTGCTCGACGCTCATCGCCGGTCCCGGGCGCAGCATGGCGATCAGGTCGATGTCTGCCTCGAACCAGTCCGACAGCCAGCCAGAGATGATGGGCAGCACCTGGCCGTGGCCGAATAAAAAACTTTGCGGATAGATCTGGGCCAGCGGCCACAACGCAAGCAGCACCAGGCCCTGGCTGGCGTGCGGCGCGAACCAGCGTTTGCGCAGGCGATACAGCCGTCCCTGGTCGAGCAGGCTGCGCGCCAGCAGCGGGCCGATGCAGGCGCCGACGAAGGCGCCGGCCGCATTGGTGAGCAAATCGAGGTTCGAGGGCACGCGGCTGGGCAGGAAATTCTGCACCGCCTCCATCGTGCCCGAGACCAGGAAGCCGATGATCGCCGCCAGCAGCGCCGCCCAGACCCCGCGCACCAGCGGGTACATGGCCAGCGCCAGCAAGATGCCGAGCGGGATATAGCCGACGACATTCACCGTCACGTCGAAGCCGGTCCAGTAGCGCTGCTTGACCAGGTTCATGAACGACAGCAGCGGCAGGCCATTGCTGCGCCAGCCCGTGAACGGATACCAGCTGGCGTAGACGATCAGGAGCAGGTAGGCCAGCAGCGTGGCACGCACGACGGGCGAACCGCGGCGCGGCGCTTCCAGGCCTGGCGCAGCGTCATGCCCGTCCGGGTGCGCTTCCGCTTCGGTCATCGCTGGCGGCGATCGGAGGCGAGCCAGGCGATGATGTCGGCGGCGACGGCGTCGGTGCTGCCGGCCAGCGCACGCGCGCCGCCGGCCGCGTCGGCACTTGGCGCCGGCGTCGCACGCATGAACGTCTTCTGGCCGGACAGCGCGTGGCCGTCGAACAGCGAGGCGCGCAGGACCACTTGGCCTTCGCTGGCCGTGGTGCTGGAGAATGCGTGCGAAAAATCGTCGATCTCGATGCGCAGGCTCGGCACGTCCGTGGCCGAATCGGTGGCCGACAGCACTTTCACGCCAGCCTGCGCCAGGCGCGACTTGATGCGCTGCGTTACCAGCAGCAGTGGATTCGCGCTCCAGCGGCTGTTGGCATAGGTGCGCGCCTGCAGCGGGTCGTTGTAGTTCAGGCGGTAGACCATGCGCTCGTTCTCGAAGGTCGGCGAGCCGGTCGCATCCATCACGACGATGGCCGACAGCGGCGCCTGGGCGACCGGTGCGGTAGGCGCGCCGAGCGGGCCGAAATCGAACTGCGTGTTGGCGCCGGCGTTCTTGTTCGAGGCGCAACCAGCAACAGCAAGGGCGAGGACGGCGGCGCCGAGGAGGCGGGGCAGGTGGTTGTTCAAAATGATCCTCATTTGGTCGGGGCGACGAAGCCCGGCTCGCCGGGGCCGGGTTGGACGTTCGGATTGCCGAACAGGATGCCCTGCGGGCGGTCCGACAGCGAGTCGGCGGTGCGGCGCACCGAACGCAGCGCGGTGCGCGCCTCATCCGTCATGCGGGTCAGGTGCGGCAGCGTTTCCGCTTCCAGGTCGCTGGTCACGCCCTGCAGCGAGCCGATCGCGCCGTTCAGGCGGGTCAAGGGACCGTCCGGCGCCTGCAGGCCGGTCGCGAGGCGGTTGTAATTGTCGGCGGTCGCCTTGGCGCTGTCGGAGAAGGCGCCGAAGGCGTTGACGCTGTGGTCGATCTTGTCGGCCAGGGCCGGCAGGCGGTCGATCGTCGGGCCGAGTTTTTCCGGAATCGCGCCATAGGCGGCAGCCGCCTTGCTGATGTTGTCGAAGGCACCGATGATGGTCTTCTGGTTCTCGTCGCTCATCAGGTTGTTCAGGCGCGCCGTGATCTGCTCGGTGCGGTCGAGGATGGCGACGCCGCGCTTTTCCAGCTGGTCGAGCAGGCCCGGACGCAGCGGAATGCGGCCCACGTGGGCCGGGTCGGTTTTCAGCAACGGCGAACCGGTGCGGTCGTCGTCGAGCTGGATGAAGGCGATGCCGGTCACCCCCTGGTAGCCGAGCGAAGCGAAGGTGGTGGTGGTGATCGGCGAGCCGTCTTCGACCGACAACCTGATCAAAATCTGGCCGGTCACCTTCGGGTCGAACACGATCTCGTCGACGCGTCCCACTTCGAGGCCGCGGTAACGCACCGTCGCCTGCGGGTTCAGGCCCGGGATCGACTGGGTGGTGACGATTTCATACGGCGACAGTTCGGACTTGTCGCGGTTCAGCCAGAGGCCCACCAGCACGGTGGCCACCAGCAGGGCGATCGTGAAGACGCCCGTCATCAATGCATACGATCGGTTTTCCATGTCACTCCTTCGGTTCTTCTTCTTCGGCTTCGTCGCGTTCGTCGCGTTCTTCATCGCGCTCATCGAGCACTTCTAGTGCCCGCCGTCCGCGTCCGCCGAGGAAGAATTGTTTGATGAACGGATGGTTCACCCGCAGCACGTCGCGCGACGGACCCACCGCCAGCACGTGCTTTTCGGCCAGGACCGCGATGCGCGAAGACAGCGCAAACAGCGTGTCGAGGTCGTGGGTGACCATCACGACGGTCAGTTTCAGTTCCCGGTGCAGGGCGTGGATCAGCGTCACGAACGCGTCCGACGCATCGGGGTCGAGGCCGGCGGTCGGCTCGTCCAGGAACAGCAATCTCGGTTCCAGCGCCAGCGCGCGTGCCAGGGCCGCGCGCTTGGTCATCCCGCCCGACAGGTCGGCCGGCATTTTGTTGGCGTGCTCCGCGCCCAGGCCGACCATGTCCATTTTCAGCAGCACGGCATCGCGGATCACGTCTTCGGGCAGGGCGCGCAGTTCGCGCATCGGCAGGGCGATGTTGTCGAACACGGTCAGCGCCGAATACAGCGCGCCTTGCTGGAACAGCATGCCCCAGTGGTTGCGCATGCGCTGCAGCTGCGCCGGTCCCGCTTCGCTGATGTCCTCCCCGAACACGCGCACGCAGCCGCGCGTCGGGGTTTCCAATCCCAGCATCTGGCGCAGCAGCACGGTTTTGCCCGTGCCGGAGCCGCCGACGATCGACAGGATCTCGCCCGCATAGATCTCCAGGTTCAGGTCCTGGTGCACGACGGTCTTGCCGAACTTCGTCCACAGGTTGCGAATATCGACCACCGGCGCCCCGACGTCTTCCTCGGGCTTGCGGTTCAGGCGCTGCGGGCCGCGGCTGGTCTCTCCCATCAGAACCCCACGCCACTGAAGATGATCGCAAACACGGCGTCGGCCAGGATCACGACCGTGATCGCGGTGACGACGGAGGTCGTGGTGCCGCGGCCCAGGCTTTCGGTGTTCGGCTTGATGCGCAGGCCGAAGTGGCAGGACACCAGCGCGATCAGCATGCCGAAGGTCATCCCTTTCAGCAGGCCGATGATGTAGTTCACCAACGGCACGGCGTCCGGGAGCTTTTGCAGGAAGTAACGGAACGACAGGCCCAGTTCGAGCTTGGCCGACGCCATGCCGCCGATCAGGGCCATGGCATCGGTCCAGACCACCAGCAAGGGCATCGAGATCGCCAGCGCGACCACCTTCGGCATGATCAGGCGGAAACCGTGCGAGATGCCCATCACCAGCATGGCGTCGAGTTCCTCGGTCACCTTCATCACGCCCAGCTGGGCCGTGATCGACGAACCCGAGCGGCCGGCGACCAGGATCGCCGCCAGCAGCGGCCCCAGTTCGCGGATCACGCTCATGCCGAGGATGTTGACGAGGTAAATGTCACCGCCGAACTGGCTCAGCTGCTGGGCCGAGAGATAGGACAGCACGACGCCGATCAGGAAGCCGACCAGGGCCGTGATGCCGAGCGCCTGGAAGCCGGCATGATAAATGTTGGCCGAGATCTCGCGCCACGGCCCCATGTCCGGGCGCCGAATAAAACGGCCCAGGTCCTGGACCAGGCGGCCGATCAGTTCAATGAAACCGTGCAGGTGTTCAAAAAAATTGAGCAGGCCGGCGCCGAGCACGATGATCCAGTTCAGCGGACTGGTTCTGGTACGCGGCAGGGTGTGGCGGCTGGCCTGTTCGATGCGGGCGAACAGTTCTTCCTGGCGCGGGTCGAGTACCAGTTGCTGCGGGCGCTTCTTGCCCCAGGCATTCCAGAACAGTTGGGCTCCGATGTGGTCAATGCTGGCCACGCCGGTCAGGTCCCATTCGAGTTCGGCCTTCTTCAGGCTGGTGAAGGTCCGGTTGATCCCCTTGAGCAGGCCCTTATGGCTCAGCGCATGCACCTGCCAGATGCCGCTTGCCATGACAGATTGCGCCGCGCCGCCGGCGGAGTGTTCGATGGTTAATGTTGGCGTATTTTCAATCTGCATTGTTGCAGTGTAAAAGGATTTCGCTGTCTCTGCCATTCAAGCGGTGTCTAGCGTGTTCAGGCCGCGAGGTGGCGGACCTGCCTGGAAGGTGCGGCAACTGGTGCGACCGGCTTCTCCTTTTTCGCCGCATCGATGCTGCCGGCGTAATCGCTGGCCACCAGGGCGAGCGCACGTTCGCGGTCCATGCCGGTCACCTGCAGCCATTCGGCCACCAGTTTGGCAAGCCGGTCGAGGGCGATGCGGTGGGTGGCGTCGGTTTTGGTATAGATCCAATCCGAAAACGCCATGAAGTTCTCGAACGGACGCACGCCCAGCAATTCGCGCGTGGTATTGGCAAAGCGGCCGGAGTTGGCCACCAGGTCCCAATAGCGCGCGAAACGCACCAGGCGCTGCATGCTCGGAAAATCGATCAGGCTGGTCGCCAGCACGGTGTAGGGCGGATACGGGTCGTACACCATCTGGAACGGTTCGGTGTGGCGAATGATCGGCGTGCCGCGCAGGCGTTTTAATATACCGAACTGGATCTCGTGCGCACCCAGGCTGACCAGTTGATCGAAACCGCGCGCGAAGCTGGCGATGTCTTCGCCCGGCAGGCCCGCGATCAAATCGACGTGCAGGTGGGCCTGCGAGTGCTCGCACAGCCAGCGGATATTGTCCGCCGCCTTGTCGTTGTCCTGGCGCCGGCTGACCAAAGCCTGCACCTCGGGATTGAAACTCTGGATGCCGATCTCGAATTGCAGGGCGCCCGCCGGGAAGCGCGCGATCATCTCCTTCAGCGCTTCCGGTAAATGATCGGGCACCAGCTCGAAGTGGGCGTAGACCGGGTCTTCCGGATGCGCGTCCAGTTTATCGAGGAAGAACTGCATGATCTTCATGCTGGTCTTCACGTTCAGGTTGAAGGTGCGATCGACGAATTTGAACAGGCGCGCGCCGCGGACATATAAATCTTCCATCTGCGCCAGGAAAGCGTCGAGGGGGAAGGGCCAGGCGGTTTTATCGAGCGACGACAGGCAGAATTCGCATTTGAAGGGGCAGCCGCGCGAGGCTTCCACATATAAAGTGCGGTGCGCGATGTCTTCATCGCTATATAGAGAGTAGGGCAGGGCGATGTCCGCCATCGGCGGCTGCACGCCGGCGTGCAGCTTCATCAGGGGCTGGGGACCATCCAGGATCTGGGCGCACAACTGCGGAAACGTCACGTCGCCCCAGCCAGTGACGACGTAATCGGCCAGTTTGACAATCTGCTGTTCGTTCGTTTCAAACGACACTTCCGGGCCGCCGAGGACGATCGTCACCTCGGGCGCCACGCGTTTGAGCATCGCGACGATGCGCGTCGTCTCTTCGACATTCCAGATATACACACCGAAACCGATGATGCGCGGGTGCTGGGCCAGCAGGCGTTCCACCACCTCGGTGGTCTTGGCGCCGATGACGAATTCCTGGATCCGCGTGTCCGGGCCGAGCGGCCCCATGTTCGCCAGCAGGTAGCGCAGGCCCAGGGATGCGTGGGCGTAGCGGGCGTTCAGGGTGGACAGCAGGATGGTCATGGCGGGCAGCGTTTCGGGCAAAGGGGGCATTTTACGCGCTGGCGCTGCAATTCGTGCTGGCGCTCCCGGATCTTGCCTGTTAGAATGCGATCCGGAATTCAGGGAGTTGTTGCCCAGTTGTGGAACAGCATCCCAGCAAGTTATGCCTGATGACCATAGCAAGTCGGTCCCACCCCTTCCCATCCCGAACAGGACCGTGAAACGACTTTGCGCCGATGATAGTGCTGCAACCAGTGTGAAAGTAGGTTATCGTCAGGCTAAGTAATATGGAAGAGCCCACCAGCAGCGCTGGTGGGCTTTTTTCTATTCTGCACGTATTTTTCGTTTGCACACCCATCAATTCCGCTAGGTAAAAACGCGGCTGCGCTCGCTACACTGTATTTCCCCGCCGAGGCTCGGCGCCACGCCCGGGACATCAGATTGTCTTTCATTTCGCCACGCGGAGTCTCCGCAGAAAGCGTCCACATGAAACGTCAGCAAGCGCAATCCCACCGTTTTTTCTTCCTCTGCCGCGCGGCTGCTGCGGCCACGCTCCTTGCCGGCTTGGCCGCCTGCAACAGCCACGATGGCCCGACCGTTGCCGCAGCGTCGGTACCGCCGGTCGCCACCGCGTCCCGGATCAGTGTCGACGTCGCCCGTACTACCTACGGCGTGCCGCATCTGCGCGCCAAGGACTTCCGCAGCCTCGGCTATGGCCTGGCCTACGCCTATGCCCAGGACAATATCTGCATGTTTGCCGATTCGGTGCTGACGGTGCGCGGCGAGCGCTCGCAGTTCTTCGGCGGTGAAGCGCGCGCGCCACGGCGTTCGGAGACCGGCGACGAATATGGCGCCGCCAGCGGCTTCATGGACCTGAAAAACGAAGACAGCGACTTCTTCTTCAAGGGCTATCTCGACATCGAGCAGCTGCGCGCCGGCTATGCCGCGGGCGCCGCCGAGCCGCGCGAACTCGTCGAAGGCTATGTCGAGGGCTATAACCGCTACGTGAAAACGTTTGCCGGCCAGTATCCGGCCGCGTGTAACAACGCCAAATGGGTGCGGCCGATCTCGGTCGACGACATGTACCTGGTCATGGCCGAGAAGGCCTTGCATGCAACGGGCCAGGTGTTTGCGAAGGAATTCGTGGCGGCCGGGCGGACTCCCGGCACGGCGGCGTTCGCTCAGGGGCGTGCGCGCAAGTTCGATCCGGCCTTCCTGCTGGCGCGGCTCGATAAGCTCAATCGACAAGGCTTCGGCAGCAATGCGCTCGCCGTCGGCAAGGATGTATCGGCCAGCGGCCGCGGCCTTCTGCTCGGCAACCCGCATTATCCCTGGACCTCGGCCGACCGCTTCTACCAGGCCCACCTGACCGTGCCCGGCAACTACGACGCGATGGGCGTGATCATCGGCGGGATACCGGCCATCGTCATCGGTTTCAATCGCGACATTGCCTGGAGCCACACGGTCACCACCGCGCTCCACTTCACCACCTTCCGCCTGGCGCTCGACCCCGCCGACACGGCCGGCACCACCTACCTGTACGATGGCGCGCCAGTCAAGATGACGTCGAAGACGGTGCTGGTCGACCTGCTGCAGATGGACGGGGCACTCATCAAGCGCAGCAAGACCTTCTGGTTCAGCCAGCAGGGCGCGGTGATCGTCAAGCCGGAAGCGGGCATGACCTGGACGGCAAGTGCCGCCTATGTGCTGGCCGACCCGAACCGCAACAACACCCGCATGCTCGAACAATGGCTGGGCATCGGCAAGGCAGTCAATGTGCAGGCCATCAAAGCCTCGCTCGACAAGACGATTGGCTTGCCCTGGGTAAATACGCTGGCGGCCGACCGCGACGGCAACGTGCTGTTTGCCGACGCCAGCGTGGTGCCGCACATGGACGCACCGACATTCGGCAACGGTTGCCTGCTGCTGCAGGCGGCGTTGCTGTTCGACGGTTCGCGCAGCAGCTGCGGCTGGGGGGCGGATGCCAACGCGCCGGCGGGGATTTATTCTCCTGCCAACGGACCCTGGGCGATCCGCACCGATTATGTCGGCAATTCGAACGACAGCTATTGGCTGAATAATCCCAAGGCCTTGCTGACCGGCGCGGCGCCCTTTGGCTATTCTCCGCTGTATGGTCGCGTCGGGGTCGAGCAGAGCCTGCGCACGCGGATCGGCTTCAAGCAGTTCGACGAGCTGGTGCAGGCGAAGAAGGTGGCGCTGGCCGACCTGCAGGCGCTGGCCTTCGCGGATCGCCTGTATGCGGCCGAGCTCGTCCTGCCGGAATTGCTTGGCGCCTGCACAGGTAACGCCGACCCGGTGCTGGTGCAGGCCTGCACCGCGCTGGCCGCCTGGGACCGTCACGTCAACATCGACAGCCGCGGCGCCGTGTTGTTCCGCGAATTCTGGAACAGCGCCGTGGCGATCCCGAACAAGTGGGCGGTGCCATTTAATCCCGCCGACCCGGTGAATACGCCGAACGGTGTGGCGTCGGCGGCGGTGCCGGCCATGCTCGCCGCACTCAAGAGTGCCGCGCTCAAGCTGCAGTCGCTCGGCATTCCGCTCGACGGCAAGCTGGGCGATTACCAGACCGAGACCCGCAACGGCATCCGCATCCCGCTACACGGCGGCATCGGTAACACCGACGGCTCCTACAACTCCCTGACCATGCGTGGCGCGCTCACCGCCACCGGCTACAACGGCGTGCACTGGGGCGAGAGCTATATACAGACGGTGACATTCGACGACCAGGGACCGCTGGCCCAGGCCATGCTGACCTATGGGCAGTCGACCGACCCGAGGTCACCCCACTATGCGGACCAGGTGAGCGTGTTCTCCCGCAAGGAATGGCCGGTGTTGCCGTTCAGCGAAGACAAGATCAAGGCCGATCCGAACTACCAGCCGCAGACCTTGACGAGCGACTGAGCCGCTGTTGTGTCGGAAAAACGCAGTCCGCAAGAAAGCACTTGCGGACTGCGGCCGGGCTTGGCTATAATTCGCCTCCGCCAACGTGGCCCGGCTGAAAACGACAACGAAATCAAGTAGTTGTGTGGACAAAAGGAAGCGCAGAATCTCTGCGGTGTAGCAAAAAAGAGGTTGACGAAAAACGCGAAACACTGCACAATCTCATCTCTCTGCTGCTGACAAACAAAACGCTTTGTCGACAAGTAGCAAAACGCAGTACCGAACAAGTTCTTTAAAAATTAACAGTCGATAAGTGTGGGCGTTTGATGAAGGTGCCAGTGGCTTCGGTCACTGATTACTTAAATTATCAAATGTTCACAAAAAAGAAATACGTTGTCTCAGCAATGGGATAACGGTCAGTATTTTGAGTGAGCGACCCGCTAGCAATAGCGGTGGCAGCAATGCCAACAAACAGAGATTGAACTGAAGAGTTTGATCCTGGCTCAGATTGAACGCTGGCGGCATGCTTTACACATGCAAGTCGAACGGCAGCGCGGGGCAACCTGGCGGCGAGTGGCGAACGGGTGAGTAATATATCGGAACGTACCCAAGAGTGGGGGATAACGTAGCGAAAGTTACGCTAATACCGCATACGATCTAAGGATGAAAGCAGGGGACCGCAAGGCCTTGTGCTCCTGGAGCGGCCGATATCTGATTAGCTAGTTGGTGAGGTAAAGGCTCACCAAGGCCACGATCAGTAGCTGGTCTGAGAGGACGACCAGCCACACTGGAACTGAGACACGGTCCAGACTCCTACGGGAGGCAGCAGTGGGGAATTTTGGACAATGGGCGCAAGCCTGATCCAGCAATGCCGCGTGAGTGAAGAAGGCCTTCGGGTTGTAAAGCTCTTTTGTCAGGGAAGAAACGGCTCGAGCTAATATCTTGGGCTAATGACGGTACCTGAAGAATAAGCACCGGCTAACTACGTGCCAGCAGCCGCGGTAATACGTAGGGTGCAAGCGTTAATCGGAATTACTGGGCGTAAAGCGTGCGCAGGCGGTTTTGTAAGTCTGTCGTGAAAGCCCCGGGCTCAACCTGGGAATTGCGATGGAGACTGCAAGGCTTGAATCTGGCAGAGGGGGGTAGAATTCCACGTGTAGCAGTGAAATGCGTAGAGATGTGGAGGAACACCGATGGCGAAGGCAGCCCCCTGGGTCAAGATTGACGCTCATGCACGAAAGCGTGGGGAGCAAACAGGATTAGATACCCTGGTAGTCCACGCCCTAAACGATGTCTACTAGTTGTCGGGTTTTAATTAACTTGGTAACGCAGCTAACGCGTGAAGTAGACCGCCTGGGGAGTACGGTCGCAAGATTAAAACTCAAAGGAATTGACGGGGACCCGCACAAGCGGTGGATGATGTGGATTAATTCGATGCAACGCGAAAAACCTTACCTACCCTTGACATGTCAGGAAGTCTTGAGAGATCAGGATGTGCCCGAAAGGGAACCTGAACACAGGTGCTGCATGGCTGTCGTCAGCTCGTGTCGTGAGATGTTGGGTTAAGTCCCGCAACGAGCGCAACCCTTGTCATTAGTTGCTACATTCAGTTGAGCACTCTAATGAGACTGCCGGTGACAAACCGGAGGAAGGTGGGGATGACGTCAAGTCCTCATGGCCCTTATGGGTAGGGCTTCACACGTCATACAATGGTACATACAGAGGGCCGCCAACCCGCGAGGGGGAGCTAATCCCAGAAAGTGTATCGTAGTCCGGATCGCAGTCTGCAACTCGACTGCGTGAAGTTGGAATCGCTAGTAATCGCGGATCAGCATGTCGCGGTGAATACGTTCCCGGGTCTTGTACACACCGCCCGTCACACCATGGGAGCGGGTTTTACCAGAAGTAGGTAGCTTAACCGCAAGGGGGGCGCTTACCACGGTAGGATTCGTGACTGGGGTGAAGTCGTAACAAGGTAGCCGTATCGGAAGGTGCGGCTGGATCACCTCCTTTCTAGAGTAGCACCGGGCCTTGAGCCCAGTCACCAAACGTCCACACTTATCGACTGTTGAACAAAGAACACAGTTTCGGGGCTGTAGCTCAGCTGGTTAGAGCACCGTGTTGATAACGCGGGGGTCGTTGGTTCGAGTCCAACCAGCCCTACCAGTCGTACCCATGGGGGATTAGCTCAGCTGGGAGAGCACCTGCTTTGCAAGCAGGGGGTCGTCGGTTCGATCCCGTCATCCTCCACCATTAAAAGTGCAAACGTAAGCCTCTGCGGTTTAGGTTTGATCTTTTAGAGATTAACTGTTGTTCTGTTCTTTAACAATCTGGAAGAAGTAAAGTTTTATTGAGCACGCACGACAGTGCGTGCTCTGGGTAGTAACAAATCAACAAACATGCAACAAGCTGTACTCTTATTTCTATGACCGCTTCCTGGTTAGTCGCCAGGAGCTAACGTTATAGGGACAAGCGAATAAGTGCACATGGTGGATGCCTTGGCGATTACAGGCGATGAAGGACGTAGTAGCTTGCGATAAGCTGCGGGGAGCGAGCAAACACGCTTTGATCCGCAGATTTCCGAATGGGGAAACCCGGCCTTTTAGGTCATTGCATGCTGAATACATAGGCATGCAAAGCGAACGCGGCGAACTGAAACATCTAAGTAGCTGCAGGAAAAGAAATCAACCGAGATTCCCAAAGTAGTGGCGAGCGAAATGGGAAGAGCCTGTACGTGATAGTCGATTGGATAGTGGAACAACCTGGAAATGTTGGCCATAGAGGGTGATAGCCCCTTACACGAAATTCAAACGGTGATACTAAGCGTACGACAAGTAGGGCGGGACACGAGAAATCCTGTCTGAACATGGGGGGACCATCCTCCAAGGCTAAATACTCGTAATCGACCGATAGTGAACCAGTACCGTGAGGGAAAGGCGAAAAGAACCCCGGGAGGGGAGTGAAATAGATCCTGAAACCGTGTGCATACAAACAGTCGGAGCGGACTTGTTCCGTGACGGCGTACCTTTTGTATAATGGGTCAGCGACTTACATTCAGTGGCGAGGTTAACCGAATAGGGGAGCCGTAGAGAAATCGAGTCCGAACAGGGCGACAGTCGCTGGGTGTAGACCCGAAACCAAGTGATCTACCCATGGCCAGGATGAAGGTGCGGTAACACGCCCTGGAGGTCCGAACCCACTAATGTTGAAAAATTAGGGGATGAGCTGTGGGTAGGGGTGAAAGGCTAAACAAACTTGGAAATAGCTGGTTCTCTCCGAAAACTATTTAGGTAGTGCCTCAAGTATCACCATCGGGGGTAGAGCACTGTTATGGCTAGGGGGTCATTGCGACTTACCAAACCATTGCAAACTCCGAATACCGATGAGTGCGAGCTTGGGAGACAGACGTCGGGTGCTAACGTCCGGCGTCAAGAGGGAAACAACCCAGACCGCCAGCTAAGGTCCCAAAGATTGGCTAAGTGGAAAACGAAGTGGGAAGGCTAAAACAGTCAGGATGTTGGCTTAGAAGCAGCCATCATTTAAAGAAAGCGTAATAGCTCACTGATCGAGTCGTCCTGCGCGGAAGATGTAACGGGGCTAAGCCAGTCACCGAAGCTGCGGATATTTTTCGAAGTACTTGTACTTTGATCGATATGGTAGGAGAGCGTTCTGTAAGCCTGCGAAGGTGTCTTGTGAAGGATGCTGGAGGTATCAGAAGTGCGAATGCTGACATGAGTAGCGATAATGGGGGTGAAAAGCCTCCACGCCGTAAGCCCAAGGTTTCCTGTTCAACGTTCATCGGAGCAGGGTGAGTCGGCCCCTAAGGCGAGGCAGAGATGCGTAGCTGATGGGAAGCAGGTTAATATTCCTGCACCGTCGTATGATGCGATGGGGGGACGGATCGCGGAAGGTTGTCTGACTGTTGGAATAGTCAGTTTCTGCTTCATAGAAGGCACTTAGGCAAATCCGGGTGCGTAATTCAAGGGAGTGGGACGAGCGGCCTTGTGCTGCGAAGCAATCGGAAGTGGTTCCAAGAAAAGCCTCTAAGCTTCAGTCATACGAGACCGTACCGCAAACCGACACAGGTGGGCGAGATGAGTATTCTAAGGCGCTTGAGAGAACTCGGGAGAAGGAACTCGGCAAATTGGTACCGTAACTTCGGGAAAAGGTACGCCCTTGTAGCTTGACCACTTTACTGTGGAAGGGTGAACGGGTTGCAATAAACTGGTGGCTGCGACTGTTTAATAAAAACACAGCACTCTGCAAACACGAAAGTGGACGTATAGGGTGTGACGCCTGCCCGGTGCTGGAAGATTAAATGATGGGGTGCAAGCTCTTGATTGAAGTCCCAGTAAACGGCGGCCGTAACTATAACGGTCCTAAGGTAGCGAAATTCCTTGTCGGGTAAGTTCCGACCTGCACGAATGGCGTAACGATGGCCACACTGTCTCCTCCCGAGACTCAGCGAAGTTGAAATGTTTGTGATGATGCAATCTACCCGCGGCTAGACGGAAAGACCCCATGAACCTTTACTGTAGCTTTGCATTGGACTTTGAACCAATCTGTGTAGGATAGGTGGGAGGCTTTGAAGCGGGGACGCCAGTTCTCGTGGAGCCATCCTTGAAATACCACCCTGGTTTGTTTGAGGTTCTAACCTTGGTCCGTTATCCGGATCGGGGACAGTGCATGGTAGGCAGTTTGACTGGGGCGGTCTCCTCCTAAAGTGTAACGGAGGAGTTCGAAGGTACGCTAGGTACGGTCGGACATCGTGCTAATAGTGCAATGGCATAAGCGTGCTTAACTGCGAGACCGACAAGTCGAGCAGGTACGAAAGTAGGACATAGTGATCCGGTGGTTCTGTATGGAAGGGCCATCGCTCAACGGATAAAAGGTACTCTGGGGATAACAGGCTGATTCCTCCCAAGAGTTCATATCGACGGGGGAGTTTGGCACCTCGATGTCGGCTCATCACATCCTGGGGCTGTAGCCGGTCCCAAGGGTATGGCTGTTCGCCATTTAAAGTGGTACGTGAGCTGGGTTTAAAACGTCGTGAGACAGTTTGGTCCCTATCTGCCGTGGGCGTTGGAAATTTGAAGGGGGCTGCTCCTAGTACGAGAGGACCGGAGTGGACGAACCTCTGGTGTACCGGTTGTCACGCCAGTGGCATTGCCGGGTAGCTAAGTTCGGAAGAGATAACCGCTGAAAGCATCTAAGCGGGAAACTTGCCTTGAGATGAGATTTCCCGGAGCCTTGAGCTCCTTGAAGGGTCGTTCGAGACCAGGACGTTGATAGGCTGGGTGTGGAAGTGCAGTAATGCATTAAGCTAACCAGTACTAATTGCCCGTACGGCTTGTCCCTATAACCTTAGCAGGTCATGGAAATTCGAATACAGTGTGCTGTTTGTTGATTCACACTACCTGAACTTTACTTCCTCCAGATTCTGAGCTGTTGTCCATGAGGACGGCAACTCGTACAAGTTATGCCTGATGACCATAGCAAGTCGGTCCCACCCCTTCCCATCCCGAACAGGACCGTGAAACGACTTTGCGCCGATGATAGTGCTGCAACCAGTGTGAAAGTAGGTTATCGTCAGGCTAGTTATATAGAAAAACCCCGTTGAGCTGATGCTCGGCGGGGTTTTTCGCTTTGTGCGCCGCTTTGTCGGCCGCTTTTTTGTCCATTTGTCGCCTGTTTCCCCGTTCTTCCTCTCGACCACACCGCACCGGATTGCATTTCAGCCGTGCTTTCCGACGTTTCGTCGCAAACAACCGGCCCTCTGGCGCCCTCGGGAATACGATTTGTCGATCGATAACCGGAAAGGGACTGCGATGGACACACCAACTGGCAGGGCGAACCTGGCGCCCGTGGTAGAGAACGAACGGATTCAATCGCTCGACGTCGTGCGCGGATTTGCTCTCATCGGCATCCTCATGATGAACGTCGAGTATTTCAACCGCGCCATTTCCCAGCTCGGTTCGGGAATGCCGGCAGGCCTCACCGGCGCAAATCTCTGGGTGACTTATTTCGTCCAGTATTTCGTCGTCGGCAAGTTCTGGACGATCTTCTCGCTCCTGTTCGGGATGGGCTTCGCCGTGATGCTGAGCCGCGCCGAACGCGCGGGACGCAACTTCCTCGTTCCCTACCTGCGCCGCATTGCGGCACTGGCCATCTTCGGCGCCCTGCACAGCATCTTGCTGTGGTCCGGCGACATCCTGTTCAGCTACGCGGTCGGTGCTGCAGCGCTCCTGATCGTCCTCTATGGCCGCCCGAAGTGGGTGGCAGCGGCCATTGTCCTCTGTGTCGGCGGCGCCTTCATTCCTGGAATGAACTGGCTCGGCGGCGTCGCCGGCGGCCTGGCATTCTTCAGTCTCGCCGGCTGGTGGCTGCGCGGGGAGCAGCGCCTGAAACGCTTCGGACGGCCGCCGGTCATCGGTGTTGTCCTGCTCGCGTGCGGCGTGGTCGCGCTGATTGCGGGCGTCGTCATGTGGGTCTTGCCGAACACCCCGCGCGAGGCGCGTATCGGCCTGCCGGTCTTGTCCATCGCGCTGCTCGCGCTTGGCTACCTGACGAACCGGTTTCATCAAGACCAGTCTGCGCGCCCCTGGCGCCTTGGCGTCGGCATCTATTGCTTCTCGTTTTTCATGATGACGGCAGCCGGCGCCTCGATGTACTTCTTCCCCGAGAAGCCGGCCGCGGTGGTGAGCAAGGCGGAAGCGAAAAAGCTCGAGGAGCGCGCGGCCGAGCGCGCCAAAAATCTCAAGGAGCGCAAGGAGCGGATCGAGAAAGAGACCAAAGTGCTGACGACCGGGACCTACGCCCAGGGCGTCGCCATGCGCGCCGAGCGCTTCGCCCAGCATGCGCCCGGCGAAGTCGGGTTTGCCACGATCCTGATCGGCATGTTCCTGATCGGCACCTGGTTCGTCCGCGCCGGCATCATGGACAATGCGCGCGCCCACTTGCCGCTGTTTCGCAAGCTGGCGACGGTCGGCCTGCCGCTCGGCATCGGCCTCGGCCTGCTCGGTTCCAGCATTGCCGTGCGGTCGGTGCCCGGTGCGAACGGTGCGGACGGCTGGCAACTGGCATCGGGCCTGCAAATGCTGGGTAACCTGCCGGCCTCGCTCGGCTATGCCAGCCTGGTGATCCTGATGCTGCACAGCGCGAGCCTGTTCAACAAGGTCAGCGTGCTCGCTCCTTTCGGCCGCATGGCCTTGACCAACTACCTGTCGCAGTCGCTGATCGCGTCGATCTTCTACTTCGGCTATGGATTCGGCCACTGGGGCGCGTCGCGTGTCGACCAGATGCTGTTCGTCGCCGTCGTCGTCGTGCTGCAGATCGCGTTCAGCCACTTCTGGCTCTCTCGCTTCCGCTACGGACCGATGGAATGGTTGTGGCGCGCGATCACCTACTGGACCATCCCTCCGATGCGCATCACCAAGGCGGCGCCGCTCGCACCGGCGGAGATGCCGGCTTGAGGTGGCGTCTCCGGTATGCCTGCGCGGCGCTGTTGATTGGCGCCGCATTGCCGGCGAGCGCGCAGCCGGTCAAGGTCGCCGGCTTGCGCCAACCGGCGCGGATCCTGATCGACCAGTGGGGCGTGCCGCATATCTACGCGGCGAGCCAGGACGACGTCTTCTTCGTCCAGGGTTACAATGCGGCGCGCGATCGCCTGTTCCAGATCGACCTGTGGCGCCGCCGGGGGCTGGGCGAGCTGTCGTCCGTGTTCGGGCCCTCGTATGTCGAGCAGGACCGGGCCGCGCGGCTGTTCCTGTACCGCGGCGACATGGCCGCGGAATGGGCCGCCTATGGCAAGGATGCGCAAAACACCAGCACCCGCTTTGTCGCCGGTATCAACGCCTATATCGACACCATCGCGCGCAAGCCCGAACTGCTGCCCTTCGAATTTCGCCAGCTCGGCTACCAGCCCGCGAAGTGGCAGCCGCAAGACGTGGTGCGGATCCGCAGCCATGGCCTCACGCGCAACCTGACCCAGGAATTCGCCCGCGCACATGTGGTGTGTCATGCCGGACTGGCCGCCGACGCCGTGCGTGCGCAGCTGTCGCCCGCCTGGACGACACGCGTGCCGGCGGGACTGGACCCCTGCCTGCCGGACGAGGCGCTCGACGTTTTTACGCGTGCCACCGATAACGTGCGGTTCAGCCGCGAAGCCGTCCAGCTGGCACGCACGATGCCCAATGAAGAGACGCTCGAGGGCAGCAATAACTGGGTGATCGCGCCCTCACGCACGCGGAGCGGCAGGCCGATCCTGGCTAACGACCCACACCGCGCCTACGGTGCGCCTTCGCTGCGCTACATCGTGCACCTGACTGCGCCCGGGCTCGACGTCATCGGTGCGGGCGAGCCCTCGCTGCCGGGAGTATCGATCGGCCATAACGGCAAGGTCGCCTTTGGCCTGACCATTTTCAGCATCGACCAGGAAGACCTGTACGTCTACGAAACCAATCCCGCCAATCCGATGCAATACCGCTACCAGGGCGGCTGGGAAACCTATCGCATCGTGAAGGAACAGCTGGCGGTGCGCGGCAAGCCGCCGCAGACGGTCGAGCTGCGCTTTACCCGCCACGGCCCGGTGATTTACGAGGACCCCGGCAAGCACCGCGCGCTGGCGGTGCGCACCGCCTGGAGCGCGCCCGGCATGGCACCTTATTTCGGCAGCATCGACTACATGAAGTCGCAGGATTTCACGCAGTTTCGCCAGGCGATGCGGCGTTGGGGCGCGCCGACCGAAAACCAGGTCTACGCCGATACCGCCGGCAACATCGGCTGGGTGGCCGGCGGCCTCGCCCCGGTGCGTCCCAACTGGGATGGACTGCTGCCGGTGCCGGGCGACGGCCGCTATGAATGGAAGGGTTTCCTCGACGGCGACAAGCTGCCCTTCGTGCTCAATCCGCAACAGGGCTGGTTCGCCTCCGCCAACGAGATGAACCTGCCCGACAGCTTTCCCTACCGCGCGCACAAGCTCGGCTTCGAATGGCCGGACAATGCCCGGGCGTGCCGCATCGCCGAGGTGTTGTCGAAAACGCCGAAGGCGAGCATGGAGGATATGCAGCGCTTGCAGAACGACGTCGTCTCATTGACGGCGCGGCGCCTGGTGGCCCTGCTGAAACCCTTGTCCTCGCGCGAGGCGAAGACGCAGGCGGCACTGAACCTGCTCCGGGGCTGGAACGGCGAGGAGGGCGCCCAGTCTGCGGAAGCGGCGCTGTATGAAGTATGGTGGTCGCGTCATCTCGGCAGGATGTTCCTGGACGCGACACTCACGCCTGACGCGGCACGTGCCGTGGGCGCCCCGCATACCAGTGTCCTGCTCGCGGCGCTCGAGCAGCCTGGCGCCCGCTTCGGTGCGAACGCACAGGTCAAGCGCGACAAGCTGTTGCTGGCCAGCCTGGCTGCGGCCTGGGCCGACATGGAGCGGCTGCAGGGAAGAGATGCGAAGCGCTGGCAGTGGGGCAATATGCAGTTCAGCTACTTTGTCCACCCGATGGCGCCGATCCTCGACAACGCCGCTCGTGCGCGCGTGAATGTGGGGCCGCTGCCGCGGGGAGGCGGCGCCTATACGGTCAACGTGTCCGGCTACCATCCTGAAAATTTCTGGCACGCGCATGGGCCATCGTTCCGCATGGTGCTCGACGTGGGGAACTGGGACAACTCGCGTGCGATTAATACCCCAGGCCAATCCGGCAACCCGGACAGTGCCCACTACCGCGACCTTGCAAGGAGCTGGGCTGAAGGCAAATATTTTCCGCTGCTGTACTCACGCGCGGCGATCGCAAAGGCAACGCAGGAGACGATCGAGCTGGTCCCGGCACCTTGATGCGCGTGAGGCCTTGCGCGGCGCGGCCAGCTTTGTTATAGTTCGCCTCCTCGCGAAAACGACAACGAAATCAAGTAGTTGAAGTCGCAACGAGAAACCGCAGACTTTGCGGTGTAGCAAAAAAGAAGTTGACGAGAAACAGAAATTGCTTCATACTCTTCTTCCTCTGCTGCTGACGAACAAAACGATTCGCAGAATGCAGCAAGGCAGTACCGCCCTCGGCGGGAGCCCAAGTTCTTTAAAAATTAACAGTCGATAAGTGTGGGCGTTTGATGAAGGTGCCAAGAACTTCGGTTCTTGATTACTTAAATTATCAAATGTTCACAAAAAAGAAATACGTTGTCTCAGCAATGGGATAGCGGTCAGTATTTTGAGTGAGCGACCCGCTAGCAATAGCGGTGGCAGCAATGCCAACAAACAGAGATTGAACTGAAGAGTTTGATCCTGGCTCAGATTGAACGCTGGCGGCATGCTTTACACATGCAAGTCGAACGGCAGCGCGGGGCAACCTGGCGGCGAGTGGCGAACGGGTGAGTAATATATCGGAACGTACCCAAGAGTGGGGGATAACGTAGCGAAAGTTACGCTAATACCGCATACGATCTATGGATGAAAGCAGGGGACCGCAAGGCCTTGTGCTCCTGGAGCGGCCGATATCTGATTAGCTAGTTGGTGAGGTAAAGGCTCACCAAGGCCACGATCAGTAGCTGGTCTGAGAGGACGACCAGCCACACTGGAACTGAGACACGGTCCAGACTCCTACGGGAGGCAGCAGTGGGGAATTTTGGACAATGGGCGCAAGCCTGATCCAGCAATGCCGCGTGAGTGAAGAAGGCCTTCGGGTTGTAAAGCTCTTTTGTCAGGGAAGAAACGGTGGGGGCTAATATCCTCCACTAATGACGGTACCTGAAGAATAAGCACCGGCTAACTACGTGCCAGCAGCCGCGGTAATACGTAGGGTGCAAGCGTTAATCGGAATTACTGGGCGTAAAGCGTGCGCAGGCGGTTTTGTAAGTCTGTCGTGAAAGCCCCGGGCTCAACCTGGGAATTGCGATGGAGACTGCAAGGCTTGAATCTGGCAGAGGGGGGTAGAATTCCACGTGTAGCAGTGAAATGCGTAGAGATGTGGAGGAACACCGATGGCGAAGGCAGCCCCCTGGGTCAAGATTGACGCTCATGCACGAAAGCGTGGGGAGCAAACAGGATTAGATACCCTGGTAGTCCACGCCCTAAACGATGTCTACTAGTTGTCGGGTTTTAATTAACTTGGTAACGCAGCTAACGCGTGAAGTAGACCGCCTGGGGAGTACGGTCGCAAGATTAAAACTCAAAGGAATTGACGGGGACCCGCACAAGCGGTGGATGATGTGGATTAATTCGATGCAACGCGAAAAACCTTACCTACCCTTGACATGTCAGGAATCCTTGAGAGATCAGGGAGTGCCCGAAAGGGAACCTGAACACAGGTGCTGCATGGCTGTCGTCAGCTCGTGTCGTGAGATGTTGGGTTAAGTCCCGCAACGAGCGCAACCCTTGTCATTAGTTGCTACATTTAGTTGAGCACTCTAATGAGACTGCCGGTGACAAACCGGAGGAAGGTGGGGATGACGTCAAGTCCTCATGGCCCTTATGGGTAGGGCTTCACACGTCATACAATGGTACATACAGAGGGCCGCCAACCCGCGAGGGGGAGCTAATCCCAGAAAGTGTATCGTAGTCCGGATCGCAGTCTGCAACTCGACTGCGTGAAGTTGGAATCGCTAGTAATCGCGGATCAGCATGTCGCGGTGAATACGTTCCCGGGTCTTGTACACACCGCCCGTCACACCATGGGAGCGGGTTTTACCAGAAGTAGGTAGCTTAACCGTAAGGGGGGCGCTTACCACGGTAGGATTCGTGACTGGGGTGAAGTCGTAACAAGGTAGCCGTATCGGAAGGTGCGGCTGGATCACCTCCTTTCTAGAGTAGCACCGGGCCTTGAGCCCAGTCACCAAACGTCCACACTTATCGACTGTTGAACAAAGAACACAGTTTCGGGGCTGTAGCTCAGCTGGTTAGAGCACCGTGTTGATAACGCGGGGGTCGTTGGTTCGAGTCCAACCAGCCCTACCAGTCATACCCATGGGGGATTAGCTCAGCTGGGAGAGCACCTGCTTTGCAAGCAGGGGGTCGTCGGTTCGATCCCGTCATCCTCCACCAAAAAGCTCAAACGTAAGCACGTAGATGTTTAGGTTTGATCTTTTAGAGATTAACTGTTGTTCTGTTCTTTAACAATCTGGAAGAAGTAAAGTTTTTTTAAGCGTTCGATGCGTCAGCAATGATGTAGCGAACACTTAGGGTAGTAACAAATCAACAAACATGCAACAAGCTGTACTCTTATTTCTATGACCGCTTCCTGGTTAGTCGCCAGGAGCTAACGTTATAGGGACAAGCGAATAAGTGCACATGGTGGATGCCTTGGCGATTACAGGCGATGAAGGACGTAGTAGCTTGCGATAAGCTGCGGGGAGTGAGCAAACACACTTTGATCCGCAGATTTCCGAATGGGGAAACCCGGCCTTTTAGGTCATTGCATGCTGAATACATAGGCATGCAAAGCGAACGCGGCGAACTGAAACATCTAAGTAGCTGCAGGAAAAGAAATCAACCGAGATTCCCAAAGTAGTGGCGAGCGAAATGGGAAGAGCCTGTACGTGATAGTCGATTGGATAGTGGAACAACCTGGAAATGTTGGCCATAGAGGGTGATAGCCCCTTACACGAAATTCAAACGGTGATACTAAGCGTACGACAAGTAGGGCGGGACACGAGAAATCCTGTCTGAACATGGGGGGACCATCCTCCAAGGCTAAATACTCGTAATCGACCGATAGTGAACCAGTACCGTGAGGGAAAGGCGAAAAGAACCCCGGGAGGGGAGTGAAATAGATCCTGAAACCGTGTGCATACAAACAGTCGGAGCGGACTTGTTCCGTGACGGCGTACCTTTTGTATAATGGGTCAGCGACTTACATTCAGTGGCGAGGTTAACCGAATAGGGGAGCCGTAGAGAAATCGAGTCCGAACAGGGCGACAGTCGCTGGGTGTAGACCCGAAACCAAGTGATCTACCCATGGCCAGGATGAAGGTGCGGTAACACGCCCTGGAGGTCCGAACCCACTAATGTTGAAAAATTAGGGGATGAGCTGTGGGTAGGGGTGAAAGGCTAAACAAACTTGGAAATAGCTGGTTCTCTCCGAAAACTATTTAGGTAGTGCCTCAAGTATCACCATCGGGGGTAGAGCACTGTTATGGCTAGGGGGTCATTGCGACTTACCAAACCATTGCAAACTCCGAATACCGATGAGTGCGAGCTTGGGAGACAGACGTCGGGTGCTAACGTCCGGCGTCAAGAGGGAAACAACCCAGACCGCCAGCTAAGGTCCCAAAGATTGGCTAAGTGGAAAACGAAGTGGGAAGGCTAAAACAGTCAGGATGTTGGCTTAGAAGCAGCCATCATTTAAAGAAAGCGTAATAGCTCACTGATCGAGTCGTCCTGCGCGGAAGATGTAACGGGGCTAAGCCAGTCACCGAAGCTGCGGATATCCTTTATTGGATATGGTAGGAGAGCGTTCTGTAAGCCTGCGAAGGTGTCTTGTGAAGGATGCTGGAGGTATCAGAAGTGCGAATGCTGACATGAGTAGCGATAATGGGGGTGAAAAGCCTCCACGCCGTAAGCCCAAGGTTTCCTGTTCAACGTTCATCGGAGCAGGGTGAGTCGGCCCCTAAGGCGAGGCAGAGATGCGTAGCTGATGGGAAGCAGGTTAATATTCCTGCACCGTCGTATGATGCGATGGGGGGACGGATCGCGGAAGGTTGTCTGACTGTTGGAATAGTCAGTTTCTGCTTCATAGAAGGCACTTAGGCAAATCCGGGTGCGTAATTCAAGGGAGTGGGACGAGCGGCCTTGTGCTGCGAAGCAATCGGAAGTGGTTCCAAGAAAAGCCTCTAAGCTTCAGTCATACGAGACCGTACCGCAAACCGACACAGGTGGGCGAGATGAGTATTCTAAGGCGCTTGAGAGAACTCGGGAGAAGGAACTCGGCAAATTGGTACCGTAACTTCGGGAAAAGGTACGCCCTTGTAGTTTGACCACTTTACTGTGGAAGGATGAACGGGTTGCAATAAACTGGTGGCTGCGACTGTTTAATAAAAACACAGCACTCTGCAAACACGAAAGTGGACGTATAGGGTGTGACGCCTGCCCGGTGCTGGAAGATTAAATGATGGGGTGCAAGCTCTTGATTGAAGTCCCAGTAAACGGCGGCCGTAACTATAACGGTCCTAAGGTAGCGAAATTCCTTGTCGGGTAAGTTCCGACCTGCACGAATGGCGTAACGATGGCCACACTGTCTCCTCCCGAGACTCAGCGAAGTTGAAATGTTTGTGATGATGCAATCTACCCGCGGCTAGACGGAAAGACCCCATGAACCTTTACTGTAGCTTTGCATTGGACTTTGAACCAATCTGTGTAGGATAGGTGGGAGGCTTTGAAGCGGGGACGCCAGTTCTCGTGGAGCCATCCTTGAAATACCACCCTGGTTTGTTTGAGGTTCTAACCTTGGTCCGTTATCCGGATCGGGGACAGTGCATGGTAGGCAGTTTGACTGGGGCGGTCTCCTCCTAAAGTGTAACGGAGGAGTTCGAAGGTACGCTAGGTACGGTCGGACATCGTGCTAATAGTGCAATGGCATAAGCGTGCTTAACTGCGAGACCGACAAGTCGAGCAGGTACGAAAGTAGGACATAGTGATCCGGTGGTTCTGTATGGAAGGGCCATCGCTCAACGGATAAAAGGTACTCTGGGGATAACAGGCTGATTCCTCCCAAGAGTTCATATCGACGGGGGAGTTTGGCACCTCGATGTCGGCTCATCACATCCTGGGGCTGTAGCCGGTCCCAAGGGTATGGCTGTTCGCCATTTAAAGTGGTACGTGAGCTGGGTTTAAAACGTCGTGAGACAGTTTGGTCCCTATCTGCCGTGGGCGTTGGAAATTTGAAGGGGGCTGCTCCTAGTACGAGAGGACCGGAGTGGACGAACCTCTGGTGTACCGGTTGTCACGCCAGTGGCATTGCCGGGTAGCTAAGTTCGGAAGAGATAACCGCTGAAAGCATCTAAGCGGGAAACTTGCCTTGAGATGAGATTTCCCGGAGCCTTGAGCTCCTTGAAGGGTCGTTCGAGACCAGGACGTTGATAGGCTGGGTGTGGAAGTGCAGTAATGCATTAAGCTAACCAGTACTAATTGCCCGTACGGCTTGTCCCTATAACCTTAGCAGGTCATGGAAATTCGAATACAGTGTGCTGTTTGTTGATCACATTACCTGAACTTTACTTCCTCCAGATTCTGAGCACGTTGCCCACCAGGGAACGCCGCTCGTACAAGTTATGCCTGATGACCATAGCAAGTCGGTCCCACCCCTTCCCATCCCGAACAGGACCGTGAAACGACTTTGCGCCGATGATAGTGCTGCAACCAGTGTGAAAGTAGGTTATCGTCAGGCTAGTTATAAAGAAAAAACCCGCTCAGAGATCTGAGCGGGTTTTTTTTCGTCCGTCGCTTTATGCGCCAGTTAGAGGAACGTATGCGCCGGCACAGCGCAACAGACCGATCGGGCTTGAAACCGCGGCAACCAGAACTACAATCAAGACAGGTCTCCCCTTGGAGGATCCTGGAAATGGACACTCGACATCAACGCACAGCGCGGCGTATCGCGACCGCACTGGTGCTGGCCGCCGGCCTCGGCGGCTGCGTGTACGCGCCGCCCTACGCTGCCTACGACCCGTATTATTACCCCAGCTATGGCTATCCGACCTATGTGGGCCCACCTGTGACCCTCGATTTCGGCTTCGGTTACTACAGCAATCATCACGGCGGCGGACGTTATGGTGGCTACGGCGGGCGCGGCTGGGGACACGGCGGCCGCCGGCATTGAGAACGACCCCGCAACCGGCACCGGATGACCGACGATTCCGGCATCACGACCGGTGATTCCGCCCAGGGGGCGAAACGCGGTACGTCCGGCCGCGATCGGAATCCACACGACCGTACCCGCGATGCAGCGGTCCGCCCGGCTCGCTGCCGCCATCAGGTAAACATCGAGCGCACCTGGGCCACAATCCGGTCGAGGTCGGCTGCGGTGAAGCCGTCACGAAACTCGCCCGTCTCCTCTCGCCTTTCCACCTCCTCCCATTGTCGATCGTCCAGCGAGGTTTTGATGTACTTGTCGCCCTTCTCCTGGCGGAGCGATTCGATCGCCTGGCCGGTGGAAGTGGGAAGTTGGCTGACCTCGACCGGCCGCAGGTTGGCGCTGCCCCAGGCGCCGACGCGGCCGCGCACGATCGCCGGTGCCTTCTGCGATTCGACGAACACCACCTTCTGACCCCACAAGCCCAGCGTATCCATTCCGCCGCTCTTCATGCCGACGTGGACGATGTCGAAGTTGTAGGTAGCGGCCATGAAATCGAAGAAGCCATTCTCCTTGAAGCGGCCACTGATATTGCCGAGCTTCCGCCAGAATTCGCCCAGATCGAAGACGTAGGGCAGGCCCAGGGTTCGCTGGTTGAATCCGTCGCCGACGGTCAGCACCGCCACGGCCGCCGGGATGCCGGCCCATAGCGCCTTGCTCAGTTGCTCGTTGCCGAAAGTCGAGGAGTCATACTGCGGATTCGCGCCTCCCTGCGGCCGGCCCGGGCCCGTACCGGTCGGCGCGACCCGCATCCCGGAGGTGCGGCCCCAGATGCAGACGAAGCGCGCGCGCCTGACGATGCTGTCGATCCCATCTTCGCGAAGAACGGACCGGCGAAGGCGGTCGCCGCGGCGGCGTAGCCGGCTTGCTCGGGCGACTGCGGATTGCGGGTGATCTCCGCCCAGGCTGGAGTCAGGGGCTGGCCCTGCGTCATGTTCTTCACGACCTGGGAGGCGAGGAAGGTCGCGTCATAGGGGCTGATGAAGTCCGCTGCCTTCAACTTGCTCAGCTGCCCCATCACGTCGACCATGCGGTTCTTGCTGCGCGGCGCGGTGACGTAGACGCATACATCGCCGCCGTAGGTGTTGGCGACGCTGCCGAGCGCGGCGTCCCAGTCGGCGCGCAGCATGCCGACGCCGAACCCCTCGGCCTGCAGGACGAGAATGGCGCAAGGGAGTTTCGGCGGCGCAGACGTGAGCTCCGTGGCCACCGCCGCGTACAAATGGGGAAATCTCCTGATTGCCAGCTACCGATCAGGAAGTTCAAACCTGGCGGCCACGCAGCGGGTGTCGAGAAGTTTCGTCGTCCTGGCGTCATTGCATAATGGATGCACTTGACGATCTCGTCACTGCTCGTGAAGTCTGGTGATATGTCGATCTCAACGACGCTATACATCGGACGCTCCCGGTTGCTCGCGGAAGGCGGACAGGGACCTTGCGCCCCCATCGCCCCAGCGGGTTCTGATGACGACAACAGCTCGTGCCATGTCTTTCTTTGACATCGCATCGAGCCGAGCTTTTGAGAATCCAGTTGCTGGAAGACAGAAGAATCAAGCGCATGCGCGGTCATATCGCGCTGCATCCGCCCTCGAGCCATGGCGCGACAAGGTCCGGGGATGCGTGAAAAGCATGCTCCGTCCGTGAGGAATGCGTCAACATATTTATTAGTTTTAATCGTTTAGTTGCAACACGGGCCCATCGTGGCGTGTTTGTTCCGCACATCCCTTAAAACGCACTTGCCCAGGCCGACTACTGCCTGCAACCGGTGGCACGACCCTTGCATTCCACGCTCTCCAGGTGCACCCGGCCCCATCCCGCGTGAACGCAGCCGCGTAGCGCGGAACACCTGTCCCCTGATCGGAACAACGAGCATTGCGCGAGCACTGCGCTGTTGCAGATTTGGAGCGACAGCCGGCGCGGGCACACTGTTTTTCAACCCGTCCGCCCACGTGGTGGACTTCATCGACAAGAAAGATGCCATGAAAACGAGAGCTGCCATTGCGTGGAAGGCCGGAGAACCGCTGTCCATCGCCGAGGTTGACCTGGAAGGACCGCGTGCCGGCGAAGTGCTGGTCGAAATCAAGGCGACCGGCATATGCCATACCGACTACTACACCCTGTCCGGTGCCGACCCCGAAGGCATCTTTCCCGCCATCCTGGGCCATGAAGGCGCCGGTATCGTGCTGGAAACCGGCCCCGGTGTCACCTCGGTCAAACGCGACGACCACGTGATTCCGCTGTACACGCCCGAATGCCGGCAATGCAAATTCTGCCTGTCCCGCAAGACCAACCTGTGCCAGTCGATCCGCTCGACCCAGGGCCGCGGCCTGATGCCCGATGCGACTTCCCGTTTTTCGCTCGATGGCCAGCCCCTGTTCCACTACATGGGCACCTCGACCTTTTCCAACTACATCGTGGTGCCCGAGATCGCCCTGGCGAAAATCCGCGAGGACGCCCCCTTCGACAAGGCCTGCTACATCGGCTGCGGCGTCACCACCGGCGTCGGCGCCGTCGTGTTCTCGGCCAAGGTCGAGGCCGGGGCGACGGTCGTCGTGTTCGGCCTGGGCGGGATCGGCCTGAACGTGATCCAGGGCGCGCGCATGGTGGGCGCCGACAAGATCATCGGCGTCGACATCAATCCCGGCCGTATCGACATCGCCCGTAAATTCGGCATGACCCATTTCGTCAACCCGAACGAGGTCGGCAACGTCGTCGACCACATCGTGCAATTGACCGATGGCGGCGCCGACTTCTCCTTCGAATGCATCGGCAACACGCAGGTGATGCGCCAGGCGCTCGAGTGCACCCACAAGGGCTGGGGCCAGTCCTTCATCATCGGCGTCGCCGCGGCCGGACAGGAAATCAGCACGCGGCCGTTCCAGCTGGTCACCGGACGCCAGTGGAAAGGTTCCGCTTTCGGCGGCGCGCGCGGACGCACCGACGTGCCGAAGATCGTCGACTGGTACATGGACGGCAAGATCAATATCGACGACCTGATCACCCACACCTTGCCGCTCGAACGCATCAACGAGGGCTTCGAGCTGATGAAGAGCGGGCAGTCGATCCGCTCGGTAGTGCTGTACTAAAGCCGCAGTCCAAACCAACCAACAGGAGACGCGATCATGAGCAATGCAGTGAACATCCACCCCGCTGTCGATAACCTCAAGCGGGCAGCGGCCGGTTTTGCCGGCGGCACCTTGTCCTGCCTGTGCGCCAGCAATCCAGTCACAGTCGAGATCAAGGGGCAAGTCGCGCACAACCACGTCTGCGGCTGCACCAAATGCTGGAAGCCGGCCGGCGCGCTGTTTTCGCAGGTGGCCGTGGTCGGGCGCGAAAACGTCAGGGTGACGGCCAACGAGGACAAGCTGCAGGTCGTCGATCCCAGCGCCACCATCCAGCGCCATGCCTGCCGCGACTGTGGCGTGCACATGTATGGCCGCATCGAGAACACGGGACACGCGTTTCACGGGCTCGACTTCGTGCACACCGAGCTTTCAAAAGAAAAAGGCTGGGCCGCGCCGGAATTCGCCGCCTTCGTCTCCTCGATCATCGAAGCGGGCGCTGCGCCGGAAGAGATGGGCGCGGTGCGCGCGCGCCTCACCGAGATCGGCCTGCCGCCCTACGACGCCCTCTCGCCGGCCCTGATGGATGCGATCTCGACCCACGTCGCCAAGACGCGCGGTGTACTCAAGCAGGCTTGATGCGCACGCGGCGGCGGTCCGCATGGGCCGCCGCAGCCAAGCGCACACGGAGACAACATGAAACGAATCCTTTTGCTCCTGGCGGCCTGCACGGCGCCGCTGGCCGCCCAGGCCCACGATTTCCCGACCAGCGGCCGGGTCGAGTACGTGCTCGAGTGCATGCAAAAACACGAAAGCAAATACGAGTACCTCTACAAATGCTCCTGCGTCGTCGATCACATCGCCAAGGCAATGCCCTATGACGATTACGTGACGATGTCGACCGCCCTGCGCAACCAGACCATGGGCGGAGAACGCGGCGCCGAGTTTCGCGATCCGCCGTCGGTGAAGGAGATGGCCAGCAAATACAAGGCGCTCCAGGCCAGCGCCAACAAGGCGTGTTACGTGCCGCAAAGCTGAACCCGGTGTGCCGCGAGGCGCTGCGCCGTGGATGGCACAGATGCGGCGCCGACTGTCACGAATCCTGAACATGGTGCCACGCAACACGCACTGGGCTGGGGCCAAATGGCAGGGGCCGTGCCGGTGGCACGACTGGCACGTTAAGTGCTGTGCTGTTGGTGGGGCTACCCGCCTGTCGATGTCTGGAAGCAGGATCAGTCGCACCGCTTATAAAACCAAAGGAGACTTAACCATGTCATTTACGAAAAGACTCATCCGCTGGTGGCCGTGCCTGGCGCTGGCTGCAGCCCCGGCATTCGCCGCCGCCTCCGATGTCGAACAACTGACCAAGGACCCGAAAAACTGGGCCATGCAATCCGGTAACCTGGCGAACCAGCGCTACAGCGAACTCAAACAGATCACCAGCAAGAACGCCAAGAACCTGCAAGTGGCCTGGACCTTCTCCACCGGCGTGCTGCGCGGCCACGAAGGCGGGCCGCTGGTGGTGGGCGACACGATGTACATCCACAGCCCCTTCCCGAATAAAGTGTTCGCGATCTCGCTGGAAGACCAGAGCATCCGCTGGAAGTACGAGCCGAAGCAGGACGCCACGGTGATCCCGGTGATGTGCTGCGACACCGTCAATCGCGGCGTGGCCTACGCCAACGGCAAGATCTTCCTGCAGCAGGCCGATACCACCCTGGTCGCGCTCGACGCCAAGACCGGCGCCGAACTGTGGAAGGTCAAGGTGGGCGATCCGAAGCTGGGCGAAACCACGACCAATACGCCGCACGTGTTCAAGGACAAAGTCCTGACCGGCATCAGCGGCGGTGAATTCGGGGTGCGCGGGCGCATCACGGCGCACGACATGAATACCGGCAAAGTGCTGTGGAAGGCCTACAGCACCGGACCCGACAACGAATTGATGGTCGATCCCGCAAAAACGATGACCTGGACTGACGGCAAGATGGCGCCGATTGGCCCCGATTCCTCGCTCAAGACCTGGCAGGGCGACCAGTGGAAGCTGGGCGGCGGCACGACCTGGGGCTGGTACAGCTACGACCCGGCGACCAACCTGGTGTATTACGGCACCGGCAACCCGAGCACCTGGAATCCACGCCAGCGTCCCGGCGACAACAAGTGGTCGATGACCATCTTTGCGCGCGACCTCGACACCGGCATGGCGAAATGGGTGTACCAGATGACGCCGCACGACGAGTGGGACTATGACGGCGTCAACGAAATGATCCTGGCCGACATCAAGGTCAAGGGCCAGCCGCGCAAGGCGCTGGTGCACTTCGACCGCAACGGCTTCGGCTATACGATGGACCGCGTCACCGGCGAATTGCTGGTGGCCGAGAAATTCGATCCGAAGGTCAACTGGGCGACCCACGTCGACATGAAGAGCGGCCGTCCGCAAGTCGTGGCCAAGTACAGCACCGACAAGAACGGGCCCGACTTCAATTCGAAGGGCATCTGCCCGTCCGCCCTCGGCACCAAGGACCAGCAGCCGGCCAGCTATTCGCGCAAGACGGGCCTGTTCTATGTGCCGACCAACCACGTCTGCATGGACTATGAGCCCTTCCAGATCGAGTACACCGCCGGCCAGCCCTATGTCGGCTCGACCCTCTCGATGTATGCCGCGCCGAACAGCCATGGCGGCCTCGGTAACTTCATCGCCTGGGATGCCGGTACCGGCAAGATCGTCTGGTCCAAGCCGGAGAAGTTTTCGGTCTGGAGCGGCGCGCTGTCCACCGCCGGCGACGTCGTGTTCTACGGCACCCTGGAAGGCTACCTGAAAGCGGTCGACAACAACGGCAAGGAGCTCTGGAAGTTCAAGACCCCGTCGGGCATCATCGGCAACGTCCACACCTGGGAATACAAGGGCAAGCAATACATCGGCGTGCTGTCGGGTATCGGCGGCTGGGCCGGGATCGGCCTCGCGGCCGGCCTGACCAAGGGCACCGAGGGCCTGGGCGCGGTGGGCGGCTACAAGGACCTCGCCAAGTACACCGAGCTCGGCGGCGTCCTGACCGTGTTCGCCTTGCCTGACCGTTGATCGGAGACGCATCATCGAGCCGTGTGATTCACATTGAGGACGGTCGCCGGCCGCAGCAGGCCGGTGACCGTCTTCGCCCAGCCAGGAATGAACATGAACAGACTCACGAAAAAAGCAGGACTCACCGCCGCCGCCTGCTGCACGCTGGCGGCCCTGTCCGGATTGCTGTCGGCCGGCGCCCTTGCCGCCGATGCCGCGCCCTACAAAGTCGCGGACGGCCACAAGGTCGATGCGCAGACCCTGAGCGGCTGGAAAACCTGGCGCGCCATGGCCTGCGAGCGCTGCCACGGCGCGGCGCAGGAAGGCATGGTCGGGCCCTCGCTGGTGAACAGCCTGAAAGTGCTGAGCAAGGACGAATTCAAGGCCACCGTGCTCAAGGGGCGGATCGAGAAAGGCATGCCGAACTTTGAGAACAGCAAGATGGTGACCGAGAACATCGACAACCTGTACGCCTACCTGAAGGGACGTTCGGACGGCGCCATCGAACCGGGCCGCCTGCAGGAGATCGGCAAATGAGGTGGGCGCCGCTGCTGGCAGGCGCGGCCTGCGTCCTGGCCGGGCTGCCTGGCCCGGCGAGCGCGCAGCCTGGCGCGGAACCCGGACAGGACAAGGTGCTGCGGGTCTGCCAGGACCCGAATAACCTGCCGCTGTCGAACCGCGCGCTGGCCGGTTTCGAGAACAAGATCGCGGCCCTGTTTGCCGAGCAACTGGGCTGGAAGCTGGAGCACACCTGGTATCCGCAGCGGATGGGATTCATCCGCAATACCTTGCGCGCCAAGGAAGAAAACACGGACCGCTACAAGTGCGACCTGGTCGTCGGCGTCGCCAAAGGATTCGACATGGCCGCGACCACGCGGCCGTATTACCACTCCACTTACGCCCTGGCCTATGTCCGGGGCAAGGGACTGGACGGGGTGCGCAACCTCGACGATTTGCTGGCGCTCGATGCCGGACAACGCAAGAAGCTGCGCTTCGGCGCCTTCGCCGGTTCGCCCGTCACCGACTGGCTGCTGCAAAACGGCCTGATGGAGCAAGTCTCCTGGTACCAGAGCCAGACTGGCGACGCCGAGCAGTATCCCGGTGAAATCATCGAAAAAGACCTTGCGAGCGGCAAGATCGACGTCGCCTTTGCCTGGGGGCCGATTGCCGGCTATTTCGCGAAGAACGCACGTTCGGCGCCGATCGCCGCCATTCCCCTCGTCTCAAGGCCCGGCATGAAATTCGATTTCGAGATCGCGATGGCGGTGCGCCATGGCGACAAGGCGTTTCGGCAGCGTATCGATCAATTGATCGTCGCCAACGAAGCGAAGATCCACGCGATCCTCGCGGAATACGGCGTGCCGCTGCTCGAGCAGCAGGGCGCGGCGGCATCGGCGGCGCCAGCCGTGAAGGCGCCATGAGCCGCCCGCCGCCATGCCCCCCGGCCGCGGGCCTGCGCGCCGGCACCCTTGCCATCCTCGCCGCCCTCTCGACCGGCAGCGCCGCCGCGCAGCAGGTGTCGCCCGCCGAAGTCCTGATGTTCGAGACCGACCACCTGGCGCGGATGAAGGCGCCAGCGACACTGGTCTATGAATTCCGCAAGCTCAGCAACGTCGAACCCGCGTTTACCGACAGCGTCCAGCTCGACGTGTCGAGCAGCAAGGGGCAGGTGCACGCGGCGCTGCACTTTCTCAGCGGCGCGCGCCAACGCGAGCTGCCCGAGGTGGACGACGCCCACGGCAACCCGGTGCTGCTCGGCTTTCTCGAGCACGACATCGCCGAGATGAAGCGGCTGACCGGCGGGTCCGTTACCTACTTCCGCAAGCGGATCCGGATGGCGCTGGCCACCAGCGCGCAGGTGACGCCGCAACGCATCACTTACCAGGGCAAGACGGTCGAGGGGAAGGCAGTACGCATCCAGCCCTACCTGGACGATCCGATGCGGGCGCGCTTCGAGATCTATACGCGCAAGACCTATACGTTTGTCTTCAGCGACGCGGTACCGGGCGGTGTCTACCAGGTGCGCACCTCGCTGGCGAATGCCGCAGACGGCCGGACGCCGCCGGGCACGGTGGTGGCGCGCACGGCGGCGCCAGCCGTGGCGACACCGACCGCGGCAGCGCCGGGAGCCTCGGCAGTGCCCGCCGTGGCGCAGCCTGGCGTGGCCCCGCCCGGCCAGGCGCGCGCAGGCGCGGCTCCCCCCGTCATCGACGAAACGCTTACCCTGGTCAAGGTCGTCGGCCCCAACCGCTGAGCTCGCGGATGGACGCTGCCTGGACATGGAATCAGCCGGAGGCACAGGATGGCGCCCTTGAAAGTATTTGCTTTCGATTATGTGACGGAGGGCGGGCCGACCGCACGCGCCCTGCCGAATTCGTTCACGCAGCAGGGGAGCATGCTGCGCGATGCCCTGCTGGCCGACCTCGGCGCCTTGCCGGGTGTCGAAGTGTGCACGATGGCGATGCTCGACGGGGCCGGGCCGCACGATACGCCGGCGGCGCGCTCCTTTGGCGAACGCTTCGCCGCCTGCGTCGCAGCGGCGGACGCGGTATGGCCGCTGGCGCCGGAATCGGAGGGACTATTGGAAAGCCTGTCGCGCGACATCCTGCGCGGCAAGCGCATTCTCCTCGGTAGCGCGCCGGGCGCCGTGCGCGTCGCGGGGAGCAAGCTGAAGGTGGCAAGGGCGCTGGCCGACAGCGGCGTGGCCACCGTGCCCACCTACCGGCCGCACGCCGCCTTGCCGGAATGCGAGGGCGCCTGGGTCGTCAAGCCGGAAGACGGCGCCGGCTGTCTCGATACCCGCCTGTTCAGCGATCGCGCGGCGGCGCTGGCGTGGATACGCACCAGCGCGGCGCAAGGATATGTTTTACAACCATTCGTCGGGGGCAAGCTGGTGAGCCTGTCGCTGATCTGCTGCGACGGCACGGCGCGGCTGCTGGCGCGCAACCAGGAACGGGTCGCGGTGCGCGACAACCGTTTTCATTTCCTCGGCAGTACCGTGAATGGCGTCATGGATGCCGACGGCGCGCTCGAGCGCCTGGCGCAGCAGGTGGCGGCCGCCTTGCCTACCTTGTGGGGCTATGTCGGGGTCGACATCATCCTGAGCGAGCACGGCGCCGTGGTCCTCGATGTCAATCCGCGCCTGACAGCGGCGTATGCGGGGCTGCACGCCTCGATCGGCTGCAACCCGGCCGGCCTGGTCATCGATTTGTTGAAGGGTCCGGCGGGAATGCCGGCGCCGCCCGCGCGCCACCGCGCGGTCAGCGTCGACGTCGGCAGTTTTCCGGGCGATGCGCCGGCCTGACCACCGGGCTGTGCAGTCCGGTTGCGCGCGGGACTGCTTACCTGATCACCACGCCCCACGGCAGTTTGCCGACCGGGATGTCGCGCAGCTTCGTGCGGCTGGCCGTATCGATGACCGTCACGCTGTTCGAGCGGCCGTTGGCGACATACAGTTTCTTGCCGTCCGGCGTGAGCGCCATGTTCCAGGGGCGCTGGCCGACCGGCACCGTCGCCACGACCTGGTTGCTGGCCGTGTCGATCACCGACACGTTCGCATCGCCCCCGTTCGACACATACACGTACTTGCCGCTCGGATGCACGGCGATGCCGTTGGCGCGCAGCCCGGCCTTGATGCGCGCGACAATGGCGAAACTGGTGGTATCGATCACGAATACTTCGTTGCCGTTTTCGGTGGCGACATAGGCGCGGCTACTGTCTGGCAAAAAGCCGATGCCGCGCGGACGGGCGCCGACCGCCACTTGCGCCAGTTGCTTGCGGCTGGCGAAGTCGAGGATGTCGACGGCGTCGCCTTCCTCGGCGCTGACGAAGACCAGGCGTCCGTTCGGACTGAGCACGGCGTGCTCCGGATTCTTGCCGCGCACGGGAATCGAAAACGCCAGGGTATTGGTGCGCGTGTCGGTGACCGCGATCTCGTTCTTGCCCTCGACCGCCGCGATCACCCAGCGGCCGTCCGGGGAAATCGACACGCCTTCCGGCGATTCGCCCAGCGCCACCACGCCGCCCAGCTTGCGTGGTCCCAGTTCGACCAGCTGCAGGCGGTTGTTCGGCTGGTCGCTGACATACAGCCAGCGGCTGTCCGTGCCCACGGCCAGGCCGCGCGGTTTCGATCCGCCGGGCAGCTCGGCGACTACCTGGTCGGTGGCGGTGTCGATCACCGAAATCGTGCCGGCACCCTCGTTCGGGACATAGGCAAAGGGAGCGGCAAGCGCTGAAACAGAAACGGCAAGGGTAGCAGTAAAGGAAACAACAGCGGCGGCAAGACGGCGGACGGACAGCAGGGTCATCGGTTCTCCACAGACAGATTAACAGGCGTGCGATCGCCATGCGCGCGGCGGGGCGGCCACATACGCAGCAGCAAGCCATCGCGATCGACGAGCATGTGCTTCGCCACGGCGAGCACATGCACGGCAACGAACAGCGCCAGCAGCAGCGCGGCAAAGTGGTGGGCGCCATTGAAAAAGGCGTACAGGGTCTTGTCGTCCGGTCCCCAGGGCGCCCAGCGCATCATATTGAAAAACTTGATCCCGTGCCGGCTGAAGTTCGAAGCGAGATAGCCCGACAGCGGCAAGGCGAGCATGCACAGGTAGAGGAACGCATGGCTGAGCCTGGCCCCCGTGCGTTGCCAGCGCGGTGTCGTCTCCGCCAGCGGCGGCGCCCTGTGCGCCAGGCGCCAGCCCAGGCGCAGCAGGATCAGGAGGCCGATCAGGATGCCGGTGCTCTTGTGCAGGTTGACGTAATAGCCCCGTGCCGGTGTGCCCCGCGGGATATCGTCGAGCAGCAGGCCGAAGGCGTACTGGCCGAGCAGCAGCAGCGCGACGACCCAGTGCAGGGCGATCGCGGTGCCGGTGTAACGCGCGGATGCCGAGGCGACCATACTCAATGGAACAGCGATTTCTCGGGGTGCTCGATATTCAGGCGCTGCAGCTTGCGGTAGAGCGTGTTGCGGCTGATGTTCAGATCGCGGGCAACGCCGCTCAGGTTCCACTGGTGGCGCTTCAGTTCCTGCAGCAGCACCTCGCGTTCGGCGCATTCGAAGGGATTCAGGCCCAGGCCGGGTTTGGTACCGGGCGCGGCGGCGGTGGCAGGCATGGGCGCGGCCTCGGCAACCGGTGCCGGAGCCGCTGTCGCTGCAACGGCCGGAGCGGCATCGGCCAGCCCGTGGCGGTATTCGGGCGGCAAGTCATGCACGCCGAGCCGATCCGTTTCGCGCAGCGCGATCATGGTGCGCAGCAGGTGGCGCAGCTGGCGCAGGTTGCCGGGCCAGCGCTGCCGCTCGAGCAGGTCGAGCAGGCTGTCGTCGAGTTCGACCGGACACCCGGCGTCGCTTTCTTCAAACGCCAGCTGGCGGATCAGCGCGCAGCGGTCATGGCGTTCGCGCAGCGGCGGCATGGTGAAGGTGACGCCTTGCAGCCGGTAGTACAAATCCTCGCGAAAGGCCCCGCTCTCGATTTTTTTCGCAAGGTCGCAATGGGTGGCGCTGACCACGCGGATGTCGAGCTTGACCGGTGTTTCGCCGCCGAGCGGCACGACCTCGCGCTCCTCGAGCACGCGCAGCAGCCTGGCTTGCAGGGAAACCGGCATGTCGCCGATCTCGTCGAGGAACAGGGTGCCGCCATTCGCCTGCAGCAGCTTGCCGCGCTGCCCCTCCTTGCTGGCGCCCGTAAAGGCGCCCGCGCGATAGCCGAAGAGTTCGCTTTCGACGAGGGATTCCGGGATCGAGGCGCAATTGATCGCGACGAAAGGGCGGCTGGCGCGGCTGCCGGACAAGTGGATCGCCCGCGCGAAGCGTTCCTTGCCGGTGCCGGTCTCGCCCAGCAGCACGATGGAGACGTTGCGCTCCATGACGCGCTTGGCGGTGTCGACATTGGCGCGCATCGCCGGATCGCCCAGGTGCAGCGCATCGAGCGGGCTGGCCTCGCCCGGCGCGGGCAGGGCCGCCGCGCCGCGCTGTGGACGCCGCACGCCGGTGTTCGCCACCGGCTGGTAGACGACGGCGAAAAAGCGGGCATTGCTGCGCACTTCGAAGATCGGGACCGGGTGGAAGGCGCGCCGCGTGCTGCTGTCGACCAGCCCGGAAAAGGTGACGTTGAACAGTTCGCAGACATCGCGGCCGACGATGTCGCCCGGGTGCGTATAGCCGAGCAGGGACAGCGCCGCGCGGCTCGCCGCCAGCACCGTGCCGGTGATGGAGAGCGCGATGGCGCCTTCGCTCAGGGTGCCGACGAACTCGGGCCGGTTGTGGAAGCGCAGGATGAAGTCGTGGCGGAACTGGTGCAGGAAGACCCGGTTCTCGATCATTTGCACCGACATGCTGACCAGGGCCAGCGTGTGCTGCTGGGCCAGGCGCGATTCGCCGGAGGCGTCGAGCACGCCGACCAGTTCGCCCTCATGGTCGAAGATCGGCGCCGCGGCGCAGGACAGGCCGATATTGCGCGACAGGTAGTGTTCGTCCTGGTGCACCGTGAGCGGACGGCGTTCGACCAGGCAGGTGCCCATGCCGTTGGTACCCTGCACGCGCTCGCTCCAGACCGCGCCCTGCATCAGGCCGGTCTTGGACGCAGCGTGGGTAAAGGCGGGGTCGCCGAAATAATTGAGCAGCACACCGTCGCGGTCGGTCAGCATGATCGCGTAGCCGGAGCCGGCCAGCTGCTGGTACAGATTCGCCATCTCGACCTTGGCGACGGCCTGCACGTCGGCCAGGCGTTCCTGGCGCTCCTGCAACTCGTAGGGCGCCACCACTTCGGGCTCGGCGCAGCTGTCGGGGTTGAGCTGGTATTCGTTCAGACAACGGATCCAGGACCGCGTGATGCGGTTACCTGTCGCAATGCAGTCGGCGCCGATCCGGTCGTGGACAACCGAATGGACGCGCTTGACGTGTTCCACGGCAAACTTCGACATCTTGTCTCCTGGGTCCGTAACGAGGGGCGGCGCTGGCGCCGACGACTGTTACTTTGTGGACTGTTTTGTGAGGTTGACACCCCATCTATTGTGAAGAATACACCCTTCAGCCATCAAATTGTCGGTCAGTTTCCCGGAATTTTGAATACGCGATGGGGCCGTATGCAGCTCACATAACGAAGTACAGAGCGACATCAGCGGGAGTGCATATGCAGGGAACATCGGAAGGGATTAATGGTCGCCGCTGCACGGCCCGCCGCCATCGCTCGGTCGACAGGACCCGACCCGGCTGTCGGCCCGAACGCAATGGAAAGCCATTCTGGTGCACAATCTCGCTTGCGATGTTGCCAATCCAATAAAACAGGACGAGCATGAACGAACAAGTTGCACGACGGGTCGTGCTGGTGCGCGCGATCGAAAGCGCCGATACCGGCCACCAGGTGCTGAGCGAAGACGACCGCAAGTACGCCAGCCGCAGCGCACGCGAGCTGGCGGCCTGGCAGGCGGCCGACAGCAAGGCCGCGCTCACCCAGGAACATTTTCTCGAGCAGCGCTCCGAGCAAATTTTGAAACGACTGGCCGAGCGCACGCCGGCCTTCGCCACCTTCCAGCGCCGCGGCCTCGGACTGCCGGGCATCTGGGCGGCGCTGCCGGTGCTGGCCCTGTTCGCCGGCGCGCTGCTCGACCGCATCGCCGATCCGCACCGGGTCGACCTGCTGTCCGCGCCCCTGCTGTTCATCATCGGCTGGAACCTGCTGGTCTACCTGGTGCTGCTGGTATGGGCCCTGATCCCCGGGCGCAAGACCGGCTGGGCGGGGCAGGGATTGTTGCGCCGCCTGAGCGTCGGCAAGGCCGCGCTGCCGCGCAAGCTGCCGGGCGCGCTCGCCACCGGCATGACCAACTTCATGACCGAATGGGCCGTGCTGAGCGAGCCGCTGACGCGCGCGCGCCTGTCGCGCACCGTGCACCTGTCGGCCGCCGCCTTTGCCCTGGGCGCCGTGCTGTCGCTGTATGCGCGCGGCCTCCTGACCCAATATGTCGCCGGCTGGGAAAGCACCTTCCTTGATGCCAGCCAGGTCCACACCCTGCTGTCCTGGCTATTCACACCCGTCCTGTTCGTCTTCCCCTTTTTGCAGGGCTTCACCCTGGCCGACATCGAATCGCTGCGCTTCAGCGCCGGCACCCCGGCCACCGGCGGCGAGCGCTGGGTGTATTTATATGGCGCGACCATCCTGCTGCTGGTCGTGCTGCCGCGCCTGCTCCTGGCAGGCTTCGCAGCTTGGCGCGCGCGGCGCCTGGCGCGGCGCTTCCCGCTCGAGCTCGAACATCCGTATTTCCGCCGCCTGGCCGACAGCATCGGTGCCGGCACCCCGGCCCTGCTGCGCGTGCTGCCCTACAGTTTTACCCTCGACGAGGCGCGCGACCGCGGCCTGTGGACGGTGGCCGCGATGGCGCTGGGCGCCCAGGCACGCGTGCTGCTGCGCCCAACCGTTCCCTATGGCGAAGAGCCGAAGGATGCGCTGGGCGACACGCCCGCCGATGACGCCGGCGTCACCGTCACCGCTGCCCTGTTCAGCCTGGCGGCCACGCCCGAAAAGGAAAATCACGGCGCCTTCCTCGACTACCTGGTGCGCGCCAGCCGCCGCGGCGTCGCCGTGCTGCTCGACGAATCGAGCATGACCGAACGCGGCGCGGGTCAGGCCGGTCTCGAGGCGCGCGTGGCCGAACGCATCGCCCTGTGGCGCCAGTTCTGCAGTTTCCATGGCACCGCCGCGACCGTGGTGAACCTGGTCGACCCGGATAAACGCCCGATCGAACTGGGCGCGGGCCTGGCCCTGCCGGAGCTGCGATGAGTGAAGCCCCCGTCAAAATCCAGTTCGCCCTGGTCTCGCACACGAACAACGGCAAGACGACCCTGGCGCGCACCCTGGTCGGCGTGGACGTGGGCGAAGTGCGCGACGCCGCCCACGTGACGACCTTTGCCGAAGCCCATCCCCTGCAGACCAGTCCGGCGGGCGACACCCTGCTGCTGTGGGACACCCCCGGCTTCGGCGATTCGGTACGCCTGTTGAAACGGCTGGCGCTGGCCGGCAATCCGATCGGCTGGTTTCTGCGTGAAGTGTTCGACCGCTACCGCGACCGTCCGTTCTGGCTCAGCCAGCAGGCTTTGCGCGCGGCCAGGGACGAGGCCGACGTCGTCCTTTACCTCGTCAATTCGTCGGAACGCCCAAGCGACGCCGGCTATCTACCGGCTGAGATGAATATCCTCGAATGGCTCGGCAAACCCGTCGTGGTGCTGCTCAACCAGATGGGTCCGCCGCGTCCCGGGGCGCAGGAAGGCCTCGAGCAGCAGGAATGGAAAAAACATTTGTCGCGTTTCGCAGTCGTGCGCGACGTGCTGGCGCTGGACGCCTTCGCGCGCTGCTGGGTGCATGAACACGTCTTCTACGAGGCGGTGGCGCCGCTGGTCGCGCCGGACAAGCAGGCGGGTTATGCGCGCCTGCGCGCGGCCTGGGAAGCGCACAACCGCCAGCGCTATGCCAGCGCCCTGCGCATCTGCGCCGAACAGGTGGCGGCCGCAGCGCGCGACAGCCAGCCTGTGCTTGATGCGGGCGGGGGCTTCCTGCGCAGCGCACTGAAAGCGGTGGGCTTAAGCAAGGACCAGCAAAAGCGCCAGGAGCTGGCGATGGCGGCGCTGGTCGAACGCCTGAACGGCGAGATCAACAAAGCCACCATGCGCATGCTGGTGCTGCACAAGGTCGATCCGGGCGAAGCGCGCGCTGTCAACACCCGCGTGCGCGAAAACTTCGCCGTGCGCGCGCCGATCGACCGGGCCCAGGCCGGCCTGCTCGGCGCGGTGGTGTCGGGCGCGGCCACAGGCCTGTCGGCCGACCTGATGGCGGGCGGCTTGACCCTGGGGGGCGGCGCGCTGCTCGGGGCGATCGTCGGCGGCCTGACGGCGGCCGGCGCCGCCTGGGGTTTCAATGGGCGCGGCGAGGGCGACAAGCCCGGTGTGCAGTTCGCCGACGCTTTTCTCCACACGCTGCTGGTCGGCGCCGTGCTGCGCTACCTGGCTGTGGCCCACTTCGGGCGCGGGCGCGGCAACTATGTCGAAAGCGAAGCGCCGGCCTTCTGGCAGGCCGAGGTCGAGGCGGCGCTGGGCGCGCAGCCGCTCGGCACACTGTGGCAGGAAGTGCGCGCCGCGCCCGACCTGGGCAAGGCGGCGGCCCGGGTGTTCACGGTCGTCGAAGCGGCGGCCAACGCCACGCTCGCGCGCCTGTATCCCGGCGCCGCCGCGGCCTTGCTGCAGGAGTCGACGGCAGCCTCCCTGTGACACCTGTTCCAATTTGGCACAAGCGCGTGCGCATTGACGCGTTCTCGCCATGGCACGCCGTTTGCTCGTACAGGTCATTGTCCCGTTCGATAACAGCAGGAAGCACCCTATGAAGCACAGCATCACGCGGTCGCCGTCCGCGCACCATGGCCAGCAAGCGGTGAACCCATGAGCGCGCGCTTGCTGGCCGGCGCATTCGGCCTGGCGCTGCTGCCGGCCGCAGCGGCGACGCCCGAGTCCGGGCCTGTGCCCGAGCCCCAGCCACCGGTGGCACGGGTCGAAGTCGTCGGCGTCGTGCCTTTTGCCGCTGGCGGCGGCGACCTGCGCCTGCTGCCGTATGGCGTGCAAACGCTCGAACGTGCGGCGCTGCGCGACGCCGGCGGCGGCAACCTCGTCGACAACATGGCGCGCCGCCTGCACGGCGTGAACGTCAACGAGATTTCCGGCAGTCCCTTCCAGGCCGACCTGACGTATCGCGGCTTTCGCGCCTCCCCGATCCTCGGCACCGGCCAGGGCCTGTCGGTGTATCTCGACGGCGTGCGCGTGAACGAGCCCTTCGGCGACGTCGTGAACTGGGACATGCTGCCGGAAGCGGCCCTCGCCCGCCTGTCGCTGGTGCCCGGCTCGAACCCTTTATATGGCCTGAACACGCTGGGCGGTGCGCTCGCGCTCGAAACCCGCTCCGGCCTGGAGGACCCCGGCGCCGAACTGGCGCTCACGCTCGGCGAGCACGGGCGGCGCCGCGCCGACCTCGCCTACGGTGTGCGCGGCCCGGACGGCTGGCACGCGTTTGCGGCCGCCACCCTGTTCGAGGAGGATGGCTGGCGCGATCATTCCGACGGGCGCCTCGGCAACCTGTTCCTGAAAGCGGGCCATGAGGGCGAACGCACCGACTGGCAGTTCACGCTGCTGGGCGGACGCAGCCGCCTGCTCGGCAATGGCCTGGTACCGGGCTACCGCGACGAGGACGGCGAACGCCTGCCCGGCCTGTATGACACGGACCGGCGTGCCGTCTACACCTTCCCCGACCGCACCCGCAACCGCCTGCTGCAGGCGGCCGTGCGCCTGAACCACCGCTTCGATGCGGCGACCGAGCTGACCGCCTCCGCTTACCTGCGCAACAGCCGGCGCGACACCGTCGGTGGCGACGTCGGCGACGAGTACGCCGATGTCGTCGAGGATTGCGCCGCCGGTTTCCTCGCCGACGGCAGCCCGGTCGATGCCGGCGACTGCGGCCTGACGCGCGCGCAGGCGCAGGCCCTCCACCCGGCCAGCCTGAATACCACCAGTACGCGCCAGCGCGGAAGAGGGGCGAGCATCGACCTGGCGCGCCGCTACGGCGGCCACCGGTTCAATCTCGGCGCGACCTGGGACAGCAGCCGTGTCGGCTTCGCGCAATTCGAGCAGGCAGCCTTTTTTACGCCGGCACGCGGCGTCGAGGCCGAACCTGGCGAGGAGCGTGAACCGGCATCCTCCGTCGACGGCACTTCGCGCGCTGTGGGCGTGTATGCCGCCACCACGGTGGCGCTGGCGCAGTCGACCCACCTGACGGCCTCGATGCGCTACAACCACGCCCGCGTCGGCAATACGCTCACCACCGAAGACGGACCCAAGGCGCCGGAAGCGTTTATTTATCGCCGCCTGAACCCGGCGCTCGGTTTCACCCACGAGCGCGGGCCGCTGACCTGGTTCGCGAATATCGCCCAGAGCAACCGGGTGCCGACCGTGATCGAACTTGGCTGCGCCGACCCGGATGAACCGTGCCGGCTGCCGGTCGGGCTGCAATCGGATCCCTACCTGAAGCAGGTGGTGGCGCGCACCATGGAGGCGGGCCTGCGCGGCGGGCAGGGGCGGTCCGGGTTCACCGCCACGCTGTACCGCACGGTCAACCGCGACGACATCCTGTTCAGCCGCGCCGGGGCTTCGCGCGCCGGCTATTTTTCGAATTTCGATCGCACCCGCCACCAGGGCGCGGACCTCGGCGCGCACGGTCAGTGGGGGCTGCTGCGCGCGCGCATCGACTACAGCTACCTGCGCGCGACCTACGATGCGGCCGGCACGCTGTTCACCGGGGCGCGCACGGTGACGGTCGGCCGCGGCACGCCGATCGCCGGGCTGCCGCGCCATACCCTGAAACTGGGCCTGGACTGGGACCTGCGGCCCGGCCTGGTGCTGGGGACGGACTTGCAAGCGCTGTCGCACGCGCCGGTGCAGGGCAACGAAGACGGGTTGATCGCGGATGCGGCAGAGGGAGAAGAAGCGCGCCGCGCCGACTGGAGCGTGCGCGGCTACGCATTGGTGAACCTGCACGCGCGCTGGCGCTTTTTGCCGGGCTGGGAGTTGTTTGCGCGGGTAAATAACGTCTTCGACCGGCGCTACGAAAGTTTTGGCGCGCTGGCGACCGACATGTTCCCGGACGGGCAGTTGCTGCAGCCGCCAGCCGGTGCGGTGACGCCGGCGCAGGCGCGTTTTGTTGCGCCGGGTGCGCCGCGGACGTTCAATGCGGGGGTGCGGTACCGGTTTTGAGTAGGGTGGGCGCCCCGTGCCCACACGGAAGCATGCATCGTGGCGACCCATATGATGGCCGCTTTGATCGATCATTCACCGGCGCTCGCCGCGATGTCCCGTCTGCTCCACGTTCCGCGTGGGCACGGGGCGCCCACCCTACCTGCACCGCCTTAAAACTGATACTGCCCACTCACCCCCAGCACCCAGTTCCTCCCCGGCGCCCCTTCATAAAACCGCCGGTTCGCATCCCCCACGATCACCGACCCCACATACTGCCGGTCGAACAGGTTGTTCAGCCGCACGAACTCCTTGAAACGCCACCCGCCCGCCTGCTGGCTGGCCTGCGCCCGCGCATTGAAAATCGCATAGCCCGGCGCGGCCTGCGCGGTGTTCGTGTCTTCCGCATAGACGCGGCCGTTGGCGATCGTCTCGAGCGCGGCGCCGTAGCGTCCGGCCGCTTCCTTCCAGCCCAGCTCCCCGTACACGCTGGTCTTCGGCACGCCCGGCAGGCGGCTGCCCTCCGGCACCGCTCCGAAACCTTCGTCGTAGATCGCGCGCAGCGCCGACAGGGCCAGCTTCGCATTCCAGCCGGCGCCCAGGTCGGCGTCGACCGACAGCTCGCCGCCCTGGCGCAGCGTGGCGCTGGCGTTGCGGTAGCTGGTGCGGCCGCCGCTGGAAACGTCGACCACCAGTTCGTCCTGGGTCTTCACCTGGAACAGCGCCGCATTCACCCGGATGTCCTTGCCGATGACGGTTTTGAGGCCGGCCTCCAGATGGGTGCCGGTGGCCGGCCCCAGGTTAAAGTTAAAGCCGGCGCCGGCGCCCGAATAAAACAGTTCGTTCAGGGTCGGGGTCTCGAAGCCGCGCGCGGCGCTGGCATACACGTTCAGGGTCGGCGAGATTTTATAGAGCAGGCCGATCAGGGGCGTCGTATGGCTGTAGCGAACTTCGCCGCTGTCGTTGCCATTCGAGAGGTAGCGGTCGTCGACCTCGAAGCTTACGCGGCTGCGGCGCAGGCCGCCCGTGACGACCCAGTTGTCGCGCTCCCATTCCATCTGCAGGTAAGGGTCGACGTTGGCGACCTTGTCTTCCTCGTCGCGGCGCAGGCGTCCGCGCAGGCCGAACTCCGTTTGGGCCCCATTCACGACGAAGTTCTCGAAGCCCTGGCGCGAATCGGTCGAGCGGCCGGCGTCGATGCCGACCGTGGTGCGCAGGGTGCCGCCGGCCAGCTCGCGCACGTCGCGCCAGTTGACGTCGACGCCGTAGAAATCGCGGTCGAAGTCGACCACGCCGCCCGAATGGGTGCTGGGCGCCTGGAAGCCGCGCGAGAACGACTGGTACTGCACCACGCGGCGGTTGCCGCCATACGCGGTGAGCTGCAGCCGATTCGCGCCGAAGCGGCTTTCCCAGGTTGCCCCGAACTGCTTGTGGTCGATGCTTTTCCGGGTGTTGTAGCGCTCGGCCAGCGTGCGCTGCGGGAACTGGGTGTCGGTGGTGTCGATTTCGCCGGCACGCGGATCGCGCTGGTAGGTGTTCCAGGTAACGCCGAGCGGATCTTGCGTGTCGTTCTGGCGCAGGCCGCTGGCGGTCAGCACGAGGCGGCTGGTAGCGGAGGTGGCCGCGGTCAGCTTGGCATAGGCCTGTTCGCGGGTGGCCGCGCCGTGGTCGCGAAAGCCGTCGGTCTCGAAGCGGGACGCGTCCAGCAGGTAGCCGAGATTGCCGGAGCTGCCCTGGGCGTTCAGGTCGAATTTATGCATGCCGTCGCTGCCGCCCGTCACGCTCGCCTCCACCGAGGGCGGCCCCTTCGGATCGCGCGTAAACAGCTGGACGACGCCGCCCGAGTGGTTGCCGTACAGGGCCGAGAACGGGCCGCGCAGCACTTCGATGCGCTCGGCCATGTCGAGATTGAAGGTGGCGGCCTGGCCCTGGCCGTCGGGCATGGTGGCCGGGATGCCGTCGGCGATCAGGCGCACGCCGCGCACGCCGAAGGCGGAACGGGCGCCGAAGCCGCGCGAGGAAATCTGCAGGTCTTGCGCATAATTCTGGCGGTCGCGCGCGACCAGGCCCGGCACCGAGGCCAGTGCCTCGGACGCGTTCACGCGCGGCTGGGTGTCGCGGATCTGCGCCGCGTCGATCACGTCGATGGCGGCCGGCAGGTCGAAGCTGGTGTGCTCGGATCGGCTGCCGGTCACGACCACCACGTTCATCGGGCCCTGCACCATCGGCGCTTGTGTCTGCGGCTCTTGCGGCGCGTCTGCCGCGAACGACGCCAGCGGCCAGCAGGCGCACAGGGCGGCGATCGCGTTCAAGCGGAATGCGTGTTGCGTCATTGTCTCTCCAGTGTTGTGATTGCTCCCCGCGAGGCGGGCTGCTGCTAAATGCGACAAGCAATATACCCCTCATGCAAAAAACGCGCCCGCAGCTGCGTGGCATGGCGCTTGCATCGCTACCGCTGTGGGTTCGTCGACCGGGGGTGTACCGGTCCGCTGACCGCTTGTGCTGTCCTGATTTTGAAACAGGTGTACCGGAAACACACAGCGGCCCCGGCGTGTACGGGGCAGGAGGTGCTGGCACGGCCCTTGCGGCAGTCCCGGTGTGCTTCGACACACCCGTTGCTGCCAACGGCCTACAACCATGAAGAAAGAGGATGACATGAATCTCGCGGACATCAGCAAGCTCGGCGTTGCCAACCCGTTCAAGCAGCGCTACGACAATTATATTGGCGGCCGCTTCGTGGCCCCGGTCAAGGGCGAGTACTTCCCCAACGTCACGCCGATCACCGGCCAGCCCTTCTGCGAGATCGCCCGCTCGACCGCCGAGGACATCGAACTGGCGCTGGACGCCGCCCACGAGGCCAGGGAAGCCTGGGGCAAGACCTCGCCGGCCGAGCGCGCCAACATCCTGAACAAGATCGCCGACCGCATCGAACAGAACCTCACCATGATCGCCACCGCCGAGACCATCGACAATGGCAAACCGATCCGCGAGTCGATGGCGGCCGACATTCCCCTCGCCATCGACCATTTCCGTTATTTCGCTGGCGCCATCCGCGCGCAGGAGGGCTCGATCGCCCAGATCGACCACGAAACCTATGCGTATCACTTCCACGAGCCGCTCGGTGTCGTTGGCCAGATCATTCCCTGGAACTTTCCGGTTTTGATGGCGGTCTGGAAGCTGGCGCCGGCGCTGGCCGCCGGCAACTGCGTCGTGCTGAAACCGGCCGAGCAGACCCCGGCCTCGATCATGGTGCTGATGGAACTGATCGGCGATTTGCTGCCGCCGGGCGTGGTCAATGTCGTGAATGGCTTCGGGCTCGAGGCGGGCAAGCCGCTGGCCTCCAGTAAACGCATCGCCAAGATCGCGTTTACGGGCGAGACCGGCACCGGGCGCCTGATCATGGGCTACGCGGCGCAGAACCTGATCCCGGTCACGCTGGAACTGGGCGGCAAATCACCCAACATCTTCTTTGCCGACGTCATGGACGCGGACGACGAATTCTTCGACAAGTGCCTGGAAGGCTTTGCGATGTTCGCGCTGAACCAGGGAGAAGTGTGCACCTGCCCGTCCCGTGTGCTGGTCCAGGAATCGATTTACGAACGTTTCATCGAGCGTGCGCTGGCACGTGTTGCCGCCATCAAGCAGGGCAATCCATTGGATTCGTCGACCATGATCGGCGCCCAGGCTTCGCAGGAACAGCTCGAGAAAATCCTCTCCTACCTCGACATCGGCCGCCAGGAGGGTGCCGAGGTGCTGGCTGGCGGCGAGCGCAACATGCAGGGCGGAGAACTGGCCGAAGGGTATTACGTGCGCCCGACCGTGTTCAAGGGCGACAATAAAATGCGCATCTTCCAGGAAGAGATCTTCGGGCCGGTGGTATCGGTCACGACCTTCAAGGACGAAGCCGACGCGCTGCGCATCGCCAACGACACCCTGTATGGCCTGGGCGCCGGGCTCTGGACGCGCGACGCCTCGCGCGCCTTCCGCATGGGCCGGGCGATTCAGGCCGGCCGCGTCTGGACCAACTGCTACCACCTGTACCCGGCCCACGCCGCGTTCGGCGGCTATAAACAGTCGGGCATCGGCCGCGAGAACCACAAGATGATGCTCGACCATTATCAGCAGACCAAGAACCTGCTGGTCAGCTATAGCCCGAAAGCGCTCGGCTTCTTCTGAGGCGCGTTTCCCGCGGCGCCGTGTGCGCCGCGGGATTTCGCACACTCTATGGTTTCGGAGTAAAACTTAGTCGGAATCGGAGGAGGGCATGGGAACTGCGATCGAACGTGTGACCGCGACACCGGCGGCGCTGGACTTTATCCAGGAACTGCGGCTACGGCACGGTCCGCTGATGTTCTTCCAGTCGGGCGGCTGCTGCGACGGCAGCGCACCGATGTGCTATCCGCAGGACGAGTTCAACCTGAGCGACACCGACGTCCATCTCGGCAACCTGGGCGGCACACCCTTCTATATGGGCGTCGAACAGTTCGGGTATTGGGAGCATACCCAGCTGATCATTGATGTCGTCGCGGGCAATGGCGGCATGTTCTCGCTCGATAACGGCACCGGGAAGCGCTTCCTGACCCGCTCGCGCCTGTTCAGCGACGACGAATGCGCACAGTTGCGCGCGCAGCAGCCAGGCCAGCCCGTCTGACTGCAGTAGGGGAAGCCGTTTTACCCGTTGTATTGGCGCGACGCACTAGGCCTGTTTTGATCCCAACAAAAAGCACTTGCGGACTCCCGTCGGGGTTCGCTATAATTCGCCTCCTGCTGAAAACGACAACGAAATCAAGGTGTTGTGTTGACAAAAGGAACCGCAAAAGCTGCGGTGCAACAAAAAAGAGGTTGACGAAAAACGCGAAACACTGCATAATCTCATCTCTCTGCTGCTGACAAACAAAACGCTTTGTCGACAAGTAGCAAGACGCAGTACCGAACAAGTTCTTTAAAAATTAACAGTCGATAAGTGTGGGCGTTTGATGAAGGTGCCAGTGACTTCGGTCACTGATTACTTAAATTATCAAATGTTCACAAAAAAGAAATACGTTGTCTCAGCAATGGGATAACGGTCAGTATTTTGAGTGAGCGACCCGCTAGCAATAGCGGTGGCAGCAATGCCAACAAACAGAGATTGAACTGAAGAGTTTGATCCTGGCTCAGATTGAACGCTGGCGGCATGCTTTACACATGCAAGTCGAACGGCAGCGCGGGGCAACCTGGCGGCGAGTGGCGAACGGGTGAGTAATATATCGGAACGTACCCAAGAGTGGGGGATAACGTAGCGAAAGTTACGCTAATACCGCATACGATCTAAGGATGAAAGCAGGGGACCGCAAGGCCTTGTGCTCCTGGAGCGGCCGATATCTGATTAGCTAGTTGGTGAGGTAAAGGCTCACCAAGGCCACGATCAGTAGCTGGTCTGAGAGGACGACCAGCCACACTGGAACTGAGACACGGTCCAGACTCCTACGGGAGGCAGCAGTGGGGAATTTTGGACAATGGGCGCAAGCCTGATCCAGCAATGCCGCGTGAGTGAAGAAGGCCTTCGGGTTGTAAAGCTCTTTTGTCAGGGAAGAAACGGTGGGGGATAATATCCCTCACTAATGACGGTACCTGAAGAATAAGCACCGGCTAACTACGTGCCAGCAGCCGCGGTAATACGTAGGGTGCAAGCGTTAATCGGAATTACTGGGCGTAAAGCGTGCGCAGGCGGTTTTGTAAGTCTGTCGTGAAAGCCCCGGGCTCAACCTGGGAATTGCGATGGAGACTGCAAGGCTTGAATCTGGCAGAGGGGGGTAGAATTCCACGTGTAGCAGTGAAATGCGTAGAGATGTGGAGGAACACCGATGGCGAAGGCAGCCCCCTGGGTCAAGATTGACGCTCATGCACGAAAGCGTGGGGAGCAAACAGGATTAGATACCCTGGTAGTCCACGCCCTAAACGATGTCTACTAGTTGTCGGGTTTTAATTAACTTGGTAACGCAGCTAACGCGTGAAGTAGACCGCCTGGGGAGTACGGTCGCAAGATTAAAACTCAAAGGAATTGACGGGGACCCGCACAAGCGGTGGATGATGTGGATTAATTCGATGCAACGCGAAAAACCTTACCTACCCTTGACATGTCAGGAAGTCTTGAGAGATCAGGATGTGCCCGAAAGGGAACCTGAACACAGGTGCTGCATGGCTGTCGTCAGCTCGTGTCGTGAGATGTTGGGTTAAGTCCCGCAACGAGCGCAACCCTTGTCATTAGTTGCTACATTCAGTTGAGCACTCTAATGAGACTGCCGGTGACAAACCGGAGGAAGGTGGGGATGACGTCAAGTCCTCATGGCCCTTATGGGTAGGGCTTCACACGTCATACAATGGTACATACAGAGGGCCGCCAACCCGCGAGGGGGAGCTAATCCCAGAAAGTGTATCGTAGTCCGGATCGCAGTCTGCAACTCGACTGCGTGAAGTTGGAATCGCTAGTAATCGCGGATCAGCATGTCGCGGTGAATACGTTCCCGGGTCTTGTACACACCGCCCGTCACACCATGGGAGCGGGTTTTACCAGAAGTAGGTAGCTTAACCGCAAGGGGGGCGCTTACCACGGTAGGATTCGTGACTGGGGTGAAGTCGTAACAAGGTAGCCGTATCGGAAGGTGCGGCTGGATCACCTCCTTTCTAGAGTAGCACCGGGCCTTGAGCCCAGTCACCAAACGCTCACACTTATCGACTGTTGAACAAAGAACACAGTTTCGGGGCTGTAGCTCAGCTGGTTAGAGCACCGTGTTGATAACGCGGGGGTCGTTGGTTCGAGTCCAACCAGCCCTACCAGGTTATTTGCATGACCCAATCGGGGGATTAGCTCAGCTGGGAGAGCACCTGCTTTGCAAGCAGGGGGTCGTCGGTTCGATCCCGTCATCCTCCACCATTCATTTGGTACCGAAGGCTGAAAGTGCAAACGTAAGCAAGTCAATATGACGAGCTGCTTAGGTTTGATCTTTTAGAGATTAACTGTTGTTCTGTTCTTTAACAATCTGGAAGAAGTAAAGTTTTATTGAGTACGCATGACAATGCGTACTCTGGGTAGTAACAAATCAACAAACATGCAACAAGCTGTACTCTTATTTCTATGACCGCTTCCTGGCAGGTGGGTAACTGCGCGCCAGGAGCTAACGTTATAGGGACAAGCGAATAAGTGCACATGGTGGATGCCTTGGCGATTACAGGCGATGAAGGACGTAGTAGCTTGCGATAAGCTGCGGGGAGTGAGCAAACACACTTTGATCCGCAGATTTCCGAATGGGGAAACCCGGCCTTTTAGGTCATTGCATGCTGAATACATAGGCATGCAAAGCGAACGCGGCGAACTGAAACATCTAAGTAGCTGCAGGAAAAGAAATCAACCGAGATTCCCAAAGTAGTGGCGAGCGAAATGGGAAGAGCCTGTACGTGATAGTCGATTGGATAGTGGAACAACCTGGAAATGTTGGCCATAGAGGGTGATAGCCCCTTACACGAAATTCAAACGGTGATACTAAGCGTACGACAAGTAGGGCGGGACACGAGAAATCCTGTCTGAACATGGGGGGACCATCCTCCAAGGCTAAATACTCGTAATCGACCGATAGTGAACCAGTACCGTGAGGGAAAGGCGAAAAGAACCCCGGGAGGGGAGTGAAATAGATCCTGAAACCGTGTGCATACAAACAGTCGGAGCGGACTTGTTCCGTGACGGCGTACCTTTTGTATAATGGGTCAGCGACTTACATTCAGTGGCGAGGTTAACCGAATAGGGGAGCCGTAGAGAAATCGAGTCCGAACAGGGCGACAGTCGCTGGGTGTAGACCCGAAACCAAGTGATCTACCCATGGCCAGGATGAAGGTGCGGTAACACGCCCTGGAGGTCCGAACCCACTAATGTTGAAAAATTAGGGGATGAGCTGTGGGTAGGGGTGAAAGGCTAAACAAACTTGGAAATAGCTGGTTCTCTCCGAAAACTATTTAGGTAGTGCCTCAAGTATCACCATCGGGGGTAGAGCACTGTTATGGCTAGGGGGTCATTGCGACTTACCAAACCATTGCAAACTCCGAATACCGATGAGTGCGAGCTTGGGAGACAGACGTCGGGTGCTAACGTCCGGCGTCAAGAGGGAAACAACCCAGACCGCCAGCTAAGGTCCCAAAGATTGGCTAAGTGGAAAACGAAGTGGGAAGGCTAAAACAGTCAGGATGTTGGCTTAGAAGCAGCCATCATTTAAAGAAAGCGTAATAGCTCACTGATCGAGTCGTCCTGCGCGGAAGATGTAACGGGGCTAAGCCAGTCACCGAAGCTGCGGATATCCTTTATTGGATATGGTAGGAGAGCGTTCTGTAAGCCTGCGAAGGTGTCTTGTGAAGGATGCTGGAGGTATCAGAAGTGCGAATGCTGACATGAGTAGCGATAATGGGGGTGAAAAGCCTCCACGCCGTAAGCCCAAGGTTTCCTGTTCAACGTTCATCGGAGCAGGGTGAGTCGGCCCCTAAGGCGAGGCAGAGATGCGTAGCTGATGGGAAGCAGGTTAATATTCCTGCACCGTCGTATGATGCGATGGGGGGACGGATCGCGGAAGGTTGTCTGACTGTTGGAATAGTCAGTTTCTGCTTCATAGAAGGTACTTAGGCAAATCCGGGTACGTAATTCAAGGGAGTGGGACGAGCGGCCTTGTGCTGCGAAGCAATCGGAAGTGGTTCCAAGAAAAGCCTCTAAGCTTCAGTCATACGAGACCGTACCGCAAACCGACACAGGTGGGCGAGATGAGTATTCTAAGGCGCTTGAGAGAACTCGGGAGAAGGAACTCGGCAAATTGGTACCGTAACTTCGGGAAAAGGTACGCCCTTGTAGTTTGACCACTTTACTGTGGAAGGATGAACGGGTTGCAATAAACTGGTGGCTGCGACTGTTTAATAAAAACACAGCACTCTGCAAACACGAAAGTGGACGTATAGGGTGTGACGCCTGCCCGGTGCTGGAAGATTAAATGATGGGGTGCAAGCTCTTGATTGAAGTCCCAGTAAACGGCGGCCGTAACTATAACGGTCCTAAGGTAGCGAAATTCCTTGTCGGGTAAGTTCCGACCTGCACGAATGGCGTAACGATGGCCACACTGTCTCCTCCCGAGACTCAGCGAAGTTGAAATGTTTGTGATGATGCAATCTACCCGCGGCTAGACGGAAAGACCCCATGAACCTTTACTGTAGCTTTGCATTGGACTTTGAACCAATCTGTGTAGGATAGGTGGGAGGCTTTGAAGCGGGGACGCCAGTTCTCGTGGAGCCATCCTTGAAATACCACCCTGGTTTGTTTGAGGTTCTAACCTTGGTCCGTTATCCGGATCGGGGACAGTGCATGGTAGGCAGTTTGACTGGGGCGGTCTCCTCCTAAAGTGTAACGGAGGAGTTCGAAGGTACGCTAGGTACGGTCGGACATCGTGCTAATAGTGCAATGGCATAAGCGTGCTTAACTGCGAGACCGACAAGTCGAGCAGGTACGAAAGTAGGACATAGTGATCCGGTGGTTCTGTATGGAAGGGCCATCGCTCAACGGATAAAAGGTACTCTGGGGATAACAGGCTGATTCCTCCCAAGAGTTCATATCGACGGGGGAGTTTGGCACCTCGATGTCGGCTCATCACATCCTGGGGCTGTAGCCGGTCCCAAGGGTATGGCTGTTCGCCATTTAAAGTGGTACGTGAGCTGGGTTTAAAACGTCGTGAGACAGTTTGGTCCCTATCTGCCGTGGGCGTTGGAAATTTGAAGGGGGCTGCTCCTAGTACGAGAGGACCGGAGTGGACGAACCTCTGGTGTACCGGTTGTCACGCCAGTGGCATTGCCGGGTAGCTAAGTTCGGAAGAGATAACCGCTGAAAGCATCTAAGCGGGAAACTTGCCTTGAGATGAGATTTCCCGGAGCCTTGAGCTCCTTGAAGGGTCGTTCGAGACCAGGACGTTGATAGGCTGGGTGTGGAAGTGCAGTAATGCATTAAGCTAACCAGTACTAATTGCCCGTACGGCTTGTCCCTATAACCTTAGCAGGTCATAGAATTCGAATACAGTGTGCTGTTTGTTGATTCACACTACCCGAAACTTTACTTCCTCCAGATTCTGAGCACGTTGCCCATCAGGGAACGCCGCTCGTACAAGTTATGCCTGATGACCATAGCAAGTCGGTCCCACCCCTTCCCATCCCGAACAGGACCGTGAAACGACTTTGCGCCGATGATAGTGCTGCAACCAGTGTGAAAGTAGGTTATCGTCAGGCTAGTTATAGAGAAAAACCCCGTTGAGCTGATGCTCGGCGGGGTTTTTTGCTTTGTGCGCCGCTTTGTCGGCCGCGTACGCACGCCACGCGCCAGCTCGTCTTACAATAGCCCGATGCGCATCCTCATCGTCGAAGACCATCCCGACATCCTGGCCAACCTGTACGGCTTCCTCGAGCCGAAGGGACATGTCCTCGACTCCGCCCGCAATGGCTATGCCGGGCTGGCGCTCGCCTCGGAAAACGAATACGACGTCATCGTGCTCGACATCGGCCTGCCCGGCCTGAACGGCCTCGAGCTGTGCCACAAGCTGCGCGCGGAGCTGTCGATCGCCACCCCCGTCCTGATGCTCACCGCGCGCGACAGCCTGTCCGACAAGGTCGCCGGTTTCGACAGCGGTGCCGACGATTACCTGGTCAAGCCCTTCTCCCTGGTTGAACTCGACGTGCGTTTAAAAGCATTGGTGCGGCGTTCCGAAGGGCGCAACGCGGGCAGCAGCAAACTGCGCTTCGGCGAACTCACCTTCGACCCCGACACCCAGCAGGCCAGCCGCGCCGGCCAGGGCGTGAACCTGACGCGCACCGGCTACATCCTGCTGCAGGCATTATTAAAATCCGCGCCGCGCATCGTCTCGCGTGAGACCCTCGAGCAGGCCGTGTGGGGCGACGACCGCCCCGACAGCGACGCCCTGCGCACTCACATCCACGCATTGCGCCAGGCAATCGACAAGCCGTTTACGTACCCCATGCTGCTCACCGTTCCCGGCGTCGGCTACCGCTTGGCGCTCCCCGATGCGCCCGGCTGATTCGCTGCGCCGGCGCATCGTCGTTGCCTTTGTCTCCTTCGGCATCGTATTGTCGATCTTCTTTGCCGTGATTGCCGCGGTGGCGGTCGAAGGCGTCGAGGTGCACCTGGTCGACAACCGCCTGGCCGAAGTGGCGAAGTGGGTGCTGCCGCGCCAGGCGGCCGGACTCGCGGTCGACCTGCCGTCGGGACTGCGCTTCCACCGCGGTGAAGCCATTCCGCGCTCGCTGCGCGGTTTGCCGCCAGGCGTCACCGACATCCACGTCGAAGGCGTCGGCCTGCACGTGCTGTCCGGTACCGATGCGGCCGGCCCCTATGTCGTGGTCGATCACGAAAGCGATTACGAGAAGGTCGAGCTGGTCGTGTATTCGATGTTCCTCGTCTTTTTCTTTGGTTTCCTGCTGCTCGCCGCCGCGCTCGGCGGTTTTGTCGCCCGGCGCCTCATCAACCCCATCGGCGAACTGGTCGATGCCGTCGCCCAGGGCCGTGGCTCCTTCCCGCTGATACAGCGCAAGGACGAACTCGGCATCCTGGCCCGCGCGCTCGAGGCGCACACCACCGAACTGCGCGCCTTCCTCGACCGCGAACGCTTTTTCACGGGCGACGTCAGCCACGAACTGCGCAGCCCGCTTACCGTGATCATGGGCGCGGCCGAGATCCTGATGGCCAATGCCGCCAACCAGGCGACACGCGCGCCTGCCGAACGCATCTACCGCGCCGCGCACGAGGCTGCCGAATGCATCACCGTCCTGCTGCTGCTGGCGCGCGCGCCCGAACTCGGCAGCCTGCCGGCAGTCGCGGTCGACGCCATCGCCGCGCGCGAAGTTGAACGCTACCGGCACCTGGTTGCCGACAAACCGGTCGAGCTCGATTATTTCGAGGGACCCGCCTTCGCCGTCCAGGCGCCCGCCGAACTGTGCGCCACCGCCATCGGCAATCTCGTGCGCAATGCCTGCCAGTACACGGAGCAGGGCGCGGTCACGGTCGCGCTGGCTCCGGGACGGGTCGTGGTCGAGGACACCGGTCCCGGTTTGCCGGCCGCGGTACGCGAGACCCTGGCCTATTCCGGCGCGACGGCCGCCGCCATCCCGTCGCGTGGCTCGGCCGGCACGGGACTGGGCCTGTCGCTCGTGTTGCGCATCTGCGAATACCTCGGCGCGACGCTGCGCTACCAGGACCGGCCCGGCGGAGGCAGCCGTTTCACCATCGATTTCAACGGCGATTTCACACATCCTTAACGTCCCGCTGACCAGGCCCTGACGCGGCCTCGGCTATCCTTGCTGATTGCGTGGGCACATCCGACCGCGCGGCTTCGATGGATGACAGTTGGAAAAATTCTTCGCACGGCGCATCAGCGCACCCCTCCTCACCCTGGCAGTGGCCTTGCTGCTGGCATCCGCCGGCAATATCACCTTCTGGTCGACACTCGCCCGCGCGACCGGGGGCCTGAGCTTGCAAAACCTGCCGCTGCTGCTGGGCGCCTTCGTCATCATTGTCCTGTTCTTCAATGCCTGCCTGACGCTGGCCAGTTTCCGCTACGTCGCCAAGCCGGTCCTGATCGCGCTGGTCCTGAGCGCCGCCAGCGCCAGTTATTTCATTGCCAGCTACGGCATCGTGATCGACAAGGCGATGATCCAGAACGTGTTCGAGACCGATACCCGCGAAGCGCTTGAGCTCTTCAGCTGGAAAATGGTGTTGACCGTCGGCCTGCTCGGCCTGCTGCCCTCGATCCTGATCGCGCGCGCCGACATCGGTTTCCCGCAAGGGGTGCGCGGCCTGCTGAAGCGCGCCGGTATTGCCGGCGGCTCGCTGCTGGTGGCGGTGCTGCTGCTGGTGCTGTTATTCAAAAGCCTGGCGCCGGCCGTGCGCGAACACCGCGAACTGCGCTTCCTGCTGACTCCAACCAACACCATCCAGGCGATGAACGGCTACCTGCGCGCCAAGTGGGCCAAGCCGGTCGTGATCGCGCCGCTCGGGCGCGATGCGATGAAGGGGCAAGCCTGGGCCGGCCAACAGCGGCGCACGGTGACGATCCTCGTGGTCGGCGAAACCGCGCGCGCAATGAACTTCTCGCTCAACGGCTACAAGCGCGAGACCAATCCGCTGCTGGCACGCCAGCAAGGGCTGATCAATTTCTCGCAGGTGTCGTCGTGCGGCACCGCGACCGCCGTCTCGGTCCCCTGCGTGTTTTCAGCGCTGGGACGCGATGATTACTCGGAAAACAAGGCGACCAGCCAGGAAGGCCTGCTCGACGTCCTGTCCCATGCGGGTTTCAATGTCCTCTGGCGCGACAACAACTCGGGCTGCAAGGGCGTCTGCGCCCGCGTCGGCTACGAAGACCTGTCGCAAGCCAAGCCGGGCGACCCCTTCTGCCAAGGCTACGAATGCTATGACGAGCGCCTGCTGGCCGGCCTGCCCGAACTGATCCGCAAGAGCAAAGGCGACCTGGTCGTCGTGCTGCACCAGAAAGGCAGCCATGGCCCGGCCTATGCGCGCCGCTACCCTGCCGGCTTCGGGCGTTTCGGTCCCGTCTGCACGACGAACGAATTCGAAAAATGCTCGCGCGAATCGATCGAGGCGGCCTACGACAACACCATCCTGTACACGGATTATTTCCTGAGCAAGACGATCGACTTGCTGCGCCAGACCGCCTCCAATGAAGGCATGGACACGGCCATGCTGTATTTTTCCGACCACGGCGAATCCCTGGGCGAGAACAACATGTACCTGCACGGCGCGCCCTACATGTTCGCGCCGAAGGAGCAGACCCGGGTGCCAATGATGCTCTGGATGTCCGACGGTTTCAGCGCGCGCTTCCACATCGACCGCACCTGCCTGATGGCGCGCCGCGACCAGCCGATGTCGCACGATAACGTGTTCCACTCGGTACTCGGCATGCTCGACGTGAACACGGCCGTGCTGAACCCGAAACTGGACTTGTTCCGCGCTTGCACCAGGGGCACCTGATGAAGCGCGCCGGCATCGACAACGCACCGAAGCTGCTCGGTGCGCGCCAGCTCTTGTTGCTCTGCGCCGGCCTGCTGGCGAGCGCCCTGGCCATCCTCTGGATCGGCCGCGCCACCGACATCGACCTGCGGCTGGCCGACACCATGTACGACGCCGGCGCCGGCGCTTTTCCATGGCGCCATGCCTGGCTGACCGAAACCTTCAGCCACAGCATCCTCAAAACCCTGCTGACGCTGGCTGCCGCGTATTTCATCGTCGCCGCGGGCTGGGACGCCTTCCGTCCGCGCGCCGGACGCAGCGCACTCGACCGGCTGCGCTTGCGCATCGTCGGCCTGTCGGCCGTGCTGGTGCCGCTCGTGATCAGCATGCTCAAGCAGGCGAGTGTCGCGCATTGCCCCTGGGACCTGGCGCGCTACGGCGGCAACGAGCCGTATTTGCGCTTGTTCGACGCCTTGCCGCTCGGCGTGCAAGCCGGGCACTGCCTGCCGGCGGGGCACGCCTCGAGTGCGCTGTGGCTGGTGTCGCTCTGCGTGTACTGGTTGCCGGGCCGGCCGCGGGGCGCGCGCATGGTCGCGCTGGCGGCGCTGCTGCTTGGCGGCCTGGTCGGCTGGATGCAGCAATTGCGCGGCGCGCATTTCCTGACCCATACGCTGTGGTCGATCTGGCTCGCCAGCGCAATCGTGCTGGCCGTGATCGCGGTCCTGCAGCGGCAGCCGGCACGGCGTCCGCAGGCAGCGCCCGATTACCAGGCAGAAACGGTAGAAGACGCAGGCTGATTGCTTCAGCTCAGCGTGCGATATTTTCCGCGAGGCAAACTTTCCAGGTTATTTCACTGGAGAACCCCATGCACGAAGCAATCGACTCCTCTGGCCTGTCCGACAAGCTGGCCGCTCCCCTGAATGCGATCGTCTCGCGCCATCGGGCTTCGCTCATGCCCATGCTGGGCGGTAGCGGACCGGCTGCGCGCGCCGCCCTGGCGAACGACGACGCGGTGCGCAAGGTTGCCGTGTTCTGCTACCCGCTGCTTCCCGGGCTCGTGCGCCTCGCGATCAAGGAACACAGCTTCGTCGACTTCGTGATGAACAACCGCGAGAAACTGCTGGTGCGGCTGACTGTCGACCCCTCGCCGGCCACCGGCACCTGAACAAGGCTCGACGCTATTGCGCCACCGGTTCGACCTCTTTGGCGACGGCACGGCCGCGGCTGATGCTGTCGCCGTCCTTGCGGCGCAGGCGCCAGAAGATCGCCGCCGACACCACCGTCATGATGGCCAGCGCCCAGAACGCGTGATGCAGGGCGCCGGTCACCAGCACCTGGTTCGTTTGCGGCACTCGGCCCAGGAACCAGGCGGTCACCAGCGACCCGGCGGCCAGGCCGAAACTCATCGACAATTGCTGGAACGAACTAGAGATCGTGCTCGCCATGCTCGTGTCGCCCGCTTCGATGTCGGCATACGCCAGCGTGTTCATGCTCGAAAACTGCAGCGAATTGAAGAAGCCCTGCATCAGACTGACGCAGACGATGGCGGCCAGCGGCGTCTCGCGCCCGACCAGCCCGTACAGGGCGATCGTCACCCCAATGAATAAGGTATTGACCACCAGCACCTGGCGATAGCCGAAACGCGCCAGCACTTTCGGCGCGATCAGTTTCATGCCCATGGCAGCGGCCGCCGACGGCATCATCAGCAAACCCGACTGCCAGGCCGGCAAGCCCAGTCCCAGCTGGTACAGCAGCGGCAACAGGAAGGGCAGGCCGCCCACGCCGAGGCGCGTCACGAAACCGCCGACGACCGAGATGCGGAAGGTGCGCACCTTCAACAGGGCCAGGCGCAACAGCGGATATTTGATGCGGCTGGCGTGCAAGGCGTAGGCGCCGAGCAGGCCGGCGGAGATTGCCAGCAGCAAGGCCATGGTCGGGCCGCTCAGGGTATGCTCGCCGAAGATTTCCAGCAGCCAGGACAGGATCGCGGTGCCGGAACTGAACAGGATCAGGCCGAACACGTCGAGCGGGCGCCGCTCGTCGCCGTGGTAATCCGGCATGTGGCGCCAGACCAGGTACATGGCGCCCAGGCCGAAGGGGACGTTGATGAAGAAGATCGCGCGCCACGAGGTCCAGTGCACCATCAGGCCGCCGACGGTCGGCCCCAGCAGCGGACCGATCAGGGCCGGGATGATGACGAAGTTCATCGCGCCGAGCAGTTCGGATTTCGGGAAGGTGCGGACAATGGCCAGGCGCCCGACCGGCATCATCATCGCACCGCCCAGACCCTGCAGCAGGCGCGCCGCCGTCATCATCTGGGCGCTCGGCGCCAGGCCGCACAGGACCGAGGCGAGGGTAAAAATGCCGATGGCGATCAGGAAGACCCGGCGCGTGCCGAAGCGGTCGGCCATCCAGCCGCTGACGGGAATGCCGACGGCGAGTCCCAGGATATAGCTGGTGACGACCGATTTCAGGCTCAGCGGCGTGACCCCGAGGCTGAGCGCGATGCTGGGAATGGCGGTGTTGACGACCGTGGCGTCGAGCTGCTCCATGAACAGGGCAGTGGCGACCAGCCAGGGCAAATAAGTCTTGACGGTGGAACTATCCAAACGGGCCTCATCCGGCATTGGGCGCGCGGATGCGCATGCCTCTCCAGATTGTCACATAAAACATGCGATCCCGAGTTTCAAGCGGGCGCCGAAGCGGATTGCGTATTGACAGAATCCGCTTCAGGGCGTGCGCTCTTAAAACTGGTAACGCACGCTGGCGACCACGAAATTCACGCCGTCATTCGGCTCCTTGATGCTGGCGTTCGAATAATGCTGGAACTTCAGGGAGAAATCCCATTTGTTCTGCGTGACATAACCGACGCCGATGTGGTCGCCGAACTCGAAGGCGGTCGACAACTGGTGGTCGTTGTTGTTGTACAGCTCGGAGAACAGGTTGGCGCCGATGCCGCCTTCGGCATACCAGCCGAGCTTGTCGTCACGCTGGTAGCGCACGACCGGCGTGAGGCCGACGACCGCCAGATTCTGGTGCTGGCCCGGCACGCCGCGATACGCGGTGCCGCGCCAGTACGAGGCCGACAGGTCCCAGTAGCCCCCCAGGTGGCGCCCGTTCGAGGCGAACCACTGGCCGTCCCAATCCTTCTGGACGCCCAGGCGCAGCATGCGTACTTTCGAACCGCTGCCGACGTCGATGGACGCCGAGTCGAACCAGCTTCCATCGGCAGCGCCGGCGTGGCCCGCCAACAGGGCGGCTGCGGCGCCAAGGACGGCCCCGATTTTTTGAATAGAGAACATAATTGCTTTCGTATGTAAGCACCAGTCCATGCTGGCGCGTCCAATTATTGTACTAGTATGAACAAAAGCTCGTGATCACCCGTCAAATCGTAAAAGGGAACGTATGCCTCTTCCAGTTGTAGCATTCCTTGGTATTGGCCTGATGGGCCGGCCGATGGCCGCCCGCCTCGCTCGTGCTGACTATACCCTGCATGCATGGAACCGCAGCGCCACGAAGGCGCAGGCGCTGGCCGCCGACGGCGCCATTCCCTGCGCTTCATTGGCGCAAGCCGTCGCCGGTGCGCAGATCGTCGTCTCGATGCTGGCCGATGGCCCGGCGGTGGGGGCGGCCATCGACGCGGCGCTGCCCGCCATGGCGCCGGGCACGCTCTGGATCGACATGAGTTCCACGCGCCATGACGAGGCGCTGGCTTTCCATGCGCGGCTGGCGGGGCAGGGCATGCGCTTCCTCGACGCGCCGGTGTCGGGCGGCGTGGGCGGCGCGGAAGCGGGCACGCTGGCGATCATGGCCGGCGGCAGCCTGCACGATTTCAACGAAGCCGCACCCTTGTTCACGGTCCTTGGCAGCGCCCGGCTGGTGGGTCCGAACGGCAGCGGCCAGGTCGCCAAACTATGTAATCAATTGATTGTCGGGGCGACGATCAATGTCGTCGCCGAGGCCTTGCTGCTGGCGCAGGCGGCCGGCGCCGACCCGGCGGCCGTGCGCGAAGCGATCCGCGGCGGTTTTGCGGGCAGCCGCATTCTCGAGGTGCACGGCCAGCGCATGCTGGACCGCAGTTTCGTGCCCGGCGGGCAGGTGAAAAGCCAATTGAAGGATTTAAGAAACGTGCAGGCCGCAGCAGCGGAGGCGGGCCTGGTACTGCCGTTGACGAACGCGGCGGCGCGCAGTTATGAGTCGATCGAAGGGGAGTTTGGTAGCGCGGACCACGCGGCGGCCTTGCTCGCGCTGGAGCGGATCAATCCGGGGCAGCGGGTGGGGACGGGGCCGGATCAGTTGCCGTGATGTTGGCGGCGTTCGGGTAGGCATGGGCACGTACGCCGACGTCCGTGGCCGATGCGCACTGTAGGGTGGGCATGCCCACGCGTTATCACACTGCGCACATCGGCGCCGTCATACCCGGCCACGTCTTTAACCAACCGGCAACCCTGTCTCCACCAGCCTTACCCAATAACTCGCCCCGATCGGCAGCAGCTGGTCATTGAAATCATAACTCCCGTTATGCAGCTGGCACGGCCCGAGCCCGTGACCACCCGAGCGATGCTCGCCATCGCCATTGCCGATAAACACATAGCACCCCGGCTTCGCCTGCAGCATGAAGGCAAAATCCTCCGCGCCCATGGTCGGCTCGACCTCGGTATTCACGTTGGCCGGACCGACGACCGCGCGCATCGCCTCGACCGCGAACGCGGTCTGCTCGGGATGGTTGATTAGCGGCGGATAGTTGCGCTTGAACCCGAAATCGACGCCGGCGTTAAAACCGGCCGCGATCCCGTTCGCCATTTCCTCCATGCGCCGCTCGATCAAATCCAGCACCTCGGTCGAGAAAGTGCGCACGGTCCCGATCATCACCGCTTCGTCGGGAATGACGTTGGTCGCGCTGCCCGCGTGGATCTGCGTGATCGACAGCACCGCCGTCTCGAGCGGATTCTTTTCGCGCGAGACGATCGTCTGCCAGCCTTGTGCGATCTGCACCGCGACCATCACCGGATCGATGCCGCGGTGCGGTTGCGCCGCATGCGCGCCCTTGCCGCGCACGACGACCCGAAACTCGTTACTCGATGCCATCATCGGCCCCGGGATCACGCCGAAGCTGCCGGCCGCCAGGCCTGGCCAGTTGTGCATGCCGTACACCGCGTCCATCGGAAATTGCTCGAACAGCCCGTCCTCGATCATGCGCCGCGCGCCGGCGCCGCCTTCTTCGGCCGGCTGGAAAATCAGATACACAGTGCCATCAAAGTTGCGGTGACGCGACAAATAGTGGGCTGCGCCAAGCAACATCGCTGTATGACCGTCATGCCCACATGCATGCATCTTGCCGGGGTGGACCGACGCATGGTCAAATGTGTTGAGTTCCTGCATCGGCAGCGCATCCATGTCGGCGCGCAGGCCGATTGCGCGGCTCGATGTGCCGTTCTTGATAACGCCGACCACGCCAGTACCACCGAGCCCGCGCACGACGGGAATGCCCCAGTCGGACAGGCGCGCGGCGACGACGTCGGCGGTGCGTTGTTCTTCGTAGCAGAGCTCCGGATGCGCGTGCAGGTCGCGCCGGATTGCTTCCAGTTCGGTTTGAAATGCGAGGATGGGTTCGACAAGTCTCATCATGATCTCCCTGTTTGCATGGACATGGATGCAAGTGTTGTAAGCCATTGTAGCCCGCCTCATCATGCGAAATCCAGCACCGGCCACGGGCGTCTGCGGAATCCGCTAAAGTATTGGTTTATCGACGTTTTTTCCGAGAATAGTCCCCGATGTCCATCACCCAAGTCCGCGCCGCCTGCCCCCACGATTGCCCCGACACCTGTGCCTTGCTGATCACCGTCGAAGATGGCGTGGCGCTTGATGTGCGCGGCGATCCCGAGCATCCGACCACGGCCGGCGTGCTGTGCACGAAGGTATCGCGCTACGTCGAGCGCACCTATTCGCCGGACCGGGTATTGCACCCGATGCGCCGCGTCGGCAAGAAGGGAGAGGGAAAATTCGATCGCATCAGCTGGGATCAGGCGCTCGATGAAATCGCCGCGCGCCTGAAGCCGATCGCCGCGCGCGATCCGGAAGCGATCCTGCCCTACAGCTACTGCGGCACCATGGGCCTGGTGCAGGGAGAGGCGATGTCGATGCGCTTCTTCAACAAGCTGGGCGCCTCGCTGCTCGACCGCACGATCTGCGCCACCGCCGGCTTTACCGGCTACAAGTACACGGTCGGCGCCTCCATCGGCACCGACATGGAGCAGTTCCAGGACGCGAAACTGATCATCATCTGGGGCGGCAACCCGATCGCCTCGAACCTGCACTTCTGGATGCGCGCCCAGGAAGCGAAACGGCGCGGCGCCAAGCTGATCGCGATCGACCCCTACCGCTCGCTGACGGCCGAGAAGTGCCACCAGCACATTGCGCTGCTGCCCGGCACCGACGCCGCCTTCGCGCTCGGAATGATGCACGTCCTGATCCAGGAAGACCTGCTCGATCACGACTACATCGCGCAGCACACCCTCGGCTTCGAAGAGCTGAAAGAACGCGCCCTTGCGTGGACGCCGGAACGCACCGCCGACACCTGCGGCATCACGGCCCAGGAAGTGATCGACCTGGCACGCCTGTACGGCGGCATGGCCCAGCGCGGCGAGCCGGTCGCGATCCGCTGCAACTACGGCGTGCAGCGTGCGCGCGGCGGCGGCATGGCGGTGCGCAACATGAGCTGCCTGCCGGCCCTGGTCGGCGCCTGGCGCCATGCGGCGGGCGGCATCCAGCTCTCGACTTCGGGTTCGTTCCCGGTGAATAAAGCCAAGCTGCAGCGCCCCGACCTGCTGGCCGGCCGCAGCCCGCGCACGATCAACATGACGACCATCGGCGACGATTTATTGAAAGACGCCTCGCCCGCATTCGGCCCGAAGGTCGAAGCGGTCATCGTCTACAACGCCAACCCGCTGGCGATCGCACCCGATTCGGCCAAGGTACAACAAGGCTTCGAGCGCGAAGATTTGTTTACCGTGGTGCTGGAACACTTCCGCACCGACAGCGCCGATTATGCCGATATCCTGCTGCCGGCCACGACCCAGCTCGAACACGTCGATGCCCATCTCGCCTATGGCCACCTGTACATGCTGGCGAATAACGCGGCGATCGCACCGATGGGCGAAGCCAAGCCGAACACGGAAATCTTCCGCCTGCTGGCCGCGCGCATGGGGTTGACCGATCCCTGCTTCAGCGAATCCGACGATGAACTGGCCGCACAAGCCTTCGACAAGACCCACAGCCGTGCGATCCATTTTGATTGGGAATCGCTGAAACAAAAGGGCTGGCAAAAGCTGAACATGCCGGACGCCCCCTTTGCCGAAGGCGGTTTTCCTACGCCTTCGGGCAAGTGCGAGTTTTATTCGGCCGCGATGGCGAACGATGGCCTCGATCCGCTGCCTGCTTATATCGCCCCTTACGAATCGGTGGCCTCGAATCCAGCCCTGGCGAAAAAATATCCGCTGGCGATGATTTCTCCGCCGGCCCGGAACTTCCTGAACTCAACCTTTGTCAATGTACAGAGCCTACGTGCAACCGAGGGCGAGCCGCACCTCGACATCCACCCGAACGACGCCGCCCCGCGCGGCATCGTTCACGGTGACATGGCACGTATCTATAACGACCGCGGCTCTTTTGTTGCCAAGGCGCGCGTGACCGAGAAAGCGCGACCGGGCCTCGTGGTGGGCTTGTCGATCTGGTGGAAGAAGCTTTCCAAAGACGGCAAGAACGCCAATGAAGTGACCAGCCAGCGCCTGACCGACATGGGTCGGGCGCCCACTTTCTACGACACCCTGGTGCAGGTCGAAAAGGCCGCGCTCCGACCCGGACATGAAGAAACTATCCCCTAAACCTTCCCCTTTGTTCCGGCGCGCGCTCCTCCTGAGCGCCGCCGCCGGCGCCGTTTCATTACTTGCCAGTTGTTCTACTCTGAATTACTACACCCAGGCCGCCCAGGGCCAGCTCGAACTCCTCTCCGACGCCCGCCCCATCGATGACTGGCTGGCCGACCCGGCCACCAACACCTCGCTGCGGCACCGCCTGGAAACGGCGCGCCAGATCCGCCGCTTCGCGGTCCAGCGCATGGGCCTGCCCGACAACGACAGCTACAAAACCTACGCCGCGCTGAAACGCCCGTATGTGCTGTGGAACGTCGTCGCCACGCCCGAACTGTCGATGAAACCGCTGCAATGGTGCTTCCCGGTGGCCGGCTGCGTGAATTACCGCGGCTACTACAGCAAGGACGACGCGCAGGCCTACGCCAAACAGTTGCGCGACGAAGGCCGCGACGTCGAAGTAGGCGGCGTCAGCGCCTATTCGACCCTCGGCTGGTTCAACGATCCCCTGATCTCGACCTTCATCAATTATCCCGATGCCGAACTGGCGCGCCTGATCTTCCACGAGCTGGCGCACCAGATGACCTATGTGGCGGGCGACTCGCGTTTCAACGAATCCTTCGCCAGCGCGGTGGAAGAGGAGGGCGTCGAGCTGTGGCTGGAACGCTTCGGCAACCCGGCCATGCGCGAGGGCTTTGCGCGCTACACGGCGCGGCGCCAGGATTTCCTGGCACTGCTGCTGAAGTACCGGAAGGAACTCGAACGCACCTACGCCTCCATCATCCCGGATGAAGACAAGCGCATCGCCAAGGGGCGCCTGTTCGTCGCGCTGAAGGAGGAGTACCAGGTACTCAAGGCCACCTGGGGCGGCTATGCGGGCTACGACCGCTTCTTCGCCGAGCCGCTGTCGAACGCCCACCTGGCCTCGATCGCGACGTACAACGATTACGTCCCCGCCTTCCGCGCAATGCTGCGTCATGAAAAGGATTTCGGCAGCTTTTATCGCAAGGTGAACCGCCTGGCGAAACTTGACAACAGCGAGCGCCAGCACGCCCTGGCGCTGATCGACGTCGCCGCACCCGCCTCCACCCTCATGGTGCAGCGCACCAATGCAGCCATGCCGTAGAGTGCCTCGTAGAGTGCCTGTTCCAATCGCGCCAAAAGCGCTTGCTTCTGCAGGCGCTGCCCGATAGCATCACATTCAGCAATAGCAAAGACATAAGCGTCAGCACGCGCACGCCTGTTCCGCAGACCGCAACTGGTCTGCGGGGTGGGCCATAACGATCCTATTCGAGACAGAGGCACCGATGGACAAAATTTGGCTGAAGTCGTATCCCCCTGGCGTACCTGCCGAGATCAACCCCGACCAGTACACCTCGCTCGTCCACCTGCTGGAAGAATCGTTCCGCAAGTACGCACATAACAGTGCCTACGTGTGCATGGACCGCTTCCTGAGCTATGCCGAGCTGGACGAGTGCTCGAAGCGCCTCGCCGCCTGGTTGCAAAGCCGCGGCATGGACAAGGGTGCGCGCGTGGCCGTCATGATGCCCAACGTCCTCCAGTATCCGATCGCGATCGCCGCCATCCTGCGTGCCGGCTATACCGTCGTCAACGTCAACCCGCTGTACACCGCGCGCGAACTCGAGCATCAATTGAAAGACTCGGGCAGCGAAGCGATCATCGTGCTCGAGAACTTCGCGCACACGGTCGAACAGGTCCTCAAAAGCACGCCGGTGCGGCACGTGGTCGTGGCCAGCATGGGCGAACTGCTCGGCGGCGCCAAGGGCATGCTGGTCAACTTCGTCGTGCGTAACGTGAAGAAGATGGTGCCGGAGTTCGCGCTGCCGAACATGGTGCGCTTCAAGGACGCGCTGGCGCAGGGCGGCAAGATGCCGTTCAGCCCTGTCAACCTGAACCCGTCGGACGTCGCCTTCCTGCAGTACACCGGCGGCACCACGGGCGTCTCGAAAGGCGCCACGCTCACGCACCGCAACGTGATCGCCAACGTGCTGCAGACCGAAGCCTGGGCCGAGCCGGCCATGTCGATGCCCCCCGTGGTCGAGTTCCCGACCATCGTCTGCGCGCTGCCGCTGTACCACATCTTCGCGCTGACGGCCTGCGCCCTGTGGGGCATGCGCGCCGGCGCCATGAACATCCTGATCCCGAACCCGCGCGACATCCCTGGCTTCATCAAGGAACTGTCCAAGTACAAGATCAACATGCTGCCGGCGGTGAACACGCTGTACAACGCGCTGGTCAACCACCCCGACTTCGCCAGCCTCGATTTCTCGCAGCTGAAAACGGCGAACGGCGGCGGCATGGCCGTGCAGCAGGCGGTCAACGACAAGTGGAAGCAGGTCACCGGCAAGAGTATCATCGAGGGTTACGGTTTGTCGGAGACCTCGCCGGTCGCCACCTGCAACCGCTCGGACGAAACCGGTTTTACGGGCAGCATCGGCCTGCCGGTGCCGTCGACCGACATCGCCATCCTCGATGACGACGGCAACCCGGTACCGCTCGGCCAGCCCGGCGAGATCGCGATCCGCGGCCCGCAGGTGATGGCGGGCTACTGGAACCGTCCCGACGAAACGGCCAAGGTCATGACGGCCGACGGCTTCTTCAAGTCGGGCGACATCGGCACCATGGACGAACGCGGCTACGTGAAAATCGTCGACCGAAAGAAGGACATGATCCTGGTGTCCGGCTTTAACGTCTACCCGAACGAACTCGAAGGCGTGATCGCCGCCCACCCGGGCGTGCTCGAATGCGCGGTCGTCGGCGTGCCCGACGAGCACTCGGGCGAGGCCGTCAAAGTCTTCGTGGTGCGGCGCGACCCGGCCCTGACGGAAAGCGCGCTGATGGAGTACTGCAAGGCGCAGTTCACCGGCTACAAGAAACCGAAGTACATCGAGTTCCGCGACGAACTGCCGAAGACGAACGTCGGCAAGATCCTGCGGCGCGCGCTGCGCGACGAACAGCAGCAAAAGCAAAAGCAAGCAGCCTGACGCCACATGCTTGAGTAAGCAGCGCGTTTGGTTGGCGAAGCCGCCCGGGTGATGGGCGGCTTTGCATTTTATTGGACATAAAGTTTAAGAAGGCGAGGCATCAATGGACAAGTTTTGGCTCAAGTCGTACCAGGCGGGTGTCGCATCGGAGATCGATCCGACGCAATACCGTTCCCTGACCCATTTGCTGGAAGAGTCCTTCCGCAAGTACGCGGGCCAGAACGCGTTTGCCTGCATGGACAAGGTCATCACCTACGCCGACCTCGACCGCATGTCGCAGCAGATGGCCGCCTGGTTCCAGAGCCGCGGCCTGCAGCCGGGCGCGCGCGTGGCGATCATGCTGCCCAACGTGCTGCAATACCCGGTGGCGATGGCCGCGGCCCTGCGCGGCGGCTACACCATCGTCAACGTCAACCCGCTGTACACCCCGCGCGAACTGCAGCACCAATTGAAGGACTCGGGCGCCGAAGCCCTCGTCGTGCTGGAAAACTTCGCGCACACGGTAGAGCAGGTGATCGCGAATACGCCGGTCAAGCACGTCATCGTCGGCACCATGGGCGACCTGCTGGGCAGCGTCAAAGGAACGATCGTCAACTTCGTCGTGCGCAAGGTAAAGAAAATGGTGCCGGGCTGGTCGCTGCCGGGCTCGACCAGCTTCAACAAGGTGCTGGCCGAGGGCGCGCGCCTGACGTTCAAACCGGTGAAGCTTGGGCATGACGACATCGCCTTCCTGCAGTACACGGGCGGCACCACGGGCGTCTCGAAAGGCGCCGTCCTGCTGCACAAGAACGTGCTGGCCAACGTACTGCAAAACGAAGCCTGGTTCGGCCCGTCGCTCGGCCGCGCCCAGTCAGGCAAGCAGCTCGAATTCATGTGCGCGCTGCCGCTGTACCATATCTATGCGCTGACCGTCTGCGCCTTGCTCGGCATGCGCCTGGGCGGGATGAACGTGCTGATCCCGAACCCGCGCGACATGGACGGGTTTATCAAGGAACTGGGCAAGTACCGCATCAACGTCTTCCCGGCCGTGAACACCCTCTACAACGGCTTGATCAACCAGCCGGCCTTTGCGAATCTCGACCATTCGAGCTACCTGGTCTGCCCTGGCGGCGGCATGGCGGTGCAGCAGGCGGTCGCCGACAAATGGCTCAAGATTACCGGTACCCCGATCGTCGAAGGTTATGGCTTGTCCGAGACCTCGCCGGTCGTGACCGCGAACCGCTGCGACATCACCGATTTTACGGGCACCATCGGCCTGCCGCTGCCGTCCACCGAGATCCTGATCCTCGACGAAGCGGACAAACCTGTCCCCTTCGGCCAGTCCGGAGAGATCGCCGTGCGCGGCCCGCAGGTGATGGCCGGCTACTGGAAGCGCGACGACGAAACGGCCAAGGTCATGACTGCCGATGGCTTCCTGAAAACCGGCGATATCGGCATCATGGACGAGCGCGGCTACACGCGCATCGTCGACCGCAAGAAGGACATGATCCTGGTTTCCGGTTTCAACGTCTACCCGAACGAAGTCGAGAACGTCGTCGCCTCGCATCCGGGCGTGCTGGAAGTGGCCTGCGTCGGTGTGCCCGATAAACACTCGGGCGAAGCGGTCAAGCTGTACGTGGTCAAGAAAGACCCGGGCTTGAGCGTCGAGGCGCTGATGGAGTTCTGCAAGGAAGAGCTGACCGGTTATAAGCGCCCGCGCCTGATCGAGTTCCGCGACACGCTGCCGAAGACGAACGTCGGCAAGATTTTGCGGCGCGAGCTGCGCGATGAGAAGCAGAGCGCCTGACGATTGGATTCGAATGTCTGGGCGGATCGTCGGGTGATCCGCGTGGGCACAAGTGCCCACCCTACGGTGCACTACCGCCGCAGGCTTTTTTTCGTTCCGCGTAGCGGTTACAAACCCTTCCCGTAGCGTGGGCGGGTCTCCCGCCCACGCGGATCGAAGGCGCCGCGAACAGCACAGGCAACAGCCCCACTATGATCCTCGCGCTGCCAGCGCGAATTCGTTGACACCTCCCCACCTTTTTGCAACACTCATCTGGCTGTCGACCTGGGCCAGACGCGCCTCCTGCGCGCCGCCGTAGCTTGGCAGCTTCCCTCCCGCGGAGCTGCGAATGCGCGCCATGAACCGAGTGTTGTCCTCCCTGGTCCTCACCCTCTGCGCCCACGCCGCCATCGCGCAGACAAGCGTCTCCGCGTTCTCGCCCGAGGGCGCGGTCAAGGCGGTACGCCAGGTCACCGCGCGCTTCTCGAACCAGATGGTCGCCTTCGGCGATCCCCGCGCCCCCGACCCCTTCGCCATCGATTGCCCCGAGAAGGGCAAGGGACGCTGGATCGACGGCGCCACCTGGAGCTACGACTTCGACCTTGACCTGCCCGGCGCCGTCGCCTGCAGCTTCAGGCTGCTCCCGGAAACGCGCGACCTGGCCGGCCAGCCGCTCGCCGGCCCGCGCGCATTCTCCTTCCATACGAGCGGCCCGTCGGTCGCGCGCTCGCTGCCCCACGAGGGCGCCCGCCAGGTCGACGAGCAGCAAATCTTTCTCCTCGCCCTCGATGCGCCCGCACCTGCGGCCAGTATCGAAGGCCATGCCTGGTGCCGCGCGGGCGGCATCAACGAAAAGATCGGCGTACGCGTGCTGGCCGGCGAAGAGCGCGAACGCGTGCTGGCGCAGCGGCGCGATTTCGTCGACCGCTACCTGACCCTCTACTGGCGCGCGCGTGGCCAGGTCTGGAGCGTGTCCGCGCCGCTTAAAAACAAGCTGGGCGAGGGCCCCATCGTCGCGCTGCAATGCCGCCGCACGCTGCCGGCCGACACCGACCTGACGCTGGTCTGGGCCAAGGAGATCGCCGCGCCGAACGGCATCGCCAACAGCGTCGACCAGCAGCTGGCCTACCACACGCGCCCCGATTTCACCCTGGCGCTGCGCTGCGACCGCGTCAACGCGAAAGCCGGCTGCGTGCCATTTTTACCGGTGCGGCTGGACTTCAGCGCGCCGGTGTCCGTGGCCGATGCCCGCAAGATCCACCTCGAAGGCCCGGCAAACAAACGCTTCGCCCCCGAGTTCGGCGACGAGGCGAAGAGCGGCTTTGTCAGCGCGATGACTTTCCCCGGTCCCTTCCCCGAACTGGCTTCCCTGCAGCTGCGCCTGCCGCCCGGCTTGAAGGATGACGCCGGCCGCCCCCTCGTGACCGGCAAACAGGGCGCGCTGGCGCTGCGCGTCGACCGCCAGCCGCCGCTGGTGAAATTCGCGGCGCCCTTCGGCATCATCGAAGCGCGTGGCGACCGCATGCTGCCGGTCACGGTGCGCAATGTCGAAGCGAAGCTGGCGACGAGCGTACGCAGCAGCGGCGCCAGCCTGCGCGTCGCCCAGGAGGCGGACATCATGGCCTGGTTCGAGAAGCTTGCGGGCGGCCCGGTATCGAGCCCGTCCGGGCAGTACGGCGCTGCGCTGCAAAAGCAGGTGCTCGGCGCGCATGCCGGCGGCAGCGTCGAACGCTTCGCGCTGCCCAAACCGAACGGGCGGCGCGCCTTCGAAGTCGTCGGCATCCCGCTGCGCCAGCCGGGCTTTTATGTCGTCGAGCTGGCCAGCCCGCAGTTGGGCAAGGCGATCAACGACGAAGGCCGCACGGCCTACGTGCACACGACGGCGCTGGTGACCAACATGGCGGCCCACTTCAAGCGCGGCGCCGAGTCCTCGCTGGTCTGGGTGACGTCGCTCGACAAGGGACGGCCGGTGGCGCGCGCCCAGGTCGCCGTGCGCAGCTGCGCCGGCAAGGTTTTATGGAGCGGCGTCACCGACGCCAGCGGCGTGGCGCGCATCCGGCAGGAGCTGCCGCCGGCCTCCTGCCGCCGCGGAGGGGGCTATTTCGTCAGCGCGCGCAGCGGCGACGATTTCACGTTCACGCTCTCGGAGTGGCAGCACGGGATCGAGTCCTGGCGCTTCAACCTGAATACCGGATCGATGGACAGCGACAGCCGCGTACTTGCCACCGTGTTCGACCGTACGCTGCTGCGCGCCGGCGAAACGGTCCACATGAAGCACTTCCTGCGCCGCCGCGTCGGCGCCGGGCTGGCGCTGGTCGGCGCACGCGATCCGGCGCCGCGTAGCGTCCCTTCGTGGCCGGTGGCGGAAGCCGCCGCGGACAAAGCGCCGCGGCCCTCGCAGGGCTGGCTGGTGCACCAGGGCAGCGGCGACAAGATCGCCTTCGACCTGACATGGGACGCGGCCGGCCAGGCGCCTGGCGAATGGGCGATCCCGGCCGACTCGAAGCTGGGACAATACGACGTCGTCATCGGCGGCCAGGTCGCCGGCAGCTTCCGGGTCGAGCAGTTCCGCGTGCCGACCATGAAGGCCGTGCTCAAGGGACCGTCCGAACCGGCGGTGGCGCCGCGCAGCGTCGTGCTCGATGCACAGGTCAATTACCTGTCCGGCGGCCCGGCGGGACTGGCGCCGGTCAAGCTGAGAACCGTGCTGGAGCCGGCCAGCACCCGCTTCGACGGCTACGACGGTTTTGCATTCGCCGATGGCGACGTCAAGGAAGGCGTCGAGCAGCCGGGCGCAGGCGGCTGGTCTGACGAGGAGGATGATGAAGTCGATGAAGCCGCGCCCGAACACGACAGCAGCGCGGCCGCGCGCACGCAAAACCTGAATCTCGACCGCGCCGGCGGCGCCCGCGTCACGGTGCCCGACTTGCCCCAGCTGGAGCAGCCGCGCAGCCTGTTGGCCGAGCTGAGCTACCAGGACGCGAACGGCGAAACGCTCACGGCCTCGACCCGCGTGACCCTGTGGCCATCGCGCCTCGCGGTCGGCATCAAGCAGGACAGCTGGATGAGCCGCGACACCATGAAATTCCAGGTGGCGGCACTCGACGTGAAGGGCAAGCCGGCGGCCGGCGTCCAGCTTGATGTCGACGTGTTCCAGCGCACGACGTATTCGCACCGGCGGCGCCTGGTGGGCGGCTTCTACGCTTACGAGAACAGCAGCGAGATCAAGCGCATCGGCGCGGCCTGCGCCGGCCTCACCAATGAACGCGGCCTGCTGCTGTGCGAACTGAAGGCGCCGGGCGAGGGCAACCTGATCCTGCGGGCGCGCGCTGTCGATGCCGAGGGACGCGCCAGCGTGGCACGCAGCGAGGTCTGGATCGCCGGCCGCCGCGCTACCTGGTTCGAGGCTTCCGACAACGACCGCATCGACCTGCTGCCCGTCAAACCGCGCTTCGAGCCAGGCGAGAACGCGCGCTTCCAGGTGCGCATGCCCTTCCGTGCCGCCACCGTGCTGGTGACGGTCGAGCGCGAGGGCATCCTCGACACCTTCGTGCAGCGCATTTCAAGCCAGGATCCGACGATCACGGTGCCGATGAAGGCGAGCTATGCGCCCAACGTGTTCGTGTCGGCGCTGGTGGTGCGCGGGCGCGTGGCCGGCGTGCAGCCGACCGCGCTGGTCGACCTCGGCAAGCCGGCCTACAAACTCGGCATCGCGCCGGTGCGGGTTGGCTGGGCGGCGCACGAATTGCAAGTGCGGGTCAGCAGCGACAAGCCGGTCTATAAAGTGCGCGAGACCGCCGGCGTCCGTGTCAAGGTCACGCGCGCCGATGGCAAGCCGCTGCCGGCCGGCGCCGAGATCGCGCTGGCGGCGGTCGATGTCGGCCTGCTCGAACTCAAACCCAACGACAGCTGGAAGCTGCTCGAGACCATGATGAGCGAGCGGCCACTGCAAGTGCAGACGGCGACCGCGCAGATGCAGGTAGTGGGCAAGCGCCACTTCGGCCGCAAGGCGGTCGCACACGGCGGCGGCGGCGGGCGCGGCGCCAGCCGCGAACTGTTCGATACGCTGCTGCTGTGGCAGGGAAAAGTCAGGCTCGACGCCAACGGCGAAGCGCACATCCCGGTCCAGCTGAACGATTCGCTGACGAGTTTTCGCATCGTGGCCGTGGCCAGCGCCGGCGCCGGCCTGTTCGGCACAGGGTCGGTCGACGTGCGCAGCACGCAAGACCTGATGCTGATGTCCGGCCTGCCGCAACTGGTGCGCGAAGGCGATCGCCTGCGCGCCGGTTTTACGGTGCGTAACGCGTCCGACCGCGCGCAGCAGGTGCAGTTGAGCGCGCGCGTCAGCGCCGACGACAAGGCGCCGCAAGCGCTGGCTGCGCAGTCGGTGGCGCTCGGCGCCGGCGAGTCGCGCGAGGTCGGCTGGGATTATGTCGTGCCGCAGGCCAGGGCGCTGCGCTGGCAGGTCGATGCGAAAAGCGGCGGCGCCAGCGACAGCATGCGCGCCACCCAGAAGGTCGGATCTGCCGTGCCGGTGCGTACGCTGCAGGCGACCCTGCTGCAGCTCGACGCGCCGAAGACGATGCAGGTCGCACGTCCCGCCGACGCCTTGCACGGACACGGCGGCGTGCGCACCAGCTTCAGCCCGCGCCTCGGCGGCGACCTGGCCGGCGTGCGCGACTACATGGCGGCCTACCCGTATTCCTGTTTCGAACAGCGCACCTCGCGCGCGGTGGCGCTGGGCGACAAAAAGGAGTGGACGCAGGTCGCCGCGACGCTGCCGGCGCATCTCGACAGCGATGGCCTGCTCAAATATTTCGCGACGATGAACGAGGGCAGCGACAGCCTGACGGCCTATGTGCTGTCGGTGACGCGGGAGGCGGGTTTCGAGATCGAAGCGGAGCAGCGCGCACGCATGCAGGCCGGCTTGCAGGCTTTCGTCGAAGGCAAGACCGTGCGCGGCTCGCACCTGCGCAGCGGCGAACTGGCGGTGCGCAAGCTGGCCGCGCTCGAGGCGCTGTCGCGCGAAGCACCGGTACGCGGCGAGTGGCTGGAATCGTTCACGATCGCGCCGAACCTGTGGCCGACATCGGCCGTCATCGACTGGTACCTGGTGCTGCAACGCTCGCCCGCGCTGGCGCGGCGCGACACGCTGCTGGCCGAAGCGCAGCGGATCCTGCGCGCGCGCCTGAACCTGCAGGGCACGACGATGGGCTTCTCCACCGAGCGCAGCGACGACTGGTGGTGGCTGATGGCCTCGGCCGACGTGAATGCCAACCGCCTGCTGCTGGCGATGCTCGACAACCCGGCCTGGCAGGCCGATATGGGCCGCCTCGCACGCGGCACGCTGGGCCGCCAGCAGAAGGGCCGCTGGGGCACGACGCTGGCCAACGCCTGGGGCAAGCTGGCGCTGGAAAAATTCTCGGCAAAATTCGAAGCGCAACCGGTGACCGGCACCAGCAGCGCCGTGCTGGCAGGGACGGGCAAACCCGACAGCAAGCCCGCCAGCTGGACCGGTCCCGTGCCTGCCAGCGTGCTGCAGGGCTGGCCGCAAGGCCCGGCCCAGCTGACGCTGCGCCACAACGGCGGGGGCAAGCCCTGGGCCACCGTGCAGAGCCTGGGTGCGGTCCCCTTGACGGCGCCGCTGTCCTCGGGCTACCGCATAGCGCGCAGCGTGACGCCGGTCGAGCAGGCCACAGCCGGCAGCTGGTCGCGCGGCGACGTCTACCGCGTGAAGCTCGCGCTGGAAGCGCAGGCCGACATGAGCTGGGTCGTCGTCGACGATCCGATTCCGGCCAGCGCCAGCATCCTCGGCACCGGCCTGGGCCGCGATGCGCAGATTGCCACCCGCGGCGAGGAACGGCGCGGCTGGGTCCAGCCGGACTATGAGGAGCGCACCAGCGGCGCCTTCCGCGCCTATTATTCGTTCGTCCCGAAAGGTAAATGGAACATCGAGTACACGGTGCGCCTGAATAACGAGGGACGTTTCAGCCTGCCGCCGACGCGGGTCGAGGCGATGTACAGCCCCGAGATGTTCGGCGAAGCGCCGAATGCGGCGGTCGTGGTGGGACGCTGATGCGGCGTGCGCCGGCGCTGCTGGCTGCCTTGCTGTGCGCGGCCGCTGCTGCGACTGCCGCGGTGCCGACGCCGGCCCAGGTGCAGGCGGCGTATCGCGCCTCGGACGCCCGGCTGCTGGACCGCCACGGCGTGCCGCTGGACGCGCTGCGCATCGACATGCAGGTGCGGCGCCTGGCCTGGACGCCGCTGGCCGACATCTCGCCGGCGTTTGGTGCGGCCGTGATGCAGGCCGAGGACGGGCGCTTCATGGAGCATGGCGGCATCGACCTGCGCGCGGTCGGCCAGGCCGCCTGGGACAACCTGCTGCGCAAGCGCCCGCGCGGCGCCTCGACCATCACGATGCAGCTGGCAAGCCTGCTCGACCCGGGCTTGCGCGCCGGCGGCGGCGGCCGCTCGTGGGGCCAGAAATGGGACCAGGCGCTCGCCGCGCGCGAGATCGAGGCCGGCTGGAGCAAGGCGCAGATCCTCGAAGCTTACCTGAACCTGGCGCCCTTCCGCGGCGAGCTGCAGGGCGTCGGCGCGGCATCGCGTGCGCTGTTCGGCAAGGCGCCGTCGGGATTGGACCGGGCGGAATCGAGCATCCTGGCGGCCCTGCTGCGCGCTCCCGCGGCCTCCCCCAAGGCGGTCGCGCGGCGCGCCTGCGCGATCGCGCGCGAACTGGCCGAACCGAACTCAGGCGCCAGTTGTGCCGTGATCGAATGGCAGGCCGAGGTGGCGCTGGGTCGGCCCGCCATGGCGGCAATGGATGCACCGGCGCGCCAGGCCGCGCGCAAGCTGCTTGGCGAAGGCGGCCTGTCTGGCCCCAGCACGCTCGACGCCGGCCTGCAGCACTTCGCCGTCGATTCGCTGCAGCGCCACCTGCGCGCGCTGGCCGGGCGCAATGCCGGCGACGGCGCGCTGGTCGTGATCGACAACGCCAGCGGCGAACTGCTGGCCTATGTCGGCAATGCCGGCAACAGCGAAGTCGATGGCGTGATGGCGCTGCGCCAGGCCGGGTCGACCCTGAAACCGTTTTTATATGAACTCGCGCTCGAACGGCGCCTGCTCACGGCGGCCTCCCTGATCGACGACAGCCCGGTCGACATCGCGGCCGGCGCCGGCATGTACGTACCCCAGAATTACGACCGCCACTACAAGGGCCTGGCGAGCGTGCGCACCAGCCTGGCCAGTTCGCTCAACATCCCGGCGGTGCGCACCCTGTTGATGACGGGCCTGGACCGCTTTCACGCGCGCCTGCAGGAACTCGGCCTCACCTCGTTGACGGAAGACGCCCAGTTCTACGGCCCCTCGCTGGCGCTGGGATCGGCCGACGTCTCGCTGCTGGAGTTGACGAATGCCTACCGCACGCTGGCCAACGGCGGCATGCAGGGCTCCGTCACCCTGCGCCCGCGTGGTCCGGAGCGACAAAGGCGCGTGCTGGATGCCGGCGCCACCTGGATCGTCGGCGACATCCTCGCCGACCGCGGTGCCCGCAGCCCGACCTTCGGCCTGCGCAGCGAGCTGGCGACGGCCTACTGGAGCGCCGTCAAAACCGGCACCAGCAAGGACATGCGCGACAACTGGTGCCTCGGTTATTCGGACCGCTACACGGTCGGCGTCTGGGTCGGCAATTTCGATGGGCAGCCGATGTGGGACGTTTCCGGGGTGTCCGGCGCGGCGCCGGTCTGGCGCGACCTCATGGATTACCTGCACCGCGACCGCCCCGGCCAGCAGGGAGCGGCGCCGCGCGCGCTGGTCCGGCGCGAGGTGCGCTTCGTCCCGGCACACGAACCGCCGCGGCCGGAATGGTTCCTGGGCGGGACCGAGACCAGCGAGATCGAAGCCGTGCCGGCAGCCCGGCAGGGGCCACGCATCGTCTACCCGGCCGACGGCAGCATCATCGCGGCCGATCCGGATATCCCCGAGCAGCTTGAACGCGTGATGTTCCGGGCCCAGGGTGGTGCCGGCCTGCGCTGGCGCGTCGACGGCGCCGAAGCGGGGGAGGCGGGCGCGCCGGCCGCGTGGCGCCCCGTCCAGGGCGAGCACCGGCTGGAGCTGGTCGACAGCGCCGGCAAGGCAATGGCGACGAGCCGCTTCCAGGTGCGCGGCAACCGCCCGCTGGACGCGCCGAATCCATAAGCCCGTCTTATTGATCGGCCTGGCCGGGAAGCCAGGCCAGGGAATCGCCGCTCAGCCGTGGCGCAGGCCGGGAAGCCGGTCCGTCACCGTAAACGCAGCGAGTTCCGACTGGTTCGACCCTGCATCGTGCACATCGTCGAGCGCCATGAAGCGTGCGTTGGTCGACTGCGGCGTCAGATCGAGCAGCATGTAGCCGCGCCGGTCGCTGCGCCCGTACAGGATGTGCGGATTGCGCTCGACGTTCTCCTGCGTACGATGTTGTGGTCGCGAACTCGAGGTAACCGAAGTCCCGCAGAATTCCGCCGCAACCACCGGATTCGCCTTCGACACCGGCCGGTTGAAGTCCCGCCGCAATTGGCTCGCATAGAAGGTGTGCACGTCGCCGGCCAGAACCAGCGGATTCTTCGCGCCGCTGTTCACCAGCGTTTCCAGTAAACGCCGCCGCGCCAGCGGATAGCCATCCCAGCCATCGGTCCAGAAGCGGCCATCCTCGGGAGACTGGATCGGCACGCCGCTCGACTGCGCCATCGGCGTCTGCTGGGCCAGGATGTTCCATTGCGCGCGCGAGGACAACAAACCCTGCGCCAGCCAGGCTTCCTGCTCGCTTCCCAGCATCGTGCGCGACGGGTCGCGCAAGGCATCGCAGGCGCGCGCCAGCACCACGTTCGAGCCGCCGCGGCCCGGCTTCGGACAGGGCGGCGGCGAGCGATATTGGCGGTCGTCGAGCACGTGGAAGCGCGCCAATCTCCCCCAGTCGTAGCGCTGGAACATGCGGATGGCGCCGAAGCGGCCCCCCTGCGGCGGCGCCAGGCGCAGCGGCATGTGCTCATAAAAGGCTTGATAGGCTGCTGCGCGGCGCGCGGCGAAGTCGCCCGACAAGCGCTCGTCGATGTCGCCGGCGTAGTCGTTGGCGACTTCGTGGTCGTCCCAGGTCACGATCCAGGGCGCGGCCAGGTGGGCCGCCTGCAGGTCGCGGTCGCTTTTGTATTGTGCATAGCGTGCGCGGTACTGCGCCAGCGTGAACGATTCGTCGGTGCGCACGGCCCGCTCGGGATGGCGCAGCCGGTACGGGCCCCACTCGTAGATGTAATCGCCGAGGAAGGCGACCAGGTCGGGCGCGGCGGCCGCGATGTGGCGGTGCGCCGCGTAGTGGCCGAATTCCCAGTGCTGGCAGGACGCGACGGCCAGCTTCAGTTTCGAGGGCAGGGTGTCGTTCGCGGGCGCCGTGCGGGTCCGCCCGACCGGGCTGACCGCGTCGCCCAGCATGAAGCGGTACCAGTACCAGCGGTCGGGCTGCAAACCGCCCGCATCGACGTGCACGCTGTGGGCGAGGGCAGGCGAGGCCACCGCGCTGCCCGACGTGACGATCTTCCTGAACGCTTCATCCTGCGCCACTTCCCAGCGCACGGTCAGCGCCAGCGGCGGCACCGATGCCGCATCCAGCGGATCAGGCAGGATGCGGGTCCAGAGGATGACGGAATCGGGGAGCGGCGAACCGGAGGCGACGCCGAGCGAAAACGGATACGCAGCGCCGGCCGCAGCCGCGCCGAACGCGGTACCGGCCGAGGCCGCGGCCGCCAGGCGCGCCGCATCGAGCAGGAAGATGCGGCGTGCTTCCTTCACGGATTACTGATGCGAGATCAGCGATTCGATCGGCGGCAGCTGGCGCGGCTTGCGGTCCGGGCCGGTGGCGACATAGGTCAGCGTCGCTTCGGTGACCTTGACGATGTTCGACTGCAGGCGGTTGCGCTCGGCATACACCTCGACGTAGACCGTGATCGAGGTGTTGCCTACCTTGACGATATCGGCGTAAAACGACAGCAGGTCGCCGACGAATACCGGGTTCTTGAACAGGAAGGAGTTGACGGCAATCGTCGCGACGCGGCCATTGGCGCGGCGGGTGGCCGGCAGTGAGCCGGCGATGTCGACCTGCGCCATGATCCAGCCGCCGAAGACGTCGCCATAGACATTCGCGTCGGGCGGACCCGGCATCACACGCAGCTGCGGCATTTTTCCTTCCGGCAGGCGGTTGGTGTGGACAGGGGCGGTGTTTTCTGGCGTGGTCATCTTGATTTCTCGTGAAAAGCTACAATCGTCCCGAATTGAACCATAAATCCCGGACCCCTGCCATGCGACGCCATTCCACGAATCCCCCCCCACCGCCTGATGCGAAAGGCCGGCAGCGCAGCGACTGGGCAACCCTCAAAACGCTGTTCCCCTACCTGTGGGTCTACAAATGGCGGGTCATCGCCGCGCTCGGTGCGCTGATCGGCGCCAAAATGGCCAACGTCGGCGTGCCGCTGGTGCTGAAAAAACTGATCGATCAACTGGCGATCGACCCCACGCACCCGCAGGCGCTGCTGGTGCTGCCGCTCGGCGCGCTGGTGGCCTACGGCTTGCTGCGCCTGTCGACCACGGTGTTTACCGAGCTGCGCGAATTCCTGTTCGCGCGCGTGACGCAACGGGCGGTACGCACGATTGCACTGCAGGTGTTTCGCCACCTGCACGCGCTGTCGCTGCGCTTCCACCTGAACCGCCAGACCGGCGGCATGACGCGCGATATCGAACGCGGCACGCGCGGCGTCAATTCGCTGATCTCGTATTCGCTCTTCAACGTGCTGCCCACCCTGGTCGAGATCACGCTGGTGCTGGGCTACCTGGTCATCCACTACGACAAGTGGTTCTCAATCATCACCGCCGTCGCGCTGGCGACCTACATCACCTTCACCGTGCTGGTCACCGAATGGCGCACCCACTTCCGGCGCACGATGAACGAGCTCGATTCGAAAGCCAATACCAAGGCGATCGACTCGCTGATCAATTACGAAACCGTCAAATACTTCGGTAACGAGGACTATGAGGCGAAGCGCTACGACCAGGGCCTGCAGCATTACGAAAACGCGGCAGTACGTTCGCAGACCTCGCTGTCGGTCTTGAACACGGGCCAGTCGCTGATCATCGCCACCGCGGTCACGCTGATCCTGTGGCGCGCGACCGAGGGCGTGATCGCGGGCACGATGTCGCTGGGCGACCTGGTGCTGGTGAACTCGTTCATGATCCAGCTGTACATTCCGCTGAACTTCCTGGGCGTGATCTACCGCGAGATCAAGCAGGCGCTGGCCGACATGGAGCGCCTGTTTGGCCTGCTCGACCAGAACCGCGAAGTAGCCGATACGCCAGGGGCGCAGCCGCTGATTGCGCGTGGCGCGCGTGTCGAGTTCTCGCATGTGGAATTCAGCTATGAAGCGAAGCGCCAGATCCTGTTCGACGTCGACTTCGCCATCCCCGCCGGCACCACGACTGCGGTGGTCGGCCACAGCGGTTCCGGAAAATCGACCTTGTCGCGCCTGCTGTTCCGGTTCTATGACGTGAACAAGGGGTCGATCAGCATCGACGGCCAGGACATCCGGTCCATCACGCAAGCCTCGCTACGCTCGGCGATCGGCATCGTGCCGCAGGATACGGTGCTGTTCAACGACACGATCGAATACAACATCGCGTATGGCCGGCCGGGGGCGAGCCGCGCGGACATCGTCGCGGCGGCGCGCGCAGCGTCGATCCACGACTTTATCGAAAGCCTGCCGGATGGGTATGCGACGATGGTCGGGGAGCGCGGACTGAAACTGTCGGGCGGCGAGAAGCAGCGGGTGGCGATTGCACGGACCTTGCTGAAAAATCCGGCAATCCTGATTTTCGACGAAGCGACGTCGGCGCTCGACTCGAAGTCGGAGCAGGCGATCCAGGCGCAGCTGAAGGAGATTGCGCGCAATCGCACTACGCTCGTGATCGCGCACCGCTTGTCGACGATCGCGGATGCGCAGCAGATCATCGTGCTCGATCACGGCAAGATCGTCGAGCGCGGCACGCACGGGAGTTTGCTCGCGGCGCGCGGCTTGTATGCGCAGATGTGGGAGCGCCAGCTGGCGCGGCCGGATGAGGAGCTGGCGTCGCCGCCGTTGGAATTGCAGGGGGAGTGAGGATGTGGCGCCATTGCGTGAGGCGCTATTGGTTCGCATGATCCGCGTGGGCATGCCCACCCTACGTTATGCGCCTGCCTTTGGCCGTCGTGCGCCGTAGGGTGGGCATGCCCACGCGGATTTGCCCACCCAAGCTCACACGCGACGGCGCCACGAACGACTCAATACGTACTGAACATCTTCTGAATATCCCGCGTATTGGTCGTCCGGGTCAAGGCCAGCATCAACAAAATCCGCGCCTTCTGCGGCGACAAATTATCCCCCGCCACGAAATCGAGCTCGTCGTCATTCGCCTCGCCATTCCGCGCCACGATGCCCTGGCCGACCCGGCTCGAGCGCACGATGATCACGCCCTTCTTGCGTGCAGCCGAGAGGGCAGGGCGCACCTTCGCCGGCAGCGAGCCATCGCCCACGCCCGCGTGCACCAGCCCCCTGGCGCCCGACGCCACCAGCGCGTCGATCGCCACCGGCCCCACGTTCGCATGGGCGTAAGCGATTTCCACCTGCGGCAGCACCGACAAATTCATCACGTCGAACTCGGTATCGACCGTGTGCTTGCGGGTCGACGCGCGATAGAAGAAGGGCTTGCCGCCCACGATGTAGCCGAGCATGCCCAGTTCCGGCGTTTTAAACGTGTCGGCAGCGACCGTATTGGTCTTGGTGACGTCGCGTGCGCCGTTGATCTGGTCGTTCAGGGTCACCAGCACGCCGCGCCCGACGGCTTCCTGCGAACCGGCCAGCAGCACCGCGTTGTACAGGTTGATCGGGCCATCGGCCGACAGCGCGGTCGACGGACGCATCGAGCCGACCAGCACGACCGGCTTCCTGCTCTTGACGACCAGGTTCAGGAAATAGGCCGTCTCTTCCAGCGTGTCGGTGCCGTGGGTGATGACGATGCCGTCCACGTTCGGCTGCGCCAGCAGCGTGTTGACGCGCTTGGCCAGCGTCAGCCAGTGCTCGTTGCCCATGTTCTCGCTGGCGATCTGGAATACCTGCTCGCCGCTGACGTTGGCGATCTTCGTCATCTCGGGCACGGCCTGGATCAGCGCCTGCACGCCGACGGTGGCGGCCGTGTAGCCGACGGTGGTGGTGCTGGTGGCGCCGGTGCCGGCGATCGTCCCGCCGGTGGCGAGGATAGTCACGTTCGGTAGCTTCGTCGTTTGCGCCTGCGCCGACGACGTGGCGGCAAACGCAAGACAGAACAGTAACCCGAACAGGAACCCGAACAGCGTGGCGGCCGAGCGGGCGGTTTTCTGGAACAGCATGGACTTCTCCTTGATTACATGAAAAAAGGCCTCCCATCGCTGGAAGGCCTCGTATGCTTGTTGATGTTCGATCAGCGCAGCGGCGACGTGGCCACGTCCTTGTGCGGCACCGGCTCCTCGAGGTCGCCCTCCCATTTCGCGACGACGGCGGTGGCGATGCCGTTGCCGATCACGTTGGTGGCCGAACGCGCCATGTCGAGGAAGTGGTCGATGCCCAGCAGGAGCAGCAGGCCCGCTTCCGGGATGTTGAACTGGGCCAGCGTCGCGGCGATCACGACCAGCGAAGCGCGCGGCACGCCGGCCATGCCCTTCGAGGTCAGCATCAGCACCAGCATCATCATGATCTGGGTCGACAGCGGAATATCCATGCCGTAGGCCTGGGCGATGAAGACGGCGGCGAAGGTGCAGTACATCATCGAGCCGTCGAGGTTGAACGAGTAACCGATCGGCAGCACGAAGGCGGCCAGGCGGTTCTTGACGCCGAAGCGCTCCAGTCCTTCCAGGGTTTTCGGGAAGGCCGCTTCCGACGAGGCGGTCGAGAAGGCCAGCAGGGTCGGCTCTTTCAGCAGGCCGATCAGGCGCAGCACGCGCGGGCCGAGGAAGGCCATGCCGATCAGGATCAGGATCACCCACAGCAGGATGATGCCGAGGTAGAACTCGGCCATGAAGATGCCGTAGGTCTGCAGCACGCCCAGGCCGCTCTTGGCGATGATGCCGGCCACCGCCGCGAACACGGCGATCGGCGCGAAGTTCATCACATAGCCGGTCACCTTCAGCATGATGTGGGCGACGCCGTCGACCGCGTCGATCAGCGGCGTGGCGCGCGCGCCGACGGCGGCGGCGGCGGTGCCGAAGAAGATCGAGAACACGACGATCTGCAGGATCTCGTTTTTCGCCATGCCGTCGGCGATCGAGGACGGCACCAGGTGGGTGATGAATTCCTTCAGCGTCAGGCCGGAGGTCACGATGTCGGTCTTCGAACCGACCGGCGGCAGGTGGCCCGAGATCGCCATCGCGTCGCCCGGACGGAACAGGTTCACCAGGATCAGGCCCAGCGACAGCGAGAGGATCGAGGCGATGATGAACCAGCCGAGCGCCTTGACGCCGATGCGGCCCACTTCCTTGGCGTCGCCCATCTTGGCGATGCCGACCACCAGGGTCGAGAAGACCAGCGGCGCGATGATCATTTTAATCAGGCGCAGGAACAGGGTCGTCACCAGCGCCATCGTCTCGGAGAAGCCCTTGGGGTCTGCCAGATTGGTGTTGGCGATGTAGCCGACGACAATGCCCAGCGCGAGGCCGATCAGGATATATGTGGTGAGACGGTTTCGATTGTTCATGGGCTGATTCCTGTAGTCGGCCTGCGCGTTCGGTCCGGTATGCCGGGAATGAACTCCTGGCGCACCGAGGTGGGAAAAATAAGGTGGTTCTCAGAGCGAACGAGGATTCGTTCCAATTCTGAGTATATTGGCAAGTTCCGCAGTATCCTAGGGGCTGTTAGTGCTGTCAAGCACGCTCGGAGCTGTGGTTCAGGTTTGGCAAACAAGTGGCGAAATATGATTGAAATCGACAAGGTCAGTAAATGGTACGGCGACTTCCAGGTGCTTGCCGATTGCAGCACGCAGGTGGCGCGGGGCGATGTCGTGGTGGTCTGCGGCCCCTCGGGTTCCGGCAAGTCGACCCTGATCAAGACCGTCAACGGCCTGGAACCGGTGCAGGAGGGCGTGATCCGGGTCGACGGCGTGGCCGTCACCGAGCGCAAGACCGATTTACCGAAGCTGCGCGCGCGGATCGGCATGGTGTTCCAGAATTTCGAATTATTCCCCCACCTGTCGGTGCGCGAGAACCTGACGCTGGCGCAGATAAAAGTGCTGGGGCGCGCGAAGGGCGAGGCGATCGAGCGCGGCCTGCGCTACCTCGACCGCGTGGGCCTGCTGGCGCACCAGGGCAAATTCCCGGCCCAGCTCTCCGGCGGCCAGCAGCAGCGTGTGGCGATCGCCCGCGCACTGGCAATGGACCCAGTGGCGATGCTGTTCGACGAACCGACCTCCGCGCTCGACCCGGAAATGATCGGCGAGGTCCTCGACGTCATGGTTAAATTGGCCGAGGACGGCATGACGATGATGGTCGTGACCCACGAAATGGGTTTTGCGCGCAAGGTGGCCGACCGCATCGTCTTCATGGACCACGGCCGCATCGTCGAGGACACCCCGACCGACGCCTTCTTCACCGCCCCCCGCTCCGAACGCGCCCGCGAGTTCCTGGCCAAGATCATCCACTGACGGGCGGCGCGGCGGGTGATGTGCGTAGGGTGGGCTCTCGAGCCCACGCGGTCGTACCCATGCGTACCGCACGGATTCCGCAAGCCGGCTGCGTTCTCAAACATCTCGGGTGTTGGCATCCTGTTCATATTGCAATGTCACGGAGACCAGCGCGGCGCGCCATCCCCTATGCAGGTAAAATGACGCCGTCCCGCAATCCGAGAGCCGCCATGTCCACCATCGAGATCCCGCAATCCATCACCATCACCCGCCCGGACGACTGGCACCTGCACCTGCGCGACGGCGCGGCGCTGGCCAGCGTGCTGCCGCACACCGCGCGCCAGTTCGCGCGTGCGATCGTGATGCCGAACCTCAAACCCCCGGTCACCACCACCGCCGATGCCACCGCCTACCGCAACCGCATCCTGGCCGCGCTCCCGGAAGGCAGCAGCTTCGAGCCGCTGATGACGCTGTACCTGACCGACAACACCGACCCGGACGAGATCCGGCGCGCCCTGGATACCGGTTTCATCCACGCCGTCAAACTCTACCCGGCAGGCGCCACCACGAATTCGGACGCCGGCGTCACCGACCTCAAAAAATGCTACAAGGTGCTGGAAGTGATGCAGGACCTCGGCATGCCGCTGCTGGTGCATGGCGAAGTCACGGATAACGACATCGACCTGTTCGACAGGGAGGCCGTCTTCATCGAGCGCGTGATGCGTCCGCTGCGCAAGGATATGCCGACCCTGAACATCGTCTTCGAGCACATCACCACCAAGGACGCAGCCCAGTACGTGGCCGAGGCCGAAGGCCCGATCGCGGCGACCATCACCGCGCACCACCTGCTCTACAACCGCAACGAGATCTTCCGCGGCGGGATTCGTCCTCACTATTACTGCCTGCCGGTGCTGAAGCGCGAAGAACACCGCCTGGCGCTGGTGACGGCCGCCACCAGCGGCGACGAGCGCTTCTTCCTCGGTACCGATTCGGCGCCGCACGCGATCGGCGCGAAAGAGTCGAGCTGCGGCTGCGCCGGCTGCTACACCGCGCTGCACGCGATGGAGCTGTACACGCAAGCCTTCGCCGACGCCGGCGCGCTCGACAAGCTCGAAGCCTTCGCCAGCCTGAACGGCCCGGCCTTCTACGGCCTGCCGAAGAACGAAGGGACGATCACGCTCACGCGCGAATCGTGGACGCTGCCGGCCACCGTGCCGATGGGCGAACACCAGCTGGTGCCGCTGAACGCGGGCGAACGCATCGACTGGAAGATGCTGTAAGTGACATCCGGGTTCGCATCCTGGTTGGCGTCCGGGGTGGCGTCCGAACTCGCGCAGATCGACTGGTCGCGGCCGTGGTACGACGCCGTGCGCCCGGCTTATCAAGCTCTCGGTCTCGAAGGCGAGGAGTTCTCCGGCGCCTTCAACCGGCAAGCCGCGCTGCTGGCGCTGCGCAACCACCGTGGCCTGCCCATCGCCTTCGTGCCCCAGGAGTCGCTGCCGGACGGGATGGCGTATGAAGAATTCATCAGCGCGACGGGCAAGGTGCCCACGCGCGCGAACCTGCACGACTTCTTCAATGGCCTCGTGTGGCAGACCTTCCCCCTGATTAAACGCGAGCTGAACGCCTTGCAGGCGGCGCAGATCGCGGCGGCCGGCGGCAGTAAAGCACGCGGACCGGCGCGCGACGCCGCCACCATTTTCGACGAGAACGCGGCCCTGCTGGTGGTGCGCGCATCGAGCGAAGGGCGGGCGCTGGCCGACGAGCTGCGCGCGCACTGCTGGGAAGGAGCACTCTTTGAAAAGCGGGCGCTGTTCGAAAAGCGCGCCATGTCCGGGCCGGATGCCCAGCTCTGGCTGTTCGGCCACGCGCTGATGGAAAAGCTGGTCGCGCCGCGCAAGGCGATCACTGCGCACGTGCGCATCGTGTTCGCGCCCGATGAGTACTTCAGCTTCGACGCCGGCGCCCGGCGCGCCTGGATCGACACCACGGTCGCGCAAGCGCTGCGGGATGAAGGCTTGACGACCTCGGGCTTCACGCCGCTGCCGGTGCTCGGCGTGCCGGGCTGGTGGCCGGATCAGGACCAGGCTTTTTACCTGGACACGACCGTATTTCGTCCCAGGCGCAGGCAAAACGGGGCGGCTTGAAAGGAGCGGTAATGGGTGAGTCAGTTCGCTGGGGTATCCTGGGCACGGGCAAGATTGCACGCGCGTTTGCCACCGCGCTGCAGGACGTGCCGGGGGCGGTATTGGCCGGCGTCGCGTCGCGCAGCCTTGAGAAGGCGAGGGAATTCGCCGCCGATTTCCATGCGGCCGCCGCCTTCGGCTCCTACGAGGAGCTGGCTGCGTCAGGGGGCATCGACCTGGTCTACGTCGCCACGCCCCATCCGCAGCATGCGCAGAATGCCCTGCTGGCGCTGGGCGCCGGCAAGGGCGTGCTGGTCGAAAAACCGTTTACGATGAACCTGCGCGAAGCAGAGCAGGTCGTCGCGCTGGCGCGTTCGAAAAACCTGTTCCTGATGGAGGCGATGTGGACGCGCTTCCTGCCCGCGCTGGCCGAGGTCAAGCGCCTCATCGCCTCGGGCGAGATCGGCAGCGTGCACCAGGTGGTGGCCGACTTCGGCTTTACGGCGACCTTCGGTCCCGAGCACCGCGTGTTCAATCCGGAGCTGGGTGGCGGTGCGCTGCTCGACCTCGGCATCTATCCGCTGTCGATCGCCGCCAGCCTGCTCGGTCCCGTGGTCGACGTCAAGGCGCAGGCCGAGATGGGGCCGACCGGCGTCGATGTGCAGACCGGTTTCACGTTAAAACATGAGGGCGGCGCCATGTCGGTCTGCAGCTGCTCGTTCCAGGCGCGCACGCCGGGCGAGCTGACGGTATCGGGCTCGCGCGGGCACATCCGCATGAACACCATGTTCCACCGTGCGCGCTCGCTGGCCGTGGCGCTGGAAGAGGGCGGCACGCGCACGATCGACACGCCGTATCTCGGCAACGGCTATGTGCACGAAGCGATCGAGGCGCAGCGCTGCTTCCTGGACGGCCTGATCGAAAGTCCCGGCATGACGCACGGCGAGACGCTGGCGCTGATGGGGGTGATGGACGAGATCCGGCGCCAGATCGGTCTGCATTACGCGGCCGACAGCGCACGCTGAACACGCAAGGCCACCCGGCGTATGCATGTTGACAACACATCGCGATGCGCGAATACTCGGCAGGCCGTCCCCATTCACTGCCTGCCGAGAGCCTTCCATGCAACTCCTTCGCACCGCCATCCTCGCCGCCTGCCTGCTGCCGCTGGCTGCCCATGCCGACCCTGTCCCGGTCCCGCTTGAGAAGATGGCCTATGTCGGCGACTGGCAGGGCAAGGACATGCGCATCCAGATGGGCAAGGACGGCAAGGTCCAGTACAAGCGCAACCAGCCCGGCAAGAACCTCAGCCTCAGCGTCGACCTGCAGGGTTTTAATGGCGACAATTTCGATGTCGGCGTGCCCTTCCTGCGCTCGACGTTTGTGGTCAGCAAGCCGCCGCACCGCGAGGGCGACAAGTGGAAAATGACGGTCGATGGCGTCGAGCTGACCAAGGTGGATTGAACGATCACACGGAACAGATGCGTTGACCGTAGGGTGGGCGCCCCGTGCCCACGCGGAACGCCGCTTTGTGTTGGCCATAATTGAAAGGCCGCGCCAGATCATTGGTCAAGTTCCAACAATGAGCCGTTAGCGCGGCACAGCGCCACGTTACCGATAGGCAGGCGTCCGCGTGGGCACAGGGCGCCCGCCCTACACCTTCAAGAACTCTTCCTTGCCACCCAGCCAGCGCGCCAGGTGCGCATCCACGATCTCGACATTCGGCCCGGTCTCGCTCTCCAACAAGCTGGCCGCGATATCGCGCGCATGCTCGACCAGCCACTGGTCGGTTTCCAAATCCGCGAAACGCAGCATCGCCTGCCCCGACTGGCGCGCGCCCAAAAACTCGCCAGGCCCGCGGATCTCCAGGTCGCGCCGCGCAATTTCAAAACCGTCGGTGGTCTCGCGCATCGTCAGCAGGCGCTGCTTGGCGACTTGTCCGAGCGGGCTCTGATACAGCAGCAGGCAGACGCTGGCCGCCGAGCCCCGCCCCACGCGCCCGCGCAGCTGGTGCAGCTGCGACAGGCCAAAGCGCTCGGCATGCTCGATCACCATCAGCGAAGAATTCGGCACGTCGACGCCGACCTCGATGACGGTGGTCGCGACCAGCACGTGTACCTCGCCGGCCGTGAACGCATCCATCACCGCCTGTTTCTCGGCCGGCTTCATGCGCCCGTGTACCAGGCCGACCTGCAGGTCGGGCAGGGCTTCGGCCAGTGTTTCGTAGGTTTCGGTCGCGGTCTGCAGCTGCAGCGCTTCCGACTCCTCGATCAGCGGACACACCCAGTACGCCTGCCGCCCCTCGAGGACGGCCGCATGCACGCGTTCGATGACTTCGTCCCGCCGGTTCTGGTCGATCGCACGGGTGACGATCGGGGTGCGCCCGGGCGGCAGCTCGTCGATCACCGACACCTCAAGATCAGCGTAATACGTCATGGCGAGGGTGCGCGGGATCGGCGTGGCCGACATCATGAGCTGGTGTGGCACCAGGCCGTCGCTGCCCTTGTTGCGCAAGGTCAGGCGCTGGCCGACGCCGAAGCGGTGCTGTTCGTCGACGATCACCAGGCCCAGTTTCGCGAACTGCACCGTGTCCTGGATCAGCGCGTGGGTGCCGATCACCAGGCGCGCTTCGCCCGATTCCACCATCTCGACGGCCGCCGTCTTGTCCTTCTTTTTCAGGCTGCCGGTCAGCCAGGCGACTTTGACGCCGAGCGGCTCCATCCACGCCGCGATCTTGCGGAAATGCTGCTCGGCGAGGATCTCGGTCGGCGCCATCAGCGCCGCCTGGTAGCCGGAATCGATCGCCTGCGCGGCGGCCAGCGCCGCAACCACCGTCTTGCCGCTGCCGACGTCGCCCTGCAGCAGGCGCTGCATCGGATAACCCTCGCGCAGGTCGGCACGGATTTCCTTCACCACGCGCTGTTGGGCGCCCGTCAGGGCGAAGGGCAGCGCGCCCAGAAAACCTTCGGACAGCTGGCCGACAGCGCGCAGCGTCGGCGCGCCCTTGTCGCGGCGCGCGCGCTGGGCGCGTTTGAGCGATAACTGCTGCGCCAGCAGCTCGTCGAACTTCATGCGCGTCCAGGCCGGATGCGATTTTTCCATCAGCGCGTATTCGTCCACGTCCACCGGCGGGTAGTGCAGCATTTTGACGGCCGGCTCGAAGTCGATCAGGTCCATCTGGCGCCGGATCGCCGCCGGCACGGTGTCGGTCCAGTCCACGCGCCGCATCGCTTCGGCAATCGCGCGGCGCAGGATCGGCTGCGACAGGCCTTCGCCGGACGGATACACGGGCGTCAGGGAAGTGGGCAGCGGCGCATTCTCGTTCACGACTTTATAGGTCGGATGGACCATCTCGGCCCCGAAGAAGCCGTGTTTGATTTCGGTGCGCGCCCGCACGCGCACGCCCTCGGAAAGCTGCTTGACCTGGCTGCCGTAGAAATTCATGAAGCGCAGCAGCAGCTCGCCGCTGTCGTCGGCAATGGTGACGAGCAGCTGGCGCCGCGGTTTCAGGCTGATCTCGTTCTTGATGACGAGACCCTCGACCTGCGACACATGGCCGCCGCGCAGGCAGGCCTCGCGGATCGGCACGATCTTCGTCTCGTCCTCGTAGCGCAGCGGCAGGTGCAGGATCAGGTCCATGTCGCTGCGCAGGCCGAGCTTGGCGAGTTTCGTTTGTGTCGTTTTCGGGGCGGGAGGGGTCTTTAAGGCAGGCATATCGCGGCAGATTGATGCAGGCTGGCGTAAAATAGAGGGTTCGCCGCACGTACTTGGGGCCATATTGTAAGGCTGCCAGCACTTAAGCACTTATTTTCCCAGAATTGACCAGAATGTATTCGCTTTCCGATTTCGATTTCGACCTGCCGCCCGAACGCATCGCGCAATTGCCGCTGCCGGACCGCAGCGCTTCGCGCCTTTTGCAGCTCGATGGCGAGCAGATCACCGACCGCCATTTCGCCGACATCGTCGACCAGCTGCAAGCCGGCGACCTGCTGGTGATGAACAATACCCGTGTTTTGAAAGCGCGCTTTTTCGGCGTGAAGGAAACCGGCGGCCAGGTCGAGGTGCTGGTCGAGCGCGTGCTGGACGACCGCACCGTGCTGGCGCAAGTACGCGCGTCCAAGTCGCCGAAACCCGGCAACCGCATCCGCCTGGCCGACGCCTTCGACGTCACCACGGGCGAGCGCGCCGGCGAATTTTTCACGCTCCACTTCGAGGGCGACGTGTTCGAGCTGATCGAAGCGCATGGCCGCCTGCCGTTGCCGCCCTATATCGAGCACACGGCCGACGAATTCGACGAGCAGCGCTACCAGACCGTGTATTCGAAGGAACCGGGCGCCGTCGCCGCGCCGACCGCCGGCCTGCACTTCGACCAGCCGCTGCTGGATAAACTGGCGGCCAAGGGCGTGAACTTCGCCTACGTCACGCTGCACGTGGGCGCCGGCACCTTCCAGCCGGTGCGCGTGGAAGACCTCTCGCAGCACAACATGCACACCGAGTGGTACACCATCGCGCAAGAGACGGTCGACGCCGTGCGCGCTGCCAAAGCCGCCGGGCGCGATGTCGTCGCCGTCGGCACCACCTCCTTGCGCGCACTGGAATCTGCCTCGCAGACGGGCGAACTGGTGGCCGGCAGCGCCGACACGGCGCTCTTCATCACGCCGGGCTACAGATTCAAGACGGTCACGCGTTTGATCACCAATTTTCACTTGCCGAAGTCGACCCTGCTGATGCTGGTGTCGGCCTTTGCCGGTTACGCCGAGATCCGCAAGGCCTATGCCCATGCGATCGCCAACGAATACCGTTTCTTCAGCTATGGCGACGCCATGCTGTTGACAACCTCATCACGCTAGAATCCCCGATGCTCGAATTTACGCTCCTCAAAAAAGACACCAGCGGCCTGTCGCACGCCCGCCGCGGCCGTTTGACAGTTAACCACGGCACCATCGAAACGCCGATCTTCATGCCGGTCGGGACCTATGGTTCCGTGAAGGCGATGGACCCGGTCGAGCTGAAGGAAGTCGGCTCGCAGATCATCCTCGGTAACACTTTCCACCTGTGGCTGCGCCCTGGCACCGAGGTATTGAACAAGTTCGGCGGCCTGCACGGCTTCATGGGCTGGGACAAGCCGATTTTGACCGACTCGGGCGGCTTCCAGGTGTTCTCGCTGGGCGCGATGCGCAAGATTACGGAAGAGGGCGTGACCTTCGCTTCGCCGATCGACGGCTCGCGTAAATTCCTGTCGCCGGAAGTGTCGATGCAGATCCAGCGCGCGCTGAACTCGGACATCGTGATGCAGTTCGACGAGTGCACGCCCTACGAAATCGACGGCCGTGCCGCGACGGCCGAAGAAGCGGCGAAGTCGATGCGCATGTCGCTGCGCTGGGCCCAGCGCTCGATGAACGAATTCAAGGGCGGCGAAAATCCGAACGCGCTGTTCGGTATCGTCCAGGGCGGCATGTACGAGCACCTGCGCGACGAATCGCTGGCCGGTCTCGAAGACATTGACTTCCCGGGTCTCGCCATCGGCGGCCTGTCGGTGGGCGAACCGAAGGAAGACATGAAGCGCATCCTGGCCCACGTCGGCCCGCGCCTGCCGGAAAACAAGCCCCACTACCTGATGGGCGTCGGCACGCCGGAAGACCTGGTCGAGGGCGTGGCGAATGGCGTCGACATGTTCGACTGCGTGATGCCGACCCGGAATGCCCGCAATGGCTGGCTGTTCACGCGTTTTGGCGACGTCAAGATCAAGAACGCGCGCTACAAGGAAGACACGGGGCCGCTGGACGAATCCTGCGACTGCTACTGCTGCAAGAATTTCTCGCGTGCTTACCTGCACCACCTGCACCGCTCGAACGAGATTTTGGGCGCGCGCCTGAACACGATCCACAACCTGCATTACTACCTGAAACTGATGCAGGAGATTCGCGACGCGATCGATGCGGATGGCTTCCACGCCTTCCGCCTGACATTCGCCGTCGACCGCGCCCGCGGCGTATAACCATGCGCTTTCCGTAGGGTGGGCATGCCCACGCGTACGTGCCGGGGCGGGCCGCAAAAACCGGGCTCGCAACGGCGGCCGATTTGCCGTCCGTCTCCGGCCCGCGCCATTCGACTCTCACTCGCGGCAACGCGTGGGCATGCCCACCCTACGTTACGCGACCGCCAACATTCAATCTGAGCGGTCCGGGCACACATCCGCCCCCAATCCTCCCAATTTCCAGCTTGCAATTTTTAGTTGCAATCCCATCTACGCCAGAATGGCCGCTGGCGATTCGCCGGTGCTAGAATACAGCGCTGTTTTTTTTATCTCACAATCGGAGTTCTTGTGTTCATTTCCAACGCGTACGCGCAAACCACCACCGCTGCCGATCCTGGCCTGATGGGCAATCTGACGACCTTCGCCCCGATCCTGATCATGTTCGTGGTCATGTATTTCCTGATGATTCGTCCCCAGCAGAAGCGCCAGAAGGAAACGAAGCTGATGATGGAAGCGCTGGCCAAGGGCGACGAAGTCGTCACCGCGGGCGGCATCCTGGGCCGTGTCGTGCAGGTGAAAGACGCCTACGTCACCATCGAAGTGGCGAGCGGTACCGAAATGGTCGTGCAGAAGAACGCAGTCACCACGCTGCTGCCGAAGGGTACGCTCAAGTCCCTGTAAGCCTGCGCCGCGGCCCTTGCTATCCCAGGGGCCGCTGTCGCTCAACACCCAACGCTGGAACACTATGAATCGCTATCCCGTCTGGAAATACATACTGATCGCTGTCGCGCTCCTGCTGGGCGCGCTGTACACGGCGCCTAATTACTTCGGCGAATCGCCGGCCTTGCAGGTTACGACCGGCAAGACGACGGTCAAGATCACGAGCGACACCACGGCGCGGGTAGCGGATGCGCTCAAGCGCGTAGGTGTTCCGGCGAACCAGGTTTCCCTGGAAGGCTCGGGCAACTCGACGGCCGTACGCGCCCGTTTCGACACCACCGATGCCCAGTTCAAGGCCAAGCTCGCGCTCGAGCGCCAGCTCAACCGTGATGCGGCCGATCCCGATTACATCGTCACCGTCAACCTGGTCAAAAATACCCCTGCCTGGATGCAGCACCTGCACGCGCTGCCGATGAACCTCGGCCTCGACCTGCGCGGCGGCGTCCACTTCCTGCTGCAAGTCGATGCCAAGGCCGTGCTGGAAACCAAGATGAAGGGCACGCAAGCGAGCGTGCGCAGCATCCTGCGCGACAAGAACGTGCGCCACGCCGGCATCGAGCGTAGCGGCAATACCGTGGAAGTCACCTTCCGCGACGCCGAGACCCGCAGCGCCGCCCGCAACGTCCTGTCGAGCCAGATGCAGGACCTGCAACTGGCCGACGCCGCCGACGGCACGGACCTGAAACTGCTCGTCACCCTGAAGCCGGCCGCGCTGCAGCGCACCGTCGAAGAAGGCGTGAACCAGAACATCACGACCCTGTCCAAGCGTATCAACGAACTCGGCGTGACCGAGCCGGTCATCCAGCGCCAGGGCGCCGACCGCATCGTCGTGCAATTGCCGGGCGTGCAGGACGTCGCCCGTGCGAAAGACCTGATCGGCCGCACCGCGACCCTCGAAATGCGCATGGTCGATCCGACCGTGACGCCAGGCACCGAGCTGTCGGCTGCCGTCCCGCTGAACTCGGAACTGTTCACCGAAGGCCGCGGCGCCCCGGTCGTGGTGTCGAAAGACATCATCCTGACGGGTGACTACATTTCCAGCGCCGTCGCCACCTTCGACCAGAACCACCAGCCAGCCGTCTCGATCGACCTGAACGGCGACGGCGGCCGCAAGATCCGCCTGGTGACCCGCGAAAACATCGGCAAGCGCATGGCGGTCCTGTTGAAAGAGAAGGGCAAGTACACCGTGCCGACGGCCCCGACCATCCAGGGCGAACTCGGCTCGACCTTCCAGATCACCGGCATCGGCAGCATCGAAGATGCAAATGAACTGGCGCTGCTGCTGCGCTCGGGCGCGCTGTCGGCACCAATGGAATTCATCGAAGAACGCGTGGTCGGCCCGCAGCTGGGCGCCGAAAACATCTCGAAGGGCCTGCACTCGACCCTGTGGGGCTTCGTTGCCATCGCGATCTTCATGATCATCTATTACCACGTGTTCGGCTTCTTCAGCGTGCTGGCGCTGTCGGCGAATTTGCTGTTCCTGATGGCGATCCTGTCGACCCTGCAGGCAACATTGACCCTGCCGGGTATCGCGGCAATCGCGCTGGCACTCGGTATGGCCATTGACGCCAACGTGCTGATCAACGAGCGTATCCGTGAAGAGCTGCGTGGCGGCGCCACCCCACAGCAGGCCATCACCAACGGTTTCGGCCACGCCTGGGACACGATTTTCGACTCGAACGTGACCACCCTGATCGTCGGCCTGGCGCTGCTGATCTTCGGTTCGGGCGCGGTGCGCGGCTTCGCCGTCGTGCACAGCCTGGGCATCCTGACCTCGATGTTCTCGGCGGTGTTCGTTTCGCGCGGCATCGTCAACCTCTGGTACGGCCGCCGCGGCAAGAAGCTCAAGGGCCTGTCGGTGGGTACCGTCTGGACTCCGGGCCTGCCCGCTGAAAAGAAATAAAGACTAGGAATCGTCATGGAATTTTTCAAAATCAAGCGGGACATCCCGTTCATGCGCCACGCGTTGATCTTCAACGTGATCTCGGCGCTGACCTTCGTGGCCGCGGTATTCTTCCTGGTGACCAAAGGACTGAATTTCTCGGTCGAGTTCACCGGCGGCACCGTGATGGAACTGCGCTATCCGCACGCGGCGGACCAGGAAAAGGTCCGCGCAACCTTGCGCTCCCTCCACTATGAATCGCCCGAGGTGAGCAGCTTCGGCACCGCCAGCGACATCATCCTGCGCCTGCCGCCGACGAAGAATGCCAGCGGCGCCAGTGCCTCGGCCCAGGCCTTCAGCGCCGTGTGCGCGTCGGAAGGCGGCACCGTCAAGCAGGTCAGCCTGATGGAAAAGGGCCAGCAGGTATCGCGCAGCAGCTGCGCGAGCGCCGCCGGCGCCGAGCTGGTGACGCTGCAGCGCGTCGACTTCGTCGGCCCGCAGGTCGGCGACGAACTGGCCACCAACGGCCTGAACGCACTGATCATGGTGATCGTCGGCGTGGTGCTCTACCTGATGGTCCGCTTCGAGTGGAAGTTCGGCGTGGCGGCGATCATCGCCAACCTGCACGACGTGGTCATCATCCTCGGCTTCTTCGCCTTCTTCCAGTGGGAGTTCTCGCTGACGGTGCTGGCGGCAGTGCTGGCCGTGCTCGGTTATTCGGTCAACGAATCGGTCGTCATCTTCGACCGGATCCGCGAAACCTTCCGCAAGCAGCGCAAGATGGCCGTGACCGAAGTCATCGACCACGCGATCACGACCACGATTTCGCGCACCATCATCACCCACGGCTGCACCCAGATGATGGTGCTGTCGATGCTGTTCTTCGGAGGCCTGTCGCTGCACTACTTCGCCATGGCGCTGACGATCGGCATCTGCTTCGGTATCTATTCGTCCGTGTTCGTGGCAGCAGCAATTGCCATGTGGCTCGGCGTGAAGCGTGAAGACCTGATCAAGCCGATCAAGGAAAAAGACGAAACGGACGGCGCCGTCGTGTAATTGTTTTTGGGCATGCATGCATGTCCCAGCCGAAAAAAATGCCGCCCGACTCAACTCGGGCGGCATTTTTCGTTCTGCGGACACTTTTCCCGGTCTACCCTGTTGGCATTCCGGTTTGCACAAAAGATATTTAACAAATGAGGGGTTTCGGTCTCATGTGTGAGTTCCCGCACAGAGAGCGGGGAGGGCGAAACCTTATAGTGGAACTGTCTCTTTCAGGACATCCCTAGTTTTGGACTTCACCCGCTCCCCCTCGGAGCGGGTTTTTTTTTGCGCGGAAAGAAAGTAAAGCCAGCGGCCGAGAAAATGTCACAAGTGTGAACTGGCGCACAGAGTGTGCGGGAACCGGGAACTAATATGGAGCTGTCTCTTTCAGGACATCCCTAGTTTTGGACTTTGCCCGCTCCCTGAGCGGGCATTTTTTTTGTCGGATGAAGATCGGTAGGGTGGGCGCCCCGTGCCCACGCGGGCATGTGTGGCGTTGACGCTCTTGAAACCCGTTGCGCAATCGCCGCTGGGTAATGGCGTAATCGCTGTGCATCGTTCGGCGTGGGCACGGGGCGCCCACCCTACGGAACGTTGGTGTAAATGCTTACAACAAGGCCGACGTCAAACTCTGCACCTCGTGCGCCGACTCTTCCATGATCATCGCCAGCGTGCCATCGCCCACCGCGAAATCGATCGACGCCGCAGCCGCCACCGTCGTCGCACCCGGACGCTCGAGCAAGGGCGAGGCCACCGGCGACAAATCATTCGCCAGCAGCAAAGTATCGCCCAGCGTTTCCGGCGGCAAGGCACGCATGCCATTCCACATCGCCTCGATCGCCCCCATCACCGGCGCCGGCACGCCCAGGCGCAGCAACACGCCGCGCCCGACCGCCACTTCGCCATGTTCCAGCCACTCGTCCGCATCGCCATCGAGCAGCCCCGGATACTCATGCGCGCGCGACAGCATATAAAAGCCGCCAACCTCATGCACGATACCCGCAAACATCGCCGTTTCCGGATCCACAAACGACACCCGGCGCGCGATCACCTGCGCCAGCGCGGCGACATGCGCCGAGTGGCGCCACAGCGCATCGGCGCGGGCACGGAGGGCCGGATCGGTAATCTCGCTGCTCAGCTGGCGCACGATGACGCTGGCCGCCAGCGCGCCAAGGGTACGAAAACCCACGCGCTGCACGGCCGCACGGACATTGGTCACGTCGTTGCCGGAGCGGTTATAGGTAACGGAATTGGCGATGGCCACGGTGCGCGCCGCCAGCAGCGGCTCGGCCTGGACCAGGCGGGCCGCCGCATCGGCGTGGCACTCGGGATCGTTCAGGGCTTGTTGAAGCCTGAGCGTGGCGTCGACATTCGTCGGAAAGCTGAGTTCGCCGCGAATGGCCTGGGCCGCGATACTGTTAAGGGCGTCAAGTCTGTCCATCGAAAAATTATACCCCCAATGGCCAGGCCCTCCCCAGGCAAAGTTTGCCGTGGGGCACTTTTACAACGGCAGATGACGGTAGATCAGGGCTCGCTGAAGATGGCATCGCAGCCATCCTTGAGTTCTTCCGTGTCCTGCAGTTCATCGACCAGGCCGAGGTCGATCAGTTCTTCGACGGCGTTCATGAAGTTATTCAATTTCGCCGCGCCGATCAGGCGATAGATCTCGCCGGCCTCGTTGCGCACGCCGATCAGCATCTTGTTCTGGCGTACTTCCTCTTCCGAAGCCTGGTCGAGCAGGATGTTGCCGATGATGTGCTTGTCGAAATGGGCGGGCGTCATGCCCTCGAGCAGGGTGGTTTTCAAGATTCTTCCTTTTGTTGTGGTGATAAGGGGGACGGGCGCCCGGCCTGGTTGATGCGCTCGCGCAGCTTGGTCAAGGCCCCATCGATTTCATCGAATTCGGTCTCGCTGTACGCGGCAAACAATTGCTTGCCGTGAGCAACCGCTTTGGGGAACACTTCCCGGAACACGGTTTCGCCGGCATCGCTCAGGCGCACGTGGAACGACCGTTTATCGTTGCTGCTGCGTTCGCGCAGCACGATGCCCTTCCGTTCGAGGCGCTCGATCACGCCGGTCAGCGTGCCTTTCGTGATGAGGGTGCGCTCGCCGAGTTCCTTGTAGCTCATCCCGTCCGTATTGCCCAGCGTGGCGATGATGTCGAACTGCGCGTGCGTCAAACCAAATTGCCGCACCGACTCGCCCGAATACCGCTCGAAGCCTTGCAGGCATTCGGCCAGCAAGCGGACGCTTTTTAAATATCGTTCCCCCATGGAGGGGAATTATAGCCGTCCCCGGGCCTTTACCGGCCGCGGTTCGCCTTTTACTGTCGAGGCGCGTACCATAACGCTTTTGCTTATTCGCCACACCGGACTGTCACCCATGCACCGCCACCTCCACGGCATTCTCGCCCTGTTGCTCGTCACCCTGGTCTGGGGCACGACCTTCCCCGCCATGAAAGATTTGACGAGCCATTTCTCAGCGGTATGGATCATCCTGGTGCGTTTCGCCATCGCAGCCTTGCTGCTGTCGCCCTTCCTGTGGCGCGCCAAGGCAGCGGACCTGCGCTCGGGCGCCATCCTCGGTGGCTTGTTGTTCTTCTGCTTCATCTTCCAGGTCGAGGGCCTGGCGCTGACCAGCTCCAACCGCAACGCCTTCATTTGCGGCCTGAACGTCCTCGTCGTTCCGCTGCTGGGCGTGCTGGCCGGGCGCCTGCCCGAACGCCGCATCGTCCTCGCATTGATCATGTCGATCGCGGGCCTGGCCGCGCTGTGCTGGGATGGCGGCGGCTGGGGAACGGGCGATTCGCTCGCCCTGCTGTGCGCGCTGTGTTTCGGCGTGTACATCAAAGTGATGGAAGTGCACACCCGGCGCGCCACGCGCCTGCTGACGATCACCGCGGCCCAGATCGGCATGGTGGCCGTCTGCGCCGCATTGTGGCTGCTGGCGCGCGAAGTGCCGGGCGACGCCGCCGCACGCGGCATCTGGTTCGACGGCGTCGTAACAAGCATCGGCCAGCACGCCTGGAACTTCGCCTACCTCGGCGTCATCGCCACCGCCGCGATCATTTCGCTGCAAACCTGGGGCCAGTCGCGCACGACGGCCAACGAGGCCGCCGTCGTCTACGCCTTCGAGCCGGCCGCGGCCGCCTTCTTCGGCTATTTCTGGCTGGGCGAGGCCATGACCACCCGCGGCTGGCTCGGCGGCTTGCTATTGATCTCCGGTATGATAGTCAGCCAATGGAACTCCGAGCGCCGCCCCGCCGCCGCGCTCGCCCCCGAGTGATGACGTTGTTAATCCGCCCCGATGCCGCACCCTGAACTGTCCGTCCTGGCGCAGGAACGGCCGCTGCGCATCCTGCTGGTCAACGCCGGCGAGCCGGACACCCTCACCTGGTCCGGCCTGGTGCAACCGCTGCGCCAGGCGGCCAAGATCCTCGGCCCCGAGCGCCTGCACGTCGACGTGCGCAGCCCCGACAAATTTACGAGCGACGCCCAGCGCCACTGGCACCTGGTGCTGCTCGCCGCCGACGAAGCGCAGGCGGGACTGAAACCCGCGAACTTCCGCGCCCTGGTCGAACGCTGCCGCGCCGCGCCTTTCTGGGGCGGCGTCGGGGCAGGGGTGCTGTGGCTGGCCGAAGCGGGCGCCCTCAACAGCGTGAAGACCGCATTGCCTTGGTCGCTCTACGCCGATGCCGACAGCCGCGCCGATCAGGCCGTGTTCACGCCCCACCTGTATGAAATCGACGGCAATCGTTTGACCTGCTGTGGAGGAGCTGCATCCGTCGATTTCGCGCTGAGTTTGATCGACATCATTTTTGGATCGAACGTGCAGGCGCCCGTAAAAGAGTTGCTGTGCGTGGATCGGGTGCGCGGCCGCGAGGAGCGTCAGCGGGTGGCGCTGCAGGCGCGGTTCGGGACGCTGCAGCCGAAGCTGACCGAGGCGGTGACCCTGATGGAAGCGAATATCGAGGAGCCGCTGTCGACGGATGAGATTGCCCAGCTGGCGGGGGTGTCGCGCCGTCAGCTGGAGCGGTTGTTCAAGCAGTATCTCGGGAGTTTGCCGTCGCGTTACTACCTGGAACTACGCCTGAACCGGGCGCGGCAGTTGCTGCTCGATACGAATAACTCGATCGTGCAGGTTGGGCTGATGTGCGGGTTTTCGTCGGGGTCGCATTTTTCGACGGCGTTTGGAGCCTTGTTTGGGAATACGCCGCGGGAGGAGCGGCAGCGCAGGCTGGCGGAGTAAGCGTGGCCGGCCGACCTGCTTGCGCTAGCGCGAAAACGTGAAGGCGACGTCCGGCTGGCGTCCGGAAATGATATCGGCCAGTGCCCGGCCGGCGCCGCAGCCCATGGTCCAGCCAAGCGTACCGTGTCCGGTATTCAGATACAGGTTTGCATAGCGCGTCTTCCCGATGTAGGGCACGTTCGACGGCGTCAGCGGCCGCAGCCCAGCCCAGTAGCGCGGACGGTCGTAGTCGCAGGCGTCCGGAAACAGGGCCCGCACCCGACGCGTGATCGCTTCGCAGCGCACCCGGTTCAATTCGCGCGAATAACCGTTGAGCTCACAGGTTCCGGCGACCCGCAAGCGTGATCCCAGCCGTGACAGCACCAGCTTGTGACCGTCGTCGGTCAGGGATACCGAGGGCGCGGCGGCGGCGTCGGTGATTCGATAGGTCGCCGAATAGCCTTTCCCGGGATAGATCATCAACCTGATTCCCAGCGGTGCGAGCAATCCTGCCGAAAAGCTGCCGAGCGCGACGACAAATGCGTCCGCATGGAGCACCTGGTGGCGGCCCTCGCCATCGATGACCTCGACACCACTCACCTTGCCCGCGTCGACCAGCAGGCGCGTCACAGTCATGTTGTAGAAAAAACCAATTCCCTCCGCCTGGCCTCGCGCAGCAAGCCGTGACGTGAATTTGTAGACATCGCCCGATTCGTCGCTGCTCGTAAAATCTCCGCCCACCAGGTTGGCGCGCGCAGCCGCCAGCGCAGGCTCGATCCGCAGCACCTCATCGACGTCGATCGTCATGCGCGGGCAACCCAGTTCGCGCATCGCCGCAGCTGCGCGGCGTGACTTGTCGAACTCCTGTCGATCGGTATAGAAATGCAGTATGCCGCGTGTCAGGCTGTCGTATTCGATCCCGGTGTCGGCACGCAGGGCCTGCAGGCTGCGGCGGCTGTAATCGGCGATGGCGACGATCTGGCGCAGGTTGGCGGCGACGCGCGCCGGCCGGCATTCGCGCACGAACTGCAGGCACCACCGCCATTGCAAGGGATCGGCGCGCAGGCGGAAAAGCAAGGGCGCGTCTTCGCGCCTCAGTGAGCGCAACACCTTGAGCAAGGTAGCGGGATTGGCCCACGGCTGCGCATGCGACACCGAAATCTGGCCGCCGTTGGCAAAACTTGTCTCGCGCGCCGGTCCGGGCTGGCGTTCAAGGACCGTCACGTCATGGCCGGCCTGCTGCAGGTACCATGCGGACGCCGTCCCGACCACGCCGGCCCCCAATACAATGATTTTCATCGGCTCACCGCCGCTTCATTGTGTGAACAGGACTTCGGCAATCGACGGGTTGCCGCCTCATCCACCGTGGCGGCGGCAGAGAAACATTTCGGGGGGAGGGTGTTCATGTGGCTCCTTGTTGGCTTCTCGGTGGTACGAGCAGGAGCCAGCAAAGGAGTGTAGAGAAACGGCGCGCACGGCCAGTGTCAATATGCTTCCCTTCGCTGGCATTACCCAGATCAGGTTCGAAGGGTGTATCTCACCCGCATGTCGCGTTCGCGACATGCAGGACCCCTAGCGGTTGCCATCATTCGGCAGCCGCAATTCTAACGCGGCCTGCGCTTCTCAGCCCGACCCGGCCAAAAATGAAAATCGCCGTCGCACTTCCGCAAGAACCTGGCAGCTTCTCTTCCTATAATGACCAGACTCGGCGCCCGCGTCCCGGCGCGCCTGTCACTACTTACGGATGAGGAAAAAGTCATGAACGCAAAGCTTGATTCGGGTGTCACAACGCGGCCTGTCACTCGGCAGACCTTCGACGAAGTCCTCGTTCCGACCTACGCTCCGGCTGCGATGGTGCCCGTGCGCGCGTCGGGCCTGGACGTGTGGGACCAGGAAGACAAGCATTACCTCGACTTCACTTCCGGTATCGCCGTCTCGAGCCTCGGCCACGCCAACCCGGTGCTGGTCGACGCGCTGACCAAGCAGATCAACACCCTGTGGCACCTCGGTAACGGCTACACCAACGAGCCGGTGCTGCGCCTGGCCACGGCCCTGGTCGACGCGACCTTCGCCGACCGCGCCTTCTTCTGCAACTCGGGCGCGGAAGCGAACGAAGCGGCCCTGAAACTGGCCCGCAAGTACGCGCACACCAAGTTCGGCCCGCATAAATCGCGCATCATCTCCTGCCTGTCGTCCTTCCACGGCCGCACGCTGTTCACCGTCTCGGTCGGCGGCCAGCCGAAGTACACCGAAGGCTTCGAGCCGCTGCCGCAGGAAATCAACCACATCCCGTACAACGACATCGCCGCCGCGCGCGCCGCGATCCTCGACGATGTCGCTGCCGTGATCGTCGAGCCGATCCAGGGCGAGGGCGGCGTCATCCCGGGCGATCACGCCTTCCTGGAAGCGCTGCGCGAGCTGTGCGACCAGACCGGCGCGCTGCTGATTTTCGACGAAGTGCAGTCGGGCGTGGGCCGTACCGGTTCCTTCTACGCCTACATGGACACCCCGGTCATTCCGGACATCCTCACCAGCGCCAAGGCCCTGGGTAACGGCTATCCGGTCGCCGCGATGCTGACCACCGAGGAAATCGCCCAGCACTTCAACGTCGGTTCGCATGGCACCACCTACGGCGGCAATCCGCTGGCGGCGACCGTCGCGCTGAACGTGGTCGAGCAGATCAACCAGCCGGCCTTCCTCGCGCGTGTCAAGGAAGCCAGCGCGAAGATCTTCGCCAACCTGGAGAAGCTGACCGCCGATTATCCGCAGCTGTTCGGCAAGGCGCGCGGCATGGGACTGCTCATCGGCCTGCCGCTGGCCGGCGCATTCAAAGGCCGCGCCAAGGACGTCACCAAGATCGCCGAGAAGATGGGCCTGATGCTGCTGATCGCCGGTCCCGACGTGATCCGCATGGCGCCGGCGCTGATCGTGTCGGATGTGCAGATCGCGGAAGCCGATCGCATCCTGCGCGCGGCCGTCGACGAATTCCTCGCCGCCGCGTAAAGCCCGCGCTTGCAGTATGTCCCGGCCTGTCCTGTAGAGCGGGGGCCGGGACCCGTTCGCACTGACCCTCCAAGGGAGACCCCATGTATGTTGTCCGTCCGGTAGAACTTGCGGATGTCGACGCGCTGGAAACGCTGGCCGCCGTCATGACGCCCGGCGTGCACACGCTGCCGCGCACGCGCGACACGATCGCCGCGTTCGTCGAGCGTTCGGTCGCGTCCTTCGCGGCCCAAGTCGATATCCCGAGCGAGGAGTCCTACCTGTTCGTGCTGGAAGATTCGAGCAACGGCGAGGTCGTCGGCACGGCCGCCGTGCACGCGTCGGCTGGCTCGAACGGCACGTATTTTGCGTTCCGCAACGACGTGATCCAGCAAGTCTCGCGCGACCTGAATATCTCGCACAGCGTGCACGCATTGACGCTTTGTTCCGAACTGACGGCCTGCTCGCAGCTGGCCGGTTTCCACCTGCGCGACCGTGCGCAGGCCGGCATCGAGGCGGCCCTGTTGTCGCGTGCGCGCCTGCTCTACGCGGTGCTGGCGCCGCACCGCTTTGGCGACCGTTTCTTCGTGCCGCTGGCCGGTGTTACCGATTCCGACGGCGAGTCGCCGTTCTGGAATGCGCTGGGCCGGAAATTCTTCAAGATGGATTTCCTCGATGCCGAACGCGTCATCGGCGGCGCGCGCAACCGCACCATGATCGTCGAGCTGATGCCGCACTATCCAGTCTATGTGCCGCTGCTGCCGGGCGACGCCCAGGCGGCAATGGGACAGATCCATCCGAACGGCCAGCTCGCCTTCGACCTGCTTACCGCCGAGGGTTTCGAAGCGGACGAATATGTCGACATCTTCGACGGCGGCCCGATCCTGGCCGCGCACAAGATGTCGCTGCGCTCGTTCTGCGGCTCGCAGAAGCGCCGCGTTGAAAACGCTTCGCGCGGGAGCGGGGACCAGCTCGTCACCTATGCGGTGGCGACGAACGCCGAGCGCTTCCGCGCCATCACCGTGGCCTGTCCTCCTTGCGACACGTCCGACGCCCTGTGCCTGCCTGCCGCGGCACAGCAGGCGCTGGGCGTGACGCTGGGCGACACCGTCACCTGCGTCAGAATCTGAGAGAGGCACCATGCTCGTTATTCGCTCCATTGCTGCCTCGGACCTCGACCCGCTGATCGATATGGCGCGCGAAGTCGGCGGTGGCATGACCACCCTGAAACCGGACCGGAAAATGCTGGGCGACCGCGTCGCCTGCGCCGTCGCCTCGTTCCAGGAAACGATTCCGCCCGAAGAGCGCGACTACATGTTCGTGCTGGAAGACACCGAGACCGGCAAGCTGGCCGGGGTCTGCGCCATCAAGGCCGCCGTCGGGATGAACGAACCGTTCTATAACTACCGCATCGGCACCCTGGTGCACTCCTGCCGCGAGCTGAACGTGTTTTCGCGCATGGAGACGCTGTACCTCTCGAACGACCTCACCGGCGCGACCGAACTGTGCTCGCTGTTCCTGCAGCCGGATTACCGCAAGGGCTATAACGGCAAGTGGCTCTCTAAAAGCCGTTTCCTGTTCATCGCCCAGTTCCAGCAGCTGTTCACCGAAAAGATCATCGCCGAGATGCGCGGCTACCTGCTGGAAGACGGCACCAGCCCGTTCTACGAGGGCCTGGGACGCCACTTCTTCAAGATGGATTTCAACCACGTCGACGGCCTGACCGCGATGGGCAAGAAGTCCTTTATCGCCGAGCTGATGCCGAGGCAGCCGCTGTACGTGGACTACCTGCCCGAGTCGGCGCGCGAAGTCATCGGCCAGGTGCACCGCTCGACCCTGCCGGCCAGGAAACTGCTGGAGCAGGAGGGCATGCACTACGAGGGTTATGTCGACATCTTCGATGCCGGCCCGGTGCTGCAGGGGCGCGTAAAAGAACTGCGCTCGGTGCGCGACAGCGTGCTGCGGGTGGCGACTGAGGGCCGGGCGGAAGGCGAAACCGAATGGCTGCTGGTGTCGAACACGAAGCTCGACGATTTCAGGATGGTGCTGGCGCAGACGACGATCGATGGCGCCGAAGTGCACCTGTCGGCGCAGGAACTGGCGCTGCTGCGCGTCCAGGCGGGCGAGCCGGTGCGCACGCTGTCACTTAACGTAAGGAAGAACAATGGCTAACCTGTCGAACTACATCAATGGCGAATGGTCTGCGGGAAGTGGCGCGGAGCTGGTCACAGTCGACCCGTCGAATGGCCGCCAGACCTGGACCAGCAAGGAGTCAAACGCGGACGATGTCGCGCGTGCCGCGCAGGCCGCACATGGCGCCTTCGAAGCCTGGGCATTGCGCCCATTGGAAGAGCGCATCGCCATCGCTACCCGTTTTCGCGACCTGCTGAAAGAGCACGCGGAAGAACTGGCGGCGATCATCGCCGAAGAAGTCGGCAAGCCGCTGTGGGAAGCGCGCACGGAAGTGGCGACCATGGCGAACAAGATCGATATCTCGGTGCAGTCGTATGGCGCGCGTACCGGTGAATCAGCGGCCAAGGTCGCCGACGGCAATGCCGTGCTGCGCCACCGCCCGCACGGCGTGTTCGCCGTCTACGGCCCCTATAACTTCCCGGGCCACCTGCCGAACGGCCACATCGTGCCGGCCCTGATCGCCGGGAACACGGTCGTCTTCAAGCCGAGCGAATATGCGCCACGCACGGCCGTCAAAACCGTGCAGCTGTGGGAGCAGGCCGGCTTGCCAGCTGGCGTGCTGAACCTGGTCAACGGCGGCCGCGACACCGGGATCGCCCTCGGCCAGGACCCGCGGATCGACGGCGTGCTGTTCACCGGCAGCAGCCAGACCGGCGCCGCGCTGCATAAACAGTTCGGCGGCCAGCCGGGCAAAATGCTGGCGCTGGAAATGGGCGGCAACAATCCGCTTGTCGTCTGGGATGTGGAGAACATCGACGCCGCCGTGCACCATGCCGTGATGTCGGCCTTTATCTCGGCCGGCCAGCGCTGCACCTGCGCCCGCCGCCTGATCGTGCAGGACAGTGAAAAGGGCCAGGCTTTGATTGACCGCCTGGTCGAAGTGGCAGCCAAACTGCAGGTCGGCGCCTCGAACGCCGAGCCGCAGCCCTTCATGGGCCCCGTGGTATCAAGCGCCGTGGCCGCACGCCTGGTGCAGGCGCAGGCCGAGATGGCAGCGAAGGGCGGCAAGGTGCTGCTGCAAATGCGCCAGCTCGATCCGAACGCGGGCTTCGTCACCGCCGGCATCGTCGACGTGACCGATGCAAAGGGCATTCCGGACGAAGAGTGGTTCGGCCCGCTGCTGCAGGTCGTGCGCGTAAAAGATTTCGACGAGGCGGTCAAGGCCGCGAATGCCACCGAATTCGGCCTGGCTGCCGCGCTGCTGTCGCCATCGGAAGAGTTGTGGAAGCGCTTTGCGGTGCGCGCCCGCGCCGGCATCGTCAACTGGAACCGCCCGACCACGGGCGCGGCCAGCTCGGCGCCCTTCGGCGGCGTGGGTAAATCGGGCAACCATCGCCCGAGCGCCTACTACGCGGCCGACTACTGCGCCTATCCGGTCGCTTCGATCGAAACCTCCGAACTCGAGATGCCGGCCAAGCTGTCGCCGGGACTAACTTTCTAAATCATGCGCAACGCTCGCGAATTCAATTTCGACGGCCTGGTTGGCCCGTCCCATAACTACGCCGGCCTCTCGTTCGGCAACGTCGCCTCGTTCAGCAATGTGCGGAGCAGCTCGAACCCGCGCCTGGCCGCGCTGCAGGGCCTGGCCAAGATGCGCGATTTGGCCGCGCGCGGCTTCGCGCAGGCCGTGATGCCGCCGCAGGCACGCCCCAACTTCCGCCTGCTGCGCAGCCTGGGCTTCTCGGGCACCGATGCCGACGTGCTGGCGCAAGCCTGGAAGGAAGCCCCGGTGATCCTGTCCTGCGCCTGGTCCGCCGCGCCGATGTGGACCGCCAACGCGGCCACCGTCAGCCCGTCGGCCGACACGCGCGACGGCCGTGTGCACTTCACCGCCGCGAACCTGAACAATAAATTGCACCGCTCGGAAGAGCATGCGCAAGCCACGCGCACGCTGCGCGCGATGTTTGCGGACCACGATCACTTCGTCGTGCACGACCCGCTGCCGCCGACGCCGGCTTTTGGTGACGAGGGCGCGGCGAACCACACGCGTTTCGCCGCGAATCACGGCGCGGCGGGTGTCGAGTTCTTCGTGTATGGACGTGTGGAATTCGATCCGTCGGCGCCGTTCCCGAAAAAATACCCGGCACGCCAGACGCTGGAAGCCTCGCAAGCGGTGGCGCGCCTGCACGGCCTCGACCCGGCGCGTACCGTGTTCGCGGCGCAGAACCCGGACGTCATCGACCAGGGCGTGTTCCATAACGACGTCATCGCGGTCGGCAACGGCAACGTCTTGTTCTATCATGAGGAAGCGTTTGCCGACGAGGCCTCGACCATTGACGCGCTGCGCCGTTCGGTGGCGACTGTCGGCGCCGACTTCGTGCCGGTACGTGTGGCCGGCGGCATGGTGCCCGTGGCCGATGCGGTGGCGAGCTACCTGTTCAACAGCCAGCTCTTGAGCAAGCCGGACGGACGCATGGCGCTGCTGGTGCCGCACGAGTGCCGCGAGAATGCGGCGGTGGCCGCTTACCTGGCCGGGCTGGTCGCGAGTGGCGGGCCGATCGACGAACTGCTCGAATTCGACCTGCGCCAGAGCATGCGCAACGGCGGCGGGCCGGCCTGCCTGCGTTTGCGCGTAGCGCTGACGGACGACCAGGCAGCCGCGATGCACCAGGGCGTGATCATGACGGAAACGCTGTACGCGCAGCTGGTGGCCTGGGTCGAGCAGCATTACCGGGATCGGGTGGAGCCGAAGGACCTGGCGGACCCGCAGTTGGCGATCGAGTGCACGATTGCGTTGGAAGCATTGGAGCGGATTCTCGGTTTGCCGGGCTTGTACGATTTTAGTTAATTTGCCGTTGATCGGGCGGTGCAAACGCGTGGGCATGCCCGGTGAACCCGTCATGGCGGCCATTGGCCACCATGACCCCATACGGTGCACCGCAGTCCGTGGCAGTTGCATAACGTAGGGTGGGCATGCCCACGCGGTACGGCAGTAGAAAACAGATAACGCGTCACGCAAGTGCGCCGCGAACGGCGGCATAACGTAGGGTGGGCATGCCCACGCGGTACGGAATCAGAGAGCCGCAAACAGCAGCAAAGAACCGAGGCCTGGCGCACAACGCACCGCCCCGACCCAACAACGAATGACAAGCTTCCGGGACAAGGAAGCCAAGGACCTGGACGGGACAACCCTGTCCACCAAACGCCGGTTGCGCGCAAAGCCACAAGCCGTAGCGCCAACGGGCGACAACACTCGCTTTGGAGAAGCAACGATGAAAGACATGCCGCAAGATTTGCGTACCCAGACCCTGAACCTGGTGACCAGCCAGCCAGCCGCCGGCGCGACCGAACAGGTCCGCGCCCTGATCAGCGCCTGGCTCGGCTCCCTCGACGAAGAAGATCTGGCCGGTACCGCGCCGCAAGCGCTGGCCCCCGTCCTGTGGGACGGCTTCATGCAGGCCGCGAAGCGCACCGCGCACGGCTGCCAGATCGCGCAACTGCGCTACACCGACACCAAGGGCGGCATGGCCACCGCGCTGCTGATCCTCAACCAGGACATGCCTTACCTGGTCGACTCCTTCGTCATGGCCCTGCGCAAGGAGCGCGTCACGGCTGCCGGCGTGATGAACGCCGTGCTGCCGGTCCAGCGCGACGCAAACGGCATCGTCACCGCCGTCGGCACGCCCGGCGCACCGCTCGAGTCCTATGTGCTCGTGCTGCTGAACGACGAACTCGCCTTCGAAGAACTCGACAAGCTGACCGCGCGCATCCGCATGGTGGCCGACGACGCCGCCATCGTGCACCGCGATGCCCTCGCCATGGGCGACCGCATGACCGAAGTGGCTGCCGCAGCAAGCGCCCACGGTACCCCGGCCGGCCAGGAAGTCGCCGCCTTCCTCGAATGGGCGAAGAACGAAGGCTTCGAGCCCTTCGGCTACGCCTACTATGTTGTCCAGCCGGGCCAGGCCCAGCTGGTGCGCGACATCCCGAGCCGCATCGGCGTGCTGAAAGATACGGCGCACCCGGTCTACGGCACCTGCCTGGCCAACATCCCGGGCGAACTGAATACCTTGTCCGGCCGCGCCGAAACCCTGTCGATCGTGAAGGCCGACGTCGAAGGCACGCTGCACCGCGACCAGCCGCTCGACTTCATCGGCGTGCGCAACACCGACGCGCAAGGGAACATCCTGGGCGAGCACTGCTTCGTCGGCCTGTTCACCCGCGCCGCCACGGCGACCCCGCTGGCACGCCTGCCGTTCGCGCGTGGCCGCGTCGCGAAAGTCCTGAGCCTGGCCGGTGTGCGCCAGGAAGGCTTCCGCGCCGAGAAATTCCTCGAGATCCTCGAATCGCTGCCGCGCACCGAAGCGCTCGAAGCCGATCCGGAATGGCTGGCGCAGGTGTGCAGCTCGGTGGTGTCGATGTACAAGCAGCCGCGCCCGAAGGTCTTCGCGCGCCGCGACGTCTATGGCCGCCACCTGAACGCGCTGGTCTACCTGCCGCGCGAGCGCTACAGCGCCGTGATGGCGTCCAGCCTGGCGCAAGCGCTGAAAGAAAGCTCGGGCGCGCGCGAAGTACGCATCCAGACCATGGTGGCCGACGGCCCGCTGGCCCGCGTCTACCTGATCGCGCACGGCGCGCGCTATCCGCTCGACCTCGAGACCGACATCCAGCAGCCGCTGCTGGCGGTGCTGGACGGCTGGCACGACCGCTTCGGCGCCCTGACCAACGCCGTGGAAGACCATGCGCAGCGCAGCAGCCTGCGCAAATTCGGCGCCAACCTGCCGGTCTCCTTTGTCACCGCGACTGCGCCGGACATCGCCTTCCGCGACCTGCAGGCCATGCTGAACAACGGCCAGCACGACCGCGTGGCCGTGCGCATCGAACCTGGCAGCGGCGAGGGCAACGCCGCCCGCGACGCCTCGATCCGCCTGTACTCGGGCGAGAACGTGCCGTCGCTGTCGCGCATCCTGCCGGCCCTGCAGAACGCCGGCATCGCGGTCGACCGCGAGCAGACCTGGTCGATCACGACCGCCGACGGCGTGCGCCGCCACGTCACCGCACTGGCGGTGGACGACGAGAGCGGCGCCAAGCTGGTCAAGGACGGGATCGCGCCGGTGGCCGAAGAACTGTTCACGGCGCTGTTCAACGACGAAGCCGAAGACGGCCGCCTGAACGGCCTCACCATCGAAGGCGGCCTGTCGACGCGCGAAGTGCAGCTGGTGCGCGGCTATATCAGCTACTGGCGCCAGCTCGGCTCGAAGTTCTCGGTGCGCTACATGGCCGAGACGCTGCGCGGCCAGCCGGTCCTGGTGAAGGAATTCGTCACCGCTTTCCTGCAGCGCTTCAACCCGGCCCTGTCGGAGTCCGAACGCGCGCAAGGCACGGCGAAACTGGCGTCGCTGAAGGCCGGCCTGTCGAGCGTGAACCACGCCGACACCGAAGAAATCATGGCCGCCCTGGTCGAGCTGGCGCTGGCAACCGTCCGCACCAACTACTTCCAGAACGACGGCGAAAAAATCATCTTCAAGTTCGACACCAGCAACCTGTCGCTGGCGCCGGAACCGCGTCCGTACCGCGAGATCTACGTGTTCTCGCGCCGCTTCGAGGGCCTGCACCTGCGCGGCGGCCCGGTTGCCCGCGGCGGCCTGCGCTGGTCGGACCGCATGGAAGACTACCGCACCGAGGTGCTGGGCCTGGTGAAGGCGCAGATGGTGAAAAATGCCGTCATCGTGCCGGCCGGCTCGAAGGGCGGCTTCGTGTGCAAGCAGATGCCGAAAGACGCCGTGCGTGAAACCGTGGCGGCCGAGGGCGAAGCCGTGTACCGCCTGTTCATCGCCAGCCTGCTGGAAGTGACCGACAACCGCGTGCGCGGCGCGATCGTGGCGCCGGAAAGCACCGTGCGCTACGACCAGGACGATCCGTACCTGGTGGTCGCCGCCGACAAGGGCACCGCGACCTTCTCCGACATCGCCAACGGCATCGCCGTCCAGCGCGGCTTCTGGCTGGGCGACGCCTTTGCCTCGGGCGGCTCGAACGGCTACGACCACAAGAAGATGGGCATCACCGCCAAGGGCGCCTTCGAAGCGGTGAAACGCCACTTCTACGAAATCGGCCACGACATGAGCACGACCCCGATCACGATGGTCGGCGTCGGCGACATGTCGGGCGACGTGTTCGGCAACGGCGTGCTGCTGTCGCGTCAATTGAAAGTGCTGGCCGCGTTCGACCACCGCCACATCTTCCTCGATCCGAATCCGGACGTCGCGGCCTCGTTCGCCGAGCGCCAGCGCATGTTCGCGCTGCCGCGTTCGTCGTGGGAAGACTACGACAAGTCCCTGATCTCGGCCGGCGGCGGCGTCTTCCCGCGTTCGGCCCGTTCGATCGAAATGTCGCCGCAGATCCGCGCTGCGCTCGACATCGAAGAGACGGCGCTGGCGCCGGAAGAACTGATGCACCGCATCCTGCTCGCGCCCGTGGACCTGTTCTACAACGGCGGCATCGGTACCTATATCAAGTCATCGCTTGAGACGCATGCGCAGGTGAAGGATCGCGCCAACGACCGCATCCGCGTCAACGGCAATGAACTGCGCTGCAAGGTGGTGTCCGAAGGCGGCAACCTGGGCGCGACCCAGGCCGGCCGTATCGAATTCGCCCTCGCCGGCGGACGCATCTTCACCGATGCGATCGACAACTCGGCCGGCGTGGATTGCTCGGACCACGAAGTCAACCTCAAGGTCTGGCTCGACACCGAAGTCAATGCCGGCAAGCTGCCTGAAGCCGACCGTAACCGCATCCTGAACGAGATGACCGGCGACGTCGAGAAGCTGGTCCTGCGCGACAACACGCAGCAGACCCGCCTGCTGACGCGCGAAGTGCAGGCGCAGGGCAACGGTTCCGTCGTCGACAGCTACGCCGCGCTGATCACCAGCCTCGAAGGCGAGGGCGCCGTCTCGCGCGAGCTGGAACAGCTGCCCACCGACACCGAACTGCAGCGCCGCAAAGCGCTGGGCGTCGGCCTCACCGCGCCGGAACTGGCGGTCGTCGTTGCGAACGTGAAGAACCGCTTCAAACGCATCCTGGCCACGCTGCCGCTGACCGACGAACCATGGGCCGACACGCTGCTGCGCCCGTACTTCCCGGCGCAGCTGGTCGCGACCCGCGATCCGCTCGATCACCCGCTGGCCAATGCGATCCTGGCCACCGTGCTGGCGAACGAAGCGGTCAACCGTTGCGGTCCGCTGATGATCCGCGACCTGGCAAGCGAACACCGCGTCGACGAGGCGGAAGTCATCAAAGCCTGGGGCCGCGCCTGGTCGGCGCTGAACCTGGCGCCGGTGTTCGACGCGCTCGACGCCGATGCCCTGAACGTGCCGCGTGAAGTCTCGATCGCGGTCGACCAGCGCACCCGTGCGCTGCTGCGCGCCGTGATCGAAGGCGTGCTGTCGCTGCCGGCAGGTCTTGATGGCATGGCCGAGCTGACCGCGCTGTTCTCGAACAGCGAGCAGCTGCGCCAGCTGATGCCGGCCAAGTCGGAAGCGGACGGCCATGCGGGCCTGAACGCCGGCTTCGTGCAGGCCTGGAAGTCGGTCGAGACGATCGAGTCGCTGGCGACCTTCCTGTTTGCTGCCGTCTCCGTGCAGCGCCCGAGCGGCATGTCGCTGGCCCAGTTCCTGCAGGTCGGCATGGCGCTGCGCGAGAAGGCCGGTATCGACACGCTCGAGCGCGGCCTGAAGCTGCCGCCGCAGAGCAAGTCGCAGGAACAGCTGCGCAACTACGCGATGCAGGCACTGCGCCGCACCCAGCAGCGCCTGCTGCTGCAGGTGATCGAGCGTGCCGGCAGCGGCGATGCGCTGGCGGCGGTCGACAAGGTGACCGCGGATATGGGCCTCACCGGCTATGCGCCGGCCACCGACCTCGAACAGGCAATGCTGGACGTCTGGTCGCTGTCGGAAGGTTCGAACCCCGAACGCCTGGCGGCATAAGCGATGAGCGCGCCCTTGACCCCTGTGGTGTCTGGCGCGGTGCGCGCGCTGGCCGAAGCCGATTTCGGCACGGTCGCGCAGCGCTTCCGCGATGCCGGCTTCGTGGTCGGGATGCCTGCGAAGGGCATCCTGACGGTGAAGGGCGTGCAGCCCGTGACCCGGCCGGCGGTGCTGCTGTCGGTAGGCGTGCATGGCGACGAGACCGGGCCGATCGAAATGGTCGCCCATTTGCTCGACTCCCTCTCGCGCGCACCAGCGGCATTGGCGGTGGACCTGATGCTTTGCGTCGGCAACATCGACGCGATCGCCGCCGGCAAGCGTTTTATCGACGCCGACTTGAACCGCATGTTCAGGGCGGATCGGGGCGCGCTCGCCGGCACCGCGGAAGCGGCACGGGCCGACGAGCTGATCGCCGCCACCGATGCTTTTTTTGCCGGCACCGGCCCGGTGCGCTGGCACCTCGACCTGCACACGGCGATCCGCGCCTCGCACTATCCGATGTTCGCGATCGTGCCGGACCTGATCGCCGACCACGGCAAGGAAGCGCTGATCGACTGGCTGGGACAGGCGGCGATCGGCGCGATCGTCATGAACCCGAAGTCGGCCGGTACCTTTAGCTATTATTCGAGCGAGTACCACGCGGCGGCGGGCAGCACCGTGGAGCTGGGGCGGGTGGGCACGCTGGGCCGGAACAACCTGGAGCAGTTTGCCGATGCGTCCGCGGCGCTGGACGCCTTGCTGCGCGGCGAGCAGGTCGCGGCGAAGACGGAGCCGCATGTGTTCAAGGTGGCGCAGGAGATCGTTAAACTGTCCGACAGTTTCCAGATGGGTTTTAGTCGCGAGACGCCGAATTTTGCATCGCTCAAGCGGGGAGAAGTGATCGCCACCGATGGAGAGACCGTGTATTCGGTGTTCCACGAGGAGGAGATGGTGGTGTTCCCGAATCCGGACGTGCGGGTTGGATTGCGCGCCGGCTTGATGGTGGTGCGTGTGAATTGATCGAAACGCCGCGGCATCCGCGGCGTTTTTTATTTCCGCAGCCATTCACGCGTTCCGTGACGCGTGGGCATGCCCACCCTACGTTACACGACAGCCGCTGGCCCCTGTGCACCGGAGGGTGGGCATGCCCACGCGTACGGCATCTGCAGAATCCCCCCATGTTCGCTAGACTGGCCCTTTGTACAAGACCGGAGCCTTTCCATGAGCATGCTGTTCACCCCCTGCCAACTCGGACCACTAGCACTCACTAACCGCATCGCCATCGCCCCCATGTGCCAGTACTCGGCCGACGCGGGCCTGGCCACCGACTGGCACATGATCCACCTCGGCCAGTTGGCCCTGTCGGGCGCCGCGCTCCTGATCATCGAGGCGACCGCCGTCACGGAGGAAGGACGCATTACGCCGGGCGACCTGGGCCTGTGGTCCGATGCCCACCTGGAGGCCTTGAAACCCGTGATCGCCGCGATGCGCCGCCATGCGCCGATCAAGATCGGCATCCAGCTGGCGCACGCCGGCCGCAAGGCGTCGAGCGCCGCGCCCTGGGAAGGCGGCGCCAACATTCATCCGGACCAGCCGGGCGGCTGGCAGACGGTGGCACCGTCCGCCGTGCCGCATGCCGAAGGCGAGAGCGTGCCGCTGGCGCTCGATAGCGAGGGCCTCCAGCGCATCAAACAGGGCTTCGTCGACGCCGCACTGCGCGCACAAAAACTCGGCCTGGACGCCATCGAACTGCACGGCGCCCATGGCTACCTGCTGCACCAGTTCCTCTCTCCGCTGGCGAACAGGCGCGAGGACGCGTACGGCGGGTCGCTGGACAACCGCATGCGCTTCCCGCTCGAAGTATGCGCAGCGGTGCGCGCGGCGGTGCCGGATATGTGCGTCGGCATGCGCATCTCGGCCACCGACTGGGTCGAGGGCGGCTGGGACCTGGAGCAGAGCGTGCAGTTTGCGCATGCGCTGGAAAAGCTGGGCTGCCACTTCATCCACGTGTCGAGCGGCGGCGTCTCGCCCTTGCAGAAGATCCCGGTCGGCGCCGGCTACCAGATCGCCTTTGCCGAGCGCATCAAGCGCGAGACGAGCATGCCGACCATCGGCGTCGGCCTGATCACCGAGCCGCAGCAGGCCGAGCACATCCTGCGTTCCGGCCAGGCCGACGTGGTGGCACTGGCGCGCGCGATGCTGTACGACCCGCGCTGGCCATGGCATGCCGCGGCCGAACTGGGCGCGCAGGTGGCTGCGCCGCCGCAATACTGGCGTTCGCAGCCGCACCAGTACAAGACGCTGTTCGGCGAGACGCGCCTCGGGCAGCGCTGAACACCGCCTTTTCACGCTCCAGGGCGTGAAATGCGCAGTTCGTCGCAGCCGGCGCGACGGCAGGAGGGACTCGCTCTAGAGTGGATCATCGGCGCACCCGCGCCTCACCACGACTACAGAGGTCCTCCATGCGTAACTTGCTCGCCCTTGCCTGCGTCGCCGCCCTCGGCGGCTGCATCGTCATTGCCACCCCGTCCGGCGATGGCGGCAAGGATTACCAGGTATATACCCCGCTGAACGCGGGGACGATCGAGGGCAACGGCATCGCCGCACGCGATACGCGCAGCGTGGCGCCGGTCCCCGGGCTGGACGTGGGCGGTTCGATGATCGTCGACGTGCGCGTCGGCGGCGCACCGTCGCTGGTGCTGGAGGGCGACAGCAACCTGCTGCCCCTTGTGAAGACCGAGGCGCGCGGCGCGACCCTGTACATCGAGACCAGGAACCGCCTGCGCAGCACCACACCCCTGAAAATTACCTACACGGTGGCGCGCCTGAGCGACCTGCACCTGGGCGGCTCGGGCCATGTCACCGTGCGTGACCTGAACGGCGAACCGCTGTCGGTGCGCCTCGGTGGTTCGGGCGTGGCGCGCCTGTCCGGCGAGGTTGCCGAGTTCGATGCGAAGGTGTCGGGCTCGGGCAAGATCGAGGCGGGCGAGCTGCGCGCGCGCAGTGCGAATGTCGATGTCAGCGGATCGGGCGGGGTGATCCTCGGCCAGGTGCGCGGCGATAACGCGCGCATCGGGATCAGCGGTTCAGGGACGGTGCACACCAGCGGGTCGGTACGCAGCCTGAACGTGCGCGTCAGCGGTTCGGGCAGCGCCGACCTGGCGGGCTTGACGACGGAGCAGGGCGATTTGGCCAGCAGCGGCTCGGGCGGCATCTCCGCTACCGTGCGCCAGTCGGTGTTTGCGCGCACCAGCGGTTCGGGTCCGATCCGCGTGTACGGGCAGCCGGCCCAGCGCGATGTCGGCGGGCGTGGCGTGCAGATGTTGTAAGTAGCGCTGGCGCGTACCTTACATGTAGGGTGGGCGCCGCGTGCCCACGCGGTACGCACGGTTCACGCAGTACGCAGCCGCGACGATCCGCTCGCACAGCATCCGTGCGCCGCGGAATGATCGTGGCACGGTGACGCCGCGCGAGCGACATGTCACCGTATGTAGTGCAAGGATGCGCACGTAAACGCGTGGGCGCAGGGGCGCCCACCCTACGTCAGCACGAGCCAACACCTGGACGCGATTACACCTTACAGCAGGTGATCCAGCAAATCCGGCCCAAACACTTCACGGTGCAGGCGCGGCGCCGGCACGCCGGCATTGAGCAGCGCAAGCCACTGTGCCTGCATGAATTTCAGTGGGCCGCACAGCCAGACTTCGGTCTGCTCCAGGTCCCACTGCGGCAGGCGCGCGATGTCCATGCGCCCGGCCATCACGCCGTCGGCGGCGCTGCCCAGCTCTTCGTAAAAGATCGCGACATGCAGGTTCGGCATGATGGCGCGCGCAGCGGCGAGGTCGGCCTGCAGCGGGTGGTGCGCCGCATCGCGCGCGGCGTGGGCGAAGATGACGCGGCGCTCCGGATGGACCAGCGCGATGCGGTTCAACGCCGAGACCATCGGCGTGATGCCGACGCCGGCCGACAGCAGCACGATCGGCGCTTCGGATTCGGTGTCCGGCGTGAATTCGCCGAACGGGTGCGTCACCTGCAGCACGCTGCCGGCTTGCACGTTGGCGTGGATCCAGTTCGACACTTCGCCGGCCGGCGCGGCTTCCAGCGCATCCTCGCGTTTAACGGAAATGCGCAGGCTGTCTTTACCGAAAGCGTCCGACAGGCTGTACTGGCGCAGCTGGTGGCGCGCGCCCGGCAGGTCGACGGCGACGCTGACGTACTGGCCCGCCTTGAACGGCGGCAGCGGCTGGTCGTCGGCGGGAACGAAGCGGATCGACAGCACGTTGGCGCTCTCACGCGTTACCTCGGTCACGCGCATCGGGCGCGTTTCGCCCGGCTCGATGCCGGCCGTGCTGTACATCTCGGCTTCGGCCGCGATCAGCAGGTTCGCCAGCGAACCATAGGCTTCGGCCCAGGCGTCGAGCAGGGGTTGCGTGGCCGCCTCGCCCAGGGTTGCCGAAATGGCCGCCAGCAGGTTGCGCCCGACGATCGGGTAGTGCTCGGCGCGGATGCCGATCGAGACGTGCTTGTGGACGATGCGCTTGACCACCGGGCCCAAGGCTTCAGGCGTGCCGATATTCGCCGCGTAGGCAAACACGGCCGAAGCGAGCGACTGCTGCTGCGCGCCGCTGGCCTGGTTGCCCATGTTGAACAGGCGCGTCAGCTGCGGGTTCTCGGCGAACAGGTTCTTGTAGAACAGGCTGGTGATGGCAAGACCATGTTCGCGCAGCACGGGGACGCTGGCATCGATATACGGACGGGAGGCGGCGGAGATCATCGTGTTTTCCTCATTGCTGCATTTAATATGCAACTTTACAGTTCAAAAAAACGCCCGCTTCGGGCGCTCCATGCCGGACTGGCTTCTAAGCCGTGCCAGCTGTCGTTCCATTCCAGAACATCTTGTGCATCCGGACGATCTGCTCGCCGGTGCCGCCTTCGGTGATGCGCGCCAGCGTGTAGCGGTCCATCTCCGCGTAAAAGGCGCGCATGCCCGCTTTTAGCAGTCCGCGTAGCTGGCAATCGAGGCTCAGCGCGCAGCGGGTCGCTTCGCAGTCGACGAGTTCGTCGTCGCCTTCGAGTTCGCGCAGCACCTGGCCCACCGTCAACACATGCGGATCGGCCGCCAGGCGCAGGCCGCCGTTGCGTCCGCGCAGCGCGCGTACCCAGCCGACGCGGGCCAGATGGCCGACGACTTTCACCAGGTGGTTTTGCGGGATCGCGAACTGCTTGGCGATCTCGGCAACCGTCACCGGATGGGGGCGTTCGCCGGCGCGCTCGAGGTAAATCAGCACGCGCAAACCGATGTCGGAAAAGCGGGTCAGACGCATAAGATGTCTTCAGGAAAGAACAGGCATATTTTAGCGCATTAAATACGCATTGGAAATGCATCTTTAGGAAAAACTATTTTCTCAAGCATAGCCGAACGGTCCCATGAATCGGCCCTATAATCGCGAACTTTGGCGGCGTTTCGAGCTCAGCCATTTCTCACTCGCGACAAAGGAACACTGTGAATCTGACACTTGGGCAGAAGCTGATTCGTACCAAACCGGCCGAACGTGCACACGAAGACAGCCAGGCCCATGGCGGCGGCCTGAACCGAACGCTCGGCCTGTTCCCGCTGACCATGATCGGCGTCGGCGCCACTGTCGGCACCGGCATTTTCTTCACGATGGTCGAAGCGGTGCCGAAAGCAGGGCCCGCCGTCATTCTATCCTTCCTGATCGCCGCCATCACCGCCGGCCTGACGGCGCTGTGCTATGCCGAGCTGGCCGGGCGCGTGCCGGCATCGGGCTCATCCTACTCGTTTGCCTACGCCACGGTCGGCGAATTCGCCGCCTTCATCGTGGCCGCCTGCCTGCTGCTCGAATACGGCCTGGCCGGCAGCGCGGTGGCGATCGGCTGGTCGGACTACCTGAACAATTTCCTGCAAAATGCGCTTGGCTGGGAAATCCCGGCCCAGCTGCGTTCGCCCATGTTCGTCTCGGACCATAGCAACCTGACTGTCCACTCGGGCGATTTCAATTTGCCGCCGGTGCTGCTGGTGATCATGTGCTGCATCCTCCTGATTCGCGGCACCAAGGAATCGGCGACGACGAATGCCATCATGGTCGTCATCAAGCTGGCCATCCTGACCTTCTTCTCGGTGATCGCGTTTTCCGGTTTTGATGTGAACAATTTCCACCCGTTCTACAATACCGACAACAGCAAGGGTTTTGCCGGCATGGCCGGTGTGACGGCCGCGGCCGGCACCGTGTTCTTCTCCTTCATCGGCCTCGACACCATCGCCACCGCCGGCGAAGAAGTCAACAATCCGCGCCGCAACGTGCCGATCGGCATTCTGGCGGCGCTGGTCATCGTCACCCTGTTCTACATGCTGGTGGCCGTGGCCGCGATGGGCGCGCAACCGGCGCACCTGTTCGAAGGCCAGCAGGCCGGCCTGTCGGTGATCCTGCAGAACGTCACCGGCAAAGCCTGGCCGGCGCTGGTGCTGTCGGCCGGCGCCGTCGTTTCCGTGTTCTCGGTGACCCTGGTGACGATCTACGGCCAGACGCGCATCCTGTACGCGATCAGCCGCGACGGCCTGATCCCGAAGACCTTCCAGAAGGTCAATCCGCGCACGGGCGCACCGGTGTCGAACACGCTGATCGTCTGCCTGGTGGTGGGCCTGGTGGCCGGCCTGGTCGACTCGACCTTCCTGTGGGACATGGTCAGCATGGGTACGCTGACGGCCTTCATCGTCGTCTCGATCGCGGTGCCCGTGATCCGCGCCAAGCAGGGTCCGGATGCCGAGCACGGCTTCCGCGTGCCCTTCGGGCCGTATGTGGTGCCGGGGCTGTCGATCCTGGCCTGCCTGTACATCATGAAAGACTTGCCGCTGGCAACCTTCCGCGTGTTCTTCATCTGGATGGCGGCGACGGTGGCGACCTATTTCCTGTACAGCGTGCGGCACAGCCGGCTGAACAAGAAACTGTAATGACCAACGCCGCGCTCGACGCGGCGTTTTTTTTTGGTGCAGCCTGGATGACCGCGTGGAGTCAGGACTCCACCCTACGAACCGAGGTACGCGTAGGTGGAGTCCCGTCTCCACGCGTGCCAGAGCATGGGCACAGTCCGTAGGGTGGACTCTCGAGTCCACGCGGTACGCACCCTTGCATACCCCAACGCTTGCGATCAACGCTTGACGTACGCTTCCTGGGCTGTGCGCCACGTTTCGATGTGCATGCGTGGTACCGCGTGGACTCAAGAGTCCACCCTACGGATCGCGACACTCCGGTTGCGCGCCATCGATTCATTTCCGGCGCAAACATCGTGGCACTTCTTCCGCTACTTCGCGGAGGGACGAAAAAAAGCCACGCGCCTTGCGGCAGCGTGGCTTTTTATTTTGAAACGGGCACCGTGGCGCCGCTTCACATTACAGCGCGTTCATTTCCTTCAGCAGGTTATCCGCCTTGTCCACATGCTTCATGTTCCACAGGATGTAGCGGATATCGACCTGGATGTCGCGGGTATTGGCCGCATTGAAATCCCAGTCCGAGATGATGGAATCGAGGGTGCCGTCGAAGGCCAGGCCGATCAGCTCGCCGCGCTTGTTCAGCGCTGCCGAACCCGAGTTGCCGCCCGTGATGTCCAGCGTCGCCAGGTAGTTCACAGGAACCGTCTTGAGTGCAGGATCGACGAACTTGCCGAAGTTTTTGGCCTTGATTGCCGCGAGCTGGGCGGTTGGAGCGTTGAACTCGCCTTCGCCGGTGGCCTTCGCGACCACGCCCTTGACCGTGGTGAACGCGGTCCACGAACCGGTGCCGTCGGCGCCATGGTCGCGGCCGGCGATCTTGCCGAAGGTCACGCGCAGGGTGCCGTTGGCGTCCGGGTAGACGGCCTGGCCCTTGCTGTTCATGTAGGCGATCTTCGCTTTCATGTAGGCCGCGTAGGACTTCTGGATTTTGCCGGCGAGTTCTTCCTCCTTGGCTTCGTCCTTCATGTCGGCGTCATACATGGCGACCGCTGCCTTGATGAAGCTGTCGTCGCCGGCCTTGAACTCGGCCGGGGTCTTCTTCAGCCAGGCGGTGCGCTCTTCCTTGTTGGCCAGCCTGGAACCGGCATAGGCCTTGTCGACGGCGGCCTTCAGTTCGTCCTGGCTCATGCCGGAACGGATGCCGAGGGCGGCGTTGAAGGCAGTGTCCTGCTCCTTGGCCGGCTGGGCCAGGTACTTGGTGAGGAAGTGCATGACCAGCGCCTTGTCGACTTTTTCGTCGTAGGTGCGGTCCTGGCCGGTGATGACCGAGGTCATGCGCGCCATGTCGCGTTCCTGGTAGCCCGATTTACGTTCGGCATCCGGCTTGGTGCGCTCGTTGGCGAGGCGGTACAGGGTGCGTGCCGAACCCAGGAAGCGCGGCTGGGCATAGCCCTGGTAGAAGCCTTCCTTGGTGTGGGCGTCGCGCTCGGCGATCAGCTTTTCGACGGCGTCGATGTCGCCGGCAAACTGTTTTTTACGGGCCGCGTCGCTGTTGACCCAGGACTTCAGCGCATTGTGCTCGGCGGTCTTGCGTGCCAGGAAGTCGCTTTCCCCGTAGGAGGTCAGCATGCCCTTGCGGTTCTTGTAGTAATTGTTCACGCCCGCGATCTGGCCGGCGTACTTCAGCTTTGCAGCCGGGTCGTTCTTGGTTTCGCGCTCGATGATGGCGAGCACGTCACCCGAGGCTTGCACGAATGCCGGGTAGTTCCAGTCGAAGGTGTACTGCACTTCCGACGGCAGGCGGTGGCGGTTGGTGCGGCCAGGGTAGCCGACGACCATGATGAAATCGCCTTCCTTCGAGCCTTCGCTGGCGATTTTCAGGAAGTGCTTCGGCACGTAAGGAACGTTATCGGCCGAGTAGTCGGCGGCCTTGCCGTCTTTCGACACGTAGGCGCGGTAGAAACCGTAGTCGCCGGTATGGCGCGGCCACATCCAGTTGTCGGTGTCGCCGCCGAATTTACCGACGCCCGACGGCGGCGCGTGCACCAGGCGCACGTCGCGGATTTCCAGCTGTTTCAAACGATAGAACTCGAGGCCGCCGTAGTAGCTGGCCACGGTGCAGCGGTAGCCCGGCGTTTTTTCGCAGGCGGCAACCATTTCCTTTTGATTCTTTTCGATCGCGGCGATGCGCGCCTTGCCGGTCAGCTTGGCCACTTTGGCGTCGATGATCTGGTCGCTGACGTTGGCCACTTCTTCCGTCACGAACACGCGGCTGCCCGGCGCGGCCGGCAGTTCCTCGCCCAGGCTCTTCGCCAGGAAACCGTTGGTCAGCAGGTCGCGCTGCGGCGTCGAGTTGACGGCCACGCTGTTGTAGACGCAGTGGTGGTTGGTGACGATCAGGCCTTGCGGCGAGACGAACGAGGCCGAGCAGCCGCCCAGGCTCACGACCGCGCCCATCGGGAATTCGGTCAGTTTGGTCAGCGTGGCCGGGTCGAGTTCGAGGCCGGCGGCTTTCAGTTGCTGGGCTACTTGTGGCAGCTGCTGCGGCATCCACATGCCTTCGTCCGCGTGTGCGGCGAAGCTGGAAAGGATGGCCAGCGAGAGGAGGGTCTTTTTCATTCGCGATCGATCAGGAAGGTTATCGGAGACGTCTGCTTCAAAAGAGCATCCCAAGAGTATCCGTAATCCCCGACCGGCTCGTCAACCGTTATTTCCCGCTGCCACACGGCGCCGTACAGACAATATTTACAGCTGTGAACCCAGCAGCGAGGCGAATTCGCCGCTCAGTTTTTCGGTCCACGGGCGGTTGTGCCAGGCGACCAGCGTCATGCGCCGCGCACGCTGCCAGTCCTGGTCGAAGACCGCATCCTGGGCGCGCGCGAAATCGGCGTCGAGCACGTTCAGGTTCGCTTCGTCGTTGATGCTGAACGAGCGATTGTCGAAATTGGTCGAGCCGACCGAGACCATCAGCGAATCGACGATCAGCGCTTTCACGTGGTACATGGTCGGCTGGTATTCGGCGATCTCGATCCCGGCTTCGAGCAGGGGACCCCAGCGTTCGCGCGAGGCCAGGCGCACCACGTCCGAATCGATCTCTTTACCCGGCGTAATGATGCGCACCTTGACGCCGCGTTTCGCGGCGGCGATCAACGCGCGCATGGTCAGTTCGTCGGGCACGAAATACGAAGCCGACAGGTTGATCGACTGGCGCGCGGCGGTAATCGCCATCAGGTACATCAGGTGCATGCTTTCGCTGCCGCCGGTGGGCGAGCTGGAGAACATCTGGGCCGGCATGGTGCCGACTGGCGCCAGGGGCGGAAAATAGGCGGCGCCGTCGAGTACCACACCGGTCGCCTTGAGCCAGTTATCGGTGAACACGGCCTGGATTTGGCCGACCACCGGACCTTCGACGCGGAAATGGGTATCGCGCCAGTGATTTTCGTCCTGGGCATGGCCGCGCCACTGGTCGGCGATGCCGACGCCGCCCGTAAAGCCGACCGTGCCGTCGACGATCAGCAGTTTGCGGTGGGTGCGGTTATTCAGGCGCGCGAGTTTCCACCAGACCGGCTTGTGGTAGCGCTGCAATTGCACGCCGGCGTCGCGCATTTTTTTCATGGCTTCGTCTTTCATCTTGATGCTGCCGATGAAGTCGAGCATCACATGCACTTTCACGCCGGCGCGCGCGCGCTCGGCCAGTGCCTCGGAAAATTCTTCGCCGATCGTTTCCGACCAGTAGATATAGGTTTCGAAGGTGATCGTTTTTTTTGCGCCGCGGATCGCCGCGAGCATGGCGGGGAAGATCTGCTCGCCGTTGAGCAGGGTCTCGACCTTGTTGCCTTCGATAATAGGGGGGCCGAGCAACACGCCCACTGAGCGCCGGAACTGGGCGTCGTGGATATCGTATTGGGTCCTGAGCTGGGTTTCGATCTGCTTCTCGCCTGGCGCGAAATTGAGCGCCAGAAAGCCGACCAGGAGGGTCAGGATGACACTGGTAATTGAAATGGTGACTTTACTGGCGCGCATACGAAGTCCAGACAAAAAAAAACCAACGCGTGGAAGCGTTGGTTATGTGGGGCCAAACACCGATTAACGTACCCGACCGCGACGCAGCAGGTTGACGATAGCCAGCAGGATGACGGCACCCAGGAACGAAACCAGCAGCGACGACACGCTGAAGTCATCCGAATTAATAGTGCCATTACCGAACAGTGGGGAGAGCAACCAGCCGCCCAGGAAGGCGCCGATGATACCGACCACAACGTTCAGAATCATGCCCTGCTCTGCATCGGTCTTCATGACCATGCTTGCAAGCCAGCCCAGGATACCACCGACGACGATCCAGATGATGAATAGCATTTTAGTTCCTCCTCATAGTAAAAAAAACCTACCCGAGGCCAATTGATTGCGGTGGCCATGTAAAAAAGTCTACAGATCGACGGGATAGCGGGTCGGTGCGGCAACGAACGTTAGACGATGAATCTGTAAATCGTGTTCCGGTCACCGATTTTTTTTATCAATTGCATTGCCATTTGGAATGTCCTGAAGTGAGTGCGTCAGCGTACAGAAGAGCATGTGTGCGGGGCATATTGTTCGACCACTGGCAACACAAAGTTGCAAGACCTGACCGCACCACGACACCTTTGAAAGGGATACATCATGAGCTACGACACCAATAAACAAAATTCGCGCATGGTCACCGGCCTGTTCCCGGACCGCGCCAGCGCAGAGCGCGCATACAGCTCGGTCTCGGACCGTGGATACAGCAAGGACGACGTTAACCTGATGATGTCGGATACGACCCGCCAGACCCATTTCAGCGACACGGATACTGAACTCGGCAGCAAGGCCGCTGAAGGCGCCGGCATCGGTGCAGGTATCGGCGGCACCATCGGCGCCGTCCTGGCAGGCATCGCCGCCGTCGGCACGAGCCTCGTATTGCCAGGCATTGGCCTGGTCGTGGCTGGCCCGTTGGCCGCAGCCCTGGCCGGCGCCGGCGCCGGCGGCATCACCGGCGGCCTGATCGGCGCGCTGATCGGCGCAGGCATTCCGGAAGAGCGCGCAGCGCACTATGAAGAAGGCATCAAGAGCGGCGGCATCCTGATGGGCGTGAACGCCCGCAACGATGAAGACGCTGCCCACATCGAGCGTTCGTGGACCGAACACGGCGGTTCGCACGTGATCGGCACCGGCGTCGGCGCCGTCGGCGGCGCGCTGGCTGGTGCCGCGATCGGCTCCGCAGCCGGTCCGATCGGTACCGTTGCAGGTGCCGCCATCGGTGGTATCACCGGCGGCATCGCTGGTAAAGGCGCAGGCGAAGTCGTCAATCCGAAAGCCGGTGACGACCTGTCCGAACACCACCTGGCCAAAGGTGCCACCGCAACGGCCGGTGCTGCCACCGGCGCGGCAGTCGGCGCCGTTGGCGGCCCGATCGGCATGGCTGCGGGCGCCGTCGTCGGTGGCCTGGCGGGCGCGGCTGCCGGCCGCGGCGCCGGCGAAGTCGTCAACCCGACCCCAGACGACAAGCTGCGCGAACATAACCTGGCGCAAGGCGTCGGCGGCGCTGGCGGCGCAGTGGCAGGTGCAACCGTTGGCGCGGTCGGCGGCCCGATCGGCATGGCAGCTGGTGCCGTGATCGGCGGCCTGGCAGGCGGCGCAACCGGCAAGGGCGTCGGCGAAGTCGTGAACGCGAAGCCGGGCGACGACCTGCACGACCATAACCTGGCCAAAGGTGTTGGCGCAGGCGGCGGCGCAGCGGCTGGTGCAGCCATCGGCGCGGTCGGTGGCCCGATCGGCATGGCAGCCGGTGCTGCCATCGGCGGCCTGGCTGGCGGCATGGCCGGCAAGGGCGTCGGCGGCCTGGTCAATCCAGCCCAGGAAGATGCTTACTGGCGCAATTCGTACCAGACGCAATCGCACTACACCCCTGGCTACACCTACGACGACTACGCACCGGCCTACGCGCTGGGCTACAACGGCAAAGGCCGCTTTACCGGCAGCTACGACCAGAACGAGCACTACCTGGCCGACGAGTGGAACACGACCCGCGGCACCTCGCGCCTGTCGTGGGACCAGGCCAAGTCGGCCAGCCGCGCCGCCTGGGACAAGGTCGAGCGCGCCATTCCAGGCGACTCGGACCGTGACGGCCGTTAATCAGACCAGTTCAGTCCTGTAAGGTAAAAAGCCCCGCTGCCGATTTGGCAGCGGGGCTTTTTCTTTGTACTTCGGCGTTTACTGCTTGATGGCTTCGACCTGGATCGCCAGCTTCACTTCCGGCGAGAACTTCGGCATGCCGTAGGTAACGCCATAGTCGCTGCGCAGGAAGAAGCCATGCGCGTCGGCGCCGCAGACTTCGCGTTTCAGCATCGGGTGCTGGATGCACTTGAACTTGGCGATGTTCAGGGTCATCGGCTTGGTAACGCCGTGCAGCGTGAAGTCACCCTCGACGGCCACCAGGTTTTCGCCTTCGAAGCGCAGTTTATTGCCCTTGAACGTGGCGGTCGGGTACTTGGCGACATCGAAAATGTCCGGCGTGCGCGCATGCGCGTTCATCTTTTCGTGGCCGAAATCGATGCTGTTCATGTCGACCGTGATGTCGACGCTGCCGGTCTTCGCGGCGCGGTCGAGCACGATGGTGCCGTCGGTTTTGGTGAACTTGCCGCGCCAGACCGAAATGCCCATGTGGTCGGCTTCGAAGCTCGGGTAGGTGTGGTTCGGTTCGATTTTATAGGTATCGGCCGCGGCGCAGGCGAAGCCGGCGCTGGTGGCGAGGGTGGCGGCGATCAGGAGCTTGAGTTTCATGAACTATCCTTGGATGAATTAATTATTTTCCCGCAGTGACGCGGAATTTGATCACAACTTCGTCGGCGACCATGCTGGTGTCTTTCCACTCGCCTTCGCCGATGTTAAAAGCAAGCCGCTTGATCGGCAACTGTCCTTCGAAAACTTGTTTTCCAGCTTCGGTCTTCACGGTGAGCGGGAAATTCACCTCGGCGGTCTTGCCCTTGATCGTCAGCTTGCCGGCGACATTCAGTTTGCCCGCGCCGGCCGGCTTGATCGCGGTCGAGACAAAGCTCGCTTTCGGGAACTGCGCCGTGTTGAACCACTCCTTCTTGGAAACCTCGCGATTGTATTCGGGGTCGCCCAGGTCCATGCTGGCCGTCTGGATATCGACGCTGGCCTTGCCCGCTTCGGGGTGGGCGGCGTCGTAGTCGATCGACGCCGTGAAAGTTTTGAATTTCGCTTCGACCGGCACGTTCATCTGCTTGAAGACGGCGGCGACGCTGCTTTTGGCAGGGTCGCTCTTGAGCGCGGCGGCGCCGGCGAAGGGGATGGCAAAGGCGCTGGCGAACAGGGAGGCGAGGGCGAGGGCGCGCAAGGGTTTCATTGATTAACTCCTGATGTCTTGTTTCGTCGAAAAGGGCAGCATGCGGCCCATGATGCCATCGCGGTCGACCAGCATATGTTTCAAGGCGGCCAGCACGTGCAGCGCCACCAGCGCGGCCAGGCCCATGTTGAGCCAGTAGTGCAGGGCGCCGAGCACAGGTTTCAGGGCCGGGTCGGCGCCGATCAGCGTCGGGAGCGGGAGCAGGCCGAAATACACGACTGGTACGCCGGCGGCAAGGCTGTAGAAATAACCGGACAGCGGTACCGCGAACATGAGCAGGTACAGCAGGCCGTGCAGCGCATGGGCGGCGCGGCGTTGCCAGGCGGGCATCGTGGCGGGATAGGCGGGCGGCGTGCTGCGCAGGCGCCACAGCAGGCGGCATGTCGCCAGCGCCAGTACCGTCACGCCGGCCCATTTGTGCCAGGAAAAATAGCGCAGCTTGGTGGGGGTCAGCCCGGGAATGTCGGTCATCACCAGCCCCAGCGTAAAGGTGCCGATGATCAGGAGGGCGATGAGCCAGTGCAGGACGATCGCGGGAAGGGAGTATCGCTGCATGGTGGCGGCCGGTGGTACTGATCAGAACGAAACTATAGCAAAAAAGGTGACACGCGGCTCGCCAGCACATGTTTCTTTTCGTACACTAGCATGGATTGTTAAACGTGCACAGCAGCGGCCCGCCGGAATGTAAAATCGAAGTGAGCGCGTTTTTAGAATAGAAGCAGAGATAGCAGCACTGAATAAAACGGGTGCCCATGCCCCTGTCGAGGAATCGTATGTACAATTGTTCACCAAGCCGGCCACGCCCGCGTGCGCTGGTCCTGCTGCTCGCCGCCGCGCTGGCGAGCCAGGCCCATGCCGCCGATCCGCAAGGCACGGATTTCGCCGACCTGTCGATCGAGGAACTGGCGAATATCCAGGTCACCTCGGTGTCGAAAAAACCGGAGCGCCTGCTCGATGCACCGGCCTCGGTCTTCGTCATCACCGCTGACGACATCCGCCGCTCCGGCGCCGCAACCCTGCCCGAAGCGCTGCGCCTGGCGCCGAATCTGCAAGTCGGCCAGGTCAGCAGCTACGGTTATTCCATCAGCGCGCGCGGCCTGAACGGTTCCGGTAACAGCGCCCCCAACAAGCTGCTGGTGATGATCGATGGCCGCTCGGTGTACGCGCCGCTGTTTTCCGGCGTGTTCTGGGACCAGCAGGACGTGATGTTGGAAGACATCGAGCGCATTGAAGTCATCAGCGGCCCGGGCGGCACGATGTGGGGCGTGAACGCGGTCAATGGCGTGATCAATATTACGACCCGCTCCGCCCACGCCACCCAGGGCAGTCTTGCCGTGCTGCGCGGCGGCAGCGATGGCGGCGACGCCGCTTTCCGCCAGGGCGGCAGGCAGGGCGACGCCAGCTGGCGTGTGTATGGCAAGGTGCTGTCGCGTTCCGCCACCGAGACCGCGTCGGGCTCCGCTGTGGACGACCGCTGGCGCCAGGCACAGCTGGGCTTTCGCGCCGACTGGGAGCGCGGCGGCGACCTGTTCAGCGTGAACGGGAATGTGTACCGCGGCGAGCTCGGCCAGCCCGAGCCGGGCGCCATCTCGGTCACCGGCACCGAGCTGCTCCTGGGCGACATCGACACCCACGGCGCCAACCTGAGCGGACGCTGGGAACACGGCCTGGAGGGTGGCGGCCGCCTGAGCGTGCAGGCCTACCTCGACCATACCCGGCGCGCCGTGCCGCCGACCTTCACCGAATCGCTCGACATCGCCGACCTCCAGCTCCAGCATTCCTTTCCCACCTGGGGCATGCACAGCCTGGTGTGGGGCGCGAATTATCGGCATAGCTGGGACCGCGTCACCAACAGTGAGGTGATTGCCTTCCTGCCGGCGCGCGAGGAGCAGACCTGGGCCAGCCTGTTCGCCCAGGACGAAATCGCGCTGCGTCCCGACTTCAGCCTGACGCTGGGCGCCCGCATCGAGCACAACGATTACACCGGCAGCGAACTGCTGCCCACTGCCCGCCTGTCATGGCGGCTCAGCCCGCGTCATGCCGTGTGGACCTCGCTGTCGCGCACCGTGCGCGCGCCGACCCGGCTCGACGTCGACGCCTTCATCCCGGGGCGTCCGCCTTACCTGCTGCGCGGCGGGCCGCAGGTGCGCGCGGAAGTGGCGAAGGTGTTCGAACTCGGCTACCGCGGCCAGCCGCTGGCCGGGCTGTCCTATTCGGCCACGCTCTTCCACAACGAATACGACCACCTGCGCACCCAGGAAATCGACCCGACCCGCAGCTTCCTCACCTTCGGCAGCCTGATGGAAGGAAACGCGACCGGCATCGAGATGTGGGGCAGCTACCAGCTGAGCCAGGCCTGGCGCATGTCGGCCGGCTACACCGCCCTGCACGAACGCCTGCGCCTGAAACCCGGCAGCAATGACCTTGCCGGACCGGGCAATGCCGGCAAGGACCCGTCGCATACGCTGCAGCTGCGCTCGAACTACAGCTTTGACGACCAGCGTGAGATGGAAGTGGCGCTGCGTAAAGTTGCGGCGCTGGCCAACCCGGAAGTGCCGGACTATTGGGCGCTGGATGCGCGCTTCGGCTGGCGCCTGCGGCGCAATCTCGAGCTGTCGATCGTCGGGCGCAACCTGAATGGCAGCCATGGCGAGTTCGGGCCGCTGGCGACGCGTACCGAGGTGGGTCGCGAAGTGGGCGTCAAACTGGTTTGGCAAAACTGAGGCCGTTGCGTACCGTAGGGTGGACTCCTGAGTCCACGCGTGCAAAGCGTGCTGGCCACGTACCACGTTTCGATCGGGAACCGTGCGTAACGCGTGGGCACAGGTGCCCACCCTACGGTGCACAGCCGTCGCGGAAATAAAAAAGCCCGCTCCATTTCTGAGGCGGGCTTTTGTTGAAGACGTCGCAGCGGAATTAAATCGCCTTCGCCAGCTCCGCCGCCAGACCGGTGTAATTCGCCGGCGTCATCGCCAGCATCAAGTCCTTCGCTTCCTGCGGCACGGCCAGGGTGCCGATGAACTCGCGCAGCGCTTCCCTGGTGATGCCCTTGCCGCGGGTCAGTTCCTTCAGCTGCTCATACGGATTCTCGATGCCGTAACGGCGCATCACGGTCTGCACCGGCTCGGCCAGCACTTCCCAGTTCGCGTCGAGGTCCGCTTCCAGCTTGGCCGCGTTCACTTCCAGCTTGTTCAGGCCGCGCAGGCAGCTGTCGTAGGCCAGCAGCGTGTAGCCGAAGGCGACGCCGATGTTGCGCAATACTGTCGAGTCCGTCAGGTCGCGCTGCATGCGCGAGACCGGCAGCTTTTCCGCCATGTGGCGCAGCACGGCATTCGCCAGGCCCAAATTACCTTCGGAATTTTCGAAGTCGATCGGATTGACTTTATGGGGCATGGTCGACGAACCGATCTCGCCGGCCTTCAGCTTCTGCTTGAAGTAGCCGAGCGACACATAGGTCCAGATATCGCGGTTCAGGTCGAGCAGGATCGTGTTGGCGCGCGCAATCGCATCGAACATCTCGGCCATGTAGTCGTGCGGCTCGATCTGGATCGTGTACGGGTTGAACGTCAAGCCGAGGCGCGACTCGATCACGTCCTTCGAGAACGCCGGCCAGTCGAAGCCCGGATAGGCGGACAGGTGGGCATTGTAATTGCCGACCGCGCCGTTCATTTTGCCGAGGATCTCGACGTCGGCGATGCGTTTTACGGCGCGCTGCAGGCGCGCGACGACGTTCGCGAATTCTTTACCCAGGGTGGTCGGGCTGGCGGTCTGGCCGTGGGTGCGCGAGAGCATCGGCAGCGCGGCGTTGGTGTGGGCGATCTCCGTCAGCTTCGCGATGATGGCGTTCAGCGAAGGCAGCATCACGGTGTCGCGCGCGGCCTTCAGCATCATGCCGTGGCTGGTGTTGTTGATGTCTTCCGAGGTGCAGCCGAAGTGGATGAACTCCGAGGCAAGCACCAGTTCCGGCACGTCCTTGACTTGCTCCTTGAGCCAGTACTCGACCGCCTTGACGTCATGATTCGTGACCGCCTCGATTTCCTTGATGCGGGCGGCATCTTCTTCATCGAAACCGGCCGCGATGCCGTCGAGGTGAGCGCTCGCTTCGACCGAGAACGGCTTGATCTCGGCAAAGCCCGCCTGGGCCAGCGCCTGCAGCCAGGCGATCTCGACCATGACGCGATGGTGCATGAAGCCTGCTTCGGACAGGATCGGGCGCAGCTTGTCGGTCTTGGCCGCGTAACGGCCGTCGAGCGGCGACAGGGCCGACAGGGAAGAAAGTGGGGCGGTAGCGGTCATGGCGGGCGGTCCGTGCAAAAACGCGGATTTTACCACCGGAGCGCATTCGGGGCCTTGTTGCGGGCACAGTGAAACCGGGCTGCGCGGCCGTTTTCGGCAGCCGGGCCGATGCTATACTCATATTAAATCCCTCTTCCCGAGCATCTATGAAACTCATCGGTTCCAACACCAGTCCCTATGTGCGCAAGGTCCGCGTCGTGATGGCGGAAAAAAAGCTCGACTACTCTTTCGAGCTCGACAACGTGTGGGCCGCCGAGACGCAAGTCCACCTGGCCAATCCGCTGGGCAAGGTGCCTTGCCTGGTCATGGAAGACGGCAACGCCCTGTACGATTCGCGCGTGATTGCCGAATACCTCGACACGCTCACGCCCGTGTGCAAGCTGCTGCCGCCCAACGGTAACGGACGCGACCGCGCTGACGTGAAGGTATGGGAAGCGCTGGCCGACGGCGTGCTCGACGCGGCCGTGCTGGTGCGCCTGGAAAAGACGCTGCGCCCGCAAGAGCAGCAGAGCCAGCAATGGATCGCGCGCCAGCTGGGCAAGGTGCATGCCGGCCTGGCCGTCATGTCCGAGAAGCTCGGCGAGCAGCCTTTCTGCATGGGCAAGTCGTACACGCTGGCCGACGTCGCCGTCGGCTGCACGCTGGGCTGGCTCGCTTTCCGCTTCCCGGACGTCGCCTGGCGCGATGACTACCCGAACCTGGCGAAACTGCTCGACAAGCTGAGCGAGCGCGCGTCCTTCCGCGACACGGCGCCGTTCGAAGGATGAGCGCAGTACACAGTAAAGGCGATAGTACCGGCGCCACGGTCGTTTTCGGCGAAGCGCTGGTCGACGATTTCGCCACCGAGCAGATCGTCGGCGGCGCGCCTTTCAACGTCGCGCGCCACCTGGCCGCCTTCATGGCGCCGCAACTCATGATCACCCGCATCGGCGCCGACCACAACGGCGCGACGATCCAGGCCGAATTCGAGCGCTTCGCCATGTCGCAGGCCGGCCTGCAGCGCGACCCGATCGAGGAAACCGGCCGCGTCATCGTCGAGCGCGGTCCGAAAGGGCACCGCTTCGTCATCGTGCCGAACCAGGCCTACGACTACATCGCCCGCGACGAGGCGCTGGCGGCGCTGAAGACGGTCGCGCAGGTGAACGATCGCGGCGCCCTCTATTTCGGCACCCTGGCCCAGCGCGGCGAACGTTCGCGCGGCACCCTCAAGGCGCTGCTCTCAAGCACGAACGCCACCCGCTACCTCGACCTGAACCTGCGCGAAGGCCAGTTCGACGAGCGCGTCGTCTCCGAGGCGCTGCACGCGGCCGACATCGTCAAACTCAACGAAGACGAGCTGCAGGCCATGTTCGGCTGGTACTTCCAGCTCGGGCCGAACGACGCGCCGATGGCGGCCGACGAAACCCGCTCGGCCTGCGCGGCGCTGCTGCAGATGTTCGGCTTGCAGGCGCTGGTCGTCACGCTGGGCCACCGCGGGTCCGTGTATTTTGGCGCGGGCGGCGTCATGATCGACACCCGCGACACGCCTTCTCCGCCCTTCGTGATCGACACCGTGGGGGCAGGGGATGCGTTCTCGGCGATCTTCCTGCTGGGCCGCGCACGCGGCTGGCCACTCGAACTGACGCTGGCGCGCGCCAACGAATTCGCCGGCGCGATCTGCGCGATTCCGGGCGCGGTACCGCGCGACCTGGGGTTTTACGACCAGTGGATGACGCGCTGGAGGTAATGGTTTTGTAGGTGATTTTGTAGGGTGGGCGCCCCGTGCCTACGCGGTCCGGCGCGATGCCAACGTGTCAACCAAGGATCGTAGGGTGGGCGGGTCTCCCGCCCACCCTACGTCCCTACGCTTAAAATCCGTAATGCGCGCCGGCTCCCATCAGGGTCGCCACCCCCAGCGCCGCAAAAATCAAGGCCGCAATCCCGTGCACCACGGACAGCGGCACCTTGTTCGCAATCCGCTCCCCGAACAGCACCGCCGGCACGTTCGCCAGCATCATGCCCAACGTGGTGCCGGCCACCACCGGCGCGATGTCGGTATAGCGCGCGGCCAGGGCCACGGTGGCGACCTGCGTCTTGTCGCCCATCTCGGCCAGGAAAAAGGCGAGCAGCGTCGTCATGAATACGCCAAACCTGGGCAGCGCGGCGTCGTCCTCGTCGATGTGATCCGGGATCATCGTCCACACCGCCATGCCGAGGAAGGACAGGCCAAGCACCCAGCGCATCACGAAGGGGCCCAGCAGTTCGCTCACGAGCGCGCCGACGGCGGCGGCAAAGGCGTGGTTGAGCAGGGTGGCGATGAAGATGCCAAGGATGATCGGCAGCGGGCGGCGAAAGCGCGCGGCCAGCAAAAAGGCGAGGAGCTGCGTCTTGTCGCCGATTTCGGCGAGGGCGACGATGCCGGTTGCGACAAGAAAGGCATCCATGGAGGGAGCGGATAACGCGGATTAAAGCAGAGCGCGGATCATAGCAGAGTCGCCGCGGCGCCAGTGCGTCAATACGAGAAGATGGCCTACGTAAGGGCGCGCTTTCCCGTCCAACGGTTAAGTGCTATTCTTCTCGCGCCCTCCGCTCAGCCATTCATCACACGCATGCACACACCTTCCCTCCTGCGCGCCACCGCCTGCGCCCTCCTCGGCCTGTACGGCGCCGCTGCGCATGCGCTCGACCACGCGCTCGATCCGCTCAGCTACGCCAACTATGACCAGGTCAAGACGCGCGCGCTGCACCTCGATTTAAAAGCCGACTTCGCGAAGAAGACGCTGGCCGGCCACGCCGAACTCACGCTCGACTGGTTTGACAAGGCCGCGCGCCGCCTCGACCTCGACACGCGCGAGCTGACGATCTCGAAGATCGAAGCACAGGATGCGCGCGGACGCTGGGCTCCGGCCACATACACGCTCGACAAGTTCGACCCCGAGAAGGGCCAGGCCCTGCACATCGCGCTGCCGACGCAGGCGCCGAAGGTGCGCATCTATTACCACACCGCGCCCACCGCCAGCGCCCTGCAGTGGCTCACGCCCGCGCAGACCCTGTCCGGCAAGCGTCCCTTCATGTTCAGCCAGTCGGAAACGATCAACGCACGCTCCTGGGCGCCGGTGCAGGACACGCCCTCTGTGCGTTTTACGTATACCGCCCGTATCGAGGCCCCGGCAGGCCTGCGCGTGGTGATGAGCGCCGATAACGATCCGAAGGCCACGGGCAAGGGCGGCTGGAAGTTCAACATGCCGCAGCCGATTCCCTCGTATTTGCTCGCGATCGGCATCGGCGAACTCGAAGCGCGCACGCTCGGCGGACGCACCGGCGTCTACGCCGAGCCGAAACGCATCGACGCTGCCGCATACGAACTGGCCGACACCGAAAAAATGGTCGCCGCCGCCGAGTCCCTCTATGGCCCGTATCGCTGGGGGCGCTACGACATGCTGGTGCTGCCGCCTTCGTTCCCGATCGGCGGCATGGAGAACCCGCGCCTGACCTTCCTGACGCCGACCATGATCGCGGGCGACCGCAGCCTGGTCGACCTGATCGCGCACGAACTGGCGCACAGCTGGTCGGGCAACCTGGTCACCAACGCCTCGTGGAAGCACTGGTGGCTGAACGAAGGTTTTACGACCTATGTGACGACGCGCATCCTCGAGAAGCTGTACGGCGAGGAGGTCGCGACCATGAACCTGCAGCTCGAGCAGGAAGAGGCGATCGAGTCGCTGAAGGAGATCCCGGCGGATAAACAGGCGCTGCTCGCGCGCGGACCGGACACCACGTCCGCCAACTATACCGACGAAGGCCTGGCCTATCCGAAGGGCGCCTGGCTGCTGCGCACGCTCGAAGAGCGGGCAGGGCGCGCCGTGTTCGATCCCTTCCTGCGCGGCTGGTTCGACGGCCACGCCTTCCAGAGCGTGACGACCGCCCAGTTCGTGCGCTACCTGCGCACGGAACTGCTGGCCAAACATCCGCAGGTGATGAGCGAGGCGGAGCTCGACGAGTGGCTGTACGGTCCCGGCATCCCGGCCAGCGCGCAGCATGCGGCCTCAAGCCGCCTCGATGCCCTGGACGCGACCACCGCCAGCTGGCTGAAGGGAGACACGCCGACGGCGCAACTCGATACGAAGAATTGGACTGCCCTCGAGTGGATGAAGTTCTTGAACGACATCGACAACAAGGCCGATGCCGCGCGTTTGCGCGAACTCGACGCCGCTTTTGGGCTGGCGAAGACCGGCAACAACGAAGTCGCCTTCCGCTTCTACCGCGCCGCGGCCCATGCCGGCTACCGCGAGGTGCGTCCGCAGATGCAGGCCTTCCTCATGAGCGTGGGCCGCAAGAAGTTCGTGGTGCCGCTGTACGTGGCGCTGCGCGCCCGGGACGAGGACCGCGCCTGGGCAGAGAACGTGTACAAGGCGGCGCGCGAGCGCTACCACCCCGAGACGCAAATCGGCGTCGACAAAGCGATGAACGCCAGATAAGCGTGTGAACCCAAGGGCCGGGAGACGGCTCGACAAGCAAAGGAACCGAAGAGTGCACCACATGAACCGCATTGCAGCCGCGATCCTGATCGCGTTTTCCGCCGTGGGCGCCCACGCGCAGACCGCCGCCGCACCTGCCCGCGCAGCTGCCAGCATGCAGGTAGCCGTCCCCGCCTACAACCTCGAACAGGACGTCACGCGCGTCATGAAAGCGTTCGACGTGCCGGGCATCGCGATCGCCGTCGTCAAGGACGGCAAAGTGATCGCCGCCCAGGGCTTCGGCGTCCGCAAGCTCGGCGAGCCGGCGAAGGTCGACGGCCAGACCCTGTTCGAGATCGCCTCGAACTCGAAAGCGTTCACGGCCTCCGCGCTGGCGATGCTGGTCGACGAAGGCAAACTGAAATGGGACGATCCGGTCGTAAAACACCTGCCGGACTTCCAGATGTACGACCCGTATGTCACGCGCGAGATGACCGTGCGCGACCTGCTGACCCACCGCAGCGGCCTGGGGCTCGGCGCCGGCGACCTGCTGTGGTGGCCGACGACGAATTTCAGTACCGACGAAATCATCGAGCGCCTGCGCTATGTAAAACCGGCGACGAGCTTCCGCAGCGCCTACGCCTACGACAACCTGCTGTATATCGTGGCCGGCAAGATCATCGCCCAGAAATCGGGCAAGTCCTGGGGCGACACGGTGCGCGAGCGCATCCTGAAACCAATCGGCATGAACACCACGACCACCAGTCTCGCCGAGAATGCCGGCAACCCGAACACCTCGAACGCGCACAGCAAGATCAACGACAAGATCGCCGCCGTGAAGTCGATGCCGGTGAATAACGCGGTCGGCGCGGTGGGCATCAACACGAATGCCGAAGACATCGCGAAGTGGATGAAGGTGCTGCTCGACGGCGGCCGCATCGAAGGCGCCAGGGGGCCTGACGGCAAGGAGCTGCGCCTGTTCAGCGAAGCGCAGTCGCGCGAAATGTGGACCGCGCAGACGCCGATCAAGGTCGGCATGCCGAAAGGTCCGCTGGCGGCGGTGAAGCCGAACTTCCTGGCCTACGGCCTGGGCTTCCAGCTGCGCGACTACAAGGGCCAGCTGGTGGCGAATCACGGCGGCGCGCTGCAGGGCTTCTATTCGAAGGTGCTGCTGGTGCCGGAGTCGAAACTGGGCATCGCCATCCTCACCAACGCCGAAAGCGGCGGCGCCCTCAACGCGCTGCAATACCGCCTGCTCGACCAGTACATGACGGGCAGCGCGCCGACCGACTGGATCAAGCTGATCGCCGACGACGAAGACAAGAAGCACGCGGACGAACTGGCGCGCCTGAAGAAGACCTCGACCGCGCGTGTCGCCGCCTCGAAGCCCTCGCTGGACCTCGACGCCTATGAAGGCCAGTACAGCGACCCGTGGTACGGCCCGATGACCATCAAGCGCGTCGGCAAGAAGCTGGTCATGTCGTTCGCGCGCACGCCTGATTTGACGGGCGAAATGGAGCACTACCAGCACGACACCTTCATCGTGCGCTGGAAGGAGCGCAACTTCAACGCCGATTCCTATGTCACCTTCGCGCTCGACTACGACGGCAGCATCGAGCATGTGAAGATGAAGGCGGTGTCCACCGAGACCGACTTCAGCTACGATTTTCACGATTTGCTGTTCACCCCGGTGAAGGCGCCGAAGGCGAAGCTGTAAAAGAAACAGGGGCCGTTGGCCCCTGTTTTTTTTGTTTGCCCGTAGGGTGGGCGCCCCGTGCCCACGCGAAACGTCGTGTCATCGGCGGCGCGACGCGAAGAGATATCGCCGGCGACATAAGGTCGCGTAACCGACATGAACCGGGCCAACCCTGGTCACGCGTCCGCGTGGGCACGGGGCGCCCACTCTACGTCTATGCCCGAGATTACGGTTTCACGAACTTCAGCGTCATCCGGTCGCTCTCGCCGATCGCCACGTACTTCTCGCGATCCTTGTCCTTGTTCGCCAGCGCCGGCGGCAGCGTCCACACGCCTTGTTCGTGATCGGCCTTGTCCTTCGGATTGGCGTTTACTTCCGACTTGCCGGCCAGTTTGAAACCGGCGCCCTCGGCCATCCTGATGACATAGGCCTCGTGCACATAGCCGCTCGAGGCTTTCTCGTCCTGCTTCATCGCGCCAGGTAAGCGGTGGTCGACGAGCCCCAGTACGCCGCCCGGTTTCAGCACCTTGTAGATTTCCCTGAATGTCGTTTTCACCGCCTCGTCGCCGTCGCCGACCCAGTTGTGCAGGTTGCGGAAGGTGAGGACCATGTCGACGCTGCCCGCCGGCGCGATGTCGATGCGGCTCGGCGGCTCGAACACGGCGGTCACCGCCTTGCCGTACAGGGCGGGATTCGCATCGAGCCTGGCGCGGAAGGCCAGGCCGCCGCGCTTGCCCGGTTCGATCGCCTGGCCGGCGCCGATGTACTTGCCCTGGTCGCGCAGGTAGGGCGCCAGGATCTCGGTGTACCAGCCGCCGCCCGGCACCAGTTCCACTACCGTCATGGTCGGCGTGATGCCGAAGAAGCGCAATGTCTCGTACGGATGGCGGTACACGTCGCGCTTCGCGCTCTCCGCGCGGTGCGCGCCGGCGATGGCGGCCTTCAGGGCGTCGTCGGCAGGGTTTGCACTGGCGGCGCCGGCAGCGCCTGTGGCCAGCAGGGCGGCCAGGATCAGTCTTTTCATACGTCGGAGTCTCCGTTGTGGTTGTCGGCCGGCCGGTGCCATCGCCGCCGCGCCCATGGTCGAACAAGCAACCGGGCGCGTCAAGCGAATCCGGGCTGGACCACGCGTTCGCACGGCGCGCCGGGATTGGCGCGGAAAAAGCCGCGCAACTGGCCCCTGCGCTCGTCGTTGTCGAGTGGCAACAACCGTGTCCGGCGACTTCGTTCCTTAAAGTAAATATCTCGACTTTCCCTAATGTGTTCGGTAAAGTCTGAACGCCCGCTTGCGCTACCCGATCAGCATCCACAGCCCCGCAGGCGCGGCCGCTTACCGACACGACGACCCACCAGACTATTGAAGATTGGCCGAATGCCTTACCGGATCCCAGCCGCACCGATGGCCTGCAGGGCGCTGCCGTGAACGCGTTGCGTCGTCTCGCTGTCCTGCTGTACGGGACCGATCCGGGCATGCGCCGCATGCTCCAGTATTGGGCTGCGACCTGGGTACTGTACGTCGTCTGCATCGGCCTGCTGATGGTGCAGGTCCAGCAAGGCCTGAGCGAGGCCGGCGCGGCGCACGGCCTGGTCGCCTTTGGCGCCTGCGGGGCACTCGCCTTCTATTTCCTGATCCGTGCAAACGGCTTGTTCAAGCTCGCGCCCGACCAGCTGGCGGTGGCGCAGGCCGCGTTTTCGCTGGTCTGCGCCGTCTGGGCCTATGCCATTTCCGGACCGCTGCGCGCTGCCATGCTGACGATGGCGGTCGTGATCATCGTGTTCTGCATGTTTGCGCTGCGCCCACGCCAGACGCTCATGCTCTCGGCTGCCGCCATTGCCGGCATGGGCACGACCATGTGGTGGCTGCAAGCGCACGATCCTGTGCGTTTTCCTCCGGTGACCGAGGCACTGACCTTCGGCTACCTGGCCGGCGCGCTCGTGTCGACCGCGCTCCTCAGTGGCGAGATGAGCAAACTGCGTTCGCGCACCAAGCGCCAGAAGCGCGAACTGTCCGACGCCCTCGATACCATCCGGGTGCTGGCGACCGTCGACGAACTGACCTCGCTGATCAACCGGCGCCACATGAACGAAGTGCTCGATGCCGAAGAACGCCGCCACCCGTCGGCCGCCGCTACCTGCATCGCCCTGATCGACATCGATTTCTTCAAGCAGGTCAACGACCGCTACGGCCACGCGGCCGGCGACAACGTCCTGCGCCTGTTCTCGGCCACCGCACGCGCTGCGCTGCGCACCAACGATGTGCTGGCGCGCTGGGGCGGCGAGGAATTCCTGTTGCTGCTGCCGGACGCCGCGCCGGACGCTGCCCGCGCCGTGCTGGAACGGATGGCCGCACGCGTGCACGCCATGGCGGTGCCGGGCCTCGAGGGCCGGCGTATCAGCTTCTCGGCCGGGCTGGCCAGGCGCCGCGCCGGCGAGCCGTTCGCCGACGCCATCAGCCGCGCCGACAGGGCGCTGTATCAGGCGAAGGAGGCGGGACGCGACTGCATCGTGCTGGCCGAATCCGAATCCGATTCCGAGTCCGATTCCGAGTCCGATCCCGCGTCCGATCCCGAATCCGATTTCCGCTGAGCCTGAACGGCGACCGGCCGATCGAAGTCATAAGTACTCGCGTCATGCACCTCCCAGGCGCCGTCGCCCATCAGGCGCAGCACGTGGGTATGGTGGCGCAGTACCGCGGCGCGGTGGGCGATGCTGATGAGCGTCGTTCCGTTCTCGCGCAGGCGGCCGTACAGCGATGCTTCGTTGCCGCTGTCGAGCGCGCTGGTCGCTTCGTCGAGGATGACGATACCCGGCTGGTGCACCAGCACGCGGGCAAACGCCAGGCGCTGCTGCTCGCCGACCGACAGCAGCTTTTCCCAGTCCTGCACGGCGTCGAGGCCGCCCACGCGTTCGGCCAGCTGCGGCAGGTGCACCTGCTCCAGGATGTCGAGCAGCTGCGCGTCGTCCAGGCTCGACTGCGCGCTCGGGTAGATGAGCTGGCTGCGCAGGGTGCCGGACTGCAGGTAAGGCTGCTGGGGCAGGAAGAAGAAATCCTCCAGCGGTGGATGATGAATCACGCCGCTGCCCGTGTTCCACAAACCGGCGATCGCCCGCAAGAGCGAACTTTTGCCGCAGCCGCTGTCGCCGGTGATGAGGAGCGCATCGCCCGGTTTCAGGACCAGGCTCAGCTCCTTGATGAGCACCCGTTCCGATTGCGGCGGATGCAGGGTCAGCGATTCCAGCGCCAGGTGCTCGCCTGGACGCGTCTCGATGCGCGGGTGCTTGCCGTCGGCGGCGACCGCGGGCTCGGCGCCGGGCAGCACGAGCTTCGACAGGGCCTGCAGGCGGTCGATGCCGGCCACGAAGCGGCTCAGGCTCTCGAAGTTGTCGACGATGACGCCGACGGCGCCCAGCACGGCGGTGAAGGCGCCCGCCGCCTGGATCGCGCGGCCCACTTCCAGCTGTCCCGACAGGACGCCGTCGGCCAGGATCACGCTCGGCAGCACCAGGGTGAGCTGGCTGAAGGTGCGCTGGAACAGGTTGAGGGAACGCTGCTTCTTGATCAGCTTTGCAAAATTGTTGATCACCTTGTCGAACTTGCTGTCGATGTGCGCGCGCTCCTGTGCTTCGCCGCGGTAGAAGGCGATCGATTCGGCGTTTTCGCGCAGGCGCATCAGGCTGAAGCGGAAATCGGCCTCGCGCCGCAGCTGCCAGAAATTCAGCTGGATCAGCGGATTGCCGAAGACGTAGAGCGCGACCACGGTGCCCGTCAGCGCGTACACCGCCAGCACGCCCACCAGCACATGCGAAATTGACCACAGCACGGCGCTGAAGGCCACCAGCTGCATGAGCGAGCCCAGGAAGATCAGCAGGAAGTTGATCGACCGCCCAGTAAACGTGTTGATGTCTTCGCTGATGCGCTGGTCCGGGTTGTCGATCTCGCTGTCGGAGCCCAGCTCGTAGTATTTGCGCCCCTTCAGGTAGCCGTCGAGGAAACGGCCCGTGAGCCAGCGCCGCCACTGGTTGGCGAACTGGTCGCGCATGTAGTAATAAAAGGCGTAGATCGGTACCGCGAAGGCCAGCACGAACAGGCAGGCGTGCACCGATTTCCAGAAGCGGTCGCCACTCTTTGCCGCCAGCGCCGAGGTCATCTCGCCGGCCTGGTTGTTCAGCATGACGGCCGCCTTGGTCTCGACCAGCATCAGCACGATCAGGAGCAGCAGCAGGCTCCAGGCCTTTTTCCGTTCTTCCCCCAGCCAGTAGGGTTTGGCCACATTGACGAACTGCTTCCAGGCGGCGAGCGACAAGCCGGCGGGCCGGCGTCTTTTTTTGGTTTCCGGCGGGACCTCGTCAGGCGCGGCATCGGTGGTGGCGGAGGTAGGCGTAGTCATGTTCGGTCCAGCTGCAGTAAGGGGCGAGGGGCGGACTCACGGGCCCGATTGATTCGCAATCTGCTCCGGTCACACCCCGAGCATAGGGCCGGGAAAGAAATCGTTCAGTGCGGGAACGGACATAGTATCGATAGTCCGTTTCTGAACAAGGGATACGCGCAGGACGGCGACAGGGACTGCTTCTTGCCAGGCGCCGGGCAAGAAAAACCCGGCGCGCGGGCCGGGTCGGGCAAGGAGGGGAGGCTGCGGACGTTGCGGGAACGTCCGCAGTCGCTTATCGCCGGCCGAACGCGCCGGCGGTGTGCTTAAAACGCATAGTCCGCCCGCGCATACATCGCGCGCCCGTTGACCCCGAACGGGCAGGTCTCCCAGCAATGCGTAAAGCCCATCTGCGGGAAGGGCGCGGCGCGCGTCGTGTCCCAGCGCGTCGGATAGCGGTCGAGCAGGTTGTCGGCGCCGACCGTCAGGCGCAGGCTGCGCGTGAACGAATAACGCAGCGCCAGGTCGACCAGCCACTTCGCGCCCCAGGTCTGGACAAAGGGCGCGGTAAAACCCTGCCCCTGCACCTGGCCGTAGTAATTCGCGCGCAGGTTCGCGTTCCAGTCGCCGCGCGTGTAGTCGGCCGCCACGACATGGTGCTGGCGCGGCTGGCCGCGCTCGATCAGCGTCACCTGGGCGTCGTCGAAGAGCTGGGTGCCGGTGAGCACCGGTGACGACGAACGGCGCGCCCTGACGCTGGTGCGGTTGATGCCCAGCTGTCCGGACAGCACCAGCGTGCCCGAGGCCAGGTTGCGCGTCGTGTGCTCGGCGACGACGTCCAGGCCGAGCGTTTTGGTATCGATCGCATTCGTGAAGAACTGCGCCTGGCCGACGCGCAGCGGATCGAGGATGGCCCGGATCGGGCAGGCCGCCGCAGTGGGGCAGGCGCCCAGTTCCGGAGAAATCGTGCTGGAGAAGACGATGCGATCGTCGATGTCGGTGCGGTACAGGTCCGCCGTCACCGAAAAATTCGAGACCGGACGCAGCACCATGCCAATGCTGGCGCTGCGCGAAGTCTCATCCTTGAGCGGGGCAATGCCGAAAGCACGGGTGACGGCGCTGCCTTCGCGCGCGGTCAGGGTTTCGGTCAGCACACCGGCGGTGTTCAGATTCGTCGATACCGAGCTGTAGAACTTCTGCTGGACCGACGGCGCCCGGAAGCCGGTCGAGGCGCTGGCGCGCATACCAAAGCGGGGGCTCGCGTCGAAACGGGCGATCAGCTTGCCGGTCGTCGTGTTGCCGAAGTCGGAATAGTGCTCGTGGCGCAGGGCCGAACCCAGCGTCAGCCGATCGTTCCATTTGTGTTCGGCGTCGATGTAGAAGGCGGTGTTGTGGCGGCCGTCATAGACCTGGGTGGCCGGCATATAGCCCGGGAAGCCCTGGATGCCGGCCTGCGCGATCCCGCCGTTCTGGTCATGGATGACGATCGCGGGATTATTGGTGCGGCCGTACTGGTAAGAGACCGGTTCGCCCGCCTCGATGCGGTAGCTGTCGCGCCGGTATTCGAAGCCGGATGCGACGAAGATCGGCTGGCCGAGGAACAGGACCTGCCCCTTGACGTCGACATTGAAGGTCGACTGCTGGAAGCCGAGCGTGCCGGTATAGGCTTCGCGCGGCGACTCGCCGATGATGGCGCAGGGGCACTTCGGCTCGTACCAGTAGCTGACGTTGATCGAATTGCGCTCGTTGAACACCAGTTCGCTGCGGCCGTGGTTGAAGCTGGTATCGAATTTCCAACCGCCGCCGAGATCGGCGCGGTAGCCGAAGGCGATCGAGGCATCGCGCACTTCGGTGCGGATATTCGGCAGGAAGCCGTCCGGATACACGGCCGGCACGTTGCGCGCATCGTCGCGCGGACGGAAGAAGCCGGCGGCGTCGCCCTGGCGGCGAGAGGCGCCGCCGAACAGGTACAGCTCGCCGCCATGCCCGACCGGCAGCATCGCGTTGGTCCACAGGTAGGCGTCGCGCGCCTTGCTGTCGCCGATGCGCTGGGTGACGCGCGGCGGATCCACGCGCAGGGTATCGATGCCGGCGCGGTTGGTTTCGCCGCGGTGGCGGGCCTCGACGGACAGGTTCAGGAAGCCGCCGGCCTCGCCCAGCGCGAAGCCGCGCCAGGCGCTGGCGCCATAGGTGTCGCCGTCGCCTTTGGAGGTGGTGCCGGCGCTCAGGCTGGCCCCGCCTTTACCGATGCCTTCCTTGAGCACGATGTTGATCACGCCGGCAATCGCATCCGACCCGTACTGGGCGGCGGCGCCATCGCGCAGCACTTCGATATGGTGGATCGCCGACATCGGGATGGCGTTGATGTCGGTGCCGGCCGAGCCGCGCCCGATCGTCTGCTGGACGTTGACCAGCGCCTGCTGGTGGCGCCGTTTGCCGTTCACCAGCACCAGCACCTGGTCCGGGCCGAGGCCGCGCAGGGTGGCCGGCCGGATGATGTCGGTGCCGTCGCTGATGAAGGTGGTGGTGAAGTTGAACGAGGGGTCGAGCTCCTGCAGGGCCTTGCCCAGTTCGAGCGAGCCGGTCGAGGCCAGGTCTTTGGCGCTCACCAGGCCGACCGGCACGGCAGTGTCGAGTGCCGAGCGGGCGGCGCCGCGCGAACCCATCACGACCACCTGCTGCGCTGCTTCCTCGTCGGTCGCTCCCGTTTGCGCCTGGGCCCGTGCTTGAGGAAAGGCCGCCAGCAGCGCAGCAGCAAGCAGGGTTGGCCGGAGTGTCTTGTGCATCATCGAATGTCCTCGTTGAAGAGTGTCAGTGACGATGAGTCTTGCTCGCGGTAACTCTTGCAGACTTGCGCTATATCAAGGCATTCGGGAACATCCGGGCACATGTGTCGAGGCGACAACAGCTGGTGGAGATGATGGTATGTGTCCTGCTAACGATACGATATAGTTGTCAGATTGTAATAACCAATCGCCCACGATGCGCGCCATCGATTCGTGCGATGTGTGCGGACAGCGCTCACGCCCGGGGCCATCGGGTGGATGCACTCAACAACAAGCTGCATGCAATCCTGACCATCTCGGACCAATTTTTGCCGAATGCGGGGTTAAAGCAGGCGACTGAAACGATCTACGTCGAAGGCTGACAGTTGAGATTCCGATGACACAGGCAACCGATACGAAGACGAGGACTACCGGCGCGGACGCGCACTCTTCAGTATCGCCGCGCACGGGTTTTCTCGACCGGATCCGGCTGGTGCTGACAGGCGTCGTCATCCTGCACCACAGCGCCATCATGTTCGGCGCGCCCGGTGGCTGATATTTGACCTAGCCGGCCGGACAGCTGGGCGAGCGCGTGGCCATGACCGTCTTCGTGTCGGTCAACCAGGCCTTCTTCATGGGCTTCTTCTTCCTGCTCGCCGGTTATTTCAGCGTTGCGTCGTACGACCGCAAGGGACCGCTGCCGTTCATGCGCGACCGGCTCGTCCGGCTTGGGATTCCGATCCTCGCCTATGGCTATGTGCTGGGACCGATGACGATCGCCCTGGCCGGGGTGGAACGGGGTGAGCCCTTCCTCGAACACTGGGGCGCCCTGGTGCGTGGCGGCTATTTCAATATCGGTCCACTGTGGTTCGCCCTGGCGCTCCTGTTGTTCAGCCTGGCCTATGTGCTCTGGCGCGTCCTTGCGCGGGGCGCCGCAAGCGGTGCGGGCTTCGTACCGCGCCAGGCGCACCTGCTGGCGGCGGCCATCGCGACCGGCGTGGGGCCTTCCTGCTGCGCCTGTGGGTGCCGGCTGCGCGACAGCGCGCAGCCGCTGGCTCGAACGCATCGATGCGCGTACCGCGCGCACATGGCGCATCGTCGCCTGGGTCTGCGCGCCGCTGCTGTTCGTGTATGGCCTCGCCGCCGGTGCGGCGCGCGGCCTGCCCTTCGACACCTCGGGCGGCTGGACGCTCCCCGCGCTCGTGTACGCGTTCTGGGAACCGTTCGTCGCCTGGGGCATCATCCTGGGGATGCTGTGGCGCTTCCGCTCCCGCTCGGACGGCGCGCGGACCGGGGCACGGGACAAATGGCCGGGCTGCGCCTATGCGGCCTATAGCGTGCATTCGCCCGTCGTCGTTGGCCTGGGACTGCTGCCTGGGCATGCCGCGCTGCCAAACAGCCTGCGCTTCGTCATTGCCGGCGCGGCCGGCATCGTATTGAGCTTCGTGCTGGGGCGGCTCCTGCTGCTGATTCCCGGCGCCAGGCTTGCTCTGGGCGCGTTCGCCGGAGTGACAATGTGCGCATTTCTGCGGCGAAACAAACTGTAGACTTCCCAGCCATGAAACCACAACACAAACTCCACGTCGCCAACGCTCTCATGGTGTTGGGACTGCTTCCACTGCTCGTCGGCGGCTGCTGGCTGTTTTCCACCCTTGCAAGCACTGACTACCATCAGCAAAGCCAGATAGGCGGTGCCTTCCTGGTGATCGGCAAAGTGATTTTCGCCTACGTCTTTGCCCTGATCATCAGCGGCGCCAGCGCCGTGTGGTCGGCCGTTGTCGAAAAACACAACGCGGAAACCCAGGTGCGCGCTGCCCGCGTGATCCGAACGCTCGTCCTGGTCATGCTGGTCGTTCCGCTGGCCATGGCAACCCTGGCGCGGCTGTGAACGGCGGCCGGTTCTTCAAGCCTGTTGCTGGTCCCGCATCCACTCCTTCAAGCCTTCGACCCACTTCTTCGCCGGCAGGTTCAGCCGGCGCCTGATCTCGCCGGCGCGCTCGTACAACACCGAGAAATCGATCTGCGGCGCGCTTTTGAAGGCGATGACGACGATGTTCGCATCGTGCACCTCGGGCAGCCAGACGACGGCGTCGAACACGTCCCGCATCGCTTCCAGGTTCTTGTCGTAGTTGCCGACTTCCCCGAACACGTTGGCGGTCATGATGCCGCCCGGCGTCAGGCAGTCGAAACAGCCCCGGTAAAACTCGGGCGTATCGAGCACCGGGCCGCGCGCTTGTTCGTCATATAAATCGACCTGCAGCGCGTCGACCGTGCCGTGGTGTCGGCGGTCGAGCACGAAGTCGAGCGCGTTCATCTCGCGGACAATCAGGCGCTCGTCGTTCGGCGGCAGCTCGAACAAGGCGCGGCAAATCGCAATCACGTTCGGATTGAGCTCGATCGCCGTCACGCGCGCCTCGGGAAAGCGGCGGTAGCAAAATTTGGTGAGCGCGGCGCTGCCGAGACCCAGCTGCACGATGTGCCTGGGTGCCGCCTGGAACAGCAGCCAGGCCATCATCATCTGCACGTATTCGAGTTCGATCGCGTCCGGGCGCGACAGGCGCATCGCGCCTTGCTCCCACGAGGTGCCCAGGTGCAGCGAGCGCACGCCCTCGAATTCGGTGATCGTGGCCGGTGGATGGCCGGGCTGGGCGAAACGTGGGTCGAAAGACGGGAAGTGTTCAGGCATGGTCGGCGGCGCAGGTGAGGGCCGATCTTACCAGAGCCCGGGCGCCTTTTACGGCACGCCGTTGGCGCACCATGCACGGTAGCCCGGCCGTTCCGACAGGCGCGCCAGGTAGGACGCCACCTGCGGATAATCCGGGCGCGCCATCGGCGTCATCGACCAGCGGTTGAGGGACAGGCCGATCACGACGTCCGCCAGCGTGAAGCGCTCGCCCGCGACCCAGGCGCCGGTGGCGGCAAGGCGCGCGTCGAGGATGCCGACATGGCGGTTCCAGCTGTCGACGCTGGCGGCGATCTGCGCCGGGTCGACGTGCTTCGGGCTGGCCCGCACCAGCGCCATGAAGGCGTAGACCCAGGCCTTGTTCAGTTCAGTCGCCTGCCAGTCCATCCATTGTTCGACCCGGGCCCGCGCCCGCGCATCAAGGGGCAGCAGCGCCTCGCTTCCCTCGCGGGCGCACAGGTAGCGGCAGATCGCGTTCGACTCCCACAGCACGAAGTCGCCGTCGACCAGTACCGGCACCATCCGGTTCGGATTCAATGCCGCATGTTCTTCGTTCCAGTCCTCGCGCTCGAAGGCCAGGCCCAGTTCGACGCAGGTCCACAGGACCTTGCGCACGTTGATCGAGGTCGGTTTGCCGATAATCCTGAGCATATTGTTCCTTCAGTGTGGGGTGAGCGCCGGCAGGATCATCGTCACGGCCAGGCCGCCGCCGTCGCGGTTCGACAGCAGGATGCGCCCGCCGTGCGCCTCGGCGATCTCGCGCGCCAGCGCCAGGCCGAGGCCCGTGCCGCTGCGCTTGGTCGAGTAGAAGGGGACGAGGGCGTTGGTCAGCACCGCTTCGTTCATGCCGCTGCCGCGATCGAACACTTCGATGCGCAGCAGGTCGTGGGCGCGGCGCACCTGCAGTTCGACGTCCCCGGGGGCGGAGCCGGATTCATGGGCATTCTTGAGCAGGTTGAGCAGGGCCTGTTCGAGTTGGGCCTGGTCGAGCAGCGCCGGCTCGGAGGGCAGTTCGCCCTCCAGGCGGAAGGGGATTTGCGAGGCGAGGCGGGCGGTGAATGCGGGCCAGTCGCAGCGCTCCAGGCGCGGCGTCGGCAGCTTGGCGAAGCGCGCATAGCCGAGGATGAAACTCTCGAGGTGGCGCGTGCGTTCGCCGATGGTTTCCAGGATTTGCGGCAGCCGTTCGGTCTGGCCGCGCCGCACCAGCTCCGCGCCGGAATGCGCCAGCGAAGCGAGCGGTGCGAGCGAATTGTTCAACTCGTGGCTGATCACGCGGATCACCTTTTTCCAGGTCTGCACTTCCTGGCGCCGCAGTTCGGCCGTCAGGTGGCGCAGCAGCAGCAGCTCGTGCTTGCGCCCATTCAAACTGAAACTGCTGCGCGCCAGGTGATAGACCTGTTCGTCTTCTCCTTCGCCGGCGGTGAACAGGCCGTCGCCGCCGCGCGCCAGCGCCTCTCCCAGCGCGGGGGAGGCGTGCGCCAGCAGCTCGTCGAGTGCATGTCCCTCGAGCTTGCGGCCGTCGGCCAGAAGCTGGCGCGCGGCCAGGTTGGCGTAGACGACGGCGCCGGCGCCGGCGTGGCGAGGCACGTCGGCCACCAGCAGCATCGCCACCGGGGTGTTCTGCACCATCGTGTCGAGCAGCAGTTCGCGCTGGACCAGGTCGCGCCGCTGTTCGCGCAGTACGTTGCCGAGGTCGTTGTGGGCCCGGATCAGGTCCGCCAGTTCGTCGTTTTGCGGCCAGTGCAGGCTGAAGGAGAAATCGCCGTCGCGGTAGCTGGTGACCGTCCCCTCCAATGCGCGGAACAGGGACAGGATCGGGGCCACCTGCGAGCGGACGGTGATGATGGCGATCGGGATCACGCAGGCCAGGCACAGCGCGGCGGTCAACAGTGGACGGCCGGGCAGCAGGTGGTCGAGCGTGAGGGCGATGATGATGCCGACGGTGAGCAGGGTGCCGACCAGGGCGGAGAAGCGGGTGACGAGGGAGAGGCGCATCGCGTTTTTCGTTTCAATGTCGATTGTGCGGCGCGCATCGGTACGACCGCGTGGGCACAAGTGCCCACCCTACGAGCGGCCAATACCCAAGCGCTCCATGCGGCGGTACAAAGCCTGGCGGGAGAGGCCGAGTTCGGCAGCGGCTTGCGAGACGACGCCGCCGGCGCGGGCCAGCGCGGCGACGATGGTGTCGCGGTCCGGCTCGGCCTCGAGCGCGGGAGGCGCTGCCGAAACGGCAGCGGGCAGGCCGAGGTCAGGCGGGCGGATCACGCTGCCTTGCGCGAGCAGGTTGGCGCGCGCCATCACGTTTTTCAGCTCGCGCACGTTGCCGGGCCAGGCGTGGGCCAGCAGGGCAGTTTCGGTACTGCGGTCGAACTGCTTGCCGGGCGCGAGGAAACCCTGCGCCAGAGGCAGGATGTCGCCCGGGCGCGCAGCGAGGGCCGGCAGGCGCAGCTCGATCACGTTCAGCCGATAAAACAGGTCTTCGCGGAAGGTGCCGGCGCGGATCATGGCCGGCAAATCCGCATTCGTGGCGCTGATCACCCGCACTTTCACCTGCCGCTCGCGGTTCGAGCCGAGGCGTTCGAAGCGGCCGGTTTCCAGCACGCGCAGCAGTTTCATCTGGCCGGCGGGCGGCAGGTTGCCGATCTCGTCCAAAAACAGGGTGCCGCCGTCGGCCGCTTCGAACTTGCCTTCCCGCGCCCGCGAGGCGCCCGTGTAGGCGCCAGCGTCGGCGCCGAACAGTTCGGCCTCGATCAGTTCGGAGGGCAGGGCGCCGCAGTTCAGCACCACGAAGGGGCCATTGCTCACTTGCGAATTGGCCTGGATGATCTCGGCGATGCGTTCCTTGCCGGTGCCGTTCGGCCCCGTGATCAACACCGGCACGTCGGCGCGCGCGACCTGGCAGGCCAGTTGCAGCACGCGCTCGGTGGCCGGATCGGCCCAGACCAGGCCGCGCAAATCGTAGTGCTGTTCCAGCTCGCGCCGTTCGCGCCGCTCACGCCCCACGCGCTGCGCCAGCGCGCGGTTGGCCTGGCCGAGTTCGACCAGGTTGGTCACGGTCGCCAGCAGGCGCTCGTCGTTCCAGGGCTTCGGCAGGTAGTCGGCGGCGCCCGCTTTCACCAGGTCGACCGCCGCGTCCAGGTGGGTCCAGGCCGTCAGCAGGATCACGGGCAAATCCGGATACAGCCCGCGGATCTGGCGGAACAGGGCCACGCCTTCCTCGCCCGAAGTGGTGTCGGCCGTGAAGTTCATGTCCTGGATGACCAGGTCGACCGGCTCGCGCGCCAGCACGGCGAGCCCCTCCCCGGGCGACGCCGCATGCAGCGCCGCGATGTCGTGCAGGGAGAACAGCACGTCGAGGGCGAGGCCGACGGCGGCGTTGTCGTCAATGATGAGTACAGTAGGCATGCTTGCTAGGATAGCATCACTCCGTTGCCATCAGGCACTGCGGGTGGCCAGCGCCGGCGAAATACTCGCCGCCCGGCCCGCCGGACCGTAGACCGCGATCACGCCGAGCAGCCAGAAGACCACGGCGCCGCCGACCAGGTATTCGAGCGGCAGGCGCGCCATCTCGAGTTTGCTCACCAGGAGCTGGTTCAGCGCCACCCCGAGCAGCACCCCGCCCACCACGCCGGCGCTGGTGATCATGAAGTTCTCGGTGACGAAATAGCGCAGGATGTCGGCCTTGCGCGCACCGAGGGCGCGGCGCACGCCGATCTGTTTGCGGCGCTGCTGCACCCACAGGCTGGCCATGCCGACGATGCCGCTGGCGGTAATCAACAGCAGCAGCACGCTCACGGTGACCAGCATCCACGACAGCGCCATGTCGGCGCGGTAGCGGTCCTTGCGGATCTGGTCGAGCGTGGTCGATTCGAGGATCACGGGCGTCGGCGAAGCCTTGCGCAGCGCTGCCTCGACATCGCGGATGACGCGCTCGCGCTGGCCCGCTTCGGCGCGCACCGTGTAGGTGGCGCCGGGGTAGTCTCCATATTGGCGCATCGGCGCGATGCTGGAGTACTCGCCGCGCTCGGTGACCTGCGCATTTTGCGTTTGCAGGCGTTCGACCACGCCGACCACGCGCACCTCGATCGCATCTTCCCCGGTCCCGAAGTACATGTTCTTGCCGGTCGCGGGCACGCCTGGCCACATCTTCTCGGCCAGCGCCTTGGTGACGATCACGTGGCGCGGAAAAACGTTGGTGTTGGCGTCGATGTCGATGTACTCGTTCGGCAGGAAATCGCGCCCCTCGACCAGTTTCAGGCCCCAGGTTTTCACCAGCGAGTCCGGGGAAAAGTAGAACGAGGACGGCGCCGTTTCGTCGACCTGCTTGCGGTCGACGGCGACGCTGTTGTTCCAGCCCGAATTCGACAGCGGGATCTGGTTGACGTTGGCGGCCGAGACCACGCCCGGCACGGCGCGAATCACCTCGGCTTCGCGCTTCTGGGTGGCCAGCATCTGCTCGGGGCCGCCGGCGGACAGGTTGCGCACGCTGATCGAGAACACCGCGTGCTCGTCGGCCACGCCGCTCGGGCGGTTCGATACGATGCGCCGTTCGCTGACGATGTGCAGGGCGTTGGCCAGGATCGCCAGGCTCAGCGCCACCTGCAGGGCGACCAGGATGGCGCCGGTCTTGTTGCGCAGGAGCGCGGACAGGATGGGACGGATTTCCATGATGGTGACTCGCTTATTGTGATTTGAGTTGGAGGGCGGGCGTGACCTGGCAGGCGCGCCAGGTCGGCAGCAGTCCGGCCAGCACGGCGGCGAACACCGACAGCGCGAAGGTAAAGGCGAGCATCGTCAGGTCCATGCGGGCGACCACGGACACTTCACTGCCCTGCATTCCGAGCAGGGCCAGCGCGCCGAAGGCGAGGACCAGGCCCAGCACGCCGCCGGCCAGGCCGACGACGGCGCTCTCGATCAGGAACTGGCGGAAGATCTCGCGGCGCGAAGCGCCCAGCGCGCGGCGGATGCCGACTTCGGCGGCGCGCACCGAGAATTTCGCCAGCAGCAGCCCGATGGTGTTCACGAGGCAGAGCAGCAGGAAGCCGAAGGCGAGCCAGGCGGACAATTTGGTGTCCTTGGCGACTACTTCGCGCTCTTCCATCCACTCGGTCACGTTGAACAGCTTATTGGGCGCGGCGCGCTTCATGCGGCCGAGTTTGCGCTGCTCGGCGGCGTAGCTGTCGATGTAGTCCTGCAGCGCGGCGCGGTCGCTGCTGGACGCGGTCTCGAACCAGAACTGGAGCCAGGTGCAGTTCGAGCGCAGGACGCCCTGGAAGCCGGGATCGGAGCGTTCGGAGCAATTCATGCCGCCGTTGCGGGTGGCCTCGTGACGGATCGCACTGGCCAACGGAATGAAGAGGTCTTCGCCCTTGCCGAACTGCTCGCCGCCGACCAGCCGGTAGTAGCGCGGCTGCGGCACCCATTTGTCGATCACGCCGACGATGGTGAACGGGGTGTTCATCACGTTGATGCGGCGGCCAACCGGATCGGCGTTGCCGAACAGCTTTTCCGAAATCTCGCGGCTGAGCACGACGACATCGGCGCCGCGTTCGTCGTCCTGCACGCTCCAGGCCTGGCCGTGCAGGAAGGGGACCTCGAACATCGCAAAGAAATCGCGCGTCGGCGCCATGCCGTTGCTCGAGAACACGGGCAGGTCCTTGCGCGGCGGTTCGATCGGCGCCGAGATGCCAAACAGGCCGGTACGGCGCACGCCCTGGCCGCTTTTCAGCAGGTTCATCACATCCGGATAGCTGACCTGGCTCTCGCGCAGCTTGTCGCCGGGCTTGTAGTTGTCGACCGGCGCCACGTCGAAGATCGGCACGAACAGGCGGTCGCTCTTTTGCGGGATCGGGTCGCCCGACATCATGTGCAGGATGGTCAGCGTCGAGACGCTGGCGGCCACGCCGATGGCGAGCGTCAGCACCATCAGGACGGTGAGGGCCGGATTGCGGCGCAGGCTGCGCAGGCCGAGCTTGAAGTAATAGCTGAACATGGATTCTCTCCTTATGCCATGCTGGTCGTGGCCAGCGTCGGCCCCTTGCGCACCAGGTCCGACACCTGGCCGTCGATGATGTGCACGTTGCGGGTGGTGCGCACCGCCAGTTCCGGATCGTGCGTGACCATCAGGATCGTGGTGCCGGCCGCGTTGATCTCTTCCAGCAGTTCCATCACGCCGCGCGCCATTTGGGTGTCGAGGTTACCGGTCGGTTCGTCGGCCAGCAGCAGCTTCGGCGAACCGGCCAGTGCGCGCGCGATCGCCACGCGCTGCTGCTGGCCGCCCGACAGCTCGGCCGGGAAGTGCTTCATGCGCGAGGCGAGACCCACTTTCGCCAGCGCGTCCTCGATGCGTTCCTTGCGCTCGGCCGCGTTGAAGCCGCGGTAGCGCAAGGGAACGTCGACGTTGTCGAACAGGCTCAGGTCGGGGATCAAATTAAAACCCTGGAAGATGAAACCGAGCTTCTCGTTGCGCAGGCGCGAACGCGCATCGTCGTTCATGCCCTTCACGTTGACGCCGTCGAGCACATATTCTCCGCTGGTGAATTCTTCCAGCAGGCCGGCGATGTTGAGAAAACTGGTCTTGCCCGAGCCCGAAGGGCCGGTAACGGTCACGAACTCGCCTTTATTTACCTGGATCTCGAAGCCGCGCAGCGCGTGGGTCTCGATCATGTGGGTACGGTACACCTTGGAGAGCTTGGTCATGCGCAGCATGGGATGTCCTTTCAGGAGAAGTTGTTATTAACGATTGATCGAGACGCGGGCTGCGTTCTCGAAGGTGTCGGTGCCGGCGACGACGACCTTGTCGCCCGGTTTCAGGCCGGAGACGATTTCGACGGCGGAGATGCTGGTCGCGCCCAGCTGGATCGGGGTGCGCACGGCGATGCCGTCCTGGACCACGTAGGCGAAGCGTCCGCCTTCGCTTTCCACGAAGGGGCCGCGCGCCAGCAGGACGACGTTCGGCTTTTCCTCGATCAGCAGGCGCGCCGTGACGCGCTGGCTCTGGCGCAGGCCCTTCGGCTGGGCACCGTCGAAGCGGACGCGCGCCAGCACCTGGTTTTTCACGACTTCCGGCGACAGCGCGACCAGCTTGCCGGTGGCGGTACCCGAAGGCAGGGTGATTTCGGCCGTCATGCCGAGGCCCATGTCCGACACATAGGTTTCCGGAACTTCGAGTTCGACTTCCAGGCGCGATAAATCGACCAGGGTCATCAGCGGTGCGTTGGCGGCGACCACCATCCGGTTCTGCACGTTCAATGTGCCGATGAAGCCATCCACCGGGGCGTGCACCGTCAATTCGTCCACGCGGCGCTGGGCGTTCGCCATCGACAGGCGGGCGCGTTCCATTTCGTTGGTCTTGGTGCGGATGGCGAGGGCCACGTCGTCGCCTTCGAGGGCGGCCGCCTGGGTCGCGTGTCTGGCGCGGATGCCGGCCGAGTTCAGCGCGTCCTTCGCTTTCTGGTAATCGATCTTGGCGATGACGCCGACCTGCGCCACGCTCTCGTAGCGCTCGAGCGTGCGCTGGGCCGACAGGCGGTCGATCTCGGCGACGTCGGCTTCGCGCTGGGCCAGCAGCTTCTGCTTGCGCGACAGGATCTGCTGGCGTGCGACTTCCGCCTTCAGCTGTTCGTAGGTCGACTGCTCGCGTTTCAGGGCGTCGGAGAGGTCGGGGGATTCGAGCACGGCAAGGACGTCGCCCCGTCGGACGGTGTCGCCGGCCGCGACTTTCAGGTTGACGGTGGCCGGCGCGGTCGAGAACAGGGTCGGGCTGACGGCGGCGACGACGCGGCCGTTGACGGAAGCGTCGCGCACCAGGGTGCCGCGGCCGACTTCGGCGATGCGCAGGCGGCTGGCGCTGACGGAGTGTTCGCTGTTGCGCCAGCTGGACAGGAGCAGGGCGGCGATGGCGACCAGCGCGATGGCGCCGCCGGCCAGCAGCGCGCGCCGTTTGGTTTTTTGGCCCGCTGGCGCGGCGACGACGGTGTCTTGATGGGATGTATCGCGGATCATGGTGGTTTTGGTAACGACGTGAATGCTGTCGTTATCGCACGATCCGTGCCAGGGGGTAAGTACTTGATTTGATTGGGCGGACACGTGGGCGGACGGGTGTCCGGTGTGTCCGGGCCAGGGTGTCCGTACGTACGCGGACACAGGGGTGTCGGGGGGGTGTGGGGCTGTTGCCTGTGATGTTATCGGTCCGCACGGTCCGCATGGGCATGCCCATCCTACGGTCACGGTATCGGCGAGATGATACGAAACCCGGATACGTAGCGTCGAATGTAGGATGGGCATGCCCATGCGGATTCAACATATTGATAGCAGGGCAGGTAACAGCCCCACGTCCCTCCGTACATGCGTTCGCTGCAAAAAAAACCTAAAAGCGCGAAAATGGCAGATTACGGTTTCCGGCTTAATTCATCCCCATGTCCAATTCCACAACTGCTGCTCTTCCTGGCCGCGCCGACATCAACCTGAAACCCTTCGGCGTCGCGCTTGTCCTCATCCTGCTCGGCGCCTGGTACCTGGCGCAGACCGTCAGCGCGCGCCTGGCCGCGCTGTACGTGGTCGGCGCGCTGCTTGGCGTCGCGCTCTACCACGCGGCCTTCGGTTTTACTTCCGCCTGGCGCGTCTTCATTGCCGACGGCCGCGGCGCGGGCCTGCGCGCGCAAATGCTCATGCTCGCGGTCGGCGTGGCGCTGTTCTTCCCGGCGCTCGCCAACGGCACGCTGTTCGGCAACCCGGTCACCGGCCTGGTGTCGCCGGCCGGCACCTCGGTCGTCGTCGGCGCCTTCATCTTCGGCATCGGCATGCAGCTCGGCGGCGGCTGCGCCTCCGGCACGCTGTACACGGTCGGCGGCGGCAGCACGCGCATGATCGTCACCTTGATCGCCTTTATCGCCGGTTCCGTCATCGCCACCGCCTACATGCCATTCTGGACTTCGCTGCCGCAACTGGCGCCGATCTCCCTCGTCAAGACGCTGGGCCTGGCGCCGGCGCTGCTGCTGAACTGGGTGGTGTTCGCCCTGATCGCGGTCATCACGATCGTCGTCGAAAAACGCCGTCACGGCCGGATCGTCGTCTCGCCCCTGAAACCCGTGCAGGGCTCGCGCTGGCTGCGCGGTCCGTGGCCGCTGGTGGCGGGCGCGCTGGCGCTGGTGGTCCTGAATTTTGCGACGCTGGCGCTGTCGGGCCGGCCGTGGGGCGTGACCTCCGCCTTTGCGCTGTGGGGCGCCAAGGCGGCGGCGCTGATCGGCATCGATACCCCGAGCTGGGCCTACTGGTCGACCAAGGCGAATGCCGCCGCGCTCGCCGCGCCCGTGTCGCATGACGTGACCTCGATGATGGACCTCGGTATCGTGCTCGGCGCGATGCTGGCCGCGGCGCTGGCCGGCCGCTATGCGCCGGTGTGGCGCCTGCCGCTGCGCTCGTTTATCGCGGCGGTGGTCGGCGGCCTGATGCTGGGCTTCGGCGCGCGCCTGGCCTACGGCTGCAACATCGGCGCCTATTTCAGCGGCATCGTCTCGGGCAGCCTGCACGGTTGGCTGTGGCTGGTGGCAGCGTTTGCCGGCAACGTCCTCGGCACGAACCTGCGTCCGCTATTCGGCCTCGAAGTCGAACGCGTGAAGCTGGCCGCCTGCTGAACGCGCGCTCTGCCTTATGGGCGCCGCGCTTGCGGCGCCTGGAAATGCTCGACAAGAAAATCGATGAAGGCGCGCGCACGGAGCGTCTGGTTGCGCTGGCTGGGATAGTAGACGAACAGGTCGGCCGCAGGTAGGGCGAATTCGGGCAGCACGATTTTCAGCCGTCCACTGTCGAGGTACCTGGCCAGGTCCCATTCCGACCTGACCAGGATGCCGTGGCCGTCGAGCGCCCATCCCAGCACGATGTCGCCGTCGTTGCTCGACAACATACCCTGGACTTTGACGACTTCGGTATCGTCCTTGTGCACGAAGCGCCAGATACCATAGGCATCGTCGTTCTGGCGGTGGATGATGCAGCGATGGTGCGCCAGCTCGTCCAGGCTGCGCGGGGCGCCATGGCGCTCGAGGTAGCCCGGGGAGGCGCACAGGAAGCGCCGGTTCGACAGGATGCGGCGCGCATTGAGGCGCTTGTCCGGCAGCGCGCCGAAGCGGATCGCCAGGTCGAAACCGCTCTCGACCAGGTCGACCGGCCGGTCGGTCACTTCCATTTGCACCTCGACGTCCGGATAGCGGGCGGCGAAGCTGGACACCAGCGGCGCGATCGTCGTGCGCCCGAAACCGAGCGTCGCGTTCACACGCAGCAGTCCCCGCGGAGTAGCGCGCCCTTGCGCTACTTCGTCTTCCATCTCTTCCACTTCCGCCAGGATGCGCGTGGCATGGCGCAGGTAGGTCTCGCCCTCGCTCGTCAGGCTGAGGCTGCGCGTGGTGCGGTTCAGCAGGCGCACGCCGAGCCGGCCCTCCAGCGCGGCCAGGCGCTTGGTTGCCGCCGGCGGCGTCAGGTCGATGGCGCGCGCCGCCGCGGCCAGGCTGCCGTGGCGGGCGACGAGCACGAAAAACTGCATGTCCGAGGTCGGCTCAGTTTTCACTTTTTTTCACTTAATAATTGAATGTGAGTGAATTATAGGTCGGCCTGTGCCGATTAAGCTATGGCTTTCCCGCACCAGACCACATCCAGGAGACACCCGTGAAAATCGTAGAAATCCGTGAACAAACTTTACCCATCAGCTCGCCGATCCGGAATGCCTACATCGACTTCAGCAAGATGACGCTGAGCCTGGTGGCCGTGATCACCGACGTCATCCGCGACGGCAAGCCGGTCGTCGGCTACGGTTTCAATTCGAACGGCCGCTACGGCCAGGGCAAGCTGATGCGCGAGCGTTTCATTCCACGCATCCTTGAAGCCGATCCGGGCTCGCTGGTCGATGAAGCCGGCACCAACCTCGATCCGCACAAGATCTGGGACTGCATGTTCACCAACGAAAAGCCGGGCGGCCACGGCGAGCGCTCGGTGGCCATCGGCACCATCGACATGGCGATCTGGGATGCGGTGGCCAAGATCGAGGGCAAACCCCTGTTCCAGCTGCTGGCCGACCGCTACGGCAAGGGCACGCCGGATCGTCAAGTCTTCGTCTACGCCGCCGGCGGTTATTACTATCCGGGCCAGGACCACGGCAAGCTGAAGGACGAGATGCGCAGCTATATCGACCGCGGCTACACGGTGGTGAAAAAGAAGATCGGCGGCGCCTCGCTCGACGAAGACCTGCGCCGGATCGACAGCATCTTGTCCGTGCTGCAGGACGGCCAGAAGCTGGCGGTGGATGCCAACGGCCGTTTCGACCTCGATACCGCGATCGCCTATGCGAAAGCGCTGTCGCAGTACGACCTGTTCTGGTACGAGGAGGCGGGCGACCCGCTCGACTTCGAGCTGCAGGCGACGCTGCGCAACTACTATAAAAATCCGATGGCGACCGGCGAGAACCTGTTCTCGATGCAGGACGCGCGCAACCTGGTCCGCTACGGCGGCATGCGCGCCGACCGCGACTGGCTGCAGTTCGACTGCGCGCTCTCGTACGGCCTGGTCGAATACCTGCGCACCCTGGACATGCTGCGCGAGCACGGCTGGTCGCCAGGCCGGTGCATGCCGCACGGCGGGCACCAGATGTCGCTCAACATCGCGGCCGGCCTGGGACTGGGCGGCAACGAGTCCTATCCGGACCTGTTCCAGCCCTTCGGCGGCTTCCCGGACGGGGTAAAAGTCGAGAATGGCTACATCACCATGCCGGACCTGCCGGGCATCGGCTTCGAGGGCAAGGCCGACCTGTACGCGGAGATGCAGAAACTGTCGGCCTGATGGCGATTCGCCGCCATTACCTGCGCGGCAGCGGCGTGCCCTTGTCGATCACTTCATGGCAATCGCCCCTGATCCGGGCGTTGTCGTAATCGGTCCAGCCGTAACTGTCGACATAGCGTTTATGGCGCACCAGCTGGCCGCTGACGATGCTGCGGTCGAGTGTTTCGCCGGGATAGCGGATGTCGCCCAGGTCGACCAGGGTATGAAACACGTTTTCGGTGGAGAGCGGCGCCGCGCGGTGCGCGCGTAACTGGACAAGCTTGTCCGGAAAGCGCGCGCCGTAGGCATCCGAATACCAGGCAAAGGCCGGCACGTGGAATTCGAACTGCGTGTTATGGCCATGGAAAACCTGGCGGCAACTGCCGTCGAACAGGGTCTGGCCGTGATCGGCCACGTACATCAGCGCCGCGGCCTTGTTCGATCCTTTCAGGGTGTCGATCAGCTGGGCCAGGAACCAGTCCGTATATAAAATCGAATTGTCGTAGCTGTTGTTCAGCTGCGGCTCGATCGCATCATCGGTCAGCACCGGTTTGTTCACACCCATTAACGACGGCTTCCACTGGTCGAAGCGGGCCGGATAGCGGTGCGCATAATTCCAGTGGCTGCCCAGCGTGTGCAGGACGATCAGCTTCTTTTGCGCAGGGTCGGCCAGCGCGCGTCCGAAGGGCCCGAACAGCACCTCGTCGAAATTCGAATTGTCCGTAAAGCCGCCCAGGTTCAGGAATTCGACCTGGTCCGCTTCCTTGGCGAACACGGAAACGGGCGTATCGAATTTGCCGAAGGAGATCTGGTTCGACAACCAGAAGGTTTTATAGCCGGCTTCATGGAAGGCGGTGATGAAGGATTTTTCCGTAAAGCCGTCTTTTAAACTTTTCATCGCCGGCTTGCGCGAAATGATGACCGGCACCGACAGGCGCGTGGCCGAGACCGAGGTGATCAGATCCTGCAGCGGCACCAGGTTCTTCTCTTGCGCCAGCAAGGGATTGGTCGGGCGCGCATAGCCGTTCAGGCTCCAGCGGTCGAAACGCGAGGATTCGCCCAGCACCATCACGATCACGTCCGGCGTATTGGCCGGGTCGGCCTGCCGGGCGTTGAAGCGGAACGATGCGCTGCGCCGCCGCAGGTCGGCCAGGTAGACGCGTTCCTTGTAAAAATCGAGCCCGCGCGCCACCACGCCGAAGGGCCAGGACTGGGCAAAGGCCTTGATGTCGAAGGGCGGCTGCGCCCAGTGCGGCAGGCGCGGCAGGGCGGACGCCGGCGTCGTTAGCTTCTTCGCCACCTGCGGCGCCGGGGCCAGCGTCGTGGGCGCCAGGCCCGCTTTCTGGCCGTAGGCGAACAGGGCGCAGGCCGCCACCAGCAGGCCCAGCACGAGCGACCGCGAGCGGTCGTTCCAGTCGAAGTCGCGCGTCGCCAGCGCGATCCGCCAGGTGGCCGCCCACCAGGCAACGACAGCCACCATCACGCCCAGCAGCAGCCAGGCGCGCGCGCCCAGGAACTCCAGCGCCTCCAGCGGACTGGTCTCGGCCATGATGCCCAGGTGGTGGGTCGAGATGCCCTGGCCGTAATACACATACAGGTACAGCTCGGCCGGCAGCGCAATAAACGCCGGCAGCAGCAGCCAATGAAAATACGCCGGGCGCTTGAACAGGGCCCAGGCGGCGATCCAGGCGATCACGGCCATGCCGGCGAGCTGGGCCGGCCGCGCGACGGGCAGGCCGATTGCCAGCGGAAAGAAGGGCACCACCGACAGCACCAGGTAAGTGAGCACGAGAGCAAGGTTGGCGGGGCGCAGCAGAGATCGCATCGGGAGGGGTGGCGAGGGAAAGACCGCTATTATCCGGCCTTTATCGCAGGAAATGCTATTCTGCTGGCGGGCGCGCTGCGGGGCCTGCGCCATCAATTGTGTCAGGACTACCACAGCCGTTCGCGGATTCCGCCCTGAGGCTGCCCAGAAAATCAGCAAATCGGTTGACCGCGGTTTGCGACAAGTCTATACTCGCGAGTTCTCGATTTATTCTGCACATCGCCTACGCATTCGCAGCCGCTCCTTCGGTGAGTGGCTTTCGTCGCCTCCGCTGTCGATATTTCGGGACTAGGTTTCAGTCCCCGGGCGCCAATGTTCGGGTCATCAACTGTAGTACTTTGTTGGATTAGGAACGATGCCAACCATCAATCAACTGATTCGCAAGCCGCGCGTTGCCGCGGTTGTGAAGAGCAAGTCGCCGGCACTTGAAAACTGCCCGCAAAAGCGCGGTGTCTGCACCCGTGTGTACACCACGACCCCGAAGAAGCCTAACTCGGCTCTGCGTAAGGTCGCCAAAGTTCGCCTGACCAACGGTTTCGAAGTCATTTCGTACATCGGCGGCGAAGGCCACAACCTGCAAGAGCACAGCGTTGTCCTGCTGCGCGGCGGTCGTGTCAAAGACTTGCCGGGTGTGCGTTACCACATGGTCCGCGGTGCACTGGATACCCAGGGCGTGAAAGACCGTAAGCAAGCTCGCTCGAAGTACGGTGCGAAGCGCGCCAAGGCCGGCGCCAAGAAGTAATCATCTGCGGTCTCGGTCATATCGAGGTCACATTTAAACGTTAAGTTGAGCCGGCCGGAAGGCCGAGTAAGTGAGTGGTCATGATGGCCCTCGCGAGTGCGGAACAAGCACTCAACTGAAGATAAAGGAATTGAAATGCCACGTCGTCGTGAAGTACCCAAGCGCGAGATCCTGCCAGATCCAAAATTCGGCAACACGGATGTCGCCAAGTTCGTCAACGTCCTGATGCTGTCCGGTAAAAAATCGGTCGCTGAAAACATCATCTACGGTGCGTTTGAACATATCCAGACCAAATCGGGCAAGGACCCGCTGGAAGTGTTCGCGGCCGCGATCAACAACTGCAAGCCGATGGTCGAGGTGAAATCCCGCCGTGTCGGCGGCGCCAACTACCAGGTGCCAGTGGAAGTTCGTCCGGTCCGTCGTATGGCGCTGTCCATGCGTTGGTTGCGCGAAGCCGCAAACAAGCGCAGCGAAAAATCCATGCCACAACGCCTCGGCGGTGAACTGATGGAAGCGGCCGAAATGCGCGGCGGCGCGATGAAGCGTCGTGACGAAGTGCACCGTATGGCCGAAGCGAACAAGGCGTTCTCGCACTTCCGCTTCTAAGTTATTGGCCAATCCTCTCCGGGGGCAAGGCCGTGCAGTATCAGTTGTTCAGGCCGGGCACATTTTGATCTCCAAGATGCCGCCCGGTTTTGTCCATTCAAAGATTTAGGAAAAATTATGGCACGCAAGACCCCCATTGAGCGCTACCGCAATATCGGTATCTCCGCTCACATCGACGCCGGCAAAACGACGACGACCGAACGCGTCCTGTTCTACACGGGCGTGAACCACAAGATCGGCGAAGTGCACGACGGCGCCGCGACCATGGACTGGATGGAGCAGGAGCAGGAACGCGGCATTACCATTACCTCGGCAGCGACGACCTGCTTCTGGAAGGGTATGGCCAACAACTTCGAGCCGCACCACATCAACATCATCGACACCCCGGGCCACGTAGACTTCACCATTGAAGTCGAACGCTCGATGCGCGTGCTCGACGGCGCCTGCATGGTTTACTGCGCAGTCGGCGGCGTGCAGCCACAGTCGGAAACCGTGTGGCGCCAGGCTAACAAGTACAAAGTCCCACGTCTGGCCTTCGTCAACAAGATGGACCGTACCGGTGCGAACTTCTTCAAGGTCTATGACCAGATGCGCGCTCGCCTGAAGGCAAACCCGATTCCGCTGCAGATCCCGATCGGCGCGGAAGAGAACTTCCTGGGCGTGGTCGACCTCGTCAAGATGAAGGCCATCTACTGGGACGACGCGTCGCAGGGCATGAAGTTCGACTACCGCGAGATCCCGGCCGAACTGGTCGATCAAGCCAACGAATGGCGCGAGAAGCTGGTCGAAACCGCTGCTGAAGCGACCGAAGAGCTGATGAACAAGTACCTGGAAGAAGGCGACCTCTCGGAAGAAGAGATCAAGGCCGCCCTGCGCCAGCGTACCATCGCATCGGAAATCGTCCCGATGATGTGCGGCACCGCGTTCAAGAACAAGGGCGTGCAAGCCATGCTCGACGGCGTGATCGAATACCTGCCGTCGCCGATCGACATTCCGCCAGTCGGCGGTACCGATGAGGATGACCAGCCGGTCACCCGCACCGCGTCGGACGACGAGAAGTTCGCTGCACTGGCATTCAAGATCATGACCGACCCGTTCGTCGGCCAGCTGATCTTCTTCCGCGTGTACTCGGGCATGATCAAGTCGGGCGACACCGTCTACAACCCGGTCAAGGGCAAGAAGGAACGCCTGGGTCGTATTCTGCAGATGCACGCGAACCAGCGCGAAGAAATCAAGGAAGTCCGCGCCGGCGACATCGCCGCTGCGGTCGGCCTGAAAGAAGCGACCACGGGCGAAACCCTGTGCGATCCTTCGGCGATCATCACGCTCGAAAAGATGGTCTTCCCTGAGCCGGTCATCCAGCAGGCTGTCGAGCCGAAGACCAAGGCTGACCAGGAAAAGATGGGCCTGGCCCTGAACCGCCTGGCACAGGAAGATCCGTCGTTCCGCGTGCGTACCGATGAAGAATCGGGCCAGACCATCATCGGTGGTATGGGCGAGCTGCACCTGGAAATTATCGTTGACCGCATGAAGCGCGAATTCGGCGTCGAAGCAACCGTCGGCAAGCCACAGGTTGCCTACCGTGAAACGATCCGCAAGGCAGTCACCGACGTCGAAGGCAAGTTCGTCAAGCAGTCGGGTGGCCGTGGTCAGTACGGTCACGCCGTGCTGACGATCGAGCCGCAAGAGCCGGGCAAGGGTTTCGAATTCATCGACGCCATCAAGGGCGGTGTGATTCCTCGCGAATACATCCCTGCAGTCGAGAAGGGTGTGCGCGAAACCCTGACCGCCGGCGTGCTGGCTGGTTACCCGGTCGTTGACGTCAAGGTCACCGTCACCTTCGGTTCGTACCACGACGTCGACTCGAACGAGAACGCGTTCCGTATGGCCGGTTCGATGGCATTCAAGGACGGCTGCCGCAAGGCGAACCCGGTCATCCTCGAGCCGATGATGTCGGTCGAAGTGGAAACGCCGGAAGACTACGCCGGTAACGTGATGGGCGACCTGTCGTCCCGCCGCGGCATGGTGCAGGGCATGGACGAAATCCCAGGCGGCGGTGGCAAGATCATCAAAGCCGAAGTGCCTCTGTCGGAAATGTTTGGTTACTCGACCTCGCTGCGTTCGGCGACCCAGGGCCGTGCAACCTACACGATGGAATTCAAGCACTATTCGGAAGCGCCTAAGCACGTGATCGACGCGATCGTCACTGCCAAGTCGAAGTAATATCAGTAATTACGCCCTGGCGGTGACGTCACTGCCGGGGCGAAAAAATAAAACACAATAAATCGTTCTTTTAAAGGAAGATCAAAATGGCAAAAGGTAAATTCGAGCGGACCAAGCCGCACGTCAACGTCGGTACCATCGGACACGTTGACCACGGCAAGACCACGCTGACCGCAGCAATCGCTACCGTCCTGTCGAAGAAATTCGGCGGCGAAGCGAAGGCATACGACCAGATCGATGCAGCTCCGGAAGAGAAGGCACGCGGCATCACCATCAACACCGCGCACGTCGAGTACGAGACCGAAAACCGTCACTACGCACACGTTGACTGCCCAGGCCACGCCGACTACATCAAGAACATGATTACCGGTGCTGCGCAGATGGACGGCGCGATCCTGGTGTGCTCGGCCGCCGACGGCCCAATGCCACAGACCCGCGAGCACATCCTGCTGGCGCGTCAGGTTGGCGTTCCGTACATCATCGTGTTCCTGAACAAGTGCGACCTGGTCGATGACGAAGAGCTGCTGGAACTGGTCGAAATGGAAGTGCGTGAGTTGCTTTCGAAGTACGAGTTCCCAGGCGACGACCTGCCAATCATCAAGGGTTCGGCACGTATGGCCCTCGAAGGCAAGCCAGGTCCAATGGGCGAAGACTGCATCATCGCCCTGGCAAATGCCCTCGACACCTACATCCCGACGCCAGAGCGCGCTGTTGACGGCGCCTTCCTGATGCCAGTGGAAGACGTGTTCTCGATCTCGGGTCGCGGCACCGTCGTTACCGGTCGTGTCGAGCGCGGTATCGTCAAGGTCGGCGAAGAAATCGAAATCGTCGGCATCATCGACACCGTCAAGACGACTTGCACCGGCGTGGAAATGTTCCGCAAGCTGCTGGACCAGGGTCAAGCTGGCGACAACGTCGGCCTGCTGCTGCGCGGCACCAAGCGTGAAGATGTCCAGCGTGGTCAGGTCCTGGCAAAGCCAGGTTCGATCAAGCCGCACAACCACTTCACCGGCGAGATCTACGTTCTGTCGAAAGATGAAGGCGGCCGTCACACCCCGTTCTTCAACAACTACCGTCCGCAGTTCTACTTCCGTACCACCGACGTGACCGGCTCGATCGAGCTGCCAGCGGACAAGGAAATGGTCATGCCAGGCGATAACGTGTCGATCACCGTCAAGCTGATCAACCCGATCGCGATGGAAGAAGGCCTGCGCTTCGCAATCCGCGAAGGCGGCCGTACCGTCGGCGCCGGTGTTGTTGCCAAGATCCTTGCCTAATCAGGCTTTGATCGTTGCCAGGGCGCTCTGATGAGCGTCCTGGGCATACAACAGAGGGGGCAGAATTTCGGTTCTGCCCTCTCTGCGTAACGCGGAACGATGCTATACTCTCGCTCCTTTGCTGCACGTAGTACCTGACAAATCATTGCCGGCAACAAGCCGGTTCGCTCTTTTCCAAGGAAATCGCATGTCCGCAAATCAAAAAATTCGCATCCGCCTGAAAGCGTTCGACTACAAGCTGATCGACCAGTCCGCACTGGAAATCGTCGACACCGCCAAGCGCACTGGCGCCGTCGTCAAGGGCCCAGTCCCACTGCCGACCCGCATCCAGCGTTTCGACGTCCTGCGTTCCCCGCACGTCAACAAGACCTCGCGCGACCAGTTCGAAATCCGTACGCACCAGCGTCTGATGGACATCGTGGACCCAACCGACAAGACCGTCGACGCACTGATGAAGCTGGACCTGCCAGCTGGCGTCGACGTCGAAATCAAGCTGCAGTAATTTTTCGGGCAAACGCGGAGCGATCCGCGAGCCGAAAATACATCGGGGCCGGGAAGGGCCGCCATCTGGCGAACCTTCCCGGCCCCGATTCCGTTTACGTACCGATACTATGCTGCCCGATACCTCCACGAACGGAAGTGCACTGTAGGGTGGGCATGCCCACGCGTTCGTGCTCCGACATACCCGACCGTTCAAAAACACGGTTGGATCGTGCACCGCGGTTCGCGCGTGGCGTTTCGATATGCGAATGCCGGAACGCGTGGGCATGCCCACCCTACGGTGCGATCAAGGCAGCGGGATCACTCTTTGGTCCCGGTCTTCCAGCGCAGCCCGAAATTAAACCGCCGGTCCATCATTTCGTGCGCGCTGGTTTTGCCCTGCTGCTCGAAGTATTCCGTCATCTTCGTCACCTGCAGCTGGCCGCCCTGGTTCTCCAGCATCGCGATCGCGCACATCATCTGGCTGCCGCCGCCGTCGAGCCGGACCTCGATCGGCGCCTGGTTCGGCACCACGATCGTCACCACGCCATCGGTCGCCGACCAGTTCGGCACGCCCTCGTAGATGAACGAGAAAATGATCGCACGCCGGATCTGCGCGAACTGGTCGCCGTTGATGTACAGGTTCTCGCCGTTGCTCGACGCGCCGGTGCGGTCGTCGGCGTCGAGCTTCATGAAGGGCGCGCGCTCGTAATCGCCCCAGGAATTGCCGAGCGCCTGCACCAGGCCCTTGCGGCCGTCGCTGAGTTCGAACATGCAGCCGAGGTCGAGGTCGATGCCGCCGGAGCGGCGCCGCGAGGCCATCGCGCTGTCGAGCGCGCCGCTCAGGCGGCCGAGCAGCCCGCTCTTCTGCGGCGCCTGCGGCGCCGGCGCATGCGCCATGCCCGAGCGGTTCCAGTTCAGGTTGACGTGGATGCGGCCAAAGCCGGCGCCCGCGCGCTTGTCGAGCGAGACCTTGTCGCCGCGCTTTTCGAGCGTGACTTTCGAGAGCGAGACTTTCGGCGCGGCCGCCGCCGCCGCCGATGGCGCGCGCGACGCGGCCGGCGCCTCGGTCCCGCCAAAGTGCTTCAGCAGCGCCGACAGGCCGCCATTGAACCCCTGGCCGACCGCGCCGAAGCGCCACTGGCCATCCTTCCGGTAGATCTCGGCCACAATGACCGCCTTTTCGTCGCCGAAGTCGGCGCCCGACCAGGGAAAGCGCAGGGCGCTGCCCACCGCCAGGCTGCAGCTGCCGAGGGCGCGCATCGTTTGCACGCCGTCGATCGCCGCGACGAAGACAAGTTTCGCGATCGATGCCGGCAGGGCGTCGAGCTTGACCTGAAAGCGCGCCGGGCCGCTGCCAACGCTGAGGCGCACCGCGTCGCCCGGGCTGGCCAGCTGGTTGTAGAAGATCATGTAGCGCTCGTCCGACAGCTTGTCGGCGCCGTCCAGGCCGAAGCAGGAGACGTCGACCGAAAAGCCGGGTGCGTTGATGTCGAGGTCGACGTTGAAGCTGCCGCCAACGCCGAGGTCCGCCAGCTTGCCCTTCTGGCCGCGTGCAAATTGGTTCATGTGCCTTCCCTTTCGGTGTTCAAAACGGTGGCGCCATGGGCGCCGAACAGATGCGATTGCGCGACCGTGCGCTCGGCCCAGGCCCGGTGCGTGGCCACTTCGCACATCGACTCGTGCATCTTGAAGACGGCGGGGCTGTTCTCGTCGAGGATCGCGTGCGCGGCCGCCAGGTCCTGCGCTTTCACTTTGTAGTGCTCTTCGATCGGCACGATCTGGCTCGGGTGGATCGCGGTCTTGCCGACCATGCCGTAGGCGATATCCTCGACGACCTCCTGCGCCAGCAGCTCCGGCAAATCCAGGTGCTCGAACACGGGGGCGGTGAGCATGAAGCCGTGCGGGCGGAAGATGGTCACCAGGCGCGCGATCACGGGGCCGAGCGGCGTGCGGTAGAGTGTCATGGCGCGCGGCCGGCGCAGGCCGAGCAGGGCCAATAAATCGTTGCCGCCGATGCGCAGCGCCAGGATGCGGGCGCGCACGCCGGGCGACTGCAGCAGGTCGCGGAAGGCTTCCATCTCGCGCTCGCTGAACACGTCTGCCGTTTCCAGCGTCGGCATCAGCATGTGGCCGGTGTCGCGCACGAGGCGGTAATAAGACTCGAAGTTCTGGCGCGTCGCCTTCGGGATCACGAAGCCGGTCAGTTTATGGACGCCTTTCATTGCCAGCACGCGCGCCAGCACGTCGGGGCTGCGCACGCGCACAAAGCGCTCCGCCTGGACCTCATCGTGCATGTTCTGCAGCACGACCGACAGGTTGAACAGCGCCCAGCCCAGGTCGCGGTCGGCGACCGAGTCTTCGGTACAGAAGATCAGCGAGCGTGCCTGCGGCAGTTTCTCGCCATTGGCGATCTGCAGCAGGTCTTTATGGTTGGCCGGCACGTACAGCGACGCGCCCATCGATTTATGCATCCGACGCACTCCTGATCAGCGATACGGCTTGGTAGGGCAGTGACGAGTCGATCTCGACCGGCACGCATTTTTCTTCGGCCAGCAGGCGCAGGTGTGCGACGGCCGGACCATGCGCGTCGCGCAGCAGCAGCAGGCGCGGTACCCGGCGCAGCAGCACGCGCGTGGCTTCGCCGATGCCGGGTTTTACCAGGTTGACGTCATCGATGGCGTAGCGCTTTTGCGCAGCTTCGATATAGGCTTGCGATCGCGCGGCAGCGGCGCGGGTATCGGCTGCTTTCGCCGGCAAGCTGGTTCCCGCCTGTTCAAGTGCCAGGCGTTCGAGCAGGCCGACAAAGCCGCGCGACCGGTCCTCGCCGGCGAATGCGTCGTACACCACACAGCCGTGGAAGTCGCCCGGCTGGATGGCGTCGCTCAGTACCGAGCGGCTGACGAGGCCAGAGACCGTCGCGTTCAAAATGCTGGACGGGATCAGGTAATCTTCGCAGGAAGCCGCGACGGACGCTGCACCGGCCAGGTCGGACAGCACGTGCAGGCCGGCGTCGATGGCGACCCCGTGCTGCGCATTGAAGCGGGCCACCGAGCCCGCCAGCTCGCGTGCGATCACGCCCTTGCCGGTCCAGCCGTCGACGAAGACGATCGATTCCGGCGCGTGGCCGCGCGCCAGGATGTGGCGCAGGGCGTTGGCGTCGATGCCGCGGTCGCGCACGATCGAGACCGAATAATGGGTTGCCAGACGTGCGCACAGCTTCTCCAGCAGGCGTTTCAGCACGACGCCGACCGGCGTGCCGCCGCGCGCCAGCGACACCAGCGTGACCGGCCCGCTGCGGCGCGCCGCGACCAGGCGTGCCAGGCGCAGGCAGTCGCGCGCCATGCGCTCGCCGTTCAGGCGGCAGGCCTCGTCGAACAGCGCCAGGTAGCGGGCCGATGGCGCCCGCTCGGGCGACAGCATCTCGCTGTAGTGGCGCCGGCCGGACTGGATCAGCGCTTCCTTCGCGTCGACGTCGACGAAATCCGCCGCCGGCAAGCGCTTGAGCAGGAACTGCACGTCGCCGTCCCGATAGCTGCCCGCGAAGCTCAAGGAGAGACTCAAAGCGCCCCCACCGTCTGTGCCGACAGCTGCGTGCGCCCCGGGATGATGGCGTAGTCGCAATGGGCCATGAAGCGCGCGTCGGAACGGCTGTCGCCCATACCGAAGGTGATGATGTCGCTATGTTCGCGGCGCAGGCGCTGGGTGATCCAGGCTACCGCCTCGGCCTTGTCCAGGGTGCGCGGCAGGATGGCCAGGTTGTTGCCGTTGCGGTGCATACAGTAATCCTGGCCCTCGCCGGCGAGCCAGGGCAGCACGACTTCCCGTTCGACACGTTCCAGGTTCAGCGCGACCTTGTCCGGGTCTTTCACGACGACGAAGAAGGGCGTGCCGGCGTCGTCCACCAGGCGTGGCCGTCCGCCGTAACCGGTGTGCGCGCACCAGTCTTCGATATGCCCGGACAGCTCCCGCAGGCCGGGCAGGGCGGCCAGCATGAGGCCATGCATGCGGCCCTGCCAGTCGCGGTCGATGCTGCCGTCGGACTGCAGGATGATGCCGCCGAAGTCCAGGATTGCATAACTGTTGAAGCCGAGGCGCACGCGCGCGAACGCATCGAGGCTGCGGGCCGTGGTGGGAATGACCGTCATGCCTTTCTCGACGAAGGAGAAAAAGGCGCGCTGGGCGGGCGTCGTGTACGAGCAGATGCTGCCATTGCTGTAATACGCGGCCGGCTCGAGCGCTTCGCGCCCGGCGCATTTCTCGAGCGTCTGGAACAGGGTGTCGTCCAGGTCAGCGAACAGGAACTTCTTCAATATCGTCCTCGGCGTGGTAGTGGAACAGGCGCGCATCCAGGCTGCGTGCGAAAGCGTGCAGGGCCTCGCCCGCAGGCGTTTCGTGGCAGACCAGCACGTGCCGGTACTGGCCGGGCGCGACGTTGTACAGGAAGTTGGGGATGCCTTCGCCGTAGTTATCGAGGAGGGGCAGGGCGTGCCGGACCGCGCCCCAGGTGAGGATGGGCGAGCGCGTGGTCGACTGCACGACGACGTCCAGGCCACGCCGCTCGAGGGCTGCGCCCAGCAGCGTCGACGCGTGCATGAATTCGCCTGTGCCGAGTACCAGCACCTTTTCGGTCGGCGCGATGGCGGCCGCCAGCTCGCCTGCCAGCGTGTCGGGCGTGCGCAGGGCACGGGTGAGGCCCAGGCGTCCGAAGGCCGTGCTCGCGCCACGCTCGGCCTGCCCGTCGTAGCGCTGTGCCGGCGCCGCATCGACCGGGCAATCGGCGGGCGTGAAACGGTACTCGCCTTCGATCAGCGCGCCCATCGTCGCCGGCAAGCCGAAACGTGCGCTTGAATCGTCCGTCCTTGCCGCGCCCATGAAGTTGGCCAGCACCGCCAGGTGCACGCGTGCGAGTGCCGGATTCAGGCGCCGGCACGCCTGCGTCAGGTTGAGGAAGGTGTTGCCGGTACTGGCTTCGTCGTCGACCAGCACGATGGTGCGCGCGTTTTTTAAAAGCGCCTGCTCGTGCGCACCGGCGGGCATGTGCAGGAACTGGCGCGGCGCATGGCTGTGCGCTTCCTCGAATTCGATGATGGGGCCGGTGCCGACGCGGTAGCGCGTCGTCTGCAGGAACAGCGCGTCCTGGCCCGGATGCCTGCGCAGCCAGGCTTCGAACACGCCCTGGCCGAGACCCACGGCCGTTTCCGCCATCGCGATGAAGAGCACGGGGCCGGGCGTCTCCGGTACGCTCGAAGCGAGGCGTTCGTGGATGGCCAGCATGCGGCTCGGGCGCACCGGCCAGTGCTTGCCCAGCACCTTGCTCACGAAGAGGAAGCCGCGCTTCGCGTTCGCGCGGGCTGCAAAGCCGAGCAGGTCGTCGAGTTCGCCGGCACCGCCGTGGAGTGCCACTTCGAGCAGGCCGGTCGGCAGCTGCTGCGCGAGGCGGAAGGGGAAGCTGTCGCCGCGCGCGTTCATGCCAGCTCCACGGCGCGCGCCAGCTCGGCGACGCGGATGCCGTCGCGGACCGGGGCGATGTCGACACCCTCGAAACCATCCGCAAAGCCGCGCAGTGCGATATACGGCAGGTTGGGACCGGCGATACACGCCATGCCGATCCCGCCCGACATGCGCGGATTAATCTCGAGCAGGCGCGGCTTGCCGCCCGCTTCGCGGAACTGGACATTGAAGATGCCGTTCAGGCCATGCGTGGCACACAGCTGCGCGGTCGCCTCCAGGATGTCGGCGCGCTGGTCGATGCGCTGGCCGGCGCCCGCCTGGGTCGATTTGCGGCGCACCACGGCGCTGACCAGGCGGCCATGGTCGCCGACGCAATCGACGCTGTATTCGCGCCCGTCCAGGTATTCCATCAGCAGCATGCTGCGGAAACCGCCGAGGGAGGCAATACCGGCGCGGAAGTCCGCCAGCGAGACGTGGTATTCGGCGCCGGCCATCAATAGCTCGGCGCTGCTCCGCTCTTCGTCGAGCACGGCGAAACCGAGGCCGTAGATTGAATGCGAGGGTTTCACGCAGAGCTTCGCGTGACGGCGGCGCAGGAAGTCCCAGGCCGCCTCGAAGCCGGCCGCGTCCTCGAAGTGGCGGAACTCGGCGACCGGTGCGGCAGGGAGGATGGTCTCGGCGTAGAAGCGCGCCTTGTCGTGAACAAGCTGCAGTTGCGCTTCCGATGCGGTGCTCAGCACCCGCGTGCCGATCGCGCTGAACCGCTGGTGCGCGCCGGCCAGCGCCGTCGCCTCGCGCCCCGGCACGAAAACCTCGACCTGCTGCGCGCGGCAGAATGCCACGCACCAGTCGATGTAGGCGGGCGTGGCGAGGCCCGTCGGTTCCCGGTGAAACGCGTGGGCCACCCGCGCGACGGGCGAGCTCGGATTCGGGTTGCTGTGGATGATGGTGAAACGTTCGTCCCGGTCGGCCTGGCGGATCAGCTCGATCGCGGTATGGACGGACGAAAAGCTACGGTTGAACCAGACGCGCATGGGACTCTTCTGTTGGGGGAAGAAGGGCAGTCCCGCCGCTGTCGGGCGGGACCGGGTGCCTGGCCGAGGCTGGTCAGACGTTCACGCCGAACGAGCGCGCGAGCGGACCGAGGCCGCCATTGAAGCCCTGGCCGACGGCGCGGAACTTCCAGTCGCCGCCTGCGCGATAGAGTTCGCCGAAGATCATGGCGGTCTCGGTCGAGCTGTCCTCGGAGAGGTCGTAGCGGGCGATTTCGGCGTTGCCGCTGGCGTTCAGGCAGCGGATGAAGGCCTTGGCGACCATGCCGAAGTTCTGGCGCCGGCTTTCCGCTTCGTGGATGGTGACGCAGAACGAGATCTTGTCGACCTCGGGCGGCACGCGGGTGAGGTCGACGGTGAGGGTTTCGTCGTCGCCTTCGCCCTGGCCGGTGGTGTTGTCGCCGTTGTGCACGACCGAGCCGTCGCTCGATTTCAGGTTGTTATAGAAAATGAAGTCGGCGTCGCCGCGCACCTTGGCGTCGGACCTGAGCATGAAGGCGGAGCCGTCGAGGTCGAAGGCCGCGCCGTCGGTCGAGCGCGGGTCCCAGCCCAGGCCGATGACGACCTTGGTGAGATTCGGTGCTTCCTTGCTGAGGTTGACGTTGCCGCCTTTTTGCAGACTGATTGCCATTACAGCTCCTTTCGTGATTGGTGCAGGTTGTAAAGCCGGTCGTGTGGCGCGGCCGTCGGGCCGCCGCGAATGCGCCATATGAATATAACGCTAATTGACGGATATTACACATCCGGGCTTATGGAAGACTTAGGGCGGGCGGTATCGGTCCGCACGCAAAACGCGCGGGCATGCCCGCCCTACGGTGCACCACTGGCGCGTGAAGATGTCGATGACCGAAGCGTGCCGTAGGGTGGGCATGCCCACGCGGAATTGATCCGACCGATAACGCGGCAGGCGACAGCCCCGCGAACCCATGCACACACTCAGCTATTGCAAACTCCACCAACCCTTGGCATAATGCGGCTCCCCGGGCGGTTAGTTCAGTTGGTTAGAATACTTGGTCGACATCCAAGGGGTCGCAGGTTCGAATCCTGCACCGCCCACCAAAGACACACTTCAAATTATTCGCAGAATCCAGCTCGTGATTCTGTAGAGAAAAGGCGCATCAGTGCCTTTTCTGTGCTGGCAAGCCTTGCCAGATTCCTTCTTCTCCAGACTACACGCGATAAACGCGCAACAGGGGCGACATACCCCCGATTCTCTTGTTGCGTCAAGCCTTTTTGCGCGCTATACTAGCCGGCTTCGGTATGGATTCATCAGAATCTGTACGTTTTTGTAGTTCAACTACCCCTGCCCAATCGTAGGCGGGAATGGAGAAAAAATGAGCTTGGGCCTTCTCGGTCGCAAGGTTGGCATGATGCGCATCTTCACGGATGACGGGGATTCGATCCCGGTTACCGTGCTCGACGTGTCGAACAACCGTGTCGCACAAATCAAAACTCCTGAAACTGACGGCTACGCCGCAGTCCAGGTCGCATTCGGTCAACGTCGCGCTTCCCGCGTGACCAAGGCAGTTGCGGGTCACCACGCAAAAGCAGGCGTCGAAGCTGGCACCATGCTGCGCGAATTCCGCGTTGACGCTGCCAAGGCCGCTGAACTGAAAACTGGCGACGCAGTCAATGTCTCGCTGTTCGAAGTGGGCCAGAAGATCGACGTGCAAGGCACCTCGATCGGTAAAGGCTACGCCGGTACCATCAAGCGTCACAACTTCGCATCGGGCCGTGCAACCCACGGTAACTCGCGTTCGCACAACGTTCCAGGCTCCATCGGTATGGCGCAGGATCCAGGCCGCGTGTTCCCAGGCAAGCGCATGACCGGTCACATGGGCGACGTCACCGTCACCACCCAGAACCTGGAAATCGCACGCATCGACGCTGAGCGTCAACTGCTGCTGGTCAAGGGTGCAGTTCCTGGCGCCAAAAACGGTCAAGTGATCGTCAAGCCAGCCGTCAAAACCAAAGCACAGAAAGGAGCTTAATTATGGAACTTCAGCTCCTGAATGAGCAAGGTCAAGCCGGCGCCGGCGTTGCAGCTACCGACGAAGTCTTCGGTCGCGAATACAACGAAGCACTGATCCACCAGGTCGTGGTCGCCTACGCAGCTAACGCACGTAGCGGTAACCGCAAGCAAAAAGACCGTGAAGAAGTCAGCCACACCACGAAGAAGCCATGGCGCCAAAAAGGTACCGGCCGCGCTCGTGCTGGTATGTCGTCGTCGCCACTGTGGCGCGGCGGTGGTCGCATCTTCCCGAACTCGCCTGACGAGAACTTCACCCACAAAGTGAACAAGAAGATGTTCCGCGCAGGTATCTGCTCGATCTTCTCGCAGCTGGCCCGTGAAGGCCGCCTGGTCGTTATCGAGAACCTGTCGATCGAAGCCCCAAAGACCAAGCTGCTGTCGCAAAAGCTGCAGGGCATGGGCCTGGAATCGGTCCTGGTGATCACCGACACCATCGAAGAAAACCTGTTGCTGGCATCGCGTAACCTGCCGAACGTGCTGGTTGTCGAGCCAAAAGCAGCTGACCCGATGTCGCTGGTGTTCTACAAGAAAGTCCTGGTCACCAAAGCTGCACTGGCCAAGATCGAGGAGATGTACGCATGAGCACCGCAATCAAATTTAGCGAAGAGCGCCTGATGAAGGTGCTGATGGCTCCGGTCATCTCTGAAAAGGCTACCTTCGTCGCGGAAAAGAACGAGCAGATCGTGTTCAAGGTCCTGCCTGACGCGACCAAGCCGGAAATCAAGGCTGCCGTCGAGCTGCTGTTCAAGGTCGAAGTGGAATCGGTGCAAACCGTGAACCGCGAAGGCAAACAGAAGCGTTCGGGCCGTTTCAACGGTCGTCGCAACCACACCAAGCGTGCTTTCGTGTGCCTGAAGCCAGGCCAGGAAATCAATTTTGTCGAGGAGGCTAAATAATGGCACTCGTTAAGATGAAGCCAACCTCCCCAGGCCGCCGCGGCATGGTGAAAGTTGTGACCGAAGGCCTGTACAAGGGCCGTCCGTTCGCAGCACTGGTTGAGAAGAAATCGAAGACTGCTGGCCGTAACAACAACGGTCACATCACCACCCGCCACATCGGCGGTGGCCACAAGCATCACTACCGTATGGTGGACTTCAAGCGCAACGACAAGGACGGTATTCCGGCCAAGGTCGAGCGTATTGAATACGACCCGAACCGTACCGCGCACATCGCACTGCTGTGCTACGCGGATGGTCATCGTGCGTACATCATCGCCACCAAAGGCATGGCTGTCGGCGACAGCGTCATGAACGGCTCGGAAGCGCCGATCAAGTCGGGTAACTGCCTGCCAATCCGTAACATCCCGGTCGGTACCGTGATGCACTGCGTCGAGATGCTGCCAGGTAAGGGTGCCCAGATGGCCCGTACCGCCGGCGCCGCCGTCGTGCTGATGGCCCGCGAAGGCACCTACGCCCAGGTCCGCCTGCGCTCGGGTGAAGTTCGTCGCGTGCACATCGAGTGCCGCGCTACCGTTGGCGAAGTCGGCAATGCCGAGCACAGCCTGCGCAAGATCGGTAAAGCTGGCGCGATGCGCTGGCGCGGTGTTCGTCCTACCGTTCGCGGTGTGGTCATGAACCCGGTCGATCACCCGCACGGTGGTGGTGAAGGTAAAACCGCAGCTGGTCGCCATCCAGTGTCGCCTTGGGGCCAACAGACGAAGGGTAAGAAGACGCGTTCGAACAAGCGCACTTCTTCGATGATCGTTTCGCGCCGCGGCAAGAAATAAGGGATAACACATGACTCGTTCATTGAAAAAAGGGCCGTTCGTTGACGCCCACCTGGTGAAAAAAGTCGAAACCGCGCAAGCGAACAAAGACAAAAAGCCAGTCAAAACCTGGTCGCGCCGCTCGACGATCACGCCTGACTTCATCGGTCTGACGATTGCAGTTCACAACGGCAAGCTGCACGTGCCGGTGTACGTCTCCGAGAACATGGTTGGCCACAAGCTCGGCGAATTCGCGCTGACCCGTACGTTCAAGGGCCACGCCGCTGACAAGAAGGCGAAAAAATAATGGAAACTAAAGCTATCCTCAAAGGCGTGCGCCTGTCGGACCAGAAAGGCCGCCTCGTGGCTGACCTGATCCGTGGCAAGAAAGTTGATGCAGCACTCAACATTCTGCAATTCAGCCCGAAAAAGGGCGCCACCATCATCAAGAAGGTTCTCGAGTCGGCAATCGCCAATGCGGAACACAATGATGGCGCCGATATCGACGAGCTGAAAGTCGTCGAGATCTACGTTGAAAAAGGCCCGATCCTGAAGCGCTTTACGGCACGTGCCAAAGGCCGCGGCGATCGCATTTCTAAACAATCCTGTCACATCTACGTGACTGTCGGTAACTAAGGAGTCACACGATGGGACAGAAGATTCACCCAACAGGCTTCCGCCTGTCCGTCACCCGTAACTGGGCGTCGCGCTGGTACGCCGGCAACGGCAACTTCGCTGAAATGCTGCAGGAAGATCTGGCAGCACGCGCTTTCCTGAAGAAGAAGCTGAAGAACGCTTCGGTCGGCCGCATCGTCATCGAGCGTCCAGCCAAGAACGCGCGCTTCACCATCTACTCGTCGCGTCCAGGTGTCGTGATCGGTAAAAAAGGCGAAGACATCGAAGTGCTGAAGACTTCGCTGGCGAAGATCATGGGCGTGCCCGTGCACGTCAATATCGAAGAAATCCGCAAGCCGGAAATCGACTCGCAGCTGATCGCCGATTCGATCTCGCAGCAGCTGGAAAAGCGCATCATGTTCCGCCGCGCGATGAAGCGTGCCATGCAAAACGCCATGCGTCTGGGTGCCGTCGGCATCAAGATCATGTCGTCGGGCCGCCTGAACGGCATCGAAATCGCACGTACCGAATGGTACCGCGAAGGCCGTGTGCCTCTGCACACCCTGCGCGCCGATATCGACTACGGCACCAGCGAAGCATCGACCACCTACGGCATCATCGGCGTCAAGGTCTGGGTCTACAAGGGCGACCGTTCGGTCACCGGCGAAGCTCCAGTCATCGACACCCCGCCAGATGAGAAGAAGCCACGCGGCCCACGTCGTGACGATGGCAAGCCATCGCGCGGCCCACGTCCGGCTGGCGGCGCCCGTCCAGGTACTGCAGCCCCAACCGTGCGTGCGCGTCCAGCCGTCAAGCTGGCAACCGCGACCCCGGCCGCTGCTGCACCAGCTGAGAAAGCAGGAGAATAAGCATGCTGCAACCATCGCGCAGGAAGTATCGTAAAGAGCAGAAAGGCCGTAACACCGGCATTTCGCACACCCGCGGCACCGCGGTCTCGTTCGGCGAATTCGGTCTGAAGGCAGTTGCCCGCGGCCGTATCACCGCCCGCCAGATCGAAGCAGCACGTCGCGCCATGACCCGTCACATCAAGCGTGGCGGTCGTATCTGGATCCGTATCTTCCCGGACAAGCCGATTTCGAACAAGCCGGCCGAAGTCCGTATGGGTAACGGTAAAGGTAATCCGGAATACTACGTCGCTGAAATCCAGCCAGGCAAAGTCCTGTACGAGATGGACGGCGTCGACGAAACACTGGCGCGCGAAGCATTCCGCCTGGCCGCTGCCAAACTGCCACTGGCTACCACGTTCGTCGTGCGCCAGGTCGGCCAATAACAGGAGTTGAATATGAAAGCAACGGAACTCCGCGGCAAGGACCAGGAAGCGCTGCAAAAGGAGCTGAGTGAGCTGCTGAAGGCCCAGTTTGGCCTGCGCATGCAAATCGCTACCCAGCAGCTGGGCAACACCGCGCAGCTCAAGAAAGTACGTCGCGACATCGCGCGTGTGAAGACTGTGATGAACCAGAAGGAAGCCAAATGAACGACACCACTAAAACGGCGCTGAAGCGTACGCTGGTCGGCAAAGTCGTGTCCGACAAAATGGACAAGACGGTGACCGTACTGATCGAACGTCACGTGAAGCACCCGCTGTACGGCAAAATCATCGTGCGCTCGAACAAGTATCACGCGCACGACGAGACCAACCAGGCCAAGACCGGTGACACGGTCGAGATCGCGGAAGGTCGCCCGATTTCGAAGACGAAGGCTTGGACTGTTACCCGTGTTGTGCAGGTCGCACAGGTACTGTAAGCACTAAAAATTTGTCTTGCGTGGCCCGCTGGTATCTGAGATACTAGCGGGCTTCGTTCATGTGTTGCCGCAGTTTGTGTTCCTCGGTAACTGCGGCCTGTACGAAGTAATTGGAAAGTCCAATCACCCAATCGTAATGCTCCAGCAGGGGCGCTACGGCGGGACCAAGACTGACCGCAGGCCTACGGTTCACCGTGGGATTTCTTCGGCTTAAGTTGGGAAAGAAAATACTATGATTCAAACTGAAAGCCGGCTCGAAGTGGCCGACAACACTGGTGCAAAAGAAGTTTTGTGCATCAAGGTGTTGGGCGGCTCCAAGCGCCGTTATGCGAGCATTGGCGACATCATCAAAGTAACCGTCAAGGTTGCTGCGCCACGTGGCCGCGTCAAAAAAGGTGAAATTTATAACGCTGTGGTTGTGCGTACCGCTAAAGGTGTGCGCCGCCAAGATGGCTCCCTGGTGAAGTTCGACGGCAATGCCGCAGTGCTGCTCAACGCCAAGCTGGAACCGATCGGCACCCGTATCTTCGGACCAGTGACGCGCGAGCTGCGCACTGAAAAGTTCATGAAGATCGTGTCCCTGGCACCTGAAGTACTGTAAGGAGTCGCAATGGATAAGATTCGTAAAAACGACGAAGTCATCGTTTTGGCCGGTAAAGACAAGGGCAAGCGTGGCGTGGTTTCGCGTCGCGTCGACGCCGAGCACGTGATCGTCGAAGGCGTGAACGTTGCCAAGAAGGCCGTCAAGCCAAACCCGATGACCGGCGTCCAAGGTGGTATCGTCGACAAGACGATGCCGATTCACGTCTCCAACGTCGCGTTGTTCAACGCCGCGACCGGCAAGGCTGACCGCGTAGGCTTCAAAGACCAGGACGGCAAGAAAGTCCGCGTCTACAAGTCTTCCGGCGAAGAAGTGAAGGTGTAAGAACATGGCCCGTCTCCAACAATTCTACAAAGACAAAGTCGTCGCTGACCTGACCGAAAAATTCGGCTACAAGTCGGTGATGGAAGTGCCACGCCTGACCAAGATCACCCTGAACATGGGTGTTGGTGAAGCGATCGCCGACAAGAAAGTGCTCGAGCACGCTGTCAGCGACCTGACCAAGATCGCCGGCCAGAAGCCAGTGACCACCAAGTCGCGCAAGGCAATCGCAGGTTTCAAGATCCGCGAAGGCTACCCGATCGGTACGATGGTGACCCTGCGCGGCGCCCGTATGTACGAGTTCCTGGACCGTTTCATCACCGTGGCCCTGCCGCGCGTGCGTGACTTCCGTGGTGTCAATGGTCGCTCGTTCGATGGTCGTGGCAACTACAACATCGGTGTCAAGGAACAGATCATCTTCCCTGAAATCGATTACGACAAGATCGACGCGCTGCGTGGCATGAACATCTCGATCACCACGACCGCTAAGACCGACGATGAAGCCAAAGCGCTGCTCGCCGCCTTCAAATTCCCGTTCAGGAACTAAGAGCATGGCAAAACTTGCACTGATTAACCGCGAACAGAAGCGTGCAGACCTGGTGGAGAAATTCGCCGCAAAGCGTGCAGCTCTGAAGGCGACCATCAACGACCAGTCGAAATCGGTTGAAGAGCAATACGAAGCACGCCTGGCACTCCAGGCGCTGCCGCGTAACTCGGCCCCGACCCGCCAGCGTAACCGCTGCGCCATCACCGGCCGTCCACGTGGCACGTTCCGTAAATTCGGCCTCGCCCGTACCAAACTCCGCGAATTCGCCATGAAGGGCGAAATTCCGGGTATGACCAAAGCCAGCTGGTAATAGGAGAATAAGCAATGAGTATGAGCGATCCTATCGCCGATATGCTGACCCGCATTCGCAACGCACAAACTGTTCAGAAAACCACGGTCGCAATGCCGTCGTCGAAAGTCAAGGTTGCCATTGCCAACGTCCTGAAGGACGAGGGTTACATTGAGGATTTCGCCGTGTCCACCGAAGGTGGCAAGTCGGAACTGAAAATCGGTTTGAAGTATTACACCGGCCGTCCGGTTATCGAGCGCATCGAGCGCGTGTCCCGTCCTGGCCTGCGTGTCTACAAAGGCAAAGACGAGATCCCAACCGTGATGAACGGCCTGGGCGTCGCGATTGTCTCGACCCCGCAAGGCGTGATGACTGACCGCAAAGCCCGCGCCACTGGCGTCGGCGGCGAAGTTATCTGCTACGTAGCTTAAGGAGTAGACGATGTCTCGAGTAGCTAAGATGCCTATCGCTGTACCAGCTGGCGCCGAAGTGGCGATCAGCGCAGCAGCGATCACGGTCAAAGGCCCACTGGGCACCCTGACCCAGCCGTTGAACGGCCTGGTCAAGGTTGAAAACAACAACGGCACGCTGAGCTTTGACGTGGTGGACGATTCCCGTGAATCGAACGCCATGTCGGGTACCCTGCGCGCCCTGGTCAACAACATGGTGACCGGCGTGACCAAAGGCTTCGAAAAGAAGCTGAACCTGGTCGGCGTGGGCTACAAGGCAGCAGTGCAGGGCAACGCCCTGAACCTGTCCCTGGGCTTCTCGCACCCGGTGCTGCACGCGATGCCTGAAGGCATCACCGCGGTGACCCCAACCCCGACCGAGATCCTGATCAAGGGTATCGATCGTCAAAAGGTTGGTCAGGTTGCTGCAGAAGTGCGCGCTTACCGCTCCCCTGAGCCTTACAAAGGCAAGGGTGTCCGTTATTCGGACGAAGTGGTGAAGCTTAAAGAAACCAAGAAGAAATAATCGGAGCTGACGATGGACAAGAAAGAATCGCGTCTACGCCGCGGACGCCAAACCCGCATCAAGATCGCGCAGCAGGGCGTGAACCGTCTGTCGGTTCACCGCACCAATCTGCACATCTATGCGAACCTGATCAGCCCGGATGCGAAGGTCCTGGTTTCGGCTTCGACGCTGGAAGCAGACGTGCGCGCCGAACTGGCAGGTCAAAGCGGCAAGGGCGGCAACGCTGCCGCTGCTGCCCTGGTTGGCAAGCGCGTCGCAGAGAAAGCACTGCAAGCAGGGATCACCGAAGTGGCGTTCGACCGCTCCGGTTTCCGTTACCACGGTCGTGTGAAGGCGCTGGCGGAAGCCGCGCGTGAAGCCGGTCTGAAGTTCTAAGGAAGAATCGTCATGGCAAAAATGCAAGCGAAAATGGCAAGCGACAAGCCGGATGATGGCATGCGCGAAAAAATGATCGCGATCAACCGCGTGACCAAAGTGGTCAAGGGTGGTCGTATCATGGGTTTTGCAGCGCTGACCGTTGTCGGTGACGGCGATGGCCGCATCGGCATGGGTAAAGGCAAGTCGAAGGAAGTTCCAGTCGGCGTGCAAAAAGCGATGGAAGAAGCCCGCCGCAACCTGATCAAGGTGCCCCTCAAGAACGGTACCCTGCACCACACCGTTTCGGGTCGTCACGGCGCCTCGCGCGTCATGATGATGCCAGCTAAGCCTGGTACCGGCGTCATCGCTGGTGGCGCAATGCGCGCTATCTTCGAAGTGATGGGCGTCACCGACGTCGTCGCCAAGTCGACCGGCTCGTCGAATCCATACAACCTGGTGCGCGCTACCCTCGACGGTCTGTCGAAGATGAGCACCGCGTCCGACATCGCCGCCAAGCGTGGCAAGTCGGTCGAAGACATCATCGGTTAAGGTGAAGACAATGGCAAACACCATCAAAGTACAACTGGTCAAGGGCCTGATCGGCACCCGTCAGGATCACCGCGCTACGGTGCGTGGTCTGGGTCTGCGTCGCGTCAACTCGGTTTCCGAGTTGCAGGACACCCCGTCGGTGCGTGGCATGATCAACAAAGTCTCGTACCTCGTTAAAGTAGTCGGGTAAGCCTTCGGGCTTACCTAACGGAGAAAACAATGGAATTGAATACCATTCAACCAGCTGACGGCGCCAAGCACTACAAGCGTCGCGTCGGCCGCGGTATCGGCTCCGGCCTGGGCAAGACCGCCGGTCGCGGTCACAAGGGTCAGAAGTCGCGTTCGGGCGGTTTCCACAAAGTCGGCTTCGAAGGCGGTCAGATGCCTCTGCAGCGTCGTCTGCCTAAGCGTGGCTTCAAGTCGCTGAACGCAACGTTCAAGGCTGAAGTGCGTCTGTCGGACCTGAACAACCTGGCCGTCGGCGATGTCGACATCATGGTGCTCAAGCAAGCAGGCATCCTGTCGGTGCTGGCGCGCGACGTGCGCGTCATCCTGTCGGGCGAGATCACCAAAGCGGTGAACCTCAAGGGCCTGAAGGCGACCGCGGGCGCGAAAGCGGCCATCGAAGCAGCTGGCGGTTCGGTCGCTTAAAGCGATCGCTGCCTGATCGGAGCAAAAATTGGCGACTAATTCACAACTTGGTAAAAGTGCCGCTGCCGGCTTCCCCTGGGGTCGGTTGTGGTTTTTGCTTGGCGCGTTGGTCGTGTACCGCATCGGTGCCCATATCCCGGTTCCCGGGATTGACCCGATTGCGTTAGCGTCGCTGTTCAAGCAGAACGAAGGCGGCATCCTGGGCATGTTCAACATGTTCTCGGGTGGTGCCTTGTCCCGCTTTACCGTGTTCGCACTCGGGATCATGCCCTACATTTCGGCTTCGATCATCATGCAGCTGGGGTCGATCGTCTCGCCACAGCTCGAAGCGCTGAAGAAAGAGGGCGAAGCAGGGCGCCGCAAGATCACCCAGTACACCCGTTACTTCACGGTGGCACTGGCTCTGTTCCAGGCGTTCGGCATCGCCGTCGCGCTCGAAGCCCAGCAGGGCCTCGTGATCGACCCAGGCATGGGCTTCCGCTTCGTTACGGTCGTGACCCTCTTGACCGGCACCATGTTCCTCATGTGGCTGGGCGAGCAGATTACCGAACGTGGCCTCGGCAACGGCATTTCGATCATTATTTTTGCCGGTATCGCAGCCGGTCTGCCGGCGGCGCTGGGTGGCTTGTTCACCCTGGTGTCGAACGGTTCGATCAGCAGCATCGCCGCGATCTTCATCGTTATCCTGGTGGTGTTGGTGACGTATGCGGTCGTGTTCGTTGAGCGTGGACAGCGCAAGATCCTCGTGAATTACGCCAAGCGCCAGGTCGGCAACAAGGTGTACGGTGGCCAAACCAGCCACCTGCCCCTGAAGCTGAACATGGCCGGCGTGATCCCGCCGATCTTCGCCTCCTCGATCATCCTGTTCCCGGCGACGATCGTGGACTGGTACACGCGAGGCAAGGACTCCAGCGGCCCGTTCATCGGCTTCCTGAAGGACCTGGCTGCGTCGCTTGGTGCCGGTGAGCCGATCCACGCGTTGCTGTATGCGGTGGCGATCATCTTCTTCTGCTTCTTCTATACCGCGCTGGTATTCAACAGCAAGGAAACGGCGGACAACTTGAAGAAGAGCGGCGCGTTTGTCCCGGGCATTCGCCCAGGCGACCAGACCGCTCGCTATATCGACAAGATCCTGATGCGCCTGACCCTGGCTGGTGCGGTCTACATCACCCTCGTGTGCCTGGTGCCGGAGTTCCTGCAGTCGTTCTGGAAAGTTCCTTTCTATTTCGGCGGCACCTCGCTCCTGATCATCGTGGTAGTAACGATGGACTTCATGGCACAAGTGCAGAACTACGTCATGTCGCAGCAATATGAATCGCTGCTGCGCAAGGCGAATTTCAAGGGCGGAATTCCGACGCGATAAGCGGGGAGTGAAGAGACCGAATGGCAAAAGACGACGTCATCCAAATGCAAGGCGAGATTCTCGAGAATCTCCCAAATGCGACATTTCGCGTAAAGCTGGAAAACGGGCATGTGGTCCTGGGGCATATCTCGGGTAAAATGCGGATGAACTATATCCGCATCCTCCCGGGCGACAAGGTAACGGTCGAGTTGACGCCGTATGACTTGTCCCGGGCGCGCATCGTATTCCGCACCAAGTAAAAAATATTAAGTAAACTCACCAGGAAGAGAGTACAAAATGAAAGTTAATGCTTCAGTCAAGCGGATCTGCCGCAACTGCAAGATCATCAAGCGCAAGGGCGTGGTCCGCGTGATCTGCGTCGAGCCGCGTCACAAGCAGCGTCAAGGTTAAGAGGAATAACGAATGGCACGTATTGCAGGGGTTAACATCCCAAATCATCAGCACACTGTTATCGGCCTGACGGCGATCTACGGTGTTGGCCGTCCACGTTCGCAGAAAATCTGCGACGCGACTGGTATCGCGACCAACAAGAAGGTCAAGGACCTGGACGACAACGAACTCGAGAAGCTGCGTGACGAAGTCGCGAAGTTTGTCGTGGAAGGCGACCTGCGCCGCGAACTGTCCATGAACATCAAGCGTCTGATGGATCTGGGTTGCTACCGCGGCATGCGTCACCGTAAGGGTCTGCCAGTGCGCGGTCAGCGTACCCGCACCAATGCACGTACCCGCAAAGGTCCGCGCAAGGCCGCTCAATCGTTGAAGAAATAATCTAGGAACCGACCATGGCCAAGCAACAAAGCAGCGCAGCAGCAGCGCGCGTCCGCAAGAAAGTCAAGAAGAACGTGGCTGAGGGCATCGCCCACGTCCACGCTTCGTTCAACAACACGATCATCACGATCACCGACCGCCAGGGCAACGCCCTGTCGTGGGCAACGTCGGGTGGCGCAGGCTTCAAAGGCTCGCGTAAATCGACCCCGTTCGCGGCTCAGGTCGCTGCTGAAGCAGCCGGCAAGGTCGCACAGGAAAGCGGCGTGAAGAACCTGGAAGTGCGCATCAAGGGCCCAGGCCCAGGCCGTGAATCGGCTGTCCGCGCACTGAACAACCTGGGTATCAAGATCACCGAGATCCAGGACGTGACGCCAGTTCCGCACAACGGCTGCCGTCCTCCAAAGCGTCGTCGTATCTAAATTCAGCCGGGCTGCTGCGGTAGCCCTGTTGTTTTAGGACGAGCGCCTTGGCGCCGTCGTAGAAGTAAATGCCGGTGCAGTTGCCCGAATTCGGGTATACTGCCCGGCTGTTGTCGCCTCTGGCTTTCGCTCGGGGTGATGTTTTCAGCCACGTCCGCTCATCAATGGGTCGGACTAGCGCCTGTCGCATCCTCGGGATGCCTCTGGGGCGTGATTAATACATCAAAGGATTCAACGTGGCACGTTATATCGGACCAAAAGCAAAACTGTCGCGCCGTGAAGGCACTGACCTGTTCCTCAAGAGCGCACGCCGCTCGCTCGACTCGAAGTGCAAACTGGACGTCAAGCCAGGCCAGCACGGCGTCAAGTCGGGTGCCCGCACCTCGGACTACGGCAACCAGCTGCGCGAAAAGCAGAAGGTCAAGCGCATGTACGGTATCCTCGAGCGCCAGTTCCGCCGCTACTTCGCAGAAGCGTCGCGTAAAAAAGGCAACACCGGCGAAACCCTGCTCAAGCTGCTGGAATCGCGCCTGGACAACGTCACCTACCGCATGGGCTTCGGCTCGACCCGCGCTGAAGCGCGCCAGCTGGTGAGCCACAAGGCGTTCACCGTGAACGGTAACGTCGTGAACATCGCTTCGTACGCTGTCAAGACCGGCGACGTCATCGCCGTTCGCGAAAAGGCGAAGAAGCAAGTGCGTATCGTCGAAGCGCTGTCGCTGGCAGAACAGATCGGCATGCCGAGCTGGGTGTCGGTTGACGCCAAGAAGATGGAAGGCACCTTCCGTTCGTTCCCAGAGCGTAACGAGATCGCCGCCGACGTCAACGAAGCACTGATCGTCGAACTGTACTCGCGTTAATCGTTAGTCGGCTATGTCGCCCGCTCTTCACCGAGCGGGCGTTTGTATTTCCAAGAATTCTTAAACATGCCATCAGCCTTATCGGTGTAACGAGCCGAGGGTATTGAAAAGGACATTTCATGCAAAATAGTTTGTTGAAGCCACGTATCATCGATGTCGAAGCACTCGGTGCCGGTCACGCCAAAGTCGTGATGGAGCCATTCGAGCGCGGCTATGGCCACACGCTGGGCAATGCCCTGCGTCGCGTCCTGCTGTCGTCGATGATCGGCTACGCGCCGACCGAAGTCACCATCGCCGGCGTCGTGCACGAGTACTCGTCGCTCGACGGCGTGCAGGAAGACGTCGTCGACCTGCTGCTGAACCTGAAGGGCGTCGTGTTCAAGGTGCACAACCGTGACTCCGTGACCCTGACCCTGAAAAAGGAAGGCGAAGGCGCCGTGCTGGCATCGGACATCGATCTGCCGCATGATGTGGAACTGGTCAACCCGGATCACGTGATCGCTCACCTGACCGCCGGTGGCAAGCTGGACATGCAGATCAAGGTCGAAAAAGGCCGTGGCTATGTGCCAGGTAACGTGCGTCGCCTGTCGGAAGACACGAACAAGACGATCGGCCGCATCATCCTGGACGCTTCGTTCTCGCCAGTGCGCCGCGTTTCGTACGCAGTGGAATCGGCCCGTGTCGAACAGCGTACCGACCTCGACAAGCTGATCATCAACATCGAGACCAACGGCGTCATCACCCCGGAAGAGGCGATCCGCCAGTCGGCACGCGTGCTGGTTGACCAGCTGAACGTGTTCGCTGCCCTGGAAGGCACGGAAGCCGCCGCCGAAGCGCCATCGCGTGCTCCGCTGGTCGATCCGATCCTGCTGCGTCCGGTCGACGACCTGGAGCTGACGGTCCGTTCGGCAAACTGCCTGAAAGCAGAAAACATCTACTACATCGGCGACCTGATCCAGCGTTCGGAAAACGAACTGCTCAAGACGCCGAACCTGGGCCGCAAGTCGCTCAACGAAATCAAGGAAGTTCTTGCTTCGCGCGGCCTGACCCTGGGCATGAAGCTGGAAAACTGGCCTCCTGCTGGTCTGGAAAAGTAATTTGCTCTACCTATCCGGACACCGTTGTCCGGATAGTCTTAACCCTTAATAACCGGTCCGCGGTCATGCATTTGCATGAACGATCGAAGAACTGGATTTTATACACTCGAAAGGAATTACCATGCGTCACCGTCACGGCCTTCGCAAGCTGAACCGTACTTCGTCCCACCGTCTCGCCATGCTGCGCAACATGACCGTTTCCCTGCTGCGTCATGAAGCCATCAAAACCACCGTGCCAAAAGCCAAGGAACTGCGTCGCGTCATCGAGCCGATCCTGACCCTGGGCAAGACCGACACGCTGGCAAACAAGCGCCTGGCATTCGCCCGCCTGCGCGACCGCGAAATGGTGCAGAAGCTGTTCGCCGAACTCGGCCCACGTTACGCCAACCGTAACGGCGGCTACCTGCGCATCCTGAAAATGGGTTTCCGCGTGGGCGACAACGCGCCTATGGCGTATGTCGAACTGCTGGATCGTCCGGAAGTCACCTCGGCTGACGACGCTCCGACCGCTGAGTAATCGCTTCGTGCGAATAAAAGAACCAGGCCTCGTGCCTGGTTTTTTTTCGCCTGTACGCAAGCGGGGAGGGAGCCCTTCGCGGTCACATTCCCCCTCCGCACACGGCCGGTGTACCATTCTGCTGCGCCGTGTTCATCAAAGGAAGTCATGTTCATCACCCGTTTTCGTGAAGCGCCCATGCGCCTGCTGGCTGCGCTGACGCTGCTGTTCGTGTCCATCACGCTGTTCGCTGTACCGAGCCGCGCCCAGGATTTCCTCGACCCGGCGCAGGCTTTCAAGTTCTCCGCGCGCATGGACGGCGAACGTACCGCCGTCGTGACCTACACGATCGCCGACGGCTACTACATGTACCGCGAGCGTTTTAAATTTACGGCAAGCGGGGCGAAGCTGGGCGAGCCGCAGATCCCGCCGGGCAAGGTCAAGTACGACCAGACCTTCGAGAAAAACGTCGAGACCTATCACGGCACCGTGACGATCCGCATTCCCGTCGAGAGCGGCAGCGCATTCACGCTGGAGGCCACCAGCCAGGGCTGCGCCGACGCCGGCCTGTGCTATCCGCCGCAACAACACAGCGCGCCCCTGACGGCCGGCGGCGCGGTGTCCACGCCGCCGCTGCCGATCGGCGCGAGCGCGCAGCAGCCGCCTGCATCGATCGGACTGTCCTCCGCGCCGCTCAGCGAAGGGCCGGCTAACCCCGCCTCGTCCATTGCTCGAAGCAGCGACCCCGCAGCCAGCCCCGCAGCACCCGCCGCCTCAGGGGGCAATCAGGCGCCACCCGGCAATCCCGCGCCGCCGAACAGGGCCGCCGCTCCCTCCGAAATGGCCGGCATCGACGCCATCCTGCAAGGCGGCCGCCTGCTCGCCATCGTTCCCGCCTTCGCCCTGCTCGGCCTGGGTCTCGCGTTTACCCCTTGCGTGCTGCCGATGGTGCCGATCCTGTCGTCCATCGTCGTGGGCGAGGGCGGCAAGACAAAGCGCTCGCGCGGCCTGCTGCTGTCGGTGACCTATTCGCTCGGAATGGCGATCGTCTACACGGCGCTCGGCGTCGCCGCCGGCCTGGTCGGGGAAGGACTGGCCGCGGCCCTGCAGAATCCCTGGGTGCTGGGCGCGTTTGCCCTGTTGATCGTCGCGATGGCGATGTCGATGTTCGGCTTGTATGAGCTGCAGGTACCGGCGGCGATGCAAAGCAGGCTGGCAGGCGCGTCGAACCGCCAGGCGTCCGGCAAGCTGGCCGGCGTGTTCGTCATGGGCGCGATCTCCGCCCTGATCGTCGGCCCCTGCGTGGCCGCGCCGCTGGCCGGCGCCCTGGTCTACATCAGCCAGACGCGCGACGTGCTGGTCGGCGGCGCCGCGCTGTTCTCGATGGCGATCGGCATGAGCATCCCGCTGCTGCTGGTCGGCGTGTCGGCCGGCTCGCTGCTGCCGCGCGCGGGCGCCTGGATGGAAACCGTCAAACGTTTCTTCGGCGTGCTGATGCTGGGCATGGCGCTGTGGCTGGTGTCGCCGGTGCTGCCGCTGCTGCTGCAGATGCTGTCGTGGGCGGCCCTGCTGCTCGGCTATGGCGTGTATTTGCTGAGCCGGCGCGGGCACTGGGCGGCGATGGCCTGCGGCCTGGCATTCGGCATCCTCGGCGCGCTGCAGCTGGTCGGCGCAGCGACGGGCGGACGCGATCCGCTGGCCCCGCTGGCGCATCTGACTGGTACGCCGAAGCATGCGCTGGCTTTCCAGCGCGTCAAGACCGTCGCCGACCTCGATGCGGCGCTCGCCGCGAACAGCGGCAAGACGGCCATGCTCGACTTCTATGCCGACTGGTGCGTCTCGTGCAAGGAAATGGAAAAGCTGACCTTTGTCGACCCGGCCGTGCAGGCGAAACTGACGAATACGCTGCTGCTGCAAGTGGACGTGACCGCCAACGATGCCGCCGACAAGGCGATGCTGAAACGGTTTGGTTTGTTTGGGCCGCCGGGCATCATCTTCTTCGACGCCCAGGGCCGCGAGATCGGCGACAGCCGCGTCATCGGCTACCAGGATGCACGCAAATTCCTGGGATCGCTGTCGCGGCTGGAATGATGCGGGCGCACAGCGGGCGGCATATCGGCCCATCGGGGGCGAGCCGCATCAAGGCAAACCTGGCCCTTGGGTCCGCTCAATAGCGCCGCAAGACGAAAAAAAGGAGGCCGAAGCCTCCTTTTTCGTACTGCGTAAAACCGATCAGCTTTGCACGGCGGCGCCGCGCTCGCCGCCGTGGCGGCGGTGACCGCGATGCCTGCCGCCGAAGCGCATCGCTTTGCTATCCAGCACCTGTTTCTGTTCCGGCGTCAGCACGGCGTACAGGTTGTTCAGGGCGGCCAGGCGTGCCTCCATGCGGGCGGTGCGCTGCTTCTGGCGCTCGATGCGCTGCTGCAGGCGTTGGGGCGCGGACAGGGCGGCGAGCTTCGCGCGGTCGGCGCCGGCATGGACGTCCTGGCGCTGGGCCGGCTTGCCCGCTGCCAGGAAGGCGGCGAAGGCCGGTTCCTGCTGCGCCGTCAGCTTCAACTCGGCACGCAGTTTGGCGGCATGTTGCGCCTGGCGTTCGGCGCGCCTGGCCTGGTGCTCGGCTTTGAAGGCTGCACGCTGTTCGGCGCTGACGGCGTGGGCATGACGGCCTTGCGTTGGCTGCACGGCGGCGGTCTGGGCGACAGCGGCGCCGGCGATGCCGAAGGCGGCCAGGGCGATCAAGACATTTTTGCGAATCGTGTTCATTTCCAGGTCCTCTTGGGTGTGTGAGTCAGTCGGTTGTGTGCATCAACTTGTCTCTGCACGGGATCTATCATCGCGAATAAATGTAAGCCCAGCGTGTCCCCTGCCACACTCTTTGTATCAATATGTTTCCTTCGTTATTTCATATACATACGGATACAAACACGCTGTTCATGCCCGATAGAAGCAAGGATAATCGCAGCCATGGATAATCCCTCTACCATCCTCATCGTCGACGACGACCGCGACATCCGCCAGCTGCTGGCCGACTACCTCGAGTCGAACGGCTACCGCGCGCTGGCCGCCGCCGACGGCGTCGCGATGTGGAAGATCCTCGACGAGTCGCGCCCCGACCTGATCGTGCTCGACCTGAACCTGCCGGGCGACGACGGCCTGACGCTGTGCCGCAAGCTGCGCGCCACCTCCAGCCTGCCGGTGATCATGCTCACGGCGAGAAACGAGCCGCTCGACCGCATCCTCGGCCTCGAGATGGGCGCCGACGATTATTTACCGAAACCCTTCGAGCCGCGCGAACTGCTGGCGCGCATCCGCAGCGTGCTGCGCCGCTCGCATGCGATGCCGTCCAACGCCCCGGCCGAGAACGTCCAGCAGATGCGTTTTTCCGGCTGGACGCTCGACCTCACCGCACGCCACCTGCTCAATCCCGACGGCATGGTGATCATGCTCTCGGGCGCCGAATTCCGCCTGCTGCGCGTCTTCCTCGAGCACCCGAACCGCGTCCTGAACCGCGACCAGCTGCTGAACCTCACGCAAGGCCGCGACGCCGATCCGTTCGACCGCTCGATCGACATCCAGATCAGCCGCCTGCGCCAGAAGCTGGGCGAAGACGCGCGCATGCCGCAAATTATCAAGACCGTGCGTAACGGCGGCTACGTGCTGGCCGGCCAGGTAACCGTGGAGCCGACCACGTGAAAGCGTTCCTCGGCTCGATGACGGGCCGTGTCTTTGCAACCCTGCTCCTCGGTATTTTGATATCGGCCGCGCTGACCCAGTGGCTGGCCGACGTCGAGCGCCAGCGCGTGCTCGAGCGCGCGCGCGACCAGAACCTGATCGAACGTGCCGAGCAACTCATCATGGCAACCGAGATCGTGCCGACCTCGGCCCGGCGCGCCTATCTCGGCGTTGCCAACCGTCCCGGCCTGCTGCTCGAAACCGGCGCGCCGCACCCGTCCGCCACCCAGACGACGACCTTCGCGAAAACCCTGTCCGACCGCCTCGGCAAGGGCTACCAGATCGCTGCCGCGCTGACGCCGCCGGCGGCATGTGCCCATCCGCCGCGCATGCCGCTGCTGTACGGCCTGCTCAGCGCCGAATGGCGCGGCGCCTGTGAAAGCCTGAACGTGCGCCTGCGCGACGGCGAGCAATTGCACCTGGCGGTGCTGCCGCCGCGCTCGCTCGTCGCCGCCGAGACCGATTACCGCGCCGTGCTGGCGCTGTTTTTTGTCAGCATCGCCATCCTGGCTTACCTGGTCGCGCGCATGACGACCCGTCCGTTGAAGCAGCTGGCGCAGGCCGCGCAGGACCTCGGCAACGACATCAACCGCGCGCCGCTCGACCTCACGGGGGCGAGCGAAATCCGCCAGGCCAGCGCCGCCTTCAATGCGATGCAGGCGCGCATCCGCCAGTACATCTTCCAGCGCACGCAAATGCTGGCCGCGATCACCCACGACCTGCAGACGCCGCTCACGCGCATGCGCCTGCGCCTGGAAAAAGTGTCGGACAGCGAACTGCAGGAGCGCCTGATCGGCGACCTGTCGGCGATGCAGGCGATGGTGCGCGAAGGACTCGACCTGGCGCGCAGCATGGACACCACCGAAAGCATGCAGTGTATCGACCTCGATTCGCTGCTCGACTCCGTCTGCGACGATGCCGCCGACGCCAGCCAGGCCGTCACGCTGTCCGGCCGCTCGGGCATGGCGCTGCTGGGCCGTCCGCTCGACCTGCGCCGCTGCTTGGGCAACCTGATCGACAACGCGGTGAAATACGGCCAGCAGGCGCAAGTGACGGCCGACCGCGTGAACGGCGCGGCGCGCATCCGCGTGCGCGACGCCGGACCCGGCATTCCGCAGGCAGAACAAACCCGTGTGTTCGACCCGTTTTATCGCGTCGAAACTTCGCGCTCGCGCGAATCGGGCGGTACGGGATTGGGCCTGACGATCGCCCGCAACATCGCCGAACAGCACGGCGGCAGCATCGCGCTGGCGAACCATCCCGACGGCGGCCTGGAAGTGACGTTAATGCTGCCGGAGTACTATCCCGGAAAATAAGCGCCTCACTCTGGCGCTGTCACATGCAGCTGTCATACTGATTAATCCACCTCATCGCACCTATTGACTGATAAAGCCGCCGACACGCGCGGTAAGGGACCTGAATGAAAAAGAACACTCTCGCACTGATCGCCATCCTCGTGGCCGCTGGGGCAGGCGGCGCCTGGTACATGAACCGGGGCGCCCATGCCGAAGCGGAAAGCGCACGTGGCGGCGCGGGCGGCAAGGGCGGGGCCCAGCCGCCGACCACCGTCAACGTGATCACGCCGCAGCGCCAGGATGTCGGTGTCGACGTGGCCGCGAACGGCACCGTCACGCCGCAGCGCACCGTCGACCTGCGTCCGCAAACGACGAGCACGATCCGGGAAGTCCACATCAAGGAAGGCCAGTTCGTGAAAGCGGGCCAGCTGATGTTCTCGCTGGACGACCGCAGCGACCGCGCCAGCGTGGCCCAGGCCGAAGCGGACGTGGCGCGCGGCCGCGCGACCCTCGCCGACCTCGAGCGCCAGTACAAGCGCAGCCAGGACCTGGTTGCCCAGAAATTCCTGGCGCAGAGCGCCGTCGACACCCTGAAAAGCCAGGTCGAAGGCGCCCGCGCCGCCCTGGCCGCCAGCAGCGCCGCCGTGCGCGCCCGCCAGGTCAACGCCAGCTACACCAGCATCCGCGCGCCGATGGCCGGCCGCGTCGGCGCCATCAACGTCTATCCGGGCAGCCTGGTCCAGCCGGCCACCTCGCTCACCACCGTCACCCAGCTCGACCCGATCGACGTCGCCTTCACGCTGCCGGAAGCGAACCTCGGCTCGCTGCTGGCCGCCCAGAAGCAGGGTAAAGTGACCGTGGAAGCAAGCACCGGCGGCGATGCCAAGCCAGTCAGCGGCGAACTCAGTTTTGTCGACAACACGGTTGACCCGACCAGCGGCACCATCCGCGTGAAAGCGCAGTTCGGCAACAGCGACGGCCTGCTGTGGCCGGGGCAATACGTGAACACGCGCGTGACGGTGCGCACGATCAAGGACGCCGTGGTGATTCCGCAAAATGCGATTATCATCAACGCCCAGGGCACCTTCGTCTACGTCATGGAGAAGGATGGCACCGCGCGCCAGGTGCCGATTGCACGCCAGTATGCGTTCGGCCTGAATGCCGCCGTGACCGGTCTCGCCGGCAACGAGCAGGTGATTACCGAAGGCAAGCAGAACCTGCGCCCGGGCGGGAAAGTCCGGTCGGCCGGCGCCCCGGTGGCAGGCGCGAAGCCGCAAGGCACGCAAGGTTCGCAAGGTGTGTCCCAAGCGGGAAAGGATAAAGCGGCATGAATTTGTCCGAACTGTGTATCCGCCGTCCGGTCATGGCCGTGCTGTTGTCGATCAGCCTGGTGCTGGTCGGCGTGCTGGCCTACATGCACATCCCGGTGGCGGCGCTTCCGAGCTATAACACGCCGGTCATCAACGTCAACGCCAACCTGCCGGGCGCGAGCCCGGAGACGATGGCCTCGTCGGTCGCGCTGCCGCTCGAGAAGCAGTTCTCGACGATCGCCGGCATCAAGCTCATCACTTCGACCAGCACCCAGGGCAACACCTCGCTGACGCTGGAATTCGACACCAAAATCGATGTCGACAAGGCCGCCGTCGACGTCCAGGCGGCGCTGCTGGGCGCCCAGCGCCAGCTGCCGCTGGAAATGACGGACTTGCCGTCCTACCGCAAGGTCAATCCGGCCGACGCCCCGATCCTGTTCGCGCACATGACCTCGCCCTCGATGAGCCTGGCAGAACTGAACGACTACGCCGAGAACATGATCTCGCCGGCGATCTCGACCCTGCCGGGCATCGCCCAGGTCAGCGTCAACGGCCAGAAGCGTTTCGCCGTGCGCGTGCGCGCCAAGTCCGACCTGATGAACGCGCGCAATATCTCGATGGACGAACTGGCGACCGCACTGCGCGCCGCCAACTCGAATGCGCCGCTGGGCGTGCTCGACGGTCCGGCGCAAACGCTCACCATCCAGGGCGGCGCCCAGCTGATGAAGGCGGCCGATTTCGCCAAATTGATCATCGCCACCCGCGACGGCATGCCGGTACGCCTGCAGGACGTGGCGCAAGTCGAGGATAGCTACCAGTCCGTCAAGGCGGCCGGCAGCCTGAACGGCGAGCGCTCGATCGTGCTGATGGTGCAGCGCCAGCCGAACGCGAACACCGTGCAGGTGGTCGACGCGGTGCGCGCCCTGCTGCCGAAATTCGAACAGCAATTGCCGGCCTCGATCAAGATCAGCCTGGTCAACGACCGCTCGGTCTCGATCCGCGAAGCAATCCACGACGTCAACATCACGCTGGCCGGCACCATCGTGCTGGTCATCCTGGTCATCTTCCTGTTCCTGCACCGCCTGACCGCCACCCTGATTCCCGCCGTCACCGTGCCGATCTCGCTGCTGGGTGCGTTGTCGCTGCTGTATGCCTTCGGCTACAGCCTCGACAATATTTCATTGCTGGGCATTACGCTGGCTGTCGGCCTGGTGGTCGACGATGCGATCGTGGTGCTGGAAAACATCGTGCGCCACATGGAACTGGGTAAAAAGCCTTTCCACGCGGCCCTCGTCGGTTCGCGCGAGATGGGTTTTACGATTATCTCGATCTCGATTTCGCTGGTCGCCGTGTTTATTCCGATCTTCTTCATGCCGGGCGTGATCGGCCTGCTGTTCCGCGAATTCGCGGTGATGGTGGGTCTTGCCGTGCTGGTCTCGGCGGCCGTATCGCTGACCCTGGTGCCGATGCTGTGCTCGCGCCTGCTGAAGGGCGGCGGCCACGTCGAGCCGCATGAAATGTCCTGGGTCGGCCGCCGCTTCGAGGCGATGTTTACGAGCGTGCGCGACGGCTATGCCCGCACCCTCGACATCGCGCTGCGCCACCGCTTCGTGGTCCTGATGCTGGCGCTGGGCACCCTGGTGCTGACGATCTTCCTGTACTCGACCATGCCAAAAGGCTTCTTCCCCGAAGAAGACCTGGGCCAGCTGCGCGTGACCGTCGAAACGGCCGAAGACACCTCGTCGGCACGCCTGCTGGAACTGCAGAACAAGGTCGTCGACGTGATGCGCGCGAATAAGAGCGTGGAGAGCGTGACCTCGTTCACCGGCGGCGGCAACAGCGGCCGCATGTTCCTGGTGCTGGTGCCGCGCAGCAAGCGCCCGGCCATCGCGGAAGTGCAGGACGAACTGCGCAAGGCGACGCGCAACATCGCCGGTATTCAGGTGTACATGGCGCCGGTGCAGAACCTGCAGCTGGGCGGACGCCCGAGCAAGAGCCGCTACCAGTACTCGCTGCAAAGCGTGTCCGGCGGCGAAATCGGCGGGTGGGCCGACCAGTTCCTCGAGCGCATGCGCGCCGACCCGAAATTCCGCGACGTCACCAGCGACTCGCAGAACCGCGGCCTGCAAGCGACCCTCGACATCGACCGCGACAAGGCGGCGCTGCTCGGCGTGCAGATGGCCGACGTGCGCACCGTGCTGTACGCCACGTTCGGCGAGCGCCAGGTCTCGACCATCTATTCGAGCGCGGCCAGCTATTACGTGATCCTGGAAGCGGCCGCAGCCGACCGCTATTACGACGATGCCTTGTCGAAGGTGTCGGTACGCGCAAAATCGGGCCAGCTGGTAAAACTGTCGAGCTTTGCGAGCGTGCGCCGCACGGTCGGCCCGATCGCGATCAACCACCAGGGGCAGTTGCAGGCGATCACGCTGGCCTTCAACCTGGCGCCGGGCGTACCGCTGGGCGACGCCACCGCGGCGATCGAACAGATGGGCCGCGACATGAAGCTGCCGGCGTCCGTCATCACGCAGTATGGCGGCGACGCGGCCGTGTTCCAGGACACGCAGTCGAGCCAGCTGATCCTCATCATCACCGCGATCGGCGTCATCTACGTGCTGCTCGGCTGCCTGTACGAGAGCTATATCCACCCGCTGACGATTCTGGCCGGCCTGCCGTCGGCGGCGGTCGGGGCCTTGCTCACGCTGTGGATCTTCAACAAGGACCTGACCCTGATCGCGATGATCGGCATCCTGATGCTGATCGGTATCGTGAAAAAGAACGCGATCATGATGATCGACTTCGCCCTCGACGCCCAGCGCAATGCCGGCATGACGCCGGGCGAAGCGATTCGCGAAGCGTGTATCCTGCGTTTCCGTCCGATCCTGATGACGACGCTGGCCGCGATGATGGGCGCGCTGCCGATCGCGCTGGGCATCGGCGCCGGCGCCGAACTGCGCCAGCCGCTGGGCCTGGCCGTGGTAGGCGGCCTGATCTTCTCGCAGGTGATCACGCTCTACATCACGCCCGTCATCTACCTCTACCTCGACAAGTACAGCGGCACCGGCCCGATGACCGACGACGATGTGGCGGCGGCGGAAGCCGAAGCGCAAGCCGACCCCGACGCCGGCCATGGCCAGCTCGAGCCGGTCAAATTCCCCCAAGCGCGGATCGGCTGAAACATCCTGTAACAACCATCAGGATGAGTGGCCTGTAAGCTGTGTGCAAAAGGCGGCCGTGCGAAGGAGACCCAAACCGGGTAGACTTCGCACTCGGCCGGATTTCGCTCACCGGTTTCCCAGGAAAGTGCTATTTGAACTTGCGTGACCATTCCCATATTTACGCGGAGCACAGCGATGTTTGCGAACATTGCGGGCAGCCCATGCCGGGCCAGGGCGTGCCGCAATATGGCGACCGGCGCACGAATCGCCTGGGTCTCGCCATCACGATCCTGCTGCACTTGCTGCTGGTCGCGCTGTATTTTTATCAGCCAAAAAAGCTGGAAAAGAAAGCCCGCCCGCCCGACGGCAGCGAAGTCGTGTATGTAGCGCCGCTGTCGAACCCGGCCAAGCCGCCGCCGCAAAAATCGACGGTGCGCACGCCCACCAAACCATCGAAGACCACGCCGCGCCCGACGACGCCGCGCGTCGTACGCCTGCCCAATACCATCACCTTGCCGGACGAAAAACCGGTCGAGGTGGCCAAGGTCGAGCCGCCGCCGGAGCCGAAGCGCGAAGAGATTCCGCCGGACATGGACATGACGGAATACATCGCCAAGCGCCGCCAGGCCAGAGGCGCCACCGACCCGAGCACTTCGACCGAAGAAAGCGAAGCCGCGCGCGGCAGCCGCACGGCGCTGGCGAACATCGCCGCGATCAACAAGCGCGGGCGCGACGACGCCAATGAGAGTGGCGGCGTGTTCTCGATCTCGAACAAAACCTTCCACAGCATGGACCTGAAGTTCCGCGGCTGGAACCCCAGCTTCAAGCGCCGCTGGCTGACCTCGGCCACGGTGGAGCAGGGCAGCGAACCGGACATCGAGACGGCGGTCGTCAAGAAAATGATCGAGCTGATCCGCCGCGAAAAGACCGGCGACTTCGAATGGGATTCGCACCGCCTGGGCAAAGTCATCACGATGAGCGCGCGGGTGAAGGATACGGCGGAATTGCAGGCTTTCCTGATGAAGGAAATGTTCCCGGAATACAAGCCGCCAGCGAACCGCTAGCTCTATTTGATGACGTGGCCGCCGCGTAACGTAGGGTGGGCGTGCCCACGCGTTCGCACACGCCGCACAGGGTCAGCGTTGATCCCGGACCAACGCACATAAAAAACCGTGCCTCGGCACGGTTTTTTTATGGGGCAACGACAACCTTACCCGCCCGCCTTCAGCTTCCTCGCCACATCCAGCGCAAAATACGTCAGCACGCCATCTGCGCCCGCGCGTTTGAAGGCCATCATCGATTCCATCATGACCTTGTCATGATCGAGCCAGCCGTTCAGCGCGGCCGCCTTCAGCATCGCGTATTCGCCGCTGACCTGGTAAGCAAAAGTCGGCACCTTGAATTCGTCCTTCACGCGGCGCACCACGTCGAGGTAGGGCATGCCCGGCTTGACCATCACCATGTCGGCGCCCTCGGCGAGATCGAGCGCCACTTCGCGCAGGGCCTCGTCGATATTCGCCGGATCCATCTGGTAGGTATTCTTGTCGGCCTTGCCGAGGTTGGCGGCAGAGCCGACGGCGTCGCGGAAGGGGCCGTAGAAGGCCGACGCATATTTCGCCGAATAGGCCATCAGGCGGGTGTGGATGAAGCCTTTTTCTTCCAACGCATTGCGGATCACGCCCATGCGTCCGTCCATCATGTCCGATGGCGCGACGATATCGACACCGGCCTCGGCCTGGGCGAGCGCCTGGCGGGTCAGCATGGCGATCGTTTTTTCGTTGACGATGTAGCCGGTCTCGTCCGGCAGGCCGTCCTGGCCATGGGTGGTGTACGGGTCGAGTGCGACGTCGGTCAGGATGCCCAGCTGCGGAAACTGTTGCTTGAGCCTTCTGACCGCGCGCGGCACCAGGCCGTCGGGGTTGGTCGCTTCCACGCCGTCATAGGTTTTCAGCGAGGCATCGATCACCGGGAACAGCGCCAGCACGGGAATCCCGAGTGCCACGCATTCCTCGGCCACGCCCATCAACAGGTCGACCGACACGCGTTCCACGCCCGGCATCGAGGCCACCTGCTGGCGCTGGTTCTCGCCGTCGAGGATGAAGACCGGATAGATCAGGTCGGATGCGGTGACGGTGTTTTCGCGCATCAGGGCACGCGAGAACGGATCGCGGCGCATGCGGCGCATGCGGGTGGCGGGGTACTGGCCGGTAATGATGGAACTCATCGTGGTCGCTTTCTTCAGGATTGGTCGGGGTCCGTGCCTGCGCCGGTGCCGGCATCGTTGTCGCCTGCTGCGTCTGCTGCGTCTGCTTCTTCCGCTTCTTCCGGCTCGATATCCAGGCCCACCAGCTGCTGGATCTTGGCGTCCGCTTCTTCGATGCCGATGCGTTTCAGGGCCGAGAACAGCTGCACGGTGAACGGGAAACCCTGGCCCTCTTCGTCGACATAGCTCTCGAGCACGCCTTTCGCTTCGCGCAACGCGTTGGTCTGCTCGTTGCGGTTGAGCTTATCGGCCTTGGTGAGGATGCAGTGGATCGGCTTGCCGGTCGGGGCGAACCATTCGAGCATCTGCGTGTCGAGGTCGGTGAACGGGCGGCGCGAATCCATGATCAGCACCAGGGCCGCGAGCTGTTCGCGCCGCTGGACATAATCGCCCAGCAGCTTCTGCCAGTGCAGCTTGGCATTGCCCGACACTTCCGCATAGCCATAGCCCGGCAAGTCGACCAGCAGGGCGCGGATTTCGTCGACGATGGTCGGGTCCTTGCGGTGCTGGGCGACGTGGGCGCCGCCGATCGAGAAATAGTTGATGTGCTGGGTGCGGCCAGGGGTCTTGGACGCGAACGCGAGACCCTTCTGGTTGGTCAGGATATTAATCGCGGTCGACTTGCCCGCGTTGGAACGGCCGGCAAAGGCGATCTCGGGCACCACGGTGTTGGGGAGATCGCGCAGTTGATTGACGGTCGTGAAGAAGCGGGCTTGCCAGAGTTTGGACATGGGGAAGAGGTGAAAAAGGCAATGAAATGAAGCAATGGGGAAACAAAGCTATTGTACAATAAGGGGTTATTAATTGTATGGGCTGCCCCTGTCAAGGGCGCCGGTCAGGCCGTTGTAATTACAAATCTGTTGTCGACTTTTTCAGGGTGCTCGAATGAATCGTGTGTCTGTACCGTCCGCTAACGCGGTGTTCGTGAAATCGTTGTTGGTTGCAACCCTGGCTCTCAGCAATGTCGCTGGCGCAGCCGAAGCGCAGCGCCCCGCCAAACCCGACGCCGCCAAAGGCGCCACCCTGTACGAAAGCGGCGACACCGCACGCGGCTTGCCGGCCTGCCTGTCCTGCCATGGCGCCAACGGCAACTCGACCATCGCAGCGAACCCGAAGCTGTCGAACCAGATCGAAGCCTACACCCACAAGCAGCTGGTCGACTTCACGACGCCGCAGCGCGTGAATCCGATCATGACCACCTACGCCAAGATGCTCACCGACGAGGAAAAGCGCAACGTCGCCGCCTACCTCGGCGTGCAGAAAGCCAAGCAGGGCGCCGCGAAGAACAAGGACACGATCGAACTGGGCCGCAAGATCTACCGCGGCGGCATTGCGGACAAGGGCGTTGCCGCCTGCGCCAGCTGCCATGGCGCCGCCGGCGCCGGCATCCCGGTGCAGTATCCGCGCCTGGCCGGCCAGCAGCAGGATTACACGGTGGCCCAGCTGACCGCTTTCCGTCAGGGCGGACGCACCAACAGCCCCCAAATGACGACGCTGGCGCAGCGCCTGTCGGACGCCGAAATGAAGGCAGTAGCCGACTACATCGCCGGCCTGCGTTGAGCGCCCGATACAGCCCTCATGGCTGCGTTGCATTCGTCTCGCCGTACTAGCGTACTGTCTTCGACGATGCGCCTTGCCCTGAGGGCTGTATCAGGCGCTCTTTGTATGACGACGTAACGAAAAAAGGGCGGCAGCGCGAGCTGGCGCCCTTTTTGCTGCACACTAGCTGGAAACCATGCTGCACGAGGAAGTTGGTAGAACCATGAGCACCACCGGAATTGAAATCAGGACGCGCCGCTCCTGGCTGGCCGAGACCGTCGAGCTGGTGTCGTCGATGCGCTTTGCGATCAGCCTGCTGGTGCTGCTGGCGATCGCCGCCATCATCGGCACCGTGCTGCGCCAGGGCGACATCATGCCGAACTATATCAACCAGTTCGGACCGTTCTGGTATGAGGTGTTCCGCAAATTCGGCCTCTACACCGTCTACACCAACTGGTGGTTCCTGCTGATCCTGCTGGTGCTGATCGTCTCGACCAGCCTGTGCCTGATCCGCAATGCGCCGAAGATGATGCGCGACATGCGCAGCTGGCGCGAGTCGGTGCGCGAAGACTCGCTGCGCAATTTCCACCACAAGGCCGAATGGACGGCGCCGCTCGGCGCCCGCGCGCTGGCCGAGCAAAGTGCGCTGCGCCTCGGCCACGCCGGCTACAAAGTGAAAATCGTCGAGAAGGAACACGGCACCCTGGTCGCGGCAAAGAAGGGCGCCGGCAACAAGTTCGGCTATATCTTCGCGCACACGGCCATCATCGTGATCCTGCTGGGCGGCATGCTCGATTCCGAACTGCCTATCCGCTTGCAGCAGTGGTTCCTCGGTAAGACCCCGTACACCGGCGGCGGCCTGATCGCCGACGTGCCGGCCCAGCACCGCCTCAGTGTCTCGAACCCGACCTATCGGGGCAACATCCTCCTCGCCGAAGGGCAGACGGGGCGCGTCGCCAGCATCGCGCAGGCGACCGGCTCGCTGCTGCAGGAACTGCCTTTTGATCTCGAGCTGAAAAAATTCCACATCGAGTTCTACTCGACCGGCATGCCGAAACTGTTCGCCAGCGACGTCGTCGTCCACGACCGCGAAGCGAACAAAACCTTCCCGGCGACGATCAAGGTGAACGCGCCGCTGATCTACAAGGGTGTCGCTGTCTACCAGTCGAGCTTCGAGGATGGCGGCAGCCGCCTGAAACTGACCGGCTTCCCGATGGCGGGCGCCGACGCGCGGGCCTTCCCGATCGCCGGCGAAGTCAATGGCGCCACCGAACTCAAAGCGGCCGGCACCACCTATTCCGTCGAATGGTCGGGCTTCCGTCCGTTCAACGTCGAAAATACCTCCGGCAATGACGTGCGGGCTGTCGCGAAAGGGCAAACGCTCAACGAACAGTTCGCCGCGACCCTGGACAAGGCCTCGGGCTCGGCCGGCAAGCATGCCGGCAGCAAGGACCTGAAAAACGTCGGCCCCAGCGTGCAATACAAGCTGCGCGACCAGACCGGCCAGGCGAAGGAATTCCTGAACTACATGCAGCCGGTCACGCTCGAAGGTTCCCAGGTCTACCTGGCCGGCGTGCGCTCCAGCCCGTCGGAGGCTTTCCGTTTCCTGCGCATCCCGGCCGACGACGCCTACAGCGTGCGCGAATGGATGCGCCTGCGCGCGGCGCTGGCCGACCCGGCCTTGCGTGCCGAGGCCGCGCGCCGCTATGCCGCGCGCACGATGGCGCAGGGGCAGAAGGGCGGCGCCGAGTTTGCCGGCCAGCTGCGCGAGTCGGCCGAGCGCACGCTCGGCATGTTCGCCGGCGAGGGCACGCCGGGCGGGTTTGTCGCGGTGGCCCAGTTCCTGGAAAAGATCCCGGCAGCCGAGCAGGAAAAAGCGGCCGCCGTCTTCATCAAGATGCTCAACGGAGTATTGTGGGAACTGTGGCAGGCTGCGCGCGCACGCGACGGCGCGCCTCCGATCGAAGGCAACGATACCCATGCGCGCTTCCTGCAGCTGGCGACGAACGCTTTATCGGACAGCTTCTTTTACGGCGCCCCGGTCTACCTGCAGCTCGACGAGTTCCATGAAGTGAAGGCCTCGGTGCTGCAGGTGACCCGTTCGCCGGGCAAGAAGATCGTCTATCTGGGTTGCGTGCTGCTGATTGCGGGCATTTTTGCCATGTTTTATATTCGCGAGCGGCGTTTGTGGATCTGGGTCCGCGGGAACGATCATGGCGCGCACGCCCTGATGGCGATGAGTACCCAGCGCAAAACAATGGATTTCGAAAAAGAGTTCGATGAGCTGGCAGCCAAGCTGCCGCAATCGGCGTAAGCTGGCAGCGTTGCCGAACCCGGCACAGGAGACGACATGGAAGCATCCCGACACAATCCCGGCGTGGCCTACAAGGAAGCGCCCGGCTATTTCCGCAGCCTGGGCACGGTCGACTGGCTGTTCGGCGCCGGCCTGCTGGCCGCCGTGCTGTTCGCCTTGAACCGTTACGCCGGCTACATGGACGGCTACGAGCGCGCGATCCTGCTGCTGGCCGCGCCGACCTTTGCCGCCCTCGGCTGGCACTGGAAGCCGGTGCGCTGGCTGATTCCGCTGATCGCCTTGCTGTCGCTGTGGGCGGTGTCGCTGTACGGCGGCGCGCTCGCCAGCGCCGACCAGAAATTCTTCCTCAAATACATGCTGTCGAGCCAGTCGGCCATCCTGTGGATGAGCGCGATGTTCGCGTTCTCGACCCTGTTCTACTGGATCGGCTTGCTGGCCCGTTCGCCGTTCGGCGCGGCGATCGGCTCGCGCCTGTGCTGGGCGGCGGTGGTGCTCGGTTTCACGGGCATGATGGTGCGCTGGTACGAAAGTTACCTGATCGGCGCCGACGTCGGCCACATCCCGGTATCGAACCTGTACGAGGTCTTCATCCTGTTCGCGATGATCACGGCGCTGTTTTACCTGTATTACGAGGAACGCTACGCCACGCGCCAGCTCGGCGCTTTTGTCCTGCTGGTGATCGGCGCGGCCGTGGGCTTTTTGCTGTGGTACACGGTCTCGCGCGACGCCGCCGCCATTCAACCGCTGGTGCCGGCGCTGCAAAGCTGGTGGATGAAGATCCACGTGCCGGCCAACTTCATTGGCTACGGCACCTTCTCGCTGGCGGCGATGGTGGGCACCGCCTATCTGCTGAAATCGCACGGCATCCTGGCCGACCGCCTGCCTGCGCTGGAAGTGCTCGACGACGTCATGTACAAGTCGATTTCCGTCGGCTTCGCCTTCTTCACGGTCGCCACCATTCTCGGCGCGCTGTGGGCGGCCGAGGCCTGGGGCGGCTACTGGTCGTGGGACCCGAAAGAGACCTGGGCGCTGATCGTCTGGCTCAATTACGCAGCCTGGCTGCACATGCGCTTGATGTCCGGACTGCGCGGACGCGTGGCGGCCTGGTGGGCCGTGGTGGGCCTGCTGGTGACGACCTTCGCCTTCCTTGGGGTCAACATGTTCCTGTCGGGTCTGCATTCCTACGGAGAGTTGTAACTCAGTTGTAACATCGCGCAACGCGGCATGTGAATTTGACGAAATCGTGTAAGGTAAGGGATCAATTGCCTGCGGAGTAAGCGATGCTCATCAAATCCAACCGCGACGGCGCGAATCCGCCGTTATCGTCCGAAATCACGCCGCGCGAGGTGTACGAGGAGCGGCGCAAATTCATCGCCCGCATGGCGGTCGGCGCCGTCGCCGGCAGTGCGCTGTGGGAGATGGCGAATCGCGAAGCCTTCGCCCAGGCATCCGCAGGGCAGAAGCTGGCGGCGAAAGCCAATCCCGCCTTCTCGACGACCGAGCCGCGTACCGCCTTCAAGGACGTCTCCAGCTACAACAATTACTACGAGTTCGGCCTGGACAAGGGCGATCCGGCCGAGAACGCGCACACGCTGCGCCCGCGGCCCTGGACCGTGTCGATCGAGGGCGAAATCAAAAAGCCGATGCGCCTCGACATCGACAGCCTGACCAAACTGGCGCCGCTGGAAGAGCGCGTCTACCGGCTGCGCTGCGTCGAAGGCTGGTCGATGGTGATTCCATGGGTCGGCTATTCGCTGTCGAACCTGATCAAGCATGTCGAGCCGAACGGCAACGCGAAATATGTCGAATTCACGACCCTGGCCGACCCGAAGCAGATGCCGGGCTTGCGCAGCGGCGTGCTCGACTGGCCCTACGTGGAAGGCCTGCGCATGGACGAGGCCATGCACCCGCTGGCGCTGCTCACCGTCGGCATGTATGGGCAGGTGCTGCCGAACCAGAACGGCGCGCCGGTGCGCGTCGTCGTGCCCTGGAAATACGGTTTCAAGTCGGCCAAGTCGATCGTGCGCATTCGTTTTACGCGCGACCAGCCGAAGACGGCCTGGAACGTCTCTGCGCCCTCCGAATACGGCTTTTACTCGAACGTGAACCCGAAGGTCGACCATCCGCGCTGGTCGCAGGCGAGCGAACGTCGGATTGGCGAAGACGGCTTCTTCAAGAAAAAGCGCGAGACGCTCATGTTCAATGGCTATCCGGAAGTGGCCTCGCTGTACGCCGGCATGGACCTGAAAAAATTTTTTTGAACGATGGCGGCTACTCCCAATTCAAAACAGATCTCGCTCATCAAGGCGGCGGTGTTCGTGGCCGCGCTGCTGCCCTTCCTGCGCGGAGCCTGGCTGGTGTTCAAAGGCGACCTGGTCGAGCCGCTCGAATTCATCACCCACCAGACCGGCGACTGGGCACTGTACATGCTGTGCCTGACGCTGGCGGTGACGCCGGTGCGGCGCTTGTCGGGCTGGAACTGGCTGCTGAAATTGCGGCGCATGCTCGGCCTGTTCACCTTTTTCTACGCGCTGCTGCACTTCATCGCCTTCTTCTGGTTCGATCATTTCTTCGACATCGCGGCGATGCTGCGCGATGTGGCGAAACGTCCCTTCATCCTGGTCGGTTTTACCGCCTTCGTGCTGCTGATCCCACTGGCGGCGACCAGCACGAATGCAATGATTCGCCGCCTGGGCGGCAAGCGCTGGCAATGGCTGCACCGCCTGATCTACCTGATCGCGCCGCTTGCGGTGCTGCACTTCTGGTGGATGAAGGCGGCCAAGAACAACCTGGCACAGCCGACGCTGTTCCTGGTGATCGTGGCGCTGCTGCTGGGGATGCGGATCTACTGGAGCCGGGTCAAAACGCGGGCAACGCTGCGCGCCTGAACCCGGAGTGTATTTACTGGTTGAAACATCTGGTAGCGTTCCTTACGGCTTCGCCTCACCTGTTCGGTCCGATTCGCGATGTAATGGCTCCATTGACGCAGTCCCAGCGTTACATCGAAAGGAACGACAATGAACACCAAACTGATCGCATCCGCACTCATCGCCCTGAGCGTCGCCGCCAGCGGCAGCGCTTTTGCCCAAGGCGGTGACCATGGCAATGATCGTTACGAGCATAACGACCGGAACTTCCAGGCCCATCAGCGGGACAATGACCGCAACGACCGCAACGATCACTACGACGCCCGCCAGTATCACCGCGACGACGTCCGCGGCGGCGGCCCCCGCCACGACATGCGCCGTGGCCAGCGCCTGAGCAAGGAGTACCGCAGCACCCGCTACGTCGTCAGCGACTGGCGCGCCCGCCACTTGAGCGCGCCGCCGCGGGGCCATCACTGGGTCCGCGCCGGCAACGACTACGTGCTGGCCGCCATCGCTACCGGCGTCATTGCCCAGGTCTTGCTGAGCAATTAAGCTCCGCCCATAAAAAAACCGCGCCCTCGTCAACGGCGCGGTTTTTTTTCGTCCTCAAGCGGCGACGGCGCGCCAAGGCGGCGCGCCAAGGCGGCGCGCCTATTTCAGCATCGATTCCAGCGCAAACAAGTCCGCCGGATTTTCGCGCTGGCGAATCACGTGCATTGCGTCGCCATCGACCATGATCTCGGCCGCGCGGCCGCGCGTGTTGTAGTTCGAGGCCATCGTCATGCCATAGGCGCCGGCGCTCATCATCGCCAGCAGGTCGCCCGGCTGCACCGATAATTCGCGTTCGCGCGCCAGCCAGTCGCCCGATTCGCAGATCGGGCCGACGATGTCGTACACCGCCTTGTCGCCTTCGCGCTGGGTCACCGGCTTCATGTCCATCCAGGCGCCGTACAGGGTCGGGCGCATCATGTCGTTCATGGCGGCGTCGATGATGCAGAAGTTCTTTTCCACGCCCGGCTTCAGGAATTCGACGGAGGTGAGCAGCACGCCGGTGCTGGCCACGATCGAGCGGCCCGGCTCGAAGATCACCTTCACGGCGCGCCCGTCGTGGCGCTCGGCGCGCCAGGCATCGATGCGCGCGAACAGGCGGGCGAGATAGTCGCCGACCGGCACCGGCGGCTTCTCGCCGGCCGCGCCATAGTCGACGCCAACGCCGCCGCCGATGTCGAGGTGGTGGATGTGGATGCCTTCGCCGTCCAGCGTGTCGATCAGTTCGATCAGTTTGTCGAGTGCTTCCAGCAGCGGCGCGTCGTCCAGCAGTTGCGAACCGATGTGGCAGTCGATGCCGACCACGTCCAGGTTGGGCAGCGCGGCGGCTGCGCGGTAAGTGTCGAGCGCGTCATCGAAGGCGACGCCGAACTTGTTGGCTTTCAGGCCGGTCGCGATATACGGGTGGGTCTTGGCGTCGACGTTCGGGTTCACGCGCAGCGAGACCGGAGCGCGCTTGCCCATGCTGGCGGCGACATCGTTCAGGCGGTGCAGTTCCGGAATCGACTCGACATTGAAGCACAGGATGCCCTTCTCCAGGGCCAGGCGCATTTCGCCCTCGGTCTTGCCCACGCCCGAGAAGATCACCTTGCCCGGATCTCCGCCGGCCGCGATCACGCGCAGCAGTTCGCCGCCCGAGACGATGTCGAAGCCGGCGCCTTCGCGCGCCAGCAGGTCGAGGATGGCCAGGTTCGAATTGGCCTTCATCGCATAGCAGACCAGCGCGTCGCGGCCCTTGCAGGCGTCGGCGTAGGCCGCGAAGTTCTGCAGCAGCGCCGCTTTCGAGTAGACGTAAGTTGGCGTCCCGAACTCTTCGGCAACGCGGGACAAAGGGGTGCGCTCGGCGTGCAGGACGCCATCTTGGTACGTGAAGTGCGACATGAATCTCTTATTTGACGGGGACGGGGGCGGGGACAGGCGTCGGGACCTGGACCTGGACCGGCGCCGGTGCGGCTTCCGAGGCAGGCGCGACGATCGGTGTCACGGGTTTGACTGGCGCTGCTGCAGGCCTGGCGGGTGGTTTCGGCATGTACAGCGGACCGGTCTGGCCGCAGCCGGCGAGGGCCAGGGTAAGGGCCAGGGCAGGCGCGGCAACAAGGGGAAGCGCGGTAGGTGACTTCACGATTAGAATCACGGTTTGATTAAGACCTTGGAGTGTAGCATGACCGAATCCGAATTTTTGGACCTGGCCGATTCGACGCTGAACCGCATCGAAACCTGTTTCGACAAGCTGAACGACCAGGACGTGGTCGACGTCGAGTGCAAGCGCAACGGCAACGTGCTCGAGATCGAGTTCATCGACAACGGCACGAAGATCATCGTCAACAGCCAGGCGCCGCTGCAGGAAATGTGGCTGGCGGCGCGTTCAGGCGGTTTTCATTACAAGCGCGTCGGCGACGAGTGGCGCAATACGCGCGACGATTCGGAGTTCTTCGCGGCGCTGTCGGATGTGGCCACGCAGCAGGGCGGGGCGCCGGTCAAGGTGGGGTAAGGCCGTTATTGAATGTTCGAACGGCGGGCGTTGGACGCGTGGGCATGCCCACGCGTACCGGCATAAAAATCGTGAAAGAATATTTCATGGACGAGCGTCCGACGAAATATTCTTTCAATCTACTTAAAACAACTCATTCCTCACCGCGTCCTGCGCCTTCTGCTGCGCCGGCGCCGGCGTCGTTCCCACATCCAGCGACTGCACGCCCGTCCCCGGCGGGTTCTCGGCATAGTAGTACTCGCCATTGGCCATGATCAGGCCCGGCGGCACCGCACGCTCTTCGACCGGCACGCCCTTGAGCGCCGTCTGCATGTAGCCGATCCAGATCGGCAACGCGAGGCCGCCGCCGGTTTCCCGGTTGCCCAGGTTCTTGGGCTGGTCATAACCCATCCAGGCAATCCCCACCACCTTCGGCTGGTAGCCGGCGAACCAGGCGTCGATCGAGTCGTTGGTGGTGCCGGTCTTGCCGCCGATGTCGGGGCGCTTGAGCGCCGCCTGCGCCTTGGCCGCGGTGCCGTAACGCGCCACGTCCTTGAGCATGCTGTCCATGAGGAAGGCGTTGCGGGCGTCGATCACGCGCGTCGCTTCGTTGCCGGCACGCTCAGGACGCGCTTCCGATAACACCTTGCCGGCGCTGTCGGTCACCTTCGAAATCAGGTAAGGGCTGATGCGGTAGCCGCCGTTGGCGAACACCGCGTAGGCGCCGGCCATCTGCAGCGGCGTGGTCGCGCCGGCGCCCAGCGCCAGCGTCAAATACGGCGGGTTCTTTTCCGGGTCGAAGCCGAAGCGGGTCGCGTATTCCTGGCCGTAGCGCGCGCCGATGCGGTTCAGGATGCGGATCGAAATCATGTTCTTCGATTTCGTCAGGCCGCGCCGCATCGTCATCGGGCCTTCATACTTGGCGTCGTAGTTCTTCGGCTCCCAGGCCTGGCCGCCGGTCTGGCCGGCGTCGAAGGAAATCGGCGCGTCGTTGATCAGGGTCGATGGCGACAGGCCGCGTTCGAGCGAAGCGGAATAGATGAATGGCTTGAACGAGGAACCCGGCTGGCGCCAGGCTTGCGTCACGTGGTTGAATTTATTCCGGTTGTAGTCGAAACCACCGACCAGCGCGCGGATCGCGCCGTCGTCCGTGTTGGCCGCAACAAAGGCCGACTCCACTTCCGGCATCTGCGTGATCTTCCAGTCGGCGCCGCCCTCCTGCGTCACGCGAATCAGTGCGCCGCGGCGGATGCGGCGATTCGGCGCCGCTTTCGTCGACAGCCAGCTCGATGCGAACGACAGGCCGGGACCGGTCATCTTGATCTCGTCGCCCGAGGCCAGCACAGCGGTAACGGAAGAAGGCGAGGCTTGCAGCACGACGGCGGCGACGATGTCGTCGCTGTCCGGCTTTTCGGCCAGCTCCGCTTCGATGGCCTCGTCGGCTTCGGTCTTGTCGTTCGGGATGTCGATATACGATTCGGGGCCGCGGTAGGGGTGGCGGCGCTCGTAATCCATCACGCCGCGGCGCAGGGCGAGGTAAGCGGCATCCTGGTCGGCTTTCGTGATCGTGGTGAACACGTTCAGGCCGCGCGTATAGGTGTCTTCTTTAAATTGTTCATACACCAGCTGGCGCGCCATCTCGGCCACGTATTCGGCGTGCACCCCAAAGGCCGTGCTGTCCGTCTTGACCTTGAGTTCTTCGTTCTTCGCGGTCTCGAACTGGGCGTCCGTGATGTAGCCGAGCGAATGCATGCGCTGCAGGATGTACTGCTGGCGCGTGCGGGCGCGGGTTGGATTCACGACCGGATTGTAGGCAGACGGCGCTTTCGGCAGGCCGGCCAGCATGGCCGCTTCCGCCACGCTGATGTCGCGCAGGTTCTTGCCGAAATAGATCTGGGCCGCCGACTGGAAGCCGAAGGCGCGCTGGCCCAGGTAGATCTGGTTCATGTAGACCTCGAGGATCTGGTCCTTGCTCAGGTTCTTTTCGATCTTCCAGGCCAGCAGCGCCTCGTAGGCCTTGCGTTTCAGGGTCTGCTCGGAAGACAGGAAGAAGTTGCGCGCGACCTGCTGCGTGATGGTCGAGGCGCCCTGGCGCGCGCCGGCGCCGGTGGCGTTGTGCAGGGCCGCGCGCAGCACGCCCATGTAGTCGACGCCGCCGTGCTGGTAGAAACGATCGTCCTCGATCGAGAGCACGGCCTTTTTCATCACGTCCGGGATGTCCTTGAAGCGCACCAGGGTGCGGCGCTCCTCGCCGAACTCGCCGATGAGGACGTTATCGGCGGTAAAAATCCGCAGCGGCATCTTCGGGCGGTAGTCGGTGATGGTGTCGAGGGCCGGCAGGTTCGGGTAGGCCATCGCCAGCGCGAATACCACGACCAGCACGCCGACCAGGGCGAGCCCGGCGAGCGCGGCAAAGGCCATCAGGACCAGGCGCTTGGGGCTGTATTTGTTCGGTGCGGGCTTATTCGTCGTTTGGGAAGATTTCATGCTGACTCACTATGTTGATCCGCCTCATTATAAGGCACCCCTTTCTGCGGTGGCGCAAGCTCAGCCGAAGGGGTGGTAACTGCGGCATTTGTGGCCTGCATGACAAGGGGTATTACCAAGGGAATATCAGAGTGTGGCGTCCCCGCCGGATTGTAATGTTCCAGTGTAGAAATATCTTGTCGGGGCGCATTATTGTCGCTACGATTTAACGTGGTGCCTCATATATGTGCAGTGACTTGAGTTTTTACCAGAAGATTTTTCCCGCACGCGGGCGTTGAATGGATAGGCCTGCACACAGCAGGCCGCAGCTGAGGGAGTACGCGCGTGATCAATCTGGGTTCCTTGTTCGGAAAGTCGAGCCCGCCGCTTGCCGGCCTGGACATCAGTACGACGGGCCTGCGCCTGGTCGAGCTGGCCGATGCCGGCAAGGGCGTCCTGCGCCTGGAGCGCCACGCGTTCGAAGCGCTGCCGCGCGGCGCCGTGGTCGACGGTAACATCGAAAACTTCGACCAGGTTGCCGAGGCCGTGCGCCGCGTCTGGAAGAAAAGCGGCACCCGCGCCCGCAACGTCGCGCTCGGCATGCCGCCGGCCGCCGTCATCACCAAGAAAATCATCCTCCCCGCCGGCATGGCCGAAGACCAGCTGGAAGTGCAGGTCGAATCCGAAGCCAGCCAGTACATCCCGTTCGCGCTCGATGAAGTGAGCCTCGACTTCGACGTGGTCGGCCCGGTTGCCAACTCGCCGGAAGACATGGAAGTCATGCTCGCCGCCGCGCGCCGCGAAAAGGTCGAGGACCGCGTGGCGCTGGCCGAAGCGGCTGGCCTGACGGCCACCGTGATGGACATCGAATCGTATGCCGCGCGCGCCGCGTTGTTACGCTCTATCGAGGGCGTCGCGCCGGGGCGCGCAGCCCTCGGCGCTGAGAGGATCATCGCCCTGTTCCAGATCGGCGCCGGCATCACGCACGTGTCGATGCTGCAGAACGGCGACACCGTCTACGAAAAAGAGCAGGCCTTTGGCGGCAACACGCTGACCCAGGACATCGTGCGCAGCTATGGCCTGGCCTACGAAGAAGCGGAAGCGCGCAAGAAGTCCGGCGACCTGCCGGAAAATTTCAATGCCGACCTGCTGACTCCCTTCCTGGAAAGCAGCGCGCTGGAGGTGACGCGCGCGATCCAGTTCTTCTTCACCTCGACGCCCTATACCCGGGTCGACCAGATCTGGCTCGCCGGCGGCAGCGCCCAGTTGCCGGGACTCGCCGAACTGGTGGGCGGACGCACCCGCATCCCGACCGCGACCGTCACGCCTTTCGACGGCATGCTGCTCGCCCCTGGCCTGCGCGAAGCGCAATTGCGCGCCGAGGGCCCGTCCTGGGTGGTTGCCTGCGGCCTCGCGCTGCGGAGGTTTGGCTGATGATCCGGATTAACCTGCTCCCGCACCGGGAAGCGAAACGCAAACAGAAGCAGGCGGCCTTCATCGCCATGCTGGTGCTCGGCGGCCTGCTGGGCGTGGCCGTGGTGCTGCTGGTCGGCGGCTGGAACGCCAGCCGTATCGCGATCCAGGAACAGCGCAACGCCGCGCTCTCCACGGAAAACGCGGAACTCGACAAGAAGATCAAGGACATCGCCACGCTGAAGGAAGAAATCAACGCGCTCAAATCGCGGCAACAGGCAGTGGAAGACTTGCAGGGCGACCGCAACCAGCCCGTTTACCTGTTCGACGAACTGGTGCGCCAGACGCCGGAAGGCGTGTACCTGAAATCCTTCGAGCAGACTGGCCAGCGCGTGATCCTGAACGGCTACGCCCAGTCGCAGGAGCGCGTCGCCGAGCTGCTGCGCAACCTGGCCGGCAATTCGCCCTGGCTCGAGCGTCCCGACCTGACGGAAGTGAAAGCGGCCACGCTGACCCAGAACAAGATCGTGCGCAAGGCGGTCGAGTTCACGCTGGCCGTCGCCATCAAGCGCGCCCGGGAAAACGAAGAAGGCGAGGATGGCAAGCCCAAGGCGCCGCCGGCCGGCATCGCCGCGGCGAGAGGGAGCAAGCCATGAACATCGACCTGAAACAACTGGGCGCCGAGCTGTCGTCGCAATTCCGGGATTTGCAGGGCCGCCCGCCGGGCCTGTGGCCGCTGGCGCCGCGCCTCCTGTGCGCGGCCGGGGTGATGGCGCTGGCGATCGTTGCCGGTTATTTCCTGTACTGGAGCGGGCAGTTCGAGACCCAGGAGTCGCTCGCGACCCAGGAAGCGAAGCTGCGCGACGAATACCGTTCGAAAATCATGCAGGCGGTGAACCTGGAAGCACTGCAGGCGCAGAAGGTCCAGGTCGACCAGTCGGTCGAGCGCCTGGAAAAGCAGTTGCCGAGCAAGGCCGAGATGGCCGCGCTGCTCTCCGACATCAACCAGGCCGGCGTCGGCCGCGGCTTGCAATTCAAACTGTTCCGCCCCGACCAGGTCGTGGTGCGCGACTACTACGCGGAACTGCCGATCGCGATCGAACTGTCCGGCAGTTATCACGACCTCGGCGCATTCGCAGCCGACATGGCGCACCTGCCGCGCATCGTCACGCTCAACAACATGCGCCTGAAAACCGACAAGGACGGCGCCCTGACCCTGGAAGCGATCGCCAAGACCTTCCGCTACCTCGACGCCGACGAACTGGCCACGCAGAAAGCGGCGCGCCTGAAGGCGAAGAAGAGCAAGAAAGCGGGGGCCACGCCATGATGAAGAAGATGATCGCGCCCGTGCTGACGACCGCGCTGCTGGCCACGCTGCTGGCCGGCTGCGGCGACAGCGACGTGCGCGAAGTACGCACCTGGATGGAAGAGACGAAGGCGCAAACCAGGCCGTCCGTCAAACCGCTGCCGGAGTCGAAGGAATTCGTGCCCTACGCCTACAACCAGGCCCAGGCGCCGGATCCGTTCAGCGCCGACAAGCTGGCGGGGCCGGGCGCGCAGGCGCAGCAGCCGAATAAGGCGCAGCCGGACCTGAATCGTCCGCGTGAAGCGTTGGAGAACTATCCTCTCGACACCATGAGGATGGTCGGTATGATGCAGAAGGGCGGCGTCAGCTTTGCCCTGGTGCAGATCGAGCGCAGTGTCTACCGCGTGCGGGCTGGACAACACCTGGGCCAGAACTTCGGCCAGGTAACGCGCGTGACCCCGGCCGCAACCGAAATCCGGGAAATGGTACAGGACGCTGGCGGCGATTGGGTCGAGCGGATATCGAAGCTGGAGTTGCAGCAAAGTAAGGAGATCGGGAAATGACCCCATTCGCAATGATGAACCTGAAGCGTGCGGTCGGTACGCTGCTGGTGCCGGTATTGCTGGCGCTGGGCGCAGGCGCGGCCCAGGCCCAGGACAATGCCATTGAATCGATCAGTGCGAATCAGCAGGGCGCGAACGTGGTGGTCAACATCGCGATGAAGAACGCCCCAGCCAAACTGCCGCTCGGCTTTGCGATCACGAACCCGGCGCGCATCGCGCTCGACTTCGGCGCCACCACGAACGCCACCGGCAAGAACGTGCAGGAGATCAACCTGGGCGAAGTGCGCGGCGTGAACGTGGTGCAGGCCGGCGAACGCACGCGCCTGGTGATGAATTTAAAACGTCCCGCGACCTATTCGACGGCGATCGACGGCAAGTCGGTCGTGGTCACCGTGGCCGGCGCCGGCGCCGCCGCAACCCAGGCCTTTGCAGCGCCCGCGCCGAATGCCCCGGCACTTGCCGCCGCGCCGCGCCAGACCCTGCGCAACCTCGATTTCCGCCGCGGCAGCAACGGTGAAGGCCGGGTCGTGGTCGACCTGCCGAACAATGCGGTGCCGGTCGACGTGCGCCAGCTCGGCAACAAGGTGCAGGTCGATTTCATGAACACCGGCTTGCCGGAAACCCTGCGCCGCCGCCTCGACGTGACCGATTTCGGCACCCCGGTGTCGCGCATCACGACCAGCGCCAATGGCGCCAACGTGCGCATGGTCATCGAAGCGCAAGGCCAGTGGGAGCAATCGGTCTACCAGAGCGACACCCAGCTGGTGATCGCCGTGCGTCCGGTCAAGGAAGACCCGAACAAGCTGGCCCAGGGCACCCAGGGATATCGCGGCGAGAAGATCAGCTTCGACTTCCAGAACATCGAAGTGCGCGCCGCGCTGCAGGCGGTGGCCGACATCTCGAGCCTGAACATCATCGCCAGCGATTCGGTTTCCGGTAGCCTGACCCTGCGTTTGAAGGACGTGCCCTGGGACCAGGCGCTGGACGTGATCCTGCAATCGAAGGGCCTCGACATGCGCAAGAACGGCAGCGTCATCTGGATCGCACCGAAAGAAGAACTGCTGACCAAGGAAAAGCTGGAACTCGAACAGCGGGCGCAGATCTCGGACCTCGAGCCCCTGAAATCGGAAATCTTCCAGCTGAACTACCAGAAGGCCGAATCCTTCCGTACCGTGTTCGGACTCGACGCCACCGGTGCCGCCACCACCGACACGCGCAACCGCGTGCTGTCCAAGCGCGGCAGCGCCATCATCGATCCACGCACGAACCAGCTGTTCGTGACCGACATCGCCGCGAAGATCGAAGACATCCGCATGCTGATCCAGAAGACCGACGTCGCCTCGAAGCAGGTGCTGATCGAGGCGCGCCTGGTCGAAGCGAACGATGGCTTCTCGCGCAACCTCGGTGCGAAGATCGGTTTCAACGACATGCGCGCCGTGCGCGGCGGCGACCAGGGGTACGGCATCGGCGGCAACAACCGCGTCGCCATCGGCGGCAACCTGACCGGTGTCGGCCAGGACACGCTGCAGACCCCGGACAAGGGCGACGCCTACACCAACACCACCATGGTCAACCTGCCGGCGGCCGCGCTCGGCGGCATCTCGGCCCCGAGCATCGCCTTTTCCCTGTTCTCGTCGGCCGACAACCGCTTCCTGAACCTGGAACTGTCGGCATTGGAAGCCGACGGCAAGGGCAAGATCATCTCCAGCCCGCGTGTGGTCACCGAAGACAAGATGGTGGCCGTGATCGAGCAGGGCATCGAGCTGCCCTACCAGGTGGCGTCCTCCAGCGGCGCGACCTCGATCGAATTCAAGAAGGCGAACCTGCGCCTGGAAGTCATCCCCCAGATCACGCCCGACGGCAACGTGGTGCTGGAAGTGGACGTGAGCAAGGACTCGAAGGGCGAGGAGACGCGCGCGGGCTTTGCCATCAACACCCAGCACGTCAAGACCAAGGTCATGGTCGAGAACGGCGGCACGGTGGTGCTGGGCGGTATCTACCAGCAGACCGAGCGCAGCAACGTGAGCAAGGTGCCGCTGCTGGGCGACGTCCCGGTGCTCGGCTACCTGTTCAAGACCCAGGGCCGCGAGAGCACGAAGACCGAACTACTGGTCTTCATCACCCCGAAGATTGTCGCCGACCGCATGACGTCGGCGCGCTGAGCGCCGGGCGCGCTCCAGACCGGATAACGACACCTGTGCCGGACCGTCCTGCCGACGTTCCGGCATTTTTTACAGCCGATAAAGAATAGGAACAACAACATGCTGCAAGTATCCACCCGCAATCCTGCCGCCGCCTCCGCACGCGCCGCGGTCCTGACCCTGGTCGCCGCGGCGGTCCTGTCCGCCTGCGGCGGCGGCGGCGGCAATCCCGGCGCGGTGCCGCCGGCGTCCGGAACGGGTGCCGGTACAGGCACCGGCACCGGCAGCACCCCGACGACGCCAGTCGCCACGACACCGACCGCCACCGTGGCCTTGCTGGCCACCGCCGGCCAGGCCGCCGCAACCCTCAGCGAAGGCAAGCCACTGACGGCACAGGTCACAGTCAAGGATGCCAACGGCAAGCCGGTGGAAGGGGCGTTCGTCACCTTCGCAACGGATGCCAGCATCGCGGTGTTCAAGCCGTCGTCGGGCAACGTGCGGACCAATGCCGAGGGCGTGGCAAGCGTGCAGATGCTTGCAGCCAATCTCGCGGCCGATGGCGCGGCGAAGCTGATCGTCACAGCCGAAGTCGACGCAACGACCGTCACCACCCGAAGCGTCTACACCGTTGGTGCCACACCGCTCACGTTCGGAACGGTCAGCGCGACCGAAGAAAAAATCGCGGCCTATCAAACCACCACCCTGTCAGTCGAGCTGCTCGCCAGCGGCGCGCGCTACAACGCGCCGATCAAGGTCGATTTCAGTTCGACCTGCGCCGCAGCCGGCAAGGCCTCCTTGACCGCCAGTGTATCGAGCAGCAAAGGCATCGCCCAAGCGGTGTACCGCGACATGGGCTGCGCCAACAGCGATGTCATTACCGTTTCCTCGAACAGCGTCGCTGCCGCAGTCAGCAAGACCATCGAGATCGCGCCGCCGGCCGCATCGTCGGTACAGTTCGTGAGCGCGGCGCCGACGGACAAATCGATCGTGATCCAGGGCCAGGGCGGCATCAACCGTACGGAGACGGCTACCCTGAAATTCCGCGTCATCGATAAGTTCGGCAATGCGCTGCCGAACCGGCTCGTCAACTTCCGCGTGTCGTCGCCGACGCTGGTGAACCTGAACAAGGCCAGCGACAGCACCGACGCCAACGGCGAAGTGATCACGACCGTCAATTCCGGCGCGACGCCGACCACGTTCCGCGTGTTCGCGACGCTGCCGGGCACCGCCACGGGGACGCAGCCGGATATCTCGACGACGTCCGATTCGGTCGTGGTGACCTCCGGTCTGCCGACACAGCGCACGTTCTCGCTCAGCGTCGGCAAGGTGAACCTGGAAAGCTACCGCGAGAGCAGCCCAACCGAACCGGCGACTTACATCCAGGCCCTGATCAGCGACGCCTTTGGCAATCCGGTGCCGGACGGTACCCCGGTGGTGTTCCAGACCAACATGGGTTCGGTCGGTTCCGCCGATAAGGGCGGCTGCATCACCATCAACGGCGGCTGCCAGGTCGATTTCCGCATGCAGGATCCCCGCACGGCAACGCCCGGCTTGCCGGCAACGCCATGCAATACCGGCAGTGGACCGGATGTCAGTGCGGACAGCACCCGTCGCGGCCTTGCGACCGTCTGCGCCAGCACGACCGACGGCACGAACACCATCTTCGACAAGGTCGGCCTGTTCTTCAGCGGCAGCAATGCCGTCAATGTGTTCATGAACGGCGACACGGGGACGCCCTTGTCGGGAACGACCGACCTGGGCGGCGTGGCCGCGGTCAACTCCAAGGTCTTCGTGCTGCAGCTGAACGACATCAACCTGAACCCACTGCCGGTCGGCACCCGAGTCACGGTGACGAACATGGTCAACGGCACTGCCGAAGTCACGCCGGCTGTGGTCCAAAACATCTTCCCGCTCACGAACGATGGCCGCGACGTCAGCGGCAACAACGTCGCCGGCGCCCAGGGTTCCTACCATACGTTCACGATCTCGAACCCTGCGGGCGACAAGTGCACGGTCCCGGTCACGGCAACATTTAATGTCACGATAACTACGCCAGCCGAGGTGGTAACGACAATTCCGTTTAAACTGGCGTTCAGCTGCCCGTAATCGGGTGACCGTAACAACAAACGGCCAGGCGAGTACTGGCCGTTTGTTTTTTAAGCGACGTGATTATCGTGCCTGATTTGAAAAGCAATAACATCTTTCTTGTCGGACTGATGGGGTCCGGCAAGACCACCATCGGCCGGCTGCTGGCGCGCCGTCTGAACAAGCGCTTCGTCGATTCCGACCATGCGATCGAGGCGCGTACCGGCGCTACGATCCCGTGGATTTTTGAAATCGAGGGAGAGGCGAGCTTCCGCCGGCGCGAAGTGGACATGATCCGCGAACTCACCAGCCAGCGCGGCATCGTGCTGGCCACGGGCGGCGGCGCCGTGCTCGATGCCGCCAATCGCGCCCATCTCGCCGAACGCGGCACCGTCATCTACCTGCGCGCCAGCGTCGGCAGCATCCTGCAACGCACCGCGCACGACAAGAACCGTCCGCTGCTGCAGACGGCCGACCCGAGGCGGAAACTCGAGGAACTGCTGGCCCAGCGCGAACCGCTGTACCGCGAGATCGCGGACATCGTCATCGATACCGGCCGACCTAACGTACAATCGATGGTTCAGACAATTTTGGACCAGCTGGACGCGCTCAACTCGGCGCGTTCGCGGCGCGCAAGGGCGACATCGATGAATCAAACGGCACACATCAATCTCAACGTCGATCTGGGCGAGCGCAGCTACCCGATCGCGATCGGCCCCGGCGTCATCGACGACGGCGCGGCACTGGCGCGCCTGGTCGTCGGCAACAAGGCGGCCATCGTCACCAACACGACGGTGGCGCCGCTGTACCTGGACAAGGTCGCCGCGCCGCTGCGCGCGGCCGGGCGCGAAGTCGTCGAGATCGTCCTGCCCGACGGCGAGGAGCACAAGAACTGGAGCTCGCTGATGCTCGTCTTCGACGCGCTGCTGGCCAACAAATGCGACCGCAAGACGACCCTGATCGCCCTGGGCGGCGGCGTGATCGGCGACCTGACCGGCTTTGCCGCGGCCAGCTACATGCGCGGCGTGCCTTTCGTGCAGATCCCGACGACCCTGCTGTCCCAGGTCGATTCCTCGGTCGGCGGCAAGACCGGCATCAACCACCCGCTCGGCAAGAACATGATCGGCGCCTTCTACCAGCCGCGCGCGGTGCTGGCCGATACCAGTACCCTGTCCACCTTGCCGGCGCGCGAGCTGTCGGCGGGCCTGGCCGAAGTGATCAAGCATGGCGCCATCCTCGATGCCGCCTTCTTCGACTGGATCGAAGCGAACATCGACCGCCTGGTGGCGCGCGACCCGGCCGCGCTGTCGCACGCGATCGCGCGCTCCTGCGAGATCAAGGCCGATGTCGTGCGCAAGGACGAACGCGAGGGCGGCCTGCGCGCCGTGCTCAACTTCGGCCACACCTTCGGCCATGCGATCGAAGCGGGCCTCGGCTACGGCGCCTGGCTGCATGGCGAAGCGGTCGGCTGCGGCATGGTGATGGCGGCCGACCTGTCGCGCCGCCTCGGCCAGATCGACGACGCGGCCGTCGAGCGCGTGCGCGGGCTGGTGGCTGCCGCCGGCCTGCCGACCGTCGCCCCCGATCTCGGCCTCGCGCGCTGGATCGAGCTGATGGAAGTGGACAAGAAGAACGAGGGCGGGGCGATCAAATTCATCCTGCTCAAACCTCTCGGCAGCCCGAGCGTCTCCAGCGTGCCGCCGGAAGTGCTGCGCGCCACGCTGGAAGCCTGCGTCCGTTGACAGGGAGCCGCGCGTGATCGACTTCGACTGCAACCTGGCCCCCTATGCCGCGCATTCGGCGAAGTCGCGCGGGCGCCGTTTCGACGAACCCGCGCCGGGCTCGCGCAGCCAGTTCCAGCGCGACCGCGACCGCATCATCCACTCGACGGCCTTTCGCCGCCTCGAATACAAGACCCAGGTGTTCCTCAACCACGAGGGAGACCTGTTCCGCACCCGCCTGACGCACTCGATCGAGGTCGCGCAGATCGGCCGCACGCTCGCGCGCAGCCTGCGCCTGAACGAAGACCTGGTCGAAGCGACGGCGCTGGCGCATGACCTCGGGCACACGCCCTTCGGCCACGTCGGCCAGGACGTGCTCAACGACTGCATGAAGGACTACGGCGGTTTCGAGCACAACCTGCAAAGCCTGCGCGTGGTGGATCATCTGGAAGAGCACTACGGCGCCTTCGATGGGCTCAATCTCACCTTCGAGACGCGCGAAGGCATTTTGAAGCACTGCTCGCTGAACAATGCGCGTGTGTTGGGAGAGCTGGGCCAGCGCTTCATCGACAAGACCCAGCCCAGCCTGGAAGCGCAGCTGACCAATCTCGCCGACGAGATCGCGTACAACAACCACGACATCGACGACGGCCTGCGCTCGGGGCTGCTGGGCATGGAGCAGATGATGGAGGTCGACCTGTTCGCGCGCCACCGGCAGGCTGTGGAGGCCCAGTATCCGGGCCTGCCGGGCCGGCGCGCGCTATACGAGACGATCCGCCTGATGATCACGGCGATGACGGCCGACCTGGTCGAGACCTCGGCCGCGCTGTTGCAGGACGCTGCTCCAGGCAGCATCGACGACGTGCGCGTTGCGCCGCCGCTGATCCGTTTTTCCGACACGATGCGCGCCGAGACGACTGCATTGAAGCGCTTCCTGTACGCGAATCTGTACCGTCATTTCAAGGTCAACCGCATGCGCGTAAAAGCCAGCCGCATCGTGCGCGAGCTGTTCGACGCCTTCATGACGGACCCGGTGCTGCTGCCGCCGGATTACCAGGTGGCTTCGGGCGACGCGATGAAGCAGGCGCGCAAGATCGCCGACTATATCGCCGGCATGACGGACCGCTACGCGATCCGCGAGCACAAGCGCATCTTCTCGCTCGACGAACTGTAGGGTGGGCACTTGTGAAGTGACCCCACAAAGTTGGACAGTTAAGTCTACGCAGCCAAGTGCTGAGTCCTGAATTGTACAGGGCTCAGCCCGCCGAGCTTGAGCTTGATGCGCTCGTGATTGTAGTAGTGGATATAGTCGACAATGCCGGCCTCTAACTGGTCGATACTGGCAAATTTGTTCAAGTAGAAAAATTCGGACTTGAGTACGCCAAAGAAGCTTTCCATAGCTGCGTTGTCATGACAGTTTCCCTTGCGTGACATGCTCTGCACCATGCCGCGTTCCTTGAGCATTTGGCGATAGGCCGTCATGCGGTACTGCCACCCCTGGTCGGAATGGAGCATCGGCTTGTCTGCCGAACCGAGTTTGGAAAACGCTTTTGTCAGCATCGACGTCACGAGCTCGAATGGTGGGCGCCTGTTCATCTCAAAAGCGACGATCTCACGGTTGTACAGGTCGAGCACTGGCGACAAATATAGCTTCTCGCCGGCGACGTTAAATTCGGTCACGTCCGTCACCCACTTCTCGTTCGGCGCCGTCGCTTCGAACTGGCGGTTCAATTCGTTCGGCGCCGCCTGGCCCACCTCGCCTCTGAATGACTTGTATTTCTTGGGTCTGACCAGCGACTTCAGTTTCAACACCCCCATCAGGCGCTGAACGGTCTTGTGGTTGACGTGCTGACCCAGCTGGCGGAGCGCGGCCGTGATACGACGGTAGCCGTAGCGGCCCTTGTGGCGTTCATACTCGGCCTTGATCATCGCCTTGAGCGGTTCGTACTTGTCGCCAGCCTTCTGCGCGCCGACTTGGAAATAAAAGGTGCTCCGTGCCAAGCCAATAAGCCTGAGCAAACCAGCAACTGGATACTGCTGCCTCAGTTCCTGCACTACTTGCGCTTTTTCGGCGTGGCCGATTTCTGCCGTGCTTGAACTAAGGCATCCAACTTTTTTAGGACTGCATTCTCCATGCGCAGGTAATCGAGCTCAACGAGCAATTCTTCCCGGCTGCGTGTGTCCTCGCCTGCAGGAACGACCGGCTTTGTTGGTATCGGTATTTTCTTCACTCGTCTTGTCGGCGGTAGCGTCAACGCTTTGACCCCGCCCTCTCGATATGCGCGCTCCCAAGTTCCTACTGTCGAATGACGGCGGATATCGAACTGGGCAGCGGTCTGGGTTATGGAAAGCCGATTTTCCCACATGTGCTGCAGCACCGACAATTTGAAATCGGCGTCATATCGGCTTCGCTTCTCCCTCAGTCCAGCATCGCCATGGAGCCGATAGGCCGTCACCCACCGCTCGACCAACGAGCGATTGGCCATACCGTGGCGCTGCGACAGGGCCCGATAGCCACCGCGACCAGACAAGTAATCTTGAACCACCGTGTGTTTGAACTGTTCTGTGTACTTCGACATACACCTCCCCAAAGTTGTGTCCAACTTTTGGGGGTCAGTTCATTGTGCCCACGCTGTACGCCGTCTGATTGGACGAAACACCTGATCGACCACGATACGTAGGGTGGAGTCCCGACTCCACGCGGCGCGGCGGATGATCCTCGTTTCAGCAGCCCGCAGATACGTTTCGACCATCGTGCGCCGTACCGCGTGGGCACGAGTGCCCGCCCTACGGTGCTGCCTCCGCCAACGGGGCGGGTGCCGATAATGTGGTGGTATTTCACGGCACGTACGCGTGGGCATGCCCACCCTACGGTGCTGCCTCCGCCAACGGGGCGGGTGCCGATAATGTGGTGGTATTTCACGGCACGTACGCGTGGGCATGCCCACCCTAGGGTGCTGCCTCCGCCAACGGGGCGGGTGCCGATAATGTGGTGGTATTTCACGGCACGTACGCGTGGGCATGCCCGCCCTACGGTGCTGCCTCCGCCAACGGGGCGGGTGCCGATAATGTGGTGGTATTTCACGGCACGTACGCGTGGGCATGCCCACGCGTTCGCCATATGCGCAAGGTTGGCTCCGCGGTATCCACCAACCCCGATCGGCCGACGCTTAAAACAGACTCGGACGCGCAAGCTCCAGCAACAGCTTCTTGACCGGCGCGGGCAGGGCGGCGTCACCCACGTCCGCGAGCTTGACCCACACATGATTGGCTGGCGTCGCCCCGCGCCCGGCCAGCGTCACCTTGTGCGGGTAAATGTGCAATTTGTAGTGCGTGAACACGTGCACCAGCGGCAGCAGCGCCTGCACTTCCTCGACCTCGCCCAGCGCCCGCAGGCTTGCCGCCAGCGCCACGCCGTCATCGCGTGCGACCTCGATGCCGACATGCCCATCCACTTCCGGCAGCGACAATAAACCGCCCCAGATCCCGCTGCCCGGCCGCTGCGCGAGCAGCACTTCGCCATCGTGGATCACGACCAGCATCTGCGCCCGCTTCTCCGGCGTCGTCTTCTTCGGTTTGCGCACCGGCAGTTCATCCGTCCGTCCCGTGGCAAACGCCACGCAACGCGCCTGCAGCGGACAGCGTCCGCAATCCGGCTTCGAACGCGTGCACAGCGTGGCGCCGAGGTCCATCAAGCCCTGCGTGTACGACTCGATACCCTCCACCGGCAGCAACGCATCGGCACGCCGCCACAAGCCATCCTCGATGCGCTTCTCGCCCGGATAGCCCTCGACCCCGAACACGCGCGCGAACACGCGTTTGACGTTTCCGTCCAGGATCGCAGCGCGGGTGCCGTTCGAAAACGCCGTGATCGCCGCCGCAGTCGATCGCCCGATACCGGGCAGGTCCGCCAGCAGCGCCGGGTCGGCCGGAAACACGCCGTCGTACTCGCGCACCACGCGCACCGCGCAGGCATGCAGGTTGCGCGCCCGCGTGTAGTAACCGAGCCCGCTCCAGTGCGCCATCACGTCCTCGATCGGCGCCGCCGCCAGGTCATGCACGGTCGGGAAGCGTTCCAGGAAGCGCGCGTAGTAGCCGAGCACCGCGGCCACCTGCGTCTGCTGCAGCATGATCTCGGACAGCCAGACCCGGTAGGCGTCGCGCGTGTTCTGCCATGGCAGCGTGTGGCGCCCGTGGGCGCGCTGCCAGTCGATGACCGCCTGCGAAAACGTCGGGTCGGCCAGGTCGTCGAATTCGGTCAGGCCGAATTCCATCAAGCGCCTCATGCGGCCTCCCGCAGCGGAGCATCGTCCAGCGCGAAGACGACGGCGTCGTTCAGCGCGAGCAGGCGCCGGCGCTGCTGTTCCAGTTCGTCCTGGCCCGCTTCGAAGGCGGCGATCTTTTGCTCCAGGCTGTCGGTCGCATCGTGGATGCGCTGGATCGACGACAGGCGGTGGCGCAGCTGTTCCTTGTGCTGGCGGATTTGCGTCTCCAGCGGCACCATGATCACCTTCAGCCAGCCTTCGGCATCGGCATTCGCGGCCCGGAAACTGCGCCGTACGTTCGAGACGATCGAATCGAAAAAGCGCTCGAGCAGGGTGCTGCGGCTCGTCATGAGCAGGGTCGCGGTACCGAACTGCTTGACGTAGAGCGCCTCCACCGCATCGATCTCGTCGCGGTAGCGGCCGAGGGACAGCGGCACCGGCGGCGACATCGTGAGGCCATGTTCGGCGGCGAAGCCGCGCATCATCGTGTCCATCAGCGTGCCGATCTCGACGACCTGCGCACTGGCGGCATCGAGGCTGGCGCGCACGTTCTCGAAAAAGGCGCGCACCGGGGCGCGCATGCCGGTCGCAAAGCGCGAAGCGTGCAGCGCCAGGCGCACACTTTCGGCCTGGCGCGCCACGGCGTCCATGTCGAGGATCGAATACAGTTCCGTCGACAGCCTGGCAAAGCGCGTGCGCGCATCCTGCAGGCGCAGCAGCCCGGCGTCGAAATCCTTCCGCTCGGCCTCGATGCGCCGCATCATGTGCGCCAGCACGTTCTGGTTCTTGCCGCGCAGGCTTTTCAGTTCCTGCAGCTGCTCGACCAGGCCGCGCCCGCGCGAGGCCAATGCGCTCGACTGCGCGCCCGCCAGCGCCGCCAGGTCCTCGCGCAGCGCGCTGCCGAGGATCGCCTTCTTTTGCGGGATCAGGCCATGCAGCAGGGCCGCTTCCAGTTCGCCCAGGCGGCTGCGTTCGAACAGATTCATATCGCCCTGGATGCGTCCGACCAGCGCCTTTTGCGCCGACACCGGATATACCTGGTCCGGCGTCAAGCCGAGCTGCTGCGCCACGCCATGCTGCTGGCGCGCGATCTCGGCATCGTTTTCGGCGTCGCTGCGCAGCGCGTCCCACATCGCATCGATCTTGTTGAGCACCACGATGCGGCCCGGACCGGCGCCGATATGGGTACGCCAGACTTCGATGTCGCTGCGCGTCACGCCCGTCTCGGCGGCCAGTACGAACAGCACCGCGTGCGCGTTCGGGATCAGGTTCAGCGTCAGTTCGGGCTCGGTGCCGATCGCGTTCAGGCCGGGCGTGTCGAGGATGACCAGGCCTTGTTTCAGCAGCGGGTGCGGCAGGTTGATGATCGCGTGGCGCCACTGCGAAATCTCGACCAGGCCGTCGGGACCGAGCGCATCGGCCAGCTCCGGGTCTGCCGGATCGTACAGGCCGTAGCGCTGCGCTTCCTCGGGCGGGACGCGGCGCGTCATGCTGACCTGGCGAAACGCTTCGGCCATGCGCTCGGGTGCAGCGAGTTCGAGCGGCAGCACGGTCCAGGCAGAGGCGTCGTCGCGATAGTCGCTGGTCGATAACTGGTGCGCACGGGTTTCGATCGGCAGCAGGCGGATGCAGGGGGCGTACGCCGCGTCGTACAGGAGTTCGGTCGGACACATGGTCGTGCGGCCGGCGGAGGAGGGCAGGATGCGCTGGCCGTAGTCGGCAAAGAAGATCGCGTTGATCAGTTCGGATTTGCCGCGCGAGAACTCGGCGACAAAGGCGACCGATAGCCGGTCGTCGCGCACCCGCGCCGCGGCCTGGGCCGCACGCTGGGTCGTTGCCGCATCCGACACGTCGAAGCCGGCCAGCGCCGCGCGATACGCGTCCAGCGCCGCTGCGATCGATGCGCGCCAGGCGCCGTATTGCTGAATGTCTTGCATGGTTCCGCCTGCAGGTGAATGTTGCCTAGCGCTGGCAGGTAGGGCAGTAAAACGTCGACCGCTGCCCCTGCTTGATCTGGCGCACCGGCGCGCCACAGTTTCTGCAAGGCACTCCCGCACGATCATAGACGAAATATGTCTGCTGGAAATAGCCAGATTGACCATTCACGGCAATAAAGTCTTTCAGGGTACTGCCGCCCTGCACGATGGCCTCGGCCAGAATTGTGCGAATGGCAGCGGCCAGCTTGTCGTAGCGCGCCCGGCTGATGCGCGCAGCCGGCGTCTTCGGGCTGATCCCGGCCTTGAACAGGCTTTCGCAGGCGTAGATATTGCCGACGCCAACGACGATGTCTCCCGACAGCAACACCTGCTTGATCGGCGCGCTGCGGTTACGGGTTGCCTTGTGCAGCAGCTCGGCCGAGAACTTGTCTTCCAGCGGCTCGACGCCGAGGCCGCGCAGCAGGACGTGCTCTTCGACGTCGCCATCGTCATGCGCATGCCAGAGCACGGCGCCGAAGCGGCGCGGGTCGTGCAGGCGCAGCACTTGTGTGTGTGCGCCATCGCCCACGACCAGGTCGAAGTGGTCATGCTTTTTCGGCTCGATTCCCGGCGGCAGGACGCGCAGGTGTCCGGACATGCCGAGGTGAATGATCAGCGTGCCGGAGTCGAACCGGATCAGCAGGTATTTGCCGCGCCGGCCAACGCCCGTGACGCGCTGGCCGACCAGGGATTCGGCGAGGTGGGCGGGGAAGGGCCAGCGCAGGCCTTCGCGCCGGAACACGACCTGCGTGACAACGCGGCCTTCGAGGTGCGGCGCGACACCGCGCCGGGTCACTTCTACTTCGGGGAGTTCAGGCATGAAAATCTGGCAAAATTCTTGTAAATTCGTAGGGCGGCGCCCACGCGAAATGGGGCTTGGGCGTAGAATCGAACATCATTCCACACATGGACTTGCCTTGAAAAACGCTTTCGTCATTGTAACCCTCTCCGGCTTGCTGTCGGCGTGCGCCGTGGCGCCGCAGCAGCAGTCGGACGCCGAACGCGCGGCCAGCGCCGCCGGCCGGCACTCCGACCGCGACGCCGCAGTTGCCGCTCCAGCCGACGCGGCGGAGGCTGTCGTCGACGCCTCGGCCGCAGCGGCGGACAAGGCGGCCGAGGCCGAGAAAGCGCGCCTGCCGAAAGTCGAGCTGACGAGCAAGCTGCTGAACCAGTTGCTGCGCGCCGAGTTCGCGTTCCGCGGCGGCGACTGGCAAGGCCCCTACCTGACAATGATGAGCCTGGCGCAGCAGACGCGCGACCCGCGCCTGGCGCGCCGCGCCGCCGAAATGGCGCTGGCCGCGCGCCAGCCGGAAGACACGCTGGCCGCCGTGCGCCAGTGGCGCCAGCTCGACCCGCAGTCGGACGAAGCGGCCCAGTACTATCTGGGGATGGTCATCCTGTCCGACAATATCTCGGACGCAGAAGAAATTTTCCGCAAACGCCTCGAAGGCGCGCCCGCCAAGGTGCGCGGCATCATGCTCTACCAGGTGCAGCAATTGCTTTCTCGCGCCAAGGACAAGGACGCGGCGGCCGCCATGCTCGAGCGCCTGGTCGCGCCCTGGCGCGACACGCTCGAGGGCCACGTGGTGCTGGCCCAGGGTGCGCTCAGCCGCGGCGACAAGGCCGGGGCGCAGCGCGAGGCGCGCGCCGCACTCGCTTTGCAACCGGATTCTGAAATTGCCGTCCTGACGCTGGCGCAAGCGGGAGAAAACGAGGCGCAAGTGGGCGAACTGCTGGCCAAATTCGTGGCGGCGCACCCGGATGCGCACGAAGTACGCGCGGCGCGCGCGCGCCTGCTCGTCAACGACAAGCAGTTCGAGGCCGCGCGCACCGAGTTCCTGCTGCTCGACAAGCAGCAACCGGACAACGTCACGACCCTGTACGCGCTGGGCGTGCTGTCGACCCAGCTGAACGACCCGGGCAGCGCCGAGCGCTATTTCGCGCGCTTTGTCGATGTGCTCGGGCGCAATCCGGAAGACGAGCGCGATCCTTCACGGGCCTTGCTGATCTTGTCGCAGCTGGCCGAGGAACGCGGCGATATCAAGGCCGCCGTCGGCTGGCTGGATAAACTGCCCGAAGGCGACGAAAAGGCGGCTTTCGGCGCCCGCCTGCGCCGTGCCCAGCTGCTCGGCAAGGGCGGCGACGTGCCGGCCGCGCAGCGCCTGCTCGCTTCCCTGAAACCCGGCGATCCCGTTGCGCAAGCCCAGGTCGCCGCCACCGAGGCGCAAGTGCTGCGCGATGCCGGCCAGTACGCGCAGGCTTTTACCCTGATGCAGGGCGCGACGCGCCGTTTTCCGAACAATCCGGACCTGCTGTACGACTTTGCGCTGCTGGCCGAAAAGACCGGACACCTCGAGGTGATGGAACAAAGCCTGCGTGAAGTGATACGCCTGGCGCCCGACAACCACCACGCCTATAACGCCCTCGGTTACTCGCTGGCCGAGCGCAACGTCCGCCTCGCGGAAGCCCGCGCGCTGATCGAAAAGGCATTGGGAATGGCGCCGGAAGATCCCTTCATCATGGACAGCATGGGCTGGGTGGAATATCGCATCGGTAACCTGGACGCCGCCGAAGCCCACCTGCGGCGCGCCTACGGCTTGCGCCGCGATCCCGAAATCGCCGTCCACCTGGGCGAAGTGCTGTGGCAGCGCGGCAAGCAGGCCGACGCCCAGAAACTGTGGCGCGAAGCGCGCGCGAAAGATCCGCAGAACGACACGCTGCGCAGCACGCTGGCGCGCCTGCGGCTCTCGCTGTGAAATAATGTCCGATCAGCACGGCGGGCGCGACGCTGCCCGCCGTTTCATTGCCCACTTTTTGCGACCGATGCCGACCCTCCGCCGACTCTCCCTTTTCGTTCTTGCCGCCGCGCTCGCCGGCTGCGCCACCACCGCCACCCAGACGACTGGCGCCACGACCGGCGCTGCTGCCTCCGTTGCTCCCTACCGCGACACCATCGAACTCAGCGGCCGCCTGCAGGTGACTTACCAGAAGGATGGCCAGCCCGGTTCGACCAATGGCGGCTTCGAGTGGTCGCAGCGCCCGGGCCAGATCGACGTGGCTTTCCTCAGTCCACTGAAGCAGACGGTCGCCACGATCAGCGTCACGCCGCAGCAGGCGACGCTCACCGAGGCCGGCCGCGCGCCGCGCACGGCGCAGGACATCGACACCCTGAGCGCGCAGGCGCTCGGCTGGTCGCTGCCGGTGTCGGGCCTGCGCGACTGGCTGCAGGGCTATGCCACCGGCGCTGACGGCAAGCGCTTTGTCGCTTCCCCAGCCAATAACAGTGTCTTCACCCAGGACGGCTGGCGCCTGCGCTTCGTGTCCTGGCAAGCGGGCCGGGATGGCGCGCAGATGCCGCGCAATATCATTGCCGAACGCGGCGCCGGCGCGGCCGGCGGCGAGCTGGCGATCCAGATCATCCTCGATCCGGCCGCCTGAAGAACGGATGTCGACAATGCGTTCGCTGCACAATTGCCCGGCTCCGGCCAAGCTGAACCTGTTCCTGCACGTCGTCGGCCGCCGCGCCGACGGTTATCACCTGCTGCAAAGCGTGTTTCAATTGATCGACCGCGGCGACACGCTGCATTTCGATGTGCGCGATGATGGGGATATCCGGCGCACGAACGATGTGCCCGGCGTGCCGGAAGAATCCGACCTGATCGTGCGCGCGCTGCGCCGCCTGGCCGATGCGTTTCAACTGCGCCATGGCCGCGCCGCGCCGGGCATCGATGTCGCCGTCGACAAAATCCTGCCGATGGGCGGTGGACTCGGCGGCGGTTCGTCCGATGCGGCTACCGCGCTGATGGCGGCCAATCATTTGTGGGGAGCCGGTTTCGATGACGAAGCGCTGATGGAGATCGGCTTGCCGCTGGGCGCGGACATTCCGTTCTTCATCTATGGCCGCACGGCCTTTGTCGAGGGAGTAGGGGAGGCGATGCAGCCGGTCGAGGGGCCCGATTGCTGGTATGTCGTGATCGAACCGGGCGTCTCGGTGCCCACGCCTGCAATTTTTACGGCTGAGGATTTGACGCGCGATACGAAGCCCGTTAGAATAGCGGACTTTCCTGCAGCACACTTGTTAAGTGAGTTCGGGAAGAATGATTTGCAAGCAGTGGCGTCCCGTTTATTTCCGCCGGTAGCACAGGCGATTGAATGGCTGGGGCAGTATGGTGCGGCAAGGATGACTGGTTCGGGAGCATGCGTGTTTTGCGCGGTCCCCGGCGAGGCACAGGCGGACCAGGTGGTGGGGCAAGTTCCCGGCAACTGGAAAGCATGGAAAGCCCGGTCCTTGAAGCAACATCCGCTAAAATCGCTCTTGCAAAACAATGAGTTGTAGAATAAAATTTTGCCTGTTGCAGGATTTGACGATCAGTTAGATGTTGCAGCAAGCTGTAAGTTGCGTAGGGGAATCGCCAAGCTGGTTAAGGCACTGGATTTTGATTCCAGCATACCAAGGTTCGAATCCTTGTTCCCCTGCCATTCGTTTTGTCCGGCCTGTCGATGCGTATGTGTCCAGCGGATAAATCAGGCGGTGCCGCTCTCGCGGTCCAGTCTTTAAGCGCATAATCAGCCGGTACACCCGGCTGATTCTTTTTCAAAGTATCAACGCTCTTCTCTCAGGACTCCCATGGCTTACGAAAACCTGATGGTTTTTACCGGCAACGCTAATCCGGCGCTAGCAGAAGGGGTCGCAAAAAGCCTCGGTATTCCTCTCGGTAAGGCAGTCGTCTCGAAATTCTCCGACGGCGAAGTCATGGTCGAAATCAACGAGAACGTGCGCGGCAAGGACGTCTTCGTCCTGCAGTCGACCTGTGCTCCGACCAACGACAGCCTGATGGAAATCATGCTGATGGTCGACGCCCTCAAGCGCGCCTCGGCCGGCCGCATCACCGCCGCCATTCCTTATTTCGGTTACGCCCGCCAGGACCGCCGCCCACGCTCGGCGCGTGTCGCGATCTCGGCCAAGGTCGTTGCCAACATGCTCGAAGAAGCCGGCGTCGAGCGCGTCCTGATCATGGACTTGCACGCCGACCAGATCCAGGGCTTCTTCGACATCCCGGTCGACAATATCTACGCATCGCCGCTGCTGCTGGGTGACCTGCAAAAGCGCAACTACGACGACCTGCTGGTCGTCTCGCCGGACGTCGGCGGCGTGGTGCGCGCCCGTGCCCTGGCCAAGCGCCTCGGCTGCGACCTGGCGATCATCGACAAGCGCCGCCCGAAGGCGAACGTGTCGGAAGTCATGAACATCATCGGCGAAGTCGAAGGCCGCAACTGCGTCATCATGGATGACATGGTCGATACCGCCGGCACGCTGACGAAGGCCGCCGAGGTGCTGAAGGAACGCGGCGCCAAGAAGGTTGTCGCTTACTGCACGCACCCGGTCCTGTCGGGTCCTGCGATCGAGCGCATCACGAATTCGCCGCTGGACGAGCTGGTCGTGACCGACACGATTCCGCTGAGCGCCGCCGGCCAGGCTTGCGGCAAGATCCGCCAGCTGACCTGTGCTCCGCTGCTGGCTGAAACGTTCAAGCGTATCGTCAAGGGCGACTCGGTCATGTCGCTGTTCGTCGACTAACAGTATTTGCTTCAAAATACGGCGCGCCCGGCTTCAAGCCCGGCGCGCCGTTGTACCGTAAAAGAATTCGTTTTTCTTGAGTGCTTTTAGGGCGCTCAGCCAAGCCAGCCCCTGGTCGCGGGGGCGGGCCAACCGGGAAATCGGGCGGGAATATCCTGCATGCGATCCCAAACTTATGGAGTTTCACATGAAAGTAGTTGCATTCAACCGCACCCTGCAGGGCACCGGAGCGAGCCGCCGCCTGCGCAAGGCTGGCCAGACCCCAGGCATCATCTACGGTGGCGCAGCAGCCCCGGTCCTGATCTCCCTGGACGGCAACGCCCTGTGGCACGCGCTCAAGAAAGAAGCTTTCCACGGTTCCGTGCTGGACCTCGAAATTGAAGGCGCAACCCAGCAAGTCCTGCTGCGCGACTTCCAGATGCACGCATACAAGCAACTGGTCCTGCACGCTGACTTCCAGCGCGTCGATGCTTCGCAGCCGATCCACACCAAGGTCGCCCTGCACTTCGTCAACGCCGAGACCTCGCCAGCCGTCAAGCTGAGCGCCGCTGTCATCTCGCACGTGCTGAACGAGCTGGACGTGTCCTGCCTGCCAGGCCAACTGCCTGAGTTCATCGAAGTCGACCTGGGCAACCTGGAAGCCGGTGCGTCGATCCACGTCAACGACCTGAAGCTGCCAGCCGGCGTGACCGCGCTGACCCACGGCCAGAACCTGACCATCGTCACCTCGTCGATCCCACGCGGCGCCGTTGCTGCTGAAGCGACTGCCGAAGAGAAGAAGTAATTGAAATAATTGAAGAACTCTCTCAGCCGCCGCTTGCGCGGTTGCCGGGAGAGGCCCTTCAGAGAAAAACCCGCCGCGCGCAAGCCGGCGGGTTTTTTATTTTGTTTCCCGGCCCCTGCTCGCTGCCGCGCCCGCCCGCGTACCGCAGCCGCCGGCTTTTCGGCGATAATTCCCTTTTTCCTGACGCGACCGCTATGTCCATCCGCCTCATCGTCGGCCTCGGCAACCCTGGCCCCGACTACGAACAAACCCGCCACAACGCCGGCTTCTGGCTCGTCGACAACCTCGCCAACAGCCTGCCGGGCTGCCGCCTGCAGCGCGAAAGCCGTTTCAACGCGCTGATGGCAAAGACTTCGATTTCCGGCAACGACGTCTGGCTGCTCGAGCCGCTGACTTTCATGAACCGTTCCGGCCAGTCGGTCGGCGCCCTCGCGCGCTTTTATAAAGTCAATCCCGATGAAGTGCTGGTCGTGCACGACGAACTCGACCTGCTGCCAGGCGTGGCGAAACTCAAAAAAGGCGGCTCCTCGGGCGGCCACAATGGCCTCAAGGACATCACGGCCGCCCTCGGCACCCAGGAATACTGGCGCCTGCGCATCGGCATCGGCCATCCGCGCACCCTGAACCTGCAGCAGGGCGTGGCCGACTTCGTGCTGCACCGCCCGCGCCGCGACGAGCAAAGCCTGATCGAAGAATCGATCGACAAGGCGCTGCGCGTCATCCCGCTCGCCGTCGAGGGCAAGCTCGATACGGCGACGATGCAGCTGCACACCGCCTGAGCGCCACGCTCACGTCCCTCCGCGCCGCGCGCCGCCGCACGCCTCGCTCACGGCGCGCTCTTCGCCGGCGCATCCGGCTGCACCAGTCCCCGTGCGAATACATCATCGACAACCTGGTGACTGAGCGTCATGCCCGCCGTCTTGTCGAACTGCCAGTGCACGCCCAGGTAGATCCGGCTCTGTCCCGCTTCGGCTTCCGCTTGCGATAGCGATGCAAAGCTGCGCCGCAGGCGCGGGCGCACCTTGCCATGGTTGTCGCGCGTGATCCCGTTGAATTCGTCGGATACGAAGGTGAACGGCAATTTGTCGCCGTACAGGCGGCGCAGCGTGTGGAAGGTCGAACCGCAGAAGCCCGCATGACCCGACACGTAGGACGGGAAGGGCGGCGTGAAATCCGGGCCGGTCAGGTTGCTGGCCGGCGCGCCCAGCGGCGTCCAGTCGGTATCGGCCTGGGTATCCGGATTGCCGTCGCCGCGGCCGGTGGGGCCGCTGCCGGGCCCCGCTTCCCGGATCGCCGTCACCGGGCGCCAGAAATCATACTTGTACTTCGCCTGCCAGACGGCCGCGGTCGCATCGGCCGTCGATACGTTCACCAGGGCCAGCACGCGCGCCAGTTCGAGGGCGTCCTTCGAGCGCCGCAGCGCCAGCTGCACCGCGATCTGGTTGAACAGGTTGGACGGCGTGCCGATCCAGGCCGTGCTGTCGTATGCCCAGTAAATGCCGGCAACCGTCTGGTCGCGCGTGCGCCGGGTCGGCGTGTGCACGCCGTCGCCGCCGAGCTGTTTCACTTCGTTGAAGGCGCGCGTATAGGCCTCGCTCGCCAGTGGCGGCGGCGGCGGGGCCTCGAACTGGTCGGCCGAGCGCAGGACGAAGGGCCGCACATTGCGCCAGTACGCGCCCAGCGCGATCGGGGAACGGCTGACCGGATCGGGCCGCCACACACCGGGCGCATTGCGGACCGGGTAGTCTTCGCCGACGACCGGTTCGCCATAATAATTGCCGTCGCTCGCGCGCAGCGCCAGGATCGCCGCCGCCGCGCGCCGTCCGACGTCCACGCCGTTGAGGGTGGCCCGCCCGCGCGGCAGGCGTGCCAGGTCGGCGCCCAGCCAGGCATCGAGGCGCTCCGCCTGGCGCGGATAGAGCGCGACCAGGGTGTCGTGCGCCGCCTGGGCGATCGCCGCATCCTGCGAGCTGTCGGCCAGTGCGTTGATCTGGCCGCTATAGCCGGGATAGCGTTTGACGATGGCGTTGACCGCGTCGTAGATGGCGATGTGGACGATCGCCATCACCCGGCTGGTGCGCGTGGGTCCCAGCTGCTCGGCCTCCTGCACCACGTTGCCGACGACGGCCGGCGTATGGTCGATGGCGATGGCGCGCTGCGCCACCTCGTTCCAGTAGGCCAGGCGCAGGCGCGCGTTCGAACCCCTGGGCGGCGCGTAGCGCGGCGGCAGTTCGCTCGTGCCCGGCTGGGTGCGATAGACCACGCCGCCCCCGGTGGGTGGCTGGGTGCCCGCCGCCGCCGGCGGGCCAAACAAGGGGGCGAGCAGGCAACAGCACAACAGCATGGCGCGCGACTTCATCATGACTCTCCTGTCGGGGTGGGAATCGGATCGGTGTGGCAGGCGGCCCGGCGCGACAACCGGCCGGTAGATGAGTCGAGCTTAGGAACGGACGAGTTAAAAAACAAGCGGAACAGCACAGGGCCTTGATCTCGCCCAGCACAAATTCTGAGCTCCATTAATGTGCCCTGCGCTATTTCTACTAGCACATCACTCCAAAGCAACTCGACGGATGTGGGAGCGGCAGCAAGGGGCCGGCCAGCGTGGCCCGGCCAGCGTGGCGCGGCCAGCGTGGCCCGGCCAGCGTGGCGCGGCCCGTCCTGCGATAATCGGACGCATGAGTGCACTTTCCTTCCACGCCGGCCCGCGCGCGCTGGCCCGCATCCGCGCGCACGGCCTGCGCGCCGCCGACGTCGCCGTCATTCCCGCCGCCGCCGGCGGTCCCAAGGGCCTGATCTTCCAGGCGCTCGATCAATACGTGTTCGGCGACTGGCTGCCCGGCAGTCCGCGCGAGCGCACCCTGATCGGTTCCTCGATCGGCGCCTGGCGCATGGCCGCCGCCTGCCAGCGCGACCCGGTGCGCGCCTTCGAGCGCCTGGGCGCCCTGTACGCGGGACAGCGCTACACCAGCACCAAGCCGAGCGTCGGCCAGATCAACGAGGTGGTCCAGGGGCTATTGCACGACTTCGTCAGCGGCCACGAGGACGATATCCTCAGCCATCCGCAGCACCACCTGCACCTGCTCGCCGTGCGCGGCAAGGGCGTACTGGCCGCGCCCGCGCACCGGCGGGCGGAGATGCGCGGCTTCGCGGCGGCGGCACTGACCAATTTCGCCTCGCGTGAACGCCTCGGCGGCCTGCTGGAGCGGGTGGTGATTGCCGACGCCCGCGCCCCGGCCGCCTGGTTGCGCGACAAATTCGACGGGTTTACGACGCATTTTTCGACCCTGACGCGCAGCAACCTGGCATCGAGCCTGCTGGCCTCGGGCACGCTGCCGCTCATCATGCAGCCGGTCATCATGGAACCGCGCGGCAACGACGGCGTGCCGCCCGGCCATTACTGGGATGGCGGCATCATCGATTATCACCTGGCCTTGCCCTACGCCCGCCTCGAGAAGGAAGAGCCGGACGCCATCGTGCTGTACCCGCATTTCAACGAGCACATCGTGCCCGGCTGGCTCGACAAGGCGATGCCCTGGCGCCGCTGCGCGCGCGGGCCGAACCGCGCCTGGCTCGACAATGTCCTGATCGTCGCGCCGACGCCGGCTTTCCTTAAAACGCTGCCGCGCGGGAAATTGCCCGACCGGAGCGATTTCAAATTTTACGGCCTGAACCACGACGCGCGCATCGCCGCCTGGTCGCAGGCGATGGGCGAAGGGCAGAGGCTGCGCGACGAACTGGCGGCCTTCATCGCGCGTCCCGACCTGTCGCGCCTGCGCGCGATTTGAGCGCCAAACACCGCTGGATGCGCCTGTTTTTGCGGCATTCGGGCCCGTCCCCGGTTACAATATCGGGTTACGAGCCGCGCACCCTGGCTCACCACCATCGAAAGAAAGAATTCCCATGAGTCTCCAATGCGGCATCGTCGGCCTGCCCAACGTCGGCAAGTCCACCCTGTTCAATGCGCTGACCAAGGCCGGCATCCCGGCTGAGAACTATCCGTTCTGCACGATCGAGCCGAACGTCGGCGTGGTCGAAGTGCCGGACCCGCGCATGCAGGCGCTGGCCGACATCGTCAAGCCGGAGCGCGTCGTCCCGGCCATCGTTGAATTCGTCGACATCGCCGGCCTGGTGGCGGGCGCGTCGAAAGGCGAGGGACTCGGTAACCAGTTCCTGTCGCACATCCGCGAGACCGACGCCATCGTCAATGTCGTGCGCTGCTTCGAGGATGACAACGTGATCCACGTGGCCGGCAAGGTCAGCCCGATCGACGACATCGAAGTCATCCAGACGGAATTGGCGCTGGCCGACATGGGCGCCGTCGAGAAGGCGATCCACCGCGAAAACAAGAAGGCGCGCTCGGGCGACAAGGATGCCGCCAAGCTGGTCGCCATCTGCGAACGCCTGCTGCCGCACCTGAACGAAGGCCAGCCGGTGCGCACCCTGGGCCTGGACGCCGACGAAATGGCCATGATCAAGCAGCTGTACCTGATCACGGCCAAGCCGGCGATGTATGTCGCCAACGTCTCCGACACCGGCTTCACCAACAACCCGATGCTGGACCAGCTGACCGAATTCGCGAAGAAGCAGAACGCGCCGATCGTCGCCATTTCCGCCGCCATCGAATCGGAAATCGCCGACCTCGACGACGCCGATAAAGCCGCCTTCCTGGGCGACATGGGCATGGAAGAGCCGGGCCTGGATCGCCTGATCCGCGCCGCCTACAACCTGCTCGGCCTGCAGACCTATTTCACCGCCGGCGTGAAGGAAGTGCGCGCCTGGACCGTCAAGGTCGGCGCCACCGCCCCGCAGGCGGCCGGCGTGATCCACACCGACTTCGAGCGCGGCTTCATTCGCGCCCAGACGATCGCGTACGACGACTACATCACGTATAAAGGCGAAACCGGCGCCAAGGAAGCGGGCAAGATGCGCGCCGAGGGCAAGGAATACGTCGTCAAGGATGGGGATGTGCTGAACTTCCTGTTCAACGTTTAAGCATGTGGTCGGAACCCATTAAAGTCCGTTAAGTTTCAACAGCAAATAAAAGCCCCGGTCGCGATGATGGCGACCGGGGCTTTGTTGTATCCATGGGCTTGCTTGCACAAGCGCGTTGGACCGCTTTGCAAAAAAAGCGCAGCGCAAAATACACGCCGCGCCTCAGGCATGGTCAGGAACCAGCTACCCTTATTGCGATGCCTGCGCCTTCAAGTCGAGGCGGAACTTGTGGAGCAGGGGTTCGGTGTATCCGCTCGGTTGCTCGCAACCCTGGTAGACAAGGGCGCGGGCTGCCTGGAACGCAAGCGAAGCCTCGAAGTTGCCCGCCATCGGCTGGTAGGCCGGGTCGGCGGCATTTTGCTGGTCGACGACCTTCGCCATCCGCTGCAGGGCCTCCTCGACGAATTCGCGCGATACGACACCGTGCCGGAGCCAGTTCGCAAGGTGCTGGCTCGAGATGCGCAGCGTCGCGCGGTCTTCCATCAGGCCGACATTGTGAATATCCGGCACCTTGGAACAACCCACGCCCTGGTCGATCCAACGCACGACATAACCAAGAATGCCCTGGACATTGTTTTCGACTTCGGCCTTGCGTTCGTCATCGCTCCATTGCGCCTTCTCTACCACCGGAATCGTCAGCAGGCCTTCCAGCAGTTCGTCACGCAGGCTGGCCGCGTCGGTTTTTTCCAGTTCCTGCTGGACCGCCTGGACATCGACCTTGTGGTAGTGCAGTGCGTGCAAGGTTGCAGCCGTGGGCGACGGCACCCAGGCAGTATTCGCTCCGGATTTCGGGTGGGCGATTTTCTGCTCAAGCATCGCATGCATCATGTCGGGCATCGCCCACATGCCCTTGCCGATTTGCGCGCGTCCGCGCAAGCCGGCGGAGAGGCCGGCAAGGACGTTGTTGCGTTCATAGGCGGCAATCCATTTGCTCGACTTCATGTCGCCCTTGCGCATCATGGGACCTGCCTCCATCGCGCTGTGCATTTCATCGCCGGTACGGTCGAGGAATCCGGTGTTGATGAAGGCGACACGTGAAGCCACTTCATTGATGCAGGCAGCGAGGTTGACGCTGGTGCGCCGCTCTTCGTCCATGATGCCGATCTTGATGGTGTCGCGTGGCAGCCCCAGCAAATCCTCGACGCGTGCGAACAGCTGGTTGGCGAACGCGGCTTCGGCCGGACCATGCATCTTCGGTTTGACGATGTAGATCGAACCCCGGCGCGAGTTCAGCTTGAGACGGCGGTCGTGCAGGGCGCACAGCGTCGTCATCACCGCATCGAGAATCCCTTCGGGGATCTCATTGCCGTCGCGGTCGATGACCGCCGGGTTGGTCATCAGGTGGCCGACGTTACGGATGAACAGCAGCGAGCGCCCGTGCAGCGTGACCGGCTGGCCGTTCGCACCGGTGTACTCGCGGTCGGCATTCAAGGTGCGCTTGAACGTTTTGGCTCCCTTGCTGACGGTCTCGGACAGGCTGCCGTCCATCAGGCCGAGCCAGTTTCGATACACCTGCACCTTGTCGTCCGCATCGACCGCCGCCACGGAATCTTCGCAATCGATAATCGTCGACAACGCTGCTTCGAGCACGACATCCTTGACGTGCGCGGCATCGGTCTTTCCAATCGCATCGTCCGCGTCGATCTGGATTTCCAGGTGCAAACCGTTGTGCTTGAGCAAAATAGCGGTCGGCGCTGCTGCCTCGCCGCGGTAGCCGATGAACTGCGCCGGGTCTTTCAGCTGCGTGGAACCCTGCTCGAGCGAGACGACGAGCGTCCCGCCTTCGACCGCGTAGCGCGTAGCGGAGGCGTGCGAACCAGAGGCCAGCGGTGCCGCTTCGTCGAGCACCTGGCGCGCAAACGCAACGACAAGTGCGCCGCGCTTCGGATTGAACGCAGCGCCACGGTCGGCGCCATTCGCCTCCGGGATGGCGTCGGTGCCGTACAGCGCATCGTACAGGCTGCCCCAGCGGGCATTTGCCGCGTTCAGCGCGTAACGCGCATTCGACAGTGGAACGACAAGTTGCGGCCCTGCCTGCTCGGCGATTTCCGAGTCAACATTTTCCGTGGTTGCTTGTACCTTTGCCGGAGCAGGGACGATGTAGCCGATGCTCTCGAGGAAGGAGCGATACGCACCCATATCCTGGACCGGACCAGGATGTTCACGGTGCCACTGGTCCAGTGCAGCCTGGAACCGGTCGCGTTCCGCCAGGAGCGCCCGGTTCTGAGGCGCAAGCTCATGCACGATAGCGGCGAAACCGGACCAGAACGCTTCCTTGTCGAGACCGGTACCGGGCAGTGCCTCGGTGTCGACAAAACGCTCGAGGGATTGCGCCACTTTGAGGCCATTACGCTCAGACATTTGAATCATCTACTGCTCCATCGGAAAACGAACTGAGGGGTATTCAGCTCGCGAGTTATGAAAAGGAAATCGCAAGATCGGGCCTTGCTTGCCTGCTAGCTTACGTCAGACGACTGCTTGCGCGCCGGCGCGGGCAACCTGCGCGTCCTCGCCAGGCTTTACCCCGGACACGCCGACCGCGCCCACGACCTGGTCGCCCACCATGACGGGAATGCCGCCTTCCAGGGTGGCGACGAGCGGCGCACTCAGGAAGGCAGTGCGGCCATTGTTAACCATTTCTTCGTACAGGCGCGTTTCCCGGCGTCCCACAGCCGAGGTCCGGGCCTTGCCGATGGCGATCTCGGAGCTGATCGGCGCGCTTGCGTCCAGGCGCAGGAGCCCGAGGAGGTGGCCACCGTCATCGACAACGGCGATCGCCACCGGCCACTTGTTCTTTTCGGCCTCGGCGCGCGCCGCATCAAGAATGCGGGTGGTCTCCGCAATGGTCAGGACAGGTTTCGTTTGCATAGTTCCTCCGTGAGATAAGTGTAGTGCACCATGAGTGAAGTGTGTATTCGACAAGCTAGGCCGGTGCGGCGGCCAGCCTGTCATCGATGAGCTCGATCCAGTGGCGTACCGGCAGCGCGGTCCCGGACTGCAGGTGGCTCAGGCAGCCAATGTTCGCGGAGACGATCTCCTGGGCACCGGTCGCTTCCAGGTTGGCCAGCTTGCGGTTGCGCAGTTCGGTCGCCAGTTCGGGTTGCAACACCGAGTAGGTACCGGCTGAACCACAGCACAAGTGGCTGTCCTGGCACAGCTTGACGTCGACGCCAGCCAGCGCCAGCAGGCGCTCGGCGTGGCCACGAATTTGCTGCCCGTGCTGCAGCGTACATGGGGGATGGTAAGCCACGCGCGGCCCTGCGTGCCCGCCCAGGCGCGCGCGCAGCTGCGGTTCAAAGCGCGCCAGTGCCTCCGACAGGTCGAGGGTCAGCGCCGAGATGCGCGCAGCCTTGTCGGCATAGGCTGGATCGTTGGCCAGCAGGTGGCCGTAGTCCTTGACCATGACACCGCAGCCCGAGGCCGTCATCAGGAGCGCCTCGACCGCCGCGCCGCCGCCGTCGACACCCTCGACATACGGCCACCAGGCGTCGATGTTGCGGCGCACGTCGGCCAGCGCCGCTTCCTGCTCGTCGAGGTGGTGGCGCAAGGCGCCACAGCAGCCGGCCTTGGGCGCCACCACCAACTGCACGCCGAGCGTGTCGAGCACGCGCGCGGTGGCGGCGTTGATGTTGGGCGCCATCGACGGCTGCACGCAGCCGTCGAGCACCAGCATGCGCCGCGCGTGGGAACGTTTGGGCCAGGCGCTGGGCGCCGCGCGCTTGCCGACCTTCTGGCGCAGGGCCGCCGGCAGCAGCGGGCGCAGGGCCTGGCCCACCTTCATGGCCGGCGAAAAGATCCAGCGCCGCGGCAGCAGTTCCGACAGTGCCGCGCGGGCGACACGCTGCCCCAGCGGACGCGGCACCTGGCGGTCCACCACTTTGCGGCCGATGTCGAGCAGGCGCGCGTACTGCACGCCCGAAGGGCAGGTCGTTTCGCAGTTGCGGCAGGTGAGGCAGCGGTCCAGGTGCTGCTGGGTCTTGGCGGTCGCCGGTTCGCCTTCGAGCACCTGCTTGATCAGGTAGATGCGCCCGCGCGGGCCGTCCAGCTCGTCGCCCAGCAGCTGGTAGGTGGGACAGGTTGCCGTGCAAAAGCCACAGTGCACGCAGCTGCGCAGGATGGCGTCGGCCTGGTCGCCGTCGGCCGTGCCCTTGATGAAATCAGCCAGGTTGGTTTGCATAATCGGTACTCGTTAAAACGCGTTGTACATGCGGGCGGGATTGAAGATGCCCGCAGGGTCGAAGGTGTCTTTCAGGCGCTGGTGGACGCGCGCCAGCGCAGGCTGCAGGGGCGCGAACACGCCGAGACGCTTGTCGCCGCCGCGGAACAGGGTCGCATGTCCGCCGCGTTCGGCCGCAGCCGCGCGGATCGCGCCGGCATCCAGGCCGGCCTCGCTGTGCAGCCAACGCTGGCCGCCGCCCCATTCGATCAGCTGGCGCCCCGGCAGGGGCAGGGGCGCGGAAGTCGAGGGCAGGGCGAGGCGCCAGAGGCCATCCCCGGCCTCGGCGGCCGCGAAGAACTCGCCACGCTGCTCGCGCAGGTCGTGCCAGAATTGGTCGGGCTCGGCCATCGTCTCGCCACCCAGCTCGCGCACGGCGGCGCTGACGGCGGCATTCGCGCCCGACAGGCGCAGTGCCAGCCGCCCATCGAGCCAGGCGCTGGACGATACCGGCAGCGCGCGGCCGCTCCAGGCATTGAGCCTCTCCAGCGCCGCGTGCTGGTCGAGTTCGAAGACCAGCGTCGTCTCGCGTACCGGGCGCGGCAGCACCTTGAGCGACACCTGGGCCACCAGGCCCAGCGTGCCGAGCGAACCGGCCATCAGGCGCGACACGTCGTAGCCGGCGACATTCTTCATGACCTGGCCGCCAAAGCGCAGCAGCTCGCCGCGCCCGTCGACCAGGTGCACGCCCAGCACGAAATCGCGCAGCGCACCGGCGCCCTGGCGGCGCGGCCCGGACAGGCCGCTGGCGAGCATGCCGCCGACGGTGGCCCCTGGCCCGAAGTGGGGTGGCTCGAAGGCCAGCATCTGGTTCTGTGCGGCCAGTGTCTGTTCCAGCGCGGTCAGTGGTGTGCCGCAGCGCGCGGTGACCACCAGTTCGGACGGTTCGTAGTCGACGATGCCGTGATAGGCGCGGGTATCGAACACCTCGCCGCCGCTCGCCTGCCCGTACCAGTCCTTGCTGCCGCCGCCGCGCAGGCGCAGCGGTGTGCGCGCGGCGTGGGCGGCTGCGATGCGTTCCCGGAATTGCTGAAGTACCTGTTCCATTCTTTGTTACCTTGAGGAGGATGCTTTGGAGGCGTGCTTTAAAAGCGCGGCAGGTGCGCGTGCGGGAGCTGCCCGCCGTGGACGTGCATCTGGCCGAATTCGGCGCAGCGGTTGAGCGTCGGGATCGCCTTGTCCGGGTTGAGCAGGCGGTGCGGATCGAAGGCGCGCTTGACGGCGTGGAAGGCTTCGAGCTCGGCGCTGGAGAACTGCACGCACATCGAATTGATCTTCTCGATGCCGACCCCGTGCTCGCCGGTGATGGTGCCGCCCACTTCCACGCACAGGGCGAGGATGGCCGCGCCGAATTGCTCGGCGCGCTCGAATTCGCCCGGCTGGTTCGCATCGAACAGGATCAGCGGGTGCATGTTGCCGTCGCCCGCATGAAAGACGTTCGCGCAGCGCAGCCCGTAAGTGGTTTCCATTTGCTCGATGCTGGTCAGCACATGGCCCAGCTGCTTGCGCGGGATGGTGCCGTCCATGCAGTAGTAGTCGGGCGAGATGCGGCCGGCGGCCGGGAAGGCGTTCTTGCGTCCCGACCAGAAGCGCAGGCGCTCGGCCTCGTTCTGCGACACCGCGATCGCGGTGGCGCCGGCCGCCTGCAGCACTTCCGACATGCGCTCGATTTCCTCGGCCACTTCGAGCGCGGTGCCGTCGGCCTCGCACAGCAGGATTGCGGCCGCATCGGTGTCGTAGCCGGCCTTCACGAAAGGTTCGACCATGCGCGACGAGGTACGGTCCATCATCTCCAGGCCGGCCGGGATAATGCCGGCGGCAATCACGCTGGCCACCGCGTTGCCGCCCGTGATGACGTCGCCGAAGGAGGCCATGATGACCTGCGCCGCGGCCGGCTTGGGTACCAGTTTCACCGTCACTTCGGTGACGATGCCCAGCATGCCTTCGGAGCCGATGAACACCGCCAGCAAGTCGAGGCCCGGCGCGTCCGGCGCCTCGCTGCCCAGTTCGACGACATCGCCGTCGATGGTGACGACCCGCACGCGCAGCACGTTATGCACGGTCAGGCCATATTTCAGGCAGTGCACGCCGCCCGAGTTCTCGGCCACGTTGCCGCCGATGCTGCAGGCGATCTGCGACGAGGGATCGGGCGCGTAATACAGCCCGTGGGGCGCGGCCGCCTCGGAGATGGCGAGGTTGCGCACGCCCGGCTGGACGACGGCCGTGCGTGAATATGCATCCATGCGTACGATCTTGTTCAGCTTTGCGGTCGACAGCACCAGGCCGTCGGCGATCGGCATCGCGCCGCCGGACAGGCCGGTGCCGGCGCCGCGCGGCACCACCGGCACCTGCAGCCTGCGGCAGACTTCCAGCACGTCGATGACCTGCTGCTCCGTTTCCGGCAAGGCCACCACCATCGGCAACTGGCGGTAGGCCGACAGGCCGTCGCATTCGTAGGGACGGGTGTCTTCCGTGTCGGCCAGCAGGCTACGCGCCGGCAGCACCGGGCGCAGGGCCTCGACCACCTGGCGGCGCCGCGCGGCCAGCTTGTCCGGATCGGGTGACATCTTCATGCTGTTTCCTTCTGCTGATGCTGCGCTGGATGAACTTAATGGACCAGCGCGGTAAATGGATAAACGTAGGCTTGCAAGGTCACCAGGATGCCGACCAGGCAGGCCAGGGCGATCGAATGGAAGAACACGTAGCGCAGGATGTCGCCTTCGTGGCCATACCATTTGGTCGCGGTGGAGGCGACCACGATCGACTGGGCATCGATCATCTTGCCCATCACGCCGCCCGACGAGTTGGCCGAGGCCATCAGGATCGGGTTCAGGCCCAGCTGCGTGGCCGAGGTTTTCTGCAGGCCGCCGAACAGCACGTTCGACGCGGTGTCGGAGCCGGTGAGTGCCACGCCAAGCCAGCCGAGCAGGGTGCCGAAGAACGGGTACAGCACGCCGGTATGCGAGAACGCCAGGCCGAGCGTCGAGTCGAGGCCCGAGTAGCGGGTGGTGTAGCCGAGCGCCAGCATGGCGGCGATCGTCAGCAGCGAGTAGCGCAGCAGCTTGAGCGTGTCCCAATAGACCGCGAACAGCTCGCGCAGCTTGTAGCCCATGACGAGGCCCGAAATGATCGAGGCGATCAGGATGCCGGTGCCGGTGGCCGACAGCCAGTTCAGGGTGTAGATCGCCTTTTCCGCCTCAGGCTTGAGCGCCACCGGCGGCATCTTCTGCACCATCAGGTGCAGGTTGGGCCACTCGTACTTGAAGACCGACAGGCCGTCGAGCAGCTTCTTCCACTCCGGCACGCCCCACAGGAACACCAGCACCGACAGGATCAGCCACGGCATCCACGCCTTGAGCACCGCCGAACGCGGGTGATTGTAGGCGACCGACTCGGGCGCCACGGCGTGCGCGCCGCCGGTGAACTTGCCGGCGGCGTTGGTCCAGATCTTGGCCGGTTTCCACATTTTGAGGAACATCGTCAGGAAGAACATCGACGAGATCGAAGCGCCGACGTCGACCAGCCACGGGCCGTGGAAGTTCGAGATCAGGTATTGGGGAATGGCGAAAGCGGCGCCCGCGACCAGGATGGCCGGCCAGATCGCGGCCATGCCGGCGAAGCCGCAGAAGGCCCAGATCAGCCAGAACGGCACGATGACCGAGAAGAAGGGCAACTGGCGGCCGACCATGCCCGATAACTGGAGCAGGTCGAGGCCGGTGACGCCGGCCAGCGCGATCAGCGGGGAGCCCAGCGCACCGAAGGCGACCGGCGCGGTGTTGGCGATCAGCGACAGGCCGGACGCGGCCAGCGGCGCAAAGCCCAGGCCGATCAGCATCGCGCCGGTGACGGCCACGGGCGTACCGAAACCGCCGGCACCCTCGAAGAAGGCGCCGAACGAAAACGCCACCAGCAGCAATTGCAGGCGACGGTCGGTCGTGATGGTGGTGATCGACTCCTGCAGCACCTTGAAATAACCCTTACGCTCGGTCAGCTGGTACAGGAAGATCACGTTCAGGATGATCCAGCCGATCGGCAGGAGTCCGTTCGCCGCGCCGTACAGGGCGGCCGCGGCTGCGGTCGGGGCCGGCATCGCATAGGCGAAGATCGCGACCAGCAGCGCGGCGCCAAGGCCGAGCAGGGCGGCGATATGGGCCTTGATATGAAAAAAAGCGAGCGCCGCGAGCATCACGGCGACGGGAATCGCCGCCGCCAATGTCGATAGCACGGCATTGTTCAGCGGGTCGTACACTTGGCTCCACATACTTCTACATCTCCTCAGAAAGTCATTCGGCCAGCCCGTGTAGTTTTTTAGTAGCCGGGCTGGTAACAAGGGCGCCGCGCCTGAACTGTCCTGGCCGCTTGCCATAGACTTGTATGACAATAACATGTCATACAAGTTGCAGCACAAGTGTAGGCAAGTGGACGTATAATTGTCAATTGAGTTTTGGCCAGCTGAAAAGATGTTGTGATGGAGTCACGTATGGGAGACCTGCGTCAACAGAATGAGTCGATAAGCCCTGCCGGCACGCTGGCGGACCGCGTGACCGAATTGCTTCTTGAAAAAATCAGGAATGGCGAATTTGTTGCCGGCGAGCGCCTGCCGTCCGAAGCGGCGCTGACGCAGCGTTTCGGCGTCAGCCGTACGGTGATCCGCGAGGCCATGTCGCGCCTGAAGGTGGAAGGGATGGTCGCCACCCACCAGGGCAAGGGTACGCGGGTCGTGCATCCATCCCATTCCGCCCGCTTTCAGATCGATGTGGATGACGGTTCAGTGCAGGCGGTGCTGCGCGTGATGGAGCTGCGCCGCGGCCTGGAGGCCGAGGTGGCCGCGCTGGCGGCCGAACGCCGCACCGCGGAGCAGAACGCCGGGATCCAGCGCGCCCTGCTTTCGATCGACCAGGCGGTGGCGGCCGGGCGTGACGGGGTCGACGAGGACCTTGCGTTCCACAACGCGATTGCCGACGCAACCGGCAATCCGCTCTACAACTCGCTGCTTGGCTTCCTGCGTCAATTCTTGCGCGAAGCGGTCACCCTTGGCCGCATGAGCGAGCCCCGTTTCGGCGACATCAAGGCGCAGCTCCGCGACGAACACTGCGCTGTTGCCGACGCGATTGCGCGACAGGATGTCGAAGGCGCACGCACCGCGGCGCGCCACCACATTGCCAACGTCGCAGCGCGCATTCGTGGCGCTGATCTCGATTTGTGGAGCGACGCGAGCCGTGCAGTTGCTCGCAGGCTCGCACAGTCGGAAGAGAATGTGCTGGAGCAGGCGGGCAGAGGCAAACGCTGATTCGCCGGTGGCCGCCCAAGCGCCGGGGTTTTTGTTGATACGGCTTATTGCGCAGCCGGTTCAAGCTACCGGCAGTCTGTCGACAGACTTTACACCCGGTGGCAAGACCGCGCACTCCCTTCCGCCAAGCCCTTGAATCCATACGGTTTTATTTCACGGCATAAAAATTGCTTCGCCTGCATTCAGTTTATCGATGAGGTTTTCATGAGCAAGTTTATTCGCGTGCTGCTGGCGTCCAGCGCGCTCGCCCTGTGCAGCGGCGCCGGCGCCGCCGTCATCAACGGCAGCATCGGGACCATCGACGGCGACGGCGATGGCAAGGCGAACGAGCGCAAGGTCGCGCGCGTCGCCTTCAACGTCAGCGCCGGCACGCGCCTGTTCTTCGATTCGCTCGTGTACGAGCCGAACGGCGATCTGAATGGCGATGGACTCATCACCGGCTTCGACAACGAGATGCGCCTGTTTTCCGGCACGACCATGCTGGCAATGAACGACGACTCGACCGAGACCTATGGCGACGGCTCGCAGCATCCGTTCGACTCGGCTTTTTACTTTACCTTCAGCCAGGCCGGCCGCTATGTCGTGACGCTCGGAGTGCATGGGTACGGCAACGACGATGCCTTGCTCGGCTATCAGGCCGGCCTTGGCTACCGGCCGAATGTCGGCTTGCAGAATTTCGGCGCCTGGCGCCTCTCCGTGGACGCGCTGACGGGAAGCCTGGCCAACGTGCATGAAATCGGCGCCGAGGTGCCGGAACCGGGGACGCTTGCGCTGTTCGGCGTCGGGTTGTTTGGCGCGGGATGGCTGCTGCGCCGGCGTCGCTGATTGCGCGCCTCCCTCCAATAGCCCGCCGCGTGCGGTAATGCCGTTCAGTGAAGAAGGCCGCTTCGATTCACATCGGAGCGGCCTTTGTTCTTGAGCTCGACGCGCGGGCATGCCCGCCCTACGTTACACAGCGGTCTCGACCAGCAATGACGACGGTGGCGCACCGTACGGGGTCATCGAGGCCAATGGCCTCGATGACGGGTTCACTGGGCATGCCCGCGCGTTAGCTGGCCCGGGGCAGTTCATCAGCGCTTAACTGAACGGCATTACGCCGCGTGCGGGCTTTTTTGCGCCCGCAGATTGTCTCGTCATCAAGCTGACATACCGCTCCACTATTGTTCCCTCCATGAACGCGGCACCCGCCGTGCACTATCCCGACTGGAGAGACGACGCATGAACCCGACCCCTGAACTGTCCCGCCGCCGCCTGTTGCGCATGCTGGGCGCCGCCCCGATGCTGCCGCTGGGGAGCGTTGCCGCCGCTTCGCTGTTGAGCGCCTGCGGTGGCGACAACGATGCCGGCGTGCCGGACGCCGTGGCCCCGGCCGCACCGGTGGTCACCCTCGGCTCGGTCGCCTTCAGTTCGATGGCCGCGCCGACGCTGGCCAACGCCGCCGCGATGGCGACCAGCACGGTCGGCTCGACGATGACGGTGAACTTCAGCGACAGCAGCAAGCTCGATTTCAAGCTGGCCTATCAACCCTTCTTCATCACCGGCGACATGGTCCCGAACGGCAACGGCGGCACGATCCTGGCCGGCGGCTACTACGACATCCAGAACAAACCGGTCATCGACGCGACCGTGCCTGGCCGCGAGCGCCAGTTCTTTTCCGATGCGCCCGACGGTACCTCGCTCCTCTCGGTGCCGAATGCGAGCGTGCCGGGCGTGAAGGGCAAGCCCGTGTTCGCCGTCGTGCAATTCGAATACACGAGCTTTGCCCAGGACGGCGAGACCGGCATGTACGGCCGCCTGCCGTCGCCGATCGGCGTGCTCACCCTCGACCAGGATCAGGCCACCGGCAAGCTGACGCTGGTGAAATACCACAACGTCGACACCTCGGGCGTGGAAGGTTTGTGGATCACCTGCGGCGCCAGCCTGTCGCCCTGGGGCACCCACCTGTCGAGCGAGGAGTACGAGCCGAACGCCTTTACGGCCGCGGGCGACGCCCAGTTCAAGGCCTTCAGCAAGAACCTGTACGGCAGCGAGACGAGGGCCAATCCCTACAACTATGGCCACCTGCCGGAAGTGACGGTCAACCCGGACGGCACCGCTTCCATCAAGAAGCACTACTGCCTGGGCCGCATCTCGCACGAACTGGTGCAGGTGATGCCCGACGGGCGCACGGTGCTGATGGGGGACGACGCCACCAACAGCGGCTATTTCGTGTTCGTCGCCGACCGCGAAAAAGACCTGTCGAGCGGCACCCTGTATGTCGCGAAAGTCGGCGCCGGCTTCTCGCTCGATCCGGCAGCCGCCGCGGCGCCGCTCACCTGGATCAGGCTCGGTTCCGCCACCAGCGCCGAAATCCGCGCCCTGGCCGCCAGCATCCAGGCCACCGACATCATGGATCTGCGCACGAGCGACCCGCAAGACCCAGGCTTCACGAAGATCGCGGCGAGCGGCGCCATCGAATGGATCAAGCTCAAACCCGGCATGGAAAAGGCGGCAGCCTTCCTGGAGACCCACCGCTACGCCGCGCTGGTGGGCGCCTCGATGGGCTTTACCAAGATGGAAGGCACGACCGTCAACGCGAAGGACAAGATCGCCTACTCGGCGCTGCAGAACTGCCAGAGCTCGATGGTGGCGGGAAATGCGCTGAACGTCGCCGGCAATGGCATCGCGATTCCGAAGGCGCTGAACGCCGGCGCAGTGATGGCCTTGAGGCTGACGGGCGGCCAGAAGGACCTCGGCGGCGCGGCCATCGGCAGCGAGTGGATGCCGGTCGATGTGCGGGCGCTGGTCACCGGCGAAGACATCGCTGCCGACGCCCTCGGCAACACCGCCAATCCGGACCGCATCGGCAATCCGGACAACCTGAAATTCTCGGAAAAGATGCGCACCCTGTTCATCGGCGAGGACAGTAGCCAGCACGTGAACAACTTCCTGTGGGCGTACAACGTCGACACCAAAGTGCTGTCGCGCCTGATGTCGATTCCCGCCGGCGGCGAGTCGACCGGCCTGCATGCGGTCGACGAGCTCAATGGCTGGACCTATATCATGAGTAACTTCCAGCACGCGGGGGATTGGGGCGGCATTCACAACGCGGTCAAGACCACGCTCGATCCGCTGGTGCGGGCGAACTACAAGGATAAATTCGGCGCGGCGGTGGGGTATTTGACGGGGGAGTTGAGCCAGATGAAGGTGTCGAAGGGGTGATGTTTGGCGGAGCGTGGTCATTGATGGTGTACCGCGTGGGCATGCCCACGCGTTCACAAGCCGCATCCACGCGGCCACCGGCGGCATCCGGGCCGCCACGATTGATGCGATACTGTCGCCCCCGACACCCCCGCACGCGCCATGGCCACGCTCTCCCAACTCATCCTCTACCCGATCAAATCCTGCGCCGGCCTGCCGGTCGGGGAAGCGATTGCCACCGTTTCCGGCCTGTCCGCCCACGGCGTGCACGACCGCGAATGGATGCTGGTGACGAACGACGGCCAGTTCCTCACCCAGCGCGAATTCCCACGCATGGCCGTCATCGTGCCGCGCGTGGACGGCGATGCGCTGGTAGCGGCGGCATCCGGCATGCCGCCGCTGCGCCTGCCGCTGGCGCCACAGGCATCAACGAACACGCTGCGCGTCCACATCTGGGACGACCAGGTCGATGCCATCGATTGCGGCGACGCCGCCGCCGCCTGGTTCGGCGACGTGCTCGGCACCCGCTGCCGCCTGGTGCGCTTCAAACCCGATGCCTCCCGCCCCACCAGCGAAAAATGGACCGGCGGCGCGCCTTCGAGCGCCCGCTTTGCCGACGCCTATCCGCTGCTCCTGATCGGGCAATCCGCCCTCGACGACATCAATGCCCACCTGCGCGCCGCCGCAAGAGACGCCTTGCCGATGGACCGCTTCCGCCCCAACCTCGTCATCGCGGGCACCGACCCGTTCGAAGAGGACTATACGGCCTCGTTCAGCTCGGGCGAGATCGTGATCAAGCCCGTCAAACCCTGCGCCCGCTGCCCGATCCCGGCCATCGCCCAGGTCACCGGCATCCCCGGCCCGGACCCGCTCGAGATCCTGCAATCGTGGCGCGCCAAGGCGATCCTCGACGGCGCCGTCTGCGTCGGCATGAACTGCATCGTGACCGCAGGCGAGGGCGCTGTGCTGCGCGTCGGGCAGGCATTCGAGGTCAGCCTGTCGTTTTAAGGCCGCGCTTCGGCAGGTGGAAATGAAAAAACCGGCAATCCCGTTCTCAAGCGATGAAAACTCACGTAATGTAACGGGTATTGCCAAAAGGAATTCCCATGCACCAGCCGGACGTCGCTTTGCCCGACCTGCGCAACCTCGTTGCCGAGAACGAAGCCCTGCGCGCGCGGATCAGCTATGTCATGGAGCAGGCCCAGCGCAACCACGAGATCATGTCGCGCCACCAGGCGTTTGACCTGGAAATCGTCGGCGCCGCGAACTTCCCGCAACTGGTCGGCACGATCTTCCGCCTGCTGCCCGTCATTTCCGATCTCGACAGCGTGACCCTGGCGCTGGTCGACACCGATGCCGACATCTATACGGTGATGCACAAGCTGGGCGTCGATTTCGAGGCCTTCCCGAACCTGCTGTTCTGCGAGCACGCGGTGGAACTCGGCTTCGAGCCCGGCGAACGGCCGCGCCCGCGCCTCGGACCGTACAGCCGCGCCCAGCATGGCGCGATGTTCCCGCATCCGCCCGCGGGGCTATCGAGCGTGGCGCTGGTGCCGCTGCTACGCAATAAACGCCTGATCGGCAGCCTGAACCTGGGCAGCACCGACCTGCAGCGCTTCACCGCAGCGCTCGGCACGGACTTCGTCGAACACATGGCCTCGATCATCGCGATCTGCCTGGAAAACGTGATCAGCAACGAGATGTTGAAATACATCGGGCTGACCGATCCGCTGACCGGCGTCTACAACCGCCGCTACATCGACCGCCGCCTGATCGAAGAGATCGCGCGGGCGCAGCGCCAGGATTACCGCATTTCGGTCATGTTCATCGACGTCGATTACTTCAAGGCCGTCAACGACAAGGTCGGGCACCAGGCCGGCGACGACGTGCTGCGCGAAATCGCGGCCCGCATCAAGATGGAACTGCGCGTCTCGGACGCGCTGGCGCGCTTTGGCGGCGAAGAATTCGTGGTCCTGCTGATCAATGCCGATTTGCCGGCGGCCGCCATGGTTGCCGACCGCATCCGCGCCGGCGTGGCCGACAAGCCGTTTGACGTGGCGGGCGGGCAGTGTTTGAACGTATCGGTCTCGATCGGCGTCGCCACCCTCGACGATGTCGCACGCGACCATGCGATCGAAGGGGTGGCGCAGCAACTGGTGGCGTCGGCGGACGGGGCCCTGTACCAGGCGAAGGAAGCAGGGCGCAACCGCGTCGTGATGGCCCAGTGAAATAAAATTTCATTTCTTGCTTATAGGTGAAATTTTATTTCACCATGAGCAATGAGCCGACCACCCTGCGCTTACAACAACCGCCCCTCCGCCCGCGTCACCGCATCTCCCGACCCGCGCAGCACCACCACATCGCCCGCCAGCAGCACCGTCCCGGCCTCCGGCTCGATCCGCACCCGCGCGCGCCGGATCCCGCTTACCTCCGCCCCCAGTTCATCCAGCCCCAACTCGTCGATACGTCGCCCGACCCCTTGCGCAGCCTCGTTCAGCACCACCGAATGCAGGCGCACGTACATGTGCTCCGGGTCCTCGACCAGGTCGCTGGCGCCGTGAAAATAGCCGCGCAGGGAAGCGTAGCGTTCGTCGCGCGCGCTCTGCACGCGGTGCACGACGCGGCGCAGCGGCACGCCGACCACGACCAGCGCGTGCGAAGCGAGCATCAGGCTGCTCTCCAGCGCTTCCGGCACCACCTCGGTCGCCCCGGCCTGGCGCAGCAGTTCGAGGTCGCTGTCGTCGTGGCTCCTCACGATCACCGGCAGCGAGGGCGCCAGCTCGTGCACCAGGTGCAGCACTTTTAAGGCCGCGCGCGTGTCGGCAAAGGTGATCACCAATGCACTTGCCCGATTGATGCCGGCCGCGATCAGCGCTTCGCGCCGGCCGGCGTCGCCGTAGGAAACGCTCGAGCCGGCAGACTGCGCTTCCTGCACCCGTTCCGGGTCGAGGTCGAGCGCATGCCAGGGCAGCTTCTCATCGGTCAGCAAGGTGGCCACGCTCTGGCCACTGCGCCCGAAACCCGCCAGGATCACGTGCTTTTGCGCGGCCATCGTGCGGCTTGCCAGTTGCGTGAGCTGGAGCGACTGCATCATCCATTCGTTGGAGGCGATCTTCATCACGATCTGGTCGGACTTGGCGATGACGAAGGGCGCGACCAGCATCGACAGCACCATCGAAGCCAATACGAGCTGCATCAGGAAGGGATCGATCAGCTTCGAGCCCGAGGCCATGTTCAGCAGCACGAAGCCGAATTCGCCGGCCTGCGCCAGCGCCAGACCGGTACGCATCGCCACGCCGTCCGACGAGCCGAACGCCTTCGCCAGGCCCGCGATCAGCACGAATTTCAGCAGCACGGGAATGATCAAGAGCAGCAGCACCAGCCACCAGTTCTGCAAGACCAGCTGCACGTTCAGCAGCATGCCGATCGTGATGAAAAAGAGGCCGAGCAGCACGTCGCGGAACGGTTTGATGTCTTCCTCGACCTGGTGCTTGAACTGGGTTTCCGAGATCAGCATGCCGGCCACGAAAGCGCCCAGGGCCAGCGACAGGCCGGCGCGCTCGGTGATCCAGGCCGCGCCCAGCGTCACCAGTAACAGGTTCAGCATGAACAGCTCCTGCGAGCGGCGCTTGGCCACTAACGTGAACCAGCTGCGCATGAGCTTCTGGCCGAAGAACAGCAGCAGCGCCAGCACCGCCGCGGCTTTTACCCCGGCCCAGGCCAGCGTGCGCACCAGGTTTTCCGGGTCTTTCGCCAGCGCGGGAATCAGGATCAGGAGCGGCACCACGGCCAGGTCCTGGAACAGCAGGATGCCGATGATGCGCCGTCCATGCTCGCTTTCGAGCTCCAGCCGCTCGGTCAGCAGTTTCACGACGATGGCGGTGGACGACATCGCCAGCGCGCCGCCCAGCGCAAACGCGGCCTGCCAGCCGATCCGCAGCTGCGGCGCCCACATCGCGAGAACCAGGCCGCCGATCATGGTGGCGATGATGGTCAGCACCACCTGCGCCACCCCGAGGCCGAACACGATGCGCCGCATCGCGCGCAACTGGGCCAGCGAGAATTCGAGGCCGATCGAGAACATCAGGAAAACAACGCCGAATTCGGCCAGCGCGTGGGTCGAACCGGTTTCCGCCGCGAGACCGAAGGCATGCGGGCCAATGAGCACGCCGACGGCCAGGTAGCCCAGCATCGGCGGCAGGTGCAGGCTGCGGAACACGACCACGCCGAGGACGGCGCTGCCGAGCAGCAGCAGGGTCAGTTCGAGTCCGGACGCCATGCGTGATCAGGTCTTTCTGTGAACCGAGCGTTGTTTGATACGTCTGGCAAGTTTTTTGCTTTCCCAATTCGTTTATACTTCCAGAATGAGTGTAACCGATGAAAAAACAATGCTGAACAGTTTTGACGAGAACCAGTCGCGGCGCGTGCTCGCGCTGGCGCGCGAAACCCTGGCCATCGAGGCCGATGCCATCCACGCGCTGGACGCACGACTGGATGCCGACGACAGCGTCGCGCGCGCGGTCGCCCTGATGTACGCCTGCAGCGGCCGCGTGGTCGTCTCGGGCATGGGCAAGTCCGGCCACATCGCGCGCAAGATCGCGGCGACCCTGGCCTCGACCGGCACCCCGGCCATGTTCGTGCACCCGGGCGAAGCCGCCCACGGCGACCTGGGCATGGTGACCAGCAAGGACGTGTTCATCGCGATTTCGTATTCCGGCGAATCCTCCGAATTGATGGACATCCTGCCAGTGGTAAAACGCATGGGCACGCCCCTGATCGCGATGACCGGCAAGCCGAACTCCCGTCTCGCGCTCCTGTCGGATGTCCACCTCGACGTGTCGGTGGCCAAGGAAGCCTGCCCGCTGAACCTGGCGCCGACCGCCAGTACCACGGTCACGCTGGCCCTCGGCGACGCGCTTGCGGTGGCGCTGCTCGACGCCCACGGCTTTCGCGAGGAAGACTTCGCACGCTCGCATCCGGGCGGCGCGCTGGGCCGGCGCCTCTTGACCCACGTGCGCGACGTGATGCGCAGCGGCGAGGCGATTCCGGCGGTGACGCCCGACACGCCGCTCACCCGCGCGCTGCTGGAAATCAGCCAGAAGGGCATGGGCATGACCGCCGTGGTCGACCCGGACTTCAAACCGCTCGGCGTGTTCACCGACGGCGACCTGCGCCGCCTGATCGAGCGCATGCAGGACTTTTCGAATGTGACCATCCGCGACGTCATGCACGTCGGCGCGCGCACCGTGCACCCCGAGCAGCTGGCGGTGGACGCGGTGGCGATCATGGAAGAATTCCGCATCAACCAGATGCTGGTGGTCGACGAAGCGGGCCTGCTGGTCGGCGCCCTGCACATCCACGACCTGACCCGCGCAAAGGTAATCTGATGACCCCGCTTGCACACATGGAGCGCGCCGCGCGCGTCAAAGTCATGATCTTCGACGTCGACGGCATCCTGACCGACGGCAGCCTGACCTACGGGCCGGACGGCGAAATCACGAAAACCTTCAACGTGCTCGACGGCCTGGGCATCCAGCTGCTGCAAAAGACGGGTGTGATTACCGCCATCATCAGCGCGAGAAAATCGCCGATCGTGCTGGCGCGTGCGCGCGACCTCGGCATCAACCACGTCTGGCAGGGCCACCAGGACAAGCGCGTCGCGTTTGCCGAACTGCTCGAACAGACCGGCTTCACGGCCGAGCAGTGCGGCTATATCGGCGACGACGTGATCGACCTGCCGCTGCTTGCCAAGGTCGGCTTTGCCGCGACGGTGCCGACCGGGCACCCGGAAGTGCAGCACCGCGCGCATTACGTCACCAAAGCCGGCGGCGGGCGCGGCGCCGTGCGCGAAGTGTGCGACATGGTGCTGCGCGCGCAGGGCAAGTACGAAGAGGCGCTCGCGCCTTATTTCGCATAGTTCGCATGGGCGTGACACCATGGCGACCTACGTGAACAAACGGACCGCACACCGCTGGCGCATGCTGGCGCTGATGGTAACGGCCGTGTTCTTCGCCTTCGGCAGCTTCTGGCTGCTGCAGGCGATCCAGACCGGGGACACGGCAGGCGCCGGCAACAACCTGAACGAGCCCGATTACATCGTCGAGAACTTCAGTTTCGTGCGCATGACCGAAACCGGCGTGCCGCGCTACGTGATGTCCGGCGCGCGCCTGGCCCACCATCCCGACAACGACGTCTCCGAAGTATCGAAGCCGATCGTCGAGAGCATGGCGCCGGGCCGCCCGCGCATGACCATGCACGCCGACCGCGGCCAGGTCTATCACGCCGAAAACCGCGTCGAGTTGATGGGCAATGTCGACATCGCGCGCCCGGCCACGCCCAAGAGCGAAGCACTGCGCGCGCGCACCGAGGCGCTCACCCTGCTGGCCGACGACGAGGTCGTCAAGACGAAACTTCCGGTGCAGATGACCCTCGGCGCCGCCTCGGTCAACGGGGTCGGCATGGTGGCCGAGAACCCGACCCAGAAGCTGCACCTCGGCGGGCGTGGCCAGATCGTCTATCCGCCGCGCCAGCACGCCGCACCCACCCAATAACAGGAACGAGCCCTAATGAAAACCCTTCTCGCCGCCGCCTTCCTTTCCTTGCTCTCGCTATCGGCTTCCGCCGAGCGCGCGGACTCGCTGAAGCAGGCCGTCATCAACTTCGATTCGCTCGACGTCGACGAAGTCACGCAGACGCGCATCCTGACCGGCAACGTCATCCTCACGCGCGGCACCCTGATCATGAAGTCGGACCGCGCACTGGTGAAGGAAACGCCGGAAGGCTACATGAGCGTGACGCTCACTTCCGGCCCGGGGCGCGTGGCGACCTTCCGCCAGAAGCGCGACGGCGGACCCGACCTGTGGATGGAAGGCCAGGCCGAGCGCATCGAATACGACGAGCGCCAGGAGCTGGTCAAGCTGTTCTCGAAGGCGATCGTCAAGCAGCTCGAAAACGGGCGGCTGACCAACGAGCTCGATGGCGCCTACATCTCCTACGACAGCCGCAAGGAAGTGGCGACCGTGCGCAACGACGCCAGCGGCGAGAGCAAGCTTGGCGGCGGGCGCGGGACGCTGATCATCGCACCGCGCCGCGGCGCGCCTGGCGCACCTGCGGCAGCGGTTCCCCCGGCCGGCGCGCCGGCGGCCAAGGCTGCGCCTGCATCGGCACCTTCATCGACGCCGGCAGCGCCAGTAGCAGGAAAGCGATAATGAAAGAAGCAAGCGACAAGCGCAGTACCCTGGTCGTGCGGGGGCTGCAGAAAAGTTACGGCAAGCGCCTGGTGGTGCGCGACGTGTCGCTCGAAGTGGGTTGCGGCGAAGTCGTCGGCCTGCTCGGGCCGAACGGCGCCGGCAAGACCACCTCGTTCTACATGATCGTCGGCCTGGTGCCGTCGGACGCCGGCGCCATCGAAATCAACGGCACCGATATTTCGAGCCTGCCGATCCACCGGCGCGCGGTACTCGGTTTATCCTACCTGCCGCAGGAAGCCTCGGTGTTTCGCAAGCTGACGGTCGAGGACAACATCCGCGCCGTGCTGGAGCTGCAGCGCGACGACAACGGCAAGGCACTGACCAAAGCCGCCATCAACGACCGGCTCGACTCGCTGCTGGCCGAACTGCAAATCGAGAAGCTGCGCGAGAACCCGGCGCTGTCCTTGTCGGGCGGCGAACGGCGCCGCGTCGAGATCGCGCGCGCGCTCGCCACCAATCCGCGCTTCGTGCTGCTCGACGAACCGTTCGCCGGTGTCGACCCGATCGCCGTGATCGAGATCCAGCGTATCGTGCGCTTCCTGAAGGAGCGCGGCATCGGCGTGCTGATCACCGACCACAATGTGCGCGAGACGCTTGGCATCTGCGACCGCGCCTACATCATCAACCAGGGCGCGGTGCTGGCGTCGGGACGCCCCGACGACATCATCGCCGACGAGTCGGTGCGGCGCGTCTACCTGGGCGAACACTTCCGCATGTAGCAAGCCTGTAGCAAAACACGGAACCCAAGCGGCACATGAAACAATCCCTGCAACTCCGGACTTCGCAGCACCTGGCGCTCACGCCGCAGCTTCAGCAGTCGATCCGCCTGCTGCAGCTGTCCACGCTCGAACTGCACCAGGAGATCGAGCAAATCCTGTCCGATAATCCGCTGCTCGAGCGGCTCGACGATCCGCTCGACCACTCGGTGCGCCTGCTGGCCGACGGCGCGCTCAACGCCGCGCCGGCGCAAGGCGAGGCGCCGGCGTCGAATGCGGAAGAGGGCGCCCCCGCAGCCGCGGATGGTGCCGACGGCCTTGACGGCGGCGGCGAGGTCGAACGCGGCGAGTCCGACGCGGACTGGGGAGAGTTGTCACGCGCGTCGAACGCCGACGGCGACGACGATGGCCGTCCGCAGCTGGGCGCTATCGGCGTGACCTTGCGCGAGCACCTGACGGAGCAGATCCGGGTGACCGGCGTGACGGCGCGCGACCGGGCCCTCGCCGAACTGGTGATCGACGCCATCGACGACAACGGCTACCTGGAAGAGCAGCTCGACGAGATCCACGCGCGCCTGCCGGAAGAGCTGGAAGTCGAGATCGACGAACTGCGCTGCGCGCTGGCGATGGTGCAAAGCCTCGATCCGGTCGGCGTCGGTGCGCGCAGCGCGTCCGAGTGCCTGGCGCTGCAGATCCGCGCCATGCCGGGCGTGCCGCTGGTGACGCGGCGCATGGCTTTGAAGATCGTCGAGGGTTACCTGACCTGGTTCGCGCAGCGCGAATTCACGAAGTTGAAGAAAGCGCTCGACTGCGACGACGAAGACCTGCGCGAAGCGCAAGCCGTCATTCGCCAGTGCAATCCGCATCCCGGCGCCGCCTTTGCATCGAGCGTCTCGGACTACGTCGTTCCGGACGTTATTGTCCGCAAATCGAAGAACGGCTGGAGCGTTTCGCTGAACAACGAAGTCATGCCGCGCCTGCGCGTGAACAACGTCTACGCGAATTTGCTCAAGCAGGGAAAAGGCGAAGGCCAGATGAGCGCGCAGCTGCAGGAAGCGAAGTGGCTCATCAAAAATATGCGCCAGCGTTTCGATACGATCCTGCGTGTTTCGCAGGCAATTGTGGAGCGTCAGAAGAACTTTTTCAGCCATGGCGCGGTTGCCATGCGTCCCCTTGTGCTTCGCGAGATTGCTGATACACTGGGTCTGCACGAGAGCACGATTTCTCGCGTAACAACTCAGAAATTCATGCTGACCCCGCACGGCATGTTTGAGCTGAAGTATTTCTTCGGAAGCCATGTCGCCACCGAAGCGGGGGGCGAAGCATCGTCCACGGCGATACGGGCGCTTATCGCGCAGCTGACAGGAGCAGAGGACCCAAAGAACCCATTATCCGATAGCAAGATCGCGGAAATGCTCGGTGAACAAGGCATGGTCATTGCGCGCCGCACGGTTGCAAAATACCGCGAAGCGCTCAAGATCCCTCCCGTCAGCCTCCGCAAATCCTTGTAACAGCGGCAGCCACGCGCACTCCTTGCGCGGCCCGGCGGCCGCTATCTTCTCAAAGGAGTGTGTATGAATCTCACCATCAGTGGCCACCACCTCGACGTCACCCCCGCCATCCGTGAATACGTACAGAACAAGCTCGAACGCATCACCCGACATTTCGATCAGGTCATCGATTCCCACGTGATCCTCGCCATCGACAATCTCACCGAAAAAGACAAAAGGCAAAAGGCCGAGATTAACTTGCGCGTGTCCGGCAAGACCGTGCACGTGGAGAGTGTGGCGCAAGACCTGTATGCTGCGATCGACCTGCTCATGGACAGGCTGGATCGCCAGGTGATGAAATACAAGACGATGTTGAAGGACCATAGTCGTGAGGCGCTCAAGCGCCTGCCTGAAGGCGGAGAGCCTGCTGCGGCGCTGTAATACCGGGCACTGAGCACCGTCTGAACGAGGGCGCCGGGAGGCGCCCTTTTCACGTCTGCCTTCGGTAAAATACATGTCTCTTTCACCAGCTCACTCGCCATGACCGACCACGTCCTGACCCGCATTGCCAACGGCACCGGCACGATCACCCTCGACCGTCCCAAGGCCTTGAACTCCCTCTCGCTGGCAATGGTCCGCCGCCTGACCGACATCCTGCTGGCCTGGCGCGACGACGCCTCCGTGTCCGCGGTCGTGCTCACCAGCAGCAGCGAAAAAGCCCTGTGCGCGGGCGGCGACATCCGCTTCTTCCACGAAGCGGGGCACGCCACGCCGCTTGGGGGCAGCGCGCTGCTCGAGGATTTTTTCACCGAAGAATACGCGCTGAATCACCTGATCCATTTCTATCCGAAACCGTATATTGCGATCATGGATGGCGTGGTGATGGGCGGCGGCATGGGCATCGCCCAGGGCGGTCCGCAGGCCGGCCTGCGCATCGTCACCGAGCGCACGAAAATGGCGATGCCGGAAGTGAATATCGGCCTGTTCCCGGATGTCGGCGGCAGCCACTTCCTGTCGCACGCGCCTGGGCAGCTGGGCAATTACCTGGGCTTGACGGGATTGACGATCGGCGCGGCCGACGCTTTGTATGTCGGCCTGGCCGACGTCTTCGTGCCGGGCGCGCAATTGGGCGAACTGAATGCGCTGATCGCATCGACGCCGGGCGCGCAAGTGCCCGAGGCAATCCGCGCCTTCGCTGCGCGCTGTGCCACGGACGCGGGACAAAGCGTCCTCGAAACGCAGCGCGCCGCGATCGACCGCCACTTCGGCGCCGGTTCGGTGGCCGCGATCATGGCTTCACTGGAAGGCGATGAGAATCCGTTTGCGCAAAAGGCTTTGGGAGCGATGCGCCAGCGTTCACCGTTGATGATGTGCGTGACGCACGAGATGCTGCTGCGCGGCGCCTCACTCGACGTTGCCGACTGCCTGCGCATGGAACGCACGCTGGTGCGCCGTAATTTCGAGCACGGCGAAGTGCTGGAAGGCGTGCGCGCGCTGGTGATCGACAAGGACAACGCGCCGCGGTGGAATCCGCCGACGCTGGACGCCGTGATGGCGGACATGGTCGAAGCCTTCTTCGCGCCGGCGTGGCCGGAACACGCACACCCCTTGCGGCATTTGCGTTGATATCGGTGGCGTAACGTAGCGTGGGCTCTCGAGCCTACGCGGTCATACCTACGCTTACCGTTCGGCGTCGATTACCGCAAACGCCGATCATGTGGCGCACGCGTGGGCATGCCCACCCTACGGTAAGCCAGGGCCAACGATGAACGCAGGTGCAACGTGTCTTCTTACGACTGCTCGCGATGCCTTAACACCACGCGCTCGGTCTCGTTGAAATAGGCCGCCAGCCGCTCAGCCATGTACACCGACCGATGCTGTCCACCGGTACAGCCGACGGCCACCGTCAGGTAGCTGCGGTTATCGGTCTTGAACGAGGGCAGCCACTTTTCCACGAATTTGCAGATATCGTGCAGCATCTCGGTGGCGCTCGGCTGGGCCTCGAGGAAGGCGATCACCGGGGCGTCCTTGCCGGTCAGCGGGCGCAGCGACAGGTCGTAATACGGGTTCGGAATAGCGCGCACGTCGAACACAAAGTCAGCATCGAGCGGCACGCCGACCTTGAAGGCGAAGGATTCGAAGAACAGGGTCAGCGGTGCATGCTGGACCTCGGCCAGTTCCTTGATCCAGGCGCGGAGTTTATTCGCCGACGCCTCGGAGGTATCGATCACATGGCCCAGCTGCTCGATCGCCCCCAGGCGTTCGCGCTCTTCGGCGATGCATTCGATCAGGGTGCGGCGCGACGCCGGGTTCTCGCCCGGGCGCAGCGTATGCGACAGGGGATGGCTGCGCCGCGTTTCGGAAAAGCGCGCGACCAGCGAATGGGTGCTCGAGGTCAGGAACAGGACTTTCAGCTCGTGGCCGCTTTCTTCCAGCCTGGCCACGGTGAGCGGCAATTCCGCCAGCGACTCGGCGCTGCGGGCGTCGACGGCGACGGCCAGCTTGTCCGTTCCTTCGCTCGACACGGTTTTCACCAGCTGCGGCAGCAGTGCCGGCGGCAAGTTGTCGACGCAGTAGTAACCCGCGTCTTCCAGGACATTCAGGGCAACCGATTTGCCCGATCCGGAGATACCGGTAATGAGAACAATGTGCATGGGTTGATGATACCGCAACAGCCCCCCGTTTGTCGTCGTCCGTGCCAGAATCGGCCGGATCGGGGTGCATACGTTCCGATCACGCAAGTTAGCGGGGAATGCGGCGAGGGTTTAGCGGCCGTATTTGGAACGATGGTTTTTCAATCGCCGCTCATCGCCTGTCTCTGCCGCTCCATGAACTCCTGCAGCGTATCGATCCCGCGCAGTTGCAGGATCGTGTTGCGCACAGCGGCCTCGAGCAGCACCGCGATGTTGCGGCCGGCGGCAACGGGAATGACGACCTTGCGGATCGGCAGTCCCAGCACCTCTTCGGTCGGGAAGTGGAAGGGTAATCTCTCGACTTCTTCGTCCAGCACGCCGCGTTTGACGAGGTGGACGATCAGTTTCAGGCGCATCTTGCGCCGCACGGCGGTCTCGCCAAAAATCGCCTTGATGTCGAGCAGGCCGAGGCCGCGCACCTCGAGCAGGTTCTGCAGCAGCGGCGGGCAGCGCCCTTCGATCATGTTCGGGGCGATGCGCGAGAATTCCACCGCATCATCCGCCACCAGCCCGTGCGAGCGCGAAATCAGTTCCAGGCCGAGCTCGCTTTTGCCGAGGCCCGAATCGCCGGTAATGAGCACGCCGACGCCGAGCACGTCCATGAACACGCCATGCATGATGACGCGCTGGGCCAGCTTTTTCGACAGATACACGCGCAGGAAGTCGATCACCTGCGCCGCCGGCAGTGGGGTCGAGAACAGCGGGATGTTCTGCTCGTCGCAGATGGCGAGGATGTCGGGCGGGGTTTCGAGACCCTGGGCGATGATCAGCGCCGGCGGTCCGCCGCCGATCAGTTCGCCGATCACATGGCTGCGCGAACTCGATTTCAGGCGGTGGTAGTAATTCAGTTCCTGGTGCCCGAAGACCTGGATGCGGCCCGGGTGGATCAGGTTCAGGTGGCCGACCTGGTCGGCGGCGGAGGCGACGTCGCCCGAGATCAGCCGTTCGCCGCCAGGAAAGCCGGCGAACCAGCCCAGTTGCAGGCTGTCGCGGTTGTCGTCGTACAGCCGTTGGATGGTAAGCGGAGTCTGCAGCATGGCTTGATAATAAGGAAAAGACCCAGGGGGAATACTCCCCCGAGTTTAACCCAAGGCCTGCAAACTGGGTTGCCAGTTGATAATACGTTCGTGGATCGAGCGCGGATCGGTATCGGTGGCCAGCGCCGTGCGGATCGCTTCGTCCGAGAACAGCTCGGCGATTTCCGACAAAATTTCCAGGTGCTGCTGGGTCACGTGGTCGGGAATGAGCAGGAAAAACAGCAGGCTGACCGGCTGGCCGTCAGGCGACTCGAATGGAATCGGTGCCGCCAGGCGGACGAAGGCGGCGATCGGCTGTTTTAAACTCTTGCTGCCCTTGATGCGTCCATGCGGCACCGCCACGCCGTGGCCGAGGCCGGTCGAACCGAGGCGTTCACGCGCAAACAGATTCTCCGAGACGGTCGAACGTGCGATCCCGCAGTTGTTCTCGAAAATGAGTCCGGCCTGTTCAAAGGCGCGCTTCTTGCTCGACACCGCGATGTCGAGCTGGACGTTTTCAAGAGAAAGGATTTTGCTGAGATTGGTCATTTCACGCTTTTCATGTTGCGGCGCACGAGGAGCCGACTTGCGGAGCGGAATTATAGGCCTGTTTTTGAGGCCTGTAATTCGATTTCGCGTCGGTATCCTACGCCTGTCACCGGCCCGTTTCGACCATTCACCCAGCAGTGGCGTGAGCGCTGTTTGCGCTTCCACAAGAGTTCACGCAATTTCCGTAACGAAAATCCATGCGCCTTGGATGAAACGGGGGAGGACGGGAGGATTTGCCGTGTTTTCCTCACATTTGCCCGAAAAATAGGCAAGCAGGCAGCGTGCGCTGACTGTTGTTTTTTCGTTAGTTTCTGTGGCTGGAAAGGTACAGCCCCACAAACCGTTTACTGGCGTGCGCCGCGCAAATTGTGCGGACGCCCGGTACTGAAGTTGGCCCGCCATGGATTGATGTCGAGGCCGCCACGACGCGTATAGCGCGCGTACACCGCCAGCTTGCTCGGTTTGCACTGGCGCAGGATGTCGATAAAGATGCGTTCAACACATTGCTCGTGGAATTCGTTGTGCTCGCGGAAGCCGATCAGGTAGCGCAGCAGGCCTTCCTGGTCGATCTGCGGACCGACGTAGTCGATCTGCACGCTTCCCCAGTCCGGCTGGCCGGTCACCAGGCAATTCGATTTCAGCAGGTTCGAGACCAGGGTCTCTTCGACCGGCGCTTCCTCGAAATTGGCGGTGAGCAGGTGAGGCGCCGGCGCATAGTTGTCGACCTCGATGTCGAGGCGGTCCAGCGACAGGCCGTCGAGTTCGCCCATTTTGAGCTTGCCGAAGTGTTCCGGTTCCGTGAGCGTGATGTGGACCGGCGCGCCGAAGGCGTTCGACAGGTCTTCGCGCAGCAGCGACAGCAAGGCGTCGGGGCCGGCCAGGCGGGTCTGGTTGAAGGAATTCAAATACAGCTTGAACGACTTCGACTCGACGATGTTCGGCGAATCGGCCGGCGCGCTGACCGTTGCGATCGCCACCTGGGGCTTGCCGCGCATGTTCAGCCACGACAATTCATAGGCATTCCAGATATCCAGGCCGAAGAAGGGCAGCGTGCCCTTGATCGCCAGCTCGTCGCGCTTTTGCTGGCGCGCGATCGGGAACAGCAGCTCGGGGGCGTACTGGGTCTGGTAGGCGGAAGATTTGCCAAGTGGCGATTGATCGGGGGTATTGTTCATGAGCTCGTCTCGATGCGCCGGCGCTGCGCGACAGGGTGTTGCGTCGCATGTCGATGCCGGCCCGGCGGCGGCAAAGCGGCGTATCGTACACCTTTTGGGGGGAGCTTGCGCGTCCGGTCCGGTTGGGCGTAGGGTGGTCGGCGCCACCCGGCGATATGAATCGACGCTGCGTGTGCGCCGCCCACGCGTTCAACGCACGTCAACATGGCGCGAGGTTTCCGGCGCCGCTTGAACGTGTGGGCGGCGCACACGTTGCCAATGATCACGCGTCAGGGTGGAGCCGACCACCCTACGTCACCGCAACGGCAAGCGCCGCGTCCCGGACCCATCACAAAAACAATTTATAAACCGGATTCGCCGTCTCGTCCCAATACCGGTACCCCAGCGTCGCCAGGAACTGCCGGAATTCATCCATCTCCCCGCCCGGCACCTGCAAGCCGACCAGGATGCGCCCCACGTCGCCCCCCTGGTTGCGGTAATGGAACAGCGAGATATTCCAGTTCGGCGCCATGCTGTCGAGGAAGCGCATCAGCGCGCCCGGCCGCTCGGGGAATTCGAAGCGGTACAGCAGCTCGTCCTGCGCCAGCGCGCTCTTGCCGCCGACCAGGTGGCGGATGTGCAGCTTGGCCAGCTCGTCGTGGGTGAGGTCGAGCGTGGCGAAATCGTGCTGCTCGAAGGTGTGGGCCAGCAGGCCCGACTCGCCGCGGCTGCCGACCTGCACGCCCACGAACACGTGCGCCTGGCGCTCGTCGCTGATGCGATACGTAAACTCGGTGACGTTGCGCGGGCCGACCAGCGAACAGAAACGTTTGAAGCTGCCGCGCTGCTCGGGGATCGTCACCGCGAACACGGCCTCGCGCGCTTCGCCCAGTTCGGCGCGCTCGGCGACAAAGCGCAGGCGGTCGAAATTCATGTTGGCGCCGCAGGCGACCGCCACCAGGGTCTCGTTTTTCACGGGCTGGCGCGCCATCTGCGAGCGTTCGACATAGGCCTTGGCGCCGGCGATCGCCAGTGCGCCGGCCGGCTCCAGGATCGAACGCGTGTCCTGGAACACGTCCTGGATCGCCGCGCAGATCGCGTCGGTGTCGACCAGGATGATCTCGTCCACGACTTCCTTCGCCAGGCGGAAGGTTTCTTCTCCGACCAGGCGCACCGCGGTGCCGTCCGAGAACAGGCCGACGTCCGGCAGCGTGATGCGCTCGCCCGCTTTCAGGCTCTTCGCCATCGCGTCCGAGTCGATCGACTGCACGCCGATGATCTTGATGTCCGGCCGCACCGCTTTCACATAGGCGCCGATGCCCGCGATCAGGCCGCCGCCGCCGATGGCGACGAAAATCGCGTGGATCGGGCTCGAATGCTGGCGCAGGATCTCCATGCCGATCGTGCCCTGGCCGGCAATCACGTCCGGGTCGTCGAAGGGGTGCACGAAGGTCAGCTTCTGCTCGCGCTCGAGCGTGATCGCGTGGTTGTAGGCGTCGGTATAGGAATCGCCATGCAGCACGACCTCGACCGCATTGCCGCCGCGCGACTTGACCGCGTCGATTTTCACTTGCGGCGTCGTGGTCGGCATCACGATCAGCGCGCGGCAGCCGAGGCGGGCGGCGGACAAGGCGACCCCCTGCGCGTGGTTGCCGGCCGAGGCGCAGATCACGCCGCGGTTCAGTGCTTCCTGCGACAGGTGAGCCATCTTGTTGTAGGCGCCGCGCAGTTTAAAACTGAACACGCTCTGCATGTCCTCGCGCTTGAAATAGATGCGGTTGCCGAAGCGCTGCGACAGGGTGGGGGCGAGTTCGAGCGGCGTTTCCTCGGCGACGTCGTAGACGCGCGCGGTGAGGATTTTCTTGAGGTAGTCGGTGGTCATGGTCAGCTTAAAAGCGGGAATAGGAGGGTGTGTGGCCAGTGTCCTGGTTCCTGTGACGTGAGACTGTTGACCGGGGCGGGTGACCTGGGTCGCAGTGCGATGCGAAGCCCTGGGTTGCAGGCACGTCGTATCGTGTCGGGGCGATGGTTTTTCCTCATTATAATGGACCTCTCCAACTGCCGAACCTCTACCGATGATCGAAACCGCTGTCCTCTGGCTGCTCAAGGTCCTCGCCGCTCCCACAGTCGGGCTCACGTCGGTCTTTCTCATCGCATTCGTCTCGGCCACGCTGGTGCCGCTCGGTTCCGAGCCGGCCGTGTTCGCGGTCGTGAAAGCCAACGAGGCGATGTTCTGGCCGGCGATCATCGTCGCCACCATCGGCAACACGCTCGGCGGGGCGGTCGATTACCTGATCGGCTACCGGGCGAAGATCGCCTTTGCACGGGAACGCCAGAGCCGCTGGTTCGGCTGGCTGGCGAAGTATGGGTCGAAGACCATGCTGCTGTCCTGGGTGCCCGGGATTGGCGATCCGCTGTGCACGCTGGCGGGGTGGCTGCATTTGCCGTTCTGGTCGAGCGTGATGTACATGGCGATCGGGAAGTTCGGGAGGTATATCACCATGACGGCGATACTGCTGTACGTGCCGGACGATTTCTGGCGGCGGGTAGGGGACATGATCACGCGGATCACGGGGTGAGGATTTCGCGGCTGTGCGTGGAGGGCTTCGTGAAGCGGTGTGGCGGGGCGGGCCTGGGTTGAACGCGTGGGCTGCGCACACGCAGCCAATGAGCAGCCAGCAGGGTGGAGCCGCCCACCCACGATTTGGGTTGGCGGCTCCTGAGGCTTACTTTTGATGCCTGGAAGGATGTTTTTGCAAATCTAATTTGCATCGGAGGCCCTCCTTGCACATTTTGTTGCCTGTCGGCTCGGAAGGAAATTGTCCAGGCCCAGCGTTGTGCGGCGCAATAAGCTAGAATGGTTGTCCTTCGGGCCAGTCCAACGTCTCTTCATATTATGAACGCCCCAGTACATATCCAGACCCTGCTCGCCGATAACGCACCGGCGCGCCTGCGCGAAATTCCTTATAACTACACCTCGTTCTCGGACCGCGAAATCGTGATCCGCCTGCTCGGCGAGTCGTCGTGGCAGCTGCTCGACCAGCTGCGCGGCGCGCGCCAGACCGGGCGCTCGGCGCGCATGCTGTACGAGGTGCTGGGCGATATCTGGGTGGTACGGCGAAACCCGTACCTGCAGGACGACATGCTGGACAACCCGAAGCGCCGCCAAAAACTGATCGATGCGCTGCATCACCGCCTGGCCGAAGTGGATAAGCGCCGGTTGACGGTCGACACCACCGACGGTGGCGACGCCGCGGCAGTCGCCGCACGCAGCAGCGCCGTCGAGCAGTTGCTGGCGGCCGCAACCCAGGCCGTCGACGACTTCGGCCGCGAGTTCCGCGAGATGTACGACCTGCGCAAGCGCGCGAAAACCGTGCTCGGCGCCTACACGGATAAACGCAACATCCGTTTCGACGGCATGCACCGCGTCTCGCACGTGACCGATGCCACCGACTGGCGCGTCGAATATCCCTTCCTGGTGCTGGTGCCCGACAGCGAAGAAGAGATGGCCGGCCTGGTCAAAGGCTGCATCGAACTCGGACTGACCATCATCCCGCGCGGCGGCGGCACCGGCTACACGGGCGGCGCGATTCCGCTCACCGCCATGTCGGCCGTGATCAACACGGAAAAACTGATCGGCCTGGGCGAAGTCGAGATGACGCGCCTGCCGGGCCTGGACCGCGACTACGCGACCATCCACACCGGCGCCGGCGTCGTCACCCAGCGCGTCTCGCAGGCGGCCGAAAAGGCCGGCTTCGTGTTCGCGGTCGACCCGACCTCGGCGCACGCGTCCTGCATCGGCGGGAATATCGCCATGAACGCGGGCGGCAAGAAGGCGGTGTTGTGGGGCACGGCGCTCGATAACCTGGCTTCGTGGCGCATGGTCGACCCGAACGGCGACTGGCTCGAAGTCACGCGCCTCGAGCACAACCTCGGCAAAATCCACGACGCGCCGACGGCCGTCTTCAAGCTCGAATGGACCCATCCGTCGACCAAAGGCGCGCCGAAGGGCGAGCCCTTCCGCACCGAGACGCTGACCATCGAGGGCCGCAAGTTCCGTAAAGAGGGCTTGGGCAAGGACGTCACCGACAAATTCCTGTCCGGCCTGCCGGGCATCCAGAAAGAGGGCACCGATGGTTTGATTACCTCGGGCCGCTGGATCCTGCACAAGATGCCGAAGTTTACGCGCACCGTGGCGCTGGAATTCTTCGGCCAGGCGCGCGACGCGATTCCGTCGATCGTCGAGATCAAGGACTACCTCGATTCGCTGCCGAAGAACGGCAAGCCGGAATTCGAAAGCCTGCGCCTCGCCGGCCTGGAACACCTCGATGAGCGCTACCTGCGCGCAGTCGGCTACGCCACCAAATCGAAGCGCGGCACGCTGCCGAAAATGGCGCTGTTCGGCGACATCGTCGGCGACGACGAGAACGCCGTCGCGATCGCCGCCTCGGAAGTGGTGCGCATCGCGAACACGCGCGTCGGCGAAGGCTTTGTCGCCGTCAGCGCCGAAGCGCGTAAGAAATTCTGGCTCGATCGCGCCCGCACCGCGGCGATCGCGCGCCACACCAACGCCTTTAAAATCAACGAGGACGTCGTCATCCCGCTGAACCGGATGGGCGAATACACCGACGGCATCGAGCGCATCAACGTCGAGCTGTCGATCAAAAATAAACTGCAACTGGCCGGCGAACTGCACACGTATTTGTCGGGCGGCCACCTGCCGCTGGAAAAAAGCGACGACGCCACCGGCGATACCGTCGCGCGCGACGAAATCATGGGAGACAGGCCGGAGCAGGCCGTGGCCCTGGTCGACAGCGTGCAGGCGCGCTGGACCTATGTGCTGGCGAACCTCGACCAGAAGCTGGTCGATATCCATCACCAGCTCGATGAACTCGGCCTCGGTCATTTATCCAGCACCTTCGACCTGCGCATCGGCAGCCAGCCCGACGCCACCCTGTTCGACGTGGTGCAGGACCACACGCTGCGCATCTCGTGGAAAGCAGATTTGCGCGCGCCGCTGCGCCAGATCTTCAACGGTGCGGCTTATAAATGCATCCTCGACGAGACGACCGCGATCCACAAGCGGGTACTGCGCTCGCGCGTCTTCGTGGCGCTGCACATGCACGCCGGCGACGGCAACGTGCACACGAACCTGCCGGTGAATTCGGACGATTACGCGATGCTGCAGGACGCGCATAAAGCCGTCGAGCGCATCATGAAGCTGGCGCGCTCGCTGGACGGCGTGATCTCGGGCGAGCACGGCATCGGCATCACCAAGCTGGAGTTTTTGACGGACGACGAGATCCAGGAATTCCGCGACTACAAACTGCGGGTCGACCCGGAAGGCCGCTTCAACAAGGGCAAGCTGCTCAACCTGAAGGAAGCCCACGCCGACCTGCGCAACGCCTACACGCCTTCGTTTGGCCTGATGGGCCACGAATCGCTGATCATGCAGCAGAGCGATATCGGCGAGATCGCGAACAGCATCAAGGACTGCCTGCGCTGCGGTAAGTGCAAGCCGGTCTGCACGACGCACGTGCCGCAGTCGAACCTGCTGTATTCGCCACGCGACAAGATTCTCGCCACCTCGGCCCTGATCGAAGCCTTCCTGTACGAAGAGCAGACCCGCCGCGGCGTGTCGATCCGCCACTGGGAAGAGTTCGAGGACGTGTCGGACCACTGCACCGTGTGCCACAAGTGCGTGACGCCGTGCCCGGTGAACATCGACTTCGGCGACGTCTCGATGAACATGCGCAATTTGCTGCGCAAGATGGACAAGCGCAGCTTCAAACCGGCCAACCGCGCCGCCATGTTCTTCCTGAACGCGACCGATCCGACCACGATCAACGCCACGCGCAAGGCGATGGTCGGCGTCGGCTTCAAGGCGCAGCGCCTGGGCAACCAGCTCCTGCGCAAATTCGCGAAGGACCAGACCGCGGCGCCGCCGCCGACCACCGGCAAGGCGCCGGTGCGCGAGCAGGTGATCCACTTCATCAACAAGAAGATGCCGGGGAATTTGCCGAAGAAGACGGCGCGCGCGCTGCTCGATATCGAGGACGACAAGGTCATCCCGATCATCCGCAATCCGAAGGCAACGAATGCCGACAGCGAAGCGGTGTTCTACTTCCCTGGCTGCGGTTCCGAGCGCCTGTTCTCGCAGGTGGGCCTCGCGACCCAGGCGATGTTGTGGGAAGTCGGCGTGCAAACCGTGCTGCCGCCGGGTTACCTGTGCTGCGGCTATCCGCAACGCGGCGCCGGCCAGTACGACAAGGCCGACAAGATGATGACGGATAACCGCGTGCTGTTCCACCGCATGGCGAACACCCTGAACTACCTCGACATCAAGACGGTCCTCGTTTCGTGTGGCACCTGCTACGATCAATTGGCGACCTATGAATTCGACAAGATCTTCCCGGGCTGCCGCATCATGGACATCCACGAATACCTGCTCGAGAAGGGCGTGAAGCTCGAAGGCGTCGAAGGTACGCGTTACATGTACCACGACCCTTGCCACACGCCGATGAAGATGCAGGATTCGATCAAGACCGTGAACGAGCTGGTGTCCACTTTCGACAATGTGAAGATCGAAAAGAACGACCGCTGCTGCGGCGAGTCCGGTACCTTTGCCGTGACGCGTCCGGACATCGCGACCCAGGTCCGCTACCGCAAGGAAAGCGAGATGGAAAAGGGCGCCGCGAAACTGCGTGAAGACGGCTTCGAAGGCGAGGTCAAGATCCTGACCAGCTGCCCATCCTGCCTGCAGGGCCTGTCGCGCTACGACAATGACGCGAATACGTCGAGCGATTACATCGTCGTCGAAATCGCGAAGCACCTGCTGGGCGAGAACTGGCTGCCGGATTACGTGGCGCGCGCCAACAACGGCGGCATCGAGCGGGTGCTGGTATGAGCCTTGGGAACGGCGTCGTGCAGGACTGCGAGCTGTGCGCATTGCGCGTGCCGACCGTGGCCGAGAACGACAAGTTCTCGGTGATCATCGTGGACGATGCGCACTACCCGGGCTTTTGCCGCGTCATCTGGCGTGCGCACGTGCGCGAGATGAGCGACCTTTCACGCGCGGACCGCTCCCTGCTGAACGATGCCGTGATCGAAGTCGAGCAGGCGCTGCGCGAGGTGATGGCGCCCACCAAAATCAACGTCGCCAGCCTGGGCAACGTCGTGCCGCACATGCACTGGCACGTCATCCCGCGCTACACTGACGACGCGCACTTCCCGGCGCCCGTGTGGGCGAACGCGGTGCGCGAAACCGACGCCGCCGTGCTCGACGCACGGCGTGCGCTGTTGCCGCAACTAGCCGACGCCATCGCGCGGCGTTTGAATAAAGCCTGAAGACCCGCCATGCCGATTCCAACCGAACTGACCGTCCACCAGAAGTCCCGCCTGCTCGACATCGCCTTCGATGACGGCCGCGCCTTCTCGATTCCTTTCGAACTGATGCGCGTGTATTCGCCATCGGCCGAAGTGAAAGGCCACGGCCCAGGCCAGGAAACCCTGCAAGTGGGCAAACGCGACGTCGGCATCCGCGGCGTCGAGCCGGTCGGGAACTATGCGGTAAAACCGCTGTTCACCGATGGCCACGAAAGCGGCATTTTTACCTGGGATTATTTGTACAAGCTGGGCAGCGAGCATGAGGCGCTATGGCTCGATTACATGAATCGCCTGCACGCCGCCGGGTTCGAGGGCGACAGCGGGCGCGCGCCGGGTACGGTGTTGCCGGGCGCGCTGGTGCGTGGGGGTGTTTGCGGGAGTGGCCACAGCCACTGAGCTGCAGCGGATACGTACGACCCGCGCGGGCATGCCCGCCCTACGGTGCACCACTGCCCATTGCTAGTTGACGGAACCGCTGTGTAACGTAGGGCGGGCATGCCCGCGCGTTGCAACGCCACCGCATTCGCGCTCCATCAATTACCCATAAAAAAAGCGCCCCAAGAGGCGCTTTTTTATGACTCAAACCGCGTCAGCCGCCGAAGCAGCCACGCCGTCCGAACATCACTGCGGCTGGATATTGGCAGCCTGTTTGCCCTTCGGGCCAGTGGTGATCTCGAAGCTCACGCGCTGATTTTCGGCCAGGGATTTGAAGCCCGGGGCGTTGATTGCCGAGAAGTGCGCGAACAGGTCTTCACCGCCGCCGTCAGGCGTGATGAAACCAAAACCTTTTGCATCGTTGAACCACTTAACAGTGCCAGTCGTCATTTTATTCCCCAAGAGTTTATTGTAATGTGCCTTGTTTCAGCTTGTCGGGAACCACGAATGACGCCTGCGACTGTCTTAACAAAGCGAAATGATTATAGGCATAATTTCATCGATGTGAAGCACAATTCGGTGATCATTTTTACTGTCGCGTTGGAGTGGAACGACAGAAAAATGCCCTCGATACCGAGCCCGTTCTGAAGCGCAATAATAGTTGCCGGAAGCCGAGCAATTCGCCTCGAATCAGGCCTTCGCTGTCGCCTTCGACAGGATCGCCACCAGCGCTTCGATCGCATACGGTTTCGGTAGCACCTGCACGTCGGGCAGTGCGACCTGCTGCTCCGTGTAGCCGGTCGCCAGGATCACCGGCAGGCCGGGATGGCGCTCGCGCAGGATGCCGGCGAGGTCGATCCCGCTCACCTGGCCCGGCATGACGATATCCGAAAACACCACGTCCGGACGGCGCATGCCGTCGTCGAGCAGGCGCAGCGCCGCTTCGCCATCCTCGGCGACCAGTACCTCGAACCCGCTCTCCATCAGCGCGCGCATCACGGCCTCGCGCACCAGGGCGTCGTCTTCCACGAACAGGACGGTGCCGCTACCGTGCGCGAGCGTGGCGCCGCCGTCGACCTCAAGCGCGGTGGCGACCTCGTCGCGGGCGCGCGCCAGGTAGAGGTCGACACGGGTGCCGATGCCGGGAATGCTGTCGAGGACCAGGGTGCCGCCGGCCTGAGTCGCAAAGGCGTAGGCCTGCGGCAGCCCCAGGCCCGTGCCCTGGCCCGGCGGCTTGGTCGTGAAGAAGGGGTCGAGGGCGCGGCCCATGATCGCCGGCGTCATGCCGCTGCCGCTGTCGACCATGCTGACCAGCACATAGTCGCCGCGTTCGAGCGTGTCGTGGGCGCCGTCGATGGCGACGTTGCGCGCTTCCAGGCGCAGCAGGCCGCCGGCCGGCATCGCGTCGCGCGCATTCAGCGCCAGGTTCAGCAGCGCGACGTCGAACTGCAGCGGTTCGAGCGTCACCGGCCAGACATCGTCCGCACAATGGACTTCGACGGCGACGTCCCCGCGCAGCGAACCTTTCATCAGCTGGACGGCGCTGCGCAACTGCTCGCAGACGTCGACCGTGGTGAGTCTCGCTTCCTGCAGCCGGCCGAAGGAGCCGAGCTGGCCGGTGAGGGTGGTCGCGCGCGCCACCGTGCGCTGGCAGGTCTGGATCAGGCTGCGCGTCTTTTCCTCGCGCGTCGAAAATCCGGCCAGCTGCAGCGCCGTGGTCAGCGTCTGCAGCAGGTTGTTGTACTCGTGGGCGATGCCGCCGGTGAGGCGGCCGAGGGCTTCGAGCTTCTGGTTTTTCAGGAGCGCGCTCTGGGCCCGCTCGGTGGCGGCGATCGCCGCGGCGACGCGCGCTTCCATCTCGGCCTGGCCATGGCGGATGCGGGTGCTGGCCTCGGCCAGGTGGTGCGCCACGCTGTCGAGCTCGGCCCAGCCGGCCGGCGCATAGCGCACCTCGGCGCCGTCGCCCAGCGCCTTCGCACTGTGCCCGAGCGCTTCGATCGGTGCGATGGCGCGGTTGGCGAAGCGGTGCGCCGCGGCCAGGCCGGCGATCAGCAGCAGCGCCATCAGGCCACCGAGCAGGGCGGCCCCGCGCAGGGGCGCGGCCCGCAGTTCGCTGCTCGGGATGCTGAGCAGGATTTTCCAGCCGGCCGACGGGACGGTGCTGGCGAACACACGCGAGTCGATGCCGTCGAGCGTGCGCGATTCGTACACCTGGTCGCCGGGCACGCCCAGGCGCGCCAGCGTTGCCGCGCGCACCAGCTTGCCCATGAACAGGTCGGAATCGCGCGAGCGCGCAATCACGATGCCCTGGCGGTCGACCACGGTGGCGAGCCATTTCTCGGGCAGGCGCTGGCGCATCAGCATGCGCTGCAGCGCGCTGGCGTTCACGCCCGAGGCCAGCAGGTAGCGGATCCGCTCGCCCGACATGACCGGTACCTGCACCGCGAAATCGTAACGCCCGCCCACCTGCGACATGAACAGGTCCGACACCAGCGTGCGCCTGGCGCCGTAGCGTGCCGTCAGCTGTGCCAGGTTCGAACCGCTGCGCCCCGGCAGTGGGGCGCCGTAGGGCCGACGGGTATTGAGCAGGGGCCGTCCGTCCAGGCCGAACAGGATCACGGCCAATCCCGGCGGCGGCGCGGCGCGGCGCGCATGTTCGTAGAATTCAGGCAGGTCGCCGCGTTCGAGCGAGGGCGCCCTGGCCAGGGCCCGCAGCAGCGTTTCCTCCGTCTCGAGCTCGTTATCGATCAGCAGCGCCATCGCCCGCGCGGTCTCGGCCATGCTGCGGTTCTGCGCTTCCTGGGCATCGTGATAGACGTAGGCAACCGCAAGCGCCGCCGCGATGAACGAGGGGACCAGTATCGACAGCACAAGCAGCAGGAAGCGGGTCCGCGTTCGCATCGAAAATAGTTATTGCCGTAAGGTAAATGTATTGCGCAGGAAGGGATTATACAAGAGGCAACAAACTTCCGTCGCACCGATGCACGGGCGCGGCGGGCGCCCCGTGGCGGGCACGCTTGTATAATGTGGCAAGATCAAACAGCCATCGCCATATGACCAATACCACCCATTTCGGCTACAAGACCGTTTCCGAGGACGAGAAGGTCCACGAGGTCGCCAAGGTTTTCCATTCCGTCGCGGCCAAGTACGACGTCATGAACGACCTCATGTCCGGCGGCCTGCACCGCATCTGGAAGACTTTTACCATCGCCCAGGCGGGCGTGCGTCCGGGCTTCAAGGTGCTCGACATCGCCGGCGGCACCGGGGACTTGTCGAAGGCCTTCGCGAAGCAGGCGGGGCCGAGCGGGGAGGTCTGGCTGACCGACATCAACGAGTCGATGCTGCGCGTGGGCCGCGACCGTCTATTGAATAAGGGTCTCGTCACCCCCACCTTGCTGTGTGACGCCGAAAAGCTGCCTTTCCCGGACAATTATTTCGACCGGGTCAGCGTGGCCTTCGGCCTGCGCAACATGACGCACAAGGACCAGGCGCTGGCGGAAATGCGCCGCGTGCTGAAACCCGGCGGCAAGCTGCTGGTGCTGGAGTTCTCGAAAGTGGCTTCTCCGCTGCAAAAACCGTATGACGTGTATTCGTTCTCGGTGCTGCCATGGCTGGGCCAGCGCATCGCCGGCGACGCCGAAAGCTACCGTTACCTGGCCGAGTCGATCCGCATGCACCCGGACCAGGAAACCTTGAAAGGCATGATGGAAACCGCGGGCCTGGAGCGCGTGCAGTACTTCAACCTGACGGCGGGTGTGGCGGCATTGCACACCGGTATCAAACTTTAAGGGGACGATAATGAAGAAATTCCTGGTCACGATGGTGCTGGCACTGACCGCCACCGCAATGATGTCGGAGGCCATTGCGCGTCCGATGGGCGGCCGCCGCTCGTTCGGCCGCCAGTCGCAGACGGTGCGCCAGATGCCGGCCCCGGCGCCGGCCCCGATGACGCCGATGAATCGCCAGGCGGCCCAGCCGTCGCCCGCCGGGCCGATGGCCGGCGCCGCAGGTGCGCGTGCCATGCAGCCGAAGCGCCCGAGCATGTGGAAGGGCCTGCTGGGCGGCGCGCTGCTCGGCCTCGGCCTTGGCGCCCTGTTCTCGCACCTCGGCATCGGCGGCGCCATGGCCTCGATGCTGTCGACCCTGCTGATGCTGGCGCTGCTCGCCTTTGCCGTGATGTTTGTCGTGCGCATGTTCCGCCGCAAGGACACGCCGGCCAACGCCCCCTTCCAGGGCGGCGGTTTCAACCAGCCGGTACCGGCTGGCGGCACGCCTGAAATCGGGTCCGGCCTGCAGCAGCAATACCAGCCGCAGCACTACGAACCGCAGCAGTACCAGCCTCAGTCGCAGTCGTTCGGCCATTCCCAGCCTGCGTCGGGCATTTCGCTGGACAAGGGCGGCGTCGCTGCGCCGCACACCCCATGGGGCGTGCCGGCCGACTTCGATACCGAGTCCTTCCTGCGCCACGCGAAATCCTCCTTCATCCGCATGCAGGCCGCGTGGGACAAGGGCGACGTCGCCGACCTGCGCGAGTTCACCACGCCGGAAGTATTCGCCGAACTCAAGATGCAGATCGTCGAACGCGGCGGCACAGCCGACTTCACCGATGTCGTATCGGTCGACGCCCAGCTGCTCGGCATCGAATCGACGGCCACCGACTACCTGGCCAGCGTCCAGTTCAACGCCATGATCCGCACCGCCCCGAACGCCCCGGCCGAGCCCATGGCCGAAGTCTGGAACATGGAAAAGCCGCTGTCGGGCAGCACCGGTTGGGTGTTGGCTGGCATTCAGCAACTGGCGTGATTTTTTTGTAAAGTTTCCCGTGCGCTCGGGTTTGTCCCCGGCAAACTGGTAAGATCGAAACCGCCCGCGTAACAACCGGGCGGTTTTGTTTTTTAGCGACCCCTTATGTTCCCGAGCCCCTTACTCCTGACGCCGCAACGCGCCCTGACGGCCTCCGCCGTCGCCACGATCAACCACTTGCTGGCGGACGAGGCCTGGGCGCGCGCGTCGCTGCAGCGCCATGCCGGCAAGATCGCCGTCATCGATACCGGCCACCTGGCGCTGCGCCTGCGCGTGGCGGCCGACGGCCTGCTCGAAGCAGCAACGCCTCAAGCCGTGTCGAGCGTCACCATCCACGTCAAGCTGGCGGATTTGCCGCTGATCGCCCAGAACCGCGAGCGCGCCTTTTCCTATGTGCGCATCGAGGGCGACGCCGAGTTCGCCAACGCGATTTCCCAGCTGAGCCGTAGCCTGCGCTGGGAGCCCGAGCACGACCTGGAACGCCTGTTCGGGCCGATCGGCGCCAACCGGCTGGCCGGCGGCGCGCGCAGCGCCTTGAATAACGTCAACGCCACCGGGCGCCGCCTGGCCGAGAACCTGGCCGAATTCCTGGTCGAGGAACAGCCGGTGCTGATCCGCCCCGGCGAAGTCGATGTGTTCGGCGCCGATGTGGTGCGCCTGCGCGACGACCTCGAGCGCACGGCCAAGCGCATTTCGCGGCTCGAGCAATTGCTCAGGCAAGCCCCCACGCAAGCCCCCCAGCAAGCCCCCATTCCGACAACCCGCCCGAGCGGGGACCACACCCTGGATAGCTGATGATATTGAAATTCCTGCGCCTGCTTAAAATTTTCACGGTCGCAACCAAGTACGGTCTCGATGAAATTGCAATGTCCGGCTTCGATGCGCCGCGCACCGCACGCTTCGTCAGCGGAATGTTTTTCTGGCGCAAGCGGATCACCACCCCGCGTGCGATCCGCCTGCGTCTCGCCCTCGAAGAACTGGGGCCGATCTTCATCAAGTTCGGCCAGGTGCTGTCGACCCGGCGCGACCTGATGCCGCAGGACATCGCGGACGAGCTCTCCCTGCTGCAGGACCGCGTTCCCCCCTTTCCATCCGACCAGGCCATCGCCCAGATCACGGCCTCGCTCGGCGCCCATCCGGACCAGCTGTTCGCGAATTTCGATCCGGTGCCGGTGGCCTCGGCCTCGATTGCCCAGGTTCACTTCGCGACGCTGAAGAACGGCAAGGAAGTAGCGATCAAGGTGCTGCGTCCGGGCATGAAAAAGACGATCGACGAAGACATCGCGCTGATGTACATGGCGACCGGGTTGATCGAGCGCGTCTGGGCCGAAAGCCGGCGCCTGAAACCGCGCGAAGTCGTCGCCGAGTTCGACAAATACCTGCACGACGAACTCGACCTGATGCGCGAAGCGGCGAATGCGGCCCAGCTGCGCCGCAATTTCGCCGACTCCGAATTGCTGATGGTCCCGGAAATGTACTGGGACTATTGCTCCAGCAGCGTGATCGTCATGGAGCGCATGAACGGCATCCCGGTGTCGCAGATCGACCGCCTGGCAGCCGCGGGCGTCGACCTGAAAAAGCTCTCGAGCGACGGCGTCGAAATCTTTTTCACGCAAGTCTTCCGCGACGGTTTCTTCCACGCCGATATGCACCCGGGTAACATCCTGGTCTCGGTCGCGCCGGAAACCTTTGGCCGCTATATCGCGCTCGACTTCGGCATCGTCGGCACGCTGAACGACTTCGACAAGGATTATTTGTCGCAGAATTTCCTGGCCTTCTTCCGGCGCGACTATAAACGTGTCGCCGAGGCCCACATCGAATCGGGCTGGGCGCCGAGGAATACCCGCGTCGACGAACTCGAATCGGCCGTGCGCGCCTGCTGCGAGCCGATCTTCGACCGTCCATTGAAGGACATTTCCTTCGGTCAGATTTTATTGCGCCTGTTCCAGACCTCGCGCCGCTTCAATGTCGAGGTGCAGCCGCAACTCGTGCTGCTGCAAAAGACCCTCCTGAACATCGAAGGTCTCGGGCGCCAGCTCGATCCCGAGCTGGACTTGTGGAAGACTGCGAAACCGTATCTGGAGCGCTGGATGGGCGAGCAGATCGGCTGGCGCGGCCTGATCGAGAAGTTGAAAGCCGAAGCGCCGCGCTACGCCCATATCTTCCCGCAACTGCCGCGCCTGGCGCACCGCGCGCTCGAACACCAGGCCCAGCCGCATGCGGCCACGCAGGATTTATTGACCATGCTGGTGCTGGAGCAGCGCCGCACGAATCGCCTGATCGGCTTCGTTGCCTGGCTTGCCGGCGGCATCGCCTCGGGCATCATCTGCGCCGCTTTATTCGCACGCTATGGCCACGCGCTCTGAGCCGCCCACGTTCGCCAGCCGCGATCCGCTCACGCCCGGGTTCTGGGATGAGCGCTTCGAGCGCGACTTCACACCCTGGGATCTGAAAGGCGTGCCGCAGGGGCTGCGCGATTACGTGGAACGCGATCGCTCGCCACGCACGGTGTTGATACCCGGATGCGGCAACGGCTACGAACTTGCCTTCCTGGCGGATGCCGGCTGGGACGCGACGGCGATCGATTTTTCGCCGGCCGCGGTGAGCCGTGCACGTGCGCTGGTCGGGCAGTGGGCGCCGCGCGTGGTCGAAGCCGATTTCTTTGCCTGGCAACCGCAGGGAACCCTCGACCTGGTCTACGAACGCGCTTTCCTGTGTTCGATGCCCGCGGCCATGCGGCCGCGGGTGGCGGCGCGCTGGGCGGAACTGCTGGCGCCGGACGGCCAGTTGGCTGGTTTCTTCTTTTTTGGCACCTCACCGAAAGGGCCGCCATTCGGCATCGCGCGTGGGGGACTGGAGGAGTTGCTGACGCCCCATTTCGCGCTGGTCGAAGAAGGGGAGGTCGTCGATTCGCTGCCCGTCTTCGGCGGTCAGGAGCGCTGGATGGTGTGGCGTCGCCGCTGAGCGGGGACCAGGAAAAGGGAGCAAGGTACTCCCTTTGCCATTCAGTAGTGGTAACGGCAGGAGATAAAGAACAATTCTTCGTCGACAACCGTATAGACCAGACGGTTGGTTTCGTCGATGCGCCGCGACCAGCAACCGGCGAGGCCGTGTTTCAAGGGCTCAGGCTTGCCGATCCCGGCAAAGGGATCGCGCTGGGCGTCCTTGATCAGGTCATTGATGCGCCGGAGCGTCTTTTTGTCCGGTGTTTGCCAATAGACGTAATCGGTCCATGACTCATCCGTGAACTTCAGGCTGCGCATCTTGCTGTTTCTCAGTTTCAGGGATATCTACCAAATCACGTTGCCGGGCTTGACCGGCGCGCGCCTGGGCAAGTGATTTTGCCAGATGCGCCGCATTTGCTGGCGAGCTCAGCAAATGAACGGTTTCCATCAGGCTGCTGTAGTGATCGAAGGACATGACAACTGCATCGGGCGCGTCGCGCCGCGAGATCACGGTGACGTCCGCATCCTCAACCACCTGGTCGATGACAGTACGGAGACTGTTGCGTGCGTCTGAAAAGTTTATGATTCTCATTTTTCACTCCGGTTCGCTGTGCAGGGACATTGGTTGTGCAACTGGCGTTGCCTGTATCCGCAGTTGAGGCAGGGGATGATGGATTTGTACAGTATATTGTACATGTATGGGTATAGCGCGGAATGTACGAAGCGCAAGCGAAGTGGCGGTGCTGCTCGTTCAGTCAAAAAAAATGCCCGCATAAGCGGGCTTTGAACTGCAGCATTCTTGTACGGCCAGGCGGCGATGCGACATCGCGCCAACTTCTGTTTCTTGGACCCAGTCCCACGCGCCGGAGCACGTGGCAGCTTGCGCTGTCGAAGATGCTATTTAAACAGGCGTGTTGATTTTCGGCAAATGGAACCGCATAAAGGGTGATTAAAAACAACACTTCACCGAGCTGCTTCTTTCGCAGGCAGTGTCGCATCTTCCGGCAGGGCCATCATTCCGTCAGAGCCCGCCAAAACCTTTATAATTCAGGGTTTTGAAGATTTTTGCGGAGTCTCACAATGCCGATTTACGCTTACCGCTGCGACGAATGCGGTTTTTCCAAAGATGTACTGCAAAAAATTTCCGACCCGGTCCTGACGACCTGCCTGTCCTGCGGCAAGCCCGCGTTCAAGAAGCAGGTCACGGCGGCGGGTTTCCAGCTCAAGGGTTCGGGCTGGTATGTCACCGATTTCCGCGGCGGCAAGGCACCGGCGACGGGTACCGCGCCGGCTGCCGGCGCGCCAGCGGCCGACGCTCCGGCTGCGGCCAGTTCCTCGACCGAGAGCAGCACGCCTGCGGCTCCCGCGCCGGCGCCGAAGAGCGACACCAGCACCTCCTGATGCCGCTCCCTGCGAGCCCTCATCAAGCCGCAGTAATAACAACAATGAGAATGTGATGCGCAAATATTTCCTGACTGGCTTGCTGATCCTCGTACCGCTGGCGATTACCGCCTGGGTGCTGAGCATGGTCATCGGCACCCTCGACCAGTCGCTGCTGTTCGTGCCCGAGCGCTGGCAGCCACGCAACGTCATCGGCTTCGACATCCCCGGTATCGGCGCGATCCTGACCCTGGCGATCGTGTTCGTCACGGGCCTGCTGACGAATAACCTGGTCGGCAAGTACATCGTGCGCATCGGCGAGCGGCTGCTCAAGCGCATCCCGGTCGTCAGCTCGCTCTACGGCAGCGTGAAGCAGGTGTCCGATACGCTGTTCTCGTCGTCCGGCAACGCTTTCCGCCAGGCGGTGCTGATCCCGTATCCGCATGCACACTCGTACACCATCGCCTTCCTGACCGGCATTCCCGGCGGCGACGTCAAGAACCACCTGGTCGGCGAATACGTCAGCGTCTACGTGCCGACCACCCCGAACCCGACCTCGGGCTTTTTCCTGATGATGGAACGCAGCAGGGTCGTCGAGCTGGACATGACGGTCGACGCCGCGCTCAAGTACATCGTCTCGATGGGCGTCGTGGCGCCTGAATAACGCGCGAATAAGCCGAGACCCGAGCGGACTACAATAGCAAGAATCAAAGCCGCTGCACGCGGCAACCGATACACCAACCTGGAATAGAGAAAATATGTCCTCCATGCGTACCAACTATTGCGGCCTCGTCACCGAAGAATTGCTGGGCCAAACTGTCAGCCTGTGCGGCTGGGTACACCGCCGCCGCGACCACGGTGGCGTCATCTTCATCGACCTGCGCGACCGCGAAGGCCTGGTGCAGGTCGTCTGCCATCCGGACAATGCCGATGTGTTCAAGGCCGCCGAGCACGTGCGTAACGAGTACTGCCTGCGCATCACCGGCACCGTGACCAACCGCCTGGAAGGTACCGTCAACGCCAACCTGAAGTCGGGCAAGATCGAAATCAACGCGTCGCAAGTCGAAGTGCTGAACCCGTCGGTGCCGGTCCCGTTCCAGCTGGACGACGACAACCTGTCGGAAACCACCCGCCTGACGCACCGCGTGCTCGACCTGCGCCGCGGCCAGATGCAGCGCAACCTGCGCCTGCGCTACAAGGTGACGATGGAAGTGCGCAAGTACCTCGACAACCTGGGCTTCATCGACATCGAGACCCCGATGCTGACCAAGTCGACCCCGGAAGGCGCACGCGACTATCTCGTCCCATCGCGCGTCAACCCAGGCAACTTCTTCGCGCTGCCGCAGTCGCCGCAGCTGTTCAAGCAGCTGCTGATGGTGTCGAACTTCGACCGTTACTACCAGATTACCAAGTGCTTCCGCGACGAAGACCTGCGTGCCGACCGCCAGCCGGAATTCACGCAGATCGACTGCGAAACCTCGTTCCTGACCGAGCAGGAAATCCGTGACCTGTTCGAAGACATGATGCGCGTCGTGTTTAAAAACGCCGCCGGCATCGACCTGCCGAACCCGTTCCCGGTCATGGATTTCGCGACCGCCATGGGCATGTATGGTTCGGACAAGCCGGACATGCGCGTCAAGCTGGAATTCACCGAATTGACCGAGCTGATGAAGTCGGTCGAATTCAAAGTCTTCAACAGCGCCGCCAACATGGCCGGCGGCCGCGTGGTCGGCCTGCGCGTGCCGCAGGGGGGCTCGATGCCGCGTTCGGAAATCGACGCCTACACCCAGTTCGTCGCGATCTACGGCGCCAAGGGCCTGGCCTACATCAAGGTCAACGAGAAGGCAAAAGGCCGTGAAGGCCTGCAGTCGCCGATCGTGAAAAACCTGTCCGACGAGGTGCTGGCCCAGATCCTGGAACTGACGGGCGCGCAAGACGGCGACCTGATCTTCTTCGGCGCCGACAAGGCGAAAGTCGTCAACGACGCCATCGGCGCGCTGCGCGTGAAAATCGGCCACTCGGAATTCGGCAAGAAGGCCGGCCTGTTCGAAGACACCTGGAGCCCGCTGTGGGTGATCGACTTCCCGATGTTCGAGCACGACGAAGAATCGAACCGCTGGACCGCGACCCACCACCCGTTCACGGCCCCGAAAGACGGCCATGAAGACATGCTGGAAACCAATCCGGGCGGATGCATCGCCAAGGCCTACGACATGGTCCTGAACGGCTGGGAAATGGGTGGCGGCTCGATTCGTATCCACCGCGAAGAAGTCCAGAGCAAAGTCTTCCGCGCACTGAAGATCGACGCCGAAGAAGCGCAATTGAAATTCGGCTTCCTGCTCGACGCCCTGCAATACGGCGCGCCGCCGCATGGTGGCCTGGCCTTCGGCCTGGACCGCCTGGTCACGCTGATGACCGGCTCGGAATCGATCCGCGACGTGATCGCTTTCCCGAAGACCCAGCGCGCGCAGGATCTGCTGACCAATGCACCGTCCGAAGTCGACGAGAAGCAACTCAAGGAACTGCACATCCGCCTGCGCAACGAGCCGAAGGTGGGCTAAGTACGCTCGGCCGTATGGCTGGGTAGAATAGGGGCCGGAGTGTCGTCGTTGACGATGCTCCGGCCCTTTTTATTTGTTTCGGAGAAGCCCCGCGTGCACAAGATTCCTGAATCGGTCCTCGTTGTCATTCACACGGTGGACATGGACGTGCTGCTGATCGAGCGTGCCGACCGGCCCGGCTTTTGGCAATCGGTCACCGGCTCGCTCGACGCGCCCGACGAGCCGCTGCTGGAGACGGCGAAGCGCGAACTGTTCGAGGAAACGGGGATCGTGGCCGATGGCGAACAGATTCGCCTGCACGACTGGAACCTGTCGAACGTCTACGAGATCTACCCGAGCTGGCGCCACCGCTACGCGCCTGGCGTCACGCACAACACCGAGCACGTGTTTTCCGTCTGCGTGCCGCGCGGTATCCCGATTACGCTCAGTCCGCGCGAACACGTGCAGTACTTGTGGCTGCCGCTATTGGAAGCGGCCGACAAGTGCTTTTCGTCGTCGAATGCGGAGGCGGTGCTGCAGCTGCCGCGCCATTTTCCTGATTGAAAGCTGGGCTGGCGAAGCGGCTGGAGTGGCTGGGGTCAGGTCTGACATATGGACACGGCCTCAGCCTTGTTTACCTGGCTATTGTTGAGGTCGTGTCTAAATGTCAGACCTGACCCCCGTCGTTTGTGACCCCAGTCGTTTGATCAGGCCACGATGCGGCCGTCGACGAGTTCGACGATGCGGTCGCAGCGCTGTGCCAGCGTCAGGTTGTGGGTGACGAACAGGAAAGCGGTGCCGCCCTCGGCGCTCACGCGCCGCATCAGCTCGAACACGGCGGCGGCGGACCGGGTGTCGAGATTGCCGGTCGGCTCGTCGGCCAGCACCAGCGCCGGACGCAGTGCCAGCGCGCGTGCGATCGCCACGCGCTGCTGTTGTCCCCCGGAGAGATTGTTGGCCAGGTGATCGCGCCATTGTGCCAGGCCGACGTGCTCGAGCAGCTGCCGCGCATGCGCGCGCATTGCCTCGTCGGGACGGCCGCGGGCGAGCAGCTCGGGCATCATGACGTTCTCGAGCGCGGTAAAGGCCGAGATCAGGTAGTGGTACTGGAAAACGAAGCCAATGCTGTGCCCGCGCAGCCGGGTCAGGCTGTTTTCGTCCAGCATGCTGGTGTCGCGGCCGTCGATGAAAAGCTTGCCGCCGCTCGGGCGGTCGAGCAGTCCGATGATGTTGAGGAGCGTGCTCTTGCCTGACCCGGAGGGGCCCATCAGGGCGACGAATTCGCCGCGCCCCAGACGCAGGTCGATCCCGTGCAGCACCTCGGTAGCGGCCGCGGTGCCCACGCCGTAGGATTTGGTGATGCCTTCCAGGCGCAGGACGTCCTCAGCCACGAATCGCCTCCACCGGTTGCAGCCTGGCCGCGCGCAGTGCCGGGATCACCGCCGCCACCAGCCCGGTCAGGGTCGCCACCAGCGCCGCCAGCAAATACAGGCCCGGCCCGATCTGGAGGACAAACATGGGCGTGCCGTCCGGATTCCTGGCCGCCAGGCGCCAGCCGGCCACCAGCAGCGTCGCCATGACGGAGCCGAGGATCGAGCCGAGCAGGCCGACGATAGCGCCCTGCAGCAGGAAGATGCGCATGACCTGGCCGCGCGAACCGCCCATCGCGCGCAAGATACCGATTTCCTTCGAACGTTGGACTACCGACACCACCAATACGCTGGCGATGCCGGCCGCGACCGACATGCCGACGAACACGCGGATCAGCTGGCTGGTGAATTTCTGCGCATTCAGGCCGAGGAAGAACTGGTTGTTGGTGGCGATCCAGCTGAGCGCATCGAGCCCGGTCTGGCTGGCGATCGAGCGCGCGATCGTTTCGGCGTCGAAGGGATCGGGCACCGTCAGGTTGATGCTCGACACGCCGCCGGTCAGGCGCAGCAGGTTCTGCGCGGTCGCCAGCAGCACGTAGACGGCGCGCTGGTTGGCGCCGCGGCTGCCGAGGTCGACGATGCCGGAAATGTTGAGCGTGACGGCGCCGCCGGCGGCCGCCTGCAGGCGCAGCTTGTCTCCCAGTCGCAGGCCGAGGTCGCTCGCCAGCGTCTGCCCGATCAGCACGTCGGTGGTGGTCATGCGGTAGCTGCCGGCAATGATCTTGTCGGGCAGGGGGACGATCCGGGCGTATTGCTCGGGATCGATGCCGGTCACCGAGACCGACTGGCTGCTGGCGCCGCGCAGCACGAAGGCCGGCCCGCTGACGGTGGGCGCCACCGCCACGATGTCGCTGCGCATGCGCATCTCGTCGCGCACCTTCTGCCACTGGTCGATCACGTTCGGGCGCTGGGTCGGCGTCTGCAGGATGGCCACGCTGGCCTGCCCATCCCGCGCCGGGCGCAACGGACGCGCCACATCCTTCGGTCGCTCGAGCACGATGTGCGGCTGCGAGCTGAGTACGCGGCGAAACAGGTTCGCCTGCATCCCGCTCAACAGCGCCGACATGAACACGATGACCGCCACGCCGATCGCCGCGGCGACGATGATGAACAGCGATTGCATGCGGCCTTCACGCAGGAAGCGCACGGCGGCAATCCATTCGAAGGGCATGTCAGTTCCCGGCGCGCCGGCCGCCGGGCGGGCTCACGGTCGCGCGTATGCGGCTGCCGTCGGCGAGCGTGCCGGAGGCGGGCGCCACCAGGTCGCCCGGCCGCAGGCCGGACAGGATTTCGGTATTGCCGCCGCCGCTGATGCCGACCGTGACCGGCTGGCGGCGCAGGTGGCGGCCCGCCACCTTCAGGACCCAGGGCGATCGCCCCCCGCTGTCGTGCACGGTTTCAGCCGCCACCACCACGGCAGCGGGGCGCTGCGCGACGTCGATGTCGATCGATACCGTCATGTCCTGGCGCAGGTAGGGAGGAGGGCGGCCAACGTCGAACTTGACCTCGACCGAACCGCGCTGCGGATCGACGGCCGGGTTGATGTAGGCGAGCCGGGCAGTGAAGCGGTCGCGCGGGTAGGCATCCGCCGATGCGAGCGCGTCCTGGCCGATGCGCAACAGGGCAATGTTCTTTTCGTCGATGTCGACAACCAGCTGGGTCGGGCCGGCGGGCGACAGCACCATCAGCACCTTTCCCGGCTGTACGACATCGCCGCGCTCGGCCGCGCGGGCAATGAGCACGCCGCCGACGGGCGCGGCGATCGTGGTGTAGCCGAGCCTGACCTGCACCATGCGCAGGCTGGCGGCGGCCTGCTCGAGGGCAGCCCTGGCAGAGAGCAGCTCGCTTCCCTGTTCGCCAACGCTGGCCAGCTGGGAACGGGCGCTGGCAGCCTGGCTCTCGGCCACAAGCAGGCCGCGCTCGGCCTCGTCGAACACAGCCTGGCCGACGAAACCGCGCGCGAGCAAGGCCTTGTTGCGCTCGTACTGGCGGCGTGCATTGCCGAGATTCGTCTCGGCCTGGCGCAAGGCCTGCGCGGCCACCGGCAGCCCGACCTGGCGCACTTGCAGCAGGCGTGCCTGCGCCTGGCTGAAGGCGGCGCGTGCCTGCTCGAGCGCCGCGCGCGCTTCGGCGTGCTCAAGCTCGATCAAGACCTGTCCCGCCTTCACCGCTTGCCCTTCGGACACGGGAATCGCGGCGATGGTGCCGCTGACCTGGCTGCCGATGTCGACCCGCAGCGGTGTCTCGACGCGGCCGGTAGCAACCACGGTCTGGGTCAGCGCGCGCCGCTCGACGCGGTACACCGTCACCTCGGGGCCGAGCAGCAGGTCGCGGGCGGCGTAGGCCGTGCCCAGCACCATTGCGAGCACCAGTACGACGGTGCCCAGGTGCTTGATATGACCGGGTCGCTCGCTACCCCACATCGCTTTTTCCCGAACATCCGGCAATCCCGGCGATGCTCGGCATCGCATGGTCCAGAACGCAGGCTAGGCCAAGTCCCACGAATTTTATTTGCGGCAGATCAAATCGCTCACTGATGTGGTCCCTTGACCGCATTCCCGACGACGGCTTTCGACATCACGCTGCGGCGGCGGCGCCCGCCATGTCCCCGAACTTTCGAGACAAGCTGCGTCGCAATGTTGAAGCCTGCCGCCGCAAGCCGGCCTCTATAAAGAACTGTGATTAAAATCGTTCGCTTTTCTCCGACCTTCGGTTAGGCTGATCAAATGGACAACAATATCACGGAGCAGGCCGGCTCCAGCCACTGGCAACTCGGCCCCGTCATCGACGCCTTGCGCACCTCGCGCGAATCGACCCATAACATCCGCCACCAGGGACGCGTACGCGAACTGCCTTCGCGCGCGGTGCTGCAGCAGGTGATCGAAGGCGTCTCGGCGGCGCTGTTCCCGACGCATTACGGGCGCCCCGACCTGAACGACGAGAGCATCGATTATTTCGTTGGCGACACCCTGAACGTCGCGCTCGACCGCCTGGTTGAGCAGGTACGGCGCGCGCTGCGCTTTAATCCCGACCTGGAAAGCATCGGCGAACCGGAGCTGAAGGAGCGCGCGCGGGCGATCACGCACTGCTTCGCCGGCAACCTGCCCGAGATCCGCGCCTTATTGGTGTCGGACGTGCAGGCGGCGCTCGCCGGCGATCCGGCCGCCAGTTCGGTGGCGGAAATCATGCTCTGCTATCCGGGCACGATTGCCGTGCTGTACCACCGCCTGGCGCACTGCCTGCACCGCCTCGGCACGCCTTTCCTGGCGCGCCTGGCGGCCGACATTGCCCATACGCTGACCGGGATCGACATCCACCCGGCGGCGCAGATCGGCGCCAGCTTCTTCATCGACCACGGGACCGGCGTCGTCATCGGCGAAACCGCCATCATCGGCAAACACGTGCGTCTGTACCAGGCCGTGACGCTCGGCGCGCGCCGCTTCCCGACGGACGAAAGCGGGGCGCTGGTCAAGGGCGCGCCCAGGCATCCGATCGTCGAGGACGATGTCGTCATCTATGCCGGCGCGACCATTCTCGGGCGCATTACGGTGGGGGCAGGGTCTACCATCGGCGGCAATGTCTGGCTGACGCAAAGCGTGGGGCCGGGCAGCAATGTCAGCCAGGCGCAGATGCGTAACGGGTAGGCGGGGGCTTGGAGCGGCCCTTTGCACAGCGCAGGTTCAGAGGCGCCGCATCGAGGAATTGGTGCGGCGCCTGTATTTTTAGGCAGCGAGCGTTCATTGAGCTGTTGTTTGGCGTTTATCTTTTGTAAGCCAACATGTCAAAATTTTTTAATTATTCGGCAAAAATACAACAGTCACCTCCTTTTGTCTTACAAATCAGGCGCGCGAATTCGTACAAAAAGTTGCAATTTTGTATTAAAAGTATCTTTTAGATACCAAAAGACATTAATGATCGGGTGAAAGTTCGTTAGACCGTCGGGAAACCTCGGCTAACGTGCATACAAATTGATACAAATATGCGGGCAAGCTAAACAAATTATGTATGGAAACATTTCCTGTTACATATTGAAACAAGTTCCGCAAGGAAAAATTACTGAAGGAAATTCGCTATGTTAGGTGGCGCACAATAGAATCGGCGTTTGACAATCAGATACCAGTCGCCTATCGTCCGTGGTTCGCGTCAAGCGAGTTTGTGAACTGCAACACGTCCAACCAACGGATTCTGGGAGAAAAAAAGATGAAGCAATTCAAACCGAAGCACGAGGAAACAGTGAAAGCAGTGAGCGTGGATGACGATTGTTTTTACATCGACCTGCTCTGCGGAATGCGCCTGAGCGGCCCGCGTCTGGTATCCGTTCCCTTGTCCGAGGCCGAACACCTGGCGCCGCCACGCAATGCGGCCTTGCGCCAGCATTGGGAAGCAGCCCCTGCGTTCGAATAAGCTGCTGACGGGGTAGCGGTTCCCAGAGACTGCACCCCGTTCCGCACGATTGGAAATCTTATAAAAATGAACACGGACTGATGGGGTTAGAATATTCCCATGAAGATTCGTGTCGCAACTTACAATATCCACAAAGGTGTCTCCTCGCTGCGCAGTACCCCCCGGGTGCTGGCGCTGAAGAAGGCGATCGCCGAATTCCACGCCGATATCGTCTTCCTGCAGGAAGTGCAGGGGCGGCACGACCGCCATCACGCGCGCTACGGCCAGCACAAACGCGAGACCCGCATCTGGCCTGAAGCGGCCCAGCACGAATACTTCGCCGGCGATTCGCATCAATCCGCCTATGGCATGAACGCGGTTTACGACCACGGCCACCACGGCAATGCCCTGCTCAGCAGTTTTCCGATCGAAAACAGCCAGAACCACGACATCTCGGACCACGCCTATGAACAGCGCGGCATCCTGCACTGCGTGCTGGAAACCCCAGCCGGCAAGGTGCATTGTTATGTGGTCCACCTCGGCCTGTTCGAAGGCGGACGCGGGCGCCAGGCCGAGCAACTGATCGAAGCGGTCAACAAGTCCGCGCCGAACGGCGAACCCGTCATCATCGCCGGCGACTTCAACGACTGGCGCAATACCCTGAGCGAGCGCCTGCGCAATGCGCTCGGCGTGGTCGAGGTGTTCGACGAACTCGGGCCCAAATCGGCCCTCGGCGACATGGTGCGCAGTTGGGCCGGCCGCCAGCCGCGCCTGGCCCCGGCGCGCACCTTCCCGGCCGCGCTGCCCTGGTTCCGCCTCGACCGCATCTACGTGCGCGGCTTCAAGATCGACAATGCGCAGGTGATGGCCGGCCCGATCTGGGCCAAGCTGTCCGACCACGCACCGATCGTTGCCGAATTGCAGTTGGCCTGAAGCGATGCGCAGCGTTACCTATGTAGCGAACAACGACATCACCCTGCTGGAAACCGGACAACAGCTGTTCCCGGCAATGGTCGCGGCGATCGACGCCGCGGCGCACGACATCCTGTTCGAAACCTATATCTTTGCCGAGGATGAGGTTGCGCGCGGCATCGAAGCGGCGCTGATCCGCGCTGCCGGCCGCGGCGTCAAGGTGCGCGTGCTGGTCGACTGGTTCGGCACCGGCCACCGCGCCTGTTGCCGCCGCGCCGAAGCCTTTGCCGCCGCCGGCGTGCACTACCGCGTCTTCAATCCCTGGTTCAGGCGCGGCATCGCCCGCACCCATCGCAAGATCACGGTGGTCGATAACGAAGTCGCCTTTGTCGGCGGCATCAACATTAACGACGACCTGCTGTGCGACTACGAGCCGCACCGCCCCCTGCCGGCTCCGCGCTGGGATTTCGCGGTGCGCGTACGCGGGCCGCTGGTGGCGCAGATCCATTTCGAGGCGCAAGCCCAATGGATGCGGGCCGGCCGCCTCGACCTGTTCAGCCGCATCGAGCTGTTTCGCGAGGCCCGCCGCGCGCCGCCGACCGAAGGCGCCCGCCCGATGCGCGCCGCTTTTGTCGTGCGCGACAATTTACGTAACCGGCGCACCATCCAGCGCGCCTACCTGCAGGCAATCGGCCAGGCGAAGAAGAGCGTGCTGCTGGCCAATCCGTATTTCGCACCGGGCCGTAAATTCCGCGAGGCGCTGGCCCAGGCCGCGGGACGCGGCGTCGATGTCACGCTCCTGATCGGCGTCGGCGAATTCCGCCTGCAGGATGCGGTCGCGCGCTCCTTTTATCCGAAGCTGCTGGCCGCGGGCATCAAGGTCGTGGAATACCGCAAGACCCAGCTGCACGCCAAGATCGCCGTGGTCGACGACGACTGGTCGACGGTGGGCTCGAGCAATTGCGACGGGCTCTCCTTGTTCCTGAACCAGGAAGCGAACATCGTGGTGAAAAACGCCGCCTTTGCGCGTGCCGTGCGTGCCCATATCGAGCGCGGCATTGCCGACGGGGAAGCGGTGCACATGGCGGAATTCGAGGGCATCGGATGGGTGCGCCGTGTGCGCTATGAAATGGCTTACCTTCTCTATAAACTGACCATGAGAATTTTCGCGATTGGTTACGCTTAAGGATGGGTATGGACAAGGACAACGGCAGTGTGCGCATCGACAAGTGGCTGTGGGCGGCGCGTTTCTTCAAAACCCGGTCGATGGCGGCCGATGCGGTCGAGCGCGGGCGGGTGCGTATCGGCGGCGAGCCGGTGAAGCCGGCGCGGGCCGTGAAGGTGGACGACATGATTGCCATCGATAACGGGTCGGATCGCTGGGAAGTGGTGGTGCTCGGGATTTCCGATAAACGCGGCGCGGCGCCCATTGCGCGCCTGTTGTACAGCGAGACGGAAGAAAGCATCGCCAAGCGCGAGAACGATTCGGAGGCTCGCCGCTTGTTTCCGGAGCCGGGGAGTACGATCAAGGGGCGGCCGACCAAGCGGGACCGGCGGGCGATATCGAAGGCGGCGGGGTGATGCCAGTTACGGTGGATCGTCGTTTCGTAGGGTGGGCCGGGCCGCGATCGGACCCCGTGCCCACGCGGAACGCGATGTCATCGGCGGCGTCGGCATGGCAAGCATCGAGCCACGTGTACGTTAAAGCAAGTCAACACAGCTCACCCGTCCGCGTGGGCACGGGGCGCCCACCCTACCGTTCCGCGTGGGCACCGGCCGCCTCCACAATAGAACCCCACCTCTAGATTCCCGTTTGACATTCAACGCCCGATAGATAATAGTACGCTCGTTCGGATTTTTCGATTCACGCAGGGGAAACGTATCAACACTTCAGCAAAATTCATGCGCAAGGGCGAGCAGACGCGGGCAGCAATTCTCGACGTCGCGCTCGAGCTCGCCAGCCGTAACGGCCTGGAGGGCCTGACCATCGGCTTGCTGGCGGATCGCATGAACATGAGCAAGTCCGGCGTGTTTGCCCACTTCGGCTCGCGCGAAGACTTGCAGATGGAAGTACTCAAGCTCTACCACCACCGTTTCGAGCAGGAAGTCTTCTTTCCCAGCGTGAAAGAAGCACGCGGCTTGCCGCGCCTGGAATCGATGTTCGCGCGCTGGGTCAAGCGGGTATCGGTCGAAATCGCGTCGGGCTGCATTTATATCAGCGGCGCAGTGGAGTACGATGACCGGCCGGGCCCGATCCGCGAGTCGCTGGTGTCGATGGTGCGTGCCTGGCAGGGCGCCCTGCTGCGCGCCGTGCAGCAAAGCATCGACCACGGCGCCTTGCTGCCGGATACCGACCCGCAGCAGCTGGTCTACGAGATGTACGGGTTGATCCTGGCCCTGCACCACGACGCACGTTTCCTGCGCGTCCCCGGCGCGCTCGAACGCGCCAACCGCGGCTTCGCGCGGCTGATCGAGAACTACCGCAAGCCCGTTCAAAGCAATCATCAACGCAACTGAGCCGGCCTCGCGCCTGCTCTTCAGTTCCAAATAAATATCACCTTCATCAGGAGAACACCATGGGTCAGTACGTCGCGCCACTTCGGGATATGCAGTTTGTGCTGCACGAATTCCTCAACGTCACCGAAGAGTTCAAGAACCTGCCTGCATATCAGGAAATCGACGCCGACATCATCAACCAGGTGCTGGAAGAAGGTGCGAAATTCACCCAGGAAGTGCTGTTCCCGCTGAACCATTCGGGCGACCGCGAAGGCTGCCATTTCGACGCGGCCACCAAGACCGTGACCACCCCGAAGGGCTTTAAAGAAGCGTATAAACAGTATGTCGAAGGCGGCTGGGCGGCGCTGGCCTGCGATCCGGAATACGGCGGCCAGGGCCTGCCGGTCTCTCTGAACAATTCGTTCTACGAGATGCTGAACTCGGCCAACCAGGCCTGGACCATGTACCCCGGCCTGTCGCACGGCGCCTACGAGTGCCTGAAGGAACACGGCACCGACGACCAGAAGAAGTTTTATCTTCCAAAACTGGTCTCGGGCGAGTGGACCGGCACCATGTGCCTGACCGAAGCGCATTGCGGCACCGACCTCGGCCTGCTGCGCTCGAAGGCGGAACCGCAGGGCGACGGCACCTATAAAATTACCGGCTCCAAGATCTTCATCTCGGCCGGCGAACACGATGTCGCCGAAAACATCATCCACCTGGTGCTGGCGCGCCTGCCGGACGCACCAGAAGGCTCGAAGGGCATCTCGCTGTTCCTGGTCCCCAAATTCCTGCCGAACGCCGATGGCTCGCTCGGTGAGCGCAACCCGATCTTCTGCGGCGCCATCGAAGAGAAGATGGGCATCCACGGCAACGCCACCTGCCAGATGAACCTGGACGGCGCCGTCGGCACCCTGATCGGCCAGCCCCATAAAGGCCTGAACGCGATGTTCGTGTTCATGAACGCCGCCCGCCTCGGCGTCGGCATGCAGTCGCTCGGCCTGACCGAAGTCGCTTACCAGAACGCCCTGGTCTACGCCAAGGACCGCATCCAGATGCGCAGCCTGTCGGGCCCGAAAGCACCGGACAAGCCAGCCGACCCGATCATCGTGCACCCGGACGTGCGCCGGATGCTGCTGACCGCCAAGGCTTACGCCGAAGGCGCCCGTGCAGTGTGCTCGTATGTCGCGCTGCAGATCGACCGCGAACTGAACCACCCGGACGAAGATGTCCGGAAAGAGGCCGCCGGCGAGATCACGCTGCTGACCCCGATTGTGAAAGCCTTCATTACCGACAATGGCTGGATCGCGACTTCGGAAGCGATGCAGGTCTACGGTGGCCACGGCTACATCAGCGAGTGGGGCATGGAGCAGTACGTGCGCGATGCGCGCATCAACATGATCTACGAAGGCACCAACACGATCCAGTCGCTCGATCTGCTGGGCCGCAAGATCCTGATGGACAACGGCGCCAAGCTGCGCGCCTTCGGCGAGAAGATCAAAGCCTTCGTCGAAGAAAACGGCCTCGATGAATCGATGTCCGAATTCGTGACCCCGCTGGGCGAACTGGGCGACAAGGTCGGCAAACTGACCATGGAAATCGGCATGAAGGCCTTCACCAACCAGGACGAAGTGGGCGCCGCCGCCGTGCCTTACCTGCGTGTCGTCGGCCATATGGTGTTCTCGTACTTCTTCGCGCAGATGGCGAAGATCGCGCTGGCCAAGAAAGACTCGGACGACAAGTTCTATGAGTCGAAGCTGGCCACCGCACGCTTCTACTTTGCCCGCCTGTACCCGGAAACCGCGATGCTGATCCGCCAGGCACGCTCGGGTTCCGCCAACCTGATGGCGCTCGACGCCGACCTGTTCTAAGCAAGGGATAAAAACCATGACCAATTTCACCGTCAAGAAAGTCGCCGTGCTGGGCGCGGGCGTGATGGGCGCGCAGATCGCTGCGCACTGCGTCAACGCCAAGGTGCCTGTCGTGCTGTTCGACCTGCCTGCAAAGGAAGGAGCAAAGAACGGCATCGTCCTGCGCGCCATCGAGAACCTGAAAAAACTCTCGCCTGCACCGCTCGGCAACAAGGACGACGCCTCGCTGATCGAAGTGGCGAACTACGAAGACAACCTCGACGTGCTGGCTGGCTGCGACCTGATCATCGAAGCGATCGCCGAGCGCATGGACTGGAAACACGACCTGTACGCCAAGGTCGCGCCGCACATCGGCGCCAACGCCATCTTCGCCTCGAACACCTCGGGCCTGTCGATCAACAAGCTGGCCGAAGGGTTTAACGAAGAACTGAAGGCGCGCTTCTGCGGCGTCCATTTCTTCAACCCGCCGCGCTACATGCACCTGGTCGAACTGATCCCGACCACTAGCACAAGCCCGGAAATCCTTGACCAGCTCGAGACCTTCCTGACCTCGGTGCTGGGCAAGGGCGTCGTGCGCGCCAAGGACACGCCGAACTTCATCGCCAACCGCGTCGGCATCTTCGGCATGCTGGCCACCATCCACGAAGCCGAGAAATTCGGCCTGTCGGTGGACGTGGTCGACGATCTCACCGGCGCCAAGCTGGGCCGCGCCAAGTCGGGTACCTTCCGTACCGCCGACGTCGTCGGCCTGGACACGATGGGCCACGTCATCAAGACCATGCAGGACACCCTGCAGGACGACCCGTTCTTCAGCCTCTATAAAACGCCGGACGTGCTGGCCAAGCTGATCGAGAAGGGCGCCCTGGGCCAGAAAACCGGCGGCGGCTTCTACAAGAAGGTCGGCAAGGACATCCAGCGCCTCGACTTCGCCACCGGAGAGTATGTCGCCGGCGGCGGCAAGGCAGCCGACATCATTGCGCGCATCCTGAAGGAAAAGGACCCGGTCAAGAAGTTCAAGGCGCTGCGCGAATCGACCAATCCGCAGGCGCAGTTCCTGTGGGCGATCTACCGCGACGCTTTCCACTACATCGCCGTCCACCTCGACACCATCGCCGACAACGCGCGCGACATCGATTTCGCGATGCGCTGGGGCTTCGGCTGGAGCGTCGGCCCGTTCGAGACCTGGCAAGCCGCAGGCTGGACGCAGATCGCCCAGTGGGTCAAGGAAGACATCGACGCCGGCAAGGCGCTGACGAATACCCCGCTGCCAGCCTGGGTCTTCGAGGGACAAGTCGCCGAGAAGGGCGTCCACACCGTCGAGGGTTCCTACTCGGCCGCATCGAACAGCTATGTGCCGCGTTCCAACCTGGCCGTGTACGAGCGCCAGGCCTTCCGCGCACCGGTGCTGGGCGCAGGCGTGACGGATGCAAAAACCGCCGGCACCACCGTGTTCGAGGACGACTCGGTGCGCCTGTGGCACTCGGGCGATGAAGTACTCGTCATCTCGCTCAAGACCAAGATGCACGTCATCGGCGACGGCGTGATCCAGGGCCTGAAACGCGGCCTGGCGGAAGCCGAAAAGAACTTCAAAGGCCTGGTCATCTGGAATACGGATGCGACCGAAGGCGGTGCCTTCTCGGCCGGCGCCGACCTGCAATCGGCCCTTCCTGCCTTCATGGCCGGTGGCGCGAAAGCGATGGACCCGATCGTCAAGGAACTGCAAGACACCTTCATGCAGATGAAGTACTCGAACGTGCCGGTGGTGGCCGCAGTGGCCGGCCTGGCGCTGGGCGGCGGCTGCGAGATGGCCCTGCATGCCTCCAAGCGTGTGGCGGCGATCGAGTCCTACATCGGTCTCGTCGAAGTCGGCGTCGGCCTGGTGCCGGCCGGCGGCGGCCTGAAGGAAGCGGCGGTGCGCGCCTTTACGGAAGCGAAGGGCAACGACATCCTGCAATTCCTGAAGACCGGTTTCACCAACGCCGCCACCGCGCAAGTGTCGAAGTCGGCGCTGGAAGCCAAAGCCATGGGCTACCTGAAGGAAGACGACATCATCGTCTTCAACGCCTACGAGCTGCTGCACGTGGCGAAGGTGCAGGCGCGCGCGATGTTCGACGCCGGCTACCGCGCACCGTTGCAGCGTCCGGTGACCGTCACCGGCCGCTACGGCTGGGCGACGATCCGCGGCCAGCTGGTCAACATGCGCGACGGCGGCTTCATCTCGGCCCACGACTACAAACTGGGCGACATGATCGCCGAGATCGTGACCGGCGGCGACGTCGACCAGGGCAGCGTCGTGTCCGAGCAGTGGCTGCTCGACATGGAACGTAAAGCCTTCATCGAACTGCTGAACAACCCGAAGACGCAAGAGCGGATCATGGGCATGATGCAGACCGGCAAACCAGTGCGTAACTAAGCCGCGACAGAACAGGACTACTGACATGAGCAAACAACTTCAAGACGCATACATCGTCGCAGCGACCCGCACCCCGATCGGCAAGGCGCCGCGCGGCATGTTCAAGACCACCCGCCCGGACGACCTGCTGGTCGCCGCGATCCGCGGTGCGATGGCCGCCGTGCCGAACCTGGACCCGGCACTGATCATCGACGCCATCGTCGGCTGCTCGTTCCCGGAAGCCGAGCAGGGCTTCAATATCGCCCGTAACTCGGTGATCCTGGCCGGCCTGCCGAACACGGTCGGCGGCGTCACCGTCAACCGCTACTGCGCCTCGGGCATCACGGCGCTGGCCATGGCGGCGGACCGCATCCGCGTCGGCGAAGCCGACGTCATGATCGCCGGCGGTGTCGAATCGATGTCGATGGTGCCGATGATGGGCCACCACCCATCGATCAACATGGACACCTTCAAGGACGAAAACGTCGGCCTCGCCTACGGCATGGGCCTGACGGCAGAAAAAGTAGCCCAGCAGTGGAAAGTGTCGCGCGAAGACCAGGACGCATTCGGCCTGGAATCGCACCGCCGCGCCATCGCCGCCCAGCAGGCGGGCTTCTTCAAGGACGAGATCACGCCGGTCGAGATCGTCACCCGCACGCCGGACCTGGCCACTGGCGAGATCTCGGTCACGCGCCGTACCGTGGACCTGGACGAAGGCCCGCGCGCCGATGCCAACCCTGAGGGCATGGCCAAGCTGAAGCCGGTCTTCGCCGCGAAAGGCACCGTCACCGCTGCGACCTCGTCGCAGATGTCGGACGGCGCCGGCGCGCTGATCGTCGTCAGCGAAAAGATCCTGCGTGAGCACAACCTGACCCCGCTGGCCAAATTCTCCTCGTTCGCCGTGCGCGGCGTGCCGCCGGAGATCATGGGTATCGGCCCGAAGGTCGCGATTCCAGCGGCGCTGGCTGCGGCCGGCATCACCCAGGATCAATTGGACTGGATCGAGCTGAACGAAGCCTTTGCCGCGCAGGCGCTGGCCGTGATCCGCGACCTGGGCCTGGATACGTCGAAGGTCAATCCGATGGGCGGCGCGATTGCGCTGGGCCACCCGCTGGGCGCCACCGGTGCCATCCGCGCCGCGACCGTCGTGCACGCACTGCGCCGCAACAATCTGAAGTACGGCATGGTGACGATGTGCGTTGGCGCCGGCATGGGCGCGGCCGGTATCATCGAGCGCGTTTAATTGAGATGGTGGCCGTGTCAGCCTTCGCGTTGACTCGGCCGGTGCGTATCACCGCGTGGGCACAGGGCGCCCACCCTACGATTTGGTAGGGTGGGCGCCCCGTGCCCACCGTCTTTCGTGCCCCCGAAAACCCTGGAGACAAAAAATCATGAGCATTCAAACGACCAAGACCAACGGCATCCTCACCATCGAATTCAACCGCCTCGAGCGCAAGAACGCCATCACCGGCGCCATGTACCAGACGATGGCCGACGCCCTCTTGGAGGCCGAGCAAGACCCCGCCGTGCGCGCCGTCCTCATCACCGGCAAGCCCGAAATCTTCACCGCCGGTAACGACCTGGACGACTTCCTGAACAACGCCGGCGAAGGCGCCATGACCGAAGACCGTCCCGTCTTCCAGTTCATGAAAGCGCTGGAGGGCTGCACCAAGCCGGTCGTCGCGGCCGTCGCCGGCGCCGCCGTCGGCATCGGCACCACGATGCTGATGCACTGCGACCTGGTCTACGCGGCCGACAACGCCAAATTCTCGATGCCGTTTACGCAGCTCGGCCTGTGCCCGGAATTCGCCTCCTCGCTGCTGGTCGCGCAAGCCGCCGGCTACACCCGCGCCGCCGAAAAGCTGATGCTGGGCGAGGCGTTTACGGCCCAGGAAGCCTTCGAGATGGGCATCGTCGCGCGCGTGGTCCCAAGCGCCGAGCTGCTGGCCTTCGCCCAGGGCCAGGCCGCCAAACTGGTGGCCCTGCCGGCCGCCTCGATCCGCGCCACCAAGGCCCTCATGCGCCGTCCACGCGCAGCCGTTGTCGCCGAGACGATGGCAGTCGAAAATAAACAGTTCGGCGCGATGCTGGTCGGCGCCGAAGCGAAGGAAGCGTTTACGGCCTTCTTCCAGAAGCGCAAGCCGGACTTTTCGAAGTTCGATTGAAGGCAATCCGCCGCGGCGCCCACCGCGGACGATCGCCAGGAGTGCGGTTGCTCAGCGCGGCGACGGCACCGGTTGCATGCCCGCGGCGGAAATCGGCGCTGATGTGATGAGGAAATTGGTGCCGGTATATTTCCCGACCGCCGACGCCGGTAGGGCAGCGAAGCTGCCGTGTCCTTGCGAACGAGACCATCTTCGCTCGCCCGTATGACAGGCGTTTGACCGCTCCGTGACAGGCGGGTGACTACTGGACCCGCTTCGGCTCCGGCAGCGGCTGCGGCACCCGGCTGTCGCACAGCGTCAGCACCGCGCGCACCAGTTCGGCCGGCGCCACCGGTTTCGACAGGTATTCGTCGAAACCCGCTTCCAGCGAGCGCAGGCGGTCTTCGCGGCGCGAGAAGGCGGTCAGGGCCAGGGCGCGCACGCTGGCCACCTGCGGGTTGCCCGACGCACGCACGCGGCGGATCAGTTCCATCCCGTCCATGCCCGGCATGCCGATGTCGCTGACCATCAGGTCCGGTTTCAGGCGGTCGATCATCTGCAGGGCTTCGTAGGCGGTCGAAGCGGTGACGATGGTGGCGGCCATGTCGGCCAGCACGTAGTGCACGATGTCGAGCGAATCGCGTTCGTCGTCGACCACCAGGATCGTCCGCCCGGCCAGCGCGCCGCTGCTGGCGCGCACGGCGTCGAGGTCGTGCGGCTTGAGCAGGCAGTCGGGTAGGCCCGGGACGTCGGCGTCGCTGCCCGGCAGCGGCATGGTCAGCGTGAACGTGGCGCCGTGCCCTTCGCCGGCGCTGGCCGCGGTGAGCTGCCCGCCCTGGAGTTCGACCAGTTGCTGGGCGATCGACAGGCCCAGGCCAAGCCCGCCGTGGCGCCGCGTGGACGAGGAATCGGCCTGGCGAAAGCGGTCGAAGACATAGGACAGGAATTCCGGCTTGATGCCGATGCCGGTGTCGGCGACCTCGATGACGATGGCATCCTGCACCCGCTTCGAGCTGACGCGCACGGCGCCGCCGGCGGGCGTGAACTTGATTGCATTCGACAGCAGGTTCGTCATCACCTGCTGCAGGCGCCCGGCGTCCGCCGCCAGCGGGCCGGCATGGCTTTCGATCAGCATGTCGAGGCGCACGCCCTTGGCCAGGGCGATCGGGCGCACGGTTTCGACGGCGGCGGCGATGAAGTCGGACGGCCAGGTGCGGTCGACCTCGATGCGCACCTTGCCGGCGATCAGGCGGCTCATGTCGAGCATGTCTTCGATCAGTTGCGACTGCGCGCGCGCATTGCGTTCGATCGTCTGCAAGCCGCGCAGCAGCATCTTTTCGTCCTTGCCGCCGTCCATCAGCAATTGCGCCCAGCCGAGCATGGCGTTGAGCGGCGTGCGCAGTTCGTGCGACAGCGTCGAGAGGAATTCGTCCTTCATGTCGGACAGGCGCTCGGCCTCCACGCGCGCCTTCTGCTCGTGCAGGTACAGGGTCTGGCGTTCGGCCGAGGTGGCCAGCGAGGCGGCCAGGATGCGCGAGCGGTCCGCCAGGCGCGAGTCGTAGACGGCGACCAGGGTGGCGATCGTCAGCAGCAGCAGGGCCGTGACCGTCACCATTGCGGCCAGTAAATCCTGGCTGATGCCGATGTTCGCTTCGAGGCAGATGCTGCCCGGGTTGAAATGCGCCGCTTCCATGCCGGTGTAGTGCATGCCGACGATGGCGCCGCCCATCACGACGGCGGCGGCAATCTGGGCCAGCTTGCCGTGCTGCATGCGATGGCGCAGGTGGAAGGCCAGCCACAGGGCGCCGGCCGAGGCGCCGATCGCGATCAGGACCGAGAGCGCAAACAGCAGCGGGTCGTAGTCGATGCCCGGACGCATGCGCATGGCCGCCATGCCGGTGTAGTGCATGGCATTGATGCCGATCCCCATCAACACGGCGCTGAGCGCAAGGTGGGTGACCTGAGGGGTGGCTTGAGGACTGGACTGGGACGCCGGACCGCTGATCTGCGACAGCGCCAGCAGCGAGGCCAGCACCGGCAACAGCCAGGAAACGAAGGTCATTGCCACGTCATAGCCGACCGGGAAGGGAAGGCGGAAGGCCTGCATGCCGATGAAGTGCATCGCCCAGATGCCGCTGCCCATGGCAAAGGCGCCCCCGGCCATCCACCAGCAGGTGGCGCGGCCGTGCGAGTGGCGCACGCGTTCGGCCAGGCTCAGCGCGGTGTACGAGGCATACACCGCGACCAGGATCGACACCACGACAAGGGTGGGTTCGTAATGCCCAAGAGACATGGCAAATTGAAGAAAACGACGAGGGAACCAGTCTACACGGCGACGGCTCAGGACGCATTAGATTTCCCCTCGGCAACTTGCGCTTGGGGCGAGGACACAACAGGTGGTGGAATGGAGCGGTCCAGCTCGGGGAAACAGCGCCTTGCCTGGCGCGCGGGGGAAGGACTAGTGACGCAGGATCAGGGTTGCCATCGCCGCCACCAGGCCGGCCGCCGCCAGGGCCCAGGGACCGATGCGCATGATCTCGCCGGAATGCCCGGCCCGTAAGGCCAGTGGACCGTCGAGCGGGCGCCACCCTTCCTGCTTGGCGGCAGCGGCGCGTGCGGCGGCCGCTTCCTGTTCGTAGAGGGTCGAGAAGCGTTCGAGGTCGAGCGGATTGAGCGTCGCCATGTAGGCAACGACCTGGTCGTGCTGGTCGAGCCGCACCTGGTACCGGTTGCGTCCGTTTGCCACCGCATTGCGCAGGTGGGCGGCTTCGGTTTCGACCAGGTCGCGCACGCTTTCGCGCGTGATCGCGGCCAGCGCGATCCTCGGTCGTTCAACGCTTCGTCTGTCAGCTTGCACGTGCTGTCTCTCTTGGCATTTCCATCTGGAGGAACAGTCTACGCCGGCGCCCGCCAGCCTGCCAACACGCTTGGCTTGTTGGCCTGTGAGCAAGACGGCAACGATGCGTGAGGAAGCGTCTCAAAATTTCTACAAAGAAAGGAATATTTCGTCCGATTACCAGAATACCATTTAGTCCCCGCGCCAGGTGCGCTAACCTGAGCGGCTTGCCGCATTCGGCCGGACAGACGTGGTGGATACGGCAACACATGGAAACTGAATTGAACGACATGACAAAGACGGCGGACCTGGCGCGGCTGGCCGAAGAAAACACCGCCCTGATCGAAAATTCCCTGGACCTGATCGCCCTCATCGACGCCGATGGCCGTTTCCTGCGCCTGAACGCGGCGACCTTCGACATCCTCGGCTATCGGCCTGAGGAGCTCGTGGGGCGGTGCTACTTCGAATTGCTGGGCGTGGAAGAACGCGGCCTGTTCGAGAACCTGCGTTCCGAGCTGCGCGCCGGGATGTCGACCCGTCACGACCTGCAGAGCCGCTGGACGCGCAAGGACGGGCGCGCGATCATGATGTCGATCTCGGTGCGCTGGTGCGCGCTCAGCCAGGTGACCTATGCGACGGGACGCGACATCACCGAACAGCATGCCGCGCGCGCGGCGCTGGACAAATCGCAGCAGCAGATGCAGGTGATGCTGGAGAGCATCGGCGACGCCTTCTTCGCCGTCGACCGCAACTGGCGCGTCACCTATGCCAACCGCAAGGCCGGCAACTTCGTCAACGTCGACGCCGCCGTCGTCATCGGGCGCGACCTGCTCGAGGTCGCGCCCGACCTGCGCTACTCTCCCTCGCTCGGCTACTACCGGCAAGCCATGGAAACGGGCGTCGCCTGCGCCTTCGAGACTTATTGGGAACCGTCCGGCACCTGGATCGAGGCCCGTGCCTACCCGAGCGAGGACGGCCTGTCGGTGTACTTCCACGACATCAGTTTCAAGCACCACGCCGAACAGGCGCTGAGGAAGAGCGAGCAGCGCTTTCGCAGCCTGTTCCAGCAGGCCGCCGACAGCATCGTGATCGCCGACCGCGACCTGTTCATCGTCGCCGCCAACAGCCGTGCCTGCACTGTGTTCGGGTATACGGAAGAAGAGTTCCTGCGCCTGCGCGTGCCCGACATCGACAGCGGCTGCACCTACTCGACGGACCTGGCCCTCGCACTCGAAGATGGGCAGACGCAACTGCTGCGCATCAACAAGCGGCGCAAGGACGGCACGACCTTCCCGGCCGACGTGCACGTCTCGCGCTTCGAAGATAACGGGCAGGTGTACTTCCAGGCCATCATCCGCGACGTCACCGAGCGCGAGGAAACGCAAAACCGGCTGCGCGAACTGGCCACCCACGACACGCTGACCGGCTTGCCGAACCGCGCACTCCTGAACGAGCGCGTGCAGCACCTGCTCGATACCTGTCCGCACGAGGGCACGGTGGCGACGATGTTCCTCGACCTCGACCGCTTCAAGGAAGTGAACGACTCCTTCGGGCACGAGTTCGGCGACATCCTGTTGTGCGAAGTGGCGGCCCGGCTGCGCCGCGTGATCCGCCCGGGAGACGTGATTGCCCGCCTCGGCGGCGACGAATTCGTGATCGCCGCCCATTGCGGCAGCGGCCGCGCGGCAGCCGCGCGCATCGGCGAGAAACTGCTCGACGTGCTGACCGCGCCGATCACCATCGCCGGGCAGGACGTGATCATCGGCGCCTCGATCGGCATCAGCCTGTTCCCCGCCGATGGCCGCACGAAGGAACATTTGTTCCAGGCGGCGGACACGGCGATGTACCGCGCCAAGGCGGCGGGGCGCAACCGCACCCGCTTTTTCGAACCCGAAATGGCCTTCGCCACCCGCGAACGGATGGCGCTGGAAACCTCGCTGCGTCCGGCGCTGGCGCGCGGCGAGTTCGAACTGCATTACCAGCCGCGCATCAACTTGCGCAGCATGGACATGGTCGGCATGGAAGCGCTGATCCGCTGGAACCATCCCGAGCGCGGGCTGGTTTCGCCGGCGCAGTTCATTCCGATCGCCGAAGAGACGGGGCTGATCGCGCCGATCGGACGCTGGGTGCTGATGGAGGCCTGCATGCAGACGCAGCGCCTGATGACGGAGTTCAGGCGCGAGATCTGCGTCTCGGTGAATGTCTCGGCGCGCCAGCTGGCGCATGCGACCTTTGTCGGCGAAGTGCGCCAGGCTTTGCAGGAGTCCGGCATCGCGCCGCATTGCCTCGAGCTGGAACTGACGGAAAGCGCCCTGATCGCCGACATCGAGCGCACCGCGCTGATGCTGCAGGAACTGCACGAGCTGGGCGTGAAGCTGGCGGTCGACGATTTCGGGACCGGTTATTCGGGCCTGGCCTACCTGCGCAGCTTCCCGATCGACGTCCTGAAACTCGACCGCTCCTTCGTGCTGCAGGACGACGAGCGGATCAGCGCCTTCGACTTCGTCAAGGCCTTCGTCGACATGGCGCACGCCCTGAAGCTGGCGGTCGTGGCGGAGGGCGTGGAGACGGCGGAAGTGGTCGAGTTCCTGCGCTCGGCCGCCTGCGACGAAGCCCAGGGGTATCACTTTGCGCGGCCGCTGCCCTTGGCGGCATTGCGCGAGCGACTCGCGGCCGAAGCGCACCGTAGGGTGGGCTCTTGAGCCCACGCGTTCACGGCATGCGTCGTGCAGACCTTGCACGAAGCGCTACCTTCGCCGTCTCCATATTGCCGCGTTGACGCTACCGTCGCAACGCGTGGGCTCGAGAGCCCACCCTACGTTACGCAGCTGCCGTCAATATTTTCAGTGGGCAAGAAAAAAGAGATAATCGCGGCCTTACTCCTGGCAACGAAAGCATCCCATGCACGACCGCGACTCCGCCGACCCCTCCGCGCAAGCGCCCGCCAGCCCATCGCGCCGGCGCATCTTCCAGGCGGCCGCGGCCGTTGGTCTCGGCGCCGGGCTGGCGCCGGCCGCCGAGTCCGCGCCGCGCCATGCCGGCAAGCCGGCGTCCTCGCTCGATGCCAAGCTCAAGGCGCACGTGAAAAACGTGGTCGTGATTTATCTCGAGAACCGCAGTTTCAACAACCTGTTCGCCGATTTCCCCGGCCTGGCGGCGCCCTTGCCGGCCAGCGCGCCGCAGGTCGACCGCGACGGTTCCAGGCTGCCCGTGCTGCCGAAGATCTGGGGCGGCATGGTGCCGGGGCGCCAGGATGTCGGCGGCAAGGATTACCTGATCGGCGAAGACAAGATCGTCAACCTGCCGAACGGACCCTGGAAACTGAGCGACGGGGAGGGCAAGCCGCTGCCCGAAGCGCTCGTCACGCGCGACCTGGTGCACAATTTTTATCACAACCAGATGCAGATCAACGGCGGCCGGAACGACGGTTTCGTCGCTTGGGGCGATTCCGGCGCGCTGGTGATGGGCCATTACGGCGAGACGGGTAAAAACCTGGGCCTGTGGCAGATCGCGCGCGACTACACGCTGTGCGACAACTTCTTCATGGGCGCCTTCGGCGGCTCCTACCTGAACCACCAGTTCCTGATCAGCGGTCGCACGCCGGAATTCTTCAACGCACGCGAGACGCCGGCGAAGAAAAAGATCGCCGTGCTGGAGGACGGTCCGCTGGGCAAGCGCCTGGCGGTGGCGCCGGACTCGCCGAAGTCCGCGTTGGACGGCAAGCCGAAATTCGTCAACAACGGCCCGATCACGCCCGATGGCTATGCGGTCAACACGATGGCCCCGCCTTACCAGCCGAGCTGGGTGCGCCCGGCCGCGGGCGGCGACCTCCACGCCGCCGATCCGCTCGACCCCTCGGTACTGCCGCCGCAAAATTACGACACGATCGGCGATTTACTTTCGCGCGCGAAAGTGAGCTGGGCCTGGTATGGCGGCGCCTGGCAGGCGGCGATCGACGGGCGCGGCGCCGGCCAGCGCCCGAACTTCCAGCACCACCACCAGCCCTTCAATTATTTCCGCCAGTTCGCACCCGGCACCGACGCGCGCGCGCAGCACCTGCGCGACGGCGGCCTCGGCGACAGCCCGATCTCGAACCGCTTCATTGCCGACGTGGTTGCCGGCAAGCTGCCGGCCGTCGCCTTCTACAAGCCCCAGGGCAACCTGAACCTGCACGCGGGCTATTCCGACATCGAATCGGGCGACGCCCACGTGGCCAACGTGATCGAGCACCTGAAAAAATCGCCGCAGTGGAAGGATATGGTGGTCGTCATCACCTTCGACGAAAACGGCGGCTGGTGGGACCACGTGGCGCCGCCCGAGGGCGACCGCTGGGGCCCGGGTTCACGCATTCCGGCGATCATCGTCTCGCCGCATGCGAAGAAGGGAGCAGTGGACCACAATTTCTACGACACCACCTCGATCCTGCGCTTCATCACCCGCCTGCACGGCTTGCCGCGCCTCGAAGGTCTGGCCGCGCGCGACGCCGCGTTTGCGGCACGCGGCGCGCGCGGACCGGGCGACCTGACGGCTGCGCTCAGCTTCCGCTGATAAAGGCTGGGGTCAGGTCTGACATTTAGACACGGCCTCAACGATAAAGGCTGGGGTCAGGTCTGACATTTAGACACGGCCTCAACGATACCAGGTCGAGTAAGGCAGAGTTCGTGTCCGAATGTCAGACCTGACCCCAGGTCTGCAAAGCCGGCCCCTGCGCCGGTTTTTTTGCGCCTGTTGTTTTGTTGATATTGCCAAAAGGCTACCGCGCGCTAGGTTCCGGAACCCGGCGATACACTGCCCTTTGGCTCGAATGCGCAGCCAGGTCGCTGCTGTCTTCACGGCGCGGCAGTTGCGCAGAGTTGCCGAAGTCATTGAACAGGAGCGGCGCATCGGAGACGTGGCGCTGGTTCCTTCCCCAACCCCCAGGAGAGCATCATGCAAAAAAATAAAGCGTTGAAAGGACTGCTCGCCGTTTCGGCCGCAGCCGCCATGTTCGCCACCTTTGGCGTACAGGCCCAGACCCCTGTCGTCGGAACCAAGGCCGGCTCTGAAAAAATGACCGATGGCCGCCAGTCCGACATGGCCGGTAAAAACAGCGCGGGCATGGCAGGTCACTCGACGTCGGGCCAGAGCGGCGCCGGCATGAGCGGCAGCACCGGCACCCACGCAACCGGCATGGCGGAAACCTCGTCGGGCCAGTCGGGCACCGCGGGCGCCACCGCTTCCGGCGCCACGAAGATGAGCAAGACCGACAACAAGGCCATCATGGACATGGCGATGGTGAACATGGCCGAAGTCGAGATGGGCAAGATGGCGCAAAGCAAGAGCCAGAATGCCGAAGTCAAAACCTTCGCCCAGCAAATGATCGACGATCACACCAAGGGCCTGAGCGAAGTGCAAGCCGTGGCGCAAGCCAAGGGCATCACCCTGCCGACCGAACTCGACGCCAAGCACAAGGCCATGTCGGCCAAGCTGGCCAAGCTGGAAGGCGAGAAGTTCGACCGCGAATACATGAAGGTGGGCGGCACGTCCGGCCACAAGGAAGCGCTCGCGATGCTCAAGAAGAACGAGAAGAACGCCAAGGACGCCGACGTCAAGGGCCTGGCAACGAAGATGATGCCGACGGTGGAACAGCACCTGAAATCTGCCGAGCAAATGCCGGCGAAAAAGTCGGGCACGACCTCGGGCAAATAAGCGTAGGGTGGGCGGCTCCGCCCTGCTACTCGCGCATTGTTGGCGCGAACGCCGCCCACGCGTTCAACGCACGGATGAAATGGCGAGGCGTGTCACGAAGCCGCCGTGAAGTGCGGTGTCGTGATACATCGCGCCATGTCCGCGTGCGTTGAACGCTTGGGCGGCGCTGACGCAGCGTCAATTCGCATCGCCGGGTGGAGCCGACCACCCTACGTCTGACGTATACTTGCGCCATGACGACCCACCGCTGCAGCTGGGCCAACCCGGCCAATCCCCGCTACCTCGACTACCACGACCACGAATGGGGCGTGCCCTGCCATGACGAGCGGCGCCTGTTCGAAATGCTCAACCTGGAAGGCGCCCAGGCCGGCCTGTCCTGGGAAACCATCCTTAACAAGCGCGACAGCTACCGCGCCGCCTTCGACGACTGGGATCCCGAGAAAATCGCACGCTACGACGACGCCAAGGTGGCCGAGCTGCTGGCCAATCCCGGCATCGTGCGCAACCGCCTGAAAGTGGCGGCGGCGATTGCCAATGCGCGCGCCTACCTGGTCTTGCGTGCCGAAGGCCAGACGCTCGACAGTTACCTGTGGGCCCATGTCGATGGCGAGCCGCTGGTCGCGCACTGGCCGGACGGCACCCGTCCAACGAAAACGGCGCTGTCGGACCGCCTCTCGAAAGACCTGTCCAAACGCGGTTTTAAATTCGTCGGCTCGACCATCGTCTACGCCTACATGCAGGGCATCGGCATGGTCGACGACCACGCTCCGCAGTGCTTCCGTTTTTCGCATCCTGCAGGGCCGGCGTGAACCCGACGCGTCTCTGGCAGGGCCGCGAACGCTACACGGTATTCGATACGGCATATGGCGACGGGACGCGTGCCGCCGCGCTGATCAGGGCCTGGCGTAACGATGACGAGCGGCCCGCGCACCTGCACATCGTGGCCCTCGCCGACGGACTGCTGCCGGGCTTTCACCGCATTCCGCAGGCGCAAGAGGGTGTCACGCTCGACTTGCTGAGCGCGCCGTTGGACGCGGCGTTAACCCAGCTGGCGGCGCGCCTCGATTTCGTCCAATTGTCCGGCTTGCGCGGGCCGAACGCCGGTTTTGCGCGCGGCCTGGCGCGCCTGGCCGCGCCGGATGCCCGTCTCGCCTTCGACTGGCTCGAGCAGGAACAGGTGGCGGCCCTGATGGCGCAAGGCTTCGTGTTCGAAGCTGGCGGCGCGCGCTTTGCCAGCCGCAAGCCGCGCCAGCCCCTGGCGCCGGTGCCTGCACGCGAAGCCATCGTGATCGGCGCCGGCCTTGCCGGCTGCGCGGTGGCCGAGCGCCTGTGCGCGCGCGGCTGGCAGGTGACGCTGATCGAACGCCATGCCGGCCCGGCCCGTGAAGCATCCGGCAACCTGGCCGGCACCTTCATGCCGCTGCTCTCGAAAGACGACAACATCCCGACGCGCCTGACGCGCGCCGCCTACCTGTACGCGCTGCGCTACTGGGACCTGCTCGGCGGCGTCGGCACGGCCATCGAAGGCGCCGCCTGCGGCGTGATGCAGCTTGCGCGCGACGCCCAGCACGCCGCGGCTTCGCGCGCGATCGCCGCCGCCGGGCACTATCCGCGCGGGTTTGCCGAATGGCTGGAAGCGGAGCCGGCGGCGGCGCTGCTCGGCCTGCCGGCGCCGGATGGCGCCTGGCTGTTCCGCCAGGGCGGCTGGGCGCGTCCCGGCAGCGTGTGCGAGGCGATGCTCGCTGCCTGCGGCGAGCGCCTGACCCGGCGTTTCGGCGCCGGCAACGTGACGCTCGAACGGGTTGGCGACGAGTGGGAAGTGCGCGGCGCCGGCGGCACGATCGCGCGCGCGGCCACCGTGGTGCTGGCGGGCGGCGCGGCCTCGACGCAGATCGCACAGGCGTCGCGCCTGCCGCTGTCCGCACTGCGCGGGCAGGTGACGCACCTGGATGCCGCGACGCTGCCGCAGGTCCCCTTCGTGCTGTGCCGCGAAGCCTACCTGACACCGGCGGCCAAGGGCATCGCCTGTGCCGGCGCCACCTACGACCTGGATGACGATCCGGGGCTGCGCGCGTCGAGCCACCAGGAAAACCTGGAGCGCTTGCGCGCACTGGTTTCAAATCCGGCGGCGGGGCAGGGCGCGCCCTTGCGCGGGCGTGTCGGTTTTCGCAGCGTGGCGCCGGACCGGCTGCCGCTGGTCGGCGCGCTGCCGGACTTCGACGCCGCCGGCGGCGCCGAGCGCCTGCGCGACCTGCCGCGCCATCCCGGTGTATATAGCCTGCTCGGCTATGCCTCGCGCGGCCTGATCTGGGCGCCGCTGTGCGCCGAACTCCTCGTGGCGCGCCTGGAAAACGAGCCGCTGCCGCTGGAGGCAACACTGGTCGACGCCCTCGATCCGGCCCGCTTCGTGTTGCGTGCACGCCGCACCGGACGGGTTCCACCAATATTTGCGCCCGATTAAGCGGATTCGCGCCGGCGCAAGCCAAACCTCCGCCCAAGGTGTGCGTATAATTAACGCAAGGCAACTTTTCGCGCCACTTGATGGCGCCCCGCATGGATGAGACCCGTGGACGACACCGCACACTCCCAGGACTTGCTCCTGTTCCTGGCCTCGACTGCCCACGACATGAAGAACTCGATCAGCGTGCTCTCCGGGACACTGGAGCGCCTGCTGGCCGACGCCGGGCCACGGACCGAAGGGACGCACGTCCACGCCGATGCAGCCTATCCGCAAATGGCGCAGATGCTGTACCAGACGCGCCGCCTGAACGACAACCTGATGCAGCTGCTGGCGCTGTATAAACGGGTCGGGACGCCCGAATACCCGTTCGACGTGCAGCCGATCGAGGCCGGCCAGCTGCTCGACCAGGTCGTCGCGCTGGGCGGCGTACTGCTGGACGCCAAGGGCATCGTGCTCGAGGTCGAGGCGGACCGTGACCTGATCTGGCATCTCGACGAAGACCTGATCGTCGGCGTCGTCTCGCACGCGGTCAACAATGCCATGCACTACACGCGCGACCGCATCCGGCTGTCGCTGCGCGAGGTCGACGGCCAGCTTGACATCCGGGTCGAGGACAATGGCGCCGGATATCCGCAGCCGCTGCTGGCGGCCGGCGCGGCGGGCTTGCACGGCGCCGCCAGCGGCATCGACTTCCGCACCAACAGCGCGGGCCTCGGCCTGTATTTTTCGCGTGAAGTCGCGCGCATGCACCGCCACCGCGGCCGCGAGGGCAGCGTACGCCTCGAAAACGGCGGCGCGTTTGGCGGCGGCTGTTTCATACTGAGCCTGCCATGAACGCGCCCGGCACAAGCTCGCTCATCACGAACACGCCCGCCCAAACGAAGGCCGAGCCGATCGACTGGGCCGGCAAGAACTACCTGGTGGTCGACGACTTCATCGGCGTGCGCCAGCTGCTGCGCGAAAGCCTGCGCAGCCTGGGCGCCAGGAACATCGACCAGGCCGCGAGCGGCGGCGAGGCCATCGGCCTGCTGGCGAAGACCCGCTACGACGTCGTCCTGTGCGATTTTAATTTAGGCGACGGCAAGAACGGCCAGCAGGTGCTGGAAGAAGCGCGCGTGCGCAACCTGCTGCTGCCCTCGAGCGTGTGGATGATGGTGTCGGCCGAAAAAAGCGTCGAGTCGGTGATGGGCGCGGCCGAACACCAGCCCGACGCGTATCTCGTCAAGCCGATCACCGAAGGCGTGCTGCTCACGCGCCTGAACCGCGCCTGGCACCGCAAGCAGGTGTTCCGTCCGATCGACCAGGCATTCGCCGAGAGGGACTACCTGCGCGCGGCGCGCCTCTGCGACGAACAGATCGAAGCGAGCCGCGTGCACGAAGTCGAGCTGCTGCGCATGAAGGCGCGCCTGATGGAGAAGAGCGGCGAGCCGGAAAAGGCGCGTGAAGCCTATGAACGCGTGCTGGCCCAGCGCGAATACCAGTGGGCGCGCGCGGGCCTGGCCAAGATCCGCCTCGCGAACGGGGAGTTCGAGGCGGCGCGCCAGATGTTCCAGGGCGTGATCGCCGAGAACCGCTATTACATCGACGCCTACGACCAGCTGGCGCTGGCCTACCAGGGCATGGGCAAGTTTGAGGAAGCCTGCTCGATCCTCGAGCGCGCTGCAAAACTGTCGCCCAATTCCGTGCCGCGCCAGCGCAGCCTGGGGCAGATCTGCCTGAAGCTGGGGAACATCGGGCTGGCCGAAAAGGCCTTCCGCAAATGCATCGCGGTCGGCGAGTACTCGGTGCGGCGCACGCCCGACGCCTACCTGGGCCTGGCGCGCGTCTGCGGCCTGAAAAACGATCCGAAGGAAGCGCAGGCCTGGCTGGCGGCCGCGCAGCGCATGTTTGGTGAACTGAGCGGCGAAGCCCACCCCGACATCGACCTGCGCGCCAAGATCACCGAAGGCCTGGTGTATCACGAGAGCGGGGATTATCGCCGCGCACGCAAGGCCGGCGACGAACTCGAGGCCTTGCTCGGCGCCCGCGAAGAGCGTCCCGACACGGCGACCTGCCTCGAGATGGCGACCCTGCTGTTCGCGGTCGGCGTCAAGGAAGCACCGAGCGAGCTGCTTTGCTACGTCATCCGCAACAACCACGACAACGCGCTGCTGCTCGATGAGGTGCAGGCGATCTTCGACAAGGCGAGACTGGCCGACGAGGGCGGGGACTTGATCCGGGCCTCGAAGAAGGAAGCGGCGGATTTGATGAACCAGGGCGTGCTGCTCTGGAAGACCGGCAAGCTGCAGGAAGCCGTGGACTGGATGCGCGAAGCGCGCGCCAGGCTGCCGAACAACCAGCGCATCCTGTTCAACGCCGCCCAAGTGCTGATCTCCCACATGCGCGAGCAGGGCCATGACGAAGCGTTAGCGCTCGAAGCGAACGCCGTGCTGACCCACGTCGACCGCCTGCAGCCGGGGCAGCAGCGCTTTGCGCAGCTGATGGAGCAGCTGGTGGCGCTGGCGCCGAAGGAAGCGGCGGAGCCGGAGGCGGCCGACGCGCCGGTCGATACGACGGCGTAGGTGGGCGCCCCGCGCCCACGCGGTTACGTGCGCATCATGTGGACTCGTGCGGTGAAGCGTCGCTCGAAACGCCACGCCCGGCTGCGGGGCCGTTGCATACGCCGCGGAGCGAAAAATCCCCGCCGGTGGCAAATGGATACGTGCGTCCCGCGTGGGCGCGGGGGCGCCCACCCTGCAAAACCTAACGGAACTGATCGCGCATCTCGCGCTGCGGAACGGTGATCGGCGTCACCGGCTCTCCAGACAACCCCGCCGCCACCCCATGCTCGCGCAGCAGATGAGCGCACAGCTTCGCTACATCATGCCCGCCGCCGGCACGGCTTGAGGCCGCCGCCGCCTTTGCCAGCGCCGCCTTCGTGATGTGGTAGCCGAGCGCGCGGTAGCTCTCGAACTGCGCCTCGTCGAACCACTGGTCGGCCGTGCCCTGATGCGGGTAGTCCGGGTTCGCCTTGCGGTAATTGAGTACATCGGCGTTCTCGGAGCCGACGATCGCCGGCTTGATGTACAGGAGGGTGCCATCGAGGCCGTCCGGGTCCACATGGCTGTAGCGGATCGCGCCGACCGCGCAGCTGGCGCCGCACAGGCCCGTGGTTTTCACGATGTCCATCTTCGTCACATCGACCTCGATGCTCACGTGCAGGTCGGTCGCGCATTTGCGGATCGCGTTGCCGAGGTCCTCGAAGGCCATCGTCTTGTCGCTGGCGACATCGACCGCGACGATCAGGCGGCAGCGGCGGCGCACCAGTTCGTAGATGCCCAGGTTTTCGAAATGGCCGCCGTCCGACAGGTAGACGTAGTTGGCATCGGCATTCGTCATGCCGAACAGTTCCGCGATGAGGCTGAACAGGCCGATGCCGGGCGAGGAACGGGTCCAGTTCGATTTCAAGGGATTCGGGCACCAGCGCCCGAGGCGCACGTTAAACATCGTCATCAGGAAGTTCAGTGGCGGCGACGAGTGGGTGCCCATGTTCGGGCTGGCGGCGGCGCCGGACAGGGCGACCGCCATGCCGAGCCGCACGTGGGCGTCGTCGTCGCCGGCGTTGGGCCCCGAAGCGTATTCGCGCGTCGGCCGGTAGATGCCGCGGCGAGCGTCGTGCAGGCCGCTGCTTGCGCCCTGCGCCGGCATGCGCGGCATCTCGAAGCCGCAAAAGCGCGGCGTCAGCACGAACGAAGCGGCCTTCCGCGTCTGCCAGGCCAGTTCCTCGCCGCTGACCAGGTTCAGGGCCGTGTTGACGATGTGGTAGGGACGCTGGTTTTCCATCTCGGCCAGCTGCGGGTCGTCCGCGGGATCGAAACCGGTAAAGGGATGGGGTTTGCGGTGCGCGCTGCTGGCGCCGAAATAGGCGCGCACCAGGCGGTTCCGGTACAGCATGTAGAGCGAGAATTTGTTGATGTCGACGCGCCAGCCCAGCAGCAGGGCCGCGCCCAGGAAGCAGCAAAAGGCGACCACCAGCGTGGTGCCGTCCGTCGCCAGGGTCGCGTTGGCGTGGGCGGCGTAGACGCAGCGCAGCGAGACCGGCTCGGGGCAGGCGATCCGCGGGGTGGCGACCACCAGCTGCACCAGGTTCGACAACAGGGCGAAGATGCCGATCGTGAAAAAGTAGGGCGCCAGGCGCGCGGCGATCTCGCGCTTGGCGCAGTTGCCGTCGCGCGAACCGGTGGCGCTGCCGCTGCCGGCCTTCAGGCCGATCAGGGTCATCACCAGCCAGCCGATCGCGGTGCCGGCGTTGGCGATCGGATCGTAGGTCAGCCAGGCCCAGTGCAGCAGCGGGGCAAAAAAGAAGGCGACGCCGAACATGATCAGCCAGGCCAGCGAGAAGATCGAGGACCAGGCGCCTTGCCGGCTCCACCATTCGCGGCTGGCGTCGCTGTACAGGGACCCGATCAGGCCGATCATCAGCGTCATCGTCACCGAGAACAGCGTCATCATCAGCGGCATGCCGAAGGTGCCGAGCGCGATGGCGTTGTTGAGGATCGGGTGTTCCTGGGGATTGGGCAGCAGCGCCAGGCCGACCAGCAGCAGCAGGGTGCCGGCCGCAAGGGCGCCGATCGCGCAGGCGAAGTGGCTCAGGCCCTCGATCAGCTCGTTGCGCGAGATGTCGGGACTCGGGCGATGCAGGCGCAGCCGCTGTTCGAGCGCCAGCGCGGCACCGCACACCACCATGAACGCACACAGCGCCGGGCAGATGCGCCAGGCCAGCAGCTGCCCGACCTCGAGCGTCAGCAGGTGCGCCACCGCAGCGGGCGCGAACTCGAGCGCCGCCGCCAGCGACAGCCCCGTCACCAGGGCCGCGCCGGCACCGCACAGCACATAACCGGCCCCGCGATAGGGACTGGTGCGGTCGTGCGCCAGGTACCAGCCGCTGGCCCAGACGACGAAATACACCAGGCCCGGCACCAGCAGCCAGCCGGCGCCCCAGCCGCGAAAGCGCACCGGCAAGCCTTCTTCCCACAGCACCGGCACCACGCCGCCATGGCGCCACAGGCCGATGCTGACCAGGAAGCCGGCGGCGAGCAGCGGCAAATTAATGCAGCGCAGGACGGCGCCCTGCTCGAGCGGAAAACGGCGCAGGCCGCGCGAGCTTTCCGGTTTGCTCGAGATGGACAGCGCGATGCAGAACACGGCAAACAGGAACAAGCCCGTGCCGCCCAGCCAGATCGCGTCCGACCAGCTTGCCCACGGACCGCCCGGCTTGACGACGCGGTGTACGGCCCAGACCGCGAAGCGCGGCAGGATCAACAGGGCGCACAGCCAGGCCACCAGCATCGCGAGGTTCAGGCAGGTGTTGCGCACATAGGTGCCGATCAGGGTCCAGGTGTCGGCGCTGAAGGTGCCGCTTTTCGGCGACAAATAATTGCTGTACTGGCGCAGGAACTGGATTTCGACGGGTTCGGCCGCCACCGCCTGGCCGGCCGCGCCGGGCGTCAGCAAGGCTTCGACGGCGGCGACGTCGCCGCGCCGTTCGCGGATGCATTTGGAGAGCCAGCCGCCGATAAAACCGCCGCCCGAGACGGTCGACAGGTAATCGAAGTCGCGCAGCAGGCGCAGTTCGGCGAGCGCCTGCAGGGCGCCAAGATTGAACGTGGCGCTGCGCACGCCGCCGCCCGAGAGTGCCAGGCCGGCCAGGTGCGCCCCATGGGCCTGGGTCAGGAGGGCGCAGGTGGCGGCCGGCTGCACGTCTTCCGGGCCGCCGCTGGCACCCCCTGGGCCGGGGCGCAGCAGGCCGAGTTCATTTTGAAAGACTTCGCTGAAGACGCTGCCGCCGCAGGCGTTCAGGCGGCGCCAGGTCGCCTCGTCGAGCGGGCCGCCACATGGCAGGCCTTGCTGGCGGCGGAAGGCGGCGATGGCGCCGGTCAGTTCGTCGAGCCGGTTGGCGCCAGGGGGGACCGGGCAACCGGCGCTGTCGAGCTTGCGCCGCAGGTCGGCAACCTGCTCGGCTTTAAGACGGGAAAAATCGATGGTGGACATGCCGGTCTCCAACAGGGAACGCGGCGGCCGGCTGCCCCGGCCGCGCTCTCAAGTTCAGCACGGCGAGGGCGGGTGTGATGCCCGTCAAATCAAGACATGGGCTCGGCAGGAAGGTTTTCCTGCCGCGGGGTTACGCTTTGTCGGATTTCGTACGGGAAGGTTTCTGCGAGGAAGTGCCGGACGTGCCGCCGATGTCGCCGGTCGTGGCGCTGGCGGCCGGGTCCGCTGAGGGGCCCCTGGAAGCGTTCGCCGTATTGGCGTTTCCATTGTCCTTGTCGCCGGCCGTGCTGTCAGGCGTCCCGGCGCCTGCCGGTATGGCGCTGGCAACGGCCTGGCGGAACTGGTCCTGCAGAACATTCCACCACGCGACGGCGGCCGGCATCATCGCGTCGGGTGTGGGCGCCGCAGCGGCCGCCTGCGCGCCTGCTGGCGGCGGCGTGCCCGCCTGCTGCACGCCCGCTGCGTTGAAGAAGGCCGCGAAGGGCGGCAGCGAGGCGGTCTGGTCGCCTTTCTGGCCCATGGCCTGCGCCATGCTTTCGCTCATCGATTTCAGGGTCGCGAGCGTGCCGCGCTGCACCTCCATCGCCTGGATCGAGGTGCGCAGCATCGACAGGTTCAGGTTGAGCCAGCTTTCGACGGCTTTGAGATCGGTAATGCGCTTGTCGAGCTCGTCGGTGGAGAGGGTGGGGGTGCCGAGGCCCGGCGTGGCGGCCCCGGACATGCCGGGCACGCCCATGCCGCCCCAGAGATTCTTCACGAATTCGAGCGTATCCGTCATGCCGGGCACATTCTGCGAGGGAGGTTTGAGCATGGTGGTCTCCATTGACGATATTGGTTGTCGGCCTAGCGTAGCAGATAATTAACACGCGCAGCAAACATGGCCGCGGCGCGGCTGAGCAGCAAGCGTGCACGTGGGCGAGTACACTAGGCGGCATGGGTATTGTTGCCACTATCTCACGACAGCGGCGCGCCGTGCTGCTTGGCGCACTGGTTGTCCTGTTGCACGCCGCGCTGTTTTCCTTCGTCGAAGGGAAAGTCGCGCTGCCGCGCATGGCTGCCCCGCCGGCCATGGATTTCGTGCAGGCGCGGCTACTGCCCGCGCCGCCGCCGGTGGCGCCCGCCCCGCTGGCCTTGCCCGAGCCGGCGCCATTGCCGCCGCCCCCCTTGCCGACGCTCGCCCAGGACAGTGCCCCGCTCCTGAACGCGGATGCGGTCGGGCCGTCAACCGAACCGGGCAGCGGCGGCGCGGGCGAGGGGCCGCCTGCCGAAACGCCGGCCCCCGTCGCCGTCGCGGCCGCCGATCCGCCGCCCGCGCCGGCGCCCGCGGAACCGACGCCGCCGCCGGTCCCGCAAGCGCGCCGCTACAAGGTCGACGTGCCGCCGCCCGCCAACATCACGATGGACGTGGCCCGGGTCGACGCCGACGGCACACGCTGGAACGGCGAAGCGCAGCTGAGCTGGCTATTTCACGACGACAGCTACCGGATCGACTTCGAGGCCGGCATCCGCATCGTCTTCACGCGCGTGAACCTGGCGGTGCTGACCAGCGAAGGCGCGCTGGGCGCCACCGGGTTCGTGCCCGTCAAAATGACGGAAAAACGGCGCGGGCGGGCGCTGACCGCCACCCATTTCGACTGGTCGCACGACAAGATCAGCTTCTCGTCGGCGCAAAAGACGGTACCGTTGACGCCAGGCGCCCAGGACAAGGCCAGCGTCCCGCTGCAACTGGCGGCGATCGCCCGCGGCGACCAGGGGCAGCTGAGCGGCGACATCGACATCCAGGTCGGCGAAGACCGCGACGCCGTCGTGTTCCGCTTCGTCGTGGTCGGGCAGGAAGAGATCGATACCAAACTCGGCAAGCTGCAGACGGTGCACCTGTCGCGCCCGCCGAAAGAGGGCTCCTACCGCTCGCGCCTGGACGTCTGGCTGGCGCCGGGACGGGGCTGGTATCCGGTGCAGATTCGCAATACGGAGGCCAACGGTGCAGTGACCACGCAAACCGTGAATAATATAGCCCTTACCGATACAGGAAAATGATAATGCGAAGCAATCTTCTGAAGGGCGGCGTGCTGGCCGCCGTGCTGGCCCTGGGCCCCGCCGCCCACGCGGCGGCGCCTGTCAAACACGCGGTCGAGCTGCCGCCGCCGGCCGACATCGCCTACGAATTGAATGCCCAGCAGCGTGGCTTCGGCCTGAAGGGCGAGGCCCTGATCGCCTGGCGCGGCGGCGACGGCAAGTACGAGGTGAATGTCGAAGCGCGCGTGCCGCTGATCGGCAAGCTGACCGAATACCGCAGCCGCGGCGCAGTCGACCCCTACGGCCTCGCGCCCGACGAATTCTACGAAAAGCGCTACCGCAAGGACGCCACCACCACCGCGTTCAATCGCGACAGCAAGACGATCACCTTCACCGACGCCAAGGAGCCCTACGCCATGAAGGGCGGCGAGCAGGACCGCGCTTCGGTAACCTGGCAACTGGCCTCGGTGGCGCGCGCCGCGGGCGAAGCGAAGTTCAAGCCCGGCAGCGAGTGGAATTTCATCGTCGCCGGCCGGCGCGATGCCGAGCCCTGGACTTTCAAGGTCATGAAACGCGAAAAGATCCAGACCGGGATGGGCGAGCTCGACACGGTGCTGGTGACGCGCCAGCCGCGGGGCGAGGGCAAGACCGAGGGCGTCGATATCTGGCTGGCGCCGGGGCAGGAGTGGTATCCGGTCAAGTTGCGTTTCCGCGACGACGACCGGGAGGCGATCGAGCAGACGGTGACCAGGATTATGCGCAAGTAGAGGGCGCGCGGTTACGACAATTCGAATGGCAGCGATCACCGCGTGGACGGCGGAGCCGTCCACCCTACGGCCGATGCGTAACGTAGGGTGGGCCTCGGCGGCCCCGCGGTCCCCCGCCCACGCGGTGATACGCGACGCCCGCCCCTCGAAAACGCACCGCGACCGAATTGCAAGCCCGATCCAGCAACTGTGTCATTCCCGCCAAGCCGTCCGCTTCCCCTCCTAGTTGCCGGTTCTTAACTGTTATACTTGGCGCCCTCGCGGAAAAGCAGGGCCATCACAGGCCACCTGATATTCCGCGCTCGCAAACTGGTATCCCCTATGATCGACATACAGGCAGGCGCGGCCCTTGCCGCTGAATCCCATGGCACGGCGCAGGATGACGACCCGCTCGCCGCGCACTTCCAGCACGGCATCGCGCCGGACGAAATCGAGCAGGTGTTCCACCTCAAGCGCGCGCAGCCGATGCTGTCCGCGTTCACGGCCCTGTTCCACGGCACCCAGGACGGCGTTCTCGTGCGCCTGCTGGTGCTGCGCGAACTGGCGGCCGACACCGGCAGCTCGGCGTTTTCGCGCGCCGACATCAATACCAAACTGGCTTACCTCATCCCGGAAAGCCTGGAAACGGTGCTGAACCGCCTGCGTACCCACGGCCTGCTGGCCTGGGACGCGCCGAGCGCCGTCTACCGCATCACGCCGCTGGCCCGCAACGTGTTGTCCGCGCTGGACACCCTGATCGCGCTCGCCAAGCCGGAAGAAGACGATGCCGAGATGGGCTTCCTGCTGTCGCAGGTGGCCGGTGCCCAGGCGGTCGGCGGCGTCACGGTCGAACAGTTGCGGCACCTGCTGGGACGCCTGATCGAACTGACCGAGGAGTTCCGCGATGCGATCGCTTCCGGTTCCGAATTCAAGCTGCGCAATTCGCAGGCGAAGTGGCACATGGCCTGTGATTGGGTCGAGAAGGGCTCCGTGATCCTGCGCGCGATCACGTCGGACGAACGCGCGGATTCCGCGACCCACAAGGCGGCGCAGGCGATCGGCCGCGCCCAGAGTGCGCTCCTGAACATGCAGGGCATGTTCTCGCGCGCCCTGAACCAGATCGAGCGCCAGCGCGTGCACCTCGGCCAGTCCGGCCTGTCGACCACCGACGTCAAACGCTGGCTGCTGGCGCACGAAGACCTGGCCAGCCTGGCGGCGGACGCGATCGACCGCCCGGTGGTGCCGCTGTTCGGCACGCCGGCCGAGATGATCGACGTCGCCGAAACCGAACTGCTCACCGAGCGCGTGACCGTCATCGGGCCGAAGGGCCTGCCGAACGGCGAGGACGCGCCGCTGACGATCAACGACAACCCGGCGATGCAGGCCGAACTCGACGACTGGATCAACAAGCTGGCCGACTTCGCCAATCTCGGCAACTTCCCCGAGTTTTCCGAGACCGGCCCGAAGAAAGTGCAACTGCACGAGTCGCTGCTGCCGGCCGGCTTCGCGGTCGCTTCCTACCGCGCCTCGCTCTTGCCGCTGCTGGGCGACGCCTCCGAGGCGAGCCTGCAGGGCGCGACGGCCGAACTGGCGCGCCTGCCGATCCGCTTCGAGCCGCTTGATGAGATGGTCCAGCTGGACGATCCGGAAGTCGCGGCGATGTCGTTTGCAACCCTCTCACTGAACCTGGAACTGGGCCCGGAACATGAATGACGATGCACAAATCCTGATCGCGCGCCTGCTGACGCACCAGACGCTGCGCCGCGACGACAAGATGGTCAAGCGCGCGCTGTCGGACGAGCAGTTCCGCATCGAAGTCGACAAGCGCCTGCTGGAATGCGGCCTGAAACTGCTCGACAACGTGTATGCCGACCACGTGACGATCGCGCTGCACCGCAATGTCGAGCCGAAGATCTTCGGCGCCAAGGACATCTGGCAGAACAATAATTTCGGTCTGACGCGCGACGGCGTGGCCTTGTTGGTCGTGCTGTGGGCGCAGATCATTCTCCCGAAGCGCGAGCGCCAGGAGACCCACACCACGGTCATCGACGACCAGAACGACCTGTTCGACAAGGACAGCCCGATCCCGCGCGCCGAAGACACCTCGATCGGCATCTCGTACACGGCGCTGCTGTCGGACTTCGGCGACAAGCTGGGCAAGAAGACGCGCATGGACATGAACCTGGGCCAGCTCTCGAAACTCGGCTTCATCGAGCGCCGCGGCGACGTGATCCTGGAGGGCCCGCTGCTCGACCTGATGATGGACACCGACGTGCTCAAGGAACGCATCATCAACGGTGCCCTGTCCGACGTGTTCAAGCGCGCGCCGCTGGCCGTGGCGCCGCGCAAGGTCGCAGCTGCCAACGACTCCGCCAACGACGCAGACGCTGTAGAGCCTCTCGAACCATCGAACTGAGACACTATGTTCCACATCAAATCACTCGAACTGGTCCACTGGGATTACTGGCAGCGGATCAAGAACATCCCGCTCGACGCCAAGATCATCACCATCGCCGGCCAGAACGGCTCCGGCAAGACGACCCTGCTCGACGCGCTGCGCACCCTGTTCGGCCTCGATTGCTCGATGGGCCGCACCTATAAACACTATGCGCGCCACTCGGGCCAGCAAAGCGCCTGGATTCGCGCCGTGGTCGACAACAAGCCGGTCGGCCGCCAGCTGTCGAACCGGCCCTTCCGCCATTCCGGCTTTTTCGCCGACGACGAAGTCACGCTCTTCTGCCAGGTGCAGAAGAACGGCGGCGACTGGAAACGCCAGTACCTGATGCGTCCCGGGAACGTCAACATCGAGGAAGTGACCGAAGCGACTGACTGGCTCGGCGTCGAGAATTATCGCAAGCGCCTGGCCTCGGCAGGCCTGTCGCCGGCGATGTCGAAAGTGCTGGCGCTGGAGCAGGGCGAGACGGATAAACTGTGCGAATACGCGCCGCGCCAGCTGCTGGACCTGGTGTTCCAGGTCTTCGGCGACAAGGAAGTGCTGGACGCCTATGACGAAGCGAAGCGCCACCAGCGCGACACCGAGACGGAACTGAAGCGCTTCGAAGCCGAACTGGAAACCTCGCGCGTCAACCTCGAGGGCCTGCGCCTGCGCGTGGCCAACTACCACCAGTGGGAAGGGTTGCACAAGGAAAGGCGCGACCTGAAAGAAGAAGTGCTGCCCAGCCTCGAGTACCACGAGGCGCGCGAAAAGGCCGCCAACATCAGCCGCGCGCTGCACGAGCAGAGGAAACCACTGGCGCAGGTCGACAGCGTGCTGGCCGAGAAACGCCAGGCGCTCGCGCTTCAGCAGCGCGCGCTGACCGAGGCGCAGCAGCAGGAAACCCTGCTGGAACAGGAAGGCACCGCGCTGGCCAGCCGCCTCACCCAGATCAACAGCCGGATCAAACCGCTGGAAAACCTGGTCGAGCAAAAGGAACGCCTGCAAAAGCTGGCGGCGGAAGCCGGCGCCGACATGGCGCAAGTGGCGACCCAGCTGGAAGAAAAGGAAGCGGAGCTGGCGCGCCAGAAGGCCGCACGCGAAGCGCTGGGCGCAAAGATCGCCGCGGAGATGGCGACCATCTCCGCGCTGCAGGGCAAGAGCGCGATGCCGGAGCCGGAAGCCCAGCGCCTGATGCGCCGCGCGCTGCGCGACGAAGGCATCCCGCACGCCATGCTGTCCGATATCGTCGAAGTGACGGATCCGAAGTGGCAGGGGGCAGTCGAGGGTGTGCTGGGCGGTTACGCCTCGGTCGTGCTGCTCGAGCGCGCCAAGGATGCGCCGGCGGCGTATCGCCTGGCGGAGAAGGAGCGCTATCGCCACTTCATCGTCCCGGACTGCGTCGAAGCACCGAAGATGAAGGACGACAGCCTGCTGTCGGTCGTGCACTTCTCGGCCCCGGCGCCGGGCTGGCTGATCGATCAGCTGGCGCGCATCGACCGCGTCGACTCGGTCGATGCCGGCTTCAAATCGGGCACCGAAGAGTGGATCACCCCGGACGCCTATCACCGCGAACGCCGCGGTGGCCGCTCGCTGTTCGTCGAGCCCTCGCGCTACCGCTTCGGCGCCGCCGGTAAAACCCAACGTTTGGAAGCGATCCAGAAATCGCTGCCGGCACTGGAAGCGAAAGAGGACGCGCTGACGCTCACGATCAGCAAGCTGGCCGCCGAAGTGGGCGCGCTCAAAGCCCGTATCGCGGGTGTCGACGCAGCCAAGGAATTGGCGGCACGCCAGGCCGAGTTCGAGGAAGCGGCACGCTCGATCGCACCGATCAAGGCCGAGCGCCTGGAAGTCGGCGCGCGCCTGGGCGAGCTGCAGACGCTGACGAAAAACGCGACGGTCGCGCGCACCCGGGCCGACACCGTCTGGCAGAACGCGCGCATGGCGCTGTCGGAAGCGGAAGCGGGCCTGCGCCTGAACCACCGCCGCCAGATCGAGCAGCGCAGCGAGCACGCGCAGGCGCTGCTGGCGCTGCGCCGCGGCTGGAAGAATATTCCGGCGGCCTGGAAGCGCCCGGCACGCCGCGCGGCTTTGGTCGCGCAGCACCAGAACGCGCACCAGGTCAATTTGCGCGTCTCCTCGCTCGAGCACGCGCTGGCGCGCGACGACTGGGAACTCGACGCCACCGTGATCGACCAGTATGCGCGCCTGAACGACCAGCTCTCCGGGCGCCAGGTAGAAACGGAAGAACGCCGCTACCAGAACAACCGCGCGATCGAAGCGACGAGCAATGCGCGCGGCGCCTACATCGAGCGCCTGCGCTACACGATCAAGACCTATTCGAAGAACATCAAGGACCTGGGCGGCCTGGCCGGCATCGACGTGCAAGCCGACCCGGTGCGCCTCGAGAACGACGACGTGCAACTGGCGCAGGCCGGCCTGCACGTGCGTTTCAAGTTCGACGGCAAGGACCAGATCGGCATGAACGACGGCGAAGCTTCGGGCGGCCAGCAGGTGATGAAGTCGCTGGTGCTCTTGATTGGCTTGCTCAAGTCGGAAGAGGGCTCGGGCGGCTTCGTGTTCATCGACGAACCGTTTGCGCACCTGGATATCCGCAACATCCAGCTGGTCGGCGAGTTCCTCAAGAACACCGACGCCCAGTACCTGATGACGACGCCGCTGACGCACAACACCGACGTGTACGACCCTTCGGAACTGACGCTTATCACGAGCAAGAAGAAGAAGGACACGCAGTGGGCGCAGCCGATTTTCGTGCTGCAGCGAAGGAAGGAAGAGGCGAAAGCCGCGTAAGACAAAGGGGCCCGGCGGGCCCCTTTTTATTGGCTGTGTCCCTTTGTACCTATCGTATGAAACCTCTATCCGTAGGGTGGACTCTTGAGTCCACGCGGTACGGCGTATGCAGGTCGAAATGCTTTCGCGATCGGGAAGCGTTGCACCGCGTGGACTCAGGAGTCCACCCTACGAATCACGCCTTCTCGATCGCTTGCCGCAGCTTACGACGCCACAGCAGCAGCCCCACCGAATACGCTCCGAAGTACCCTCCTGTCAGCCCCACGCACAGCATGGTCAGCGGACTATCGGTGAACTTCGGCGCCGGCATTCCATTGCCTTGCTGGCTCGCATAAATCTCGACCCCGAGATAGAGCACGCGCGCGACCAGGATCATGGCCATCACGATCCCGAGCCGCATCGGCGGCGTGAAGAAATAGCCGCCTTCGGTATCTTCATACACCGTGCGCTTGAGCGCGAAGACGCCCCAGAACATGCCCAGCGCCGTGCCGGCCACGAGCGCGCCCAGCGCGTAAGGCCGCGTGAGCACTTCCGACAGCGACACCAGGATCATCCCGGCAAACACCAGCACGCCCGTGTAATGGCGCGACATGATCGAGCGCTGGCGCGCCATCTGCGTTTTGAGGCGCGTGTAGATGCGCCAGACGAGGATGGGCGTCAGCAGGAGCAGGGCGAGCGTGGTGATGGTCATCGAAATCGGGGAAGCTGGTTGAGTCGGAGCCGGCATTGTAACCGGGCGTCAGGCAGGAACGCGCCATGGTAAGGTGACAACACCGTTTTCAGGAGACCGACCCATGTTTGCAGCCACCCCCATCCCGGTACGCGCACATCGCGCGCCCGATCCCTTGCCCGCCGACGAGCCGGCCCCGGAACCTTTCGACCCGCCGCGCCCGCACCACACGCCGGTGCATACGCCGGCGAATGAGGATCCGGTGCCCGACCCAAAACCCAGCCTGCATTAAATAATCGAGGTCCCGCGGGACCTCGATTCACGTCAGTCGAACGCCCATGAGTACAACACATCCAGCGCCGAGTTCGTCCCCGCCTGGAACTGCAGCGTAAACTTCGGCGTCAACTTGTAGCGCAGGCGCACCAGGCTCGAAGCCGTCGTCGCACCCTGCTCGAAGCTCAGGTAGGCGCGCTTGGAAATGCGCTTACCCACCGTGACGACGGTATTCGCCAACCCTTCGGCGTCGCCGTTGCGGCCCTGGCCGATGCCCAGTTCGTCGACGCCGAGCGAATTGGCCAGCTTCGACTGGATGCCGCCCGTACCCCCTTTGCCGCCCAGCAGGGCGCCGGCCGCGGCGCTCAGCACGTCCTTCTCGTTGCCGCTCGTGCCTTCCATGCCGTGGCCCAGCACGAGCCAGGACAGCTTCTCGCTGTCGGGCACCGAGGGCGTCGACACCAGCTTCGCTTGTGGCGAGTGCGCCGTGCCGCGCACCTGTACGCCGGCTTCGACGTTCGTCTCGCTCAGCTGTTCGCCCTCGGGTCGCTTGCGCACGGCGAGGACGTCGAGCGACGGATTGTCGTACGGGCCGGCGAAGGTGATCACGCCGCGCTCGATCGCGAGCTTCTGGCCATAGGCCGCGTAGTTGCCGCTGGCGACACGGATGGTGCCGTTTACGCGCGGCGCCGCGCTCCCGACCATGCGCACGCGAGCGCTGCCCTCGAGCATGGCGTCGATACCGAGGCCGCGCAGGTGGAAGTTGTCGCCCAGGTCAGCCCGCAGGTCGACCGTCAAAGGCAGCTCGCGTTCCTTCTTCTGCGGCGGAATCGGTTTGCCGCGGCCGAGCACGATGACGTCGTCGGAGATCGTCGGCCGGCCCTGCGGGGCGAATTCGATCAGCGCGCGGTCGGCCTTGAAACGGCCCTCCAGCGAGAAGCGGCTGGCGTCGCGCACCAGCGCCGCAGTGCCCGAGACGATCACGGTGCGGTCCGGACGCGACAGCGCTTCCAGATTGTCGGCCACCAGGTTCAGCTGCATCGCCGGGTCGCCTGCGCCGAAGCGGATCGAGCCGTCGGCGGTGGCGCTGCCCGACAGGCCTTGCAGGTAGAGGCGCTGCAGCACCAGCCGGTCGCCCGCGAGCTGGGCGCGCAACTGGCCATTCTGCAGGCGCACGCCCTGTTCGGGCCAGCGCACGGCCATCGCGTCGCCGTTGACGCTGCCGTTCAACACAGGCGTGCCGATGGTGCCGCCGCCGGTCACGGCCAGTTTTACACTGCCATCGACTTCGAGGTCGCGCTGGCCGGCGAAGGGCGCCAGCCAGGCGATCGAGGGCATGTCGGCATTCGCCGTCATGCGCAGCGGACTGCCGCGGTTGACCTTCCCGCCGATCATCTGGACGGTGCCGTCGACCCGCGCCGTGCCGGTGCGGGTGCCGTCGAGCGACAGCTGGGTGCGCAGCGCGCTGCCCTGCACGTCGGCGCGCACGTCGAAGGTGCGCAGGCCGAGTGCGACCGGCGTGCCGGCGCCGACCAGGGCGTCGCCGCCTTCGCGGAATACGTGCACATTGCCGGCCAGCGCGGGCGCGCCGCCGGTGGCGCTGGCTGTGCGCAGGTCGAGCGCCCAGTCGGCGCCCAGCGTCAGGTTGCCCTGCACGTTCTCATGCAGCGCTTCCGAGAACTGGCCCAGGTAATTCAGCGGGACGCCGGCTGCGGCGCCGCGGCTGTTCCAGCGCGCGCCGGTTTTGCTCAAGGTATCGATGCGCACCGTGCCGGCCGGCAGGCGGATCACCGCGCCATTGAAGGCCAGCGATTCCGGTTTCGCCAGCCCGGCGACGCCGGCTCCGGGCGCAACGCCGATGCGCAGCGGTACCGGCTGCGCCAGCGTCATCGCGAAGCGGCCCTTGTTCTGCAAGGCGGCCAGCGTGCCGGCCCAGGCATTGCCGCTCCAGCCGCCGCGCACTTCGGTCGAGGCGTCGAAATCGTCGCCGCGTGCCGCCGCGCGCAGGCTGTGCGCCGCGCGGGTACCGCTCGTTTGCAGGCTGGCTTGCGCGATGCGGGTCTCGCCGCTGGCGAATTCGGTGACCTGGATATCGCTCACCAGCGGATCGGCGCCGCCGCGGCCCGAGCCGAGGTTCGCGCTGGCGCGCAGCGTTTTCACACTGTGCTTGCCGAGCAGGCGCAGGTTCTGGCCTTCGAGATTCGCCGTCAGCGAAGGCGTGTCCATCGTGCCGCTTACGGTGCCGGCGCCGCGCAGCAGGCCGCCGTAGTCGGGACCAAGTGCACCCAGTTGCGGCGCGTCGATGCGCCAGTCGAGCCGGTCGCTGCCCGCCCCAAAACTGCCTTTCGCCGCGACCACGTTGGCGCCGACGTGCAGGTCGACATCGGCGCCCGACACATGGCGTTTATCTGCCGCCAGACGCGCATAGCCCCACAGCGGAGATTTGGCCAGCGTCGATTCTTCGAGTTTCAGGTTCAGGGCCCCGCGCCAGTCCGCGCCGGAGCGGCCGCTGGCATCAAAAGCGCCGTTGATGGAACCGGGCAGCGGGCTGCCGAAAGCGGCCGGATCGAAGCGCGCCATGTTGCCGCTGCCCTTGGCCTCGACGAAACGCGCGCCTTCGCCGCCGGCCAGCCAGGCTTCGCCGCTCACGTGCAGCTTGCTGTTGTTGGCCTTGCGCTGGGCCGCGACCCAGCCCATGCCGGTCGCGTCGGCGACAAAGGTGGTGCGCGGATTGGCCATGGTGCCGGTGATGACGCCGCTGGCATCCACGGCGCCGTACAGGTCGGCGCGCAGGGTCGCCAGCTGGCGGCCGTCGACGCGCCAGGCCAGGCGTTCGCCCGGGGCGCCGAACGCGCCGTTCAGGTTGACCGTGTTCTGGCCCAGCGCCACATTCGCATCGACGCCCGTGACGTGTTTCGCATCGGCCGTCAGCTTGCCCTTGCCCGACAGCGGCTGGTCGAACAGCCGGCTCGGACGCAGCGCGAAATCGGTATTCACCTTCCACGCGGGCGCCAGCACGCCGTTCGCGTTGACGAGGGCATTGATGTCGGCCTGCGGATAGTCGCCCAGCGCAGCCGGATTGAAGCGGCTGGCATTCGCCGTGACCTTGAAAGCTTTATCGTCGTCCAGCTTCATGTTGCCGGCGAGGGCAACGCTGCCGCTGCCGGCCGACAGGTGGGCCTCGGAGACGTCGACCATATTGTTTTCGAGCTTCGCCTTGGCCGTCAGGCGCAGGCCGCTCTCGACCAGGCGCACGTCGAGCGACTGCACCTTGCCGACGTTCGCCACCGCGATGTCGCCGGCGATTTTGGTCGGCTTCATGCTGCCGTGGATGCCTTTCAAATCGAAGCGGTCGGTATGCAGGGCGAAGTTGGCGGTGCCGAGGCCCGCTTTATCTTCACCACGCTGCACGCTGCCGCTGCCCGTAAAACGTCCGGCCTGGCCGAAGTCGAGCACCACGTCGGCGATGCGCATCGCGTCCAGGTTGCCGCCCAGCTGGCCGCGGAAGGCGCGCAGCGGCAGGCGCTGCTGGTCGATGGTGCCGGCCGGGCCGTCGTTGACGAGGTTGACGCTGCCGGAAATGGCGCGCTGGTCGTCCAGCTTGCCCGCCAGCGACAGGGTCAGGTCCGCGGTCGGCAGGGAAGGATTGAAAAAGCCCGGATCGATATTGCGCGCGTTCAGGCTCAGGGTGCGCAGCGGGATCTCGGCAAACGGGGACAGCGTCAGGCGCGCCTCTCCGCCCGCGCGGCCCGCGTTGCCGCTGGCGTCGAGCGTCGTGAGATTGAGGTCGCCGCCGGCGCGCAGTTTCAGCTGGGCGGGCGTGGCACCCGGGCCCACATGCCCCTGCGACAGGCTGGCGTTGGCGTCCAGCTTGAACGGTTTTGTTGCGGCGATCGTGCCGGCGGCCGCGACCTGGCCCCAGGGCGTGGCGGCGGCGGCGTCGCGCAGCTCCCACTTCAGCTTGTCGCCATGCAGGCGCATGCGCACATTGGTGATTTCGGTGCTGGCGCCCTTGTTCACAAAAGTCGCTTTCGCCAGCCGCGCGTCGTCGAGCGAGATCGGGAAGGGAGACGCGAGCGAGTTCGGCATCGGCGTACGCTCGTCGGTTTGCTTCAGGGTCTCCATGCGCAGCTCGGCCGCATGCAGCGTGTTGATCTCGATGCCCTTCGAGAGCAGCTGGCGCGGTGACCAGGACAGGTCGATGTTGGTGACGGTCGCGAGCTGGGTGTCGGTGCGCCAGACGATGCGGTCGATGTGCATGGCGCCATAGATCGAGCCGCGCACGCCGGTCATCGTCAGCTTGCCGCCGGTCGAGCGCGCGGCGCGGTCGGCGATCATCTGCAGCGTCGTTTCGCGCCCCAGGTACCAGAGCGCGCCGCCGACGACACCGCCGGTAACCAGCAGGCCGATGGCGACGCGGCGCGGCCAGCGCCGTGCTTTCCGGGCGGGCGCCTGGGCCGGGGTGGGGGGAGTGGGGGTGTGATCGTCCATCAGAACGTGAATCCAAGTGAGAAGTGCAGGCGCACCTTGCGCACCGCCTGGCCGTAGGCGACGTCGACATTGATCGGGCCGACCGGGCTGCGCCAGCGCGCACCGACACCATAGCCGTATTCGGGTTTCAGGTCCTTCACCTTGTCCGCAGCATTACCCGCATCGACGAAGAAGGCCACGCCCCATGGTGGACGGAACCAGTACTGGTACTCGGCGCCGCCGGTGAGCAGGTAGCGCCCGCCGACGATGGCATCGCCTTCGCGCACGCCGAGCTGCTGGTAGCCGTAGCCGCGCACCGACTGGTCGCCACCGGCACGGAACAGGAAGGTGCTCGGCACGCCGACCTTGTCTTTCGAGACGACGGCGCCGGCCTCGCCCTTCAGGATCAGGGTGCCGCTCGTGCCCATTGGACGGTAATAGACGCCGCGCGTATAGCCGCGGATGAATTTTTCGTCGGTAAACAGCGGCAGCGGGGCGATGCCCAGTTGCCAGTTGAGCGCATAGCCGCGCGTCGGCTGCAGCAGGTTGTCGAGCTTGCGGCGGGTGACGCTGTAGGTGAGCGGAAGGCTCTTGCTGTATGCGGTGGCGATGCCTTCGACCTGGCGCTGCTCGGCCAGTGCCTCCAGGGTGATGCTGCGTTCGAGTTCCGGCGTGCCCCAGGCGCGGCGCGCGGTCACGCTGGCGGTCGTCGTCAGTTCGCCGCGCAGGTCGGTACGTTCGAAGCCGCCGCCGACGCTGTCGTTGTAGCCGTTCGGCTTCGTCGGCCAATAAAAATCGGCACGCGCCAGCTGGTGCTTCTGTTCGTAGACCAGGTCGCTCTTCATGCGCTTGCCGAACACGTTCAGGTCGTCATAGCCGAGCGAAGCGCGCCCGCCCGTATTGGTCGAGAAGCCGACGCCGATTTCGACGTTCTTCTGCTTGTTCTCGGTGACGCGCACCAGCACCGGCAGCACGGTCGGGCCGGGTGCGGTCGGGGGCTTGACGCCGGTGGCGGCGGCGCCGGGCACGGCATCCTGGCCAGTGGCGGCAGCCTGCGCGGCCGGCGCAGGGGCGCTGTCGTCGTCGTCCTTGAGCTCCTTGATCTCGGCATTGAGCACGGCGCGCATGTCGGCGCTGACTTCGACGCTGGCGAAATACCCGGTCTCCTGCAGGCGCGCCTGCAAGGCCTGCAAGGCGGCCTCGGTGTACATGTCGCCCGGCTTGATCTTGTTGAGGTTGGTGATGACCTCGGGCGGATAACGCTTCAGGCCGCGGATACGCAATTCCCCGAAACGCATTTCGGGGCCGCTGTCGATCACCACGCGCAAGGAAGCCTTGTAAGCGTCAGGGTCGACGGTGGCGCTGGTTTCGACCAGCTGGGCGCGCGGGAAGCGCGACTGCATCACTTCGCGCAGCAAATCGCGCTTGGCGCCTTCCCAGTCGGCCTGGCGGAAACGCGCGCCGACCGGCAGCGACCAGCGGTTGCGCAGGGCCGCCGCATCGTAGGGCGCGCCGCCTTTTTCGAAAGGAACAAAACCCTGCAGCACCAGGTCGATATCGCTCACCAGGGTCGGTTGGCCGGGATCGACGACGATGCGCGCGACCGCGGTGCCGCCGCTGGTGTCCAGCCCCGCGGTGACGCGCGGCGAATAGTAGCCTTCGGTGGCGATCAGGGTTTTCGCTTCCTCGGGCACGGCTTTCACCAGGCGCTGCAACTGGTCGAGGTCGACGCGCGGGTTGCCGCGCCAGCGCAGCAGGTCGAGGTTATCCTTCAGCAGGTCGTCGAGTTTGCCGGGCGCATCGATGCGCACCGTGTAATTGATCGGCCCGCTCTGCGGCTGCGGCTGCGGCTGCGCGCTTGGCGTTTGTTCGCTCAGTGCTTGCCCACCTTCCTGCTGGGCGAACGCAGTTTGCGTGCCGAGTACGGCGTACACGGACAGCATGATTTGTGCCAAAATCCGTGATTGTCCTGGCCCCGCCTGTGCGGTTCGAAGGGATGTTGCGGGAACCATGTTTCTCCGTCTCAGTATCAGTATCAATGCTGAGCGCATCTTAACGGAATTGCAAAAATGATGGCGAACGATTAACTACCGAAAATACGACACATGCACGCTCCCGACACCGCCCTCGTCCTCTTCAGTGGAGGACAGGATTCGACCACTTGCCTGGCCTGGGCCTTGCAACGTTATGCCCGCGTGGAAACCATCGGTTTCGACTATGGCCAGCGCCACGCGATCGAACTGACCGTGCGCCCGACCGTGCTCGCGCAGATGCGCGCCCTGTCTCCCGACTGGGATGCGCGCCTCGGCGAAGACCACATGATCGACCTGTCGCTGATCGCCCGTATTTCGGACACGGCGCTGACCAGCAATGTCGCCATCGAAATGCAGTCCAATGGCCTGCCGAACACGTTTGTTCCCGGCCGTAATTTGCTGTTCATGACGGTGGCGGCGACGGTGGCCTACCGGCGCGGCCTGACGGTGCTGGTGGGCGGCATGTGCGAGACCGATTTCTCGGGCTATCCGGATTGCCGCGACGACACGATGAAGGCGCTGCAGGTGGCCCTGAACCTGGGCATGGCGACGAGACTGAAAGTCGAGACGCCGCTGATGTGGATCGACAAGAAGCAGACCTGGCAGCTGGCCGAGCAGGCCGGCGGGCAAGCCCTCGTCGACCTGGTGCGCTTCGAGACCCACACCTGCTATCTCGGCGAGCGCGGCGCCCGCCACGACTGGGGCTATGGCTGCGGCACTTGCCCGGCCTGCGAACTGCGGGCGCGGGGTTATGCCCAGTTCGCGGCGGAAAAGCTTAAATAGCCACCTTGTGCACGGTGCGGTTGCGGCGTGCACGGCTGACCAGGTACCAGACCAGCGCCAGCGGCAGCAGGAGCGGGATCAGGAAGGGCACGATGGCGGCGGCCACCGCCAGGCCGGCGATCGCCAGTGCGCCGACGATCACGATCCCGACGCCCGCGAACACGACCGCCAGCACCACGCCGACCACCAGCACCACGAGCAGGCCGATCAGGGTGCCGCCGCCCGCCAGCAGGACGCCGAGCATGGCGCCAATCGGGCCATCGAATTGCTCGCCGTCGATGTGGAAACTGGCGTCGCCGAAGCTGAACAGCAAGTCCCACAGCAGCAGTGCGCACAGGAACAGGATGAGGTAGGGGACGATCTTTTTCATGGCGGGTCCTCGGTAGTGGAGTGGAATGCCTTTACTGTAGGCATGGGCGAGGCGCGATGCGAGCGGTGTGCGACGGGCGGCGTATCCGGCGGGCCGGAGCGCGGCTGGCGCCGACGAATGCCGTTCCGTTTCCGGCCTTGCAATGCACGGATCGCCGCCTATACTGACAGCCTGCTCTGTTGTAGGAGGGACCCATGCATGTCGTCAATTCAACGATGAAGGTGCATCGCAGCGCGCCACTCTCAATCCGGCTGCACACTCGCCTGGGCGGAGGACCGAAGGGTCCGCCATCGGCCCCGCCGGCCATCCCGCCCATCATCATCAACCCCTTCAATCGCGAAGCGCCGAAAGAGCGCATCATCGACCCGTTCCGCACGCCGCCGCCACCGCCGGCGCGCCCGCCCGGCCTGCCCAGCATGCGCATGTGAACCTGTGCCGCCCGGCATCCTGTTTCTGCAAAACCAATCCGCGCTTCTTAATCGTTTGCTATCGCGCCGGACCTGCTGTTCCTCTATGATCTTACCTTTAGGCGATAGCCTTACAGAAGGAAGCAGCGAGCGATGAACGACGAAGTATCTGACCTGGATCCGGGCGAGGACGATGCGCCGGTGCAGGAACCGCGCCTGTGGCAAGGCAATGGCTGGACCGCACGCGTAATCAAGAACGAGGACGACGAAGGCTGGGCCGTCGCCATGTACAAGGATGGCGAACGGGAGCCGGCGCTGGTCGGTCCGTGGACGATGGGCCGCGACAAGAAGAACCCGAAGCCGCTCGACGTCAACGCCTTCAATACGCTGATCAAGACGGCCTCGGAAGTCATCCGCCGCCATGAGCAGCACCTGCATGCGATGCTGCACAAAAGCACCGTGGTGTCGACCGAACAGGGCGAGCTGAAGGTCACGCTCGACATCAAGCCGGACGACGACGACCCGTATGCCGTGCTGGCCGCGACCGACGAGATGGGCGAGCAGGTGGCGCAGGTGCGCGTGGCGGCGAGCTTCAAGCTGACGCCGGGTTCGGCGCAGGCCTGGATCGAGAACGGGTTCAAGGCGCCGCGCTAAGCGCTATCCATCATGGTATCGCTCCCGCGACGCCGCTGTACGTAGGGTGGGCGCCTGTGCCCACCGAACCGTGGCGTCACGTTGGCGTGACAACGCAGCCAACACGACGCGAAATCCGGTGGGCACGGGGCGCCCACCCTACTCGAATTCAAGCGGCGCGGAACTTTCAAGCCACAGTTTCATGCGAGAAACGTGCGTTCCGGCCCGCCCACTGCTAATATTTCCCTTGAGAATTAATATCAAGGGAAGCCAATGGAACGTCTTGACCGGCTGGAAGCGGTTCAGTCGATGCTGCTCGAAATCGGGCAGACCTCGACCAGCTGCAGCGACATCACCGAATTCATCCGCGCCGTGCACGGCGCGCTGGGCCGCATCATGTATGCGGCGAACTTCTATGTCGCCTTGTCCGACCGCGACGAGGGCACGGTGCGCTTCGTCTACTTCGTCGACGAATCCGACGAAGGCCCGCCGCTGAACCATCCTGTCCAGCTCGCCTCTCCGGACGAATCGCCCACCGCCTGGGTCATCCTGAACCGCCAGAGCCTGGTCGTCACCGCTGCCGATTTCAAGGCGCGCCTGAACTTCGGCGCCGGCAGCGCGGCCGAACACTGGATGGGTTGCCCGCTGCTCGACCAGCAGCACCTGCCGCTGGGCGCGATCGTGATCCAGAGCTATACCCCGGAACACACCTACAGCGACGAAGACCAGGCCCTGTTCGGCGTGATCGCGAACCACGTCTCGGTCGCGCTGCAGGGCCTGCAAAGCATGGACCGGCTCGAGCGCGCCGTGCACGAGCGTACCGCGCAGCTGGAAGAACAAAACGCGGCCCTGAACGTTGCGCTGACCCAGCTGCAGCAGGCGCAGGGCGAACTGGTGCGCCAGGAAAAGCTGGCCTCATTGGGCCGCCTGGTGGCCGGCGTCGCGCACGAAATCAACACGCCGCTCGGCATCTGCGTGACGGCAACGAGCCACCTGGTCGAAGAACTGCGCCTGACGCGCGAAGAACTCGGCGCCGGCGAGATGACCGAGGACAGCCTCCATTCCTTCCTCGACATCGTCGATCAGTCGCTGCGCATCATGACCACCAACACCCAGCGCGCGGCAGCCCTCGTGCGCAGTTTCAAGCAGGTGGCGGTGGACCAGTCCTCGGACGACATCCGCAGTTTCAACCTGCGTAGTTATTTGAACGAAGTGCTGCTGTCGCTGCAGCCGAAACTGAAGGGCCGGCCGGTGAAAGTGACGGTGGACTGCCCGGCGGACCTGGTGCTGGAAAGCTATCCGGGCGCAGTGTCGCAGATCGTCACCAACATGCTGATGAATTCGCTGGTGCACGGCTTCGAGGAGCGCGAGCAGGCCGGCACGATCACGATCCGCGCGGCGCTGGAAGGCGATGCCGTCTCGCTCTCCTATGCGGACGATGGCGCCGGCATGGACCGCGACACGCTCGATAAACTGTTCGATCCCTTCTTCACGACCAAGCGCGGCAACGGCGGCAGCGGGCTCGGCGCGCACATCCTGTACAACCTGGTGACGGGGGCGCTGGGCGGCAGCGTGCACGCGGACAGCGCGCCGGGGGAGGGCTTGCGCTACGAATTGAGTTTTCCGCGCAGCCGGCGGGCGGAGAAGCTGGCGGCGTGATGTAGGGTGGTCGGCTCCACCCGACCAGCCGCATCGACGCGGCCGGTGCGCCGCCCACGCGTTCAACGCACGCAGGCAGGTCGCGAGGTTTCCGAAGCTGGTTGAACGCGTGGGCGGCGTTCAAGCCGCAGGCACGTCGTAGGCCAGGGTGTAGCCGCCCACCCTACGGCGTGCACCGGAATCGGGTTCCTAGCAGCCCAGCTCGGTGTAACGCGTGCGCAGCACGAACAGCTTGCGCTGCACTGCCGGCTTGTCGAGTTTGTCCGCTGCCGCTTCCATTGCTTCAGTGCGCAGCAGGACCGGGTCGAGCTGGCGGCATTCGGCCTGCGCTGCCGAATCGAGAAGTGTGCGGCGGCGATATAGTTCGAATTGCGCCGGCGTCATGCCGCTGATTGGCCTGAGGGCTTGCGCAAACAGTTCGCGACGGCGCTCCTCCAGCACGTCCGGCCCGATGCGTTCCTGGCCGCTGAGCTTGCTTACACCGCGGCTGGGAACCACGACGAGCCGCTCCGCGCCCAGGCAGGGCTTGTCAGAGTAGGAAGTAATCTTGCCGTTTGTGCACTTATACATCGTGCGCGATGGCGGCGGCAGCTGCTGGGCGATCGCAGGAATTGCGCACGAGACAAGCGCAATCAAGACGCCGATCCGGCCTCGTGCCTGCGAGCATGGCGTGCTGCCGGCGCATGTCCGGCGGCTCATGGCCGGATCAATCCGGCCACTGCCGGTTGATCTGCACCGCCTTGTCCATATTCTTGATCAGCAAATCGACATACACCGGATCGAGGTGGTGGCCGGCGACTTCGCGCAGGTAGTCGGTCACCTGTTGCACCGGCCAGGCATCCTTGTAGACGCGCTTGTGGCTCAGGGCGTCGAACACGTCGGCGACCGCGACGATGCGCGCGTACGGGTGGATGTCTTCACCCTTCAAACCCTGCGGGTAGCCGCTGCCGTCGTATTTTTCGTGATGCTGGTGGGCGATGACGGCGGCGGCTTTCAAAATCGGGCGGCTCGAGCCGTCCAGGATCTGCAGTCCGACCGTCGGGTGCTGCTTCATGACTTCCCATTCTTCCGGCGTCAGGCGGCCCGGTTTGAGCAGCACCGCGTCGGGCGTGGCGATCTTGCCGATGTCGTGCATCGGGGCCGCATGCATCAGCACGGCCGTCTCGTCCTCCGGCAAACCGGAGGCCTGGGCCAGCAGGTGGCAGACCTGCGCCATGCGGCGCACGTGGTTGCCGGCCTCGTTCGAGCGCGATTCGACCACGTCGCCCAGGCGCAGGATCAGTTCGGCTTGCGTGTCGGTGATTTCCTGGTTCAGCAGGATGTTGTCGAAGGCAATCGCCACGCCCGAGCAAAACACTTCCAGCAACTGCGCATCGATGTCGGAAATTTCCTCGACACCTTGCAGCACCAGCAGGGAGGCCTTGCCGCTATTGTTCGGGAAATAGCCGACATAAGTGTCGCCGTGGAGCTTCGAGATTCTGTTATGGCGCGCCTCGTCCAGCTGCGCTACCAGGGCCGGGTCGATGGCGTCGCCGAACTCGCCGATCTTGGCCAGCACTTCGTACTGGCTTTCGCCCGTGATCATGCTCGCGCCCTTCAGGCGCAGCAGCATGCTTTGCTCGAGGCGCAGCAGGGCGACCACTTGCTGCAGCAGGCCGCTGGCGAAATCCTTCAAATTGCGCTGCTTGAAGATGTGCGAGGAGGCGGCCAGCACGCGCTCGAGGCCTTCGCGATAGCTCACCTGCACGCGGCGGGCGTCCTCGACCTTCATGATGTCGCGGTAGGCGCGCAGGGCGGCGAAGGTCGTGGTGAACAGTTTTGTCCGGTCGAGCTCGGTCTTTTCCTTGTAATCGTTGATGTCGTAATCGACGATCACGCGCTCTTCCGGCGCCTGGCCGGGCTGGCCGGTGCGCAGGACGATGCGGCTGAACTGGTTGTCCAGGTCCTGGCGCATCCAGCGCGCCACTTCCAGGCCGCTGTCTTCGCGCTCCATCACCACGTCGAGGAAGACCAGCGCGATATCGCTTTCGCGCGCCAGGATTTCCTTGGCCTCGGCGCCGCTGTAGGCGTGCAGGAAGCTCAGAGCCCGGCCGTCGAGACGGAAGCGGTTCAGCGTGAGCTTGGTGATGTCATGGATATCCGGCTCATCATCGACGAGCAAAACTTTCCAGGGCGCGAGCTTGGGCGTGGCGGCAGACAAAAAAGACATGGTGCTTCCGATACCGTAAGGGAGTCGATACGAGCGAACAAGGGCAGCCCTATTGAGAGCGACGCTCTTATATACATGCGGCTTGAATCGATTGTAGTACGGCTACGCAGCATTAACAACAGGCAATATATTGGGACATAAGGTAAGGAATGCAGAAGTGTTGGGTGGATGAGTCAATAGCTTTTAGTTATATCTTCAGGTATATCGCTTCTGGCAGCGTTCACAGAAGAAGCTGCGCCGGTTGGTACGGCCGAGGTGGGCCTTGGTAAATGGAATGTCGCAGCGTGGACAAATCTTTTTGGCATGGGCCAGCCAATGCTTCTTGAGGACATATTCGCGCTTCCAGCCGAGGAAGTCGAAACTGTATTGACGCGCCTCCTCGACCAGTGCGCGCAGTTTCGGAGCGGGCAGGGCGCCGATCGTCGACGCCGGATGGACGCGGATGCGGAACAGCACTTCGTTCTTGATGATGTTGCCCACGCCCGAAAAGATGTCCTGGTTCAGCAGCGCATCGCAGGCCAGCATGTCCGGACAGGCGCGCAGCTTCTTGCGCGCCGCCTTCGGGTCCCAGGCCTCGCCCATGACGTCGGCGCTCCAGTCGTACTGGCTGTCGAGGTCGAGATCGATCTCGCGCACCGCGCAGGCATACAGGTTCAGCACATCGCCCTCGGCGGTACGCAGGTAGAGGCGCGGCGTTTTTCCTTCGCGCTCCTCGTTCACGCGGTAGGTGCCGAACAGCAGGAAATGGACACGGATCGCCATGTTCGGCAATTCGATGAGGAAGTGCTTGCCCCAGGTGCGTAGCGATACGATGGTCTGGCCGAGCATTCGCGTCGGGTCGACAGCCCGCACGTTGCCGCCGGCTTCGACGATCTGCTGGCCGACGAAGCGGGCCGTTTCTTCCTTCAAGATGACGAGCGATGGTCCTTCGGGCACGGGCATTCCTCCTTGAACCGAGTCTGCACCTGCCCGGCCGGCCCGGCTGTGCGAGGACTAACAAACGAAGGAAGAAACAGCCCACGGGTTACTAACAATCGGATACAGAATTTACTTGCCGTAGACGTCCCCAGATAGCAGGGCGCGTATATTCAATTCGTAAAAACCAGAAAATTCATAGAGAGGAATCGCCATGAAGAACGTGATCCAAACACTGGCCGCCGGTGGCCTGCTGGCGCTGGCCGCGGGCGCCGCCTCGGCCGATGTGACCGTGAACTATATCCAGCCGGAGCACTTTTCCGACCTGCCGTTTTCCCAATGGGAACGCGATGAAGTACTCAAGGACCTGACCGAGCATTTCGCCAGCCTCGGCGCGAAACTGCCGCCTGGACAGAACCTGCGCATCGATGTGCAGGACATCGACCTGGCCGGCCGCATGCACCCGGGCCGCGGCGCGCGCGACCTGCGCGTCATCAGGAACGGGGCCGAGTGGCCGCGCATGGACCTGCATTACACCATCGAAAGCAATGGGCAAGTACTGCGCAGTGGCGATGCGCAATTGCGCGACATGAATTTCATGGACCACATCAGCCGCTACGCGGACGGCGATCGCCTGCGCTACGAGCGGCGCATGATCGACGACTGGTTCTATTCGACGATCATGCCGCGTGAACGCGCCGGGCGGCACTGAGTCTTGCTGTTGCGCTGGGCGCTCGGCACCGGGCGCGATTGCATCGAATAAATAATGCCGGCATTTGCCGGCATTATTTATTATCTCCGGCTGTGCAGGAAACAAGCCGGGCGCCAGCATAATTCATCACCTTCGCATGAGCTTCCATGCATGCTGAATGAGATCGCCAGCTGCGCATTCAAATAAGCTGCGCAATTTACATACTGTCACATTCCGCTACCGGACAAGGCGTATATTTTGAGTCGCGGCACTCAACACAATTCATCGGGCAATAAAACAAACAAGGAGTCGTCATGAAGAACATGGTTCGAATGTTGGCTGTTACGGGTTTGCTGGCGCTGGGGGCCGGGACTGCATCGGCGGAAGTGATCGTCAATTATGTCCAGTCCGAGCGTTTCTCGGATTTACCAATGGACCAGCGGGAACGCGCGCAGGTGCTCGAGGAGCTGAGGGAGCACTTCACCAGGCTCGGCGCGCAACTGCCTGCGGGGCAGACGCTGCGCATCGATGTCGATGACATCGACATGGCCGGCCGCAGGGTGCCAACGAACGGAACGCGCGAGCTGCGCACCCTGAACAATGCGGTGGACTGGCCGCGTATCGAGCTGCAGTACGAGATCGAAAGCAAGGGGGAGATCGTGCGCAGCGGTGTCGTGCACCTGCGCGACATGGCTTTCCTGGACCGTGGCAATCGCTATTTCGATGGCGACGCCTTGCGCTTTGAAAAGCGCATGGTCGATGAATGGTTTTATTCGACGGTCGCACCCCGCGAACGCTCGGCAAGCCGTTAAATCCGTGTGCCAGGCCCGGTACGTGTTGCTTGTGCCGGGTTCAGTCGATCCAGTTCACGCGGTCGAATTTATTCCGAAAATCCTCGGGCATGGCGACGACCTGGCTGGTCTTGTAGTTGAAGAAGACGAAGCCGGACTTGGCCATGGCGACCAGGGCCTTGTCTTTCGGGCGCGTGATGCGGAAGGTGATGTCGCCGCCATATTTATTGAAATCCATGACGCCGACTTCGAACAGCAACTGATCGCGCGCATGGGCTTCGGCGCGGTAGGTGGTAGCGAGGTCGGTGACGATGATGCCAGTGCCGTCGCGCTCGGTTTCGGGAACGCCGAACTCGAACAGGAAGCGGGCGCGCGCCTCGGAGATCATCGAGATCATCGAGTCGTTGCCGAGGTGGTTCGCGCCGTTGATGTCGGTCACGCGCACGGTCAGCGGCGTGGAATAGTAATACTGGTCTTCGGGGAAGTGGAGTTGTAAGCGGGCCATCCGGTAATTTTACCCCGCCTCAGGTCATGCTGCCCCGAACGATCCTGAAGATGCGCCCACCGGCGCTGACCACATACAGTTCGCCGGCGCCGTCGCGCCCGAAGGAAACGACCTGCCCGGCGCTGTTCAGGTTCCAGTCGCGCTGCTCGACGATGCCGGCGCTGCTGGCGAGGAAACTTTTGATGAAGCCGCGGCAGTAATCGGAATAGACATAGCGGCCCGCGAGCTCGGGGATGGCGCTTCCCCGATAAACATAGCCGCCGGTAATCGAGCAGCCGTTCACCTCGTTCGCGCCGTGCTCGTATTCGAAGACGGGTAGCGTCAGGCCGGTGCGGTCGCAGGTAGCCGAGCCATAGCAGGCCGTGCCCTCGAGAATGTTCCAGCCGTAGTTCAGGCCGCTTTGCGCGTTCGTGGCGAGGTTCACTTCTTCGCGCGCATCCTGGCCGACGTCCGCGATGTAGAGCTGCTCGGCGTCGAAGGCGAAGCGCCAGGGATTGCGCAAACCGGAAGCCCAGATCTCGGGCCGCCGTCCGGGCTGGTTCAGGTAGGGATTGGTGGCGGGAATCGTGTACGGCTGGCCGGCGTTGGCCCTGCGCACGTCCACGCGCAGCAGCTTGCCGAGCAGGGAGGCCGGGTTTTGTGCATTCCCGGCAGGGTCGCCGGCGCCGCCGCCGTCGCCCGTCCCGGCATACAGCAGGCCGTCCGGTCCGAAGGCGACCAGGCCGCCGAAATGGTTGGTGAACTGCGGATGGGCAATGCGCAGGATGGTGAGCGCCGAGGTCGGATCAGCCATGTTCGGCGTGGGCGAGGTGGCATAGCGTTCGACGACGATGTTCTGGGCCGCATCGGTGTAGTACAGGTAGAAATAGCCGTTGCGGGCGAAATCCGGATCGAACGCCATCGACAGCAGGCCGCCTTCGCCGCCCGTAAACACATTCGCGCTGATGTCGAGCCAGGGCTGCGTCAGCACCGTGCCATTGCGCACGATGCGGATCAGGCCGCGCCGCTCGAGCACGAACAGGCGCTCGTCGCCGGGCGGCGCGGCGACAAAGGTGGGACTGGTGAAGGTCGGGCCGATGTCGGCCAGCGCCAGCGACAGCGCGCTACCGGCATAGGAAACAGTTGCCGTGGCGCTGGCGCCGGCCGTCACGACCACGCTTTGCGTGGCCGGCGTCGGCGCATACGTCGTGTTGCCGAGCGTGACGCTGGACGCGGCCACGCTGTAGCTGCCCGGCGCAAGGTTCGCCAAGGTCTGGGAGCTGGTCAGGTCTTGCGAGAAATTGTTGGGGCCGGTGACACGTACCGCGCCGTTCAGGCCGGCCGGCAAGGCGGTGATGGCGACCTGCAGCGAGCCGGTCGTTGCAGATGGGGGAGGGCCGATGGTGCCGGGATTGCCGCCGCCGCCGCCACAGCCGGCGATCAGGAGCAGCAGTAATACGACGAGCATCCGTACGCGATCGACCAGCATGATGGGTCTCCACAGAAAACGGAACATCTGTGAGGCCGATTTTGCCAGCCTTCCTGAACTACACGCGCACGCCAGCGCGCTCTTATTCGGGCGTCGAAGGGGCGCGCTGGCGGGTCTTGACCACGACCCCTTGCGGATCGATCAGGACCACGAATTCGGAAAAGCGCCCGCCGCCGGCCGGCGACTGATACAGCCAGGTTTCATAGCCGCTGTCGAAGACGATGCTTTTGGTCTTGCCGAAGGTGGCGAGCAGCTCGGCTTTGGTGGTGCGTCCCGGAACGACCGATGCAGCAAGGCGCCCGGCCGGCGCCAGGGTGCCGAGTGTGGCCTCGCCCGTGGCGCAGCCGGCCAGCAAGAGCGTCAGCACGAGCGCAGCGGTCTTCATTGGACGGTCTCCGGAACATGCGCGGCCGGCGCCGCATCCGTCATGTACTCGAACTCGACGAGCGTGTCGTCGGGCCAGCTCTTGTCCCAGATCGGCGCGTAATACGTGCGGTCGAGCAGTACCTGGCAGTCGCAGAAACGCAGCATCTCGGGCGTCTGGTTGCCGCCGGCGTACAGCATTTTAAAAGGGAGTTCCTCGACCCGGCCGCCGGCACGCAGGCGCACGCCGAACAGCGGGCGGTCGGCGAAAAACAGGTAGTTGCCCTCGGGGCTGTTGCAGACCTGGTCGGCGCTCATCAGCGCATTCGACAGCCAGGCGAACATTTGCGAGTTATTCGAGACCAGCCCCGCTTCGGTGCCGACGCGGCATTCGAGGCGCAGGTCGCCGAGGCGGCGCGTGTCCGGCGGCAGGCCGGGCGTGCGGATCAGGGCGCGCCAGGTCATGCTGACCGTCTTGCGGTTGGCGAGCACGGCGGCGTCTTCGCGCAGGGCCTGCTCATTGCGGGGGAGTACGAAACTGTTGTCGGCGGCGATCTGGACCGGCACCGACACCGTATCGCCGGCCACGCGCAGCTTGATGCCATCCATGTTGACGTCGGGAGTACGCGGCAGCAGCTGGAAGCGCAGCGGCGCGTCGGGGGCAAAGGCGTGTTCGCGCGCGAAGCGGTCCATGCCGGCGATCATCTTGCGGTAGGACTTGTCGACCGGATCGCGCGTCGTGCGCACATTCACGGTCGCGGCCGGCTGCTGCGCCACGCTGGCTCCTGCCGCCGACACGGCAAGGACGAGCAGGAGAGAGCGCAGGAGCGGCCGCATGGCGTTTACCAGTAGCGGACCCGGCCGGTGTCCATGTGGACGAACTGCGATTCCGGGTAATAGCCGACGCCGCCGGCCTTCATCGACATGGCGGCCTTGCGCAGCTGGGCCAGGTCCTTGCCGGGCATGCGGATGTCGATCGCCTTGCCTTCCATGTGCATGCTGTGCTTGGCCACGCCGCTCGAATTGGCGTGCAGCTTGGCGTTCGATTCGGGCGAACGGTAGCCGGAAATGATGTGCAGCACTTGCGAGTCGCCGAATTTGTCGCTGACATCGTTGAGCAGGACGATCAGTTGCGGATCCATTTCGGCGATCTTGTCGTTGCGGTGGTCGCGCAGCAGTTTGTTGATGTCTTTCAGCGCGTCCGGAATGAACTGGCCTTCGGCCCAGAAAACACTCCGCAGGCTTTCACCAGTATGCGTGTTGTACAGGCGCAGGGTGCGTTCGGCTGGCGCGGGCTGGGCGGCTTTGGCCAAGGCCGGCATGCCGATGGCGGATGCGAGCACAACAGAGCTTTTGAGGAAAGAGCGTCGCTGGTTCATTGAACATCCTTGCGCAGGTTCAGAAACGAAAATCATACTCCGATTTCGCTATCTTTGCAGCCAAAGCGCGGTTTTCGCGACACGATGACGGTTGATTAACAACTTTTAGAAGAATTTTGCATGCAATTCAGTCAACAGGAGTGCCGAACGTTAACGCTTGCTTTCCCTGCCGGCCGTGCGCCGCGGCGCGGGCGTTTGGCCGATACTCGGTCTGGAGGAGGTAGCTATGGACGACTTTTCGATCGATCTGGCCAGCACGGCCCTGGTGCTGGTGGACCTGCAAAACGGGAATATGGGGCGCACCCTGGCGCCGCATTCCGCCGAGGCCGTGCTCGGCAACTGCGTCTCGCTGGCGCAGGAAATGCGCATGCGCGGCGGCATGGTCGTGTTCGTGCGCGTGTTGTTGAACGAGCTGCAGTCGCCGCCGGCGGACGCGCCGCTGCGCACCCCTGGCGCGCCGCCGCCGCCCCCTGACGCCTCGCATTTCGCGCCGCAGGCGGGCGTCGAGGCGACCGATATCGTGATCACCAAGCGCCAGTGGGGCGCCTTCTACGGAACCGAGCTCGACCAGTTACTGCGACGGCGGCATATCAAGACGCTGATCCTGGGCGGCATCGTGACGAATATCGGCGTCGAGTCGACCGCACGCGCGGCCTATGACCTTGGGTATGCGCTGGTGTTTGCCGAGGATGCGATGAGCGGCATCACCGCCGAGGCGCATGAATTCGCGTGCAAGAACACGTTTCGGGTGATGGGGCGGGTGCGTACGACGGCGGAATTGATCGATGCGCTGCAGGCCGGGACCGGCGAGGCGTAGTTGGCGGCTGAGTAACGTAGGGTGGGCACTTGTGCCCACGCGGAATGTGGCGCCGTGTTTGCCCCGATTTAAGCCGCGTGGCAATCATTTGGAAGCGTGTCAAATAGCGCGGCCGCAACGTTCAAAGACCGGCAACACGATGCGTCATTCCGCGTGGGCACGGGGTGCCCACCCTACGGACGATTACGCCGCTTCGCGCACCTGCGCCGTAATCTCGTACGAGCGCAAGCGCGCCGCGTGATCGAAAATCTGCGACGTGATCATCAACTCGTCCGCCCGCGTGTGCGCAACGAAGGCCTTCAGTTGCGCCGCCACCGTCTCCGGCGAGCCAATTGCCGAGCACGACAGTACCGCGTCGAGCATCGACCGTTCCTGCGGTCCGAGCGCCTCGAGGTAGCCGCGCACCGGCGGTTGCAAACGGGTCGGGCGGCCGCTGCGCAGGTTCACGAAAGCTTGCTGCATCGAGGTCGCGCGGAATTGCGCTTCCTCGTCGGTGTCGGCCGCGAACACGTTAAAGCCGAGCATGACGTAAGGCTTGTCCAATTGCGCCGACGGCTTGAAGTTGGCGCGGTACAGTTCGATCGCCTGCATCATCATCTGCGGCGCGAAGTGGGAAGCAAACGCATACGGCAGGCCGAGGTGGGCGGCCAGCTGGGCGCCGAACAGGCTGGAACCGAGGATCCACAGCGGCACGTTCAGCCCGGCACCCGGCACGGCGCGCACCTGGCGCCGCGGCGAGTCGGCAAAATAATCCTGCAGCTCGATGACGTCCTGCGGGAATTCGTCCGCATCCGACGCCAGGTTGCGACGCAGGGCGCGCGCCGTGATGTGGTCGGAACCGGGCGCGCGGCCCAGGCCCAGATCGATGCGGCCTGGGAACAGCGACTCCAGTGTGCCGAACTGTTCGGCAATGACGAGCGGCGAGTGGTTCGGCAGCATGATGCCGCCGGCGCCGACCCGGATGGTCGAGGTGCCGGCCGCGACATAGCCCATCAGCACCGAGGTGGCGGCGCTGGCGATGCCCGGCATGCCGTGGTGTTCGGCCAGCCAGTAGCGGTTGAAACCCCAGCGTTCGCCATGCTGGGCGAGGTCGAGGGAATGTTGGAAAGAAGTGCGTGCGTCGCTGCCTTCGGCAATGGGCGACAGGTCGAGTATCGAGAAAGGAATCATGCGTTCAATGATACGCCGAAGGATTTTTTCGCGCTGGGCGGGTCCGGAAATCGTGACGCGCCCGCGCGCCAGCGTAAAGATTGACCGGCAGAATTCGCCTGCCTGTCATGGCCCGCTCCGTCGCCGACGCCACCTTCTGCTGCCCCGGTTTTCCATGCGCTCCAATTACTTTCGCAATCTGAGACAGCGGGGCGCGATCACCGCGGCTGGCCTTGCCATGCTTGCCGGCGGCTGCGCCCAGGCCCAGCCGCGCGCGGCGCCCGACCCGGCCTCCAGGCTCGACAGTGCACAGGTCGAACGCATCGACGCCGCCATTGCGGCCGCGATCGCCGAACACCGCCTGCCGGGCGGCGTCCTGCACCTGGAGCGGGGCAGCAACATCCGCGAGCGCGCCTATGGCCGCCTCAGCTACGAACCCGGCGCGGCGGCAGTGACCAGGCAGACCGTCTTCGATGTCGCTTCGCTGAGCAAGGTGCTGGTCACCGCGCCCTCGATCCTGCTGCTGGCCGAGGACCGCAAGCTCGACCTGGACGGCAGGCTGGTCGACTATTTCCCCGAATGCGCCGGCGGCGGCAAGGAGGCGATCACGATCCGCCACCTGCTGACGCATACCTCGGGCCTGGCCGCCGGGCTGCCGGCGAAACCCGCCTGGCAGGGCGACGCGGCCGCCCATGCGATGGCCTGCGCGCAAACCGTCACGCATGTGCCCGGAAGCTATTTCCGCTATTCCGACATCAACTACATCCTGCTCGGCCAGCTGGTACGCGCACTGTCCGGCACCACTGTCGACGCGTTTGCCCGGCAGCGCCTGTTCACGCCGCTGCGCATGCATGACACCGGCTACCTGCCGCTCGGCCGGGTACGCGTAGCGTGGATCGCGCCGACACACAAGACGCCTCCGGGCGCGGGCACGCCGGCCCTGCACGGCGACGTCGCCGCCGGCCAGCTGCTGCAAGGCGTGGTCCACGATCCGACGGTGCGCCGGATCGGCGGTGTGGCGGGCTCGGCCGGCGTATTCAGCACGGCCGGCGACATCGCCCGCTTCGCCCGCATGCTGCTCGCCGGCGGCGAACTCGACGGCGTGCGGGTGCTGTCGCCGGAGAGCATGCGGCTGCTCACCACCGCGCAGAGCCTGCCCGGCATCGCCGCGCTGCGTGGCCTGGGCATGGACATCGATTCGCCGTTTGCCGAGCGTCCGCGCGGCATGCTGTTCCCGGTCGGCAGTTATGGCCACACCGGATTTACCGGCTGCGTGCTGTGGATCGACCCCGGCTCGCGCACCTTTTATGTCTTCCTGTCGAACCGAGTCTACCCCGACGACAAGGGCAATGTGCTGCCGCTGTACACCGCGATCGCCACCCTCGCGGCACGGGCAGCGGGGCTGGGAACGGCTGAGCCTGCACGGGGCGTGGCGGCGCCCTGACGGGTGTCGGATATCTTTCCAAAAGGCTAGCGTGCGCTGCTCCCAGCGCGGCCCCTCTAAACTCGGCCACCTCAATCATGTCGGTATGTCATTGATATTGTTGAGCTTTTGTAAGCCCCCAAACATTAGGAGATGAACATGACAATGCATAAACTATTGAAAGGCCTGCTGGGCGCTTCGATCGCCGCCGCGATGGCGACTTCGTTCAACGCAAGCGCACAGTCGAGCAGCACCGCCGACCAGACCGGCAGTTCGCAGGCGACCAGCGCACAAAGCGGCGACAAGGCCACCACCAAGTCGAGCGCCCACAAGAGCTCGGCGAAAAAGCACAAAAAACAAAAGAGCAAGTCCAGCAGCAGCGGCTCGATGGGCAGCAGCGGCACGGGCGGCGCCTCGAGCAGCGGCTCGATGGGCACCAGCGGTAGCGGCAGCGCGAGCGGCACCAGCGGCAGCGGCACCACCGGCGGCAGCAGCGGCACCAGCGGCACCAGCGGTTCGATGGACAGCGGCACCAGCGGCACCAGTGGCTCGATGGGCACCGGTACCAGCGGCAGCAGCGGTACCAGCGGCTCGATGGGTACCGGTACCAGCGGCACCACCGGCGCAACCGGCACCTCCGGTTCGATGGGCAGCGGCGCCAGCGGCACCTCCGGTTCGATGGGCACCGGCAGCGGCACCGGCGGGAGCTCAGGCAGCTCGGGTACCTCGGATACCTCGGGTACGAGCGGTACTTCGGGCACCTCCGGCACCAGCGGCACCACGGGCACCGGCACCACCACGACTGGCACCAGCGGACGCTGATCCGGCGTACCCGGGCGTACCCCTAGGCGGATACGCCCACGCACCCAGCGTGCGGGCAATAAAAAACACCAGCCGCGGCTGTAATGCCGTTCAGTTAAGAAGGCCGCTTCGATTCACATCGGAGCGGCCTTTGTTCTTGACGTCGACGCGCGGGCATGCCCGCCCTACGTTACACAGCGGTCTCGACCAACAATGACGACGGTGGCGCACCGTAGGGCGGGCATGCCCGCGCGTTATGCTCGCCCGGGGCAGCTCATCCGCGCTTAACTGAACGGCATTACAGCCGCGGCTGGTGTTTTCATTCCTGCGATCGGCGCCGCTGCGCGGCCTTACACCTTGCGCACGAATTCCGTTTTGAGGCTCATCGCCCCGAAACCGTCGATCTTGCAATCGATGTCGTGGTCGCTGTCCACGAGGCGGATGTTCTTGACCTTCGTGCCCTGCTTGATGACGCCGCCTGAACCCTTCGGTTTCAGGTCTTTGATGACGGTCACCGTGTCGCCGTCCTGCAGGATGTTGCCGGACGCATCGCGGTAGACGCGCGCGGTCTCGGCAGCCGCGCCGCCCTCGGCCGGCCATTCGTGGCCGCATTCGGGACAGACAAGATTGGCGCCGTCCTCGTAGGTATAAGTAGACTGGCAGCTGGGGCAGGGCGGCAGGGAGCTCATGGAAACGTGGATGTATAAAAGGGCGAGTATATCGCCCCGGGCGGCGCCGGGGTGGAAACGATGCTGGGGCGTGAGGCTCAGCGCAGCCAGGAATTGACAGGCAGCAGCGGCGGCGGCAGCTCGGTATCGCCGAGGGCGTCGCGCATGTCGATCTCGATGGCGCGGCAGATGGCGTCGAGCGGCAGGTCGTTCGGCGACAGGCCGAACGGCTCCTCGATCTCGTCGCCCAGCGCATCGAGTCCATAGAAAGTATAGGCGACGATCGCCACTACCAGCGGCGTCAGGTAGCCGATTGAGTCGACCAGGCCGAAAGGCAGCAGGTAACAGTACATGTAGGCGGTGCGGTGCAGCAGCAGCGTGTACGAAAACGGCACCGGCGTGTTCTTGATGCGCTCGCAGGAAGCGGCGCTTCCGACCATCGCCGACATCGTGGTATCAATTGCGGCGGCGCGCACGCTGTCGAGCATGCCGGCGCGGCGGCAGTGCGCAAGGTCGACGCCCATTTCCAGCATCAGCGCGTGGCTCACGTTGGGGCGGTCGCGCAGCGCCGCCCATTCGGCGGGAGACAGGTGCGCGGCGATATCGTCGCCCGGGTTGGTGCGGCGCAGGAGGTGGCGCACGGCGTGGGCGAAGGCGATCCCGCGCCGGACCATGCGCGTGCGCAGCGCGGCGGCCTCCGCACGTGCCTCGGGCGTGTCCGCGGCGTCGTCGATCAGGCTCAGGCACTGGCGCGCGAAATTCCGGCTGCGCAGCACCAGTTCGCCCCACAGTTTGCGGCCTTCCCAATAGCGGTCGTAGGCGGAGTTATTGCGAAAGCCGAGGAAGATCGCAAGCGGCAAGCCCATCAGCGTGAACGGGATGATGGTCAGGTGGATCTTGTGCTCCCACAGCCGGCCGTGGCTCAGGGTGACGGCAAGGGCCAGCAGGGTCGTGATCGCCAGGCTTTTCCAGATGCTCGGCAGGACCGAGCCGCGCATGGTGAGGAACAGGCGCAGGCCGTTCGGACGCTCGCGGACGATCATGGCGCGCCCCCGGTTGAGTGGAGGGGCGTGCTGGCGATCTGGTGGCTCATGCTGGAATCTGGAATGGCTGAAGGAGGGCAGCCGCACGCAGGCGTGCGGCCGGTGACGCAAAAAACGGAACGGCCATTCTCGCCGCCCGGCGCGGCCTTGCCCAATTCACATTGCCGATGCCGGTTATTGATCCCGTGAATGTTTGTTTGAGGGGTAACATTGTCGGTGATCATTTACCACTACGCCTGGGGCGTGCGCACCAGCTTGCGCACATCGAGTCCCTGGCCAGACAGGCGCGCCACCAGCGCGTCGTAGGCAGGTTTGCTGACCGTCGGCGTGCGCGCCAGGATCCACAGGTAGTCGCGGCCCGGCTCGCTCACCGCGGCCAGGCCATAATCGCGGTCGAGGTCGATGATCCAGTAGTCGCCCCACACCAGCGGAATAAATGAGAGGGGCGCCGGGGCGAAGCGCACCTTCAGGCGCGGCGAGTTCGCGGCCCCGACCTGGCGCGCGACGCCGACGGCGACCTCGAGAGCGCCATCATCCCGGCGGCAGCGGTTCTCGACCTGCACCCGGCCATCGGGCAGGGCGGTGTAGGTCGCTGTCGTGAAGCCGGCACACTTGCGCTGGAACCGGTTCGGGAACTTCGCGATTTCGTACCACTGGCCGAGGTAGCGGGGCAGGTCGAGCGAGGGGATGGTCGCCAGGTCGCTGCGCGGGTTCGCCTCCTTGCTGGCGGCCCAGGCTTTCATGCCGACCAGGATCACGGAGGCCAGCAGCGTTCCCTTGATGAGGAGGGGCGTCAAACGCTTGTTCATGGTGGGTCCTTTGTCTTCGATAGCGCCATGGTAGGGCCCAACGGCGAACGCGGCCGCACGCATCGCAGCCTGGCGCCGGGACCCTGCGCGCGGGCGAAAAAAACGCCAGCCGGTGGGGCTGGCGTGACGGGACGAAACCCGATGCTCTTATTCTGCGGACTTGGCCTGGGCCGCCTGCAGCTGCTCGCGCAGCTGGTGGACGGCAACCTGCGTGTAGTCCTTGTTGAATTCCTGCTTGATCACGGCCTTGACGTGCGGATCGAGGTTGTTGCGCAGGGTGCCGAGGAACTGGGGCGAAGCCGAGAGCACGAGATGCTGGTAGCGGCCTTCCTGCTGGGCTTTGAGCAGGTATTGCGAGAGGTCCTTGGCGAACAGTTCGGTTTCGTGCTCCGCGGGCGTCTGGTTCGGTTCGTACTGGCTGTTCGGCGCACCGGCGTTGGCGTTGTGCGGTCCGGGGCCACCTTGTGCATGGCCGATGTTGTGGGCGCTTTTGCCCGCAGCCATCGTTCCGAGACGGTCGGTCTCGGCTTCGTTGGCGCGCAGGCGCGCGCCGTTGTTGACCATATCGTCCAATTCTTTCAGTGGTTCTGCTGGACCGTCCTCGGAGAAGAACCTTGCCCGGCCCGCATTGGCCGTGATAATCCAGGTTGTTGGCATGCTACCCCCTGTCAATGATGAATCGTGAATGATGTTCGATCCCGCGGCCAGGCAATGTTCGCCCTGGCCCAGGCGCAAACGCGATAGACCGGCGATCGCATACAGATGGGCCCTGTCAGGGTCCGCCGATGCCCGCGTACACCCGGCTTGGGCACTACGCACGGACCATCGGCCAACCGACCGCCATGACGGTGGGCGGAGCACGGATGAGCTTGACCAGCGGCCGTGAATGGCCGGGACTGGCCGGGCGCCCGATCAGCGCGACGCGATCCATCTGCATGCCGATCGTCGCGACAATCCAGTATAGCACCGGGGTCGCGAAGGCCGACGCACCCCTTGGCGCGTGCGTGCGCGCCCCGTTTTGCGCGCCGCCGTGCGCACTGTCCAAGGCAAAATAAGGGGGCGCATCCGGCGCCGACAGGAGAGGACGATGACAGGAAAACCAGCAGCACCGGCACCCAGGCCTGACGTTTGCGGAGTTGCGTCATGCAGCGCGCGCTGATCGTCCTCGGCGTCGTCATCGCCGCCATCGGCCTGGCCTGGCCCTGGTTGCGCCGGCTTCCTTTCGGGCGCCTGCCGGGCGACATCCACGTGGTGCGCGAAGGCTTCAGTTTTCACTTCCCGATCGTCACCTGCATCGTCATATCGATCGTCGTCTCGGTCATTCTCTGGCTGTTCCGGCGTTGACATCCGGTGGCCGGAGGCCGCTTCATCCGCACGGCGAAAGCGCGCCGGGTGGTGCAGGCCGCGCGTGACAATGCGCGCAATTTGGCACCCCCTGCGGATGCTACAGTTGGCGTTTCCATCGCCCGCCGACCCGCATGAAAACGCGCCCACTGCGCCCCCTGCCTGGCCTGGCCTGCCTGCTGATCCTGGCAGCGGCCGCCTGGTTCGCCTTCGACCGCCTCAAGCAGCCGGTCCGCCCGCAAACGCCGGCGGCGCCGCTGCCATATGAGGTCCGGCAGGTCGCCTTCGACAATGCCGGCATCGGCCTCGAAGGCACGCTCACCCTGCCGCGCACGCCCGGTCCCCATCCGGCGATCGTGCTCATTCCCGGTTCGGGCGAGGTGGACCGCGACGGTTCCCTGTTCGGCCACCAGTTCTACCTTGTTCTCGCGGACGACCTGACCCGGCGCGGCTTTGCCGTGCTCCGCAGCGACAAGCGGGGAATCGGCCGCTCGGGCGGCGATTTCGCGAGCGCGACCAGCGTCGATTTTGCGTCCGATATCCAGGCCGGCCTCGCGTTCCTGCGCGCCCGCCCGGAGATCGACGCAAACCGTATCGGGCTGATCGGCCACAGCGAAGGCGGCCTGATCGGCAGTATGGTGGCGGCCAAGGCGCCCGGCACGGCTTTCCTGGTACTCATGGCGGCAAACGGCATCCCGGCGCGCGACATGTTCCTGGCGCGCACACGCCGTCAAATCGGGCAGGGTGCCCCCGGGCGCCTGGAACAGGAGCTGGCCCTGCAACAGGCGGTATTCGCAGCCGTGGCCGCGCCGCGCAGCGACGGCGACAGCAAGGCAGCCGTGCGCAGCCTGTATCTCGCCGCGCAACGCGCACATGGCCGCGCGTTTTCGGAAGAGGAGTTCGCGCCGTTCCTGACCCCGTGGATGCGTACCTTGCTGCGGATCGATCCCGCGCCCCTGATGCGCCAGATCGACTGTCCCGTGCTCGCCCTGGTCGGAGACAAGGACCAGGTCGTGAGCGCCGACGACAACATCCCGGCGCTGCGGCGTGCGCTGGCAGGCAACCCACGGGCCCAGGTACATCGCCTGCCCGGCCTGAATCATTTCTTCCAGGGCGCGCAGACCGGTGACGTGTCGGAAGTGGCCGCTATCGAGGAAACGATCTCGCCGCGCGCACTCGCACTGATCGGCTCGTGGGCGGTGCAGCAAGCGAACATACAGCCGGGAGCAGTACTTAGCGCCGCACCGCGAACACCTGGGTCCAGTAGACAAAGCCCGGCAGCCTGGCGCGGCTGATCTCGTAGCCGGCGCCCATGTCGGTGAACGCCGGGTTCATCAGGTTGGCGCAGTGGCCCGGGCTCTCGATCCAGCCCGCTACCGCTTCCCTGGCGGACGGCTGTCCCGCCGCGATGTTCTCCCCGACGCGGCGCCAGTCGTAGCCGGCTCGCGTGGCGCGCCCCGCGACCAGGCTGCCGTCCGATCCTTCGTGCGCGAAATGGCGGTGCGACGCCATGTCGCGGCTGTGTTCCAGCGCCGCCGCGCCGAGCGCATCGTTCCACGCCACCGGCGGGGCGGCGGAGAAGGCGCGCTCGCCGCAGTTGCGCGGGACGGCGCGCGCGGCATTCACCGCGTCGAGGATCTCGCGGCCCACCACGGCTTGTCCGGGCAGCGTTAACGGCAGCAGCGGCCGGGCCAGCACGATCGTCCATTCGCTTTCCTGGCCGCTTCCCTGGCGAAAAGCGCCGATGTCGCTGTAGGCGGCGTTGCGCAGCACGCGGCAATAGGGCTGGCGGATCGACGCCAGCGCGGCCTCGGCATCCTGCGCGCCGCGCGTGAAAATGATTTCGACCTCGGCCGGGTGGTAGCCGACGCGTTCAAGCTCGTATTCGGGAAAGGCGCCGGGGCCGATGCGCACGCGCGCGAGCAGCGGGTGGCTTGCCAGGGCCGGCGCAGGCGAAGCGCGGGCGCCGCCGCACTCGCCGGGCGCCGCACGCAAGGCATTGATCAGCGCGACGAGGCGGGTGTCGTTCTGCGCATGGGCACTTCCCGCAAGCAGCAGGACGGCGAGGGCGAGGGCAGGGGTGACATGCGAACGGATCATGGCGGGCGGGCGTGTGGTCTGGTCTCCAGCATACCTGCGCGCCGCCGGCCATGGCGTTCCCATCGGCGAAGGCCGGCTACAGCGCGGGGTCCGCCGTAAAACCGCCGCCGAGCTTGCCCATCACGTCGTGCGGTGCCCCATCGCTTGCCAGCATCGGCGAGATGTCCGGATCGCGCGAGAACGCCTCCGCAAAGAAGGAGACGAAGTGGCTGATCTTCAGCGAGGGCCGGCGCGCCGGCTGGAACACGACGTTCAGCGGCAGCGGCGGCAGTTTATAGCGCGTCAGGATCGGTTTGACGCGCCCCGCGCGGATATCCTCCCCATACACCCACTGCGTCGTGTAGCAGATCCCCAGGCCCTCGACCACGGCCTGGCGGATCGCCTCCGAACTGTTCGACTGCAGATGGCCATTCACGCGCACGGCATGCTGGCCGCCGTCCTCGTCCTGGAAGTGCCACTCGTTCATCGTCGCGAGACCGGTGTAGACGATGCACTGGTGCTCGCGCAATTCGTGTGGATGCTGCGGCTCGCCGTGGCGCGCCAGGTAGGCGGGCGAGGCCAGCGCCGCGCGATGGGCGGTGCCGATGCGGCGCGCGATCAGGCGGCTGTCCTTCAGTTCGCCGACGCGGAAGGCGACGTCGATGCCGCCCACCACCAGGTCGACGAAGCCGTCGTCGAGCTGCAAATCGATTTTCAGCTGCGGGTAGCGCTCGAAAAAGGCGGACAGGCGCGGCACGATGTGCAGGCGTCCGAACGCGGCCGGCGCCGCCACGCGCAGCACGCCGGCGATGTCGTTTTCGGTGCGCTGGATCTCGACCCGCGCTTCTTCGAGCGTGTCGAGCACCTGGCGGCAGCGTTCGTAATAACGCTTGCCCGCTTCGGTCAGCGCGTGGCTGCGCGTCGAACGCACCAGCAGTTTCGCGCCAAGCAGGGTTTCGAGAGACTGGATCTGCTTGCTGATGCTCGATTGCGTACTGTGTTCCTCGCGCGCGACGGCCGAGAAGTTGCCGGTCTCGACCACCCGTACAAAGGTTTCCATCAGGCGCAAGCGATCCATATCTGTTCCATCCATTCCTGTCAGGAATAAATCATATCATTCGTTCGGCCTACCCAGTGCCTCTTGGAATACCTATAGTAGCTATTGTCGTGGCCGCCGGCCTTGGCTCGCGAATGTGCAAGGACCGGCGGCCCAGTGATTCCACATCGCTCCAATATTGAACAAGGACAGCACATGACGCACAAACTTTTTGAACCTGCCCGCATCGGCGACATCGACGTTGCCAACCGTGTCGTGATGGCCCCGCTGACCCGCAGCCGCGCCGACGAAGCCGGCGGCGATATTCCGGGCAGCCCGATGAACGTCGAGTACTATCGCCAGCGCAGCAACGCCGGCCTGATCATCAGCGAAGGCACGCAAGTTTCCGCGGTCGGCAAGGGCTACATGGCCACGCCCGGCATTTATTCGGACGCGCAAGTCGAAGGCTGGAAGCCGATCACCCAGGCCGTGCATGAAGCCGGCTCGAAGATCGTCGCCCAGATCTGGCACGTGGGCCGCGTGACGCACCCGCACCTGACCGGCGGCGCCCAGCCGATCGCCCCATCGGCCGTCGCAGCGAAGGTGGTCGCCTACACCCACGCCGGCAAGGTCGACGCGCCCGAGCCGCGCGCCCTGGCCCTCGATGAAATCAAGGAAATCGTCGCCGAATACCGCCGCGGCGCCGCAAATGCGCTCCGCGCCGGCTTCGACGGCATCGAACTGCACGGTGCCAACGGCTACCTGATCGACCAGTTCCTGCGCGACGGCGCCAACAAGCGCACCGACGAATACGGCGGCTCGATCGAGAACCGCGCGCGTTTTGCACTGGAAGTCGTGGACGCCGTGGTCGCCGAAATCGGCGCCGGCCGCGTCGGCATCCGCCTGTCGCCGGTGACCCCGGCCAACGACCTGGCCGACAGCAACCCGCAAGCCGTATTCGGTTACCTGATCGAAGAGTTGAACAAGCGCGGCATCGCCTTCATCCACTTCGTCGAAGGCGCCACCGGCGGCCCGCGCGATATCCCCGGCTTCGATTTCGCCTGGGCGCGCAAGACCTTCAAGGGCACGTATATCGCCAACAACGGCTACGACCGCCAGATGGCGATCGAGGCGGTGGAGTCGGGCCGGGCGGACGCAGTGGCGTTTGGACGCGCCTACATCGCGAATCCGGACCTGGTGCAGCGCCTCAAATTGAATGCGCCGTTCAATACGCCGAATCCGCAGACTTTCTATGCGCCGGGCGAGGCGGGGTATATCGATTACCCAACGCTGGATCAAGCCGCTTGATTGACTGAACCGCGGTAATGAAAAACGCCAACCCGAGGGTTGGCGTTTTTTTTGCGCGCGACAAACAGCAGAGCTGCAGAGCTGGGGTCAGGTCTGGCATTTAGACACGGCCTCAACAATAGCCGGTCGAAGAAGGCAGAGCTCGTGTACGAATGTCAGACCTGACCCCAGTTTTTGGCACGGTACAATCGAACGCACCGTCCACGGAAAACCCGCCATGCATCGTCCCGCCATCGTCGCCGCGTCCCTGCTCGCCCTTGCCGCCGCGCCCACGTCTCACGCCCAGCCGCCCGCTAAAGTCCTGCAAGTCAAAATCGGCACCGCCTCGCCCCTGTCCGGCACCGGCGCCCACCAGGGCAAGGACATCGAAAACGGCGCACGCATGGCGATCGACGAGCTCAATGCCAAAAACATCACGCTTGGGGGCAACAAAGTGAAATGGGTCTTGCAGCCCGAAGACGATGCGGCCGATCCGAAGACCGGCGCGGCCGTCGCGCAAAAGCTGGTCGATGCGAAGGTGGCGGCCGTGGTCGGCCACCTGAATTCGGGCACGACGGTGCCGGCCTCGAAGATCTACGCCAACGCCGGCATCCCGCAAATCTCACCGGCCGCGACCACGCCGCTCTACACCCACCAGGGTTTTAAAACCGCCTTCCGCGTCGTCGCCAACGACAACCTGGTCGGACGCACGCTGGCGACCTGGTCGATCGGCACCCTGAAAGCGAACAAGATCGCCGTGGTCGACGACCGCACGGCTTTCGGCCAGGGATTGGCCGACGAGTTCGTCAAGGGTGTGAAGGCAGGGGGCGCCACGGTGGTCAGCCGCCAGTTCACCAACGACAAGGCAACCGACTTCAACGCCATCCTGACCCAGATCCGCGCGCGCGATCCCGACGTGATTTTCTATGGCGGCATGGATGCCGTGGCCGGCCCGATGCTGAAACAAATGAAGGCGCTCGGGCTGCGCGCGAAACTGGTGTCGGGCGACGGTGTCTGCTCGGAAAAGATGCCGCTGCTGGCGGGCGATGCACTGGCCGACGACAAGGTCTATTGCGTGGTGGCGGGCGGGGTCACGGAAGCCCAGGAAGCCGGCCTGAATGCATTTACCCAGCGCTACCAGCAACGCTACAAGATCCCGCTGCAGACCTACGCGCCGTATGCCTACGATGCGGTGATGGTCTTCGCCAAGGCCATGCAGACAGCGAATTCAAGCGATCCGGCGAAATACCTGCCGGCGCTGGCTGCCATCAAGTATGAAGGCGTCACGGGCCACATTGCCTTCGACCAGAAGGGCGATCTGAACAATGCCGCGTTGACGCTGTACACCTATCGCAAGGGCAGGAAGACCAGGCTGCAGGTGCTGCGCTAAGTACTCAACCGGAAATAAACGTGAGTTCTGGCAGCCAGAAACACATTTATTTATGGGGGAGTGCTTGGCATCAGCAGGTTGCGTCGGTGCGATGCGCGGCGCCTGTTCAGCGATGCGCGGCAAACGTTAGATGGCGAACAGATAGTCAACAGTGTGGCACCCACAGTAGGGAACTTCGTTTCATTTCCGTAGTCATTGCAAGCCGGAAATGAATTAGTTCAACCCGTTTCTGGAGAGAGAGCCATCAATGAAAGCACTTGTCTATAACGGACCACGCGACGTCCAGGTGAAAAACATGCCGGATGCAAAAATCGAGAAGCCCACCGATGTTCTCGTGCGCATTACAACGACCAATATCTGCGGGTCCGACCTGCACATGTACGAGGGCCGTACCGAGATGGAAGCCGGACGTATCCTCGGCCACGAAAACATGGGCGAAGTGATCGCTGTCGGCAAGGCAGTCGACCGCGTCAAGGTAGGCGACATGGTATGCCTGCCATTTAACATCGGTTGCGGCTTTTGCGAAAACTGCGAGCGGGGATTATCGGGCTTTTGCCTGACCTGCAATCCAGGCACGGCCGGTGCGGCCTATGGCTTCGCCGGCATGGGACCGTACAGCGGCGGCCAGGCCGAATTGCTGCGCGTCCCCTACGGCGACTATAACTGCCTGGTGCTGCCGGAGGATGCGCGCGAAAAGGAAAACGACTATGTCATGTTGTCCGACATTTTTCCGACGGGCTATCACGCAACGGAGCTGGCAGGCATGAAACCGGGCGACTCGGTCGTCGTCTACGGCGCCGGTCCGGTCGGCCTGATGGCGGCCACCTCTGCTTTCGTAAAAGGTGCCAGCCGCGTCTTTGTCGTCGACACCCACAAGGATCGCCTGAAACTGGCCGGGAAGATCGGCGCGATTGCCATCGACGACACCGAAGGCAACGGCGTCGAGCAGATCAAGGAACTGACGCAGGGACAGGGCGCCGATTGCGGTTGCGAATGCGTGGGCTACCAATGCTGCAACATGCATGGCAAGGAAGTACCGAACCTGACGATGAACAACCTGGTACAGGCGGTCAAGCCGACCGGCGGCATTGGCGTGGTCGGTGTTTTCCTGCCGCAGGACCCTGGTGCGCAGGACGATCTTGCCAAGGAAGGCAAGCTGGCATTCGACTTCGGCCAGTTCTGGTTCAAGGGCCAGCGTATCGGCACCGGGCAGGCGAATGTGAAGGCGTATAACCGGCGCCTGGCGAACCTGATCCAGGCCGGCAAGGCGACGCCGTCGATGATCGTTTCGCACGAGCTGGCGCTGGAACAGGCGCCGGAAGCCTACGAAAAATTCGACAAGCGCGAAAAAGGCTGGACAAAAGTCATCCTCAAGCCGGGCAAGTAAATCCCGTGCGCCGGCAGCACCGAAGCAATACGGAATCGCAGTAAAAATACTTTCCTTCCGGAGTGCTGGGCCGGCGCGTTCCTCGGCGGTATGGGCATCGGCGATAATGGGGCTATCCATCCCATTTATTTTCAGCCCATGCATCTCGGCCGCGCGCACATCAAGTCTCAGTTTGATGCAGGCACCTTCGCCCGTGGCGAAGCCTATGCGCGCGAGGGCATGGTCATTGGCCTGAGCCGCGACGGCGACCTGATCGATGGCGAAGTGGCCGGCAGCGGTGCTGCTGTCTACCGGCAGCGGATCGAGCTTGCGGCGGGCCCGCACGGGATCACGTTCAAGAGTTACTGCACCTGCCCCATGCGCCATCACTGCAAGCATGTGGTGGCCGTACTGCTGGACTTGCTGGACATGGACGCATCCGTACCGGAGGGCGCGCAAGATGCGTTGCCGGTACAGGCCGAGCATTGGCTGCAGCTGCTGGCGAAGGCGCACGCGCCGGTGCCGGGCCCCAAGGCGAACCCGCCCACGGTGCAGTACCGGCTTGCTTACGTGCTGATCCCGGGCGGGCGCGACGGGACGCCGCGCCTGCAACTGTGCAAGGCCCGCCTGCGCAAGGATGGCAGCATTGGCGGCGCTACCATCCACAGCGATACCACCACGTTGCTGGCATCGGTGCCGGCCCATGTCAGGCCTGACGATGAAGAGCTGATCCGCATGGTGGCCGCCCTGCGTGCGGGCCAGGCCTGCGTGGAGGGCGCCACGCTGGCCGGCCGGATCGGTGCCCGCCTGCTGGACCAGTTGTGCGGGGAAGGGTGGCTGCTGTGGTCTGACAGCGAGGCCGGCCTGAGACGGGGCGATGTCGGTACGATCCGGCCAGGCCCCGTGCGGCGCGCCGAACCTGGTTGGCACGCGGACCGGGCCGACGCCGAATCGGTGGCGCTGGGCTGGCGCTTCGACGACGGCACGCCGGTGGAACACGTACTGGCGACCGATCCCATGGTCTACCTGGACGGGGGCCTGCTGGGCGAACTGGCGCTGCCGGAACAACTCGCGGCGCTGCCGCCGCGTGACCTGCTGAGCCTGGTCCAACAGGCACCGCGCCTGCGTGCCGAACAGCGCGCGCAAGTGGCAAACCGCCTGACAGCGCAAGGCATGGACCGCATCCTGCCCCTGCCGCAGGCAATGCAGACGCGCCGGCTATCCGACATCGCACCCACACCGCAACTGCTGCTCGACAGCCTCCCGCTGCGCATGCGCGGCGGCGATCTGCACTGGCATGATTACGTGGTGCTGTCCTTCGACTACGACGGCATGGAAACCGGCGCCGGCGACGAGCCAGTGCTGCGCAGGATGGTCGGCGACATGGTCGAACTGATCGAGCGCGACATGGGCGCGGAAGCGGCGGCGGCAGCCATCCTGGCCGGTCTTGGCTTTGCGGCGCCAGCCCCGGGTTCCCCGCTCGACGAGTGGGAAGCCAGCTTCGAGCTGCCGACGCAGGCAGCCTGGCTGGTATTCGCGCGCCAGGGACTGCCCCGCTTGCGTGCCGCCGGCTGGCAGATCGATATGAATGGCGATTACCGCTACGACATCGCCGAGACGCAAGAATGGTATGCCGAGGTGAACGAGGAAGGCGAGGGGGCGCAAGCCTGGTTCGCACTCGAACTCGGCATCGTCGTCGACGGCCGGCGCCATCCTTTGCTGCCTTTGTTGCTGGAACTGATACGCACGGCGCCCCGGGAGTTCAGCGCGGCGGCGCTGGCGGCGCGCGACGACAATGAGGAAGTCATTGTGGAATTATTGTCCGGCACGACGCGCGTCGCCTTGCCCTGGCAGCGCATCAAGCCGATTCTCGCTACCTTGGGCGACCTGTATTTCAACGAACGCGCCGGCGATGCGGTGCGCCTGCCCGTCACCGACGCAGCGCGCCTGGCGGAGCTGGAGCAGGCCGCGCAGCTGCGCTGGATGGGCGGCGAGCGCCTGCGCGAACTGGGCAGGAAGCTCGAAGGCTTCACCGGCATCCAGCCGGTCGCCGCTCCCGCCGGTCTGCAGGCGACGCTGCGCGCTTACCAGCAGGACGGCCTGGCATGGATGCAATTCCTGCGCGAGTACGGCTTCGGGGGCATCCTGGCCGACGACATGGGCCTCGGCAAAACCGTGCAGGCGCTGGCGCACATCCTGGCCGAAAAAGAGGCCGGCCGGCTCGACGCGCCGGCGCTGGTCGTGGCGCCAACCAGCCTGATGGGCAACTGGCAGGCCGAGGCCGCCCGCTTCGCGCCAGGTCTGCGCGTCTTGCTCCTGCATGGCAAGGAGCGGGCGGCGCTGTTCGACCAAGTGCCAGCTGCCGACCTGGTGCTGACCACCTATGCCCTGCTCGGCCGTGACGAAGAGGCGCTGCGCCAGCAAGGCTTCCACCTGCTGATCCTGGACGAAGCGCAATATATCAAGAACAGCCGCGCCAGGGCGGCGCAGGTGGCCTGCCTGCTCCAGGCCCGCCATCGGCTGTGCCTGACCGGCACCCCGGTGCAGAACCACCTCGGCGAATTGTGGTCGCATTTCCATTTCCTCATGCCGGGATTGCTGGGCGACGAAAAAACGTTTGCGAGCGGCTTCCGTAAACCCATCGAGAAGCATGGCGACGGTGCCCGCGCGCACCTGCTGACGCGGCGCCTGAAACCGTTCATGTTAAGGCGCACCAAGGACAAGGTCGCCACCGAACTGCCGCCCAAGACCGAGATCGTGTTGCCGATCGACCTGGGCGGTCCCCAGCGCGACCTCTACGAAACGGTGCGCGTGGCGATGGACCGCAAGGTGCGCGAGGAGATCGACCGCAAGGGCCTGGCGCGCAGCCAGATCGTGATCCTCGATGCCTTGCTCAAGCTGCGCCAGGTATGTTGCGATCCGCGCCTGCTGCGCCCAGGCAGCGTGGCCGGTTCGGCCAAGCTGGACACCCTGATGGACTTGCTCGACACCTTGCTGAGCGAGGGCCGCAAGGTGCTGGTGTTTTCGCAGTTCACCAGCATGCTGGCGCTGGTCGAAGACGAATTGCGCAAGCGCGCCGTCGACTACGCCCTGCTCACCGGCGCCACGGTCGACCGCGCCGCGCCGGTGGACGCCTTCCAGGCTGGCCAGGTCGCGGTGTTCCTGATCAGCCTGAAGGCAGGCGGGGTCGGCCTGAACCTGACGGCAGCCGATACCGTCATCCATTACGATCCGTGGTGGAACCCTGCCAGCGAAAACCAGGCGACCGACCGCGCCTGGCGCATCGGCCAGGGGAAGCCTGTGTTCGTGTACAAGCTGATTGCACGCGGCACGCTCGAAGAGAAGATCCAGGAGATGCAGCGCCGCAAAGGGGCCCTGGCCGACGCCTTGCTGGCGCCCGAGTCCGGAATGGCGGGCGGCCTGGGCGCGGACGACCTGCAGGCCATCCTCAGCCTTTCCCTGTCCTGAGACGCGTGCCCGCGCTGGCGATCAAAAGTTGTGCGAGCGCTCGCCCAGGCCGCAGGCAAGATAGGATTTTTTCCGCAGCGCTTCAATCTGGCGCAGGTTGCCCAGCGGTTTGGCGAGATACTCGTCGGCGTATTTGTTGGATGCGCAGGCGCAAAAGCTTTGCCAGTCGCTGCGCACATGCTGCACGTAATCGGTACATGACTGGTTGACCCAGTCATAGATGTAGGAGCGTGGAGCCGGGCAGGTCGCCAGCAGCGACTCGCTGGCCGCGGCCCGGTTGAAGCTGCCCGTGCGCAGCACCTCGTTGCGGTAGCCCGCGCTCAGGCAGGCGCAATCGTGGTGGGACGACATGAAATAATTGGCACGGCAATCCTGTTCGTAGGCGCCGACTTCCTGCTCGAGGGCTTGCGCGCTGCGTGGGGCTTCCTGCGCTCCCGGTGCGGCCATTGGCGGCGCCGCAAGGAAGGCAAGCACGAGCGCAGGTGTGCACTTCATTGAAACCATGTCGGCCTCCGTAAATCTCGGCAACGACCAATGAAAACCTGGACGTCTGTCTATGTGAGGCTTTGGTTACTGCCCGGGCCGAGTGCCGCTGCCGGGTTTGCGGCAAGCGGAAAGCACTGGAAGGCCTCCGCCGCGATATGGGCATCCATGAATTCCCGAAAGACCGCGATCCGGCCGTCCTGGATCGTGAAGATGTGGACCCAGTCGCTTTCGAAATCCTGGCAGGTATCCCTGGCGGTCCAGGCGCCGTGTCCGAGCACGACCACCTTGTCGCCCTGGGCGATGAATTCGTTTGGCGTGAATTCGCGCACCGCGAGGTGTTCGGCCGCCTGGCCGAAATATTCGGCCACCTGATCGGCCCCATGCCGCCTGCCGGTGAAGGAAAGAACGGCCGGGCCCGGTATTTCCCAGTCGATCTGCGGTGACATGCAGGCGAGCACGCCATCCACATCGCCGCGTCCGTAAGCGGCGTAGGCTTGCTTGACCAGCTCGGTATTCTGCTGCGCGTTCATCGTCGTCTCCCAGCCTGCGCCGATTGGCAGACCTGTTAGACCCGCGCCGCCTCGATCAGTTCGATTCGATTGCCTGCCGTCAGGCGGCCAGCGCCCGGGGCAGCGCCGCCAGCACCTGCTCCAGCGGCTGCGGCCGCGCAAACAGATAACCCTGCATCACCGGGCAGCCGTTTGCAGTCAGGAAATCGGCTTGCGCGCGCGTCTCGACACCCTCGGCCACGACGCGCAGGCGCAGGTGCGCGGCCATGGCCAGGATCGAGCGCACGATGGCGTCGCCATCGGCCTCGTCCGGCGTATCGCGGATAAAACTCTTGTCGATCTTGAGTTCGTAGAGCGGCATGCGTTTCAGGTAGCCCAGGTTCGAGTAACCGGTGCCGAAGTCGTCGATCGAAAAGCGGATGCCGATCGCGGCCAGCGCGTGCATGCGGGCAATCGTTGCGTCCCGGTCCTTGATCAGGAGGCCTTCGGTGAGTTCCAGGATCAGCGCTTCGGCCGGCACGCCGGTCTGCGCCAGCACGGCGCGCACCTGGTCGACGAAGTCCGGCTGGCCGAACTGCATCGGGCTGACATTCACCGACAGCGGCAGCGGGTGGCCCGCTTCATTCAGGCGCAGCCAGGCCAGGCAGGCCTGGTGCAGCGCCCATTGTCCCAGCGGCACGATCAGGCCGCTCGCTTCGGCGATCGGGATGAACACGTCCGGCGGTACGAAGCGGCCGTCGGCGCGTTGCCAGCGCATCAGCATTTCCGCGCCGCCCGGCCGGCCTGCGTGGTCGCATTGCAGTTGCAGGTGCATCGTCAGTTCGCCGCGTTCGATGGCGCCGGCCAGGTCGCGCTCGAGCGTCAGGCGCTGCTCCACCTCGGCGCGCATGGCCGCTTCGAACAGGGCGACGCCGTTGCGGCCGCGCGCCTTGGCGTGGTACATGGCGGTGTCGGCTTCGCGCAGCAGGTCGTCGGCGCTTTGTCCCGGATGCGGCAGCAAGGTCACGCCGAGGCTGGCCGAGGCGTTGTAGCGGTTGCCGTCCACCTCGACCGCGCTCGACAGCGCATCGCGCAGGCGGTCGGCGTGGGCCAGGGCGGCGGCGCGGGCGCTCTCGTGGTCGTGGCCGATGCGCGGCAGCAGCACGACGAATTCGTCGCCGCCGATGCGGGCCACGGTGTCTTCATCGCGCATCAGCTTCGACAAACGCGCCGCCACGCTGCGCAGCAGGGCGTCGCCGGTCGCGTGCCCGCGCGCATCGTTGACGAATTTAAAATGGTCGAGGTCGATGAAGATGACGGCGCCCCAGCCCTGGCCGGCTTGCGCCTCGGCCAGCAGCGTGTGGAGCCGCTCCATCAGGAAGCGCCGGTTCGGCAACTCCGTCAGCACGTCGTAATAGGCGAGCCGGTGGATGGCGGTGGCCGCCTTCTTGCGTTCGCCGATGTCGCGCGCGACCACGACCCAGTGGGTGTGCGCGCCGGTCTCGTCGAGGAAGGGCACGATCTCGATCTCGGTCCAGCAGCGCGTGCCGTCGCGGGTGTAGGTGATCACCTCGGCGCTGGCCGCCTCGCCGCGGTGCATCGCGGCCACCAGGCGCGCCGACTCGCCGGGATCGGTCTCGGCGCCGGCGAACATCAGCATGCTGCGTCCGAGTACAGCCTCACGCGGGTAGCCGGTACGGCGCACAAAGGCGTCGTTGGCGAACATGATCGGCCAGGGCACATCCACTGTTCCGCCCGTGCCCGCGATCAGCACCATGTCGTTGAGCTGGGCCACGGCGGCCGCGGAAAGGCGCAATTCGGCGTTCAGGCTGGACAGGGCATCCTTGCCTTCTTCCAGCGAACGCGCGACACCGTGCAGGTCGCCGAGCGAGGAGGCCAGCTTTTGCAGCAGGGTGCTGCAGGACACCGTGATCAGGGAGCCGACGAACAGGAAATTGAGCGCAATCGTCCACGCGGGCAGGACGGATACGTCCGGCGCTGCCCCGGCGCCGGCCGCGGCTTTGAGATAGCCCGCGACGCTCAGGACCAGGACCAGCAGGGTGCTGATCACGAGCGCGGCCAGCGCCGGGCGGCGTCCAAGCAGGACTGCCGCGAACACGGGTGGCGCGATCAAATAAAGCTGGGCTACGTCACCGACGTTGACGATCATCCCCACGGAAACGAGGAACACGATCGCGATGAAATGCAGGACCCGGTTCTGGTAGGACCAGCTGCGCAGGCGCCAGAGTGCGGACAGCCAGCCGATGGCAACCAGGTCGACCGCGACCAGCGACCACAGGCCTTGCTCGACGGCGAGCGCGATGCTGGGAATGGCGGTGCCGATGCCGAGCACGAGCACGATCGTCAGCAGGCGGGAGAAAATATGGGTGCGCCAATGCGCAATATCGGTCAGGGGCGCCACGCGATGCTTTCGGATCGCGGCAGCAAGGGATTGCCTGAGGCCACGATTAATTGCTGCAATGCATCACTATAGCCTAGTGAAACAGCGCTGTCGTGGTTTCGCTGTGCCGCTGTTGCGTCGTGACATCGCCGCGATTTGCCAGGATTCGCCGATCTTCCGGCGCGAGCGTCGGAACCAATGCTGATGGCGCTGGTCTAAATCTCGATTGGCCTCGATTTCGGTCCATGCCACACTGGCCAGGTCGATGCGGCATGAAAGGAGCGCCAAAGCATGAGCCCGGAGGGGCGTGACGACACCATCCCGGCGGAACTGGAACAATCCTGTTCACAGGAGCCGATTCAGCTGCTGGGCGCCGTGCAGTCCTACGGTTTTTTGATGGCAGTGGACATCGCGAGCCGGTGCATACTCCAGGTGTCCGCAGGGATCGTGCGCCATTGGCCGGGATTGCAGGAAGCAGCCACGCTGGTTTCCCAGCCGCTGTCCGATTGGGTCGCCGCGGTCGACGGGCCGGATGGCCTCGCTGATAGCCTCGCTGATGGCCTCGCTCATGGCCTCGATATTGCATCGCTGCCGGCATCCCACCCCGTGGTCCTGCCCTGGCGGCTCCGCTTCGAGCAGACCGGCGCCACCGGGGCCGCGCCCGATGGCGTGCAGTGGGAATGCCTTGGCCACCGCTCCGCGGGAGTGGCGCTGCTCGAATGGCTGCCCGAAAACGGCAACGCGGACGAAGCGCGCCGGCAAACCCAGATCTTTGCCGGTTTTGCGGAAGTCATCGCCCGCTTGCGGCGCGCCGAGGGACTTGACGCTTTCTTTCGCGAGTGCGTGAAAGTCATCCAGGAAGTGAGCGCATTCGATCGCGTCATGATCTACCGTTTCCTGGCCGATGGCTGCGGGGAAGTGGTGGCCGAGCACACCTCGGCGGATTACGAGCAGAAATACCTGGGCTTGCGCTTTCCGGCGACCGATATTCCGGCCCAGGCGCGCACGCTGTACCTGAGCAATAAATTGCGCGTGCTGGCCGATGTCGAAGCGGCGCGCGATACGCTGGTACCGCCGCTCCTGCCGAACGGGCAGCCCCTCGATCAAAGCCACTGCATGCTGCGCGGCCTGTCCGAGGTACACCTGTCCTATCTGCGAAACATGGGCGTGCGCGCCACCATGACCCTGTCGATCGTGTGCGACGGCAAGCTCTGGGGCCTGATCGCCTGTCACCACCACCAGCCCCGCACGCCGCCGCACCAGGTCCGGGAAGGCATGCGCCAGATCGCGGAACTGCTGGCGGAAATCGCCAACATGCGCATCGAGGCCCTGTCGCACCTGGAAGCGGTGCGCCATCGCCTGACGCTGGACCGTCTGCTGAACCAGTTCCACCAGGCGCTGATCCAGGATGGCGACATTCCGACCGTGCTCGAACTATGGCTGCCCAGGCTGCTGCCCGCATTTAACGCGAGTACCTTCGGTGTGCAGCTCGGTACGCTCGCCTGTGTCGGCGGGCCCGGCAAACGCCAGGGCTCGTCGCACCAGATCCTCGACGAAGTCGGCGCGCGGCTCGACCTGCGCAACCCGAGCCCGCAGGTATGCATGTGGGACGACCTGCTGACCTCCAAAAAACGCGCGCTGATGTTCCTGCCGGAAGCCGCGGGCCTGTTGCTGGCGCAACGGCACGACGAGGACATCATCTTCTGCTTCCTGACCCGGCCGGAAGTGGTGCGGCAGGTGCGCTGGGGCGGCGAGCCCGTCAAGGACGTCGTGTCCCTGCCCAACGGCCGAGTCCGGCTGGAGCCGCGGCGCTCCTTCGCCATGTGGCAACAATCGGTGCGGGGCCATTCCGAGCCGTGGCAGCAGCCCGATGCCGATGCGCTGCAAAACCTGCTGCGCATCCTGAGCGAGGTCAACAAGCTGCAGGTCAACCGCCAGATGCAGGAAACCCTGCACTGGCGCGCCCACCATGACCATCTCACCGGGCTGTACAACCGCCGCGCGATGGAGGACGAGGTGTCGCGGCGCCTGGAGGACAGCCACTACAACACAGCGCTGATGCTGCTCGACCTCGACCATTTCAAGAAGATCAACGATACCTACGGTCATGAAACTGGCGACTTGGTGCTGCAGCAACTGAGCCTGCGGCTGAAAGCGGTGATGCGCGAATTCGACCTGCTGGCGCGCCTCGGCGGGGACGAATTCATGCTGCTCCTGCAAGTGCCGCACCCGAATGCCGCCACGGCGCTCGCCTTTGCCGAGCGCCTGCATCAGGCGGTCGCGACACCGTTCGACATCAAGGGACAACAGTTCCGCCTCGGGATTTCGGTCGGCATCGCGCTCCCGCCCGGTCATGGCCGGACGGTCAGCGAATTGCTGCGCCACGCCGACCTGGCGCTGTACCAGGCCAAGTCGCTGGGGCGCGGGCGCAGCGTCGTGTTCGAACTGGCGATGGCGGCCAACCAGCGCGATTACTACCTGCTCGAGCGCGACCTCGACGAAGCGGTGGAGCGCAACCAGCTGTCGCTCGTGTTTCAACCGAAGGTCGATCTCATCAGCCGCAAAGTGGTGGGCCTGGAAGCGCTGGTCCGCTGGAACCACCCGACCCGGGGCCAGAACAGTCCTGCCGCCTTCATTCCGATCGCCGAGAACAGCGACCAGATCCTGCGCATCGACCGCTGGGTGATGCGCAGCGCCATCGCGGAACAGGCGCGCTGGCGCAGCGGCGGAATGACCCGCCTGCCGATCGCGATCAACCTCTCGATCGCGGACATCCTGTCGCCAAACCTGGTCGCGTACCTGACCGAATTATTGGACGAGTACCAGGTGCCGGCGACCGCCATTGAAATCGAGGTAACGGAATCGTGCTTCATGCGCGAACTTGGCGAGACCCAGAACGTGTTGCGGGCGCTGAACGAGACCGGCATCGCCACCGCGCTCGACGATTTCGGCACCGGCTTCTCCTCGCTGAGCTACCTGCGCCAACTGCCGCTGCAGTGCCTGAAAATCGACCAGTCGTTTACCCGAAGCATGCTGCAGGACCCGAACGCGGAGAAGCTGACGCAAGCCATCGTCGCGATGGGGATCGCGCTGAAGATGACCATCGTGGCCGAAGGGGTGGAAACGCGCGAGCAGATGAACTGGCTGCTGGCCCACGGCTGCCATATCGGGCAGGGGTATTACTTCAGTCCGCCGGTGCCGCCGGAGGATGTACAGCAGGTCATCGAGCGCCTCGAGGTGCGTTTGTCGGTATAAAAGCGACAACACGCCAAGGCTGGGCCAACACCGCGACAGGTCGGTGGCTGAAACAAAAAAGCCACTGAAAAGGTGGCTTTCTTAATTCCCGGTCGCGGGGCGGAATCGAAGCACCGACACATGGATTTTCAAGACGAGTGTTGAACTTGGTCGCTCCTTTACGTGTCTCATCACTGATCCGCCTCATGGCAGAAGTCATGGGCAGGACTCAGTCCTGCGCTTGCGGGTCAGGTGCAGCGCACTTTATTCGGTCGAAACAGGTTTCATCCTTTACTTGGGACAAAAAATGCGATTCATGAATAGAACAGACGCAACAGGAATACGCTCGACCTGGTTACTGCCGTGCTTGCTTGCCAATCTGGCGTTAGCGAATGCGGCGGGTGCCGGGCAGACCGGAACGCAGACCGCCGTCGAGGCCGACATGCAGGCCGCCGCACGGACCACCTACCGGGCGATTAACCTGGGCGCCGGCGATCTCTCCGAGCTGCCGGCAATTAATGACCGCGGCCAGGTTTCGTTCTCGCTGTACGCGGCGCCTGGCTCGCGCGGATTCTTTTATGACGGCAAAACCACTGTCGATATCGGCACCCTGGGCGGTTCGACCACCAATGCGGTTGGCTTGAATAACGCGGGGCAAGTGATCGGCAATTCCAGTCTCCCGTCCGGCCTCGAGCATGCATTCGTGTGGCGCGCCGGCAGCGGCTTTGTCGACCTTGGCACCCTCCCGGACGCGGCGAATTCATTTGCGTCGGCGATCAACAACCGGGGCGTGGTGGTGGGCACCTCCGAAGGGGTGCCGGCGACGCCTCCGCGCGCGTTTCGCTGGAGCGCCGCCAATGGAATCGAGGACCTGGGCGCGTTCACGTCCGGCATTGCCAGTTTTTCCAGCGGGGTGGCGCTCAACGATGCAGGCTTAATTACAGGCAATTCGGACACTCCCGCCTTCAATCGGGACGGATTCGCGTGGACGCGGGCGAGCGGGATGATCGATATCTCCGCTCCCGGCAGCGGCGACGCCTACCCTGTTGCAGTCGGCGCCGGGGGGCAGATCGCCGGCGCTGCCATTGGTCCCGCCAACGGCTTTCTTTACCACGCCTTCCTGTGGACCCGCGCCAGCGGCATGGTCGATCTCGGGACGGCGGGGGGCACGGAATCGTTGGTGATTGCGATGAGCCCGAACGCGCACGTGGCCGGCGTCATCGATTATGGCACCAGCCTGCAGCATGCCATGTCATGGACGCGTGGCGACGGAATGCGTGACCTCGGCACGCTCGGCGGGCCACAATCGAGCGCCCACGGCGTCAACAGCAACGGGCAGGTCGTTGGCGTGGCTGACGACGCGAGCGGTGATTCCCGCGCCTTCCTCTGGACCGCGAAGCAAGGCATGGTCGACCTGAACAAGCGCCTGCGCCACGCTCCCGCGGGACTCAGGCTGGACGGGGCATTGGCGATATCCGACAACGGTTCGATCGTGGCGAGCTCGAACGCCGGATTGGTGCTCTTGAAGCCGGGCCACGCCCACGAGGGGACCCATTCGGTCGGCCCGGTTGCCGCGGCCGACCTGGTCAAGGTGGGTGCGCCCCTGGACGCATCGGTTAGCTTTGCCGACGAAGACCTGGTTGGGACGCGCAGCGTCACCTGGTCATGGGGTGACGGCAGCAGCGACCAGGCAGCGAAGGTGCGCGAAAGCAAGGGCGTCGGCAATGCCAGTGCAAGCCACAGCTATGCTGCGCCGGGCATCTATTCGGTGAAGGCCACCGTTGTCAACGCTGCCGGAAGAAGCGCGGCAGTCAGCCGCAAGATCATCGCCTACGAGCCTTCCGGCGGCGTTGTCGGCGGCAGCGGCATGTTCATTTCGCCGCCGGGGGCGGTCCGCAAGGCGCCGATTCGCTCCGGCAAGGCGACCTTCAGTTTCATCGCGCCCTTGAACATGCGTGCACAGACGCCCGGAACCAGAGCCCAGCTGCACGTTGACCTTGCCGGGCTGAGTTTTCGCAGCAACAACCTGAGGCCGATGGCGGTGAAGGGAGCGCGTGGGCAGTTCGAGGGCAGCGGCGCGATCAATGGCGCAGGCGACTACAAATTTACCCTGAGTACGACGGTCGGTGCGATCACCGGCAAGGGCGAACGGGGGCGCTTCGGCCTGAAGATCTGGCATACCGATCCCGCGACCCAAAAGGAGCTGGTGGATTACGACAATCGGGGCGCTCGCCCGGATGTCGCCGGAGGTCCGCTTGTGGAAGGGCAGATTTTGCAACAGTAAGCAGCGTGATCCGCGACCGGCACCATGCGCGGCACGCAATAACAAAACCGCCACCCGAAGGTATCCGACGGTGGCGTTTTGCTTGCTTGCCTGTTTGCTGCCGAATTATTGGTGGCCGGAGGCGGAACCGAACCACCGACAAGGATTTTCAATCCCCCGCGCTGCCAGTCGGATTGTCCAGTGGTAAGCTATTCATGTTGTCACTTCAAACCTGAAGGAAACTTTATGAAACCGCTGTTCTCCTCCGACGACGAAGCGAAGGCGGCATCCGCGGCGCCCGCGCCCGCTTTGCCACCCTTACTCGATCCTGCCCGCACGCAGGACCTGCTGCCGGCATCGCTTTCGGAGGCGAGCCCGCCCCCACTGGTCCGTATCGATATCTCCGGTATCGATGACAAGGCCATCGAGGCCCTGGGCGGCTCCACCGGCGCGGGCGTGGCGAAGGTGTCGGCCAAGTTGCTCGGCACCGTGCGTGCGTCGGATGCGGATGTGTTCGGCACGCAGCTGAACGAACTGATTGCGACCTCCAAGGGCCTGGACCCGGCCAAGCTGCGCTCCGGCGGCCTGATGTCGCGCGTCACGAACATGTTCGGCTCGGTCAAGGAAAAGATGCTGTCGCAGTACCAGGTGGTCGAATCGCGCATGGACACCCTGGTCGCGGAGATGACGCGTCATGCCAACGTGCACAGGGCGCGCATCCAGGATTTCGACGAGATGTACAAGGGGCTGGAGGTTTATTATCAAGGCCTGGATGCCGACGTGAAGAAGGGCGAGGCCTGGGCCGTGCAGCTGCGGCAGGCGGTCGCGCAGCAAGCTGCCGCGGCCAATGCGTTCGAGGCGCAGCAGGCGACTGAGCTCAAGCGTCGTCTCGAGCGTCTCGAAAAACGCGTCGACGACTTGCGCCGCGCCATGCTGATGGCCACGCAAATGGTGCCGCAAATCCGCCTCTCGCAGGACAATGCCAGGGCGCTGACGGACACCTTCACCGATATCGTCAACGTGTCGATTCCGGCCTGGCGCAACGTGTTCTCCCTCTACTTGCTGCAACTGGAGGCCAAGCAGAGTGCGGCGGTCGCCAACGCTGCCTACGACGCCACCGACGCGGCATTCCGCGCCCAGGCGGACATGTTGCTGGAAAACACAGAGACGGTCGCCCGCGCCAAACAGCGTTCGCTGGTCAGCCTGGAAACCGCCCAGCACGTCCAGACGCAGCTGATGACCGCTTTCGACAAGCTCGAGCAAATCTCGAACGAAGGCCAGCAGCGCCGCAAGGACGAGCTGCCGAAACTGCAGGAACTGGAGCGCGAGCTGATTGCGCGCTTTTCGCCGACTTAACAAATACCACTCTCACGATCAAAGGAAAGTCCATGTCGACGACGCTCGAAACCGGCCATCGCATCAACCTCGAAAAAACCGCCCCGGGCTTGAAGCGTGTCCGGATCGGCCTCGGCTGGAAGGTCAACGCGGCCGAAGGCCAGGCCTTCGACCTCGACTCGTCCGTATTCCTGTGCAAGAAAGACGCGAACGACGACCCGGTCATGCTCAGCAACGCCCACTTCGTCTATTACAACCAGACCACCTCCCCGGATGGCGCCGTCGTGCACTCCGGCGACAACCGCACGGGTGACAAGGATGGTGACGACGAAGTCATCACCGTCGACCTGGGCAAGGTCGAAGCGGCAGTCGTGGAGATGCCGATTGTCGTGACCATCCACGAGGCCGAAGCACGCAAGCAGACCTTCGGCCGTGTGAATGACGCCTACGTCAAGGTGTACAACGACGAGACCGGCGAAACGCTCGCGCAATACGACCTGGACGAAGACTATTCGGACAAGACCGCGCTGCAGTTCGGCTCGCTGTATCGCAGGGATGGCGAATGGCGCTTCCAGGCCGTCGGCGCCGGCTTCAGGCTGAATCTGGCGACCTTCATCCGCAAGCTCGGCGGCACCGTCTGAGAGCGGCCACGCCTTCCTGCCGCGCGGCCTTGTGACCGATGACACACCAGACGCCCAAGGCATTCGATTTCGGCGGGGAGCCGGAGCCGCCCCCCGATCCGGTCGAGCGCACGGCTGTGCCGCAGGCGTTCGACTTCGGCGACGCACAGGGTAGCGCGGCGCCGCTGCCTGCCCGCGACAGCGCACCCAAAGCGCTGTCATTCGACGACCTTCCCGCAGTGCAGGCGCCTTCCAGCGTGACCCGCAAGGCCGTGGCCAGCGCGCTGTTCGAGAGCGAGGACCATCCTGCGGTGCGCGATGCCCTGGCGACCGCCAGGGACGACTATCCGGCATTGTTCGAGCACGCGGAGCAGCGCCTGGCAGCCCTGTTCCGCCGCATCCTGCCGGTCCGGCTGCTACTTGTCACCGAGTGGGCCGAGGGGCCATTGATGGAGCAGGCCGCGCTGCTCCAGCCGATAACAGAGCTGGTGTTGAAGTTCGCCCAAATGGCAGTGCCCGCGCTGCTTGACGCCGCGCTCGAGAGCACCAGGGCGCCGACCGGCCTGTTCGGCAAGCTTCTGCGCCGCCCGCCATCGCCTGCCCAGTACAAACCGGCGCTGACTTCAGTCCGTGCGCAGCTTCTGCAGCTCATGGCGGACAGCGAGGTCGCCACGCGCAAGCTCGAGGAATCGGCGCAGGACCTGAGCTTGCACGGGGCTGCGCTTGCCGTCGTGTCGACACTCGCCGGTAGCGCGGCGGATGCCACCTTGCTCGATGCGCTCCAGCAGCGCCGCACGCTGATCCAGCAGGCGGTGCGCCAGGCAGAGTTGTCGATACTGCAGATGGGGCAAGTGCGCCAGCAAGCCGCTGACCTGATCGGCCAGGTGTCCTCCTTCCTGACGGTCACCTTGCCCGCGCTCGAGATGGCGCAGGCGCAGGGCGGTAACTAAGCCAGTTCTGCTGCCAATCGATACCGACACGCTTGTCCAGTCAGCGTGCGCCTGCATCGCGTCGGTGCGCGATTGTCCATTGATGACGATCCCGTCGAGATCCTGATCGATGTGCTCAACCGTATAGCGCTTGTCGCCGGCTCGGCCGATGAAATACCCAACCCAGGTTCCGTGGAGATAGGTGCCTCCGAAAATCCATCTTCGCAGCCAGGCAATGTGGTGAATGGCAGCTTCCGCTCCCTGACTTGCCAGACGGTAGATGCCGACCGAGCCGGGGACGCCTGCAATGCTCGCAGCGGCGGCAGGGAACACGGACAAGTTTTGAATGATCGGCACTATCCATGCCATGAGGAAAAACATGGCCGCAACCGTTGCTGTGCTGACCAGCGCATAGAACTTGGCTGCAGGATGCATTTGATCCCCCGAATTGAAGACGGTGGTACCTGGTGCATGAGATAAGACTACTTATGTCGCCTGGCGTTCAACAAAAACCGGCGGCCGGAACGCGCAGCGTGGAGGCTTCGTCGGGGCCGGCGCCGCCCATTTGCCGGGCGTGCCCACCCGTCACGGATGCACCTGATTGCGCCCCGCGTTCTTGGCGGCATACACTGCAGCGTCCGCCGTGGCGAGCAAGTCGCCCACAGTCTGGCTCGGCGCCAGGGTGGCAACACCAATCGATACCGTAACGTGTACCGTCGGGGTCTGAAGAAGAGGCGACTGCGCCACGCCCAGGCGCAAACGCTCCGCCACTTCCCGGGCCTCCTCCAGCGTTGTCCTGGGCAGGACAACGACAAACTCTTCACCTCCGAAACGCGCGCACACATCGCCTGGACGCAGGTACTCGCGCACCCGTTGGGCGAAGGCGCGCAGGACATCGTCACCGGTCATGTGACCGAATCCATCGTTGATCGTTTTGAAAAAGTCGATGTCGAGCATCAGGATGGAAAACGATTTGCCGCTGGAAATGTACAGCTCCGCCTGCTGTCTGAGCAGTTCGTCCAGTGCCCTGCGGTTCCCCTGTCCGGTCAGCGCGTCGGTGGCAGCGTCCAGTTCGACCTTTTGCAGCGCCGCATGCAGTCGCTCGGCGAGTGAAGCATTGGCGCGTTGCAAGCGGATGCCTTCAAGCAGGCGTTTAGAAATTTCACGCGTGTAGTACGCGATCAAGGTAATAAAAACGGTTAAACCGATCGCGTAATCCGTCGCACTCTTTTGGTCAGTAACATGCAGCAACAAGCCCAGTACCGACACGCCAAAAATGCTGCCAATTTGCCGATAATAGGCCACCGTGTAGGTTGCATACGCTTGTGCATTGACCGCGATAACGCCACACAGCAGCGCCATGAGCGTAGCGTCCAGGATAGGGGCGTGCCCCATCAGAAACCATGCCATCAGGCCCCAGGCAAATCCGTCCATACCAGCGACCCAGTGGACGCGCGTGCGATGGCGCTCGAAGCACGAGCCGTCGCTGATTACAACCTGCAACGCCCACAGGCTGAACGCCCACACGACGGCAGCCGTGCCCAGCCAAAGCATAATCGAGGTTTGGGGGACAGTGCCCCAGCAAAACCACACGGCAAGCAGCCAGCCAACAGGCGTGGTCGTCAGCGCGCGGCGTAGCGCAATCACACACTCCGAAAAACCTGTTGCACGCGCAAGGGCTCGGTCAGATTCGCTGACAGGCAGAAGGGGACTCATGCCGTCCATGTGGCCGGATACAACACTGGAATTGACGCTACGACCGCGCCTGACTCTCGGCGCCGATACTGCTCCACAGTGCCATGCTCTGAGCGGGTTTGGGAAACGTCGCAAGGCATTAGATGTATCCTGATGGAAATTAAATAATAGAAGGCGAGCTTACCGCAAAAACCTGGCCTCATCAACGCGGCTTCATGATGAAAATCCGCCCGGCAGCGCCCCACTGGAGCGAAGCGCCATGACGGCATCAGTGGAACTTTGCAATTCTTGCGCCTGCTTCGCCAATCGTGCTGTGGCTGAAGAGCCGGCCCCTGTCGTCCCCTGTCTGTGTCGCCTACCATGACACGACCCTGCCGCCACATGAACCGCGAGCCGGGTTACACCAACAACAAGGAGACACGTCATGATCACACCAACCATTCCCACCCTGGACCGCCAACCAATCGAGCTCTGGCGCTGGAGCGCGACCGCTCTCGCCCATGGCATCCGTACGCGGGCGATCTCCTCTCGCGAGGCCACCATGGCCTGCCTCCGGCGCATAGAACAGGTCAATCCGGCACTCAACGCGCTGGTCGAGGTGTCGCCCGAGGAAGCCATCGAAGCAGCCGATGCGGCCGACCGTGCCGTGGCCGAAGGCGCTGTCCTGGGACCCTTGCACGGGGTACCAGTGTCAATCAAGGTCAACAGCGACGAACGCGGCCATGCCACCACCAATGGCGTCGCGGCTTTCAAGGATGTGCTCGCCGCCGAGGACGCACCCCATGTCGCCAATCTGCGCAACGCGGGCGCCGTGTTCGTCGGACGTAGCAATACCCCTGCATTTTCCTACCGCTGGTTTACAAGCAACGACCTGCACGGCCGTACGCTGAACCCGTGGAATCCGGAGCACACTCCTGGCGGTTCGAGCGGGGGCGCGGCGGTTGCCGCGGCAACCGGCATGGTTCCAATCGCGCACGGTAATGACATCGGCGGATCGATCCGGCATCCGGCCTATTGTTGCGGCGTCGTGGGGCTGCGCCCGACGGTTGGCCGCATCCCGAGCGCGTATGGACCGAGCAAGCTCGACCAGCCGCTATCCGTGCAGACCATGCTCACGCAGGGACCGCTAGCACGCAGCGTGGCCGACCTGCGCCTGGCCCTGGCGGCGATGAGCCGCTTCGACCCGCGCGACGGACTGCACGCGTCTGTGCCGCTGACGGGCGAACCCCTTGCGCGGCCAATCCGGATCGGGCTGCTGCGCGACGCCGCCGTGGCCCGGCCAAGCCCGGCGGTGAACGCCGCGCTCGACCAGGCTGCCGGCTGGCTGCGCGACGCGGGTTATCAGGTCGAGGAGATCGACGACCCGGTGTTCAGTGAAGCGTACCGGCTGTGGTATTTGCTCGCCATGGAAGAATTTCGCCAGATCATGCCGCTGGTCGCGCAGGTCGGGGACGACGGCATGCAGCGCGCGGCCGCACATTATTATGCAGTGGCGCGCGACTGGTGGGGCGACAAGCCGGGACTGACGGACTACATGAATGGCTACGCACGCAGGGGAACCCTCATTGCGCGCCTGCAGCGCTTCATGCAGGACTATCCGTTGATACTCATGCCTGTTTCGGCGGAACAAGCCTTCGAGCAGGATGCCGACATTCTCAGCGTCGAGGGCATGCGTCGCGTGATGGCGGCCAATTGGTCGATGATGGCAATTCCTGTGCTCGGCTTTCCAGCGCTCTCCGTGCCCACAGGCATTGCCCATGGGTTGCCGGTCGGAGTGCAGTTGCTTGGACAGCGCTTTCGCGAGGACGCCTTGCTCGATGTGGGCGACGTCATCGAGTCGCGGGCGGGAACGCTGACGCCAATTGATCCGCGTTGACGCCGCTTGCGCCTAGCGGCGCGCCTGGTCCCTGTATGCGCTGGGGGTGCAGCCTGCATGACGCCGGAATGCGCGGGTAAACTGGCTCGGGTGGGGAAAGCCGAGCCGTTGCCCGATACTCGCCACTGCGAGGTCGGTGCCGGACAACAGGTCCTTTGCACGCTGGAACCGCAACTCGTCATAGTAACGGTATGGCGAGCAGCCGGTGCTATTGCGGAAAAGGCGGCTGAAGTGGAACGGGGTCAGCCCGGCCTCTCTGGCCAACAGTTCGACCGAGATGCCGGTTGCCGGCATCTCATGCAGGGCCGCCAGCACGCGCTGCAGCACCGCGCGCCCCAGTTTCGGAAGTGTCCGCGTAGCGCCACTCGGCTTGCATCGGGAACGACGTGCCAGCGCGTGCAACACAGCGATGCGACAACTGCTGCCGAGCAGCGGGGAGGGGCCTACCAATGCTACTTCCTGCCAGAGCCGCACGAGGAGTTCGTGAACCAGCGGCTCGCTGAAACCGGAGCCCGCCAGGTTCCAGAGGCAGTCGCTGGGCTGATGTACGCCGAATTGCCGAAGCAGGCTATCTACATCGTCGCGTGGCAAGGCGAGATAAATACACTGTGAGTTCCCGTCAAGTCGCCAGCGTGCGTCGGCCTCCGCCGGGACGACGTAGACCGCTGCGGTTGACGCGCAGAAGTGCTCGCGCCAGCCAAAACCAAGATCGAACTTGACCGAGGTCGAGGCGATATTCTGCTGGGCAATGACCAGCATATCGGAGGATAGTCCACGCTCGAAGAGATGGGCGGGCGCGCATTGCCGTGCGAGGGCTATGCCGTCCATCAGCGGGGACGCCACATCGACGTCGCCCGCGGCGCGCCCAGGACAGTCCAGGACTGCAAGGAAGTGTGAAGGCAAACCCATCGGAAAGGCCTCGCATCAGGTACACGGTCTTCGACTTGTCCATCGCTAGCGCTTGCCCCATCAAGCGGCGAAGCCGCTGGAGCGGTCGGACGGCTGCCATGATGGCGCGGCAGAGCTGCATGGAAGATCGTACCAGATTCCGTCGCCGCAGCGGTCTTCCGCTTGCCACGGCTTTGAGCGCCTCGATTCCGACGCTGTCCAGTCGGGTGCGATGGCAAGCTGCGTGAGCTGGTGTGGGTTTGTGACCGGGCGGGAATGGACCGGCGACGAGAATTGCGAGTCCGGAAACGACAACGCCCACTTGCATGAGTGGGCGTTTCGTCGAAGATGTTCTTGTGGCCCGGGGCGAAATCGAACCACCGACACAAGGATTTTCAAGACGAGGCTCTCCAGTCCCCAATACGCCGGTCGCGAATCGAGCAATTAGTTGACTACCTGCCGGTTCAACTGATACTTTTCAAATAAGCAATCCTATTCGGCACGGTCGAGCGCAACGCCCAAGGTCCGAACCGGCTCCAAAAAAACGCGAATAAGCGGAGGTTCACCTGATGCGTCAACGTATTATCGGACTGTGCACCGTGCTTTTGATGTGCTGTGTTTCCCCTTTCCTCAACGCCAAGACACCGCCCGGCCTGGCCGTCACGATCGACGTGCATCATGTAGCAAGAGACACGTGGCGCGTCGACTACCAATTCGCCGAACCGGTCACCGCCTTCGAGTTGTATTCAGTTGGCGAATTTCGCCAGAAAGCTTGGAAAGTTCTTACGCCTGGGATGCGCATGAATGTTGAATCCGACCGCGACATCGTCGATTTCGGCGGCAAGCCGTTCAGGTCTTCCAGCATCGAGATCCGCACCTTCGACGGCTTGGCGCCGAAGTCCTATGCTCCCTTCAACCGCTTCTCGGATGGGGGAACGGCATTCTTCCTGGGCTTTCTGCAGGGGGAGGGGTATCAGGGAAAACGTCAGCTTCCGATGCTGGCCAACATCCGCCTGCATGGCCTCCCGCAGGAAAATGTGATCGCACCACCATCGAACACGCGGGTGGCAGGCGGCGAACGCGGCTATGCGTATTTCGGACCTGCCCGCAGCGTGCGCTCAGGTTCGACGCAATTCCTGATCGATCCGGCCACCCCGGCATGGATGCGCGAAACTTTCCTGGACGCAGGGGCGAAGCTGTCCGCCTATTACGAAAAAGCCTACCAGCGCCCGCTGAAGGACGAGTTGCTCATCATGTTGTCCGTGTCGGGATTCGACGCTTCCGGATTGTCAATCAAAGGCGGTGCGGTCATAGGGCAGTTGAGCTACCGCTTCGATGGCAAAGCGACGCTCGTCGATCACCCCAAATATCGCGAAGTGGTGGCCCAACTGGTCGGACATGAGCTGGCGCATCTCTGGCAAATGAACATTGCCCGCGGCGGCGTGGGCGAGGACGATCCCTGGATCCACGAAGGGGGCGCCGAGGCGATGTCCCTCGACGGCGTGCTGCAGACAGGACTATGGACCGAGGGTGCCGTGGCGGCTTACAACAAGCAGAAATCGACAATCTGCGACAAGCTTGGCAATTCCGTGGACTCGTATGACGGCATCTACGCTTGCGGCTTGGTCCGTTTCAACAATGTGGGCATCGCGATCGTTCCGCTGTGGCGCGCGATGATGGAGGTGTCGGAAACCAAAGGTGATGTGTATTCGGCGAGCATGATCGACGCCGTCGCGCTCAAACTGGGTGTGCCGCCGAGCCTGTCGCCGCCCGGTGCTGGCGGTGGTCACTAGATGAGACCCAAGGCGACTTCGACATACTAGCCAGGTACAGGACCGGCAATGTTGCCAGAGGCGCGGACTACGACTCCTCAAACCACAATGCCCACTTGCATGAGTGGGCGTTGCGTGAGCGATGTTCTTGGTGGCCCGGGGCGGAATCGAACCACCGACACAAGGATGTTCAATCCTGTGCGCGACCGCCCGCGCGATCCGGCCACGCCAGGCTCAGGCTGACTCCTGGCGAGTGGGCAGCTTCCAGCCAGGCCGGATGAAGTGGCAGGTGTAACCGCCTGGATTGCGTTCCAGATAGTCCTGGTGTTCCGGCTCGGCCTCCCAGAAAGGCCCTGCCGGGACGATCTCGGTGACAGCCTTGCCGGGCCATAGCCCTGAAGCGTCGACATCGGCGACGGTGTTTTCGGCTATCCGCTTCTGCTCGTCGCCGAGATAGTAGATGCCGGAGCGATAGCTCGTTCCACGATCATTGCCCTGGCGGTTGGTCGTGGTCGGATCGTGGATCTGGAAGAAAAATTCGAGTATCTGGCGAAAGCTGATCCGGCTCGGGTCGAACACCACCTCGAGGGCTTCAGCGTGGGTGCCATGGTTGCGATAGGTGGCGTTGGGCACGTCACCACCGGTGTAGCCGACGCGCGTCGACAGCACGCCGGGAATGCGCCGCACCAGTTCCTCCATGCCCCAGAAGCAGCCGCCTGCCAGGATGGCGGTTTCAGTTTGCTGTGTCATTGCTGTCCTTTTCCGGAATGGGTGCTGCGCCCAGGGAGCGCCGCAACGATGATGTCATACCCCACTATAAACGACTCGCATGACACGCACCGCGCGGCACGCGCCAAAAATAAATGCGCCGACCTGCTGTTAGAATTGGCGATCGCCTCACGTCGTCCATGTTCAGGAGTACAAAAATCCCAGCTTCCTTAGTCAGAGCGGCGATCCGTCAGCCGAAACTAGCGCTCGCCGTCGCGTTGGCAGTGCTGGCAGCATTGGCCAGCACATTGACCTACACCGGTTACCTGGTCGTCGGGGTGTTGGCTGATTATCTCGGCACGAGCCGGGCCGTGGCAGGCCTGCTTCTTGGCATTCTTTTTGCAAGATTCCCTCGGATAAGCGAAGGCAAGCTGCGCCTTGTTGGCCTGCTGCCTCAACCTGTCCGCCGACCACTCATCGTGAGCATCATCGCGCTGTGCGCGTTGACCTTTCTGGCGCGAGGCGACTATGTGCCCGCCGGATTTACAGGGTTCGCTACGGCTTTTCTTCTCGGCTTCCCTTGGTTGAGGCGGGCTGTTTTCGATCGAATGCTATCGTCTGTTTTCAAATTCACGGGCAAACACCCGCGCAAAGGCGCCGACGACATGGTGATCGATGCTGAGTTCAGGGAAAAAAAGAATGACGGGTTGATTGACCAATGACACGAGGATGTTAAGCTCGGAAACGACAACGCCAACCTGCATGGGTTGGCGTTGTCGTTTGAACCGCGGCGCTATCGAACAGGCTACCAGGCCAGGCCAGTGGATGTTGGCAGCTGCAGGCTGGAGGATTGTCCGGGACCGTCTGCCTGGCCTCCTTGGGAGCGCCCGACCGCAGTGTTGGCGCTCGCACCGGCAAGTGCGCTCAGAATCAGCTGTGCGGTTTCCGCCGGAGCATCCCAGTGCGGAAAATGGCCACAGCGATCGAACCAGTGCAGTTGAGCATCCGGAAACAAGGCCAGCGCGCGCTTGGCTTGACGCGGAAAGCAGACGCGGTCACGCCGTCCCCAGCCGATGACGAGCGGATGCGCGATGCTGTTGCGCGGCGCCCCTTGCTGCTCCTCACCGTAGGCGAGCTGGGCCAGCAGTTCATCAAAAGCCGGCGAGGCCACATAGCTGCACAATTCATCGCTCACGGTGTCCGGCGCCAGCTTTGTCGGCCGGGCAGAAAATTGTGCCAGCAACAAAGCGCGACCAAGCGGGTGGGCGCAGACCGCCGGCAATACCGGGCGCAGCAGCCGCAGCAGCCTGATCGACAGGTAGATCGAGCTGAAGAACGCGTGACGCTCCCATCCCTGCCAGAAACCACCTGGATTGAGCGCTACCACGCCGCCGACGATCCCACCGCGCCGCGCCAGCTCCAGCACCAGCCGCGCACCCATCGAGCTGCCGACTGCATCGATGCCGCTCAAGCCATGGGCATGGAGGAAGGCGGTGGTCTCATTGGCCAGGGTACGGATCGAGGTTTCGCCGGCCAGCCTCGGCGTCTGGCCAAAGCCGGGCAGGTCCACCGCGATGACTTCGCGCCTCGTCGCGAGATCGGCCAGAACTGGATTCCAGCTCTTCCAATGGCCGCCAAGGCCATGAATCAGTAGCAAAGGCTTGCCGGTGCCGCAACGAATGTGATGCATGATCGACTCTCCCATCGCACGGGCGTGCGTATGCTGCAAGCCTACCGTAGCGGGCACAACGACTGCGTTCGTCAGGAATCCAGAAACTGCATCGATCAGGGCACACAGCTTGATATAGTCGAGACCGTGCGGCCACTTGAGCCGACGCGTTGATCGAGGGATGAAGGTCCGGAAATGGGCCGGACACAAGGGCTGCGGAATCCACAAAGCAAAACGCCGATCTGCACGGATCGGCGTTGCGTGAACAGTGTTCTTGGTGGCCCGGGGCGGAATCGAACCACCGACACAAGGATTTTCAATCTTCGCGCCCCGCCTGCGATGACGTAATCGATCTGCCGGACTAAGGTTCTACGCCTGCCCGGGAATTAGCATGGATCGTTCCCGACACAAAACGATGCCAAACCCGCTCGGGCATCGTGCGGCGGTTCTGTCTGGTAATACCGTATTTCGTCAACAAATATCGTGGTCGCGCATGCCGCGAACCTGCACAGTCGACCGGCGACGGACCGGCCGGTTCCGGTGCATCGGAACGGATCCGGCGAGGTATCTTCCTGAGGCGATGGCTTAGGCTGTGCCTAATTTTCCGTGAATTCCATACGAATAGACCGGCGAGGGACAATCGCAATCATCTTATCAAGAATTTTCCTGGATCTTGAGCACCTGATCCAGTGCAGCTTCTGACTCGTCTTCCCAATCGTCATAGCCGTATATCTCATCTATGGTGGAGCGCTCATCTTCGCCATCTGGATTTTGTCGCCGTCACCAATGCCTTCGTCGTCGTCACCGCCAGCGTTATAGTCTTTGCCTCGGCTTCCTCGCGCTTGTTGCGCTGGAGTGGCGCTTGCACCAGGGAAGTGTCGACAATGGGTCATGCACCCCGGTCAAATCGCCTAAGTACGGAAGAGTTTTCAATCTCATTGCGATACGTCTCAATTAATACAATTACGTCATCATGCAACTGAAGATATTCAGCTACAGTCACATCGATTTCTTCTCCGTGTGCGATGTGGTTGCGTGGATTCACTAGGTTGGAGTCAATGAAATTTAAACGTGTCGCAAACGGGGCATGATCTAATCCCAACGCCGAAAGAATATCAAGCAAAACAGTAGATGAAAGATTGGATCTAGTATCTACGACATTCCGATATGGAACATTCGATTGCTGGTCTAATGAGGTGCAGAAAAAATCTGCCAGTAAATTTCCGCCTGAAATCTTTTCGCTAGCTGAAAGTTCAATAAATTTCGATTTAAGTTTTAGCGCTACGAAATTTGCGGTAAGACGTCGATATGGTAGGCGATGGGAGGCTACATATTCTAAATAATATGATGATACTTTTTTTACAAAGCCCTCCCAATGTGCATAAAGTAGTGCGACCGCTGATCGGATTATAACCCGTGATCGTAGCTGCCCGTCATATTCTTGAGCCATGGATCGCAGCTCCGTTAACTCTTTTCTTCGCCAGACGAGCTCCTCTGCAATTCGGTCAATAAGCTGATCAGTAGTACGAATCATTCAAAGCCTCATTTGTGGAAGAGATTTCTGCCGAACGGAATTAAACGAGGAAGGCGCCTTGAAGCATTTACTCCAGAACTCGCCCATTCCGTAAAGGACTTGTTGTTCCAAACCGAGCGAGCACGATCTACAATTTCATTCTCATCGCAGAGTGTGCCCGCGCCAATATTGTAGGCCACACCTAGTGCTATTACCTCAAAAAGGGACAAGAGAAATCCGCCTTCGTGTCGGCTCTTTTTGATGTTGTAACGCTTAAAGGCGTCGTCAGCCAGTGTCGCATCTAGGACTTTAAATGTTTCATCAAAGAGTTTCTTGACCGGCGCACGCTTAAACTTCTTATCTTGTGAAACCGCTGTCATTTTTTCAGTTAGGAAATCACCAACATCGCCAATTGCTTTTATTTCGGACTCTTGAATTTGCGCTAGCAATACAAATCGTAATGCAAGTTCGGTGTCATATGCTTGCTCCAGCGGGCGATCGCTAAGCGCCGTCGTGGTTGAAAATGCGTCTGATGCAGGAAGGCTCTTAAGCCATTCAAAGAAAACTTTGTTTATCATCACGAGCACGCAGTTCCTCACTTCTTGAGGACTTAATTCGGAGCCGCCTGTATTTAGTCGTTGAAAAAGATCATATTTCGCTGATTCGTCGCTTTCTTTTAGAATAATGCTGGTCGCGAGTTTTGATCGTTTAATTACAAGTTGCAATTCTTTTGGAAGAGACTTGGCTGGATCGTCGTCGTCCCATTTTTTATCTTTTAATGCCGGCAAATATTTCGTCGATTGAAGCACAAGAGGCTCGATCTTGTTACCTTTTTCATCTTTTAAAATACCGAAAAATTGAAAGATAGTGGACAGTCGTTGTAAGCCATCAACAACATCCCACACACCGTCAGTCCTCTGGCTTACGAAGATTGGTGGAAGTGGAATGCCGAGTAAAATTGATTCTATAAGGCCAGTTTTTTGCGACGGTGTCCACCGATAGAAGCGCTGAAATTCAGGATGAATATCTAGCTCTCCGTTTTCATACATGCTGGTCCATTCGCTAATTGACATTGGATAACCATCAGTCTTTATTTCGCGCCGTTTTTTATTTATTTGGTCGATGAGGCTCATCGGTAGTCCTTTAGATTAATATTGGTGGTAGCTCTGGCTTAATCCCTAAGAAAAATTGAGGCCGGTACGAGAAGCGCTTTACAATTTTTCGTATTCTTAAATTTTTTTAACGTCAATAAAATGGAAGAAACCGGGTGCTGGCAAGGTCATGCTTAAAGCGTGACCTGAACAGCGACTTGTGATGGAGCGGCTTCGTTAGCGCGGCTTCGAGCAGTACGAGCAGCCGTTTTCGGCTCTACTACGTCCCCGAGGAAGCTGTCGTTCGGGTCAACGTTCTTTGATGCCTCGCATTCATGGGTGACTATACTTTATTGCAGGGTCTCAATGTGGACCAATTGTAACTTTAGCTTAGATGCTAGTGTTAGGGCGACCGCTGTCACCCCAAATTATTAAAGTCTGCGCGAGGTGACTTTGTAATGGCTTGTCCGCCCTGGCTCGTAACATCGGCTAATGAATAAGTACTTCAGGCGACGATTTAGGTACGCAAACGTGGCCGCGATAACGGATATCGCGGCTGTACGAACGTCTTGCTGATCAAGTTTTTGTTGATGAGGTTCGGGACAAGCCGCGACGAATCGTGCAGTGTGCTTCATGAGAGTGAGAGGAATGCCTGCTGCTGCACAATGAACTGGAAGCGTGACCCAAGAGCTTCCTAATGCAGCGAAACCCTTTTTTCAACATCTTCGGACACATGTCGGCGGTGATTCAACCTGCACTTAGCCGCCTTTCGGTAACGAGAATGCGGTGCCATGCCTTCTGGGGTTGCTGAGGGGTTTCACCGCATCCTTATCGCTGTGAAGAATGCGGCGGCTGACAGTGTTGCAGTGTGGCAGTGTGGCAGTCTGACACGAGAATGTTTGAATCTTTGCGAGTTAAAGGGACACTTGAACGATCTTGTCCATCCGGCGCAGTTCGTCTCAAGTACCGAATATTGACCGGACACAAGGACTACGAATCCCAGAAACGACAACGCCCACTTGCATGAGTGGGCGTTGCGTGAACGATGTTCTTGGTGGCCCGGGGCGGAATCGAACCACCGACACAAGGATTTTCAATCCTCTGCTCTACCAACTGAGCTACCAGGCCAAGGCGGCGAATTTTAGCATGAACTGCCTGCTCGTCCATAATTTCTTGCGCGTGCGAAGGTTCAACCCGCGGCCTGCATGCGCCGCCAGCGCGCCGGCGACGTCCCCGTCTCGCGTTTGAAGGCCCGGGCAAACGCCGCTTCCGATTCGTAGCCCACCTCCAGCGCCACCGAGGCCACCGGTGCACGTCCGCCGCGCAGCAAACCGGCTGCCGCTTCCATGCGCCAGCGCGCCAGGTATTGCATCGGCGGCTGTCCCAGCAGGCGCAGGAAGCGGGCGCAGAAGACCGAGCGCGACAGCCCTGATGCGCGCGCCAGGTCGTCGATCGTCCAGGGCCGGGCCGGGGCACGGTGGATCAGCGCCAGCGCGCGCCCGATCTGGCGGTCGCGCAGGCCGGCGAGCCAGCCGGTGCTGCCGGCCGGCAGGCACTCCAGGTAGCGCCGCAAGGCGTCGATGAACATGGTTTCGCTGGCGCGCTCGAGCAGGGCGGCGGCGCCCGGCTGGCCGCGGTCGGCGCGCAGGGCCAAATGCCCCAGTTCGGCATGCGCCGCGGGGTTGCTGGAGGCGGGCAAATGCAGCAGGCGCGGCAGGGCGTCGAGGAGGGGATTGAAGGGGTGGCGGTCGCAGGAAAGAAAACCGCAGACCAGTTCGGTGTCGCCAGGCACCGCATGCTCGCCCCAGGAGAATTCATATTGCGAGTGGAACACGATCGGGATCGGCTTCGGGGCGTCGCGCGTGGCGGCCACCCAGTCGGGGTCCATGCGGGTCGGCTGCAGCGACGGGTCGTTCGAGAGCACGTGGGCATCGCCGTGCGGCAGGATGATGAGGTCGCCCTGGCGCAGGCGCACCGGGGGCAGGCCGGCCACGCAGGCCCAGCCGGCGCCCTTGGTCAGCACGTGGTATTCCATGACGTGCTCGGCGTCCGGGAACAGCAGCCGGCCGAGTTCGCACATCGGCGGCGCCTCGACGGCCCAGACGGCCGGAAAGCTGATCTGGTAAAAGACGGCGCTGCGCAGGCGGACCGAGCGCAGCACGTCGGACAGGGTGTCGGTTTCCATGGCGTTCAGGACGGCCGGTCAGGAGGGCCGCTCAGGACGGCCGGTCAGGATGCGCGGGCAAAACGGGCCGACGCCCGGTCAAGCGGGCCCCGGCTGCGCGCACCATACTGAAAATTCTTCAACTCTCGATCCCTCGAACTCGCAATGGGAGGATGACACCATGGACAAAACAACGCAATCGGCCCCGGGCGCTGCAAGCGCGCGACCCTCGGCACAACCGGACTACGCCGCCATCAAGTCGCGCCAGCAGGCGGCCTGGGCGAGCGGCGACTTCGCCATCATCGGCGTGACCTTGCAGATCGTCGGCGAGACCCTGGCCGAGATGGCCGATATCCGTGCCGGCGAGACCGTCATCGACGTGGCGGCCGGCAACGGCAACGCGACGCTGGCGGCGGCGCACCGCTTCGCGCGCGTCACCTCGACCGATTACGTGCCCGCCCTGCTCGAGAAGGGCCGGGCGCGCGCCGCCGCCGAGGGGCTCGACATCGAATTCCGGGTGGCCGACGCCGAGCACCTGCCTTACCACGACGGCAGCTTCGACGTGGCGATGTCGACCTTCGGCGTGATGTTCGCGCCCGACCATGTCCGCAGCGCAGGCGAACTGATGCGCGTGGTGCGCGACGGCGGGCGCATCGCCCTGTCGAGCTGGACGCCCGACAGTTTCATCGGCCAGCTGTTCAAGGTGATCGGCAAGGCGGTGCCGCCGCCGGCGGGCGTGATGTCGCCGCTGCTGTGGGGTACCGAGGCGTATGTGGGCGAATTGTTCGGGGATGCCGCGGCCGACATCCGCACGGCGCGCCGCCACTATGTTTTCCGCTATACCTCGGCCGCGCACTGGCTGCAGGTGTTCCGCGACTTTTATGGCCCGATGAACAAGGCCTTCGGCGCGCTCGACAGCCATGGACAGGCTTTGCTGGAACACGACATCCTCGAGCTGCTGGGGCGTTTCAATACGGCCGGTGGGGCCTCGCTGGTGGTGCCCTCGGAATACCTGGATGCGGTGATCGTCAAGCGCAGCGTGTGATCGGCAGAATAAAAGAAAACCGGGCGGTGACTTGCGTCATCCGCCCGGTTGGATTGACTGCTCAGCCTCGAGAACCGATTACCAGCCGATATCTTTCAGCAGCGGCAGCGTCAGGTCCTTCGGCGGCACCACGCTCAAGGTCAGGTCGTCGTTGATGTTTGGTTCCATCAGCAGGTTCGGGAACGCCGAAACATCCCAGTGCGAGACCGACGAACCGCCGATCAGCGGATTCGGCGTGTACAGCAGCGGACGGCCAGCCAGGTCGGCGCCGGCCTTGCGGTTCGGGTCGATCGCGAGCGATGCGGTCACGGCGCCGGCGGCGGTACGCGAACCGTAGGGCTTGGCTGCGGCAACGGCTGCCGACAGCGTCAGACCGTCGTCACGGGTGATGCCGATCGACGGGATGGTCACGGTTGGATCCGCGCCGCCCGGGGCGAAGCTGCCCGCCGCGTTGTTGTACAGCACGACTGCGACTGCACCGGCGTTCTGCGCGTTCTTCACCTTGACGGCGAAGGTGCAACCGCCACGGCTGATGAGCGGTACCTTGCCTTTGACGGCGGCGGCGTTCGCTGCGTTGAACGGCGAGCAGCCAGGGCCGAGTTCGCCGGCTTGGGTGGCGATCGTTGCCAGCACGCCGAGGTTGCCGGTCTTCGGAACAGCCGGGCCGAAGGTCGACGCGCTGTAGGGTGCGGTCGGCACGGCGCCGGCCGGGCTGGTCGATTTCACGACCGGCAATGGCGCCAGCATGGCGGCGCCGGCAACGGCGTTCGGACCGGTCCAGGCCAGTTGCAGCGGGTTGATCGCCGACGCGGCGCGTTCGGCCGAGGTCATAGTCAGCCAGGTCTTCTTGGCCGTGTTGTCGTACATGAAGCCTTCCCAGATGCTTGGCAAGCCGCCTTTTTCCACGTAATACGTGCCTTCGGCGTTGATGCGGTAGCCCAGCGGGGTGTACACGCTCACCACCGAGAAGCCCAGGCCGTGGCCGAGTTCATGCAGCAGGGTGGCAGCGAAATTGACTTCGTTGCCGGCATTGCCGTCCAGGCCCAGGTAGAACGGGCTTCCGGCCAGGCAATCGGATGCGCCAAGGCGTGCATTGAACTGGGTCTTGATGTCGACGCCGGCGTAGCCCGTGCCGTCGTCCGGCATGCCTTCGCTCAGGTTGACGCCGGCAAGCTTGTTGGCCAGGGCTTGCGGATACCAGGTGCCTGGTTTGCCGCCCGGGAAGTCGTGCCAGATGTTCCAGGCCGATGCGCTGCCCAGGGTGGCCGAGGTCGCATCGCAGCTCAGGTTGTCCCAGCCGGCCGAGACGGTGATCTCGACATCGCTCTGAAGGTTTTTTTCCCAGACGTCGGCGACATAACGGTAGACGTTCATGCGCTGCTGGCCGAGGGTGGTGCCCATGTTGCCACCGACCGGGGTAACCGGCGTCGGATCGTTGAAGCCGTAGCCGGCAGGATCGCGGCTCTGGATCGTGATGGTGGCGGCTTCGGCAGCCAGGCAGGTCAGGGCGCAGGCGGCGGCGATCAGCGAGCGCGCTGCGGTACGCGAAAATTGAGGGGTACGCATGTTTACTCCGTTTCAACCTTGTTGGTGTGGACGTGACCGGCGACAGCCGCGGACTGGTCTGCATCGTGCGACTCGAAGGTCGTGATGCTGCCGTCCGGCTGGCGTACTGCGCGTACCGAGCTGACGAACTCGTCGGTCAGGCGCACACCGCGGGCGCCGTTCGGGTGGAATTTCTGCAGCGTTGGCTTTGGTGCCGCGCGCATCAGGCTCATGCGCTTCGATGCTTTCGCCTGCAGCGTTGCCTGTTCTTCGGCGGTGGCGGCGCGCACTTTGCCGGTTTCAGGATCGCGCACGACGGTCATCGATTCGACCGATTGCAGCGGGATGCTCTGGACTTGCTGGTCTTGCGCTTCCTGGGCGACGGCGGACTGGCTGACGAGGCCCAGCAGGGCCAGGCTGATGCCGGCGGCGCACAGCAGGCGCTGGCCGGACTTGTGTTTCTGGGACATGACTATCTCCTGGTATCGAGGTATGCGAAGCGTTGTACGCTTCGGCTTGCAAAAACCGTGTCGCGATCAGCCGCGCTTGCGGCGGCGCGACATCGTCAGGCCCATCACGCCGGCGAACAGGATCATCATGGTCGACGGTTCCGGAACTGCGCTCACCACCAGGCTGTCGAGGCCGACATAGTTGGCGAAGTCGGCGGCGCCGGTGTATTGCAGGGCGAAGCGGGCCGAGCCGCTTGCGCCGACGCGCGTCTCATAACGCAGCCAGCCGTCGGTGCCGACGGTGACTGGCGAAGCCAGGGCGAAGTCGCTCAGGGCGCTGCTGCCGTTGCTGAAGCCGAAGGCGACCTGGTCGCTGTAGCCGTCGGCCGCGCCTGCGCGCAGCCAGAACGAGACGATGGCGCCGTTGACGCCGGTCGAAAACTCTGGGGTGATCAGCCAGTTGGCGAGGTTGCCGCCCACGGCGGCATTGTTGTAGTTGGCGGCGGCGTAGCTCTCTGCCGCGCCGGTGAGGGCAGGGAACTGCGATTGGTCGCCCTGGTACCAGCCGGTGCTGCCCGCCGGGGTGCTGGCGTTGTTCAGGACCCAGCCCTTGGCTGCGAGACCGCCGACGTCGTCGAAACCTTCCGACAGCAATGCACCGGCCTGAGCCGATAACGCCATACCCGAAAATGCCAATGCAACAAGTGCTTTCTTCATCATCTGATGCGCCTCCAAAGTTTTAGACATTGGTGCCGTGTCGGAATTTTATGAACTCCGCGCAGCGCCGATAGTTCGCGGCAATGTACCTCACCGACATTTGCACCAATGCATTAACCGTGCCAACAAACTATGTCGTTGATTACTTGGAAGAAAATGTATTTGCAGGAAAATTCTGAAAGAAAATGTAAGAATTTTCGACAAAAAGCGGACATGCGGTTACAACTTGCACCGTCTTGGTGCAATTTTTGCAACTATTCGTCAATACACCGCTTGTTCAGAGTGAAGCCAGCCAGGGGCGCAACCCGTCGATTGCCTCTTCCTTGCGCTTTGCTTCGATCTCGATCCAGGGCGCCTGGGCATAACAGGCCGGCATGGCCTCGATCAGGTCGGCGTGCTGGCGGTCGTTGAAACCGCTGCGCCCGTTCGAGATGTGCACCAGCTGCCGGGCCGGCTCGGCCCAGGTGTCTCTGGCCTTGTAGAACATTTCCTGCACGCTCGGGTGATCGTAGCTGGGCAGGTCTTCGTGGACGATGTGGTGGTGGGCATCGAAGACCATCGGCAGGCCGCTGCGCAGGCAGATGGCATGGATTTCTTCGGCGCTGTACGCGTATTCGTCGTTTTCCAGGCCGAGCCGGGACCGGATCGCATCGGGCAAGGCGGCGATGCACCTGACCAGTGCATCGGCACGGTTCGCCTTGCCGCCGTGGATTTCGAGCAGGGCCCAGGCCGAGCGCGGCTGTTCGAGCAAATCCATGATGTCGGCGTGCATTTGCAGGATTTTAATGCTGTTGGCGACGACATCGGGCGAGTCCGAACTGAGCACGACGAACTGGTCCGGATGCATGACGAGCCGGATGCCGGCCTCCAGGGCGCGCTTGCCGGAGCGCGCCAGGCTCGGGGCCAGGGTGCGCAGAAGCGCCAGGCCTTCCGCGGTGTCGGCAAAAGGAAAGATCGAGGAAGGGATGCGATACAGCGAGATGCCCTCGCGCTGGCAGTAGCGCAGGGCCGCGTCGAAGGTCTGGAGATTATCCCGATAGATGTCGTCCAGAATCTTGTTCTGGGCATCGGGAGATTGCGCATGCAGGCGCGTGCGCGTGACTGTGCGGTAGCGGACCTCTTTTGAATTCGTGATGCAGACCAGGCCCAGATTCGGCATGCAGACCTCTCAAGTAAGTGCGGAAAAGTATAGGCCGAAGCGTTTCATGCGCGTATTCAGTTGGCGCCGGACATAGAAAGCGGCACGGCCAGCTCCCCGCAATGTAAGACGTATCGTAGCGCTTGTCCAAGGGCGGCCGCGCTATACTGGCCCTTCAACGGGACAACATCGGGACAATATCCATGGCAACAGCAATCAAAACCGAACGCGACCGCATCATGTACCGCAGCGGGGCCGCCGCCCGGCTGGCGGGATTGCCGGTCGAAACGCTACGCATCTGGGAGCGCCGCTACAGCCTGTCGGAGGCCGAGCGTTCCGAGCACGGGCAGCGCCTGTACTCGGCCGAGCAAGTCGCACGCCTGAGCTTGCTGAAACAGCTGGTCGACCAGGGCCACGCGATCGGCGTGCTGGCGGGACTGGCGCGCGAACAGCTCCAGGCGATGCTGGCCGCCAACGCGGCGGATGCGCGCGTTGCCCCGGGCCCGGTGCCGGTCGTGCTGGTCGGGCCCAGCCTGGCGCGCCGCGTGGCGGCAGAGCGCCAGGCCCTCGGGCTCGAGGTGCGCGGCAGTTGCGCCCGGCTCGAGCAGGTCGCCGGGCTGGGCGCCATCAGCGGCGTCCGGGTCCTGGTGGCCGAGCTGTCCGAACTCGACGATAGCGCCATGCCCCTGCTGGCCGCGGCGCGCGAAGCCACCGGCGCGGCGGCGACCGTCGTGCTGTACCGGTTCTGCGCCAGCGCCACCATCCGCGCGCTGCGGGCGCAAGGCTACCTGGTCGCGCGCGTGCCGGCCGACCTCGGCGAGCTGGCGCTGCTGTGCCGCTCGGCGCTGGCCGGACAGCGCCTGCCGGCCCAGGAAGCGGCGCCCGCCAGCGTCGCGCCGCCCCGTTTCGACGAGGAGGCGCTGGCCGCCATCTCGGCCGCGGGCAACCGCCTCACCTGCGAATGCCCGCGCCACCTGACCGATCTGCTGCTGATGGTCGGCAGCTTCGAGCGCTACAGCGCCGGCTGCGCGAACCGCAATCCCGAGGACGCGCAACTGCATGCGCAGCTCGAGCTGGCGGCGGGGCAGGCGCGGGTGGTGCTGGAAAGCGCATTGATGGCGCTGGCGCTGGCCGACGGCCTGCCGCTGCCGCCAGGGCGCAACTGAAGTCGAACCGGATGCGCCCGGCGCTGGTTTCGCGCCGCGCTCCTTGCTATGCTAGCGGGTGACCAGCGCCGGCCCGTCCCGGCGCACTTAATTAATGGAGCGCCGACAATGGCATCGTTGCAGGATCAATTCTTGAAGGCCGGCCTGGTCAACAAGAACAAGGCAAAACAAGTTCAGCAGGACAAGAGCAAGCAAAAGAAGATCGAGCGCCGTACCGGCACGGAAAGTGTCGACGAGGCGAAGCTCGCGGCCGCCGAGCTGCAGCGCAAGAACGCCGAGCGCGCGCGCGAGCTGAACGCCCAGCGCGACGCCGCCGCCCGGCAAAAGGCGATCATGGCGCAGATCGTCCAGCTGGTGCAGAAGAACCGCCAGAGCAAGGGCAACGGCGACGTCGCCTACAATTTCACGCACGGCACCAAAATCGAGCGCATCCACGTCTCGAACGCGGTGCAGCAGCACCTGATGGCCGGGCGCCTCGTCATCGTGCGCCTGGGAGACAACACCGAACTGGTGCCGCGCGTCATCGCCGACAAGATTGCCGAGCGCGACGCCTCGCTGGTGGTACGGGTCAAGAAGAACGAGACCGCGGTGGAGGAGGACGATCCGTACGCGGAATTCAAGATTCCGGACGATCTGATGTGGTAACAGGCGCGCTTGCGCTTGCTCTGGACAAACTCACTCTTTTTTTCGTTGGCAGCCGCATAACGTAGGGTGGGCATGCCCACGCGTTATGTACACATGCTCCACCCTACGACCGTGGCAAATAGCTTGTACTGTGTCTGACAGCACGTATCAAGCGTTCCTGGCCACCGGATATCGTGTGATCGAACGATCGGCGTCACGTATGCAGGAGACGAACGTAACGCGTGGGCATGCCCACCCTACGTTACGCGACAGCCGACGGTGACGTAATGGCGGTGGTGCACAGCAAGAAGGCCAGTTTTCGGCTTAAGTGACCGGCATTCACCGCAAAGGTGGCGTTTTTGCTGCACCTTCTTGCAGCGTTTTCAATGGTGCATCGGCATCCCCGCCGCTGCCTGTCCCGGCTGGTCGGGCCGGAATGCGCGCTCGGCCGCGGCCGTGTCCTGGTAATTCTCGAAGCGGATGATCTTACCGTCGCGCAGCGTGAACACGTGGACCCAGGGACTGTCGTAGCTGCGTCCGGTGTTCTTGACGAGCCAGCTTGCTTCGCCGGAGACGACAACCCTGTCGCCTTCCGCGATGAATTCCTTCGGTTCGAAACGCAGCGCCTGCATCGCCTCGTCCAGGCCCTTGAAGAATCCGGCAATCTCGGCCTTGCCGGTGTGCGGACCGGCGAAGGGCACGTGCTCCACCTCCGGTTCGATCCAGAGCGCATCGTCGTGATAGCGCTCGAGCAGGTGTTGGATATCGCCGCGCTGGAACATCTGGTAGCCTTCCATCACCAGCCGCTTGTTTTCCTGTGCGTTCATGGCAGCCTCCTGTCAAAGTCGGCCGTCCACTGACAATCGCCCCACGCTCATGCCGCGGATAGTCGGTACTTTGAGCCTAGCGCGCGGCGCGCGGAAGTCAAGGCCGGCCTCAGAACTGCTCCGCCGTCACCGGCCGCCCGAACAGGTAACCCTGGAATGCACGGCAGCCGTGCATGGCCCTGTGCCGAAGTCATCGAGCGCGAAGCCGATCCCTTTCTCCTTGAGTGCGTGCATGGTGTCGATCGTATTCTCGATATTCGCTACCAGCAGGCTCTCGGTCAGCTCGAGCTTGATCCGCCGTGGGTCCGCGCCGGTGCGCTCGATGACCTGCACTACCTGGTCGACGAACGCCGGCTCGCGGAACTGGCGCGCGCTCACATTGATCGCCATCGTCAGGTGCGCGGTTTCCGGCCGGCTGCCCCAGGACACGAGCTGGCGGCATGCGGCTTCCATGGCCCACTCGCCCAGCTGCAAAATCAGTCCGGTCTCTTCGGCAAGCGGGATGAACACGGATGGCGACACCGGCTGGCCGCCCGGGCGCTGCCAGCGCAGCAGCGCCTCGGCGCCCATCGCGTGGCCGCTGCTGTCGCTCCGCAGCCTGCGGCCGGTGGGCCGCTCGTATGTCGCGCCGTCATCGCCCGAAGGCGGTGTCAGGCATAGCGTTAGAGTAAGACGGGTGCTGCGGAGCTAAGTTCCCCTCTTGTTTTCAGAAAGCAGGTGGATCCTGGCCAGCCTGATCCGGCACGCGATCCTGGACGACATGGCTGACCGCTGCGGTGATTTGTTATGCTTTCCTCAGTCCCGGATAGCTGAACGTCGCCTCCAGGCGCCGCGGCCATCCGCGCAAGCGCGCGATCACCGGAAACCGGCCATGAGCGACGCAAACACGACAGGAGCAATCATGCGCACCACTCAACTTCCTTCCGGGGAGCAAGTGCCAGTACTCGGCCTGGGTACCTGGCACATGGGCGAGCATCCGGCCAAGCGTCGGGACGAACTCGATGCGATACGGTTCGCCATCGACAACGGGATGACCCTCATCGACACCGCGGAAATGTATGGCGACGGTGCCAGCGAGAAGCTGATCGGCGAGGCCCTCAGCGGCCGCAGGACCGATGCCTTCATCGTCACCAAGGTGCTTCCCCACCATGCGACGCGGCGCGGAACGGTTGCCGCGTGCGAGAACAGCCTGCGCCGGCTTGCCACCGATTACGTCGACATGGTCCTGCTGCACTGGCGTGGCGCGGTTCCGTTTGAAGAGACGCTGGCGGCCTTCGATGAACTGCTGCGCGCGGGGAAGATCCGTTACTGGGGCGTCAGCAACCTGGACACGGCGGACATGGAGGAACTGGTCGCCCTGCCTGGAGGGAATGCCGTGGCGACCAACCAGGTGCTGTATAACCTGACGCGGCGCGGCATCGAGTTCGACCTGCTGCCCTGGTGCCAGCAGCGCACGCTTCCCATCATGGCGTATTCCCCGCTCGAGCAGGGCCGCCTGCTCGGCGATCCCGAACTGCTGCGCCTGGCGGCGCAATATTCCGCCACGCCCGCACAGATCGCCTTGCGCTGGGTGTTGCGCAACGACCGGATGATCGCGCTGCCGAAGGCCGGCACGCCAGGTCACGTCAGGCAGCTGCGCCTCGCGCTCGACCTGCCGCTGTCGCCGCAGGACATGGCCGCGCTCGATCGCGCCTTTGCGCCCCCCAAACGCAAGGTGCCGCTGGAAGTGATTTGACTGCGGATCCTGCCGGTCATACCGGATCAAGCACCCGCGCCTGCAACCCAGCGGGGGCGGGCAAGCCCACCGGCGGCAGCGCCACCCGCTGCACCGGTTTGACCTGGGCGGCGATGAAGCCTTCGAGCGCGGCCGACAGCGACTCCAGCGCATGTTTGCCGAACGCCTGCTCGAGGTATCGGTACTGCAATTCGATCAGCGGGGCCATGTCGTCGATCAGCGCATCCCCCTTCGGCGCAAGGCTGACCAGCACGCGGCGCTGGTCGGCTTCGACGCGAACACGCTGAACCAGTCCGATTTCTTCCATGCGCGCCAGGATGCCGGCCATGCTACTGCTGAGGATCTGGCATAGCGCGCACAGCTCGCGCGGTTCGAGTTGCGCGTGCTCATCGAGTGCGCGCAGGATGCGCCACTGCTGCTCCGTCAGGCCGTAGTGGTTGAGGATGGGACGGAAATGCCCCATCAGCGCATCGCGCGCATTCAACAGCTGCTGGGGCAGGTTGCGGTGGGTGAAGCGCTTGGCCACGGTAACTCCTGGGTCGTGAATCGGAACAATATGGGCGGGCGCACAGGCGGACAGACATGCCTTGACTTACTCACATGCAAGTGATTTAATCACTCATATGTTAGTGAATTGTGCTTCAACACCGTTCCACTTTGACACGAAGGATACAGCATGATCCTGCGCCATCGGCCATGCGAACCCCTCTGTTCTTCGCGCTGCGGGGATCGGTATTCCCACTCTTGCCGTTGAAAAGGATTTGCCATGCATGACGAGTACCAGGATCGCATCCGCCACCCGCTCTTGCGCGAGCGCATCAACAGCGCCGCCGCTGCGGCGGCGTTGATCGAAGACGGCATGACGGTCGGAATGAGCGGGTTCACGCGGGCCGGCGACGCCAAGGCAGTGCCGCTGGCGCTGGCCGAGCGGGCGCGCCATGACCCGCTGCAAATTACCCTGATGACCGGCGCCTCGCTCGGCAGCGACGTCGACAAGGTCCTGACGGAAGCGGGCGTCCTGGCGCGCCGCATGCCCTTCCAGTCCGATTCCACGCTGCGCGCGGCGATCAATCGCGGCGACGTGATGTTCATGGACCACCACCTGTCCGAAACCGTCGAGCTGCTGCGCACCGGCCAGATCGCGCCGATCGATATCGCCATCATCGAGGCCGTCGCCATCCTCGACAGCGGCGCCATCGTCCCGACCACCTCGGTGGGCAATAGCGCCAGCTTCGCGATCCTGGCCGACAAGGTGATCGTCGAGATCAACCTGGCGCAGCCGCTGGCGCTGGAAGGACTGCACGATATCTTTATTCCGAAACATCGTCCGCAACGCGAGCCGATTCCGCTGATGACGGTGAGCGACCGCATCGGCACCCCCGCCATCATGATCCCCCTGGAAAAGATCGCCGCCATCGTCATCACCGAAAGAAGCGACAGTGCTTCGACCATCCTGCCGGCCGATGAGGACACGGCGGCGATCGCCGCACACCTGGTGGCCTTTTTCGAACGCGAGGTCGCGCTGGGCCGGCTGACCGAGCGCCTGTTGCCGATACAGGCGGGGATCGGCACCATCGCCAACGCCGTGATGACCGGTTTCATCGACAGTCCGTTCCAGCACCTGAGCATGTATTCCGAGGTGCTGCAGGATTCGACCTTCGACCTGTTCGATGCCGGCAAGCTCGATTTCGCCTCCGGCTCGTCGATCACGCTGTCGGCGGCCAAGGGCGCGCAGGTGTTCGGCGACATCGGCCGCTACAAGGACCGGCTGGTGCTGCGGCCGCAGGAAGTGAGCAACCATCCGGAGGTGGTGCGCCGGCTCGGTATCATCGCGATCAACACCGCGCTCGAGGCCGACATTTACGGCAACGTCAATTCGACCCACGTGGGCGGCACGCACATGATGAATGGCATCGGCGGCTCCGGGGACTTCGCGCGCAATGCCTACCTGGCCGTGTTTGCGACCAAGTCGGTCGCCAAGGGCGGCAAGGTTTCCAGCATCGTGCCGATGGTGCCGCACGTCGACCACAACGAGCACGACGTCGATATCATCGTCACCGAAATCGGCCTGGCCGACCTGCGCGGCCTGGCGCCGCGCGAACGCGCCCAGGTCATTATCGACAACTGCGTGGCCGAACCCTACCGCCAGATGCTGCGCGAGTATGTGGCTGCGGCGAACCAGCGCGGCGGCCACACCCCGCACGTGCTGGAAGAGGCCATGTCGTGGCATGTCCGCTACGGCGCCACCGGCTCGATGCTGCCGGAACAGGGCAACGAGGCGTCCCGGCCAATGCCAGTCAGTTAAGCCGTTGCCGTCGCTTACCGTAGGGTGGGCTTCGCCCACGCGGGGATACGTAGCAGCAAGATCATCGCGCACGAACACGGAGCCGGTCCTTACATCGTCCACTTCGCCATCAGGGTGGGCGAGTTGCGCGAATAGTCCCGTCCCTCGATCTTGTAGCGATGGATTTCGTAGCGCAGGCCGGCCTGGAAGCTGCCCTTGGCGTCGATAGCCCACAGCAGTTCCGGGCGCAGGAATACCTCGGTGCCATTCGCACCCGCTCCATTGACCAGCGAGAGCAGGTTGAAACGCAGCCGTTCGCCCGCGAACGGCTTCGACATCAGGACCGAGCGCCACAGCGTCTCGCCCTTGTAGAAATTGGTATTGCGGCGCAGGATGCCCGATTCGACGTAAGCGAAGCCCGGCACGGTGAAGTTGAAGGAGACGCCGTGGTTGTAGGACCGGAAGTCGGCATAACTGGCGCGCTCGTAGCGCGCGATCAGCGACACGTCGGCAATCGGGCCAAAGGCCAGGTTGCGGCCGCTGATCTTCCCCAGGCTCAGGCGTGGATTGAAGACCAGCAGGCTCTGGTTGGGGCTGTCGCCGCCGAACGAGCCGGAGCCGGCGCCGCCGACGTTCTCGCCATTGAACAGCTCGGCATCGACGTACACATCGCCGTACTTGAACCCTGCGAAATATTCGAACTGGTAAGTTTTCAGCTTCTCATCGTCGGTCCCGGTGCCGAGCACGGGATCGGCCCTGGAACGGGTCGTGTACAGGGCGTTCAGGTTAGCCACCTGGAACTCGGCCGCCAGCGCGGTACCGGTTCCGGCCAGTGCGGCAATCGCGACCGCACTGCGCATCACATGTTTATTCAGACTCATTCAATCTCCATTGTCGACCAGCAGCCTCCGGCGCTGCCGCGGCATGGGGCCGGGGCGCTGTCGGTTTTCGTTCAGGTAGGGAAACGCCCGCAGCAGGACCGCTGCGGGCGCTGAAGCTGCGATTCAAGCCGGGACGGCTTCCTGCACGCCCTTGTCGAGCACCGGGTTTGCGCTCGCCGGGACGTGCATTGCCGCCGCGCGTGGACTGGTGTCCTGCAAGCTTTTGTGGATCACACCGTCCTGCATCACCATCGCAATCCTGGCGGGCTCGGTCAGGATGCGCAGGTCCTGCAACGGGTTGCCGTCGACCAGCACCAGGTCGGCGAGGAAACCGGGGCGCACCTGGCCCAGTTCATCCGGCCGCATCATGATGTCGCCGCCGAGGCGGGTCGCCGAGACCAGCGCTTCCGTCGGGGTCATGCCGATGTAGTCCACGAAATACTGGAGGTCGTTGGCATTGGTCCCGTGCGGCATCCACGCAAAGCCGTAGTCGCCGCCCGGCAGGATGCGGATGCCGCGCTTGTGCATCTTGCGCAGCGACGCCGCTGCCGCTTCCAGTTCCTGCGGATAGCCCATTTGCTCGGCGATCGCAGGCGTGATGCCGAATTCCGACGCGTTGAAGCTGGTGCGCACCAGCCAGCCGATGGCCGGCGCCACGAAGTGCCGCTCCTTGTTCGCCTCCAGCATGTCCAGTGTGTCGTCGTTCGCGAAACTGGCGTGGAAGATGATGTCGATGCCATGGCGCAGGCACTGGCGTACCGACTCGTCGGAGCGCGCGTGCGCCGCCACGCGCTTGTTGTTGCGCTTCGCCTCGCTCGTCAGCATGGCGACTTCTTCGTCCGAGAACGGCGACAGCTCGGCCGACAGGCCGGCAATATATTCGCCCGACAGGTTGATCTTGAGGTGGTCCACGCCGTACTTGATGAACATGCGTGCGGCCTTGCGCACTTCCTCGGGGCCGCTCACGATGTGGCCGAAACTCAGTTCCTGGAACGGCAGGTGGGGCAGGGTGTTGTCGCCGAGACCGCCCAGGGTGGCGATCTCCTGGCTGCCGGCCAGGTAGCGCGGCCCGACGCACTGGCCTGCCGTGATGGCATTGCGCAGGACGATGTCGAGCCGCGGCTTGGCGGCGGCCGCGCCAATGGCCGAGGTCCAGCCCATGTCGAGGTAGCGCTTGGCCACGTCGACGCACCACAGGATGTGTTCTTCCGGCGGCATGAACTGGATGGCCGACAGCGTCGGCTGGTCGTTCCACGAGAAGTGGGTGTGGGCTTCGGTCATGCCCGGCATCAGGAACTTGCCGCCGCCGTCGATCAGCTGGTCGGCGCTGCCCGACACCTTGTTCGGGAAATGCGCTACTTCAACGATCCGGCTGCCTTCTACGAGGACTTCGCCTTTGAATACGTCGTCGCCACTGCCATCGAAAATCGTGACATTGGTGATTGCAATCTTCTTCATTTTTATGTCTCCTCTGGCCCCCAGGCCTGGTTATTTTGAAGAACTCAGGAACGTCGTCAGCTGTTGCATGCACTCCTGCGGACGCTCGAAGGTGGTCCAGTGACCGCAGCCTTCCAGCACCACCATGTCGCTGCCTTTGATACGTTCCGCCATTGCCGCCACGTTCGCCGCAGGCGCAACCCCGTCCTGGTCTCCCGTGACCAGCAAGGTCGGCACCGAAATGTCGTCGATCGCCGCCGCCTGCGCCGTCGCCAGCGCCTTGCAGCTTTGCCCGTAGCCTTCGGGCGTCTGGCGCATCACGCTCTCGCGCACCAGGGCCAGCACTGCCGGCTGCTGCGCCCTGGTTTCCTTCGAGGTCGCGGCGCCCACGATGGCGTCCGCAATCTCCTGCATCGCGGCGGCACCGCCGGTGGCGGCCTTCTCGGCGCGCGCCAGGATGCCGGCGCGTCCCGCCTCAGGTGGGCACACGAGCGGGCCGAACAGCGCCAGGCCGGTGACCAGCCGCGGGTTTTGGGTCGCGATGTGCTGGCACACGATCGTGCCCATCGAGTGGCCCAGGAAAATTGCCTTGGTAATGTCGAGCTCGCGGCACACGGCCTGGACCGCGTCGGCCATGCTGGCGATGTTGAGTTCGCCGGAATCGGCTGGCGAGCGGACTGGCGAGCGGCCGCTGCCCGGCAGGTCGATGCGCACGATGCGGTGGCCTTGCAGCGCCGCCATCACCGGGGTCCAGGTATTGCTCGAGCCGCCCAGGCCGTGGACGCACACGATGGCGGCGCCTTCGCCTTCGACTTCAACGGTCAGTCCTGCAACGATGTGGGTAGTCATGTGATTTTTCCTTTTTTTAAATAAACTGGTTTTCGATGGCGCCGATGCCGTCGATCTCGACCCGCACCACGTCGCCTGCAGCCAGGAAGCGCGGCGGCTTCATGCCCAGCCCGACGCCCGCCGGGGTGCCGGTGGCGATGATGTCTCCCGGGTACAAGGTGATGCCGCGCGAAATCGTCTCGATCAGGGTCGGGATGTCGAAGATCAGGTTGTCGGTCGGTCCATCCTGGCGCAGGTCGCCGTTGACCCAGCAACGCACGCGGGTCCTGGTGCCATCGAGCTGGTCGGCGGTCACGATCCACGGGCCCATCGGGCAGAAGGTGTCGAACGACTTGCCCATGTCCCACTGCTGGTGGCGCATCTGGACGTCGCGCGCGGTGACGTCGTTGACCACCGTGTAGCCGAACACGTGCCCCATGGCGTCGGCGCGGGTGATGTTCTTGCCGCCTTTGCCGATGACCACCGCCAGTTCGGCCTCGTAATCGATTTGCGCGGAGATCGCGGCGTCCGGCAGCGTGACCTTGTCGAACGGCCCGACGACGCATTCGGGCACCTTGGTAAAGACGATCGGCCAGGCTTCGGGATTGGCGTCGTTGTCCTTGAATACCGAGGTTTGCAGTTCCCTGGCGTGGGCGTGGTAGTTGCGGCCTACGCACCAGACGTTGCGGCGTGGTACCGGGATCGGCGCCAGCAGCCGGACCGATGCGAGCGGCACCCCTTGCCCGGTGGGTGCGGGGAGCGCGCCGCCGTCGGCCAGCAGTTTGATGATCGCCAGGGCGCCTTCGGCCGCCTCGTTCGCGGGAAGCGCGAATGGCGTGACCTGCTCGCGGTCATCGGAAACAAGCCCGACGAAACGGCGTCCATCGAGTTGATATGTTGCGATTTGCATGTATTCCTCCAGGTATTCGGTCGGGACCGATTGAAGCTCGGACCGCTGACCGTGGGCGGAGTCTAGGAACAAACGGGCACATGCGCTTATCAACCCATGGCTGGGCTTATCGCCGGGTCCCACTGCTTATCAATGCGTCTGATATCTTTTTTCGAACGACAGATATCGCCCGCCTGCCACGATTACAATTTGGACATAAATATGACCAGCAATGCTGGCAAGGGAGACAAGATGGCAGAGTCGTATGCCTTCTACGAAGGAAGGTTTGGACAGGCGATCGTGCTGGAGACGCGCACCGACCTGGTGGCGCATGCGCATTCCGAATCGCAGATCGTGTTCTGGCTGGGCGGTGCGCGGGCGCAGGCCAACGTAGGCGCCGAGGTGGTCGGCTATGACGAAAATGTGGGCCTGGCGACCAATGCGTATCAGTCGCACGACATGACGCGGCTGGATGGAACCGGACCGGCGGTGTTCCTGGTGTTTATGATTTCGCGGCAGTGGCTCAATGAACTGCGGCGGGCGACCGGTCGTCCCTTCCTCTTCCCGTCATCGCGCATTCCGATCGATGCCGGCTTGCGCCAGGCCTGCTGGCAGGTGCTGGACCTGATCCTGTCGACGCGCGAACCCGGGGATGGCCTGAATGGCCTGGTCGAGCAGCTGATCAGCGCCACCATCGATGCCACCGCGCGCGGACGCGTGGTCGATCCAAAACGCTTTCTGCCGCCCTTGCTCGACCATCGCCTGCGTAGCGCGATCACGCTGATGCGCGAGCATGTCAGCGACAAGATCGCACTCGATGAGATCGCGCACCAGGTCGGTCTGTCGCGCGCGCACTTCTTTACGCTGTTCCGCGATCAACTCAACACGAGTCCGCAGGTGTTCTGGAGCGCCGTCCGGGTGGAAGAGGCGATGCGCCGGCTGATCGCCCAGGGCGCATCCTTGACATCTGTCGCACTCGACCTTGGATTTTCCGCGCCCAGCAATTTTTCCCGTTTCTTCAAGGAGCACACCGGCGTGTCGCCCTCGACCTTCCGGCGTGCCGCGGTGGGGGCGATGCCGGCGACCGTGACGGGCCTGGCGGCTTGAAAGACTTGCGGGGCTGGCAGGTGTGAAGCCGGAGAGGGACCGCAGCTGCGGACTCCAGAAACGAGAACGCCCACTGCATGAGTGGGCGTTTCCTGAAGCATATTCTTGGTGGCCCGGGGCGGAATCGAACCACCGACACAAGGATTTTCAATCCTCTGCTCTACCAACTGAGCTACCAGGCCAAGAGAGGCATGATTATAGCCAGCCGCCCGCGGCTCTGCAAGGCCCCGTTGCAACTTTCTTCGGCCAGGGCGGCGGCGGCACCTGAAGTGCGGGGTGGACATGCCGCTATAATGCCCTCCATGACGACTCCTACTTCCTCCATCGCATCCATTCGAAGCGACGTCTGCATCGTCGGCAATGGCGCCATCGCCAAGACGGCGGCGCTCGGCTTCGCCCAGGCCGGCCACAGCGTCACGCTGCTGGTGCCAGGCACCACTTCCGCGCAGAACGACGGCAGCGCCGGCAGCGGCGGCGAACGCCCCTGGGACGTGCGCGTCTACGCGCTGAACCATACGGCGCACGGCCTGCTGGACTCCCTCAAAGTGTGGGACGCGCTCGATGCGAGCCGGGTAGCCCCGGTCGATGCGATGGCGGTCAATGGCGACGGCAAGAACGGCGGCACGCTGGGCTTCGATGCCTTCGGCGCCCACACCGGGGCGCTGGCCTGGATCGTCGAGGACAGCAACTTGAACGCGGCGCTGGACGCGGCGCTGAAGTTCGCGCACAAGGTCGAGATCGTCAAGGGCTGCGGCACGCGCCTGCGCTGCGGGCCGGAAGGCGCGGCCGTGGAACTGGAAGACGGACGCCGCATCGATGCGAAACTGGTCATTGGCGCCGACGGCCGCGATTCCTGGGTGCGCGGGCAATGCGACATCGGCATCGATTACCGCTCCTACCACCAGAAGGCGATCGTCACCAATTTTTCCTGCGAAAAGCCGCATCACGGCGTCGCCCACCAGTGGTTCACCTGCAGCGACGGCATTATCGCGTTGCTGCCGCTGCCGGGCAAGCGCGTTTCTCTGGTCTGGTCGGCGCCGGAAACCCTGGCCGCGACGCTGATGGAGGAGTCGATGGGCGAACTGGCCGTGCGCCTGTGCGAATATGCGGACGAGCCGCTCGGCACCTTGAAGCCGCTGCAGCCGGAAGCGGTCAAAGCGGTGCCGCTGGCGCTGGTGCGCCCGCACGCGCTCACCGCGCCGCACGTGGCCCTGATCGGCGACGCCGCCCACGCCGTCCACCCGCTGGCCGGGCACGGCATGAACCTGGGTTTTGGCGACGTCGTCGATTTGCTGCGCGTGGTGGCCGAACGCGAGGAACACAGGGAGCTCGGCGACGAGCGCGTGTTGGCGCGTTACGCACGCGCACGCAAGGAAGATGTTCTTTTGATGCAACTTGCGACCGACGGACTCGAGCGTCTGTTCGGCGCCAACCTCGAACCTTTGCGCGTTGCACGCAATTTGGGATTAAACTTGCTCGATAAGTTGCCCTTCATTAAGCGTCGCCTGATGGCACATGCCCTCGGTCAGTAATTTTTAAGGAACAAGATAGTGATGTTGAAAACCAAGATCGCCGTACTGGCCGCGACTGCCCTGATGGCGTCGTGCGTGGGTGCCGAGAATACGACGGAAGCGGCCATCCGCAAGAACATCGAGCCGCGCCTCGGCGGCGCGAAGATCGATTCGATCACGGAAACCCCTTATGGCGGCCTGTACGAACTGCGCATCGGTTCCGACATCCTGTATGCGGACAAGAAGGGCGAATTCCTGTTCATCGGCCAGGTGTACGAGGCCAAGAGCTCGAAGAACCTGACCAAGGCCCGCATCGACGACCTCACCAAGATCAAGTTCTCCGACCTGCCGTTGGCCTCCGCGCTGAAGCAGGTCAAGGGCGACGGCAAGCGCACGATCGCCGTGTTCGAAGACCCGAACTGCGGCTACTGCAAGCGCCTGCGCCAGACCACGCTGAAGGACCTGGACAACGTCACCATCTACACCTTCATGTACAACATCCTGTCCGATGATTCGTTCGTGAAGTCGAAGAACATCTGGTGTTCGCCGAACCGGGTCAAGGCCTGGGACGACTGGATGGTCAACGGCAAGCTGCCGCCCGCGGCGCCGGCCAATTGCGAGACCCCGAACGAGAAGATCGTCGAACTCGGCCACAAGCTCAAGATCCAGGGCACGCCGGCGATCTTCTTCACCGACGGCACCCGCATTCCGGGCGCGGTCGACCTGCCGGCGCTGGAAGCGAAACTCGGCTCGATCAAGTAAGCAATGCTTCAGCTGAACGTCAATGGGCGCGACATGCAAGTGGACGCCGATCCGTCCACCCCGATTCTGTGGGCGCTGCGCGACAACCTGAACCTGACCGGCACCAAGTTCGGCTGCGGCGCCGCCCTGTGCGGCGCCTGCACCGTGCACCTGGACGGCGCCCCGATCCGCTCCTGCGTCACGCCGGCGTCCAGCGCGGTCGGCCACAAGCTCACTACCATCGAGGCAATCAGCCAGGATGCCGTCGGCAAGGCGGTGCAGGCAGCCTGGATCCGCCACGACGTGCCGCAGTGCGGCTACTGCCAGAGCGGCCAGGTGATGAGCGCGACCGCGCTGCTGCGAACCAACAAGGCGCCGAGCGACGCCGATATCGACAGCGCCATGAGCGGCAACATCTGCCGCTGCGGCACCTACCAGCGCATCCGCGCCGCGATCAAGGATGCGGCGCAGACGCTGGCCTGAGGTCACTCCCCGGTGAAGGCTGTCGCGAATGTTGTCGGCATCCTGCTGGCGGCGGGGCGCGGGCGGCGTTTCGATCCTCTTGGCGTACGCAACAAGCTGCTGCAGCCGCTCGGCAGCGGCGAGCCGGTCGTCGTTGCCAGCGCGCGCGCTCTGTTATCTGTTCTTCCCCGTGTAATCGCCGTCGTGCCGCCGCAGGATGGCGGCGTGGCCGACGCCTTGCGCGCGCTCGGCTGCGAAGTCACGCTGTGCGGAGAAGCCGACAGCGGCATGGCCGCTTCGCTGGTGCAGGGAATTACCTGCTCGCTGCCGCAGGCAGCCGGCTGGCTGGTGGCGCTGGGCGACATGCCGTACGTTGCGCCGTCGACGCTGCGCGCGCTGCTCGCCGCGCTGGAGGAGGGCGCGGACATTGCGGCGCCCGTATTCGAGGGACGGCGCGGGAATCCGGTCGCCTTTGGCGCGCGCCACTTGCCGGCGTTGCTGGCGCTGGAGGGCGAGCACGGTGCGCGGGCCTTGCTCAAGTCGGCGCCGGTCATCGAAGTCATGGTGCATGACCCGGGCATCCTGCGCGACATCGATACCCCAGCCGACCTGGCCCAGGGGGACGGCTCGGCCTTTCACCCTACGTGTTGACGTTGGCAGCGGGTACGAATCCGTTACACTACGGGAATCGGCCCGTCTCCCTTCGTGATCATGAAAAAAACAGCCCAGAAAAAGCAGAGCGCAGTTCACTACACTATCGTCCCGAAAGACCTGGCGGGCCACCTGTTCAACGTGACCCTCACCGTGGCGGCGCCCGCCCCTGAGGGACAGGTGTTCGCGCTGCCGGCCTGGATCCCGGGCAGCTACATGATCCGCGAGTTCGCGCGCAACATCGTGCGTATCCGGGCCGAATCGAACGGCGCAGCGGTGCCGCTCACAAAGCGCGATAAACATTCCTGGCTGGCGGCGCCCACTGCCGGTCCGCTGACGCTGCACTATGAAGTCTATGCCTGGGACCTGTCGGTGCGCGCCGCCCACCTCGACCAGACCCACGGCTTCTTCAACGGCACCAGCGTCTTCCTGCGCGTGCTTGGCCAGGACGAGGGCGCCCACGAAGTCGATATCCAGAGACCAGCCGACCCGGCCGCCAAAACCTGGCGCGTCGCCACCGCGATGAAGGAACTGGGCGCGAAGCGCTATGGTTTCGGCACCTATGTCGCGGCCAACTACGACGAACTGATCGACCATCCGGTCGAGATGGGCGACTTCGCGCTCGCCACCTTCAAGGCCTGCGGCATCGAGCACGACATCGTCATCACCGGCCGCGTGCCGAACCTGGACATGGCGCGCCTGCAGGCCGACCTGAAGGCGATCTGCGAAGCGCAAATCGCCCTGTTCGAGCCGGTCACGAAAAAGGCGCCGGTCGACCGTTATGTCTTCATGACGATGGCCGTTGGCGACGGCTACGGCGGCCTCGAACACCGCGCCTCGACCGCCCTGATCTGCGCCCGTGCCGACCTGCCGACCACCGCGGCCATCAACTCGGGCGAGCCGAACGAGGGCTACCTGAAATTCCTCGGCCTGTGCAGCCACGAGTACTTCCATACCTGGAACGTCAAGCGCATCAAGCCGGCCGTGTTCGCGCCCTACGACCTGCAGGTCGAGAACTACACGCCGCTGCTGTGGCTGTTCGAAGGCTTTACCAGCTACTACGACGACCTGATGCTGGTGCGCGCCGGGATCATCAAGGAAGCGACTTATTTCAAGCTGCTCGGTAAAACGGTCGGCAGCGTGCTGCGCGGCAGCGGGCGCACCAAACAGAGCGTGGCCGATTCGAGCTTCGACGCCTGGAGCAAGTACTACCGCCAGGACGAGAATTCGCCGAACGCGATCATCAGCTATTACAGCAAGGGTTCGCTGATCGCGCTGGCCTTCGACCTGACCATTCGCGCGAAAACCGGCGGCGCGAAGACCCTGGACGACATCATGCGCGCCCTGTGGGAACGCTACGGCCGCGATTTTTATCCGACGGTCGGGCGCGGCGTGACGGAAAGCGAGGTGGAGGCGCTGTTCGACGACGTCAGCGGCCTGAAGCTGCGCAACCTGTTCGACAAATTCGTGCGCGGCACGGACGACCTGCCGCTGGCCAAACTGTTTACTCCGTTCGGCATCAAGCTGGTCGACGAGCGCAAGAGCGGCAAGCCCTCGCTGGACGCCGGCATCGGGCGTGACGCCGTCGGCGCCAAGCTGACGCAAGTGCACGAGGGCGGCGCCGCGCACCAGGCCGGCCTGTCGGCGCTGGACGTCGTCATCGCGATCGACGGACTGCGCGTCAACGGCAATCCGTCGAACGTCGACGCGCTGCTGTCGCGCTACCGCGTGGGCGACAAGGTGACGGTGCACGCTTTCCGCCGCGACGAGCTGATGGCCTTCGACCTCACGCTGCAGGGCGATCGGGTGCCGGGAATTACCCTGGCGCCGGCCGTCGCCGGCAAGAAATCGGTGGCGCTGCCGCGCCCGAGCGCGGGCTGATTTTTACGTGGGTCCGGCCGGCGCGCCTGATCTGTCTCGTGTCTTTTCCGCTCTCCTTTAGAAAGGTATACCTTGAAAAAGCTTGCCGCAGCCGTCCTCGCCCTTGCCGCCGTCCCGGCACTGGCCCAGCTTCCCGCCCCGCTGAAAAACGATGTGACCACCCGCGTCAACGGCATGTACCCCTGGCTCGACACGGTCTACAAGGACTTGCACACGCATCCGGAGATCGCCTTCCAGGAAGTGCGTACGGCCGGCAAGCTGGCGGTGGAGATGCGCAAACTCGGCTTCGAGGTGACCGAAAAGGTCGGCAAGACCGGCGTCGTCGCCGTGTACAAGAATGGAGCGGGGCCGACGGTGCTGGTGCGCACCGAGCTCGATGCCCTGCCGATGGAAGAGAAGACCGGCCTGCCCTACGCCAGCCGGGCAAAAACGGTCAGCGATGGGCGCGAAAGTTTCGTCGCCCACAGCTGCGGCCACGACATCCACATGGCGAGCTGGCTCGGCGCGGCGCGCGCCCTGGTCGAAATGAAATCGCAGTGGAAGGGCACCCTCGTTTTCGTTGGCCAGCCGGCCGAGGAAACGCTTTCGGGAGCGAAAGCAATGCTCGACGATGGCCTGTTCAAGCGCTTCCCGAAACCGGACTATGCGTTCGCACTCCACTCCTCGCCGGTGGCCTACGGTACGGTGGGCTATAACGCGGGCGCCATCACCTCCAATTCCGATGCAATCGACATCGTGTTCAAGGGACGCGGCGGCCATGGTTCGGCGCCCGACAAATCGGTGGACCCGATTGCGATCGCCGCGCGCTTCGTGGTGGACGTGCAGACGGTGGTGAGCCGCGAAAAGGACCCGAAGGAATTCGGCGTAGTGACGATCGGCGCGATCCAGGGCGGCACGGTGGGCAACATCATCCCCGACAGCGTGCAGGTACGCGGCACGATCCGCTCGTACAGTCCGGCGGTACGCGCCAAACTGCTCGACGGCGTACGCCGCGTGGCGATGGCCTCGGCAGCGATGGCGGGCGCGCCGGCACCGGATGTACAGCTGATCAGCGGCGGCGCGGCGGTCGTCAACAGCGAAGCGCTGGTCGCGAAAACCGAAACGGTCCTCAAGGACGCGTTCGGCGACGCCAACGCCCAGCGCGTGGCGCCAATCACGGCCAGCGAGGACTTCTCGGAGTACGTCAACCAGGGCGTGCCGTCGATGTTCTTCTTCACCGGCGTGTATGACCCGAAGATGGTCGAGGAAGCGTCGCGCGAAGGCGGCAAGCCGATCGCCTTCAACCATTCGCCGTTCTATGCGCCGGTGCCGGAACCGTCGATCAAGACGGCCGCGCGGGCGATGAGCATGGCGGTGTTGAACGTGCTGGGGCGGTAAATTGCCACCGCGGACGCTGCGCGCTTGATCCGCGGTACGAACGCGCGGGCATGCCCGCCCTACGGTGTGCTACGTCCGTGGCAGTGGCGTAACGTAGGGTGGGCATGCCCATGCGTTTTCGTGTTCCGGCATACCCGACGTCGCGCCTCTGCCGCATCGGCGGAAAACCTGATCACTGCGGCCCGGCCAGCGACCGCAACTGAAACCGATACTGGTCGTCAAACAAAAACGTCTCCGAAAACGTCAGCGCCCGCATGTTCGCCGCCAGCAGGTTCACGGGCCGCGGCAGGCGCCCGCTGCGCCGCATCGAGGCCACCGCCACCTTCGAGGCATCGGGGTCGCGCGAGCGCTGCACGGCGACATCCTGCAACTCCCCGTCTTCCCCCACCGTGATATTGACCACGACGATCGCCGGCAGCATTGGCGGCAAGCGTCCGCTGAAGGTCTGTCCGCTGTTGGCGCGCATGACGTGCTGCGCCACTTCGGCCTTGTAGGCGTCGAGCGAAGGGGAGGGCCGCGCGACGGGCGCCTCGGTGTGGGGAGTGGGAAGAATCGCGGCGACGAGGCGCCTGGCAGTGGAAGCGACGGGCTGGACCGCGCTGCATCCGCCCAAAGCTGCCAGTAGTAGAAGGAAGCTAGCCGAGGTGCGGATGGAAGTGATCATGATTAGTCGAATAATCGTCGAAGTTCGTCACCAGGGCTAGCCGCACGCATGAACGCCTCGCCCACCAGGAACGCGTGCACGTTCGCCTCGCGCATGCGCTGCACGTCGCCCGGCACCATGATTCCCGATTCGGTCACGACCAGCCGCTCGCTGCCGATGCGCGGCAGCAGGCCAATGGTGGTGTCCAGCGAAACCTCGAAGGTGCGCAGGTTGCGGTTGTTGATGCCGACCAGCGGCGTTTTCAGCTTCAGGGCTGCGGTCAACTCATCACCGTCATGTACTTCGACCAGCACATCCATGCCAAGTTCCCGGGCACAGGCTTCCAATTCCGCCATCAGGCCGTGATCGAGCGCGGAGACGATCAGGAGGATGGCATCGGCCCCCATCGCGCGCGCTTCGTACACCTGGTACATGTCGACGATGAAGTCTTTGCGGATCACGGGCAGCTCGACGGCTGCGCGCGCCTGCTTCAGGTACTCGACGCTGCCCTGGAAAAAGTTCACGTCGGTCAGCACCGACAGGCAGGCGGCGCCGCCCTCCGCGTAGCTTTCGGCAATGGCCGCCGGACGGAAGTCGGGACGCAGCACGCCTTTCGAGGGCGAGGCCTTTTTCACTTCGGCGATCACGCCGGCGCGGCCGGCGGCGATGTTCTTGCGCAGGCTCGCTTCGAAGCCGCGGATGCCGGCACGCAGTTCTGCATCGCCTTCGACTTCGCGGCGCAGGCTGGCGAGATCGCGGTGCTTCCTGGCGGCTGCCACTTCATCGGCTTTGACGGCCAGGATTTTATTCAGGATATCGGACATGCTTAAAAACCTTTAGTGAGACTTGGCCAGCGCCAGCTTGACGCCGAGCCAGACGAACAGGCCGCCGGTGACGCGGTTGAGCCAGAGCGAGACGGCCGGGCTGAGCTTGATGCGTGCGCTGGCCCTGGCAGTCGCGAGGGAGAGGGCGCCGCACCACAGCATGCCGTTGACATTGAAAATGCAGCCGAGGACGATGAAGGCCAGTGCCTTGTTCGGCGCGTCGGCGGTGATGAATTGCGGGACGAAGGCGAGGAAGAAAATCGCGACCTTCGGGTTCAACACATTCGTGAGAAAACCCTGGGCGAAGATGGTGCGGTAGGGGAGGACCGGCAGCACCAGCGGCGGCGCTTCTCCATCCTGCCTGCGGCTGCGCAGCAGCCCGACCGCCATATAAAGGATGTAAGCCGCACCGACCAGCTTCACCACCGTGAACGCGGTGGCGGACGTCGCCAGCACGGCCGACAGCCCGAGCGCCGCGGCGAAGATGTGGACGAGGGTGCCGGTCCCGATGCCCAGCGCCGCCGCGCAGCCGGCGCGCCAGCCTTGCGTGGCGCTGCGCGTCATGATCAGCAGCGAGTCCGGCCCCGGCATGATGTTGAGGAGCAGTCCGGAAATCACAAACAGGGGAAGGTCGTGGATTCCGAACATGAAGGCTCCTTCAAGCTTGGGCGCCCAGCTGGCGCGTGACGTTGACGAACTGCTCGAGCTTGGCCATGGCCGCGCCGGACGCGATGGCAGCACGCGCCTTGGCCAAGCCTTCTTCGATCGACGCGGCCACGCCCGCCGCATACAGCGCGGTGCCGGCGTTGAGCGCCACGATGTCGGTGGCCGGTCCCGGCTCGCCGCGCAGCGCTTCCATCACGCGCACTTTCGATTCCTCGGTGTTCGCCACTTTCAGGTTGCGGCTGGCGATCATCGACAGGCCAAAATCTTCCGGGTGGATTTCGTATTCGCGGATCTCGCCGTTCACCAGCTCGCCGACCAGGGTGCCGGCGCCCAGCGACACCTCGTCCATGTTGTCGCGGCCCCAGACGACCAGCGCATGCTGGGCGCCGAGGCGCTGCAGCACTCGCACCTGGATGCCGACCAGGTCGGGGTGGAACACGCCCATCAGGATGTTCGGCGCGCCGGCCGGATTGGTCAGCGGCCCGAGGATATTGAAAATGCTGCGCACGCCCAGCTCGCGGCGCACCGGCGCCACGTGCTTCATCGCCGCATGGTGGTTCGGCGCGAACATGAAGCCGATGCCGGTCTGCGCGATCGATTGCGCGATCTGCTCGGGTTTCAGGTCGATGTGGGCGCCGAGCGCTTCGATCAGGTCCGCGCTGCCCGAGGACGACGAGACGCTGCGCCCGCCGTGCTTGGCGACGCGCGCGCCGGCTGCGGCGGCCACGAACATCGAGGCGCTGGAAATATTGAAGGTGTTGGCGCCGTCGCCGCCGGTGCCGACGATGTCGAGCAGGTTGGTCGTGTCGGCCATCGGCACCTTGGTCGAGAACTCGCGCATGACTTGCGCGGCGGCCGTGATCTCGCCGATGGTTTCCTTCTTCACGCGCAGGCCGACGGTCAGCGCCGCGACCATGGTCGGCGACATCTCGCCCGACATGATCTGGCGGAACAGGTGCAGCATCTCGTCGTGGAAGATTTCGCGGTGCTCGATACAGCGCAGCAGCGCCTCTTGTGGGGTGATCTTCATGGGCGTTCCAGTAGCTTGATGGTGTGCCGCACCGCGCTGGCGATACGGCCCGATAGGGACTAGCAACCTTCGAGGAAGTTCCTGAACAGCGCGTGGCCGTGTTCGGACAGGATCGACTCGGGGTGGAACTGCACGCCCTGGATATCGAACTCCTTGTGGCGCACGCCCATGATTTCGCCGTCGTCGGTCCAGGCGGTCACTTCCAGGCAGGCCGGCAGCGACGCACGCTCGATGGCCAGCGAGTGGTAGCGGATCACGGTGAAGGGACTCGGGATGCCCTTGAACACGCCTTCCCCGGTGTGCGCGATCAGCGAGGTCTTGCCGTGCATGACCTGCTTGGCGCGCACGATCTTGCCGCCGAAGGCTTCGCCGATCGCCTGGTGGCCGAGGCAGACGCCGAGGATCGGCAGCTTGCCACCGAACTCGCGGATAGCGGCGACCGAAACGCCTGCGTCGCGCGGCGCCTTCGGGCCGGGCGAGATGCAGATGCGGTCCGGCTTCATCTCCGCGATCGCCTGCAGCGTGATTTCGTCGTTGCGCACGGTGCGCACTTCTTCACCCAGTTCGCCGAAATACTGGACGATGTTGTAGGTGAAGGAATCGTAGTTGTCGATCATGAGCAGCATGTCAGATCTCCCCATCCAGTCCGTCTTGCACTTGTTCGGCGGCGCGCAGCACGGCGCGCGCCTTGGCTTCGGTTTCCTGCCATTCCATTTCAGGGATCGAGTCGGCGACGATGCCGGCCGCGGCCTGCACGTACAGGTTGCCGTCCTTGATCACGCCCGTGCGGATCGCGATCGCCACGTCCATCTCGCCGCCAAAGGAGAGATAACCGCAGGCGCCGCCGTAGATGCCGCGCTTGGTCAGCTCCAGCTCATCGATGATTTCCATCGCCCGCACTTTCGGCGCGCCGGTGAGCGTGCCGGCCGGGAAGGTCGCGCGCAGCACGTCCAGGTTCGACATGCCTTCCTTCAGCGCGCCTTCCACGTTCGAGACGATGTGCTGCACGTGCGAGTATTTTTCGATGACCATGCGGTCGGTCACCTTGACGGTGCCGGTGTCGGCGATGCGGCCGATGTCGTTGCGCGCCAGGTCGATCAGCATCACGTGCTCGGCGATTTCCTTCGGGTCCGCCAGCAGCTCGGTTGCCAGCTCGGCATCGCGTTCCGGCGTCGAGCCGCGCGGACGGGTGCCGGCGATCGGGCGCAACGTGACCTTGCGTTCGCCGGCGGCCGAGGTTTCGTTCCTCACCAGGATCTCGGGCGACGAGCCGACGATCTGCATGTCGCCGAAATTGTAGTAGTACATGTACGGCGACGGATTCAGCGACCGCAGCGAGCGGTACAGCGAGAGCGGCGAATCGACATACGGCTTGCGGATGCGCTGGCCGATCTGCACCTGCATCAGGTCGCCGGCCATCACGTATTCGTGGGCCGTCGCCACCGCTTTTAAATACGCTTCCTTGCTGAATTCGCGCACCGCTTCGGTACGCACCGACGCCGTCGTGACCGGCGCATCGACGCTCCGGCGCAGCATCACGCGCAGGTCTTTCAGGCGCTGGCGCGCTTTCGCAAAGGCTTCCGGGTGCGCCGGGTCCGCATAAACGATCAGGTAGAGCTTGCCGGACAGGTTGTCGATGACGGCCAGTTCTTCGGTCACCATCAGCTGGATGTCGGGCAGGCCGAGCGTATCGTGGGGCGCCTTGCCGGCCAGCTTGCGTTCGATATGGCGCACCGTGTCGTAGCCGAAGTAACCGGCCAGGCCGCCGCAGAAGCGCGGCATGCCCGGACGCAGCGCGACCTTGAAGCGCGCCTGGAATGCTTCGATGAAGTCGAGCGGATTGCCTTCGTGCGTTTCGGTGACGACGCCGTTGGTGACGATTTCGGTGAGGTTGCCGCTGCTGCGCAGCAGCGTCTTGGCCGGCAGGCCGATGAAGGAATAGCGGCCGAAGCGCTCGCCGCCGACGACCGATTCGAGCAAAAACGTGTTCTTGCCGGTGTTCTGCGACTGGGCCAGCTTGAGGTACAGGGTCAGCGGCGTTTCGAGATCGGCGAAAGCTTCGGCGATCAGCGGAATGCGGTTATGGCCCTGGTTGGCCAGCGATTTGAATTCGAGTTCGGTCATGTTCTTCTCCGGGCCGCCAGCGTTCGAGATGGAGGATGGGCGGCGGTGGTGTTAAAAAACCTGCCGGTGCATGTGCAGCCGGCAGCAATCAAGACGGGTTCAGTTAGCCCAGGATTGCCAGCGTCGCCACAGCCAGGCCTCAAGGGCGCCGGTCTGGTTGACGGTGTGTTTTTTAGTGAAGAACATGTATAGATGAGTTAGTTTTGGGTGCTGTTGTGCGCACGAAGGAGCTCGGCGGCATCCAGAAGCGAATTAACTATACCATCGGAATCGATGTCTTGCACAGGCCTTCCGTGGTTATAACCATATGGCACAGTGAGCACGAAGCAACGCGCTGCGCGCGCCGCTTCGGCATCGTTCGAGGAGTCGCCGATCGCCACCACGGAGGACGGCGCCAGGTCGAAATCCGCACACACCTGCAGCAGGGGCAGGGGATCGGGTTTTTTACGCGGCAGCGAGTCGCCGCCATAGACCAGCTCGAAATACGGCGCCAGTCCCTTTTGCGCCAGCAGCGGCGTGGCGAAGGCGATGGGTTTGTTGGTCACGCAGGCCAGGCGCAGGCCGAGGTCGCGCATGGCCTGCAAGCCTTCGATGACGCCCGGGTACAGCACACTGCGCTCGCCATTGATGGCGAGGTAGTGACGCTGGTAGGCGGCCATCGCCTCGTCGAAGACGGCGTCGATGCGCGCGCTGTCGTAGTCGAGCGCGAGCACGTCGCGGATCAGCTTTTCCGAACCCTTGCCGACCATGGGCTTGATGACGTCCTGCCCGATCGGCGCGAGTGCGAAATCGGCGCGCATGCCGTTCAGGGCCAGTTCAAAGTCGGGCACGGTGTCGAGCATGGTGCCGTCGAGATCGATGATGGCGGCCCGGATGGCCGCAGCGCCCGGACGCATTATTTGCCGACCGTGGCCAGTTCGGCGCGCATGGCGTCGATCACGGCCTTGTAGTCGGGCTTGCCGAAGATGGCCGAGCCGGCGACAAAGGTGTCGGCGCCGGCAGCGGCGGCGGCTGCGATGTTCTCGGCCTTGATGCCGCCGTCGACCTCGAGCATGATGTCGCGGCCCGATTCGTCGATCAGGCGGCGCGCGATCGCGATTTTTTTCAGCGCTTCCGGAATGAAGGACTGGCCGCCGAAGCCGGGGTTCACGGACATAATCAGGATCATGTCGATCTTGTCCATCACGTGCTCGAGGTAGTGCATCGGCGTGCCCGGGTTGAACACGAGGCCGGCCTTGCAGCCGTGGTCGCGGATCAGCTGCAGCGTACGGTCGATGTGTTCGGACGCTTCCGGGTGGAAGGTGATGATGTTGGCGCCGGCTTTGGCGAAGTCGGGGATGATGCGGTCGACCGGTTTCACCATCAGGTGGACGTCGATCGGCACCTGCACGTGCGGGCGGATCGCCTGGCAGACCAGCGGGCCGATGGTGAGATTTGGCACGTAATGGTTGTCCATCACGTCGAAGTGGATGATGTCGGCGCCTGCTTCGACGACGTTGCGGACTTCCTCGCCCAGGCGGGCGAAATCGGCGGACAGGATGCTGGGAGCGATGCGGTAGGTGGTCATAAGTAAGTTGCGCTGCGTGGCGCTGCGTGGCGCTGCGGTTGGGTGAAGCCGCTATTTTACGCCGAGCTGGCAGGGATGCGCGCAGCCCGCGCTTGCGACCCGATTTTCCCGCACGCGGTATCATGGCCCTTTGCGCACATGCGTCTCCACTAATAGAAGAAGAGGAAGCCGATGGCCGCCTACGATATGTCCGTTACCGTCCGCACCAAGTACTTGCCCGAGCAAAGCAAGCCGGAGCGGGACGAGTACCTGTTCTCTTACACGATCACGATCCGCAACACGGGAGAAGTGCCGGCCCAGCTGATCTCGCGCCACTGGATCATCACCGACGCCAACAACCAGGTGCAGGAAGTGGCGGGCCTGGGCGTGGTCGGGCACCAGCCTTTGCTGAAGCCGGGCGAGCAGTTCGAATACTCGAGCGGCACGCCGCTGGCCACGCCGCAGGGTTCGATGCACGGCGAATACTTCTGCGTGGCCGAGGATGGGCACCGCTTCGAAGTCAAGATTCCGGAATTCGTGCTCACGCTGCCGAGCATGCTGCACTGACAGCGTTCTGTTGCTCGCGCTTTACTGCTCGCGCGGCGGCTCGCCCAGGGCCTGTTTGTCCTCGCGCAGCGGCCGCTTGCGGTTCTCGGGCCGGCCCGAGAACATCGTCCACCAGACGATAAACACGAGCAGGAAAAACGCCGCGCCCACTTCCAACATCAAGATCCACATGGCTGTCCTTATGCAATCGATACGTCGCAGTGTACCAAGCTCGTTAGCCCTCGTCGCCCTTCTTTTGGCCGCCTGCAGCACGCCGCCGCCCGCGCCGGTGAAGCCGCAGCCGGTGCCGCCGGCGCCGCCGACGCCGACGCCATCCAGGCAGCCGGACATCGTCATGCCACCGCCGGTCGGCCCGGTCGCCATCCCCGTACCGCCCGTGCCGCCGATGACGCCGGTGTCGTTCGAGTCCTTGCCCGGCTGGCAGCAGGACGACCTGCGCCAGGCCTGGCCGGCGTTCACGGCTTCCTGTCGCGTACTGGCGAAGAAGCCGCAGTGGAGTGCGCCGTGTGCGGCCGCGGCGTCCGTCGACGCGGGCGATGGCAGTGCGATCCGCCGCTACTTCGAAACGTATTTCGTCCCGAACCAGATGCGCATGCCCGACGGCGCCGATACCGGCCTGATCACCGGCTATTACGAGCCGATGCTGCGCGGATCGCGCAAGCGCGGCGGCGCCTTCCAGACGCCGCTGTACCGGGTGCCGGACGACCTGATCACGGTCGACCTGGCTGGCGCTTATCCGAGCCTGAAGAACATGCGCCTGCGCGGACGGCTGGTCGGCAAGACCGTGGTCCCGTACAGCACGCGCGCCGACATCGAGCGCGCGCCCTTGAACGGCAAGGAACTGGTCTGGGTCGACGATCCGGTCGAGGCATTCTTTTTAGAGGTGCAGGGTTCGGGGCGCGTGCGCATCGACGAGACCGGCGAGACGGTGCGCGTCGCCTTCGCCGACCAGAACGGCCATCCCTATAAAGTCATCGGGCGCTGGCTGGTGGAGCAGGGAGAGTTGCCCGCCGACGGCGTCTCGGCGCAGAGCATCAAGGAGTGGATCGTGGCCCACCCGGCGCGGCGCCAGGAGCTTTTCAATATCAACCCGAGCTATATTTTCTTCCGCGAAGAGCGCCTGCCGGATCCGGGTGTCGGGCCGAAGGGCGCGCTCGGCGTTCCCTTGACGCCTGAGCGTTCGGTGGCGGTCGACCCGCAACAGGTGCCGCTGGGCGCGCCGCTGTTCCTGGCGACCACGCATCCGGCGACGAGTGCGCCTATCCAGCGCCTGATGATGGCGCAGGATACCGGCGGCGCGATTCGCGGTGCGGTGCGGGCGGATTTCTTCTTCGGCTTCGGTGGCAATGCGGCCGAGTATGCGGGGCAGATGAAGCAGCGCGGTAATGTGTGGGTGCTGTTGCCTAAGTAACGCGGTCGCTCTGTGGCGCCGGAAGCCGCTTGCCGGAGCCGGACATGGCCGGCGGCACGCGCGCCGCCCTCGACAAGCTCCCGGAGGACGTGGTGCTGATCGCTCAGGTCGGGCTGGATCTGACCAAATGCCACCGGACGTATTAGCACATGGCGTTCGCCGTGCGCGAGCATCTTCCGGTCGCTGGTCGGTCGTTCGCAAACTCAACAGCTGCGCTACCGCGGCTTCGGCCTGGTATGTCGACGGGCAGCTCAAATTTATCTCCGATCTCCTTTCGCTACCAAGCCGGCATCTGGCGCCCGGCGCCCGAAGCGCAGACTCGCTAAGGCCAATGTCACCCGTCGACGACCATCCGCCCGAGCTGCGTCGGAGAGGGCGGATCTAGACCATGTCCGTAGGTTCCGTGATCACTTGGCTGCCTACGCTGGCCAATGGTTTCCACGCGGTGGGTGCCTAGAGATGGGTGAGGCGTTGCTGGGCGCGGAAAATAGCCGGCGCATGGCTGAGCTGGCTCCTGTCGCAGCGACGTTGTTCACGTTACCATCGGCAATTTCCGTGCAAGCGCCACGGCGGCGGTGGATCAGTACTATCCCGCGGGGGCGCTCGCGCCACCAAGGCTAACGTCGCTGGAGCGGGTGATCCGGACCGTTACCGCCGACGCCACCCTCACGTGGGCTGCCCAGAGACCGGGTGCGCTTCAAAAAGCTGCGGGAGAGTCGACGTTCGGTATGCGTGGATCGCGATCACAACCAGTTCGTCGTGTCCAGCTACAAGGAGCAGAGCATGGAATGGATGATGTTGTTGGGCGGTTTTGTGCTGTATGCCGTACTCGCCATCTACGGTGTCCGCTACCTGATGCTCTGGGTTTCGCCGACGGATAGTTCCTATGGGGAAGCCGTCGCGTGGCTCCTGGCGTCGATCATCGGTGTTGTGTTCGGATTTGTCGGCATGTGCTCGGGCTACTACGTTTATAGAAAGGAGTATGGCGGCGCTGCCGCCGTTAGCATCCTGCTGACGTTTTCGATTGTCATCGCCATCGTGACCATGTTGTCTTCATCTCTATGATCATCTCCAGGTGACATGTGCTATTTGCACTCCCTCCCTCCGTTTGTTTGAGCCGCACTGGCGTATCAAAATTCCGATGGTGACCGTGAATACCCGTTACCCGACGGCTTCCTCGCAGGTCGAGCAGAGACAAGGGCTTGCCTGCAAACGCGCGCCCGGTTACCCCTTCAATCATAAAGGGCCGAGATTGTTTGATTTAATCGAACATATGTAGGGGAGCAACTATTACGCTTGAGCGCGACCCCTTTCATGCGCAGCAGTACCAGGCAGACGGTTCGTTGGGCATGCGGGCAACCGGCATTCAATCACCAATTATTAGGAGCTAGACATGAAATGGGCGCTTTTCTGCAGCTTCGTGCTACACGCCGTTTTTGGCACACTTGGGGTCGGCTCGTTGATGCTTTCGCAAATGTACAATTCTTACGGCTTGATAATTGTGATGTTTGCGGCACCAATGATCGGCATTGTATGCGGCATCGTGGGGATGGGATCAGGCTACTTTGCCTATAAAAAAGACTACATCAGTGCGTCGGCTACTACGATTGTGCTCGTCATTTCAATTGCGATCGTCTTACCGCGTCTACTTCACTGATATTCCGCTAAGCGTCAAGTGCAGACTTCTTCGTGCATTGCTAGCCCTCTCCTGACCGTGGACAGCGGCATTTAAGTCGTCTCGTAACTGGTGGTTGACCGTTCAATCATTCACATCCCGTAGCCGGGTCCCCACCACGGCTGCCACCGCCAGCACGAGCGCGCCGCCCGCAACGCACATCAACCCGGTGCGCACGCTGAAGCGCTCGGCCAACGCCCCGGCCGCCATCGCGCCGAGCGGGGCGCTGGCCACCGTCAGCGAGCGCATCGTCGCCACCATCCGGCCCAGTACCGCATCCGGCGTCACGCGCTGGCGCAGGGCGATATAGGGCACGAAGAACAGGGTCGCGCCGCAATCGAGCAGGAACACAACGCTGCCGTAGGCGCTGGCGGTGAGCGCGGTGCTGCCCGCCAGCGCTGCGGGAATTGCCGGCATCAGCGCGAAGCCGCAGGCCGACACGCACAGGCCGACCAGGATCGCGCGTCCGGTGCCGTAGCGTTTTGACAGTGGTTTGATCAGGACCGAGGCGGCCAGGATGCCGGCGCCACCCAGCATTTGCGCCGTCCCCATCACGCCCGGCGCCATGCCCAGCACGCGCGTGGCAAACAGCACGTGCAGGGCCAGGTAACCATAGAACAGGAAATGCCAGGCGCCGGCCGTCCAGGCCAGGGTGCGCAAGACCGGCTGGCGCCACACAAAGGCGAGCCCGTCGCGGATGTCGTGCAGCGGATGGGCGGTCGAGGGCGCGGGTTGCGGCTCGCGCGCACGGATGCGGCGCAGGTTGGCCAGCGAGACGACGAAAGCGCCCACATTGCACAAAATGGCGAGCGGGGCGCCCAGCAGCTGCACCATGGCGCCCGCCATGCCCGGACCGATCAGGCGCGCGGCCGATTCGGTGCCGGCAAGCCTGGCATGCGCATCGACCAGCCGTTCGCGCCCGACCACGAAGGTGAGGAAGACCTGCTCGGCGCTGCCGCCGACGACCAGTCCCGTGCCGAGCACGAAGCCGACCGCGTACAGCCAATGGATTGTCAGCGCCTCGAACCACCAGGCCAGCGGCACGCTCGCCAGGGCTGCGGCGACCATCGCGTCGCTGCACACGATGATCGGCAGGCGCCGGCAACGGTCGAGCAGCACGCCCGAGGGCAGGCCGAACAGCAGGAAGGGCAGGGACTCGAGCGCGGCGAGCGTTCCCATCTGGCTCGGCGTCGCATGCATCAGGAGCACCGCGCACATCGGCAGCGCGAGCAGCGTGATCTGGGCGCCGAACTGGGTCAAGGCGCTGCTCAGCCAGAGGCGGCGGAAGTCGCTGCTCTGCAGCATACCGTCCGCGGCCAGGCGAGTGAATGGATTGCGGTTCGTTGCGATGATCGGCTCGTTCGAGGGCTTGCTTAGTTCGCAATGATACATCGCAACGAGACCCGCCTTTCCCGGCCGTGAAGACGCTACAATCGCGGCACCATCAATCCACACTATATAGAGGTGTCCCATGGAATACGCTGACCTGCTGATCGAAAACCACGGCAAGGTGGCCGTGATTCGCCTGAACCGCCCGAAGGCGATGAATGCGCTGAACGACAACATGATGAACGAGCTGGGCGACGCGCTCTACAAGTTCGATGCCGACCCGGCCGTCAACGTCATCATCCTCACCGGCAGCGAAAAGGTTTTCGCAGCGGGCGCCGACATCGCGGCCATGGCGAATTACACCTATGCAGACACCTACCAGGGCAATTACATCGGCCGCAACTGGGAACACATCTTGAACGTGCGCAAACCGGTGATCGGCGTCGTCGCCGGTTATGCGCTGGGTGGCGGCTGCGAGCTGGCGATGATGTGCGATTTCCTGATCGCGGCCGACAGCGCGAAATTCGGCCAGCCGGAAATCAAGGTCGGCGTGATCCCGGGCGCGGGCGGCACCCAGCGCCTGCCGCGTGCGATCGGCAAATCGAAGGCGATGGACATGCTGCTGACCACGCGCATGATCGACGCCGCCGAGGCCGAGCGCACCGGGCTGGTGTCGCGCGTCTTCCCGGCCGACAAGTTGATGGAAGAAGCGCTGGCCGTGGCCAATACTATTGCCGAGATGCCGGTGTCGGTGGCGATGACGATCAAGGACTCGGTGAACCGCGCCTTCGAGACCACGCTGACCGAAGGCGTGCGCTACGAGCGCCGCTTCTTCCATGCGGCTTTCGGTACCCCGGCGCAGAAGGAGGGGATGTCGGCTTTCCTCGAGAAGCGCAAGGCGAAGTTCGAAGGCATGTAAGGCGTGTTTGGCGAGCTCTGGCACCTCGTATGTTGCGAAAAATCCGGTCGCGCAAAAACACTTGCGCGACCTGCATCCGGTTTGCTATAGTTCGCCTCCGCCTCGGCGGCAGCCGCAAAAACGACAACGAAATCAAGTAGTTGAAGTCGCAACGAGCGCCGCAGAATTTTGCGGTGTAGCAAAAAAGAAGTTGACGAGAATCATGAAACGCTTCATACTCTTCTTCCTCTGCTGCTGACGAACAAAACGATTCGCAGAACACAGCAAGGCAGTGCCGCCCTCGGCGGGAGCCCAAGTTCTTTAAAAATTAACAGTCGATAAGTGTGGGCGTTTGATGAAGGTGCCAGTGACTTCGGTCACTGATTACTTAAATTATCAAATGTTCACAAAAAAGAAATACGTTGTCTCAGCAATGAGATAACGGTCAGTATTTTGAGTGAGCGACCCGCTAGCAATAGCGGTGGCAGCAATGCCAACAAACAGAGATTGAACTGAAGAGTTTGATCCTGGCTCAGATTGAACGCTGGCGGCATGCTTTACACATGCAAGTCGAACGGCAGCACGGGGGCAACCCTGGTGGCGAGTGGCGAACGGGTGAGTAATATATCGGAACGTACCCAAGAGTGGGGGATAACGTAGCGAAAGTTACGCTAATACCGCATACGATCTAAGGATGAAAGCAGGGGACCGCAAGGCCTTGTGCTCCTGGAGCGGCCGATATCTGATTAGCTAGTTGGTGAGGTAAAGGCTCACCAAGGCCACGATCAGTAGCTGGTCTGAGAGGACGACCAGCCACACTGGAACTGAGACACGGTCCAGACTCCTACGGGAGGCAGCAGTGGGGAATTTTGGACAATGGGCGCAAGCCTGATCCAGCAATGCCGCGTGAGTGAAGAAGGCCTTCGGGTTGTAAAGCTCTTTTGTCAGGGAAGAAACGGTGGGGGCTAATATCCTCCACTAATGACGGTACCTGAAGAATAAGCACCGGCTAACTACGTGCCAGCAGCCGCGGTAATACGTAGGGTGCAAGCGTTAATCGGAATTACTGGGCGTAAAGCGTGCGCAGGCGGTTTTGTAAGTCTGTCGTGAAAGCCCCGGGCTCAACCTGGGAATTGCGATGGAGACTGCAAGGCTTGAATCTGGCAGAGGGGGGTAGAATTCCACGTGTAGCAGTGAAATGCGTAGAGATGTGGAGGAACACCGATGGCGAAGGCAGCCCCCTGGGTCAAGATTGACGCTCATGCACGAAAGCGTGGGGAGCAAACAGGATTAGATACCCTGGTAGTCCACGCCCTAAACGATGTCTACTAGTTGTCGGGTTTTAATTAACTTGGTAACGCAGCTAACGCGTGAAGTAGACCGCCTGGGGAGTACGGTCGCAAGATTAAAACTCAAAGGAATTGACGGGGACCCGCACAAGCGGTGGATGATGTGGATTAATTCGATGCAACGCGAAAAACCTTACCTACCCTTGACATGTCAGGAATCCTTGAGAGATCAGGGAGTGCCCGAAAGGGAACCTGAACACAGGTGCTGCATGGCTGTCGTCAGCTCGTGTCGTGAGATGTTGGGTTAAGTCCCGCAACGAGCGCAACCCTTGTCATTAGTTGCTACATTTAGTTGAGCACTCTAATGAGACTGCCGGTGACAAACCGGAGGAAGGTGGGGATGACGTCAAGTCCTCATGGCCCTTATGGGTAGGGCTTCACACGTCATACAATGGTACATACAGAGGGCCGCCAACCCGCGAGGGGGAGCTAATCCCAGAAAGTGTATCGTAGTCCGGATCGCAGTCTGCAACTCGACTGCGTGAAGTTGGAATCGCTAGTAATCGCGGATCAGCATGTCGCGGTGAATACGTTCCCGGGTCTTGTACACACCGCCCGTCACACCATGGGAGCGGGTTTTACCAGAAGTAGGTAGCTTAACCGCAAGGGGGGCGCTTACCACGGTAGGATTCGTGACTGGGGTGAAGTCGTAACAAGGTAGCCGTATCGGAAGGTGCGGCTGGATCACCTCCTTTCTAGAGTAGCACCGGGCCTTGAGCCCAGTCACCAAACGTCCACACTTATCGACTGTTGAACAAAGAACACAGTTTCGGGGCTGTAGCTCAGCTGGTTAGAGCACCGTGTTGATAACGCGGGGGTCGTTGGTTCGAGTCCAACCAGCCCTACCAAGTTATTTGCATGACCCAATCGGGGGATTAGCTCAGCTGGGAGAGCACCTGCTTTGCAAGCAGGGGGTCGTCGGTTCGATCCCGTCATCCTCCACCACCACCTTGGTGCAAAGTCTAAATATAAGTCAGCCATACTTGGTGAGATTTACGTTTAGTCTTTTCGAGATTAACTGTTGTTCCGTTCTTTAACAATCTGGAAGAAGTAAAGTTTTTTAAGCGTTCGATGCGTCAGCAATGATGTAGCGAACACTTAGGGTAGTAACAAATCAACAAACATGCAACAAGCTGTACTCTTATTTCTATGACCGCTTCCTGGCAGGTGGGTAACTGCGCGCCAGGAGCTAACGTTATAGGGACAAGCGAATAAGTGCACATGGTGGATGCCTTGGCGATTACAGGCGATGAAGGACGTAGTAGCTTGCGATAAGCTGCGGGGAGTGAGCAAACACACTTTGATCCGCAGATTTCCGAATGGGGAAACCCGGCCTTTTAGGTCATTGCATACTGAATACATAGGTATGCAAAGCGAACGCGGCGAACTGAAACATCTAAGTAGCTGCAGGAAAAGAAATCAACCGAGATTCCCAAAGTAGTGGCGAGCGAAATGGGAAGAGCCTGTACGTGATAGTCGATTGGATAGTGGAACAACCTGGAAATGTTGGCCATAGAGGGTGATAGCCCCTTACACGAAATTCAAACGGTGGTACTAAGCGTACGACAAGTAGGGCGGGACACGAGAAATCCTGTCTGAACATGGGGGGACCATCCTCCAAGGCTAAATACTCGTAATCGACCGATAGTGAACCAGTACCGTGAGGGAAAGGCGAAAAGAACCCCGGGAGGGGAGTGAAATAGATCCTGAAACCGTGTGCATACAAACAGTCGGAGCGGACTTGTTCCGTGACGGCGTACCTTTTGTATAATGGGTCAGCGACTTACATTCAGTGGCGAGGTTAACCGAATAGGGGAGCCGTAGAGAAATCGAGTCCGAACAGGGCGACAGTCGCTGGGTGTAGACCCGAAACCAAGTGATCTACCCATGGCCAGGATGAAGGTGCGGTAACACGCCCTGGAGGTCCGAACCCACTAATGTTGAAAAATTAGGGGATGAGCTGTGGGTAGGGGTGAAAGGCTAAACAAACTTGGAAATAGCTGGTTCTCTCCGAAAACTATTTAGGTAGTGCCTCAAGTATCACCATCGGGGGTAGAGCACTGTTATGGCTAGGGGGTCATTGCGACTTACCAAACCATTGCAAACTCCGAATACCGATGAGTGCGAGCTTGGGAGACAGACGTCGGGTGCTAACGTCCGGCGTCAAGAGGGAAACAACCCAGACCGCCAGCTAAGGTCCCAAAGATTGGCTAAGTGGAAAACGAAGTGGGAAGGCTAAAACAGTCAGGATGTTGGCTTAGAAGCAGCCATCATTTAAAGAAAGCGTAATAGCTCACTGATCGAGTCGTCCTGCGCGGAAGATGTAACGGGGCTAAGCCAGTCACCGAAGCTGCGGATATCCTTTATTGGATATGGTAGGAGAGCGTTCTGTAAGCCTGCGAAGGTGTCTTGTGAAGGATGCTGGAGGTATCAGAAGTGCGAATGCTGACATGAGTAGCGATAATGGGGGTGAAAAGCCTCCACGCCGTAAGCCCAAGGTTTCCTGTTCAACGTTCATCGGAGCAGGGTGAGTCGGCCCCTAAGGCGAGGCAGAGATGCGTAGCTGATGGGAAGCAGGTTAATATTCCTGCACCGTCGTATGATGCGATGGGGGGACGGATCGCGGAAGGTTGTCTGACTGTTGGAATAGTCAGTTTCTGCTTCATAGAAGGCACTTAGGCAAATCCGGGTGCGTAATTCAAGGGAGTGGGACGAGCGGCCTTGTGCTGCGAAGCAATCGGAAGTGGTTCCAAGAAAAGCCTCTAAGCTTCAGTCATACGAGACCGTACCGCAAACCGACACAGGTGGGCGAGATGAGTATTCTAAGGCGCTTGAGAGAACTCGGGAGAAGGAACTCGGCAAATTGGTACCGTAACTTCGGGAAAAGGTACGCCCTTGTAGCTTGACCACTTTACTGTGGAAGGGTGAACGGGTTGCAATAAACTGGTGGCTGCGACTGTTTAATAAAAACACAGCACTCTGCAAACACGAAAGTGGACGTATAGGGTGTGACGCCTGCCCGGTGCTGGAAGATTAAATGATGGGGTGCAAGCTCTTGATTGAAGTCCCAGTAAACGGCGGCCGTAACTATAACGGTCCTAAGGTAGCGAAATTCCTTGTCGGGTAAGTTCCGACCTGCACGAATGGCGTAACGATGGCCACACTGTCTCCTCCCGAGACTCAGCGAAGTTGAAATGTTTGTGATGATGCAATCTACCCGCGGCTAGACGGAAAGACCCCATGAACCTTTACTGTAGCTTTGCATTGGACTTTGAACCAATCTGTGTAGGATAGGTGGGAGGCTTTGAAGCGGGGACGCCAGTTCTCGTGGAGCCATCCTTGAAATACCACCCTGGTTTGTTTGAGGTTCTAACCTTGGTCCGTTATCCGGATCGGGGACAGTGCATGGTAGGCAGTTTGACTGGGGCGGTCTCCTCCTAAAGTGTAACGGAGGAGTTCGAAGGTACGCTAGGTACGGTCGGACATCGTGCTAATAGTGCAATGGCATAAGCGTGCTTAACTGCGAGACCGACAAGTCGAGCAGGTACGAAAGTAGGACATAGTGATCCGGTGGTTCTGTATGGAAGGGCCATCGCTCAACGGATAAAAGGTACTCTGGGGATAACAGGCTGATTCCTCCCAAGAGTTCATATCGACGGGGGAGTTTGGCACCTCGATGTCGGCTCATCACATCCTGGGGCTGTAGCCGGTCCCAAGGGTATGGCTGTTCGCCATTTAAAGTGGTACGTGAGCTGGGTTTAAAACGTCGTGAGACAGTTTGGTCCCTATCTGCCGTGGGCGTTGGAAATTTGAAGGGGGCTGCTCCTAGTACGAGAGGACCGGAGTGGACGAACCTCTGGTGTACCGGTTGTCACGCCAGTGGCATTGCCGGGTAGCTAAGTTCGGAAGAGATAACCGCTGAAAGCATCTAAGCGGGAAACTTGCCTTGAGATGAGATTTCCCGGAGCCTTGAGCTCCTTGAAGGGTCGTTCGAGACCAGGACGTTGATAGGCTGGGTGTGGAAGTGCAGTAATGCATTAAGCTAACCAGTACTAATTGCCCGTACGGCTTGTCCCTATAACCTTAGCAGGTCATAGAAATTCGAATACAGTGTGCTGTTTGTTGATCACACTACCCGAAACTTTACTTCCTCCAGATTCTGAGCACGTTGCCCATCAGGGAACGCCGCTCGTACAAGTTATGCCTGATGACCATAGCAAGTCGGTCCCACCCCTTCCCATCCCGAACAGGACCGTGAAACGACTTTGCGCCGATGATAGTGCTGCAACCAGTGTGAAAGTAGGTTATCGTCAGGCTAGTTATATAAGAAACCCCACCAAGTGATCTTGGTGGGGTTTTTTACTTTAGACAAGCGTTTGCAAGGCGCGGGCGACTGAGCGCGCAGCATCGGCACACGTTGACCTTTACGTAACGCCGCACTATAGTCGTCAATTGACCCTTCCCTCCTGAACCCGATGCCGCCGCTTGCCCAATCCGCCGGAGACCTGTTCCGCCATGTCGCGGCCGACAAGGCGGCGCTGTATCGGGCGATCATGGACACCTTCGCTGCCGCCAAACGACAGTTCAGGCTGCAGTTGCGGCCCGACGAAGTGCAGATGGAGGCCACTTGGCCCGGTACCACGCCATCGCTCGACGAGATCCAGCATGCGCTGTCACAGCTGGCCGACTGGGGCAACCTGGAGGCGCATCCGGACACGGCGCGCGTGTCGAGCGTCGAAGACTTTTACCGGGCACGCTTTCTGTACCGGCTATCACTGGGCGGCGAAGCGGTCGAGGCCGGCCTCGCCGCATTCGCGCGCACGCTGGCGCGCCAAAGCGAACTACAAACCGTCGCCCTCGAAGATATTCTTACCCAACTCAATGCGCTGCTGGCACTGGCGGGCGAATCCACACCGGATCCGGCCAAGGTGCATGGCGCCTTGCGCGATTTGGTGCGTGTCTTCGACAGCCTGGCCGACAATGCCCAGGCCTTCATGGCCAGCGTCGCCCGCACCATCGAATTACAACAGGCCGATGTGCAGGCGGTGATCGCCTTCAAGCAGCGCCTGATCGACTACCTGAACCGCTTCGTCAGCGACCTGGTCGGGCGCTCGGGCACGATCGCGCGCCGCCTGCACGAACTCGATGGCGGCATCGAGCCGCTGCTCATGCTGGCGGCGCAGCGCGAACGGCGCGATGCGGCGCCGGGCGACGCGCCGGAGCAGGCGGCGGCGCTTGCCGAGCGGGTCGCGACCTGGCGCGAGCGCTGGCGTGGCTTGTCGCGCTGGTTCATCAGCGATGGCCACATCCAGGCCCAGTCCGAACTCTTGCGCGCGAAGGTGAGGGCGGCCATCCCCCAACTGCTGGCGGCGGTGGCCAGCCTGAACGAACGGCGTAGCGGACGCAGCGACCGCTCGGCCGATTTTCGCATCCTGGCGCGCTGGTTCGCCGACACCTCCAGCGACGCCGAGGCGCACCGCCTGTGGCGTGCCGGCTTTGCGCTCAATCCCGCGCGTCACTTCAGCTTGCAAGCCGAGACCGCACATTCCGATCCGGTCCCTGCAGCTACCGCCTGGGCCGATGCGCCGCCGGTACGTGTGCATCCGCGCCTGCGCGAGCAGGGCGAGATGGCGCCGCGCGGCGCCGCGCCGCATGTACGCGCACGCGACACCGAGCGCGCCATGCTGGCGGCCCGGGTCGCGGCCGAACGCGCCCAGATCGATGCGGCGCGCGCAATCCTCACCACCGGCAAGGCCACCCGCCTGTCGGACCTGGGCAGGCTCGATGCGCAGGCCTTCCGCCTGTTCCTGAACCTGCTCGGCGAAGCGCTCGTGGTGCAGCCGCGCCCCGGCGCCGAGGTGAGTTGCCAGAGCGCGGACGGTCTGCTGCAGATCCGCCTGGTGCCCCTGGCCGCGGACAGCGTCGCCAGCATCGAGACGAGCTTCGGCACCTTCACCGGACGCGACCACCTGCTGACGATCACCGCCACCGGAGACCAGCATGGCGCGTGACGCTGCCATACGTGCGCCGGATGCCGTGCAGGTCAGGGACGTGCTGGCGCGCCATCGCGAAGAGGAGCGCCGCGACGCCTTGCGCGCACTCCTGATGTGCCCTCTGATGACGGCGGCGCATCCCGCCTTTCACGCCGTGCGCCGTCATGAACGCGAACTGCGCGACTGGTTCTCGCAGGCGGCGGGCTGGATCCTGCACGTAGAGCGCGACTGCGCGCGCCTCTACAAGCGGCCCGCAGACCTGGGAGATGCCACGCGCGGCGCAGCCGACTTCGACCGCCGCCGCTACATCCTCTTCTGCCTGGCCTGCGCGGCGCTCGAACGCGCCGAGCCGCAGATCACCCTGCGTACCCTGGGCGAAAAACTGCTGGCCCTGGCCGCCGACCCGGAACTGGGAACGCGTGGCTTCACGTTCACCCTCGACAGCCACCACGAACGGCGCGAACTGGTTGCGATCTGCCGCTACCTGCTGTCGCTCGGCGTGCTGCTGCGCGTGGCCGGCGACGAGGACGCCTTCGTCAGCAAGGTCGGCGACGCGTTGTACGATGTGCGGCGGCGCGCGCTGGCCGGCCTGCTCGCTGCTGCGCGCGGACCGTCGACCTGGGCGCCGGAGAACGCCCCGCTCGGCCTGGACGAGCGTCTCTCCGCCCTGACCGAAGAATTTACGCCCGACAGCGAGGAGGGACGCCGGACCGCGATGCGCCACAACCTGGCACGCCGCCTGCTCGACGATCCGGTGCTCTACCTCGAGGAACTCGATGATCGTCCGGCATTGCGCGCCTACTTCCAGAACCAGCGAGGCGCGCTCGCTGCCCGCCTGGGCGAAGCCACGGGCTTGAGCGCCGAGCAGCGCGCCGAAGGCCTGGCCCTGGTGGACGAAAGCGGTGAACTCACCGACGTCGCCATGCCCGCGGCCGGCACCGCATCGCACGTTACCTTGCTCGTTGCCGAGTTCCTGGCGAGCGTCGGCCGCGCGCAGGGCACCCTGCCGGTGAGCGAGGCGGCGGTCGCCGACGCGGTGCGCAGCCTGATTCCCGAGTACGGCCGCTTCTGGGCGAAAGCGGCGCGCGAACCGGGCGCCGAAACCGAACTCGCCAACAATGCGCTGGCGCGGCTGGAGATGCTGCGGCTGATCCGCCGCGACGCCGATGGCGTGTATCCGCGCACTGCGCTGGCGCGTTTTGCACTCGGCGACGCCGAACTGGTGGCCCGCAAGCGCACCATAACCAAGGGCGCCGAGCGCGCCCAGGATGCTCTCTTCTGATGCCCGACTCCCTGTTTTCGACCGGCGCCGCGCCCGCGCTGCCGGCACTTCCCGAGCCGCTCCAGGCGCGCTGGCAGCCCCTGCGCATCGGTCTGGTCGAGCTGTTCCACTACGATAGCGAAGAGTTCTGGTTCCGTGACGGCCATCTGCTTTTGCGCGGTAATAACGGCACCGGCAAGTCGAAGGTGCTGTCGCTCACGCTGCCCTTCCTGTTCGACGCCAGCATTAAATCCTCGCGCATCGAACCCGATGGCGACGCCACCAAGAAGATGGCGTGGAATCTGCTGCTCGGCAAGCACGAGCGCCGCACCGGCTATGCCTGGATCGAGTTCGGCCGCATCGGCGAAGACGGCCAGCCGCGCTACCTGACCCTGGGCTGCGGCCTTGCGGCGGTCGCGGCACGGCCCCATGTCGATACCTGGTATTTCATCACCGAGGGCCAGCGCGTCGGACGCGACCTGTGGCTGATCAACGAGCAGCGCGCGGTGCTCGGCAAGGAGCGCCTGGCACAGGCGCTCGACGGCAGCGGACAGTTGTTCGACACCGCGCAAGCCTACCGCCGCGCGGTGGACGAGCGCTTGTTCCACCTTGGCGAAGCGCGCTATGCGGCGCTGATGGACACGCTGATCCAGCTGCGCCAGCCGCAGTTGTCGAAAAAGCCGAATGAAGACAACCTGTCGAACGCACTGACCGAAGCACTGGCGCCGCTGCCCGACGAATTGCTGGCCGACGTGGCCGAGGCCATGAACCAGCTGGAGGAATATGGCCAGCAGCTGGCCGAACTGAACGCACTGGCGAAAGCGGTCGGCCAGTTCAACGGCCGCTACCGCCAGTACGCACGCGTGAATGCGCGGCGCCAGGCGCGCGTGCTGCGTACTGCGCAAACCGGCTTCGACAAGGCGAGCCGCGACCTGAACGAGGCCCGTACTGCCTTCGATGCCGACCTGCTCGGCGAAACAGGCTTGCGCGAGGCGCTCGAAGCGGCCGAAGCACAACAACTGCGCGACCGCGCCGCGCTCGACGAAATGCAGGCCGATCCGCTCATGCACGACGCCAATCGCATCGATGAGCTGGCCCGCAACCACGCCGCCCGCCAGCGCGAACTGGCGGCAGCCGAGGCGGCGCTGCGCGAAGCCGTGGAGCGCCAGGCGCGCGATGCCGAAGCGTTGCGCGGCTATGCCGACCGCGCCGATGCTGCCTGCGCCTCGCTCGCCCGCGCCCTCGCCGTATTCGAGGAAGCGGGCGATACGGCCGGCCTGGCGCGGCGCGACGACTTCGTGGCGGCCGTGTCCTGCTTCGCGCAAGCGGATGCCCTCGCTGGCCTCGGCAACGCCGAATACGAGCAGATACAGCGCGCACTGCGCAGCCTGAGCCAGCAGCGCCGGGCCGACATCGCCGTGGTGGCGGGACGCTTGCGTCAGCCCGACGCCGCCGTGCAGGTGCGCGACGCCGCGCAGGAGCGGCGCGACCAGGGCGCCGACGAATTGGCCGACGCGGCCGCCCGGGTCGCGGCTGGCGAGACCCACTTGCTTGCACAGGCCGACGCGTTGACGGACGCCTGGAGCACACATGCGGCCGGGCTGCGTGAACTGGCGATCGACAGCGCAGCGGTCCTGCCGGCGCTGGAAGAATGGAGCCGCAGCCTGGACGGCGAAAATCCGGCGCGCGATGCCCTGGCGCGCTCCCAGCACGAGCGCAGTGTGCAACTGGCACAAGACGAGGCCGCGGCGCTGGCGCGCCAGTCGGCGCTGGCTGCGCAAATCCTCGCATTGGAACAGGAGCGTCAACGCCTGCTGCAAGGCGAAGACAGCGCGCCGCCGGCGCCGTATTTCCGCGGCCATGCGGCACGCCCTGCCTCCCGCCCGGGCGCGCCGTTCTGGCAACTGGTCGAATTCCGCGCAGCCGTCGACACCGAAGCCGCGCGTGCCGGCCTCGAAGCTGCGCTGGAAGCAGCCGGCTTGCTGGACGCCTGGGTCGGTCCGGACGGCGTCATCGACGCGGGCGCAAACGCGCCCGCGTTCGACACGCTGCTGCGCGCGCGGGCCGCGCAGCCGGAATCTTTGGCCGCATGGCTGGCGCCGTCGCAACCTTGCGCGCTCGATCCGGCATTGGTCGAGCGCTTGCTTGCATCGGTTTCCTGCAGCGTTGACGACAACGGTGCCGAGGCCTGGGTCGCGCCGGATGGGCGCTTCCGCATCGGACCACTCAGCGGCGGCTGGGCCAAGCCGGCCGCCGAATACATCGGGGCGGCCAGCCGGGCCGAGGCGCGCCGGCGGCGCATCGCGGAAATTGGCGCCGTACTGGCCGCGCTGGCGTCGGAACAGGGCGCCCTGGCGCGCGCACTGGTGCTGCTGGCGGAGCGCCGCAGCCGCGCATCGGCGGAATGGGAAGCGGCGCCATCGGATACGGCACTGCGCAGCGCCCATGTGCAGGTCAGTGCGTTCGAACGCGAACGGCGCCAGGCTGCCGAACGGCTGACCGGCGCCGAGGTTCGCCTGGCCGCAGCCGCCGACGCCTGGCGCAGCGCGCGCACTGCACTGGAGTGCGATAGTGCGGATCTGCTGCTGCCGCCGGACGGTGTCGGGTTGGCGGCGGTATCGGCCGCATTGGATGCGGCTGCGCAGGCACTGCAAGACCTGCTGCTGCAGGCACAGCAGGTTCGGCACACCCTTCCCGAGCGCAGGCGCCAGCAGGAACGCTTCGACGAGCGCAATCGCGACCTTGCCGGCCGCCGCGAGCAGCAGGCGCGCTGCATCGAAGCCGTCGATGAGGCGGGGGCCCGCCTCGATACGCTGCGCGCGCGGGTCGGCGCGCAGGTGAGCGAACTCACGGCGCGCCTGGCTGCCGTGCGGCAGGCGGTGCAGGACGGCGAGGCCGCGCTGAAGCATTCCCGCGCCCTGCTCAATGCGGCCAGCGAGGCCCGGGCGCGCAGCGGCCAGCGCGCCGAGGACGCCGCCGCGACCCTGGACGAACGAACCATGCTGCGGCAGGGCGCCGTGCAGGGACTCGAGCAGTTCAATGCAACAGGACTGCTGGCCATTGCGCTTCCCGAACTGGACCTGCCGGCCACACCATGGAGTATCGAACCGGCGCTGGGCGTGGCGCGCCGCGCGGAACAGCTGCTGCACGAGGTCGATGCCGAGGACGCCGATTGGGCGCGCGTGCAAAGCGCTTACGCGCGCGACTTTTCCGAGCTGCAGAGCGCACTGACGGCGCTTGGTCACCAGGGCCAGGCCGAGCCGAGCGATCACGGCATGATCGTCACCATCATCTACCAGAGCCGTCCGCAGCGTCCGGACATCATCGAGGCGGCCATCAGCGCCGAAATAGCGCAGCGCCAGGAGCTGCTGACCGCGCGCGAAACCGAGGTTCTGGAAAACCACCTGCAGGCCGAAGTGGCGGCAGCGATCCAGCGCCGCCTGCAGGAAGCCGATCGGCGCGTGGCCGTCATCAACACCGAACTGGCCAAGCGCCCGACGTCGACCGGCGTGCGTTTCCGCCTGCAGTGGCAAGCGCTGGAGGAGGGCAGCGAAGGCGCGCCGGTCGGGCTGGAAGCCGCGCGCAAACGCTTGCTCAGCACCAGCTACGATGCCTGGTCGCCGGAAGACCGGCAAGTGGTGGGCCGGATGTTGCAGAACCGGATCGCGGCCGAACGCGCGCGCGACGCCGCCGGCCGCAGCGGCAGCCTGCTCGAATTACTGGCGCGCGCGCTTGACTACCGGCGCTGGCACCGATTCCGCGTCCAGCGCTGGCAGGACGGACAATGGCGCCCGCTGTCGGGTCCCGCCTCGAGCGGCGAGCGCGCGCTTGGCTTGACGGTGCCGCTGTTCGCGGCGGTGTCGAGCTTTTATACGCATGCGGGATCGCGCCATGCGCCGCGGCTGGTGCTGCTCGACGAAGCCTTTGCCGGCATCGACGACGCGGCACGTGCGCACTGCATGGCCCTGGTACGCGAGTTCGATCTCGACTTCGTCATGACCAGCGAACGCGAGTGGGCCTGCTATGCCGAGCTGCCGGGCGTATCGATTTGCCAGCTTCAGCGGCATGAAGGTATCGACGCCGTGTATGTGTCGCGCTGGACCTGGGATGGCCGCGCGCGCCGGCTTGAAGAAGACGGCGCCCGGCGCTTCCCGACAGCAGCCGATGCCCCGGTCGCCGAATGAGCGAGGCGGACGCAAGACTGGTGCGTCTGCTTGGCGGCGCCGCCCTGGCTTCGCTGCGGGCGCGGCTGCGCAGCCGGTATCAGCGTGGCCGTAGCGGCGGTGTCGTCACGCTCGGCAAGCTGAATGGGCTGGAGCGCGATGCCCTGGCCGGCCTGCTGGGGCGGCGTCCGAGCGATGCCGGATCGCTGCGCTTCGATATCGCCGAGCTGGATGCGCGCCTGATGGAGGCCGGCCTGGCGGCCTCGCTGCGCCACGCACTCGAGCTGCTCGACGGTCCGGTGATCGACCTGATGGCGGCGCGCGCGGAGACGGCGCGCCAATGGGAAGCCATGCGCGCACTGGCGACGGAGCCGAGGCTGGCCGCTTTCTTGTCCGATGGACGCGGCCTGGGTCTGCTCAAGCGGCTGGCCGCGCGCTTGCCGGCTGCGGCCCAGCTGATCGAGCAGGTGCAGGCCGTGCTGGCGCAGTTGCCGGCGGCAGCCGTCACGCGGTCGCACCTTGCTGCGCAGCGCCTGGGCGACGCGCACGCACTCGACTCCGGCAGCCCGGTTGCGACGCTGGTGCTTGCCGTGCTGCGGCGCGAACGGGCAAGCGAGGAAGATGACGATGCCGAGGAAACGGTACGCGAGCTGTGGGCGGCGGCCGGCGTACTGGTCAACGAGCTCGCGCGGCCGGTGCTGTTCTTGAACTTGCCGAGCAGCGCTGGGGGATTCGTTCTGAGCGGCGAGCCGGCCTACCTGTCGCTACGGGCGCTGATGCGGTCGTCGCCGGGATGGGCCGTCGCATCGCGCGATGTCTTTGTTTGCGAAAACCCGAACCTGGTGGCGATCGCAGCCGATGCGCTCGGTGCGCACTGCGCGCCACTGGTCTGCACCGACGGCATGCCTGCCGCGGCGCAGCGTGCGCTGTTGTCGCAACTGGCGATGGCCGGGGCGCGTTTGCGCTATCACGGCGATTTCGATTGGCCGGGCATCGTCATCGCAAATACGGTGGTAAGCATGTTCGGTGCGGAGCCCTGGCGTTTCGGCGCTATCGATTATCGCCGCGCGCTACATCAAGAAGCAGGCGCTACCCGTCCACTCGGCGGGACCGTGGTCGACGCCCGCTGGGATGGCGCGCTCACGAAAGCGATGCAAGAACATCGCCGGGCGATTGACGAAGAAGCGCTGGCCGCTGGTCTGATGTTCGATTTGGATACACGTAGCAAACAGGCCTTGCAGAACACCGGACCGGTTTGCTATGATTCGCCTCCTCGCGAAAACGACAACGAAATCAAGTAGTTGAACTGGCAACGAGAAGCCGCAGACTCTGCGGTGTAGCAAAAAAGAGGTTGACGAGAATCATGAAACGCTTCATACTCTTCTTCCTCTGCTGCTGACGAACAAAACGATTCGCAGAACACAGCAAGGCAGTGCCGCCCTCGGCGGGAGCCCAAGTTCTTTAAAAATTAACAGTCGATAAGTGTGGGCGTTTGATGAAGGTGCCAGTGACTTCGGTCACTGATTACTTAAATTATCAAATGTTCACAAAAAAGAAATACGTTGTCTCAGCAATGAGATAACGGTCAGTATTTTGAGTGAGCGACCCGCTAGCAATAGCGGTGGCAGCAATGCCAACAAACAGAGATTGAACTGAAGAGTTTGATCCTGGCTCAGATTGAACGCTGGCGGCATGCTTTACACATGCAAGTCGAACGGCAGCACGGGGGCAACCCTGGTGGCGAGTGGCGAACGGGTGAGTAATATATCGGAACGTACCCAAGAGTGGGGGATAACGTAGCGAAAGTTACGCTAATACCGCATACGATCTAAGGATGAAAGCAGGGGACCGCAAGGCCTTGTGCTCCTGGAGCGGCCGATATCTGATTAGCTAGTTGGTGAGGTAAAGGCTCACCAAGGCCACGATCAGTAGCTGGTCTGAGAGGACGACCAGCCACACTGGAACTGAGACACGGTCCAGACTCCTACGGGAGGCAGCAGTGGGGAATTTTGGACAATGGGCGCAAGCCTGATCCAGCAATGCCGCGTGAGTGAAGAAGGCCTTCGGGTTGTAAAGCTCTTTTGTCAGGGAAGAAACGGTGGGGGCTAATATCCTCCACTAATGACGGTACCTGAAGAATAAGCACCGGCTAACTACGTGCCAGCAGCCGCGGTAATACGTAGGGTGCAAGCGTTAATCGGAATTACTGGGCGTAAAGCGTGCGCAGGCGGTTTTGTAAGTCTGTCGTGAAAGCCCCGGGCTCAACCTGGGAATTGCGATGGAGACTGCAAGGCTTGAATCTGGCAGAGGGGGGTAGAATTCCACGTGTAGCAGTGAAATGCGTAGAGATGTGGAGGAACACCGATGGCGAAGGCAGCCCCCTGGGTCAAGATTGACGCTCATGCACGAAAGCGTGGGGAGCAAACAGGATTAGATACCCTGGTAGTCCACGCCCTAAACGATGTCTACTAGTTGTCGGGTTTTAATTAACTTGGTAACGCAGCTAACGCGTGAAGTAGACCGCCTGGGGAGTACGGTCGCAAGATTAAAACTCAAAGGAATTGACGGGGACCCGCACAAGCGGTGGATGATGTGGATTAATTCGATGCAACGCGAAAAACCTTACCTACCCTTGACATGTCAGGAATCCTTGAGAGATCAGGGAGTGCCCGAAAGGGAACCTGAACACAGGTGCTGCATGGCTGTCGTCAGCTCGTGTCGTGAGATGTTGGGTTAAGTCCCGCAACGAGCGCAACCCTTGTCATTAGTTGCTACATTTAGTTGAGCACTCTAATGAGACTGCCGGTGACAAACCGGAGGAAGGTGGGGATGACGTCAAGTCCTCATGGCCCTTATGGGTAGGGCTTCACACGTCATACAATGGTACATACAGAGGGCCGCCAACCCGCGAGGGGGAGCTAATCCCAGAAAGTGTATCGTAGTCCGGATCGCAGTCTGCAACTCGACTGCGTGAAGTTGGAATCGCTAGTAATCGCGGATCAGCATGTCGCGGTGAATACGTTCCCGGGTCTTGTACACACCGCCCGTCACACCATGGGAGCGGGTTTTACCAGAAGTAGGTAGCTTAACCGCAAGGGGGGCGCTTACCACGGTAGGATTCGTGACTGGGGTGAAGTCGTAACAAGGTAGCCGTATCGGAAGGTGCGGCTGGATCACCTCCTTTCTAGAGTAGCACCGGGCCTTGAGCCCAGTCACCAAACGTCCACACTTATCGACTGTTGAACAAAGAACACAGTTTCGGGGCTGTAGCTCAGCTGGTTAGAGCACCGTGTTGATAACGCGGGGGTCGTTGGTTCGAGTCCAACCAGCCCTACCAAGTTATTTGCATGACCCAATCGGGGGATTAGCTCAGCTGGGAGAGCACCTGCTTTGCAAGCAGGGGGTCGTCGGTTCGATCCCGTCATCCTCCACCACCACCTTGGTGCAAAGTCTAAATATAAGTCAGCCATACTTGGTGAGATTTACGTTTAGTCTTTTCGAGATTAACTGTTGTTCCGTTCTTTAACAATCTGGAAGAAGTAAAGTTTTTTAAGCGTTCGATGCGTCAGCAATGATGTAGCGAACACTTAGGGTAGTAACAAATCAACAAACATGCAACAAGCTGTACTCTTATTTCTATGACCGCTTCCTGGCAGGTGGGTAACTGCGCGCCAGGAGCTAACGTTATAGGGACAAGCGAATAAGTGCACATGGTGGATGCCTTGGCGATTACAGGCGATGAAGGACGTAGTAGCTTGCGATAAGCTGCGGGGAGCGAGCAAACACGCTTTGATCCGCAGATTTCCGAATGGGGAAACCCGGCCTTTTAGGTCATTGCATGCTGAATACATAGGCATGCAAAGCGAACGCGGCGAACTGAAACATCTAAGTAGCTGCAGGAAAAGAAATCAACCGAGATTCCCAAAGTAGTGGCGAGCGAAATGGGAAGAGCCTGTACGTGATAGTCGATTGGATAGTGGAACAACCTGGAAATGTTGGCCATAGAGGGTGATAGCCCCTTACACGAAATTCAAACGGTGGTACTAAGCGTACGACAAGTAGGGCGGGACACGAGAAATCCTGTCTGAACATGGGGGGACCATCCTCCAAGGCTAAATACTCGTAATCGACCGATAGTGAACCAGTACCGTGAGGGAAAGGCGAAAAGAACCCCGGGAGGGGAGTGAAATAGATCCTGAAACCGTGTGCATACAAACAGTCGGAGCGGACTTGTTCCGTGACGGCGTACCTTTTGTATAATGGGTCAGCGACTTACATTCAGTGGCGAGGTTAACCGAATAGGGGAGCCGTAGAGAAATCGAGTCCGAACAGGGCGACAGTCGCTGGGTGTAGACCCGAAACCAAGTGATCTACCCATGGCCAGGATGAAGGTGCGGTAACACGCCCTGGAGGTCCGAACCCACTAATGTTGAAAAATTAGGGGATGAGCTGTGGGTAGGGGTGAAAGGCTAAACAAACTTGGAAATAGCTGGTTCTCTCCGAAAACTATTTAGGTAGTGCCTCAAGTATCACCATCGGGGGTAGAGCACTGTTATGGCTAGGGGGTCATTGCGACTTACCAAACCATTGCAAACTCCGAATACCGATGAGTGCGAGCTTGGGAGACAGACGTCGGGTGCTAACGTCCGGCGTCAAGAGGGAAACAACCCAGACCGCCAGCTAAGGTCCCAAAGATTGGCTAAGTGGAAAACGAAGTGGGAAGGCTAAAACAGTCAGGATGTTGGCTTAGAAGCAGCCATCATTTAAAGAAAGCGTAATAGCTCACTGATCGAGTCGTCCTGCGCGGAAGATGTAACGGGGCTAAGCCAGTCACCGAAGCTGCGGATATGCATTTATGCATATGGTAGGAGAGCGTTCTGTAAGCCTGCGAAGGTGTCTTGTGAAGGATGCTGGAGGTATCAGAAGTGCGAATGCTGACATGAGTAGCGATAATGGGGGTGAAAAGCCTCCACGCCGTAAGCCCAAGGTTTCCTGTTCAACGTTCATCGGAGCAGGGTGAGTCGGCCCCTAAGGCGAGGCAGAGATGCGTAGCTGATGGGAAGCAGGTTAATATTCCTGCACCGTCGTATGATGCGATGGGGGGACGGATCGCGGAAGGTTGTCTGACTGTTGGAATAGTCAGTTTCTGCTTCATAGAAGGTACTTAGGCAAATCCGGGTACATAATTCAAGGGAGTGGGACGAGCGGCCTTGTGCTGCGAAGCAATCGGAAGTGGTTCCAAGAAAAGCCTCTAAGCTTCAGTCATACGAGACCGTACCGCAAACCGACACAGGTGGGCGAGATGAGTATTCTAAGGCGCTTGAGAGAACTCGGGAGAAGGAACTCGGCAAATTGGTACCGTAACTTCGGGAAAAGGTACGCCCTTGTAGTTTGACCACTTTACTGTGGAAGGATGAACGGGTTGCAATAAACTGGTGGCTGCGACTGTTTAATAAAAACACAGCACTCTGCAAACACGAAAGTGGACGTATAGGGTGTGACGCCTGCCCGGTGCTGGAAGATTAAATGATGGGGTGCAAGCTCTTGATTGAAGTCCCAGTAAACGGCGGCCGTAACTATAACGGTCCTAAGGTAGCGAAATTCCTTGTCGGGTAAGTTCCGACCTGCACGAATGGCGTAACGATGGCCACACTGTCTCCTCCCGAGACTCAGCGAAGTTGAAATGTTTGTGATGATGCAATCTACCCGCGGCTAGACGGAAAGACCCCATGAACCTTTACTGTAGCTTTGCATTGGACTTTGAACCAATCTGTGTAGGATAGGTGGGAGGCTTTGAAGCGGGGACGCCAGTTCTCGTGGAGCCATCCTTGAAATACCACCCTGGTTTGTTTGAGGTTCTAACCTTGGTCCGTTATCCGGATCGGGGACAGTGCATGGTAGGCAGTTTGACTGGGGCGGTCTCCTCCTAAAGTGTAACGGAGGAGTTCGAAGGTACGCTAGGTACGGTCGGACATCGTGCTAATAGTGCAATGGCATAAGCGTGCTTAACTGCGAGACCGACAAGTCGAGCAGGTACGAAAGTAGGACATAGTGATCCGGTGGTTCTGTATGGAAGGGCCATCGCTCAACGGATAAAAGGTACTCTGGGGATAACAGGCTGATTCCTCCCAAGAGTTCATATCGACGGGGGAGTTTGGCACCTCGATGTCGGCTCATCACATCCTGGGGCTGTAGCCGGTCCCAAGGGTATGGCTGTTCGCCATTTAAAGTGGTACGTGAGCTGGGTTTAAAACGTCGTGAGACAGTTTGGTCCCTATCTGCCGTGGGCGTTGGAAATTTGAAGGGGGCTGCTCCTAGTACGAGAGGACCGGAGTGGACGAACCTCTGGTGTACCGGTTGTCACGCCAGTGGCATTGCCGGGTAGCTAAGTTCGGAAGAGATAACCGCTGAAAGCATCTAAGCGGGAAACTTGCCTTGAGATGAGATTTCCCGGAGCCTTGAGCTCCTTGAAGGGTCGTTCGAGACCAGGACGTTGATAGGCTGGGTGTGGAAGTGCAGTAATGCATTAAGCTAACCAGTACTAATTGCCCGTACGGCTTGTCCCTATAACCTTAGCAGGTCATGGAAATTCGAATACAGTGTGCTGTTTGTTGATCACACTACCCGAAACTTTACTTCCTCCAGATTCTGAGCACGTTGCCCATCAGGGAACGCCGCTCGTACAAGTTATGCCTGATGACCATAGCAAGTCGGTCCCACCCCTTCCCATCCCGAACAGGACCGTGAAACGACTTTGCGCCGATGATAGTGCTGCAACCAGTGTGAAAGTAGGTTATCGTCAGGCTAGTTATATAGAAAAACCCCGTTGAGCTGATGCTCGGCGGGGTTTTTTGCTTTGTGCGCCGCTTTGTCGGCCGCTTTTTTGTCCATTTGTCGCCTGTCTCCCCGTTCTTCCTCTCGACCACACCGCCCCGGATTGCATTTCAGCCGTGCTTTCCGACGTTTCGTCGCAAACAACCGGCCCTCTGGCGCCCTCGGGAATACGATTTGTCGATCGATAACCGGAAAGGGACTGCGATGGACACACCAACTGGCAGGGCGAACCTGGCGCCCGTGGTAGAGAACGAACGGATTCAATCGCTCGACGTCGTGCGCGGATTTGCCCTCATCGGCATCCTCATGATGAACGTCGAGTATTTCAACCGCGCCATTTCCCAGCTCGGTTCGGGAATGCCGGCAGGCCTCACCGGCGCAAATCTCTGGGTGACTTATTTCGTCCAGTATTTCGTCGTCGGCAAGTTCTGGACGATCTTCTCGCTCCTGTTCGGGATGGGCTTCGCCGTGATGCTGAGCCGCGCCGAACGCGCGGGACGCAACTTCCTCGTTCCCTACCTGCGCCGCATTGCGGCACTGGCCATCTTCGGCGCCCTGCACAGCATCTTGCTGTGGTCCGGCGACATCCTGTTCAGCTACGCGGTCGGTGCTGCAGCGCTCCTGATCGTCCTCTATGGCCGCCCGAAGTGGGTGGCAGCGGCCATCGTCCTCTGTGTCGGCGGCGCCTTCATTCCTGGAATGAACTGGCTCGGCGGCGTCGCCGGCGGCCTGGCATTCTTCAGTCTCGCCGGCTGGTGGCTGCGCGGGGAGCAGCGCCTGAAACGCTTCGGACGGCCGCCGGTCATCGGTGTTGTCCTGCTCGCGTGCGGCGTGGTCGCGCTGATTGCGGGCGTCGTCATGTGGGTCTTGCCGAACACCCCGCGCGAGGCGCGTATCGGCCTGCCGGTCTTGTCCATCGCGCTGCTCGCGCTTGGCTACCTGACGAACCGGTTTCATCAAGACCAGTCTGCGCGCCCCTGGCGCCTTGGCGTCGGCATCTATTGCTTCTCGTTTTTCATGATGACGGCAGCCGGCGCCTCGATGTACTTCTTCCCCGAGAAGCCGGCCGCGGTGGTGAGCAAGGCGGAAGCGAAAAAGCTCGAGGAGCGCGCGGCCGAGCGCGCCAAAAATCTCAAGGAGCGCAAGGAGCGGATCGAGAAAGAGACCAAAGTGCTGACGACCGGGACCTACGCCCAGGGCGTCGCCATGCGCGCCGAGCGCTTCGCCCAGCATGCGCCCGGCGAAGTCGGGTTTGCCACGATCCTGATCGGCATGTTCCTGATCGGCACCTGGTTCGTCCGCGCCGGCATCATGGACAATGCGCGCGCCCACTTGCCGCTGTTTCGCAAGCTGGCGACGATCGGCCTGCCGCTCGGCATCGGCCTCGGCCTGCTCGGTTCCAGCATTGCCGTGCGGTCGGTGCCCGGTGCGAACGGTGCGGACGGCTGGCAACTGGCATCGGGCCTGCAAATGCTGGGTAACCTGCCGGCCTCGCTCGGCTATGCCAGCCTGGTGATCCTGATGCTGCACAGCGCGAGCCTGTTCAACAAGGTCAGCGTGCTCGCTCCTTTCGGCCGCATGGCCTTGACCAACTACCTGTCGCAGTCGCTGATCGCGTCGATCTTTTACTTCGGCTATGGATTCGGCCACTGGGGCGCGTCGCGTGTCGACCAGATGCTGTTCGTCGCCGTCGTCGTCGTGCTGCAGATCGCGTTCAGCCACTTCTGGCTCTCTCGCTTCCGCTACGGACCGATGGAATGGTTGTGGCGCGCGATCACCTACTGGACCATCCCTCCGATGCGCATCACCAAGGCGGCGCCGCTCGCACCGGCGGAGATGCCGGCTTGAGGTGGCGTCTCCGGTATGCCTGCGCGGCGCTGTTGATTGGCGCCGCATTGCCGGCGAGCGCGCAGCCGGTCAAGGTCGCCGGCTTGCGCCAACCGGCGCGGATCCTGGTCGACCAGTGGGGCGTGCCGCATATCTACGCGGCGAGCCAGGACGACGTCTTCTTCGTCCAGGGTTTCAATGCGGCGCGCGATCGCCTGTTCCAGATCGACCTGTGGCGCCGCCGGGGGCTGGGCGAGCTGTCGTCCGTGTTCGGGCCCTCGTATGTCGAGCAGGACCGGGCCGCGCGGCTGTTCCTGTACCGCGGCGACATGGCCGCGGAATGGGCCGCCTATGGCAAGGATGCGCAAAACACCAGCACCCGCTTTGTCGCCGGTATCAACGCCTATATCGACACCATCGCGCGCAAGCCCGAACTGCTGCCCTTCGAATTTCGCCAGCTCGGCTACCAGCCCGCGAAGTGGCAGCCGCAAGACGTGGTGCGGATCCGCAGCCATGGCCTCACGCGCAACCTGACCCAGGAATTCGCCCGCGCACATGTGGTGTGTCATGCCGGACTGGCCGCCGACGCCGTGCGTGCGCAGCTGTCGCCCGCCTGGACGACACGCGTGCCGGCGGGACTGGACCCCTGCCTGCCGGACGAGGCGCTCGACGTTTTTACGCGTGCCACCGATAACGTGCGGTTCAGCCGCGAAGCCGTCCAGCTGGCACGCACGATGCCCAATGAAGAGACGCTCGAGGGCAGCAATAACTGGGTGATCGCGCCCTCACGCACGCGGAGCGGCAGGCCGATCCTGGCTAACGACCCACACCGCGCCTACGGTGCGCCTTCGCTGCGCTACATCGTGCACCTGACTGCGCCCGGGCTCGACGTCATCGGTGCGGGCGAGCCCTCGCTGCCGGGAGTATCGATCGGCCATAACGGCAAGGTCGCCTTTGGCCTGACCATTTTCAGCATCGACCAGGAAGACCTGTACGTCTACGAAACCAATCCCGCCAATCCGATGCAATACCGCTACCAGGGCGGCTGGGAAACCTATCGCATCGTGAAGGAACAGCTGGCGGTGCGCGGCAAGCCGCCGCAGACGGTCGAGCTGCGCTTTACCCGCCACGGCCCGGTGATTTACGAGGACCCCGGCAAGCACCGCGCGCTGGCGGTGCGCACCGCCTGGAGCGCGCCCGGCATGGCACCTTATTTCGGCAGCATCGACTACATGAAGTCGCAGGATTTCACGCAGTTTCGCCAGGCGATGCGGCGTTGGGGCGCGCCGACCGAAAACCAGGTCTACGCCGATACCGCCGGCAACATCGGCTGGGTGGCCGGCGGCCTCGCCCCGGTGCGTCCCAACTGGATGGACTGCTGCCGGTGCCGGGCGACGGCCGCTATGAATGGAAGGGTTTCCTCGACGGCGACAAGCTGCCCTTCGTGCTCAATCCGCAACAGGGCTGGTTCGCCTCCGCCAACGAGATGAACCTGCCCGACAGCTTTCCCTACCGCGCGCACAAGCTCGGCTTCGAATGGCCGGACAATGCCCGGGCGCGCCGCATCGCCGAGGTGTTGTCGAAAACGCCGAAGGCGAGCATGGAGGATATGCAGCGCTTGCAGAACGACGTCGTCTCATTGACGGCGCGGCGCCTGGTGGCCCTGCTGAAACCCTTGTCCTCGCGCGAGGCGAAGACGCAGGCGGCACTGAACCTGCTCCGGGGCTGGAACGGCGAGGAGGGCGCCCAGTCTGCGGAAGCGGCGCTGTATGAAGTATGGTGGTCGCGTCATCTCGGCAGGATGTTCCTGGACGCGACACTCACACCTGACGCGGCACGTGCCGTGGGCGCCCCGCATACCAGTGTCCTGCTCGCGGCGCTCGAGCAGCCTGGCGCCCGCTTCGGTGCGAACGCACAGGTCAAGCGCGACAAGCTGATGCTGGCCAGCCTGGCTGCGGCCTGGGCCGACATGGAGCGGCTGCAGGGAAGAGATGCGAAGCGCTGGCAGTGGGGCAATATGCAGTTCAGCTACTTTGTCCACCCGATGGCGCCGATCCTCGACAACGCCGCTCGTGCGCGCGTGAATGTGGGGCCGCTGCCGCGGGGAGGCGGCGCCTATACGGTCAACGTGTCCGGCTACCATCCTGAAAATTTCTGGCACGCGCATGGGCCATCGTTCCGCATGGTGCTCGACGTGGGGAACTGGGACAACTCGCGTGCGATTAATACCCCAGGCCAATCCGGCAACCCGGACAGTGCCCACTACCGCGACCTTGCAAGGAGCTGGGCTGAAGGCAAATATTTTCCGCTGCTGTACTCACGCGCGGCGATCGCAAAGGCAACGCAGGAGACGATCGAGCTGGTCCCGGCACCTTGATGCGCGTGAGGCCTTGCGCGGCGCGGCCAGCTTTGTTATAGTTCGCCTCCTCGCGAAAACGACAACGAAATCAAGTAGTTGAAGTCGCAACGAGAAACCGCAGACTTTGCGGTGTAGCAAAAAAGAAGTTGACGAGAAACAGAAATTGCCTCATACTCTTCTTCCTCTGCTGCTGACGAACAAAACGATTCGCAGAATACAGCAAGGCAGTACCGCCCTCGGCGGGAGCCCAAGTTCTTTAAAAATTAACAGTCGATAAGTGTGGGCGTTTGATGAAGGTGCCAGTGGCTTCGGTCACTGATTACTTAAATTATCAAATGTTCACAAAAAAGAAATACGTTGTCTCAGCAATGGGATAGCGGTCAGTATTTTGAGTGGGCGACCCGCTAGCAATAGCGGTGGCAGCAATGCCAACAAACAGAGATTGAACTGAAGAGTTTGATCCTGGCTCAGATTGAACGCTGGCGGCATGCTTTACACATGCAAGTCGAACGGCAGCACGGGGGCAACCCTGGTGGCGAGTGGCGAACGGGTGAGTAATATATCGGAACGTACCCAAGAGTGGGGGATAACGTAGCGAAAGTTACGCTAATACCGCATACGATCTAAGGATGAAAGCAGGGGACCGCAAGGCCTTGTGCTCCTGGAGCGGCCGATATCTGATTAGCTAGTTGGTGAGGTAAAGGCTCACCAAGGCCACGATCAGTAGCTGGTCTGAGAGGACGACCAGCCACACTGGAACTGAGACACGGTCCAGACTCCTACGGGAGGCAGCAGTGGGGAATTTTGGACAATGGGCGCAAGCCTGATCCAGCAATGCCGCGTGAGTGAAGAAGGCCTTCGGGTTGTAAAGCTCTTTTGTCAGGGAAGAAACGGTGGGGGCTAATATCCTCCACTAATGACGGTACCTGAAGAATAAGCACCGGCTAACTACGTGCCAGCAGCCGCGGTAATACGTAGGGTGCAAGCGTTAATCGGAATTACTGGGCGTAAAGCGTGCGCAGGCGGTTTTGTAAGTCTGTCGTGAAAGCCCCGGGCTCAACCTGGGAATTGCGATGGAGACTGCAAGGCTTGAATCTGGCAGAGGGGGGTAGAATTCCACGTGTAGCAGTGAAATGCGTAGAGATGTGGAGGAACACCGATGGCGAAGGCAGCCCCCTGGGTCAAGATTGACGCTCATGCACGAAAGCGTGGGGAGCAAACAGGATTAGATACCCTGGTAGTCCACGCCCTAAACGATGTCTACTAGTTGTCGGGTTTTAATTAACTTGGTAACGCAGCTAACGCGTGAAGTAGACCGCCTGGGGAGTACGGTCGCAAGATTAAAACTCAAAGGAATTGACGGGGACCCGCACAAGCGGTGGATGATGTGGATTAATTCGATGCAACGCGAAAAACCTTACCTACCCTTGACATGTCAGGAATCCTTGAGAGATCAGGGAGTGCCCGAAAGGGAACCTGAACACAGGTGCTGCATGGCTGTCGTCAGCTCGTGTCGTGAGATGTTGGGTTAAGTCCCGCAACGAGCGCAACCCTTGTCATTAGTTGCTACATTTAGTTGAGCACTCTAATGAGACTGCCGGTGACAAACCGGAGGAAGGTGGGGATGACGTCAAGTCCTCATGGCCCTTATGGGTAGGGCTTCACACGTCATACAATGGTACATACAGAGGGCCGCCAACCCGCGAGGGGGAGCTAATCCCAGAAAGTGTATCGTAGTCCGGATCGCAGTCTGCAACTCGACTGCGTGAAGTTGGAATCGCTAGTAATCGCGGATCAGCATGTCGCGGTGAATACGTTCCCGGGTCTTGTACACACCGCCCGTCACACCATGGGAGCGGGTTTTACCAGAAGTAGGTAGCTTAACCGTAAGGGGGGCGCTTACCACGGTAGGATTCGTGACTGGGGTGAAGTCGTAACAAGGTAGCCGTATCGGAAGGTGCGGCTGGATCACCTCCTTTCTAGAGTAGCACCGGGCCTTGAGCCCAGTCACCAAACGTCCACACTTATCGACTGTTGAACAAAGAACACAGTTTCGGGGCTGTAGCTCAGCTGGTTAGAGCACCGTGTTGATAACGCGGGGGTCGTTGGTTCGAGTCCAACCAGCCCTACCAGTCATACCCATGGGGGATTAGCTCAGCTGGGAGAGCACCTGCTTTGCAAGCAGGGGGTCGTCGGTTCGATCCCGTCATCCTCCACCAAAAAGCTCAAACGTAAGCACGTAGATGTTTAGGTTTGATCTTTTAGAGATTAACTGTTGTTCTGTTCTTTAACAATCTGGAAGAAGTAAAGTTTTTTTAAGCGTTCGATGCGTCAGCAATGATGTAGCGAACACTTAGGGTAGTAACAAATCAACAAACATGCAACAAGCTGTACTCTTATTTCTATGACCGCTTCCTGGTTAGTCGCCAGGAGCTAACGTTATAGGGACAAGCGAATAAGTGCACATGGTGGATGCCTTGGCGATTACAGGCGATGAAGGACGTAGTAGCTTGCGATAAGCTGCGGGGAGTGAGCAAACACACTTTGATCCGCAGATTTCCGAATGGGGAAACCCGGCCTTTTAGGTCATTGCATGCTGAATACATAGGCATGCAAAGCGAACGCGGCGAACTGAAACATCTAAGTAGCTGCAGGAAAAGAAATCAACCGAGATTCCCAAAGTAGTGGCGAGCGAAATGGGAAGAGCCTGTACGTGATAGTCGATTGGATAGTGGAACAACCTGGAAATGTTGGCCATAGAGGGTGATAGCCCCTTACACGAAATTCAAACGGTGATACTAAGCGTACGACAAGTAGGGCGGGACACGAGAAATCCTGTCTGAACATGGGGGGACCATCCTCCAAGGCTAAATACTCGTAATCGACCGATAGTGAACCAGTACCGTGAGGGAAAGGCGAAAAGAACCCCGGGAGGGGAGTGAAATAGATCCTGAAACCGTGTGCATACAAACAGTCGGAGCGGACTTGTTCCGTGACGGCGTACCTTTTGTATAATGGGTCAGCGACTTACATTCAGTGGCGAGGTTAACCGAATAGGGGAGCCGTAGAGAAATCGAGTCCGAACAGGGCGACAGTCGCTGGGTGTAGACCCGAAACCAAGTGATCTACCCATGGCCAGGATGAAGGTGCGGTAACACGCCCTGGAGGTCCGAACCCACTAATGTTGAAAAATTAGGGGATGAGCTGTGGGTAGGGGTGAAAGGCTAAACAAACTTGGAAATAGCTGGTTCTCTCCGAAAACTATTTAGGTAGTGCCTCAAGTATCACCATCGGGGGTAGAGCACTGTTATGGCTAGGGGGTCATTGCGACTTACCAAACCATTGCAAACTCCGAATACCGATGAGTGCGAGCTTGGGAGACAGACGTCGGGTGCTAACGTCCGGCGTCAAGAGGGAAACAACCCAGACCGCCAGCTAAGGTCCCAAAGATTGGCTAAGTGGAAAACGAAGTGGGAAGGCTAAAACAGTCAGGATGTTGGCTTAGAAGCAGCCATCATTTAAAGAAAGCGTAATAGCTCACTGATCGAGTCGTCCTGCGCGGAAGATGTAACGGGGCTAAGCCAGTCACCGAAGCTGCGGATATCCTTTATTGGATATGGTAGGAGAGCGTTCTGTAAGCCTGCGAAGGTGTCTTGTGAAGGATGCTGGAGGTATCAGAAGTGCGAATGCTGACATGAGTAGCGATAATGGGGGTGAAAAGCCTCCACGCCGTAAGCCCAAGGTTTCCTGTTCAACGTTCATCGGAGCAGGGTGAGTCGGCCCCTAAGGCGAGGCAGAGATGCGTAGCTGATGGGAAGCAGGTTAATATTCCTGCACCGTCGTATGATGCGATGGGGGGACGGATCGCGGAAGGTTGTCTGACTGTTGGAATAGTCAGTTTCTGCTTCATAGAAGGTACTTAGGCAAATCCGGGTACGTAATTCAAGGGAGTGGGACGAGCGGCCTTGTGCTGCGAAGCAATCGGAAGTGGTTCCAAGAAAAGCCTCTAAGCTTCAGTCATACGAGACCGTACCGCAAACCGACACAGGTGGGCGAGATGAGTATTCTAAGGCGCTTGAGAGAACTCGGGAGAAGGAACTCGGCAAATTGGTACCGTAACTTCGGGAAAAGGTACGCCCTTGTAGTTTGACCACTTTACTGTGGAAGGATGAACGGGTTGCAATAAACTGGTGGCTGCGACTGTTTAATAAAAACACAGCACTCTGCAAACACGAAAGTGGACGTATAGGGTGTGACGCCTGCCCGGTGCTGGAAGATTAAATGATGGGGTGCAAGCTCTTGATTGAAGTCCCAGTAAACGGCGGCCGTAACTATAACGGTCCTAAGGTAGCGAAATTCCTTGTCGGGTAAGTTCCGACCTGCACGAATGGCGTAACGATGGCCACACTGTCTCCTCCCGAGACTCAGCGAAGTTGAAATGTTTGTGATGATGCAATCTACCCGCGGCTAGACGGAAAGACCCCATGAACCTTTACTGTAGCTTTGCATTGGACTTTGAACCAATCTGTGTAGGATAGGTGGGAGGCTTTGAAGCGGGGACGCCAGTTCTCGTGGAGCCATCCTTGAAATACCACCCTGGTTTGTTTGAGGTTCTAACCTTGGTCCGTTATCCGGATCGGGGACAGTGCATGGTAGGCAGTTTGACTGGGGCGGTCTCCTCCTAAAGTGTAACGGAGGAGTTCGAAGGTACGCTAGGTACGGTCGGACATCGTGCTAATAGTGCAATGGCATAAGCGTGCTTAACTGCGAGACCGACAAGTCGAGCAGGTACGAAAGTAGGACATAGTGATCCGGTGGTTCTGTATGGAAGGGCCATCGCTCAACGGATAAAAGGTACTCTGGGGATAACAGGCTGATTCCTCCCAAGAGTTCATATCGACGGGGGAGTTTGGCACCTCGATGTCGGCTCATCACATCCTGGGGCTGTAGCCGGTCCCAAGGGTATGGCTGTTCGCCATTTAAAGTGGTACGTGAGCTGGGTTTAAAACGTCGTGAGACAGTTTGGTCCCTATCTGCCGTGGGCGTTGGAAATTTGAAGGGGGCTGCTCCTAGTACGAGAGGACCGGAGTGGACGAACCTCTGGTGTACCGGTTGTCACGCCAGTGGCATTGCCGGGTAGCTAAGTTCGGAAGAGATAACCGCTGAAAGCATCTAAGCGGGAAACTTGCCTTGAGATGAGATTTCCCGGAGCCTTGAGCTCCTTGAAGGGTCGTTCGAGACCAGGACGTTGATAGGCTGGGTGTGGAAGTGCAGTAATGCATTAAGCTAACCAGTACTAATTGCCCGTACGGCTTGTCCCTATAACCTTAGCAGGTCATAGAATTCGAATACAGTGTGCTGTTTGTTGATTCACACTACCCGAAACTTTACTTCCTCCAGATTCTGAGCACGTTGCCCATTAGGGAACGCCGCTCGTACAAGTTATGCCTGATGACCATAGCAAGTCGGTCCCACCCCTTCCCATCCCGAACAGGACCGTGAAACGACTTTGCGCCGATGATAGTGCTGCAACCAGTGTGAAAGTAGGTTATCGTCAGGCTAGTTATATAGAAAAACCCCGTTGAGCTGATGCTCGGCGGGGTTTTTCGCTTTGTACACCCGATAAGCTTATTCGCCCGCTCGATAAAGAAAAAAGCCCGCCAGCGGTGCTGACGGGCTTTCTCTTTTTCCTGAACGGTCCCCACGGCCATGCCGGCACAGAGAGACCGCTTCACTTCACCGGGCCGGATCCAGGCTCAGACACCCCAGAGGATGTCGCAGCCGTGGTCACGTGCCGCGCGCAGCATCTCGAGCAAGGGGTAAGCGCGCGTCGAGAAGCTGACCATCTGCGCCTGCTCGTGATCCGGATCGTCGTCGTCATCGCCGCGATGCGCCTTGATATCCTGCTCGACCACGTCGGTCGGCGGGTGCTTGCGGCTCTCTTCGATTTCGTGCTCGAGCAGCTCGACGGCACGTCCGGCTTCCGCCGAGGTAATGACGCCGATTTCCGGCTCCTTGTGGAGCAGGTCCAGGATGCGCTTGGCGTGGTCCTGGTACATCATTACGTCTTGATAAGCCTTGCATTTGAAAGTGATTAACATAGTGCGTTTCTCGTGTTTTTCGTCGTAACTAAACGATAACACGAGTGCCCCCTGCGGTCACCCCCGCGCACGCCCCTAGCGGACACGGTGCCGCAGCAACCAGGCCAGCGGCAGCGTGCCCAGCGCGACGGTCGCTGCCGCCCCCAGGCCTGCGGCAAGGGCGGTGCCAAGTGGCGCGCCGCCCAGCACGCGCGGCAGCAGTACAGCCAATCCCGCCCATGCCAGCAGGCTCGACAGTTCGAACAGGCGCGTCGCGACACTGCGCTGTGCGCGGTTCTTGAATTCGCCCCGCGCCGCAGGCCGGCCGGTCCACAGATTAATCAATGCAGTGCTGAGCACCGCGCCGCAGACGGTCACCGTCGTCAGCACGCCGGCAGGCGGCGCGCGCAGCGTCAGCCAGAGCAAGGGGAGGGCCACCAGCCCAAGCACCGGAGCGACCGCAGCCGCCAGCTTCGCCATGCGCACTGTCGCAGCCTTCGCGGGCGCGGTCTGCAGCAGGTCGGGCGCATCTTCCGCCAACAGGATAATCCACGACAGCGAGGCGCTCAGCGAACCGCACAGCATCGTCAGGCCGCCCGCAACGGCGGGCAGTTGCAGCTCGTTTTTTCGAAACACGATCAGGCACAGCGGCAGCAAGTACAGCAGCTGCAGCAATACTTGCGAGACCAGGTGCGGATCGCGCCACATCAGGCGCCATTCCTTGACGATGACAAGCTGCGCCAGGCTGCGATCGAAACGGTAGCGCACCTGGCCGGAGCGGCGTACCGCCCGTTCGCTCCCGGCCGCCTGTTGCAGGCCTCGCACAAAAAAACGGTGGGCCAAGCGTACCGTCAGCAGGGCGGCAAGCAAGCCCAGGCCCGCGACGATGGCGACGGCGCGGCCTTCGCCAAGCGCGGCACGTGCCGGCAGGAACAGCACGCTGCTTGCGTCCAGGGTCTGCACCGACGCCATCACGCGTGCGATCGCCGTCGGCGCCGGGCCATCGCCTTGCGAGAGCAGGCTGCCGGCCTGCGACAGCAGGAACAGCAAGGCGCCCGCCAGTGCGCCGACGACCTGGGCGACGACGCGGGTACGGCGCGCGCCGAGCAGGCGCACCAGCGCCAGGGTGAGCAGCATCGCCATCGATGCCGCCAGCACCGCCATCGCGAACAGGACCGGATACAGCGCCAGCCAGCGCAGTTGCCCCAGCAACAGGCCGACGTGGGCAAAGGGCGCCAGGAAGAACAGGTACAAGGCGGCGACGCCGAAGGCCATGCCGGCCAGTTTCACCGTAAAGACACTGCGCGAAGGCAGTGGCGACGACAACAGCAAGTCCATGTCGCCCCGGTCGAACAGCGTTTCGACGCTGCTTTTAAGCGCACTCGACAGCATGAAGAGGAAGGTCGCCAGCAGGATCGCGGTGACCGCAGCCAGGAACTGGCGCGGCGCCAGTCCGGCGGCCGGGCCCATGGCATGCAGCAGGGCGAAGACGAGGGCATGCAGGCCCAGCCAGATGAGCAGGGCGCCGCCGATCGCACGCCACTTCGGCCGGCGTGGCGCACCGGCCTTTCCGCTGGCCAGGCTGAACCAGAACAGCCTCAGCTCATGGCGCAGCAGCCAGGGCGCACTGCCGGGCTGCAGTTTCACGCGGGTCCCGTCAGGCGCAGGAACATTTCCTCCAGGGTTGCGCCGGGCGTGGCCACGCGCAATTCGTCGAGCGTGCCTTGGGCAATCAGGCGGCCATGCTGGATGATGCCGATGCGTTGCGCCAGGCGCTCGGCCACTTCCAGGATGTGAGTCGTCAGGATCACCGTGCCGCCCCTGGCGACATGCGACAGCAGCAGGTCCTTGACCTGGCGTGCGGCGCCCGCGTCCAGGCCGGTCAGCGGTTCGTCCAGGATCAGCAGTTCGGGGTCGTGGATCAGCGCGCCGGCCAGTGCCAGCTTTTGCTTCATGCCGCGCGAAAAGCCCTCGGTCAGCTCGTGGGCGTGCTTCTCCAGGTCCAGCCATGCAAGCAGTTCGCGTGCGCGCGGCTCCGCCGCCTTGCCGTCGATGCCCCACAGGCCGGCGACGAATTCCAGGTACTCGACCGGTTTGAGCTTCCCATACAGCATCGGGTCGTCCGGCAAATACGCGATCCTGCGCTTGGCCGCCGCCGGGTCGGCAGCGAGATCGACGCCCAGCACTTCGATCCGCCCCGCATCCGGCGCCAGCAGGCCGGCGACCATGCGCAAGGTGGTGGTCTTGCCGGCGCCGTTCGGCCCCAGCAGTGCATAAAATTCGCCACGCGCGACGGTGAGATCGAGGCCGTCGACTGCCGGGCGGCCGAAGTGCTTGCTCAGCCCGGTGAGCGCCAGCGCAGGCGTTTCAAGCATCACAGCAAGGTAAATGAAGAAATGAACTGGTCGGCGTGCTCTGAGGCCACCGCATTCGCCTTGCCCATCACGATCACCTGGTAGAAGCGCTTGCCGTGGGCCGTGAAATGGCCGCGCAGCTTCATCGGCTGGCCATTTGCATTGCCGGCCGCGTCGATGTCGATGGCGCTGTCCGCACCGGCCGCGGCCGTGCTTTCGCGCTCGACCCTGGCGTCGATATTGCGCACCAGCGCCGTCTTCATGGCAGCGAGCGCAGCCCGGGCCTGGGCCGGATCCTGCGCCTCGCCGGTCCCGACCGCGAACATGACGCCTTCGACCTCCGCCGCCGTCATCGTCATGTCCACCCGCACGCCGTCCAGGTCGACGCTGCGCGTGTGCGTCGCCGGCTTGGCCGGGAACATGATCCGGTAGGGCGCCTCCGGACTGCTGTAGTCGCGCCAGTTATAGGTCGGGTTGCAAGCGGAAAGCAGCAGCGCGGCGGCAAGGGCGAGGGCGGGAAATGATCGTTTTTGCATGGGCCGATGGTAGCAGGGCGGCGGTCCCTGCGCCACCTCGGCCATGGAAGCCTAGCGCTCCTGCAGCCCGCGCCGGTATTGCACCGCTTCCGCCATGTGCGGCCCCTCGATGGCGGACGTACCGGCCAGGTCGGCGATGGTGCGGGCCACCTTCAGCACACGGTGGTAAGCCCGTGCCGACCAGTTCATCAGCGACATGGCCGAGCGCAGCGTACGCTCGCTCAGCGGATCGAGCGCGCAATGGCGTTCGATCTCGTGCGTGGTCAGGCGCTGGTTCGGCTTGCCCTGGCGCTCCAGCTGCAGCGCATGGGCACACGCCACCCGCGCGGCAATGCTTGCGGTGCTCTCGCCGTCGGCACGCGCGCTCATGGCCTCGGGCGACATCGCGTTCACCTCGATCTGCATGTCGATACGGTCGAGCAAGGGACCGGAAATGCGGTCGCGGTAGCGCAGCGTGCTCTCATTGGTACAGTGGCACTTGCCCGACGGGTGCCCTTGCCATCCGCAAGGGCAGGGATTCATCGCGGCGATCAGCTGGAAGCGTGCCGGGAACTCGGCCTGGTGCGCGGCCCGCGAGATCGTGATGCGGCCGGACTCGAGCGGCTGGCGCAATACCTCCAGCACCTTGCGGTCGAATTCGGGAAGTTCGTCGAGAAACAACACGCCGCAGTGTGCCAGCGAGACTTCGCCCGGACGGGGGACACCACCGCCACCGACCAGCGCCACGCCCGAGCTCGTATGGTGGGGGCTGCGAAACGGACGCACGCGCCAGCGTTCCGCCGAAAAGCTGCCGTTCAGCGATTGCACCGCCGCCGCTTCCAGCGCTTCCTCGTCCGTCATCGGCGGCAATAAACCCGGAAAGCGCGAAGCCAGCATGCTTTTACCTGCACCCGGCGGCCCCATCAGCAAGAGCGAATGATTGCCGGCCGCGGCGATCTCCAGCGCCCGCTTGGCATGCTGCTGGCCTTTCACGTCGGTAAAGTCGGGATAGCGCACCGGCTGGCCTGGCCGCTCGTTGCGATAACGATCCAGCCGCCCAGAATCGTCCGTCGCCGCGAAGTGGGCGCACACCTGCAAGAGCGTATCGGCCGGATAGATGGCCGCGTCGGACACCAGCGCGGCTTCGTCGGCATTCCCTTTGGGCAGGATAAAGGCGCGCCGTTTGTCCGCGCCCGCGCGCCCGATGGCAAAGGTCATTGCCAGTGCGCCGCGTACCGGACGCAATTGTCCGGAAAGCGACAACTCTCCCGCAAACTCGTAGCGGTCCAGTTCCTTTGCGGGAATCTGTCCCGACGCCGCCAGGATGCCGAGCGCGATCGGCAAGTCGAAGCGGCCCGATTCCTTGGGCAGGTCGGCCGGCGCCAGGTTGACGGTAATGCGCCGCGACGGCATCTCGAAGCCGACATTCTGCAAGGCCGCGCGCACCCGGTCTTTCGCTTCGCGCACCTCGGCATCGGGCAAACCGACGATCGTGAGCGCGGGCAAACCGTTGGCAAGATGAACTTCGACGCTGACGGCGGGCGCTTCCATGCCGGACAGGGCGCGGCTGCGTAGAACGGCGAGGCTCATGGGGTTCCTGGTGGGTGAGGACTCGCAGGATGGTGGCACCGCTTCGGAGTCCACTTGTTGAGCGCACCCAAGCCTGCATCGTCTCCAGGTTCAGGTGCCTGTAGGGAGTTTCAGACGTCGCGCAAGGTCACGACTGGCATCGTCAGCGTGCGCTTTTCCTTGAAGAAAGCGATATCGAACAGGGCCGCCGCACCGACGACCTCTTTTCCAAGTTGGCGCAGCAGGGACGCTGCCGCTTCGATGGTGCCGCCGGTGGCCAGTACGTCATCGACGATCAGCACGCGCTGGCCCTTGATGCGCTCCGGCTGGATCTCGATGGTCGCGCTTCCATATTCGCGCTGGTAATCGATGCTGATCGCCTTGCCGGGCAATTTGCCCGCCTTGCGCGCCATGGCGAAGCCGACCTTGTGTTCGAGGGCAAGGGCGCCCGCGATCATGAATCCCCGCGCGTCCATGGCTAGGATGAAGTCGAAGTGCAACCCCTCGGTCTCCGCGTGCAAGGTATCGATGGCGAGGCGCCAACGGTCAGGATGATCGAAAATGCAACCGACATCGATAAAATTGACACCCGGTTGCGGGTAATCCTGAAAAAATTCCAGCGGAACGCTGTCGAAATCATTCATGTGAAGTATATGGTCGTGTGGGTGAAGCGAATGCGGGGGGACGAGATTATCGCAGGTCTGCGCAAAGGCTGCGCGGCCCTTGCCGCATCAGCGCCTGATTGCAGCGTGCTCTTCTTTCTTATTCGGCGCCGCACGCTGGCCCATGGTAAAGGCACTGACGAGTGGCAGTTCGAGATCCGACGGGCGAGCGCCACGTCCTTGGGGGCCGGGCGCTCGCTTGCATTAAGCCTTTAGAGCGCCTGACAAAAGCGCCATGGCCGCGTTGCAGCGCCTCGCCCTACCTTAGTATTGGCGCTGCGCCTTGCCCTGACGGTGTTTGTTCGACGCTCTTAGCCAGTAGCTTGCTCATCATTATTTTTGTAATTGAGCGAGACGGTTTTCTCATCGGGGAAGGTGATCGTAATGGTGGCACGCCCATCGGGTGGATCAACGCGCACCTTTGTGCCGCCCGGCAGTGAAATTGTGATATCCATTAACTGTTTGGCTTCTTGCTTCGGGCACAGCTTCGCCACAATGTAATTCGCGGCTTCAACGAGCGCAAGGTCGATGCCCTTCTCTGCAAGCTTCGTTCCAAGCCATATGAGACCAGGAACGACGGCAGAGGACGCTGGCGGCGGGGCTTCCGTGCCGGCGAGGGCGCAGCTGCGCAAGACGGCGAGACGCATGGCACCGCTGGCGAATGTTGGACTCGCACGATGGTGCGCCCTCGCGCGGGCGCGCCCTTGAGCCTTGCCAACCGAGCGCGGAACGGGGACGGGCACGCCGCGCCGGCCGGCCCAGCAGAACCGGATGCTGCACACCAGGAATGCCCGATAAGCAGGGCAGGGAATATCCAATATCGACGCCATTCAAACTGGATTGCGAATCCACATAAACCTAATATCGTGGTTTTTGGTGAGATACCTTCCACACATATGCATGCATTTCCCGTATGTCGCCAAATCGCATCGCCGAATGGTTTAATTTATTCCCTTTGAATCGATTTCATTTTGGTATTGACTTTAAGCAAGGCCCGCTCCATTGTTGTAGATCAAATTGGGGAATGCGATGGACCGCGTTTTTGCATAAATCACCGACCGGTGCAGTTTTGTTGTGCTATGGGGCAGGAGCGGTTGGATACACCGTTTTTGTTCGTTCAACTATGAATATATGGGGATATAAAGACGTGAAAGTTCTCGTTGCGCTCATGATCAGTGCCGGCATCCTGTCGCCGGTGTTCGCTGCAGACAAGATCCCGGCCGCGCCTGCCAGGGCCAGGTCCGCCACTCAACACACCCCTGCGAAGGTCACGTCCGTCGAAGGCATTACCGAATACCGCCTCGCCAACGGCTTGCGGGTCCTGCTGTTTCCGGATGCGTCCAAACCGACGCTGACGACCAATATGATTTATATGGTCGGTTCGCGCCACGAGAACTATGGCGAGACCGGCATGGCGCACCTGCTGGAACACCTGCTGTTCAAGCCGACCGCCAATTTCGGCGTCAGGAAGGGGACTAAAAATCCGGTCGAAATCCTCAACGGACTGGGCGCCGACTTCAACGGCACCACCTGGTACGACCGCACCAATTATTATGCGACCTTCCCGGCGAGCGACGCCAACCTGAGTACCATGCTGGCGCTCGAAGCCGACCGCATGATCAACTCGCCGATTTCGCAGGACGACCTGTGGAACACGAAGACCAACAAGGGCGAAATGACGGTCGTGCGCAACGAATTCGAGATCGGCGAGAGCGATCCGATCGGTGTCACGACCGAGCGCCTGCAGGCGGTCGCCTACGATTGGCATAACTACGGCAAGTCGACCATCGGCGCACGGTCCGACATCGAACAGGTCAACGTCCCGCGCCTGCGCGCTTTCTACAAGAATTACTACCAGCCCGATAACGCGGTCCTGATCGTTGCCGGCCGCTTCGACGAAGCCAAGGTATTGCCGCAGGTGAATACCCTGTTCGGCAAGATCCCGAAACCAGCGCGCGTGATCCAGCCCACCTACACGGCCGAGCCGGTACAGGATGGCGAACGTTCCGTGACCGTGCGCCGCAGCGGCGGCACCCAGTTCGTCGGCGCCGGTTATCACGTTGCGCCGAGCGGACACCCGGATGCGGCCGCGCTGCAGGTCCTGGGCCGCGTGCTGGCCGACGCGCCATCGGGCCGCCTGCACAAGGCCCTGGTGGAAACCAGGCTGGCGACCCGCCTCGATGTGAGCGCGGTCAGCAACCTCGAGCCTGGCTACCGCATCTTCGGTGCGGTGGTGCCGAAGGACCAGCCGCTGGCGCCGGCCCAGGAAGCCCTGCTCAAGGTGCTGGAAGACCTGAAGTCCAATCCCGTGACCGAAGAAGAAGTGGCGCGCGCGAAGCAGGCCATCGCCAAGAACATCGAACTGGCGATGAACGACAGCGCACGCCTGACGATCGGCCTGACGGAAGCCATGGCGGCGGGCGACTGGCGCCTGTTCTTCGTGAACCGCGACCAGGTCGAAAAGGTCGATGCGAAGGCCGTGCAGGCAGCTGCCGAGAAATACCTCAAGGCCTCGAACCGCACGCTCGGCGTGTTCGTGCCGACCGACACCCCGGACCGCGCCAATGTGCCGGGCGTGGCCGATATCGCCGCCATGGTCAGGGACTACAAGGGCCGGGCGGTCGTGGCCCAGGGCGAGGTCTTCGACCCGAGCCCGGCCAACATCGAATCGCGCACCCAGCGCTTCAAGCTGGCCAACGGTTTGAAAGGCGCACTGCTGCCGAAGACGACCAAGGGCAACCTGGTCACTGCGACGATCCGGCTGCGCTTCGGTAGCGAAGAAGCGCTGCGCAACAAGGCGACCGCTGGCAGCTTCGCGGCGGGCCTGCTGAGCTACGGCACCCAGGACAAATCGCGCCAGCAGGTAAAAGACCTGTTCGACAAGCTCAAGGCGCAGGTTCGCATCTCGGGCGGCGCCGAAGGCGTCACTGCGGCGGTGACCACGACGCGCGAGAACCTGCCGGCAGTGATGGACCTGATGGCCGAAGTACTCAGGAAGCCGGCCTATGCGCCGAGCGAATTCGGCGAGTTCCAGCGCGCGAACGTGAATGCGACCGAACAGTCGATTCCGGAACCGGATCCGCAAGCCAGCGTCGCGCTCTTCCGCCTGCTCGACACGACGCCGGAAGGCCACGTCAAGCATGCGATGACGCTGCAGGAGAAGCTGGCCGCGCAGAAAGCGGAGACGGTCGAGGAAGTGAAAGCCTTCCACGCCGCCTTCTACGGCGCGGACAACGCCACCTTCGCCGCTGTCGGCGACTTCGATCCGGCCGCGCTCAAGGCGCAGGTCGAGCGCCTGTACGGCAGCTGGCACGCGCAGCAGAAATATGTGCGCGTGCCTTCCGCCATCAAGCCGGTCGCGGGCCAGAAGCTGGCGCTTGAAACCCCGGACAAGGCCAGCAGCATGCTGCTGGCGGTGCACCCGGTGCCCCTGAAGGACGATGCGCAGGCCTATCCTGCGCTGCTGATGGCGAACTACATGCTCGGTGGCGGCGCACTGCGTTCGCGCCTGGCGGACCGCATTCGCCAGAAGGAAGGCCTGTCGTACGGCGTCGGCACCCAGCTCTCGGTCCCGATGCGCGACCCCGCCGGCTTCTGGCTGGCCTACGCGATGAGCGCCCCGCAGAACACGGCGAAGGTGGAAGCGGTCCTGCGCGAAGAGATGGAGCGTGCAGTGGCCGAGGGTTTCACCGAAGCCGAACTGGCGGAGGCGAAAAAGGGCTGGCTGCAGGGCGAGGAAGTCTCGCGCACTTCCGACGAGGCGCTGGCAGACGCCCTGTCCGAGTACCTGACGCTGGACCGCACGATGGCCTTCGATGGCGCCATCGAAGACCGGGTGCGCAAGCTGACGCTCGCACAGGTGAACAGTGCCATGCGCGAGTTCATCAAGCCGGCTGCCATCTCGTTTGTTGCGGCGGGCGACTTCGCCAAGGCGAAAGAAAGCAGCGGCGTCAAGTAAGGGCCGCCATGCTTCTCATGAAAAACGCCCGGTGACCCGGGTAACGCCGTTCAGTTGAGCGCGGATGAGCTGCCCCGGGCCAGCATAACGCGCGGGCATGCCCGCCCTACGGTGCGCCACCGCCGTCATTGCTAGTCGAGACCGCTGTGTAACGTAGGGCGGGCATGCCCGCGCGTCGACCTCGAGAACAAAGGCCACTCCGATGTGAATCGAAGCGGCCTTCTCAACTGAACGGCATTACGGTGATCCGGACGTTTTTTGAGCGCTGCAGGGAGGTCAGGACAAGGCGTTCAGGCGCCGGCCGCCGCGGGTCCGCTCCCGAAGGCCGGCGCCGCCAGCTTCAGCAAATGCGCGCGCACGCCCTCCGGCCAGTCCGCGACCAAGCCCGCAAAACGCTCGCCATCGCCCGCAAACAGCGCCCGCGAGGCCTCCTCGAATCCCGCCGCATCCCCCATCAGCTCGTGCATGAAGCGATACGCCGCATCGCGCGCTTCGCGCATCGTGTCGGCCTCGCGCGCATCGCGCGACGCATGTTCGACCAGCTTGCGCAGCGCCACCGAAGCGCCGCCGGGCTGGTTCGCCAGCCATTCCCAGTGGCGCGGCAGCAGCGTCACTTCGCGCGGTACCACGCCCAGCTTGGGACGGCCGGCGCTGCGCCCGGGCGCACGCGGGATCCGCTGCAATACTTCTTCTTCGGTGCCGGTGAAATTGATTTCGACGGGCTTGCTGGTGGCTGCGTCGAGCAAGGCGATCGAGCGCTCGCTGCCGCGGTCGAGCGCGGCCTTGACCGCGCGCACGACGTCGACGAGCTCGCCCTTGGCCAGGAGTTCGGTGCCGGCAAAGGCGATGCAGTGGCTTGGCAACATGGGGTCTCCTTCGTGTAGCGCGTCCGGAAGGAGCGCACGGGGAGATATTACCCGGACAAAAAGGGCGGCGCAATAAGGTCCGGGTGAAATCCTGGGACGGGCGCCGGATCGACGCCACTGCTGCCTTAGCGGTCGAGCAGCGCCTCGACCTTGTCGGTGACGTCGATCTGCGGCCGGTGCCAGATCGTGCGCGTCAGGACCAGGTCCACGCCCTGCTGCGCGGGCAACTGCTGCAGGATGGTGTGGATCCGTGTCGCGATCGCCGCGCGTTCGGCGGCCGTGCGCTCCGCGAAATCGTCGCTGATCCGTTCCTGGGCGCGGCGGATGGTCCGTTCGAGTTCACCCACGGCGCGCGAACGCACGAGCTTTTCGCGGTCGTCGAGCGTCAGCGCGTCTTGCTCCAGCTTGTCGGACATGGTGCGCAGCTGGCGCAGCTGGGCCACGATCTGCTCGCGCCGCGGCGCGAACTCGGCCTCGATCTTCGCATTCGCAGCGCGCGCGCGTTTCGAGTCGACCAGCAGGCGCTCGACGTTGACGACCACGACCCGCGCCTCGGCCGCGGGCCTGGTTTCCTGGGCGGCGCACGAAACGCTCAAGCCCGTGCCCAGTGCGAAGAGGGCAGCCGCCGCGTACTTCTGATGCTTGTTCAATGGTTTCCCCTGCCGGTCATGCGGCGCTGCGACGCCTGTGCGCCAATCAAACGACATGCTGCGATCTTGCTTCACGTATCCGGCCGGCCGGGATGCGCCGCGGCGTGGCCCGCGCTCATCGGTTGCCGGATGACCCCGATGTTATCACCCTGCCGCTCCACCGATGGAAGGAAAGAGCGGATCGGGACACATCAGGAAGCAGGGCTTGCGTCCGGCGCCAGCAGGTAGTTGTCCTTGACCCGCACATAATGCTCGGCCGAATAGCGCAGATAGGCGATCTCTTCCTGGCTCAAGGCCCGCACCCGCTTGACCGGCCGTCCCACGTACAGGTAACCGCTTTCCAGTACCTTGCCCGGCGGAACCAGGCTGCCGGCGCCGACCATCACCTGGTCGCCAACGTTCACGTCGTCCATCACGATCGAGCCCATGCCGACCAGGCATTCGTTGCCGATGGTGCATCCGTGCAGGATCACCGAATGGCCGATCGTCACGTAATCGCCGATGACCAGTGGCGCGCCGAGCGGATTGTGCTCGTTCTTGTGCGACACGTGGCCCATCGAGAAGTCCTGGACATTCGAGCAGCGCCCGATATGGATGTGGTTCACGTCGCCGCGCAGCACGGCGTTGCACCAGACGGAACTGTCGTCGCCGATGCGCACGTCGCCGATGAGCTGGGCCGACTCGTGCAGGTAAACGCGCGCGCCGAGCGCGGGAAGGGAGTTCAGGTAGCGAGTGATGGGCATTGCTGGGCTCGGTATGAAATTGTTCGGGGTTGCGGTCGCAAAGGCGGCCATCACCTGGGAGTATATTGCCCCTGCGGACTTAAAAGGCGGCACAAGCCGGCATGGCCATCAACTTTTACTGGATTCTGAACTGTCAAGAATGCTGTTTTTGTTGAACGAGAGCCTCACTAGAATGGGTTCCATGTAATGCCTCGTGCGCAACGGACAACCAGGATTTTCATGACCACCACCACTCGTCTTCGCGGCGTATTTTCGCCGGTTCTCACGCCCTTCAATGCCGACCTGACGCCGTCCATCGAGCGTTTTACACGGCACTGCAAATGGCTGTTGAAGCAGGACGTCGGCCTCTCGGTCTTCGGCACCAACTCCGAGGCGACCTCGCTCACGCTGACGGAAAAACACCGCCTGCTCGACGCCTTGCTGGACGCCGGCCTGCCGGCCGCACGCATGATGCCCGGCACCGGCGCCTGCGCGCTGGGCGACACGATCGAACTCACCCGGCATGCGGTGGCGGCGGGTTGCGGCGGCGTGCTGATGCTGCCGCCGTTCTACTACAAGGGCGTCAGCGACGAAGGCCTGTTCCGCAGTTTCGCGGCGGTGATCGACGCCGTTGCCGATGAGCGCCTGAAGATCTATCTTTATCATATTCCGCCCGTCACGCAGGTGCCGATCAGCCTGGCGCTGATCGAACGCCTGCTCAAGGCCTATCCGGGCACGATCGCCGGCGTCAAGGACAGTTCCGGCGACTGGAGTAATACCGAAGCGATGCTGAAGAACTTCCAGCCGGAAGGTTTTGACGTGTTTGCCGGCAGCGAGACTTTTCTCCTCGCGAACATGCGCGGCGGCGGCGCCGGCTGCATTACCGCCACCGGCAACGTCAATCCGACGCCGATGGTCGAGCTGTACAACAGCTGGCAGCAGGAGGGCGCGGACGAGAAGCAGCGTGCGCTGGACGGAACGCGCGCCGTGTTCCAGCAATTCCCGATGATTCCCGCGATGAAGGCAGCGATTGCCTGGAAGACCGGCGACGCCGCCTGGCGCGCCGTGCGGCCGCCGCTGGTCGAACTGAATGCGGAGCAGGCGCGGAAACTCGAGAGTGGACTGGACGCGCTTGGCTTCAGGATGCCGTATGTCGAAGACCTGATGTGAGCATCAGAACGCCGGACGCATGAACGGATTTACCTATAATTATTCATTGGAGACAAGTTCCATGGCAGTCAAGAAAATTGGTATCACGAAGCGCAGCCTCCTCAAGTTCGCGTTGTGCGCAAGCCTTCTTCCGGCAATGGCAGTGACGCAAAACGCATCGGCGCAAAATTATCCCAGCAAGCCGGTCAGGATGCTGGTCGGCTTCTCCCCGGGCGGCGCGGTCGACAACGTCGCGCGCCTGCTGTCGCAGAGCATGAGCAAGGACATGGGCGGCTCCTTCATCGTCGAGAATCGCCCGGGTGCGACGGGCATCATCGCCGCCGAGCAGGTGGCCAAGTCAGCGGCGGACGGCTACACCCTGCTCATGGCCACCCAGTCGACGATGGTGGTGGCGCCGAGCGTATTTCCGAAGATGAGCTTCGATCCGGTCGCCGATTTCACACCGATCTCGCTGGTCGCATCGGTGCCGATGGTGCTGGTCGTCGCCAATTCGGTGCCGGTCAAGAATGTCCAGGAACTGATCGCCTACGCCAAAGCCCAGAAGGGCGGCCTGCCGTACGCGTCGTCGGGCCAGGGCGGCCCGCAGCACGTCGCCACCGAACTGTTCGCGTCGATGGCCAAGGTCGACATGGTCCACGTTCCCTACAAAGGCGAGGCGAATGCGATTTCCGACCTGCTCGGCAACCAGGTGCCGGTCATGTTCGGCAACCTGCCGTCCCTGCTGCCGCATATCAAGAGCGGCAAGCTGCGGGCCATCGCGGTGAGCAGCCTGCAGCGCAGCAGCGCGGCGCCGGATATCCCGACGGTGGCCGAGTCCGGCCTGCCGGGCTTCGAAACCCTGACCTGGTTCGGCCTGTTCGCACCGGCCAACATGCCGCAGCCGATCGTCGACCGGCTGAACGCCGAAGTCAAGAAAAGCCTGGCATCGCCCGAGGTGCACGCCAAGCTGGTCCAGCAGGGCCTGACCGTGGTCGGCGGCAGCTCGGCCGAGTTGAAGGCCTACATGAAGCAGGAAGTGCCGAAGTGGGCCAAGCTGCTGAAGAATGCCAACATCAAGCCGGAATAAACTAAAGGCTGGGGTCAGGTCTGACATTCCCCCTCTGTCAGGCTAGTTGTCACCTTATATTTTTAGGAGACAACATGAGTAAAATGTATTCTGACGCCTTCATCGAACAAGCCTTGGTGAAGGTGTATTCTCGCGGAAAACGCACCATACAAGACGTTGCAGACGATTTGCACGTCAACGTCTACACGGTCAAGAACTGGATACGCAGAAAGAATTTGTATATGTTGAAAGCCTCTTCCGACAGGGAAAAGCGGCCGCAGGACTGGAGCCGAAGCGAGCAGCTGGTGGCCCTGCACGAAACGCACGCATTGGATGAGGAAGCGCTGCAGGCATGGTGTCGTGAGCGTGGGCTGTTCGTGCACCATCTCGAAGCATGGCGTACGGCCTTCTGCCTGGATGCAAAGCCGGCCGTGGCCACCGATGCACGCGAGGTGCGCAGCTTGCAGCAAGAGAATGACAAATTGAAGCGGGAGTTGGATCGGAAAGAGAAAGCACTGGTGGAGGCCGCAGCGCTGCTTTTACTGCAAAAAAAGTTCAATGCGCTGTGGGAGGACGAGGTCAAATGACCTTGCCCGCAGCGCGGGCCGATATCGTCGCGATGGTCGCCCAAGCCGTTTCCTCGGGAGCGCGCCATACCAAAGCATGTGAAATCATCGGCTTGAGCTTGCGCACATTGCAGCGCTGGAAGCTAGTCGGTGCTGCGCCCGATGGGCGTACGACGCGCGTCCAACAACCAGTTCATGCGTTGACGGCGCGAGAGCGTGAAGAGATTCTCGCTATCGCCAACTCGGCCGAGTTTGGCCAGATGCCGCCTAGCCAGATCGTGCCGCGCCTGGCCGACCAGGGCACTTACCTGGCCTCCGAATCGACGTTCTATCGGGTGTTGCGAAGCGCTGGCCTGGTCAAGCATCGGCAGGCGGCGCGGCCGGTTCAAGAGCGCAGCAAACCGCGCGCCATCTGTGCCACGGCGCCTAACCAGCTCTACAGTTGGGACATTACCTATTTGCCGAGCGGGGTAAAGGGAATCTATTTTTACCTGTACATGTTCATCGATATCTACAGCCGAAAGGTCGTTGGCTGGCAGGTTTATCGGGACGAGCATAGCAACCTTGCGGCCGAGGTCATGCGCGACATCTGTGCACGTGAAAAAATCCAGCCCAACCAGGTGATTCTACATTCCGACAATGGCAGCCCGATGAAGGGCGCGACTATGCTGGCGACCTTGCAGGCACTGGGCGTGATGCCTTCGTTCAGCCGGCCGGCCGTCAGCAATGACAACCCGTATTCGGAGTCGTTATTCAAGACCTTGAAGTACCGTCCCGACTATCCCGGTAAAGCATTTACGGACCTCGCACACGCACGCAACTGGGTGGCCAGATTCGTGCGCTGGTATAACAACGAGCACCGTCACAGCACCATCAACTTCGTGACGCCGACCCAACGTCACGCGGGCCTCCACCACGTGTTGCTGGCAGCCCGCACAGCCGTCTACAACGCTGCACGTGAGGCCAATCCGCTGCGTTGGACCGGGGCCATACGCAACTGGTCGCCGATCAGGGAAGTGCATCTCAACCCCGACCACGCGATCAGCGAAACCACAGCGCCGGCGACCAATATGCCGGCTTTTAGAAGAGCAGCTTAACGGCTGCTCACGCGACAACTAGCTTGACAACCACCGCATTCGGACACGACCTCTGCCTTAATCGACCCGGTATCGTTGAGGCCGTGTCTAAATGTCAGACCTGACCCCAGCTTTTTCTGCCGCAGCCGATCGTCGACCGGCTGAACGCCGAAGTCAAGAAAAGCCTGGCATCGCCCGAGGTGCACGCCAAGCTGGTCCAGCAGGGCCTGACCGTGGTCGGCGGCAGCTCGGCCGAGTTGAAGGCCTACATGAAGCAGGAAGTGCCGAAGTGGGCCAAGCTGCTGAAGAATGCCAACATCAAGCCGGAATAAACTAAAGGCTGGGGTCAGGTCTGACATTCGGTGGTTGTCAAGCTAGTTGTCGCGTGAGCAGCCGTTAAGCTGCTCTTCTAAAAGCCGGCATATTGGTCGCCGGCGCTGTGGTTTCGCTGATCGCGTGGTCGGGGTTGAGATGCACTTCCCTGATCGGCGACCAGTTGCGTATGGCCCCGGTCCAACGCAGCGGATTGGCCTCACGTGCAGCGTTGTAGACGGCTGTGCGGGCTGCCAGCAACACGTGGTGGAGGCCCGCGTGACGTTGGGTCGGCGTCACGAAGTTGATGGTGCTGTGACGGTGCTCGTTGTTATACCAGCGCACGAATCTGGCCACCCAGTTGCGTGCGTGTGCGAGGTCCGTAAATGCTTTACCGGGATAGTCGGGACGGTACTTCAAGGTCTTGAATAACGACTCCGAATACGGGTTGTCATTGCTGACGGCCGGCCGGCTGAACGAAGGCATCACGCCCAGTGCCTGCAAGGTCGCCAGCATAGTCGCGCCCTTCATCGGGCTGCCATTGTCGGAATGTAGAATCACCTGGTTGGGCTGGATTTTTTCACGTGCACAGATGTCGCGCATGACCTCGGCCGCAAGGTTGCTATGCTCGTCCCGATAAACCTGCCAGCCAACGACCTTTCGGCTGTAGATATCGATGAACATGTACAGGTAAAAATAGATTCCCTTTACCCCGCTCGGCAAATAGGTAATGTCCCAACTGTAGAGCTGGTTAGGCGCCGTAGCACAGATGGCGCGCGGTTTGCTGCGCTCTTGAACCGGCCGCGCCGCCTGCCGATGCTTGACCAGGCCAGCGCTTCGCAACACCCGATAGAACGTCGATTCGGAGGCCAGGTAAGTGCCCTGGTCGGCCAGGCGCGGCACGATCTGGCTAGGCGGCATCTGGCCAAACTCGGCCGAGTTGGCGATAGCGAGAATCTCTTCACGCTCTCGCGCCGTCAACGCATGAACTGGTTGTTGGACGCGCGTCGTACGCCCATCGGGCGCAGCACCGACTAGCTTCCAGCGCTGCAATGTGCGCAAGCTCAAGCCGATGATTTCACATGCTTTGGTATGGCGCGCTCCCGAGGAAACGGCTTGGGCGACCATCGCGACGATATCGGCCCGCGCTGCGGGCAAGGTCATTTGACCTCGTCCTCCCACAGCGCATTGAACTTTTTTTGCAGTAAAAGCAGCGCTGCGGCCTCCACCAGTGCTTTCTCTTTCCGATCCAACTCCCGCTTCAATTTGTCATTCTCTTGCTGCAAGCTGCGCACCTCGCGTGCATCGGTGGCCACGGCCGGCTTTGCATCCAGGCAGAAGGCCGTACGCCATGCTTCGAGATGGTGCACGAACAGCCCACGCTCACGACACCATGCCTGCAGCGCTTCCTCATCCAATGCGTGCGTTTCGTGCAGGGCCACCAGCTGCTCGCTTCGGCTCCAGTCCTGCGGCCGCTTTTCCCTGTCGGAAGAGGCTTTCAACATATACAAATTCTTTCTGCGTATCCAGTTCTTGACCGTGTAGACGTTGACGTGCAAATCGTCTGCAACGTCTTGTATGGTGCGTTTTCCGCGAGAATACACCTTCACCAAGGCTTGTTCGATGAAGGCGTCAGAATACATTTTACTCATGTTGTCTCCTAAAAATATAAGGTGACAACTAGCCTGACAGAGGGGGCATTCGGACACGACCTCTGCCTTAATCGACCCGGTATCGTTGAGGCCGTGTCTAAATGTCAGACCTGACCCCAGCTTTTTCATGTCTAAATGTCAGACCTGACCCCAGCTTTTTCACGCAGATCGAGCAGCTCTTCGAGCATGCGGCTGTACGGGGACTTGGCGCGCCACAGGAGCCCGAGTTTGCGTACCGGCGCCTCGCCCGGCAGGGGGATGATCGTCACGCCTTCCGGCAGCGGCCAGGCCCGGGGCCAGTCGGGCACGAGCGACACGCCCAGGCCCCGTTCGACCAGCAGCGCGATCGCATCGAGGGCGTCGAGTTCGAAGCGCTCGCGCGGGAAAATCTGCTGTTCCTGCAAATAGCGCTCTGCCAGCTGGCCGCCCCAGTTGTTCCTGTCGTAGCGGATCAGGGGCTGGGTGGCCAGCAGGTCGAGCGGCGGCAGGTGCGCCAGCGAGGTCGGCGCCAGCACCACCAGCGGCTCGGAACGCAGCACGTGCCAGACCAGCGATTTGGGCAGCGCGAACTGCGGTTCGATGATCAAGGCCGCGTCCAGCGTTTCGCTCACCACCTGGTGGTACAGCAGGCGCGAGACCTCCGCCGCAATGAACACGTCCACCTTCGGATGGCGCTCGGCCAGTGTGGCGAGGATCGCCGGCAGCATGCCGGTCAGCGCCGTGGAGATCGTTCCCAGCCTGAGCTCACCCGCGAACGACTCCTCGGAGGCGGCCGCCTTCAATTCCCGCACCTCCCGCTGGAAGCGCCGCGCGCGCGCCAGCACCCGGGCGCCGCCCTCGGTCAGCTGCACGGTGCGACCCGAGCGCTCGATCAGCTTCACGTTCAGTTCATCCTCCAGCACCCGCACGCGCTGCGCCAGCGCGGTCGGCGTCACGTTCAGGCGGCGCGCCGCTTCGGCCATCGAACGGCATTCGGCGATGGTCACGAAACTGTCCAGGAACCGCGTCTCCATAATGAACTTCCTCTTCACTTTGAATATTCGAAGATGAAATTGTCCTTTGTTCCCAGCCTGAGCACAATAGGGCTTACCGAGCGCCTGCCCCTGCCTCCAACGCACCATGCACCACGCACCATGACCACTGCCATCGCATCGAACGAGCTTCCATCCCCTGCCAGCCGCGCCGCGCCCTTGCCGCTGCCCGCGCGCCTGCGAAACCTGCGCTGCCTCGACGATTTCGAGGATGCCGCACGGCGCCACCTGCCGCGCCCGGTGTTCGGCTACATGGCCATGGCGGCGGAGACCCGGCGCAGCTTTCGCGGCAACCGCGAAAGTTTCGACGACTATGGTTTCGTCACCCGGGTATTGAAGGACGTCTCGCGCCGCAGCACGTCCTGCACGCTGTTCGGCCAGGCGTATGCGGCGCCGTTCGGCATTTCCCCGCTCGGCATCAGCGCGCTGTCCGCCTACCGCGGCGACCTGGTGCTCGCGCGCGCCGCGGCACGCGCGAACATCCCGATGATCATGAGCGGCTCTTCCCTGATCCGGCTCGAGGAGGTGGCGCAGGAAGGGCTGGGGGCCTGGTTCCAGGCCTACCTGCCGGGCGATATCCCGAACATCACGGCCCTCGTGGAAAGGATCGGCAATGCCGGCTTCCAGACCCTGGTGCTGACGGTGGACACGCCGGTGACGCCCAATCCCGAAAATTTCGCCCGCACCGGTTTCAGCACACCCTTGCGCCCCAGCCTGGACCTGGTGTGGCAGGGCGTGTCGCATCCGCGCTGGCTGTTCGGCACCTTCCTCAGGACGATCGCGCGCCACGGGCTGCCGCATTTCGAAAACAACTATGCGCGGCGCGGCGCGCCGATCCTGTCGAAGTCGGTGACGCGCGACTTCGCCGACCGCGGGCACCTGAGCTGGGAACACTTCGGCCTGATCCGCAAGATGTGGCCGGGCCGGATCGTCGTCAAGGGCATCCTGCACCGCGACGACGCCCGGATTGCGCGCGAGATGGGCGCGGACGGCATCATCGTGTCGAACCACGGCGGCCGCCAGCTCGATGGCGCCGTGTCTCCGCTGCGCGTCTTGCCGGGGATCGTCGCGGCCTGTCCCGACATACCGGTCATGATCGACGGGGGAGTGCGACGCGGCTCGGATGTCCTGAAGGCGCTGGCGCTGGGCGCGAAATTCGTGTTCGTCGGGCGGCCCTTCGGTTACGCGGCCGCGGTCGGCGGCGAAGCCGGCGTGGGGCACGCGGTCGGCCTCCTGCAGCAGGAGGTATGGCGCAATATGGCAATGTTGGGCATTAATGGCATCATGGAGCTCGATGCGCACACGCACCTGGTTTACAACCGCTGACGAACACACGAGAAGCAAACAAGCACCGACCTTTCAACGATTTTTTGCGGAGATTTCCATGCAATCGATTCCCCTGTTCCACCTGGCCTTCCCGGTCCGCGACATTGCCGAGGCGCGGCGTTTTTATGGCGACCTGCTCGGCTGTGCCGAAGGCCGCAGCTCCGATGAATGGGTCGACTTCAATTTCTATGGCCACCAGGTCGTCGCCCACCTGGCGCCCGACGAAGTCAGCGCGGCGCCGACCAATGCGGTAGATGGCCACAACGTCCCGGTGCGCCACTTCGGCGCCATCCTGCCGATGGAAGAATGGGACGCCCTGGCCGACAAGCTGCGCGCGGCGGGCACCCGTTTCGTCATCGAGCCGCACGTCCGCTTCAAGGGCCAGGTCGGCGAGCAGGCGACCATGTTCTTCCTCGACCCGTCGGGCAATGCCCTCGAATTCAAGGCCTTCGGCGACATCAGCCAGGTCTTCGCGAAGTAACTCCTCAATCAATCATCTACTTGATCACCGCCATGTCCGATTTCGTCTTTACTCCCGCACCACAAGCCTCGAACGCCGTTGCCGGCAGCGATGCGCGCTTCCCGATCCGCCGCGTCTTCTGCGTCGGCCGCAACTACGAAGCGCATGCCCGCGAGATGGGCAATGATCCCAACCGCGAACCGCCGTTCTTCTTCATGAAGCCGGCCGATGCGGTGGTCGCCGCCGCCGGCACCGTGCCTTATCCGCCGCTCACCGACGACCTGCACCACGAGGTCGAACTGGTGGTCGCGATCGGCAAGGGAGGATCGAACCTGTCCGTGGACGAGGCGCTCGGCCACGTCTGGGGTTACGCCGTCGGCATCGACCTGACGCGCCGCGACCTGCAGGCGGTGGCAAAGAAAATGAGCCGCCCCTGGGACTGGGGAAAAGGTTTCGATGCGTCGGCACCCTGCGGCGCTATCGTTCCCGTGGCCGTCAGCGGCCATCCGCAGGCCGGCAGCATCAGCCTGTCGGTGAATGGCGAAGCGCGCCAGCAGGGCGACCTGAATGAACTCATCTGGCCGGTCGCGGATGTCATCGCCATCATCTCCCAAAGCGTCGTGCTGGCGCCGGGCGATTTGATCTATACCGGTACGCCGGCCGGCGTGGGCGCACTGCAGCCGGGCGACAAGGTAAGCGCGCAGGTAGAGGGCGTCGGCAGCATCGAGTTCACGATGGGACCGCGCCCGGCGTAAGGAAAGCAGGGCAGGGCTGGGGACAACTCAGCCGCATTCGCCCACATACTGGCAGTTGTCGCAGCGGGTACATCCCTCGGCCTTGCGCAGCGCGCGGGCGCCGCATTCCGGGCATTTCGCACCGAGGGCCGGCGGTGGCGCACTGACCGGCATGGCGGCGGGGTCCGGCGTCGTGATGCCGGACGCCGCGCCGCGTGCGGCGAGCTGGCGTGCCAGTTGCACCACCGGTACCTGGTTTCCCTGGCTGTCGAGGAAGCCGCGTCCAATCAGGATTCGCTGCAGCATGAAGCCGACCGCCGCCGCTTCCGAATCGTGGAACACCGGCACCTGCGCGCCATCCTCGCGGGTCAGGAAGCCGCAGCGCACCGGCCCCTTTTCCCAGACCACGTCGCGCATGTCGGCCAGCGCTTTCGCGATCGGCCCGCCGGCGCGCGCCAGCATCGACAGCAGGCGCATCGACGAGGTGATCCACTGCTGGCCGTCGCTTCGCTGGTTGGCCGGCATGAAGAATTCGAAGGGACGCTCGATCGTCACCGGCCGGCCGTCGACCACGCCGTCGACCCGGATAAAGCTCACCGTCAGATACAAGGTCTTGCGGCCTTCCTGGGTCGAGTACTCGACCTTCGAGGTCACCGAATCGAGCTCCCCGAGCGGGCGGCCGTCGAAGCGCTTGCGCAGCGGGTCGTCGTCCAGCGCCGCGCTGGCCGGCACCGTGCCGAGCACGCTGCCGAGCACCGCGTTCGGGCGATAGGTCGCCAGGCCCTTCAGGCCGGCGCGCCAGGCTTCTAAATAGAGGCCACGAAAATCGTCGTAGGGATAATCCACCGGCACGTTGACCGTCTTCGAGATCGACGTGTCGATGAAGGGCTGCACGGCTTCGAGCATGCGCAGGTGGTCGCTCGCGCTCATCTGCAGGGCGGTGACGAAGGCGGGCGGCAGCGGACCGTCGGGCGTGGCCCCGGGCTTGCTGCGCAGGTAGAGCCGCCAGGCATGGTCCTGCACCTCGTAGGCGCGCATCGAATCGTCCGGCATGCGCTTTTTGCGTTGATAGGTCCAGGAATAGGCCGGCTCGATGCCGTTCGAGGCATTGTCGGCAAAGGCCAGCGCGATGGTGCCGGTCGGCGCAATCGACAGCAGATGCGAGTTGCGGATGCCGTGCACGCGGATCGCTTCGCGCAATTCGTCGGGCAGGCGCGACGTAAAAGCGCCTTCCAGGTAGCGCGCCGCGTCGAACCGGGGAAAGGCGCCTTTTTCGCGCGCCAGTGCGCAGGAAGCGGCATACGCGGCATCGCGCAGGCCTTGCGCGATGCGCGCGGCCAGTGCGCGGCCCTCGGGCGCATCGTAGCGCAGTCCCAGCATGATCAAGGCGCTGCCCAGGCCCAGGAAGCCGAGGCCGATGCGGCGCTTGGCGCGTGCTTCGGCCGCTTGCTGCGGCAGCGGCCATTCGGTGGCGTCGAGCACCAGGTCGAGCATGCGCACGGCGACCGCCGCGACCTCCTGCATGCGCTCGACATCGAAGCGGGCATGTTCGCTGAACGGCTCATCGACGAAGCAGGTGAGGTTGAGCGAGCCGAGATCGCAGCAGCCGTAGGCCGGCAGCGGTTGCTCGCCGCAGGGATTGGTCGCGCGCAGCTGTTCGCAATACCAGAGGTTGTTTTCGGCGTTCATGCGGTCGATGAACAGCACGCCCGGCTCGGCATGGTCCCAGGTCGAGGCCATGATGCTGTCCCACAGCGTCTTCGCGCGCACTTCACGGTAGACCCAGAGTCCATCGCCGCGTTGGTGGGCGCCCGCCGCCACCGCTTCCTCTCCCGGTTCGGCGCGGTGCACGAGCGGGAAGTTCGCATCCGCTTCCAGTGCCTGCATGAAGGCGTCGCTGACCCCCACCGAGATATTGAAGTTGGAAAGGGCGCCGCGGTCTTTGGCGCTGATAAAACGTTCGATGTCGGGATGGTCGATGCGCAGCACGCCCATCTGGGCGCCGCGGCGGGCGCCGGCCGATTCCACCGTGCGGCAGGAGGCGTCGAAGAGTTCCATGTACGAGACCGGGCCGGAGGCGCGCGAGCGCGTGCCGTGCACCAGGCTGCCGAAAGGACGGATGGCGCTGAAGTCGTAGCCGACGCCGCCGCCGCGGCGCATGGTTTCGGCGGCTTCCGCGAGCGCGGTGTAGATGCCGGGCAGGCCGTTCTCGAAGCCGGTGACGGAATCGCCGACCGGCTGGACGAAGCAATTGATGAGGGTGGCTTTTAGCTGGAGGCCGGCGGCGGAGTTGATGCGGCCGCCGGGAACGAAGCCGTTTTCCATGGCCCACAGAAAACGGTCGGCGAATGCGGCGCGGCGTTCCGGCGCCTCGTGCGCAGCCAGGGCCTGCGCGACGCGCCGGCGCACGTCGGCGACCGAGGTTTCATCGCCTTTCGCGTATTTCTCGCGCAGCACGTCGATCGATACCTCCTGGGGAGGCAAGCTCATGCCGGGCAGTTGGTCGTTTGCATTCATGGCCGCTCATCGAATGATTGAAGCGTGCCGGCAAGCGCAATCAGACTTTGGGAGCCGTCTCCGTCAGCCGCGCTTCCAGCTCGGCCACGCGCAGCTCGAGCGCTTCGAGCTTCGCGCGCGTCTTTGCCAGCACTTGCGCCTGGATGTCGAATTCTTCGCGGGTCACCAGGTCGAGCTTGGAAAAGCCCTGGGTCATCATCGCCTTGACGTTGCGCTCGATGTCCTTGGCGGGCGAGCTTTCCATCGCCTGATTGATCTTGCCTTGCAAGTCGTTGAAGAAACTATTCATGTCCGTAAGTCCTGGTCAGCGAGGCGGCGCACCACGCTGGTGCGCGGCGACCTCGTTTAGTGCGTGACGGCGCGTCTTGCCGCTGCTGCGCACTTATTTGTGGTGATCTCCACCAGAAGTGGGGCGGATGGGCGAAAAATCAAGCACATGGGATGCCCCCATAAGCTGGCACGCATTCTGCTACAGGATGGATAAAGCTGCAACTCAGGGCACCAGAGACACCACATCCGTCCATCCAACAGGGGAAGCATCATGAAGAGCAAGTTAGCAGGCAACGCAGCGGCGAGTTCAGCGGTATTTGCGCTGGCAATGATGGGCAGCCCGGCAGCACAGGCGCAGGAAACGCCCGCCGCCGAGCACCAGGTCAGCTACAACGCGGCGCTGACCAGCGAATACCGCTACCGCGGCCTGTCGCAGACCCGCTTCGACCCGGCCGTGCAAGGCGGCGTCGACTACACCCACAGCCCCAGCGGCTTGTATGTGGGCACCTGGCTCTCCACCATCAAGTGGACCAAGGACCTGGGCGGCGACGGCAATGTCGAAGTCGACCTGTACGGCGGCAAGCGCGGCCAGATCACGGAGGCGATCAGCTACGACGTCGGCGGCCTGTACTACTGGTATCCGTCGAACGGCCTGAGCCCGAACGCCAATACCTTCGAGCTGTACGGGCAGGTCGGCATCGGTCCGGCCTACCTGAAGTATTCGCACGCGACGACCAACCTGTTCGGCACGCCTGACAGCAAGCAGAGCGGCTACCTGGACCTGGGCGCCAACGTGCCGGTCCCGGCGGTCGAGGGCCTGGTGCTGAACCTGCACGTGGGCCGCCAGCGCGTGAAGAACAACGGCGCCTTGTCGTACACCGACTACAAGGTCGGCGTCACGAAAGACTTCGGTTTCGCCAGTGTGGCGCTGGCCTGGGTCAAGGCCGATACCGCAGCCTATCTGGTTCCCGGCGGGCGCAACCAGGGCAAGTCGGCCGCCGTGCTGTCGGTCTCCAAAACTTTCTGAAAGAGGCAATGCGATGAAACTGATTACCGCCATCATCAAGCCCTTCAAGCTCGACGAAGTGCGTGAAGCGCTGTCCGAAATTAACGTGCAGGGCATGACGGTGACCGAAGTCAAAGGCTTCGGCCGCCAGAAGGGCCATACCGAGCTCTACCGCGGAGCCGAGTACGTGGTCGACTTCCTGCCAAAAATCAAGATCGAAGCGGCCGTCGATGACGACATCGTCGACCAGGTCATCGACGCCATCCAGGGCGCCGCCCGCACCGGCAAGATCGGCGACGGCAAGATTTTCGTCTCCGACCTCAGCCAGGTCATCCGTATCCGTACCGGCGAGACCGGCAACGAAGCACTGTAAGGGGATCCCGATGAAATCCGCAGTCAAATCGCTACTAACGAACAAAGTCCTCGCTGCCGCACTGGCAATGGGTGTCGTGCTGCCGGCCTGGGCCGCACCCTCCATCAACAAGGGCGATACCGCCTGGATGTTTATTGCCACCATACTCGTGATCATGATGTCGATCCCGGGCCTGGCCCTGTTCTACGGCGGCCTGGTGCGCGCGAAGAACATGCTCTCGGTGCTGCTGCAGGTCTTCATGATCTTCTCGCTCATCATCGTGCTGTGGTGCCTCTACGGCTACTCGCTCGCCTTCACCGGCGGCAGCCCCTTCATCGGCGGTTTCGACCGCGCCTTTCTGAACGGCATCTACGATCCGGTCGCCGGCGTCTTCAGCATGGCCGGCACCTTCAGCAAGGAGACGATGATCCCCGAGTTCATCTTCGTCGCCTTCCAGGGCACCTTTGCCGCCATTACCTGCGGCCTGATCGTCGGCGCCTTTGCCGAGCGCGCGCGCTTTTCCGCCGTGATGCTGTTCGTGGTGTTGTGGTTCACCTTCGGCTACCTGCCGGTGGCGCACATGGTCTGGTTCTGGGCCGGTCCTGACGCGATCAAGGACGCCGCCACCCTGGCCACCGTGACCGATGGCGCCGGCTGGCTGTGGCAGAAGGGCGCGCTCGACTTCGCGGGCGGCACCGTGGTGCACATCAATGCGGCGGTTGCCGGCCTGGTCGGCGCCTATGTGATCGGCAAGCGCGTCGGCTACGGCCGCGAATCGATGGCGCCGCATTCGATGACCATGACCATGATCGGCGCCTCGCTGCTGTGGGTGGGCTGGTTCGGTTTCAACGCCGGTTCGGCGCTGGAAGCGGGCGACGTCGCAGCGCTGGCCTTCATCAACACGCTGCTGGCCACCGCCGGCTCCACCGTCGCCTGGACCATGGGTGAATGGTTCACCAAGGGCAAGCCATCGATGCTGGGCGCTGCGTCCGGCGCCGTGTCGGGCCTGGTCGCCATTACGCCGGCCTGCGGTTTCGTCGGCCCGATGGGTGCACTGGTCATCGGCATTGTCGGCGGTTTTGTCTGCCTGTGGGGCGTGAACGGCCTGAAACGCCTGCTGCGTGTCGACGATTCGCTCGACGTGTTCGGCGTGCACGGTGTCGGCGGTATCGTCGGCGCACTGCTGACGGGCGTCTTCGCTTCGCCGCAACTGGGCGGGCAGGGCGTGTGGGATTACGTCACCAACAAGGCCTCGACCGACGTCTACTCGATCGGCCACCAGGTATGGGTGCAGGCCGAAGCGATCGGCGTGACCATCGTCTGGTCGGCCATCGTCGCCTTCGTCGCCTTCAAGATCGTCGACGTCGTGATCGGACTGCGCGTGCCGGAAGAGCAGGAACGCGAGGGCCTGGATATTACCAGCCACGGCGAATCGGCGTACCATTCGTAATACCGCGACCCGATCAGCATAAAGCTTCACAAAGGGCGCCCTGCGGGGCGCCCTTTTTGTTTAGGTGCGGCGCAACATGAGCCTTTACAATAGGGCTTATTGCCCCAAGATATGGGACATTCATTGCCAAGAAGCCAATAAGGACGCCCACTTTCATGGTTCCGCACCTCGCTACCGCCCTGACCGGCCCGCTGCTCGATTTAGAAAAAAAGATCCTCGACGCCACTCCGGCCATCGAGCGCTGGTTCCGCCTCGAGTGGCAGGAACACACGCCGCCGTTCTATTGCTCGGTCGACCTGCGCAATGCCGGCTATAAGCTGGCGCCGGTCGATACGAATTTATTCCCGGGCGGCTTCAACAACCTGTCCACCGAAATGCTGCCGCTCATCGTCCAGGCGGCAATGGCGGCGATCGACAAGTATTGCCCGGACGCGCGCAACCTGCTGCTGATTCCGGAAACGCATACGCGCAACCCGCACTACCTGCAAAACGTGGCGCGGTTGATGCAGATCTTCCGCCAGACCGGCCTGCACGTGCGCCTGGGGTCCCTCTCTCCCGAGGTCACCCAGCCGACGCCGCTGGCGCTGCCTGACGGGAACATGCTGGTGGTGGAACCGCTGGTGCGTTCGCCCAACGGCCGCCGCCTCGGCCTGGCGGACTTCGACCCGTGCACGATCCTGCTGAACAACGACTTATCAAGCGGCATCCCCTCGATCCTCGAAAACATCCACGAGCAGTCGCTGCTGCCGCCGGTGCACGCCGGCTGGGCGCTGCGCCGCAAGAGCAACCACCTGAAGGCGTTTGACGAGGTCGCGAAGAAGTTCGGCAAGCTGATCGACATCGATCCATGGCTGGTCAACCCATTGCACGCGAAGGTGGGCGAGATCGACCTCGAGCACGACCAGGGCACCGAGGCGCTGGCCGACGCGGTCTCGGCCTTGCTCTCGAAGATCAAGAAGAAGTACAAGGAATACGGCATGAAGGAGCAAAAACCCTTCGTGATCGTGAAGCCCGACGCCGGCACCTACGGCATGGGCGTGATGACGGTGAAGGATGCGAGCGAAGTGCGCGACCTGAGCCTGAAGCAGCGCGCGCGCATGTCCGTCATCAAGGACGGTGTCGCCGTGACCGACCTGATCGTGCAGGAAGGCGTGCCGACTTTCGAAAAGATCGACGACGCGGTGGCCGAGCCGGTGGTCTACATGATCGACCGCTATGTCGTCGGCGGCTTCTATCGCGTGCACGCCGAGCGCGGCATCGACCAGAACCTGAATGCGCCGGGCTCGCAGTATGTGCCGCTGGCGTTCGCGCAGCAGCACGCGGTGCCGGATTTGAAGGCGAAGCCGGGGACGGCGGCGCCGAACCGGTTTTATGTGTATGGCGTGGTGGCGAGGCTGGGGCTGTTGGCGGCTTCGCTCGAGATGGAGCGGACCGATCCGAATCCCGAAGTCTATTGATTCGTAGGGTGGGCGCCCCGTGCCCACCAAAAACCATGCGCCGCGTTGGCCGCTGTTGGACTGCAACGCTGCGCAACTTTGAAAATATGGCGCGTCTGCTCATCATTTGCGCGTGGGCACGGGGTCCGATCGCGGCCCGGCCCACCCTACGCGTAACGCTTGGGCCGCTTGCCTTGCTCAGCGCTCCTTCTGCACCATGTAAATGAAATGCGAGCGCAGCGGCGGCGCCAGGCCCGCCAGCGCTTCCGTCACCAGCGCGGGCAGGGCGGCCAGCGCGCGACCGACGGGCGGGGCCAGCAGCAGGGTCTGGTATTGCTGGCGGTGGCCGGGCCAGTAACCGTCCAGCTCGGCGCGCGTCACCTTGCGTACGTGCGGATTGCGCGGGTTGTTGTAGCGGAAGTCGAATACGAGGCACCAGCCGCCCGGCTTTAATACGCGCCACATGTCGGCGGCCATGCGCTGGCGCAGCTCCTGATCGAGGAGCGAGGACATCACGGTCTGCGCAGTGACGAGGTCGGCGCTGGCGGCAGGCAGGGGGCTGAGCGAACCGCAATGCCAGTGCACTTCGGGCGCCGAGCGCGGGCGGGCGAGGTCGAGCCGGTCCTGCTGCAGTTCGATGCCGGTGAGGTTGGCCGGCGTTGCACCCCAGTCGATCAGCTGGCGCAGGAAGCCACCGGTGCCGCAGCCGACATCGACGACGCGTATGTTGCCGAGGTCGGTGCCGAGCGTGTTGGCCAGCATGCGCGACAGTACCCGCGTGCGCATGGCGTCCTGGAACACGATGTCGGGCCGGTGCCAGGCATAACGCGCCAGCGCGGCGCCTCCATGCCAGCCGCGGTACACGCGGGCAATGCGTTCCTGTTCGGTCTTATGGTCTAGTTGTGCGTCCATCCGATCATCGTCGCCCACACAATTGCGCCCGCGTTTGCGCACGCTCAGGCCTCACACCGATCGGGCGCAATTTGCTCATCAGCATTATGTGCCCCGCCGAACTATTCGGCTGCGGGCGGTCGGCCGCGCGCATTCGGGATTCCGGCTAAAATCGAGGGCATTACCCAGACAGGACCCTCCATGAAAATCGCCTTCCTCGCCGATCCGCTCTCCGGTTTCAAGATCTACAAGGACTCGACCTTCGCGATGATGCGCGAGGCGGCGCGGCGCGGCCACGAAGTCTACGCCTTCGAACAGCGCGACATGGCGCTCGAGCTGGGCGTCGTCTCGGCCGAAGTGCGGCGCATCCACCTGACCGGCGATGCCGACGAGTGGTACCGCGCCGACGAGGCGCGCGACCTGCGCCTGTCCAGCTTCGACGCCATCATCGAGCGCAAGGACCCGCCCTTCGACATGGAATATGTCTACGGCACCTATCTGCTGGAACTCGCCGAAAAGCAGGGCGCGCGCGTTTTCAATCGTCCGTCGGCGATCCGCGACCATAACGAAAAGCTGGCGATCGGCCAGTTCAGCCAGTTTACCTCGCCGACCCTCGTCACCTCGTCGGAAAAGCGCCTGCGCGCCTTCCACGCCCAGCATGGCGACGTGATCTTCAAGCCGCTCGACGGCATGGGCGGCACCGGCATCTTCCGCGTCAAGCACGATGCGATGAACCTGGGCGCGATCATCGAAACCCTGAGCGATAACGGAAAACGCACCATCATGGTGCAAAAATACATTCCCGAGATCGTCAAGGGCGACAAGCGCATCCTCGTCATCGGCGGCAAACCGGTACCGTTCGCGCTGGCGCGCATTCCGCAAGGGACCGAGGTGCGCGGCAACCTGGCGGCTGGCGGCATCGGCGTCGCCCAGCCGATCACCGAGCGCGACCGTGAAATCGCCGAGGCCCTCGGGCCGCTGCTGGCCGAGCGTGGCCTCTTACTGGTAGGATTGGACGTGATCGGCGATTTCCTGACCGAAGTAAATGTGACTAGCCCGACCTGCTTCCAGGAGATCACCGACCAGACCGGCTTCGACGTTGCGGCGATGTTCATCGACGCCATCGAGCAGGCAACGGGAAAATGACATGGTAGGTATTTTGCTCCTGACCCACGCACCGCTGGGCCAGGCATTCATCGCGGCAGTGGCCCACGTGTTCCGCGGGCCGACCGAGCGCTTCGAGGCGATCGACGTGACCGCCGATGAGGACACGCAGGCCGTCAACCTGCGCGCGCGCGATGCGATCGAACGCCTGGACGAGGGCGACGGCGTGCTCGTGATTACCGACATCAAGGGCGGCACGCCGGCCAATTGCTGCAATTCGCTGGCGATCGCCGGCCACGTGGAAGTCATCGCCGGCATCAGCCTGCCGATGCTGCTGCGTGCCATCACCTATCGGCGCGACACGCTCGACGTGGTGGTGGAGATGGCGCTGGCCGGCGCCCAGAATGGCGCCGTACGGGTCGATAACCGCATCCGGGTCGGTTGAACGGGATGCAAGAAGGTGAGGGCGCAGGTGAGGACGCCAAGCGTCCTGTGGCGCAGCGCAGTTCTGACGATTGAAAAGAAAACGAGAACATGATTCAACAAGAACTTGAAATTATCAACAAACTGGGCCTGCACGCCCGCGCATCCGCCAAATTCACCCAACTGGCCGCCAAGTACAAAAGCGAAGTCTGGCTCACCCGCAATGGCCGCCGCATCAACGCCAAATCGATCATGGGCGTCATGATGCTCGCCGCCGGCAAGGGCGCGAAAGTGACGCTCGAAGCCGACGGCGCCGACGAACAGGACGCGATCACGGCGCTGTCCGCCCTCGTCAACGACAAGTTCGGCGAAGGCGAGTAATGCCGGAATCGGGCCGCTACCGTTCGGGATCCTCGATGGCGTCGTTCACGCTCCATGGCATCCCCGTTTCGCGCGGGATCGCGATCGGGCGCGCGCACCTGCTGACGCCCGCCGCGCTCGACGTCAAGCACTACCTGGTCCCGGAAGAGCAGGTCGAAGCCGAAGTCAAACGCCTGCAGGACGCGATCGCCGAAGTGCACCGCAACCTGCAGGAGCTGTGGACGGATCTGCCGAAGGATGCGCCGACGGAACTGGGCGCCTTCATCGACGTGCACGCGCTGATCCTGTCCGACCCGATGATCTCGGAGGCGCCGCTCGACATCATCCGCATGCGCCACTACAACGCCGAATGGGCGCTGGTGACGCAGATCGACGAGCTCTCGGCCCAGTTCGACGAGATCGAGGACGCCTACCTGCGCGAGCGCAAGCACGATATCCAGCAGGTCGCCGAACGCGTCCTGAAAGTCCTGATGGGCACCGCTTTATCCGTGCCGCCGCTGCTGGCGGGCGACGAAGGCTACCAGCCGCAGATGGTCGTCGTCGCCCACGACATTTCTCCGGCCGACATGCTGGCCTTCCGCGACCGCTCCTTCATCGGTTTCGTCACCGACGTCGGCGGCCAGAACTCGCACACGGCCATCGTCGCGCGCTCGCTCGACATCCCGGCTTCGGTCGGCATGAGCCAGGCGTCGCGCCTGATCGAGCAGGACGACTGGGTCATCGTCGACGGCGACGCCGGCGTGGTGATCTGCAATCCGAGCCCGCTGGTGCTGGAGCAGTACCGCGCGCGCCAGCTGGCGCTGGTGAAGGCCCGCAAGCGCCTGCTGAAGCTCAAAAAAACGCCGGCCGTCACCAAAGACGGCACCGCGATCAAGCTGATGGCGAATATCGAGCTGCCCGACGACTGCCCGCACGCGCTCGAAGCCGGCGCCACCGGCATCGGCCTGTTCCGCTCCGAATTCCTGTTCATGGGCCGCGGTGCGCCCGGCCTGAAGGTCCCCGACGAGGAAGAACAGTTCGAGCAGTACCGGCGCGCCGTGGTGGCGATGAAGGGCCGTCCGGTCACGATCCGCACGCTCGACGTCGGCGCCGACAAGCCGCTCGACCCGACCGAACACACGGCATTGAATCCGGCACTGGGCTTGCGCGCGATCCGCTACTGCCTGGCCGAACCGCAGCTCTTCCTGACCCAGCTGCGCGCGATTTTGCGCGCATCGTGCTTCGGCAAGGTGCGCATCCTGATCCCGATGCTGGCCCATGCCTTCGAGATCGACCAGACGCTGAACATCCTCGAGCAGGCCAAGGCGCAGCTGCGCGAACAGAACATCAAGTTCGACGAAGCGGTGGAAGTGGGCGCCATGATCGAGATCCCGGCCGCCGCGCTGGCGCTGCCGCTGTTCGTGCGCCGCATGAACTTCCTGTCGATCGGCACGAATGACCTGATCCAGTACACTCTGGCGATCGACCGCGTCGACTACGAAGTGGCGCACCTGTACGACCCGCTGCATCCGGCCATCCTGCAGCTGATCGGCATGACGATCGCGGCCGGGCAGAAGGCCGGCATCGACGTTGCCGTGTGCGGCGAGATGGCGGGCGACATCAAACTGACGCGCCTGCTGCTGGGCATGGGCTTGCGCGAGTTCTCGATGCACCCGGCGCAGCTGCTGTCGGTGAAGCAGGAAATCCTGAACGCCGACCTGACCCAGATCGCCCCGCGCATGCGGCGCATCATGCGCTCGATGGAGCCGGGCGAGATCGCGGAAGCGGTGGCGCAGCTCCAGCTCACGTAAGATCGAAGATCGAAGGCGGCCCTGATGTAAAAAGCGGCCGCCAACAACACAAGTACAAGAAAGTCTCATGGGATCCATTGGAATCGTTTCTCCCTCAGCGATGCAGTTCGCCGAACCTTTGCAGTTGCAAAGCGGCGCGCAGCTCGGCGACTACACGCTGATGTATGAAACCTACGGCACGCTCAACGCCGACAAATCGAACGCGGTATTGATCTGCCACGCGCTGAACGCCTCGCACCACGTTGCCGGCAGCTATGCCGACGCGCCGAAAAACCTCGGCTGGTGGGACAACATGGTGGGCCCCGGCAAGCCGGTCGACACCGACCGCTTCTTCGTCATCGGCGTCAACAACCTCGGTTCCTGCTTCGGCTCGACCGGCCCGATGCACACGAATCCCGCCACCGGCAAGCCGTATGGCGCGGCCTTCCCGCTGCTGACGGTGGAAGACTGGGTCGGCGCCCAGGCGCGCCTGGCCGACCGGCTCGGCATCGACCAGTTCGCCGCCGTGATGGGCGGCTCGCTCGGCGGCATGCAGGCGCTGTCCTGGGCCATCCGCTTCCCGGAGCGCCTGCGCCACTGCATCGTGATCGCCTCGACGCCGAAACTCTCGGCACAGAACATCGCGTTCAACGACGTCGCGCGCCAGGCCATCCTCACCGACCCGGACTACCACGGCGGCGATTTTTATGAACACGGCGTGGTGCCGAGGAACGGGCTGAAGGTCGCACGCATGGTCGGCCACATCACGTATTTGTCGAACGACGACATGGCCGAGAAATTCGGCCGCAAGCTGCGCAACGCGGCCGAGACCAACGACTACAAATTCGACTTCGGCATCGACTTCGAGATCGAATCCTACCTGCGCTACCAGGGCGACAAGTTCTCGGAATATTTTGATGCGAACACCTACCTGCTGATCACCAAAGCCCTGGATTACTTCGACCCGGCGCGCGAGCACGGCGGCGATTTGACCAAGGCCCTGGCCACGACGCGCGCGCAGTTCCTGGTCGCGTCATTCAGTACCGACTGGCGCTTTTCTCCCGAGCGCAGCCGCGAGATCGTGGAAGCATTGATCTCGAACCGGCGCCAGGTGACCTATGCAGAAATCGACGCGCCGCACGGGCACGACGCCTTCCTGCTGGAAGACGCGCGCTACATGGGCGTGGTGCAGGCCTATTACGACCGCATCTGGGAACAAACCGCAGGAGAGCCGGCATGAAATTCGAAGACCTGGCGACACTGCGTCCCGACCTGGCATTCATCGCGGATTGGGTGGGCGATGGCGCCCATGTGCTCGACGTCGGCTGCGGCGACGGCGCCATGATGCGCTACCTGGAAAAGGGCAAGCGCTGCACCGGCTACGGCATCGAGATCGCCGACGACAAGGTACTGGAAAGCACCCGGCGCGGCATCAACGTGATCCAGCACGACATGGAAGCGGGCCTCGGCCTGTTCGGCGACAACTCCTTCGACACGGTGCTCTGTCTCTCCTCGCTGCAGATGATGCAGCACGTGGAAGCCCTGCTGCGCGACATCGTGCGCGTGGGCTCGGAGGCCATCGTCTCGTTCCCGAATTTCGCGTACTGGCCGCACCGCGTGGCGCTGCTGAAGGGGCGGATGCCGGTCTCGCGCTCGCTGCCTTACCAGTGGTACGACACGCCGAACGTACGCTGCGCGACCATTGTCGATTTCAAGGAGTTGGCCGAGGAGTGTGGGCTCGAGGTGATCGAATACGTGGCGCTGGCGGAGGGCAAGCCGGTGACGTTTTTGCCGAATTTGCGGGGGAGCCTGGCGGTGTTCAGGCTGAGGAAGAAGGCGAAGCGCGGGTAATACGTCGAACAATCGCGCATGTGATTTCGCCCCATCGTTCCCCTTATCGTGCGTACCCATCCACGCTTTTCTGCGACGATACCGCTGACAAAAACAGCACACCGGCCACCACCATGAAGAAACTCAAACACCTCACCGTCTGCCTCGCGCTGCTGACCAGCCTCGCCGGGGTCAACACAGCGCATGGCGCGCAGGACAAGGTCGTCCAGGACGGCATCGCCGTCAAGCCGCTCTCGCGCGTGCGCGTGCTCGTGCCGGAAGAAGAACTCAACCAGCAGGCGGCCCAGCAGTACCAGGCCATGCTGTCGCAGGCGCAGCAGAAGGGCGCGCTGGTGCCGGCCACCGATCCGCAAACGCGGCGCGTGCGCGCCGTCGCCCAGCGGCTCATTCCCTATACGCCGCGCTGGAATGCGTCGGCCAAAAACTGGGACTGGCAGGTCAACCTGTTCGACGTCCCGCAGGTCAACGCCTTCTGCATGCCGGGCGGGCGCATCGGTGTCTTCACCGGCATCATCAGCCAGCTGAAACTGACCGACGACGAAATGGCCGCCATCATCGGCCACGAAGTCGCGCACGCGCTGCGCGAACATGGCCGCGAGCGTGCCGCCAAGTCGGGCATCACCTCGATGGTTGCGCGCGGCGCCGGGGCGCTCGGCGCGGCCATCTTCGGCATCGACCCGAGCATCACCAACACCGTCACCGGCATGATCGGCCAGGGCGTCGTGTTGAAATTCTCGCGCGACGAAGAGCGCGAAGCCGACCTGGTGGGCCTGGACATCGCCGCCCGCGCCGGCTACGACCCGCGCGCCGGCGTGGCGCTGTGGCGCAAGATGGCGATGCTGAACAAGGGCGCGCCGCCTGAATTCCTGTCGACCCACCCGGGCGGTGAAACCCGGATCAAGGACATGGAGCAGCACATGAACGTGCTGCTGCCGCTGTACGCGCGCAGCAAGGGCACCAGCGTGAACCGCTTGCCGGCCTACCGCACCAACGTCGCCGCGAAGTGATGGACAACGAGTGATGGACACGTGATGGAGCCTTGTTGATGGGCCGCCAGGCAGAAGCCAATTCCTACGTCCCGCTGCCGGTGCGCGGCGGCGTCGCGCCCAGCTACCTGTGGCTGACCGAGACGCTGGCCGGCGGCATGCTGCGTTTTCTCGCCGAACGCTTCCCGGACGTGGCGCCCGCGTCCTGGGCCGCGCGCCTGCAGCGCGGCGAGGTGGTCGATGCGACAGGCCTGCCCCTGCGAGCGGACAGTCCTGTCCGCAAAGGCATGCGCATCTGGTATTACCGCGAACTCGACGAGGCTGAAACGCCGATCCCCTTCAAGGAAACCATCCTGTTCCAGGACGCGCACCTGCTCATCGTCGACAAGCCGCATTTTTTACCGATGATCCCGACCGGGCGCTTCCTGCACGAGACGCTGCTGGTGCGCCTGAAAGCGCAACTGGAATTGCCGCACCTGACGCCGATCCACCGCCTCGACCGCGAAACGGCGGGCGTCGTGATCTTCTCGCACAACGTCGAGACGCGCGGCAAATACCAGTCGATGTTCCAGAAGCGCGTGGTGAAAAAGGTGTACGAGGCGCTGGCCGGCCCGATCGAGGGCCGCGACTTCCCCTTTACCTATCGCAGCCGCATGGTCGATGGCGACAAGTTTTTCGTGATGACGGAAGAGGAGGGCGCGCCGAATTCGGAGACCTTCATCGAGGTGCTGGAGCGCCGCGGCGACGTCGTGCGCTACCGCCTGCACCCGCACACGGGCCGCAAGCACCAGCTGCGGCTGCATTTGTCGTCCCTCGGCGCGCCGATCCTGAACGACGCCTTCTATCCGGTGGCGCTGCCCTGCAAGGGCGACGATTTCAGCGCACCGCTGCAGCTGCTGGCGCGTTCGATCAGCTTTGACGACCCGCTGACGGGAGAAAAGCGCACGTTCACGAGCGAACGCACGCTGGACTGGCCCGGGTAAATTACAGGTGGTAGTCGATGATCAGCGGTGCGTGATCGGAGAAGCGCTCGTCCTTGTACACCGACACGCTGTGCGCCTTGGCGGCGATGCCCGGGGTCGCAACGTGATAGTCGATCCGCCAGCCCACGTTCTTCGCCCATGACTGGCCGCGGTTGCTCCACCAGGTGTAATCGGCGGCTTCCGGCGCCACCACGCGGTGCACGTCGACCAGGCCCAGTTCGTCGAACAGGCGCGTCATCCACGCGCGCTCTTCCGGCAGGAAGCCCGAGTTCTTCTGGTTGCTCTTCCAGTTTTTGAGGTCGATTTCCTTGTGCGCGATGTTCCAGTCGCCGCAGATGACGACTTCGCGGCCCTCGGCTTTCAATTCTTGCAGGTGCGGCAGGAAGACTTCCATGAAGCGGAACTTGGCCAGCTGGCGCTCGGGCGAGGAGGAACCCGATGGGCAGTAGACCGAGATCACGGTCAGGTTGCCGAAATCGCAGCGCGTGTAGCGGCCTTCAGCGTCGAATTCCTGGCAGCCGAAGCCGATGCGCTTGTTGTCCGGGGCGAGGCGGCTATACACGCCCGTGCCCGAATACCCCTTCTTTTCGGCGTAGTGGAAATGGCCGTGGTAACCGTGCGGACGGAGGAATTCCTCGGTCATGTCGGCTTCCTGGGCTTTCAGTTCCTGCACGCAGACGAAGTCGGCGTCGATCGACGCCAGCCAGTTGAAAAAACCTTTCTTGTGCGCCGAACGGATGCCGTTCAGGTTCGCGGAAATAATTCGTGGCATGAAATTTGAGAAGAGTCAGAGAGAGAAAAGCAGGGAAGAATCAGAGCAGAAAACCGGACCGGACGGTCCGTGCCTGGGGCCGCATCAACGTGCCCGGAGTTGCTTGCGTCACAGGAATGACGCACGCCGCTAGTGTAGCGCTTTTTCCGCGTTGTCGACATGCAATGGCCTGTTGCTCGATATGTACAGCGTGGGATGCCCGAAGCATTCCATGCGGCATCATCTGTTAAACTTGGCCTTTTCGGCCGTACATACCTGGTTCGTGCCGGCAATCCAAAGGAAGGAAATCAGTGCTCATTCACGCTGACGCAGCGCCGCCCGGGAACCATGGAGAAAACGCGCATATCGTGCGTTTCTACGACGACAACGCCCTCCTGATGGAGGAGGTCGCCGGGTTCCTCGAAGCTGCGCTGTCTGCCGGCGGCGCAGGCATTGTCATCGCGACACCCGAACACACCCAGGCGCTGCGCGAACGACTGCAGCTCGACTGCGCCACGCGCATCGTCTTCCTCGACGCACGCGCCTCGCTCGAACGCCTGCTGGTCGACGGCGCGCCCGACGGCCAGCGTTTCCGGGCGCTCATCCGCGACGCGCAGGCGCAACTGGGCGCATATGACGGCCCCTTGTACGCGTTCGGCGAAATGGTCGCCCTGCAGTGCGCCGACGGCCATTACGGCGCCGCGATCCGGCTTGAGCAGCTGTGGAACGCACTCTCGGAAGAGCTGCGCTTTTCCCTGTTCTGCGCCTATCCATGGCAAGCCTTCCCGAGCGCCGAATTTGCCGCGCAGTTCGACCAGGTCTGCGCCGAGCACCAGCATGCCTGCACCCAGGCGCCGGGCGGCGGCCTGCAGGACGTGATGGGCAAGCCGCTGCAACTCCTCAGGCTCGAGCGCAAGGCACAGGCGCTGGACGCGGAAGTGGCGCGCCGCCAGGAAGCCGAGCGCGCCCTGTTGCGGCGCGAACGCGAATTGGCCGACTTCGTCGAGAATGCCGCCGAAGGCCTGCACCGGGTCGGCCGCGACGGTATCATCCTGTGGGCCAACAAGGCCGAGCTGGAGATGCTCGGCTACGCCTGGGACGAATACGTCGGGCGCCATATCGCCGAGTTCCACCTCGATGCGCCCGTCATCGACAGCATCCTGGCGACGCTGCTCTCGGGCGGCACCCTGATCGACCAGCCGGCGCGCCTGCGCTGCAAGGACGGCTCGGTCAAGCATGTACTGATCCATTCGAACGGCAGCTTCGAGGACGGCAAGCTGCGCTACACGCGCTGCTTCACGCGCGACGCCACCGAGCGCCGCCAGCGCGACGAAGCGCTGGCCCAGCGCGACCGCATGCTGCTCAACGCGCCGATGGCGGCAGCCCTGCTGGTGGGGCCGGAATTCACCTTCCGCCTCGCGAACCGGCGCTACTGCGCACTGGTCGGGCGCGGCGAACTGGATGGAAAAAATTATGCCGAGGTGTTCCCTGAACTGCGCGATAGCGAGACGATGCGCCTGCTCGAGCAGGTCTACCGCAGTGGAGAACCCTGCAGCGTCGACGAACTGCGCGTCGAACTGGTGACAGCGGATGGTGCGCGCGAGGAGCGCTTCCTGCAATTTAACCTCGAGCCGCTGACCAGTACCGCAGGCGAAGAGCAGGGCGTGATCGTGGTCGCGGTCGACGTCACCGACAAGGTACGCGACCGCCGCAGCCTCGAGCGCGCCCACGCCGAACGCGAGCGCCTGCTGGACGAACTGACCACCGCGAACCGTGCGAAGGACGAATTCCTGGCGATGCTGGGGCACGAGCTGCGCAATCCGCTGTCGCCGATCGTCACCGCGCTGCAGCTGATGCGCATGCGCGGCGAGACGGGCGCCATGCGCGAGCGCGAAATCATCGAGCGCCAGGTCGAGCACCTGGTACGCCTGGTGGACGACCTGATGGATGTCGCACGCGCCACGCGCGGCCAGATCGAACTGAAATCGGAACGCGGCGACATCGCCGTCCCGCTGGCGAAAGCCGTCGAGATGGCCGGGCCGCTGTTTGAACAGCGCGGCCACCGCCTCGTCGTCGAGGTCGAGAAAGGCATGCAGTGGGAGGGCGACCCGATGCGCCTGGCGCAAGTGGTCTCGAACCTGCTCACGAACGCCGCCCGCTACACCGGGAACGGCGGCGCGGTCACGCTGTCGGCGCGGCGCGATGGCGCCGGCTGGCTGCGCATCGGCGTGCTGGATAACGGCATCGGCCTCGCGCCCGAGGTGCTGCCCCAAATCTTCGGCCTGTTCTTCCAGGGCAAACGCAGCGTCGACCGCGTCGAGGGCGGCCTGGGCATCGGCCTGGCGCTGGTAAAAAACATCATCGAGCTGCATGGCGGCACGGTCGAAGCGCATAGCGAAGGCCTCGGGCGCGGCAGCGAATTCGTCGTGCGGCTGCCGGTGCACGCGGTCGCGCCGGCCGTTGCGCCGGCAGCCGCCGCGGTCCCGGCGCTGCCGGCCGTGGGACGGCGCATCATGATCGTCGACGACAATGCCGACGCGGCCGAAACGCTCGGCATGCTGCTGTCCGCGCACGGCCACACGGTCGCGGTATTCAAGGACCCGGTGAGCGCGCTGGAGGCGGCAGTGCGCCTGCAGCCCGACATCGCGGTGCTCGACATCGGCTTGCCGGTGCTGGACGGCTACGAACTGGCCACGCGCCTGCGCGCGCTGCCCGGCTTTCAAACCTGCCGCATGATCGCGCTGTCCGGCTATGGGCAGGATGCCGACAAGGCCGCCAGCCGCGCCGCCGGCTTCGAGCGCCACCTGGTCAAGCCGATCACGCCCGACCAGGTCGCGCGCCTCGCCGAGGGCTGAAAACGGCGCCGTTCGTCACGAGAGGGCGCCGCGGATTAAAATACGTGCTTTCGAAACAGAGGGAGAGCTGCGTGAACAATCTGCGCCAGGAGTTTATTGCGTTTTCGGTCGAGACCGGAGTACTGAAATTCGGTGAGTTCACCACCAAGGCAGGACGGCTCTCGCCGTACTTCTTCAACGCCGGCCTGTTCCACGACGGCGCGACGCTGGGCCAGCTGGCACAGTTCTACGCCCAGACCCTGCTCGACTCCGGCGTCGAATTCGACATGCTGTTCGGCCCCGCCTACAAGGGCATCACGCTGGCGTCCGCCACTGCCGTCGCCCTCGCCGGCAAAGGGCGCAACACGTCCTACGCTTACAACCGCAAGGAAGCCAAGGACCACGGCGAAGGCGGCACCATCGTCGGCGCCGGCTTGAAAGGCAAAGTCGTCATCGTCGACGACGTGATCTCGGCCGGCACCTCGGTGCGCGAATCGGTCACCATGATCCGCGCCGCCGGCGCCGAACCGGCCGCCGTGCTGATCGCGCTCGACCGCATGGAGCGCTCGGGCAAGGACGGCGCGCTGTCCGAGAACTCGGCCGTGCAGGAAGTGGCGCGCGAGTTCGGCATCCCCGTGATCTCGATCGCCAGCCTCGATGACCTGTTTGCTTACCTGTCCGGTGACGCTGCAGGTGCGCAGCTCGGCCAGCACAAGGATGCGGTGGCGGCATACCGGACGCGCTACGGCGTCTGAGCCAGTGAAGCGCTGGGCTGCCGCCGCGATGGCGCTGCTGTGGCCTGTGCTGTCGCTGGCCGCCGAGGGCGCGCCATGCCCCGGCGCCGCGGCCTGGGCCACGGCCCATCCGCAGGAATCGGATGAAGCGCGGGTCCAGCGCGATGCGGCACGCAGCTTCACCAATCCCCCATTGCGCGCCGAACTGGCCGAACGCGCCGCGCGCGACCAGAAGGCGCGCATCGCCATGCTCGCCGACCGCAAGGACCGCGATGCGCAACGCGCGGTCCTCGACATCGACGACGAGAATATCCGCTGGCTGTACGCGCTGGTGCGCGCCCAGGATTTCCCGACAGCGGGCCAGGTCGGCGAGCGCGGCGTCAAGGATGCCTGGCTGCTGGCCCAGCACGCCGACCGCGCGCCGAAATTCCAGGCGGCGCTGTTGCCCGTGATGGAGCAGCGCGCGGCGCAGGGCGAGCTGCCCTTGAGCGACCTGGCACGCTTTACCGACCGTGTCCTGAAAGCGCAGGGCAAGCCACAGCGCTACGGCACCCAGTTCCCGCCCGAAGAATGGGCCACGCCACACTTCGGTTTGCCGGACGAGGCGAGCGTGCAGGCCGTCGAGGCGAACCGGCGCGCACTGGGCGTGATGCCGCTGGCGGATTATGTGTGCATGATGAGCGAGGCGAGGAAGCGCTAAGCAGGCGCGATCAAAGCAAGCCGGCAGGAATCGTCGCCGCTTCGCGCGCCAGGTCCGCCAGGCGGCTTGCTTGCCTGCCGATGAAGGCCGCCACCTGCGTGACGAACGCGCGTTCATCATCCCGGTAGTCGTTCGAACGCGCCAGTTCGACAGCTGCGGTATTGGCCGCATTCGCCAGGCGCTGCGCCTCGCGCCGCATCAGCTTGCGGTCGATGCCGCAGCGTCCTGCAAAGTCGGCGAGGGCAAATGGCGTGACCTCGTCCAACGTGAATGTATCGCCGAATGCCATGGCCAGGTCGTTATCGAAGTGCGGATATTGGACGACGCTGACCAGGTCGTACCAGGGCGTCGGTTCGAGATAGCCTCCAGGGCCGACAAAAAACGAAAAGTTCTTGCCGTGCGCATCGCTGTTCCCGATCAGGAACTGGAAGAGTGCCCAGTGCAGCATCGCCAGCTTGGCCTGGGCCTTGTTGGCTGTCAGCTCGCCAAGGCCGAACAGGCGCTCGAAGCTCATGCCTTCCCGGATATCGCGTACTGCATCCTGTTTCCCGTAATTGCGCTCGTATTTGAAATTGACCGGCAAATCGCAGGCTTGGCAAGCGTCGACCATGTGGCGCCGCGCGACCCGGATTTCTTCCTCCTGCTTCTGCACGATACGGTCGAACCGGCGTACGACGAGCACGGGGCGGGGTGTCCGCAGCAAGTGTACTTCCGCCCCCGGCAAGCCGATGCGGCGGGCAAGCGTCATGCAGAAGTGTTCGTTCACCGCGAGGTGCGGCAGCTTAAGATGGCCGAGATCGGGTTTGAGAATATGGGTCGATGCCAGGCGCGGACCTTCGACCAGGAACAGCCGTCCGCCCTGTTCCGGCGGAGCGTCGAGGTAGACCAGCAGCTTGTCTTGTACCCCTGCGACCGACATGCGCACTTTGCCGTCCCACACCGTGAACGGCATGTTGCGGTCGGCAATGCGCGCATCCAGTTCCGCGATCGGGATTTCGCGCAGCGCGTGCGCGGCAGGAGCCGCAGCAATGCCTTCCTGCGCGTCCCGGAAGCGCAATACGCCGGCGGTTTCCTGGCCGAGTGCGCGGATCAGGCCGAATACATTGGACCTGGCCAGGCCATTGGCTGCAATAGCGACATCCAGTACATGCCCTTCCGGCAGCAAGTGTTCGATGAAGCGCTTGATCGAACGGGAATCATGGCCTTGCCCAGGTGGTGCGAGCGGCAAGGATGGCGACAAGGGAAACGCTTGCGGATCGTCGAGCCAGTCGTGGACATAGGCCAGCGACCACACATCCCCCATGGCGTCATGTCCAATGTGCGCCATCAAGCGCTCGTCAGCGAAGACCTCAAGCACGAAGTTCACCGGGTCTCCCCTGGCTCGCGTAAGACCGGCGTCGAGCGGGCGAGGTGAGCCCAGGGGTGCTCCTTGGGTACGACGAGCAATGCCAGCCCGAGGCCGTCGAGGACTGCCATTGCCTTGTCCAGGCGTACGCTGCCTTGACCATTTTCCAGCCGCGACATCAGATCAACGGATACGCCGAGAAGTCCGGCAGCGTCATCGATACGCAAGTTCTGCGCACGGCGACGCTGGCGTACCAGAGGTCCCAATGCATCGGGCGCTATCAGAAGAGTAGGAATAGCTTCCATGGTCTGTCCTGTTTCGGATATTCAGAAAATATGGCAAGGATACGCTGATATATAACAAAATTTCTGAAATTCCGAAATTTATCCAAATTTGTTGATTTTGGAGCGTGTATTTCTGAAATTCCGAAATAAGTCGGGCAAAGTACCCAGGGTTGCTGAATCTTCTGATATTCCGAAACAGGCAAGGGCGCTTCATAGTTGAAGCGTAAAAAAACCGGAGCATGCTCTAATGCCGTTCAGTTAAGCTCGGTGCGACCATTTTTCGCCGTACTGAGCAGCGTCGCGCAGCCTGAGTTTCGCGGTCCGTAGGGTGGACTCGTCATTGAAGCCCCCGGCTTCAATGACTCCACGCGGTACTACGCATGCACATCGAAACGAACGCAAAGTTCAAGGAGCATACGTCAAGCGTTGTTCGCAAGCGCTGGGGTATGCAAGGGTACGGCCGCGTGGACTCAAGAGTCCACCCTACGGATCGCGCCATATCGAGCGTTGCCATCCGACGCCGTCTTCAAGAGCCAACAAAAAAGGCCGCTCCGATGCGAATCGAAGCGGCCTTTTTAGCTTAACTGAACACCATTAGGAGCATGCTCCGGTTTTTTGTTGAGATGGACTAATCAGCCCGCCAGCTTCTTCTTGAGCAGCTCCGTCACCTGCGCCGGATTTGCCTTGCCCTTCGACGCCTTCATGGTCTGGCCGATCAGCGCGTTGATCGCCGCTTCCTTGCCGGCGCGGTACTGCTCGACCGACTTGGCGTTCGCCGCCAGCACTTCGTCGACGATCGCTTCCAGCGCGCCGGTGTCCGAAATCTGCTTCAGGCCTTTTTGTTCGATCACGGTATCAGCCAGGTTTTCGTCGAGCGATTTGGCTTCCCACATCGCCGCAAACACTTCCTTGCCGGCCTTGTTCGAGATCGTGCCGTCGGCGATGCGCCTGATCAGCAGCGCCAGCTGCGACGCTTCGACCGGCGACTCAAGGATGTCGACGCCTTCGCGGTTCAGGGTCGACGAGACGTCGCCCATCATCCAGTTGGCGATCGCTTTCGCGTTCTCCTTGCCGGCCTTGGCCACCACGGCTTCGTAATAATTCGCCATGCCCTGCGAGGAGGTGAGGATCAGGCTGTCGTATTCCGGCAGGCCGTAGTCGCCGGTGAAGCGCGCGCGCATGGCTTCCGGCAGTTCCGGCATGTCGGCGCGCACGCGCTCGATCCAGTCTTCGGAAATCATCAAGGGCGGCAGGTCCGGGTCCGGGAAGTAGCGGTAGTCCTGCGCGTCCTCTTTCGAGCGCATGGCGCGGGTTTCCTTCTTGTCCGGGTCCCACAGGCGGGTCGCTTGCTGGACCTTGCCGCCGTCTTCGATCAGCTCGATCTGGCGCCGCACTTCGTAGTGGATCGCCTCTTCCATGAAGCGGAAGGAGTTCAGGTTCTTGATCTCGCAGCGGGTGCCGAATTCCTGCTGGCCCATCGGACGCACGGAGACGTTGACGTCGCAGCGGAAGGAACCTTCCTGCATGTTGCCGTCGCAGACGCCGAGCCACATCACCAGGCCGTGCAAGGCCTTGGCGTAGGCGACTGCTTCGTTCGCGCTGCGCATTTCCGGCTCGGAGACGATTTCCAGCAGCGGCGTGCCGGCGCGGTTCAGGTCGATGCCGGTCATGCCCGCGTAGTCTTCGTGCAGCGATTTGCCGGCGTCTTCCTCGAGGTGGGCGCGGGTCAGGTTGACGGTTTTCGTTTCGAGCTTGCCGTCTTTCTCGTAGCCGAAGGTGATCGTGCCGCCCTGGACCACCGGGTCTTCGAACTGGCTGATCTGGTAGCCCTTCGGCAGGTCGGGGTAAAAATAGTTTTTACGGGCGAAGACCGACTGCGGCGCGATCGTTGCGCCGACCGCCAGGCCGAAGCGGATCGCGCGCTCGACGGCGCCCTTGTTCATCACGGGCAGCACGCCCGGCAGGGCCAGGTCCACGGGGCTCGCCTGCGTGTTCGGCTCGGCGCCGAACTGGATCGAGCTGCCGCTGAAGATTTTCGAATTGGTCGTGAGCTGGACGTGGTTCTCAAGACCGATGACGACTTCCCATTGCATGGTGTTCTCTCTTTGTATTCTCTGTTCAAGCACTGGTTGAACGCGTGGGCGGGATTTTAGTCCCCCGGACTGAAATCCCCCGCCCACCCTACGTCCCTTGCTTAGATATCGGCCGGGGCGCGCGCGTGCCAGTCGGTGGCTTGCTGGTACTGGTGGGCGACGTTCAGCAGCTTCGCTTCGCTGAAATAATTGCCGATGATTTGCAGGCCGACCGGACGCTTGCCGTTCTTTTCGCCGCTGCCGAAACCGCAGGGGATCGACATGCCGGGCAGGCCGGCCAGGCTGGTCGACAAAGTAAAAATGTCGGCCAGGTAGTTGGCGACCGGGTCGTTCGTTTTCGACCCCGCGTCCCATGCCACCGTCGGCGCGACCGGGCCCATGATCACGTCGCATTTGTCGGCAAAGGCGGCCTGGAAGTCGTCGGCGATCAGGCGGCGGATCTTTTGCGCCTGCACATAATAGGCGTCGTAGTAGCCATGGCAGAGCACATAGGTGCCGACCATGATGCGGCGCTGGACTTCGCGGCCGAAACCTTCGGCGCGCGTTTTCTTGTACATGTCCGCCAGGTCCTTGTACTCGCTGGCGCGGTGGCCGTAGCGCACGCCGTCGAAGCGCGACAGGTTCGACGAGGCTTCCGCCGGCGCAATGATGTAGTAGGTCGGGATCGACAGCGCCGTTTTAGGGAGCGAAATATCAACCAACACCGCACCCAGGGCCACGAATTGATCGAGCGCGGCGCGCACGGCGGCTTCCACGTCGGCCGCCAGGCCTTCGCCGAAGTATTCCGACGGTACGCCGATGCGCAGGCCAGTCAGGGGCTTGTCCAGGTCGCGCGTAAAATCTTCGTGCGGGTTGCCCTGTTCAGGCGTCAGGCTGGTCGAATCGCGGGTGTCGTGGCCGACCATTTCGTTCAGCAGCAGGGCGCAATCTTCCGCCGTCTGGGCCATCGGGCCGCCCTGGTCGAGCGAGGAAGCGAAGGCGATCATGCCGAAGCGCGACACGCGGCCATAGGTCGGCTTGATGCCGGTGACGCCGCAGAAGGCGGCCGGCTGGCGGATCGAGCCGCCGGTGTCGGTGGCCGTTGCCGCCGGCGCAAGGCGCGCGGCGATCGCGGCGGCCGAGCCGCCCGAGGAGCCGCCCGGCACCGCCAGCGCGTCCCATGGATTTTTCACGGGACCGAAGGCCGAGTTCTCGTTGGCCGAGCCCATCGCGAATTCGTCGCAGTTGACTTTGCCGAGCGTGACCATGCCGGCTGCATTGAAGCGGTCGACGACGGTCGCGTCAAAAGGACTGACGTAATTGGCCAGCATTTTCGAGCCGGCAGTCGTGCGCCAGTCGCGCGTGACGAAGATATCCTTATGGGCGATCGGCACGCCGGTCAGCGGACCGGCGCTGCCTTCGGCGATACGCGTATCGGCCGCTGCCGCCTGGGCCAGCGACAGGGCCGGGTCGACGTGCAGGAAGGCGTTGTGGCCGCTCGCCGCGATGCGGTCGAGGAAGTGGCGCGTCAGTTCGACGCTCGACACCTGTTTCGCCTGCAGCAGCGCGGACAGTTCTTTGATGGTCTTGTTATGCATGGTGCCTAAATTTCCTGGATGCGTGTTCGTGGAGGCGGGCTTACTCGATGACCTTCGGCACCAGGTACAGGCCGTCCTGGGCTTTCGGGGCGGGCGCCTGGTAGTCGTCGCGGTGGTTTTCTTCCGTGACCACGTCGTCGCGCAGGCGCAGCGGCAGCGCCAGGATCGCGGCGATCGGATGCGACAAGGGCGCAACACCGCTGGTGTCGACCGCCTGCATTTGTTCGGCCAGGGCGAAGATGCCGTTCAACTCGCCCAGTGCGGTCTCGGCGTGGGCATCGTCCATATCGAGCTGCGCCAGGTTGGCGATGCGTTTTACGTCTGAAAGAGTCAGGGACATGGCAAAAAGCGCGGCGCGGGCCGCGTTCAAAATGTGGTTGGGCGGATAACGGAATCGCAGTGCGCTGGTCGCCGCAGGCTGATGAACAGCGTGCTACGGTCGATAAAACCTTGCTAATACCGTCGATCTCGCTTCAGGAACTGAGGGGTAAAACCCCCTGTTTTCAGCGTTTAATCGGCAAATTATAAGGTAGAATGGCGGGCTAATGCGTGGTCGGCGCCGAATGAGCGCGGCCCCTGCACGAGAGCCTGTCCGAGACAGGCAGTACGACAAGACCGCCGGGCGCAGGCAGGGCCGACGCGGCGAGGACTCCCGATCAATAGTTTACGCGCGGCTTTCGCGCATCAGGACACACATGTTTGGTTCTTTACGCAGTTATTTTTCGAACGACCTGGCCATCGACCTCGGTACCGCCAACACGCTGATCTATGTGCGCGGCCAGGGCATCGTGCTGGACGAGCCATCGGTCGTCGCGATCCGCCAGCAGGGCGGCCCGAACGGCAAGAAGACGATCCAGGCGGTCGGTAAAAAGGCCAAGCAGATGCTGGGCAAGGTGCCGGGCAATATCGAGGCGATCCGCCCGATGAAGGACGGCGTCATCGCCGACTTCACCGTCACCGAAGAGATGCTCAAGCAGTTCATCCGCATGGTGCACGATTCGAAATTCTTCCGTCCGTCGCCGCGCATCATCATCTGCGTGCCCTGCGGTTCGACCCAGGTCGAGCGCCGTGCGATCCGCGAATCGGCCCTCGGCGCCGGTGCCTCGCAGGTCTACCTGATCGAGGAGCCGATGGCCGCCGCAATAGGCGCAGGCCTGCCGGTGTCGGATGCGACCGGCTCGATGGTGGTCGACATCGGCGGCGGCACCACCGAAGTGGGCATCATCTCGCTGGGCGGCATGGTGTACAAGGGTTCGGTGCGCGTCGGCGGCGACAAGTTCGACGAAGCCATCGTCAACTACATCCGCCGCAACTACGGCATGCTGATCGGCGAACAGACCGCCGAAGCGATCAAGAAGGCCATCGGTTCGGCCTTCCCGGGTTCGGAAGTGAAGGAAATGGAAGTCAAGGGCCGCAACCTGTCCGAAGGCATCCCGCGCGCGTTCACCATCTCGTCCAACGAGATCCTGGAAGCGCTGACCGACCCGCTGAACAACATCGTCTCGGCCGTCAAGAACGCACTCGAGCAGACGCCGCCGGAACTGGGCGCCGACATCGCCGAGAAGGGCATGATGCTGACCGGTGGCGGCGCGCTGCTGCGCGACCTCGATCGCCTGCTGATGGAAGAGACCGGCCTGCCGGTGCTGGTGGCCGAAGACCCGCTGACCTGCGTGGTGCGCGGCTCGGGCATGGCGCTGGAACACAATGACAAGCTGGGCTCGATTTTCTCGTACGAGTAAACAGACGAGAAGCAGCCCCGGCTCGATGTGCAAGACCCTGGGCAGGCGGACCGGCGCAAAGCCGGCCGCCTGCCCGCGCTGATTGTCCGCGGCTGAATATCTAGGCCGTCAACACTGAGATTCATGGATTACAGTCCTCCGCCGCTTTTCAAACAGGGCGCCCCCGCACGGGTGAAGGTGACGGTCTTCGCACTGGTATCGCTGGTGCTGCTGGTGGTCGACGCGCGCATGCACGTGCTCAACACCGTGCGCCAGGTGGCCGCCACCGTGCTCTATCCGCTGCAGATGGCCGCGCTGATGCCGCGTGACGCCGCCGCCAGCATGGGCGGCTATTTTTCCTCGCTTTCCAGCCTGCAGAACGAAGTGCGCGACCTCAAGAACCAGCAGGTGGCCCAGGCCCAGTCGATGCAGCAGGCCCAGCTCCAGATGGCCGAGAACGCCCACCTGCGGCGCCTGCTCGACGCGCGCGAGCACCTGCCGGTGCAGTCGATCATGGGCGAGATCCTGTACGACGCGCGCGATCCCTCGACCCGCCGCATCGTCCTCGACCGCGGCAGCCGCAACGGCGTGCAGCCCGGCCTGCCGGTGATCGACAACGCCGGCGTCATCGGCCAGGTTACGCGCGTCTTCCCGTTTACGTCCGAAGTCACGCTCCTGACCGACAAGGAGCAAGCCATTCCCGTGCAGGTGCTGCGCTCGGGCCTGCGCAGCATCGCCTACGGCCGCGGGCGCTCCGGCCTGCTCGACCTGCGTTTCGTGGCGCCCGACGCCGACATCCAGGTAGGCGACGTGATCGTCACCTCGGGCCTGGACGGCATGTATCCGGCCGGCCTCGCGGTGGCCAAAGTGGCGCAGGTCGAGAAGGTCGCCGGCGGCGCCTTTGGCCGCGTGGTCTGCCAGCCGCTGGGCGGCGTCGACCGCAACCGCCAGCTCCTGATCGTGATGTCGGGGGCGGCGCACGAACCGCGTCCGGCAGATCCACCGGCGCCGCCGGCGCACGGCGCCGGCCGCCGCAACCTGCCGAAGATGGAACCGGTCCCGACGCCGCCGCTGGCGGCCGCGCCGCTGCCGGCGCAGGGCGTGCCGGCCCAGCCCGGCGCGAACAGTCCCGCCGGCACCGGTGCCCCCGCGCCGGCCGCTACCGCACCGGCGGCGCCTGCCGCCGGCGGCGCCGTCGCGCCACGCGCCACCGCACCCGCCGGGACACCGCGTCCGGCCGGCGCGGGTACGCAGCCGGCCACGACGCCCGCCGCCAACCCGCCGGCCGCCACCGGCGCCGCGCGCCCGGCCACGCCGCCGTCGGCCGCCACCACCGCGCCGGTCCCGTCGGCGACTCGCAAGGAGGGCGCGTAATGCCCGGAGCACGTCCCAACTACATCCTGCTGCCGGTCAGCCCGCTGTTCATCGCGTTCAGCATGACCTGCGCCTTCATGCTCAACCTGCTGCCCTGGGGCCAGTGGACCGGCGCGCCCGATTTCGTCGCGCTGGTGCTGGTCTTCTGGGCCATCCACCAGCCGCGCAAGGTCGGCATCGGCGTCGCCTTCGCCATGGGCCTGCTGATGGACGTGCACGATGCCACGCTGCTGGGCGAAAACGCGCTGGCCTATACGCTGCTGTGCTACGTCGCAACGATGATCCACCGCCGCGTGCTGTGGTTCCCGGTGCTGACCCAGGCCATGCACGTGTTCCCGTTGCTGTTGCTGGCGCAGGCGATCCAGACCTTCGTGCACTTCTTCGCCACCGGCCGCTTCACCGGCTGGCTGCACTTCATCGAAAGCGCCGTCGCCGTCGCCCTGTGGCCGGTCATCACCTGGCTGCTGCTGGCGCCGCAGCGCCGTGCCGTCGACCGCGACCATACCCGCCCGATCTGATGCCCTGGCAGTACGATGACCGCAGTAATGACCGAATGCAGTAATGACCGAGATTAAAGACAGCGACCGCGAGATCCACCGCTTCCGCCTGCGCCTGACGGTGCTGGTGGTGATGGTGTTCCTGTGCTTCGGCGCCCTGGTCGCGCGCTTCGTCTGGCTGCAGGTCGTCCAGCACGACAAATACCATGCCCAGGCCGAGGACAACCGTATCGCGCTGGTGCCGATCGTGCCCAATCGCGGCCTGATCGTCGACCGCAACGGCGTCGTCCTGGCGCGCAACTACTCGGCCTACACGCTCGAGATCACGCCCTCCAAGCTGCAGGCCAGCATGGACTCGGTGATCGACGAGCTGGCCAAGCTGGTGGCGATCGAAGCGAAGGACCGCAAGCGCTTCAAGCGCCTGCTGGAAGAGTCGCGCAGCTTCGCCAGCGTGCCGCTGCGCACCCGCCTGACCGACGACGAGGTGGCGCGCTTCACTGCGCAGCGTTTCCGCTTCCCGGGCGTGGAGGTGCAGGCGCGCCTGTTCCGCCAATACCCGCTGGGCGAGATCGCGTCGCACGTGGTCGGCTACATCGGCCGCATCAACACGCGCGAAGCCGAAGTGATCGAGGAAAGCGACGACGCCGCCAACTACAACGGCACCGACTACATCGGCAAGGAAGGCCTGGAAAAGAAGTACGAGCGCCAGCTGCACGGCACCACCGGCTACGAGGAAGTCGAGCGCTCGGCCGGCGGACGCGCGATCCGCACGCTGTCGCGCCGTCCGCCGGTCCCGGGCAGCAACCTGATCCTGTCGGTCGATATCGAACTGCAGAAAGTGGTCGAGGAAGCCTTCGGCGACCAGCGCGGCGCCCTGGTCGCGATCGATCCCGAGACCGGCGACGTGCTGGCCTATGTCTCGCGTCCGGGCTTCGACCCCAACCTGTTCGTCGACGGCATCGACGCCCAGAGCTGGAACGAACTCAATACCTCGCTGGACAAGCCGCTGATGAACCGTCCGCTGTCGGGCACCTATCCGCCCGGTTCGACCTTCAAGCCCTTCATGGCGCTGGCGGCACTCGAACTGGGCAAGCGCGACAAGAGCCACGGCATCCAGGACCCGGGCTTCTTCATGCTCGGCGGCCACCGCTTCAACGACGACGTGAAGGGCGGCCACGGCTATGTCGACCTGCACCGCTCGGTCGTCGTCTCGTGCGACACCTATTACTACCAGCTCGGCAACGACCTGGGCATCGACGCCATCCACGACTTCATGGCGCCGTTCGGCTTCGGTTCCCAGACGGGGATCGACCTCGAGCACGAGAAAATCGGCGTGCTGCCCTCGAAAGAGTGGAAGGCCGAGCGCTTCAAGCGCAACCGCGCGGCGCAGAAGTGGGTCGGCGGCGACACCATCTCGATCAGCATCGGCCAGGGCTTCAACAACTATACGGTAATCCAGATGGCGCACGCGGTGGCCAACCTGGCCAACAACGGCGTCGTGATGAAGCCGCACCTGGTGAAACTGATCGAGGACGGCGCCACGCGCCAGCGCACGCTCACGGTACCGAAGGAAAGCCGGCGCATCCCGCTCAAGCAGGAAAACATCGACTTCATCAAGAACGCGATGGTGGGCGTCACGACCGAAGCCGGCGGCACCGGCGTGCGGGCGTTTGCCAACGCCGGCTATGTCGTCGCGGGCAAGTCCGGTACCGCCCAGGTGATCGGCCTGAAGGGCGGCAAATACAACGCCCATGCAATCGACGAGCGCCACCGCGACAACGCCCTGTTTACGGCATTCGCGCCGGCCGACAAGCCGCGCATCGCCGTTGCTCTGGTGGTCGAGAATGCGGGTTTCGGTGCGGCCGCGGCCGCGCCGATCGCGCGCAAAGCGCTCGACTACTACCTGCTCGGCAAGCGCCCGGCACCGCCGAAGCCGGCCGAAGGCGCTCCCGGCGCCAAGCCGGTCGTCACCGCCGCGCACGCCGGCCCGGCGCCGCAGGCCCAGGCGCCGGCTGGCGTTCCCGCCGCAGTAGCGCCGCCGCGCGCGCCGGCCGCGGCGCCGCGCGGCCCAGCCGCAGCACCCGCCGCGCTCGTCGCACCGGCACCCACCAAGGAGTAACAGATGGCCTATTACCCCGAGCGGCGGTCCCTCAGCCGCCGGCTCAAGCCGTATTTCACCGTATTCGACTGGCCGCTGGCGATGGTCCTGTTCGTGCTGCTGACCACCAGCGTGATCACGATGTCCTCGGCCGGCGCCGAATTCCCGGGCCGCGTCGAATCCCAGATGCGTAATTTCGTGCTCGCCTTCTTCGTCATGTGGATGGCGGCCCTGGTGCCGCCGCAAACGCTGATGCGCCTGGCGGTGCCGATCTACACCTTCGGCATCACGCTGCTCGTTGCCGTGACGCTGTTCGGGATCGTCAAGAAGGGCGCCCGGCGCTGGCTGCACGTGGGCGTCGACATCCAGCCTTCCGAGATCATGAAGATCGCCACGCCGCTGATGCTGGCCTGGTATTTCCAGAACCGGGCGAGGGTGGGGAGCTGGAAGTCGTTCGCGGTGGCGGCGGTGCTGCTGGTGGTGCCGTTCGCGCTGATCGCCAAGCAGCCCGACCTCGGCACCGCGCTGCTGGTCGGCGCCTCGGGCTTCTATGTCCTGTTCCTGGCCGGCCTGTCGTGGAAAGTGCTGATCGGGCTCGCCGTGGCGGGCGCGGCCAGCATGCCGGTCGCCTGGTCGATGCTGCACGACTACCAGCGCGAGCGCATCATGACCCTGATCGACCCCACCTCCGACCCGCTCGGCAAGGGCTTCCACATCATCCAGTCGACGATTGCGATCGGTTCGGGCGGCGTGATGGGCAAAGGTTATGGAAAAGGCACGCAGGGCCAGCTCGAATTCGTGCCTGAACAAACGACCGACTTCCTGTTCTCGGTGTATTCGGAAGAATTTGGACTGGTCGGAAACCTATTTCTTTTGGTAATCTATCTGCTGCTGATCGGCCGCGGCATGATGATCGCGGCGAACGCACCGAATCTGTTCACCCGGCTGCTGGCCGGGGCGATCACGATGATTTTCTTCACGTATGCGTTTGTCAACATGGGCATGGTGAGCGGCATCCTGCCCGTGGTGGGGGTTCCGCTGCCGTTCATGAGCTACGGCGGCACCGCCTTCATCACGCTGGGCCTTGGCGCCGGCATCCTGATGAGCATACAAAGGCACCGGAAACTGGTGCAGACCTGAAAGGACGAGGATGCGATTGACCGCTCCGAGCTACCTCCCAGCGGTCATCGCCCTCGCGGCCTTGATGACCGGATGCGGAACGACCGGCGAACGTAAAAGCCTGCTCCCGCTGCCCTGGCATCACAAGATGGCGAAGCACGATGGCGACATCGCGCTGCCGGCGGCCGGCTCCGGCCGCGGCGGCTACTACAAGGACGACGGCCCGGGGCGCGACATCCCGCCCGGACTGGAGCTGGTACCGGACGCGATCGTCCGCGCCGAGCCCTACGCCAAGTGGGCCAACCGTCCGTATTCCGTGTTCGGCCAGACCTACAACCCGATCCTGGACGAACAGCCGTTTACCCAGCGCGGCGTGGCCAGCTGGTATGGCGTGAAATTCCACGGCCAGCGCACCTCCTCGGGCGAGCCCTACGACATGTACAAGATGACGGCCGCGCATCCGACGCTGCCGATCCCGTCCTACGCCCGCATCACCAGCACCACGACCGGCAGGTCCGTGATCGTGCGCATCAACGACCGCGGTCCTTTCCACGCCAGCCGCATCGTCGACGTGTCGTATACGGCGGCACTGAAGCTTGGCCTGCTGGGCAAGGGCAGCCACGAAGTCGAGATCGAGCGTTTGTTCCCAACCGATCCGGCGCAGGTGGCCACGGTGCGCCGCGCCGCCACCTCGCAGGCGCAGGCGCTCGACGTCACGCCGGCGCCGCCGGACATTGCGGCGTTGATGCTGGAAGACCGGATGAGCTCAAGCAGCGCGGCCGCGGTGAAGGTGGCGCCGGCGCAGGGGCTCGCGACGGCGGCTGCCACGACCGGCTTCTGGCTGCAGCTCGGGGCTTACAGCCGCGCCGACAAGGCACAGGAAATGAGCCGCCAGCTGGCCGGGGCGGGGCTTGCGGTCGCTACCCTGGAGGTGGCGCCGGCGGGTTCGGTGCACCGTTTGTATGGCGGGCCATTCGGGACGCGGGCGGAGGCGCAGCAGGCGGCGAAGGCGCTGCCGTCGGAGTTGGGCTTGAAGCCGATTGTGGTGAAGCGGTAGTTGAACGCGTGGACTCAGGAGTCCACCCTACGTATACGGACTTGTGGACGCAACAGCGCTTCGCAAAAGCTTGAATCGCGGGGACGTAGGGTGGACTCCCGAGTCCACGCTTTCGTGCCCGTGAACACCACCACCGCGTGTTACAAACGGATCAACGGCAAACGTGTAAAGCCGCCGCCTCCATCCCGCGTCCGGCATTGACGATCCGGCTGCGAAGCTCCGTATCGATATCCCGGAACCGGTATGCAAAGCGCTGCGACTGCGGCCCGCGCGGCAGGACGCGCACGTTGCTCACGCCCAGTTTCGTCAAGCGCGCCGTTTCGGCCCGGGCAGCCGTCTCGGTCTTGAACACGCCCAGCGAAATCGCCCATTTCAAGGGCGACTCGCCCTGCATCACGAAGGAGTTGGTCACGCCGCGCTCGCGCAGCTCCGCCGTGCGGCGGTCGGCGCCTTCCTTGCCGCCCTGCGGCGGCAGGTAGACCAGGTGGCTGGTCACTTCCTGGAAGGGCACCGTCAGGCGGGTCTGGCGCGCACCGAGGTCCAGGCGCGCCAGGCGCGTCTCGAAGCGGCGCGCCTCAAAGGCCGCGAAGGCATCGGTCTCGACGCAGGCCACCGCCGGCGCGGCGGGGGCGGCGGCGGGCGCCGGCGGCGCCGGAACCTCGGCCGCCGCAGCCGTCTCGGCCGCGCTTTCGGCCGCGCTTTCGGCCGGCGCCGCCGCGTCCGCGATCGCCTGCGCCTGCGCGCCGGTGAGCAGCACCAGCTTGCCGGGGGCGAGCTGGTTGCGCAGGCGCGCCGGCTCGCGCTGTTCCGGTTCGGCACCGCCGAGGAAGCCGCGGCCGTAGGCAAACAGCAGCGCGTTCGCGCACAGCAAAGCCCAGAATACGAATCTCAACACGTCTTGTCTCCCATCGGCATCGGAGCCAGCGCGACTGCGTGCAGGCCAACCAGCACGATATTATCGACCGTCCGGTACCCACACTTGAGCGCCGGTGCGATATACGGCGCCGCGCCGCCCGACAGGATGCACAGCGCGCCGTCCTGGGCGGCGACCGCGCGTTCGATCGCGCCGGCCTGGGCCGACAGGCAACCCGAGACGATCGCGTCATTCGTATTGTCGGCGAACAGCGGCGGCGGCGCCGCGCCGGGCAGGGCCTGCGGCAGCTGCGCGGTGTTTTTCGCCAGCGCGCCGGCCATCAGCGCCAGGCCCGGCAGGATCATGCCGCCGATGAAGCGGCCATCCGCCGACACCGCGTCGACCGTCGTCGCCGTGCCGGCAGTGGCCACCACCAGCGCCTGTCCCGGCGCCAGCGCACGCGCGCCGATCGCCGCGGCAAAGCGGTCGCAGCCCAGGCGTCCAGGTTCGCGGTAGCCGTTCACCAGTCCCGCGCGGGCGGCGCTCGAGGCAAACCATTCGGTATCGATCCCGGGCAAGAGGCCGGCCAGGCGCTCGCGCAGGGCGGCGCCGGCCACGTTCGAGACCAGCGCACGCGTCACGCCGCGGCCCTGCCAGGCGGCGGCAGCGGCGTCGAGGTCGGCATGCAGGGCCGCGCCAAGTTCCAGCCATTCGCCGGCCAGCGCGCCCGGCGCCGCCAGCGCCCACTTCACGCGCGTATTGCCGGCATCGATCAGCAGCAGCATTTATGAAGCGCCTTTCGCGCGCAGCGAGACGTCGCCGGCCAGCACCGCGATGTGGCCATCCGGCGTGTCGAGCAGCAGGCGGCCGGCGTCGTCCACGCCGGCGGCGCTGCCTTCGTGCAGCACGGCGCCGCCATCGAGCACGGTGACGGTTTGCCCCTGCCAGGCGTGGCGCAGGTTCCAGCGCGCGGCAAAGGCGCCAAACCCGGCGCGTTCGAATTCGCGCAAGGCGCCGGCCAGGCCATCCAGCAGGGCGGCCAGCAGCGCGTCGCGGTCCATCCGTGCCAGCCAGGGCAGCGACGCGACGCTGCGCCCGATCTGCGCCTCGAGTTCGTCCGGCATGACCAGGTTCAGGCCGATGCCGATCACGGCCCAGACGCCGCCGGCGGGCGCGCTTTGCGTTTCGATCAGGATGCCGGCCAGTTTATCGCCGTCGCGCAGCACGTCGTTCGGCCACTTCAGGCCCACCTGCACGCCGAGGCGCTCGAGGGTTTCAGCCAGGGCCACGCCGACCGCCAGCGGCAGGCCGGTGAGCCTGGGCAGCCCGCCTTCGAAACGCCAGGCCAGCGAGAAGGTCAGCGAGCCTTCGCTGGACGACAGCCAGCTGCGGCCGGCACGTCCGCGCCCGGCGGTCTGGTTGCGGGCAACGAGCAGCACGGGCCCCGCGAGCGTGGCGGCGCGCGCCAGCAGGTCGGCGTTGGTCGAGCCGGTCTCCTCGACCACCTCGACCGCAAGGCTTGGGTCCGACTGCGCAGCCTTCGACAGCGCCGTGATGGCGGAAGCGGTGGCGGCATTCATGCGGCCTCCCTGCGCGGTTTGGTGGGGGCGCGCGCGAACAAACGGTCGAAGACGGCATTCGGCAGCGCGCGCAGGAGTCGGGCGGCGATGCCCATCTGCCAGGGCAGTACGCGGTAGCTGTCGCCGCGCGCGATCGCGCGGACGGCTTGCGCGGCAAAGCGCCCGGCCGGCATCAGGAAGGGCATGGGAAAACGGTTGTTGCGGGTCATGGGAGTATCGATATAGCCGGGCGCGATCGTCACGACGCGGATGTTGGACGCATGGAGTTCGAGGCGCAGCGATTCGCAGCAGGCATGCACCGCCGCTTTCGATGCGCAATAGGCGCCGGCGCCGCGCATGCCGCGCACGCCGGCCACGCTGCCGATGGCGACCAGGCGGCAGGGTCCGCCCTGCGCCTTCATCGGTGCGACAAACGGTGCGAAGGTGGCGACCGTCGCGGTCACGTTGGTCGCGAGCACGGCCTCGAACACGGCCAGGTCTTCAGGCCGTTCGGTGACGGTGCCGTGCGAAATGCCGGCGCTGGCGATGACGATGTCGGCACCGCCGTTCGCCGCCAGGAAGTCGCGGGCCGCGCAGGCCAGCGCGGCGTGGTCGAGCACATCGAGCGCATAGCTGCGATGGCGTTCGGGATGGGGGAGGGAAGCGATCAGCGCGGCGAGCGCTTCGCCGCGCCGCGCTACCAGGCCGAGGGTGGCGCCGCGCGCCGCATACTCGCGCGCCAGCGCCGCGCCGATGCCGCTCGAGGCGCCGGTGATGAAGACCCGGTCGGCTCCAGCGGCCGCGGTCATTTTTTGTCCGCTTTGGCCGCCTTGGCTTTCTCGACCAGTGCGTCCATCACCTGCAGGGCGACCTGCTGCTGTTCGACTTCGGTCTGCGCCGGGGAGTCTTCCGGGTTCGCCATCGAAGGCGAGGTGAGGAAGCGGCCGTCGATGGCGACCATCGGCCAGTGGTCGACCTGGTACTCGTTCATCATGGCGCCGGCGCGGCGCGCCTTGGCCTGCACGCCGAAGGAGTTGTAGGCGTCGACGAAGCGGGCGCGGTCGATGCCGGATTTAACCGCCCAGTCGATCACTTCTTCGTCGTTGGCAAAGCGCAGGCCCTGCTGGTGCATGGCGGCGAAGGCTTTGGTGTGGTATTGCGCGACCAGGCCGAGCGCGTCGAGTGCGTAGAAGAGGCGCTGCTGCGGCAGCACGCGCGCCCCGCCGGCCACGTGCACGCGCTTGAACACGATGTTATTGCCCTGCTTTTTCACCCAGTCGGCCAGCAGCGGCTCGAACACGTTGCAGTGTGGGCAGTAGTAAGCAAAAAACTCGATGACTTCGACCTGCTTGCCGGCCGGCGTGTCCAGTTTCTGCGGCAGCACCTTGTACTGCACGCCTTCTTTCGGCGCCGCGGGGGCGGCCGGGGCGGCGAAAATGCCGCCACTCAGGGTCAGCAGAGCAGCAGTGCACAACAGGCGGCGAAGCATTTTCATCAAGTCTTCCTTATTTAGTGTTGCGGACGATGGCCACATCGATGCCGCTGTCGAGCAGTTTCGCGCGGGCCTTGTTCACGGCTTCGACCTGGCTGAACGGACCGAGGCGCACGCGGTGCAGCGTGCCGCTGTCGCTGGCGCGGTCGCTGATCGCGGCCTCGAAGCCGAGCAGGGCCAGCTTGGCGCGGGTGTTCTCGGCGTCCGACATTTCGCGGAAGGCGCCGGCCTGCAGGTAGTAGACATATTTGTCGTCGGCGCCGGCAGCGGAGGGCGTTGCCGGTGCGCCGGCGGGGGCCGCGGCGGGCGCCGGTGCGGCGGCACGCGCTGCCGGCTTCGGCTCGCCCGCACCCGTCATGCCGGCGATTGCCTGGCCCAGCGGATCGGCTTCGGTCGCGGCGGCCGGCGCCGGCTTCGGTACCGGCGCCGGTACCGGTGCCGGCGCTGCAGCAGCTTCCGCCTTCTTCGCTTCGCGCTCGGCCAATTGCTTGGCCGCTTCGCGCGCGGCGTCGCGGTTGCCGTACAAGGGCTTGTTCGGGTCGTTCGCCTGGCTCGGTTCGAGGTCGGCCGGGCGGCCCATCTTGTTCGAGCGGTCGGTGAAGGGAGAGGCGCCCTTGGTGATCATCAGCGCAACCGCCACCGCGATACCCAGGCCGATGATCAGGCCGATGATGATGCCGGTCAGGGTGCTGCCGCGCTGGCGGGAAGGGGAACGAAGAGTGGCGGTCATGGTCGCTCTATTTATGCTTGTGGTTCGTCTTGTGCGTGGGCTTGTGCTTCAGCGGGAGGGCGTTCCATCTTGTTCGGCGCCGAGACGCCAATCAGGGCCAGGCCGTTGCGCAGCACCTGGCGCGTTGCCGTGGCCAGCGCCAGGCGTGCGAGCTTGAGGGGCTCGTCGTCGTCGAGCAGCCACTTGTGCGCGAAATAATAGCTGTGCAGTTCGCCGGCCAGTTCGCGCAGGTAGAACGCGACCTGGTGCGGGCCGAGTTCGACCTGGGCGCGCTGCAGCACTTCCGGATAGGCAGCCAGCTTCGACAGCAGGCTCGCTTCGTGCGGCGTGTTCAGGGACGACAGGTCGACGTTCGCCAGCTGCGCTTCATCGCCGCCCCAGTTCGCGAGCGCCGAGCAGATGCGCGCGTGGGCGTACTGCACGTAATACACCGGGTTCTCGTCCGAGGTTTTCAGGGCGACGTCGACGTCGAACACGAATTCGGTGTCGGCCTTGCGCGAGATGAGGAAGAAGCGCACCGCGTCGCGGCCGCGCGTGATGTCGCCGTTGCCCGACCATTCGATCAGGTCGCGTACCGTCACGTAGGAACCGGCGCGCTTCGAGATTTTGACTTCTTCGCCGTCCTTCATGACGGTGACCATCTTGTGCAGAACGTAGTCGGGATAGCCCTGCGGCACGCCGATGTTCACCGCCTGCAGGCCGGCGCGCACGCGGGCAATCGTCCCGTGGTGGTCGCTGCCCTGGATGTTGATCGCCTGGTCGAAACCGCGGCGGAATTTCTGCATGTGGTAGGCGACGTCCGGTACAAAGTAGGTGTAGGTGCCGTCGGACTTGCGCATCACGCGGTCCTTGTCGTCGCCATAGTCCGTCGTCTTGAGCCACAGGGCGCCGTCCTGCTCGTAGGTGACGCCGGCATCGACCAGGGCCTGCACCGCCTGTTCAACTTTACCGTCCGCGTAGAGGGAGGACTCGAGATAGTAATTGTCGAACCTGACACCGAAAGCCTGTAAATCCTGGTCCTGCTCGTTACGCAGGTAGGCGACGGCGAAGCGGCGGATCGATTCGAGGTCGTCGGCATTGCCGCTGGCGGTGGCCGGTTCGCCATCGCTGGCGGAGACGGTTTTACCGGCCAGGAAGTCGGCTGCGATCTCGGCGATGTAGTCGCCGTTGTAGGCCGACTCGGGCCACCCGGCGTCGCCCGGCTTGAAGCCGCGCGCGCGCGCCTGCACCGAATTGGCCAGCGTGGCGATCTGCACGCCGGCGTCGTTGTAGTAGAACTCGCGGGTGACTTCGTGGCCTTGCGCTTCGAACAGCGAGGACAGCGCATCGCCCAGCGCCGCCTGGCGGCCGTGGCCGACGTGCAGCGGGCCAGTCGGATTCGCCGAGACGAATTCGATGATCGCGTGGTGACCCTTGCCGGATTCGCCGCGGCCGAAGGCTGCGCCCTGCTGCAGGATGCTGCGCACCACCGACTGCTTGGCGCTTGCCGCCACGCGCAGGTTGATGAAGCCTGGACCGGCGACATCCGCCGCTTCGACCAGGCCGGCCGCGTTCGGGTCGGCCAGCAGGGCGGCGACCAGGCGGGTGGCCAGTTCGCGCGGATTCGTCTTCAGCGGCTTGGCCAGTTGCATGGCGATATTGCAGGCGACATCGCCGTGGCTCGGATCGCGCGGGCGCTCCAGGACAATATTCGGGGTCAGATCGGTGCCGGCGACGATCGGCGCAAGGGCGGCCTGGAAGAGGGCAACGATCTCTTGTTTTTGTTGGGCGAGCATAAGTTCGGTCGTTAAGCTGTCAGTGAGTTCGGTGAGGCGGTGGCGCGGCCACGGCAATATCAAGGGTTCATTATACTGGTTTGCTGCAGCGCCGAATACGGCCGGCACCGCCTCGCCTGCCTGCTCTTTAAGCCGGACCAAAGGCGGAGCCGGTACAATGCGGGTCTTTCCCCGTATTGACTCCGCCACCATGACCGACAAGCGCCGCACGCTCTCCATCCAGCCCAAGACCGCCGGCACCAAGCCCGCCAAGCCGGCCGGTAATCCAGCCGCGCAGCATGCCTGGCCGAAGGCTGCGGCCAGGCCCGACGCCAAGGCGGAAAAGAAGCCTGAAGCCAAGCCGGCGGCGCCGGCGCCGAGGCAGCCCGCGCCCGCCGCCCGCCCGAGCCATGAGGTCAAGCCGCAGTTCCAGGCGGCGTACCGCCCCGACCTGCCGGGCGACTCGCTGGCGCTGGCCATGCTCGGCGCGGCCAGCGCCGTGGCCCAGGTGCGTGCCGGCACCGCGCTGCCGCAGGCCTTGTCGAACGTGTTCGCCGCTTACCAGGTGACGCCGCAGAGCCGCGGCGCGATCCAGGACCTGGCCTACCGCACGATGCGCGGGCTCGGGCGCGCGGAAGTGCTGCTCGGCCTGATGACGACCAAGGCGCCGGACGTGCCGATGCTGGTCGGCCTGATCCACTGCGCGCTGGTGCTGCTCGATCCGCCGGAAGGCGAGAGCGCCGCCTACGAGCCCTTCACCGTGGTCGACCAGGCCGTCACGGCGGCCAGCCGGCACCCGGACTTCGCCCATGCCAAGGCAATGGTGAACGCGGTCCTGCGCCGCTTCCTGCGCGAGCGCGAGGAACTGGTCGCCACCGCCTTGAAGGAACCGCTGGCGCAGTGGAACTACCCGCTGTGGTGGATCGACGCGACGCGCGCCGCTTATCCGCGCGACTGGGAAGCGATCCTCGACGCCGGCAACCGCCACCCGCCGCTGACGCTGCGTGTGAATATCCGCAAGACCAGCGTCGACGACTACCTGCGCCGGCTCGAAGAGGCCGGCATGCAGGCCGACGTGATCGGTCCGCAAGCCTTGCGCCTGAAGCAGGCAACGAATGTCGCGCAGATCCCCGGTTTCCACGAGGGCCTGGTGTCGGTACAGGACGCCGGCGCCCAGCTGGCGGCGCAGCTGCTGGACCTCGAGAATGGCATGCGCGTGCTCGATGCCTGCGCGGCGCCGGGCGGCAAGAGCGGCCACATCCTCGAGGTGGCCGATGTCGAACTCACCTCGGTCGACTCCGATGCGCAGCGCCTGGCGCGCGTGGGCGACAACCTGGGCCGGCTCGGCTTGACAAGCACGCTCGTCACGGCCGGCGCGCAGACCCAGTACTGGTGGGATGGCCGCGAATTCGACCGCATCCTGGCCGACGTGCCGTGCACGGCCTCGGGCATCGTGCGCCGTCACCCGGACATCCGCTGGCTGCGCCGCAAGACCGATACGCGCCAACTTACAACACTTTCCGCGGAGATACTCGACAATCTTTGGCAGATGCTACGGGCCGATGGTAAATTGTTGTTTGTGACATGTTCGCTCTGGCCCCAGGAATCGGAGGCGCAGGCGGCCGCGTTCGCGGCGCGCCACAACGACGCCGTTCGCCTCGATGCGCCAGGGCAGCTGCTTCCCTCGAGCGGCGCCGGGCTCGATCATGACGGACTGTTCTACGCTTTGTTCCAGAAACGAGCGGCCTGAGGTCTTCTCACACGAGCGTGTGAAAAAAAACCGCCATGGCGGCGTTGCATCGTCTCGCCGTACTAGCGTACTGTCTTCGACGACGCGCCTTGCCCTGACGATTTTTGTCACACGCTTTACGCTCAATTTGATTAGGTTCCGGCCCTTTGTGACTCTACGATTTTTCCGCCTCCTCGCCTGCCAGCTCCTGCTGGTCTTCGCGTGCGCAACGGCGCAGGCGGCCGACGGGATCGACATCACGCTCGCGAAAATCGAGGCGACCGACGAAGGTTACCGCCTCGGGGCCAACTATTCGTTCGACCTGAACCGCGACCTGGAAGACGCCTTGCAGCATGGCGTCAAACTGTACTTCACGACCGAGATCGAACTGACGCGCCCGCGCTGGTGGTGGCGCGACGACCGCGCGGTGTCGTCGAAGCGCACCGTCAGCATCTCCTACGACGTGCTGCTGCGCCAGTATTACGTGTCGATGGGCGGCAGCGTCCAGCAGACCTACCAGACGCTGGATGAAGCGATGTTCCAGATCCGGCGTCCCGGACGCTGGCTGATCGCCCCGAAAAGCGCGCTCAAACCTGGCGAAACCTACGAGGTCAGCCTGCGCATGTACATGAACCGCGACCTGCTGCAAAAGCCGCTGCAGGTCAACGCCTTCAGCAATTCGGACTGGCACCTTGCCTCGAACAAGAAGACGTTCACTTATCGTGCGGAGTAGGGCGTGAACCAGGCCATGCGCTACGCGCTGGTGGTCGGCGGCGCGGTCGTCTCGATCCTGCTGTTCCTGCTTGCCTCGGCCTCGGACAACTCCGGCTTCTTCGACCGCTACTATTCCTGGCTGCTGGGACTGAACGCGACGATCGCGTTCCTGCTGCTGATCCTCGTCGTCGTCGCCCTCGGGCGCCTGTATTCGCGCTACCGGGCCGGACGCTTCGGCTCGCGCCTGATGGCGAGACTGGTCCTGCTGTTCGCCGGGATCGGCATCCTGCCGGGCCTGGTCATCTTCATGGTGTCGGTGCAGTTCGTCTCGCATTCGATCGAATCCTGGTTCGACGTCAAGATCGAGTCGGCCCTGCAGTCCGGCCTGAACCTCGGCCACGCGGCGCTCGACGAGGCGCTGGTCGAACTCTCCGCCAAAGGCCAGACGGTGGCCGCCACCCTGTCGGGCCAGGACGATACCGGCTCCCAGCTCGCGCTGTCGCAGCTGGTCTCCAATACCGAGGGCATGCAAAGCGCGCTCTTGCTCGACGCCAACGGCAAGCTCGTCGCCAGCGCCAGCGAAGACCGGCGTGCCGACCTCACCGCCGACCTGCCGAATCCGCAAATGGTGCGCCAGGCCGCGATGCCGGGCGGTTACGCGCGCGCCGAGGGCGGCATCGAACTCGACTTCCGCGACAATACCAACGGCGGCTCCAGCGCCCTCGACGCCGCCACCGGCCTGCGCCTGCGCGCGGTGCTGGCCGTGCCCGAGCCCCCCGGCGCGCCGCCGCGCTACCTGCAACTGATGCAGACGGTGCCGGTCAACCTGGCCTCGAATGCCGAAGTCCTGCGCAGCGCGTTTTCCGAATACCAGCAGCGCTCGGTGGCGCGCGCGGGCCTGCGCCGGATGTACATCGAGACGCTCACCCTGACCCTGTTGCTGGCCATTTTCGGCGCCATCGGCAGCGCGGTGCTGATCGCCGGGAACCTGGCGGCGCCGCTGCTGGTGCTGGCCGAGGGCACGCAAGCCGTGGCCGAGGGCGACCTCTCGCCGCGCCCGATCGTCGAAACCAACGACGAACTGGGCACGCTGACGCAGTCCTTCAATGCCATGACCGGCCAGCTGTTCGAAGCGCGCAGCGCCGTCGAACGCAATCGGGCCGCGCTGCAAAGCGCCAAGGCCCACCTCGAGTCGGTGCTGGCGAACATGTCGGCCGGCGTGCTGGTGCTGGACGCCGAAGGCACGGTGGTCAATTCGAACGAAGCCGCCTGCCGCATCCTGCAGATGGAGCAGTGCCACCTGGACGGGCCGCTCTCGAAAATCGAGGGCCTGGAAAACTTCGCCGCCACCGTCACCCGCGCGTTCTCGACCCAGAGCGCGCAATCGGCCGCCGGCACCGCGCGCCAGCGCACCCACTGGCAGCAGGAAATCGAGATCCCGCGCCGTGCGGCCGGCGAAGACCACGACACCACGCTGCTGGCGCGCGGCTCACGCCTGCCGGTGGGCGTGGGCAGCGGCTTCATCGTCGTGTTCGACGATATCTCGGACGTGATCTCGGCCCAGCGCTCGGTGGCCTGGGGCGAAGTGGCGCGCCGCCTCGCGCACGAAATCAAGAACCCGCTCACGCCGATCCAGCTCTCGGCCGAACGTTTGCAGATGAAGCTGGAAGGCAAGCTGGAAGCGGCGGATGCCGCGCTGCTGGCGCGCGCGACGACCACCATCGTCAACCAGGTCGACGCCATGAAGCGCATGGTCGACGACTTCCGCGACTATGCGCGCACGCCGCCGGCGGTATTGGAGCCGCTCGACCTGAATGGCCTGATCGGCGAAATCCTGACCTTGTACCTGGCCGAGGATGCCTCCGACATCATCCACGCCACGCTGGCGCCGAAGCTGCCGCGCGTGATGGGCGACCCGACCCAATTGCGCCAGGTGATCCACAACCTGCTGCAGAACGCCCAGGACGCGCTGGCCGACCGCGGACCCGGCGCGCAGGCGCCGCGCATCGACGTCGCCACCGAGATCATCCGCTACACCGGCGCCGACGGCACGGCGGGCGAGGCGGTGCGCCTGGCGATCCTCGATAACGGCCCCGGGTTTGCGCCGAAGATCCTGGCGCGCGCCTTCGAACCGTATGTCACCTCGAAGGCGCGCGGCACCGGTCTCGGCTTGCCGATGGTGAAAAAGATCATCGACGAACACGGTGGCCGCATTGATGTTCAGAACCGTCCAGACGGAAGTGGCGCGTCGGTATTCATTTTGCTGTTAAAGTTAGCACAAGAGGCGAACTTGGCCGAAGTGTAAATCGGGCATAGAATACGCCGGGAAGTAAACTGTTAACTCGGGTGGAGACGGAAGGCAAACGATGGCGAACATACTCGTAGTTGATGATGAAATGGGCATCCGCGAGCTGCTCTCGGAAATCCTGGGAGACGAAGGCCACGCAATCACGCTGGCCGAAAACGCGCAGCAGGCGCGCGAAGCACGGGCCGCCGGCGCGCCCGACCTGGTCCTGCTCGACATCTGGATGCCCGATACCGACGGCGTCACGCTGCTCAAGGAATGGCAGCGCGATGGCTTGCTGACCATGCCGGTCATCATGATGTCGGGCCATGCCACCATCGATACCGCCGTCGAGGCCACCCGCATCGGCGCCCTGAATTTCCTCGAAAAGCCGATCGCCCTGCAAAAGCTGCTCAAAGCGGTGCAGCAGGGCCTGACCCGCGCCCAGGAAGTGGCGCGCGCCCCGGCGCCGCCGCCGCGCCCCGCGATGCCGGCCCCGATCGTCGAAGCGCCGCCGGCGAGCAACCCGATGTTCGCGGCCCAGCCCGTGCCGGCGCCCCTGAACGGCGCACGCGTGGGCGTGATCGGCCACGGCGAAACGCAGGGCTATACGCTCTCGTTCGACCTGCCGCTGCGCGAAGCACGCGATGCTTTCGAGCGCATGTACTTCGAACACCATCTGGGGCGCGAAGGCGGCAGCATGACGCGCGTGGCCGAAAAGACCGGCCTCGAGCGCACCCACCTGTACCGCAAGCTGAAACAGCTCGGCGTCGAACCGGGCAAGCTCGGCAAACGGGGCGGGTAATCGAAAAGGGGCCAGCCGGCCCCCGGATGGCCGTACCCTTCTCATCAGGCTCTTCTTTGCGTCATCCAATTCCTACGGTGCTGGTCACCGGACCTACTGCGGCAATGCGCGAGGCGGCCATCGCCCGCGCCCTTGATGACCCCGCTACGCCCCGTAGCGATGGGGCCGCCGTCATCCTGGAAGGGATTTCCGACGGCAGTCCCGTGCTGGAAAATTCCGACAAACTGCTGATTTCGCGCATCGCGCCCGGTTGCTTGTGCTGCGCGGGAAATCTCGTCATGCGTGTTACATTAAATCGTCTGCTGCGCCAGCGGCCGGCGCGCCTCTTCATCGGCGTTGCCGGCACCGCGCACCTGGATCAGTTGCGATCATGGTTAAGTGGCGCACCATACGATCAACTGCTGGCTCTCACGTCCGACCTGCACTCTTGAAATTGGTCGGGCGAGCCCCACCTCTTCACTGAAGCTGGCCGCCCCCGCCGAGTGGCTAGCAAGATACTGATCGAGAGAAGGAGTCACCATGAACATGATCTACAACAGCGAACAGTACAGCGTGGTCGAATTTGGCGTCGATCGCGACCTCGAAGCCCTGCGCTTCGGCGGTTACGAGATTGTCGACAAAGCCGGCCGGCGCGAAGCGTTCATCGGCGGCAAACTGGCACAATCGTTCCGCCGCGACGTCAACAACCTCATCGCGAGCGAGCCGACCATGGAAGAGATCGACGATTTCCTCGGCTCCTACGACACGATGATGAACCAGCCGGTCGTGCTGCACTAAGCAGCCCGACGCAAGCCTGGAGGACATCCCACCGACGGCCAGGGACACTTAACTGAATGCAGGCGCCGGCGACAGCCGGTGCCGCGTCCGCCCTGCGCCTCGCTCCGCTTCATCACTGCGGCAACATGGTAAGCTCTTCGCCATGTGCCAACTCCTTGCAATGAACTGCAATGTCCCAACCGACATTGTATTTTCCTTCACCGGTTTCGCCCATCGCGGCGGCCGTACCGATACCCATCACGATGGCTGGGGCATCGCCTTCTTCGAGGGCGCCGGCGTGCGTCATTTCGTCGACCACCAGGCTGCCATCGCCTCGCCGATCGCCGAACTGATCAAGCGTTACCCGATCAAGTCGACCAACGTCATCGCCCACATCCGCAAGGCCACGCAAGGCCATGTCGCGCTCGAGAACTGCCATCCCTTCGTGCGCGAGCTGTGGGGCCGCTACTGGGTGTTCGCCCATAACGGCGACCTGAAGGATTTCCAGCCGCAGCTCGACGGCGCCTTCCGCCCGGTCGGCAGCACCGACAGCGAGCTTGCCTTCTGCTTCCTGCTGCAGGAACTGCGGCGCCGTTTCGGCGACAGCCCGCCCGCGCTGCCGGCCTTGCGCGCGGCGCTCGGCGAACTGGTACAGGCTGTCTCGGTTCACGGCAGCTTCAACATGCTGCTTTCGGACGGCACGGCCCTGTTCGCGCACTGTTCGACCAAACTCAGTTACATCGTGCGCCAATATCCCTTCGTGACCGCGCGCCTGTCGGACGAAGACCTGTCGGTCGACTTTTCCCAGGTGACCACGCCCCAGGACCGGGTCGCCATCATCGTCACCGAACCGCTGACGACCAACGAAACCTGGACCGCGTTTGCGCCCGGCGAGCTGCTGGTGTTCGTCGACGGCGCACCCGTTCCCGTCGCTTTTTAGGGCGCGTCTTGCACAATTTTTAGCTTTCCGATATCGCTTTTTGGGAAAAATGATTCCTAAAATCCACTAATTGCCGAGAATGGGGTAGAGTGGGCGGCTTGAACGTGACCACGGGACCGCGATGACCGATACCGCCAGCCTTGACCAGGCATCCCAGCCTTTGCAGCTGCGTAACTTCTACCTGGCGCGCCAGCCGATGCTCGACCGCAACCAGGCCCTGTTTGCGTACGAGCTGCTGTTCCGGAATACGCCCGCCAACAGCGCGGAGATCGACTCCGACCTGTCGGCCACGGCCGGCGTGCTGGCCCATGCGGCACAGCTCGGCCTGCCGCGCGCGGTGGGCGATGCGACCGCCTTCCTGAACGTCGACACCGAAGTCTTGATGAGCGACATCTTCGCCTTCCTGCCGCGCGAGCGCACCGTGCTCGAACTGGTCGGCTCGGTCGAAGCCACCGAACCCGTGCTGTGGCGCCTGGCCGAACTGTCCGGCCACGGTTTCAAATTCGCCGCCGAAGCCAGCGTCCACGGCAGCCGCCTCGGGCGCCTGCTGCCCCTGCTCGATTACGTGAAGGTGAACCTGCGTGCGATGCCGGTGGTGACGATGTTGTCGCTGGTGCCGCGCCTGCGCGGAACCGGAAAACGCCTGATCGCCGAGAAGGTCGAAAGCCAGACCGAATACAAGACCTGCCTCGACCTCGGCTTCGACTACTTCCAGGGCTTTTATTTCGCCCGCCCGTCGGTGATCGCCGGACGCAAGCTGTCGCCCTCGCAGCTGGCCCTCATCGGCCTGATGAATTTGATCGTGTCGGACGCCGACAATATCGAGATCGAACGCGCGATCAAGCGCGACGTCACGCTGTCGATCAATTTGCTGCGCATCGTGAACACGCCCGCGGCCGGACTGCGCCAGCGCATCGATTCGCTGAGCCAGGCGCTGGTCATCGTCGGCCGGCGCCAGCTGCAGCGCTGGCTGCAGATCATGCTGTATGCGGAACCGCGCGTTGATGGACAGCGCCATGGCCACGCGCAGACGCCGCTCCTGATGCTCGCCGGTACCCGTGCCCGCCTGATGGAGCTACTGGCAGGACGCCTGCGCCCGGGCCAGCGCCATGTCGCCGACATGGCCTTCACGGTCGGCATCATGTCGCTTATGGACACGCTGTTCTGCGTGCCGATGGCCGACCTGGTCGAGCAGATCCGGGTGAGCGACGAAGTGTCGAACGCGCTACTGAAACGCAGCGGCTTTTTCGGTGAACTGCTGCGCCTGGCCGAATCGCTGGAACGGATGGAAGAGGGCGAGGACGTGCTGCCGGCGCTGGGCGAACTGGCCGACAACGGCGACGACCTGGTCGAGCTGGAAATGGCGGCTTTCGAGTGGAGCGGGCAGGTGGTACGCAGCGCGCTGTAAGAAACGCTACCGGTGCCGGACTTTGCCGGCGCCCGGCAGCGTTGGAAGATCAGGACTCAGGTGCCGGCCCACTGCTGGTGCAGGTCGGGGTCGGTGCGCAGTTCCCACAGGCCGAGGATCACCGTGGCCAGGCCCACCAGCAGCATGCTGGCGCTCATCGCCTCGTCGGGCATGGTGTTGACCAGCCAGGGAGAGACGGCGACCCAGACCCCGACGATGATGTTCAGGAACACCGCCCAGGCATAGGTCTTGTAGAGATCGAAGGCGGCCAGGGCGCCCATGATGGCGCCTGCGATGAAGGCGTTGATGGCGGGCGGCGAATTGCTCGGATAGCCCATCGCGAAGGGCGACACGATCAGCCAGATTGCGAGCAGCAGGATGCCCTGGTCCTGCCAGCGCCGGCTAGAGAGATGCATGGACATGACGGTCTCCTTCAATAACGGTCCCGTAATAACTTAGACAAGATCGCAGGCAGGAAGTTCCGCGGCACAAGTCCGCCACACACAATCGGGAGTGTCATGGAAGTGCTGCTGGAAGCATCCAACCTGGCCAAGGCCTACGGCGCACGGCGCGCGGTCGACGGCGTGTCGTTCCAGGTAAGGGCCGGGCAAACGCTCGGCCTGATCGGTCCCAACGGCGCCGGCAAGTCGACCACGGTCGGCATGCTGTGCGGCCTGCTTGTTCCCGACGCGGGCAGCGTGCGCGTACGTGGCGAGCCGGTCGGGCCGGGAGCCAGCGCGGCCAAGCGCCGCATCGGCCTGGTGCCGCAGGAGCTGGCGCTCTACGACGATTTGCCGGCCTTCGAAAACCTGATGCTGTTCGGCGCCCTGTATGGCGTGCCGCGCGCCCTGCGCCGCCAACGCGCCACGCGCGTGCTCGAGCAAATCAACCTGCAGGATCGCGCGCGCGACCGGCCCGCGACCTTCTCGGGCGGGATGAAGCGGCGCCTGAACATCGGCGCGGCGCTGATGCACGCGCCCGAACTGCTGGTGCTGGACGAGCCGACCGTCGGCGTCGACCCGCAAAGCCGCAACGCCATCTTCGACATCCTCGAGCGCCTGCGGGCCGAAGGCTGCGCCCTGGTCTACACCAGCCACTACATGGAAGAAGTCGAGCGCCTGGCCGACCATATCGTCGTCATCGACGGCGGCAAGGTACTGGCCGACGACACCCCGCTCGGGCTGCAGCGGCGCCTGCCGTCGCAGGCGGCGCTGCGGGTCGACCTGGCCGGCGAACCGGAGCCGACCCTGCTCGACGGCCTGCGCGCCATGGCCGGGGTGACGGCGGTGCGCCTGGACGGCCTGACGCTGGAAATCGGCCTGCAGGATGCGCACGACGCCTTGCCGGTGATGGGCTGGCTGGAGCGCTCGGGCTGCCGCGTGCTGGGCTTTGCCACGGCGCGCACCCGCCTCGAAGACATCTTCCTCCATCTTACCGGGCGCAGCCTGCGCGACTGACATGACCGCCTTCCTCGCCCTGGTCCGCAAGGACCTGATCCTGTTCCTGCACGACCGCCGCGCGCTGGTCGTGAGCCTGGCGCTGCCGATCATCATCGCCTCCTTCTTCGGCTTCCTGTTCGGCGGCGGCGGCGAGAAGGGGGGCAGCGCCATCGAGATCGCGCTGGTGCTGCAGGACACCAGCAAAGCCGGCGCCGACATCGCGGCCGGCCTGAAGCTCGATCCCAGCCTGGCGGTGGCGCAGATGAGCATCGAGGAAGCACGCGCGGCGGTGCGCACCGGCAAGCGCAAGGCGGCGATCGTGATCCCCGCCGGCTTCGGCGAGGCCGCCGGCGAGGCGCTGTTCGGCGCCGGCATCAAACCGGAGATCGGCCTGCTGTACGACCCGTCGCAGCCGGCCGTGCTGTCGATGGTGAAGGGCATGCTGACCCAGCAGGTGATGCAGGTCGTATCAAACGAGATGTTCGGCGGACCCGGCGGGCGCGAAGCCAACGAGCGCAGCCTGCACGCACTGGAAGCGCAGCCGCAGGATGCCGACACGGTGGCCCTGCGCGGCGTGCTGGAAAGCGTCATCAAGTACCAGGCCTTGCCGCCGAAGGAGGGGGAGGCCGGTATGAAGAAGGCTGGCGCAGGTAAAGCTGGATTAACGATGCCGTTTACGACCCATGACGAGGCCCTGGCCTCCGGCGAGGGGCCGCAAGGCTACAACCCGTTTGCGCATGCGTTCGCGGGCATGGGCGTGCAGTTCCTGCTCTTCATGGGGATCGAGATGGGCACGGCCCTGCTTCACGCGCGCAGCAGCGGCGTCTGGAGCCGCCTGCTGGCCGCGCCGGTCTCGCTCTCGACCGTGCTGCTGGCGCGCGCCGCTTCAAGCGCCCTGATCGCCTTCGGCATCCTGTGCGTGATTTTCCTGTTTGCCGTGCTGGTATTCCAGGTGCACATCGCGAGCCTGGTCGGCTTTGCCGGCGTCGCCTTGTGTTTCGCGCTCGTCGTGGCCAGCTTCGGCGTCCTGATCGCGGCTTTCGGCAAGACACCGGAGGTAGCGCGCAAAATGGCGATGTTCGCCACGCTGCTGATGGTCATGGTCGGCGGCGCCTGGGTGCCTTCCTTCATGTTCCCGGCCTGGCTGCAACAGGCGTCGCTGGCGATACCGACCCGCTGGGCGATCGAAGGTTTCGACGCCGTCACCTGGCGCGGGATGGACCTGGCGGCCGTGTTGCCGGCGATGGGCGCGCAGTTGGGCTTTGCGCTGCTGTTCGCGGCGCTGGCGGTGTGGCGGTTCAGGAAGATGGAAGGGTAGAGCTCGTTGGGTGGGCGCCCCGCGCCCACGCGGTACGCACGTGTCTTCTTTGGGTTGACCGCAAATCATTCAACACGTGGCCGATGCAACATGTGCGAGCGACGTTTCACCGTACGTGACCGGGAGGCGCGTCCGCGACCGCGTGGGCGCGGGGGCGCCCACCCTACGTTTAACGCTTACGACAGGTTCGGCGCCAGGTGGCGCTCGACCTCGGCCTTGTCCATCCCGCGGCGCTTTGCCATGTCGATGACCTGGTCATCCCCAATTTTGCCGACCACGAAATACTTCGACTCCGGGTGCGCCAGGTAGAAGCCCGACACCGCGGCCCCCGGATACATGGCGTAGGACTCGGTCAGCTGCATGCCGATTTCCTCGGCCTGCAAGGTCTCGAACAATTCCTTCTTGACCGTATGCTCCGGGCAGGCCGGGTAGCCCGGCGCCGGACGGATGCCGACGTATTTTTCCGCGATCAGATCCGGATTCGACAAGTCTTCACCCGCCGCATAGCCCCACAGGTCGGTACGCACGCGCTCGTGCAGGTATTCGGCGAAGGCTTCGGCCAGGCGGTCGGCCAGGGCTTTCAGCATGATCGACGAGTAGTCGTCGTGCTCGGCCTCGAAACGCTGTTCGTATTTTTCGATGCCCAGGCCCGCGGTCACCGCAAACATGCCGATGTAGTCCGCCACGCCCGAAGCCTTCGGCGCGATGAAGTCGGACAGGCACTGGTTCGGACGCTGCACACCCTCGACCACGGGTTTGATGCCCTGCTGGCGCAAGCCGTGCCAGGTAAAAGCGACCTTGTCGCGCGTGTCGTCGGTATAGATCTCGATGTCGTCATCGTTCACGCTGTTCGCCGGCAGCAGCGCGATCGCGCCGTTGGCCGTCAGCCAGCGTCCTTCGATGATTTTCTTGAGCAGCGCCTGGCCTTCCTCGAACACTTTCGAGGCCGCTTCGCCAACGACGGCGTCGGTCAGGATGGCAGGGAAGGGCCCGGCCAGGTCCCAGGTCTGGAAGAACGGACCCCAGTCGATGTAGCGCGCCAGCGTGCTCAGTTCCACGTTCTTGAACACGCGGCGGCCGATGAACTTCGGCTTCACCGGCGCGAAGTCGAGCTTGGCCTTGTTGGCGCGTGCGTCGGCGAGGCTGAGCATCGGCAGCGCCTTCTTGTTGGCGTGCTGCTCGCGGATACGCTCGTAGTCGGCCTTGATCTCGGCCATATAGGCGTGGCGCGATTCTTCGGTCAGCAGCGACTGGCCGACCGAGACCGAACGCGAGGCGTCCGGCACGTAGACCACCGGGCCGTCGTAATGTGGCGCGATTTTGACGGCCGTGTGGGCGCGGCTGGTGGTGGCGCCGCCGATCAGGAGCGGAATGCCGCGCTCGCGGAACCACGGGTCGCGCTGCATCTCGCGCGCGACGTGGGCCATCTCTTCCAGCGAAGGCGTGATCAGGCCCGAGAGGCCGACGATGTCCGCATTCTCCGCCTTGGCCTTGGCCAGGATGTCGGAGCAGGGCACCATCACGCCCATGTTCACGATCTCGAAGTTATTACACTGCAGGACCACCGAGACGATGTTCTTGCCGATGTCGTGCACGTCGCCCTTCACGGTCGCCATCACGATCTTGCCCTTCGGTTTGGCGACGATACCGGTGCGCTGCTCTTCGCGCGCCTTTTCTTCCTCGATGAAGGGGATCAGGTGGGCCACGGCCTGTTTCATGACGCGCGCCGACTTCACCACCTGCGGCAGGAACATCTTACCCTGGCCGAAGAGGTCGCCGACGATGTTCATGCCGTCCATCAGCGGGCCTTCGATCACGTGGATCGGGCGTCCCTCGGCTTTCAATACGGCCTGGCGCGCTTCCTCGGTATCCTCGACGATCCACTGCGTGATGCCGTGCACCAGCGCGTGCGCGAGGCGCTTCTCGACCGGGCCATTTCTCCACTCGAGGTTCTGTTCCTGCTTGCCGCCGCCCGCCTTCAGGCTGCCGGCGATCTCGATCATGCGCTCGGTCGCGTCCTCGCGGCGGTTCAGCACCACGTCTTCGACGCGCTCGCGCAGTTCGGCCGGCAGGTCGTCGTAGACGCCGACCATGCCGGCATTCACGATACCCATGGTCATGCCAGCCTGGATCGCGTGGTACAGGAAGACGGTGTGGATCGCCTCCCGCGCCGGGTCGTTGCCGCGGAAGCTGAAGGAGACGTTCGAGACGCCGCCCGAGACCTTCGCATGCGGCAGGTTCTGGCGGATCCAGCGCGTGGCGTTGATGAAATCGACCGCGTAGTTGTTGTGCTCTTCGATGCCGGTGGCGATCGCAAAGATGTTGGGGTCGAAGATGATGTCTTCCGGCGGGAAGCCGACTTGTTCCGTCAGCACCTTGTAGGCGCGCGCGCAGATTTCCGTCTTGCGCTCGAAGGTATCGGCCTGGCCCTGTTCGTCGAAAGCCATCACGATCACGGCCGCGCCGTAGCGGCGGCAGAGGCCCGCCTGGCGAATGAATTCCGCTTCGCCTTCCTTCATCGAAATCGAGTTCACGATGGCCTTGCCCTGCACGCACTTCAGGCCGGCCTCGATCACCGACCACTTCGAGGAGTCGATCATGATCGGCACGCGCGAGATGTCGGGTTCCGAGGCGATCAGGTTGAGGAAGCGCGTCATCGCCGCCTGCGAGTCGAGCATCGCCTCGTCCATGTTGATGTCGATGACCTGGGCGCCGTTCTCGACCTGCTGGCGCGCGACCGATAATGCCTCGTCAAACTGCTCGTTCAGGATCATGCGCGCAAAGGCTTTCGAGCCGGTGACGTTGGTGCGCTCGCCGACGTTCACGAACAGCGAGGACTCGTCGACCGTGAACGGCTCCAGGCCCGACAGGCGCAGCGCGGTCGGGATGTCCGGCACGGCGCGCGGCTTGGCGGTCGAGAGCAATTCGGAAATGGCCGCGATGTGCTCGGGCGTGGTGCCGCAGCAGCCGCCGGCGATGTTCACGAAGCCGGCGTCGGCGAATTCGCGCAGCAGGGCCGAGGTGTCGCTAGGGAGCTCATCGAAACCGGTGTCGCTCATCGGGTTGGGCAGGCCGGCGTTCGGGTAGATGCAGACAAAGGTATCGGCGATCTGCGACAGCTCTTCGGCGTAGGGGCGCATCAGCGCCGCGCCCAGTGCGCAGTTCAGGCCGATGGTGAGCGGCTTCGCGTGGCGCACCGAATTCCAGAAGGCCGGCACGGTCTGGCCAGACAGGATGCGGCCCGAGGCGTCGGTGACGGTGCCCGAAATCATGATCGGTTTGCGCACCTGCTCCGGGTGCTCGTCGAAATACAGGTCGATCGCGAACAGCGCCGCCTTGCAGTTCAGGGTATCGAAAATCGTCTCGACCAGCAGCACGTCGACGCCGCCGTCGACCAGGCCGCGCACCTGCTCGTGGTAGCTGGCGACCAGCTGGTCAAACGTGACATTACGTGCCGCCGGATCGTTGACGTCGGGCGAGATCGACGCGGTCTTCGGGGTCGGGCCGAGGGCGCCGGCGACGAAGCGCGGCTTGTCGGCACTGGTGTACTTGTCGCAGGCGGCGCGCGCCAGTTTGGCGCTTTCGACGTTCATCTCATAGGCCAGGTGGCCCATGTGGTAATCGTCCTGGGCGACGCTGGTGGCGCCGAAGGTATTCGTCTCGATCAGGTCGGCACCGGCGGCAAGATAGCGCTCGTGGATTTCCTGGATCACCTGCGGCTGGGTCAGCGACAACAGCTCATTGTTACCCTTCACGAAGAGTTCGCGCGCGCCGCTGTCGGCCGGTGCGGCGAAGCCGGCGAAGCGGCCGTTCGGCCCGCCCCGGTATGCGACCTCATCCAGTTTGTACTGCTGGATGATGGTGCCCATGGCGCCGTCCAGGATCATGATGCGGCGCGACAGGATTGCGCGCAGCTGGGTTTCGATCGGGGATGGGGTCGTGGTCGGGGCAGTCATGGGTCACTTTCTGGATGCGTGCAGGATAGATAGGGAAGCGCTTGCACGGTTGGGGCGGTCTGAAATTATACGTCAATGCCGCGTCTTCCCGCCCTGGCCGGCCCGGTGGGACGCAGATTGTATCGTTATGTGTTTATGCATCCCCTTGTTACACGACGTTACAAAACCCGGCCGTTTCGCAATTTTACGGATACATACAGCGACGACAATAAATATAGGCCATGAAGGACGTGGCACGTATTAACACGGGATGAATAGCATGAACAAAGAGTACGAACCCGATTGGGACCAGCCTTCGCTGCACAGCCACGCGGTGGCAGCAGAGCTAAAAGTAGCCCCGGCAACGCCAGCAAGCGCCAAGCAGATCGTCACGATCCGCCTCGACGTCGACATGCTGGACTGGTTCAAGGCAGCCGGTCCAGGTTACCAGACCCGCATCAACCAGGTCCTGCGTGAGCATATGGATGCCCAGCGCGCACTGGAAGCCGGCGGTAATTAAGTAGCGTTCATCGTTGCAGCGCGCCCCGAGTGGGCGCGTTTTCGTTTGTGGGTTGGTAGGGTGGGCGCCCCGTGCCCACGCGGAACGATGAGCAGACGCTACATCATTGCGTCCAAGAAGGTCGAGCGGCATGAGCGGTCGACCAGGCGCCAACGCGGGCGCATGATGTCGTGTGGGCACGGGGCGCCCACCCTACGACACCTAGGCGAACGCCATGCCCTGCAGCGGAAAACTCTTCAGGAATTCCCCTGCCGCCAAGCGCTTGCCGCCCGGCTTTTGCAGCTGCAACAGGCGCAGCGCACCGTCCCCGCAAGCGACCACGATGCCTTGCGCATCGGCAGCCAACACTTGCCCTGGCTGACCGCTTCCTTCAGCCAGTTCCGCATTCCAGATCTTGACCGCCGTCCCGTTCACCGTGCCTTGCGCACCAGGAAACGGATTGAAGGCACGCACCTTGCGCCACACCTCGACCGCAGGCAAGGCGAAGTCGAGCTTCGCTTCGTCCTTGCTGATCTTGGCCGCATAGGTCACGCCTTCCTCCGGCTGCGGCGTGCTCGGCAACTCGCCGCGTTCCAACCGGCGCAGCGCCTCGACGATCATCGATGCCCCAAGCGCGGCCAGCTTGTCATGCAGGCTGCCCGTCGTATCGGCATCCCCGATCGCAACGCGCTCGATCAGCATCATCGGACCCGTATCGAGCCCTTCTTCCATGCCCATGATCGTCACGCCCGTCTCGAGATCGCCGCTTTCGATCGCGCGGTGGATCGGCGCGGCGCCTCGCCAGCGCGGCAACAGTGAACCGTGGATGTTGATGCAGGGCGCGATGTCGAGCGTGCTGCGCGGCAGGATCAGGCCGTAGGCCGCGACCACCATCACGTCGTAGTCGAGCGCGAGCAGGCGTTCGTGGGCGGCCTGCGCCTCGAGCGCGCGTTGCGGATCCTTGCTGTCGGTGCGCAGCGACAAGGGCTGCAGCACCTCGATGCCGTGTTCCAGCGCGACCTGTTTGACTGCGGAGGCCTGCAGCTGCATGCCGCGCCCGGCCGGGCGGTCGGGCTGGGTCAGCACGAGCGGAATGCTGAAACCGGCATCGACCAGGGCGCGCAGGGCGCAAGCGGCAAACTCCGGCGTGCCGGCGAAGACGACTTTCATCGGCGCCGCCTTAATAGCGGCGGCCTGCGGCTTTCAGGGCCGCTTCGCGCTCCATGCCGCGCTCTTCCTTCTGCAGCTTGGCCTTGATGCGGTTGCGTTTCAAAGGCGACAGGTATTCCACGAAGACCTTGCCCATCAGGTGGTCCATCTCGTGCTGGATGCAGACGGCCAGCAAGCCTTCGCAGTCGAGCTCGAAGAACTCGCCCTTTGCATCCTGGGCGCGCACCTTCACTTGCGCCGGGCGCTCGACGCCGTCGTAGACGTTCGGCACCGACAGGCAGCCTTCGTCGTAGACCTGCTTTTCCTCGCTGGCCCAGGTGATTTCGGGATTGACGAAGACCAGCAGCGCGTCGTGCGTCTCGGAGGTGTCGATCACGACCACGCGCTCGTGCACGTCGACCTGGGTCGCGGCGAGGCCGACGCCCGGTGCGTCGTACATGGTCTCGGCCATGTCGGCCACCAGCTTTTCGAGGCGCTCGCCAAATTCGGTAACGGGCGCGGCGATCTTGTGCAGGCGGGGATCGGGATAGCGCAGGATGTTCAGGAGGGCCATATCAGCGTGTTAGTAATAGTTATATTAAATATCATGGGGGACGGGCGGCAGGTCGGGGCGTAGGAGCAGGAATGCAACACATCGCCGGGGGAGCAGGACGCGGTTTGTCTTGCTAGTTCAAGGATTTGTGTGCAGAATTTGATTCAGTTGGGCAACTCTTCCTGATCCGCCCGCGCGCTCTGGAGTGCAAGCCTTCCGTCCCTTGCGCCGTGGCTGGCCGAGTGATGGGCGCAGCCAGCAATTCCGTTGTCAATGCCGCACTTTACGGACGTCTTCAATGAAAAATTTTAGCACAGTCGTGACCCGCGCTGCAGCCGCCGCGCTCGTCGCGTGTGTTGTGGCCGGCCCTGTCCAGGCTGCCGAATGCAGCTTCAAACCGAATGCCCCCGATCAGCATCGCGTCGTCAAGGGCGATACCCTGTGGGATATTTCTGGCGACTTCCTCGAGCACCCCTGGTGCTGGCCCCAGGTCTGGGGCATGAACCGGGAAGAAATCCGCAACCCGCACTGGATCTATCCGGGCCAGATCGTGTATTTCGACCGCGCACGCGGCCGCCTGTCGCTCACCAAACCGGGCAGCGAAGGCGACGGCAGCGACGCGCCCGTGCTGCGCCTGTCGCCGCAAGTGCGCAGCGAAGGCCTGGAACGCGGTGCGATCGACGCGATTCCCGCCGGCGTCATCGAACCCTACCTGACCCAGCCGCTCGTGGTCGAGAAAAATGCACTGGCCAGCGCGCCGCGCATCGCCGCCTCGCAGGAAGGCCACCTCTACCTGGGCAGCGGCGATCGCGTCTACGTACGCGGCAATCTGGAAGGCGCCACCGAATTCCAGGTGTTCCGTCCGGGCACGCCGCTGAAGGACCCGCAAACCGGCGCCGTGCTCGCGCACGAGGCCGCTTATGTCGGTACCGTGAAACTGGTCAAGGCGGCCGCGCCCGGCGTCGACGTGCATACGATGACTGTGTCGAGTTCGGTGAGCGAGATGGGTGTCGGCGACCGCCTGATGCCGGCGCCGCCGCCAGCCGTGCGCAACTATGTGCCGCATGCGCCCGCAAGCCTCATCGATGCGCGCGTGATGTCGATTTATTCGGGCGTGAGCTATGCCGGACAGAGCCAGGTCGTTACTGTCAACCGTGGTTCGATTGACGGACTCGATGTCGGCTCGGTACTGCAGCTCTATCATCTCGGGAAGACGGTGGCCGATCCGGAAGGGCGCACAGGTTTCCTCGGAATCGGCCGCGCGAAAATGCATCTTCCCGATGAACAGTACGGCAGCCTGTTCATCTTCCGAGTGTTCGGGCGCGTGTCCTACGGCCTGATCATGCAAGTGACGGCGCCGGTGGAAGTCGGCGACGTGGCGAAATCACCGGAGTAAATCCACCGTGCAGGACACGGACCCCATCCCCGCCAGCCGCATTGCTTCACGCGTTACGCAACTCACCGACTGGCTGCGCCTCGAGGGCGCGCGCGGGGTGGGGTTGCGCACCGCGCACCTGCTGTTGCAAGCCTTCGGTTCGCCGCGCGCCATTTTTGACGCCGGCCACGCGGCGCTGGCCGAACACGCCGGCCCCGCACTGGCGCGCATCCTCTGCGCGCCGCCTTCCCGCGCCACGTGTGAGCTGATCGACACCACGCTCGCCTGGCTCGAAGCACCGTCGCACCAGGTGCTGGCGCTGGGCGATGCCGCCTATCCGCAAGCGCTCGCCAACATTCCCGATCCGCCACTGCTGCTCTATATAAGAGGCCGCATCGACCTGCTCGCGCGCCCGGCGCTGGCGATCGTCGGCAGCCGCAATGCCACCGTGCAGGGCAAGGCGAACGCCAGCGCTTTCGCCGGCGCGCTGTCCGGGGCCGGCGTGTGCGTAGTGTCCGGACTCGCGCTCGGCATTGATGCCGCCGCGCATGAAGGCGCCTTGCGCGGCGCAGGCTCCACGATCGCCGTGGTCGGCACCGGCGCCGACTTGTTCTATCCGGCGCGCAACCGGGCGCTCGCGGAGCGCATTGCCGGCGAAGCTTGCATCGTCAGCGAATACGCGCTCGGCACGCCGCCGGCCAGCGGCAATTTTCCGCGGCGTAATCGGATCATCAGCGGCTTGTCTTCCGGCGTGCTCGTGATCGAAGCGGCGGCGCAATCCGGTTCCCTCATCACCGCGCGCGTCGCCGCCGAGCAGGGGCGAGACGTATTCGCCTTGCCAGGTTCGATCCACGCGCCGCTCGCCAAGGGTTGCCACAAGCTGATACGCGATGGCGCGCGTCTTGTCGAAACGGTCGATGAAATAGTCGAAGCGATGCGGCTGTCGCCACTCTCGGCGCCGTCCGCAGAGGCTGCCTGTGCACAGGCCTTGCCGACCGAATCGGACTGCACCGGCCTGCTCGCGCAACTCGGACACGAAGCGCTCGGTGTCGACGATTTGCTGGAACGTCTCGGCACCAGTATCGGTCAATTGAGCATGGGTTTATTGGCACTCGAAATGGCCGGCATGATCGAGCGTCTTCCAGGAGGAAAAGTGCAACGCGTTTATGTTTAATTCACGCTGGGTAGAAGCTTGAAAAGACGCATCATCTCGGACATTACTTACAAGCCTATATGAACCGATAAGGCCGAAAAACGACGGTTTTTGTTCGCCGGATGCGCACACACGCAGCAAGCTTGTACCTGTACGAGCTTAACTGCTACAGTAGCGTCACTATGTTCGACATCCTGGTCTACCTCTACGAGACGTACTATCGTCCCGAAGCCTGCCCCGAGCCGGCTGCATTGGCACGCAAACTCTCCGCCGTCGGCTTCGACGACTTCGAGATATGCGAGGCCATCGATTGGCTTACGGGTCTTACTGAAATGGCGGGCGAAGAGCTGGCCGACGTGGTCGCCTCTACCGGCACGCGTTACTACGTGGACGAGGAATATAACGAGCTCGGCAGTGCCGCGATCGGTTTTATCCAGTTCCTCGAAAGTGCCAAGCTGCTCACGCCCTTGCAACGCGAAATCGTCATCGAGCGCGCACTCGCAGTGGACGAATCGCCCGTCACCCTGAGCAAGCTGAAGATCATCGTGCTGATGATGATGTGGAGCCAGAACAAGGAACCGGACGCCCTGATCTTCGACGATCTGTTCGGCTCCGACGACGAACAGATTCCGCGACAACTGCACTGAGCGATTGCCCAAGCACGCACTCACATTTCAGCAAGAAAAAAACTCCCGCACTGCGGGAGTTTTTGTTTTTACGACACTGCTCGTGAAACCGAGACAGCTTGTTTCACTTCCGCGCAAGCTCAGCGCTTCTTGTCCGTCCCCGCCAGCCCCGAACCGGAATCCGCCCCTGGCTGCTCCGGATGCCCGCGTCCGCCAGACCCGGCGCCGCCCGATTGCAGCGAGCCCGGCGCCATGCCTGACTCTTTCGAACCGGCATGCTGTTTCTGCTCCAGCCCGCCTGCGCCCGACTGTTGGGATGTGCCGAGCCGGTCCGCTTCCGCCGCCGCCTGCATGCGCTGGGCCTGCTGGCGCGCGCTGCGTCCGCCCGTCTGCGAACCCGGGCCGCCGCGCGATCCGGCGTCCGTGCCCTGCATGGCGCCGGAGCCCGGCGCCGACTGGCGGTTGCCGGCGCCGGAACCGGGCGATTTGCCTTGCTGGCTCTCCGGCGCCACCGGCACCATCTTCTCGCGCCGCACGCTACGGCCGTGCTCGTTCACCATGCCCTTGTGTTTGTCGCTCATGGTCGATCCTCCTTCAACGGCGCGTGAGGCGCCAACAGGGCCGATGATGCGCGCGGCGCCGCTTCGCTTGTATCGGAATGCCGGTGGAACCAGTGTAGGAGAGGGCCCACCATCAGCGACCATGTCTCTGTAATGCACCGGCGAAAGTCCGTCGTTGCGAGTGCGCCACGGCCGTCCAAGCGACGGCGCGCCGCACAAGCAAGGTGCAGAGCCTACTTGCGAACAGCGCGATAACGCGCTTATCATTGGCCGCTTATTCAGGACTGTTACCACTAAGACACTTGCCCATTAGCCGAGGCCGGGTCGGCAAAGCATGTATGATGCGCAGGCCAAACACCCATATATATAAGTACGACGAGAAACCTTATGACCAAAACCCTCATCATCGCCGAGAAGCCGTCTGTCGCGAACGACATCGCGAAGACGCTGGGCGGCTTCACCAAGCACGATGAGTATTTCGAATCCGACGAATACGTTCTTTCGTCCGCCGTCGGCCACCTGCTGGAAATCGCGGTGCCCGAGGAATACGACGTCAAGCGCGGCAAATGGAGCTTCACGCACCTGCCGATGATTCCGCCTTATTTCGCGCTGAACCCGATCGCCAAGACCGAGTCGCGCCTGAAAGTGCTGAACAAGCTCATCAAGCGCAAGGACGTCACCGCCCTCATCAACGCATGCGACGCGGGCCGCGAAGGTGAGCTGATCTTCCGCCTGATCGCGCAGAACGCGAAGGCCAAGCAACCAGTCAAGCGCCTGTGGCTGCAGTCGATGACGGCCAATGCGATCAAAGAGGGCTTCAAGCAGTTGCGCAGCGACGAAGAGATGCTGCCGCTGGCCGACGCCGCGCGCTGCCGCTCGGAAGCGGACTGGCTGATCGGCATCAACGGCACCCGTGCCATGACCGCCTTCAACTCGAAAGAGGGCGGGTTCTACCTGACGACCGTGGGCCGCGTGCAGACGCCGACCCTGTCGATCGTCGTCGAGCGCGAAGAAAAAATCAAAAAATTCGTGGCGCGCGATTACTGGGAAGTGCGCGCCGAGTTCGTCTGCGCCGCCGGCGTCTACGAAGGGCGCTGGCTGGACCAGAAGTTCAAGAAGGACGAGAACGACCCGGAAAAGCGCCCCGAGCGCCTGTGGAGCAAGCTGGCGGCCGATTCGATCGCCGCCGCCTGCCGCGGCAAGCAGGGCGTGGTCACCGAAGAGTCGAAGCCGACCACCTCGATGGCGCCGGCCCTGTTCGACCTGACGAGCCTGCAGCGCGAGGCCAACGGCCGCTTCGGCTTCTCGGCCAAGAACACGCTCGGCCTGGCCCAGGCGTTGTACGAAAAGCACAAGGTGCTGACCTACCCGCGTACCGATTCGCGCCACCTGCCGGAAGACTACATCGCGACCGTCAAGGACACGATGACCGCGCTCGCCGACACGAATAACTACAACCAGTTCGCCAAACAGGTCACCAGGAACGGCTGGGTCAAGCCGAACAAGCGCATCTTCGACAACACGAAAATTTCGGACCACTTCGCGATCATCCCGACCGGTGTCGCGCCAAAAAACCTGAGCGAGCCCGAGCAGAAGCTGTATGACTTGGTCACGCGCCGCTTCCTGGCCGTCTTCTTCCCGCCGGCCGAATTCCTGGTTACGACCCGCTTCACTGAAGTGTCGGGTCACCAGTTCAAGACCGAAGGCAAGGTCATGACGAACCCGGGCTGGCTCGCCGTCTACGGCAAGGACACCACCGGCGACGACAAGGATGGCGCCACGCTGGTGCCGGTCGCAAGAGGTGAAAAGGTCCTGACCGACAAAATCACGGCGAACGGCCTGGTCACGAAACCGCCTGCGCGCTACAGCGAGGCGACGCTGCTGTCGGCGATGGAAGGTGCCGGCAAACTGGTCGATTCCGACGAGCTGCGCGATGCGATGGCCGGCAAGGGCCTCGGGACGCCGGCCACGCGGGCGGCCATCATCGAGGGCTTGCTGACCGAGAAATACCTGATCCGCGAAGGCCGCGAGCTGATCCCGACGGCGAAAGCCTCGCAGCTGATGACCTTGCTGCGCGGCCTGGGCGTGAACGAACTCACGGCGCCGGAACTGACCGGCGAATGGGAATACAAGCTGTCGCAGATGGAGAAGGGCAAGATTTCGCGCGAAGAATTCATGCGCGAGATTGCGCAGATGACGCAAATCATCGTCAAGCGCGCCAAGGAATACGACAACGACACGATTCCCGGCGAGTACGCCACCCTGGTCACGCCGTGCCCGAACTGCGCCGGCGTGGTCAAGGAAAACTACCGCCGCTTCGCCTGCACCAAGTGCGACTTCTCGATGAGCAAGACGCCGGGCAGCCGCCAGTTCGAGATCAACGAAGTCGAAGAGCTGCTGGAAAAGCGCACCATCGGTCCGCTGCAGGGCTTCCGCTCGAAGATGGGCCGTCCGTTCGCGGCCATCCTGCGCATCGTGCGCGACGAGGACATCAACAACTTCAAGCTCGAATTCGACTTCGGCCAGGACCAGGAAGGCGGCGAGGACGGCGAGGGCGTCGACTTCACCGGCCAGACCGCGCTCGGCCCTTGCCCGAAATGCGCCAGCGGCGTCTATGAGATGCCCCTGGCGTATGTCTGCGAGAAGAGCGTGGCCAAGCCGAAGACCTGCGACTTCCGCAGCGGGCGCATCATCCTGCAACAGGAAATCCTGCCCGAGCAGATGGCGAAACTGCTCAACGACGGCAAGACCGACCTGCTGCCGGGTTTTGTATCGCAGCGTACGCGCCGCTCGTTCAAGGCTTTCCTGGCCCGCGCCAAGGACGGCAAGATCAGCTTCGAGTTCGAGGAGCGCAAGGCGAAGCCTGGCGCCAAGCCCAAGGCCGCGGCGAACGATGCCGCAGCCGAGGGCGCCGAGGGCGAGGGCGCAGCCGTCGCAGTGAAGGCGGCGAAGAAGCCGGCAGCCAAATCTGCCGCCAAGCCGGCCGCGAAGAAAGCGGCGGCGAAGGGGGCGCCTGCGAAGGCCCCCGCAAAGGCGCCCGCCAAGCGCGCCGCCGCGAAGAAATAAGCGGAGCGATGAACTAGAACGCCGGACCAAAAAAAACCGCAGCCTTCGGGCTGCGGTTTTTTTATGCTGTGTTACCGGATATTCTGTTTATACCTTGCCCACATTGGATAAATCCGGGGCGTGGCGCATGCGGCGCTCGACGCGCCGCGGCTCACTCCTGCCAGTCCTGTAGCGCGCGGATCGCGGCTTCGCCGTTGCGGATTGCCTTCACGCGGCGCACGACTTCGTCGCGCAAGGCTTCGTCGGCATCCTGGTCGGCGAGGCCGTCGATGTCCAGCAACAGGACGCGGAGCACCTCATGCTTTTCCTCGGCATTGAGGAGCTGAATTTTTTCGCACACTTCGGCAAGCATGGTCGACATCGGTAAACCTCACAGTAATAGTGGCTTGATAATATCGCGAGTTTTACTCGTTGTCGACTAGAACCATGTTATCCGTCGGCTTCTTGTCGATCAGCTTGTGGTCCGGGTCGATGCCGGCCCGTCCCGGACGGCCGGCGACGACGAAGGTGATGGTCTGGGCAGCGCGCGTGACCCGCCGCCGTTCGCGCGCCAGCGGGTTGCCGGCGGGGTCGTCGACGCCGAATTCGATGTAGTCGGCCAGCGGCAGGTCCTGCTCGCCCGCAGCGCCGGCGCGTACCTTGCCCGCGCTGGCGTGCAGCACGACTTCATACTTTCCGCCTCCGAGCGGGCGCGCGCCCGCGCTGTCGGCACGGTTCTCGTAGAGCACGATGTCGTCGAACAGGTCGCGCACCAGGTAGCGTTTATCGGGCGGCGCCACCGCGCGCAGGGCTGTCGCCAGCGCCGCCATGTCGGCGCCGCCGCGCGTGGACAGGGAGCGCAGTGCTGCATTCACGCGCTCTTCGCCCAGCAGGTCCTGCAGCAGGTAGAGCGCGAGGCCGGCCTTGCGCCGGCGCAGCCAGGCTTCGTCGAGGTTTCCGACGAGCGGCTGTTCGCTGCGGTTCGCCAGCGCGCGGCCCATCAGGTAGGCACGCAGGTCTTCGCGCAGGTAGCGCCGCATCGCGGGCGCGCCGGCGCTGCGCCGCACCGCCATCAGTGCCGTGTACTCGGCCAGGCTGTCGGCCAGCTGCAGGCCGCCCGGCTGGCGCGACCACCACCCCTGTGCGGTGCTCCAGGCGCCCATGTAGAAGGGGTAATCGATGCTGCCTCCTGGCGTGGGGTCGACGCGGGCGATGAAGGCGGCGTGTTCGGGCAGGGCCAGCATGCCGGGGAAGGCGTGCGCATTGCCGCTCTGCCGTGGCGTTTCGACCAGGCGCAGGTCGTGCTGGCCGTAAGGGCCGAACTGGCGCGTGCCGTAGTCGAGGGCGGCGCTGGCGCCGCGCAGCAGGCGCTCGACATTGGCCTCGTGTCCGGGCGCGAAATAGGCGTCGATGGCGACGTCCTGCCAGCGCTCGTGGCGCACAGCATAGCGCGCCGAGGCGACCGCGTAGTCGTTCGGGATGGCGCCGTCGGAGCGGTAATGGAAATAGCGCCGCTCGCCGGCGATCCACTCGCGCTCGAGCGTGCCCGGCGCCACCGCGACCTGGTCGACGTCGGTGGCGACGATGGCGCTGAAGGCGATGCGTTGCAATGCCGGCGCGGCACCAGGGGCCGCGCGCGGCGGCAAGCCGTGGCGGCGGCGGTCGCGCGCGTCGCTCAGTTCGACCGCCTGCTGGTAGCCGATGCGCGGCAGCGCCTCGCCCGTGAAAAAGCTGGCATTCGACGCCACCGGCGTGTCGCTGCCGACGCCGAGCAGGCCGCCCGGTGCGGCGCTCAGTTCAAAGGCGAGCGCGATGCGCGCGCCCGGCGCCAGCGGCTGTGCCAGGCGATAGCGGAAGAAGCCGCGTTCACGGTCGCTCGTGACCAGCGTGGCCGGCTGCGACAGGCGCGCGACCAGGTCGGCGCCCGGCCGCTGGTACAGGATCAGGTCGGGCAGCGGCGCGCCGCTGCGGTTCTCGAGCTGGTAGTGGCCGCTCACCGCAAGGGTGCGGCTGCGCGGATGCAGGTCCACCTGCAGGTCGACCGTGGCCAGCGTTGGCTGCGGCAGCCTGGCAAAGCGGAGGTACAGCGTTTCGTAATCGGCGCGGCGCGCCTCCAGCGCGTGCGTGCTGCGGTAGTTGCCGGCCACGTCCAGTTCGTACCAGAGCAGGGCGCCGGTCGCGCCGAATACCAGCAGGCCGGCGCCGAATGCGCCCAGCACCGGCAGGCTCAGGTTCTGGCGCGCCAGGCGCCAGCGGCTGCGCCATTCCAGGTTGACGCCGCGCGGCCACAGCACCACGCTGGCCACGGCCAGCATCAGCGCGGCGCCGCCCCAGTACAACAGCAGCATGCGCTCGCGTAGCAGCGCATGGCCGTAGCCGTTCATTGCCGAATAGTCGAGCGCGGGGAAGGGCGCCCAGGGCAGCAGCAGGTGGTCGTAGCCGCGTCCCCGCAGCGCGATGGCCGCCACGGCAAGCGCCGCCAGCAGCGCGTAGCCGAGGAATTTGCGGCCGCACAGCGCCTGCACCGTGATCGCCAGCACCGCCAGCAGCGCATAGTGCGGCAGCATGATCGTGAACAGGGTGTGCAGGTAGAGCCCCGGCTCGAGCGCGAAATAGCCGCGCGCCAGCTGGCATGCCATCGCGGTCAGCATCGCCAGGAAGAGCAGCAGCGCCTGCAGCGCGACGAGCGCCAGGATTTTCGACAGCGGCGCCAGCCAGCCGGGTACCGGCAACGCGTCGAACAGCTGGCTGGTCCGCGCCTCGCGTTCGCGCCATACCAGCTGGCCCGCGTAGAGGGCGGTCACGACCAGCAGGAACACCGCGAACACGTCGCGCACCAGCTCGAGCATCTGCCAGGTCACGGGATAGGTGCGTGCGCCGTGCACGTGGCCGATGTCGAAGCTCCCGACCGCGAGCAGGGCCATGCCGGCCAGCGCGACCAGGGCGAAGGGCAGCGTCGCCACCGACTGGCGCAGGTGCATGGCGGCTTCGCGCACCAGCAGCGAGGCGAGGCTGCGGCGCGCGAAGTCGGGCTGTTCGCGCGTATTGACGGCCGCTTGCGACAGGACGGGCGCGGCCTCGCCGGCACCGCGCGGGTCGAAGTTGCGCGACTCGAGCAAGCCGACCAGGTGGAAACGCCAGTAGCCCAGCAGCAGGACGGCCAGGCCGAAACCGCACCAGATCAGGCGGTTGGCGAGGTACACGCCCTCGAGCAGGACCGGGCGTCCATTACGCTCGGCGGTCGGCCAGTATTCGGTCAGGTGCACGAGCGAGGTGGTGGCGAACGGGTCGATCAGCGCGGCCAGCAATTTATAGTCGAAGTCGCGCGCCAGCGAGGGCGCAATCGTATAGCCCACCATCAGGACGATGCTGGCCACGTGCACCGGCAGCATGCGCCGCGTCAGCGCCGCCAGCATGTAGAAAATTGCGCCGAAAATGAACAGGTTCGGCAGCAAGGTCAGCAGCCAGGGCAGCACATAATTGGACACAGCGGCCGCGCCGACGCGGTCCGGGCCGATCATGGGCAGCAGGCTGCCCAGCCAGGCCCCGAGCGGAATGGCCGCGAAGATGAAGGCGAGGGTGACGTAGGCGCCGAGGAAGCGCCCGAACACATACGCATATTTCGGAATCGGGGCGCTGAAGAAGAAGTGGTGCATGCCGTGCTCGAAGTCCTGCTGCACGGCGCGGCCCATGATGGCGCCGATCATGATCACCCCGGGGCAACCGAGGAAGGCGACGGTCAGGGCGACCTGGCGCGGCCCGTCGATCAGCACGCGCGAGCCGAAGGCGACCACGGTCTCCTTGAACACGCCGCCGGCGGCGGCCGTCCACAGGACGGCCACGGCGAGGAAGGCGAGGAAGCAGGCCCAGGTCGAGAGCTGGCGCAAGCGCTGGCGCAGCTCGAAACGGGCAATGGACAGAAGTGCAGGCATCGATCAGCAGCTTCCGGCCTGGGAGTTGTAGCGGCCGGCGATGGTGGCGAAATACACGTCCTCGAGGCTGGCGTGGGCTTCTTCGAAACCCATGCCCGGGTCGCCCTCGGCGTACACATGGATCAGCGTGCGCCCGGCGCGCAGGCGCGTCGAGATCACCGTGTGCTGCTTCTGGAACAGCGGCAGGTCCGCCTTGTCGACGAAGCGCGCCCAGATGTGCTCTTCGATCCCGTCGATCAGGCGCGCCGGCTCGCCGCACAGCAGCACGTGGCCCTTGTGGAGGATGGCCATGTTGGCGCATAAATCCGCTACGTCGGACACGATGTGGGTCGACAGCAGCACCGTCTTGTCGGCGCCGATGTCGGACAGCAGGTTATGGAAGCGCACCCGCTCCTGCGGGTCGAGGCCGGCGGTCGGCTCGTCGACGATGATCAGTTGCGGGTCGCCGATCAGGGCTTGCGCCACGCCGAAGCGCTGGCGCATGCCGCCCGAAAAGGTGCCCAGCTTCTGGTGGCGCACCTCGAACAGATTCGTTTGCTGCAGCAGGCCGTCGACGACTTCGCGGCGCCGGCCCTTGCCGGCGATGCCTTTCAGCTGCGCGAAATGGTCGAGCAGTTCATAGGCCGTCACTTTCGGATACACGCCGAAGTCCTGCGGCAGGTAGCCGAGCATGCGGCGCACTTCGTCCTTCTCGTCGAGCACGTCGATATCGCCCGCGAAGACCGAGCCGGCATCGCATTCCTGCAAAGTCGCGAGGATGCGCATCAGGGTCGACTTGCCGGCGCCGTTCGGCCCCAGCAGGCCGAACATCCCTGGCGGGATGTTCAGCGTGACCTTGTCCAGCGCCACGACGCCGTTGGCGTAGGTCTTGGACAAATTGCGGATGCGTAATTCCATGCGGACTCCAGATAAACTTTTGCAAGGCGATTACTTTCATTTCCGCCAGGCCTTTTTTGACGAATGCATTGTATGCCCTAATGGCTGACTCGGGCGGACCCGTGCGACGCACGGCGCGATGTGCCGGCCAGAGTGCAAAATAGGCGGCACAGGGCGTGGGGCGCCCTGTGCGGGTGCGTCCGTCGCTAGCCGCGCGGCAAGCGGCAGGCACGCCGCATATAATGTAGTTTTCCCGCGACTAAGAGATTCCTATGCGAGCCAACCCTTTCCTCAGTCCACTCGACGACCTGATCGTCGGCTTCGACAAGGCGCTGCGCGTGGTCGGCGGCGTGGCCTCGGCGACGCGTGCGAACCCGGCGGCAAACACGGTCGACTGCGAACTCGACGAGCGCGAACAGCGCCGCAGCGCCGGCCTGATGCGCGTGAACCATGTCGGCGAAGTCTGCGCCCAGGCGCTCTACGACTCGCAGGCGCGCCACGCGCAGAGTCCGGGGATGCGCGCCCAGTTCGAGCAGGCCGGCCGCGAAGAACAAGACCATTTGGCCTGGACCGCCGAGCGCCTGGCCGAACTCGGCTCGCAGCCGAGCGTGCTCAATCCGCTCTGGTATGCGGGGGCGTATGCGATGGGAACGATTGCCGCCAAACTGGGCGACGCCCGCAGCCTCGGTTTTGTCGTCGAGACCGAGCGCCAGGTCGAAGCCCACCTGAACAGCCATCTCGAGCAGCTGCCGGCAGGCGACGCCAAGTCGCGCGCGATCGTCGAGCAGATGCGGGTGGATGAAGTCGCCCACGGCGACGCCGCCCAGTCGCTGGGCGCGGCCGAGATGCCGGTGCCGGTGAAGCTCGTGATGCGGGCGATGTCGAAGGTAATGACGACGACCGCCTATTATTTGTAAGTCGCGGCGTGCCTGCGATTGCGTGCCGGGTTGATGGTGTTATCGACGCGTCCACACGTCAACATGATGCGAACATCCGCGTGGGCATGCCCACCCTACGTTACGCATCAGTTGCGGGCAGTAGCACACCGTAGGGTGGGCATGCCCACGCGTTCGTGCCCCGGCATACCCCCGGCGTTTCAAAAAGCGTTAGCCCGGATGGCCCGGCAGGTTTATCCCGCTTCGACGATTTCCACCGAATGCGTCATCTCCACCGTCGCGGCGAGCATGATCGAGGCCGAGCAATATTTTTCGTGCGACAGCTTCACCGCGCGCTCCACCGCTGCCGGTTTCAAATTCTTCCCCGTCACCACGAAGTGGAAGTTAATCTTCGTAAACACCTTCGGATCCGTCTCCGCGCGCTCGGCCTGCAGGGTGACGTCGCAGCCGGTCACGTTTTCGCGCCCGCGCTTCAGGATCAGCACAACGTCGTAGGCCGTGCAGCCGCCGGTGCCGAGGAGCACCATTTCCATCGGCCGCGGCGCCAGGTTGTGGCCGCCGCCCTCCGGTGCACCGTCCATCGCGACCATGTGGCCCGATCCGGTTTGGGCGCGAAAACTCATGCCCGAGGGGCCGTTCCAGCTGACTTTGACTTCCATGTGCGTCTCTCCGCGATGATAGGGTGGCCGTATTGTAAAACAGCCCACCGCGGCGTGCCGGGGCGGGCTGCAAAGGAGGAGCAAGCGCAGGCTTACACCGCCAGCACGTAGCGCTCGCTCTTCATGCGCCAGCCGGCAAAGGCGACGATGGCCAGCGCCGGCAACGCCGCGCTGAGGAAAGTAAGCAGGAAGGGCAGCGCGCCGACGTCCACGCCCTTCGACATTTCGCGCAGCAGCGTCTGGTTCGACAGCATCGGCACCGCGTACATCCAGACCGAGGTTTTGAGGTCCATCATCGAGACCACGACGCCCGGCAGCATCGGCAGCAACAGCACCAGGCTCAACGTGCTCTGCGCTTCCTTGAACGATTTCGCGTTCATGGCGAGGGCGATCTGCAACGCGGCCGCCAGCAGCGCCAGCGGCACCGCGACGAGGCAGACCATGGCGACATCCATTCCGTTCAGGCTCCACGACATGCCCAGTTCTTCCAGCGGCAGCCAGGACAACACGAGGTGCGCCAGGATCAGTTCGAGCGTGAGGCCGCTCACGGCGAGAAAGCCGGCCATCAGCCACTTGCCGACCACGATCTCCCAGGCGCGCGCGGGCTGCGCCATCAGCACTTCCATCGAGCGCCGTTCGCGTTCGCCGGCGGTGCTGTCGACCGCGGCCGCCATGCCGCAGAAGAAGGCGGGGAAGAACAGCATGCTGAGCATGCCGCCGATCAGCCCGGCCGAGCGCGAGGCGTTGGTGCCGGTGTCGTAGCGCTGTACGACGACTGGCCGCAAGGTCGCCGGCGACACGCCGTGCGCCAGCAGGCGTGCACTGGCCACGTTGGCGCTATAGGCTTCGAGCACCTCTTCGACTTCGCGCCGCTGCGCATTCTTCTCGGCAGCCGAGTCGAACCACAGCTCGATCCGCGCCGGGCGCATGGCCGTGTAGTTCTCGACGAATTTGTCGGACAGGCGCAGCACGCCGGCGATCTTGCCTTCCTGGAGCTTGTCGTGGATGGCCGCCTCGTCCATCGGGGCCGTATCGAGCACCGTGATGTTTTTCTGCTTGAGCTGGGCCATCAGCGTCGGCGCCTTCGCCACGCCGATGACGGCCAGCTCGACCCCTTCGCGCTCGGCGCGGGTGGAGCGGTCGATCAGCTTTTGCATCAGGACGCCGAACATCACCGGATACATCAGCGTGAACAGCACCAGCAGCCCGACGGTGCGTTTCTCGCGCAGGGTTTCGCGCAATTCCTTCAGGAAGATGGTCACGAATGGCGGCTTCATGCTGCAATCCCTTCTTCGCCGACCAGGCTGACGAATGCGTCTTCGAGGTTTTCGATGCCGGTGCGCCGGCACAGTTCGAGCGGTGCGCCCTGGGCCACCGTATGGCCCTTGGCGATGACGATCACGTCGTCGCACAGGTGGGTCACTTCCTGCATCACGTGGGTGGCCATGATGACGCAGCAGCCGTCTTCGCGCAGCGCCATCAGGGCACGCCGCAGCGCGCGCGTGCTCATCACGTCGAGACCGCGGCTCGGTTCGTCGAGCAGCAGGTTGCGCGGACGGTGCAGCAGGGTGCGCGCCAGCGCCACCTTGATGCGCTGGCCCTGCGAGAAGCCCTTGGTGCGGCGTTCCAGGATGTCGTCCATCGACAGCAGTTCCGACACCTCGTCGATGCGCGCCTTCAGGGCGGCGCCGCCCATGCCGTTGAGCTCACCGAAATAGGCGAGGTATTCGCGGGTCGACAGGCGCTCGTACAGGCCGAACTGGTCGGTCAGGAAGCCGATATTGCGGCGCACCGCCAGCGGATCGCGCTCCGGGTCGACGCCGTCGACGGCGATGCTGCCGTGGTCGCGCTTGAGCAGCCCCACCAGGGTGCGCAGCAGCGTGGTCTTGCCGGCGCCGTTGGGCCCGAGCAGGGCCGTGATCTGGCCGTCGCGCGCGCTGAAACTGACGCCGCCGAGCGCCTTGACGTCACCGAACTGTTTACGTACTTCGTGAACTTCGATCATGGGGGCTCGATTCAGGGTTGCGGCCCGGCGCTGCCGAGCTGGAAGGTCGGGGGCGGGATCTCGGCCAGGCATGTGGCATCGAGCGCGGCGTTCGGCTTGTCGAGGAAGGCGCGCAGCAGGCGCGGCGCGCAGCCGAGCTGCGAGACGCCGTGGCCGGCATTCGCGACCACGACCTGGCGTGCGTTCTTCATGTGGCGCGCGGCGCTTTCCGCGCGGCGCGGCGCCGTCACCGGGTCGAGCGCGCCCGAGAGCAGCAAGGCCGGCGCCTCGATCATCGACGGCGCAACCCAGGGCACGGCCGGCACCTTCATCTCCTTGCACATGCTTGGGATGCGCTCGGTCAGCGGGCGCGTGAGCAGGGCCGCATCTTCCTTCATCAGTTCCGGCGTCATGCGCGGCACGTCCTCGGCGCAGACGACGGCCAGGTACAGCAGGGGCGCCACGCCGCCGCCCTCGCCGGCGAAGTCGCCGCTGATGTTGTGGCGCGCAACGAAGGGCTCCCAGCGGCCCCCGTACGCGCTGTGGATCAGGAAGGGCAGGCGGCGCGCATCGGCGGGCGAATACAGGACGTTGTGGACGGTGCGGTTGAAACGCTGGCCGGTCATGGTGAAGGTGACCGGCTGCGCGGTGCGTGGATCGGGGACCGACAGCTTGATGCCGGCGGCGGCGCGCGCGGCCAGGCTGTCGAATTCGGCGCGCAGGTTCGGATAGGCCTTGTGGCAGCCGGCGTCCCTGGCGCACTGCTCGAACAGCTTGTCGAGCGCGGCCTGGGCGTCGCGCCCGCCGGCCGGAATGACCTGGTCGGGTGCGGCCACGCCGTCGAGGATCAGCGAACGCACGCTGGCGGGGAAGGCGCGCGCGTAAGCCTGGCCGAGGCGGGTGCCGTACGAGCCGCCGAACAGGTTGACCTTGCCGTAGCCGAGGGCGCGTCGTACCTGCTCGAGGTCGCGTGCGGCATTGGCCGTGGTGTAGGCGGCAAACGGCGCGCGGCTGGTGCGCAGGCAGCGCAGTCCCTCGGCGTCGAGCTGTTCGTCGCTCATCGTCTCGTGTCCGGCCGGCTCGGGACAATCGAGCTTGCCCGACAAGCCTGTGCCGCGCTGGTCGATGAAGACGATGTCGCGCGTGGCGCGTACGCGTTTGAAGGCGGTCGAGAGCAGCACGATGACCTCGCTGCCGGCCTCGCCCGGACCGCCGGCCAGCACGAACAGCGGATCGGTCTTGGCGCCCTCGCGGAAGGCCGGGGCGACGGTGACATGGATGTTCAGTCCGCCGGCCCCCGGTTTGGCATAGTCGAGCGGTACGGAGACGCTGAAGCAGCGCAGCCCGTCCTCGACGCCGGGCAGGTGGCAGGTGCGCGCGGCGGGTTGCGCAGTGCGCGGCGCCAGCTTGGAGTCGGGCGAGCCGGCCGCGCCGGCCGCCTGGGCGCCGCCCGCGACGAGCAGCGCGAGCAGGGCGGGAAGGATGGAACGTGTTTTCACGAAGACTCCTCAGATAGTTGAATCATAGTAATTTGCTATCGTTTCTCGCGTCAACAAATAGTTTCATCAGGGAATGGTTGAGCTGAGTCTAGCCTGCTGCGCAACAGATTGATTGTTGTATGTCATCAGCAGGCGCGAGGCCGGCGGAGAGGGAGGCGCGGATGCGACAACGGGCCGGGGTGGCGCCTTGACCTGGCACAGTCGGTTGAGGTATGATCGTCGGCTTTCCATTTGCTCTGGAAAAGACAATAAGGCAGAGTCCGCAGTAACCATTGCGGAACCACCATTTGAGCAATTTACCTATTAGGAAGTCAACATGAAAACTTTTTCCGCTAAGGGCCATGAAGTCCAGCGCGACTGGTTCGTGATTGACGCGACGGACTTGGTCCTCGGACGTGTTGCCAGCGAAGTGGCACTCCGACTGCGCGGCAAACACAAACCAGAATTCACTCCGCACGTCGATACCGGTGACTACATCGTCGTCGTCAACGCAGGCAAGCTGCGCGTGACCGGCACGAAAGCCACCAACAAGACGTACTACCGTCACTCGGGCTACCCGGGCGGTATCTACGAAACCAACTTCCTGAAAATGCAACAGCGTTTCCCGGGCCGCGCGCTCGAGAAGGCCGTCAAGGGCATGCTGCCCAAGGGCCCGCTGGGCTATGCAATGATCAAGAAGCTGAAAGTGTACGCGGAAGGTTCGCACCCGCACGCAGCACAGCAACCACAAGCACTGACCCTCTAAGGAACTGACATGATCGGTAACTACAACTACGGCACCGGCCGTCGCAAGAGTGCAGTCGCTCGCGTGTTCATCAAAGCCGGCACCGGCCTGATCGTCGTGAACGGCAAGCCTGCGAACGAATACTTCTCGCGCGAAACCGGCCTGATGGTCATTCGCCAGCCGCTGGAACTGACCGGCAACGTCGAGCGTTTCGACATCAAGGTCAACGTGCACGGCGGTGGTGAGTCGGGCCAGGCAGGCGCCGTCCGTCACGGCATCACCCGCGCCCTGATCGACTACGACGCAGCACTGAAGGGCGACCTGGCACGTGCCGGTTTCGTCACCCGTGACGCCCGTGAAGTCGAGCGTAAGAAAGTCGGCCTGCGTAAAGCACGCCGCGCAAAGCAGTTCTCGAAGCGTTAATCGCCTCAAGCAGCCCTGGGCTGCTTACTGCTGGACAAAAAAGCCGCCTTCGGGCGGCTTTTTTTATTGTCTGGCGGTTTTTGCCTGGCCGGTAGGGCGGTGCCGGCAAGGATTTGTTGGCATAAGGTAGCGAACGCCGTGGCCGCGGCTGTCACGGTAAGCTACTTGTCGGACATAAGGCAGGAGCAGTAAATGGCAACGGAACCAAGCGAATCAGCCTCGGGCTGCAGGGAGGCGGTTGCCTCGGCGCGTTCGGATGGGGCGTGCTCGACCGCCTGTTGGCCGACGAGCGGATCGAGATTGCCGCCATCAGCGGTACCAGCGCGGGGCGGCGTCAACGCTGCCGTCGTGGCGGACGGCTATGCCCGTGGCGGTGGGCGGGACGGCGCGCGCGCGGCGCTGGGGCGCTTCTGGCGGGCCTTGAGCGCGACCGCCTCGGTGTTCAGCCCGGCGCGGCCCACGCCCCTCGACTGGGCGGCCGGTGGCGGGACGCTGGCAAGCTCGCCCGGCTACCAGCTGATGCAGCTGTTCGGTGGCGCACTGGCGCCCCCAGCCACTTTGCTGTTGCAGTTGCATGGACTCGGCGTGGCGACGGCAGGGCGCTGGCTGGAGGAAAACTGCGACCGGATCGGCAAGGTATCGACCCTCGACCCGGTGCCCGTCCACAACGCCGAACTGATGACCGGCACCGACGCCTGAAGGGGCCGGGCAGGTTTTCGTGTGGCATATGATATTTGCAATAGCTGTCGCCGGTGCAAATAATCTTTGCATGGGCGCCATGGCGTACCGATATTGGCCGGACTGTTAAAATTGCGCATCGGCCCGACTCGGGCATCATTTATATCAAGGACTAGACATGATTAAAGTTGGCATCGTTGGCGGAACCGGTTACACGGGCGTGGAATTGCTGCGGCTGCTGGCAACTCACCCCGGCGTGGAGCTGACCGCGATCACCTCGCGCAAGGAAGACGGGCTGCCGGTGGCCGACATGTTCCCGTCGCTGCGCGGCCGCGTGAACCTCGCCTTTTCGGCGCCCGACAAGGCCGATCTCACCCAATGCGACGTGGTGTTCTTCGCCACCCCGCACGGTGTCGCCATGGCGCAAGCCCCGGCGCTGCTGGCCGCCGGCGTCAAGGTCATCGACCTGGCGGCCGACTTCCGCCTGAAGGACCGCGCATCCTTCGAGAAATGGTACAAGATCGAACACACGGCGCCCGGGCTGATCGAGGAAGCCGTGTATGGCCTGCCGGAACTGAACCGCGAAGACATCAAAGGGGCGCGCCTGATCGCCAACCCGGGCTGCTACCCGACCACGATGCAACTGGGCTTCGTGCCGCTGCTCAAAGCCGGCCTGATCGACGCCGGCAACCTGATCGCCGACGCGAAATCGGGCGTCTCGGGCGCCGGTCGCAAGGCTGAGATCGGTACGCTGTTCTCGGAGTCGAGCGACAATTTTAAAGCCTACGGCGTCGCCGGCCACCGCCACACCCCGGAAACCTCGGCCCAGCTGCAGCGCTTCACGGACCAGAAGGTCGGCCTGATCTTCACCCCGCACCTGGTGCCGATGATTCGCGGCATGCACTCGACCCTGTACGCGCGCCTGACGAAAGAAGTCGACGACGCCCAGTTGCAGGCGCTGTTCGAGGAGACGTACAAGGATTCGCCCTTCGTCGACGTCATGCCTTTCGGCTCGCACCCGGAAACGCGCTCGACCCGCGGCTCGAACATGCTGCGCCTGGCATTGCATCGCCCGGATGGCGGCAACACCGTCGTCATCCTGGTGGTGCAGGACAACCTGGTGAAAGGTGCCTCGGGCCAGGCCGTGCAGTGCATGAACCTGATGTTTGGCTTCGAAGAGACAACGGGACTGCAACAGATCGCACTGTTGCCCTAAGCCTGATGCACAAGTGGGGAGCATTCCTGTGACGTTGCCGACGTGCACTACCTGACAAGAGCTAGATCAAGGCGGCAACTGATGAGAGCGGTAAATTGACCGATGCGCTGGTCGGTATTTTCCGATCACTTCATCTATCTCACAGGGGTGCCGCCATGTTTGGTCGCAATGCAAAGAGCGAAATAGATAGCCTGATCGGCATCGCCGCCCGGATCGAGGGTGACCTGTGCTTCAGCGGCGGCCTGCGCATCGATGGCGAAGTCCATGGCAACGTGATCGCCAGTGAAGGCGTGGACAGCGTGCTGATCGTTTCCGAGCACGCCCGCATCGAGGGGGAAGTGCGCTGCGCCAACCTGGTGGTGAACGGTTTCATCGCCGGATCGGTTTATTCGACGGAACTACTTGAATTACAGCCGAAAGGCCGCATTCATGGAGATGTCCATTACAAACTGCTCGAGATGCACGGCGGCGCCCTGGTTACCGGCAAGCTCACGCACCAGCCGGCGGGCGAACCGGTGTTTCACCTGGCCGTAGCGGAGGCCTCGGGAGCGTGAGCGGCGCGAACAGTCTATAATGGAATTTATTGAATCCAATCAGGAGTTTATCCATGACTGCAGTGGCCGAAGTTGTTGACTTTGACACCATCCCGACCCCCATCGTCTTCACCGACAGCGCTGCCGAAAAAGTGGCCCAGCTGATCGAGGAAGAGGGCAATCCCGACCTCAAACTGCGCGTGTTCGTGCAGGGCGGCGGCTGCTCGGGCTTCCAGTACGGCTTCACCTTCGACGAAATCGTGAACGAAGACGACACCACCATGGAGAAGAACGGCGTGCAACTGCTGATCGACTCGATGAGCTACCAGTACCTGGTCGGTGCCGAAATCGATTACAAGGACGACCTCGAAGGCGCCCAGTTCGTCATCAAGAACCCGAACGCGACCAGCACCTGCGGCTGCGGTTCGTCGTTCTCGGCGTAAGTTTTACGCACAATCCGGCCTGGCCGGATGTTGATACCAGATTCGGGCAATGCCCGGATTTGTTTTTGGAGCGCCGGTATTGGCCCCATGTTGGCTGGTACGCGGTCCGTAGGGTGGGCTCCGCCCACGCGGATTACGGGTCGCGATACCGCAGCCCCGTTCCCTGCGAAACGCATGCTGTGCGGCGCTCTCGCGTGCCAGGCCGCGTCCATGCGGACAGTGCACGCGTGGGCACGGTGAAGTGACCCCACAAAGTTGGACAGTTAAGTCTACGCAGCCAAGTGCTGAGTCCTGAATTGTACAGGGCTCAGCCCGCCGAGCTTGAGCTTGATGCGCTCGTGATTGTAGTAGTGGATATAGTCGACAATGCCGGCCTCTAACTGGTCGATACTGGCAAATTTGTTCAAGTAGAAAAATTCGGACTTGAGTACGCCAAAGAAGCTTTCCATAGCTGCGTTGTCATGACAGTTTCCCTTGCGTGACATGCTCTGCACCATGCCGCGTTCCTTGAGCATTTGGCGATAGGCCGTCATGCGGTACTGCCACCCCTGGTCGGAATGGAGCATCGGCTTGTCTGCCGAACCGAGTTTGGAAAACGCTTTTGTCAGCATCGACGTCACGAGCTCGAATGGTGGGCGCCTGTTCATCTCAAAAGCGACGATCTCACGGTTGTACAGGTCGAGCACTGGCGACAAATATAGCTTCTCGCCGGCGACGTTAAATTCGGTCACGTCCGTCACCCACTTCTCGTTCGGCGCCGTCGCTTCGAACTGGCGGTTCAATTCGTTCGGCGCCGCCTGGCCCACCTCGCCTCTGAATGACTTGTATTTCTTGGGTCTGACCAGCGACTTCAGTTTCAACACCCCCATCAGGCGCTGAACGGTCTTGTGGTTGACGTGCTGACCCAGCTGGCGGAGCGCGGCCGTGATACGACGGTAGCCGTAGCGGCCCTTGTGGCGTTCATACTCGGCCTTGATCATCGCCTTGAGCGGTTCGTACTTGTCGCCAGCCTTCTGCGCGCCGACTTGGAAATAAAAGGTGCTCCGTGCCAAGCCAATAAGCCTGAGCAAACCAGCAACTGGATACTGCTGCCTCAGTTCCTGCACTACTTGCGCTTTTTCGGCGTGGCCGATTTCTGCCGTGCTTGAACTAAGGCATCCAACTTTTTTAGGACTGCATTCTCCATGCGCAGGTAATCGAGCTCAACGAGCAATTCTTCCCGGCTGCGTGTGTCCTCGCCTGCAGGAACGACCGGCTTTGTTGGTATCGGTATTTTCTTCACTCGTCTTGTCGGCGGTAGCGTCAACGCTTTGACCCCGCCCTCTCGATATGCGCGCTCCCAAGTTCCTACTGTCGAATGACGGCGGATATCGAACTGGGCAGCGGTCTGGGTTATGGAAAGCCGATTTTCCCACATGTGCTGCAGCACCGACAATTTGAAATCGGCGTCATATCGGCTTCGCTTCTCCCTCAGTCCAGCATCGCCATGGAGCCGATAGGCCGTCACCCACCGCTCGACCAACGAGCGATTGGCCATACCGTGGCGCTGCGACAGGGCCCGATAGCCACCGCGACCAGACAAGTAATCTTGAACCACCGTGTGTTTGAACTGTTCTGTGTACTTCGACATACACCTCCCCAAAGTTGTGTCCAACTTTTGGGGGTCAGTTCACGGGTGCCCACCCTACGGTGCGCTGCTGTCAACGATCTGGTCGATGGTTGCGCGTCATCGACAATGCCAACCGGGCCCGCGTGAGTCTTTTCAGGCAGGGTAGAGCGCCCCGAGAATGCGCGGGCCTGTTGCCCCCGTCACCGCCGGCATATTCCCGGGTTCGCGCATATTGAACCGGTAGCCCAGCCAGGCGAACGCCAGCGCCTCCACGCGGTTCGGTGCAATGCCGAGCGCGGCCGTCGATTCCACCAGCACATGGCCGCCAAGGGCGGCCGCCAGCATGCGCAGCAGCGTGCCGTTCCAGGCGCCGCCGCCGCAGACGTAGACGGCGTCGACCCGCACGTTCTCGTCCAGAATGGCGCGGGCGATCGTCTGGGCGGTCAAGGCGGTCAGGGTTGCCTGCACGTCGGCCGCGGCCAGGCTGGAAAAGCCCGCCAGGCGCGCATCGAGCCATGCCATGTGGAACAAGTCGCGTCCCGTGCTCTTCGGTGCCGGCTGGTGGAAATAGGGCTCTTCCAGCAAGGTCGCCAGCAAGGCGGCATCCACCGTCCCGCTCGCGCCCCAGGCGCCGTCGGCATCGTATTCCTTGCCCTGGTGGCGGCCGATCCAGCCATCCAATAAAACATTGCCCGGTCCGGTGTCATAACCGGTCACGCGGCCATCTTCGTGCAACATGCTGATGTTGCCGATGCCGCCGATATTCACCACCGCCCGCGTCGTCCCTGGCTTTCCGAAGGCGGCCGCGTGGAAGGCCGGCACCAGGGGCGCGCCCTGGCCGCCGGCCGCGATGTCGCGGCTGCGGAAATCGGCGATGACGTCGATGCCCGTCAGTTCAGCCAGCAGCGATGGATTATTCGTCTGGCGCGTAAACCCGAGTTCCGGCCGGTGGCGCACCGTTTGCCCGTGCACGGCGACGGCGGCCACAGGGCCGGGCGCTTGCGCCTTCAGCGCGTCGACACATTGCGCGTAGACAGCTGCCAAGCCATTGGCGGCGATTGCCTCGCGCTCGATCTCGTCCGGTCCGTTCGCCTGCAGCGCCATCAGCTCGGCCCGCAGGGCGGCCGGAAAGGGGGTAAACGCGGCCTCGAGGGTACGGATTGCACCGCCGGCGAAATCGGCCAGCACGCCGTCCACGCCGTCGAGACTGGTGCCCGACATCAGGCCAATATAAAAAGAGGAGGTCATCATGTGGCCATCATAATGGAGGAACACTGCGGAGACCCACGTAAAAACGCCTTCCGGGCCGTGAGGCAACGGAAGGCGTTCTAAGGGGAGGCGTTGAGCGCTTAGCGGGCAGCCATGGCGTTGCCGCCCGGGGTCATCAGCGAGAAGCGGTGGTTCATTTCCGCGGCAGCCATCCGGAAGCGGGTCAGTTCGCTCGTGGTCAGTGGTGCGGCGGTCAGGCCCTTGAGCGTGTTCGGATCGCGTGCAACATTGGCGACGCGGAACTCGTAGTGCAGGTGGGCGCCGGTCGACCAGCCGGTGATGCCGACATAGCCGATGACCTGGCCCTGGGTGACCTTGGCGCCCTTGCGCAGGTTGCTGCCGAAGCGGCTCATGTGGGCGTAGGCGGTGCTGTAGTTATTCCAGTGCTTGAGCACGACCATGTTGCCGTAGCCATTGGAGACGCCGGCGAAATCGACCGTACCGTCGCCTGCGGCGCGGATCGGGGTACCGATCGGCGCGGCGAAGTCGATGCCCTTGTGCGCTTTCCACTCGCCCGAGATCGGGTGCACGCGGTTGGCGAAGCCCGAGGAGACGCGGGTGAATTCCAGCGGCGACTTGAGGAAGGCTTTTTTCAGCGACTTGCCGTCCAGGCTGTAGTAGCCGCCTTGCTTGGTGACCGGGTCTTCGAACCACACGGCCTGGTAGCTGGCGCCGCGGTTGATGAATTCGCCTGCCAGGATGCGGCCGGTTTTCACCAGTTCGCCGTCGAGCCAGAAAGTTTCGTAGACAACATTAAAACGGTCGCCGCGCTTCAGGTCGCCGCGGAAGTCGATGTTGGTCGAGAACATCTTGATGATTTCGCCGACGATCGAATCCGGGATCGAGCCGCCGTCGACGTTGGCGTCGGTGGCTGCGTAGAGCGAGGAGTTGACGATCTGGCGCGAACGCATTTCGACGCGACGCTCGAGCTTGGCAGGGGCTTCGGAAGCCTTGAAGCCGTCGCCATGGCGTGCGATGGTCAGCGTGGTCGGTGCGCTATCCTTGTCGGTCAGCGTCGCGCGCAGCGTCAGCAGCTCGCCGTTCTCGTCGGTTTCGGCCTGCAGGCGCTTGCCGTTCTTGAGCGACAGGAGGCGGCGGGCGAGCTTGTCGGAGCGGATGAAGTTCTGCGCCTGCGCATCGTTCACGCCGAGACGGGCCAGCATGGTGCCGATCGAGTCGCCCGAACGCACGCGCTCTTCGTGGATGAATTGCTGCTCGTCCTGCTGGAGGGCGGCGATCTGGTCGGACAGGTTCGGCAGGGCCAGGTTCTCGGCGACCGACACGACGTGGGCGTCGCTGTCGTTCTGCACGACCGGGGCGGTCGCAACGGCGCCGAATGCGCACAGGGCGAGGGCGAGGGCGCCTGCCCCGACGATACGGGTCTTGCGACTCATATTGGTCAGGCGGGACAGGCTGTTACCGGTGATTTTTTGGATAGGGTTCATGCAATCAGTTAAAATTTACCGCTTGAACTTCGGATCACTATTTTTCTTGTTGTTTTAAAAAGTTTTCTTGCGGCAAGATTGATGGGATCGGTGATTATACCAAAATACGTGGTCCTACAACCGCTTTAGCCAATTTCCTACAAAGAATTTATGACAGACTCCGCGTCTTGTAGTAACAACAACTCCGCGTCCGCCACCCGTTTGCCACTGTCCGACAAAGTGCAAGAGGCGCTCGCCATCACGAAACGCGGTATCGACGAACTGCTGGTTGAAAGCGACTTTGTACAGAAGCTGGTGCGCTCGGAAAAAACCGGCGTACCCCTGCGGATCAAGCTG